>NZ_AP018756.1:0-5919168 GCF_003925915.1 Phytobacter sp. MRY16-398 | reverse complement strand
GCGCTTTGCCCGCCAGGCCGTATAATCCACCACCCGGCGTGCTTTGCTCGTTTTTAGTCGTCGAGCACTGCTTATTTTTTACGCGAAACTGTGCAAAAATAAGCGTGTTATAAGGAAAGAGAATTGACTCCGGAGTGTACAATTATTACAATCCGGCCTCTTTAATCACCCATGGCTTCGGCGTCCGTCGTATGATATTCGTTCGGGTATCCAAAAAAGCCATTGAATTTATTCAAGTTTAGGTAGAAATCGCCATGAAACGCACTTTTCAACCGTCCGTACTGAAGCGCAACCGTTCTCACGGCTTCCGTGCTCGTATGGCTACTAAAAATGGTCGCCAGGTTCTGGCTCGTCGTCGCGCTAAAGGCCGCGCACGTCTGACCGTTTCCAAGTAATAAAGCTAACCCTGAGTGGTTAAGCTCGCATTTCCCAGGGAGTTACGTTTGTTAACTCCCAGTCATTTCACTTTCGTCTTCCAGCAGCCACAACGGGCTGGCACGCCGCAAATCACCATCCTCGGCCGCCTGAATTCGCTGGGGCATCCCCGTATCGGTCTTACCGTCGCTAAGAAAAACGTCAAACGCGCACATGAACGCAACCGGATTAAACGTCTGACGCGTGAAAGTTTTCGTTTGCGTCAACATGAACTTCCCGCAATGGATTTCGTGGTAGTGGCGAAAAAGGGGGTTGCTGACCTCGATAACCGTGCTCTTTCGGAAGCGTTGGAAAAATTATGGCGCCGCCATTGTCGCCTGGCACTCGGCTCCTGATAGGCCTGATTCGGGTCTATCAAATCCTGATTAGTCCGCTACTCGGGCCGCGTTGCCGTTTCAACCCGTCATGCTCTCGCTATGGAATTGAGGCATTGCGCAGGTTTGGAGTGATAAAAGGCAGTTGGTTGACAGTGAAACGCGTATTAAAATGCCACCCTTTACACCCGGGTGGAGACGACCCCGTCCCGCCAGGACCCTTTAATACCAGAGAACACTAACGATGGATTCGCAACGCAATCTTTTTGTCATCGCTTTGTTGTTCGTGTCTTTCATGATCTGGCAAGCCTGGGAGCAGGATAAAAATCCTCAGCCTCAGCAGCAGACCACGCAGACTACGACCACCGCAGCGGGTAGCGCAGCCGACCAGGGCGTACCAGCCAGTGGCCAGGGGAAACTGATTACGGTTAAAACCGACGTGCTGGAATTGACTATCAACACCCGTGGTGGTGATGTCGAGCAGGCACAGCTTTTGGGTTATCCGAAAGAGCTGGGTTCCAGCGAGCCGTTCCAGTTACTGGAAACGACCCCGCAGTTTATCTATCAGGCGCAGAGCGGTCTGACCGGTCGCGACGGCCCGGATAATCCGGCGAACGGCCCACGTCCTCTGTACAACAGCGAAAAAGATGCGTTTGTGCTGGCTGATGGCCAGAACGAACTGGCCATTCCGCTGACCTATACCGATGCTGCTGGTAACACCTTCACCAAAACCTTCACCCTGAAACGCGGTGAATATGCGGTGAACGTAGGTTACAACGTGCAGAACGCCGGCGAGAAACCGCTGGAAGTCGCTACTTTCGGTCAGTTGAAACAGTCCATCAATCTGCCGTCGCACCGCGACACCGGCAGCAGCAACTTTGCATTGCATACTTTCCGTGGCGCTGCGTACTCCACGCCGGACGCGAAGTATGAAAAATACAAATTTGACACCATCGCCGATAACGAAAACCTGAACGTCAGCGCAAAAGGCGGTTGGGTCTCCATGCTGCAGCAGTATTTCGCTACCGCATGGGTTCCGCGTAACGAAGGCACCAATAACTTCTACACGGCGAACCTGGGCAACGGTATTGCCGCTATCGGTTATAAATCTGAACCGGTTCTGGTTCAGCCGGGTCAAACCAGTACGCTGGGCAGCACCCTGTGGGTCGGCCCGGAAATTCAGGATAAAATGGCTGCCGTTGCGCCGCACCTGGATCTGACCGTGGATTACGGCTGGCTGTGGTTTATCTCTCAGCCGCTGTTCAAACTGCTGAAATGGATCCACAGCTTCCTGGGTAACTGGGGCTTCTCCATCATCGCAATTACCTTTATCGTTCGTGGCATCATGTACCCGCTGACTAAAGCGCAGTACACCTCCATGGCGAAAATGCGTATGCTGCAGCCGAAGATTGCGGCAATGCGTGAGCGTCTGGGCGATGACAAGCAGCGTCAGAGCCAGGAAATGATGGCGCTGTACAAAGCAGAGAAAGTTAACCCGCTGGGTGGTTGCTTCCCGCTGGTTATCCAGATGCCAATCTTCCTTGCGCTGTACTACATGCTGATGGGTTCCGTTGAATTGCGCCATGCGCCGTTCGCCCTGTGGATCCATGACCTGTCTGCACAAGACCCGTACTACATCCTGCCGATCCTGATGGGCGTGACGATGTTCTTCATTCAGAAGATGTCTCCGACCACCGTGGCCGACCCGATGCAGCAGAAGATCATGACCTTTATGCCGGTCATCTTCACGGTGTTCTTCCTGTGGTTCCCGTCAGGTCTGGTGCTGTACTATATCGTCAGCAACCTGGTGACCATTATTCAGCAGCAGCTGATTTACCGTGGTCTGGAGAAACGTGGGCTGCATAGCCGCGAGAAGAAAAGCTCCTGATTCGGTGAAGGCCGGGTAAGCGTAGCGCCACCCGGTAATCAGAATAGTAATGACAGGGCGGTCTCATGACCGCCCTTTTTATTGGGATTCAATGAGACATATCATGAGCCATAACGACACGATCGTCGCCCAGGCTACCCCACCGGGACGCGGTGGCGTTGGTATCCTGCGTATTTCCGGCCTCAACGCGCGTGATGTCGCGCAAGCCGTGCTGGGTAAGCTGCCAAAACCGCGCTACGCCGACTATCTGCCGTTTAGGGATGCCGACGGCACCGCGTTAGATCAGGGCATTGCGCTGTGGTTTCCGGGCCCGAATTCATTCACTGGCGAAGACGTGCTGGAACTGCAGGGCCACGGCGGCCCGGTGATCCTCGATCTGCTGCTCAAACGTATTCTGACACTTCCGGGCGTACGCATTGCGAAACCGGGAGAGTTCTCCGAACGAGCATTCCTCAATGACAAACTCGATTTAGCCCAGGCGGAAGCCATTGCCGATCTGATTGACGCCAGTTCAGAACAGGCGGCACGCTCGGCGCTGAACTCGCTGCAGGGGGCGTTTTCCGCACGCATTAATCACCTTGTGGAAGCACTCACTCACCTGCGTATCTACGTGGAAGCGGCCATTGATTTCCCGGATGAGGAAATCGACTTCTTGTCTGACGGCAAAATTGAAGCTCAGCTTAACAGCGTGATGGGCGATCTGGATGCCGTGCGCGCCGAAGCGCGCCAGGGCAGCCTGCTGCGCGAAGGGATGAAGGTAGTGATTGCCGGGCGTCCAAACGCCGGGAAATCGAGCCTGCTGAACGCACTGGCAGGCCGTGAGGCGGCGATCGTGACCGACATCGCCGGCACTACCCGCGACGTTCTGCGCGAGCATATCCACATTGATGGTATGCCGCTGCACATCATCGACACCGCCGGGCTGCGCGATGCCAGCGACGAAGTTGAGCGTATCGGCATTGAACGTGCCTGGCAGGAGATTGAACAGGCAGACCGCGTACTGTTTATGGTGGATGGCACTACCACCAGCGCCGTTGACCCGGCGGATATCTGGCCGGACTTTATTGCACGTCTGCCCGCCAAATTGCCCATTACCGTGGTGCGTAACAAAGCGGATGTGACCGGTGAAACGCCGGGCATCAGCGATGTAAATGGTCACTCACTTATCCGCCTGTCGGCACGTACTGGCGAAGGCGTGGATGAGTTGCGTAATCATCTCAAGCAGAGCATGGGCTTTGATACCAATATGGAAGGCGGCTTCCTGGCACGTCGTCGCCATCTGCAGGCGCTCTCAGACGCCGCCAGTCACCTTGAACAGGGTAAAGCGCAGCTACTGGGTGCCTGGGCAGGTGAACTGCTGGCAGAAGAGCTGAGACTGGCACAGCAGGCATTGAGTGAGATCACCGGTGAGTTTACCTCCGACGATCTGCTGGGCCGTATTTTCTCCAGCTTCTGTATCGGTAAATGAGCCAGACGGCCGATGCCCTGTCCGCCCTCTACGAAGCGACCAGTGAACGCACGCTGGTCGCCTGGCAGAAGGCGCCTGATTGCGGCGAGATCATGCAACAAGCTTATTACGACCCGCACAAACTGGCGCTGGCGAGCGGGATTCAGCCACCTCTTCCCACTGCCGTCGCCTCGCTGCGCCAGCAGCTTGCGATACGGGTGAGCGATGATACGCTGGCCGATGTCATGCCCGCCGACGGCCTGCACTTTACCTTTCTCCCGATCACGCTGCCGCTTTATAGCGCCGCAGAGCCGCCTGAGAATATGGCCTCTTTACTGACGCTCTGGCAGCGCTGGCGGCAACATACCGTTCACATAAATGAGCTGCGGCTGGTTGCGCTACCGGGTCAGATTTTGCTGGCTGGTATTCCTGATGAAAAAAGCCAACAGGCACGCCAGCAATTTTGCGACGCGCTACTGGCCTCCCCCTGGCGCAATCACCTGATTGACCGCCATGCGCATACCCCACTACCACCGCCATTCTGGCACACAACGCTATTACGTTATCAGGCACAATACCTGCCCCCATCATTACGGCACTTTTACCTCGCAAATCGCCAGCAACGCTACGGCAGCGTAGAAGGGACTCTGAAACTGGCTCAGGTGAATTACAACTGGACACGCGTGCTGCCGATTGAATGAATTGTGCAGGAAATATGTAGATGGGCACATATTGACTAAATTTATTGTAAATGTGGCCTGATTGGCCTTTTCATCAGCGTTTTTCCGCATTAAAACCTATGCGGTATGCGCGATAATGTTGATTATCGTTTCCTGCATCAGACCATTATCACGGAGGGAAAATGGCAACGCATTTTGCACGAGGGATCCTCTCAGAGGGATGTTTAGTTTCAACGCGGCTCTCCCAGGCCTGTCATAACAGCGCCCGGCAACTTCCTGAACACCAGCAGTCGCGTTATCTGGCTTCACGGGCACTGCTCGCTGAAATGATGTTTATGCTTTATGGCATCAGCGAACTCCCGGACATCATAATTGAATCCAGCGGACGCCCGAAATTTTCCGATCCTGGCCTGCCACATTTCTCTCTGGCATACGCCGGAAATATGGTTGGCGTGGCGATCACTACCGAAGGCGAGTGTGGTCTGGACATGGAGTTACAGCGCGCCACCCGCAGTTTTCACAGCCCCCATGCACAAAAATCCTGGCAGTTCAGCAGCAACGAACAGCTCTGGATCAACAACCAGAACGATCCCAACGAAGCACAGGCGCAGCTCTCAACCCTGAGACAAAGCGTGCTTAAGCTTCTCAATCAAATGCAGGATTCCCCCGGCATGTTGCAACTGCTACCTGGCGCCGGACGACTGCGCGTTCCCCAACTGGCTCAGGTCGAAGTTTTATGTGATGCTGAGGATGTCTTGATCTGGTCGGTTGCGGTGACGCCGGCCATCGAGAGCCTCAAGATCTGGGAGTTTGACAGCAAAAATGGGTGGCGCTTTCTGCCAGACGTGCAGACACGCGCGAACGATCCCCTCTCCCGCCTGATGCGTTTCACCAGTTTGCCAGCAGAAAAAGCCCTTATTATTAACTGACCCGATCGCAAGGAGTCATTATGTCTGCATCACTTAACGTTGTGACGTTACTGGGTAGTTTGCGTAAAGGATCGTTTAACGCGATGGTTGCGCGGACGCTACCCAAACTGGCCCCGGCGGGCATGGAGGTCTTACCTTTGCCGTCCATCGGTGACATTCCGCTGTATGACGCCGATTTGCAGCAGGAAGAGGGTTTTCCCGCCCGTATCGAAGAGATTGCACAACAGATTCGCGAAGCGGACGGTGTGGTCATTGTGACCCCGGAATATAACTATTCCGTACCCGGTGGGCTGAAAAACGCCATTGACTGGCTCTCACGTCTTCCTGAACAGCCGCTGTCCGGTAAACCGGTGCTTATCCAGACCAGTTCAATGGGCGCGATTGGCGGCGCGCGTTGCCAGTATCACCTGCGGCAAATCCTGGTCTTCCTTGATGCCATGGTAATGAACAAGCCAGAATTTATGGGCGGCGTGATTCAAAGCAAAGTCGATCAGCAGACGGGAGAAGTGGTGGATCAAAGCACGCTCGATCATCTGACCGGGCAGTTGACGGCCTTTGGCGACTATATTCAGCGGGTAAAAGCGTAAGCGAAGTGCGGGCTGATGCCCTCACCCAGGCCCTCTCCCACGGGGCTGAGGAATCCCCAGAAAAAGTGAAAGGCACGATGAAGTGTGATCTACTGGTTGCGCTAACAAATCAGAAGAGACCTCATCGTGCCTTTAAAGACAGTGTGCCAGAAATTCTTTTCCTCGTCTTTACGCGGGATTCATTCTTTCCGCATTAATGTCCTCACTTCCATGGCTGTTGCGCTCTGCAACGGTGCTGAACTCACCCTGACCAGTCTCGGACGCTCCCTTCCCGGTTCCGCTCACGTCAAAAATAAAATCAAACGGGTCGACCGTGCCCTCGGTAACTCCGCCCTTCACCGCGACCTTCCCCGTATCCAGATGCAGCTCACCCGTGCCATTACCTCCCTCATGCCGTTCTGCGTTATTGCTGTCGACTGGACCGGATGGCCTGATAAAAACTGGCATCTGCTGCGCGCAAGTCTGGTCTGTAACGGCCGCTCACTTCCGCTGATGAGCGAAGTCGTTCCGGCTGAACTCGCCCAGAACAGCAGGATACAGTGCGCCTTCCTCGACCGCCTCCATGCGGCTGTTCCGCCGGAAAAAGCGGTCACGATTATTACCGATGCCGGCTTTCGCACCGACTGGTTCCGTCACATCAGTCTGCTGGGCTGGTCCTTCGTCGGTCGGGTCAGAGGGCTCGTGTGCTTCCGGATGGACGGCGATACACGCTGGATGAAAATCAGCGACCTTCATGCCGGCGAATACCCGGTAAGAGTGGGTTATGGCGTCCTGGCCCGGAAACCCCGCACGCCCTGTTACGGTCACTTTTATCTGCAGAAACGCCCGGGAGCAGGCCGTCACGGCAAAGGGGGAATGCCAAAAACGCAGAGAGAGCATCGTCGCAGCGCACAGGAGCCGTGGCTGCTGTTCAGCAATGTGGCAGGTATGGAGCCAGCACAGATAATGACGCTGTACAGTCGCCGGATGCAGATAGAGCAGAACTTCCGGGATGAAAAAAGCCCGCGCTTCGGGTTCGGACTGAGGCTGAGCCGCAGCCAGGGCAATGGACGTCTGGCGGTACTGAGCGTCGTGGCGGCCATGGCGAGTCTGGTGATGTGGCTGGCAGGGTATCTGGCGGAGAAAAAGCAGCGCCACCTGCGCTATCAGGCAAACAGTATAAAAGACAAAAGGATCCTGTCTTATGTGAGGCTGGCGGTTGAGGTTCTGCGGCATGAGCCCGGAATACTAAGGCGGCTGAATATCGCTAATGCACTGAAAATGTTAGGTAAAGAGTACAGTAATATGGTCATGGTGAACTGACCATATTACTGGGGATCTCTCAGCCCACGGGGAGAGGGAGCAAACACTAAAGCCCTTTTCTTCGAAAAGGGCTTACTGCTTATTTGGCGTCGATAAAGACGATTTTCAGCACGAAGAGCACCGCAACCACAACCACACAAGGGCTGAGTTCACGCAGACGCCCAGTGAACAGCTTCATCACACAGTAAGAGATAAAGCCCAGCGCGATCCCTTCGGTAATTGAGAAGCTGAACGGCATCATCACGGCAGTAATAAACGCCGGGACCGCTTCGGTCAGATCATCCCACTTCACGCGAGAAAGGCTGGATGTCATCAGAACGCCAACATAAATCAGCGCGCCCGCAGCAGCATAGGCAGGAACCATTCCGGCCAGCGGCGACAGGAAGATAACCAACAGGAACAGGATGCCGACGACAACAGCAGTCAGACCTGTGCGGCCACCAACAGAGACACCGGATGAGGATTCGATATACGCGGTCACCGAAGAGGTACCGATGAACGAACCCGCCACGGAAGAGATACTGTCGACATACAGCGCCTGCTTCATGCGCGGGAATTTACCGTTCTCATCAACCAGACCCGCTTTGTCGGTCACACCAAGCAGGGTACCGGAGGAGTCAAAGAGGTTAACCAGCATAAAGGAGAAGATAACGCCTGCCAGGCCAATGTTGAACGACCCGGCCAGATCAACATTACCCACTACGCTCGCCACGCTTGGCGGCGCGGAAATAATCCCGTGATACTGCACATCGCCCATCATCCAGCCCAGCAGAGTGGTCACGACGATAGAAATCAGTACCGCAGCATGAATATTGCGGGAAGCCAGAACAGCAATAATAAAGAAGCCCAGAACACCCAGCAGGACGCTGTGAGACGTCAGGTTACCAATGGCCACCAGCGTATCTTTGTTCGGCACAATCACACCGGCGTTTTTCAGGCCCATCATACCGATAAACAGACCAATACCGCTGGTGATGCCCACACGCAGGCTCACCGGGATATTGGCAATCATCCAGTAACGAACGCGGAAAATAGTCAGCAACAGCAGACCTACCGCACCCCAGAAAATCGCGCCCATCCCAATTTGCCAGGACAGTCCCATCGCGCCCACTACCACAAACGCGAAGAAGGCGTTCAGGCCCATCGCGGGTGCCAGTGCAACCGGCAGGTTAGCAAACAGACCCATCAGGATACTGCCGAACGCGGCAATCAGACAGGTGGTGACGAAGACCGCACTGGTGTCCATCCCGGCGACACCCAAAATCTGCGGGTTAACAAAAACGATGTAGACCATCGTCAAAAACGTGGTGAAACCGGCGATCACTTCGGTGCGTGCCGACGTGCCATGTTCACGCAGTTTAAACACGCGCTCAAGCAACCCTTGGCTCGACGCCTGGGTAGTGTGTTGTTGGCTCATTATCAATTTCCGAACAAGGAGGGAAAATTCGTCGCTATCCTATACCAAAATGAGACAATGTTGACGGTTATCACACACTTTTTTTCATTGAATTTGCTTATACGGCAACGATTGCGTGGGGTAATCTGCCTTAAGTAAACGATAAACTTGCAATATACAGGAAACGGCATGTCCCAAATTGAAGCAGTATTTTTCGACTGTGACGGCACCCTGGTAGACAGTGAAGTCATCTGTTCGCGCGCATATGTGCATATGTTTAAAGAATTTGGCATCACGCTCGATCTTGAAGAGGTGTTCAAACGTTTCAAAGGTATGAAACTCTACGAGATAATCGAGGTGACAGGCGAAGAACACGGCGTGACGCTGGACAAAACCAAACTGGAGCCAGTATTTCGCAGCGAAGTGGCGCGGCTGTTTGATTCCGAGCTGGAAATCATTCCGGGGGCGAAAGAGCTGCTTGATGCAGTCACCGTGCCTGTCTGTGTGGTCTCTAACGGCCCGGTAAGCAAAATGGAGCATTCACTTGGCAAAACCGGTCTTCTGCACCATTTCCCGAATCTGCTGTTCAGCGGCTACGATATTCAACGCTGGAAGCCCGACCCGGAACTGATGTTCCATGCGGCAAAAGCGCTGAATGTGAATACAACGCGCTGCATTCTGATTGATGATTCGGTGGCGGGCGCACAGTCGGGTATTGCTGCAGGCATGGAAGTCTTTTATTTCTGTGCCGATCCGCATAACAAACCGATCGACCATCCGCAGGTGACCACGTTCACCGAGCTGTCGCAGCTCCCGGCATTGTGGAAAGCGCGCGGCTGGAACATTACGCGCTAACGGTAAACGCCTCTCCCTAACAGGAGAGGCGTAATGCATTACTTAAACAGTTTCTGCACAAACTCGGCATACGCCGGACGCCAGACATCCATTTCGTGGTTCAGACCCGGGTACATCTTGTAGTCGAATTTAATGCCTTGCTTCTCAAGATCGCTTTTCAGACCGGCAATGTCTTTGCCCGTGACGGAATCTTTTTCACCGACCACCACCGTGAAGTTATGCAGTTGCTTGTTGATCTCCTGAGGCTTGTTAAGCTGAGCGGTAACACCCGCATCCGGAACGGTTGTGGTCGTTACGCCACTCAAGGTTGCCAGCCAGCCAAAGCTATCAAGATGGTTCATCCCTGAGACCAGCGCCTGATAACCGCCCTGCGATAACCCGGCCAGCGCGCGCCCGCTTGCATCTTTGCGCACGTTAAACCGCGCATCGACCATCGGGATGATGTCATGCATCAGTTCGCGATCGGCCGCTTTAGCATTCAGCGGATAGAAAGTTTTGCGACGCTCTTTCGGCGGATAGTTTTCCGCAATCGCCTGCGCGATGTCGGTTTCCGTATCCGGCACGACCACCAGCATTGGTTTGATTTTCCCTTCGGCCAGCAGGTTGTCCATGATCTGCGGCAGGCGCCCCTGATCGATAGCCGAAAGACCGGTATCACCAAAACCATGATAGAAATAGAGGACCGGCAGCGGCTCGCCTTTGCCGTTATAGCCAGGCGGTGTCCAGATATAGACGCGACGCTCTGAGCTCAACGCTTTCGAGTGATAAGTTACCGTCAAGAGATCGCCATGTGGTACGGCGCGATCGTCGAGAATACTTCCCGGAACCAGGATCAGGCTGGTGTTAACCTGACGCTGCGGTTTCTGAAAACGGCTTCCCGTGTCTACCGAACGGAAACCATCCACATCAAAGTAATATTCGTACAGATTCGGCGCCAGAGATTCGCTTTTCCAGGACCAGACGCCGCTCTCATCTTTGCTCATATCATGGGAGACAAAGCTGTCCGGGGTGGAACCGGTAACCACCGACACTCGTTTTGCTGCTGGCGCAAACAGGCGAAAGGTAATGCTTTTATCGGCATTCACCTGGGTCACATACTGGCTGACCGGCACCGACAAATCCGGGGTTGCCGGAAAAGGGGCCGCAATGGCGGGAATAGCCGCGCTGCCAAGCAGTGCGGTGATGGCGAGTGTCAGACAGGCGATGTTTCTTTTCATATCAAATCCCTCGTATTTTTTTGTCGTTCATGCAGAGTTATTAAGCGGGCATTACCACCAGACCTCAGCCTGAACCCCTGCGGCAAACTGGTTATTTTTCTCATCAGCGAAGCTGAAATTATCCAGTTCGTTATCCAGCGCATGGATGTAGGTACCATAAAAACGAATTTCCGGGCGGGATGTCAGCATACTGGTGTTGACCTTAAGCGTATGGTAAAGCGTGGTTTTATACCCTGCCTCTTTGAACTTCGCGCCGTATTGATTTTTGTTCTGCTGGTTGAAATACGCCAGTTCTACGCCCGTCTGGTTGTATTTGTCCCAGATATACGCCGGACGTACCACCGCACGATAGCTGGTGAAGTCACTGTGAGCGCCAGTCTCATAGCTATAGACATCTTCGCCTCGTGAATAGACCAGCGCGTTGGCCACGATCACATCGTCACGCAAATAGGTTTCGCCCTGCGAGACCAGACGAATCGCCGTACCGTTGGTGTGATCGCCATAGTAACGACCATTGAACGCGATGTACGGGCTGGAACCGCTGTAACGGGCAAAGCTGCTTGCCAGTGAGTTATTGGCCATCAGGAAGCTAAATTCGTTATAACCGCCGTTTTTAAATTTCTGCGTTAACGCCGTGCCAAACATCCAGGTGTCTTTCCATTTGTAATACCCGTTGTCGTTCACGTTCTCTTTCTGCGTATCCGTCGAGTTCGCCATCGCGTAACGACCATTGACCATCAGTTCTGCTTTATCCCACAACGGAATGGCTTTATAGCGGACATCAACGGTGTTGGTGTTGAGTTTCTGTGAGTGGCTTAGTGAGCGGTCGTATTGATCAATATCTTCACGCAGCAGCGCGATATCAAGCTTACCGCTGCCAAGCTTCATGTTTTCAATCCCAACGCCGCCGGAGGCATCAGTACGCTGCGTTTTCCAGTCGAGCATCTGTACTTCATATTTGGGAAGCTGGTGCTTACCAACCCACATATCCGCTTCCGGGGCGAACGGCAGGAAACCGGTGGTGGTCAGGTAGATATCAGAGAACTGCAGGTAGTTTTCATTGGTGCTGTTGTCGCCAAACCAGCCAGCAGAATAGGACTGCCCAACGTTACCATCGAGCATGACGACCGCTTTCGCGCTCTTACCATTTTCGTTATAGACACGCTGGGAGAACTGCAAATCAAACCAACTGGTGTATTCGTTGCCAAAACGCCCCAACGAGCCGATAGCCCAGGATTTGGGCGATCCGTTCGTGGTGGTCGCCCATCCCGAGCGGAAATAACCGTTGTAACTAAAGCCAATTTCGTCTTTGACGAACTTACTGAGATCTTTCATCGACATGGATGAAACATCTTCAGTTTTAGACGGGTGAGCACCCGGCGCTGGCGCTGTCTGAACCAGCACAGCAGCAGGGGCCGGTGTCGTTTTCGCTGTACTTGCCGTCGCAGATGCGGGCGCAGGCGCAGAAGCGGTCTGTGCAAAGTAAACCGCCTGCTTATTCTTCTCTTCATCCTTGTAGCGCTGTAATTCCTTTTTTGTTTCGCTGAGATCTTTCTCCAGCGCCGCAAGGCGCTGTTCGATGGTCATATTTCCGGTTGCGGCCATCGCAGGGGTAACTGAGTATAAAAATGATGATGCCAGAATTAAGGGTATTGTTTTTTTCATGGTTTCCATCCAACCATTTTTTGGATAAAAAAAACCTGAACCCACCCGAGATGAATCGGGTGTAAGTTCAGGTTTTGCCTGTCGAAAGCAGTAACAATCCTGTACTGGACACATCTTTGCGGTTGGCTGTTTTTTACTCAGCCCTAAAAACAAAAAACCTGGCACCTCCAGAAGGGAGATGTCAGGTTTAGCCCGCAAAGCGGTAGCAATCCAGTTTCAGCCCACAACATAGCGATTTTTAACCCACCGGCAATGCGCAAAATAATAAACTGTGATTTACCACGGGTTTTTAGTTCACCATTTCAGCAGCGGTACATTTTTATGGGCCAGATTCCGGTACCGGCCTGATACAGAAACGTCGTTAATTTATTCCAGAATCAGAACGGTGGGTTTTCAGGAGAAAGAAATGGGAAGGCCTGTGGGGGTTATAAATAAACAGTGCTTTGCATCTGACACTCTCCTGCAAATCAGCAAAAAAACGCCAGCAGATATGTCGCTGGCGTTTTTATTTGCTGAGCGCGGAAATCACTCTTTCGGGTCTTTTCCGGCGAGCAGTTTATCCAGTTCATCACCGCCAACATGACGGAAATCCTGGCCTTTAACAAAATAGAAAATGTATTCGCAAATATTCTGGCAACGGTCGCCGATACGCTCAATTGAACGGGCGCAGAATAGCGCGGTTAACACGCTTGGAATGGTGCGCGGATCTTCCATCATGTAGGTCATCAGTTGGCGTACGATACCTTCATATTCCTGATCCACTTTCTTGTCTTCACGGTAGATACGTACCGCTTCGTCAATATCCATACGTGCGAAAGCATCCAGTACGTCGTGCAGCATCTGCACGGTATGGCGGCCCAGAGATTCCAGGCTTACCAGCAGCGGCTGGTGCTGCGAGGAGAATTTCTCCAGCGCTGTGCGGCAGATTTTATCGGCAACATCGCCAATACGTTCCAGCTCAGCGATCGTTTTGATAATCGCCATCACCAGACGCAGGTCGCTGGCGGTCGGCTGGCGCTTGGCAATAATACGCACACAGGCTTCGTCGATAGCGACTTCCATCATGTTCACCTGCTTATCACCCTCAACAACGCGCTGAGCCAGCTCGCTGTCCTGGTTATGCATCGCAGTGATCGCGTCAGAAAGTTGTTGCTCTACCATCCCACCCATGGTCATCACCTGAGTGCGGATACTTTCCAGCTCGGCGTTAAACTGGCCGGAAATATGTTTGTTAAGATTGAGGTTGTCCATGGTGTCTCCTGATGCCCAACTATTTTTGGGCTATAACAAGGCGGCAACTGAGCGAATCCCCGGGGCGCATCATATGGCACGACCGGGGTGAACAAAGGCAGCCAACACAGTTAGAGCCTGAAAGCAGTATGGCAAATCAACCGTAGCGGCCAGTAATATAATCTTCGGTTTGCTTTTTCTTCGGCTTGGTGAACAGATCATCCGTGTTGCTGAACTCAATCAATTCGCCGAGATACATAAACGCCGTGTGATCGGAACAACGCGCAGCCTGCTGCATGTTGTGGGTCACGATGACGACGGTGTAATCCTGCTTCAACTCGGTGATCAATTCTTCGATACGACCAGTCGAAATGGGGTCTAGCGCCGAGCAAGGTTCGTCCAGCAGTAAGACTTCCGGACGGATCGCAATCCCACGGGCGATACACAGACGCTGCTGCTGACCACCGGAAAGAGAGTACCCGCTCTGGTGCAATTTATCCTTGGTTTCATTCCATAATGCGGCCTTGGTCAAGGCCCACTGCACACGTTCGTCCATATCGGCACGAGACAGCTTTTCAAACAGACGCACACCGAAGGCGATGTTGTCGTAAATCGACATCGGGAACGGCGTTGGCTTCTGGAAAACCATCCCAACTTTTGCGCGCAGCAGGGCGATATCCTGGGTATTGGTGAGAATGTTATCCCCATCCAGCAGGATTTCGCCTTCTGCGCGTTGCTCCGGGTACAGTTCAAACATTTTATTGAATGTACGCAGCAGCGTGGACTTACCGCAGCCTGACGGCCCGATAAACGCCGTTACCTGGTTTTTAGCAATGTCCAGGCTGATGTTTTTCAGGGCATGGAATTTGCCGTAATAGAAGTTCAAATCGCGAACCTGAATTTTGCCCGGCGTTGTATCAACCATACTCATTTATCTATTTCCTCACTCGGCACCGCGTTTCACCGCGCCGCAAAAATTAGTGTTTCTTCGCCGCGAAAATGACACGCGCCAGAATGTTCAGTAGCAGCACACACAGCGTAATAATCAGAACACCGGCCCAGGCCAGTTGCTGCCATTCAGCAAACGGGCTCATCGCAAACTTAAAGATGGTGACCGGCAAGTTTGCAATCGGCCTCATCATGTCCGTGCTCCAGAACTGGTTCGACAACGCGGTAAACAGCAGCGGTGCGGTTTCACCCGCGATACGCGCAACCGCCAGCAGCACGCCGGTCATGATCCCGGAGACAGAAGCTTTCACGGTAATAGCGGAAATCATCTTCCACTTCGGCGTCCCCAGCGCGTATGCCGCTTCACGCAGGCTATCCGGCACCAGTTTCAGCATGTTCTCTGTGGTACGAATCACGATGGGCACCTGCAGCAGCGCCAGCGCAATCACGCCAGCCCAGCCAGAGAAGTGTTGCATCTGCGCCACCACAATGGTGTAAACGAACAGGCCAACAACAATAGACGGTGCGGAAAGCAGAATATCGTTAATAAAACGGATAATTTCGGCCAGAATCGATTTACGCCCGTACTCAGCCAGGTAGATCCCGGCCATGATACCCAGCGGCGTACCGACAGCGGTCGCCCAGAAGATGAGCAGCGCACTCCCCGCCAGCGCATTCGCCAGCCCACCACCCGCCGTGTTCGGCGGCGGCGTCATTTCGGTAAAGAGCGCCAGTGACATCCCATCAAAACCACGACTAATGGTCGACAGGAGGATCCAGACCAGCCAGAACAGACCAAACGCCATGGTCGCCATCGAGAGCGTCAGGGCGATACGGTTTTTGGTACGGCGCTTCGCCTGCATCTTGCGACGGGATTCAGCCAGCTCTGCGGTGGTTTGCATTTCAAGCGTAGCCATTAGCGGGCCCCCTCATTTTTCGCCAGACGCATGATCATGAACTTAGAAATCGCCAGCACAATAAAGGTAATGACGAAGAGGATCAGACCCAGCTCCATCAAGGCTGCAACATGCAGACCGGATTCCGCTTCGGCGAATTCGTTCGCCAGCGCGGAGGTAATACTGTTACCCGGCATATAGAGTGATGCGCTGTCGAGCTGGTAGGTGTTACCGATGATAAAGGTCACCGCCATGGTTTCGCCCAGCGCACGACCCAACCCCAACATAATGCCGCCGATAACACCATTTTTGGTGAACGGCAGAACAATACGCCAGATAACTTCCCAGGTGGTGCAGCCGATGCCGTAGGCCGACTCTTTCATCATCACCGGGGTTTGCTCGAATACATCGCGCATAACGGCGGCAATGTACGGAATGATCATAATGGCGAGGATAACCCCCGCGGCCAGGATACCAATACCAAATGCCGGGCCAGAGAAGAGGGCGCCAACAAACGGGATAGCGGACATAACGTTGCCGACCGGTTCCTGGAAATATTTGGCAAACAGCGGGGCGAAAATAAACAGACCCCACATGCCGTAAACGATACTGGGAATCGCCGCCAGCAGTTCAATCGCGATCCCAAGAGGACGTTTCAGCCAGCCAGGCGCCAGCTCCGTCAGGAAGAGGGCGATACCAAAACTTACCGGGACAGCGATCAGTAGCGCGATAAAAGACGTTACCAGCGTGCCGTAAATCGGAACCAGAGCACCAAAGGTCTCATTCGGCGCATCCCACTCTTTGTTCCATAAGAAGGAAAAACCAAATTTCTGGATACTCGGCCAGGAGGAGAAAATCAGAGACACGATAATGCCGCCGAGCAGCAATAGCACAATCAGCGCAGCCAGTTTTACCAGCGCGCTGAAAATCATGTCACCTTTTTTGCCCGGGGGGCTAAAAGCCGGCTTGGTTGCAGCCATAAATCACTCTTTAAGTTTGGGCCAGGAAGCGCGCATTTTATCGTGCTTCCTGGCTAACGTAATGCCATACCCTAAGTAATTCGAGTTGCAGCCAACACCAACACTGCTACGGCTCGAAGTATGGCGGGTATTAGTACAGCGCTTTACCGCTGCTGTCTTTCACGTTGGTTTTCCATGCAGCGCGAATCTGTGCAACAACGCTCTCAGGCAGGGTAGCGTAGTCCAGGTCATTAGCCTGTTTGCCACCGTTTTTGTATGCCCAGTCGAAGAATTTCAGCACTTCTGCGCCCTGCTCAGGATTTTTCTGCTCTTTGTGAACCAGGATGAAGGTGGTGGACGTAATCGGCCATACATCGGCACCTTTCTGGTTGGTCAGGTCCTGCGCGAAGGATTTGCTCCAGTCGATGTTTTTCGTCGCATTGGAGAAGTTTGCTTCGGTCGGGCTAACCGGTTTGCCATCAGCAGACAGCAGCTTGGTGTAGGTCAGGTTATTCTGCTTAGCGTAAGCATATTCAACATAACCAATGGAGCCCGGCAGACGCTGTACGAATGCAGCAATACCGTCGTTACCTTTACCGCCCAGACCGGTCGGCCAGTTAACAGTAGAGCCAGCGCCTACAGACGATTTCCACTCTTCGTTAACTTTCGCCAGGTAGCTGGTAAATACGAAAGATGTACCAGAACCATCAGCGCGACGTACGACAGCGATATTCTGAGAAGGCAGTTTTTTGCCCGGGTTCAGCTTAGCAATTGCCGCATCATCCCATTTTTTGATTTTGCCCAGGTAGATATCGCCCAGCGTTTTGCCATCCAGCACCAGCTCGCCAGATTTGAAACCTTCCAGGTTAACAGCCAGGACAACACCACCGATTACGGTCGGGAACTGGAACAGGCCTTCCTGAGCCAGTTTGTCGTCAGCCAGCGGAGCATCAGAAGCGCCGAAGTCAACGGTGTTTGCAGTGATCTGTTTTACGCCACCAGAAGAACCGATACCCTGGTAGTTAACCTTATTACCCGTTTCTTTCTGGTAAGTATCGGCCCATTTGGCATACACCGGCGCTGGGAAAGTTGCACCCGCACCTGTCAGGCTTGCAGCGGCGTTAACTGCAAATGCACTCAGTGAAAAGGTCGCGGCGACAACAGTTGCGACAGTGGTACGCATAACGTTCATAATGTCTCCTGCAAGGATCGTAAATCGTTGTTTAAGTGGCTACGACGAGCAAAATAGGACACTTTGATGACAGTTATATGCAATGATTGTTACTGTTTGATGACAATGACGGCTTTCACATAGATTAACCCTATCTTGTATGATTTATCAGCAAGATAACGTTATTAATGACAGTGAGATGTCAGCAAGATTTTAGTTTTATGACACTAAAAAAGTAGTAGATGCCAACCAGATGTCCCAGCAAAAAGCGACAAAAAGTAGCCTTAGATCAATTCATTTTCGCCTGGGTTGCGTCAATGCCTGACGTCGATACTGGGCTATTCTGAGTGACGCACGCCACTGTACTAGTTTCGTCAGTTCTGGCCCGTTCATGACCTGCCGCGTCAGCCATAAGAGAAGCAAACTCCCGGCCCAACACCCGACACTTAGCCATGAGAAAGAGGCGAACAACAGCCATCCTGCCACCAATAGATTACAAACACATAACGCCGACCAGACGGCTAAAAATAATCTCAGGGATAATGTTCTTCCTTTCTCTGCTCCTGATAACGCCACCACAAGCAGAATGAAGATAACAAGACCTGCAATAACGCCCCAACCGCCGGTAACGGTTCTGAACGCAATGGCAAGACCGGCAAAGCTCAACAGCAACGTATAAAACAACACCAATATGCTGGCGAAATATGTCGTCCCACGGATGTAGTAAGCCTTCGGCATTTCCTGAAAAGCCTCCGCCAGCGCTTTTAATTGCGCCAGTTTACGGCCCGATATTCCCATGTCTACCTTGTCGCAGTAGTCGATGAGCGCCAAAACTTTAAGCCCGATAATGCGTTTCAACAGATTCATCATCATCCTGAAAAAAAAGAGGCTGCCACCAGGCAACCTCTTTTATGCGTTATGACGTGGTTACGCCTTTATTCCACAGTGACTGATTTTGCCAGATTACGCGGCTGATCCACGTCGGTGCCTTTAATCAGCGCCACGTGATAGGCCAGCAATTGCAACGGAACAGTGTAGAAGATAGGAGCGATAACTTCATCAACGTGCGGCATATCAATGATATGCATAGTGTCGCTGCCTACAAACCCCGCATCCTGGTCGGCAAAGACATACAGTACACCGCCGCGCGCGCGAACCTCTTCAATGTTGGATTTCAATTTTTCCAACAGTTCATTGTTCGGCGCAATAACGATAACCGGCATATCATCGTCAATCAGGGCCAGTGGGCCGTGTTTCAGTTCACCGGCGGCATAGGCCTCAGCATGGATATAAGAAATCTCTTTGAGCTTAAGCGCGCCTTCCAGGGCAATCGGGTATTGATCGCCACGCCCCAGGAACAACGCGTGATGCTTGTCAGAGAAGTCCTCGGCCAGTTGCGCGATACGTTTATCCTGAGACAGCATCTGTTCAATGCGGCTCGGCAGCGTCTGCAGGCCATGAACAATGCTATGTTCGATTGAGGCATCCAACCCTTTCAGACGGCTCAGTTTCGCCACCAGCATCAACAGTACCGTTAGCTGAGTCGTGAAGGCTTTGGTGGACGCCACGCCAATTTCCGTACCCGCATTCGTCATGATGGCCAGATCGGATTCACGTACCAGCGAGGAGCCAGGAACGTTACAGATAGCCAGCGAGCCCAGATAGCCCAGCTCTTTAGACAAACGCAGCCCCGCCAGGGTATCTGCCGTTTCGCCAGACTGAGAGAGTGTAATCATCAGACTATTGCGACGCACGGCAGATTTGCGGTAACGGAATTCGGAGGCGATTTCCACATCACAGGGTACACCGGCCAGCGATTCAAACCAGTAACGAGAAACCATGCCGGAGTTGTATGAGGTACCGCAGGCAATGATCTGAATATGCTCAACCTTGCTCAGCAAATCATTCGCATGGGAGCCCAGCTCGCTTAAATCCACTTCACCGTGGCTGATACGCCCGGTCAGGGTGTTTTTAATCGCATTCGGCTGCTCATAGATCTCTTTCTGCATATAGTGACGGTAAGCGCCTTTGTCGCCTGCGTCATATTGCAGATTGGATTCAATCTCCTGGCGCTTAACCAGCTCGCCCGTTTTATCAAATACCGTCACGCTGCGACGCGTTACCTCAGCGATATCCCCCTCTTCAAGGAAGATAAAGCGACGGGTTACCGGCAACAGAGCCAGTTGATCGGACGCGATAAAGTTTTCACCCATGCCCAGACCGATAACCATCGGGCTACCAGAACGAGCTGCCAGCAGTGTACTCGGATCGCGGGAATCCATGATAACCGTGCCGTACGCGCCACGCAGTTGCGGGATAGTACGCAGCACAGCATCACGCAGCGTACCGCCTTTCGCCAGCTCCCAGTGCACTAAGTGAGCAATCACTTCTGTATCGGTCTCAGACACAAAAGTGTAGCCACGCGCTTTCAGTTCTTCGCGCAGCGGTTCGTGGTTTTCGATAATGCCGTTGTGTACTACGACGATGTGTTCAGACACATGCGGGTGTGCGTTGCCTTCTGAAGGTTCCCCGTGGGTCGCCCAACGGGTGTGAGCAATACCGGTACCACCGTGTAACGGATGCTCTTCCGCAGCCTGAGCCAGCATCTGTACTTTACCGAGACGACGCAGACGGGTCATATGACCTTCTGCATCAACCACTGCCAGACCGGCAGAGTCATAACCACGGTATTCCAGACGACGTAAGCCTTCCAGAAGGATTTCAGCAATATCACGCTGCGCAACTGCGCCAACAATTCCACACATAGTTAGATTTCCTGATTATGGCATTGTGCCATGCGTTGTCGCTGACCTGTTTGCCCTTTACGGGCGCCCCGAGCCTTGTAGAGAGTGGGGTTATTTTTATAGTACTGCTTGTCGGGCGGGGGATTATGTTATCCCCTCATCCCTGGTTGCCGGATTACTCCGGCATGAAAATTACTTTTTCTTCACCGGGCGCTGCCAGCCTTTTTTATGGACCTGCGGCACACGGGTTAAGACCAGTTCGTTATCGGCGACATTGCGGGTAACCGTCGTACCTGCCGCAATGGTTGCCCCTTTACCCACGCTCACCGGCGCCACCAGTTGGGTATCGGATCCAACAAACACATCATCACCAATAATGGTCTTGTGTTTATTGGCGCCATCGTAGTTGCAGGTTATGGTTCCCGCGCCGATATTGACGTTGTCGCCAATTTCCGCGTCGCCAAGGTAAGTCAGATGACCCGCTTTCGAGCCTTTGCCCAGACGCGCTTTTTTCATCTCAACGAAGTTGCCTACGTGCGCGCCTTCCTGCAACTCAGCCCCCGGACGCAGGCGGGCAAACGGGCCAATCGTACAGGCGGCTTCAAGCGTGGCATCTTCCAGCACGCTATAAGGACTGATTTCACAGTCATCGCCAATGACGCTATTTTTGATGACACAGCCTGCGCCAATTTTCACGCGGTTGCCGAGTTTGACGTCACCTTCAATAATCACGTTAGCATCAATCTCAACATCCCGCCCATGCGTCAGCGTTCCACGCAGATCGAAGCGGGCCGGGTCGCGCAGCATCACGCCTGAGAGAAGTAATTTTTCAGCCTGTTCAGTTTGATATACACGTTCGAGGCGGGAGAGCTGGAGGCGGTTGTTCACGCCTTCCACTTCGCTCAGGCGCTGCGGATGGACGGCTGCGATTTCATGGCCTTCCTGATAAGCAAGAGCAATAATATCGGTGATGTAATATTCACCCTGCGCATTATTATTGGTGAGCTGACTCAGCCAGCGTTTCATATCGCCGCCGTTAGCTATCAAAATACCGGTGTTGATTTCCTGAATCTGGCGCTGCTGCTCAGTCGCATCTTTATGTTCAACAATGCCGGTTACTTTACCGTTCTCACGCGTGATACGGCCGTATCCACTTGGATCATCCAGCTTCACGGTGAGCAGACCAATGCCACCCTGCGGCTTCGCTTCACGCAGACGGGTAAGGGTATCGATCGATATCAGCGGCACATCGCCATACAGCATCAGGATATCTTCGTCGTCGGCGAAGAATGGCGCAGCCTGCTGCATTGCATGCCCGGTGCCCAGTTGTTCAGCCTGTAACACCCAGTTAAGTTTTTCGTCAGGCAGCGTTTGTTTTAACAGATCGCCGCCGTGCCCATAGACAAGGTGTACATGATCGGCGCCTAGATTATTCGCCACATCAATGACATGCTGAACCATCGCTTTCCCTGCAAGGGTATGCAGCACTTTCGGAAGATCGGAATACATGCGTGTGCCTTTGCCAGCGGCAAGGATCACCACACTCATTTTCGTGTTCAACATACGCGTCCTGACTTTAATTTGAGTGGAAGTTTTACTGTTTCACCTTGAAAATTCTACATTTTTTTCAACGCAAAATGGCAAGAAAGTAAAATGCACAACCTGCCTTACCAGATCGTAATTTAGGGCATTTTTTTGGCTTTTACATGGTACTTTATATTCAAAAATGGTGCTTCCTGCATGGGTATCGTGAGCAGGACAATGTTTTTGCTATTTTTTTTAGCCATGAATAAAGTCCTGAGCAAAACATTCATGTATCCAATAAAAGTACAGAATTTGCCCATAAAAAAAGCCAGCCTGATAATCAGACTGGCTTTTTGACTTTAAGCCGGTGTTACATCGCTTTTTTGGTCAACTCGATAACGCGCAGTTTCGCAATAGCTTTCGCCAGTTCGGCAGACGCCTGAGCGTAATCCACGTCGCCGTGCGAGCTCTTAATGTGCTCTTCGGCTTTACGTTTCGATTCCAGCGCTCGTGCTTCGTCGAGATCCTGGCCACGAATAGCGGTATCAGCCAGTACGGTCACGTTGCCAGGCTGCACTTCAAGAATGCCGCCGGACAGATAGATAAACTCTTCATGACCGTGCTGTTTCACGATGCGGATCATACCAGGCTTAATGGCGGTGAGCAGCGGCGCGTGACCAGGGTAAATCCCCAGCTCACCTTCGCTACCCGTTACCTGGATTTTCTCGACCAGACCAGAGAACATTTGTTGCTCTGCACTGACGACGTCCAGGTGGTAAGTCATTGCCATATCACCCTCCGATTAAGGCGTTAAAGTTTTTTGGCTTTTTCCACGGCTTCGTCAATGGAACCGACCATGTAGAACGCCTGCTCCGGCAGGTGATCGTATTCGCCTTCCATGATGCCTTTAAAGCCACGGATGGTGTCTTTCAGGGAGACGTATTTGCCCGGAGAACCGGTAAATACTTCTGCCACGAAGAACGGCTGGGACAGGAAGCGCTGGATCTTACGCGCACGTGCTACCACCAGTTTGTCTTCTTCTGACAGCTCATCCATACCCAGGATGGCGATGATGTCTTTCAGTTCCTGGTAACGCTGCAGGATAGACTGTACGCCACGCGCAGTGTCGTAGTGCTCCTGACCAA
Organism: Phytobacter sp. MRY16-398; assembly: GCF_003925915.1. NCBI lineage: Bacteria > Pseudomonadati > Pseudomonadota > Gammaproteobacteria > Enterobacterales > Enterobacteriaceae > Phytobacter > Phytobacter sp. MRY16-398. The sequence continues at coordinate 5,895,836 of NZ_AP018756.1, read as the reverse complement.
CAACCAGAGGATCCAGCTGACGGCTGGTGGAGTCCAGCGGGTCAACGGCCGGGTAAATACCCAGAGACGCGATCTGACGGCTCAGTACCACGGTTGCATCTAAGTGAGCAAAGGTGGTGGCTGGTGACGGGTCAGTCAAGTCATCCGCAGGTACGTATACCGCCTGTACGGAGGTGATAGAACCGGTTTTGGTGGAGGTGATACGTTCTTGCAGAACACCCATCTCTTCCGCCAGAGTCGGCTGATAACCTACCGCTGAAGGCATACGACCCAACAGTGCAGATACTTCTGTACCGGCCAGGGTGTAACGATAGATGTTGTCGACGAACAACAGTACGTCACGACCTTCGTCACGGAATTTCTCTGCCATGGTCAGACCGGTCAGCGCAACGCGCAGACGGTTTCCCGGCGGCTCGTTCATCTGGCCATACACCAGGGATACTTTGTCGATAACGTTGGAGTCGGTCATTTCGTGGTAGAAGTCGTTACCCTCACGAGTACGTTCACCTACGCCCGCAAATACGGAGTAACCGGAGTGCTCGATCGCGATGTTACGGATCAGCTCCATCATGTTTACGGTTTTACCTACACCCGCACCACCGAACAGACCTACTTTACCGCCCTTAGCGAACGGACACATCAGGTCGATTACTTTGATACCGGTTTCCAGCAGTTCCTGAGAGTTTGACAACTCTTCGTAGGAAGGTGCTGCGCGGTGGATCGCCCAACGCTCTTCTTCACCGATGTCGCCTTTCATGTCTACTGGTTCGCCCAGTACGTTCATGATACGACCCAGTGTTGCTTTACCTACCGGGACTTCGATCGGGTGAGCCAGGTCTGTTACTTCCAGACCACGACGCAGACCATCAGAAGAACCCATTGCGATGGTACGTACAACGCCACCGCCGAGCTGCTGCTGAACTTCCAGCACCAGACGCTCTTCACCATTCTTTACCTCAAGTGCATCGTACACTCGTGGTACGGCATCCTGAGGGAACTCGACGTCCACCACGGCGCCGATTACCTGGATAATTTTTCCAGTAGCCATCTTGAATCCTCTACGAAATTCGTAAACCTGGTTAAACCGCGGCGGCCCCCGAGACGATCTCGGTGAGTTCCTGAGTAATGCTGGCCTGACGAGCTTTGTTGTAAACCAACTGCAGCTCTTTAATCAGGCTGCCGCCATTATCGGTCGCGGCTTTCATCGCCACCATACGTGCGGCCTGCTCGCTGGCCAGGTTTTCAACAACACCCTGATAAACCTGAGATTCCACATAACGACGCAGGAGAGTATCCAGCAGCGCCTTCGGATCAGGTTCATACAGATAATCCCAGGATTTACGCTTCAACTCTTCATCTTCTTCTGCCGGTAATGGCAGCAGTTGAGTGATGGTTGGAACCTGAGACATGGTGTTGATAAATTTGTTGCTGACAATATAAAGCTTGTCCAGACGACCTTCGTCGTATGCCTGCAACATCACTTTAACCGAGCCGATCAGTTCGGACAGAGATGGGTTATCACCCATACCGGTCACCTGGGCGACAACGTTGCCACCAACGGAATTAAAGAAAGACACGCCTTTCGAGCCGATCATCGCGAGGTCGCTCTGAACGCCTTTATCGGACCATGCTTTCATATCCGCCAGTACTTTCTTGAACAGGTTAATGTTCAAGCCGCCACACAGACCACGGTCGGTCGACACCACCAGGTAGCCCACGCGCTTAACGTCGCGTTCTTCCAGGTAAGGGTGCTTATATTCCAGATTACCGTTCGCAAGGTGACCAATCACTTTGCGCATGGTATCTGCATAAGGACGGCTGGCCGCCATGCGATCCTGCGATTTACGCATTTTGGAAGCGGCGACCATTTCCATCGCTTTAGTGATCTTTTGCGTGTTCTGGACGCTTGCGATCTTACTACGTATCTCTTTTGCGCCGGCCATGAGCTTCTCCTCAATGCCTTGCGGCCTGCCCTAAGGCAGGCCACCAGACGTTACCAGGACTGGGTTGCTTTGAAGGAATCGAGGATGCCTTTCAGCTTGCCTTCGATTTCGTCGTTATAGCCACCGGACTGGTTGATCTCTTGCATCAACGGAGCGTGGTCACGGTCAACGTAAGCCAGCAGAGCGGCTTCGAAGCTACCGATTTTCGCCAGCTCTACATCCGCCAGATAACCACGTTCTGCTGCGAACAGAACCAGAGACTGCTGCGCAACGGACATCGGCGCATACTGTTTCTGTTTCAGCAGCTCGGTCACTTTCTGACCGTGGTCAAGCTGTTTACGGGTTGCATCGTCAAGGTCAGATGCAAACTGGGAGAACGCTGCCAGTTCACGATACTGCGCCAGCGCGGTACGGATACCACCGGACAGTTTCTTCATGATCTTGGTTTGCGCTGCACCACCAACACGGGATACGGAGATACCCGGGTTAACCGCAGGACGAATACCGGCGTTAAACAGGTTGGTTTCCAGGAAGATCTGACCATCGGTAATCGAAATTACGTTGGTCGGAACGAACGCGGAAACGTCACCCGCCTGCGTTTCGATAATCGGCAGAGCGGTCAGAGAGCCGGTTTTCCCAGTCACTTCACCTTTGGTGAAGGCTTCAACGTATTCGGCGTTAACACGCGCAGCACGCTCCAGCAGACGAGAGTGGAGGTAGAATACGTCGCCCGGGAATGCTTCACGTCCTGGCGGACGACGGAGCAGCAGGGAAATCTGACGGTAAGCAACGGCCTGTTTAGACAGGTCATCATAAATGATCAGCGCATCTTCACCGCGGTCACGGAAGTATTCACCCATTGCGCAGCCTGCATACGGAGCCAGGTATTGCAGTGCGGCAGATTCAGATGCGGTTGCAACCACAACGATGGTGTTAGCCAGCGCGCCGTGTTCTTCCAGTTTACGTACCACGTTAGAAATGGTGGACGCTTTCTGGCCGATGGCCACGTAGACGCACTTGATGCCGGAATCACGCTGGTTGATGATGGCGTCGATGGCCAGAGCGGTTTTACCGGTCTGACGGTCACCGATGATCAATTCACGCTGACCACGACCGATTGGGATCATGGCGTCAACGGATTTATAACCAGTCTGTACCGGCTGATCGACGGATTGACGTTCGATAACGCCCGGTGCGATAGCTTCAACAGCGGAGAAGCCGTCGTGCTCCAGCGGACCTTTACCATCAATCGGTGCACCCAGAGTGTTCACAACGCGGCCCAGCAGACCACGACCAACCGGAACTTCCAGGATACGACCCGTACATTTAACCTTCATGCCTTCGGCGAGGTCAGCATACGGACCCATCACAACTGCACCCACGGAGTCGCGCTCCAGGTTCAGTGCGATAGCGTAACGGTTACCCGGCAGGGAAATCATCTCACCCTGCATACAATCGGCCAGGCCGTGAATGCGGATAACACCGTCACTTACAGAAACAATAGTACCTTCGTTGTGAGCTTCACTCACAACACTGAACTGAGCAATGCGCTGCTTGATCAGTTCGCTGATTTCGGTGGAATTCAGTTGCATGCTCCAGTCCCCTTAAGACTGCAAGACGTCTGCGAGGCGTTCAAGACGGCCGCGTACGCTACCATCAATGACCATATCACCCGCACGGATGATAACACCTGCCATTACAGACTTATCGATTTTGCAATTCAGCTTAACTTTGCGTGACAGACGTTTTTCCATCGCGGCGCTGATTTTCGAAAGCTGTTCTTCACTCAGTGCGGTCGCAGAGGTCACTTCGACTTCTGCGATAGCCTCGCTGGCTGCACGCAATTGAACAAACTGCTCAAGAACATCAGGAAGCACTTTAAGACGACCATTTTCAGCCATCACCCGAATCAGGTTCTGACCGTTGTCGTCAAGTTGCTCCCCACAGACTGCGATAAACGACTCGGCAAGCGTTTCCGGCGCAATAGCACCGGAGAGAAGCTCTGCCATATGTTCGTTTTTCGTCACCTCGGCCGCGAACGCCAGCATATCCTGCCAGCGATCAACACCCTGGTGTTCGACAGCAAAGTCAAAAGCTGCTTTGGCGTAGGGGCGAGCTACCGTTACAAATTCAGACATCGGCCCCTCCCTCCTTACAGTTCAGCGACCAGTTTATTCACGATGTCGCTGTTAGCAGCTTCATCCACGGAACGCTCGATGATCTTCTCGGCGCCGGCAACAGCCAGCAGAGCCACTTGTTTACGCAGCTCTTCGCGAGCACGTTTACGCTCGGCGTCAATTTCCGCCTGAGCCTGCGCCACGATTTTGTTACGTTCCTGCTCGGCTTCTGCTTTCGCTTCGTCCAGGATCTGAGCGCGGCGTTTGTTCGCCTGCTCAATGATGACCTGAGCTTCTGCTTTCGCTTTTTTCAGCTGGTCGGTCGCATTGGCCTGTGCAAGGTCCAAATCCTTCTTAGCTCGTTCCGCAGAAGCCAAACCGTCAGCGATTTCTTTCTGACGTTTTTCAATGGCTGCCATTAATGGCGGCCATACATACTTCATGCAGAACAGAACGAACAGGACAAACGCGATGGCCTGGCCGAGGATTGTTGCGTTTAGATTCACAGCACAATGCCTCTTATCTGGTTAACGTTCTAAATACTTGCTGTAAAAAGCAACCCTTACTACGCGACAGCAAACATCACGTACAGACCCAGACCTACAGCGATCATCGGGATTGCGTCCACCAGACCCATAACGATAAAGAACTGAGTACGCAGAAGAGGAATCAGATCAGGTTGACGCGCTGCGCCTTCCAGGAATTTACCCCCGAGGATGCCGATACCGATCGCAGCACCGATTGCCGCCAGACCCATCATAATAGCGGCAGCCATGTACAGCAGATCCATATTCAGGTTTTCCATGACAGTCTCCAGATTGTTTCAGTTAAAACGTAGTAGTGTTGTTAAAAATCAATGCTCTTCAGACGCCATCGACAGATAGACGATCGTCAGAACCATGAAAATGAAGGCTTGCAGCGTAATAATCAGGATGTGGAAAATGGCCCATGGCACATTCAGGATCCACTGTGACCACCACGGCAACAGACCAGCAATCAGAATGAAAATCAACTCACCGGCATACATGTTGCCGAACAGTCGCAGACCGAGAGAAACCGGTTTGGACAGCAGGCTAACACCTTCCAGGATAAGGTTGACCGGGATAAACACCGGGTGGTTGAACGGCTGGAGTGTCAGCTCTTTAGCAAAACCACCCAGGCCTTTCATTTTGATGCTGTAGAACAGAATCAGGATAAATACGCCCAACGCCATCGACAGGGTGATGTTCACGTCCGCAGACGGCACCACGCGCAGCGCAGGCAGACCCAGTACATGCTCAGCAATGTACGGCAGCAGGTCGATAGGCAGCAAATCCATCAGGTTCATCAGGAATACCCAGACGAAAATCGTCAGGGCCAGTGGCGCGATAAGCTTGCTTTTGCCGTGGTACATGTCTTTCACGCTACCGTGGACAAAACCAATAACCAGCTCAATCGCGGTCTGGAATTTCCCCGGGACGCCGCTGGTGGCCTTTTTGGCTACGCTACGGAACATCACCAGGAACAACAGACCCAGAACCACCGAGAAAAACATGGAGTCAATGTTGAGAGTCCAGAAGGTGGCCGGGGGGTTATGCGGATCCACCAGCGAAAGCGTACGAAGGTCAATCTGAAGGTTATTCAGATGGTGGCCTATGTACTCCTGCGGTGTTGAGATTTCTCCTGCAGACATGATGCCTCTTACCCTTTGTTGTTAATTACAGCGGGTGCCAGTATCTGAACAACCAGCACCGAAACCCACGTGACTATCAGCGGTAAAAACACCGCCTTTAAAACTGCCAGCGCCACCACCAGCAACACGAATGTTGCTAACACCTTGAACACTTCGCCGAAGGCGAAGGACCAGGCCACTCGGCCTCTGGCTGGTGTATGCGCCTGATGACGCCAGGCAAAAATCATAAACAACATATTCGGCAGAAAGACTGCCATACCGCCGCACACGGCGGAAGTGCCCCAGAAGGGGTCTTTGAGGCTAAACAGCAATCCGCTTGCTATTACCGCCAGAAACTGAATAAGCAGAAGCCTGCGAGCAACATTTCGACCCAAGAGCGACACAGACATCACTTTTAACTCCTGCTCACTTCGAGGTAGGCCGCGTGTCGTATAAAACGTTCTTTAAGGCCCGGAGTCAAGCATCAAAAAGCGGTCAAATTATACGGTGCGGCCTCGTGATTTCAAACAATAAGTAGCGAAAAGGTGAATAAATGTTTAAATAATTTTCCCGAGGGCTATTTTTCAACTTTTAGCGAAACTGTGAACCATCAGACACAATGTTGAATAACGCGAAATACCTGTTGCTAAAGCGTGCACCAGATCACAAATTAAACATTTATGCGCTCGCCAAAATATTGCCATCAGGAATTTGCGCCTTTTCATCTTTTTGATATTACAGATGATTACTGACAACTCTTTTTAAAACAGCTCGGTATACAATAAAAACCTTTCATTGACATTTATAATAATCATTTAACATTCATCAATACGTGCGAATGTCGATTTTTAGCAGACTGATATTTTCGCTGTTGACTATTTTCATGGTTAAGCAAAATTACGGCGTTAAAACTTAGAAAAAACGAAGTGAAATATGCGTTAAATGTAACCGAACGTATCACTGTTTTTTACGCCGTTTTTTAACATTCAGAAAACAGCACGAATTCTACATTTTTTGATAAAAATTAAATTTTGTTTGCCTTAATGACCACGAGATGTCGGTCACCCTCAAGGTGAGGCACGTCTAATTTGACGATAGATTCTACTGAAAACTGAGCAGGCAGCGTGTCAATTTCATCATTTGGAATCAACCCCTTAAGGGCATAGAACTTGCCTTGTGTTCCAGGCAGATGCTGGCACCAGTTCACCATGTCATTCAATGATGCGAATGCCCGGCTGATGACGCCATCAAAAGGCGGCTCGGCCGGAAAATCTTCAACGCGGCTCTGTACGGGAGTGATGTTCGGCAAATGAAGTTCATGCTGAACCTGGCGCAGAAAACGGACCCGTTTACCCAGGCTATCCAGCAGGGTGAAGTGTGCATCAGGAAGAACAATAGATAACGGGATCCCCGGCAGGCCAGGCCCCGTTCCGACATCGATAAACCGCTCCCCCTGCAAGTGCGGCGCAACCACGATGCTATCGAGGATATGGCGAATCAGCATCTCGTTCGGGTCACGTACGGAAGTCAGATTGTAGGCTTTGTTCCATTTGTGGAGCATTTCGACATAGGCTACCAGCTGGTTTTTCTGGTGATCGGTGAGCGAAATACCTGCTTCATCGAGCAGACGAGAAAGTTTATTGAGCACGGTGATTACCTGTCTGAAAAATATACCCGGTGGCGTTAACGCTTACCGGGCTTTAAATCTGTTGTGCTGACAGGCAACGCACTCTCTGTCAGCACATGTTGCGTGAAGAGTATCAGGCGCTACGGCGCAGCATACCCTGTTTTTTCAACCAGACCAGCAGAATGGAGATCGCGGCAGGTGTGATCCCGGAAATACGCGATGCCTGTCCGATGGAGGCCGGTTTGTGATCGTTTAGTTTCGCGATCACTTCATTCGACAGGCCGCTGACCTGACGGTAATCCAGCGATGCAGGTAACAGCGTATTCTCGTTACGCTGCTGTTTTTCAATTTCATCCTGCTGACGCGCGATATAACCCTCGTACTTCACCTGAATCTCAACCTGCTCAGCCGCCTGTTCGTCGCTCAGACCTGGAACGAACGGTGCCAGTTGTACCAGTTGGTCGTAAGTCATTTCCGGGCGACGCAACAGATCTTCACCGCTGGCTTCACGAGACAGCGGTGCCGTCAGGTTTTTATTCACTTCCGGCGCAGCTTCCGAGGTTGGGTTCACCCAGATAGATTTCAGACGCTGACGTTCACGTTCGATATTTTCGAGTTTCTCGTTGTAGCGCGCCCAGCGTTCGTCGTCCACGAGGCCAAGCTCACGGCCGATTTCGGTCAGACGCAGATCGGCGTTATCTTCACGCAGCATCAGGCGATATTCGGCACGGGAGGTGAACATGCGGTACGGTTCTTTGGTACCCAGAGTGCAAAGATCGTCGACCAGTACGCCCAGATAAGCCTGAGAACGTGCCGGCGCCCAGCCCTCTTTCTCGGCAGAGAAGCGTGCTGCGTTCAGACCAGCCAACAGCCCCTGGGCCGCTGCCTCTTCGTAGCCAGTGGTGCCGTTGATTTGGCCGGCAAAGAACAGTCCATGGATATATTTACTCTCCAGGGTCGGTTTCAGGTCACGCGGGTCGAAGAAATCGTACTCAATGGCATAGCCAGGGCGAACGATTTTGGCGTTTTCCATCCCCTCCATCGAGCGGACGATTTTCATCTGTACATCGAACGGCAGGCTGGTGGAGATACCGTTCGGGTAAATTTCGTTAGAGGTCAGCCCTTCCGGCTCCAGGAAGATCTGGTGCTGGTTACGATCGGCAAAGCGCATCACTTTGTCTTCGATCGACGGGCAGTAGCGTGGCCCGATCCCTTCGATCACGCCAGCATACATCGGGCTGCGATCGAGGTTATTGCGAATAACCTCATGGGTTTTCTCGTTGGTGTGGGTGATGTAGCACGGCACCTGACGCGGGTGTTGCGCGGCATTGCCCATAAACGAGAAGACCGGCATCGGATTATCGCCGTGCTGCTGCGCCAGGACGCTAAAATCAATGGTACGAGCGTCAATACGCGGCGGCGTACCGGTTTTCAGGCGGCTTACGCGCAGCGGTAGTTCACGCAGACGACGAGAAAGGGGAATGGACGGCGGATCGCCTGCACGGCCACCGCTGTAGTTATCCAGCCCGATGTGAATCTTGCCGTCAAGGAATGTCCCGACGGTCAAAACGACCGCTTTAGCGCGGAATTTCAGGCCCATCTGGGTGACTGCACCCACCACGCGATCGTTTTCCACAATCAGATCTTCTACCGCCTGCTGGAAGATCATCAAATTTGGCTGGTTTTCCAGCGCGGTACGCACAGCCTGACGGTAAAGTACGCGATCTGCCTGTGCTCGGGTCGCACGGACTGCCGGGCCTTTACTGCCGTTTAGTATCCTAAACTGGATACCCGCCAGATCGATCGCTTTTGCCATCAGACCGCCGAGTGCATCCACTTCTTTTACCAGGTGTCCTTTCCCAATACCGCCAATGGCCGGGTTGCAACTCATTTGCCCCAGCGTGTCGATATTGTGTGTCAAAAGCAGAGTCTGTTGACCCATACGCGCTGCGGCCATCGCGGCCTCAGTGCCTGCATGACCCCCGCCAATGATGATGACGTCAAAAGGATCCGGATAAAACATGGTGTATTGCCTCGCGTAAAGCGGTTAGAAAGTGGATTGATGCCTGGGCCGTGGATTCTACTCAACTTTAGCTCAGTGAGAAAGCATCAGGATCCCGGGTATTAAAAAGAAGATCTTTATATAGAGAGATCTGTTTTACTGTGATCTCTTATTAGGATCGGCCTGTCTTGTGGATAACCCGGATCCTGATATGAAGATCATGATGTTAGCCTGGATCATTAGCTGTGAATGATCGGTGATCCTGGTCAGTATAAGCTGGGATCAGAATGGGTAGTTATACACAACTCAAAAACTAAGCGACGGTTATACTTTGGATAACTACCGGTTGATCAACGCTTTTAAGCATAGTTATCCACACTCGATCGCGCGATCTTTAATCGATATTGAGTAAATTAATCCAGGATCCGAGCCAAATTTCAGCCGGATCTTCAGGAATGTCATGATCAAGGATGTTGATCTTCGCTGTTTCACCTAGCTGTTTTGCCCCACAGGCTTTCAATGAAACCTCGAGTTTTTCAATCGCACCGCAAAAGGTGTCATATTCGCGGCTACCGATACCAATCGCGCCAAAGCGTACGGCAGAAAGGTCAGGTTTTTGTTCATTAAGATCGTCATAAAACGGCTGGATGTTATCCGGCAGATCGCCTGCGCCATGGGTAGAACTTACCACCAGCCAGGTTCCTGACTGCGGCAGATCTTCCAGTAACGGGCCGTGCAGGGTTTCGGTTGTAAAGCCTGCTTCTTCCAGTTTTTCCGCCAGGTGTTCCGCTACATATTCTGCGCCACCCAGAGTACTGCCACTAATAAGTGTAATATCTGCCATCAGGTCCACTCCGGTTATGAGCTGCGTATTGTACGCTGTGAATGGGCTGGGATCTACCTGTGGACAATATGGGTATTAACGGTGGGGTAAAACGCCCTGTTACGGGCGGATCGTACGCATTATGGGGTTTTGCAAAGAGATCAGCGTTTCAGTGGACTGGATTTCATCAATTGTTTGGATCTTGTTGATAAGCACCTGTTGCAGAGCATCGATCGAGCGGCACATGACTTTAATAAAAATGCTGTAGTGGCCGGTGGTGTAGTAGGCTTCTGTCACCTCTTCCAGGCTTTCCAGGCGCGCCAGTGCGGAGGGATAGTCTTTTGCGCTTTTAAGGATAATGCCGATAAAGCAGCAGACGTCATAACCTAATTGTTTGGGGCTGACGTCAATCCGCGCGCCGGTAATAATCCCCGCCTGCTTCATTTTCTCTACGCGAACGTGAATTGTCCCCGGGCTTACACCGAATTGCTTGGCAAGCTCAGCGTAAGCAGTACGCGCATTCGCCATTAAGGCGTCAAGGATGCCTCGGTCCAGATTGTCGATCTGATAATTTTCCATAGGTTTTTCTTATGATGAATAAACATTCTTCCTATTTTAGCGGCTCATTTTAACGAATCAAAACCCTCTCCGGCTTTTTTGTTGTTGATTATTGAATAAAGGCGAGATTTTGTTGCTTAATCGTTTGCAACAGAACAAAGGAGTTAAAAAATGAAATCCGCTTACATCAGCAAACAACGTCAGATCGTATTCGTGAAGTCGCATTTTTCCCGCCAGCTTGAAGAAAAACTGGGGCTAATTGAAGTTCAGGCACCGATTCTAAGCCGTGTAGGAGATGGGACTCAGGATAACCTGTCGGGCTGTGAAAAAGCGGTACAGGTAAAAGTCAAAAACCTGCCGGATGCGCAATTTGAAGTTGTCCACTCGCTGGCCAAATGGAAACGTCAGACGCTGGGACAACATGATTTCAGCGCTGGCGAAGGGCTGTACACGCACATGAAAGCCCTGCGTCCGGATGAAGACCGCCTCTCCCCAATCCATTCTGTTTATGTTGATCAATGGGACTGGGAACGCGTACTGGGTGATGGCGAACGCCACACCGGCACGCTGAGATCGACGGTTGAAGCCATCTATGCCGGAATCAAAGCAACCGAAGCGGCAGTGAGCAAAGAGTTTGGCCTGACGCCCTTCCTGCCAGCGCAGATCCACTTTGTGCACAGCGAAGAGCTACTGAGCCGTTATCCGGGGCTGGACGCAAAAGGGCGTGAACGCGCAATAGCCAAAGATCTGGGCGCAGTCTTTCTGATGGGGATTGGCGGGAAACTCAGCGATGGTCAGCGACACGATGTCCGTGCACCGGATTATGACGACTGGAGTACGCCCGGTGAGACAGGTTTGCACGGCCTGAACGGTGATATCCTGGTATGGAACCCGGTACTGGAAGATGCGATCGAGCTCTCTTCTATGGGGATCCGCGTAGATGCTGATGCACTGAAACGTCAGCTTAACATCACGGGTGATGAAGATCGTCTGCGTCTCGACTGGCACCAGGCGTTGTTGCGCGGTGAGATGCCGCAAACGATCGGTGGTGGTATTGGCCAGTCTCGTTTGACGATGCTGCTACTGCAACTGCCACACATCGGCCAGGTTCAATGTGGCGTATGGCCTGCACAGGTTCGCGAGACCGTCGACGCATTGCTGTAATTAGCGGCGCCAGCGCCTGAGCAAACGGCTTCTCATCCCGGTATCAAAGCGCCAGATATGATCGAAGATGCGCATGATGCCGGGTTTTCCGTGTGCTGACATCGCAACGGCGTGAAAACGGTGCTGGTGTACAGCCTGTAGTTCCTTGACCTTGCCTATTACATCGTCCGGCAGGCGCTGGGCGATAAAGTCAGAGATAACCACCGCGTCGGCGTCATACCACTCCCCGCCCTGCATGCGTTCAATAATGGCGCGAAAGCAGCTTGCTAAATCCGTACCGCCGCGAAAACGCTGGCTCAGAAAGCGGATAGCGTGCTCCAGCCCTTGCTGGCAGGTCAGCTCATAACGCACGACCTCGCTGGAAAACAGCATAATAAAGCAGCGTCGTTTGTCTGCCAGCGCCACGCGCATCAGCGCCAGGCAGAAGGCTTTTGCGCACTGTTCATTGAACCCGCCCATCGAACCGGATGTATCCACACACACAATAAACGGCCCGCGCGGCTGTTCATCGAAATCCTGATGAATAACCGGGCGCTCAACTTCTCTTTCCCGCCAGGCATCGCCATGCAGGCGGTAGGTCAGCAGTTGTTTCTCTACCAGCCGACGGTAGAACTCATATTCCAGCTCGGTAATACCCAGCGTCGCCAGTTCCGGCGGCAACAGACGCAGGATATCGTCACTTTGATGCAGCCCGTCAACCTGCTCCGGCACGGTAGAGGGTTCGCGCACCAGCATACGGAAGGTTTCCATGGGGGCATCTTTGCGCGGAACGGATTTTGCCTCACGGGATCGCCCAAGTTGTTCCGCCAGTTGCTTGAGTTCCGGCTGCTCGGTCAGGAAGTCACCGTATTGCACGATAAGTCGGTAATCGCCGCGCTTAATTTGCCCGGCGCTCATATCCCATAACCGCCCGGCGGCATTTTCGTTTTCAATCAGTACCGGTTCAAGCTGGCCGCTTAGGGTCATGCGTTCCTGTACTTCACTGAGTAACTGCTCGCGTTCCTCTTCCAGGAGTTGCTGATTAAACGCGGTTGTCTGTACCACCAGACTTAACCGCCAGCGCTGTAAGAAAAGCGTTTGTAACGCCGGGGTAAAGGTCGGGTTGTCCTTCACCATGGTGTTTGCCTGCGCGGAAAACGGCGAGCGAAGCTTATCCAGAAGCGTCAGAATTTGCGGCAACTGAACGACGAACTGTGAAGTGGAAAGCAACTGGCTCTGCTGATAGCAGAGCACTTCTTCGGCAAGTTCTGGCGGCACCTGTGTCTCTTTCAGGTGATTTTTCAGCGCTTCGCGCCAGCGGGGGACATCTTCGGTAATGACGTGCTTGAGTTTGGGGAATTTTTCAAAGAAAACAGCCAACTGGGGGGAGGCCAGTAAGGCGACGATAAGCTCTTCAACTATCGTCTCCTCACTGATAGCCAGCAGGGCATTTAGTGCATCCAGCGTCAGCATTGAAGCGCCTGTTGTATCTGCGCGCGAACGTCCTGCAGGCTGGCTTCAATGCGACCCAACCAGTCGCCAGGAATGAACAGGCATTTTTGCTGTTCGCTAAAACGGGTGTGCTGCTGATGCCAGAGCGTGTCGAGCGCTTCCAGTTGCTGCTTTATTTCTTCCGGCACATGGGTTGCCGTTCCACCTGGTAAAGCAAGACGGGAACCCTGCAGGCTGATATCGCGGATCAACAGATGCAAACTGGTGTCGACTTCAAGGTTAAGGATCTGCGCGAAGCCAATGCCGTTAAGTTTGCCACGGATCTCCCCGCCTTTTGCCAGCCACTGGGCCAGCGCGGCGCGTTCGATAGTCACATGAATGACCTGCATGTCATGTAATTTTAACGGTTGCTGGAGCAACAATGTCAGCGTGCTGTCTTGCAGATCTTCCGGCAAATCGTAATGCGGACGACGGCTGAACATGCCGCCCTGGCGCGAAACTTTGAGGGCCGTTTTGTCGCTGTGCTGCTGCTGAAGCTGGATGTTGCGCTGCGCAATCGCGCCCAGTTGCGTCAGCATGGATTGCTGCTGCCACGCGTGCCCGGTCATCAATATTTCCAACTGATTTTGCATCAGACGCATGCTTTCAGCGTCATGCCACAGGCAGTCTTTCAGCAAGATCAAATCCACAGGGGCCACCGCATCGCGTCCGCTGAAAAAGGCGCTAGCCTGAAGCAGACGAATGGCCTTTTTCCAGCGACGGTCAGAGACATAAGGCGCAGTAGGTAAGTTATCAAGCTGCTGGCGTAGCATGAAAATCAGCTCAAAAACGGCGTCGGGTAGCTTCACCTGCACGATTTCCTGCTGCCAGCGCGCATAATCCTCATCGCTGATTTGCAGATCAGCTGGCACCGGATTATCGCTTTCATCCTGCTGGCTGATGAGCATCGAGCGGAAGTTACTCTTATCCTGCACTTTATCGAGCCACAGGCGAATCAGCATGCGGTCATAGAGTGCTTCGAGGCTACTGTCAGCCTCGGGCAGTTCGTTAGATGCCGCCACCAGCAAACGCATGGGGATTTTCTCTTCCAGCGCGCCGTTGCGAAAGCGACGTTCGTTAATGGCGGTTAATAGCGTATTCAGGATCGCCGGGCCGGCTTTCCAGATTTCGTCCAGAAACACAATCTCCGCTTCCGGCAGATAGCCATGTGTTAAACGTTCATAACGCCCTTCATCTTTCAGCGCCTGAATAGAAAGAGGACCAAACACCTCTTCGGGTGTGGAGAAGCGGGTCATCAGATATTCAAAAGCGCGGGCATTTTTAAAGGCGAATTTCAGGCGGCGGGCGATCAGGCTTTTGGCGATACCCGGCGGGCCGAGCAGAAAGACGCTTTCACCACTTAACGCGGCCAGCAGGCACAGGCGAATAGCGTGGCTACGCTCAAAAAGACCTTTTTCCAGCGCGCTACTTAAGCGGGAAATTCTTTCTGCTAATAAATGTGAGTGAGCCATAATTGATTTGCATCCTTTCGCCGCGATTCCGGCTTGCAACTGCGAGTATAGACGTTTCGATAAAGGCTTGTAATAGACTGAACAACGGCATCATTTTCTTTGCGCCAGGTTAATACGGTCGCAATTAGGGGGTACGATTTCATAAATAATCGTGCATACTGTGCGCTTTTTGTGGGCCAAGGGACTAAGCACACATTTGTCATTCAAACAAAAGATTAGTCTATGAGCACTGATAATAAGCAATCGTTGCCCGCGATAACACTCGCGGCTATTGGGGTTGTCTACGGTGATATCGGCACCAGCCCGCTTTATACACTTCGTGAATGTTTGTCAGGTCAATTTGGTTTTGGGGTTGAACGCGACGCCGTCTTCGGCTTTTTGTCGCTCATCTTCTGGCTGCTGATACTGGTCGTCTCGGTTAAATACCTAACTTTTGTCATGCGTGCAGATAACGCAGGTGAAGGTGGGATCTTAACGCTGATGTCGCTGGCAGGACGCAATACCTCCGCCAGAATGACCTCCGTGCTTGTTATCATGGGGCTTATTGGCGGCAGTTTCTTCTATGGAGAAGTGGTCATTACTCCCGCCATCTCAGTGATGTCGGCTATAGAAGGGCTCGAAATCGTCGCACCATCGCTGGATACGTGGATTGTTCCGTTGTCTATTTTGGTGCTCACGCTGCTGTTTATGATCCAAAAGCACGGCACAGGGCTGGTAGGCAAACTCTTTGCTCCCATCATGCTGGCCTGGTTTTTGATTCTGGCGGTGCTGGGTGCGCGCGGTATTATCAGCAACCCTGAGGTGCTGCAGGCGCTTAACCCGGCCTGGGCGGTCAATTTCTTCCTTCAATACAAAGCCGTCTCGTTTGTTGCGCTGGGCGCGGTGGTACTTTCTATCACCGGGGTAGAGGCGTTGTATGCGGATATGGGCCATTTCGGTAAGCTGCCCATTCGCCTTGCGTGGTTTATCGTGGTATTACCATCACTGGCGCTGAATTACTTTGGTCAGGGGGCGTTGCTGCTGAAAACCCCGGAAGCGATCAAAAACCCGTTCTTCCTGCTGGCTCCAGAATGGGCTCTGATTCCGATGTTGATCATCGCAACGCTGGCGACGGTCATTGCGTCTCAGGCGGTTATCTCGGGCGTGTTCTCTCTGACACGCCAGGCAGTGCGTCTGGGTTATCTCTCGCCAATGCGCATTATCCATACGTCGGAGATGGAATCCGGGCAGATCTACATTCCCTTTATTAACTGGCTGCTCTACTTCGCGGTTGTTATCGTGATCGTGAGTTTTGAACACTCCAGTAACCTGGCGGCGGCTTATGGTATTGCGGTGACCGGTACAATGGTGCTGACGTCGATTCTTTCTATGACCGTGGCGCGCAAGAACTGGCACTGGAACAAAATGGTTGTCGGTTTGTTGCTTACCATGTTCCTGTGTATAGATGTACCGCTTTTCTCGGCTAACCTCGATAAGTTGCTGTCCGGTGGCTGGTTACCGTTGAGTCTGGGTCTGGTCATGTTCATCGTGATGACCACATGGAAGAGCGAGCGTTTCCGCCTGCTGCGGCGCATGCATGAGCACGGCAACTCACTGGAAGCGATGATTGCCTCGCTGGAAAAATCGCCGCCGGTGCGAGTTCCGGGTACTGCGGTATATATGTCCCGCGCGCTGAATGTGATTCCGTTTGCTATGTTGCATAACCTGAAACATAACAAAGTACTGCATGAACGTGTGATCCTGCTGACGCTACGTACAGAAGATGCGCCCTATGTGCACAATGTGCGTCGTGTGCAGATTGAGCAACTCTCGCCGACGTTCTGGCGTGTGGTAGCCAGCTATGGCTGGCGTGAAACGCCAAATGTGGAAGAGGTGTTCCACCGCTGCGGTCTGGAAGGGCTCAGTTGCCGCATGATGGAGACATCCTTCTTTATGTCGCATGAGTCGCTGATTGTGGGTAAACGGCCCTGGTATCTACGGCTGCGTGGCAAGTTATACCTCCTGTTGCAACGCAATGCGCTGCGTGCGCCGGACCAGTTTGAAATCCCACCCAACCGGGTTATCGAACTCGGTACGCAGGTTGAAATTTAACGCCTTTTAAAACCCCTCTTCGTGAGGGGTTTTTGCTATTTATCTCCCGCAATTTTATTTAAGTAAGATAACTTGTGTTTTCTTTCTGCAACGCGCGCGAAACGTTTCGATTTCGATCACAATTCTGTAATGCCATGGTGGTTTTCTGAACATTCTCAGGTCTACACTGAGATCAGCGAAACGTTTCGCTAATGGAGCATAAAATGAAAAAAGGTACTGTTCTCAACGCTGAAATCTCGTCGGTCATCTCCCGTCTTGGGCATACCGATACGCTGGTGGTTTGTGATGCAGGCTTGCCTGTGCCGAAAAGCACCGCGCGTATTGATATGGCATTAACCCAGGGGGTTCCATCCTTTATGCAGGTACTGGAGGTGGTCACCGCCGAGATGCAGGTTGAAGCAGCTATCCTCGCGTCGGAAATCGAACAGCAGAATCCACAGCTCCACGAAACGTTGCTCAATCACATTGAGCAGCTGCAGCAACACCAGGGGAATACCATAGAAGTTCGTTATGTTTCACACGAACAATTTAAAAAACACACCGCGGACAGTCAGGCGGTGATTCGCAGCGGGGAATGTTCCCCGTATGCGAATATCATTCTCTGTGCTGGCGTCACCTTCTGAGGCCATCATGGACGCATTACTGCAACTCAAAGGGATCGATAAAGCGTTCCCGGGCGTGAAAGCCCTGTCTGGCGCCGCGTTAAATGTTTATCCCGGCCGCGTCATGGCGCTGGTCGGCGAAAATGGCGCGGGCAAATCCACGATGATGAAAGTCCTGACCGGCATCTATACCCGTGATGCCGGTTCATTACTGTGGCTGGGTAAAGAGACCACCTTTACCGGACCGAAATCTTCGCAAGAAGCCGGCATCGGCATTATTCACCAGGAACTTAACCTGATCCCCCAGCTCACCATTGCCGAAAATATCTTTATCGGTCGTGAATTCGTTAACCGCTTTGGCAAAATCGACTGGAAAAAGATGTATGCCGAAGCTGATAAGCTGCTGCTTAAACTGAATCTCCGCTTTAAAAGCGACAGGCTGGTGGGTGAGCTTTCCATTGGCGATCAACAGATGGTCGAGATTGCAAAGGTCCTGAGTTATGAGTCGCAGGTCATCATTATGGATGAACCGACCGATGCCCTGACCGATACCGAAACTGAATCCCTTTTCCGCGTCATTCGCGAATTGAAAGCGCAGGGGCGCGGGATTGTCTATATCTCTCACCGTATGAAAGAGATCTTCGAGATTTGCGATGATGTGACCGTGTTCCGCGACGGCCAGTTTATCGCCGAGCGTGAAGTTGCAACGCTGACCGAAGATACGCTTATCGAAATGATGGTTGGGCGCAAACTGGAAGATCAATACCCGCGCCTCGATAAAGCGCCTGGCGATATCCGTCTGAAAGTAGATAACCTGTGCGGCCCAGGCGTGAACAATGTGAGTTTTACCCTGCGCAAAGGGGAGATTCTGGGCGTGGCGGGCCTGATGGGCGCCGGGCGTACCGAACTGATGAAAGTGCTTTATGGCGCGCTGCCGCGCACCAGCGGGAGCGTCACGCTGGATGGCCATGAAGTTGTTACCCGTTCACCGCAGGATGGCCTGGCGAACGGTATCGTCTATATCTCCGAAGACCGCAAGCGTGATGGTTTAGTGCTGGGTATGTCGGTTAAAGAGAATATGTCGCTGACGGCGCTGGGTTATTTCAGCCGTCCGGGTGGCAATTTAAAACATAAAGAAGAGCAGCAGGCGGTGAGTGATTTCATTCGTCTGTTCAATGTCAAAACGCCATCAATGGAACAGGCTATTGGCCTGCTTTCTGGTGGTAACCAGCAGAAAGTGGCTATCGCACGCGGTTTGATGACGCGTCCGAAAGTGCTGATCCTCGATGAGCCGACCCGCGGCGTTGATGTCGGGGCGAAAAAAGAGATTTATCAGCTTATTAACCAGTTCAAGGCCGACGGCCTGAGTATCATTCTGGTGTCATCGGAGATGCCAGAAGTCTTAGGTATGAGTGATCGCATCATGGTGATGCATGAAGGGCATCTCGGCGGTGAATTCACGCGCGAGCAGGCCACTCAGGAAGTATTGATGGCTGCCGCAGTGGGCAAGCTTAATCGTGTGAATCAGGAGTAAAAAAGATGACTACCCAGGCTGTTTCTGGTCGCCGCTATTTCACCAAAGCGTGGTTGATGGAACAAAAATCGCTGATCGCCTTGTTGGTGCTGATTGCCATTGTGTCGACCATGAGTCCGAACTTTTTTACCGTCAATAACCTGTTGAATATCCTGCAGCAAACCTCTGTGAACGCCATTATGGCGGTTGGCATGACGCTGGTTATTTTAACTTCCGGGATCGATCTGTCCGTCGGTTCTCTGCTGGCGTTGACCGGTGCGGTTGCCGCGTCGCTCGTCGGTATGGAAGTAAATGCGCTGGTAGCTGTCGCCGCCGCTCTGGCGCTGGGGGCTGCTATTGGCGCGGTAACCGGGACTATCGTGGCGAAAGGGCGAGTGCAGGCGTTCATCGCAACCCTGGTCATGATGCTCTTACTGCGCGGTGTGACGCTGGTGTACACCAACGGGAGCCCGATCAACACCGGTTTTACGGACAATGCAGATATCTTTGGCTGGTTTGGTATTGGTCGCCCGCTGGGGATCCCGACACCAGTATGGCTCATGGCAATTGTCTTTATCGCCACCTGGTACTTACTGCATCACACCCGTCTGGGACGCTATATCTATGCGCTCGGGGGAAATGAAGCCGCAACACGCTTGTCCGGTATTAGCGTCGATAAAGTCAAAGTGATTGTCTACTCTTTGTGTGGGCTTTTGGCGTCGCTGGCGGGCATCATTGAAGTTGCGCGCCTCTCCTCAGGGCAACCGACTGCAGGTACCGGCTATGAGCTGGATGCTATCGCTGCGGTGGTGTTGGGCGGTACCAGTCTTGCAGGCGGTAAAGGGCGCATCGTTGGGACATTGATCGGCGCATTGATTCTCGGCTTCCTGAATAATGGATTGAATTTGTTAAGTGTTTCCTCCTATTACCAGATGATCGTTAAAGCAGTGGTGATTCTGCTGGCGGTCTTGGTAGACAACAAAAAGCAGTAATTACCTACACTACAGGACATCATGATATGAACATGAAAAAACTGGCTACTCTGGTTTCTGCTGTTGCACTGAGCGCCACCGTAAGCGCGAACGCGATGGCGAAAGACACGATTGCATTGGTTATTTCCACGCTGAACAACCCGTTCTTCGTTAGCCTTAAAGATGGCGCGCAAAAAGAAGCGGACAAACTGGGTTACGATCTGGTTGTGCTGGATTCACAAAATAACCCGGCAAAAGAGCTGGCTAACGTTCAGGACTTAACGGTACGCGGTACCAAACTGCTGCTTATCAACCCGACTGATTCCGACGCTGTAGGTAACGCCGTGAAGATGGCGAATCAGGCAAATATTCCGGTTATCACCCTTGACCGTGCTGCTGCGAAAGGCGAAGTGGTAAGCCACATCGCTTCGGATAACGTGCTGGGCGGTAAAATTGCTGGCGATTACATTGCCAAGAAAGCCGGTGAAGGCGCGAAAGTTATCGAATTGCAGGGTATTGCGGGGACATCTGCTGCCCGTGAGCGTGGCGAAGGCTTCCAGCAGGCTGTTGCCGCCCATAAATTTAACGTCCTGGCGAGCCAGCCGGCTGACTTTGACCGTACAAAAGGCCTGAACGTTATGCAGAACCTGCTGACGGCGCACCCGGATGTACAGGCGGTGTTTGCACAGAACGATGAAATGGCGCTGGGTGCGATGCGCGCCCTGCAAACTGCCGGTAAAACAGATGTGATGGTGGTTGGGTTTGACGGTACGCCTGATGGCGTAAAAGCCGTAAATGACGGCAAAATGGCGGCGACGATTGCTCAGCTTCCGGAAATGATTGGCGCGAAAGGCGTAGACACCGCAGCACAGGTGCTGAAAGGTGAAAAAGTTCACGCGAAGATCCCGGTAGACCTGAAACTGGTTATCAAACAATAAAAATCGTCAGGCTATCTCACCAGGGTAGCCTGAAAAAAAGCATCAAGAAAAGCAGAGCTCGCGCCACCCGCTGGCGGGTGGCGCATTTTAATGGACAAGCTCATCATGAAAACCACAGGCAAACTTGTTGTCCTCGGTAGTATTAATGCCGATCACATTCTTAACCTTGAATCATTCCCAACCCCCGGGGAGACCGTTACCGGCACGCAATATCAGATTGCATTCGGCGGTAAAGGTGCAAACCAGGCGGTGGCTGCCGGGCGCAGCGGTGCGGATATAGCCTTCATTGCCTGCACGGGTGATGACGACACCGGTGAACGTGTCCGCCAACAACTAATTAGCGACAACATTGATGTGGCGCCTGTTAGCGTGATTGCTAATGAGTCGACCGGCGTGGCGCTGATTTTTGTTAATGGCGAAGGTGAGAATGTCATCGGTATTCATGCGGGCGCGAACGCGGCGCTCTCCCCGGCACTTGTTGATGCACAGCAGGAGCGTATTGCCCAGGCTTCCGCGCTGTTAATGCAACTGGAATCCCCGGTAGAAAGCGTTTTGGCCGCAGCGCGTATTGCCCATGCAAACCAGACCATTGTGGCGCTCAACCCCGCTCCGGCACGTGAGCTTTCTGATGAGTTGCTGGCGCTGGTGGACATCATCACACCGAATGAAACCGAAGCCGAAAAACTGACGGGTATTAATGTTGCCAGCGATGAAGATGCGGCGCGCGCGGCGCAGGTACTACACGCCAAAGGCATTGATACGGTCATCATTACGCTGGGAAGCCGTGGTGTCTGGGCTAGCGTGAAAGGCGACGGTCGTCGTGTTCCGGGTTTTAAAGTGAAAGCCATTGATACCATTGCAGCCGGGGATACCTTTAATGGTGCTCTGATGACCGCACTGCTGGAAGACCTCGCGCTGGATGATGCTATTCGTTTTGCTCATGCGGCGGCGGCCATTGCTGTCACTCGCAAAGGCGCGCAACCGTCTGTTCCGTGGCGCAAAGAAATTGACGATTTCCTGGCTGAGCAGGGGTGATGATTGGCTACGATGAAGGATGTGGCCCGGATGGCGGGCGTATCGACGTCAACCGTTTCGCATGTTATCAATAAAGATCGCTTTGTCAGTGAAGCCATCCGCGAAAAGGTGGAGTCCGCGATCAAGGCGCTCAACTATGCGCCGTCTGCGCTGGCGCGCAGCCTGAAAATCAATCAAACCCGCACTATCGGGATGTTGATTACCGCCAGTACCAACCCTTTCTACTCTGAACTGGTACGTGGCGTGGAGCGTAGCTGCTTTGAGCGCGGTTATAGCCTGGTGTTATGCAACACCGAAGGGGATGAGCAGCGCATGAACAGCAATCTGGAAACGCTGATGCAAAAGCGTGTCGATGGTCTGCTGCTTTTATGTACGGAAACGCATCAGCCTTCCCGGGAAATTCTGCAGCGTTACCCCTCGGTGCCCACGGTGATGATGGACTGGGCTCCGTTTGATGGGGACAGTGACCTTATTCAGGATAATTCTCTGCTCGGCGGCGACATGGCGACGCAGTACCTGATCAATAAAGGCCATACCCATATTGCCTGTATTGCTGGCCCGCTAGATAAAACGCCTGCCCGCCTGCGCCTCGAAGGTTATCGTGATGCGATGGCCCGCGCGGGCCTGACCATCCATGACGGTGATGAAATTATTGGCAACTTTGAGTTCAGCGGCGGCTTTGAAGCAATGCAGATGCTGCTGGCACTGGAAGCGCGCCCGCAGGCGGTATTTATTTGTAATGATGCGATGGCTGTCGGGGCTTACCTGGCACTGTATCAGGCCGGGCTGCGTGTGCCGCAGGATATTGCCATTGTTGGTTATGACGACATTGAACTGGCGCAGTATATGACGCCACCGCTCACCACCATTCATCAGCCGAAAGATGAACTGGGGGAGCTGGCGATCGATGTGTTGATTCACCGTATCTCTGACCCTACGCAACAACAACAGCGGCTACAGCTTACGCCGGTGTTGATGGAGCGTGGCTCAGCGTAGTATTAATGCTTTTCTTTTATCAGGTTACGACCATCTTTCGGCTTTAACAGCATAAAGGTCAGGGCGGATACCAGGGTGATGGCACCCATCGTCACAAAGGTATAGTGAAACTGTTCCACGGTATTCGCGCTGTCAAACCCTTCGTAAAACCGCAAAACTGCCGCACTGACGGCGACACCAAGGCTGATGGAGAGCTGTTGCGTTACGGCAAGCACACTATTCCCGCTACTGGCGTTTTCGTCAGTCAGGTCGGCAAGCGTAATGGTATTCATGGCGGTGAATTGTGTGGACATGGCCATCCCCAGGATGAACAGCGGTAATATCAGCAGCCACACTTCCATTGACGGTGATTGCAGAGAAAATTGCGCAATCATCAAACCGATAAACAGGGTAATGGCTACCAGGGTTTTCCTGTAACCAAGGCGGCGCAATACCTGGGTGACCATAGATTTTGCCAGAATGGACCCCATTGCCGTCGGCGCCATCATGCATCCGGCAATCAGTGCAGGATAGCCAAACCCAACCTGTAGCATCAGCGGCATCAAAAATGGCACACAGCCCGTCCCCAGTCGCGAAGCAATATTACCGATAATGCCCACAGAGAAGGTGCGTGTCTTAAACAGATTGAGCGAGATGAGCGGCGTGGGGTGACGGCGCGCGTGGCGAATATAAAGAAGAAATAACAGCACGCCACTCAGTATCACGGCCGATGCCAGCCAGCTTGCGACAATTTTCTCGCCAAACAACTCCATGCCACTGGAAAACAGGACCAGGCTCAGGCCAAAGAGGAAAAAGCCGCCGGTATCGAAGCCTTTACGCGGTGTGGTGAAGTTCGGCATATATTTACGCGCATATAAAATCCCGGCTATGCCAATCGGAATATTAATAAGGAAGATCCAGTGCCAGCTTGCCCAGGTCACCAGCACGCCACCCAATACCGGGCCGAGAATGGGACCTACCAGGCCTGGCATAGTGACAAAGTTAAGTACCGGTAGAAGCTCGCTGCGCGGATAGGCGCGCAGCAGTGCCAGACGTGCAACGGGCATCATCATTGCGCCGCCTATTCCCTGAATCACGCGAAAGCAGACCAGCGCCCCGAGCGACGTCGAGAGTGCGCAGGCCAGTGAACCCAGCGTAAAGAGGGTGACGGCCAGCATGAAGACACGCCGGGTGCCAAAACGGTCCGCCAGCCAGCCGCTTGCCGGAATCAACATGGCGACCGTCAGGGTATAACTGATAATGGCGGACTGCATCGCAAGAGGAGAACGATCAAGGCTTTGTGCGATAGCGGGTAGTGCGGTGTTCAGAATGGTGGCGTCCAGCGCCTGCATAAAGAAGGCCATGGCCGCAATCCACGGCAATCCGGCCATACTGCGAGCTTTCTTTTCAGTCATTCTTTGTCCTGTTATTTTGCCGTTGGCGCGTTTGGCGTCTTCAACAGAGTCTGGCAGGCCTGAAAGGCACTATCCCCATCACTTTCCTGAATCGCATCAACAATAGCCTGATGCAGATCGAGCTTTATGGCCTGGTCCTGAGTGATGGAAGTAAAGTAGGTATGGTATATAGAATGGAACAGCGTAGCGAAAGAGATAAGAAAAGGATTAGCACTCATCGTATAAATATGTTCGTGCCAGGACATATCAACTTCAATCCAGCGATCACGGTTAAAGTGCTTTTTCAGATACACCATCTCTTCCATTAATGTATTGAGGTGTGCTTTTTGTTCCGCGCTGCCTAATTGTGCCGCCAACTGGCAAGCTTGTGGTTCGAGACTGTTACGCATAATAAGGAAGTGCTGGATGACTTCATGAAAGTTATCCTCGCTCATCCACCAGACCAGTAATTCTTTATCAAGGAAATTCCAGTTCTCTTTGGGCATAACCCGGGTCCCGATGCGCGGGCGAGGAAGCACCATACCTTTCGCCGTTAATGTCTTTACCGCCTCCCTGACCGCCGTGCGGCTTACACCGAACTGTTCACCCAACTCTATCTCGCCAGGCAAAATGCAGCCCGGGGCGTATTCGCCTCTCAGAATTTGTTGTGCCAGTTTCTCCGCCAGCACCCATGAGAGGTTTTTTTGCGCGGCAAGCTGTTGTGCGTTCAAAGACATTTATCGCTTCCTTTTATTCTTATTCACTCTTTAGTATGCCACCGGGGCTATTCCTGTGGTGGCAAAAACAGCAAAACAGGCCTTTTACGGTGCTTTTTACCGCGTCTTGTTGAAAAAAGAGACGGTTAAAAACTTTTTTGAAATTTATACTTGTCACTTCACAAGAACTCCCTATAATGCGCCTCCACTGACACGGAACAACGGCAAACAAGCCGCCGGGTTAGCAGGGTTCTCAGGCGAATGCCGGTGAGAATTCCGCAGAGAAAAGTGAAAATAAACACTTGACTCTGCAGCGGGAAAGCGTAATATGCACACCCCGCGCCGCAGCGAAAAACGAAGCGGCACTGCTCTTTAACAATTTATCAGACAATCTGTGTGGGCACTCAAAGTGACATGGATTCTTAACGTCCTCGGACGATAAATGAATACCAAGTCTCATAGAGTGAACACGTAATTCATTACGAAGTTTAATTCTACGAGCATCAAACTTTTAAATTGAAGAGTTTGATCATGGCTCAGATTGAACGCTGGCGGCAGGCCTAACACATGCAAGTCGAACGGTAGCACAGAGAGCTTGCTCTCGGGTGACGAGTGGCGGACGGGTGAGTAATGTCTGGGAAACTGCCCGATGGAGGGGGATAACTACTGGAAACGGTAGCTAATACCGCATAATGTCGCAAGACCAAAGAGGGGGACCTTCGGGCCTCTTGCCATCGGATGTGCCCAGATGGGATTAGCTAGTTGGTGAGGTAATGGCTCACCAAGGCGACGATCCCTAGCTGGTCTGAGAGGATGACCAGCCACACTGGAACTGAGACACGGTCCAGACTCCTACGGGAGGCAGCAGTGGGGAATATTGCACAATGGGCGCAAGCCTGATGCAGCCATGCCGCGTGTGTGAAGAAGGCCTTCGGGTTGTAAAGCACTTTCAGCGGGGAGGAAGGCAATACGGTTAATAACCGTGTTGATTGACGTTACCCGCAGAAGAAGCACCGGCTAACTCCGTGCCAGCAGCCGCGGTAATACGGAGGGTGCAAGCGTTAATCGGAATTACTGGGCGTAAAGCGCACGCAGGCGGTCTGTCAAGTCGGATGTGAAATCCCCGGGCTCAACCTGGGAACTGCATTCGAAACTGGCAGGCTTGAGTCTTGTAGAGGGGGGTAGAATTCCAGGTGT
Organism: Phytobacter sp. MRY16-398; assembly: GCF_003925915.1. Taxonomy (NCBI): domain Bacteria; kingdom Pseudomonadati; phylum Pseudomonadota; class Gammaproteobacteria; order Enterobacterales; family Enterobacteriaceae; genus Phytobacter; species Phytobacter sp. MRY16-398. The sequence goes on along the minus strand of NZ_AP018756.1, from coordinate 5,869,577 downwards.
AGCGGTGAAATGCGTAGAGATCTGGAGGAATACCGGTGGCGAAGGCGGCCCCCTGGACAAAGACTGACGCTCAGGTGCGAAAGCGTGGGGAGCAAACAGGATTAGATACCCTGGTAGTCCACGCCGTAAACGATGTCGACTTGGAGGTTGTGCCCTTGAGGCGTGGCTTCCGGAGCTAACGCGTTAAGTCGACCGCCTGGGGAGTACGGCCGCAAGGTTAAAACTCAAATGAATTGACGGGGGCCCGCACAAGCGGTGGAGCATGTGGTTTAATTCGATGCAACGCGAAGAACCTTACCTGGTCTTGACATCCACGGAATTTGGCAGAGATGCCTTAGTGCCTTCGGGAACCGTGAGACAGGTGCTGCATGGCTGTCGTCAGCTCGTGTTGTGAAATGTTGGGTTAAGTCCCGCAACGAGCGCAACCCTTATCCTTTGTTGCCAGCGGTCCGGCCGGGAACTCAAAGGAGACTGCCAGTGATAAACTGGAGGAAGGTGGGGATGACGTCAAGTCATCATGGCCCTTACGACCAGGGCTACACACGTGCTACAATGGCATATACAAAGAGAAGCGACCTCGCGAGAGCAAGCGGACCTCATAAAGTATGTCGTAGTCCGGATTGGAGTCTGCAACTCGACTCCATGAAGTCGGAATCGCTAGTAATCGTGGATCAGAATGCCACGGTGAATACGTTCCCGGGCCTTGTACACACCGCCCGTCACACCATGGGAGTGGGTTGCAAAAGAAGTAGGTAGCTTAACCTTCGGGAGGGCGCTTACCACTTTGTGATTCATGACTGGGGTGAAGTCGTAACAAGGTAACCGTAGGGGAACCTGCGGTTGGATCACCTCCTTACCTTAAAGAACCTGCCTTTGTAGTGCTCACACAGATTGTCTGATGAAAAGTAAAAAGCAAGGCGTCTTGCGAGCGAGACTTAAGTGTCCCCTTCGTCTAGAGGCCCAGGACACCGCCCTTTCACGGCGGTAACAGGGGTTCGAATCCCCTAGGGGACGCCACTTGCGCGGTAATGTGTGAAAGGCGTTGCCACCGATATCTCAAAACTGACTTTCGAGTCATGTTTGAGATATTTGCTCTTTAAAAATCTGGATCAAGCTGAAAATTGAAACGACACACGAAAGTGTGTTCGAGTCTCTCAAATTTTCGCGACACGATGATGTTTTACGAAACATCTTCGGGTTGTGAGGTTAAGCGACTAAGCGTACACGGTGGATGCCCTGGCAGTCAGAGGCGATGAAGGACGTGCTAATCTGCGAAAAGCGCCGGCGAGGTGATATGAACCTTTGACCCGGCGATGTCCGAATGGGGAAACCCAGTGCAATCCGTTGCACTATCGTTTGATGAATACATAGTCAAACGAGGCGAACCGGGGGAACTGAAACATCTAAGTACCCCGAGGAAAAGAAATCAACCGAGATTCCCCCAGTAGCGGCGAGCGAACGGGGAGCAGCCCAGAGCCTGAATCAGCTTGTGTGTTAGTGGAACGGTCTGGAAAGTCCGGCGATACAGGGTGACAGCCCCGTACACGAAAGCACACAGGCTGTGAGCTCGATGAGTAGGGCGGGACACGTGGTATCCTGTCTGAATATGGGGGGACCATCCTCCAAGGCTAAATACTCCTGACTGACCGATAGTGAACCAGTACCGTGAGGGAAAGGCGAAAAGAACCCCGGCGAGGGGAGTGAAAAAGAACCTGAAACCGTGTACGTACAAGCAGTGGGAGCCTCTTAATGGGGTGACTGCGTACCTTTTGTATAATGGGTCAGCGACTTATATTCTGTAGCAAGGTTAACCGAATAGGGGAGCCGAAGGGAAACCGAGTCTTAACTGGGCGTTAAGTTGCAGGGTATAGACCCGAAACCCGGTGATCTAGCCATGGGCAGGTTGAAGGTTGGGTAACACTAACTGGAGGACCGAACCGACTAATGTTGAAAAATTAGCGGATGACTTGTGGCTGGGGGTGAAAGGCCAATCAAACCGGGAGATAGCTGGTTCTCCCCGAAAGCTATTTAGGTAGCGCCTCGTGAATTCATCTCCGGGGGTAGAGCACTGTTTCGGCTAGGGGGCCATCCCGGCTTACCAACCCGATGCAAACTACGAATACCGGAGAATGTTATCACGGGAGACACACGGCGGGTGCTAACGTCCGTCGTGAAGAGGGAAACAACCCAGACCGCCAGCTAAGGTCCCAAAGTCATGGTTAAGTGGGAAACGATGTGGGAAGGCACAGACAGCCAGGATGTTGGCTTAGAAGCAGCCATCATTTAAAGAAAGCGTAATAGCTCACTGGTCGAGTCGGCCTGCGCGGAAGATGTAACGGGGCTAAACCATGCACCGAAGCTGCGGCAGCGACACTAAGTGTTGTTGGGTAGGGGAGCGTTCTGTAAGCCTGCGAAGGTGTGCTGTGAGGCATGCTGGAGGTATCAGAAGTGCGAATGCTGACATAAGTAACGATAAAGCGGGTGAAAAGCCCGCTCGCCGGAAGACCAAGGGTTCCTGTCCAACGTTAATCGGGGCAGGGTGAGTCGACCCCTAAGGCGAGGCCGAAAGGCGTAGTCGATGGGAAACAGGTTAATATTCCTGTACTTGGTGTTACTGCGAAGGGGGGACGGAGAAGGCTATGTTAGCCGGGCGACGGTTGTCCCGGTTTAAGCATGTAGGCTGGTTATCCAGGCAAATCCGGATAATCAAGGCTGAGGTGTGATGACGAGTCACTACGGTGATGAAGTAACAAATGCCCTGCTTCCAGGAAAAGCCTCTAAGCATCAGGTAACACGAAATCGTACCCCAAACCGACACAGGTGGTCAGGTAGAGAATACCAAGGCGCTTGAGAGAACTCGGGTGAAGGAACTAGGCAAAATGGTGCCGTAACTTCGGGAGAAGGCACGCTGATATGTAGGTGAAGCCCCTGCGGGTGGAGCTGAAATCAGTCGAAGATACCAGCTGGCTGCAACTGTTTATTAAAAACACAGCACTGTGCAAACACGAAAGTGGACGTATACGGTGTGACGCCTGCCCGGTGCCGGAAGGTTAATTGATGGGGTTATCCGTAAGGAGAAGCTCTTGATCGAAGCCCCGGTAAACGGCGGCCGTAACTATAACGGTCCTAAGGTAGCGAAATTCCTTGTCGGGTAAGTTCCGACCTGCACGAATGGCGTAATGATGGCCAGGCTGTCTCCACCCGAGACTCAGTGAAATTGAACTCGCTGTGAAGATGCAGTGTACCCGCGGCAAGACGGAAAGACCCCGTGAACCTTTACTATAGCTTGACACTGAACATTGAGCCTTGATGTGTAGGATAGGTGGGAGGCTTTGAAGTGTGGACGCCAGTCTGCATGGAGCCAACCTTGAAATACCACCCTTTAATGTTTGATGTTCTAACGTGGACCCGTAATCCGGGTTGCGGACAGTGTCTGGTGGGTAGTTTGACTGGGGCGGTCTCCTCCCAAAGAGTAACGGAGGAGCACGAAGGTTGGCTAATCCTGGTCGGACATCAGGAGGTTAGTGCAATGGCATAAGCCAGCTTGACTGCGAGCGTGACGGCGCGAGCAGGTGCGAAAGCAGGTCATAGTGATCCGGTGGTTCTGAATGGAAGGGCCATCGCTCAACGGATAAAAGGTACTCCGGGGATAACAGGCTGATACCGCCCAAGAGTTCATATCGACGGCGGTGTTTGGCACCTCGATGTCGGCTCATCACATCCTGGGGCTGAAGTAGGTCCCAAGGGTATGGCTGTTCGCCATTTAAAGTGGTACGCGAGCTGGGTTTAGAACGTCGTGAGACAGTTCGGTCCCTATCTGCCGTGGGCGCTGGAGAATTGAGGGGGGCTGCTCCTAGTACGAGAGGACCGGAGTGGACGCATCACTGGTGTTCGGGTTGTCATGCCAATGGCACTGCCCGGTAGCTACATGCGGAAGAGATAAGTGCTGAAAGCATCTAAGCACGAAACTTGCCCCGAGATGAGTTCTCCCTTGTCCTTAAGGACACTAAAGGAACGTTGAAGACGACGACGTTGATAGGCCGGGTGTGTAAGCGCAGCGATGCGTTGAGCTAACCGGTACTAATGAACCGTGAGGCTTAACCTTACAACGCCGAAGATGTTTTGGCGGATTGAGAGAATTTTCAGCTTAGATACAGATTTTCGGGAACGAAAGATTTTACGCTGAGGCAAGGCGGCAAATGAAGGAAAGGAAGAAGCATACATGAGTATGTGACTGACTTTGCGAATGCAGCCAACGCAGCCACAGTGAAAAAGATTCGTTTCCGGCAACAGAATTTGCCTGGCGGCTTTAGCGCGGTGGTCCCACCTGACCCCATGCCGAACTCAGAAGTGAAACGCCGTAGCGCCGATGGTAGTGTGGGGTCTCCCCATGTGAGAGTAGGGAACTGCCAGGCATCAGACAAGTAAAAAGCCCATCCTCACGGATGGGCTTTTTGCGTTTTCACGCTTTAATTTATTACCAGACACTTTTCCTCCTGATGGTAACCTTCCTTATCGCCCTAACCAGCGCATAACAAATGCCGAAATCTGCGCTATATCATTGATATCTAAAAGCGGAACATCCACGGCCAGCGGGACATCACTGGCGATAGCGATGACATGTTTATCGATAATAAGTTCTTCTTCTCTGTGTCCGCAGCCCTGACGAAACAGTAAGATCTTAGCGACTGCTTCGTGCTTAAAGCCCTCAACGAGCACCAGATCCAGCGTAGAAGCATCCATTCGGCTGACCAGATACGCTAAATTAAGCTCCGGCTCATCCGGCGTTTCGGTCATTAAGGCCCAGCGTTGCGAACTGGCCACAATCGTTTGTGCTGCACCGGCTTTACGTAACTCGTAACTGTCCTTACCGGGCTTATCAACGTCCATATTATGATGGGTATGCTTAATCAGACCGGGGCGGATCCCTTGCTCGCATAATGCAGGAATCAGCTTTTTTAGTAGCGTCGTCTTTCCGGTACCACTCCAGGCGGCAATAGCCAGTGCGGGTATCATACTTTCTCCTGCCAGCGCGCCAGATCTTCTGGTGTATTCACATTCACAAAGCTTTCCTTTGTATCGCTAAAGTCGACGGAATGCCCTCCGACTTCACGCATAAAAACCATGACCCGGCGTTCTCCTCGGTTAAGGTAGTCTTGCAGTTGCGGCGCGTTGATACGGTTCACCAGGGCAATCGTTGGATGGTCACGTTCACCATCATGCACCCACACCGGATTTGTGCTCTTACATTCTGCACTTAATCGCTCGAGCAGATTGTCCGGAATGTAAGGTGTGTCGCAAGGAGAGAACAGAAACCACTCACTCTCGCACTGCTGCATAACAGACAGCATACCTGCCAGTGGACCGGGGAAATCAACCAGTTGATCCTGGTACACGGGTAAGCCGCTTGCCCGGTAGCTTTCCAGATTACGGTTTGCACTGATCACAATGTGCCCCACCTGAGGCGCCATCGCGTGTGCGACGTATTCCCACAGCGGTTTTCCTTTTAGCACCAGTAATCCTTTATCCTGACCTCCCATCCGCGAGGCTTTACCGCCTGCGAGTATCACACCTGTTACCACACCCTTTTTAATCAACCTTATCGCCTCTTTTATTGTGGGTTTGACCCTGATAACGTGTCTGTACCAAGAGTAAGGAGCACCACCATGAAATGTAAACGCCTGAATGAAGTTATCGAACTCCTCCAGCCTGCGTGGCAGAAAGAACCAGAATTAAGTCTGATGCAATTTTTACAGAAACTGGCGAATGAATCAGGTTATGAGGGAGAGCTTACCGATTTAAGTGACGACATTCTGATTTATCACCTGAAAATGCGTGACTCAGATAAAGATGCGGTAATTCCGGGTATTAAGAAAGATTATGAAGAAGATTTTAAAACTGCTTTGCTCCGCGCACGTGGCGTAATTAAAGAGTAAAAGCTTGTAAGTGAAGCCACCGAAAGCGCAGTGAAATGATATCCTCAATCATTCGGCTTTATTTGCGGATAATGGGATGAACCATAACGCTTTTACTTTCCAGACTCTCCATCCTGACACGATCATGGATGCGTTGTTTGAGCGGGGAATTCGGGTCGACTCCGGTCTTACTCCTCTTAACAGCTATGAGAACCGTGTTTACCAGTTTCAGGACGAAGACCGTCGCCGTTATGTGGTGAAGTTCTACCGTCCTGAACGCTGGTCCGCAGAACAAATCCAGGAAGAACATCGATTTGCGCTGGATCTTCTGGGTGATGAAGTTCCTGTTGCCGCACCGCTCGCCTTCGACAATCAAACCTTACTGACCCATCAGGGGTTTTATTATGCGGTTTTCCCGAGCGTCGGGGGGCGTCAGTTCGAAGCGGATAATCTGGATCAAATGGAATGGGTTGGCCGCTATCTTGGTCGCCTGCATCAAACCGGCCGTAAGGCACTATTCGTCCACCGTCCGGATATGGGGGTGAAGGAGTATCTTCTTGAGCCTCGTCAGGTCTTTGAAGATTCTGCGCTTATCCCAGCCTCGTTGAAAGACAGTTTCTTACGTGCCGCCGATCAGCTTATCGAAGCCGTCATGGCGCACTGGCATAATCGTTTTACCAATCTGCGCTTACATGGCGACTGTCATGCCGGGAATATACTCTGGCGCGATGGTCCGCTGTTTGTGGATCTGGATGACGCCCGTAATGGCCCGGCGATTCAGGATCTCTGGATGTTGTTGCATGGCGACAAAGCCGAGCAGCGCATGCAACTTGAGATGATTATCGAGGCCTATGAAGAATTCTGCGAATTTGATACGGCCGAACTCAGCCTTATTGAACCGCTTCGCGCTATGCGCCTGGTTTACTATCTGGCGTGGATTATCCGTCGCTGGGATGATCCTGCTTTTCCCAAAAACTTCCCGTGGTTAACTGGGGAAGATTACTGGCGCGATCAGACGGCGACTTTTCTTGGGCAGGTAAAGGCGTTGCAAGAACCGCCTCTACAATTAATGCCGATTTACTAATGTGTGACACATCCTGGAGAGATTTAATCATGAAGAAAATTTGGCTGGCGCTGGCAGGAATGATTCTGGCTTTTAGCGCTTCGGCAGCACAATTTACCGACGGTAAACAGTACATTACGCTCGATAAACCGGTTGCTGGCGAACCACAAGTCCTGGAGTTTTTCTCATTCTATTGCCCGCACTGTTACGACTTTGAACATGTGTGGCATGTTGCGGATGCTGTAAAACAGAAGCTGCCGGAAGGCACTAAAATGACGAAATACCATGTTGAGTTCCTTGGCCCGTTAGGCAAAGAGATGACTCAGGCATGGGCTGTTGCAATGGCTCTTGGCGTGGAAGATAAAATCACCGCACCGATGTTTGAGGCTGTGCAGAAAACACAAACCGTTCGGTCTGTTGCTGATATCCGCGATGTCTTTATCAAAGCCGGCGTTAAAGGTGAAGAGTACGATGCGGCGTGGAATAGCTTTGTTGTGAAATCACTGGTTGCACAACAAGAGAAAGCTGCTGCTGACTTGCAGTTACAGGGAGTTCCGGCCATGTATGTTAACGGCAAATATCAGTTGAATATGCAAGGCATGGATACCAGCAGCATGGATATCTTCGTACAGCAGTATGCTGACACTGTTCGATACCTTGTCGAGAAGAAGTAATACCATAAACGCCGGTCACTGACCGGCGTTATTATATTCACGTTTGATTGCGTCAATTTGCTGGTCTTTCTCGCTCCATAACGCATTTAGCCACTGCTGAAAACCACGCTTAAAATTCTTATCGTTAACGTAATCGCCATGCAAATCTTCGTTAACCGATAACAAATTTACGCGAACAACAATGCGCGTTAACTTCCCGCTTAGCATATCAAAAAACGGTTTTTTGTCGTTTTCCGGATAGCAGAGCGTAACATCAAGCAATTTATCGAATTGCTTGCCCAAAACGCCGAGAGCCATCGCTATCCCTGCTGCTTTAGGGGGGAGCAGGTTATTGAATGCCGATCGTGTCTCGATACGTTTTTCATCGGTAAAGCGTGAACCTTCAACGAAATTCACAATGGTTGTCGGATGCAGACGAAACTTCTCGCAGGAACGGCGCGTGGTCTCTACATCTTTACCGCGCCGCTCGGGATGGCGTATCAGGTAACCCCGCGAATAGCGACGCATAAACGGCATATCCAGAGCCCAGCAGGCCAGCCCAATAAAGGGAACCCAGGCCAACTGTTGCTTAAGAAAGTACTTATTCATCGGGATATGTTTGCGGAAAAGCACGCACAGCACCACGATATCTGCCCAGCTATGGTGGTTGCAGATAAGCAGGTACCAGTTCTTTTTGTTCAGCCCTTCCAGGCCTTCAATATCCCACTGGAGATGCGGGTTAAGGTGCAGCAGCCAGGCCAGTCCTTCACACCAGCAATACATCATAAAATTACAAAATGCAGAGATAGCGCGCCACAGTACCGGAATCGGCAGTAATAGCTTAAGAATACCGGCGATAATGATCGGTACAGAACAGAAGATAGTCACCAGGATGGTGAGTATGACACTCAATACCAGAGTGCATACAACGAGCAGTCTCGACATAGTTAATTTATTCAAATGGTTAATCACAGCATGTACATCATGGCGCATGCAAGGCGCTGATCTTATCAGAAAACACTTCATATGATTGGGTAAAGGTTAGCCTTAGTGTGCGGTCGTAAGGTGTTGTGCTAAATCAAATTACTTTTTCTTATATCCACATGGAGCAAATTGTCACCAAAAGGCAATAATGATCGTTTCTCTTTTTTTAATCTCTTGAAAAATAAGGATACTTACTTTTCTGCGATCGGGAAAAATGCACAATAATCCAGTCCTTAAGAAATAATTCACAAACTTATCCACAGGAATGTATGGGAAGCGATCCCGCAGATCGTGAAATCTTTTTCGGCAAATGCGGTGAAAAACTGATGTTTTCGCCCGTCTGTGGCATCCTTTAGCCATAAATTGATAAACAGGCACGGACATCATGGTTCAGATCCCAGAAAACCCACTTATCCTTGTTGACGGCTCTTCCTATCTCTACCGCGCATACCATGCGTTTCCGCCGCTGACTAACAGTGCAGGCGAGCCTACTGGCGCTATGTACGGCGTCCTGAATATGCTGCGCAGTCTGATCCTGCAGTATCAGCCGACACATGCCGCAGTGGTGTTTGATGCGAAGGGCAAAACGTTCCGTGACGAACTGTTTGAGCACTATAAATCTCACCGTCCGCCAATGCCGGACGATCTGCGCGCGCAGATCGAGCCATTGCATGAAATGGTCAAAGCGATGGGGCTACCGCTGCTGGCCGTTTCGGGCGTAGAGGCTGACGATGTTATCGGCACGCTGGCGCGCGAAGCCGAAAAAGCAGGGCGTCCGGTCCTGATCAGTACCGGCGATAAAGACATGGCTCAGTTGGTAACGCCAGGTATTACGCTTATCAACACCATGACCAATACTGTCCTGGGGCCAGAAGAGGTCGTAACCAAATACGGCGTGCCGCCGGGGTTGATCATAGATTTCCTCGCTTTAATGGGCGACTCTTCAGATAACATTCCCGGTGTTCCGGGCGTGGGCGAAAAAACCGCACAGGCGTTATTACAAGGGCTTGGTGGCCTGGATACGCTGTACGCCGAGCCGGAAAAGATTGCCGAACTCTCTTTCCGTGGCGCCAAAAATATGGCGGCGAAGCTGGAGCAAAATAAAGAGGTGGCTTACCTCTCTTATCAACTGGCGACCATTAAAACGGATGTTGAGCTGGAGCTGACCTGCGAACAGTTGGAAGTTCAACAACCGATAGCAGATACGCTACTCAACCTATTTAAAAAATATGAATTCAAGCGCTGGATTACGGATCTGGAAGGCGGTAAATGGCTCCAGGCAAAAGGTGCTAAACCGGCCACGAAGCCGCAAGAGACGGTTGTCGTTGAAGCTGAGGCCGAAGTGTCTGCTGCGGTCCTGTCGTTTGATAACTACGTCACCATCCTTGATGAGGACGTGTTAAACGAGTGGATTGCGAAACTCAAAAAAGCGTCAGTGTTTGCCTTCGATACCGAAACGGACAGTCTGGATAACATCAGCGCTAATCTGGTGGGGCTCTCGTTTGCGACCGAACCTGGGGTAGCCGCTTATATCCCGGTCGCGCATGACTACCTGGATGCACCAGCCCAGATTTCTCGCGATCGGGCGCTCGAATTACTGAAAGACCTGCTTGAAGATGAGAAGGTCCAAAAAGTGGGGCAGAACCTCAAATATGACCGTGGCATTTTGCAGAATTATGGCATTGAGCTGCGTGGCATTGCCTTTGACACCATGCTGGAATCCTACACGCTGGATAGTGTCGCCGGTCGTCATGATATGGACAGCCTGTCTGATCGCTGGTTAAAGCATAAAACCATTACATTTGAAGAGATTGCGGGTAAAGGCAAAAACCAACTGACCTTTAATCAGATCGATCTGGAGCAGGCCGGGCGTTATGCTGCGGAAGATGCGGACGTCACGCTGCAACTGCACCTGAAAATGTGGCCGGAATTGCAAAAGAATGCTGGCCCTTTAAATATCTTCCAGAACATAGAGATTCCTCTGGTACCGGTGCTTTCCCGCGTAGAGCGTAATGGCGTTAATATCGATCCTGCGGTGCTGCACAAACATTCGGAAGAAATTGCCCTGCGTCTGGCGGAATTAGAGAAGAAGGCCCATGAAATCGCAGGCGAGCCTTTTAACCTTTCCTCAACCAAACAGCTACAGACGATTCTCTTTGAAAAACAGGGCATCAAACCGCTGAAGAAGACACCGGGCGGCGCACCGTCAACCTCCGAGGAAGTTCTGGAAGAACTGGCGCTGGATTACCCTTTACCCAAAGTCATTCTTGAGCACCGTGGTTTGTCGAAACTGAAATCGACTTACACCGATAAGCTGCCGCTGATGATCAATCCAAAGACCGGGCGCGTACACACTTCCTATCACCAGGCTGTCACGGCGACCGGGCGTCTGTCCTCCACCGATCCCAACTTACAAAACATTCCGGTGCGCAATGAGGAAGGCCGACGTATTCGCCAGGCGTTTATCGCGCCAAAAGACTACGTCATTGTTTCCGCTGACTACTCGCAAATTGAATTGCGCATTATGGCGCATCTGTCGCGGGATAAAGGCCTGCTCTCTGCCTTTGCCGAAGGGAAGGATATCCACCGTGCAACGGCGGCAGAAGTGTTTGGTTTACCGCTGGAAAGCGTGTCGAATGAACAGCGACGCAGCGCGAAAGCTATCAACTTCGGTCTGATTTATGGCATGAGCGCGTTTGGTTTATCCCGCCAGCTCAATATCCCGCGTAAAGAGTCGCAGAAGTATATGGATCTCTACTTCGAACGCTATCCGGGTGTACTGGATTATATGGAGCGCACCCGCGCACAGGCGAAAGAGCAGGGCTATGTTGAAACCCTGGAAGGGCGTCGGCTCTATCTGCCGGACATCAAATCCAGTAACGCAGCGCGTCGGGCCGGTGCAGAGCGTGCGGCTATCAACGCACCCATGCAGGGCACGGCAGCAGACATTATCAAACGCGCAATGATTGCTGTTGATGCGTGGCTGCAAACGGAAAAACCGCGCGTGAAAATGATCATGCAGGTACACGATGAACTGGTATTTGAAGTGCATAAAGACGATGTGGATGCGGTATCGCAAAAGATCCACGAGTTGATGGAAAGCAGTACCAAACTGGATGTGCCGCTGCTGGTGGAAGTCGGTAGTGGGCAAAACTGGGATCAAGCGCACTAAGTACTGGTCACATAAGCTTCTTTTTCTGTAAGTAAGCAACATAACCAGTACATTTTGTGACGATCATTAGAATTCCCTATGTAAAGGTTGAAAAAAAACTACAAAAAGTGCTTTGTGCGAAAACGAAAAGGGAGTAGAGTTAAACACGTAGGGTACAGAGGTAAGATGTTCTATCTTTCAGACCTTTTACTTCACGTAATCGGATTTGGCTGAATATTTAGCCGCCCCAGTCAGAAATGACTGGGGCGTTTTTTATTGGGCGAAAGAAAGAAAAAGCGCGAACGGATGCCGCGCTTAAGGGTCATTCTTCGGTGGTTTGCTCGGTAATCGGCGCAATGGTGTTAAACCAGTTATCCAGCTTCTCGCGCAATTTATCTACGCCCTGCTTCTTCAATGACGAAAACGCTTCTACCTGCACGTCACCATTAAAGGCAACCACTGCTTCGCGCACCATATTAAGCTGCGCCTTACGCGCACCGCTGGCGAGCTTGTCTGCTTTCGTCAACAACACCAGAATCTGCACATTGCTCTCGACCGCCCACTGGATCATCTGCTGATCGAGATCTTTAAGCGGATGACGGATATCCATCAGCACAACCAAGCCTTGCAGGCACTGGCGCTTCTCAAGATATTCCCCTAAGGCACGCTGCCACTTGAGCTTCATCTCTTCTGGCACTTCTGCGTAACCGTAACCTGGTAAGTCCACCAGGCGTTTGCCTTCGGCCACTTCGAACAGGTTAATCAGCTGAGTACGTCCGGGTGTTTTGGATGTACGAGCCAGGCTTTTCTGATTTGTCAGCGTGTTAAGTGCGCTGGATTTCCCTGCATTGGAGCGGCCGGCAAAAGCCACTTCTATACCAGTGTCGGCGGGTAAGTGGCGAATATCAGGCGCACTGGTGACAAAATGCGTCTGTTGGTAGTTCCAGTTAGTCAAAATGGTCGTCTCCGTAATCTCGGGCATGGGGGGATTATACCTGAACCCACGTAAAAGGCTGTTTTTCTCGTCAACGGATATCTGCCAGAGAATACCCCTGTCGTTTGTAGGATATTTGCCATAAAGCTTATGCGAATTTTCAGAGAAATTGCAGGGTCATAAAAATGTAAGCTAATGAATAAAAAGGTTTTGTTATTAGAGAATTTTCTGAATTTGTGTTTTTGGGGTGTTTTGTTACTTGTGAGTTTAAATTAAGCAGGTAAAGTATTTGTAAAGGCGAGGAAGCCTGCGGGATGAAGACTTAAGGATGAGGGGTCAGGAGCGCCAGGAGGCGAAGACCAGGAAACTGTCTGGATGACAGTCTTAAAAGGGAATAAAAGGACCACAACACGGAACGTGACATGCTAAGGGAAAAACAGGGTGTGTTGTAAGCAAACAGGGAACGTTGTACCCATTGAGGGTTGAGGGTCAGAAAAAAAGGCGACAGATTACTCTGTCGCCTTTTTTCTTTGCTTGCTTTCTGCTAGATTCCGCCGCAATTCTATACTGAATAAAACCATCTAAGCCGATTATCATGAAAAAACCTTCAACCACTCCGCGCGGCAAAACACCTGGCAAAGCGCACCGTAAATCACGTGAAGAACTCAACCAGGAAGGGCGTGACCGTAAGCGCGATAAAAAACACCGTGGCAATGCGGCTGGTAGCCGTGCAAGCGGTGCGAGCGCGTCTTCTGGCTCAGGAAAAGGCGCTTCTCAGGCCGATCCACGCGTTGGCAGCAAGAAACCGATCCCACTGGGTGCGACCGAGCCCCAGGTCAAAAAGCAGCACAAACCAAAGAGCGAGAAACCTATGCTTTCACCGCAAGCTGAACTGGATCTGCTGGAGAACGATGAGCGCCTGGACGCGCTGCTGGAACGACTTGAAGAGGGCGAAACCCTGAGCGCTGAAGAGCAAAGCTGGGTAGACGCTAAACTTGACCGCATTGATGAATTAATGCAGCAACTGGGCCTCTCCTACGACGATGACGAAGAAGAAGAGGAAGAAGGCCGGGAAGATATGATGCGTCTACTCAAAGGCGGCAATTAACGGTCAGGTATGGGCCTGGCTGTCCTGCTTATAACCCTTCCGGTTATATGTTATCTGGTGTGGTTATTCGTTAAACTACAGCGGTTGTCGCGGCGCAAACTGTGGCTGCGCAACCGGCTTATGACCCGAAATGAGGTCAGGCCGGGCCGCCGTACCCGCCAGCGGCGTTATCGGAAGGAGTGAGCATGTCTGAGCAACGAATTGACTGGGATCTGGCCCTTATCCAGAAATATAACTATTCCGGGCCGCGCTACACGTCATACCCCACCGCTCTGGAATTTTCCGCTGACTATGGCGAAGAAAATTTCCGTAGTGCCGTCGCACGTTATCCAGGGCGACCGTTGTCACTGTATATGCACATTCCGTTTTGCCATAAGCTTTGTTATTTCTGCGGCTGCAATAAGATTGTTACGCGCCAGCAGCATAAAGCTGACCAATATCTGGATGCCCTGGAACAAGAGATTATCCACCGTTCGCCGCTATTCACTGACCGTCGTGTCAGCCAGCTTCACTGGGGTGGTGGTACGCCAACCTACCTGAATAAGGCGCAAATTAGCCGCCTGATGAGCTTACTGCGTGGTCATTTTCAATTCGAGGCCGATGCGGAAATCTCCATTGAAGTTGATCCGCGTGAAATTGAGCTGGATGTCCTTGATCATTTGCGATCGGAGGGCTTTAACCGCCTGAGCATGGGCGTGCAGGACTTTAATAAAGAGGTCCAGCGGCTGGTTAACCGTGAGCAAGACGAGGCCTTCATCTTTGCGTTGATTAAACGTGCGCGCGACATTGGCTTCACCTCGACCAATATTGATTTGATTTATGGTTTGCCAAAACAGACGCCGGAAAGTTTTGCCTTTACCCTGAGTCGGGTGGCTGAGCTGAGCCCGGACCGCCTGAGCGTATTCAACTACGCGCATCTTCCCTCCCTGTTTGCGGCCCAGCGTAAAATCAAAGATGCGGATCTGCCGTCCGCTCAACAAAAGCTAGATATCCTGCAGCAGACCATTGTCTCGCTGACTGATGCGGGTTATCAGTTCATCGGCATGGACCATTTTGCCCGCCCCGATGACGAGCTGGCACTGGCTCAGCGCGATGGTGTTCTCCACCGTAACTTCCAGGGCTACACTACCCAGGGCGATACCGATCTGTTGGGGATGGGCGTTTCTGCCATCAGTATGATTGGCGACAGTTACGCGCAGAATCAGAAAGAGTTAAAAGCGTATTACCAACAGGTGGACGAAACCGGCAATGCCTTGTGGCGGGGAATCTCACTGACCCGTGATGACTGTATTCGTCGTGATGTGATTAAAGCGCTTATTTGCCACTTCCGTCTCGATTTCAGCAGCATTGAGAATCAATGGGATTTGCGCTTTAACGACTACTTTGCCGAAGACCTGAAATTGCTTAAGCCACTGGCGACTGATGGGCTGGTGGAGGTTAACGAGCAGGGTATTGAAGTAACGGCGAAAGGGCGTTTATTAATTCGCAACATCTGCATGTGCTTTGACGTGTACCTGCGCCAGAAAGCGCGGATGCAGCAGTTCTCAAGAGTGATTTAAACGGTTTCCCCGGCGGCGATGCGCTGGCCGGGGATATCAGACCGTGACCTGATAAGCGAAGCGCCTGCTGGCGCTTTAGCTAAAAAGCCCAAACAGCGCGGCGCACAATACGGCAGCGACGGCGGCTTGTGGCGTATGGCTGGCAGCGGCACTAACGCCTGCGCTGCTCGACACGATATTGATGAGTGATTCCAGCATGATGACCTCCCCGTGGACGGGCAAGATCATACTGAACTCATCGGAACAGTAAAGCGCAAAATTGCAGCAATTTGCGCTCGCTATTCAATCTTTACATTTAGCTGGATGATTACTCCATCCCCAACTCTTTCAGCTTACGCGTCAGGGTGTTACGTCCCCATCCCAGCAAGCGTGCTGCTTCTTGTTTGTGCCCCTGCGTGTGACGTAATGCAGTGGTCAACAAAGTCCGTTCCATCTCTGGTTGTGCTTCGGAAAGCAGGTTTTGATGACCGGAACGTAGCGCTCTGTCTGCCCATTGCGCCAACAGCGTTGCCCAGCTATCCGGCAGCGACTGTCCCGTGCTGCTTTCCGGGATCGTGGTTTCAAACAATTCAGCCGGTAAATCCTGAATCAGGACCTCCTGCCCGGCAGCCATCACGGTTAACCAGCGGCAGGTGTTCTCCAACTGGCGCACGTTACCCGGCCAGGCCAGGCGAGTGAGCGCCGCTTCGGTTTCCGGATGCAACTGCTTTGCTTCCACGCCCAGTTCGCGTGCGGCGACCTGAAGAAAATGGCGCGCCAGACGGGGAATATCTTCGCGACGTTCACGCAGCGGCGGAAGGTGCACGCGGATAACGTTCAGGCGGTGGAATAAATCCTCGCGGAATTTTCCTTCCTGCACCCGCATTTCCAGGTTTTGGTGCGTTGCAGCGATGATGCGAACATCGACCTTCACCGGCGCATAGCCACCGACACGGTAGAACTGTCCATCGGCCAGAACACGCAGCAGACGGGTCTGTACATCCAGTGGCATATCACCGATTTCATCGAGAAACAGTGTACCGCCATCGGCCTGTTCGAAACGCCCCTGACGAATGGTATTGGCGCCGGTAAACGCCCCTTTCTCATGGCCAAACAGTTCGGATTCGATCAAATCTTTTGGGATGGCCGCCATGTTCAGCGCAATGAAAGGTGCTTTCACACGCGGGCTATGGCGATGCAGCGCGTGGGCGACCAGCTCTTTACCGGTACCGGACTCACCGTTAATCAATACGCTAATAGACGAGCGCGACAGCCGGCCAATGATGCGAAAGACATCCTGCATGGCTGGCGCTTCACCAATAATATCGGTGGTTGGCCCACTTACCTGCACATTACGCGGTTGCTGTTGTTCCTGATAATGGCTGATGGCGCGCTCAACCAGCGCTACCGCTTCGTCGATATCAAATGGCTTTGGCAGATAATCAAACGCCCCTTGCTGATACGCGCTGACTGCCGCATCCAGATCGGAATGCGCGGTCATAATGATGACCGGAAGCATCGGGTGGCGCTGTTTGATTTGCTTTAACAGGGCAAGACCGTCCATACCGGGCATGCGAATATCTGACAGCAGCACGTCCGGCGTTTTGGTGGTAAGCGCATCAAGCACTTCATTTGCGTTTTCAAACGTTGTACAGCTCAAGCCAGCCCCGGTGAGCGCGCGTTCAAGCACCCAACGGATGGAGCTATCGTCATCAACGATCCAGACTATCCCTCGTTGCATAAACACCTCTATTTCCGAATAGGCAGGAACACCGAGAACTCGGTATGGCCTGGCCAACTGGTGAATTCAATTTTGCCAGAGTGTTGATCAATCAAACTTCGTGCGATAGATAACCCTAAGCCAGTACCGCCTTCACGCCCGCTCACCATCGGGTAAAACAGCGTGTCCTGCAGGTTTGACGGAATACCAGGCCCGTTATCTTCCACATCAATACGTGCCGCAAGGCGGTAGCGAACGCCGTGCAGCGTGAGCTGAAACGCGGTGCGGGTACGCAGAATAATTTCGCCGCCCTCGGGTCCCAGCGCCTGGAGTGCGTTGCGAACAATGTTCAGTAACACCTGTTCAATCTGGTCGGGATCGTGTGCCAGCTCCGGCAGGCTCGGATCATAGTCGCGCACCAGGGTGACGTTTTCGGGTAATTCCATCGACACCAGTTTCACGACTCGTTCAGCGACTTTATGAATGCTTTCTGTTACGTGCATACCGGGCTGTTGTGGCCCAAGCAGTCGGTCCACCAGGTTACGCAGACGGTCGGCCTGCTCAATGATGACTTTGGTGTATTCCAGCAACGAAGGGTCAGGCAGGGCTTTGCTTAATAGCTGCGCCGCGCCACGTAAGCCTCCGAGCGGGTTTTTGATTTCATGCGCCAGGCCGCGTACCAGATCGCGCGCTGCCACTTGCTGGGCGTGCTGGAGCTGTTCCTGGCTCAGGCGTCGCTGATTGTCCATCGGTGCCATCTCCAGAAGGATGAGGCCCTCAGGCAACCGTTGCGCCGTTAACGAGAGAATATGTGAACGTCCGTCGATAACGAGGGTGACTTCATTGTCCGTAAAGCCTTGTCCGGCATCCAGACTTTCCCGCATCAGGACGATATTGAGCGAGAAATAACTCAGCAGGTCCGGCAAAGGCGTACCGAATAATTTACGGGAACTTTGCGCCAGAAGTTGTTGTGCCGCCGGGTTGGCGTAATGTACCGCCAGCTCGTCATCAACCAGCAAGATGCTGTTGATTAAAGAATTGAGGATCTGCCCAGCATCGGGCAACGAGCCACTTGCCATCCAGCAGTCTCCCAAAGAATGCACTATTTTAGTGCAGTATAGCGCTTTATAAGTAAATAAGGCGGTAATTCAGGTTGTTGGTGGAGAAAAAAGCCCATCTAGGATGGGCTGAAAGTTTCCACGGCAACAAAATATCCTATGTCTTTCTCGCTACAACGGCATTGGCTTCCTTCGCTTACCCCGGTCACATAGATCTCTATGCTCCGGGGGATTCACTCAATCGCCGCCTTGCTGTAACAAGAAATCCCTCGGATTTAAATTATTAAACGCTGTAGTACAGCTCGAACTCTACCGGGTGCGGCGTCATGCGTACGCGGTCGTTTTCTTCGATACGCAGAGCGATGTAAGCATCAATTGCGTCGTCGGTGAATACGCCACCCGCAGTCAGGAACTCGCGGTCTTCGTTCAGGCAGTTCAGTGCTTCTTCCAGAGAGCCTGCAACCTGCGGGATTTCTTTCGCTTCTTCAGCTGGCAGGTCATACAGGTTTTTGTCCATCGCTTCGCCCGGATGGATTTTGTTCTTGATGCCATCAAGACCAGCCATCAGCAGCGCTGCGAAGCACAGGTACGGGTTAGCAGCCGGGTCCGGGAAACGCACTTCAATACGACGCGCTTTCGGAGATGCAACCACCGGAATACGGATGGAAGCTGAACGGTTACGGGCAGAGTAAGCCAGCATGACCGGTGCTTCGTAACCCGGGACCAGACGTTTGTAGGAGTTGGTAGTCGGGTTGGACAGGGCGTTGATCGCTTTAGCGTGTTTAATAACGCCGCCGATGTAGTACAGCGCCTGCTCAGACAGACCAGCATATTTGTCGCCAGAGAACAGGTTTACGCCGTTCTTGGACAGAGACATGTGGCAGTGCATACCGGAACCGTTATCACCGAACATCGGTTTTGGCATAAAGGTTGCGGTTTTACCGAAGCGGTGAGCAACGTTGTGAACCACATATTTGTAGATCTGAATTTCGTCTGCTTTTTTGGTCATGGTATTGAAGCGGGTTGCCACTTCGTTCTGACCAGCAGTTGCAACTTCGTGGTGATGAGCTTCAACAACCAGGCCCATCTCTTCCATTACCAGACACATAGTGGAGCGCAGGTCTTGTGCGGAGTCCACTGGCGGAACCGGGAAGTAACCACCTTTAACAGCCGGACGGTGACCTTTGTTACCGCCTTCGTATTTGGTGGAGGAGTTCCATGCGCCTTCGATATCATCGATAGCAACGTGGGAACCGGAAATAGAGCTGCCGAAACGTACGTCGTCGAACAGGAAGAACTCTGGCTCAGGCCCGAACAGAACGGTGTCTGCGATGCCTGTTGCGCGCAGGTATTCTTCAGCGCGTTTTGCGATGGAGCGCGGGTCGCGATCGTAGCCCTGCATGGTGCCCGGCTCGAGGATATCGCAACGGATGATCAGAGTCGGTTCTTCGTAGAACGGGTCAATGACAGCGGTAGAGGCGTCCGGCATCAGTACCATGTCAGATTCGTTAATGCCTTTCCAGCCACCAATCGAGGAGCCATCAAACATTTTGCCTTCTTCAAAGAAGTCAGCATTTACCTGATGAGCTGGGATCGTGACGTGCTGCTCTTTACCTTTAGTGTCGGTGAAGCGCAAATCAACAAACTTGACTTCGTGCTCGTTCAGCATCGTCAAAACGTGTTCAGCGGACATACTTAAACTCTCCCGGATTTATCATTGTCGTCGTGGTAACGAGGTCTACAATTACGGCGCTAACCTGTCGTTGTTGCCATGAAAAAGATAAAGCGAAATCTATGCCAACTTTTAAATGTCACTAAAAAGGCGCTATTATGCGCACCATAGTGCAAAAGGGCTGCACCACAATGGTTATGTTGCACCAATTCAGTGCTTGCATGTGAACATCGAGCACCGAATTGGTGCAATTTTAGTTGAGCAGCCCGATTTCGCTTCGTGAAAATGATCACAAAGCAACCCTGCAATACTTGTTTGCGGGGGATGTTTGTGATCCTGTTTTGTAGTGCGATTAATCCGTGTACAATAACGCGCTATTTCTAAATGCCTGAGGCAAAGTTGTGATCGAAAATCTGCGTAACATCGCCATCATCGCGCACGTTGACCATGGTAAAACTACCCTGGTTGATAAGCTGCTGCAGCAATCCGGTACGTTTGATGCGCGTGCCGAAACTCAAGAGCGAGTGATGGACTCCAACGATTTGGAGAAAGAGCGTGGGATTACCATCCTGGCTAAAAACACCGCTATCAAATGGAATGATTACCGTATCAACATCGTTGATACCCCGGGGCACGCCGACTTCGGTGGTGAAGTTGAACGTGTCATGTCCATGGTAGATTCCGTTCTGTTGGTCGTTGATGCAATGGATGGTCCGATGCCGCAGACGCGCTTCGTGACCAAAAAAGCCTTTGCTCATGGCCTGAAACCGATTGTTGTTATCAACAAAGTCGACCGTCCGGGCGCACGTCCTGACTGGGTTGTCGATCAGGTATTCGACCTGTTCGTAAACCTTGACGCAACCGACGAACAGCTGGACTTCCCTATCGTTTACGCCTCTGCGCTGAACGGTATCGCGGGTCTGGATCACGAAGATATGGCGGAAGACATGACCCCGCTGTATCAGACCATCGTTGATCGCGTACCGGCACCAAATGTAGACCTTGATGGCCCGCTGCAGATGCAAATCTCCCAGTTGGACTACAACAACTACGTTGGCGTCATCGGTATCGGCCGTATCAAACGCGGTAAAGTGAAACCGAACCAGCAGGTCACTATCATTGATAGCGAAGGCAAAACCCGTAACGGTAAAGTCGGTAAAGTTCTGACCCACCTGGGTCTGGAGCGTATCGAGAGCGATATCGCAGAAGCGGGCGATATCATCGCGATCACCGGTCTGGGCGAGCTGAACATCTCCGACACCATCTGCGATACGCAGAATGTTGAAGCACTGCCGGCACTGTCTGTTGATGAGCCGACCGTAACCATGTTCTTCTGCGTAAACACCTCTCCGTTCTGTGGTAAAGAAGGTAAGTACGTTACCTCTCGTCAGATTCTTGACCGCCTGAACAAAGAGCTGGTACACAACGTTGCGCTGCGCGTAGAAGAAACCGAAGACGCTGATGCATTCCGCGTTTCCGGTCGTGGTGAGCTGCACCTGTCGGTACTGATCGAGAACATGCGTCGTGAAGGTTTCGAGATGGCGGTTTCCCGTCCGAAAGTTATCTTCCGCGAAATCGACGGCCGTAAACAAGAGCCGTTCGAAAACGTCACGCTGGACGTCGAAGAGCAGCACCAGGGTTCTGTGATGCAGGCACTGGGTGAGCGTAAAGGCGACCTGAAAAACATGAATCCAGATGGCAAAGGCCGCGTACGTCTCGACTACGTGATCCCAAGCCGTGGCCTGATCGGCTTCCGTTCTGAGTTCATGACCATGACCTCTGGTACGGGTCTGCTGTACTCCACGTTCAGCCACTACGACGACATTCGTCCGGGCGATGTGGGTCAGCGTCAGAACGGCGTACTGATCTCCAACGGTCAGGGTAAAGCGGTTGCTTTTGCGCTGTTCAGCCTGCAGGACCGCGGTAAACTGTTCCTGGGCCACGGCGCAGAAGTTTACGAAGGTCAGATCATCGGTATTCACAGCCGTTCTAACGACCTGACTGTAAACTGCCTGACCGGTAAGAAACTGACCAACATGCGTGCGTCCGGTACTGACGAAGCAACGGTTCTGGTTCCGCCGGTTAAGATGACCCTGGAGCAGGCTCTGGAGTTCATCGATGATGACGAACTGGTAGAAGTTACCCCGACCTCTATCCGTATTCGTAAACGTCACCTGACGGAAAACGATCGTCGTCGCGCTAACCGTGGTTCTAAAGAAGACTAATCTTCTTTTTTAACCAGGTACGTGATGCCGGGCGGGCGTAATAGCCAGCCGGAAAAAAAGCCGCTGCTCTCAGCGGCTTTTTCTTTTGCTGAGTGCGTACCACCTGATGAATGGGGAGGCTTTTTTCATCATCGTCTGTCCGGGAACCTCTACCCATCACATTCCTGTCGCCCGCCAGCGCGGGCAAACTATTCAACTTCTGACTTTCCCGCTACAGTTAACTTTCCACGGAAAATAAGGAGAGAGAGATGCTCTATATCTTTGATTTGGGTAACGTGATCGTTGATATCGACTTCAATCGGGTGCTGGGCGTATGGAGTGACTTTAGCCGCGTGCCGCTTGCGACACTCAAACAGAGTTTCACGATGGGCGAGACGTTCCAGCTTCATGAGCGGGGTGAAATCAGTGATGAAGATTTTGCCAAAGCGCTCTGTGAAGAGATGTCTATGTCGTTAAGCTTTGAGCAGTTCGCAACGGGCTGGCAGGCGGTTTTTGTCTCCCTGCGTAAGGACGTTATCAGCATCATGCAAAAACTGCGTGAGCAGGGGCACCGCGTGGTCGTGCTCTCCAATACCAACAGTCTTCATACCACGTACTGGCCGGATCAATACCCGGAAATTTTGGCTGCCGCCGACCATATTTATCTTTCGCAAGATATGGGAATGCGTAAGCCGGAAGTACGCATCTACCAACGTGTTCTCGAACTGGAAGGCTATAGCGCTGATAATACTGTCTTTTTCGATGATAATGCCAATAATATAGAAGGGGCTAACCAGTTGGGGATCACCAGTATTCTGGTGACGGGTAAGAACACCCTCCCTGACTATTTTGCGAAGCAGTTATGCTGAAATTTATTCGCCATAAAACGAAACACCATACGCGACCCATTTGGTCGTGGCTGAAATTACTCTGGCTGCGTATTGATGAAGACCACATGACAACGCTGGCGGGAAATCTCGCCTATGTTTCGTTGCTTTCATTGGTGCCACTCATTGCCGTTATCTTTGCGTTATTTGCCGCTTTTCCGATGTTTTCTGAGGTTAGCATCCAACTGCGTCACTTTGTTTTTGCTAATTTTATTCCGACTACCGGCGATGTGATTCAACGCTATATCGAACAGTTCGTTGCCAATTCAAGCAAAATGACCGCCGTTGGAGCATGTGGGCTGGTGGTCACCTCATTACTGTTGATGTACTCCATCGACAGCGCCCTCAATTCTATCTGGCGCAGTACGCGCGTGCGTCCGCGGATATACTCCTTTGCTGTCTACTGGATGATTTTGACGCTGGGGCCGCTGCTTGCCGGGGCAAGCCTGGCGATAAGCTCTTACTTGCTCTCTCTGCGCTGGGCCAGCGGGCTCAATGGCGCGATAGATAATATGCTGCGCGTTTTCCCGCTCATTTTGTCGTGGATCTCTTTTTGGTTGTTGTACAGCATTGTACCAACCACCCGCGTGCCCAACCGTGATGCTGTGATTGGTGCTTTTGTCGCCGCTCTATTGTTTGAAGCGGGGAAAAAAGGGTTTGCGCTTTATATCACCACATTTCCTTCTTACCAGCTCATTTATGGCGTGCTGGCGGTGGTCCCGATTTTGTTTCTGTGGGTCTACTGGACATGGTGTATCGTCTTGCTTGGCGCTGAAATAACTGTCACTCTCGGTGAATATCGACGATTAAAAAAAGCCGCAGAACAAGAAGAAGACCAACCATGATTGCATTGATACAACGTGTATCCCAGGCCAGCGTTATCGTGGCGGGTGAAGTGACGGGCGAAATCGGTCCGGGACTTTTGGTGTTGTTAGGTGTCGAAAGGGAAGATGACGAGCAAAAAGCGAACCGCCTGTGCGAGCGCGTACTGGGGTATCGTATTTTCAGTGACGCTGACGGCAAGATGAACCTCAATGTTCAGCAGTCCGGCGGCAGCGTGCTGGTGGTGTCACAATTTACGCTGGCGGCGGATACCGAACGTGGCATGCGTCCTGGCTTTTCCAGAGGGGCCGCGCCGGAAAAGGCGGAGGCGCTGTATGACTATTTCGTCAGTCGCTGCCGTAGCCAGCAGATAGAAACACAGACCGGACGATTCGCCGCAGATATGCAGGTATCGCTGGTTAATGACGGCCCCGTAACGTTCTGGTTGCAAGTATGAGCCAGCTTGCGGAGTTGCCACGGGTAACAAGAGAGAATACAGCTATGTATCACCTTCGCGTACCGCAAACAGAAGAAGAGCTAGAGCTTTACTACCAGTTCCGTTGGGAGATGCTGCGCAAGCCATTGCATCAGCCGAAAGGCTCCGAACGTGACGCCTGGGATGCCATGGCCCATCATCAAATGGTTGTGGATGAAGAAGGCGAAATCGTTGCCGTTGGTCGGTTATATATCAATGCTGACAATGAGGCTTCGATCCGTTTTATGGCCGTCCACCCCTCCGTGCAGGATAAAGGGCTCGGCACGCTGATGGCGATGACGCTGGAGTCTGTCGCGCGCCAGGAAGGTGTGAAGCGGGTGACCTGTAGCGCACGTGAAGATGCGGTAGAGTTCTTTGCAAAGCTGGGTTTTATCAATGAGGGCGAAATCACCGCCCCGCAAACCACCCCGGTGCGCCATTTCCTGATGATCAAACCCGTGGCGACGCTGGATGATATTCTGCATCGCGGCGACTGGTGTGGGCAGTTGCAGCAGGCCTGGTATCAGCATATTCCACTCAGCGAAAAGATGGGTGTGCGCATTCAGCAGTACACCGGTCAGAAATTTATCACCACCATGCCGGAGACGGGCAACCAGAACCCGCACCATACGCTGTTCGCCGGAAGCCTGTTCTCGCTGGCGACGCTAACGGGCTGGGGGCTTATCTGGTTGATGCTGCGTGAGCGGCATCTGGGCGGGACGATTATTCTTGCCGATGCGCATATCCGTTACAGCACGCCAATCACGGGTAAACCGAGCGCGATTGCCGATCTCGGCTCTCTGAGCGGTGACCTCGACAGACTGGCTCGCGGGCGTAAAGCGCGTGTTCAGTTGCAGGTTGAACTGTTTGGCGACGATAAACAGGGTGCCTTATTTGAGGCGGTTTATATCGTGTTACCCGCTAAACCTTATGGCGCTTATGAAGAAGGCGGCAACGAAGAAGAGTGATTAGCGAGTCCGGCGCCAGCGCCGGGCTCAACCCAGGCAAAATAAAGCTATTCGGCAAAGTAAAACCATGCGGTTTTAATCAAACCATCCTGAATCTCATATACCGCCATATTCTCGATAACCTGCTCGCCGATGCCATAGATTTTTTCGTGATCGAACACCTTATTTCCCATCACGGTGCGGCTAAGCAACTCCGCCCTCAGCGCCGGGTTGTTAAAACGATGCTGGCTGTAAAATGCGCGCAGCGCTTCCCGACCACGGGTGGAAGGGGATGTGGCGGGCATACGCCATGCGGTAAAATCTTCGCTAAAACAGGCCACAAACATCTCAATGTCATGGGCGTTATAAGCGGCAAATTGTTTTTCGACGGGCGCAACGATGGACATGGTGTTTCCTTGCTTCGTTAAGGGGTGTTTCTTCCTTTCAGCTATCTCTTGCAGCGCTAATGAACCTTCGCCGCTACGCAAACCTTCATGAAGTTCTCAATGTGGTAACGCTCTCAACCGCCATGCCACATCTCTTATCGCCCCGCGAGCTGTTTTGCTGATGCCAGCAAGCTGAAAGAAACCGTGAATCACCCCAAGATGGTGCTGGCAGGAACATGCCACCCCTTGCTCGGTCAGCCGTTGAAACAACGCTTCGCCTTCATCGCAGAGCGGGTCATATTCGGCAGTAAGAATATGCACCGGAGGAAGACCGTTAAAATCATCGCGCCAGAGCGGGCTGGCTTCCGGATGCATGGGATCCGTGTCACCGAGATATAGCTCGTAGCCACTGAGCAGCGTGTCACGGGTAATCACATAGTCCTCGCCGTTGCTGGTATAGCTTTCAAAATAGGCGGTCGCATCGAGCATGGGATAAATCAGGATCAATTGAGCGGGTTGCCATACCTGCGCGGCTTTAAGACGAAGTGCCGTAACCAGCGCCAGATGACCACCCGTGCTGTCTCCTGCGAGGGTGACTTTTTGCCGATCCACGCCCAGCTCATCGGCGTATTGCCAGATAATTTCTGCCCCTCTGTACGCGTCATCATGCGCGGCAGGAAAGGGATGTTCCGGGGCCAGACGATATTGCACCGCAATCACCCGACAGCCGCTATGAAAAGCGAGCTGGCGCAACTGGTTGTCATGGGTGGCAAACTCGCCGCTGATAAAGCAGCCGCCGTGGTAATAGACAAGCGTTGGCAATGGGCCGGTTGCCTCAAGCGGGGAGATAACGCGAAACGCCATACCGTCGAGATGCACATCTTCTACGTTTACCCGGGTTTCCGTTTCGCCCGCCAGCACGGTACTGGCGATGTAGCCCGCCCTCCGTTCATCAATACTTTTATCTCGCGAGGATGGCCGCCCGGCGGCAATAAACTCCCTGACCAGCTCTGCAATTCCGATTTCCAGCGCCATTACAACATCTCCATTCTGTATATATATCCAGTGTTATAACCTGGATTGACGTCGGTGGGAAAGGTGATTTTCAGGAGGCGAGTGAATCTGGAAAGCGTCTCGCAAAGATGAAATACAGGCAGAAAGGCGCCTTATTCATGCACAGGTTAGATTGCAGAGCGGAGCGGTAAACTGCGGCAAGAATATGGCATGACGCAGCCAGACGCCATAATCCTGGCGACAGCGCAGCTTCATCGCTGTGAACGGGTGACACGAAATACCCGTGATTTTGCCGGTGTAGCGGGAGTGATCACACCGTATCAACTGTAGCCGGGCGCATGGGCAACCCGGCACAGTTAATGGCGCTTACTCCCCTTCGCCCGGGAAGAGGAATGGATTGATGGAACTGCGGGCGAACCCTTCCTGTTCCATACGGGCATCAAGCACCAGCGAAGCTAAATCATCGGCAACAGGCTCCACGTTCGGATCTTTTTCCTGATACAGAATCTTAAGATAGGTGCCGCAATCGCCACAGCTTTCGGCTTTGATTGCCGCCTTCTCGTTGTCCAGCGACCAGTAGTGTAAGTCGCGAGTCTGCTCGCAGTTGCTGCATTTGACGCGCACCACGTGCCACTCGGTTTCACAAAGATTGCAGTGCAGATAGCGCAACCCCTGGGTGGTGCCGATATGCACAACGCTTGAAACAGGTATCGATCCGCATACCGGGCAGAACTGACGCTGCTCGCCATATTCCGCACGGGCTTTGCCGGGGATCAGGCTGGCCATTTGCGACCAGTAGAGAGAAAGCGCAGCCCAAATAAACGGCGCTTTATCGCTACTCACCGCGCTAAAATCAGACGCAAACAGCGCGCTGGCCATCTGCTCCAGCTCCTGTTCGGAGGATTTTTCCAGATTTTCAATGACGGCCAGCGCAGGTCCACTCATTTCCGGTTTGAGTTCGGCAATGAGGGAGTGCAGCAGCCGGTGCCAGTGCTTATCGCGCGGCAGGACATGGATATCCAGCGGCGGCTTGCCCTCAGCGGCGGCCTGTTTGATACGTGCTGTCAGATCGATTTCCAGCGGATGGTCGTACAGCACCACCTCCTGGGCATGGGCGATCAGCGCGGCAAAACGCAGGTAATCACCCAGCGGATTGTGCTCTGCTAACGCGCGCAGGCGTTCTGCCCGGCGGTTATAGAGATTTTTCAGTCTGGGGAATAATAACGGCGGAATCACTTCCGCCGTGCGTTTCTCGCTCTTCTCCAGCTCGTCTTGCGGGATTATGCGAATACTCATTCCGTCGTTTTTTCCTCTTTCTGGCGGACTTCACGGTACCAGCGCGGGTGATGTTTCTTCGCCCACGTTTTGGTTACCCAGCCTTCCATCATGGCGGTTATCGTGCCCTTCACCCATAGTGCGGCGTAGATATGCACCATAATAACCACAATTAACGCTACTGCGGCAAACGAATGAACCATAATCGCAATTCGAATGACCGGGATAGAGAAAACGGGTGCGAAGTACGGACGCCACATGATGATGCCGCTCACCAGCAACAACACCAGGAAGAGAATCGCCGCCCAGAACACACATTTCTGGCCGAAGTTATAGCGCCCGGTATCACCCACTTCCTCGTTGACGACGATCTTACGAATATTCTTCGCCCAAAAGATATCATCCCGATTGATTAGGTTGTGATGCCAGTAGCGGAAGAACATGATGATGAACGACGCGAACATCACCACCCCAACAAACGGGTGCAGAATACGCGCTAACTGCGGCGTACCCAGAATGTGCATCAGCCAGTTAAAGGACGGGAAGAAAAAGCCCAGCCCGCTCACCGCCGCCAGCACGAAGCAGAAGGCGGTGACCCAATGGTTGATGCGTTCCGGCGCCGTGTAGCGCACGATGGTGTCACGTCTTTTCATTTGCGCACCTCGTCTTTTTCTTCATGCAGATTGTCGTCTTCTTCCTCTGCGCGGTTTGGACCGACACCGACGTAGTGGAAGATACTGGCTGCAAATGTCGCTGCAAAACCCACAGCGGCCAGCGGCTTCCAGATACCTTTCCAGAACTTCACGGTTTCGCTGATTTCCGGGTTTTCCGGCAGGCCGTGATATAGATTCGGCTTGTCGGCATGGTGCAGTACGTACATGACGTGTGTACCACCAACGCCGGCCGGATCGTACAGGCCCGCATTGTCATAACCCCGAGTTTTCAGCTCCGCCACGCGTTCGCCTGCCAGCGTTTTCATATCCTCTTTGCTACCAAAGTGGATAGCGCCGGTCGGGCACGTTTTCACGCAGGCCGGTTCCTGACCGACGGTAACGCGGTCTACGCACAGCGTACATTTGTAGACGCGGTTGTCTTCCGGGTTCAGGCGCGGCACGTTGAACGGGCAGCCTGCAATGCAGTAGCCGCAGCCAATACACTGTTCAGACTGGAAGTCGACAATCCCGTTGGCATACTGAATGATAGCCCCTTCTGAGGGACATGCCTTCAGACAACCCGGATCGGCACAGTGCATGCAGCCGTCTTTGCGGATAAGCCATTCCAGTTTGTCGTTCTGCTCCACTTCGGAAAAACGCATAACTGTCCATGACTTAGCGGTCAGGTCAGCCGGGTTATCGTAAACCCCGACGTTATGTCCCACTTCATCACGAATATCGTTCCACTCCGAGCAGGCTACCTGACAGGCTTTACACCCAATACAGGTGGTGACGTCGATAAGCTTCGCCACCTCCTGCTGGTGATCCCGCGCCTGTGGCGCGGGGGTAAAACCGTTAGTGGCGGAACGACGGATAATATCTTGAGATTGGTAAGCCATAATTCGTCTCCGCTATACCTTTTCCACATTCACCAGGAAGGCCTTAAACTCCGGCGTCTGGGTGTTTGCGTCACCGACAAACGGGGTAAGGGTGTTAGCGATAAAGCCTTTCTTCGCCACGCCTTCATAACCCCAGTGAATGGGAATACCGATGGTATCCACCTCTTTGCCGTGTACGTTCAGTGTGCGAATACGCTTGGTCACCACAGCCTTGGCTTTGATATAGCCGCGGTTGGAGGAGACTTTCACGGTATCGCCCTGCACGATCCCCAGCTTGCCCGCCAGCTTTTCACCGATTTCCACAAACTGCTCCGGCTGTGCGATCGCGTTCAGCAATGCGTGCTTGGTCCAGTAGTGGAAGTGTTCGGTAAGGCGGTAAGTGGTGCCGACATACGGGAATTTATCCGCTTTACCCATCGCGGCCATGTCGTCTTTAAAGACGCGCGCGGCCGGGTTCGAGACCACATTCGGGTGCAGCGGGTTAGTGCCCAGCGGTGTTTCAAACGGCTCGTAATGTTCCGGGAACGGCCCTTCCGCCATCTTATCGATAGCGAACAGGCGGCCCATCCCTTCCGGCTGCATGATAAACGGCCCCACATCGCTGCCCGGTGCTGCAGTGCTGTAGTCCGGGATATCCGCGCCGCCCCATTTCGCCCCGTCCCATTTCAGGAGCTGGCGTTTTGGATCCCACGGTTTACCCTGCGGGTCAGCGGAGGCGCGGTTATACAGGATGCGACGGTTAAGCGGCCACGCCCATGCCCAGCCGAGCGTATTACCAAGGCCTGACGGGTCGGCATTATCGCGTTTGGCCATCTGGTTGCCGTCCGGCGTCCAGCTACCGGCGAAAATCCAGCAGCCGCTGGAGGTGGTACCGTCGTCACGTAACTGGGCGAACGAACTGAGCTGCTGACCTTTTTTCACGAGGACCGTATTGGTAACCGGATCGATAATATCCGCCAGCGCCTTGCCGTTACTCTCCATTGCCACCTCTTCCGAAGCCGGTTCGTGTGGTGTGGAGTAGTTCCAGGTCATGCTCAGCACCTGTTCAGGGTTAGCACCGCCCTCTTCGGCGTACATTTTGCGCAGGCGCAGGAAGATGCCTGCCAGAATCTCACCGTCGGTGACCGCTTCCCCCGGCGCATCCTGACCTTTCCAGTGCCATTGCAGCCAGCGGCCGGAGTTCACGATGGAGCCGTTCTCTTCGGCAAAGCAGGTGCAGGGCAGGCGGAACACTTCGGTCTGGATTTTCGATGAATCAACATCGTTCGACTCGCCGTGGTTCTGCCAGAACGTGGAGGTTTCCGTGTTCAGCGGGTCGATGGTCACCAGGAATTTCAGTTTCGACAGTGCCGCCACAACTTTGTTTTTGTTCGGGAACGATGCGACCGGGTTGAAACCCTGGCAGATATAACCGTTCACCTGACCTTTAAACATCATGTCGAAATACTGCAGGACGTCGTAACTCTTATCCCACTTCGGCAGCAAGTCGAAGCCCCAACTGTTTTCTTTCGTCGCTTTTTCGCCATAGAAGGCTTTCATCATCGAGACGAAGAATTTCGAGTAGTTGCCCCAGTAGTTCACCTGACCCTGCAACAACGGTTTTGGCGTGTTTGCCGTCAGGTAGGTTTGCAGATCCGTCTGTTTCTCGCTTGGCAGCGTCATATAACCCGGCAGGCTTTGCGACAGCAGGCCTAAGTCGGTCAGCCCCTGAATATTGGAGTGGCCGCGCAGGGCGTTAACACCGCCGCCCGCCATCCCCATGTTGCCGAGCAGCAATTGGATCATCGCCATGGTACGGATGTTCTGCGCACCAACAGAGTGTTGCGTCCAGCCCAGCGCGTACAGGAACGACGCAGTTTTGTCGTGGGCACTGGTTTCCGCGATGTATTCACAGACTTTCAGGAAGTCCGCTTTTGGCGTACCGCAGATGTTTTCCACGACCTCTGGCGTATAGCGAGAAACGTGTTGTTTCAGTAAATTCCACACGCAGCGTGGATGGGTAAGGGTGGTATCGCGCTTAGCGAAGCCCTGTTCATCCAGCTCATAGTTCCAGCTTGAACGGTCATATTTGCGTTTTTCCGCCTCATAGCCGGTAAACAGGCCGTCTTCAAAGCCGAAGTCCTCACGCACGATCAGGCTGGCGTTGGTGTAGGCTTCGGTGTATTCGCGGTTGTATTTTTCATTTGTCAGCAGATACAGCAGAACCCCGGAGAGGAAAGCGATATCCGTCCCGGAACGAATGGGCGTGTAAAAGTCCGCGACCGAAGCGGTACGCGTAAATCGAGGATCGATAACGATTAATTTGGCGCCATTATGGATTTTTGCTTCCATCGCCCAGCGGAATCCCACCGGATGCGCTTCAGCAGCGTTCCCTCCCATCACGATGATGAGATTGGCGTTTTTCATATCTACCCAGTGGTTGGTCATCGCACCGCGACCAAATGTTGGAGCAAGACTTGCTACCGTTGGTCCGTGTCAGACACGCGCCTGGTTATCCACGGCGAGCATGCCGAGGGCGCGGGTAAATTTCTGGGTTAAATAACCGGTTTCGTTACTGGATGCGGAGGCGCACAGCATACCGGTGGAGAGCCAACGGTTGACGGTGGTGCCTTCGGCGTTTTGCGCGATGTAGTTGGCATCGCGGTCTTTTTTGATCAGTTTTGCGATGCGAGCAAACGCGTCATCCCAGGTGATTTGTTGCCATTTGTCGGAGCCTGGCGCACGGTATTCTGGATATTTCAGGCGGCTTTCTGAATGAATAAAATCCACCAGACCTGCACCTTTCGGGCAGAGCGCGCCACGGTTGACCGGGTGATCCGGGTCGCCTTCGATATGGAAAATAGATGCTTTGGCGTTTTTCGCGCCGTCGCCGAGGCTATACATTAAAAGCCCACAGCCGACAGAACAGTATGTGCAGGTATTTCGCGTTTCACGGGTGCGCAGTAATTTGTATTGCCGCGTCTCCGCCAGTGCTACGCTTGGGGCAAAGCCCAGCGCTGCTGCCGTTGTACCTGCCATACCGCCAGCGCAGATCTTAAAGAACTGCCTTCTGCTGACCTGCATGGTTTGCTCCTTGTTTCGACATTGTCACGAGGTTTTTTTTACTTTGCGGTCGTCGCCGCAAAGGTACAAAATTGCTGTAAATCCCCTGGCCCAAAAGGGGTATGACTCAGAATACCACATTGCGGTTACGCCTGTTTTAATTCGGTTAATACAACGTGAACAAAATCCATACTGAACAATACGAAGTTGCTACTCAGATCACAGGTTCCCGCCAGGTCGCACTCTGGAAGCGCGATGATCTGCAACATTCTCATCCCGATGTGTTAGCGGAGGAAGTGCCCGTTGCGCTGGTTTATAACGGCATTTCTCATGTGGTGATGATGGCCTCCCCCAAAGACCTGGAGTGGTTTGCCGTCGGTTTTTCCCTCTCCGAAGGGATTATCGAAACCCGCCAGGAAATTTTTGGCATGGAGGTGGTGCCGTCCTGCAATGGTCTGGAAGTGCAGATTGAGCTTTCCAGCCGTCGGTTTATGGGTCTAAAAGAGCGTCGTCGCGCGCTGGCCGGGCGGACAGGGTGTGGCGTGTGCGGCGTTGAGCAACTGAACGACATTGGCAAACCCGTCGCACCACTGCCGTTTACGCAGACATTTGAGCTGGCAAATTTGGACCAGGCGCTGGCGCATCTCACCGATTTCCAGCCGATTGGCAAACTTACGGGCTGTACCCATGCGGCCGCCTGGATGCTACCTTCCGGGCAACTTGTGGGTGGGCATGAGGACGTGGGGCGTCACGTGGCGCTGGATAAGCTGCTTGGTCATCGCGCCCATGAAGGGGCATCCTGGCAGACGGGAGCGGCGCTGGTCTCCAGCCGTGCGAGCTATGAAATGGTGCAGAAATCCGCCATGTGCGGCGTGGAAATTCTGTTCGCCGTTTCCGCTGCGACCACGCTGGCCGTTGAGGTTGCTGAGCGCTGCAACCTGACGCTGGTGGGTTTTTGCAAGCCGGGCAGGGCAACGATTTATACCCATCCGCAGCGTTTGATTGCGGGTTAAGATATAAATCAGTTTTTTTGAATGTTGAGAGCAAATTCTTCCGCTTTTTGTTGATGAGGT
Organism: Phytobacter sp. MRY16-398; assembly: GCF_003925915.1. Lineage (NCBI taxonomy): Bacteria > Pseudomonadati > Pseudomonadota > Gammaproteobacteria > Enterobacterales > Enterobacteriaceae > Phytobacter > Phytobacter sp. MRY16-398. The sequence goes on along the minus strand of NZ_AP018756.1, from coordinate 5,836,104 downwards.
TCAGGTCTAGTATTTATTTCATCGAGGCACAACGCCTCACCTCAACAAACATTCAGAAGGGTTTATATCATGAAAAGCATCAAAACTTTTGTCGCAGTTATCGCTCTGGCTTCTTCTTTCGGTTCATTCGCTGCACAGACAGTGACCGCAACCTCCTCCACAATGGACGGTGCAGAAGCGAAAATCGCCGCTCAGGCTCAGCAGGCTGGTGCCTCTTCTTACCACATCACCGAAGCTTTCACCGGTGACCGCGTGCACATGACCGCAGAACTGACCAAATAAGCGTAACACTGTCGAAAGAGCGCCTACGGGCGCTTTTTTCGTTTCTGGTGTTACCCGCCCACCACCACACCTCTCTTTAGCCGCCAGTACGAAACCAATGTACTCAGCATAAACGTGCCTTCCATGACTATCGCCATGGGTGAACCTGCCAGAACATTATTGATAAGCCAGCACAGGCTGCCGCCCAGAGTGATCAGCCGTAACCCCGCTGCCGTTGGCTGAAATGCGGCAATCGTCATGAGTAAACTGCCCGCTAGCGGGAAGATATCTGTCGGATGTTGCCAGGTCAGTCCGCTGCATAGCACCGACGCACAGAGAAATCCCCCTTTCACTCTTTGGCTTGTGGTGACGATAGCCAGCAGGTATCGGCTGGCGGCCAGCGCCATCAATCCACAGGCACTGTTTTCACCGAGCAGCCAGAAATGGAACGCCAGCAGGCTGGTAGAACAGGCGAGCGTCAGCAGAGAACACTGTCGACGGATAAACTGAAAGGCCAGCAAATCCAGGCCAAACGACAGGCCCGCCAGGATCTGTGAGAGGAAAAATGGGGTCATCGCATTGCCCGCAGAGAGAACGAGGGGGCAGCATAAGACGGGCGGGCGTGTCGGTCGTTAACCTTTGTTAAGACGTGCGCGAATTCGCGACAAACTCACCGGGGAGATGCCAATGTAACTGGCGAGATCTTTTTGCGTGAGCTGTTGCTCCCAGTCCGGAAAATTGGCCTGCACGTATTGCCAGCGCTGTTCGGGATTATTGAGCAAAAACATCTGCTCTTTCTTTTCCTTGTAGATCACCTGTTGGCTGAGCAGAGCCAACCGCGCAGTAAGGTGCTCGGGTTTATCGAGCAGACGCAGCGGGATTTCACAAAGCCTGCCTGGGGTCAGCATTTGCAGGCTGTAATCCGCCACCGATCCGGTAAGCCAGCTCAGGTAGAGAAAACAGCATTCACCGGCGAAATAGAACTCTTTCACTTTTTCCTGGCCCTGTGCGGAGTGATATACCGCCCGGGCAGTCCCTTCCTGTAACCAAAACAGACTGTGTTGTGGCTCCCCTTGCCGTTGCAGAGTCTCCATTGCCGACATGCTGCGCATGCGTCCAAATTGCTGCAAGGCGGTGAGCCAGTCTGTGGTCATTTTCCTCTCTCTTTTCATGTTCAGATAATTTGAAAGATAAATGCAAATCATTCCGCTGTCTGTTGATGTGGTTAAGGTCTATTATTTATTTCATCGAGGCGAAGCGCCTCATTCCAATAAACATTCAGAAGGGTTTATATCATGAAAAGCATCAAAACTTTTGTCGCAGTTATCGCTCTGGCTTCTTCTTTCGGTTCTTTTGCTGCTCAGACTGTAACCGCAACTGACTCTACACTGTCTGGTGCAGAAGCGAAAATTGCCGCTCAGGCACAACAGGCTGGCGCCTCTTCATACCAGATTACCGAAGCTTTCAGCGGTAACCAGGTTCATATGACCGCTGAACTGACAAAATAAGTTTTCCCGCATTGCCGCTGTCCCTGACTCTTCGGAGCGGGGACAGGTTATTTCCCCGCTGTTTTTGCTCTCCCTTTTCTGAATTATCCTCCCGTATGCCTCTTTTACGTTAAAAAATGAGGTTGCAATCACAAAATTACCATCCTTCTAAAAGCCTTAATCGCAGTTTTATTTCTCCGAAATATTTCAAATCGCCTTCTTTTATAACTCAATGATTGGAAAGGAATTAATAAAAATACTGTGAGTTGAATCTCACTGTGTTTTTGTGATTAAAGTCGCAAATAAAAGCCATTTAACATATGTGTCAATGGTTGGTTGACGGAAAATTATCGATAAAATGTGACTTTCATTGCAAATATACCTCTTGAAGTCAGGGAAAAATATTCCCACGGGAAGCCAACGGGGAATTTGCGATGAGAATCGGTGTAGTCATTAGCGGTGGTGATGTATCGGGAATAAATAACTTTATTTTCCAGATCGCAAGACTGATGCAGGCAGACATTACTCTGTTCAATGGCGGAATACCTGGTTTACTTGAAAAGAAGCATAACGAAATCGCCTGGCGCGATTTGGTGGATTTCTCTATTGCCTCAATCCCCATTATTACCTCGGGTCGTACAACCCGAAAATTAGTACGAAGCGAATATGAAATAATTGCAAAAAAATTAAGGTCGCTACGTATTGATGTACTGGTTATGGCGGGCGGTGATGGATCGCTGCAATTTTTAAATACGCTGAGCGAATTTGATGTGAATTGCTTTGGTGTCGGCATGACAATTGATAACGATGTCTATGGCAGTGATTATTCCATTGGATTTTCTACCGCCTGCGAACAAATTATTAAGGAAGTTTCCCGACTCAGGAATACCGGTCGGGCGTTACCCGGCCGTGTCTTTATGGTAGAGGTCCTGGGAGGATACTGTGGGGAGCTGACGCTGCAATCAGCGATAAAAAGCAATGCGGATATTGCCCTTATACCGGAGTGCCAGATCCCAATTGATGAGTTATCTCAACGCATTACAGACCGTCTTGCCAGCCAGAACAGTGTCGTTATTTTATGTTCAGAAGGTTACACCAGAGAGTACACGCCGGGCTTTCAGGGGGCTATCGACACCATGATCAAGCAGCTTGAACCGCGAATTGGCGTGCGTATTCGTAAAACGATTATTGGTTATGGTTTACGTAACGGTGACCCTACCTGCGAGGAGATTTATCAGGGCACTATCATGGCCAGTGAAGTGGTTCGTTGTATTCAATCTGGTATGAAAAATAAAGCCATTATTATCAATTCGAGTAATAAACCTATCCCTATTGATCTTATTAGTATGAAAAAACGTCTGGTAGACACAGAAGGACATCATTACAAACTGGCCAAACAACTCAATATTATTTGAGGAGATTTACATGCTTAAAGTTCTTTGCGTATGTGGCTGCGGCCTCGGCTCCAGCTTTGCGATCGAAATGAGCGCAAAAGCAGTGCTGAAAAAATTAGAAATTCCGGCAAAAGTTGAACACACAACCGTTTCTGAAGCTGGTGCATTTAAGTCCGATATGATTTTGACGCAAAAAGTCTTTGCCGACATTTTAACGGCGGATGCCAGTGAAGAAGAAATCAGCCGTGTCGTTGTGCTTAATAAATTGACCGATAAAGAGGAAATCGAGCAGAAGATTATCGCATTCTTAAAAATGCATAACATGAAGGTAACTGACCATGAATAGCTTCATTGAGTTTATCGTCAAAGATCTACTCGGGCAGGCGTCAATATTAATTGCCTTTATCGCCATGCTCGGTTTGATCTTACAAAAGAAATCACCGGGAAAAATTGCCGAGGGGACATTTAAAACGCTGCTCGGTTTCTTAATCATGATGGCCGGTATCAATATCATCGTCGCCACATTGACCTTCCTGAATGATATTTTCACCCACGGTTTTGGGATGAAAGGCTACATCACCGATGTGGCGGCCATCGCCGGGCTGGCGAACCGCGAACTGGGTTCAGAAGTGGCGCTGACGCTGATGGTCATTTTCGCAGTCAATATCATCATTGCCCGCCTGACACCGCTGAAATACATCTTCCTCACCGGACAAGCATTGCTATGGATGGCAACTATCGGGGCGGCTATTGGCTATAAAGCCGGTCTGACCGGGCTGCCGCTGATCCTCACGGGCGGTATTTTTGGCGGCGCGATGGCGGTACTGATGCCTGCGCTGGCACAACCGGTGGTCAGACGCATTACCGGTTCTGATGATGTGGCGCTGGGACACTTCTGTACCATCGGCTACCTGGTGCAGGCAGCAGTGGCGAAAGTGGTCGGTAAAGGTTCCCGCTCAACGGAAGATCTGCAACTGCCGGATAACTTTAAATTCCTGCAGGATACCTATCTGGCCATGGTGGTGGTGATGGTACCGATGTACCTGATCCCGGCCGTGGCCGCGGGGCCGGAATACATCTCTCAGTTCTCCCATGGCGTGAACTTCCTGATGTACGCCTTCATGCAATCCATCCAGTTTGTGGCCGGGGTATTCGTTCTTTACAGCGGTGTGCGTCTGCTGTTGAACGAACTGGTGCCCGCTTTCCGTGGTATCGCCATGCGCATCGTCCCGGACGCCAAACCGGCGCTCGATTGCCCGGTGCTGTTTCCTTACGCTCCGAACGCGGTCATTGTCGGCTTCCTGGCCACCACCGTCGGTTCGATTATTGGCATGTTGGTCTTTCCGATGTTTGGTCTGGCGATGATTCTGCCAGGATTGCTGACCAACTTCTTTGCGGGCGGCACGGCGGGCGTCTTTGGTAACGCACTGGGTGGCCGTCGTGGCGCAGTTATCGGCGGCGTTGTCCATGGTTTGTTTATTACCTTCCTGCCCGCCATCCTGGTGCCAATGCTGGAAAGTTACGGTTTCACCGGGGTGACGTTCAGTGACTCTGATGTCATCAGCTCTGGTCTGGTGCTGGGGCATGCCTTCCAGAATAACTGGCTGTTTGTCGGTCTGTTTATTGTCTTTGTCGCGTTCCTTGCCTGGTTCGTTAATGGCAACTCAGCTAAACCAAAAGGGGAGAAAGTCCATGAGTCTGCATAATTTCACTGCGTTGTTAGAAATTGCCAAAGCACGTCAATTTAAAGCTGTCGGTTCCTTTAATTTACACTGTCTGGAAATGCTGCCTGCTTTTTTTAAAGCGGCAAAGCAAACGAACAGCCCGTTAATGATTCAGATATCAACCGGAACGGCGCAATATCTGGGATATCAATTACTGGTTGATTCTGTGCGCTCATTATCAGCAAGTGAAAATGTGCCTACCTGTTTGCACTTGGATCACTGTTCGGATATTAACGCGATTCAAACGGCGATTGATGCCGGATTCAGTTCAATAATGTATGACGGTTCTCATCTGGATATTGATGAGAATATTGCCAGGACCCGTATTGTGGTGGAGATGGCGCGACCACGTGATATTTCGGTCGAAGCCGAATTAGGCGCAATTGGCGGTTCGGAAGACGGTAAAGCCGTTGCCGAAGAGGATATCTGCTTCACCACCGTGGAAGACGCGAAGCGTTTTGTCGAGGAAACCCACGTGGACATGCTGGCGGTTTCGGTCGGCACGGTGCATGGGCTATATACCGGTAAGGCGCAGATCCAGCATCAGCGTTTGCAGGAGATAAGCGCCGCCACAGGGACGCCGCTGGTGCTGCATGGCGGGACCGGTGTGAGCGACGAGGATATGCGCAAAGCCGTAACCGAAGGGATCAATAAAGTGAATGTCGGCACGGAGATGAATGTGCAGTGGGTTGGCCAGTGCAAATCGACCTTTGAGAAAGGAAAGGTGAATGACAGCGTGCGGAAGTTTTTGATTCCGGCGAACGACGCCGTCACCCAGGTGCTGGTCGAGAAAATGAATTTATTTAAATAATCCCCCATTACCACATTAATTTTATTCCATAACCCTGGTGCTCCGGCACACGTCGGGGCGGGAGTGAGCCATGTTTGAATCATTGAAGTCGTTGTGGAAAAAAGATGATACGACGCTGGAAGAATATGACAAGCAGGCACAATTGCTGGCTGTCGATATAAAATCACTCGAAGGTAATCTGGCGGAGGATCCGCGAAATAGCGATGTCCAAAAACAATTAATGCTGCTATATAACCGGGCATTAAATGTCTTTGTTAAAAGTAAACAATATCGCCATGAAGTGGATTCTCTCTTTATTCGTATCGACGAGTTGCGCAATATTATTCGGCGTAATATTTAGGGAGAACAGATGACGATTAAAGATCTTCTTATTGAAGCGGATGCGATTCAGATTGGCGTAACAGAAAAAGACTGGCGGCAGGTGATTCGGCTTGCCGCCCGCCCGCTGATTGACGGGGGCTATCTGGAGGCCCGCTATGGCGAGGCAGTGATCGACAGCACGCTGGAGCATGGCGCGTACTATGTCTTTGATGAGGGCATCGCCATGCCGCATGCACGCCCGGAATGCGGTGTGAAACGGGACTGCTTTAGCCTGGTATTGTTGCAGGAACCGATTCGCTTTGGCGAAAGTGAAGCGGCGGATATTGTTATTATGTTCGGGGCGCGCGACAGCAATGCGCACATCGAAGAAGGTATTCGCGCCATTGTGCATCTGCTGGACAGTGATGACACGATGGCGGCGCTCCGGGCGGCACGGACAAGGGAGGAGGTGGTAGCGCTGCTATGACTACGCAAATAAAAACGGTCGTACTGGTCAACGGTGTACCGGCATCGGGCAAAACCACGGTAACACGTCAGTTGTCGGAACGGTTTTCGCTGCCGGTTCTGACCATCGATGGCATCAAAGAGCCATTTATGGCGCAGTTTAGTGAAATAGACCGGGCGTTTAACCGCAAGCTGGGCTGCGCGGCCTATGACGTCATCTGGTCAATTATTCGTAATGCGCCAGCAGGCTGCCCGTTTCTTGTCGACGCCTGGTTTGGTTTTCAGCCGAAGGAGAAGCTGGTTGAGTATCTGGAGAAGGCCGGGGTGACACGGATCCTCGAAGTCTGGAACGCGGTCGCCCCTGACGTGGCCGTCGCGCGTTATGCACGGCGTCTTGGCGAGCGTCGGGTTGGTCATCCTGGCGAAGAGTACCTGCCGGAGCTGGCGGTACTGGCCGCCAAAGCCGAACCGATGGCGCTCGGCCCGGTGTTTCGCTTTGAACAGGGAAGTGAAGAGGGGTACACCCGCCTGTTTGCCTGGATGGGCGAGCATTTGCGGGCCTGAGGGGAAAATAACCGCTACCGTCGAAAGAGCGCCATCTGGCGCTTTTTTTGTGTCTTTCCGTTTTTAATATATTGAAAATAATCATAAAAAATTGGTGGCGTGATTATTGCAACGGCTTCGACAGATAAAAAGGAGCCATAGCATGCCGTTACACTATCAAAACCCTGTTATTCACGCCGATTACGCCGATCCTGATGTTATTCGGGTAGAAAATGATTTCTGGATGGTTTCATCCAGCTTTAATCAGCTCCCCGCTTTACCGATACTCCACTCACGCGACCTGATTCACTGGCGCATCGTTAACCATGCCGTTAAGCGGCTCCCGTCACCAGAATATGATGCTGTCCAGCACGGGAAGGGGGTCTGGGCACCGTCAATTCGCTATCACGATGGGCAGTTCTGGATTTTCTACAGCCTGCCGGATGACGGTATTTTTGTTACCCATACCCGTGACCCGCTTGGCGAATGGAGCACGCCGCGCTGCCTGAAAAAAGCGCCTGGCTGGATTGATCCCTGCCCGTTCTGGGACGACGATGGAAGGGCGTGGCTGGTGCATGCTTTTGCGTATAGTCGCTGCGGCATTAAAAATAAGCTGCAACTGATTGAAATGGCTCCGGATGCTTCCCGCCTGCTTGATGACGGACGGATTATTTTCGATGGCACGCCCTCACACCCGACGCTGGAAGGGCCAAAGCTCTATAAACATGCCAATGAATACTGGATTTTTGCGCCCGCGGGCGGCGTTAAACGCGGCTGGCAAACGGTATTACGCGCCGCACAGCTTTCGGGTCCGTGGCAGCACCGGGATGTGTTGCATCAGGGCGATACGGCGATTAATGGCCCACACCAGGGGGCATGGGTAGCGCTGGAGAATGGGGAACACTGGTTTTTCCATTTTCAGGACAAGGGCGTCTATGGCCGGGTCGTGCATTTGCAGCCCCTGCGCTGGCAGGAAGATGGCTGGCCCGCCATCGGTGAACCGCTGGGCAATGCGGGCAAAGGGCAGCCCGTCATCCTTCATCCCCGGCCTTCCTTACCGGTAATGCCTTGCTCACCACAAACCAGTGATGATTTCCCCGAAGGTAAGCCGGGCCTGCAATGGCAGTGGCAGGCTAACCCTCAGTCGCAGTGGCTTGAGGCCAGCACAGCGGGCCTGGCGCTGCGCTGTGCGCCCCATACCGGTAGCCTCTATACCTTGCCGCAGATGCTGTTGCAAAAATTTCCCGCTGAACGCTTTGTGGTTACCCTTTCACTGGAGAGCCGGTTCAGCCAGTTGGGGGATGAAGCGGGCCTGATTATCTATGGCGAGCGCTTTGCCGCGCTGTGCCTGGTGCGCGAAGCCTCTGGCGTGCGGTTACTGTTGCGCCATGGCTGGAACAGCGATAGGGGGGAACTGAGTGAATCCGTGTTGCCCATTTGCGACGACATGTCAGGGAACCCTGAACTAGGTTTCCATGTTGATTACGATGGTATCAGCCGTTTTTGCTACCGCGTTGCCGGTGAAGCGTGGCGGGAAGTAACTCCGGGTTTCTCTGCAGGGGCGGGGAAATGGGTTGGGGCCAGATTTGGCCTTTATGCCTGTGGGCAGGGGAGTGAGACGCAGGGGATGGCGCTGTTTTCGCACGTTGTGGTGCGCGAGGCATAAAAAACCGGGGCAGCACGCCTGCCCCGGCGGATAATGCGTTTAGTTGATGTAATAGCGGATACCGATACGGAATCGAACCTGGTCGTCATGGTTCTGATCCTGGTCCAGCCAGGCCACTTCGGCGTACGGCATCCAGTTTTTATCCAGCCGATAGCGCGCCACAATGCTCGGTTCCCAGTGGGTTTTCTGTCCGTTTGAGGCGTTGAAATCGTTGGCGTTGACGAAAAACTCCGGGTTTAACTGTAACCAGAGTTTATCCGTGGCCTGGTAGTTGAAGAACAGGTCAAACTGATGGCTATCGTTGTAGTTCATGTTGCCGTTGTAATCATGCTCTTTGTGGGTCATGTGGTTATAACGGTAGCGACTGCCAATACTGAAAACTTTGCTGACTTTATAATCCAGGCCTAAATACGGGGCGATTTTTGTGCCGTTACTGTCGATATCGGACAGTCCACCCGGCGTGAGCGTCCATTTATCGTTCAACGGAACAGGATACCACCCTTCATATTCCTGAAAGGTACTGCGCATCTGATCAAAATTTTGACCTAAATCGTACATCGCCGAAACCAGAATACCGGCACCGTTATCAAAAATATGTCCTGCGCCAATTTTATACTGATTTTTCTCAGAGGCAGTGGTATGCGCGTAACGATTATCTACCCAGGTAGCGGCAGAGAAAGCGTTCATGGTAAATAAGGTCAGCGGTAAGGCAATGGTAAAATAAGTTGATTTTTTCATGGTTTATCCATTTATTTATTAACAAGCATGGTTTTAACGCGCATTTGTAGCGTTATTTTTGAATTTAAAATACGGGTGCGGCGTGAGTCGTTATTATTTATCTGTGCCTCGATTGTGTTGATGGTTGCAAAGATAAGTGCAAGCCACGTGCTAAATATTAACACCATGAAATTTCAATAATTTATTTGCGTGCTTTCATTGGCATTCGACACAATAAAGAATGTTGGAAATTGCTAAACACTAGCTTTGACCATGTTCACATAAATTAAGGTTATTTTTATGTGTGTTGGAAATTAAAATATTACCCGATGCTGTAGCGGTTCATTGTCCATCCAGCGTTTAAATTCAGCGATAATAAGATCGCCAAGCCTGCGCGTTTCATTATTTAGTGCGCCAGCAATATGGCTGGTCAGTAGAATATTGGGTAGCTGATAGAGCGGTGAGTTGAAAGCCGGTGGCTCCGGGGACGTCACATCCAGTAAGGCTGTCAGATCGGGGCGTTGCTGCATGACGGTGATAAGCTCTGCCTCGTTAACCTGCATCCCTCTGCCGGTATTAATAAACACCGCGCCGGGGCGCATTCGGCGAAATAAATCGCCATTGAGAATGTGTTTGTTGTCATCGCGATTGGGTAAATGGTTACTTACCACCAGCGCGGTTTCAAAGGCGGCTTCCAGACTTAAGGTTCGCTTCCCGGCGCGCGAAGGAATAGTCATCACCTCCAGTGCAAAGGGGTGAAGAAGCTGGGCCAGCGTCTGTGAAATAGCCCCTGCACCAATTAATGCGACACGCTCATCATAGACACCGGGCGCGGGGTGCTGATAGTGTAACGGCGTAAAATCTGCGGGTGTCTGGTATTCTCGCTGATTACGAAAATACCCTTTGCAGGCCAGTAAGATCTGCGCGAGACAAAATTCCGCCACCGGTACGGCATTAGCGCGCCAGGCGCTGACGACGATAATGCCGCGTTTAATAAGCGTGCTGGCGAAAGCATCCGTTTTCCCGGCGGCATAAAACAGAATTTTTAAATTTGGCAAGGCATCAAGCTGGGATTCATTAAGAGGAAACATGCCCCAGCTCGAAAATATCACCTCAGTTTTTGCAAGCTCAGGAATTCGTGCTGAAATATTTTGCTCGGTGATCGTCTGCGGATAAAACTGACACCAGTTGGAGAGTTGTTGTAAGCGCCCTGCGGAGAAAACCTGATTAAATTTTTCTGGTTGGTTGGTAAAACAGGCGGCGTATAACGTCATTATCAGTCCTGTTATGCCCCTCTTTTCTCAAGAGGGGCACGTAAATTAAATAATGCCGATACCTGCGGCAGCGAAGCCAAATATAATCAGGAATATAAGAATTTTATTTGGGCTGACCTTTTTATTGAGCATACGCAGGCACACCAGTACCAACAGCAGGGGAATAAGCCCAACGCAAATTTTGTCGAGAATATCCTGCAGCACGAAGGGCTGCCCGGCGATGGTCGTTTTAAAGGTGGTGGTAAATTTCACCATGCTGGCGCTCATTGCCCCGACCATCATTAGCCCCATTATCGCCGAGGCTTTGGTGACGCAACTTAACAACCCAGACTGTGTCGCTTCGGCAATATATTTCGACCCCAGCCGGTAGCCCATCACCCCGCCGTAATAGCGAATCAGGTAGCTTGGAATGTTATAAATCAGCAGGAACAGCAATGGCCCGAGCGGGTTGCCCTGAGACGCCAGGCCGATGGCGATACCGGTGGCGATAATGCGCAGAACGCCATAAAAGAAGGAGTCACCCACGCCTGCAAACGGCCCCATCAAGGCGACTTTGATACCGTTAATGCTGGACGTATCAAAGTTAGGGTTCGCCGCGTTCTCTTTTTCCATCGACAGCGTCAGGCCCATGATAAACGGTGCCAGATGCTGGTTGGTGTTGAAGAACTGGCTGTTGCGTTTTAACGCTTCCATATAGCGGTGCGGATCCGGATAAATCTTTTTCAGCATCGGCGCCAGTGCCCAGCCGTAGCTCAGCCCTTCCATACGGGTAAAGTTCATCGTGCCCAACAGGGGGAACTGGCGAATAAAGAGCTGACGAAACAGCTTTTTCTCGCTTTTATCATCATCGCGGGCGGCGACGTTTTTCATGTGAATATCAGTCATTGAAGAACCCATCCTTATCATCAACAGACGCGGGCGCGGTGGTCGCGGCTTTCTGTTTGTTGGCTTTTAGCTGATTGAACTCGTTCAGGCACAGGTACACGGCAACGGAGGCGGCAATAATGGCGATGCCGATGATCGGCAGCTTGAGGTACGCGGTCATTGCGAAGCCGATAAAGAAGAATGCGGCAATATTGCGGTTCCACAGAGCCTTGAGCAGGATGGCGAAACCCAGCGCAGGCAGCACGCCGCCCACCGCCGTCATGCCGCGCATAACAGTATCGGGAATGCTTTCCACCAGGCTGCGGATTACATCGGTGCCGAAAAGCACGCCAAAGAAGGCGATCACGGCGAAGGGTACGCCATAGAAGAAGGTCATACCGAGCACCAGTCCCAGCGCGGCGCGATCGCGCCCCTCTTCCAGCAGCGCATCATATTTTTCCACCAGACCGGTGTAGACCAGCTTGAGAACCTGGTAGACAAAAACGGCCAACAGGCTGATCGGCAGTGCGAGCGCGACGGCGACAGGCGGCTCGGCTTTGGTGAGGATAGTGAAGGCGGTTGCCAGAACGGAACCGACCGCCAGATCGGCAGGCACAGAGCCGCCAATCGTGATGGTACCCAGGAAAATCAGTTCCAGAGTGGCACCAATGATGATCCCCTGCTGAAAATCCCCCAACACCAGCCCCACCAGCGCACCGCAAATCAGTGGGCGCTCCACAAGCGGCTGGCCGAGGGTATGGTCGGCGGTCTTGGCGAAGAACATAACAAGGGCAACGAGTATGGCTGACGTTAACATAGCGGCCTCTCTTAACCGGCGTGGTTCAGCATTTCAATCAGGTTTTTGACCGGATGAGACGGTAAAACCTGGTAGTCCACCTGCACACCGCGTTCGGCGATGGCGTGGAAATCCGCGACATCTTCCGGGGTGACGTAGACGGTATCACTGATGCGGGTTTTCGCCGCCAGGTTGTCGGTGATGCGCCCATAATTGGCAACGTTAAGCGCTTTGATCGCCGGTACCTGCTCGATCAGACGGCGGGCATCAGCGGCGTTATTTACGATAACCATAATTTTCATCGCCTCTGAACGTGGGTCATTCAGAACATCACCTGCATCGCTCACCGCCATGATGGCGCATTTCGCCGTATCCGGTGCGGCCATGCGCAGGGACATCTTCTGGACTTCGTTATTTACAATCTGATCGTTGGCAACCAGAATGCGGTTAACACCCAGATGCTTGGTCCAGACAACCGCGACCTGGCCGTGGATTAATCGGTCATCAATTCTTATTAGCGAAATCATTACGTACTCCTGTTTTTGTTTTACCAGTAGGGTGTCCAGACGCGGGAAAGGCGTACCAGGGCTTCAAACCAGAAGTAGTCGCCCCAAAGATTCGGTACGTTGATGCCCATATCACGGCCAAAGTTGTAAACGCCTTCGCGCAAGAGGCCGTCTTCGTTATGCGCAAAGTAATGAGCCTGAAGGTGACGCATCATCAGGCTGATAGCATTGAGGTAAGCCGGACGCAGCGAATCGGTCAGCGGCAGGTGTTTAAGCAGTTCCGCCATACCGCAAACGGCAATCGCAGCGGCTGAGGTGTCCCGGTACGCGTGGTCCTGGGCGGTGAAGATTAAATCCCAGTAGCACACACCATCTTCCGGCAGACGATTAAGAAAATAATGCGTCAGCTTGCGGGAGAGCTCTGGCAGCGCAGGGTTGCCTGTGTGTTGAAAACCCAGCGCAAAACCGTAGATGCCCCACGCCTGGCCGCGTGCCCAGCATGAACTGTCGCTGAACCCCTGATGGGTATCGCCGCGCAGCGGTTCGCCGTTCGAGATATCCATGTAGAACGTATGGAACGTCGAAGCATCTTCGCGTACCAGATAACGGGCTGCCTGGGCCAGGTGGCGTGTGGCCGCGTCGCGCCAGTCGGTATTTCCGGTTTCATTAGCGGCCCAAAAGAGCAGGGGAACGTTGAGATTACAGTCGATAATCATTCGCCCCTGGCGCGCCGGGTCGTTTAAATCCCCCCACGCCTGAATAACGCCCGCCGTGCTGTTGAAACGCCGATAAAGCAGGTCCGCCGCCCGCAGCGCCAGGGCGCGTGCTCGGGTGTTACCGGTGAGCCGCCAGCTATTCACGCAGGAAAGCAGATACAAAAAACCGAGGTCGTGGGTATCGACTTTAATCTGCTTATCCAGGCGCTCTTCAAAGTTATCGAGAAAGCCCTCTGCGACGCGACGGTATTTCTCTTCTCCCGTGACTTCCCAGGCGAGCCACAACAGGCCAGTCCAGAAGCCTTCCGTCCAGTCCACTTTCTCAACGGGGAGATAGAAGCCGCCTTGCGCGCTGGCCGCCGGGAACGTCTGGCTAAAGCGCGGCAGCATGGCATCGATGCTGCTGAGCACATCAGCGATTGCGTCATTGAGCCAGGTTTTGTCCAGCGCGGGCTGTGGTGTAAGGTAGCGGCAGTCCAGCCTTTCCAGGGTGACGCTCATAGGTTGCTCTCCGTCGCAAAGAAATCGTCCGCATCGTCCCGGTGAGCGGCAAGCGTCGCCTGGCGCGCCGCCATGATCTCTGGCACAACGTTCATGTATTGCATGGCGTCCGTTGCCGCCCGAATCGCATCCTGCAGGCGGTCTTCTGTCCGCGCATGTTCTGACATACAAAATTCCATCAGCATGATCAGGTTCGCGCCGCTGATGACATGCATATGCGGATATTTCACCATCAGTTGCACCGCAGTATTGTTGACGCTGCCGCCCTGCATATCGGTAAACAGCACCAGCTCATTGCCGCGGCGTGCGGCTTCGCTGGCGATAGTCTCAAAATGGTGGCCAAGTTCTGCTGTTGACCCAATCTCCCCGCAATAGGCGCAAATGGGGATGACGCCGTGGTCTTCGCCAATTAATAAATTCAGGCCGGAAATAATGCCTTCGGCATAGCGGCCATGACTTGCGATATAAATCTCTCGCATCAGGTATTCCTTCATTTTTTCTGGGTGCGGAGAATATTTTGCAAGCGGTGTGCCAGAAATTTAATTCATTGTTTTAAATGGTTTTTTAATAACTTTTGGACGCTGGAATTACTGTTGAAAGCAGTGTTTTTGGCTAGCGTCGAAAGGGAAAATGCGCGTGTCGCCCGGGTGCTTTGCTTATCCGGGCGACGAACTGACCTAAACGGCGTCGGTGGTGATCCACGGCTCCATAATTTCATAAATCATCAGCACTTCGGTGAGCGGCACGGCGAGATGGTATTTACGGTTCAGGGCCTGGAAGAAGGTGTCGTGTACGGCAACAAACGCTTGTTGCTCCAGCGCTAATTCGGCGTCATCCCGATGACGCATGCCGGTATTGACCATCACGCGCTCAATCATCAGGGCGATGTGCATAAAGAGATTGATGCGCAGATAACTCTCGAAATGGATTTTATAAAAGGACTCGTATTGCTTAATGACCGATTCAACTTCGTCGATAATGATCACCGGGTTGAGGAAATTCAGACGGCTGGCAACGCCTTCGACGGTAAACAGTTTCACCACTTCTTCCACCATCGGTTCGAGGCTGTCTTCTACTACCAGGTCCGTAAAATAGTCGCGGCGTAGCACCTGCGTTTTTTCTTTAATTAGCTGTTCGACACTCAGCAGCGGAATATAGCCTGCCTCCAGATCGGTAGTGGTGATGATAAGTCTTGTGCCGTTCAGGGCCGGGTCAGCTCGGGCAATTTTCCATTTCAGATCGTCGTATTCCATGGTGACGATGTCGATCTCTTCCCGGGCCAGGTAGCGGCTTAAAATATCTTTCAGCTTGCGCGATATCCCTTCCCCCGAGATGCAGGAGATGATGATTTTATTGCCGGGAAGTACGCCTGCGTAATAGCGGGTCTCGATTTCATAGGCCCCTTTTACGCCTTCGATAATTTCTTCCATCGGCAGTTGGCTTTGTATTTTCCCGGCGATATCCAGCGCCATGGCCGTGCTGACATTATTAATGACCAGCAGCTCGCCGTGCAGATGGAGTTTGATCTCTTCATAGATCTCTTTTAGCGAGCCCATATCGACCAGAATAATGAGCCCCGCCCCTTGTTTCAGGGCCGCCAGATGGGCAATCAGCAAATCAATAATGTCGCGCGTTGACGTGGCCCATGGCATATCAAACGCGTTGAAGTAATACCCACCGGTCAACTGGTTGGCGATACCGGCGATGCTGGAAGCGGTTGAACGCCCGTGCGACACGATAACGCCCTGAATGGCATCGTCTTCGCCCGCTAACTTGTTAAGAGCACAGCTCAGTAGCGGCAAAAGAATGGGCAGAGGGCTGTCGGTCACGTGTTTGTTGAGCAGAGTGACGCAGCTTTCCGCCAGTAGACGCGCCTTGCAGGAGACATAGTCTGTGGCAGCCTGCAACTCTGCGGTTTGCGCTTCATCGTGCGTGACGTGTAGCGCCCAGATCAGGCAAAGCCAGATGGCCTTGCGAAGCTCCTGGCCACACTCCACGCCAGTCTGCGTTTCCAGTTCGTTGATGGCATGCATCGTATTTTGCCAGATATAGCCCGTAAACATGCTGTCCTGAGCGATGACGCCATGCACGGTAGTCAGCAATTGCTCCAGTTTACGGTTTAACAGCATCACATTGCCGCTGTGGCAAAACTCGCGAAAGATAACGTCATCGCGCATTGCTTTAGGGAGCAGGGTGGCGATATCCAGCGCTGCGGATTTTCCTTTCGCCGCAATCACCAGCACCTCGCCGCTGGGGCGCGACGTATGCAAGGTGATAAAGGGGCTTTGCTGCTGCTCGCTCCAGGCGCTGGCGGCCATCACTTTGATCTGATTCTTTAACTCGCCAATATTGCCGCGCACCGGGGACATCACCAGTTGGTGCATTAACTGCGTATCCAGGTGGATATCGCGACTCAGGCTGGCTGCTTCTGCTTGCAGGAAATGTTCGACCTGCGCCACGCGCTCGGTGAGTGGGCGGGAAATGTAGTTGGGTAACGTAACGCGTACGGGGATGCGCCGCCGGAAGGTGTTTAATAACACGGTGTCGATATTTTCAGTGGTGGCGAAGATAAAGCGCAGCGTGGCAGGGTGGCGCGTGCGGTTATCGCCAAGACGGTAAAAGTAGCCCTTATCCATAAACAGAAAGAGCTTCTCCTGATTTTCCGCTGAGAGACGATGCACCTCATCCAGAAATAAAAAGCCGCCGTCTGCTTCATCAAACGCGCCACGCTTTTCCCGGTCTGCGCCGGTAAAAGCCCCGCGCGTGTAACCGAACAGCGTGGCTGACAGCAGTTCCGGGTTATTGGCGTAATCCGCGCAGTTGAGTTCAATAAATGGCTTATCAGTAGAAATCACGCCGCGCTCCAGTGCGTACTGCCAGATAAGCGACGCCAGATGGCTTTTGCCGACACCACTCTCACCGGAAAGCAAAATGGGTAGACCGCTTGTGGGGTAATCCACTGCCGAACGACACAACGACACGATCTCTTCGAGACTTCCCTGTGCGCCAATCAGTCGACTGAAGGCATCACTGCTTTTCGACACTGGCATCGGACGATGGGGTTGGGCGGCGGCTGCATCGTTCACAAAAAAGCGTACCGGGCGGGTATTATCTTTCTGTAATTTCCCGTCGTCACACAGCCGATTGAGGTAGTGGCTGATGACGCTGCGATTCACGTGCATGAAGTCAGCACAGTCCTGAGCGGTAAATCCCGCCGTATGATTCGCATAGTGCGTTAAAATATTCTGGAAGAGTTTTTCTTTGGCAGACAGTGCCATCTCAGCGCCCCACAAATGCCAGCAGCGCCCAGTGTCGATTTATTTTCGACACTAGACACTAATAAAGTGATTGAACACTGTTTACTTTCTACCGGCATGCAGGAAAATGAAACTCTGTTTTAATCAGAGTGTGACGGGACTCGCAACGGTTTTTTATGCCACTCCTGCCAGGCGCAACAGCGCGGTGACCACGGCGGCAGAGAGGATCACCACGATAAGCGGCATTTTGCGCCAGGCGAGAAACAGGGCAAACATCACTCCCAGCACGCGGGCCATACCGGCGAAATGTTCGCCTTCATATAGCGTTGCCGCCAGCGCCACGGCGAACAGTAATGTGGTCGCCGCATCGGATAACAGTGCCTGGGCGCGTTCTGACAGCGCCAGTTTATTGCCAAGCCGGGCGCCGCCAAAACGCATCAGGTAAGTACCCACCGACAGTACTGCAATACCGATAATGACCAGCATGGTATTCGCCATTATTTCTTCCTCGTCAGCAGGCCAAATAAAGAAATCAGCACCGGCAAGCCCACGGGGGCAAAAGGCACGGCGGCAAGGGAGAGAACGGCTCCGCTGGCAGCGCGAATCAGTGTGGTTTTCTTTTTCAGTGCGGGCAGCACCAGCGCCAGCAGAATAGCCGGGAAGACCGCATCCAGCCCGATGGTTTCCGGGGCGGGTAGCAGTTTTCCAACCCCTGCGCCAACAATAACGCCAAGCGGCCAAAGCAGGGCAACGCCCGTCCCACACAGCCAGTAGGCGGCTTTACGCTGTTCCGGCGTCGGTTGTGCCAGGCCAAACACGACACTTTCATCATTCATAATGTGACAGCCGAAGAAAGCCTTCGCCCGCGTGCCCACCAGGTCGCGCACCGTGACGCCAAAGGGAAGATGGCGGGCATTCACCAGCAACCCGGCAAGCGCCGCCGCCAGTGGATTGCCGCCGCTGGCGACAATGCCGATAAACATGAATTCGGAGGCGCCAGCTAAAACCAGCGTGGAAAGGGCAAGGGGAACCCACAGTGGAAAACCGTAGGCCATCGCCAGTGAACCGTAGGAGATGCCGACCACGCCAACCGCCAGACAGACCAGCAAGATGGCTCTGATCGTATCGCCTGTAAGATTTGAGAAGTTGTGTTTGAACATACAATTTTTTGGCTATATCGAACGAATATTCATTATAATGAACACATCGGGTTCGTTTTTCAAGAAGAACGATTCGTTCATTTTATAGAACACTGGAGCCGTGTAATGACACAGCCTATTAGCGTGATCGCCAAAAGTCTGGTGCGAGAACGTCTGCGAACCGGGCTTTCACTGGCGGAAATTGCCCGCCGTGCCGGAATTGCCAAATCCACACTTTCCCAGCTTGAGGCCGGCAACGGCAACCCGAGTATTGAGACTCTGTGGTCTCTGTGCGTGGCGCTGGATATCCCCTTTGCCCGCCTTCTGGAGCCGCAGGCCGCCAAAACACAGGTCATCCGCCGTGGCGAGGGGACGAAAGTGGTCGCCGAACTGGCGCATTACCAGGCGACACTGCTTGCAACCTGCCCGCCGGGGGCGCGACGCGATATCTATTTTCTTGATACTCAACCCGGTGCTGACCGTATTTCGCAGCCGCATCCGCCCGGTTCAGTTGAGCACATTATCGTGACCCGTGGCCGGGCGATGGTGGGGCTGACGGAAGCGCCAGAAGAATTAAGTGAAGGCGACTACATCTGTTACCCGGCGGATCTGCCACATATTTTTAAGGCGCTGGAGCCGGATACCCAGGCTATTCTGGTGGCGGAACAGAATTAAGTTATCCCTGCGTGTTTTGCTGACACGCAGGTCATTTATCGCCTGCTTCTCTCTAATTCACCCTCATTAATAGTACGAATAACGCCTGCAAATACAGCTTTCCGCTTTTTATCCTACCATTTTTGTTTGGTTCCGTTTTGCCTGGAAACATGAGATTGATGTCACTCTTCAAACGGTATGCGGTTCGTATACTTCTATTGTTATTTCGGGGTTTATTATGTTTCTTGAAGAACGAAGACATCGTATCTGGCAATATTTGAATGAAAATGAACGTGGGAATGTTAATTATTTTTCCACGCTTTATGGCGTGTCTAAAGAAACGATACGCAGTGATTTAAATATTTTAGCGGAAATGGGGCTGGTGAAACGGTGCCACGGCGGGGCAATTATTTTGCGGCGAAGTTTGCAGGCAGAATTGATCTCCGAGACAGGGCCGGGATTTGAAGTTTTACTCCAGCAAATAGACCACCGTAAACCGCAGAACGATCATCAACAAAAAGGAAAAACCATGCAGGGTAAGGTCTGTGTTTTCGGTTCATTTAATGTCGATATTGTTGCACGAGTGGAGCGCTTCCCACGCGGTGGCGAGTCCTTGCTGGCCCTGGCCAGCAGCCTGGGGCCGGGCGGTAAAGGCGCCAATCAGGCCACGGCGGCAAGTAAGGCCGGGGCAAAAGTGCATTTTGCGGCGAAAGTGGGTAAAGACCAGTTTAGCCAACTTGCTGCCGACCATTTAAATGCGTCCGAAATTCACTCTTATACCTTGTATCAATCCGACAGTGAGCCTACCGGTAATGCAATTATTTATGTCTCGCAGGAAAATGGCGAGAATATGATTGCCATTTATTCGGGTGCCAATAAAACCATTACGCACAGTGAAGTTCAGGCTATTTCTTCTGAATTATCTTCATCGGATGTACTGTTGGTGCAACTGGAAAATAACCTTGATGCTACTGTGGCATTAATTCAAATTGCCCATGAGCTTGGTAAGACAGTCATTCTTAATCCGGCGCCGTGCTCTGATGAGATAATTTCATGCTTGCCGTTTGTTGATGTCATTACGCCTAATGAAACCGAGGCGTCTTTATTATCCGGCGTTGAGGTTCGCGATATCGATACCGCAAAAGAAGCGGCATTAATTATTGCCGGAATGGGGGTGAAAAAAGTCCTCATTACGATGGGATCACGCGGCGCATTGTTACTGGATAACAAACAATTTAGCCATATTCGCGCTTTCCCTGCCGTTACCGTCGATACCACCGGTGCCGGCGATGCGTTTAATGGCGCGCTGGCAGCGTCACTTGCCGCCGGAAACAGTCTGGTTCAGGCCGCGACCTGGGCCTCTGCATTTGCCTCTCTCGCCGTTGAGCTGGAGGGCGCATCCAATATGCCTGACTTCGAACAGGCAACAACACGACTCCGTACTCACAACTAATTCAGGACGAGAAAATGAAAACCATTAACGGTATTGTTCCGGTCATGTTGACCCCTTTCACGGCCGATGAGCAGATTGACTACCCGGCGCTGGCGAAACTGATCGACTGGTATCTGGAGAAAGGCGTCGACGCGCTGTTTGCCGTTTGCCAGTCCAGCGAAATGCAGTTCCTTTCCTTGCAAGAGCGTGTAGAGCTCGCCCGCTTTGTGGTGCAGCACGTTGATGGACGTATTCCGGTGATCGCCTCCGGCCATATCAGCGATGATATCGCCGCGCAAAAAGAAGAGTTGCTGGCGATGGCGCAGACCAACATTGATGCGCTGGTACTGGTCACTAACCATCTTGATCCGCGCAACGAGGGGAGCGAGACCTTTTTTGCCACCCTGAATACGCTGCTCGACGCCCTGCCAAAAGAACTGCCGCTGGGGCTTTATGAATGCCCGGCGCCGTATCGTCGTCTGCTGACGGATGATGAATTTAGCTGGTGCGCCAACAGTGGTCGTTTTGTGGTGCTGAAAGATGTGAGCTGCGATCTGCCGACTGTCGAACGCCGCGTCAAACTGGCGCAGGGCACCCCGCTGAATGTTATCAATGCCAATGCCGCCATCGCCTGGCCTGCCATTCTGGCGGGTTCGCAGGGGTTCAGCGGTGTGTTCACTAACTTCCATCCAGAGCTGTATAGCTGGCTGTGGCATAACGGCAAAACGCAGCGCGCACTTGCCGACGAACTGGCGATTTTCCTCTCGCTGGGCGCCGTAACCGAGACCCTTGGCTACCCCAAAAACGCCAAAATCTATCACCAGCGTCTGGGGACGTTTGACGATGTGACCTGCCGGGTAAACAAAGATGATGTGCTGGCGAAATTCTGGGGGCTGACGGTGATCCTCGATCAAATCCGTGCAGGCACTGAGCTTTGGCAGACGCGCCTTGCGCGCTAATGCGGAGAGACTGTCATGATTGTGACCAGCCTTCAGACCTGGCCTGCCCAGGCCAGTGCGTATCATCCGGTCTTTCGCCGGGCGCTGGAATTTATCGCGCAGCACGATTTTCGGCATGAGAAGCCGGGGAAAATCGACATTATTCCGGGAAAACTTTTCTGCCTGTTGCAGGAGATGGACAGCGTGCCATTCAGCGATGCACGTCCGGAATCACACCGCCAGTTTATCGATATTCAGTACCTCATTTCCGGCCATGAAGTGATGGGGGTCAGCTCGGTGAGTAGCGGTAAACATAGCGTCGTGGAAGACCGTACGCCTGAACAGGACATTCTTTTCTGGCAGGTTAATGAGGATGAAAACCCGGTGACGCTGACCCCGGGTATGTTTGCCATTTTTTTCCCTGATGACATCCACCGCCCGTGCGCCCACCAGCCAGGCGATGCGCCATGCCATCTGCGTAAAGCGGTTATCAAAATTCACCGTGAACTTCTGGAGGAAACGGTATGAGTACTGTGCAATCTCCCGCTGAATCCGTTGTTAAGGCACCTGAACTTTCGCGTCGCCGCTGGGGCATCATCTTTATTCTGTTGCTGGCGGCGGTGGTGAACTATCTGGATCGCGCCAACCTCAGTATCGCCAACACGACGATTTCACAAGAGTTTGGTTTTTCTGCGACCCAAATGGGGCTGCTGCTCTCTGCGTTTTTGTGGCCATACGCGCTGGCAAATCTGCCTGCCGGTTGGCTGGTTGACCGCTTTGGTCCGAAAAAGATGTTTACCGGCGCGCTGGGGATGTGGTCGGCAGTGACCTTCCTGATGGGGTTTGTTAATACTTACAGCTTCTTCTATGGCCTGCGTATGCTGCTGGGAATTGCGGAATCACCGTTCTTCACCTCCGGCATTAAAATTACCCAGAGCTGGTTCTCGGAAAAAGAGCGTGGGCTGCCTACCTCTATCATCAACACCGGTTCGCAAATTGCGAATGCGATTGCACCGCCACTGCTGACCATACTGCTGCTGTGGGTGGGCTGGCGAGGCATGTTTATTGCCGTAGGGCTGTTAGGTCTGCCGTTGATTCTGGCCTGGTTGAAATTTTATCGCGATCCTGATGCGCGTGAAGCGATGCAGATCCACACCGGCCAGGTGACTACCGCCGCATCGGACGAACCAAAAGGGAACTGGGGTACGTTATTTCGCAACAAGACGACCTGGTGCATGATTGCCGGTAACTTCTGCATTATGTTCACCATTTGGGTCTACCTGACCTGGTTGCCGGGATACCTGGAAAAATCCCTTGGCTTTAGCCTGAAACAAACTGGCCTGATCGCCTCGGTACCTTTCTTCGCCGGGATTCTTGGGGTGTTATGTGGCGGTACGCTGTCTGACCGCCTGGTGCGCAGAGGCGTTTCTGCGGTGACGGCGCGTAAGGTTCCGATCGTATTAGGGGCCGGGATGGCGGCCTGCTTCGTGATGCCGATTCCGTTCGTGAGCGATACCATAACCGCGATTACATTGCTGACGCTGGGCTATTTCTGTTCACAGATGCCTTCCGGTGTTATCTGGACGCTGGCGACGGATATGGCGCCGAAAGGGCAGGTGGCTTCGTTAGGGGCTATCCAGAACTTTGGTGGTTTCCTCGGAGCCGCGCTGGCACCGATCGTCACCGGTATCATTCTGGATGTGACCGGTCAGTTCACCAATGTCTTTATTCTTGGCGGTTGTCTGTTGTTTATGGGCGCCTGTTTCTACGGCTTCTTTGTGCGTAAACCGATTCGTTAATCACAGTTGATACCGTAAAAATAAGAAGCCCGACGGACAGCCGCCGGGCTTTTTTTATTCGCTTGACCCTTCCTGAACGCGTTTGCCGGCGGCCTACAAAACGACGGTTTCGCATAATAGCTCCCCCTGCGGGGAGCTATCACGTTTTACGCCAGGTAAAACACCTCTTTCAGCTCTGCGCTCACCGGGCTGTTGTCCGGGTTGGAGGGCATCACATCGCGCATGTGCTTCCACCAGCGCTGGCACACCTCGGTGTTGGCCACCGCGTTCCAGCGCTCTTCGGACTCAATTTCTACCGTCGCGAATAATAAGTTACGTTCTTTATCGAGATAAATCGCGTAATGGTGCGCGCCATGCGCTTTCAGCACCGCCTCCAGCTCGGGCCAGATAGGGCTATGGCGACGTTCATACTCTTCGTGTGCATCGGGGTTAACCTGCATCACAAAGGCCTTGCGGATCATAATGCCTCCAGGTAGAGCTCGCGGACTTCGTCGCGGCTTGCGGTGCGTGGGTTGCACGGCGCGCAGGGGTCTGCCAGCGCTTTGTCCAGCCAGCCTTCGATATCTTCTTTGGTGACGCCCAGTTTACTGAAACCAGACGGAATACCCACGCGCGCGCTGAGATCGCGAATCGCCTGAATAGCCGCCATGCTCGCCGCTTCGTCGCTCATGCCACGGGTATCAACCCCCATCGCCTGCGCGACGCGCGCGAAACGTGCCACGGCATTCGGGCGATTAAAGTTTTCGATGATCGGCAGCAGGATGGCGTTACAGACGCCGTGCGGCAGGTTGTGAGTTGCACCCGGCTGGTGGGCGAGGGCATGCACCAGGCCAAGACCGGCACTGTTAAATGCCATCCCCGCCAGGTACTGGCCAAAGGCCATTTGTTCGCGTGCTTCCAGGTTGTGGCCATCATCGACGGCTTTCGGTAGCCACAGGTTGATCAGGCGAATGGCTTCCAGCGCATTGGCGTCGGTCAGTGGATGTGCGCCAATGGAGACAAAGGCTTCAACCGCGTGGGTCAGGGCGTCCATACCGGTTGCGGCAGTGACAGAGGCCGGGATTTCCAGCATCACGCTGGCATCGTCCACGGCAATATCCGGGATGATATTCGGGTCGATGATGACCTCTTTCACCTGGCGGGCGGAGTCGATGATAACCGCGTTGCTGGTCATCTCAGCGGCGGTTCCGGCGGTGGTGTTGATGGCAACCAGGGGGACGCCCGCGTTTTTCACTTTGCCCACGCCGGAATAGGCGGTGGACGGGCCTGGGTTGGCGGTGAGGATTTTCACGGCTTTCGCGGTATCGATCGGGCTACCGCCGCCGAAGGCGATAACGTAATCGCAGCCCGCGGCTTTGTACGCCGCATAGCCTTTTTGCACCAACTCTTCGGTCGGGTTCGGGAAAACCTCATCGAACAGGTGATACGCCATCTGGTGCGCTTTCAGCGCCGCAAACAGGCTATCGAGCAGGCCGAGTTTGACCAGTTGACCGTCAGTGACAATCAGCGCTTTACCCCACTGTTTGCCTGCGACCAGGTTGACCATATCGCCGATTGCGCCTGCGCCATGCAGGCTGATTTTGGGAAGGGCTAACATAAAGCTCATCATATTCTCCTTAACATTGATTTTGGTAAATCCTGTTCCCCTCACCCTAACCCTCTCCCCAAAGGGGCGAGGGGACTGCCCGGTGCGGTCCAGTACACGGGAGCCAAACAACGGCTCAGCGCGGTTTCACCCTCTCCGCAAAGGGGCGAGGGGACTGTCCGGTGCGGCCCCGTGCACGGGAACCAAACAACGGCTCAGCGCGGTTTTCACCCTCTCCCCAAAGGGGCGAGGGGACTGTCCGGTGCGGCCCAGTACACGGGAGCCAAACAACGGCTCAGCGCGGTTTTCACTCTCTCCCCAAAGGGGCGAGGGGACTGTCCGGTACGGCCCAGTGCACGGGAGCCAAACAACGGCTCAGCGCGGTTTTCACCCTCTCCCAAAAGGGGCGAGGGGACTGTCCGGTGCGGCCCAGTGCACGGGAGCTAAACAACGGCTCAGCGCGGTTTTCACCCTCTCCCCTTTGGGGAGAGGGCAGGGGTGAGGGGCAAATTAAATGCGCCTGCGCTGCATAATCCGGCGGTAAATAATCGGCAGTGAAATCACCACGATCAGCATCGCGCCGACGATAATCGACATCACAATCCCCGGTACATTGAGCAGGCTCAGACCAAAGGTCACCAGCCCCATCAGGAAGGCGGCAATCACCACGCCCACCATGCTGCCGGAACCACCAAGAATATTGACGCCGCCCAGCACCGCCATCGTTACTACTGCCAGTTCCCAGCCCATGGCAATCGTCGGGCGGGTACTGCCCAAACGCGAAGTGAGCAGCACAGACGCCAGACCTGCCATCAGGCCCACCAGCGCGAACAGAATCAGGTTGTGGCGTTTCACATTGATACCGGAATACCACGCGCCGGTTGGGTTATTGCCGATGGCGTAAGTGCGGCGACCAAAGTTGGTGCGGTGCAAGACAAAGGCGAAGACTGCGGCAAGCACAATAAACAGCGCAAACTCGAAGGACAGCGCGCCAAAGACATAGCCCTGGCCGAACCAGGCGAAGCTCTCCGGATACGCATTGAGCGCCTGATCGCCGAGCAGGATGTAAGTGATGCCGCGGTACAGACTCATGGTGCCGATGGTGATAACGATGGAGGAGAGGTTAAAACGCGTCACCAGGAAGCCATTGAACAAGCCGCACAGCAACCCCACGCCCAGCCCCACGCAGACCAGCAGTGCGGTATCCATACCTGCGGCGGCGCAAAAGCCCATTACCGTTGAGCTGAGCGCCATGATGGAGGCCACCGACAGGTCAATCTCACGGGCGATAATCAGCATCGCCATTGGCAACACGATGATCGCTTTTTCCGTGAAGTTGAAGGTCGCGTCGGACAAGTTCCAGATATTAAGGAAATAGGGTGACGCCAGGGCGTTAGCGATAAACACCGCGAGGGTCACCGCCAGCAAAAAGCCTTCCCAGCACATCAGACGCTGCCAGAACGGGGTGGCGGCGGGAACGCTTTTCATGGCGTCGGAAGTCAGCATTTTTGTCATGATTTCACCGCCAGTTTTTGTCGGGCCAGGGCCGCATCGCGCAGGATTAAACGCCCTTTACGCTTGTTGCCACGTTCATTGAGCAGAACCGCAATGACAATCACCGAACCGGAAATCGCCATCTGCCAGAAGGGGGAAATACCGATGACCGGTAGCGCATTGTTGATAACGCCAAGGAACAGCGCGCCCAACAAACATCCCAGCACGCGGCCTGTGCCACCCATGGTGCTGATGCCGCCAATCACACAGGCTGCCACGACCTGCAGTTCAAAACCGTTAGCCACATCGACATACGCCACGGCGAAGCGGGAAATCCACAAATAACCACAGAACCCCGCCAGCGCACCGGACAGGCAGAAACTGACGAACTGCATTTTCCCGGCGTTGATCCCGGTGTAATACGCCGCCGTGGCGTTGCCGCCTGCGGTGTAGAGTGCGCGCCCTGTCCGGCTGTAGCGCAGGAAGTAACCCACCACAAACAGCGCGGCGATGGCGCACCAGCTCAGCAACGGCAACCCGAGCAGCGACGAGCGTGGCAGACCGAGGAAATCGGCGCTCATCTGGTGGGAGTTAATCCAGCCGCCGTCGGAGAGCAAAAAGATGATGCCGCGATAGATGCTCATCGTGCCGAGCGTCACCACAATCGCCGGAATCCCCATCTTCCAGACCAGCAGGCCGTTGATGATGCCCATCACCAGACCGAGCGCGGTGGCCAGAATTAGCAGCGCCCAGACCGGAATATCCGGATGGTGGAAGTTGAGCAGCGCGACGATCATCCCGGTCAGCGCGAGGTTGGCTGCCATCGACAAATCAATGCCTTTGGTCAGCAGAACCATCATCTGCCCAAGCGCGAGGATGATAAGAATAGAGGTGTCGTTAAACATCTCCACCAGGTTGCCGGGGCCGATAAATGACGGCACGCGGCTGCCGATGGCGAGCACCATCAGCACGATAACCCCGCCCAGCAGGGCCTCGCGGTGTTTCAGGAGTTGTTGCCACATTATGCTGCCTCCTTACCGGCGCCGCTGGCAGCGCTGACGATGGTTTCCGCCGTGGCTTCGCCGGCCTGATATTCAGCGACCATGAGCCCTTCGTGCATCACGATGATCCGGTCGGCCATGCCCATCACTTCCGGCAGTTCCGAGGAGACCATAATCACCGCCAGCCCGTGGGAGACCAGTTCGGACATAAACTGGTGTACCGCTGCTTTCGAGCCGATATCGATGCCTTTGGTCGGTTCGTCGAGGATAATCACGTCCGGGTGGGTGGCGAGCCATTTGCCGATCACCACCTTCTGTTGGTTACCGCCAGAGAGGGTTTCGACCGCCTGTTTCCAGCTAAAGGCTTTCACCTGCAGTCGTTTGGCGTATTCGTCCGCCAGCGCCCACTCTTTGGCGTCGTTGAGCACGCCATTGGGGTTGAGTTTGCTAAGCTGCGGCAGGCTGATGTTCTGGGCGATAGGCAATTCAATAATCGCCCCCTGCTTTTGCCGCTCTTCCGGCACACAGACAATCCCGGCCTGAATGGCATCGGCGGGCTGCTTGAAATGGACCGCTTTGCCGTTCAGGACTATCTCGCCCGAAGACGGGCGCGAGACGCCGGAAAGCGCCTGCATCAGTTCGGTACGACCGGCGCCCACCAGACCGTAGAAGCCGAGGATCTCCCCTTTACGCAAAGAGAAATCAATATGGGCAAATTCGGTCGGGTGGCAGAGGTCTTTGACTTCCAGCACCGTTTCGCCCATCTCGCAGGCCACTTTCGGGTAGGTCTGGGTAATGGAACGTCCTACCATCATCGCCACCATCCGTTCTTCGGTGATCTCCTGCATGGCGCCGGAGCCGATCCATACGCCGTCGCGCAGAATGGTGTAGTGATCCGCCAGTTCGAAGATTTCATCAAACTTGTGCGAGATAAACAGAATGGCTTTGCCCTCTTGTTTTAAGCGCTCAACGATTTGATAAAACTCCAGAATCTCGTGCTGTGAGAGGGCGGCGGTCGGTTCGTCGAGTATGACCACCTGCGCTTCAAACGACAGCGCACGGGCAATCGCCACCATATGGCGCTGGGCGATACTCAGCGTCTTGAGCGTGGCGCGCGGATCAATCTGCACTTCCAGGCGGGTCAGAATATCCCGCGCTTTCTGGTGCATGGCAGGCCAGTCGAGCTTTTTCAGCAGGCCTTTATAGATGTACTGACCAACGAAAATATTCTCCGTGACGGACAGTTCGTCGAACAGCACGGTTTCCTGGTGTATGGCGGTAATCCCCACCTTGTGCGCTGATTCCGGGGTCGGAAGCTGGATGGGAATAGCTTTGTAGAGAATTTCGCCCTCTTCAGGCTGGTAAATACCGGTCATGACTTTGACCAGCGTGGACTTGCCCGCGCCATTTTCACCGATAAGCGCGGTGACTTTGCCGGGCCAGAGGTCGAGCTGTACGTTCTCAAGGGCACGGACACCAGGGAAAACCTTGGTGATGCCTTTGAGCGACAGCAGGGGTGTGGATGCCGTCATGATGTTCTCCATAAAATTCCCCCTCACCCTAACCCTCTCCCCAAAGGGGCGAGGGGACAAACACCCCCTCTCCCTTTCAGGGAGAGGGCCGGGGTGAGGGTATTGGGATTAGAAAATTTTCGAGAACTTATCAATGTTGCTGGCGTCGTAGACGAACGGCTCTGCCATTGCGCCGTTGCCGTCAGCATCCAGCTTCACTTTGCCGAGCTTGCCCATATTGGCCTCGGTTTTCGTCGCTGTCCCTTTCACCAGATCGTCTGCCAGATAAGTAGCGGCATAGCCCAGATCGATCGGGTTCCAGATAGCGAAGCTTTTTGTCGCCCCGGATTTGACTGCACCCGCCATTTCAGACGGCAGGCCCAGACCCGTTACGTACACTTTGCCGATTTTGCCCTGGTCTTTCACCGCCTGCGCGGCGGCCACGATGCCCACCGATGACGGGGAGACAATCACTTTCAGATCCGGGTACGATTTCAGCAGACCCACCGCTTCGCGGTAGCTCTTATCAGACAGATCGTCGCCATAGGCAACGGTCACCAGATTGACGGACGGGTACTTCGGCAGCACCTTTTTCATCTCTTCAATCCAGATATTCTGGTTGGTAGAGGTCGGGGTGGCGCTCAGAATAGCCACATCCCCTTTCTCCACATTCAGCGCTTTTAACGCATCAACGGCCAGCTTGACGTTGGTTTCACCAATCAGGGCGTTATTGGACGGGTTCAGGTGGATCTGACGACCCGCTTTCGCCACGCCGGAATCCCAGGAGACCACTTTGATGCCACGCTGCATGGCTTTTTTCAGTACCGGCACCACGGCATCGGGATCGTTGGCGGAAATCGCGATCGCGTCCACGCCCTGAGCGATCAGGCCGTTAAGCACTTCGATCTGTGCTTCTGCGGTGGTGGTGGTTGGGCCGGTATAGATGACTTTTACATCGCCTAACTCTTTGGCGGCTTCCTGCGCGCCTGTGTTTGCTGCTTCAAAAAAACCATTTCCCAATGATTTCGCCACGAGAGCGATTTTGACTTCTGCTAATGCGGAACCGGACAACGCCAGGGCGGCAACGGTGAGGATCAAGCTTGCTTTAATTTTCATTGCTTTTACTCCACTGAGTTAGTTTCCCATCGTCTTTCACATTGCAGGTGCGTTGGCGTTCTCACGAACCCCAGTCACTTACTCTTGTAAGCTCCTGGGGATTCGCTGCGACGCCGCCTTCCTGCACTGCGAAATCCATAGGGAATAGATTGTTTGCAGGTAACAGAGTTTCCCCTTCGGATCGTTGCCCGAAGGGGTTATTAGACGTTCTTATTGGTACAGCTCTAATGCACTTGCCAGCGGAGTGACGCCAAAGCGTTTACCCAGGGCAATCAGTTCTTCACGGGTGATGGTCTGCTTCATACCGCCCATCGAATAGACTTTCACCAGTACTTCTGCCGACTTCTCGGCGGTGTCGATCAGACCAAACGCTTCGTCCAGTGTCGGGCCACTGCCAAAGACGCCGTGGAATGGCCACAGCACCAGCGAATGCTTGCTCATCTCTTTTGCGGTGGCCTGGCCGATTTCATCGGTACCCGGCACCATCCACGGCAGAATGCCGACGCCATCCGGGAAGACCACCAGACACTCGGTACTGCCTTCCCACAGCTTGCGGGTAATAAGATCGGTCGTGTTTTCCAGTACATAGGTCAGCGCGATCAGGTTCGTGGCATGGCAATGCATGATGACACGATCTTTGCCGTTGGTAGCTTTGATGCGTTCACAGTGTGACAGGAAGTGCGCCGGCAGCTCAGAGGTCGGCACCGCGTCGTTCGTCAGCCCCCACAGGATGTGGTAGCCCGCGCCGTCGCTGTCCACTTTGACCACGCCGAGGTTAGCGGCCGGGTCGAGCTGGACGTTACGGAAGAATTTACCGGAACCGGTGACGATAAACGCGGTGTTCGCCAGTAACGGCATTGGCTGACTGAGCGCGATATAGCGCGGTTCGGCGTGGAAATCGGCTTCGTACGGGGCAATATCAGCCGCGTCCAGACGCAGCGTCAGGTTGCCGCCGTTGCGTTCGTCCCAGCCTTTCAGCCAGGCATCGCTGGTGGCTTTGATCATGCCCTGAGTGAACCAGGCGTTAATAATGTTCTGCATAGTGTTTTGGTTCCTGTTATCGCGGTGAGGGCGGTCTTACCCGCGTAGACTCAATACATCTTTCTCATACGCCCGCACGCTCTCCAGCCACTGGCTACCGGCCGGGGTATCATGACGCTGACAATACATTTCCCACACGGCCTGCCACGGTAAGCATTTCTGCTCTTCCAGCAGCGCCAGACGGGCGGTGTAATCGCCATCGGCTTCCAGTTGACGCAACTGTTCAGTCGGCTCCAGCAGGGCGCGCAGCAGGGCTTTTTTCATGTTGCGGGTGCCGATAACCCATGCGGCGATACGGTTGATAGAGGCGTCGAAGAAATCCAGGCCGATGTGCACGCGGTCAAACAGGTTGTGGCGAATGATTTCGCTGGCGATGGCCTGCGTTTCATCATCCAGCAGCACCACATGGTCGCTGTCCCAGCGCACCGGGCGGCTGACGTGCAGCAGCAGGCGCGGCACATACAGCATGGCGGCGGAAATCTTGTCGGAAATGACTTCGGTCGGGTGGAAGTGCCCCGCATCCAGACACAGAGCCGTCTGGCGGCTGGTGGCGTAACCCATATAGAACTCGTTTGAGCCCACGGTGTAGCTTTCAGCGCCGATGCCGAACAGTTTGCTTTCAACGGCGTCGATGTGATGCGCCAGATCGAACTTCTCACTCAGCGCTTCGTCCAGCGCATCCATCAGACGTTTGCGCGGCGCCAGGCGATCAACGGTGACATCTTTCATGCCGTCCGGTACCCAGATATTCATTACCGATGGCGTGCCCAGTTGCTCGCCAAAGTACGCCGAGATGCGGCGGCTGGCTTTCACGTGGTCAATCCAGAACTGGCGAATGTCATCGTTCGCGTGAGAGAGGGTGAAACCGTCTGCGCTCATCGGATGTGAAAAACAGGACGGGTTGAAATCCAGACCCAGTTTGTTGGCTTTTGCCCACTCAACCCAGTTTTTGAAGTGCTCAGGCTTGATCGCGTCACGACTGACCGATGGACCCGCTTCGTGGTACATCGCGTGCAAGTTAAGGCGCTTCGGACCGGGGATGAGGCTCAGGGCCTGCTCCAGATCGGCGCGCAACTCCTGAGGGTTACGTGCCTTGCCCGGATAGTTGCCGGTCGCCTGGATACCGCCGGTGAGGGCGCCTTCCGGGTTTTCAAAACCGGCGACATCATCGCCCTGCCAGCAGTGCATGGAAACCGGCAGCCTGTCGAGCTGGCGCAGGGCCTCTTCGACATCAATGCCTACAGCGGCAAAGCGCTGTTTAGCGAGTTCCCAGGCGTGTTCAAGTTGAGTGGTCATGCGCAAAGCTCCTTTGTCTGTCGTTTCTGCTGAAACCGCACGACGTTGCGGGCAATTTCATTGTCAGGATTGGGTGTAAAGGTGGTCAGCGCGTAACTCGCGGCAACCACGTCACGGAAAGTGTCGACACTGCTCAGTTCGTTCAGCGTCATGAGTTGTACGCCGATATTGCCCAGCGTGGAGGCTTCAATCGGGCCCGCGATGATGGGCAGGCCGCAGGCATCGGCACAGAGCTGGTTTAAGAGCTGGTTCTGGCAGCCGCCGCCAACGATATGCAACTGGGTAAAGGGTTGACCACGCAGGTCCGCCAGTTCACCGAGAATGTCTGCATACAGCAGCGCCAGGCTGTCGAAAATGCAGCGTGCCAGTTCGGCGTCGCTCTGCGGTACCGGCTGGTTGCTTTCCCGGCAGGCGGTCTGGATCTCTTCGCACATGTTCTGCGGATTGATAAAACGCTCGTCGTTTGGGTTAATCACGAAACGACAGGAGGGCAGCGCGCGGGCTTCGGCGATCAGGGCGGGCAAATCGGTGATGTCGCGCTCTTTCAGAACGCGTTGCAGCAGCCACAGCCCCATGATGTTTTTCAACACGCGATAGCGCCCTTCCGCACCGCCCTCGTTGGTGATATTGGCGGCCAGCGCCTCGTCGCTGGTGTAGGGCGTGGTACTTTCAAAGCCCATCAGCGACCAGGTGCCGGAAGAGAGATAGGCGGCACTGGCATTTTTCAGCGGTGAAGCGATGACCGCGCTAGCGGTATCGTGGCTGGCGACAGCAACCACCGGAATATCGGTGCCCTGCGGGCTTTGCCAGTGGCCAATCACATTGCCCGGATGGGTCGGTGTACCGAACCAGGAGGCGGGCACGCCCGCCCAGTTGAGCAGCGTGGTATCCCAGTTATCGCTGTCGATGTTCACCAGTTGCGTGGTGGTGGCGTTGGTGTATTCCCAGTTCAGATTGCCGGTCAGACGAAAACTGAAATAGTCGGGTATCAGCAGCGCATGGTCGGCAGCGGCCACGATGTCCGGCTGTTGCTGGGCCAGCGCGCGCAACTGATAGAGCGTGTTAAAGGGTAAAAACTGAATGCCGCTGCGACGGTAAATATCGGCTTTGCCTGGCTGCTCAAAGGCAGTGGCCATGATGCCATCCGTGCGATGGTCGCGGTAAGAGACCGGTAAGCCAACACGCTTACCCTGTTTGTCGATCAAAACATAATCCACACCCCAGGTGTCGATTCCGATACTGTCGATGGTGACACCCTGCGCACAGGCTTTTTCCAGACCCAGGCGAATTTCATCTTCCAGGGTATCGATATCCCAGCAGTCGAAACCGTTGTTTTTTTCCAGGTAGTTGGCGAAGCGATGAACTTCACGCAGCGTGAGCGTTCGCTGTTCTGTCGCGTAGCAGGCCAGCATTACACGCCCGCTGGAGGCGCCTAAATCAACGGCGACACAATGGCGAAATGTCATGATGGGGTCCTTGTGAGAGTTATTGCCCCCAGTCTAAAAAAAGGACCTCGCGGTAACCTTCTTGTTAATGACATCCCCTGGAAGTGGCTGGCAAGAAAGCAAAGATGAAAGTGAGGAAGTTCACAGTTTCTGATAAACCCGTGTGGTTTGCGGGGTGTGACCAGGGCGACAATTCCTGAACTTTCCGACCCTTTCTTGAAAATCTGACAGGCTTTACCCGTTTTGCGGTCAAAAATTCAAGGTGCGAATTGCCGTGCTTAATTACTATTTTGAGAACACTTCTCATTGGTATGTGAGGCAATCATGACCGTATTACACAGCGTGGATTTCTTTCCTTCTGGCACAACGCCTGTCGCTATTGAGCCGCGTCTGCCACAGGCTGCGTTTCCGGAGCATCATCATGATTTTCACGAAATTGTGATTGTTGAACACGGTACCGGCATCCATGTTTTTAATGGGCAGTCCTATACCATCAGTGGGGGAACCGTCTGCTTTGTCCGCGACCACGACAGACACCTATATGAACATACTGACAATCTGTGCCTGACCAATGTGCTCTATCGTTCGCCGGATGCGTTTACGTTTCTGGCGGGGTTGAACGCGCTGCTGCCGCAGGAGCAAGACGGGCACTATCCGTCGCACTGGCGCGTCAACCAGTGCGTACTGCAACAGGTACGTGAGATCATCGGCCAGATGGAAGCAGTGGGTGAGGAGATGGACATGGCGACCGCAGCCAATCGTGAAATCCTGTTTATGCAGTTGCTGGTTCTGCTGCGTAAAAGCAGCCTGGCGGAAGGAGCGATGAGTAATGATGCGCGCCTCAATCAGCTGATCTCCTGGCTTGAAGATCACTTTGCCGAAGAGGTCTGCTGGGAGTCGCTGGCGGATCAGTTCACCCTGTCGCTGCGCACATTGCACCGTCAACTAAAACAATATACCGGCCTGACGCCGCAGCGTTATCTCAACCGGTTGCGTCTGATTAAGGCGCGCCATATGCTGCGCCACAGCGATGATAGTGTTACAGATATCGCTTTTCGCTGCGGTTTCGGCGACAGTAACCATTTTTCTACCCTGTTTCGCCGGGAATTCGACTGGTCCCCGCGCGATATTCGCCAGGGGCGCGATGTGCAACTGCAATAGCGGTAACGAGAAGGCTATCACCGATTTTTCGCCGAAAATCAGCTAATAGTTATCGGTTGTCTTCGGCCGAGGTGATGTTGTGGGAAGCCAGTTAATTCTTCGTAAAGCGGATTTTTTCCCCCGGGCGGGGCAGGCGGTGGCGGTGGCGGACCGCTATCCGCAAAATGTATTTGCCGAACATACTCACGAGTTTTGCGAACTGGTGCTGGTCTGGCGCGGCAACGGTTTGCATATCCTCAATGACCGTCCCTACCGAATTACCCGTGGCGATCTGTTTTATATCCGCGCGGAAGACAAACACTCCTACGCCTCCGTCAACGATTTGGTGCTGCAAAATATCATCTACTGTCCGGACCGTCTGACCCTTAATCTCGACTGGGCGGGGCATATTCCAGGGCTGAGCGGCGAAGAGTGGACGCCGCACTGGCGTCTGGGGAGCACCGGCATGGCCCAGGCAAGACAGGTCATCACCCAACTGGAGCAAGAGAGCACCAAAGCCGATGCGCTGGCAAACAATATGGCCGAGGTGCTCTTCGCCCAACTGGTGATGACGCTCACACGCCATCGTTTTGCGGTCGACAACCTGGCCGCCACCCATAGCGAAGCCCTGCTCGATAAGTTGATTACCGCGCTTACGGGCAGCCTTAATCGCACTTTCATGCTGGAGCGCTTCTGCGATCAGGAGCAGTGCAGTGAGCGTGCGCTGCGCCAACAATTTCGCGCGCAAACCGGAATGACCATCAATAATTACCTGCGTCAGTTGCGTATTTGCCATGCACA
Source organism: Phytobacter sp. MRY16-398 (assembly GCF_003925915.1). Taxonomy (NCBI): domain Bacteria; kingdom Pseudomonadati; phylum Pseudomonadota; class Gammaproteobacteria; order Enterobacterales; family Enterobacteriaceae; genus Phytobacter; species Phytobacter sp. MRY16-398. The sequence continues at coordinate 5,800,430 of NZ_AP018756.1, read as the reverse complement.
GTATCTGTTGCAGCACACGGAATTGCTGATTGGTGAAGTGTCTACGCGCTGCGGCTTTGAAGACAGTAACTATTTCTCGGTCGTTTTTACCCGCGAAACCGGCATGACGCCCAGCCAGTGGCGACAGCGTCGTAACGAAGCGGCTTAGGAAGGGCCTGTTCTGCGATAACACAGGACACGTACACCGGCCTATTGCCAGCCACTGATCCCCCGCTTTGATGCTCCACCGTTTTTATGATGGCCAGTTAACCAGTCACTTCATTTGTGTGTAGCGTTGGGCGATCTTTTTTCGTCAGTCGCTGCGCTATGCCTCTCGTCGGCACGGGTTCATAACAGAATGTTATAACCATATTAAAACTACGGCATTGATAAACATTTTCAATATCATTTAACTAACTATAATGAACCAACTGATTACGCGGCGTTAACATACCTGCCGCCCGACAATAATGGAGATTAGTATGAGCTATACACTGCCATCCCTGCCTTACGCGTACGATGCACTTGAACCTCATTTCGACAAGCAGACGATGGAAATCCATCACACTAAACACCACCAGACTTATGTAAACAATGCGAACGCAGCGCTGGAAAGCCTGCCAGAATTCGCCAGTCTGTCTGCTGAAGAGCTGATCACCAAACTGGACCAACTGCCGGCTGACAAAAAAACTGTACTGCGTAACAACGCGGGCGGCCATGCTAACCACAGCTTCTTCTGGAAAGGCCTGAAAAAAGGCACCACCCTGCAGGGCGACCTGAAAGCGGCTATCGAACGTGACTTCGGTTCCGTTGACAACTTCAAAGCTGAATTCGAAAAAGCAGCGGCTACCCGCTTTGGTTCTGGCTGGGCGTGGCTGGTGCTGAAAGGCGACAAACTGGCTGTGGTGTCTACTGCTAACCAGGACTCCCCGCTGATGGGTGAAGCGATTTCCGGCGCATCCGGCTTCCCGATCGTGGGCCTGGACGTGTGGGAACACGCTTACTACCTGAAATTCCAGAACCGCCGCCCGGACTACATCAAAGAGTTCTGGAACGTGGTGAACTGGGATGAAGCGGCGGCACGTTTTGCTGCGAAGAAATAATTTCATTTAGCCCGTTCTTACGGGCAAACCAGGCCCCTGCTGGCATCGTCAGCGGGGGCTTTTTTATGTCTGTTGGTCAGTCCCTGAAATCAAAAGAAACATATATCCAATAAAAATGAAATATTGTTTTGATTTTGTATGGGGGATCACTTTTCTGAGTGTGACGAAGCTCTAACATTTTGCCATCAGCGCTGGAAACGCCCGCTCAAAGGGGCGTGATGGCGCACAAAACTCACTGTTTTTACAGGTGGCGATATGCAAATCAAACGTGCAATTGAAAAAATCCCGGGTGGGATGATGCTGGTTCCTCTGTTTCTTGGGGCGCTGTGCCATACGTTTTCACCGGGGGCCGGGAAGTACTTTGGCTCCTTCACGAATGGCATGATCACCGGCACCGTACCGATTCTGGCGGTGTGGTTTTTCTGCATGGGCGCGTCGATTAAGCTCAGCGCGACCGGGACGGTGCTGCGTAAGTCGGGCACGCTGGTGGTGACCAAAATCGCGGTGGCCTGGGTGGTTGCGGCGGTAACCTCGCATTTGATTCCTGCTCACGGTGTAGAGGCGGGCTTCTTTGCCGGGCTGTCGACGCTGGCGCTGGTGGCTTCGATGGACATGACCAATGGCGGTCTGTACGCCTCCATCATGCAACAGTACGGCACCAAGGAAGAGGCCGGGGCGTTTGTGTTGATGTCCCTTGAGTCTGGCCCGCTGATGACGATGGTGATTCTGGGAACGGCGGGTATCGCTTCTTTTGAACCGCACGTATTTGTCGGCGCGGTGCTGCCCTTCCTGATTGGCTTCGGGTTGGGTAACCTCGACCCCGAATTACGGGAATTTTTTACCCGCGCGGTGCAGACGCTGATCCCCTTCTTTGCCTTCGCGCTCGGCAACACCATTGATTTAAGTGTTATCGCCCAGACCGGCCTGCTCGGAATTCTGCTTGGGCTGGCGGTGATTGTGATTACCGGCATCCCATTGATTATTGCCGATAAAGTGCTGGGTGGCGGGGACGGTACCGCTGGGCTTGCTGCCTCCAGCTCCGCCGGTGCGGCGGTGGCCACACCGGTATTGATTGCCGAGATGGTGCCAGAGTTTAAAGCAATGGCGCCTGCCGCGACCGCGCTGGTGGCGACATCGGTGATTGTGACCTCTATTCTGGTGCCGATTCTGACTTCTCTCTGGTCACGAAAAGTAAAAGGGCATGCCGCGGTAGCGGATTTGCGCGGTGCGGTAAAATAGCGCTGCGGTTTAAAAGAGAAACCGGCCTTTTCAGGCCGGTTTTTTAATGGCCGATACCGAAAACCTCATCAACCTTCGCACATTGCGCTGGCGTGAGTTCGCCGCCAAAATTGCGGGACGTTGCGCCGCAATAGCCAAATTTCCGTGCCACTACGGTTTTGATAGTGGTAACGAAATCCTCGCCAATCGTGTAAATCGACATGAATTTGCCTGTCTCGCGCTGGGCTTCATGTAGCGTAGCCAAATCGTTTTGCTTCCACGCATCCCGAGCCCTGACAAACAGTTCCGGCATTACGTTATTGAGGCCAGAGATAACCCCCGCGCCGCCTGCGAGAAGATTGGGGATGAAGTATTCGTCATACCCCGACAGCACGGCGAAATCATCACGGATTTTCTCGGTTGCCAGAATGATGTTGCGCGTATGCGACTGGCAATCGACCGTGTCTTTTATGCCAGCGAAGTGTGGGAACTCCGCTGCCAGGGTGGCGACGATTTCCGGCGTCAGATCGCAGCCGGTCCTGGCCGGGAAATTATAGGCAAACCATTTGCCGTTCAGCCGTTGCCCCAGGTGGCGGAAGTAGCTCAGCAGTTGTGCAGACGTTTGCCCATAGTAATAAGGGGGCAGCACCATAACGGCATCGTAGCCCGTGCGGAAGGCTTCATCCGCCATCCACTCCACATCATTCAGGCATGTCGAGGAAACGTTCGCGACCAGGGTGCCGGGGGTCATACCGCGCACTTCGCGGATAAGCATGAGCCGTTCATCAAGGGTGAAAGAGGCAAATTCGCCGATACTGCCCATCAGCAACACCACGTCAATTCTGGCGTCGGTCAGGCGTGAAATATGCTGTTCCAATCCGTTCAGGTCGATTTTACCAGCAGGTGTCATGGGCGTAATGGACGGGCACCAGACGCCATAAAATTCATTTTTCTTCTTCACGTCACTGTCTCCTTGAATATGAAATTGCGTTTCACTTCTGTTAATTCATAGCACGTTCATATAAAACGCAGGCGTATCGGTGTCGCATTTCTGCACGATTTATTGCTAAAAAGTGTGGTCTAATACGCCGATGATGGGTGAGCTCGGGAGAGAGGAAATGCAGCATCCGGTGAATGTTTTTACAGGAAAAATAAAGGATTATAAGGACAGCAGACCCAGCGCAATTGCCAAGTTGCAGGTGGAGGGCGAGTTGATATTAACGGAGCTGGGGTTAGCCAGTGATGAGCAGGCGGAGACGTCCTACCACGGCGGCCCGGACCGGGCACTTTGTCATTATCCCCGCGAACACTACGCTCACTGGAAAACGATGTTCCCCGAACAGGCGGTGCTTTTCTTCGCCCCGGCATTTGGCGAGAACCTCTCGACCGAAGGGCTGACGGAAAGAAATGTCTTTATTGGTGATATTTTTCGTTGGGGAAATGCGCTCATTCAGGTGACGCAGCCGCGCTCGCCCTGTTTCAAACTTAACTTTCACTTCTCCATCAGCGATATGTCTTCGCAGATGCAGGCGAGTGGGCGTGTTGGCTGGCTTTATCGGGTTATTACCGGCGGTAAAGTGAGCGCCGATGCGCCGCTGGAACTGGTATCACGTAACAGCGATGTGAGCGTTCTGGATGCCGCTGCAATCGCCTGGCATATGCCGTTTGATGATGAGCAATATCGGCGGCTGATGTCCGCCGCCGGGCTTTCGGCCAGTTGGACAAGAACGATGCAAAATCGGCGAAGTAGCGGGAAAATCGAAGACAACGCCCGGCGTTTGCGGGGGTAAGTAGCAGTTTCCCCCCCGCCCGGTAAGGCGAGGGGAAATGCTCAGGCACGTTTATACAGCGGGATCCATAACGTCAAGCGTAAACCGCCGAGCGGGCTGTCGTCGGCTTTCACCCAACCGCGATGCTGCTGCATAGCGGTTTCAACAATTGCCAGCCCTAAACCTGTCCCGCCGGATGCACGATCGCGCGCTTCATCGGTACGGTAGAACGGGCGGAAGATTTGCTCGCGGTCTTCCGGGCTGACGCCCGGGCCGTCATCGTCCACGTTAATGGTGATGCCGTCTTTATCGACCGAGAAACTCACTTCAATTTTGGTGTGCGAATAACGCAGGGCGTTACGGACGATATTTTCCAGCGCGCTTTCCAGTGCATTCGGGTTGCCGTACAGCGGCCACGGGCCAGGCGGGAAATTCACCGTCAGGGATTTACCCATCTGTTCCGCTTCGAACGCGGCGTTATCGAGCACCTCATTCCACAACTGATTGGCTTTGACCGTTTCACTGACCAGCGCGTTTTTCTGCTGATTACGCGACATGACCAACAGGTCGTTGATCATACTGTCCAGCCGCTGTGCTTCCGTTTCGATACGTTCCAGCTCTTTGCTCTCGCCGCTGCGACGACGCAACAGCGCGGTGCCGAGCTGTAGCCGCGTTAACGGTGTCCGTAGTTCGTGGGAAATATCGGACAGGAGCCGTTGCTGGGCGGTCATCATGCGCTCCAGCGCCATGACCATCTGGTTAAAACTGGTGCCCGCAGCGAGGAATTCTTGCGGCCCGGCTTCCAGCTCAGGATGCTGTCGCAAGTTGCCCTGTGCCACTTCATCTGCCGCGTTTTTCAGCTTACGCGCGGGTTTTGCCAGGCTCCACGCCAGCCACAACAGCAGCGGCGAGCTGATAAGCATTGTGACAATCAGCAACAGAAGAGGGCGGTCAAACAGCAGGTTGATAAAGTCAGACTGAGAACTACTTGCAGGTCGAATAAGATAGAGCTGGTAATTGTCCTCACCGTCGCGAACGGAAAAAGGCCCTACCAGCTCTACCCGACCATATTTTTTCTTTTGCGGGTGATCTGAGTTATCCGCCTGACCAATAAAATTGCGGATAATTTGCATTTCATTGCGTTCGGCGCCAATCACGCGCCCTTCGCTGGTCACCAGCAACAAACGTTGCCCCGGAGGGGCCCATTTGTCGATTGCGCGAAACAGCCTGCGCCACCACATCAAATCGTTGGGTGGATCATTGGCCAGTTCCGCTTCAACGTGCTGTTCAATCATCACGCCCTGACGTTGTTCGCTATCAAGCAACTCCGTCATCTGGCGGGAATCAAGCTTTGGAACCATCAGGACCAGCATCAGCACCAGTGCCAGCGTTAACCAGAAAATGGCGAAGATGCGGGCGGTCAAACTTCCTATCATGAAGCGGATACCATCAAGTAGCCCCGGCCTCGTAAGGTTTTAAACCACGGATGACCATCTTTGCGGTCCGGTAACTTACGGCGCAGGTTAGAGATGTGCATATCAATCGCGCGGTCAAACGGCGTTAAGCGTTTACCCAGCACTTCCTGGCTTAAATGTTCACGGGAAACCACCTGGCCCAAATGCTGTGCCAGCAGATAGAGCAGGGTGAATTCGGTACCTGTCAGCTCCAGCGATTGACCATCGAAACTGGCTTCCTGACGACCTGGGTTGAGGCTCAGGCCGTCGACTTCCAGCGTCGGCGAACCGTTGTCCGTATTTTGCTGCTGTTCGCTCCAGTGGGAACGGCGCAAAATCGCACGGATACGCGCGACCAGTTCGCGGTCGTTAAACGGTTTTGGCAGATAGTCGTCCGCGCCCAGCTCAAGGCCGAGTACGCGATCCAGTTCGCTGCCGCGTGCAGTCAACATAATGACGGGAGTCTGGTGTGTCTGGCGTAGCTCTTTAAGGGTATCAATACCGTTTTTCTTCGGCATCATGACGTCGAGCAAAAGCAAATCGATGCTGTCATCAAGGAGGTTGAGCGCCTGTTCCCCGTCGTGGGCAACCAGCACGTTAAAACCTTCCATGTCGAGCAGCTCTTTTAACAGGGATGTAAGCTCTCGGTCATCATCTACTAAAAGAATTTTATTCATTGTTTAAATACCTCCGAGGCAGAAATTACGTCATCAAGGCTCGCTAATCCATGACTTTACGTTGTTTTACACCCCCTGACGCATGTTTGCAGCCTGAATCGTAGACTCATTATCGTTGATTCGCGACATAGAAAGTTCTTGGGAGCAAATGATGCGCAAAGTTACCGCTGCCGTCATGGCCTCAACACTGGCGCTAAGTGCTTTTAGCCAGGCTGCTGAAGTCGTAACAGGCGATAACTGGCACCCGACTGAGGGATTCGCGCAGCGTTCCAGTCAGAGCCATATGTTCGACGGCATACATTTAACCGAACATCAGCGTCAACAGATGCGAGATCTGATGCAGCAGGCAAGGCACGACAAGCCCCCTGTTAATGTTAGCGAAATGGAGACAATGCATCGCCTTGTCACCGCAGAAAATTTTGATGAAAACGCTGTGCGCGTTCAGGCCGAGAAAATGGCGCAGGAGCAGATAAGTCGTCAGGTTGAAATGGCGAAAGTCCGCAACCAGATGTATCACCTGCTCACTCCTGATCAGCAAGCAGTTTTGAACCAGAAACATCAGCAACGGATGATTCAACTGCGTGAAATGACGCAGATGCAGCAAAGTTCACCGTTGAGAGTATTGAGTAGTAGCACCCAGCGTTCCCAGTAGTCAGTAGTAATGAACCCTGTTTTCCTTGCCATAGACACCATCCCTGTCTTCCCCCTCATGATGAGGGGGTTTTTTTTGCTCCGAATTCAGCCACCTGATTTTCCTCCGATTAAGTTGCCTTTCGTTATACTACGCACAGAACAGCGTGGGAGCATTTATGATTGAATCTTATGGGCGCCTGGTCAGTCGCGCAGCTATCGCTGCGACGATCATGGCGTCGTCATTATTGGTCATTAAAATTTTTGCATGGTGGTACACCGGGTCGGTTAGTATCCTGGCCGCACTGGTGGACTCGCTGGTGGATATTGCCGCATCGCTGACTAATTTGCTGGTGGTGCGCTACTCGCTGCAGCCTGCGGACGACGAGCATACTTTTGGACACGGGAAAGCGGAATCGCTGGCGGCGCTGGCACAAAGCATGTTTATTTCAGGTTCAGCATTATTCCTGTTTTTAACCGGTATTCAGCATCTGGCGAACCCTGAACCGATGCGTGCGCCCGGTATTGGGGTTGTGGTGACGGTGATCGCGTTGGTCTGTACTGTGATACTCGTCACTTTTCAGCGTTGGGTTGTGCGAAAAACTCAAAGCCAGGCGGTGCGGGCAGATATGCTTCATTATCAGTCTGATGTTATGATGAACGGTGCAATTCTCATCGCCCTGGGGCTGTCATGGTACGGCTGGCATCGGGCGGATGCCCTCTTCGCACTGGGGATTGGCGGATATATTTTGTATAGCGCGCTGCATATGGGTTATGACGCGGTCCAGTCTTTACTGGATCGGGCATTACCCGATGCCGAACGGCAGGAAATTTTCGATATTGTCACTTCCTGGCCAGGCGTAAGCGGCGCGCACGATCTTCGCACGCGGCAGTCAGGGCCGACCCGCTTTATTCAAATACATTTGGAAATGGACGATAACCTTCCGCTGGTTCAGGCGCATATTGTGGCTGAACATGTGGAGCAGGCCATTCTCCAGCGTTTTCCGGGATCGGATGTGATTATTCACCAGGATCCCTGCTCAGTAGTACCTCAAGGACGATAAGCGGATTAAGGCTGTCGTATTTCGTTGTAAAAGAAGTGAGTCAGACCCGATTTTTGTGTATAAATTACCGCCATATGGTCTGACCTGAATCAATTCAGCAAGCGGCAGTTGATATAATATTGCAGCATAGATGTTTACTCCCTCGCGGAGTTTTTTGGCCAACAGAACATTATTTTTGCATTCCTAAGTTCAGAGGTAGTCATGATTAAGAAAATCGGTGTGTTGACAAGTGGCGGTGATGCGCCGGGCATGAACGCAGCAATTCGTGGCGTGGTCCGTGCAGCATTGACTGAAGGTCTGGAAGTAGCGGGTATTTACGATGGTTATCTCGGCCTGTACGAAGACCGCATGATTCAACTCGACCGCTATAGCGTGTCTGACATGATTAACCGTGGCGGTACATTCCTTGGTTCTGCCCGTTTCCCGGAATTCCGTGAAGAACATGTCCGCGCCGTGGCTATTGAGAACATGAAAAAGCGCGGCATTGATGCGCTGGTCGTTATCGGCGGTGACGGTTCCTATATGGGTGCGAAACGTCTGACAGAAATGGGCTTTCCATGCATCGGCCTGCCAGGCACTATCGACAACGATGTTGCTGGTACTGACTACACCATCGGTTACTTCACCGCGCTGCATACCGTGGTAGAAGCTATCGACCGTCTGCGTGACACCTCTTCTTCTCACCAGCGTATTTCCATCGTTGAAGTGATGGGCCGCTACTGTGGCGACCTGACGCTGGCGGCGGCTATTGCTGGTGGTTGCGAATTTATCGTTCTGCCGGAAGTTGAATTCAGCCGTGAAGATCTGGTCGCTGAAATCAAAGCGGGCATCGCGAAAGGTAAAAAACACGCGATCGTGGCTATCACCGAGCACATCTGTGATATCGATGAACTGGCAAAATATATCGAAGCCGAAACGCAGCGCGAAACCCGTGCGACCGTTCTGGGTCATATTCAACGCGGCGGTTCCCCGGTTCCTTACGACCGTATTCTCGCTTCCCGCATGGGCGCTTACGCAATTGAACTGCTGCTGCAGGGCCACGGTGGCCGTTGTGTCGGTATCCAGAACGAGAAGATGGTTCATCATGACATCATCGACGCTATCGAGAATATGAAGCGTCCGTTCAAAGGCGACTGGCTGGACTGCGCTAAGAAACTGTACTGATTACCTTAAACGCCCTCCCCTGAGAGGGCGTTTCTTTGCCTTCTGTTATTTCCTAAAGTTATAGCCAATCTTTTTTTATTCTTTAATCATTGGTCTGCTTTCTGGCAGGCTGAGCACATCAAAATAGATAACCTGAGAGAGTGGGCGATGAATAAATGGGGCGTGGGGTTAACTTTGCTGCTGGCATCCGGCAGCGTTCTGGCAAAGGATATTCAGTTATTAAACGTTTCGTACGATCCAACACGTGAATTGTACGAGCAATACAACAAAGCGTTCAGCGCCCACTGGAAACAGGAAACGGGCGATAACGTCACGATTCGTCAGTCACACGGCGGCTCAGGCAAACAGGCAACCTCGGTTATCAACGGTCTTGATGCCGATGTCGTGACCCTGGCGCTGGCGTATGATGTTGATGCGATTGCCGAGCGTGGCAGCATCGACAAAAACTGGATCAAACGCCTGCCGGATAACTCCGCACCTTACACCTCCACCATCGTTTTCCTGGTGCGTAAAGGCAACCCAAAACAGATTCATGACTGGAATGATTTAATCAAACCGGGCGTGTCGGTCATTACCCCGAACCCGAAAAGCTCTGGCGGCGCACGCTGGAACTACCTGGCTGCGTGGGGTTATGCCCTGCATCAGAACGGTGGCGATCAGGCTAAAGCGCAGGAGTTCGTGAAAGCGCTGTATAAAAACGTCGAAGTGCTGGACTCCGGTGCGCGCGGCGCGACCAATACCTTCGTAGAACGTGGTATCGGCGATGTGCTGATTGCCTGGGAAAACGAAGCGCTGCTGGCAACGAACGAGCTGGGCAAAGATAAGTTTGAAATCGTGACGCCAAGTGAATCCATTCTTGCGGAGCCAACCGTGTCTGTTGTCGATAAAGTTGTCGAGAAGAAAGGCACGCAGAAAGTGGCAGAAGCTTACCTGAAATATCTCTACTCCCCGGAAGGGCAGGAGATAGCGGCGAAGAACTTCTACCGTCCGCGTGACAAAGACGTGGCGGCAAAATACGCAAACGAATTCCCGAAACTGAAATTGTTCACCATTGACGATGTCTTTGGCGGCTGGACGAAAGCGCAGAAAGAGCACTTCTCCAACGGCGGCAAGTTCGACGAAATCAGCAAACGCTAACCTTACTCTTCCAGCGGCCCTTAACAGGGCCGTTTTCGTTTTATCCCAACCGATCTCTGCGCTATGCTTCCTGTTCCTCCCTGTAAGGAGAGATCGATGAAAACAGTGCGCCTGTTTGGCATAGCGTTGTTGATTGCGGTGGCTGCGGCCGTGGTGGGTGGCGAATACTGGTGGAACAGCAGTAAACGTGACGTATTGCGTCATATCGTGCTTGAGCAGTGTGTGCCGAATCAGCGGAACAACCATCTACCCGCGCCCTGTGCGCAGGTTAATCTCGACAGTGGTTACGTGTTGCTTAAAGACCGCAACGGACCATTACAGTATCTGCTGATGCCAACGTACCGTATCAATGGTATTGAAAGCCCGCTGTTATTAAAATCCCACACACCCAATTTTCTCTGGCAGGCCTGGCAATCGCGCGGCGTGCTGGGTAAAACGCGGGGAACCCCACTCCCGGATAATGCCCTGTCGCTGACAATTAACTCTCGCGTCGGCCGTACCCAGAACCATTTCCATATCCATATTTCTTGCCTGCGCGAAGACGTGCGTGTGAAGCTTGATCAGCAAGCCTCGCGTATCAGCAGTCAGTGGCTGGCCTTTCCGGGCGGCATTCTTGGGCATCCTTATCTGGCGCGCCGCGTAACGGAATCTGAACTGGTACAGCGAAGCCCGTTTTTAATGCTGGCGGAAGAGGTGCCGACAGCGCGTGAACATATGGGGCGCTACGGCATGGCGATGATACAGCAGGCTGATGGCTCCTTTGTGCTGCTGGCGACGGAGCGTAATCTGCTCGCCTTTAACCGTGGTTCCGCCGAGGAAATTCAGGATCATCAATGTAATATCCTGAAATAGCCCCACCAGTTTTGGCGTTTACCAGGCAAGCCTGTCGCCGTAGACTTGCCGATAAATTCTACAGGAGACAGGTATGTCGCTCTGGTTTACTCACCCTCTGTTTCTGCCTTCCATTATTATTGGTCTCACTATCGTGCTGTGGGCTACCTCGCTGCTACCGGAATTCATCACGGCGCTGCTGTTTTTTGCCGCCGCGATGGTGGCGAAGATTGCGCCGCCGGACGTCATTTTCGGCGGTTTTGCCTCCTCCGCTTTCTGGCTGGTATTTAGCGGTTTTGTCCTGGGGGTCGCCATTCGGAAAACGGGCCTGGCCGACCGGGCCGCGCGGGCGCTGTCGGCCCGGCTAACCGATTCGTGGTTGCAAATGGTCGCAAGCGTTGTATTGCTGAGCTATGCGCTGGCGTTTGTTATGCCGTCGAACATGGGACGTATTGCTCTGCTGATGCCGATTGTGGCGGCGATGGCGGCGCGTGCGGGCATCAACGAAGGAACGCGCTCCTGGTATGGCCTTGCGCTGGCGGTGGGGTTTGGCACCTTCCAGTTGTCGGCGACGATTTTACCCGCCAATGTGCCCAATCTGGTGATGAGCGGGGCGGCGGAAGGATCCTACGGTATTCATCTCAACTATCTGCCGTATCTGCTGCTGCATACGCCGGTGCTGGGTATTCTGAAAGGCCTCATCCTGATTGGTCTTATCTGCTGGCTTTTCCCCGGGCAGCCGCATGCGCCAAAAGACCTTACGCCGCCGGAACCCATGAGCCGGGAGGAGAAGCGCCTTGCCTGGCTGCTGGCGGTGGTCTTAACGATGTGGGTCACGGAGAGCTGGCACGGCATTGGCCCGGCCTGGACGGGGCTGGCTGCCGCCTGTATTACTCTGCTGCCGCGCGTTGGGTTTATTAATGGTGATGAGTTTTCCAGTGGGGTAAATATCCGCACCTGTATTTATGTCGCCGGGATCCTTGGGCTGGCCATTACGGTCACGCAAACGGGGATTGGGGCGGCGGTAGGGAATGCGCTGCTGCACATCATGCCGCTGGATCCGGCGCATCCTTTTACCAGCTTCCTGGCGCTCACCGGCACCACGACCGCGCTCAACTTCATTATGACGGCGAATGGTGTACCTGCGCTTTTTACCACGCTGGCGCAGAGTTTTTCCGATGCAACGGGCTTCCCGCTACTGTCGGTGATTATGATTCAGGTGTTGGGATATTCCACTCCACTGCTGCCGTATCAGGCGTCACCGATCGTAGTGGCCATGGCATTAGGCAAAGTACCGGCACGGGCGGGGATGTTGTTGTGTATTGCGCTGGCGGTGGCAACGTATCTGGTGCTGCTGCCGCTGGATTATGCGTGGTTTAGTGTGCTGGGGAAATTGTAGTTCTGGCGCGATCTGCCCCTCACACTGGCCTTTGTGGGGGGCTACCAAGTCTGTACAAAGACGAGGTGATTACGGCAGTGCGTTTATGATTTTGTGTAATACCGTTCTTAGCCAGTTCAGCGGCATATCGTTATCACAACATTTATGCCACAGCAGCGAGAGGGCAATTTCCGGCGTCTCAACCGGAACGGGGCTACAGCGTAAACCGTAATGGGAAATCCAGTCGGCAGCCAGCCCGGAGGGGACAGTCGCTAAAGCGGGTATGCGTTTCAGCAGCGGCGGCAGAGAAGAAAAATGCGGCGTAACGTAACGCACCCTTCGTGATTTCCCCTGCAATGCTAACTGTTCGTCGACGGCGCTCCATGCCGCACCGCGATAGGAAACCAGTACGTGGTCATGCTCCACGTAATCACTTACCGTCAGCGGTGCTTCCAGCGAAAGCTGATCGGGGTGCCAGAACGTACAAAAGTTGAGTGAACGGAGATGTTCACGCCTCAACGTGGCGGCGGTGCTCTGACCAACCGAAATCGCCAGGTCTATCTCCCTTTGGATCACTTGCTCACCATCCCGGAACGGATCGCTGGCCGTCACCTGCAAGGTGATTCCCGGCGCTTCGCGTGTCATGTATGCCTGTAATTCCGGCATCAGCCAGCGCTCCACCCAGTCGCTCATCCCCAGACGAAACACATGGCTTGCCTTCGCCGGGGTAAATGACGGTGGTTGAAAAAGAACATACTGCATCTGTTCCATCAGGGGGCCGATTGAGGCAATAAGCGCTTCGGCACGCGGCGTCGGTACCATGCCTCCTGCGGTACGCACAAAGAGGGGATCGTCGAACATGTCACGCAACCTGGCCAGCGCATTACTGACCGCCGGTTGCCCCAGATGCAGTTTTTCAGCGGTACGTGACACGCTGCCTTCCCGCTGCAGGACTAACAGTACCGTCAACAAATTCAGATCGATACGATGAAAATCATTTTCTCTGATAGTGAACATTATATTAATCAATTTGAGTGATACTGGGTTGCTGAGGATACTGCTGAGCACGGTTAAATGACACTGTGATGAGGCAATTTTATGAAAATGATACTGGCGCTGGTGGCGACACTTCTCTTTTCCAGCCAGCTTCTGGCTGCCGGGCAGACGAGTGCGCTGGATGAACAGGCTCCCGGTTACTATCGCATGAAACTGGGCAAGCTGCGGGTTACCGCCGTATCTGACGGCACGGTGACGGTCCCCCTGAATAAACTGCTGACGAACATCTCACCGGAAAAATTACGCCAGGCGATGGCTGGCGAAGCAATGACGCCGCAGGCAGAAACCTCGATTAACGCCTATGTCATCGACGATGGCAAAAAACGTATTTTAGTGGATACCGGCGCCGGTGAGCTATTCGGTAGTCAGGGCGGGCATCTGCTGGAAAACCTTGCCGCAGCAGGGTATCCGGCTGAATCCATTGATGATGTATTGCTGACCCATATTCATGCCGATCACTCTGGCGGTGTGTCACGTGCTGGCAAACCCGCCTTTGCGAATGCTGACGTGTATGTGGACAAACGCGATGTCGACTTCTGGCTTAACCCGTCAAACGTCAATAAGGTGGAGCCAGGTGAAGCACACACTTTTGCTGAAAGTGAAAAGACACTTCGTCCGGTCATCAATGCCGGGCGGCTAAAAACATTCCAGGCGCCTGCAGCTCTTATGGAGGGGATCCGTGCGGAATCTACCGCGGGTCATACGCCGGGCAGCGTACTGTATCGTGTGGAAAGTGGAGGTCAGACACTGGTTTTATGGGGCGATATTATCCACGCCAAAGCGGTACAAATGCCCGATCCGCACGTGGCAATACACTTTGACGTCAACCGCCAGCAGGCCATTAAAACGCGGGAGCGTGTGCTCAAACAGGCTGCGGAGCAGGGGTATTGGGTCGCCGCCGCACATATTTCTTTTCCGGGGTTTGGCCATGTAAAGCGTGAGGGAGACGGGTATCGCTGGGTGGAAAGTAACTATACGACCCAGTTAGGACAATAACCTGCATAGATTCTGGATGCCCGCATCGATAAAGCCGGGGCGGTAACCAGGTTAAGAGCGTATCTCTCCCCTGGAGGGGAGAGATAACGTGAACACTCCCCGCCTTAACAGGAAGTGAGTGCTCACAGGGGCAAGCGAATTACGCTTTAGCTGCTTCTGCTGCTTTAACGATCACCGCGAAAGCGTCAGCTTTCAGGGATGCACCGCCAACCAGCGCGCCGTCGATATCCGGCTGGGTGAACAGCTCAGCAGCGTTAGCTGCGTTAACGGAACCGCCGTACTGAATGATAACCTGCTCAGCCACTTTCGCGTCTGCTTTAGCAATGTGGTCACGGATGAATTTGTGAACCGCCTGAGCCTGAGCCGGCGTCGCGGACTTGCCGGTACCGATTGCCCATACGGGTTCGTAAGCGATGACCGCGCCTTCAAATGCCGCTGCGCCCTGAGTTTTCAGAACTGCGTCGATCTGACGTGCACACACTTCTTCGGTTTTGCCCGCTTCGTTTTCTGCTTCGGTTTCACCGATGCACAGAACCGGAATCAGACCTTGTTCTTTCAGAACGGCGAATTTTTTAGCAATGAGTTCGTCAGATTCTGCGTGGTAAGTACGACGCTCGGAGTGGCCGATAATGATGTACTGCGCGCCGATATCTTTGAGCATTTCAGCGGAGGTTTCGCCGGTGAATGCGCCAGTCAGGTTAACGTCGACGTTCTGAGCGCCCAGAATGATGTGGCTGCCTGCAGCGGCTTGCTTAGCCAGATCCAGGTACATAGCCGGCGGAGCGATAGCAACGCCACAACCTGTCACGCCAGCCAGCTCTTTACGCAGGTTAGCTACCAGTTCGTTTACCATGTGGCGGCTGCCGTTCAGTTTCCAGTTACCCATCACTAAAGGATGTCGCATTTGAATTCTCCACGCTATAAGAGCGAATTTAAGTAAGATGTCTGCCCGTCAGGGCAGTTTGGTCTGTGAAACAGTATAGAGATTCGTCATGGGAAAGGCTTTGCTTTTTGTCATTTATTGTCGCCTTCCAGGCTTTCAGATAGCGCCAGCTTAATCGGTTCAACAGCGAAGGTCAGCCCCTTTTCGCCGTCATCTGCAACAACATAACGGATAGCCCCTTCCGTTTCGGCATACCAGAGCTTGTTTTTGCCGTTGTTCAGTAATTTTTGCAGCTTTTGCAGACTTTGCGCTTTGGTCAGCGTCGGTGAGAACGCGCGAATCAGCGCCGCCATATACTCCTGGGCTTTCGCTTTGGCCGCCTTTTGCTCTGGCCCCCGGACCGGTAGCCAGGTCATCTGCATGGATTTAATTTTCAACGTGCCGCGTTCCAGCGCCGTGGAGGCATACAAGTTGTCGTTAATTTTGGTCGCGGCGCGGGTCAGGCGTTCAGTATCACCTCGCGAATCGACAGCGCGAAATTCATTGAGCTGCAGGTCGGGATTATCTTCGTTGAATTTTTCCCTGAACTGGCTGATGGATTGTTCGAAGGTGGGAGCACCCGGCAGCAGATACGGGGCCGCCGCCGCAGGTGGCGTATCCTCTGCGATGGCATAGTGATTGATGAAGAGCGCCGTAAACAGGAGCCACCAGGTTTTCATTAACATCGTCCTCACTTCTCTTTGCTCACGATTAAAACGATAACAGTCTGGCTTGTCAAAAACTCACGCGACCAGGGTAAACTACGCAGCACTACAATTAAAGGAACCTTACATGGGTATTCAGCAGTGGTTGTTCTCATTTAAAGGCCGCATTGGTCGTCGTGATTTCTGGATCTGGACCGTTATCTGGGTGCTGGCGATGGCGGCGTTGTTTTACGCGGTCAGTTTTGAACTTCTGGCCAGCCAAAATGCCGCGTTTATGCTGGTTTGCCTGCTCTGGCCAACCGCGTGTGTGATTGTGAAACGACTGCATGACCGCAATAAGTCTGGCAGTTGGTCGTTGTTATTTATTCTTGCCTGGATGCTGCTGGCAGGGCACTGGGAGATACTTGGCGGTACATGGCAATGGGTTGTTGGCCGCTTCGTGCCAGTGCTGATTATGGTGACAATGCTCATCGACCTGGGCGCGTTTATTGGCACCCAGGGCGAGAACAAGTTCGGCAAAGATACGCTTGAAGTACAGTTCCGCTGATCACCAGTAGTGTTCGGCGGTAATGTGGCCCGGGCGGCGGCGCAGGTGTTTCGCCATCTGCCGGGTCTCTTTCAGTAACTGCTGGGTGTCGCGCACCATCTGCGGGTTGCCGCAGAGCATGACGTGGCTGGTGTCGCTGTTCATCGGCAATCCCACCGCCGCTTCCAGTGCGCCGTTCTCAATCAGCGCAGGGACACGCCCTGTGAGCGATCCGGGCACGGTTTCCCGGCTGACCACCGTTTGAATCCGCAATTTGCCTTCATAGCGTTTCTGCAGTTCGAGCATCAGCGGCAGATAGCTTAAATCCGCGGCATAACGCACCGCATGCACCAGCACCAGATTTTTGAAGCGATCCAGGTCCTTACCTTCCTGCAGGATAGACAAATAAGGCCCAATCGCGGTCCCGGTCGCCAGCATCCACAGCGTGTCGCAGTCCGGCACCTCTTCAAGAACAAAGAAGCCTGCCGCCTCGCTGACAATCAATACCTCATCGTCGGGCTGTAAGGCAGCCAGTCGCGGGCTGAGTTTGCCCTCAGGGACGGTGACCAGATAAAATTCCAGGTCGGGGTTGCCTGGGGCGTTGACGTAGGAGTAGGCACGCTGTACCCGTTCGCCATCGATTTCGAGGCCCAGTTTGGCAAATTGTCCGGCAGTGAAGGGATGAACGGGGGCATGAACAGTCAGGCTGAACAACGCGTCGGTCCAGAACTCGACTTTTACGACTTTTCCTGTAACCCAGTCGGCCATGATTTTCTCCTGTTCAGAATCATTGCCTTATCTTCGTCGTGAATGGGGAGGATTTCCAGCCCGGATGCGCCGGAAAGCTCTCCCTGATAAATAATCTTACAGAATGTGCGTCTGCACGTCCGGGTCTTTGCGATCCAGATAGTGAATGGACTGGATACGGCGAATAGTGCGCGATTTCCCGCGAATCAGCAGGGTTTCGGTGGTGGCGATATTGCCTTTACGGCTAATGCCGTCCAGCAGGTCGCCTTTGGTAATTCCGGTTGCGGAGAAAATCACGTTATCGCTGCGTGCCATTTCATCAAGGCGCAGTACTTTATCGGCCTCAATGCCCATCGCCTGGCAGCGTGCCAGCTCAATTTCCCCGATACGACGATTCTCTTCGTTGTCGCCTTTCACGTGATGACGTGCCAGCAAGCGGCCATTCATATCACCATCGAGCGCGCGGATGACGGCGGCTGAGACGACACCTTCCGGCGCACCGCCAATACCGTAGAGGACATCGACTTCACTGTCCGGCATACAGGTCAGAATGGAGGCCGCAACGTCGCCGTCCGGAATAGCGAAAACGCGGACACCAAGCTTCTGCATTTCAGCGATGGTGGCGTCGTGGCGAGGTTTGGCCAGAATCGTCACCGTCAGCTCACTGAGCGGTTTACCGAGCGCATGAGCAACATTACGCAGGTTATCGGCAAGTGGCAGGTTCAGGTCGATAGTACCTTTCGCGCCAGGGCCGACAATCAGTTTTTCCATGTACATATCCGGCGCATTGAGGAAGCAGCCTTGATCACCCACAGCCAGTACTGCCAGAGCGTTGGCCTGGCCCATGGCGGTCATACGGGTGCCTTCAATCGGGTCAACGGCGATATCCACCGCGTCGCCTTTACCGGTACCGACTTTTTCACCGATATAGAGCATTGGGGCTTCGTCGATTTCCCCTTCGCCAATCACAATGGTCCCGGCGATATTGACCTGATTAAGCATGATGCGCATGGCGTGAACGGCAGCACCGTCGGCGGTATTTTTGTCGCCGCGACCCAGCCACTTATAGCCAGCCAGCGCCGCTGCTTCGGTCACGCGGGAAAATTCAATGGCAAGTTCTCGTCTCATAGCAAACTCGTGAAGTGAAAGAAATTGCGCGAAGTTTAACACACAGAGCAGGTCCGGGCGCGGTCTGGTCCCCTCGCCCTGGCACTCTCTCCAAAGGAAAGAGGGGCGAACCAGCGTGATTTTTGGGGCAGAAGGTGAGCGAGCGTGCGGGGCAGGTTTTCACCCTCTCCCCCTAAAGGGAGAGGGTTGGGGGAGATTACTCGTCGCGCTCTTCCCATGCCAGCGCGCGTTTCACCGCTTTTTTCCAGCCCTCGTAACGGTAGTTACGTTCGGTGGTTTCGATGCCCGGACGGAATTCGCGCTCAATGACCGCTTTTTCCTGCAGTTCATCCAGGTTTTGCCAGAAGCCAACTGCCAGACCCGCCAGGTAAGCTGCGCCCAGCGCCGTAACTTCACGCACTTCCGGACGCTCCACGCGGGTGCCCAGAATGTCCGACTGGAACTGCATCAGGAAGTTGTTGGCTACCGCACCGCCATCCACACGCAGGGCGTGCAGACGAATGCCGGAGTCAGCCTGCATGGCTTCCAGTACATCACGCGTCTGGTAGGCAATAGATTCCAGCGTTGCGCGAATGATGTGGTTTGAGTTTACGCCACGGGTCAGACCGAAAATCGCGCCACGTGCATACGGGTCCCAGTACGGTGCGCCCAGGCCGGTAAAGGCAGGCACTACATAGACGCCGTTGGTGTCTTTCACTTTGGTAGCGAAATATTCCGAGTCAAACGCATCGCTGATCAGTTTCATCTCGTCGCGAAGCCACTGGATTGACGCACCTGCCATGAATACCGCACCTTCCAGCGCGTAATTCACTTCGCCACTCGGTCCGCATGCGATGGTCGTCAGCAGACCATTTTCTGATTTCACCGCTTTTTCGCCAGTATTCATCAGCATAAAGCAGCCAGTACCGTAGGTGTTCTTCGCCATCCCTTCTTTGACGCACAACTGACCGAACAGCGCTGCCTGCTGGTCACCGGCGATCCCGGCGATAGGAATACGTGTACCGCCTTTACCACCGATGTTGGTCTGGCCATAGACTTCGGACGATTTACGCACTTCCGGCAGCATGGCGCGCGGAATATCCAGCGCATCCAGCATCTTGTCGTCCCACTCCAGGGTATTGATGTTGAACAGCATGGTACGGGAGGCGTTGGTGTAGTCAGTAACGTGTACGCGGCCCTGGGTCATTTTCCAGATAAGCCAGGTATCGACGGTACCGAACAGCAGCTCGCCACGCTTCGCACGTTCGCGAGAGCCTTCAACATGATCGAGAATCCACTTCACTTTGGTGCCGGAGAAATACGGGTCAACCACCAGACCTGTTGCGTTACGCACGTACTCTTCCATGCCATCACGTTTGAGCTGCTCACAGATTTCTGATGTACGGCGGCACTGCCAGACAATGGCGTTATAAATAGGTTTACCGGTTTCGCGCTCCCAGACGATGGTCGTTTCACGTTGGTTGGTGATACCAATCGCGGCGATTTCATCTGAGTTGATATCCGCTTTAGCCAGCACTTCTACCAGCGTGGAGCTTTGCGTTGCCCAGATTTCCATTGGGTCATGCTCAACCCAGCCTGGCTTAGGATAAATTTGTTCGAATTCGCGCTGCGAAACGCTGATGATGTTGGCGTCATGATCCATTACGACGGCGCGGGAGCTGGTGGTACCCTGGTCCAGCGCAACGATATATTTCTTTTCAGTCATGATTTATGTCCCGTAGTCACATTACAGCGGAGCTTTTTGTTGTGAAGTTGTGGTGGCGTCTTTGTCATCTTCCACAGCACAAACGTCACACGGTAAATTACGGCCAATCAGTTTACGATAACCGAAGGCACCCAGTGATGCGCCGACAATAGGCCCAAACAGCGGTACGAGGAAGTAAGGAATATCTTTCCCACCGGTAAAGGCGACATTGCCCCAGCCTGCCAGCCAGGCGAACGCTTTCGGTCCGATATCACGAGCAGGGTTCATCGCAAACCCGGTCAGCGGACCCATAGAGGCACCAATAACAGCAATCAGCAGGCCAATCAGCAGCGGAGCCAGCGGGCCACGCGGGATCCCGTTACCATCGTCGCCCAGCGCCATAATGACGCCCATCAGAACCGCGGTAATCACCATCTCAACAGCAAAGGCCTGGAAGAAATTGATGTGCGGGTTAGGGTAGGTTGAAAAGATGCCTGCCAGATCGAGGCTTTCGACGCTGCCACGCACCATATGGTGAGTTTGTTCGAAATCGAAGAAAAGATTGTAATAAAGCCCGTAAACAAGTGCGGCCGCGCAGAATGCGCCGGCAAATTGAGAAGCAATAAAGGGTACAACTTTGCGCCCGTCGAAGCAGGCAAACAGCCACAATGCAATGGTCACAGCCGGGTTAAGGTGTGCGCCGGAAACCCCTGCGGTCAGGTAGATGGCCATCGCCACGCCCAGACCCCAAATGATACTGATTTCCCACTGTCCGAAGCTGGCACCTGCTACTTTAAGTGCCGCAACGCAGCCCACACCGAAGAAAATCAACAACCCGGTACCGAGAAACTCGGCGATGCACTGACCTTTTAAGGTTGAGGTTTGACTCATAATCGGATCCTGCAAAGAGTTTAATGGTTATAGTTTGCATGGAGGGAGAAGACTCCAAGATGCCGTGTAGACATACTGTTAATTTATCGTTAACGAGCAAAAACGAGAAATATCGAAATCAAAATGTGTGTACTGCGTCAATAAAATGAGCGTTTTCGCGCGATGAGGCGCGTTTGCGAAGGAGGGAGAAGTGTGAGCTGAATCATTTTTGTAACCCTCAATTTAACAATTTATTGAAGCGGACCGCAAATGCACCAGGTTTAGGCTGAAAAGTGTTGCAAAGCGCGATCTGCGCGGGTTGTCGCTGGACAGGGGCTAAAGGGCTTCATACAATCGGGTACTAAGACCGTGCGCTAAATACATTAAGGCGTCGCCGTTCACGGAACGCGGATTTACCCGAGTGGTATATACCCATCAACGCCTTGCAATTCAGGAGAGGTATGACGATGTCATTAGAAGTATTCGAGAAGCTGGAAGCGAAAGTACAGCAGGCGATTGATACCATCACGCTGCTGCAGATGGAAATCGAAGAGCTGAAAGAGAAGAACAACAGTCTGTCCCAGGAAGTACAGTCCGCGCAGCATGATCGCGAAGAACTGGCCCGTGAAAACAACCAGTTGAAAGAACAGCAGCATGGCTGGCAGGAACGTCTGCAGGCGCTGCTGGGCCGTATGGAAGAAGTCTGATTACGCGTCATCTTTCGTGCCGTAGCGGCGTTGGCTGTGCTCACTTTCCCCTGGCACGTCGTTGTCTGTGTTCCCGGGGATTCGCTCAGTTGCCGGCTTGCTACAACATGAAATCTTTCGCGTAGCTGCTCTGGCTTTCTTTTCCAGAACGGTACAGCGCATAAAAAAGGCACCTTGCGGTGCCTTTTTTGATCACTCGATATCCAGTGGATCTTCGGAAAGGATTATCCCGGTATTATCGGCATAGAGATGGTCGCCGGAAAAGAAGGTCACGCCGCCGAAATTGACGCGAATGTCGCTTTCGCCGATGCCTTCTCCAGCGGCACCCACCGGAATCGCGGCAATGGCCTGAATGCCAATGTCCAGTTCTTCCAGATCATCCACCTGGCGCACCGCGCCGTAGACCACAATCCCTTCCCACTCGTTTTGCAGAGCGATGCGCGCCAGGTCCGCATCAATTAACGCACGACGCACAGAACCACCGCCATCAACCAGCAGTACACGACCACGGCCATTTTCTTCGAGCAGATCGTACAGCAACCCGTTATCCTCGAAACATTTCACCGTGATGATTTGACCGCCGAACGACGACCGTCCACCAAAATTGGAGAACAGCGGTTCCACGACGTTGACATCTTCCTGGTAGATGTCACAGAGCTCAGACGTATCGTATTTCATAGGCTTAACGTTCAGTTGCTGCGAGAGTTGTCAGTATATCGCGCATCACGCATTGTTGGCAAAATCATCAATTGTTAATTGACTTTTGTCAGTTAAAAATGCGTCTGACTCAGCATAATCCCAATCACAAACAACAGGTTAGTCAGTAAAGCCCCTTTTACTGTACGTTCGAGCATCGGCGGCATAGCTTTCGGATCCCGCTCACGCATCACAAAACGCGCCTGTTTTAACAGCAACGGCGCGGCAAGGATGAACAGCCAACCCCATACGCTATGCAGTGACAGCAGGTTAAACAGTGCCAGACAGAGAAGGGCGCCGGCCAGCAGACCCGCATGGTAGCGGCGTGCGTTCACCGGCCCTAAGCGTACCACGAGCGTGATTTTGCCATTGGCGCGATCGCTGTCGATATCACGCAGATTGTTGATATTCAGCACCGCAGTCGCCAGCAGCCCGCACGCCGTAGCGGGTAAGATAATCGCAGGGATCAGCATATGCGTTTGCAGATACCAGCTTCCCATTACGCTCAGCCAGCCAAAGAAAATCAGTACCGAAACATCGCCAAGGCCGATATAGCCGTAAGGTCGTTTGCCGATGGTGTAGGTGATAGCGGCGATGATAGACAGCGCGCCAAGCACCACAAAGCCGATGAAATCCGTCAGGGTTTGTGAGGCGGCCAGCAGCAACAGCAGGCCGGAAATGCAGCTCAGGCCAATGACAATGATCAGCGCACGCTTCATCTGCTCAAGCGAAATCGCCCCTTTTTGCATACCGCGCAACGGACCAATACGGTCGGGTTTATCGCTGCCTTTGACCGCATCGCCATAGTCGTTGGCGAGATTGGAAAGGATTTGCAGCAATCCGGCGGTGCTTAATGCCAGTATGGCAACCAGCGGATCGAAGAAACCCTGCCACCAGGCCAGCGTCGTCCCTACCACGATAGCGGCAAACGCCAGCGGCAGTGTTTTTGGGCGCAGGCTTTCCAGCCAGGCCTGGGTGCGGCTCAAAGGTTGTGCGTCAGTCATAGTCACCAGCCAGTAATAAAAAATGGGGGCATAAGCCCCCATCGGAAATGATGAAAACGTTGTGGCTGCGATTATAAGATAAAACGGCTCAGATCTTCATCTGCCACTAAAGCATCAAGGTGCTTACTCACATAGTCGGCGTCGATGATGATAGTTTCGCCATTCAGGTCGCTGGCGTCATAGGAAATATCTTCCATGAGACGTTCCAGAACGGTGTGCAGACGACGCGCACCGATGTTTTCGGTGGTCTCGTTCACCTGCCAGGCCGCTTGCGCGATGCGTTTAATCCCGTCGTCAGTGAAATCGATATTGACGCCTTCTGTTGCCATCAATGCTTTGTACTGCACGGTAACCGATGCGTTTGGCTCGGTCAGAATGCGTTCAAAGTCTTGCGTGGTCAGCGCTTTCAGTTCAACGCGAATAGGCAGACGACCCTGCAGTTCCGGGATCAGGTCAGACGGGCTGGCCACCTGGAATGCGCCGGAGGCGATAAACAGGATGTGGTCAGTTTTCACCATGCCGTGCTTGGTAGAAACGGTACAACCCTCTACCAGCGGCAGCAGGTCGCGCTGAACACCTTCGCGGGAAACATCCGGGCCGGATGTGTTACCGCCGCGCTTACAGATTTTGTCGATTTCGTCGATGAAGACGATACCGTGCTGCTCAACCGCGTCGATTGCATCTTGTTTCAGCTCTTCCGGGTTCACCAGCTTCGCCGCTTCTTCTTCAATCAGCAGTTTCATTGCATCTTTGATTTTCAGCTTACGCGGCTTCTGTTTTTGCCCGCCCAGATTCTGAAACATGGACTGGAGCTGGCTGGTCATCTCTTCCATTCCCGGAGGCGCCATGATCTCTACGCCCATCGGTGACGCGGCCAGGTTGATTTCAATTTCTTTATCGTCGAGCTGGCCTTCACGCAGTTTTTTGCGGAAAGACTGACGTGCCGCAGACGGCTCAGCAACGGTTTCCGGCTGGCCCCAGTTGTTTTTTGCCGGGGGGATCAGTACGTCCAGAATACGCTCTTCCGCCATCTCTTCGGCACGATAGCGGTTTTTCTCGATGGACTGCATGCGGACCATTTTCACGGCGGCATCGGTAAGATCGCGGATAATGGAATCCACTTCTTTACCGACATAACCCACTTCGGTGAACTTGGTTGCTTCAACTTTGATAAATGGCGCGTTTGCCAGTTTCGCCAGACGGCGGGCAATTTCGGTTTTACCGACACCGGTCGGCCCGATCATCAGAATGTTTTTCGGGGTCACTTCATGGCGCAGCTCTTCATCAAGCTGCATACGACGCCAGCGGTTACGCAGGGCAATCGCCACGGAACGCTTCGCCGCATCCTGACCGATAATGTGTTTGTCCAGTTCGCTGACAATTTCGCGTGGGGTCATTTCAGACATGAGGAATCCTTACGCCTTGGTGGTCAATTCTTCGATGGTGTGGAAGTGGTTAGTGTAGATGCAGATATCACCGGCGATGTTCAGCGCTTTCTCGGCGATATCGCGCGCGCTGAGGTCGGTGTTTTCCAGCAATGCACGGGCAGCCGCCTGGGCATATGGGCCGCCAGAGCCAATGGCAATCAGGTCATTTTCTGGCTGCACAACGTCACCGTTACCGGTGATGATCAGTGAGGCCGTTTCATCGGCCACCGCCAGTAACGCTTCCAGCTTGCGCAGCATGCGATCGGTACGCCAGTCTTTGGCCAGTTCCACCGCCGCTTTCACCAGATGGCCCTGGTGCATCTCCAGCTTACGTTCAAAGAGTTCAAACAAGGTGAAGGCATCAGCCGTGCCTCCGGCAAAGCCTGCGATGACTTTGTCGTTGTACAGACGGCGAACTTTCTTCACGTTGCCTTTCATAACGGTGTTGCCCAGTGTCGCCTGGCCATCACCAGCGATAACGACATGGCCGTTACGGCGTACGCTTACTATTGTTGTCACGAGCAGACCCCCTGGTTACGAATGCAGAATACAAGCCCCGTAGTGATACGGGGCAGAATGCAAGTATAGATGGGGGAGATTTTGGGGGTTTCAACCCCCGGCGGCGAGACGGATGCAGTTTGTGTGGCCGGCCAGTTTCAGACGGCTAATGGTGCTATCTGCGTTATCTTTGCCTTTAACCGGACCGATAACCACGCGATTCCAGCCGTTATTGCTGGTGATGCGAGAATCAAACCCTTCAAAGGCGAGCTGGGCACGAACGGTCTCTGCCTGGTCCGCACCTTTGAACGAACCACACTGTACCATCCAACGGCGTTCGTCTTTTTTCTCGGCCGTTTGCTTCGGTGCTTCTTCATGCGTCACCGGAGCGGCCTGCTGCGTTTTCGGCGCAGCCGCCGTGGTATGTGCTGGCGTTTGCAGCAGATCCTGGTATGGCTGCTGGCTGGCGGCAGATGGCTTTTGCTGAGGCGTTTGCTTCGCTGCCTGCACCGGCGCGGTTTGCGCCGTGCGTGGTTGCTCCGTCACCCGTGGCGGCGTCCGTGTCGGTTGCTCAACCTGCACGTTGCTCCACTGCTGTTGTTGCATCTGCTGCTGTACCTGTTGCTGCGCCTGACGCTGGCGTTGCAGCGTTTGTTGGCGCTGCTCCTGCGTCTGCTCGTTCCACGGCACTTCGTTTAACTGCGTAGGCTGCTGGCGCATATCCGCCTGCATTTGCGCCAGTAACTGACGTTGCTCATTGGTCAGTTGCTCCGGTTTTTCCACTTCACCACCCGCAGATGGCTCGGTAGGCGCACGTACGCCTGGCTGGCGACTTTCCAGCTCTTTAATGTAACGCCAGCGCTCTTCCGGTTTTGGCGGCAGACCATTGCCTGCAACCTTCTGGTTTTGCAGCGTTTCAGATTCTTCTTTCTTGTGGTGGGTAATAAAGTACAGGCCACCGATAAAAGCTACCAGTACTGCGGCGGCAATCGCGACCATTGCGGGCGAGACAGCGGATACGCTACGTTGCTTCTTCCTTGAGCTACTCTTTTTTTGCCGCGAAGGAGCCGACTGGCTGCGGCGTACATAATCTCGTTGTGCCACTATCGTTTCGCTGTATTTATTTCGTTTGTCAGCCCGTCATGTTACTTAAGCGACGGGCTTTTGACCAGAAGAGGGATTCCGATAACGCATTTACGTTAAGTCAACGCCTTAGTTGACCCACGAATGACCAATTCGCAATCCAGTAATCGGGAGCCGCTGCTTACCGTATGCCCTTGTAACTGTTCAAGTAATAACAGCATTGCTTCGCGACCGATATCGAAACGCGGCTGGGCGACGGTGGTGAGCGGAGGATCGCAGAATTCCGCCAGCGAGATGTTATCGAAACCAATAATAGACAAATCATTCGGCACTTTCAGACCACGGCGCTTCGCATAAGACAATGCGCCGAGCGCCATGACGTCGCTATGACAGAATACCGCAGTGGGCGGCTTCGGCGGCGAGAGTAACCGTTCCAGCGCCTCGCTACCAGCGGCAAAGGTAAAGTCGCCACGGGCAATATAGTGCGGGTCAACGGTAATGCCGGAGCGACGCAGCGCCTGTACATAGCCCTGCAGGCGATAGTGGCACAGCGGCATCTCTTCCGGACCGGCGATGCAACCAATGTATTGATGCCCCTGTTCGCGCAGGTAATTCACGGCATTGAAGGCGGCGGTCAGGTTGTCGATATGTACTGTGGGCAGTTCCAGTTCCGGGGCAAATTCATTCGCCATCACCATTGGCGGCAGGTTACGTTGTTCTTCGATGCTGGCATCAAAAGGCAAGCGTGAACCGAGCAGCAACATGCCATCTATCTGCTTAGTGATGATTAAATCGATAAAGGTTTTTTCTTGCTGATTCTGATGAGCACAATCGCCGATCAATACCAGATAGCCATTTTCTGCGGCAGTGACTTCGATGCCACGGATAATTTCACTAAAAAACGGATCGCAAATATCCGGCACAATCACCAGAATCGTCCGGGATTCATTACGTTTAACGTTACGTCCCATCGACTGCGGCAAATAACCCACTTCCATTGCCGCCTGCTCAACCCGATTGCGGGTAGCCTGCGACACTTTATCCGGGTTCATTAACGCACGGGACACCGTTGCCGTGGATACCTTCGCTTTAACGGCAACATCTTTCATGGTCGCGGCTGCAACCTGATTCCTGGTCTTCACCTTCTTCTCCTCGCATGCGCGGCGCAGGCGCAGACACATTTTTATCAGATAGTTAATCTAATCGGTTACAGAATTTTCATTAAAAATGTGATGAAAGTTGAATTTTTCGAGGTGCCTCGCAACCTTAGCCCTCAATAGGGTCCACATCCAGCACCCACTTCACTTTGCGGGCTTCTGGTAAGGTGTTGATAAGCGTAAGCGTGCCGCTGACAATTTGTTGCAGGCGCACGCGGGAAGGATGTTGTAGCAGGAGCTGCCAGCGCCAGCGCCCGGCGCGTTTGGGAGCCAGTGCCGGAACCGGGCCAAGCACCCAGAGGTGCTGGTCTGCCAGCGGGCTGGATTGCAGCAGATTTTTTAGCTGTTGCAGGAACAGCGGCGCCTGTTGGTTGTTATGATCTTCCGCACGGATAAGCACATGGCTGGTCCAGGGGGGAAGCTGGAGCGTCTGACGTTCCGCCAGTGCCTGCTCCGCGAAGGTGTCGTAGCCTTTATGCAGAAGTGTTTGCAATAAAGGGTGTTCCGGATGGTGGGTTTGCAGTACCACTTCACCCTGTTTCCCCGCGCGCCCGGCACGCCCGGAGACCTGGGTATAAAGCTGCGCAAAGCGTTCAGCGGCGCGGAAGTCAGCGGAGAAGAGCGCACCGTCGACATCCAACAGGGCAACCAGCGTGACATCCGGGAAATGGTGCCCTTTCGCCAGCATCTGCGTGCCGATAAGAATACGCGCGCCGCCGCGATGTACTTCCGCCAGGTGTTGCTCGAGCGCGCCTTTACGGCTGGTGGTATCCCGGTCGATACGCGACAGCGGCACCCCCGGAAAAAGCGGGGCAAGCGCCTGCTCCAGTTGTTCTGTACCCAGTCCAACCGGCATCAGATGGGTTGAGCCGCAGGAAGGGCATTGCCGTGGCACCTGGCGCTGGCTGTCGCAATGGTGGCAGCGTAGATGCTGCTGGGCCTGGTGTAACGTGTAGTAATGATCGCAGCGCGGACACTCGGCAATCCAGCCACAATCATGGCACAGCAGTGCCGGCGCGAAGCCTCGACGGTTCAGGAACAAGATGACCTGATTGCCTGCCTGCAAGTGCTGGCGCATGCGATTAACAAGAGCAGGGGAGAGTCCTGCCTGTAGCGCCTGGCCTTTCAGGTCCAGAACATGCTGCATGGCGGGGCGGGCGTTGCCAGCGCGGCGCGTCAGGCGCAGCATCTTATATTTCCGCGCCCGCACATTGTGGAGCGTCTCCAGGGCGGGCGTCGCCGAGCCGAGTATTATTGGAATCTGCTCGCTGTGGGCACGATAGACGGCCAGGTC
Organism: Phytobacter sp. MRY16-398; assembly: GCF_003925915.1. Lineage (NCBI taxonomy): Bacteria > Pseudomonadati > Pseudomonadota > Gammaproteobacteria > Enterobacterales > Enterobacteriaceae > Phytobacter > Phytobacter sp. MRY16-398. The sequence continues at coordinate 5,771,566 of NZ_AP018756.1, read as the reverse complement.
GCGCGCATGGTAGCGCCAGCCTTCCTGTTGTTTATAAGAGCTGTCGTGTTCTTCATCGATCACGATAACGCCCAAATTTTTAAACGGGGTGAACAGTGACGAACGTGTGCCAATGACAATCGCCGCTTCGCCGTTTTTGGCTTTTAACCAGGCTGACAGGCGTTCACTGTCATTTAGTCCGGAATGCAGTACCTCGACCGGGGCAGAAAAGCGTTCGCGAAAACGGGCGATGGTCTGCGGCGTCAGGCCGATTTCCGGCACCATCACCAGCGCCTGTTTCCCTTGTGCCAGCACATTTTCCAGCACGCTGAGATAGACTTCTGTTTTGCCAGAACCGGTTACACCCGCCAGCAGCCAGGCCGAGAACTGGTCCGCCGCGCTGTGAATGGCCCCCACCGCAGTTGCCTGTTCAGTGTTAAGGCGCAGACGCTCGCCGCAGACGGAAAAGCCATGCCGCCAGTCATGATGCGCGGGCTCCTCACTGTTGAGCTCTGCCAGCCCCTTGGTACGCAGTGCTTGTAGCGCGGCGTCATTGAACTCAAGCTCAGCAACCTGATGCCGCCAGATGCGCCCCTGGCGCAGGGCTGCCAGCGCCTGTTGCTGCTTTGGCGAACGTTTAAGGCTATTAAGGTCGACCGCCTGCCCTTGCTCGGTGGCGAACCAGAACCACTGTACTGCGGCACTGGCGGGTTTACCCTGGCGTAGCGGTACAGGAATTGCGTTGAAAAGCACATCGCCAATGGCGTGGTGATAATAATCCGCCGCCCAGAGCAGAAGCCGCCAAACCGGGACGGAAAAGACAGGAGCACTGTCCAGCACTTCAAGCACGCTTTTGAGCTCACTGAGGGGCAATTCACTGGTCTCACCGACGGAGACCACAATCCCCACCCGTTGCTGGGTGCCAAAGGGCACGCGTACCCGGCAGCCCGCGCTGGCGACCATGCTATCGGGAAGCAGGTAGTCAAAGGTGCGGGGCAACGGTACGGGTAGCGCTACATGGGCGACGGGCATCTCAGGATCCTGGCTTGAAAACTGGCGGGATAGTATACACATTGTTAAAGGTGGGGCGCGGATCAGTTTGCATACGTTGGTTAATTTCTGTATGATTCGCCGCCTTTGGTGCGTATTCACGTGCCAGAGATCCACTAATACATTAACTCGCGTGGTGTCTGGCGTTAGGGCTGGAAGAGCGACGCGGCCTTAAACTGAGGTTTCCCATGAAAAAAGGTATTCACCCGAATTATGTAGCTATTACTGCAACCTGTTCTTGCGGTAATGTGATCAAAACCCACTCTACCGTGGGTCACGACCTGAACCTGGACGTGTGCGGCAACTGCCACCCGTTCTTTACTGGTAAACAACGTGTTGTTGATACCGGTGGTCGTGTTGAGCGTTTCAACAAACGCTTCAGCATCCCGGGCAGCAAATAAGTTGCCAGATGAAAAAAGCGCCGCAAGGCGCTTTTTTTGTCCCTGAATTCCGCGCCCTTCTGTGTAACACCCCCTTGCTCTTCATCCCCTACCGCAGTTTTTCGCAACGCCAGTTCTTTTGATTTGGCACGCTGTTTCTTTTTAAAAAATCCAATGTTTCAGTTGGTGACATTAAGCCGACATATCTTTGCTTTTTTGCCACTTAAACGGAATGCTGGCAAAAACTCAAAGGTTTGTACATTTACACTAAAATACAATTCCTCACGTTATTAGGATATTTTTAATTTGTAGCTGTCTTTCACTCGTTACGCTGGCCTGCGAATCCATAGCTACACGCTTTTCTTTTATTGAAATTTACGTCAAAGAGGAATTTCCATGAAGTTGAAATATGCGTTGTTATTACTGCCGGTACTGGCAGGAACAGCCCATGCGGGTTACGTAGACTATCGTCATGAATATTACGATGACGGGCGTAACTATGATCGTGTATATATGTCACAGCGTTTTGCCAGCGGCTTTGGGGTGGCCTTAGAAGGTATTTCCCGTTCTGATGATGCGGATGCGAAAAAGCCGCTAAATAATATGGAAACGAACGGGATTGAGTATACAGCCAACTACCAGTTTACCTGGAGCAACCTGGTCTGGTTGCCTGGTATTGCCATCGAAACGGACGAGAACCAAACCATTTATAAGCCGTTCGTGCGTGTTCAGTACAATATCAACGACAACTGGTGGACCGCCTTCCGTTACCGTTTCGAGTACACTCGTCGTAACGCAGAAGGTCGTGATGACCGTCGCGTTAACCGCCCGGAAGTATGGATTGGTTATAATACCGGGAACTGGATGTTTGAGCTAAACGGTATTTATAAATTTGCTGAAGCTGAAAATCTTTATAACAATACCAAGCGTGATTATGAATATAACGGCCGTATTGCTTATAAATTTGGTTCTTGGGTGCCATTTGTTGAAGTAGGTAATGTGTCTTCTGGTTATAAAACGGCAACGACAGACGATCGCCAGACGCGTTATCGCGTCGGTATCGGTTATAACTTCTAATTACCTTTCTTTCTGTGTCTGAATAATGCGGCGGCAATATATATTGCCGCCGTATCCGCTCGCAATTTTTAAGTCGAAATTTTATATTTCGCTAAGGATTGGGTTAAACAATGTCTACACGCAAAATTGGTTTAGTGAATTATCTGGCGTACGGCTCCGGAGATTTTCTGGGCGCGGGTACAACAGCACTGACCGCCGCATGGTTACTTTATTTTTATACAACGTTTTGCGGCTTAACGCCGATTGAGGCGACCTTCATTTTCGCCATGGCCAGGGTGCTGGATGCCGTTGTCAGCCCGCTGATGGGTTATCTGACCGATAACTTTGGCAATACCTGGTTCGGTAAACGCTTCGGCCGCCGTAAGTTCTTTATTCTGCTCGGTATTCCCTGCGTATTTTCCTATACGCTGATGTGGGTTGGCCACATGAACTATTGGTACTATTTATTCACGTACCTGCTGTTTGATGTGGTGTACACCATGATTCTGGTGCCTTACGAAACGCTGGTACCGGAGATGACCGATGACTTTAAACAGAAAACCAAGTTTTCCGGGGCGCGTATCGCGCTGGCGCAGCTTTCCGCCATTCTGGCCGCATTCCTGCCGGGCATTCTGTTAAGCCATTTCGGCAAAGATAATGCCGTCTCCTTCTTCTATGCCAGTATCGTGTTCGCGGTGATTTGCGCGATCGTCCTGACGCTGGTGTGGACCTTCACCTGGGAGCGCCCGCGTGATGAAGAAGCGGAAGCGGCGAAACCGAAACTTACGCTTGGGCAAAGCCTGAGTCGTCTGATCATTGAGCTGAGTTCCACCTTCCGTATCCGTATTTTTCGTCAGCATCTGGGCATGTATCTTGGTGGGTATATTGCCCAGGACGTTTTCAACGCGGTCTTCACCTACTATGTGGTGTTTGTGTTGATGCAGAGCCCGACACTGGCCTCCAGCCTGATGGGAACCATGGCGATTCTGCAATTTATCGCGGTCATGGGGATGATCCCACTCTGTATTCGTTTCGGCGCTGCGCCGTCTTACCGTATTGTTGTGGTGCTGTTTGGTCTGGCTGCGGTTTCGTTTGCTCTGCTGTCGTTGGCCGGACAGAGCGATAACATGTCGCTGCTGTTGTTTATTTCTGGTATTGCCGGGTTAGGGCGTGGCGGCATCAACTATATTCCGTGGAATATCTATACCTATATCGCCGATGTGGACGAGGTGGTGACAGGTCAGCGTCGCGAGGGCATCTTTGCCGGGATCATGACGTTAACGCGTAAAGCCTCTCAGGCTGGCGCCGTGATGCTGGTGGGTATTGTGATGCAGATGTCCGGTTTTGTTTCCGGGCAGAGTACGCAGGTGCCCGGAGTGAGCCATACCATCCTGATGATTCTGAGTATCGGTACCGTGCTGGTGCTGTCGATCGGTTTCCTGGTGTCGTTGCGCTTCCGCCTGAACTTGTCTACGCACAGCGTTCTGCGCGAAGAGACGGCAAAAATGCGTAGTGCGGGCCGCCTGACACCGGAATCCATCACCCCACAAGCGCGTAAGACTGTGGAAATGCTGGCGGGTATGCCTTATGACCAGCTATGGGGCAACAACGATATCGGCTATATCAATCGCCAAAAGGCGCGTGAAGCGCAATCTCACGCCTCAGTCATATAGGCGATCATTTGAGCAATATTTTTGTGATGCATGTCACAAAAATATTGCCGATGAGGGTAAACAGGCATATGCTTTTCACTGCGAAAGAGGTTATCAACAACGCGTGAAAGGAAAATGAATATGCTGAATGCACTCAAAAATGTCGTTGTGTCTTACTTCACTTCTCTGGCAGAGGTTCACCCGGAAGTGACCCGCTTCTGATTCAGCCAGCGCAACGGACAGATAAACAAAAAGGCAGAAGACTTCTTCTGCCTTTTTGTTTGTCTCTGCTCCATTACCGGGGATAGCAGTGCACATTCAGGCATGCTCTGTGGTTCTCCACTGCGCGTATAACGCTTCCCGCCGTTAACGTAAGCGACGTATCCAACGTCATTCCTGCGCTTTCCAGCCTCTGGTTGTAGGTATTCAGTATGCTGTAGCAGTATGGCTAAAGCGCGAATGAGTGGCTTGCTGGATAGCTTTACTTTGCGACGAGCGAGACATCTGAAAGATGATATCGCCCGTCTGCGGTTCATAAGCCAGAACCGGGAAAACCATCACCGCGAGCAGCAAGAGGACAAACTTCTTTGTCATGATTTACATCCTTGTTCGAGACAAAAAAGGCGATTCAATCCATGAGCCGCCTTTTTAAATCAGTACTCCCACGTATCGGGGTCGATACCCAATTCGCGCATAATTACTTTTGCCTCCTCCGGGATTTCATCGCTGCGCTCTTTACGCAGGTCTTCATCGTTGGGCAAAGGTTGGCCGGTAAACGCATGCAGGAATGCCTCACACAGCAGTTCGCTGTTGGTGGCATGACGCAGGTTGTTAACCTGACGACGGGTGCGCTCATCGGTGAGGATTTTTAACACCTTCAGAGGAATGGAAACCGTAATTTTTTTTACCTGTTCACTCTTCTTACCGTGCTCAGCGTACGGGCTGATATATTCGCCGCTCCATTCAGCCATGAGATACCTTTAATCCTCTCAGTCATTAATAAAAGGTCAGAACCTGATCAACGCAGCGCCCGGACCATAATCTCGCGTAGTTTACCGTAGAGTCAGTACCGTGACACGGTGTATCGCTCTGCGTCACTTCACTAAAGCATATAATTTTAACGGCTATTGCGATTTTGCTCAATCTATACGCAAAGAAGTTTAGATGTCCAGATGTATTGACGTCTATTATTCTTATGTTTACTCTGGTGCCTGACTTTTCATCCATTAAGCCAGGAAGCCTCCACCATGACGCGTAAACAGGCCACCATCGCAGTGCGTAGCGGATTGAACGATGACGAGCAGTACGGTTGCGTTGTTCCGCCCATCCACCTCTCCAGCACCTATAATTTCACCGGATTTAATGAGCCTCGAGCCCATGACTATTCACGCCGCGGTAACCCGACGCGCGATGTCGTGCAGCGTGCCCTGGCAGAGCTGGAGGGCGGTGCGGGTGCCGTGATGACCAACACCGGTATGTCGGCGATTCATCTGGTGACTACGGTTTTCCTGAAACCGGGCGACCTGCTGGTTGCGCCGCATGACTGCTATGGTGGTAGCTACCGCCTCTTCGACAGTCTGGCAAAACGCGGCTGCTATAAGGTTTTGTTTGTCGATCAGAATGATGAGCAGGCATTAAAATCGGCGCTGGCGCAAAAACCAAAGCTGGTACTGGTGGAAAGTCCGAGCAACCCATTGTTGCGCGTCGTGGATATTGCGAAAATCTGTCAGCTCGCGCGTGAGGCTGGTGCGGTCAGCGTGGTGGATAACACTTTCCTGAGTCCGGCGTTGCAAAACCCGCTGGCGTTGGGCGCTGATTTGGTATTGCATTCATGTACTAAATACTTGAATGGCCACTCAGATGTTGTCGCGGGCGTGGTGATTGCCAAAGACCCGGAAACTGTCACAGAACTGGCATGGTGGGCGAATAATATCGGCGTCACCGGTAGCGCCTTCGACAGCTACCTGCTGTTGCGTGGCCTGCGAACACTGTCTCCACGTATGGAAGTGGCGCAGCGTAACGCCCAGGCGATCGTTGAGTTTCTGAAAAAGCAGCCGCTGGTGAAAAAACTTTATCACCCGTCGCTACCGGAAAATCAGGGGCACGAGATTGCTGCGCGCCAGCAGAAAGGCTTTGGCGCAATGTTGAGTTTCGAACTGGATGGCGATGAGCAAACACTGCGTCGCTTCTTAAGCGGTTTGTCATTATTTACGCTGGCGGAATCTTTAGGTGGGGTTGAAAGCTTAATTTCCCACGCTGCCACCATGACACACGCGGGCATGGCGCCGGAAGCACGTGCTGCCGCCGGGATTTCAGAGACGTTACTGCGTATCTCAACCGGCATTGAAGATGGTGAAGATTTGATTGCCGACCTGGAAAATGGCTTCCGGGTCGCAGCTGAGGGATAAACATGAGTGTGAATGCGCAGGCAGGGGCGAAGGTTCGTCAACTGCATAAGTTTGGTGGGAGCAGTCTGGCTGATGTGAAATGTTACCTGCGCGTTGCGGGGATCATGGCGGAATATTCGCAACCGGGCGATTTGATGGTCGTTTCGGCAGCAGGCAGTACCACTAACCAGTTGATTAGCTGGCTTAAATTGAGCCAGACCGATCGTCTCTCTGCGCATCAGGTTCAACAGTCGTTACGTCGTTACCAGAGCGAGCTGATTGCCGGGTTGTTGTCACCGGAGGTGGCTGATGGCCTGATTAGCGAGTTTATTCGTGACCTTGAGCGTCTGGCCGGGTTGCTGGACGGTGGCATTACCGATGCGGTCTACGCCGAAGTGGTGGGGCATGGGGAAGTGTGGTCTGCGCGTCTGATGTCTGCCGTACTGAATCAGCAAGGGCAAGCGTCGGCATGGCTTGATGCGCGCGAGTTTCTGCGCGCGGAACGCGCGGCACAGCCGCAGGTCAACGAAGGCGCCTCCTGGCCGCTGTTCCAGCAACTGCTGGCGCAGCATCCGGATAAACGTATCGTTGTGACGGGTTTTATCAGCCGTAACGAGGCGGGCGAAACCGTACTGTTGGGGCGTAATGGTTCTGACTATTCGGCAACGCAAATTGGCGCATTAGCCGGTGTTACCCGCGTGACGATCTGGAGCGACGTGGCCGGGGTGTACAGTGCCGACCCGCGTAAAGTGAAAGATGCCTGCCTGCTGCCTCTGCTGCGTCTGGATGAAGCCAGCGAGCTGGCCCGTCTGGCAGCACCTGTACTGCACGCCCGAACCTTACAGCCGGTATCCGGCAGTAATATCGATTTGCAGTTGCGTTGTAGCTATAACCCGGAGCAGGGTTCCACGCGTATTGAGCGCGTACTGGCATCTGGCACGGGTGCCCGCATCGTCACCAGTCATGATGATGTCTGTCTGATCGAGTTTCAGGTCCCTGCCGGGCAAGATTTCAAACTGGCGCAACGTGATATTGAGGTGATCCTCAAGCGCGCTCAGGTTCGTCCGCTGGCGACAGGCGCGCACGCTGACCGTAATTTGCTGCAACTCTGCTACACCTCGGAAGTGGTGGATAGCGTCTTTAAACTGCTCGACGAAGCCGGTCTGCCGGGCGAGTTGCGTTTACGTCAGGGGCTGGCGCTGGTGGCGCTGGTCGGGGCGGGCGTTTGCCGTAATCCGTTGCACAGCCACCGTTTCTGGCAACAATTGAAAGGTCAGGCCGTGGAATTCGTCTGGCAGTCAGATGAGGGGATCAGCCTTGTTGCCGTGCTGCGCGTGGGGCCAACGGAAAGTCTGATTCAGGGGCTGCACCAGTCACTGTTCCGCGCGGAAAAACGCATTGGCCTGATGTTGTTTGGTAAAGGCAATATTGGTTCTCGCTGGCTGGAACTGTTTGCCCGCGAACAGAGCGCGCTGTCTGCCCGTACCGGGTTCGAATTTGTTCTCGCAGGGGTGGTGGATAGCCGCCGCAGCTTGTTGAATTACGATGGTCTCGACGCCAGCCGGGCGCTGGCCTTCTTCAATGATGAGGCGGTCGAGCAGGAGGAAGAGGCGTTATTTCTGTGGATGCGTGCGCACCCGTACGATGATCTGGTGGTGCTGGATGTCACCGCGAGCCCGCAGCTTGCCGACCAGTATCTGGATTTCGCCAGCCACGGTTTTCATGTGATCAGTGCCAATAAGCTGGCGGGTGCCAGCAGCAGTAATAAATACCGCCAGATCCACGACGCATTTGAAAAAACCGGACGTCGCTGGTTGTATAACGCCACCGTCGGGGCCGGGTTGCCAGTAAACCATACGGTGCGCGATCTTATCGACAGCGGCGACAGTATTCTGGCCATCAGTGGTATCTTCTCCGGTACGCTCTCCTGGTTGTTCCTGCAATTTGATGGCACCGTGCCGTTTACCGACCTGGTCGATCAGGCCTGGCAGCAGGGATTGACCGAGCCCGACCCGCGCGTCGATCTCTCCGGTAAAGATGTGATGCGTAAGCTGGTCATTCTGGCGCGTGAGGCAGGCTATGACATCGAGCCAGACCACGTGCGCGTGGAGTCCCTGGTGCCGACGAGCTGTGAAGAAGAGTCTATCGACCACTTCTTTGAGAATGGCGATGAGCTGAATGAGCAAATGACACAGCGTCTGGAAGCCGCTCGCGAGATGGGACTGGTGCTGCGTTATGTGGCGCGTTTTGATGCCAACGGCAAAGCGCGTGTGGGTGTGGAAGCGGTGCGTCCAGAACATCCGCTGGCGGCACTGCTGCCTTGCGACAATGTGTTTGCCATCGAAAGCCGCTGGTATCGCGATAACCCGCTGGTGATCCGTGGGCCGGGAGCCGGTCGTGATGTCACTGCCGGCGCAATTCAGTCGGATATCAACCGCCTGGCGCAGTTGCTGTAGTCCGTAGGTTTTCTCCCTCTCGCTGTGTGAGAGGGTTGGGGTGAGGGCATCAGCGCGCACTCACCCTGACCGCTTACATTAAGTTGCTACTATAGGCTGGATAAAGGGCGAACATTACCATTCGATAGCGGGCAAAATAGGATGTCTGCTTACCCTTCGTCAGCCGGGTTTTCTGTATTAGCCATGATAAATCGGTTCATCTTTGCCTGGATGATCGCTGCACCAACAGGTGGGTATAGTAATGCCCAGACTAGCGTCCAGCCGGTTCGTATTCCTGAATTTTCTTTTTTATTCGCCAGTAATGTTCTGATTTCGTCACTCAGCATCAGACACATTATGGCTGAGCTAAACGGCATGATTGCTGACAACCATCCTGCGCCTCTTGCAGTCATTAACCGGGGCGAAGACGCCACAAACTGCATTTCCCGATGAATTTTTACGAACCAATAGACAATATAAAATGGAATGAAAGAGGCTAATAACGCGACGCTCATGGGATTTGCGTACTCAGGTCGTTGGGTTGATGAGCTTCTTTGAGGGGGCGAAACATAGAAAAGTTGTTTTTTTAACGGTAGCAGTAGCAAAACGGCGAAAATTGAAAAAGTTATCACTACTGTCGATATATCCTTTGGATTTAGTTGGAATATAAATATAGGAAAGCAGTGCGCCATGAAAAATTTAGCTATTAGACATAGGCTAAACATAATAACGAATGTCTCTGTACTCCCGATAGCGACGAAAAGTAATGCGGGTAATAACAATGTCATTATTCCCACGCTGAGGCTAATCAAAAAATGCCCAATAGTAAGCCTGACTTCTTGAGATGCATCATTGACGGAGAAAGCGCAGATTGTGCCAACTATTAATAGTAAGGCGACAAAGTAGAGGGGGTGACGATTTTTTATGCGGCAGAAAAACCAGCTCAGAACCATACCCAAAAATTATCCCGCCTGAATACAAGAGATAATAGCACTAATATGTTTAGTGGGAAGAGACAGTGAACTGTTCCAAAAATAAGGACCGTACGAAGAACCCAACGTGCCGAGAAGAGACTGTATTAAAAAGAAAAAAAAGATCCCCCAGAATCGATAGCTACTCAGAATATCGGCGCAGGTCCATTTTTGATGTGACATCGACGGTAAAGCAATTTCCATATTGATTCCTTGTTTTCCATAACATATTTTTTACAGAACGATTTTATTAGTCGTGGATTATGACTTACGATGGTCCATGGTGAAAAATATTTTACCAAATAATTATATTATTCTTTACGATGTAAAGCAAATCGCCGTCGGATACAAACACTTGTCAGAATCTGAGGTAATGAAATCTATGAATGACTTCTAATTATATCCTGTGATTATTTATGGATGATATCTCGTTATGAAATGCAGTCTGGCCATCAGTTTCACCGTGCGCTTTTCTTCGTGGCATACTTACTCTTCTGGCGACATCTATAACGACATTCCGGTCACCCCGGCTGTCACGGATGAGCAACGCCCTGGTATGCGTACCGTGGATAATAAAAGTAGTCCTTTCTGCCATAGGGCGTCGGGTACTGCGGTGTCAGTTGAAAAAATTCATCTTCGCTGAACATTCCTCACGCATTATGATGATTTTCCTGTTGACGCCCGTCCGCTTTTCCGTCATTTTTACATCTGGACGTCTAAACGGATAGATGTTCGTAGCGCAATAAATAACAACACGCGATTGATGAGGTAAGGTATGAGCTTTTTTCACGCCAACCAGCGGGAAGCCCTGAATCAGAGCCTGGCTGAAGTGCACGGTCAGATTAATGTTTCATTTGAATTTTTTCCGCCGCGCACCAGTGAAATGGAACAGACCTTGTGGAACTCCATTGATCGTCTGAGCAGCCTCAAGCCGAAATTTGTCTCTGTCACCTACGGTGCCAACTCCGGCGAGCGCGACCGCACCCACAGCATCATCAAAGGCATTAAAGATCGTACCGGCCTGGAAGCAGTACCGCACCTGACCTGTATTGATGCGACCCGTGATGAACTGCGTGCTATCGCAAAAGATTATTGGGACAACGGTATTCGCCATATCGTGGCGCTGCGTGGCGATCTGCCACCGGGTAGCGGCAAGCCGGATATGTATGCTGCCGACCTGGTGACCTTGCTAAAAGAGGTGGCGGATTTTGATATCTCCGTTGCTGCTTATCCGGAAGTGCATCCGGAAGCAAAAAGCGCACAGGCAGATTTACTTAATCTGAGACGCAAGGTTGAGGCGGGCGCTAACCGTGCCATCACCCAGTTCTTCTTTGACGTAGAAAGCTATCTGCGTTTCCGCGACCGCTGTGCGTCGACGGGCATTGACGTTGAAATTATTCCGGGGATCCTGCCGGTCACTAACTTTAAACAGGCGAAAAAATTTGCCGATATGACCAATGTGCGTATTCCGGCGTGGATGTCACAAATGTTTGAAGGACTGGATGACGATGCCGAAACGCGTAAGCTGGTTGGCGCCAGCATCGCTATGGATATGGTAAAAATTCTCAGCCGCGAAGGGGTTAAAGACTTCCACTTTTATACCCTGAACCGCGCGGAAATGAGCTACGCCATCTGCCACACACTGGGCGTTCGCCCGGCGGTATAAGCCAGCGCAAATGCCGGGTGAGCGCATCATCCGGCGACGCTATATGCCACCTCGCCACAACAGAATGTGGTGTGCACATCATAGTTATCCTCCAGCACCACAATATCGGCGTCATAGCCGCGCTGCAGTTTTCCTTTGTGTCCGTCAAGCCCCAGCAGCCGCGCTGGGTTGATCGTGCAGGATTTCAGCGCTGCGCCAAACGGCACCATCGCGCCTTCGACCATATTGTATAAACCGCGATTCAGATGCAGCGTGCTGCCGACCAGCACGCCATTCTCACGTCGCGTGGCGCCATCTTCACCTAAAATCATCGGTTCGCCGCCAAACATATAACGTCCTGGCGGGCATCCCTTCGATTTCATGGAGTCGCTGATCATAATGACGTCGTCGTCATTCTTCACCCGGTACAGATGGGAGGCAGACACAAGGCTCACGAAGATACCATCGGCGATCACTTCCCCGTACAGGCCGTCCAGGCGAAAAGCAGCACCGAGAAGCCCCGGTTCACGATTCACATATTTCGCCATGCCGTTATAGACGTGGGTAACGTTTTTCGCACCGTTGGCGACTGCTTCCAGCACCTGCTCAAACGAGGCATCGGAGTGACCCATGTTGACGGCGATCCCCCGTTGCGCGCAGTAACGGGTCAGGGCGAGGCCTTTATCGTTTTCTGGCGCCAGGGTAATGGCGACAATGCGATTACGCGCCGCCTTTTCGAAAGCCTGGAACTCTACCACGCTGGCCGGGCGAATCTGTTTTTCTGGCTGTGCGCCGCGGTATTTCTGGCACAGAAAGGGACCCTCGAAATGAATCCCGAGGATCTCCGCGCCCGCATAACCTTCATCCATCACGCGGGAAATATTCTCCAGCGCAGAGATCAGCGTGGCATCTTCGTCTGTCACCGTGGTGGGGCAAAAAGCCGTTACCCCTTCTGCCGGGAGGTTAGCCGCCCAGCGGCGCAAGCCTTCGGGATTATTCTCGTTGGTATCATAATCCCATCCGCCGTGAGCGTGGCTGTCGATAAGGCCGGGGATAATACGGCGCTTAGCAAAATCGAAGTTGGCGTTGTCAGACAGGCCCATGGCGACATTGCTGATACGGCCATTCTCTATGTGAATCGTTGCCGGATAAAAGCCGCCAGAAAGCCAGACACGCTCGCTTTGGATGATCATGGTGTCACCTCAGAGAAGGAATAAGTGAAGCGGCTTCCCGGTCACAGATAATGGTGACATCGGGATGCAATAACAAAAAAGATGCCGGGAAAAGCGGGTCAATTGCCGTGCATTCATAGAGCTGTTTCATGACGTGCGCTTTTGACTCGCCGTTGGCAATCAACACAATCTCTTTGCTTTTGAGGATAGTCCCCATGCCAAGGGTAATGGCCTGGCGTGGCACATCTTCACGGCGTTCGAAGAAACGGGCGTTGGCTTCGATGGTCTCGTCATTCAGATCGATAACGTGGCACACCGGGCTGTGTGTACTGTGGGGTTCGTTAAAACCTATATGTCCGTCATGGCCGATACCGAGGACCGCGAGATCGAAATTGCCGTGATCCTGAATCATGCGTTCATAGCGGGCGCATTCAACCGCCAGATCGGCGGCCAGCACATCGGGCACAAAGCGGTTTTCAACAGGCAGGTTGGCATGCTGGTAAAAGTAATTTTCCAGGAACCAGTAATAGCTCTGTGGATCGTCTTTGGTCAGCGGGATGTATTCATCAATATTGAACGAATACGCCCGCGAAAAATCCGCTTCGTTGTCGCGAGCCATGCGGCTCATCTCTTGTAATAAGCCGATTGGCGTGCCGCCGGTGGGCAGCGCCATCACTAAATCCGGTTTACGCTCCAGCGCCTGCGCGACACGTTTTGCCGCCAGCGTGCTCATTTCAGCGTAGTTATCCGTCAGGGTAAAGTTCAGCATCTGTTTTCCTTAACCGCCGATGGTAGCCTTGAGGCCAATATCTTCGGCGTACTGTTTTATCTGTGCGATCATGTCCCGCTGAACGGGCGGGAGATCATGAAGAAGGTAAGGCATACCGAGCTTTTCATATTTGCCGATGCCATAAATGTGATACTCCAGAATATCCACCTGCTGTACGGCGCTGCCGAGGCTGTGGATAAAATCAAGCCGCTTGCGGATATCTTCCGGCTGATCGTTACGCGTCGGGACGATCACCATGCGCGCCAGAATGGGCTTTCCTGTGGCGGCGATCGCTTTTGCGTTTTCCAGGATCAACCGGTTATCCACCCCCGTACAGGCAAGGTGGATTTCCGGGTCGAACGCTTTAAAGTCGTAAGAAACCATATCCACCCTGTCCACCAGGGGCAGCAGCTTGTCACGGCGTATGTTACCGGCAGTGTCGAGACAAAGATGAACACCTGCTGCTTTTAGATGCTGTGCGGTCTGCGTGATAAATTCCGCCTGCAGTGCGGGTTCACCACCGGAGAAGGTCACGCCGCCGTGGCTTTCGTCGTAAAACGCTTTATCGCGTAACAGCAGATCTGCCAGTTCGCGGGAGGTCATCTCTTTACCGACTTTTTCGTAGGCGTCGTAAGGGCAAATATCGACCATCTCAAGCAGGTTGCTACACTGCTTACGGTCAATATTCACCCCCTCGCCAGGTGCAGCAAAGGTAATGGCGTTATTCGCTGCCGCCTGCACACAGGAACCGCACTGACGGCAACGTTCTTTAAACCAGAACACGTTAAAGCCAGGCTTGATGGTTTCCGGATTCGCACACCACTGGCAGCGCAAATTACACTGCTGCATGAATACGGTACTGCGTATCCCCGGACCATCTTTGGTCGAGTAGCGTTGAATGCGGGATATCAAACCTGTTTTCATGGTGCTCTCCGCCTTACCAGGCCAGTTCTGTACGGGCGATAATCGCATCCTGCGCTTCCGGCATCAGCGTTGAGAACAGCGCACAATAACCGGCTACGCGGACCATCAGGTTCGGATAATCTTCCGGGTGTGCTTTCGCCGCCCGCAGAATATTTGAATCGATAATATTGAACTGGTTATGGAAGATATTTTTCTCGCGGCTGGCCTCCATGAAGGCGGTAAATTTCTCCAGGTTTTCGTCGCCTTCCAGCGCGCTCGGGGTGAATTTCATATTCAGCAACTGACCGCCAGCGATTTTCTGGTTTGGTAGTTTCGAAACGGAGTTAATCACTGCGGTCGGGCCTTCTTTATCCGCACCGAGGCACGGAGACGCGCCTTCGTTTAGCGGCAGAGTTGCCAGACGACCATCCGGCGTTGCCCCTACATCAAAACCGTTCGGTACGTAAGAGGTAATGTTGGACGTGGACATGGTATAGCCGCAGCCCTTCGGTCCTTTACCGTAGCGATCGGTTTTGTATTTCGGCAACAGTTTCAGGTAAGACTCGAATACATCGGCGACAATATGGTCGACATAGTCGATATCGTTACCGAACTTCGGTGCGTTGCGGCACAGCTTACGCACGCGGGCGCCTTCAATGCCATCGAAGTTGCTGTCCATCGCGTCGCGCAGTTGTTTGAGCGTCAGTACCTTGTCATCAAAGACCAGTTTTTTCACTGCGGCGAGGCTGTCGCCCACCACGGAAGGGCCGATGTTGGAAGAGCTGACAAAGTCATATTCCGCGCCGCCGTTTTTCAGGGTTTTACCGCGCTCCAGCGAGCAGTTAATGGTCGCAGAGGCAAAGGCATCGGCATCGTGATATTTCAGTGCGCGATCGCATACCAGATCGCAGTCCACCGCCAGATCGGAGTAGAACTCCAGCAACTGGTTCCATGCGGCCCAGACTTCGTCATAAGACTCATAATTGATCTCGCGCCCCTCTTTGCCGTTTATTTTGACCAATTGGACGCCGGTCGCCGGATCGCAGCCGTTGTTCATGACCAGCTCAAGGATTTTGCCGAAGTTCACATAGGTCATGCCGGTGGCGCGATGCCCCCAGCGGCCCGGAATTGCGGTTTCCACACAGCCCATTGAGGCATATTCGCGCGCCACTTCTTCCGTCAGACCAAGGGTCATCATCGCCGGGATCACCACTTCGTCGCAGAAGATAGACGGCATGCCAAAGCCTTTACGGATCAATTTTGCAGCGTCCTGCATCAGTGAATGCGGGGTGTCTTTGGAAAAACGCACACTCAGGTTTGGCTCTGGCAGACCGGTCAGCGCCATGGCTTCCAGCGACAGATAAGAGAGATCGTTGGTGCCGTCAGTACCGTCCGGCTTCATGCCCCCCACCATCAGGTTGGAGTAGAGCGGGTAGCCACCGCTGTACTGGGTGTGGCCCCACGGACGTACTTTGTTCAGGCTGTTGGTCATGATGAAGAAGTGGGTCAGGATCTCCAGCGCCTTCTCTTTGCTGATTTTGCCGGCGTTAATGTCTGCTTCGTAGTACGGCCAGACGTACTGGTCAAAACGGCCGAAGGAGAAGGAGTGACCGTTACTTTCGATCATCATCAGCAGGTGGGTCAGATAGACCGCTTCCACGGCTTCGTAGAAGCTCTGCGCTTTGCCTTCCATCAGATGGGCAAACATCTCGCTCATTGCCAGCAGCTCTTCGCGGCGTTTGGCGTCGGTGGTTTTCCCGGCTTCTTCTTTTGCCAGTACAGAGAAGCGCTTGCAGTAGTTCAGCGCCGCTTCCATGGTGATGATAACGGCCTGGTAGAAGTCGGTCTGTTCTTCGGTCAGGTCTTTATCTTCGGCCAGATGCTGTCTGGCGATATCGCGCATGCCGCCGTAGCCGACTTCCAGCACGAAATCATGATTGGGGATGATGTGACCGTCACCAGACATGCTGATGCCGCCACGGTGCAGAACGCCCTGTTTCTCCGCCAGGCGGTTAATTTGCGGCAGGTTTGCCAGCACCTCATCCTGGTGAGTTTTACCCTGCCAGTAATCTTGCAACACGCGCAGGCGCGCTTTGGTCTCTTCTGAAACCTGGAAGCTGTCACCGGAGCGTTTGTCGAATTCGTCCAGCTCGTCGATAACCCAGTTGAAGGAAAATTCCGGGAAGACGGGTGCGGCGAAGTTTGCACTGGCCTGGTTACCGACGATCAGCATGTCCGGCTCAATGTAGATCGTCATTTTTTCCAGAATGTCGGCCAGCGCGAGGGCGCGGCGAATAACGATCGATTTCCCTTCTGAGCGTTTGAAGGAATCGGTAATGATTTCGGCACGTTCCGGGCAGAGGGTCGCCACGCGATGGAACATCTGATCCTGTTTTTTGGCGATGCGCGCAAAGTCGCAATCATTGTTGGTGGGTTTGAAGCTGAGCAATCCGTTCATAAATTCCCTCACTGGTGAAATGGTTTTATTGCATTTCATGCCTGAGGTGTGCTTTTGTCAACCATAAAATGATCTATTGTGTTCCTTTTGTCACAAAAGAATCCAAATGGAACATTTAAAGGCACAAAAAAACACAAGCGCCCGTGAAGGGCGCGGAGGGTTATTCGACGCTATCGGCGAGGATGAGTTCAGCACAGTGGCCGTTAAGAAGGGTCAGGACGTCGGCAGAAATACCGCTTTGGCTGATGACGACATCAAAATCGCTCAGTTGGCCATGCCCGGCAAGGAAGGTCTGGCCGAATTTACTTTTATCGGCCAGCAGGAATTTTTGCCGTCCGGCACGCGCCAGCGCACGCTTCACATGGGCATCAGTGATTTTGGGGACCGTCAGTTCCCCTTGTTCGTTGATGCCCTGAGTGCTCAGAAACACTTTGTCGGCATGCAGCGTACTGAAGAACTCAGCCGTGTTAAAAGAGACCATTCCCTGGGTGTCATCTTCATACTCGCCGGGTGCGACAATCAATTTGATGTTGCTGCGGCCCTTGAGCAGGTTAACCACCGGCACGGAGTTGGTGATCACCATGATTTTTTTATCAAAGAGACATTGAGCAAACGCCAGCGCCGTGGTGCCGCAGTCGATAATGATCGTGTCACCATCTTCCACCCGTTCAGCCGCTTTTTGTCCAATCAGGTGCTTATCATCAACCATCTGTACGGATTTGAGCTGAAAACTGGGTTCCACGCTGGCACCGCTTGTCAGATACGCGCCGCCGTAGCTGGTTTTCACAATGCCCTGCTTTTCGAAGAAGGAGAGGTCGCGGCGAATAGTCATTTTGGTGACGCCAAACTTCTCCGCCAGGTCATTGACCACGACCTTTTTGTCCTGCTGCAGAATGGCATAGATGCGCATTCTTCTGTCTGATGATTGCATGGTGCGGGTTCGCTAAGAGGAAAAACGCACTATAAAGCACATAAACTGCAGTGACAATATCACTAGAAAGGAACATAAAGAAACACTCCCGGACACAGCCGGGAGTGCGAATGGGTTATTCCCACTCTTGAAGGAAGCGCTGACCGTACTGGTCGGCAACCAGGAGCGCGGCGTACACCTGATCTGCTGTTGCCCCACCCGGCATGTTGTGGATGGTTTCGCCTTCGGCACAGGCCGCTTCTGCCACGATGCGCATTTTTGCAGGAATGTCTTCGATAATATCCAGCTGTGCCAGCGTAATGGGCAACCCAACGGCGTGAGTAAGCGCGGCGACGGTTTCAATTTCTTCCGCTGGCGCGTTTTCCAGAACCAGTTGTGTCAGCGTACCAAAAGCGA
This sequence comes from Phytobacter sp. MRY16-398, assembly GCF_003925915.1. Lineage (NCBI taxonomy): Bacteria > Pseudomonadati > Pseudomonadota > Gammaproteobacteria > Enterobacterales > Enterobacteriaceae > Phytobacter > Phytobacter sp. MRY16-398. Next base: position 5,753,382 of record NZ_AP018756.1, on the reverse strand, counting down.
CTTTCTCGCCGTGGTAGTAATGGTGCGCATCGGGAATGGCCGTCAGGCCGTTATGCACCGCGTGCGCCGCTGCCAGACCGCCGCTTTCAAAACCCACGCCGCTCAGATAGGTATTGGCTTCAATAACGCGCTCCAGCGCCGGGGTGACCACGTGCTGTTCTGCGGCCAGCATCGCTTTTTCGCCCTCTTCAAGCAGCGTGTTGTAGCAAAGCTCCGCCAGCGCTAATGCAGCCTGAGTACACTGACCACCTGCCATGGTCGTGGCGCCGCTGCGTGAACAGGCGCGGGCTTCGAACCAGGTTGCCAGCGCATCACCGATACCCGCAGCCAGTAAACGAGCCGGTGCACCAGCTACGATTTTGGTGTCGACAATGACGCGGTCCGGGTTATTGGGCAGCAGGAGATAACGGTCAAATTCACCGGCGTCGGTATAGATGACGGAAAGCGCGCTGCACGGCGCGTCGGTGGAGGCGATAGTCGGCGCGATGGCGACAGGTACGCCCATAAAGTGCGCCAGCGCTTTCGCGGTATCCAGCGTTTTACCGCCGCCGATACCGAGCACGGCGCCGCAATGTGCGCTTTCCGCGATAGCACGCAGACGGTCTATCTCATTTTGTGAACATTCGCCGCCGAAAGGCACTACTTCGCAGGCCAGTCCGGCATCGGCCAGGCTTTTTTGCAACGCCTCCTGGGCAAAACCTAAAACAAATTTGTCTCCCACCACCAGCCAGCTTGCTGCCAGTGGTTTGAGATACTCACCGAGACGGGTGATAACGTCTGCACCCTGAATATACTTACCTGGGGATTGAATAATGCGGTCCATATATTTCCTCCATTGGCGATGCGGGCCACGTACCGTGACCCTGACGCCCGGTTACAGGTTGAGATTGCCAAATGCGTTATTCCAGTCCTGCTCAAACTTCTCTATTGCTGACTCTACCGCAGGGGTATCGAGCATTTGTTGCGCTACATCCAGGGGAAGCGTGATCGCTTCGCAACCTGCCAGCAGGCAATCGAGCGCCTGGCGAGGGGTTTTGAAGCTGGCTGCCAGCACTTTGCTTTCCGGGGCATGTTGTTCCAGCAGGCTTTGCAGTTCTTGCACGGTGCGAATACCGTCTCCGCCCTGAGCGTCGACACGGTTGACGTAAGGTGCCACATATTTCGCGCCAGCCAGGGCGGCAAGCAGCCCTTGTGCCGCGCTGTAAACAGCAGTGCCGAGTGTCGGAATGCCTTCTTTTTTCAGAAGCTTAATGGCGGCAAGACCTTCGGAGGTTACCGGGATTTTGACAACAATGCCGGGTACGGCATTGCTCAGGCGTCTGGCTTCTTCCACCATCCCCTGCGCGTCGCGGCTCATGGTCTGGGCGAACAGAATACCTTCCGGGCCGATAGCCTTTTGCAGGCGTGGTAACACATCCCAGATGGATTCTTTACCCGCAGCAACAATGCTTGGGTTAGTGGTCACGCCCGCGATGGGGAAGATGCGCGCCAGACGTTCGACTTCTTTCACATTGGCGGTGTCCAGATACAGTTCCATGATGCGTCCTCTTAAAGTTCAAGTTCGTGTTGCAGCAGGCTGGCGATAGCGTCGGCAGAAGCGGCGTTGACCAGCGCGTTGCGGAATTCTTCGTGCATAATGCGGCGGGCCAGGCGTGAGAAAATACGCATATGCTGGTCGCCTGCGGCGTGTTTGTTGAGCGTCAGCATGATGATGAATTGCGCATCGTCATCGCCCCAGCGTACCGGCGCCTTCAGGCGCGCCACGCTGATGGTGGACTGCTCAATATGTTCAGATTTGCTGTGCGGAATAGCGAAGCTAAAACCTAATCCGGTGGAGAAGACCGCCTCGCGCGCCCACAGATCGGCTTCCAGCTTGCGCGGGTAGCGGCAGCGGCTTGCCAGCAGCAGGTTGTCGGTCATCCCTTTGATCACCTCTTCTTTGCTGCGCCAGTCGCTGTTCAGGGTGATGCATTGGGCGGTAACCAGCGGCGCGTCTTGCTGGGTCATGCGGAACTGCGCCAGCAGATGCTCTACCTCCAGCGAGGTGCGGCAAGCCATTGCCTGGTTCAGTAACTGGCGGCAGGCGCGGCTGTCGAGTTGTGCCATTCGTGCTTTAGCGGCGGGAATTGACGGCGCGCTCATGCTTATCTCGTCCAGTCCCAAACCGACCAGCAGAGGGAGCACAGACCCTTTCGCGCCAAGTTCGCCGCACAGGCCAATCCATTTGCCCTGACGGTGTACCGCCTGCACCGCATAATCCAGTGCGCGCAGGAAAGCAGGGTTCAGGCTGTTGTAATGACGAGTGACTTTGGCGTTGTCGCGATCAACCGCCAGCAGATACTGCGTCAGGTCGTTACTGCCAATACTAAAGAAATCAATCTCTTCGCAGCACTGATCGATAATAAACATGACTGATGGCACTTCCAGCATGATGCCGAGTGGGATCTTTTCATCAAACGGAATGTGTTCATTACGTAGCTGCTGTTTGGCCTCCGCCAGCTTCTCTTTGACCCACAGGATCTCTTCCATTGAGGAGATCATCGGGATCATAATTTTCAGCTTGCCGTGCGCGGATGCGCGGAGAATCGAGCGCAGTTGTGTCGTAAACAGCGTGGCGTACTCTTCATAAATACGGACAGCACGATAACCAAGGAACGGGTTGGCTTCGGCAGGAATATTCAGATAATCAACGGGTTTATCGCCGCCGATATCCATGGTGCGCACGATAATGCTGCGTCCCTGAGCGGACTCCAGCGCCTGGCAAAAAATGTTGTACAGCTCGTTCTCATCCGGCGCGCAGGCACGGTCCATATACAGCATTTCGGTTCGGAACAGGCCAACGGCTTCCGCGCCGTTGCCAAAGGCCGCCTGCGCTTCCACAGAGTGGGCGATATTGGCGGCAACTTCCATGCGAATACCGTCGGCCGTGCGTGCTTCCTGAGTCAGCCAGATGCGCTGCTGCTCGCGCAGGGCTTCTTGTACGCGGGCCTCCTGCTGATAGTAACGAGCAACGGGTTCATCAGGTGCAACGACGATGGCACCTGCGTTGCCGTCGATATAAACCGTCTGCTGTAGCCATGGTGACAACGCCTCAATTTCCACGCCAACCAGCGTTGGAATGTTGAATGAACGGGCGAGAATAACCGTGTGCGAGGTGGTGCCGCCGCTTTTTAACAGCAGACCTTTGAGAAAGGTTTTGTCCAGTTCGAGGAACTGGCTTGGCGTGAGTTCATCGGCCATACAGACCGCGGGTTGGGTGAGTTTTCCCGGCGCCGGAAAGCGCTGTTCGCCATAGATTTGCTGTAAGAGCTGGAAGCAGACATCACGAACATCCAGCGCGCGCTCCTGTAAATAGCTGCTGCTGGAACGGGCGAATTCCTCGCAGAAGTGGCTGGCGCTTTCGATAATCGCCTGAGCGCAGCTTAACCCGCGGGAAACACCTGCCAGCAGATGCTGACGCAGTGAAGCGTCACCCGCCAGCGAGCGGTGAGCTTCCAGAATCGCGCTGGTGGCGCCGTCGCTGTCGAGCAGGCGGAACTCAATATTCTTGATTAATAGCGTCAGACCATTGTCCAGCGCGGATTGTTCTGTTTCTGCATCTTTAGCGGGTGGCAGGGAACCCAGCGCGTCGAGATCCAGTGAGGAGAGCCGCGTCAGAACGCCCCCGGCGCTGCCAGTGCATACGCTGCGGGCGCGGAAAATCTGCGGATTCAGGTTTGTTAGTGAGGCCGGAAGGGGATCCAGTTCACTGCTTTTAACCTCTGCCAGCGGCGCATCACAGTGCGGAAATTCATCACGTAGCCACTGGCTGAGGCGCTGGTGGGCCGCCTGTTCGTCGGCCCCAGAAATCAGTAACTGACAACTGTCGCCTGCCAGCGTGTCGGTGCCGATGAGTGCCAGCGCGCTCTTCGCATTACCCTTCCGGTCAGTGCGCAAATTATGCCACTCAATCTGTGAGGTAAAGGTGTTACAAAGCGTCTCAACGTGGCTTGCCGGACGTGCATGGACGCCATTGGGCAGCTCACAGGTAAATTCCACAACCAGGGCCATAGCCTCTCTCCCATAACAATTACTTGCTACAGGATAAAAGGCCAACCGCTGAAGGTGCCACGCGACAAATCTGCCAAAAACTGGACAAATGTAATGTAAGCCTCAAAGTGAGAGATAACTCACAAGTCAATGCCTGTCATATAAATTCCGAGATTAACTAAGTTATGAGGCGGATCGCATTTTTGTACTGATATTACAAAAATCCAGTAAATGGCCTTTTTATCCACTGTCTGCACCTTATCGGATTGCCTATTGTTTCCCGCATCAACGTTATGGATATGGGCCTTCACTGGCCCGGGAGCGACTTATGAAAGAGTTGGTGCAGATCCTGAAAAACACCCGTCAGCACCTGATGACCGGGGTTTCGCATATGATCCCCTTTGTAGTGGCAGGCGGTATTTTACTGGCGGTCTCCGTGATGCTGTATGGCAAAGGCGCTGTACCCGATGCCGCGACGGACCCTAATCTCAAGAAACTTTTTGATATTGGCGTCGCAGGGCTGACGCTAATGGTGCCTTTCCTTGCCGCGTATATCGGCTATTCCATTGCCGAGCGCTCTGCGCTGGCGCCTTGTGCGATTGGCGCATGGGTAGGTAACAGCTTCGGCGCCGGGTTCTTTGGTGCGCTGATCGCCGGGATTATCGGCGGCATTGTGGTGCACTATCTGAAAAAGATCCCCGTGCATAAGGTGCTGCGCTCGGTGATGCCCATCTTTGTTATTCCTATCATCGGCACCTTTATTACCGCAGGCATCATGATGTGGGGGCTGGGTGAGCCGGTCGGCGCGCTGACCACCAGCCTGACCGCATGGCTGCAAGGGATGCAGCAGGGCAGCATCGTGGTACTGGCCGTTATTTTAGGACTCATGCTGGCTTTTGATATGGGTGGTCCCGTTAACAAAGTCGCTTATGCATTCATGCTGATTTGCGTGTCGCAAGGGGTTTACACCGTGGTGGCAATCGCTGCTGTGGGTATCTGCGTTCCGCCGCTGGGCTTAGGGCTGGCGACGCTGATTGGCCGTAAAAATTTCTCTTCAGAAGAACGTGAAGCCGGTAAAGCCGCGCTGGTGATGGGTTGCGTTGGGGTAACCGAAGGGGCGATTCCTTTTGCTGCCTCCGATCCGCTGCGCGTGATCCCCTCCATTATGATTGGCTCCGCCTGTGGTGCGGTAACGGCTGCGCTGTCTGGCGCACAGTGTTATGCCGGTTGGGGTGGCTTAATTGTTCTGCCGGTTGTGGAAGGCAAGCTGGGTTATGTTGCGGCCGTTGCTGTTGGCGCGGTGGTGACAGCGGTCTGCGTGAACGTGCTGAAAAGTCTGGCGCGGAAGAAAGTGTCTCAGGTTGACGAGAAAGAAGACGACCTGGATTTGGATTTTGAAATGAATTAAGAACCTATCTCAGTAGGCGTAATTGGCGCAGGCAGTTTGAACACGGACAGCGCGCAGAAACCGGAGCGTACACGCAGTACGTGAGGATTTCGAGCACTGCCCAGGTTCAAAATGGCAAGCAAAATAGCCCTAATGGGATAGGTTCTAAGTGAGGAATAAACTATGACTAAGATTGTTGCAGTAACCGCATGTCCTTCTGGCGTTGCGCACACCTATATGGCAGCCGAAGCGCTGGAAAGCGCAGCCAAAGCCAAAGGCTGGGAAGTAAAGGTTGAGACTCAGGGTTCGATTGGTCTGGAGAACGAACTGACCGCAGCGGACGTGGCGGATGCCGATATGGTGATCCTGACCAAAGATATTGGCATCAAGTTTGAGGAGCGTTTTGCGGGTAAAACCATCGTCCGCGTCAACATCAGCGATGCGGTGAAACGCGCCGACGCCATCATGAACAAGATTGGCGCGCATCTGGCGCAAACCGCTTAACGTTATTTTGTCGGATGGCGATCGGCCTACCCGTAGGCCGGATAAGGCGTTCACGCCGCCATCCGGCAACAAGCTTGTCCACAGGAGTTCCTCATGACCAACCGTATTCAACGCCTCAAAATTGCTCTGTTTCAAAACAACCGTGAAATTTCGCTTGAGCGCGCGCTGCTCTACACCACCAGCCACCAGCAGACGGAGGGAGAGCCGGTTATTCTGCGTCGGGCGAAAGCGACCGCGTATATCCTTGAGCATGTTGAAATTTCGATTCGTGATGAGGAGCTGATTGCCGGAAACCGTACCGTTAAGCCGCGTGCGGGGATTATGTCGCCGGAAATGGACCCTTACTGGCTGCTTAAAGAACTGGATCAGTTCCCGACGCGTCCGCAGGATCGCTTTGATATCAGTGAAGAGGATAAACGCCTCTATCGCGACGTGCTGTTCCCGTACTGGGAAAAACGGTCGATGAAAGATTTCATCAACGGGCAGATGACCGATGAGGTGAAGGCCGCCGTCAGCACCCAGATTTTTAGCGTTAACCAGACGGATAAAGGGCAGGGGCATATCATTATTGATTACCCGCGCCTGCTGAACCACGGGCTGGGCGAACTGGCGGCGCAGATGCGCCAGCACTGCCGACAGCAGCCGGATAACCATTTTTATCAGGCCGCGCTGTTACTGCTTGAAGCATCGCAGCGGCACATTCTGCGTTACGCTCTGCTGGCGGAGAAAATGGCGGAAAGTTGCCCGGATGCGCAGCGCCGTCAGGAACTGCTGACCATTGCCGCTAACTCCCGCCATAACATGCAGCACAGGCCGCAGACCTTCTGGCAGGCGTGCCAGCTGTTCTGGTACATGAATATCATTTTGCAGTATGAATCCAACGCCAGCTCGCTCTCGCTGGGGCGTTTTGACCAGTATATGCTGCCGTTTTACCAGGCCTCGCTGACCCAGGGCGAAGACCCGGCATTCTTAAAAGAGATCCTTGAATCGCTGTGGGTGAAATGCAATGACATCGTGCTGCTGCGTTCCACCAGCAGCGCACGCTATTTCGCCGGATTCCCGACAGGGTATACCGCGCTGCTCGGCGGGCTGACGGAGAATGGACGCAGCGCGGTGAATGTACTTTCGTTTCTCTGCCTTGATGCTTATCAGAGCGTACAGTTGCCGCAGCCGAACCTTGGCGTGCGCACCAACGCGCTGATTGATACGCCCTTCCTGATGAAGACGGCGGAGACGATTCGCCTTGGCACCGGTATCCCGCAGATCTTTAATGATGAAGTGGTGGTGCCTGCGTTTCTGAACCGTGGCGTTTCGCTGGAAGATGCGCGTGATTACGCGGTGGTGGGCTGCGTGGAGCTGTCGATTCCCGGCAGAACCTACGGCCTGCACGACATCGCCATGTTCAACCTGTTGAAAGTGATGGAAATCAGCCTCTACGAAAACGAAGGCAACAGCGCGCTGACGTATGAAGAACTGCTGGCGCATATTCGCGCCAAAATCAGCCACTACATCACGCTGATGGTGGAGGGCAGCAATATTTGCGATATCGGCCATCGCGACTGGGCGCCGGTGCCGCTGCTCTCTTCGTTTATCAGCGACTGTCTGGACAAGGGCCGTGATATTACCGATGGCGGCGCGCGCTATAACTTCTCCGGCGTGCAGGGCATTGGCATCGCCAACCTGAGCGACTCCCTGCATGCGCTGAATGGGTTGGTATTTGAGCAGCAGCGCTTAAGTTTTGACGAGTTGCTGTCGGTATTAAAAGGCAACTTCGCCACCCCGGAAGGCGAAAAGGTTCGCGCCAGGCTGATCAACCGCTTCGAAAAATACGGTAACGATATTGATGATGTGGATAACATCAGCGCTGAACTGCTGCGTCATTACTGCAAAGAGGTGGAGAAATACCAGAACCCGCGTGGCGGGCGGTTTACGCCGGGTTCTTACACCGTCTCCGCGCATGTGCCGCTGGGTTCGGTAGTGGGGGCGACGCCGGACGGTCGTTTCGCCGGGGAACAACTGGCGGATGGCGGTCTGTCGCCGATGCTGGGCCAGGATATGCAGGGGCCGACGGCGGTACTGAAATCGGTGAGTAAACTGGATAACACGCTGCTGTCGAACGGTACTTTGCTGAACGTGAAGTTTACCCCTGCGACCCTTGAAGGGGAGGCGGGCTTACGCAAACTGGCGGATTTCCTGCGTGCGTTTACCCAACTCAAGCTGCAACACATCCAGTTTAACGTGGTGAATGCCGAAACGCTGCGGGAAGCGCAGCAACGTCCGCAGGATTTCGCCGGGCTGGTGGTGCGCGTGGCGGGCTACAGCGCCTTCTTTGTCGAGCTGTCGAAGGAGATTCAGGATGACATCATTCGCCGCACCGCGCATCAACTGTGAGGTTGTGAAGCCGCGCAGCGATGAGGTTGCGCGCATCTTCAACATCCAGCGCTATTCGCTGAATGACGGGCAGGGGATTCGCACGGTGGTCTTTTTTAAAGGCTGCCCGCATACCTGTCCGTGGTGCGCTAATCCTGAATCTCTTTCTCCACGCATTGAAACGGTGCGGCGGGAGAGTAAATGTCTGCACTGTGCGCCCTGTCTGCGCGATGCCGATGAATGTCCTTCCGGCGCGTTTGAGCGTATTGGCCGCGATATCACGCTGGATGAGCTGGAACGTGAGGTGCTGAAGGATGATATCTTCTTTCGCACCTCCGGCGGCGGGGTGACGCTCTCCGGCGGTGAAGTGCTGATGCAGGCGCCTTTCGCCACCCGTTTTTTACAGCGTCTGAGGCGGCTGGGGATTCAGTGCGCCATTGAAACCGCAGGTGATGCCCCGGCCAGCCGCCTGTTGCCGCTGGCAAAGGCGTGCGATGAGGTATTGTTCGATCTCAAAATAATGGATGCCGTTCAGGCGCGCGAGGTGGTTAATATGAATCTGCCGCGCGTGCTGGAGAATTTACGGCTATTAGTCAGTGAGGGGATCCATGTGATCCCCCGTCTGCCGCTGATTCCGGGCTTTACCCTCAGCACAGAGAACTTACAGCGCGCGCTGACGTTGTTGACATCATTAGGCATAAAGCAGGTACACCTGCTACCGTTTCATCAGTATGGCGAACCGAAATATCGCCTGCTGGGGCAGCAGTGGTCGATGAAAGATGTCCCTGCCCCGTCGGCGCAAGAGGTGGCGGCATTGCGTGAAATAGCGGAATGCGCCGGATTTCAGGTAACCATAGGGGGTTAACATGGCAGTCGCACCTGTACGACATCTGGTGGCAGTGACCGCTTGCGTGAGCGGCGTGGCGCATACCTATATGGCTGCTGAACGGCTGGAAAAACTCTGCCAGCAGGAGAAGTGGAATATTAAGATTGAAACCCAGGGGGCGCTGGGGACTGAAAATCGCCTGACGGAAGAGGATATCAGCCGCGCCGATGCAGTATTGCTGATAACCGATATTGAACTGGCGGGCGTGGAACGATTTACCCAAAGCCGCTACGTCCAGTCGGGCATTAGCGCTTTTTTGCGGGAACCTCAGCGGGTGATGAGCGCGGTGCGTAAACTTCTTTCAGCGCCGCAGCATACCCATCTTATTCTGGAGTAGTCTTCTTTTCCGTCAACTGGCTGTGATACTGCCGACGATACTCTGACGGCGAACGTTCCGTATTTTTCCGAAACAGACGGCAGAAGTAGTTGCTGTCGACAAACCCACAGGTGTGAGCCACCTCTTTGACCTTCAGATCGTAACCCTTCAGCAGCGTTTTGGCATGTTCCAGCCGCGTATGGTTCAGGTATTCGTTAAAGCCGATGGCTCCCGTTTTCTGAAACAGGTGTGAGAGGTAATTCGGCGAGATATAAAACGCCTGCGCCACCGACTCACGGGTTAACGGCATAGCGTAATTTTCGTCGATATAGTCGCGAATGGCTTCAAAGAGAGCCTGGCTGCGTGATGCGGTCTGGATTTGACTGCCCAGCAGATCGGCGCAGTGGCTCAGCAGGCTGGCGACGATAAGGCGAGCGGTTTGCTGTTCTTTCGGCTGCATTTGCATCTCGTGCAAGGTTTGCAGAAGGAATGAACCAATACGGGGACCCCGGCGCGCGACGTGTTGTTTGGCCAGGTTATGTAACTCAGCGCCATCCCAGTGAGTGACGCTGAAACCGAGTTGTTGCTTACCGAACAGTACGCTCAGCATAGTGACAGGCTTCTGCCATTGCGGGGCGTTCCAGCCGCCAGCGGGGATGTAAAGCACATCCTGTTCGCTCATCAATGACGTCTCTCCATTGATGCCCATATCTGTCAGCGTTCCTTCCAGCACAATTTCCAGACGCGGGAAATCCACCTGTAACGCTGAGGCGGGTGCAGGACCTGTGGCGGTAGCAAAACAGATGTGCCGTAGAGGTGTCTGGCCGCTAATCAGGCGGGTAAGCAGATGGCTGACATCGTAATTCATGGTTTCCTTTTCCGTGCGCGCGAACCGTTCAACCTTAACTGGCGGCATAAAAAAAGGCCACACAATGTGTGACCTTTTACGCCAGGCTGTGAGGGTTAACCGGTATTACGCATACCTGCCGCTACGCCTGCGATGGTGACCATCAGCGCCTGCTCTACACGGCGATCCGGCTCTTTACCTTCCTCTTCCGCTTTACGGGAACGATGCAGCAACTCAGCCTGCAGCACGTTCAGCGGGTCGGTGTAAATATTACGAAGCTGAATAGACTCGGCAATCCACGGCAGGTCGGCCATCAAATGGGAGTCGTTGGCGATCGCCAGAACCACGTTGATATCGGCTTCGAGCAGTTTACGCAGCTCGCTGCCCAGTGCCCACAGTTCTGGTTTCACCAGACGCTGGTCGTAGTATTCAGCCAGCCACAGATCCGCTTTGGAGAAAACCATTTCCAGCATACCAAGACGGGTTGAGAAGAACGGCCAGTCGCGACACATGGCTTCCAGCTCGCTCTGTTTGCCGTCTTCTACCACTTTTTGCAGTGCCGCGCCCGCACCCAGCCAGGCCGGGAGCATCAGGCGGTTTTGCGTCCAGGCGAAAATCCACGGAATGGCGCGCAGAGATTCTACGCCGCCGGTCGGACGGCGCTTGGCCGGGCGTGAACCGAGCGGCAGTTTGCCCAGTTCCTGCTCTGGCGTCGCAGAACGGAAGTACGGTACGAAGTCTTTGTTTTCACGCACGTAGCCACGATACAGATCGCAGGAGATATCTGACAGCTCGTCCATGATGTGACACCAGGATTCTTTCGGCTCCGGTGGAGGCAGCAGGTTGGCTTCCAGAATGGCGCTGGTGTACAGCGACAGGCTGCTGATGGTCACTTCCGGCAGACCGTATTTGAAGCGGATCATCTCGCCCTGTTCGGTCACACGCAGGCCGCCTTTCAGGCTTCCCGGCGGTTGTGAAAGCAGCGCCGCATGGGCCGGGGCACCGCCACGACCAATCGAGCCGCCACGGCCGTGGAACAGTGTCAGTTCAATGCCCGCTTTCTCGCAGGTTTTGATAAGCGCATCCTGTGCCTGATATTGCGCCCAGGATGCGGCCATCACGCCCGCGTCTTTTGCGGAGTCGGAATAGCCAATCATGACCATCTGTTTGCCCTGAATAAAGCCGCGATACCAGTCGATGTTCAGCAACTGGGTCATCACATCGTTGGCATTATTCAGGTCGTCAAGGGTTTCAAACAGCGGTGCAACCGGCAGGGCATAGTCGATACCGGCTTCTTTCAGCAGCAGGTGAACACCCAGCACGTCGGATGGGGTCTTCGCCATGGAGATCACGTAGGCGGCTACCGATCCTTTCGGGGCATCAACGATCGCTTTGCAGGTCCGGAGAACCTCAAGGGTTTCATTGCTCGGCTCCCAGTTACGCGGTAGCAGAGGACGCTTGGAGTTCAGTTCGCGGATCAGGAAAGCCTGTTTATCGGCTTCGGACCAGCTTTCATAATCGCCGATACCCAGGTAACGGGTCAGCTCGCCCAGCGCTTCGGTGTGGCGGGTGCTCTCCTGACGAACATCAATACGCACCAGCGGCACGCCAAAACATTTCACGCGGCGCAGGGTATCGAGCAGTTCACCATTAGCGATAATGCCCATGCCGCATGCCTGCAGCGATTTGTAACAGGCATATAGCGGTTCCCATAGCTGTTCGTTCTGGCTCAGCAGACCTTCTGGTTTCGGCAGTCGTTGGCCTTTCAGGCGCGCTTCCAGCCAGGCCTGCGTTGCCATCAATTGGCCGCGCAGTTTTTTCATCAGATAACGATACGGTTCCTGCGCGCCTTCAGCACCGGCCAGCTCGCGAAGCTCGTCGGTACATTCGACCATCGAGAGCTCAGAGATCAGCAACTGAATATCTTTCAGGAACAGGTCGGTCGCCTTCCAGCGGCTCAGCAACAGGACGTGACGGGTAATGTCTGCGGTGACGTTCGGGTTGCCGTCGCGGTCGCCGCCCATCCAGGAGGTAAAGCGTACCGGTACGAAATCGACCGGTAACTTGTAATTCAGGTTCTCTTCAAGCTGTTCGTTGAGCTCGCGAAGATAGTTAGGCACACCTTCCCACAGGCTGTTTTCCACCACCGCAAAGCCCCATTTGGCTTCGTCGACCGGGCTGGGACGGTGTTTACGGATTTCATCGGTATGCCAGGACTGCGCAATAAGCTGGCGCAGGCGGCGCATCAGTTGATGGCGCTCATAATCGGCGATATCGGTATTATCTAACTGCTTTAAGCAGTTGTTCACTTCCACCATTTTATGGATCAGCGTACGGCGGGTGATCTCTGTCGGGTGGGCGGTCAGCACCAGCTCCAGCGACAGCGATTCGACGGCTTGCTTGATGGTCGCTTCGTTGAGATCGGGTTGGTCTTTCAGTTTACGCAGAGTACGAGCAATCACTTCCGGGTTGCTTGCAGCTTCGCCTTTTGGCGAAATGCTGTGGTATTGCTCAGCGGTGTTGGCAAGGTTCAGAAACTGGCTGAATGCGCGGGCAACCGGCAACAGTTCATCATTGGACAGGTTTTGCAGCGTATTGAGCAGCTCCTGACGACTCGCTTCATTACCAGCACGTGAAGATTTGGACAGCTTACGGATTGTTTCGACCTTATCAAGAATGTTCTCTCCCAACGCATCCTTGATGGTATCCCCCAGCAGCTTGCCGAGCATACTGACATTACTACGCAAAGCGGAATATTGTTCGTTCATGTTAACCCAGACACCCCATCTCATTTTATTTTGTTATATCCACCGTCCTGCAACGTGAAACGGATAGATATCAGACACCGCCTTTTATAAAGCCACGTAAAACCCACGACGTCAATTGCGGCGAAATCGGTTCAGCAAACGAATAAATGGCGTGAATTTACGAAATTTAATTCGCTTCCCGGCTAATAAGCGTTGCTTATGGAATTGTGAACAACGTCACTCTATTTTATCCTCACTCCGAATGTGGTTAATCGGAGTGAGGTGGTGACAAATCAATGCCAGCAGAAGTGATGAACCACCTGTGTAATTAACTCACGGGTGGGTTTAATAAAGCGGGTCTCAAGATATTCATCGGGCTGATGAGCCTGATTGATTGATCCTGGCCCCAACACCAACGTCGGGCACAGCGTCTGGATAAACGGCGCTTCGGTGCAGTAGTTCACCACTTCTGTTTCTACACCCAACAGTTTTTCGACCACATCGACCAGTTGATGGTCCTGCGGGCATTCGTAACCCGGGATCGGCGGATGAAGTTCAGAAACCGTCAGGCGACCCGGCCAGCGGCTGCTTACTGGTTCGAGCGCGTCATTGAGCAGGCCGTTCAGATCGTCGAGAGTCATACCCGGAAGCGGGCGGATGTCCATATGTAACTCACAGCAGGCGCAAATACGGTTGGAGGCGTCACCGCCGTGGATGCTGCCGAGGTTCAGTGTCGGATAGGGCACGGTGAACGCATCGTAGTGGAAACGCTCTTTCAAATTGTCGCGCAGTTGCAGAATATGGCCGATGGCATCATGCATCAGTTCAATGGCGTTCACCCCGCGTGCGGGATCGCTTGAGTGGCCCGATTGCCCCAGTATGCGAATGGCGCTGGAGATATGGCCTTTATGCGCGCGGACCGGTTGCAGTGAGGTCGGCTCGCCGATGATGGCGCAATCCGGTCGCAACTGTGTATTTTCGGCAAAGTAACGCGCGCCTGCCATGCTGGTCTCTTCATCGGCAGTCGCCAGAATGTAGAGCGGCTTTTTCAGTTTCGTCACATCAACATCACGCAGCGCATCAAGAATGAAGGCGAAGAAGCCTTTCATGTCGGCAGTACCCAGGCCGTAGAGCTTATTATCATGCTCGGTCAGGGTGAACGGATCGCGCGTCCAGCGACCATCATCAAAGGGAACGGTATCGGTATGGCCGGTCAACAGAAGGCCGCCAGCACCCTCACCGATGCTGGCTAATAGATTAAACTTGTTGCGTGTGCCGGGGACGGGTTGCACTTCAACCTTGAACCCGAGGTCGCCAAACCATCCAGCAAGCAGATTGATTAAAGAAGCATTGCTTTGATCAAGGGCTTCTTCCGTTGCGCTGATAGACGGAGTGCCAATCAGGGCGCGGTAAATCTCGATAAATGGTGGCAAATTCATTTTCATTGTTGACATACCTGAGTTCGTGATAGTATCAATATTCATGCATTAATAGTGAATAAAAATACATTAATGCTGAGCGTAAAGGAACCCATTCGGCGCCTTTACAGCGCGACGTGGGATTGATGCCGAATCACTCCCTGGCAAACATGACGTACTAAGAAGGTAGACTGCCCCGATGTTGAACACATTAATTGTGGGTGCCAGCGGTTACGCCGGCGCAGAGCTAGTGACCTATGTAAATCGCCATCCTCATATGAACATAACCGCTTTGACGGTTTCAGCGCAAAGTAATGATGCAGGAAAATTGGTCTCTGATTTACATCCGCAGTTGAAAGGCATTGTCGACCTGCCGTTGCAGCCGATGTCGGATATCAGTGAGTTCACTCAAGGTGTGGATGTCGTGTTTCTGGCGACGGCGCATGAAGTGAGCCACGACCTGGCGCCGCAATTCCTCGTAGCGGGCTGCGTAGTTTTTGACCTGTCTGGTGCATTTCGTGTTAACGATCCCGCGTTCTATGAAAAATTCTATGGCTTCACTCATCAGCATCCGGACCTGCTCGCGCAGGCAGTGTATGGCCTGGCGGAGTGGAGTGCGGATGCGCTGAAAGAGGCGAATCTGATAGCCGTGCCGGGCTGCTACCCAACGGCAGCGCAACTCTCCCTTAAACCGCTGATTGATGCGGGTGTGCTGGATCTCAACCAGTGGCCGGTCATTAATGCGACCAGCGGCGTGAGTGGCGCAGGGCGTAAAGCTGCTATCTCGAACAGTTTCTGTGAAGTTAGCCTGCAGCCGTATGGCGTGTTCAATCATCGCCATCATCCGGAAATCACTACCCATCTGGGCGCTGAGGTCATTTTTACCCCGCATTTGGGCAATTTCCCGCGCGGCATTCTGGAAACCATTACCTGCCGCCTGAACCCTGGCGTAACACAGGCGCAGATCGCGGAGATTTTCCAACAGGCTTATGGCGATAAACCGCTGGTGCGCCTGTACGACAAAGGCGTTCCGGCGCTGAAAAATGTGGTTGGCCTGCCGTTCTGTGATATTGGTTTTGCCGTGAAGGACCAACACCTGATTGTCGTGGCCACCGAAGATAACTTATTAAAAGGTGCGGCTGCGCAAGCAGTGCAGTGTGCCAATATTCGTTTCGGCTACGCTGAAACCCAGTCTCTTATCTAATTGAGTGCAGGCCTGATGATGAATCCATTAATTATTAAACTCGGCGGCGTACTGCTGGATAGTGAAGAAGCGCTGGAGCGTCTGTTTACCGCGCTGGTGAATTACCGCGAGTCGCACCAGCGCCCGCTGGTGATTGTCCACGGCGGCGGCTGCGTGGTGGATGAGTTGATGAAACAGCTCAACCTGCCGGTGAAAAAGAAAAATGGTCTGCGCGTGACCCCGGCCGATCAAATCGACATTATCACCGGCGCACTGGCGGGGACGGCGAACAAAACCTTGCTGGCCTGGGCGAAGAAACATCAGATTGCCTCTGTCGGCCTGTATCTTGGCGACGGTGACAGCGTGAAAGTGACGAAACTGGATGAAGAACTGGGCCATGTCGGCCTGGCGCAACCGGGTTCACCGAAACTGATTAACACGCTGCTGGAGGGTGGTTTCCTGCCGGTGATCAGCTCTATCGGCGTGACGGATGAAGGCGAACTGATGAACGTCAACGCAGATCAGGCGGCGACGGCACTGGCGTCAACGCTGGGCGCAGACCTGATTCTGCTCTCTGATGTGAGCGGTATTCTGGATGGTAAAGGCCAGCGTATTGCCGAGATGACGGCGGCGAAAGCGGAGCAGTTAATCGCCCAGGGCATCATCACCGATGGCATGATTGTGAAAGTGAATGCGGCGCTGGATGCTGCGCGTACTTTGAATCGCCCGGTGGATATCGCCTCCTGGCGGCATGCAGATCAGCTACCGGCGCTGTTTAACGGTACACCGATCGGCACACGTATTCTGGCTTAAAATTTTCCCTGAACCCTCTCCTGAGAGGAGAGGGTGAGAGACAGGCAACACTAAACGAATTTAAGGAAGCATGTTATGGCACTTTGGGGTGGGCGTTTTACTCAGGCAGCAGATCAACGGTTCAAACAGTTCAACGACTCTTTGCGCTTTGACTATCGCCTGGCGGAGCAGGATATCGTTGGCTCTGTGGCCTGGTCCAAAGCGTTGGTCACCGTGGGTGTATTAACCAACGATGAGCAGCGACAGCTGGAAGAGGCGCTGAATATCCTGCTCGAAGAAGTGCGCGCGAATCCGCAGCAGATCCTCGAAAGTGATGCCGAAGATATCCATAGCTGGGTGGAAGGTAAACTGATCGATAAAGTCGGCCAGTTGGGTAAAAAGCTGCACACCGGGCGTAGCCGTAACGATCAGGTCGCGACCGACCTCAAACTGTGGTGTAAAGACACGGTGGCTGAGCTGCTGACCGCAAATCGTCAGTTGCAGAGCGCACTGGTGGAAACCGCGGAAAATAACCAGGATGCAGTCATGCCGGGTTACACCCACCTGCAACGTGCGCAGCCGGTCACTTTTGCCCACTGGTGCCTGGCTTATGTAGAAATGCTGGCGCGTGATGAAAGCCGCCTGCAGGATACGCTTAAGCGCCTCGATGTGAGTCCGCTGGGCTGCGGCGCGCTTGCAGGCACTGCTTATGAAATCGATCGTGAGCAGTTGGCAGGCTGGCTGGGCTTTGCGTCCGCGACCCGCAACAGCCTGGACACCGTTTCTGACCGTGACCACGTGCTGGAACTGCTCTCCGACGCCTCTATTGGTATGGTCCATCTCTCCCGTTTCGCCGAAGACCTGATTTTCTTCAACACCGGTGAAGCCGGGTTTGTTGAACTGTCCGATCGCGTTACTTCCGGCTCCTCCCTGATGCCGCAGAAGAAAAACCCGGATGCGCTGGAGCTGATCCGCGGTAAATGTGGTCGTGTGCAGGGTGCGTTGACCGGCATGATGATGACCCTGAAAGGTCTGCCGCTGGCCTACAACAAAGATATGCAGGAAGATAAAGAAGGGCTGTTCGATGCGCTCGATACCTGGCTGGACTGTCTGCACATGGCGGCGCTGGTGCTGGATGGCATTCAGGTGAAACGTCCGCGTTGCCAGGAGGCGGCACAGCAGGGTTATGCGAACGCGACTGAGCTGGCAGATTATCTGGTTGCCAAAGGCGTGCCATTCCGTGAGGCGCACCATATTGTTGGTGAAGCAGTAGTGGAAGCAATCGGTCAGGGCAAACCGCTGGAAGAGCTGGCGCTGGCGGATTTGCAGAAGTTTAGCGCGGTGATTGCCGATGATGTCTATCCGATTTTGTCGCTGCAATCTTGCCTGGACAAACGCGCCGCAAAAGGCGGTGTGTCACCGAAACAGGTTGCTCAGGCCATTGCGGATGCGAAAAATCGTTTAGTTTGATTTGTGCGGGCTGGAGCCCTCACCCCGGCCCTCTCCCACAGGGAAAGGGAGCAAACACTAAAAATGGCAACTTCGGTTGCCATTTTGCTTTTATCCCGGGCTTTTTTACGCAAAAAAAAGCGGACCACGGGGTCCGCAAATGTTCACGTTGGCTTTAGTTGTTCAGAGAGAACGTTGCAGTGGCATCAAGGGTAATGTCTCCCGCTGCGTTTCTTGAGCTAATTATTGAACAGAATGCTTGATAGGGATAATCGTTCGTTGCTATTCTATCTATCGCCATGAACTATCGTGGCGACGGAGGATGAATAATGAATATTCGTGATCTTGAATATCTGGTGGCGTTAGCCGAACACCGCCATTTTCGCCGCGCAGCGGATTCCTGCCACGTCAGCCAGCCAACACTGAGCGGGCAAATTCGTAAACTGGAAGACGAGCTTGGCGTTATGCTGCTGGAGCGTACCAGCCGCAAAGTCTTGTTCACTCAGGCCGGTTTGCTGCTGGTGGATCAGGCACGTACCGTGCTGCGTGAGGTCAAAGTGCTCAAGGAGATGGCAAGCCAGCAGGGGGAGACGATGTCCGGCCCGCTGCATATTGGCTTAATCCCTACCGTTGGACCCTATCTGCTTCCGCATATTATCCCTATGTTGCACCAGACATTCCCGAAACTGGAAATGTATCTGCATGAGGCGCAGACGCATCAGCTTCTGGCGCAACTGGACAGCGGCAAGCTCGATTGTGCAATCCTGGCGTTGGTGAAAGAGAGTGAAGCCTTTATTGAGGTGCCGCTTTTCGACGAACCCATGATGCTGGCGATTTATCAGGACCACCCCTGGGCGAATCGCGACCGTGTCCCGATGTCCGATCTGGCGGGTGAAAAGCTGCTGATGCTGGAAGATGGACACTGCCTGCGCGATCAGGCGATGGGCTTCTGCTTTGAAGCGGGTGCAGATGAAGACACTCACTTCCGCGCGACCAGTCTGGAGACACTGCGTAATATGGTGGCTGCGGGTAGCGGTATTACGTTGCTACCGGCGCTGGCGGTACCGCGTGAGCGTGTGCGGGATGGTGTGGTGTATCTGCCCTGTATTAAACCGGAGCCGCGTCGTACTATTGGTCTGGTCTATCGTCCGGGTTCACCGCTGCGTAGCCGCTATGAGCAGCTGGCAGAGGCCATCCGTGGTGCGATGGATGGCCATTTCGACAGTGCGTTAAAACAGGCGGTTTAAGCCATTTAGCGCAGCTACCCGATAGGCTTCCGCCATAGTCGGGTAGTTAAAGGTGGTATTAACAAAGTACTCGATCGTGTTACCGCCACCTTTCTGCTCCATAATCGCCTGGCCGATATGAATGATTTCGGCCGCGCGTTCCCCAAAGCAGTGAATCCCTAAAATCTCTTTGGTTTCGCGATGGAACAGGATTTTCAGCGTGCCAACGTTCATACCCACAATCTGCGCGCGCGCCAGATGCTTAAACTGTGCCCGGCCCACTTCATAAGGTACTTTCATTGCCGTTAGCTGCTGCTCGGTTTTGCCCACAGAGCTAATTTCCGGAATGGTGTAAATGCCGGTTGGAATGTCTTCTACCAGGTGCGCTGTCGCTTCGCCTTTCACCATCGCCTGTGCGGCAATACGCCCCTGATCATACGCTGCTGAGGCAAGGCTTGGATAACCGATCACATCACCCACCGCATAAATATGCGGCAACGCTGTCTGGTACATACTGTTGACTTTCAACTGACCACGACCATCAGCATCCAGACCAATATTTTCCAGTTGTAAACTGTCGGTGTTACCGGTGCGTCCGTTCGCATAGAGCAGGCAGTCTGCTTTCACTTTCTTGCCCGATTTCAGGTGCATAATCACACCGTCATCCATTCCCTCGATCTGCTCGTACTCTTCGTTATGGCGGATAACGACGCCACTGTTCCAGAAGTGGTAGGAAAGGGAGTCCGACATTTCCTGATCGAGGAAAGCCAGCAGGCGATCGCGAGTGTTGATCAGATCAACTTTGACATTCATTCCCCGGAAGATCGAAGCATATTCGCAGCCGATCACCCCCGCACCGTAGATAATTACGTGGCGAGGTTCATGGTGCATATTCAGAATCGAGTCGCTGTCGTAAATGCGCGGATGAGAGAAGTCCACATCGGCCGGGCGATAGGGGCGGGAGCCACAGGCTATCACGAACTTCTCGGCGGTGAGGGTTTCTACTGAGCCGTCCGGACACTCCAGCGAAACTGTGTGTGGGTCAATAAAATGGGCGTTACCCTGCAAGATCTCGCAGCGATTACGCTCATAAAAGCCTTGCCGCATCTGCGTTTGTTGGTTAATCACGCTATCCGCATGGTTGAGAATGTCGGCGAAAGAGGAACGAAGAAGGCGGGTGTGGTCGCTATATAAAGGGTTTTGGTTAAATTCGATAATACGGCTGACCGCGTGGCGAAGGGCTTTCGAGGGGATGGTTCCCCAATGGGTACATCCTCCGCCCACATTGTGATAGCGCTCAATCACCGCTATCCGGGCACCTTGTTTAACCAGCCCCATAGCAGCGCCTTCGCCGCCGGGACCGGAGCCTATAACTATTGCGTCGTAATCGTAGGAATGTGGCATGGGAGGGCTTACCTGTTCTTATACATAAAAACAACATAATAGTAACATCGTTAGCGGCATAACCCAATTATCGTTGTGCTTTTTTCATGCAGCAAAGCAGAAAGAGCTCGTAAACAATCATTCACAATCCAGTACAATCCGATTAGTTTTATTCTCTGGTATAGTGCCAGCAGGTCTGCGGAGGGATTCAAGCATCGTGATGGGCGTTAGAGCGCAACAAAAAGAAAAAACCCGGCGTTCGCTGGTGGAGGCGGCATTTAGCCAGCTTAGCGCTGAGCGTAGTTTTGCCAGCCTGAGTTTGCGCGAAGTTGCGCGTGAAGCGGGCATCGCCCCGACGTCCTTTTATCGCCATTTCCGCGATGTGGATGAGCTTGGCCTGACTATGGTCGATGAGAGCGGCTTAATGCTGCGCCAGTTGATGCGTCAGGCGCGACAGCGTATCGCAAAAGGCGGCAGCGTTATTCGAACGTCCGTTTCGACCTTTATGGAATTTATCGGCAACAATCCGAACGCATTTCGTCTGCTGCTACGTGAGCGTTCCGGCACCTCAGCGGCATTCCGCGCTGCGGTAGCACGTGAAATCCAGCACTTTATTGCGGAACTTGCCGATTATCTTGAACTCGAAAACCATATGCCGCGTGCGTTCACCGAAGCGCAGGCCGAGGCAATGGTCACTATTGTTTTCAGCGCGGGTGCCGAAGCACTGGATATCGGCGTTGAGCAACGCAGGCAATTAGAAGAGCGACTGGTATTGCAACTGAGGATGATCTCCAAAGGTGCGTATTACTGGTATCGCCGTGAACAAGAAAAAATGGCGCATCAAACCGACGAGTGAAGGATAAGTAATGAAACAATCTGTCCAGGATAAAGGTACGTTGTTGCTGGCACTGATCGCTGGCTTATCGATTAACGGCGCATTTGCAGCGATTTTTAGCTCGATCGTGCCTTTCTCCGTTTTCCCGATTATCTCACTGGTGCTCACGGTGTATTGCCTGCATCAGCGTTATCAAAACCGAACAATGCCGGTCGGGTTACCGGGGCTGGCAGCGGCTTGCTTTATTCTGGGCGTGTTACTTTACAGCACCGTGGTACGAGCGGAATATCCGGCTATCGGCTCTAATTTCCTGCCTGCGGTATTGTCCGTGATCCTGGTTTTCTGGATTGGTTATCGTATGCGTAACCGTAAGTCGGAACTGTAATCCAAATAAATAAAGCGCATCCGGCCCTTGAGCTGATGCGCTTTTTTTTACTTCGCCGTGAGCAATACGCCGCACTCCATATGGTGCGTGTAAGGGAACTGATCGAACAGCGCAAGGCGTTCAACGCGGTGTGTCTGGCTCAGGGTTTCCAGGTTCTTACACAGCGTCTGCGGGTTACAGGAGATATAAAGAATGCGCGGATAGGCCTGCACCATCTTTTCTGTCCCGGCATCCAGTCCGCTACGCGGCGGATCGACAAAAATCGTTTCGCACTGATAGCCTTTCAAATCGATACCCTGCAAGCGGTTGAAGTCACGTACACCGTTCATTGCCTGGGTAAACTCTTCTGCCGACATACGAATGATTTGCACGTTATCGATATGATTCGCTGCGATATTGTATTGCGCGGCCGCAACCGAAGGCTTGGCGATTTCTGTGGCCA
The DNA here is from genome assembly GCF_003925915.1 of Phytobacter sp. MRY16-398. Taxonomy (NCBI): domain Bacteria; kingdom Pseudomonadati; phylum Pseudomonadota; class Gammaproteobacteria; order Enterobacterales; family Enterobacteriaceae; genus Phytobacter; species Phytobacter sp. MRY16-398. The sequence goes on along the minus strand of NZ_AP018756.1, from coordinate 5,731,183 downwards.
GAACGCGGTCAAAATTACGTGCAAGTGCCAGGGAGAAATTGCCGTTGCCGCAGTAGAGCTCCAGCAGATCGCCCGTTGAATCTTTCGTCGCGCCCAGCGCCCACTCCAGCATCTGAATATTCATCGCCGCGTTAGGTTGTGTGAAGCTGTTTTCAACCTGGCGATAAATCATCTCTTTCCCGGCGACCGGCAGACGTTCGTCGATATAATCCTGATCCAGCTCGATTTTAGTTTTGGTGGCGCGCCCGATCAGATGCACATTCAGGTTTTTAGCACGTAAAGCATCACGCAGACGCGTAGCCTCTTCACGCCATTCATCATCCAGCTTTTTGTGATACAGCAGGGAGACAACGGCCTGGTTGCTCATGGTGGTCAGGTAATCAATCTGGAATAGCTTGTGGCGCAGCACCTTATTGCCGCGCAGGCCTTCCATCAGCTCTTTCATTAACTGATTAATCAGCTCGCTTGCCGCCGGGAAGCTATCGACACGGATTCGGCTTTTCGTCTGTTGATCAAAGATAATGTGATAGAGATCGTCACCGTCGTGCCAGATACGGAATTCGGCGCGCATGCGGTAATGGCTGACCGGTGAGCGGAACACCTCCGGAACGGGCGCGGAAAAAGGCGTCATCATGGCTTGCAGACGTACGACTTTCTCAGCCAACTGGGCTTCGTACTGTTCTGTTGGCAGGTGTTCGGGTGTCATTGTGTTTCCTGAATGATTAAGAATAACGCGGGGATTGTAGGGATTGCTCAGGGGATGTCCAGTCCTGGATGTTTTTTCACTTCCCGGCATAGCAGTCTGGACATCTATATGTTTCTGAATGTAGCATCCCTGCTCCGGTCCTGTGAGTTAAAAGGGAATCCAGTGTAAATCTGGAGCTGACGCGCAGCGGTAAGGATGTGTGGGATGATAGCGAAAGCAGACACTGCATATATATGTGGGAAGTCATCATCTTGTTGTACCTCCTAGCCCGAAGACCTGCCGGAATTACGTCGCATTTGGTGCCATCATCGCGAGCTATTGATGACACCTGCGGCATCCTTATTATTTTGTGGATGCTCTCACAATGATTAAAAAAGCTTCGCTGCTGACGGCGCTCTCCGTCACAGCTTTTTCCGGCTGGGCGCAGGATGGCAACCCGGACACTCTGGTGGTAACAGCAAACCGTTTTCAACAACCGGTGAATACCGTACTGGCACCCACCGATGTGGTGACGCGTGAAGATATTCAACGCTGGCAGTCAAAAGATCTTAACGATGTGATGCGTCGTCTGCCGGGGGTGGACATTGCCCAGTACGGTGGAATAGGGCAGAGCTCCTCTCTTTTTGTTCGCGGTACCGAAGCGCGTCATGTACTGGTGCTGATTGACGGTGTACCGATGGCGCGTGCCGGTATTGGCAATGCAATCGATATTGGTCAGATCCCGGTCTCGCTGGTACAACGTATTGAATACATCCGTGGGCCACGCTCTGCGGTTTATGGATCCGGTGCCATCGGTGGCGTGGTTAACATCATTACGATGAGTGACGATGAGCGCGCGCAGATTAACGCAGGGATGGGAACCAACGGTTACCAGAACTATGACGGCGCGATAAATCAACGCTTTGGCGATACGATGGTCACTGCGGCTGGTGCGTATCAGACGACCAAAGGTTTCAACGTTCAGCCGGACTCAACCTACGCGGATGACAGCGATCGCGACGGCTATCGCAATAAACTGTTCTGGGGCGGTGTTCAGCATAAGTTTAACGATAGCGTCTCAGGTTTCTTCCGTGGCTATGGCTACAGCTCCAATACTGACTATGACCAGGGCAGTGGTGGTTACGCAGGTGGTGGCGATGAAAGCCAGAACTATACCCAATCATGGGATACAGGCCTCAATTATCATTCCGGCATCTACTCATCTCAGCTGATTGCCAATTATCAGCACCTTAAAAATTATAATTACAATGCGCAGGATGGTCGCTATGCAGCGAGCGCAAGCCTGGACAATATGGAACAGCGTTACATCCAGTGGGGTAACAACGTCGAGGTGGGACATGGTTCCGTTAGCGGTGGCGTTGACTGGAAACAAGAGAAACTGCAATCCAGCGGCACATCCAGTACGGATATCTATAAGCGTGACACCACCGGGCTCTATTTGACCGGCCAGCAGCAAATAGACAAAGTAACCCTGGAAGCGTCCGGGCGTGAAGACCATGACGAACAGTTCGGCTGGCATGGTACCTGGCAGACAGCAGCGGGTTGGGAGTTCGTTGATGATTACCGTGTGACGCTTTCTTACGGGACCGGATTCCTGGCGCCATCGCTTGGGCAGCAGTTTGGCGCGGAGCGGTTTGGCATTGCTTCCAACCCGAATTTGAAACCGGAAGAGTCGAAGCAATGGGAAGCAGGGCTTGAAGGCCTGACGGGGCCGCTGGACTGGCGTCTGTCTACGTATCGCTATGAAATCAATAACCTGATTGATTACGATAACAGCGCTTATTACAACGTAAAATCGGCAACGATCAAAGGTCTGGAGTGGACCGGAAACGTGACGACAGGTCCTGTCGATCACCATTTGACGCTGCAATATATCGATCCGCGTGATGACGAAACCAATAAGGTGCTTGCTCGCCGTGCGAAGCAGCAGGTTAAGTACGAACTGACCGGGCAGATTTATGACCTTGGCTGGAATGTGGCGTATCAATACCTGGGGCAACGCTATGACAACGCCTATGACGCAACTACTTATACTTCCCATACCGTTAAGCTGGGCGGTGTAAGCGTCTGGGACATTGGATTGTCATATCCGATGACCTCACATCTGACAGTTCGTGGTAAAATAGCTAACCTGTTCGATAAAGATTACGAGACAGCTTATGGCTACCAAACTGCAGGACGAGAATATACCTTGTCTGGCAGCTACACCTTCTAAACTGCGGCCCACCGTGCTGGTGTTTGATTCTGGCGTAGGTGGGTTATCTGTTTATGATGAGGTCCGGCATCTCCTGCCGGACCTGCATTACATTTACGCGTTCGATAATGTCGCCTTTCCTTATGGTGAAAAGAGCGAAGAGTTCATTGTCGAACGTGTTGTCGAAATCGTCACTGCCGTTCAGGCTCAATATCCCCTGGCGCTTGCCGTCATTGCCTGTAATACCGCCAGCACCGTTTCTTTACCTGCGCTACGTGAGAAATTCGCTTTCCCGGTTGTTGGGGTGGTTCCCGCGATCAAACCCGCTGCACGCTTAACGGCGAATGGTGTGGTGGGGTTACTGGCCACACGTGCAACCGTAAAGCGTCCTTATACCCACGAACTCATTAAGCGCTTCGCTAACGAATGCAAAATTGAATTGCTGGGTTCAGCGGAGATGGTTGAGCTTGCGGAAGCGAAGCTGCACGGTAAGCCCGTTCCGTTGGACGAACTCAAACGCATTTTACGCCCGTGGCTGCGGATGCCTGAGCCGCCGGATACCGTGGTGCTTGGATGTACGCATTTCCCTCTATTGCAGCATGAGCTGTTGCAGGTGCTTCCGGAGGGAACGCGGCTGGTGGATTCGGGTGCGGCTATAGCGCGTCGTACGGCCTGGTTGCTTGAGCATGAGGCGCCTGATGCTAAATCAGCAGATGCAAATCTGGCGTATTGCATGGCCGTCACGCCAGAAACTGTTCTTTTATTGCCCGTTTTACAGCGCTATGGCTTCGGGACGCTCGAAAAACTCGCGCTTTAATGGCCTTTTGAGCAAAAAAGAGACGGTTGAAAAGTTTTTTAAAATTAGGGCTTGTCACTTCCTGAGAACTCCCTATAATGCGCCTCCACTGACACGGAACAACGGCAAGTAAGCCGCCGGGTCAGCAGGGTTCTCAGGCGAATGCCGGTGAGAATTCCGCAGAGAAAAGTGAAAATAAACACTTGACTCTGCAGCGGGAAAGCGTAATATGCACACCCCGCGCCGCAGCGAAAAACGAAGCGGCACTGCTCTTTAACAATTTATCAGACAATCTGTGTGGGCACTCAAAGTGACATGGATTCTTAACGTCCTCGGACGATAAATGAATACCAAGTCTCATAGAGTGAACACGTAATTCATTACGAAGTTTAATTCTACGAGCATCAAACTTTTAAATTGAAGAGTTTGATCATGGCTCAGATTGAACGCTGGCGGCAGGCCTAACACATGCAAGTCGAACGGTAGCACAGAGAGCTTGCTCTCGGGTGACGAGTGGCGGACGGGTGAGTAATGTCTGGGAAACTGCCCGATGGAGGGGGATAACTACTGGAAACGGTAGCTAATACCGCATAATGTCGCAAGACCAAAGAGGGGGACCTTCGGGCCTCTTGCCATCGGATGTGCCCAGATGGGATTAGCTAGTTGGTGAGGTAATGGCTCACCAAGGCGACGATCCCTAGCTGGTCTGAGAGGATGACCAGCCACACTGGAACTGAGACACGGTCCAGACTCCTACGGGAGGCAGCAGTGGGGAATATTGCACAATGGGCGCAAGCCTGATGCAGCCATGCCGCGTGTGTGAAGAAGGCCTTCGGGTTGTAAAGCACTTTCAGCGGGGAGGAAGGCAATACGGTTAATAACCGTGTTGATTGACGTTACCCGCAGAAGAAGCACCGGCTAACTCCGTGCCAGCAGCCGCGGTAATACGGAGGGTGCAAGCGTTAATCGGAATTACTGGGCGTAAAGCGCACGCAGGCGGTCTGTCAAGTCGGATGTGAAATCCCCGGGCTCAACCTGGGAACTGCATTCGAAACTGGCAGGCTTGAGTCTTGTAGAGGGGGGTAGAATTCCAGGTGTAGCGGTGAAATGCGTAGAGATCTGGAGGAATACCGGTGGCGAAGGCGGCCCCCTGGACAAAGACTGACGCTCAGGTGCGAAAGCGTGGGGAGCAAACAGGATTAGATACCCTGGTAGTCCACGCCGTAAACGATGTCGACTTGGAGGTTGTGCCCTTGAGGCGTGGCTTCCGGAGCTAACGCGTTAAGTCGACCGCCTGGGGAGTACGGCCGCAAGGTTAAAACTCAAATGAATTGACGGGGGCCCGCACAAGCGGTGGAGCATGTGGTTTAATTCGATGCAACGCGAAGAACCTTACCTGGTCTTGACATCCACGGAATTTGGCAGAGATGCCTTAGTGCCTTCGGGAACCGTGAGACAGGTGCTGCATGGCTGTCGTCAGCTCGTGTTGTGAAATGTTGGGTTAAGTCCCGCAACGAGCGCAACCCTTATCCTTTGTTGCCAGCGGTCCGGCCGGGAACTCAAAGGAGACTGCCAGTGATAAACTGGAGGAAGGTGGGGATGACGTCAAGTCATCATGGCCCTTACGACCAGGGCTACACACGTGCTACAATGGCATATACAAAGAGAAGCGACCTCGCGAGAGCAAGCGGACCTCATAAAGTATGTCGTAGTCCGGATTGGAGTCTGCAACTCGACTCCATGAAGTCGGAATCGCTAGTAATCGTGGATCAGAATGCCACGGTGAATACGTTCCCGGGCCTTGTACACACCGCCCGTCACACCATGGGAGTGGGTTGCAAAAGAAGTAGGTAGCTTAACCTTCGGGAGGGCGCTTACCACTTTGTGATTCATGACTGGGGTGAAGTCGTAACAAGGTAACCGTAGGGGAACCTGCGGTTGGATCACCTCCTTACCTTAAAGAACCTGCCTTTGTAGTGCTCACACAGATTGTCTGATGAAATAGAGCAGTAAGAAATCTCTGCAGGCTTGTAGCTCAGGTGGTTAGAGCGCACCCCTGATAAGGGTGAGGTCGGTGGTTCAAGTCCACTCAGGCCTACCAAATTCCTGCTGATGCTGCGTTGCGGCGACACTCACATACTTTAAGTATGCTTCGTGTCACCACGCCTTGCCTCAACAGTAATTAAGGTTGGTGAGATTTAACTACGATGGGGCTATAGCTCAGCTGGGAGAGCGCCTGCTTTGCACGCAGGAGGTCTGCGGTTCGATCCCGCATAGCTCCACCATCTTTTACTGCGAACACAAGAAAACTTCAGAGTGAACCTGAAAAGGTGCACTGCGAAGTTTTGCTCTTTAAAAATCTGGATCAAGCTGAAAATTGAAACGACACACGAAAGTGTGTTCGAGTCTCTCAAATTTTCGCAATCAGAAGATGACACTGTAAAAGGTGACGTGAGCGATGTGAAGACAAGGCGTACCGCACGCAGCGAGCGGAGTGGACTTAATGTCCATGAGCATCGCGAGTACGGAACAACGCAGTATTCACAGCGCGCAACAAACCGGACAGAACAAAACATCTTCGGGTTGTGAGGTTAAGCGACTAAGCGTACACGGTGGATGCCCTGGCAGTCAGAGGCGATGAAGGACGTGCTAATCTGCGAAAAGCGCCGGCGAGGTGATATGAACCTTTGACCCGGCGATGTCCGAATGGGGAAACCCAGTGCAATTCGTTGCACTATCGTTTGATGAATACATAGTCAAACGAGGCGAACCGGGGGAACTGAAACATCTAAGTACCCCGAGGAAAAGAAATCAACCGAGATTCCCCCAGTAGCGGCGAGCGAACGGGGAGCAGCCCAGAGCCTGAATCAGCTTGTGTGTTAGTGGAAGCGTCTGGAAAGTCGCGCGATACAGGGTGACAGCCCCGTACACGAAAGCACACAGGCTGTGAGCTCGATGAGTAGGGCGGGACACGTGGTATCCTGTCTGAATATGGGGGGACCATCCTCCAAGGCTAAATATTCCTGACTGACCGATAGTGAACCAGTACCGTGAGGGAAAGGCGAAAAGAACCCCGGCGAGGGGAGTGAAAAAGAACCTGAAACCGTGTACGTACAAGCAGTGGGAGCCTCTTAATGGGGTGACTGCGTACCTTTTGTATAATGGGTCAGCGACTTATATTCTGTAGCAAGGTTAACCGAATAGGGGAGCCGAAGGGAAACCGAGTCTTAACTGGGCGTTAAGTTGCAGGGTATAGACCCGAAACCCGGTGATCTAGCCATGGGCAGGTTGAAGGTTGGGTAACACTAACTGGAGGACCGAACCGACTAATGTTGAAAAATTAGCGGATGACTTGTGGCTGGGGGTGAAAGGCCAATCAAACCGGGAGATAGCTGGTTCTCCCCGAAAGCTATTTAGGTAGCGCCTCGTGAATTCATCTCCGGGGGTAGAGCACTGTTTCGGCTAGGGGGCCATCCCGGCTTACCAACCCGATGCAAACTACGAATACCGGAGAATGTTATCACGGGAGACACACGGCGGGTGCTAACGTCCGTCGTGAAGAGGGAAACAACCCAGACCGCCAGCTAAGGTCCCAAAGTCATGGTTAAGTGGGAAACGATGTGGGAAGGCACAGACAGCCAGGATGTTGGCTTAGAAGCAGCCATCATTTAAAGAAAGCGTAATAGCTCACTGGTCGAGTCGGCCTGCGCGGAAGATGTAACGGGGCTAAACCATGCACCGAAGCTGCGGCAGCGACACTAAGTGTTGTTGGGTAGGGGAGCGTTCTGTAAGCCTGCGAAGGTGTGCTGTGAGGCATGCTGGAGGTATCAGAAGTGCGAATGCTGACATAAGTAACGATAAAGCGGGTGAAAAGCCCGCTCGCCGGAAGACCAAGGGTTCCTGTCCAACGTTAATCGGGGCAGGGTGAGTCGACCCCTAAGGCGAGGCCGAAAGGCGTAGTCGATGGGAAACAGGTTAATATTCCTGTACTTGGTGTTACTGCGAAGGGGGGACGGAGAAGGCTATGTTAGCCGGGCGACGGTTGTCCCGGTTTAAGCATGTAGGCTGGTTATCCAGGCAAATCCGGATAATCAAGGCTGAGGTGTGATGACGAGTCACTACGGTGATGAAGTAACAAATGCCCTGCTTCCAGGAAAAGCCTCTAAGCATCAGGTAACACGAAATCGTACCCCAAACCGACACAGGTGGTCAGGTAGAGAATACCAAGGCGCTTGAGAGAACTCGGGTGAAGGAACTAGGCAAAATGGTGCCGTAACTTCGGGAGAAGGCACGCTGATATGTAGGTGAAGCCCCTGCGGGTGGAGCTGAAATCAGTCGAAGATACCAGCTGGCTGCAACTGTTTATTAAAAACACAGCACTGTGCAAACACGAAAGTGGACGTATACGGTGTGACGCCTGCCCGGTGCCGGAAGGTTAATTGATGGGGTTATCCGTAAGGAGAAGCTCTTGATCGAAGCCCCGGTAAACGGCGGCCGTAACTATAACGGTCCTAAGGTAGCGAAATTCCTTGTCGGGTAAGTTCCGACCTGCACGAATGGCGTAATGATGGCCAGGCTGTCTCCACCCGAGACTCAGTGAAATTGAACTCGCTGTGAAGATGCAGTGTACCCGCGGCAAGACGGAAAGACCCCGTGAACCTTTACTATAGCTTGACACTGAACATTGAGCCTTGATGTGTAGGATAGGTGGGAGGCTTTGAAGTGTGGACGCCAGTCTGCATGGAGCCAACCTTGAAATACCACCCTTTAATGTTTGATGTTCTAACGTGGACCCGTAATCCGGGTTGCGGACAGTGTCTGGTGGGTAGTTTGACTGGGGCGGTCTCCTCCCAAAGAGTAACGGAGGAGCACGAAGGTTGGCTAATCCTGGTCGGACATCAGGAGGTTAGTGCAATGGCATAAGCCAGCTTGACTGCGAGCGTGACGGCGCGAGCAGGTGCGAAAGCAGGTCATAGTGATCCGGTGGTTCTGAATGGAAGGGCCATCGCTCAACGGATAAAAGGTACTCCGGGGATAACAGGCTGATACCGCCCAAGAGTTCATATCGACGGCGGTGTTTGGCACCTCGATGTCGGCTCATCACATCCTGGGGCTGAAGTAGGTCCCAAGGGTATGGCTGTTCGCCATTTAAAGTGGTACGCGAGCTGGGTTTAGAACGTCGTGAGACAGTTCGGTCCCTATCTGCCGTGGGCGCTGGAGAATTGAGGGGGGCTGCTCCTAGTACGAGAGGACCGGAGTGGACGCATCACTGGTGTTCGGGTTGTCATGCCAATGGCACTGCCCGGTAGCTACATGCGGAAGAGATAAGTGCTGAAAGCATCTAAGCACGAAACTTGCCCCGAGATGAGTTCTCCCTTGTCCTTAAGGACACTAAAGGAACGTTGAAGACGACGACGTTGATAGGCCGGGTGTGTAAGCGCAGCGATGCGTTGAGCTAACCGGTACTAATGAACCGTGAGGCTTAACCTTACAACGCCGAAGATGTTTTGGCGGATTGAGAGAATTTTCAGCTTAGATACAGATTTTCGGGAACGAAAGATTTTACGCTGAGGCAAGGCGGCAAATGAAGGAAAGGAAGAAGCATACATGAGTATGTGACTGACTTTGCGAATGCAGCCAACGCAGCCACAGTGAAAAAGATTCGTTTCCGGCAACAGAATTTGCCTGGCGGCTTTAGCGCGGTGGTCCCACCTGACCCCATGCCGAACTCAGAAGTGAAACGCCGTAGCGCCGATGGTAGTGTGGGGTCTCCCCATGTGAGAGTAGGGAACTGCCAGGCATCAAATTAAGAAGTAAGCCGGTGCATTAATCCGGTGGTTACAGAAGTATTCGGTGGAGCGGTAGTTCAGTCGGTTAGAATACCTGCCTGTCACGCAGGGGGTCGCGGGTTCGAGTCCCGTCCGTTCCGCCACCCTATTTAGGGGCGTAGTTCAATTGGTAGAGCACCGGTCTCCAAAACCGGGTGTTGGGAGTTCGAGTCTCTCCGCCCCTGCCAGAAAAAGAAAAAATCCTTTGCTTAGGCAAAGGATTTTTTTTTGCTTTTTTTCTGACAAAGCAATTCAAACGCATCCATAGCGGATGCGTTGACTTTACTCAATTACCTGTATTTTCAATAGCTCGCGGATCTGGTTTTGCTTATCGCTATTCTGTAACCAGATAGCGTAAAGCGGTCGGGATAACGTCGTGCTATCAGCCACAACATGCAGGCCATCCCTTTGCTGCGCCCAGGATACGGGTAACCACGCGCATCCATTTAATAGTGTCAGTTGCTGATGAGCGACCTCAGCAGAACTGGTGGTTAGCGTTGGTACATCGTCGCTGCCAATCAATTCCGACTCATGTTGCTGAAAATCCGGCCCCCATTCCAGGCGTAAATAATTTAGTTGTGACTTCGTTTTTTCGGGCGTCGAGCAATAGAGGCCAAGCGTAAAGTGACCTAACAACTGGCTGCTAAATTCGTCCATTTTGGGTGTTTCTGTTGTGATCAAGAGATCAAGCTGACGCTCATGTAACTGTTTGACCAGCGATTGTCGCTGTGCAATTCGTGCTTCAAATTGCAGGCTTTCCTCGAGCTGATACAACCTCCCAAGCCAGTTGCTAAGCATGCATTCCCATAGCGATGCACTTGCGCCGATAGAAAATTGATTGTGTCGCGATGTATGAGCTACTTCTTTGCGTGCCGCCTGCCAGGTATTCATCAGCGTTTCGGCATAGGGGAGGAGTTTTTCTCCGGCCGCTGTCAGGCGGATATTGTTGCGATGGCGAGTGAAAAGGTTCACGCCAAGCTGGTTTTCTAACTGACGAATACGAAAGCTCACCGCTGACTGGGTTAAATAGAGTGCTTCAGCGGCGCGCCCAAAGTGGCGAGTTCGGCTGACTTCCAGGAAAGTTTTTAGCAATTCCGTATCCACAGGTTTCTCCGCAAAATTATTTGTCGTAATGATTTAAATGTTTTGTTTTACACTCTGTCAAGCGTAACTAATACTCCGCGCCATAAATAGCTCGGCCAAAGAATTAGGAGCGTGCAGGATGGCGGAAAGCTTTACGACGACTAATCGTTTTTTTGATAACAAACATTATCCGCGCGGGTTTTCCCGTCATGGTGATTTCACCATCAAAGAAGCTCAGCTGCTTGAGCGTCACGGTTATGCTTTCAACGAGCTGGATCTCGGGAAGCGTGAACCGACCACAGAAGAAGAAATCCGTTTCGTCGCTGTATGTCGCGGCGAGCGCGAGCCAGATACCGAAGCAGAACGCGTCTGGTCTAAGTATATGTCACGCATTAAGCGTCCAAAGCGTTTTCATACCCTGTCCGGTGGCAAACCGCAGATGGAAGGGAATGAGGACTACACGGAATCTGACGATTAAAAACAGGGGCTACGGCCCCTTTTTTTATCCCAACATTTTCTGCAAATGGATGAGTAGCCTGTCGATGGCACGATAGCTGAGCGCTTCCTGTAGATGCTCGCGCTGTATACTTTCTGCGCCTTCCAGATCGGCGATGGTTCTTCCTACTTTCAATAAACGTTGCCAGGCCCGTACTGAAAGGCCAAGCCGAACCAGTGTTTCTTCCAGCCACTGTCCATCCGTTTGCGTGAGCACGCAAAAATCCCTCATCTCGCTATTTTCCAGTAACGCATTGAGCTTCCCTTGCCGTTGGTACTGTCGCTCATGTGCTGCGATAACCCGTGCACGAACAACGCTACTTTTTTCGCTGTCATGTTGGCTATGACTCAGCATGCCGGGCGGCAGAAGCGGGATCTCAAGCGATAGGTCGAAGCGGTCAAGAAATGGCCCGGATAAGCGCCCAAGGTAGCGCAGTGTCTGCTCCGGTGTGCTGCGGTTGTGGTTCCCTTGGTAGTGCCCTGTCGGGCTGGGATTCATGGCGGCAATAAGTTGAAAACGGGCAGGATAAGTTACTTTTGCCCGCGTACGGGAAATATGAATCTGCCCTGACTCGATGGGTTCACGCAACGCGTCCAGCACCCGACGCTCAAATTCGGGAAGTTCATCAAGAAACAACACGCCGTTATGGGCCAGCGAGATCTCTCCTGGCCCCGGTATTGCGCCACCGCCAACCATGGCCGTAAGTGAGGCACTATGATGCGGTGCGCGAAAAGGTCTCTGCCGCCATTGACGTATCAATCCGGAGGTATTTACCAGACTCAGAATTGCCGCGCTTTCCAATGCCTCCTGGTTGCTCAGGGGCGGCAACAATGCACCAAGCCTGCTGGCGAGCATGGTTTTACCTGTCCCCGGTGGACCGATCAACAATAAGTTATGTCCGCCAGCAGCGGTAATCTCCAGCGCGCGTTTGCCTTGATCCTGGCCGATGATATCGCTTAGGTCGTGTTGCGCTGTATCCTGGTTATCGCTGATAAAATGGGCAGAGGGGGGAGATAGCTCATGTTTGCCTTCAAGAAAGGCGCATACAGCCTGCAGATGCTCGGCAATATAACAATCTTGCGTTCCCGTAAGGCTCACCTCGGCCTCGTTCTCTGCCGCGACAATAATGGATCTGCCTGCCTTGATTGCCTCCATGGCACTTGATATTGCCCCGGGAACGCCACGTAACGCCCCTGTAAGGGCCAATTCACCCACGAACTCAAACCGATGAAGTTGGATATTCTGCAATTGCTCAGAAGCCGCGAGAAGCGCAATCGCGATAGGTAAATCATATCGCCCTCCCTCTTTGGGAAGATCCGCCGGCGCCAGGTTGATAGTGATCTTTTTCGCGGGAAATTCGTAGCCACTATTGATGATTGCGCTACGTACACGGTCCCGCGCTTCCTTCACCGTTGTTTCCGGTAAACCGACCATTGTCAGGCCGGGAAGACCGTTGCTGATATGCACCTCAACGGTGATTAACGGTGCACAAACCCCCAGCGCTGCGCGTGTGTAAATAACCGACAACGTCATAACACCTCCTTGTGAAAGGTAAGTATGCGGCGTAAATGGACGTTGGCTTCCTGAAAAAAGGAAGGTTTGCGTGCAGGCTTCCACACTTTTTGGACGATTGCGGACGATCTATTTTTTTCTGGAACGCTCCTCGCATGTTACAAGCTGATGTCCCAAAGCCCTTTTGCCGTTGAAAAAATGAAATTATTTCATTTAAGTTTTTCTTTATAAAAAACAAAGATTTTCATTGAGATTGTTTTGCTAAAGAAAAAACGCGTCATAAAAATTTCTTGTGTCATGTCTTATATCTGTGATAACTCTTTAGGCATTCCTTCGAACATGAAGCCAGAAAGTACAGAAAATGACAGCCCTTCTACGAGTGATTAGCCTGATTGTGATTAGCGTGGTGGTGATTATTATCCCACCGTGCGGGGCTGCACTTGGACGAGGAAAGGCTTAAAAATCAAGCCTTAACGAACTAAGACCCCCGCACCGAAAGGTCCGGGGGTTTTTTTATGACCTAAAAACATAAACGAGGAGCAGAGAATGAGTAGTAGCACAAAATTCTGTTTCTCCCGATTTACGGCGGGGAACTAACTATGAATGGCGCACAATGGGTAGTACATGCGTTGCGGGCACAGCAGGTTGATACGGTCTTTGGGTATCCGGGTGGCGCAATTATGCCGGTTTACGATGCATTGTATGACGGCGGCGTGGAACATCTGTTGTGTCGGCACGAGCAGGGTGCGGCAATGGCGGCGATCGGTTATGCGCGCTCCACGGGGAAAACCGGTGTTTGTATCGCCACGTCTGGTCCGGGTGCAACCAACCTGATCACGGGGCTGGCAGATGCGCTGCTGGATTCCGTTCCTGTGGTTGCCATCACCGGCCAGGTTGCGGCACCGTTCATTGGTACCGATGCCTTCCAGGAAGTGGACGTTCTCGGTTTGTCGCTGGCCTGCACTAAACATAGTTTTCTGGTGCAGTCCCTGGAGGAGCTGCCGCGCGTTATTGCCGAAGCTTTCCAGGTGGCAAACTCAGGCCGCCCTGGCCCGGTTCTTGTTGATATCCCTAAAGATATCCAGTTAGCCTCCGGTGATCTGGAACCGCATTTCTCCACCGTCGAAGACGAGTTCTCCTTCCCGCATGAAGAAATGGCACAGGCGTACCAGATGCTGGCTCAGTCCAAAAAACCGATGCTGTATGTTGGCGGCGGTGTAGGCATGGCGCAGGCGGTTCCGGCGCTGCGTGCGTTCCTCTCCGCCACCCGGATGCCAGTAACCTGCACACTGAAAGGCCTTGGTGCGGTTGAAGATAGTTATCCATGGTATCTCGGCATGCTGGGGATGCACGGCACCAAAGCCGCAAATCTGGCGGTGCAGGAGTGCGATCTGCTCATCGCCGTGGGCGCACGCTTTGACGATCGTGTAACCGGCAAACTGAACACCTTTGCCCCGCATGCAAAAGTGATTCATATGGATATCGACCCGGCTGAAATGAACAAATTGCGTCAGGCCCATGTCAGCCTGCAAGGCGATTTGAATGCGCTGCTGCCCGCACTGCAACAGAATTTAGAGATTAACGAATGGCGTCAATTTAATGCCGATATGCGTACAGAGTTCGCCTGGCGTTACGATCATCCGGGTGACGCGATTTACGCACCGTTATTATTAAAACAACTGTCAGATCGCAAACCTGCCAATAGCGTGGTCACCACCGATGTGGGTCAGCACCAGATGTGGTCCGCTCAGCACATGACTTACACTCGTCCGGAGAACTTCATCACCTCCAGCGGCTTGGGCACAATGGGTTTTGGCCTGCCAGCCGCCGTTGGGGCGCAGGTGGCTCGCCCGAATGATACGGTAATCTGTATCTCCGGTGACGGCTCCTTCATGATGAATGTTCAGGAGCTCGGCACCGTAAAACGCAAGCAGTTACCGCTGAAAATCGTGTTACTGGACAATCAGCGTTTAGGGATGGTTCGCCAGTGGCAGCAGTTATTCTTCAACGAACGTTATAGCGAAACAACGCTTACCGATAACCCCGATTTCCTCGTTCTGGCCAGTGCCTTCGGCATTCCCGGCCAGCACATCACCCGTAAAGACCAGGTTGAAGCGGCACTCGACACCATGCTGTCCTGCGAGGGGCCTTACCTGCTTCATGTCTCAATCGACGAGCTTGAGAATGTCTGGCCGTTGGTACCACCAGGTGCCAGTAATGCAGAAATGCTGGAGAAATTATCATGATGCAACATCAGGTCGCCGTGCAGGCCCGCTTCAACCCGGAAACGTTAGAACGTGTATTACGTGTGGTGCGCCACCGTGGCTTTCAGGTTTGCTCAATGAACATGGAAGCGGCCACCGACGCGCAGAATATAAATATTGAATTGACCGTTGCCAGTCCGCGCCCCGTCGAATTACTGTTTAGCCAGCTAAGCAAACTGGTCGATGTCGCCCGGGTTGATATCCAGCAATGTACAACATCATCACAACAGATCCGCGCCTGAGCGCAAAGGAATTAAAATGACGACGAAAAAAGCTGATTACATTTGGTTCAATGGCGAGATGGTTCCGTGGGGAGAAGCGAAGGTTCATGTAATGTCCCACGCCCTGCATTACGGTACTTCCGTGTTTGAAGGTATCCGTTGCTATGACTCGCACAAAGGGCCGGTGGTGTTCCGTCATCGTGAGCACATGCAGCGTCTGCGTGATTCAGCCAAAATTTACCGCTTCCCGGTTTCTCAAAGTGTTGATGAACTGATGGAAGCCTGCCGTCAGGTGATTCGCAAAAACAACCTGACCAGCGCCTATATTCGTCCGTTGGTGTTTGTCGGTGACGTAGGTATGGGCGTTAACCCGCCGGAAGGTTATACCACTGATGTGATCATCGCAGCTTTCCCCTGGGGGGCATACCTCGGCGCAGAAGCGCTGGAGCAGGGGATCGACGCGATGGTTTCCTCCTGGAACCGCGTTGCACCGAACACCATCCCGACTGCGGCAAAAGCCGGTGGTAACTATCTTTCTTCTCTGCTGGTTGGCAGCGAAGCACGTCGTCACGGTTATCAGGAAGGTATTGCGCTCGACGTGAACGGCTATATTTCAGAAGGTGCGGGTGAAAACCTGTTCGAAGTGAAAGATGGTGTGCTGTTCACTCCGCCGTTTACCTCTTCCGCTCTGCCGGGCATCACCCGCGATGCGATCATCAAACTGGCGAAAGAGCTCGGCATTGAAGTTCGCGAGCAGACCCTGTCCCGCGAATCTCTGTACCTGGCCGATGAGGTGTTCATGTCTGGCACCGCGGCAGAAATCACGCCGGTTCGTAGCGTGGATGGCATCCAGGTGGGCGAAGGTCGCTGTGGCCCGGTCACCAAACGTATTCAGC
Source organism: Phytobacter sp. MRY16-398 (assembly GCF_003925915.1). Taxonomy (NCBI): domain Bacteria; kingdom Pseudomonadati; phylum Pseudomonadota; class Gammaproteobacteria; order Enterobacterales; family Enterobacteriaceae; genus Phytobacter; species Phytobacter sp. MRY16-398. Next base: position 5,715,187 of record NZ_AP018756.1, on the reverse strand, counting down.
AAGCATTCTTTGGCCTCTTCACCGGTGAAACCGAAGATAAATGGGGCTGGTTGGATCAAGTTAATCAATAAACAAAACGACAGGGCGGCACGCACCGCCCTGTTTTGTAGACAGACTGGGAGTAAATAAAGCATGCCTAAATACCGTTCCGCCACCACCACTCATGGCCGCAATATGGCGGGCGCCCGCGCGCTGTGGCGCGCAACCGGGATGACAGACGCCGATTTCGGTAAGCCGATCATTGCTGTCGTGAACTCGTTTACCCAGTTCGTGCCGGGGCACGTGCACTTGCGCGATCTCGGTAAGCTGGTTGCTGAGCAGATTGAAGCCTCCGGCGGTGTGGCAAAAGAGTTCAACACCATTGCCGTGGATGACGGTATCGCCATGGGTCACGGCGGCATGCTTTATTCACTGCCCTCACGCGAACTGATCGCGGATTCCGTTGAGTACATGGTGAATGCCCACTGTGCGGATGCCATGGTGTGCATCTCCAACTGTGACAAAATCACCCCGGGGATGCTGATGGCGTCACTGCGCCTCAATATTCCGGTGATCTTCGTCTCCGGTGGCCCAATGGAGGCTGGTAAAACCAAGCTTTCCGACAAAATCATCAAGCTCGATCTGGTTGATGCGATGATTCAGGGCGCGGATCCGAAAGTATCCGACTCGCAAAGCGAGCAGGTTGAACGCTCTGCCTGTCCGACCTGCGGCTCCTGTTCCGGTATGTTTACCGCTAACTCAATGAACTGCCTGACCGAAGCGCTGGGTCTTTCTCAGCCGGGCAATGGCTCGCTGCTGGCGACCCATGCCGATCGTAAAGAGCTGTTCCTTACCGCAGGCCAGCGCATCGTTGAACTGACCAAACGCTACTACGAGCAGGATGATGCTTCCGCGCTGCCACGCAATATCGCCAGCAAAGCGGCGTTTGAGAACGCCATGACACTGGATATCGCGATGGGTGGCTCTACCAATACCGTTCTGCACCTGCTGGCGGCAGCGCAAGAAGCCGAAATCGATTTCACCATGAGTGATATCGACAAGCTGTCCCGCAAAGTGCCGCAGTTGTGTAAGGTGGCGCCGAGCACGCAGAAATACCATATGGAAGATGTGCATCGCGCCGGCGGCGTGCTGGGGATCCTCGGTGAGCTGGATCGCGCAGGTTTGTTGAACCGCGACGTGAAAAACGTACTCGGTTTGACCCTGCCGCAGACGCTGGAGCAGTACGACATCACGGTAACGCAGGACGAGGCGGTGAAAAAAATGTTCCGTGCCGGCCCTGCTGGTATCCGTACGACTCAGGCTTTCTCGCAGGATTGCCGCTGGGATTCGCTGGATGATGATCGCGCTGAGGGTTGTATCCGTTCTCTGGAACATGCCTACAGCAAAGACGGTGGTCTGGCCGTACTGTACGGTAACTTCGCTGAAAACGGCTGCATCGTAAAAACCGCAGGCGTGGATGACAGCATCCTGAAATTCACCGGCCCGGCAAAAGTCTATGAAAGCCAGGATGATGCGGTAGAAGCGATCCTCGGTGGTAAGGTTGTGGCGGGTGATGTTGTTGTTATCCGTTACGAGGGGCCAAAAGGTGGGCCGGGCATGCAGGAGATGCTGTACCCGACGACGTTCCTTAAGTCGATGGGCCTGGGTAAAGCCTGTGCGCTGGTCACTGACGGCCGTTTCTCCGGCGGTACATCTGGCCTCTCCATTGGCCACGTCTCTCCGGAAGCGGCGAGCGGTGGCAATATTGCCATTATTGAAGATGGCGACATGATCGCCATCGACATCCCGAACCGGGGTATTCAACTGCAACTGAGCGATGCCGAAATTGCGGCACGTCGTGAAGCGCAGGAAGCCCGTGGCGCTCAGGCCTGGACGCCGAAATCTCGCGAACGTCAGGTTTCCTTCGCGTTGCGTGCATATGCCAGCCTCGCCACCAGCGCAGATAAAGGCGCGGTGCGCGATAAATCAAAACTGGGTGGCTAATTATGGCTGATTCACAACCCCTATCCGGCTCCCCTGAGGGGGCCGAGTATCTCAGGGCGGTGCTGCGTGCACCGGTCTATGAGGCGGTGCAGGTTACCCCTCTGCAGAAAATGGAAAAACTCTCTTCGCGCCTCGACAACATTGTGCTGGTGAAGCGTGAAGACCGTCAGCCGGTGCACAGCTTTAAGCTCCGTGGCGCTTACGCCATGATGGCGGGTTTAACCGCCGAGCAGAAAGCCCGTGGCGTGATTACCGCATCGGCAGGCAACCATGCGCAGGGCGTGGCCTACTCTTCTGCCCGACTTGGTGTCAAAGCGTTGATCGTGATGCCGACTGCAACTGCAGAAATCAAAGTGGATGCGGTGCGCGGTTTTGGCGGAGAAGTGCTGTTGCATGGTTCGAACTTCGATGAGGCAAAAGCCAAAGCACTTGAACTCTCTCAGCAACAGGGTTTTACCTGGGTGCCGCCATTTGATCATCCGATGGTGATTGCCGGCCAGGGCACGCTGGCGCTGGAACTGCTGCAACAGGATGCCCACATTGACCGCGTTTTCGTACCCGTCGGCGGCGGCGGTCTGGCGTCTGGGGTAGCCGTACTGATTAAGCAACTGATGCCGCAAATCAAAGTCATCGCTGTGGAAGCTGAAGATTCCGCCTGCCTGAAAGCGGCGCTGGATGCCGGGCATCCGGTCGACCTGCCACGAGTAGGTCTCTTTGCCGAAGGAGTTGCCGTTAAACGTATTGGCGATGAGACGTTCCGTTTGTGCCGTGAATATCTTGACGACATCATTACCGTCGACAGCGACGCCATCTGCGCGGCCATGAAAGACCTGTTCGAGGACGTGCGTGCGGTGGCTGAACCCTCTGGCGCCCTGGCGCTGGCAGGGATGAAGAAATATGTCGCTCAGCACAAGATCCGTGGCGAGCGTCTGGCGCATGTCCTGTCGGGTGCCAACGTGAACTTCCACGGTTTGCGTTACGTTTCTGAGCGCTGTGAGTTGGGTGAACAGCGCGAAGCGCTGCTGGCCGTCACTATTCCGGAAGAGAAAGGTAGCTTCCTGAAATTCTGTCAGCTATTGGGCGGCCGTTCCGTCACGGAATTTAACTACCGTTTTGCCGATGCGAAAGATGCCTGTATTTTCGTGGGCGTGCGCTTAAGCCGCGGGCTGGAAGAGCGCAAAGAGATCCTGCAACTGTTGAACGAAGGCGGTTACAGCGTGGTGGACCTTTCCGATGACGAAATGGCGAAGCTGCATGTGCGCTATATGGTCGGAGGTCGTCCCTCGAAACCGCTTACCGAGCGACTTTTCAGCTTCGAGTTCCCGGAATCACCCGGCGCGCTGCTGAAATTCCTGCACACGCTTGGTACTCACTGGAATATCTCGCTGTTCCACTACCGCAGCCACGGTACTGACTACGGTCGTGTGCTGGCGGCGTTCGAACTGGGCGACCATGAGCCGGATTTTGAAACCCGCCTCAATGAGCTTGGCTACGATTGCCATGATGAGACCAACAACCCGGCATTTCGCTTCTTCCTTGCGGGCTAGCGTCAGGTTCTTACAAAACAAGGCACGATATTTCGTGCCTTGTTTGTCTGGCGAGCACGGCGGCATAATGCAGCAGAACATTTCCGCTAAAACAGGTGAAGCACATGGCAGGACGCTTTCAGGGCTTTGCTCAGGAAGGGCTCGACTTCCTCCAGCAAGTCCGCATCGAAAACGACAAGACCTGGTTTGAAGAGCATCGTTTTATCTATGACCGCAGTATCCTTACCCCTTTTCGTGCGCTGGTGGATGACCTGGCTCCCACGATGCTGGAAATTGATCCGCTGCTGGAAACACGCTCCGCGATTGGTAAGACCTTGTCGCGCATTCATCGCGATACCCGTTTCTCTCACGACAAATCCCTTTATCGCAGCCGGATGTGGCTGACCTTCAAACGCCCGGCAAAGAACTGGACGGACGCGCCGGTTTACTTTTTTGAGATCAGCCCGGACACCCTGCGCTATGGCCTGGGGTATTACAGCGCCAGCAAATCAACGATGGACCTTTTTCGCCATACATTGAAGCAGCGTCCGGCACAATTTCTGGAGATAGCCGATGAATGCTGCCAGCCGCCGTTTGTGCTGGAGGCTGAGCGTTATAAGCGGCCGCTTGTGAAAGACCTCGATCCGGTGATTGCCAACTGGTATCAGTGCAAAACATTCGCGGTGATGGTGACCGATAACGACGTGGAAAAGCTGTTCCACGCCGGGTTGGTGAATCTGCTGGCCGAAGGGTTTCGTCAACTGGAACCGCTGTATCAGTGGCTGATGACTGTGGAAACGATGAAACAGATCGATCCCGATGATTTATAAATACAAGGATAAGTGAGAAGGGGCACCCCTTGTGTTACTTCATCACGGTCCCTCGTACATACTTATCCAGCTTGTCCGATTCATAAAATTTCATGCATTGCGCCAGCACGTTATTGGCGGTCTGAGCATGGTCGGGGTGTAACGACATCGTTAGCTGATCAAAATTTTTCGTTTCTTTAGCGACGAATTTCTGAAATTCGTCCCAGACACCAGCATTGCTTAATGCGTAGCTCTCGACAAGGAATGATGCGTCCTGCGAGGGGGCTGATTGCGTGCCTTCTGGCGTTCGGGCCTGGTAATTCGTCACCAGGCACTGTTTCAGCGCCAGATGTTTTACATCCTGTACGGTAACGCCCTTTGGTTTAGCCTGGGCAGTGCAGCATGCCGCAATGGCTACGGTTAACAACAGGACCTGGATACGCATCATTTTCTCCTTATTTAGCCTGAACAATTTCCCAGAATGCATTAATCAGAGGCTCATGTAGCCGCTTTTTCGGTGCGCAAACGCCCAGTTCGAAGGGGGTTTTTTCATCGCTGCGCTCCAGAATCATGACACGGTTGCGTACGGGTTCGGGGCTATTTTCCAGCACCACCTCAGGGATGAGCGCCACGCCACAGCCGAGTGCCACCATGGAGACCATCGCTTCATGGCCGCCTACTGTCGCATAAATCGACGGGTTACTGATTTTATGGCGACGAAACCAGAGTTCAATGCGGCGGCGAACAGGGCCTTGATCCGCCATGATAAACGGCACCGTAGCCCAGTCAGGGTTATCCACAGAGACCTGGTTGCGAACAGGGCAAGGCAGCGCCGGGGCAATCAACACCACCGCCAGATTCTCCAGCATCGAAAATGCCACTGCGCCAGGCAGTGTTTCCGGTTTACCGGCAATCGCCAGATCGGCTTCCCCTGTCACCACTTTTTCCATCGCATCGGCAGCGTCACCGGTGGTGAGCTTAATTTCTACCGAAGGATGCGCGGCGCGGAAGCGATCGAGAATCGGTGGCAGATGGCTGTAGGCTGCCGTGACCGAGCAGAAGATATGTAACTCGCCTGACAGCGACGGTCCTTTCTGATCGATGGCGTGGCGCAGTTGCTGATACTGCAATAAAGTTTGATGAGCAAATGCCCGCAACTCTTCACCCGCTTCGGTGAGCGTAACGGTGCGGTTATCGCGAACAAATAGCGCCTGGCCAAGATCTTCTTCCAGACGCTGGATCTGCCTTGAAAGCGTGGAGGGACTGACGTGCATGGCGCGCGCACTGCGGCCGAAATGGCGGCTCTCCGCCAGATGCAGGAAGGTTTTCAGGTCACGTAAATCCATGAGACAGACTCCACATTTTTACGTTGCATAAATTGCAATGTCACATTGTTAATATATCAATTTAAGCAACACATTTCCTGTTGTAATGTGGGTACATTCTCGCAATACAGCGAACCGAATAACAAAAGCACGACACACGACGAGGAATCACCATGGCTAACTACTTCAATACACTGAATCTGCGCCAGCAGCTGGCGCAACTGGGTAAATGTCGCTTTATGGCGCGCGACGAATTCGCCGATGGCGCAAGTTACCTGCAGGGTAAAAAAGTGGTCATCGTCGGGTGTGGCGCGCAGGGCCTCAACCAGGGGCTGAATATGCGTGACTCCGGTCTGGACATCTCCTATGCACTGCGTGCAGAAGCGATTGCCGAAAAACGCGCTTCCTGGCGTAAAGCGACCGAGAACGGTTTCAAAGTTGGGACTTACGAAGAGCTGATCCCGCAGGCTGACCTGGTGGTTAACCTGACGCCGGACAAACAGCACTCTGATGTTGTGCGTTCTGTTCAGCCACTGATGAAAGACGGCGCGGCGCTGGGCTACTCCCATGGTTTCAACATCGTGGAAGTGGGCGAGCAGATCCGTAAAGACATTACCGTTGTGATGGTAGCCCCGAAATGTCCGGGTACCGAAGTCCGTGAAGAGTACAAACGTGGTTTTGGTGTTCCGACCCTGATCGCGGTTCACCCGGAGAACGATCCGAAAGGCGAAGGTATGGCCATCGCCAAAGCCTGGGCTGCGGCGACCGGTGGTCACCGTGCCGGCGTGCTGGAGTCTTCCTTCGTTGCGGAAGTGAAATCTGACCTGATGGGCGAGCAGACGATTCTGTGCGGTATGCTGCAGGCAGGTTCTCTGCTGTGCTTCGACAAGCTGGTGGAAGAAGGTACTGACCCGGCATATGCCGAGAAACTGATTCAGTTCGGCTGGGAAACCATCACCGAAGCGCTGAAACAGGGCGGCATCACGCTGATGATGGATCGTCTGTCCAACCCGGCAAAATTGCGTGCTTACGCGCTGTCCGAACAACTGAAAGAGATTATGGCGCCGCTGTTCCAGAAACATATGGACGACATTATCTCTGGCGAATTCTCTTCCGGCATGATGGCGGACTGGGCGAACGACGATAAGAAACTGCTGACCTGGCGTGAAGAGACCGGTAAAACCGCGTTCGAAACCGCTGCCCAGTTCGACGGTAAAATTGGCGAGCAGGAGTACTTCGATAAAGGCGTTCTGATGATTGCGATGGTGAAAGCGGGCGTTGAGCTGGCCTTCGAAACCATGGTGGCATCGGGCATCATCGAAGAGTCAGCATACTACGAATCACTGCACGAACTGCCGCTGATCGCGAACACCATCGCCCGTAAGCGTCTGTACGAAATGAACGTGGTTATCTCTGATACCGCAGAATACGGTAACTACCTGTTCTCTTATGCTTGCGTACCGCTGCTGAAAGAGTTCATGACCACCCTGCAGACCGGTGACCTGGGCCAGGCTATTGCCGAAGGTTCCGTAGACAATGCGCAACTGCGCGATGTTAACGAAGCTATTCAGGCTCACCCGATTGAAGCAGTTGGTAAGAAACTGCGTGGCTATATGACCGATATGAAACGTATCGCTGTCGCGGGCTAACCAGGCGTCGGGTCGCTTTTTGCTGACCTGACCTGTCACTTCCTGTTTAAAAACCTGATGAGCGGAAACGCCGTCAGGTTTTTTTTACATCTAAAAAACATTCCATATCAATAAGATAAACGTCTCCTGCCATGAGTTTTCACTGGCATGATTGTTATTTAAATTATTATGTAATATCGTAAGTTACATGAAAATAAATAACTCATTCTCAGCAACGCTACACATCCTGCTTCACATGGAGCAGGCAGATAAACCGATGACATCGGAGCAGATGGCTGCTTTTATCGACGGCAACCCGGCGTTTATACGTAAGCTTCTTGCCGGGCTGCGGGAAAGCCAGATTGTGTGTGCGACAAAAGGGCATCACGGTGGCTGGCGGCTTTGTCGCCCCGCCAGCGAAGTTACTCTCCACGATATCTATATCGCTTTAGGTTCCCCGGCGCTGTTTGCTTTGGGAAATCGTAGCGAGAATCCCCAGTGCCTGGTTGAACAAGGAGTTAACCGGGTGATGTCATCCACGCTTGCGGATGCGCAGTCGCTGATCCTGGAGCGCTTTAAAAACCTGACGTTGCAGGATGTGGGGGAAGAATTTATCAGTTACTTCAATGAAAAGGGCCATAACCATGATTTCCACAATAATGACTGAGTTGACGACCTGCCTGATGATCGCCCTTGCTGCCAGCAGCATCTCTATGACGGTCACGCAAACAGAATTGTTTGCCGCATTTCGTGAGTGGACCACTAAAAAGAACGCAATGATGGGGCACCTTTTCCAGTGCTTTTATTGCCTGAGTCATTGGGTGGTATTTGGCGGGATGCTGGTTTATCGCCCGGCGTTACTGCAAAGTGGTTTTGCGCTGATTGATTGGGTGATGACGGCCTTTATCACCATTACCCTGACGACCTTGATTAATGGCCTGATGTTTAAAGTTTTTCAGGCGGCTGTCAGCACACACGTCATGAAATTCGAAGCGCAAAAGACGCTACAATCGCAGAAATAAAAAAACGGCGTCGCTGGCTAATTACGGAGCACGCTGGTGCCCTCACCCCGGCCCTCTCCCACTGGGAGAGGGTGCAAACACTAAACGCCTTCTCCAGGAGAAGGCGTTGTTGTTTATTTCCGGTACAGCACTTTGATGATGTGGTAACCGAACTGGGTGTGCAGCGGACCGGTGGGCTCCAGCTCAGGGCAGGAGAAGACCACTTTATCAAAAGCCGGCACCATCTGACCCTGCTTAAACTCGCCTAAGTGACCGCCTTTCTTGCCAGAAGGGCAGGTTGAGTGTTTTTTTGCCAGCTTCTCGAAATCGCCGCCATTTTTAAGCTGTTCAAGAAGATCGAGTGCCAGTTTCTCTTCTTTCACCAGAATATGCATTGCTGCCGCTGTTTTTGCCATGATTGCGCCTTGATGAGGTTGGGATAAATCCGGGCGCAATAGTAGCACGCGTTAGCGGCGATACAGCACCTTGATGATGTGATAACCAAACCTGGTTTTAACCGGACCGAAAGGTTGTAACAAGGGGCAACTGAATACGGCCTTATCGAAAGGCCCAACCATTACACCTTGTTTGAATTCACCCAGATCGCCGCCGTTACGTGCCGAAGGGCAGGAGGAATAACGCTTTGCCAGATGGTCGAAACTTGAGCCTTTCTCCAGCTTAGCCATAATTTCCTGCGCCAGTTTTTCGGTTTTCACCAGAATATGCAGCGCTGCCGCTGTCTTCGCCATGTTCGCGTTCCGTAGTTGAGAGAAGTCTCCACACTTTATCATTGGCGGGTAAATCTCTGGCAGGCTTTCTGCTACAATCCTCCCCCCGTTCGAAGATTGAGCAATACCCCCATGCGTTTAAATCCTGGCCAACAACAAGCTGTCGAATTTGTTACCGGTCCCTGCCTGGTGCTGGCGGGTGCTGGCTCGGGTAAAACCCGTGTGATCACCAATAAAATTGCCCACTTAATTCGGGAGTGCGGCTATCAGGCGCGGCATATCGCGGCGGTCACCTTTACTAACAAAGCTGCGCGCGAAATGAAAGAACGTGTGGCGCAGACGCTTGGACGTAAAGAAGCACGTGGTCTGATGATTTCAACATTCCACACGTTGGGCCTGGATATTATTAAGCGGGAGTTTGCCGCACTGGGAATGAAATCCAATTTCTCCCTCTTTGACGATACCGATCAAGTGGCGCTGCTCAAAGAGCTGACCGAAGGGTTGATCGACGATGACAAAGTGGTGCTGCAGCAGCTGATCTCGACGATCTCCAACTGGAAAAACGATCTGCTGACGCCTTCCCAGGCAGCGGCAAAAGCGATGGGCGAACGGGATCGTATTTTTGCCCACTGCTACGGTCTTTATGATGCACATCTGAAAGCGTGCAACGTCCTCGACTTCGATGATCTGATTCTGTTACCGACACTGTTGCTACAGCGTAATGAAGAGGTGCGCGAGCGCTGGCAGAACAAAATCCGCTATCTGCTGGTGGATGAGTATCAGGACACCAACACCAGCCAATATGAGCTGGTCAGGCTGCTGGTCGGGCAGCGAGCGCGCTTTACCGTTGTGGGCGATGATGACCAGTCCATTTATTCCTGGCGTGGCGCGCGTCCCCAAAACCTTGTGCTGCTGAATGAAGATTTTCCGGCATTGCAGGTGATAAAGCTTGAGCAAAACTACCGCTCATCGGGACGCATTCTGAAAGCCGCAAACATCCTGATTGCGAACAATCCTCATGTGTTTGAAAAACGCCTTTTCTCTGAGCTGGGCTATGGCGCTGAGCTTAAGGTTCTGACGGCGAATAATGAGGAACATGAAGCGGAGCGTGTGACCGGGGAATTGATAGCTCATCACTTTATCAACAAGACGGAATACAAGGATTACGCCATCCTCTATCGCGGCAACCACCAGTCGCGTGTGTTCGAAAAATTCCTGATGCAAAACCGCATCCCGTATCGTATTTCTGGGGGAACATCGTTTTTCTCGCGCCCCGAGATCAAGGATCTGTTGGCTTACTTACGCATACTCACTAATCAGGATGATGACAGCGCATTCCTGCGGGTAGTGAATACGCCGAAGCGTGAAATTGGCCCTGCAACGCTGCAAAAGCTGGGAGAGTGGGCAACAACACGCAATAAGAGCTTATTTGCCGCCAGCTTTGATATGGGGCTAACGCAGACCCTGACCGGGCGTGGCTATGAATCGCTGACCCGTTTTACCCACTGGCTTGGCGAGATCCAGCGTCTGGCCGAGCGGGAGCCGATCGCCGCCGTGCGCGATCTGATTCATGGTATTGATTATGAATCCTGGCTGTTTGAGACTTCACCCAGCCCGAAAGCCGCTGAAATGCGGATGAAAAACGTCAACACGCTCTTTTCCTGGATGACAGAGATGCTCGAAGGCGATGAGCTTAACGAGCCGATGACGCTTGACCAGGTTGTTACCCGCTTTACTCTGCGTGACATGATGGAGCGCGGTGAAAGCGATGAAGAGTCGGATCAGGTGCAACTGATGACGTTACACGCCTCAAAAGGGCTGGAGTTTCCGTATGTATTTATGGTGGGGATGGAGGAAGGTTTCCTGCCGCACCAAAGCAGTATTGATGAAGATAATATTGATGAAGAGCGCCGCCTTGCCTACGTGGGCATTACTCGCGCGCAGAAAGAACTGATCTTCACCTTATGCAAAGAGCGCCGTCAGTATGGTGAACTGGTGCGCCCTGAACCGAGTCGCTTCTTGTTGGAATTGCCGCAAGATGATGTGATTTGGGAGCAAGAGCGTAAGGTCATTACGGCAGAAGAAAGGATGCAAAAGGGGCAGGCCAGTATCGCCAATATACGGGCGATGATGGCGAAAGCGAAAGAGAAATGATTTTCCCGCCTCTCCCGGTTTGGAGAGGCAGAAAAGGTTTATTTCAACTCAAGCGGCCAGTGAACGTAACTTTGCCACTGACTTTCCTGTTCAATGACTTCTGCCCCTAACGGATGACTTTCCAGCCAGCCGTGCGGTAATACCAGGGTCAGTGCTTCCCCTTTGGCGGAAATATCAATGTCAGGTAGAAGATCGTCGCGGCGACGGCTGGCAAAAATAATCGCCAGACGCAGTAAGCGGCAAAGGTGTTCCGCCACCCTCGGTGGGACGGCATTTTGCTGATGCAAAGAAGAGAGATCAACCGGGTTAGTCTGGTTTAATAACAGCGTTGCGAGCAGCTTTTTCTGTGCCGGCGTAAACCCAGGTAAATCCAGATTGCGTACCAGCCAGGCGGCGTGCAGCGGCGCCTGTTTGAATTCAATGCTCAGGCCAATTTCATGTAATTCGCTGGCAACTTGCAGAATTTCGATGCTATACGCATCTAAATCCCATTCATGAGCGACCGCGCTGGCAAATTGTGTCGCCAGGGTGGATACGCGTTTCGCCTGGTCGGTGTCGATGATAAAACGGCGCTGGATATTACGCAGCGTGCGACGGCGGATATCTTGATCAACGGTCAGATGCAGCATGCCATAAACCAGCCCTTCGCGCAGCGCGCCGCCAGCCAGCGTCATACTCTGGATATTCATTTCGGTGAAAATGGCGATGAGAATAGCCAGCCCGCTCGGAAAAACCAGCGCACGCTCCAGCGTGAGGCCTTCAATTTCCAGCTCTTCCAGACGCCCGCACTGGATGGCCCGCTGTTTTAACTGCTGGAGTTTGGGCAGGGTGATACGTTCATCCATCCCCTGTGCCATCATGATTTCCTGCAATGCCTGTACGGTACCGGAAGCACCAACACAGACCTGCCAGCCATGATGGCGAAGCTCATCAGCAACCGGGCGTAAAACATCGCGCGCGGCTTTTTCCGCAGCGTCGAAATTTTCCTGCCCAAGATTACGGTCGGTGAAAAAACGCTCAAGCCAGGTTACGCAGCCCATGGACAGGCTGAACAGTGATGTCGCCTGGGCACCAGTTCCGGTAACAAGCTCTGTACTGGCGCCACCAATATCGACAACGAGTCGCTGATCGGAACCGCCCGTTGTATGCGCAACGCCCTGATAAATAAGACGGGCTTCTTCCTCGCCGCTGATGACCTGCACCGGACAGCCGAGGATCTCCTGCGCTCTGCTGATGAACTCACCGGCATTGACTGCCAGACGAAGCGTCGCCGTGGCGACGACACGAATTTGTGCCGGAGGGATATCCTGAAGCCTTTCCGAAAAAAGGCGCAGACACTGCCAGCCGCGCTCCATCGCTTCCTGTGAAAGCACGTTTTCCTGGCTCAAACCTGCTGCCAGGCGAACTTTACGTTTGATGCGGGTAAGCGTCTGGATGCTTCCAGCCACCTCGCGCACAACCAGCATATGAAAACTGTTTGAGCCTAAATCAATAGCCGCATAGAGCGAGGCGGAAGCGAGCATATTTTTTAACCTGAACGACGACGATTACGTGGTGCACCGCTGCGGCGCGGACCATTGCCAGAACGCGTACGCGTCAGGCGTTTCGCGGGTGGCAGATCACTTAACAGGGCATCCGGATTGTACTTGCTGACCGGAATAGAGTGCCCAATGTATGTTTCAATCGCCGGTAGGTTCAGTGCGTATTCTTCACACGCCAGGCTGATAGAGTGACCACTGGCGCCAGCACGACCGGTACGGCCAATACGGTGAACGTAGTCTTCACAGTCATCCGGCAGATCGTAGTTGAATACATGTGTCACAGCAGGAATATGCAGACCGCGTGCGGCAACGTCAGTTGCGACCAGAATATCCAGATCGCCGCGGGTGAATTCATCGAGAATACGCAGGCGTTTTTTCTGTGCGACATCGCCAGTCAGCAAACCAACACGATGACCGTCTGCGGCAAGGCTGCCCCAGATATCTTCACAACGATGTTTGGTGTTGGCAAAGACGATAGCGCGATCCGGCCATTCTTCTTCGATTAAGGTTTGTAGCAGACGCATCTTCTCTTCATTAGAAGGGTAGAAGAGCTCTTCTTTAATACGGTGGCCTGTTTTCTGCTCCGGTTCGACTTCCACGTACTCAGCGTTGTTCATCTGCTCGAAAGCCAGTTCGCGAACACGGTAAGAGAGTGTGGCGGAGAAAAGCATGTTCAGACGCGCAGTTGCCGGAGGCATGCGGCGGAACAACCAGCGGATATCTTTGATAAAGCCCAGATCGTACATACGATCGGCTTCGTCGAGAACCACGACCTGAATCGCGCCCAGGTTAATATGGTTCTGTTTTGCGTAATCGATAAGGCGACCGGTGGTGCCGATAAGAATATCGACGCCGCTCTCAAGCACTTTTAACTGCTTGTCATAACCGTCGCCGCCATAAGCCAGGCCCAGCTTCATGCCGGTAGACTGCGCCAGCGGTTCAGCATCAGCGTGGATTTGCACAGCCAATTCACGGGTTGGCGCCATAATAAGCGCGCGCGGCTGATTCACCTTGCGATCATCGATCGCCGGATGAGAAAGAAGATAATGAAACGTTGACGTTAAAAACGCCATCGTTTTGCCAGTACCGGTTTGCGCCTGCCCTGCAACATCACGACCTTCCAGCGTCAGCGGAAGAGCCAGTGCCTGTATGGGCGTACAATTATGAAACCCTTTAGTTTCAAGGGCTTCGATCACCTTAGGGTGCAGGGCGAAGTCGGAAAACTTCTGTTCAGTTAAATGTGTTTTGCTCATAGTGTGGTAGAATATCAGCTTACTATTGCTTTACGAAAGCGTATCCGGTGAAATAAAGTCAACCTTTAGTTGGTTAATGTGGCATCAACACGATGCTGTTTTATGCTACACCAACACCAACACACCAGGCTTATTCCTGTGGAGTTATATATGAGCGATAAAATTATTCACCTGACTGACGATAGTTTTGACACGGATGTACTCAAAGCGGACGGGCTGGTTCTCGTCGATTTCTGGGCAGAGTGGTGCGGTCCGTGTAAAATGATCGCCCCGATCCTGGATGAAGTCGCTAGCGAATACGAAGGTAAACTGACCGTCGCGAAGCTGAATATCGACCAGAATCCAGGTACTGCGCCGAAGTACGGTATCCGTGGTATCCCGACCCTGCTGCTGTTTAAAAACGGCGAAGTGGCTGCGACCAAAGTGGGCGCGCTGTCCAAAGGTCAACTGAAAGAGTTCCTGGACGCTAATCTGGCGTAACTCCTCGAATCTCAGCCGGTGCGCCAGCCTTCTAAATTATGTGGATCGCTGGACGCCCGGCTTCAGTCGTGCTAATTTAGTTTTGACTTCGTTGTAAACATACCTTGTAGTTTGAATCTTGTGTTACCCGACGCTTCCCGCTGTGCTTTGCCTCGCGAGAGAAGTGGATAGATTCCGGGCTTATCATTTTTCCGTCTTGTCGTTTCAGTTCTGCGTATTTACCTTTGACCAGGCAGCGATTGGACATAAGTGATGGCCGTTAACAGGCATGGATGACCCTGCCATACCATTCACAACATTAAGTTCGAGTTTTACCCCGAGTTTAAGAACCCACACCACTATGAATCTTACCGAATTAAAGAATACGCCGGTTTCTGAGCTGATCACTCTCGGCGAAAATATGGGGCTGGAAAACCTGGCCCGTATGCGCAAGCAGGACATAATTTTTGCCATCCTGAAGCAGCACGCAAAGAGTGGCGAAGATATCTTTGGCGACGGTGTGCTGGAGATTCTGCAGGATGGATTTGGTTTCCTCCGCTCCGCAGACAGCTCCTACCTCGCCGGTCCTGATGACATCTACGTATCCCCCAGCCAAATCCGCCGTTTCAACCTCCGCACTGGTGACACCATTTCTGGTAAGATTCGTCCTCCAAAAGAGGGTGAACGTTACTTTGCGTTGTTGAAAGTTAACGAGGTTAACTACGACAAGCCGGAGAACGCGCGTAACAAGATTCTGTTCGAGAACTTAACGCCGCTGCACGCGAACTCTCGCCTGCGCATGGAACGGGGTAACGGTTCTACCGAAGATTTGACGGCACGTGTCCTGGACCTGGCTTCGCCAATTGGCCGCGGTCAGCGTGGTCTGATTGTTGCACCGCCGAAAGCCGGTAAAACGATGCTGCTGCAGAATATTGCGCAGAGCATTGCCTACAACCACCCGGATTGCGTACTGATGGTTTTGCTCATCGACGAACGCCCGGAAGAGGTGACCGAGATGCAGCGTCTGGTTAAAGGTGAAGTTGTCGCTTCCACCTTCGACGAACCGGCATCTCGTCACGTTCAGGTTGCGGAAATGGTGATTGAGAAGGCGAAACGCCTGGTTGAGCACAAGAAAGACGTTATCATTCTGCTCGACTCCATCACCCGTCTGGCGCGTGCGTATAACACCGTGGTTCCTGCTTCCGGTAAAGTCTTGACCGGTGGTGTGGATGCCAACGCCCTGCACCGTCCGAAGCGTTTCTTCGGTGCTGCACGTAACGTGGAAGAGGGTGGTAGCCTGACCATTATCGCTACTGCGCTTATCGACACCGGCTCCAAAATGGATGAAGTTATCTACGAAGAGTTTAAAGGCACCGGTAACATGGAGCTGCATCTCTCCCGTAAGATCGCTGAAAAACGCGTCTTCCCGGCTATCGACTACAACCGTTCCGGTACCCGTAAAGAAGAGCTGCTCACCACGCAAGAAGAGCTGCAGAAAATGTGGATCCTGCGCAAGATCATTCATCCGATGGGTGAAATCGACGCGATGGAGTTCCTCATTAATAAACTGGCGATGACGAAGACGAACGATGAATTCTTCGACATGATGAAACGCTCTTAATAGAAATAAAGCCAGGAAACGCCACGTTTTTACGTGGCGTTTTTCATTTGTGGACTATACGCTATATGCATTGGGACAGGCACCGTCCGCTACAGGCCAGCTCAACACAAATACCTAAGCAATCACACTATTCTGCTTGCTTAAGAAACATACTAAAACGCCTGTGAATGACCTGCTTTCTTCTTTTTGGAGCGAGGCATCGTCGTTATACTGCCAGGATTAACATTCGCTGAGAGCATGCATTGTGAATTTACTCACTGCGTTTACTGAATTATTCAGTATTTTCTTATTCACGACCGCGTTTTTATTTTTCGCCCGAAAAATGGCGAAGCGCGTCGGTCTGGTGGATAAGCCCAACTTTCGTAAACGGCATCAGGGTTTGATTCCGCTGGTTGGGGGCATCTCAGTGTTCGCCGGTATCTGCTTCACCTTCGGCATTGCTGATTACTACATTCCCCATGCGGTGTTGTATCTGTGCTGCGCCGGGATTCTGGTGTTTGTGGGGGCGCTCGATGACCGCTACGACATCAGTGTCAAAATTCGCGCAATGATTCAGGCAATTATTGCGATCGTAATGATGTCGGTTGGTAAACTTTACCTCAGCAGTCTGGGCTACATCTTTGGTACCTGGGAAATGGTGCTGGGGCCCTTTGGTTATCTGCTGACGCTCTTTGCCGTTTGGGCTGCGATTAACGCTTTCAACATGGTTGATGGTATTGACGGTTTGCTGGGAGGATTGTCCTGCGTCTCCTTTGCCGCCATCGGCATCATCTTGTGGTTTGATGGTCAAATCAGCCTCGCGATGTGGTGCTTTGCCATGATTGCCGCAATCCTGCCGTACATCATGTTGAACCTCGGCGTACTGGGGCGGCGCTATAAAGTCTTTATGGGCGATGCCGGCAGCACCTTTATCGGTTTCACACTTATCTGGATTTTACTTGAGACTACGCAGGGTAAGACCCACCCTATAAGCCCGGTTACCGCGTTGTGGATTATCGCGATCCCATTAATGGATATGGTGGCGATCATGTATCGTCGCTTGCGTAAAGGGATGAGCCCGTTCTCAGCGGACCGCCAGCATATTCACCATCTTATTATGCGCGCCGGGTTTACCTCACGGCAGGCCTTTGTGTTGATTACACTTGCCGCGGCGCTGCTGGCGTCGGTTGGTGTATTAACCGAATACCTTCACTTCATTCCTGAATGGGTGATGTTGGCATTATTTTTGCTATCCTTTTTCTTATATGGCTACTGCATCAAACGCGCATGGAAAGTGGCGCGGTTGATAAAGCGTGTGAAGCGCAGAATGCGCCGTAATAGCGGTCACAAACCAACCTTAACCAAGTAAATCTGGGAAAGCGATGACTCAACCATTGTCGGGAACAGCTTCAGCGGGTACGGAAAACGAGCTGGATATTCGTGGTCTTTTTCGTACTTTATGGGCCGGAAAATTATGGATTTGCGGGATTGCGCTACTGTTTGCGTTAATCGCCTTAACGTGGACATTCTTTGCTCGTCAGGAGTGGGGGGCAACAGCCATCACTGATCGTCCCACGGTAAACATGCTGGGTGGCTATTATTCACAGCAGCAATTCCTGCGTAACCTGGACGTTAAAGCGAGTCTCGCACCTGTAGACCAGATTTCTGTCATGGATGAAGCGTATAAAGAGTTTGTGATGCAACTGGCGTCATGGGATACACGGCGTGACTTCTGGATGCAGACGGACTATTTCAAGCAGCGGAAAGTCGGTAACAGCAAAGCGGACGCCGCAATGTTGGATGATTTAATCAATTACATCCAGTACACGCCGGGCGATGTGACGCGTAACCTTAATGACAATGTCAAACTGACGGCTGAAACTGCGCCTGATGCTAATAATTTGTTGCGTCAGTATGTGGCTTTTGCCAGCCAGCGCGCTGCACGCCATCTGAACGATGAGCTTAAAGGAGCATGGGCGGCCCGCACTATCCAGATGAAAGCGCAGGTGAAGCGTCAGGAAGAGGTTGCCAATACCCTTTTTAATCGCCGCGTGAGTAGCGTCGAGCAGGCGCTGAAAGTGGCAGAAGAACACAATATCTCCCGCAGCGAAACAGAAGTCCCGGTGGATGAACTGCCGGATTCTGAGATGTTTTTATTAGGCCGCCCAATGTTGCAGGCGCGCCTGGAAAATTTACGTGCGGTAGGGCCTGAGTACGATTTGGACTACTTCCAAAACCGAGCCATGCTTAATACGCTGAATGTGGGCCCTACGCTTGATCCCCGCTTTCAGACTTATCGATATTTGCGCACACCTGAAGAACCGGTAAAACGCGACAGCCCGCGTCGTGCCTTCCTGATGATCATGTGGGGTGTGGTAGGGGCACTCATCGGAGCTGGTGTTGCATTAACGCGTCGTCGATCATTTTGACACGCAATCTAAGATGAAGGCTTCGTGCCTTCATTACCTAATCGAAGAGAATCGTTGTGAAAGTACTGACCGTATTTGGCACACGACCGGAAGCCATTAAGATGGCGCCTCTGGTACACGCGCTGGCAAGGGACCCTGATTTCGACGCGAAGGTATGCGTCACTGCGCAGCATCGGGAAATGCTCGATCAGGTATTGAAACTTTTTTCTATCGTTCCGGATTACGACCTGAATATTATGCAGCCCGGGCAGGGACTGACAGAGATTACTTGTCGTATTCTGGAAGGGCTTAAACCTATCCTGGAATCTTTCCGTCCTGATGTCGTATTGGTTCACGGCGACACGACAACCACTATCGCTGCAAGTCTGGCTGCGTTTTATCAGCGCATTCCGGTCGGGCATGTGGAAGCAGGGTTGCGTACAGGGGATCTGTCATCGCCGTGGCCGGAGGAGGCCAATCGCACGTTAACTGGCCATCTGGCGCTGTATCATTTCGCGCCGACGGAAAACTCCCGCCATAACTTGCTGCGGGAAAACGTTGCGGATAAACATATTTTTGTTACCGGCAATACCGTTATTGATGCGCTGTTTTGGGTGCGGGATAGCGTCCTGAACAACCCTTCGCTTGAGGAGGAACTGGCATCACGTTATCCCTTCCTCGACAGCAATAAAAAACTGATTCTGGTTACCGGGCACCGTCGTGAGAGTTTTGGTCTCGGCTTTGAGCATATTTGTCATGCGCTGGCGGAAATTGCTTCACAGCATGATGATGTGCAGATTGTTTATCCGGTACACCTTAATCCCAATGTCAGCGAACCCGTGAACCGCATCCTCGGTCATGTGGAAAATGTCACGCTGATAGAGCCGCAAGACTATTTACCCTTCCTGTGGTTAATGAATCGCGCCTGGCTGATTCTCACCGATTCCGGTGGTATTCAGGAAGAAGCCCCTTCGCTGGGTAAACCCGTTCTGGTGATGCGTGACACCACCGAACGCCCGGAAGCCATTGAAGCCGGGACCGTCAGGTTAATTGGCACCGACAGCCAGCGTATCGTTGAGGAAGTCTCACGCCTGCTTTATGACAATGATGCCTGGCAGGCCATGAGCCATGCGCACAATCCGTATGGAGACGGGCAGGCCTGTGGTCGAATTTTGCATGCACTAAAAAACAATCGGGTAACACTATGAGTTTCAAAACGATTTCCGTCATTGGCCTTGGCTATATTGGACTGCCAACTGCGGCGGCTTTCGCCTCACGGCAAAAAGAGGTAGTAGGGATTGATGTTAATCCCCATGCCGTGGAGACCATTAATCGCGGGAAGATTCATATTGTTGAGCCTGAACTGGACATGGTCGTTAAAACCGCCGTTGAAGGCGGCTGGCTGCGCGCCAGCACGACGCCGGTGGCAGCGGATGCCTATTTAATTGCCGTTCCCACCCCTTTTAAAGGCCAACACGAGCCGGATATGACTTTTGTCGAAGCGGCGGCAAAATCCATTGCGCCTGTGCTGAAAAAAGGCTCACTGGTTATTCTTGAATCGACATCGCCGGTGGGTGCGACGGAGCAAATGGCAGAGTGGCTGGCCGCTGCTCGTCCGGACTTAACTTTCCCACAGCAGGTGGGAGAGCAGGCAGATATCAACATTGCCTATTGCCCGGAGCGCGTTCTGCCCGGCCAGGTCATGGTTGAGCTTATCAAGAATGACCGGGTCATTGGCGGTATGACGCCCGTATGCTCGGCACGCGCCAGCGAGCTGTATAACATTTTCCTCGAAGGCGAGTGTGTGGTGACAAACTCCCGCACCGCTGAAATGTGCAAATTGACGGAAAACAGCTTCCGCGACGTGAACATCGCGTTTGCTAATGAATTGTCGCTCATTTGCGCCGACCAGGGCATCAATGTCTGGGAACTGATTCGCCTGGCTAATCGCCACCCACGCGTGAATATTCTGCAGCCTGGCCCCGGCGTAGGCGGCCACTGTATTGCCGTCGATCCGTGGTTTATTGTGGCACAGAACCCACAGCAGGCCCGCTTGATTCGTACCGCGCGTGAAGTGAACGATAGCAAACCACACTGGGTATTGAACCAGGTTAAAGCAACCGTCGCCGATTGCCTGGCCGCAAGTGATAAGCGTGCCAGCGACATTAAAATTGCCTGTTTCGGTCTGGCATTTAAACCCAATATTGACGACCTGCGTGAAAGCCCGGCGATGGAAATTGCCCACAGTATTGCCGGGTGGCATAGCGGTGAAACGCTGGTGGTAGAGCCGAACATTCATCAGTTGCCTCCGCGTCTGGCAGGCCAAAGTACGCTGGTCAGTCTTGAGGACGCAATGGCGCAGGCTGATGTGCTGGTCATGCTGGTCGATCACAAAGAGTTCAAAGCCATCGCGGGTGACAATGTGCGCCAGCAATACATTGTGGATACCAAAGGCGTATGGCGCTGAGGTCACCTCCCATGACACTACACGGCTACATTGACGAACTGGCATGGGAGAGTGAATTCTTTGGCCTGCGCAGCGCCATCGTGCGTTTGCAGGAGGATGCGCCAGCGCTTGATGCTTCTGCGTTCGACGGCTGGCCGCGCCTACAGGCGAAAATTTCCGCATCCAATACACAACAGCTTGATGCTCTGCAACATTTTGGCTTTCGGCTGGTCGAAGGCGAAGCGGATTTCGCATTATCGGTTCCGCTACAGGCTGTTAATCCGCAGGCGCAGACGGCGGTAGCCGGTGATATCACACCGTTACGCCAGATGGCGGAAAATATGTTCAGTCAGAGCCGCTTTCGCGCGCCCTGGTACCCTGAGGAGGCCAGTGGGCGTTTTTACGCGCAGTGGATTGAAAACGCGGTGAAAGGCGTATTTGACCATGAATGTCTGCTGTTTCGCGGAGCAAATGGCGATATCGAGGCTTTTGTCTCCCTGCGTCAACTCAATGAACAGGAAGCCAGGATCGGTTTACTGGGCGGGCGTGGCGCGGGGGAAAAATTGATGCAGGCGGCCTGTTATTGGGCGCAACAGCGGCAACTTAAGACAATCCGTGTGGCGACGCAGATGGGCAATCTTGCGGCTATCAGACGCTACACTCGCAGCGGTGCGATAATGGAAAGCACCGCCTACTGGTTATACAGGTGACTCTATGATCCCTTTTAATGCACCTCCTGTGGTGGGAACGGAACTCGACTACATGCAGTCGGCGATGGGCAGCGGCAAACTTTGCGGTGACGGTGGTTTTACCCGTCGCTGCCAGCAGTGGATGGAACAGCGTTTCCATAGCCCGAAAGTGCTACTGACCCCCTCCTGTACGGCATCGCTGGAGATGGCGGCGTTGCTGCTGGATATTCAGCCTGGCGATGAAGTGATCATGCCAAGCTACACCTTTGTTTCTACCGCTAACGCTTTTGTACTGCGTGGCGCGAAAATCGTCTTTGTGGATATCCGCCCGGATACGCTGAACATCGACGAAACTCGTATTGAAGAGGCCATCACGGAAAATACCCGCGCCATTGTGCCGGTTCACTATGCCGGTGTGGCCTGTGAAATGGACACCATTATGGCGATTGCCAAACGGCATGATCTGTTTGTGGTGGAAGATGCCGCGCAGGGTGTGATGTCCACCTATAAAGGTCGGGCGTTGGGCACTATCGGGCACATTGGCTGCTTTAGTTTCCATGAAACCAAAAACTACACCGCGGGCGGTGAAGGCGGCGCGACGCTGATTAACGATCGCGCGCTGGTTGAACGCGCGGAAGTCATCCGCGAAAAAGGGACCAACCGCAGTCAGTTCTTCCGTGGGCAGGTGGATAAATACACCTGGCGCGATATTGGCTCGAGCTATCTGATGGCGGATTTGCAGGCGGCCTATCTATGGGCGCAGCTCGAAGCAGCAGATCGTATCAATCAGCAGCGTTTGTCCCTGTGGCAAACCTATTTCGATGCTTTGTCGCCGCTGGCACGCGCCGGGCGTATTACGCTGCCGTCGATTCCCGAAGAGTGCGGGCATAACGCCCATATGTTTTATATCAAACTGCGTGACGAAGAAGATCGCAGCAAGCTCATCGCCTTCCTCAAAGAGGCCGAGATTCTCTCTGTGTTCCATTATATTCCGCTGCACGCATCACCTGCCGGGGCGAAATTTGGTGAGTTCCACGGTGAGGATCGCTATACGACGCAGGAAAGTGAGCGTTTGCTTCGTCTGCCTCTGTTCTACAATCTCGCCCCTGTTAACCAGCGTACCGTGATTAACACGTTACTGAGCTATTTCCGCTAACATGTCGCTGGCAAAAGCTTCTGTCTGGACGGCGGCAAGTACTCTCGTCAAGATTGGCGCCGGGCTACTGGTGGTTAAACTGCTGGCGCTGGCCTATGGCCCCTCCGGGGTTGGGCAGGCGGGTAATTTTCGCCAGTTGATCATTGTGCTCGGCGTGCTTGCAGGCGCAGGTATCTTTAATGGCGTGACGAAATTTGTCTCCCAACACCATGATGACCCCACGCGACTACGTGAGGTCGTCGGCACGTCTTCTGCCATGGTGCTGGGCTTCTCAATGCTGCTGGCGCTGATCTTTTTACTTGCGGCGGCGCCGATCAGTCGCGGCTTGTTTGGTCATGCCGATTACCAGGGGCTGGTGCGGCTGGTGGCGCTGGTGCAAATGGGAATTGCCTGGGCGAACCTGCTGCTGGCGGTGATGAAAGGCTTTCGCGATGCGGCGGGTAACGCGCTGTCACTGATTATTGGTAGCGTGGTGGGGGTGGCCGCCTGGTATCTTTGCTACAAACTGGGTGAGTATCAGGGAGCATTGCTTGGTATGGCGTTGGTGCCTGCGCTGGTGGTCTTCCCGGCGATGCTGTTGCTGGTGCGCCGCAGCCACGTTCCATTAAGCTATTTTCGCCCACGCTGGGATAACGGGCTGGCCGGGCAACTCAGCAAATTCACTCTGATGGCGCTTATCACGTCTGTCACGATCCCGCTGGCCTATGTGATGATGCGAAATTTGCTGGCTGCCCATTATAGCTGGGACGACGTGGGGATCTGGCAAGGGGTAAGCAGTATCTCCGATGCTTATCTACAATTTATTACCGCCTCGTTTAGCGTGTATCTGCTTCCTACTCTCTCGAGGCTTGCCACAAAACAGGACATCACCCGCGAGATCGTGAAATCGCTGCGCTTTGTGTTGCCTGCAGTGGCGGCCGTGAGTTTCTGTGTCTGGTTGCTGCGCGACGTGGCTATCTGGCTGCTGTTTTCTGACAAATTTACGGCGATGCGTGACCTGTTTGCCTGGCAACTGGTTGGGGACGTATTGAAAGTGGGCGCTTACGTTTTTGGTTATCTGGTTATCGCGAAAGCCTCGCTGCGCTTTTATATTCTGGCGGAAGTGAGCCAGTTTGCATTGCTGACGCTTTTTTCCCGTCTCCTGATCCCGACCCACGGTGCAGCAGGAGCGGCGCAGGCCTATATGGCAACCTACATAATTTATTTCGCCCTCTGTTGTGGCGTGTTTTTACTCTGGCGTAGACGGGCATGACGGCACTCATACACGTACTGGGATCGGATATCCCTCATCATAATCACACCGTGCTGCGTTTCTTTAATGAACATCTCGCGGCAACGGGCATCCATGCCCGTGAATTTATGCTCGCCGGAAAGGACGACGGCATGAGTGACGCTTACCCGAACCTGCATTTGCATTTTTATGGCAGTAAGCAGGCGCTGGCGAAGGCCGTTATTGCCAAAGCGCAGGCCGACAGGCAGCAACGTTTCTTTTTTCACGGTCAATTCAATACCGGTATCTGGCTGGCACTGCTACGCGGGGCGATTAAGCGCTCGCAATTTCACTGGCATGCCTGGGGGGCCGATCTGTATGAGGTCTCCCGTAGCCTGAAATTCCGCCTGTTTTACCCGTTGCGGCGTCTGGCGCAGGCAAGGGTCGGCACTATCTTCGCGACCCGTGGCGATCTGGCCTGGTTTGCAGACCGGCACCCGGATGTACGCGGTGAGTTGCTGTACTTCCCAACGCGTATGGACCCGGCACTCAACACGCTGGGCTATGAAATGCAGCGCGAGGGCAAGCTGACGCTATTGGTGGGGAATTCCGGCGATCCCAGCAATGAACATATCGCCGCCTTAAAAGCGATTCATCGGCAGTTTGGTGATACGGTAAATATCATTGTGCCCATGGGCTACCCGGCAAATAACGAAGTCTACATTGAGCAGGTTCGTCAGGCCGGGCTGGCACTGTTTAGCCCGGACAATTTGCGTATCCTGAACGAGAAGATGGCGTTTGATGATTACCTGACACTATTAAGCCAGTGCGACCTGGGTTATTTCATCTTCGCGCGCCAGCAAGGTATCGGCACGCTATGTCTGTTGATTCAGGCGGGTGTGCCTTGTGTGCTAAACCGCAAGAACCCGTTCTGGCGGGATATGGTGGAAGAGGGCGTTCCAGTGCTGTTTACCGATGATCTGCTCAATGAAGCGATCATTCGTGAAGCGCAACGTCAGTTGCTGGCGGTCGACAAAGATACCATCACCTTCTTTAGTCCGAACTTTATTGCACCCTGGCATCAGGCACTGTGCATTGCCGCAGGGGAGGCGTGATGAGTCCGCTTGAATTCAGTGGGTTACTGATCATCTGGCTGCTGGCGACGCTGTTTATCGCCACATTGACGTGGTTTGAGTTCCGCCGCGTGCGCTTTAATTTCAATGTCTTTTTTTCATTGCTGTTTTTGCTAACGTTTTTCTTCGGTTTTCCATTGACCAGCATCCTGGTGTTTCGCTTCGATGTTGGCGTGGCACCGCCTGGCGTTATGCTACAGTCGTTGCTGGCTGCGGCCTGTTTTTACGGTGTGTACTATGTGACGTATAAAACACGGTTACGTGCGTCATCCCGTGCGGATGAACGCCGTCCTCTGTTTACCGTCAATCGGGTGGAGACGCATTTAACCTGCGCGATGCTGATGATTCTTGCGCTGGTGAGTGTGGGTATCTTTTTCATGCATAACGGCTTTTTGCTGTTCCGTCTGCATTCCTATAGCCAGATTTTTTCCAGTGAAGTTTCTGGTGTCGCGCTCAAGCGGTTTTTCTATTTCTTTATCCCCGCTATGCTGGTGGTCTATTTTCTGCGTCAGGATGGGCGGGCGTGGCTGTTCTTCCTGGTCAGTACCGTGGCGTTTGGCCTGCTGACCTACATGATTGTCGGCGGGACGCGCGCTAACATCATCATCGCTTTCGCTATCTTCTTGTTTATCGGGATTATCCGTGGCTGGATTTCGCTGTGGATGCTGGCAGCGGCGGGGGTAATGGGCATTGTCGGCATGTTCTGGCTGGCGCTTAAACGCTACGGGCTCAATGTCAGCGGTGATGAGGCGTTTTACACTTTCTTATATCTCACCCGCGATACCTTCTCGCCCTGGGAAAATCTGTCGTTGCTGCTGCAAAATTACGACAAGATCGATTTCCAGGGATTAGCTCCGATCGTTCGTGATTTCTATGTCTTTATTCCCACCTGGCTGTGGCCTTCACGTCCTGGCATTGTGTTGAATTCGGCGAACTATTTTACGTGGGAAGTGTTGAATAACCACTCGGGCCTGGCGATTTCCCCCACCCTGATTGGCTCACTGGTGGTAATGGGCGGTGTCTGGTTTATTCCGCTGGGTGCGGTAGTGGTTGGGCTGATTATCAAGTGGTTTGACTGGTTGTATACCCTTGGCAATCGGGAGACCAACCGCTATAAGGCCGCCATTTTGCACAGTTTCTGTTTTGGTGCCATCTTCAACATGATCGTGCTGGCGCGTGAAGGGCTGGACGCATTTGCTTCTCGAGTGGTCTTTTTCCTCGTCATCTTTGGCGCCTGCCTGCTGACGGCGAAACTGTTGTACTGGCTGTTTGATAGTGCCGGGTTGATTAACAAGCGCGGCACCTCTTTGTCGCGGGTCTGACTAAGGATACGAATGACTGACAACACAGTGGCTCCGGTGTATGAGCTACGTGGGCTGAAATTGATTGGCTGGCGTGATATGCAACATGCACTGGACTATTTATATGCCGGTGGCGCACTTAAGGAAGGAACCCTGGTCGCCATCAACGCTGAGAAAATGCTCACTATTGAGGACAACCCGCAGGTGAGGTCGCTGATTGAGGCGGCTGAATTCAAATATGCCGATGGTATTAGCGTGGTGCGATCGATCCGGAAGAAATTTCCGCAGGCACGCGTTGAGCGTGTTGCGGGGGCCGATCTCTGGGAAGCGCTGATGGAAAGAGCGGGTCGCGAAGGGACGCCGGTATTTTTGTTGGGCGGAAAGCCAGAAGTGCTGGAGCAAACGGAAGATAAGCTGCGTAAACAGTGGCAGGTCAATATCGTTGGCAGCCAGGATGGTTATTTCCGTGCCGAAGACAGGCAGGCGCTGTTTGAGCGGATTCGTGCGAGCGGGGCGAAAATCGTGACCGTCGCGATGGGCTCACCGCGCCAGGAGATACTGATGCGTGACTGCCGCGAAGTCTACGCTCACGCCCTCTATATGGGCGTCGGCGGCACCTACGACGTCTTTACCGGTTATGTAAAACGAGCGCCGGGCATCTGGCAACGACTGGGGCTTGAGTGGCTGTATCGCCTGCTTTCGCAGCCGAGCCGCGTCACCCGACAGCTACGTCTGCTGCGTTACTTGTCCTGGCATTACCGCGGCAATCTATAATTTTCTCCTGCCATGCCCCGTTGATATGGGGCATTCGCTTTTTTATTGTGCGATACCCAGATTTTTTTTACACATCATTTGCCATTTTCATCATTTTAAGAAACCATTCGCTCACTCAATGCATCATCCCAGTATATTTTGCGCGGTTATCGCCTCCGGGATGGCTTTGACGCACGTTATTCTCATAAAAACAACCCGCACAGCGGGAAAGTTGCAAACACGACAGAGGTTATATGGCTGAAAACAAACCCGAGCTCCAGCGCGGCCTGGAGTCTCGTCACATTGAATTGATTGCCCTGGGCGGCACGATAGGGGTGGGGCTCTTTATGGGGGCCGCAAGCACCCTGAAATGGGCTGGTCCTTCCGTGCTACTGGCGTACATTATCGCCGGGCTTTTTGTCTTCTTCATCATGCGCTCAATGGGCGAAATGCTCTTCCTGGAACCCGTTACCGGTTCATTCGCCGTTTATGCGCACCGCTATATGAGTCCCTTCTTTGGATATCTTACCGCCTGGTCCTACTGGTTTATGTGGATGGCGGTTGGTATCTCGGAAATTACGGCCATTGGCGTCTATGTGCAGTTTTGGTTCCCGGACCTGGCACAGTGGATACCCGCGCTGATTGCCGTTGGGCTGGTTGCAGTCGCGAACCTGGCGGCGGTGCGTCTGTACGGTGAAATCGAATTCTGGTTCGCAATGATCAAGGTCACCACTATCATCGTGATGATTATCGTGGGACTGGGCGTTATCTTCTTTGGTTTTGGTAATGGCGGTCACGCGATTGGTTTTAGCAATCTGACTGAGCACGGCGGCTTCTTTGCGGGCGGCTGGAAGGGGTTCCTGACGGCGCTGTGTATCGTTGTGGCGTCTTACCAGGGCGTAGAGCTTATCGGTATCACCGCCGGTGAAGCGAAAAACCCGCAAGTGACGCTGCGCAGCGCGGTAAGCAAAGTGCTGTGGCGTATCCTGATTTTTTATGTGGGCGCGATTTTCGTTATCGTGACTATCTTCCCGTGGAATGAGATCGGCACTAACGGTAGCCCGTTTGTTCTGACTTTCGCCAAAATCGGCATTACCGCAGCGGCAGGTATCATCAACTTTGTTGTGCTGACGGCTGCACTGTCTGGCTGTAACAGCGGTATGTACAGCTGTGGGCGAATGCTCTATGCACTGGCGAAAAACCGTCAGCTACCGGCGGGTGTGGCGAAAGTGTCGAAAAACGGCGTTCCCGTTGCCGGCGTGACCATTTCTATCATCATCCTGCTGATTGGCTCCTGCCTGAACTACATCATTCCTAACCCGCAGCGCGTGTTTGTCTATGTTTATAGCGCCAGCGTACTACCGGGTATGGTACCGTGGTTTGTGATTTTGATTAGCCAACTGCGCTTCCGCCATGCGCATCGTCAGGCGATTGCCAGCCATCCATTCCGCTCCGTGCTGTTCCCGTGGGCGAACTACGCGACCATGGCTTTCCTGGTGTGCGTGCTGATTGGTATGGCCTTCAATGACGACACCCGTATGTCACTGTTTGTGGGTATCATCTTCATGGCAGCAGTGAGCGTTATTTATAAGGTGCTGGGTTTAAACCGCCACGCTGTGACGCAGCGAGTGGGGGAATAATCAGCAAAATGCGCAAAGCATAACCAAACGCGCATTTTATTTAAAAAGGCACTAGACAGAGGGGGGGGAAGTCCGTATTATCCACCCCCGCAACGGCGCTAAGCGCCCGTAGCTCAGCTGGATAGAGCGCTGCCCTCCGGAGGCAGAGGTCTCAGGTTCGAATCCTGTCGGGCGCACCATTTAACCCGGTGCTTGATGAGCTGCGGTGGACTGTGAAATCACAGGGCCGCGTGAAAAGATTTGTAGTGGTGGCTATAGCTCAGTTGGTAGAGCCCTGGATTGTGATTCCAGTTGTCGTGGGTTCGAGTCCCATTAGCCACCCCATTATTTAGTAGTAAAAGTTTCGTGGAATGCGAAGGTGGCGGAATTGGTAGACGCGCTAGCTTCAGGTGTTAGTGTCCTTAGGATGTGGGGGTTCGAGTCCCCCCCCTCGCACCACAACTTAGATTGAACAAAAATTCAAAAAGCAGTACATCGGCGAGTAGCGCAGCTTGGTAGCGCAACTGGTTTGGGACCAGTGGGTCGGAGGTTCGAATCCTCTCTCGCCGACCACTTTTGAACCCCGCTTGAATAAAGCGGGGTTTTTTGTTTTTTGCATTCTAAAAATCTCTCATTTTACGGTGTTGCGTATCAGCGACAACCCAACCTACCTTTGTCGTCAATTGGTGACATCTAATTTATTGATTTATAAGGAGTAGGCTGTCTGGTATTGTGGCTGTCTCCTGTAGGCGACAATAAAGCGTCTGGCACCGTAGCTAAATTGGGGCGATTGCCGCCGCAGAGCGCGATTTTCCTGTTATCTGAAAAGAACTTAAGCGTGCTGTTTTGCTAATGCGAACCTGGCACACTATGTGCAATAATATACGTGTAGATGCTCATTCCACCTCTTATGTTCGCCTTCTGGCCTCATAAACTCCGGAATGATGCAGAGCCGTTTACGGTGCTTATCGTCCACTGACAGATGTCGCTTCGGCCTCATCAAACACCATGGACACTACGTTGAGTGAAGCACCCATTTATGTTGTCAAACAGACCTGTTTTAACGCCTGCTTTCGAGCAGGCGTTTTTTTATGCCTTATTCCCGGTAGCGTGCCATCACCACACTCATCAAAAGCAATGCGCTCAGTGATACGCTGTAGAGCGCCTGCGCGGCGCCCCATTCGCTGGCAAGCCAGGCCGCAATGGTGGTCATCAGCGTGGCGGTTAATGTTTGCCAGCGCCACGCTTTTGCGCTGGCTGCCGGGATCTCATCTCCGCTAAACCCGGCAAGCAGACTAAACGTACCGACAGCAAACACCACATTCGAGGCCAGATGGGCGATAAAAATAAGCCCCAGTGCCGCGCTCTTCTCTTCTGAGAGCAGCGGCAGCAGGCCGTATGCCCCAAGGAAAATGGCCAGACACAGCACTAACAGGCGATTGCGGCGGGCATAGTGCGGCAACTTTTCACCATTCAGCAGCAGCGGACCACAAAGCTGCCCCAGGCTACGGGCGAACAGTAGCGGTAATGCCAGCCCGCTAGCGTCGTCCGGGTGTATCTGTTGCGCCAGTGCGGGCAAGAGCGCCATGGCTGGTGAACCAACCGCGGCAAGGGCGGGCAGGATCAGCAGGCTGCGCTTTTGTGCGGCGGTAAGTGAAGGCCATGCAATAGTCGATAACGGTTTGCCGTTATTGCGATTGCTCATGTCATGGGCACGATAATGTGCCCGTGTCAGCATAAGCAGAGCCACCGACGCCAGAAAACTCAGTGCATCAATGCTCAGCAATATTAGCGGGGCAACATGGTCGAACAACAGCACGCCCACCCCCGTTCCTAGCAATACCTGAGAGGCAAAAATAACGCTCTCCATCCCTGTGGCCGCAGGCAATTCATCATGCGTAAGGCCGCGCTTGAATACCAACGCTAACGCAGGCCAGGACATCCCGCCCAGCAACGCCTCTGCCGACTGAACCATCAGCAAAGCGGGGATACTGTGATACACGAGCCCGAACAGAGGAAGGGCGAGGGCGACCATACCCAACAGCTCTGTGATAATTAAAAGAGACAGGGGCGACAAGCGTCGACAGAGCTTTTCTCCCGCCAGGCTGCCCACAAAGCCCGGTAGCGTTGCCAACAGGTAGGCGAGGGTGAGCGTTGAAGGTGAGGCATGCCAGCGTAAGAGCTGGCCGAAGACCAGTACCTGGGTCAGGCCATTACCCAGTGAAGATAAGACAAATGCGCAGAGCAGCAGCCGCAGCCAGCGGTGCGTGCGTAGCGCGCGCACGAGCGCGAACAATAGGGTGTTCATGGTAACGATTTCCCAAAACGAGTTATTTCCTGCAGCAAGCGCTGCATCGATTGAAAGGGGTTAACTCGGGAAGATCGTTACATTGGCAGAGACGTTCCGTTAATTGAGACGGGAAAACTGTAGCACAGGATATTCAGAAATGTCAGGCAGGCAAAAAATCGGGGCCTTGCGGCCCCGACAGAGGATCAGGAAGGGGGGTTATTCTGCAACGTGAGCAGCAGACCATCACGACGCATCTCTGCGGCTTCTTCCGGCTGGTGCAGCCGGTCGAGGCAGTCAGCAAGCCAGGCGTAATCGAATGCATCCGGGCGTTGTTTCAGCGCGGCACGAAACGCCAGGCAGGCCTCTTTCCACTCGCCGTGTTTCATCAGTGATTGCCCCAGCGTACTCCAGAGCATCGGGCGGTCGCCCTGCGTTTTGATTTGCTGGCGCAGGACTTTTTCTACCTGCTCAGGATTATTGGTTTTCAGGCGCGGGATCACCAGAACCAGGCGGTCGTCATACTGTCGTTTCAGACCATCCAGGAGGATCGCCTGGGCAGTATCGTGATCGTCACATTCGATAAGATGTTCTGCCATTGCCACCTGCAAGGGGATTTGATGACGGGTTTTGCGACTCTGGTTTTTCCACCAGCTTCGTAGACCCTCGCTTCCCAGATCGGCACGCGCCTGATCCATTAGCCCAATCCAGGCTTGTTGCTGGAGTGCTTCGCGATGCGCCTCATCTCCGACGTTCGCTTTTGCCATCGACGGAATGATGTCCAGCAGTGAACTCCATGCGCCGGTGCGGATGTAAGCCTGTTCTGCCAGGCGCAATACTTCCGGATGACGTGGGGTAATTTCCAGCAGTCGGTCAACGCCATGGCGCGCGGCATGATTTTCATTGCGTGCCAGTTGCAGACGTACACGGGTAATTTCGACCGGGATCGGATCGTTTTCCGACAGCTCTGCGGCACGCTCAAGGTGCTGATTCGCACGCACTTCATCGCCACGTTGCTGTGCCGCTTCGGCCGCCAGTAAGTAGTTCACCACGGGTTGTTGCGCATGATCGGCGTTTTTCGCCATCAACTTCTCAACCTGCTGATAATCGCCTTCTGCCAGCTTGATGAGCGCCAGTTCCGTCTGTTTACGGGCGCGGCGACGTTTACGGCCAACGAACCAGCCACGCGTATGCGCGCCAGTGCGGAAAATACGGCGTAACAGCCATTCGAGGGCAAAAAGCACTACCAGAGCCAGTACCAGAATGATGACCAGGCCAGTGACGCTGGTTTCAATGTTGTAAGTGTCAGTCTGGATCAGCACATAGCCCTGATGGCCGGCGATCATCGGACCTAACACGATCCCGGCGATCAGCAGCGCAAAGAGTAATAATACTTTCAGCATGATTATTCTCCCTGCGGCGCTTGAGCAGGCGCATTCGGATCCGGGGCAACGCCAGGCTGCGCCAGAAGATTACGCACACGGGTCTGCATCAGTTTCTCCAGAATCGGCTGGCTTTTCAGCGACTCAGGGACCGCCATGGCGATGGACTGCTGCTCGAGCTTGTCAATTTCCTCAAGAAACGCTTTGGTGGCGGAATCATCCGTATCGTAGTAGGCGCGAATCCAGGTAGAGACATTATCCAGCGCCTGCTTGTAGGTCTCTTCCTGATGGCGAGGTACTGCCTGTGCCGCAACTAACAGCCTTGAGCGGATATTTTCGCGCAGATAGATGTCCTGGTTCGGGGCCAGCAATGGCACTGCGGTTTCATCGCGACGGCGAATCGTGATGAAGCTGTCCATAAAGTTCTGCCAGCTTTTTTGCAGATTCACGCGCCATTCGTTAAGGGAACTCGACAACTCACTGCTGTCTGAATCCATCGGGGCATCGTCGTCGTTGTTATCCGCCAGACGCAGATTATCAATCTGGTTCGAGAGTTGGTTCACTTTCAGGATGATGCCGTCATAATCCACCTGAGAAATCGCAGAGAGGCTGGCGACATCATCAGTAATGGCGCGGCGCGCAGTGATAAGGCTGGGATCGTTCATGTCCGCCAGGCTGGCATCTGCGCTTTTCAGCAGCGCCGCGGCGGTGGTGACATCCTGATCGCTCCACAGCTTACGCCCGGCCAGTTTGACCAGGAAATCAGCCTGCGCCAGCAGCCAGGTTTTCGCATCGGTGCCGGAAATGGTGGCGACTTTTTGCTGAACCTCATTTAACTGCCTGGCGAGCGCGTCTTGCTGACGTTTGGCCTCTTCAAGCTGCGTGGCCTGCTGTTTAATAACGCCTTCCAGCCCGGCTTTTTGTTTGTCCTGCGCTTGCTGCATCGCAATGACCTGGTTGGCCAGCTCATCATTCGTTGCGCGCAGTACGGTAGTTTGCTGCTTTACCCAGCCATAAAGACCGACGCCTGCTGCCAGCGCAATTGCAATAGCAATCACGCTAAGTGCAAGACTTGTCTTGCCCGCGCGGTTGTTCTTCTCGGCGTTTTTCGGCGGCGGCGTGTAGCCATCAGCCTGCTTGGTTTCTTCAACCACGGCAGAGGAGTGTTGTTGTTCCGTCATTATGGCTTCCCATTATGAGTGTTATTGTAATGCGCGAAGCAGCGCATCGTTGTCTGCGTTTTCAGCGACCTGAATATCTTGCCAGCCCAGTTCCCGGGCGAGGTTCGCCAGACGCTCGCTGACGACCAACAGCCGACAGCGTAGTAACCAATTTTCGCGATACCAGAGCGGAATAAGCGTAAAAAGCTGTTGCAGCATCTCACCGCTGGTGACCACTATCGTATCGACGCCGCGCGTATGCCAGCGCATGGCCTCTTGTGCCCCGTCATACAACTTTCCACAGCGTTGATAA
Organism: Phytobacter sp. MRY16-398; assembly: GCF_003925915.1. Taxonomy (NCBI): domain Bacteria; kingdom Pseudomonadati; phylum Pseudomonadota; class Gammaproteobacteria; order Enterobacterales; family Enterobacteriaceae; genus Phytobacter; species Phytobacter sp. MRY16-398. The sequence continues at coordinate 5,681,323 of NZ_AP018756.1, read as the reverse complement.
CATTCGCAAAACTCAACCTGAGCGCCACGAGCCACCAGCGTTTCACCTAATAACTCACGTCCGCCGTTTCCCCGTAAGATTAGCGCACGTTTGCCCTGAATGTTTTGTAATTCAGGCAATTGTAGTAGGACTTCGCTGATTTCCTGGTCCAGTGGATAGCGAACCTCAATACCGCTGGCAGTATGTAACGCCAGCGCGGTCGTGCGACCAATGGCAAAGTAGCGTGGCTGTAAAGGCCAGTAAGCGTGGGTTTGCTGTAAATGCGCGTGGGCAAATGTCACGGCATGCTGTGATAAGGCAAAAACCATATCGTCTTCGCCCAGCGCCGACAGACGCTCGGGCAGCGTGTTGAGTTCCCTGCCTGGGGTGAACTCAATCAACGGAAAGCTCCATGCCACCTGTCCCAGTGCGCGCAGTCGGCTCACTAACATTTCCCCTGCCGGGGAGGGGCGGGTGACAAGGATATTCATGCGGGCGCATCTCCGTTGTAGACGTCAGCCAGAATTTCACGTGCGCCGTTATCCAGTAGTTCCTCGGCAAGTGAGATACCTAACTGGACGGCTTCGTCCGGATGACCCCGGCGCTCACCCTGGACCATTTTCGAACCGTCCGGCGCGCCAACCAGCGCACGCAGCCACAGTTCACCATCATGTAATTCAGCATAGCTGCCAATTGGTACCTGGCAGCCGCCTTCGAGACGGGTATTCATGGCACGCTCTGCGGAAACCCGCACAGCGGTTTCGTGATGGTTAAGCGGGGCGAGCAACAAACGGGTGCGTTCGTCTGCAAGACGGCACTCAATGCCCACCGCACCCTGACCCACTGCCGGGAGCGAAAGCTCTGCTGGCAGCGCGACGCGAATTCGCGATTCGAGCCCCAGACGTTTCAGGCCTGCCACCGCCAGGATGATGGCGTCATAATCGCCGCTATCGAGTTTTGACAGACGGGTACCGACATTGCCACGCAAAGAGCGGATCACCAGATCGGGGCGGCGTGCCGCCAACTGACACTGCCGACGTAAACTTGATGTGCCAACTACGCTCCCCGCAGGCAGCGCGTCGATGTCGCTGTAGTGATTAGAGACAAAGGCATCGCGCGGATCTTCACGCTCACAAATCGTCACCAGACCCAACCCTTCCGGGAACTCGACGGGGACATCTTTCATAGAGTGCACGGCGATATCGGCGCGGTTTTCAAGCAATGCCAGCTCAAGTTCCTTCACAAACAGACCTTTACCGCCGACTTTCGCCAGAGGGGTGTCCAGAATGACATCGCCACGCGTAACCATAGGCACCAGTTCGACCGTCAGGCCCGGGTGGAGTGCCTCAAGACGCTGCTTAACATATTGTGCCTGCCAAAGTGCAAGGGGACTTTGCCGTGTGGCAATTCTCAGAACATTGTCTAACATGCTTGTTACCGTCATTATCATCCATCGACCATCCTAACATTCTTGTCTTAGGGTGTCAGTGTTCGTGGTGATTGCATAGGTGAGGCGAGCACGGTCTCGTCAAAACGAGACACACCCTCGGCCGTAATTGGGAATTTACACATTGTAAATGGTGCTAAACTGGTATGTAGCGCATCTTTCTTTACGGTCAATCAGCAAGGTGTTAAATTGATCACGTTTTAGACCATTTTTTCGTCTGTACCACCACAAAGACAAGGGCGAAAAAAGGTGACGGCGATTTTGGACTTTCTGTAAACATCAGGCGATACGTCTTGTACCTCTATATTGAGACTCTGAAACAGAGGCTGGATGCCATCAATCAACTGCGTGTGGATCGCGCGCTAGCGGCCATGGGCCCTGCTTTCCAGCAGGTCTACAGTCTGCTGCCCACGCTTTTGCACTACCATCATCCGTTGATGCCGGGCTACCTCGAAGGTAGCGTTCCAAAAGGCATTTGCCTCTACACGCCTGATGAAACCCAACGCCACTACCTCAACGAGCTTGAGCTCTACCGTGGAATGCCCCCGCAGGAATCGCCAAAAGGCGAGTTGCCGATAACCGGCGTCTACTCCATGGGCAGTACTTCATCGGTAGGACAAAGCTGCTCTTCTGACCTGGATATCTGGGTTTGCCACCAGTCGTGGCTCGATAACGAAGAGCGCCAATTGTTGCAGCGTAAATGCAGCCTGCTTGAGAGTTGGGCCGCATCGCTGGGTGTGGAAGTCAGCTTCTTCTTAATTGATGAAAACCGCTTCCGCCATAATGAAAGCGGCAGTCTGGGTGGTGAAGACTGTGGCTCGACGCAGCATATTTTGTTGCTCGATGAATTCTATCGTACCGCTGTGCGTCTGGCCGGTAAGCGTATTCTGTGGAATATGGTGCCGGGCGATGAAGAAGAGCACTATGACGATTACGTCATGACGCTCTATGCACAGGGCGTACTGACGCCAAATGAATGGCTGGACCTCGGCGGCCTGAGCTCCCTTTCCGCCGAAGAGTACTTCGGCGCCAGCCTGTGGCAGCTCTATAAAAGTATCGACTCCCCCTATAAAGCAGTGCTGAAAACTCTGCTACTGGAAGCTTATTCCTGGGAGTATCCGAACACCCGCCTGTTGGCGAAAGACATTAAACAGCGTCTGCACGACGGTGAAATCGTTTCGTTCGGTCTGGATCATTACTGCATGATGCTGGAGCGCGTCACCCATTATCTGACCGCGATTGAAGATTTCACGCGTCTTGATCTTGTGCGTCGATGTTTCTATTTAAAAGTGTGCGAGAAACTGAGCCGTGAGCGTGCCTGTGTGGGCTGGCGGCGTGAAGTGGTCAGTCAGTTAGTGAAAGAGTGGGGTTGGGACGAAGCGCGTCTCACCATGCTCGATAATCGGGCAAACTGGAAAATCGACCAGGTACGTGAAGCGCATAACGAGCTGCTCGATGCCATGATGCAGAGCTACCGTAACCTGATTCGCTTTGCGCGCCGCAACAATCTGAGCGTCTCCGCCAGTCCGCAGGACATCGGCGTGCTGACCCGTAAGTTATATGCCGCTTTCGAAGCGTTGCCGGGTAAAGTCACCCTGGTGAATCCGCAGATTTCTCCGGATCTCTCCGAGCCTAATTTAACCTTTATCCATGTGCCGCCGGGCCGTGCGAATCGTACGGGTTGGTATCTGTACAACCGTGCCCCAAACATGGACTCTATCGTTAGCCACCAGCCGCTGGAATATAACCGTTACTTGAACAAACTGGTGGCGTGGGCGTGGTTCAATGGTTTGCTGACGTCGCGTACTCGCCTGTTTATTAAAGGTAATGGCATTGTCGATTTGGCAAAACTGCAGGAGATGGTGGCGAATGTGTCCCATCACTTCCCGCTGCGTCTGCCTGCGCCAACGCCAAAAGCGCTGTACAGCCCCTGCGAAATCCGCCATCTGGCGATTATCGTGAACCTGGAATATGACCCGACTGCGGCATTCCGTAACCAGGTCGTGCATTTCGATTTCCGTAAGCTTGATGTGTTCAGCTTCGGTGAGCAGCAAAACTGCCTGGTTGGCAGCGTAGACCTGCTTTATCGCAACTCCTGGAATGAAGTGCGTACACTGCATTTCAACGGCGAGCAGGCGATGATTGAAGCGCTGAAAACCATTCTGGGCAAAATGCATCAGGATGCCGCGCCGCCCGATAGCGTTGAAGTGTTCTGTTATAGCCAGCATCTGCGCGGCTTGATCCGTACCCGCGTGCAGCAACTGGTTTCTGAATGCATTGAGCTGCGTCTGTCCAGTACCCGCCAGGAAACGGGGCGCTTCAAAGCGTTACGCGTGGCCGGACAGACCTGGGGGCTTTTCTTCGAGCGCCTGAATGTATCGGTGCAGAAACTTGAAAACGCGATTGAGTTTTATGGCGCGATTTCTCATAACAAACTGCACGGGCTGTCGGTTCAGGTCGAAACGAACCACGTCAAACTGCCGCAGGTGGTGGATGGGTTTGCCAGCGAAGGGATTATTCAGTTCTTCTTCGAAGAGACCGGCGATGACGGTTTCAATATCTATATTCTGGATGAAAGCAACCGCGCGGAAGTGTATCACCACTGCGAAGGCAGCAAAGAGGAGCTGGTGCGCGACGTTAGCCGCTTCTATTCGTCGTCGCACGACCGCTTTACCTACGGCTCAAGCTTTATCAACTTCAACCTGCCGCAGTTCTACCAAATCGTGAATGTGGATGGTCGGGCGCAGGTGATTCCGTTCCGCAATCAGGCTATCACGCCTGTTGCGTCTGCCAATCAGGATAACGACGCGCCGCTGTTGCAGCAGTACTTCTCCTGATGTTTTAGCGGGTAGCCCGGGGAAGCGCAGCGTACCCGGGACTCCCGGATGCGGCGCAATGCCTTATCCGGGGTTAGATGTTAGCCGCGAAAACTTACCTCTTCGCCCGCCTGTTGCGTCGCCGCCTGTTCCAGCAGATCCCAGAAGGTTTCGCCTGAACGGTCGCAAACCCACTCGTCACCTTTCAGATCGAAATGGTAACCGCCTTGTTTGGCCGCCAGCCACACCTGATGCAGGGGTTCCTGGCGGTTGATGATGATTTTGCTGCCGTTTTCAAAGGTGATGGTCAATATGCCGCCGTTAATTTCGCAGTCGATATCGCTGTCGCCGTCCCAGTCGTCCAGACGCTCTTCAATGGTCATCCACAGGGTGTCAGCAAGGCGATGAAATTCACTGTCGTTCATTGTCGTTTCCCGTTTTACGTGATGGCGGCAGTATAGCCGCAGGAGCGAATCGCATCAAAGCCGCGCCTGTGCTTTCATTTCTCGTCCTCTGTTCCGTTATGCGTCCATTTACTGACAAAGGGCGCGGATGAACTCACTTCAAATATTGCTAAGCTGTCTTCGCCTAAAGGGGATAACGTAGCGATATACAGGCGATTTTGATAATGCGCGATACGCCTGGTGATGAGGTGAAATTGCCGTGGATCGAGGCCTGGTAGTCTTTCCCATTTGCCCCAATGCCCTTGAGAAGAGAGCACTTTGCGCCAGTGCACCCCGGTACCGTCTATTTTAAAAGAGGGGCCGTCACGCCAATCAGCAGACGCGCCTGCAGGCTGCGCGCGAGTGGAATATTTCACCCCCGTCGGAACAAACACACCGTCATCCATCAGCTTGCCATCCAGATATCCCGTACGGTAGTGGACGCCATAGCCATAGCCGGAATGCTGCTCGAACCATATCACCCGTACCGCTTTGCTATCAGGCGTCGGATACCGCCAGAGTTGCATACCATCGAAAACATAAAAGTAGCGGTCGTCACGGGCGAACCAATTTCGGAGATAGGGGTTATCGTTCAGGTGTGCTTCCTTTTCATCAGGAACGCGGTAATCCATCAGAATCAACGTTCCTGTTGATTCGAATATCTGCAATCCGCCTGGTTGATAGCCGTGTCGGGTAAGCAGATAGCCATGATTCCTTCCGGCGTTAAAACGTTTATCAATGGTCAGATTCGGGTTGTCGAGAGTGACGATTTCCAGCTTCTTTTTATCAGAGTCCGTTTTGGTAATGACATACAGTTTGTCCTGATACTGCGCCACGGCATCGCTGAGCGGATGGAACTGCTCCGGGTCAAGGCCTGGGATCTCTGCTTGCTGGCAATCGGGGCCTTTACGCCACAGGACGCGCTTTTCCAGGAGGTTGAAGGCGTTACAATGTTTGTGCGTATCTTCGTCCCATTCCAGGTTGCCCTGGTTGAGGACGTAGCGATGCAGGCCGTTTTTATCGCGAAAGGTCAGCAGCGATCCTGGCATCCAGCGCACAATCGAAAAGGTATCGGGATCGGCTTTAAGCGGTTCGCCGTTAATGATAAGCCGCGTACGTGTTCGCGCCAGAGTATCCCAGGGACCGAAAGGCATCGCGACGCAGGGGTTAAACGCCGCAGAAAATTTGCCGCGCTGATCCCAGGATTTTTGCGCCAACACGGTAAAACTATCCGGCTCATCAAGGCGATGCCCATTGACGTAGAGATACCGATCGTCGCGCAAAATTAGCCCCAACCAGTCAGGACGCCATCTGCTGTCGAAGTCAATTTTGCGCAGCGTAGCCACATTCACTGGCCTTTCAGTGCTGTTATCGCCGGTACGTTTGCCTTCGTAATAAAGGCTGTTTTTATCAGCGGCAAAGCTGTCGAAGACTTGAAAAGAGGGAATGTCCACAGGCGGCGTGCCGGGCGGGTTATACATGACTTTGCCTGCGTACACGATGTAGCGGCCATCACTGTGATACGCATACTGGGAATAAGTCGACTGTGCGCCTTGATAGACATAATCGGTAGTCAGATCCGTTAACGGTGGTTCTTCTTTCCACCCTTTAGGATGCGCATAATCAATCGCCAGGTTCGGCAGGCGACGCAGGCGTTTGAAGTTAAGTTCTGGTAACGCAATGACATTTTCTTCGCCCGCTTGCATATAGACCGCGCCTTTGCCCCACGGCTGATAAGCATTATGCTCAGGCGGATCTAACCGGCATGCCAGGGCGGGCTGTAACAACAGTGAAAGTGAAAGAAGATAAAAGAGCTTGTTAATTTTCATCACGCCATCCTGGCCTTGAAAAGAGAAGGCTTAGCAAAGCATATTTGGCGTTGAGGATGTGTCGTGAACAGGTAAACGGACGGCTTTTCCGATTTTATAAAGACGTGCTAAACGCTTGCTTTTGTGTCTTCTCCTGCGATGATAGAAAGCAGAAAGAATGAACCAACAGGCAACCTACAATGAAAGACGTGTGTCGAACCCTGGCTGTATTATTAACCTTATTTAGCCTGACGGGCTGTGGTCTGAAAGGGCCGCTCTATTTCCCGCCGGCTGACAAAAATGCGCCGCCGCCAACCAAAAAAACCGAAAGCGCCATTCAGACAACGACCCCGGATCGTAACGATCGTGGTGATAATGGTGGCCCAACGCAGGTGAATTACTAACGTTCCCGTGCTGTATCCGCGTATATGGAGTAGATGATGCAGTTCTCTAAAATGCATGGCCTTGGCAACGATTTTATGGTCGTCGACGCGGTAACGCAGAATGTCTTTTTTTCCCCTGATCTGATCCGTCGTATGGCTGACAGGCATCTCGGGGTGGGGTTCGATCAACTGCTGGTGGTCGAACCCCCCTACGATCCCGAACTCGATTTCCACTATCGCATCTTTAATGCTGACGGCAGCGAAGTCTCCCAGTGCGGAAACGGCGCACGTTGTTTTGCCCGTTTTGTGCGCTTAAAAGGGTTGACCAATAAACGTGACATTCGCGTCAGCACCGCGAACGGCCGCATGGTATTAACCGTAACGGATGACGAGCTGGTGCGCGTGAACATGGGCGAACCCAACTTCGAGCCATCGCAGGTTCCGTTCCGGGCGAACAAAGCGGAAAAGACCTATATTATGCGTGCGGCGGAACAAACAATATTGTGCGGCGTTGTCTCAATGGGCAATCCGCACTGTGTTATCCAAGTCGATGATGTCGATACCGCTCCGGTTGAAACGCTGGGGCCGGTAATGGAGAGCCACGAACGCTTCCCTGAGCGCGCCAATATTGGTTTCATGCAAGTAGTCAAACGCGATCACATCCGACTGCGCGTGTATGAACGCGGCGCGGGCGAAACGCAGGCCTGCGGAAGCGGCGCTTGCGCAGCGGTCGCGGTCGGTATCCAGCAAGGTTTGCTGGCAGAAGAAGTACGTGTGGAACTCCCAGGCGGTCGGCTGGATATCGCATGGAAAGGACCGGGCCAACCGTTGTTTATGACTGGCCCGGCGGCACATGTCTACGACGGATTTATTCATCTATGAAGCAACCAGGGGAAGAACTGCAGGAAACGTTTATGGAACTGGATGACCACGCTGTCGTCGATTATCTGTTGCGTAATCCTGAGTTTTTTATCCGTAATGCACACGCTGTTGAAGCTATTCGTGTTCCTCATCCCGTACGCGGTTCGATTTCGTTAGTCGAGTGGCACATGGTGCGGGCACGTAACCATATCAACGTGCTGGAAGAGAACATGACGTTGCTGATGGAGCAGGCCAGCGCCAATGAAGGTCTGTTCTACCGCCTGCTGCGTCTGCAGGGCAAACTGGCATCGGCCAAAAGCCTTGAGGAAATGTTGAATCGCTTCCAGCGGTGGGCCAGAGATTTGGGGCTGGCAGGCGCTACCGTCCGCCTGTTCCCGGACCGCTGGCGTCTTGGCGCGCCGTCCGGTTTTACCCATCTTGCGCTCTCTCGCCAGGCTTTTGAGCCACTGCGTATTCAGCGTCTGGGTCAACAGCAGCACTATCTCGGTTCACTGAACGGACCGGAGTTACTCTTACTTTTGCCGGAAGCGAAAGCGATCGGTTCTGTGGCGGTAACAATGATGGGGCCAGACGCCGATCTGGGCGTTGTGCTGTTCAGTAGTCGCGACCCGCATCACTATCAGCATGGCCAGGGCACGCAACTGCTGGAAGAGATCGCCATAATGTTACCGGACTTGCTGGAGCGCTGGATCGAGCGCGTATGACCGATTCGCCTCTGCATCTGGCCGTCACGCGTTTTCTGCGCTATCTGGGCGTGGAGCGTCAGTTAAGCCCCATCACGCTTCTCAATTATCAGCGTCAGCTTGATGCCATCATTGCGCTTGCCGGGGAAATCGGCCTGCAGCGCTGGCAACAATGTGATGCCGCCGCGGTACGGGCTTTTGCCGTGCGCAGTCGCCGCAAGGGGCTGGGAGCCGCCAGTCTGGCGCTACGCCTTTCGGCTTTACGCAGCTTCTTTGACTGGCTGGTGAGTCAGGGCGAGCTTCCGGCCAATCCCGCGAAGGGTGTTTCCGCTCCGAAAACGCCGCGTCACTTGCCAAAAAATATTGACGTGGACGACGTAAACCGTCTGCTGGATATCGATCTTAACGATCCGCTGGCGGTACGCGACAGGGCGATGCTGGAGGTAATGTACGGTGCCGGGCTGCGTTTATCCGAACTGGTGGGGCTGGATATCAAACACCTTGATTTGGAAAGTGGTGAAGTCTGGGTGATGGGGAAAGGCAGCAAAGAGCGCCGTTTACCTGTCGGGCGGAACGCGGTCATCTGGATTGAACACTGGCTGGATTTACGCGGGTTATTTGGCAGCGAAGAAGAGGCGCTGTTTCTCTCGAAATTGGGGAAACGTATTTCCGCGCGCAATGTGCAAAAACGCTTTGCTGAGTGGGGAATCAAACAGGGGCTGAACAGTCACGTGCACCCGCATAAACTGCGTCACTCCTTTGCCACCCATATGCTGGAGTCCAGCGGCGATCTGCGCGGCGTGCAGGAACTGTTGGGGCATGCTAACCTTTCCACCACACAAATCTATACCCATCTTGATTTTCAACACCTTGCCTCGGTGTATGACGCAGCGCATCCACGCGCCAAACGGGGGAAATAATGCGATTTTACCGGCCTGTGGGCCTCATCTCGGCCATCACTTTTGATCTCGACGATACCCTTTACGATAACCGCCCGGTTATTCTGCGCACGGAACAGGAATCCCTGCTGTTTGTGCAACAATATCACCCCTCGCTGAATGCGCTGGAAAATACGGATTTGAAACGCATTCGCCAGTCGTTGTTGCTCGCGGAACCGGAGATCTACCACGATGTGACCGAATGGCGTCGTCGTGCGGTCGAACGCGCCATGCTGGATGCCGGGTTAACCGTTGATGAAGCGGCAGAAGGGGCGCAAGCGGCAATGCAGCATTTCGCGAAATGGCGCAGCCGTGTTGATGTGCCGCAAGAGACCCACGAAACCCTGGCAAAGCTCGCTGAAAAATGGCCGCTGGTGGCGATCACCAACGGCAATGCGCAGCCAGCGTTATTCGGCCTGGCCGATTACTTTGAATTTGTGCTGCGCGCTGGCCCTGACGGGCGTGCGAAGCCGTTTAATGATATGTACCACCTTGCGGCTGAACGCCTGAACATTCCGTTAGGTGAAATTCTGCACGTCGGGGATGACCTGACGACAGATGTCGCCGGTGCCATTCGCTGTGGTATGCAGGCCTGCTGGATCAAACCGGAAGGGGCAGACCTGCTGACGGCTTCTGATAGCCGATTGCTGCCACATCTGGAGATTTCGCGGTTGGCATCCCTCACCACGCTGATATAATCACCACAAGTTCTGTATAAATTCCCAGGGGTTGTTGCGCTTTATCCTTCGGTCTACAGGTGCGTTGACGGCACTCACTCACCCCAGTCACATAGTTAATCTATGCTCCTGGGGATTCATGAGCTTGTCGCCTTCCTGTAAACCAAATGATATAGCGCAACGGCTTCATACTAACCCGGCGGTGCCAATGGACGTTTCTTACCTGCTCGACAGCCTTAATGACAAACAGCGTGATGCGGTCGCCGCGTCGCGTAGCAATATGCTGGTGCTGGCCGGGGCAGGCAGTGGCAAGACGCGCGTGCTGGTGCATCGCATCGCCTGGCTGATGACCGTGGAAAACTGCTCGCCGTACTCCATTATGGCGGTGACCTTCACCAACAAAGCGGCGGCGGAGATGCGCCACCGTATCGGCCAGCTTATGGGGACCAGCCAGGGCGGTATGTGGGTGGGTACTTTTCACGGGCTGGCGCATCGCCTGTTGCGTGCGCACCATATGGACGCCAACCTGCCGCAGGATTTCCAGATCCTCGACAGCGAAGACCAGTTACGTTTGCTTAAGCGTCTGATCAAGGCGATGAACCTTGATGAGAAGCAGTGGCCGCCGCGCCAGGCCATGTGGTATATCAACGGCCAAAAAGATGAAGGCATTCGCCCGCACCATATTCAAAGCTACGGTAACCCGGTCGAGCAGACCTGGCAGAAGGTTTATCAGGCCTATCAGGAAGCCTGCGATCGCGCCGGGCTGGTGGATTTCGCCGAGCTGCTGCTGCGTGCCCATGAACTGTGGCTCAATAAGCCGCATATCCTACAGCACTATCGCGAACGTTTTACCAATATCCTGGTGGATGAGTTCCAGGATACCAACAACATTCAGTATGCCTGGATCCGCCTGCTGGCAGGCGACACCGGCAAAGTCATGATTGTCGGCGACGATGATCAGTCGATTTACGGCTGGCGTGGGGCGCAGGTGGAAAATATCCAGCGCTTCCTCAACGACTTCCCCGGCGCGCAGACGATCCGCCTTGAGCAGAACTACCGCTCAACCAGCAATATTCTCAGCGCGGCGAACGCCCTTATCGAAAACAACAACGGGCGTTTGGGGAAAAACCTGTGGACCGACGGTGCCGATGGCGAGCCGATTTCACTCTATTGCGCTTTCAACGAGCTGGATGAGGCTCGTTTTGTTGTTAACCGTATTAAAACCTGGCAGGAGAGCGGCGGTGCGCTGGAGCATTGCGCCATTCTCTATCGCAGTAACGCCCAGTCCCGTGTGCTGGAAGAGGCGTTATTACAGGCAAGCATGCCGTATCGTATTTACGGTGGGATGCGCTTCTTTGAACGTCAGGAAATCAAAGACGCACTCTCTTATTTGCGCCTGATTGCAAACCGAAATGATGATGCCGCCTTTGAACGTGTGGTGAATACGCCGACGCGTGGGATCGGTGACAGAACGCTGGACGTGGTCCGCCAGACTTCGCGCGATCGTCAACTGACGCTGTGGCAGGCGACACGCGAACTGTTGCAGGAAAAAGTGCTGGCCGGTCGCGCGGCAAGTGCATTACAGCGCTTTATGGAGCTGATTGACGCGCTGGCTCAGGAGACGGCTGACATGCCATTGCACGTACAAACGGACCGCGTGGTGAAAGATTCCGGCCTGTGGATGATGTACGAGCAGGAGAAAGGCGAGAAAGGCCAGACGCGTATCGAGAACTTAGAGGAACTGGTCACGGCAACGCGCCAGTTCAGCTACAACGAAGAAGATGAAGATCTGATGCCGTTACAGGCATTCCTCTCCCATGCCGCGCTGGAAGCGGGCGAAGGGCAGGCGGATACCTGGCAGGACGCAGTACAACTGATGACACTGCACTCCGCCAAGGGGCTTGAGTTCCCGCAGGTGTTTATTGTCGGGATGGAAGAGGGGATGTTCCCGAGCCAGATGTCGCTGGATGAAGGCGGCCGTCTGGAAGAGGAACGTCGCCTGGCCTATGTCGGCGTGACCCGTGCGATGCAGAAGCTGACGCTGACTTATGCCGAAACCCGCCGTCTGTATGGCAAAGAGGCCTATCACCGTCCATCGCGCTTTATCGGCGAGTTGCCAGAAAACTGTGTCGAAGAGGTGCGCTTGCGCGCTACCGTCAGCCGTCCGGTCAGCCATCAACGCCTTGGCGCGCCGATTTCAGAGAACGACACGGGCTATAAACTGGGACAGCGTGTGCGTCATCCGAAGTTCGGTGAAGGGACAATTGTTAATCTGGAAGGCAGCGGCGAGCACAGCCGTTTGCAGGTGGCATTCCAGGGGCAGGGCATTAAATGGCTGGTGGCTGCTTATGCACGTCTTGAAACAGTGTAACTTTCAGAAAAATATCATTATTTTGTAATATTCTGCTAGCCTTATACGCTAAGGGGGAAATATTACCCTTTAGCGTTTCGTTGCGTGTTGACGCCTCATTTTTGCTGGCGTAACATGCGCGCACGATCACGCTAAGAGGACATTCGCCTTGGACACACCCAGTAGATACTGGCTCAATTCCCTGTCATCCAGGAACAACTCCTAAGGCTATCTCCTTATGCTGATGGCCTTAGTGGTTGTCAGCGACCTGCTGTATTCCCGTCGCGCTGAGTCAGGCTGTTTAATGGTCTGAAACGCCAAATGTTTCTTGTGTGCCCAACCGAACTGTCCAGTCATTTTTGCATTGGGAGTCCCGGCTATGCTGAGCGCATTTCAACTGGAAAATAATCGTTTAACCCGTCTCGAAGCTGACGAAATAAAGCACCTCGCCAGTTCCGTCTGGGTTGACCTGGTCGAGCCGGACGATGACGAGCGAACCCGCGTGCAGTCTGAATTGGGTCAGAACCTGGCGACACGCCCGGAACTGGAAGACATCGAAGCATCTGCGCGTTTTTTTGAAGATGAAGACGGCTTGCACATCCACTCCTTCTTCTTCTTTGAAGATGCGGAAGACCATGCTGGCAACTCCACCGTGGCATTTACTATCCGCGAAGGCCGCCTCTTCACCCTGCGTGAGCGCGAATTACCCGCTTTTCGTCTCTACCGTATGCGCGCCCGTAGCCAGGCTATGGTCGATGGCAACGCCTATGAGTTACTGCTCGATCTCTTCGAGACCAAAATCGAACAGCTCGCAGACGAAATCGAAAACATCTATAGCGATCTGGAAAAACTCAGCCGTGTGATCATGGAAGGTCATCAGGGTGATGAATATGACGAAGCGCTTTCCACGCTGGCGGAACTGGAAGATATCGGCTGGAAGGTACGTCTGTGTCTGATGGATACCCAGCGCGCGCTGAACTTCCTGGTGCGTAAAGCGCGTTTGCCGGGCGGTCAGTTGGAGCAGGCCCGCGAAATCCTGCGAGATATCGAATCTCTGCTGCCGCACAACGAATCCCTGTTCCAGAAAGTGAACTTCCTGATGCAGGCGGCAATGGGCTTTATCAATATTGAGCAGAACCGGATCATCAAGATCTTCTCGGTCGTTTCCGTTGTCTTCCTGCCGCCGACGCTGGTGGCATCCAGTTACGGGATGAACTTCGAGTTTATGCCTGAGCTGCACTGGAGCTTTGGCTACCCTGGCGCGATTGTCTTTATGATCCTCGCCGGGCTGGCGCCGTATCTCTACTTCAAACGTCGTAACTGGCTGTAAATCTATAATAAAAGGTTCAGCAATTCTGCTGAACCTTCCTTTATGGATCTTATCGCGCGTGGCTTCCTTCACCTGCTCCGGCTGATTAAAGACGCGGCGATATCAGCGGTACGGAATCCTGACGCTGGCAATTACCGACCCCTGCGTTGGGTGTACAGTGCATCCATCACGAATATGGCGAGCGCTACCCAAATAAACCCGAATGTCACCATTTTGTCCGCCCCCGGATGCTCGTCATAAAACGTCACCGCCAGCAGGAACATCAGCGTTGGGCCAATGTACTGGAAGAAACCCAGTGTCGACAGGCGCAGACGTGTCGCCGCGCCGGTAAAGCACAGCAGGGGAACGGTAGTGACCACCCCGGCAGCCATCAACAGCAGATTAAGCGACCAGCTATTCTGTGTCATATGGCTGGTCGCGCTATCGGCAATCCCAAACAGCCAGATAGCCGCCACGGGCAGCAGCCACAGTGTTTCCACCAGCATGCCGGTTTGCGCGTCGACGGCGATTTTTTTACGCAGCAGGCCGTAGAAGGCGAAACTAAAGGCCAGGCCCAGCGAGATAATCGGCAAGGAGCCGAAGGCCCACAACTGTACCAGTACGCCACTGGCGGCCAATATTACCGCCAGCCACTGCATGCGGCGGAAACGTTCACCAAGGAAAACCATCCCCAGCAGGATATTAACCAGTGGGTTAATAAAATACCCCAGGCTTGCTTCCAGCAGATGGTGGTTATTTACTGACCAGATAAAGAGCAGCCAGTTACCTCCAACGAGAACGGCAGATACCGCTAACAGCAAGATTTTCTTTGGCGTACGTAAAAGCTGTTTCACCTGCGACCACTGACGGCTGACGCTTATCAGGGCGATCATGAAGAAGAAGGACCAGATAATTCGGTGAGTCAGGATTTCATCGGCAGGAACGAACCAGATAACTTTGAAATAGGCCGGTGCGACGCCCCAAATAAAATAAGCGGCCAGAGCAAATATCACTCCCAACCGCGTCTGTTTTGCATCCATCAGGAAAACTCTTTGCTGAAAAGTAACGACATTTTACCCGATTTTCGCGGCTTAACCCACCATATAGGTTGCTGTGGCGCTGGCGATATAGAGCTGCTCTTCGTTATGTAACTCGACACGCGCGACCGCAACCTTGTTCCCGGCACGCAGTAGCGTACTGGTGGCGGTGAAGCGATTACCCCGGCCCGGACGTAAATAATCGACGCGCAAATCAATGGTGCCCATTCGCGACAGACGAGCACGTAATTCATCTTCGGTGAGGGTGTCATGGCGCGTCAGCGTGCTGCCAACGCACACCAGGCCTGCGGCGACATCCAGCGCGGAGGCAATAACCCCGCCGTGTAAAATGCTCTGCGCCCAGTTTCCCACCATCATGGGCTGATTGTTGAAGCTGAGTTGGGCAAAATCCTTCTCGTAGCGAGTAAGCTCCAGACCCAGCGCACGATTGAAGGGCATGTGGTAGACGAAAATCTCACCCACGAGTTTTAATGCGGCTTCTGCTGTGAGGACGGCAGACATAGTGGCTCTTCCGTTAGGTTAATGAAATGTTGATTTTATGCCTCTAAATTGTTGAATTCCAGTTTAAGAGAGGATACCTGCGCAGCGTCTCAATAAATATGTAGAATAGATGTTGTAAAAATATTCAGTTCATCAACATTGTTCAGGGGAAGAAAACCGATGCGGACGTTTCTGGGTTGGTTTGTGGCATTGTGTGCGCTGCCTTTTGCGGCTTTTGCGCAGGAAGCGACAGTAAAAGAAGTTCATGATGCGCCTGCTGTGCGCGGTAGTATTATCGCGAATATGCTGCAGGAGCATGATAATCCGTTCACGCTCTATCCGTATGAGTCGAACTACCTGCTTTATACCTACACCAGCGACATGAACAAAGAAGCCATTCGTTCATATAGCTGGTCTGATGAAGCGCGTAAAGATGAAGTAAAATTCCAGCTCAGCCTGGCGTTCCCGCTGTGGCGCGGAATAGTCGGTCCGAATTCCGTGCTGGGCGCTTCCTATACGCAAAAATCGTGGTGGCAGCTTTCTAACACGAAGGAGCCTGCTTCTTCGCCGTTCCGTGAAACCAACTATGAACCGCAGTTGTTCCTCGGTTTCGCTACTGATTACAGCTTTGCGGGCTGGACCTTGCGCGATATGGAGTTTGGCTTCAACCATGACTCCAATGGCCGTTCTGATCCCACATCGCGTAGCTGGAACCGCCTTTATACGCGTTTAATGGCGCAAAATGGCAACTGGCTGGTGGAAGTAAAACCCTGGTACGTGGTGGGTAACACCGACGATAACCCGGATATCACCAAATATCTTGGCCACTATCAACTGCGGGTCGGCTATCAGTATGGCGAGGCCATTTTCAGCGTCAAAGGGCAGTACAACTGGAACACGGGCTACGGTGGCGCAGAAGTCGGCGTCAGCTATCCGATCACCAAACATGTCCGTTTCTACACCCAGGTGTACAGCGGTTATGGCGAGTCGTTAATTGACTACAATTTCAATCAGACGCGTGTTGGTGTCGGCGTAATGCTCAACGATCTGTTTTAAGCATTGCAGTTTCATGAGCAGGCGCTGAAAATAGCGCCTGTTTTCTTTTGTCGAGTGGAGTAAATGTGGCGCAGGCGGAAGTATTGAATCTGGAATCGACAGCCCTGGAAGTTTTACGGGAAACCTTCGGCTACCAGCAGTTCCGTCCGGGTCAGCAACATATCATTGATACCGTGCTCGGCGGCCGCGACTGTCTGGTTGTCATGCCGACCGGTGGCGGCAAATCTCTCTGCTATCAAATTCCGGCGCTGATTCTGCCTGGCCTGACGGTGGTGGTATCGCCGCTGATCTCCCTGATGAAAGATCAGGTTGATCAGTTACTGGCGAACGGCGTTGCTGCGGCCTGTCTGAACTCAACACAAAGTCGTGAACAACAGCTTGAGGTGATGGCTGGCTGCCGCACCGGACAAATCCGTCTGCTGTATATCGCCCCTGAGCGGCTGATGCTTGATAACTTTCTTGAGCAACTGACGCACTGGAACCCGGTACTTCTGGCGGTGGATGAAGCGCACTGTATCTCCCAGTGGGGTCATGATTTCCGCCCGGAATATGCCGCACTGGGCCAGCTTCGTCAGTATCTGCCGTCTGTGCCTTTTATGGCATTGACCGCCACGGCGGATGACACCACCCGTCGCGATATTGAACGTCTTCTGGGGCTGAACGACCCGCTGATTCAGATCAGCAGTTTTGACCGACCCAATATCCGCTACATGCTGATGGAGAAATTCAAACCGCTCGATCAGCTTTTACGCTATGTACATGACCAGCGCGGCAAGTCCGGAATTATTTACTGCAACAGTCGGGCGAAGGTGGAAGACACCGCCGCTCGCCTGCAAAGCCGGGGTTTTAGCGCCGCGGCGTATCATGCCGGGCTGGAAAACGCGGTGCGCGCCAGCGTGCAGGAGAAATTCCAGCGCGATGATCTGCAAATCGTGGTCGCGACCGTCGCATTCGGTATGGGAATTAACAAACCCAACGTGCGATTTGTGGTTCACTTCGACATTCCGCGTAATATCGAGTCTTACTATCAGGAAACCGGCCGTGCCGGGCGTGATGGCCTGCCCGCCGAGGCGATGCTGTTCTACGCGCCGGAAGACATGGCCTGGCTGCGCCGTTGCCTTGAAGAAAAACCGGCCGGGCAATTGCAGGATATTGAGCGTCATAAGCTCAATGCGATGGGGGCCTTTGCGGAAGCGCAAACCTGCCGCCGTCTGGTCTTGCTCAATTACTTTGGCGAAGGGCGTCAGGAAGCCTGCGGTAACTGCGATATCTGCCTTGATCCGCCGAAACAGTATGATGGCCTGAAGGATGCGCAAATTGCGCTCTCGACCATTGGTCGCGTCAATCAGCGTTTCGGGATGGGCTATGTGGTTGAGGTGATCCGTGGGGCGAATAACCAACGTATCCGTGAACTCGGCCACGATAAGCTTAAGGTCTACGGCATGGGCCGGGAAAAAAGCCATGAGCATTGGGTAAGCGTGATTCGCCAGCTTATTCATTTGGGGCTGGTCACGCAGAACATCGCCCAGCATTCATCGTTACAGATGACGGATGCCGCGCGTCCGGTGCTGCGTGGCGAGGTTCCGTTGCAACTCGCCGTGCCGCGTGTGGTCGCGCTGAAATCCCGGGTGATGCAGAAGGCGGCAGTCGGCAACTATGATCGCAAACTCTTCGCTAAGCTGCGCAAATTACGTAAAGCGATTGCCGATGAAAACAACGTGCCGCCGTATGTGGTCTTCAACGACGCAACGCTGATTGAAATGGCCGAACAGATGCCCATTACGCCAGGTGAAATGCTCGGGGTTAACGGCGTAGGCGTACGTAAACTTGAGCGCTTTGGTCAGGAGTTTATGGCGCTGATTCGTGCCCATGTGGATGGCGATGATGACGAGTAGCCAGCACAGAGAAAAAGTGTCAGGATAGTAACCCACTTTATTATTTTTCCGCGAGTTAACCATGTTAATGCTGTTTCTCACCGTTGCCCTGGTGCACATTGTGGCGTTAATGAGCCCCGGCCCGGACTTCTTCTTTGTGTCGCAAACCGCCGTCAGCCGCTCCCGCAAAGAGGCGATGATGGGCGTGCTCGGCATTACCACAGGCGTGATGGTGTGGGCAGGCGTTGCACTGCTCGGTCTTAACCTGATCCTTGAAAAAATGGCCTGGCTGCACAGTATCATTATGGTCGGCGGCGGCCTGTACCTGTGCTGGATGGGTTACCAGATGCTGCGTGGTGCGCTGAAAAAAGAAGAGAACAAAGCCGGTGCGCCGCAGATTGAACTGGCAACCAGCAGTGGTCGAAGCTTTATGAAGGGGCTGTTAACGAACCTCGCCAATCCGAAAGCGATCATCTACTTCGGTTCGGTGTTCTCACTGTTTGTCGGCGACAGCGTGGGTGCAGGGGCGCGCTGGGGGATCTTTATGCTGATCACGCTGGAAACTTTCGCCTGGTTCACCGTCGTGGCAAGCCTATTCGCCTTACCGGCGATGCGCCGTGGTTATCAGCGTCTGGCGAAGTGGATTGACGGTTTTGCCGGTGCGCTGTTCGCCGGTTTCGGTATCCATTTGATCATTTCGCGTTAATGTTTATCCCGGAGGCGCTGCCGCTGTCCGGGGCTACGTGTTAGCCCGGATAAGGCGTTCACGCCGCATCCGGGACGACACCGAACTCAGGCATGCCTTGCCGATGCCAGCAGCGCTCCCACCAACATAAACAACGAACCAAACACCCTGTTTAGTGCCTTCAACTGACGCGGGCCCTTAATCCAGGCGGCAATACGTTGCGCCAGCGTCGCATAGCCAATCATCACGATAATATCCACGACGATAGTGGTCACGCCGAGCACCACGTACTGCATCACCTGTGGCTCATTGTGCGCAATAAATTGCGGGAACAGCGCGGCGAGAAAGACGATGCTTTTGGGGTTCGTCAGGTTGACGAAAACCGCGCGTTTAAACAGCCGTGTACGCGATTGCGTATGCGCCAGAGTATTGAGGTCGATCGCGCCCGCGGCGCGCCACTGCTGAATACCAAGCCAAATCAGATAGGCGGCCCCGGCCCATTTCAGCACTTCAAACGCCAGTACCGAGCGCGAGAAGAGGGTGCCCAGACCTACGCCAACCAGCACAATATGGATTCCTAAGCCGGTTTGTAGCCCGGCAATGGACGCCGCAGCGCCGCGATAACCGTGGCTTATCGAGGTGGTCATGGTATTAATCGCGCCGGAGCCGGGCGACAGGCTGAGAATGATCGATGTCAGCAGATAAGCGAACCACCACTCGAAGGTCATGAGAAACTCCCTGATTGTCTGTTTTTATGCCACAATACGCTATTGTTAGCGGAATTAGCTACAGGTCACAAAAACGTTTTTGTCGCGCAAGTGAGGGCGTAGCCAATGTACCGGCAAAACAAGGAGTGGGAAACCAGAGAAAGCGCGTTTGCCGCCTTTGCCACAGGCCCGTTAACCGACTTCTGGCGTCAACGAGAAGAGGCAGAATTTACCGGTGTGGATAATGTCCCGGTGCGTTTTGTCCGTTTCCATGCCGCCAGGCATGACAGGGTTATTGTGGTTTGCCCTGGTCGAATTGAAAGCTATGTGAAGTATGCTGAACTGGCATATGACCTCTTCCACCTCGGCTTTGATGTGCTCATCATCGACCACCGTGGTCAGGGGCGTTCCGGTCGTTTGCTGGAAGATTCTCATCGCGGCCATGTGGTCAATTTCAGTGATTATGTCGATGATCTTACGGCGTTCTGGGAGCAAGAAGTCGCTCCGGGTCCGTGGCGCAAGCGTTACATTCTGGCGCACTCAATGGGGGGCGCGATCGCCACGCTCTTCGTGCAACGTTACCCACAAGCCAACTGTGATGCTATTGCGCTGTGTGCGCCGATGTTCGGCATTATTATCCACCTGCCGGACTGGATGGTGCGCCCGCTGCTGGACTGGGCGGAAGGCTACCCGCGTATTCGCGAGAATTACGCCATTGGCACCGGTCGCTGGCATGCGCTGCCCTTTGCCATTAACACGCTGACCCACAGCCGCGAGCGTTACCGGCGCAATCTGCGTTTCTACGCCGACGATCCTGAACTGCGCGTGGGAGGCCCAACCTGGCACTGGGTGCGGGAAGGCATCCTGGCCGGTGAGCAGGTGCTGGCCGGGGCCGCATCAGACACATCGCCCATGTTAATTATTCAGGCAGAAGAAGAGCGTGTTGTAGATAACCGCATGCACGATCGCTTTTGTGAAATGCGCGCCGCGGCGGGCCACCCCTGTGAAGGGGGAAAGCCGCTTGTCATCAAGGGCGCGTACCATGAGATCCTCTTTGAAGAGGACGCTATGCGCTCAGTCGCGCTCAACGCCATCGTCGATTTTTTCGATCGGTATAACTAATGAATTATTGAGGTTAACGTTTCCTATGTATCAGGTTGTTGCGTCTGATTTAGACGGCACATTGCTCTCCCCCGACCATACACTCTCCCCTTACGCGAAAGAAACGTTGAAGCTGCTCACCGAGCGCGGAGTGAACTTCGTTTTTGCGACGGGCCGCCACCACGTGGATGTCGGGCAAATCCGCGATAACCTCGGGATCAAGGCGTACATGATCACCTCGAACGGTGCGCGGGTTCACGATACCGATGGCAATCTGGTGTTCACTCATAACCTGGATCGGGATATTGCCAGCGATCTGTTTGGCGTGGTGCATAACAACCCGGACATCGTCACCAATGTGTATCGCGATGATGAATGGTTTATGAACCGCCACCGCCCGGATGAAATGCGTTTCTTCAAAGAGGCGATTTTCCAGTATTCCCTGTATGAGCCAGGCTTGCTGGAGCCTGAAGGCATCAGCAAAGTCTTCTTCACCTGCGAAAAGCATGAGCAGTTGCTGCCGCTTGAGCAGGCGATTAATGCCCGTTGGGGCGATCGCGTGAACGTCAGTTTCTCGACGCTGACCTGTCTGGAGGTCATGGCCGGCGGTGTGTCGAAAGGACACGCGCTGGAAGCCGTTTCGAAGGCACTTGGTTACAGTCTCAAAGAGTGCATCGCGTTTGGCGATGGCATGAACGATGCGGAAATGCTCTCCATGGCCGGTAAAGGGTGCATTATGGGCAACGCGCATCAGCGTCTGAAGGATTTGCATCCGGAGCTGGAAGTCATTGGCACCAACGCCGACAACGCCGTGCCGAATTACCTGCGTAAATTGTATTTGAGCTGATGAACTGGTCATTTATTGACCAGTTGTCAACCTGATACTCCGCTACAATGAGTGTTCCTTATTTTGAGAGACATTCATTGTGGCGTTACTCATCATCACCACGATCCTGTGGGCTTTTTCCTTTAGTCTGATTGGCGAGTACCTGGCCGGGCACGTCGACAGCTATTTTTCAGTGCTGATGCGCGTGGGGCTGGCGGCTCTGGTCTTCCTACCGTTCCTGCGCACCCGTGGACAAACGCTTAAAACGATCCTGCTCTACATGCTGGTGGGTGCGATGCAGCTTGGCATCATGTACCTGTTCAGCTTCCGTGCGTATGTCTATTTGAGCGTATCGGAATTCCTGTTATTCACTGTTTTGACGCCGCTTTACATCACGCTGATTTATGATCTTCTCAGCAAGCGTCGTTTACGGTGGGGCTACGCCCTGAGCGCGCTACTGGCGGTGGTTGGCGCAGCGATTATCCGTTACGACAAAGTCAGCGATCATTTCTGGACGGGTCTGATGTTTGTGCAACTCGCCAATATCAGTTTTGCGATTGGTATGGTGGGTTATAAACGCCTGATGGAAACGCGCCCGATGCCACAGCACAACGCGTTTGCCTGGTTCTATCTTGGCGCCGCTATCGTTGCTGTTATCGCCTGGTTCCTGTTGGGTAACCCGCAAAAACTGCCGACCACCAACCTGCAATGGGGCATCCTGGTGTGGCTGGGCGTCGTGGCGTCCGGGCTGGGTTACTTTATGTGGAACTACGGGGCGACGCAGGTGGACGCCGGTACGCTTGGCATCATGAACAATGTGCATGTCCCGGCCGGGCTGCTGGTGAACCTTGCCATCTGGCAGGAGCAGCCGCACTGGCCGAGTTTTATCATTGGTGGGACGGTGATACTGGCCTCACTATGGGTGCATCGGCGCTGGGTCGCTCCGCGCTCCGCACAAACGGCAGATGGTCGCAGGCGTGGTTCCGCGCTGAGCGAATAAATGCCTCGGTGACCGGCTGGCGCTGCTCGCCATCGCGCACGGCAGCGTACAACCGGCTCCATAATCCCTCACCCAGGGTTTTGGTCACCACCAGACCCTGACGTTCAAAACTTTCCACCACCCAGTGGGGCAGGGCGGCAATGCCCATCCGCGCCGCGACCATCTGAATCAACAGCAACGTATTGTCCACGCTTTTAAGCTGCGGGCTGATGCCTGCCGGTTGCAGGAAATGGCGCCAGATATCCAGGCGGCTACGCTGCACAGGATAAATAAGCAGTGTCTCGGTGGCGATATCTTCCGGGGTGATCCGTGTGCGTGAGGCCAGCGGACTCTCCGGTGAAAGCACCAGCCGTACTTCAAAATCGAACATCGGCGAATAGTGCAAGCCACTGCGCGGCAGAATGTCCGAGGTCATCACCAGATCCAGCTCGCCCTGCTGGAGTGCGGGCTGTGGGTCGAAGGTAACGCCCGATTTGAAATCCATCTCGACATGCGGCCATTGGGTGCGAAAACTTTCCAGCGCCGGCGTCAGCCACTGAATACAGCTATGGCATTCAATCGCGATACGCAGGTGGGTCTGCTGTGGTTCATTGCAGGCCTGCAGTGCGCTACTGATTTGCGGCAGCACCTGATTGGCCAGTTGCAGCAGGATTTCCCCCTGCGGCGTAAAGCGTAAAGGCTGGCTTTTGCGCACAAAGAGTCGAAAGCCAAGGCGCTGTTCCAGATCGCTGAACTGGTGGGAAAGTGCGGATTGCGTCTGATGCAATGCCGCCGCTGCCGCAGCCAGCGACCCGCAGTTCCGTAACGCTTGTAGCGTTTTCAGATGTTTAATTTCGATCATGAAAGTCCTTCACTTCGGCATGACAAATTTGCGCTTGAGGAATATACAGTAACCGCCAAATATGGATGTGTAAACATCTGGATGGCTAAATCCTTTATCTTTCGAATTTATGGTGCGTTGGGCGCCCTTTCTCACCCCAGTCACTTACCTCAGTAAGCTCCTGGGGATGAGCAAGCTTGCCGCCTTCCCGAAATCTGAAATCTTTCGGATTGAAATTATGAGGCTCAAAAAATGACAATTATTAACCACACCCTCGGTTTCCCTCGCGTTGGCCTGCGTCGCGAACTGAAAAAAGCGCAAGAAAGTTACTGGGCGGGTAACTCATCCCGTGACGCATTGCTGGCGACAGGGCGCGAACTGCGTGCGCGTCACTGGGAGCAGCAAAAAGCGGCGGGCATCGACCTGCTGCCGGTGGGGGATTTCGCCTGGTACGACCATGTTCTGACTACCAGCCTGATGCTCGGCAACGTCCCGGCTCGTCATCAGAACAGCGACGGCTCCGTTGATATCGACACCCTGTTCCGTATTGGCCGTGGCCGCGCACCGACCGGCGAACCCGCGGCCGCGGCAGAAATGACCAAATGGTTTAACACCAACTATCACTATATGGTGCCGGAGTTCACCAAAGGTCAGCCGTTCAAACTGACCTGGACGCAGTTGCTGGATGAAGTGGACGAAGCACTGGCGCTGGGCCACAAGGTGAAGCCTGTCCTGCTGGGGCCGGTGACGTACCTGTGGCTGGGCAAAGTGAAAGGTGAACAGTTTGACCGCCTGAGCCTGCTTAATGACATTCTGCCGGTCTACAAACAGGTGCTGGCTGAACTGGCGAAACGCGGCGTCGAGTGGGTACAAATCGACGAACCTGCGCTGGTACTGGATCTGCCCCAGGTTTGGCTGGATGCCTTCAAGCCGGCTTACGAGGCACTCGCGGGCCAGGTGAAACTGCTGCTGACCACCTATTTTGAAGGCGTAACACCGAACCTCGACACCCTCACCGCACTACCGGTACAGGGGCTGCACGTTGACCTGGTCCACGGTAAAGATGACGTTGCCGAATTGCACAAGCGCCTGCCCGCTGACTGGCTGCTCTCGGCAGGGCTGGTGAATGGCCGTAACGTCTGGCGTGCCGATCTGAGCGCAAAATATGCACAGATTAAAGGAGTGGCAGGGAAGCGCCCGCTGTGGGTGGCCTCTTCATGTTCCCTGCTGCACAGCCCGATCGATTTGAACGTGGAGACGCGTCTGGATGCGGAAGTGAAGAGCTGGTTTGCCTTCGCCCTGCAAAAATGTGAAGAACTGGCGCTGCTGCGCGATGCGCTGAACAGCGGTGATACCGCTGCAATTGAGGCCTGGAGCGCCCCGATCCAGGCGCGCCGCCACTCCACCCGTGTGCACAATACCGCCGTTTCGCAGCGTCTGGCGGCCATCACCGCAGAAGACAGCCAGCGCACCAGCACTTATGAAGTCCGCGCCAAAGCACAGCGTGCCCGCTTTAACCTGCCCGCATGGCCGACGACGACCATCGGTTCATTCCCGCAGACCACCGAGATCCGTGGTCTACGACTGGACTTCAAAAAAGGCAATCTGGATGCCAACAACTACCGTACCGGTATCGCTGAACACATCAGGCAGGCGATTGTGGAGCAGGAGCGTTTAGGGCTGGACGTGCTGGTCCACGGTGAAGCCGAGCGTAATGACATGGTGGAATACTTTGGCGAGCATCTCGACGGCTTTGTCTTTACCCAGAACGGCTGGGTGCAGAGTTACGGCTCCCGCTGCGTGAAGCCGCCGGTGGTCATTGGCGATGTCAGCCGCCCGGAGGCGATTACCGTGGAGTGGGCGAAGTATGCCCAGTCCCTGACCAGTAAGCCGGTAAAAGGGATGCTGACGGGGCCGGTGACTATCCTGTGCTGGTCCTTCCCGCGTGAAGATGTGAGCCGTGAAACTATCGCCAAACAAATTGCGCTGGCGCTGCGTGACGAAGTCGCAGATCTGGAAGCCGCCGGTATCGGCATCATCCAGATTGACGAGCCGGCCCTGCGTGAAGGTCTGCCGCTGCGTCGCCGCGACTGGGATGCGTATCTGGAGTGGGGCGTGGAAGCTTTTCGCATCAGTGCGGCCGTGGCGAGGGATGAAACCCAGATTCACACCCACATGTGTTATTGCGAGTTTAACGACATCATGGACTCCATTGCTGCCCTGGACGCAGACGTGATCACCATTGAGACCTCGCGCTCGGATATGGAATTGCTGGAGTCGTTCGAAGAGTTTGAATACCCGAACGAAATCGGACCGGGCGTGTATGACATTCACTCGCCGAACGTACCGAGCGTGGAGTGGATTGAAGCGCTACTGGCGAAAGCCGCCCGGCGTATCCCGGCAGAGCGCCTGTGGGTGAACCCGGACTGTGGCCTGAAAACCCGCGGCTGGCCGGAAACCCGAAGCGCCCTGGCAAATATGGTGAAAGCCGCGCAGAACTTGCGTCAGGCGTAAGAAGTGGGTGGTTCATAATGAAAAGCGATCGCCCTTGCGATCGCTTTTTACTTGTTTTTCGGATCGACGATGTTAATGGTGTAGGTTTTCTTAAATCTCGTTGAGCTTTCAAACATATGCGCGTAGCCACCTCCCGCAACCAGGAAGGTGACAACCCCTGTTTTGACGGGTGTGCCTTGCACCTGAATGCAATTTAGATCACGGGTGTCTGTTGTTTTGTCTGACATTCGCCACTCTGGGATCTGGCAATATTTGATGGTAAGACCCGTATTTACTGGGTTAAGACGTAATGAATTGCCGGAGCCAGCAACACTGGCACCGAAAATAGTGATTTTTGCCGAGTAAGGCTGATGTACTACGGCATCATGTAACCTGGGGTTTTCTGGTAAGAAAGAAAAATGTTGGCTGCATGACGTCAAACATACCGTCATCATCAATATAAAGATTTTATCCATGTGTTAATTCATCCTTGAGTTATGCCTATAGCGAATAGTTATTCTATTCATCTTCTGAATATATATGTTGATGATCCAGAACATTAATGGTGTAGGTTTTTTCAAATTCCTTTGAACTTTCGAACATATGTGCGTAGCCACCTCCCGCAACCAGGAAGGTGACAACCCCTGTTTTGACGGGTGTGCCTTGCACCTGAATGCAATTCAGATCGCGAGTGTCTGATGTTTTGTCTGACATTCGCCACTCTGGGATCTGGCAATATTTTATAGTAAGTCCCGTATCCTCTGGATTAAGACGTAATACTATGCCGGGGCTAACAACAGGGGCGCCGAAAATAGTGATTTTCGCCGAGTAAGGCTGATGTACTACGGCATCATGTAACCTGGGGTTTTCTGGTAAGAAAGAAAAATGTTGGCCGCATGATGTCAAACATACCGTCATCATCAATATGAAGACTTTATCCATGTGTTAATTCATCCTTGAGTTATGTTTATAACGAATATTTCTGCTATTCATCTTTTGAATGTGTATTTTAATGGTCCAGAACGTTAATAGTGTAAGTTTTGTAGAATCTATTCGCACTCTCGAACATAGTGCCATAAACGCCCCCTGCCACCGTAACTCGTATGGTGCCTGTTTTTTCGGGTATACCTGTTATCTGAATACAGTTATTTTTTGTAACGGATAACGGTTCACATGATTTAAGGTAAAGTCCATTATCTTTCGGCGTTATTTCACCAGGAATACCATTTTCAGTGACCCGTCCTCCGGTTATTTCTATCCGGGAGAAATATTGTTTGCCTACTTGGGCATCGCTCAATTGCGAATTTTTAGGTGACACCTTAACACTCATGCTGCAAGCAGTTAGAGTTAATGTTAAAACAGAAAATAAAATCCTTCGCATTTTATTTTAATGGTTTAAAAACCATGCCTCCGAAGAAACGATTGAGAAAGCGGTGGATAGTCATGTCTGTTTTAATATGATTTTTTACATTTCCCCATGAGAAAAGTGCCAAGGAAATTTCGTCTCTGTCATTTTGCGTTAGCTGACTGTCCCATACGATCCAATGATTTGGCATAGTTAAAATTGAATCGTTGCCTTCTAACAATCCGCCAGCGACCAGCGTGACGACTTTGTACCCTCTGTTGACGTAATCATTAAAAAGACGAATATCATCCACACTGCCACGGGTGATACCTGCATTGCAGAATACAAGTTCATAACCCGCTTTTTGGAACCACTCTGCCAGAGTCTGCCACATGGTGACCCCGGCGGCAGGGCAATCGACGGCATCGTAGTTAATTATCGCGTTTTCCGAATCTCTGAGGCTGGCGAGGGTTATCCAGTCGACACCAGAAATAATAGGATCTGGGGGAGTTAAGTCATGGTCGTAAAATTCCCCTGACGGGTGTCTACACCCCTCTCCCGGCGTAATTTCTAATTCGCCAATTTTGGTTTTGCCCCAGCACCACAGTTCACGTGCTGCCTGAGCGTAGACATCGGGTCTGTCCATTTGCAGGCAGTAGAAAAATGCGGCTGGACCGCACAAACTTCCCCACCCTTGGTTAGGATAATCCAGCTGATTAAATCGCGTGGTTATCTGCTCTCTAATAATACTGCGCTCGAAGGGATCAAGGTCATGGCCAATAGGGTACTCTTTAGCAATAAAGGGGCGTTCGGGGCTCGAAATCTGAACGGCCTGTATGTTTTCCTCACCGGGTTTTACCAGGCGCGTTTGTTCCCTCGTCTCAAAATAACACGGATTTTCACGTTTAATAGGGGACCATGCGCGACCAGAACTCAATTCCGCTAAGGTATACATTTTATTAAAGGGCGTGGGGGTTATGCGCCGAGTTTCTAGCATGTTTTGCCGATACAGAGTGACTTCCATTATATAAATAGTGGTGCCCGGATCTGATGTTTCCTGAGTAATGTGCTGTTGTGTTTCATAATTACTCTGTATATTTTGTTGCGTTACATCGACAAGAATACGCTTATTGCGTTGCTCATCCATTCGATAAATCAATAAATCATACAGAATATAATCGGGGGGGACATTAGATCGAATCCTTGTGCTTACTATGTGGGTGGGCATGAGTCATCCTTTAATCGTATTGATGTGAAGAAAGTAAACGTCATCCTGACGTTATTTAATGGTTTGGTTGAAATGTTTTTTATATATGTAATAATTTTTATTTACGACCCGCAGAGATCACGAATTGCGCGATCTCTTTATTTTCAATATATAAAAGGATACAGCCTGAATAGGCTATTTTATTCTTCCCGACACAGCCACTGCGTGCGGCGCTGTGCCAGCAGATCGCGCTGGGGGCCGGTGGGGGCTCTGTCGCTCACCACATAATGGAAATCGCCGATATCACCGTTGCGGCACATCGCCCGGCGGCCAAACTTGGTGCTATCGACCACCAGAACATTGACTTCCGCACTGGCGACCAGCGCCTGACGTGCCACCACCTCTTCATCGTTGAAATC
This sequence comes from Phytobacter sp. MRY16-398, assembly GCF_003925915.1. Lineage (NCBI taxonomy): Bacteria > Pseudomonadati > Pseudomonadota > Gammaproteobacteria > Enterobacterales > Enterobacteriaceae > Phytobacter > Phytobacter sp. MRY16-398. The sequence goes on along the minus strand of NZ_AP018756.1, from coordinate 5,652,537 downwards.
GTATAGCTCGCCCTCTTCGCCAATTCCGCCAACGGACACCACCCCGATATCGACACGATAGCGGCGAAAGAAGGTCAGGGCGTCACTGCCGATCACATCCAGATCGCGCTTACGCACGCGACCACCCGCGACGGTCAGTTCGCAGCCAGGAAGCAGACTTAGCGGCGTGGCGGCGTGCAGATTATTGGTACACACCGCCAGACGGATATCGTCCGGCAGGGCGCGCGCTACCATTTCCACGGTGGTGCCAGTGCCGAGAAAGCAGCTTTGCGCTTCGCTGAGCAACTGTGCGACCCGTTCACCAATCCAGCGCTTACCGTTAACGTTGACGATCTCGCGCTGTTGATAGCCAATATTTTCGCGCGCGAAAGGGGCGACCATGCCATGACGGCGCAATAACAGCCCTTGCGCGGTGAGTTCGCGCAAATCGCTGCGTACTGTTTGCAGCGAGACGCCGAAATAGTGCGACAGTTGTTCAATGCTACTCTCACCGTGCTCTGTCACGATGGCGACAATCGCGCTGCGACGTGCTTCTGGAGTCATATTTGCGTCCGGCAGAGGGGATTTGCGCTCATGCTAGCCCGCGAATATGAAATTATTACTACGAAAAAAACGGGTCATATTTCTGTCAGATTCCCCTGTTTTAATCGTCACAACGAAAACCAGGGGGACGAAACCATGAGTAAGAAAATTGCGCTGGCAGCGGCATTGCTGGCTTTCATGAGTGGCACCGCTTTCGCGAAATCCACTCTGACGCTCTACACCAGCCAGCCAACCGAAGATGCGCAAATGACGGTGAGTGCGTTTGAGCAGGCGCACCCGGATGTCGAAGTAAAATGGATTCGCGATGGAACCGCAAAGCTGATTGCCCGCCTGCAGGCTGAAATTTCAGCCGGTGGCGCCAGCCCGGATGTCTTACTCATCGCCGACAGTGTGTCGATGGAGTCCCTGAAACAGCAAAATCTGCTGGCGGCCTACAAATCACCGCAGGCCAGCCGCTACGATGCTCAACTCTATGATAAAGACGGCTACTACTACGGTACGAAACTTATCACTACCGGCATTGCGTACCACAGCAAAGCCCCGGTAAAGCCGGAATCCTGGCAGGATCTGCTCAAGCCTGAACTGAAAAATATGACCACCTTGCCAAGCCCGCTCTATTCCGGCGCCGCGCAGATTCATATGGCGACGTTAATGAATGACCCGCAGCTCGGCTGGCAGTATTACGAGAAACTGAAAGAGAACGGCGCGATGCCGCAGAGTGGTAATGGCGGCGTGATGAGCGCCATCACCTCTGGCAGTAAAGCCTACGGCGTACTGGTGGATTACATGGCGATCCGTGAAAAAGCCAAAGGCGCGCCGATTGAGTTCGTTTTCCCGAAAGAGGGCGTCAGCATCGTGACCGAACCGGTCGCCATGATGAAAGGGGCGAAAAACCCTGAGGACGCGAAAGCCTTCATCGATTTTGTCCTCTCCGCAGACGGGCAGAAGCTGGTTCTCAAACAGGGCTACCTGACGGCGGACGCCAGCTTACCAGTACCTCAGGGCTTCCCGGCGCGTGACACCATTAAACTGATGCCATACGATCCGGCAAAAGCGCTGGCTGATACCGAAGCAAACAAAAAGCGTTTTGCCGATCTGTTCGGAAACCGCTAAGTCATGACGGACATGACACTGCACCAATCTACCGCCAGCAGCCCGCCGAAAGGGCTGCTGTGGCTTTTACTCGCGCTGATCGCCTTGCTGAGTCTGCTGCCCAGCCTGCGACTGCTTATTTCCGCCCTCTTTGACTGGCAGCAAGGTAGCAACAGTAGCTTGTGGCGCGTGTTGAGCAATGAATCCACCTGGGTTGCGCTCTACAATAGCCTGTATACCAGCGGGTTAGGTACGGTGCTGTCGCTGCTGTTGGGCAGTTTTTTCGCCTTTTGCCTGGCCCTGACCAATATTCGTGGCAAGCAGATTTGGGTCTTCCTGTTTATGCTGCCAATGATGATCCCCCCGCAGGTCACCGCCCTGAGTTGGTTACAATTGTTTGGCCCCAGCAGCATTTTGCTCAACAGTATTGGGCTCGCGCCGGGGTTTGGCAGTACCAATCCCCTTTACTCGCCGGAAGGCATCGCGCTATTGCTGGGGATCCAGCATGCGCCGCTGGTCTTTCTGGCTCTGCGCACGCAGCTACAGTGTCTGCCAAAAGAGCAAATTGAAGCCGCGCGGCTGAATGGCGCCTCGTTGTGGCGGGTGTTTATCGATATCGTATTGCCGCTGTGCCGTACCGCGCTGTGGGCCGGTGCGGCGATTGCATTTGTCTCCGCGCTGGGTAACTTCGGCATTCCTGCCATGCTCGGGATACCCATTTCCTATTTCGTGCTGCCGATTCAGATTTACCAGACGCTCTCCAGCTTTGGTCCGTCGATGTTAAACGACGTCGCGGCGCTGTCTGTGCTGATGGGCGTGCTCGCCATTGGTATCGTGACCTTGCAGGGATATATGCAGCGTCGTCACGCGCTGCCGCTTATCGGGATGGCCGGGCGGGCGCTCAGTTTTGAGTTAGGTAAATGGCGACTGGCGACCGAAGTGCTGCTGGGAATGGTGTTGTGCGCCATCCTGCTGGCACCGCTGCTGGCGCTGATTGCAACGTCGCTGGTACCCACACTGGGCGTGCCGCTGAATGCCGATACCCTGACCTTTGCCGCCTGGCGAGCGATGTTTGATAACCAGAGCGCTACCTGGCGAGCACTCACTAACAGTATCTCGCTCTCCGTGAGCGCCTCGCTGGTGCTGATGTTGCTGTGTCTGCCACTGGCGTGGCTACTGGTGCGCTATCCCAGCCGTCCGCTGCGGTGGTTATATAGCGTCATCGATATTCCCTACACCCTGCCGGGCGTGGTGCTGGCGATTGCCTTTATTTTGCTGTTTGCCCGTCCGCTGCCGCTGGTGGGTATCAGCCTGAGTGGGACGCTGACCATCATTTTCCTCGCTTATCTTGCCCGTTTTCTGACGGTCTGCCTAAAGCCGGTGCATAACAGCATGTTGCAGCTTGACCCGGCGATGGAAGAGGCGGCCAGTCTGGCCGGGGCGAATTTTTCGCAGCGTCTGCGCCATATTGTGTTGCCGCTGCTGGCCCCCGCCGCATTTGCCGGGGCGCTGCTGGTCTTTCTGACCGCCGTCAATGAGCTGACCGTTTCCGCGCTGTTGTGGAGTGCCGGTAAAGAGACGCTCGGGGTGGTGATTTTTAATCTCGACGAAAGCGGCAACAAGGTGCTGGCCTCGGCGATCTCCGTATTAGTCGTGGGGCTGGTGGCCTGCGTCATGTTATTGCTGAGTAGTCTCGGCAAGTATTTACCCAAAGGAGTTATCCCGTGGCAGAGCTAATACTGGAACGGCTAAACAAGGTGTTTGGAGAGCAGGCCGTGGTACGGGATCTGAGTCTGACCATTCCCGAAGGGGCCTTCACCGCACTGCTGGGGCCGAGCGGCTGTGGCAAAACCACCACGCTGCGTATTCTTGCCGGGCTTGAGCACCTCTCTTCCGGGCGCTTGTTGCTGGGGGATCGCCTGCTGGCGGACTCGCGGGTGCATATGCCGCCGGAAACCCGCGATATGGGGATGGTATTCCAGTCTTATGCCCTCTGGCCGCATATGACAGTGGCGGAAAACGTGGGCTATCCGCTGAAATTGCGCAAAGTGAATGGCGCTGCGCGCCAGAAGCGGGTGATGGAAGCGCTGGATGTGGTGGAACTGGGCGCTTATGCCGGGCGCTCGCCGCAGGAGCTTAGCGGCGGTCAACGTCAACGCGTGGCGCTGGCCCGTTGCCTGGTGTCGGAGCCGGAAGTGGTGTTGCTGGATGAACCGCTGGCGAACCTCGACCGTCATCTGCGCGCCACCATGGAGCAGACGTTTCGCGAGTTTCACCGCCGTACCGGGGCGACTTTTGTCTATGTTACCCACGATCAGGCCGAGGCGATGGCGCTGGCCAGCCACATTGCGGTGATGCATCAGGGAGAATTAATGCAGTGGGGGGCGCCGCAGACGCTCTATCAGCATCCACAAAATGCCTGGGTGGCGGGGTTTATCGGTAAAGGCAGCATTCTGTCGCTGGCAACCCAGTATCCGCAAGCACAACTGGATAGCGCGCAATTGCATGACGGTCTTGCCCCCGACAATACACAGCCGCGTCAGCAGGTGTTGGTTCGCCCGGAGCATGTCATGGTGAGTGATAGCGGGTTGCAGGCAACGGTGGAAAGCTGCATTTTCCAGGGAGAACGCTACCTGCTGGAACTGCGTCTGCCGGATGGGCAGCGGTTAAGCGCCTTCCACCATTTGCCGTTGCGTGAACAGCAGAGCGCAGGTGTGCGCCTGTTACAAGGATGGTGCCTGGAGGCGGCGTGACGGTACAAATTGAGATTATCAGTGGGGCGGGACATAAAGCCCCCGCAGCGATTCTGGTTTCCACGCCCCGGCAACGTATTTTGCTGGATGCAGGCGGTGCGCTGGATCCGCATACGGAACTCTGGCCAGTACCGGAAAAGATCGATGCGATCCTGCTTAGCCATGATCATGTTGATCATATTGGCGGTTTGCATCGTCTTGCGTCGCACATCCCGGTCTATTGTACGCAGACCACCGCACAATCATTACCCGCAGGGCACAACGTTCACCCCATTGCGGTACGCGGACAATTCCAGTTGGACGACATTACTGTGACGACGGGCAGTTGCGGACACGCCTGGGGCGGGGTGTGGTTTCATCTTAATGTGGCCGGCGGCCTGTTTTACAGCGGCGATATCAGCATGGAATCGGCGCTGTTTCGCTTTGATGCACCGCCGCCTGCGCAGATTGCGCTGGTGGATGCGTCGTACGGGCTCTATAACGTTTCACAACGCCAGCAGTGGGATAAATTGCGTGCTAGTCTGACGCATCCGGTGCTGTGTCCGGTGCCGCCGTCGGGCAGGGCGGTGGAACTGGCGCTGCTACTGGCGCGTGAGGGGCATACCGACATCGCGCTTGATGCGCCCTGTCAGGAGGTGCTCAGGCAAATGGCCGCGCATAATGACGGCAGTTTGCGCGAGGATGTAGAGGCAGATTTACAGCAGCTTTTGCGCACTCTTCCGGCGTTTTCCGCCCAGTCATCGCTGATTCTGGCCGCAGATCCTGATGGGCAAAGTGGGGTGGCGGGCGAACTGCGTCGACGCAAAGATTTCCACCATCGTACCCTGTTTACGGGTCATATGAATCGCCTTAACCATCAACAGTGGCTGGCCGGGGAAGTGGATTTTTGCCGCTGGAATGTGCATCCAACTCTCAATACCTTAATGTTGTTGGTGTCGATGCTAAAGTGCAGCAAGCTGGTGCCGATGTTTACTCATGTAGAGGACATCCAGGACTGGCAACTCGCACCTGAATGCCACATCGTTACACAGAATATGTTGGGGGTGGATCTATGCCACTGATATGCAAACCCTTTGTTTTTGTTCGTCACGGCGAGACGCCGCTTAACCGCGATAAAGTGATTGGCGGGAGTACGGATGTGCCGCTGACCGACGAAGGGGAGCAGCAGGCACGTTCCGCTGCCCCCATTCTGGGCCGTTATGACTGGAATGGTGTGGCGGTGAGTTCGCTCAAGCGGGCCCAACGCACCCTCGAACTGGCGCTACCTGGTGCGGCCCATGTGGTTATGCCGGATTTATGTGAGCGCGACTGGGGCGAGCTGGAAAACCGTCCGCTGGCAGAGTTAACGCCGTATGAAAGTACGCCGCCTGGCGGTGAAAGTTGGGAGACCTTTTGCACCCGCGTCACGGATGCGCTTAATAGCCTGCTGGAACAATACGATACGCCGTTAATTGTGGCGCATTCTGGCGTTTACCGTGTGATCCGCTATCACGCCTTCGGCACGCCTTATGGCGATCGCGTGGGGAACGCGGTGCCGATGTGGATCTCGCCTGGCGAAACGCCACAAGAGTGGCAGATAGTCCCACTGGCGGAACGTGATTAAGCGGCACGAGAGCCAGGCACGTGTCGCGAGCGACACAGATCATACCGTTCTGCGTCGCTCTCCATAGGCAGTATTAGCGTGCTATGCCACCGTACTGGGCGAACCAGTCCAGCATCCGGCGCCAGCCATCTTTGGCTGATTCTTCATGATAGCTGGGACGATAATCGGCGTTAAACGCATGCCCGGCGTCAGGATAAACCACGATCTCGGCGTGCGCGTTGGCGGCGCGTAACGCCTGACGCATGGTCTCGACCGTCTCCAGCGGGATCCCCGTATCCTGTGCGCCATACAGACCGAGGACCGGCGCATTGAGGTCGGTGGCGATATCCACCGGATGCTTCGGTGAATTCAGTGATTTTTGTCCCACCAGTTTCCCATACCAGGCGACCGCGGCTTTCAATTGCGGGTTATGGGCCGCGTACAGCCAGGTAATCCTTCCTCCCCAGCAAAAACCGGTCGCCAACAGTCGATGAGCATCACCGCCATTACGTGCCGCCCAGTTGGCAACATGATCGAGGTCGGCCAGCACCTGCGCATCGGGCACCTTCATGACCAGCCCATCAAAAAGGGTCTGAATATCCGCGAAATCATTCGGGTCACCCTGACGAAAATAGAGTTCAGGGGCGACGGCCAGATACCCTTCGAGCGCAAGGCGGCGGCACAGGTCGCGAATATGCTCATGTACGCCGAAGATTTCCTGAATCACCAGCACCACGGGCAGGGGATCGGAGGCATTTTTCGGCCGCGCATGGTACGCAGGCATGCTATCGCCCTGGCTTGGGATGGTGGTTTCGCCAGCGATGATGGCGTCTTCCGGGGTGTGCAGTGTGGTTGAAGCGTGAGGTGATGCCGCCGGCGCGAAGCCCGGTAATGTTTTGGTTGTCATGGCGTTCTCCATACCCTTTATTTAGCGCTCCACTAACTATAGTCCGACAGAGCGCAAATCATCCTGCGCGAAAAAGGCTATCTTTGGAGCAGGGCGAGACGGCTGAATGTGTTAATGTGATTGATATCACTATTTTATGGAAATGTTATGCAAACAAATTACATCATGGAGATCTCAATCACGAAATTGCGTGCATACCTTCTGTAAAGTACCGTTTTGCTTCTTCTGACTAACCCTGATCACAGAGGAGTTTTTATGTCCAAGTCTGATGTTTTTCATCTCGGCCTCACCAAGAACGATTTACAAGGGGCTACGCTTGCCATCGTCCCTGGCGATCCAGAGCGTGTGGAAAAGATCGCCGCGCTGATGGATAAGCCGGTTAAGCTGGCATCTCACCGCGAGTTCACCTCCTGGCGCGCTGAACTGGATGGCAAAGCTGTCATCGTCTGCTCCACCGGTATCGGCGGCCCGTCAACCTCTATCGCTGTAGAAGAGCTGGCCCAACTGGGTATCCGCACTTTCCTGCGCGTCGGTACGACAGGCGCTATTCAGCCCAATATTAATGTTGGTGATGTACTGGTCACCACCGCGTCCGTTCGTCTGGACGGTGCAAGCCTGCATTTTGCGCCGATGGAATATCCGGCTGTGGCTGACTTCGAGTGCACCACCGCGCTGGTGGCTGCGGCGAAAGAAGTGGGGGCAACCACCCATATCGGTGTGACCGCCTCTTCCGACACCTTCTACCCAGGCCAGGAGCGTTATGACACCTTCTCCGGCCGCGTGGTGAGCCGTTTCAAAGGTTCTATGGAAGAGTGGCAGTCCATGGGCGTAATGAACTACGAAATGGAATCCGCAACCTTGCTGACCATGTGCTCAAGCCAGGGGCTGCGTGCCGGGATGGTGGCGGGTGTTATCGTCAACCGTACCCAGCAGGAAATTCCAAACGCTGAGACCATGAAGCAAACGGAAAGCCATGCGGTGAAAATCGTGGTGGAAGCCGCGCGCCGTCTGCTGTAATTATTTCCTTCCGTATGAAGGCCGGCATGCCCGGCCTTTTGCTTATCTGCTGTTTCCCAGGGCGGGATTAATCCGTATTTTGCCCACCTGCCACGCTTGCGGTTCACAATAAAAACAACCGATTCGTATCCGCTGCTTATAGAACACACGCTTAATGAACTGTTCAGCGGAGGGTTGAAACGTAGGGCAATCTCGCCCAATCTGTTACACTTCACGAACATTTTCTTCAATAGCAGGCACTAAGATGGCGGAAGATTCAAAAGAGACGACGCACTTTGGTTTTCAGACCGTCGCCAAAGATCAGAAAGCCGAGATGGTGGCACACGTGTTCCACTCGGTTGCCGCAAAATACGATGTCATGAACGACTTAATGTCGATGGGCATCCACCGTTTGTGGAAACGTTTTACGATCGACTGTAGCGGCGTGCGTCGCGGGCAAAAAGTTCTCGATTTGGCCGGGGGAACCGGCGACCTGACGGCTAAATTCTCTCGTCTGGTCGGCGAAACAGGTCAGGTAGTGTTGGCAGACATTAACGAGTCCATGCTCAAAATGGGCCGCGAAAAACTGCGCAATATCGGCATTATCGGCAACGTTGAATATGTCCAGGCGAATGCCGAAGCGCTGCCGTTCCCGGATAACACGTTTGACTGCATCACCATCTCTTTTGGTCTGCGTAATGTCACCGAAAAAGAGAGTGCCCTGCGTTCTATGTACCGCGTGCTTAAACCCGGTGGACGCCTGCTGGTGCTGGAATTTTCCAAACCGATTATTGAACCGCTGAGCAAGGTGTATGACGCCTACTCTTTCCATGTGCTGCCGCGCATTGGGCAACTGGTAGCCAGCGATGCGGAAAGCTACCGCTATCTGGCGGAATCCATCCGTATGCATCCGGATCAGGAAACCCTGAAAGCGATGATGCAGAGCGCAGGATTTGAAAACGTCGATTACTACAACATGACCGCAGGCATTGTTGCGCTGCATCGTGGCTACAAGTTCTGACAGGAGTTCACATGCCTTTTAAGCCACTGGTGACTGCGGGTGTTGAGCGTGTGCTGAATACCTTTTTCTATCGCGAGCGGGCGCTTAAACCTGCCCGGCAGCGGTTGCAGGGAAAAGTGTTGCGCATTGCGCTAAAAGAGTTTGCTTCGCCACTGGTGCTGGCCTTTAGTGAACGCCAGGTCGATGTGCTGGGCGAGTGGGAAGGCGAGGCTGATTGTACGGTGATTACCCAGCTTCGCGTTTTGCCTAAGCTGCGTGACAGACAGCAGTTGACTGCGCTGATTCGCTCGGGCGAACTGGAAGTCCAGGGCGATATTCAGGTGGTGCAAAATCTTGTTGCGCTGATGGATCTGGCCGAATTCGATGTTGCGGAACTGCTGGCCCCTTATACCGGCGATGTGGCTGCTGAGGGGATTGGCAAAGCACTGCGTAACGGTGCGTTTCTGGTACGCCACGGCTTTGAGCGCCAGCAGAACTATGTGGCAGAAGTGCTTACCGAAGAGTGGCGTCTGGCGCCTGGGGCACTGGAAGTGGCCTGGTTTGCGGAAGAAACCGCCGCAGTAGAACGCGCAGTGGACGCATTCAGCAAACGCCTGGATAAACTGGAGGGCAAATGACGCCAGGAGAAATTCGGCGCCTCTATTTCATCATCCAGACCTTTTTAAGTTACGGCCTTGATGAGCTTATCCCCGTCATGCGTATTACGTTGCCGCTGCGACTCTGGCGACGCACGCTATTCTGGATGCCCAATCGGCATAAAGAGAAAGCACTTGGGGTACGCTTACGCCTGGCGTTACAGGAGTTAGGTCCGGTATGGATTAAATTCGGGCAAATGCTCTCTACCCGACGCGATCTCTTCCCGCCGCATATCGCCGATCAACTGGCTATGTTGCAGGACAGAGTGGCCCCTTTCGATGGCGTACTGGCCAAACAGCAGATTGAAAAAGCGATGGGCGGTCTGCCCGTTGAGGCGTGGTTTGTTGATTTCGAGATTGAGCCGCTGGCCTCCGCTTCCATTGCCCAGGTACATACCGCGCGGTTGAAAGAGAACGGCAAAGAGGTGGTCATTAAAGTTATCCGCCCGGACATTCTGCCGATCATCAAAGCAGACTTAAAACTCATTTACCGTCTGGCTGGCTGGGTGCCTCGCTTGCTGCCGGACGGGCGTCGTCTGCGTCCGCAAGAAGTGGTGCGTGAGTACGAAAAAACGTTGATCGACGAACTCGATTTACTCCGTGAGTCGGCGAACGCTATCCAACTGCGACGTAACTTCGAAAACAGCCCGATGCTCTATATCCCCGAAGTGTATCCGGACTACTGTAGCCAGAACATGATGGTGATGGAGCGCATTTACGGCATTCCGGTCTCCGATGTGGCGACACTGGAGAAAAACGGAACCAACATGAAATTGTTGGCTGAGCGCGGTGTTCAGGTGTTCTTCACCCAGGTTTTCCGCGACAGTTTCTTCCATGCCGATATGCATCCTGGCAATATTTTCGTCAGCTTTGAACACCCGGAAAACCCCCAGTATATCGGTATCGACTGCGGTATCGTCGGGTCGTTGAACAAAGAAGATAAGCGTTATCTTGCGGAAAACTTTATCGCCTTCTTCAACCGCGATTACCGTAAGGTGGCTGAGCTGCATGTCGATTCCGGCTGGGTGCCGCCGGATACGAACGTTGAAGATTTCGAATTTGCCATTCGTACCGTGTGCGAACCGATTTTTGAAAAGCCGCTGGCGGAAATATCGTTTGGCCATGTGCTGCTGAACCTGTTTAACACCGCACGCCGTTTCAATATGGAAGTCCAGCCGCAACTGGTGCTGCTGCAGAAAACCCTGCTTTATATTGAGGGTGTGGGTCGTCAGCTTTATCCACAACTGGATCTATGGAAAACGGCGAAGCCATTCCTGGAGTCGTGGATTAAAGATCAGGTGGGTATACCGGCGCTGTTGAAAGCGGTGAAAGAGAAAGGGCCCTTCTGGATCGAGAAAATGCCAGAGCTTCCTGAACTGGTGTACAACAGCTTGCGGCAGGGTAAGCAATTGCAGCATAGCGTTGATAGGATCGCCAGCGAGTTGCAGACCAACCATGTGCGTCAGGGGCAATCCCGTTATCTGTTTGGCATCGGCGCGACGCTGATGTTGAGTGGAACCCTGTTGCTGATTAATCGCCCGGAATGGGGTTTCGCCCCCGGATGGTTAATGGCTATCGGTTTATTAACCTGGATTGTCGGTTGGCGCAAAACTCGCTGATTTTAACATCGCCCCTGGGAGGCCCGGTAACGTATACTGTGGCTTGTTTTCATCATCTCCTACAGAGGACTATGTATGGGTGGTATCAGTATTTGGCAGTTGTTGATTGTTGCGGTTATCGTCGTGCTGCTGTTTGGAACGAAAAAACTCGGTTCTATCGGTTCCGATTTGGGTGCATCGATCAAAGGCTTTAAAAAGGCCATGAGCGATGATGACAAGCAAGACAAAGACAAATCTGCAGAGGATGCGGATTTCACTGCTAAATCTCTTGCTGATAAGCAAGAGGACGTGAAGAAAGACGAAAAGCGTCACGACAAAGAACAGGTGTAATTCGTGTTTGATATTGGTTTTAGCGAACTGCTATTAGTCTTCGTCATCGGCCTTGTGGTTCTGGGGCCGCAGCGTTTACCCGTTGCGGTGCGTACGATTGTGGGCTGGATCCGCGCGCTGCGCTCGCTGGCGACGACGGTGCAAAATGAGCTGACTCAGGAGCTTAAGCTGCAAGAGTTTCAGGACAGCCTCAAGAAAGTTGAGAAAGCCAGCCTGGACAACCTGACGCCGGAACTAAAGGCATCAATGGATGAGTTGCGCCAGGCAGCCGAGTCGATGAAACGTTCCTATACCGTCAACGATCCGGAAAAGGCCAGCGATGAAGCGCACACTATCCATAACCCGGTGGTGAAAGGTAACGAAGCGCAGCACGAAGGCGTCACTCCGGCAACGGCAGAAGCGCAGGCCAGCGCACCGGAGCAGGCTCCTGACATTCAGGATGCGCCGGAGGCGAAAAAAACCGTAACTCAGGCCGCAGAAGCGAAAACGGCTTCTGAGGCGACCCCTTCTTCAAGTGATAAATCCTGAACATGGCTGTCGATGATACTCAACCGCTCATCACGCATTTGATTGAGCTACGTAAGCGCCTGTTAAACTGCATTATTGCCGTTATCGTGATCTTTCTGGCGCTGGTTTATTTTGCCAATGACATCTATCAGATAGTTTCAGCGCCCTTGATTAAACAGATGCCGCTGGGTGCGACGATGATCGCAACCGATGTGGCGTCACCTTTTTTCACGCCGATCAAATTGACCTTCATGGTGTCGCTGATTCTCTCGGCACCGGTCATTCTTTATCAGGTGTGGGCGTTTGTGGCACCGGCGCTCTACAAACATGAGCGCCGTCTGATCATCCCGCTGCTGGTTTCCAGTTCGCTGCTGTTCTATATCGGTATGGCATTCGCCTACTTTGTGGTGTTCCCGCTGGCGTTTGGCTTCCTGACGCATACGGCACCGGAAGGCGTGCTTGTCTCGACCGATATTGCCAGCTATTTGAATTTCGTCATGGGGCTGTTTATGGCCTTTGGCGTCGCTTTTGAAGTGCCTGTCGCTATCGTGCTGCTGTGTTGGATGGGTATAACAACGCCACAATCGTTGCGCCAGAAGCGACCCTATGTGCTGGTAGGGGCATTTGTGGTGGGCATGTTGCTGACGCCGCCGGATGTTTTCTCCCAGACGTTGCTGGCCATACCCATGTACTGTCTGTTTGAGGTGGGCGTCTTTTTCGCGCGCTTCTACACTGGGAAACGCCTTCAGGTTGACGAAGACCAAGAAGAAACCACGACAGAAGAGTAAATCCAGCCGCCCGTCAGGGCGGTTGTTGTCTGGAGCGCTGTATGTTTGATATCGGTGTGAATCTCACCAGTTCCCAGTTTGCCAAAGATCGTGATGATGTGGTGGCGCGCGCGCAGGCGGCGGGTGTCAGCGGCATGCTGCTGACCGGCACCAATCTGCATGAAAGTCAGCAGGCGCAACAACTGGCAAAACACTATCCACGCTGCTGGTCCACCGCCGGTGTACATCCGCACGATAGCAGTAGCTGGACGCAGGACACGGCAGATGCCCTCCGCCAGCTCGCCGACCAGCCAGAAGTGGTGGCAATTGGCGAGTGTGGGCTCGATTTCAACCGTAATTTCTCGACCCCTGAAGAGCAGGAGCGGGCTTTTTCCGCGCAACTGGCGCTGGCGGCAGAACGTGGTATGCCCGTTTTTTTACACTGTCGCGATGCCCATGACCGTTTTCTGGCGCTCCTGGATCCCTGGCTTCCCCGGTTGCCCGGTGCGGTGCTGCACTGTTTCACCGGCACATTAGACGAAGCGCAGGCGTGTCTGGCGCGGGGTATCTATCTGGGTATTACCGGCTGGGTGTGTGATGAACGGCGTGGACTGGAACTGCGCGACGTGTTGCCGTATATCCCCGCAGACCGTCTGTTTGTAGAAACCGATGCGCCGTATTTGCTGCCGCGTGATTTGTCGCCGAAACCGGCATCGAGACGCAACGAACCCGCGCATCTGGGGCATATTCTGGCCTGTGTCGCTCAGTTGCGCGGTGAAGATGCCCAATGGCTTAGCGACGTGACGAATCAAAACGTGCAGACGCTATTTGGCATCAGGCTTTAACGCAGGATCAGACTTTACGGAAGTCGGTGTTTTTGATGCTCTGTAGCACCTGTTTATTCAGCAGGTTAAGCAGCAGCATGGAGCGGGCTTCGCCGTCCGGCTCTTTAAAGATAGCCTGTAACCCTTCCAGCGCCCCTTCGGTAATGATCACGCTATCGCCGGGGTACGGCGTTTCAGGGTCGGTAACGCCCTCGGGTTTATACAGGGAAAGCTGATGGATAACCGTTGAAGGAACCTGTGCCGGGCTCGCGCCAAAACGGACAAAGTGGCTAACGCCGCGAGTCGCATTAATCGTGGTGGTGTGAATCACCTCGGGATCGAACTCGACAAACAGATAATTTGGGAAGAGCGGTTCGCTCACCGTGGTACGTTTACCACGGACCATTTTTTCCAGTGAGATCATTGGCGTCAGGCAGTTGACCGCCTGGCGTTGAAGATGTTCCTGGGCGCGCTGGAGCTGGCCTCGTTTGCAGTAAAGTAAATACCAGGATTGCATAATGTTCTTTTCCGAAAGTTCGGTGAGCAAGCATACCAAAAGCCTAAGGCGATGGCGAAGTTGATTATAACTGGCGACAATACTTACCGTCCTCTTTCACCTTGATTTAACAAAATTACAGCAACGTGAAGATGAACACCGTATAATAGAGCGCTTAGCAAGAGGCCATTATAAACCCCATGAAATACCATGACCTACGTGATTTTCTGACGCTGCTTGAACAGCAGGGTGAATTAAAACGCATTACATTACCGGTTGATCCCCATCTGGAGATGACGGAAATTGCCGACCGCACCCTGCGCGCGGGAGGACCGGCGTTACTGTTCGAAAACCCGAAAGGGTACACGATGCCGGTGCTGTGCAATTTGTTCGGTACGCCACGTCGGGTTGCATTAGGTATGGGGCAGGAAGAGGTGAGCGCCCTGCGAGAGGTGGGGAAATTACTGGCCTTTCTGAAAGAGCCGGAGCCGCCAAAAGGCTTTCGCGACCTCTTCGATAAGCTCCCCCAGTTTAAACAAGTGCTGAACATGCCGACCAAACGGCTGCGCGGTGCGCCTTGCCAGCAAAAAGTGGTGCAGGGTGACGATGTTGATCTCACCAAAATCCCTATCATGCAGTGCTGGCCCGATGATGTCGCGCCGCTGATTACCTGGGGGTTGACGGTAACGCGCGGACCACAAAAAGAGCGCCAGAATTTAGGCATTTATCGCCAGCAACTGATTGGTAAAAATAAGCTGATCATGCGTTGGTTGTCCCATCGCGGCGGTGCACTCGATTTTCAGGAATGGTGTGCGGCGCATCCGGGCGAACGTTTCCCGGTCTCTGTAGCTCTCGGTGCGGACCCGGCGACGATTCTGGGGGCGGTGACGCCCGTTCCGGACACCCTGTCGGAATATGCCTTTGCCGGGTTACTGCGCGGCACCAAAACCGAAGTCGTCAAATGTCTCTCCAATGATTTAGAAGTCCCGGCCAGTGCGGAAATGGTGCTGGAAGGCTATATTGAGGCTGGAGAGATGGCACCCGAAGGGCCGTATGGCGACCATACCGGCTACTATAACGAGGTTGATAACTTCCCGGTCTTTACCGTCACGCACATTACGCAGCGTGAAGACGCGATTTACCATTCGACCTACACCGGCCGTCCGCCGGATGAACCTGCCGTGCTCGGTGTGGCGCTCAATGAAGTGTTCGTCCCGATTTTGCAAAAGCAGTTCCCGGAAATCGTCGATTTTTATCTGCCGCCGGAGGGCTGTTCTTATCGCCTTGCCGTCGTCACCATGAAGAAACAGTACGCAGGTCATGCAAAACGCGTCATGATGGGCGTCTGGTCGTTCTTGCGCCAGTTTATGTACACCAAGTTCGTGATTGTGTGTGACGACGATGTCAATGCGCGTGACTGGAACGATGTGATTTGGGCGATCACCACCCGTATGGACCCAGCGCGGGACACGGTACTGGTGGAGAATACGCCAATTGATTACCTGGACTTTGCCTCGCCGGTTTCCGGTCTTGGCTCAAAAATGGGCCTGGATGCCACCAATAAATGGCCTGGCGAAACCGAACGAGAGTGGGGTCGCCCCATCAGGAAAGATCCTGACGTGACGGCGCGTATCGACGCCATCTGGGATGAACTGGCCATTTTTAGTGACGGTAAAGGTGCCTGACGCGCCGCCGTTTTTCGCCAGACATTACGACAACGAGTATGAACCCGACAGAGGGAGCGCATGACAACCTTAAGCTGTAAAGTGACCTCGGTAGACGCCATCACCGATACCGTATATCGCGTCCGTTTAGTGCCGGAAGCGGCTTTTTCTTTTCGCGCTGGCCAGTACTTAATGGTAGTGATGGATGAACGAGACAAACGCCCCTTCTCTCTGGCTTCCACGCCGAGCCAGCACGACTTTATCGAGCTGCACATTGGCGCATCAGAATTAAATCTCTACGCCATGGCGGTGATGGACCGTATCCTGAAAGACCGGGAAATTGTGGTGGATCTTCCGCACGGTGACGCCTGGCTACGTGACGATGAAGAGCGTCCGTTAGTGCTGATTGCCGGGGGAACCGGGTTCTCCTACGCGCGTTCCATTTTGTTGACGGCGCTTGAGCAAAACCCGAACCGTGATATCACCATTTACTGGGGTGGGCGCGAAGAGAAGCACCTGTACGATCTGTCCGAGCTGGAAGCATTGTCCGTTGATCATCCGAACCTGCGCGTGGTGCCGGTGGTTGAGCAGCCGGAAGAGAACTGGCGTGGTCGCAGCGGAACCGTTTTGACCGCCGTATTGCAGGATTTCGGTACGCTGGCGGAGCATGATATCTATATCGCCGGACGTTTTGAGATGGCGAAAATCGCCCGTGACCTGTTCTGCAATGAGCGTGGTGCACGTGAAGACCGCCTGTTTGGCGACGCATTCGCGTTTATTTAAGCCTTCCCGAAAACCACCCCTTCGTGAAGGTGGTGGTTTTCAGCAATCACTCATCCAGGTTGTAGAAGTAAACAAACAACGGCTCATCGTTTTCTAACAGACACATCATCTCGCCTGTCGCGCCTTGCTTCGTTTCGAGGTTTGCCGTCACCTGGGTCGCAATATGCTGGCTACCGATATTTTCATCGAAGCGCTCAATAACCGCGGTGCTGGCGTTCGGCCTGGCGGTTTGCAGTTTCGCATGTAATCCCGGATTGTCGGCTCTGAGCTTATTGAGCCCAAATGTCAGGCAGCGTTGTGCCATGACCTGTTCCTGGCGGGTCTCTTCATTTGCCAGTGCTGTCTGTGCTGCCAGTGCGAATGTGGGTAACAGAATAAACAGACAGGATAAAGCCAGAGTAGCGTTCTTCATTTCATTCCCTTGTCGATGTGGTGTCGCTCCCATAAGGAGTGTAAGGGATGGAGAGAAGAATAAGAAATAAAAAGCCCGCCCCTGACAGGCGGGAAAACGGCAACTAAATCTTTCTTTGCCATTGACACCATAACTGCGTTGGCTGCACTCATTTGCCCGAATCACTTACTTCTGTAAGCGCATCGGGATGTAGTCGCTTGCCGTCTTGTTCTGGCGCCAATGTCTTTGAGATCAATTTTTGTAAGCCGGGCACGCGAAGCGCCCCGGCATCGTGTTATACCCGCTCGAACACCGTTGCGATGCCCTGGCCCAGCCCGATACACATGGTCGCCAGACCAAACTGGGCATCTTTGCGCTCCATCAGGTTGAGCAGGGTAGTGCTGATACGCGTACCTGAACAACCCAGCGGATGGCCGAGCGCGATCGCACCGCCGTTGAGGTTGATCTTCTCGTCAATCTGCTCCATCAACCCCAGATCTTTTATGCACGGTAGGATCTGTGCGGCAAAGGCCTCGTTCATTTCAAACAGGTCAATGTCGCTGGTGGTCAGGCCCGCTTTTTTCAGCGCCAGCTTTGATGCCGGAACCGGGCCATAACCCATAATGGATGGGTCGCACCCGACGACAGCCATCGAGCGTACGCGCGCCCGTGGTTTCAGGCCTAACTCGCGGGCACGGCTCTCACTCATGACCAGCATTGCCGATGCGCCGTCGGACAAGGCGGAAGAGGTCCCCGCAGTGACCGTGCCGCTCACCGGATCGAACGCCGGTCTTAAGGCCGAGAGCGCTTCAACGGTGGTTTCCGGGCGAATGACTTCGTCATAATTAAATTGCTTTAACACGCCATCGGCATCGTGGCCGCCGGTGGGGATGATTTCATTTTTAAATGCCCCGGACTGTGTGGCGGCCCAGGCGCGGGCATGAGAACGCGCGCCAAACGCGTCCTGCATTTCGCGGCTGATGCCGTGCATCCGGGAAAGCATCTCTGCGGTAAGCCCCATCATTCCTGCGGCTTTCGCCACATTGCGGCTCATACCCGGATGGAAATCCACGCCGTGGCTCATCGGAACATGACCCATATGCTCCACGCCGCCAACCAGACAGACCTGCGCATCGCCGGTCATGATCATCCGGGCGGCATCGTGCAGCGCCTGCATTGATGAACCGCACAGACGGTTAACGGTTACTGCAGGTACGGAATGGGGGATTTCCGCCAGCAATGACGCGTTGCGGGCAATATTGAAACCCTGCTCCAGAGTCTGCTGAACACAGCCCCAGTAAATATCGTCAATCGCAGAAGCGTCCAGCGCCGGGTTACGCGCCAGCAGGCTGCGCATCAGGTGCGCGGAGAGATCTTCCGCGCGCACGTTGCGAAATGCGCCGCCTTTTGAACGGCCCATCGGGGTGCGAATTGCATCGACAATGACAACCTGTTCCATTGTGACTCCTTAAGCCGTTTTCAGTTCACCTGCCGGACGGGCAGGTTCAACCGGGGGATAATACGCTTCGTTGTGGCGCGCTTTCTCGCGCAGCCCGGCCGGGGCTTCATAGAGCGGGCCGAGGTGCTGGAACTGATGCGCCATATCGAGATATTTTGCGCTGCCAAGCGTGTCGAGCCAGCGGAATGCCCCGCCGTGGAACGGAGGGAAACCGAGACCGTAGACCAGCGCCATATCGGCTTCTGCCGGGCTGGCGATAATGCCTTCTTCCAGGCAGCGCACCACTTCGTTGACCATCGGGATCATCATACGGGCGATAATCTCATCGTCGCTAAAGTCACGCTTCGGCTGGCTAACTTCTGCCAGCAGGGCATTTACCTCGGCATCTTCTTCTTTCTTCGGTTTGCCTTTGCTGTCTTCTTTATAGCGCCAGAAGCCAAGGCCATTTTTCTGCCCGAAACGGTTAGCGTCGAACAGCGCGTCGATAGCATCGCGATAATCTTTCTGCATCCGCTGCGGGAAGCCCGCCGCCATGACGGCTTGCGCGTGATGCGCCGTGTCGATACCGACCACATCCAGCAAATATGCTGGGCCCATTGGCCAGCCAAAGACTTTCTCCATAACTTTATCGACTTTGCGGAAATCCGCACCGTCACGCAGCAACTGGCTAAAGCCGGCAAAATAAGGGAACAACACGCGATTGACGAAGAATCCCGGGCAGTCATTCACCACGATCGGTGTTTTGCCCATTTTGCTCGCCCATGCCACGACTTTAGCGATGGTTTTATCAGACGTTTTTTCACCGCGAATGACTTCAACCAGCGGCATACGGTGTACCGGGTTAAAGAAGTGCATCCCGCAGAAGTTTTCCGGGCGTTTAAGCACGCTTGCCAGTTCGGAAATCGGGATCGTGGAGGTGTTTGACGCCAGGACGGTATCCGGGCTTACCTTTTCTTCGGTTTCTGCGAGAACGGCTTTTTTCACTTTCGGGTTTTCAACAACCGCTTCGACTACGACATCCACGCGCTCAAAGCCGGCATAGTCGAGGGTCGGGTGAATAGTGGAAATGACCCCCGCCAGTTTTAGTCCATCGATTTTGCCGCGTTCAAGCTGTTTATTAAGCAGCTTACCCGCTTCACTCATACCCAGCGTCAGCGATTTGTCATTGATGTCTTTCATAATGACCGGCACGCCTTTCCAGGCAGACTGGTAAGCAATACCGCCGCCCATAATACCCGCACCCAGCACGGCGGCCTGTTTTGGTGTCTCGACATCTTTGGTCAGTTTTTTCGCTTTGCCTTTCACGTATTGATCGTTGAGGAAAATACCGACCAGTGCGCGGGCTTCTTTACTGTGCGCCAGAGGAACAAAACTTTGATTTTCAAGTTTCAGGGCTTCTTCACGGCCAAAGCGAGCGGCTGCTTCAATGGTTTTAACCGCTGTTATGGGGGCGGGGTAATGTTTACCTGCTGTCTGCGCGACCATACCTTTGGCAATCGTAAAGCTCATGGTGGCTTCGATTTTACTTAAGTGCAGCGGCTCCAGCTTCGGCTGGCGTTTGGCTCTCCAGTCGAGATCGCCGTTAATCGCCTGACGTAAAATCGCCACTGCGCCTGCTTTTAATTTTTCCGGCTGAACTACGCCATCGACCAGGCCAATTTTCAGCGCCTCTTCGGCGCCAACATCTTTCCCGGCGGCAATGATTTCCAGCGCACTGTCGGCGCCCAGCAGACGTGGCATACGGACGGAACCGCCAAAACCAGGCATGATGCCCAGTTTCGTTTCCGGCAGACCGATGCGCAGATCCGGCGTCGCCAGACGGTAGTCGGTGGCGAGCACGCACTCGCAGCCGCCGCCCAGCGCATAGCCGTTTACGGCAGAAATGGTCGGTACCGGCAAATCTTCCAGGCGATTGAACACGCTATTGGCAAAGTGCAGCCAGGTACTCAGTTGTTCTGCCGGAACCAGGAACAGAGAGAGGAATTCGGTAATATCGGCACCGACAATAAACGCCGCTTTTTCTGAGCGCAGCAGCAGGCCTTTTAAATCCGCCTGTTTTTCCAGCATGTCCAGCGCCTGGCCGAGGCTGGCTACGGTTGCCGTGTCTAACTTATTCACCGACCCGGGGGCATCGAACACCAGTTCGGCAATGCCATCTTCCAGCCAGTTGATATATAGGGTATCGCCTTTGTAGAGCATGTCAGTCTCCTGAATCCAGCAAGGGATCTGGTCATACCAGATGAAGCGGAGTGTGGTTTTTATGTTAATAAATTGCAAATTTATCTTTAAAGAATTGCTAGTTTGATCACGCTCAGCCGAAATCACCCTACCGGGATCAGGTATGCTAAGATGCAAAAACTTGAGCTCAAAAAACAGAAGGAAGAATGATGGACTCACTGGCTGCGCTGTATAAAAATCATATCGTTACGCTCCAGGAACGTACCCGGGACGTGCTGGCCCGCTTTAAACTGGACGCGCTGTTGATTCACTCCGGTGAACTGTTCAATGTCTTTCTCGACGACCATCCGTACCCTTTCAAAGTCAATCCGCAGTTTAAAGCCTGGGTTCCGGTCACACAGGTTCCAAATTGCTGGTTGCTGGTCGATGGCGTTAACAAACCGAAACTGTGGTTCTACCTGCCGGTCGATTACTGGCACAACGTTGAGCCGTTACCGACCTCCTTCTGGACCGACGAAGTTGAGGTGATTGCCCTGCCGAAAGCCGACGGTATTGGCAGCCTGTTACCTGCTGCTCGCGGAAATATTGGGTATATCGGCCCGGTTCCCGAGCGCGCGCTTTCGCTGGATATCGCTGCCAGTAACATCAACCCGAAAGGGGTGATCGATTACTTGCACTATTACCGCGCCTATAAAACTGATTACGAACTGGCATGTATGCGTGAAGCGCAGAAAACGGCGGTAATGGGGCATCGTGCGGCGGAAGAGGCGTTCCGTTCCGGGATGAGTGAATTTGATATCAACCTGGCTTATTTGACCGCAACCGGGCATCGCGATACCGATGTGCCTTACAGCAATATTGTGGCGCTCAATGAGCACGCCGCCGTCCTTCATTACACCAAACTGGATCATCGCGCACCGGCAGAACTGCGTAGTTTCTTGCTGGATGCAGGGGCGGAATATAACGGTTATGCCGCAGACCTGACCCGCACCTGGTCGGCCAACAGCGATAACGATTATGCCCATCTGGTCAAATATGTTAATGATGAACAACTGGCGTTGATCGCTACGATGAAGTCGGGTGTTAACTACACCGAGTACCACCTCCAGTTCCATCAACGTATTGCGAAGCTGCTGCGTAAACATCAGATAATCTCTGATATGAGCGAAGAGGCAATGGTCGAAAATGACCTGACCGGCCCATTCATGCCACACGGCATTGGTCACCCGCTTGGCCTGCAGGTGCACGATGTTGCAGGCTTTATGCAGGATGATACCGGTACGCACCTGGCGGCGCCGTCCAAATACCCTTACCTGCGTTGTACCCGTGTATTGCAACCACGTATGGTGCTGACGATTGAGCCGGGTATCTACTTTATTGAATCACTGCTGGCGCCATGGCGTGACGGCCCGTTCAGCAAGCACTTCAACTGGCAGAAAATTGAGGCGCTGAAACCATTTGGCGGCATTCGTATCGAAGACAACGTGGTGATTCACGAAAACAGTATCGAAAACATGACGCGTGATTTGAAACTGGCGTAATGGATAGCTGGCTGATACCGGCAGCGCCGGTCACCTTTGTCGAAGAGATCAAGAAAAGCCGTTTTATCACACACCTGGCCCATACTGATGGTGTGGAAGCGGCTAAGGCGTTTGTCGAGTCAGTACGTGCTGAACACACGGATGCGCGACACCATTGTGTGGCCTGGGTAGCCGGGCCGCCGAATGATTCGCAGCAACTGGGCTTTTCTGATGATGGTGAACCTGCGGGTACAGCCGGAAAACCGATGCTCGCCCAGCTAATGGGAAGTGGGGTCGGGGAAATGACCGCCGTAGTGGTGCGCTACTACGGTGGCGTGTTGTTGGGGACCGGTGGACTGGTTAAAGCTTACGGCGGCGGTGTGAGCCAGGCGCTTGCGCAGTTGACGACGCTGCGCAAGACGCCATTAACCGAATATACTTTGCAATGTGAATATGGGCAGTTGACCGGGGTTGAAACCCTGCTGGGGCAGTTTTCCGGCAAGATTGTTGCGAGTGAATACGAGGCGTTTGTTCGGCTTCGGGTGGCACTCCCGCAATCTGAACTGGCTGCTTTTTCAACAAAACTTGCTGATTTCAGTCGTGGTGCGTTGCAATTACACAAGATTGAAGAATAATCCCCACCTAATTTTTGCGTACCTAAGGAAGCGGCAGAGATGCATTTTCGTGCCATAACCCGAATTGTTGGACTTCTGATCATTCTCTTTTCCGGGACGATGATTCTGCCAGGGCTGGTTGCACTTATCTATCGTGATGGCGCAGGAAGGGCATTCACACAGACATTCTTTGTCGCGCTGGCGATTGGCTCTCTGCTGTGGTGGCCTAACCGCCGTGAAAAGAGTGAGTTGAAATCGCGCGAGGGTTTTCTGATCGTTGTGCTGTTCTGGACCGTGCTGGGTAGTGTGGGGGCGTTGCCCTTTATCTTCTCCGAAAGTCCAAACCTGACGGTGACGGATGCTTTTTTCGAATCGTTCTCTGGGTTAACGACGACAGGGGCCACCACGCTGGTGGGGCTGGACTCGTTGCCTCATGCCATTCTCTTTTATCGTCAGATGCTGCAGTGGTTTGGTGGTATGGGGATCATCGTGCTGGCGGTGGCGATTCTGCCTATTCTGGGCGTCGGGGGTATGCAGCTCTATCGCGCTGAAATGCCAGGGCCGCTGAAAGACAATAAAATGCGTCCGCGTATTGCCGAAACAGCGAAGACGCTGTGGCTCATCTATGTATTGCTGACTATCGCCTGTGCGCTGGCATTGTGGTTTGCCGGTATGCCCGCTTTCGATGCAATCGGGCACAGCTTCTCAACCATCGCGATTGGCGGCTTTTCGACGCATGATGCCAGCGTGGGCTACTTCGTCAGCCCTACGATTAACACCATTATCGCCATCTTTCTGCTGATCTCCGGCTGTAACTATGGTCTGCACTTCTCTTTACTCAGCGGTCGCAGTCTGAAAGTGTACTGGCGCGATCCTGAATTTCGCATGTTCATCGGCGTACAGTTGACGCTGGTGGTGATCTGCACCGTGATGCTGTGGTTCCATAATGTCTACAGTTCGGCGATGACGACGCTCAACCAGGCTTTCTTCCAGGTGGTGTCGATGGCGACAACCGCAGGCTTCACGACCGACAGTATCTCTCGCTGGCCGTTATTCCTGCCGGTGCTGTTGCTCTGCTCAGCCTTTATCGGCGGCTGCGCGGGCTCGACGGGGGGCGGCCTGAAAGTTATTCGTATTCTGCTGCTGTTTAAACAGGGTAACCGTGAACTGAAACGTCTGGTGCATCCGAATGCGGTATATAGCATCAAACTGGGGAACCGTGCCCTGCCGGAGCGTATTCTTGAAGCGGTATGGGGGTTCTTCTCCGCCTATGCATTGGTATTTATCGTCAGTATGCTGGCTATCATTGCGACCGGCGTGGATGACTTCTCCGCATTCGCTTCTGTCGTGGCGACACTCAATAACCTGGGCCCGGGGCTTGGTGTAGTGGCGGATAACTTCGCCAGCATGAACCCGATTGCGAAATGGATCCTGATTGCCAATATGCTGTTTGGTCGTCTTGAGGTCTTTACCTTATTGGTACTGTTCACGCCGACCTTCTGGCGCGAATAAGGGAGCTATACGTGAAAACGCTAATTTTGTTTTCTACTCGTGATGGACAAACGCGTGAGATTGCCGCTTATCTGGCCTCGCAATTAAGCGAGCTGGGGGTGAGTACCGATGTGCTCAATCTCAATCGTGTCAGGACGATTGACTGGTCAGCCTATGAGCGCGTCGTCATCGGCGCTTCTATTCGTTATGGTCATTTCAACCCGGCGCTGGACAATTTCGTAAAGCAGCACCAGAAAAACCTGAATGCGCTGCCCGGCGCGTTCTTCTCTGTAAACCTTGTCGCGCGCAAGCCCGAGAAGCGCACCCCGCAGACTAACAACTACACCCGTAAGTTTTTGCTGCGTTCGCCATGGCGTCCTGATGAGTGCGTCGTGTTTGCAGGTGCGCTGCGTTACCCGCGTTATCGCTGGTTTGATCGTCTGATGATTCAACTCATTATGAAGATGACGGATGGCGAAACGGATACCCGTAAAGAAGTGGTCTATACCGACTGGCAGCAGGTGACCGAATTTGCGCGCAAAATTGCTCAGTTAAACAGCAAAGCGCCGCTTTAACCGCCGCTATGAATGAAATATGAGCGAACGATAATTTTTTTGAATTTTATGCTTGTCACTTCACAAGAACTCCCTATAATGCGCCTCCACTGACACGGAACAACGGCAAACAAGCCGCCGGGTTAGCAGGGTTCTCAGGCGAATGCCGGTGAGAATTCCGCAGAGAAAAGTGAAAATAAACACTTGACTCTGCAGCGGGAAAGCGTAATATGCACACCCCGCGCCGCAGCGAAAAACGAAGCGGCACTGCTCTTTAACAATTTATCAGACAATCTGTGTGGGCACTCAAAGTGACATGGATTCTTAACGTCCTCGGACGATAAATGAATACCAAGTCTCATAGAGTGAACACGTAATTCATTACGAAGTTTAATTCTACGAGCATCAAACTTTTAAATTGAAGAGTTTGATCATGGCTCAGATTGAACGCTGGCGGCAGGCCTAACACATGCAAGTCGAACGGTAGCACAGAGAGCTTGCTCTCGGGTGACGAGTGGCGGACGGGTGAGTAATGTCTGGGAAACTGCCCGATGGAGGGGGATAACTACTGGAAACGGTAGCTAATACCGCATAATGTCGCAAGACCAAAGAGGGGGACCTTCGGGCCTCTTGCCATCGGATGTGCCCAGATGGGATTAGCTAGTTGGTGAGGTAATGGCTCACCAAGGCGACGATCCCTAGCTGGTCTGAGAGGATGACCAGCCACACTGGAACTGAGACACGGTCCAGACTCCTACGGGAGGCAGCAGTGGGGAATATTGCACAATGGGCGCAAGCCTGATGCAGCCATGCCGCGTGTGTGAAGAAGGCCTTCGGGTTGTAAAGCACTTTCAGCGGGGAGGAAGGCAATACGGTTAATAACCGTGTTGATTGACGTTACCCGCAGAAGAAGCACCGGCTAACTCCGTGCCAGCAGCCGCGGTAATACGGAGGGTGCAAGCGTTAATCGGAATTACTGGGCGTAAAGCGCACGCAGGCGGTCTGTCAAGTCGGATGTGAAATCCCCGGGCTCAACCTGGGAACTGCATTCGAAACTGGCAGGCTTGAGTCTTGTAGAGGGGGGTAGAATTCCAGGTGTAGCGGTGAAATGCGTAGAGATCTGGAGGAATACCGGTGGCGAAGGCGGCCCCCTGGACAAAGACTGACGCTCAGGTGCGAAAGCGTGGGGAGCAAACAGGATTAGATACCCTGGTAGTCCACGCCGTAAACGATGTCGACTTGGAGGTTGTGCCCTTGAGGCGTGGCTTCCGGAGCTAACGCGTTAAGTCGACCGCCTGGGGAGTACGGCCGCAAGGTTAAAACTCAAATGAATTGACGGGGGCCCGCACAAGCGGTGGAGCATGTGGTTTAATTCGATGCAACGCGAAGAACCTTACCTGGTCTTGACATCCACGGAATTTGGCAGAGATGCCTTAGTGCCTTCGGGAACCGTGAGACAGGTGCTGCATGGCTGTCGTCAGCTCGTGTTGTGAAATGTTGGGTTAAGTCCCGCAACGAGCGCAACCCTTATCCTTTGTTGCCAGCGGTCCGGCCGGGAACTCAAAGGAGACTGCCAGTGATAAACTGGAGGAAGGTGGGGATGACGTCAAGTCATCATGGCCCTTACGACCAGGGCTACACACGTGCTACAATGGCATATACAAAGAGAAGCGACCTCGCGAGAGCAAGCGGACCTCATAAAGTATGTCGTAGTCCGGATTGGAGTCTGCAACTCGACTCCATGAAGTCGGAATCGCTAGTAATCGTGGATCAGAATGCCACGGTGAATACGTTCCCGGGCCTTGTACACACCGCCCGTCACACCATGGGAGTGGGTTGCAAAAGAAGTAGGTAGCTTAACCTTCGGGAGGGCGCTTACCACTTTGTGATTCATGACTGGGGTGAAGTCGTAACAAGGTAACCGTAGGGGAACCTGCGGTTGGATCACCTCCTTACCTTAAAGAACCTGCCTTTGTAGTGCTCACACAGATTGTCTGATGAAATAGAGCAGTAAGAAATCTCTGCAGGCTTGTAGCTCAGGTGGTTAGAGCGCACCCCTGATAAGGGTGAGGTCGGTGGTTCAAGTCCACTCAGGCCTACCAAATTCGTCCTGATACTGCGTTGCAAAATAACTCGCATACCTCAGTATGCTTCGTTATTCCGCGCCTTGTCTCAGAACGAATTACCGGTACAGAGGTGATCACGATGGGGCTATAGCTCAGCTGGGAGAGCGCCTGCTTTGCACGCAGGAGGTCTGCGGTTCGATCCCGCATAGCTCCACCATCTTTTACTGCGAACACAAGAAAACTTCAGAGTGAACCTGAAAAGGTGCACTGCGAAGTTTTGCTCTTTAAAAATCTGGATCAAGCTGAAAATTGAAACGACACACGAAAGTGTGTTCGAGTCTCTCAAATTATCGCAATCAGAAGATGACACTGTAAAAGGTGACGTGAGCGACGTGAAGACAAGGCGTACCGCACGCAGCGAGCGGAGTGGACTTGATGTCCATGAGCATCGCGAGTACGGAACAACGCAGTATTCACAACGCGCAACAAACCGGACAGAACAAAACATCTTCGGGTTGTGAGGTTAAGCGACTAAGCGTACACGGTGGATGCCCTGGCAGTCAGAGGCGATGAAGGACGTGCTAATCTGCGAAAAGCGCCGGCGAGGTGATATGAACCTTTGACCCGGCGATGTCCGAATGGGGAAACCCAGTGCAATCCGTTGCACTATCGTTTGATGAATACATAGTCAAACGAGGCGAACCGGGGGAACTGAAACATCTAAGTACCCCGAGGAAAAGAAATCAACCGAGATTCCCCCAGTAGCGGCGAGCGAACGGGGAGCAGCCCAGAGCCTGAATCAGCTTGTGTGTTAGTGGAAGCGTCTGGAAAGTCGCGCGATACAGGGTGACAGCCCCGTACACGAAAGCACACAGGCTGTGAGCTCGATGAGTAGGGCGGGACACGTGGTATCCTGTCTGAATATGGGGGGACCATCCTCCAAGGCTAAATACTCCTGACTGACCGATAGTGAACCAGTACCGTGAGGGAAAGGCGAAAAGAACCCCGGCGAGGGGAGTGAAAAAGAACCTGAAACCGTGTACGTACAAGCAGTGGGAGCCTCTTAATGGGGTGACTGCGTACCTTTTGTATAATGGGTCAGCGACTTATATTCTGTAGCAAGGTTAACCGAATAGGGGAGCCGAAGGGAAACCGAGTCTTAACTGGGCGTTAAGTTGCAGGGTATAGACCCGAAACCCGGTGATCTAGCCATGGGCAGGTTGAAGGTTGGGTAACACTAACTGGAGGACCGAACCGACTAATGTTGAAAAATTAGCGGATGACTTGTGGCTGGGGGTGAAAGGCCAATCAAACCGGGAGATAGCTGGTTCTCCCCGAAAGCTATTTAGGTAGCGCCTCGTGAATTCATCTCCGGGGGTAGAGCACTGTTTCGGCTAGGGGGCCATCCCGGCTTACCAACCCGATGCAAACTACGAATACCGGAGAATGTTATCACGGGAGACACACGGCGGGTGCTAACGTCCGTCGTGAAGAGGGAAACAACCCAGACCGCCAGCTAAGGTCCCAAAGTCATGGTTAAGTGGGAAACGATGTGGGAAGGCACAGACAGCCAGGATGTTGGCTTAGAAGCAGCCATCATTTAAAGAAAGCGTAATAGCTCACTGGTCGAGTCGGCCTGCGCGGAAGATGTAACGGGGCTAAACCATGCACCGAAGCTGCGGCAGCGACACTAAGTGTTGTTGGGTAGGGGAGCGTTCTGTAAGCCTGCGAAGGTGTGCTGTGAGGCATGCTGGAGGTATCAGAAGTGCGAATGCTGACATAAGTAACGATAAAGCGGGTGAAAAGCCCGCTCGCCGGAAGACCAAGGGTTCCTGTCCAACGTTAATCGGGGCAGGGTGAGTCGACCCCTAAGGCGAGGCCGAAAGGCGTAGTCGATGGGAAACAGGTTAATATTCCTGTACTTGGTGTTACTGCGAAGGGGGGACGGAGAAGGCTATGTTAGCCGGGCGACGGTTGTCCCGGTTTAAGCATGTAGGCTGGTTATCCAGGCAAATCCGGATAATCAAGGCTGAGGTGTGATGACGAGTCACTACGGTGATGAAGTAACAAATGCCCTGCTTCCAGGAAAAGCCTCTAAGCATCAGGTAACACGAAATCGTACCCCAAACCGACACAGGTGGTCAGGTAGAGAATACCAAGGCGCTTGAGAGAACTCGGGTGAAGGAACTAGGCAAAATGGTGCCGTAACTTCGGGAGAAGGCACGCTGATATGTAGGTGAAGCCCCTGCGGGTGGAGCTGAAATCAGTCGAAGATACCAGCTGGCTGCAACTGTTTATTAAAAACACAGCACTGTGCAAACACGAAAGTGGACGTATACGGTGTGACGCCTGCCCGGTGCCGGAAGGTTAATTGATGGGGTTATCCGTAAGGAGAAGCTCTTGATCGAAGCCCCGGTAAACGGCGGCCGTAACTATAACGGTCCTAAGGTAGCGAAATTCCTTGTCGGGTAAGTTCCGACCTGCACGAATGGCGTAATGATGGCCAGGCTGTCTCCACCCGAGACTCAGTGAAATTGAACTCGCTGTGAAGATGCAGTGTACCCGCGGCAAGACGGAAAGACCCCGTGAACCTTTACTATAGCTTGACACTGAACATTGAGCCTTGATGTGTAGGATAGGTGGGAGGCTTTGAAGTGTGGACGCCAGTCTGCATGGAGCCAACCTTGAAATACCACCCTTTAATGTTTGATGTTCTAACGTGGACCCGTAATCCGGGTTGCGGACAGTGTCTGGTGGGTAGTTTGACTGGGGCGGTCTCCTCCCAAAGAGTAACGGAGGAGCACGAAGGTTGGCTAATCCTGGTCGGACATCAGGAGGTTAGTGCAATGGCATAAGCCAGCTTGACTGCGAGCGTGACGGCGCGAGCAGGTGCGAAAGCAGGTCATAGTGATCCGGTGGTTCTGAATGGAAGGGCCATCGCTCAACGGATAAAAGGTACTCCGGGGATAACAGGCTGATACCGCCCAAGAGTTCATATCGACGGCGGTGTTTGGCACCTCGATGTCGGCTCATCACATCCTGGGGCTGAAGTAGGTCCCAAGGGTATGGCTGTTCGCCATTTAAAGTGGTACGCGAGCTGGGTTTAGAACGTCGTGAGACAGTTCGGTCCCTATCTGCCGTGGGCGCTGGAGAATTGAGGGGGGCTGCTCCTAGTACGAGAGGACCGGAGTGGACGCATCACTGGTGTTCGGGTTGTCATGCCAATGGCACTGCCCGGTAGCTACATGCGGAAGAGATAAGTGCTGAAAGCATCTAAGCACGAAACTTGCCCCGAGATGAGTTCTCCCTTGTCCTTTAAGGACACTAAAGGAACGTTGAAGACGACGACGTTGATAGGCCGGGTGTGTAAGCGCAGCGATGCGTTGAGCTAACCGGTACTAATGAACCGTGAGGCTTAACCTTACAACGCCGAAGATGTTTTGGCGGATTGAGAGAATTTTCAGCTTAGATACAGATTTTCGGGAACGAAAGATTTTACGCTGAGGCAAGGCGGCAAATGAAGGAAAGGAAGGAGCATACATGAGTATGTGACTGACTTTGCGAATGCAGCCAACGCAGCCACAGTGAAAAAGATTCGTTTCCGGCAACAGAATTTGCCTGGCGGCTTTAGCGCGGTGGTCCCACCTGACCCCATGCCGAACTCAGAAGTGAAACGCCGTAGCGCCGATGGTAGTGTGGGGTCTCCCCATGTGAGAGTAGGGAACTGCCAGGCATCAAATTAAAAGACCTGCACCCGTCTTCGGGGCAGTTCGCTACTCGACAGAGAGTAGGACAAAAGCGAGCGCTTTTGAACGTTGCGCAGCAACGGCCCGAAGGGTGAATCACAACGTGATTCATAAACTGCCAGGCATCAGACAAGTAAGAAGCCCATCCTCACGGATGGGCTTTTTGCGTTTTTATCCCTCAAGAAACCTCCCATATAACCACAAGCGCTCACTTTGCATATGCGGTAAACTAGCCGGGTTTTTGCATCAGGATAGCGTCTATGAACCACTCCCTTAAGCCCTGGAATACCTTCGGCATTGATCACAATGCAAATAAAATAATACGTGCTGAAAGCGTGCAGCAACTACTTGAAGCGTGGCAGGAATCCGTACGTAATGAACAGCCCGTATTGATGCTGGGTGAGGGCAGTAATGTTCTTTTCCTGGAAGATTTCACAGGTACGGTCATTATTAACCGCATCCTGGGTATTGAAACTGAGGAAAGCGCCGAGGCCTGGCATGTACATGTTGGTGCGGGAGAAAACTGGCATCAACTCGTGCAATTTACACTCTCGCATGGAATGCCCGGTCTGGAAAACCTTGCGTTGATCCCTGGTTGTGTTGGTTCATCGCCTATCCAGAATATCGGCGCATACGGTGTTGAATTGCAGCGCGTTTGCGCCTATGTCGACTGTGTAGAGTTGAGTACGGGAAATACCCGCCGATTAACGGCAGAAGCTTGCCGCTTTGGCTACCGTGACAGTATCTTCAAACATGAGTATCAGGATCGCTACGCAATCGTCGCGGTTGGTTTGCGCTTATCTAAGCAGTGGCAGCCGGTTCTGACTTATGGCGATCTGACGCGTCTGGACCCGGCAACCGTAACGCCGCAGAACGTTTTTGAAGAAGTTTGCCGCATGCGCACCAGTAAGTTACCCGATCCGAAAGTAAACGGTAATGCCGGTAGCTTCTTTAAAAATCCGGTTGTGAGTGCCGAACAGGCCGCCGCGCTACTGGAAAAGTCACCAAAAGCTCCCCATTACCCTCAACCTGATGGCACAGTAAAACTCGCTGCCGGATGGCTTATCGATCAATGCCAGTTAAAAGGTGTATCTATTGGTGGGGCAGCCGTTCATCCGTTACAGGCACTGGTGCTAATCAATCAAAATCACGCGACC
This sequence comes from Phytobacter sp. MRY16-398, assembly GCF_003925915.1. Taxonomy (NCBI): domain Bacteria; kingdom Pseudomonadati; phylum Pseudomonadota; class Gammaproteobacteria; order Enterobacterales; family Enterobacteriaceae; genus Phytobacter; species Phytobacter sp. MRY16-398. The sequence goes on along the minus strand of NZ_AP018756.1, from coordinate 5,620,842 downwards.
AGTAAAGATGTTGTCCGCCTGGCTCACCATGTACGTGAACAGGTTGGCGCGAAGTTTAATGTCTGGCTGGAACCGGAGGTGCGTTTTATCGGCCATCGTGGCGAAGTCAATGCCGTGGAGGTGATTGCATGAAAGACAACACCATTCCATTAACCCTGGTCTCTATCCTTGCTGATGGTGAATTCCATTCTGGTGAACAGCTCGGTGAGCGGCTGGGCATGAGTCGTGCAGCTATCAATAAACACATTCAAACCCTGCGTGACTGGGGGGTGGATGTATTCACCGTGCCCGGTAAAGGTTACAGTCTTCCTGAACCCATCCAATTGTTGAATGAAGAACTGATCGTAACGCAGGTTCAAACAGGTAAAGTGGCCGTATTGCCGGTTATTGATTCCACTAACCAATACCTGCTGGATCGTATCGGCGAGCTGCGATCCGGTGATGCCTGTGTCGCAGAATACCAGCAGGCGGGGCGTGGTCGGCGTGGGCGTAAGTGGTTCTCACCCTTTGGTGCGAATCTCTATCTCTCCATGTACTGGCGTCTTGAACAAGGTCCGGCTGCGGCCATCGGATTAAGTCTGGTCATTGGCATTATCATGGCAGAGGTTCTGCAAGAACTTGGCGCAGAAAATGTTCGGGTGAAATGGCCCAATGATCTGTATCTGGGTGACCGTAAACTTGCCGGTATCCTCGTTGAATTAACCGGTAAAACTGGCGATGCTGCGCAGATCGTGATAGGGGCTGGCATCAACCTTGCCATGCGCCATGCGGAAAGTGACGTGATCAATCAAGGCTGGGTTAACCTGCAAGAAGCGGGTGTAGCCATTGATCGCAATACGCTCGCTGTCCGTCTGATTAATGAATTACGTGCTGCGCTACAGTCTTTTGAACAAGAAGGGTTAAGTCCCTGGCTCTCTCGCTGGAAGAAACTGGATAATTTTATCGATCGCCCGGTGAAATTGATCATCGGCGAGAGAGAAATATTTGGTATCTCGCGTGGCATTGATGCACAAGGTGCATTGTTACTTGAACAGGATGGAGTAATTAAACCCTGGATGGGTGGTGAAATTTCCTTACGCAGTGCCGAATAATAAAATGGGGAGCATTTCGCTCCCCTTGTTTTATTTTCGCAGGCGTACTTGCTCGACCGCGTGGTCAGCACTCTTGGTCATAACGAGGCTTGCACGCTCACGGGTTGGAAGGATATTTTCTTTCAAATTTAGCCAGTTAATTTCCTTCCATAGGGATGTGGCTATATTGATGGCTTCTTCTTCGGTCAATTTCGCATAGTTATGGAAATAAGAATCCGGATCGGTGAAAGCCCCTTCACGGAATTTCAGGAAGCGATTGATATACCATTTCTGTAGTAACTCTTCCGGCGCATCGACATAAATGGAGAAGTCGACAAAGTCAGAAACAAATACATGATGAGGGTCATGAGGATAATCCATACCGCTTTGTAATACGTTGAGTCCTTCCAGGATCAGAATATCCGGTTGAGTTACCGTTTTATCTCCGTCCGGGATCACATCGTAAATTAAATGTGAATATACTGGTGCAGTAACGTTTGGCACGCCGGATTTAATATCGGAAACGAATTTCACCAGACGGTGCATATCATAAGATTGCGGAAACCCTTTCTTCTTCATCAGGCCACGATCTTTTAAAACCTGATTAGGATGCAAAAAGCCATCGGTGGTGATTAATTCAACGCGGCGATGCTCCGGCCAGCGACTTAATAAAGCCTGCAATACACGTGCAGTGGTGCTTTTGCCCACGGCAACGCTACCTGCAATGCTGATGATATAAGGTATTCTTTGTCCATTCGTGCCTAAGAATTGTTCAAGCACAGCCTGGCGACGTAAATTCGAACTGATATAAAAATTGAGCAAACGCGATAGCGGCAGATAAATCTCTGCAACCTCTTCCAAAGAGAGATCTTCATTAATGCCTTTTAACCGCGCGATTTCACCCTCAGTGAGCGTCATCGGCACTGAATCACGAAGCGCAGCCCACTGGCTACGATTGAACTGCAAGTACGGGGTCATTAACGTTTGCTCTTTTTTACTCATAAGCTTTTTCTGCCTGCCATGGTGGCTCGCCACGTATGCTTCCGACACGGAGCGAGAAGCCTTCTTTTAAGGTAATGTGATGGCGCGACGTTATTGATATAAGTTAGGACAATGGGCAGGAGGTTAACACCAGATGGCAGGGAATAATATGAAAAATCGCGTCTGCATGATGCTTTCCGGGGAAAGCATCACGTTTCAGAGACTGCCAGGCAATAGCGCGGGATAACGGAATTACCGCGAATAAGCGTTTGTAATAAATCGCGGTTGAATGTGTGCTTCCATCTGCTGAGTTCAGGAAATCCGCTATTTCGGCAGGCAGTGTCGTCCCTGCTACTGTAGAAACCTTCTATATGCAAACCGGCCTGTGCTTAGTGATAAAGAAGGCTGCGTTGCCATGCATAACCCGCTTTCTCAAATGTATTAATAAGGCATTAACCAGAACCGCTTCGCTGGAGCTGATGGTGTACCTTATTTATCTTGATGGATGATGTTACGAAGATGACCGTTCGTTTCGTCCCTCTGAACGACCTGCACAACAAATTGGCAAGTTCCTCGCAATAAACGGAAAGACCCTTTTTACAGTGCTACTCCCGCGTACAGGTGATACGAATCACGCTCTCCTCAATAAGGGATTTCTTCTTGATTGGTTAAAAAACGGCATCAGGGTGAAGCAAAAGCACTTTATACAGACAGATGGGAGGTGCGCTCGCCTTAAACGGCGAGGAGGTATGGCCTCCAATAGCTGCCACGATGCTGGTTTTTTCCACTGATTTGCTTGAAATAGCAGCATTTAACGGCCTTGTCGTGCAAAATGTGAGCGATAGAACAATTTGTGCAATTTTTTAGTTGCATCAAGCGCTCTGTCTCCCTAGAATGCGCGCTACTTGATGCCGACTTAGCTCAGTAGGTAGAGCAACTGACTTGTAATCAGTAGGTCACCAGTTCGATTCCGGTAGTCGGCACCATCAAGTCCGGTGGGGTTCCCGAGCGGCCAAAGGGAGCAGACTGTAAATCTGCCGTCACAGACTTCGAAGGTTCGAATCCTTCCCCCACCACCATTTTCGGTCACCTCGTGTGACCAGAGTTGGTGTCAAAACTGAATCAACTCAAAGGGAGAGTTTTCTTCTCCTGAAACACAGAAAGAATAGGGTAGCCGAGTTTTAGGATGCGGGCATCGTATAATGGCTATTACCTCAGCCTTCCAAGCTGATGATGCGGGTTCGATTCCCGCTGCCCGCTCCAGACGTGCTGATATGGCTCAGTTGGTAGAGCGCACCCTTGGTAAGGGTGAGGTCCCCAGTTCGACTCTGGGTATCAGCACCACTTCTTTATCTCTCCTCCCCTGTTTCTCTCTGTTTATTGCATTCAACAAGTCGGGCATGTTGCCTGGTTGATGTGGTGATATCACCGATTTATCCGTGTCTTAGAGGGACAATCGATGTCTAAAGAAAAGTTTGAACGTACAAAACCGCACGTTAACGTCGGTACTATCGGCCACGTTGACCATGGTAAAACAACGCTGACCGCTGCAATCACTACCGTTCTGTCCAAAACTTACGGTGGCCAGGCTCGCGCATTCGACCAGATCGATAACGCGCCGGAAGAAAAAGCACGTGGTATCACCATCAACACCTCTCACGTTGAGTACGATACTGCGATCCGTCACTACGCACACGTAGACTGCCCGGGCCACGCCGACTATGTTAAAAACATGATCACCGGTGCTGCGCAGATGGACGGCGCGATCCTGGTTGTTGCTGCGACTGACGGCCCGATGCCGCAGACTCGTGAGCACATCCTGCTGGGTCGTCAGGTAGGCGTTCCGTACATCATCGTGTTCCTGAACAAATGCGACATGGTTGATGACGAAGAGCTGCTGGAACTGGTTGAAATGGAAGTTCGTGAACTTCTGTCTCAGTACGATTTCCCGGGCGACGACACCCCGATCGTTCGTGGTTCTGCTCTGAAAGCGCTGGAAGGCGACGCAGAGTGGGAAGCGAAAATCATCGAACTGGCTGGCCACCTGGATACCTATATCCCGGAACCAGAGCGTGCGATTGACAAGCCGTTCCTGCTGCCGATCGAAGACGTATTCTCCATCTCCGGTCGTGGTACCGTTGTTACCGGTCGTGTAGAGCGCGGTATCATCAAAGTTGGTGAAGAAGTTGAAATCGTTGGTATCAAAGATACTGCGAAATCTACCTGTACCGGCGTTGAAATGTTCCGCAAACTGCTGGACGAAGGCCGTGCTGGTGAGAACGTTGGTGTTCTGCTGCGTGGTATCAAACGTGAAGAAATCGAACGTGGTCAGGTACTGGCTAAGCCGGGCACCATCAAGCCGCACACCAAGTTCGAATCCGAAGTGTACATTCTGTCCAAAGACGAAGGCGGCCGTCATACTCCGTTCTTCAAAGGCTACCGTCCGCAGTTCTACTTCCGTACAACTGACGTGACTGGCACCATCGAACTGCCGGAAGGCGTAGAGATGGTAATGCCGGGCGACAACATTAAAATGGTTGTTACCCTGATCCACCCGATCGCGATGGACGACGGTCTGCGTTTCGCAATCCGTGAAGGCGGCCGTACTGTAGGCGCGGGCGTTGTAGCAAAAGTTCTCGGCTAATCGCTGATAACATTTGACGCTAAGCGTAAGAAAAGGGCATCATTTGATGCCCTTTTTGCACGCTCTCGAATCAGAACCTGGCTCATCAGTGATTTTTTTTGTCATAATCATTGCTGAGACAGGCTCTGTAGATGGCGTTAAATCCGAAACGCGCCAGAGCATTTCGGTTTGGTTGCCTCGCCTATGCGGGGCAAAAATGTTTGTCTGATTCTTGTAACAGGTTGGTTTATGAGTGCGAATACCGAAGCTCAAGGGAGCGGGCGCGGCCTGGAAGCGATGAAGTGGGTTGTTGTTGCTGTTCTGTTGCTCGTAGCGATCGTTGGCAACTACCTTTATCGTGACATGATGCTGCCGCTGCGTGCGCTGGCCGTTGTGATTCTGATTGCTGCAGCAGGTGGTGTCGCGCTGTTGACGACGAAGGGTAAAGCGACCGTTGCGTTTGCCCGCGAAGCGAGAACTGAAGTCCGTAAGGTAATTTGGCCTACTCGCCAGGAAACATTGCACACCACATTGATCGTAGCTGCGGTAACTGCGGTTATGTCACTTATTCTGTGGGGACTGGATGGTATTCTGGTTCGCCTCGTTTCCTTTATCACTGGCCTGAGGTTCTGAGATGTCTGAAGCTCCTAAAAAGCGCTGGTACGTCGTTCAGGCGTTTTCCGGTTTTGAAGGCCGCGTAGCGACTTCGCTGCGTGAGCACATCAAATTACACAATATGGAAGAGTTGTTTGGCGAAGTTATGGTGCCGACCGAAGAAGTGGTCGAAATCCGTGGCGGCCAGCGTCGTAAAAGCGAGCGTAAATTCTTCCCGGGTTACGTACTGGTCCAGATGGTCATGAACGACGCAAGCTGGCACCTGGTGCGCAGCGTTCCGCGCGTAATGGGCTTCATCGGTGGTACTTCCGATCGTCCGGCGCCGATCAGCGATAAAGAAGTTGATGCGATTATGAACCGTCTGCAGCAGGTGGGTGATAAGCCGCGTCCGAAAACGCTGTTCGAACCAGGTGAAATGGTCCGCGTTAACGATGGTCCGTTTGCTGACTTCAATGGTGTGGTCGAAGAAGTTGACTACGAGAAGTCCCGCCTGAAAGTTTCTGTTTCCATTTTCGGTCGTGCGACCCCGGTGGAGCTGGACTTTAGCCAGGTAGAGAAAGCCTAAAAAAAGGCGATCAAATGTTGCACAAGGCGCGAAGTTGGCATACAATTTCGCGCCTTTTGATTTTATGGGTCCCGTACCCGTAAAACGAATTTAAACACGGGGAGCCCTTCCGGGCGCTATAACCCAAACGAGGAATTTAGAATGGCTAAGAAAGTCCAGGCCTACGTCAAGCTGCAGGTTGCAGCTGGCATGGCAAACCCGAGCCCACCGGTTGGTCCGGCTCTGGGTCAGCAGGGTGTTAACATCATGGAATTCTGTAAAGCGTTCAACGCGAAAACTGATTCCATGGAAAAAGGTCTGCCGATTCCGGTTGTTATTACCGTTTACGCTGACCGTTCTTTCACTTTCGTTACCAAAACGCCTCCGGCAGCAGTTCTGCTGAAGAAAGCGGCTGGTATCAAGTCTGGTTCCGGCAAGCCGAACAAAGACAAAGTGGGTAAAATTTCCCGCGCTCAGCTGCAGGAAATCGCGCAGACCAAAGCTGCCGACATGACTGGTGCCGACATTGAAGCGATGACTCGCTCCATTGAAGGTACTGCACGTTCCATGGGCCTGGTAGTGGAGGACTAAGAAATGGCTAAACTGACCAAGCGCATGCGCGTGATCCGTGACAAAGTTGATGCGACCAAACAGTACGACATCAACGAAGCTATCTCTCTGCTGAAAGAGCTGGCCACTGCTAAATTCGTAGAAAGCGTTGACGTTGCTGTTAACCTCGGCATCGATGCGCGTAAATCTGATCAGAACGTACGTGGTGCTACTGTACTGCCGCACGGTACTGGCCGTTCCGTTCGCGTAGCCGTATTTACTCAGGGCGCAAACGCTGAAGCTGCTAAAGCTGCAGGCGCTGAGCTGGTAGGTATGGAAGATCTGGCAGACCAGATCAAAAAAGGCGAAATGAACTTTGACGTTGTTATTGCTTCCCCGGATGCAATGCGCGTTGTTGGCCAGTTGGGCCAGGTTCTGGGTCCGCGTGGCCTGATGCCAAACCCGAAAGTGGGTACTGTAACGCCGAACGTTGCTGAAGCGGTTAAAAACGCGAAAGCAGGTCAGGTTCGTTACCGTAACGACAAAAACGGCATCATTCACACCACCATCGGTAAAGTGGATTTTGACGCTGACAAATTGAAAGAAAACCTGGAAGCTCTGCTGGTTGCGCTGAAAAAAGCAAAACCGACTCAGGCGAAAGGCGTGTACATCAAGAAAATCAGCATCTCCACCACCATGGGTGCCGGTGTTGCAGTTGATCAGGCTGGCCTGAGCGCTTCTGCAAACTAATACCTTTACGTGGGCGGTGAATTTGTCTACAATTTTACCCCCACGATTCTGTTGAAAGATACAGACGCTATGCGAGTCATTTGAATTGCGGCAAGGCGGCAAGCGAGTGAATCGCCAGGAGCATAGTTAACTATGTGACTGGTGTGAGCGAGAGCAGGCAACGCAGCAGCAATTCGAAGGACGAAGTCATAGACAAGATTTGTTCGTTGGAGCCTGGCCTATCCAGGCCTCCGTCGAAGACCGCAGGTGTTTCGTAAGAGACTTAATCCCCTGCGTAGACGGTGACAGAACGCTAAGATTATTTTTTATACTCTGGCTTGTTTCTGCTCACCGTATTAAGACGCTCTTCTCGTTGGGAAGAGTGAAGTGAGTTCCAGAACATTTTGTTCTGGCAAACATCCAGGAGCAAAGCTAATGGCTTTAAATCTTCAAGACAAACAAGCGATTGTTGCTGAAGTCAGCGAAGTAGCCAAAGGCGCGCTGTCTGCGGTTGTTGCGGATTCCCGTGGCGTTACCGTAGATAAAATGACCGAACTGCGTAAAGCAGGTCGCGAAGCCGGCGTATACATGCGTGTTGTTCGTAACACCCTGCTGCGCCGTGTTGTTGAAGGTACTCAGTTCGAGTGCCTGAAAGACGCGTTCGTTGGTCCGACCCTGATTGCATACTCTATGGAACACCCGGGCGCTGCTGCTCGTCTGTTCAAAGATTTCGCGAAAGCGAATGCAAAATTTGAGGTCAAAGCCGCTGCCTTTGAAGGTGAGTTAATCCCGGCATCCCAGATCGATCGCCTGGCAACTCTGCCGACCTACGAAGAAGCAATTGCACGCCTGATGGCAACCATGAAAGAAGCTTCGGCTGGCAAACTGGTTCGTACTCTGGCTGCTGTACGCGATGCGAAAGAAGCTGCTTAATCGCAGTTATCTTTGTAACGCATTCGCTTACGTATAAACTTATTCTGATATTCAGGAACAATTTAAATGTCTATCACTAAAGATCAAATCATTGAAGCAGTATCCGCTATGTCCGTAATGGACGTTGTTGAGCTGATCTCTGCAATGGAAGAAAAATTCGGTGTTTCCGCTGCTGCTGCTGTAGCTGTAGCTGCTGGCCCGGTTGAAGCTGCTGAAGAAAAAACTGAATTCGACGTAATTCTGAAAGCTGCTGGCGCTAACAAAGTTGCTGTTATCAAAGCAGTACGTGGCGCAACTGGCCTGGGTCTGAAAGAAGCTAAAGACCTGGTTGAATCTGCACCTGCTGCCCTGAAAGAAGGCATCAGCAAAGACGACGCCGAAGCACTGAAAAAATCTCTGGAAGAAGCTGGCGCTGAAGTTGAAGTTAAATAAGCCAACTTTTCTGGTTGAAGCCTGAGAAATCAGGCCGATGGCTGGTGACTTTTTAGTCACCAGCCATTTTGCGCTGTAAGGCGCCAGCAGCATTTCACACTGTTTGACTGCTGGTAGTCCTGACAATGTTTGTTTCTATCGACGACTTAATATACTGCGACAGGCGCCTCGCTCTGTGTAAATCGCAATGAAATGATTTAAGCGTGATAGCAACAGATATTGCGGAAAGTATTCGATTTTCCGGTCAACAAAATGGTGTTGCATAAACTGTCCCTCCGATGGACAGAGTGGGTCGACTTGTCAGCGAGCTGAGGAACCCTATGGTTTACTCCTATACCGAGAAAAAACGTATTCGTAAGGATTTTGGTAAACGTCCACAAGTTCTGGACATTCCATATCTCCTTTCTATCCAGCTTGACTCGTTCCAGAAGTTTATCGAGCAAGATCCTGAAGGGCAGTACGGCCTGGAAGCGGCTTTCCGCTCCGTGTTCCCAATTGCCAGCTATAGCGGCAATTCTGAACTGCAGTACGTCAGCTACCGTCTTGGCGAACCTGTATTTGACGTTAAAGAATGTCAAATTCGTGGCGTAACCTATTCCGCACCGCTGCGCGTAAAACTGCGTCTGGTGATCTACGAGCGCGAAGCGCCGGAAGGCACCGTTAAAGACATTAAAGAACAAGAAGTGTACATGGGCGAAATTCCGCTCATGACCGACAACGGTACTTTTGTCATCAACGGTACTGAGCGCGTTATCGTTTCTCAGTTGCACCGTAGTCCTGGCGTTTTCTTCGACAGCGACAAAGGCAAAACCCACTCTTCTGGTAAGGTGCTTTATAACGCGCGCATCATCCCTTACCGTGGTTCCTGGCTGGACTTCGAGTTCGATCCGAAAGACAACCTGTTTGTTCGTATTGACCGTCGTCGTAAATTGCCTGCGACCATTATTCTGCGCGCACTGGATTACACCACTGAGCAGATTCTTGATCTGTTCTTTGAAAAAGTTGTCTTCGAAATTCGCGACAACAAGCTGCAGATGGAACTGGTGCCGGAACGCCTGCGTGGCGAGACTGCATCTTTCGACATCGAAGCTAACGGTAAAGTCTATGTAGAAAAAGGCCGCCGCATTACTGCGCGCCATATTCGTCAGCTGGAAAAAGACGAGATTCAGCACATCGAAGTACCGGTTGAGTACATCGCTGGTAAAGTCGCGTCCAAAGATTACGTGGATGAGTCTACCGGTGAGCTGATCTGCCCGGCGAACATGGAGCTGAGCCTGGATCTGCTGGCTAAACTGAGCCAGTCTGGTCACAAGCGTATCGAAACGCTGTTCACCAACGATCTGGACCACGGTCCGTACATCTCTGAGACTGTACGCGTCGACCCAACCAACGATCGCCTGAGCGCGCTGGTAGAAATCTACCGCATGATGCGTCCTGGTGAGCCGCCGACTCGTGAAGCTGCTGAAAGCCTGTTCGAGAACCTGTTCTTCTCCGAAGACCGCTACGATCTGTCCGCGGTTGGTCGTATGAAGTTCAACCGTTCTCTGCTGCGCGACGAGATCGAAGGTTCCGGTATCCTGAGCAAAGAAGACATCATCGAAGTGATGAAGAAGCTCATCGATATCCGTAACGGTAAAGGCGAAGTCGATGATATCGACCACCTCGGCAACCGTCGTATCCGTTCCGTTGGCGAAATGGCGGAAAACCAGTTCCGCGTTGGCCTGGTCCGCGTTGAGCGTGCGGTGAAAGAGCGTCTGTCTCTGGGCGATCTGGATACCCTGATGCCTCAGGACATGATCAATGCCAAGCCGATTTCTGCGGCAGTGAAAGAGTTCTTCGGTTCCAGTCAGCTGTCTCAGTTTATGGACCAGAACAACCCGCTGTCTGAGATCACGCACAAACGTCGTATCTCCGCACTCGGCCCAGGCGGTCTGACCCGTGAACGTGCAGGCTTTGAAGTTCGAGACGTACACCCGACTCACTACGGTCGCGTATGTCCTATCGAAACGCCTGAAGGTCCGAACATCGGTCTGATCAACTCCCTGTCCGTGTACGCACAGACTAACGAATATGGCTTCCTTGAGACGCCGTATCGTAAAGTGACTGACGGCGTTGTGACCGACGAAATTCACTACCTGTCTGCTATCGAAGAAGGCAACTACGTTATCGCTCAGGCGAACTCCAACCTGGATGACGAAGGCCACTTTGTAGAAGATCTGGTTACCTGCCGTAGTAAAGGCGAATCCAGCTTGTTCAGCCGCGACCAGGTTGACTACATGGACGTATCCACCCAGCAGGTGGTTTCCGTCGGTGCGTCCCTGATCCCGTTCCTGGAACACGATGACGCCAACCGTGCATTGATGGGTGCGAACATGCAACGTCAGGCGGTTCCGACTCTGCGCGCTGATAAGCCGCTGGTTGGTACCGGTATGGAACGTGCTGTTGCCGTTGACTCCGGTGTTACTGCGGTTGCTAAACGTGGTGGTATGGTTCAGTACGTTGATGCGTCCCGTATCGTTATCAAAGTTAACGAAGACGAGATGTACCCAGGCGAAGCCGGTATCGACATCTACAACCTGACCAAGTACACCCGTTCTAACCAGAACACCTGTATCAACCAGATGCCGTGTGTCTCTCTGGGTGAGCCAATCGAGCGCGGCGACGTGCTGGCAGATGGCCCGTCCACTGACCTTGGTGAACTGGCGCTCGGTCAGAACATGCGCGTCGCGTTCATGCCGTGGAACGGTTACAACTTCGAAGACTCCATCCTCGTATCTGAGCGTGTTGTCCAGGAAGACCGTTTCACCACCATCCACATTCAGGAACTGGCGTGTGTGTCCCGTGACACCAAGCTGGGGCCGGAAGAGATCACCGCTGACATCCCGAACGTGGGTGAAGCTGCGCTCTCCAAACTGGATGAATCCGGTATCGTTTACATCGGTGCGGAAGTGACCGGCGGTGACATTCTGGTTGGTAAGGTAACGCCGAAAGGTGAAACCCAACTGACCCCAGAAGAAAAACTGCTGCGTGCGATCTTCGGTGAGAAAGCGTCTGACGTTAAAGACTCTTCTCTGCGCGTGCCAAACGGTGTCTCTGGTACCGTTATCGACGTTCAGGTCTTTACCCGCGATGGCGTAGAAAAAGACAAACGTGCACTGGAAATCGAAGAGATGCAGCTCAAACAGGCCAAGAAAGACCTGTCTGAGGAACTGCAGATCCTCGAAGCCGGTCTGTTCAGTCGTATCTACGCGGTGCTGGTTTCCGGTGGCATCGAAGCTGAGAAGCTCGACAAACTGCCGCGTGACCGCTGGCTGGAACTCGGCCTGACCGACGAAGAGAAACAAAATCAGCTGGAACAACTGGCTGAGCAGTATGACGAACTGAAACACGAGTTCGAGAAAAAACTCGAAGCGAAACGCCGCAAAATCACCCAGGGCGATGATCTGGCACCAGGCGTGCTGAAAATCGTTAAGGTTTATCTGGCCGTTAAACGTCAGATCCAACCGGGTGACAAAATGGCAGGTCGTCACGGTAACAAGGGTGTTATCTCGAAGATCAACCCGATCGAAGATATGCCGCACGATGCTAACGGTACGCCGGTAGATATCGTACTGAACCCGCTGGGCGTACCGTCTCGTATGAACATCGGTCAGATTCTGGAAACCCACCTGGGTATGGCTGCGAAAGGTATCGGCGATAAGATCAATGCCATGCTGAAACAGCAGCAAGAAGTCGCGAAACTGCGCGAATTCATCCAGAAAGCGTATGACCTCGGTGCCGATGTTCGTCAGAAAGTTGACCTGAACACCTTCAGCGATGAAGAAGTACTGCGTCTGGCTGAGAACCTGAAAAAAGGTATGCCAATCGCAACGCCGGTATTCGACGGTGCGAAAGAAGCTGAGATTAAAGAGCTGCTGCAACTGGGTGACCTGCCGACTTCCGGTCAGATCACACTGTATGACGGCCGCACCGGTGAACAGTTCGAGCGTCCGGTAACCGTAGGTTACATGTACATGCTGAAACTGAACCACCTGGTCGACGACAAAATGCACGCTCGTTCTACCGGTTCTTACAGCCTGGTTACTCAGCAGCCGCTGGGTGGTAAGGCGCAGTTCGGTGGTCAGCGCTTCGGGGAGATGGAAGTGTGGGCGCTGGAAGCTTACGGCGCCGCCTACACCCTGCAGGAAATGCTCACCGTTAAGTCTGATGACGTGAACGGTCGTACCAAGATGTATAAAAACATCGTGGACGGCAACCATCAGATGGAACCGGGCATGCCGGAATCCTTCAACGTACTGTTGAAAGAGATTCGTTCGCTGGGTATCAACATCGAACTGGAAGACGAGTAATTCTCGCTCAAACAGGTCACTGCTGTCGGGGTAAAACCCGACAGCAGAGTGTGCTAACTCCGACGGGAGCAAATCCGTGAAAGACTTATTAAAGTTTCTGAAAGCGCAAACTAAAACCGAAGAGTTTGATGCGATCAAAATTGCTCTGGCTTCGCCAGACATGATCCGTTCATGGTCTTTCGGTGAAGTTAAAAAGCCGGAAACCATTAACTACCGTACGTTCAAACCTGAGCGTGACGGCCTTTTCTGCGCCCGTATTTTCGGACCAGTAAAAGACTACGAGTGCCTGTGCGGTAAGTACAAGCGCCTGAAACACCGCGGTGTGATCTGTGAGAAGTGCGGCGTTGAAGTGACCCAGACTAAAGTGCGCCGTGAGCGTATGGGCCACATCGAGCTGGCGTCTCCGACTGCTCACATCTGGTTCCTGAAATCTCTGCCGTCCCGTATCGGTTTGCTGCTGGATATGCCGCTGCGTGATATCGAACGTGTTCTGTACTTCGAATCCTATGTGGTTATCGAAGGCGGTATGACGAACCTGGAACGTAACCAGATTCTGACCGAAGAACAGTATCTGGACGCGCTGGAAGAGTTCGGTGACGAATTCGACGCGAAGATGGGTGCGGAAGCTATCCAGGCCCTGCTCAAGAGCATGGATCTGGAGCAAGAGTGCGAGCAGCTTCGTGAAGAGCTGAACGAAACTAACTCCGAGACCAAGCGTAAGAAGCTGACCAAGCGTATCAAATTGCTGGAAGCGTTCGTACAGTCTGGCAACAAGCCGGAGTGGATGATCCTGACCGTTCTGCCGGTTCTGCCGCCAGATCTGCGTCCGCTGGTTCCGCTGGATGGTGGTCGTTTCGCAACGTCCGATCTGAACGATCTGTATCGTCGCGTTATTAACCGTAACAACCGTCTGAAACGTCTGCTGGATCTGGCTGCGCCGGACATCATCGTACGCAACGAAAAACGTATGCTGCAGGAAGCGGTTGACGCCCTGCTGGATAACGGTCGTCGCGGTCGTGCGATCACCGGTTCTAACAAACGTCCTCTGAAATCTTTGGCCGACATGATCAAAGGTAAACAGGGTCGTTTCCGTCAGAACCTGCTCGGTAAGCGTGTTGACTACTCCGGTCGTTCTGTAATCACCGTAGGTCCATACCTGCGTCTGCATCAGTGCGGTCTGCCGAAGAAAATGGCGCTGGAGCTGTTCAAACCGTTCATTTACGGCAAGCTGGAACTGCGTGGCCTGGCCACCACCATCAAAGCCGCGAAGAAAATGGTTGAGCGCGAAGAAGCTGTCGTTTGGGATATCCTGGACGAAGTGATCCGCGAACACCCGGTACTGTTGAACCGTGCGCCAACTCTGCACCGTCTGGGTATCCAGGCCTTTGAACCGGTACTGATCGAAGGTAAAGCTATCCAGCTACACCCGCTGGTTTGTGCGGCATACAACGCCGACTTCGATGGTGACCAGATGGCTGTTCACGTACCGCTGACGCTGGAAGCCCAGCTTGAAGCGCGTGCGCTGATGATGTCTACCAACAACATTCTGTCTCCGGCGAACGGCGAACCAATCATCGTTCCGTCTCAGGACGTTGTACTGGGTCTGTACTACATGACCCGTGACTGTGTTAACGCCAAAGGCGAAGGCATGGTGCTGACTGGCCCGAAAGAAGCTGAGCGTATTTATCGCGCTGGCCTGGCCTCTCTGCATGCGCGCGTTAAAGTGCGTATCACTGAGTATGAAAAAAATGCACAGGGCGAATTTACGTCTAAAACCAGCCTGATCGATACGACCGTTGGTCGTGCGATCCTGTGGATGATCGTGCCGAAAGGTCTGCCGTTCTCTATCGTGAACCAGCCTCTGGGTAAAAAAGCGATCTCCAAAATGCTGAACACCTGTTACCGCATTTTGGGTCTGAAACCGACCGTTATCTTTGCTGACCAGACGATGTACACCGGCTTTGCTTATGCAGCGCGTTCAGGTGCATCTGTTGGTATCGATGACATGGTTATCCCGGAGAAGAAACACGAAATCATCTCCGAGGCGGAAGCCGAAGTGGCTGAGATCCAGGAGCAGTTCCAGTCTGGTCTGGTTACCGCAGGCGAACGCTATAACAAAGTTATCGATATCTGGGCTGCGGCGAACGATCGTGTATCCAAGGCGATGATGGACAACCTGCAGACCGAAACGGTTATCAACCGTGAAGGTAAAGAAGAGCAGCAGGTTTCCTTCAACAGCATCTACATGATGGCCGACTCCGGTGCGCGTGGTTCTGCGGCACAGATTCGTCAGCTTGCTGGTATGCGTGGTCTGATGGCGAAGCCGGATGGCTCCATCATCGAAACGCCAATCACCGCGAACTTCCGTGAAGGTCTGAACGTACTCCAGTACTTCATCTCCACGCACGGTGCGCGTAAAGGTCTGGCGGATACCGCACTGAAAACAGCGAACTCCGGTTATCTGACGCGTCGTCTGGTTGACGTTGCGCAGGATCTGGTTGTGACCGAAGACGATTGTGGCACTCTCGAAGGTATCACCATGACCCCGGTTATCGAGGGTGGTGATGTTAAAGAGCCACTGCGCGATCGCGTACTGGGTCGTGTAACGGCAGAAGATATTCTGAAGCCGGGTACAGCAGACATTCTGGTTCCACGCAACACGCTGCTGCACGAGCACTGGTGTGACCTGCTGGAAGCGAACTCTGTTGACTCCGTCAAAGTGCGTTCCGTTGTATCCTGTGACACCGACTTTGGTGTATGTGCGCACTGCTACGGTCGTGACCTGGCGCGTGGCCACATCATCAACAAAGGTGAGGCCATCGGCGTTATCGCGGCGCAGTCCATCGGTGAGCCGGGTACACAGCTGACGATGCGTACGTTCCACATCGGTGGTGCGGCATCTCGTGCGGCTGCTGAATCCAGCATCCAGGTGAAAAACAAAGGTAGCATCAAGCTCAGCAATGCGAAGTCTGTTGTTAACTCATCAGGCAAGCTGGTTGTGACCTCTCGTAACACCGAGCTGAAACTGATCGACGAATTCGGTCGTACCAAAGAGAGCTATAAAGTGCCTTACGGTGCTGTTATGGCGAAAGGTGATGGTGAGCAGGTTGCTGGCGGTGAAACCGTAGCAAACTGGGATCCGCACACCATGCCGGTAATCACCGAAGTAAGTGGTTTCATCCGCTTTACTGACATGATCGACGGCCAGACCATTACTCGTCAGACTGACGAGCTGACCGGTCTGTCTTCTCTGGTGGTTCTGGATTCTGCTGAACGTACTACCGGTGGTAAAGATCTGCGTCCGGCACTGAAAATCGTTGATGGTCAGGGTAACGACGTTCTGATCCCTGGCACTGATATGCCTGCGCAGTACTTCCTGCCAGGTAAAGCGATTGTTCAGCTGGAAGATGGCGTACAGATCAGTTCTGGTGACACCCTGGCGCGTATTCCGCAGGAATCCGGCGGTACCAAGGACATCACCGGTGGTCTGCCGCGCGTTGCGGACCTGTTTGAAGCACGTCGTCCGAAAGAGCCGGCAATCCTGGCTGAAATCAGCGGTATCATTTCCTTCGGTAAAGAAACCAAAGGGAAACGTCGTCTGGTTATCACCCCGGTAGACGGTAGCGATCCGTACGAAGAGATGATTCCGAAATGGCGTCAGCTCAACGTGTTTGAAGGTGAACGTGTAGAACGTGGTGACGTGGTTTCCGACGGTCCGGAAGCGCCGCACGACATTCTGCGTCTTCGTGGTGTTCACGCGGTTACGCGTTACATCACCAACGAAGTACAGGACGTTTACCGTCTGCAAGGCGTTAAGATTAACGATAAACACATCGAAGTTATCGTTCGTCAGATGCTGCGTAAAGCGACCATCGAAAATGCAGGTAGCTCCGACTTCCTGGAAGGCGAGCAGGTTGAATACTCCCGCGTCAAGATTGCGAACCGCGATCTGGAAGCGAACGGCAAAATCGGTGCGACCTTCTCGCGCGATCTGCTGGGTATCACCAAAGCGTCTCTGGCAACCGAGTCCTTCATCTCTGCGGCATCGTTCCAGGAGACCACGCGTGTCCTGACCGAAGCAGCCGTTGCGGGCAAACGCGACGAACTGCGTGGCCTGAAAGAGAACGTTATCGTGGGTCGTCTGATCCCGGCAGGTACCGGTTACGCGTATCACCAGGATCGTATGCGTCGTCGCGCAGCGGGTGAACTCCCGGCTGCACCGCAGGTAACTGCTGAAGATGCGTCTGCCAGCCTGGCAGAACTGCTGAACGCAGGTCTGGGCGGTTCTGACAACGAGTAATCGTTGCTGACACGTTAATATAAGTTAAGCTGCACCCCAAAGGTTGGATCTCAACTGACTAAGGTGCAGTTTTTTTTGCCTTTTTTGTGCCCGCTTTTTATTGCCCCTCTCTGAATCACTCCTCTGGCGTTCTGCCAGCACCAATAAGTAAAATCTTGGATTAATTAAAATGAAATGGTGTTTTAGTTGTGTTCGTCACAATTTCTTTTCCCCTGTTTGTTAAAATACGCACCGTTAGCAGATGTTTTATCCAAGCCATTTTCATGACCAGAAATAAGGGGCTCTATTTTCATATCCTGATAGTAAGTCTTAAGCTCAAATTTATAACGACTGGTTAATTTTAATCAGCGCATCTCTATATCATTAAATAATGCAATCTTTCTATGGATTGCCAATTATAAAAATAATTCTGGGATTTATTTCTCAGGAACCGGCTCGTTTCAATATTACTGAAATGCTAAATAAAAGATACAAATCATTATCAGTTAATAATCAATGCTTACGGTGAAAGGGTTTATTATGGATTACGTAATTAAAATATTAGGCACCCCTGCAATAATAATTGCTTTTATTGCTTTTCTGGGTCTGGCGTTACAAAAAAGTAGCATTACGAATATTATCAAAGGCACACTCCTTGCTTTTATCGGCTTTGTATTAATTAAAACGGGTGGGAGCATACTTGGTGGTGTTCTGACCATGTTCAGCGACCTGTTCACTAATGCGTTTGGCTTGCGGGGCGTTGTCCCAAGCAATGAAGCTATCATGGCGTTGACTATTGACAAGCTCGGTCGGCCTGCCGCATTTATTCTGTTTTTCGCGATGATTATTAACGTCCTGCTGGCACGCTATACCCGTTTTAAAGCGATATATCTGTCACTGCACCTGATTGTCTTTATGTCCTTTTCCGTGACAGCCGCCCTCGTTGGCCTTGGCTACGGTGAGCAATTTGCTATTATTTTTGGCTCTGTGGTTATTGGTACCTACATGGCCGTTTTTCCTACTATATTGTCACGTTTTAGCCGAAAAATTATCGGCCACAATGAGTATTGTATAGCCCATGCTGCATCCAGTTCCTATATTATTGGTTCTTACTTAGGTAAATGGTTTGGCAATACCGCGACGAACGTTGAAGAAGTTAAAGTTAGCGATAAATTTAGTTTCCTCAAGAATGCTGATGTTGCCACTTTTCTGACCATGTTCTGTTTGCTGGGCATTTCTTCTATATTCGCTGAACATGCTTTTCTCGATAAAATGTTAGCGGGCAAACCTTATCTGGTTTGGTTATTAGAAAAATCAGCGACGTTTGCGGGTGGTTTGTACATTGCCAAGAAAGGCGTGGTCATGTTCACTGAGGAAATCGTACCTGCTTTTAAAGGCTTTTCTCAAATTGTTGCGCCCGGCTCCATTCCGGCAGTGGATCCGATGGTGTTGTTTGATAAATCTCCGAACGCGGTTCTCATCGGTTTTCTGGTGAGCTTTATGGCGGAGCTGTGTTGCGTTGCGCTGTTCCCGTTCATTGGCCTGCCGGTGATTATCCCTGGCATCATGGCGAGTTTTATTACTGGTGGCAGTGCTGCTATTTTTGGTAATGCGACCGGTGGCTTGCGAGGCGCATTGATCGCAAGTTTCGTAAACGGTCTGCTGCTGTGTGTTCTTCCAGCGTTGGTACTACCGTTATTCAGCCATCTGGGTGTTGACAGTGTGACCTTTGCTGACCCTGATTTCACATTCCTGTCAGCCATCATTAAATACACGTTTGGTTTGGCGCATTAATCGTGCTGTAGGCCTGAATACCAGGCCTGCAACTTCTGTTTTAGCGAGGTGTAAAAATGTTTATTTATAAAAAAGAGACGGTGCTGGAAGATCTGGGTAATGGCGTCAATCGCAGAATCCTGGCCCATGGCGGCACGATGATGGCGGTGGAGGTTAACTTTACCGAGGGGGCTGTAGGGCCGATGCATAGCCATCCGCATGAACAGCTCACTTATGTTTTGTCAGGACGCTTTAGCTTTACGATTGATGGCGTAACGAAAGAGGTTAGTGCCGGCGATACCCTCTACAAAAAGCCAAATGTTGTGCACGGTTGTGTTTGCCTGGAAGCCGGAACGCTGCTGGATACATTCACGCCGCAACGTGAAGACTTTTTGTCTTAAGCGCTTCTGGTCAGAATATAAGCAAAGACCCACTTCGGTGGGTTTTTTTACGTACAAAAACCATTAAAAAAGACCTCGATCGTGTTTCAGGACGCAAGCACAGGCTGCGGATGCTAGAAAAGCCGGGTGTTAACTCATCAGGAAAATCATTATGTATCGTCGTCTTACTTTGCTACTGCTTACTCTTCTTATCAGCTATTCCGCGTATGCGAATGTCGGTTTGAGACAACTGCAGATAAATGAAAACAGCAACCGTCCTCTTGATATCGCCCTGTGGTACCCAACAACAGACACCGGGAAAATCGAACGCATAGGAGAGAATGCCGTATTTCACGGTATTCCTGCACTTCGCAATGCGAAACCAACAGCACGGCAGCACCCCCTTTTGTTGCTTTCGCACGGTTACGGTGGCAACTGGCGCAATTTAAACTGGCTGGCTCAGGGAATGGCCTCTCAGGGTTATATTGTGGCGGCAGTTGACCATCCCGGCACCACCACTCGCAATAAAGAAGAAGTGGCAGCGCAGCAGTTGTGGGAACGTCCACGGGATTTGATTGCGATGCTGGACTACCTGTCTGATACACCCGCCATTGCCGGTGCTGTTGACCCCGAACGCATTGCGGCGGTAGGTCACTCTCTGGGAGGCTGGACAGTCATGGAGCTGGCTGGCGCGCAGTTTTCTGCGCCTCGCTTTTTGAAAGATTGTGAAACTCACCCGGCGCTGGGAGCCTGTAAACTCAAACACGTTCTGGGTATTGATAAGCCTGAATCACTGGCACCGTTGGCGGCAAGCCAACGTGACGTACGCATCAAAGCCGTTATTTCTCTGGATTTGGGACTGGCAAGGGGCTTTACCCCTGAGAGCCTTGCACAGGTTTCCGTGCCAGTGCTGGTTATGGGCGCGCAGGCCGACAGCGATGATGTTCCTGCACATCTGGAATCAGGCTACCTCTTTACTGCACTTGCGCAGGGGGATCGCCATCTGGTCAGCGTGACGGGAGCGACGCACTTTAGTTTTATGCAAGAATGTAAGCCAGGCGCCGTGGCAATGATTGAAGCCGCAGAACCCGGTGAGGGTATTGTTTGCCGGGATGGCGGACAGCTAAGCCGGCAGGCTATCCACCAGCAATTGTTTACGCAGATGAGTCAGTTTTTAAATCAGTCCCTGAACGACTCGCCTCAGCACGGCGAAAATCGCCAGGACTCATCCCGCTGACGCGCATAAATTCACGGTTAAAATTGGATTTTGTGGAGAAACCTGCGTCCAGCATGATCTGCGTGACAGGAGCATCTGACTGCACTAACAAGCGCTGTGCATACTGAATGCGAAAGCCATTAATCCACTGGGAGACATTGCAGCCCCGAGTGCGGTTGATGGCACGGGATATTTGTCGTGCAGGTGTCCCGGTTTTTCGTGCCAGCCCCTGTAATGAAAGATCCGGGTCAAGGAAAAGCTCGCGTGCCGTAAGCGCGTTTTCCAGATGCAGGCAGAGAGCATTGTCTTCTGGATCCACCACCTCTGGCCCGGTAACCTCCGCTGTCACGCAGAGGGGAGGTGGCGTGACTTTTCGTCCGGTGAACAAAATCGCCAGGCAAATAAATGGCAACAAGATACCTTGTGAAATAGCAACCAGCAGAGGCGCATGCTGCCCATGGTACTGGTTAAAATCATAGGCTATCGCTGCATCCGTCAGGCTCGAAAAACACAGGAAACATCCGGCGGCAAATGCCATCACCGAGGTTGTTGGCGAATCGCTAAGCCGCGTTAAGACAAAGGCATCGGCGCCCAACAGAGCAGTTCTGAGCAGCGCAATGCCGTACCCCAGATAAAGCAGCACCAGCACGGCATCCGTTGCCTCAGGCCAGGCAAGATTCGCCAGCAGGGCGAGGGTGGGCGGTATGATGGATGTTGAAATATGCCAGACGCGTTTTCGCCCGGTGAGATCGGTAAAGCAACGCCACACCAACGGCGGGAAAAGTATCGCCAGCAATGACTGAGCCTGGCGAAACACCATGGCGTCAAACGCCCAACGCAGGGCCGACATAATAACCAGTAGTGTGCAACCTGCGATGAAGTACATTACCCCTCGCGATTTCTCACCCGGCTGCAGGCAAACTTTGGCCAGTAAGATAAGCAGGAGAAAAAGAGTAAAAACGGGAAAAGGGAGCGAAGGCATCCTGGATCCTGATGTCGTTCAGCAGAAGAATGCTCATGTTGTGCCATAAATGGCAGAAAAAAACACGCCACCAGATAGCGCGTTGACAGGGGCTAAACAGCAAAATGCCCGACTCATCGGGCATCATGCATAACTGAGCAAGAGTTAATTATTGATTAACGGGCGGCAGGCGGCGGTACAGTTCAATCATGTCTCCCGCCAAATCCTGGATGACCATTGCATTCATCAAGTGATCCTGAGAATGCACGGTAATCAGGTTAACCGGCAATTTCCCGGCACCTTCATCAAGGCCAATAAGTTGTGTCTGGATTTTATGCGCGTGTTTGACGAATTCGCGGGACTCTTCCATCGCCTGTTCCGCACCGGCGAAATCGCCTTTACGCGCCAGTTGCAATGCCGTCAGCGCCTGGCTGCGCGCTGCACCTGCATTCACCAGCAGCTCCATAATGATGGTTTCTAAATCTTCCACGCGCTTACTCCATCAGCTTGAGGGCTTTTTCCAGAACGACATCGCCTTTCATCATGCCGTAATCCATCATGTCGATAACCGCGACTTTTTTGCCCAGCGGTTCGGCCTGCGCCTGCAACTTGGCCTGCTCATACTTTACCTGTGGCCCGAGCAGGACAATATCTGCGGTAGCGATGTTGTCTTTAAACTCAGCGACGGGAACGGCCTTAATGGAAACTTCTACCCCTTTTTTCTGCGCTGCGTCTTTCATGCGTTGAACCAGCATGCTGGTGGACATCCCCGCAGCACAGCATAAAACGATGTTTTTCATAGTCAGCCTCGATGTGGATGGGATAACTGATAATTATCCCGTGCTGGCCCCTTCAACAACCGCCTTTCCATGAATGTGTGTATAGCATCACAAACATTCACTGCGCTGTCTGAAACCGGTTACAAGGAGGTTGACGAATCGGCGGGAAGCGACTTATTACGCAATACGATTTGGTTTTTGCCTTGCTGTTTCGCCTGGTAGAGCGCCTCATCAACGCTATTCACCAGTTGCTCCAGCGGCTCCATTTGCCACTCACCCAGTCCGGCGCTGAATGTCACGGTCATTCCCTCTTCACGCCACTCACGGCTTGCCACGTTAATACGCCACTGCTCCAGTATCTGATGCGCGTTGGCGATGTGCTCTTCGGGGAAAATAACCGCAAACTCTTCGCCGCCGTAACGGTAGAGCGAGATATGTTGTGACTGCAGCACTTGCAACCCTTCCCGGGCAACATTACGCAGCACAATGTCGCCGCTCAGGTGTCCCCACGTATCGTTTATCGATTTGAAGTTATCAATATCGACCATCGCCAGCGCGAAGGGTTGGTGATCGTTCATCAGGGCGGCGATGTCGCTATCGAATG
This sequence comes from Phytobacter sp. MRY16-398, assembly GCF_003925915.1. Taxonomy (NCBI): domain Bacteria; kingdom Pseudomonadati; phylum Pseudomonadota; class Gammaproteobacteria; order Enterobacterales; family Enterobacteriaceae; genus Phytobacter; species Phytobacter sp. MRY16-398. The sequence goes on along the minus strand of NZ_AP018756.1, from coordinate 5,598,025 downwards.
CCCGGCGATTCTTACAGTTTGTCAGGGCATCCATCGTGGCCTGCCTGACCCAGACCTGCTCCCGTTCTTTGCTACTGACTATCGCTTTGCTCAGCATCGCCTCCAGCTTCGGTGTCTGCTGTACATCCCCGGTTTTAATCGCATTAATAATATTGAGCAGGACTGTGCGGGAAGCGTAGCGCAGATACAGACCGAACAGGATAATAGTCATGGCCGCAACGCCAAACCCCCAACCGACCACCAGCGTTTCATCGCGCAGGAGATTTTCCAGCGTATCGCCCGGTACGATATAGATGGCAAACCAGTCCGGATTGGTCAGCGAGCTGTAATAAAGCCAGGTGTTACGTCGTTCGTCATGAAACATGCCCTCGCCGCTGTTCATCTCTTTCATTCGCGACTGCTGGGAAAACGCCTCGAAAAGGACGCCCGTATCCGGGTGCAGCATGACATGACCGCTACGGTCCACCACAAAAAACTCCCCTTGCATGGGGGATTGCATGGTTCGTAATCCATGGCTGATAGAGGCCAGATCCAGGTGAAAAGCCAGCGTGCCTTTGAGATTGCCCTCCGGGGAGACGACGGGCTTATATACCGTCACTGTCGGATGATGGGTAAAGTAATCTTCGTAAATATCCGTGTATTTGCTGTACGACGTCGCCTCGGCCTGACGAACGAACCAGGGGCGGGTTTTGGCGTCATAACGCTGACCCTCCTCGCTATCAAACACCACCGGGGCACGCAGGTAACGACCCTGAGGATCGGCCAGTGAAATAGAGGAGACAGAGGGCATTAGCCGCAGTAACTGCATCAGGGATTGTAATCCCTCAGGCGAGGTGAAATTTACCGCGCTATCGAGGCGGTTATAACGGGAAAAGTAGGCTGCGGCCTGGTTGAGAATATAGTCATTCTCCTGAAAAACGGCTTCGGCATAGTTGACCGCGATGTTATGCGTAAACGTCTGATTAACCTTGTGATAGTTATCAGTAATGTCTTTCCTTTGGCTTAAAATGACCAGCGTGGCAATGACGGCCAGGCAAAGAAAGATGCCGGTAAAACTCACCAGAATGGGTGTAGTGAACGAAAGTTTTCGGCTATACATGTTCGTTATCTTCGAGAGCGTTAGACAGTGACCTGGAAAGTATAGGCAAGCGTGGCGCGGTAAATAAAAAAGACGTTCAGTGCTGTTAATCTATTCAATTGGTTAATGTTACACCATGAGGCATAAATGAAGGGAAGTTTGCGCCGGGAAACGCGGGGTTGGCTGATTTATATCAAGCGACGGGAAAACAAGGTTAACCAAAGAGAGGCGGGGCGTAAGCGACAACGCCCCGATGAGTGTGATGCGCAGTGTCCCGAAAGATATCAGCGCGTAACGGCAACGTTGCCATTTTCTTGCGGCGTTCTTCCCAGCCAACTGTCCCAGTCTTTCCACACGGGCTGTAAACCACGCGCTGCCAGCGCGCTGGCCACCTCTTCTGGCCGCCGGTCATCATGCGGTGAAAACTGTTCCAGTTCCGGATGATTATCGGCATAACCGCCGGGCTGCGTTTTGGAAAACGCGCTGACGTTATTAATGGCCAGCGGTACCACATGATCACGAAACCAGGGTGATTCACGTGTTGAGAGTGACAGTTCGATTTCCGGCGAAAAGAGGCGGAAAGCGCAAATGGTCTGCACCAGTTGACGTTCGTCCATAAGAGAAGCCGGCTCGATCCCGCCAGCGCAGGGGCGTAAGCGGGGGAAGGAAACAGAAAAACGGCTTTGCCAGTAGTGCTGCTGTAACCACAACAAATGCTCGGCCATCATGTAGCAGTCCACCCGCCAGCTATCGGAAAGGCCAATTAACGCGCCAAGACCGATTTTATCGATACCCGCCTGGCCGAGCCTGTCCGGCGTCTCCAGTCGCCAGAAAAAATCCTGTTTCTTGCCGCGCAGATGATGCCGGGCATACTGTGCTTCATGCCAGGTTTCCTGATACACCATGACGCCATCCAGCCCCAGCGTTTTCAGTTCAGCGTATTCCTCCATGGAGAGTGGCTGTACTTCCATTTGCAAAGAGGCGAACTGGCGACGAATGGTTGGCAGGTGACGGCGGAAATAGTCCATTCCCACTTTTCCCTGATGCTCGCCGGTGACCAGCAGCAAATGTTCAAAGCCCATTTCGCGGATGGCTGCACATTCGCGTGCGATCTCTGATTCATCAAGCGTCTTGCGCTTGATGTGATTACTCATCGAAAAACCGCAGTAGGTACAGTCGTTGGCGCATAAATTAGAAAGGTACAACGGGACGTAAAAGCTCACCGTGTTGCCAAAGCGCTGGCGCGTGAGGCGCTGCGCTTTTTGTGCCAGAGGTTCCAGATATGCGCTGGCAGCAGGAGAGAGCAGGGCCATGAGGTCATCGCGGGTCAGGCGCGTGGCATTCAGGGCTCGCTCCACATCGGCTGCCGTCTTACTGTTAATGCGTAGCCGAAGATCATCCCAGTTCAGCGTGCGCCAGTAATCGGTAAATGTCTTCATGCGCTGGCCTCCAGAAAACCGGTCAGCGGGCTGGTGGCCACGGCATGGGAGTGGCGCGCGCCGGGGACCGCCTGGCGTGCCAGCATGCCGGCCTCAACTGCCAGACGGAACGCATGCGCCATTGTTACCGGATCGTCGGCCACGGCAATCGCCGTATTCACTAGTACGGCATCAGCACCCATTTCCAGTGCCTGTGTCGCATGGCTGGGTACGCCGATACCGGCATCAACCACCACCGGCACGGTTGCCTGCTCGATGATGATCTCCAGCATCGCTCGCGTTTCCAGCCCCTGGTTGGAGCCAATGGGAGCACCCAGCGGCATGACGGCGGCACAACCGACCTCTTCAAGACGCTTGCATAACACCGGGTCTGCGCCACAGTAAGGCAGCACGACAAACCCCTGTTTCACCAGTGCTTCCGCCGCCTTTAGCGTCTCGATAGGATCCGGCAAAAGCCAGCGTGCATCGGGGTGGATCTCCAGTTTCAGCCAGTGGGTACCCAGCGCTTCACGCGCCAGTTGGGCGGCAAAAATAGCTTCTTGCGCCGTTTTCGCCCCTGATGTGTTAGGCAGTAGCGTGACGCCTGCTGCCAGCAGTGGCGCGAGGATGGCATCGTTATGTTGACGCAAATCGACACGCTTCATCGCCAGTGTGACTAGCTGGCTGCCGGACGCGCGGATGGCATCGACCATCAGCGCTGCGTTGGCAAATTTCCCGGTACCGGTAAACAGGTGTGAATCAAATTGTTTATCTGCAATGCGTAACATCTCAGCCCCCTGCGATAACCTGAAAAAGCAGGATCTGGTCGCCGTCCTGCACGATATGCGCTTCCCACCGCTCGCGCGGAAGAATTTGCTGATTAAGCGCCAGCGCGGCGCCGGGTTTTAGCTGATCGAGTTGCTGCAACAGGGCCGAGACGGTCAGCGCGTCGTCGAGCTGCATGGGCGTGTCATTGAACTGAATGTGCATGCAGCCCTCCGCAAACCGGGCAGCCGCTGGCCCGGCGTAACGCCAGACTGCGCCAGTTGTTGGCGCGGGCATCAAACAGACGTAACTCGCTGGTGTTGGTATTCATACCGCTCAGAAGCTTGATCGCTTCGAGTGCCTGAAGGGTGCCCATCACGCCAACCACTGGGCCAATCACACCGGCGGTACGGCAGTTGCGTTCGGGCTCCAGTTCATCTGGCCACAAACAGCGATAGCAACCATGGGTCCACGGCGGTGTGAGCACCATCAACTGCCCCCCGAAACCCACGGCGCTGGCGGTAATCAACGGTGTACCGGTGCTGACGCAGGCGGCATTAATCGCCTGACGAGTCGCCATATTATCGGTGCAATCGAGTACCAGATCGGCATTGTCCACCGCGTGGCGCAATGCCTCGCCGGAAAGGCGCTGCTCAAGGGCGACCAGCGAAATTTCCGGGTTCAGCCGCCCCAGGCGCTGTTTGGTGACCTGCGATTTCGACCGGGCGATGTCGTCAGTGGTAAACACGATTTGCCGCTGCAGGTTACTCAGATGCACATCGTCGTCGTCGGCCAGCACCAGCGTACCCACGCCAGCGCCCGCCAGGTAGAGCGCGGCGGGGGAGCCTAACCCGCCCAACCCGATAATCAGCACCCGGCTGGCGAGCAGCTTTTGTTGCCCGTCGATGGCAATATCTTCCAGCAACATCTGCCGGCTATAGCGCATAAAGTCACGATCATTCATCGCCAACCCCCGCCAGAGCCAGTAATTGCGCCGTTGCCTCACGCCAGTCAGCCGCCTGGGTAATCGCGCTGACGACCGCTATGCTGCCAACGCCAGTTCCCAGCACTTCGGGCGCACGGGCAAGGCTTATCCCGCCGATGGCGACGGTCGGATAATCGGCAAGCCTTTCGATATGCCGCGCCAGTTGCTCCAGCCCCTGCGGCGCGGAGGGCATCTGTTTCGTCTGCGTCGGGAAGATATGCCCCAGGGCGATATAGGACGGGCGTGCGGCGAGCGCCACGTCAATTTCCATATCGTCGTGAGTCGATACGCCGAGGCGTAATTCCGCAGCTTGGATCGCCTTCAAATCGGTGGTTTCCAGGTCTTCCTGACCCAGATGTACACCGTAAGCGTTATGTTTTATCGCCAGCCGCCAGTAGTCGTTGATAAACAGGCGGGCATCGTAACGACGCCCCAGTGCAATGGCCGCTACAACGTCGGCTTCAACCTCTTCATCGCGTTTATCTTTGATACGCAACTGGATGGTGCGCACGCCGGCGTCGAGCAGGCGTTCAATCCACGCCACGCTGTCCACCACCGGGTAAAGGCCTAAGCGAAGGGGCACTCTCGGGAAATCGGGTTGATACATCAGACCTCCTCCTTTTTGAGATAGATCTCACCGCCTTTGGCACGGAAGTTTTCTGACATATCCGCCATCCCCACTTCGATGGTCTGGGCTGCGGCGTAATCGCGTACTTCCTGGCTGATTTTCATTGAGCAGAATTTCGGCCCGCACATGGAGCAGAAGTGAGCAACTTTGCCCGACTCCTGCGGCAGGGTTTCATCGTGATACGCACGGGCGGTGAACGGGTCGAGCGCCAGGTTGAACTGGTCTTCCCAGCGGAATTCGAAACGTGCTTTGGACATGGCGTTATCGCGGATCTGCGCGCCGGGATGGCCTTTGGCGAGATCCGCGGCATGCGCGGCGATCTTGTAGGTAATCAGCCCTTGCTTCACATCCTCTTTGTTTGGCAAACCGAGGTGCTCTTTTGGCGTGACATAGCAGAGCATGGCGCAGCCAAACCAGCCGATCATCGCCGCGCCAATCCCGGAGGTGAAGTGGTCGTAACCCGGCGCGATATCGGTGGTCAGCGGCCCCAGCGTGTAGAACGGCGCCTCATGGCAGTGCTCCAGCTCTTCGGTCATATTGCGGCGGATCATCTGCATCGGTACGTGGCCAGGGCCTTCAATCATCACCTGCACATCGTATTCCCAGGCAATTTTGGTCAGCTCGCCCAGCGTGTGCAGCTCGGCGAATTGCGCTTCGTCGTTGGCGTCCTGAATGGAGCCGGGTCGCAGGCCGTCGCCCAGCGACAGTGAGACATCATAGGCGGCGCAGATTTCGCAGATTTCGCGGAAGTGCTCGTAGAGGAAGTTTTCTTTGTGATGGGATAAGCACCATTTCGCCATAATCGAACCGCCGCGTGACACGATGCCGGTCAGGCGTTTGGCGGTCATCGGCACGTAGCGCAGCAACACGCCCGCGTGGATGGTGAAGTAGTCCACGCCTTGCTCAGCCTGCTCCAGCAGGGTGTCGCGGAACGCTTCCCATGTCAGGTTTTCGGCGATGCCGTTCACCTTCTCCAGCGCCTGGTAGATCGGTACAGTACCAATTGGCACCGGGCTGTTACGCAGGATCCACTCGCGGGTTTCATGAATATAGCGGCCCGTCGACAGATCCATCACCGTATCGGCACCCCAGCGGGTTGACCACACCAGTTTTTCCACCTCTTCCTCGATGGAGGAGGTGACCGCGGAGTTGCCGATGTTGGCATTCACCTTCACCAGGAAATTGCGGCCGATGATCATCGGTTCCGACTCCGGGTGGTTGATGTTGGCGGGGATGATGGCGCGTCCGGCAGCCACTTCGTCGCGCACAAATTCCGGGGTGATATTTTCTGGCAGGTTAGCGCCAAAGCCGTGGCCAGGATGCTGCTTGCGCAACACCTCACCGCGGATACGCTCGCGGCCCATATTTTCACGGATGGCGATAAACTCCATCTCCGGGGTCACCATCCCCTGACGCGCATAATGCAACTGGGTGACGCGCTGACCCGCTTTGGCCCGTTTCGGTGTCAGTAAGCCGCTAAAACGCAGGTCGTTCAGGCCGTCATCCGCAAGCCGCTCTTTGGTGTATACCGAACTGCGATCGCGCAGTTTTTCGGTATCGTCGCGGGCATCGATCCACGGCTGACGCAGTTTCGCCAGCCCCTGCTGTACATCGATAGCCACATTCGGGTCGCCATAGGGACCGGACGTGTCATAGACCGGAATCGCCTCGTTTTCTTCGTATTGAGGGTTGTCCTTCGAGCCGCCGATAAGCGTCGGGCTAAGCTGGATTTCACGCATCGGAACACGAATATCAGGCTGTGAGCCGGTGATGTAGATACGTTTTGAGTTCGGGAAAGCGGTGCCTTCCAGCGTGTCGATAAAATGCTGCGCCTGGGCGCGTTGTTCACGGCGTGTAAGTTGATTTGCAGACATAGCTCATTCCAAATGTTAAGGACGTGGCTTGTCAGACGACGGATGGAGTAATAACAACAGATCACCGCAAGGGGGATTGATGTGAATGGATTACTCTTGTTCCCTTCGCAGGTTCTAACCTGATCAGGTTCCGCGGATCCCGAATTAACGGTCTCAGCCTTTTCCACTTCATCCTTCGCGCCGCCTCTTAGGGCATCGCGAATACTTTTGTGGAAATATAGGCACTCCGACAAGAAAAACCCCGTCCGAAGACGGGGACTGTTTTTTAAACTACGCGTTAATCAGAAAGAACTCAAGCAGGACGCGCCATTCCACTTTCGTCGTTGGCGCCGTCTTTAAGATTGTTGTCGTATGCCAGTATGATCAACTTGTCTTCAAGCGAAAAGCGGGCTGCAAGCGCTTCGCCGATATCAGACAGCGCCTGCTGAAATTCAGCGTAATTGTCATCATCGATAGCATTTTCCAGGCTGGAGTCGTAGTACTCCATAATTTCCAGGGTATTGGCTTCGAGGAGAGGGTAAATCTGCGTGGAGGCTAAAAGTGGGCTGGTCCCTTCCATTTCACCGATAATCCGTTCATAAATATTAAAATGACCGGCGGAAAGGTATTCAACCAGGTTATGACAGAATTCGTCCAGCGCTTTTTCATTCAGCTGCATGTACGAGCCTTTTCCAGGTGTTATGCCAACCAGGTTGTAGTAATGAACCAGTAGCTGTTTTCGGTTATACAGCCAGTTGTCGACCAGTTCGTTACTTCCTCCAATTCGTTCCGCCAGGGTTGCTAACTGGTTTAGCATAATTGACTCCGCAATATTAAGATTAAAAAACGCTCGAATGTAATAATAATGTTAACAACATGCCAGTAAAGCTAAGGTAGTGCAAACAAATGCATCGTATTATCGAGTCATCAGATCATGGCTGGTGGATCGTAAGCCATGAACAAAAATTATGGTTGCCCGGGGGAGAATTACCACTCGGTAATGCAGGAAATTTCGATCTTGTGGGGCAAAGCGCACTCCAGATAGGCGAATGGGAAGGCGAACCTGTGTGGATGATCCGCCAGAATCGTCGGCAGGAGATGGGAACTGTCCGCCAGGTGATTGAACAGGATGCTGGATTGTTTCAACTGGCCGGGCGCGGTGTTCAACTGGCTGAGTTTTACCGCTCACATAAGTTTTGTGGATATTGCGGACATACTATGCACCCCAGCAAGACAGAGTGGGCCATGTTATGTGACCACTGCCGCGAACGTTATTACCCGCAGATAGCGCCCTGCATTATCGTTGCCATTCGCCGCGATGATAAAATTCTGTTGGCTCAGCACACCCGTCATCGCAATGGCATTTACACCGTTCTGGCCGGTTTCGTCGAAGTGGGCGAAACGCTGGAACAGGCCGTCGCACGTGAAGTGATGGAAGAGAGCGGCATCAAAGTGAAAAACCTGCGTTACATCACCTCGCAGCCCTGGCCTTTCCCGCAATCGCTAATGACGGCTTTTATGGCGGAACATGACAGCGGGGAGATTGTTATCGATCCTAAAGAGCTGCTCGATGCGGGCTGGTACCGCTACGACGACCTACCGCTGCTGCCTCCGCCTGGTACTGTTGCCCGTCGTTTGATTGAAGATACGGTGGCGCAGTGCCGGGCAGAATACGAGTAAAGAACGAGTAGTGTTACACTGGCGGGCTGACGCAATAAGGAACTGTAAACATGACCGAATTAAAAAACGATCGCTACCTTCGCGCACTTCTGCGCCAGCCCGTGGATGTGACGCCAGTATGGATGATGCGTCAGGCTGGTCGCTATCTCCCGGAGTACAAAGCGACGCGCGCGCAGGCGGGTGATTTTATGTCGCTGTGCAAAAATGCCGAACTGGCGTGCGAAGTCACCCTTCAGCCTTTGCGTCGCTACAAACTGGATGCGGCCATTCTTTTTTCCGACATCCTGACCATCCCGGACGCGATGGGATTAGGGCTCTATTTCGAGGCGGGCGAAGGCCCACGTTTTACCTCTCCCATTACCTGTCGTGCGGATGTTGAAAAACTGCCCGTGCCGGACCCGGAGCAGGAACTGGGTTACGTCATGAACGCCGTGCGTACCATTCGCCGTGAACTGAAAGGTGAAGTGCCGCTGATTGGCTTCTCTGGCAGCCCGTGGACGCTGGCGACCTATATGGTGGAAGGCGGCAGCAGTAAAGCCTTTACCGTCATTAAAAAGATGATGTACGCCGAACCGCAAACCCTGCATTTGTTGCTTGATAAGCTGGCCAGCAGCGTCACCCTGTACCTCAACGCGCAGATCAAAGCCGGTGCCCAATCGGTGATGATTTTCGACACCTGGGGCGGTGTGCTGACCGGGCGCGATTACAAGCAGTTCTCGCTCTATTACATGCATAAAATTGTCGACGGCCTGCTGCGTGAAAACGAGGGCAAACGCGTACCGGTGACGCTGTTTACCAAAGGCGGTGGGCAGTGGCTGGAAGCGATGGCGGAGACGGGCTGTGACGCTCTGGGTCTCGACTGGACGACAGATATCAGCGATGCACGCCGCCGTGTCGGCCACAAAGTGGCACTGCAGGGCAACATGGATCCTTCGATGCTTTATGCCGCACCTGCCCGCATCGAAGACGAAGTGGCGTCTATACTTGCTGGTTTCGGTCAGGGTGAAGGGCATGTGTTCAACCTCGGTCACGGCATCCATCAGGATGTGCCGCCAGAACATGCTGGCGTATTTGTGGAGGCGGTGCACAGACTCTCAGCCCAGTATCACAAGTAAGGAGTCGTTATGGATCTCGCGTCGCTACGCGCTCAACAAATTGAACTGGCCTCTTCTGTTTCCCGTGAGGATCGTCTGGAAAAAGATCCTCCCGCTTTGATCGGCGGTGCGGATGTAGGGTTTGAGCAAGGCGGCGAAGTGACGCGTGCCGCGATGGTGCTGTTGACCTGGCCTGAACTGGAACTGGTTGAGTATAAAGTGGCGCGTATTGCGACCACGATGCCTTATATCCCCGGCTTTCTCTCTTTTCGTGAATATCCCGCGCTGCTTGCGGCGTGGGAGCAACTCTCACAAAAACCGGATCTGCTATTTGTCGATGGCCATGGAATATCACATCCCCGTCGTCTGGGGGTTGCCAGCCACTTTGGTCTGCTGGTGGATGTGCCAACCATTGGCGTGGCGAAAAAACGGCTGTGCGGTAAGTTTGAGCCACTCTCTGACAAACCGGGCGCCCTGGCACCGCTGATGGACAAAGGCGAGCAGCTGGCATGGGTCTGGCGCAGTAAGGCGCGCTGTAACCCTCTTTTCGTGGCGACAGGGCATCGGGTGAGCACGGATACCGCGCTGGCCTGGGTGCAGCGTTGCATGAAAGGCTATCGGCTGCCTGAACCGACCCGTTGGGCCGACGCTGTCGCATCGGGCCGCCCTGCATTCGCGCGTTGGCAGGAAATTCAGCGTTGATTCAGGTACACTGCCGCTAATTTCTGCATCAGAGAACCTATCATGTTACAAAACCCGATTCACCTGCGTCTGGAGAAGCTGGCAACGTGGCAGCACGTCACGTTTATGGCCTCTCTTTGCGAGCGCATGTATCCCAATTACGCCATGTTCTGCCAGGAAACGGAGTTTGGCGACCCGCAGCTTTATCGCCGCATTCTCGATTTGGTGTGGGAAACGCTGACGGTAAAAGATGCAAAGGTGAATTTCGATAACCAGCTTGAGAAACTGGAAGAGGCAATTCCTTCGGCTGACGACTACGATATGTACGGTGTCTACCCGGCGATTGATGCTTGTGTGGCGCTAAGCGATCTTATTCATGCTCTCCTGAGCGGTGAATCGACAGAGTACGCGATTGAGGTTAGCAAGACGTCTATTACCACCGTTGCGATGCTGGAAATGACTCACGCAGGTCGCGAAATGACCGACGAAGAGCTCAAAGAAAACCCAGCGGTGGAGCAGGAATGGGACATTCAGTGGGAGATTTTCCGCCTTTTGGCTGCTTGTGAAGAACGCGATATTGAACTGATCAAAGGCCTGCGCGCAGACCTGCGTGAGGCCGGGGACAGTAATATCGGTATAAATTTGCAGCAATGAGACAACAAAACGTGATTTAACGCCTGTTTTGTCGTCCTGGGAGGCTTCCCTTCGCACCCCCGTCTGGTCTACATTTGGGGGGCGAAAAAAAGTGGCTATCGGTGCGTGTATGCAGGAGAGTGCTTTTCTGGCATTTCCGTCGCACTCGATGCTTAGCAAGCGATAAACACATTGAAAGGATAACTTATGAACAAGACTCAACTGATTGATGTAATTGCAGACAAGGCTGATCTGTCTAAAGCGCAAGCGAAAGCTGCTCTGGAATCCACCCTGGCTGCGATTACTGAGTCTCTGAAAGAAGGCGATGCTGTACAACTGGTTGGTTTCGGTACCTTCAAAGTGAACCACCGCGCTGAGCGTACTGGCCGCAACCCGCAGACCGGTAAAGAAATCAAAATCGCCGCAGCTAACGTACCGGCGTTTGTTTCTGGTAAAGCACTGAAAGACTCTGTTAAGTAAGACAGGCGTGGCAGTGAACAGTTTTATCGAAGGGGCTTTGCGGCCCCTTTTGTCTTTCTGGCGCCGATCACAGGTGCTGGCGGGCGTGCTGTTATTAACTGCCTGTAGCCACAACTCCTCACTCCCCCCCTTCACCGCCAGCGGCTATGCCGGGGACCAGGGAGCAGAGCGCCTTTGGCGCAAAGATTCAGACAGCGAGACCCATCTTCTCGCCGCTTTTAGCCCGTGGCACAACGGGAATACCTCTTTAAGTGAATACCGCTGGCAGGGCGATGAGCTTCGGCTGATTGAACTCAATATCTACGGTAAAACACCGGAACATATCCGTGTGCGCTTTGATGACCACGGCGAGCTGAGTTTCATGCAGCGTGAAGTCAATGGTCAAAAAGAGCAGCTTTCCAGCGATCAGGTCGCGCTCTACCGTTATCGTGCGAACCAGCTCCGGCAGACCAGCGACGCATTGCGTCTGGGGCGTGTAGTGCTGCGCCAGGGCCGTTGGCATGCCAATGGTTCCGTTACAACATGCGAAGGTCAAACCATTAAACCCGACCTCGATTCTCTGGCTATCAGCCATATAGAGCGTCGGCAGAATCATTCATCAGCGGAAGTGAGCGTAGCGTGGCTGGAAGGTCCCGAAGGATCTCAGTTGCTGCTGGTGGCCAATGAAGATTTTTGTACCTGGCAGCCAACTGAGAAAAGTTTCTAAGTTTTACCCGTGATTCATTCCCATATGGTCGCGGCCTCCGCCACAACTTCCGTGTCCCATGCCTTCACCGCGAGGAATTCCTGCCTGTGCTAAGGCGATATCAAACTTGACTCGCTGTTGGTCCAGTTTTTGGCTTAGCGTCTCTATCTGCTGAGCTGTGGATTCTATTTTTGCGCTGTCCGGCTTATCTGCGGTTAATAACGCATTGTATTCATAACGTTTTGAGGTGAGTTGCTGACGTAACGCACGGGTTTGCTCATAAAAATCGTTATGCAGCTTCTGGGCAGTAGCCTGTTGTTCGGTGGTCAGTTGGCTATAGCCCTGCGGGCCCATCCCGTTGCCGTTGTTCCAGTGGTGCCTTGCCCATGCAGAACTGCTACCTAAAGTCAGCGCGGCGAGGGTGATGAGTGTCAGCGTCAGTTTTTGGTTCCGTTTCATGGTTCATTCTCCTGGTTGTCGTTATTTAGTGATTTGCATCTTCCATGCCAAGATGAGAGACCAGCAGAATATAGGGGTATTGTCGTGCTACAGGCCGGTGGGGCGAGTAAAAATGACTCACGATGAGGGCGAGGCGGGTCATTTTTACTCGTTTTCCTTAAGGGTTTATGGCAGGAGGCAGGTTTGCCGTGGCAGAAAAATGGCATGATTTCTGCTGCGTGAACGGGAGCAGCAAATAAAGGGAATAGTAATGAACATGATGCGGTTGTCGAAGGATTCTGTCGCCGTGGGTCTGAGCTGGCTATTGACCGGCTTTATTCTGCTACTGGTGTGCCTGTTCTCCGCGCTTATCGTGCGTGATTATGGCCGGGAAAATGAGGCCGCGCGGCAAACTATCCAGGAGAAAGGCAGCGTGTTGATTCGCGCACTGGAGTCCGGAACCCGGGTGGGCTTGGGTATGCGTATGCATCATACGCAACTTCAGGCACTGCTGGAGGAGATGGCCTGGCAGCCTGGCGTGCTGTGGTTTGCGGTGACGGATGAGAACGGCAAAATCCTTGCCCATAGTGATCCGAACCAGGTTGGCGGGACACTGTACTCCGCCGATACGATGCATGAACTGAAGATTGACCAGGAGGAACGCTGGCGGCGGCTCGAACAGCCGGAACCGGCTCTGGAGATTTATCGTCAATTTCGCCCGCTGAACAGCGGTGGTGGGCATCATATGCGTATGATGCCCCGCGAATCTGCCGAACAGCGTGCCGGGCTACCGCAGGTGATTTTCATCGCCTTTGATACGCGCGAACTGGACACGGCCAATGCCCGTGGCCTGCGCAATATGGTCATTATGCTTTGCGCGGCAGGGGTGGTAATGATTGCAACGGTGTTGAGCCAGTTCTGGTTTCGCCGCTATCAGCATTCGCGTAAACAATTGCAGGAGGCGATGGCGCGTAAAGAAAAGCTGGTGGCGCTTGGGCATCTGGCCGCAGGGGTCGCGCATGAGATCCGCAACCCGCTGTCTTCCATCAAGGGGCTGGCAAAGTATTTTGCCGAACGCACTCCGCCTGATGGAGAAGCGCATCAACTGGCCCAGGTGATGGCGAAGGAGGCCGATCGTCTGAACCGGGTCGTTAGCGAGCTGCTGGAACTGGTGCGTCCGGCCCATTTAACCTACCAGTCCGTTGATCTGAATGAAGTGATTGGACATTCGCTTCGGTTGGTTAGCCAGGATGCCGCCGGTCGGGCGATTATGCTCAATTTCACCCCGCAGCCAGAGCTATGCCGCATCCAGGCCGATCCGGATCGTTTGAAGCAGGTGCTGCTGAACCTCTACCTTAATGCTATCCACGCCATTGATCACGATGGCGTAATTACGGTCGCAGCGAGCGAATGTGGCGACGGGCGAGTTAAGGTAAGCGTTGCGGACAGTGGTAAGGGGATGACGGCGGAACAGTTACAGGCCATCTTCACGCCGTATTACACCACCAGAGCCGACGGCACCGGGCTTGGTCTGGCCGTCGTACAGAACATTATTGAGCAGCACGGCGGAATAATTCATGCCGGGAGTGCTCCCGGCAAGGGCGCGGTATTTACTCTCTTTTTGCCGGTCAACGGGCAACAGAAGGATGAACAAGGATGAGTGGCGGGCAGGTCGATATTCTCGTGGTGGACGATGACATCAGCCACTGCACTATTTTACAGGCGTTGTTGCGGGGCTGGGGATACCGGGTTGCGCTGGCTCATAACGGCGTACAGGCGCTGGAACAGGTACGTCAGCAGGTGTTTGATCTGGTGCTTTGCGATATTCGCATGGCGGAGATGGACGGTATCGAAACGCTGAAAGAGATCAAAACCTTGAATCCGTCGATTCCCGTTCTGATCATGACCGCGTACTCCAGCGTCGATACCGCAGTGGAGGCGCTGAAATCCGGTGCGCTGGACTACCTCATCAAGCCGCTGGACTTTGACAAGTTGCAGCAGACGCTGTCCGGGGCGCTGGCGCATACGCGGCTGAGTGAGTCCCCTGTCACAGGCACCCCCGCTGCTCAGTTTGGCATGGTGGGGGATAGCCCGGCGATGCGGGCGCTGCTGAATAATATCGCCCTGGTGGCGCCCTCCGATGCGACGGTATTGATTCACGGCGAGTCGGGAACCGGGAAAGAGCTGGTCGCACGGGCGCTGCACGCCAGCAGTGGTCGCAGCCACGGGCCGTTGGTTACCCTCAACTGTGCGGCGCTCAACGAGTCGTTGCTGGAGTCGGAGCTGTTTGGCCATGAGAAAGGCGCGTTCACCGGCGCGGACAAACGTCGGGACGGGCGCTTTGTTGAAGCAGACGGCGGCACGCTCTTCCTCGATGAGATCGGCGATATCTCCCCGTTAATGCAGGTGCGTCTGTTGCGGGCGATTCAGGAGCGCGAAGTGCAGCGCGTGGGCAGCAACCAGACCCTTTCGGTTGACGTACGGCTGATTGCCGCCACCCACCGGGATTTAGCCGGGGAGGTTAGCGCCGGGCGTTTTCGTCAGGATCTCTACTACCGCCTGAACGTCGTGACTATCGATATGCCGCCGCTGCGTCAACGCAGGGAAGATATCCCTCCGCTGGCGCGTTATTTCCTGCAACGTTACGCCGAGCGTAACCGTAAAGCGGTACAGGGATTTACGCCGCAGGCGATGGACTTGCTGATTCACTACACATGGCCGGGCAATATTCGTGAGCTGGAGAATGCGATTGAACGGGCGGTGGTCTTGCTGACCGGAGAGTTTATTTCTGAGCGCGAGCTGCCACTGGCGATTGTCGGTACGCCGATTGCGAATGCGCCACACGGCGATGATGTTATTCAGCCGCTGGTCGATGTAGAGAAAGAAGCGATCCTCGCTGCGCTCGAAAAAACGGGCGGCAACAAAACAGAAGCCGCCCGTCAGTTGGGCATTACGCGCAAAACGCTGCTGGCAAAGCTCAGCCGTTAGCTGTTTTGCTCGCGGGCAATTGCGCGATAACCGATATCTTTACGGCTAAAGCTACCTTCCCACTGGATATTTTCCATTAAGGCGTATGCACGCTTCTGTGCTTCGGCAACGGTGTGGCCCAGCGCAGTCGCGCACAGCACGCGACCGCCGTTGGTAAGAACGCGGTCATCGTCGGAAAGCTTTGTGCCGGCGTGGAAGACTTTGCCATCCGCCACTTCTTCCAGCGGCAGTCCGTGGATCTCGTCACCGGTGTTGTAATTACCCGGATAACCACCCGCAGCAACAACGACACCAAGAGACGCGCGCTCATCCCAATCGGAGGTTTTCTCATCCAGCTTGCCATCGCAGGCTGCGAGACACAGATCCACCAGATCGGATTTCATGCGCAGCATGATCGGCTGGGTTTCCGGATCGCCGAAGCGGCAGTTGAACTCGATAACCTTCGGGTTGCCCTGTTTGTCGATCATCAGACCGGCATACAGGAAGCCGGTATAGGTATTCCCTTCGGCGGCCATACCTTTAACGGTTGGCCAAATGATACGTTCCATGGTGCGCTGGTGGACTTCATCCGTCACCACCGGAGCGGGGGAATAAGCGCCCATACCGCCCGTATTCGGACCGGTATCGCCATCACCGACGCGTTTATGATCCTGGCTGGTCGCCATAGGCAGCACATGCTCACCGTCAACCATCACGATAAAGCTGGCTTCTTCACCGTCGAGGAACTCTTCGATAACGATACGGTGGCCTGCGTCGCCAAAGGCATTGCCAGCCAGCATGTCGTTGACGGCCGTTTCGGCTTCCTCGAGCGTCATTGCCACGATCACGCCTTTACCGGCAGCAAGACCGTCTGCTTTGATAACGATCGGAGCGCCTTTTTCGCGCAGCCAGGCCAGCGCAGGTTCCACTTCGGTGAAGTTCTGGTATTCCGCTGTCGGAATGTTATGACGCGCGAGGAAATCTTTGGTGAAGGCTTTAGAGCCTTCCAGTTGAGCAGCGCCTTCGGTTGGGCCGAAGATTTTCAGGCCTGCGGCACGGAACGCATCCACAACGCCAATCACCAACGGCGCTTCCGGGCCAACGATGGTCAGATCAATCTTCTCGCTTTGAGCAAAGCTCAGCAGCGCCGGAATATCGGTTACGCCAATGGCGACGTTTTGCAGCGTGGGTTCCAGCGCTGTGCCTGCGTTGCCCGGTGCGACGAAAACGGTGTCGACCAGCGGTGACTGTGCCGCTTTCCATGCCAGCGCGTGCTCGCGCCCGCCGTTACCAATCACTAATACTTTCATTGTCTGCTCCGAAAATTAATGGCGGAAGTGACGCATGTCGGTGAAGATCATCGCAATACCGTGTTCGTCGGCAGCGGCAATCACTTCGTCATCACGGATAGAACCGCCAGGCTGAATCACACAGCTCACGCCAACGGCGGCAGCGGCATCAATACCATCACGGAACGGGAAGAACGCATCAGAGGCCATCGCGGAACCTTTCACTTCCAGACCTTCATCGCCTGCTTTGATCCCGGCGATTTTCGCGGAGTAGACGCGGCTCATCTGACCTGCGCCTATGCCAATGGTCATGTTCTCTTTGGCATACACGATAGCGTTGGATTTCACGAACTTCGCCACTTTCCAGCAGAACAGCGCATCACGCAGTTCCTGTTCGGTCGGCTGGCGTTTGGAAACAACACGCAGTTCGCCTTCGGTCACCATACCCAGATCGCGGTCCTGAACCAGCAGGCCGCCGTTAACGCGTTTGAAATCAAGACCCGGGACGCGTGCGGTCCACTCACCACAGGTCAGCACGCGGACGTTCTGTTTCGCGGCAGTGATCTTCAGGGCTTCTTCAGTCGCAGACGGTGCAATGATCACTTCTACAAACTGGCGGGAGATAATAGCCTGCGCGGTCTGCGCATCCAGTTCGCGGTTAAAGGCGATGATACCGCCGAACGCGGAGGTCGGGTCGGTTTTGTACGCGCGATCGTAAGCATCCAGAATAGAGGAACTGACCGCTACGCCGCATGGGTTAGCGTGTTTAACGATAACGCAGGCCGGCTCGCTGAACTCTTTCACACATTCCAGTGCAGCATCGGTATCGGCGATATTGTTATAGGAAAGCGCTTTGCCCTGAACTTGCTGCGCGGTCGCAACAGAGGCTTCTTTGATCTCTTCTTCTATATAGAAGGCTGCCTGCTGGTGGCTGTTTTCGCCGTAGCGCATATCCTGCTTTTTAATGAAGTTCAGGTTCAGGGTGCGCGGGAAGCGGCCGGCGGCTTCTTTTGTCTCGCCGTGATAGGCCGGCACCATGCTGCCAAAATAGTTGGCGATCATGCTGTCGTAGGCGGCGGTGTGTTCAAAGGCTTTAATGGCGAGGTCGAAGCGGGTGTCGAGGGTCAGGGAGCCTTCGTTGGCATCCATCTCTTCAATAATAGCGTTGTAGTCGCTGCTCTTTACAACGATGGCGACATCTTTATGGTTCTTCGCCGCCGAGCGCACCATAGTCGGGCCGCCGATATCGATATTCTCTACCGCATCTTCCAGAGAACAGCCTTCGCGGGCAACGGTCTGGGCAAACGGATAAAGGTTAACAACGACCATATCAATAGGAGAGATGCTGTGCTCAGCCATGATGGCATCATCCTGGCCGCGGCGGCCAAGGATCCCACCATGCACTTTCGGATGCAGGGTCTTAACGCGTCCATCCATCATTTCCGGGAAACCGGTGTAATCGGAAACTTCGGTCACCGGCAGGCCTTTATCAGCTAACAGACGGGCAGTGCCCCCTGTAGATAGCAGTTCCACACCGCGTGCAGAAAGTGCCTGGGCGAATTCGACGATACCGGCTTTGTCAGAAACACTGAGCAGCGCGCGGCGGATTGGACGACGTTGTTGCATGGTAAATCCCCTGGATTTGACGATTACAGAGAGCGTTAGCTGAATTTTCATCTAAAAACTCAGCTAACGCCCCTTACGGGGCATCCTTGTTTTAGCGGGGGCATTTTAACGAAAACGTTTGCGCAACGCTCGCGAATTTTCACTTTTTCGCAGCATTGTGGATAAGTCTGTGTGCAAAAGGGTATAAGGCGGGCTTTTGCTGTGGAATGCAGCAGTCAGTCATTTTTCTGCAATTTTTCTATTGCGGCCTGCGGAGAACTCCCTATAATGCGCCTCCATCGACACGGCGGATGTGAATCACTTCACACAAACAGCCGGGTCGGTTGAAGAGAAAAATCCTGAAATAACGGGTTGACTCTGAAAGAGGAAAGCGTAATATACGCCACCTCGCAACGGTGAGCGAAAGCCGCGTTGCACTGCTCTTTAACAATTTATCAGACAATCTGTGTGGGCACTCAAAGTGACATGGATTCTTAATGTCTTCGGACACTAAATGAATACCAAGTCTCATAGAGTGAACACGTAATTCATTACGAAGTTTAATTCTACGAGCATCAAACTTTTAAATTGAAGAGTTTGATCATGGCTCAGATTGAACGCTGGCGGCAGGCCTAACACATGCAAGTCGAACGGTAGCACAGAGGAGCTTGCTCCTTGGGTGACGAGTGGCGGACGGGTGAGTAATGTCTGGGAAACTGCCCGATGGAGGGGGATAACTACTGGAAACGGTAGCTAATACCGCATAATGTCGCAAGACCAAAGAGGGGGACCTTCGGGCCTCTTGCCATCGGATGTGCCCAGATGGGATTAGCTTGTTGGTGAGGTAATGGCTCACCAAGGCGACGATCCCTAGCTGGTCTGAGAGGATGACCAGCCACACTGGAACTGAGACACGGTCCAGACTCCTACGGGAGGCAGCAGTGGGGAATATTGCACAATGGGCGCAAGCCTGATGCAGCCATGCCGCGTGTATGAAGAAGGCCTTCGGGTTGTAAAGTACTTTCAGCGGGGAGGAAGGCAATACGGTTAATAACCGTGTTGATTGACGTTACCCGCAGAAGAAGCACCGGCTAACTCCGTGCCAGCAGCCGCGGTAATACGGAGGGTGCAAGCGTTAATCGGAATTACTGGGCGTAAAGCGCACGCAGGCGGTCTGTCAAGTCGGATGTGAAATCCCCGGGCTCAACCTGGGAACTGCATTCGAAACTGGCAGGCTTGAGTCTTGTAGAGGGGGGTAGAATTCCAGGTGTAGCGGTGAAATGCGTAGAGATCTGGAGGAATACCGGTGGCGAAGGCGGCCCCCTGGACAAAGACTGACGCTCAGGTGCGAAAGCGTGGGGAGCAAACAGGATTAGATACCCTGGTAGTCCACGCCGTAAACGATGTCGACTTGGAGGTTGTGCCCTTGAGGCGTGGCTTCCGGAGCTAACGCGTTAAGTCGACCGCCTGGGGAGTACGGCCGCAAGGTTAAAACTCAAATGAATTGACGGGGGCCCGCACAAGCGGTGGAGCATGTGGTTTAATTCGATGCAACGCGAAGAACCTTACCTGGTCTTGACATCCACGGAATTCGGCAGAGATGCCTTAGTGCCTTCGGGAGCCGTGAGACAGGTGCTGCATGGCTGTCGTCAGCTCGTGTTGTGAAATGTTGGGTTAAGTCCCGCAACGAGCGCAACCCTTATCCTTTGTTGCCAGCGGTCCGGCCGGGAACTCAAAGGAGACTGCCAGTGATAAACTGGAGGAAGGTGGGGATGACGTCAAGTCATCATGGCCCTTACGACCAGGGCTACACACGTGCTACAATGGCATATACAAAGAGAAGCGACCTCGCGAGAGCAAGCGGACCTCATAAAGTATGTCGTAGTCCGGATTGGAGTCTGCAACTCGACTCCATGAAGTCGGAATCGCTAGTAATCGTGGATCAGAATGCCACGGTGAATACGTTCCCGGGCCTTGTACACACCGCCCGTCACACCATGGGAGTGGGTTGCAAAAGAAGTAGGTAGCTTAACCTTCGGGAGGGCGCTTACCACTTTGTGATTCATGACTGGGGTGAAGTCGTAACAAGGTAACCGTAGGGGAACCTGCGGTTGGATCACCTCCTTACCTTAAAGAACCTGCCTTTGTAGTGCTCACACAGATTGTCTGATGAAAAGTAAAAAGCAAGGCGTCTTGCGAGCGAGACTTAAGTGTCCCCTTCGTCTAGAGGCCCAGGACACCGCCCTTTCACGGCGGTAACAGGGGTTCGAATCCCCTAGGGGACGCCACTTGCTGGTTTGTGAGTGAAAGTCACCTGCCGTTATATCTCAAAACTGACTTCCGAGTCATGTTTGAGATATTTGCTCTTTAAAAATCTGGATCAAGCTGAAAATTGAAACGACACACAGTGTCTGTTCTCCGTAATAAGAACAGATGACAGTGTGTTCGAGTCTCTCAAATTTTCGCGACACGATGATGTTTTACGAAACATCTTCGGGTTGTGAGGTTAAGCGACTAAGCGTACACGGTGGATGCCCTGGCAGTCAGAGGCGATGAAGGACGTGCTAATCTGCGAAAAGCGCCGGCGAGGTGATATGAACCTTTGACCCGGCGATGTCCGAATGGGGAAACCCAGTGCAATCCGTTGCACTATCGTTTGATGAATACATAGTCAAACGAGGCGAACCGGGGGAACTGAAACATCTAAGTACCCCGAGGAAAAGAAATCAACCGAGATTCCCCCAGTAGCGGCGAGCGAACGGGGAGCAGCCCAGAGCCTGAATCAGCTTGTGTGTTAGTGGAAGCGTCTGGAAAGTCGCGCGATACAGGGTGACAGCCCCGTACACGAAAGCACACAGGCTGTGAGCTCGATGAGTAGGGCGGGACACGTGGTATCCTGTCTGAATATGGGGGGACCATCCTCCAAGGCTAAATACTCCTGACTGACCGATAGTGAACCAGTACCGTGAGGGAAAGGCGAAAAGAACCCCGGCGAGGGGAGTGAAAAAGAACCTGAAACCGTGTACGTACAAGCAGTGGGAGCCTCTTAATGGGGTGACTGCGTACCTTTTGTATAATGGGTCAGCGACTTATATTCTGTAGCAAGGTTAACCGAATAGGGGAGCCGAAGGGAAACCGAGTCTTAACTGGGCGTTAAGTTGCAGGGTATAGACCCGAAACCCGGTGATCTAGCCATGGGCAGGTTGAAGGTTGGGTAACACTAACTGGAGGACCGAACCGACTAATGTTGAAAAATTAGCGGATGACTTGTGGCTGGGGGTGAAAGGCCAATCAAACCGGGAGATAGCTGGTTCTCCCCGAAAGCTATTTAGGTAGCGCCTCGTGAATTCATCTCCGGGGGTAGAGCACTGTTTCGGCTAGGGGGCCATCCCGGCTTACCAACCCGATGCAAACTACGAATACCGGAGAATGTTATCACGGGAGACACACGGCGGGTGCTAACGTCCGTCGTGAAGAGGGAAACAACCCAGACCGCCAGCTAAGGTCCCAAAGTCATGGTTAAGTGGGAAACGATGTGGGAAGGCACAGACAGCCAGGATGTTGGCTTAGAAGCAGCCATCATTTAAAGAAAGCGTAATAGCTCACTGGTCGAGTCGGCCTGCGCGGAAGATGTAACGGGGCTAAACCATGCACCGAAGCTGCGGCAGCGACACTAAGTGTTGTTGGGTAGGGGAGCGTTCTGTAAGCCTGCGAAGGTGTGCTGTGAGGCATGCTGGAGGTATCAGAAGTGCGAATGCTGACATAAGTAACGATAAAGCGGGTGAAAAGCCCGCTCGCCGGAAGACCAAGGGTTCCTGTCCAACGTTAATCGGGGCAGGGTGAGTCGACCCCTAAGGCGAGGCCGAAAGGCGTAGTCGATGGGAAACAGGTTAATATTCCTGTACTTGGTGTTACTGCGAAGGGGGGACGGAGAAGGCTATGTTAGCCGGGCGACGGTTGTCCCGGTTTAAGCATGTAGGCTGGTTATCCAGGCAAATCCGGATAATCAAGGCTGAGGTGTGATGACGAGTCACTACGGTGATGAAGTAACAAATGCCCTGCTTCCAGGAAAAGCCTCTAAGCATCAGGTAACACGAAATCGTACCCCAAACCGACACAGGTGGTCAGGTAGAGAATACCAAGGCGCTTGAGAGAACTCGGGTGAAGGAACTAGGCAAAATGGTGCCGTAACTTCGGGAGAAGGCACGCTGATATGTAGGTGAAGCCCCTGCGGGTGGAGCTGAAATCAGTCGAAGATACCAGCTGGCTGCAACTGTTTATTAAAAACACAGCACTGTGCAAACACGAAAGTGGACGTATACGGTGTGACGCCTGCCCGGTGCCGGAAGGTTAATTGATGGGGTTATCCGTAAGGAGAAGCTCTTGATCGAAGCCCCGGTAAACGGCGGCCGTAACTATAACGGTCCTAAGGTAGCGAAATTCCTTGTCGGGTAAGTTCCGACCTGCACGAATGGCGTAATGATGGCCAGGCTGTCTCCACCCGAGACTCAGTGAAATTGAACTCGCTGTGAAGATGCAGTGTACCCGCGGCAAGACGGAAAGACCCCGTGAACCTTTACTATAGCTTGACACTGAACATTGAGCCTTGATGTGTAGGATAGGTGGGAGGCTTTGAAGTGTGGACGCCAGTCTGCATGGAGCCAACCTT
Organism: Phytobacter sp. MRY16-398; assembly: GCF_003925915.1. Lineage (NCBI taxonomy): Bacteria > Pseudomonadati > Pseudomonadota > Gammaproteobacteria > Enterobacterales > Enterobacteriaceae > Phytobacter > Phytobacter sp. MRY16-398. Next base: position 5,575,077 of record NZ_AP018756.1, on the reverse strand, counting down.
GAAATACCACCCTTTAATGTTTGATGTTCTAACGTGGACCCGTAATCCGGGTTGCGGACAGTGTCTGGTGGGTAGTTTGACTGGGGCGGTCTCCTCCCAAAGAGTAACGGAGGAGCACGAAGGTTGGCTAATCCTGGTCGGACATCAGGAGGTTAGTGCAATGGCATAAGCCAGCTTGACTGCGAGCGTGACGGCGCGAGCAGGTGCGAAAGCAGGTCATAGTGATCCGGTGGTTCTGAATGGAAGGGCCATCGCTCAACGGATAAAAGGTACTCCGGGGATAACAGGCTGATACCGCCCAAGAGTTCATATCGACGGCGGTGTTTGGCACCTCGATGTCGGCTCATCACATCCTGGGGCTGAAGTAGGTCCCAAGGGTATGGCTGTTCGCCATTTAAAGTGGTACGCGAGCTGGGTTTAGAACGTCGTGAGACAGTTCGGTCCCTATCTGCCGTGGGCGCTGGAGAATTGAGGGGGGCTGCTCCTAGTACGAGAGGACCGGAGTGGACGCATCACTGGTGTTCGGGTTGTCATGCCAATGGCACTGCCCGGTAGCTACATGCGGAAGAGATAAGTGCTGAAAGCATCTAAGCACGAAACTTGCCCCGAGATGAGTTCTCCCTTGTCCTTAAGGACACTAAAGGAACGTTGAAGACGACGACGTTGATAGGCCGGGTGTGTAAGCGCAGCGATGCGTTGAGCTAACCGGTACTAATGAACCGTGAGGCTTAACCTTACAACGCCGAAGATGTTTTGGCGGATTGAGAAGACACAATATTCAGCTTAGATTCAGAGTTGAGTACGCAATAAAAGATTGCGTACTGAGCACAAAGAATTTGCCTGGCGGCTTTAGCGCGGTGGTCCCACCTGACCCCATGCCGAACTCAGAAGTGAAACGCCGTAGCGCCGATGGTAGTGTGGGGTCTCCCCATGTGAGAGTAGGGAACTGCCAGGCATCAGACAAGTAAGAAGCCCATCCTCACGGATGGGCTTTTTGCGTTTTCTTCGCATGATAAAAGGAATTTTTCATGTCTGTTCTTTATATCCAGGTTCGCAAAAATCATATCACCGTTCGCAACATTGAGCGTAAGCAGGATGTATCAGGAAGCGGTGCCTTTAGTAATCAACGCCTGCTTATCGCTGATTTTTTCAAAGCCGAAAAAGTTCTGTGGGACCTTATCGAACAGATCCGACCCCGTTCATGGCTCAGGAAACTGCTGCGCACAGACCGCTTTGACATTGTTATCAGCGCGCTGGAAATGAACGAGGGCGGATTATCGCAGGTCGAAGATCGTATCCTGCAGGAAGTCGTCGCAGGTGCGACGCGAATGCGTTATCGCCGCTTGATAACGCACGCGCAATCAACACCCCTGAGCGATGACGCTGTGATGGCGCTGATCGCGAAGCGGTAAAAAAGAGTTAAGCGGTAAACATTACTGTTGATAGCGTAAATGCAGCAGTGGATATGGCCTGCCGGAATCATCCTTTTCGCTTCGTCCGGTTACCATAAATCCCAGCTTAAGGTAGAACCCAATGGCCTGCTCGTTTTGCTCATTAACGTTGGTCGTTAAGTTGGGGGCCAACAGCAAGGCGTGTTCAACCAGTCGTTTCCCTACGCCGCTGCCGCGAACGTCAGGATCAATAAACAGTGCATCCATATGCTTATCGGTGAGTAGCATAAACCCAACGGGTTCATCCTGTTTATTGACGGCAACCCAAAGCGGCGCTGTCGGTAAAAATGCACTCACCTGCTCCTCCAGCTCTGCCCGATAATCTCTGGACAAAAAATCGTGTGTCGCATCGACCGAGCGGCACCAGATTGCGATCAGCCTCTCTCCTTCCTCAGGTCGCGAACGACGAATACTAATAACCATATTGTCTCCTGTTATGCGCGCTTATATTCTAACGCAAACACTTTCGTGAAACTTTCTCACCTTCTACATGCAGACTCGACAACGCGCCTATTCCTGGGTATTGTCAGCTATCTGGATGTCTAAACGTTTAAACGTATGCAGTGAGGATATAAGTTATGCCGATTCGGGTGCAGGACGAGCTACCAGCCGTCAATTTCTTGCGTGATGAAAACGTCTTTGTGATGACGACATCGCGTGCTACAGGTCAGGAAATTCGTCCGCTCAAGGTACTTATCCTCAACCTGATGCCAAAGAAGATCGAGACAGAGAACCAATTTCTGCGGTTACTCTCCAACTCGCCACTGCAGGTGGATATCAAGCTACTGCGCATTGACGCGCGTGAATCACGCAACACGCCAGTGGAACACCTCAACAATTTCTACTGTAACTTTGATGAAATCAGCGAAGAGAACTTCGATGGCTTGATTGTAACCGGTGCGCCATTGGGTCTGGTTGAATTTAACGATGTTGCCTACTGGCCGCAGATCAAACAGGTACTGGAGTGGGCAAAAGACCATGTCACCTCCACGTTATTTGTCTGTTGGGCGGTACAAGCCGCACTGAACATCCTTTACGGTATTCCTAAGCAAACCCGCAGTGAAAAGCTGTCCGGCGTCTATGAGCACCACATTTTGCATCCACACGCTCTGCTGACTCGTGGTTTTGATGATACGTTCCTCGCGCCGCACTCACGCTATGCCGATTTCCCGGCGGCACTGATTCGTGACTATACCGACCTGGAAATCCTGGCTGAAAGCGATCAGGGCGATGCCTATCTGTTCGCCAGCAAAGATAAGCGTATCGCCTTTGTTACCGGCCATCCTGAGTACGACGCTAATACTCTGGCAGGTGAGTATTTCCGTGATGTTGAGGCCGGGCTGTCACCGGAAATCCCGTATAACTATTTCCCGAACGACGATCCCCGGAACAAGCCACATGCAACATGGCGTAGCCATGGAAATCTATTGTTTACCAACTGGCTGAACTACTACGTGTACCAGATTACGCCGTTCGACCTGAGCCATATGAACCCAACGCTTGATTAACGTTTCAGCACGATCCTAAAGCGTTTCAGCTCCCCATTTCAGGCACCTTCGGGTGCCTTTTTCATGCCTGAAATTCCCTCCAGCAAGTAATTAAATTTTAAATTCATTGTTATCAAATAGTTAAGTTGTTTTTTAAATTAAAATGGAAATTGTTTTTGATTTTGAAAATTAAATGAGTAGTCTTAATTGTGCTGAACGAAAACCATACAACGATCTTTCGTTCGCGTTGGGGAGTGTACGCGGATCAACGATGATGAGGAGCAGCGCAATGACACAACAGGCAACGACGACAGGTGAGTTGGCTTTTAACAAGCCTTATGGCGAAATGGAAAAGCAAATTCTGACCCCGGAAGCGGTCGAATTCCTTACGGAGCTGGTGACACGCTTTACGCCACAACGCAATAAGCTACTGGCTGCGCGTATGCAACAGCAGCAGGATATCGACAACGGCAAGCTGCCTGATTTTATTTCGGAAACCAATTCCATTCGCGAGGGTGACTGGACTATTCGCGGTATCCCGGAAGATTTGCAGGATCGCCGTGTTGAGATCACCGGGCCGGTTGAACGCAAAATGGTGATCAATGCGCTCAATGCCAACGTGAAAGTCTTCATGGCGGATTTCGAAGACTCCCTTTCACCGGACTGGGATAAAGTGATCGATGGGCAAATTAATCTGCGTGATGCGGTGAATGGCACCATCAGCTACACCAATGAGGCCGGGAAAATCTACCAGCTCAAGCCCGATCCGGCGGTACTGATTTGTCGCGTCCGTGGCTTGCATCTGCCAGAAAAACACGTGACCTGGCGCGGCGAAGCTATCCCTGGCAGCCTCTTCGACTTTGCGCTCTATTTCTTCCACAACCATAAAGCGTTGCTGGCAAAAGGCAGCGGTCCTTACTTTTATCTGCCGAAGACCCAGGCATGGCAGGAAGCGGCATGGTGGAGTGAAGTCTTCTGTTATGCCGAAGATCGCTTCGACCTGCCGCGCGGCACCATCAAGGCCACCTTGCTGATCGAGACGCTGCCTGCCGTCTTCCAGATGGATGAAATCCTGTATGCGCTGCGTGACCATATTGTTGGTTTGAACTGTGGCCGTTGGGATTACATCTTTAGTTATATCAAGACATTGAAAAACCACCCGGACCGTGTGCTACCCGATCGTCAGGTGGTAACGATGGATAAACCATTCCTGAGTGCCTATTCGCGGCTGCTGATTAAAACCTGCCATCGCCGTGGCGCGTTCGCCATGGGTGGCATGGCGGCCTTTATTCCCAGTAAAGATGCTGAACGCAACAACCAGGTACTCAATAAAGTAAAAGCGGACAAGTTGCTGGAAGCCAACAACGGCCATGACGGTACGTGGATTGCGCATCCGGGCCTGGCGGATACGGCCATGGCTGTCTTTAACGAGGTACTGGGTGAAAACAAAAACCAACTGGCGGTTACGCGTGAGAGCGATGCCCCCACCACGGCAGATCAGCTACTGGCGGCCTGCGATGGCGAACGCACAGAAGAGGGGATGCGCGCCAATATCCGCGTGGCCGTTCAGTACATCGAAGCGTGGATCTCCGGCAACGGCTGTGTACCGATTTACGGTCTGATGGAAGATGCGGCAACGGCTGAAATCTCGCGTACCTCAATCTGGCAGTGGATCCATCACGAGAAAACGCTCAGCAACGGCAAACCGGTCACGAAGGCCCTGTTCCGTCAAATGCTGGCCGAAGAGATGCTGGTGATTCAGGAAGAGTTGGGCGAACACCGCTTTAGTAGCGGACGTTTCGATGATGCTGCCCGCCTGATGGAGCAGATCACCACCTCTGATGAGTTAATCGACTTCCTGACGTTGCCAGGCTATCGCCTGCTGGCTTAGCGCCCAGGCTATTTTGTTCGCCATTTTGGCCCCGGACAGCGCTCAAAACCCTCACGTACGCTAAGCACGCTCCGGTTTTAGCGCGGCTTCTCGTGACCAAACTGCCTTCACCAATAACGCCTGGAAAGCCAGGACGAGAATATGGAGCATCTGCACATGAAAACCCGTACCCAACAAATAGAAGAACTGAAAAAAGAATGGACTAACCCTCGCTGGGAAGGCATCACGCGTCCTTATAGCGCGGAAGAGGTGGTGAAATTACGTGGCTCGGTGAACCCGGAATGCACGCTGGCGCAGATGGGCGCAGCGAAAATGTGGCGTCTGCTGCATGGTGAGGCGAAAAAAGGCTATATCAACAGCCTTGGCGCACTGACTGGCGGGCAGGCATTGCAACAGGCAAAAGCAGGCATCGAAGCGATTTATCTGTCGGGCTGGCAGGTGGCGGCAGATGCGAACCTGGCCTCCAGTATGTATCCGGATCAATCGCTCTACCCGGCCAACTCCGTTCCGGCTGTGGTCGATCGGATCAACAACACCTTCCGCCGCGCGGATCAGATCCAATGGTCGGCGGGTATTGAACCGAACGATCCGCGTTATACCGATTATTTCCTGCCGATCGTGGCGGATGCCGAAGCCGGTTTTGGCGGTGTACTGAATGCCTTTGAACTGATGAAATCGATGATTGAAGCCGGTGCAGCGGCCGTTCACTTCGAAGATCAGCTGGCTTCGGTGAAAAAATGCGGCCATATGGGCGGAAAAGTGCTGGTACCGACGCAAGAGGCGATTCAGAAACTGGTGGCTGCGCGTCTGGCGGCAGATGTCATGGGCGTACCCACGCTGGTGATTGCCCGTACCGATGCGGATGCTGCGGACCTGATTACCTCGGATTGCGACCCTTATGACAGCGAGTTCATCACCGGCGAGCGTACCAGCGAAGGGTTCTATCGTACCCGCGCCGGGATCGAACAGGCTATTAGCCGTGGCCTGGCGTATGCGCCGTATGCCGACCTGGTGTGGTGTGAAACCTCAACACCCGATCTGGCGCTGGCGAAACGCTTTGCGGATGCCATTCATGCGAAATTCCCTGGCAAGCTGCTGGCGTATAACTGCTCGCCGTCATTCAACTGGCAGAAAAATCTGGACGACAAAACCATTGCCAGTTTCCAGCAGCAACTGTCGGAGATGGGCTACAAATATCAGTTTATTACCCTGGCGGGCATTCACAGCATGTGGTTCAACATGTTCGACCTGGCACACGCCTATGCGCAGGGTGAGGGGATGCGTCACTACGTGGAAAAAGTGCAGCAGCCAGAGTTTGCCGCCGCCAAAGAGGGCTACACCTTCGTGTCTCACCAACAGGAGGTGGGCACGGGCTACTTCGATAAAGTGACCACCATCATCCAGGGCGGGGCGTCCTCTGTTACCGCGTTAACGGGCTCGACGGAAGAAGCTCAGTTCTGACACCTCTCACCGTAACTCTCTCCCCTCAGGGGAGAGAGGATCGATCCGTGCAGTTTTCGGGGTTGGCTGGATAATGTTTTCTCCCCTCTCCCTGGAGGGAGAGGCCGGGGTGAGGGGAAAGATGCGATGTCACGTGGCCTGGAATTACTGATTGCACAAACCATTCTGCAAGGTTTTGATGCGCAATACGGGCGCTTTCTGGAAGTGACTGCCGGCGCGCAACAGCGTTTCGAACTGGCGGACTGGCACGCCGTTCAGCAGGCGATGAAGCAGCGCATCCATCTTTACGATCACCACGTTGGGCTGGTTGTGGAGCAGCTACGCTGCATCACCGACAGTCAGCAGCCTGATGCCGAATTTCTGCTACGGGTGAAAGAGCATTACACCCACCTGTTACCGGACTACCCGCGCTTCGAAATTGCTGAGAGTTTTTTTAACTCCGTCTACTGCCGCCTGTTCGATCACCGCTCGCTTAGCCCCGAGCGCCTGTTTATTTTCAGTTCTCAGCCGGAACGGCGCTTTCGCACCATTCCGCGCCCGCTGGCGAAGGACTTTTGGCCTGAGCGTGGCTGGGAATCCCTGTTAACCAAGGTATTAACCGATCTGCCGCTGCGTCTGCCCTGGCAGGATAAAGCGCGCGATGTCGGTTATATCATTACTCACCTGACAGAGACGTTTGGCGCCGATACATTGCGTCAGTCCCATTTGCAGGTCGCAAACGAGCTGTTTTACCGTAATAAAGCGGCGTGGTTAGTGGGCAAATTGATCACCCCTGCGGGTACGCTTCCCTTCCTGCTGCCGATTCATCGTACGGACGAAGGCGAGCTGTTTGTCGATACCTGTCTGACCTCGCACTCGGAGGCCAGTATCGTGTTCGGCTTCGCCCGCTCCTATTTTATGGTATATGCCCCGTTACCCGCAGCCACCATCGAGTGGTTAAGGGAGATTCTGCCGGGTAAAACCACCGCTGAACTCTACATGGCTATTGGCTGCCAGAAGCACGGTAAAACGGAAAGCTATCGCGAATACCTGAATTATATTTATGCCTCGGACGAGCAGTTTGTTGAGGCGCCGGGCATTCGCGGCATGGTGATGCTGGTCTTCACGCTGCCGGGCTTCGACAGGGTCTTTAAGGTCATCAAAGATAAATTCCCGCCGCAAAAAGAGATGAGCGCGGCGCATGTGCGCGCCTGCTATCAACTGGTGAAGGAACATGATCGCGTCGGACGTATGGCGGATACACAAGAGTTTGAACACTTCGTTCTGGAAAAGCGCCAGATTGACCCGGCGTTAATGGCGCTATTGCTCCAGGAGGCGCCGCAGAAAATCACCGACCTTGGGGATCGCATCTCCATCAGTCATCTCTATATTGAGCGCCGCATGGTGCCGCTTAATCTCTGGTTCGAGCGGGTACATGGTTCGCAGTTGCGCGATGCGGTGGAAGAGTACGGGAATGCCATCCGCCAGCTTGCTGCGGCGAATATTTTTCCCGGCGATATGCTGTTTAAAAACTTTGGCGTCACCCGTCACGGGCGCGTAGTGTTCTACGATTATGACGAGATCTGTTATATGACGGAGGTCAACTTCCGTGATATTCCGCCGCCGCGTTACCCGGAAGATGAACTGAGTGCCGAGCCCTGGTATAGCGTCTCGCCGGGCGATGTTTTCCCGGAGGAGTTTCGCCACTGGTTGTGCGCCGACCCGCGCATTGGACCGCTATTTGAAGAGATGCACGCCGATCTGCTGCGCGCCGACTACTGGCGAGGCCTGCAGGCACGCATCAAAAACGGTCATGTGGAAGACGTTTACGCCTACCGTCGCCGCCAGCGCTTTTGCGTGCGCTACGGTAATCTACAGCAGGCGGGGTAACCTGGTTTAGCCTACTTCAACGACGGCAAACTCCTCAAAAATTAGCTCCATATCAGGTGTCCAGGTGCCTTCACGTTCAAAGAACGCCTGATGCGCCGATTGCCAGTAAGCCAGGCTCAAATCACCTTCGCCTTCCAGCGCGGCGAGTTCCGGACTCATTTCATTAAACCGGATCAGCCTGAGCGTCAGAGTGCGTATCACGCATACGGCTTTGCCCCGGCCGTCCAGTACAATGTGATAGGCCCCTGGCGTGACGGGGGGTTGTTCTTGCCTGTAGCTGGCAAGTGAGCAGCAGGTACCGCGCTTTTTCCCCGCGATGACCAGGGCTGCCAGCTCGTCGGCCAGTTCCGGTGAATCGCCGAACGACCAGCAGAAAGCCGAAGGGTATTTATCCTGCCAATATGATTTGAGGTCAGCCATTTTGACGCATCCCACCCCAGGCGACCGTCACCTCTTTGGCCCCTTTGATCGCCAGCGCACCCAGCTCAGTCACCCGGTCATCGGTGATACGGGAAATGGGGCCGGAAATAGAGATCGCGGCAAACGGCACACCGTGTTCATCATAAATGCAGGCAGCGACGCAGCGCAGGCCAAGCGCATGTTCTTCGTCATCAAAGGAGTAACCGCGCTTACGCGTCTGGGCCAGATCCTCTTTCAGGTGCACTGGTGATACCAGCGTGGCATGGGTATAGGCATGCAGCCCTTTGCGATGGAGCAGGCCGGAGACCTGGTCATCATTCAAATAGGCGAGGAACGCCTTACCCGCGCCGGAAGCGTGCATCGGCAGCTTCCCGCCAATCGGCGCGGACATGCGCATCAGTTGGGTACACTGTACCTGGTCTATAATTATGGCCTGATGGTCGCTCTGGTCGAGTACCGCAAGGTTGACCGTCTCGCCGGAATCTTCCATCAGCTTGCGCAGGATCGGATGGACAATCGCCATCAGGTTGCGGCTTTGCAAAAAACTGCTGCCGACGATAAACGCGTGGGCGCCAACGGACCAGTGGCCTAATTCACCGACCTGGCGCACAAAGCCAAGCTGTTGCATGGTGGTGAGCAGACGGTGGGTTGTGGAATTGGGCAGGCCGGCCTGTTGCGCCAGCTCGGTGAGCGCAACGCTACCATGGGATTCGGCAATTGACTCAAGCAGTTTGAGTCCACGCGTCAGAGACTGGACTTGCCCGGTAGCCTGAGCGGCGGGGGCGGCGGGTTTTCTGCCGCGTTTAGCGGGAACAGTGGCGACCATGGCTGACTCCTTTTCTGTATCGTGGAAATCATTTTCGTTTTATTTAATTATAATGCAACTCTGACGCGGACTGATCGGATGAGTTCAAATGAACATCTCTCATGTTCCCCCTGTGCGCCTTTTCCGCTCTGTCAGTTTGTGCCAGTATGTCCTGCTGGCCTTTTGGCCTGGTTGAGCGTTGTCGGGAGCACGTGTGAGCAGCAAAGTTGAGCAACTGCAGCAGCAGTTAAAAGAACGAATTTTGGTTCTGGACGGGGGCATGGGCACCATGATCCAGAATCAGCGTCTCAGTGAGCAGGATTTCCGCGGCGAGCGATTCGCCGACTGGCCCTGCGACCTCAAGGGTAACAATGATCTGCTGGTGATTACAAAGCCAGAGGTGATTGCTGCTATCCATTCCGCCTATTTTGAAGCGGGTGCGGATATCATTGAGACCAACACCTTTAACTCCACCACTATCGCGATGGCGGATTACCAGATGGAATCCCTGTCGGCGGAGATCAACTTTGCGGCGGTCAAACTCGCCCGCGCGTGTGCCGATGAATGGACTGCCCGCACGCCGGACAAACCGCGTTATGTTGCCGGTGTTCTTGGCCCAACCAACCGGACAGCCTCTATCTCGCCGGACGTTAACGATCCCGCGTTTCGTAATATCACTTTCGACCAACTGGTGACCGCCTATCGCGAGTCGACCAAAGCGCTGGTGGAAGGGGGTAGCGACCTGATCCTGATCGAAACGGTGTTCGACACCCTGAACGCCAAAGCCGCCATTTTCGCGGTGAAAGAAGAGCTGGAGGCGCTGGGCGTCGATCTGCCGATCATGATTTCTGGCACCATTACCGATGCTTCCGGGCGTACGCTTTCCGGACAAACTACAGAAGCCTTCTATAACTCATTGCGCCACGCCGATGCGCTCACCTTCGGCCTGAACTGCGCACTGGGGCCAGATGAATTGCGCCAGTATGTGCAGGAACTCTCGCGCATTGCCGAATGCTACGTGACCGCGCACCCGAACGCCGGGTTGCCAAACGCCTTTGGCGAATACGATCTCGACGCCGACACCATGGCGGCACAAATTCGCGAATGGGCAGAGTCCGGCTTCCTGAACGTGGTCGGCGGGTGTTGCGGCACCACGCCGGAACACATTAAAGCGATGAGCGATGCCGTCGCCGGTCTGCCACCGCGCAAACTGCCAGACATTCCCGTCGCCTGCCGTCTGGCGGGCCTGGAGCCGCTGAATATTGGCGATGACAGCCTGTTTGTGAACGTGGGTGAACGCACCAACGTCACCGGTTCGGCGAAATTCAAGCGCCTGATCAAAGAAGAGAAGTACAACGAAGCGCTGGACGTGGCGCGTCAGCAGGTGGAAAGCGGCGCGCAAATCATCGATATCAATATGGATGAGGGGATGCTCGACGCCGAAGCGGCGATGGTGCGTTTCCTCAACCTGATTGCCGGTGAACCGGACATCGCCCGCGTACCGATTATGATCGACTCCTCAAAATGGGAGGTGATCGAGAAAGGGCTGAAATGCATTCAGGGTAAAGGCATCGTTAACTCCATCTCAATGAAAGAGGGCGTTGACGCGTTTATCCATCATGCGAAAAAGGTACGCCGTTACGGTGCCGCCGTGGTGGTGATGGCCTTTGATGAAGTAGGCCAGGCGGATACCCGCGAGCGCAAAATCGAAATTTGCCGCCGGGCGTACAACATCCTGACCAACGAAGTGGGCTTCCCGCCGGAAGACATTATTTTTGACCCGAATATCTTTGCGGTCGCCACCGGGATCGAAGAGCACAATAACTATGCGCAGGACTTTATCGGCGCCTGCGAAGACATCAAACGCGAACTACCCCATGCGCTGATCTCCGGCGGCGTCTCCAACGTCTCGTTCTCGTTTCGCGGTAATGACCCGGTACGTGAGGCGATCCACGCGGTCTTCCTCTATTACGCTATCCGTAATGGCATGGATATGGGGATCGTCAACGCCGGGCAACTGGCGATTTACGACGACCTGCCGGCAGAACTGCGTGATGCGGTGGAAGATGTGATTCTGAACCGCCGCGATGACAGCACAGAACGCTTGCTGGATCTGGCAGAAAAATACCGTGGCAGCAAAACCGACGATACCGCCAACGCCCAGCAGGCGGAATGGCGGAGCTGGGACGTGAAAAAGCGTCTGGAATATTCGCTGGTTAAAGGTATTACTGAGTTTATCGAACAGGACACCGAAGAGGCCCGCCAGCAGGCTGCTCGCCCGATTGAGGTGATTGAAGGGCCGCTGATGGATGGCATGAACGTGGTCGGCGACCTGTTCGGCGAAGGCAAAATGTTCCTGCCGCAGGTGGTGAAATCCGCCCGTGTGATGAAACAGGCGGTGGCCTACCTTGAGCCGTTTATCGAAGCCAGCAAAGAGAAGGGCTCCAGCAATGGCAAAATGGTCATCGCCACCGTGAAAGGTGACGTCCACGACATCGGCAAAAATATTGTCGGCGTGGTATTGCAGTGTAACAACTACGAAATCGTCGATCTCGGCGTGATGGTGCCGACGGACAAAATTCTCAAAACTGCCCGTGAAGTGAACGCCGACCTGATTGGCCTGTCTGGCCTTATCACCCCGTCGCTGGATGAAATGGTCAACGTAGCGAAAGAAATGGAGCGCCAGGGCTTCACGATCCCGCTGCTGATTGGCGGCGCAACCACCTCAAAAGCGCATACGGCGGTGAAAATCGAGCAGAACTACAGCGGCCCGACGGTCTATGTGCAAAACGCCTCGCGCACCGTAGGTGTGGTGGCCTCGCTGCTGTCTGATAGCCAGCGCGATGAGTTTGTGGCCCGCACCCGTAAAGAGTACGAAACCGTGCGTATTCAGCATGGCCGTAAGAAGCCACGTACGCCACCCGTGACGCTGGAGGCCGCCCGTGAAAACGATCTGGCCTTCGACTGGGAGAGCTACACCCCGCCGGTGGCCCATCGCCTGGGCGTACAGGAAGTGGAAGCCAGCATCGAAACCCTGCGTAACTACATCGACTGGACGCCGTTCTTTATGACCTGGTCGCTGGCTGGCAAGTATCCGCGCATTCTCGAAGATGAAATCGTCGGGGAAGAGGCTAAGCGCCTGTTCCAGGACGCCAACGATATGCTGGATATGTTAAGCCGTGAGAAGAGCCTGAACCCACGTGGTGTGGTGGGTTTGTTCCCGGCGAACCGCGTAGGCGACGATGTTGAGATCTATCGCGATGAAACCCGCACTCAGGTGCTCGCGGTAAGCCGTCATCTGCGTCAGCAAACCGAGAAAGTGGGTTTCGCTAACTACTGTCTGGCCGATTTTGTCGCGCCGAAGTTGAGCGGCAAAGAAGATTACATCGGCGCGTTTGCCGTTACCGGTGGTCTTGAGGAAGACGCGCTGGCAGAGGCGTACGACGCGCAGCATGATGATTACAACAAAATCATGATAAAAGCCGTGGCAGACCGTCTGGCGGAAGCCTTCGCCGAATATCTGCATGAGCGCGTACGTAAGGTCTATTGGGGCTATGCGGCCAACGAGAACCTCAGTAACGAAGAGCTGATCCGCGAAAATTATCAGGGGATCCGCCCGGCGCCGGGATACCCGGCCTGCCCGGAGCATACGGAAAAAGGCACGATTTGGCAGCTACTGGATGTGGAAACCCACACCGGTATGAAACTGACGGAATCCTTCGCCATGTGGCCGGGCGCCTCGGTCTCCGGCTGGTACTTTAGCCACCCTGACAGCAAGTATTTCGCCGTGGCGCAGATTCAGCGCGACCAGGTGGCGGACTACGCATTGCGTAAGGGAATGAGCGTGGCGGAAGTGGAACGCTGGCTGGCGCCGAATCTGGGCTATGACGCGGACTAAACATCAGGCGAATTAGGCTATCTTGCTTGCCTGTTTGAACCTGGGCAGTGCTCAAAACCCTCACGTACTCCGTGTACGTTCCGGTTTTTGCGCGCTGTCCGCGCTCAACGCTCTGCGCCGATGACGCCAACCGGGCCTGGTTCTGAACGTTCTTTCATTCCCGGAACTATCCTGCAGGCTCGTTTTTCATTACTCAATATCTTTAGATAACAGCAGGGTAAATATTTTTATTAATCGTATGACAATTATAATTGTCATTAGCAGCCTTAGTATATATAACTATATAAAGTGTTAATCCGCACCGTAATTAATAACGTATTAAAAATGATACCTTAAAAATATATTAAAACCCCGGTGTTATTTTTGATACTTTAAAAGTCCCTCAATAAATCAGGTTATGTGATCGCTGTTAGTAACTCAGCATAGTTGCATTTAATAAAATAGCCAAATAAACACAGCGCTTTTATTACCTGAATCAGAGCCAAATAAAAATGGCTCTAATCTATATTACTGAGGCCATATTATGGAAACCGTTCAAAATACCCTCGTCGCTCGCGAAAGCAGCGGCTGGAGAAAAAGTGATACCGTCTGGATGCTGGGCCTGTACGGTACTGCGATTGGCGCAGGGGTCCTTTTCCTGCCGATTAACGCCGGGGTTGGTGGTTTAATTCCGTTAATCATCATGGCAATTCTCGCATTCCCGATGACCTTTTTCGCCCACCGTGGTTTAACCCGTTTCGTTCTGTCGGGTAAAAATCCGGGTGAAGATATTACCGAAGTGGTTGAAGAACATTTTGGTATCGGCGCCGGTAAACTCATTACGCTGCTTTATTTCTTCGCTATTTATCCAATTTTGCTGGTTTATAGTGTTGCAATTACTAACACGGTCGACAGCTTTATTACTCACCAGCTTGGTCTGGTGTCTCCGCCGCGCGCCATTTTGTCGCTGATTCTGATTATCGGCATGATGGGTATTGTCCGTTTTGGCGAAAAAATGATTGTTAAAGCGATGAGCGTGCTGGTGTTCCCGTTCGTTGCCGCGCTGATGATGCTGGCGCTGTATTTGATCCCGCAATGGAACGGTGCGGTCCTCGATACACTTTCCCTGAGCAGCGCTGCGCCAGGTGGTCACGGTCTGTGGATGACGCTGTGGCTGGCTATTCCGGTAATGGTTTTCTCATTCAACCACTCGCCGATTATCTCCTCTTTCGCGGTCGCTAAACGTGAAGAGTACGGCCAGGATGCCGAGCGCAAATGTTCCCGTATTCTGGGCTTTGCACATATCATGATGGTGCTGACCGTGATGTTCTTTGTGTTCAGTTGTGTACTGAGCCTCTCCCCGGAAAACCTGGCGGAAGCGAAAGCACAAAACATCTCTATTCTCTCCTATCTGGCGAACCACTTTAACGCGCCGGTGATTGCCTGGATGGCGCCGATTATCGCCATGATCGCCATTACCAAATCTTTCCTCGGCCACTACCTCGGTGCGCGTGAAGGTTTCAACGGCATGGTGATTAAGTCTCTGCGCGGCAAAGGTAAATCCATCGAAATCAACAAACTGAACAAAATCACCGCGCTGTTTATGCTGGTGACAACCTGGATTGTTGCGACCCTGAACCCGAGCATCCTGGGCATGATTGAAACGCTGGGTGGCCCGGTTATCGCGATGATTCTGTTCCTGATGCCGATGTATGCCATCAACAAAGTACCGGCTATGCGCAAGTACAGCGGTCACATCAGCAATGCGTTTGTGGTGCTGATGGGTCTGATTGCCATCTCCGCCATCTTCTTCTCTCTGTTCAGCTAAGTTTTCAGCGCCGCCTGTTACAGGCGGCGCATCCGTTTTGCTTTGTAACCGCATGGGTGCCACATGATTAGCGTTTTCGATATTTTCAAAATCAGCATCGGGCCGTCCAGCTCACACACTGTTGGGCCGATGAAAGCAGGAAAACATTTTGTTGATACCCTGCAGGAAAAAGGCCTGCTGCATAAAGTGACTCGTCTGGTGGTGGATGTGTACGGTTCCCTGTCATTAACAGGTAAAGGCCACCACACCGATATCGCGATCATTCTTGGATTGTCCGGGTATTTACCGGATACCGTCGATATCGATGCCATTCCCGGAATTATTCGCGATGTAAACACCATGCATCGTCTGTTTATTGAAGAAGGTCAGCGGGAAATTGAGTTCCCGGTGGCGGAATGCATGCGTTTTCACAATGAGTTTCTGCCGCTGCATGAAAACGGCATGAGCATTACGGCGTTTTGCGATGGCAAAATTGTCCACTTTCAGACCTATTATTCGATCGGTGGCGGTTTTATCGTCACGGAAGAAAACTTTGGTAAGAATCAGGACGCGGATGTCGATATTCCGTTCCCGTTCTATTCTGCCCGCAACCTGCTGGCACATTGCCACGACAACTGCCTGTCGATCTCTGCGGTGATGATGAAAAATGAGATCGCTCGCCACGGCAGGGAGAACGTTGAGCAAAATATGGCGAAAATCTGGGAGACCATGAGAAACGCCATCAACCGTGGTATGAACACGGAAGGCATTTTGCCTGGCCCGTTGAAAGTACCGCGTCGGGCCTCTGCGCTGCATCGCGTACTGGCGCCGCAAAGCCAGTCTATTACGCCGTTAAGTGCAATGGACTGGGTCAATATGTTCGCCATGGCCGTCGGCGAAGAGAACGCGGCGGGCGGGCGAGTGGTTACCGCGCCGACCAACGGTGCCTGCGGTATCATCCCGGCAGTACTGGCCTATTATGATCGCTTTATCAAAGCGGTGACGCCGGAAATCTATATGCGCTACTACCTGACGGCGGGCGCGATTGGCATTCTGTATAAGATGAATGCGTCGATTTCCGGGGCGGAAGTCGGCTGCCAGGGTGAAGTGGGGGTCGCCTGTTCTATGGCTTCTGCCGGGCTGGCGGAACTGCTGGGCGGTAGCCCGGAGAAAGTGTGCATCGCGGCGGAAATCGGCATGGAGCATAACCTTGGGCTGACCTGCGATCCGGTGGCCGGTCAGGTCCAGGTGCCGTGTATTGAGCGTAACGCGATTGCGGCCGTGAAGGCGATTAACTCGGCCAGCATGGCGATGTACCGCACCAGCGATCCGAAGGTCTCACTGGATAAAGTCATTGAAACGATGTTTGAGACGGGCAAAGACATGAACGCCAAATACCGTGAAACCGCACGAGGCGGTCTGGCGATTAAAGTCGCGGTATGTGAATCCTGAGTCCTTTCTCTCCCCGGTGGCGCTGTGCTAACCGGGGCTATAGTTGATAGCCCGGATAAGCGTTAGCGCTATCCGGGCTAACTTTTTTTCTCTGTGTCAGGCGGCAGGAAAGACCACACCACACTGTGAGATGCCGATGAGGTATACCATTCGTTAATGGTGGCGTTCGCTTCATTGGTCTGCGCTGCGGCGGCAAATTTTTCTTTTGGCTGATGCGCTTTTTTCCGGATACGGATACGGGAAGGGGTCGCGGCATTGATTTGCGCGTTAAAGGTGCGAATGTGCGAATCGAATAACACCGACTCCAGTTGATGCAGACGATCCAGACCGCGCAGAATACCAATCAGCGTACTCAGGGTAACGGACTCGCCTAATTCAACGCGTTTGATGGTTGCAGCGCCGACTTGTGCACGCTCGGCCAGCTCAATCTGCGATAGCCCGAGCTGCATGCGCGTTTCTTTAATTCTGCGGCACAGTTCAGAAATAATTTCACTGTCGGACATAGTACTGAAACGCATCTTAATTCCCCTACTGCGTAATAAATCATGGCAGATTATTTAGCATATTAAATTATAAATAAAGCGGATAATTTCTCTTTTGCGAGAGTAACAACATTGTTTTTTCTTTAACAAAGTTTCTACAGAAGAAACGATAATTAAAGACAAGCCGCTGAATAAGAAAGTTACCGCAGTTGTCCATTTTATTATTCCATCCTGGATGGATAATGCAGTTTACTCCGTTTTCTTTATCTCTTTATTACGCCTTTGCCTTTATACTGATAAAAAGCGTTATGCATAACAGGGAAGCGGTAATGGCATGAGTTACAAAGATAAAATATTTACATTCTGGGGCGCGATGGATCTGCTGGCTATCGGGAGCTACCTTTTCTATTCCCTAAAGATGGGTCACGTACCGATATGGTCCGATATCCAGCTTTTTTACGCTCAGCTAGCGTTAATGGAAGTCCGGGGTGCTGACCGTATTTTTCTGCAATCCCTCTTTTTTATCCATTCAGGGTTATTGTTATCGTTCTGTTTTTCGGCATACGCCTTTCTCGTGAAAAAGAAAATACGTTTCCTGCTCATTGGGTTGCAGGAAGTGATGCGTATTTTATCGCTCACCTGCTCGGTCGCACTTTTTCCGTTGCTCCTCCAGGTTATGCGCATCGATAACGTCTTCGTTGGTCTTTTTTTATTTGTCCTTTCCGAAACGTTCAAGGTCGGTTCGCTGCTGTGGCTGAGAAGACGGGGATTGTTAACGTAATGTTGAGTTCGTCTGTCTCTTTATGGCGCGTAAGACTTTATACTTAGATTCAATGAGCCTTGCTCTGACCTGTTTGACAGAGTTTTCCCCCGACATGCAGGGTAAAACCGGGTCGAGGAGAAACCGAAAGGAATCGACAACGATAAGGAGAACCAGAATACGTGTTAATTTTGCTTCACTTACTCTCTTCTGTCGCCCTGTTAGTGTGGGGCACGCATATCGTACGTACCGGTGTGATGCGCGTTTTCGGCGCGCGACTGCGCACGGTACTGAGTCGCAGTATTGAAAAGAAGTCCCTCGCTTTTAGCGCAGGGATTGGCGTGACCGCACTGGTGCAAAGCAGTAACGCCACCACCATGCTGGTGACGTCGTTTGTTGCCCAGGACCTCGTAGCGCTCGCGCCAGCGCTGGTGATCGTGCTGGGGGCCGACGTGGGGACCGCGCTGATGGCGCGTGTTCTCACCTTCGATCTCTCTTGGTTATCACCGTTGCTGATCTTCATTGGCGTGATTTTCTTCCTGGGGCGTAAACAAACGCGCGAAGGCCAACTGGGGCGTGTCAGTATTGGCCTTGGGCTGATTTTACTGGCGCTTGAGCTGATTGTTCAGGCGGTAACCCCTATTACCCAGGCCGATGGCGTGCAGGTGATCTTCGCGTCGCTGACGGGCGATATCATGCTGGATGCGCTGATTGGCGCGGTGTTCGCTATCATCAGCTATTCCAGTCTGGCGGCTGTGTTACTGACCGCCACGCTGACCACGGCGGGGATCATCTCCTTTCCGGTGGCGCTCTGCCTGGTGATTGGCGCCAACCTCGGTTCCGGCCTGCTGGCGATGCTTAACAACAGTGCCGCCAACGCCGCAGCACGCCGCGTGGCGCTGGGCAGCTTGCTGTTTAAGCTGGTAGGGAGCCTGGTGATCCTGCCGTTTGTGCACTTACTGGCCGATGTGATGGGCAAGCTGCCGCTGCCGAAAGCGGAGCTGGTCATCTACTTCCACGTCTTCTACAACCTGATTCGCTGCCTGGCAATGGTACCTTTTGTGGGCGTGATGGCGACCTTCTGTGAACGTTTGATTCGCGATGAGCCGGAGCTGGATGCGCGTCTCAAACCAAAACATCTCGACAGTTCAGCGCTGGATACGCCAACGCTTGCTCTGGCGAACGCGGCCCGCGAAACATTACGGATGGGCGACGCGATGGAGCTGATGCTCGAAGGGTTGCATAAAGTGATGCACGGTGCGCCGAGGGAAGAAAAAGACCTGCGTAAGCTCGCCGATGACATTAATGTGCTGTATACCGCCATCAAACTCTACCTCGCACGTATGCCAAAAGAAGAACTGGCGGAAGAGGAGTCACGGCGCTGGGCTGAGATTATCGAGATGTCTCTTAACCTTGAGCAGGCCTCTGACATTGTGGAGCGCATGGGCAGTGAAATCGCCGATAAATCACTGGCGGCGCGGCGGGCTTTTTCCGGTGAAGGGCTGAAAGAGCTTGATACGTTACACGAACAGTTGGTCAGCAATTTGAAACTGGCGATGTCGGTCTTTTTCTCTGCCGATGTCACCAGCGCACGCCGCCTGCGTCGCAGCAAACATCGCTTTCGTATCCTCAACCGTCGCTACTCCCATGCCCATGTTGACAGGTTGCATCAGCAGAACGTGCAGAGTATAGAGACCAGTTCGCTACATCTGGGGCTGTTGGGCGATATGAAACGCCTTAACTCGTTGTTCTGTTCGGTGGCTTACAGCGTGCTGGAGCAGCCGGATGAAGATGATGAAAGGGATGAGTATTAACGTCAGCGGTTGCGTGGTTGCCCACAAGACAATGAATTTATCCGCGCCACGCTTCGCTGGCATAAAACGCCTGACCGTATGGATAGATTCGTTATCCAGCAGCACCGGGATGCGAGAAAGCGCAGATTTCCTTAACCTTCTGATAAGATATATTGCGCTTTTACAGGAGAATTTATGCTGCCAGACTCATCAACCCGATTAAATAAATACATCAGCGAAAGCGGAATTTGCTCGCGCCGCGAAGCCGATCGCTATATAGAACAAGGCAATGTTTTCCTCAACGGTAAACGTGCCACCATTGGCGATCAGGTTAAGCCTGGCGACGTCGTAAAGGTAAACGGTCAGTTGATTGAGCCGCGAGAGGCCGAAGATCTGGTCTTTATCGCGTTAAACAAACCCGTGGGCATTGTCAGTACCACGGAAGACAGTGAAAAAGACAACATTGTTGATTTTGTTAACCACAGTAAACGCGTTTTCCCCATTGGTCGTCTCGACAAAGACTCCCAGGGGCTGATTTTCCTCACCAACCACGGCGACCTGGTGAACAAGATTTTGCGTGCCGGCAATGACCACGAAAAAGAGTATCTGGTGACGGTGGACAAACCCGTGACCGATGAGTTTATTCGTGGCATGGGAGCAGGCGTACCGATTCTGGGAACCGTGACGAAAAAATGCAAAGTCAAAAAAGAGGCGCCGTTTGTTTTTCGTATCACCCTGATTCAGGGGCTGAATCGCCAGATTCGCCGCATGTGTGAACATTTTGGCTATGAAGTCACGAAGCTTGAACGTACCCGGATTATGAATGTGGGGCTGGCTGGCCTGCCGCTCGGGGAGTGGCGCGATCTGACCGATGATGAACTGATTGCCCTGTTTAAGCTTATCGAGAATTCATCGTCCGAAGCGAAGCCAAAGGCAAAGAGCAAACCGAAAACGGCGACGACCACCGCGAAGAAACCCGCCGCCAGTGGGGCGAAAAATATGGCGAAAACCCCGGCAGAACTGGCTTCGCGTAAACGCTTTACCCAGCCGGGGCGCAAGAAGAAGGGGCGTTAACGCCTGCCGCGCGTCGACGTACTGGCCGACCAGGAAAAGGTGGCCGCTTCATCTGGTTTGTAAGCCTGCTTTTTCTTTGTCTGGCGGGCTTTTTTTGCCTCTGCTTCACGCTCAACCATTAATTTATCGATGTACTCTTTTTTGATGCTGTTGGTTTCGGCGTTGGTCAATACACGCCCGTGCGCAATGCGCGCGCGGTCGAGCAAGGTTTTCAGTTCACGCTGCTCGCGCTCGGTCATCTCTTTTTGGGTAATGCGGGGGAGTGCCATGTGGGTGCCCTCGGTCAGGAAGTTGAACCAGTGTACGGCATAGGCGTGGGGTGCTCACAGTAAATTGTCATTTGTTACAACATCTATCGCACTGACGCGTAGCCCCGGCAGGCGAAGCGCCGCCGGGGAAACCCGGATCTGACGCATGCCGACCGGGCTACGGCTTATCAGCTCTCTTTTGCTGTTTCGCGTGGTTTATCTGAAATAGGCTTACCGGACCAGTAACCTGCCAGCAGCGAACCGGAGAGGTTGTGCCAGACTGAGAACAGCGCGCCTGGCAGGGCAGCCAGCGGCGAGAAGTAGATTTTACCGAGTGCGGCAGCCAGGCCAGAGTTCTGCATTCCCACTTCGATGGCCAGTGTGCGACAGGTGGATTCGTCAAAACCGAACAGACGGCCACCCCAGTAACCACCCAGCAGGCCGATGCTGTTGTGCAAAATCACCGCGACGATAACCACTATGCCCACGGAAGCAATATACGAGGCGGAACCCGCCACCACGGCGCTGATGATCGCCAGAATACAGACCATCGAAAACGCGGGAAGATACGGCTCCACGGCTTTCACCACGCGTGGGAAGAGATGGTGCACTACTAAACCGAGGCCAATGGGAATCACCACAATCTGCAGAATGCTCAGCAGCATGCCCATGACGTCTACCTGAATATGGGCATCAACATACAGACGCGTCAGCAGCGGTGTCGCCACCACGCCAACCAGCGTTGAGACGGACGATATCGTCACCGAGAGCGCTACGTCGCCCTTCGCCAGATAGATCATGACGTTGGATGCCGTACCGCTGGCTACGCTACCCACCAGTACCATCCCGGCAGAGAGATCCGGCGGCATCTTGAATAGCATCGCCAGCAGCCAGGCGGCCAGCGGCATCACCAGATAGTGTAGAAAAATACCTGCCGCCACCGGCGCCGGGCGGGAAAGCACGCGTTTGAAATCGTCAATTTTCAGGTGCACGCCCATGCCGAACATAATCAGCATCAGCAGCGTAGTGACCCACGGGCCTACAGGGGTAAAGGTTGAGGGGGTGTACCAGGCAATAACAGAGAGCAGCAGCGCCCATAACGGGAACAGCCGGGTGAGTACAGCGAGCATAGTGTTTTCCTTTAACGCGTTGTGTTGTGTTTCGTTATAAAAAGGCCGGGTTCGAGCCCGGCCATAGGTATTGTTTATCGCGTGAGGAAATTTTATTCAAACAAATTAAGGTGAAGAGGATTCATGTCGCCGGGCGGACGTTTTCCCAGTTCAGACCGAAGCGGGCGAGGTATTTACGCAGACGGTCAGCATCATTCGGCCTGGCTTTTTTCAGGCGCGAAACGGCAAACAATTCGCGTCCGGCATCGGAAAGAGAGTGGTGACGACGACAAACCTCCAGTACGGTTTCTAACTGGCGTTGATCAAACAGATCGACCTCCTCTGCTAAAGGGGGAAGCGCGGAAGGCGTCTGCCAGGCGTGCTGCAAACGGCTGATTTCTTCGTCGGCGATAGAAAGGGTAATGCGCCCCTGTTCGGCCAGCGTCGCCATACGGGCAATCGAGGAACTCAGCTCACGAAAGTTGCCGCGCCACTGCGCCTGCCCGGAACAGGCAAATGCCAGATAACGTTCCCGTGCGTCTTTGTCGAAACGGATGTGCGTCTGGGCTTCGCTGCTAAAGCGCTGGAGTTCGAATTCAATATTCGGCGCGATATCTTCCCGCCGTTCTGCAAGCCCCGGCAGAGCAAAAGTCCACATATTGATACGCGCGTAAAGATCTTCACGGAATTTTCCTTCCATCACCCACTGGCGCATATCGCGGTGCGTTCCGGCGATAAGCTGGAAATCACTGTGAACCTCTTTATCTGAGCCAAAGGGGAAGAACGTTTTTTCTTCAATGGCTTTCAGCAGCATGGCCTGCTCATCCAGACCCAGTTCAGCGATTTCATCCAGAAACAGCACACCGCCATCGGCTTCGCGCAGCAACCCCATTCGCGGCGTTAGCGCGCCGGTAAAGGCCCCTTTGACATGACCAAACAAGGTCGACATGGCGTTATCGCCGCGCAGTGTGGCGCAGTTAACGGCGACAAGTTTACCCGCGACGCGGTGGCGCGACTGGCGCAACTGATAAATACGTTTTGCCAGAAAGGATTTACCGGCGCCGGTAGGCCCGGTGAGAAGAATGGGGGCCGTTGAGCGCAAGGCTACCCGTTCAATTTGATCGATGAGCTTATTAAACGTTGTATTGCGTGTATCGATACCGGCTTTCAGCAGCGAGACCGACTGTTGTTGTTCGCGTTGAAAGCGGCTGGTTAAGGTCGCATAGCGGCTTAAATCGAGATCGATAACCGAGTAAACGCCGGCGGCAACATCCTCCTCAGAAGCCCCTTTCGGTGCCGGGCTGGTTTGCAGCAGGCTGGCGGGCAGGTAGCGGGCCTCCGTCAGCAAAAACCAGCAGATCTGCGCCACGTGCGTGCCGGTGGTGATATGCACCAGATACTCTTCATTTTCCGTATCGAAATCGTAGTGGCTGGCGAAATCCAGAAACGCGGCGTACACCTCTTCAAAATCCCAGGGATCGCGAATATTCACCGTATGAGGGCGCACAGTGGTTTGCGGTGAAAGGAGCGCGATATCTTCCGCCAGTTGTTGAGCCATGCCTTCGTCGCGCGGCTGGTGGAGCAGCTCCAGTCGATCAACCGGAAAATCCGGCTGCTGGCATAACCCAACGGTTGGTCGCCATTTGCGAAAACGATGTGATCGCTTGCCGCGTTTATCCAACACCGTTCCCAGTACGCCAATTACTACTCTGCGCTTTTGCATTTTTATCCTTAAAGATAAACAACGATAACTAAATATAAAAAACGCGTGGTGTTACCAGCAAGCGATCAAAGTGCGTAAAATTTAAAATCATTAAATATCAATAAATTAAATTTTTTATTTTTCATTTCTTAGCACCTGGCACACTTCTGGCAATACCTGATACGTCACGACGCTGAACACGCAGGGGATTATGCCCCGCCAGCGCACCCGGAACGGTAAGACGTTATCCGCGGGGCGTTCTGTCAGCAGAGAGACACCATGAGGGTTCGATTCCCAACTCACCTTTCCGGTGAACACTGGTTGTGTTCGTAAACGCGCCATCGGGTGGTAAGCGATGGCAATGAACCGGCGCCGATAAGGGCTCCGGGTCGCAGGCAAAACAGGCTGGCAGTGAGGGTCTGTTTCCCTCCGGCTCCGATCCTGCATTCGCGCCGGTACGTGAAAATGTAAGGATGACAAATGAATAAGAAAATCACGATCCGTAAGGGACAATTGGGCCTGCTGGTGAAAGCGGGCGATTACACACATATCCTTGAGGCAGGCGAGCACCGTCTTTCCTGGTTTGGTAAGCAAGAGGTCACGATCGTTGAGCTCAATGGCGGCGATGTAGCGGAAGATCTGGCGAATTATTTGCGCCGCTTCAGACCTGAATGGGTCGACGCGTACTGCCTGGCCGTCGATACCGCCGGGCATGATGTAGCCGCGCTCTACCGTAACGGTATCCTGGTGGAAATTATCCCTCCAGCGTCACGCCGCCTGTTCTGGCAGGACGGCAGCCTGAGCGTGGAATTGCTGGATACCCGGGATGTGCGCGTACCTGAGAGCATCATGAATGCCGTGTTGCAGCCGCGAAGCGGCGCAGCAGTAAAAGGCCGGGATTCCATACTGACGGTGAATGTCGCGGCATGGCACGTCGGTGTCTTAAAAATCGATGGCGTAACACAACCTCTGTTGCCGCCGGGATTAAGCGCTTACTGGAAAGTGAACCATCTGGTTGATGCCGACATTGTCGATACGCGCTTGCAACTGATGGAAGTGTCCGGCCAGGAAATTCTGACCAAAGACAAAGTGAACCTGCGCATCAACCTGGGCGCGAACTGGCAATACAGCGATGTATTACAGGCGTTCAGCCAGTTAACCAAACCGCTGGACCACCTGTATCGCGAATTGCAGTTTGCCCTGCGTGAAGCGGTAGGAACCCGTACGCTGGACGAACTGCTGGAAGATAAGCAGATCATCGATGAGGTGGTCAGTGCCCAGGTGAAAACCCGCATGGCTTCCTTTGGTATGGATGTCGCCTCGCTGGGCGTGCGTGACATCGTGCTACCGGGCGATATGAAAACGATTCTGTCGAAACTGATAGAAGCAGAAAAATCGGCGCAGGCGAATGTGATTCGTCGGCGTGAGGAGACGGCGGCGACCCGTTCACTGCTGAACACCGCGAAGGTAATGGAGAACAACCCGGTAGCCCTGCGCTTAAAAGAGCTGGAAACGCTGGAAAGAGTGGCTGAACGTATCGATAAAATCTCGGTATTCGGTGGCCTCGATAACGTCCTGAATGGACTGGTGAGTATTAAAGGATAATCAAATGCAGCATAACGAATTTCAACTGCTGACGGCGCAGAACAGTGCGCCGATAAAAATGTGGACGCACGGGGTCCCGGTCGAGCCAGAGGCGCGCGAACAGTTGCAGAACACCGCGAAGATGCCGT
Source organism: Phytobacter sp. MRY16-398 (assembly GCF_003925915.1). Taxonomy (NCBI): domain Bacteria; kingdom Pseudomonadati; phylum Pseudomonadota; class Gammaproteobacteria; order Enterobacterales; family Enterobacteriaceae; genus Phytobacter; species Phytobacter sp. MRY16-398. The sequence continues at coordinate 5,549,656 of NZ_AP018756.1, read as the reverse complement.
TTATTTTTCAGCATCTGGCGGTGATGCCGGATGTTCATCTCGGTAAAGGTTCTACCATCGGCAGCGTGATCCCAACCAAAGGAGCCATTATTCCGGCGGCGGTCGGCGTGGATATTGGTTGTGGGATGATCGCCGTACGCACCTCGCTGGTGGCAAGCGATCTGCCCGATAACCTGAGCGGGCTTCGCAGCGCAATCGAACAGGCGGTACCGCACGGACGCACCAGTACCCGTTCCGGGCGTGATAAAGGCGCATGGGAAACGCCGCCGCAAGAAGTGGATAACCACTGGTCAATGCTGGCGGCACGGTTTAAACGTCTGACGGATAACTATCCGCAGTTGCTGAAAACCAATAATTATCAGCACCTGGGAACACTGGGGACGGGTAACCATTTTATTGAAATCTGCCTGGATGAGCAGCAGCGCGTGTGGGTGATGTTACATAGCGGTTCGCGCGGCGTGGGTAACGCCATTGGTACGCTGTTTATCACGCTGGCCCAACAGGATATGCAGCAGCATATTGCGAATCTGCCGGATAAAAACCTGGCCTATTTCAAAGAGGGAAGTAAACACTATGACGACTATATGGAAGCCGTGTCGTGGGCGCAGGATTTTGCCCGTCATAACCGGGAAGTGATGATGTCGCGCGTACTGGCGGCACTGTCGCGCATCGTGACAAAACCGTTTATGACCCAGCAGGAAGCGGTGAATTGCCACCATAACTACGTGCAAAAAGAGACCCATTTTGGCGAAGAGGTGCTGGTGACGCGCAAAGGCGCGGTCTCGGCACAAAAGGGCCAGATGGGGATTATTCCCGGTTCGATGGGGGCGAAAAGCTTTATCGTGCGTGGGTTGGGAAATGAAGAGAGTTTCTGCTCCTGTAGCCACGGCGCAGGGCGCACGATGAGCCGTACGGCTGCGAAAAAGCGCTTTACCGTTGATGACCAGATTCGGGCGACTGCGCACGTTGAGTGTCGTAAAGATAGCGACGTGATTGATGAAATCCCGATGGCTTATAAAGATATCGACGCGGTAATGGCGGCGCAGGCGTCGCTGGTGGAGATTGTCCACACTTTGCGTCAGGTGGTCTGTATAAAAGGATAAATGAGATGTCTTATAGCGGAGTGGATGCCGCAATGCGTGAACGCGTGCGGCAGCAATTAAAAGAGGTGGAGCAGCGTTACGGTGTCAGAGTGCTGTACGCCTGCGAATCCGGCAGCCGTGGCTGGGGCTTTGCCTCACCGGACAGCGACTACGATGTGCGTTTTTTATATGTGCATCCGCCGGAGTGGTATCTGCGCGTAGAGGCGCCGCGTGACGTGATCGAACTGCCCATCGATGATGAACTGGACGTGAGCGGTTGGGAGTGGCGTAAAGCCTTAGGCTTACTGAAAAGCGCAAACCCAACCCTGATCGAGTGGCTGGATTCGCCGGTGGTCTATCAGCAAGACGATGCTACCGTCTGTGCGCTTAAGGCGGAGATGCCGAAATGGTTTTCCGCCGTGCGGGCGCGCTGGCATTACTACTCGATGGCCCGCCGAAACTTTCACAGCTATTTGCAGGGCGATGAGGTGCGGTTAAAGAAATACTTTTATGTGCTGCGCCCATTGCTGGCGGTGCGTTGGGTAGAGGCGGGAAAAGGTGTGCCGCCAATGCGCTTTGCCGAACTGCTGGCCGGAAGCGAGCTGGATGCGCCATTGCGTCAGGAGATCGCTGAATTGCTGGCACGTAAGCAGCGTGCAGGAGAGGCGGAATACGGCCAGCGTCTGCCACGTTTACATGCGTTTATCGCAGCCGAGATCGAAAGGGGAACCATTCCCCCCGCGTTACCGGAGAGCCGGGAAGGCGACGTCAGGACGTTGGACGCAATGTTGTACCGGACGGTCATGGGGCAGATGTAGGCCCGGTAAATTACGGTTGCCCCGGATGGCGGCGTAAACGCAGTCCGTAGCCCCGGTAAGCGCAGCGCCACCGGGGAAACAACGCCTGCGATTACTCGAACAAATTATGATGCAGCTTCTGCACCACCTGCTCAGCTTCGGCGCCCGGCACCAGGAAACACAGATTGTGGCTGGACGCGCCGTAGCAAATCATGCGGATATTGAACGGGTCCAGCACGCCGAAGACCTCTTTGCCAACACCGCAGGCTTTCGACAGGTCATTACCAATTATCGCTATCAGCGCGAGGTTCTCTTCCACTTCCACACGACAGAGTGACGAAAGCTCGGTCAGCAGACCCTGCGTGAGCAACGTATCGCCGGTTGACGTGGACCCGGTGGTATCCAGCGTCAGCGCCACGCTCACCTCCGAGGTGGTGATCAGGTCAACCGAAATGCTGTGGCGCGCCAGAATGCCGAACACCTCCGCCAGGAAGCCACGGGAGTGCAGCATATTCAGGCTGTGTAGTGTCAACAATGTCTGCCTGCGACGTAACGCCAGCGCGCGGAACAGCGGCGGGTTACTGGTTTTGTTGCACACCAGTGTACCGCCGGCTTTGGGATCTTTGCTGGAGCCGACAAACACCGGGATATCGCTACGAACGGCAGGCAGCAAGGTTGCCGGGTGCAGAACTTTCGCGCCGAATGTCGCCATCTCAGCCGCTTCTTCAAAGGCAATTTCGTCAATGCGTTTGGCGGCAGGCACTACGCGCGGGTCGGTGGTGTAAATGCCGGGGACATCGGTCCAGATATCAACGCGGGTCGCATGCAGCGCTTCGCCGAGCAGCGCGGCGGTGTAGTCACTACCGCCACGTCCCAGCGTGGTGGTGCGGCCTTTCGCTTCACTACCAATAAAGCCCTGCGTAATAACGATGGTGTCGGCCAGGCGCGGAGCAAGCTGCTGGGTCGCCAGTTCTGACAGGGCTGCCACATCGGGCTCGGCGCGGCCAAAGCGATCGTTCGTACGCATCACTTTACGCACGTCAAACCACTGCGCCTGCACATTGCGTTCACGCAGAATTTCAACAAACAACAGGGTGGACATCAGTTCGCCGTGGCTGACCAGCTCATCGGTCAATGCATTAGAGGTCGCCAGCGAAGCGGCTTCTGCCAGAGTGGTGATATTTTCCAGCAGACGTTCGATCTCTTCGCGAATAACGTTTGGATTCGCCAGACGCTCCAGAATATCGAACTGAATTTTGCGAATCGCATCGAGCTTAACGAAACGCTCGCTAGCCTCAAGCCCTTCGGCAAGCGCGACCAGCAAATTGGTAATACCGGCAGAGGCGGAAAGCACGACCAGACGTACGCTCGCATCGGAAAGGACCACGTCCGCACTGTGGTTCATTGCATCAAAATTTGCCACGCTGGTACCGCCGAATTTGGCGACGACGAGCGGGGAAACGGAGTGACTCATTGTTATAACCTCGTGTCAGGGAAGCCTGGCGTGTGACGTCAGACAAAATTATTCAGCCATGGCACAAGGGAAGAGCGAAAAGGGGTAGGCGCAGAGCAAAAGACAACTACGATTACACCCAGAAGTGCTCCACCACTTGTGAAACGCCCGACTGCGAACGTTTCTGGTGACAACTCAAGGGATTCAGCCCCTGTAGCCGATGATGAATGCCGCCATGCACTTCACCACCTCGGCGTTACTCCCCCTCAGGTGTTTTCTTTAGATTGGCTCTTCCAACACCGTACCTGGGTAACGCGCCTCTTCTGGCCCGCGCACGCGCGGGTAGCGCCCTAATAAATAAAGGCTAGCGGCACCGCTGTCAATGCTACGATTATGCGGATTTTTCATGCAGACGAATCGATTAGAAAAACGTCTTATGTTAGACATATTTATCGCGTAAAAAAGGCTGTTTTAGCAGCGCTGCTGGACAGCGACACAAAAACCATCACAATTTTCATTCGCAGGCGCTACAATCGACCGCAGTCACAATTCTCAAATCAGAAGAGTATTGCTAATGAAAAACATCAACCCAAAGCAGACCGCTGCCTGGCAGGCATTACAGAAACACTTCGATGAAATGAAAGACGTTACTATCGCGGATCTGTTCGCGAAAGATGCCGATCGTTTCTCTAAATTCTCCGCGACCTTCGATGACTTAATGCTGGTGGATTTCTCCAAAAACCGCATCACCGAAGAGACCCTGAGCAAACTGCAGGATCTGGCCAAAGAGACCGCTCTGGCAGATGCTATCAAATCCATGTTCTCCGGTGAGAAAATCAACCGTACCGAAGATCGCGCCGTGCTGCATGTGGCGTTGCGTAACCGTAGCAATACCCCAATTATTGTTGACGGCAAAGATGTGATGCCGGAAGTCAACGCGGTGCTCGAAAAAATGAAAGCGTTCTCTGAGGCGATCATTTCAGGTAGCTGGAAAGGCTACACCGGCAAAGCGATTACTGACGTGGTGAACATCGGTATCGGCGGTTCCGACCTCGGCCCGTTCATGGTGACCGAAGCACTGCGCCCGTACAAAAACCATCTGAACATGCACTTCGTTTCTAACGTCGATGGTACCCACATCGCCGAAGTGCTCAAGAAAGTAAACCCGGAAACCACACTGTTCCTGGTAGCGTCTAAAACCTTCACCACTCAGGAAACCATGACCAACGCCCACAGCGCGCGCGACTGGTTCCTGAAAACCGCGGGCGATAACAAACACGTGGCAAAACACTTTGCCGCGCTCTCCACCAACGGCAAAGCGGTTGGCGAGTTTGGTATCGACACGGCGAACATGTTCGAGTTCTGGGACTGGGTTGGCGGCCGTTACTCTCTGTGGTCGGCGATTGGCCTGTCCATCATTCTGTCCGTTGGTTTCGACAACTTTGTTGAGCTGCTCTCCGGCGCGCACGCAATGGACAAACACTTCTCCACCACGCCGGCTGAGAAAAACCTGCCGGTGCTGCTGGCGCTGATCGGTATCTGGTACAACAACTTCTTTGGTGCGGAAACCGAAGCGATTCTGCCGTACGACCAGTACATGCACCGCTTTGCCGCTTACTTCCAGCAGGGCAATATGGAATCCAACGGTAAATACGTTGACCGTAACGGCAACGCGGTGGATTACCAGACGGGCCCCATCATCTGGGGTGAGCCGGGTACTAACGGCCAGCACGCGTTCTATCAACTGATTCACCAGGGCACCAAAATGGTTCCTTGCGACTTTATCGCTCCGGCGATTACCCACAACCCGCTGTCGGATCACCATCCGAAACTGCTGTCTAACTTCTTCGCCCAGACCGAAGCACTGGCGTTCGGGAAATCCCGCGACGTGGTTGAGCAGGAATATGCGGACCAGGGTAAAGATCCGAAGTCGCTGGAACACGTGGTGCCGTTCAAAGTGTTCGAAGGCAACCGTCCGACCAACTCCATCCTGCTGCGCGAAATTACTCCGTTCAGCCTGGGCGCGTTGATCGCACTGTACGAGCACAAAATCTTTACTCAGGGCGCGATCCTCAACATCTTCACCTTCGACCAATGGGGCGTTGAGCTTGGCAAACAGCTTGCTAACCGTATCCTGCCTGAACTCGGTGATGATAAAGAAGTCAGCAGCCATGACAGTTCCACGAATGGCCTGATTAATCTTTATAAAGCCTGGCGTTAATATCGTTCATCGGTAAGGATGAGCGAAATATGCAAATTAAAATGCCGACATAACGTCGGCATTTTATTATCGGATAATTCTTGTTGTTCCGGCGTCGACATAATTCTTCATTATGAGGTTATTCTGAAAAAACAGAATATCCGGTTAATTCCTCAGTGTTATTTTCAGATGTTACGTATACTTCCAGGTTGTTTCTGTAATTGTAAATAAATGAAATATAATGATTTTATATTAAATTAATATCGGCAGTTTATCATTTTTATCCAATTTTCTTAAAACTTCCCGCTGCGTTTCCCATTCGACAAATAGCCTGCTTTAGTTGTGTATACTCGTTCTCGCCTGTTTATTTTCAGGCAAATCTCCATTCATTCAATGAAGGGAAATTGATATGAAAAAAGCACTGTATGGCATTTTTGCCATTACCGCGCTTGCGGCGAGTTCTGCTTTTGCGGCACCGATTGAAGTCGGTGACGCGGCAGGGTCGGCAGCGACGACAGTTTCTGCGGGTAGCTCCTCAGCAACCAGCGTCAGCACCGTAAGTTCCGCGGTAGGTGTTGCCCTTGCGGCAACCGGTGGCGGTGATGGTTCCAATACCGGAACCACGACCACCACGACCACCAGTACTCAATAACGGCGAGTACTTTAATCATAACCACACTTCGGTGTGGTTATTTCGTCCCCCTCTGGAGAAGAGTCGTGAAGCGACCCGCGATCATCCTGATTTGCCTGCTGATTCAGGCCTGTTCATCCACCACGAAAGGGCTGGGCTATTCGCTCTGGAATAGCGTGTTTGGCACGCCGGGCGTCCAGTTAACCGATGACGAAATCCAAAATATGCCCTACGCCAGCCAGTATGTGCGGCTCAATGGCGGGCCGCAGCTCTTCGTTGTGCTCGCCTTCTCAGAAGACGGGCTGCAGAAATGGGCAACGCAGGATCAGGCCATTTTCGTTACACAGCATTATCGCATTGTGAAAACTCTGACCAACGGCGACAACCTGCTGGAGGTGAATAACCTGGCGGCAGACCCGTTAGCCAACCCGAATCAAATTATCGATGGCGCGAGCTGGACCCGCACGATGGGCTGGACGGAGCACAAACAGGTGCGTTACGCGACGGCGCGCTCAGTCTTCCACTGGAATGGCTCTGACTCGGTCACGCTGGGCAGCGAATCCACGCATGTGCGCATTCTTGATGAAGAGATTACGACGGACCAGACCCACTGGCGCAACCGTTACTGGGTGGATGAAGACGGATTAATTCGTCAGTCGGAACAGTACTTGGGGGCGAACTGGTTCCCGGTCAGAACCATGCTTATCAAGGCGGCGAAATCATGAGGCTCTTATCCGCGACCGCGCTGTTACTCTGTTTCGCCTCTTCACTGGCGCAGGCCGCTGGCAACGTCAATGTCTACCTGGCAGGCGACAGTAAACCCAAGGTACTCACCAACGCAGCACGTCTGATTGATGTCGTGGGGCAGCCTCGTCTGGCACAAAGCTGGTGGCCGGGGGCGGTCATCAGCGAGCGGCAGGCCACGGCTCTTGAAGAGCAGCGCCAGCAGGCATTACTTGGCCGCCTTAGCGCGTTGGCCGCCGAGGAAGAGGGCGACGATGCGGCAGCGATAAACAGTATGCGTCGCCAGGTTCAGGCGCTGCGTGTGACGGGGCGGCAATTGATCAATCTCGACCCGGATTATGTGCGAATTAAAACGCGTGCTAACCCTCCGCTGGAGGGCGAATACAGCTTATGGGTCGGACCCCAGCCTGCGACTGTCACCGTGCTGGGGCTGGTAAGCCAGCCGGGTAAAAAGCCCTTTACGCCAGGACGTGACGTGGTGAGTTACCTCGATGAGATGAGTTTGCTGAGCGGGGCGGAAAAAAGCGACGCCTGGTTGATTTATCCCAATGGCCGCACAGAGAAAGTGCCGGTGGCGTACTGGAACCGACGCCATATTGAACCTATGCCGGGCAGCGTGATTTTTGTCGGCTTCGCTCCGGCGTTATGGGGCGATCGCTACGAAGTGCTGAACGCTGACATTCTTCGCTTACTGACGCATCGGATACCGGAAGAATAATGAAAAAATCGTTTGTCATCAGTGTCCTGGCGCTAAGTGTGAGTGCCGCCTGCCAGGCTGATACGTATCCGGCACCTGTTGGGCCCTCGCAATCGGATTTTGGTGGCGTAGGTCTGCTGCAAACTCCCACGGCCCGTATGGCGCCTGCGGGGGAGATCAGTCTTAACTATCGCGACAACGACCAGTACCGCTACTATTCAGGCTCGATGCAGCTTTTCCCGTGGCTGGAAACCACACTGCGTTATACCGATGTGCGTACCCGGAAATACAGCAGCGTGGAGGCCTTCTCCGGTGAGCAGACGTATAAAGATAAAGCCTTCGACCTGAAAGTGCGTTTATGGGAAGAGGGATACTGGCTGCCGCAGGTGGCGGTTGGCGCGCGCGATATCGGTGGTACTGGCCTGTTTGACGGTGAGTATGTTGTGGCGAACAAAGCCTGGGGACCCTTTGATTTCTCGCTTGGGCTTGGCTGGGGATATCTGGGTACCTCTGGCAATATCAAAAACCCGCTGTGTACCTATAAGCAAACATTCTGCTATCGCGATAACAGCTATAACCAGGCGGGCTCTGTGGATGCCAGCCAGATGTTTCACGGCCCGACCGCGCTTTTCGGCGGGGTGGAATACCAGACGCCGTGGCAGCCGCTGCGTCTGAAACTGGAATATGAAGGCAATAACTATCAGCAGGACTTTGCCGGTAAGCTACCGCAAAAGAGCAAGTTTAACGTCGGCGCGATTTATCGGGTGACGGACTGGGCCGACGTGAACCTGAGCTATGAGCGTGGGAATACTGTGATGTTCGGTTTTACCCTGCGTAATAACTTCAATGAGTTGCGTCCGAATTACAACGATAACTCACGTCCGAAGTATCAGCCACAGCCCCAGGATGCCATTCTGCAGCACTCTGTCGTGGCCAATCAATTGACCTTGTTGAAGTACAACGCTGGGTTTGCCAATCCACAAATTCAGGTGAAGGGCGACACGCTCTACGTGACCGGGGAACAGGTGAAATACCGTGACTCCCAGGAAGGCGTGGTGCGCGCAAATCGTATCATCATGAACGATTTACCGGAGGGTATCCGCACGATCCGCGTGACGGAAAACCGTCTGAATATGCCGCAGGTGACCACCGAAACCGATGTTGCCAGTCTGCAACGTCATCTTGAAGGTGAGCCACTGGGCCAGGAAACGCAGCTCGTGCAACAGCGTGTTGAACCGATTGTGCCGGATAAGCCGGAACAGGGCTGGTATATCGAGAAATCGAGCTTTGATTTCCACATCGACCCGGTATTAAACCAGTCTGTTGGGGGGCCGGAAAGTTTCTACATGTACCAGCTTGGGGCGATGGCGACCGCCGACTGGTGGCTGAGCGATCACCTGCTGACAACCGGCAGCCTGTTCGCCAACATTGCCAACAACTACGACAAATTTAACTACACCGATCCGCCGCGAGACTCGAAACTGCCGCGTGTGCGCACCCGCGTGCGTGAGTATGTGCAAAACGATATCTACGTGAACAACCTGCAGGCCAACTACTTCCAGTATATGGGTAACAATTTCTATGGCCAGGTGTACGCCGGTTATCTGGAGACGATGTACGGTGGTGCGGGGGCAGAGGTGCTGTGGCGTCCGGTTGACAGCAACTGGGCCTTTGGTATTGACGCCAACTACGTGAAACAGCGTGACTGGCGTAGCGCGCAGGATATGATGAAGTTTACGGATTATAGCGTTAAAACCGGGCACTTAACGGCCTACTGGACACCCCCGTTCGCCCAGGATGTGCTGATCAAAGCGAGCGTCGGGCAATATCTGGCGGGTGATAAAGGCGGCACTCTGGAAGTGGCTAAACATTTCGACAGCGGGGTGGTTGTTGGGACCTATGCCACTATCACCAACGTGTCGCCGAAAGAGTACGGGGAGGGGGATTTCACCAAAGGGGTGTATGTGTCTATTCCAATGGATCTCTTCACCTCCGGTGCTACCCGCAGCCGTGCGGCCGTGGGCTGGACGCCACTGACGCGTGATGGCGGACAGATGCTGGGACGTAAGTTCGATCTTTACAGTATGACCAGCGATAAGAGTTTGAATTTCCGCTAATTCCCGGATGCGGCGCTGCGCTTGCCGGGGCTACTGGGTGTGTAGCACCGGCAAGCGCAGCGCCGCCGGGGGTCTACAAGCGCCGCAACAGCTTCGCCGGATTACCCGCGTAAACCCCTTTCTCAGTAATCGATTTGGTGACTACGCTGCCCGCACCAATCACCACGCCATCGCAAATGGTCACTGCCAGAATGGTGGCGCCGCTGCCAATCGACACATCATTACCCACCACGATCTTTCCCCAGCTATCCCTGTCCGGGTTGGGTCTGCCTTCACGAAACATATCGTTGGCGAACATCACGCCATGACCAATAAAACAGCGCTCGCCAATGGTCACATATTCGCAGATAAAACTGTGAGACTGGACTTTGCTGCCCGCACCGATTTTCGTATGCCCCTGGATTTCGACAAAAGGTCCGATGAAAACGTCTTCTGCCAGTTCGCAGTCATACAGATTCACCGGGTCATAGATCACCACATTTTCACCGCAAACCACGTTACGGATAGCGGCCTGCCGCATCTTCGCACCCATCCCATCTCCTTAAATGACTTTGCCCAGAATATGCAGCGTGCTCTGCTGCGAGGCGGTACTGAACACGGTATCCCGCACATGTTCAAAGCCCTGGCGTTCATAGAATCGACGGGCCTGCGGGTTGGCATCCAACACTTCCAGCCACAGGAAGCGTTCGCCATGTTCCCGCGCGCGACGCGTTACCTCCTGGATAACACCTTCCCCATAACCTTTACCGGTCGCCTGCGGCAGAAAATAGAGTTTATGCAGTAGCGTTCCTGACGGGCCCTGGGGGCTGGCGGCAGCATGCCAACTGAATTTGGCAAAGCCGACCGGGATACCATCGCTGGCAGCAATCAGCCAGCAGCACCCCTCGTCCTGCAGACTCTGCTGTAAAACGGGCAGTGCGTATTCTTGCGCGAGAAAATTCGCCAGTTCATCTTTGTTCTGCCACAAATGGGCGAAATGATGGGTGTAGCTGGCATATGCCATATCGTGGAGCAGTTCAGCATCGTTAACCTGTGCCTGACAGATTGTAAGCATTATGTTTTTTACTCCCTGTTGCTGTGCTTGCAGGGCGATATGTCACCACGATACAGCACAAAATATAAGCAAAAAATCTAGATCTGGATCACATTTTTGCGTTATACAGAAAGCTCGCCACTGAGAATGAGGTGCCGGTATGACAATGCCATCGCTAACTGTTCGTCCACGCGTTGAGTTTATCTCCACCGTTCTCCAGACCGTGTTGAATCTGGGTTTGCTGAGTCTTGGCCTGATTCTGGTTGTCTTTCTGGGTAAGGAGACGCTGCATCTGGCGGATGTCCTTTTCGCGCCTGAACAAACCAGCAAGTATGCGCTGGTGGAAGGACTGGTGGTCTACTTTCTTTACTTTGAATTTATCGCGCTGATTGTGAAGTACTTTCAGTCCGGTTTTCACTTCCCGCTTCGTTATTTTATCTACATTGGGATCACCGCGATTGTGCGGCTGATCATCGTCGATCATAAATCGCCAATGGACGTGCTGATCTACTCTGGCGCGATCCTGCTTCTCGTGATCACCTTGTGGTTGTGTAACTCTAAACGTCTGAAACGTGAATAAAAAAATGGCGCTCCGGGGAGCGCCTAACAACAGTCACAAGTTAACTCGCCATATATCGGTTTGCAGGGGGGGGTGGCGGCCTCGTTTACCCCCGTCACCTACGTTGGGTAAGTTACCGGGGATGCTCTCTCTTGCCGCCTTCCTGCAACCCGAATTATTTAGAGTTCGGGTCAATATTCCAATGAGGACTACAGTGGCATATATACTCGTCATACTTCACGTTGCAGATGCGTTGGCTACACTCGTTCACCCCGGTCATTTACTCCACTAAGCTACCGGGGACTCTCTCATTTGCCGCTTTCCTGCCACGCGAATTATTTAGAGTATGACGATGAAAATTAACCTTTCACACCGCCTGCGGTGAGGCCGTTAACCAGCCAACGCTGCGCAAGCAGGAAGACAACCGTAATCGGTATTGCTGACAGCACCGCAGCGGCTGCAAAGTCGCCCCACAGATAGTTTTGCGGGTTGAGGTATTGCTGCATGCCAACGGCCAGGGTGTAGCTGTTGACATCGCGCAGTAGCAACGAGGCTACTGGCACTTCGGTGATCGCGGCGATAAACGACAGAATGAACACGACCGCCAGAATCGGTACTGACAACGGCAACAGCACCAGACGGAATGCCTGCCACGGCGTTGCGCCATCCAGCGCTGCCGCTTCCTCCAGCGAGTTGTCGATCGTTTCGAAATAACCTTTAATCGTCCAGACGTGCAGGGCGATGCCGCCCATATAGGCGAAAATAACCCCGCCGTGCGTGTTCAGGCCGATAAACGGAATGTACTGGCCCAGACGGTCAAACAAGGCATACAGAGCCACCAGCGACAGCACCGCCGGGAACATCTGGAAAATCAGCATCCCTTTCAACAGCGTCGCTTTGCCAGAAAAGCGCATACGGGCAAAGGCATACGCACAGGTAGTTGAGAGCGCCACTACACCGATGGCGGTAATCGCTGCGATCTTGATGGAGTTCCACAACCACAGCAGCACCGGGAAGGGGGGCGGCGTCACACGGCCATCGGCGTGCTCCACGCTAAAGCCCAGCGCCAGTTTCCAGTGTTCCCACGAGATGCTTTCCGGAATCAGGCTCCCGGTGGCGAAGTTGCCTTCACGCAGAGAGATGGTGATCACCATCAGCAGCGGGAACATAATTGCGGCGATAAATACCAGCAATAACAAATGGGTAACGAATAACCTTAATTTTTGCGATTTCGCCTGGACCATTGCCATAATCATCGCCCTCCTTAATCAAATTTCATGCGTGTGGCTTTCAGATTGATGATGGCAAGCGCGCCAACCAGCAAGAAAATCAGCGTGGCGATAGCGGCCGCGAGGCCAAAATCTTGCCCACCGCCACCCTCAAAGGCAATGCGGTAGGTGTAGCTGACCAGCAGGTCGGTATAGCCCGCAGGCGTGGTGGTGCCGATACGGTCCGGGCCACCGTTGGTCAACAACTGAATCAACACGAAGTTATTAAAGTTAAAGGCGAAACTGGCGATCATCAGCGGCGTGAGCGGCTTGATCAGCAGCGGGAAGGTGATGCGGAAGAAATTCTGGAACGGCCCGGCGCCATCCATTGCCGAGGCTTCATACAAATCGTCCGGAATCGCTTTCAGCAGCCCCATGCACAGAATCATCATGTACGGATAACCGAGCCATGTGTTGACGATGATGATCATCGAACGTGCTGTGGTCGGGTCGCTAAACCACGCCGGTTTGATACCAAACAGCGCACTCAGCATCATGTTGATCTCACCGAAGCTCTGGTTAAACAGCCCCTTAAAGATCAGAATGGAAATAAAGGACGGCACGGCGTAAGGCAGAATCAGCAGGACGCGGTAGATGGCCTTGCCTTTCAGCGATTCCCACTGCACCAGACAGGCCAGTACCATGCCGACGGCGACGGTCAACACGACGGTTAACAGCGAGAAGACCACCGTCCAGACGAAAATCTCAATAAACGGTTTCTGGATACCTTCATCGGTAAAGACGCGCATGAAGTTATCCCAGCCAATGGTCACGGTGTAGCCTGGGCTGAGTTTTTCATCGCCCCAACTGTTATCAGCGTTAATAGCCTGATAGAAACCGAGAGTGTTATTGGGACGGTATTTCACACCGCTCTGCTTGTTGGTGAGCGTGCCATCTTCCGCCATGCTGTACAGCGGCGTGGTACCAGAGAACTGACGCAGTGAGCTCATCACAACATTGCTGTTATCTGGCAATACGGCGGTAAGCTGGTTAAGCGCGGTGCGGTTTTGCGTGACGTCACGCAGGGTGCCACGTTCGCCCGCAGGCAGGGTATCCGTCTCTTTTAAGACGATTTTTTGCTCGCTACCGAGTTTAAAGGTGTCAGAAAGGTAGTTTTTACCGCTTTCACCGTCGGTCAGCGCCAGTCGCCAGCTTCCCTCAGCCGGGAAAAGCGCAAAGTTATAGGTTTTGCCCGCCTGATAAGAGCGGTCCATCAGCACCTGCTGCGCGCGTTCTTGCGTGAGCTGGTGGGTGCTGCTGTAGTTCGTGAACGCAATGGCGATGGTACAAATCAAGGGAAACAGGACAAACAGCCCCATCCCGGCAAGGCCTGGATAGACATAGCGCCAGGCGTAGGTTTTACGGTTCGCAAAAATGTACAGGCCAGCCGAGCTTAAAATCAGCGTCGTGATGGCGAAAAGATATTCCCCTTGTGCATACATTAAAACTACAAGGTACCCCACCAGTAAGCCCAGCAGACCTATCACTGACCATTTCAGCGCGTCACTTTGCCACCAGTGCTTCTTTTTAATGACATCCATGGGGGAGTTTCCTCTTTACACTTCATCCTTCGCGTTGCCTCTTTGTTGGCTGCGGATGCGCACCCCAGTCACTTACTTTTGTAAGCTCCTGGGGATTTGCATCCTTGCCGCCTCGATGCAACACGAATGATTTCGTGTAAACAACGTATTTAACAATCCTTACTTCCTGAGAAATAAGGGACTACAGTCTTACTTAGTAATACGACCCTGTGCGTCTTTCAGCGCGGCATCGACGGTCTGACGACCACTCACTGCGTTGATCACGGCGGTGCGGGTGGCGTACCAGAAGGCGGCCATCTGCGGAATGTTCGGCATGATTTCGCCTTTCTGGGCGTTATCCATTGTTGCCGCGATACGTGGATCTTTCGCTAACTGGTCCTGGAAGGATTTCAGTGCTACCGCGCCGAGTGGTTTGTCTTTATTCACTTCATCCAGACCCTGATCGGTCAGCAGGTAGTTTTCCAGAAACTCTTTTGCCAGTTCTTTATTCGGGCTGGCGGCGTTAATACCGGCACTCAGCACACCAACGAACGGTTTGGACGCTTTGCCTTTAAAGGTGGGCAAAGAGGTCACGCCGTAGTTGATTTTGCTCTTATCAATGTTGCCCCACGCCCACGGACCGTTAATGGTCAGCGCAGTTTCGCCTTTGTTAAACGCGGCTTCGGCGATGGAGTAATCCGTATCCGCATTCATATGTTTGTCTTTGATGAGCTTAACCAGGAAGCTCAGACCCGCTTTCGCGCCAGCGCTGTCCACGCCAACGTCTTTCACGTCATATTTGCCGTTTTCAAACTTGAAGGCGTAACCGCCGTCAGCGGCAATCAGCGGCCAGGTGAAGTACGGCTCTTGCAGGTTGAACATCAGCGCGCTCTTACCTTTCGCTTTCAGCTCTTTATCCAGCGCCGGGATCTCTTCCCAGGTTTTTGGCGGGTTCGGCACGAGATCTTTGTTGTAAATCAGTGAGAGGGACTCCACGGCGACCGGGTAGGCGATCAGCTTGCCGTTATAACGCACTGCATCCCAGGTGAACGGGAATAACTTGTCCTGGAAGGCTTTATCCGGGGTCACTTCCGCCAGCAGGCCAGACTGTGCGTAGCCGCCAAAACGGTCATGAGCCCAGAAAATAATGTCCGGGCCATCGCCGGTCGCTGCAACTTGCGGGAATTTCTCTTCCAGCTTGTCCGGGTGCTCAACGGTGACCTTAATACCGGTATCTTTCTCGAATTTTTTACCCACTTCGGCCAGGCCGTTATAGCCTTTGTCGCCGTTGATCCAGATAACCAGCTTACCTTCTTCAATCTTTGCGAGGGCAGAAGCGGAGAACATCATCGTCGTCAGTGCGGACAATGCGAGGATGCGTGCGCTTGTTTTGAATTTCATATATCCCGTCCTTTAGGTGATGTGCTCGTGGATATGTTTGGTGGTCTAACGGGGTGTAGTCTCCTTTGTTGGCAAGCGCTTCTCATCCTCCTTACCCCTACGCCCCTGGGTGGATTTGTGTGATCTCTGTTACATAAAGTTTCTTTATGTGTGTCAGCGCACATAAAAACACACCGATTTTTGCCGTCTGCGTCACGAAAATCGCCTCAGCCCCCGGCAACGCGGGGCAGACTCGTCCCTCTCATCCTCCCGTCTCCTCCCCCATAAAAAAGCGAGGGGGTGGAGGATTCGCCAGCGTTATCAATAGCCCATAGTCAGCCCATCTTGAATGTTTCTGTAAGTGACAGGTTGTAACGAAGGGAGAGGGGCATGGCGAGCGTACAGCTGCGGAATGTAACGAAAGCCTGGGGCGATGTGGTGGTGTCAAAAGACATCAATCTCGACATCCACGAAGGAGAATTCGTGGTGTTTGTCGGTCCGTCAGGCTGTGGGAAGTCGACGCTGCTGCGCATGATTGCGGGTCTGGAAACCATTACCAGCGGCGATTTGTTTATTGGCGATGCTCGTATGAACGATATCCCACCCGCCGAGCGCGGCGTGGGCATGGTGTTTCAGTCTTATGCACTTTATCCGCACCTTTCTGTGGCGGAGAACATGTCATTCGGCTTAAAGCTGGCTGGGGCGAAAAAAGAGGTCATCAACCAGCGGGTCACCCAGGTCGCAGAAGTCCTGCAACTGGCGCATTTGCTGGAGCGTAAACCGAAAGCCTTGTCTGGCGGTCAGCGTCAGCGCGTGGCAATTGGTCGTACGCTGGTGGCAGAACCGCGCGTTTTCCTGCTGGATGAACCGCTTTCCAACCTCGATGCCGCGCTGCGTGTGCAGATGCGTATTGAGATTTCGCGTCTGCATAAGCGCCTCGGCCGCACGATGATTTACGTCACCCACGATCAGGTAGAAGCGATGACGCTCGCTGACAAAATCGTGGTGCTGGACGCCGGTCGCGTCGCGCAGGTGGGTAAACCGCTTGAGCTTTACCACTATCCGTCAGACCGCTTTGTCGCCGGGTTTATTGGTTCGCCAAAAATGAATTTCCTGCCGGTGAAGGTAACGGCCACCGCCATTGAACAAGTCCAGGTCGAGCTGCCTAACCGCCAGCGGGTCTGGCTGCCTGTCGACAGCGCCAATGTGCAGGTCGGCAGCAATATGTCACTCGGTATTCGTCCTGAACACCTGCTGCCAAGCGACATCGCTGATGTCACCCTGGAAGGCGAAGTTCAGGTCGTCGAACAGCTAGGCCACGAAACGCAAATTCACATCCAGATCCCCGCCATCCGTCAAAACCTGGTCTACCGCCAGAATGACGTGGTGTTGGTAGAAGAGGGGGCCACATTCGCTATCGGCTTGCCGCCAGAGCGCTGCCATCTGTTCCGCGAGGATGGTACGGCCTGTCGTCGGTTGCATAAAGAGCCGGGCGTTTAAGGTCTCCCATTAAAAAAGCAAAACGCCAAACCGTTCGCGGTTGCAGCCAACGAAGAGGCAGCCCGAGAGGTGAGGTGTTTAAAGAAAAGCAATGATCTCAGGAGATAGAATGATGACTACTCTGCGCAAAGTTCCACTGGCAATCGCCATCGCCGCGGGCATTTTGTCTGCCCAGGCGGGCGCTGTCGATTTTAAAGGCTATGCCCGTTCGGGTATTGGCTGGACCGGTAGCGGCGGCGAGCAGCAGTGCTTCCAGGCCACCGGTGCTCAAAGTAAGTATCGTCTTGGTAACGAATGCGAAACCTACGCCGAACTGAAACTGGGCCAGGAAGTATGGAAAGAAGGCGACAAGAGCTTCTACTTCGATACCAACGTAGCCTACTCCGTTGCCCAACGTAATGACTGGGAAGCGACCAGCCCTGCGTTCCGTGAAGCCAACGTTCAGGGTAAAAACCTGATCGACGCGCTGCCGGGCTCCACCATCTGGGCAGGTAAACGCTTCTATCAACGTCATGACGTTCACATGATCGACTTCTACTACTGGGATATCTCTGGTCCTGGTGCCGGTCTTGAAAACGTTGATGTTGGTTTCGGTAAACTCTCTTTAGCGGCAACCCGTTCGTCTGAAGCGGGTGGTTCCGGTACTTTCGCTGACCGTGACTCGCTTGGCAATCGCGTGTACGACAACCTGGTGCCGAACGACGTCTTCGACGTGCGTTTAGCGCAAATGGCTGTCAACCCTGGCGGTACGCTGGAGTTCGGTGTGGATTACGGCCACACCAACCTGCCGGACAAATATGACCTGGCGCCGGGCGCATCGAAAGATGGCTGGATGTTCACCGCTGAACATACCCAGAGCATGATGAAAGGTTACAACAAGTTTGTACTGCAGTACGCAACAGACTCCATGACCTCTAACGGTAAAGGTATTCCGCAGGGCGGCAGCATCAACAACAACGGTTCACTGTGGCGCGTGCTTGATCACGGGGCAATCAACCTCGCTGACAAGTGGGACCTGATGTATGTCGGTATGTACCAGGACATCAACCGTGACGACAACAACGGTACCAAGTGGTGGACCGTGGGCGTACGTCCTATGTACAAATGGACACCGATCATGAGCACCCTGCTGGAGCTGGGTTATGACAACGTCAAATCCCAGCGCACCAGCGACACCAACAACCAGTACAAAATCACCCTGGCCCAACAGTGGCAGGCTGGCGACAGCATCTGGTCTCGTCCGGCAATTCGTCTTTTCGCAACCTACGCGAAGTGGGATGAGAAATGGGGCTATGCCAACAGCGATTCCGGTACTGGTTACACCTCTGGCGTAGCGTATCGCGATACTTCCGCGAAAACCTTCAGCCGTGGTGATAACGACGAGTGGAGCTTCGGCGCCCAGATGGAAATCTGGTGGTAATCCTCACCACCTGACGTACCGAAACAAGAGGGGCGCAAGCCCCTCAATTCTTCGAGACAGTGCGCTATTGCCGGGCGTTAGTTGTCTCTCGTAAAGAAGGTGATAACAATGAAAATGAAAAAAAGTTTCGTCGCCCTGTGCCTGACCGCGGGTTTACTCGCCGCAGCGCCTGGGGTTAGCTTCGCAGATGTTAACATCGTCCCGCAAAATACCACGGCGGCGCCGGCCATTCCGGCCTCCGCACTCCAGCAACTGAGCTGGACGCCTGTCGATCAAAGCAAAACACAAACAACCGAACTGGCCACCATGGGCCAGCGCCTGAATGTGGCGGGTATCAGTGGCCCGGTGGCCGCATACAGTGTCCCGGCGAACATCGGTGAACTGACGCTCACGCTCAGTAGTGAAGTGAATAAACAAACCAGCGTTTTTGCGCCCAATGTGTTGGTTCTTGACCAGAACATGTCACCTGCCGCGTACTTCCCCAGCAGCTTCTTTACCTATCAGGAGCCGGGAGTGATGAGTGCCGACAGGCTGGAAGGGGTGATGCGCCTGACGCCTGCGCTGGGCCAGCAAAAAATCTATCTGCTGGTCTTCACAACCGAAAACGATCTGCGCCAGACCACCAAACTGATGGACCCGGCCAAATCCTACGCCAAAGGAACGGGTAACGCGGTACCGGATATCCCCGATCCGATAGCCCGTCACGTTACTGAGGGCGTGGTGAAACTGAAAGTGAAAACCAACAGCGGTTCCAGCGTGCTGGTTGGCCCATTGTTTGGTTCATCCGGACCAGGGCCGGTGACGGTGGGCAACACCGCCGCGCCTGCCACCGCTTATAGCGCACCGGCGGCCGCACCTGCTGCGGTGGCTGCCGCGCCGACCTCTGCACCTGCGCCTGCCGCGAAAAGTGAGCCGATGCTGAATGACACTGAAAGCTATTTCAACCAGGCCATTAAACAGGCCGCCGCAAAAGGTGATATCGATAAAGCCCTGAAATTACTGAATGAAGCTGAGCGTCTCGGGTCTACATCCGCCCGGAAAACCTTTATCAGCAGTGTAAAAGGCAAGGGGTAACCGTCTCCCCGCAATGCTGATGTTTGCAACAACTGGTGCGTCGCCTGACGCACCCTTTTTTCTGGCGCAACGACGCTGTTGCATATCTGTTGCGCTTATGAAAACTGAATGAAGTTCCCCGCACGAGGCAGCCTGTTCTGCGATACAATAATGTGACGTTATGTATTGGAGAGTAAGGCATGTCACACCCCGCGCTTACGCAACTGCGTGCGCTACGCTATTTTGACGCACTTCCCGCGCTCGACCCGCAGCAACTGGACTGGCTGTTGCTGGAAGATTCCATGACGAAACGTTTTGAGCAACAGGGTAAACAGGTGTCTGTGACGCTTATCCAGGAAGGGTTTGTGACGTCCGATATGCTTGATGGCGAGCGCCATTTACTGCCTGACGATACGCGGTACTGGCTGCGGGAGATCCTGCTGTGCGCTGACGGCGAACCCTGGCTTGCCGGGCGAACCGTGGTGCCGGAGTCTACGCTGACCGGGCCGGAACTTGCGCTGCAGAAGCTGGGTACTACGCCGCTTGGGCGTTATCTCTTTACATCATCTACGCTGACACGAGATTTTATTGAGGTTGGTCGCTATGACACGCTGTGGGGAAGACGCTCCCGCTTGCGCCTGGGGGGGAAACCTCTCCTGCTGACCGAACTGTTTTTGCCTGCGTCACCGCTGTACTAAGAGGAAAAAAAATGGAGTGGAGTCTCTCGCAGAATAAGCTGCTGGCCTTTCATCGACTCATGCGCACGGACAAGCCCATTGGTGCGTTGCTGCTGCTCTGGCCAACGCTGTGGGCACTGTGGGTTGCAACGCCGGGCGTTCCTCCCCTGTGGATCCTGCTGGTGTTTGTGGCGGGGGTCTGGTTGATGCGTGCGGCAGGCTGTGTGGTAAATGACTATGCAGATCGTAAATTTGACGGGCATGTGAAACGTACGGCTAATCGTCCGCTGCCCAGCGGGGCGGTCACGGAAAACGAAGCGCGCGTACTGTTTGTGGTATTGGTGGTGCTGGCGTTTGCACTGGTGTTGACGCTTAACACCATGACCATTCTGCTCTCCGTTGCGGCGCTTCTGCTTGCCTGGGTTTATCCGTTTATGAAGCGTTATACCCATTTGCCGCAGGTGGTGCTGGGGGCGGCGTTTGGCTGGTCGATTCCGATGGCGTTTGCCGCGGTGAGTGAGTCGGTGCCGCTGAGTTGCTGGGTTATGTTTCTTGCCAATATCTTGTGGGCGGTGGCCTACGATACGCAGTATGCCATGGTGGATCGCGACGATGATCTGAAAATCGGTATCAAGTCGACCGCTATTCTCTTTGGACGCCACGATAAGTTAATCATCGGCATATTGCAGGTGGCGGTGCTGGCGCTGATGGTGGCGATCGGTGCGCTCAATGGCTTAGGCTGGCAATTCTACGGGGCGGTTATTATTGCGGGTGCGCTGTTTGTTTATCAGCAGAAGCTGATTGTGAATCGCGATCGCGACGCCTGTTTTAAGGCGTTTATGAATAATAACTATGTGGGGCTGGTACTGTTTATCGGTCTCGCGGCAAGTTATCTGGCGTAATTCACCTCTTCCCGGATGCGGCGTTGCCTTATCCGGGCCACCTCAAGCGCCAGGCTCAGCGTAGCCCCGATAAGCGAAGCGCATCGGGGACATTACTCCCCGATGCGGCCCTTTATTCACTCAGCCTGGGTTGCGCTCTCAATCGTCAAGCGCACATCAGAGGTAATCAGCTCGGCTAATAGCTGATACACCGCCAGCGTCTGCTCAGGCTCGGCATCTCCGGTATCGCTGATATACCCTTCGTCACGCAGCGTCAGCACCAGGGTACTGAATACCGCCTTATCGAAGAATTCCGGCGCATTGATGCCGTGCAGAACAGACAGACGCTGTGCCAGCGTGCGGCTCTCTTTCTCCAGCGTACTGCGGTTCATTGCCGGATTGGCGCTCAGCAGCCAGAAGGTGATGGCATAGCGTTGCAGCGTTTCGCGCGCACCCGCCGCCAGCAGTTGCAGAGTTCGGGAATGTGCCGGGTTGATATAAAGCTGGCCATCTTTCATGGTGATCAGCCCCTGGCGCAGCAATTCCTGAGCAAGACTTTCCAGCACGCCTGCCAGCTCTTCTTTTTCCCAACGTAAGAAAAGCTCGGCTTTCAGCATCGGGTAAAGCAGCTCAACATGGCGCAGCATCTCGTCCTGAGAGATATGACGATGCTGGGTAATAATGGCCGCCATCAGTGAGGGCAACATCAGCATATGCGCAATGTTGTTGCGGTAGTACGTCATCAGAACCGCCTGCTCGCGCGGCAGAATGATGATATCGCCAATCGTGTCTTTCTCTACTTCGAACTTATTCATCTGCAACGCATGCTCAATAAGCGCGTCCGCACTTACGGTGGGTACCGTTGTGTCGGCGGCATAGGGCACATTGCGCATCAGGTTGAGGTAGCAATTCAACTGTTCGGTGAGCTGTTCACGGGTCAGAGAACGCTGGCGAGAGGCCAGAAGCGCGGTACAGCAGAGGTTCATGGCGTTTGCCGCGCCGGCATTGTTAATGCGTACCATCAAATCGGCAGCAATAGCGTTCACCGTCGGCGTCAGCCAGGCAGGACGCACCGCTTCGATAGGATCGATAGACTCGCGCCATTCCGGCACCCGGTGGTTCAGGTAGTTCATCAGCGGGATAGGCTCGCCGAAGTTCACATAACCCTGACCGAGATTACGCAGCTTACTTAAACCGCGTATCATCTGGGCAAAACCTTCTTTCTCTTTCGTCGCGCCACGCAGCTCTTTGGCGTAAGTCCCCACCTCCATGACATGCTCATAACCAATGTAGATTGGCACCAGCGTGATTGGACGGGTGCCTCCACGCAGCATGGCCTGAATCGTCATAGAAAGCGTGCCGGTCTTCGGATCCAACAGACGGCCCGTACGGGAGCGCCCGCCTTCAACAAAGTATTCCACTGAGTAGCCACGGTTAAACAGTTCACCCAGATACTCGCGGAAAACGGTCGAATAGAGCTTATTACCCTTAAAGGTACGGCGAATAAAGAACGCGCCCAGACGACGGAAAATGGGGCCCGCCGGCCAGAAGTTCAGGTTGATCCCGGCGGCAATATGCGGCGGTACCAGCCCCTGGTGATAGAGCACATAGGAGAGCAGCAAATAGTCCATATGGCTGCGATGGCAGGGCACATAGACAATTTCATGGCCATCATGGGCGAGCTGACGAACACGCTCCGCGTTATGCACATTAATGCCCTGATACAGACGGTTCCAGGTAAAGCCGAGGAT
Source organism: Phytobacter sp. MRY16-398 (assembly GCF_003925915.1). NCBI lineage: Bacteria > Pseudomonadati > Pseudomonadota > Gammaproteobacteria > Enterobacterales > Enterobacteriaceae > Phytobacter > Phytobacter sp. MRY16-398. The sequence continues at coordinate 5,526,893 of NZ_AP018756.1, read as the reverse complement.
ACGGTCTGACAGACGGATCATCTCGTAGGAGAAGTTCGCCGCAATCTCTTCCATCAGGGCAATTGCGTTTTGCTGCGCTTTATCATGGGAGATTTTTTTGCTGCGCGCTTCGTCTTCTACGGCGCGAGCGATGGCTTTGGAGGAGAGCAGCTTATTAAACAGGTCCTGACGGGCAGGTAAACGCGGCCCCACGGCGGCCAGGCGCTGACGGGCAAAGTGCATACGCGCTACGCGCGCCAGTTTTTGCGCAATGGTTTTGTCCGTGCCGTGCTCGGTTGCCATACGACGCAGCGAAACCGGCGGGGAGAAACGCACAAAGCTGTCGCGGCCAAGCCACGAGATCGCGAAAAATTTCTGAATACCGTTTAGCATACGCAGCGGCGGGTTGACCTCGCCCTTTTCGCGACCTGGAGAACGACCAAACATCATCGACACAGGCACCATCTGAACATCCAAATCGGGATGGCTGCGGTGCAGATCGAGATAGTCATGGAATAGCTTGATCGACTCTTCTTTCGGCGTGTACCAGGTAAAGACACGCGGCCCGCCGTGAATAAAGATATAACGCGGCAGCTCTGCTCCGTCGATTTCAAGCGGTTCGAGGGGGTCGGGCAAATCGTGTGCCAGACACTGAGCGCGTAAGGTCAGCAAATCTGCCTTCGAGTTATAAGGCAAAACGTACATAATAGGGCGCGACGTATCGAGCCCTAATTCCTGGGCGGGTTCCGCCGGGATAGACTTGCTTTTTACCAGCACGCTTAATGGTAAATTAAGTAATTTGTAGTAAATTCGTGGCCAGCCGGACATAAACGATGTAAAGCCTCTGGTTAATAATGCCATTGCGCGGCAAGAATATCAGAAAGTCCGCAGAATTTCTTTTCTACCTCTATAAGCTTACATAGACATTGACGTTCATTACATAAAAAGGTTGTTTTTGATGGCCAACAATACCACTGGAATTACCCGCATCATTAAAGCGGCAGGCTATTCATGGAAAGGGGTGCGCGCAGCGTGGATTAACGAAGCTGCTTTTCGTCAGGAAGGTGTCGCGGTCGTTATTGCCATCATCATTGCGGCTTTTCTGGATGTAGATGCGATTACGCGCGTTCTGCTGATTGGCTCTGTCGTACTGGTGATGATTGTGGAAATCCTTAATAGTGCGATTGAAGCCGTGGTTGACCGTATTGGGTCTGAATTTCACGAACTCTCGGGTCGTGCGAAAGACATGGGGTCTGCTGCGGTATTGATGGCCATTCTCCTGGCACTGTTTACCTGGGTTTCTCTGCTATGGGGCTATTTTCGATAACGCTTCCAGAAATGCGTTAAGTCCGCGTTTTTTGCTTAATTTTGGTTTCAAAATCGCCTTTAACTGTATATACTCACAGCATAACTGTATATACACCCAGGGGGCGGAATGAAAGCTTTAACGGCCAGGCAGCAAGAGGTGTTCGATCTTATTCGCGATCGAATCAACCAGACAGGTATGCCGCCGACGCGTGCGGAGATCGCGCAACAGTTGGGGTTCCGTTCCCCAAACGCGGCAGAGGAACACTTGAAAGCGCTTGCGCGTAAGGGTGTTATCGAGATTGTATCCGGCGCGTCTCGCGGTATTCGTCTGTTGCTTGAAGAGGAAGAGGATATTGGGCTGCCGCTTATCGGGCGCGTCGCTGCTGGCGAACCTTTACTGGCGCAACAGCACATTGAAGGGCACTATCAGGTCGATCCTTCTCTCTTCAAGCCTAACGCTGATTTTCTGCTGCGCGTAAGCGGTATGTCGATGAAAGATATCGGCATCATGGATGGCGATCTACTGGCGGTGCATAAAACCCAGGATGTTCGCAACGGACAGGTTGTTGTAGCGCGTATTGACGATGAAGTGACGGTCAAGCGGCTGAAAAAGCAGGGCAATACCGTGCAGCTATTGCCTGAAAACAGTGAGTTTTCCCCTATTGTAGTGGACCTGCGCGATCACAACTTCACCATTGAAGGTCTGGCGGTTGGCGTTATCCGCAATGGTGAATGGCTGTAATACCCTTCTGAGCCGTGGCGGCATGCCTGCTGTCACGGTTGCTTGCTTTTACTGACAAAGCTTTAACCTCTTTTTTATCCCTCTGATCTCGCTCGGTTTTGCTCCGCATATCTATTCCGGTAATTTGCTTTCCGATGGTTAAAAATTCCGAATAAAGAATCATGGCCGCTATCCTTAACTACAATAATTATCACGTTCAGGATATTAAGAGCGTAACGAAAGGAATAACGCTGTTCATGACCAATGATGAGGAGACGACGATGAATAAAGACGAAGTCAGCGGCAACTGGAAACAGTTCAAAGGTAAAGCGAAAGAACAGTGGGGTAAATTGACCGACGATGATATGACCATCATCGAAGGTAAACGCGACCAGTTGGTCGGTAAAATTCAGGAACGCTACGGCTACGCCAAAGATCAGGCAGAAAAAGAAGTCGTGGATTGGGAAACGCGGAACGATTACCGCTGGTAGCCTTCACATCCCCCCAATGTGTAAACCCTCAATGGCTACCCTGCCCGAACGGTACATGGATGTACCACCCTCGGTTGCCTCACCTGCTTAAAAGAGAAAAATCGCGACTAGCGCGATTTTTTTTTCAACTGAATCGTGTGGTCATGATGACATTTGCCGGGGTGTCGGCACGCTTCCACTTCCGCGCAATCAGCGCATAATCCATGTGCTTCTATGACATTATGGCGCAGCGCAAAACCGCGTTTTGCCGCCAGCGCATGCATGATGTCTTCCACGCCCTCCGCTTGCTCCTCTTTTACCACACCACAACGGTCACAGATAAACATTGCGGACGTGTGCGTTGGCTGATCGAAAAGATGACAAAGTACGTAGCTGTTAGTGGACTCCACTTTATGCACAAACCCTTGCTCTAAAAGGAAATCCAGCGCGCGATAGACAGTGGGAGGTTTGGCCTGCGGCTCTGCCTCACGCAGAAGATCGAGCAGGTCATAAGCGCTGATTGCCCCCTGCTGCAGACTCATCAGGCGTAACACTTCGAGGCGCTGAGGAGTCAGGCGCACATTGCGTTGCACACACAGTTTTTCGGCCTGCGCGAGCATCTCTTGCGAAGTGGACTTATCCATAGGCGTTCTCTCATGAAATGGCAATATGAGCCCCCACTTTACCATGTTCTGTACTAAACGCCGAGATCACGACCGCGCCTTCACCTTTCGCAATCGCTATGCGTCTTCTATAAATATTGTTGGTCACTTCATATAACAACATCTTCTGTAACGCTTTATTACATTCAGTAGAAATAGGATATTTTTTGGATGTTATTCGCAGCAATAGAGCCTCCCTGTCCATGTCACAACTAACAGGGTCATAAAACTCATTTGATTACGAGACGCATACTGTGAAAAACAATCTTAAACTTTCGGTGGTCGCTATCGCTGTCTCCTTTTTCGTGGCAAAGCAAGCCGGAGCGGCAAATACCTGGGCAGAGGCACGTAATGATGCGATGGGGGGAACAGGTGTTGCCTCCGCAAATTACGGCAGTGGTGCATTCATTAACCCGGCGTTGCTGGCAAAAGCAAAACCGGAAGACAATGTTACGGTCATCTTACCGACCGTGGGTGCGCGGATAACTGATGAGGACAACCTGCGTGATGAAATTGATGATATCAGTAATAAGATCGATTATTACAAGGACATAGTTAATAACCTCACCCTGCGGGAAGTGCTGCTTAACCCTGTTAGTACTGTTGATCAGTTCCAGTCAGCGGCAAAAGATCTGGCGGATTCGCTTGATTATCTGGATGGTAAAACCGCGAGCGCGAATGCCGGGGCCGGTATCGCCGTCACGATTCCTAACGATGTGTTGTCTGTTGCCTTTGTGACCAAAGGTTACGCGCATGCTCGCGTCAATTCGAATATTGATCAGGACGATATCACCTATCTTCGCAATATCCAGAACAGTGATACGGTAGCCACGGGCGTTGCCCTGGGGGCCGTACTCTCACCTAATGGCTCAGGCGAAATCACAAAAAATCTTAACTCCACGGCATCAGGCCGTGCGGCCATCATTACGGATTTTGGTATCGCCATGGCGCACCAGTTTGACGTGGGCGGTGTTCCGCTTTCCGTGGGCGTTACGCCAAAACTGCAAAAGTCGTGGATCTATAACTACACCACCTCGATTTATGATTACGACAAAAACCAATGGAACAACAGTAAGTACCGCAAGGACGACACGGGCTTTAACATTGATGTTGGCCTGGCGGCAGATTTAACAGATAACGTCACCGTCGGTCTGAGTGGACAAAACCTGGTCTCGCGTAACATCGACACCAAAGATGTATTTATCACTAATGGCAGAACCGGTGAGGTTAAAAACTATAAAGATACCTACCAAATCAGCCCATTAGTCACTGCGGGTGCGGCGTGGCATAACGATCTGCTGACGCTAAGCGCTGATGGTGATCTGACGGAAACCAAAGGCTTTAAGAGCGAGAAAAACTCGCAGTTTGTTGGCGTCGGTGCGGAGGTTCGTCCTCTGAGTTGGCTGGCGGTTCGTGCCGGTTATCGCGCTGATGTCAAAGGCGATGAAAGCAACGTCTTCACCGGCGGTGTCGGTTTTGCGCCATTTAACCGCGTGCACGTTGATTTAATGGGGTTAGTGGGTGAGAACAAAACCTGGGGTGCCGGTGCGCAGTTGAGCATGACATTCTGATGCACAACCGGAGGCCTTGCGCCTCCGGTTTTTCTTTGTGCTCAGGCAAAAACCACCTTCATACGTCCCGGGGTACGGCGCGGGCGCCCAACCACAATTTGAACATCGCGCCCTAAGCGTGTCAGACATTCAAGCATTTTTACTTCACTTATGCCGCGAAATTGGCCGCGCAGCATATTTGATAGCCTGGGCTGTGTCATCCCCAATAACTTTGCCGCCTCCACCTGAGTAAGACGACGACTTTTAATGATATTGCCAATGGTGGTAGCAAGCTGCGCTTTAACCTGCATTTCATCCGCATTGTCCAGTCCAATGTCGGCATAAACATTGCCGCTGCTGATATCGATATTCTGGCTCATATTATGCTCCTCTGGCATGGGCTTCTGCTGCCTTAAGACGTTCTCGAATTTTTTCTATATCAGATTTGGGGGTTTGCATACCGGATGACGACTTCTTCTGAAATGCATGTAGCACATAGACCGCCTGTCTGAATTTCAGGGTATAAACCGCGCGATAAGTATCGGTGCAATAGTCTTCGACCACCTCCAGCACACCTGCGCCCCCAAATCCTTTTAACGGTTTTGCCTGGGGATGCTTACCTCCGTCTTGTGCGAGATGCAACGCATAACCAAAAACATCCTGAACATCCTCCGGCAGAGACTGAAGATCTTTTTTGCTGCTCCCCACCCAATACAGTGGCTTCATTCGCGTTATCCTTGCGATTTTTTATATCCATATGGGTATATTTTAGCTAAAGGGATGAGCAAATAACAGTCAGAAAACAGAATGTGTGCCATTATGTGCAGTACAATAATTACACTAATGTCCTCGCTGCCCGACGGCGATTCTCTGTGCTATAGTAGCGCCCCTTTTTTACCTAAAGCCTATTTATTCGCCATGTCGCCAGAAAATCAGTCTGCTGCTTATCCTGCTCACCGTTTCTCCATTGCGCCGATGCTCGATGGGAGTTACACATTATAATAATCAGATAGTTGTGTTATTGCGGTGTACTATTGGTGTACCAAGTCGAGATACTATCTGCAATTCTTTAACTCATCTTTTGCGGCTTGTCGACGCATATCAATGAATTCCGCGAGGTCGGCAACGTGAACCATTCGCGGAGATTTCTGGCTGTCACCAACACGGAAAGTGGGTATCGGTAACTCGCCGCAGCCCGCCTTTTTATCTGCCGTTGCTGGCCGCATACCAAGATATCGCTCCGCAATAACCGACAGCGGTATTGTTGATGTCTCAAATTCAGCCATCAGCAAAAACATAGTATTCATACCCACCTCACACCACACTCAGGCCACGGCAGTGGCACCATGCTTCAAACATCCTCTTAACCACTTCCCGGCAGTAGAAGCCATCAGCATCACGCGTCAGGTCATAGCGGCGTCCATACCGCTGGCGAACCCATGCTTCAAAGGCTTTATGCATCCGTTTGATCCTCGCGCACTGATGTCAGCCAACGTTCGTAGTCACTGCATACTCGATCAATCGCCTGGAGAACACCGAACGCATGCCCACTGGTTGCAGTTGACGCTCTAACGTATGATCTGGCGGCTTGCAGCGTGCTCACAAAATCGAACTGCATAACTGCCGGGAATGCCGGTGCGCGGTGAGCGTAGAGTGGTGCTCCGTCAGGAAGTTCGCCATAGTCAAACCCTTTGGCGAATGATACCCCGCCAATCTCTCCACGATTACGGAAGGCCACCGGCTGATTGCTCATTGCTGTCAGGAGTGCATCGATAATTGCAATCTGTTCGTCGTAGCTCGGGTGGCCGATAAATGCATGCCCCTGTTTACTGGCTTCATACGATGCGCGGATGTGTTTCAGGCGTTCAGGGTGCAGCCCTGGGGTCAGTTCATGTGTCATGGTTTTGTCACCTCACCTTTTCCGTTGCAGTGCTCGCATGGTCTGTATGTGCACGCAGTGCCACAGCTATACAGGTTGTAATTCGGTAATTTCCCGCTCCCGTTGCACCAGAGGCATTTTTGCTTAAACGAGAAGCGAACAATACCAGGTAGTTGTTCTGTCACTCTGATGTCTCCTGTTCAGCAGCAACAATCGCGTCAACGGCATTCATCAAAGAGCCAGCCATTTCGTTGTAATTCTCCCAAAAGTCTTGATTGAAAAACGCATCCATAACGATGGGTGCAAGCTGAGCAATGAGGTGCTGGCGATAAGTCATACCTTTGTCGCCCAGCCCACACCCGGGGCGAGCTGGGACAGGAAATGTTGGGAAATTACCGTTGCTCATCGTGCAGCCTCCTGTAGTGCAACCTTGTATGCCCGAAGCATGCGATTTGACGGGCCAGAGATAACTGTCTTCATCCGGAAAAAGCCGCTGCGCGTGTGGATGACTCCCGACTCCCGGAAAAGCACAGTATCAACCACGCGATTGTGACGCCGGAACTCAAATACGGAGCTGGTGATGGATATCGTGGCCACGGCACCTTTATCCTGGAAATCAATATTCATGCTTTCGGCTCCCGGTCGTTTTCGGGGCGTGGTGCTCGCTGGTTCCAGATAAGCGACGCCGCTTCACGATCATTCGGTGGCAGGTTCAATCCGCAGCACGAGCAGTACAGAGAAACCCATTCAGTATGCTCAGATACGGATGAAATGACCGTTGTAGTCCCGATCTGATCGTTTCCGCAAAGCGGACATGGCAGGAGTTTCATTTTGTCTTTACCTTTGTGAGGGTGATTCCAATGTGTTTCGCATAACGGCGCATGCTGCGATTTAGAGGCATCTGCACATTGCCATCTCCGATCTCGTATTGGGATACGAACAGTTCTGTTTTGCTCTGCTCGGTAACTGGCTCCCGCGTCAGCCGGTGTCCCTGCGCCAGGGTCACACCGCACAATCCCTGACGGGTCTTACTGTTGCGTTTCTTTGCCATCAGATAATCCCCGCCGGTTTGCTGGCCTGCAGTTCTTCGCGTTCTTTTGCAACGCGGTCATAAAAAGCATCCCATTTCGCCAGCCACTTCTGTGCTTCGCGCTTGCTGGCAAGCATGCGGCGCAAACGACGAACGGTGCGCTGGTGAGCCAGGGAGTATTCCTGCGTGACGGCGCCGCGCACCCAAACTTCACCCTCCGGTCTCATCTCTCGTGCATCAGGGTGGCGTTCCGCCAGGCCGGAACGAGCGAAAGCGTGCGATGTCAGAAAGTGCGCCAGATGCCGGATGGCAGTATCGCGGCTAAAGCAGCGCTTCATACGTCCGTGATGTGTAGCAACAAACAGATCGCCGACAGGCGTGTGGTACTTCTGGAGCGCCAGATCAATGGCGCTGGCGTGAATGCGTTTATCAGTCATTTTCTGTCCTTAACCTTTGAGTATTTTTCATGGCTCATCACTTCCCAGTTCTGGCCGCCATCGCGTGACAGCATCCGCCAGCGCCGGTTAACCCGAAGGCTCAGATTTCCTGAGCGATGCATACGGCAGGGATGAACCCGTTTGTTTCTGTACTGGCGTAGAACGAAAACCGCCTGTTCATGCACCCACTCAGGAATGCGTATTGCTGTCAGTGCCACAGGTATCTCCCGTTAATCCGTGCTGGGGGGGGGGGTAACAGTCCATCCGAACTTACGGGCCAGATCGATAAACCCGTCCAGGCTGAGAATCATCTCGTCGTCAGTAAGGCGACGTTCAGAGACCAGGCCGCCTTGCAGGTACACCAGTACGCGACCGGAGAAGTCCGGGGAGACGTGCAGGTCAACTGTCCGCACTGGTAACGGAATCGAAACGCCGTCGCGCACAAACATTTTCTGGTTAGCATGCATTCTGGAGCCTCCGTTTTTTCATCGCTTCTTCGGCCAGGGTTTCAATTAACGCATCCATGAAATACACGGCATCAGGCGTTAATTTGCTTCTGCCCATACAGTCGGCGTAATGCTCAGAAATAATGGATTCCGCTTCGGCGCGCCTGTGCGTGTCGTAAATCATTTCTTCGAAAAGTTTTATTAACGCTTTCGTTAATAATTCCTCGGATAATTCAACCGGAAATAACTCGCCATTATCCAACTTCGCCATCTGAATGTTTCCACCCGTTCTGCGCATAACGGAATCAAGTTTCGCCAGCACTAAATGACGGCGGCGTGTTTCAATCAGGTTGATTTTATCCATTGCGACGTTTCTCCTCAGCGTTAGCCCATGAAGAAATCTGGCTGGCTAATTCGAAACTCAGACCGATAAGAGATTCGGTCTGCCCTGGCTCCATCTCCTTAAACTGAGAAAACATTAAACCCAGCAACTGATATAAGTTTTCAGCAGTGTCGCGGACCGCATCAATTGTGCTGTTGTTATTGACCATAATTAACACCCATAAGCCTTACGCAGATATAACCGGGCGATATGTGCATACGGCTCGCCACAACTTGCAATCAGGCATGCCGACCTGTACGCACCTTTGTCTTTGATGAATGTCATAATTTATCCTCACTCGATTTTGAGTTGCAGGAATCCCCGCCAGTTAAGGCGTTGTTAAATTCAGTTTTCTGATTAATTAAATTTCGCTTCGATGCTTTTCAGTATTTCATGTGTTTTAATAGCGTTATCGCAAATTACCGCCGCCATCAGGCAATCAGGGTCATCACTGTCTTTTCCGGTAAAATATGACTCACTATAAACGTGAATAAGCTCCCTGAGTTTCGCCGCGCTAACCGTTGCGTAAAATACATCATCCGCAATATCAGAACCGATCCCTTCGGGGGGGGGCGATACTGCATTTTTGTTTTTTATCAGCTCATCAATATAACCATAAGTGGTTTCTCGGGTTTTATCGAGAGAGCGAATCAGACAGGCTATTGCAGAATCCGTTTTCTCATCAGTTTCATCAGTGTTTTTATAAATCATCGCAAGCAGCGTATTACCCTCGGAGATCTGAGCGGCAATATCATTGAGCATTTCTTCGGGAGTTTTCATTTCTGATTCTCCAGCGCGTGATCGGCAGCGGCTTCGGCGTATAGTTTTGCCTGTTGAAAAATGCAGTCACCTAAATCAGAACCGTCATCTTTATCGGTAATTGAAATAAGCAGACCCACTTCTATTATTGCTGCGATATTACGAAATGCATCTACTGGTTGCAGGGAAAGACCTTTGAAGGTTTTCATTGCTCCCCCTTTGATGCAATATAGGCAGCAGTTGAGTATTTGCGCGCTAATTCAAGAACCATTAAGCCAATAGCGTTGGTTTGATTGTCATCTGAGGAAAAGCAAACCTCCGTTGCAGAAAGTAAGTCCTGAATATTTTCCAACGCGGCCGTTGCGCTAAGAGGAAGTCCTTGGAAGGTATCAAATGTTGGTAAATTCATCTCATTGGCTCCGTGATGTGCTGATGAGGTAAAGATACTCACTACAATTTCACTTGTAAAATACAATTTTGTTAATAACAACCAAGCTTGATTCAACTTGTTGTTTTTTTTGATTTTATTTTTTTTTGTTATAATAAAAAAGCCCGTGATTACGGGCCTATTTGAGAGGAGAATACTATCTGCGATATCTCAATACTGAATACCAGAATATAAATCCAATAACTTCAACCTCAGATTCACTGGCTTCTTCGTCGTCATAGTCTCGGTTGATGCTGCGAATAAGGAGTTTGCCACCTGGTTTTCGATATAGTTGCTTGATACGTTTAAGATCACCTTGGTTAATTGCGTACAGTTCACCATCAATGATGCGTTTGTTTCCGGTATCTACCGCCACGGTTGCGCCATCAGGTATTATTGGTTCCATACTGTCTCCAGTGGCTGGGAAGCATAGAACCCCAGAACCATCTGTGTTTGCACCCACCCGACGAAGCGTTGCTTTTGAAAACCTCAGCTTAAAGCCGTTGTGATCCTCTCCATGTACGCGCCCGTCACCACAGGCAAACTCAATATCCTTCAAGAATGGCACTTCAACCTCATCATCTGGGAGTGGGGTGTTTTTATCCCACGCATCCACGGTTCCCCATTCAGATTCAGGCGGTAGAGCATCACCACCTTTAATGGGATTACCTTCGCCAGTTAGCAACCATTTGACACTACACCCAAGCGCCTGCGCCAGTTCAGGTAGGTACCTGGGCCTTCGCACCTTCCCATCCTCAAGTTGCTGTACAGCCTGTTGTGAGGTGTGGATTTTTGATGCCAGCTCTGCTTGCGTTAGCTCTCGGTGGATCCGCAGTTTTCTTACTCTGTCGGCAATGCTCATAAATTCCTCGCGCTTTGTTTCCTGATGTTCACAAGAAAAATGGTCTTTGACAAACAAGATATCTTCAAAATACAATACAATTAAACTTGTTTGGAGTCCATATGAATACATTAAGCGAAAGGCTCAAATCCAAGCGCTTAGAGCTTGGGCTTACTCAATCTGAGTTGGCTGGCAACGCTTCAATTAAGCAACAAACCATTCATTTAATCGAGGCTGGAAAAACAACACACCCACGATGTCTTTTCGATTTAGCAAGAGCGCTCAACTGCGATCCTAGCTGGCTTTTGTATGGAAAGCTTGGCGTTACCCGAAAGGCAGGAGCGTGACATGTCACATCAATCAACAGGAGCGGATGTGAACGAGGAAGTGACTATTAGCTATATGGGGGCGCAGTACGGGGAGTGGTTAATTGTCTCCCCGGTGACGTTTGCCGCTGCGAAACAGTTACTGCTGGGACTTGAAGGAAGCGAAATTGAATCGGGCCTTGTTATCGGCGATGTACCCAAAGACCCGACAAAATTCGATGAATTCCTCTTTGCTGTCAGGATACGCGCGATAAACGACAACTCCCTGGTTCTGGAGCACCTGAATCGTTATTTCGGTGTCTCTTTGCCAGACCTCAAAGGTCACTGGCAGTGCGTGTGCGTCGGTAAAAACTGACAGGAATTCGTTGTACTGATTTTCGTCCCTGTAACAAAACAGGGGAGTGACTTCTTGAGACATGCCGAACCTCCTTCGGTCCGTAGGTGTGGGAACGAAAGGATATACCGGAGGCAGGTTCGGCACCAACGGAGGAGGGGTTATGCACCCTGTTGATTTCCTGAAAAAACACATCATCGCGAAGCTGGTGGCAGAGGGATTCAGTGAAGCGGTTGCCAGGGGGGGGGCGACAAGGGCGTTGAGCATTACCGGCGCATGTCGCAACCGAGCAAAAAGGGCGCCGCGTTTGATGACTGCCTCTGTCACGCCCGTCAGTGGGCTGTCGGTCAGACAACAGCAGCGGAGCGTAAGGCGGGCAAGAAAAAACCCGGAAGAGAGGCAACTCAACCGGGTTTGTTTTGACTTCCTACCTTGCGTCTTTTTGAAACTACCTCAGGAGTAATTCCATGAAAAACAATACCAGAACATTCAATTTCAAATCAAGCCCAGGTGTACACCATGAGACCTTCTGATCTGTTACTCGATTTCGGGCGCCCTGTCGCTTACTACCCTGGGCTGGTAAAGGTCATGGGCAGCCCTCATGCGGTTATTTTTTTCAGCCAGATATTTTACTGGCAGGACAAAACTCACGCTGAGGAGGGTGTACACAAGACGCGTGAAGCCATTGAGGCTGAAACCGGCCTGACGTTTGACCAGCAGGCCACAGCCCGCAAACAGCTTGTCTCGCGTGGCATTCTTCTGGAAACGCACAAGCGCCTCGAGCACAAAGTTTACTTTCGCATCGACTGTGATTGTCTTGATGAAATTATCAATGAAAACAACACCGTTCCCCGAAATGGGGAAACCCGTTTTCGGGAAGAGGGAAAATCCGACTTCGGGAAACCGGAAACGCCCTCTCCGCGAACACGGGAAACCCCTCGCCGCGAGTCGGGAAAATCCCATTTCGATCCTACAGAGATTACAACAGAGATTACTTCAGAGAATACAAACACTGGCGCATCGGCTGACGCCTCTGCACCGGCTTGTCCTGCAAAACAGGATTATTCACCTGAGTTTGAAACAGCGTGGCAGGTATACCCAAAACGCGCTGGTGGTAATTCCAAAGCCGCCGCCTTCAAGGCCTGGAAAGCGCGCCTGAAAGACGGAGTTAAACCTGAAACCATGCTGGCAGGCGTGAAGCGATACGCAGCCTATTCCCGTACGACAGGTGGCACCGGGACTCAGTTCGTCAAGCAGGCCGCGACGTTCTTCGGCCCTGACCGACACTTTGACGAACCCTGGCAGGCACCATCCGCTCCCGGAGGTGGGCGACGAAACGTACTCCCGGTATCGGGTTTTAGTGAGCAGGATTATGGCGAGTCGGACTGCAACTGGTGATAACGGAGTGATTAACATGTTGGATCTTAATCAGCGCTCAGAGCGCGAGGCGCTGAAAGCGCAGCAGGAAAACCTCAACGAAGAACTGTCATTTGCTGTTGAGCATAAAAAACCCTGGCAGTTTGGTCACTGGCACAGTGGCGAAATCAGGACCATTGAATGCACTGCGAATGCCGGACATGGCGATTTCGGGCAGTTCACGCTGATCGGCAAAGACCTTCGGGGCAACGAAAACTTCAAGGTCTCACGCTGCCCCGCCTGTATTCGCGATGAGATCGCTCAGGTCGACGAGAAGCTGCGTTCGCTGCGCGTGTCTGACCTGCTGAGCGAAGCCGGGATTGCCCGCCGCTTTGAACATTGCGAATTCGCCACTTATCAGCCCGTAACCCCGGGCGCAGCCAAAAACCTTTCAGCCTGTCAGCGTTATGCCGAAAGCTGGCCAGACCGCCTTGCTGCAGGAACCGGACTGGTGATGCTGGGAAAATGCGGGACAGGCAAAAACCACCTCGCCGTTTCTCTGGCGAAAACCATCATTCGTAACCATCTTGCGCGGGTGGAAATCACCGACGTTATGCGCCTGACCCGTGCCGTAAAAAACACCTGGCGCAATAATTCCGACCACACCGAGGATGACGTACTGGACCACTTCATTTCGCTGGATCTGCTGATTATCGACGAGGTGGGTGTGCAGTTCGGTAGCCTGGCCGAATCAGCCATCCTGCAGGAGGTTATCAATGCCCGCTACGAGAGTATTTTGCCTACCATCCTGGTCAGTAACCTGACATTTGACCAACTGAAAGATGCGATTGGTGAGCGCATCGTCGATCGCGTCACTGACGGCGGGCGAAACCGCCAGGTGTTTAACTGGGAAAGCTATCGCAGCAATGGAGTGACCGAATGACGCCTGTGTGGAAAAACACCGATCTGGAAGGGGCGGTGATTGGTGCAATACTCCTGCGTGGTGCGGATCCCGAAGTGATGGATGTGATATCCCGACTGCCGGCAACCGCGTTTTCTGTCAGCCAGTACCGGGATATTTACGCCGGGGTATGCCGACAGGCAAGAGGCACTGGCGTTATCGACCCGATACTGCTGTGCGGTCAGATGCCCGGGTATGAGGCCATTATCAGTGCCACGGCACCCATCGCCTGGGCAAAATCCTCGCTACCCTCGTATGTCGCAACACTGATGCGCAATGCTGCTGTCCGGGACGCGTATCAGGTTATCGAAACCGCGATGGATAGTATCCGCAATGCTGCTACCGGTGAGGCTGCTGTTGCTGCACTGGAGCAGGCACAAAGCGCTATGGCCTGCATCGGTATCGATGACGGACTGGTGCAGCCTGTTGCGATTGATGAGTTACTCCCGGGCGTCGTTGAGAAGGTGGAAGCCAGAATGCAGGGGCGCGACGCGGGTCACCTGCTGCTTACCGGCATTACTGAGATGGACGAGAAAACGGGAGGTATTGAACCTGGTGATCTGGTGTTTATTGCCGCACGCCCGTCAATGGGCAAGACAGAACTGGCGCTGGATATTATCGATAAAGTGTCAGAGCGGGGGCAGGGTGTACTGTTCTTCTCGCTGGAGATGTCCAGTATTCAGATAACCGAGCGCATGGTTTCCGCCGCGGGCGGAATGCCTGTATCGCGCCTCAAGGCCGCCGATAAATTTGAAGACGAGGACTGGGCAAGACTGTCGACGGGCGTCGGGCGACTGACGGGGCGCAAGGTCTGGATGGTTGACGCCACAAACCTGACGCTTGATCAGATTAGCCAGACGGCCACCCGGTGGAAGATTGCACACCCGGAAATGGCACTGGTGGTCATTGATTATCTGGCGCTTATCAGGATACAGAGTGCCGCACGATATGACCTGGCTGTTGGTGAGGTGTCGAAGGGGCTAAAGAGGCTGGCAAAGGCAAATCAGATACCCGTCATCGCCCTGAGTCAACTTTCCCGCGGCGTTGAATCACGCCCCAATAAGCGCCCAATGAACTCTGATTTAAAAAACTCCGGGGAAATCGAAGCGGATGCGGACATCATCATGATGCTCTACCGCGATGAAGTCTATAACCCGGAGTCAATGGCGAAAGGTATCGCCGAAATCAATGTCACAAAACAACGCAACGGTGCGCTCGGCACGGTATATCGCCGTTTCTTTAACGGACACTTCCTGCCAGTCGACCAGGATGAGGCCCGCCGCCGGTGCACACCACAACAAAAAACACAGCCTAAACGTTATAGCGGTCAGAAGTGGGAGAATGCGCAATGAAGATGGAATCAGGTCTCAAACATTTCAGCCCTCAGGGAATGCTCATCAATGATGATACGAAGAGCACCTCACCCGACCGACTTAACGGCACTGATATCATGTATGCGTTTGGAGCCACCAGCAGCCGCGCACGGTTCGGCCTGGCAGCATTCCTCGGAAAAGCTGGGGTCAGCAGGTCTGATGAGCAACTGGCGGTTCAGGCGCTGGCACGATACGCAATGGAGGCTGCGCCGAAGAACGTTCGCAAAGCTGCTGGTGGGCAATTCGGAAACTGTATGATGCTGCTCGCGCAATTCGCTTTCGCAGAATACTCACGCTCGGCGGCCAGCACAGCAACCTGCCTCCGTTGCAACGGCACAGGGAAAACCACCGCGACGCAGGTCACGCGTAAAGTATCCTACCCATGGGGGAAAGCGCCTTACTGGGCCAGTCGCTCCCGCGCTGTTCATCCGTCAGACTGGGAGCAATGGACAGAGGTAACGGAGATTGTCCCGGCCAAATGTGAAGCTTGCGACGGCAAGGGCCAGTTAAGCGCACGCTGCCGCTGTGGCGGAAAAGGCGAGGTGCTCGACCGCAAGGCGACAAAAGAAAAGGGGGCGCCGGTATTCAAGGTCTGTGAGCGTTGTAGTGGTAATGGTTTTACGGTCACGCCGTCCACAGTGGCTCACAAAGCAATCCTCAAATTCGTGCCTGACCTCCATGTCAGAACGTGGACAAGGAACTGGAAGCCATTCTATGAAGCGCTGGTGGATGTGTGCAACGCGGGCGAGAACAATGCAGCGCGAGAATTTGAACGTGTCACACGATAGCGAGCATATTTAGCATTTTCGAAACGTAGGGCTTGATTTTGTCCGAAGTTGTCTAGTATGCTTCTAATTATGGGTTCGTGCGTCTGAAACGAATAACCACCAAATTTAAGGCTCGCTTCGGCGGGCCTTTTTTCGTATTCAGGCCTCACTGACGGCGGCTCATTACCCAACCGTCAGGCGCTTGCGCAGAGGCCGCCTTCTTTGGTCGCTGGACCGTTCCCTCTACTGGTCTGGTTGTGATTGCTCCGGCGGCCGAAGCCATCCCGCGTCTGTGCCGACGCAAACATCAAACCGCAGAGCCTTTACAGAGGTGAGCCACAGGGAGTCTGACTCTCTGCGTACTCTCCCTGGGCACTGGCTCACCCCTTAAAGGAAAGTCCCATGAAGAAATCATTCACCGCTATTGCGGCGGTTCTCCTGTTTTCCAGTTTTGGAGCAACAGCCGCTGACATCACGATCACCACCGGGCAGCAGGGCTTAACGTACAACGCTGTGTATGGTGTGAACCTCGCCAGTGCGCTAAGCGAATATGGCTATAAATCGACAGTAGTCCCGAGCAAAGGCTCACTGGACAACCTTGATAAAGTCGCCAGCGGCGAAGCGCAGATCGGTTTCACCCAGGCTGATGCATTTCAGTTCTGGCGCAGCCGACACGGTAACGAAGCTCAGAAGGTCGACATCATCGGCGAGCTGGGCGATGAATGCGTGTTTGTGGCCGTGAAAGACGGCGGGAAGGTCGGCAGCGAAAGCGATCTGAAAGAAGGCATTAAAATCGCCGTGGGTGAACCTGCCAGCGGTTCTTATGCATCCTGGCAATATCTCCAGTCCCTCGAAAAGGATTACGCGAAAGTAGAGACCTACGCAAAAGGCGGCGTTCGTTCGCTGGCAAAAGTCACTACCGGGGAATATGACGCGTTCCTGTGGGTGTCAGCACCAGACCGCACGAATAAGTTTCTGGAGTCGGTAAACCAGAAGGGCAGCGGCCTGACGATGATCAGCATGAATGGCTGGAGCGTCGACGATAAGTTGCCAAACGGCAAAGCGGTTTATGAGCTGAAAAAGGCGGTCACTGAATCTGGCTGGCTCAGTGATTCAAAAGTGAAAGTGCCGTGTACTAAAACGCTGGTGGTCGCAAACACTGATGCCGGTGATGACATGCTGGAAACCGCATCAACTGTGCTGCTCAAAAACCTGTCCCGCGTGCTGGGCAGCAAATGATTAAGCGCGTTGGCTGGTGGACTCTTTTTATCGTGTCTCTGTTTATTGCCTGGCGGCTGGCTGGCGTACTGATGGATTTTGCTCTGCTGGGCATTTCCATCGTCATGCTGGTGGTCTGCTGGTACCGACCTTATAAAGCTAAAAAATAATACTGCACAAAAATCCCCTGTTGTATGGGGGGAGTGTGGAATGTTATGAAAAAAAACAGGAAGTGACGACACCGTACACTACCTGTGAAATACAGCAACACGTCTGGTTATATGTCTGTTAACGCCCGATAAATGTGGATCAGATCACGAAAATGTACAAAGCTAAATTTTGGTGAAATGCTTTTATACCCGTGGTAATGTATTTCTGTAATAAATCCAGATTTGCGGGGTGTGTAAGACAGGTTGCTGTTTCTGTAACTTACACCAACGGTACGCAACAGTCCTGCACCTTCGGAATACTTGGAATTATGCATAACAAATATAGAGATAACCCTGATTTATGACCTGTCCCGTGGCAGGTCTTTTTTTATGGCTAAGGCTGTTGCTTTGTTTGGACGATGAGTTTAACTCATTGACGAATTGGTATTGGCAATTTTACATTGTTGAGGTGGTGAATCCCCCTGTGCGGAGGGGCGTAAACAGTACCGGTTTTCCACTACGGTCTCATTAGCTAACGCGAGTCACGGTGGCTGACCAAAGACTCACCGGGAGGCACCCGGCACCACAGTATTCTCTGTTTTGTTATTTTTCTCTTTAGGCCTGCTCCCTGCGAGTGGGCCTTTTTTATTTCTCCCTCTTCCACACAGCACTTCCCAAAAGCGGAGGTGGAGTATGTATCGAATGGACAAAATCACAACTGGTGTGAGCTACGGTTTTGCCGGAGCAAACGGAGGGTTCTGGGTGCTCCAGCTACTGGATAAAGTCTCGCCCTCACAATGGGCGGCTATTGGTGTTCTCGCGAGCGTCCTGTTTGGTCTGCTGACGTATCTGACCAATCTGTATTTCAAAATCAAAGAAGATCGGCGCAAAGCCGCCAGGGGTGAGTGATGGCAAACAGGGCAAAGCTTAGCGCGGCAATGTTGTCTCTCATCGCCGCGGGGGCATCAGCGCCGGTACTGTTTGATCAGTTCATCAGCGAGAAAGAAGGTAACGCACTTGTAGCCGTTGTTGACCCGGGTGGCGTCTGGTCACTGTGTCACGGCGTAACGGTCATTGACGGTAAGCCAGTAGTTAAAGGCCAGCGTGCAACAGAAGCACAGTGCAAGAAGGTAAACGCCATCGAGCGTGACAAGGCGCTTGCATGGGTAGACCGAAATATCAAAGCGCCACTAACTGAACCGCAGAAAGTAGGTATTGCGTCATTCTGCCCGTACAACATCGGCCCCTCTAAGTGTTTCCCCTCGACGTTCTACCAGCGCATCAATGCTGGTGACCGTAAAGGTGCGTGTGAAGCTATTCGCTGGTGGATTAAAGATGGTGGTCGCGACTGCCGGTTAACCAAAGGCCAGGCGAATGGCTGTTATGGACAGGTAGAGCGACGGGATCAGGAAAGCGCACTGACGTGCTGGGAGCTGGATAAATGACGCCAAAAGCCTGGTTGATAATCGGTGCTGAGTTACTGCTGTCGCTTCTGCTGATTTATATCCTGTTTGATCAAATTAGCACTGAGAAAAAGCGGGCCGACGATGCCACATCGCTGGCTAAACAGCGTCAGGAAACCATTGACGATATGACAGTACGTCAGCGTGATGTCGCCACGCTTGATGCAAAATACACCGGAGAACTTGCAGATGCTAAAAAACAGCTTGAAAATCTGCAGCGTTGCGTTAGCACTGGTAAGTGTGGGCTGCACATCAACGCCAAATGTCCAGCGAACGGTACGACCAGCGCCACCGGCATGGATGATGCAACCGGCCCCCGACTTACTGACGCCGCTGAACGGGATTATTTCACCCTCAGAGAGCGAATCGAAACCATCACCAAACAACTGACGGGCCTGCAACAGTATGTGCGTGAGCAGTGTCTTAAATAACTGGAGAGGAAAATATGGCAGTAGTTCTCACAGCCAGGCAGATTGAAGAGCTGGCAGTTTTCGCGAAAGAAGATGGACAGCCTCAATACACCATCACTACCGTAACAATTCCGGCGTTTGAATCCGATGATGGTGAAACCATCCCGGAATACACGGGGCTGATCGCTTACTCCGATTCGCTGGAACATGGTGTGCTGCAACTCGACGACTAGGCATTACAGCAGGCATTCACTGAGTGCCTGATAATGTTCCACACTCCGTATTGTGATAATTTGTAGTATCGGGAGGTGTTATGAAAAAAAAAGAGGCCACTAACAAGGCCCCTTCAAAGTCAGATAAATCTATTCAGCGCAGTGCAGAAGCACTCATTGCTAACTCTCAGGCGCTGCTGAGGCAATTTCAAGAGCGACCTGACGTACCACCGCATTAATCTGCACTGTTTCTTCTGGCTGCAATCTCTCGACGTCAACAAAAACTTGCTCTAGGTTAGCCCTGAAAGTCTTCGCTTGTTGTGCATCTAATGTAGCGAGCAGGCTACGCACAACTACTTCCAGCACATTGGATCTCACATTAGTTTCGTGAACAGAAAATGGTTCAATTCCCATGTTAAAACCCTCTTGTTAAGGAGAGGGAAGGATACCACCAAGCCTCGCAATAGCGGGGCTTTTTTATGCGCCTCGCACGCGCAGCCTAACGATAACTTTCAGTCGTGAGCCTGGGGTATTCCGCGTTATCGGGCGGTCTTCCCGTGCGACAGGCTCACATCTAAAAGGAAACAAACATGAACTGCCAGATTAAAAAAGTGATCGTCAGCATTTCATCGCTTGGCTCTAAGCTTTCCGGTGAGCACCTTACTGTTCACGTGTACGCCAGCAATGAAGCTGAAAAGTTGTTGGTTGGCCGCCTGGATTTTGTGGGCAAAACAGATTCAGTTTTCAAACGTTCTCTGAATGTGATTTGTCCTGATGGGTTTGAACTCTCGGCCATTGCCGTGGATGAACTCGGCGTGCCACATCCATTTAACGATAGTTGGGGCATTACTGTCGCTGATGATTTGCATTATCCGCGTGGTGGGTTTCTTACGCCTGAAAAGGCTATGAGCAAAGAACTATCCGGTGATGCTGACGCCAGCATTAGTACTATCCACTTAGCTACCTCTTGTACTGGAATTAACCCGTTATCAACTGCGATTAAACTTTCTGATGAGATGCGAGATGCTGTTATTGCCGCCGTTCGTGACAGCGGCCAGTTCGTTGAGAAACCAACTGGCGACGAGCAGCAGTCAGTGGTGTTCAGGGCTGACCGTTTCAAAGTGACGGTTGAGGTAAATGACAGCGGTGAACCCACCATCCAGCGGCAAATCCAGCAGGCTGCTAACGCTGTTATTGAAGCGACAAAAGCAGCACTAACCAGACAAGATGCGGCGATGGCGGATCTGGCTTCCGCTCAGGCTGCTATTACGGAACACATTAACCAGGTTGTGAATAATGCCCTTGCCAATGCTCTTAAGCCTGGTGGTGTGCTGTATGGGCTGCGCTGATGCCCGCGCTAATACCGCGAGCGTGCCGAAAGCGTGGATGCCCAGGCACTACCACGGACCGCTCAGGCTACTGCGATAAGCACCGCAACGAAGGCTGGGAGCAGCACCAGCAGGGCAGGAGCAGACATCAGCGAGGATATGGCAGCAAGTGGGAGATTCGCCGCACTCGCATCCTGAGCCGCGATAACCACCTGTGCCAGTCATGCCTCAAAGAGGGTCGCGCTGTGGCTGCTGTGACCGTCGACCATATCAAGCCGAAGGCACAAGGGGGTACCGATGATGACGCCAACCTGCAAAGCCTTTGCTGGCCTTGCCACCGCAGGAAAACGGCCACCGAAAAGCAATAGTGAAATCATTTCAAATGCAATCATTTCGATGTTAATGATAACGATTATCATCATGGTGGGGGGGGGGATCAAATCCCTACAGCCGCGCGCCCCAGGGACCGACGCCTGACCTTTCTTCACATCGCCGCAGGTTGCGAAACTTTTTTTGGGGATCCCCAGCCGATCATTAATAGGAGTTTTCGATTATGTCTGGACCACCGAAAACCCCGAGCCATCTGCGTTTGGTGAGGGGTAACCCATCCAAGCGCCCGATCAACAAAGATGAGCCAAAACCCCCAAAAGGGGTTCCCCCAACTCCGAAGCATTTCGATAAGCAGGGTAAGTACTGGTTTAAGCGATTGGGCGATCAATTAGCAGGGATCGGCGTACTCACAGAGCTTGATGGAAAGGCTCTTGAAATGTTGGTCGACGCCTACGTTGACTATCGACTTATTAAAGAAACTCTGGAACGCGAGGGCGCGACAAAAGCAATCACCACTACTACCGGTGATGTCAGGGTCAAACCGAGCGACTTTTTTGGTGAGAGCCGAGAAGCCAGAAAAGAGGTTAGGGGCTGGCTCCAGGAATTTGGTATGACTCCAGCCAGTCGTTCGAAAGTCAGCGTTGGAAAGTCAGAAGATGATGATCCGCTGGCTGAGTTCATGAAAGCGAGGGATTAATGGCTAAGGTGGCAGAAGGCATACGCTACGCCGAACGGGTGGTGGCGGGGGAAATCGTTGCCTGTGAATATGTGCGCCTGGCCTGCCAGCGTTTTCTTGATGATCTGGCGCATGGTGAGGAGCGGGGCATTTTTTTCAGCGAGGCGCGCGCGCAGCACATCCTCAATTTTTATAAATTTGTACCTCACGTTAAGGGGGCACTGGCAGGCCAGCCGATAGAATTAATGGACTGGCATGTTTTCATTCTGATTAACATCTTCGGCTTTGTTATTCCCCTGGTGAATGAAGCGACCGGGGAAGTGGTTTTGCGTAATGATGGTAGCGGACGCCCGGTGATGGTTCGCCGCTTCCGGACCGCTTATAACGAAGTGGCCCGAAAAAACGCAAAATCAACGCTTTCCTCCGGTGTTGGCCTCTATATGACCGGGGCTGATGGCGAAGGGGGCGCAGAGGTCTATTCAGCGGCGACCACCCGCGATCAAGCTCGTATTGTTTTCGAAGACGCCAAAAACATGGTGAAAAAGGCGAAAGCGACACTGGGCCGACTGTTCGAATTCAATAAGCTGGCGATTTACCAGGAGCAAAGCTCATCCAAGTTTGAACCGTTATCGTCTGACGCCAACAATCTCGACGGCCTGAATATTCACTGCGGCATTGTCGATGAGTTGCACGCACACAAAACGCGTGATGTGTGGGACGTTCTGGAGACAGCAACAGGTGCGCGCCTGCAGTCGCTTTTGTTTGGCATCACAACCGCCGGATTTAATAAAGAGGGCATCTGTTACGAGCTGCGCGACTACGCCATAAAGGTTCTGCAGGGCTACAACAGCAAGGTTGAAGGTGCTGTTAAAGATGACAGCTTTTTTGCCATCATTTTCACTCTTGATAAAGGCGATGATCCGTTTGATGAAACGGTCTGGCAAAAAGCCAATCCCGGCCTGGGCATCTGTAAACGGTGGGATGATCTGCGCCGCCTGGCGAAAAAAGCGAAAGAGCAGGTTTCCGCGCGCGTTAATTTCTTCACAAAGCATATGAATATCTGGGTGACCGCTGAATCAGCCTGGATGGACATGATGAAGTGGGAGGCTTGTGAAGACATCGCGCCCGTTCATGAGCTGAAAACCTACCCGATGTGGGTTGGCGTGGATTTGGCCCATAAAATCGATATCTGCGCAGCCGCGAAGATATGGCGTGCCGATAACGGCCACCTGCATGCGGACTTTAAATTCTGGCTACCCGAAGGGCGTTTAGAAAAATGCTCTGAACAAATGGCGCAGATGTACCGGGGGTGGGCCATGCTCGGAAAGTTAGAACTGACCGACGGTGACGTAATCGACCACCATCAGATTAAAGCTGATTTGCTCGACTGGATAGGCGGGCAAAGCCTGAAAGAGGTCGGTTTTGACCCCTGGAGTGCCACACAATTCAGCCTGGCGCTGGCCGAAGAAGGGATCCCGCTGGTGGAGGTGCCTCAGACGGTTCGCAACTTCTCGGAAGCCATGAAAGAGGTGGAAGCGCTGGTGTACGGGGGAAGATTCCACCATTCCAATCATCCGGTGATGAACTGGATGATGTCGAACGTGACCGTTAAGCCCGACAAAAACGACAACATTTTCCCTAACAAATCCACTCCGGAAGCAAAAATCGATGGCCCTGCAGCGCTGTTTACCGGGATGAGCCGCGTGCTTGTGAACGGTGGCGATGCTCCCGACTTCCTTTCCACTCTCGACCCGGATGACGACCTGCTAATCCTATGAAATCTCTGATTATCGATATTATCGGGCTGTCCGGTTTCGGGCTGCTCACGGGCGGGGTTTACCTGCAATTTGGGCTGGCCCCTGCGTTGATGTTTTCTGGTGGGTTGCTGCTTACAGGGGCGCTGCTGACAGCAAAAGGGGGCAAGCGTGTTACTTGATGCCATTTTCCGCAGTGAACCGCTCGAAAACCCCGCCACGCCGCTGACAGGTGAGACCGCCGACGCTGACAGCAGCCTGGGGCGTGATATTTACGTCAGCCCGGTGACCGCAATGAAGCTGGCAGCGGTGTATTCCTGTATTTATGTGATCGCATCCAATCTTGCGCAAATGCCGTTACACGTCATGCGAAAGAACGGGAATGCGGTTGCCCCGGCGCGCGACCATCCGGTGTTTTACCTGCTGCATGATGAGCCAAACATCTGGCAGACCAGCTATAAATGGCGCGAACTCACGCAGCGGCATGTGCTGGGCTGGGGGAATGGTTATGGCTGGGTGAAGCGCTCCCGTCGCGGAGAGGTACAGTCGATTGAAAACCCGATGCCCTGGGAAACCACCTTACTGAATACCGGCGGTCGCTACACCTACGGGGTTTATAACGAAGAAGGATCATTTGCTATCAGTCCCGACGACATGATTCATGTTCGCGCACTGGGTAACAACCAGAAAATGGGCCTGTCACCGATCATGCAACACGCAGAAACCATCGGTATGGGGATGAGTGGTCAGCAGTACACCAGTTCATTTTTTAACGGCAACGCACGACCTGCCGGGATCATCTCCGTGAAAAGCGACCTGAATGAAGAAAGCTGGTCGCGGCTTAAAAAGGTGTGGCAAAAAGCGGTAGCGGCTTTACGCAGCCAGGAAAACAAAACGATGTTGCTCCCGGCGCAACTGGATTACAAAGCGTTGACGGTTTCCCCGGTCGATGCACAGATCATCGATATGTCCAAACTGAACCGTTCAATGATTGCCGGGATTTTCAACGTCCCGGCACACATGATTAACGACCTGGAAAAAGCCACGTTCAGCAATATCACTCAGCAGGCCATTCAGTTTGTCCGCTATACGATGATGCCGTGGGTGACTAACTGGGAGCAGGAGTTAAACCGACGCCTGTTTACCCGCGCCGAACGTGCCGCCGGGTATTACGTCCGCTTCAATCTTACGGGGCTGTTGCGCGGTACGCCGCAGGAGCGAGCCCAGTTCTATCACTTTGCCATCACCGATGGCTGGATGAGCCGCAATGAGGCGCGCGCCTTTGAGGATATGAACCCGGTTGACGGGCTGGATGAAATGCTGGTCAGCGTGAATGCCGCAAATCCTGCCGGCGATTTTAAACCCGATAAAACAACAGAGGATAAAACCGATGAATGACCGTGAATTACGGTGTTACAGCGGCGAGGTTCGGGCAGAACAGCAGAGCGATCAGCCCACGCGGATCATCGGTTACGGTTCCGTGTTCAATTCCCGTTCCGAGCCACTCTGGGGCTTTCGCGAAATCATCAAGCCCGGTGCGTTTGATGACGTTCTGACAAACGACGTTCGCGGACTGTTTAACCATGACCCGAATTTCATTCTTGGGCGCAGCGCGGCGGGTACGTTATCGCTGAGCGTGGATGAACGCGGCCTGCAATACAACATTCTGGCACCGGATACGCAAACCATTCGCGATCTGGTCATTGCGCCGATGGTACGGGGTGATATCAGCCAGTCTTCGTTTGCGTTCCAGGTGGCCCGTGATGGTGACGACTGGTACGAGGATGACGAAGGCATTGTTATCCGAGAAATCAGCAAGTTTTCCCGTCTGTACGATGTCTCGCCGGTGACGTATCCGGCATATCAGGATGCTGATTCCGGCGTCCGCTCTATGAAAGCCTGGCAGGAGGCGCGCAACAGCGGTGCGCTAAAGAACGCCATTAACCAACGAATGGCGCGCGAGCGCCTGCTGACTCTTCTTAACGCGTAAGGAAATTATTCTATGGCACTTCATGAACTTAAACAGAAACGTAATACCATCGCAGCGGACATGCGCGCGCTCCACGAAAAGATTGGCGATACCGCCTGGACTGACGAACAGCGCACACAATGGGGCGCGATGAAATCTGAGCTTGACGCGCTGGACGCCCAGATTGCTCGCGAAGAAGAACTTCGCCGCCAGGATCAGACTTACATTGAAGATCAGGAAGGAGAGCAGCGCCAGCAGCAGGGTAACAATGGCGATCCACAGCAACAGGCCAGTGAACGCCGCGCCGCCGCGTTTAATGGCTTCCTGCGCCGTGGCGTGGCTGAACTGAGCGCAGAAGAACGTCAGGCGTTGCGCGAACTGCGTGCTCAGGGTACCAGTCCTGATGAGCAGGGTGGTTATACCGTTCCGACCCAGTTCCAGAACCGCATTGTTGAATCCATGCGGGCCTATGGTGGCATTGCCAGCATTTCGCAAATCCTCACGACGGCCACCGGGCAGGATATCGCCTGGTCAACGTCCGACGGTACGACAGAAGAAGGTGAACTTCTTGCTGAAAATACCGCAGCCAGTGAGGGTGATACCACGTTCGGTACCGCCATTCTGGGTGCAAAAAAACTCTCCTCCAAAATCATCCGCGTATCCAATGAATTGCTGCAGGATAGCGGTGTGGATATTGAGGCATTTCTTGCGTCACGCATTGCGTCCCGTATTGGACGCGGTGAGGCGAAATACCTTGTGCTGGGTACGGGGGCTGGTACGCCGCTGCAGCCGAAGGGGCTGGCAGCATCAGTGACCAATACGGTCAGCACAGCAGCAGCTGCAACCTTTAAATGGACTGAGCTGAACTCCCTGAAACACGCCGTTGATCCGGCATATCGTAATGGTCCTAATGTGCGCTTCGCCTTTAATGACGCGACGCTGCAGGTGATTGAAGAAATGGTGGACGCGCAGAACCGTCCGCTGTGGTTGCCCAGCATCATCGGCGGCGCACCGGCTACGGTTCTCCAGACGCCATATGTTATCGACCCGGCCATTCCGAATGTTGCAGCGGGCGCCAAGTTCGCTTATTTCGGTGATTTTAACCGCTTCATCATTCGCCGCGTGTCGTATATGACCCTCAAACGCCTGGTGGAGCGTTACGCTGAGTATGACCAGACCGCATTCCTGGCCTTCCATCGCTTTGACTGTGTGCTGGAAGATACCGCAGCGATTAAAGCGCTTGCGGGTAAAGCCGCGTAATCGAACCCCGGAAATGCCTCCACCGCTTCGGCGGTTTTTTTATGCCCGCAGTTCGCTGCGGGCTAAGGAAAATCATGGTTCCTTCACTCGAACAACTGCGGATGCAGTGCCGTATTGATGACGATGACACATCAGGCGACGCTCTTTTAACGCTGATGGCGGCGGCGGCACGAAAGCGTGCGGAAAACTTTATCAACCGTAAGCTGTATGACGTGGTCGTACCTGACACCGATCCTGACGGTCTGGTTATCAGCGAGGACATTTGCCTTGCGCTGATGCTGCTGGTGGGCCACTGGAATGAGAGCCGGGAAGAGGCCACCGAGGTGGCGAAGATGAGCATTCCTTACGGTTTCGCTTCGCTACTTGAACCGTATCGTTACATTCCGCTTTAAGGGGGAGACATGCAGGCAGGTCGAAACCGTCACCGAGTCATCATCCAGAATAAAGTCACGACAAGATCGCCGTCAGGCCAGATTAAGGAAGACTGGCAGAATGGTAAGGAAGTATGGGCAGAAGTGAACGGCGTTTCTGGCCGGGAGCTGGTCGCCTCTGCGGCAGAAAAAGCAGAAATAACAATCCGTGTCTGGATGCGTTACCGCCAGGATGTTTCAGCAGCGTCACGACTGAAAATTATAACTGGTCCATTCAAAGGAAAAACGCTCGAAATCGTGGGTCCACCAATACCGGATGCGAAAGCAACCCGGCTGGAAATTCTCTGTAAACAGGGGGTAAAAACGTGATTAATACACATCTGGATTTTTCCGGGGTGCTTGACCTGTCTCTTGATCTGAATTTACTCAGCAAAGCAGAAAGTAAAAAGGTTCTGCGCGATGGCACCCGCGCTGCTGCTGAGGTTGTTCAGGCATCCATCATTGAAAACGCCCCGGAGCGTACCGGGAAACTGAAAAAAAACGTCATGGTGGTAACCATGCCGGGGCGGAAAAACGCTATTTCATCCGGCATTCATATCCGTGGTATTAACCCGGACACGGGTAACAGCGATAACAAAATGAAGGCGGGCAACCCTAAAAACGCGTTTTACTGGCGTTTTGTTGAACTCGGAACGTCAAGCGCACCCCCGCACCCTTTCGTCCGTCCTGCATTTGACGCCAGTCAGGATGAGGCATTTCGTGTAGCCATTGAAAAAATGAATGCTGCAATTGATGAGGTGTTAGCCAGATGACTGAGGCCGACGTTTATTCACTCATCGGTGCGCTGGCGGATGGGCAGGTTTACCCTGATGTGGCTCCCCTCAGTGACACGGGTTCGCCTGCCATCTCCCCACCGTGGATTACGTTTACACTGGTCAGTCAGGTTTATGGCGACACGCTGGGTGCACTGGCGGAGGAAACCACGTCACTACAGGTTGATGTTTACGCTGACACCGTCGATGACGCCCGCGAACTGCGTGACGCTGCTCAGGCTGCGCTGGTTCCACTGCGATTTACCCGGCTCACGAAAACCGGTGGCTACGAATCTGACACAGGGTTGCGACGGGCCACGCTCGAAATTTCCATCCAGCAGTAATTAACCCCATCACCAACATAACCGCCGCCTGGCGGTTTTTTTTCGTCTGGAGAAAACATGACCAGTAAATATGAAAAAACAAAGGGCACGCAGATCGGCATTTCGAGTGCGCCGGTCACCGAAGAGGATTTTAAGGCCGCCGGGTTTCCGACTGCTGGTATCACATTCCTGGTTGCCGAATGCGCCACGAAGGAAATCAGCTACACAGGCGGCCAGAAAAGTGACATCGATGTCACCACGCTTTGCTCCACCGAGCAGGAGCAGACCAACGGCCTCGCGGCTCCGGCAGAAATGTCCATTTCCCGTAACTGGGTGGGGGATGAAGCCGCGCAACTGGCGCTGCAGACGGCATATGAAAATGACGAGCTGCGGGCGCTGAAAGTCGTTTTCCCCTCCGGTAACGGTTTTTATGTGCTGGTGGAGGTCCGTCAAAGTAGCTGGTCTGCAGCGACATCCCAGGTCGTTGGCGCAACCTATTCACTGCGCGTGAAAGGCAAGCCGAAACGCATCACGGCAGTAGCATCCGGTTCTTAAGCGCCTGCGGGCGCTTTTTCCCCTCCATTTAATTCACAGAGACACGTTTAATGGCAAACCCGAAACCTTCATTACGCGATATGGCGCTGGCCCCGTCGCTGGCATTTCGTACCAGAACCATTACGGTTCCCGAATGGAAAACTAAAGTCACTGTGCGCGAACCGTCCGGTGATGCATGGGTTAAATTCCGTGAGTTTCTGACGCCTCCTGAACTACCGGAAGGAGAAGAACCCGTAAAATTAACCGCCGCGCAGGAATTTATGCGCAACAAAGATGCGGATGTGATCCTCTTTATTGATGTTCTGCTGGACGAAGACGGTAACCGCGTTTTTTCTGACGACGATTCACAGATTGTTCGCGAAATTTATGGACCGGTACACAAGCGCCTGCTGAGTGCCGCCCTTGCTCTTGGCGTTGATCAGGACCAGGCCGAAAAAAAGTAAAAGAACCGCTGACTTTCTTTCTTATGTCTCTGGCGCTCCGGCTGGGGCGCACACTCCATGAACTTCGAAGCACCCTGACGGCCAGTGAACTGAAAATGTGGATTGCCTATGACCGGGTGAGTCCGATTGGTGACTGGCGCGGCGATGTACAGGCGGCTCAGGTATCAGCGGCAGTATTTAATGCCCAGGGCGGTAAGGTAAATCTGCCCGACCTTGTTCTTAAGTGGGGCTGCGAGGAGGAAGGCGCGGAAGAAGCGACTGAGCTTGAAAAATGGATGTCTGATCTCTGATGCCCGCTGCGCGCGGGCTTTTTTATGGGTGAAATATGGCTACGCTGCGCGAACTGATTATCAAAATTTCCGCCAATTCAGCATCGTACCAGTCTGAACTGGCGCGCGCTGGTCGTATGGGGCAGGATTTCTACCGCACCATGCAAAATGGTGGTCGTCAGGCTGCCGCTGCCGCCCGCGAAAGTGAACGGGCATTGTCAGATCTGACCAGCGGTTTCGCCACGGCTGGCCGCGCCGCGTCCGCTGCTGCGGCTGCATTTGCCACGGGTAAAATTGTCGCGGTTGCTGATGAATGGACCTCGGTTAATGCACGGCTGAAACAGGCCTCGGCATCGACTGAGGATTTTGCAGCATCCCAGCGCCGGTTAATGGCGATCAGCCAGAGTACAGGAACCGCGTTTTCATCGAATGCCAACCTGTTCTCCCGCGCTGCTGCATCAATGCGTGAATTTGGTTATTCCTCCGGCGACGTTCTCAAAATTACCGAGGCGGTCAGCACGGGTCTGAAATTATCGGGGGCCAGTACAGAGGAGGCGGGCTCCGTCATTACCCAGTTCAGCCAGGCACTGGCTCAGGGTGTGTTGCGTGGCGAGGAATTCAACGCCGTCAATGAATCCGGTGATCGTGTCATCCGTGCGCTGGCCGCAGGCATGGGCGTTGCGCGTAAAGACCTGAAGGCGATGGCAGATCAGGGGAAACTCACGATAGATAAGGTTGTCCCGGCGTTAATCAGCCAGTTGGGTACGTTACAGAGTGAATTTGCCTCGATGCCGCAGACCGTTGGCGGCGCGATGCAGAAAGTTGAAAACTCATTCATGGCCTGGGTCGGCGGAGTTAACAACGCAACTGGCGCGACACAGTCTTTTTCCGGTGGGTTAACGGGTGTCGCCGGTATTCTGGATTCGTTCACCCATTCCGCTGTCAGTGGTGCGCTCAATGACGTGGCTAATAACATGTCAATGATCACCACCGTAGCGGGCGCACTAGTTGGTGTCGGCCTGGCTAAATACCTCGGTGGCGTGGTAACCAGTGCCACGGGGGCCACCGCGGCGCTCATTTCTGCCGCTAAGGCTGAGGTGGCGCTGGCCGTTGCACAGGATAAAGCCGCAGCTTCGTCTGTCGCTGCCGCCCGCGCGGATGTGTACCGGGCACAACAGGCGTTACAACGGGCAAAAAGCGCCGACGTTCAGGCAGCCCAGCAGGAGCGCGTGGCAGCAGCAGAGGCGAAAGTCGCAGCCGCTCAGGCCCGCCTGACAACCGCACAGGCCAGCGGTACAGCTACCGAGAAGGTAAAGGCGCGCACAGCGCTGGAGCGGGCACAGGCGGCGCTGGTGGCCGCAAAAAACACCGATGCGCAGGCAGTTGCCGAACGCCGCCTGGCAGCGGCGCAGACTGGCCTCAGTAATAACCTGGCAAACCGTGTCAGCGCGCAGAGCAACCTGAATAGCGTAACCGCAGTCGGGACACGTCTGTTGGGTGGCGCGCTGGGGCTGGTTGGGGGTATCCCTGGACTGGTTATGCTGGGAGCGGGTGCGTGGTACGCCATGTACCAGAACCAGGAGCAGGCGCGCCAGTCGGCACAGGAATATGCACGGACCATTTCCGAGGTTATTAAGGCGACCAAAACGATGAGCCTCCCGGAGTCTGACGACAACCGAGTTAAGGCTGTAGCCTCACTGGCCGAGCAAAATCGCCTCGTCGACGAGCAGGAGAAAAAAGTCGCCGCCGTTAAACGGCAAATCGACGAACTGAATAAGTCGCGCGGCCAGCCTGGCATGACGAGTGAAAATGATGCAAATATCGTTAAGTCGCTCGGTATTCTGACTGATCAGTTGGCGGTTGAAGAGAACAAGCTGAACCAGATGCGCGACCGTTCCCATGTCATTCAGAAAGCCCTGGAGGAAATAGAAACAAGACGAAATGATCTAATTCGCGAACAGGCCTGGCGACAAAACGAGGCTTATTACTCGCTGTTAAAAATGACAGGTGCACACTCTGAGTTCAACAGGCTCATGAGTCTGGGTAACACACTTCTCTCTGCACGTAACAGCCTGGTGCGGGTACCAATGGCATTACCGCAGGCCAGCGTGTCCGACAAAGATGCTAAAGCGTTGCTCAATAAGCAGCGTCAGGCAGAACTGGCTGGATTGACGGGGCTTGCCAAGGTTAATAAGCAGGTTGAGTTTGACCTGCAGGATATGGGCCGAGACGGTCCGGATAACTCCGTTTTTGCCAAGCGGTGGCGTCAGGCTGCGGTTGATGACTACAACAACACGCAGAACGTGGCAGCGGCACAGAAAGCGAAAGCAGACGCCACCAGGGAAGCTGAAAAAGCTGACCGTGATGCCGCTTCGCAGGCTCAAAGGTATGCCAGCAAAATAGAAGATCTTACTATTGCGACCGAGGTTCAGAAGGTACGTGCCAGCGAGGGTGAGAAAGCGGCTGATCTTTACGCCGCCGCACACCAGAGCGGCATTAAATGGACAGCCGAACAGACTGAGGAAATTCGTAAGCAGGCCTCAGAGCTGGCCCGATGGACGTCACGGGCTGATGATAACGTTAAAAAACAGCGTGATCAGGCGGAGGCGCTGAAACAGCTTACCGAAGCTGCACGTAAATTCCGTGACGAGGCCACATCAGCGACCGATACCGCAGGGCTGAGTGACAGAGAGCGGCAACGATTTGAAGAACGCCAGCAGATAGAACGAACATTCGACAAAGCAGGGGGTAGAAATTCTACCGAAGCGGTTAAGGCTTATAACGCCGCGCTGACTGAGCTTGATAACAAGTACAGGGCTATCGCAGCATCAGAAGCTGACTGGCGTAATGGTGTGTCACGTGGTTATGAAAACTGGCTACAGAACACAATGGACATAGCCGGTACTGTTTCACAGGGTGTGACCACAACGATGGATAGCGCGCTGAATAACGTTTCCTCAATGTTAGTTCGCGGCAAGGCAGACTGGAAAGAGTGGGGGCTGTCAGCCCTTGAAATGATTTCTAAAGTAGCTTTGCAAATGGCTGTTGTCAGTGCCATGAGTAAATCGTCTGGTACATCAGGTCTGCTTGGCTCTCTTATTGGCGGTATTACCGGGCTAATCGGTGGTGGCGGCACATCTTCGGTTATGTCTTCAACATCCAGCACGGTAGTCACTGGACAAAGTTTCTCCGTGCCAACACCTCACCTTAATGCCCTCGGTAGCGTGTACGACTCACCGTCACTTAGCGCATACAGCAATGGTGTTTACAGCACCCCGAAAACATTCGCATTTGCCAAAGGCGCGGGAATTTTCGGAGAGGCGGGACCAGAAGCCATTATGCCGTTAACGCGCGCCAGTGACGGCTCTTTAGGTGTGCGTGCCGTCAGTTCTGGTGTGAACAATACCAGTGGCAACGCTACGAATATTCATGTCGAGGCTCCAGTGAGTATTTATCAGGATTCCGCAGGAGGTGGGGGTAACGCCTCTGATACAAGCGCTATTTCCAGTCAGTTACAGTCTATTATTCAACTCACCATTACCGACAGGTTAAGAAAAGAAATTACGCCTGGCGGGATTCTGTACCGAAGCTAAAACCCTCGCGAACGACGGGTAGGGTATCTCTATGGCAATTGAAACATTTATCTGGCCTGTGCGCACGGGGGCCACTGAAAGCATAAATATTGCAACGCAGGAAATCCAGTTCGGGGATGGTTATAAGCAGGTTGCTGGTGTTGGAATAAATGAGGATAACGCGACATGGGAACTTAGCTGTAACGGAAAATTATCTGATATGGCAGTTATTCGCGCATTTCTTAAATTCCATGTCACTAAATCATTCTGGTGGTCTAATCCGTGGGGAGAGAAAAAACTTTACAGAGTAAAGCGGGATTCAATAAAACCTGTTTTTACGAATGGAAATTTTGCGGAAATAAGTTTTGTATTTGAACAGGCTTATGCACCTTAACGGTATTTTTCTGCCAACAGATAACGTAGCTGGAGTTATTAATGAGTTTTACTCAGGATATTCAACAACTGGAACCCGGAAATATAGTTCAGTTAATTGAAATCGACGGTACGGCATTTGGTATGGAAACTGTGTTACGATTTCATGCCTTTAATATTTCAGATAATAACTGGAATGCCTTTGCGGGTGAAAATCTGCCAGCAATAATCTGGCAGGGGAATCAGTACGATCCTTATCCTTATGCGCTGAAAGGGGTGGAGCTTTCAAGTACCGGTTCTCAGCCTACGCCGACGCTCTCTGTCGGTAATATTGGTAACTACGTAACCGCGCTATGCCTTGAATATGACGATCTGGTCAAGGCAAAGGTAAAGATCCACACCACGCTGGTTAAATACCTTGATGCGGCTAACTGGGTTTCCGGGAACCCCGCGGCTAACCCGAACGAAGAGCGGGTGCAGGTATTTTATGTTAATGCCAAAAAAGCCGAGAACAGAGCTCAGGTTGATTTTGAACTCTGCTCACCTTTCGATATTCAGAGCCTGCAATTACCGTCCAGACAGATAACCCCTGTCTGTACCTGGTGCCTCCGTGGGCTGTACCGGAGTGGAACGGGGTGTGATTACGCCGGAACGCTGTATTTTCTGAAAGATGGCACCCCGACAACCAATCCCGCGCTGGATGTCTGTGGAGGACGACTCCCTGACTGTGAGGCGCGTTTTGGCCCCGGAAATCCTCTGCCGTTTGGCGGGTTTCCGGCGGCAAACCTGCAGGGTAAATAATATGCGCGAAAAACTTATGGCGGCTATTCGCGAACATGCCGCTGCGGAATATCCCCGTGAATGCTGCGGCGTCGTCGTTCAGGCAGGACGAAAACAACGTTATATTCGTTGTGAAAATATCTCTGATAAACCAGAAGAACATTTCACCCTCTCGCCAGCCGATTATTTAAATGCCGAAAAGGAGGGTGAGATTATTATGGTTGTTCATTCGCACCCGGATGTGGCTCAGTTAATCCCCTCAGAGACTGACCGTATTCAGTGTGATCACTCGGGGCTGGAATGGGGCATTATTTCATGGCCGGACGGTGACTGGTGTACATTTTCACCGCGCGAAAATCGTGACTATACCGGACGATCCTGGGTACTCGGTCACGCGGATTGCTGGGCGCTAATCCGTGAATACTATCATCGCGAGTTTGATCTTTCTCTCGGTGATTACTCTGTCCCGCGTGAGTGGTGGAATAACGGCGAAAACCTGTACGATGATAACTGGCAGTCCGAGGGTTTTATTCAGGTTGAATTAAATCAGATGCAACCCGGCGACATTATTATGATGCAGCTCAGCGCACCCGTAACCAACCATGCCGCCATCTGGTTAGGTAACAATATTATTCTTCATCATTCTTCCGGCAATCTTTCTGCCCGCGTTCCCTACGGTCAGTATTATCGTGAGCGTACAGTCAGAATTGTCAGGCATAAGGAACTCATGAAATGCTGAAAACGCTGACGCTTAAAGGTGTGGCCGCAAAGAAATTTGGCAGGATTCATCGCTTTCACGTTGCTGATATTCGCGAAATGCTTCGGGCCATGTGTTCACAGGTGCCGGGTTTTAAAAAATACATGTCCAATGCGCATCACAGCGGCGTGCGCTTCGCCTTTTTCCGGGATGGTGAAAATATTGGGGTGGAAGAATTTGAACTCACGTCCACAGCCAGCAATTTTACCATGATGCCTGTTATTGAAGGTGCCAAGCAGGGCGGTGTTCTCCAGATTGTTATTGGTGCGGTGGCGCTGGTCGCGGCTTTTTTCACTGCAGGTGCTTCCTTTGCTGCATGGGCTGGCGCGGCTGGAATGAGTGCCGCCGCTATCGCAGGAACGACAACAGCATTAACCGGACTTGGAATATCTATGATGCTGGGCGGTGTTGTGCAAATGCTGACGCCTCAACCCAAAATTAATATCGGTGCCAGCAGTAGCGCAGACAATAAACCCAATTACGCCTTCGGTGCACCCGTGAATACAGTGGCGATGGGTTACCCGGTTCCCCTGCTCTATGGGCAACGTGAAATTGGCGGGGCCGTCATCAGTGCCGGGTTGTTCTCCAGCGATCAGCAATAGGCACGTTTATTCAGGTACAGCCGCCTCCGGGCGGTTTTTTTATGGGTGAATTATGCACATTCAGGGCAGGAAAGGTGGGGGCGGTAGCGCGCATACGCCAGTTGAAGCGCCTAACGATTTACTGTCTACCGCAAAATTAAAAATGCTGCTGGCTATTGCCGAAGGTGAAATTCAGGGAGAACTGACGGCTCAGCAAATTTTTCTCAATGATACGGCGCTGGCTAACGCTGACGGCAGTT
Organism: Phytobacter sp. MRY16-398; assembly: GCF_003925915.1. NCBI lineage: Bacteria > Pseudomonadati > Pseudomonadota > Gammaproteobacteria > Enterobacterales > Enterobacteriaceae > Phytobacter > Phytobacter sp. MRY16-398. The sequence goes on along the minus strand of NZ_AP018756.1, from coordinate 5,491,021 downwards.
ACAATTTCACTGGCGTTGTCTGGGACTGGCGACGCGGCACACAGGATCAGACGTACATTCCGGGGATGCCGGAAATAGATAATGAACTGGCCGTAGGTGTTACGGTCACGCAGTCAGTACCCTGGACTCGCCAGTTTACAAACCTGACACTGGATGCAGTTCGCATCAAATTGTCTCTCCCCGTCCAGTACCAGTACAAAGACAATGGCGACATGGTCGGGACCGTGACGGCTTACGCAATTGATTTGTCCACTGACGGTGGCGCTTATCAGACTGTGGTTGATGCGACGTTTGACGGTAAAACCACCTCTGAATACCAGCGAGATCACCGTATTAATCTGCCAGAAGCCACCACCGGATGGACTGTTCGTGTCCGACGGATCACAGCGGATTCGGTTGGCAACTCAAAGTTAGCCAACGCGTTTAAGGTATTCTCGTTCGCAGAAGTTATCGACAGTAAACTCCGTTATCCGAATACCGCATTGCTCTATATCGAAGTTGATGCAAGCCACTTTAATGGGAGTGCCCCGAAGGTGACATGTGTCCCTCTGGGCCGCCGGATTCGTGTACCGTCAAACTATGATCCTGTTACCCGCGAAAGTTCCGGTGCGTGGGCTGGCGACTTCAAATGGGCATACAGCAACAACCCGGCATGGATTTTTTACGATCTGGTGCTGGATAAAATTTTCGGCATGGGCAACCGTGTGGATGCTTCCATGATTGATAAATGGGAAGTCTACGCCATTGCCCAGTATTGCGATGAAAGGGTATCTGACGGTGCGGGCGGTACTGAACCGCGTTTTACCTGTAACGTTTACATCCAGAGCCAGCAGGATGCATACGCGGTTCTGAAAGATCTGGCCGCAATATTCCGGGGCATTACGTTCTGGGGTAATGAACAGATTTACGTAAACGCTGATGTTCCGGTGGCAGATCTGGATTTTGTTTATACTGCCTCTAACGTGGTGGATGGTCTGTTTAACTACGCAGGCGGCTCCTATAAAAACCGCTACAGCTCCTGCCTGGTGTCATGGTCTGATCCGCAGAACCATTACAGCGACACCATTGAGGGCGTTTACGACAGCGATCTGGTAGCTCGTTACGACATCAATCAGACGCAACTGACTGCTATTGGCTGCACCTCGCAAAGTGAGGCACACCGCAGGGGGCGCTGGGTATTACTGTCCAACGCAAAAGACGGCACAATCTCGTTTAACGTCGGTCTTGACGGACATATTCCGCTGCCTGCATCCGTTATTGGTGTTGCGGACCCGTTCCGTGCCGGAATGCAGAATGGTGGGCGTATCAGCGCGGTAAACGGCAGGAATATTACGCTGGATCGCGCTGTTGAATATGCGTCCGGTGACAGGCTGGCGCTGAATCTCCCCGACGGCACCACGCAGACACGTACCATCAGCGCGATCAGCAGCGATAAAAAGACCGTCACGGTCAGCACCGATTACCGGCTGGCTCCCGTTGCTGGCGCAGTGTGGGCCATTGACAGTGACAGGCTGGCTATTCAGCAATTTCGTGTGACGTCCGTTGCTGCAAATGACGACGGTACATTTAACGTTTCCGGCATTCAGCACGACCCCAATAAATACCGGTTTATTGATGATGGTGTACGGATCACGCCTGCACCGATTACGGTAACGCCGATATCTGTCCTGCCTGCGCCGAAAAATATACTTATCAGCCAGACTGATTTTATCGATCAGGGGCTGACGGTCGCGAGTCTGAACAGTACCTGGGACAAAGTTGATGGTGCAGTCCGGTACCAGGCGCAATGGCGCAAGGACAATGGCGACTGGATTAACGTTCCGGTTGCCAGTGCCCAGGGTTTTTCCGTTCAGGGCATTTATTCCGGCAATTATGATGTGCGTGTGCGTGCCCTGAATGCGCAGGATTCGTCGTCGCCCTGGGGTTATGCCGATACGACCCACCTGACGGGGAAAAATGGTACACCGGGCACGCCGCAGTCACTCCTCGCTTCAAATGATGTGGTCTGGGCTATCGACATTACCTGGGCGTTTCCTGACGGAGCCGGTGACACTGCATACACCGAACTACAGCGCGCCACCACGGACGATAAGGCAAATCCCGAACAGCTGACACTGGTGCCTTATCCGGCTGCCAGCCATCAGCACGGGCCAATGCTGGCGGGTGTGCGGCAATGGTACCGTGCACGGCTGGTGGACAGGATTGGCAATGTCGGCGAGTGGACCGCCTGGGTAATGGGGCAGTCATCGGTTGATGTCAGCGCCATTTCTGCTGAGATTCTGGAGCAGATGAAGGGCACTGCGGTATTTAAAGAAATCATCGAAAACGCAGTGGAAACCAGCAAAACCGTTGCTGACCTCGCCACAGCAATTACCCAAAACGCCGACCAACTTGCTGCGGCAGTAGGTGCGAACCGGCAGACGGCAGAAGCCATCATTGGTAATGCCCTGGCCATCGCTGATGTTGTCGTAAGGCAGTCGGCGCAGAACGGAGCAAACTCGGCATCGTTCACTCAATTGCGGGAGGTGATCGCCACAGAAACACAGGCCCGCGTTACGGACGTGACGCGTCTGGAGGCGAAAACAGACCAGAACGCTGCGCAGGTAACGCAGCTCACTCAGGCGCTCTCTGACGAGACGCAGGCCCGCGCCACGGCAATTGATACGCTGACGGCGCAGACGGAGGACAATACCGCTGACGTAACCCAGCTTACACAGGCGGTGTCCACCCTCGACAGCGCGACTGCATCCCGGTTCGACGAACTGTCAGGGAAAACGGCTAATGCTGCTGGTGGGGTGCAAAACACGGCGATTGCACAGATTCAGAACACACTGGCGCAGGTGAGCCAGCAGGTAACACAGAGTGCTCAGTATGGTGCCAACGCGGCTGGCATTAATCGCGTTGACAATGTGATGGCCGATGCAACGAAAGCACTCAGCGAGTCGCTGAAAACCCTGGATGCCACGGCTGGTGGCAATACATCAAACGTGACTGATTTTTCGAAAGCGATGGCGGATTTCAGTCAGGTATCAGCGACGAAAATCAACTCACTGAGCGTTACGGTAAACGGCCAGGCTGCGGCCATCACCACTAACGCCCAGGCGGTAGCGGATATCAATGGCAACCTGAACGCGATGTACTCGATTAAAGTCGGCGTGGATGCCAACGGCATGCAGTACGCCGCAGGGATGGGGCTGGGTGTGCAGAACACGCCTAACGGCATGCAGTCACAGGTTATTTTCCTTGCTGACCGCTTTGCTGTTATGTCTCAGGCAGGAGCCGCCGTCACACTGCCGTTTGTTATTCAGAACGGACAAGCCTTCATTAACGATGCATTTTTCCGTGATGCCAGCATTCAGTTCGGGAAAATCACCGATTCATTGAAGTCGAATAATTTCGTTTCTGGTCCGAATGGTGTCGGGTGGAATTTGCCAAAAAGTGGCAATGCTGAACTCAACAACGTAACGGTTCGTGGGGCACTTTACGCCACATCGGGCGCTTTCAGCTTTAACGGTGTGAACAATGCCGTAGTGATTGACGGTACGGGTATGCTGATAAACCTGCCGGGTGGTGGCTCAATAAAACTGGGGACATGGTGATGCCGGGCGGATTACGCATTGATTTGAATGACGGCGGACCGGTAATGGAAATCACGGCGGGGCTGCGCGCCCCGTTTTTCTGTCGCACAACCGTCCAGGGGTATAACGGAAAGTCTGTGCCGGTCGACGGGTACGGTGCGGGGGATGTGGCTGTTTTTATCCCGACCGAAAGCGTCAGAATCTTTTTTTTCGATACCGGGCTTTTCCCCTTCACGCAGCGCCTGGCTTCTGTAGTGCAAAGCGGCGGGACACTGACGATGAATACTCAGGGGGACAGAGCGGGGGCACCTGATACCTATCAGTGGCCCGGCCAGGTATGGCGCATCACACCCGCCAGCCAGGCAGGAAACAGCGGCCTGCTGATTTCTGACTCGACTGATTTCACCGTCCTGACCACTAACGGGAATCTGGGCAGTTGCACCTGGTACGGCACGGTGACAATTAACGACTCCTGGACGCCCCCTGTTTCAGGGATAGTCTTTGCTTCATGGGACAGCCCGAGCGCGGTACTTGAGAATATCGGCGGAACGATATTCTGTTCGTCAGATTCGGGTAACTATGGTGATGCACCCGCATCGGTTACAGCCCGCATCGCGATATTTTCCAATAACGCACCTGTACCGGGGACGGGTCTGACGTTCCTCAACCCACAGGGGCAGTGCACGTTCTCTACGACCCGGAAGCCATTTGTAATCAGGTCATTTTTCACACCCTCTCTTTCATGGCAGTCAGTCGGTGGAATGGTACCGATAGGCAGGTATGGATGGGACGTCGGCAGAGCTGAAGACTCAACATCCTGGAATATCGGCAGGGGGCGCGGCCTGATGATGAGCGGGGGAAATGTCAAAGGTGGACGGGGACGCATTGTTACCAGAAATGATCGGGCGGGCTGGAATTTTGACAGCAGCGGGATGAGCGCAATCAGTCTGCCGGTAATTCCCGCCATGTATTAATCAAATTAATAAACCGCTTCGGCGGTTTTTTTATGCCTGGAGAAAATATGATTTACACAACTGGCTCTATTGCGGTCAACGGTAATACCCTGACGGGTACTGGCACGAACTTTACAGCAGCAGGCTCACTCATCCGCGTTGGGTGCACCCTGGTCACTCTGGCAAATCCGGTACAGGTATTCCAGATAACCGCAATCAACAGCGCAACCCAGCTCACCGTAACGCCAGCGGCAAACCCGGCAATTGCAGCCGGTACCGCTTACGCCATCCTGCTGAGCGATAGTCTGAGCGTTGACGGCCTCGCGCAAAACATCGCTGAGACGCTGACGCTGTATCAAAAAAATATGAGCGGCTTTGCGGACGTGATGAATGCGTCTGGTGACGTCACTATCACGATTAACGGTGTGGCCGTCACGGTTCCCGGCCAGAAGTCGCTGGCAAAAAAAGGGGCTAACTCAGATATCACTTCTCTGAACGGGCTGACAACACCGCTCAGCCAGGGGCGGGGCGGAACGGGATTAACAAATCCTTTTGGCACCGTCGCCGGGTCATTTTGCCAGGGTAATGATTCGCGGCTGAATTCGCTGGATCGGAAAACTGGCGGAACCGTACTGAGCACAACACGACTAATAAATGAATCTGCCGGGAGTGTAAACCAGGAGACTCCACATATGGAATGGGGGTATGGCGGATCATTAACGCCGCATAAATCCGTTGCATATCACTATGTTTCTTCGACGTTCTCTGGGTTTTATTTGAACGTTATCGCGGGGCCGACGGCGTCATTTTTTGGGTTTAACTCTACAGGCTCGGCAACAGCGCCGGGGTCGTGGATTTCAAACTCTGATATCCGTGTGAAATACGACGTGGCAAGGATAGAGAATCCCCTGGAGAAAATGCGGGCCATTCGCGGCGTTTCGTGGAAACGTCTGGATGGCATCTCGCCTGGCATCGGGTTCATTGCTCAGGAGGTTCAGTCTGTATTCCCGGATAACGTTTTTGTCACTGGCAACAGAGAACTGGACGACGGTACCGTAATTAAAGATGTGCTCAGTCCTGACACTGCTGGGGTTGCAGCAGCGCTGCACCATGAGGCCATTCTGGCTCTGATGGCGCAGATAGACGCACTGACCGCACGCATTGCTGAGCTGGAGACAAAAAAATCCGAGGTACCAGCGGCAGAATAATCAACGCGTTATTCAGTGCAAAAAATAAATGTTCAAAATGGCGTTGATCTGCCAGGTTATATAATCTTTTTCGCTATAGTCGGTTTAAGTTTAGGGAAGGAAAAAGAAAAGTTTTCGTTTAGTTCGCTTCTGATTGTTGAAGGTTATTCAAACTCGCAGCATAGAAAATTCGCCGTTGTTTTAATGGCGGATTGGAAAGAAAAAATCCTAAACGAAGATAAGCGTGTCGCTACTTAAACAGTTTTTGAATGTTAGTATATTCGAAGGGGTTTTAAATTTTCGGTTCATATCGTATCAATGATTTTTTTAAAAAGCAGACAGAAAGTGGAAATTCGTTTTACAACCATAAATCTTCCTTTAAATATATACTAAAAAAGTAACTCATTGTTTTGACTAGCAGTGATTTATTCTATGCAGCTTTATGTATTATATTTTGTACTCTTCGCGCACTGTTACTGCTGATGTTTTTATCGGTGACATACTTGGCACTATCACGCAACGCTTGGTTAAATGCAACCACTGTCACCGGTTTCGCTATGGATTTGACTCTATTAGAATGGCTTTGAAATATAAATTCGTCATTAGGGTATAATGAACGGCGTTTCTGGATAATATGCCTTACAGGATTCTCAGCCAGTAATTGAATAATTTCATGTTTTTTTAATGGTAAGTCTGACTCCGTAACATCTTCAAAGCGTAACACCAGCAATTTCCCAACACTTATCTTAGTGTAATAGATAGTAATCCACAAATCAGCCCAAGTATCGCTAACTTGCCTAAGCCTGCTGTTGATCGATGAAAACTCCGTAAAGGTTAACTCATCAGCTTTAGCCATAAAATAACCACCCCTTATCCTAACACTAATACCGCTCTCCATGACGATAAAATACACAAAAGAAATAAAGAGGTAAACCTGCGGCTTATAAAAAATCCTTTACTAACTCGCGAATCAGATAACAGATTTCCATGTGGAGGTTCATTGAGATTTCTATTGTCAGCGAAATAAACAGTCATCCGCCGATTCCCACGTTTCCAGTAATACACCCTGCACCTATTCGTTATCGCCTTCCTTGTCCTTCAAACGAGCCACATATCTGCTTCTTCAAACATCTCCTCGATCATGCGGTTGAGTCGCTCCTTCTCAGTTTTCGTACAATCGCTGTTCAGCGCGTTCGCCTGCATTGGTTTAACTCTCACATCTGCGCCTGGGAAAATCTTGTGAACTCTCTTTGTCAGTTCAGCCAGAATGATGTTTTTGGCGCCGGGTAAATCCTCAACATTTCTTTTGTCGTAAACGAGTTCAACGAACATAGCTGCCTCCATAATAGTACTGGTTTTATGTACAGTATTTAATGGCGCGTAAAAGTCTTTGTCAAGGCTTTAATCTTGCCTTTGCTTTTCCCTTTTGAGTTGCTCAAGTTTGGCATGCAGAGATTTAGGGAAGAGCTCTGTATAAACCTGCCACAGAACGTTGAGTGAGCGGTGCCCCGTCACCTGAGCAACATCCTCAATGCTGAATCCCGCCTCAAATAGCCGGCTGGCCCCCTCTCGCCGCATATCGTGATAACGTAAATCCTGAATGTCCAACGCGTTGCGTACGCGCTGGAAGCCAGCGGTGACGGATGCAGACTTATAAGGGAAAATTAGGTCAGTGGTTCGTGGCTGGCGCTGCACTATATCCCACGCCTCACCAAGGAGGGCTACCCGCATATGATTTCCTTCCTTTTTCCTGGGATCTTTTCTGTCGCGGACCAGTACCGCACGTTCTTCATTGTCGATATCCTCCCAACGCAACCGGCACACCTCTCCAATGCGCATGCAACTAAAAATAGAAAACCGCAGAATATCTATGAATGGAATTTTTGCGCTTCTATGCAAGCTCCTCGCCCTGAGCCCTTCTTCCAGCCTGTCGAGTTCATCACCTACCGGGCGTCTGCTGCGTCGGTTAGATTTACCTATCAGGCCCATCTGAATTAATACCGGTCGGGCGTCCCGCGCCGGGTTATCTGTGTACTCTATACCGTATACAGGTTTCGCTGACGCCAGAACTCCGGACAAGTAGCTTACATCCTGACTTACGGTTGCTGGACCCGCTCCTGCTCCTGCTCGCTCCCGGCAATGGGTGATCACATCGGCAACGGCCAAATCTGCAAGGGGTATCCTGGCAATGTCGCAGTCGGCCAGCATGTCGAGTACGTAGTGTTTGGTGCGCCCCGCTTTACCCCCGAATGCCGGATCATTTGTATACCTGACGATTAACTCACCTGTGATTATCTGGCTGGCGCTGCTGGCATCTGGTACACCATCAGCTTCCAGTTCAAGAACACGGCGACTGCCCCACGACTTCGCCATTGCTTGTTTGCTGAATGTCCTGGTTTCCCGGTGTAGGTGCTTGCCGCCTGCTTTAATACCTACTGTGCAGCGATAGCGGATTGTGCCATCGGCCAGAGGTCGCTTAACTATGTTATAGTAGGCCATTATGTAACCGCCTTGCTTTCCGGTACACCATTTACAAGGTGTACTCATTGGTGTACTGAGAAAGCAAAAATACAATAGAATGTGTAAAAATGCACCAAAATGAAGAAAACAAAAAAACCTGCCATAACAGCACAGTACCTGATAAATCAGGCCAGAACTGGTGTGGTAGGTTTAGCATTGCCCCCATGCTCGACTGGACGGACCGCCATTGCCGCTATTTCCTGCGCCTGCTTTCACGCCATACGCTGCTCTATACAGAGATGGTGACGACGGGAGCTATTATTCATGGCAAGGGCGACTATCTGGCATACAGCGAAGAAGAACACCCGGTAGCATTGCAGTTGGGGGGGAGTGATCCGGCGCAGCTTGCGCATTGCGCGAAACTGGCAGAACAGCGCGGTTATGATGAGATCAACCTGAACGTAGGTTGCCCGTCCGATCGCGTGCAGAACGGCATGTTCGGCGCGTGCCTGATGGGCAATGCGCAACTGGTAGCCGATTGCGTCAAAGCGATGCGCGACGTGGTATCCATTCCGGTGACGGTGAAAACCCGCATCGGCATTGACGAACAGGACAGCTACGAATTTCTCTGCGATTTTATCAGCACGGTTTCCGGCAGGGGCGAATGTGAGATGTTTATCATCCATGCGCGTAAAGCCTGGCTTTCCGGCTTAAGCCCGAAAGAGAACCGTGAAATCCCCCCGCTGGACTACCCACGTGTCTACCAGCTTAAACGCGATTTCCCGCATCTCACCATGTCGATTAATGGCGGTATCACTTCGCTGGAGGCGGCCAAAACCCACCTGGAGCATATGGATGGTGTGATGGTTGGACGCGAGGCGTATCAGAATCCGGGCATTCTGGCGCGTATTGATCGGGAAATATTCGGCGCGGATGCGGTGGATGCGGATCCTGTAGCGGTGGTTCGGGCAATGTATCCCTATATTGAGCGTGAACTGCAGCAGGGGACCTACCTCGGACATATTACCCGCCATATGCTGGGCCTGTTCCAGGGGATCCCAGGGGCGCGACAGTGGCGTCGCTATCTGAGCGAAAACGCACATAAAGCCGGGGCCGACGTCGCAGTGCTGGAACACGCGCTGAGTCTTGTGGCAAACCGCGAATAATTTCGCTAAAAAATGGTCAAATTCACCAGGCTCTGCATCACCATGCGGAGCCTTTTCTTTTAGAAATCAATAAACTAAATGTGGCACGCTTCTTGTAATGCATTTGGTAAGTCATCGTCCCGATGCCATTATTTGTTTACCAGGAGCGCGCCATGTTGGAATTACTGTTTGTTATCGGCTTTTTTGTTGTGCTACTCGCCACCGGTGTTTCATTGCTGGGTATTCTGGCGGCACTGCTGGTGGCAACCGCAGTGATGTTTTTGGGCGGCCTTTTTGCGTTGATGATCAAGCTGTTGCCCTGGTTATTACTGGCGGTTGCGGTGGTGTGGATTATCCGGGCAGTCAAAACGCCAAAAATTCCTCAATATCAGCGCAATAACCGTTGGCGTTACTAAAGTATTGAGTACTTGATCACAACCTCGACACTTTTCCGGGCGCTTTGCTAAGAACCGAATAGGATTTACTTATCAAATCTGTCACTATCGCCGCGTTAACGAATTCATCGAGCTGTACCCTACATACAGCCGAACTAAAAAAAGAATGGGCTTCCTTCGGGAAGCCCTAATTCTTTTTACCGCCGTCATCCTCAGGCCGCAGATGCATTACCTGCGCTCATTCATCCCGGTCACTGCCTTGAATAAGCGCGGGCATTCACGCTCTCGCCGCCCGCCTGCAATGTGAATTTACGGAATCAACAGGCTCGACCCTTGCGTTGCGCGGCTTTCCAGAACCTCGTGTGCGCGTCGTGCGTCGGTGAGGGCAAATTTCTGCGATTGCGCCACTTCCACTTTGATCACGCCGCTGGCAATCAGCGAGAACAGCTCATTGCTGGCCTCTTCAAGCTCCTCGCGATTTGTTACGTAGCCGTTGAGGGAAGGGCGGGTTGCATACAGCGAACCTTTCTGGTTGAGAATACCCAGGTTGACGCCTGATACCGGCCCGGAGGCGTTACCAAAGCTCACCATCAGGCCACGGCGCTGCAGGCAATCGAGGGAGTCTTCCCAGGTGTCTTTACCCACCGAGTCATACACGACGCGGACTTTTTTCCCGTTGGTTATCTCTTTTACGCGCTCAACAATGTTTTCTTCGCGATAGTTAATCACCTGCCATGCGCCAGCCTGTAAGGCCCGCTGTGCTTTCTGCGCGGAGCCGACAGTACCGATCAATTTCGCCCCCAACGCCTTCGCCCACTGGCAGGCAATCAGCCCTACGCCACCCGCCGCCGCATGGAACAGGAATGCTTCATCAGGTTTAATTTCGTACGTTTTGCGCAGCAGATAAAAGACAGTGAGCCCTTTCAGGAAGGAGGCCGCCGCCTGCTCGAACGAGATGGCATTGGGCAGAATAGCGACTTTGTCTGCCAGAACATTGTGCACGGAGCTGTAGGCACCAAGCCCGGATTGGGCGTACACCACGCGATCGCCCGCTTTGACATGTTTGACGCCAGAACCCACTTTGCTGACCACGCCCGCCGCCTCGGTCCCCAGGCCACTCGGTAATGACGGGGGGGGATACAGCCCACTGCGAATGTAGGTGTCGATATAATTAATCCCTATAGCTTTGTTTTCGACCTGGACTTCATTTTCCGCCGGATCGGTGGGATTAAACTCGACAGCTTGCAATACCTCAGGGCCACCATGCTTGTGAAATTCAATTCTTGTCGCCATGCTTCCTCCCGAATGATAATCTTTCGAACCATTCATTACGTTGGTAACTCCATTCACTATGGCAGGAAATAAACCCTTCAACAAACAGACTGAACCCCGCGATTTTCAGGTCGAGGGGATGAAAGTGCCGCCCCATTCCATTGAAGCGGAACAGTCGGTGTTGGGCGGTTTAATGCTGGATAACGAGCGCTGGGACGATGTTGCCGAGCGCGTTGTGGCGGATGACTTCTACACCCGCCCGCATCGCCATATCTTTACTGAGATGCACCGTCTACAGGAGATGGGTAAACCCATTGACCTGATTACGCTGGCAGAATCGCTGGAACTGCAAGGGCAGTTGGATATTGTCGGCGGTTTTGCTTATCTGGCTGAACTGTCCAAAAACACGCCAAGTGCGGCGAACATCAGCGCTTACGCTGACATCGTGCGTGAACGTGCAGTTGTGCGCGAGATGATCTCCGTTGCCAATGAGATCGCTAATGCGGGTTTCGACCCTCAGGGGCGCACCAGTGAAGACCTGCTCGATCTTGCTGAGTCACGGGTTTTCAAAATTGCGGAAAGCCGCGCCAATAAAGACGAAGGCCCGAAAAACATCGCGGATGTGCTTGAGGCGACCGTTGCGCGTATTGAGCTGCTGTTCCAGCAGCCTCACGACGGCGTTACTGGCGTGAATACGGGCTACGATGACCTCAACAAGAAAACGGCGGGTCTACAGCCATCGGACCTGATCATTGTCGCCGCGCGTCCATCCATGGGGAAAACCACCTTTGCGATGAACCTCGTTGAAAACGCGGCGATGTTGCAGGATAAACCGGTTCTCGTCTTCAGTCTTGAGATGCCTTCAGAGCAGATTATGATGCGTTCTCTGGCCTCCCTGTCACGTGTGGACCAGACGCGCATTCGTACCGGTCAGCTTGATGACGAGGACTGGGCCCGTATTTCCGGCACCATGGGCATCCTACTGGAAAAACGCAATATCTATATTGATGACTCGTCCGGCCTGACGCCGACCGAGGTGCGTTCCCGTGCCCGGCGTGTTGCCCGTGAGCATGGCGGCATTGGGCTTATCATGATCGACTACCTGCAACTGATGCGCGTGCCGTCGCTGTCCGACAACCGTACTCTTGAGATCGCGGAGATTTCCCGCTCTCTGAAAGCACTGGCGAAAGAGCTGCAGGTGCCGGTTGTTGCGCTATCGCAGCTTAACCGCTCACTGGAACAGCGTGCGGATAAACGCCCGGTCAACTCCGACCTGCGTGAATCCGGCTCCATCGAGCAGGACGCCGACTTGATCATGTTTATTTATCGTGATGAGGTTTATCACGAAAACAGCGACTTAAAAGGGATCGCTGAAATCATTATTGGTAAGCAACGTAACGGCCCGATCGGTACGGTACGTTTGACCTTTAACGGACAGTGGTCGCGTTTTGATAATTATGCGGGTCCACAATACGACGACGAATAATCCTCGTCATCCTTTGAGCTACAGCGGTGTTGGCTACGTCCCCGGAGATGCATGGCCTTGCCGCCTTGCTGCAACTCAAATGATTTAGAGGATGGTTTATTTTTCTTAAAGGCAAGGAATTCAAATGCAAGCGGCAACTGTTGTAGTCAACCGCCGCGCTCTGCGACACAACCTTCAACATCTGCGCGAACTGGCTCCCGCCAGCCGCCTGGTTGCGATTGTGAAAGCGAACGCCTACGGACACGGTCTTCTTGAGACCGCGCGAACGCTCCCCGATGCCGACGCTTTCGGCGTCGCCCGTCTCGAAGAGGCCCTTCGCCTGCGTGAGGGGGGCATTACCCATCGCATCCTCTTGCTCGAAGGGTTTTTTACCGCTGACGAGCTCCCTCTGGTTTCTGCTCATCATCTTGATACGGTGGTGCATAGCGTGGAACAACTCACGGCGCTGGAAGCGGCGCATCTGGATGAGCCTGTTACCGTGTGGATGAAGCTTGATACCGGTATGCACCGCCTGGGCTTTCACCCGTCTGAGGCCGAGGCGTTTTACCAGCGTCTGAGCCAGTGCAAAAATGTGCGCCAGCCGGTGAATATTGTCAGCCACTTTGCCCGTGCCGATGAGCCGGACTGTGGTGTGACAGAACGTCAGCTCGATATCTTCACCACCTTTAGCGACGGCAAACCGGGGCAACGTTCTCTTGCTGCATCCGGTGGCACGCTGCTGTGGCCGCAGGCCCATTTTGACTGGGTGCGCCCCGGCATCATTCTGTATGGTGTTTCGCCGCTTGATCGCCATCCATGGGGGGAAGATTTTGGCTTCCAGCCCGCGATGACGTTGACCTCCAGCCTGATTGCCGTGCGCGAGCATAAAGCGGGTGATGCGGTCGGTTATGGCGGGACCTGGGTGAGTGAGCGCGACACGCGCCTTGGGGTGGTGGCGATGGGCTATGGCGATGGTTATCCGCGTTCGGTGCCGTCTGGTACGCCTGTGCTGGTTAACGGTCGCGAAGTCCCGATTGTTGGTCGGGTGGCGATGGATATGATTTGCGTCGATTTGGGCCCGGATGCGCAAGATACCGCCGGAGACCCGGTAGTGTTTTGGGGGGAAGGTTTACCCGTCGAGCGCATTGCGGAAGCCACCGGGATCAGTGCCTATGAATTAATTACGCGCCTGACATCGCGCGCTGCCCTGAAATACGTCGATTAACGCAGCGTCGACTCTCCCCGGATGCGGCGCAAGCGCCCTGTCCGGGATATGATTTTGCCCGCGCTGGCGTTTGGTTTTCTCTCTCTCCCTGTGGGAGAGGGCCGGGGTGAGGGCATCAGACGACACTGCCCAAACGCAGTACACATATCCCGCTCGACCTTCTCTCGCTTCCGGTTTATTGTGTCTTATCCTTCCTACTGTAAACCTGGAGAACCACCTCGTGTTTCAAAAAGTTGACGCCTACGCTGGCGACCCCATCCTTAGCCTGATGGAGCGTTTTAAAGAAGACCCGCGCAGCGACAAAGTTAACCTCAGCATCGGGTTGTATTACAACGAAGATGGCATCATCCCGCAGCTACAGGCTGTTGCCGAAGCGGAAGCCCGCCTCAATGCCCAGCCGCAGGGTGCGTCTCTCTATCTGCCGATGGAAGGTCTGACTACTTATCGCCACACCATCGTGCCGCTATTGTTTGGTGCTGAACATCCGGTGGTGGCGCAAAAACGCGTTGCAACGATCCAGACATTGGGCGGCTCCGGCGCCCTCAAAGTGGGTGCTGATTTCCTGAAACGCTACTTCCCGGATTCCGGTGTATGGGTCAGCGATCCCACCTGGGAAAACCATGTCGCCATTTTTGAAGGCGCGGGCTTTAAGGTCAACACTTATCCCTGGTTTGACAGTGAAACCAATGGTGTGCGCGTTACCGCGCTGCTGGAAAAACTCGCTACCCTGCCGGAGAAGAGCATCGTTCTGCTGCATCCGTGCTGCCACAACCCAACCGGTTCAGATTTAACAAACGCGCAGTGGGATGAGGTGGTAAACGTGCTGAAAGCCCGCAACCTGATTCCTTTCCTCGACATTGCCTACCAGGGCTTTGGCGGCGGTATGGAAGAAGACGCCTATGCGATCCGTGCGATTGCTGATGCGGGTTTACCGGCGCTGGTCAGCAACTCGTTCTCCAAAATTTTCTCACTCTATGGCGAGCGCGTAGGCGGTCTCTCCATTGTCTGTGAAGATGCGGAAACGGCCTCTCGCGTCCTGGGGCAGTTGAAAGCAACGGTGCGTCGTAACTACTCCAGTCCGCCGAACTTCGGTGCGCAGGTTGTTGCGACGGTGCTCGGCGATACGGCGCTGAAAGCCTCATGGCTGGCGGAAGTCGAGACAATGCGTACGCGCATTCTGGCTATGCGTCAGGAGCTGGTGAACGTGCTGAAAGAGGCCGTTCCGGGGCGAAACTTTGACTATCTGCTTAAACAGCGCGGCATGTTCAGCTACACCGGTCTGAGTGCTGCACAAGTTGATCGTCTGCGTGAAGAGTTTGGTGTCTACCTCATTGCCAGCGGGCGTATGTGCGTTGCCGGGCTTAATAGCCGCAATGTGCATCGCGTTGCTCAGGCATTTGCTGCTGTAATGTAAACGACGCATATTTTCCTCCCGTCAGGGAGGAAAATGGCGCGATCCTGCTACAAATATTCCGGTTTATGATGGTGAAACCGCAGAAACGCCTTCCTTTCACCCGTCCCTGAGGGTATGGTCAGAGAGCTTTTTGATGCTTAGCACGCTATCTGACAATAACGGACTGAAAATTTAGGGATAAACATGCGAAAGTTCACATTAGCCCTCTGCTTATCGTTTTCGCTCACCGGTGCTTTCTTTGCTCAGGCTTCTACGCCGACTCCGGATAGCACAGGCACCAACGTTGCCAAACTGGCCGAACAAGCGCCCATTCACTGGGTCTCCGTCGCACAGATCGAACACAGCCTGGTGGACCGCCCACCGATGGCCGTCGGGTTTGATATCGACGATACGGTCCTGTTTTCCAGCCCCGGCTTCTGGCGCGGTAAAAAAATGTACTCCCCGGATAGTGAAGCCTATCTCCAGAACCCGGAGTTCTGGGAGAAAATGAACAACGGCTGGGATGAGTTCAGTATTCCAAAAGAGATCGCGCGGGCGCTGATCGCGCTACATGTGAAACGCGGCGACAGCATTTACTTCATTACCGGACGCACGCAGACGCCGACGGAAAGCGTGACCAAAACATTGCAGGATGATTTCTTGATTCCGGCGGCGAATATGAATCCGGTGATTTTTGCCGGGGTGAAAGACGGGCAGAACAGCAAGACACAGTGGCTGGCCGACAAGCAAATCAAAATCTTTTACGGCGATTCGGATGAAGACATTACGGCGGCGAAAGCGAGTGAAGCCCGCCCGATACGTATCCTGCGCGCTTCGAATTCAACCTACCGCCCGCTGCCACAAGCCGGGGCATTTGGTGAAGAGGTGATCGTAAATTCCGAATATTAAGATTGAATTGTTGTTTTTTTAAGCAAATCTGTTCTGTCGGGTTTTACCTTTCGCCGACTTGCTGCACACTTAAAAAGATTCGTCTTTTAAAAGGAAGCAGCAGATGTGGTATCAACAGACTCTTGTTCTCGGGGCAAAACCCCGGGGTTTTCATCTGATCACTGATGAGGTGCTGGGGCAGATCCGCGATCTGTCCCGCATCAGAACAGGCTTGTTGCATCTGCTCCTCCAGCATACTTCCGCTTCTCTCACCCTCAATGAAAACTGTGACCCCACCGTACGTCACGATATGGAGCAGCATTTTCTGCGAGCGGTGCCGGATAACGCCCACTACGAGCATGATTACGAAGGCGCGGACGATATGCCTTCGCATATCAAGTCTTCCATGCTGGGTGTGTCGTTATTACTTCCTGTCGCCAGCGGGCGCGTTCAGCTTGGGACGTGGCAGGGGATTTGGCTGGGAGAGCATCGTATCCACGGCGGTTCGCGAAAAATCATCGCGACGCTACAAGGGGAATAAAGATGACAATTTCGGAGTTATTGCAGTATTGCATGGCGAAGCCGGGTGCAGAGCAGAGCGTACACAGCGACTGGAAGGCCACGCAGATAAAAGTGTCTGACGTGCTGTTTGCGATGGTGAAAGAGGTGGAAGGCCGCCCGGCAGCGTCCTTGAAAACCAGCCCGGAACTGGCTGAACTACTGCGTCAGCAGCATAATGACGTGCGCCCAAGCAAACACCTGAACAAAGCGCACTGGAGCACCGTCTATCTCGACGGCTCGCTCCCGGATTCACAGATTTACTACCTTGTGGACGCCTCATACAAACAGGCGATAGAACTGTTGCCTGAACAGATCAGGCAACAGCTTTACTCCGCATCAACCAGGGCGTAATCAGCCCGGAAGATTATTTCAGCATCGGTTTCAGGAATCGCGCCGTGTGTGAGGCTTCACACTCGGCGACGGTTTCTGGTGTGCCGGAAACGAGAATTTCCCCGCCTCCGCTGCCGCCTTCCGGACCGAGATCGACAATCCAGTCTGCGGTTTTGATGACGTCCAGGTTATGCTCAATGACCACGATGGTATTGCCCTGGTCACGCAACTGGTGCAGAACGTCCAGCAGTTGCTGAATATCGGCAAAGTGCAGGCCGGTGGTCGGTTCATCCAGAATATAGAGCGTTTGGCCGGTGCCACGTTTCGACAGCTCGCGCGCCAGCTTCACGCGCTGCGCCTCACCGCCGGAAAGCGTGGTGGCTGACTGACCCAGACGGATGTACGTCAGGCCCACGTCCATCAATGTTTGCAGCTTGCGCGCCAGCGCCGGGACGGCATCAAAGAATTCACGGGCTTCTTCGATGGTCATATCCAGCACTTCATGGATGGTTTTGCCTTTGTATTTAATCTCCAGCGTTTCGCGGTTATAGCGCTTGCCTTTGCACTGGTCGCACGGCACGTAGATATCCGGCAGGAAGTGCATCTCAACTTTGATTACGCCATCACCCTGACAGGCTTCGCAGCGTCCACCACGGACGTTAAAACTGAAACGCCCTGGGGTGTAGCCGCGCGAACGGGATTCCGGCACGCCGGCAAACAGTTCACGAACCGGGGTGAAAACGCCGGTATAGGTCGCCGGGTTGGAACGTGGCGTACGGCCAATCGGGCTCTGGTCGATATCGATCACTTTGTCGAAATGTTCCAGCCCCTGAATATCACGATAAGGCGCGGGTTCGGCGATGGTGGCACCGTTTAACTGGCGCTGAGCGATCGGGAACAGCGTGTCGTTAATCAGGGTAGATTTACCCGAACCGGAAACACCGGTAATACAGGTGAACAGCCCTACCGGTAGCGTCAGCGTCACGTCTTTCAGGTTATTGCCGCGTGCCCCGGTCAGTTTAAGCACTTTTTCCGGATCGGCTTTAACGCGATTTTTCGGGACGGCGATCTGGCGTTTGCCGCTCATATACTGCCCGGTGAGGGATTCAGGCACTGCCATAATCGCCTCCAGCGGGCCTTCGGCGACGACCTGACCACCATGCACCCCTGCGCCGGGGCCAATATCGATCACGTGATCTGCGGCGCGAATGGCATCTTCATCATGTTCGACCACGATGACTGTGTTACCGAGATTACGCAGGTGGATCAGCGTACCGAGCAGACGTTCGTTATCACGCTGATGCAGGCCGATTGACGGTTCATCCAGCACATACATGACGCCCACCAGACCTGCGCCAATCTGGCTTGCCAGACGGATACGCTGAGCCTCGCCGCCGGAAAGGGTTTCCGCGGAACGGGAAAGCGTCAGGTAATTCAGGCCGACGTTCACCAGGAATTTCAGGCGATCGCCAATCTCTTTGAGTACTTTTTCAGCGATTTTCGCGCGCTGGCCGGACAGCTTCAGGTTATTGAAGAAGTCCATAGCGTGACCGATGCTCATGTCCGAGATGGTTGGCAGCGGCGTATTTTCAACGAAAACATGGCGGGCCTCGCGGCGCAGGCGCGTACCGTCGCAAGTGGCGCAGGGACGGTTGCTGATAAATTTCGCCAGCTCTTCGCGTACCGCGCTGGATTCCGTCTCTTTATAGCGACGTTCCATATTGTGCAGCACGCCTTCGAACGGATGGCGGCGCACGGAGGTATCGCCACGATCGTTCATGTACTTGAATTCAATACTCTCTTTGCCGGATCCGAACAGCACCACTTTATGCACGGTTGGGCTGAGGCTGTCCCACGGCGCTTCCACATCAAATTTGTAGTGGTCCGCCAGCGATTTCAGCATCTGGAAATAGTAGAAGTTACGGCGATCCCAGCCGCGAATTGCGCCACCCGCCAGCGATAGCTCGGGGTTCTGAATCACGCGGTCAGGGTCGAAATACTGCTGCACGCCGAGCCCGTCACAGGTCGGGCAGGCGCCTGCCGGGTTGTTGAACGAGAACAGGCGCGGTTCCAGCTCGCGCATGCTGTAGCCGCAAATCGGGCAGGCGAAATTGGCCGAGAAAAGCAGCTCTTCGGCTTTGGGATCGTCCATGTCGGCGACCACTGCCGTGCCACCGGAAAGCTCCAGCGCCGTTTCGAAGGACTCTGCCAGACGCTGCGCCAGATCCTCGCGCACTTTAAAGCGGTCAATCACGACTTCAATGGTGTGTTTCTTTTGCAGCTCCAGCTTCGGCGGATCGGAAAGGTCGCAGACTTCACCGTCAATACGCGCGCGGATATAACCCTGGCTTGCCAGGTTTTCCAGCGTTTTGGTGTGTTCACCTTTACGTTCTTTGATTACCGGCGCCAGCAGCATCAGACGTTTGCCTTCCGGCTGCGCCAGCACATTGTCGACCATCTGGCTCACGGTCTGTGCCGCCAGCGGAACGTCATGGTCCGGGCAGCGCGGTTCACCTACGCGGGCAAACAACAGACGCAGATAGTCGTGAATTTCGGTAATGGTCCCGACGGTGGAACGCGGGTTATGCGAGGTCGACTTCTGCTCGATAGAAATAGCAGGAGAGAGCCCTTCAATGTGGTCAACGTCAGGCTTTTCCATCAGCGAAAGAAACTGACGGGCATAAGCGGAAAGAGACTCAACGTAGCGACGCTGCCCTTCGGCATACAGAGTGTCGAAAGCCAGTGACGATTTACCCGAACCCGACAGACCGGTAACGACAATCAATTTGTCGCGTGGAATGACGAGGTTGATGTTTTTGAGATTATGGGTGCGCGCGCCCCGTACTTCGATCTTATCCATTCACCTTTCCCGGTAATAACTCGGCATGCCTGGTCGATTGGAAGGACAACCAGCGGTCAGAAACGGCTAATTATGACACAATTTAAACTGGCTGGATATACAGTATTGGAATGCAAATTCAGAGGGGATGTGCAACAATGTTGAGTCCGCGCGACAACTCTGGAAGATCCTTCGCAGCTATGAACATGTCGCATGGAAATGGTACACTCCCGCGCTTACACTATTTAGAAATGTTTTCAGGAGACACGATCATGGCCAGCAGAGGCGTAAACAAGGTGATTCTCGTCGGTAATCTGGGCCAGGACCCGGAAGTACGCTATATGCCGAGTGGTGGTGCAGTGGCCAACATTACGCTGGCGACTTCCGAATCCTGGCGTGATAAAGCGACCGGTGAAATGAAAGAGCAGACTGAATGGCACCGCGTTGTGCTGTTCGGCAAACTGGCAGAAGTGGCCGGTGAGTACCTGCGTAAAGGTTCTCAGGTCTACATTGAGGGTCAATTGCGTACCCGCAAATGGACCGATCAGTCCGGCGCCGAGAAATACACCACCGAAGTCGTGGTTAACGTGGGCGGCACCATGCAGATGCTCGGTGGCCGTCAGGGTGGCGGTGCTCCGGCTGGCGGCAATATGGGCGGCGGCCAGGGCCAGCAGGGCGGTTGGGGCCAACCTCAGCAGCCGCAGGGCGGTAACCAGTTCAGCGGCGGCGCGCAGTCTCGCCCACAGCAGTCTGCGCCGGCACCGTCTAACGAACCGCCGATGGACTTCGACGACGATATTCCGTTCTGAGTGCAGGCCATCGGCCTTATCAGCGCGACCCGTATGGGAAACGTATCGACAAAAACCCCGCACTGCGGGGTTTTTTGTTAACTGCTGGCGTTATTTGTCTCTTTTCGTGTCAGCGGATTTTTGACAATAAAAAAGCTCCACGCGGGAGCTTTTTCACTAAAGAAGGGCTTGCTGTCAGGTAATCACCATCGGCCATTCGGGGGAAGATTTCTCCGACATCTCCGTCATGATATTGATGACGTTGTGCCAGACGGCATGGACATCGACCATCGTAATGCCCAGCAGGCCCGTTGCAAACCAGCAGGCTGCTACCAGACCAAGGCCGCTGCTTATCACAGCCAGACCAATATAATCTGCTTTACGAAAGCGAATGTTCAATGTGCTGGCCATAAACATCAGCACTGCACTCAGTATCTGCCAACGAAGAAGAACGACACTGGTGGTTAATGTAGCCATGAAAACGATCCTCGAAAGAAAACTTTCAGGCACAGGTGGGTGACGCCATGAGCCTGAGCGATGTGTGCAGGCGCAGAAAATCTGCAGAAGTAACGTTCTACATTGAAACAGTGTTCCCTGTCTCAAGAATGTGTGAACTATATCACATTTGTTCTTTTATTCGCCAGTGTGCAAATGAGCAAAATTTTCTGTGCAAAGGGGCATTTTGTTAGAGGGCGTAGGGGTTAACCGGGCGTGATGATAGCGTTTTGCTATGAAGAATAAGAATGCTAATAAATTCAAAAAGATAGTCACTTTATGATTTTTTGCCTATTTTGTCTGGGTTGGCACTTTTCGGAACATCGATTATTCTTGATCGAATAGCTATATATATCTGAATGTCACTTTTCAGATTTCTGATCTGCATGGATATATCCTCAACTGGCGTCTTTTAAACGCATTTCGCTGCATTTTTTGTAAATCAGCGTTGGTCATCGGAATTTAGCTTTTCGTTTTTCCTGTACAGCTCATTGTGGGTATGGTCCGGTGTTTAATCATCTGTGACTGAAAAAAAATGAAAAAAGAAAATACCGCCATTCCTGTGGATGATGGCGCGGTGGCGCTTACTATCCTGGCGAAGTTGATGCCATGCTTCAGTGCACAACGCACGCTAAAAGAAATTTTACAGGCAATTAATAGTGCCGTAGGTTCAACGCTCTCCTGGGTTGTGGTAGAGCAGGATGGGGATTTCCAGCATGAGAGCGCGGGGCAGATTCCATGCACCCTGGGCGATGCGCAAACCTTTCTGGAACAGTCGCAATTGCGGCGCAATCAACATGCGTGGCGTGTTATCTGTTGGCGACGGCAGGTTGGTACAATATTATTTTCTCCTACTCACCATGCTGCTGATAAATTCCATGGCGGTATTCTCTGTAAATTAATTTCAAGCGCTCATGGGGTAGAGGGATATTTCTTCCTGGCGTTTCCGCAGCCGTTATTTTCAATGAGTATCATTAAAAGTGTGGTGATCATTCTTGTCGAGAAATTAAAAGATTATCTCGCCGGTATTATTGCTAAAGAGCGCATGACCAGAGAAATGCATCGCATTGTTGCGCAATATAAAGTCTTATTTGATCGTGCCCCTGTATTAATGAATTCATTTGATAAAAACAACCGCTGTATATTATGGAATGGGGAGTGCGAACGGCTGTTTGGTTGGTCAATTGAGGAGTTAAACTGTCAACCTGATCCATTAGCATTATTTTTCCCTGATGATGAGGTCCGTCATAAGGTCCGGGCTTCTGTCAGCGCTTCGCCTGCTGTCGATATGTATGAATGGCATCCGGTAAGGCGCACGGGCGAAGTATTAACCGTATTGTGGTCAAATATTTTGCTCCCGGATAAATCCATTCTCAGTATCGGGCTGGACATTACCGAACGTAAGAAGGCTGAGCAGCAACTGGCGGTGAAAGCGACGACTGATGACCTGACGGGGTGCTTTAATAGGTTCTCTATATTACGGCAATTCAGAGAGGCGCTTGCCGCCTGTGAACCGGGAGATCCCGATAGTCATTTCAGTATCCTCATGTTGGACCTGGACCATTTTAAAAACATCAACGATCGCTGGGGCCACCTAACAGGCGATGCGGCACTGCGCCATTTCTGCGAGAAAATCCGTGAGCTCAGCGCGCCGGACTACGCGTTAGGTCGTCTGGGAGGAGAGGAATTTCTGATTTTATTACCGCAAACTGACAGTCAGACTGCGCTGCGTTTTAGCCAAAAAATTCGCGCTGCGCTGGTCGATAAACCGCTTTTTAACGGGGATGAAAAGATAACCTTATCCTTTAGCGCAGGTGTTGTGTTTGTCACCGGAGGGGTGTCCGATACTTCAGTTT
Source organism: Phytobacter sp. MRY16-398 (assembly GCF_003925915.1). NCBI lineage: Bacteria > Pseudomonadati > Pseudomonadota > Gammaproteobacteria > Enterobacterales > Enterobacteriaceae > Phytobacter > Phytobacter sp. MRY16-398. The sequence continues at coordinate 5,468,191 of NZ_AP018756.1, read as the reverse complement.
TGCTTACGCTTGCGGACGATGCGCTGTACGATGCGAAGCGTACCGGGCGTAGCCGAACTGTGATTGCAGAAGCAATTTTATAAATATTCCCGGCTTCCTTCCGGAAGGCTATGCAATAGATGAAAAAATACCCGATCGGCCTGTCTTTTTTTTATCCTGCGGAGAGTTTGACTTAATCAACTATTGTCTGTTGCGTAAACTAAAAACCCTGACTGGCGACTGGATAAATATTTTCCTTAATATAAACACAACGCATACTTTTAGTTTGCCTTACGGGCAAATATTATCGTCATAACCAAATATTAGGTTTTTAATGAAAAAAGTAAGTTGCTAATGTCGTATGATTCATGCAACGTAATCACCTGTTTATCAAAGCATCCTGCCTTCATTACAGGCACACTAAATGCAGGGATATAGGCGGAAATGAATCATAGCGCGCAGCGTAAGATGCTGAGAGTCGTCGGGATCATCATGGTAGTGCTCCTACCGGTGATGCTGTCGCTATGGTTTGCGCACATCCGTGCAGTAAAAGAAACAGGTATCCATCTTCGTTCTTTTGCGCAACTTGCTTTAGATAAAACTGAACGGGTTATCGGACAAGTCGACCTGGCCCGAAGCGCCGCTGAGAAATATCACGGTCAAGTTTGTTCCCCTGAGCATCGTAGCTACATGCTCAATATCATTCGCGGTAGCCTGTATGTTGCCGATTTAATATACGCGCGCGGCGAACAGTTTTTATGCTCGACAGCTTTTTACCCTACGCAATCGTATGCTATTTCGCCTCCCGAGTATAAAAAAAAGCCAGCCATCTCTATTTATTACTATCGTGATACGCCATTTTATCCCGGATATAAAATGGTCTATATGCAGAAAGGAAATTATGTCGCGGTAGTCAATCCGCTTTCCTACAGCGAGGTGATGTCAGACGACAGCACGCTGGCTTATGGTATTTACGATACGGTAACGGGTCTCTTTTTTTCCGTCAGTGATCAGGCCGATCTACAAACACTGGATAAGCTCGTCCGTAAAAATGACCTTACTTTTCAAGAGAATGGTCGTTTTTACACAATAGACCATTCTGATAAACGTCCCATTGCAATCATTGTTTCGACCTCCAGCGACACTTATTTTCAGTATCTTTATCATCAGGCGACATTAACACTGCCGTTAGGCATGATTTGTAGCATTATTATTTTATTGATGTGGTCGCGAACACGGCAGGAGTTTAACTCTCCACGACGAATGCTGCACAGAGCATTAACCAAACACCAGCTTGAACTTCATTACCAGCCCATTATTGATATCAAAAACGGCCAATGCGTAGGCGCTGAAGCATTATTGCGCTGGCCGGGTTTTAATGGTCCGGTAATGAGCCCGGCGGAATTTATTCCGCTGGCAGAGAAAGAAGGAATGATTGAGCGGGTTACCGATTATGTCGTTGATGAAGTCTTTAATGATCTAGGAGAATTCTTAGCAGCATGGCCGCATCTTTATATTTCGATTAATCTGTCAGCCGTCGATTTCCATTCTTCCCGCCTGATTGCACTTATTACCAATAAAACCAGGGAGCATTCTGTACGCGCAGAACAAATTAAAATTGAAGTAACCGAGCGTGGGTTTATTGATGTTCCTAAAACCACGCCGGTCATTCAGGCGTTTCGCCATGCGGGTTACGAGGTGGCGATAGATGACTTCGGCACCGGTTACTCGAACTTGCACAACCTGTACTCCCTCAACGTCGATATTTTAAAGATTGATAAGTCCTTTATCGATACGCTGACGACCAATAGTACCAGCCACCTGATCGCTGAACACATCATTGAGATGGCACACAGTTTGCGCCTGAAAATTATCGCGGAAGGGGTGGAAACAGCAGAACAGGTAACCTGGTTACTTAAGCGTGGCGTGCAGTACTGTCAGGGTTGGCATTTTGCGAAGGCTCTGCCGCCGCAGGAGTTTAAAGCCTGGGTTGCGCAGCCACCTTCGCTAAAGTAATCATCCCGGCGACACTTACGCCTGGTGGCGATAGTCGCTGGGAGTCCGATCAAATTCCCGACGAAACACGCGTGAAAACGTTTGTTGTGAAACGTAGCCCAGATCCATCGCAATATCAAAAATGGGACGCCGCGTAGTACGCAGTGCTTCCGCAGCCATTAACAGACGGCGCTGACGAATGTAATCTCCCAGCGTCTGATGCATCACGGTACGAAACATTCTCTGCAAATACCATTTTGAATAACCTGACTTTCTGGCGACTACATCAATGTTCAACGGTTGGTCGATATGTTCATCAATCCATTCCGTAAGGGTCTGAATAATTTGCTGATGGGACATAGAGCTGCCTCTTTCTCGATTCGTCGTTTTGTCTGCGGTGGAGTATAATTCCTCAAGTTAACTTGAGGTAAAGAGGTTTTATGGAAAAGAGAACACCGCGTCTCAAGGCGCTGCTCACGCCGGGTGAAGTGGCGAAACGCAGCGGGGTGGCCGTTTCCGCGCTGCATTTTTATGAAAGCAAAGGGCTTATAAAAAGTACCCGTAATGCCGGTAACCAGCGGCGCTATACACGCGATGTGCTGCGCTATGTGGCGATCATTAAAATCGCCCAGCGTATTGGTATTCCTCTGTCGACCATCGGCGATGCGTTTGGCGTATTGCCGGAAGGACATACGCTGAGCGCGAAAGAGTGGAAGCACCTTTCGTCCCAGTGGCGCGAGGAACTGGACAGGCGTATTCACACGTTGGTTGCGTTACGTGATGATTTGGATGGGTGTATTGGCTGTGGTTGTCTGTCGCATAGTGATTGCCCGCTGCGAAACCCAGGAGACCAGTTAGGCGCTCAGGGGACGGGGGCAAGGCTGCTGGAAGGCGATTAGCTAAAGAAACATATTCCCCCCGGTGGCGCTGTCGCTTACCGGGGCTACAGCAATACAAAAAACTAAAGCGCCCAACTGGGGCGCTTTAGTCGGTCCGGTCTTTGTCTTTCTCTCTATCCCATTCTGTTATGGGAGGGTTTCCCCCGACATCAGCACCCCTCATCATGTTGGAGGTTCCGGATTGTGCTGACACTTTTAGTCTAGGCAATGGCGAAAAATTCGCCACATCATGACGCTTTTTTTTAGGAAATTTTTCATCCAAAGAGCAAGCTTTTCTATAGTTAATTCGAATAACTCAGCGGGAGCCTGTCATGCTTAAAGTTCACCACTTGAACCAGTCTCGTTCTCAGCGCATTCTGTGGGCGCTGGAAGAACTGGGTTTACCGTATCAACTCATTCATTATCAACGTGAAAAAACCATGCTGGCTCCTGCGTCACTTAAGAAAGTGCACCCGCTGGGCAAATCACCGGTACTGGAAGACGACGGTCTGATCCTCGCTGAATCCGGCGCAATTCTGGAATACCTGCAGGAGACCTACGATACAAACAGCCTGCTTAAGCCTGAAGATAGAGAGATGCGTCAGCAGTATCGCTTTTGGCTGCATTACGCCGAAGGATCGCTGATGCCTTTATTATTGATGAAGCTGGTTTTTGCCAGCCTCGGTAAACCACCCGTACCGTTTGGTGTGCGAACGATAGGAAAAATGCTTGGTCAGGGCATCCAGAAAGCCTGGCTAAACAAGCAAATTGAAACCCACGCGCGTTATATCGAGTCGCAACTGGCCGTGAAGCCCTGGTTTGCCGGAGAGCAGTTAAGCATGGCCGACATTCAGATGAGTTTTCCGATTTTCGCATTGCTGTCACGCGGCGGCATTGCCGATCTTCCGCATACCCAGTCATGGAAAAAGAGAGTTGAAATGCGCCCGGCCTGGCAACGGGCGATTGAGCAGGGCGGCCCTTTGGATCTCCCCGGTACGTAATATTGATCGCGAAATGTTGCAAAGTTGCGCAGGGACGATAACGTTTGCGCATCGGTCGGTCAATTCTTCGTCGTCATAAGCGAAAATTAGCAAAAAGCGGCAAAGTTCAGTTGAAAAGCGGTATCTAAACGCTGGATAATCGTTTGCCTTTTTTGACCAACCGTTTTGTATGCGCGGAGTTAATCGTTTGCTTTTTGTGACACCCCTTCGTCACATCGCAGCTCAGGGAGACGACGTTTAACAGGCAGTGGACACTGTCCGCCTCGCATATCAACGAAAGATAAAAACTCTCAGGGGATGTTTCCTATGTCTACGCCTTCTGCGCGTACCGGCGGTTCGCTTGACGCCTTATTTAAAATTTCTGCTCGCGGCAGTACTGTTCGTCAGGAAATCGTTGCTGGGTTAACCACGTTTCTGGCGATGGTCTATTCCGTTATTGTTGTGCCTGGCATGCTCGGTAAAGCGGGCTTCCCGCCAGCGGCGGTGTTTGTCGCTACCTGTCTGGTTGCTGGTGTCGGTTCGATCGTCATGGGCCTGTGGGCAAACCTGCCACTGGCTATCGGTTGCGCTATCTCTCTGACCGCGTTCACCGCGTTTAGCCTGGTGCTGGGCCAACATATCAGCGTTCCGGTCGCTCTGGGTGCCGTGTTCCTGATGGGTGTGCTGTTTACCGTTATTTCCGCAACGGGTATTCGTAGCTGGATCCTGCGCAACCTGCCGCAAGGTGTTGCGCATGGCACCGGTATCGGTATCGGTCTGTTCCTGCTGCTGATCGCGGCGAACGGCGTGGGTCTGGTTATCAAGAATCCGCTGGACGGCCTGCCCGTCACGCTGGGTCATTTCGCCAGCTTCCCGGTGATCATGTCGCTGATTGGCCTTGCGGTTATCATCGGTCTGGAAAAACTGAAAGTGCCGGGCGGCATCCTGCTGACCATCATCGGTGTTTCTATTGTCGGACTCATCTTCGACCCGAGCGTGCACTTCTCCGGTATTTTCGCTATGCCATCGCTGAGCGATGACAAAGGCAACTCCCTGATCGGCAGCCTGGATATCGTTGGCGCGCTGAACCCTGTCGTGCTGCCAAGCGTACTGGCGCTGGTGATGACGGCGGTGTTTGATGCGACCGGTACTATCCGTGCGGTAGCCGGTCAGGCGAACCTGCTGGATAAAGACGGCCAGATTATCGATGGCGGCAAAGCGCTGACCACCGACTCTCTGAGCAGCGTGTTCTCCGGTCTGGTGGGCGCGGCGCCAGCGGCGGTATACATCGAGTCTGCGGCAGGTACGGCGGCAGGCGGTAAAACCGGCCTGACAGCGATCACCGTTGGCGTGCTGTTCCTGCTGATTCTGTTCCTCTCTCCGCTCTCCTACCTGGTTCCGGCGTATGCGACTGCGCCAGCGCTGATGTACGTAGGTCTGCTGATGCTGAGCAACGTGGCGAAAATCGACTTTGCCGACTTTGTTGATGCGATGTCCGGTCTTATCACCGCAGTATTCATCGTGCTGACCTGTAACATCGTTACCGGCATCATGATCGGCTTTGCCTCTCTGGTCATTGGCCGCGTGGTCTCAGGTGATTTCCGTAAACTGAATATCGGTACCGTGGTTATCGCCGTGGCGCTGGTTATCTTCTACGCAGGCGGCTGGGCAATCTAATTCCCTTGTCTCATGTGTACAACGGGTGGCTCAGGCCGCCCGTTTTCATTTTTTGCGCACATCCTGTTTCCTTTGCGTTAAGCTGAATGTTCTATCATCAAGGCATGACGCCTTAATAAAAACATCGCAAACAGGGAACGCATGGAAATCTTTTTTACCATCCTCATCATGACTTTAGTGGTTTCGCTCTCGGGCGTGGTCACGCGAGTAATACCATTTCAGATCCCACTTCCTCTTATGCAAATCGCCATTGGCGCGCTACTGGCTTTCCCCACGTTCGGGTTGCATGTGGAGTTCGATCCGGAGCTGTTCCTCGTCCTGTTTATTCCGCCATTGCTGTTTGCCGATGGCTGGAAAACGCCCACGCGCGAATTTCTTGAACATGGTCGGGAGATCTTTGGCCTGGCGCTGGCGCTGGTGGTAGTCACCGTCGTCGGGATCGGTTTTCTGATTTACTGGCTGGTTCCGGGCATTCCTCTGGTGCCGGCTTTTGCCCTGGCGGCAGTGCTGTCGCCCACCGATGCGGTGGCGCTGTCTGGCATTGTGGGAGAAGGGCGTATTCCGAAGAAAATCATGGGGATTTTACAGGGCGAAGCGTTGATGAACGACGCATCCGGTCTGGTCTCGCTCAAATTCGCCGTGTCGGTAGCGATGGGTACGATGGTGTTTACCATTGGCGGCGCGACGGTTGAATTTTTGAAGGTGGCGATTGGCGGCATTTTCGCCGGGTTCGTGGTGAGCTGGCTGTACGGTCGTTCACTGCGTTTTCTGAGTCGCTGGGGGGGGGATGAGCCCGCTACACAAATCGTGCTGCTGTTCCTGTTGCCGTTCGCTTCTTATCTGATTGCGGAACACATTGGCTTTTCCGGTATCCTTGCCGCGGTGGCCGCCGGTATGACGATTACCCGCTCCGGCGTGATGCGCACCGCGCCGCTCGCTATGCGTCTGCGTGCCAACAGCACCTGGGCGATGCTGGAGTTTGTCTTTAACGGCATGGTGTTCCTGTTGTTAGGCCTGCAACTGCCGGGCATTCTCGAATCGTCGCTGGCAGCAGCAGCAGCCGATCCGAATGTGGAAACCTGGATGCTGTTTACCGATATCGTGCTGATTTACTGCGCGCTGATGCTGGTACGTTTTGGCTGGCTGTGGACGATGAAAAGATTCAGCGTGCGCTTTTTGCACAAAAAACCGATGGAGTTCGGCTCCTGGAGTACGCGTGAGCTGCTGATTGCCACCTTCGCAGGCGTGCGTGGTGCGATTACGCTGGCCGGTGTGCTGTCTATTCCGCTGTTTTTACCTGATGGCATCGGTTTCCCGGCACGTTATGAGCTGGTGTTCCTTGCCGCCGGGGTGATTCTGTTCTCGCTGTTTGTTGGCGTTGTAGCGCTGCCGTCTCTGTTGCAGCATATTGAAGTGCGTGACCATTCCCAGCAGTACAATGAAGAACGACAGGCGCGGGCGATGATTGCCGAGGTAGCGATTGTCGCGATTCAGAAAATGGAAGAGCGTATGGCGGCCGATGCGGAAGAGAATATCGACAACCAACTGCTCACCGAAGTGAGTTCCAGGGTGATTGGTAATCTGCGTCGTCGTGCGGATGGGCGTAATAACGCAGAAAGCTCGCTGCTGGAAGAGAACCTTGAACGCCGTTTCCGCCTGGCAGCCCTGCGTGCGGAACGCGCCGAGCTTTACCATCTGCGCGCGACACGGCAAATCAGCAATGAGACGTTACAGAAGATGCTGCACGATCTTGATTTGATGGAAGCGCTGTTAATCGAGAAAAAGTAAGTTTCCTTTCCCTTATCCCCACAAAAAAGCGAGCACGAACGGTCCCCTCTCCTCTTTGGGGAGAGGGCCAGGGTGAGGGGGAAAATGCGGCTCTGATGGTCATTCCGTTCACCTTATCCTCCTCGCCCCAAAGGGGAGAAGACAATGAATTGTGCTCGCTGTGGCTATAGCATGCACTTATCGGGGCATTCCCGGTCTGATTACTTCTTTCCTTCGCCCAGCGGCACATCCGCAATATCCATATTCACCCAGAACCCTTCACAGCATTGCAGCCAGGCTTGTGCACTGCGGGAAAGATAGCTTCCTTCACGCCAAATCATCCCCAGATGCCAGCGTAAATCACTCTCCAGCGGAACCCAGCGCAGCGTCTGTTTATCCAGGCGCTGACAAATGGGCTCCGGTAAAATCGCGATCCCTACGCCGGCCTGTACCATCGCAGCCAGGAAATCCCACTGCCCGCTACGCACGGCAATCCGCGGCTTCACGCCATGGTCGTTAAAGAGCTGCATAAGCTGGCGGCTGAGGGCGAAATCTTCGTTATAGATGAGCAGCGGGTGCCCGGCCAACTGTTCAGGTGTGATGGACTGAATATTGAGCCAGTCGCCGGAGCGCGGCACCAGCACACAGAGCGGATGGCTGAATAGCGGCAGGGTAGAAAGGCCGCTATCCTCCTCGACGGGCAGGGCGGTCATCGCCAGATCCAGTTCGCCATTGGTGACCGCCTGCTGGACCGTCAGGCCGCCAAACTCGGAAATTTTCAGCTCAACGCCGGGATAGCGCTGGCGAAACAGGCCTATCGGCCCGGCCATCAGCATTCCGACCATGGGGGGGATGCCGAGGCGCAGCAGCCCTTTATTTAAATGGTTGATATCACCAAGTTCTGCCTCAAGCTGGCGAAACTCAGCAAGGATCGCCAGCCCGCGCTCGAACACCACGCGCCCGGTATCGGTGAGAAGTAATTTGCGCCCATCGCGAATGAGTAGCGTGCAGTTCAGCTCATCTTCAAGATTTTTCAACATTTTACTGATTGTTGGCTGAGTGACGAACAACCGTTCCGCTGCGCGAGTGAAACTTTGCTGGCGCACCACTTCCACAAAATAGCGCAGCGTTCTGATGTCCATAATTATTCCTTTAAACTATGCCTGCGATGAGTTTAATTCATTTCAGTATGGAGTAGCGGCTCCCTATACTGTGCTCTCTGTCTCATTTCCGCGAGAATTATCTATGGATATGGCGTTAGGTCGTATTACGCCTGCCATTGTGCGTCGACTGCAGGTGCCGGTTCAGGTTGTTATCTATGCCGGGCTGTTTATCGTGGCGCAATATCTGGTGCAGTGGCTGCATCTTCCCCTTCCCGCTAACCTGGTTGGCATGATCCTGATGCTGGCGCTGATTGTCTGTCGCGTGGTTCCCCTGAGTTGGGTGAGGGCCGGCGCGCGCTGGCTACTGGCCGAAATGTTACTGTTCTTTGTGCCTGCCGTTGTCGCCGTGGTGAATTACACTCAGCTTTTGATGGTGGACGGCTGGCGTATTTTTGCCGTGATTGCCCTGAGTACCCTGATGGTGCTGGGGGCCACAGCCTGGGTGGTTGATAAGGTTTATCGCTTCGAAATCAGCAGGCTGAATCATGAATGATTTTGCCCTGAGCGTGCTCTGCCTGGTCATGACGCTGGTTATCTATTTTCTCAATAAGCGCCTGTACCGCCGGTTCCATAAACTGCCGTTAATGCCGTTAGTCTTCACCCCGATATTACTGGTGCTGATCCTGGTATTCGGGCATATCTCCTGGCAGCGTTATATCGGTGAATCTCACTGGCTGCTTTGGCTGTTAGGGCCAGCGACCATCGCCTTTGCCGTACCGGTGTATGACAACCTTGCGGTGATTCGTCGCCACTGGATGTCGCTTTCCGCGGGCGTTATCACCGCAACGGTGGTCGCCGTAACCAGCTCGGTCTGGCTGGCGCGTCTCTTTACCCTGCCGGATGACATTCAGCGCAGCCTGGCGGTGCGTTCGGTGACGACGCCGTTTGCGCTTGCGGCGGCAGGGCCATTGGGCGGACAGCCGGATCTGGTCGCTTTGTTTGTGGTGATTACCGGGGTATTCGGCATGGCGGTGGGGGATGTGCTCTTTTTGCGCCTCTCCATTCGCGAAGGGATGGCAAAAGGCGCTGGGTTTGGTGCGGCGTCTCACGGCGCGGGAACCGCCCGCTCCTACGAGCTGGGCCAGCAGGAAGGCGTCGTCGCCAGCCTGGTGATGATGCTCTCCGGCGTAGTGACGGTATTGGCCGCGCCGCTGGTGGCGCGGCTACTGTTTTAGCCCTGTTTTTTCAAACGCGATACCAGTTCGAACTCACGGAAATTGACCGGGCGCTGTTGCTGCATGGAAATATTGCCCGCGATGCCCGTCAGGATCGACATTGCCCCGGCACGGTGATCGGCGGCACGCCTGAGCGGATCGTTACCCGGCGTGCCGAACAGATCGGCAAGCATCGCGTTATCACCGCCGCCGTGACCGCCCTCGCCGAGGGTAAAACTGGCCTCCCTGGGGGCGGCAAACATGGGAAAGACAGTAATATTGCAGGACTCCAGACTTCCCTCGTTTGCGCGCTCGCCCCCGGCGTTCACATACGATTTTTCGACGATTTTCATCTCCAGTCGGCCTTCGCTGCCGTTAAACACCACATTCAGCCCTTCCCAGGGCAAATACGTATTCAGCGAATAGCTAAGCTGGCACTGGTTCTGGTATTTCACCAGCACCGAAAGGGTATCTTCGATGGTGATACCATCGCTGAATACACTCTGATCGCGCCAGTAGTTATCTTCATGCTCCGCGTCCAGATAGAGCGCCTTAAGCTGCGGATTGTCCGCCATGTGCAGCGCAAACGGGTCTTCTTTGGCCGTCGCATAGCCGTGGGCGCGTGGGTAGAACCCGGTCACACCCCGTTTTTCCGCGTTCTCTTTGCCGTAAAAACGCAGACTGCCTTCGGCGTAGACGCGCTCCGGGTAGCTATCGAGCCAGAAGTTCATTAAGTCGAAGTGGTGGGTGGATTTGTGGACCAGTAAACCGCCGCTGTTGCGTTTTTCCCGGTGCCAGCGGCGAAAATAATCGGCGCCGTGCTCGGTGTTGAGCAGCCATTCGAAGTGGACGGAGTAAACCTCGCCAATGGTGCCGTTCATCAGCAGTTCGCGCACTTTGCTGTGGTGCGGCGCATAGCGGTAATTAAACGCCACGCGAACGGTGTGCCCGGTCTCTTCAATGGCATCGAGAATACGGAGCGCCCGTTTTTCATCAATGGTCATCGGCTTTTCAGTGATCACATCGCAGCCCGCTTTCAGCGCCCGTACGATATAGTCGTCATGGGTGCGGTCCATGGTGGTGACGATAATAATGTCCGGACGCGTCTCGCGGATCATCGCCTCGAATTGCGCGGCTTTCCAGGTGGATACCGGAGCAGCGCCTTCGTTTTTTAATAATGTATTGGCGTAATTCATTCGCGTCTGGTTGGTATCGCAAAACGCCACCAGTTGCGCATTGTCTTTCCACTGACCGCCGATCGCAGAAATATATAATCCGGCGCGCCCACCTGTGCCGACCAGGGCATATTTTTTCATACTATCCTCAATTATTATCTGTGAGAGTAAATGACCTGGATGAAGTCATGAAACGTATTGCCCATCAATTAATGGAACTCAACAGCACCTTTATCTGGCACTGGCCATGGTTGATGCAAGGTGTTGAAAGCGCTAAGCAACACGGCTTTACAGGCATCATTCTTCATCAGCAGGAGTTATTTTCACTGCTGGCAACGCCCTCGCCATTGAGTCAGAAATTGAATGTGGAAAATCTCATTCATCAACAGCATTACGCGTTGCACTATTTAAAACGGGTGAACCAGTATCTGGCGGCGAATAATTTGTCTTTTTGGTTGCAGGGGGAGGCCGCGCCCGCTGACGATATTATTAAGCGTAAATTCCCGGAGTTTGCTTTCGACGATAAAAGCACGCCGGATTTCTGGAACCACTTTTATTCCACAACGCTGGCGCCGTTATTAAACGAATTGCCCCATCTGAGCGGTATCATTCTTAGCCTGACGACCCCGTCTTTTCAGACGGTAGAGTGGCAAAAAAGTCTGCGTCAGGTCTGGCGGCAATTGCGCGGCGCCGGAAAAAAACTGATCCTGCGCGACTTTATTGATGACTCCTGGCCGCGCCAGCAGTTGTCGGGCGTACTGGCAACGCTGCCTCATGACGTTCGCGCCTCGATCAAAGCCACGGAGCTCGATTACCACCCCGGTTTTGCCAATCACCCGCATATCGTCACCCTGCCGGATCATAAAAAATGGATCGAATACGATCTCTTTGGCATCGGTTACGGCTGGACAGCACTGCCGTGCTGGCTTGCCGATGAAATCAGCGGACGGCTGAGCTGGGCCATCGGCGCGACGGACAACAGCGTGGAAGCCATTACCTGCCGGGTAAGCTGGCAGTGGCTACCGGACAGCCGCGTCATGGATTCGGTCAATGCCATCAATCTGCTGGGCCTGGCGGCGGCCAATCAGACGCAGGGCCACGTTTTTGACGACTGGGTCGAACAGCATGGGCTGCGCTTTCGTCAGCCGCAGGATAAAACCCGCCTTGCCGCATTATTCCATTCCAGCTACGACTGGCTGTGTAAAACCCCTAATCTGCTGGGGCGACGCCTGCATTACCAAAGCCAGATCCCGGAAAGTCTGGCGCAGGCGCAACAATTGCTGCATATGGACACGCGCAGCGCCAACTGGCTGCAGGCATATCAGCCGCTGATGCCACCGGACGATCGTGACCTGGGCGGCGAACAGCGCCAGCTTATTGCGCTGGAAAAGCAAAACGCCTGTTTCCTGGCGGCCAATGCCGTACAAACCCTGCGCGAGCTGCTGCCGCGAATCACCTGCCCGGATGATTCGATGGAGACGTTACTGGCCGCCTGGCGCAATGCGGATATCTATAGCCAGATGTTCAGCCGGGTCACAGAGGTCGTTACCGATGTGCTGTGGCGCGATCATTATGGCGACGATGCCCTGCCTGCCAGAGCACTCGAAAAGCATCAGCAATCTCTGCTGCGCTACGCCGATACGCTCGCCGCCTGGGTGAACAATCCGCCACCCGGTAGCCCGCTCTTTCTGCCGTTGCTGCTGAGCCCCCAGCGTCTGGCGGCCTTTGCCGAAAGTCTGGAGACGTCGCTGTGAAATAAGCATAAAGGGGCGCCGTCGGGCTGTCGTGTACCCGTCGACGACCTGCGTGTCGGGAAGGGGCAGGAGATGCAAAAGCGTGATGTTGCTTACAAAGCAGGGGAAATGTTTGTGACAGGGATCGGCTTTTTGGCGGCAAAGAAGGTGATGTCTGTCACCTGTGGTGGGAAAAACTGTGATATCGCCCCGGTCATGGCTGACCGGGGCAGAGGGGCTTAGTGGGCGCGGCCCTGTGCGATACCGACACCCGTTTGTGAACGGATGAACTGCGCACGGAACTGCTCACGCTCGCGAATACCTTCTTGCGTATTGTCGGTAATCGAGAAAATCCAGATACCGATAAAGGCTACGGCGATAGAGAACAGCGCCGGGTATTCATACGGGAAAATCGCCTGCGCGTGGCCGAGGATTTGTACCCAAATGGTCGGGCCGAGGACCATCAGAATCACCGCCGTCAGCAGGCCCAGCCAGCCGCCAATCATTGCGCCACGGGTGGTCAGTTTTGACCAGTACATGGAGAGCAGAATGATGGGGAAGTTGCAGCTCGCCGCGATGGAGAACGCCAGCCCCACCATGAAGGCAATATTCTGCTTCTCAAACAGAATACCCAGCAGAATAGCGACCACACCGAGCACCAGTACGGTGATTTTCGAGACTTTCAGCTCCTGACGTTCGGTGGCGTCTTTACGAATGACGTTAGCGTACAGGTCATGAGAGACCGCCGATGCGCCGGCAAGCGTCAGCCCGGCAACCACCGCCAGGATGGTGGCGAAAGCCACAGCGGAGATAAAGCCGAGGAACAGGTTGCCGCCGACCGCATCCGCCAGGTGCACCGCCGCCATGTTATTGCCGCCAATCAGCGCGCCCGCCGCATCTTTAAAGGCCGGGTTTGCCCCAACCAGCATGATGGCGCCGAAGCCAATGATAAAGGTCAGAATGTAGAAATAACCCATAAAACCCGTGGCGTAGAACACGCTCTTACGGGCTTCACGCGCATCTGACACCGTGAAGAAACGCATCAGAATATGCGGCAAACCTGCCGTACCAAACATCAGCCCCAGGCCCAAAGACAGTGCGGAGATCGGATCTTTAACCAGACCGCCCGGACGCATAATGGCTTCCCCTTTCGGGTGAACCGCCATCGCTTCGCTAAACAGGCTATTGAAGCTAAAGCCGACATGCTTCATCACCATAAAGGCCATAAAGCTTGCGCCGAACAGCAGCAACACGGCTTTGATGATCTGTACCCAGGTGGTGGCGAGCATACCGCCGAAGAGAACATAGAGCACCATCAGCACGCCGACCAGCACGACCGCAACGTGGTAGTTGAGGCCGAACAGTAATTGAATAAGCTTACCTGCACCGACCATCTGGGCTATCAGATAGAGCGCCACCACCACCAGCGAACCGCAGGCGGAGAGGGTGCGAATCGGCCCCTGTTTGAGGCGATATGAGGCGACGTCGGCAAAGGTATAACGCCCCAGATTGCGCAGACGTTCGGCAATCAGGAACAGAATAATTGGCCAGCCGACGAGGAAGCCCAGCGAGTAAATCAGCCCGTCGTAGCCGGAGGTGTAAACCAGCGCAGAGATCCCGAGGAACGATGCGGCTGACATAAAGTCACCGGCAATCGCCAGGCCATTCTGGAAGCCCGTAATATTACCGCCTGCCGTGTAGTAATCGTTACGCGAACGCACCCGTTTTGACGCCCAGTAAGTGATATAGAGCGTCAGCGCCACGAAGATCAGGAACATGATGATCGCCTGCCAGTTGGTTGGCTGGCGTTGGACCGCGCCGGTAATGGCATCGGCGGCGTTGGCCGTAAAAGGCAGTGTGGCGGCGAGCGCCGTCAGAACACGCTTCATGATGCTTTTACCTCTTGCAGAACGGTTTTTGTCAGACGATCAAACTCGCCATTTGCCCGCCAGACGTACACGCCGGTCAGCAAAAACGAAATCACAATCACACCAATGCCAATCGGAATACCCCGCGTGACGCTGCTGCCCGCAGAGATCGGCGTACCGAGCCAGCCTGGCGCAAAGGCGATCAGCAGAATAAAACCGACATAGATAATCAGCATGATGATGGAAAGAATGAAGGCAAACCGTTGCCGCTTTTCGACGAGCTCCCTGTAATGCGCATTGTTTTCTATCCGTTGATAAATGGTGTCATTCATCACAGAACTCTCCAGAGGTAAGGTAGGGTTTGTTGTTATTCCCTCTCCCTTGAGGGAGAGGGTTAGGGTGAGGGGGTGGTTTGCGATGCCCTCACCCCGACCCTCTCCCACGGGGAGAGGGGGAATGCGAGGTTACGATGGCATGGTGATGGCCTGCTTCTCTTCGAGCAGTTTCTCCACGACACCCGGATCCGCGAGGGTCGAGGTATCGCCGAAATTGCTGGTATCCCCGGCGGCAATTTTGCGCAGAATACGGCGCATGATTTTGCCGGAACGGGTTTTGGGCAGAGAGTCGGTCCAGTGCAGGACATCCGGCGTTGCCAGCGGGCCAATCTCTTTACGTACCCAGTTGCGCACCTCGGTATAGAGCGCGGGGGTCGGCTCTTCACCGTGGTTCAGGGTGACGTAAGCGTAGATGGCCTGGCCTTTAATATTGTGTGGAATGCCCACCACCGCGGCTTCGGCGATTTTTGGGTGGGAGACCAGCGCCGATTCAATCTCCGCGGTCCCCAGTCGGTGGCCGGAAACGTTCAGCACGTCGTCCACGCGGCCGGTTATCCAGTAATAGCCATCTTCATCGCGGCGCGCGCCATCGCCACTAAAGTACATGTTCTTGAAGGTTGAGAAGTAGGTCTGCTCAAAACGCTCGTGGTCGCCAAACAGGGTACGCGCCTGGCCCGGCCAGGAGTCGGTAATCACCAGGTTGCCCTCGGTGGCTCCTTCCAGTGGATGACCTTCGTTATCCACCAGCGCAGGCTGCACGCCAAAGAACGGACGGGTCGCGGAACCCGCTTTGAGCTGTATCGCACCCGGTAGCGGGGTGATCATAAAGCCCCCGGTTTCGGTCTGCCACCAGGTGTCCATGACCGGGCATTTTTCGTTGCCGATTTTCTTCCAGTACCACTCCCAGGCTTCCGGGTTGATGGGCTCGCCGACGGAACCGAGAATGCGCAGCGAAGAGCGGTCCGTACCGTCAATCGCTTTGTCACCTTCCGCCATCAGCGCACGGATAGCCGTGGGCGCGGTATAGAGAATATTGACCTTGTGTTTGTCCACAACCTGGCTCATACGCGCTGGCGTCGGCCAGTTCGGCACCCCTTCGAACATCAGGGTAATCGCGCCGCAGGCCAGTGGTCCGTACAGCAGGTAGCTGTGGCCGGTGACCCAGCCGACATCGGCGGTGCACCAGTAAACATCGCCGTCATGATAATCGAAGACATACTTAAAGGTGGTGGCTGCATAAACCAGATAGCCGCCGGTGGTGTGCAGTACGCCTTTAGGCTTGCCTGTAGAACCGGAGGTATAGAGGATAAACAGCGGGTCTTCGGCATTGACTTCAACCGGCTGGTGTTGCGGGCTGGCATTGGCGGTGAGGGCGTCCCACCACAGGTCGCGGCCTTCGTGCCAGTCGATGTTGCCGCCGGTACGTTTAAGTACCACGACATGCTCAACGGTTTTTACATTCGGGTTATTCAGCGCGTCATCGACGTTCTTTTTCAACGGGATATTACGCCCGGCACGTACGCCTTCATCGGCGGTGATCACCAGCCTGGAGCTGGAGTCCACAATACGTCCGGCAACGGCTTCCGGCGAGAAGCCACCGAAAATGACCGAGTGGACGGCACCGATACGCGCACAGGCCAGCATCGCGACTGCGGCTTCCGGAACCATGGGCATATAGATAGCCACCACGTCGCCTTTTTTAATGCCCAGGTCTGTCAGTACATTGGCAAAACGGCAGACATCTGTATGCAACTGGCGATAGGTAATATGTTTACTTTGGCTGGCGTCGTCGCCTTCCCAAATGATGGCGGTTTGGTCGCCACGTTCGGCAAGATGGCGGTCAAGACAGTTGGCCGCAAGGTTCAGCGTGCCGTCTTCGTACCATTTAATGGAGACATTTCCCGGGGCGAAGGAAGTGTTTTTCACTTTCTGATAGGGTTTAATCCAGTCAAGGATTTTGCCTTGCTCGCCCCAGAAGGTGTCAGGGTCGGTAATGGATTGCTGATATTTAGCCTCGTACTGCTCCGGATTGATCAGGCAACGTTCCGCAATATTTGCGGGAATATCGTGTTTATGGATTTGGCTCATGGCTTTTGCTCTCCTTGTAGGATGTTAATAATATGTCAAATAAACGTTAATTATAGGGGCTTTGCCTGGTTTGTTTATTATTTGCGCTATAGATCACGCATTGACTGAACAGTATGAAAACTGAACAAATGAATCTTTGAAGGAAAATAATTGCCGGAATTAATTATCTAAAAATGGCTGAAAAAAAGTTTTTTCATAACAAACGGTTATGTATGATAAATGGCATAAAAAAGCGTTTTTATGCATAAATTCAGTCAATACCCCTTCTGGTAAAGGGTTGCGCCCTACACCCTGCAAATGGTACTGATAATGCGCGTTAAAAAACCCCGCAAGAGCGTGTGACGCTAACCATACCCTTTCCGTATGAGTCGTTCCCCACCGGGAAGGTCGCTTCATTGAGGATGTCTCGAGTTATGAAAAATTTGAAAGTCAGCCTGGCCTGGCAGATTCTGCTGGCCCTGGTGCTGGGTATTCTTCTGGGCAGTTACTTGCATTATCACAGCGACAGCCGCGAATGGCTGATTGCGAATCTCCTGTCTCCGGCAGGCGATATCTTTATTCATTTGATCAAAATGATTGTTGTGCCGATTGTTATCTCCACGCTGGTGGTGGGTATTGCCGGTGTGGGTGATGCGAAACAATTGGGGCGTATTGGCGCCAAGACCATTATTTATTTCGAAGTGATCACCACGGTGGCCATTGTGCTGGGTATTACGCTGGCGAATGTCTTCCAGCCGGGGTCGGGCATTGATATGTCACAACTCGCGGCGGTGGATATTTCGAAATATCAGAGCACCACGGCAGAAGTGCAAAGCCACGCGCATGGCTTGATGAACACGATTTTGTCTCTGGTGCCGACCAACATCGTGTCTTCGATGGCGAAGGGCGAAATGCTGCCGATTATTTTCTTCTCGGTACTGTTTGGCCTGGGGCTCTCTTCACTGCCTGCCACGCACCGCGAACCGCTGGTTACGGTGTTCCGTTCTATCTCTGAAACCATGTTCAAAGTGACCCATATGGTGATGCGTTACGCGCCGGTCGGCGTATTTGCGCTGATCTCCGTAACGGTCGCGAACTTCGGTTTTGCGTCCCTGTGGCCGCTGGCGAAACTGGTGGTGCTGGTTTACTTTGCGGTGCTGTTCTTTGCGCTGGTGGTGCTGGGACTGGTGGCGCGGATGTGCAAACTCAGTATCTGGACGCTCATCCGCATTCTGAAAGATGAGCTGATCCTGGCCTACTCCACTGCAAGCTCTGAAAGTGTGCTGCCGCGTATCATTGAGAAGATGGAAGCCTATGGCGCGCCAGCATCCATCACCAGCTTCGTGGTACCGACCGGTTACTCCTTTAACCTCGACGGTTCTACGCTGTACCAGAGTATTGCTGCCATCTTTATTGCACAGCTTTACGGTATCGACCTGTCGCTGGGCCAGGAGATCATTCTGGTGCTGACGCTGATGGTTACCTCTAAAGGTATTGCCGGTGTGCCGGGCGTTTCATTCGTGGTGTTGCTGGCAACGCTGGGCAGTGTGGGCATTCCGCTGGAAGGCCTGGCCTTTATTGCCGGTGTTGACCGTATCCTTGATATGGCGCGTACCGCCCTGAACGTTGTGGGTAATGCGCTGGCGGTACTGGTTATCGCCAAGTGGGAACACAAGTTTGACCGTAAAAAAGCCGCGGCTTACGAGCGTGAAATGCTCGGCAAGTTCGACAAGACGGCCGATCTGTAATCGTCACGCCGCCTTTCGTCAGGGAGGCGGCGCTTCTTGTTTCAGGCCGTGATAACGGTAATCTGTTGTTCCTTTAATACGGTACGCAGTGCATCGCTGATATTTGCTTCAATGATTATCACATCAAGCGCCTGAGGCCGTGCCACAACATAGCGTGCCACGCCGGGCAGTTTATCTGCCGTCAGGGCAACAACCGTCTGGTTACTCTGTTTCAGCACCGCTTTTTTAAATTCGCAGTCGGCAAAATCAAACCCTGTTAGCCCAACATCCGGGTCCATAGCGCAACCGCCAATAAACACCTGATCGAATAACATCTCCTGAATCTGCGCAATAGCACCACTGCCAACGCAGCCTCCCGTGGCCTGATGAATCTGCCCGCCCAGAAGGATCACTTCGCTGTGTGAGCGTTTCATGAGTTCGACGGCGATTTCGGGTGAGTTCGTCACCGCTGTGATGCGGATATTCGCAGGCAGGGCTCTGGCGATGGCCAGATTCGTCGTACCGGCATCAATGAAAATACAGGTGTCTGGCTTCACCAGCGCTGCGCATTGCTGCGCGATCTTGTCCTTTTCTGCACTGTTTTTCACTTTGCGACTGTGAAAATTTCCGGCTTCCGGCAACTGCAGTACCGCGCCACCATAGACCTTTTTGCACACGCCTGAATGACTAAGCTCTTGTAAATCCCTGCGAATAGTATGTTCAGATACCTGCATCTGGCTGGCCAGTTCTGCACAGACAACGCGTCCGTTTTCCTGCAAAAGCTGGCGAATACGTGCTTGTCGCTGTTGCGGAAAAGCTGCATAATCGAGCATAAAGCCTCTTTATTGAAATGTCATCGAGCAATAATGAGCATGATCCAGCATTATGAACCGCCTTGTCAATGCGGCTACCGGGTATAACCACTGTGGAGATAAAAGATGAAAATTGCACACGTCGCGCTCTGGACGCGCAACCTGGATGCGCAGGTCGCTTTCTGGCAGGAAGTGTTCGGCGGGCAGAGCAACGAACGCTATCTCAGTAAAAACCGTCCTGGCTTCGCCTCACACTTCATTTCCCTGAGCGAGGGGCCAACCATTGAACTGATGGCCTTGCCTGAGCTTGATGATGCACCGGCTAACCCGGAGTTTGTCGGCTGGGCGCATATCGCGATTACCGTTGGCGGTAGCAATGAGGTGGACGCGATGGCGCAAAAAGCACAGGCAAACGGGTGTTTGCTAAGCCCGGCGAGATGGACCGGCGATGGGTTTTATGAAGCGGTGATTGCCGACCCGGACGGTAATCGCATTGAGCTGGTTGCGGCGTAATCTCCCTTACCGGGCCATATAATATATGTACGTCGACTGTCGCCTCCTAAATTGCGGGGCGATTTTTTTATAGCAGATTAAGTAATTGTAGCCATAATACGTCTGTCGCGGATATTAGTACGCGTTTAACGTTACCCTGATGATACGGAGAGTTCAGGAATGTCAGACTTTTATCTACATGAAGGCAATCGCTATATTGTTAAAAATCAAAAGGGATTGAAAATAGCCCTGGCGATCGCGTTTGCTGCGATGGGCGTTTATGCCTATTTCAAACATGAATCATCACTGCGCGGTATTATTGTCGCACTCGTTTTATTTGCCATTGCCGGCGTGATGCTGGCGACGCTGCGCATCAAGATGGTATTTGATTTAGATAAACGCATTTTTTATATCCAGAACGGCGGCGGTAAAACGACATACAACCAGTCTTTGGATAATTTCGCCGGGCTTGAGTTGATTCGCCAGTACCGCTTTTTTGGCCTTATTCGTAATAGTATTGTCAATGTGGTCTTTAACGTTGACGGTAAAACCTCGAAAATGCCGATAAGGCAGTTTGGCCCCGGTCAGAAAGCGCCGCAGGCTATGATGGAAGAGACGGAAGCCTTTCTGGGTATCAGCCCGCGAGGAGATGCCTGATGCCAGCCCCTTTGCTGGTAGAGTTGACCGACCGGCGCCTGGTCTATCGTCCGTGGAAGGTCGGTAGCGCACTGGTATTTGTCGCGGCCGGTATTGCCCTGCTGGTCGGCACGTTTATTTGGACGCAAATGAACGACAGGACACTGCAATCCGTCATCGTGTTTCTGCTTTTCGGCGCCGTTCTGACGGGGTACGGGCTTATCTACACCCTAAAGAATGCGGAAGTGCTTATTTTTGATGTCGCCACCGGGCGGATAACGAAGAAAGCTCCCTTTCTGCCGGAAAAAGATCTCAGCCGTTTTAATGAGGTCTACTCCATTTCACGCGTCGGCGAAATGCGGACATTTCATTATGCCCTGAGCCGTAAGAGCGAACACGGCGGCGGTAATATTGCCATTTCTGACGATTTTTTAAGTGAAAAACGCGAGCCTGAACGCACTGCGTTTGAAGAGAATATTTTGCCTGTTATTTCAAGGCTGCTTAATTTAAAACCATAATCATTTAATGGTTATGTCATAAATAACAAAATAAAACGGGGTGCGATAATCACACCCCGTTTTTTTTACGCCGCTATTAGCCCAGTGCGCTTTCGCGCAGACGCGATTTCAGTTTGTTGTACTCGTCGATCACATACTGCTCGGCAGCACGCTGGTCGGGAATACGTTCCACATTCACCGCGCAGTACTTGTACTCTGGCGTTTTGGTAATCGGACTCAGGTTCTCCGTCACCAGCTCGTTACAGGCACCAATCCACCACTGGTAGGTCATGTACACCGCGCCTTTATTCGGGCGTTCACTGACCTGCGCACGAGTGATAATCCGGCCTTTACGCGAGTTCACCCACACCAGCGCTTCATCTTCAATACCGAGGCGCGCGGCATCGGCGGTGTTGATTTGCGCGTAGCCGGGTTCATCTGCCAGTGCCGACAGCGCCGCACAGTTGCCGGTCATCGAACGGCAAGAGTAGTGGCCCACTTCACGCACGGTAGAGAGCACCATCGGGAACTCGTCGTTGAGTTTGTCGATTGGCGCGACCCAGTCGCAGGTGAAGAACTTCGCCAGCCCGGTATCGGTGTCGAACTTCTCTTTGAAGAGATAAGACGTCCCCTGGTCGGCATCCGATGTATCGCGACACGGCCACTGAATGTAGCCCAGCTCACCCATTTTCTCGTAGGTGGCGCCGTAGAAATCCGGGCAGAGATGACGCAATTCGTCCCAGATTTCCTGCGTGTTGTTGTAATGCATCGGGTAACCCATACGGGTGGCAATCTCACTGATAATCTGCCAGTCCGTTTTCAGATCCCACTTCGGTTCTACCGCTTTAAAGAAGCGCTGGAAGCCACGGTCAGCCGCCGTGAACACACCTTCATGCTCACCCCAGGAGGTGGATGGCAATATGACGTCCGCCGCCGACGCGGTTTTGGTCATAAAGATATCCTGCACGATGACCAGTTCCAGATCCTCAAACGCTTTACGCACGGCGGAGAGTTCTGCATCGGTCTGCAGCGGATCTTCCCCCATGATGTACGTGGCGCGCACTTCGCCATGTGCCGCGCGGTGCGGCAGTTCGCTGATGCGATAACCGGTATGCGCGGGCAGCTCGGCCACACCCCAGGCTTTCGCGAATTTATCGCGGTGAGCCTGTTCTTTGACGAACTGGTAGCCCGGGAAGGTATCCGGCAGCGCACCCATATCGCAGGCGCCCTGGACGTTGTTCTGCCCACGTACCGGGTTCACCCCAACATGCGGTTTACCCAGGTTGCCCGTCAGCATGGCGAGACTGGTCAGTGAACGTACCGTCTCTACGCCCTGATAGAACTGGGTTACGCCCATGCCCCACAGGATGGTGGCGTTTTTCGCACCGGCATACATGCGGGCGGCTTTACGGATATCCGCAGCGCACACGCCCGTGATCTCTTCCACCGACTCCGGCGTATAGCCTTCGACGATTTTTTTGTACTCTTCAAAACCCTGGGTACGCGAGGCCACGAACGCCTGGTCGTACAGGTTTTCTTCAATAATCACATGCCCGAGTGCGTTTAACAGCGCGATGTTCGAGCCGTTTTTCAACGCAACGTGCATATCAGCAATACGCGCGGTTTCGATTTTGCGCGGATCGCAGACGATGATTTTTGCCCCGTTTTGTTTCGCCCGAATCACGTGGTTAGCGACGATAGGGTGTGAATCCGCCGGGTTATAGCCAAAGATAAACACGAGATCCGTGTTATCGATTTCGTTAATGGCATTACTCATTGCGCCATTGCCGACCGACTGGTGCAGACCTGCAACCGATGGGCCGTGTCAGACGCGTGCGCAGCAGTCCACGTTATTGGTACCAATAACGGCGCGCGCAAATTTTTGCATTATGTAGTTGGTTTCGTTCCCCGTACCGCGGGACGAGCCGGTTGTCTGAATCGCATCCGGGCCATACTTCTCTTTAATGGCGCTCAGGCGAGTGGCAACGTAATCCAGGGCTTCATCCCAGGAGACGGCTTCCAGTTTGCCGCCACGCTGGCGACGGATCATTGGGGTTTTCAGACGAGGCGTAAGGATCTGTGTATCATTAATAAAATCCCAGCCATAGTAGCCTTTCAGACACAGGGTACCCTGGTTGGTCTTTCCTTGCGCAGCCTCCGCCCGAACGATTTTTCCGTTATCCACCACCAGGTTAATCTTGCAACCTGAGGCGCAATACGGACAAACCGTGACGACTTTTTTCATCGCTATCGCTCCAGTTAAGAAAGATCGCGCTTTGCGCGCTCACTCGACCCATTATGCATCTTCTATGCCATGCTTCTTTTGTGGGTATTGCCTGATTTTACGTCCGAATTTTGGTCAAAATACTGACGAAGGGCAGGCCATCGTCAAATTTGACGTGACGAAGGCGAGGGGATGTGACCGCGATTATAAAAACAGCATTAATTCACCGCCTTTATGGTTCCGCCAAATAAAATAAAGCAACGAATCACTTTTCCTGACGGATGCGGACAATGAAACCTGCGATTCTGGTAGTGGATGACGATGTGGCGGTCTGCGAACTGCTCAGGGATGTGTTGAGCGAACACGTCTTTACGGTACACGTGTGTCATAACGGGCTGGATGCGATTGCCGCGGCAGCACGGCATCCTGAAATTGCGCTGGTGTTGCTCGATATGGTCCTGCCGGACATCAACGGCCTGATGGTGCTTACCCAACTGCAGAAACAACGCCCTGAGCTGCCGGTGATTATGCTCACGGGGCTGGGCAGTGAATCGGATGTGGTAGTGGGGCTGGAAATGGGGGCTGATGACTATATTGGCAAACCCTTTACCCCACGGGTGCTGGTGGCGCGCGTGAAGGCGGTGATGCGCCGCACGGGCGCGCTGGCGGCGGATGTGCAGACGATGAAAATGGCCGGGTATGCCTTTAATGGCTGGCATCTTGATCCCGCACGCTGCCAGCTTAGCGACCCCCGTCGGCAAACCGTCGATTTAACCCAGGGGGAGTACAGCCTGCTGCTGGCGCTGGTACAAAACGCGCGTCGTGTACTCAGCCGTGAGCAACTGCTGGAATTGACCCACAGTGAAAGCATTGAGGTTTTTGACCGCACTATCGATGTATTGATCATGCGCCTGCGCCGCAAAATTGAGATCAACCCGCATCAACCCGCGTTAATCAAAACAATACGCGGGCTGGGCTATGTTTTTGCGGCGGATGTCGTACACAGCGAACAGGCGGCGTAGCGGCGCTACGGCGCGCCGTCGATCTCTTGTTTTAATTCTTCCAGCGATTTCGCCCCGTCGATGGCGTTCGCGCAAAGCAGGCTTGCCCGGGCGCAGGCGTGGGCCAGTTGAATGCTTTGTGCCAGCGGCCAGTGTTCGTGGCAGCCGTAGAGCAGCCCGGCGCAAAACGCATCTCCCGCACCGACGCTACCGATGATCTCCTCTTGCGTGAGCATCTGGGTGGCTATCCACTGGCCATCGCGGCCTGGTTCCTCGCCCCATGCGCCCTCCGGGCAGTGGATCACCACGCGCTGGCGTACCCCGGCGGCGAGCAACTGCGAGGCGGCCGTGGCGATGTTGGCGATATGCGGCGAATCGTCAGGCAGGCGCATCTCCAGCCCGCTAAATTCTCCCGCTTCCATCTCGTTGATGACCAGATAATCCAGATACGGCAGGCAGGGCATCACCAGCGGCTGATAACGCGGATCGCCCTTGCGGGAGACCAGATCGAGCGACGTTTCGTAACCCTGCTCGCGCATCTGTGCCAGCAGGCGGGCGCTGCGGGTACCAAACTCCTCATCCGGCAGGTCAAGGCTGTCGAGCAGCAACAAATAGCCGAGATGGAAGATTTTCATGGTCTGGTCCAGGCTGTTGAATGCCGGGAGATCCAGAAGACGGTTGGCGCCGGGGGAGTGGAAGAAGGTGCGTTGGCCAGTTGGATCGGTCATGACCTGCGACATGGAAGTCGGGGCAGAATTGGTGCGCTGCACATGCTGGCGATTGACATGATACTGGTCGAGCATCGCCATAATGTAATCCCCGTCGCTGTCTTCACCGACCAGCCCCACCGCCTGAAGCGGCATGCCCGTGCGCATTTTGGCCAGCGTCAGCAGGACATTGAGCGGCGCTCCACCGGTAGAACGCTCGCTTTGCGTGATCTCCGCTAACCAGCCACGCTCCGGCCATTGCACAATCTGGTGCACATGATCGACCAGCATGTTTCCGGCGGCGATAATTCCTTTTCTTTCCATCAGAGTTGCCCCGCGCTGCCAAAGACGCGCATCTGCCCGGCAACGGTGTCGGTGATGGCCTCTTCCACGCTCAGCAAGAGCTGGGCGAATTCGTCGTAGAGAGGCTGGCGGTTGGCCATGCGTGCTTCAATGGTGTCCAGCGCCGCTTGCGACATCCCGGTATAGAAATTGATTTTATGGATGCCAAGCCCGATAGCGCGCCGGAAATCCGCGTCACTGATGCCGGAACCACCGTGGAGCACCAGCGGCAGGCCGGTTTGCTGGCGAATCGCCTCCAGGCGAGCAAAGTCGAGCTTCGGTTCCCCTTTGTATTTACCATGGGCGTTACCAATGGCGACGGCGAGGGTGTCGATACCGGTACGGTCGACAAAATCACGCGCTTTGGCGGGATCGGTAAACCAGGCTTCATCCGCATGACCATACAATGCGCCACCTTCATCGCCGCCAACGGCCCCGAGTTCAGCCTCCACCGAGACGCCCACCGCATGGCACATCTTCACTACTTCCCGCGTCTGGCGAATATTCTCTTCATATTCCAGCGTAGAGCCATCAAACATCACCGAGGTAAAGCCCAGCCTTAAGGCGCGCACCACGGATTCAAAATGCAGGCCGTGATCGAGGTTAAGCACCACCGGAATGTCATGGTGGGCGGCTTCGTATTTCACCGCTTCCACCAGTGATTCGAGGGAGACATATTTGAAGTGCACCTCGGCGATATTGATGATGAAAGGCGAGCGCTCCTGTCTCGCCGCAGCATACAGCGCGCGTAAAAAGTGGGAGTCGAGCACGTTGAACGCGCCCAGCGCGTAGTGATGTTCACGGGCGTGCGCCAAACCCTGGGCAAGCGAAATCAAAGCCATCGTATTCTCCTTAGCTCAGAAACAGACCATATTCGTTACACAGCACTAGCTGCGCGGGTTCGTCTTCCAGAATGTCGTTAAAGCGATCTACCGGGTGCAGGAAGTGGTTGTCATGTTCGTCATCGTTGACCGACGACACTTCGCCGACCAGCACATCGCCGAAACCGGATTCGCCCCAAAAGCTGTGGTACAGACCGGGCGGCAGGCAAATGCTTTCCCCTGGTGAGAGGCGTAACTGGCTGCCCGCTGAATGTGTCTGGAGACAACCGTCGATAACCACGCTCACGTCGGTATACGTCGTCTCTTCATGCGCGCCGGCGTTCCACAGCTCGATAATCAGATTGCCGCCGCCACGGTTAATAATGTCTTCGCGTTTGCGCCAGTGAAAATGCATGGGTGTGACCTGCCCGTCGCGCACGTGCATGATTTTTTCCGCATAGCATTTGGCGTAAGGGGTGCCATTTGGCGAACCATTGCGCAGGGTGAAAAGAGTGAGCCCCTGGGTGTAAAAATTATCACCGCCGAAAGCGGTGACATCCCAACCCAGCTTTAAGTCGAAGACTTCGCGCCAGCTATCGTGATCAAGCTGATGCCATTTGGTTGGGGGAAAACTGGCGAAGGGCGGCAAGTGGACGTCGTGCATGGAAAAGAATTGTCGGGTATGGCCGAGGATTTCATTGATTTCGGAGCGTTTCATGACTATCTCCTGATGGCATTTGAGCGCGTTGTGCCCCTCACCCCTGCCCTCTCCCCACAGGGGAGAGGGAGCAAACCATCCCCTCGCCCCTGTGGGGAGAGGGTTAGGGTGAGGGGAAAAAACCGCACTTACTTAACCGTCCAGCCCTTATAGGTACTGACGTTTTTCTTGTCGATCATCGTCACCGGGATCAGCACAGGCTCTTTCGGCGCGGGTTTCCCCTGCAGAATGTCATAGCCGATTTCCACCGCTTTGGCCGCCATTACCTGGGGATCTTGCGCCGGGGTCGCGACAAACAGCGAGTTCTCGCGTTTCAGCGCCTCTTCACCGTCCGGGCTGCCGTCCACGCCAACGATAAAGAACTCGTTACGTTGTGCCTGTTTAGCAGCCAGATCGGCGCCGATCGCCGTTGGGTCGTTAATCGCAAACACACCGTCGATCTTCGGATTCGCGGCCAGCAGCGAGGTCATCACTTCCAGACCCCCTTCGCGGCTGCCTTTGGCGTTCTGGTTAGACGACAGCACTTTGATATCCGGGTGGCGCTTGAATTCGGTCTGGCAGCCTTCCACACGGTTCTGTACCGCAGAGACCGGCGGTCCGTTGATGATGACCACATTACCTTTGCCTTTCAGACGGTCGGTAATGTACTTACAGGCCATCTCTCCGGCCTGGGTGTTATCCGAGGTAATGGTGGCATCTGCCCCTTCCGCCGCAACGTCAACGGCGACCACGACGATACCGGCATCTTTCGCGCGTTTAACCGCAGGCCCAATACCTTTCGAATCCGCGGCGTTGAGGATAATCATGTCCACTTTGGCGGCGATAAAGTTATCGATTTGCGCCACCTGTTGGCCAAGGTCGTAGCCGCTGGAAACCAGCGTTACTTTCACCTTATCGCCCGCCAGTTTACGCGCTTCCAGCTCCGCCCCTTTGGTGATTTGCACGAAGAACGGGTTGGCAAGGTCGCCTACCGTTACCCCGATCGATTTCAGTTCTTTGGCCTGCGCAAATGGCGCTGCGGCAAGCAGTGCGCCAGCACAGAGCGCGGTGACTAACGGCTTCAAACGCATATTCTTTCCTCACGTAGGGTTTTCAGGGAAATCTTGTTGTTATGCACTTTGATGATGTCGGGTACGGTATTTGTCTATCAGCACTGCAATGATGATCACCGCCCCTTTGATCACCAGTTGCCAGAAGTAAGAAACGCCCATCAATGTCATGCCATTGTTCAGGGTGGCGATAATCAGCGCCCCGACCAGCGTACCGGTGATGGTGCCGATGCCGCCGACGAAACTGGTGCCGCCGAGGATGACCGCCGCGATGGCGTCAAGCTCGTAGCCCATACCAAGGTTACCGTTGGCGCTGTACAGACGAGACGCGCTCATCACCCCGCCAAGGCCAGACAGCAGGCCGCTCATGCCGTAGACAAACAGCAGTACCAGCCACACTTTGATACCGGTAAGACGCGCCGCCTGCATGTTGCCGCCGACGGCATAAATGTGCACACCCAGGGTGGTACGACGCAGGATGAACCAGCAGACCACAATCACCGCCAGCGCAATCACCACCAGCCAGGGGATCGGCCCGAGATAGTTATTGCCGATCCACTCAAACCCGATACTGGAGTTGATGACCGTGGTGCCGTCCGCCAGCAGATAAGCCGCGCCGCGCAGCGCCGTATAGGTGCCAAGCGTAACGATAAAGGGGGGAAGCCCGGCGAACGCGACCAGTACGCCGTTAAACAACCCCAGCACCAGACCGAGCATCAGCGCGGCGGGTACGGAAAGGAAAGCCAGTTCCGGGATCAGCGACACCACCATCGCCGCCACCGCCGTGGTGCCGAGGATGGATCCTACTGACAGGTCAATACCGCCGGTCAAAATGATAAAGGTCATCCCCGCCGCCAGCACGATGTTGATCGATGCCTGGCGAGTGATATTCAGCAGGTTGCTTTCCGTAAAAAAGTTCGGTGCGATAAAGCCAAATACTGCGACGATCAGGATCAAGATTGGCAAGATGCCGACCGTTTGCATCAGATCGCCCATCAGCATTTTTTTCGCCGAGGCCGATTTCGCCACCTGTTGTGGCGTGGTGGCAGAGGTCTCTTTCGATTCAGTCATGGTGCACCGCCTGATGATGGGATTCGTTCACGCCGGTCGCCAGCGTCATAATGTTTTCCTGGGTAATACGTTCGCCTTCCAGTTCACCGGCGATACTGCCTTCATGCATCACATATACGCGGTCGCTCATACCGACCACCTCCGGTAACTCGCTGGAAATCATCAGAATGGCCACCCCTTTGCGCGCCATCTGGCTCATGATGCGATAGATTTCGCTCTTGGCCCCGACATCGACGCCGCGTGTGGGCTCATCGAGAATCAGGATGCGCGGCCCGATGGCGACCCAGCGGGAGATCAGCAGTTTTTGCTGATTGCCGCCGGAAAGACCACCCGCCCGCACCTGAGAGTGGGGCACGCGGATATTGAGTAACTTGATGGCGTCATCGGAGATGGATTGCGCTTTCTTGCGGTCGAGCAGGCCGTAACTGGCATCGCGCTCGATGGTCGCCATCGTGATATTTTCCTGCGCGGCCAGCTCCAGAAACAACCCTTGTTCTTTGCGGTTTTCGGTGAGGAAGCCGATGCCTAAATCAATGGCGGCTCGCGGAGAGTGGATAACCACCGGTTCGCCATCGATTTCAATCACCCCGCCGGTAGCTTTACGCACGCCAAAAATCAGTTGTGCGAGCTCTGAACGACCTGCGCCCACCAGGCCGGCAAGGCCGACGATCTCTCCGGCGCGTACCTGCAGGCTGACCGGCTGGATTTTTTTGCCGTCGGTGAGGTGATGAATGTTCAGACGAACATCGCCCCGTGGAATATCGCGTTCTTTATTGAAGAGATCGCTGAGCGGGCGGCCCACCATCATACGTACCAGTTCTGAGGCGTTGAGTTTGTCGCGGGTCAGGCTGCCCACATACTGACCATCACGCAGGACGCTAACCCGGTCGGAAAGCTCATACACTTCTGCCATGCGGTGGCTGATATAGATGATTGCCATCCCTTCGTCGCGCAGACGCATGATCAGTTCAAACAGGCGGTGTGTTTCACGAGAGGAGAGGGCGGCGGTGGGTTCATCCATCACCAGAATACGGCTGTTACGATGCAGGGCGCGGGCGATTTCGACCTGTTGTTGTTCGGCGATGGTCAGTTTCATCACCAGGTCACTGGCTTTGAACTGAGCGCCGAGGCGGTCAATCACGCTTTGCGCCTGAGCGACCATGTCCCGGCGCTGAATTAGCCCACCGCGGGAAATCTCACTGCCCAGAAAGATATTTTCGGCGACGGTCAGATTGGGGGCTAACTGCATCTCCTGATAGATCAGCGTGATGCCAGCCGCCAGCGCGTCTTTTGGCCCTTTGATATTAAATGACTGTCCGTCAATTAATATCTCGCCGCTGGTGGCGGTGTATGCCCCCGCGAGGATCTTCATCAGGGTGCTTTTACCCGCGCCGTTTTCCCCCATCAGTGCGTGGATTTCGCCAGGATATACCGTCAGATCCACGCCTTTGAGCGCGTAAAACTTGCCAAACACTTTGGCAATATTGCGCATCTCCAGAACCGGCGTCTTGCTCATGGCTTACTCCTGCAAGGGTTATCAATACTTGCAGTCCACCACGATGAAATAAATGCAGAATGACATTGGGCGTTCATATTTGTCATATTGCTGAATAGTTAACGAAGATCACAGTTACGCAACATAACTTCCTTCACCCTCACCCCAGCCCGCACCGAACAGTCCCCTCGCCCCTCCGGGGAGAGGGTTAGGGTGAGGGGAACACAGACAACGGAGCCCGCTATGCCCTATCGGCACAACTCGTTTTTCGCCAGCGCGCGCGGGCGGTTACTGTTCTTCAACTTGCTGGTGATGGCCGTGACCCTGATGGTTTGCGGCGTTGCGGTATTGGGATTTCGCCATGCCAGCCAAATCCAGGAGCAGGTGCAGCAGCAGACGCTGGATGACATGACCGGCAGCATGAACCTTGCTCGTGACACGGCAAATGTCGCCACGGCGGCGGTGCGCCTTTCGCAGGTGGTGGGGGCGCTGGAATATAAGAGCGAAGCGGAACGGCTTAAGGCGACCCAAATGGCGCTGCAAAAATCGCTGGAACAACTCGCCCGTGCCCCGCTGGCCCAACTGGAACCGCAACTGGTGGAGCGCATTACCTGGCGCAGCAATGAACTGGAACAGAGTGTGACGCAGATGCTGGAGCGTGGTCAGCGCCGCCATCTTGAACGTAATGCGCTACTCAGTTCGCTGTATCAGAACCAAAGTTATCTGCGCCATTTGCAGGCGTTTAACCAGCGCGATGGCATTGCCATTGGCGATCCCCGTTTACTCGGCGAAATGGACAGGCTGCTGGCCGCTGCCATCCGTACCCCCTCGCCACGCCCGACGATCCAGCAACTGACGGAGATCCGCACACAGTTGCCAGAGCGCACCGACAACCCGGTGGTGAATGGCATTTTGCAGGATTTCAACGATGAGCTGGCAAAACTCGGTCCGCTGGCGGCGCAACTGGATGAGAGCGATCTGGCGATAAGCTGGTTTATGTTTCATATCAAAGCGCTGGTCGCTATTCTCAATACCGATATCAATCAGTACGTTGCCCAGGTGGCGCAGGCTTCTGAGCAACGGACCGCGCAAAGTCACAGTGAAATGCGCTCGATCATTATCTTTATCAGCGCCTTTGCCCTGCTGGCGCTGGTGATTACCGGGTTTGCTGGCTGGTATATCTACCGCAATCTGGGGTCGAATTTAACGGCGATTTCCCGTGCGATGTCCCGTCTGGCGCGCGGTGAGCCGGATGTTCCTGTACCAGCGCTGCAACGACGTGATGAACTGGGCGAACTGGCGCGCGCCTTTAACGTCTTCGCCCGCAATACCGCCTCGCTTGAGCACACCTCTAAGTTGCTCAAAGAGAAAAGCACCCAACTGGAGACCACCTTCCATGCCATGCGTGACGGCTTTGCGCTGTTCGACAGCCAGGGCTGCCTGGTGGTGTGGAACCCGCAGTATCCGTTGCTGCTTGGCCTCTCTGCCGAGGCGCTGCAACGCGGGCAGCACTATCAGAGCCTGTTGCGTCAGGTGAGTGAGCTGCCGGACCATGTGCAGGAGAACCTCGCGCGACCCATGCCAAAACCGCAGGAGCTTCGTCTGGCGGATAACCGCACTATTGAGCTGCGATTTAGTCCGGTGCCGGGGCGCGGAATGGTCAACGTCGTACTGGACAGAACGGAACGTAAGGGGCTGGAAGAGGCGCTGTTGCACAGCCAGAAAATGAAAGCCGTCGGTCAGCTTACCGGTGGGCTGGCGCACGATTTCAATAACTTACTGGCGGTCATCATCGGTAGCCTGGAACTGGTGAACCCGCAATCGCCGGATGCCCCGCGTATCTCCCGCGCGCTAAAAGCGGCTGAGCGTGGGGCGATGCTGACCCAGCGTTTGCTGGCCTTCTCGCGTAAACAATCTCTGCACCCCCATGCAGTAGAGATGCAGCCGCTGCTGGAGAACTTAAGCGAGCTGATGCGTCATTCTCTTCCTGCCACGTTGACGCTGGAGATTGAGGCTCAACAACCTGCCTGGCCTGCATGGATTGACGTTGGGCAACTGGAAAACGCCATCATCAATCTGGTAATGAACGCGCGGGATGCGATGGAAGGGCAGAAAGGGACGATCAAGATCCGTACCTGGAACCAGCGTGTGACGCGCAGCGACGGACGCAGGCAGGATATGGTGGTCCTGGAAGTGATCGACAGAGGTTGCGGCATGTCCGGGGAGGTGAAGGCCCGCGTCTTCGAGCCGTTCTTCACCACCAAGCAGACCGGCAGCGGCAGCGGCCTGGGGCTGTCGATGGTATACGGCTTTGTGCGCCAGTCCGGTGGACGGGTGGCTATTGATAGCGCGCCAGGCCAGGGAACCACGGTACGTTTACAACTTCCACGCGCGTCGGTACAGGTCGTCAGCCCGGTCGAGCAGGCGCCCGCACAGGAAGCGGACCGTACTGATAAGTTAATCCTGGTGCTGGAAGATGAAGCGGATGTACGACAAACCCTCTGCGAACAGTTACATGGGTTAGGGTATTTAACGCTGGAGGCGGAGTGCGGTGAACAGGCGCTGGCGCTGCTGGCGGCATCGGAGGATATCGGCATGCTGATTAGCGACCTGATGCTGCCGGGGCAGATGAGTGGCGCGGAAGTGATTAATTTTGCCCGTCAGCACTACCCGCATTTGCCGCTGTTACTGATTAGCGGCCAGGATTTACGCCCGGCGCATAACCCTGCGCTACCGGATGTTGAACTGTTGCGAAAACCCTTTACCCGCGTGCAACTGGCACAGGCGCTGCGACGGATTGCGGCATAGCGGCCATTGACGCGCCCCTGAACACAGGGACTATGTGGCGAGGCCAAGTACCGGGGGAACGATCTCTTCGAGCAGCGCGATCAACGCAGGGTCCATGTAGCGGTAGTCATCGGGGATATCGAGAACGTGAAGCGGTTTATTGTCGATGATACGACGATAGTCGGCCATTAAGCGGTTTTTATGTTTCTGCTCCATCACGCAGATAACATCTGCCCACTGCAACCCTTCGGCACAGACCGTTTTTTTGGCATTGCGACTGGTCCCGGCAGAACGGACGTTAAGCCCGGGATAACGGCGGAACACCTGTTCCGCCGTGGGGCTGCGCCATTGATTACGACTACATATGAAAAGGACGTTCATTGGCAAACAGATACTCTTCCAGGCCGCGCCTCGTCCTTTGTTGACGGGTTACGCGTGGATACTCAATCCCCAGTTGTGCGGCCCGCGTTACTTTTTCAGAACGCAGATACAGCATCTTCCAGTTTTTTTCGCCACGAAAACGTAAAAGCGCGGTGTGAACATCTCGGGATTTATTGCGCCGTTTTTGGGCACGGCGCCAGTCCCGGCTACGGGGTGTTTCCATTGCTTTTTCTCTCTTCGATTGATCGGGTTCAGCAGCCGCGATAATACGGAGAGAGCAAACAGCGAAATTCTATTCCATTTCGTTATGGCGTGCGACAGCAATTAATGAACTTGTCATTTTACTCAGATATGTTGCGTCACATAACAGGGAAAAGTATCAGCCGAAATAATTCATATTCTATTAATCAATATCCTTTAAGATTTTATCGACTTATTCTTCCTGGCTGAAAATAATAATATGTAGCCGCGATTTTTTTGTAGCTGCACCTATACTTACCTGTTTGCAATGTAATTGAAAAACCAGAGATCTGAAAAAATTATGGATAATAAGATCGTCGCTATTGAGCAGCATGATACAGCGGTAAATCTGCATGGCCTTATGCAGGTGTTAAGTAAACATCTTTACTCCACGCCCATGGTTGCGTTGCGTGAGCTTGTACAGAATGCGCATGATGCGATAGTCCGGCGCAGGCTGGAGGAGGTTGATTCTTCCTTCACGCCTGAAATTCGGGTTACCGGCAACCCGCAGAATAAAACGATTACCATTTATGACTCGGGTGCGGGCCTGACAAAACAAGAAATCCATGAATTCCTGGCAACGGTCGGCATCGGCTATACGCGGCAATTGCGCCAGGAGGATGATGATACCGGCCTCATCGGTATGTTCGGTCTGGGTTTCTTATCTTCTTTCGTGCTGGCACAACAGGTTGTTGTCCATACCACGTCCTGGAAAACGCCGCAGGAAGGTTGGGTTTATCGTTCCGATAACGGCGAGACGTATCGCATCGAATCTGCCCTGCCCAGGGAGCCTGGCTTTACGGTCACTCTCAACCTTAAAGAGGAGTTCAGCTACCTGGCGGATAATCCGCTGCTGGAAACGCTGCTTGGCCGCTACTGCGTGTTGATGCGTGAACCGCTGTTTGTGGGGCAATCGGAGACGGCGGTCAACCATCTTTCGCCACCCTGGCGCCGTGACTCCGACTCGGCGGTCGTACTCCATCCGGGGCTTCGGCAGAAGCAGAATATTGAGTTCGCCAGCCGTTTTGAACGTACTTTTACCCCTATTTGCACCATCGATATCACCCCTTCTGGCAAAAGCGATGTGGTCGGCATTCTCTGGATCCAGGATGGCGCGACTTATGGCACCAGCGATAACCGTAATTTGTCGCTCTTTTTGCGTGGCATGCTGCTCGACGATCAGGCACATGACCTGCTGCCGCTGTGGGCCGGTTTTGTTGGTGGCGTCGTGGAGTCCAACGTCCTGACACCCACGGCGAATCGGGAAGATTTACAACGTGATGACGCCTATTTCGCAACCCAGCATGCATTAGCCGAAGGGTTAATTAAAGGGTTGGGTGAGCTGGCGAAAAACCAGCCGGCTATCTGGCGGCGTGTGCTGCTTCGTCATAATGAAGCGCTGTTAGGTGCAGCGATCTGCGACGAAAGGCTGTTTGATCTGCTCAAAGATGATTTGCTCATTCCGACCTCGAAAGGCGAGATTCCGGTTCGCAGTCTGCGCCAGCAAAATACGCTACTGGTGATGCCGGGAGAAGAGAGTTCTTTCGAAGAGATGTTATTTCGCCTCTCTGGCCGCCCCGTCGCGCTGGGGCATCGTTATGCCGTTATACCGTTTCTTCGCCGTTGGGCCACGCTCTATTCAGCGCGGTTAATTGAAATTGGCACCACGGGCGGCAACCAGTCTTTGTTCTCCTGCCATGAAATTAGCCAACAGGAAGAGCAGTGGTGGCGTGAACAACTGGCCGATGATGAAGAGTGCGTTATTTCACGATTTGAGCCCGCGGTGCTCCCCTTTGTGGTGGTACCGAATCGCGAAGTGGAATTAAAACAGCGGCTGGAACAGGATGACGCCGACCGACGTATGAGTACTGCGGCGCTGATGCTGGCACGGCAGTTTACTCAACGGATCAGCGAGCAGGCCGATAAACAGCTCTATATTAATTTTAATAATCCGGCCATCAAGGCACTTTCTGCTTCCTGGCAAAACGGGAAAAACACTGATGTTGCCTGTCAGTTATTGAAAAGCATGAAGGTCATCTTATCTTTTCAATTACAACGTTCGGGACCCAATGATTTTCATCAGGCGCTGGATAATATTAACCAGATAATAATGACGCAATTTCTTGCAAATAAAGGGGAGCAATAAAATGGATATATGGCAATGGTATAACCAATATGAAAGGGATCTTCACGCTGCAGGCCAACCCTATATTACCGATCATTTGAATAAATTGATTAACGCCATTTGTGACGTTAAGCCCGATGTGAGCGAAGCGTTACTGCCGGAAGCACGATCATTTAAGAAAACGGCCGGCAATCCCTGGCTTGAGGTCTTTATCGGCCACTGGGAGATGCGCCACCGGCTGGGGATGGGCGAAGGCGAGACAGCGCTGGGAGATGCGGTGACCTTCTTTGAGCGTGCCCATCAGCCGGATGCGATTGATTGCCCGCAATCCGTTTGCGTGACGCAGGATCTCAGCGATTGCTACGGCAATATCGACGGTCCGGGCTGGGCGGATGAACGTATTGCCGTGTGTCAGGAAACGATGGAGCGGATTACGCCGTTATGGAGCTGCTTCCAGTGCTTATCGGACGAGCAATTCTGTGCCATGGTCGATAAAGGCGAGAAGCAGCAGGCGCTGGATTACATTCGGGGGCAGATAAAGAAAGTGCGTGATGCAGGGGAGCCTGATGTCACTGGCCTGCTGGAAAACGAAGCCGAAGCATTGATCTATTTGGGGCGCTATGAAGAAGCGCTGGCGGTGATTGAACCCCTCTGCGAGCCGGACGAACTGGAAGGCAGCGCCGAACAGATACGGCTTACCCGAATGATGATCCGCGCTGAGGCCTATGCCTGTATGGGGCGGCTGGATGACGCCTGCAACAGCCTTATCCACTGGAAGCAACTGCAAACGCGCGGCGTCGTCCGCTGGGTGAGGATTATTGACCAGCTTTGCCGCCACGATGCCTCTTACAACAATTGGCAGACGGGCGTCTCATTACAGCAAATCCTTGAACAGCGTATCGCCCGGCAGGCCTGGCGGGCTGCAATAGATACCGCAATTGTACATATTCGTCTGGCGCTGGCGCGCAATGCGACCTGGATTGCCCGCCGGGCGTTAGGGCAGGCAAAAGCCTGTTTGCCACGTTTACGTAAACAGATGGGTGCCGACAGCGTTCTGGCCGATCTTGAACGTGAGATTGCTGGCATGGAAAAAGAGGTGCTGCTCCCGGTTCCTGCCCATGAGCTGTATGACTGGCTTGACGAGCGCAGCAAACAAAATGAGGCGCGTGACCCTGAACAGGAAGCGGAGTGGCTGAAACTGGCGGCCATGCAGTTGCCTGATAATGAACAACTGGTTGCGCTGGCGTCATCCGCCCTGGAGGCGTGCCATGCTGCTGATGAAGCCATCGCGCTGCTGCAAACCTGGCGGTCACGCCATCCACACACTGAATCTCCTCTTCTGTTCGAGTTGCTGGGCGTGCTGTTGCGTACGCGGCGGTTCGATGAGGTTTTAACCCTCGCTAAGGACTATCACGAGACGCTTCCCCATGTCGCGTACTGGTTCGAAATGCAGGTAGCCTTTGGCAATGGGGATTGGGCGGCGCTGGAATCTCTGAGTGAATCAATGCTTGCGACGCCAGAAGGCAGCACTAAGATCGCACCGCTGTTAATGGCGAGCCGCGCGGCAATGAAACTACGCGCCAGCGAGCGGGCTATCCCTCGTCTTCAGCGCGCTATTGCGATGCTTGAGGAACAAGAACAAGAGACAAACAATGTTCTGTGGGATCTGATCACCGCGGCGAGTATTCAGCAGGAGTGGGCGCTGGTGCGCGAGGCCGGAACGAAGCTGGGGATGAAATTCGACAGCGAAGATGGCCCCATTGAAGAAAACTGGGGAGCGGTACGGCTACGTTTCCGGGAAGAGCACGACTACGTTTACTACCTTGCTCAGCGTACCGGGCCTGCGACGGCCAGAGTCTTCCAGCCAGCCTGGCCGAAAGCGCAGCAGCATTTAGGCGACAGCGTAGTATTTGATGTCGAACTACTCAATACCCCTCCGGAAGATGAAGCCGAGCGGGAGTATTTTATCGGTCTTTATGACGCTGTCGAAATCATTGAAGAGGGTGAATATGCCCCATCATGGTTTGTTGATGGCGTTTATCCGGGCGAGGAGCTGTTTGGTCAGTTTGAGAATAAAGTGCGCGAGTTGGGTGGGCAAGTATGGGTGAGTAGCGAAGGCGATTATGAAATAACCGACCGCGAAAATCCTCAAGAGCCGCTGCCTGGCGTGTACTTTAATCTGGCTACGCCGCTATCGATGCTGCCGCAGGAAGTGGACAGTATGTTGCTCACGCTCACACGGGACTGGCCGCATCCGGTGCACTGGCTTGGCGTTGCCATTAAAGGCGGGCTGGATGAACAGCGTCACCGGCAGATTATTGACCGCTACGGTTTGTAAACTGTTACCCGGCGTAGTTTGAGATTCCTCCGCTACTCGTGAGAACAGCGCTTGATTAACGTAAAGCCAGCCCACTGTTGAGACTGGCTTTATGAAACGTTACGCAACCCTGCTGTTTATCAGCGCACTCTCTCTTACCAGCCAAATTGCCCGTGCTGATATTGTCGATGACGCCATCGGCAATATTCAGCGGGCAATTAATGATGCGTATCACCCCGGCGATAGCCGTGATGACGATGATCGGCAGTATGATGACGATCGCCGTCGAAGTGACGAGCAGAGCAGACGCTATGAAGACCGGCGCAGACAGCTTGAAGACCGACGCCGCCATTTAGATGACCGGCAGCGCCAGCTCGATCAGGAGCGTCGCCAACTGGACGACGAAGAGCGCCGATTGGAAGACGAGTTCTAATCCGCAGGCGCGAAAGAGGGTTATCAGTTCTTTTTAACGAACTCGGATTTCAACTTCATTGGGCCAAATCCGTCGATTTTGCAGTCAATGTTATGATCGCCTTCGACCAGACGGATATTCTTCACTTTCGTGCCGATTTTCAGCATGGAAGAACTCCCTTTTACTTTCAGATCTTTAATGACAGTGACGCTGTCGCCATCGGCCAGTAAATTGCCGTTGGCATCTTTGACAATCAGTTCATCGCTTTCGACAGCGGCTTCGTTGTCATTCCATTCATGGGCGCATTCCGGGCAGATGAACATGCCATTATCTTCATAAGCGTATTCGGAATTGCATTTCGGGCAGTTTGGCAGTTGCATGGGGGTATCCTCAAAAAGTACGTATGATGCTGGAAACAGGCCAGCGAAAAAGGCGGTTTATGCCAGAAAAGTCCGCGATTATACAGCATGTCCGTATAATTACTGTTGCTATTCTTTTTTTCAGAAAAAGATAAAAAAGGTGATAGAAGTGACATATCCTGTCATTAGCTTAAGCGATGCTAGGCCCATCTGATTAGGGGTAAACCCTTATGTATGATATTTAGAATATTTTCGACGGGAAATTGCTACCCATTGCCAATTCAGATAAGGTGAGGTGACGCAACCGGTGTTAATAATTAGCATACTGTCATATCAGCAGGGTCTTCTACCGAAGACAGTTAATTACCTCGCAAATTGGGGGGGTAAATAAATGACGATATATCCTGGTCGTTCTTGAAAATGAGCTACGCTCTCTATCTCCCAGCCATTTTATGTCCGGGACGGCGTGCTCTGTCAGTCTCTACCGAGAAAATGCATTTTTCCTGATTCCCATCAGGCATTTATCTTCTATAAGATATTTTCCACACGTAATTATAAAAGCCGAAACTTCACAAATAAAACATCACGGCTTAATAAAAGTAAGAAATTTGCGTTAAGGAAAGACTTTTATCATGCACACACAGACAATTTTCGAATTAAGCCAGGAAGCAGAGAGATTGTTACAGCTCTCCTTGCAGAATCTGCAGGCGCTCAAAGCCCTGCCGATTGCAACGCTTGATGAGGCGGCTTCCGGCAAAGCAGATAACGCAAATGTACTGCCATTACATTTTAGTGCTCGCGGCATCGAGACGCAGCAAGCCACTCTGCACAACGAATTACGGAAAATCACCCGCCTGGAGATGGTGTTAGCGATTGTCGGGACGATGAAAGCGGGTAAATCGACCACGATCAACGCGATTGTGGGCACTGAGGTTTTGCCTAATCGCAACCGTCCGATGACGGCGCTGCCGACATTAATCCGCCACACGCCGGGCCAGAAAGAGCCTGTACTGCATTTCGCCCATGTTGGGCCAATCGATACGCTGACCCAGCAACTCCAGATGCGGCTTTATACCTATGACCGTGAAAAGCTGGCGCAAAAACTCGAAATCGATAAAGACATGAGTGCCCTGCTCGAACGCATCGCACAAGGGGATGCGTTCGACAAACATTATCTGGGCGCGCAGCCCATTTTCCATTGTTTAAAGAGCCTTAACGATCTGGTGCGCTTGTCGAAAGCGCTGGATGTTGATTTTCCTTTCTCCGCTTACGCCTCCATAGAGAATATCCCGGTTATTGAAGTTGAGTTTGTTCACCTGGCGGGCCTTGAAAATGATTTGGGCCAGTTGACGCTGCTCGATACCCCTGGGCCAAACGAAGCGGGACAGCCGCATCTGCACAAGATGCTCAATGAACAACTGGCGCGAGCGTCTGCGGTACTGGCGGTGATGGATTACACCCAGCTTAAGTCGATCTCTGATGAAGAGGTGCGCCACGCGATTTCCGCCGTTGGGCGCTCCGTTCCGCTGTATGCGCTGGTTAATAAATTCGATCAGAAAGACCGTAACAGCGATGACGAAGAACAGGTGCGGGCGCTGATCGCCGGAACATTAATGAAAGGCTACATTAATCCGACGCAGATTTTCCCCGTCTCCTCGATGTGGGGCTATCTGGCAAACCGCGCCCGACATGAAATCAAACAACAGGGGAAATTACCCGACCCGCAAGAGCAGCGTTGGGTGCAGGACTTTGCCGAAGCGGCGCTGGGCCGACGCTGGAGAATGGCTGACCTGGATGATGTTGAACATATCCATCACGCCGCCGATCTGTTGTGGGAAGATTCGCTGTTTGAGCAACCTATTCGCAAGCTGCTGCATGCTGCGCACGCCAACGCGTCGCTGTATGCCCTGCGTTCGGCGTCGCAT
The DNA here is from genome assembly GCF_003925915.1 of Phytobacter sp. MRY16-398. Classification (NCBI taxonomy): domain Bacteria; kingdom Pseudomonadati; phylum Pseudomonadota; class Gammaproteobacteria; order Enterobacterales; family Enterobacteriaceae; genus Phytobacter; species Phytobacter sp. MRY16-398. Next base: position 5,427,282 of record NZ_AP018756.1, on the reverse strand, counting down.
AAGTTGCTTAACTACGCACAGAGCGCCCGGGAATACCTTGATTTTCGCTATCAAGGGCTGACGGTTGCGTTTGAGAACCTTGAGCACAATATCAGCCGCCTTGAAGAAGATATGACGCTACTGAAAAGCTGTCAGGAGCGCGTCAGCGATGAGATTGATCATGAGGTGGATGAAGCGCTGGCGGCGGCGGACCTCTTCATTAATAGCCAGCAAGTGGAAATTGTTGGAGCCATTAACGCCTGGTTTAGTGATGGCAGGATCATGGAAATGGCCAACGAAAGTCAGGCCGACCTGCGTCTTGAGGCGGGAGTTTCGCCAGGCCAACTGGTGCTGGAAGATGAAGGGCAGGCGCAGATTGTGCTGAGCAAAATGCGCTCCTCCTGCGAAGCGATTTTTGTCACCGCACAGGAGAAGATCGGCCGCGAACTGGCGATGCGTTTTGACCAACTGGAAAATACCCTGACCCGCTCTCTCAATGATGCGATGCGCCCGATCGAGATGCGCATTAAAGAAGAGCTCAGCCACGCGGGTTTCCGGGCGCGTATCAGCTTCCCCGCATTCCAGGCAAGCGCACTCAATTTTAATACCCGCCAGCTTTTTACCAACGCGATCGCGCCGGAAGACACCCCGGCAGGGCAGGCGCCGCGTAGCGGAAGCGTACGGGAAACGGTTTCTCGTTGGTTAAATAATCCGAGCTGGGGATGGGATGATTACGTGGTGACCCGCACACGCTACGTCATTGATGTGGCGTCATTACATACCAAGCTAGTCCAGCATGTTGCTCATTTTTGTGAACAAATTCGTAAAGCTTTGGCTGCGCAGGTCGATGTTTCTGTTACAGCGGGAATGGCGACGTTCTTTGCTGAGTTCTCGCTGAGCCTGGCGGGGCTACAAGATAGTTTGCGTGACAGTTTGGCGATTCGTCAGCAAAACGAATCGTCAGTGTTAGCATTGCGGCAGCACCTGCGACACTGCATCAAAACAGCTAACTGGATTCAGGAAGATGCACGTCTTTTACGCGATGATATCCAAACACTATTCGCAGCAGAGTAATTATGAAAAATCGACTACTGGAAGGGCCTGGGCGAACGCTTGAGTGCATTCATCCGAAGTTCATTGTGGATTTAGTGCAGGGTGCCGATGCGCCTCGCCAGAGTCAGATTGTGCCCCAACAGCAGTTGTTTCGTGAAAGACTGACCCAGGAAGTGATGGCGCAGACCCAACTGCGCCCGTGGGCCATGTCCGGTGTCTTAAATGAGAATGACTCGTTACGTCTGGGACTGGCGGAAAAGCTCGCCAGTATGCTCGACCCCGGTCATCTTGCGCTGACGCGTATCACCCAGCGTCTGGTCTCATTACAGCAGGCTGAGCAGCGCCGTCCCGCCAACACACCGGGCAACCAGCAGCAATATGATGAGTTAATTGAGCACTTTAGCCAGCGAGCGAGCTGGAAAGAGAAAGCGCTCGGCCAGCGTGGCTTAACGGTACAGGCGGGAAATCACAGCGAACAAATTTTTACCCGCTGGCGGGCCGGGAATTATAACGGCTGGTCGATGGCGGGGCGCTGCTATGTTGCGCTGGAAGAGTTACGCTGGGGCGCTTTTGGCGACGCCTGCCGCCTGGCGAGTAGCGAGGTGGCTTCCATGCTGAAAGATAACCTGCGTGCGATGGCCTCTGATTTTCTGGCGCAGGGTATTAATGCTGCGCCTGCCACTCGCCATTTTTATCACCAGTGGCTGACAACGCCTGCGACACCGGGCCTGATGGATTATAAAGATCTGCTGGGCTGGCTTGGTGACTGGTGCGATGCGGATCGTCACCCTATTTGCTGGTCGGTGACCCAAAGCTGGCAGACAGTCGCGTTAGGTATGCCAAGGCTCTGTTCGGCATCGCGCTTAGCCACTGCCATGGTGGATGAGATTTTCGGTGAGTAAAAAGGTGTGTCCTGCAATTAACCAATATTGATGGCTAATTGCAGGGCATAGCGATAAACAGGCAAAGAGAAGCCCCCGGCGTGTCACGTCGGGGGCTTTTTTTAATGATTGAGCGATGCGGCGGGATTGTCTGCCGTTTTGGTCGTCTCAGGCACGTCGCCAAACCGTCTGGCGTACAGTGCGGTGATGATGGGCACCAGAATCGCCGTTACAATCACGCTTGCTGCCACCAGCGCCGTTGCGGAGGCGGCTACCGGTTCAAACGCCGGGTTGATTTGCGCAATGATCACCGGGTTTGCTACCGCAGCCCCGGCTGCCGATGAGGCGGCGACACCTGCCGTACCGTTACCGCCACCAATGACTTTATCGGCAATAATCAGTGGAATACCGGTGATGATGATAACCGCGATACCCAGGACGATACCCAGCAGACCGGTATCGAGGATCACTTTCAGGTTGATGGTATTACCCAGCGCGAAGCCGAAGAACGGGATCAGTACCGGTGTGGCTTTACTAAAGAACGCGCGCAGATCGTGGTCGAGGTTGCCCAGCGTAAAGCCAATCAGGAACGGCAGTACAGCTCCGATAAAATGGTGCGGTTCGAAGGATGCCAGGCCCGCAGATCCCAGAATGACCATGGTCATCAGTGGGCCGGATTCCAGTGACATCAGCACGAATGCGCCCGATTCTTCTTTGGTGCCGTACTGGTTCATCAGGCTGGCATACAGGCCGCCGTTGGTCATGTCCATCGCGGAAACAATAGCCAATACGGAGATACCGGCGAAGAAACCGGTCTGAATACCGCCTTCCGGGATAAAGGTGGCGGCGATCATTGCCACTACCCAGGCAACGGCGATTTTTGTCAGTACCAGCGTGCCGGATTTGCGTAAGACGGTCCCGGTGGCGCGTAAATCAATTGACGCGCCGATACAGAAAAACCAAACGGCAAGAATAGGTACCGTACCTGTGATCATACCCTTGGTGAAAGAACCGAAATAAGCGCCTGTATTAGGTGCCAGCGTATTTAAAATTGCCCCAAGCAGCAAAGGTATTAACATCATCCCACCGGGGATGCGTTCAATGGTGGCTTTGATTTTCATTATGAATCCTCATATCTCATCATGTGCAATGACCGAGAAAATAAAAACATGCTATTCAATGAGTTAAACCTTCCTGGTTTGAATTTGTTCAATGTCCGGAGCTGTTATTCCTTTCCGGAGAGCACCGTCGCTATCCTTGTCTGTTTTGTGTCTGGACGTATGATGCGATCATTGGAATATTGATTCAATGAAAATAAAACACTGTTTTAGTTATCTTCATCACATATTCCGTGTAAAGATTTATATGTGAACAATTAAATAACTTTGCGTTACATAGTTTCTGTAAAAAGGTGAATGGATACAGCTAGCAGAATAATAATCACGGGGGGTATGGCATATCAGTGTAAATAGCAACCGGGAGTATTCTATAAGTTAAAAACGTTTTTTCTCGTTAAGTAAAACGCAGTTCCGACAGAAAGAGGAGGGGATTGCCAGAATTGTGGGTGTTATCACAGGGATATTTTGTGTGAAGTTGATCACGTTTTTAAACCCTGTTAGGGTAAAAGGCGGTTAAACAACGCTCTGCCAGGCGTCAACAGGTTCGGTTGTACAGGCTGTAACCAGCCAGTGTAAGTAAACCTGCTACGCTTGAACAAGGTAAGTCGGCATGTACGGCTTAATACGCGCAATGTCGGTATGGCATATCAAATGCGCGGTTCAGGGCGAAAGTCAAAAGAGGACATCATGTTAAAAAGGAAGAAAGTTAAACCTATTACGCTGCGCGATGTAACCATCATTGATGACGGTAAGTTGCGAAAAGCAATAACTGCCGCTTCACTCGGTAACGCGATGGAATGGTTTGATTTTGGCGTATATGGGTTCGTAGCTTACGCACTGGGTAAAGTGTTTTTTCCTGATGCCAACCCCAGTGTGCAAATGATTGCCGCGCTGGCGACCTTCTCCGTTCCGTTCCTGATTCGCCCGCTGGGTGGTTTGTTTTTCGGGATGCTTGGCGATAAATATGGGCGGCAGAAAATCCTCGCTATCACCATTGTGATTATGTCCGTCAGTACATTCTGTATTGGGCTTATTCCCTCGTATGCCTCTATTGGTATTTGGGCGCCTATCCTGCTCTTGCTGTGCAAAATGGCACAGGGGTTTTCAGTGGGCGGGGAATACACCGGCGCATCGATTTTCGTAGCGGAATACTCCCCGGACCGTCGACGCGGTTTTCTGGGCAGTTGGCTTGATTTTGGTTCGATAGCGGGCTTCGTTATCGGTGCGGGCGTCGTTGTGCTTATCTCCACCGTCGTTGGTGAAGAAAACTTCCTCAGTTGGGGCTGGCGTATTCCCTTCTTCCTGGCGTTGCCACTGGGGATAATCGGTCTCTATTTGCGCCATGCGCTGGAAGAGACTCCGGCGTTCCAGCAGCACGTGGATAAACTGGAGCAGGGCGATCGCGAAGGGCTGCAAAACGGCCCGAAAGTCTCCTTCAAAGAGATTGCGACAAAGCACTGGCGTAGTTTGCTGATCTGTATCGGTATGGTGATTGCGACCAACGTCACCTATTACATGTTGTTGACGTACATGCCGAGCTATCTGTCGCATAACCTGAACTATTCAGAAGACCACGGCGTGCTGATTATTATCGCGATTATGGTCGGTATGCTGTTTGTTCAGCCTGTGATGGGCTTACTGAGCGACCGTTTTGGCCGCCGTCCGTTTATTATTTTGGGGAGTGTGGCGCTGTTTGCGCTGTCCATTCCGGCATTTATCTTGATCAACAGCAACGTGACGGGGCTGATTTTCGCGGGATTGCTGATGCTGGCCGTGATTCTCAACTGTTTCATTGGCGTGATGGCATCGACCTTGCCGGCAATGTTCCCGACACACATTCGTTATAGCGCACTGGCGAGTGCCTTTAACATTTCGGTGCTGGTGGCTGGTCTGACCCCGACACTGGCCGCCTGGCTGGTTGAAAGTACGCAGAACCTGATGATGCCAGCTTATTATCTGATGGTTGTTGCGGTGATTGGTCTGATCACTGGGCTTACGATGAAGGAGACGGCGAACCGCCCATTAAAAGGTGCGACGCCTGCGGCCTCCGATATCCAGGAGGCAAAAGAGATCCTGCGCGAGCACCACGATAATATTGAACAGAAAATCGAAGACATCGATGCGGAAATTGCTGAGCTACAGGCGAAACGCTCACGCCTTGTCGACCAGCACCCACGGATTAACGAGTAACAGACAAAGCCCGGTTCACGTACCGGGCTTTTTTTATCAGCAGCCCGCCGCAATATAATCACCGCCAGGACTGACCGGAACGACGGTTAAGAACAACACCACGGCGAACAAAATCAGCGCCAGGCCGCCGACGATATTCAGTGCCGGTACCAGCCATGGCATGCTGCCGCTCTCCTCACCAAAAAAGGCAGCCGTCCGGTTGCGGGCATAACGCACTGCCAGTGACAGACCCATAATCGACAATGCGGTACCGAATGCCATTGTCATTACGGCTGCGATGCCCCAGCTCACAATGCCCAGCGCGTTAGAAAAGAGCAAAATCATGATTGCGCCGCTGCAGGGGCGTGCGCCAATGGCAAGTATGACACCCAGACGTGTTTTCCAGTCGCCCTGCGTACTGATTCCCACACCGTGGTTTCCGCAGCCGCAGTCGTCAGAATGCCGGTGAGACAGAGGCCTCATGGCAGTGATTTTCATTTTCTGCGGTTTGATGGTTTTTATCGCTTTGACGATGAGCCAGACGCCAAACCCACCCACCATAAACGCGCTGATTTTCTCAACGTACCAGCGACTCTCACTGAGATCGCCGGAGGCGAGGTTAAAACCAACCGCGAGGATGAAGACAAAAAGAATGGCGCTCACACCTTGCATGAGGCTGCCAAGAAACGGGATGACGCGGGCGGCGGTTTGGCTCTCCTGGTTGGTGCTGAGATAGGTTGTGACGATAAATTTTCCATGACCCGGCCCAACCGCATGTAACACGCCATAAAAGAACGAACCGGTCAGTAGCCACAGTCCACCGGCATACTGATGGTTATTCAGTTGCAGCAGGTACATCACCAGATAACGATGCAGCGTAATCTGGGTTGCCAGGCACCACTGGATAAAGGCATTCCAGTGCGCATGCAACGCGAAGGCAGCGGCCAGCAATAACATCACTGCTACGATGGCGCCAGGCAGACGCCATTGACGGGTAAGCGTTTGGGTTGTCATAAGCTTTGGGGGAATGGTTAAAGCATGACCGCAGTATAGGTGCTGCTTGTGGGGAGCTCCAGCCAGGGGAGGGGATGATCGTTACCAGACGTAAGTGGCGAGACGAAAAGAGCCTGTCTGGCTCATTGAGTGAGGGGGCGCTCGGTAAGCGCAGCGCACCCTGGATTCCCGGATACGGCGCAAGCGCCTTATCAGGGTTACATTTTAAAAAAAATGCGCGAAAACGCACCCGCCAGGGTGAAGGGAATATATGGCTCTGGACGCGCTGGCCCCGTAGGGGCTGAGGAATCCCCAGAAAAAGTGAAAGGCACGATGAAGTGTGATCTACTGGTTGCGCTAACAAATCAGAAGAGACCTCATCGTGCCTTTAAAGACAGTGTGCCAGAAATTCTTTTCCTCGTCTTTACGCGGGATTCATTCTTTCCGCATTAATGTCCTCACTTCCATGGCTGTTGCGCTCTGCAACGGTGCTGAACTCACCCTGACCAGTCTCGGACGCTCCCTTCCCGGTTCCGCTCACGTCAAAAATAAAATCAAACGGGTCGACCGTGCCCTCGGTAACTCCGCCCTTCACCGCGACCTTCCCCGTATCCAGATGCAGCTCACCCGTGCCATTACCTCCCTCATGCCGTTCTGCGTTATTGCTGTCGACTGGACCGGATGGCCTGATAAAAACTGGCATCTGCTGCGCGCAAGTCTGGTCTGTAACGGCCGCTCACTTCCGCTGATGAGCGAAGTCGTTCCGGCTGAACTCGCCCAGAACAGCAGGATACAGTGCGCCTTCCTCGACCGCCTCCATGCGGCTGTTCCGCCGGAAAAAGCGGTCACGATTATTACCGATGCCGGCTTTCGCACCGACTGGTTCCGTCACATCAGTCTGCTGGGCTGGTCCTTCGTCGGTCGGGTCAGAGGGCTCGTGTGCTTCCGGATGGACGGCGATACACGCTGGATGAAAATCAGCGACCTTCATGCCGGCGAATACCCGGTAAGAGTGGGTTATGGCGTCCTGGCCCGGAAACCCCGCACGCCCTGTTACGGTCACTTTTATCTGCAGAAACGCCCGGGAGCAGGCCGTCACGGCAAAGGGGGAATGCCAAAAACGCAGAGAGAGCATCGTCGCAGCGCACAGGAGCCGTGGCTGCTGTTCAGCAATGTGGCAGGTATGGAGCCAGCACAGATAATGACGCTGTACAGTCGCCGGATGCAGATAGAGCAGAACTTCCGGGATGAAAAAAGCCCGCGCTTCGGGTTCGGACTGAGGCTGAGCCGCAGCCAGGGCAATGGACGTCTGGCGGTACTGAGCGTCGTGGCGGCCATGGCGAGTCTGGTGATGTGGCTGGCAGGGTATCTGGCGGAGAAAAAGCAGCGCCACCTGCGCTATCAGGCAAACAGTATAAAAGACAAAAGGATCCTGTCTTATGTGAGGCTGGCGGTTGAGGTTCTGCGGCATGAGCCCGGAATACTAAGGCGGCTGAATATCGCTAATGCACTGAAAATGTTAGGTAAAGAGTACAGTAATATGGTCATGGTGAACTGACCATATTACTGGGGATCTCTCAGCCCGTAGGGGTGAGCCGCTTGCGGCGAATAATCGAACGGAGTTCGATGGAGAGTCCGTATCGCCAAAAGCAAAAACCCGCCTTGTGGGCGGGTTCTCTGAATAAGTGGTGCCGGACTCGGAATCGATGTTGATAAGCAATATATTGATATTTAAATGATATTTTCAATGTGGTTGTTTTTGTGCCCTCATTTATACCCTCATTCCTGAATGATAGTAAAAAGGGGATCGCATTCAGGAACGGGATGGCAAAGCTGAGGGATAATACCTCGCGAGAATCTCATTCATTTTATCAACCAGATCTGGCCTTTTAAAGATAATGTGGCCGCTGACGTTCTGGAAATACTTTATCCTGAACAGCTCATCTTCGCAGTCGGATGAACGCTCAGACGTAGGGTTATGAGCTTCATATTCTTTCCTCCTTTATACCGGGTTTTGTGTAAACCGTTTTTAATCCGGTCGCGAGTCTTGCCCGTAAAACGTCCAGCGTGGTTAAGAACGGCGACTGCTCCAGCCAGGCAACTCCCCGTCTGTCCGTGCGCACCAGGTCATGACGTTCAGCCAGGAAATTCACGGCATCCACCAGTGTGATACCGGCATCAATATGTTTTCGGATGACCCGGTCATCACAGAACGGTGTGTCATCCAGGGTGAGTCCGTAATGTTTATTCAGCAGATAAGTCAGTAAGGTCTGCCATGCCTGTACGGGCGACAGGCACGGGGACACCGGCACCGTGGCCGGTGCAGTGATGTGTTTCATACGAAATCCTCGTGGAATTAATGTCAGAAGGGCCAGTGTGCCGGGTCAGCCGTACAGCATCCGGGCAACCACGAACGCGCTGTTGTTGTCTTCGAACCAGACCCAGATATCCAGGACCGGCGTACCGGCAGGGAAGTGAATAAATGCGTCACGGATAACCAGGGAGCCGTCTTCCTCAGTGACGGCGATGTTCTCCAGTTCCCGCCATAAGCCATACAGGTGTTCAATGGGGACAAGCATGTCTGCCTCCTTTATGCTGGCTGTGGAGCCGGATAAACAGAAACGTAAACATAACCACAGCTTCCCCGCGTGTCGGCCTCGCAAATCAGACCTTCCTTTTCCCGTCTGAGGGTGTGTGCCTTATGCGGGTCCAGTTCACCGGAACGCAGCGCGGATTCCATCCGTCGGATAAATACCGGAAAGCTGCGGTCCAGCGCACGTAACTGCATGGCGGAGAACGTTCCGTAGAGCCCGGCCCTGTCCCCCAGGTAATGCAGGCGGTTTCCCTCCTGGACCAGGCGGGCACCAAAGCAGGGGGTGATATCGTGGCGCAGTCCCCATGGCGGGGATGTGTATAATGTCATGAGTTATTACTCCGGAAATGGATAACGTTTATGGTCAGGGCCTTCAAATCAGGCCCTGCTCTGCAAAGGACAGAATGTCGCCGCGACCGGCGATGAGGTGGTCCAGCACACGGACATCAACCAGCCCGAGGGCCTGTATCAGTCGTTGCGTGATGGTTCTGTCGGCATGGCTCGGGTCGGTACAGCCGGAAGGATGGTTATGGGCCAGGATGACAGCAGCGGCATTGTGACGCAGTGCCCCTTTGACAATTTCACGGGCGTGAACCTCCGTCTGGCTAATCGTGCCGAAAAAGACCGTATCGCTTTCCAGCAGGCGGTGCTGGTTGTCGAGGTAAAGCACCATAAAGACCTCGCGCTCCAGTCCGGCCATCTGCAGACGCAGCATGTCCCGGACGGCATGGCTGGAAGTCAGCGACTGACCGGGTGTTCTGAGATGCCGGTCGAGCAAGCGTAAGGCGAGTTTCACGATGCGCAGGGACGCCGGGGGCATCCCCGGCGGGGCTGTCAGTAATAATTCAGACATGGCGGGTTTCTCAGTCAGTGAGGTTCAGGATATCCCGGGATTCCGGGTGGCGAAGTGCGTAGTCGCGAAGGCGGTAGTAATGCTCTGCCATGTCACCCCGGGCGGTGACAAAGGACAGGTGGCTGTATGTCATCAGACAGGCGGCAATGCCTGCCGCTTCGGCGCCCAGCGTGGCACGGTTGCCGTTTGATTTACAGTACAGGTCATACGTCTCCTGGCTGTCCGGCGCCATAAACACACCGCCGTTGCTGAGGGTGTAAAAATGCCAGTAGCCGCCGCTGTATTCCCGGTACAGGCGGCTGAACCAGCTCAGGATAGTCAGCTCCGGCGACAGCCACGGCGGGACGGTCCCGAAGTGCCGCCGCCAGAAATCCTGGCGTTCATGTTCAGGGACGACAGAGACGTAAAGTGCAGACAATTCGCGGCAGGCGTCATCCGCCGGAAGGGGATGTCCGGTCTGGTTCATGGTGTTTCTCCGTAATATTTTAAAAATCAGGGGGGCAGACAGATACAGGGCGGGATGACAGGGATGAGGGACAGTGAAGCGCGGTGGCTATGAACACAGTGACAGCATGTTTTCCGCCATCACCCACAGGGCACGGTTGAGCTTCACATCGCTGTCGATACCTTTCACGGCCCGGGTGTGCATGCGTTTACCCTGCGTGCTCTTTCCGTACAGCCCGCCTTTCATCAGGTTTTCCTGTATGCGCTGGTAGGTGGTCCACAGGTCGTGGCTCTCATCCTGCCAGCGGCGTGGCGACAGGATTTGTGCTTCAGTCACCGGCTGGTGTTCCTCGCCGAACCGGTAGGTGATGGCGGCTTTCGCCAGCACCTGCTGCGCGGGCGGCGGCAACAGCAGTGACTGCATCGCATCCCGCTTCTCCTCCACCCGGTCAAACACCCCCAGCACTTCATAAGCCCCTTCAATGACTTTCCCGACAACATCCCCCTTATGGGGCACCCGGACCTCGCCAAAGGACTCACCGCAAATCAGCCCGTTCTGGCACACCGCACGAAACAGTCCCGGCAGCATCTGATAGCTGCTTGAGCCATCATGACTGTTGAGCAGGATGATTTCGGGCACCTGTTTACCGGCAATCTGGCCTTCGCGGCGCAGGCGCAGCATGTGTTTGGTGTGTTCGCGTTTGCTCTGATCGCGCACACGGGTCTGGCATGCGAAGAACGGCTGAAAGCCTTCCCGCTGCAGGTTGTCGAGCAGGGTGATGGTGGGAATGCAGGTATAGCGTTCACTGCGTGATGCATGTTTTTCTTCACTGAACACACTTGGCACATAGTACGCCAGTTCATCACGGGTTAACGGGCGATCACGGCGGACAAGGTTCACCGCACCAAAGCGGCTGGCGAGTTTCATAAACGTTTCCTTTATAGTGAGACAAAAGAAAACGCCCGCTCGAATGAGCAGGGCGTTGATGATGGGGTAATTATCGTCCAGATTACTGGCTGGTATTGAACGTCCAGGTGCCCTTATCAGTATCAATGGCAATTTCAAGTATGTTACAGGCTGACATAAAGCCTTTGCCGACAAATAAACGGTCAACGGTATTACCGAATCCCAGCCTGACTGGTTTCCAGGGCATGGCTTCGGCATCCTGGCAGTTGCCACGGTTTACGACAATCTTCTTTATCACCACCGAATCTGACCGGGAAGTAATATAGACTTTACTGTACAGCGCACCAGCATTGCTGGGGCCGGAGCTCACTTTGAAGGGGGCCTCAGCAGCCATAGCCGTAGACGAAGCCATCCCGATAATTGCCGCGAGTAATATGCTTTTCATTCGTTTTTCCTTAACTGAGGTTAGCGTGCGAACTCTGCCACACAGGATGATTCGGTATATGCCGGTAAAACACTGGTTGCACCTTTGAGGGTAAAGGTGGCGGGTTTCACACCATCGCCGGACACAGTTACCTGCCTGCCGGTTCGCAGTCTGTCCCACATCCAGGCAAAATTATCCGAACCCACATGACTGGCTGTTTCGCTGACCTCAGCAGTGTCTTCCTGGTCAATTTTCACCAGGATGCGCTGATTATTGTCGGTGCTGACCCGTCGCCCGGACTCATCAGTGAACATAAGCATTTCAGGTCTATCACCGTGGCTGTCGCAGGCAAGGTAAAGCTGTGACTGCCCTTTACCGAGAATGGTGTACTCAGCCGTACCCTGCGTATTACCACTGACCCACGTCTCCGTACTACCAAAGGCATGAGAGGCAACAGGCACCAGCGCCGATGCGAGAAGGGTTGTAATTAAAAATGTTTTTTCCATGACGTATTCCTGTCAGAAGCCTGCCATCTCACCGGGGTGGTGATAATGAACAGCAGGCAGACCATATAGATGATGAATGTGATATATCCGCACGGGAGCCGGACAGACGGATAAGGGTTTTCATGCGCGGCCTTAGCGATAAGCCAGTACATCAGCCCGACCAGTCCGACCCACAGAAGTAACAATGGAAGACACCTCCCTGAATATGCGAAGAATTCTGCGATTTATCGCATTGATTTTTAATGAGAAAATAGATTGGCAGAGCAGTCCCTGAGGGATTTTATAACCTGGAACTGATTGCGGATAATGAATAAACCCGATCGGTTCGATCGACAAAATCGATCATCAAGCAGCAAATTTAGTTATCGGCTGACCTCTCCGGGTTTATCAAAAGTCGTCAGCCAAAGAAGAACGACCAGACAGAGCGGGCCGCACGGGCAACTGAATGTGTGGCAGCCTGCAGTACCGTGCGGGCCATATGGGGCAAAGGGGCAAGTTCGATAACCTTATTTATTACGTCTACAACAGCATCGCCAAAGCTACCGCTGGCGGTACTGACAATCATTTCCGTTCGATACCTTTTATGGAGGTGGGGGACAAACGGGCTGCGTGCCTGCTTTGGGAGGCGGGTTATCATCGATTCCACCAGACGAGAAAGACGATAACGTCCCCGGACCGAAACCGGCAGAATATCCGTTTCGGTGATACCTAACTGACGGGCCACCGACTGCAGCTTCTGCGCAATCCGTTCAGCCTGTAGCGCCGATGGCTGAGAAGATGACCAGTTCCACTGTTCGGCTGGTTCGGTTTTATCGACCTGGTTAATCACCCATAAAACAGACGGTAGTGAGCCACTGTACGGTGCAAATACATCCTGATAAAACTGTTCTTCCACTGAAAAAGCCCGGTCATCAGCTTTGAGCACCCACAACACCATATCAAGCTGTGGCAGGAGGGTTTGATACAGCTCGCGGTATTCGCCGTCACGGATAATGCTCTCGCCCACACCAGGCAAATCAACCAGTGTCAGGTAATGGTTGCCGAAGCGCAGCCGGACACGCTGCGGCTGACGGGTGCAGGCTTCCACTGCATTCACGGCGCAGACTTCACTACGGAATAGAGCATTGCACAGTGAGGACTTCCCTACGCCAGTTTTGCCCATAAGGCCAATCACGGGTTCATACGTGACGAGTTGATTGAGTTCTTTCAGCAAATGTTGTCGAAGTGAGCGTGGATAGCGCCGCAGGTGACGGCGGATAATGGCGTAGCCCGAGAGATGTTTCATGCTGGCCTCTGAATGAAAAAAAGGCCATCCGGAATGGATGGCCTGACTTAAGTAAACGGGAGGGAATTCAGTAAAATGATATATAACTGAGAATTTATTAGTTTTTCTGGTTCAACTCTTGCCAGGTTTTTTCTATCAGATATTCAATCACATCAGCCCTGTTTCGGTTAAAGCGTTTCTCCAGTTTTACCAGCGTCTTTTTTGCACTTTCAGAAATACGAATATTAACCGGAGACTTAACCGCTACTTTCTTACGATGCTTCATATTTGCATAGCGTTTGCGCAACGTATTAAGAAACAGTTGCTTTGTGTCTGGCTCTTCCTCCCAGAGATAATATAGTGCAGGAACAGCAAGGTTTTGCATCTCATGAACAAGGTTAATATTTTTAAAATCCCGAAGGATTTTTCGATGCAGACCGAATTGAGCCATTATCCATGCAATGTTTTCAGGCTCTGCGTCAGTTATCCAGGAAAAATCTTTTCTATATCGTTCCTTATTGTAAAAATACTCATCCCTTAGTTCCGCTATAATGGCATCTTTGCGTTTAATCCGATGAGGTAGCATATCCAGGATGGATAATATTGCCAGATAACATTGTTCCGGCGTGTCAGGGACTGATGACGACATGTGCTCACCAGTAAGCCAGAAATGCCCCTCCCGTCGGTAATAATATCGAGGGTTCACTTCATTACTCTCCGTCATCCCGAATGTTACGTATTCTTTTACTAATCCTAACCAGAAATACAGACAACCATAAGCATCCCGCCTGAGCCATGACAACTGAGATTCATCAACACTACGTTCACGGTAATTTGTGGCATACCGGAGCACTGCTCTGAGAATATGTGCGTCACCGTCATTATTTTGTATTTCATCATCAATGATACCGTTAATTTTATCCTGAATTTGTTGACGGTTCTTTTGCGAACTGAAAGCAAAGCGTCTGGCATCTTCTGCATGACCAAGGCGCCAGAGAAGATAGACCCCTTCCCTGACTGAATTCACTTCAATATACCTGTGCATACAGCTCCCTCTGATAACATTGAATAAAAATTATTGACAAGTATACGTTGAGTATAAAAACAGAAATGTGAAGCATCACAAAGAATTCAACTGAATATACATAGCAATATCTGAAGGAAGAACCACAATCACAAGCTGGATTCACTGCATAAACCAAGTGGCTTTCATTGAGTTATCACGCAGATATCAGATGAATATCATGCAATTACACATCTTTATAATTAACTTAAATCAATGAGTTAACTTCGAATGCGCTCATGGTTTCATTCTTATTAAGGATATTCTATCTCTCATTATAACAGGATTATAATGCTACAGGTTCAGTGTGAGAACATCTGGTTTGGATGGAGGCACTTTATCCGCGGCGTTCGTACTTTCATTTTTTATACTGTCTTGCAATTATACAAAACGTTACCTTTACAGGTACCGGCGTAGCCGTTGTGCCAATATAAGTGACCGGGGGTGGGACACACATCACTCTGATATCAGAGTGGTGAAGATAATATACGCTGGGTGTAGAGGAGTAAGCACAGTGAACGACATTCTCAGAGAGTATTATCGTAAGTGGCGGGAAGGTATGCGTAGCATAACACCTGTACGGCAGCTTACGGGAATGCGCGGTGATGTTACTCAGGTGAAGTTGGATTAACAGTGTTCTCCCGGACGACGTGTATGGCCAGAAATATACAACGCTAAATCTTTAGCCTGAGACTGACTGAAACCCTCAAAATAGATTAATTTAGGTTATTAGTGTTATTTTATAAAGAAGCGTACTGATACTCCCCATCGGCACCACATCAACGAGATATCCATCAGCAGAGTTTAGTCGCATACACTCAGCGTAATTAATCTCATCTCCAGTCTGATTGTAATGCACTTATGCTGAACAATAGTCCCGGATATTACCCTGAGGATGATATGAGCAATATCCCCTCACGCTGATAATACTCTGCTGATGGTACCAGTGACGGCGTTAAGCATGAACCTGACGGATAACCTGATTCATTCCACGCAGTAAAAAATAACACGCGGCTGTTATCCCATGAACACTAATAATCACGGGATAATATCATGCTTCACAATACCAACCGAAATCACGTACCCGATAACTTGCTGCAGAACGTATTATTCACTCATCAGAACCAGCTCTTCAACTGCTACTCGAAACTCTTAATGCTTCGGGTGGATTTTGCCTACCGCCAGGAGAGTGACTCATTTAACGCCGCTGACGTGAATCAACTGGTCGCCGATATAACCTGGCTGACGGAACGATGTACGACACTATTGGGGCTGGTTGGTTACGCATGGGTGCTGGAATACGGTGAAGATCACCGTTACCACATTCATGCGGCGTTTTATCTCAACGGTCAGCGTCACAGGAAGGTCTGGTGCTTCTGGGAAGCCATTCAGTCGCTGTGGGAGGACATCACGGATGGAGAAGGCTATGCGCACCGCTGTGAGCCTAAAGGACATTACAGGATTCGGGGAGAGCGCGTAGTTAGCTTTTCCGACAGCAGAGGACGGGAGGGCATGCAGTACATCCTGAGCTACCTGGGTAAGCAGTCGCAGCGGACAGAGCGGCGGATTTACAGAGTAAGTGCTGTCCCGGCCCCGGCAGTCAATGGCAGACACCGCAGAAGCCTCATCAGCGAATAAAAAAATACGCCACGGGCACATCGTTTGAAGAAGTCTGCAGCATTCAACTTGGCTTCTTCTCCCATATCACCAACGGAGAAAAACGATGACCACAGATTACAGCGTTCTTAAAGACCAACTGGTAACGATGGCGTTTATCACCCAGCTCACCGGCTTAACCGACAAATGGTTCTATAAGCTCATACAGGACGGTGAGTTCCCGAAACCCATTAAGCTGGGCAGAAGCTCCCGCTGGCTTGAAAGCGAAGTGGAAGCCTGGTTACAGCAACGCATTGCAAATTCCCGTCCGTAATCTATCGAACGCAATCACATTCCCCATCTGATTTAACGCCACCAGTCGTATGACCTGCACTGCTGCCCTCCCCGGGATGGTTTACGCCTGCGCGGTCGTATGGCAAAGGACCAATACTATGACGATTTATGCCAAATCTTTTATCGCGCTTGACGGTAATCAGCGCCTCACGGGCGCGGTCACTGCACAGCTTTACCCTTACGACCGCTACACCTGCCACCTCTGCGGCAGCGCCCTGGTATTCCACCCGGAATGGGTCACCAATCGCCCGTGGTTTGAGCACACATGGGAAGACCTGACCGAGAACGGTCGTCACCATTGCCCGTACGTACGCCCTGAGCCTAAGGAAGCCAGGCGGGTGCGCATGCTGCGTCGCTATGTGCCGGATGTCTTACCTCTGGTGCGAAAGGCCAACTGGCACTGTTCGGAGTGCGACAGCGATTACCACGGCGAACGGTACTGCCTGACCTGCCGTACTGGCGACCACAGCACCGAAGTTATCAGCAACGAGGTGGAATGATATGCGTACCACAACGAGCAGTGTTTATCCCCGGGGGATGGTTCTATCTGCGGAGGGAGGGGTGCCATGATGCAATTTAGACCGGTTGAACACGCCATCACCGAAGACGGTGAATGGGTGACCGTACAGCAAGTCCCTTACCACTACCGAGGGCGTTTGCTGTGTGATTCCTGCCATACTGAGGTGATTATTCAGGAGGTTGCTTCGGGGAAGGAGATATTTGTCCATGCCCGAAGCAACCGGAGAGAGAGGCTTAACAATCAGGGCTGCCGATACGCGATAAGTCCACCAAGGCGAGCTGCACCGGTAAGGCCTGCAGCCAGACGAGAGCGGAATTCGGCTAGCCGGGCGCCGCTGAACACTCGGACCCGAAACTGGCGTTGTACCCGGTGTGAACATACTTACTTCGGCGGTAAGAAATGCCCACGCTGTAACGACTGGATCTATACCGTGTCACGATAACTACTGGGTTCAGGCGTCAGAACAGAGTCAGTTCGAATATCGTTCTGGCGCAGTACTCTGACCTGTAAGTGAGCTGATGGCGCTACAACGTTTATTGCTGACGACAGACCAGAAGCGGGAAGCCGTGATAGTGATGTGCAAAGCGACCAGTCTGTCGCAACGTCATGCCTGCAAGCTTACAAGTTTGTCTCTGTCGACCTGCCGCTATGAGGCTCTGCGTCCGATGGCTAATGCGCATTTATCAGGGCGCATCACTGAACTGGCACTGGAGCGCGGGCGTTTTGGCTATCGCCGCATCTGGCAGTTACTGCGCCGTGAAGGCCTTCATGTTAATCACAAGCACGTGTACCGCCTTTATCATCTCAGCGGGCTGGACGTAAAACGCAGACGACGTCGTAAAGACCTGGCAGCGGAACGTCTGCCGCTGCTTTGCCCTGCAGCGCCCAACCTGACCTGGTCGATGGATTTCGTCATGGACGCGCTGGACACAGGTTGCAGGATCAAGTGCCTGGCCTGTGTGGACGACTTCACGAAGGCGTGTCTGACAATTATCACCGCATTCGGGTTTTCAGGCGTTCAGGTCACGGGTATTCTGGACAGTGTTGCACTGTTTCGGGGCTATCCGGCGACGACAAGAACGGACCAGGGGCCGGAGTTCACTTACCTCGCACTGGATCAATGGGCCTTTGAGCATGGTGTTGAGTTACGCTTAATCCAGCCGGGCAAGCCAACGCAGAACGGATTTATTGATAGCTTTAACGGACGATTTCGCGATGAATGTCTGAATGAGCACTGGTTCAGCGATATCGTTCACGCCAGGAAAAACAGCCACAGCGCGATAGTTACCGCCGGATTGAGATGAGCACCGGATACCCCCGCCGTCAGATAGCTAGCCATTGCCACGCCCAGCCCCCAGATGATACTGACTTCCCATTGCCCGAAGCTGGCTCCTGCCACTTTCAGTGCCGCGACACAACCCGTCCCAAAGAAAATAAGCAAACCAGTACCGAGGAACTCGGCAATGCATTGCCCCTGTATAGTTGACGTCTGACTCATAATCGGACTCCTTAAAAATAGCGTTTAATAAAAAAGTGTTAATCTGGCTACCTCATTAATCAGTTTCGCAGGCTAAAACCAGGCCAGTCGCTACTGCATTACGCGGTCCTTCCGTTCCCCGAATATTGCCCTGCCCGGCGACCACACCATAGTGTGCCAGGGCCTCAGTGAGCAGTTGCGGGATCTCAAAGTCCAGCGATGAGCCCCCCACCAGGACCACAAAGGTAATATCGCGGATAGAACCACCCGGAGAAACCTGCCGTAGCGCGCGCAGACAATTGGTGACAAACACTTTTTCTTTTGCCTGTCGACGCACAAGGCGGATTTTTTCCAGCGAGTTTGGACTATCAATTGGCACCAGTTCGCCATCCCTGATATACACGACTCTGGCGAACACCGAGGGACTCAGTGCGTCGCGAAAAAACTCAACCGCCCCGTTCTCGTGACGAATACTGAACAGGCTCTCAACTTTCGCCAATGGGTATTTTTTTATCTCTTCCGCAAGCTGTAGATCGTCAAGCCCCAGCTCGGTTTTAATCAGTAGGCTGACCATATTACCCGCCCCAGCCAGATGTACAGATTTCACCCTGCCGTCAGCGTTGATAATAGCGGCATCGGTGGAGCCTGCGCCTAAATCCAGAATGGCCAGTGGTGCCGCACACCCGGGGGTAGTCAACGCACCAGCGATAGCCATGTTGGCTTCCACGCCCCCCACTTCAACCTCTGTTTTCAGACGTACATTCAGTTCACTGGCAATCGCCTGCATTTGCAGACGATCTGATTTCACCATCGCTGCGATACCTACCGCATTCTCCATCGAATACTCACCGGCAATGCCCCCCTGTACTTTGCGTGGAATAAAGGTATCCACCGCCAGCAAATCCTGGATATGCACAGCGCTCATCTCATGTCCGCTCAGTGAGGCCATGACCTTGCGCACACGTTCCAGCATGCCGCCTGCGTGAGTACCTGCCTCTCCACGAATATCCAGCACTGGCGCACAGCTACTCATCGCCTGCATGATGCTTTCGGCTCCATGCGCCACATCCGCTTCACCGCCACGTTTCTCACCGCTGATGTAAAGTTTCCCGGCAGGGATCACCCGGGAGCGCACATCACCCTGTGGGGTTTTAAGCACAACAGCCGAACGGTTACCAATCAATGCCCGGGCGACGGGCACAATGGTCTGCGTTTCTTCCGGCGTCAGGGCAAAAAAGGTTGCAATACCATAGGGATTAGACAGTACCCGCACGACCTGGCCGGCTACTGCCACCTCGACAACAGCCAGTACACCTTCCGGCACCTGCTCCAGCAGCGTCACTTCATCCACTACCGGCATCGTCCTGCGTAGCCGGTTGTTGATCAGTACTCCGTCATCTTTTTTCAGGATAGCCGCCACCACATTGATACCCAGGTCCAGAGCCTCATTCAGCAGCCAGACTGCTTCCAGAAAATCCATATCCTCGCCGATAAGCGGGATCCAACCTCTGGCAAACTGCGCTTCGTCAAGTGCCGCCAGGCGATGCACGGCGATGGTCGTCCCAACACCTATCCCCGCCCCGCCGGGCGTCTGCGGATTGTGGCCGATCATTGTAGACTCAGTGATGATGGTTTCAGTGATAGTTTCCATCGCCACATCGCCAATCACTGGCGCCGCTTCGTTGATGCAAATCTTTGCCACGTCCGCAAGTGACCATGGGGTATTATCCAGTGCCTGTTGTAACGAGGCGATCACCCCGGCGATATTGTCCCGCGTCCCTTTCATGCCTGTTGTGGCGACGATACCACTTGCGACAAAACGTGTAGCCCGATGGTCCCTGAACGCCAGAGCCACTTCAGTAGTGGCGTTGCCGATATCAATCCCCGCAATTAACGGCATAATCTCCCTCGCTTAACTCCCTTTGCGCAGCTTGTTGCGCTGCCGGTATACTTCCGCCGATTCACGAACAAAACCGGCATTCACTGTGGCATGCCAGGTATGTTCCAGCTCATCAGCGATTGCCAGCAGCTCGGCCTCTGACGAACGAAACGGCCGCAGAGCATTATAAATTTCGAGGATCCGCGCATCGGGAACAGAAATCAGTTCTGCCGCACGACGAAAATTGCGTGCTACTGCATGTCGCTGCATCTGTCCGGCAATCTGCGCCTGATATTCCAGTGTCTGTTGCGAAATGCGGACATCCTGCGGTCCGATGTTACCGGCCAGCACATTCTCCAGCGTAATGTCAGTTAGCGGCTTTCCGGTTGGAGTGACAATCCTCTCCGGGCAGCGGGTGGATAACGGGTAATCCTGCGTAGTCACGTTTTTTTCTTTCATTGTCAGTTCCTTACGAATTTAACCTCTACGTGGATCGTTACAGGAGGGGCATCCTGCACCACATGTTTTGTCTCCTTGATATGAAACAATGCAGCTTTGGCCATAAATTTCGGTCGAACCATCTGATCGTTCACCACGGGTACCGGCGACGGTGACTCTTTTCGGGCATAACGTGCGGCGTTTTTACCGATCTGCCGGTAGGTCGCCAGGGTCAGCAGTGGGGCCTGGGAGAATAGTTCTAGGTTGCTGAGGGGCAGCAAATCTCTCTGATGGATAACTGTAGTCCCCTTCGACTGGATACCGATGCCAATCCCGGAACCGCTGAGATTCGCCGCGTCCCAGGCCATAAAAGACACATCAGAAGTTCGCAGGATCCTGACAACCCGCGCATGCAGTCCCTCTTCTTCCACCCCGGCAATCAGCTCGTTGAGGATCTCCTTGTGTGACATATCAATCAGAGTTTTATGCTGGTACTTATCAAACGCCGGACCAATGCCTATCACCACCTCATCGGCACGGGCGTCGATTTTCGCCGTCTCACCCTCAGTTATCGTCAGGGTAAAGCTGGGTCGTTGCCTGGTTGTCTGTTCCACAGTTGCACCGCCTTATTCAATAGTGTCGGGCTGAATAACACCCGGGATATTTTTAATTTCTGCCCAGCGTTCGGCGGAAATGCGATAGCCCGTTCCAGGCCCCAGATAGTCGTTAATATCGTTAACGGCACTGACCACACTGAACTGTTGGTCAAGAATGGCGGAGGTTTGCAGATAGTCACCGGTGACACGTTGCCTGAGCATATTGAGTATATTACTGGCGACATCTTCAAAGCCGCTGCGGCTCAGTGCACTGACGATGTCCAGACCGGTGATATTGCGCTTCATCATATCTTCCACCGCGCTCAGGTCCTCAACCACGTTGCGGGGTGGCATGTCTTTGCTCCCGTGCGCATAGGTGGCAGCCTCAACCTCTTCGTCGGTGATTGATGGCAAGCTCAGCTCACGGAACACCGATTGAATAGCGCGAGCGGCTTTATTGCGAATAGCAAGTGTTTCTTCTTCCGTTACAGGTCGCAGTCCACCATCAACCATAAGGTCCCGCTGCAGGATGTTATAATCATCGAAATCTTCAGCATCGAAGTTCGAGCCGGCGAACATGTTGTCGTAGTTTGGAACCGCACTGTAACCGGAGAATATGAAGTCCGTGCCTGGCAACATCTGCATCAGGGTGCGCGCGGTACGACGGATATCGGAATGAGAGAAGGTCTGGTCGTTGGCAGAGGCAACTTCAAGATCCAGCATCGAGGCGATCAGGTTTTCAGCCAGCACAGCACGTATGCCAGAGGGCACAGCACCGGTCATGCCGATACAGCTGACCGCGCCGTTTTGCAGTCCCTGCACGCCTGCACCTTTGGTGATGAAAATGCAGCGCGATTCCAGATAGAGCATAGATTTGCTCTCTGCGTACCCCATTAATGCTTCAGAGCCGGTGCCAGAAGTGTAGCGCATTTTCAACCCACGCGACGCATAGGCTGAAGCCAGAAATGCCTTCGACCACGGTGTATCATCACCGTCCGTAAATACCGCTTCAGTCCCGTATACCGAGACCGTTTCAGCGTAGCTGGTTAAACCTCGCATCCCCAGTTCCAGTTCAGTCGCCTCTTCCACGGAACACTGCGTCAGTACACCCGGCCGGCCACATTGTGATCCGACCAGTAGTGCCAGCGCATTAAAAGGCGCATAGCGGGCGATACCGACCGTGGTTTCCTGTTCAGAGAAACCACGGATCCCTGCTTCGGCAGCATCTGCGGCAATCTGTACCGGATTATCTTTCAGATTGGTGACATGGCACTGGTTGGAGGGAGTACGCCTGGCACGCATTTTCTGCAATGCCATCATCATCTCCACCACATTCATCTGCGCCATCACTTCGACCGCTCTAGCGGGCGTAATGGCTGTAGTGATGGCAATGATCTCTTCCCGGCTAACGTTGATATCAACTAGCATTCTGGCAATAGAAAGCGCATCAACACGCATCGCCTGCTCTGTTTCCACGATATTAATCGCGTAATCGGCAATGAAACGGTCAATCATATCAAACTGATCGCGGCATTTGCCGTCCAGTTCAACGATAAGACCATTTTCCACTTTCACCGACGAGAGCGGGTCGAACGGACTTTCCATCGCAATCAGCCCTTCCTCAGGCCATTCGCCAATCAGCCCGTCCTGATTGACAGGACGCCGGGCAAGCACTTCGAATCGTTTTGATCTTTTCATCGCTTATTGACTCAAAAGGTAAATACAGGGGCGCTGTGCAGCACAGTAAGGGCAACACTAACCAGCGGATCGATTGTGTTACCAGCAATGGCGCAACTTTAAATGAGCCAATAATAAAAAAAATAAAATTAATTTCGTTCCAGTCTGGTACGAGACAATAAATTCATGTTCCAGACTGAAACGCATTAAATAAACACATGAGCAGAAATGTGATCCCAACGAGTGATGCGCATCACTAAATTAGCATTTCCGTTTTAATTGTGTTCATATCGTAAAATTCCACTCTATTGACTTAATGGAAGCAGACGAGAAAATAGAGAGAAAGGAACGCCATACGATGTCACTGACGCAGTGATAACTTATCATTTCAACCCTACACATTTAATTGCACCACATATACTCACCTGAGTGTGTGCCTGGCATAGGAATATCATGAACAAGAGCCAACAAATCAACACCATTACGCTGACTGCAGCAAAAAAAATGGCAACAGCAGTGGAACTAAAAGCGAATGAAATCAATGTAAAAGTGGTGTTTTCCGCTGTTGATCAGGGCGGAAATACGCTGTTAATGCAACGAATGGATGAAGCCTTTGTTACCAGTTGCGATATATCTCTGAATAAGGCTTATACCGCCTGCTGCCTGAAACAGGGTACACATGAAATTACCGGAGCGGTACAACCCGGACAGTCACTTTATGGTTTACAGCTAACAAACCAACAACGAATTGTTATTTTCGGCGGTGGTCTTCCGGTTTTTTTAGATGGGAAAGTGATTGGTGCCGTGGGCGTTAGTGGCGGCACTGTAGAACAAGACATGCAATTAGCCGAAACAGCTCTGCGTTGTTTCTCTGAATTATGGTAAATATTGAAGAAGGTATATTATGAGCTATCGTATGTTTGATTACCTGGTGCCAAACGTGAACTTTTTTGGCCCGAATGCTATTTCCGTCGTCGGAGAGCGTTGTAAACTGTTGGGCGGGAAAAAAGCCCTTCTGGTCACCGATAAAGGTCTGCGCGCTATTAAAGATGGCGCAGTCGACAAGACCATGGGCCATTTGCGCGCAGCCGGCATTGAAGTTGTGGTATTTGATGGAGTTGAGCCAAACCCGAAAGACACTAACGTCCTCGATGGTCTGGAAGTGTTCCGCAAAGAACAGTGCGACTTTATTGTCACTGTTGGCGGAGGTAGTCCACACGACTGTGGTAAGGGCATAGGTATCGCTGCAACTCATGAAGGCGATCTCTATAGCTACGCTGGTATAGAAACCCTGACCAACCCGTTGCCCCCCATTGTCGCCGTTAACACCACTGCAGGTACCGCCAGTGAAGTGACCCGACACTGTGTGCTGACCAATACAAAAACAAAAGTGAAGTTCGTTATCGTCAGTTGGCGCAATCTGCCGTCAGTGTCCATCAACGACCCGCTACTGATGCTCGGTAAACCCGCGTCGCTGACGGCCGCGACCGGCATGGATGCACTGACCCATGCAGTCGAAGCCTATATTTCCAAAGATGCCAACCCGGTTACCGACGCCGCCGCAATTCAGGCGATCCGGCTTATAGCCAGCAACCTGCGTCAGGCAGTGGCACTTGGAACCAACCTGAAAGCACGTGAGAATATGGCTTATGCCTCGCTGCTGGCTGGCATGGCATTTAACAATGCTAACCTCGGTTATGTTCACGCCATGGCTCATCAGCTCGGAGGTCTGTATGACATGCCGC
Organism: Phytobacter sp. MRY16-398; assembly: GCF_003925915.1. Classification (NCBI taxonomy): domain Bacteria; kingdom Pseudomonadati; phylum Pseudomonadota; class Gammaproteobacteria; order Enterobacterales; family Enterobacteriaceae; genus Phytobacter; species Phytobacter sp. MRY16-398. Next base: position 5,402,753 of record NZ_AP018756.1, on the reverse strand, counting down.
ATGGTGTGGCAAACGCGGTGTTGCTGCCACATGTCGCACGCTACAATCTGATAGCCAACCCGGAGAAGTTTGCTGATATTGCCGGATTTATGGGAGAAAACATTTCCGGTCTTTCCACCATGGACGCTGCAGAGCAAGCAATCCGGGCCATCGCACGCCTTTCCGCAGATATTGGTATACCCCAGCATCTGCGTGAGTTGGGTGTCAAAGAGGCTGATTTCCCATACATGGCCGAAATGGCGCTTAAAGACGGTAACGCTTTCTCAAATCCGCGTAAAGGCAACGAGAAAGAAGTTGCAGAAATCTTCCGCCAGGCGTTCTGATCGCTGCACAGGGGGCTGCTATGTCACTTTCACTACCCGGAGTACATCTTTTTTATGACCCGCACTGGCAGGATGCCCGTGCCATTGATGAGCTTTGCTGGGGGATAGAAGAACAGGGCGTCCCTTGTCAGGTGATCTGTTGCGATGAAGGACGAGACGCCAGCGCGCTAAGCATGCTGGCAGCCAGAAATTCCACGCTGCGCGTAGGCCTCGGCCTCAGCGCAGCGGGTGATATTGCTCTGACACATGCTCAGTTGCCCGATGACAGACCACTGGTAACCGGACATATCGGAGACAACCCCGGGCAGATCCGCATACTCGGGGCCAACGCAGGCCAACTGGTGAAAATTCTGCCATTAAGCGAGAGAAAATAAATGTATCACATCTATACCCGAAGCGGCGATAAGGGCACAACAGCCCTGTTCGGCGGTAGCCGCACCGACAAGGATAATATTCGTGTGGAAGCTTACGGCACCGTCGATGAACTGATTTCCATGCTGGGTGTTTGTCACGCCACCACCCAACATCACGAGCTACGGGGAAGCCTTCATATGATACAGAAGACGTTGTTCATGCTGGGAGCGGAACTGGCCAGTGATGATAAAGGGCTAACGCGCTTAAAACAGACAATTGATGACAGCGATATTCAGGTACTGGAGCAGCTTATTGACCGCAATATGGCCCAGAGTGGTCCACTTAAGCAGTTTGTGATCCCGGGGAAAAATCTGGCCTCCGCCCAGTTTCACATGGCGCGAACACTGACCCGCCGGCTGGAACGAATCCTGATTACTATGGACAGAACGCTTCCCCTGCGCAACGAGTTAAAGCGCTATATAAATCGACTTTCTGATGCGCTCTTTTCAATGGCGAGGATTGAAGAAACTACCCCTGACGACGGTGCCTGAACTGGCTGGCATCGATATTGTATAACTTCATCTTGCGCCACAATGTGGTGCGTCCGATGTTGAGGAGCCGGGACATCTCCTGCACCCGCCCGCTGGTGACACGGGCGGCGTGAATAATGGCCTCTTTCTCAATAGCAGTGAAAGTCAGACTGGCGGGCAACAGGGACGATGCACTGTCGGTACCGAAACGTTCGGAGAACAGATATTCCGGCAGGCTGCTCAGACGAATATGGCCATTATCACTGCTGATAGCAATATTCTCGATAATACTGTTGAGTTCAAAATCATTACCCGGCCAGGAGTAACCCGCCAGTTGCGACAGCACATCATCATCCACCTTAAGGCGTAAGGAAAATCGTTTTTCGAGACTGCGCAGACGATTATGTACCAGAGAAGGAATACTGTTGAGCCGCGCCCGCAACGGAGGAATGACTATCTCGAAAGAATGGAGGGCATAATAGAGTTGACGGCTAAAGCGGTTCTGTTCAACCAGATTGGCCAGGCCGGCAGTGGTGGTGGCAATCACTTTAACATCCACCGGGATAAGACGTCGCGCATCCAGACGGGTCAGAACACCCTGCTTAATGACCTGCAACAGAGCCGATTGTAATTCCGGCGCCAGGTATTCAATTTTTTCCAGAAACAATGTGCCGCCATTTGCCAGTTCAAGGCGACTCAGGCGACCATGTTCATCATCGGTCGGTGCATTACCCATAAAGTCCTGCCCCGGCGTGTTGTCAGCGTAAAGCTGACAATTGACAGCAATGAAAGGCCCCTCCGCCCGTTCGCTTTCATTATGTATAGCCTGAGCGAGTAACTCTTTCCCCACACCTTCTTCACCACACAGCAAAACAGGAAAAATACCCCGCGCAGCCTGGCGCCCGAAATGGATCAGACGCCGAGTTTCCGGATCATCTGCCGACATTTGCTCAAAGGTATGGCTGACCTTACCTAACTGGCTGGTCATCAGCTGCCGCATCTGTTCCACCGGATGTAGCAATAAAATAAAGCTGTTTCCCTGCTCCTCGACAATAGGTTTCAGGGTGATCACCGCATCGACGAACTGGTGCTGGCTTTCGAATATAACTTCGACGTGATTCAACCCACGGGCTTGTTTGATAGCACGGCGCAGCAATGCGGGGAGTGTAACCAGTTCATTGATATTTTTACCCTGGCTGACCTGTGCATCCAGATGCAGCAACGTTGCCGCCTGCATATTGAGAAACTGCAACACCCCCTGTTCATTCCATGCCATCACGCCATCATCCATACTTTCCAGCAGGCCATACATCTGATTCAGATGCCTGTTCGACTCTGCCAGCAAACTGTCGGTCAACAGCGAGTTCCCCACTTCACGGGCGGTTGACAGAGTCAGGGACAGATCAGATCCTGCCTGCTGCCCGTCCAGGCAGCACAGTGAAATTGAACCGAATAAACGCCCGTGATTATCGAACACTGGTGTTGAACAAAACGACCATGGATGCAGCGCCTGCTTAAAATGTTCTTTGCCACTGGTTTTTATTGGTTGTCCCAGCATGGATGCCAGTGACAGCGCACAACTGCCGATAATACTTTCCGCACAGTAGCTACCATCATGAAACCCCAGAGTCTCAAGTTGTATCAGTGTCTGCGGATCGCCACAACGGCTGAGAATACAGGCAGACTCATCAAGGATGAACAGTGCACATGGACGGGTGTCCATAAACTCCCAGGCATCTTCAAGTGCCGCCTGCCCAATTGTCAGCAGTGCAGTCTTACGCCGGCAAATGGATTCGAAGGTCAGACCCTGCGCCTGATGTGGCACCTGCCAGATCTCCCGCTGCATAAACCTGCTGCAGCGGTGCCATGACTGGGTGATCACTGAAGAAAAACTCTGTGTCTGTGCAGTCATATCCATTTCCGCAATTTAACCTTAACAATCCCCCCCTCCGGCAGAACCAGTCAGAGGGGGAGGAGGCTTACCAACAGCAGATTAACGCGCCAGCCATTGCTGCCCCAGCAGGTCGGCAGTCAGGATCGCGGCACAAACACTGTCCGGAGTCACCGCGAATGGCATATTGTGTATCGTCTCTCCTTCGGCGCAGGTCGCTTTCGCCACTGCCTGGATCTTTCCTTCGATCCCTTCTTTTACACCAAGCTGAGCCAGTGTAACCGGCAGGCCAACCTTCTGGCAGAAGCCCAGTACCGTTTCGATCTCTTCCATTGGACTGTTTTGCAGAACAAGCTGCGCCAGGGTGCCAAAAGCAACCTTTTCACCATGGTATAAATGATGACATTCTTCCAGAATCGTAAAGCCGTTATGAATGGCATGTGCCGCAGCCAGACCGCTGCTTTCAAAACCGATACCACTGAGGTAGGTATTGGCTTCAATGATACGCTCCAGCGCGTCGGTAACCACACCAGCCTGCGCAGCCAGACGGGCCTTCTCTCCTTCTGCCAGCAGCGTATCATAACAAAGCCGCGCTAGGCGTAATGCAGCTTCAGTGGACTGACCACCGGCCATACTGATGGCCCGGGCATCATAGCAGGCTTTTGCTTCAAACCAGGTAGAGAGCGCATCCCCCATTCCTGATACCAGCAGACGTACCGGTGCTTTTGCGATAATTGCTGTATCCATTACCACCATATCCGGATTTTTCGGGTAAATCAGATACTCCTCAAATTCACCGGCTTCTGTGTAGATCACTGACAGAGCACTGGTTGGAGCGTCGGTGGAAGCAATTGTCGGGATAATCACCACAGGTAACTTCTGGTAATAACCAATTGCTTTGGCTGTATCGAGTGTTTTACCGCCACCGAGGCCAACCACTCCGCGGCAGCCTTTTTGTTTCAGGATGGTAATCAGTCGATTGATTTCAGCATGGCTGCATTCGCCGTTGAAACGTTCCGCATGGCAACTGACGTTATGTCTGTTCAGACCGTCAAGTACTTTTTCCCCCGCAAGTTTCATAACGAAGTCGTCTGCAATCACGAAAAAGCTGTCTGCCAAATTTTTGGCATACTCTCCAAACTGAATGGATGCATCCGGACCCTGGAGATATTTGGCTGGAGACTGAATAACTTTAAGCATTCCTTTCACCCTCAAATAAGTGCATGTTTGACATGATGAACCCTGGCGTTGCCCCTTCCGGCTAGCGCGTTACAGCCAGCACGGAAAAAGAACCAGAGCGGTGAACCCACTTTAGGGTGAATGAATGACAAAAAAATCCCGCCTCAGTTTGTTCTCAAATGGAACGGAAATAAAAAAATAACGTTTCATAATGGAACATATGCTTTCATAAAAAACCAGGATTGCGATCCTGATCCGTTCCACTTGCACATAATCTTTCAGGGTAAGGAGCTGCCATATCCCTTTCTTACCGTCATCCGACAATAAGACCGCACAAAAAATAATTCGTCACAGCGAATCATTACCCTCCAGATCTGGAGTAAAAATAGCCCTAGGTCGCATTTTTGCTTTTATCCCGCAAAATAAGTTTCATTAGGGAACAAAAAATAAATATTTCGTTCCCTAATGAAACTTATTTCCGGAGAATTTTTTTTCCCTTCAACTCAGACAGAATCAGGACATCGCCAGACGAATCGATTTTCAGGCGATATCCCTACGCGATGACACCCTGCAGGCAGAGTGACGACATCGAACCTTCTCCGACGGAGTATAAACAATGAAAAAACTGATTAACCGTGTCGAAGATGTACTGAATGAACAATTACTCGGGCTTGCACTGGCCCATCCAGAACTGACCTTGCATCAGGATCCGGTGTACGTCACCCGCGCTGATGCACCGGTCAACGGAAAAGTTGCGCTTCTCTCCGGCGGCGGTAGCGGGCACGAGCCGATGCACTGCGGCTATATCGGCCATGGGATGCTGTCCGGCGCATGTCCCGGGGAAATTTTCACTTCACCGACACCGGATAAAATGTTCGAATGCGCGATGAATATCGATGGCGGAGAAGGTGTGCTGTTGATCATCAAAAACTATACCGGCGACATCCTCAATTTCGAAACGGCCACCGAGTTGCTGCATGAAGGCGGTATAAAAGTGACGACGGTGGTGGTGGATGATGATGTTGCGGTGAAAGACAGCCTCTACACGGCCGGGCGCCGTGGCGTTGCCAACACCGTACTGATCGAGAAACTGGTCGGTGCGGCCGCCGAACGTGGTGACTCACTGGAAGCATGTGCGGAGCTGGGGCGTAAACTCAATAATCTCGGCCACTCCATCGGCATTGCGATTAGCGCCTGCACTGTGCCGGCAGCGGGTCAACCCTCCTTCGAGTTGCAGGATGATGAGATGGAGTTTGGTGTCGGTATTCACGGTGAGCCCGGTATTGATCGCCGCCGCTTTACCTCGCTGGACAGAACCGTCGATGAAATGTTCGATACACTGCTCGAGAACGGCGTTTACAGCCGTACCCTTCGCCAGTGGGATACCGCCAGAGGTATCTGGCTGGACGTTCTGCAGACCAAAGCAGCATTGCAAAGCGGTGACCGGGTAATAGCACTGGTTAATAATCTCGGCGCGACACCGCAGTCTGAACTGTACGGTGCCTATAATCGCCTGGCACAGCGCTGCAAGAATGCAGGGATCACGATCGAACGCAATCTTGTCGGCAGCTACTGTACGTCACTGGATATGTCGGGGTTTTCCATCACACTGCTGAAAGTAGACGACGATACGCTGGCATTGTGGGACGCCCCCGTACACACCCCGGCGCTGAACTGGGGCAAATAAGGAGCACAATATGTCATTGAGCAGAGTGCAAATTGTCAGCTGGCTGTATCGCTGTGGTGAAATCTTCACAAAAGAGAGCGATTTTCTCACCGGGCTGGACAGAGCTATCGGTGATGCAGACCACGGCCTGAACATGCATCGTGGTTTCACTAAGGTAGTGGAAAAACTTCCCTCCGTCGCTGATAAAGACATTGGTTTTATCCTCAAAAATACGGGTATGGCCCTGATGTCCAATGTCGGAGGAGCCAGCGGTCCACTGTTTGGAACCTTCTTTATCCGCGCCGCGCAGGTGACTCAGGCGTACCAGAGCCTGACTCTTGATGAGTTGTATCAGATGTTCAGCGAAGGAGCCGATGGTGTAGTGAACCGGGGCAAAGCAGAACCGGGGGATAAAACTATGTGCGATGTCTGGTTACCGGTTGTGGAATCACTCCAACATTCCCGCGAGCAGCATCTGCCGGTCCAGGCCGCACTGGATGCCGCCAGTATACAGGCGGAAGCCGCCACCCACGCCACCATCACCATGCAGGCGCGCAAAGGGCGTGCCAGCTATCTCGGCGAGCGCAGTATCGGTCATCAGGATCCGGGAGCAACCTCTGTGATGTTTATGATCCAGATGCTGGCCGCCGCCGCCAAAGAGTAAGGATAAGACGATGGTAAACCTGGTTATCGTTTCTCATAGTGCCCGTCTGGGCGAAGGTGTCGGAGAACTGGCCCGGCAAATGTTAATCAATGATGGCTGCAAACTGGCTATTGCCGCCGGGATCGACGACCCGGAGAATCCAATTGGCACGGATCCGGTTAAGGTCATGAATGCCATTCAGTCCGTTGCTGACAGCGATCATGTACTGGTTATGATGGATATCGGTAGCGCATTACTGAGCGCAGAAACGGCTTTAGAGCTGCTCGAACCGGAGATTGCAGCAAAAGTACGTTTGTGCGCCGCACCGCTAGTCGAAGGCACACTGGCGGCAACAGTCAGCGCCGCCTCCGGAGCCGACATCAACAAAGTACTCGACGATGCAATGAACGCACTGGAAGCTAAACGAGTTCAACTGGGGTTACCATCGCAACCGCACAAAGAAGCGAAGGCAGACACCGTGATTGCCGACCGTGACGCAAAATCCGTCTCGGTAGTGATTAAAAACGATAACGGTTTACACGTTCGTCCTGCGTCACGCCTGGTCGCCGCTCTGGCCGGCTTCGACGCCAGTCTGATGCTGGAAAAAGACGGTAAATGCGTCAGGCCGGACAGCATAAACCAGATTGCATTATTGCAGGTGCGTCGAAACGACCAGATAAGACTCCTGGCAACCGGACCGGACGCCAGTGCCGCCCTGGCAGCCTTTAAGTCGCTTGCAGCGGAAAACTTCGGCGAACATCGAGCCATCACACCACTGTCAGCACCAGCCGGGCGAAATGGGGGCGTGGAAGGGAACGCCGTGCGCTACCCTCAGCCACGAATACTGCCGGTTTTACAGAAGGATGCAGGCATCGTCAGCGAACAACAGCGCTTAAAGCTGGCGATTGAACAGACACTGACAGCTCTTAATACCCTGACTGAAATGGCGGAAGAAAAGTATTCGGCAGATATCGCTGCTATTTTTTCCGGTCACCATGCGCTACTTGATGATACCGATTTATACGAAGCCGCCTGTGAAATCATCCGTAGTCAGCATTGCGATGCACAATGGGCATGGCATCTGGTTCTGACGGACCTGAGTCAGCAATACCGTCAACTGGATGATGAGTATCTGCAGGCCCGATATATTGATATCGAAGATATTCTGTATCGAACTCAGTTAAATATGCAGAGCTCTCATGAGAGTCTTCCCGAATTTGCAGCATCCACGATTATCGTAGCTGATGACATATTCCCGTCAACGGTGCTCCAGTTGAATACGCAACAGGTCAGGGGTATTTGTCTGCGTGAAGGCAGTGGAAAGTCCCACGGGGCCATTATTGCCCGCCATGCTGGCATCGCTTTTCTGTCTCAGCAAGGTGAAGCGCTGGATACCATCCCGACGGGTGCCCATCTGATACTTGATATAACCGGACAGCGCGCGACCCTCGCCTGAATCACTTTTTTGCTTACGTTACCGAACTCCGGAGGTTCTGCCTCTGGAGAATTTGTCTGACCCCAACTTTCAGGAATCATTATGTCTCAGTTCTTTTTTAACCAGCGCACCAGCCTTGTCGACGAAGTCATTGAAGGAACAATTATCGCCAGCCCATGGGATAACCTGGCGCGCCTGGAGAGCGATCCTGCGATCCGTGTCGTGGTTCGGCGCGATCTGGACAAAAATAAAGTTGCACTGATCTCCGGCGGCGGCTCCGGGCACGAACCCGCACACCTCGGCTTTGTCGGTAAAGGTATGCTGACCGCTGCCGTATGTGGGGACCTTTTCGCCTCACCTGGCGTCGATGCAGTGCTGACAGCAATCCAGGCGGTAACGGGTGAGGCGGGCTGTCTGCTGATTGTGAAAAACTACACCGGGGACCGGCTGAACTTTGGGCTTGCTGCGGAAAAAGCGCGGCGACTGGGATATAACGTCGAAATGCTGATCGTTGGTGACGATATCTCACTGCCGGATAATAAACACCCGCGAGGTATTGCAGGTACCATTCTGGTTCATAAAATTGCCGGTTACTATGCCGAGCACGGCAACAACCTTGCCACCGTGTTGCGCGAAGCACAATACGCGGCAAACAATACCGTAAGTCTGGGTGTTGCACTGTCAAGTTGCCATTTACCACAGGATGCTGAGAACGCACCGCGTCTTCATCCCGGACATGCCGAGCTGGGAATGGGCATCCATGGTGAACCAGGTGCAACGGTCATTACCACCCAGAACAGCGCAGAGATTGTCAAGCTGATGGTCGGGAAACTGACCGCCGTCCTGCCAGTAACCAGTCGCCTGGCAATAATGCTCAATAATCTCGGCGGCGTATCTGTCGCCGAAATGGCGATCCTGACCCGGGAACTGGCCAATACCCCGCTTATACAACGTGTCGACTGGCTGATTGGACCGGCCCCGCTGGTCACCGCACTGGATATGAAAGGCTTCTCTGTCACAGCTATCGTGCTGGAAGAAAGCATCGAAAAAGCGTTATTGTCGAACGTAGAAACGGCCAACTGGCTGGCTCCTGTGCGACCACGGGCGATAAACGTAATGCCTTCCTCACTGCGCAGTTCGCAGGTTGATTTCCAGCCATCACCGAACACTCTTGTCGCCAGAATTGTCGGTCAGGTAACCGGAACGCTGGCTGAACTGGAATCCCACCTCAATGCACTGGATGCCAGAATCGGCGATGGTGATACAGGTTCCACTTTCGCTGCGGGTGCGCGAGAAATTGCCGCCTTACTTCAACATAAACAACTCCCCCTTGGAGATCTGTCCACCCTGTTTGCCCTTATTGGAGAGCGCCTGACTGTTGTTATGGGAGGCTCCAGTGGTGTTCTGATGTCGATATTCTTTACTGCCTCGGGGCAGAAAATTAAACAGGGAGCCAGTGTGGCTGAAGCCCTGAATGCAGGACTGAGCCAAATGAAGTTTTATGGCGGAGCAGATGAAGGTGATCGCACAATGATTGACGCACTACAACCAGCTCTGGCTTCTCTGAAGAAGCATCCTGGAGATTTGCAGGCTGCCTTTAAAGCCGCGGAAGCGGGCGCAGAGCGTACATGCCATTCAGGCAAAGCACATGCCGGACGCGCATCATATCTCAGTAGCGAAAGCCTGATCGGTAATATGGATCCCGGGGCGTATGCGGTAGCAATGGTATTCAGGGCTCTTGCAGAAAACAGTAATTAATTGCGTCAACAGCCTGCCTGGCTCTGCGGGCTGGCAGGCCTATACCGATTGTAGTCCCCCTGAATTTAGACTTACCGCCAACTGAAATATCTGGTTAAAATATAACCACCACAAGCTCATCATGAAGAAAGCACGTTTCACAGAATCTCAGATCCTGCAGGTTCTGAAAGAAGTTGATGGGGGTCTGCATGTGAAGGATGTGTGCCGCGAGAACGGTGTGTCGGAAGCCAGTTATTACATCTATGGACTACCTCCGTTTTGCAAGTACTGAATCTGGTTTTGAGTTGTTGCTTACTTCTATCCGGCACCAGGAATACTAACCTGTGCCAAAATGGGTAATCTGCACACAATCGCCTCAACAACTGGGCGGCCTCTGAGGCCAATATACTAGTCAGGTCCCGATTGTGCAGGTGCAACCTGTCACCATTTTTCAGTACGCTGCAACTCTTCTGGCTGGGTACTAACTTCCAACTGTCTGATACTCGCTATCATTTCTCAGCATCGACCAGATTATTCTCGCGTTTTTGTTAGCGACTGCCACGGTCGTTTTGTTAAACCCGCTCCGTTCCTTCAGCTGGTTAACCCACTGATGCAGGCAACCATCATTGTTATTCGTGGCAACTCTGACGACAGCGCGTGCACCATGAATAAAAAGTGTCCGCAAATGCTTGTCGCCTTTTTTCGTCATATTCATCAGCACCTGCCTGTCGCCACTCGAGTGCTGGCGTGGAACCAGACCCAGCAATGCAGCAAAGTGACGGCCATTCTTAAATTCAGTTCCTTTGCCAATAGCAACAACAGCCGTCGCCGTTTTAGGGCCAATGCCTTTCACTTTGGCGATACGCTGACAGGCTTCTGATTGCCTGAATACTGTTTCAATCTCCTTATAAAAAAAATGGATCCGACGCTCGAGATCGTTAAAGAGATCATAGAGCTCCGAAATTGTTCTGCGCATAAGGGTGCTTAAACCGTTTTCTGCATCTTCAAGGATAAGAGGTATAGCCCTAGAGACCGCACTACCAATGGGGATCCCCCGGTCAAGTAACAGCCCTCTTATTTGGCAGACTGTCGCAGTGCGGTGATTAACAATACGCTGTCTTGCCCAGTGCAAAGCCTGGATATCCTGCTGTTCCGGGCTTTTTGGCGGCACGAACTGCATTGTCGGTTGCATCAGAGCCATTGCGATAACCTGAGCATCATTGCCGTCATTTTTTTGCCCACGGACAAAAGGTTTTACATATTGGGGGCTGATGACTTTTACGTTATGACCCAGTTTCTCAAACTCACGCTGCCAGTAAAATGCCCCGGTGGACGCTTCGATCCCAATCAGACATGCAGGAATATTTGCCAGCGTCTGGAGCAATTCTTTTCGGGCAGTGCGTTTCGTATAAACCGGTTTGCCGGCCTGGTTTAACCCGCAGATCTGAAAAACATTTTTAGCCAGATCAATACCCAGAAATACGATATTCATGGTGATTCTCCTGGTGAGCGCATTTCGTACAGTTAACCGTAGCGGGAGGAGGTAGTCCATCCCATTAACTGGAAGGCAAAGTATGGCGGGATGGAAGCGGCCGATATTAAAAAATCAAAGACCTTGAGGATAAGAATCGACGTCTGAAACAGATGTTTGCTGATCTCAGCCTTGAGTGCCGGGCACTTAAAGACGTCATCGAAAAAAAGCTTTAAAACCAGCCTGTAAGCGTGAGCTGGTCATTCATCTGAAACGACAGTTGGACTCAGTATCTTTCAGGCCTGCCGAAGTCCGAACCTGAGCAGAACGGTTTACCATTACCGTCCGGATACAATGCGGGACGAACCCGTTATTGTCGCGTTGCAGGCAGTGGCCGGGTTGAGCGAATAACGTCGGTCATCGTACTCATTCTGGTCACGCTATTACTCACAGCAGCAGCAAGTGAATTCTGGTCGATCAGTACGCTCTTGCAGTCTGGCTACACCTGGGTTCTGAGTGCGCTACAGTTTCTGACTCCTCCGTGGGTCCAATGCGGACCGAACGGGGTTCTTGTGTATCCTTCAGGGCTGAAATGAAGCAATCTGAGATCATACTCGGCCCTGATAACGGACAACACTCACGATAGTCAGTCCTCATGTGGCTAAACAGAAGTCCATTTTGACCGGACTCTAATACCATCACCTCAGCAAACAGGAATGCCGGTAAGCATTGATACTCTTACGCCGTTACCATCCATCTGCATTTTGACTGCTTTTACCAACAAACTGACATCGCTCAAACAATGACGAATTAATCATAAATAGGTGATTTACCCATCTTGATAATTTCTACTATTTCCCATATACCAACTTTGGGAGATTTTCTCTCAAACATATGAAGGATAACTATCATGGGTCTTAAGCCAGGTCCTAAACCAATCGCCAAATCGACAGGTAAACCGGATCAACGCCGGCGTGATAATAAAGATACTCCCGGTAATACTCCGGGATTAAAGCCAAGTAAATCCACTGGTAAATAAGATGGTTAGGGTATAGATCGGTTATCTATACCCTATATGCAAAACAGCATCAGTGTTATCTTCTCCTTGTTAATTTACCTGCGATTTTGCTAGCATTTCTGTCCTTTTTATCTGACTGATCTTACCCACCAATAGTGGACACGCAACTAAGTGAGTAAACTCTCAATCAGAGGTGACTCATGACAAAACCAGCATTAACCAGCAAAAAGCCCCGTAAGCAGCACACGCCTGAATTTCGTCAGGAAGCCCTTAAACTCGCCGAGCGCATTGGTGTGGCTGCCGCTGCCCGGGAACTCAGCCTGTATGAATCACAGCTTTATGCCTGGCGCAGCAAACAACAGCAACAAATGACCTCATCAGATCGCGAAAGTGAGCTGGCTGCTGAGAATGCGCGCCTGAAACGCCAGCTGGCGGAGCGGGACGAGGAGTTGGCCATCCTCCAAAAGGCCGCGACATACTTCGCGAAGCGCCTGAAATGAAGTATGTCTTCATCGAAAAACACCAGGCAACGTTCAGTGTCAAAGCCATGTGTCGTGTGCTCTGTATTGCCCGCAGCGGCTGGTATGCCTGGCGTCTGCGCCGCCATCAGCCCGGCCAGCGCCAGCAGTTTCGGTTCATCTGTGATGCTGCTGTCCGTAAGGCATTCACTGAGGCAAAACAGCTTTATGGTGCACCCCGTCTCGCTGACGAACTGCCGGAGTACAACGTTAAAACCATTGCCGTCAGCCTGCGCCGTCAGGGGCTGCGTGCAAAGGCCTCGCGGCGGTTCAGCCCGGTCAGCTACCGTGAGCATGGCCTGCCGGTGTCAGAGAACCTGCTGCAGCAGGATTTTTATGCCGGCGGCGCTAACCAGAAGTGGTGCGGAGACATCACATACTTGCGTACAGATGAAGGCTGGCTGTATCTTGCGGTGGTCATCGACCTGTGGTCACGGGCTGTTATCGGCTGGTCAATGTCATCGCGGATGACAACACAACTGGCGTGCGACGCCCTACAGATGGCGCTATGGCGACGTAAGCGACCGCAGAATGTTATCGTTCACACGGACCGGGGCAGCCAGTACTGCTCAGCGGATTATCAGGGACTGCTGAAACGGCATAATCTGCGGGGCAGTATGAGCGCGAAAGGGTGCTGCTATGATAATGCCTGTGCGGAAAGCTTCTTCCACTCGCTGAAGGTGGAATGTATCCATGGAGAACGCTTTGTCAGTCGGGAAATAATGCGGACGACGGTGTTTAATTATATCGAGTGTGACTACAATCGCTGGCGACGCCACAGTACCTGTGGCGGTCTCAGCCCTGAACAGTTTGAAAACCAGAACCTCGCTTAGGGCCATGTCCACATTACGCGGGTAGGATCAGACTGCATAAAAGTCCATGTTTCAGGTATGTCTGCTCCTCGCACGTAGTGGACCTTCAGCTCAGGTAACTTGTCCGCTTCGTGCCAGGAGCGGACGTTACAATACAATCACTCTGCTAATGCGTATTGATATGTGATATAACAATAACCAACCTTTCAAAAAGGAGCATTTATATGAGCAGGATGATAATTGATACAAATATTCTTTACTCACTAGTTGGTCTATCGACAAACCAAAAAGTAATTGACTCCCCTATAGATCAATTTAAATTATCCATTACGACACCATCACTCATAGAAGTGATCTCTAAATATCACAATGACTTAGGGTCTATAAAAAAATGCATTAACCCAATCATAAACGAAAACATTGAGCTAATTAGCATTGGTCATGCTCCAATCTCAAATGGATTTCTTTATAGGTTGCATTTTGGGTAATGACTCCAACTTACTGATTGACCTGCTCCCCGTTGATTAGTACACCCCGATGTTAGTAATGTCTTCATAAGCCACATGAGGACATCCCCATGAAGAAGCGTTTTTCCGACGAACAGATCATCAGTATTCTCCGCGAAGCCGAAGCTGGGGTACCCGCCCGTGAACTCTGCCGCAAGCATGCCATTTCCGATGCCACGTTTTACACCTGGCGTAAGAAGTATGGCGGTATGGAGGTGCCTGAAGTTAAGCGCCTGAAGTCGCTTGAGGAAGAGAACGCCAGACTCAAGAAGCTGCTTGCCGAAGCCATGCTGGATAAAGAGGCGCTTCAGGTGGCTCTTGGGCGAAAGTACTGACGACAGACCAGAAGCGGGAAGCCGTGATGTTGATGTGTGATGCGACCGGTCTGTCGCAACGTCGTGCCTGCAGGCTTACAGGTTTATCCCTGTCGACCTGCCGCTATGAGGCTCACCGTCCGGCTGCTGATGCGCATTTATCAGGGCGCATCACTGAGCTGGCACTGGAGCGCAGGCGTTTTGGCTACCGTCGTATTTGGCAGTTGCTGCGCCGTGAAGGGCTTCATGTTAATCATAAGCGCGTGTACCGGCTTTATCACCTCAGTGGCCTGGGCGTAAAACGCAGAAGACGTCGTAAAGGGCTGGCAACAGAACGTCTGCCGCTGCTCCGTCCGGCGGCGCCCAATCTGACCTGGTCGATGGATTTCGTCATGGACGCACTTTCCACCGGTCGCAGGATCAAGTGTCTTACCTGCGTCGATGATTTCACAAAGGAATGCCTGACGGTCACTGTTGCCTTTGGGATTTCAGGCGTTCAGGTCACGCGTATTCTGGACAGCATTGCACTGTTTCGAGGCTATCCGGCGACGATAAGAACTGACCAGGGGCCGGAGTTCACTTGCCGTGCACTGGATCAATGGGCCTTTGAGCATGGTGTTGAGTTGCGCTTAATCCAGCCGGGCAAGCCAACGCAGAACGGATTTATTGAGAGCTTTAACGGACGATTTCGCGATGAATGTTTGAATGAGCACTGGTTCAGCGATATCGTTCATGCCAGGAAAATTATTAATGACTGGCGGCAGGATTATAACGAATGCCGCCCGCACTCCACGCTGAATTATCAGACACCGTCTGAATTTGCAGCGGGCTGGAGAAAGGGTCATTCTGAGAATGAAGATTCCGACGTTACTAACTGAGTGTTGTATCTAATCGTGGGGGCAGGTCAGACTGGCTCAAAACCTGTCACATTACGACCGTCGCCATGGAGTCCACCGGCGTTTACTGGTTGCCTGCTTTTGAGATCCTTGAAGCTGCGGGTTTCAAGGTGATCCTTGTTAATGCCAGAGACGCAAAAAATGTTCCCGGTCGCAAGACCGATGTCAACGATGCCCAGTGGTTGCAGAAACTGCATTCATTTGGTCTTCTCCGTGCCAGTTTCAGACCTGAACACGACATTTCTGTACTCAGGTCTTATCTGAGGCAACGGGAACGCCTGACTGAATACCGGGCTGCGCATATCCAGCATATGCAGAAGGCGCTGATGCAGATGAATGTGCAATTACATCATGCTGTATCGGATATCACTGGCGTTACCGGTCTTTCAATCGTCAGAGCTATCATCAGTGGTGAGCGCGATCCTTCAATGTTGATCCAGTATCGTGATGTGAGATGTAAAAAGACGCCAGAAGTACTTCGGCAGGCACTGACAGGGAACTGGCAGCCTGAGCATCTTTTTGCACTTGAACAGTCGGTTGCATTTTTCGATTTTTACCAGGAAAAGATCCGCGAATGTGATGATCAAATCGAAACCTCATTATTGCAGCTCAGTACCGGAATTGAAGAGCCGGAAGGGGTATTGCCCTCCGCCAGACATCGTACAAAACAACCCAATCAGCTTTCCTTTGATGTCAGACCATTACTCTGGAAAATTACAGGGGCAGATCTGACACAGATACATGGGTTCGGACCTTATCTGGCACTAAAATTCATTGCAGAATGCGGTACTGACATGAACCGCTGGCCGGATGCGAGCCATTTTACCTCGTGGCTATGTTTGTCCCCGGGAAATAAGATCTCCGGTGGAAAAGTGCTGTCCTCGAAAACACGGCGTTCATCCAGTCGAATTGCTGCCGCACTCAGACTGGCAGCCACAACAATTGGCCGGAGCGATACCGCGTTGGGCGCTTTTTATCGTCGATTATCATCCCGTATCGGGAAAGCAAAAGCAGTCACTGCAACGGCAAGAAAACTGGCAATACTGTTCTACAATGCCCTGAAGTATGGACAGAAATATGTCGATCCTGGCGCAGATTATTATGAAGAGCGCTACCGTAGTCGCGTACTAGATGGGCTTAAGCGAAGAGCAAAATCACTGGGTTACTCTCTCCAGCAGGATCCTGAATTATGTGTTTGAACCGGGAGTTTCTCAGGAAGGCTACCGCGCTCTTGATGTCAGACTCCCTGAACAGTTCTCGATAATCGGGAAACTCAGGGCGCGTTATCCTGTGGTCACTCTTTGCCATGTGTTCGGGGTTCATCGCAGCAGCTACAAATACTGGAAAAACCGGCCTGAAAAGCCAGACGGCAGGCGGGCTGTATTACGCAGTCAGGTACTTGAGCTGCATGGCATCAGCCACGGTTCAGCCGGAGCAAGGAGCATCGCTACAATGGCAACCCAGAGAGGCTACCAGATGGGGCGCTGGCTCGCTGGCAAACTAATGAAAGAGCTGGGACTGGTGAGCTGCCAGCAGCCGACTCACCGGTACAAACGTGGTGGTCATGAACATGTTGCTATCCCTAATCACCTTGAACGGCAGTTCGCTGTAACAGAGCCAAACCAGGTGTGGTGCGGTGATGTGACCTATATCTGGACGGGTAAGCGCTGGGCGTACCTCGCTGTTGTTCTCGATCTGTTCGCAAGAAAACCAGTGGGCTGGGCAATGTCGTTCTCGCCGGACAGCAAACTCACCATGAAAGCGCTGGAAATGGCATGGGAAACTCGCGGTAAGCCCGCTGGGGTGATGTTCCACAGCGATAGTAATAATGCCGGTGTCAGTCTTTACCACCACTTAGTTTGCCGTTTAACCAGATTGGTGTGATTACTGATGCAGTGAAGACCTTCCCGCATCCTGACTCACACAGCGATCGACCTTTTGTGTCCTGCCCTGGACCCGTCGGTTGCCGGAAGCGCCTTCATGCGAGGCATCTCCTCACCGATGCGCGTGACTCAAGAAGGGCCTGACGGCTTGTCTCGTTACTGTCCTGTCCGGGTTATCTGTCTGGAGATTCAACTCTGTTTCCTCACAGGAGCTCTGTCATGGTTGATAAAGTTACCGAAGCTGCCGTTGTGGGTGGCGTGGATACACATAAAGATTTGCACGTTGCCGCTGTCGTAGATCAGAACAATAAAGTCCTTGGGACTCAGTATTTCTCCACAACACGACAAGGTTACCGGCAGATGCTGGCATGGATGACCTCGTTTGGGACATTAAAGCGAATTGGTGTTGAGTGCACAGGTACCTATGGTTCCGGTTTGCTTCGTTATTTTCAGAACGCCGGGTTAGAAGTTCTTGAGGTGACTGCTCCAGACCGGATGGAGCGACGCAAACGGGGTAAAAGTGACACAATTGATGCTGAATGTGCCGCTCATGCAGCATTCTCAGGCATCAGGACAGTTACTCCCAAAACGCGTGATGGCATGATTGAGTCCCTGCGGGTATTAAAAACTTGCCGAAAAACAGCAATATCAGCCCGCAGAGTCGCTCTCCAGATTATCCATTCAAATATTATCTCTGCCCCGGATGAATTACGTGAACAGCTCAGAAATATGACGCGCATGCAGCTCATCAGGACCCTGGGTTCCTGGAGACCTGATGCCAGTGAATACCGCAATGTAACCAACGTTTATCGCATTTCATTAAAGTCCCTTGCCCGACGCTATCTCGAGTTACATGACGAAATCGCTGATCTGGATGTCATGATTGTGGCAATTGTCGACGAGTTGGCACCTGAACTGATTAAACGTAATGCTATTGGATACGAAAGCGCTTCACAGTTGCTGATCACTGCCGGAGACAATCCTCAACGGTTAAGATCTGAATCTGGATTTGCGGCACTGTGTGGTGTCAGCCCGGTCCCCGTTTCTTCTGGAAAAACGAACCGTTACCGACTTAATCGGGGTGGAGATCGTGCTGCAAATAGTGCACTTCACATCATCGCCATCGGACGTTTACGAACTGACGATAAAACGAAGGAATATGCCGCCAGGCGAGTAGCCGCAGGACATACAAAAATGGGAGCAATACGCTGTCTAAAGCGCTATATCTCACGCGAAGTTTATACATTACTTCGAAACCAAAATAGGCAGGTCAACAGCATCCCGATAACGGCTTGACTCTTAGAAGGGCGTCCAGGGCAGTCATTATACGAGCAGGCAGTTCCGACAGTTACTGTGGCGATACCGGATCAGGCAGAGTATGAGCCGGCGCGGACTGAACATCATAATCTCAGAGAAGAGATGATGCCAAAAACACTATCTTACTTATTTTTGGCCTGTCTGATGTAACAAATTTCAAACAGAAATATTTTTTTTGATAGGCCCTACCTTATCTTACAGAGCGCTGATGATTGTAAACCATTCAATGAATCGGTTATTACAAAACAGAATAATAATTATTAATATAATTTAATATCATGGCCTAATCATTAACCAACCGCAAGTTACAGATAATGCATTCTATAGATTAACTTTTCATAATAGTAAAAATACGGGCATCATAAGATGCCCGGTAAGCATATTGCTTAAACATGAGCCAGAAAGGACGCTACCTTTCTGTCTTATCATTATATATTATTTTTCATATAAGTAAATATTCAGTTTAGTTTTGGACGGAATTATTTACTCATATATGGATTATATAAAGGCAGGTGATTATTTACTAGATTTATTAAATGCTAATCAACATTGTGCATTAGTTCACATTTTTTATTTTAAGAATTAACACGTGGGAATATTTTGCTATACTTCATGTTGATAATTTCGCATAGATATGGAGGATGTATGGAAAAAATGGGGGATTCTCTTCCGATTATCCTTGATAAGGCGGTTGACTTTATGGCATCAACACAAGCATTTAAAGAATATATGAAACAGTCTTCTGTATCAGAACATATTCCTGAAGATATCCCGGATGAGAAGGTGTTTTTTTATATACAAAGACTTAATTATTACAGAAGTATATACCATCCTATAGGGAAGTAAGTTTTATGAATTAAAAGAACGTG
Source organism: Phytobacter sp. MRY16-398 (assembly GCF_003925915.1). Lineage (NCBI taxonomy): Bacteria > Pseudomonadati > Pseudomonadota > Gammaproteobacteria > Enterobacterales > Enterobacteriaceae > Phytobacter > Phytobacter sp. MRY16-398. Next base: position 5,383,391 of record NZ_AP018756.1, on the reverse strand, counting down.
AAGCATTGTAAAGTACATCACTTAAGTGGATTAATTGCATTAACTGTTCCTCAGTTAGCGGTTCAATTAATTCATGAAGTTTTGCCATACGGATTTCTATAGCGATAGAAAGAATACTATCACCACGTTGAGTCAAACTAAGAATCTTGTCCTTTCTGTTTTCTTTGCTCTTTTTTCTTAATATAAAGCCTTTGATATCAAGATAATCTAATGCTTCAGTAACAGTCCGGGGACTGAACCCAAGTATTTCGATAATTTCTTTTGCCCTGCAATGTGGCGTGTGGGCGATGACGTCCAGCACGCGGAGTTTTGATAACGTCAATGGAATATTATGTTCAACCAGTGCACAGTTAACTTCTGTCTTAAATTTATGATGTAACCAGTTAATTTGATCAATTCCACGAGTTAAACCATTCATGTTGTACAAAGCCTCCTGCACGCAATAATAATCAATTTAATTATATTTTTTAGATGTTTCAGCAGTCATCTTAGCCCGAGTTGTTCTGTATCCTCACCGAGTGCTTTGGTCAACATGATATCCTCTGCAATCTGTCACGTCCTAATGTCGAGCTCTAGTAGCCAGACATCAATCAGAACCAAGTATCCTCTTCGCCATAACGGCTGAACAAACCGTGTTGAAAATGTGACTCAGCGCTTTTGCCAGCTATCAGTGCTGCTGTTACTTTCTGTCACTGTAAATTTGCCTTCTGTTCCAAATCATATAGTTTGCTCGAGTGAATCGCGACATCACAAATAGCATCAAGTACTGCTTGAGTATATTATTCGATTAGAAGTTTGGACCTATCGCCTTCGCGAATATGTTTCAGGCCCGTTTTCCGGTAGTTAGCAATGACGTACCAGCGTTCAGTATTGATGAGAATGAACAACAGGGGCTTCAGCACAGAGGTGAACTGACCCACAGTAGTTTTCAGTGATGTGACCCAGCCATTAAATGGGGCTCTGATTTCGGTAAATTCGAGGCCAAGTTTCGTCAGTGCAATCTCAGCTTCGAGTTCTGCCCAGTACGCTACTGGGGCATCAACACCACCAATTGGCCTAGTTTGTAATTTCGAGGTATTGAGTTCTGCTATATGAAGTCTGTTCTGATGATCTTGTCTTATCCACCTCATCGGCAGAGTTAACACCCTTTTTAAGCAGCGGATTCGTGTGCCACGTGCCTGCTCTGCTACAACTCGTGCACGATCAGCTATTTCATATGCAGATTTAGCATTATAAGTTTGTGCGCTAACCGTGTGCTGTGCCAGCATGATTTGCTGGTTTAGTGTATTAAGCCTAGCCTGGGCTACAGCCAGATATTGCAGATAAGGTTGGGACTCTATTTTTAGCAGTAAATCCTCTTTATCGATATACTGATTGTCTTTTATCGGCAATAGGATAATCCGAACACTGACTCCAGGAACGACATCAATGGTATCAGCATAACCCCAAGCATCATTCGTTTCCGGTCTGACCTGTGTACGAATAACCAGTGTTATAGTGGATATGGCTGCAAGAAACATAATGATCAGTAGCGGGTATTTATTGTACCATTTAAAACCCATAGCATGCGTCATTAAGGGTTATCCGAATAAAAGAAACCAGAAAAGAGTTGAAAGTATCAGTACCAGACATGGATAGCTGATCATCAGTGGGGATGAGATGATCCTGCCATTACCGAATCGAAACAACAAAATGTGCTAACGTCGTCGTCACTACACTTCCGATCAGGCAAAAAAACAGCCCGGAAAAGCTGCGCCAGAGATCACCAGCGAAAATAGCATTGAACAAGAGGATAAACACAGCAAGGGAAGTATCAGGCATAAGTACCTGATAATCAGTGGTGTCAGACGCTGGGACACGCATTTACAATCGTTTATCATTTTGATTCTTAAAGCTTTAACTTGAAAACTAGAATTAATCCTCTACTATATAAAACTAATTAGAACACAGAAGAAGCTAAATCTCAACTGTTGCTGAAAAAATGTTGTTTAGCGCGAGAGGCAAACTGGATGACTAAAAAGGCAAAGCAGGCACGTAGACCTACCCAGGTTCGGGGAACTGAGCGATTTGGGCATATCCTAGATATGGCGGCTGGTATTATTGCTGAAAAAGGCCTCGACCATCTGACGATGCAAAATATTGCTGTAACGGCAAAAACGACCATCGGGTCATTGTACCATTTTTTCCCCAGCAAAGAGGCTGTTATTCATGCTTTAATTGAACAACACGAACAAAACTTACAAGATATACTGGTTAATCTGGAGGAGCGATTTAATATTGATAATATTCAAAATAAGGATGTTTCCGTATTTATAGGTATGCTTTTTTCACCTTATTCTGATTACCTTCTGTCACGCCGGGACTATCTTCCTCTTTTGCAGTTTCAGGGGTTTAAATTCATGGAATCAAAACTCCTTGAGTTTATAAAAAAAACCTTACGTAAGCGTTATCCTAACTTGGATGAAAAACAACTAATAATAGAAGCAGACTTTATACATGCCATAGCGACAGGTATATTACAACAGGCTACTCAACGAGATGATAAAATGGCATTCCATTTCGTTCCGAAAATATTAATTGTTCTTACTGCCTACCTTAAAACGATAGAGGTAAATTATAATTGTTAGTCTGACACTTTATTAATGGTCATCATGTACAGCACAATCTATGCCTTCTTCTGCAAGATTATCGTTACGATCAGTCACCCCGAGTTCAATTTTGATCGCTGAGTGTAGCCTGAAAAATGATGGCAGAGCAGGAACAATGATATGACTGCCAACGCGACCCGGTACATCAACACGTATTGTCCCTGTCACTTCGCTGCTGGTATGCCTGAAAAGATTTTCCGTCTCTTCGATATACTGAACGGCAGTCTTGCAACGCGCATAAAAAGCATTACCGTCGATTGTCAGGGACACACTGCGGGTTGTGCGGTGAAAAAGTCGTGTCCCAAGCCTCAACTCCAGCTCCTGAACTACCGCAGATACAGTGGATGCAGGACGGTTTAACAATTCTGCGGCGCGGACAAAACTGCCATTTTCTGCCACCCTGAGGAAAATTCTGAACAGATCAACTGAATCCATTTAGGCCCATTATTCGTGATTTATGGATAGTTCATTCAGAACAGCATGCTTAACAAATAATTTCGGGACAGTAAGATGACTGCTCGGGGTTTGTCCGAATCACCATTCTTTAAGGAGCTTTCTTGGTAAGCGTCACGTTCAGCTTGCAACTACCCACATCTTTCAGTGGCTAATTCCCATCCGATTTGTATTTCGTTTAATCGTCGCAAGCCGCGCCAGATAACAATATTACCGGGTGGGTGCTTATTTTTATTCCCTGTGTATCCGCCTAACTGGGCAAATTTTATCGTATATTTTTCTAGTGGCGGCGATGACATGACTTGTGCTGTGTCTTTGATCATCGTGTCCAGTATTTTTATCTCTGTGTCGTTGAAAGCAAGTTCTACCGGCGCATTGGGCATTTCCCGGCTTAGCATTGTCAGCCAAAATATTCGCCAGCTCAGGATACAGTAACAGCATAATAAATTTGTCAGCCGTTCCGCCGAACCCAGTCAGGAGCGTTCTGCCTGACAACCGGACTTCATAACCTTATGGAAGGTCTCTATTTTCCAGCGATGACTGTACCATTCCAGTTTTTCTGTAGCCTCAGCCAGATTTGCCACTGGCAGGTCAGTCAGTAATTTCCACTCAATCCAGGTATCATTATCCGAATACTCTTCTGTCGCGATAAGTGCCGTCAGCTGTAGATCAGGCAGGATAGCCACACATAAAATGTTCAAACGTTTTCGTCGCACAGCTATTAACTGGCCATTGCCGGAGGAATACACGCCTGAGCGCCTCGAGGAGGAGCTTTACGCCTTCAATCTGGAAACGAATCTGCCTGTCAAAAAAGGCCGCACGGACTGGCCGCTTGAGTTCAAAATCCGCATGGCAGAGCTGAGCCCGCAGCCGGGGGCCTGTGTGGCAGAACTGGCGCGGCAACACGGCGTTAACGATAACCTGATATTTAACTGACGTAATCTGCATCGCCAGGTACTGCAGAACCCTGTCAGCATAGCCCCCCTCATTCCAGTCACAGTAGAACCTCTTTCGCCGCCATCAAGGCACAACGGGACCCTGTCGGCAGAGCTGACACCGGTCATCAGTTGCAAGCTGACGCTACCGGGTGGCAGTCTGAGTCTGACCGGGCCACTGACACCGGAGCTGCTGCGGGCGCTGGTCAGTGAACTCCGGGAGGGGGAACCATGATCAGCCTCCCGGCTGGCCCGCGCTCTGGCTGGTCGCCGGTGTGACGGACATGCGCTGCAGCTTTAACGGGCTGGCGGCGAAAATGCAGAACACGCTGCGTACGGACCCGTTCAGCGGGAATATAGTGTCTCTGTTCTGCTGCACGGTTAATTTTCATCTTTACTGAGGTTCATCTTTCCCTGCAGGAGGGGGGGAGCCAGTCTGTAAATAATCGTAAAGGGCGTGACAGATGCCGCCTGTTAGGATACAGAATGCTGACCGGTAGTGGTCTGGGACGGAACTCAGGCATCAGTTCGCATAAAATCCCTGATGAGAACTGGTCACTTACATCATAGGCTGGTATCTGGATGATCCCCATTCCGGCTATGCAGGCAGCAATACTGGCTTCCGCACTGTTAACCGTCAGAATGGTGTTAACAACGGTTCGTTTAACTTCTCCCTGATGTATCCATTCGAATAATTCTTTTCTGCCGGAGGTCGGTGAAGCATAGCCAACCGCATAATGTCTGCTGAGTTCCCCGGGAGTCTCCGGCCGTCCGGATTCAGCAATATACTCTGCCGATGCCACGTTAATAACGCTGAGATATCCCAGGCACTTTGCAACCATGCCGGAGTTTTCAAGCTGGCCCACACGTACGGCACAATCTATGCCTTCTTCAGCGAGGTTAACGTTACGATCCGTTACGCCGAGTTCAATTTTTATTGCCGGGTGGAGCCTGGAAAATGATGGCAGTGCAGGAATTATAATGTGGCTGCCAACGCGCCCCGGTACATCAACACGTATTGTCCCTGTCACTTCGCTGCTGGTATGCCTGAAAAGATTTTCCGTCTCTTCGATATACTGAACGGCAGTCTTGCAACGCGCATAAAAAGCATTACCGTCGATTGTCAGGGACACACTGCGGGTTGTGCGGTGAAAAAGTCGCGTCCCCAGCCTTGACTCCAGTTGCGGCCGTTAAGGCTGCCGGCGCGGAAGCCTATGCATTTCAGGCTGACCTGACGTCAGCAACCGCTATGGAAAATCTTTTCAGAGACGTCGTGGCCACTGTCGGTAAACCCGATATCGCCATCAATACGGTGGGCAAGGTGCTGAAAAAACCTATGGCCGAGGTAACTGAAGACGAATTTGATGAGATGAGTGCCGTAAACGCTAAAACGGCCTTTTTCTTTCTCAAAGAAGCCGGCAAACACGTCAGCAACAATGGTAAAATCTGCACGCTGGTAACTTCACTGCTGGGCGCATACACACCCTTTTATGCCGCTTACGCCGGAATGAAAGCACCTGTAGAACATTTCACGCGCGCCGCCTCAAAAGAGCTCGGAGATAGAGGGATTTCCATCACGGCAATTGGCCCGGGTCCGATGGACACGCCCTTCTTTTATCCTGCAGAGGGTGATGAAGCGATGGCCTATCATAAAACAGCTGCCGCCCTGTCTCCCTTCAGTAAAACCGGACTGACAGATATTGAAGATATCGTCCCGTGGGTTCGCTTCCTGGTCAGTGAGGGGTGGTGGATGACAGGACAAACCATTCTTGTTAACGGTGGCTACACCACAAAATAGGTCCAGGATGCCTCGGCCTCATCTAAATAACTGCTCGGAATAATAGATCACTCAGGGGGAACTCAGTCCGGTTTATGCGATCTGATCAATCGCTGAATATCCCAAATCACCAGCCGGACTGAGCAATGCCGATCATAGCACCCATACCCAGAACTGAACGACGCCTGATGCAGAAAACGATCCATAAAACAAATGACAAAAACCACGCCCGGTGACTCACTGCCATGCTGATGCTGCATCGTGGTGACACCGTCAGTCATATTGCCAGAACGCTCTGCTGCGCCGTAAGCGTACAGCAGAAGCCGTATTGACGAAGAGGATTATTCCGCTACGCCACGGTAGCAGTTCGCTGACCCGGTTGACCGGCCAGTCAGCTATGACATTGAGCACATGACGGATATAGCTCTCTGGATCCATACCGTTCAGTTTGCATGTACCGATCAGGCTGTACAGTAGTGCTCCGCGCTCACCTCCGTGGTCAGAGCCGAAGAACAGGAAGTTTTTGCGACCCAGGCTGACCATCCGCAGCGCGTTTTCCGCGATGTTGTTGTCGATTTCCGCCCAGCCATTGCTGCAGTACAGGTTCAGCGCGTCCCACTGCTTCAGCAGGTAGGCGAAGGCCTTCGCCGTATCCGAGTGGCGTGACAGCACCTTCATCTGAACCTGTATCCAGTCGTACAGCGACTGCATCAGCGGCACGGTCTGCGCTTTCCGGACCGCCAGTCGTTCCTCTGCCGGGCTTCCGCGTATCTCCGCCTCGATGGCATACAGCTCGCCGATGCGCTTCAGCGCTTCGGTGGTGACGTCGGTCGGCGTGCGGGCATGGACGTCGTGGATTTTCCGCCGGGCGTGCGTCATGCAGGCCGCTTCCGTAATGCGGCCGTCTTCGTACAGGGCGTTGTAGCCCCCGTACGCGTCCGCCTGCAGGATACCGCTGTACCCGGCGAGATGCTGCTGTGGATGAACGCCCTTACGGTCCGGCGAGTACGCGAACCACACCGCCGCCGGGAGCTGCGACCCTGCGTGGCACGACTCAACTCCACGCCCTGACGGCTGTATATCTCCGACTGACGATAGTGTGGCGTGTGCTCCGCGAACTTCGCCGTGACGATGTGCGCCAGCAGGCCGGGGCCGGCATAGCTGCGCTCGATGGGTTTTGACGGCATGGGGGCCTGAACGATGTGGTCACAGCGGCAGCAGGCAAGCTTAGGCCGCCGCGTTTCGATGACCTTAAAGGCGCTGCTGATGAGCTCCAGCTGCTCCGATACGTCGCAACCCAGCGCGCTGAGCTCGCCGCCGCACGCCGGACAGGCGGTCTCATCCGGAGACAGCGTGCGGGTTTCGCGCGGGAGTGAGGCCGGCAGCGGTTTGCGGGCGGAAGACTGGCGCAGCGGCTGTGGCAGTACCGGGTCATGCTGCTCGCCCAGCACTTCTGCCATCTCCTCCTGCAGGGCATTGATGCGCTCCTCTGCCTCGCGCACCTGGCGCTGCGTTTTCTCACGCAGCTTTTCGGAGCTTTTGCCGAACTGCATGCGCTGCAACTTAGCGACCAGCGCCTTCAGCCGGTTGATTTCGCTGGCGTACGCCGCCACCCGCCGTGAGAGCAGGCGGTTATACTCCGCCATCTGGCGGATGGTGTGCTGCTGCGTGTCCAGCAGCGCCCGGAGACGGGCATTTTCGTCGGAGAGTGAGCGTGCCATGTGCTGACTTTACTGCAACTCATATGCGCAGGCCAGGGCGTTCCGTCCGCTGCGGGTGCTTCCAGTTAATGCCTTCCAGCAGCATCGCCAGCTGAGCCGGCGTCAGATGCACTTTGCCCTCGCGGGTGACCGGCCAGACGAAGCGCCCACGCTCCAGACGTTTGGTGAACAGGCACAGGCCGTCCCGGTCTGCCCACAGTACCTTTATCATGTCACCCCGACGTCCGCGGAAGATGAAAAGGTGGCCGGAGTATGGTTCATCTTTGAGGACGTTCTGAACCCTTGAGGCCAGACCGTTGAAGCCGTTACGCATGTCGGTCACGCCGGCGACCAGCCAGATACGTGCGCCTGCAGGAAGGGAGATCACCGCTGACCTCCCTGCATTTCCCGGATAAGCATCTGCAGAAGTTCCGGCGTGAGTGTCCCGCGGATACGCAGCGTACCGGCGGGCAGAACCAGTTCGCAGCAGGGAGACGCTTCCGCAGAGGGGGGCAGCGCGCTCACCGGTCTTTCGGCAGCGGTCAGCGTCACGGGGAACAGTGCTGGCGTATTGGCCGGAGTCCCCAACAGCCCCAGCTGATACAGCCGGCGCCAGTTGAACAGCAGATTGTCATTGATGTCATTTTCGCGGGCAAGCTGCGCCACGCTGACGCCCGGCATCATCGATTTCTCCACCAGGGCGATTTTGAACTCCCGGGGGAAGTTGGGGCGGCGTGGCCGCCTGTGAACTGCCGGTGTTTCAGCAGCGGCAGGGGGTACGACGGGAAGAACGGACGATTTTCGGGAGGCCTGCCGGTACAGGCGTTTATCCAGGCTTCTGGCATCTACGCTGACCGGCAGAGGCCAGACTAGTCCAGCATTCTTAAAGCGAGCGAAGAGTTCGCAGACGGTGGTTTTGGGGATGCCTAACCTGCGACCCGCTTCTATTCGCGAAAGATTTTCATCAAAATGAAGGCGCAGAGCCTCAGTAATCCATGTCCGGTTTTTCACGCGATAATGTCCATTAAAAATGATGGACATTATTGTCCCGCAACGGGAGTCTACCGGACAGACGGTCTACATGAGCCGCTTACCTGCAAAACGAACCATTAATTTTTTAAGAGTCTCTAGGCCGCCAACTTCCGCTTGTGGAACGTAACGGACCGCTTGAAGAGGCGTGTGGTCTGCTAAGAGCTGTGAGTTCACAGTTTGACAAAAACATGACTAAAATCGTGGCTTGTTAAATAACAGGTAAAGGGATATTTATTTTTTGTTGATTATTATTACAGTTGTATCGGGAGGTTAACTAAAAATATATATTTATCATGGGTATAGAGTTTTATGAAATTGCTATCCTACCTCAGATTATTGGGCTGGCCTAATCTATAGATCAGGTTTCTGTGTCCTGAATTATATTTTCCATACAGGCATTCCTGTTTGCTGAGGTGACGGTATTAGGTCCCGGTCAAAATGGACTTCTGTTTAGCCACATGAGGACTGACTATCGTGAGTGTTGTCCGTTATCAGGGCCGAATATGATCTCTGATTGCTTCATTTCAGCCCGGTAGGATGCACAAGAACCCCGTTCGGTCCGAACAGGGCTCACGGGGGAGTCAGAAACTGTAGCGCACTCATAACCCAGGTGTAGCCAGACTGCAAGAGCGTACTGATCGACCAGAATTCACTTGCTGCTGCTGTGAGTAATAGCGTGACCAGAATGAGTACGATGACCGACGTTATTCGCTCAACCCGGCAATATGACTGCATTGCGGCATTAACGGGAAGGCCCGCCAGCTCCTGATAATCCTGTTCATCCAGAAAACCATATAACTTATTTCTCCAAGTGGTTCTGTTTTTTCCCAACAGTGAAAGGGAATGTCTGTTGATATAGACCGACATCCCGTATGAGATGGCGATATATAGGGCCAGTGCACAAAATGCCAGGGCATACACTTTTTGCGGACCACTTGCCTTCAGAGACTCCAGACTGTAACGAAGAACCAGCGTGCTGATAACCAGGGCCATATCTTTCCACAACGCGGAGGCCAGATCCCGCGACTGCTGTAGAATTTTCTGGGTCTCCTCCGCTAGGCTTTTTCGCAAATCGGCCAGCGATTTCAGGGTGTCTTTTCCCCCCGTCCGGATATGGGCCTTGTAGAGCAGCCTGGCTGACTCTAGCGCAGGGGGGAGCCGGTACACAATGCCTTCACAGAACGTGATACCCTCCGGCCATTCTCTGGCCAGTTCGCTGGACAGAAAGGTATGTTTAAGCTCAATTTCGTCCCCTTCCAGAAAAATCCATTTTGCCGTTTCCTGAATGACATCAAAGGCGGGCAGAGCTGCATGTTCTTCCCCGAAAGGGATTTTCCGTGGTGGTTTTCCGGACAATCCGACTTTTTTTATTTCGGCGGAAAAAAGCTCATTGACGAAACACTTCAACAACTCCCGGCAGGCGAGCGACGCCCAGAGCTTCATTGGTTCGTCGGTCATTTTATCACCGGATATCAGGAGCCAGGGGGCAATGGTATCCGGAGGAAGAAAATCGGTTGAAAAACACCTGATAATACTTTTTGTGAGGGAGACTGTCCGTACGGGGACGTTGATTTCACTTGCCTCCGGCTGCATCTGTTTCCATGGCACAACCTTCCACTGTTGTGTTTCAAACGATTCATTGACAAACAGGGCGTAGATACGGTGATACTGACGAAGCCTGGGATCCTGGAGTAAAAACGTGCGCCACCCTTCAAGGGTGAAGAGTCGCAGGATCCCGGGGATCTCATCGCTGATTATGGTGATAAAGTGCTTCTGACCGGGGACACCCTGTGCGGGGTGGATATCATCCCGACTTTCATCAACAAAGGTGATCCGAAGGTTTTCAGCATCAGTATCGATCACTTCTCCCCATAACTGAAGGATGTCATTATCCATGGTTCCGGAAATGAACAGTTTCCGGGTGGTTGTTTGCTGATCTTCCGTGATCACCAGATCAGATGCGCGGCGTGAGCAGTCAATTGCCTTACCGATTTTTTCCAGTATCGATGTCATCTGTCACCAGCCCAGCAGTCACAATCACTATACGTTTTCGCCCGTCTTCCATCGTTTCGATATCCGGGGCATTATCCTCATCGTAGATAACGATAACATCTTCCAGTGTTTCCAGCTTTCTTTTCCGTGGCTTAGGGATGTTCTCAGGGACGATCCGGAAAGATTCACCTGAAATGCCCAGGTCTTTTATTTTTCGGGTGAAGGATTTGACCAGTGGATGATCTTCTTCCATCGGTCCAAAAATCTGGTTCAGCAGGGAAAGCGGCTCATCGGTATTAAAATCCTGTGCCCCGTGATGTAACGTTTCATAAATCTTGTTAACACCGCTGCGTCTGATGTCGTCTGGCAGCATGTCGCGGTGCTTTTTGAAGACATCCTTAAGCGCGGCAACCAGTTTGTTGCTGAGGTCGGTTGTACTGTTGACTCGTTGTACCTGCAAAAAACGCTCAAAATAAACGGAGATATTGGTTCGTTTGCTGCGATCCCGTACGACAACCTGTCCACCCTGAGCATCTGCCGTCAGGCGGACCAGAGCAATTTTCTGCATGGCTTCCGCTTTCTTGACGAAGCTTTCGCGGAAACGTTCGAGTCTGGGGACCTGAAACTCGTTTCCTTCTTCATCCAGCACGTAACGCACCACATCTTCATTATCATATTTAATGAGAGCAAACAGTTTTTCATCGTTGAGGGTGTGAAGCTCAAAAAGAAAGAATACCCCCATACTGGCATTCTTGGTGTGATGGTGAGACTGAAAATCGTTTGCAAGAAAAGTGGACTGTTCGGTGAAACTACTGGTGTCGGTATCGGCATGGTTCCTGATGAGGCGCAGAATACGCTCTGTATTGGACAATTCCGTAAACCGGAACATGTTACCGCTTAATGCAGATTTAATCCGCTCGAGAAAAAAATCGACGTGTTCAGGCGGTGATATTTCACTGAGCAGCACGGGGATCTCCAGCTCTCCGCCAACGACATGGAAAATCATTCGTTTTATTGTCAGTCCATTAATTTCTTCATCCGTTAAAAAGCTCATAGCGACATCCCGTTATTTTGTGTCTTATATTATCATTAATTGCTGTGACAGGCTTTAACTTGGGTAGTATAGGTAATCCATTGTCCCTGCGTAAAATATTTCAGGACAGGGTCAGGTGTTAGTGAGCCTCCAATACCTCTGTGAAGAAAGGTATACAGGGAAAAAAATAAAATAAGGAAACATTCTCCCGGCATTTCTGCCGGGAGAAAAGATTATAATTATTGTCTGGCGTAATCGAAAGGTGAGACCGGCTTTTCATGGTTTGCATCCAGAAAATCCCCCCACCACTGCAGCATGAGCCTGCGTTCATCCAGAAACTCCGCTTTATGAATGTAAGCTGCACGTACGCCATTACGTTCCTGATGGCTCATCTGGCGTTCAACAGCATCTCTCGACCATAACCCTGACTCAATCAACGAACTACAGGCCATTGCCCGGAAGCCGTGACCACAGACATCGACCTTTGTATCGTACCCCATCAGGCGTAATGCGTTATTCACCGTATTTTCACTCATGGGTTTCCACGGATTGTGATCGCCAGTGAAAATCAGCTCATATTCCCCGCTGATGGCGTGGATCTCTTTCAGAATCTCCAGCGCCTGAGTCGAGAGTGGCACCAGATGCTCTGTCCGCATTTTTGAGCCACGATGGGAATACTTCACCCCTTCAATAGGTTTCCGCTCTGGAGGAATGGTCCACATGGCTTTCTTGAAGTCGATCTCAGACCATCTGGCAAAGCGAAGTTCACTGGAGCGGATGAAGATAAGCAGGGTAAGTTTAGTTGCCAGTCGGGTGAGAGGTTGTCCTCTGTAGGTATCCAGTCGTTCAAGTAGCTCTGAAATGCGATTTAAGGCGAGGGCAGGGCGATGCTGGCGTTTCACCGTCGTTAAAGCGCCAGCCATATCCACGGCAGGGTTATAGCTGATAATGCCTGACTGGGCAGCATAGCGCATGATTGCAGTGATACGCTGCTGAAGGCGGGCTGCAATCTCATAAATCTCTTTAGCTTCGGCTGCTTTAACGGGGATAAGTAAATCTGGAGTCCTGAGAGTGGTAATATCGCGTGAGCCGATAAAGGGAAAAACATGGCTCTCGAGACTTTTCAGTATCTTCTCACTATGTGAGGCAGACCATTTTTTGTTGCTCTTATGCCACTGACGGGCAATGTGCTCAAATGTATTTTCGACATCTGGTACGGCTTTCTTTGCTCGTTTCTGTTCGCAGGGGTCAATACCATCAGAAATGATTCTTCTGGCTTCATCACGTTTCTCGCGTGCTTCAGATAAAGAGACTACAGGATACTGACCGAGGGCCAGTGTTTTTTCTTTACCAAGATGGCGATAGCGAAGCCGCCAGTACTTTGAGCCGTTCGGATGGACCAGCAAATGCAGGTTGCCGCTGTCGGCTAGTTTATACGGTTTCTCATCCGGTTTAGCTGCCCGAATTTTGGCGTCAGTCAGTGCCATAGCTGGGTTCCTGGTTGATTTGAGGGTACAGAATTTTATCGAATCAGACTATACCCTCAGTTGTACCCTCGCAAGGGACTTGATGCGGGTTGAGGTTGATTGAGTCGGGTGGAGTTAAGGGATTGTTGAAGTGTTGATTTTGGCGGGCTTAGAATGCAAAAACGGACCTCCGTGGAGGTCCGTTGATATGAATTTGGTGCCCGGACTCGGAATCGAACCAAGGACACGGGGATTTTCAATCCCCTGCTCTACCGACTGAGCTATCCGGGCAACGGGGCGCATTAAACCCTAATCAATGTAATGCGTCAACTCTATTTCAAAAAATGCTGTTCAGTTGCTCAAGTTTGCGGCAGTCTGAGTGATTCTGCGCCACAAAACGGCGTATTGCACAAATCTTCCAGATTTTTTCCGCACGGGAGAGTAATGCTGTTCCCGGGGATTTCGGAGGCAATATGGCTAATGACTGGCTGGAACTGCGGCAACATGCGGACACCGGCATCGAAACAATTCGCGCCCACTTTGAAGGCCATGCGTACGATCCGCACTGGCACGGCAGCTATCTGGTGGGTATCACCCTCAGCGGAACGCAGGAATTTCATTGCCGCCGTGAGCGTCATCGCAGTACGCCGGGAGATGCCTTCTTGCTCGAGCCTGGTGAAATTCACGATGGTGACGCGCCGGTTGAAGGCGGTTTCACCTACCTGACATTCTACCTCGATGAAGCGTGGCTCAGTTCCACCCTCCGGGGTTTGTACGAGTCCGTCCCTTCCAGTTATTCGCTGCATTTTTCCCGCACGATGGCGCGCGAGCCACAGCTTGCTGGCGCGATCGCCCGGACCTTTCATTCACTGCACAGCGAAGAGATGCGCATTGTGCAGCAAAGCACCATGGATGATCTGCTCGGGCAGCTTACCCGGCACAGCCAGTGGCGCAAGCGCCTGCCGTCGCATCTGCAAAGCGCAGCGGTGGCTCATCGCGCACGGGACTATTTGCATGCCCATATGGGGGAAAACATCGGCCTGTCCGATCTGGCCCGCGAAACGGGTACCGACCGGTTTACCCTGACCCGTTGTTTTAAGCGCGAATTTCATCTCTCCCCCCATGCCTGGCTTATTCAACTGCGGCTGGCCAATGCCCGAAGCATGCTGGCGCGCGGCGAACAACCGGCGGACGTGGCGGCTGCGCTGGGCTTTGCCGATCAAAGCCATCTGGGACGCTGGTTCCAGCGGGCATATCGGCTATCGCCAGCCCACTACCGGAAACTTTGCACAAATCTTCCAGACGACATCCGTAAATAACGCCAAAGTCACAGGACGGAGAATAAGGAGTCCCGACTGTGAATATGCTCTACAGCTACCTGCCATTTATGTTGTTTGCCTTTGTGGCGTCGATAACGCCCGGCCCGACCAATATTCTGATCCTTGCCAGCAGTCAACGCTATGGCATCAGGGCCACGCTACCTGCGGTGTTCGGGGCATGTGTGGCAGCAAGCCTTATTGTGTTTATCTCCGGGGCGGGGGCAGGAGAGATACTGCGAGGGTATCCGTTGCTACGTGAGGGGATGAGTTGGGCCGGTGCATTGTGGCTAAGCTGGATGAGCTGGCAGCTCTTTACCGCCCCGGCAGCGGATCTGAACGAGAAGAGTGGTGAACCCTTTAGCGGCAAAGCGGCGGCCATGTTGCAGCTAATCAATCCCAAAACCTGGATGATGGCGCTGGCCGTGGTCAGTCTGTTTGCCCCGAACGGCGCGCATCCCGTGCGCGAAGTGTCATTTTTGTCACTGAGCTTCCTGCTCATTTCGGTGCTCTGCCTGGGCGCGTGGACACTACTGGGCAAAGCGGTAAACCGGCTCTTTCGCAGTGCGGCATCGCTGATTTGGTTTCAACGGGCGATGGCGCTCTGCCTGCTGATTTCCGCCTGGGCCGGGTTTATGCACTGATCAGGTTAATGCACCGCCCGTGCGACAACATGCAAAACGAAGAATATCTTCTGCGAGCTGTCGGGCGGTATCGACGTCGGTCTGGCTGCGATTGACCAGCATCCTGCTTAGACAACCCTCCAGCACCAGCTCCATCTGTTTCGCGACCATTGTCGGGTCGTCCACTTCCAGTTGGGTTAACAGGTCATGGGTGAAGTCGAAGGCCGCTTGCTTTTGCTGATCCGCCAGTTGGTGTATCGGATGGTCCGGGTCGGGGTAAAAGGTGCAGGCGGCGATAAACAGGCAGCCCGGATAGCGATTGTTACTAACGCAATCCGTCAACGCCCCATAACGCGCCAGCAATTTTTGCTCTTTTGTCAGCTCTTCATCGAGTAATAACTGCCTGCGCCAGATATCAACCTGCTGGCTGAGATAGCGTAGCGCATCATAAAACAGCGCTTCTTTATCCGGCCAGAAACGCAAAAACTCCTCTAACGGGTAGTCAATACGTTCCGCGACCATTTCTGGCGTGGTGTCAGCAATCCCTCTTAATTCAAATAATTGAAGTGTCTGGCTTAAAACATCTTCACGTTGCACGGTAAGTTCCTCCGTTGTCAGAAGCCTGCGTCCCCAACCAAGTGTTGTTTACGGTGTGTGATTGCGCAAATGTGTCGTAAAGGCAGGCGCATCCATAAACCCCGTGACCCGCTGTGCCGGTTGCTCGTGGCCTTGCGCATCAAAAAACACAATGGTGGGTAAGCCCAGAACCTGTAAATGGTGCAGCAGCGCTTGATCCTGTGCGTTATTGGCGGTGACATCCGCCTGTAATAACACGGAATTTTTTAATGCTGCCTGAACCCGCGTATCGCTAAAGGTGTACTTCTCAAACTCTTTGCACGCCACGCACCAGTCGGCGTAAAGATCCAGCATCACCGGGCGACCTTTGGCCTGTGCCAGCGCCTGATTAAGGTCATCCACGGTTTTGATGGTAGTAAATGACAGGTGCGCCTGGTTTTGCGCCGCTGGCTGACCAAAGGCCCAGTCCTGTAAGGGACGAGCGCAAACCAGCGCCGCACCTAACAGGACGATTTGCACAATGCGCATCACCGGGCGGGTTGCGCCGAGGCTGGCAATAAAGGCCCAGGCGAAAAAGGCGACGCCGAGCAGCGACCATAAGCGGAAACCCCAGTTATCGCCCAATACTCGTTCGAGTAGGAAAACGGGTAACGCCAGGATCACAAAGCCAAAGGCGATTTTGACCTGCGCCATCCACGGGCCGCTTTTCGGCAGCAGGCGGTTGCCAAAGACGGTAACCAGAATCAGCGGCAATCCCATCCCCAGGGCATACAGATACAGCGTGCCGCCGCCAAGCCACAGATTACCGCTTTGGGCGATATAGAGCAGGATGGCGCTCAGCGGCGCCGTGGTGCAAGGGGAACAAATCAGCCCGGCAATCGCCCCCATAGCGAACACACCGCCTGCGGAACCACCTTGTTGGCGGTTGCTCATCAGCGTTAAGCGGGTCTGCAGCGAGGAGGGCAATTGCAGGGTGAACAGGCCAAACATCGACAGCGCCAGTACAAGAAAAACCACCGACAGGCCAATCAGCACATACGGATGCTGGAGTGCAGCCTGGAACTGGAGACCGGCGGCCGCCACGACCAGGCCCAGCGCGGTATAGGTCAGCGCCATGCCCTGCACATAGATAAATGCCAGCAGCAGCGCGCGGGGCGTTGAAAGGCGTTGTTTGCCCCCCAGCACGATGCCTGAGATCAGCGGGTACATCGGTAAGACGCAGGGGGTGAAGGCCACGCCAATGCCAATCAGCAGCGCCCAGAGGGCGGAGAAGGGCAGCGCGGCTGGAGCCGTATCGTCATTGCCCCTCACCACGGCCCTCTCCCCGGAGGGGCGAGGGGGGATGGATTGGGCAGTGGCTTTCACCTCACTCAACGGAATCACTTTGGTTTCCGGCGGGTAACAGAACCCGGCGTCCGCACAGCCCTGGTAGATCACCGTCAGGGTCGCGCCTTTGGCCGCCTCGGTGATGGTCACCGGCAGGTGCAACTGTTGGCGATAAATCTCGCTCTTGCCATAAAACTCATCGTTATGCGGCTCGCCGAAAGGCAGTTGTGGCGGGGTGATCTCCGCCTGCTGCGCAGTGAGTTTGATTTGCTGGCGATAGAGGTAATAGCCCTCTTTCACCTGCCAGTTCAGCTTGAGTTCATTTTCCTGTTGCTGGAAATCAAACATAAAGGCCTGATCGGCCGGAACAAAACTGGACCGTCCGGGGGCGTCAAATAGCCCGGCAAGGGCCGGTGTGCTGCATAACAGCAGAATCAGCGTAAGGATGCGTTGAGCCATGAGAGGTAATCAAAATCTCCGTGAGTAACCGGTATAGCGAGTAATTCTGGGGTCTGATAAGGGTGATGCGATTTTATGCAGGCGAAGAGATCTTCAAGGTGTGCAACGTCAGTTTTGAGCAACAACTGTACTTCATATTCTTGTTCAAGCTTCCCCTCCCAGTAGTACATAGAGGTGGCGCCGGGGAGGAGGGTAACGCAGGCAGCCAGCTTATCGGCCAGCGCTTTGGCGGCCAGCTCCTGGGCCGTCGCTTCATCCGGGGCGGTACAGAGCACAACAACAGTATCAGGCGTGTTCATCGTTAACCTCTTCGCAGCGAAAAGGGGACTATATCACGCACACGAAAAACGGGCCGCAGTACGGCCCGTTTTTAACCACTTTTACAACAGAATACCGCCAATTACGAAACCGAGTATCACGCACAGGGTGATGGCGATAACGCCCGGAACTAAAAAGGCATGGTTAAACACATATTTGCCGATACGCGTTGAACCCGTATCGTCCATTTCCACTGCCGCAAGCAGCGTTGGGTAGGTTGGCAGGACAAACAATGCGGATACCGCAGCAAACGATGCCACGGCGGTCAGCGGGCTGACACCCAGCATCAGTGCCGCAGGCATCAGCGCTTTCGCGGTTGCTGCCTGAGAGTAAAGCAGGGTAGAGGCGAAAAACAGCACCACTGCCAGCAGCCACGGGTAGCTGTTGAGCAGGTTGCCGGCCACAGTCTGGATATCCTGAATGTGGTTTTTCACAAAGGTATCGCCCAGCCAGGCCACGCCCAGGACGCAAATACAGGCGCTCATACCCGATTTAAAGGTGCTGGCGTTGAGAATGTCGCCCGTGTTGATTTTACAGGTCAGGCAAATCAGCGTGGCGATGGTTAACATGAACACCACAATCGCTTCGTTACGTGGCAATACCGGGTTCGTGATAAGACCTACGTTCGGACTGATTGCCGTGGCGTACAGCATGACGGCGATAATCCCAACCAGGAACAGCAGCACGGAACGTTTGGCATGCGGCTTCATCTCGAAAACTTTACTGCCGCGCAGTTTGACTTCCCCTCTTGCCAGACGCTCCTGGTAAACCGGATCATCTTTCAATTCAGCGCCGAGGAAGTTACACACAATAGCCGTCAGCATAACGGCAATCAGCGTAACAGGAATACAGACCGCCAGCAGCGTCAGATAACTCACACCGAGCGGTTCCAGAATGCCAGCAAAAAAGACGACAGCCGCAGAGATGGGGGAGGCGGTAATAGCGATTTGCGAAGCCACGACGGCAATGGAAAGTGGGCGGGAAGGACGAATCCCTTGCTCTTTCGCCACTTCGGTAATGACCGGCAGCGTAGAAAACGCCGTATGACCGGTACCCGCCAGGATGGTCATAAACCAGGTGACCAGCGGGGCGAGAAAAGTAATGTATTTCGGATGACGGCGCAGCATACGCTCCGCAATACTCACCAGGTAATCCATGCCCCCTGCCACCTGCATCGCGGCAATAGAGGCGATGACCGCCATGATGATTTCAATCACATCGAAGGGTATAGCGCCGGGTTTGATTTGAAAAAAGAGTGTCAGTACAAGCACCCCGAAACCACCGGCAAAACCGATGCCGATACCGCCGAGTCTGGCCCCCAGGTAAATAGCAAGCAGGACGAGTACAAGTTCTGCAGCAAACATAATTGCCTTCCTTGTTGATGAAATGAGAATGATTTTTTTTACTGCAGGCTAAAAAAAAGGCACGTCAGAGCTGACGTGCCTTGTGGCTTTAGCCGTCAGTGTTACTGTTCGCTTTCATCGGTATAACGCTTCGCCTTATAGGCCGGATGCATCAGGTTCTGTGCGGAGAAAATATCATCCAGCTCCGCTTCCGTCAGCAGACCGCGCTCCAGCACGACCTCGCGCACACTCTTGCCCGTTTCGGCGCAGATTTTGCCGACGATGTCACCGTTATGGTGACCAATAAACGGGTTGAGGTAGGTCACAATACCAATCGAGTTATAGACATAGCCTTCGCACACAGACTTGTTAGCCGTGATACCGCTGACGCATTTTTCCAGCAGGTTGTAGCAGGCGTTGGTCAGAATGTGGATGGACTCAAACATGGCCTGGCCAATCACCGGCTCCATCACGTTCAACTGTAACTGGCCCGCTTCGGACGCCATGGTTACGGTGGTGTCGTTACCGATGACTTTGAAGCACACCTGGTTCACCACTTCCGGCACGACCGGGTTCACTTTAGCCGGCATGATAGACGAGCCTGCCTGCAGTTCCGGCAGGTTGATTTCGTTCAGACCCGCACGTGGACCCGAAGAGAGCAGTCGCAGGTCATTACAGATTTTGGACATTTTGACGGCCAGGCGTTTCAGCGCGCTGTGTACCATCACGTAAGCACCGCAGTCGGAGGTTGCTTCAATCAGGTCTTCTGCCGGTACTACAGGCAGGTTGCTCACTTCCGCCAGTTTTTGCACCGCCAGTTGCTGGTAGCCATCCGGGGTGTTCAGACGTGTGCCGATAGCCGTTGCGCCGAGGTTCACTTCCAGCAGCAGCTCAGAGGTGCGAAGCAGGTTTTTCGTCTCTTCATTCAGCAGTACGTTGAAGGCGTGGAACTCTTGTCCCAGCGTCATCGGAACGGCGTCCTGCAACTGTGTACGGCCCATTTTCAGGATGTCACGGAACTCATCCGCTTTGTGTTCAAAACCTTCACCTAACTGAGTGATGGCATCGACCAGCTTGAGGATGGAGGTATACACCGCGATACGAAAACCGGTCGGGTAGGCGTCGTTGGTGGACTGGCATTTGTTAACGTGGTCGTTCGGGTTGAGGTACTGGTATTCGCCTTTCTGGTGGCCCATGAGCTCCAGACCGATGTTGGCCAGTACTTCGTTGGTGTTCATGTTTACTGATGTCCCTGCGCCGCCCTGATAGACGTCGACCGGGAACTGGTCCATGCATTTGCCGTTATTCAGGACTTCATCACATGCCGCCACGATGGTGTTCGCAATGCTCTTAGGAATGGTTTGCAGCTCCTTGTTGGCCAGAGCAGCCGCTTTTTTCACCATTACCATTCCCCGGACAAACTCCGGGATGTCGCTGATTTTGCTGTTACTAATGTAGAAGTTCTCAATCGCTCTAAGAGTATGCACACCATAATAGGCATCCGCTGGAACTTCCCTTGTGCCCAACAAATCTTCTTCGATACGAATGTTGTTTAACATGTGAACCTTCTTTATCAAGCTACGAATGAATACACCAAACACACAGTATATATGTGGTTATGTGTGATTTCGGGCCGACGATTATCCCCTTAATCGGCCAGATATCTGCGATCATATGCTGATCCGAGCGAAAAGCCGTAATCTGGATCACTTATTATCTTAGCCGCTTTATCAGAATCATTAATCTGTGAAATGAATCACCGCTATCGCAGCGCTGGAAAAAATAGTTTCCGCGGAAAATTGAATTTTCCGGCGGTTGTCACCATCTCAGTAAGTATGCGAATCGCAAAAATTTACCGACAGGCGCCAGTGGCGTCTGTCCACTGAGGAGAAACCAGTGCGCTGGATACCGCTGATTGCTGTTTTTTTATACGTCTACATCGAGATATCGATTTTCATCCAGGTGGCGCACGTGTTTGGTGTGCTGATGACGCTTATCCTGGTCATTTTTACTTCGGTTATCGGGATGTCTCTGGTGCGTAATCAGGGCTTCAAAAACTTTCTGTTGATGCAGCAAAAGCTGGCGACAGGGGAAAGCCCGGCGGCCGAGATGATTAAAAGCGTGTCGCTGATTATTGCAGGTTTACTGCTGGTGCTGCCGGGGTTCTTTACCGATTTCCTCGGCTTACTGCTGCTGTTGCCTCCGGTACAAAAACATCTGACGCTTAAGCTGATGCCGCATTTACGTTTTTCCCGTATGCCGGGCGGCGGCTTTAGCACCGGGCCTGGTAATACGTTTGAAGGGGAGTATCAGCGCAGAGATGATCAGCGCGACCGCCTGGATAACAAAGACGATCGCTAAACATTTTGTAGCCCGGAAGGCGAAGCCGCCTTCCGGGTTTACGACCGCTGAACCGCCACGCCGCGCCTGGGTAAAAATGCCCACAGACCTGCCAGCATCACAATCGCATACAGACTCTTCCAGCCAGGAATGGCCAGCAGCAGTAAGCACAGAATGCTGCCCACCCAGGCCAGCACTTTATAACGCCCTTTCAACAGGCGGCACCCTGCCAGCATGCACAGCAAATAAATCAGAATGAAAATGCCGTTGGCATAAATGATGAGCGTGTCGAGATTAATGGCAAATGCGTAGATACCCAGCGTACAGATAACGCAGCAAATCAGGACGGCATTCAGCGCGTTAAGCGGGATTTGTCGGGAGGACAAACGCGCCAGCGGGCTTTGCGGCTTGTATTGTGCCTGCGACCAGACCAGCCGGGCGAAGCTCTGAATATAGATATTGAGACTGGCAAAACAGGCCAGATAACCGATGATGCAGGCAATCCACTGCGCCTGCTTGCCGAACAGCTCAACGACGATGATCGGTAAAGACGCCGCGGCACCTGCGCTATGCCAGAGCGGGAAATGCAGCACCACCACGGTACAGGCCCAGTAGACTGAGCCGGCCAGAATCAGGCCAATCATCAGTGCGCGGGGGAAGTCGCGTTCAGGATGCTTAAACTCCGAGGCCAGATGGGCAAAGGCTTCCAGGCCGACGAAGCACCAGAACATTACCGCCAGCGAGGCGGTCATGCCGGAGAGGGGAACCTCGGCCGGAGCCGGAAAAGACAGGGCGCTAAAGGAGAGCCCACCACGCCACCAGATGGCGATGATCAATGCAACGATAAGCCCGGCAATGATGGATTGTAGGTTAGCGCTGGAACCCGCACCGCGCGTCCCGATGAGCCAGATGAGTGCCAGGGTGGCAAGCTCCGCTATCAGCAGTTGCGCGCCCTGCCAGCCAAACATCCCCTGCCAGAAACCGGCGGCGATATGCAGTGCCGCGGGCAACCCTACCGGGATCACTGACAGAAATAACCAGCCGGTGACGCGCTCCAGTCGTGAGCCAAACGCCATGCCGACAAAGTGGGCAACGCCGCCCGCGCTGGGAAACTGACGACCAAGAACGGCGAAGACGATAGCGACCGGAAAGACCAGCAGAATGAGTACAGGCCAGGCCCACAGGCTGCTGTCACCTGCCGCCAGCGCAGCCAGCGCCGGAACGGCAAAAACCCCAGTGCCCAGTAACGATGTTGAAAGTAACCCAATTCCCTGAGCCAGCCCCAGCTCCTGTTTCAGTCCACTCATGGCCCGTATCCCGCACGTCATCGCAAAGTAAAGTGGGATAATGCTATCACAATCAATTTTACTTATGGCTGTTGGTGCACCTGCCTCTTCTCACGGATTGCGTTTTCCCTTTTCTTGCCGGCCTGGGGCTTTGTGCAAATTTTTTTTAAAGTCCCCCCTTGAAGGGGGAAAAACCCATCCCCATCTCTCTGGTCACCAGCCGGAGAACCGATTGCGGGCCGGCGTCACCCATAACTGATAATGACTTTCTCAAAGGAGAGCTATCAATGAGTATTCGTCCGTTACATGATCGTGTGATCGTCAAACGTAAAGAAGTTGAATCTAAATCCGCTGGCGGCATCGTTCTGACCGGTTCTGCAGCAGGCAAATCAACTCGTGGCGAAATCATCGCTGTCGGTAAGGGCCGCATCCTGGAAAACGGTACAGTGCAGCCACTGGACGTGAAAGTGGGCGACATCGTGATTTTCAATGATGGTTACGGTGTTAAAGCTGAGAAGATCGACAATGAAGAAGTGTTGATCATGTCCGAAAGCGACATTCTGGCAATTGTTGAAGCGTAATCCGCGAACGACACTGAACATACGAATTTAAGGGAAAGATTAAAATGGCAGCTAAAGACGTAAAATTCGGTAACGACGCTCGTGTGAAAATGCTGCGCGGCGTAAACGTACTGGCAGACGCAGTTAAAGTGACCCTGGGCCCGAAAGGCCGTAACGTAGTGCTGGATAAATCCTTCGGCGCGCCGACCATCACTAAAGATGGTGTTTCTGTAGCACGTGAAATCGAACTGGAAGACAAGTTCGAAAACATGGGTGCTCAGATGGTGAAAGAAGTGGCCTCTAAAGCGAATGACGCTGCAGGCGACGGTACCACCACCGCTACCGTACTGGCGCAGGCTATCATCACCGAAGGCCTGAAAGCTGTGGCTGCGGGCATGAACCCGATGGACCTGAAACGCGGTATCGACAAAGCCGTTCTGGCCGCTGTTGAAGAGCTGAAAGCACTGTCCGTACCGTGCTCTGACTCTAAAGCGATTGCTCAGGTTGGTACTATCTCCGCTAACTCCGACGAAACCGTAGGTAAACTGATCGCAGAAGCGATGGACAAAGTCGGTAAAGAAGGCGTGATCACCGTTGAAGACGGTACCGGTCTGCAGGACGAACTGGACGTGGTTGAAGGTATGCAGTTTGACCGCGGTTACCTGTCTCCTTACTTCATCAACAAGCCGGAAACTGGCGCAGTAGAACTGGAAAGCCCGTTCATCCTGCTGGCTGACAAGAAAATCTCCAACATCCGCGAAATGCTGCCGGTTCTGGAAGCCGTTGCGAAAGCAGGCAAACCGCTGGTTATCATCGCAGAAGACGTTGAAGGCGAAGCGCTGGCGACCCTGGTGGTCAACACCATGCGTGGCATCGTGAAAGTGGCTGCGGTTAAAGCACCGGGCTTCGGCGACCGCCGTAAAGCTATGCTGCAGGACATCGCTACCCTGACTGGCGGTACCGTGATCTCCGAAGAGATCGGTATGGAGCTGGAAAAAGCGACGCTGGAAGACCTGGGCCAGGCGAAACGCGTTGTGATCAACAAAGACACCACTACCATCATTGATGGCGTGGGCGACGAAGCGGCAATTCAGGGCCGTGTTGGTCAGATTCGTCAGCAGATCGAAGAAGCGACTTCCGATTACGACCGTGAAAAACTGCAAGAGCGCGTAGCCAAACTGGCTGGCGGCGTTGCGGTTATCAAAGTCGGTGCTGCTACCGAAGTTGAAATGAAAGAGAAAAAAGCACGTGTTGAAGATGCCCTGCACGCGACCCGTGCTGCGGTAGAAGAAGGCGTGGTTGCGGGTGGTGGTGTTGCGCTGATCCGCGTAGCAAGCAAAATCGCTGGCCTGAAAGGTCAGAACGAAGACCAGAACGTGGGTATCAAAGTTGCGCTGCGCGCAATGGAAGCTCCGCTGCGTCAGATCGTGCTGAACTGCGGTGAAGAGCCGTCTGTTGTGGCTAACACCGTGAAAGCGGGCGACGGTAACTACGGTTACAACGCATCTACCGAAGAATACGGCAACATGATCGAGATGGGTATCCTGGATCCGACTAAAGTGACCCGTTCTGCGCTGCAGTACGCGGCATCTGTAGCCGGCCTGATGATCACCACCGAGTGCATGGTGACCGACCTGCCGAAAGGCGACGCGCCTGACTTAGGTGCTGCTGGTGGTATGGGTGGCATGGGCGGTATGGGCGGCATGATGTAGTGCGACGAGAGTCGCATTCCTCTGCGTAACTAGCTGAATAAACAGAGAATTTTATTCTCTAACAGTTAACTTACGCGCCCTTGGTGAGCGGGGCTTGCCCCGCTCCCAAAACCCTTTAGCGTAGCATAAGGTGGAGTCGCTTCGGCGGCGGAATACGCACCCGTAGTTTGGGTTACCTTTCAGTGATGAGCAGTAACGCGCCCATTACTTTCACTCAGTTATCCGCAGTAGTTTACTCTGCGCGGAGTGCCCATCAGGGCAGACGTCGGTAACTCCAAAACCGATGTTACATCCTTAACGATTATGGCGTGGTTTGCCATACATCATCACTTCATCCTTTCATGGATTCATGAACAGGACGGGATCGTTTTGCTCGCGATCTTCACAAGAGGAATGCAGCGCAAGCTGTACGGGTGATTGTTCTGTCGCTTTTCTTGAGCGGAAACAGCGAAGAAGAACCCGTTGTTCAGCCAACGGTAGCCTAAGGATAGTGCGTCACTGGTAACGGTGAGGTGCGAAGCTTCCTGACAACGTACTCCCGCGCAAGCGGCGGCTGGTATCCGCGAGGATGCCATCTGGATTGGTCTAACGACATGACCATGAGAGGCCAGGCTGTATCGTAAGGTTAACGTATGTGAACTGCTATTAAACACCGTCAGCCGCATTGAGCGTAAGTCGTTGATACGCTCTGACCAAAAGGTGGGTGAACAGGTTATCTCTTTTACATCTGGGGATACGCTGATGTTGTTTCACCGGTGGATAGGCAGAACCTAACCGATACGTGTCATCTGTACGGAACTCGGTAAGCCCGTATATTCGCCTCGTTGAGGCAGGGGAGCCGTAAGGCGAACTGTTGGGTATGCGGGTAAGGGAGGTTGGAGAAAGCAAACGCCGCGCTGTAATGGCGTGGATAGAGGCATGAAACAGGGCTTCACCGGAAACGGGGCAGACTTCCAACTGGTCTTAAATCGTAATAAGGCTTGTAAAGCTTATTGAATGTAAAACCCCGAGGGGCGAAACGTGATTTCTCCCTCGGGGGGGATCCACGTCCGTCCTCAGGGTGCTCTGCACGAGCATTCAGGAGGATAGCAAGGTGAATACCGAAACGCGAGTTGAATCGCAGGCGGTATCTGCATCTTCCCGCCCGGAAAGGTGGCACGCCATAAACTGGCGTAAAACCTCAGAAGCGGTGAGAAAGCTACAGGTACGCATTGCGAAGGCGGCGCAACGGCAGGAGTGGCGGCGCGTAAAAGCGCTGCAACGAATGCTGACCCGTTCGCTGGCGGCTAAGGCATTGGCCGTCAGGCGAGTCACGGAAAACCGGGGCAAGGATACCCCCGGAGTGGATGGGAAATTATGGAATACCCCGAAAACCAAATGGGAGGCTATCTTCGATATGAAGAGAACCGGATATCACCCTAAACCGCTGCGGCGGGTGTATATCCCGAAGTCGAACGGCAAATTGCGTCCGCTCGGGATACCGACCATGAGAGACAGGGCCATGCAGGCGTTATATCTGCTGGCGCTGGAACCCGTGTCGGAAACAACAGCTGACCGCAACAGTTATGGTTTTCCTCCGATGCGTTCAACGGCGGATGCTATTGAACAATGCTTTGTAGCGCTCAGCCGGGGCAACTCGGCGCAGTGGGTGCTGGAGGGCGATATCAAAGGGTGCTTCGATAACATCAGTCATGACTGGTTACTGGCGCATATCCCGATGGATAAGCAGGTGCTGGGTAAATGGCTGAAAGCAGGTTACATGGAGTCCGGTCATTATCATGCAACCGGCGCGGGAACGCCTCAGGGCGGCATCATTTCGCCGGTATTGGCCAATATGGCGCTTGATGGACTGGAAGCGGTGCTCGAATCCCGATTCGGGATGAAGAACACCAAAGCCAGTTACAAGACCAAGGTCAACTATGTGCGCTATGCGGATGACTTTATCATCACTGGTATCTCGAAAGAGCTGCTGGAGAATGAAGTTAAACCTCTCGTTGAGGCCTTTATGGCGGAACGGGGGCTGCAATTATCGCCGGAGAAAACGGTGATAACGCACATTGAGCAGGGTTTTGACTTCCTCGGTCAGAACGTGCGCAAGTATCGCGGGAAAATGCTGATAAAGCCTTCCCGTAAGAACCTGCGAACGTTTCTGGCGAAAGTGAGGGACATTGTGAAGCGTCACCCGACGCAAACACAGGACTGGCTGATACGCCAGCTCAACCCGGCATTACGAGGTTGGGCGAACTATCACCGGCATGTGGTGGCGAAGGAGACGTTCAGCTATGTCGATTACCGTGTCTGGAAGCTGCTCTGGCGCTGGTGTTGCAGGCGGCATAAAAACCGCAATAAACGCTGGGTGAAAAATAAATACTTTCATACGGTAAATAACCGTCGCTGGACGTTTCAATGGCGGGAGGATAAGGAGAATCCGGTGACTTTAGTCTATGCAAAAGACACCGTCATTAAACGACATACCAAGATAAAGGCGGAGGCTAACCCTTACCTGCCTGAATGGGAAATGTACTTCGAGCAGCGCCTTGAGCGTCACTGGAAGGAAACCATGCAGGGCAGAAAGAAGTTGCTGACGCTTTGGCTCAGGCAGGAAAAACGCTGCCCGCTCTGTAACCAGTTAATTACTCTGGAAACAGGCTGGCACGTTCACCATAAGCACCAGAAGCATCTGGGCGGCGGTGACGAGCTTGAGAATCTGGTCATGCTGCATCCTGGTTGTCACATCCAGTGGCATGTTAATAATTCTTATGATTAGGAGTTGAAATTGAGGTATCTAACCCCAATTTTAATAAGGAATTCATATAGGTTGGGTTGTACGTTATGGATGGAATAACAACCTGTATCCCTCTCTATTCTCCAGAGGATACTAGGTAATTATCTGGTTGGAGGATGGAGCTGTAATCATGGGTAAAGATCAACATGTAGTGAAACGGGATGATGGTTGGGCAGTTCGTGGTGAAAACAACACTAAGGACACTTCGCATCATGCAACGCAGCAAGAAGCTATTGATGCAGCAAGGAAGATCGCGAAGAACCAAGAAAGCGAATTAGTTATTCATGGGTGAGATGGAAAAATCCGTGCTAAAGACTCATACGGCAATGATCCATGTCCACCCAAGGATAAAAACTAACCATCGCCGCCGGTTCAACCCGTCGGTTGAACTTATTAAGGCTTGAGCCGTATGCGGGGAAACTCGCTCGTACGGTTCTTAGGGGGCGGCGGCGCAGTAATGCGCTGCTGCTACCCGACATTTAATCTTCATACTTCAAGCCGCAGGTGCGTTGGCTGCGCTCATTCACCCCAGTCACTTACTTATGTAAGCTCCCGGGGATGAATGGACTTGCCGCCTGCCTGCAACCTGAACTATTCGATTAAATAAGCATCTCGCTAAAAATGAGAAACCCCCGGGCAGAAATGGCCGGGGGTTTTTCTTTTGGTCATCTTTTTAGTATAAGATTCAGACACGGACGCAAGACGTCCAGCTCATTGATTGTGGGGAATAACATGCACGTTAAATATTTAGCAGGGATTGTCGGCGCAACGTTGTTACTGGCAGGCTGTAGCGCCGGTAATGAGCTTTCTTCGGGCGGGCAGAATGTTCGCTTCGTAGAAGATAAACCTGCAGCAAACTGTCAGTATCTGGGTACCGCAACGGGTAAACAAAGCAACTGGCTTTCTGGCCAGCATGGCGAAGAGGGTGGTTCAATGCGCGGTGCGGCTAACGACCTGCGTAACCAGGCTGCGCAAATGGGCGGCAACGTGCTGTTCAGCGTCTCCAGCCCGACACAAGGCTTTATGTCCAGCTTCGTGCCGACAGCCAGCGAAATGACCGGTCAGGTTTATAAATGCCCGCAGTAACGTAAACTGCATTGCTCCCATTTATAAATGGGAGCAGTGATCCTGATGTTGTCTGTATGTTTTATTATTCATATTATTTTTCTAAACTCACGTTTTAATCGTAACTGTTTAATTCTTAATCATATTTTTTATTGGTTTATAAATTAAAATCGAACGCCTTTTATTTTTATTCCCCACGTATATTAAGATTTCTTAAGCTTTCACTTGTGTGAGAGTTTTCACATCTTTTTTTCAATTCGTAAAGTAAAAGTTAACTTAACGCTAAAGTTTTAATAAAGCGTTCCGATAAATAAAACCGAAGTGTGAAAGGACTCTCCCTCATGGTGGTTATTCATCATGATATATCAAAGATACTAAAGTTAAATTGGAGAGGTATGATGAACATCACCAAACGGTTATTACTCGCTTTTTCTCTACTTATCATTAGCTTGATTGGCACGAATATCATTGCAATGATTTCTTTATCAAAAATTAGTGAGGACACTAATTATTTCCAGGAAAATATTCTTCCCAGCCTGACGACAATGAATAAGGAAATGATTCAGGCTACAGGTGTTCGTTCGCAACTTTATTTGCATGGTTTAACCGAAGACCAGGCGCAAATGGATGTCATTAAACAAAGTGCCAATAAAATTTATGATGAGCTCCTTGCAAAACATCAATACTATCTTAAAGAATTAGCTTCTGACCCGCGTGACGTAGAACTGAGCAATAAAACACTGGCGGATTTACAGGCGTTCCGCGGAGCAATGGACCAATATTTTAAAATATCAGAATCGAATGACCGCAAGGCGATTATCCAAAGCATGCAAAAAGGCGGATTAATCGCAGAAAAAATTGCTGCATTACTTGCTGATTTTAATGACCAGATTGACTACAACACCTCTTTAGTTGTACAGGCGAATGCGGCCAGTAAATCGCTTATTAGCAAAGCTCTGATTTTATCAGTGAGCGCAACGCTGGCTGCCACCATTCTTCTTGGGCTGTTTGGTCTGCTTACGGTTTTAAATATTCGTCGCCGTTTAAATGCCATGAGAGATGGCATGGTGCAGATCAGTGAAGACCTTGATCTCAGCAAAAATCTGCCGGCCGGCCGCCAGGATGAAATTGGCCATGCCATCACGGCATTTAACCATCTCGTTGAGCGGGTGGCGGAATCCCTCAGTATGGTGAGAAATGCTTCTGCTTCGGTAAATACTGCGGCAAACGAAATTTCTTTAGGCAATGATGAGCTGTCAGCGCGTACTGAACAACAATCTGCCGCCGTTGTTGAAACTGCGGCCAGTATGGAAGAGCTGAGCTCGACGGTAAAACAGAACGCGCAAAACGCCCAACAGGCGAGTTTGCTGGCTGTTACCGCGTCCGATACGGCGAGTCAGGGGGGTATTGTTGTGGGTAATGCCGTGAGCCGGATGAAAGATATTATCGAAAGCTCACGCCGCATCTCTGAAATTACCACCGTTATTAACGGTATCGCGTTCCAGACCAATATTCTGGCGCTCAATGCCGCCGTTGAGGCTGCGCGTGCGGGCGACCAGGGGCGCGGGTTTGCCGTTGTTGCCGGAGAGGTTCGTTCACTAGCTCAGCGCAGCTCACAGGCTGCAAAAGAGATTGAAGCGCTCATCGGCGAGTCAGTTCATTTTGTAGAAGAAGGTGCAAAACAGGTCGATCTGGCGGGTGAAAGTATGAGTGGGATTGTTCACTCCGTTACCCAGGTTAAAGATTTGATGCAGGAAATTGCCGCAGCGTCTGACGAGCAAAATCGGGGTATTGCGCAGATTGCTCAGGCCATGTCTGAAATGGACACGACAACACAGCAGAACGCCGCTCTGGTTCAGGAATCGTCTGCTGCTGCGGGAAGTCTGGAAGATCAGGCGGTCAAGCTGCAACAACTGGTTGATGTATTCCGTTTACCTGGGGTACAAACGGCGGCGGCTGCGGCCAAAGCCCCTAAACGTCCTCTTAAAATGTCCCCTGTGTCTGCGGCTGCAGGCCATGATGCGGGTTGGGAGACGTTCTAAAGCAGGGCCTTACTGTAATAGCGTCGCACCTTTTGTTCAGGTGCCGGTAATTCCAACGCTGCCACGGAATATCGTGGCAGCGTTTTCGCTATATTATTTTTTGGCTTTTTTTACCGATGGTTTCACCGTGACCTGATGGCGTATCTGGTTCAGCGTATGCATGCATCTATCCAGATTAAGCGGTTCACCCTCTTGCACGTTAATAGCCTGAATGTGTACCTGACAGGCTTTACTGGCGAGTTTTCCCAGCCGAGGGCTGAAAGCCAACAGTCTTTTGGCGATCGCCTGGGTTTCAGGAGTATCGGGAAGGCTTCTGGTTTTGATCACCGTACCGCAGAAAGTGGATTTTTTCTTTGTCTCGGCATAGTGGTACAGAAGAATTAAATAGTGATCAAACAATGCCGTTTTCCACTCTGGCTGGGTATAGGTATCGTAGATCATCTTACCGTCAGGCTGGCAATCAACATCATATAGTGGAAGAAAATCCAGTAACGAAGAGATACGCAATGCCAGGTCGCGCATACCAGCGTTATTAATGGCATGTATTAAAACATGGGTAAGTAACTCTATTTGCAGCTCATGAACTTCGAAGGTGAACTTTTCATTATTATGTAACTGCAACGTGAAAATGAGTTTCCCTTCATCGTAGGTGAAATTATCAATGGCATTTACGCGATAATTTATATCTGCATTTTCCAGTTCTTCCCTTTTTAACTCAGGAATATGGGCGTGCATTGCTTTGGTTACCGCAGTTTGCGCTGCGATGAAATCATCCCGTTGAGTACCGTCCAGTTCTTTTTGCTTAGAGAGATGATATTCCATGGCGACAAAAAGATCGCGTAAAGTCAAAGCCGGAAAGAAAAGCAGCTTCGTGTCACTCTTTTTAATGTTTAGTTTTAGCGCGACGGCAAGAAACTCGTCATTGTTACGTATTACGCCTGCGTTGACACCCGTAATATTCATTTCCATTATGGTTCTCCATAACCATTGTTAAAAACTATATATCCAACTGAACAATAGAATTGGTGAATATATTCTCTGCTATACTCTTAAAAAGAGGATTAAAATACCATAATAAATGCAGTGGACAATCAGATATGCTAAAAAATCGAGCCTGGATGAGAAAACACTATCGTTTTCGTAGATGGGGTTTGAGAGCCAATGGAACGAAAACGTACGCTAAGAAGTTAATTCATTGTTTAAATTGAAATTTAGTTCTCTCAGTTCCCCCTTCAAAATATCCTCCGGTAGCGTAAACGTATAATGCCCCAGCATATTGATATGCCCGTGCATCAGTGGGGACAACCGGGCGATATCTTCAACCCCGATTTCTTCTCCATTACTGCGTATCCAGCTCAGGGCTTCCTGCATATAAAGTGTGTTCCACAGCACCACTGCG
The DNA here is from genome assembly GCF_003925915.1 of Phytobacter sp. MRY16-398. NCBI lineage: Bacteria > Pseudomonadati > Pseudomonadota > Gammaproteobacteria > Enterobacterales > Enterobacteriaceae > Phytobacter > Phytobacter sp. MRY16-398. The sequence goes on along the minus strand of NZ_AP018756.1, from coordinate 5,351,205 downwards.
TTAGTGACCAGGCCCAGTGCCCCCAGCTGATCTTCCTGACCTTCACGATAGCGCTTTCTGATCTCACCGCGCTGCCCGTAGCAGATCGCCCTCGCCACAGCATGGCGGCCTTCCCCCCGGTTTAGCTGCGTCAGGATCCGCCGACGATAATCCTCATCATCAATATAATTAAGAAGGTACAGCGTCTTGTTGACGCGCCCCACTTCCATGATCGCCTGTGCCAGCCCTGATGGGCGCGAGCTTTTCAGCAAAGAGCGAATGAGTTCTGAAGCATGAATGGTGCCCAGTTTCAGCGAACCGGCGGTTCGCATCATCTCATCCCACTGATCCTCGGCTTTCGACAGATCGGCACAACCACGTGCCAGTTCGTCCAGTGCACCGTAATTTGCCGATTTATCCACTCGCCAGAATACCGCTTCACCGGCATCGGCAAGCCGGGGGGAAAACTGGTATCCCAGCAGCCAGAAGAGGCCAAAAATAATGTCGCTGGTACCGGCTGTGTCTGTCATGATCTCAACCGGATTCAGCCCTGTCTGCTGCTCCAGAAGGCCTTCCAGCACAAAAATGGAATCTCGTAATGTGCCGGGGACAACGATGCCGTGGAATCCAGAGTACTGATCAGAGACGAAGTTGTACCAGGTGATGCCACGTCCGGAACCAAAATATTTTCTGTTAGGTCCTGAATTGACGGTTTTCACCGGCGTGACAAAGCGCATGCCATCAGCTGAAGCCACTTCGCCACCACCCCAGCGGCCAGCAAGCTCCAGTGTGGACTGAAAATCAACCAGGCGGGCATTGGCGCTGACCAGCGTTTCTGCCCGGAGGTAATTCTGTTTTACCCAGCTAAGCCGGTGGCGCGTCAGCGCCGGTATATTGTGCTTTATCAGCGGTTCCAGCCCGATATTGCAGGCCTCTGCCATCAGGACCGCGCACAGGCTGATGTGCAGATCCTGTGCCCGGGCCCCGGATTCACTGACATGCGTAAACTCACGTGTAAATCCCGTTCTGGCATCTATTTCAAGCAACAGTTCCGTCAAATCTACTGGCGGGAGTAGCAGCCTTACCCGACTGTTGAGACGATGCAACGATGTTGGCTCCTCCAGTTTCTCCAGGCTGCTGATAGTCAGGGAAGGATGTTTACCGTCATGGCAAATATGAACCTCCGCATTTCCTTCAAAGCGGGATGCGACGGTTTTCCAGGTTTCATCTAGCTGGACCGCCAACTGTTGCACGCCTTTATGTCCATCAGTGGGATGTCCCAGCGCCCGGCAAACGGGGACCCGCTGAGCCTGCCATTCTTCCCCCTGCAACAGCTTCTCGCGGGGATTTCCCCAGCGATCGCTGTTTTCGAGCCAGATGTCCCTTCGACGTAGTGCATCCTGAAGGCGCTCCAGCAGACAAAGCGAGTAACCGGCACGCTGTATCCGGCCCTCCGCATCGTATACCAGGCGTTTCCAGGGGCCGGTAATAATATGTTCAGGCGCATTGTCCAGGATGCGCTTTTTCGAGCCGTTCAGTTCGGTCAGATAATGAATGGCGGACAACGTATGTTCTCCGGCTGGCGCTGCCTGGAAATGCAGGTCGCGCAATACCGCCGGAAGAAAGCGCTTTACCCGCCCGTACTGCTCCACCATTTCGTCATGGAAATTGTTGTTCTGAGGCCGGGCCAGCTCATTTACCTTGCTGACGGATTCTGCCAGCCTGCTTTTCGGTATGCTGTTGAATATGGTCTCCCTCAGTTCAGCATCGTCAGCCTGTTCATCCAGCAACAATGAACATGCCCGCGCCAATATTAGCGCAGCACGATCAAGATCTTTAAGCGTCCTGAGCCGTTTTTTCTGCCCCGTTTTCTTCGCCGCACGAGTGATATCCAGTATCAGCATATCGAGCACATCAACGGCCTCATCCAGCGCCGCAGTCTCCTGCGCTTTAACGAATGCTGTGAGTACGGCCAGTTTTCTCTGCTGTGGCATTCGCGCGATATATTTTACCGACGCCATGCCTGCGTAACGGGCCAAATTACGCAGTTGTATAGCAGGCAGACCGGTAAAATTCAGTCGGGAAAATTCCAGGTTTCGCAGCCGGATATACCGCTCCAGCGCTTCGGTAAATGCCGGGCCGCTGACGGTGACCGGTCCCTTTTTCAGTTGCTCCAGCGGTGAAGTACGCTGCCCCTCAGGAATGTCCAGAAGCTCCGTCACGCGGGCGGTCTGCCAGCTGTCCGGCAACGCGGCCAGTTTCTTCCACAGCCGCTGATTTGCCCGTTCGCGTATTTCACTGACGAGACGTACAAGTGTGGTTGCTCCGGGCAGCAGGACCTTATTCTGAAGCAGCCACGCGGTGGCAAAATCAAACATAAGGCCGGGTCGCTCATTACTGAGCCATGCGCGGGTGTACAGCAGGCGCTTCAGGCGGAAAGACCAGGGGAAATCGCCAAATTCATGGTAACCGTAATATTCCTTAATCAGCGCAGTATGCTCTCTGAGGGTGGTAACCCGTTCTGCGTAGCGGGTAAGGACTTCCGGACGGCGAATATTAAGCTGCACCGCGACAAATTGCTGAACACCTGGCAGAACCCGGGTTAAGTCTGTCAGAAAGGTGCCCAGAAAACGGGCGGTGGTGAGCTGAAGCGCAATTCCCAGCCGGTTATGCCTTCCCCGCCGCTGGTTAATGAAGGCAAGATCCCGCTCATCAAGATGAAAATAGCGCGCCAGCTGCACGTCATTGGGTTCTGCAACATAGCGACCATAATTCAGTTCCTGCTCAGTGGTCAGAAAATCGACGGGCATACCGGCCTCCCTGCCTGATGGTCATGAATTAACAATTTCGCAACCGTCCGAAATATTATAAATTCTCGGACACACTAAAATGGTGTTGTCTAGGTGTCTATTAAATCGATTTTTTGTTATAACAGACACCCACTGTCCGATATTTGATTTAGGATACATTTTTATGCGACTTTTTGGTTACGCACGGGTATCAACAAGCCAGCAGTCCCTCGATATTCAGATCAAGGGGCTTAAAGAGGCGGGGGTGAAAGCCAGTCGCATATTTACCGACAAAGCATCCGGCAGTTCTACCGACAGGAAAGGACTGGATCTGCTGCGAATGAAGGTGGAGGAAGGTGACGTCATCCTGGTGAAGAAACTCGACCGGCTTGGCCGCGACACTGCCGATATGATCCAACTGATAAAAGAATTCGACGCTCAGGGAGTCGCGGTCCGATTCATAGACGACGGGATCAGCACCGACGGTGAAATGGGGAAAATGGTTGTGACCATTCTTTCAGCTGTAGCCCAGGCCGAACGCAGGAGGATTCTGGAGCGTACGAACGAAGGACGGCAGGAGGCCAGGCTGAAAGGTATCCGGTTTGGCCGAAAGCGCATCATCGACAGAAATAGTGTACTGGCACTTCATCAGCAGGGAACTGGTGCAACAGATATTGCCCGCCGGCTCAGTATTGCCCGTTCCACTGTTTATAAAATTCTGGAAGATGAGAGCCGGGTTAATCTGAGCAAAATTTGAGGACGAACATGAGTGATGTAAAGGCATTCAACAATTGCATGAGTGTGTTCTGGCGACAGCATGAAGCCGAATTCTCTCGCTTTCTGACATCGAAGACAGGTGATAGCGAAAAAGCAGCAGACCCGGAGAAGACGAAGGTGATTATCGTGACGCTTGCCGAAACGACACCTGTACTGGAAGCCGCTAACCTGCAGCAGGATCTACGCCGAGCTGGCATCGAGCCGTGGGCATGGGTCGTTAATAACAGCCTGGCAGCTGCTCAACCGTCTTCGCCTTTCCTGAAGATCAGGGCGAACCGCGAGCTGCCTCTCATCTCTGATGTGGAAGAGCAGTATGCAAAGCGTATTGCATTAACAGCGCTACAGAGCGAAGAGCCGGTTGGTATTGACCTGCTGGAAGAAATGGCGAAGTAATAATGAAGGGGGCAAATGCCCCCTTCGTCTTTATTTCAGTCTTTTACCTGAATCATCAACGACTTTTTCACCGTCTTCCTTGGTGAAAGCCGCTTTCTGGGCATCTGGAAGGATATCGAGAACAACCTCTGAAGGACGGCAAAGTTTAGTTCCCAGTGGCGTCACTACGATCGGACGGTTGATCAGAATCGGATGCTGTAGCATAAAGTCGATGAGCTGGTCGTCAGTAAATTTATCTTCTGCAAGACCCAGTTCCTCATACGGCTCGACGTTCTTACGCAGCAAAGCCCGGACGGAAATGCCCATATCCGCAATGAGTTTGAGCAGCTCATCGCGTGAAGGTGGAGTCTCAAGGTAAAGAATAACGGTCGGCTCGATACCGCTGTTGCGGATCATCTCCAGCGTATTACGCGACGTGCCGCAGGCTGGGTTGTGATAAATGGTGATGTTGCTCATATCAGTATCTCATTACAAAGTGAAAGAGAGACGTAGCGCCAGCGCGGCCAGCGTTACAAACAGCACAGGCAGAGTCATGACGATCCCGGTGCGGAAATAGTATCCCCATGTGATGGTCATGTTCTTCTGTGAAAGGACATGCAGCCAGAGCAACGTTGCCAGGCTACCAATAGGTGTAATTTTCGGTCCAAGATCGCAGCCAATCACGTTGGCAAAAATCATCGCCTCTTTGATAACGCCTGTTGCAGTGCTGCCATCAATAGAGAGAGCACCAACCAGCACGGTAGGCATATTGTTCATGATGGAAGAGAGGAAAGCCGTCAGGAAGCCAGTACCAAACGTCGCGGCCCAAAGTCCTTTATCTGCCAGCACGTTCAACACACCGGAGAGGTATTCTGTTAGTCCGGCATTACGCAGACCATAGACCACCAGATACATTCCCAGAGAGAATATGACGATCTGCCATGGCGCACCGCGAAGCACTTTGCCAGTGTTAATGGCATGGCCTCGCTTCGCCACCGCAAACAGAATGACAGCCCCTACAGCAGCAATCGCACTGACCGGGATACCCAACGGCTCAAGGACGAAAAAGCCAACCAGAAGAAGGATCAACACTATCCAGCCGGTTCTGAAGGTTGCCAGATCTTTAATCGCTTTTGCCGGTGCTTTCAGGAGAGCCAGGTCGTAAGTTGGCGGAATATCTTTGCGGAAGAACAGATGCAGCATCACCAGCGTGGCGATAATGGCTGCGATATCCACCGGCACCATTACCGACGCATACTCAGTGAAACCCAGCCCAAAGAAGTCTGCAGAAACGATGTTAACCAGGTTGGACACGATAAGCGGCAGACTGGCCGTATCGGCAATAAACCCGGCGGCCATGACAAATGCCAGCGTAGTGCCTTTGCTGAAACCTAATGCAAGCAGCATGGCGATAACAATTGGCGTCAGAATCAATGCCGCACCATCGTTGGCAAACAGTGCCGCCACCGCTGCGCCGAGCAAAACGATATAGGTAAACAGCAAACGCCCGCGACCGTTACCCCAACGTGAAACGTGCAGCGCCGCCCATTCGAAAAAGCCCGATTCATCGAGCAGAAGGCTGATAATAATCACGGCAATAAAGGTCGCCGTCGCATTCCAGACAATATTCCACACTACAGGGATATCACCAAAATGGACTACGCCAGAGATCAGCGCCAGTACCGCGCCCAGCGTCGCACTCCAGCCGATCCCTAATCCCTTCGGTTGCCAGATAACCAAAACGATGGTCAGGACAAAAATAGCGCCTGCCAGTAACATAAATCCTCCAGACAGGACGGCTTTGCCGCCCTGTATATACAAAAAAAATTAAACAACCAGCTCTCTGAGTTTCTCGATGCCAGTGGGCTCTGCAGCCATTACCGGTACTAACGCTATGCGGCTTGCATGCTGGTTTTTCACAACCTCGATTTGAGGACGCTCTTGTAGGGCGCGCTGGCAAAGCAGCGGCGATTGCGTCTGTGCAATCGAAAGGCTGTTATTGATAATCCAGCCCCAGGGATGAATCCCCGCACGTTCAAGATCGGACTGCAGGTTTGCCGCTTCCAGTACAGGTGTGGTTTCAGGCAGAGTGACCAGCAAAACTTTGGTACGTTCCTGGTCCTGAAGCTGCATCATCGGAGTGGTAAAATGACCTTTATCCCCCATCTTCCTGGCAATCTCACGGTGATAAGCCCCGGTAGCATCAAGCAGTAATAGCGTATGCCCGGTAGGTGCCGTATCCATGACCACAAACCGTTTGCCAGCTTCACGAATTACGCGTGAAAACGCCTGGAACACCGCAATCTCTTCTGTGCAAGGAGAACGTAAATCCTCTTCGAGCAGCCGTTTCCCAGCCTCATCCAGATCCCTGCCTTTCGTCTCAAGAACATGCTGACGATAGCGTTCAGTTTCATCGTGAGGGTTGATTCGGCTGACCTGCAGATTTTTGAGGCTGCCATTGAGCGTTGTACTGAGATGTGCAGCAGGATCTGAGGTGGTGAGATGCACATCAAAACCCTTATCCGCCAGACTGACGGCGATAGCCGCAGCCATTGTGGTTTTGCCCACACCACCTTTGCCCATCAGCATAATCAAACCGTGTTCACTGCGGGCGATATCATCAACCAGGACAGACAACGACATATTCTCTGGCTTGTTCTGTGGGCTTTGTTCAGGAAGCGATGTTATCTCAGCGTGTTCGTTGAGCAGGCCTTTCAATGCGGATACACCAACCATGTTCAGCGGCTGCAGGTATAAGTTGTCTGTCGGCAAATCAGATAACCCGGCAGGAAGATTTGCCAGCGCCTCTTGCTCCCGTTGCCATATTGCAGCGGCCAGTGCATCACGTTCTGCTTCGCTCGCAGGCAGGACACCGTTAATGACTAAATACTGATTTTTAAGGCCAATAGCTGATAATTCGTCATGAGTACGAGCGACTTCCTGCAGTGTTGATTTTTGCAATCGCGCGACCAGCACAAGGCGAGTTCGTTCAGGATCGGATAATGCCTCAACCGCATGAGCATATTGCTCGCGTTGTTTTTCCAGCCCAGCCATTGGACCAAGACAGGAAGCACCATCCGGGTTACTTTCGATGAAGCTGCTCCAGGCTCCGGGAAGCTGAAGAAGGCGAATAGTGTGGCCAGTTGGGGCAGTATCAAAAATGATGTGATCAAAGCGGGTCAGCAGAGAAGCGTCAGTCAGTAAGCCAGTAAACTCGTCGAATGCAGCGATCTCTGTCGTACAAGCTCCTGAAAGCTGTTCACTGATGCTGTTAACAACGTCATCAGGCAAAAGACCTTTAATAGGGTCAACGATTCTGGCGCGGTATTGCTGGGCGGCGTCCTGCGGGTCAATCTCCAGAGCCGAAAGACCAGACACAGCAGTCACGGGCTGGATAGTGTTACCGATAGTCTGATCGAATACCTGACCGACATTGGAAGCCGGGTCGGTACTGACAAGCAGAACACGCTTTCCCAGTTCAGCCAGACGTATAGCCGTTGCGCAGGAAATCGAAGTTTTGCCTACACCTCCCTTACCGGTGAAAAACAGGTAAGACGGGATATTCTCTAAGAATTTCATATGTCCTCCTGACATACTCAACAACAGGAAGTTTTACCACCACAGCAACTGGTGGAAGCTAAACCCACCTTTTCCAGCGGTATACCAAACCAGCGAGCCAGTTCAGCGCGTTTTGGGTATCGCCCGGCCATCACCGTTTCACCATCAAGCAACAGCAGCGGAAGCCCTTCAGCTCCAGAAGCCTCAAGGAATGCTTTCGCTTTTTCGTTCTCAACGAAGCTCATAGGCTGCTGCGCCAGGTTATAACGTTCGATCTGAACCCCACGCCCTTTCAGCCATTGCACATCAGCAGAAAAATTGACCAAAACCTGATCGACATCTGAACCACAAACGCCGGTACTGCAGCACATCGCCGGATCAAACACCGTTAACATTTTCATCTTTAACACCTCATATTCGTAAAAACATATATGTACAGGCAAAATTTTTAGATACAAACAGCCTTACCGCTGCCAGAGCAGTTGGCCGATGCCAGCTTACGGGCGATGGCCTGTACGTCGTCCTGTTGACTTAACCAGGCCTGCTCAATCACCAGGGCAGCCCAGGAAGGAATATGCGGGGATAAGCGATAATGAACCCATTTCCCCTGCTTGCGATCCAGCAACAGGCCACTTTCCCGAAGCATCGCCAGATGGCGGGAGGTCTTGGGTTGTGATTGTTCCAGCGCTGTGCAGAGATCGCATACGCACAGCTCCCCCATCTCCCTGAGCAGTAGCACGATACCCAGGCGGGTTTCATCAGATAGTATTTTGAAAAGTTGTAGGGATGCAATTTCTGGCATTATGTACTCCTGCTATGAATGGGTATTGTCTCTCCACCAAAACAAGAAGTCAAAATCATATGTGTTTTCTCGCATGTGAGTGCAGGTGTCACTATGCGGTTGAAAAACGACCTGATGTGCGATCGTTACGTTAGTTGGGTAGGTAAAAAAGTCATTTGAGGCTAAAACATTGCTTAGTGCGGGCTTTCAGTTCATAGAGAAGAATGAATAATATCAATTATAACAATTGGTTATTTCCTTAGCGTACGTTTTCGTTCCATTGGCCCTCAGACCCCTAGATACAGAAAAGCGATGCATTCCTGCACCGCTTTTCTGTTTGAACGGTTAGTTTCTATTGTTGCCGTAACTGCAAATCCAGTGGCGTTTTGCTGGGCTCACCGCCAATTTCCCGGGCCAGTTTCGGCACCATATAGCCTGAGATCAGCGTCAACAGCTCCCGCATAATTTCCCGCGCTTCATCATCGCTAACCATGAAATGGGCCGCGCCCTGAACTTTATCCAGCACATGCAGGTAGTAGGGCATCACGCCAGCATCAAACAACGCGTTACTGAGGTCTGCAAGCGTGCGGGCATTATCATTAACGCCGCGCAACAACACGCTCTGATTAAGCAGTGTTACACCCGCCCGACGCAGTTTGTCCATGGACGCGCGAAACTCGTCATCGATTTCCTGGGCATGATTGATATGGTTCACCAGAAGAATCTGCAGGGAAGAACCTGCAAGGCGGGAGACGAATGTGTCAGTGATCCGCGCAGGAATGACAATCGGCAGCCGGCTGTGAATACGCAAGCGCTTGATATGTGGAATGGCTTCAAGCTGCGCGATCAGCCAGTCCAGTTCATGATCTTTCGCCATCAGCGGATCGCCACCGGAGAAAATGATCTCATCAAGTTCCGGTTGCCGGGCAATATAATCCAGCGCAACCTGCCAGTTGCGTTTATTGCCTTGATTTTCCGCATACGGGAAGTGGCGGCGGAAGCAGTAGCGGCAGTTTACCGCACAGCCACCTTTAACCAGCAGCAGTGCACGGTTACGGTACTTATGCAGCAAGCCAGGCACCACACTTTCCTGCTCTTCCAGCGGATCGGTGCTGTATCCTGGGGCGGCAACAAACTCTTCTCTCGCCGTCAGGACCTGACGTAAAAGCGGATCGTTGGGGTCGCCTTTTTTCATTCTCGCGGCAAAAGCCCGGGGCACGCGCAGCGGGAACAGGCGTTTCGCTTCGCGTCCGGCGGTTAAATTTTCGTCAGTGTCTATATTTAAAACACGCAAGAGTTCATCTGGATCGGTTATTACATCGGCAAGTTGCACTAACCAATCTTCTCTGGATGGGGTATTTAGGGTTACAATATGCGCCATTTTGTGGCTTAGCTACCAGTTAACATTTTTAGAGGGCCTTTATGGCGACTTACTATAGCAACGATTTTCGTGCCGGTCTTAAAATCATGCTCGACGGCGAACCTTATGCAGTTGAAGCCAGCGAATTCGTTAAACCAGGCAAAGGTCAGGCATTTGCACGCGTTAAACTGCGCCGCCTGCTGACTGGCACCCGTGTAGAAAAAACCTTCAAATCTACTGACTCTGCCGAAGGCGCAGATGTTATCGATATGAACCTGACTTACCTCTACAACGACGGTGAGTTCTACCATTTCATGAACAACGAAACCTTCGAGCAGTTGGCTGCCGATGCGAAAACCGTTGGTGACAGCGCGAAATGGCTGCTGGATCAGGCTGAGTGCATCGTGACGCTGTGGGATGGCCGTCCGATCGCTGTGACTCCGCCGAACTTTGTTGAACTGGAAATCATTGAAACCGATCCAGGTCTGAAAGGTGATACCGCGGGTACCGGTGGTAAGCCGGCTACGCTGAGCACTGGCGCAGTGGTTAAAGTTCCGCTGTTCGTACAGATCGGTGAAGTGATTAAAGTGGATACGCGTTCCGGCGAATATGTATCCCGCGTGAAGTAATTCACTTTATCTTTTAGGCTGCCTCTTTGTTGGCTGTGCTTAGAGAAACCCCAGTTAACCCGTTAAATAGTTTGCTGGGATTTCTTGCTTGTCGCCACAATGCAGCCTGAATGATTTGTCTATTGTGAAATGTTGGTGCGCTCACCTTATTGCACCTTTGCTTTTCCAGGGCAGGAATGATGAAACGTCTTCTCAGTCTTGTAGCACTCTTTCTTCTCACCACTACTTTGCTGGCGGGCTGTAATACCGCGCGTGGCTTTGGTGAAGACATCAAACATCTCGGCAACTCTATCTCGCACGCTGCCAGCTAATTTCTTCCTGTCGTCCTAAAAATCGCCGATATTCCGCCAGGTTGCGCAATCTTGTCTATTCTTAAGTGGCTATGCACAAACAATATTGGCTACATAAGGAAGATATTATGGTTAAGAAGACATTTGCTGCGATCTTTACTGTACTGGTTCTTTCCTCAGCGCTGACTGCTTGTAACACCACGCGTGGTGTCGGTCAGGATATCTCTGAGGGTGGTAGCGCTATTTCTGGCGCAGCGACAAAAGCGCAGCAGTAATTCCTGCCAGTACGCGGTACGGCCAGTGCCGTACCGTTAATTCAGGTTGTCTTGCACGGTGTCTGGTGCTTCGGGGAGCGAAAGGAACGGTGTAAAACGGTTACCCATCCCCAGCTTCATCCGAATATTGCGCTTGTAGGTATACACCGTCTTACCGTTGATGCTCATTTTGGACGCAATAGATTGATTGCTGCGGCCTTCCATCCACAATGACAGTACTTTTTCTTCCTGGCGTGTGAGCAACGGGGTGGCTATCTGTGGCCCGGTTCGCACGGGGCGGGACAGAACGGCATGATCAATGACTTTAGCCAGCGTTTCCATCGGCTCACTTTTTTGCAGCGTTGCCTGTACCTGATACTGGGCGCAATACGCCATGAGTTGGGCATCTTCCCCTGACTGCAAAAGGATAAGATGGTTATCTTTACCGCAGGCGGTGAACAGTGAGGAAAGTTGCTGAATATGGTGGAGATCATTCTTAAAGCCGTAAAGATCGGCAATGATCAAGTCCGGCTGCCATTGCACAATATGCTCTTTTGCCAGCATCAGGTTATTCAGCGAAGTCACAAGGAATGAAGCCGGGAAAAAATCAGTCTGATTGAGCCAGCTTTCCAGCCCCGTACGGGTGAAGTAACAACGGTCAATCAAGAGAATTTTGAACATATTTTTCTTCGCAGTAAGAATATTGACGCACGGCTTCCCGTTGCTGGCAGCACTTCATCATAGGGGGTACTTATGGGGAATAAATGCGCGAACTGCGTTGCTATCTGTAGCTATTTCTTGCTTTAAGTCACTTAAATCTGCGCAATTCCGCAAAAATTGCATTCCGTTTGTAACCAGGTCAAAATTTATCTCTCTCAACCAGCCTGTCGGGACGACCCGATTGCGCAACACTCAATGGGGACGGCCCCGCACTGGAGCCACCTATGTCATGGATAATTCTTTTTATCGCTGGTCTTCTTGAAGTCGTTTGGGCTATTGGCCTGAAATACACGCACGGTTTTACCCGCCTTGTACCCAGCGTGATTACCGTAACGGCGATGATCGTTAGCATCGTGATGTTGTCATGGGCGATGAAAAGCCTGCCCACAGGAACGGCGTATGCCGTCTGGACAGGCATTGGCGCTGTGGGGGCTGCTATCACGGGGATTGTGTTATTCGGTGAATCGGCCAATCCCGCGCGCCTGCTAAGCCTGGCACTGATTGTCGTGGGGATTATCGGCCTTAAGCTCAGTACGCCTTAAAGGGTCTGATTTATCCACAGAAGTTTTTCAACCGCAAAACCTTCGCGGGCTGCGATATCAACGAGCTGTTTTTTCACCGCATCCGGAAGCGTCGGTGTGCGTGACAAAATCCACAGATAGTCCCGATCCGGCCCGCATACCAGCGCATATCGGTAATCTTTGTCCAGCGCAATGACGTTATAGCCGCCATAGAAAGGACCGAAGAACGAGACCTTAAGTGCGGCCTTACGCGTATCACCGGTAAAGTACGCCTTCCCGACCGATTGTTGCCACATGCCGCGTTCCGGATTGTAGCCTTTATTGATGACCTGAATGCCGCCGTCATCCATTGTGCTGTAGGTCGCGGTCACCTTTTCCAGGCCACGCTCGAAGCGGTGGTCAAAGCGGGCAATTTCATACCAGCGGCCAAGGTAACGTTGCGCATCGAAGTTATCCACCACGGTGACGCCAGAAGGGGGAGTAGGAGAGCTACAGGCTACAACCAAAAATGCAGCAGCAGCCGTTGCGATAATCGGCAACAAACGCATGATTTTTTCCTTCCAGTTTTTTACTTAAGTGTAGAAGCTGGCGGGAAAAATGCTCTCCCGCCAGAGCGGGAGAGCGAGGTGAATTAAAGGAAGATGACCCCGATCAGGGTGACCACTGTCAGAATAGCGGCGAGGCCATAGAAGACCCATTTCCCGCTGGGGATATGGACTTTAATATCATGCATGGCATGGTGCAGACGGTGCAGCCCGCACCATAGCGGCAGAACAATCATCAGGAATAAAAACGCACGGCCGATAAAGCTTTGGGCGAATGCCAGTACACGTTCGTAGCCGAGCGCTTCACCGGGGTAGAGACCCAGCGGTAGCAGCACGCCAACCAGCAGAATCATCACCGGCGCGATAATCGCACTCCACATGCCGCCTGCGCCGAACAGCCCCCAGAAGACGGGTTCATCGGAACGTTTTGGGTTTGGATTGATCACCTTTGGCCTCCTTACCAGAACAGTGCAACGAAAAGAATGACCACCGTCGCCAGCACGGTCACGACCCACAGCCCTCTGATAACCGGCTCGGGTTTAAGCTTTTCGCTTTTGATGATGATATTCGACGCTTTTGGCGCCAGTTCAAACCAGGTTTTGGTGTGCAGCAACGCTGCCGCCAGGGCAATCAGGTTCAGGATCACCACTATTGGGTTTCGCAGGAAGGTAACAAATCCTTCCCAGGATTCCGGGCCATGTTTTAATGAAAAAAGTCCGCAGATCAAAATGATGCTGAACCATACCGCCGGTAACGCTGTTCCTTCACGCAGCATATAGAAGCGATAAAACGGCAGCGATTTCCACCAGGTCGACGGCATTGGCCGGACATAGGGTTTGCGTTTAGTCGTCATGATGCGCTCCTTAGCGTGGTTTCAGAGTGGCGATAAGAAAGTCTTTCGAGCTTTCCACTTTGCCCTGCTGGATAGCGGCCGCCGGGTCGACATGTTTCGGGCACACTTCCGAGCAGTAGCCCACAAAGGTACAGCTCCAGACGCCATTTGGACTGTTCAACTGCGGCATACGCTGCTGTTTCCCGTGGTCGCGGTTATCCAGATTGTAGCGGTGCGCCAGCGTGATGGCCGCCGGGCCAATAAACTCCGGATTGAGGCCAAACTGCGGACATGCCGCATAGCACAGGCCACAGTTGATACAGCCGGAGAACTGATGGTATTTCGCCATCTGCGCCGGGGTTTGCTTGTTCGGCCCCTGATCCGGTGTCCGCGAATTGCCAATGATGTACGGCTTAATGGCCTCCAGGCTTTCGATAAAGTGAGTCATGTCGACCACTAAATCGCGCTCGATAGGGAAGTTGGCCAGCGCCTCGATTTTTAGCCCTTTCGTGTAGTCACGTAAAAACGTTTTACAGGCCAGCTTCGGCACTTTGTTGACCATCATGCCGCAGGAGCCGCAAATCGCCATACGGCAGGACCAGCGATAACTGAGGTCCGGCGCCAGGTTATCCTTTATATAACCCAGCGCGTCCAGCAGCGACGTTTGCTCATCGTAAGGCACATCATAAAAGGCGCTGTGCGGAGCGGTATCCACTTCCGGGTTATATCGCACCACCTCAACTTTCAGGGTTTGCATCTCAGCCATGGGTCGACTCCTTCTTCTCAGCGGCTTCCGCTTCGCCACCGTAAACACGTTTCGCAGGCGGCAGCGTCGTTATCTTCACGTCGCTGTAATCGAGACGGGTAGTACCGTCTGCGTCCCGGTACGCCAGGGTGTGCTTGAGGAAGTTGACGTCATCGCGCTCCGTGCAGCCCTCATCCAGACGTTGATGCGCCCCGCGCGACTCTTTACGTGCCAGCGCGGAATGAGCCATACATTCGGCGACGTTCAGGCCGTGCCCCAGTTCGATGGTATAAAGGATGTCGGTATTGAACACGCTGGAAGTATCGGTGATGCGCACGCGTTTGAAACGCTCTTGCAGCTCCGCCAGTTTATCAACGGTTTTTTGCATCAGCTCTGGCGTACGGTAGATACCGCAGCCTTCTTCCATTGACTCACCCATTTCGTCGCGAATTTTCGCCCAGTTTTCCGTGCCTTCCTGATTAACCAGATTTTTCAGGCGTTGCTCAACGTCGGCGGCCTGCGCGTTCAGCGCAGCGTCGCTGGCTGCTGTCGCAGAGGCGGCGCGCGCCATTGCTTGTTCACCTGCCAGACGACCAAACACCACCAGCTCTGCCAGCGAGTTTGAGCCAAGACGGTTTGCGCCATGCAGACCAACAGATGAACACTCACCCACAGCAAACAGCCCTTTGATACGGGTCTCGCACTGCTGATCGGTTTCGATACCGCCCATGGTGTAGTGCGCGGTGGGACGTACAGGAATCGGTTCTTTTACTGGATCCACGCCAACGTAGGCTTTTGCCAGTTCGCAAATAAACGGCAGACGCTCCAGCAGTTTTTTCTCACCCAGATGGCGCAAGTCGAGATGGACGACATCGCCGCGCGGGGTCGAAATGGTGTTGCCTTTACGCCATTCATGCCAGAACGCCTGCGACACTTTATCGCGCGGCCCCAGCTCCATATATTTGTTCTTCGGTTCGCCCAGCGGGGTTTCTGGCCCCATGCCGTAATCCTGCAGATAACGGTAGCCGTTTTTGTTGACCAGGATACCGCCTTCGCCACGGCAGCCTTCCGTCATCAAAATACCGGAACCCGGCAGCCCGGTGGGGTGATACTGGACAAACTCCATATCACGCAGCGGTACGCCATGAGCAAGCGCCATGCCCATTCCGTCGCCGGTGACGATACCGCCATTGGTGTTGTAACGGTAAACGCGACCCGCACCGCCTGTCGCCATAACGACCGCGTTGGCACGAATCTGCACCAGCGTGCCTTCCATCATGTTCATCGCGACTAACCCGCGCACCTGGCCATCGTCGACCAGAATATCCAGCACGAAGTGCTCGTCGAAACGCTGAATTTGCGGGAACTGAAGTGATGCCTGGAAGAGGGTGTGTAGCATATGGAAGCCGGTTTTATCTGCGGCAAACCAGGTGCGTTCGATCTTCATGCCGCCAAAGCGGCGAACGTTGACAGAACCATCGGGGCGGCGGCTCCACGGGCAGCCCCAGAGTTCAAGCTGCGTCATTTCGGTGGGGCAATGACGGACAAAGTAGTCAACGACATCCTGCTCGCACAGCCAGTCGCCACCGGCTACAGTGTCGTGAAAATGGTACTCGAAGCTATCATGATCCTGTGCAACGGCTGCGGAACCGCCTTCTGCGGCCACGGTGTGGCTGCGCATGGGATAAACTTTTGAAATAAGGGCGATTTTAGCATTTGGATTTGCCTGGGCGGCTGCTATGGCGGCACGTAAACCCGCGCCACCCGCGCCAATTACAGCAAGATCGGCTTGAAAAGTTTGCACGACATTCCTCCTGATTATTGTTATTTCGCAACCCTTTCTGATCTGACCAGCCAGGGCCTCGAATACGATTCCACTGCTCCTTTATTGGTATGCATTATAATCTTAGGATGGTGAGGGAAATTTGACCTGTTCGATTTTTTTAACGTATGAATAGCCTAAAACATCATTGATTTTGATTAATTTAATTACAAAACCCCCAACCTTTAGTGTTTTTACCTCTCGTCGCTGAACCTTATTCCGCTCAAAATTTGTCTCTCTGAGCTGATACGGGTAGACTTCGTGCCCTTGTTTGAATTCGGAGAACGTACCATGAGCGAGACGGCAACCTGGCAGCCGAGCGCATCCATCCCTAACTTATTAAAACGCGCAGCAATTATGGCGGAAATTAGGCGTTTCTTCGCCGATCGCGGCGTGTTAGAGGTGGAAACGCCTTGTATGAGCCAGGCCACGGTAACCGATATTCATCTGTTCCCGTTTGAGACCCGTTTCGTTGGTCCCGGCCATTCGCAAGGGATGAATCTTTATCTGATGACCAGCCCGGAATACCACATGAAGCGTCTTCTGGCGGCAGGATGTGGCCCGGTTTTCCAACTGTGCCGTAGCTTCCGTAATGAGGAAATGGGGCGTCATCATAATCCTGAGTTCACCATGCTGGAGTGGTACCGTCCGCACTACGATATGTATCGTTTGATGAATGAAGTGGATGACCTTCTGCAACAGGTGCTGGAGTGCCCGGCAGCGGAATCACTCTCTTATCAGCAGGCTTTCCAGCGCTACCTGGAAATCGATCCGCTTTCTGCGGATAAAGCTCAACTGCGTGAAGTGGCGGCGAAGCTTGATTTAAGCAATATCGCAGACACTGAAGAAGACCGCGATACCTTGCTGCAACTGCTGTTCACCATGGGCGTTGAGCCGCATATCGGCAAAGACCGTCCGGCGTTTGTCTACCACTTCCCGGCAAGTCAGGCCGCGCTGGCGCAAATCAGCACCGAAGATCACCGCGTGGCGGAACGCTTTGAGGTCTACTTCAAAGGTATTGAACTGGCGAATGGTTTTCATGAACTGACCGATGCCCGAGAACAGCAGCAGCGTTTTGAGCAGGATAATCGCAAGCGTGCCGCACGTGGTCTGCCGCAGCAACCGGTGGATACAAATCTGCTGGAGGCGCTGAAGGCCGGTATGCCGGATTGCTCCGGTGTGGCGCTGGGCGTTGATCGCCTGGTGATGCTGGCGCTGGGGGCGGAAAGCCTCGCCGAGGTAATGGCGTTTACCGTCGATCGCTCCTGATTTTTCGGCTTCACCATCCCGGATGCGGCTACGCCTTATCCGGGCAACGGTCTGATGGCGTTGAGCATCGAAGCCTCTCCCGGTGGGAGAGGCTGTCAGAGTAGCCCCGATAAGCGCATCGGGGAAAGATTACACACTTCCCGCCGGACGATTCCCTTTCCCTGCCGATGTCAGCGTGCGCGCCGTGCGCTTGCCGTCCAGACTTTCAAGCCGCATCTGGAACGGTGGGAACGGCAGATCGATGCCATGTTCGCGGAAGCCCGCCAGAATCAACTGATGAATCTCGTGGCGCAGCGGCATACGGTGCCCCATCTCGGCGGCGTAGATACGCAGTTCAAATAGCTGGATCCCTTGCTGGAGGTCCACCAGAAACACTTCCGGGGCAGGGTTATCAATCACAAACGTACAACGTTCTGCGGCGGTATAAAGGATCTGTGTTACCTCTTCGCTGTTGGCATCGGCGGGTGCCGGAACCGTCAGCACCACACGCGTCACCGAATCCGACAGTGACCAGTTGATAAACTGCTCGGTAATAAAGGCCTTATTGGGCACGATGATCTCTTTGCGATCCCAGTCGCTGATCGTCGTGGCGCGGGTATTGATCTTCGTGACGCTACCGGTCAGATCGCGGATCGTCACGGTATCACCGATGCGGATCGGCTTTTCAAACAGAATGATCAGGCCGGAAATAAAGTTAGCGAAGATCTCCTGCAGGCCAAAGCCCAGACCGACGCCAAGCGCGGCAACCAGCCACTGCAATTTCGCCCATTCGATCCCGATCATTGAGAATCCAACCAGCCCGCCAAACAGCATTAACAGATATTTGGTGATGGTGGTGATGGCATAACCGGTGCCGGGGGTGAGATCCAGATGCTGCAACAGGGCAAGCTCAAGCAGCGCCGGAAAGTTACGCACCAGTTGCGTGGTGATGATAAACACCAGAATGGCAATCAACACCGCGCCGAGAGTGATGGGCTCAAGGCTTTCCACCCCCTGCACCGTGGAGGTGACATCCCACAGGGAAATGTTCTCCAGGAAGCCAAAAGCTGAGTGGATTTCTGACCACAGCACAATGACGGAGAGCAGCGCGATAAGCATCAGGATCGAGCGCACCAGGCGCAGCGATTGCACGCTGATGGCATCCAGATCGAGTTCTTTCTCATCTATCTCGACCGATCCTTCGGTACTGGTGGAGTGCGGCGTCTCATCTTCGCCTTTCGCGCGTTGGGCGAGGATCTCAGCGCGACGATGGCGGGCACGATCGAACGCCAGACGGCGGCGTTGGATCAGCATCCAGCGGCGGATAATGTGATACACCACTAACAATAGGAACCAGATGGCGACGGAGGTTTCCAGACGCGCCAGCAGGGCCTGCGAGGTGGCCAGATAGCCCACCGCAGCAGCGAGAATCGCAATCAGCGGGGCGCTTAACAGCAGGTTCCATAACAGGCGGTTCGGCATGTTATCACCCGAACCGGTCTTATCGACATAGAGCGGGATCCCGGCGCGTTTAAGGCTGAGTGTGACGACCGCCAGCGCACCACAAATTAGAATAAAACAGAGCCTGCCCAGCGACCCGGAAAACTCCCGGTCATTGAGGTTATCGAACATGATCAGCGCCATAATCAATGGCACGATAAAACCAATGCTCATCAGGTAGTTGCGCATTCCACGCGCCACGCGATGACGCGGCCAGCCGAAATGGGCGACAAATAATCCGGTAGGGCGGGCGAAAGTGGCGCAAATCATCACCACCCACAGTAGCGGAACGGTCGCGGTGACGCCGTCGCCAATCGCTACGGCCAGCGGATACGGCCAGGCTTCCTGTAAGCCGTATCCCAGCGTTGCCCACAATACGGGAAGCGGAAGGGCGACCAGAATCGACCAGAACACCGTACGCATTGTCAGCCAGAAATGGTCCTGAGTGACTTTGCCGACTTTGGCGCTGGAACGCTCCAGGAAACGGGTGAAATGTTTACGCGAGTAGAGGCTGAAACCTACGAGGATGAGCGCGCCAAAAAGCGGGAACAGCGTCTCTTTGCTGGTTAGCATCATTGCGCTGGCTTTGCCGAGTTGGCTAAAGGTATCCAGCGAGATCAGGCGTCGCAGATCCTGCACGATTTCAACCGGCCAGCTCAGGCTCATTGGACTGACGTCCGCCGTCCAGAAAAGGTAGCGGTGCGTGGCTTCATTCACCTCGCGCAGCGCATCCTCAAGCTGACTATTGGAAACTTTGAGCTTTGTCAGTTCCAGAATCAGGGTATCGCCACCCTGTAGTAGCGACGAGAGCAACTCACGCTGCGTGCGCAACTGGGCATCGAGTATACGGCTCTGCTCCGCCGTCAGTTGCTGGCCATCAGCCTGACGAATCTGTCGCAACTGAGGCTGCTTGTTCACCAGGTCTTCATAGCGCATGCGGTGCACGCGAAGCTGCGCCATTTCTGTATCAAGCTGCTGGGGCTTAGGCATTTCCGGCAGGCGGGCCACCTGAGCGCGCAACGCTTCACCCAACATATTGGACGCGCCCAGCCACTGTGACTGCTCGCGCAGGGTGTTCAGTGCCTGGCGGACCTGCAACATCTGATTCGTCGCCTGACGCTGTTGTGAGGCGACCAGATCCATGCGCTGCGCCTGCTGGTTCAGCGCCTGCGACAGCTCACGGTTGATCTTAAACTGTTCGATGATACCGGGTGGTAGGTTATCGCTGTTTTCCGCCAGTTGTTCGGTACTCTCCAGCGCCTGCTCGGCTTCACGCTGACGCTGGCTGTTGAGCTGATTACGCAGCGCCTGCAGGTAAGCATCCAGTTGCTGTGCCTGCTTTTGGGCCAGCTCTGAGCGCATCCGAGACAGCTCCTGGCGGTTATTTGCCGATAGCTGTGCCAGTTCCAGTTCATCGACCAGCGCCCTCAGCTTTGCAGACTCTGCCTGGGCACTCAGATTTTGCGCTTGCGCGAGCGGCGTATTGCTGGTTTGCGCGCCGATGCGGCGTTCAACTTCATTAACCTGGCGGCGGGCATCCGTTTGCTGCTGCGGAAGCTGGCTCAGGGAATCGTTAATTTCCCGGGCGCGCTCCTGCTCTTGCTGCGCCTGGCGAGTTTTTTCCAGCAACTGACTGCTGACTTGCAGAATTTCCTGGTTTAGCGCATCGGTGCTTATATTGGCAGGCACCGATTTTGGCTCATCGCGCAGGTTATCTAGCTGCGAGCGTAGCGTGCGGGAAAGTTTGGGGAAATTATCGATAACATCTTGATATTGCTGGGCTCGCTCAAGCGAGCCTTTACGTTCTTCAAGCGCGTTCAACGCGCCCTGGAGCACTTCGACGGTTTCAGCCTGATCGGGCGTGGCTTTTGCCGCTTTGGCCTGCTCCAGTTCTTGCGAGATTTGTTTGGCATCGGGGGCCGTTGCTGCATTGGCCCCCAGGCTGAGGCACCAGGCCATCAGAAAAATGATAATCAGGCGCACTACAGCTTACCTTCTTCGTTAGACTTCGTCTTTCTTGTCGTCTACCAGCGGGCTGGCATCCAGCTCGGCGGCAATTTCTTCTGCGGGCAGAGGCGTCGGTTCAGCTTCCGGTGTCACCAGCGTTTCGGTGGAGACGGCCAGCGGCTCGCCGATTTTGGTCACAGAAAGGCTTTGCAGGTGTTCTGCCAGATTCACTTTACCCGGCGCGAACAGGTTAATCACCGTTGAACCCAGTTTGAAGCGGCCCATCTCCTGGCCTTTCAGCAGCGCAACTGCACCATCGCTCTCGCCTGCAGGAAAGGTCCAGCGTTTGATGATGCCTTCGCGCGGTGGGGTGATCGTACCGGCCCAAACTGTCTCAATACTGCCGACAATCGTGGCTCCGACCAGAATTTGCGCCATCGGGCCGAATTCAGTATCGAACAAGCAAATGACGCGCTCGTTACGGGCAAACAGGTTCGGCACGTTCTGCGCCGTCAGGTGGTTAACCGAAAACAGGTCGCCCGGTACATAAATCATTTCCCGCAGGATGCCGTTGCACGGCATATGCACGCGGTGATAATCACGTGGTGACAGGTACGTGGTAGCAAAAGAGCCATTACGGAACAGGTCTGCCATCAGGTAGTTGCCTGCCAGCAGGGCTTCCAGGCTGTAATCGTGGCCTTTCGCCTGCAGGATTTTGTCGTTTTCGATTTTACCGAGCTGGCTTATCACGCCGTCTGCGGGCATGACCAGGATGTTCGGATCGGTGTTCAGCGGGCGAACATCGTCACGCAACGGGCGCACGAAGAAGTCGTTGAAGGTGCGATAGCTGGCGGTGTCCGGCTTTTGCGCCTCCTGCATATTGACCTTGTAGTATTTGACGAACAGATCAATAACCAGTTTGGTCAGCCAACCCGCGCGTTTGCTTGCGCCCCAGCCCGCCAGGCGAGTGAGCCACAGTTTCGGCAGAATGTATTGAAGCGAAAGTTTAAATGAGTTTAACAAGGTAGCCTCCAGGCCATTGTTTTTGTCGTTCCTGACCCGGCGCTATCGCCAGATCTTTGCAAAAAAGGGGGACGATTCTAACGACGCTTAGCTTAGTTGTCAGTCATCGGATTCAGAAAAGCTTTTACGCGTTTTTACTTGTGCCATGCTCTCAAGAATACGGTGATAATTTTCGAACCGCGTCCCGGCGATTTCGCCCTTGTCGACGGCTTCGCGGATGGCGCAGCCTGGGTCGCTGGCGTGTTTACAGTCACGGTATTTGCAGTGGCCGATATAGTCATGGAATTCGACAAAGCCGTTAGTAATTTGTTCCGGCTCCAGATGCCAGAGTCCAAATTCACGCACCCCGGGAGAATCAATCACATCGCCGCCGTGCGGGAAGTGATAAAGACGGGCGGCTGTCGTAGTGTGCTGGCCCAGACCGGAGTTATCAGAGACATCATTTGTCAGGATTTGGTCTTCATGCAGACCGAGCAGGGCGTTCAACAGGCTGGATTTGCCCACGCCAGACTGCCCGGCAAAAATACTGATACGGTCAGTTAATGCGTCCTCAAGTGGCTGCAGCCCGTTCTGGGTATGGCTGGATACCATCAATACGCGATAACCGATTTTGCGGTAGATATCCATCTGCTCATTGACGAAGGCCATGCCTTCATCGTCCAGCAGATCGATCTTGTTCAGCACGATCAGCGGTTCAACCTCCAGCGCTTCGCAGGCCACCAGATAACGATCGATAATATTGAGCGAGAGTTCCGGCAAAATGGCTGAAACGATCACGATCTGATCGATATTTGCCGCGATCGGTTTTACGCCATCGTAAAAGTCAGGACGGGTCAGTACGGACGTGCGATCGTGTACGGCTTCGACAATGCCTTTTACCGTCACCCCTTCCGCCGCCTCTTTACCCGGACGCCAGACGACGCGGTCGCCGGTGACCAGTGAACGAATGGTACGACGAATATTGCAACGGTGTACGGTGCCATCCGCGGCTTCAACGTCCGCGTGCATGCCGAAGCGGCTAATCACTATGCCCTCAGACGGCTCGCCAAACAGGTTGTCATCGTAGTCGGCTTTCTCCACAGACGTTTTTAACCGGCGCTGATGATTCGCGTTGACGCGGCGTTGCTGTCCTTTGGAGAGTTTATTTTTACTCAATCGTACTGGCTCCTGGTCGCCCCGGATGGGCAAAACCTTTATGATACACGCTATTTTAGATGAATATAGTCACGCTGAATATGACGCGAGAAGGGTGGAAAATAGCATGAGTGCAAATGAAAACAACCTGATTTGGATCGATCTGGAGATGACCGGGCTGAATCCGGAACGCGATCGTATTATTGAAATCGCGACCCTGGTTACCGACGCGAATCTGAATATCCTGGCGGAGGGGCCGACAATTGCGGTTCATCAGTCTGACGCTCAGCTGGCGTTGATGGATGACTGGAACGTACGTACCCACACTGGCAGCGGTCTGGTGGAGCGCGTCAAGGCAAGTCAGTTTGATGATCGCGCGGCAGAGCTGGCGACCATCGAATTTCTGAAAGAGTGGGTGCCAGCGGGCAAGTCGCCAATTTGTGGCAACAGTATCGGTCAGGACCGTCGTTTTCTGTTTAAGTACATGCCGGAGCTGGAAGCTTACTTCCACTATCGTTATCTGGACGTCAGCACCTTAAAAGAGTTAGCGCGTCGCTGGAAACCGGAAATTCTCGACGGCTTCAAAAAACAGGGCACGCATCAGGCAATGGATGATATCCGCGAGTCTGTGGCCGAGCTTTCCTACTATCGCGAACATTTTATTAAGCTGTAAAAAGAGTGCCCGGATGGATGAAAAAGGGAGTAAGGTAGTCCGTCCGGTGCAAAAACAGGCAAGATGACGAATAATCGAGCACTTGAACGAAAAATTTAAAAAATCGTTTTCGGGGGGCTTGCAGGAGAAAGGAATTCTCGTATAATGCGCCTCCCGTGACGACACAGAAATGTGAAATTACGACAGCAAGAAAAATGATGTTTGCGGGAATAGCTCAGTTGGTAGAGCACGACCTTGCCAAGGTCGGGGTCGCGAGTTCGAGTCTCGTTTCCCGCTCCAAAATTTGAATGCACCATCAATCGCCGGTATGCACGTGTAGCCAAGCTGTTGCAACGTGAAACCAGAGATTATGCGGGAATAGCTCAGTTGGTAGAGCACGACCTTGCCAAGGTCGGGGTCGCGAGTTCGAGTCTCGTTTCCCGCTCCAAAATTTGAAAAGTATCGAAAGATACGCACCACCCAAGCGGGAATAGCTCAGTTGGTAGAGCACGACCTTGCCAAGGTCGGGGTCGCGAGTTCGAGTCTCGTTTCCCGCTCCAAATTTTTACTCCATTAAATTATCCACAGCGGAAAGCACATGCTGCGGACGATTTTTTTCGTCCTTACATATTCTTGTAAACAGACTTATCCACAGAACGCCTGCCTTCATTTGAAATCCCAATCGCTTCGTCTGGTGAATAGTATCAATTTAACTTACTGAATTTTTTAATAAAAAATTCATCTTAAATTGTTAATGGGATCACTTGACGATTTTGTGGGCATTGAAACGCAATGCGTTTTTAATTTTATTCACAAGCTGTGGATGTCTCAGGCGTCACGTATCAACCCCTTTTCGATGACCCTCACAAGGCGTTGTTTCTTCGGCGTCTGTACTTCCACCACGCAGGCATTTCGTTTTTCCACCTGTTGCGCAATGGCCCATTCTATATGTTCATCAAGAAGTGGGTGCTCACCCCGGCGTTGTTCCAGCGCACGTATATTGGCTTCATCCCAGGGGGCGTTACCCAGCGCGACGGCAATATTACGCAGCCAGCGTAGATGACCGATACGGCGAATTGCCGAGCCTTCCGTTACTTTCAAAAACCAGCTCTCGCTCCATGCAAACAATTCAATCAGTTCCGGCGAATGCAGCGCCTTGCGCGGGCTGAAATCTGCTTCATCTGTTAATTGCGAGAAACGGTTCCACGGGCAAATAAGCTGACAGTCGTCGCAGCCATAGATGCGGTTACCGATTAACGGGCGGAATTCCTCCGGAATCGCCCCTTCCAGCTCAATGGTGAGATAAGAGATGCAGCGGCGTGCATCGACCGTATAGGGCTCGACAATCGCCCCGGTCGGGCAAATGGTGAGGCAGGCCACGCAGCGACCGCAATCCTCTTCAACGGGCTGATCGACAGGCAGGGGCAAATCAATGAGTAACTCGCCGAGGAAGAAGAATGACCCGGCCTGGCGATTAAGGATTAGTGAGTGCTTACCTACCCAGCCAAGCCCGGCTTTTTCGGCTAACGGGCGTTCAAGGATGGGCGCAGAATCCACAAACGGTCTAAAATTCAGCGAGGCACAATGCTGCTGGATCTTTTCACCGAGTTGCTTTAATCGGTTACGTAGCAGTTTATGATAATCGCGGCCCAGCGCGTAGCGGCTGACATAGCCCAGCGCCGGGTTTTTAAGTGTGCTGGCGAAGGCGGCATTTGCGGGGAGATAGTTCATTCTTACGCTGATAACCCGCAAGGTGCCGGGCAGAAGCTCGTGTGGACGGGCGCGCATCATGCCGTGTCGCGCCATCCACTCCATTTCGCCATGATATTGTTTGTCCAGCCATGCCTGCAGCTTAGGTTCGCTGGCGGAAAGGTCGGTGTCAGCGATACCGACCTGCTGAAAACCCAGTTCAGAGCCCCACTGTTTGATGCTGTGCGCTAATTGATTGAGATCGAGGGGCTCTGACATGACGGACCATACAATGAAGAAATACGCAGCAAGTATACCACACTCCATCTGGCCTGCGGATGAACTGCGGCGGGCGGAAAAGGAGGCGGCAGATAGCCTTGGGATTACGCTGTTTGAACTGATGCAGCGTGCGGGTGAAGCCGCGTTCAACGTCGCACGGGCATACTACCCCACAACGCGACACTGGCTCGTGCTGTGCGGCCATGGCAACAACGGCGGCGATGGTTATGTTGTCGCACGTCTGGCCGCGGCCGCAGGCATTGAGGTGACCCTGTTGGCTGTTGAGGGGAGCAAGCCGCTGCCGGAAGAGGCGCAGGCGGCGCGAGAAGCCTGGCTGAACGCGGGAGGTGTCATCCATGCCGCTGATATCATCTGGCCGGAAGGCGTCGATCTGATTATTGATGGTTTGCTGGGCACAGGGCTTAACAGCGCACCAAGAGAACCTGGCGCCTCCCTGATAGCCCAGGCCAATGCACATCCGGCTCCGATCCTGGCGCTGGATATTCCTTCTGGTTTAGTGGCCCAGACCGGTACAACGCCTGGTGCGGTCATTGAGGCCGCGCATACCGTGACTTTTATCGCCCTGAAACCGGGGTTGCTGACCGGGAAGGCCCGTGATGTCGTCGGTGTGCTCCATCATCATGCTCTGGGGCTGGAAAACTGGCTGGCCGGGCAGCCAACTTTATTGACCCGCGTTGATGCGACGTTCCTTCCCCACTGGTTTAGGCCGCGCTGTCCCACTTCACATAAAGGCTCCCATGGCCGGCTGGTCATCATTGGCGGCGATCATGGCACCGCTGGCGCTATCCGCATGGCGGGCGAAGCGGCGCTGCGGGCGGGGGCGGGGCTGGTGCGTGTGCTCACGCGTAGCGAAAATATTGCGCCTGTCATTACGGCCCGCCCGGAACTGATGGTACATCAACTCACGCCACAGAGCCTTGAAGAGAGTCTGGAGTGGGCCGATGTGGTGGTCATTGGGCCGGGGCTCGGTCAGCAAGAGTGGGGCAAAAAAGCCCTGCAGAAAGTTGAGAATTTCCGCAAACCGATGCTCTGGGACGCGGATGCGCTGAACCTTCTGGCAATCAATCCCGATAAACGTCACAATCGCATCCTGACGCCGCACCCTGGCGAGGCTGCGCGCCTGCTTGGCTGTTCCGTTGCAGAAATTGAAAGTGATCGCTTACTTTCTGCGCAACGTCTGCTACAACGATACGCAGGCGTTGTCGTTCTGAAAGGGGCGGGTACGGTGGTGGCCGGCGCTGACGGCAAGGTCAGTATTATTGATGCCGGCAATGCGGGGATGGCCAGCGGCGGCATGGGAGATGTGCTGTCTGGTATTATCGGCGCAATGCTGGGGCAGAAGCTTGAACTGTATGACGCGGCCTGCGCAGGCTGTCTCGCCCATGGTGTTGCGGCAGATGTGCTGGCGGCGCGGCAAGGGATGCGGGGCATGCTGGCAACCGATCTTTTTTCCACGCTGGTGCGTGTAGTTAACCCGGACGTTATTGAAACAGAAGATGATGAATCGAGTAATTCCTTTACCTGATGAGCAAGCGACCCTTACGTTGGGGCAACGCATGGCGCAGGCTTGCAATGGCGCGACAGTGATTTACCTGTACGGCGACCTGGGTGCGGGTAAAACCACTTTCAGCCGGGGCTTTCTGCAGGCTCTGGGTCACAACGGGAATGTTAAAAGCCCGACCTATACGCTGGTTGAACCCTACACACTCGATAAGCTGAATGTGTACCACTTCGACCTGTATCGCCTTGCGGATCCTGAGGAGCTGGAATTTATGGGGATCCGCGATTATTTTGCCAACGACGCTATTTGCCTGGTCGAGTGGCCGCAACAAGGTGCGGGTGTGCTGCCTGACCCGGATGTCGAAATTCATATTGATTACCAGGCGCAGGGGCGTGAGGCGCGCATTACTGCTGTATCCTCATCTGGCGATGCATTGCTGGCTCGTTTGGCCGGTTAATCTAAGGGATGACGGGATGATTTATCGCGTTAAAAGTTGGCTAATGACCGCACTGATTTTATTCAGCATGCAGGTCGGTGCGGCGAGTTTGTCAGATATTCAGGTTTCCAATGGGGATAACCAGGCCCGTATCACGTTCAGTTTTATGGGCGACCCGGAATATGCCTTTTCTCAGGAAGGGAAGCGAAGCGTTGCGCTGGATATCAAACAAACCGGTGTAATTCAGGGGTTGCCGCTCCAGTTCAGCGGTAACAATTTGGTCAGGAGCATTCGTTCGGGCACGCCGAAGGATAACCAGTCGCTGCGATTGGTGGTCGATTTAACGCAAAACGGTAAAACGCGCGCGGTGAAACAGCAAAGCGGCTCAGGTTATACCGTGGTGTTTACCATTGATGCCGATGTGCCGCCACCGCCTCCACCGCCAAAAGTGGTAGCGAAACGCGTTGAGGCGCCTGCCGTCACGCCGCAACCGGTGCAGACCCAACCCGGTCGTAATCCTTTTAGTGGCAGCAACGATCGCATCACTAGCGTCACCAGCAGCAATACGGCGGTTCGTCCTGCGGCACAGGCGCGTCCGGCTTCCGGGGACAATAAAGTCATTATTGCTATCGATGCCGGGCACGGCGGGCAGGATCCTGGTGCGATTGGCCCTGGCGGCACTCAGGAGAAAAACGTCACTATCTCCGTGGCGCGTAAACTGCGTACTTTGCTGAATGACGACCCCATGTTCAAAGCCGTAATGACCCGCGATGGCGATTACTTTATCTCGGTGATGGGGCGTTCGGACGTGGCGCGTAAACAAAACGCAAACTTCCTGGTGTCGATTCATGCGGATGCCGCACCGAATCGCGATGCTACCGGCGCGTCCGTCTGGGTGCTTTCTAACCGTCGCGCCAACAGTGAAATGGCGGGCTGGCTTGAGCAGCATGAGAAACAGTCCGAGCTGTTGGGCGGCGCGGGCGATGTACTGGCGAACAGTCAGTCTGACCCCTACCTGAGCCAGGCGGTGCTGGATTTACAATTCGGCCATTCTCAGCGTGTCGGTTATGATGTCGCCAGCAGTATGATCACTCAGCTTGCGCGTATTGGCGCGCTACATAAGCGACATCCGGAACACGCAAGCCTTGGTGTACTTCGTTCGCCGGATATCCCGTCAGTGCTGGTTGAAACCGGGTTTATCAGTAACAACAGCGAAGAGCGTATGCTGGGCAGCGATGAATACCAGCAGCAGCTTGCGGAAGCAATCTACACGGGGCTGCGCAACTATTTCCTTGCACACCCTCTGCAATCTGCGCCGCAGGGTGGCAGTGGACAAATGGCTAACGCCGCAGCGCCCGCCAGCGGATTGCTTAATTAAGGAGACTTCATGCCGATTCAGGTTTTGCCGCCACAGCTTGCGAACCAAATCGCCGCAGGCGAAGTGGTGGAACGCCCTGCGTCGGTGGTGAAGGAACTGGTGGAAAACAGTCTGGATGCGGGCGCGACCCGCATCGATATCGATATCGAACGCGGCGGGGCGAAGCTTATCCGCATTCGCGATAATGGCGGCGGTATTAAAAAAGATGAGCTGGCGCTGGCGCTGGCACGTCATGCCACCAGTAAAATTGCCTCGCTTGACGATCTTGAAGCCATCATCAGTCTGGGTTTTCGCGGTGAAGCGCTGGCCAGTATCAGCTCTGTCTCGCGTTTGACGCTCACCTCGCGCACCGCCGAACAGCAGGAGGCCTGGCAGGCTTATGCGGAAGGCCGCGATATGGACGTGACCGTTAAGCCTGCCGCTCATCCTGTTGGCACCACCCTGGAAGTGCTGGACCTCTTCTATAACACCCCGGCGCGGCGTAAATTCATGCGCACCGAAAAAACCGAATTCGGCCATATTGATGAAGTCGTAAGACGCATCGCGCTGGCGCGTTTTGATGTCACCATCAACCTGAGCCATAACGGTAAGATGATGCGCCAGTACCGTGCGGTGACTCAGAACGGGCAAAAAGAGCGTCGACTGGGGGCTATTTGTGGTACTGCATTTCTGGAACAGGCGCTGGAAATCGAATGGCAGCATGGCGACCTGGCGCTACGTGGCTGGGTGGCTGAGCCCACGGCGACCACATCCGCGTTTGCTGAAATCCAGTATTGCTACGTCAATGGCCGCATGATGCGCGATCGCCTGATTAACCACGCGATTCGCCAGGCCTGTGAAGACAAGCTTGGGGCCGATCAGCAGCCTGCCTTTGTCCTCTATTTAGAGATAGACCCGCACCAGGTTGATGTGAACGTGCATCCGGCAAAACATGAGGTGCGTTTTCACCAGTCAAGGCTGGTGCATGATTTTATCTACCAGGGTGTGCTGAGCGTGCTGCAACAGCAGACAGCAACCGACTTGCCGCTGGAAGACGAACCTGCGCCGCGCCCGATACCGGAAAACCGCATCGCCGCCGGGCGCAATCACTTCGCAGAACCCTCTGTGATGCGCGAGCCTACGACGCGAGCGTCTGCTTCATCAGGGGCTGCTTCGGCAGGTTCCGCGCGTGCGCCTTCATGGCCAAACGCACAGCCGGGTTATCAGAAGCAGCAAGGCGCGCTGTACCGCCAGTTGCTGGAAACCCCGGCGGCGGAGCGTAAAGCGGATGTCGTAAAAGAAGCCGCTCCCGTTCTGGACGCGCACAGCCAGAGTTTTGGTCGGGTGCTGACGGTTGTCGCGCCTGCCTTTGCTTTGCTTGAGCGCGGCGGTCAGGTCGCATTACTGGCGTTGCCCGTGGCAGAACGCTGGCTGAGGCAGGCGCAATTGTCGCCGACCGGCGGGCCGGTGTGCGGACAGCCGTTGCTCATTCCTGTGCGTCTGAAAGTGTCCTCACAAGAAAATGCCGCGTTAAAACGCGCGCAACCGGTGCTGGCCGAAATGGGTATCGAATTTGTGCCGGATGGTCAACACGTTACGATTCGCGCCGTGCCTTTACCCTTACGCCAACAAAATTTACAAATCTTGATTCCTGAACTGATAGGCTACCTGGCGCAGCAGACAGAGATTGATGCGGTGAATGTTTCCCACTGGCTGGCCCGCCATCTGGCGAGCGAGCATACCCAGTGGAATATGGCGCAAGCCATTAGCCTGCTTACCGACGTCGAGCGTCTTTGTCCGCATCTGGTTAAGACCCCGCCAGATGGTTTGTTACAACCTGTTGATTTATCTATGGCGATGAATGCCCTGAAACATGAGTGATGTAAGCAAGGCTGGCCTGCCTAAGGCTATTTTTTTGATGGGGCCGACGGCCTCTGGCAAAACGGCATTAGCCATTGAGTTACGTAAAGTTTTGCCAGTTGAGTTGATAAGCGTGGATTCAGCCCTTATCTATCAAGGGATGGATATCGGTACGGCGAAGCCGACTGCCGCTGAATTATGCGCCGCTCCGCACCGGTTGTTGGATATTCTCGACCCGGCGCAGGCGTATTCCGCGGCCGATTTTCGCCGCGATGCGCTGGCAGCCATGGCGGAGATTACCGCAGAAGGGCGCATCCCGTTGCTGGTTGGCGGTACGATGCTTTATTTTAAAGCACTGCTGGAAGGGTTGTCCCCTTTGCCATCAGCGGATCCAGCGGTACGAGCAGAGATTGAAAGACAAGCAGCAGAGCGTGGATGGGACGCGTTGCATCAGCAGCTACAGACTATTGATCCTGTAGCCGCAGCGCGAATCCATCCAAATGATCCGCAAAGGCTTTCCCGGGCACTGGAAGTTTTTTTCATTTCGGGTAAAACTTTAACAGATCTGACGCAAACGTCTGGAGATACTCTGCCGTATCAGGTGCATCAGTTCGCCATCGCCCCGGCGAGCCGTGAACTGCTCCATCAGCGAATTGAGCAGCGTTTTCATCAGATGTTAGCTTCGGGTTTTGAAGCAGAAGTGCGGGCGCTTTTTGCTCGCGGAGATTTGCATACGGATATGCCTTCCGTTCGTTGTGTGGGTTATCGCCAGATGTGGTCGTATCTTGAAGGCGAAATATCCTACGACGAAATGGTTTACAGAGGTGTTTGCGCCACGAGGCAGTTAGCAAAGCGGCAAATAACCTGGTTGCGTGGCTGGGATGGCGTTCACTGGTTAGACAGTGAAAAGCCGCAAGAGTCATACAACGAAGTGTTACAGGTTATTGGTGCGATCGCGAATTGAATGTGTACAATCAAGTTGTATCGTGCGCAAAATTTTACGCAGTTTTCAGAACTCCCGGGTTCTAAGTACAAAACAAGCATATAAGGAAAAGATAGAATGGCTAAGGGGCAATCTTTACAAGATCCGTTCCTGAACGCACTGCGTCGGGAACGTGTTCCAGTTTCAATTTATTTGGTGAATGGTATTAAGCTGCAAGGGCAAATTGAGTCTTTCGATCAGTTCGTGATCCTGTTGAAAAACACGGTCAGCCAGATGGTCTACAAGCATGCTATTTCTACTGTTGTTCCGTCTCGCCCGGTTTCTCATCATAGCAATAACGCGGGCGGCGGTACTGGCAGTAACTACCATCACGGTAGCAATGCTCAGTCCTCTGCGCAGCAGGACAGCGAAGAAACCGAATAAGGTTGATGGCTGTTTTTCCATGTCGGGGAGCCAGGATTCTGAGTTCCCCGCTGGTATTTTAGGAGAGTTTACGCTTGTTTGACCGTTATGAAGCCGGTGAGCAGGCGGTGCTGGTACACATCTATTTTTCGCAAGACAAAGATATGGAAGATCTCCAGGAGTTTGAATCTCTGGTCTCTTCCGCCGGTGTCGAAGCAATGCAGGTGATTACTGGTAGCCGTAAAGCACCGCACCCTAAGTATTTTGTAGGTGAAGGTAAGGCTGTCGAAATTGCGGAAGCCGTAAAAGCGACAGGGGCTTCTGTTGTTTTATTTGATCACGCATTGAGTCCGGCCCAGGAACGTAATCTTGAAGCGTTATGTGAATGCCGGGTTATCGACCGTACAGGTCTGATATTAGATATTTTCGCCCAGCGCGCGCGTACCCATGAAGGTAAGCTGCAGGTTGAGCTGGCGCAGTTGCGCCATTTAGCGACGCGTTTAGTGCGTGGCTGGACCCACCTTGAAAGACAGAAGGGCGGGATTGGTTTGCGTGGCCCGGGTGAAACCCAGCTCGAAACCGACCGTCGTTTACTGCGTAATCGTATTATGCAAATCCTCTCGCGGCTTGAGAAAGTGGAAAAGCAGCGTGAACAGGGACGCCGCTCGCGCATGAAAGCGGATATTCCAACGGTGTCGCTGGTGGGTTATACCAACGCCGGCAAATCCTCCCTGTTTAATCAGATAACCGAGGCCCAGGTGTACGCGGCGGATCAACTGTTCGCCACACTGGACCCGACCCTGCGTCGTATTGATGTTGCTGACGTAGGTGAAACCGTACTGGCGGATACCGTTGGGTTTATTCGCCATTTGCCACATGACCTGGTGGCGGCGTTTAAAGCGACGTTGCAGGAAACCCGGCAGGCGACACTGCTATTGCATGTCATAGACGCGGCTGATGTGCGTGTCGCTGACAACATCGAGGCGGTGAACATTGTGCTTGAGGAGATCGACGCACATGAAATCCCGACGCTGCTGGTGATGAACAAGATCGATATGCTGGATGATTTTGAGCCGCGTATCGACCGTGATGATGAAAATAAACCGATTCGGGTGTGGCTTTCCGCTCAGACCGGAGTCGGCGTACCACTGTTATTCCAGGCTTTAACAGAGCGGCTGTCTGGCGAGGTTGCGCAGCATACGTTGCGTTTGCCGGCAAAAGAAGGTCGTCTGAGAAGTCGTTTTTATCAGCTTCAGGCCATCGAAAAAGAGTGGATGGAGGAAGACGGGAGTCTGGGCATACAGGTGCGTATGCCGATTGTGGACTGGCGTCGCCTCTGTAAACAAGAACCGGCACTGGAAGACTACGTCGTCTGACCGGTTGGCCAGAAGGATTTTCCCCTTTGGGGGTACCTAAAATAATTTGGGTTGCATCGTGGCGGCAAATCAAGGCCGCCAATAAAGAGGCAGCCCAAAGCATGAAGGGTAAAACCGCATAACAAATATGGAGCACATACATGGCGTGGAATCAGCCCGGTAACAACGGACAAGACCGCGACCCGTGGGGAAGCAGCAAACCAGGCGGCAACTCTGAGGGAAATGGAAACAAAGGCGGTCGCGATCAGGGGCCACCTGATCTGGATGATATCTTCCGTAAGCTGAGCAAAAAACTCGGCGGCCTGGGCGGTGGCAAAGGCACCGGTTCAGGTGGCGCAAGCCAACAACCTTCCGGCCCGCGTGGCCACGTTGGCGGCCGCATCGTCAGCATTGTCGCGGCTGCTGCCGTGATTATCTGGGCTGCCAGTGGGTTCTACACCATTAAAGAAGCGGAACGTGGCGTTGTGACCCGTTTCGGCAAATTCAGTCATCTGGTAGAGCCAGGTCTGAACTGGAAACCGACCTTTATCGATAACGTGACGGCGGTCAACGTCGAATCCGTTCGCGAACTGGCGGCGTCCGGCGTGATGTTAACGTCTGATGAAAACGTCGTGCGCGTCGAAATGAACGTGCAGTACCGCGTGACCGATCCTGAGCGTTACCTCTATAGCGTAACCAGCGCGGATGACAGTCTGCGCCAGGCGACAGACAGCGCGCTGCGTGGCGTTATTGGTAAATACGGCATGGACCGCATTCTGACGGAAGGCCGTACCGTTATCCGTAGCGATACCCAGCGTGAGCTGGAAGAGACCATCAGACCGTACAACATGGGTATCACCCTGCTGGACGTCAACTTCCAGGCGGCGCGTCCGCCAGAAGAGGTCAAAGCCGCGTTTGATGATGCGATTGCCGCACGTGAAAACGAGCAGCAATTCATCCGTGAAGCGGAAGCGTACACCAACGAAGTGCAGCCTCGTGCAAACGGTCAGGCGCAGCGTATCCTGGAAGAAGCGCGCGCGTACAAGACCCAAACCATTCTGGAAGCCCAGGGTGAAGTGGCTCGCTTTGCGAAGATTCTGCCTGAGTATAAAGCCGCACCGGAAATTACCCGTGAGCGTCTCTATATCGAGACCATGGAAAAAGTGCTGAGCCACACCCGTAAAGTGCTGGTCAACGATAAAGGTGGCAACCTGATGGTTCTGCCGCTTGATCAGATGCTGAAAGGCGGGAATGCACCTGCGGCAAAGAGCGATAGCAGTGGCGCGAACAACCTTCTGCGCCTGCCGCCTGCGTCCTCTTCCGGTAACAGCGGTGCGAGCAATTCATCGTCTATCAGTCAGGGCGACATTATGGACCAACGCCGCGCTAACGCGCAGCGTAACGACTATCAGCGTCAGGGGGAATAACGATGCGTAAGTCAGTTATCGCGATTATCATCATCGCGCTGGTAGTGCTCTACACCTCTATTTTTGTCGTAAAAGAGGGTGAACGCGGGATCAAATTCCAGTTCAGCAGCGTGGTGCGTGACGGCGATAAAAAGCCGGTAATTTATGAGCCTGGTCTGCATTTTAAAGTGCCTTTTATTCAGTCAGTTAAAATGATGGACGCGCGTATCCAGACGATGGATAACCAGGCCGATCGTTTCGTGACCAAAGAGAAGAAAGACCTGATTGTCGACTCGTACATCAAGTGGCGGATCAGTGATTTCAGCCGTTACTTCCTGGCGACGGGCGGCGGTGACGTCTCTCAGGCGGAAGTACTGTTGAAACGTAAGTTCTCGGACCGTCTGCGTTCTGAAATTGGTCGCCTGGATGTCAAAGATATCGTGACCGACTCTCGTGGCCGCCTGACGCTGGAAGTGCGTGACGCGCTGAACTCCGGTTCTGCGGGTACGGTAGACGAAGTGACAACGCCAGCGGCGGATAACGAAATCGCTAAAGCGGCGGAGCGCGTTCAGGCTGAAACCAACGGTAAAGTGCCGGTGGTGAACCCGAACAGTATGGCGGCGCTGGGTATTGAAGTTGTTGACGTGCGTATCAAGCAGATCAACCTGCCAACCGAAGTGTCGGAAGCGATCTTCAACCGTATGCGCGCTGAGCGTGAAGCGGTTGCCCGTCGCCACCGTTCTCAGGGTCAGGAAGAGGCTGAAAAACTGCGCGCAGCGGCCGATTATGAAGTCACGAAGACACTGGCAGAATCTGAGCGTCAGGGCCGTATCCTGCGTGGTGAAGGCGATGCCGAAGCGGCGAAACTGTTTGCTGACGCCTTTAGTCAGGATCCTGACTTCTACGCCTTTATCCGTAGCCTGCGTGCTTACGAAAGCAGTTTCCAGAGCAACCAGGATGTGATGGTGCTCAGCCCGGATAGCGATTTCTTCCGTTACATGAAGACACCGACTTCCGCGACACGTTAAACTGACGTCTCGATTTTATAAGTAAAAACCACCGGCCCATCAGGGCGGTGGTTTTCTTTTTATAAGGATAAAAAATGAACGCAACAATCTGGCTGGCACTGGCGCTCGTGTTGGTGTTTGAAGGGCTCGGTCCGATGCTTTATCCCCGAACCTGGCGTCGCATGATTGCCACGATGAGTACATTGCCAGACAACCTGCTGCGTCGCTTCGGAGGGGGTCTTGTGGTCGCCGGTATCGTTATCTACTACATGTTGAGGAAAACGATTGGCTGATCAAAAAACGGTCGGATTTGCCTCATTTTGGGTACAAAAAGTGCTGTATATCTGAAAAAGCGATGGTAGAATCCATTTTTAAGCAAACGGTGATTTTGAAAAAATGGGTAACAACGTCGTCGTACTGGGCACCCAATGGGGTGACGAAGGTAAAGGGAAGATTGTTGATCTTCTGACTGAACGGGCTAAATATGTTGTTCGCTACCAGGGCGGTCACAACGCAGGCCATACTCTCGTAATCAACGGTGAAAAAACCGTCCTCCATCTTATTCCATCAGGCATTCTTCGTGACAATGTGACCAGCATCATCGGTAACGGTGTTGTGCTGTCTCCTGCTGCTCTGATGAAAGAGATGAAAGAACTGGAAGACCGTGGTATCCCGGTTCGTGAACGTCTGCTGCTCTCCGAAGCATGCCCGCTGATCCTTGATTATCACGTTGCGCTCGATGTGGCACGTGAGAAAGCGCGCGGTGCGAAAGCTATCGGCACCACCGGTCGTGGTATCGGGCCAGCTTATGAAGATAAAGTTGCTCGCCGCGGTCTGCGTGTTGGCGACCTGTTCGATAAAGCGACCTTTGCTGACAAACTGAAAGAAGTGATGGAATATCACAACTTCCAGTTGGTGAATTTCTATAAAGTTGAAGCGGTTGACTACCAGAAAGTGCTGGACGATGTCATGGCGATTGCCGACATCCTTACCGCGATGGTGGTTGATGTTTCCGATCTGCTGGATCAGGCGCGTAAACGCGGCGACTTCGTGATGTTCGAAGGCGCGCAGGGTACGCTGCTGGATATCGACCACGGTACCTATCCGTACGTCACCTCCTCTAACACCACCGCAGGTGGCGTGGCAACCGGTTCAGGCCTGGGTCCGCGTTATGTGGATTACGTACTGGGTATCATCAAAGCCTACTCCACCCGCGTGGGTGCGGGTCCGTTCCCGACAGAACTGTTCGATGATATCGGCGAGTTCCTGTGCAAACAGGGTAACGAATACGGCGCTACCACCGGTCGTCGTCGTCGTACCGGCTGGCTGGACTCCGTTGCCGTTCGTCGTGCTGTGCAGATCAACTCCCTGTCTGGCTTCTGCCTGACCAAGCTGGACGTCCTGGACGGCCTGAAAGAAGTGAAGATCTGTGTTGCTTACCGTATGCCGGATGGTCGTGAAGTGACGACGACTCCGCTGGCGGCAGACAACTGGGAAGGTATTGAGCCGATTTATGAAACCATGCCGGGCTGGTCTGAATCGACCTTTGGCGTGAAAGAGCGTAGCGGGTTACCGCAGGCGGCGTTGAATTACATCAAACGCATTGAAGAACTGACTGGCGTGCCGATCGATATTATCTCTACCGGTCCGGACCGCACAGAAACCATGATCCTGCGCGACCCATTCGACGCGTAATGATCCAGGGGGCTTGCCTTGCAGGCCCCTCTCTTCCTGCTTTTTTCCCCTTCAGTTCAAATAAATTAGCGGCATCACTGTTGGCTGGTTTATCATCAATAGAGTCAATACCTGTAGGTATCTCACCTTTCTCCCTTTTACTGAGGTAGATGTGCAGTTAACAAGTTTTACGGATTACGGATTACGCGCACTGATTTACATGGCTTCCTTGCCGGAAGGAAAGATGACCAGCATTACCGAGGTCACTGAAATTTATGGTGTGTCCCGTAATCATATGGTCAAAATAATCAATCAACTTAGTCGTGAAGGTTACGTTGCTGCCGTCAGAGGAAAAAACGGCGGGATACGCCTTGGTCGGGCGGCGAAAGATATCTGCATTGGCGATGTCGTGCGTGACCTGGAACCGCTGGCGCTGGTTAACTGTAGCAGTGAGTTTTGCCATATTACTTCCGCCTGCCGCCTTAAGCGGGCGCTTTCTAAGGCTGTGCAAAGTTTCCTCAAGGAGTTGGATAACTACACGCTGGCCGATTTGGTTGAAGAGAATCAACCGCTTTACAAATTACTGCTGGTGGAAGGATAAAAGCCCTGAGTATTTCGCGTTACATCGCGGCGGCAACTGAACGAATGCCCCCGGCGCTTATATCGATAAGTGACGGGGTGAGTGAAAGAAGCCAACAAGAGGTAGCGTGGAAGATAACGGGACTTTCACCAGAGATGACAACGGAGGAACCGCTATGTCACACGATCCTTTCCAGGAACGCGAAGCTGAAAAATACACAAACCCCATCCCCAGCCGCGAATTTATCCTCGAACATTTAACAAAACGCGAAAAACCGGCCAGCCGTGAAGAGCTGGCAATTGAACTCAATATCGAAGGCGAAGAGCAAAACGAAGCACTGCGCCGCCGCCTGCGCGCCATGGAGCGCGACGGACAACTGGTCTTTACCCGCCGTCAGTGTTATGCCCTGCCAGAACGCCTTGATTTGCTGAAAGGAACGGTTATCGGTCACCGCGATGGCTACGGCTTCTTGCGCGTAGAAGGCCGCAAAGACGATCTGTACCTCTCCAGCGAACAGATGAAAATGTGTATTCACGGCGATCAGATTCTGGCCCAGCCGCTGGGTGCCGACCGTAAAGGTCGTCGTGAAGCGCGTGTTGTGCGTATCCTGGTACCGAAAACCGGTCAGATTGTTGGCCGTTACTTTACCGACGCGGGCGTCGGCTTTGTGGTGCCGGATGACAGCCGTCTGAGTTTCGACATCCTGATCCCGCCAGAAGAGATCATGGGCGCGCGCATGGGCTTTGTGGTGGTGGTTGAACTGACCCAGCGCCCGACCCGTCGCACTAAAGCCATCGGTAAAATTGTCGAAGTACTGGGCGACAATATGGGCACCGGCATGGCTGTCGATATGGCGCTGCGTACCCATGAAATTCCGTATGTCTGGCCGCCTGCGGTTGAAAAACAGGTTTCAGGGCTGAAAGAGCAGGTGCCGGAAGAGGCCAAAGTGGGCCGCATAGACTTGCGTTCCTTGCCACTGGTCACCATCGATGGTGAAGATGCCCGCGACTTCGACGACGCCGTTTATTGTGAGAAAAAACGCGGCGGCGGCTGGCGCCTGTGGGTTGCTATTGCCGATGTCAGCTATTACGTCCGCCCGGGCACGCCGCTGGATGATGAGGCGCGAGCTCGTGGAACCTCGGTCTATTTCCCATCCCAGGTTGTGCCGATGCTGCCGGAGGTGCTCTCCAACGGCCTGTGTTCACTCAACCCGCAGGTTGACCGCCTGTGCATGGTCTGCGAAATGACCATTTCGGCAAAGGGTCGTCTGACGAGTTATACATTCTACGAAGCGGTAATGAGCTCCCATGCCCGTCTGACCTATAACAAGGTCTGGCATATACTGCAGGGCGATCAGGATCTGCGCGAGCAGTATGCGCCGCTGGTTAAGCACATCGAAGAGTTGCACAACCTCTATAAAGTTCTTGATGCCTCCCGTGCCGAACGTGGCGGTATCTCTTTTGAGAGCGAAGAAGCGAAGTTCATCTTCAACGCCGAGCGTCGTATTGAGCGCATTGAGCAAACTCAGCGTAATGATGCCCATAAACTGATTGAAGAGTGCATGATCCTCGCGAATATCTCGGCGGCGCGTTTCGTTGAGAAAGAGGATGAACCCGCGCTGTTCCGTATCCACGACAAGCCAACGACTGAAGCGATCACTTCTTTCCGTACCGTCCTGGCGGAGTTGGGCCTGGAGCTACCGGGCGGTAACAAGCCTGAGCCTGCGGATTATGCAGCACTGCTTGAGTCCATCGCCGATCGTCCCGATCATGAGATGCTGCAAACCATGCTGCTGCGATCCATGAAGCAGGCGGTCTACGATCCGGAAAATCGCGGCCACTTCGGTCTGGCGCTGCAATCCTACGCACACTTTACCTCACCGATCCGCCGTTATCCTGACCTGTCGCTGCACCGTGCCATCAAATATCTGCTGGCGAAAGATGAGGGCCATACCGGCAACAGCACCAAAACCGGCGGTTGGCACTACTCTATGGAAGAGATGCTGCAACTGGGCCAGCACTGCTCAATGACTGAACGTCGCGCGGATGAAGCGACCCGTGAAGTCTCTGACTGGCTGAAATGCGACTTTATGCAGGACCAGGTGGGCAATACCTTCCCTGGCGTGATTGCCAGCGTCACCGGCTTTGGCTTCTTTGTACGCCTGACCGATCTGTTTATCGATGGTCTGGTGCACGTCTCCACGCTCGATAACGACTACTATCGCTTCGACCAGGTGGGCCAGCGTCTGATTGGCGAATCGGGCGGCCAGACTTACCGTCTGGGCGACAAAGTGGAAGTGCGCGTGGAAGCGGTCAATATGGACGAGCGTAAAATCGACTTCTCGTTGATTTCCAGCGAACGCGGCCCGCGTAATGTGGGTAAAACCGCACGTGAAAACGCGAAGAAAGGTAACGGCGCTAAGCCGTCGGGTAAACGTCGTCAGACCGGTAAGAAAGTTAATTTCGAACCCGACAGCGCATTCCGTAAAGCGAAAAGCCCCGCGAAACCGAAGAAAGAAAAAAGCGTGAAAAAGCCGTCTGCGAAGACGCAAAAAATTGCCGCAGCGACTAAAGCGAAGCGTGCGTCAAAAAAGAAAGACGCTGAATAAATAGCGCTGAAATACCGCCTGATAACCCCTCTCTATGCAGAGGGGTTATTCTTTTTTAACGTAATATATTCCCGCGTGTAATAGAAATAGCCCTCCGGACGGTTATTTCTCTGACTTAGCTAAATTGTGAGAATCGATATTTATTATTGGTGATTAGCGCTCAGAATCTGATGTGTATAGTGACTCCCATCTGTTATTCGCTTATTTAGCAAGGAGTCGTTATGCATCTGGCGCGCTTTCCCCGACTTTCGCTCGGCCATTTTCCCACTCCCCTGGAGCCTCTGAATAATCTCTCTGCATTACTCGGCGGTCCGAAAATATGGATCAAACGCGATGATGCGACAGGGCTTGCCAGCGGCGGCAATAAAACCCGTAAGCTGGAATTTCTGCTGGCCGATGCGCTGGAGAAAAAAGCCGATGTGATCATTACCCAGGGGGCGACCCAGTCTAACCATGTGCGCCAGACCATTGCCGGTGCGGCGAAACTTGGGCTGGCCGCAAAAGTGCTGCTGGAAAAACGCGTTACCGACTTTGGCGAAGACTATCAACGCTCCGGGAATATCCTGCTGGATGATTTGCTGGGCGGCGAAATCGTTGCCCATCTGCCGGGCGGCACCGATATGCAGCAGGCAATGGAAGAGTATGCCGCGACGCTGCGTGAGCAGGGCCATAACCCCTACATTATCCCTGGCGGTGGCTCTAACCCCATTGGTGCGCTGGGTTATGTCGCCTGTGCCGAAGAGTTACTGTACCAGTCTTCACAGTTACGTTTGCGTATTGATCATGTCGTGCACGCCACCGGCAGCACCGGCACACAAGCCGGGCTGGTCGCCGGGTTTACCGCCACCAACAGCCAGGTGCCGGTGCTGGGGATAAGCGTTCGCGCACCCCGGGCAAAACAGGAAGAGAACGTCTGGAATCTGGCTTCACGTACCCTGGCGCTGCTGGGTGTGCCGGGTGAGCTGCCGCGTGAGGCGGTGGTGGCGAACAGCGATTACGTTGGTGACGGTTATGGCCTGCCAACCGAGAGCATGCTGGAGGCACTGACCCTCTTTGCCCGCCATGAAGGCATTCTTCTCGACCCGGTCTATTCCGGGAAAGGGGCTGCCGGGCTTATCGACCTGATTCGCAAGGGCCATTTCCGCAAGGATGAGAACGTGGTGTTTATCCACACCGGTGGTTCCGTTGGCCTGTTTGGCTATCGCCAGGTGCTGGAGGCGCATGCCCGTCATGGCTAAGCCCTTTTTGCTTGGCGTGCTGGGCGGCATGGGGCCGCTCGCCACGCTCGACTTTCAGCACAAATTGCTCGACGCCACACCGGCGCAGAGCGATCAACACCACCTGCCGTCGGTAGTGTGGAATGTGCCGCAAATCGCCGACCGGCAAAAGGCGCTGGCCGGGGCTGGTCCGTCGCCGTTGCCTCAACTGCTTGAGGGCATTGAAAAACTGAATCAGGCGGGGGTGAGCCATATCGCTATTCCTTGCAACACCGCGCACCACTGGTATCCGCAACTGAGCGCCGCCAGCGATGCGCCCATTCTGCATATCGTGGATGCTACCCTGGATGCGCTGCTAACGGTGGCGAAAAAGCCCGAACGTGTCGGCATCATTGCCACCAAAGGGACGCTGGACGCCGGCTGGTTTCAGCAGCGTCTGGCAGCGCAGGGCATTGAATCCATTACGCCCACCGAAGACGAGCTGGCGGAGTGGTTTGTGCCCGGCTGCTATGCCGTGAAGCGCGGCAAACTGGCTGAAGGCGGCGAACTGCTCTCATTGCAGGCGCTGGCGCTGATGGCGCGCGGCGCGCAGCAACTGGTGCTGGCTTGCACGGAAGTCCCGGTGGCTCTGCGAGCGGTGGAAGCGCCGTTTCTGTCACTTACGCACGACCCCGCACAATCGCTGGCCGAACGATGTTCCCGCCTCTGGCAGGACTATCGCCTCACGCAACTGGCATAAAACAACACGCTTTAATTGACTATTTTCCCCTGCTTCGCGGGAAAGATGACTCGCATTTACCTCAAGGAAAAAGAAATGAAAAAAACGCTCGGCATATTACTCGCAGCAGGTAGCCTGTGGGCCAATATCGGTATGGCCGCCAATCCTCCAGAAGTCCGTGTGGCTTATAGCGGCGGCTCGCAGGTATTAATGCTCGCTAAAGCCGACGGCTCTTTAGATAAAGCCTTACACAGCCAGGTAAAATGGGTGCAATTTGCCTCCGGTGCCGATGCCCTTAATTATTTCGCCAGCAATGCGATTGATATTGCCAATTTTGGCTCCAGTCCGGCAACCGCAGGTATTGTCCGTAAATTGCCTGTGGAAATTATTGGCGTCTCAGGCGTTATTGCCAGCTATGAACGTTTAATTGGCAAAGACGGCATCAACACGATTAAAGATATTGAAGGGAAGCGCGTGGCCTATCCGCCAAACTCTACGGCGGCTTATGCGCTGGAAGCGGCGATTAGCGTCAATAAACTCGATCGCAGCAAAATAACGCTGTTGCCTTTACGCCCGGCAGAGATGGTGGCAGCGTGGAAACGCGGCGATATTGACGCAGGTTACGTCTGGGCTCCCTTCGCGCAGGAGCTGGAATCCTCCGGCGGTCATCAGGTCTTTGCCACCAAAGATCTGCAGAAAGATGGCTACCTGATTTACAACAACTACGTAGTACGTAAGGCCTTTGCCGAACAGTACCCGGAAGCAGTGAGCGCCTTCCTGCGCGTGCATCAGCAGAAAGTCGACGAGTTTAAGAAAGACCCGGAAAGCGCTGCCGCTATCGTTGCGAAAGAAGTGGGCGCACCGGTCACCACCGCTGCCAATACGCTGGGCGGGCTGGAGTACCCAACGCTTGCTGAGCAGGGCACTGCGGCCTGGTTGGGTAACGGTACGGACACCACCCATAGCGGCATTGGCAAGGCGCTGACCAAAACCTCTAACTTCCTTGCAGGCATTGGCGAAATTCGTAAGCAGGATATCCCGGAAAACTGGGACACGGCGATTGATTCCCGTTACATCCGGGAAGCGGCGGCGAAATGAAAGTAGGTCAGCATATCGCCATCAGCGTGTTTTCGGTGGCGGTTTTCTTCGCGCTCTGGCAACTGGCGGCCACCCGGCAATGGGTGGACCCGCTGTTACTGCCGTCACTCACCGATATTGGCCTGACGGCAGAAGAGCTGCTGGCGGACGGT
The DNA here is from genome assembly GCF_003925915.1 of Phytobacter sp. MRY16-398. Classification (NCBI taxonomy): domain Bacteria; kingdom Pseudomonadati; phylum Pseudomonadota; class Gammaproteobacteria; order Enterobacterales; family Enterobacteriaceae; genus Phytobacter; species Phytobacter sp. MRY16-398. The sequence goes on along the minus strand of NZ_AP018756.1, from coordinate 5,307,424 downwards.
TACCGCCAGGTCCCGCTCTGGCAGCATGTGGCGGTGAGCCTGGCCCGTGCGCTGAGCGCCTTTGCGGTCGCGATTGTGCTGGGTATCCCGCTCGGACTGCTGATGGGGCTGTCACCCGGTTTGTCCGCGGTGCTTAACCCATTTGTGCAGTTCCTGCGCCCGTTACCGAAAATCGCGCTGATCCCGCTGGCCGTGGTCTGGCTGGGGATAGGGGAAGCGTCGAAATTCTTCCTGATCTTTATCGCCACCTTCCTGAGTGTGGTGGTGGGGGCGTCGGCGGCGGTGGAGCGGATTGGTCGGGCACGCATACAGGTGGCGCAAACGTTGGGGGCAACCAAAGGGCAGATTTTCCTGCGTGTGGTACTGCCGGATGCCCTGCCGGATCTCTTTACCACCGTCAGGCTCTCTATTGGTATTGGCTGGACCTCGTTGATTGCCGCTGAGATGGTCGCCGCCAGTTCCGGCCTTGGCTGGATGGTCATCAACGCCAGCTCTTATTTACGTACCGATATCGTCATGCTCGGCATCCTGCTCTTGGGCGGGACGGGGTATCTGTTGGATTTATTACTGCTGGGACTGCAACGCCTGTTTGTCCCGTGGGCGGGGAAAGAATGATGAGTGCTATCCAGCTTGAAAATATCTCCCTTTCGTTTGCGGCAAAACCGCAGCCGTTTACGGTGCTGGAGGAGATCAACCTCACCCTCGATAAAGGGGAGTTTGTCGTGCTGTTAGGCCCGTCGGGCTGCGGCAAATCCACCATTCTCAACCTGGTCGCCGGGTTTACCAAACCGGACAGCGGCCGCGTACTGGCGAGCGGAAAACCGGTGCGGCAGCCGGGGCCGGAGCGCGGCATGATCTTCCAGCAGCCGAATCTGTTCCCGTGGCTGTCGGTGCTGGATAACGTCACCTTCGGCCCGCGCCTGGGCCGTTATCAAAAAGAAGAGGTCAATGCACGGGCGCAGGACTGGCTGAACCGCGTGGGCCTGAAAGGCTTTGAGCAGCATGCGCCATGGCAGCTTTCCGGGGGGATGAAGCAGCGTGTGGCGCTGGCCCGCGCCTGGCTGCCGGGGCCAGAAGTGCTGCTGCTGGATGAACCCTTCGGCGCACTGGATGCACAAACCCGCCTGATGATGCAGGAGCTGCTACGGGAGGCCTGGCTGACGACTGGCACCACGCTACTGTTCGTGACTCACGATGTAGAAGAGGCACTGTTTCTGGCTGACCGCATTCTGGTGATGTCGGCCAAACCGGGAAAAATCGTCGAAGAGATTGTTCTGCCCTTTGGCCGCGAGCGCGATATCGAAACGCTCGCGGAGCACCCGCGTTACGGCGAAATCAAGCAGCACGTTTTACACCGCGTCCGCCAGGAGGCGAAACGTCATCTTAGTTGATTCGATCTGGGGCGTCTGTCGGTTATAATGGGGCGATGTGAATGTCTCACAGCTTCTTTAACCCGGCGATATCGCCTCAAATGAGTACCATTGATGAGTGAAATGATTTACGGCATCCATGCGGTGCAGGCCCTGCTGGAACGCGCTCCGGAGCGTTTTCAGGAAGTCTTTATTCTTAAGGGTCGCGAAGACAAACGCCTGATGCCCCTGATCCATGCGCTGGAAGCGCAGGGTGTCGTGATTCAGGTCGCTAACCGTCAATATCTGGATGAGAAAAGCGAAGGCGCGGTCCATCAGGGCATCATCGCTCGCGTGAAACCGGGCCGTCAGTACCAGGAAAACGATCTGCCGGATCTGATCGCCAGTCTCGATCAGCCTTTCTTCTTGATCCTCGATGGCGTCACCGATCCACACAATCTGGGGGCCTGCCTGCGTAGCGCCGATGCGGCGGGCGTTCACGCTATCATCGTGCCGAAAGACAAATCTGCCCAGTTAAACGCGACCGCCAAAAAAGTGGCCTGTGGTGCGGCAGAAAACGTCCCGCTGATCCGTGTGACCAACCTCGCGCGTACCATGCGGTTGCTGCAGGAAGAGAATATCTGGATTGTCGGCACCGCGGGTGAAGCTGACCACACCCTGTTCCAGAGCAAAATGACCGGCCCGATGGCGCTGGTGATGGGTGCGGAAGGTGAGGGGATGCGTCGTCTGACGCGCGAGCATTGCGACGAGCTCATCAGCATTCCGATGGCGGGCAGCGTGTCGTCGCTGAACGTGTCGGTCGCCACCGGTATCTGCCTGTTTGAAGCTGTACGTCAGCGCACAAAATAAACCGCAAAAGGCAACGTAAGTTGCCTTTTTAGTGTTTGCTCCCTCTCCCTGTGGAGGTAAAAGCAAAACGGCAACGTTGGTTGCTGTTTTTAGTGTTTGCTCCCTCTCCCTGTGGGAGAGGGCCGGGGTGAGGGCACCAGACCGCACGACTCCCAGCAAGGTGAGGGCATCAGACCGCACTACTCCTCCAGTGAACGCTGGTGATCATCCTTCCTGAGCGTCATCAGCGCAATCACGCTGACTACCGCCGTTGCCATCACGTAATACGCCGGAATATCCAGATTCCCCGTCTGCTTAATCAGTCCGGTAATGATCAACCCCGCACAGCCTGAAAAAATCGCATTCGACAGCGAATAGGCCAGCCCCAGGCCGGTATAACGAACCCTGGTCGGGAACATCTCAGCCAGCATGGCGGGCCCTGGCCCTGCCAGCATCCCCACCAGTCCACCAGCGATAAACACCACCACCGCCTTGATAAATATCGTGCTTGATTCCGCCTGTAATACTTTCAGCAGCGGCAGCGCCAGGATGAGCAACAGCACTGCGGCGGTGACCATCACGGTGCGTCGACCAATCCTATCGCTCAGCATGCCGGAGGGAATAATCGTCAGGGCGAACCCGGCATTAGAAATCACCGCAATCAACAATGCCTGGTTAAAGCCGGTGTGCAGCGCCGACTGAACGTAGGTCGGCATAATCACCAGATAGGTATAACCCGCCGCTGACCAGACCATCAGGCGACCAATCCCGGTGATAATCGCTTTTAGCGTACTGGCGAAACTGGCCGCCTGAGGGGGAGCTGCCTGCGCTTGCTGATGTACAAAACTGGGTGTCTCTTCCATATGAACACGTAGCCAGAGCGCAACGGCGCCCATTGGAATAGCGATGAAAAAGGGAATACGCCAGCCCCAGTCATGAAGGGCCTCCGGACTAAGTACTGCTGACAACAATGCTACGACCCCGGCCCCTGCCAGCAGACCGAGGGCGACGGTCAATGACTGCCACGCACCGTACAAACCGCGCTTACCTCGGGGGGCAAACTCGGTCATCAGCGAGACGGCCCCGCCATATTCCCCACCGGCAAACAGCCCCTGCAAAATGCGCAGGCCGGTAATAAGCAGCGGTGCGGCGACGCCGATACTGGCATATACCGGCACCACGCCAATGGCCGCCGTGGCTAGCGTCATCAGTACGAGGACAATAATCAGCGTTGGCTTACGGCCTATCCGGTCACCCATGCGGCCAAACACCACCGCACCCAACGGGCGGAAGAAAAAGGCGACGGCAAAGGCGGCATAGGTCAGGATCAGACTGGTGATAGCAGATTCACCTTCGAGGGTAAAAAAGTTCTTCGCAATCACCGTGGCAAGAAAGCCATAGACCGCAAACTCGTACCATTCAATAAAATTACCGATAGAGCCTGCGACCAGCGCTCTTTTTTGTGCATGTGTTGTTGTCATGGGCGTCACCGTTCCTGGTTTCATATCGTTAAGCCTCGCCGCTAAGTGCGGGTAACGCAAACAGAAAGCGCCCATACGCACCGTTTTGTGACCGCTATCGCGGGCGGAACGCCTGCCATCTGCCCATACTTATTGCCGATGCCATTGATGGAGGGCAAACAGATGCACTGGCAAACGCATACCGTTTTTAATCAACCCATCCCCCTGAATAACAGCAATCTTTTCCTTTCTGACCGAGCCCTGTATGACGCTGTTATCCGTGAAGGCGCAGCCTGGGATACTGATTTACTGGCCAGTATCGGCCAGCAATTGGGTACGGCAGAATCGCTGGAGCTCGGCAGGTTGGCTAACGTTAATCCCCCGGAACTGCTGCGTTATGACCCGACGGGGGCACGACTCGATGATGTACGGTTTCACCCGGCATGGCACTTACTGATGCAAGGCTTGTGCGCCAACCGTGTTCATAACCTGGCATGGGAAGAGGACGCGCGCAGCGGCTCGTTTGTTGCCCGCGCCGCGCGGTTTGTGCTCCATGCACAGGTGGAAGCCGGTTCGTTATGCCCGGTTACCATGACCTTTGCCGCCACGCCGCTATTGCAGCATTCCCTTCCTGCGCCTTTCCAGGATTGGCTAAAACCGCTGATGAGCGACCGTTACGACCCGCATCTCGCGCCAGGCAACCAAAAGCGCGGTTTGCTGATTGGCATGGGGATGACGGAAAAACAGGGCGGCTCGGACGTGCTCAGTAATACTACGCGGGCGCAACGCAGCGGCGACAGCTACCGGCTGGTGGGGCATAAATGGTTTTTCTCGGTGCCGCAGAGCGATGCGCATCTGGTCCTGGCGCAGGCGGAAGGCGGACTCTCCAGCTTTTTTGTGCCGCGTTTTTTACCTGACGGACAGCGCAACGGTGTGCGGCTCGAACGTCTGAAAGACAAGCTGGGTAACCGCTCGAATGCCAGCAGCGAAGCAGAATTTTGCGAGGCCAGCGGCTGGCTGGTAGGAGAAGAGGGCGACGGCGTGCGTCAAATCCTCAAAATGGGTGGTCTGACCCGTTTTGACTGTGCGTTGGGGAGCCATGGTCTGATGCGCCGGGCATTTTCCGTAGCCCTGTACCATGCTCATCAGCGTCAGGCATTCGGAAAAAATCTCGTCGACCAGCCAATGATGCGGGAAGTCCTTAGCCGGATGGCGTTGCAACTGGAAGGGCAGACGGCGTTTTTATTTCGCCTTGCCCGTGCCTGGGATGGTCGCACTAAGCCGGAAGAGACGCTTTGGGCACGGCTGTTTACCCCCGTTGCGAAATTCGCGGTCTGCAAAGCGGGTATGCCCTTTGTTGCCGAAGCCATGGAAGTGCTGGGCGGCATTGGCTATTGCGAGGAGAGCGAGCTTCCACGGCTTTACCGGGAAATGCCGGTGAACAGTATCTGGGAGGGCTCCGGCAATATTATGTGTCTTGATGTCTTACGCGTGCTGGCTAAACAGCAGGGCATCAGTGAGTTGTTGCACGATGCGTTTGGTGCGGTCAAAGGTCAGGACAGGCATTTTGATCGTGCATGGCGTCAGTTACAGCAACAGTTGCGTAAACCTCTTGAGGCGCAAGGGCGGGAGATTACCCGGCAACTGTATCTGCTAGCGACGGGGGCGCAATTATTGCAGTTCGCTCCCCCGTCAATAGCACAAGCCTGGTGCCGGATGATGTTGGATATACGCGGCGCGTCTGTTGTGGCTGAGCAGGTCCAAAGTGACCTGCTGCTGCGTGCCACGGGCGGTGCCGGTTAGTCCGTTTTCAGGCTGAACAGGCGGACCACCTCCGTCAGATGTGCCCCTTTTTCGCGCAGCGTGCCAGCGGTTTGCTCACTGCGCGAAACCCGTCCTGCGTTAATATGCGTGGCTTCACCAATATGCGTCATGGCGATATTGACCTGATTAACCCCTGCCGACTGCTCATGAGAGGCGTTGTTAATCTCGTTAACCAACTGGTTAATGTGGTTCATATGCGCGGTGATAGAGTCCATCGCCTGCCGGGTATTGTTAGATAACGTATGCCCCTCATGGACTTTTTTGAGCGTATCGCTGGTCAGTTCATCGATCTCTTTTACCGCATTGGCGCTGCGGGCTGCCAGCGCCCGTACTTCCTGGGCCACGACGGCAAATCCTTTACCATGTTCCCCGGCGCGAGCGGCTTCAACCGCAGCGTTAAGCGCCAGGATATTGGTCTGGAAGGCGATAGATTCAATCACATGGGTGATGTCGGCAATTCGCTGAGAGGCGGTACGAATCGCGTCCATGGTGGCAACCGCTTCTTCGACGGTTATGCCACCCTTTTGTACTTCCCGGGCGGTTTCATTCACCAATGACTGCATCTCTTCCATATTGGCGGCATTCTGCTGTAGGGTCGCCGCAAGTTGCTCCATGCTGGCTGAGGTCTCCTCGACGCTGCTGGCCTGCTTGTTAATTTGCTCGCTGATTTCACTGCTGTCGGCGGCAAGCGCATTGGTGCCGTGGTGAATATCACTGGCCGATTCACGCACTTGTAAAACAATGGCATGCAAGCCATTGCCGATCCCGTTGATGGCATCAATGAGTTGCCCCACTTCGTCCTGACGTTTGACTTCCAGACTGGCCCGCAGATCGCCCGACGCATAGCGGCTGGCCAGGCCAATGGCATCACGAAGAGGGCGGGTCAGCCAACGGCGAACAATTACCACAAACAGTGCGGCAAACAGCAGAGAGAGCACCAGCCCGGCTATCAGGAACTGGTTGCGTAGCGTGTTGACATCATTGAGTAATGCCGCCTTGTCGACTTCACCCACCACCGTCCAGTTCCAGCCGGGCACAGTTATCCATGAGAGCATTTGTCGATGACCATCGGGGCGCTGCTGTTCCAGCGTACCGGTAGTCTGTTGCAGAACGGTATTCAGATCGCGCTCATCCCACTGCGGGCGTTTACCCTCCTCGCTGGGGTGGAACAGGTAATTACCGTAGTTCTTACCATTATTACGATCCAGTACGTAGAAACGGCCGCTATCGCCAAGCTGGCGTCCGAGGATCTTACTGCGCATGATCTCCCATGAGTGGGTGATGTCCACGCCGACAAATAAGATGGCTATGGTATTGCCGTTGTTATCTTTTACCGGCTGGTATTGCGTGATGTAGCGCTTACCGAATAATAAGGCCAGCCCACGGTAGGTTTCGCCTTTCAACGCCGGAGCAAAAGCCGGGCTGGCTTTGTCCAGTTTCGTGCCTATCGCACGATCGCCATTCTCTTTACGTAACGAGGTAGCAACGCGCACAAAGTCATCGCCACTGCGCACAAACAGCGTGGCGATAGCCCCGGTGCGGGTAAGAAAATCATCAACAATGGCATTGTTTTCATGAAGGTCACTGTCGCCCCCTTTCAGCAAGGGAACGCTAATGCCGTTAATTTCACGGCGTTGCGCCTGATCGATGGTCACAGGTTGAGGCAAAAAACTGCTGAACAGACGGGTATAGCTTTCAACCTCTTCGCTCAGGCTGCTGTTAAACATTTCTACCATATCCTGAACGCCCGTGGACTGGTTATGGAGATCTTCCACCGCCAGCGTTTCCAGTTGTTGGCTGGCTTTATTGCTTAACAGAAAGGTGAAAATCAGGAAAAGCACGGCTACGCTTGTGCCCGTCAAAAGAGAAAGTTTGGTGCCGAGTCCAATGCGACTAAAAAAGGTGCTCATAAAATATCCGCTGATAAGAATGTCAGCACCTTCAACGGCAATAATTCGATAACATTTAACGTGTCAATGTAACTAAATGTTACTAAAATGTATTGTCTTCGTAACTCTTTGTTAACGATGGAGTAAACAAAAAAGCCACTCTTTAAAAGTGGCTTTTTCGGGTATATGGCATGTCAGGCATAAAGTATGGCCTGCACCCGCCAGTTATCTGCCCGTTGTTCTTCCTGCATCTGAATAATACGGTACCAGGATGCACCCTGTTCGTCTGCCTTCAGCGCGATGACACGCTCCACATCCTGTGGACTTCCGGAAACGTTGTTGACAGAAATCAGGCCAATTTCATTCAGCCCGGTGACGCAGTCAGCGCTCGCGAACTCTGCTGGCTGCGCTGTTATGCTGGCTAAACCTGTAGAAAGCAACAGTGAGTTTAAGGCAAGAGATCGTTTCATATCAGCTCCATTCCACGTTACCCCGATTTTTTCCAGGGCACTCCATCGCGCGAAAATTTCATACATTCCATTGTGCACAGGCAAACATAAAAGGACGCAAAGCAGTGTAAATCTTCCTTAAACCCAGACGTTTACTTAATGACGATACAACATAGCCCTTGCATACCAGCGGCCTGGAATGACCGTGTCATCCATCATGAGAATGACGTAGTAATCCGCTTTTTCAGCGGTAGCTCTGGCTTTTATTTCATCTTCAACGTCCATAGGCGAACCCAGCACCGATATGCTAAATGCACCCATTTCATGCAGGTTTTGCGTCTGATTACGACTTATCTCCTGCGGATGATCGCTGACGGGCGGGGCGGGCTGTGGTTTACCTTCCAGCACGCTACATCCACTCAAAAACAGCGCCATAACAAGGGGGAGAAACCAGCGCATCATGTTTTCATGTTTCCTGATAGCCATAGTGTAGTTCCATAATAAACAGGCAAGAGGGGAATGTTCCCAATTTTGCTATTGCCAACATAAGTTTCGAATGAAAATGCGATCGGCGCAGCATCTTTATCACAATGCTAACACTTGATATGTGAACGTTGACTTGCACCTTCGAAGGCGTGATGGCATACCAGCACTATAGATCAAGGAGAGGCCAATGATTGAACTCGATGTACGGCATTTTGCCGGGATTGAAGCATTACACGCGTTCCCGGCGGGAAAAGAGGCACAGCCATTACCCTGTATTGTTTTTTACCACGGATTTACCTCCTCCAAGCTGGTATATAGCTATTTTGCCGTGGCGCTGGCTCAGGCCGGGTTTCGGGTCGTTATGCCTGACGCGCCGGAGCATGGTGCCCGGTTTGACGGTGATGAAACGCGGCGGCTACAGCGTTTCTGGCAAATTTTGCAGGGTAATTTTACGGAGTTTGCGGCGCTGAAAGCGGCACTGTATCAGCAGGGATTGATCGACAATCAGCGGCTGGGCGTAGGGGGCGCATCGATGGGCGGCATGACGGCGCTCGGTATTATGACGCAGTTTCCGGAGGTCCGAAGCGTTGCCTGCCTGATGGGTTCTGGCTATTTCTCCACCCTGGCGAATTCCCTTTTTCCGCCGCTGGAGGTGACAACACCGGAAGAGCAGGCGGCGTTCGATGCGATTGTCGCGCCGTTAGCAAAATGGGATATCAGCGGGCAATTAGCACAGCTTGCCAACCGTCCACTTTTTCTCTGGCATGGGGAGGAGGACGATGTGGTACCCGCAGCCGAAACATTACGCCTGCAGCAGGCGTTGGCGGCTGCACGTCTGGACGAGCAGTTAACCTGCCTGTGGGAAGCAGGCGTAAAACATCGCATAACACCCACCGCCCTGACGGCCACCGTCCGCTTTTTCACCGAGCATCTTTAACTACACGCGCATCACTTTAACTCCCTGATCCTCAAGTTTTTTGAGGATTTCGGGGTTGGCCTGTTTTCCGGTGATCACCAAATCGATTTGATCGGCGTTACTGAACAGCATACCCGCACGCTCACCGACTTTGCTGCTATCCACCAGAACGACCAGTTTTCCCACCATGTTCAGCATTTTCTGTTCGGCCATGGCCGTCAGCATGTCGGTTTTATAAAGACCTTCTGCCGTCAGCCCTTTGCCGCTGGTAAACATCCAGTGACCGGCATAGAGGCTATTTTCACTGCTTTGCGGGCTCAGGGTGATGGACTGCGTCTTGTTGTACTGTCCGCCCATGATGACCACGCTTTCGTGCTCTTGTTCGATGAGGTAATTGGCGAGTGGTAGGTAGTTAGTGATGATTTGTACCGGTTTACCGCAGATTTCACGGCCTAACAGGAAGGCAGTTGATCCGCAGTTGATCACTACGCTTTCACCAGCGCTAACGAGCTGTGATGCGGCTCTGGCGATACGTACTTTTTCATCGTGGTGCAGCGCCTCATGGATATTCATCGGCGACCAGCGCGGACGCTGCTGGCTGATGGCTTCGGCGCCGTTACGCACTTTCTTAAGTTTGCCACTTTCATCCAGCTTGTTGATATCGCGACGTGCGGTTGCAGGAGAAACGCCCAGGCTGGCGATCACTTCTTCAACCGTAATAAAGCCCGTCTGCGACAGTTGATCCAGCAGTATTTGATGTCGTTGCGCTTCCGTCATGAGCTATTCCGATGATTAATGATGTGAAAAGATGATATTTGAAATAGCCTGAAATTACTAAAGATAAGTGCACGATACTGATGATAAAAGCGGGTGCACACGGCACCCGCTCCGGCTTTTAGAGGAAGGACTTAAACGGTAAATCGGGCTCGATAGTAAAGCAATCATCAAAACCACGTGGGTAGTGATACTCGAAATTATCTTTATCCACAGGCCAGGTAAATTTCCCGCCCACCTGCCAGATATAAGGCTTAAAGCCATACTGTAAGCGGTCTTTTTTCATGTTCTACAGAACACGAATCTCTTGTGGATCGGCCTGAAAATTAGACCAGATATCGTGGTGGAATGGGATCACGACTTTTGTATTTAGCGCTTCCGCCATACGCAGTATGTCGGCGCTGGTCATTTTGTCGGTAATGCCGCGCGGGTTCTCGCCGTAGGAACCCAATGCCACATCAATTTGGTACTCGTTGCCATGTTTCGCATAGTAGTTGGAATAGTGCGAGTCACCGCTGTGGTATAGCGTACCGCCGGGGGTTTTAAAGAGGTAGTTAACTGCACGCTGATCCATGCCGTCAGGCAGTACGCCGGCCGCTTTTTGCTCTGCAGGCAGGGTAATTAACGCGGTGCGATCGAACGCATCAAGGGCATGAATTTCAATATCTTTTACGCGAACAATATCACCCGGTTTGACGACGATACAGCGTGACTTTGGTACACCCCAGCCAATCCATAAATCGACGCAGGTTTGTGGGCCGATGAAGGGAACATCATCGGCACAGTTCTTCATGACGGCAGCGGCGACGTTTACATCAATATGATCGTTGTGATCGTGAGTGGCGAGGATGGCATCGACATGACGAATAGCGAACGGATCCAGCACGAACGGTGTGGTGCGCAGGTTTGGCTGCAGTTTTTCAACACCTGCCATGCGCTGCATCTGATGCCCTTTTTTCATCAATGGGTTACCGTGGCTCTGCTTGCCCGTACCGCACCAGAAATCAACGCACACATTGGTACCTCCTTCTGATTTCAGCCAGATACCGGTACAGCCCAGCCACCACATAGCAAAGGTGCCGGGAGCGACACGTTCCTGCTCAATTTCCTCATTAAGCCAGCTTCCCCACTCGGGAAAAGTGCTCAGAATCCATGATTCCCGGGTAATGGTTTCAATCTTACTCATGGTGTCGCTCCTTACCTGTTTAATCAAAATAAATCATATTGTGATAACTTGTGATTTATATTTTCACAATTTCATCATGATCGCAACAGGGTTTGGCGTGTTAAATCGCATTGTGATTGTGTTACTACGATACGCTTTGCATGCTGATTTCTTTGCTATTTTTATTAACTATATGAATTTAATAAATTGTTTTGCGGGTTCTTGTACTGGATATGTATGTGTAATGAGAATGGGGAAATAAATTGCGTGATGCATCACAATTAATCAAAAACAATCTTTTTGTGATTATTTATGATTGGTAGAGTGTTTTCACCTTGTGCTGCATTGCACAAATGCAGCCACTTTCTTACTGGAGCGAGTTATGGAGATTCTCTACAACGTCTTCACTGTCTTTTTTAATCAGGTGATGACCAATGCCCCGTTGCTGCTGGGGATCGTGACCTGTATTGGCTATATCCTGTTGAGAAAAAGTGTCAGCGTTATCGTTAAAGGCACGATCAAAACGATCATCGGCTTTATGTTGCTGCAGGCGGGGTCGGGGATCCTGACCAGCACGTTTAAACCGGTGGTTGCCAAAATGTCTGACGTATACGGCATCAACGGTGCGATTTCTGACACCTACGCGTCAATGATGGCGACCATCGAACGTATGGGCGACGCGTACAGTTGGGTGGGTTATGCGGTACTGCTGGCCCTGGCGCTAAACATTATTTACGTACTGCTGCGGCGTATTACTGGCATTCGCACCATCATGCTGACCGGGCACATCATGTTCCAGCAGGCCGGTCTGATTGCGGTGTTCTTCTTTATTCTCGGTTACTCCATGTGGACCACCATTATCTGTGCTGCCGTGCTGGTTTCACTCTATTGGGGCATTACCTCCAATATGATGTACAAACCAACACAGGAAGTGACAGATAATTGCGGTTTCTCTATTGGTCACCAGCAGCAGTTCGCCTCCTGGATCGCTTACAAAATCGCGCCGTACCTTGGGAAAAAAGAGGAAAGCGTTGAAGATCTGAAACTGCCGGGCTGGCTGAATATCTTCCATGACAACATCGTCTCTACCGCCATTGTCATGACGGTCTTTTTTGGCGCGATTCTGCTCTCTTTTGGCCTTGATACCGTTCAGGCGATGGCGGGGAAAACTCACTGGACGGTCTATATCCTGCAAACCGGCTTCCAGTTTGCAGTGGCGATTTTCATTATCGTCCAGGGCGTGCGTATGTTTGTCGCCGAGCTTTCCGAAGCCTTCAACGGTATTTCTCAGCGCTTGATTCCGGGGGCTGTGCTGGCAATTGACTGTGCGGCGATTTATAGCTTCGCGCCGAACGCGGTGGTCTGGGGCTTTATGTGGGGGACTATCGGCCAGTTGATTGCAGTCGGCATCCTGATTGCCTGCGGCTCCTCCATTCTCATCATTCCTGGCTTTATCCCGATGTTTTTCTCCAACGCCACCATTGGCGTCTTTGCCAACCACTTCGGCGGCTGGCGTGCCGCCATCAAGATTTGCCTGGTGATGGGCATGATCGAAATTTTTGGCTGTGTCTGGGCGGTAAAACTGACGGGAATGAGCGCATGGATGGGAATGGCTGACTGGTCCATCCTGGCACCGCCGATGATGCAAGGCTTTGCCTCTGTGGGGATCGCGTTTATGGCTGTGATGATTTTGATTGCGCTGGCTTACATGTTCTTTGCCGGTCGCGCCCTGCGTGCTGAGGAAGACGCGGAAAAACAACTGACAGAACACTCTGTTTAAAAAGGAGTTTGATTATGACCGTACGTATTCTGGCTGTGTGTGGTTGTGGGCAAGGTAGTTCCATGATCATGAAAATGAAAGTTGACCAGTTTTTGACGCAACAAAAGGTCGACCATACGGTGAACAGCTGCGCGGTGGGGGAATACAAAAGTGAGCTGAGCGGGGCGGACATCATCATTGCTTCTACCCATGTCGCCAGTGAAATCGAAGTCTCCGGTAATAAATACGTGGTCGGGGTACGCAATATGCTCTCTGCCGCTGATTTTGGTCCGAAGCTAATGGAAGTCATCAACGCCCATTTTGCACAGGATGTGAAATAAGGACTCACTATGAAATTACGTGACTCGCTGGCGGAGAACAATGCGATTCGCTTGCAGGCAGAGGCCAGTACGTGGCAGGAGGCGGTGAAGCTTGGCGTGGATCTGCTGGTAGGGGCTGAGGTTGTTGAACCGCGTTACTACCAGGCCATTCTGGACGGTGTGGAACGGTTTGGACCGTACTTCGTGATTGCCCCGGGACTTGCCATGCCCCATGGTCGCCCGGAAGAAGGGGTGAAGAAAAATGGCTTTGCGCTGGTGACCCTCAAAACACCGCTGGTTTTTAATCACGAGGACAACGACCCGGTCGACATCCTTATCACTCTGGCGGCAGTGGATGCGCGTACGCATCAGGAAGACGGCATCATGCAAATCGTCAACCTGTTTGAAGATGAAGCGAATTTTGACCGTTTACGCGCCTGTCGCACGGCGCAGCAGGTACTGGATTTAATTGATAGCGCCACGGCGGCGTCTGTATAAGGAGCAAAAAAACATGTCTGATTTACCGATGTTGCAGGTAGCCCTGGATAACCAGACGCTGTCACACGCTTATGCAACCACCCGCTTAATTGCCGAAGAGGTGGACATTATTGAGGTTGGGACCATTTTATGTGTTGGCGAGGGCGTTCGGGCTGTTCGCGATCTTAAGGCGCTGTATCCTCACAAAATCGTACTGGCCGACGCCAAAATTGCCGATGCCGGGAAAATCCTTTCAAGAATGTGCTTTGAAGCCAATGCCGACTGGGTGACCGTGATCTGTTGCGCCGATATTAACACCGCGAAAGGTGCGCTGGATGTGGCGAAAGAGTTTAACGGCGACGTCCAGATTGAACTGACCGGCTACTGGACGTGGCAACAGGCGCAGCAGTGGCGCGATGCAGGCATTCAACAAGTCGTTTATCACCGCAGCCGTGATGCGCAGGCGGCAGGGGTCGCATGGGGTGAGGCGGATATCAGCGCGGTGAAAAAACTGGCCGAAATGGGCTTTAAGGTGACGGTTACCGGCGGACTGGCGCTGGAAGATTTGCCGCTGTTCAAGGGCATTCCCATTCACGTCTTTATTGCCGGGCGCAGTATCCGCGACGCCGCAGATCCGGTTGAAGCGGCGCGTCAATTCAAGCGCTCAATTGCTCAGTTGTGGGGCTAAGGAGCGGGTATGTTGTCAAAACAGATCCCGCTGGGTATCTACGAAAAAGCACTCCCTGCCGGGGAGTGCTGGCTGGAACGGTTGCGACTGGCGAAAACTCTGGGTTTCGATTTTGTCGAAATGTCGGTAGATGAAACCGATGCCCGTCTGGCCCGCCTCGACTGGAACCCTGAGCAGCGTCTGGCACTGGTAGCTGCGATAGCGGAAACAGGCGTTCGCGTTCCTTCAATGTGTCTGAGCGCGCACCGGCGTTTTCCGCTGGGCAGCGAAGATGACGCGGTACGCAACCAGGGGCTGGAGATCATGCGCAAGGCTATCCGGTTTGCGCAGGATACCGGTATCCGGGTGATTCAACTCGCTGGTTATGACGTTTACTACCAGCAGGCGAATGATGAGACGCGCCGCCGCTTTCGCGACGGACTCAAAGAGAGCGTGGAAATGGCCAGCCGCGCACAGGTAACCCTGGCGATGGAAATTATGGATTACCCGCTGATGAATTCGATCAGCAAAGCGCTGGGGTACGCGCACTACCTTAATAACCCATGGTTTCAGCTCTACCCGGATATCGGCAATCTTTCAGCCTGGGATAACGACGTACAGATGGAACTGCTGGCGGGCGTCGGCCATATCGTGGCGGTTCATGTCAAAGACACGCGCCCCGGCGTTTTTAAAAACGTCCCCTTTGGCACCGGCGTAGTGGATTTTGAACGCTGTTTCGCCACGCTCAAAGAGAGCGGCTACTGTGGTCCGTACTTGATCGAGATGTGGAGCGAGACGGCAGAAGATCCGGCGGCAGAGGTGCTAAAAGCGCGCGACTGGGTGAAAGCGCGTATGGCAAACGCGGGTTTGGTGGAGGCGGCATAATGCAAGAGCTTAAGCAGCAGGTGTTTGACGCCAATATGGATTTGCCGCGCTATGGATTAGTGACCTTTACCTGGGGAAATGTCAGCGCTATTGATCGTGAACGCGGGCTGGTGGTGATTAAACCCAGCGGTATTGCCTACAAGAACATGAAACCAGATGACATGGTCGTGGTGGATTTACAGGGCAACAGGGTGGAAGGGCAGTGGCGCCCGTCTTCCGATACCGCAACACACCTTGAGTTGTACCGACGCTACCCTCAGCTTGGCGGTGTTGTGCATACCCATTCCACGCATGCCACAGCCTGGGCTCAGGCGGGGCTGGCCATTCCTGCGCTTGGCACCACCCATGCAGATTATTTCTTTGGCGATATTCCCTGTACCCGGGCGCTCTCTGAAGAGGAGGTACGGGAAGAGTATGAACTCAACACTGGTAAGGTGATTGTCGAGACGCTGGGCAACAGTAACCCATTGCATACGCCAGGAATGGTGGTCTACCAACACGGTCCGTTTGCATGGGGGAAAAATGCCGCCGACGCCGTTCATAATGCGGTAGTCATGGAAGAGGTTGCCCGGATGGCGTGGATTGCCCGAGGTATCAATCCGTCGTTAAAACCGATTGATGATTATCTGATGAATAAACACTTTATGCGTAAGCACGGCCCAAATGCCTATTACGGGCAGTGAACGGTAGCCCGGCCAGGCGCAGCGCCGCAGGAGTTTCCCCGGCATCAGCTATGCTTCGTCCGGACTACCAGAAAATTATGCTCCGGAATGTGTACGCCTTCGGGATGTTACTGGTCTGATTCCGGAGCCTTTTTATGCCTGTCGATAGGCTGATGGTATGCAGCGCATCCCTGCTAGCGTAATCAGGCAGATCACGGCACCGGCATAAAATGTTGATGCTGCGCCCAGGCTTTCCCACAAGACACCGGCCCCGGCGCTGGCCAACAGCAGGGCGATACCGCTCATGAGGTTAAACATGCCAAACGCGGTGCCGCGCAGTTCTGCTGGCGCGGTATGGGCGATCATCGCCGCCAGCAGGCCCTGGGTCATTCCCATATGGATACCCCACAGGGCAACGCCAAGCAGCAACGTGCTCCAGTGGTGGCTTAACGCCAGTACCAGATCGGCGGCAATCAGCACCAGCAGGCCTGCCTGCAGCATTTTGCTGTGGCTCATGCCGTCAGACAGTTTACCAAAGGGGTAGGCCGTCAGGCCGTACACCAGGTTCATTGCGACCATTACCAGCGGAATGGCGAACAGTGGAATCTCCATCTGCTGTGCGCGTAGTACCAGAAAGGCTTCACTAAAACGGGCGAGGGTAAAGACGCTGCCCAGTCCAACGACCCACCAGTAAGCGCTACTGAGTTTTTTCAGGTTCTCACGGGTGAGCGGGTTGGTGCGCTTGTTGGTAATGGGCGTTTTGGGTTCATCAAGCCCGAAATAGAGCAGAGCGATAGCCAGTGTGCCTGGGATCACAGCCACCCAGAAGATGGACTGGAAATCATTGTCCCACAGAAACATCAGCGCCACGGCCAGCAGCGGACCAAGGAAAGCACCGATTGTGTCCAGCGACTGGCGCAGGCCAAATGCGGCGCCACGAATGTCGGGGGGCGTCACATCGGCAACCAGCGCGTCGCGAGGCGCCCCACGGATCCCTTTGCCAACGCGGTCAATCATTCGCGCGCCGAATACCAGGCCAGAGGAGGAAGCCAGGGCAAACAGCGGTTTGCTAAGCGCACCCATGCCATATCCCAGCAGGGCCAGTCCTTTGCGTTTACCCAGATAGTCGCTAAGTACGCCGGAAAACACTTTAATGATAAGCGCAGTTGCCTCTGCCATCCCTTCGATCAGGCCAATGACAATGACACTGGCACCTAATGTGGTCGCCATAAAGAGAGGTAACAGGCTGTGGATCATCTCGGACGAGACATCCATTAACAGACTTACGCCGCCGAGCACCCAAACGCCTTGCGGGATACGGCCCAGGGTTGCAAAACGCACAAACACGATATTGCTCCGGATAATCAGGTTATTAAGATGCTATTACATCAGCGGCCTGCGCTTTTGATAAGCACACTGTACAAATAATTATCATTTAATGATGTGCAAAAAAAAGCCCTCATGGAAGAGGGCGATTAATAATGGCAAGGGTAACTGGTCTGTGTGTACTAGCGATAAATGTCAGCGCTGGCGTGAATAAGGCCATTGCTGCCCGGCTCCCGAAGTAAGACCGGGTGATAATATTTCGCACCCTTCGCGTCAGTTTCGACTTTGAGTGCTTGATCCGCTTCGCTTTCAGTGGCGATGTTATGATTAATGTAAATAACGCCTAAGCTCTGCACATCATCCATGTTTTTGGCTTGCCGCCCGTCAATTTTGATGGCTGCCGCCGCATTGGCGCTAAGGAGTAGCGCTGTGAGTAAGATTGCGATGTTTTTCATAATATTGTGCTCCATTACTGCTTATGTTGTGACCTTCAGAACATCTTTCCTCCCGTGTCATTGGGGTGTATTTAAAGTCTACGCTTTCCCGCCAAAACGTATCGCGACCATTTCTGATGCTGTCGTTCAAAAAATTGCCGTATCCGTTTTGTCTAATTTTAATCCCACTCTGTGAAGCGGCTTTGCGCTTAGTGCGAATTATTTGTGCAATCAGCTTGAGTTTGGGGGGCGAGATAAGTATTATGACGCGTCAATTTTTCAGCCGCCCTTTAATCACGTTCCTTGCCTCCATGGGCCGCGGCTGACCCAGACAGGAGGCTGAATAATCCGTAAGGAGCAATTCGATGCGTCATTACGAAATCGTTTTTATGGTCCATCCTGACCAGAGCGAACAGGTTCCGGGCATGATCGAACGTTACACTGGTGCAATCACTGCAGCAGAAGGTACGATCCACCGTCTGGAAGACTGGGGCCGCCGTCAGCTGGCTTACCCGATCAACAAACTGCACAAAGCACACTACGTTCTGCTGAACGTTGAAGCTCCGCAGGAAGTTATCGATGAGCTGGAAACAAACTTCCGCTTCAACGATGCCGTTATCCGTAGCATGGTAATGCGTACTAAACACGCTGTTACCGAAGCATCTCCGATGGTTAAAGCGAAAGACGAGCGCCGTGAGCGTCGCGATGATTTCGCCAACGAAACCGCAGATGATGCAGATGCTGGGGATTCTGAAGAGTAATTTCTGATGACCAACCGTCTGGTGTTGTCCGGCACCGTGTGCAGGACCCCCCTTCGAAAGGTCAGCCCATCAGGAATTCCTCACTGCCAGTTCGTGCTTGAGCACCGTTCTGTGCAGGAGGAAGCCGGGTTTCACCGGCAGGCGTGGTGCCAAATGCCCGTTATCATTAGCGGACACGAAAACCAGGCCATTACTCACAGTATAACGGTCGGCAGCCGCATAACCGTTCAGGGGTTCATCTCTTGCCACAAGGCAAAGAACGGTCTGACTAAAATGGTTCTGCATGCCGAGCAGATTGAATTGATAGATTCTGGAGACTAGCCATATGGCACGTTATTTCCGTCGTCGCAAGTTCTGCCGTTTCACCGCGGAAGGCGTTCAAGAGATCGACTATAAAGATATCGCTACGCTGAAAAACTACATCACCGAAAGCGGTAAGATTGTCCCAAGCCGTATCACCGGTACTCGTGCAAAATACCAGCGTCAGCTGGCTCGCGCTATCAAACGCGCTCGCTACCTGTCTCTGCTGCCGTACACTGATCGTCATCAGTAATCGGGCACGGTCCATTAATACGACTTTAAGAGGATAAGGTAATGCAAGTTATTCTGCTTGATAAAGTAGCAAACCTGGGCAGCCTGGGTGATCAGGTAAACGTTAAAGCGGGCTACGCTCGTAACTTCCTGGTTCCACAGGGTAAAGCTGTTCCGGCTACCAAGAAAAACGTTGAGTTTTTCGAAGCTCGTCGCGCTGAACTGGAAGCCAAACTGGCTGACGTTCTGGCGGCTGCTAACGCTCGCGCTGAAGCAATCAACGCACTGGGCACTGTAACCATCGCTTCCAAATCTGGCGACGAAGGTAAACTGTTCGGTTCCATCGGTACCCGCGACATCGCTGACGCTGTAACTGCAGCTGGCGTTGAAGTGGCTAAGAGCGAAGTTCGTCTGCCGAACGGCGTTCTGCGTACCACTGGTGAGCACGAAGTGGACTTCCAGGTTCACAGCGAAGTATTCGCTAAACTGATCGTTAACGTTGTTGCTGAGTAATTAGCTTCTGACGTTGCGTAAAAACGCCGGCCTTGTGCCGGCGTTTTGCTTTTTATCCCTCTGGTTTTTCCTTTTTATCCCTTCGAGCTCACAACCTGATCTCTGTTTTCGCATATCTGTTTCCATTTCCTGGCTATTCCGCAATAATTAAAAAATAAAACGTTATTTTAAATTGGTGAATGTATGGAAACGATACACCAGCCGCCGCTCTTTGCCCGTAAAAATGCGGCGTATGCAGGAGCAGCATTCTGTTGTTTATTATGGGGAAGCGCCTACCCGGCGATTAAAAGCGGTTATGAGATTTTCCAGATTGATGTAGATGATATCCCTTCGAAAATCGTCTTTGCTGGCTATCGCTTCTTCTTCGCAGGGCTACTGTTATTGCTGCTTGCGCTGGCGCAGCGCCGCCCGCTGGCTCGCCTCTCTTTCCATCAGTGTGGCCAACTGGCACTGCTCGGGGTTACGCAAACCTCACTCCAGTACGTCTTCTTCTATATTGGTCTGGCCTTCACCACTGGGGTAAAAGGTTCAATTATGAATGCGACGGGCACCTTCTTTAGCGTGCTGCTGGCCCACTTTATCTACCAGAATGACAAACTGAGCTATAACAAAACCCTTGGCTGCGTACTGGGGTTTGCTGGCGTCATGGTGGTTAACCTCAACAATGGCCTGATGGAGTTCAGCTTTAGCCTGATGGGGGATGGTTTTGTAGTCCTGGCGGCGTTTATCCTCTCGGCATCGACGCTATACGGTAAGCGGATCTCGCAAACGGTCGATCCGTTGGTAATGACGGGTTATCAACTGGGGTTTGGTGGCGTCGTGCTCGCGGTCGGCGGGTATGTTTTTGGCGGCGAGCTTACCGTGCATGGCCCTTCCTCGGTGGCGATTCTTGGCTACCTGACGCTACTCTCCTCGGTTGCGTTTGCGCTGTGGAGCATTCTGCTCAAGTACAATCGGGTGGGGATGATTGCGCCGTTTAACTTCTTAATCCCGGTCTCAGGTGCGTTACTGTCGGCTATTTTTCTGGGCGAGAATATTCTCGAACTCAAATACGCGATTGCGTTGATGCTGGTGTGCTCCGGCATCTGGTGGGTGAACAAGGTCTCCCGAAAAGCCGATTAACTTCTGGCCGGGTAGCGTTATCGCTCACCCGGCCAGGAGGCTTATCGTGCCCGGATAAAACTACCGTCCTGCTGGCGAGTGAACAAGACAGACTGGCCGCTGCCATTTTCAATCGTCAACCCGGTTACTACGCCATTCGCGTTCTGACGAATTTTCACCATCTGGCCGCTTTGCAGGGTGCTGAGCGGTTTGCCTTCGCCTTCTACTTTTGCCATGGCATAGACATCGGTTGGCGGCAAATTGTGGTCACGGAAAACCTGGGCCAGCGTTTTGCCCTGTTCGACACGGTAGGTGCGCCACTGCTGCTCAATACCGCCAGCGGAAGAGGCAGCAGGGGCAGAGTGTTCGGCGACCGGACGCTCCTGTTGTATCGGCTCCTGCACGGCCTGCGGTTCCTCGTTAAGGACAGGAGCAGGTTGCTGGTTTTGCACCGGCTGTGACGTCACCAGCGGTTGTGAAGGCTGCGATTGTGTCTGCGGCTGGGATTGTGACTGAATATTCAGTTGTGCTTCGCGCCCGACAGAGGCGGGAGGCGTCACCGTCTCTTTCGGGGTGGGCAGCAGGAAACCGATAATAACCAACAACGCCGCAAGGATCAGCCCACGACGGTGCATCGGCGGAAGCGGGTCCAGAATGCGAAAATGATCCGGGGCGTGCCAGATTTTCGCCAGGGTAGGTTTCAGTTCAAATCGCCCGGGCATGGCTTTCCTCCTGCTCCGCGTCATTATTTATCCTGTCTCGTTGAGTATAGATGGCTAACTACCTGATTGGCTGTGTGATGCATTGTCTCGTGACATCATAATGAGAATTATCTTACCGGGAGTATTGTTTCTGTTTCTCTGCGATTTGTCATCTTTACTACGACAAAGTTTTACCCGCTGCGGCGTGGCTGTTATGCTGCGCGCTACCTTAAAAAGTGATGAAAGGAAAACCCATGACAACCCCAACGTTTGACACGATCGAAGCGCAGGCCAGCTATGGCATTGGTTTGCAGGTAGGGCAGCAGCTTAGCGACTCCGGCTTACAGGGGCTGTTGCCGGAAGCGCTGGTCGCCGGTATTGCTGATGCGCTGGCAGGTAAACAACCGGCTGTGCCGGTGGATGTTGTTCATCGTGCGCTGCGTGAAATCCACGAACGTGCGGACGCAGTGCGTCGTGCGCGCTTTGAAGAGATGGCGGCAGAAGGCGTGAAATATCTGGACGAAAACCGCGAGAAAGAGGGTGTGAACAGCACGGAGTCTGGTCTGCAGTTCCGCGTTATCACTCAGGGCGAAGGCGCTATCCCGGCGCGTACTGACCGTGTTCGCGTTCACTACACCGGTAAACTGATCGACGGTACCGTGTTCGACAGCTCCGTCGCGCGTGGCGAACCGGCTGAATTCCCGGTAAACGGCGTGATTGGCGGCTGGATCGAAGCGCTGACGCTGATGCCGGTTGGCTCCAAATGGGAACTGACGATTCCGCACGAACTGGCCTACGGCGAGCGTGGCGCGGGCGCGTCCATCCCGCCATTCAGCACCCTGGTATTTGAAGTGGAATTACTGGAAATCCTGTAATCTTCCCGATGTTTTCCTCTCCTCTTCAGGGGAGAGGAAGACGATGTTGCGTGAATCATTCATTAAATGAATTAGTTTCGATACTTTATCTTGCTATGCGCGCATTGCGGTGTATTTTTGTGAACTCCATCCCCTAATTTGAGTGATATGCTGCTCACTTTAAACAAATATTTAACATCTCTTTTAATTCAGAGTATTCATCCTACCAATTCTTACCTAATATCGTTGCGTCCGCGAATGGGCGAAGTATGCAATTAAAGGCCAGAAGAGCCTCAACAACACAGACAGGATATAAACATGGTAGATCAGGCAAAAGTCGCGGCTGACGAAGAGGCTTCGACTGAACAATCGCTACGGCGCAATCTTACAAACCGTCATATTCAGCTAATCGCTATTGGCGGTGCCATCGGTACCGGGCTGTTTATGGGCTCCGGGAAAACCATCAGCCTTGCAGGACCGTCGATCATTTTTGTCTATATGATCATCGGGTTCATGCTGTTTTTCGTCATGCGTGCGATGGGTGAGTTGCTGCTGTCGAACCTTGAGTACAAATCTTTTAGCGACTTCGCCGCCGACCTGCTCGGACCGTGGGCGGGGTATTTTACCGGCTGGACATACTGGTTCTGCTGGGTAGTCACCGGGATGGCCGATGTGGTGGCGATCACCGCTTACGCACAATTCTGGTTCCCTGGATTATCCGACTGGATAGTGGCGTTGACCATTGTCCTGGTGCTGCTGAGCCTGAACCTTGCCACCGTAAAAATGTTCGGCGAGATGGAGTTCTGGTTCGCGATGATCAAAATCGTCGCCATTGTGGCGCTGATTGTTGTTGGTCTGGTGATGGTGCTGACCAGTTTCAAATCGCCGACCGGGGTCGAAGCCTCTGTTGCGCATCTGTGGAATGACGGCGGCTGGTTCCCGAAAGGCATCAGCGGCTTCTTTGCCGGTTTCCAGATCGCGGTCTTTGCCTTTGTGGGGATTGAGCTGGTCGGAACGACAGCGGCAGAAACCAAAGACCCGGAAAAGTCGCTGCCGCGCGCGATTAACTCCATTCCGATCCGCATCATCATGTTCTATGTGTTTGCGTTGATTGTGATTATGTCCGTGACCCCATGGAGTTCCGTGGTGCCGGATAAGAGCCCGTTTGTTGAACTGTTTGTTCTGGTGGGCCTGCCTGCCGCAGCGAGCATTATCAACTTTGTGGTGCTGACGTCTGCTGCGTCTTCCGCGAACAGCGGCGTGTTCTCCACCAGCCGTATGCTGTTCGGCCTGGCACAAGATGGCGTGGCGCCAAAAGCGTTCGGTAAGCTCTCTAAACGTGCGGTACCGGCGAAAGGGTTGACCTTCTCTTGTATCTGCCTGCTGGGCGGTGTAGTGATGCTGTACGTGAACCCAAGTGCGATTGCGGCGTTCACCATGATTACCACCGTTTCGGCCATCCTGTTTATGTTCGTCTGGACGATTATCCTCTGCTCTTACCTCGTCTACCGTAAACAGCGTCCGCAACTGCATGAAGCGTCCATCTACAAAATGCCGCTTGGCAAAGTGATGTGCTGGGTATGCATGGCGTTCTTTGTGTTCGTACTGGTGTTGCTGACGCTCGAAGAGGACACTCGTCAGGCGCTGATCGTCACCCCAATCTGGTTTATTGTGCTGGGCGCGGGCTGGCTGATTGTGGGTAAAAAACGCCTGGCAGGTATGCGCTAGTATTCGTAGACCTGGCATCCGGGAAAATAAAAAAGAGCCGCGCAGGCGGCTCTAAAGACTTCCATGAATCAGGCGCTCTCAGGGGCGCCTTTGCTTATTCTCCAGCGAGGGCACGCGGAAACAGAACGTTGTTTTCCAGACTGATGTGTTCCATCAGGTCGTCGATCAATTCATTGATACCGTTATACATTGCTTTCCAGGTGGTGCAGGCTTCCGGCGGCGGCGTCACGCCATTGGTAATGTGCTTGATCACTTCCAGCAGTTCGCCTGCATCATCATGCTCGCTTTCCATCACACTGATTGGCCCCATCGCCTGGCTGCCCATCCCCTCTTTAATCATCGGGAACAGGATGCGCTCTTCTTTCATCATGTGGCTGGAAAGCTCGTCGTGCAGCATGGTCAGGTATTTGGTTAACCCTTTTGGCACGTTGGGTTTATCGGCATGTACGCGCTCCACTTTGGTCGCCTGCAGGATAAGCTCCGGCAGTTGTTCGCGGTGGCGGTCGTGGTAACGCACGATTATGTGATCGATGATTTCGCTCAGGGCGGCGACGCGCCAGTCTTTCTCGATGGGCTGCGCTGCCAGCTTTGCCAGTTCGGTTTCAATGATGCCAACGTCCAGTTCTTTGCGGGACGCGGCGCGCTCCAGCGTCTGCTTACCGCCGCAGCAGTAATCCATATCGTATTTACGAAACAGCGCTGACGCACGTGGAATGGATAGCGCCAGTTCACCCAGGGGTTGGTCACGGAAAGCCATAGCAGTTACCTCATCAGAAATTATAACATGCATTTTAAATGCATCTTTTATTCGATGATATACCCCTTTCGGGGCAGGGTAAACAAGACCACGATTAACCGTGGTCTGAAACTGACTGAACCAGAGGCTTTTCTGGCTTCGCGCGTACAGCCATGACCACGCCGCAAACCAACAGGGCGATACCACAGAGGGTGAGCAACGGCGGCATTTGCTGACGTAGCATGAAGGTATAAAGCAGGCCCGCAAGGGTTTCAAAAACAATCAGTGGCCCGACAATGACCGTGGGTAAACGCTGACTGGCAACATTCCAGCACATAGCGCCGACCCAGGAGCAGAGCACAGCAATCGCGAACATCAAACCGAGAAACACCGCGGGGCGCGGGCCAAAGGGTTGGGCAAAATCAGGCTGTTGCGCACTCAGCCACAGACAGGCAGCAGCATAGCCGAGTAAAGAGACGGGGAGCGTCACCAGTGCCTGCGCGGTTGCCCACATCATCGGGTTCTTGTCCGGGTTTTCCCGCAGCCAGCGGGCGTTACGCAGCGCATACCACGCCCAGCAGGCGACGGAAACCAGCGCAAGGGCAATGCCGGAGCCATAGCGCCACCAGGAGAACGCCGGCAGGCCGCCGTGCAGTTCGGCTATATTGACGCAGGCCAGTCCCGCCGCAATACAGAGCAGTGCCGGGGCGAGGCTGGTCCAGGTGCGTTTACCGTCACGCTGGCTGTAGAGCAGATTTGCACATATCGGGATAACAACCGGCAGGGTGCCAATGATCATCGTCGAAACCGGTGCCCCGGTGCGCTGAATGGCGCTGGCAAGACAGACGTAATAGATGAGATTGCCCATCATGGTCAGCGCCAGCGCGGTGAGCCAGTCTTTCTGCGTTAACTGCCGTAAACGCTGGCGGCCCAGCCAGGCCAGCGGCAGGGCAATTATCCCCAACGCCAGATAACGACCGGTTGACTGCAATGCCGCCGGGTAATCCGGCACAATTAACGGCCCAACAAAAATAAGCCCCCACAACATCCCCGCGAGCAGGGCATACAACACACCACTAATCATACTTCCACCTGACGTTTCTGTTTGCCGTCACAGTGTAGGAAAGGAGGGGAACGGAATATTGTATGAGATTGCGCATTAGCGCCGGACGACCTGCTTCTGGTAGCGCACGGGGGTGATGCCGTAACGACGCGTAAAGGCGCGGGTGAGGTGTGACTGGTCAGTCAGCCCGGTGGCTGCGGCGACTTCGGCGGCGGGCATCCCGTGGGTCAGGAAATCTTTCGCCCGCCACAGACGAATCGCCATCAGCATTTGGTGGGGTGTCACGTGAAAATGGGCTTTGAACTGACGCTGAAAATGGTAAGGGCTCAACGAGACCACCTGCGCCAGCTCATCCAGCGTCAGGGGGTGCATAAAATTATCATGCAGATAGTCACGGACCCGCTCAAAACGATGAGCGCCTTCCTGACTGACCGGCGCGTGACGTGCAAGCGGTGTGAAGGTGTCGATCAGGTCCAGCAGCATCCCTTTTTGCGCCAGCGAATCCTCGGTGTGCCACAGGCCATGAATCAGGCGGCAAATCTTGACTGTGCGCAGGGGATCGTGGCGAGTAGCATCGCTAAACCACCAGTGGCGGATACCGGTCACCTCTTCCAGCAACGCGGGGTCAAGGTAGATCATGCGATAGCGCCAGCCATCCGCGGTCTCAGCCTCACCGGTATGCAGTTCGTCGGGGTTCATGGTGACAACGGAATTGACAGGCGCAACGTACTGCGTACCGCGATAACGAAAGCGTTCGGCACCCGCTTCGATTGCGCCAATACCAAAGGCTTCGTGGGTATGGGGTTCGAAGGCATAACGGGAGATATGCGCATGGTACAACTCCACCCCTGGCAATTGCGCCAGGTGGCGAAAACGCGCGCTGTCTCTCTCGTCAAAGAATTGTTCCGGTACGCCTTCCACTTTTCGCCTCCGCTCAGGTCATCTTCTCATTATTAAGGATGAACCGGCGGCGTGCTACAAAAATTAACCAGCCTGTAACAGTTACAGGATGCCTTTGACGCTTTCCGCGAGCGGGGTGGTCGGGCGACCAATCAGCTTGCTCAGGGTATGGCTGTCATCGAACAGACCTCCTTTCGAGGCACCGATATCCGAGTCAGCCAGCAGGTTAGCGAACACGTCTGGCAGACCAACACCCTTTAACGCACCCGCAAAATCGGCTTCGCTCAGGTTCTGATACACCACCGGTTTACCGCTCTGTTTGCTCAGTTCAGCCGCCAGTTCGCTGAGTGTCCAGGCGCTGTCACCGGCCAGTTCGTAGACTTTCCCGGCATGGCCGTCAGTGCTGATAACGCGTGCGGCGGCAGCGGCGTAATCTGCGCGGGTGGCCGACGCGATTTTGCCGTCTCCCGCAGCGCCGATGAAGACGCCATGAGCCAGAGCCGCCGGGGCGCTGGCCAGGTAATTTTCGGTATACCAGCCATTACGCAGCAGGGCGTAAGGGATGCCGGAATCGGCCAACATTTTTTCGGTTTCAACGTGCTCAACATGCAGACCGAGCGGAGATTTATCCGCATGCAACAGGCTGGTATAGGCGATAAATTTCACGCCCGCCGCTTTGGCTGCATTGATCACGTTACGATGCTGAGCGGCGCGCTGGCCCACTTCGCTGGAGGAGACCAGCAACAGTTTTTCTACGCCCGACAGTGCCGCCGTTAGCGCTGCCTGGTCGCCGTAGTCGGCCTGGCGAACGACGACACCTTTCTGAGCCAGTGCGTCAGCTTTTGCCGGGTTACGTACAATCGCGACGAGCTCACTCGCTTTGACGGTTTTCAGTAATTCTTCAACAGCCAGTGCGCCCAGTTGGCCTGTAGCGCCGGTAATTGCGATCATGATGATTCCTCTTCGTGTTTGTCTTGTGTTGTGGCATACTATCACCATAACTAACTTTTAGTAAGTACGTACAAAAAGGTAAGTATGGAAGGCATAAATCCCACCCTGAGCGAGCGGATGCGCGACGGTAATCTGTTTGCTGAGGAGTGCCCCTCCCGTGAGGTGCTTAAACACGTGACCAGCCGCTGGGGCGTATTGATTCTGGTGGCGCTGCGCCACGGCACCCACCGTTTCAGCGATTTACGCCGCAAAATGGGCGGTGTCAGCGAAAAGATGCTGGCGCAATCGCTGCAGGCGCTGGAAATGGACGGTTTTATTAACCGCATTTCGTATCCGGTGGTGCCGCCGCATGTGGAGTATAGCCTGACGCCGCTGGGTGAGCAGGTGAGCGAGAAAGTGGCCGCGCTGGCCGACTGGATTGAGCTAAATTTGCCTCAGGTGCTGGCGACGCGAGACGACCGCGCCGCCTGAGTGAACCCGGATGGCGGCGTGAACGCCTTGTCCGGGCTACAGTTGCGGGATAAACGAGCTTACTTACTTAAATCCACCTGATAGAGCGCAAAGCCAATCTCGTCCGTACCGACCTTCTTCATCGGGTACTGCGCTTTCTCTTTGATAAACGCAGCCGCCTTCTCAGAAGGTGAGGTTTCGAAACGGATATCCAGCGCCGTATTACTGTGAATCGGCGCCAGGCGCCAGTTGTTATCCGCTGCCGGGTGGATTTCTCCCGCTTTTGCCGATTCGTCGGTTATCCATTTTGCCAGCACCGCGCGGTTTTCATCCGGCGAGGCAAAGGCGATATGGCTGTCACCCGTTCCCGCAAACTTACCGCCATAGGCGCGGTAGTTATTGGTTGCCACCAGGAACACCTGGTTGGGATCGATCGGTTTGCCGTTAAAGGTCAGATCTTTAATACGCTCAGCTTGCGGGTTGATGCTCTGGCACTCGCCGTCATAACGAGCAGGCTGCGTCACATCAATCTGGTATTTCACCCCATCAATCACATCGAAGTTATAGGTACGGAAGGTCTCCCAGTTGATGAGTGACTGAGGCTTCGTGCTGTTGATATCGATCTGATTAAACTGCCCGGCGGAGCACTCCAGCCACTCTTTCACCTCTTTGCCCGTCGCTTTCACGACCACCAGTGTGTTGGGGTAAAGATACAGATCGGCGGCGTTACGGAAGGTGAGCTGCCCTTTTTCGACCTCGACAAAACTGGCCGGATCGTTTTTACGTCCGCCTGCTTTGAACGGGGCGGCGGCAGATAAGACCGGCAGGTTCGCCAGATCCGGATCGCCCTGAATAAAGTGCTTCACATAAGCGGTCTGGGCGTTGTTGACGACCTGGACGGTTGGGTCATCCTGTACAAGGGAGAGGAAGCTGTACATGTTGTCGGCGGATTTTCCGATAGGCTTGCCGACGAACTGACGGGTGGCATCGTGGTCGTGTTTCAGGATTTCCACCAGTTTGCTGTCTTCTGCGGCCAACGATTTTTTGGCGGCGGCATCATAAATCGGGCGCGCTTCGGCTTTTGACGAAGCGACCTGCCACTTCCCGGCATCGTTATTCAATACCAGATCCACCACGCCGAGGTGGTCGCCCCACATTCCTGGCATCACTGACGGCACGCCATTTAAGGTTCCTTTGGCGATATCCGCTCCTTTAATGGCGGCGAAATCTTTTGACGGGAAGACCGCATGGGCATGGCCAAACAGAATAGCGTCAACGCCGGGGACTTCGCTTAAGTAGTAGACGGAGTTTTCCGCCATCGCCTGATAAGGTTCAGAAGAGAGGCCGGAGTGGGCAACCAGTACCACCAGGTCGGCCCCTTTTTCGCGCATCTCTGGCACATATTTCTTCGCCGTTTCGGTGATGTCATTAACCGTGACTTTGCCGCTCAGGTTGGCTTTATCCCACACCATGATTTGTGGTGGGACAAAGCCGATATAGCCAATCTTCAGAGTATGCGTTTTACCATCGGTATCGGTAACGGCGGTCTCTTTAATGAGATACGGGGTAAACAGCGGCTTTTGGGTTTTGACATCGATAATGTTGGCATTCACGTAGGGGAATTTTGCCCCTTCCAGCGCCCGGTGCAAATAATCCAGGCCATAGTTGAATTCGTGATTGCCGAGGTTGCCCACGGCGTAGTCCAGCGTATTCAGCGCCTTATAGACAGGGTGGATGTCGCCCTTTTTCAGCCCTTTGGCTGCCATATAATCACCGAGCGGGCTGCCCTGAATTAAGTCGCCGTTGTCCACCAGCACGCTATTTTTGACTTCTTTTCTGGCGGCATTGATCAGGCTGGCGGTACGCACCAGGCCAAATTTTTCTGTCGCAGAATCTTTATAGTAATCAAAGTCCATCATGTTGCTATGCAAATCAGTGGTTTCCATAATCCGGAGATCCACCGTCGCCGCTTGTACGCTGGCTGCTATCAACGTGGCAAGGAGCGTTGCGCTAAACTTAATCATCAGAGGTGTCCTTTTTAGATCTGAGCCACAAAAGAAATGATATGTACATTTTGTTGCTTACAGAATTGTGAATTCTGCCATGAAATTTGCCACATAAATGCAACAACTATCACACCTGGCAGATTCGACCTGAATGCGATATAAGTAAAACAATGAGTTATACCCGTCATACTTCATGTTGCATGAGCGTTGGCAGCGTTCACTCACCCGAATCACTTGCTGAGGTAAGTGCATTGGGATTCACTCACTTGCCGCCTTCCCGCAATGTGAATTATTGAGGGTAAAAACCCCACTGCCATAGATAAGAGGTGGATGATGTTAGAAGCCATTTGTCAGCTCGCGCGAGAAGCGGGCGATGCCATTATGCAGGTCTACGACGGCCATAAGCCGATGGATGTAACCAGCAAATCCGACGATTCCCCCGTAACGGCCGCCGATATTGCCGCGCATGCGGTGATTGCTGGCGGGCTACAGGCACTGACGCCGGATATTCCGGTTCTGTCGGAAGAAGATCCCCCCTCCTGGAGCGTTCGTCAGCACTGGCAGCGTTACTGGCTGGTCGATCCGCTGGACGGCACCAAAGAGTTTATAAAGCGTAACGGTGAGTTCACGGTGAATATCGCTCTGATTGAAAACGGGAAACCGGTACTTGGCGTCGTTTATGCCCCGGTGCTTAAAGTGATGTATTGCGCGGCGGAAGGTAAAGCGTGGAAAGAGGAAAACGGCACGCGGACGCAGATTAAAGTGCGTGACGCGCGTCCGCCGCTGGTGGTGGTAAGCCGTTCCCACGCGGATGACGAACTGAAAGAGTATTTAACTCAGTTGGGCGAACATCAGACGACCGCGATTGGTTCATCGCTGAAATTCTGCCTGGTGGCAGAGGGACAGGCTCAACTGTATCCGCGTTTTGGGCCGACCAGCGTCTGGGATACGGCGGCAGGCCATGCGGTAGCCGTGGCAGCCGGGGCACATGTTCACGACTGGCAGGGAAAAACCCTGGATTACACGCCGCGTGAATCTTTCCTGAACCCCGGCTTTCGGGTGTCGATTTACTGACCGTCGAGTAACTTATGCAGCAGGGCGATGACCTGCTGCACTTCCGCCTGTGTCAGCCCGCCGTCTTTGACATATTGCACCCGTCCGTCTTTATCCAGCACAACGATGGCTGAACTGCCTTCATCCAGTTGCCAGGCCTTTCGCGCTACGCCATCACTGTCGACAATAAACTGTGACCAGGGATAGAGCTTTTTGTTGCTCTCAATACTGCTGCGCACAAACATTGCTGAGCCGGGGATAGCATCATCTGTATTGATGATGGTCGTCGTCTGGTAACGATCGTGAGGTAAATTTGCGGCCTTGATCGCTTCAATCAGCGCGGCATTTTTCTCTTTGGCAGAGGTCCGACCGGCAATATGTTGCACCACTCGCACTTTGCCAGGAAGCTGCGCGCTGTTCCAGTTTTTGTAGCTAAACTTATCGTTATTGAGAATCAATTCCCCTCTGTCAGCGATGCCCACAGGCGGTACTCGTTGGCTGGTTTCAAAATTGTGGGCTTGCGCCAGGAGCGGCAGTAGCAGGCAGGTGGCTGCCAGGATGTTACGTAAGGTCATGGTGTTTCCTTTTATTGTTTGCAGGTGATCCGACCACTTAACTCAACCTTTTAATCATAAGTGCGATCAATGTGCTTTTCCCGCAAACGGGATGCCAGTTTGCGGGTTAACGCACATAACGGCGAAAAAACGACGACTTATACTGCCTGTTCGTAAGCGCTGAAAAGAAAATTCTGAATAACTGTAATCAAAAGGTAAATAAACTTATACATACTAGGTCTCATGTTGTTTCTGAACTATGCTCATTGAGCACCAAAATTTGCGCTCATCACTGTTGGGCCAAGCGTGGCACCGCAAGGGCGTATTACTTAGCAGGAGATACAAAAATGAAAATTTTCCAACGTTACAACCCACTTCAGGTGGCAAAGTACGTGAAAATCCTGTTCCGTGGACGGTTGTACATTAAGGACGTTGGCGCTTTCGAGTTTGATAAAGGCAAGATCCTTATCCCGAAAGTGAAGGACAAACAGCACTTTACTGTGATGTCCGAAGTCAACCGTCAGGTTATGCGTCTGCAAACTGAGATGGCTTAACCAACCCACTACGCTATGCAGTAATCGCAGTACAACAAAAACGGCTCCGTCAGGGAGCCGTTGATGTTTTCAGGGGAGAATCGCCGCTGAATGGCAGGCAAGAAAAAAGGCGGAAATTACGCCGCCTTTTATGCAGGTGATTTGCCGTCGCGATTACTCGCTTTTCTCTTCAGCATCCGGCAACTTTGGCGTTAACACCGTGGCCTTGTTATCAATCCGCGTGACCAGCAACTGGTCGATACGGTAGTTATCAATGTCCACGACTTCGAACTTATAGCCGGAGTACTTCACCGAGTCGGTACGTTTCGGGATCTTGCGCAGCATGAACATCATAAAGCCGCCAATGGTCTCGTAATTGCCGGACTGAGGGAACTCGTCGATATCCAGCACCCGCATCACGTCATCAATCGGCGTGCCGCCGTCAATCAGCCATGAGTTTTCATCACGCGCGACGATTTGTTCTTCCAGCCCCTGACCGACCAGGTCGCCCATCAGCGTGGTCATTACGTCGTTGAGGGTGATAATCCCCACCACCAACGCATACTCGTTCATGATGACCGCAAAGTCTTCGCCTGCCGTTTTAAAGCTTTCCAGCGCTTCGGAGAGCGTTAACGTATCCGGCACAATAAGCGTGTTGCGGATTTGCACGCCACTGCTCAGCACCAGGCTTTGGTTGGCCAGTACGCGAATAAGCAGGTCTTTTGAGTCGACGTAACCAACGATATGGTCAATGTCTTCATTACATACGAGGAACTTGGAGTGCGGGTTTTCAGCGACTTTTCGTTTTAAGCTTTGCTCATCTTCATGCAGATCAAACCACACCACGTTTTCGCGCGATGTCATTGACGATGGTACCGTGCGCGATTCCAGCTCAAACACATTCTCAATCAGCTCATGCTCTTGCTTACGCAGCACCCCGGCCAGCGCGCCAGCCTCGAAGATGGCATAGACATCATCAGACGTGATGTCGTCTTTACGCACCATTGGCAGCTTGAAGATGCGGAAAATAATGTTAGCCATGCCGTTAAAAAACCACACCAGCGGGCGGAAGAGAAACAGGCAGAAGCGCATCGGGTTGATAATGCGCAAAGCCACAACTTCAGGCGCGATCATACCGATGCGTTTCGGGGTCAGGTCGGCGAACAGGATAAACATCCCCGTTACCAGCGAGAACGAAATAATAAAGCTCAGACGGTCTGCCAGCTCTGGCGACACCACGGTGACTAAGATGCTGTAGAACGCGGGGGAGAAAGCGGCATCACCCACGATACCACCCAGGATGGCAACGGCATTCAGGCCGATTTGCACCACGGTAAAAAAGGTGCCGGGGTTTTCCTGCATTTTTAAAATGCGTTGCGCATTGACGTTGCCATCATCGGCAAGCAGTTTCAGTTTTATTTTTCTGGAAGCGGCAAGCGAAATCTCAGATAGCGAGAAGAATGCACTTACGACTATCAGACAGAGTATGACTAAGATGCTGTTTAACATAATTTATCCAGCTATAAGCGGGATCCTCGGAGGGAAGTTGAAAAATCCTTGTGGTAAACACATTGAAAGCGAGTCCGAAGCGGTGGACCTACAATTTCGACGGCTAGTATAGCGTAAGCGTGTTACAGCCTGCCAGCAGTGTAAGCAGTTTGTTACATGTAGATGGGAGCTTTTCTCATTTGTGAGTTCGTTTCTTGCTCGAATGGCGCAATGCGTAGTCGTTTTTCAGGTGTAGCCTTTATCCACAGGGGTGAGCAATGCGTCAATGAAAGAGCAAAAGGAGTAATAAGAGGGTTTTTATATATTCCCGTGGCACGTTATTACTTCCTTTTACTCGCGCTAAGGTTTTGCCTTTAATTTCTATTTTGTGGATGTGACCTTTTCGTTATTACGCTCGTGTTCTCTTTCGTAACGATTAAAGCAACCACTCCAGTTTCTTTAAGGGTACTGAGCGATACATGTAGCCCTGAACCGCCCAGATGCCGCAATCCTGTAGTACTGAAAATTCCCACGTACTTTGTACGCCGTCGATAATGACGCGATCCGAATATGATTTTCGGATGTTCTTAATCAGTTCAGGGAAAGTGGGTTTCTGCACCTGTTTATGGTAGAAGTCTCGATTAATCACCACGGCCTGGCGGACGTTTTCCCGCCATAGCCCAAATAACGCAGGATCTTCCTGTTTCATTAATGTCAGGTGTGGAAACTGTGCTGCAGTATCTGTAAGATTCCTGGGGTTGTTAACATAAAACAAAAGCCCATTTTCGACAGAGAAGTCAGAACAATACTTCAGGTGATGGCTGTGCGGGGCATGATCGCTACAGTCCATTGAAAATCCAACAATTGTGCCATTCAGGCTGTGAATGGGTATTACGCTAACCCGGTCCATATCCTTTCCTTGTTAATGCCTAGATATATCTAATATTGATCGCTAAAAGTTATTAATCAATCATTTATTGATCGATAATTAATATCAATATATATACCTATCAAAGGGTATTTCTTTGATAGTTAGCGCATTTGTACATTGCCACTTGTGCAAAGAACGTTGTTAAGCAGTGATGCTTCTGGCACTGACTTCACTATGAAGACGGCTTTTTTATGTCCGTAAGACGTCCTTCCTTACCTGAGGATATGCTGGAGTTTTTCACTGTTTATGCGTGAAAAAATAAATCAAAATATCAATTCATATTCATTTCGTAATAAATGACACTGCAAATGGGCAGGGCGTTTCGCAACAAGGGGTTACATTAACTGATGCACCTTACTGAACGGTATTGGCGCATAAAGTCCGCAACAGGCCCAAATGCCCGCCTCTTCTAGTGCCCGACGGTTAATATTATTGTCTGTTTTTATAATAACTTTTTCGCAATAACGCTTTAAATTTTGGATAAGATACGGAAACGTATTTTTGTTTAGCTCGTTGTTCGTAAAGGTTTCATCCAAAACGATTGCCTCACAGTACTGCGTAAAGGGTGCGTTTTCATTCCCCACATGACTCAGCCAGATACCATTTTTACTTTTTGCTAAATCCTGTATGGCTGTTTCAAATGTTTGGTTGATTTGTAATTTTACAAAAGGGAGTCGAGCCAGTGTTGCCTGTAATACTAAGTCGAACGTTAATAGCATTGCGATCTCTTCATCGGTGATGGAGACCAGACAGAACAAATCACGCTTTTTAAAAAAATCGGCTTTATTGCCGATGGCATTCATTAAATCAAAAAGATAAGTTCTTTTTTTTTCCAGACTGTTCAGAACAAGCGTTTTTCTTGGGTAGATCTTAACGCCCAGTAGTTGACCGTGTGGAGTGGTTATCCTTTCTGCTAAGTAAGGCATATAAACTCTCCCTCCAGGTGGTATTCACATCGCTTTCTCAAAAACACGCTTACAATGCGTGTAACACATACTAAGAGCATATTGCGACAGGTGATGTCACTCTTAAATGGAAATTTATCTGAAATACGCTTATGAAAAAGAACGTTATATATGACAGATTTTACTTAAGTTAAAAAATGAAGACGTTAAAAAAACTTCTCAATAAAATTAACAGGATACACTTATCTCGTAATACAGTTCAGGCATGCGAAATTAAACCAGTAATGACGAGAAAATAGCGTGGCCGGTGGAGAAAGAATAGCGAAAAGTTAAAGCGAGAATTTCCAGGGTGAGCGAGTCAGGTGCAACGTGAAAACCGGTTCAGGAAGCTGAACCGGTAATAAGAAATATCAGGCCAGTTGCGGCGGCAGGCAAACGCCAATGCCACCAATGCCGCAATATCCATAGGGGTTTTTATGCAGATACTGCTGATGATCGTCTTCGGCATAGTAAAACGGCGGTGCGTTAACAATTTCCGTCGTAATAGTTCGATCATCATTCGCGGCCCGCATTGCCGCCTGAAAGCGTTCGAGGCTGGCGTGGGCGGCGGCGCTCTGCTCGGGCGTCAGCGGATAAATGGCGGAGCGGTATTGTGTGCCGTGGTCATTGCCCTGACGCATCCCCTGGGCCGGATCGTGGTTTTCCCAGAACACGTGCAGAAGCTGCTCATAACTGATCACCGACGGGTCATACACTACGCGAACCGCTTCGGCATGGCCCGTCTGTCCGGTACACACTTCGCGGTAGGTTGGGTTCGGCGTATAACCGCCCATGTAACCTGCCGCCGTGCTGTAGACACCGGGCAGTTGCCAGAACAGACGTTCGACACCCCAGAAGCAACCCATTGCGAAATAAGCGGTCTCCATCCCTTCCGGTACGTTTGTCATGGAGTGCTCGTTAACAGCATGTAGCGTGGCAACGGGCATTGGCGTGTTACGTCCGGGTAACGCATCCGATTGAGTAACAAGGTTTTTCTTATCAAACAGACTCATGGTGAGGCCTCCCATAAGCGCAAATTGCGGTTAAGGTTGTAACGAAGCGTCTCTTTTAACACAATAAACGCGGTAAATCAGACTAGATTTAAACATAAGAAATATTTGGGGTGTCGTCCGTTTTTCAATCCACATATTGGATTTTTTACAAGCCGCGGAGCGGTGTTGACGTTTCCTTCCAGGGGTGGGAACAAGGGATATTCAGGAGAGAACGTGCCAAAAATCCGTACTTTATGTTTTGCCGGTTTGTTGCTGGCAAGCCATAGCGCCATGTCGGCAAACGTCCGATTGCAACTGGAAGGGTTGACCGGAGCGCTGCAGAAAAATGTCCGCGCTCAGCTTTCCACCATCGAGAGCGATGAAGTGACGCCGGACAAGCGATTTCAGGCGCGTGTCGATGACGCCATCCGTGAAGGTTTGAAAGCGCTGGGATATTACGAACCCACTATCGAGTTCGAGCTTCGCCCACCGCCGGCGAAAGGGCGTCAGGTATTGATTGCGCGTGTCTCGGCAGGGGAACCGGTACGCATCGGCGGTACGGATGTGATCCTGCGCGGCGGTGCGCGTACCGATGAAGATTATATTGCATTGCTAAAAAAGCGCCCGGAAAAAGGCACTGTGC
Organism: Phytobacter sp. MRY16-398; assembly: GCF_003925915.1. Classification (NCBI taxonomy): domain Bacteria; kingdom Pseudomonadati; phylum Pseudomonadota; class Gammaproteobacteria; order Enterobacterales; family Enterobacteriaceae; genus Phytobacter; species Phytobacter sp. MRY16-398. The sequence continues at coordinate 5,270,300 of NZ_AP018756.1, read as the reverse complement.
TCAACCACGGTGATTACGACGGTTTTAAGAAATCACTCACCCGTGTGGCCTTGCGCAAAGGCTATTTCGATAGCCACTACAACCACAGCCAGTTGGGCATCGCGCTTGACCGGCATCAGGCATTCTGGGACATCGACTATGACAGCGGACAGCGCTACCGTTTCGGAGATGTGACCTTCGAAGGTTCGCAAATCCGCGAAGAGTATCTGCAAAATCTGGTGCCGTTTAAAAAAGGTGATTATTACCAGACCAAAGATCTGGCGGAACTTAACCGTCGCCTGTCGGCTACCGGCTGGTTTAACTCCGTGGTGGTGGCACCGGAGTTTGATAAAGCCAGAGAAAGCAAAGTACTACCTTTAAAAGGTGTCGTCGCACCGCGTATTGAAAACACCATTGAGACCGGCATCGGCTATTCCACCGACGTAGGTCCGCGCGTCAAAGCCACATGGAAAAAGCCGTGGATAAACTCCTATGGCCACAGCTTTACCACCACAGCCAGCGTCTCGGCGCCGGAACAACAGCTTGATTTCAGCTACAAAGTTCCGCTGCTCAAAAACCCGCTTGAGCAATATTATCTGGTACAGGGCGGTTTTAAGCGCACCGATTTAAATGATACCGAAGCGGACTCCACCACGCTTGCGGTGTCCCGTTACTGGGATCTCTCCAGCGGCTGGCAGCGCGCTATTAACCTGCGCTGGAGCCTCGACCACTTTACGCAGGCGAGCGTAACCAACACCACCATGCTGCTTTATCCGGGGGTGATGATCAGCCGTACCCGTTCGCGCGGTGGTTTGATGCCGACCTGGGGTGATTCTCAGCGTTATTCCATCGATTACTCCAGCACCGCCTGGGGCTCGGATGTGGAGTTTATCGTGATGCAGGCGCAAAACGCCTGGATCCGCACGTTATATGACCGCCACCGTTTTGTCGCCCGTGGCAACCTGGGGTGGATTGAAACAGACGATTTTAACCGCGTACCGCCGGATTTGCGCTTCTTTGCCGGGGGGGATCGCAGCATCCGCGGCTATAAATACAAATCTATTGCGCCGAAGGATGATGACGGCAAGCTGATCGGCGCCTCGAAAATGGCCACCGGATCGCTGGAATATCAGTACAACGTGACGGGTAAATGGTGGGGCGCGGTCTTTGTCGACAGCGGTGAGGCCGTGAGCGATATCCGCCGCAGTGATTTCAAAACCGGTACCGGCGTCGGGGTGCGCTGGCAATCACCGGTTGGCCCGATCAAATTCGATCTGGCCGTTCCGGTCGGCGATAAAGACGAGCACGGATTACAGTTTTACATCGGTTTGGGGCCTGAATTATGAGTTTATGGAAGAAGATAAGCCTCGGCGTACTGGTGTTTATCCTGTTAGTGCTGGGGACGGTTATTTTTCTCGTCGGGACGACGAGCGGGTTACACCTGCTGTTTAAGGCAGCCAACCGTTGGGTTCCGGGGCTGGAAATCGGCCAGGTGACCGGCGGCTGGCGTGATTTATCGCTGAAAAACATTCGTTACGATCAGCCGGGTATCGCGGTGAATGCCGGAGAGTTCCATCTGGCGGTGAAACTGGGCTGCCTGCGTGACAGTAGCCTGTGCGTGAACGATATCTCGCTAAAAGATATCAATGTGGTCATCGATACCAAAAAGATGCCACCTGCCGCGCCGGTGAAAGAAGAGGATAACGGGCCGTTAAACCTTTCCACGCCGTATCCCATTACGTTAAGCCGCGTGGCCCTCAATAACGTCAATATCAATATTGATGACACGACCGTCTCCGTCATGAACTTCTCCTCTGCCCTGAACTGGGAAGAGAAAAACCTGACCCTGAAACCCACCTCGCTGAGCGGCCTGTTGATTGCCCTGCCGAAAGTGGCGAAGGTGGCGCAGGAACAGGTGGTGGAGCCGAAAGTTGAGAATCCGAAACCGGATGAACTGCCGCTGGGCGAATCCCTTAAGCAACTCTTTGCCAAACCGCTGCTGCCGCAGATGACGGATGTGCATCTGCCGCTCAATCTCAATATTGAAGAATTTCGCGGTGAGCAGCTTCGCTTAACCGGTGACACTGATATCACGGTCAGCAATATGCTGCTCAAAGTGAGCAGCATTGACGGCAATATGAAGCTTGATGCGTTCGATATCGATTCAAATCAGGGCACGCTTAATGCCACGGGCACGGCGACATTGCGGGATAACTGGCCGGTGGATATCACCCTCAACAGCACCCTGAATGTCGATCCGATGAAAGGCGAGAAAGTGAAGCTCAAAGTCGGCGGCGAGGTGCGCAAACAACTGGAGTTTGGCGTCAACCTGTCCGGCCCGGTGGATATTGTTCTGCGTGGGCAAACGCAGCTTGCCGAGGCGGGGCTGCCGCTCAATCTGGACATCACCAGCGAGCAGCTCTACTGGCCGTTTACCGGTGAAAAACAGTATCAGGCCGACGACCTTAAGCTCAAACTGACCGGCAAAATGACTGACTACACGCTGTCGTTCCGCACGGCGGTAAAGGGCCAGGACGTACCACCAGCCACCATTACTCTGGACGGTAAAGGTAACGAGCAGCAAATCAGCATCGACAAGCTGAGCGTAGCCGCGCTGGAAGGGAAAACCGAACTCAAAGCCTTGCTCGACTGGCAGCAGGCGATTAGCTGGCGCGGTGAGTTAACGCTGGACGGCATCAACACCGCAAAAACTTTCCCGGACTGGCCTGCAAAACTGAACGGGCTGGCGAAAATGCGCGGCAGCCTCTACGGCGGAACCTGGCAGCTTGATATCCCGGAGCTGAAACTCGCCGGGAACGTGAAACAAAATAAAGTCAGCGTTGACGGGCAGCTTAAAGGCAACAGCTATATGCAGTGGACCATTCCGGGGCTACATCTGGAACTGGGACGCAACAAAGCCGATGTCAAAGGCGAACTGGGGGTAAAAGATCTTAACCTGGATGCCAACATCGACGCGCCAGGTCTGGATAACGCACTGCCAGGGCTGGGCGGGACGGCTAAAGGGCTTGTGAATATTCGCGGTACGGTGGATGCGCCACAGGTAATGGCGGATATCACCGCCAGCAATCTGCGCTGGCAAGCGCTGCGTGTGGCCCGTGTCCTGGTGAAAGGGGATGTGAAATCAACCGATCAGCTTGCCGGTACGATGAATGTGCGGGTTGAACGCCTCTCTCAGCCTGGGGTGAATATCAGCCTGGCAACGCTTGCTGCCAAAGGTAGTGAAAAGCAGCACGAGCTTGAGTTGCGGGTGCAGGGTGAGCCGGTCGCCGGGCAGTTAAAACTGGCCGGGAGTTTTGATCGCAACGAACAGCGCTGGAAGGGCACTCTTAGCGATACACGCTTCACCACCCCCGTCGGGCCAGTTGCCCTGAACCGTGAAATCGCGCTGGATTACCGTAATCAGGAACAGAAAATCAGTATTGGACCACACTGCTGGACCAACCCGAATGCGGAGCTTTGCGTTCCGCAGACGATTGATGCCGGGGCGCAGGGACGTGCGGTAGTCAATCTGAACCGCTTCGACCTGGCGATGCTGAAACCCTTTATGCCGGATACCACCCAGGCCAGCGGCACATTCAGCGGTAAGGCTGATGTTTCGTGGGATGCCAGCAAAGAAGGCTTGCCGCAGGGTGAAGTGACGCTATCCGGGCGTAATGTCAAAGTGACCCAGGTAGTGAACGATGCACCGCTGCCGGTCGCCTTCGAAACACTGAACCTTAACGCGAAGTTGCAGAATAACCGTGCGGATTTAGGCTGGCTGATCCGTCTGAACAATAACGGACAGTTTGACGGGCAGGTGCAGATCACCGATCCGCAGGGGCGGCGTAACCTTGGCGGTAACGTCAATATCCGCAATTTCTCGCTGGCAATGGCTAACGCCATCTTTACGCGCGGCGAGAAAGCGGCGGGTACGCTGAACGCTAACCTACGGCTCGGCGGAAATCTGCAAAGCCCGCAATTGTTCGGGCAGATGCAGCTCAACGGTGTGGATGTGGAAGGTAACTTCATGCCGTTCGATATGCAGCCCAGCCAACTGGCAATGAACTTCAATGGCACCACCTCGACCCTGCAAGGGGTGGTGCGGACCCAGCGTGGACAGATTAACCTGAGCGGTGATGCGGACTGGAGCCAGATTAACAACTGGCGTGCCCGCGTGGCGGCACAGGGGAACAAGGTGCGTATTACCGTGCCGCCTATGGTGCGTCTGGACGTCTCCCCTGACCTGGTGTTCGAGGCTACGCCGACGCTGTTTACGCTTGATGGCCGGGTCGATGTGCCCTGGGCGCGGATCGTCGTGCATGATTTGCCGGAAAGCGCGGTTGGCACCTCCAGTGATGAGGTGATGCTCAATGCGGATCTGAAACCGGAAAAACCGAAAAGCGCGGCGATTCCGATTAACAGTAATTTGATTGTGCATGTCGGCAATAATGTGCGGATGGATGCTTTCGGACTGAAAGCGCGGCTGACCGGCGATCTGAAAGTGACTCAGGATCAACAAGGGCTTGGCCTTAACGGGCAAATCAATATTCCGGAAGGGCGCTATCACGCTTATGGCCAGGATTTGATTGTGCGTAAGGGGGAGCTGATTTTCTCCGGCCCTGTCGATCAGCCGCTGCTGAATATCGAGGCGATTCGTAACCCGGATGCCACCGAGAACGACGTGACCGCCGGGGTGCGTATTACCGGCACGGCAGATGAACCGAAGGCGGAGATCTTCTCCGACCCGGCGATGTCGCAGCAAGAGGCGCTCTCTTACCTGCTTCGCGGGCAGGGTCTGGAGAGCGGACAAAGCGATAGTGCAGCAATGACTTCAGCCTTAGTGGGCCTGGGGGTTGCACAAAGTGGTCAGGTTGTGGGTAAAATCGGCGAGACGTTTGGCGTAAGCAATCTGGCGCTGGACACCGAAGGGGTGGGCGACTCCTCCCAGGTGGTGGTCAGCGGCTATGTACTGCCGGGTCTACAGGTAAAATATGGTGTGGGTATTTTTGACTCACTGGCGACTCTCACGTTACGTTATCGCCTGATGCCTAAGCTGTATCTGGAAGCGGTGTCTGGCTTAGATCAGGCACTTGATCTGCTCTATCAGTTTGAGTTTTAGCAATGCGAATATTTGTCTACGGCAGTTTACGACGCAAGCAAGGCAACAGCCACTGGATGACCAATGCTCAGTGGCTGGGCGATTATTGCGTTGAAGATTATCAACTCTACAGTCTGGGGCACTACCCTGGCGCTGTACCGGGTGATGGCAGTGTGCTGGGTGAAGTTTACCGCATTGATGCGACAACGCTTGGCGAACTGGACGCGCTACGTACCGCTGGGGGCGAATATAAACGGCAGCTTATCCAGACGCCTTATGGCAGCGCCTGGATGTATGTGTACCAACGGCCGGTGGAGGGGAAAACGTTTATCCCTACCGGCAACTGGTTAGACAGAGACCAGTATTAATACAAACACGCCACCTTCGGGTGGCGTTGTTTTTGTCTATAGAAAACCCCCAGCTAGGCTGGGGGTTCCGGAAAGCTTTCAGCTTTAAGCCAGTTATTAAAACCCCTTTTGATTTGTTAAAACAGCTTGCGGTCTGGCAACTGCAAAAGTTCAACAAGAAATCAAAAGGGGGTCCCGATGGGGGACGAAAAGAGCTTAGCGCACACCCGCTGGAACTGTAAATATCACATAGTTTTTGCGCCGAAATACCGAAGACAGGCGTTCTACGGAGAGAAACGTCTGGCGATAGGCAGCATTTTAAGAAAGCTGTGTGAGTGGAAAAACGTACGGATCCTGGAAGCTGAATGCTGTGCAGATCATATCCATATGCTTGTGGAAATCCCGCCCAAAATGAGCGTATCCGGCTTTATGGGATATCTGAAAGGGAAAAGCAGTCTGATGCTTTATGAGCAGTTCGGAGATCTGAAATTCAAATACAGGAACAGGGAGTTCTGGTGTCGGGGATACTACGTGGATACGGTAGGGAAGAACACAGCGAAGATACAGGAATACATAAAGCACCAGCTTGAGGAGGATAAAATGGGTGAGCAGTTGTCGATCCCTTATCCGGGCAGCCCGTTTACGGGCCGTAAGTAAGGAAGTTTGATGCAAATGTCAGATCGTATGCGCCTGTTAGGGCGCGGCTGGTAACAGAGCCTTACAGGCGCATCTGAAAAACCTCCGGCTATGCCGGAGGATATTTATTCCTGAATACCTTCCTAAATAACCGTTTCCTTCCGCGATTTTTCTATATTGCCTGGTTGAGCCGTGCCATAAAACGCACTCACGCTTAACAAGGACGATATGGCATGAACAAATCTATTTTTGCATTGCTGCTGGTTGGCATGTTGACCATTTCCTCGCCGACCTGGAGCGCATCTTCATTTAACGATGTGCAGCAACGGGCGGAAAGCGGGGACGCGAAAGCGCAACTGGAGTTGGGATACCGTTACTTTCAGGGTAATGAAACGGCGAGGGATGTAGAAAAGGCCTTACGCTGGTTCCAGCGTGCGGCGCAGCAGGGGTACACTCCCGCAGAATATGTGATGGGCCTGCGTTATGCGAATGGCGAAGGCGTCGCGCAGGATTATGCACAGGCGGCACAGTGGTATCGGAAAGCGGCGGTGAAGGGATTGCCGCAGGCACAACAAAATCTTGCGGTGCTCTACCGGAAAGGGCATGGCGTTGCGGCGGATAGCCATGAGGCGGTGATGTGGCACCGTAAAGCCGCTGAGCAGGGGTTGGCTAACGCACAATGCAGTATGGGATACGCGTATTTAGAGGGGGATGGTGTCGCTCAGGATTATGCTCTGGCGCTGGCGTGGTATCGCAAATCCGCTGAACAAGGGAATGCCGAAGCCTACAATCAGTTGGGCGTGATGTACGTTCAGGGATTGGGTGTTGAAAAGGATCCCGCTGTGGCGGCACAGTTGTACCGCAAAGCAGCAGAAAAAGGTTATGACGTCGCTCAATCGAATTTGGGCAGTCTTTATTACAAGGGGAGTGGTGTCGAAAAGGACTACGGGCTGGCCAAACACTGGTATTTGAAATCGGCCGAACAAGGATTCGCAGCCGCACAAACTTCACTTGCCTCGCTTTATTATCATGGTGAAGGCGTTGAACAAGACTATGTACAAGCCCGCGAATGGTATCGGAAAGCGGCGGAGCAAGGCGATGCAACTGCGCAGGAGAGTTTGGGGATTCTGTATGAACGTGGCCTGGGCGTCGAAAAAAATCTTCTACAAGCGGTAGCCTGGTATCGGCTGGCTGCGGCGCAGGGGGATGCCAGGGGGCAAATGAACCTTGGCACCATGTACCTTGACGGGAGCGGTGTGGAACAGGACTACGTCCTGGCGCGCAAGTGGTTTGGCAAAGCCGCAGAACAGGGAAATAGCGCTGCACAGCATCGCCTGGGTTATCTGTACGAGAAAGGCCTGGGGGGTGAAAAAGACGGGCCGCAGGCGCTGGCGTGGTATCAAAAATCGGCTGAACAAGGAAACGCCATCGGGCAGTTCCGCCTGGCCGAGCTGTATAGCAGCGGCACTGAGGGCGTCAAATACAATCGCGAGCAGGCCATTATCTGGTACAACAAAGCCGCAGAACAGGGCGATCTTCATGCACAGGTGAATCTCGGTGCGCTGTACGGACATGGTACGAAAGAAGAGCAGCGTAAAGCCGTGGCGTTATACCGCAAGGCAGCCGAAAAGGGCTTTCGCATTGGTCAGTACAACCTCGGTTATGTCTACCTGTACGGAAAAGGGGTAGAGAAGGACGAAGCTCAGGCAGCGAACTGGGTGCGTAAGGCCGCTGAACAGGGGCTCAGCGAGGCACAGCTCCTGTTAGGGGAAATGTACCGGGATGGGCAGGGCGTTAAGCGCGATCGTGTGCAGGCGTGGGCCTGGTTTGATACGTCCTCAGCCAATGATATGAATCCCTTTGCGGCGCAAAACAGTATTTTTCTCGAGAAGAAAATGACCGCTGAGGAACGTGCGCAGGCGAAGGTACTTTCGAAACAGTACGTTGAGAAATACGCGCCGGAGGCCTGGGCGCGAATACAGAAGCTTAAGACTCAGTCTGCACCCATACAGTAATGAACTGGATGTGTGCCAACGCCACCTTCGGGTGGCGTTGTTTTTTGTCCTGCAGGCGTTGTCCGGTTACCAGTGCTTAATCAGCGATGCGCCGATGTCGGCGATTTTTTTGTTTCGTTCGTCCATGGTCGCCTGCGTTTCGGTGATGTAGATAACGACGATGCGGGCCGGTTTGCCATCAGGCCCCAGCGCGGCAACAATACCGCGAGAACCCCGTTCCCCCGCTCCCGTTTTATCGGCGATAAACCAGCCCGCAGGCATGACCGAGCGAATCAGCGGCCCACCGACTTTATCTGCTTCCATCCAGGCCATTAATTGCTGCTGTGATGCTGGTGTCAGTATCTTGCCGTTGAGAAGCTGGCGCAGCATCTGCGCCATGGCCTCAGGCGTTGTCGTATCACGCTCATCGCCAGGCAACGCTTCATTCAACGCGGTTTCCCATCGGTCGAGACGGGTGACCCGATCGCCCGCTTTACGCAGGAACGCCGTAAGTTCTGACGGTCCACCGATCGCAGACAGCAGCAGGTTGCCCGCCGTGTTATCACTCATTGTGATGGCGGCGCTGCACAGTTCGGCCACGGTCATCCCGTCGGTAAGGTGTTTTTCCGTTACCGGCGAGTACGCGACCAGGTCCTGCTTACGATACTGTATACGACGGGCAAGCTGCTCCTGCCCGGCATCCACCCGCGATAAGACCGCGCCGCACAGTAGCACTTTAAAAGTACTCATCATGGGAAAACGTTCTTGTGGACGATAGCTGCCCAGCATCTGACCGTTGGCGAGGCTCAATTCAGCATAGCCCACTCGTGCGTTAAGCTGGTCCTCAGCTTTTTTTACGGTCTCCAGCGTGAGCGGGTGAGCAAAAGCGGGCAGGCAAAAGGCGGTCAGCAGGGAGATAAAGTGCAAACGAAACCGTGGCATAGAGATACGTTTCCTTGTGGTTATTTCGGGGCAGGGGGGCAATCACACAACGGTATGCATTGTAGAGGCATATGTTTACCAAAGCGTGATGAATTCGGGGATAAAGAATCGCACAGTCAATGAAAGCGGGGGAGATGCAGCGCCCTCCGACCCAAAGGCGAATGGCGCTGCTGCTGATTACGCGGCGTTTTGCCGCAATTTGAACTGGCTTACGGCTTCTAACAGCTCTTCTGCCTGGCGCTGCATTTGATGCGCGGCAGCCGACGATTCCTGCGACAGCGTGGCGTTCTGCTGGGTTGCGGTATCCATATGCGTCACCGCCACGTTCACCTGATCGATTCCGGTGCTCTGCTCTTTGCTGGCGGCGGAAATGGACTCCACCAGCTCGCTCACCTGCTGCACGCTACGCAAAATCTCGGTCATTGCGGAACCGGCGCTTTGTACCTGCGCGTTCCCTTCGGCGATACGGTTAACGGAATTGTCGATCAGGTTACGAATATCCCGCGCCGCAGAGGCAGAACGTTGCGCCAGGGCGCGGACTTCGGAGGCAACGACAGCGAAACCTCGTCCTTCGGCACCCGCGCGTGCGGCCTCGACGGCGGCATTCAGCGCCAGGATGTTGGTCTGGAAGGCAATACTGTCAATCACACCGATGATGTTATTAATCTGGCTGGAGAGCTGGTGGATGTCGCTCATGGTTTGCACCACGCGCTCCACGGCTTGCCCGCCCTGACCTGCGATAGTGAATGCATCGCGGGCGATAGTGCTGGCAAAACGCGAGTTCTCGGCGTTGCTTTTCACCACAGAGGTGAGCTCCTCCATGGAGGCGGCCGTTTCTTCCAGCGCGCTCGCCTGCGCCTCGTTACGTGAAGAGAGTTCCCGGCTACCGGTGGCAATTTGCACCGATGCCGAGGCTATGGATTCCGTACTGTGGCGAACCCCGTGGACGATGCGGGTCAGGTTGCCGTTCATCTCCTGCAAGGCGTGCATCAGTTCGGCTGTCTCGTCGCGCCCGGAGATATTAAAGGTTGTCTGCAAATCACCAGAGGCCACCGTGCGGGCAACGGTAACGGCTTGTGCCAGCGGATGGGTAATGCTGCGCACCAGCCACCAGGTGATAATCCCACCGGCCAGCATGGTCAGCGCCATGGCGATCAGCAACATCAGGCGGGTTTGCTGATATTGCGCCAGGTTGCGCGCGTCCGTCTCCACGTGAATGGCATTGGCGTGTTTCAGCGTCCGGTCTACTACCTCGTCAATCATCCGTGTTGGCTCCCGATCAATGCCGGTCACCAGTTTGTCGACGCGTTGGGCGCTGGTAGGGTCGCTCAGATCGTATTGCTGTAGTGCGCTCAGGTAGTGTGCTTCAAGCTCAGCATGGAGCTTGCGAGTCTGTTCAACCTGCGCGTTATCCATGCCAAGTTGTGGCAACATCGCGCTCAGTTTTTCCAGCAATTGCTGCGTTTTTTGGCTCTGGGAAACAAAGGCGGCTTTGTATTTATCAAAAGTCTCTTGTCCCTGAGAGCCGCGTAGTAGCGTGTTCTTCCATTCCTGAACCTGGATTTTGAACTGCACCTGGGCGTTACGCGCGGTATCAATGCTCTCAACAAGCACTTTTTCCGTTGCCATCATTTTCTGGTTTTGCCCAAAGCTGTCACTGTTTATCGCCAGCCCCCGCAAGCCGATAAACAGCGTTGCCAGCAGTAACAGTGTTGCCATCAGGCCGAGTCGTTGCCCAATTGTGAAGTGGTTAAGTTTCATGTTGTTCCCCGGTGGAATGAAAGAGCACGGTCACAAAAGGGGTATCGACCCGCGTGGGACGGACTTTACAGAGGTCGGAAGGCTGTTGTGGGGCGGGTTTGGGTTATATTGTTCAAACGCATGGGAAAAGAATTTTGTGACATTTTTATGACAAATTAAGAAACGGGCGCTGAAAGGGCAGGAACAGAGAAGTACAGAGGAATAAGACATAAAAAAACCCTGTCCGCCGTTATCCGCGTTCAGGGTTTTTCAGATAAAACGGATTACTTCTTCGCAGCGCGCTCGAAGGAAGCAACGATTTCAGCTTTAGCCGCTTCAGCGTTGTCCCAACCGTCTACTTTCACCCATTTGCCTTTTTCGAGGTCTTTGTAGTGTTCGAAGAAGTGAGTGATCTGTGCTTTCAGCAGTTCTGGCAGGTCGTTCACATCTTTAATGTGATCGTACTCTTTGCTCAGTTTGGTGTGCGGTACAGCAACCAGTTTGGCATCTTCACCAGATTCGTCGGTCATTTTCAGCACGCCAACCGGACGGCAGCGAATGACAGAGCCGGGTTCCAGCGGGTACGGCGTTGGGACCAGCACGTCTACCGGGTCACCGTCCAGGGACAGGGTGTGGTTGATGTAGCCGTAGTTGCACGGATAGAACATCGCAGTGGACATGAAACGGTCAACGAACAGCGCGCCGCTGTCTTTATCGACTTCGTATTTGATCGGATCTGCGTTAGCCGGGATTTCGATAATAACGTAGATATCTTCTGGCAGATCTTTGCCCGCCGGGACGTTGAGTAAGCTCATGTTTGTTTCCTTTAAAATGTGTGGCAAACAAGTGCCGGGTATTATAGCCAACTCATCGGGAATGTCTTTGCTTGTTTTACATTGCGACACGCCTGACACCTCCTTTTTTTTCTAAAAATGTAGCCGGATTATCCATAAAGATAGCTGCATCCTGAATAAAATTGTGAAAGCGATTACACTGCATAAATTGGACGTGGCTTTGAATGAAAATTTGTGTGTTTTCAAAGCATGATGCAGAGGCGATCGACCTGGCTCTTTTCGCGCGCCAGATCTCAACTGGCAACTAACAATTCATTCACTTTTCTGATTTGTGATGTAACGCATTCTGTTACATCTCCAATTGTCTATAGTTTTCCCGCAGGCGAAGTTGTAGCCAACAATAACCCTACGAGGATACACCTATGTGGAAGCGCTTACTTCTTGTCACAGCAGTTTCAGCAGCCATGTCGTCTATGGCGATGGCCGCCCCGTTAACCGTGGGATTTTCGCAGGTCGGATCAGAATCCGGCTGGCGAGCCGCCGAAACCAACGTCGCTAAAAGCGAAGCTCAAAAACGCGGTATTACCCTGAAAATTGCTGACGGTCAGCAAAAACAGGAAAACCAGATCAAAGCGGTGCGTTCGTTCATTGCCCAGGGCGTGGACGCCATCTTTATTGCACCTGTTGTGGCAACAGGCTGGGAGCCGGTACTGAAAGAAGCGAAAGATGCAAAAATCCCGGTATTCCTGCTCGACCGCTCAATTGATGTGAAAGATAAATCCCTCTATATGACCACCGTGACCGCCAATAACGTGCTGGAAGGGCAACTCATTGGTGACTGGCTGGTGAAAACCGTCGCCGGCAAACCGTGTAACGTGGTTGAACTACAGGGCACCGTAGGCGCGAGCGTGGCGATTGACCGTAAGAAAGGCTTTGCCGATGCCATTTCTAAAGCGTCCAACATCAAAATCATTCGTTCTCAATCCGGCGACTTCACCCGCAGTAAAGGGAAAGAGGTCATGGAAAGCTTTATCAAAGCGGAGAACAACGGCAAAAACATCTGCATGGTTTATGCCCATAACGATGACATGGTGATCGGTGCCATTCAGGCCATCAAAGAAGCAGGTCTGAAACCGGGCAAAGACATCCTGACGGGCTCTATTGACGGCGTGCCGGATATCTACAAAGCGATGATCGACGGTGAAGCCAATGCCAGCGTGGAACTGACGCCGAACATGGCCGGACCGGCGTTTGATGCGCTGGAAAAATACAAAAAAGACGGCACTCTGCCTGAGAAGCTGACCATCACCAAATCCACGCTCTACCTGCCGGATACGGCGAAAGAAGAGTTAGAGAAAAAGAAAAACATGGGCTATTAATGCCTTTATCGCTCTGCCCCTCACCCCAGCCCTCTCCCCGGAGGGGAGAGGGTGTCGACGGGCTGGCACTATCTATCCCCTCTCCCCTCCGGGGAGAGGGTCAGGGTGAGGGGGAGAAAACAATGACCACCGAACAACACCAGGAGATCCTCCGTACAGAGGGGCTTTGCCAGTACTTCCCGGGCGTTAAAGCGCTGGATAACGTCAATTTCAGTCTGCGTCGGGGCGAAATCATGGCGTTACTCGGTGAAAACGGTGCGGGAAAATCCACGCTGATTAAAGCCTTAACGGGCGTCTACCATGCAAACAGCGGCACCATCTGGCTGGAAGGCAATGAAATCCGGCCTAAAAACACCGCCCATGCGCAGCAACTGGGCATTGGTACGGTGTACCAGGAAGTCAACCTGCTGCCGAACATGTCGGTAGCGGATAACCTGTTTATTGGGCGCGAACCGCGTCGTTTCGGCTTTATATGTCGCAAAGAGATGGAAAGACGCGCCACCGAGTTAATGGCGTCTTATGGCTTTTCCCTCGATGTGCGCGAGCCGCTCAACCGTTATTCCGTCGCCATGCAGCAGATTGTGGCGATCTGCCGTGCCATCGATCTCTCTGCCAAAGTGCTGATCCTGGATGAACCCACCGCCAGCCTGGATACCCAGGAAGTAGAAATGCTCTTCACCCTGATGCGCCAGCTCCGCGCGCAAGGTGTTGCGCTGATTTTCGTGACCCACTTCCTGGACCAGGTTTACGAGGTGAGCGATCGCATCACGGTTCTGCGTAATGGCAGCTTTGTTGGCTGCCGCGACACGCGAGAACTGCCGCAAATTGAGCTGGTAAAAATGATGCTGGGACGCGAACTGGACAATAACGCCCTGCAACGTGCGGGACGTACCCTGTTGAGCGAAAAACCCGTCGCGGCATTTAAAGGCTTCGGTAAGAAAGGGCTGATAGCACCGTTCGATCTGGAGGTTCGTCCCGGTGAGATCGTAGGCCTGGCCGGGCTATTGGGTTCCGGGCGCACCGAAACCGCCGAGGTTATCTTCGGGATTAAGCCCGCCGACAGCGGCAATGCGATGATCAAGGGTAAGCCCCAGACGCTGCGCTCACCGCATCAGGCCTCCTGCCTCGGTATCGGTTTTTGCCCTGAAGACCGTAAAACGGACGGCATTATTGCCGCCGCCTCCGTGCGGGAAAATATCGTTCTCGCGTTGCAGGCGCAGCGCGGCTGGCTACGGCCAATTCCCCGGCGCGATCAAAACGCCATTGCGGAGCGCTTTATCCGCCAGTTAGGGATCCGTACGCCGAGTGCGGAACAGCCGATTGAGTTTCTCTCCGGCGGCAACCAACAGAAGGTGCTCCTTTCCCGCTGGCTGCTGACCAAACCGCAGTTCCTGATCCTCGATGAGCCAACGCGTGGCATCGACGTCGGGGCGCATGCGGAAATCATCCGCCTGATTGAAACGTTGTGCGCGGACGGCCTGGCGCTACTGGTTATCTCTTCGGAACTGGAAGAGCTGGTGGGCTACGCTGACCGGGTAATTATCATGCGCGATCGCAAGCAAATAGCGGAAATCCCGCTTGCTGAGCTGTCGGTCCCGGCGATCATGAATGCCATTGCGGCATAAGGAGTACAGTGTGATGCCTCAATCACTCCCGCAAACCGGGCAGCCGAAGCGCCGCTTTAAGTGGCCCACAGGGACGCCACAAATACTGGCGCTGATTCTGGTGCTCGTGGTGGATAGCCTGGTGGCGCCCCATTTCTTCCAGATTGTGTTACAGGATGGCCGCCTGTTCGGCAGCCCGATTGATATTCTCAACCGTGCCGCGCCCGTGGCGTTACTGGCCATTGGCATGACGCTGGTGATCGCGACCGGGGGGATCGACCTTTCCGTTGGTGCGGTAATGGCCATCGCCGGGGCGACCGCCGCGTCAATGACCGTGGCCGGATACGGCTTGCCGATAGTGCTGCTTGCCGCGCTGGGGACGGGGATCCTCGCCGGTCTGTGGAACGGCGTTCTGGTGGCGGTTTTAAAGATCCAGCCGTTCGTCGCCACGCTGATTTTGATGGTGGCCGGACGCGGGGTGGCGCAACTGATTACCTCCGGGCAAATCGTCACTTTCAACGCGCCCAATCTGGCCTGGATTGGTAGCGGTAAGCTCTTGCTGTTCCCGACACCGGTCATCATCGCACTGGCCACACTGGTTATCTTCTGGCTGTTTACCCGTAAAACGGCGCTCGGCATGTTTATTGAAGCGGTGGGGATTAATATCCGCGCGGCGAAAAATGCCGGGGTGAATACCCGCACCGTGGTGATGCTGGCCTATGTACTAAGCGGCGTATGTGCGGCTATCGCCGGGGTGATTGTGGCGGCGGATATCCGCGGGGCTGATGCCAACAACGCCGGTCTGTGGCTGGAGCTGGATGCCATCCTCGCCGTGGTGATTGGTGGCGCATCGCTCATGGGCGGGCGCTTTAACCTTGTGCTGTCAGTGGTAGGGGCACTGATTATTCAGGGCATGAATACAGGAATTTTGCTCTCCGGCTTCCAGCCAGAGCTTAACCAGGTGGTGAAAGCGGTGGTGGTGCTGTGCGTACTGATTGTTCAGTCGCCGCGCTTTATCGCACTGATTAAAGGAGCGCGCGGTCATGATAAAACGTAATTTACCGCTGATGATCACTCTGGGCGTGTTTATCCTGGGTTATCTCTATTGCCTGACGCAGTTTCCCGGTTTTGCGTCCACACGCGTCATTTGTAATATCCTGACCGATAACGCCTTTTTGGGCATTATCGCTGTCGGTATGACCTTTGTGATTCTGTCCGGGGGGATAGACCTCTCCGTGGGCTCGGTGATTGCTTTTACCGGGGTATTTTTGGCGAAAGCCATTGGCTTCTGGGGGATATCGCCGCTGGTTGCCTTCCCGCTGGTGCTGGTGATGGGCTGTGCGTTTGGCGCGTTTATGGGGCTTTTGATCGACGCGCTGAAAATCCCTGCATTCATCATTACCCTGGCCGGGATGTTCTTTTTACGCGGTGTCAGTTATCTGGTCTCCGAAGAGTCGATCCCGATTAACCACCCGGTCTATGACACTCTGTCCGGCCTGTCGTGGCTGATTCCCGGCGGTGGGCGCCTGAGCGCCATGGGGCTGCTGATGTTAGGAGTCGTGGTCATCGGGATTTTCCTTGCCCACCGAACCCGTTTTGGCAATGAAGTGTATGCCATTGGCGGCAGCGCAACATCGGCGAACCTGATGGGGATCTCAACGCGCAGCACTACCATTCGTATCTATATGCTCTCGACCGGGCTGGCGACGCTGGCAGGCATTGTCTTTTCTATCTACACCCAGGCGGGATATGCGCTGGCCGGTGTGGGGGTTGAACTGGATGCGATTGCCTCGGTGGTCATTGGCGGTACGCTGCTGAGCGGTGGTGTGGGCACGGTACTGGGTACGCTGTTCGGTGTAGCGATTCAGGGGCTGATCCAAACCTACATCAATTTTGACGGAACACTGAGTTCCTGGTGGACCAAAATCGCGATCGGCATTTTATTGTTTATTTTTATCGCGTTACAACGTGGTCTTACGGTGCTGTGGGAGAATCGGCAGAGCTCGCCTGTTACACGCGTTAGCACAGCGGCAACAAGGCAGTAACACATTGAAATAATTAAAAAGAAGTAAAGTTTTTCCGGTGGCGGTCGATAACCTGCCAATGAGGCTTATTTTACGCCTGAAAGAATCTCTGCTACCGGAAAAACTATCATGCTCAGAACGCTCTCGCTTCGTACTGGTTTGCTTTCCCTTCTCGCTATTATGACTTTCCTGCTGCTGGTGGTGAGCGGCATGGGAATTTATGCCCTCAGCAAAAGCTCCTCCTCCCTGGAACGAATTAGCGTTCTGCAAGGTGAGAAGATGGCGCGCCTCAATGAAGGCTATACGCAAATTCTGCGTGCGCGTAATGAGTCGGGCCAGGCTGTACGCATGATGGAAGTTGGTCTGCTCGCCGATGCAGGCAGTGCAGTCAAAATCATTAATAGCGAAATTGAGCAGGGGCGTAAATTGCTCGATAGCGTCATTAAAGCGGGCGTGGATGACGAGCAGGGCGCAGCGTTGCTGGCTCAGGTTGCGAAAAGCTACAGCGTGTATCTGGACCAGGGCATTAAGCCGATGCAGGCAGCGTTAAACCAACAAAGCGCGGATGCCTATTATGATCTGCTGGAGAACAAATTAGTTCCGGTTTCCCGGCAGTTTGATAACGATATTCAAGCGTTTCTTAGCTGGGGCGAAAACCGTGGTAAAGCTGAGGTCAGCGCGGTCCAGACCAGCAAAAATTTTGTGATGATGCTGATTGTCGTCGTTGCACTGGCCGCGGCGGGCATTATCGTGCTGGCCTGGCTGGCAATGCGCCATATGCTGCTTAAACCGCTGGATGCTTCAATTGTCCAACTGGAGCATGTTGCCGCCGGAGACCTGGCATCCGTTAGCGTCAGTACCGCCAGTAAAGAGTTCAACCGCCTGAATGCGGCGATTGAGAATATGCGTCATTCGCTCATTAACTCCGTTACGCGCGTGCGTGATGCCAGCTCGCAAATCGATACGGGCAGCCGTGAATTGTCGCTGGGTAACGTCGACCTGGCGCAACGTACCGAATCAACGGCAACGTCGCTGGAGCAGACCGCCGCCAGCATGGAACAGATCACCGCCACGGTGAAACAGAATGCGGATAACGCCGACCAGGCGCATCAACTGGCGAAATCGGTGTCTGATACTGCCGATCGCGGCAGTGAAATGGTCTGCTATGTGATTGAGAAGATGCGCGATATTTCAGACAGTTCCAGCCGTATCGCCGATATCCTCAGCATGATTGACAGCATCGCCTTCCAGACCAACATCCTGGCGCTGAACGCCGCCGTTGAAGCGGCCCGTGCAGGCGAGCAAGGGCGCGGCTTTGCCGTGGTGGCAGGCGAAGTGCGTAACCTGGCAAGCCGCAGCGGTGATGCGGCCAAAGAGATCCGCCAGCTCATCAGTAGCTCTCAGGCCCATGTGTCCGAAGGCAGCGACCTGGCGATGCAGGCAGGCGAAACGATGGATGAGATCGCGTCCGAAGTTATGCGTATGACCAAATTGATGCGTGAAATTGCCAGTGCGTCGCAGGAACAGAGTCGTGGCATTGAGCAGGTAAATATCGCAGTCAGCCAGATGGACGAAACGGCACAGCAAAACGCCTCGCTGGTGCAGCAATCTTCCGCCGCGACCCGCTCGCTGGAAGAGCAGTCCCGCGAACTGCTGGAGGCGATGGCCTCTTTCCGTTTGCAGCCAACTGCATAATAATTAGCCCCGCGCAGGTTCGCGCGGGATTTTTTATACAGGGTAAGGATTGATGGACACACAGGAAGAGATCAGAAAACACATTTGTATTCAGTGTGATAACGAAGCGCTTAAGGGCAGCGATTTCTGCGAAGCGTGTGAGACCAAAGAATTTAAGAAAATTGGTGGCTGGTTGTATCTCCCCGCGCTGGGGCTGCTCGTGGCGTTAGTGTTGAGTATTTTTGCCATTAACAATACCGCGCGTGCCCTGCTGGAATTCAGCAGTAGCTTTACCACCAGTGGGCTTGCGGTCATTTACTTTGAGCTTTTTGGGTTTATCGGGCAATTCCTGCTCGTTATTTATGTGGGCAGTCTCTTTCTGCGCAAAAAGCGCCAGTTACCGGTTACTTACATCATTTTTCTTCTTTACGGCGTGGTGTTTGTGGGCGTGGATTTGTGGCTGGCGAACGCGCTGATGAACCTTCCATTTGGCTATGACGATGCACGCTCCCTCATTCGCGCGATCGTGGCTTGCTGTATCTGGATACCCTATTTCCGGATGTCTGAACGTGTAAAACGGACTTTTGTGCATTAATCAAAAAAAACCGGATGCGGCATCAATGCCTTATCCGGTTATAGCCCGGGTACGCGAAGCGCACCCGGGACCAGATGCCGAACTTACGCGTCCGGGAACTCACGCATAAGACGTTCTACATCATCCACCATGTGCTCATTGCCAACGAAGAACGGGCGGCGTTGGTGCAGACTTTGCGGCACGATATCCAGAATACGGTTTTTACCGTCACTCGCTTTACCGCCAGCTTGTTCCGCCAGGAACGCCATCGGGTTGCACTCATACAGCAAACGCAGTTTTCCTTCCGGGTGGCTCGCGGTGCTCGGGTAGAGGTAGATCCCACCTTTGAGCAGGTTACGATGGAAATCCGCCACCAGTGAGCCGATATAGCGCGTGGTGTACGGGCGCTGAGTGGACTTATCTTCTTCCTGACAGAACTTGAGATACTTCTTCACGCCCAGCGGGAATTTGATGTAGTTGCCTTCGTTGATGGAGTACGTGGTTCCTTTTTCCGGGAAGCGCATACGCTCCTGGCACAGGCAGAACACACCCAGGGACGGGTCATAGGTGAAGGCATGTACGCCACAGCCGGTGGTGTAGACCAGCATGGTGGACGAGCCGTAAACCACATAACCCGCGGCAACCTGCTTATTGCCAGGCTGCAGGAAATCTTCTTCGGTGACAGGTGTGCCTACCGGCGTAACACGACGGTAGATAGAGAAGATGGTACCGACAGAAACGTTAACATCGATGTTGCTGGAGCCGTCCAGTGGATCCATGAGCACAACATATTTCGCGTGTTCGCAGCCTTCGAAAACGACGATTTCGTCCTCTTCCTCAGAGGCAATACCCGCGACAATATCGCGCGCACGCAGCGCGGCTTTCAGTTTTTCATTGGCAAACAGGTCGAGTTTTTGTTGCACCTCACCCTGGACGTTCTCGGCGCCACTGGCACCCAGGATATCAACCAGACCCGCTTTGTTGATATCTCGATGGATGATTTTGGCACCCAGTTTTATTGCCGAGAGCAGTGCAGTCAGCTCACCGGTAGCATGGGAAAATTCATGCTGCTTTTCGACAATAAATTCACCTAACGTTTTCATACCCTGTCCCTACATTTTATATGGAGTAATGTGACTGCAACAATATTAACAAAGATTCAAATGTTAGCGCACAGGTGAATCGCGCCAGCACAATACGGATTATCCTTAAATGCATTTCCGTCGTGTGAGACAAGAGGGTAAAATGTGCGCCGTAGATAAGAAGGATAGAGACGAATGCGCATTCATATTTTGGGGATTTGTGGCACCTTCATGGGTGGGCTGGCGCTGCTGGCGCGCTCACTGGGTCATGAGGTAACGGGTTCGGACGCCAATGTGTATCCGCCGATGAGCACCCTGCTCGAGAAGCAAGGCATTGAACTTATTCAGGGTTACGACGCCAGTCAGCTTGATAACGCGCCGGACCTGGTCATCATTGGCAACGCCATGACGCGCGGGAATCCATGTGTTGAGGCGGTGCTGGAAAAAAACATTCCGTATGTTTCAGGCCCGCAATGGCTGCATGACTTTGTGTTGCGTGACCGTTGGGTGCTGGCAGTGGCGGGCACACACGGCAAAACGACCACGGCAGGCATGGCGACCTGGATTCTGGAAGCCTGCGGTTATAAACCCGGATTTGTCATTGGCGGCGTGCCGGGCAACTTCGAGGTGTCTGCTCGCTTAGGTGAAAGCCCGTTTTTTGTCATCGAAGCCGATGAATATGACTGCGCGTTTTTCGATAAGCGTTCGAAATTCGTCCATTACTGCCCGCGTACGCTGATCCTCAATAACCTTGAGTTCGATCATGCGGACATTTTCGACGATCTGAAAGCGATCCAGAAACAGTTCCACCACCTGGTGCGTATCGTACCGGGGCAGGGCAAGATCATCTGGCCTGAAAGCGACATCAACCTGAAACAGACGATGGCGATGGGTTGCTGGAGCGAGCAGGAGCTGGTGGGCGAACAGGGACACTGGCAGGCAAAAAAACTGACCACCGATGCCTCTGAATGGGAAGTGCTGCTGGACGGTGAATCTGTCGGACAGGTGAAGTGGGGTCTGGTCGGCGAACACAATATGCATAACGGTCTGATGGCGATTGCCGCTGCCCGTCATGTGGGGGTTGCGCCAGCCGATGCTGCCGATGCGTTGGGCTCGTTCGTGAACGCCCGTCGCCGCCTTGAACTGCGCGGTGAAGCCTATGGCGTCAAGGTGTATGACGATTTCGCGCATCACCCGACGGCGATTCTGGCGACGCTGGCTGCCCTGCGCAGCAAAGTGGGGGGAACGGCGCGCATTATTGCGGTGCTGGAGCCGCGCTCAAACACCATGAAAATGGGCATCTGCAAGGACGATCTGGCGCCTTCTCTGGGGCGTGCCGATGAAGTCTTCCTGTTGCAGCCTCAGCATATTCCGTGGCAAGTGGCGGAAGTGGCTGACGCGTGCGTGGTCCCTGCGCACTGGAGTGGCGATGTCGACGCGCTGGCAGAGATGATCCTCAAAACCGCGCTGCCTGGCGATCACATTCTGGTGATGAGTAACGGCGGATTCGGCGGCATCCATCAAAAACTGCTGGACGGGCTGGCGAAAAAAGCCGAAGCGGTCGCAGAGTAATTGAGCGGCCTCTCTTTTGACCAAAGAGCGGGATTGCTTAGATGTTGAGATGAGATGTTCAGGAAACCGCGCCATCTGATGGGAATGGCGCGGTTTTTTTATGCTTACTCTTTGGCGATTGGCGTGTCGATGATCTGCGGTGCTTTAGCTCCCTGAATATCAGCGACGCGTTTTTCCACATCCTTCACCTGGCTTGCGTTGTGCAGCAGGGTGTAGGTCAGGTCGAAACGGGTGCTCTGGCCCGGTTCCAGTTTCTTCACGCGTTTCTGTTCGCGTTCAATGGTCACCGGATAGGCGTAGCTGGTACCCGGTTCAATCCCCGTCACATAGCCCTGTTTCAGGGTGTCGGTATTTTTCCACAGCGTCAGCACCGGCAACTGCTGGGTGTTAAAGCTGATGGCCGCCCCTTTATCACCAGCTTTGTTAATTACCGCCGCCACGGTCTCTTTACGCGCGTCAGCCAGTGGTTTGAAGTTAAATACCATTTCATCGAAGCCTTTGGTCGGCCCGCTATAGGTTTGCCAGTTTTTCAGCCCGGCTTTGGCGTAATCGTTGAACGGGCTGACGCTCTCAACAGGGGCGATAAAGCGCGCGCCCTCTTCCAGAATCGGCGTGCCGAAGTTGCTGTGGTAGATGATTTGGTAATCGTGCGCGTAATCAGCATGGTTGGTCAGCACATCATGCAGGGTAAAGCTGTTGCTGCCCGGAATATAGCTCAGCTCCATTTCGGTTTGCAGATCGGCTTTTTTGAAGGTGCTCTCTTTTACCAGCCCACGAATGCGAATTTCATACGGCGCTTTCTCGCTGACATCCACGGAAACCTGTGAGGCCGGGGTGTTGCCCACTTTGCCGTGCAGGGTATAAATCTGCCCGTCAGCGGTGACCGGATGGCCGGTCCATTCATAGCCGCAGCGCACCAACATTTCGTTGAATCCTTCCAGCCACCCCAGACCATTGCGGCTTTCCAGATTCATATACGCCGGGTTAACCACCTCTTTTACCGGTGAATCCCAGCCCATTCGCACGCCAAAACCTTCAACACGGAGCAAATTCATGCCGCGAGTCGGGCTCAGGGTGATTGTCAGGCCATTCTGGCTGCTGATGGTGATGATTTTACTGCCTTCTTGCTTGCCGCCGTGCAGAACTTTTTGCTCAATGCTGAAAGTCTGATCTTTAATTTTCAGCTGCTGGCTGGTGACCTGCCAGTTTCCTTGTTCTACGCCGCTTTCAGCGCTTGTCAGCAACCATGTTTTTGCACAGACGTTGCCAGAGATAAGCAGAGCGAGGGTTGATAACACCAGGGCTTTCTTCATTTTTATTCCTTTTTTGCTGAATCGATTATTTTCATGACCCCTGAAATCTAATAATTGCTGACGCTAAAAAATGTGATCCGTTTCATCTGGTGTAATTAAGCGCAATTGAGTGATCAAAAGTCTGCGATTGATCGCTTTTATCTATGTAAGCATGAAAGCTAATGCATAAAATCTGTGAACCATGATGATTTTAGCTTTAACGATTCAGCTTAAATAAACTGTGATTATCAAACAGATAGCTGTTAAGGAAGCGTTGCCAAAAAGGCAGGGAGAAGAGGAAAAGCGATGTGCGGGGCGAGCCGCACATCCGGGGGATATTACTCTGCGGCTTCGGACAGCTCGCGCA
This sequence comes from Phytobacter sp. MRY16-398, assembly GCF_003925915.1. Classification (NCBI taxonomy): domain Bacteria; kingdom Pseudomonadati; phylum Pseudomonadota; class Gammaproteobacteria; order Enterobacterales; family Enterobacteriaceae; genus Phytobacter; species Phytobacter sp. MRY16-398. The sequence goes on along the minus strand of NZ_AP018756.1, from coordinate 5,247,202 downwards.
GGTACTGGAAAATCAAACGCGCGGATTTTGGCGGTTTGTTTCCTTCTTTCTCTTTCTTCGCGTTGCGGATAAGCGTACGTAATTGCTGACGGTCCGCGTCCGGCCACAGGCCTAACACTTCCGCAATGGCGTCATCACCTTCCTCAATCAGGCGGTCGCGAATCTGTTCCAGCTTGTGGAAAAACGCCACCTGTTGGTTATGGCGGTTTTTCAGCTTATCCAGCGCCTGGCGAATTGGCTCAACGTCACGTTGACGCAGCAATTTACCAATCAACTGTAACTGGCGGCGGCGGCCTTCCATCTTGATGCGCTGTGCCAGTTCAATGGCGTCGCGCAGATCCTGGTCGAGCGGGATTTTCTCCAGCGCATTTTTACCCAGGTCTACCAGTTCTGCGCCCAGGCGTTTTAATTCCTCGGCGTCGCGTTTAATTTCACTCTTACTGACCCAGATGATCTCATCATCTTCGTCCTCGATGTCGTCACCGGGAACGTCGTCGAGCCAGTCGTCGGGCTGCTTTGTCATCTCAGGTTCCTCAAAAAAGAGGCTAATGTTACCAGTTAAGGGGCGCACTGAAAAACGGTTCTCTGTTAGACTTCAAAGATTCTCTCCTCTAATTATGGCATTGGCGATGAAAGTAATCACACAAGTTGCACAACAACGCAAAGCACTGGAAGAAGCGGTTTCTACCGCGCTGGAGTTGGCCTCCGGAAAAGCGGATGGTGCGGAAGTGTCTGTCAGCAAGACCACCGGGATCAGCGTCAGCACGCGCTACGGTGAAGTGGAGAACGTAGAATTTAACAGCGACGGTGCGTTAGGCATTACGGTTTATCATCAAAATCGCAAAGGCAGCGCGTCGTCCACCGATTTAAGCCCGGATGCGATTGCCCGCACCGTGCAGGCCGCGCTGGATATCGCCCGCTACACGTCGCCGGATCCCTTTGCCGGGGTGGCGGATAAAGAGCTACTGGCCTTCGAAGCACCGGATCTGGATCTCTTCCATCCGGCGGAGGTGACGCCAGACGAAGCCATTGATCTGGCTTCACGCGCAGAGCAGGCGGCGCTGAAAGCTGACAAGCGCATTAACAATACCGAAGGCGGCAGTTTTAACAGCCACTACGGCGTCAAAGTCTTCGGCAACAGCCACGGTATGCTGCAGGGCTATGCCTCCACGCGTCACTCGCTCTCAAGCTGCGTTATCGCCGAAGAGAACGGGGATATGGAGCGCGATTACGCTTACACCATTAGCCGTGATATTCGCGATTTGCAAAGCCCTGAATGGGTGGGGGAAGAGTGCGCGCGCCGTACGCTCTCTCGCCTTGCTCCGCGTAAACTCTCCACCATGAAAGCGCCGGTCATTTTTGGCCATGAAGTGGCGACTGGCCTGTTCGGGCATCTGGTCGGGGCAATTGCGGGTGGCTCGGTGTACCGCAAATCCACCTTCCTGCTTGACTCGCTGGGTAAGCAAATTCTGCCGGAATGGCTGACCATTGAAGAACATCCGCATTTGCTGAAAGGGCTGGCCTCTACGCCGTTCGACAGCGAGGGGGTGCGCACAGAGCGTCGCGACATCATCAAAGATGGCGTATTAACGCAGTGGCTGCTGACTAATTACTCCGCACGCAAACTGGGGCTGAAAAGCACCGGGCACGCGGGCGGGATCCACAACTGGCGGATCGCCGGGCGCGGCCTGAGCTTTGAGCAATTGCTTAAGCAGATGGGTACCGGTCTGGTGGTTACCGAACTGATGGGGCAGGGCGTTAGCGGTATTACTGGCGACTACTCCCGCGGTGCGGCGGGGTTCTGGGTGGAAAACGGTGAAATTCAGTACCCGGTAAGTGAGATCACCATTGCAGGAAATCTGAAAGATATGTGGCGTAATATCGTTACGATTGCTGACGATATCGAAACACGTAGTAATATCCAGTGTGGTTCAGTGTTGTTACCGGAGATGAAAATCGCCGGTCAGTAATGCCCGCCATATTTCAAGTTACAGGCGCGTTGGTTGTACGTGCGCACTCCGGTCGTTTACTCCTGTAAGCGGCTGGAATTCACACGTTTTCCGGCTGCCTGAATCTCGAATTATTGAGGGTATGGCTTTTTTTAATAATAAAAAAGGAAGTGAGCAATGCGGAAAAAACTGCTGGCGATGTTAGCTGTCTCTACCCTTGTCCTGGGCTCGGCACATGTCTTTGCTGCCGACCTTGAAGATGACATGGACACCCTCAACAAAAATCTCCAGGTTGTCGAAAAATCGGATGATGCCGCCACCATTAAAGATGCGTTAACCAAAATGCGCACGGCTGCCGAAGATGCGCAAAAAGCGACACCGCCGAAGCTGGAAGGTAAAGCGCCGGACAGCCCTGAAATGAAAGACTACCACCAGGGGATGCAAACGCTGATTGGTCAGATCGACGGCGCGCTGAAACTGGCGAACGAAGGCAAAGTCAAAGAAGCAAAAGCGGCGGCTGAAGATTTTAAAGCCACCCGCAACAGCAACCACAAGAAGTTCCGCTAACTATCCCGAAGCGGGGCAAATGCCCCGCTTCTCTCCCCGCTACGGGACAAGTACGATCTTCCCGCTAAATTCCCGGTTCTCCAGCAAACGATGCGCTTTTGCCCCTTCCCTCAGTGAAAACGCGGTGATATCGGGCAGCGAAACGTGACCCTCTTTGATAAGCCCGAACAGGCGATCCGCCCGCCGTTGACGTTGCTCCCGCGAGGTCAAGTATGTCCACAGATCGGCCCCCAGCACCCCGGAGGATTTCAGTAAAAAATCAGCCGGATCCACGGCCGGAATTTTTCCTCCTGACATACCAAACAGCACCACGCGACCGCCTTCTTTCACGGCTTCGAGGCTTTGCAACAGGGTGCTGCCGACGGAGTCAAAAACGATATCGCAGCCTGCGGCCTGTTTCTGCCAGGTGTCATAACCCACCGCAATTTCCGCCCCGTGGGCAAGGCAGATGGCCTGCTTCTCCTGGCTTGATGCTACGGCAAGCACCTGAACACCCCGGTGGACGAGCATCCGCGTCAGTAGCCGCCCAACACCACCGGCAGCGGCCAGTACGGCAACGCGCATCCCCGGCAACACTGGCAATACATCGTGGATCAGGTAATCAGCGGTTAATCCTTGCAACAGCACGGCGGCGGCCTGCGCCTCGCTAAGCCAGTCGGGAAGGTGAATAGCATGGGTTTGCGGCACGATAACGTGGCTGGCATGTGCCAGCGGCACATCGGTAAAGCCAATACGATCCCCCGGCTGCCAGCCGCTGACCCCCGCACCGACCTGCACCACGCGCCCGGCCCCTTCATAACCCGCTGTCCAGGGGGCGTCTCCGGCAAGAGGATAGCGTCCCTGTCGCCGATAGACATCGGCAAAGTTAAGCCCGGCCGCGGAAATTTCAACGAGAATATCGCCCGGCCCTGGCTGCGGCGTAGCGCTCTCTCGCAAGTACAACACGTCGGCAGATCCAAACTCATCGAAAACCAGTGATTGCATAATAAAATGACCTAATAGAGGGTAATGTGACGATTATTCCTCCCTGTTATGGGCGGATAAAGTGGACTCTGTTATTTTGATTTGATAGCCAGGGTTTAGAATTGGGGTGGTGAATGGATTACTTAAAATGCGTTGAGTCCTTTGTCCGCACGGTAACCTGCGGCAGCTTCACCGCGGCGGCGGAAGAGCTGGGCATCACCCCGGCGATGGTGGGTAAACATGTGCGCGAACTGGAAGCCAGAACGGGATGCCAGTTGCTTCACCGGACGACCCGGCGACAAGGGCTGACGGATGCCGGCCAGCGTTTTTACCAGTATGGCCTGCAGATTCTCGCCACCATTCGTGAGGCGGACGGGCTGGCAAACCACCTGTATGACAATGTCGCGGGCATGCTGCGTATCAGCGCGCCGGTGACCTTTGGCCAGCGCGTTCTCACCCCCATCCTGTCGCGATTTTTGCAGCAATATCCTGGGGTCGATGCTGAAATGGTGCTGACCGATCGGAAAGTGGATCTGATTGAAGAGCGCTTCCAGTTGGCGATACGCATTGGCAATATCAACGATGACGGGATCGTCGCCATTCCGCTTCCGCCGTATCGTATGATCCTCGCCGCCTCCCCCGAATACCTGCAACGCCACGGCACGCCGCTCACGCCACAAGATCTGAGGCAGCATCATTGCATCAGTTTCAGCCAGTGGCGCTCGGATCATAGCTGGCAACTGGAAGGCCCGTCCGGGAAGCTGGAGATTGCGATTACACCGCGTCTGATGGTCGATTCTGGCGAAGCGATACGCCAGGCGGCGCTCGCCGGGTTGGGAATAGTGCAGCACTCTGTTCTGACGTTACAACAGGATATCGACGACGGCCGTCTCTGTCCGGTGCTGCCAGACTACCTGCCACCTCCGCGCCCCATGCATTTGCTGCGCTTACCGATCAGGCCGCTGCTGCCGATCGTCTCTTCGTTTACCGACTACTTTTTGCAGGCGCTAAAAACGACCCTTTGATCCTTTTTCATAAGGAACCCTTATCTCGTCACACTTTTCCCTTCATGTTGACCGTTTTTTTATTCTCCCGTAGCCCCGTTTTTCCGCATTTTTCCATCAAAGCTGTGAGCGCTGCACAGTGAAAAGCCCCGGATGGGCGCATTAATGTGGCGCAGATCACTAAAGTCTCCCGGCTTTCCACTTCAAAGTGGAAAACTCCTCGCTACAAACTCTTAACCTGCAACGTTAGTTTTATTCCAGGCCATTAACGGGGTAAGACGAGTGAAAAACGGAGCGGTAATGAACGACGCTGGAGACGGGGCGGAACAAACGGCAAGCCTGGCCGGGCATATGCTCACGCAGGTATACACTTTGCTGAGCCAGCACAACATCACGCCTAACGCGGTGCAGCAGCAGATGTTGACCTCGCATGTCCGTGCGATGGCGCACCGGTCAGTGACTGGCGAGCCGCTACCGGAGGTGGATGCCAGCCTGTTTGACGAAATCTCGCCTGAATCAATGCAACTTGCCCGCGATGTCGTGGCGCAATTTGGCAACCTCCCGGAAGAAGAAGCCTGGCTACTGTCGGTGCACTTCGAAGTGGCAAAAGACAACCTATAAGGAGCGAACAATGGAACAGATTACCGTAGTGATTGGCGACCGTCTGGGTAAAGGCCAGAAAGTGGCGGCAGGTGTTGAGAAAGCCGGTGGGCGCGCCGTGGTGGTGCCGGGTGTGGCGGCGGATATGAAGCTGGGCGATGTGATGAAAGCGGAAAACGCGACGTTCGGCATCTCGTTTTGCGGCAGCGGCGGCGCGGGGGCTATCACCGCGCAAAACAAACACGGCTATAAAGCCAAATACGGCATGCGTTCGGTTGAAGAGGGCGTTACCGCCATCAACGAAGGCTGCAATGTACTGGGTTTCGGCTTTATGGATAAAGAAGAGTTAGGCGAGCGCCTGGTGCAGGCGTGGCAGAAAAAATACGGCGCGTAACCATGAAAGAACAGTTCACCACCACGGTCAGGGTTAAAGGGAAAGGCGAGGCGAAAGCGCGCGCGTTTTCCGATGCGCTGAACCATGTTCAGGCCGCGGTGATGAAAGCGTCGCCGCACATTTTACTGCGTATAGAGCCACAGGACGTGCAGGTTGTTCATGCGCATGAAACGACGCGGAAAGAGGCTTTTTTGTTCTTCTTTCTGCGCCGCGAAAGACGGACATACAGCGTGGAGCTGGATGTCACCGTCAACGTGACCGCCATCAATCTCGACAAAGTGGATTTCGTCACGCAACGCTGATTTTGACTAAAAGGGCAGACTGATGTTCCTGATAATTTTAATAAAATCGCTCATCATCGGCGGCCTTGTGGGCGTCGGGGTAGGCGCTGGGGCTGCACGCATGTTTCATGCGCCAACCACGCAAGGGATGGGCGCATTTCGTACACTCGGCGAGCTGAATTCCTGTGAAGGGGATCCGGCTTCTCACTTCTCCTTTGGGTTAGGTTTCTTCTTCAATGCCTGGGCCTCGTCCGTAGCGGCGGGTTCCTTCACTCAGGACGTTGATCATCGCATCATTCCGAACTGGGGCGCGGCGGCGTTGATGGTGAAAAACCGCAACGTCGGCGAAACCCTCCACGATCCGAAAAAGATGGCTATCGCCTGCGGTCTGATCGGCATGATCGTGGTGACCTTCCTTAACCTGACGGCCTCCTCCGTTCCGGCGGCACTACAGGTGACGGCGGTGAAAGTTCTGGTGCCTGCGGCGAACCTGCTGGTTAACACCGTCATGCCGGTGATCTTCTGGCTGGCGGCGATCGATGCGGGGAAAAAATCCGGCTTCTGGGCCACCGTTTTTGGCGGTGCCGCGCAGCTCATCATGGGTAACGCCGTGCCGGGCCTGGTGCTGGGTATTCTGATTGGTAAAGGTGTGGAAGAGAGCGGCTGGCATCGCGTCACCAAAGTGATGATGAGCGCCATTGTGGCCCTGTTTGTCCTGAGCGCCTTCTTCCGTGGCTTCGATCTGAAAATGATCCAGTCCTTCCACCTGAGCGCGCCGAACTGGCTGGAGCTCATCCATAACTCGCTCAGCGGCAAGTAAGGAACGATGATGGAACAGAATAAAGGTTTTTGGTACGCCGACTGGTCATTCCCGATTTTTGTCGGTCTGCTCTCTTCCGGCGTCTTCGCCGGGACCCATATGTACTACCTCTACGGCATCGGTGCCTTTAACGAAGTGGCGTTCGTGGCGATGCTGAAATCGGGAATTGATACCGGCGCCTACGGCGCGGTGGCGGCCTTTGGCGCGAGCTTCCTGTTCGCCCGCATTATCGAAGGTTCACTGGTGGGGATTCTGGACATCGGCGGGGCGATTCAAACCGGCGTTGGCCTCGGTGTTCCTGCGCTACTGCTGGGCGCGGGCATTATGTTTCCGGTGACCAACTTTCTCGCTTCGCTGGCGACCGGTCTGGTGATTGGCCTGGCGATTGGTTACATCATCATTCTGGCGCGTAAGTTCACCATCAACCAGAGCGATTCCACCTACGGGGCGGACGTCATGATGGGGGCGGGCAATGCTTCCGGCCGTTTCCTGGGCCCGTTGATTATCCTCAGCGCGATGACCGCGTCGATTCCTATCGGCATCGGCTCTCTGATTGGCGCGCTGCTGTTCTACCTCTGGCAAAAACCGATTACCGGGGGCGCTATCCTCGGGGCGATGCTGCTGGGCTCCATTTTCCCGATTGCACTTTGATCTGACCGGGCGCGTAAGCGCCCGTTATCACTGGAGATTCGCATGTTTGATTTACTCCTGCGCCGGGCGCGTCTGGTGGATGACACGGTGACGGATATCGCCATCGAAAACGGTAACATCGCGGCGCTGGGCGACATTAGCGGCCCGGCGATGAAAACCGTTGATTTAGGTGGTGAGCATTATGTGAGTGCGGGCTGGATTGACTCCCACGTCCATTGCTACTCCAAATCGCCGATTTACAATGACCAGCCGGATAGCGTCGGTATCGCGACGGGGGTGACCACGGTCATTGATGCGGGAAGTACGGGGGCAGACGACATTGATGACTTTTATGCCATTACCCGTAAGGCGGTGACCGAGGTCTATGCGCTACTGAATATCTCCCGCGTTGGGCTGATCGCGCAAAACGAACTGGCAAACATGGCGAATATTGACGCCGATGCCGCGCGCGACGCGGTGAAACGCCATCCGGATTTTATTGTCGGCCTGAAAGCGCGTATGAGCAGTAGCGTCGTCGGTGAGAACGGCATTAAGCCACTAGAGCGCGCCAAAGCTATCCAGCAAGAGAACGGCGACCTGCCGTTGATGGTTCATATCGGTAACAACCCACCGAACCTGGATGAGATTGCCGATCTGCTGACTTCCGGCGACATCATCACCCACTGCTATAACGGCAAACCCAACCGCATTCTGACGCCATCCGGCGAACTGCGTGCCTCTATCACGCGTGCCATTGCGCGCGGCGTGCGTCTGGATATCGGCCACGGTAGCGCCAGTTTTAGCTTTGCCGTCGCAAAACAGGCTATTGCCCTTGGCATTCTGCCGCAGACTATCAGTTCTGATATCTACTGCCGCAACCGGATCAACGGCCCGGTCTTCTCGCTGGCGAAAGTGATGTCCAAATTCCTGGCTATTGGCATGTCGCTGCCACAGGTGATTGCCTGTGTGACCGACCATGCCGCCGACGGACTGCGTTTGCGTCGCAAAGGCCGGCTTGCCGTAGGCTATGACGCCGACCTGACCATTTTCGACCTGCGCCGTCAGCCCGCGCTCTTTCGTGACGCGGAAAACGACACCCTGCAGGCCGACCTGTTACTCACGCCGCTTGCCGCTATTCGCGCAGGCAAGGGCTATATGACCGAACAAGGGAGTGCGGAACATGTCTTCGATTTATGAAAAATATCAGTTAAAGCAAGTGATTAACGCCTCCGGGCGCATGACGATGCTGGGGGTTTCCACACCGCGCCCGGAAGTCGCTGAGGCCGTGTTGAACGGCATGAATCACTACTTCGAAATGAAAGATCTGGTGAACAAAACCGGCGACTACATTGCGAAGCTGCTGGAAGTGGAAGGGGCGACGGTCGTCTCCTGCGCCTCGGCGGGGATCGCCCAGTCGGTGGCGGCGGTACTGGTGAAAGATAGCGACTGGTTGCTGGAAAACCTGCACAGCACGCCGATTGAGAACAACGAAATCGTCCTGCCACGCGGCCATAACGTCAACTTTGGCGCCCCGGTGGGCACCATGGTGGCGCTGGGCGGTGGAAAGGTGGTTGAAGCAGGCTATGCCAACGAGTGCTCTGCCGACCAACTGGCGGCGGCCATCTCCCCGCGCACGGCGGCAATCCTCTACATCAAATCGCATCACTGTGTACAAAAAAGCATGCTGAGTGTGGAACAGGCGGCGGTAGTGGCACGTAAACACAACCTGCCGCTGATTGTGGATGCGGCGGCGGAAGAAGATTTGCAGTGCTATTACCGTGCCGGGGCAGATCTGGTGATTTACAGCGGTGCGAAGGCGATCGAAGGGCCAACCAGCGGGCTGGTCATCGGCAAAACACAGTACGTGGAGTGGGTCAAACGCCAGACGGCGGGGATCGGGCGCGCCATGAAAGTGGGCAAAGAGGGTATCCTCGGGCTGACATGTGCCATTGAGCACTACCTGAGCGCCACCAAAGAGAGCGGCGCAGAGATGGTCGCCAAAATGACGCCGTTTATCGACAGGCTGAATACCCTCAACGGCGTCAGCGCCCGCGTGGTGTGGGACAGCGCCGGTCGTGATATCGCCCGTAGCGAAATCAAGTTTGATGAAGCGATCACCGGCATTGCCACCGGCGAGCTGGTCAGTGCCCTGAAACAGGGGGAATACGCCATTTATTTCCGTGGCTACAAAGCCAATGAAGGGATCATCGAAGCCGATGTACGCAGCGTGAGCGCTGAACAACTGGACATTGTGGCGAACCGTATCGCCGAAGAACTGAATAAGGAGCCCCGCGCATGAAACTGACGCCCAATTTTTACCATGACCGTGTCTGCCTGAATGTGCTGGCGGGGAGCAAAGAGAACGCCAGCGCTATTTACGAGGCCGCAGAAGGTCATGTGCTGGTGGGGGTGCTCTCCAAAAACTACCCGGATGTGGCAAGCGCGGTGGCAGATATGCGGGAGTATGCGGCGCGTATCGACAATGCCCTCTCCGTGGGCCTGGGGGCAGGGGACCCGAACCAGTCGGCGATGGTGAGCGCCATCTCCCGTGAAGTACAGCCGCAGCATGTTAACCAGGTCTTTACCGGGGTGGCGACCAGCCGTGCGCTGCTCGGTCAGAACGCGACCGTAGTGAACGGTCTGGTGTCGCCAACGGGCACGCCGGGTCTGGTCAAAATCTCTACCGGGCCGCTCAGCAGCCAGGTGGCGGACGGCATCGTCCCGGTGGAAACGGCGATTGCACTGCTCAAAGACATGGGCGGCAGTTCGATTAAATATTTCCCGATGGGCGGCCTGAAATGTCGCGAAGAGTACCAGGCGGTGGCGGAAGCGTGCGCGCGTTATGACTTCTGGCTGGAGCCGACGGGCGGTATCGATCTGGAGAACTTTGGTGAGATTTTGCAGATCGCACTGGACGCAGGGGTGAGTAAAATCATTCCTCATATTTATAGTTCTATTATTGATAAGGTAAGCGGCGATACCCGCCCTGCGGATGTCCGCCAGTTGCTGGCGATAACCCAACAGCGAGTGGGTTAACACACCCTCACCCCGCCCCTCTCCCTCAGGGAGGGGGAGAAAAGCCATGTTAAGAGGACAACGACGTGCGATTCCCCAACCAACGTTTAGCGCAACTGTTTATGATGTTGCAGAACGAGACGCTGCCGCAGGATGAACTGGCGCAGCGGCTGTCGGTTTCCACGCGTACCGTCCGGGCTGATATCACTGCGCTGAATGCTTTGCTGGAAAGCCACGGGGCACAGTTTATCCTCAACCGTGGCAGCGGTTATCAGCTAAAAATTGACGACGCCAGCCGTTATCAGACCCTGCAGGCAGAGCGTCCGCGCACGCTGCGTATCCCCCGCAGCGGAGCGGAACGGGTACAGCATCTTCTGCTGCGTTTTCTGACGTCGGCCTTTTCCATCAAACTGGAGGATCTGGCGGACGAGTGGTTTGTCAGTCGCGCCACGTTGCAAAATGACATGGCGGAGGTGAGGGAGTGGTTTTCCCGCTATCGCCTGACGCTGGAAACCCGGCCGCGTCACGGTATGAAGTTGTTCGGCAGCGAAATGGCGCTGCGTGCCTGCCTGACGGATTTACTCTGGGAACTGACGCAGCAGAATGCCCGCAACCCGCTTGTCACCGAAGAGGCGCTCAATAAAGGGATACCGGAGCAACTGGCGGTGATTCTGCGCGATGTTTTTACCCGGCATCATATTCGGCTGACCGATGAGGGCGAGCGCTTCATCCGCCTGTATTGTGCGGTAGCGGTACGCCGTATCAGCGAAGGGTTTCCGCTGTCAGAGTTCACCGCCGAAGACGGTGACAAGAACGTGCGGGATGCTGCGCGCGAGATTGCCGCCGCGCTGCAACAGCTTGCCGAAAAACCGCTGGCGGCTTCGGAAGTCCACTGGCTGCGGGTGCATATCGCCGGGCGTCAGTTGCAGGACATTACCCCCAGCGCCATCAGTGCGGACGATGACGAAGCGCTGGTCAATTACATCCTCAATTACATCAACACCCACTATAACTACAACCTGCAAAACGATGCGCAGTTACATGCGGATCTGCTTACCCATATCAAGACCATGATCACCCGGGTGCGCTATCAAATCATGATCCCTAATCCGTTGCTGGATAACATCAAGCAGCACTACCCGATGGCGTGGGACATGACGCTTGCCGCGGTCTCCAGTTGGGGGAAATATACGCCGTATGTGATCAGCGAAAACGAAGTCGGCTTCCTGGTGCTGCACATCGGCGTTGGGCTGGAGCGGCATTACAACATTGGCTATCAGCGCCAGCCGCGGGTGATGCTGGTGTGCGATGCGGGTAACGCGATGGCGCGAATGATTGAGGCGGTGCTGCAACGCAAATATCCACAGATTGAGGTCACCCGTACGCTGACGCTGCGCGACTATGAGCAGTGCGAGGCCATTAGCGAAGACTTTGTTATCTCCACGGCAAGGATCAGCGATAAAGAGAAGCCGATTGTGACCATCGCGCCGTTCCCGACGGACTACCAGCTTGAACAGATCGGCAAACTGGTGCTGGTGGACAGAACGCGGCCGTGGATTCTGGAAAAGTATTTCGATGCTTCGCATTTCACGATTATCGACCAGCCGTTAGACAGACAAATGTTGTTCACTACGCTTTGTGCCCAGCTTCAGCGGGAAGGGTTTGTGGATGCGGATTTCCTCGACTCGGTCGTGGAACGTGAAGCGATTGTCAGCACCATGCTGGGTGAGGGGATCGCGCTGCCGCACTCGCTGGGCCTGCTGGCGCAAAAGACGGTGGTCTATACGGTGCTGGCGCCCCAGGGTATTCAGTGGGGAGAGGAGACGGCTCACGTTATTTTCCTGCTGGCCATTAGCAAAAGTGAATATGAGGAGGCGATGGCGATATACGATATTTTCGTCACGTTCTTACGCGAGCGGGCAGCATCCCGATTGAGTGCCTGTAAGGATTTCATGTCATTTAAAACCGTAGCCATGGAATGCGTTAGCCGCTTTTAATGGGGATTGCGCGTTGAAACAACGCGCCCCACCTGACCAGACGTTACTGCTTAATATTCCGAAAGAGTAAAACGAATATTCTATTTAAAGCTTGTGCTTATTTTCCTTGGCGGAAATAAGGTTTTCTTATTTTATATATCTGTGTGCGTAGTAAATGATTTACTATTCCGCAAGCAAGATTGATTATATTTTTTAATATTTATTCTGCGTTACCGGCGTGAGATTTAATAGTCTCTCCCGGAGTCCCTGCAATGTTTGCCATCTCTATATTTAATGATTCCTGAACGCTTTCTGTAGAGCGACTAAACTGTTGCTGCAGGTCTTGCGCCGTTAATTTGACGCCAGAGAGGGCATCAACCATCTCTTCACTCCCGTCAGGATATTTCACCACCGAGACCAGCCGACCATGAAATAGCGGGATGCCCGTCATCTCCAGGGTATAGTCAGTCTTTTTTATTTCTTCCTGTTTTAATTGATGTTGTTTCTTAATTTCCTCCGCTGTTTTGGACGATAGCGAAAGTTTGGTACTGCTATCATCGCTGCCAGAGCTATTAGTGTCAGAATTAGCATCTGCTGATTTAGGTTTATTTCGCAGACCAAACGTACTTTCATTATTTGATAAATGAGGATCACCAAGTGTGCCTGCGCTTACGGCGGTAACTTTATCAATACCGTTCATTGTCATCTCCGAAAAATGCAATCCAGGACCTGACGCAAGGAGCCTTCTGCCTCGTTGGATGATGAATCTACGCGGGAAAGAACGAGACTACGTCATTATCGGCAGTAATAAAAATATGTTTAGTAAATAATCACACTAAGGGTTCTTTCACTTTTTTTGAACGATAGATACAAATAGTTCTGCTTTCCCTAACTGGCTGGCAGGGCTACTCTTTTCACAGTCAGAGTAAACAGCCTGCGGGGTGTTTGCTCTCGTTTAAGGGACCGACAGGAATCAGCGAACCATGAACTCGTTTCAGCGAATTTTGAACGCATTACTTTCCCGGGAGCAGCCCGTCACGCACACCCCAACTCCGTTGGAATTCACCACGCTTTCAGGAGGCGTTATGCCAGAGAACTACCTTGCCTTAGCGAAACAACGCAGAACTATTTATGCACTGGGCAAAGACCTGCCGTTGCCGGAAGATGACGTTGTTCAGACGATTCAGGACGCCATCAAGCAAGCGCCATCCGCGTTCAACTCGCAGAGTTCTCGCGCGCTGATCCTGCTGGGTAATGAGCACAATAAATTCTGGGAGCTGGTCCGTGAGCAACTGAGAAAAATTGTTCCGGCAGAGAGCTTCCACGCCACCTCCGACAAACTCGATGGTTTTGCCGCTGCGGCGGGTTCCGTGCTGTTCTTTGAAGATCAGGACGTCGTGACCGGGCTGCAGGAGCAGTTTGCCGCCTACGCCGACAACTTCCCGATTTGGTCAGAGCATAGTTCAGGTATCGCGCAATACGCGGTATGGCTGGCACTGGCAGAAAAAGGCATTGGCGCCAACCTCCAGCACTACAACCCGCTGGTGGATGCGGATGTTCAGCGTACCTGGAATATCCCGGCGAGCTGGAAACTGCGTGCGCACATGAACTTTGGTTCGATTATTGCGCCTGCAGGCGACAAAGCCTATATGGATGACGCCAAACGCTTTATCGTGGCGAAATAATCCGTTCAGGCTGGGTGTATCACGTGTCTTCGTCGCCCCGGCAGCATAGCGCCGCCGGGGAAAAACCCGGATGGCGGCGCAAGCGCCCGATCCGGGTGACTGATAACCCTGGCACCTGTGCCGGGGTTTTACTATCGCAGGTGATGCACCACCTGGTTGCTGCTGCCCCGCCAGATAAGCGCCGGGTCTTTTAAATCCTGCACAAACTTCCCGTCGATCAATACGTTAATTAAATCGACAACGGCCATTTGCGCGTCGTTCAGCTCGTTTAACTTATACCCCGTCCAGACCCAGATATCTTTGCCCGGACATTCGGTGCGGATGCGCTGCACCAGCTTGAGGATATCCGGGACATTCTGCGGATGGAGCGGATCGCCGCCGGACAACGATATCCCCTGGCGCTTGACGCGGGTGTCATTGAGATCGTCAATGATCTGGTCTTCCATCTCTTTGGTGAACGGCTGGCCCGAATTCAGCCGCCAGGTGCTTTTGTTATAGCATCCAGGGCATTCGTGCACGCACCCTGAAACAAACAGGGTGCAGCGGGTGCCGGGGCCGTTGACGATGTCGACAGGGTAGTATTGGTGGCAATTCACTTATAATTTTACTTCGTAATCAATGTGATCGACGCAAGTTTGAGCTTTGCTGTGATTATCTGCGGTATACCACTCGCCATCACGAATTTGAACATCCTCTAGATCTACCAATCTTAAACAGCGCCAATTATAGGAAGATGAAGGATCGATTTTCCCTTTACTACTTTCTCCTCCAAATTGGAAAAACAATGCCTGTTGTTTGCCATTTTTGGTTCCTAAGGCATGAGGGCACATCTCGCGATAGTAACCATCATATACAGCAGTTATTTGTTTTTTATTCAGAATTGCATCTTTGATTAACTCGTAAGTATTCATACTGCGATCTCCTGATTTACTTGCCGTGAATAGAAATTAACCGAGCTGCCCATTCCCCAGATGCTTAACGCGGCGTTTCACTTCTTCCTGCTTCCCGGCGTTAAACGGACGGGCATCCGGACTACCCAGATAACCGCACACGCGGCGGGTCACCGATACTCGTGCTGCATCGTGGTTGCCGCATTTCGGGCAGGTGAAGCCTTTGCTGGTACACTCGAACTCGCCGGTAAAACCACACTCGTAGCACTCATCAATCGGCGTATTGGTCCCGTAATAGGGCACATGCTGATAGCTGTAATCCCAGACATCTTCCAGCGCACGCAGGTTGTGCTGAATATTCGGGTACTCGCCGTAGCAAATGAACCCCCCGCTGGCGAGCGGTGGATATGGCGCTTCGAAATCAATCTTGTCGTACGGGTTTACCTTCTTCTCGACATCGAGATGGAAGCTGTTGGTGTAATAACCTTTATCCGTCACCCCATCCACCACACCAAACTCAGCGGTATCCAGACGGCAGAAACGGTCACACAGGTTTTCACTTGGGGTGCTGTAGAGGCTAAAGCCGTAGCCGGTCTCCTCTTTCCATTGATCCACCGCCTGGCGCAGACGCTCTACAATCGCAACGCCTTTGGCACGCAGCGTTTCACTGTCGAACATATGCTCTTTGCCGAACAGCGCGTTGATGGTTTCGTGGATGCCGATAAAGCCAAGCGAGATAGACGCACGGCCGTTTTTGAAAATTTCAGAGACATCGTCGTCCGCTTTCAGACGCACGCCGCAGGCCCCTTCCATATAGAGGATCGGTGCCACACGCGCTTTCACCCCTTCCAGACGGGCGATACGGGTCATCAGCGCCTTACGCGCCAGCACCAGACGTTCATCCAGCAATTTCCAGAACGCGGCTTCGTTGCCTTTGGCTTCCAGCGCGATGCGCGGCAGGTTCAGGCTGATGACGCCCAGGTTGTTACGCCCGTCGTGGATCTGTTCGCCGTTCTCTTCGTACACGCCGAGGAAGCTGCGGCAGCCCATCGGTGTTTTAAACGAGCCGGTCACTTTCACGACCTGATCGTAGTTGAGGATATCCGGGTACATGCGTTTGCTCGCGCACTCCAGCGCCAGTTGTTTGATGTCGTAATTCGGGTCATCAAACTTATGGTTCAGGCCATCTTTAATGGCGAACACCAGTTTCGGGAACACGGCGGTTTTACGGTTTTTACCAAGACCCGCGATGCGGTTACGCAGAATCGACTGCTGAATCAGACGCGATTCCCAACTGGTGCCAAGACCAAAGCCGAAGGTGACGAACGGGGTCTGGCCGTTGGCGGTGTGCAGCGTATTGACTTCATATTCCAGTGACTGGAAGGCGTCGTAACACTCTTTTTCCGTGCGGCTGTGTGCGTAGCCGTCGGCATCCGGAATTTTCCATTCGTCGGCGACTTTACGGTGTTTGGCAAAGCTTGCGGTGACAAACGGCGCCAGCACTTCGTCGATACGGTTGATGGTGGTACCGCCGTAAATGTGGCTGGCGACCTGCGCGATAATTTGCGCGGTCACTGCGGTTGCGGTAGAGATGGATTTCGGCGGCTCAATTTCCGCGTTGCCCATTTTAAAGCCGTGGGTCAGCATGCCTTTCAGGTCGATCAGCATGCAGTTGAACATCGGGAAGAACGGCGAATAGTCGAGATCGTGATAATGGATTTCACCACGCTCATGCGCCAGTACCACCTCGCGCGGCAACAGGTGCTGACGGGCATAGTGTTTGGCAACGATACCGGCCAGCAGGTCGCGCTGGGTCGGAATGACTTTACTGTCTTTGTTTGCGTTTTCGTTCAGCAGTGCGGAGTTGGTCTGTTCCACCAACCCGCGAATTTCCTGGTTCAGGCGGCCCCGTTTTTCACGCGCGATATCACGATCGTGGCGATATTCAATATAGGCACGCGCGAGCTGCTTGTGGGAACCGGACATGAGCTGGTTTTCGACAGCGGTCTGGATTTCGTTGATGTCGACCTGTGAACGGTTTTGCATCTGCTGACTGACAATTTCTGCGACGGTGGCGCAATAGTCCGCGTCATCGACTCCCGCTGCTTTAGCTGCACGCAGAATGGCTTCTTTGATGCGCTCTGATTTGAACGGCACTTTCTTGCCGTCTCGTTTCATCACATGCGGTGTCATGATCACTCCATATTAAAAACAGGTTATCCACAGAGGTGAGGAATTATTCACTGGAGGTAAGTGTTGTTGCGACAGTGAGTTCCCCGAATCCTGACCCTTGTTATCCACAATTCCGGCCAGCGTCGATGCCGTTGCTTTGTTGGAATAATAGACGATTAATACAATATGTTGGGTCGGCGTGCATTCTAAGTTCTATATATAGTGATTTGCATCAAACAAGTTTGCGATTTTTTTGATTCAGAACAAAGTAAAAAAGGGAGAGTACAAACGGCGGGCACTGGCGGCTTTGTAAATTCTACCAAGAAAAATCTGATTAATTATTCAACAAAAACAGTAAGGTAATAGGACACGCGGATATAACGCACTCCCCGGTGTCGCTATGCTTGCCAGGGCTACGAATTTCTTTTCCCCCTCTCCCTCAGGGAGAGGGCCGGGGAGAGGGAGAAAACCGGTCGTTGCCCGGATAAGGCGCCTGCGCCGCATCCGGGGCCAGGTCAGTCGTCGGATTGCAGCCACCATACCGCTTCAAACGGACGCAGCGTCATCTCACCGGGCGCTGGGGAAATTTCGGCGTAATTGCTCATGATCGGCTGCCACTGCCCTGGCATCTCTTTAGGTTGCCACTGCTGGCATTCACGGCTCAGGTTTGCCGCCACCACCAGCGTCTGCCCCAGCCACTGACGGCGATAACACCACAACCAGGGGTGCGTGGGCAGCAAATCCTCATAATCGCCCCAGGTCAGGATCGGCTGCTCTTTACGCAAGGCAATCAGACGCAGATAGGTATAAAACACTGAATCCGGATCGTTCATCGCCGCCTGCGCGTTAACTTCGTCGCGGTTTTCACACAGGCCAATCCAGGGTTCACCGGTTGTGAACCCGGCATGCTTCTCGCCCGACCACTGCATTGGCGTGCGGCTGTTATCGCGGGATTTACTGGCCAGAATCGCCAACAGCTCGTCGGCATCGCGCCCGCTGGCCCGTAATTCGGCAAACATATTGTGGCTTTCCACGTCCCGATAATCGGTGATTCGCGTAAAATGCGGATTGGTCATCCCAATCTCTTCGCCCTGGTAGATATAGGGCGTCCCTTGCATACCGTGCAGCACCATCGCCAGCATTTTGGCGGACGGCACGCGCAGTTCGCCTTCATCACCAAAGCGCGACACAATGCGCGGCTGGTCGTGGTTACACCAGAACAACGCATTCCACGCCACTTTATGCATGCCCTGCTGCCAGTGGCTGAACAGCGATTTCAATGCCACGAAATCCGGGCGCGCCAGCCCCCACTTCTTACCGCCGGGATAATCCACTTTCAGATGGTGGAAGTTGAACGTCATCGACAGTTCGCGTCCATCCAGCGCGGCATATTGCTGGCAATGTTCCAGCGAGGTCGATGACATTTCGCCTACCGTCATCAGGTTACGCGGCTGGAAAACATCCCGGCTCATCTCCTGCAAGAATTCATGGGCACGCGGCCCGTCCGTATAAAAACGACGGCCATCACCGTCATGATCGTCCGGGAAATCCTGATCTTTGGAGATCAGATTGACCACATCCAGGCGTAAACCGTCGACACCGCGATCGGCCCAGAATTCGCAGACCTTTTTCAGTTCGCTGCGAACCGCCGGGTTTTCCCAGTTCAGATCCGCCTGCTCCGGCGCAAAGAGATGCAGATAGTACTGCTCGCTTGCCGCGTGCCAGCGCCAGGCGTTGCCGCCAAACTTCGAGCGCCAGTTATTGGGAAGTTCATCCGGTGTGCCATCGCGCCAGATATAAAAACTGCGGTACGGGCTGGCGGGATCCTGAGACTCACGAAACCAGGCGTGCTGCGTGGAGGTGTGGTTAAACACCATATCCAGCACCAGGCGAATGCCGCGCGCTTTGGCCTGAGCGACCAGCTCATCAAAATCTTCCAGCGTACCGTAGAGCGGGTCGATTGCGGTGTAATTGGCTACGTCGTAGCCGTTATCCACCTGCGGTGAGATATAAAACGGTGTCAGCCAGATGGCGTCTACGCCGAGGGTTTTCAGGTAATCGAGGCGCATAATCACGCCGCGTAAATCGCCCGTGCCGCTGCCGGTCGTGTCCTGGAAGCTCTTCGGATAGATCTGGTAGATAACACCGTTCTGCCACCAGTGAGGAAGGGTATTCATAATGATTTCCTGGTAAAAGCGAAGGGGCGCAATCGCGCCCCAAAAAAGTTACACAATCTGCAGCGTGCCCTGGCGGAACTTACGCTGGTAAACCACCGAGGTCAGCGCCATCGGCACGATAATCGCGACGGCCATCGCCAGTGCGAACACCTGCCAGAAAGAGGGCTGAATGGAGAGGATGCCCGGCAGGCCGCCGACACCGATGCCATTTGCCAGCACGCCGTTCAGGCCACACAGCAGCCCGGCAAGACCGGAGCCGACCATCGCGCAGAGCATCGGGAAGCGGTATTTCAGGTTGATGCCGTACATTGCCGGTTCGGTCACACCGAGATAAGCCGCAATGGCCGCCGGGACGGAGATTTCACGTTCGTTCTGTTTACGGCTGACAATAATGATCCCGGTTACCGCTGATGCCTGAGCAATATTAGAGAGCGCAATCAGTGGCCACACCGGGGTGCCGCCCATGCTCTGAATCATCTGCATGTCGATAGCCAGCGTCGTCTGGTGCACACCAGTAATGACCAGCGGCGCATAGAGGAAGCCAAACAGCGCCGCGCCAATGGGCGCAAAGCTGCCGGTCATCAGGTGGCGTACCGCGAAGGCCACGCCATCGCCGATCATGCGGCCGAACGGGCCAATAAAGGCATGAGCGAGGAACACCGCCAGCAGCAAGGAACAGACCGGCACGACCACCAAATAGAGGTAATCCGGCACCCATTTTTTAAGGCGTGTTTCAATGAGCCCCAGCGCCAGACCGGCCAGCAGGGCAGGAATAACCTGTGCCTGATAACCCACTTTGGCGATGCTAAACAGCCCGAAATTCCAGACTTCCGGCACCTGGGAGCCGAGCAGGTAAGCATTCATCAGTTGTGGGGAGACGAGGGTCACGCCCAGCACGATCCCGAGGATCGGCGTGCCGCCCATTTTACGCACCGCCGACCAGCAGATGCCCACCGGCAGATAGAAGAAAATCGCCTCGCCAATCAGCCACAGGAAGTCGTAGACGGTTTTGAGGCCGGGGTACATCTGCGCCAGCGTCTGGCCGTTACTCATCGGCAGATCGCCAATGACGTTACGGAAGCCCAGGATCAAACCGCCGCTGATCAACGCAGGCAAGAGGGGGAAGAAGATCTCGGCAAAGTGTGAGATCAACTGTTCGTGCCATTTCATGTTCTGGCGCGCCGCACGTTTGATCTGTTCTTTATCGGCAGAGGCCTTGCCGATGGCACTGATGAGTGCCTGATACCAGTCGCCCACGTCGGTACCAATAACAACCTGAAACTGCCCGGCGTTGGTAAAGCAGCCTTTGACCATCGGCAGCGTTTCGATGGTTTTTGGGTCGGCTTTGTCCGGTGCGTTCAGGACAAAACGCAGGCGGGTGATGCAATGACTCACCGTAGCGATGTTTTCACGTCCTCCGACCAGTTCAATAAGCCTGGCGAGATCCTCTTGTCTGACTTTGCTCATCGTGATGCCCCACTGAGAGAAATAATGACTGCTGATGAATGTGCGCAAGCATATCCATTGGCTCAATAACTGAAAATGGGAACGTTCCCGAAACCAAGCGAAGATCACAATAAACCGTGCGAGAGGGGGACTCAGGCGAGGTGGGCGGGGATCACAATTTGACGTGGATCGGTGCGGCCATTGACCTGATCGATCAGTTGCGCCGCGGCCTGGCGGCCTGCTTCGGCATAGCCGGGATCAACGGTGACGATCTCCGGGTGGAGAAATTTCATCAACGGTGTATTCCCCACGCTCGCCAGTTGCAGATTATCAATGCGCTGTTCCTGCAAATATTTGCTGGCTCCCAGGGCAAGGGTGTCCGTTGCACAGAGCAGGGCGCTGGTGTCGGGCGTCAACACGCTGGCGACGTTATCGTAGCCATGTTTCATCGCGAGACCCGGCAAAATGAAATTGGGGGTGAGTTGATGGCGCTCGCAAAACGCCAGATAGGCCTCGTGGCGACGCTTGCCCGTGGTGATATCGCTGTGCGGTACGCCAATAAAACTAATGTGGCGATGGCCCTGATCGTAGAGATTCTGCATCAGCAGGTTTATGGCCCCTTCGTCGTCATAGCAGACGGAGGCGAACCCTTTGGCATCCCGTGCCAGCAGGACCAGCGAGGCGCGCCACGAGGATAACAGCTTCTCCGTGACGCCGGTAAAGCCAAACAGCACGACGCCATCAATATTGCGGCGGCGTAGCATATGCAGATGTTCTTCGACCAAATCCGGCGAGAACTGGCTTTCCATCATGATCGGGTCATAACCCTGTTCATAGAAGGTAGGGAGCATGGTCTGGACGGCCAGGTTTTCCGAAAGAGAATCGAGACGGGAGACAATGATGGCCACCACTTTATCGCTCTGACCGCGCATGGCGCGTGCGGAACGGGAAGGTGAAAAACCGTGTTGATTGACCACCGCTTCCACGCGTTCGCGGGTACGTTCGCTTACACCGCTTTCATTATTCAGCACGCGAGACACCGTTGATTTCCCAACGCCACTTAAACGCGCAATGTCTTTGATCGTCAGCCGGTTTTGCATGCGTCCTGTCCTGTTCCTCTTCTGGGCGGATAGCAGAATAAAGAAAGTTTGGTGAGTACTCAACCAAACGACAATGGGTAAAGTCTGGTTTACGTTCGGTTTAATTCACCGGAGTTATAATAACGACGCTTGAAATCGTACTCTTTTCACCCTTACCGGAGGTTTTATGGACCCTGATCCCGCACCTCTCCCGCGACGGAGACACTCTTTCCGGTAAGCCCGCCTTTGCTGCCTTACCGGAAACGTAAGGCAGCGACGCAAAACGTCCCTGCATAACTGAAAACGCCTGCTGGCGCGGATGGCCCGTGCCTGCGGCAATGCACAACATCTTTCGTGATATGTCGAGCCAACAAAGCGACATCGCGAAGGATGACGTGTAGTGGCACCCGCGTGATGCGGGGGCAAGGATGACTACTATGTTCAAAAATATCACCCGACTCCTGGCCCGGCTTAACCGCCACTTACCTCGCCGTCTCGTTCAGCGTGACCCGCTGCCTGACGCCGCTAATATTCAACACGTCGAGGTTCCGGCTTCGCTAAGCGATCGTTGCCTGGCGCTGTCGACGATGGAACTCGCCGAACTGTGGCAACAGCTCAACAGCCATCCGGAAGGGCTGAATGAAAAAGAGGTGCAGGACGCGCGGGAAAAACACGGCGTTAACCAGATCCCCGGTCAGCGCCCGGTGCCCTGGTGGGCGCATCTGTGGTCCTGCTATCGCAACCCGTTTAACCTGCTGCTGACCTGCCTGGGTATTTTCTCCTACGCGTCGGAAGATCTATTTGCCGCCGGGGTGATTGCGCTGATGGTCGCTATATCGACCTTCCTGAACTTTATTCAGGAAGCGCGTTCCACCAAAGCGGCGGATGCACTGAAAGCGATGGTGAGCAATACCGCAACGGTGCTGCGTGTAGCCAATGAGCAGGGGGAAACCCGTTGGATGGAGATCCCGCTCGACCAACTGGTACCGGGGGACATCGTGAAGCTGGCGGCGGGAGATATGATCCCGGCTGATCTGCGTGTGGTGCAGGCGCGCGACCTGTTCGTGGCGCAAGCGTCGCTGACCGGTGAATCCCTGCCGGTAGAAAAAGTGGCAAAAACCCGTGCAGCGGATCAGACCAACCCGCTGGAAAGCGACACCCTCTGTTTTATGGGGACCAACGTGGTGAGCGGCACGGCGCAGGCGGTAGTTATCGCCACGGGCGGCAACACCTGGTTTGGACAACTGGCCGGACGGGTGAGTGAACAAGAGAGCGAGCCGAATGCGTTCCAGAAAGGCATTGGCCGCGTCAGCATGCTGCTTATCCGCTTTATGATGGTGATGACGCCGGTGGTGTTGCTGATCAACGGCTTCACCAAAGGTGACTGGTGGGAAGCGGCGCTGTTTTCGCTCTCAGTTGCCGTGGGGCTGACGCCGGAAATGCTGCCGATGATCGTCACCTCTACGTTGGCACGCGGCGCGGTGAAACTGTCAAAACAGAAAGTGATCGTCAAGCATCTGGATGCGATTCAAAACTTTGGCGCTATGGACATCCTGTGTACCGATAAAACCGGTACGTTAACGCAGGATAAAATCGTGCTGGAAAACCACACGGATATCGCCGGTAAAGTCAGTGAACGGGTGTTGCACTGTGCCTGGCTGAACAGCCATTACCAGACCGGGTTGAAAAACCTGCTCGATACGGCGGTGCTGGAAGGGGTGGAAGCAGAAGCGGCCCGGACGCTCTCGACCCGCTGGCAGAAAATTGACGAGATCCCGTTTGATTTCGAGCGTCGTCGCATGTCGGTGGTGGTCGCCGAAAACGCGGATGCACACCAGTTGATTTGCAAAGGGGCGTTGCAGGAGGTCCTCAACGTCTGCAGCCAGGTGCGTTACAACGGCGATATCGTGCCACTGGATGAAACCATGCTGCGCCGTATTCAGCGCGTCACCGAAACGCAGAACCGCCAGGGGCTGCGGGTGGTGGCGGTGGCAACCAAATATCTCCCGGCACGCAGCGGCGATTACCATCGTGTGGACGAATCCGACCTGATTCTGGAAGGCTACATTGCGTTCCTCGATCCGCCGAAAGAGACCACGGCACCAGCGTTGAAAGCGCTGAAAGCCAACGGTGTGACGGTGAAAATTTTGACCGGTGACAGCGAGCTGGTGGCGGCGAAAGTCTGCCTGGAGGTGGGGCTGGATGTCGGCGAGGTGGTGACGGGCAACCAGATTGAGCATTTGGGTGATGACGAACTGGCGGTGCTGGCAAAACGTACCACGTTGTTTGCCCGTCTGACGCCGATGCACAAAGAACGGATTGTGACCGTGCTGCGTCGTGAAGGGCACGTGGTGGGCTTTATGGGTGACGGCATCAACGACGCGCCGGCGCTGCGCGCGGCAGACATTGGCATTTCCGTGGATGGCGCGGTGGATATTGCCCGTGAAGCGGCCGATATCATCCTGCTGGAAAAAAGCCTGATGGTGCTGGAAGAGGGGGTTATTGAAGGGCGTAAAACCTTCGCTAACATGCTGAAATACATCAAAATGACTGCCAGCTCTAACTTTGGTAACGTGTTCAGCGTGTTAGTGGCGAGCGCCTTCCTGCCATTCCTGCCCATGTTGCCGTTGCACTTGCTGATTCAGAACCTGCTTTATGATGTATCCCAGGTGGCGATCCCGTTTGATAACGTTGATGACGAGCAGATTCGTCAACCGCAGCGCTGGAATCCTGCCGATCTCGGTCGTTTTATGATCTTCTTCGGCCCGATCAGCTCCATTTTCGACATTCTGACCTTCTGCGTCATGTGGTGGGTATTTAAGGCGAATGTGCCGGAAGCGCAGACCCTGTTCCAGTCGGGCTGGTTTGTGGAAGGGCTGCTGTCACAGACGTTGATTGTGCATATGATCCGTACTCGCCGCGTGCCCTTTATTCAAAGCCGCGCCGCCTGGCCGCTGATCATGATGACGCTGATGGTGATTCTGGTGGGTATCGCGCTGCCGTTCTCGCCGTTGGCAAGCTATCTGCAACTGCAGGCATTGCCGCTCTCTTACTTCCCGTGGCTGATTGCGATCCTGGCCGGATACATGACGCTGACGCAGATGGTGAAAGGGTTCTACAGCCGCCGGTATGGCTGGCAGTAACTTGCTGTAATAATCGACCTGAAGCCGTTTTGTTCAGGTCGATTATCTCAAGATCAGGTGCACGAACAGATACCCCAGTGAGCAGAGGAAAAGAATAATCAGGCACCAGCTTAACTGATAAAAGACATTATCCGCTCCTAAGCCTGAACGTGCGAGGGAGGTATCTCCTTCCTTGATATGTTCTGCAGACAGCGCGCGATAGCGGCGGATGTAACGCAGGCAGTAAAGTAAGACAAAGGGAATAACCCAACTGGCAACGGGTTTTGAGAAAATAAAAGCGAGCAGTAAAGTCGAAATCAAGAAGCCCAGAAAGACGTAGGACGCGGTTTTTTCTGCTTGTTTTAACTCACCGCGTATCCGTTGGGCGTGTAATTCTTGCCAGCGTCGAAGCGTGCTCGGGCTGAATCCAAATTTCTCGCACAATACGTTGTTGGGAACCCCATTTTTGGATTGTTGAAGAAAATCAGCAATCTGTTCCTCAGTGAAACGTACTTTTGCCATGATCATCCCTCCATGGCGGCTATTAATATGTTTTCAGCGAGATTAGCGGCGTACCACGATGGCTTCAATCGCGATTTTTACCGCCTTTGGCAGATGAGTCACTTTAAGGCATGTGTGAGGGAGATCCCCGGTGGCGCTGCCGCTGACCGGGGCTACGTGGTGCCCGGATAAGGCGCTTGCGCCGCATCCGGGAAAGCCTTAGCGGCGTACTGCGATGGCTTCAATCTCGATTTTCACATCTTTCGGCAGACGCGCCACTTCTACGCACGAACGCGCCGGGAAGGTGGCGTTGTGCTCGGTAAAGAATGCTTCGTAGGTCGCGTTAACGGTAGCGAAGTCGTTCAGATCTTTCACAAACACCGTCGTTTTCACGATATCGCCCACTTTAAGGCCTGCGGCTTCCACGATAGCTTTCACATTTTCCAGCGACTGACGCGCCTGGGCAGAAACGTCGTCCGGCACGCTACCGGTTTTCGGATCCACCGGGATCTGACCGGAGGTGATGATCATGCTGCCGAGATCAACACCCTGAACATAAGGGCCGATTGCTGCTGGTGCATTTTCCGTCGCGATAGTTTTGCTCATGATTTCTCCTGAATTACAGCGGTAATAAGGTCGGGGCTCATTATACCCGTCATACTTCAAGTTGCATGCTTGTTGGCCAGGTTTGTTCGC
The DNA here is from genome assembly GCF_003925915.1 of Phytobacter sp. MRY16-398. Classification (NCBI taxonomy): domain Bacteria; kingdom Pseudomonadati; phylum Pseudomonadota; class Gammaproteobacteria; order Enterobacterales; family Enterobacteriaceae; genus Phytobacter; species Phytobacter sp. MRY16-398. The sequence goes on along the minus strand of NZ_AP018756.1, from coordinate 5,221,235 downwards.
CCCAGTCACTGACTTGAGTACACCTTTGCATCAATTACCCTGCCAGTACCACAGAATGCGAAAACTCTTTTTCACAGTATTTGCATTTCAGGGCGATATCGTGTGGGCGTTTCTTCACCGCGAAGCTGGAGGCGACCGGTTCAGCATGGCTGATACAGTTGCTGTTCGGGCAGACCAGCACGCTGTCGATGCGATCCGGCAGGTTCGGATGAGACTTGCTCACCACTTCATAGTTGTCGATGCGGTTTACCGTCGCCTGCGGGGCATACAGCGCCAGTTGGTTAACCTGCTCATCCGTCAGGAAGGTATTCTCGATTTTGATCAGGTCCTTGCGGCCCATTTCGCCTGACGGCAGGTTCAGACCGATAGTGATACGCTGCTCGGTTTCCGTCAGCTTGAATAGCGTCAGCAGCTTAAAACCTACTTGTGCCGGAATGTGGTCAATCACCGTACCGCGATTGATCGCTTCAACCTGGAGTTTATTGTCGTGTGTCATTGTCGCTTCCTCCTACAGAGCCAAATCACTATTCAGAACCAGTGCCAGCAGTGCCTGGCGCGCAAAGATGCCATTACCGGCCTGTTGGAAATACCAGGCGTGCGGCGTTTTATCCACGTCGGTAGTGATCTCATCAACGCGTGGCAGCGGATGCAGTACTTTCATGTTGCCGCGTGCGCCGATAAGGTCGCTGGCGCGCAGGATGAACTGGGCTTTGACGTTGGCATATTCTGATGGATCCAGACGCTCTTTCTGCACGCGGGTCATATACAGAATATCGACCTCAGCCATCACCTCTTCGATGCTGGCGTGAATGCTCCACGCCAGCCCTTTCTCATCGAGCATGTCGAGAATGTACTGCGGCATGGCCAGCGCATCCGGGGCGATAAAGTAGAAGCGGTTGCCGTTGAACTTCGCCAGCGCCTGCGCCAGCGAGTGCACGGTGCGGCCATATTTCAGGTCACCGACCATCGCGATGTTGAGGTTCTCCAGGCGGCCCTGGGTTTCCTGAATGGTGAACAGATCCAGCAGGGTCTGAGTCGGATGCTGGTTAGCACCGTCGCCCGCGTTCAGAACAGGAATGCCGCCGGAAAATTCGGTCGCCAGACGGGCGGCGCCTTCCTGTGGGTGGCGCATCACAATCGCGTCCACATAGGTGCTGATAACTGAAATCGTATCCGCCAGCGTTTCGCCCTTCTTGCCGAGCGAGGTGTTGCTGCTGTCAGAAAAACCCACCACGCTCGCCCCCAGGCGATGCATGGAGGTCTCAAACGACAGGCGGGTACGCGTTGAGGCTTCAAAGAAGCAGCTGGCGATCACTTTGTGCTTGAGTAACTCCGGCTGCGGGTTGGCTTTCAGCCGGGCGGCAGTATTCAGCACCAGTTCAAGTTCTTCGCGGCTGAGATCGTTTATGGAAATGATATGTTTTTGATATAGCGGGTTAGCCATGTTTATCTCCTGACGACTGCGCAAAAAAAAGCCCCTCAATAGAGGGGCTATGGAATGGGGTGGGCAACGGGAAGAAAAACGGCAGGCCTGCGTCCTTTTTCAGACGCCCAGGGACATTATGTCGAACACACTGGACCATGCTTCCTCCCGGCAAATTGTCCGCGATTATACTCAGCTACTTTTCGGTTTCAAGCGATTAATGCAACATTTGCGTCAGGCAATCGGTTTATTTGCATATAAATGCATATTTAATAAATAAGTAATTACTTTGCGGGCGTGTGAATAGTCGTACTGACAATCCGGTGGAATAAACATGCGCAAGCGCAACTCTTCGCTAAAAAGGGGTGGTGAGCATCGCCATTTTTCCGTATAAAAGCTAAAAATGAAACGATGTTTTATCTTGAGGAGATAGCTATGATCGTTGGCAACATTCACCACTTACAAAGCTGGTTGCCGGAAGAACTGCGCCAGGCCATTGAACATGTCAAAGCCCGCGTGACGGATGCCACCCCGACCGGGAAGCACGATATTGACGGTAACAACCTGTTTTATCTCGTTTCTGAAGACATGACTCAGCCGTTTGCCGAGCGCCGCGCGGAATATCACGCCCGTTATCTGGATATCCAGATTGTGCTCAAAGGTCAGGAAGGGATGACATTCAGTACGCTGCCCGCAGGCGCGCCGGACACCGACTGGCTGGCAGATAAAGATATCGCGTTCCTGCCGGAAGGCGGTCAGGAAAAAACGGTGGTGCTGAGCGAAGGGGATTTTGTGGTGTTCTACCCAGGCGAAGTCCATAAACCGCTGTGTGCCGTGGGCGCGCCCGCACAGGTGCGTAAAGTGGTTGTGAAGGTTTTAGTAGCCTGACTCGCGTTACCCGTTTCCCCTCATCCTACCGGGGTGAGGGGAGCGATCGCAGTGCGAAGCACCGATTTCTTTGCGGGGCCGCAGGGATTGTAAAGGGGAACGCGGTGTTCCCCTTTACCCGTTCACGTGTCCGAAGGTGACATTTCGCCATGAACATAAGGTGAACGGAACCCGCCTCCTGAGCCGCATTTTCCCCCTCACCCTAACCCTCTCCCCAAAGAGGAGAGGGGACCGTTCGTGCTCGCATTTTTGTGGGGATTCCTCACCCCCGGGGGAGAGAGAGAAAGCCGGTCGTAGCCCGGGTAAGCGCATGCACACCCGGGAAAACATCCAACTACCCCTCCACCCTTATCAGAGCTACACGAACAGCGCACCCAACGAATCTGACTTTCCACTCTCCCTCCCTGCCTGGCTTCTCCTTACCACATCGCATAACGAAAACATGATGGCGATCTCATTAATACGTATTATAACGTATTAATGTTATTCCGAATTCAATATCCCTGCGTCTAACTTATGTGGAGATTTTCAACGTTATGAATATCAAAGAAATTATTGAAAAACTGGCGGGAAATGTTAAAGACAATGGCGGGATTCGCCAGGTGTTTCTGGTGGCATGCGGCGGTTCGCTGGTGGATATGTATCCGGCAAAATACTTCTTCGACAGCGAAGCCACCACGCTGCATGTGGGCATGTACACCGCGAATGAATTTGTTTATGCCACCCCGAAAACCCTCAGTGAAAACTCACTGGTCATTGTCTGTTCGCACGGCGGCAATACGCCGGAATCGGTCGCGGCGGCAAAACTGGCGCGTGCGCATCAGGCGCAAACCGTGACCCTGACCCACAACGAACAGGCGAAGCTTATTCAGCACGCCAGCCATAACATTCTGTATGCCTGGGGCAACGATACCAATGTCGTTGATAACCCGATGGCGATTATCCTCAGCCTGTGCGTCGAGGTACTCAATCAGGTGGAAGGCTATGCGGCTTATGCGGATTTTCAGCAGGGCATGGAACAAATCAACGGCGTTATTGCAAAAGCGCGTCAACAGGTGGCTGATCGCTGCCAGCGCTTTGCCCGTCGTTATCAGGACGAAAAATTGTTTTATATCCTTTCCAGCGGTGCGTCCTATGGCCATGCTTACGGCTTCGCCATCTGTTCGTTAATGGAGATGCAGTGGCTGCACGCCGCGCCCATTCACTCCGGCGAATATTTCCACGGGCCGTTTGAAGTGACCGATAAAGAGACGCCGTTTATCTTACTGATGAACGAAGGTCGCACCCGCGTGATGGATGAGCGGGCTAACGCTTTCCTTTCCACCTACGCAGAAAAAGTGGAAGTGGTTGATGCAAAAGAGCTGGGTATTGGCGTGCTCCCTCCGCGCGTCGTGGAGTTCTTTAACCCGGTGCTGTTCTACAGCATTATGTGTGAATATCGTTCGGCGCTGGCGGATATTCGTCAACACCCGCTGGAAACACGTCGCTATATGGGACAAGTCGCGTATTAAGGAGAGCATGATGAAAGTCATAGGCGTTGGCGATAATGTCGTCGATCAGTATGCCCATATTCGTACGATGTACCCAGGCGGCAATGCGCTTAATTTTGCAGCTTATGCCTCTATGCTGGGCCATGAAGCGGCGTATCTGGGTATTTTTGGCAATGACAGCGCGGCAAAACATGTTATTTCCGTACTGGACGAACTGGGTGTCAGACATCCGCACTGTTTATATGTCTCCGGGGAGAATGGTTGTGCGCAGCTTAAAATAGAAGATGGCGAGCGAATATTTCTCGGATCAAATGCCGGAGGTATTCGTAAAACAACCTCAATGGATTTTATTTTCCATCATACGGACTATCTGCGGGAATATTCTCTCATTCACAGCGGTTGTTATAGCTATATGGAAGAACAGCTTCCGGCATTACAGCAACTGGGTGTGCCCGTCTCGTATGACTTCTCGGATGATTTTGTACTCGAAGAGGCGTTGCCGCTTTGCCAGTATGTCGATTTTGCCTTTTTCTCCTGCGCTGATTACAGCCTTGAGCAGACGCGAGACATTATTCAGCAGGCGCACGATAGTGGCAGTCGGATTGTCTGTGCCACGCGTGGCAGCGAAGGGGCAATTCTGTTTGATGGCAAACAGTGGTATCAACAGGCCCCGGAATATGTCACCCCTGTGGATACGATGGGGGCAGGCGACGCGTTTATTACCGCCTTCCTGTGCCATTATCTTGCACAGACAAATATCCCGGATGAAGAAGCGATTCCTGCAAGCCTTAAGCAAGCCGCATTATTTTCGGCGAAAATCTGCCTCAAAGAGGGGGCTTTCGGCTACGGTGTTCGCTATTAAATAACGCTATCTAAATAGGTTTTTATTTCGCTCATTTTATGAGGGGAAGGGGCGCGGTTTTGCGCTTTCTCCCCAATAAGGAAAGAGTTATGCCTGAATATCATACTGCTGATCTTATTCTGCGGTCGGATAATATATTTACTGCCGACAGCGATGAATTATTTTCTGGATATATTGTTATAAACCACGGCGTTATTTCAGCGATACTTGCAAACGATGAAGATATTAGCCCGTGGCGCGGCCCCACTACCCATTTTCGCGATCTCGGCGAGCGGCTAATTTGTCCTGGTTTTTGTGATAATCACACCTTTTTCACGGGGTATATGAGCATGCATCGCGGCGTAGATCTTAGCGCCACGAACACTAGCGCGGCGGCACTATTGCTGCTCAAAAAAGCGGAGCAGGATCTGCCTGCCGGAAAAAGCCTGTACGCGTGGGGCTGGTCTGCGGCGCAGTGGGGAGCGTTACCTGCCAGTGCAGAACTTGACGACGCTTTTCCCTGTCGCCCGGTGGTCGCGATTAATAGTGACAAGAGCTATTGCTGGATGAATCAGGCAGCGATCGCTCGCTACGGGTTCACGCCTGACGACTGTAGCGCGGAGTCACGTGTGCACCTGCTTACAGAAATGCTTAACGACGCGGGGCAGGTAAAAGAAGAGTTGCGCGCCTTTATGGCGATGCTGGCGACGCGCGGTATAACGGCAATTAAAGATGTCTGTTTTGATGATGCTCCCGCGCTGCTGGACGCCTGGGCCGGGCTTGAGGCGAATGATGAATTGTCACTGCGCGTCAGCCTGGTCAGTGAGCCAGTGGCCAGCGCCGCTAATTTTACTTTTGCCCGCCAGGCGCGTGACCGTTTTCACTCTGACCGGCTGCGTTTTCATGGCTTTAAATTTATGGTGGATGGCGTGATTGCCGATTACACCGGCGACATGTTGCAGCCTTATACCGACCGGCCGCACACGCATAACGAAAAACCGGTGGATTACGCGCTATTGCGCCAACAGGTGCTGGAGGCCGACCGGCTTGGGTTTAATTGCTGCCTGAACGCCGAAGGGGATGCCGCCATACGTCATTGCATCGATATTTTCGCGGAATGTCACCGCGCCAATCCTCCCCGAGTGCGCCATCACGCCTTAAGCGATCTCGAGTGCCCGCATCCGGACGATATCCCACGTCTTGCCGCACTGGGCCTTTCTGCTGAGGTCTACGCGCAGATACTGCTGCTTAATCAGAGCGCGTCTGACGCCTATATGCGTGAGCGCGGAGGCGAAGCCAGAGAGAGGCAGTTCTTTAACTATGCCGCGCTGTTTAATGCCGGGGTTCTGGTGACCATCGGCACCGATTTGCCGCTGTTTATCCCCAGTATTCCCGATGCGATCTATGCGGCCTGCTGTCGCCATTTTGCCGATGGTTCGCCACCGGAAGGGTGGTATCGCGAACACGGAATGACGCGAACACAGCTTCTGAAAGCCTGGACCATCAACGCCGCCGTTCAGCATGGCATGGGGGCACAGACCGGAAGTCTGGCCGTGGGCAAGTGCGCGGATATTGCCGTGTTCGACCGCAACCTGCTCACCTGTGCCGATGATGAAGTGCGTAACGCGCGCGTGGTGCTGACCCTGATGGATGGCCGTACAACACACGATGTTTTATAGACGCCCGCCTTCACGCGCACAGACGACGTGATGACAGGCGATAAAGCGAATTCTTACCGAGGCAGATTATGCGTATTCCAACAATAAAATGGGCCGTACCCCACTGCTACGCTCTGATCTTTTTTATCATTGTTGTGGTTGCCGTTTTAACGTGGTGCATCCCCAGCGGCAGCTTTGACTATCACGCGGTCACTTTACCGGGTGGCGAGACCAAAAACCTGGTGGTGCCCGGCTCTTATCATGTACTTGAAAAAGTCACCGCTGATGGTGACTTACGACAGGGGCTTTCGGCCATTCTTGCCGCTCCCTTAGAAGGCATCATTAAAGCAGCCGATGTGATCGCCTTTGTGCTGATAGTCGGTGGCGCGTTTGGCATTATTATGCGGACCGGCGCCATTGAGCGCGGCCTGCTTGCGCTGGCGCAGCGGCTGGCAGGCAAAGGGATTCTGGTGATTCCGCTGTCGATGACGCTGTTCAGCCTGGGCGGTGCGACTTTCGGCATGAGCGAAGAGGTCATTCCGCTCTATGCCATCTTCATTTCACTGATGTTCGCACTGGGTTATGACTCCCTCACCGCCATTTTGATCTTATTTCTGGGGACGCAGATTGGCTACGTCGGCGCGATGACCAACCCCTTTTCCGTGCTTATCGCCCAGGGCGTTGCCGGTATTCAGGGCAACCCACAGCTCTGGCTGCGCGCCATTGCCTGGGTGGTTTTTACCGCGATGTCGATTATCTTCACCATGTGGTACGCCCATCGTGTGAAGCGTGACCCGAGCAAATCACCGTCGTATGAAAGCGACTCCCAGAACCGCTCGCTGTTTATGGGAGAGCAGACAGGAACGGTACACTTTTCGCTGAGTGACCGGTTGATCATCATCGCCTTTGTACTCGCGCTGGCGGTCATCTCCTGGGGGCTCATCACCCGTGGCTGGTATATGGTGGAGATTGGTACCGTCTTTTTAGCTCTGGGGCTGTTTGCCGGTATCGTCAGCAGAATGTCTGTGAGCGATGTGGCGGAAAGCTTTGTCGATGGCTGCAAAGAGTTTGTCTATGCTGCGGTCGTTATCGGCCTGGCGCGCGGCATTCTGGTTGTGGCGGATAACGGCAAAATCATCGACACCCTGCTCTATGGCCTGTCGGAAATGCTGGATGGTTTACCGCAGTATGCTTTTACGACGCTAATGCTGGTGAGCCATAACATCATCACCTTCTTCGTGCCGTCCTCTTCGGGGGAAGCGGCGTTAACCATGCCGGTGCTCGCACCGCTGGGCGATCTGGTTAACATCAATAAAGAGGCGATGGTGATGGCCTATCAATTTGGTAACGGGCTGACCAATCTTATTTCGCCCACCGGCGGTGTGCTGCTGGCCGGGTTGTCGATTGCGCGCGTAGGGTTTGGTCAGTGGCTGCGGGTGATTATGCGCCTGTTTCCGCTGCTGTGGATCACCAGCGCCATTTTTGCGGCCATCTCCGCCTGGGTTTAAGCGCGCTATGCGCGCCGGCATAGTTTGCCGTGCGCGCATCGACTATAATCCGGGTTCAAATCATTGGCCCTGTTGGTGAAAACGCGATGTTGAGTAATGGACTGCAACAGCATACCGCTGTCCCGCTATACAGACAGTTGAAGGACAAAATCCTCAGCGATATCTCCTCCGGTAAACTTGCGGAAGGGGCGAAAATACCCACCGAAGTTGAGCTGAGTGAGCTGTATGACATTAGCCGTGTGACGGTGCGTAACGCTATTAAAGAGCTGGTGGACGAAGGCTATCTGGTTAAGAAACAGGGAAAGGGCACCTTTGTTTGTCTGCCGAAGATTGAACGTAAAGTGGTGCATCTGCTGAGCTTTACCGATGCCTGTGACAGCAGCCATCTGACTACCGCCAGCAAGGTGCTGCGTACCGCTATCCTCGACGATTATCACCATGTTCGCGAAGCGCTGCGCTTAGCTGACGACGACTCGTTGCTCTATATTCAACGCCTGCGTCGCGCGGGGGACCAGCCTTTGATGCTGGAGAATAACTACTACTCGCTCAAGCGATTTGGTTTTTTACAGCAGGAAGATCTGAGCGGTTCGTTGTATCAGCTTTTACGCGAAAAGTACGCGATCCGCCCAACCCATGCCGGGGAGACCACCGTGGAGATGGTGCGCGCCCACGGCGAGACGGCAACGCTGCTGGAACAGCCGCTCGGAGAGCCGCTGTTTTTAATGAAGACACTGATTCTGGATGCTGACTACCAGCCTATTCACTATGGCGAGCAGCTTATCGTTGCCGAGCGGTATAAATTCAATTTTTGAGATGCGGGTGATTTTCCCGGTTGCGCTGCGCTCATCCGGGCTACGCCTGAGTGTAGCCACGGTAGGCGTAGCGCGCTGTGGAAATGATTACTGAGCCAGGGTCGCGACCATCACCGCTTTGATGGTGTGCATGCGGTTTTCCGCCTGATCAAACACAATACTGGCCGACGATTCAAACACCTCGTCGGTCACTTCCATTCCGCCGTGCAGACCGAACTCTTCAGCCATCTTCTTGCCAAGCGTCGTCTGGTCGTCGTGGAATGCAGGCAGGCAGTGCAGGAACTTCACATCCGGGTTACCGGTCAGCGTCAGCATCTGGCTATTCACCTGATACGGACGCAGCAGGTTAATGCGCTCGGCCCACTTCTCTTTCGCCTCGCCCATCGATACCCACACGTCGGTGTAGATAAAGTCTGCCCCTTTCACCCCTGCGGCGATATCTTCGGTCAGTGTAATATTGCCACCGTTTTTCTCTGCCAGCGCTTTACACTTCGCTACCAGACTGGCTTCCGGCCAGCAGGCTGTCGGGGCGACGAGGCGTAAATCCAGCCCGGTCATCGCCGCTGCTTCCAGCATGGAGTTGCCCATATTGTTACGCGCGTCGCCTGCATAAACCAGCGTCATTTCATTAAACGCTTTGCCCGGCAGGTGCTCTTGCATGGTCAACAGGTCAGCCAGCAGTTGCGTCGGGTGAAACTCATTGGTCAGGCCGTTCCACACCGGAACACCGGCAAACTGCGCCAGGGTTTCGACGATCTCCTGGCCATAACCGCGATACTGAATACCATCGTACATTCTGCCGAGTACGCGTGCGGTATCCTTAATTGATTCTTTATGCCCAATCTGACTGCCGCTTGGGCCGATCCAGGTGACGCGAGCGCCCTGGTCAAATGCGGCAACTTCGAAAGAGCACCGGGTGCGAGTTGAGTCTTTTTCGAAGATGAGCGCGATGTTTTTTCCGGTAAGCTTTTGTTCTTCTTTGCCGTTTTTCTTATCGGCTTTCAGTTTGGCGGCGAGTTGCAGCAGAGCGTTGATTTCAGCAGGGGTAAAATCGAGCAATTTCAAAAAATGTTTCTGGTAAAACGACGACATGGTTCCCTCACCTGGCTAAAGCCACTTATTGAATTAAAATTCAATTTATATGTATGAATATTCATTTGCAAGCCAAATGAATAAATCTTTTCCGCCAGGAGTGGAGGCATTGCCAACGGTATGTGACAATATCTCTATCTGCCACATTATGAGGAATGAGCCATGGCGAACCCGGAACACCTGGAAGGACAGCGCGAAGAGACGCGTCTGATTATTGAAGAATTGCTGGAAGATGGCAGCGATCCTGATGCGCTCTACACCATTGAGCATCACCTGTCGGCAGATGACTTCGAGACGCTGGAAAAAGTGGCCGTCGAAGCGTTTAAACTGGGTTACGAAGTGACCGAGCCGGAAGAGCTGGAGCTGGAAGAGGGCGAAGTCGTGATTTGCTGCGACATTCTGAGCGAATCCGCCCTGAAAGCCGAGCTGATTGACGCGCAGGTGGAACAACTGATTAACCTGGCCGAGAAATTTGATGTCGAATATGACGGTTGGGGCACCTACTACGAAGACCCGAACGGTGAAGACGAAGACGGCGACGAAGATGAATACGAGGATGAAGACGACGACGGCGTACGTCACTAAGTCTTCCCTGTGCGGCAGCTACGGCTGCCGCAGTGCAAGGAACAGCCATGGATTACCCGCAAATACTCTCCCCGGTTTTACACTTTCTGCATTGCCCAACACCTCAGGCCTGGATAGATAAAGCCCGCGACCCGCAAAACCTTCCGCTGTTGCTCACCGATCATATGGTCTGCGAATTAAAAGCCGCGCAAACCGCCATGCTGCTGGTGCGTAAATATGTGGCGGATAAAAGTGGGGCCGATGCGCTACTTGAATGGCTGAAACCCTATGAAGCTTTTACCTTTCGTGAAGGGCCGGAACCGGACTTTGTAGCGTTGCACAAGCAGATCGCCAAAGGCGCGATGCCGAAAGCGGATGATCCGTGGGGCAGGGCGCTGATCGACAGCATGGTGCTGCTTATCAAAGAAGAGTTGCACCATTTCTGGCAGGTACGCGAAGCTATGCTTGCCCGCAATATTCCTTATGTGAAAATCACTGCCAGCCGCTATGCGAAAGGGATGCTTAAAGGTGTGCGTACCCATGAGCCGCTTACGCTTATCGACAAGCTGATTTGCGGTGCCTATATCGAGGCGCGCTCCTGCGAACGTTTTGCCGCGCTGGCCCCGTATCTGGAAGAGGAATTACAGAAATTCTATCTGTCATTGCTGCGTTCCGAAGCCCGCCACTATCAGGATTATCTTGCGCTGGCACAACAGGTCTCGGAAACGGATATCGCGCCACGGGTTCGCTATTTCGGTGAGATCGAAGCCGAACTGATCACCTCGCCGGATCCCGAGTTTCGTTTTCACAGCGGCGTGCCGGGCTGACCTGCCAGAATCCGTAGTTATTTCGCTCGCCAGGTGACAATCCTCGCCGGGCTGGTACAACAATCAGCAAAATGGTTACAAGGAACCTGAAATGAACTGGACGTCTATTCTACTCTCCGCCTTCGTCGCTGGCCTGGCGACAGCACTGACGCAGTATCTGCGCCGGAAAGGGAAAATCGGCGGCATCACCTCGGCGGTGATTGTTGCGGTTGCTATTGTGGTCTGGAACGTGGGCTATCGGCAGTATATTGCACCCTTACTGCAAAATAGCGGTGAGTCGCAAATGGACGTGGCGTTCCGTGCGATAAGCAGCATGCCGACATACCAGGTGTTGCGTGAACAAGAACCGCAGTTGCTGGAAACTATTCGCAGCACGGCGAAAAAAATGGAAAAAGAGGGGAAAACTCCTCAGCAGATTATTGATTATATTCAACCGCAGATCGTCGGCGTACAGATGGTGCGTTTACAAAACGCCCCGGATGAGAACGTGATTGCTTATATGCAGATCAATATGGAGCAAACCGTGGCCATTCAGAAAGTCAGCGATGATAATTGCTTTCGTTTCCTGTTCCCGGCGGTGAAAGGGGGGATCAATCCCGCGAAAATGTTGTCGAGCGATTTCCTGATGAAACGCATGAATATTGATGCCGCGATGATGCGCGCTGCCTACGGCGTCAACCGACACACGGTGACAGATAAAGAGCGCCAGGACGCTCAGCAGCATCTGCAGCCAATTATTGCGGCTCTGGTCAAGAAATACGGTCAGGATATTGAGATCATGCCGGACCCGCGCAAAGGCGTCGGCAAAGAGAAAGTCGCCTGCGACATTGTGCAGGATTTGTGGCGTAACGTGCTGACGTTGCCCCAGGATCAGGCTGCGGGAATGATTCGTCTGATTATGGCGCCGGAGAATCAGTAAAGAAGAGGTTCCGGTCCTTTCCGGTAGAAAAGGAAAGGGCCGGGAACAATTACAGTGTTTTCAGCATTCGCACTTCGCAATCCACATGCCCGGTACAGCCCAGCGGCCCGCTGATATGGCTAAACCCGAGATGCTCATACAGGCCAATCGCCTCTTTTAAGAACGCGGTAGTTTCCAGATAACAACGGGTGAAGCCCTGCGTACGGGCGTGTTCAATCGCCAGCAGCGCCAGTTTCTTCGCCAGCCCCTGACCGCGTGCGGCAGGCAGGAAATACATTTTTTGCAGTTCGCAAATATCCGGCTCGCTACATTTCAGCGGGGCGACACCGCCGCCGCCCACCACCTGGCCATCCTGTTCCACCACCCAATAGGCGTGCCCCGGCTGGCTGTAGAGTTGGTACAGCTCGTCCAGATTGGGGTCCGCCACGGTATAGCCTTTATCAGCGGTAAGACCGTATTCGGCAGAAACCCGACGAATAACGGAGGCAATCGCGGCATTATCGTCGGCAGTCATCCGGCGTAATGTAACGCTCTGCTTGGCCACAACATTCATACATTCACTCAATAAAATACATTCATTTATACGCGTATTTAATAGCACTCTCTGAAAGTGGCTGCAAGTCGTTTAATTGTGATGTGATTTACGGGGGGATACGTTATCGTAGCGCGCTTCACGGAAGTGATAATCATTATTTATCAAATCAATGTTTATATTTAAGGATGATGTAGTTATGAACGGTGATATCCGTTATACGAATAATTCCCGACAAACATTTATATTTCATGGCAAGGGTCTGGATTATTTTTTAATTTCTCTGGTTAATGTTCTGCTGAGTATCATTACGTTAGGGGGTTATATCCCCTGGGCAGTGGTGCGCTCCCGGCGCTACGTGTACGAAAACATGGAGTTAAACGGTGCACGCTTTGGCTATCATGCAAAGGGTGGCGCACTGTTTATAAGTTTCTGGTTAATGTCAATAATCCTTTTTGTCGTTATCTATACCGCAGAGATGCTTCATTCATTATTAGGTTATATTGCGATATTTCTTCTAATGTTGATCATGCCTTTTTTTATGGTGAAAAGCCTGCAATATAATGCGCTGATGACCACATTAAATAATGTCCGCTTCGCCTTTCATTGTTCAATGAAAAAAGCCTGGTGGGTAATGATGGGCCTGCCGACATTACTGGCTATTTTATTATGCGTGGTTCTCTATGGTATTGGGAGTATGATGTTCAGCGGTTACAATTTTGACAGCTTACTGGCGAAGATTATTACTCTGGCACTGCTCGGAATCGTGGGCATGGGCGTGAGCAATGGCTATGTGTATGCCAAATGGCTATCTCTGATCGGGAAAGGTGGTCAGTTCGGCGTCCATAAATTCGATATTCGTGTCAGCACGAAGTACTGTATTAAAGCCTGCCTGTTCTCATTAGGTATTCTGGTTCCGTTTATGGGGCTAATGTTTTACTTACTTTCGATCTCCAATAGCAGTATGGCGATGCTGCATACGATTAACGGCTCGGAGGATTTCGAGCCCTCAGGGTTTCCAGGGCAAATTCTGCTGTGCTATCTGCTCTATATTGGCGGCATTCTGATCTCATCGGCTTATCTCTGGCAGGCCTTCCGCAACCATTTAATGAATGGTTTGACGCTGGCGGAAGGACGTATTCGTTTTACTTCCACCCTGACGTTCTATGGCGTTGTGATACAACTGGTTTTGCTGGTCTTCGTCTCCGGGATCACGCTCGGCCTTGCCTATCCGTGGATGAAAATACGTTTTATCCGTTACCAGGCCCTTCATACCCATGTTGGAGGAGATTTGGACGACGTAGTGTTGACGGATCATGACGAGCAGGTTGAAAAGGGTTTTATCGCCCTGCTTTCCCGCGGCGTGATGCCGATAGCTCCTTTCATATAAAACCAAAAGGCCGGACTCTGCTTCGGCCTTTATTTGCTTTTATCGTCGTTTTCCTGCCATACCATCACTTTTCTGTGCTGACAAGACCAGTAATATTGGGCGCTACATTTTTAGTACAAAGTTTACTAAACTTAATAACGGAAATAAAAATACCGCAATATTTCTATGGCTTAATTAGCGTTGTTTCTGATTTACGATAAGGATTGTTATGACTTTTGAAAATGGTGGTGCTGCGGCGACGCCTTCCCGGAATTTTGTGTTCCAGGGCAGTGGCGCGGGATATTTCTGGATCTGGCTGGTAAACGTTTTACTCACCATCGTTACCCTCGGGTTGTTTCTGCCCTGGGCGCTGGTGCGTGCCCGCCGTTATTTTTATGAGAATACCGATCTGGAAGGGGCGCGTTTTTCTTACCACGCCACCGGACGTTCAGTATTTGTAGGCTGGCTGTGCCTCATGGCGCTGTATATCATATTTCTGATTAACATGGCGCATAATAACGTGGTGTTATCCCTATGTATGATAGGGTTGTTTTTACTTTTCTTCCCATGGCTGGTGACGCAGGGCCTGCGTTATCAATTCCTGATGACGGAAATTAATAATGTGCGCTTTAGCTTTTACGCCAGCCCGCTGCGCGCCTGGTGGGTTATGCTGGGCTGCCCGTTGTTAATTATGACGGTCTCTGTGGTGGTGTTTTCGCTGTTTATGTCGAGCACTCTCAGCATGGGTTCCTATACCGCGATTATTGTGGGTATTGGCGTTGGTACGCTGGCGTTGCTGCTGGGTTCCGCCATTATGCAGGGGGTTTATACCGCCCAGTGGTATGGCATGCTGGTGAATAATCTGCAGTACGGTACGCAGAAATTTGCCGCAACCTACTCCATCAAGAAGTGCATCTGGATAGCGCTGTTCTCCATGCTGCTGCTCTTCCCGTTCCTGGCACTGGCGTTGTTTATCATCGTGCCGGCCTTCTTTACGCTGATGCAATATTCCCAGGCGGTGGGCGATAGCCCGGAACAATTGGCGATGTTAGCCGGGCCATTCTACGGCAAAATCGCGCTGGCCTATCTGGTTTACCTGTTCGGTATTATTGTCTGCTTTATCTATGCCTTCGTGAAAATGCGTAATTATATTTACGGGCAGGTCACGCTGGCCGGGCATATTCGCTTCTCATCAACCGTGACTATTGGGCGCGTGCTGTGGTTGTCTATCAGCAATACGCTGGTGTGCATGATTACGCTTTTCCTGGCATATCCATGGGCGAAAGTCCGCTTTACCCGCTATGTGCTGGAAAATACGCATGTTCACGGTGAGTTGCAGAATCTGACGCTGGAAAACCACGGTCAGCAACCGGCAAAAGATCCGGCGAACCTGCTGGCGCGCGGGTTGTCATTCTTCCCGGCGGTGTTTTAAGTCAGACGTTCCCGGATGCGTGATGCTGTTTGTAGCCCCGGTAAGCGCAGCGCCACCGGGGATTACCTGAGAGTTTCCCCCCTGAATTGTGGGACAAAAAAAGCCGGGCTATCGAAGCCCGGCTTTTTCATGTGCAGCCTGATTACAGCGCGCTAATAACGGCCTGCTGTTCAATCAGCTTGGTTTTGGCCTCTGCATAGCCGTCCAGCTTCTCACGCTCTTTGGCAATCACCGCTTCCGGTGCGCGCGCCACAAAACCTTCGTTGGACAGTTTGCTTTCGATACGGCCAATTTCCGCGTCGATCTTCGCCACTTCTTTCGCCAGACGCGCCAGCTCGTCTTCTTTGTTAATCAGACCTGCCATGGGGATCAGCAGCTCCGCGCCATCGATAATCTTGGTCACGGAAACCGGACCTTTATCATCGGCTGGCAGAACCGTGATGCTTTCCAGACGCGCCAGATTCAACAGGAAGCTGCGGTTGTCATTTACGCGACGCTCCGCATCTTTACTGCAACCACGCAGCAACAGTTCCAGCGGTTTGCCCGGGGAGATGTTCATTTCGGCACGGATATTACGTACCGCCACGATCGCCTGTTTCAGCCATTCGGTATCAGCCAGCGCCGCTTCATCAACCTGAGACGCATCGTACTGCGGGATAGGCTGCAGCATGATAGTGTCGGCGGTAATGCCTTTCAGCACTTTCACGCGCTGCCAGATGGTTTCCGTGATAAACGGAATGATCGGGTGCGCCAGACGCAGCAGCGCTTCCAGCACGTTCACCAGCGTGTTACGCGTGCCGCGCAACTCTGCCTCAGAACCGCCGCTCATCACCGGCTTGGTCAGCTCCAGATACCAGTCACAGAACTGGTTCCAGGTGAATTCATACAGGATGCCCGCGGCAATATCGAAGCGGAAGTTATCCAGCGCTTCACGGTATGCTTTCACGGTCTGGTTGAATTCCGCCAGGATCCAACGGTCCGCCAGCGACAGTACCATCTCGCCGCCGTTGAAGCCGCAATCCTGGTCTTCGGTATTCATCAGCACGAAACGGCTGGCGTTCCACAGCTTGTTACAGAAGTTGCGGTAACCTTCCAGACGCTTCATATCCCAGTTGATGTCGCGACCGGTCGAGGCCAGCGCGGCCAGGGTGAAGCGCAAGGCGTCGGTGCCGTGCGGCTCAATGCCGTTCGGGAACTGCTTCTCGGTGCGCTTGCGGATTTTTTCCGCCAGTTGCGGCTGCATCATATTGCCGGTACGTTTCTCCAGCAGATCCGCCAGAGAGATACCGTCCACCATATCCAGCGGGTCAATAACGTTACCCTTGGATTTGGACATCTTCTGGCCTTCGTCATCACGAATCAGACCGGTCATGTAGACGGTATGGAACGGCACCTGCGGCTTGCCGTTTTCATCTTTGATGAAGTGCATGGTCATCATGATCATGCGGGCAATCCAGAAGAAGATGATGTCGAAGCCAGAGACCATCACGGTGCTCGGGTGGAACTGACGCAGGGCATCGGTGTTTTCCGGCCAGCCGAGGGTAGAGAAGGTCCACAGGGCAGAGGAGAACCAGGTGTCCAGTACGTCTTCGTCCTGGCGCAGGGCAACATCGGCGCCCAGGTTATTTTCCTGGCGCACTTCGGCTTCGTTACGACCCACATAGACATTGCCGTTGTTGTCGTACCACGCCGGGATGCGGTGGCCCCACCATAACTGACGGGAGATACACCAGTCCTGAATATCGCGCATCCAGGAGAAGTACATGTTTTCGTACTGCTTCGGCACAAACTGGATCTCGCCATTCTCAACCGCCTCTACCGCCGGTTTCGCCAGCACGTCGGCACGTACATACCACTGGTCGGTCAGCATCGGTTCGATAACCACGCCGCCACGGTCGCCGTAAGGTACGGTCAGGTCATGCGGTTTGATCTCTTCCAGCAGGCCCAGCGTGTCAACGGCAGCAACGATGGCTTTACGCGCCGCAAAACGTTCCAGTTTCTGGAACTCCGCCGGGATTTCATTTGAGTAGACGTCGGATTCGTTGCCTTTGGTGTCGTACACTTCCGCCGTTTCGCGGATATCGCCATCAAAGGTCAGAATGTTGATCATCGGAAGCTGATGACGACGGCCCACTTCGTAGTCATTAAAGTCGTGCGCCGGGGTGATTTTCACGCAGCCGGTGCCTTTTTCCATGTCGGCGTGTTCGTCGCCCACGATAGGAATACGGCGATTCACCAGCGGCAGAACCACATATTTACCGATCAGGTCTTTGTAACGCGGGTCTTCCGGGTTCACCGCCACGCCGGTATCGCCCAGCAGGGTTTCCGGACGGGTGGTGGCGACGACCAGATAATCTTTGCCGTCGGCGGTTTTCGCGCCGTCAGCCAGCGGGTAGCGAATGTGCCACATGGACCCTTTGGACTCGCGGTTTTCCACTTCGAGGTCGGAAATCGCGGTGCGCAGTTTCGGGTCCCAGTTCACCAGGCGCTTACCACGGTAAATCAGGTCTTCTTTGTAGAGGCGGACAAAGACTTCTTTCACGGCGTTGGAGAGCCCTTCGTCCATGGTGAAGCGCTCGCGCTCCCAATCCACGGAGTTACCCAGACGGCGCATCTGGCGGGTAATGGTGCCGCCGGATTCTGCCTTCCACTGCCAGATTTTTTCGATAAAGGCGTCGCGGCCATAATCGTGGCGGGTTTTACCTTCTTCGGCGGCAATCTTACGCTCAACCACCATCTGGGTTGCGATACCCGCGTGGTCGGTACCGGCCTGCCACAGGGTGTTTTTGCCCTGCATGCGCTGGTAGCGAATCATGGTATCCATGATGGTCTGCTGGAAGGCGTGACCCATGTGCAAACTGCCGGTGACGTTCGGCGGAGGGATCATGATGCAGAAGCTTTCCTGGCTTTCATCGCCATTCGGTTTGAAGTAGCCCTGCTTTTCCCAATGCTCGTAAAGCGGCTGTTCGATCTCTTGGGGGTTGTATGTCTTTTCCATTATTTCCAGGTTGCCGTGTTCAGGTTGAAACCAGCCATGCGATAGGCTTTATAGCGTTCGCGAGCCAGTTGTTTCAAAGAATCTTCGTAAGGAACGAAGTCTATCACTTCTGTGAAAGCGGTGGCAAAATCTGCAAAGTTTGTCCGCAAACTGATGAGAATATCGCGCGGGCTGCCGTTGCGCTTTTGCGGCCAGGCTATCTCAACAGGCGCACCGCCTCTGGGGCCTTCTCCGGCGAGGTTATGCGGTACAAAACTCTCCGGCGGCCTTGCCCACAGCGCTTCATCCAGTCGCAGCGCCTGCTGCTCGTCTTCACAGGCAATCAGCACGCGTTTGCCATTGCGCCAACGTTCTGCGGCAACCTCACACACCAGTTGTTCCACGGCGCTCAGGCCGTCGACGGTGGTCTCATTGTCCAGAAGATAAAACGTGGCGTTCTTCATGATATGGGGCTTCTTGTGGTGAATTTAAATCGTACACCCTCACCCTGTCATTCGCCCTCAAGAGAGAGGGCGAATGCCATCCCCACGCCCCTTAGGGGAGAGGGGAAGGGTGAGGGGATTTCGCTTACTCTTCGCCAGTAAACCCGGCGCGGTTCAGCAGGAACTGCGATAGCATGGCCACCGGACGACCGGTTGCGCCTTTGGCTTTACCGGAACGCCACGCGGTACCGGCGATGTCCAGATGCGCCCAGTTGTACTTACGGGCAAAGCGGGAAAGGAAGCACCCAGCGGTAATCGCGCCGCCCGGACGACCGCCAATGTTCGCCATATCGGCAAAATTGGAATCCAGTTGCTCGTAGTACTCATCACCCAACGGCAGACGCCATGCGCGGTCGCCCGCCTGCTCGGACGCACCAATCAGCTCATGCGCCAGCGGGTTATGGTTCGACATCAGCCCGGTGATGTGATGGCCCAGGGCAATCACGCATGCGCCGGTCAGGGTCGCCACATCGATAACCGCTTCCGGCTCGAAGCGCTCAACATAGGTGAGCACGTCGCACAGTACCAGACGGCCTTCGGCATCGGTGTTCAGCACTTCAACGGTCTGGCCGGACATGGTGGTCAGCACGTCGCCCGGACGATAAGCGCGCCCGCCCGGCATGTTTTCACAGCCCGCCAGCACGCCGATGACGTTAATCGGCAGTTGCAGTTCGGCCACCATGCGCATCACGCCGTACACTGCCGCCGCGCCGCACATGTCGTACTTCATCTCGTCCATCCCTTCGGACGGCTTAATAGAGATACCGCCGGAGTCGAAGGTCAGGCCTTTGCCGACCAGGACAATCGGACGCACATCTTCCGACGGGTTACCTTTATATTCGATAACCGACATCAGCGATTCGTTTTGTGAGCCTGCGCCGACCGCGAGGTAAGAGTGCATCCCCAGTTCGCGCATCTGCTGCTCACCGATTACGCGGGTGATGACATTTTTGCTGTATGAGTCCGCCAGTTGACGCGCCTGAGAAGCCAGATAGGCCGCATTACAGATGTTTGGCGGCATGTTGCCGAGATCTTTCGCCGCTTTGATGCCCGCAGCAATCGCCAGACCATGCTGGATTGCGCGCTCGCCGCTGGTCAGTTCCCGACGGGTCGGCACGTTGAAGACCATTTTACGCAGCGGACGACGCGGCTCGCTCTTGTTGGTTTTCAACTGGTCAAAGCTATACAGAGATTCTTTTGCTGTTTCGACCGCCTGGCGAACTTTCCAGTAGGTATTGCGGCCTTTAACGTGTAGCTCGGTCAGGAAGCAAACGGCTTCCATTGAACCAGTATCATTCAGGGTATTAATGGTTTTCTGAATGACCTGCTTGTACTGGCGTTCATCCAGTTCGCGTTCTTTGCCGCAACCAATCAACAGAATACGTTCGGAGAGGACATTTGGAACGTGGTGCAGCAGCAGGGTCTGGCCCGGTTTGCCTTCCAGTTCGCCACGGCGCAGCAGTGCGCTGATATAGCCGTCACTGATCTTGTCGAGTTGCTCGGCAATCGGAGAGAGACGGCGCGGCTCAAAAACACCCACAACGATGCAGGCACTCCGCTGTTTCTCCGGGCTACCGCTTTTTACACTGAACTCCATGCACTATACTCCTGAATCTTAAAGACAACAGCAGGGGCTACAGATATACTCGACCTCTTTCAAACCGCAGATGCGTTGGCTTGCGCCTGCTTACCCCAGCCACTTACTGAACGTAAGTTCCGGGGCTTCACAGTCTCGCCGCCTTTCTGCAACTCGAAATCCATTGAGTATATAATTGCAAGCTTTCGTAACTCATGTCCGCTGTTGCGGTGACTTCGTGTTAATCTTAACGATACTTAGGTTTCGGCACGTCAGATACGGGTCGGATACGTTTTACCGCTGAGTATATTAATCTTAGCGATGATTTCGACGACTCAAGAGAATAAATGACGTTTAAGCCACGAAACAAGCGATTTTCCAGTAAAAAGACTGGTTTTTACGGGCGTAATATAAAGTGATAATCATAAGATATCTTGCGCGGGAGACGCTAAAAAGCCAGTTTGCGATCCTCTTCATCCTGCTTCTGATCTTTTTCTGTCAGAAACTGGTAAGGATCCTCGGCGCAGCGGTCGACGGCGAAATCCCCACGAACCTGGTACTGTCGCTACTGGGCCTCGGTGTGCCAGAGATGGCGCAACTTATCCTGCCGCTCAGTCTGTTCCTCGGTCTGCTCATGACGCTGGGCAAACTTTATACCGAGAGTGAAATTACGGTCATGCACGCCTGCGGCCTGAGCCGGGCGGTGCTGGTCAAAGCGGCGATGATTCTGGCGCTGTTCACCGGTGCGCTGGCGGCGGCAAACGTCATGTGGCTTAGCCCCTGGTCATCGCGCCATCAGGAATCGGTGCTGGCTGACGCCAAAGCCAACCCTGGAATGGCCGCACTGGCGCAAGGGCAGTTCCAGCCAGCCTCTGACGGTAACTCGGTGCTGTTTATCGAAAGCGTGGAAGGCAGCAAATTCCACGATGTCTTCCTGGCGCAGATTCGCACGAAAGGCAATTCCCGCCCCTCTGTGGTGGTAGCGGATTCCGGCCAACTTGCACAACTGAAAGATGGTTCTCAGGTCGTGACCCTGAACACCGGCACCCGCTTTGAAGGGACGGCGCTGTTGCGTGATTTCCGCGTTACCGATTTCAAAGATTATCAGGCGATTATCGGCCACCAGGCGGTAACGCTGGACCCGGACGATACCGAGCAGATGGGGCTTGATACGCTGTGGCGCACGGATACCCCACGCGCTAAGGCCGAGTTACACTGGCGTCTGACTCTGATATTCACCGTATTTATGATGGCGCTGATAGTCGTGCCGCTGAGCGTGGTGAACCCGCGCCAGGGACGCGTGCTGTCGATGCTGCCCGCCATGCTGTTGTATCTGGTGTTCTTCCTGCTACAGACTTCCCTGCGATCCAATGCCGCAAAAGGCAAAATCGATCCGATGATTTGGATGTGGGCGGTTAACCTGGCGTATCTGGCGTTGGCGATGGGTCTGAACTTGTGGGACACGGTACCGATGCGTCGGATTCGCGCCCGTGTGATGGGCAGAGGAGCGGTATAATGCAGGCGTTTGGCGTACTTGACCGCTATATCGGCAAAACCATTTTTTCCACCATCATGATGACGCTGTTCATGCTGGTGTCGCTCTCCGGCATCATCAAATTTGTCGACCAGTTGAAAAAGGCCGGGCAGGGCAGCTATGACGCGATGGGGGCGGGGCTTTATACCATCCTCAGCGTGCCGAAAGATATTCAGATTTTCTTCCCGATGGCGGCGCTGCTTGGCGCGCTCCTGGGGCTGGGGATGTTGGCCCAGCGCAGTGAACTGGTGGTGATGCAGGCTTCGGGTTACACCCGTATGCAGGTGGCGCTGTCAGTGATGAAAACGGCCATCCCGCTGGTGCTGTTAACCATGGCGATTGGCGAATGGGTAGCGCCGCAGGGCGAACAAATGGCGCGTAACCAGCGCGCGCAGTCAATGTATGGCGGTTCGCTGCTCTCCACCCAGCAAGGGTTGTGGGCGAAAGATGGCGAGACCTTTGTCTATATTGAGCGGGTGAAGAGCGATGATGAGTTGGGTGGGGTGAGTATTTACTCCTTCAACGATCAGCGTCGTTTGCAGTCCGTTCGCTATGCCGCTTTAGCGAAGTTCGATAAAGACACTAAGCTGTGGCGGCTGTCGCAGGTGGATGAATCCAACCTGACCGACCCGAAACAAGTGACCGGTACACAGACGCTGACCGGTACCTGGAAGACCAACCTCACGCCGGACAAACTGGGCGTGGTGGCGCTGGACCCTGATGCACTGTCGATTAGCGGTCTGCACAACTATGTGAAGTACCTGAAATCAAGCGGCCAGGATGCCGGGCGTTATCAGCTTCAGATGTGGAGTAAAATTTTCCAGCCGCTTTCCGTGGCGGTGATGATGCTGATGGCGCTGTCGTTTATCTTTGGCCCGCTGCGTAGCGTGCCGATGGGCGTGCGCGTGGTGACGGGTATCAGCTTCGGCTTTGTATTCTACCTGCTGGACCAGATTTTTGGCCCGCTGACGCTGGTATACGGCATTCCGCCGATTATTGGCGCGTTGCTGCCAAGTACTTCGTTCTTCCTGATTAGCCTCTGGCTGCTGATGCGTAAGAATTAGGTTTCTGTTCTGCTCCCGGATGCGGCTTCGCCTTATCCGGGCTGCTTTCTCCCTCTCCCTGTGGGAGAGAGCGCCTGGCCGCACTAAACTCATCCTATTTCATCGACACACTTTCCCTTATCCTGGCTACGCTTTCCTTACGGTTCTCAAAAAATTCAGGAAGCTATGTCCAGATTCTTCTTTAATGACCGAAAACAATTGGTCAATGACGCCATTGAAGGAATGGTGATTTCCGCTCCCCACGGCAATTTAGTTCGCCTCGACATCGACCCCGCTATTCGTATTGTTGCCCGCGCCGACTGGGATAAATCCCGCGTTGCAGTGATCTCCGGCGGCGGTTCCGGCCATGAGCCCGCACACGCTGGCTTTGTAGGTAAGGGAATGCTCACTGCCGCCGTCTGTGGCGACGTGTTTGCCTCGCCGAGCGTTGATGCTGTGCTCAACGCGATCGTTGCCGTCACCGGTGACCGGGGCTGCCTGCTGATCGTTAAAAACTACACCGGCGACCGCCTTAACTTCGGCCTCGCGGCAGAAAAAGCCAAACGCTACGGGCTGAAAGTAGAGATGGTGATCGTCGCCGATGACATCGCCCTGCCGGACAATAAACAGCCGCGCGGTATCGCCGGAACGGCGCTGGTGCATAAAATCGCAGGCTACGCCGCCGAGCAGGGTAAATCCTTAAGCGAAGTGCGCGACATCGCCCGACAGGCCAGTGAGAGTGTCTGGAGCCTGGGGCTGGCGATGGAGACCTGCAACCTGCCGGGAAGCAGCGATGAATACGACCGTATCCAGCATGGGCAGGTCGAACTGGGGCTCGGCATTCACGGCGAGCCGGGCGCGAGCACGGTGGATTCGCATAACAGCCAGAAGTTGATTGAGACGCTGGTTGCACAGCTGAAAGCACAGGCCGGGGATGACCGCGTTGCGGTGTTAATCAACAACCTGGGCGGTGTGTCAGCGCTCGAAATGGCCCTGCTCACCAAAGAGCTGGCACACTCGGCGCTGAAAGATCAGATTGCGTATCTGATTGGCCCCGCGCCGCTGGTCAGTTCCCTGGATATGAAAGGCTTTTCCCTTTCGCTGTTACGCCTGAACGAGACATTTGAGAAAGCCATTAATGCCGATGTACAGACCGTCGGCTGGCAAAAACCGGTGCCTTTTGCGCCGATGAAAACCCAGCGCCACAACCCGGTTTACAACCAACTGGAAATCGAACCGTCGGAAAACCCACAGGTAAAAACGCTGGTCTCGACGGCGGCGCGGACACTTGTCGATCTCGAAAATCGCCTGAATGCGCTGGATGCCAAAGTGGGCGATGGCGATACCGGCTCGACGTTTGCCGAAGGGGCGCGGGAAATTATCCATTTGCTGGAGCAGGGCGAATTGCCGCTGAATAACACCGCGCAGTTGCTGCAACTGGTGGGCGAGCGGCTGGCAACAGTAATGGGTGGCTCCAGCGGCGTGCTGATGTCCATCTTCTTTACCGCCGCAGGTCAGGCTGTGCATGATGGTAAATCTTTGCCAGAAGCGTTGCTCCGTGGGCTACATCAGATGAAACATTATGGCGGTGCGGACTTAGGCGACCGGACGCTTATCGACGCGTTGCAACCGGCGCTGGAAGCCTTGCGCGATAGCGGGCTGGATGCCGCAGCGTCTGCCGCAAAAGCGGGTGCCGCCAAAACCGCGACCATGCAGACCGCTGGCGCGGGCCGTTCGTCCTATGTGAACAGTGAGAATCTGGAAGGCGTCACCGACCCTGGCGCAGTGGCGATTGCAGAGGTGTTCGCGGCGCTGGCTAAGGGGTAAGCCATTTCCCGGATGCGCTGCGTTTATCCGGGCTACGCCTGGCTTCTGATGCAAATATGAGTGCGGGCTTTCTCCCTCTCTCTGTGAGAGAGGGCAGGAGTGAGGGCAGCAGGCCGCACAGCGCCATTAGCCGGATGTGCTGCCGCCTGGCTCCCGATGTAAATATGAGTGCGGGTTTACTCCCTCTCCCTGTGGGAGAGGGCAGGGGTGAGGGGGATATCAGAAATCTGCTTTCAACACCACGCGGTAACGCGCCTTCCCGTCACGCACATGCTGCAACGCCTCGTTAATCTGCGACATCGGGAACATCTCGGTAGTCGGTGCCACCTTCGCCCGCCCGGCAAACTTCATCAGCTTACGCAGCTCGAACGGCGTACCGGTCGCGGAACCGGACACACTTCTGTCGCCGCCAATCAGCGTAAAGGCCGGGACTTCCAGCGGTTTCAGCACTGCGCCGACGGTATGGAACGCGCCGCCGTGGGCCAGCGCTTCAAAATACGGCTGCCACTGCAAATCAACGTTCACGGTGTTGATAATCAAATCAAACTGGCCCGCCAGCGCTTTTAAGGCCTCCGGATCGCGGCTGTTCACCACATAATCCGCGCCCATCAGGCGGACTTCGGCCTCTTTCGCCGGGTTCGAACTGAACGCCGTCACCTCACAGCCCATCGCCCGCAGCAGTTTGATGGCGATATGGCCCAGCCCACCAATCCCGATTACCCCGACACGGCTGGTAGCGGTGATATGGTGCATCAGCAGCGGTTTAAACACAGTAATGCCGCCGCAGAGCAGCGGCCCGGCGGTCTCGACATCGATGGTATCCGGCAGTGGGATCACCCATTGCCAGCCCGCGCGGATTTTGTCGGCAAAGCCGCCGCGGTTAAGGATGGTTGGCACGGCGCCTTCCTGGCAGTTGATATTGTCGCCGTTGATACAGGCGTCGCAGTGACCGCAGCTTTTCGCCGTCCAGCCAATGCCCACGCGCTGACCGACTTTCAGCCCTTTGTTTTGCGCGGCACTACCCAGCGCCACCACGCGGCCAATCACTTCATGCCCGGCGACCAGCGGATATTGAGAGAAGCCCCACTCGTTGTCGATCATCGACAAATCCGAGTGGCAGATCCCGCAATAATCCACTTGTACTTCCACATCTTCCTGACCCAATTCCCCCGCGTCGTACTCAAACAGCTCCAGGTCTGCCCCGGCTTCTTTAGCGGCATAGCTTTTGATAATCGACATCGCCTTTCCTCATGATGGTGTGAGATTTGAGTGTAGAGGATAGTCAGAGTAGTGGAGTTAATCTTTGCGTAACAAGGCGTTAAGCCAGGTTTCCGCACGATCCGGGCGTTTATCCTGCGTCGTCCACATCGACACCACCTGAACATCCGGTAATGGGCTGACCAGCGCGGTCAGGCCTGATTCGGTTAAGTCAATGAAATGACGACCTTCTTTCTCTCTTTCCTGTTCGCCATATTTGAACGAGACGTACCAAATTCCACCGGGTTTCAGCGCCTGCGCCAGCGTAGACATCACCTGCGGTAAAGCGTGTGCTTCGACGTGTAGCAGGGACGCGCAGCACCATATGCCGTCGTAACGGTCAGTGGCATCAACATCGCTGAATGTCATTTGCTTAACCGCCAGCCCGCTATGCTGCGATGCCATGCGAACCATCTCGGATGACGCATCAAAGGCCTCGACCTGATAACCCATCTCCAGAAATGCACGGCTGTCGCGCCCGGAACCGCATCCGGCGTCCAGAACGCGCGCGCCAGGGGCAAGGTGCGCGGTAAAAGGGGCGTAGAGCGACGACATATCGACGCCGATGGTATCGGCAAAGAATGCCTGTGCATGATTTTGATAGTAGTTAATGGTCATCAGAAAGTATCCGGCCCGGCGGCCTTTGGCTCCCATTCGTGGAATAAGTTTACGCGAGCAGTGTTCCAGACATTTGACAGGAAATCATGCCGTTTTACGGTGCTCGCCCCGGTCTGGCGCATCAGGGTTTCGCGCAGCGGGAGGTGGCTGGTAATGAAGTACTCGTTGCGATCGTGCAGGCGCTGCAGCAATTTCAATGAGGGGACGTGGGCAAATTTCCCCTGTTTACCCCGGTTACAACATTTACAGGCCAGCACCAGGTTCCAGACGCCATTCACATTCCTCACCTGGTCTTTGAGCATCCACGGAATAAAGTGATCGACATCGGCCAGGTTTGCGTCGCCGGTTTCTACGCTTATAGGTGCGAAGCAGTAAAAGCAGCGGCCTTTCTGGTAGCCGTTGAGGCTGTCGCGACAACTGGTGATATCGACACGGCGGTTATTCTGGATGCTGAACAGCATGTTGTCCTGTTCGTCATGCTCCACGGCAATAAGGTTGCGCGACACGCCCATCGCCCAACCCTGCTCGACCAGGTTCCAGCGTGCGTCCGTCTCCAGCTTAAGGTTCTGATACTGCATACCTTCCGTGAGCTGATGAAAATTTGTCGTCAGGCGTATGCCTTTGTGGGTTTTACGCTCGTCGATAAAAAAGCGTTTTTCGATTTCGCCCTGATTGACGTTGTGAAACGCATTGAGCACAACATTAAAGCCGTTTCGCAGCGTCGCTTCTGTCAGCGCATTCTGGTCGATTTGCCCGGCATTAAACTGACGACAGGCATCCAGATACTGACTTCTGGAGGAGGTGATTTGCTTTGGTGCCTGTGCCAGATGGCGACACAGATGCTGGCTGAACGGGACTGCGAGATCTTCGAGCAAGATAAGGTCGCTGCCGTCGCGTTTCACGTCGTACAGCGCATGGGCCAGCGCGAATTTGTAGGAAGCGACATTTTTGCCAAAGAGGATTATGCCGCGCCAGTAGTTCTCCAGCGTGGGTTCAACCTGATAGAAACGCATGCCTTGTCCTGATCTATGGATGTGGGGAATGGGTAAAACCCGTAACAGGATCAGATAACAAGACGCGATAAATGTAAACCGCCGCCGTCACGTTGCAGTGTTTTGCGAGAAGCGTTCCAGATAGTGGGGGAGTGCGGTGGAGATGTGTCGATTTTTTCGGCATTTAGACGCGACAAGGCGGGGGAATGCTTGCGCCGGGATCTGCAACAGGTATAATGCAACCCGCTATCAGCATCCCCTTCAGTGCCGAAGTGGCGAAATCGGTAGACGCAGTTGATTCAAAATCAACCGTAGAAATACGTGCCGGTTCGAGTCCGGCCTTCGGCACCAAGACCTCTTCCAAGACCATCCGAGAAAGTCCATCAAACCCTTTAAAATCAAGGCTTGCAGCGATTTTTACATCCGGCATTGTCCGAGTCCGTCCGTTGAAATCCGGGGGGCACTGGGGGCATAATTGGGGGCATCTTAACTTCGATTAGAAATGTGCCCCCAAAATGAAGCTCAACGCCAGACAGGTCGAGACCGCAAAGCCTAAAGACAAAACCTACAAAATGGCCGATGGCGGAGGTTTGTATCTTGAGATTTCGGCAAAGGGTTCTAAATATTGGCGCATGAAATACAGGCGCCCCTCTGACAAAAAAGAGGATCGCCTTGCTTTTGGTGTTTGGCCAACTGTTACGCTTGCTCAGGCTAGAACAAAGCGCGATGAAGCTAAAAAGCTGTTAGTGCAGGGCATAGACCCAAAAGCTGAACAGAAGGAAGCTCAGGCCGAAAACGCTGGGGCATATACTTTTCAAACCATCGCCCTTGAATGGCATGCCAGCAATAAGCGCTGGAGCGAAGACCATCGATCGCGCGTTCTTCGTTACCTTGAGCTGTATATCTTTCCTTATATCGGCTCGTCTGATATCCGGCAGCTTAAAACCAGCCATCTGCTAGCCCCGATCAAGAAAGTTGATGCCAGCGGTAAGCATGATGTCGCCCAGCGCCTGCAACAACGTGTCACGGCCATTATGCGCTATGCCGTACAGAACGATTACATCGACTCAAACCCGGCCAGTGACATGGCCGGTGCGTTATCGACAACCAAAGCGCGACACTACCCGGCATTACCTTCCAGCCGCTTCCCTGAATTTCTTGCTCGTCTTGCGGCATACCGTGGCCGAATGATGACCCGTATTGCCGTAGAACTTTCTTTACTCACTTTTGTTCGTTCCAGTGAGTTACGCTTTGCCCGGTGGGATGAGTTCGACTTTGATAAAGCTATCTGGCGCATACCGGCAAAGCGGGAAGAAATTAAAGGCGTGCGTTACTCTCATCGTGGCATGAAGATGAAAGAGGAACATATCGTTCCGCTTAGTCATCAGGCGTTGGCTTTGCTTGAACAGCTTAAGCAGATCAGTGGCAGTAAAGAGCTACTTTTCCCCGGTGATCACGATGCTGTGAAAGTCATGAGCGAGAACACGGTTAATAGTGCCTTACGTACAATGGGGTATGACACGAAAACCGAGGTTTGCGGGCATGGATTTAGAACTATGGCGCGCGGAGCATTAGGTGAGTCAGGGCTTTGGAGCGATGACGCTATAGAACGCCAGTTGAGTCATTCAGAGCGCAATAATGTACGTGCTGCTTACATTCATACTTCTGAGCATTTGGAGGAGCGGAGATTGATGGTGCAGTGGTGGGCAGATTATTTAGATATTAGTAAAATAAAAAATATGACTCCTTATGAGTTTGCACAAAAATAAATAATGAATAAATATTTTATCATAAGTTACGAGGCTTTTAGCCTCGTAACACAGTCTTATTTTTCTTGATATTGACGACCTAAAAATCTATGAGATTTAGTAAGAGTCACTCTCCTGTATTCCTCGATGTCCAGTTTTAATTCATCCTTTCCTATCTCATTCAATTTATCTATATTTAGCGTCAATATGTATTGAGCGTCTTCTAAACAGCTAGATTTTGATGAAATATAGTTAAGGCTTTTAATTAGTGTATCTCTGTCAACATCAAAAATGTTATCATGAATTAGTAGTTTAGGATGTCTAATGAAAATACCATGCGTTAGCAGTAATGACATGTCATAAATAAATACTTTTTCTCGCTCATTACTATGGCTACCGTCATCAAATATCCTTAAGTCAAAATCGACAACGCTACTCTTCTCGTTTGCAGAAATGCTAAATGAACATTTTCTGTTTTCCATGACATAATCATGTATAGCGGATACTGTGTCTGTGAACTCTGAAATAGTTGATTCTTGATGCGATATATCTATGTCTAGCTCTACAACTCTAGCAGCCCTTTCTGCTTTTTTCGCTTTCGCCTTAGACTCATAGTCATCATATTTTTTTATAAATGAGGAAAGTTGAGAAAGTTCCTCTAACTTTTTCTCATACGCAAGAAACAAGGTTTTAATGTTACGAAGATGGCCGTTCTGTTTTATTATTGCAGTTTTAGAACTCAGCTTAACTGATACTTCATATATAGAAGCTTCAACTTTCTCAAGGTCAGATAAAATGGAGTCTTTACGTGCGTCGATAAGAACTCTTTGAAAATTATCAATTTTCCTCTTGAACCCTAAAACGTCGCTTAGTTCCTTTCCAATATTATCACCAAGGCCAGATTTCAATTTATTATATAATTCTATAACTTCATTTTCATCTATGTAATTATCCCCAACCAATGCTTGTATTTTATTCAGCTCTGATTTTAAAATGGCTTTTTTATTTCTTAGGCTATCTAAATTATCTTCGTGAATGATTACTTCATCACGAATAAAGTCAAATGTTTTATCTCCCTCTAGTAATTCCATCTCTTGCTTTATAATTTTAACTTGGTAATCAAGATCATTAACCTCAGCCCTGGCATTTGAGATTTTTTTTCCCGAAATAGACTCTATGTCATCTTTTATTTTTCGTTTTGCTATACTCAATTCTGAAATTGATTTATTGATTTCCTTTATTTTTTTATATAGATCTATACTGATTCCGAAAAAGAAAAGGTGTGGTGCAAAATCAGGAGGAATTCTTGCTTTTGTGTCGAAACAATCAATAATAGACTTGAATTCCGAACGTTCATCTCTAATTAAAGGGCCTAGCATACTTCTAAACGTTGGATGTGGCAGTGTCTTATTATCCTCGAACATTAATATCGTCAGGAAGTTATTTGCGTCGTCAATGGATGTGAAGCTTTTTTTAATCCCATTAATGAATAAGGTAGGGGTGCTTTCTTCCGAAATACTTCTCTTTGAGATAATATGGTTTTTATTAATAAAAAAATCGAGGCAAATATATGTCTTTTCGGGAAAAACTGTATCGGGTATTTTCGAAAGCCTGCTGCGACTGTAATCCTTCATCAGACCGAAGTTAATGAATTCTATAAGAAGCGATTTTCCTACACCATTGGTTTTATTAGAGGACTTGTCTTTTTCACCTAATATAAGATTAATTCCTTTTTTGAACTCGATGGGTTCAAAAGAAAATGGTTCACTGTATAGTTTATTTATTCTTATCATTTTTTAAAACCACATAAGGTTCGTTAAAATCAATCAGATCAAGTGCATATAGAAAAATCATTCCATAGTATATAGAACGCACACCGATTAGTCTATTCTTGCGCAAATTTTTTGCAAGCTCGAAGATGCTAATGCGATCTCTATCCTCAAGTAATTTTAATATATATGATCCCACAACCGGTGCTGATTTCTCGATGCGTTCATCTTTAGAAAAAAGTTTCAACATGGCACTGCGACCTTATTAGGAAAAACGTTACATCTAATCATATTATCTATGAGATAGTATTGGATTGCCGAGTCATCATAGTCTATTCCATTTGAACGAAGGCGAGATGCATAATAATCAGTCATTTTGTTTAATGCATTTACAGGATCACCATTGCATTCATCTAAAGCTGTATTGCTGGCGCGTTTTAAATATGCTGAAAGTTTATTGATGTTAATTATTCCTGAATCATTTGATTTACTGATTTCATTCAAAATTCCTGCATAAGTTGTCATTAATGGAATATAAATACCCATTAAATATGCTGCATATGCAGAAAATCTTTTGTTTATTTTACCATTAGGGTCAGGCTCCTCTTGGAACCCATTTCCACTCTGCGGGTGTTCATCGGTACTCAGGATTTTGATCATTTCTAAAATAGTGGTGACTTCTTTCGGTGCTTTTTGTGTTGGTGTGTCAAAAATCTGAGATGATAAATAATCGCTAATCTGCTGTATTTTTACAGGTGGTAAACCCATTATTAGTTTTATTAAATCGGTATAATCTAGAACATCATCAGAAATGGATATTTTGAAGGCGTCGCCATAAGTTGTAGCATGATATTTTTTCTTTTTTGTTAATATTAAAACAATTAACCTGTCTATTTTTTTTATATTGTCAGTTTCTATGAATCCATTGACTGTTTTCTTTATTTTCCCAAAGTCGGGCGTTGATGTGACTTGAATGGCAAGCCTATTTGTTTCATCAATAAGATCTATTGATTTTGCATTTGCACTGATGCTGTTTAAATTTATAAGGGATACATTGAATATCATATTTAATAATTCGCAGAAAAAATATTCAGCATGTATATTTAAATCCATCAAATTCAAACTGGTATTTAATTCAACTTTGTGAGCCAAAATTGCTAGTTTAGTGCTGATTTTATCAATGTTCTCTTTTCGCTGTAACATGGGCTTGATCCTAGTTGCGCCTGCTCAATACGAATGATGTTATATTATCCATAATAAATATGAGGTTTGAGACTTACCAGTTATATCTGACATTATTAAAATAATACACCGCAATTGCGCGCAGTGCTTTCCCCGCCTCGCCTGCCCGCTTAACGGTGCGGTTTTAATGCAGGTGCATGAACCGGCTCAGGCCGCGCCGGGACTGGTGCGGGAAGGAGTAATAAAGGTGCATAAACACATGCAAAACCATGCACCCTGTGGATGCATGGCTTGATTCAGGAAAAATAGCGGGATTTACGGGGATTTTCTGACAGGCTACTGCGCGGCCAGTTCTGCGCGTTTATTCACGTAATTCTGGTTTTGTGCGGGCGTATATTTTTCACGATTATCATCCCGCGAAGCCGCGTCAGGCCTGAATCCGATGGCCGTTAAAATGTCATTATCCTGTGCGGAATAATTAATTTTTTCACCGGCGGCCAGCCACACCGACAGCGCCTCACGCAGGTAACCGACCGAATGCTGCATCGCGCAGCGCGTGACGGCGGGATGCCGGCTGTTATAACCCATTAATTCCGGCGCAAGTGCGGCGGCCAGCTCTGCGCCGTGCGCCTGCATAAAATCATTCAGGCGGTTGCGGATACTGATGTGCTGCACGTTCTCATGTGCGCGAATATAGCGACCGGCAGCCTGATTAATTTCCCACTTTTTCACGTCGATAATGTCGCGCAGCGTTTGCAGGCTACGGGGGGCACGGTCATCACTGGTGACAATAAGTTCGCGGTATTCCTGTTCAGCGTCGGCAAGCTCCTGTTTGCGCGCCAGCCAGGCGGTTTTACTCTTCTCACAGGCTTCAAAAGCCTGCTGTAGCGTCAGAGTGGTCACGGTGTCTCTCCTGATTAATGACGAAACGGCGAGCTGTAACAGCCCTTCACTTTACGCGGTGGCCGGGGGGCCGTTTCCGGCACGGGCTTCGCTGCCTCAGGCGGTGGGCATATCACCTCATCAATCGACTCGATGGTGCGGAACGTCGACGAGCATTCGATATTGGTGCACTGGTGATAGCGTTGCTTGACGTTTTCCGACAGATACCGGCTGGTGCGCGTATGCGCCGCCGTTTTGCAGAACGGACAGTGCATCATGGCAGCAGCCCCCGCGTTTTCAGGTCAGCTTCACGTTCCTGTAACTTTGCATGCCATACCTGATTGCGGGCAAAACTGCCTGCCACGCCATAATCCATGTGCGGGAGGGTGTCGGCAGACAGTCCGGTCTGATAAAGCACGGGTTCGTCAGCCAGACGGATATGGCAGGCTTTCATCTGTGCTTCCAGCCAGGATTTCACCTGCTGCATAACGGCTTTTTCCGGCTCCACATATCCTTCAATACCGGCCGTGTTCGCAAGCGGATTATCCCGTACCAGTGCTTTCAGCTTCATCGCCCGGACAAGTGCCGTGCAGCTTTCACGCAGTGCCTTATCAAGCTCTTTGTCTGCGTACTGGCTCAGGAGGGCATAATGGGCCTTCCGGTATTCATTTGCCGTGCAGTCACAGTTTCCTTTCAGCCGGTCACTTTCCAGGTTCAGGATTTCCGCGAGGTTTTCACATTCCTTCGCCAGCTCGCGGCGCGCTACGCGTTCAATATGGCTTTTTTTCAGTTCGTCAGTAATGACCGCACCACCGGTACGAAATGCCCTGCGCCATGCGCTGGCATCGCTGCCGTTTTCCTGCTCCAGTTCTGCTTTCTGCTCTGCGGCCCGGCTGATGGCAATCGTGGTCTCATCAATCCGTCGTGCATTGTCCAGATGGGCTGCTCTGGCATGTTCCAGCCTTTCCAGTGCGGGTTTCAGGTAATCGGGGAAAACAGTCTCGTTCATGTCATTGTCCTCATCAGTCTGGTGTGAGGTCATTCTGCCGCCCGCCACACAACAACGCGACGCATTGCAGTTGTGGCAGAAATGGCACAAACAGGACATTTACAACCCGGCTTGCCAGAGAAAGGATGCAGGAAAACCTTACTCACCGTTTATTTTTTTACTGATAACTGTTCACTACTGTTCACCGGAAATAAAAAGATAAGTAATACAGTAAGTTAAAGGGTGAACAGTTGAGGGGTTAACTGTTCACCGACTGTTCACCACTGTTCACCGAAGCAATATTTAAATATTTGCCCGTTAATAAAAAATTGAATGTTTATTCCTTTTAATAAAAAGAAATTAAATGCCATAACTGATTGTTTTTTCCTGTTTTCCTGACTCCATGTCACTATTTGACATTATTTGGCAATATATGACATCTGGCTGTTTTTTGAGCTTGCGTTGTGTCAGTGGCAGACGCATTTTGCCTTGTTGCCATGACTGAAAATATGTACAAAATAGGGAGCTACCCGAAGCCGGACAGACATGCCCGGCGCTGTATAAACCCAATGAGGTAGCCCGATGCACACTGCTTTTCCTTCCCTGCGATTTCTGCTCCGGCGATATCCTTTTTCGTTTCTGGTCAACGCGGGGATACGCCTGCCCGCTGTTCACTGACACACCCGATTTAGATTAATTAGTATTAAAAGTTCCTTTATTTATTTGCATTTCCGATAACGGGTTATATGCGGTATTACGTGGTATTACCGGGTTTTACCTTATGAAAAGTCAATGTATGTGGCCGAAAATACAAACATTGTCCTCTGTCTGAATATGCACAAAATAGGGAGCTACCCGAAGCCGGAAGGACATACCCGGCGCTGTATAAACCCAATGAGGTAGCCCGATGCACACTGCTTTTTCTTCTCCATCTTCCGCGCCGCTCACCCCGGTGATGCCCCTCCCTGACAGGACTCAGGAGCGCTTTTTACGCCTGCCCGAAGTGATGCATCTTTGTGGCCTGTCCCGTTCGACCATTTATGACCTCATCAGCCGCAGCGAATTTCCGCAACAGGTCTCTCTCGGTGGAAAAAATGTCGCCTGGGTACATTCCGAGGTCAGCGCCTGGATGGCGGACTGTATCGCCCGTCGTAACGGAGGGATGTGCGCATGATTATCCTGACCATTGGCGGACAGAAACACACTCTTGCCCCCGAAGATGCACATCTGCTGAGTCTTGCACTGACCTCTGTCACGGAGGGGAAAAGCGCCAGCCGGGGCTACAGAGTGCGTTCACCGGCGTTCAGTGTGGAGCGTGCCGCCCCACAGAGTGAGCAGAAGCATCACCGTTCCCGCACCGCCGGGAAAGACACGCTCACTGACTGCTGAGGTGCCGTTGTGTTAATTATTCTTTTCCCTGGCTTGCCTGCCGGGGTTTTTTACGGGTATAGTTTCCGCGCTGTCGCAAAATCGGCAGCCGGGCGTAGGAACCCGAGTTACTCAATGGCGACACCAGACGCGCCATGCGTCTTTTTTTACGTCGTTGCTCAGGCACACCCATTTTTCGGGCTGTGGCTCTTATGCCATAGCTCCTTTCAGATAATGGTGGTCCGGGCGGGGCAGCCTTCGGGCTGGCCGGTACCCATTGAGGCCGGTATTCCTACCCCCGTCCGGGTCACCACCCATGAGTGTAGGAACTCCGGTGGTGGCAATAACCGCTACTCAATGGAGGCTGCCATCATGGCTACTATCCTCACCCCGTCACACCCGCAGTTTGTCTTTGTGTTTGCCGCCGTTCGTCGTGCAGACCGTAAACCCCGTATCCTTATGCTCCGCACCGTGGCCGGTGATGAACATACCGCCCGCCTTGCCCTTGTCCGTGATTACGTCCTCTCGTTCGCTGGCCGTCTGCCGGTTGCGGAGGTGCGCGCATGAAAGACCTGACCCTGACCATCACCCGTGCTGACCTCCAGCACCTCGAACACCTGCGTAATGTCGGCCAGCTTGTCGGCGAACTTATGCTGGTACAGGACTGCACCACCTCCCGTCGCGACCCGGAGCAACAGTTACAGCTTGCCTCCGTCATTCACCTGATGACTGCCCGGCTTGATGATGTGGTCGAACGCTGCAATGCACGCTGGCTCACTGAGGAGGTACGCGCATGAAACAGCCCTTACCGCCTGTATTACGTGCCGCCCTGTACCGCCGCGCGGTCGCCTGTGCCTGGCTGACCCTGTGCGAACGTCAGCACCGCTATCCGCATCTCACCCTCGATGCACTGGAAAGCGCTATCGCTGCCGAGCTGGAGGGCTTCTATCTGCGCCAGCACGGCGAAGAGAAAGGCCGCCTGATTGCCTGTGCGCTGCTGGAAGACCTGATGGAAGCCGGGCCGCTTAAGGCCGCCCCGTCACTGTCCTTTCTGGGACTCGCCGTCATGGATGAGCTTTGCGCCCGTCATATCACAACGCCTGTGCTGCACTGAGGGAAAAAACAATGAAAATGAACGTAACGGAAACCGTCAACCAGGCATGCGGCCACTGGGCGCGCATTCTCCCGGCGCTGGGGGTGAAGGTGATTAAAAACCGGCATCAGGCCTGCCCGGTCTGTGGCGGGAGTGACCGCTTTCGCTTTGATGACAAAGAGGGGCGCGGCACCTGGTTCTGTAACCAGTGCGGCGCGGGTGACGGCCTGAAACTGGTCGAAAAGGTGTTCGGTGTGAAGCCGTCCGAGGCTGCCCGGAAGGTGAACGCCGTCACCGGCAGTCTGCCGCCGGTTTCCCCGGCGGTGATGGCGGTCGCAGAAGATGAAACCGGTGCTGACCGTAAAGCGGCGGCTGCGCTGGCCGTAAAACTGATGGAGAAGACCTGCACGGCCACCGGTAACGCCTACCTGACCCGCAAGGGCTTTCCCGCGCATGAATGCCTGACCCTGACAGCCACGCACAAAGCCGGCGGCGTGATGTTCAGCGCCGGTGATGTGGTGGTGCCACTGCATGACGGGACCGGCGCACTGGTTAATCTCCAGCTTATCAGTGCTGACGGCCTCAAACGCACCCTGAAAGGCGGGGCGGTGAAAGGGTGTTGCCATACCCTTGAAGGGAAAAAACAGGCCGGGAAACGCCTGTGGATAGCGGAGGGGTATGCGACCGCGATTACCGTGCATCACCTGACCGGCGAAACCGTCATGGTGGCGCTGTCGTCCGTCAACCTCCTTTCTCTGGCGAGCCTGGCCCGTCAGAAGCACCCGGCCTGCCAGATTGTTCTCGCCGCCGACCGTGACCTGAACGGAGAAGGACAGACAAAAGCCGCCGCGGCCGCAGACGCCTGTGGGGGCACGGTTGCCCTGCCGCCGGTGTTCGGTGACTGGAATGATGCGTTTGTCCGGCAGGGCGAAGAAGACACGCGTAAAGCCATTTATGACGCCATCCGGCCACCGGCTGACAGTCCTTTCGCTACCATGAGCGAAGCGGAATTTACCGCCATGAGCACCAGCGAAAAGGCCATGCAGGTGTATGAACATTATGGCGAAGCGCTGGCCGTGGACGCGAACGGCCAGCTTCTGTCCCGCTATGAAAACGGCATCTGGAAAATCATTCAACCGTCCGATTTTGCCCGCGATGTGGCCGGGCTGTTCAGGCGTCTGCGCGCGCCGTTCTCGTCGGGGAAAATCGCCTCCGTCGTGGAGACGCTGAAACTGATTATTCCGCAGCAGGAAACCCCGTCACGCCGTCTGATTGGTTTTCGTAATGGCGTGCTCGATACCAGTACCGGCATATTCAGCCCGCACCAAAAAGCGTACTGGCTGCGCACCCTGTGCGATGTCGATTTTACCCCGCCGGTAGCGGGGGAAACGCTGGAGACACACGCCCCGCATTTCTGGCGCTGGCTCGACCGTGCCGCCGGTGGCAGACCGGAGAAACGCGATGTGATTCTGGCGGCACTGTTTATGGTGCTGGCGAACCGCTATGACTGGCAGCTTTTCCTTGAGGTCACCGGGCCGGGTGGCAGCGGGAAAAGTATTCTGGAAGAAATAGCGACGCTGCTCGCCGGAAAGGATAACGCGACATCGGGCGACATTAATATGCTGGAGGATCCCCGCAAACGTGCCGCCCTGATTGGCTTCTCGCTCATCCGTTTGCCTGACCAGGAAAAATGGAGCGGTGACGGAGCCGGGCTCAAGGCCATCACCGGCGGCGATGCGGTCTCCGTTGACCCGAAATACCAGAACCCTTACTCGACGCATATTCCGGCGGTGATTCTGGCCGTGAACAATAACCCGATGCGCTTCACCGACCGCAGCGGCGGCGTGTCCCGTCGCCGGGTGATTATCCATTTCCCGGAACAGATTGCCCCGGAAGAACGTGACCCGCAGCTTAAGGACAAAATCGCCCGTGAGCTGGCCGTGATTGTGCGCCAGTTGATGCAACAGTTCAGCGATCCAATGGACGCCCGCACACTGTTGCAGTCTCAGCAGAACTCGGACGAGGCACTCAGTATTAAGCGCGACGCTGATCCGACGTTTGATTTTTGCGGCTATCTGGAAATGCTCCCGCAGACCAGCGGGATGTTTATGGGTAATGCCAGTATCATCCCGCGTAATTACCGTAAATATCTCTATCACGCGTATCTGGCCTATATGGAGGCCAACGGGTACAGGAACGTGCTCAGCCTGAAAATGTTCGGGCTTGGACTGCCTATGATGCTGAAAGAGTACGGCCTGAATTATGAGAAGCGGCACACAAAGCAGGGGATACAAACCAACCTGTCGCTGAAAGAGGAAAGCTACGGCGACTGGCTGCCGAAGTGCGACGAACCCGCAGCGACATAACCCATCTCAGACCGGCAACAGCCGGTCTTATTCATTCTGACCTTTACCACAAGGTGAACAATCCACTGTTCACTCTTCACCGTTTCATCACCTCTTAACCTTATGAAATTTTTAATAAAAAACCAAAGGTGAACAGTGTGAACTGTAAAAACTAAAAAAACTTTTTATCTCCTAACCTAGCGCATTCATAGTGAGCATAAATTACAAAGGTGAAGAGTCGACTGTTCACTCTTCACCAACCATTCACCACCTATCGATATGATATTAAAAAGAAAAATAAAGAGGTGAACAGTGTGAACAGTTTTACGGAAAAAAAGAATTTTACTGATGTTCAATATTACCCCGGTTTGGATCCGTATACCGGAACCTAACCGATGGAGGAAAACTATCGATTTACTTATGAATACCAAGCAGTTGTGAATTTATGGGGCTTAAAAAACCATGGGGGCACAAAAGGGGGCACATGTTCGTTTTTGTTTATTTATTTTCTTTATTTTCAACTGCTTAAAATGTTTTTTTGAGTCCGGCCTTCGCACCAAAAGATGCAACAATCAAGTCGCCTAAGGGCGGCTTTTTTTGTGTCTAAACTCCAGTATCCGTAAGGTGTTGTCCCGCTTTTTCACTCAACCTAAATCAATCTGATTCCATCGACATCAACTTACTGATGCGGGTACAACTGCGGGTATATCCCGGTTCGATAATGTTTGTACCCACACAGAACCCTTGAAAGGATACTCATCATGGCTCTGAGTGATGTGAAGGTTCGTTCGGCAAAGCCTGAAGCAAAAGCCTACAAACTGACTGACGGCGATGGCATGGTTTTGCTGGTTCACCCTAACGGTTCCAAATATTGGCGGCTACGTTATCGCTTTGGCGGCAAAGAGAAGATG
This sequence comes from Phytobacter sp. MRY16-398, assembly GCF_003925915.1. Classification (NCBI taxonomy): domain Bacteria; kingdom Pseudomonadati; phylum Pseudomonadota; class Gammaproteobacteria; order Enterobacterales; family Enterobacteriaceae; genus Phytobacter; species Phytobacter sp. MRY16-398. The sequence continues at coordinate 5,181,267 of NZ_AP018756.1, read as the reverse complement.
CTGGCGCTGGGGAAATACCCTGAAGTGTCGTTGGCGGATGCCAGGGCTCGCCGGGATGAGGCCCGTAAGCTGTTAGCTAATGGTGTCGATCCCAGTGAGAACAAGAAAGCCGTTAAGTAGAACAGGAACAAGAGGCGATAACGTTTGAGGTGGTTGCCAGAGACTGGCACGCCAGCAATCAGAAGTGGTCTGCATCGCACAGTGCTCGTGTATTGAAAAGCCTCGAAGATAAACTCTTTGCTACTATCGGTAAGCGGAATATTGCTGACTTGAAGACGCGGGATCTGCTTGTTCCTATCAAAACGGTGGAGTCATCAGGTCGTCTTGAAGTTGCCGCTCGTTTACAACAGCGCACTACCGCGATTATGCGCTTTGCTGCGCAGAGCGGCTTAATCGACTACAACCCTGCGCAAGAAATTGCTGGTGCGGTTGCTATGGCGAAAAGAAAGCACCGTGCGGCTCTGGATCTTGAACGTATTCCCGAATTACTTCACCGCATTGATCACTACTCTGGCAGACCGTTCACCCGACTTGCTGTCGAACTTACCTTGTTAGTCTTTATCCGCTCGAGCGAGCTGCGATTTGCCCGTTGGTCAGAAGTAGATTTTGAAACGGCCATGTGGACGATTCCGGGAGAACGTGAGCCGCTGGAAGGTGTTAAATATTCTCAGCGTGGTTCGAATATGCGAACTCCCCATCTTGTTCCCTTGTCGCGGCAGGCTCTGACCATTTTGGAACAGATCAAAAGCATGAGTGGGAATCGAGAACTGATTTTCGTCGGCGATCACGATCCCCGTAAGCCGATGAGTGAGAATACGATAAATAAAGCGCTGCGAGTGATGGGGTACGATACGAAAGTTGAAGTTTGCGGGCATGGATTCAGGACGATGGCGTGTAGCTCACTTATTGAATCAGGATTGTGGTCGAGGGATGCAGTGGAGCGGCAGATGAGCCATCAGGAACGTAGCTCTGTTCGGGCAGCTTACATCCATAAGGCGGAGCATCTGGGGGAGCGCAGGTTGATGCTGCAGTGGTGGGCGGATTATCTTGATGCGAACCGGGAGAAGGGGGTGAGTCCTTTTGAATTTGGGAAAGGGGAGTTCTCCAGAGATTAACTGGCTGAGTTAGTATGACTTTGTGATGCAGGCTTAAGTATTCCGTTAGGGCCTGTCAGTTTGTTGTGGCAAACTGACAGACCGAATTTAGTGACCTACGATAGTAAGGCTTACAACATGCGAATGGTGAGACATGGTTTTCCCACGCGATGAGTGCCATCCTGCATCCGTAGCCTATGTTAGACCAAGATTAAGATACAATTCTGAAAATCACCTGGTCGCTTAAAGCTAAGAAGGAACTGAAACGTATTATTTCGATAATGATAACTTTAGGTGTCTTTTGTTAAAAAATAATTATGTAAATCATTTTCGATTTTTTCTACAGCCAAATCAATCAAATTGGTAATATTAGGGTTTGATTTCTTTTTTGAATGTTTACGGGATAAAAGTACAGATTGTGAAATACTATCAACAAATTCCCAGTATTGAAATGCAGTCATCTCATCTTCTCTACAGGAACTCAACGCCTTCATCGTTGAACCCTCATAGTAAATATGATGAATATCTTGTGAGATATAATATAATTTTTTGTCGTTTGTTCCAACCCAATGTTCAGTCTCAAACTTTACACCATTTATAGTGATGAAGGAACCTATATCTTCTGAAAAATTAGCTCCCGTAAGCCAGTGTAAATCCATCGCTGCATCAAATGCATACCATCGACATTTATCAAGATTGCTTCCGTTCTTATAAAAATTCTCTTTTATATATTTTCGACGCGTATGTATACTCTCTGGCAGCTGATTAATGGTGTTTGAGTCAAGATCCCAAAAAGCATATTTTGCTATTTCTAAATCATACGCACTAATCATGTCAATGAAGCTTATCATGCTATAAAGATATACTTCGAATCTTTTTTCAGGTGCGAGATGAGAATAGTTTAATTTTATATTTTGAATTTGAAGCATAGATATATAATGGAGACCATATACTGTCCTTGCTTCAACGGAAAGTTCCTGGAAATTAATTTTCTTTTTTTCAGAGTCTGGGGCGTAATCCCTGAAAGTCGCCTCGGGATCGTCAATATGACCAGGCCAGAATCGGTGGCAAAAATTCTGATAGGCCATCATTGATTTCTCAACCCATATATCAGGCATTTCATTAACACCAATTGCGGTCAAACATACATTTCCTGATTGTAATAAATTTACTAACGGCAATAGGCCAACTCGTTTTACATCCTCCAGAGTTGATGTCGATGATAATTCCTCCATTCTTTGTAAAGAGCAATTATCTAAGTTTATCTGAACCACTTTTTTCTGCGTCAAACACTGCAAAGCATAAGCTGGGGTCAATACCTTATTATTTTCATATATAGAGAGGCAAGGTCTTATGAATTTAATTTCAGAGCGTTTTACCATATGTAGCCTCTTCAATTTTTAGAAAAATGGTTATAATTCTAATTGACACCCAACGCCTTATACACCGCATCTACAGGTTCAGAGTAAAAACTGACTTGGAATTTGGTAAACAACTCGGCTGGCACCGTCGGGATATCTACCGCGGAAGACATCGGCAGAAGGACCTTTTTCGCGCCGCTATCGAAAGCAAGTTGTAAGCTAGCCGCCAGATCCTGAACAGGGTTGATTACTCCACCGAGCGTCATGCTACCTAAGACGACCATTTGTTCCTGAACGGGTTTCGCCAGTAAAACGGAACACAGCGCAATAAGTGCCGCAAGGCTGGTCGCGGTACTTGGTCCAGTATTGTGCAATTCGACTACATGCAGGTGGTACTCATGTTCAGAAAATTTCGCTGTTGCGCTAACGCGGCTGAGGTTGCCTTTGAAATAGTCAAATCCAACCCGGATAGCTTCCTTAGCTGAGGTACTTGATCCCAGACCGGAAACGCTATGCTTACCATTGCCTGCGGTCATCTGAGTTTCAAAGCGATACAGACCCATCATGCCACTTTCCGCTTGCGTCACTAAATGCACTACGCCTGGCTTTGGCATGCCAGCAGGAATTAATTCGCTGCCGCCCTGTTCTGGCACGCTGACGAAGAATTCTTCCAGCGTCTCATTATTGATGTAGCTGAAATTCACATCGAAGAACTCCAGACCGCCCAGCTTTTTAAGCTGTTCTTTGACTCGACGACGGGCTTCCATGGCGTAGGTCAGGCAAACACGGACATCTTCTTTACTGTAAGAACCATTGGGATGAAGAAGTTTCAATAGACCAGAAACCGTGCGCCTTATCGCGATAACATCTCGCTGGTTGAGGTTATTACCCAGCTTATAGAACTTATCAATCGCATCGGAGAAGCTGCGTTTGCGCATTTCCCGCATGTATTCGGCGAGATAATCTGTGATAAGGCCGTAGCGGTTGGTAAAGAATTCAGGGCGCATTTTCGGGATTTCCCAGCCGGGTATATAGGCATGGAAGCGGTCGAAAAACGCCGTGTCGATCATCGCGGCAGGGAAGGGGGCTAACAGATGGCTGGTTTTGACTAACGTCTCAACGCTCTGATTGATGTTGCCGACGAACACCATCGATGCTTTGCCTTCAATCGAATCTCTTCCACGTGAAAACGAGCCGGACGCCATGTAATCTTTCATGATTTGCACGCCGTCTTTGTCTTTAAAAGTGATCCCCGCCACCTCATCAAACGCGACTACATCCCACATGCCAACCAGGCCAATCTGGCGGCTGGCCATGTTGTAAAACAGGTTTGCTACCGTGGTTTGCCCGCCGGAAACTAGCAGTGAGTTTGGCGAACACTCTTTATAGACGTGGCTTTTACCGGTACCGCGTGGGCCCAGTTCGCAGACGTTATAGTTATTTTCCACGAAAGGGATCATGCGGGTGATCAGGTGCCATTTAGTTCGCTGCTCAATGTTGGCTGGTTCCATACCCACGGAACGTAGCAGAACATCAATCCACTGGTCGCGGTTGAAGTGCGTACGTGCGGTAAATACCTCTTCCATGTCCATATTGGGCATCTGGATAGGTTTAAGCGTCATCAGAGAGAAAGGGGACGTCTTCTGTCCTTCCTCAAAGAAGTAGTTCACGGTGATCATGCACCAGATGCCACCGGTCAACAGCTTCTCGTTGTCCTTGACCATCTGCGGTGGAACCAATGCATCTTTAATGCCGAGGTTGGAGAGCTGGGCTTCGTAAACGTCTTTCTTCTGATTGAGCTTTACCGATACTTTATCAATGATCTTGTAGGATCCTCGCTCACGAATGAGCGATTTCACCTTCTCCGCTTCATCAGGGCGGACGTAGTTATCAGCCAGAATGCGCTTAACGTTCTGCAACCCTTGCTCGACGATCTGGTCATCGTCGGAAGCGCAGTACATACCGAGCAGATACTCCAGCACATAGACCGGGACGTTAGCCCCTTCCTTGAGCTGCTTGGTCAGATCTTTACGCACTACCCGACCGCGAAAATGCTGATTCAGTAAGGCGTCCAGATCGTAACCTTCTGCGACGAGTTCCCCTTCGGAGACGGCTGGAACGGGTAAGTCATGATGGGTTTGCATATCGCCTCACTTAAAAGAAATCATCCTGAAATGCCAGATCGATAATCACAGGGTACTTCTGGTAACCCGTTTCCGTTTGTGCATCTTCCAGTATCAGCCAGTACTCATTACGGCGATTGAAATTCGCGCCAATCAGCTTCAGCGTAACGTCACGCACGCGTTTTTCCATTGTGTTGTTATCGCTGTCAAAGCAGATTCGCTCTTTACCGGATACCACATTATTGGCGTTGTCGACGATGAAGATATTCAGGGTACGCGGTTCGTATAACTCACCTACCGGATGGGTTTGCAGCAGGCTGACTTTATCAATGTTATTGACGAGTTTGATCAGCGGATGGTAGTTCACGATGTCTACCGGACGACGCTGAGGTTGCTTTTCTGCAGCGGTTTTCTGCAGCGCTTTCACCTGCAATACGGGAACACAGACTTCCTGAAGCATGGCACCACCGTGGACAAACCGCGCTCCACCTGAGAAATGGAAACGCTGGATCCCTTTCGGGATCAGGAACTCGCTGCTATCGCTGACGCCTGCGGTATCCGCCACTTTTCCTTTCCAGCAAAAATCATCGGCAGGAAGTTGATGGCCGATAATAAAGCGTTTGTGGTTTTTAATCGTATTGTCTGGCTTGATCTGCAGCGTGGTTTTATCCTGCCCGGAAAGGGGCTGCTGCTGGAACAGGAAACCGTGGTCCGCCGTGACGATAATGCGTGTACCATGAAGACGGTTTATTACACGGGTCACTAAATCCTTCAGTTCAACCACCGCGTTGCGACACGCTTCAAAGGTCTTCTCCTCCGTAGATGCACTGTCACCCATGGCATCAATGGTGTTATGCCAGATATAGACGACTTCGTAATCGCGAATAAGATCCCGTCCTTCCTGATTTTTCCATTTCAGCAGATCGTCCGATTTTACTGCCATCCCTTTATATTTCTTCAGAATGGTATCGCGATTAGGTGTACCTGAGGTGGACAACCCGTCTGCATAGACGATGTCGCCATTACCTGGACTGACCCCACAACAGTAGACATTTCCTGTCCTCACGACGAGGCCTGTTCAAAGGCCTCCGGACTGACGCCGCCGAGGTGGCTGTGACGCCGGGCCCGGTTGTAGAAGACTTCAATGTAATCGAAGATATCGGCCCGGGCCAGATCCCGGGTTTTATAGATACGTTTTCTGATCCGTTCTTTTTTCAGCGAACTGAAGAACGATTCGGCCACCGCATTATCCCAGCAGTTGCCACGCCGGCTCATGCTCGGTGCCAGGTTATTGGCCCGGCAGAAGCGCTGCCAGTCGTCACTGCCGTACTGGCTGCCCTGATCGCTATGTACGATAACCTCGCCGTCCGGTTTTCGACGCCACACGGCCATCATCAGAGCGTCCAGCGCGAGTTCGCGAGAGAGAGTGGGCTTCATCGACCAGCCAACCACGTTACGGGCGAAGAGATCGATAACCACCGCCAGATACAGCCAGCCCTGCCAGGTGCGGATATAAGTAATATCGGTGACCCAGACCTGATTGGCCCGGACAGCGGTAAACTGCCGCTGCACACGATTAGGCGCAACCACTGAAGGTCGGCCAGCGATACGACGCGGCGCTTTATAGCCGCGCACGGCTTTAATCCGGTTCAGTTGCATAATACGGCCCACCCGGTTTTTGCCGCAGGTTTCACCGATCTCATTCAGATCGCCATGAACCCGACGATAGCCATAGACGCCACCGCTCAGGGAATATGAATCACGGATGAGCGTCAGCAGACGCTGGTTATCTTTATCCCGCGCAGAGACCGGATTATGCAGCCACGCATAAAACCCGGCCCGGGCAACGCACAACACCCGACACATCGTCATGACACCCCATACAGTGCGGTGCTCATTGATAAAGCGGTACTTCAGTCGGGCTCCCTTGCAAAGTACCGCGCGGCCTTTTTCAGAATATCCCGTTCTTCCTCAGTGCGCTTCAGCTGTGCCCTGAGCTTCAGGATCTCGCTTTTAGCTTCCAGTAAATCCCGGGCATGCTGTTCGCTGTTATCAGGCTTGATAGCCCGTAGCCACTTGTAGAGGCTGTGCGCAGAAACGCCCAGACGGTCGGATACTTCAGCAACAGAATAACCGCGCTCCGTTATCTGACGGACGGCTTCTTCCTTAAATTCAGGTGTAAATCGTGGTGTGCCCATACGCTCCTCCTATACTCAAACTATAGGGCAGGATCGTCTACCGGGGTGGGGTCAGTCCAATTTCCTCAGGTCGCTGTCCATTCACCTCGAACCACCCTTTTGCTGCATACAAGCCACAGGTAAAATACCCTGTAAGCTTCGGATTTTCCCTGCTGGTGAACAGGAAAAGGTAATAACCCGTCGTTAGTGGTCCACCGTGATAAGCCGTTTTCACCTGTCCCGGTAGCAGAACCGACTGGGTGATAGCTTCAACATAGTAGAGTTTAAACGCCGCATCTCTTACCGCTTGAGTGGTCTTGCTGTACTCCTTAGGCCAATCCATATAGCTCTCCAACTTGATGTTTTTCAACAGTAACAGCGTAACATGCAGTCATATCAACAACTCGGTATTACCGCCCATTTTGAGCAATCGTAAAAAGTAACAAAAGGGCAATATGTTGTAGTTCGCGGCCCCCTTAACGCTCTACAGCCCATAGCCAGTCCTTCTCAGCGAATGGTAGTGCCGATTTCAGTCGGATGCTGCTGCGGAGACGCGGATAATGAGGCAAAGTGGTGGATCACTGAATTCAGTCACCCGAAAAAAAATTTAAATGCCGGCTCCTTGCTCAAAGTAAACACAAGTGATCCTTTTCTGCCCAGCTTGTACCAGTAGGTGCCGATGTTAGTATTAATATGTATCGATCAACGAGTGAAGGTTAGGATAAATGATAGTAACCAGGGAAAGCATGAAACAATGGATCATCGAGTGTCTTCGTGAGCGGGGTGGTAGTGCTTGGCCGCGTGAAGTTTCAAAATACGTATGGGAAAGCTACGAGGCTGAGCTTAGAGATTCGGGCGATATGTTGTATACGTGGCAATATGACATTCGTTGGGCCGCTCAACAATTGAGAAACGAGGGTACTCTGAAACCAGTAAATAGACGCAGAGATTTGCCATGGGAACTGGTATAGCAAAGTAAGGGTTAACGTTCATTTTGCGACCATATCTGACTTTGTTCTGAGTGGATGGGAATTGATGTTTCTGAAGAAAACTTTCCTGCCTGCCTGAATATTGCTTTGATAGCCATATCGGTGTTCTACTGGTATGGTTTTATACCCACTCGTGATGTCTATTTTTTATACGGATTTTAACTTGTGGGTACAAGTGCGGGTATGGCTATTTATTCATTCTTATAAACTACATTGATATCAGTCCATTAGGTGTGAAATTCGGGTCCGGCCTTCTTCCAAAACCATCCGAGAAAGTCCACCAAACCCTTTAAAATTAATACTTACAGTGATTTTTGTGTCCAGCATCGCCCGTGACAGTCCGTTGAAATCCGGGGGGCATTGGGGGCATAATTGGGGGCAGGTCAAAGCCATTGAGTACCTCCGTAGCATTGGGACCGCAAAGTGGCGTAGACCCAATTCCAGGGGCAATTGGGGCATTGTATCAGCGGTGCGTTGGGACAAACTCGAGAAGCAGCGCAGGCATAAGTTTATAAATTCTGGCTGCTGTATTCATGAACAGTACATATAGACGATTGACTATCCCCTGTTGAACATTCTTCTTACTTCTAAGAAGAGGAAAAACATCGAAATACAGGTGCATTACATAGTCGTTACGATGGCGTTTTACCATAGTCATGGAGCCGCGTGTCGCAAAAAAAATCATGAGATATCGTTATGCCTTGTAACCTCATTGATTTGCCCCAATAACTGATGACCTTGCTCTGATACTCGATAACGTGGTCTCGATGAGTTTTCGTTATAAACAGCATCGACCATCCCTTCATTCACCAAGTTGGTTACTATGTTCGCAACATTGCTAAACCCGGGAATACCCCTTGTAGCAAGAGTGCGATCCAGTATCATCCATGTCCAGTCGATGTCTTTTTCTGCCATGACTTTCAATACATTAAATTCGGTATTCGTTATCTTCATTTCAGTGCATCCGGGTGGAATAAATCACCGTCTTTGAGTTTAAAATCTTCCAGCGTTGCCGTATGGGCATTGTTCCACATATAATAACCTGCGACACCGTCTGGTTCACCTGCTTCCCATCCCAGGTTACAGTAACGCTGATATTCCCGACATTCATGAGTGTAGTAGTTTAAATCTACTTGCTCAGGGGGCATTTCCCCTTTTGCGATGTTTTTCAGCCTGCCTATCATTACGTCATTTGCCGGGTCGTGGTCGAAACGAGATATATGTTTCTCAACGATTGCGATCCCTTCATGAGTTATATTAACGCCATCCGTTGTCAGGTTTTCAATCGGCCCTCCAGCTTTTTCCGGATCAAACTGTCTTCCTGAGGCAGCCCCCCTGGCCCCAAAATGCTCAAGTTCCTCTATTTCAGGAACACGCATTCTTCCCATTGTTAGCCCGGCAGCAAGAGATGCACCTGCAATCAGCAGACCTTTGTTATCCATTAGCTGGTTGTAACCTGCTGGCGCATCCCCGCCGAGTTGCTCTGCTGTCTTCTTGAATCCATCTATGTTGCCGTTATAAACGCCTCCCGCAGCCAGAAGCCTGCCCGCTGATTTGCTGTTGATGGTTTTTGCTGCTTGAGCATGTTGCGCGGGCGCTGAGGGGCGAACGTAGTATACCGGGCGTTTTAGTTGCTTTGATATGAGATAACTCAGGCGGGAGTGAAGGAACAAGGGCAGATCATTTCGGAGGTTGCCGGAGGACGTCAGCACGCCCGTTAAAGCATGGCCGGTCATGTTTTTTTTTCAGCAGAACGACCTTTCCGGATCTGATGTCGTCCAGTGTGTCACGGTATGCCATCCAGGGGCGTTGCCAGTGAAACGGGTGATACTGGCTGACAAAATGGCTGTAGTCCTGAGGCAAATTCCACTCCTGGATGTTCCGGTTTGGCAGCGTGGTATCCGCTAGATCTCGCGCCGCATAGTCCGGGTGGATTATGTGAGGAATGTCCTCAAGGTAGATATTGTCCAGTGAATTTGCATGATAGTGATGAAGCATAATGTTCCTTTAGCGCCACCGTCGCACATCGATTTTAAACTGACCGATATTGAACAAAATTTAAGACTACCCTTTAGCTTAAGAAGAGGGGAGTGATCTGCCCCCATTTTGAAATCTTGGCATACTCATTCTAAAAATGAAGGGGAGCCCTCTGTGGAAAGCCTGTTAGCATTCCAGAGTTTTACCTATTCGTGATGCTGTTGCGCACTTTTAAAATTTATGTGCGGTTATGCTCTAAGGGATGACGTATGTCTGCAATACCTATTGCCGGCCCGGGGATCGGGATCGTGCGCAACAATATGAAAGATGCCCATAATCACGGTGAACCGCGAGATATGGCGCTTCCTTTAAGGAAGGTGCGAACAAGTTCCTGATATGAGATCATCATATTCATCCGGAGCGCATCCCAGAGGGACATCATGAGCCATCAACTCACCTTCGCCGATAGTGAATTCAGCACTAAGCGCCGTCAGACCCGAAAAGAGATTTTCCTCTCCCGCATGGAGCAGATTCTGCCATGGCAGAATATGACCGCTGTCATCGAGCCGTTTTATCCCAAGGCGGGCAATGGCCGACGGCCCTATCCGCTGGAGACCATGCTGCGTATTCACTGCATGCAGCATTGGTACAACCTGAGCGACGGTGCCATGGAAGATGCCCTGTACGAAATCGCCTCCATGCGCCTGTTTGCCCGATTATCCCTGGATAGCGCCCTGCCGGATCGCACCACCATCATGAATTTCCGCCACCTGCTCGAGCAGCATCAACTGGCCCGTCAATTGTTCAAGACCATCAATCGCTGGCTGGCCGAAGCAGGCGTCATGATGACCCAAGGCACTTTGGTGGATGCCACCATCATTGAGGCACCCAGCTCTACCAAGAACAAAGAGCAGCAACGCGATCCGGAGATGCATCAGACCAAGAAAGGCAATCAGTGGCACTTTGGCATGAAGGCCCACATTGGTGTCGATGCCAAGAGTGGCCTGACCCACAGCCTAGTCACCACCGCGGCCAACGAGCATGACCTCAATCAGCTGGGTAATCTGCTTCATGGAGAGGAGCAATTTGTCTCAGCCGATGCCGGCTACCAAGGAGCGCCACAGCGCGAGGAGCTGGCCGAGGTGGATGTGGACTGGCTGATCGCCGAGCGTCCCGGCAAGGTAAAAACCTTGAAGCAGCATCCGCGCAAGAACAAAACGGCCATCAACATCGAATACATGAAAGCCAGCATCCGTGCCAAGGTGGAGCACCCGTTTCGCATCATCAAGCGGCAGTTCGGCTTCGTGAAAGCCAGATACAAGGGGCTGCTGAAAAACGATAACCAACTGGCGATGTTATTCACCCTGGCCAACCTGTTTCGGGTGGACCAAATGATACGTCAGTGGGAGAGATCTCAGTAAAAACCGGAAATAACGCCAGAAATGGTGGAAAAAATAGCCTAAATAGGCTGATTCGATGTGTTTGCGGGAAAAAAATCGGCCCAGATCCGCGAAATTTTAATCAGCGAGTCAGCTTGGGAAGAAATGACCTGCTTATTCGCACCTTCCTTAACTTATTACTGGTTTTATCAGAAAGTCCGCAACAAGGGACCCTGGGACTATAAGCAATTTGATCCCTATTGGGCAGCATTTGGGAATTTTAATTTTGGCGCTGCGGGATATGCGGCTGGTATTCCCGCAGAGATTCTTTTAATGGGGGCTGGTTGGGCACAGAGCCGAGCGAGAACTTCAAGGCCAGAATGGGGTACATGGTATAAAGACGCACCTTATCGCGATGATCCACAGGATCAGTACTGGATAAAGGAAGGGATCAAATATGCCATTGAAAACGGTTATTAAGTGGTTTCATTATGCGCTAACTCTCATCTTGCTGATCATTGTCATTGGTTTTGTCATGCTCAATGCCGGTGGCGATAACAGGGCAGATGACAAACTGGTTAGCTCGCAGAAAATTAACGATAGCACCTGGCTTTATGTCACGGAATATTCAGGTGGTGGTGCGACGGTGGCTGACTCTTATCGGTATTATTTATCCGGGAAGCTGGAAGGCAATATAACAGCAAGCCTCGCAAAGCAGGTGCCATTCCTGGTTGCTGCCGGTAGCGCAGCGAACGTGAGTGCTGAGGGTAACACCATTAATATCAGGTACAGTGGCCGGGTATTTTCATTCAGCAATTCCATTGTCTATGAAGCGAATGGTGACGCGACGTTGCCGCACATTAATTTTCAGGCAACTAACTAACTCCAGACAATAGCGGTCGTATCATGGCGAGGTGCGCCCCTGTAAAACACTGTCATCCCCTAACCGTGCCAGCCTTAACGCTGGTACGTCGTTAAACAAGGCCACAAATTTAGCCCGCTGAACCCGGTTATATCGTCCTTCTGACCCGATTGCCTCTCCCACAGCCCCCCATTACATCCCGTTGCCGCCCATTTTGTGATCAAGCCTCAAAAAAGCGCAGTCTCCCCGTCTCTCTGATTTACCTCTGTGCAACACCTGGATTACAGTGAATCAAATTATAAGAACGTTGTTCTATAATGTAGAACAACTTCCAAAAAGATGTCGCCAGCCGTTCTTTGAACGCGGTTGACCGGGAGAATACGACAATGTCCATCGACACCATTTTTACGCCGCAGGATGAACAATTCTATGCGGTGAAAACTCACGCTGCCGGGCCGCAGGGCGCGCTGCCGCTCACCCCGCAAATGCTGCTCGAATCCCCCAGCGGCAACCTGTTCGGTATGACGCAAAATGCCGGTATGGGCTGGGATGCCAACAAACTCACCGGCAGAGAAGTCCTGCTGATTGGCACCCAGGGCGGCATCCGTCACTCGGACGGTCGCCCCATTGCGCTGGGTTATCACACCGGGCACTGGGAGATTGGCCTGCAAATGTCGGCGGCGGCAAAAGAGATCACCCGCCTGAGCGGCATCCCGTTCGCCGCCTTTGTCAGCGACCCGTGCGATGGCCGCTCCCAGGGCACCCACGGCATGTTCGACTCCCTGCCGTACCGTAACGATGCGGCCATTGTTTTTCGCCGCCTGATCCGCTCGCTGCCAACGCGCCGGGCGGTGATCGGCGTCGCCACCTGCGATAAAGGCCTGCCCGCCACAATGATCGCGCTGGCCTCCATGCACGATCTGCCGGTGATCCTCGTGCCGGGCGGGGCGACCCTGCCGCCCACCTTTGGCGAAGACGCCGGAAAGGTACAGACCATCGGCGCGCGTTACGCCAACAACGAACTGAGCCTCAAAGAGGCCTCCGAGCTGGGCTGTCGCGCCTGTGCTTCCCCCGGCGGCGGCTGCCAGTTCCTCGGCACTGCGGGCACCTCGCAGGTGGTGGCCGAAGCGTTAGGGCTGGCGCTGCCGCACTCGGCGCTCGCGCCATCGGGCCAGGACGTCTGGCTGGAAATTGCCCGCCAGTCGGCGCGCGCGGTCATGGCGCTGGATGAGAAGGGCATTACCGCCCGCGACATCCTCACCGACAAAGCCATCGAAAATGCGATGGTGGTGCACGCGGCCTTTGGCGGCTCCACCAACCTGTTGCTGCATATCCCCGCCATCGCCCATGCGGCCAAATGCCGTATGCCGGACGTGGCGCAGTGGAGCGCCATCAACCGCAAAGTGCCGCGCCTGGTGAGTGTGCTGCCCAACGGGCCGGACTATCACCCGACGGTGCGCGCGTTCCTTGCGGGCGGCGTACCGGAAGTGATGCTCCACCTGCGTCGGCTGGGGCTGCTGCATGAAGATGTGATGACGGTAACCGGGCAGACGCTGGGCGAAAACCTCGACTGGTGGGAGCACTCCGAGCGCCGCGCGAAGTTCCGCCAGTGCCTGCGCGAGCAGGACGGCGTGGAGCCGGATGAGGTGATCCTCTCGCCGGAAGGGGCGAAAGCCAAAGGGATGACCTCCACGGTGGCCTTCCCGGTGGGCAACATAGCGCCGGATGGCTCGGTCATTAAAGCCACGGCCATCGATCCGTCAGTGGTGGACGACGACGGCGTCTATCGCCATACCGGCGAGGCGCGGGTCTTTGTCTCGGAAGAGGCGGCCATCAAAGCCATCAAGCAGGGGCAGATCAAGCAGGGCGATATCATGGTCATTATCGGTGGCGGGCCCTCCGGCACCGGCATGGAAGAGACCTACCAGCTTACCTCGGCGCTGAAACATATCTCGTGGGGGAAAACCGTGTCGCTGATTACCGATGCGCGTTTCTCCGGTGTCTCGACCGGGGCCTGCCTGGGGCACGTTGCGCCGGAAGCGCTGGCGGGCGGGCCGATTGGCAAGCTTCGCAGCGGCGATGTGATCGAGATTATTGTTGATCGCCTGTCACTGGCAGGAAGCGTGAACTTTATCGGCACAGCGGAGGCGCGCCTGACGCCGGAAGAGGGCGCAGTGGTACTGGCACAGCGCGAGCTGCACCCGGAACTGAAAGCGCATGACTTCCTGCCTGACGACACCCGCCTGTGGGCGGCGCTCCAGGCGGTGAGCGGTGGCACCTGGAAAGGGTGCGTGTACGACACGGATAAAATTATTGAGGTGATCAATGCCGGTAAAAAAGCGCTGGGTCTTTAAATAATTAAACGAATTTTCCGGGCCGCCGAATAAATGTTTCGGCGGCTAAAAAATATTACGAAATAAAGTATCCCTCACGGGAGAAATAACTGTTTCTGTCACCATATAAAATGTATCGCTATCACAGAAGCTAAAATACATAATTGCGAAAGCAAAATTGATAATTGTTGCTGCATATATTCCTTCCTAGAATCAAATCCGCACTGAACATCTAATAAGCGTACGAATAAAGGGTGTATTCCTCGCAAAATGCACTGCACGCATTTTATTTTGTAGGTCCCGGCCGTTCGCAATCCATCCCTCTCATATGACTGGAGGTAGACATGCAATTAACGATGAAAGATAAAATCGGCTACGGGCTGGGGGATACCGCTTGCGGTTTTGTCTGGCAGGCCACCATGTTTTTGCTGGCGTACTTTTATACCGACGTCTTTGGCCTGTCTGCGGGCGTCATGGGCACGCTGTTTTTAATTTCGCGCGTGCTGGATGCGGTAACCGACCCGCTGATGGGGCTGGTGGTTGACCGTACACGTACCCGCTACGGCCAGTTCCGCCCGTATCTGCTGTGGGGCGCGATCCCGTTTGGTATCGTCTGCGTATTAACGTTCTATACGCCGGATTTCTCCGCACAGGGGAAAATTATCTACGCCTCGATTACCTATATTTTACTGACGCTGGTATATACCTTCGTTAACGTTCCCTATTGCGCCATGCCTGGCGTTATTACCTCTGATCCAAAAGAGCGCCACGCGTTACAATCCTGGCGCTTTTTCCTCGCCGCCGCTGGTTCATTAGCCATCAGCGGTATTGCCCTGCCGCTGGTAAATATTATCGGCAAAGGCAATGAGCAGGTGGGATATTTTGGCGCGATGTGTGTGCTGGGTATTTGCGGTGTTATCTTGTTGTTTGTCTGCTTCTTTACCACCAAAGAACGTTATACCTTCGACGTTCAGCCGGGCGCTTCCGTTAAGAAATACCTGAAACTCTTAATGGGTAATAGTCAGTGGCGAATTATGTGCGCCTTTAAAATGATGGCGACCGGCTCCAACGTGGTGCGCGGTGGCGCGACGCTCTATTTTGTGAAGTACGTAATGGACCACCCGGAGCTGGCAACGCAGTTCCTGCTTTACGGTAGCCTGGCGACCATGTTCGGCTCCCTGTGCTCATCTCGCCTGCTCGGGCGCTTCGACCGCGTGACCTCGTTCAAGTGGATCATTGGCATTTATTCCCTGATCAGTCTGAGCATTTTCTTTATTCCCTCAGACAATATCGCGCTGATTTTCGCGCTCAATATTCTGTTCCTGTTTGTCTTTAACACCACCACGCCGCTGCAATGGCTGATGGCCTCCGATGTGGTCGATTATGAAGAGAGCCGCAGCGGGCGCCGTCTCGACGGTCTGGTCTTCTCCACCTACCTGTTCAGCCTGAAAATCGGCCTGGCGATTGGCGGCGCGCTGGTGGGCTGGATCCTCGCGTTCTCCAGCTACTCGGCAAGCAACGCCGTACAGCCGGATAACGTCCTGACCACCATTAAAATCCTCTTCTGCATTGTTCCGGTGGTGCTCTACGTCGGCATGTTTACGCTGCTGTCGTTCTACAAACTGAGCAGCAAACGGGTGGAAGAGATCAGCCAGCAACTGCAACGTCAACGTGCTGCGCACCCTGCAACGCAGCCTGCCGATGCCGCGGCGGCGGTGAACTGAGGAGAGAACCATGTACCAGATTGAAAACCCGATCCTGACCGGCTTCAACCCGGACCCGTCACTGTGCCGCGTGGGGGAGGATTACTACATCGCCACCTCCACGTTTGAGTGGTTCCCCGGCGTACGTATTTACCACTCTCGCGACCTGAAAAACTGGGCGCTGGTGAGTACACCGCTCGACAGCGTGGCGCTGCTGGATATGAAAGGTAACCCGGACTCCGGCGGCATCTGGGCACCCTGCCTGAGCTACGCCGACGGCAAGTTCTGGCTGCTCTACACCGACGTGAAAATTGTCGATTCGCCGTGGAAAAATGGCCGCAACTTCCTGGTCACCGCCCCCTCGGTGGAGGGGCCGTGGAGCGACCCTATTCCCATGGGCAACGGTGGGTTCGACCCGTCGCTGTTCCACGATACGGACGGGCGCAAATATTACATCTATCGCCCGTGGGGGCCGCGCCATCACAGCAACCCCCATAACACCATTGTGATGCAGGAATTTTTTGTCGACACACACACCCTCTCACCGCAGCGTTCCACGCTCTTCACCGGTACGCCGCTGGGTTATACCGAAGGGGCGCATATTTATCGCCGCGACGGCTACTACTATCTGCTGGTGGCGGAAGGGGGCACCAGCTACGAACATGCGGTGGTGGTGCTGCGGGCGAAGGACATTAACGGTCCTTATGAGCTGCACCCGGATGTGACGATGATGACGAGCTGGCACCTGCCGGAAAATCCGCTGCAAAAAAGCGGCCACGGCTCACTGCTGGAGACCCATACCGGCGAATGGTATATGGCGTATCTGACCAGCCGGCCGCTGCATCTGCCGGGCATTCCACGGCTGGCGGCTGGCGGGCGCGGATACTGCCCGCTCGGGCGCGAGACGGGGATAACCCGCATCGAATGGCGTGATGGCTGGCCTTACGTTGAGGGGGGCAAACATGCGGCGCTGACGGTGCCGGGGCCACGGATGACGGAGCAGCCTGGCGCAGGCGCAGGCACAGGCGCATGGCGCACAGACTTCGACAGCGAACGGCTCGACCCGGAATTGCAAACGTTGCGTATTCCGTTTGATGAGCAGTTAGGTTCGCTCACTGCCCGTCCCGGCTTTTTGCGCCTCTACGGCAATGACTCGCTCAACTCCACCTTTACCCAGTCAACGGTGGCCCGCCGCTGGCAGCATTTCCGTTTTCGCGCCGAAACGCAGATGGCCTTTTCGCCGCGCCACTTCCAGCAGAGTGCCGGGCTGACCTGCTATTACAACAGCAAAAACTGGTCGTACTGCTTTATGGACTATGAAGAGGGGCGCGGGCGGACGCTGAAAATTATCCGGCTCGACCATAACGTGGCCCACTGGCACCTGTACGATAACCCGATTGAAGTGCCCCAGAGCGCGGAGTACGTCTGGCTGCGGGTGGATGTCGATCAGCTTGAGTACCGTTACAGCTATTCATTTGATGGGGAAAACTGGCAGGCCATTCCGCTGACCTTTGAGGCGTGGAAGCTGTCGGATGACTATATTGGCGGTAGGGGCTTCTTTACCGGGGCGTTTGTTGGCCTGCACTGCGAGGATATCAGCGGCGACGGTTGCCATGCTGATTTCGCCTCGTTTACCTATC
Organism: Phytobacter sp. MRY16-398; assembly: GCF_003925915.1. Taxonomy (NCBI): domain Bacteria; kingdom Pseudomonadati; phylum Pseudomonadota; class Gammaproteobacteria; order Enterobacterales; family Enterobacteriaceae; genus Phytobacter; species Phytobacter sp. MRY16-398. Next base: position 5,163,629 of record NZ_AP018756.1, on the reverse strand, counting down.
AGCCCGAGGCGTAGCAGGACGGCGGGCTAGCGTTCGCGGTAGCCCAGCGTTTTTGACAGCCCCAGCCCGGCCTCCATCAGCTTCTGGCGGCAGGCGGCCAGTTGATCGTCGTTAACCCGCGAGGTGAGGGTGGAGAGGCTGAGCGCGGCGATAACCCGCGATTCGTGGTTCCATACCGGCACCGCGATGCAGCGCACGCCCGGCTCGTTCTCTTCGTTATCGAGTGCGTAATGGTTGTGGCGGGTTTGTGCCAGCGCGGCCAGCAGCGCGTCGCGATCGGTCAGGGTGGCTGGCGTAAAGCGCGTGAACGCATACCCGTCCAGTATGGCGTTAAGTTCCTCGTCCCCAAGCCAGGCCAGCAGCACCTTGCCAATGGCCGTGGCGTGTACCGGCAGGCGGCGGCCAATGCGTGAATAGGCGATGGCCGCCTGCTTACCTTCGATTTTTTCTATGTAAACGCCTTCGTTGCCGTCCAGAATCCCCAGGTGGGTCGTCTGCCCCGTCTCATGGGAAAGGGCGGACAGCCAGCTTTTCGCTTTCTGGCGAATGTCCATGGTGCCCACGACAAAGTGGCCGCGCTCCACCAGTTTCATCCCCAGACAATATTTGTCGTTATCCGGGTTTTGATCGATATAGCCATGAAGTTGAAGCGTTTTGAGCAGCGAGTGAAGGGTGCTTTTGCTTAATCCCATCTGTTTGCTTATCTCGGTGATTTTGAGTTCCGTCGCCTGATCGTTAAACAGGTCGAGGATCTGCAAAGCACGTTCAACAGACTGAATTATCGGCATAATTTTTACCATTCACGAGGAATTCTCTGCGTGTGACCGTACTATTTTCACCGGGGAAAAGCAATGGCGGGGGCTAGTGTTATCAAAACGGCTACAGCGTGCTGTTCCTCCCTTGCTGCCAGTGGGCGGGCGGGTACTATCAGCGCACGGCGATAGCCCAGGGTTTTAACCTGGTCGCCGACTTGCCAGGTAATCCCCACCTGCGCGGGTGGGGATTGCTTAACACCAATTATTGGTTGTCCAACTGTGCACGGACATTGCTCAGACCGGTACGGTTAATGCGATAGGGCTGACCATTTACCGAGCGGATGAGTTTTTTGCTTCTCAGTTTCCTGAAGACGGCGAGCGTGCAGTCGCTGAGCAATAGCCCTTCACGGGTATAACACTCAACGGCGGTGACGCGCCCGGAGGTGTCGCGGGTATGAACGATACGTCCGCCTTTGGCAAGGACGTGCAGGGTACGTTGTTCCTGACGGGAAATATTCATGCTGAAAATGCCTGTAATCATCTTGTGCAAAACCTGCCAACACCCTGGGGTGTTAGCGCGAGTGTTTAGCGCAGTGATAACCAGCCCGGCCGCACGGGTCGGAAAGCTGATTATCAGATGGTTGCATTCTCCAGCATCGAAGCCTCGGTATTCGCTAAGAAATATTTATCCAGTCAATGTTAACACGCAACATCTATAAGGGAATTATTTTGCTTAAGGAGTGTGATCTATGTGGGTACTCAGTGGCACGCTTTTTTTCACTCTGTGCGCAAGGCGACGTTATGGACAATCGGGTCGTTGTGAAGGCACGCAATGCTTATGAAATGTTCATTTATAAGATAATACTTAAGACAGAGATGCATATGGCCTTACACAGCACGTCGGCGGACTGAAGGAGTATGCGAATGAAAAGACAAGACCTGAACGCAGTGAAGAATTTTGATTTTTTGGCCCGCAGTTTTGCCCGTATGTATGCGATGGGCCAGCCAGTTGATATTGATGCCGTTACCGGCAATATGACCGAAGAGCAGAAACAGTGGTTCCAGGAACATTACGACCATTATTGCAAACAGGCGCAGCGCGCCAGAGTGAAGGAACTGCAATAGCGATATCCACAACGGGCCTGGCGGCCCGTTGCGTTTTCTGGCTTAGGGGGGTTCTTGCGGTCTGTTGCCACTTCTCCTCTCTGCCTGTCACATTTCTTTGAAAACCAGATGCCGTGATTATCAACTGAGATCGTGCAAGGACTTATTGAGCGGCGGTGTTAACGTCATGTCGCTGAATTTCACCGCTAATCCTTGCCGCTCCGGCGTGCAGCACATTACCCCGACCTTCACCTTTCCGGCGGGAAAAGGGCACAAACGCAGCAACGGCCAGCTCAGACCATCCGTCGAATATTGCAGACGCAGGGCGTCATCTTTACGCGTCAGACGCAGCCAGAATTCGCGCGGGTTGCCCGGAAAAATCCCCGTCGCCCAGTCGGAATAGTCCAGTGTCAGCACGCTGCCGATAGCGGGGGCGCCATCGTTGAATTCAATACCCGCCTTCAGCCAGTGGCGGTTATCGGTCATCAACATAATGCCCGCCTGGTCATAAAGGGTGGTGAATTCCGCACAGATTTTGACCTGAAAGGTAAAATCCTCAGCGACCTCTTTGGCGAACAGATGACCGGAGAAGCGTTCGAAACCGTACCAGGTTTTGTGCCAGAAATCGGTGTGATCATCGGTGACAACCGACAGAACACCCTCTTCACATTGCCATTGGGCAGGTTCGTTAACCCATTGAAACTCCTCGTGCATGACGCTTCTCCTTTGTCTTTTGCGTGTTATACCGGCCCCTGCGCTTTGTCTGCCCAGGCCGGCATGGCCGTCAGATAGCGCACCGCGCGCTTGCGTGACTCTTCCGGCCCGACGTGTTGCCATGAATCAAGATAGCCTGCAAGTCCGGCTACCGCCTCCTCCCAGGATTTAAGATTGCCTTCGCTGTCGGTGCAATACTTGCAGTATTTGTCGCTCGGCCCCAGGGCGTCGGGGGCGGAAAGCGGCATTCCGCAGGAATGGCAGCACGCTTCATGTTGGGACATAGGACACTCCTTGTTTGATGAGATGAACAATAAATGTACATATTTTCGCCAGGGCAGAAGTGCCGCACGATCATATAACCACAAATAAAAAGTGGATTTTCAGTTGTGCTAGCGTGATCCTGCTTACGTCTAACCCTTGACCACCGACAAAGTAAATCCCGCCGATCCCTCACATAATCACGGCCGCTTATCATTCCACAGGTGTGACCCCATGGCTTACCAACTAAACCTTAACTGGCCTGAATTTTTAGAGAAATACTGGCAGAAAAAGCCGGTTGTATTGAAAAACGCATTTGCGAACTTTGTTGATCCGATCACCCCAGATGAGCTGGCAGGCCTGGCGATGGAAGTGGAAGTCGACAGCCGCCTCGTCAGCCATTTCAACGGTGAATGGCAAGCCAGTAACGGCCCGTTCGAACATTTCGATGGCCTGGGGGAAACGGGTTGGTCGCTGCTGGCGCAGGCGGTAAACCACTGGCACGCGCCGTCTGCCGAGCTGGTTAAACCGTTCCGTGCGATCCCGGAGTGGCGCTTTGACGATCTGATGATCTCTTTTTCCGTACCGGGCGGCGGCGTTGGCCCGCATATCGACTGGTACGATGTTTTCATTATCCAGGGGATGGGCAGCCGCCGCTGGCGTGTAGGGGATAAATTGCCCCTGAAAGAGTTCTGTCCGCATCCGGCGCTGCTCCACGTTGAGCCATTTGAGCCGATCATTGATGAAGACCTGGCGCCGGGCGATATTCTCTATATTCCGCCGGGATTCCCGCACGACGGTATTACCCACGAGACCGCGTTTAACTATTCCATCGGTTTTCGTGGGCCGAATGGCCGCGATCTGATCAGCAGCTTTGCTGATTATGCGGTTGATAAAGATCTGGGTGGCGATCACTACACCGATCCGGATTTAACCTGCCGTGAAAATCCGGGGCGGGTTGAAGAGTACGAGCTGGAGCGTCTGCGCGGCATGATGATCGAGATGCTCAATCAGCCGGAGGATTTCAAGCAGTGGTTTGGCCGTTTTATCACTACACCGCGCCATGAGCTGGATATCGCCCCGGCTGAACCGCCGTATGAGCCGCAGGAAGTGCTGGAAGCGTTGCAGGAAGGCCAGGTGCTGACGCGTCTGGGCGGGCTGCGCGTGTTCCAGGTTAGCGACTGTTTCTTCGTGAATAGCGAGCGTTTCGATACCGTTGCGCCGAAAGCCGCAGAAGCGCTGTGCCGCCATTTGTTGATCGGTAAAGAGGAGCTGGGTGAGGCGTTGAATAACCCAACCTTTATTGCCGAGCTGACCGGGCTGGTGAACCAGGGCTACTGGTATTTCGACGAATAATCGCCATCCCGGATGCGGTCTCATGTTCGGCCCACGGTCCTGATCCCCTCTCCCGGTGGGAGAGGGGCAGGGTGAGGGCAAACTAGCGGTACACCGGCAACAGATGAAAGCTGGAAAGCACGTGAATAATAGCGTTACCCGCGCCGAAACAGAGAATTAATATAATCATCGCTTTACCGCCCCACACACGATAATGCGGGCTGCCGAAGCGTTTACGCGATGCGCTGGCCAGCAGCGCTGGCACAATCGCCGCCCAGACAGTCGCGGCTAATCCGGCAAAGCCAATCGCATAAATAAACCCGTTCGGCCACAGCACGCCCCCAATAATTGGCGGCAGGAATGTGACCAGCGCGGTCTTAAAACGCCCCTGCGGGCTGTCGTCAAACTTAAACAGATCCGCCAGATAGTCGAACAGCCCCAGCGTCACGCCGAGGAACGAACTGGCGACGGCAAAGTTTGAGAACACCGTCAGCAGCAAATCCAGCCCGCGGCTGTTCAGCACACCGCTCAGCGCCTGTACCAGCACATCGATGTTGCCGCCTTTCCCGGCGATATCAATAAATGCCGGGCGCGGAATATTACCCATCGTACCGACCAGCCAGAAAACGTAGAGAACCAGCGCCATCAGCGTACCGAGCAGCAGGCAGCGGCGGATAGTCAGCGGGTCTTTGCCATAGTATTTCATCAGGCTGGGCACATTGCCGTGATACCCAAACGAGGCCAGGCAGAACGGCAGAGTCATCACGAGATAGGGCAGGTAGCTGGGGTTCACTTCGGCGGTGTTAAACAGTACCGCTGGCTGCACGTGCCAGATTAACCCGCCAAAGCTCATAAAGAAGGTGAGGATCTTGGCGCCCAGCACAATGGTGGTCATGCGGCTGACGGCCCGTGTGCTCAGCCAGACAATAAAGGCCACGACCAGCGCGAATAACAAGCCGCCCAGCCGTGCCGGGAAGTCGATATTCATTTGTGAAAAGGTATGGTGAATAACGGAGCCGCTGGCGGAAATATAAGCGTACGTCAGAATATATAAAACAAACGCGACGGTAAGGCCGTTAATAATATTCCAGCGATTACCGAGAAGGTCTTTGGTAATAGTGTCGAAGCTGGCGCCAATATGATAATTCAGGTTAGCTTCAAGAATCATTAATCCTGAATGCAACATACAAAACCAGGTAAAAACTAATGCGAGCAGTGACCAAAAAAACCATGAGCCAGACATGACAACCGGTAAAGAAAACATGCCCGCGCCAATAATGGTGCCACCAATAATCATTGCGCCACCAACGAGCGATGGCGCTTTATTTGTTACTGATAGAGTAGCCATAGTACGTTTCCATAGACGTCATATTCCGCATCGCCCGAGTGGGCGACGTATATACCCGTCATCTTTCACGTTGCATATGCGTTGGCGTGCACTCCCCCTTCTGTAAGCTCCAGGAGGTTTACGCTCTTGCTAACTTTCTGCAACTCGAATTATTTGGGGTAGAGCTATTCAGGCGTAACATCGGAAAGACGCGCCCGTTGCAGGCGCGTCCGGGTGAGTTTTATTCCACCGGTTTTAAACGGGCCACGAAGTGGCGCAATACCGGCGGTTCATAGGTGAAGGTCAGGCCTTTGATGGACGATGCGCGTTTTTTCACGGCAATCAGCGAATCAGCGATGTAGTCCATATGGTCGTTAGTGTAGACGCGGCGCGGAATAGTCAGGCGCAGCAGCTCCATCGGCGACGGTTTTTGCAGGCCGGTGGCCGGGTCGCGCCCTAACAGCAGCGAGCCAATTTCCACGCTACGAATACCCGCTTCCAGATACAGCTCGTTATTCAGTGCATGTGCCGGGAACTGTTCTGCCGGGATATGCGACAGCAGCAGTTTGGCATCGACAAACACCGCGTGGCCGCCGGTCGGGTACTGGATCGGAATACCGCCTTCGCGCAGACGCTCGCCCAGATACTCCACCTGTGCAATACGGTAGGTGAGGTAATCTTCGTTGGTGCCTTCTTCCAGGCCGATAGCCATCGCTTCCATATCGCGTCCGGCCAGGCCGCCGTAAGTGACAAAGCCTTCCATCGGCACGCAGCGGATGCGTACTTCGTTAAACAGATCTTCGTCTTCGCGGAAGCAGCACATGCCGCCGATATTCACCAGCGGATCCTTTTTCGCGGACATGGTCAGCATGTCGCCATAGGTATACATCTCGCGGATGATCTCTTTAATCGATTTATCCGCGCAGCCCTCTTCGCGCTGCTTAATAAACCAGGCGTTTTCGCAGAAGCGCGCGGAGTCAATGACCACCGGGATCTTATGACTTTTCGCGATTTGGTAGACTTCACGCATATTGGCCAGCGAAATCGGCTGGCCGCCGGAGCTGTTACAGGTCACGGTGGTGACGATCGCCGCCACGTTTTCCGCACCCTGCTCGGCGATGGTCGCTTTCAGTTGAGCGATATCGAAGTTGCCTTTCCAGTCGTACCAGGAGGTGGTATCGAACGCTTTCGGCGTCACTACGTTGATGGCTTTCGCACCGTTCAGTTCCACATGTGCGGCGGTAGTGTCGAAGTGGAAGTTGGAAATAAAGACCGGTTTTTTCGATTTGCAGCGCGCGATCAGCGACGGGAAGAGGATCTGTTCAGCACCGCGCCCCTGGTGGGTTGGGATGGTGAACGGATAGCCGATGATCTCTTTTACTTTTGCGCATAAATTCTGGTAGTTACGTGAGCCTGCATAGGCTTCGTCGCCCATCATCAGCCCGGCCCACTGGCGATCACTCATGGCCCCTGTGCCAGAGTCAGTCAGCAGGTCAATATACACATCCTCGCTATTAAGCAGGAAAGGGTTATATCCGGCTTCGGCCAGCGCTTTGACGCGGTCGTCGTAAGTGGTCATGCGGATATTCTCAACCATTTTAATGCGGAAAGGTTCTGGGATGCGTTTCATAATATTTCTCCAATAGCGTGCCTTGCGACGTCACGATATTTTCGGCGGTATAAAGCGCGCATAAAAATATCGCTCAACGTCGTGTTGAGTTTGATTTTTTTAATGAATAATGGGCAGCGGAGAATTAACGAGGGAAGTCGTTGGTAATGCGCGGATCGAGATTGTACCAGGCGTTCAGACCGCCCTGAGCAATGAGGCGGTAACTCAATCGGTATTTCATTACAGCGTCCTCTGACGTTACGGGAGTACTAAAAATAGATAAATATGAAAAAATATCCGCGATTAAACTCACAAATAGTTTATTGAGAGAACTATTCACTGTGAAATATGATGGCAGACACATTTTGCGTTCACTTTTTTAATCGCAATAACCCTGTGAATTTAAGGGGCTTGCTACCGTTTTCCTCATCCTTTGAGAATCGCAGCAAAGGCTGTACCCTATGTCGCGCAGAAACGGCGCACTGACCGCGCGGGCTTTTCAAAGGTAACGAATGAAATTCAAAGCAGACCAGACCAGCCAGAAACTCCGGGGTGGTTACTATACGCCGCAAAACTTAGCCGATTACGTGACCCGCTGGGTGTTGAGCACACATCCGGCCAGCGTGCTGGAACCGAGTTGCGGTGATGGTGCATTTATTCAGGCTATTCATAACAACAATGGCGATAAAGCGGTCAACCTGGAATGCTTTGAGCTTTTTGATATCGAGGCGCAAAAAGCCGTGCAGCGCTGCGAGACCCTGGGGTTTTCCAACGCGACGGTGACCGAAGGCGACTACCTGGTGTGGGCCAATAAGCAACTCGCTGAAAACCATATGCTTTATGATGGCGTGGTAGGCAACCCGCCGTTTATCCGCTACCAGTTCCTCGAAAATGAATTTCAGGTGCAGGCGGAGCTGGTGTTTAAACAGCTCAAGCAGAAATTCACCAAACATACCAATGCCTGGGTCCCGTTTTTGCTCTCTTCGCTGGCGCTGCTTAAAGAGGGCGGGCGGCTTGGCATGGTGATCCCATCGGAAATCATTCACGTGATGCATGCGCAGTCGCTGCGCAGTTACGCGGGGCAGGTGTGCTCGAAAATCGTGATTATCGATCCGAAAGAGATCTGGTTTGAAGACACCCTGCAGGGGGCGGTGATCATCCTGGCTGAGAAGAAAACCGATCCACAGCAGGAAACCGAAGGTGTGGGGATCGTCAGCGTTAACGGCTTTGATTTCCTTGCCGAAGATCCCAACGCGCTCTTTGCGCGTACGCCGGGGATCAACGGGGAAACCGTCGCCGGGAAATGGACCAAAGCGGTGCTGGAGCGCGATGAGCTGGCGCTGATTCAGTCGCTTATCAATCATGCGTCGGTGCATCAGTTTAATGATATTGCCACCGTGGACGTGGGGATCGTCACCGGGGCGAATGAGTTTTTCCTCGTGGATAATCAGACCGTTGAGCAGTATCAACTGGCCGATTATGCCCATCCGATGTTTGGCCGCAGCCAGCATTGTCCGGGGATTTTGTACGATGCAAACCAGCATGCGGAAAACCAGCGTGACGGCTTGCCGACTAATTTTCTGTATATCGCCGACGAGTTCGACGCGCTACCGTTAAAAGTGAAGGAGTACATCCTTTTCGGCCAGTCGCAGGAGTTGCACACGCGCTATAAATGCCGCATTCGCAAGCCGTGGTACAAGGTCCCTTCGGTTTACAGCACCAGTATCGGCATGCTGAAACGCTGCCATGAAGCGCCGCGTTTAATCCTCAATCAGGCGGAAGCCTACACCACCGATACCGCCTATCGTGTGCGTTCGACCTTTACCAGCAGTGAAAATCTGGTGTGCAGCTTTTTAAATCCGCTGACGGCCATTACCGCTGAGCTGGAAGGGCGCTATTACGGTGGCGGCGTGCTGGAGCTGGTGCCGTCGGAGATTGAACAACTGTATATCCCGGTTATTGAGGGGATGGAACACGATCTGGCGGGTATCAACCAGCAGGTGAAAGCCGGTGAGATCGCCGCCGTGATCCGCAGCCAGGGCGAGAAGATCCTCGCGGCGTTAGGTTTTAGCAAAAGTGATAACGATAGGCTGATGGCGATCTGGGAAAAGTTAAAGGATCGCCGGTTACGGAAATAACCCTCCCCCGGTGGCGCTTCGCTAACCGGGGCTACGACTGGTTTTCCCCCTCTCCCCAAAGAGGAGAGGGGACCGTTCGTGCTCGCATTTTTGTGGGGATTCCTCACCCCACAGGGAGAGGGGACTATTTCGTGCGGCCTGAACGTCTTCAACCTTTTTAGCCACGGCTGGCTCGTTTTCCCACATGACAACCACAGCGACATCTTTGTGCCCCCTTGGCGCAGAGCTTGTAGCGAGGGGGTTGAGTCCCCGCTGAAATCGGTGAGACGAAGACCCGATGACAAGGTCAGGCCGCCAGGGATGGCGGACTGAGGTTTGTCGAGACAGGACAAAATCGTCTGGAACGATTTTGAACAACGCAACGCGTTGGCCCGAAGGGCGAGCCCCAGGGATGGGGCGAGTAACTCGAGTCAAACCGACCGCAGGCAGCGGGGCGGGAGGCGAACGCAGTGCGAAGCACCGATTTTTTGCGGGGCCGCGGGGATTGTAAAGGGGAACGCGGTGTTCCCCTTTACCCGTTCACGTGTTCGGGTGGTCCATTTCGCCATGAACATAAGGTGAACGGAACCCTCCACCTGAGCTGCATATTCCCCTCACCCTAACCCTCTCCCCAAAGAGGAGAGGGGACCGATCGTGCTCGCATTTTTGTGGGGATTCCTCAGCCCTGAGGGAGAGGGAGAAAACCACTCACAGCCCCTTATACAACGCCTCTATCGACGGGATTTTCTCGTCCAGCTCACCCAAATCAAACAGCGCCGCAATCAACGCATCTATCCGCGCCTGCTGGGTGTCAAACTGGCGCTGATAAACGATTTTTTCCCGTGCGGATGCCTGCGTAATCTGCGCATACAGGTGGTTGAGCTGCCTTTGCAGAGTGGCGATATCATCATGGCGCGCCGCGTCCGCGCTGTCGGCAAAGCGGATGGTCGGAATCGGCATCCGGGTCTGGATTTTGGTGCCCCTGGCGATAAAGCCGCCGCGGAAAATCTCCCCATAAATCGATGCGAACCACTCCAGATGGCGGGAAGTCAATAGCGCCTGAATATAGTAAATGGAGTAGGGGCAGTCGTCGGGAACGTTAATAATGCTGTAGCCCGCGGTGCCGCCGGAAGAGACAAACGTCCGGTGGTTATCAATGGCGTATTTGTAGCCATTCGACAGCACGCCGACGATAATTTTTTGCGGCACATCGCAGTTCTCCAGCGCCTGGCTGCGCCCATAGCGATACCACTCATGCGGCGTTGTCGGGTCTGGTTTTATCGACCGCTTGCCATTATCAAGATGCGGTTTGACCACCTGCAGAAAAGCGAACGTCTGCGGATAAAGGGCACGTAAATCGTCGTACTCAATAAACTGAATGCGGCCATCCACCTTATGATAGGGGTAAATGACGAAGGCGTTCGGCTCCACATCTTTATAGCTGTAGAAGTTATCCTGACCCGAGCGTGGCGTTTCAAAATAGGGGCGGGTTAAGGCCTCTTCAACGGAATATTCCACGCCGTCGTAAACGAACCAGACATAGCCATTTTCCGTTTTCAGGCTTTTATGTACGTAATATTCATTGGCGCTGGTCTGGATACCGTTGGCAATGGCTCCTTTGCCCAGAATCTCCCCCAGTTCGGCAGACTTGCTGAACATTCGCTGCAAAATATCGTTCGTTTCTTTCTCCAGCACCCAAGTGTCGGAGTCCAGCTTATCGGGCGAATGGAGACTTAACAGCGACGATTTATCTTCACGGGTCAGCCACTTTTTAAAGTCTTTCACTTCATAAAAAGCGAATTCATTCTGCGGCGATTTTTGCAGGCACAGCAGGCAGGTATAAGTGGTTTTATTGAGAAAGACCTGATGCGAACCAAACGAAATCAGTTTGCTCAGATAGCGGTTATCCGCCAGCAGCTTACGCAGGTTTTTCCCCGCGCCGATTTTGGTGAATTTGGACGGAAGAATATAGCCCAGATAGCCACCCTCTTTTAGCAACTGCATGGCGCGTTCAACAAACAGGAAGTATTTATCGAACTGTTTGTAAGCCGACTGGTATTTCTTTTTGTAGACAGGCAATTCGGCCGGGGTGAACTGCTTCATATGCTCCGTTGCCATATACGGAGGGTTGCCGACAATCACATCGAAGCTGTTTTCATCAATATGCAGCGGGTTCACGCTATAGCTGTCCGCCGCCGCAACCCCGTCATTTGCATCCACCAGACTATTGCCGAAAATAATGTTGCGCTGAATTTTCGGCAGGATGGGTTTGTCATCGCCAATCGTCTCTTTCGATTCCCCTTCTAGCAACTTGAGCAGCAGACCAAAAGCACAGGCTTTTACCGCGTTGTAATCTTTATCGATACCGTAAATACAGCGGCTGAGCAGCTCTTTTTTCACCGACAATTTCAGTTTGAAGCTGTGCGGCGAAAGCTGTTGAAGCTTCGTGCGATCGTGCCTGATGTAATAGTCGACCAGCGTATCCTGGAGATACTGAAAGACCTCCAGAAGAAAGGCTCCCGAGCCGCAGGCGATATCGGCGAATTTAGCATTAAGGATCTGCTCATCGTTTTTGCCCCGGCAAAATTCGCTTACCGTGTTGCGGATAATCTCTTTAATGATGTGTACCGGTGTGGTCACCACATCGCGATCGAGATGTTCCTCTTTAGGGCGAATTTCGGGCGCGCCGTTGGGGCCAATTTTGATTTTTTCGCTCAGGAAGATCTCGTAAATACTGCCGAGAATATCGGAAGAAAAGACCGCAAAGGAGTAAGTGCTTTGTGGGAAATAGAGCTGATTGATGATCTCCCAAATCGCAGAATTATCATTACTGATCAGCTCCGCAATATGGTCGAGGGCGAACAGGCCGGAGTCATATTTGCGATCCGAGGCCTGCAACGTCTGCACCAGCGCCTGGTAATCCTGTTTCTGCGCTAAAGACCAGAGTGTCTCATAAGCTTCTAAGTCACGATCTTCACAGACGCGCAAAAAGACAATGCAGTTAATGTAGTTCTGCGTCAGATCGTTGATCTCTTCTTCATTCAGACCGGGCTTGAGGGAGAGAAACTCCCTGGCGAGCAATAAACGCCATTGATTGATTTGCCGGAGGAACAGATCGTCGACACTAAAGCGCAGGATCTTGCTTTCAATGGCGGACCATTCGTTATCAAATTGCCCGGAATAGACGCTATCACGGCCAATTAGCGCCATAATTTCATCGAAATGGGCCGCCAGTTCGCTGTAGTGATACAGTTTGATACGTGAGTGGCTGGTCTGGTCGCTCTGTTCTACCGGATTGGAGCAGTCATAAATGGCGGTATATTCGAAATTAGTCAGCACCGAGATTTTTAATTTGCCGGTAAAGCCGTAGCGTCGCACCTGTTTTGCCGGTTCCGGGTCGAGGGTAATATCCACGCTCGGCTTTTTGGCTTCGACAAAGAATTTACGCTCAGAGAACAGACGGAAGGTGTAATCCGGTTTCTTCGCGTTTTCCCCCATCCGCGCTTTTAATCCCTCTTCGACCAGCACTTCACGCTCGTTGGTCGGTTTACCCTGGGCATTGATAATGTCCCAACCCAGAAGGGTAAACAGCGGATCGAGAAAATCAGTTCGTAGCTGCGTTTCGTTATATTTTCTGGAGTGGTAGTAGGCCAAATCATTCTGATATTTCGCCACCAGTTGCTCAAGCTGCTCAATTTTTGTCATCTGATTTCCCGATCCTGACGTGCGGTATTTTCCCTGTGGGCGTTACGCTAAGCGGATCATCATAGGCAATACGCGCAACGATGTCTTTCCCTGGAAACCGGGGCGGCTTGCGACAGGCAAAAAAAAGCCCCGCAAACGCGGGGCAATGCTCACAAACATTAACCTTAAAAATCCATTTTCACCGTGAACTGCACTTCACGCGGATCGCCAGGCTGGTTACCCAGGTTGTTGGTGGCGATGGACGAAGTGTAATAGGACTTGTCGAACAGGTTTTTCACGTTCAATTGCAGCGTGACCGGGTATTGCAGCTTCATCTTGTAAGCGGCGAAGGCGTCAGCCACAAAATAGCCCGGCAGGTAGTAATCCGCGCCGTTGGTAGCCGAGCGACGATTCACCCCGTGACCGCCGCCGCCGAGCGTTAGCGTATTGCCGCCTGGCATATTGCGGATGTCATACGTCAGGAACACAGAACCGGTATGGCGCGGCACGTTTGGCAGCGGTTTCCCGGCATATTCCGGATCTTCGAGTACTTTGGCGTCGGTATAGCTGTAGCTGGCGATAACATTCATATTGCTGGTCAGCGCGCCGGCGATATCCATTTCCACGCCCTGCGAACGCACGCGGCCTGCGGTTTTCGCCACGGTCTCGTCACCGACAATCTCGCTGTACATCACGTTGCGTTTGTGAATATCAAACAGGGAAATATTGGCGGTGACGCCGTCAAAGAGGTCGAACTTCGCCCCCACTTCCCACGCGGTGGAGGTTTCGGGCGGCAGATCGCCAATATAGCTGGCGATGGAGTACTGCGGCATAAACGACTGCGCCACGTTGCCGAACAGGGAGATGGACGGCGTCAGCTTGTAGACCAGGCCGAATTTCGGCGTCCACTGTTCGTCGGTGCTGTCGGTGTTCACATTGAACGGACGGCCTTTGCCTGCGTACTCGGTGTAGTACTGGTAACGCACACCGGCGACGGCGATCCATTTGTCCGTCAGGTACAGCGCATCCTGAACATAGGCTGAGTAGCTCTCCTGCCTGATGGTCTGGTCGCTGTCCGATGCTGACACCGAGGTACATTTGCTGGCATTGCCGTAGGTCGGGTTATAGATATTGAAATCTTTGACGTTTTTACAGCGGATCATATCGGTACGCAGCAGATCGTAATTTTCATACGACACGCCGCTCAGGATCTCGTTATAGAACCCGGCGATATCCACGTTGCCCTGCAGATCGGCGCGGGTGCTGTGCATCCGCTGGGTCGATCCCTGGGTGGCATCCACTCGGCGCGTTAGATTCCCGGTGGCGGCATCATAGGCCATCACGCGCGACTGGTTATCGGTGTATTTGTCCTGGCTAAAGCTGTAGTCAAACTTCGCCGTCCATGCGCTGTTGAGACGGTATTCGGCATTCAGTTGCGCCAGATCAGACGCACCATCGGTAATGTTGAACGGCTCATCGAAGCGGGTTTCACGGCTCACATTCACCGGCTGTTTGGTCTTGAGATCGAAAATCGTGCCGCGATCAAACGGGGTGTTGTAGTCACGGTGCGAGTACAGCACGCTCACCGTGGCGTCATCGCCAAACCAGGTCAGCGACGGGGAGATAAAAGTGCTTTTCTCTTTACCGAAGTTGCGCCAGTAATCTTCATTCTGATATTCGCCAGTCAAACGATACGCCAGGCGAGTGCCTTCAATCGGCCCGGTAACATCGAGATCCCCGGTGCCACCGCCAAAGCTGGAAGAGGTGGCAGAGACGGAGCCACCAAAAGTGGTTTGCGGGCGTTTCGTTACAACATTGATAAGCCCACCGGGATCCAGAATACCGTATAGCGTGGAGGCCGGGCCTTTCAGTACTTCGACGCGCGAGGTCGCAGCATTAAAGCTGCGCGGCAGCACCGTTCTCAGACCATTGGTCATGATTGACCCGTCGCGGTTCGCGCCAAAGCCACGGCGCACAAAGGCATCCTGCGTGCCGCCTAAGGTGTTGGTCTGCACCACGTTACTGACGTTATACAGCGCTTCATCCAGCGTTGTCGCATGCTGATCTTCCAGCACTTTATCGCTCACGGTGTTAACCACCTGCGGAATATCCAGCAGCGGCATGGTGGTGAGCGTTGCCGCCGAGGTGTTCAGCGGTTGATAGCCCGCCGTCGCAGCCTGATCTGCCGATGACGCGCCTGCCAGTACGGTCAGCGTGTCACTGTCTTTATCCTGCGCAGCGTTTGTTGCTGCCTGTGCCAGAGGTGAAAAGGTTGCCCCCAGGAACAACGCAGAAAACAGTGCGTGCCCTTTTTTCCCGGAGATCGAAGAAGTTAACTCAGCCATGTTGTCCGTTTTTCCAAAATGCCCTCTGCCAGTCATGCATAAGGGAAGATTTTTATTCATTGCCCGCGACTGTAAATCTATCCTTCGGCGTGAAATATTCATGCCGGATATGTAATTGAGAATCATTCAATCATGGCGAAATGTAGTAGTAAATGGAAAAGTGAGAAAAATGACTACACCACATTTTGCGGATGAAAATGCGCCTGAAAACATCCCCTTTATCCATTTAGTTTATTGAAAATAAACAGATTAAAAATAAGGCTCAGCCAATGAAGTGGCTGTAGTCACCCTAAAATAACCGGTGAAGTTATGGGTATTTGAATCTCTTGACTACTACAGTGCCTGGCGGCAAAATCTAAAAGAGAATGATATTTATTTTTATTTGTTAAGCTGGCGCGCGCGGAGTGTACCACGTGGTTGCGGCGCAGGAGTATACATGCCACAGCAGGTGGACAACGCGGCCAGTCGGCCCGGAATTGTGCTGGATAATCTCTCGGCAGGTTATCAACAAAAGGTGATTGTTGATGGCATCAGCCTTGCCATCCCCTCCGGCAAAATGACCGTGCTGGTCGGTGCGAACGGCAGCGGCAAATCCACGCTCCTCAGTACCATTGCGCGCCTGCTCAAACCGCTGGGCGGCAGCGTCCAGCTTGACGGCAAAGCCATTCACCAACAGCCGACCAAAGCGGTCTCGCGCCAGTTGGGGATCCTGCCTCAGTCACCGTTAGTCCCCGAAGGGCTCACCGTGTTTGAACTGGTCTCCCGTGGACGCTTCCCCTGGCAAACTTTTATGCGCCAATGGTCTGACGACGACCAGCGGGCGGTAGAAGAGGCGCTGGCGGTAACCGGCACCACAGCGTTCGCGCATCTTCCGGTCGACAGCCTCTCCGGCGGCCAGCGTCAACGCTGTTGGATTGCGATGGCGCTGGCCCAGCAAACCCCGGTGATTTTACTCGACGAACCCACCACTTTCCTCGACCTGCGTTATCAGGTGGAGATCCTTGAACTGCTGCACTCGCTGACCCGCCAACACGGGCGCACCGTAGTGGTGGTATTACACGATCTGAACTTCGCGGTGAATTACGGCGATACGCTGGTCTTTCTGCGTCAGGGCAAAGTGGAAGGCGTGTTGCACGAAGGCGATCCCTGCCCGGCGGAGCTTATCAAATCGGTCTTTGATGTTGATGTGCATGTCTCCATTAACCCGATGACCGGGAAACCCTTCTTTATGCCATTTCGCCGTCAGCACGAGCCGCACGCATGACCACACAACCCCTTCTTGTACGCCGCCGTAGCGGGCGAAGCGGGCTGGCACTCCTGCTGGTGCTGGTGTTACTCGTGCTGGCCTCGGTGGCCCATCTGGGGCTGGGGGCGCGCACGATTGGCCCGCAAACCGTTGTCCGTGCGTTTCTGGCCTTCGACCCGCGCAACTTCGACCATCAGATAATTATCAGCCTGCGTCTGCTGCGCCTTGTGGCGGCGCTGGTGGTAGGGGCGGCGCTCGGCGTCGCCGGGGCGCTGTTACAGACGGTGATCCGTAATCCGCTCGGTGAGCCGCATATCCTTGGGCTGAATGCAGGAGCGGCGCTGGCGGTGGTTGCGACCACCGCGCTTGGGTTCACTTTCGGTCCTGGGCAACCGCTGATCGCCGCCTGCGGTGCCGGGGCGCTGTTTGCGCTGGTGATGGGTATTGCCAGCGCCGGGAAAAGCGGGCTGACGCCGATGAAGGTCACTCTGTGTGGCGTGGCACTCACCGCGTTTACCTCCTCTCTTACCGCCGCCATTCTGATCCTTGATGAACAAACCCTGCTGGCAATGCGCACCTGGCTTGCCGGGGATCTGGCAGGGCTACGCTGGGAGGCGGTCCGCACTGCGGCGCTGGTGGCAGCGATGGGGCTGGTTCTGGCACTGTGGGTGGCCCCGGCGCTCAATATGCTGGCGCTGGGGGATCAGGTGGCTATCGGGCTGGGGATCTCGCTGGCGCGTACCCGTGGCCTTGGGCTTGTTGCCATTGCCTTGTTGTGCGGGGCGGCGGTATCACTGGCCGGGCCGATCGGTTTTATCGGCCTGGTCGTCCCGCATCTGGTGCGCCGTTTTGCTACCGATGACCTGCGCCCGGGCGTGCCGCTTTGCGCGCTCACGGGGGCATTACTGTTGCTGCTGGCGGATATCGCCGCCCGTACGCTGGTCGCCCCCCATGAGCTGGCAACCGGGGTGATGACCGCGCTCGTGGGAGCACCGCTGTTTATCCTGCTGGCATCGAGGTTGTTCAAATGAGTTCGCTGCTATCGCGCGCAGGCTTTCGTTCGTTTCGTCTGGGGCGTTTTTCCCGTTTATGGCGGCCAAAGACGGCAGTGTGGGGCGCCGTGCTGCTGGTGCTCGCGCTGGGGTTATTACTTACCGGCCTGATGCAAGGCTCGCTGCCGGTTCCCGCATCGGCGATCGGGCACGCGCTCTTTTTCCCACAGGCGCTTAATGCAGAACAGTTGTACATCGTGTGGGATATCCGTTTGCCGCGCCTGCTGATGGCGCTGCTGTGCGGCGCCATGCTGGGTATGGCCGGGGCGGCGATGCAGTCGATCACCCGCAATGGTCTGGCGGACCCTGGGCTGCTGGGGGTGAAAGAGGGCAGTAGTGTGGCGGTGCTGGCGTTAATCCTCCTCTTCCCGGCGCTGGGGCTGGCCTGGCGGCCCGTAGCGGGCATGGCGGGCGGCCTGCTGGCGGCGTTGATCGTGCTGCTGCTGGCGCGGGATTTTTCGCGTCCGCGTTTTATTTTGCTCGGTATTGGCGTCTCCTGGACGTTTGCGGCAGGCATTGGGGTGTTTATGACCACCGCCGATGTGCGCGATGTACAGACCGCGCTGGTGTGGCTGGCGGGCAGCCTGCATACCGCTACCTGGCCGCTGCTGCTGGTGGCGACCTGCTGGGCGCTGCCTGCCGCGCTGATTTTGTTTGTTACCGCGCGGGCCTCAGATGTGGCGCTGCTCGGCCATCAGGCCGCCGCCGGGCTGGGCGTGCGGATGGCGTGGCTGATGCGCATTCGTTTTTTTGCTCCGGTGTTACTGACCGCCGCCTGCGTCTCCTGTGCGGGTAGCATCGGTTTTGTCGGGCTGATTGCGCCGCATATGGCGCGTTTTCTGCTGCGCGGCGGCCAGGTGGCGCTGTTGTCCGGCAGTGCGTTGCTCGGTGCGCTGCTGGTGCTGGTGGCCGATTCGCTGGGGCGGCTGGCATTTGCGCCGCTGCAAATCCCGGCGGGCATTGTGATTTCATTAACGGGCGGACCATTTTTCCTGCTGTTGCTCTGGCAGCGGCGGGACCGGTTATAACTCAGGGAGCTGTATGCGTTTACTATTCGCTTTTTTATTACTGGCGGTGACGGCGGTGCATGCCGAACCCGCGACCCGCACCTTTACCGATGATCTGGGGCGGACGGTGACCGTGCCGCTGCATCCGCAGCGTATTGTCTCGTTGCACGATCTCGATATCACCATTCCGCTGATTGAGCTGGGCGTGCCGCCGGTCGCCAGTCATGGCCGCACCCGGCCCGACGGCAGCCATACGCTGCGCTCCAGTGCGATGTTGACCGGGGTGGATTTTGATAACAGCCAGATCGCGTTTATCGGCACCGCAACCATTGATATTGAAGCCGTGGCGGCGGCAAAACCGGATCTGATCATTACCGAGCCAAGTCGCAATACGCCGGTGGAGCAACTGGAAAAAATCGCCCCGACCGTCAGTATCGATCACCTTGACGGTGGCGCGCCGCGTATCTATAGCAAACTGGCGGAGTTGACCGGCAGCCAGGCGCGACTTGCCATTCTTGAACGTCGCTATCAGGCGCAAATCGCGGCGCTAAAAGCGACGGTGGATACCGGTAAAATCCGCGTGTCGGTGATTCAGGCCAACCAGGGGAAAATCAACGCCCTGCATACCTATCATTCGCTGGGACGTGTGCTGCGTGATGCCGGGTTCACCTTCCCGCCGCTGATTGAGCGCATCCCGGAGGGCGGACGCATTGATGTCAGCGCGGAGCGGTTGCCGGAGCTGGATGCCGATTTTGTCTTCGCTACCTGGCGTGGGGATACCGGCGGTAAGCCGCAGGATGAGATGGCGGCGATGGATGCGGTAATGCCAGGCTGGTGTAATTTTCTGTCGGCCTGCCGTACCGGGCATTATGTGTTGATTTCACGGGAAGAGGCCATTTCCAACTCCTATGCGGCGCTGGGGCTGATGGCGGCGCAGGTGCAATCGCAGATTGCCGGGCGTCCGTTACCGGGTGCAACGCCATGATGCGCGCAACGAAAAGCAAAGGGCGGGTGGATGTCTATGGCGAGCGCTACCGGGCGCGGGCGCATACGCTGTCGCCGCGCTTATTGTCGGTGGCGCGCTACATCCACGATAACCGGGACGTGGTGCTGGAGCATACGGCCATTGAAATTGCGGCGGCCACGCAAACCTCGGACGCCACGGTGGTGCGTGCGATTCAGGCGCTCGGCTTTGCCGGGTTACGCGACCTGAAACAGACGATGGAGCACTGGTTTGGGCCGACGGTGACCTCGGCGGAAAAGATGAGTACCACGGTCGGAGCGCTGTCATGCGATGTCAATTCCGGCATCGATTTTGTGCTCGAAGGGCACCAGTACACCTGCGAGGTGTTGTCTGCGCCGGATAACCGTTATGCCATCGCGCAGGCCGTCGCCCTGCTGGTGGAGGCGCGTCAGGCGGCCATTTTTGGGATTGGCGCTTCGGGAATTCTGGCCGATTACACCGCCCGCCTGTTCAGCCGCGTCGGGCTGCCCGCGGTGGCGCTCAACCGTACCGGTATTGGGCTGGCAGAGCAGTTGATTAGCCTGCAACGCGGCGATGTGCTGGTGATGATGGCGCAGAAATCGGCCCATCGGGAGGGGCTGACGACCCTGAAAGAGACCAAACGGCTGGGTATTCCGACGATTTTGCTGACCAATGCGCTGGATTCGCGTTTTAGCAAAGAGGCAGACGTGGTGATCCATGTGCCGCGCGGCGGTGAGAAGGGCAAAATCCCGCTGCATGGCACGGTGTTGCTGTGTCTGGAGATGATTGTGTTGTCCGTGGCGTCGGCTACCTCCCAGCGTGCCATCAAAACGGTGAAACGCATCAATGAGTTTCACCGTGGCCTGAAGCCCGGCGGCAAAAAGGTGTAATTCCGGCGATGGGCAAGGGGGCATTCCCGGATGGCGGCAGTCGAACGGTCCCCTCGCCCCTTTGGGCAGACGGTTAGGGTGCGAGGAAAATCACCCCACGCCACCCCCCAGGGATTGCCACAACGTTACCCGGTTCTCAAGATCTGTCTGCTGCAGCGAAATCAACCCCTCCTGCGCCGACCATAGCGAACGCTGTGCGGTCAGCACCGATAAATAATCCCCGGTCCCCGCCTGATATTGACGCTGAGCGATATCCAGCGTTTTTTGTTCGGCAGCCACATATTCACGCTGGGCGTCGAGCTGTTCATCCAGCGTCTGGCGGCGGGCGAGGGCATCGGCAACATCTTTAAACGCGCTCTGAATCGTTTTCTCGTAGGTGGCGATCAACCCTTTCTTCTCTGCTTCCGCGTAGCGCAACTGCGCCAGGTTGCTGCCCCCGGTAAACAGCGGCAGCGAAATCGACGGGGCAAACGACCAGACCTTCATACCGTTATTAAACAGCGACGACAGGGCTGAACTGCCCACCCCTGCGCTGGCGGTTAACGAAATCGACGGGAAGAAATTCGCCCGTGCCGCACCAATGTTGGCATTGGCGCTTTTCAGGTTGTGCTCCGCTTCCTGAATATCCGGACGGCGCAACAATACCGAAGACGACACCCCCGCAGGCGTCAGCTTGATGCTGTCCTGCGCCAGGCTTTCGAGCGTACCGGGCAGCAGACTTTGCGCCACGGTCGTTCCCGCCAGCAGATTGAGCGCATTGATATCCTGCGCCACCTGGGTTTTGTAACTGGCGACGCTCGCGCGTGCCTGCTGATAGACCGCCATGGCTTCGCTTACATCCGTCGCCGCCGCCGTCCCCACCTGCTGTTGACGCTTCACAATCGTGAGCGAATTTTGCGCACTCGCCATTGTCTGCTGCGCCAGCGCCAGGTTGCTGTTATCCGCCGCAAGCGTAATCCACGCGGTGGTGATTTCCCCCACCAGCGTCAGGCGGGCGTTTTGCGCGGTATATTCGCTGGCAAGCCAGGTCTCCCGCTGGGCCCGCGCGAGGCTCTGGTTACGGCCAAACAGATCCAGTTCAAAGCTCGACACCGCGCCATTGGCCTCTGCACTGGACGTCACGCCGGTGGCCGCAGTACGGCTGCGGGTGTTGCTCAACTCCGCATTGACGGTGGGGAAGAGCGCGGCCCGGTCTTCGGCATAGAGCGCGCGTGCCGCATCGATATCGGCAATCGCTTTTTGCACATCGCGGTTTTGGGTGAGCGACAGGCTCACCACCTGCTGCAGGCGGCTGTCATTGACCACCTGCTTCCAGTCGGTGGCGACCGCCTTCGCCTCGCCGCTGCTACCCGGCAAAGTGGCAGGAACCGGGGCTGCCGGGCGTTGATAGGTCGGGTCGAGCGACACACAGCCCGCGCTCAGGAGAGCCAAAACAAGCACACTAATTCGAAACATAATTACTCCTGGCGTTGACGTTTACCGGCGAACAGACGTTTCACCAGCACAAAGAACAGCGGAACAAAGAAGATGGCGAGCAGCGTGGCGGCCAGCGTACCGCCGATGATGCCGGTCCCGATGGCGACACGGCTGTTGGCTCCGGCCCCGGTCGCCACTGCCAGCGGCAGCACCCCGGCGATAAACGCCAGCGAAGTCATCATAATCGGACGCAAGCGGGTTCGTGCCGCACGCAGCGCCGCCCGGCTCAGGGAATAGCCTTCCTGCACCGCCGCTTCGGCAAACTCGACAATCAAAATGGCGTTTTTCGACGACAGACCGATGGTGGTCAGTAGCGCGACCTGGAAGTAGACGTCATTGTTCAGACCACGCATCCAGGCCGCCAGCGCCGCCCCAAGCAGGCCGAGCGGGATAACCAGGATGACCGAAATCGGCACGGACCAACTCTCGTAGAGCGCTGCCAGACAGAGGAACACCACCATGATCGAGATGGCATAAAGGCTCATGGCCTGGCCGCTGGCGAGTTTCTCCTGCAATGACAGGCCGCTCCAGGCCCAGGTAGAACCGGCGGGCAGATTATTAGCGAGGGTCTCCATTTTGGTCATCGCGACGCCGGAACTGAACCCGCTGGCATTCTCCCCCTGAATTTCATAGGCCGCCGAGCCGTTGTAGCGCACCAGACTTTCCGGGCCATATTCCCAGTGGGTGGTGGCAAAGGCGGAGAACGGCGTCATGCTGTCATCGCTGCCGCGTACGTACCATTTTTTCAGGTCAGACGGCGCGGCGCGAAACGCGCTATCCCCCTGGATATAGACCTTCTTCACGCGTCCGCGATCGATAAAGTCATTCACGTAGGTCCCGCCCCAGGCGCTGGATAGCGTATTGCTGACATCGCTGAGCGACAGACCCAGCGCGACGGCTTTATTGCTGTCGATATCCACCTGCAACTGCGGCATTTGTGGCAGGTCGTTGGCGCGAACGGCTTGCAGCTCCTGGCTTTTGCTGGCCTCGCCAATCAACTGGTTACGCATTTTCAGCAGTTCGTCGCGATCGGTACTGCCACTTGCCAGCAGCTCAAAGGTAAAGCCGTTACTCTGCCCCAGACCGTCCACTGACGGTGGGATCATGGCGAAAATGCTGGCATCGCGGAGAGTGCTTAACTGCCGGGTGGCCCGCAGGGCGATCGCCTGGGCGGTATTTTCCGCCCCCTTACGCTCTGACCAGTTTTTCAGCGAGACGAAGGCCATCCCGGCGTTCTGGCCGTTACCGCTAAAGCTAAAGCCAGTGACCGTGAAGATGGCGTTGGTATTGGCTTTCTCTTTGGTGAGGAACCAGTCGGTCACTTTGCTGGCGACCGCATTGGTGCGCGGCGCGGTGGCCCCGGCGGGCAGGGTGAACTGCACCATGACAGAGCCCTGGTCTTCGGTCGGCAGGAAGCTGCCGGGCAGACGCCACATGACAAACGCCATCGCCGCACAGAGCACGCCATAGGTGGCGAGCACGGTCACGGAGCGGCGCAAGACGCGCAGGACACGGTGCTCGTATTTATTTTCGGTGCGGGCATAGAAGCGATTGAACGCGCCGAAGAAGCCTTTCTTATGGGGCTTACTGTGCTGCATCACCGTGCCGCACAACGCCGGGGTCAGGGTGAGCGCAACAATCACCGACAGGGTCATAGCCGAGATGATGGTGACCGAGAACTGACGGTAAATCACCCCGGTAGAGCCACCAAAGAAGGCCATTGGCAGGAATACGGCGGAGAGTACCAGCGCAATCGCCACCAGCGCACCGGAGATTTCGCCCATCGATTTTTCAGTAGCTTCGCGGGCGGGCAGCCCTTCGTCGCGCATAATACGCTCGACGTTTTCCACCACCACGATGGCGTCATCCACCAGCAAGCCAATCGCCAGCACCATCGCAAACAGCGTCAGGGTGTTAATCGAGTAGCCAAAGAGCGCCAGTACCCCAAAGGTCCCCAATAGCACGACGGGCACCGCCATTGCCGGAATCAGGGTGGCGCGGACGTTTTGCAGGAACAGATACATCACGCAGACCACCAGTACGATGGCTTCGATGAGCGTCTGCACCACATCTTCAATGGAGATTTTGATAAAGTCGGTGCTGTCTTTCGGGTAGGCGACGTCATAACCCTGCGGCATGCTATGACGGAACTCGGCAATTTTATCTTTCACCAGGGTGGCGGTATCCAGGGCGTTCGCGCCAGGGGCCAGCATCACCGCCAGGCCCGCCGCCGGGTGGCCGTTTAGTTTCGCTGTCGCCGAATAGTCTTCGCTGCCCATCTCTACGCGGGCAACGTCGCCGACGCGGACCACCGCACCGTTGGTTTCACTTTTGATGATGATATTGCGGAACTGCTCCACGGTTTGCAGGCGAGACTGCGCACGCACGGTGGCCGTCAGTTGCTGACTGTTTGAGGCCGGCAGCGCACCGATCTTCCCGGCGGAAACCTGCACGTTTTGCGCTTCAATGGCGGTCTGCACATCAGACGGCATCAGCGCATAAGAGGCCAGTTTGTCCGGGTCCATCCAGATACGCATGGCATATTCCGCACCGAACACCTGCAGGCTCCCCACGCCGTTAACGCGCGCGAGCGGGTCCTGCACATTACTCACCAGCCAGTCGGCGATATCGGAGCTGGAAGCACGGTCGGTTTTGTCATACATCGCCATGATGAGCAGGAAGCTGCTCTGGGATTTCACCACCGTCACGCCAGATTGGGTGACTTCGGTTGGCAGGCGGGATTCGGCCTGTTGCACCTTGTTCTGTACCTGCACCTGAGCGGTGTCCGGGTCGGTACCCTGTTCGAACGTCACGGTGATGGTCACCTGGCCATCGGAACTGCTGGTGGAGGTGAAATAGAGCAGGTTATCGAGCCCGGTAAGCTGTTGTTCGATAACCTGGGTCACGCTGTTTTCCAGGGTTTGCGCCGATGCGCCGGTGTAGGTGGCGGTGATTTTTATCGAAGGGGGCGCCACATCCGGGTATTGCGCGATGGGCAGCGTGCGGATAGCCAGCACCCCGGCCATCATGATCAGTATGGCGATCACCCAGGCAAAGACCGGGCGACGCACGAAGAAGCTGGAGAACATCAGGCTTTGCCTCCATTGTTTTGCACTTCAACGGCTTTCGCCTCTGCACCGGCGGTAACTTTATCGGTACCTTCAACAATCAGCTTGTCGCCGCTTTGCAGCCCTTTCAGGACCAGCCATTTATCGCCGTAGGTGTCACCCGTTTCGACACTACGCTGCTCGACCTTGTTTTGAGCGTTGACCACCAGCGCCGTGGCATTGCCTTTGCTGTCGCGGGTGATGCCCTGTTGTGGGGCGAGAATGGCGTTTTCCATCACGCCTTCATTGACTCTGGCGCGGACAAACATGCCGGGCAGCAGTTGCTGATGCGGGTTAGGGAAGATAGCGCGCAGGGTGACAGAACCGGTGGCTTCATCCACGGCCACTTCGGTCAGCGCCAGTTTGCCGGTTTCGCTGTAGGTGCTGCCATCTTCCAGAATCAGCGATACATTCAGCGTGCTGTCGTTACTGGCGAGCGCCTGCTTACGTAAACGCAGCAGGTCGGCACTGGAGCGGGTGAGATCGACATACATGGTGTCCAGCCCGCGCACGGTGGCCAGCGCCGTGGTTTGTTCGGCAGTGACCAGCGCACCGGGAGTAACAGACGAGATGCCAATCCGCCCGCTAATCGGCGACGTGATGGTGGTCCAGTTCAGGTTGATACGCGCGCTTTCCAGCGCCGCCTGTTTGGCGCTGACGCTGGCGCGATCCTGCGCACAGGTAGATTTCGCGTCGTCGGCATCCTGCTGTGATACGCCGTTGTCTTTTACCAGCAGCGCATAGCGGCGCGCTTTCTGACAGTCGGATTCCACCAGCGATTGCGCCTGTTTGAGTGAGGCATCGGCTTCATTGAAGGCGGCACGATAGCTGGACGGGTCAATCTGATACAGCGGCTGGCCGGCTTTCACTGCGTCACCTTCGGTGAAGAGGCGCTTCTGAATGATGCCGCCAACTTGCGGGCGGACTTCCGCGCTTAGCGAGGCCGAGGTGCGCCCGGTCAGGGTGCTGAATACGGCAAGCGGTTGGCTCTGGAGCGTGACGACCCCGACTTCCTGGACCGCGTTGTGTTGTGCAGGTGGCGTGGCATTGTCGCAGCCAGTTAATGCGAATAATGCCACGACGGTGGTTTTTATTAACTTCATTATATTTTCCCGGCGTGTAAAAGGCCTGCCCGTTGATAATCAAAGGGCGGCTGGTTGACCATATTTTGGCGATGGCAATACGCCACTTCCGCTATTAGCGGAAATGATGACGGGCGATGTCGTTATACATCGCCTGAAATTCGTTTAGTCCCGGATTATTTTTCAGTAAATAACATATGCATTATGTCCTGATATATTTTCTGTAATTGCGCCGGGTCGCATTTTTGCGGCGTCAGGTTTCTAAAAATGGTGCCTTCTATCAGCGACGCCATAATCTCCACACAGCAGCGGACACGGCTATCTTCAAGATGCGGGTGCGCCTTTTTCAGGTGGGCACAGGCGGTTTCATACATGCGCGCATCGGCCTGCGCCATCATTGCTGCAACGCGTGGATTGCGGGTTGCCTCGGCCGCCACTTCCAGCATCAGCGCATCATCGTCGTGGCTGAGCGTTTGCCGCCAGGCCAGCACCTGCGGGATATGCTGAGTCTGGGCGTTGCTTTCCATTTCCGCGATACGGTAGTCGATGATGCGGCGGATCATCTCTTCGATAATGGCGTCTTTACTGGCGAAATAGCGATAAATCTGCCCGACGCTCAACTGAGCCTCCAGCGCGATTTGCGACATGCTGGCCGCGTGAAAACCGCTGGCACGAAAGCAGCGCCGCGCCGCGACAATGATTTCGTCCTGGCGCATCTGATGGCGTTCTTGCTGCGAGACTTTTTGTGTCATGCCGGGCTCCGGGTAGTGGTGTTGAGAATGATCGTTCTCATTTGCCGTAAGAATATATGAATTTTGCGCCAGGCGTTAAGCATTTTCTGGGGAGATAATATGGATTTACAAAAGTCCATATTGTGGAGAAATAATGAAGAAGATAATGGGGAAATTAAGGAGAAAGGTGTCGATAAGCCATTGGGAATATTAATGGGGGTAATATCCATAATATTTGTGTGTATCATTAATTAGCGTTGCGCTAATGAAATAAGAATATGGTTCAACTTTCATCTTTGAGAGCAGACCAGGACACGGCTTACGCTCTCAGATATCGAAGGGAAACGCAGTATGTCTGTTTGACCTGGAGGGTTTTTTGTAAGCATGAAGATGAGAGTGGATAAGTGGCATCCATGCGTTATGCTTTTCACGCGTCCTGGATAGGTCATCTATACCGAGACCAGGTGATCAGTGGGGGTAATGGTGCCGAAGCCCACTGGTTGGTAGCAATCTTAAAGGGAATATCATTATGGCTGACAATACCTCACAGTTTTCTGGCGTATCAGGTTCCGTGGGGACGTCCGGAATGAACAATCCGAATGACGTGAAAGCGTTGCAAAAGATGATTATTGATGCCGGATATAATCACATCCGTGGAAATAATATCTGCTTAAGATGAAAAATAATCTCATTAATTACCGTAAAGCTGATTGAATATATGAGCAATGAGTTAACTTGCCAAAGAATAAGGTATTTGCAATGAAACCTTTACGTGCAACGCTGGCGCTCCTGTTTCTGATGCCTGCAGTTTCATATGCGGCTCTTTATGAAGGGATGGAGAGAGATGTTTGCTTTAAAAATCAGAGCAATATACATATTGCTTATGATTGTCTGTCAAAAAAAACGGCGGAATCTTCGCATGCTCTGGATAATATTATTGCTGAGACGAATAAGCAAATAAAAATTAACAATCCAGGTCCGGTCTTCCGCAGCGAAGATCCGAAATTGACGATAGGGGATATCTACAGTAAATCATTTCTGGCTGCACAAGTGGACTGGAAAGCATATAGAGAAAATTTATGCCTGGCTGTCGCGTCACAAATAGGTGAGGATGCAAATGACTACCAGTCATATATTGATCAATGTGTGATTAATTTGAATAAGCGGCATGTTGAAGAAATAAAGATGATGGATATTAAATCTGGGCATAACTGAAATGGCTGGGCTGAAAAGTTACGGTAAGGTCTGTTGTTATTTTGGGATAAACGGCTCCTGAATTCTTAACATGAGGCGTGGTGATTGAGAGATCCCCCGGCGGCGCTGCACTTGCCGGGGCTACGTGGTAGATACTGTGAATGTCTGCAACCTTTTTAGCCAGGCTGACCCGTTTCCCAGCATGACAACCACAGCGACATCTTTGTGTCCCCCTGGCACGTTCACGGGTTCTTGCGCTATTGAAAAGCAAGGAACATAAGGGGAACGGAACCCTCCACCTGAGCCGCATATCCCCCTCACCCTGACCCTCTCCCCAAAGAGGAGAGGGGACCGTTCGTGCTCGCATTTTTGTGGGGAATCCTCTGCCCCTGTACGGTCCGAATAAGGCGTTTACGCCGCATCCGAGGTTGACCTAAAGGTGAGAACAATTCTCAATATTATTGCCGCCTGGCGGGGGCAATGGTAATCTGTAGGCGTTTTTCAGGGCGTCGACCCGGAAATTTTCGCGCATCCCCGGTGGAATGTTGAACATTGGACAGGATCACAATGGCTGCCCGCTATGCAAAAAAGACACTTTTCCGTTGAAGATTTTATCGGGTTTGGCGAACGCTACGGCATTGATTATCGCTTCCCGTCACTCTCTGCCTGCCGCGACGTCAGTAAAGAAAAACACATTGTGATTCAGGGCGATGTCGAAGAGATGACGTTCTCATCCGGTCTCAACCTCACCAGCTCAGATATCCGCGTCCTGCAACCCTATGAAACCACCTCCTTGCATAGCTGCCCGCTCTATATGCTGGTGGTGCTGGAAGGTAGCGTGATGCTGCGCGTCAACGGTCAGGAATTTGTGGTGCGCTCCGGTATGGCCTTTACCTCGCGCCTTGGCGAGCAGCAGGTGATGAACGCCGTACACCTTGCTGACTACCACTTACGCACGCTTTCGCTGGGCGTAGACCCGGCGCGCTGCTGGCAATCGCCGCTGCTCTCTGCGTTGCTTCAGCAGTGGGAAAACGGCGGGGCGCCAACCTTCTTATGGCAGGTGCCGGGCTTTTTGCTCTCTGGCCTGCAATACATCCAGCAGTCCAGCCAACCGGGGCTGTCGCGCCAGTTAATGCTCGAAGGCGTCATGCTACAACTGCTAGGTCACGGCCTGTCACAGCGCCTGCAAAATCACACATCCCGCCATGCCCCCAGCGGCGAACAACATCGGCTCGAAACCGTGCGTCGCTTGCTGGAGCAGCAGCCGGAGAAAGAGTACACCCTCACGGAACTGGCCCAACTGGCCGCCATGAGCAGCAGCAGCCTGCGGACCAAGTTTCGCCAGGCCTATGGTCACTCGGTGTTTGATTATCTTCGCGATTGCCGTCTGGAGCTGGCCCGCCGCTACCTTGCACAGGGGTACAGCGTGCAGCAGGCAGCGTGGATGTCGGGCTATCAGCATGCCACCAATTTTTCTACCGCCTTTCGCCGTCGCTATGGCATTACCCCCGGAGAGGCGCGCCACGCCTGTTAATCCCCGTTATTCATCCGGTCATCCACGGGCCTGTAGACCAAAGTTCCACAGTGGTGATGCGTTTTGTCACCGCGCATACGTCTCTTGTCATTGCGCATAGCTGCCGCCGTCGGCAAAAGGGTAATAATTCTTATTTACAATAAAAACGGCTTCTGGAGATTTTCATGTTCGCAAAAACGCGACTGGCGCTGATGATTGGCTGCATGACGGGTGGATTGAGCGCGACGGTCCTGGCACAGGACACCTCGTCGACAAAAGAAGAGACGGTGGTGGTGACCTCACAAATGCAAAGTGGCGCAACCAAGCTGGAAACGCCGGATATCGAAACCCCGCAATCGGTCTCTATTGTGACGCGCCAGCAGTATGAAGAGCAGGGGGCCACCAGCGTGCGCCAGGCGGTGGGTTACACGCCGGGTGTCTATGCCAACCAGATTGGTGCCTCCAACCGCTTTGATTACATCGTCTTGCGCGGCTTTTCCGACGGGAGTCTGGATAATATCTATCTCGACGGCCTGAAAATGATGGGTGACACCAACTCGCACAGTTCGTTGGTGGTGGACCCGTGGTTCCTCGACAGTATCGAAGTGGTGCGCGGCCCGGCTTCCGTACTGTATGGTCGCTCTTCGCCTGGCGGGATTGTGGCGCTGAATTCCCGTAAACCGTCGTTTGATCCGGGGGGCGAAATCAAAGTGTTCGCCGGGAATAACAACCAGCGCGGTGCGGCCTTTGATGTGACCGGCCCGGTGGATGATAACGACCGCGTTGCCGTGCGTTTAACCGGCATGACCCGCTATGCGGATTCCCAGTTCGATCCCTTAAAAGAAGAGCGCTATGCCCTGATGCCTAGCCTCACCTGGCGCATCACCGATAGCACACGCCTGGATCTGATGGCCTATCTGCATCGCGATCCGGAAGGCGGTAGTCACTCGGGCTTACCGTATGAAGGCACCGTTGTCCCTCACGCCGGGCAGAAAATTTCTAATACCTTCTATGAAGGGGAAGACGATTACGACAAGTACGACCGCCGCGAAAATATGGTCGGCTACAACTTCGAACACGCCTTTGATAGCGGCTGGTCAGTACGCCAGAAATTGCGCTATCTGCACACCAAAGTGAACCTGAATCAGGTGTATGCGGCAGGCTGGCTCAACGATACCGAACTGAACCGTGGCTATTCCGGTTCTGATGAGAAGATGAATGCCATCACGCTCGACAACCAACTGGATGGCAGCGTGGAGACCGGCCCGGTTAACCATCGCCTGTTGATGGGGGTGGATTACCAGCGCCGCAGCAATAATGTGGCCGGTTACTACGGCGCTTTCCCGGCGATCGACGCGTTTAACCCGGTATATGGCGCAGATCCGGATTACATCACGCAGTACAGCAGCGAGAAGCATAAGCTGGAGCAGACCGGGATCTACATCCAGGATCAGATGTCACTCAATAAGTGGCGACTGACGCTGGGCGGCCGCCACGATCAGGTGAAGGTCACAAACGTTAATAAGCTCAATGACACCAGCGATACCCTGGATCAAGGCCATTACAGTAGCCGTGCGGCATTACTGTATCTGTTCGATAACGGGATTGCGCCTTACGTGAGCTACTCAACCGCGTTCACGCCCACCAGCTTTACCGATGAAAACGGCAAGATCCTGGAGCCGATGAAGGGGAAACAGTGGGAAGCCGGGTTGAAATTCGAGCCGGAAGGGACGCAGACGATGTACAGCGCCTCGGTGTTCCGCATTAACCAGAAGAATATCGCCACCAAAGAAGAGCCAACCGATCCGTACCGCTCTATCGGCGAGATCGAATCCGAAGGGGTGGAACTGGAAGCGGTGGGGCAGTTAACGGATAGCCTGCGTCTACAGGCGGCCTATACCTACACCGATATTCGCTACAAGAAGAGCAGCCCGGAAGAGCAGGGCAAGCGCGCCGTCTACGCACCGCGTAATCAGGCCAGCGCCTGGCTGAGCTACGATGTGAAGAGCGGGCCGCTGGACGGGCTGACCGTCGGTTCCGGCGTGCGCTATGTGAATGGCCTTACCTCGGATCGCCAGAACACGCATACGCTGCCGTCCTATACACTGGTGGATCTGGCGGTCGGCTATGACCTGTCGAAGGTGGGTTTGAAAGGGCTGAGCGCACAGGTCAACGTCAATAACCTGACGGACAAGAGCTATATTGCCGCCTGTAACTCGCTCTCTTACTGCTACTTTGGTGCCGAGCGCAGCATTGTGGGCAGCCTGTCGTATAAGTTCTGAGTGTCTTGAGAACTCCCGGGTGGCGGCGCGCACGCGCCTTACCCGGGATACGATTTTACCGGGGCCGCGGTGCGGTGGTTTGGTAGCCCCGGTAAGCGAAGCGCCACCGGGGAAGGAAAACGAAGGGGAGATTAACTCTCTTCCATCGCGAAATGAATAGCTTCGCCCAGCTTCGAAATGGCCTCGCGATACCGTTCAGTCAGCGGCAGGGCGCAGTTAATGCGCAGGCAGTTGCGGTATTTCCCCGAGGCGGAAAAAAGCGAGCCCGGCGCAATCTGGATTTTCAGCCGACAAAGCTGGCGCGAGACACAGAGCATATCCACCCCTTCCGGTAGCTCCACCCACAGCATATAGCCACCTTTTGGCCGCGTAACGCAGATTCCGCATGGAAAATACTGGCGGATCCAACAGGTATAGGTTTCCAGGTGCTGCTGATAAAACTGGCGCATCCGGCGAATATGGCGATGGTAGTGGCCGTCGCGAATAAACGCCGCCATCGCCAACTGATTAGTGGGCACTGTGCTGCCGATAGCGGCATATTTCATATGCAGCACCCGATCGCGATAGCGCCCCGGTACAATCCAGCCCACACGCAGCCCCGGCGCGACCGATTTGGTAAACGAGCTGCACAGCAACACGCGGCCATCGATATCAAAAGATTTAATGGTGCGCGGGCGGGGATAATCGGTGACGAGCTCGCCATAGATATCGTCTTCGAAAATGACAATGTCATGGCGCTGCGCCAGCGCCAGTATCGCTTTTTTGCGCGCATCCGGCATGATCGAGCCCTGCGGGTTGCTGCAACTCGGCACGAGGATCACCCCTTTGATCGGCCACTGTTCCAGCGCAAGTTCCAGTGCCTCAATGCTGATCCCGGTTTCCGGATCGGTTGGGATCTCCATCGCTTTAATGCCAAAACCGCGCAGTAACTGCATGGTGCCATAGTAGGAAGGGGACTCCACGGCCACGATATCACCCGGTTTACACACCGAAAGCAGGGCGATGCTCAGCGCGCCGTGGCAGCCGTTAGTGATCACGATATCTTCCGGGTCCACCACCGTGCCGCCATCAACCATCAGGCGGGAGATCTGCTCGCGCAGTTCGCGGCGTCCTTGCAGGGCGTCGTAGCTCAGAATGTCGCACTGATTGTGCTGCACCAGACGCGCCATTTCGCGCCACAGCGGTTTCAGCGTCGGTTGCGAAATGTCCGGCGCACCGCCGCCAAAATTGAGCATCTCTTTGTCCGAACGGGCATCGAGCAGTGTGAGCACTTCATCCCACTGCGTCACTTCTACCGGGCGCTGAACCGGGCGCGATATGGCAGGCACCGGCGGTTTAGCTTTGCGCGGGGCGACAAAATAGCCCGAGCGCGGCTGCGGGGTGATCAACTGTAGGTTTTCCAGTACCTGATACGCCTGCTGTACGGTGCTGATGCTCACGCCGTGCTCCTGGCTCAGATTCCTGACGGATGGCAGTTTCTCGCCATGGCGGTAAAGCCCTTGTTCAATGCGCTCCGCCAGTAAGGTGGCCAGGTTTTCATAACGTGTCATGCTGTATCCTTTGTTGTCACCATACAGATTGTAAAACCAGTACAGATGGCGGAGAAAAATGCCGTTCAGATACAGTTGTAGGTGATCTGTATGTTAAAGAAAAGTAATTTCTGCGTCTGTATTGCATACAGGGATTCCAGAGAAAATAGGGCTCTGTTCAGGTGAGGAGAGACGCGATGGAATTCTTTGAAAATAGACCGCAACGACCATTTTTCGGGTTAGTACAACTGTGGCATTGGGCGAAAAGAAAATGGGAACGGCGCAAGACGCGGATAATTTTGAGCAATCTTAGCGATGAGCAACTGAAAGACCTGGGATTGCGTCGTGACGATCTGGGTTATTGATCCCCCAAAAGTGCGGAGATAACATCTTGTTATTTTCCGCCTTTTATGGCGTAGACTATGCTTAATGCCATTATCACTACGGGGGATTCACCATGCATTATATGGGCAGTAAAGACGACGATAAAAAAGAGAACGAAGGCGGCAACGTCACTCAGATGATGCAGCAGAAGTTGCTGGATTCGCGCTCGATCATTATCTCCGGTGAGATTAACCAGACGCTGACCGAAAAAGTGGTGACCCAACTGCTGCTGTTGCAGGGGATCAGCGATGCGCCGATCAAAATCTACCTGAACAGCCAGGGCGGCCATGTTGAAGCTGCGGATACCATTCACGACATCATTAAATTCATCAAGCCGGAAGTGCATATCATTGGTACTGGCTGGGTGGCGAGCGCCGGGATCACCATTTTCCTGGCGGCGAAAAAAGAGCATCGCTACGCGCTGCCAAACACTCGCTTTATGATCCATCAGCCGCTGGGCGGCGTGCGTGGCCAGGCCAGCGACATTGAAATTGAAGCGAAAGAGATCATCCGCATGCTGGATCGCGTTAACCGTCTTATCGCCGATGCGACCGGGCAACCGGTTGAGAAAGTGAAACAAGACACTGACCGCAACTACTGGATGAACCCGCAAGAAGCGATTGATTACGGCATTGTCTCCCGCGTAGTAAACAGCTACGGGGACCTGAAGCTGGATTAATTTCCCCTCTCCCGATCCCCTTCCTGTGCGAGGGGGATCAAATCCACGTTATTTCCTTTCACCGTAGAAAAAATTTCACTTCTCCGAATGCACTAAATTCTTCACACTGTCGGCGATGGTGAATACGGAGAAACGGCATGAATAAAAGTTATAAAGCCGCACTGGTGATGATAGCGACGCTCAGTGCGCCGGCAATGGCAGAAAACAATAGCACCACGTTTAACCACAAAGATTGGGAAGTCGTTTGTGACAACACGCTGACCTGTCGCGCTGCGGGTTATAGCAAGGAAGAAGAAGCCAGCGGGTCGGTACTGCTGGTGCGTAAAGCCGGTGCGGATGCTCCGCTTGTTGTCGATGTTGTGCTCGCGGAAATGGAATCCGATGAGACTGCACCGCAGTCCAAATTGGTTCTGTGGATTGATGACAAAGAGATCGGTGAAGTTGAGCCGGAGGACACCGATACCTGGCGGTTGTCTCCCGCGCAAACTCAGGCGCTGATCGAGGCAGTAAAAGGCAGCGGCAAAGTCGAATTTAAAGGCGGTGCGAAGCCGTTCGAGCTGTCTGGCGATGGCGCGACAGCGGTGCTGCTGAAAATGGATGATGTGCAGGGGCGTCTGGACACCCCCGGCGCGCTGGTGAAGAAAGGCGATAAACCGGAAAGTAGCGTACCGGCGGCGAAAGAGCCCCCGGTGATTCAGGCGGCCAAAGTGAGTGATGCGCAGGAGCGCGTGCTCAATGAAACGGAAGTCGCCGCGCTTAAGCCTAAATTGATTGCTTCGTTACCGAAAGACACCAATTGCGAGCGTTTGAAATCACCGGACCCGCAGGCGGATGAGGGCGATAACGATATCAGTCTGACGCCGCTTGACGATACCCATGCGCTGATTTCCACGCTCTGCTGGCGCGCGGCGTATAACGAAGGCTATGGCTTCTGGGTTATCGACAGCAAGCTCGCGGGCGAACCCGTGCTGGTGACCGATTCCGCGTCGGATTACAGCGATGGCCTGATTTCGCTGGGTCAGCGTGGCCGCGGGATAGGCGACTGCTGGGCATCCGCGGAGTGGGTGTGGGACGGTAAAGCGTTCACCCAGAGCAGCGAATCCACCACCGGTATGTGCCGCTACATTCGCGCGGGCGGCACCTGGGATCTCCCGTCATTTGTTGCGCAGGTCAAAGAGCCGGAATAAGGCATTTATCGTTGAATGGCATCCCGGTTTACCCTTTTGGTATTTTTGGGTAAGCAGGGTGCCATTGTATTCCTATACGGGTAACGTATTTCATACCTGAATGGATGTCACTTCACATGCACACCAAACCCGCTCTCGCCTGGTGCGATATCCGGGCGCAGGGTCAGTGCGGGAATGGTGTAATCCCCGGCATTCTGCCGCCTGAAGGGCAGCGGTTCCGCCTGCCAAAGCGTGTCCAGACGCTGTGCCAGTTGCTGGCAATACGCTGCATATTTCTCATCATCTGTCTTGCTGGTGCGATAAATCACCAGCGGCGGCAACACTTCGAAGCCCGGATAAAACAGCATCCCGTGCTGGATGGGGAACAGAATATCGTCGATTGGGCCGTTGATCCCACGGGGGCTATAGTGTGATTCCCAGCCGCCTGTCGTCACCAGCAACATCGCCCGCTTGCCTGACAGACTCCCCTCGCCATAGCGATCGCCCCAGTGAGTGTCGCTGTGTTCGCCCACACCATAGGCAAATCCATAGGCGTAAACCCTGTCGAACCACCCCTTCATAATGGCAGGCATCGAAAACCACCACAGCGGAAACTGGAAAATGACCGCGTCTGCCCAGCGTAATTTCGCCTGTTCGCCAGCGATATCCGCACTTTGCAAACCCTGCTCAAAGGCCTTTTTTGAATCCAGTGACGGGTGGAAATGGTCACCCGCCAGCGGGGCCAGCGTGTCGCTGGCATCCAGTTGTGATTTCCAGTTCATGGCGTAGAGATCGGATACCTGCACGTGGTGTCCGCTATTTTCCAGATGCGAAATGGCAAAGGCATTCAGCGCACCGTTCAAAGAGTGGGCTTCGGGATGGGCGTAAACAATCAAAACATTCATTGTGTGTACCTGGTGTTGGGAAAGTCACCCCACGGTAATGAATGGAAAGGTATAGTAGAAATTAATTACTGATATTGCAGGTATAGCCATGGTTAATTTCCGTCGTATCGATTTGAATCTGCTGGCGACGCTGGATGTCCTGTTGACCGAACTTAACGTGACGCGGGCGGCGCAAAGGCTCAATTTGTCGCAGCCCTCGGTCAGCGTGCAGCTTGCCCGCCTGCGGGAGATCTTTGGTGACCCGCTGTTGCTGCCGGGGCCGCGTGGCATGCAGCCGACCGCCCGTGCCGATGAACTGCGTCTACCGCTGAGACAGGCGCTTGATGCGCTGGAAAGCGCCGTTTCGTCCGGTAGCCCTTTTGATCCGGCGAGTGCCGATCTCACCTGGCGGATCGTGGCGACGGATTACACCGAGTCGGCCGTGGTGTTGCCTGCGCTCAACAGCCTGCGGGCGGCGGCACCGGGTACCCGTCTGGCGCTCTTCGAGCTCAATCCCCCGCAGATTTTGCGCCAGGCGGAGCAGGGCGATGTCGATCTGATCTTTCATACCCGTGAAGGAGCGCCGCCTGCATTGCATCAGCGACTGCTGTTTACCGAACGCTATGTGCTGGCCGGGCGGCTGAATCACCCGGCCTTAAAACGTCGCCCGACGCTGGCGCAATTCTGCAGGCTGGAGCATGTGATTGTCTCGCCGGAAGGCGGGGGCTTTAGCGCGATAACCGATGAGGTGCTGGCAAAGAGTGGGCTTTCACGGCGCGTCGTACTCTCTGTGCCACATTTCTTGTTTATGCTGGAGGCGCTGGCCACCAGCGACCTGGTAGCCGTACTGCCGGAACGTCTGGTGAAAAAGGCAGGAGCCTTGCAGGTGGTGGAGCCGCCCGTGCCGCTGCCGGGGTTCGATATGCTGATGCTCTGGCA
Source organism: Phytobacter sp. MRY16-398 (assembly GCF_003925915.1). Lineage (NCBI taxonomy): Bacteria > Pseudomonadati > Pseudomonadota > Gammaproteobacteria > Enterobacterales > Enterobacteriaceae > Phytobacter > Phytobacter sp. MRY16-398. Next base: position 5,126,232 of record NZ_AP018756.1, on the reverse strand, counting down.
TGAACGTCTGCACCGTGACCCGGCACACCAGTGGCTGCGACAGCACTTACTCGACTGCCTTTAATTTCTGCTGAGATGACAACATGTTAAACGGTCTGAATCACCTGACGCTGGCGGTCAGCGATATCGCCAGCAGCATCGGTTTTTACCATCATCTGTTGGGGTTACCCCTGCATGCACGCTGGGATAACGGCGCGTATCTGCGCTGTGGCGATCTGTGGCTCTGCCTGTCGCTGGACGCGCAGCGGCGGTATATCGCCCCGCCGGAGAGCGACTACACCCACTATGCCTTTAGTATCGATGAAAATGATTTTGCTACATTTGTGGCACGCCTTACGCAAGCGGGGGTAATGTCGTGGAAAGAGAACAGAAGCGAAGGGGAGTCGTTCTATTTTCTCGACCCGGACGGGCACAAGCTGGAAGCCCACGTGGGTAGCCTCGCGCAACGGCTGGCCGCCTGCCGCGCGAAGCCATACAAGGGGATGGTGTTTTTTGACAAGTAGCCCCGGTAAGCGCAGCGCCACCGGGGAAATCCCGGATGGCTACATGCGCTGAATACTATTTATACCCACTATACCTACAAATGCATTGGTGCTGGTGTGGATAGTGGGTATACTCTCTTTGCGCTGTTAAAAGGGAGACATTATCGAAAGGGATGACAAGCAGAGAACTCATGAAACAACTGCAAGAGCGTGGCTGGGTTCTTGACCGGGTGAAAGGAAGTCACCACACGTTTGTGAAGGCGGGAGGTAGCGTATGTCATTACGGTACCTCACCCTGAAAAGGATATTGCAAAGGGAACATTGCAGAAGATCCTGAAACAAATGTAATTAAAGCGGCACCGGGCCGGTGCCCTTTCAATCTTAATAGAGGTAAACCATGAAATTTCCGATCTATCTGCATCAGGCTGATAGCGGCAGTTTCTCCGGATTTGTACCGGACATCACGGGCTGCTATTTCGCAGGTGAAACGATTGATGCCGCGATCGCTGATGCCTGGAATGCGATCGATGCTCATCTGGATTATGTCACTGAGAAAGGAGAACTCGTGCCACAGGCGCAGAGCATTTCCGTGCATATGAATGATGAAGATTGCCAGGGCGGTATTTGGGCTTATGTCGAGGTTGATTTAAGCAAATATGACAGTAAAGCGGTGAAGTTAAATATTACATTGCCGCAAAATTTATTAGTAAAAATAGACACCTATGTTGAGCTTCATCGGGAGTACGGATCGCGAAGTGGTTTCTTTGCCGATCTGGCGCGCCGGGAGCTTCAAAAAAGCGCGTAACCTCTTTTTCAGTGGTGCGTGCGGCCCGCCTTACACGGCGGGCTTTCAATCCCTCATCCCAGCCAGACAGACAGCTCCACATCCTCGCTAAACGGCGTCGACAAATAGCCATTTTCTGGCGAGCGGACTTTTTCCAGATACGGCGGGTAATAATCGGCGTTATCGGCGACGATCAGCGCGCCTTTTCTCAGGTGTGGCTCCAGTAACGCCAGAATTTCTGGGTAGAGCGATTTCGCGCCGTCGAGCAGCACCAGATCAATCGATTCAGGCAGATCCTGACGCAGGGTTTCCAGCGCATCGCCTTCGCGGATCTCAATCAGATCGCTCACGCCACCCAGGTTAAAATGCTGCCGGGCGCGCGCCGCTTTGGAGGGCTCGAACTCGCAGGTAATCAACCTGCCGCCACCGTTATCACGCAGTGCCGCCGCCAGATGGAGCGCGGAGATCCCAAACGAGGTGCCGTACTCGACAATAGTGCTCGCATTACTGCTACGCGCCAGCATATACAGCAGTGTGCCGGTCTCTTTTGACACTGGCAGCCACAGATCTTTCAGGCGCCCGTACAGATCCCGGTAGTCGGTTTTGCTCTGTAACAGGCGCATCTGTTCCTCTTCGGAGACATCATCCAGTACGGGGCTGGTGGTTGCCTCGGCCTCGGCAAACAGACGTTCCAGCAACAGGGACAGCGGTGCGGTGGTAAGGGTGGTCATGGTCATGCAGGACTCCAGTATAAAATATGACGAATTATTCGCATTTAGAATATGATGGATTCGTCACATTCACTATTCGCATTCCTTTCGCTGGAGACTCACCCGATGACATCCCGTTCAACCCCGCGTATTTCCTCACGAAAACAGCCGCGTCAGGCACGTTCTACCGCGCTGGTGACGGCAATCCTGGAAGCCGCTATTCAGGTTTTAGCCGAGGAAGGAGCACCGCGTTTTACCACCGCGCGGGTGGCCGAACGTGCGGGCGTCAGCGTTGGTTCGGTGTATCAGTACTTTCCCAATAAAGCTTCGATTCTTTTCCAGCTCCAGCTTGAAGAGTGGCAGCGTACGTCCGCACTGATGCGGGAGATTTTGCAGGACGCCCGTTATCCGCCACTCCAGCGAATGCGCACGCTGGTGCTGGCTTTTGTGCGCTCGGAGTGTGAAGAGGCTGCGATGCGCACCGCGCTGGATGATGCTGCGCCGTTGTATCGCGATGCGCCGGAGGTGATGGCAGCAAAAGCCGCGGGGGAAGGTATCTTTCAGACCTTTGTGCAGGAGGTGTTACCGAGTGAGACGCCCGCCAGACAGGCGCAGGTCTGCGAACTGGTGACCACCACCATTGGCGCGGTGGGCAAGGCGTTCTCTTCTGTGCCGCGTAGCGAGGCGGAGATCACCACGTTTGCGGCAGAACTGGGGGAAATGGTGTGCGGATATCTGCAGTTGAAAGACGAAATGTCACGCCGCGGCGATTGAAAAATCATTCGTAAGGTTTATATATATGAGGTCGCCATAATCAGAGGGTGTCTATGGACGGGGAAGGGAGTCAGCGGTTATTGCAGCCGGGCGAGATCCGTCTGGCCAGAAGTGTCTTCGGTAATAGTATTGAATACCATAAAGTCTGGGTGCATCACGAAAGCTATTTCCCGTTTGGCTTACAGCCGCAAAGTGCGGGAATGGCCCCCGATGGCGAGCTCTATTTTCGCGAATGGTACCGGAACGATTTTTCGCGAGAGTCGCATCCTTTTCAGCATATTTTCATTCATGAACTCAGCCATATCTGGCAGCGTAACCGCGGCATGAATGTGCGTGTAAATGGCTTAGTCAGTGGGCTGGTGAGTTATCGCTACCATTTAAATGGGCGACCTTTACGACGTTATTCGATGGAACAGCAGGCACAAATCATTGCCGATTATTTCATTCTCAAAACTTACGGCTATGCTTCCTGGATGGCATTAAGAGCGAGAGGCGATGTGACGCTTGACGGGGATCTCCGTGAGTCCCGCATGTTGCCTGAATATCAAAAAACGTTGCAGGGGTTTCCATGGTGCTAAGAAAGGGGATAACACGCGGTATGTTATTACTGGCGTCCCTGCTGGCACTGACTGGCTGTCCGGGCTCAGGCGACAGGCTAAGGCCCGATGAAACCACCTCGGTGAGGCGTACAGCGAATAATGAAGTCTGTTTTGCCGTTCATCATGCGGGAGATTACCAGCCGGTATTTATCTCTATTAATCCGCGCAATATTCCGCCCCCGAAACATAAATATACTTTGATGCCGCCCTTAAAGGTGAAAGATGCGCAACTGTGTATTCCGCCCTCTTTCTATACTTTCGCCAGCGACGGGCAATTTATCGTTAAGTACATCCTCAAATCGAGAACCCAAAGCCCGCCGACACGCAGCGTAGTGGTAGGGGTTGACGTTTCAAAAGGGGAAATAAGTGTCTTCCCCTTAGCAAACAGTGAAATCACTCGCTAAAGGATGAAAGTAAGACGGAACAGCAAAAAGGAGGCTCCATGGCCGATTCTCTGGCGCTGGCGGCAGGCCAGCTTTCTCTTAATGCATGGCAGGGGAAGTGGGATGAGGCCCTGGCTGTCCTCGAACAATATCCCTCGCTGATTAATCATGTTTCGCAGAAAAAAGGCTATTCCGCGTTGCATCAGGCCGCGTGGCACGGTGCGGATTTAACGGTCATTGGACGCTTGTTGCAGTACGGCGCGGATACCCAGCTCAAGACGCACGATAAACAGCAAACGGCGTATGACATTGCCGTTAAGAAGCATGCGCAGCGTGAGGATCTGCGGTTTGTGCTTTATCCGGCCTCGCGAACACTCGCCCAGTTGATGCGTAAGATTTTCGCCCAGGGCATGCCGGAGTTGATGAATTATCCCGATAAATTGCTGATGGACAATCTGGTGATGTTGCTTAGCGATGAAGAGTGTGTTTCGCCAACGGCCAGTGCGAAGGAGCGCTTTTATGGCGCCTTTATGGCGATGACGGGAACATCGCTCTCTACGCCCTTTGTACGCCACGCCTCGATTCCCCCGCACTGGTGGGTGGATACCGACTACTGGCGTGATGAATTTTTACCCCAACTCCTGGCGCTGGAAAAACGCAAATCATGCATTCCGCTGGAACACAGTTGGGCAACGATTGGCGATCTGCTGACACCGGACCACTCTGGTTGGGGACTCAGAGGCGACCCCTGGTTATGGATGGAGATGCGCAAATCGTTATCCCGTGTCCCGCTGCCGGACACGCTAAAAGAGCTGACCGCGCTGCTGCGTAACGTTGTGCTCGCGCGAACCAATTCATCCATGCTTGATGACGATGCGGTCTATATCCCGCGTTTTTGCCGCGGCGGTATGAGCAGCGGCCATATTTCACTGCGTTTCTGGGAACAGAAAGCCATCCCCTCCATTGTGCAGCGCGCCGGGTGGCTAAGGGAGATGTGGGGGGCGGGGGAGCGGGGGTAAGATGCATCTTGTTCACGAAATATGTTTGTTCATGCTGCGTGAACAATGGTCATTCGTGAACAAGAAGGTTCAGTTAACGCCTTTCAATGCCGTCACAACGTACTTGCGATTGCACCGGTAAAGGGTGTTTATACCTGTTTCCAGCATACCGAGCGAAGAGGCTATTATGTAAACAGATGGGCAGGATGCCAGATACATGTCATTTCAAAAGAGCCTTTTGAGGAAGCGGCAAAGCGAAATCCTAATGACGCCTTAGCCATACGGGCGCTGTACCGCTTAGTGTGTGAGATAGACTTCTCTTCTCCGACTGAGATGAAAGCGCTGATACCGAGCCTGGATAATTTTAAGTACCGGAATAAATCGTGGTTTCTGGATGTTGGAGGCAACAATCTGAGGGTTATCGCCTACATCGATTTTGTGAATAAACGCTTCATGTGAAGCATATTACTACCCGCGCTGAATACGACAAGTTGACCAGCACAAGTTGTCTTATGCTGACCTGAAAGAGGAGATCGGCTCTAAATCACTGGTGAGCCAGATCCTATCCGGCCGTCGTTCTCTGACTATCGCTCACATTAAGGCCTTATCCGCGCGTTTTGGCGTGAAACCAGAATGGTTCTTTTAACCGTCATAAACGAATGAGGCCGCTTTTCTCCCTCTCCCTTTCAGGGAGAGGGCCGGGGTGAGGGTGATAACTAATTGCTACATCAACAAATTTCCCCTCACCCTAACCCTCTCCCCAGAGGGGCGAGGGAACCGCCCGAGCTATTTTTTAGGTTTGTCAGCAGTCTGAGACCGACCGTGGGCGGCCTGCCATCACCGGGCCATGTGTTTCGCGGCCATGTCACCAGCAGCGATGCCGGGGTGTTAGCCGGGCAGCAAGCGGTTAACGGTGAGCTGTCGGAACCGGAAACCTCCAACCGCTGGGTGCGTGATGCGCAGCGCATGCGTATTCATGTGGCGCTGGATGACGCCTTGCCCAAATCCCTGCCGACCGGCGCGCGCGCCACCGTGCAGCTATATAACAGCGAAGGGCCGTTTGCCCGCTTCTTCTCGGGGCTGCAAATCCATCTCGTCAGTTGGCTGCACTATGTCTATTAATACCCTCGCGCGCGTCTTTACGCCGCACGGCAACATCGTCTATACGGCGAATGATTTTCGCCAGACGCTGCGCATTGTGTTTGCCGGGATGATCGCGCTGAGTATCTCGAGCTTTTACAACACCAGCTATGGCGTCTTTTATGTCGTCTACCCGGTGATGTTGCTCTCGCTGGTGCCGGTGTTTAACCGTCACGTGGCGAAGCAGTTTATTTTTAGCGCAGTGCTAAATTGCGTCGAAATGGTGCTAATCATCGGCTATTTGTCGAAATGGCCGCTGATGATGACGCTGGTGGTATTCGGCCTGTATGTGATGCGTTTTCGCTTTATGAGTAAGGGGCCGCTGTTCCTGTTTGGTTCTGCCGGGGTGGTGTGTCAGAGCACGATGCTCAACTTTATGAGCTACCCGACCAGCGACTGGCACACGTTGATTTTCTCCAATATTGAAGCCAGTGTGATGGCGGTAGCGCTCAGTGCGCTGATGAATTACCTGATCCCGGATGTGGCGCCGCGTAATCTGCCGCCGCGGATCGAAAAAAACGATGCCCGCGTGCGGCATGAGTCCCTGCTCTCCGGGACCGTGGCGACGATGATTTTTGTCGTGTTCCAGATAAGCGATCTCAGTGATTCGCTGTCAGCGCTGATGGCGGGTATTTTGATCCTGTTCCCGATGCATTATCGCGGTGCGGTGATGAGTTCGTTGTGGCGTGTGGTGGGGGTGATTCTCGCCTGTCTGTATATCCTGCTGGTGCAGTTGATTCTCTACAATCACAGTAGCCATATGTTGTTGATGATGCCGCTGATAGGCCTCGGGCTGGCGTTTAGCGCGCGACTGCACGTGATGGAAAAGGTGGGGGCGGGCGTCGGTTTTTCCAGCGTTACCACCATCGGCATTATGTTCGGGCAGAACCTGCACCCGGATACCGACCTAGTGTTTAGCGATCTTTATCGCATTGTGTCGGTGACGGTCGCTCTGTTGGGCACACTAACGATGGTGTTTCTGGTGCATCTGATCTTAAACCGTTTCGAGGCGACGCGGTTTGTGGTCGAAGATCAGTAGATTTTTTTCAGATCCATCTCTTCCTGAATGCGTTCGCTGTAAGCGGCGTGCGTGCGGATGGCTTCATCGATCCCGGCGTTAAACAGCGTCGGGCCGATATTTTCAATGACGAAATCGACAAAGAATTCGGCGTCGAATTGTTCCAGTTCGAGGTCGAAGTTGTCGGTGCAGTAGCGTTGCAGTTTTTCGCGAAGCATCTCGCGTTCGCTGTGGCTGAGATCGATTTTGCTCATCGGGCTTCCTGGTAAGAAAAAAAGGCATCATAGCAGAGCTTCGCAGTAACGCGCTCCCGGATGGCAGCGCAAGCGCCTTATCCGGGCGACGACGCATACACCGCCACCTGCTCAAACGCTTCTCCCTCGCAGCGGTAAATCGCCTGGGTCGCGCCGGGCAGCACCCACTGCTGTTCGGTACCGGGCGGGCACTGCAGACGAATGCATAACCCGCAGCCGCCGCGCAGGGTGCGCGGGATATCCGCCACGCGAAACGACACGCCGGATGCCTGCAACAGTTTGCGGGTCTGCACGACGCCTACGGTGGAGTGAAATAAAAACAGGAACTCTTCCATCAACGTCCCCTCTGGCGCTGACCAATCAGCGCCGCGCCAATCGCCCCCGCGTATTGAGCATCGTCATGGGTATGCACCGCCATCTTCAGATGCTCACTCAGCATGGCACGGAAACGGGCGCAATGGCTTACGCCGCCGGTAAACAGCAGCGGTCCCTGAGTGGTGAGCCGCGATATAAAATGGCTGCTGCGTCGTGCCATCGCATTGATCACACCCGCCAGAATCGCCTCGGGAGCAACGCCCGCTGAGCGCAGGCTGATCACTTCTGATTCGGCGAACACGGTGCACATGCTGGTCAGCGGATGCGGCGCGATGCCGTCGGTGATCCCGTCCAACGCCTCCACCGTAGTACCCAGAGTGCGTGAAATGACGTCCAGAAAGCGCCCTGTTCCGGCGGCGCATTTGTCGTTCATCAGAAAATCGGTGAGATTGCCCTGTTCATCAAGCTGGATAACCTTGCTGTCCTGACCGCCGATATCAATGACGGTGCGTGCCTCCGGCAACAGCAGGCGCGCGCCCAGCCCGTGACAGGAAATCTCTGTTACCTGCTTATCAGCAAAATCTACCAGTTGCCGCCCGTAGCCGGTAAGCGTCAGGAAGGGCTTTTCCTCCAGACCAGCCCGCAGTGTCTCCCAGGCGTCATGAATGCTGTCCGCCGGGCGAAACGATGTCGGGCAGAGGAAACGCCGGACAATGGTGTTCCCCTCCAGCAATATCCCTTTGGTGGTGGTTGAACCGGAATCAATACCTATCGTGAACGTCACCCTGACCCCTTAGAGCATCTCGATAAACGCGGCGACACGGGTGCTGAGCTGCCCGATATCGGCGGTGGAGTAATCCGTCTCAATCGCCATGTAGGGAATGTTGTGCTGCTGGCGCACGTGGCATTTGATGGCGAGCGATTCCACCGCGTAGGTGTGGCAGGCCTGCAAAATCACGTCCACCACGCCGTCGGCCTGGTACTCTTCGACCATCTGGCTCAGCAAACGCAGGCGTTCGGTATTAGGTGAAATGCAGGAGCAGCCAATCGCCAGATATTTGTCGGTCAGCGCGTCGTAGACATCACCGTCCTCCGCCACATTGCGTTCGGTAGCTTTCGCCCCGGTGCAGTTCTCGTAGCCCACTACCCAACCGCCGTTCTCTTCAATGGCACGCACCACTTTTTCGGCCGCGCCGCCAATCGGGCAGCCGGTGATCAGGATGCGCGGACGGGATTCCAGCCGCTTGCCCTGTTCCCACTCGGCCTTCACGCGGGCGGTCATCTCATTGAGCTCGGCAATCAATGCGTTTTTATCGAAACGGAAGGTCGCGCCGTACACCACTTTCAGGATGTCGGCCCCGCTCAGCGCGGGCGGATTTAACTGCCCCAGACGGTAGAAATCAGCCGTTGCCTGACGTTCACGGTTTTTCAGTACGATGGCCTCGCGCAGGGCGGTTTCGCTGATCGGCTGGCCGAAGCGCTCCTCGATGTGCTTTTGCAGGCGCAGAATTTCCGATTTCCACAGCGCCCGGGAGGCGTCATCCGTCGCGCTGTTAGGCAGTTGCATTACGTGGACGGCTTTGAAATCTGCCATGTATTCGTACATTTTTTTCTTGCCGTCGCAGGTGGTTTCGCCCACCACCAGGTCGGAAAAATAGAAGTACGGACATTTGTCGGTTTTACCGAAACCATAGCTACTTTTAATCAGCGGGCAGAGATTACGCGGCAGATCTTTTTCCGCTTCTTCAATGGTTTCGTCGTTGGTGGAGCACAATGAGACCACGACTGCTCCCGCGGCCATCGCGATTTCCTGCGGCATAAAAGTACAGTAGGTGCCGACCAGCGGGATCCCCTGTTCTTTCAGTTCCATCACGGTGAGAAAACCTTTCTGGCGGGCGTCGGAGAATTGCTCAAATACTTCCGGAAGTTCTGTAATAAGAGACATGATTTTTCCTTCCCCGTAACACGGGAGACAATGAAAAAAGAGGCGGTCTGCTGCCGCCGAAGGAAGAATTATAACCTTATTGAATATATGGAATTGTTGATCTGCCGCGAGATTAGCGGCATTGAGCGCTTTCGTACTGCTGTACCCGTCGCACCAGACGGTTGAGGCAGAGTATGGCAACGCCGCCTGTAACCAGCGCCAGCAGATGAAATGGAATGCGCCCGCCGCCGGAGAACCACAGCCAGCGTGCGCCCTCAATGGCGATCGCCACGGTGCTCAGCACCACGATATTGAGCGACGCCGACACAGTGCCTTTCGGTAAGTTATTCGTAAATAGGGTAAAACGAAAAAGGGTCGAGAAAATCAGCCCGATACCAAAGCAATAGATACTGGTGCCGGTAACCGACCAGAACCAGAGGTGCGGAAAGAGCAGATTGCCGGCGAGCAATGTCACCAGCCCGATAAGCTGGATGGGCACGGTACGACGGATATAACGCGGATTGGTCGGATCTTCCACAAAGCGCATCACCACGATATTGGCGGCGATCAACGCGCCAAAGACCGGGATCTGCGCCCAGGCGAATTCCGCCGTAGTCATGCCACCTGCATCGATCAGAATCACCGGGGAGACGGCCACCCAGGACATGAGCGGAATGTAATAGAGCGCGAGCGTGGCGGCCCCGTTGAGGAACACGCGGTTGCGAAATACCGCGCAAAAGTCATGGACGACGCTCATTGCCCGTAGCGGCGTCTCCTGCCTTTTAACGGTTTCCGGCATCGCCAGCATCAGCCCAAGCCAGGCCACAAAACCGAGGACGGCAATCGCCGCGAAAATCACCTTCCAGTGGACAAAATGCATTAACGCAGCGCTGCCAAGGGGCCCAATCACCGGGGCCAGCAGCACCGCCGAGGTGATAAGCGACATCAGCTTAATGGCTTTGGTCGGTTCAAAGGCTTCCTGAACGGTGACGTACCCGACCGTGGAGATAAAACAGATGCTGGTGCCCTGAATAAAGCGCGCCGCCAGGAACTGTTCAAAGGTGGTGGTGAACAGCGTGGCGATACAGGCAAGGGTAAAGATAAGCGCCCCGGTCAGCAGCACCGGGCGGCGACCAATTCTGTCGGACAGTGGGCCTAACGCCCATTGCAGCGCCATGCCACCTGCCATATACAGGCTGACTGAGAGCGGGGCGAGGCTGACATCGCCATCAAAATCGCGCACCACCTGAATGATGCCCGGCTGGATCATGTCGGTGGTGAGGTAGGCGGCAAAATCGTACAGCACCAGCGCCATCGGGAAGATAAAGACCCCGGCGTAACGGGCGAAAAATGCGGGCTTCCATGACATAACAGTCTCCTTTTACGGTTTTTCTTACCGCGCTCTTCTATTGTGCGAGCAGACAATTTATATGTCGACGTTAATTTTGCCTGTTTTTTAACCGGCGGGCAGTTGGCACCTTTGCGTTTCACATGTGCGCTGGCGCCGCTGGCTCATACCGGGGCCGTTTTGGGCTGCGTCATGACCAACCGCAGAAATATTCACGTTTTTTATGATATTTTATGGCGATTCGTCAGGCTTTGTTCTTTACACATCAAGCAAAGCTGACAATGGGTTGGTGGTTATCAATCAGTAAAAATTATTGAAGTGATAAAATAAAACAACGGATTCATCGGGAGAATGTTAGATGGCATCCAAAAAATTTAAAAATGCCTTTATTTCAGCAGCCATTGGTTGCTACCGCTTTTTAACGGGAAATAAGCTTTGTGGTGCAAGTGAATATAACGCAGAGCGCGTAAAAAGCATTGCCATTTTTTCTACAACAGCACTTGGTGATTTGATACTCAATACACCGGCAATCCTGGCTATAAAAGAACGGTATCCTGATGCCGCGCTGACGCTTATATCAAGCCATAAAAATAAGGCACTCGTTGAAAATAGTCCGTGGTTCGAAAATATTATTTATTGGGATCAAAAAGTTAAGAATGTATCGAGTGTCGCCAGGCGCCTTCGTGCCTGCAAACCGGATGTGGCGGTCCTGCTCCATTCCAAGAGTCCGTATGATGTGCTTTGTGCTGCTCTGGCTAAAATCCCTTTTGTGCTAAAAGATGCGTACAACGGAAGCGATCTGGCTATGTGTAAGCAGGTTACGTCGATGCCTGAAAATAATTTTCCTGGCCATTTAATAGAGCGAAAGCTAGCGTTGGTCAATTTAATGGGATGTTCTACAAAAAATATTCAGATGCAGATCCCTTATCCCGTCAAAAATATTTCAACTTCGCCAGATAAAGTGGTCGTTGGTTTCCAGTTGGGCGCTTCTGAAAAATTGCGCCAGTGGCCGGTTGAATATTTCAGAGAGCTTGCAAAATTATTGCTCGCCGCGGGAAATAATTTCGAAATAGCCCTGATCGGTTCTCCAGCCGAAAGGGGACTGGCAGAAGCTTTTCTTGATGGGTTTAGCAATCAGGAACTCGGCAGGATCAACGATTATGTCGGGAAATGCTCGTTGACCGGACTGGTTGAGTGCATTGCCGGGTTCGATGTTCTTGTTACCCCTGATACCGGGCCTCTTCATCTTGCGGTTGCCCTTAAGGTGAAAACGGTCAGCCTCTTTGTAACCGCAAATCCCGCTCATACCGGGCCGCTTCAGGATCCTGAACGTCATATCGTCATTAAGGAATCTCCCATGCAGGCGATGGAGCTTGCCGAATATCCGGAGCAGCCTATGGCAATCATTAAGCCTGAGAGAGTCCTTACCGCTGTGCAACGTGTGGTCACGGCAGAGGAAATGTAACACCTGAGCGGAGGTGAGTAATTAACATTCATGGCACTGTTTTTTGTTGCTTTTTTCACCCCGTGGGCAGCGAAAGCAGGGCGGGGATCTGCGAGAGCAGGTAAAGCACCAGGCCAATCGAGCCGCCGACCAGCGTGCCGTTGATGCGGATGAATTGCAGGTCTTTGCCAATATTCAGCTCGATCTGGTGCGACATATCGCGGGCATCCCAACTTTTCACCGTATCGCTGATATGGCGGGTGAGGAACGCGGCAAAATCCGGTGCGACGCTGTGAGCCGCCTGTTCCAGGTGTTCGTTAAGTGATGCACGTAGCGCGCCGTCCGCCAGCAGCGTTTCGCCAAACCACAGCCCGGCTTCGGTGATGCGCTGTTTAATGCGTGAATCGTCGGCCTGCATATCGGATTTCATCCAGTCGCGCAGGTCACCCCACATCTCTCCCAGATAGCGGTTAAACGCGTCATCTTCTTTCAGGTAGCGTTTAATGTTATCGGCCCTGGCGGCCATCTCCGGGTCGGTTTTCAGATTGGCGATCAGTTTCAGCACGGCTTTATCGAAGGCCCGGCGGATCTGGTGCGCGCTATCGTGGGTGACATCATCCAGCAACGTATTCACCGCCCGGGTAACCATCACGGCGCTTTGTTCACCCAGCCACTCGGTGGGCAAAATTTTGGCCTTACGCGGATGCTCCGTTTTCAGCCAGCGCACGACCTGGCTGGCGATAAAGTCCCGGCTGCTCTCTTTTTGCAGTAACAGGATCATCTGGCCGATCAGGGCATCCAGCAATACCTGGTGGCGCTGGTTTTTGGTCATGCTCTCCAGCATCAGCGCGCCGGTTTCTGTGAGATCGACTTTATCGATCGCCCGATGTACCGCGCGTTTAAGCAGGTTTTTGATGCGTGTGTCGTCTGCCAGCTCCAGAAATCCGCTCATGACCTGCATCAGGTGCTGGCCGACACGACGGGCGTTATCCGGCTGGCTGAACCAGACACCAATCATCTGCGCTGGCTGATGACGGTGAATGAGTGCCACCAGCGACTGGGTGTCGAGAAATTTTTCCTGCACGAACTGGCCGAGGTTGTCGCCAATGCGATCTTTATTGCGTGGGATAATGGCCGTGTGGCGGGAGATAAAAGGAATAGGGACACGGCGAAAGAGCGCCACCACGGCGAACCAGTCTGCCAGCGCGCCGACCATTGCCGCCTCGGCAATCGCCTTCACCCCGCTGACCCAGAAGTTGGGTGGCAGAAAAAGGGTAACGATGAAGATCGCAGCCGCGATCAACAGTAATGAGAGCGCCAGGCGTTTGGCTCGTTTGAGTTCTGTGATTTTGTTCATGGTTTAAGCATAGAGCAGAGACGCAGTTTCGCTTGGTTTTCAAAGTGAAACGTGGTGGTGACGGTTCCCCTCATCCCGGCCCTCTTCCCAAAGAGGTGAAGGCGAAAGGCAGGGCGAAAACCAAATATTGCATCTTCGTTTGCCGGGGGTATGGTAGTCGCAGAAAAGATGGATAAAGGATGCTCTGACATGACGCTTACGATGATTGCCGCTGTGATTGCCGCCCTGCTGGGGGGCGCGTTTGGCTGGCTTCTCACCCAACAGACATTTACCCGCAAAATGGCCGCGCTGGAGCATGACCATGAGCTGGCGGAGGACGAGCTGGCGGCAACCAAGAAACTGCTGCGTGAGCAGGAAGCCAAAACTGACGCGGCGCGCGAGGAAAAGCATCAGCGGGATATCGACGTCAGCGCCATGCGCCAGCAAATTAGCGATCTGAAAGGGCGAGCGGATGAGCTCTTGCAGCGTCTGGCCAGAACAGAAGCGCAACTGGAAGAAGAGCGTCGTCTGTCGGGCCAGCTCGACCATGACTATACCGAGCTGAAAACCACGCTTGAACAGCGCGAGCACCATTTCCGCGAACAGTTTGCCAGCCTGGAAGAGACCAAAAAATCCCTGTCGCGCGAGTTTGAAAATATCGCCAATAAGATTTTCGAAGAGAAGGGCAAAACCTTCACCACCACCAGCAAAAACAGCCTGGATGACATGCTTAAGCCGTTTCGCGAGCAAATTGAGGGCTTTCAGAAACGGATCAATGAAGTGCACGACGCCTCCATTCGCGGCAATGCCGATTTGAATGCGGAGATTAAAAAGGTGCTCGATGTCGGTCTGAAAATGAGTACCGAGGCGACCAACCTGACCTCGGCGCTGAAAGGCGATTCCCAACAGCGTGGTGCCTGGGGCGAAGCGCAATTGCGCCGTACCCTGGAGATGAGCGGGCTGGTGGAAAAAGAGCACTTCGAGGTGCAGAGCGCTTTTACAGACGAAAACGGACGCAGGAAACAGACGGACTACCTGATCCGCTTGCCGGACAATAAGCACATCATTATCGACAGTAAAGTGTCGCTGAATGCCTATGATCGCGCCTGTTCGGCCGAAACGCCACAAGCGCAGCAGCACGCGATGGATGAGCACATCATGGCGGTACGCCGCCACATCGATGATCTGGCGTCGAAGGATTACACCAACCTGGCGGGTATTCGAAGCCCGAGCTTTGTACTGATGTTTATGCCCATCGAAGCGGCCTATATTGAGGCGCTGAAAACGAATAAAGGGTTGTTTGAATACGGCTACCGCAAAGGGATTGTGCTGGTCTCCCATACCACGCTGATTCCGATTCTGCGTACCGTCTCTAATCTATGGATGATTGAACGCAGCAACAGCGAAGCGCGGGAAATCAGTGAACGTGCCGGGGAAATCTTCAATACCGTTTGCCTGGTGGCAGAGCGCTTAAGCAAGCTTGGCGGCACACTGACCACCGCCAGCAACCAGTACAACGCCACCGTGACCTCGTTGGTGGGTAGTCAGGGGCTGTATGGCAGAGTGGAGCGCTTTGGCAAACTCTCCGAGAAGGTCAACAAGGAGCTACCGAAGCTTGAGATTTCCCACCGTGATTTCGAGCACGAACGGATGGCGATGATCGTCGAAGCGATACAGGAGCCCACCGCTGTAGAGGGAGACGCGGCCGTACTGCCCGAAACGCCTTCGCAAGCCGTTAACGAGGGCTAAGGAATGGGTGTTTTCAGATTTCCATCCGTGTTTTTTGTGGCTACAATGTGGCTACAAAATGAATGGGGGATATATGGATTCTGTTATCCGATCGCGTATCGACAAAGAGTTGAAAGAACGAGCTGCTACCGTGCTGGAAGAGTGTGGACTGAGTTGGAGTGTGGCTATCCGCTTGTTTGCTGAGCAAATCATAAAACATGAAGGGCTACCTTTTGAAGTAACCCGTAAACCGACTGCCCGTCTGCGAGTAGCAATGAACGAAGCAGATGAAATTATTACGCACCGGCATGGACGCTTTGAGAGTGCAGAGCAGCTTATGGACAGCCTGAATCATGGTAAAAAGCAAACGGACTAACCCCGGGTGAAAAGAAACCATGAGCGCTATTTCTGCTAATTTGTCCCGCTTTCGCGACGCTATCGTCACTTTTTCCGGTCGCAAAACGCCCGGTGAGTTACCTGCGGAATTTTTGCTGGCGCAGGAGGGAAACCTCGCGCAGTACTACATCCCTTTTGATGCGGTAAATACCCGTGCGCTGGTGGTGCTGGTGGGGATAACGCCGGGATATGTGCAGTGGTATAACGCGGTAATGACAGCGCAGAAAGTGCTGCGTGAGGGCGGAGATGACGCGCTGGCGTTACGTGAGGCGAAAAAACATGGGGCCTTTAGCGGGCCGCTGCGTAATAACCTGGTCAAATTGCTGGATGGTATTGGCCTGGCACAGATGCTCTCGCTGGATTCCACGGCGCAGCTTTTTACCGACCATACCGGGCTGGTACATTGCACGTCGCTGTATACCCAGCCGCTGTTTGTCAAAGGCGTCAATTACAACGGCACGCCGCATTTTTCCCGCTCCGCGTTATTGAGAGCGTCAATTGATGAAGGATTCGCCCAGGAAGCGGCGGTGCTGAAAAAAGCGGTATTTATTCCGCTGGGGCCGGTGGCGACCGAAGGGGTAAACCTGCTGGCCAGTCGGGGCGTGCTGGACGAGGCGCGGATATTGTCGGGATTGCCGCATCCGTCCGGGGCCAATATGGAGCGGATTAGCTATTTTCTGGGGCTTAAAGCGCGCGATACGCTGTCGAGTCGCACCAATGCGGACCTGCTGGATCAGGCAAAAGCCAGTTTACTGGCGAAGGTCGGTAAACTGGTTTTTGTGTAGTATGACGTCAGGCTTTCAGCCCGGCAAAGGCGTCGCGGATTTCCTGTTCCGGCAGTTGAATGCCGATAAACACCAGCGTGCTGTGCGGCGGCTCGTCGCCCCACGGGCGGTCCCAGTCGGCGCTGTAAAGCCGCTGTACGCCCTGGAACAGCAGGCGGTTGGGCTCGCCATCAATCCACAACATGCCCTTATAGCGTAATAACTTGTCGGCAAACGACAGCAGCAGGTTTTCCATTACCCTGGAAACGTCGCTGATATCGACCGGATAATCCAGCTCCACCACAATCGATGAGACGTCGTTCTGCTTGTCCGCAATAAAGTGGAAACGTGGGCTTGAGGTGATGTTCTCTTCCAGCATAAAGCCGTTGGTGTTAAACAACTGGCCGAGATTGATATCGCCGTGGGTGACGGTATAAATCGGCGCGCGGGCGTTGATGCGGCCCAGACGTTCGCGCAGTTTTTCACTTTCACCGGCGACATCGGTTTTGGTCAGCAGAATACGGTCGGCATAGCCTATCTGCGACTGGGCGATGGTGAACTGATTCATCTGCTCATCCGCATGGACGGCATCCACCAGCGCGATCACGCCATCTAACAGGTAACGCTGACAGAGGATCTCATGGGAAAAGAAGGTCTGGATAATCGGACCGGGATCGGCCATACCGGTGCACTCGATCACCAGGCGATCAAAGGCGACGTCACCGCGATCGAGGCTATCGAGTAAATCCAGCAGCGCGTCTTCCAGCTCGCTGGAACGGGTACAACAAATACAGCCGTTGGTGAGCGTTTTGATCTGCGTGGCGCGGTCGCCAATCAGTTGATCGTCAACCGAGACTTCACCGAATTCATTTTCGATAACGGCGATTTTGAAGCCGTGCTGCTCGTTGAGGATATGACGCAGCAGGGTGGTTTTGCCGGCGCCAAGAAAACCGGTTAACAGGGTGACAGCAATCGGTGTCATGTTCTCTCCTTTAGCAGCAGCGCACGCCACCTTCTCCACTTCCGCCGTAGCGCGCTTCCTGACGTTCGCGGAAAAACTCAGTGTACGTCATCCAGGGTTTATCCGGATGATTGGTTTTCATATGTTCGACGTAGTTGTCGTAATCCGGGATGCCAATCAGCATTTTTGCCGCCTGGCCGAGGTATTTTTTGGCCTGACCTAAGTTACCAAACATAACGCATCCTGATAAGAAAAAGCCCGGTGGCGCTACGCTTTACCGGGCCTACAGAACCTTGCAGGGCGGGTAAGCGCAGCGCCACCCGCCGTTTTTTTAGTGATGTGAAGAGGTCTTCACGCCGCCTTCCGGTACCGGGACATACGGGGTTTCTTTGTCGGTACGTACGGTGTTGTTACGCACGTTCAACCAGGTCTTGATACCGTAGAAGATGATGCTGTACACGACCACCAGGAACAGAATACTCAGACCTGCGTTGGTGTAGTTATTCACCACGATATGGTTCATGTTGGCAATCTGCTGTGCGGTCAGATCAGAGCCACCGGCAGCAATCTTCTCTTTGTACTGGTTAGCCATGTACAGAAAGCCTTCCAGTTGCGGGTTGGCGCTGAACAGTTTCAAACCCAGCGCCCAGGTGGTGCACAGCAGCAGCCACAGCGCAGGAACCACGGTGACCCAGATGTATTTGGTGCGCTGCATTTTCACCAGCACCACCGTACCCAGCATCAGCGCGACAGCCGCCAGCATCTGGTTAGAGATACCGAACAACGGCCACAGACTTTTCACGCCGCCCAGCGGGTCAACCACACCCTGATACAGCAGGTAGCCCCACAGCCCAACGCAACCTGCGGTACCGATAATACCGGCGACCAGTGAGTCGGTTTTCTTGAGGAACGGCACGAAGTTACCCAGCAGATCCTGCAGCATAAAGCGGCCAGCACGGGTACCGGCGTCCAGCGCAGTCAGGATGAACAGTGCTTCAAACAGGATACCGAAGTGGTACCAGAAGCCCATGTCCGCCATCGGCATGATTTTGTGGAACACGTGGGCGATACCCACAGCCAGCGTCGGTGCGCCGCCTGCGCGGTTCAGTACGGACGGTTCGCCGATATCTTTAGCCGTTTGCAGAATCTGCTCAGGGGAGATAACAAAGCCCCAGGAGCTTACCGTTGCCGCCGCGTGCGCGGTGACATCTTTCAACTGCGCCAGAATCATCGGTGCGTTGTCGCCGCCCAGCTCATGCAGGTTCGGCATTGTGATGCCAAGGCCAGCAGGCGGGGTGTTCATTGCAAAGTAGAGACCCGGTTCAATGATGGATGCCGCAACCAGCGCCATCACCGCAACGAAGGACTCCATCAGCATGGCGCCGTAACCGATAAAACGCGCGTCGGTTTCATTCGCCAGCAGTTTCGGCGTGGTACCGGAAGCGATCAGCGCATGGAAGCCAGAGACCGCGCCACAGGCGATGGTGATAAACAGGAACGGGAACAGCGCACCTTTCCACAGCGGGCCGGTACCGTCGATGTACTGCGTGACCGCAGGCATTTTCAGTTCCGGGTTGAGGATAACAATACCCAGCGCCAGACCCACGATAACGCCGATTTTCAGGAAAGTTGCCAGATAGTCACGCGGTGCGAGGATCAGCCATACCGGCAGTAGCGCAGAGATGAAGGCATAACCAATCAGCGCGAAGGTGATGGTGGTGTCTTTGAAGGTCAGCGCCGGGCCCCAGTACGGGTCGTGGGCGATGATGCCGCCGAAGTAGATGGAGGCCACCAGCAGCACGATACCAATGACCGACACTTCACCCACGCGGCCTGGGCGCAGGAATCGCATGTAGATACCCATAAACAGGGCAATCGGTACAGTGGAGCAAACGGTGAACACGCCCCACGGGCTTTCTGCGAGGGCTTTTACCACGATCAGCGCCAGCACGGCGAGGATGATGATCATGATTAAGAAGCAGCCAAACAGGGCGATAGTCCCTGGCACGCGGCCCATCTCTTCTTTCACCATCTCACCCAGAGAGGCGCCGTTACGGCGTGAAGAGATAAACAGCACCATAAAGTCTTGCACCGCACCTGCCAGCACAACGCCTGCCAGCAGCCACAGGGTACCCGGCAGGTAGCCCATTTGCGCTGCCAGCACCGGGCCGACCAGCGGACCAGCGCCTGCGATAGCGGCAAAGTGGTGACCAAACAGGACGTAACGGTTGGTGGGGACGTAGTTCAGGCCGTCATTATTAATAACAGCCGGGGTAGAACGTGTCGGATCGAGCTTCATCACCTTTTGCGCGATGTACAAGCTGTAGTAGCGATACGCCACGAGGTACACAGAAACGGAAGCGACCACGATCCACAGCGCACTGACGTGCTCACCGCGTCGTAAAGCAATGACGGATAAGCAGAAGGCGCCGAGGATGCCGAGGAGCACCCAGGGTATATGTTTGAATAGCTTTTTAGTATCCATGTCAGACCTGATTATCAAGAAAAATGAAATCGGAGTTGATGTGTTAAAAGACGGCCTTGCTGGTGACGATCATGGCAAATTACAAGCGTAAAAAGGGCGCGATCTGATTGAGTGGTATGAATAGCGGGGTAAGCGGTCAGCTAAGCGGATAAGCGGTTTTATACGGCGCTAAGCGGCTGAAAATATGTGATAAGGATCACGTGGAGCCGCGGGCTCGCAGGCGTTGATAAAAAGGGCCTGCGAGCAAACGGTCAGATCACGATATAGCAGTAGGGAGTATTTTCGATAGGGGCCAACAGTACGTGCTTCTCTCTGCTTTTGGTCTGGTAATATTTATCCTGGAGGTAATTATCAATCAGTGCGTCTAACCGCTCAGCGTCAATGGTTCGCGTAATACCTAAGGTCCAGAAGCTGCGCAGATCGATCTCAGAACGCCTTATTTTTGCTGATTTTTCAAGGTCGAGGATCATATTTCTGACGCAACTGGTGGGGTCAATATTTTGCTTTATTTCCAGAGCGATGTAGCTATCCACCGTCCAGCCTTTTTTCCTCAGCAAGAAGTCAGTGCGCAGTGAATCGCGCTGCGGATGCATGCGTTTGTCGCACTCCAGGCTGATCTCGCGCCACCATTCGTGGTCGGTGGAAGCCAGCAGGTTAGCGAACTCAATTTGCATCCAGATTTCCCAGCCGGAAATATTATGCTGGTCGATTATATTCAATTTTTGCTGAATATCCTGGCGAGTGAAAAACAAATGTAACAGAGTTGATAAATGATCAAAATCGCGGTTAATCACTTTTAAGTCCTTGAGTTAAAAGAGGTAACCTATTAAAGCAGTGAGTCGCTTAAGGGGGAAGATTATTCTTAATGCCAGAGGGAATTATCCAGTTTTTCGGCTTTTAAAGTGAAATTTTTAGCGAAACGTATTATTCCATGCTCGTTTATTTCCTTTATATCGACGTTTTAGACTAAATACTGTGGATGCTTACTGTTTACTCGACGTTCGTCTTTAGACAAATGCTCAATACGATCCACCATAAAGTTTTCTCTGGTCAGGCCGAAAAACTGTTACCTGGCTAATGGAAGATAGAAAACATGTTGAATCGTATGAAACTTGTCACCAGTTTACTTTTTGTACTGGGACTTTTTGGTCTTTTGCAGCTCACATCTGGCGGCTTATTCTTTAACGCACTTAAGCACGACAAAGAAAACTTCACTGTGTTGCAGACTATTCGTCAGCAGCAATCCACGCTCAACGCCAGTTGGGTGGCGCTTTTGCAGACGCGTAACACGCTCAACCGCGCCGGGATCCGTTACATGATGGATCAGAACCAGATTGGTAGCGGTGCAACGGTGAACGATCTGATGCAGATCGCCAGCAACTCGTTAAAGCAGGCGGAAACGCACTGGAAAGAGTATCAAGCTTTACCTCGCGATCCGCGCCAGAACGAGGCTGCGGCAGCGGAAATCAACCGTACTTATGATATTTACCACAATGCGCTGGCTGAGCTGATTCAGTTGCTGGGCGCAGGCAAAATCAATGAGTTCTTTGATCAGCCGACGCAGGGCTATCAGGACGCCTTTGAGAAGCCGTACCTTGACTACTTGCAGCAAAACGACCGTCTGTATGCTATCGCGGTCGAAGAGAGTAACGGCTCTTACTCCACTGCCGTATGGATAATTATTAGTGTCCTGTTGGTCGTACTGGTGGTGATTGTCGCTGTATGGCTGGGCATTAAGCGTGGTGTTATCGGTCCGATGAATCATCTGATTGAAAACATCCGCCATATTGCCGGTGGCGATCTGGAACAGACTATCGATGTGCACGGTAGCAACGAAATGGGCCAACTGGCCTCCAGCCTTCGTCATATGCAGGCTGAGCTGGTGCGTACCGTAGGCGATGTTCGTAACGGTGCCGATGCCATTTACAGCGGCGCAAGCGAAATCTCTGCAGGTAACAACGATCTCTCTTCCCGTACTGAACAGCAGGCTGCTTCGCTGGAAGAGACTGCCGCCAGTATGGAAGAACTGACCGCAACGGTGAAACAGAACGCCGAAAACGCCCGTCAGGCCAGTCATCTGGCGAAAAGCGCATCCGATACCGCGCAGAAAGGCGGTAAAGTGGTGGATAACGTTGTGCAGACAATGCGTGACATTACCGCCAGTTCGCAGAAAATTGCCGATATTATCAGCGTGATCGATGGCATTGCTTTCCAGACCAACATTCTGGCGCTGAACGCCGCGGTAGAAGCCGCACGTGCTGGCGAGCAGGGGCGTGGCTTTGCGGTGGTTGCTGGGGAGGTTCGTAACCTGGCCCAGCGCAGTGCGCAGGCGGCGCGTGAAATCAAGAGTCTGATTGAAGACTCTGTCGGTCGTGTTGAGCTGGGCTCTACGCTGGTGGAAAGCGCCGGTGAAACCATGGACGAGATTGTCAGTGCGGTAACCCGCGTCACCGACATCATGGGCGAAATCGCCTCTGCCTCCGATGAGCAGAGCCGTGGTATCGATCAGGTGGGTCTGGCTGTAGCAGAAATGGACCGTGTGACCCAGCAGAACGCCTCACTGGTAGAAGAATCTGCCGCTGCGGCTGCCGCGCTGGAAGAACAGGCCAGCCGTCTGACGCAGGCGGTTGCCGTGTTCCGTACCCGTCGCGTATCCCGCGAAGCACCGGTTGCGGCATCCACGCTGAAAACCCCATCTGCAAGCCCAATGCCGCGTAAAGCGGCGGTTGGCGACGAAAACTGGGAAACCTTCTGATAAACCTCGCGCCCTGCTGACGCGGGGCGCACTTTATCTTTTTTCATCGTGCTATCCTTGGTTTTTCCGCCCGGAGGAGCACTATGAATCTGACCGCCGTTTCTGCCCTTCACTACAGTAGCGAGCAGCTTTCTGCTTTTTTAGGGGAGTGCTTTGAAGGCTACCGTATTCCCATCTCTCTTACCCCTGAGCGTTTTGCGCTGCGTTTCGGCGCAGAAGATATTAGTCTGACCGACTCTTGTGTCTGGTGGGAAGGCGAAAAGCTTGTGGCTATTGCCCTTATCACCCGGCGTACCGAATCCGCGCGGCTGGCCGCCTTTGCCCTGCGCCCGGCATACAGGGGGAATGGGGTAAGTAAGCGGCTGTTGGTGCCCTTAATTGACAGGTTGAAGGCAAAGGGCGTTCAGCAGATGTGGCTGGAGGTGCTTGCAGACAACCAGACGGGGATCGGTCTGTATCGGTCAGTGGGTTTTGAGCAACAGCGGGTGCTGCGGGGCTATCAGGGCAATACGTTTACCGCTATCCCAGAGAACCTGTTGCGGGAGTGCAATCCCCTTGAGCTGCTCTGGCGATCCGTGGCTGAGGTAAAGAACACGCTACCCTGGCAGCTTGATCCTCTTTGCGTCATTACCCTTCCTTGCCGGGCTTTTGAGTATCGTAAGCATGCGTATGCGGCCATTTCAACGCTGATGGATGCTCCGCAACTGCGCTTTCTTTATGTCGAGCCGGAGTACCGCCACAAAGGCTTTGCCCGTGAGATGCTGATCACCCTCAATCATCACTTCCCTGGATTAACGACCAGTGTGGCGGTGCCGGAATCCTTCACCCCGCTGTTTTCCTCTGCGGGGTATTGCACGATGAACATCAGTCAAATTGAAATGCGGGCGATGTTGTAATCGCCCGTTTGTTCGTTAGTTTTGCTTCGGATCGCTGATCGGTTGGCGAACCAGCACCACATAAGCAATGGCGCCGAGGACTGTCACGCAGCCGCAGATAATCAGCGCCAGACGGAATGACTGGGTCGTATCGACGATAAATCCGGTGACAATCGGTGCAAATGAGGCGCAGATAAAGCTCGCGAAGTTCTGGATACTGCCTACTGAGGCGGTCATTCTTGATGCCACTGCGACGTGGATCAATCCCCAGCATGATGTGCCCGCAAAGTGGATGCAGAACAGCGCCATGCCAATCAGCAAGACGGCGGCCATGGAGGTTGTGGCCTCCGGTACGACGAAAGTAAAAGCGGCGGAGCAGAGCATCCCGGTGATGATACTGATTTTGCGGCTTTTGATCGGCGCCATACCGCGCTTTACCAGCCAGTCGGTGACGTAACCGTTGGTCAGCATCCCGGCGGCGCCAAACAGGAAGGGGATCGCGGCCATCATGCCGGTACTTTTCAAATCGAGATTGTAAGAGGTTTGCAGATAACCAGGCAGCCAGGCAAGGTAGAGCCAGGCGGTGTAGTTGATACCGCTAAAGCCAAGCATCATGCCCCACATGGTTCGGTTACGAAACAGGCTGCGCCATTCTGCGAAACTCAGCGGATCGCGTCGGGCATTGACACTACCGGCATTCAGATAGGCCTGTTCAACGCCGGTTAGCTGCAAATCTTCGCGGTTGCGATAGAGCATATACCAGCCAATAGCGAGGAAAATCCCCAGCACGCCAATCACGATAAACATGCCGCGCCAGCCGATCATTAGCATCATTGCGGCAAGAATAGGCGGGCTAATGGCGACGCCAATGGTCGATGCGGCGTTAAAGAAGCCCATCGGGCGGCCACGCTCTTTAATGTTGAACCAGTCGTTGATGACTTTGACGCCGCACGGATTCATTGGCGCTTCACCCAGTCCCATGCCGATACGTACCAGTACGAATTGAGTAAAACTGTGCACCATGCCGGAAAGCGCCTGGAAGAGCGACCAGAAAAACATGCCTAAGCCGAGCATGATACGCGGACCTTTGCGGTCAAGCAGAGGGCCACACGGGAGCTGTCCGATACCGTAAGCCAGTGAAAAGACGGAAAGCAGGGCGCCAATTTCGGTTGCACTTAGCCCTAACTCCTGGCGAATGGTTAAATTCGCGACCGATAATGAGCTTCTGTCGAGATAATTGATAACCGCAGCAAAAAATAATAAAAGCATCGCTGTGGTTTGGATTCGCTTAATTCGGGCGCTACGTTTTAATAAGCCATCTGGCGGAACAGGAATATCCGCTTCGGTTGTTTTATCAAACGTTGTCCGTGGGTCGAGGGTAATATCGTTTTTTTCCACGCCTGACTCCAAAATGTTACTTATCTCTCTTCGCGCTTTATCAGTGAAGGAGAAAATATCAATCCCGATGCCAGATTAATAAATCTGACACCACTCACTTACATCCAGTTAATTCAGTCGACTTAATCAAAGGATAGGAGCGGTGTTATTTTTAGTTCTTTGCCTTTTAGCAGAAGCGTGCTCCCGATTGAAATTTGCTGTTTTTAATTGGTACTTAATAGTGAGCGGCAAGGGATTGCTGAATAGAACGGATCATGGATTCTTTAGCGGTATGCAGATGGTTGCGCAACGCACATGTGGCATCAAGATCGCTGCGGCAAAGCAGGGCGCTGAGGATGGTCATATGTTCATCAATGGCGATGATATTGCGCTGCTTCAGGTCACTTTCATCCCACTGATAATGAAAATGGAAGATAACGGATATGATTTCAAGTGATTGATTAAAAAAGATATTATCGGCAGCGGAAAGCAATAACGCGTGAAAATCCCGATCCAGTTGCGAAAACATGCGAAAGCTATCGCCGATACTATCGCGCAGCATACGGTGGCGTTCGAGCAGCGTTTTGGCACTCAGCCAGCGAGGGTCATCTGCGGGCAGATTCAGGAAATGCTGCAGGGCATGGGTTTCCAGCATCTCCCGCAGTTCAAAAAGCTGTTCGGCGTAGCGCTGGTCGAACTGTTTCATGCTCCACTGGCCGCGTTTTTCATTCTCAATGAGATTATAACGGCCAAATTTGAGCAAATATTCCCGTACCACCACCGGGCTGACACCTGCCGCACGCGCCAGTTGTAGCTCGGAAAAAGATTCGCCTGCGCGCAGCTGGCGCTGGTTAATCATGGTAAAGAATGCTTGCTCAAAGAGACGATTCTGCTCGGCCAGCGGCGCGCTGATGCAGTTGAAGCCATCGTCCTGCGTCGGTTTGCGGATAATGCACCAGGCGCCTTCGGACTTGACCAGAACCCCGCACTCACACAGATGCGACAGCAGGTGCCGTACGGTTGTGCGGCTGATGTTATACATTTCTGCCAGCGCGTTTTGCGTGGGCAGCGGGGATGGAATATGACCACGCGCCATATCATCAATCACCTGATTAATTACGTTATGGCGTAAGTTTTGCGAACGGCTCATCGTGTCTCCTGTTTTTTATTATTAAAAACCTATTTAAAACATTTTTATGGGCTGAGTTTCACAATTCAGCACGCCGGTTTCGTTTTGTTTCTGCTTTTCCCTGATATCTGGAGCAACAAGAAATACGGGAGAATGAATAATGACCACAATGAATACACTGGTATGCCAGGAACCAAAAGTAATGATTTGGAAAAAACGTGAAATTCCAATGCCTGGCGATAATGAAGCGTTAATAAAAATAAAAACAGTAGGGATATGTGGAACGGATATTCATGCCTGGGCAGGTAATCAACCTTTTTTTAGTTATCCACGTGTTTTAGGCCACGAAATATGTGGCGAGATTGTTGGTCTGGGGAAAAAAATAAACCATTTGCATAATGGTCAGCAGGTTGCGGTTATTCCTTACGTTGCCTGTCGTAAATGCCCGGCCTGCCGTAGTGGGCGCACCAACTGCTGTGAGAACATCTCGGTGATCGGTGTGCATCAGGATGGCGGCTTTAGCGAGTTCCTGAGCGTGCCGGTGGCAAACCTGCTGGTGGCCGAGGGCATCGACCCGGAAGCCGCCGCATTGATTGAACCTTATGCGATCAGTGCCCATGCGGTGCGCCGTGCCGCGATCCAGCCAGGGGAACAGGTGCTGGTTGTGGGGGCGGGGCCAATCGGGCTGGGGGCGGCGGCTATTGCCAACGCCGATGGCGCGCAGGTGCTGGTTGCCGACACCTGCGCGGCCCGCCGTGCACATGTCGAAAAACATCTGGATCTGGTGACCCTCGATCCTTCCTCGGCAGATTTTGAAGCCCTTTTGCGCGCCGCCTTTGGCGGTTCGCTAGCGCAAAAAGTCATTGATGCAACGGGTAATCAGCAGGCGATGAATAACACGGTGAACCTGATTCGCCACGGCGGCAGCATCACCTTTGTGGGGCTATTTAAAGGGGATTTGCAGTTTTCCGATCCGGAATTCCACAAAAAAGAGACCACCATGATGGGTAGCCGTAACGCGACGGAGGAGGATTTTGCCAAAGTCGGGCGTTTGATGGCGGAAGGGAAGATCACCGCACAAATGATGTTGACACACCGCTATGCGTTTCACGCGCTGGCAGAAATCTACGAACAGCAGGTGATTAACAACCGCGAATTGATCAAAGGGGTTATTCATTTCTGAGTGCCTTTCGGCACTCAGGTGTTGTGGCTTGAGGCAGAGGCTGTCGCGGGGTATTCATCCGCCAGCGGAGGATAGGTTGCAAAGACAGGCAGCAATAACGATTGCTATTCAGCGCCCAGGGTATTTCGGGCGCATTTTTTTATCCTGCGGATTCAACGACTTTGATTTCCACCATCCCGATACCGAGTTTACGTGGAGAGTGGCCGAGAATATTCCCCTCATTGGTCGACTCGGGTTCCGGCGGCACAATTACCAGCGTATTGCTGCGTGTCGGGTTGTTGAAACGTAACGTGGTAGTGGAAACATCGTTGCCCAGCATCAGCGTTTGTTCCTCATCGCCGACTCTTACCGGAATAGGGCGGTTGGCGTTTGCACCATAGGCTTTTGCGGTGATCACCAGGTCAAAGGATGCTGGCAACGGGTCATTAAATTCAATTTCGACTTCGTTGCCGAGCTGCGCATTCGACCAGCGTCCCCAGCTTTCCGGGCGAGAAATACCGCTGAATTTTTTCACTTCCTCAGGCGCGCCTGCCACGTTGAAGACAAAGCTGTCGGCTTTGTAGCGGATGTCGTCATCGACAATTTTGAGCATATCCACATTTTGCTTGTAACGGTCGGTGCTGATGACGGTGTCTTTGAAAGCGGTTTTGCCTTTCCACTGATCTTTGTCGACCGCCTGGACTTTCTGTTCACCGCCAAGCTGCCCTTGCGATACACACCAGTCGGTGGAAAGCACCAGCTCCGGCGCCCACAGGCGGGCCATCTTGTAGCATTGATCAACCCAGACAAAGTTATCGCGTGGGGCGAAATCGGCGAGCTGGAAACGCAGCGGCGCAGAGTATTCGCTTTCCGGGATAGGTTCGATGCGTTTTGATGACACGCGTACCAGTAGTGGAAGGCGGAAATTACTGCCGGAGAAGGCGATCATCTTTTTATCGCGATCGATAGTGAAGTCTTTCATCTGTTTTGGGAAATTCCACAGACGAATGATATCGGGCTTCCAGGCGACGATTTTCTCTTTCATATTCAGGAACTCGCCGGAAAGCGACTGCCCGGACAGGCTGCTGCGCCCAAGGCCGAGGTAGTTATCGCCACCGAGAATGTCCAGCACCGTAGCGCCGTTATCCATGGTGCTGCGTTTCACGGCCAGCGTGTCCTGCTGTGGCTCATCGCCACGCAGAACGAAAAACAGGTTCTTACGATCCTCTTTGTTCAGGTATTTCCAGGCGGTGTTGTTCATGGCCAGATGATCGGAAGAGACCACAATGACCGTATCTTTAAACCAGGGCGAGGCTTTGATTTTGTTAATCAGCGCGGCAATATGCTGTTGGCTACAGGTTACGGCGCTAAACGACTGGTTTGGTTTACCGTCATAGCTATAGCTTTTACGACTACAGGTTCGGGAGATAAAACCGTCCGGGTGGTGGGTATCGACAGTTAACGCAAACAATGAGAAACGTTGCCCGGAACGGGATAGCGCCTCGTACTTTTTCCACACTTCATCCAGCACGGTGTCGTCGTAAAAGCCCCAGTCATTGCGGTATTTCGGATCGCTTACTTCGCCTTTTAACTCTTCTGCGCCGACCAAATAGTCAAAGCCATGTGATTTAAGAAACACATCTTTACCGGCAAAGCGCAGGTTCGCGCCCTGAACAAAATAGTTCTGGTAGCCGGAGTTTTTCAGGATATCGCCAAGGCAGGTGTTCTGCGGGAAAAAGCTGGAAACGGACGCAGATGCGTTACCTTCAAACGGCGCAAACAGGGGGATACCGCACTGAGAGGCGACCATTCCGGCAATGGTGTAATCCGTACCGGGCAGTTGTTCCGTTTGCGAGAAATCCAGACCTTCTTCTTTTAATGCGCCCAGCTCAGGTGCCAGGCCGGGAAACGCCTCATCATCGAAATAGGTGCGTTCCAGACTCTCGCCGTAGATATAGACCAGGTTCAGCTTTGGATTGGGGATCTTTTTCGCCGGTTCGCGATAATATTCTGCGAAATCAGGATCGCCTTCACGAGACTGCGATTTTACGAGTTCAGTAATCTGATGAAATGCCGGGCTGGCGTCTACGGAGGCCAGTGCCATCAGCAGTGCCAGCAGGCTGTAACCGAAGTGATAAGGGCGGTGGCGACGACGGCGTAGTATCCAGGCCAGCGCGCCAAAAACCGCCGTCAGGGCGAGAACCAGAACTGCACCGGGCAGCAGATATTTGCGCACCCCCGCGCCCGTGAGGCTATTGGTCAGCGTGTAGATAACCGCATCATTGATCCCATCGCCAGTGAAGTAGTTACTGGCGTAGAGGGTGATGTTTAGCAGGACAAAGAAACCCAGCACCAGCAATATTGCAGTGAACCACCAGGTATTACGGCCCGCTTTAGAGGCGTAAATCGCCACGGACGCGAGAAATAGAACAATAGAAAGTAACTCGGACAACCGTCATTCCTCTACGACACCAGCATCCTGCTGGCATAAATCCTTTGGGGATACAATTTAATTGCGATGTAACATAGCTGCAATTGTAGTGTCATCTTTATACAGATTTATTCGGAATTGGTTTAGAAAGATTTAAGTATGACCGCTGTCGCTTTCTTTATGGAGAGGGAAGGTACGCAGGTAAAAGGCAGGCGCCGCGTCTGGGCCCGTGGGGCGACAAACGCGACGTTTTTTAACTCAGGAGAGGAAGTTTACGCCCTGTTTCAGGACAATGTCACAGGCTTTGGTTTTCACTTTCTCCGCCAGCGGCGTGCTGCCAATATTGTTCAGATTGAGCTGCTCGCCGTTTTTGGTGTTTAACATTCCCTGCAGGCCTTCAAGATAGTTAGTGTCTTTCTGCTGTTCTGTCTGGGAATTCAGGCCAAGCTTATCCAGCACCTGATTTTTAATGTTATCCGTGTTAGTCAGTGAGGCGAGCTTATGTTTGGCACAGTAAGACATTACGCCTGCTGCATTATTCATGGTGCTTGAGCTGAGTGACTGGTTGCCACCGTTGAGCAGGCCCGTCAATGAAGACAGGGACATACCACCTTGTTGCTGACCGCCAGAACCGCTCTGCTGGCTAAGCTGGCTGGCTGCGCTGGAAAGACTGTCCTGCCAGGAAGAGGCATAACTGGCGTGAGTGAAAAACGCACCGCCGGCGAAGGCGACGCAGAGAAGGTGTTTAGCAAAGGACATGGCGTAATCCTGGGGTGGCCTGAAAGCGCATATTATACACCTGCCCGCGTCCGGATTAAGGAGTGGAAAACTCTCAATACTCTTTGCCGGTGACGCGGCTACGGTAGCTGTCCCAGTTAAAAATGACCCACAAACTGTTGCCCAGGCGCATCCTGTCCATGACACGCTCGCCCAGGAGCTTGTTCATCTCTTCCAGATTGCTGTTGGTGAGCATACCTGTCGGGCGTTTTGAGGAAGATCGACGATCGACAATCTGATTAATGATCACTTTTTCGTAGCGTGATTCGGTTTGCATGCCGATCTCATCGATAACCAGCAGATCCACGCTGCTCAGATCGTTAAGCAGTTGTTCTTCGCTGTTATCACGGTTACCAAATGTCTCTTTCATGGCGGACATGATGTCAGCGACCGTGATAATCAACACGGATTTGCCGTGCAGTAGCAGTTCATTGCAGATAGCGGCCGCGAGGTGGTTTTTACCGGTACCCGGTTTGCCGGAGAAGATAAAGCTGGCAATATTTCCATCAAACTCAGCCACATACTGCCGCGCCTGGCTCAGTGCGCGCATCTGGCCTTCGCATTCCACTTTGTAATTATCGAAAGAGCAGTTCTGGTGAAGCGGACGGATACCTGAGCGATTAAACGTGCGCTGCATTTTCATCGCCCGATTTTCGCGGGCAATCGCGGCGGCGCGGATCTTACCCTGTTCCTTCTGCCAGGCCATAAGTTCCTCGCCGTTTTTAAACGCGGGCTGAGTATTGGCAGGCATCATCCGTTGCAGACGTTTCATCAGTTCAGCGACGTTTTTCATCGTTATCCTCTAAAACCTGGTGGAATTTGGCTGTCAGGCTGGGAAATCGCGTTAATGTCGCGTTTCGCCGTGCCGCCCTGATTGGCGCGATTTATCTGGAGGCTTCGCGCCAGTTTTTGCTGCCATTGCACATGGTGGAACACTTTCCCTTCGGCTTGCCAGTAGGCAATAAACGCCGCCAGCTCTTCCGGCGCAACGGGGTGGGCAAGGGCGATGCCCCATAGCGCCGCAAGGCGTTGAAAATCCGCATCCGGCAGCCAGCCCGCATACATGGCAAATTTCCCCATAGGAACATTTACCGGTGCGGCGGCTGGCTCTTCATAGAACTGGTTATCCAGCGTGATATCACTGGCCGGACGCGCCAGACGTGACTCCAGCGCCAGCAATTCTGCCAGACGTTCGGGGGTAATGGCGTAAAACGCAGGGCTGTTATTGGCAAAAACAGCGACTGCGCCCCCTTCCGTTCGCGCCAGAACGCTTTCGTGATCGCGCATAAAATCATCAATGCCGATAACTGTAGAAGTCAGAATTCTGGAAGACATAGCGCGTTCTCAAACAGGGCAATAACAGAAAGACGTTCTGCGAAGATTTTCGCAGACATAATGACACATAGTAACACAGTGGAGGCGTGGGGGAGCAGAGACGAAAAAGCCGGGTTGCCCCGGCTGTGTGTTTTCCCAATGGTGCTGGCTGCCGGATCTTTGGCTAATGCCCGTCCGGCTTAGTATTACGCGATGATGTTTAACGTAACATCGACGTTGCCACGAGTGGCGTTAGAATAAGGGCAGACAATATGGGCGGCATCGACCAGTTTCTTCGCCTCTGCGGCATCCATTCCTTCCAGGTGGATATTGAGTTTGACCTCAATCCCAAACCCGGTCGGTAGCGGACCGATACCCACTTCTGCTTCGATAAAGGCGTCTTTTGCAATTGCGATCTTGTCGCGACCAGAGACGAACTTCATCGCACCCAGGAAGCAGGCTGAATAACCTGCGGCAAACAGTTGCTCCGGGTTGGTGACTTCACCGCCTGCGCCACCCATCTCTTTCGGTAAACCCAGTTTGACGTCCAGTACGCCGTCAGAAGAGGTTGCGCGACCTTCACGGCCACCGGTGGCTTTGGCTTTGGCGGTATAAATCACTTTTTCTAAAGACATAACAGGTTCCTTTTCATAACTGTCGTTTACTATAAAATAGCACGCTATATATATGGTCGCATAAAACCGTCCACAGTCGGGCTTATGCTTGCTGAAACTGTTGGCGCAATACTTCGAGCTGCTGTTTTAGCTCCATCAGATGCTTGTGGTCACAATCGAACGAGCACATGACCGCATTCGGTATCGCTTTTGCCTGTTGTTGCAATTCCCGACCTGCCTCGCTCAGGGTAATGACGACCTGGCG
Organism: Phytobacter sp. MRY16-398; assembly: GCF_003925915.1. NCBI lineage: Bacteria > Pseudomonadati > Pseudomonadota > Gammaproteobacteria > Enterobacterales > Enterobacteriaceae > Phytobacter > Phytobacter sp. MRY16-398. Next base: position 5,093,690 of record NZ_AP018756.1, on the reverse strand, counting down.
TTCATCCTGGCGGGAACGTTGGCGAATAATAAACCCGGCGCTTTCCAGCCGCTTCAACAGCGGGGTAAGTGTTGCCGAATCCAGAAATAAGCGTTCACCAATCTCCGACACCGTGACGTCATCTTGTTCCCACAACACCAGCATCACCAGATATTGCGGGTAGGTCAGATTCATCGGTGCCAGTAACTGCCGATACAGCTTATGCAGCGCCAGGTTTGTTGAGTACAACGCAAAACAAAACTGGTTATCTAACGCGAGCTGCGCATTCGCGGGTTCAGTTGATTTCGTTTTCATGTTTCTGAATATAGATAGTGCACGATTTAATTGCAAGTTATTTTTTTAGGGGCAGATATAACGCAGTACAACTTGTACCGCCATCCGGCGATAATGCTGACGTTGTTGCTGTTGATCTTCATCCGCTTCGAAGAGCATGGAGAATGAATAACTATTGGCAACGTAATGAAAACTAAAGCTACTGATCAGTCGATGCAGGTCGCGCGCGCAGACACTTTGGTTGAATAACTGCTTTTGCTGACCACGACGCAAAATATCTTCCAGCAGCGTCAGGGCGCTGAGGTTGACATCCCGCAGCCAGGCCGATTGCTGAATGAAGCGGCCGCGTTGCATGTTCTCCATGCAGATGATGCGAATAAAATCGGGGTGGTCGGCGTGGTAATCGAAGCTACTTTCTACTAACTGTACCAGCGCCTCGACAGGCGGCAGGGTGGCGAGTTCGAGGGATTTTTCGTTGGCGCGAATAGCGGCATAAACATACTCGATAACCTGCAAATACAGGTTTTCTTTGGTTTTATAGTGGTACACCACCATGCGCTTTGTGGTGCCGGCTTTTTCAGCGATTTGCTCCATGCGGGCGCCATTGAGCCCATATTCCGCAAACAGTGTAATCGCGCTGAGGAAAATTTTGTCCTTCACTCGGGTATCGTCAAAACTGTCCGGTGAATAAATGCCATGGTGTTCCACATCCGCTCCTCGTCAGTCACAATCGGTTCGGGGGATTATCACCATGGCAAAGAAATAACTCAAATTTCACACGCGCGGGCGTTTGCGGTAGATCCACAGGCCGGGGATAGACAGGCCGATTGAGAGCGCGCCGACAATCGACGACGCTTTGAGAAAATTGGTCAGCAAAAGAATCATCAGGTCTTCGTTATAACCGAGGTGACTGATCTTTACGGCGGAGATCATTGCGGTATAGGCTGATATCCCCGGAAACATGGGGATTACTGCGGCAACCGTAAAGACTTTTGGATGCGCGAGATACCAGCGTGACCAGTGAATCCCAATACTGCCGACCAACATCGAGGCGATAAATGTCGACCACTCGATGTTAAAGCCCCAGGAGACCATGGCGAAGCGCGTACCGTGACCAATTGCGCCGAGCAGAGCGCACCAGGGCAGGGCGCGATGCGGAACGTTAAACACCATTGCAAAGCCTACGGCCGGAATGGCAGCCAGCAACATGTCTTGTATCAGATTAAGCAAAAACCAGATTACATCCATCCGCGCAGCCCCCACATGGTCATAGCCAAAACGACACCAATACAGGTAGCGAGTGTTAACAGGCTGGCGATAGCCCAGCGTGCGAGGCCAGTATTGATATGGCCTTTAAACATATCTGCGACGGAATTAATCAGCGGGAAGCCGGGGACCAGCAATAAGACACTTGCGGCCATAGCGACCGTAGGCGTATGCAGGAAAACCGGTAGCGTGAGCATAAGCCCGGAAATGGTGGTCGCCACGAATGCGGTGATGCAGAAATTGATTTGCGGGTGCATATGACGGTTCGCCAGCAACAGTCGGACGTACATCGCCATACTGCTGGCGCAGAACGTGATAAACGCGCCATCCCAGCCGCCATTGTTAAGCCGACAAAAACAGGCGCAGGACAGGCCAACCATCACCGTGACCAGCCAGCGTGGGTAACGAAGGGGTTTTACCTGAGAAAAACGCTTTTCGACATCTTTGGCGTCCAGCAATTTATGTTCTGTCATGATGACAATATGCTGAACCTCAGTCACCACATGCATATTGATGCCGCGATCGCTATTTTTTCGGGTTGATGTCAGGCACTGGCCATCTTTAATGGTGGTCAGCACAATGGCGTTTGATGAGATGGAGCTTTCGACGCTATCCATGCCCAGCGCCAGTCCGAGGCGCGTGGATAATTCATCTACCAGTGCGCTTTCCGCACCGTGTTGCAATAAAAAAAGGCCGCATTGGATACACAAACGTGTAATGGCGCGTTGTGATGACTGGTCTTCTTGCATGATAGCCCTGGTAATGTTGCACAAGGTCCACAAGGCGTGGCACGAAAAGGTAATTTTTAGCACAGGAGGCCCTGTGTATGGCGTGGTGATAGATCAAGATTCGCGCAATAAATCACAAAATGGTGCGGTTTTGCTGCTCGCTGGCAGGATTGTGCGCCGTTTTCAGAAAGGGGAAGGGGAACCTATGCCAGACGAGAGATAAAAAGATAGATTCATTTTTCTGGTGTATTTATTTTCAATAAATATATATTTTGTGATTAATTAATTTATGTTTCTCTTTTTATCTTCTACAGAGTACGTAGCAGGTATCATTATTGGCTTGTTAGATATATTGACACCCCATTAAGCTGTTTTTATAATCACTAATTGTTACAACCGAATATTGACAAACACTCTCGTCATATTTTCATTTTATATTTATTAATGGGTGGTATCCGCTGACACGGTGGTTGGCGTTATTAGTAAATATTCACATAACTTATTTTATAAGGCTCGCGAATGGATGCGGAGGTTACATGTTATCGAGAAGCTGTAAATATGGGATAGTTGTCAGTAAAATTCCCGTAATGACTGTTGGGCTGGGGGACATTCTGGAACGTCATTTCCCCGAATATGAATTAACTTTTTGCCGCTCTTTAGAATAGATAACACTATTACAGTTACGCCGCGCCTCTCTGGTCATCGCAGATCTTTCTGGTGAGCAGCGTCAGATGCGCAATGCCTGTGAACAATATTATTCCCTTCTTTCTCAATACACTGATATCCATTGGATATTCTTTGTTTCACGTACGATTTATCCCATGGCCGTTGAATTACTGATGCGACCTTGTAGCACCTTACTTTCAGACAGAGAACCGGTGGACGGTGTTATTAATGCTATTCGCGCTGGTGATGAAAGTGCAGAAAGAATTAGCCAGACTTTATTATCAGCAGATTTCTTTGACGCAGATGAGGCTGTAAATAAGCTGGAGTCATTAACGCTTTCTGAGCGAAAGGTATTCCGTCTGTTGGGTAAAGGGTGGGGTATTAATCAAATTGCGATGCTACTTAAAAAAAGCAATAAAACAATTAGCGCGCAAAAAAACAGTGCCATGCGTCGGCTGTCATTACGGAGTAATGCGGAAATGTATGCATGGATTAATAGTGCGCAGGGGGCTAAAGAGCTGAATCTTGTGTCGGCGTATGGAGAGCAATCAGAATGGAAATCAGTGCCGGGAAAAAGCATGTTGCCGTCATCGAGAGATGCATGATGAGTGAGGCTGGCCTGCGCCATCTGTTCGCATCGCCAGCCATGAAATCATATCACTTTCATTTTTTTAACAGTCACAAAGCATTTGTTGAAGCGCAGAAAAAGACGCCTTTCTTTTCAGTTATTTATTCGCTATCAAGTATGCGAGAGCTCCGACGGGAATGTCTGCTTTGCTTGCATGCGTTGTCACTGACAAACCCGGGCATCCAGCGGATCGTACTGGCGGATGACGATCGCGAAGCGCGCCTTGTCAGCCGTCTTTCTCCGTCACGATTGCATGGCGTTTTAAGTAAATCAGCTTCGTTACCCATTTTACTTGGGCACATTTGTACCCTGTTGGGGGAGACCCGCCGTGTCAATGAAAACGTGGTCAATCACTGGTATGTCAGCCAAAACCGCACGTTGAGTCCGACTGAGCGCGCCATTTTGCAATGTATGACGCGTGGTTTGTCGATGCCGGAGATAGCCGTACATCTGGAGCGCAACATTAAGACCATCCGGGCGCATAAATTTAACGCCATGGCTAAGTTAGGGGTGAATTCCGATGTGGGGCTGCTGAATGCGGCAGATATTTTAACCTGGGTTCCTGCCGCAGCAGCATTGAAGGGGGCTCAATCCTTAGCATAACCCGTTTACTCAGTGCCAGGTTCGCCTGGCACTGCCTTGATTACTCACAAACATCAATCCATTTTGCGTCTGTTAATTGCGCCATGCGCTCCGGGGAAATACGCACTGCGCTATGGATGGCACCCGCTGCCGGAAGTACTTCCTCGTAGTGTTTCAATGAAACATCACAATAAACAGCCAACGGGTTTTCCAGCCCGAACGGACAGACACCGCCAACCGGATGGCCGGTAAGGGTGACCACTTCATCACTACTGAGCATTCTCGCTTTCGCACCGAAGGTGGACTTCAGCTTTTTGTTGTCCAGGCGGGCATCGCCTTTTGCGACAACTAACACCACGTCGTTTTTGATTTTGAGAGATAACGTTTTGGCTATCTGACCGGGTTCAACATTATGGGCAGCGGCAGCCAGTGCGACGGTTGCGGTACTTTGGTTGAGCTCGATGATGTCAATATCGGGGGCGTGTTCGGCAAAAAATTGCCTGACAGACTGCAAACTCATTTTCTTCTCCTGAACATAACCTTCAATAATCTGTCACAACCCTGTGATCCCTGTAAATATCTTGTCAAAACAATCCCGTTACCACGCGTTTCACGATCACCTTCACAATCGTGGAAACCGGTTTCAGTAACCGGTTGCAGTGTTTTTCATCGGGGTTAATACTGATTTTGTCACTTCCTCTGTCCCGATAATCAATAAGAGCCGTCTATGAAACGTATCCTGCTTCGCTGTAATGCTGGTTCGTTAGCCAGCATGGTCTTAAACCCTACAAATGGATTGCTGCACGGCAGAACATTCGCTGTTGCGCTGAATTATATAGACTGACAGGAGAGCCGCTATGTCTGCCAACCATGCAGTGTTTAACGTGATTTTTCGCTTCATCGAAAACTACGTCAGCCCTATAGCCGGGCGGATTTCTTCCCAGCGTCATGTCATGGCCATCCGTGATGGTTTCATTTCGGCCATGCCGTTTATGATAGTCGGTTCTTTCCTGCTGGTCTTCGCCTATCCGCCGTTTTCGCCTGACACGACGTGGGGCTTCGCCCGTGCGTGGCTCGATCTGGCAAAGCAGTATGAAGGGCGTATCCTGACGCCGTTCGACATGACGATGGGCATTATGTCTATCTACATCTGTGCGGCCATCGCCTATAACCTGGGCAAGCATTATGTGAAGTCGCATCAGCTCGATCCCTTTATGTGCGCCATGCTGTCGCTGATGGCCTTTTTACTGGTTGCGGCACCCAAAACCAACGGCACATTACCGGTAGATAGCCTGGGGGGAACCGGGATTTTTACCGCGATTCTGGTCGCCGTGTACTGTGTGGAGATGATGCGTTTCCTCAAGGCGCACAATATCGGCATCCGCTTGCCGGATCAGGTGCCGCCGATGATCAAAAACTCATTTGACCTGTTGATTCCGGTGCTGGTGGTTGTGTTGACGCTCTATCCGCTGAGTCTTCTTATTCAGTCACATTTCAATGTATTAATTCCGCAAGCCATTATGGCGCTCTTTAAGCCACTGGTGTCGGCTGCGGATTCACTGCCTGCGATTTTACTGGCGGTGCTAATCGGACATTTACTGTGGTTTGCCGGGATTCATGGAGCGGCGATTGTGTCTGGCATGCTGCAAATGTTCTGGCTGACTAACCTGGGGCTGAACCAGACGGCACTTGCGCAGGGGGCGCCGTTACCGCACATCTTTATGGAGGCCTTCTGGACATTCTTTATCGTTATTGGGGGGTCCGGTGCAACCATGGGGCTGGTGTTCTGCTATCTGCGCAGCCGCTCGGTGCATCTACGCTCCATTGGCCGTTTGAGTATTGTCCCCAGTATGTTCAATATTAACGAGCCGGTTATTTTCGGTACGCCGATTGTCATGAACCCGGTGTTCTTTATTCCTTTCCTTCTGGCGCCGTTAGTGAACGCCATTATTGCCTGGGCGGCGATGAAAATGGATCTGATTGGACGCGTGATTTCTGTCGTTCCGTGGACCGCTCCTGCACCTATTGGCGGGGCGTGGGCGCTGGGCTGGGATTTCCGTGCCGCCGTGCTTGTCGTTATCCTCGCGGTTATCTCCGCCATCATTTACTACCCGTTCTTTAAAGTGTACGAGAAACAGTTACTGGAACAGGAAGCGGAAGAGGCGCAACGCGCAGAAGAAGGCCAGCAAGTGGCCTAAATAAAAGCAAAAAGGCAACGAACGTTGCCTTTTTAGTATTTACGTTCTCTCCCTGTGGCAGAGGGCCGGGGTGAGAGCATCAAGCCGCACAACTTCACAAGCGTGAGGTATCTGGTCGCATGACGCTATTTTTTTAGTGTGCAGTCTCCGCATTGCTGGACATCCGGCAAGCGATATCGCTGGCAGCAAGTACGTCTGACCAGCGCACCATCACGGGTGACGACAGTCCGCCATAAAGGGTTGTCGTTACCGCTCGAAAGCTGCTTCTCGAAGAAGCAGAACTGGCGCAGCGCGGTGACCCGTTCATCGCCCAGCAAAGGCTTCATTTCGCCCAGACACCAGTTAATCAGATAACCCGTATTGCTCCAGATAAGCTTACCGTTGATCTCGCCGGTCGCTTCCAGTGCCGCTACGACGGGGGCCATCGCCCGAACGATTAATGCCTCAATACGCGGGATGTCACCCTGCGCCGTCAGAGCCTCATCCCGCTCTACATCCATCCAGAAGCAGGCGGCACGGCCAGTTTCATGAAACTCGACATGCAGATGCTCCGGGGAAAGATCCAGCGCAATTTTTTGCGTTAATAAGGCTACCAGCAGCGGCGGCACCATCAGGCCGAGGTACCACTGTGCCCATAATGACAGAAGCGGTTTGCCTTCATACGGCAGCGTCGGCTGCTTTTGGTAGATATGGTTTGTGTAAGTTGTCAGCAGTGATTGCAGATGATCCGGTCGCGCCCATTCCGCCAGCGTTAGCGCCTGTTGTGGCGGAAGTTCGTTCAGCTTGATGAAATCGAGAAGATGAGGGCGCAGGCGAGCAAGGATATCGCGCACCTCATTCGCCAGGGTGTCGCTCTCAGTAAAAAGCCTCGCCTGACGGATCACAAATTCATTAACGGGTGCGTAACGATAAGCCATAGTGTCAGAAAGATAGAAATCTAAATGATAATGATTTCCAATCCTAGCCAGAGGCCAGGCCTATAGCAAGATGTTTATCGTAAAGTCAGCCTGGACAGGCCGAATTATGCGACCTGGACCTGTAAGTCGCTGCTGACGAGAATACTGTTCCGTCCCTGGTGTTTGGCTTCGTACAGTGCTTTATCTGCTTTATCGAGTGCGTCTTCAATGTCGCCATCTTCCAGCGGGGCAATGCCAATGCTCACAGTGACGTTCGTCGCGACACTCTCATTAAACATATGGGGGATCTTCAGGTCGTAAACATGCTGACGAATCCGTTCCGCTGCAACACGAGCACGTTCCAGATCAACGCTGTTTAATAAGATCAGGAATTCTTCGCCGCCAAAGCGGGCGACAATATCTCTGGATCGCACGGCATTACGAATGGCGGCAGAAACGCGAATTAACGCCTGATCACCCATCATATGACCGTAGTGATCGTTGTAGGCTTTGAAGTGGTCGATATCCAGCAGTAGGACAAAACGCGTACCGTCATCAAGTGCCAGCAGATTATCGAGCTTGTTTTGCAGACCACGTCGGTTGTAGAGCCCCGTAAGCGGATCCAGCATACTTAAATCGTTCAGCGTTTTGCGCTCCTGCATCAGGCGATACATCAAAGCCTGTGAGAAGTTGTCGTTACGCTTTTGAATCACATGCTGAATAGCAATCCCGATCATGGGCAGAGCAAAAGCGTAGACAATCCGCAATGTTATTTCACCGCTGCTTAACAAGACGCACCCCATGAAAGCAGGTAAAGAGTGCAGCATAAATGCGATGATATTATTAGAGAAAGCGAGCGAGCCAATAAATAAAACACTTAATAGGGCGATAAGTAGATAGGTTGAACCATTATCTCCTAATGCTGCGGATTTAATAATGATATCCCACGCCCACATACAGCCAAATAAAAACGAGATCAGCGTTATATTTATTTTCTTTTTTGGAAATTTCCAGTGACCGAACAAGCCAGCAAGGCTTGAGCCCAGGATCAGGCATACGGGCAATGTAAACGCATGCAGGTTATAAAGTGGCAGTGCGATAGAAAAAAGAGCCGAGATGGTATTAAGTAGCAAGAAGAGTCGCACGGATAAGCGATATTTCTTGTTACAAAGGGATTGCCAGGAGTGTGGTGTCATATTTAAAAAAGTCGTTATTAATCTGCAATGTATAATTGAACTGGTTGCCAAACTGAAAAATAACGCGAAGAAAGATTACCGCGAAAAAAGCAATTTTTTAGATTTAATTAAGTGGTGCTTAATTTATCACCTTCGTGAATCCCTGTCACCAGAAGATGCGTAAAGTTCATACCGATTCGCTAAGGCAGGCTGACAAATGAGAAAAAATATCATATGATATTGGTTATCATTATCGTTGTGAGAGTCTAAAGCATGTTGCAACGCGCACTGGGTAGTGGATGGGCTATCTTGTTGTCAGGGGTTATCGTCGCGGTGATGGCCTTTGCGGATCTTTCCGTGGGTGCCTGGCGCTCGGTGATTGTCATTGGCTTGTTGCTAACGTCCGCGATGCTTTATCACAAAAGATTACGTCATTTTGTTTTACTGCCGTCAGGGATTGCGCTTGTCGGGGGAATAATGCTGGTGATGCTGAATTTGAAGCTGATGATGTAACAGGAAGGTCATACAGGGAGGCTGTAAGATATTTGGTGCGAGGGGGGGGACTCGAACCCCCACATCCAAAGGACACTAACACCTGAAGCTAGCGCGTCTACCAATTCCGCCACCTTCGCACATCTATCTTACTGTTTTGATATCGCCTCGTTGGTGCGAGGGGGGGGACTCGAACCCCCACATCCAAAGGACACTAACACCTGAAGCTAGCGCGTCTACCAATTCCGCCACCTTCGCCCGGTGAGAGCAATATCAACGTGGATTATGGTGCGAGGGGGGGGACTCGAACCCCCACATCCAAAGGACACTAACACCTGAAGCTAGCGCGTCTACCAATTCCGCCACCTTCGCATACCATCGATACCCAATAAGTATCGTTACCACGGAGGCGCATTCTAGATGTTTTCCAGGTTTCGTCAATAGTTAATTGCGTGTCGATTTTATAACTGCTTTAAAAACCAACACCTGGAATTTGCTGCGGAATTGCCCGGTAACGAAATGCTACCGGGCCGGAAAAGATCAGCGTTTTGCCTGACGAGTCATCACGGTACGGTAGACTTTAAAACGCCCTGTTTGCGCGATCACTTCGTGGAAACCAAAGGTTTCGTCCAGCACCGCCGGGTAGGGCAGGAAGGCGTTAGCGACGATACGCAGCTCGCCGCCACTGTTCAGATGACGCACCGCGCCGCGAATCAGCGTTTGCGCGGCTTCCAGGCTGGTTTGCAGGCCATCGTGGAAAGGCGGATTTGAGATGATCATATCGAAACGGCCCGTCACCTCAGAGAAGACATTGCTGGCAAAAACGTCACCTTCAAAGCCATTCGCCGCGAGGGTTGCTCGGCTGGCTTCAATAGCCGGCGCCGAGACATCGCACAGAGTCAGACGTACTTTCGGCGAGTGGCTGGCCAGTACGGCTGCCAGTACACCCGCGCCACAGCCCACATCCAGTACCTTGCCCTTAGTATGCGGGGTCAGCGTAGAGAGCAACAACTGGCTACCCACATCCAGACCGTCGCGGCTAAAGACGCCCGGCAGCGTTTTAATAGACAACCCGTCCAGGTGATATTCATCCCAGAATGCCTGAGCATCAAACGTTGGTTGTTTTTCCAGACGTCCATGATAAAGCCCGCAGCGACGCGCACTGTCGACTTTGTTCAGCGGCGCAAACTCCGCCAGCATTTGTTCCGCACTGCGAACGCCGCTGCGGTTTTCGCCAACAACAAAAATATCCGTGCCAACCGGCAGCAGCGACAGCAGATTCATTAACTGAAACTGTGCTTCCGGCTTATTCTTCGGCCAGTAGTAAATCAGTGTATCGCTCTCGCCAGTGGCAGCCTTGTCAAGCGTAAGCCCGAAAACGGCCTTGTCACCCATCTGACGGCTGAGTGTCTGCCACTGATGGTACTGTTGAGTCCAGGCGCGGCTTTCAACCGACTCCAGCCTTGCAGGCAGGTCATCCTGTAAATCACCGGCAAAAAGAATGCGGCTCTGTTCGAAATCGTCACTGTGGCGCAGCAAGACTTCACTTGCCGGAGTTAAAGCAGACATGAATGGTTCCTCATTAAACTTAGGCGGGGATTATACACGTTATCCTTCACGCTGCCTCTTTGTTGGCAGCGTCTTCGTACCCCGGTCACTTACTTATGTAAGCTCCCGGGGATACTCATCCTTGCCGCCTCGACGCATCATGAATGATTTTGTGTATGACAACGTTATCCTTCACGCTGCCTCTTAGTTGGCAGCGTCTACACCTCATTAATGCCTTTAATAGAGACAGAGAGAGGACAGAGACCAGATGGCGAAAATTCGTCGGGTTTGTTATATTTGCGCGCCTGACAGACAGGAGTGTTTCGCTATGACTTCCCGACGCGACTGGCAATTACAGCAACTGGGCATCACCCAGTGGTCCCTGCGCCGTCCGACGGCGCTGCAAGGAGAAATCGCAATTTCCCTACCCGCGCACATCCGGTTAGTGATGGTAGCTCCTGATCTTCCTGCATTGACTGAGCCGCTTGTTGGCGATGTGCTGCGTGCGCTTGCCGTCAGTCCGGATCAGGTTTTACAGCTCACCCCGGACAGGGTAGAGATGTTACCGCCGGACAGTACTTGCAACAGTTGGCGGCTGGGCATTGACGCGCCCCTCTCGCTCAAGGGGGCGCAGGTAACGACGCCTGGCCTCGATGAACTACGTGGCAACCCTGCGGCACGCGCCGCGCTATGGCGACAAATTTGCAATTATGAACACGATTTCTTCCCTCACGACGACTGATTTAGCCCGCGCATACGAGATCGAAACCCGGGCGCACGCGTTTCCCTGGAGTGAGAAGACCTTCGCCAGTAACCAGGGCGAGCGCTACCTTAATTACCGTTTACTGGTGGGTGATGTGATGGCGGCTTTCGCCATTACTCAGGTGGTGCTGGATGAAGCCACCCTCTTTAATATTGCCGTCGATCCCGCCTGGCAACGTAAGGGGCTGGGTCGCCAGTTGCTTGAGCATCTGATCGGCGAACTGGAAAAACGTGGCGTGTTGACGCTGTGGCTGGAAGTGCGGGCCTCCAATACCGCTGCCATCGCGTTATATGAAAGCCTGGGGTTTAATGAGGCGACAATTCGCCGCAACTATTACCCCACAGCGCAAGGACGTGAAGACGCCATCATCATGGCGCTGCCAATTTAATAAATGAAAGGTGATGTAATGAAATGGGACTGGATCTTTTTTGACGCCGACGAAACGCTGTTTACCTTTGATTCGTTTGGTGGCCTGCAGCGAATGTTTCTGGATTACAGCGTGACATTTACTGCCGAGGATTTTAAAGATTATCAGGCCATTAACAAACCGTTGTGGGTGGAATATCAGAACGGTGCCATCACCGCACTACAATTACAGCATCAGCGCTTTCAGGGATGGGCGGAGCGTCTGCGCGTTGCGCCAGGCGACCTGAACAACGCGTTTCTCAATGCGATGGCAGAGATTTGCGCACCGTTGCCGGGGGCGGTTTCGCTCCTGTCGGCGTTAAAAGGGAAAGTGAAGCTTGGCATTATCACCAATGGTTTTACCGCACTGCAGCAGACGCGTCTGGAACGTACCGGTTTTCGCGACTACTTTGATTTATTGGTGATTTCTGAGCAGGTCGGCGTGGCGAAACCCGATCCGCGTATTTTCGACTACGCGCTGGAACAGGCACAAAATCCGGACCGTTCGCGGGTGTTGATGGTTGGCGATACCGCTGAATCGGATATCCTGGGCGGCATTAATGCGGGGCTTTCCACCTGCTGGCTGAACGCTAACGGCCGCGCGTTGCCCGAGGGGATCAACCCGACCTGGACCGTGACATCGTTAACCGAACTGGAGCAACTCCTGTGTAAACATTAATTGTCTGCACTCAGCCGTTGAGTACAATAGCCGCATTTTTCGAATTTCATAGCGTGGCCGAGGCCGCGCATTTTCACAGAAGAATTTTACTATGACGTTGTCTCCTTATTTACAAGAGGTGTCGAAGCGACGCACGTTCGCCATCATCTCGCACCCCGATGCCGGTAAAACCACGATCACTGAAAAAGTGTTGTTGTTCGGACAGGCTATCCAGACTGCCGGTACGGTTAAAGGTCGCGGCTCTAACCAGCATGCAAAATCTGACTGGATGGAGATGGAAAAGCAGCGTGGTATTTCTATTACCACCTCTGTGATGCAGTTCCCTTACCATCACTGTCTGGTCAACCTGCTCGATACCCCCGGGCACGAAGACTTCTCCGAAGATACCTATCGTACGCTGACGGCGGTTGACTGCTGTCTGATGGTTATCGATGCCGCAAAAGGCGTTGAGGACAGGACCCGCAAGCTGATGGAAGTTACCCGTCTGCGCGATACGCCTATCATCACCTTTATGAACAAACTCGACCGTGACATCCGTGACCCGATGGAGCTGCTGGATGAAGTAGAAAACGAGCTGAAAATCGGCTGTGCGCCGATCACCTGGCCGATTGGCTGCGGTAAGTTGTTCAAAGGCGTTTACCACCTCTATAAAGATGAAACCTATCTGTACCAGACCGGTAAAGGCCATACGATCCAGGAAGTCCGCATCGTTAAAGGGCTGAATAACCCGGATCTTGACGCCGCTGTTGGTGAAGATCTGGCGCAGCAACTGCGCGACGAACTGGAACTGGTTCAGGGCGCCTCTAACGAGTTCGATAAAGACCTGTTCCTGGCAGGTGAAATCACGCCGGTCTTCTTTGGTACCGCGCTGGGTAACTTTGGCGTTGACCATATGCTGGATGGCCTGGTGGAATGGGCCCCTGCGCCGATGCCGCGTGCGACCGACACGCGTGAAGTGGAAGCGGCGGAAGAGAAATTCTCCGGCTTCGTCTTTAAAATTCAGGCCAACATGGACCCGAAACACCGCGACCGCGTGGCCTTCCTGCGCGTGGTATCGGGTAAATATGAAAAGGGCATGAAGCTTCGCCAGGTGCGTCTTGGCAAAGATGTGGTGATCTCTGATGCGTTAACCTTTATGGCTGGCGATCGCTCGCACGTTGAAGAGGCTTATCCGGGCGATATCATTGGCCTGCACAACCACGGCACCATCCAGATTGGCGACACCTTCACGCAGGGTGAAATGATGAAGTTCACCGGTATTCCGAACTTCGCGCCGGAACTGTTCCGCCGTATTCGTCTTAAAGATCCGTTGAAGCAGAAACAACTGCTCAAAGGGTTGGTTCAGTTGTCAGAAGAAGGTGCGGTTCAGGTCTTCCGTCCCATCGCTAACAACGATCTGATCGTCGGTGCAGTCGGCGTGCTGCAGTTCGACGTTGTCGTTTCGCGTCTTAAGAGCGAATACAACGTGGAAGCGGTCTATGAGTCCGTTAACGTCGCTACCGCCCGTTGGGTGGAGTGCAGCGATGTGAAGAAATTTGAAGAGTTCAAACGCAAAAACGAAGTACAACTGGCGCTCGATGGCGGCGATAACCTGACATACATTGCCCCAACGATGGTTAACCTGAACCTGGCGCGTGAGCGTTACCCTGACGTTCAGTTCCACCAGACCCGCGAACACTAATCTCCTCTACGGAGCGCGGCAGACGCCGTGCTCCGTCACTTTACCTGTCTTTTTAGCCCCTTGCGGAAAGTTCTTAAATAGCCGCATTTCTCTCTTCTCTGGTCACTTTTTAACCGCTTTCGCAAGCGTTTCTGCGATTGTGTTCTATATTTAACAAAGTAATGACATTTTGACTGGATATAAATCCTATTCAATGCGTGTTTAGCGGTTTTTTGTTCAAGAAAATAGGCATTACATAATATTAATTACTGACTTAAGTCTAATGAGTTAGCGTTAATAACCTAACTTATTGATTTGTCAGACTGGTGATTCACCACAGCAGGAAAAGCGGCCTTCATTGCTGCTTACCGCCCAAATTGTGGGCAAACCAACAGGATATAGATCGATGACGATGACAAGACTGAAGATTTCGAAAACTCTGCTGGCTGTCGTGCTGGGTTCTACCCTGGCAAGTGGTTCCGTAATGGCGGAAAACACGACGACCAATAAGGCGCAAAACGCGGCCGATAACGCAGGGCAAAAAATCGATAGCTCTATGAATAAAGTCGGTAATTTCATGGATGACAGCGCGATTACGGCGAAAGTCAAAGCAGCGCTGGTCGATCACGAAGATATCAAGAGTACCGATATCTCCGTAAAAACTGAGAAAAAAGTGGTGACGTTGAGTGGCTTCGTTGAAAGCCAGGCACAGGCAGAGCAGGCGGTAACCGTCGCGAAAGGGGTGGAAGGCGTTGCTTCAGTAAGCGACAAACTCCATGTTCGTGATGGTAAAAACACCTCTGCGAAAGGCTATGCCGGCGACACCGCGACTACCAGTGAAATCAAAGCAAAATTGCTGGCCGACGACATCGTTCCTTCCCGTAAGGTGAAAGTTGAAACGACCGATGGCGTTGTACAGTTGTCCGGTACCGTAGATTCACAGGCGCAAATTGAGCGGGCCGAAAGTATCGCTAAAGCGGTAGATGGCGTCAAAAGTGTGAAAAACGATCTGAAAGCTAAGTAACGAATTCCTAAATGTGCAATCCCGGCGCTTTGCCGGGAGTCAGTAGAACGCACCTGGAAAATATCGCCAGTGAGCATCCTGAGCGCTCACATTAGCGGTCGACATTAACTATGGTTAAGGAGAGTCTTATGTTTCGTTGGGGCATTATATTTCTGGTTATCGCGTTAATTGCCGCCGCTCTGGGCTTTGGTGGTCTGGCAGGTACGGCAGCGGGTGCCGCGAAAATTGTCTTTATCGTCGGTATCATTCTGTTCCTCGTCAGCCTGTTTATGGGCCGCAGACGCCCGTAGCGCGAGCTACCCTCTTAAACGAATCATCAAGCCAGTCCTCGTGACTGGCTTTCATTGTTTCTACGAGGGGAAAATTGCGTTACTTTGTTAAAACCTAACATCGAAAGGAAAGCAGGGTGGGGCAATATATTCCGGTAACGCTTGGCAACATTGCGCCATTGGCGTTAACGCCATTTCGCCCAGGCCGACTCGCTCTGGTATGTGAGGGAGGCGGTCAGCGGGGCATTTTTACGGCCGGCGTACTGGATGAGTTCATGCGCGCTGACTTTAACCCCTTTGACCTTTTTCTTGGCACCTCCGCCGGGGCGCAAAACCTGTCGGCATACCTGTGTAATCAGCCCGGTTATGCGCGTAAGGTCATTATGCGCTACACAACCACTCGCGACTTCTTTGATCCCGTACGTTTCGTGCGTGGCGGCAACCTGATCGATCTGGACTGGCTTATTTCTTCTACCTCAACTCAAATGCCGCTGGCGATGGACTACGCCGCGCGTGCCTTCGATACAGGCAAAGCCTTCTATATGTGCGCCTGCCGTCAGGATGACTACACGCCGGAATACTTCTCCCCCGACAGTCGTTCCTGGCTGGATATCATTCGCGCATCCAGCGCTATTCCCGGGTTCTATCGTCCGGGCGTTACTCTTAACGGCGTCAATTACCTTGATGGCGGCGTCAGCGACGCTATACCTGTTCAGGAAGCGGCGAAACGCGGGGCGAAGACCATTGTGGTTATCCGTACCGTGCCGTCGCAAATGTATTACACCCCTCAATGGTTTAAGCGAATGGAACGCTGGCTGGGAGAAAGCAGCTTGCAGCCTTTCGTTAATCTCGTTCAGCATCACGAGAAGACCTATTCGGCGACGCAGAAATTTATCGAAGCACCGCCCGGTAAGTTGCGCATTTTTGAAATCTACCCGCCGAAGCTTCTGCACAGCATGGCGCTGGGAAGCCGTTTACCTGCGCTGCGGGATGATTACAAACTGGGAAGACTCTGCGGGCGTTATTTCCTGGCGACGGTGGGTAAGCTGTTGGCAGAAAAGCCGCCATTAATTCGTCATGCGCCGCGCGTGGCCACGACTTCTGCCACCATCGTGGTGCCGCCAGCCGCCGTCGCCAACGATGCGGTCGATACGCCGCTTGTCAGCGCGGTTCAGGCCAACGATTTGCCTTTTAATAATGAGGATACTGCGTGACGTTCCGCTTTATCGATACTCACTGTCACTTCGATTTTCCCCCCTTCCAGGATGATGAATCGGACAGTATTACCCGCGCCAGCGCCGTTGGGGTCGAACAGATTATCGTCCCGGCGATTGGCTCACAGTACTTTGCCCGCGTTATCAAACTTGCCGGGGATTATCCGGCACTCTATGCCGCGCTGGGGCTGCATCCGATCATCATTGAAGAGCATACGGCGAGCTGCCTGGAGCGACTTGAGCAACTGCTCGCAACCCGTCCGCAGAAGGTGGTGGCGATTGGCGAAATTGGTCTGGATCTGTATCGTGATGATCCGCAGTTTGAACGTCAGCAGGCGGTGCTGGATGCGCAGCTTAAGCTGGCAAAGCGCTTTGATCTGCCGGTGATCCTGCATTCGCGCCGCACGCACGACAAGCTGGCGATGCACCTTAAACGCCATGACCTACCGCGAACGGGGGTGGTACATGGCTTTGCCGGTAGCCTGCAGCAGGCGGAACGTTTTATCAGCCTGGGATATAAAATTGGCGTTGGCGGTACCATTACCTACCCGCGCGCCAGCAAGACCCGCGAAGTGATGGCGCAATTGCCGCTAAACGCTCTGTTGCTGGAAACTGATGCCCCGGATATGCCATTAAACGGTTTTCAGGGCCAGCCTAATCGCCCGGAACAGGCGGCTCGGGTCTTTGACACCCTCTGTGAATTACGCCCGGAAGCGCCAGACGTGATTGCTCAGGCGCTGTTCGACAATACCCACGCCACGTTTTCGTTAAGCTGATTTACAGATACAACGCCGGAAGGATCACGGTGTTCACGCCTCGGGCAGTCAGCGCCTGCGCCAGCGGTTCCACATCCCCGGCGGTGGCGCTACGCCACTGTTTTGCTTCGCCATACACGCCATGGGTTTGAAAGGCGTTAATACGCACCGGCACATCGCCTAACTCGCCGATAAATTCGCACAACTCATCAATGTGTTGCAGGTAATCACACTGGTCGGGGATGACCAATAAACGTAACTCCGCCAGCCGCTGATGCGCCGCCAGAAGACGGATGCTGGCCTTTATCTGCGCATTATCGCGCCCGGTCAGAAATCGATGACGGTCGCTACCCCAGGCTTTGAGATCGATCATCGCCCCGTCACAGACAGGCAGAAGTCTGTGCCAACCCGTTTCGCTAAGCAGACCGTTGCTGTCGACCAGACAGGACAAGTGTTGAAGCGACGGCGTCGATTTGAGCGCACTGAACAGCGCAACCAGAAACGGCAACTGCGTCGTTGCCTCGCCGCCGCTGACGGTGATCCCTTCGATAAACATTGCCGCTTTGCGGACGTGGGTCAGCACCTCTTCCACACTGAGCGTTTTCGCCATGGGCGTGGACTGCTGTGGGCAGAGATGTAAACAGGTATCGCACTGCTGGCAGGCGCTGGCATCCCAGTTAACCCGTCCATCAACCAGTGTTAAAGCGTTATGCGGGCAGGCGGGAACACATTGTGCACAGTGGTTGCAGCGTCCGATCGTCCACGGATTGTGGCAATTTTTACAATTCAAATTACAGCCCTGTAAGAACAGCGCCAGACGGCTGCCTGGCCCATCGACGCAGGAGAACGGGATAATCTTACTGACTAAATACTTCATCCTTCGTGCTGTCTCCTTGTTAGCTGTCCCTTCGAAGTCTGAGCGCATCCTGTATTGATACGCTCAGGCTTCTCCATCATGGTGCCTTGATTCAATCTGAATCACGTTGCGTGTTGAAGCGCATCTGCTGTTCATGGCTGACCACGCGCGGTTGTCTTTCAAGGATGTGGGTATTTCGGGCGGCTTCCTCTCCAAGCCAGGTCGTGTTGGTGCGTGACCCCTCGGCACGGAATTTTTCCAGGTCCGACAGGCGCACCATATAACCTGTTACGCGCACCAGATCGTTGCCGCTGACATTGGCGGTGAACTCACGCATACCGGCTTTAAAGGCGCCGAGGCAGAGTTGCATGACGGCCTGCGGATTGCGTTTGACGGTCTCATCGAGGGTCAGAATGTCGCTGATACCCGCCGTGTACCAGGCATGATGTGGGGCAACCGTCAGCAGGTGAGTAATGGGATCCGGCTCATCGCCGTAGGGTAAACGCGCCCCCGGCGTGGTGTCCGTATCCGAACTGATCGCCGATTGCGCATGCAACATCGCTCTGTTATTCCAGCCATGTTTTACCGGCGTGTTAGCGACAAATGTCGCCAGTTGTTCACTGATTCTGTAACCCAGCGCGTTGGCTTCTTCATTTTTGCCGTAGCGGGCGCTGAGCCCTGCACGTTCGCAGAGGGTATTCACCGCTTCGGCCAGACCGTACATACCAAACATGGGCGCAAAACGTTGCGGGTCTATCAGCCCTTCGGCCACCAGGAAGTTATTCTCGAAGAAGCCGGATTGCGAATAGAGGAAGTCGCAGCGTGCATCAATGATCGCGATTTGCTGCTGACAGTAGTGGGGAAGCTGGCGTGTGAAGAAATCCTCAATACTGCTGCTGCGTTCGGCGATGGCTTTCAGGTTAAGTCGCACCAGCGTACTGCCACCGCCGCTGAGCGGCAGCGAGTTGTAACAACTGACGATGCCATAGCCACCTTTTGTGAAAATTTTATCATTTTTGGGGCCGTTAGCGATATGGGGCTTACTGCACTCACAAATGTTTTTTGCCACTTCAAGCAGTAAGTCATCCGGCGTCATCTCCGGGTCATAAATAAAGGTCAGATTAGGCGAAACCTGCTTAAGCTCTGCGTCGGCGCGTAAAATGGCACGGGTAACTGGCGTATCGGCAGGGCCAATATTGGCGTGCATAAACGCATCCGGCAGGGTTCTGTCCAGATAACGCCAGAAACGTTTTATTCGAATATCGATCTCTTCTTGTGTTAGAATTCTAACATACGGTTGCAGTATCACATCCAGTTGGCCCAGCCAGACGGGCATAGATGTGACTGACGGAACATGGTGATAAAGGATGGTGAGCATCGATAACGCGTCGTCGAGATCGGTTGCCCCTTCGAGTTCCAGCCATTGCGAGCCATTCGCGAGGAATTTCGCATAGTCTGGCAAGACATAGCGTGGTTTGTAGGGCGCATGCCCTTCGAACATATCGCAAATGGCGCCCTCATCAAGCGCAGCGCGCGCTTCTTTAGCCAGTGGGGGATAAGGCAGACTGTTCTCGGCCTCAAGCGCAAGAAAATGGCGTTTTTGTGCGGGAGTCAGGGTGCTGCTTGTCGCAATCTGCTGGCAACGAGCCAGATAAGCTGAATCATTTGGCGTGGACATATTCGTTCCTCTTATTCCTTGAGCATCTGGCCCAGTGTAAGTAACCGAACGGAGCCCGCCTTTGATCCACACCCCTAAATATCCGGGTATGGGGCTATGTTAAGGCTAAAAATTTGATGAATGTCTCATTACGGTTTTGCAAATATGAATGTGGTTTTCATTAACTGTGATGAGTGTCGAAGTGTGATGGTGGGTTAATGTTAGAATAATAACAGACCCGTATTTAACCGGCTTATGCCGACGGAGAGAGAAATGACTGATTTAACTGCAAGCAGCCTGCGCGCGTTGAAACTGATGGACCTGACTACCCTGAACGACGACGACACGAACGAAAAAGTGATCGCGCTGTGTCATCAGGCGAAAACCCCGGTTGGCAACACGGCCGCTATCTGTATCTATCCGCGTTTTATCCCGATTGCGCGCAAAACGCTGAAAGAGCAGGGCACGCCAGATATCCGCATCGCAACGGTCACTAACTTCCCGCACGGTAACGACGATATTGAGATCGCGCTGGCGGAAACGCGCGCGGCGATTGCTTACGGCGCTGATGAAGTCGATGTGGTATTCCCGTACCGTGCGCTGATTGCAGGCAATGAACAAGTGGGCTTTGATCTGGTTAAGGCCTGTAAAGATGCCTGTGCAGCGGCCAATGTTCTGCTGAAAGTGATTATCGAAACCGGCGAATTGAAAGAAGAGGCGCTGATTCGTAAAGCGTCTGAAATTTCTATCAAAGCGGGGGCTGATTTCATTAAAACCTCTACCGGTAAAGTGCCAGTAAATGCCACACCGGAAAGTGCGCGCATCATGCTGGAAGTGATTCGCGATATGGGTGTGGCGAAAACCGTTGGTTTCAAACCGGCTGGCGGCGTGCGTTCAGCAGAAGATGCGCAGAAATTCCTCGCGATTGCCGACGAACTGTTTGGCGCTGACTGGGCGGATTCTCGCCACTATCGCTTTGGTGCTTCCAGCCTGCTGGCAAGCCTGCTCAAAGCACTGGGCCATGGCGACGGTAAGAGCGCAAGCGGCTACTAATTCTACTTTGCGGCGGCGCGTCCGCCGCAACCAACCTTGATTTTCAGGGGGTTACCTTGTTTCTCGCTCAAGAAATAATTCGTAAAAAACGCGATGGCTACGTGCTCAGCGATGAAGAGATTCGTTTCTTTATTAATGGGATCCGTGACAACACCGTGTCCGAAGGGCAAATTGCCGCGCTGGCAATGACCATTTTCTTCCACGACATGGCAATTGAGGAGCGCGTTTCGCTGACCATGGCGATGCGAGACTCAGGGACTGTCCTCGACTGGAAACACCTTAATCTCAACGGACCTGTCGTCGACAAGCACTCCACGGGCGGCGTGGGCGATGTCACTTCGCTCATGCTTGGGCCGATGGTTGCGGCCTGTGGCGGCTATATCCCAATGATTTCCGGGCGCGGGCTTGGTCATACCGGCGGTACGCTCGACAAACTGGAAGCCATTCCAGGGTTTGATATTTTCCCCGATGACAAACGCTTTCGCGACATCATTAAAGATGTGGGCGTCGCGATTATCGGACAAACGAATTCTTTAGCCCCTGCTGACAAACGCTTTTATGCCACGCGTGATATTACCGCGACGGTCGATTCTATTCCGCTGATCACCGCCTCGATCCTTGCCAAGAAACTGGCGGAAGGACTGGACGCGCTGGTCATGGACGTCAAAGTGGGCAGCGGGGCCTTTATGCCGACGGCAGAACTTTCTGCGGAACTGGCGCAGGCGATTGTTGGGGTGGCGAATGGCGCGGGTGTGCGTACGACCGCACTGCTCACTGATATGAACCAGGTACTCGCCTCCAGCGCAGGTAACGCTGTTGAAGTGCGCGAAGCCGTCCGCTTCCTGACTGGCGATTACCGCAATCCGCGTCTCTTTGATGTGACGATGGCGCTCTGCGTAGAAATGCTGGTCTCCGGCAAACTGGCGAAAGATGACGCCGAAGCGCGCAGACAATTACAGGCGGTGCTGGATAACGGTAAAGCGGCAGAAATCTTCGGGCGTATGGTGGCGGCA
The DNA here is from genome assembly GCF_003925915.1 of Phytobacter sp. MRY16-398. Taxonomy (NCBI): domain Bacteria; kingdom Pseudomonadati; phylum Pseudomonadota; class Gammaproteobacteria; order Enterobacterales; family Enterobacteriaceae; genus Phytobacter; species Phytobacter sp. MRY16-398. The sequence goes on along the minus strand of NZ_AP018756.1, from coordinate 5,071,890 downwards.
CAAAAAGGCCCGACCGATTTCGTCGAAAACTATGACAAATACCTGGCAACCGCGACGCTCAGCAAGGCCGTGTATGCCGATACCGAAGGGTTTATTGCGCAGATGGACACCCGCGCGCTGGGTATGGCGGTGGTCTCCATGGGCGGTGGTCGTCGTCAGGCGTCCGATACCATCGATTACAGCGTCGGCTTTACCGATATGGCGCGTCTGGGTGATGCGATCGACGGGCAGCGTCCTTTAGCGGTGATCCACGCAAAAGATGAAGCAAGCTGGCAGGAAGCGGCAAATGCGGTCAAAGCCGCGATTGTGATTGCCGATAAAGCGCCAAAAGAGACGCCAACAGTCTGGCGACGCATTACCGATTAACGATATACTGATCTGATCGCTATTTTTTGAAGCACTACGTACGGAGAACAATATGAAACGTGCATTTATTATGGTGCTGGACTCCTTCGGCATCGGCGCAACAGAAGATGCCGAGCGTTTTGGTGACGTGGGTTCCGATACCATGGGTCACATCGCAGAAGCCTGTGCCAAAGGCGAAGCGGACAACGGTCGTAAAGGCCCGTTGCACCTGCCAAACCTGACCCGCCTGGGCCTGGTGAAAGCACATGAAGGTTCTACCGGTAAAATTGCAGCCGGAATGGACGGCAACGCGGAAGTGGTGGGCGCATACGCCTGGGCGCATGAGCTCTCTTCCGGTAAAGATACCCCGTCTGGCCACTGGGAAATCGCTGGTGTACCGGTACTGTTTGACTGGGGCTATTTCTCCGATCATGAAAACAGCTTCCCACAGGAACTGCTGGATAAACTGGTCGAACGCGCAAACCTGCCAGGCTACCTCGGCAACTGCCACTCTTCCGGTACGGTCATCCTTGACCAACTGGGCGAAGAGCACATGAAAACCGGCAAACCGATTTTTTATACCTCTGCCGACTCCGTGTTCCAGATTGCCTGCCATGAAGAGACATTTGGTCTGGATAAACTCTACGAGCTGTGCGAAATCGCACGCGTTGAGTTGACCGAAGGGGGTTACAACATTGGTCGCGTGATCGCCCGTCCGTTCGTTGGCGATAAAGCCGGTAACTTCCAGCGCACCGGTAACCGCCATGACCTGGCCGTTGAGCCGCCGTCAGCGACCGTGCTGCAAAAACTGGTCGATGAGAAAGATGGTCAGGTGGTTTCCGTGGGTAAAATCGCGGACATCTATGCCAACTGCGGTATCACCAAAAAAGTGAAAGCAACAGGCCTGGATGCGCTGTTTGACGCCACCGTGAAAGAGATGAAAAGCGCGGGTGATAAGACAATCGTCTTTACCAACTTCGTTGATTTCGACTCATCATGGGGCCACCGTCGCGATGTCGCCGGTTATGCGAGTGGTCTGGAGTTGTTTGACCGTCGTTTGCCGGAGCTGATGGAGCTGGTGGGGGAAGATGACATTCTGATCCTGACCGCTGACCACGGCTGTGACCCGACCTGGCAGGGCACCGATCATACCCGCGAGCACATCCCGGTGCTGATCTACGGCCCTAAAGTGAAACCGGGCTCACTCGGTCACCGTGAAACTTTCGCCGATATCGGCCAGACCATTGCGTCGTACTTCGGTACGTCACCCATGGACTACGGCAAAAACATGCTTTGATTTGGGAATGGGCATCGTTTGATGCCCTTGCCCCGACTCTCTCCTGCGGGAGAGGGGGAAAACACAACGAATAAAAAGGAACTGAAGATGGCTACTCCTCACATTAACGCTGAAATGGGTGATTTTGCTGACGTTGTGCTGATGCCTGGCGACCCGCTGCGCGCAAAGCACATTGCTGAAACTTTTTTTGAAGATATCCGTGAAGTGAACAACGTGCGCGGCATGTTGGGTTACACCGGTACCTATAAAGGCCGCAAAATCTCCGTAATGGGCCATGGTATGGGTATCCCATCCTGCTCCATCTACGCGAAAGAGCTGATCACCGATTTCGGCGTGAAAAAAATCATCCGTGTGGGCTCCTGCGGCGCGGTACGTATGGACGTGAAACTGCGTGATATCGTCATCGGTATGGGCGCGTGCACGGACTCTAAAGTCAACCGTATGCGTTTTAAAGACCATGATTTTGCAGCCATTGCTGACTTTGGTATGGTGCGTAACGCTGTTGATGCTGCTAAAGCGCTGGGTGTAGATGCCCGCGTTGGTAACATCTTCTCAGCGGATCTGTTCTATGCACCGGACGGCGGCGAGATGTTCGACGTTATGGAAAAATACGGCATTCTGGGTGTGGAAATGGAAGCGGCCGGTATCTACGGCGTTGCCGCAGAGTTCGGTGCGAAAGCGCTGACCATCTGTACCGTTTCTGACCATATCCGTACCCACGAGCAGACCACCTCTGCAGAGCGTCAGACCACGTTCAACGACATGATCAAAATCGCGCTGGAATCTGTTTTGCTGGGCGATAAAGAGTAAATCTTTTTCAAAACGGGCGGCTTTTATGCTGCCCGTTTTATCTATTCATAAATCTATTCGCACATGAGCGCCTTAACCGATTTACTCTTGCAAGGGGCGCGCTCTGTCTCTGAACTGGCCATCAGCCAGGCCACGTTCTCGCGTCTTGTGTCAGCACATGATGAGGTGGTGCCGTTTGGTAAAGCCCGGGCAACCCGATGCTGGAAAAATTAACGCTCGCCGCCTCGATTATCCAGCGACTTGCATAAAAAGGTCATCTCACCGCCCCGGCAATCCACGCCGACAGCTCCCGCAGCTCTTTTTCCTGCTCAGGGAAATCACCTAAGAGCGCATCACACTCCTGTGCCAGCATATCCGCCCGGTACAAACAACCCTGCAGGCGTGCCGCCAGTGCCTCCAGCGGGGCGGGATTCAGGCTGTCGGTGAACACCTGTGTGCGGGTGATATGCCCTTTCTCCACGTCAAAATGCAGCTCCACACCGCCCCAGCTAAAGCGCTCATCCAGCAAGTGGCTGAACGCAGGCGCCTGACCAAAGTTCCACTCCCAACTGCTCTGGCGGGCAAAGGTTTCCGCGAAATTGGGGAGGTCCGGGGTCTTATCCGGTGAAATCACCTCGGCTTGCACGCGCTCACCGTAGTGGGCGAAGAAGGCTTCCGTCACCGCCTCGCAGATACGCTCATGGCTGATCCCCGGCAACAGATCGACCAGATTCGCCACGCGCCCACGCACAGAGGTAATGCCTTTGGCCTGGAGCTTCTTCTTATCCGGGTTGAGATAGTTGGCCAGGCGGCTGAGGTCGGCATTGAGCAACAGTGTGCCGTGATGGAAACCGCGATCTTTGGTTTCGCGGTAGGCGGAGCCTGAGACCTTACGATCGCCCTCCGGCGTTTTGACCACCAGATCGTTACGCCCGGATGCTTCTGCCGTCACGCCCAGCGAGTTCAGCGCCTGCAACACAATCGCGGTAGAAATCGTTTTGTCGTACTCCGGCTTGCCTGCCATAAAGGTGAAGCAGGTATTGCCTAAATCATGGAACACCGCGCCGCCGCCGCTACTGCGCCGCGCCAGACGCACATTGTCTTCTTCCATGCGCCGGGTATTGCACTCCTTCCACGGGTTCTGTGCCCGCCCGATAACTACCGTATCGGCGTTACGCCAGAGGAAAAGTACCCGCTGGGTGGCGGGCATCTGACGGAAAATGCACTCTTCCACCGCCAGGTTAAACCAGGGATCATAAGAATCAGAGATAAGCAGACGCAGTGTGGACATGGCAGATTTCCTTTCCTGAAAAAGCGCCGTTTTTCACGTTGCTACCGCGCGGGCTGCAACGTGAAATCCGTAGGGTGTAGGTAGATTACACTTTCTTTTCGTTCTCTTCCTCTTCCGGCACCGGCTTGCTGGCGGTAAGCAGGAAGGGAGACTGTTGCCAGCGGGTACGCTTCCCCTGCAACAGCGTACGGGTCAGCACGACGCCTATCGCCAGTGAAAGTAGCAGCATCAGGCGTAAAATATTGGTGGTGTTGTCGACCTGTTTGGCGTCCGTCGCCAGCGTATGGGTATCCAGCGTTAAACGCAGGTAGCCCAGCGGACTGCTTTTGCCCTGAATCGGCTCGACGATCTGCTGGTTGAAATAGCCCCCGGCTTTTTTGCCGTCCAGCGCCAGCCTGTCGCGCACATCAATGCTTTCGCCAGACCGGGCAATCAGATCGCCGCGTTCGTCATAGACGCCCGCATCGAGAATTCGGCTCTCCTCGGTCAATTGCCGCAGCACAACGCTGATACGCTTATCGTCAGGCGTCTCCGCGCGCATCAGTGGCGCAAGGTTTAGCGTGACCTGTTTCGCCAGCGTGCGGGCCAGCTCTTCAAGCTGCGGATTGCGCTGACGCTGGTGATTCTGACTGAACCAGGATGCGCCCTGCATAAGGGCGACCAGCAGCGCCAGACAGAAGAGCACGATCACGGCACGATGAAGCCGGAATTTGAGTTTTGCGCGAGCCATATTCCACCTGTTGAAAATTTGCGGCTTAATGTTGCCAGAAGCGCTGGTTACAAGGTAGCCTCATGCGTTATTTTTACCTCAGCACATACCCCTACAGGAGCTGTAATGCCGAATAATTTGACCTGGTGCGACCTGCCCAACGACGTTTCTCAGTGGCCTGGGTTGCCGCTCTCTTTAAGTGGCGATGAGGTCATGCCCCTGGATTATCACGCGGGTCGTAGCGGCTGGCTTCTGTATGGACGCGCCCTGAATAAAGAACGTTTGACCGCCTGGCAACGTAAACTGGGCGCGGCAATGGTGATCGTGGCCGCCTGGTGTGTGGAAGATTATCAGGTTATCCGCCTTGCCGGTTCACTCACCCCGCGTGCTACCCGCCTGGCACATGATGAAGGGCTGGACGTTGCGCCGCTCGGTAAAATTCCGTCTCTGCGTCATCCGGGCCTGATGGTGATGGATATGGACTCAACTGCGATTCAAATTGAGTGCATTGATGAAATCGCTAAACTGGCCGGTACGGGCGAAATGGTATCGGAAGTAACGGAACGCGCCATGCGCGGTGAGCTGGACTTCACGGCCAGCCTGCGTCAACGTGTGGCAACGCTCAAAGGGGCTGACGCAAACATCCTGCATCAGGTCCGAGACAGCCTGCCCCTGATGCCAGGCCTTACGCAACTGGTGTTAAAACTGGAAGCGCTGGGCTGGAAAGTGGCGATTGCGTCTGGCGGCTTTACCTTCTTTGCCGATCACCTGCGCGAGATGTTGCGCCTGACAGCGGCGGTAGCCAACCATCTGGAAGTGGTTGACGGTAAGTTCACCGGCAACGTGCTGGGCGACATTGTGGACGCGCAGTATAAAGCCAATACCCTCAAGCGTCTGGCGCAGGAACATGAGATTCCGGCGACTCAAACGATCGCCATTGGCGACGGTGCTAATGATCTGCCGATGATTAAAGCCGCCGGGTTAGGTATCGCCTTTCACGCGAAACCGAAAGTAAATGAAAAAGCCGAAGTCACCATCCGTCACGCTGATTTGATGGGGGTGTTCTGCATTCTCTCAGCCAGTCTGGCGAAGAAATAACGAGGTATCTGTGGCGAAAGCTCCAAAACGCGCATTTGTCTGTAATGAATGTGGTGCCGATTATCCCCGCTGGCAGGGGCAATGTAGCGCCTGCCATGCCTGGAACACGATTACCGAAGTGCGTGTGGCCGCCTCGCCTGTCGTGGCGCGTAATGAGCGCTTAAGCGGGTATGCTGGCAATGCGGGCGCGTCGAAAGTACAGAAACTTTCCGATATCAGCCTGGAAGCCTTGCCGCGTTTTTCGACCGGTTTTAAAGAGTTCGACCGCGTGTTGGGCGGCGGCGTGGTGCCGGGAAGCGCTATCCTGATTGGCGGTAACCCTGGTGCAGGTAAATCGACGCTTCTGCTACAAACCCTGTGCAGACTCGCGGAACAGATGAAAACGCTGTACGTCACCGGGGAAGAGTCGTTGCAGCAGGTGGCGATGCGCGCGCACCGTCTTGGCCTGCCGACTGCCAATCTGAATATGTTGTCGGAAACCAGCATTGAGCAAATCTGCCAGATTGCCGATGAAGAGCAGCCGAAGCTGATGGTTATTGACTCCATCCAGGTCATGCACATGGCAGATATTCAGTCTTCTCCCGGTAGCGTGGCGCAGGTGCGTGAAACGGCGGCTTATCTTACGCGCTTCGCGAAAACGCGCGGGGTGGCGATTGTCATGGTCGGGCACGTGACCAAAGATGGCTCGCTGGCGGGGCCGAAAGTCCTTGAGCACTGTATTGACTGCTCTGTGTTACTGGATGGTGATGCGGACTCTCGTTTCCGTACGCTGCGCAGCCATAAGAACCGCTTTGGCGCGGTCAACGAGTTGGGCGTCTTTGCGATGACCGAACAAGGGCTACGGGAAGTGAGTAACCCGTCCGCCATCTTCCTTAGCCGTGGCGATGAAGTGACTTCCGGCAGTTCGGTGATGGTGGTCTGGGAAGGCACGCGTCCGCTACTGGTAGAGATTCAGGCGCTGGTGGATCACTCGATGATGTCCAATCCCCGGCGTGTTGCTGTCGGGCTTGAGCAGAACCGCCTTGCCATTCTGCTGGCGGTTCTGCATCGCCACGGCGGCCTGCAGATGGCCGACCAGGATGTGTTCGTCAACGTTGTCGGCGGCGTAAAAGTGACGGAAACCAGCGCGGACCTGGCGTTGTTACTGGCTATGGTGTCGAGCCTGCGCGACCGGCCTCTGCCTCAGGACCTGGTGGTCTTTGGCGAGGTTGGGCTGGCGGGTGAGATCCGCCCGGTGCCCAGCGGGCAAGAGCGTATTTCCGAAGCGGCGAAACATGGCTTCCGACGCGCCATTGTACCTGCCGCGAATGTGCCGAAAAAACCACCAGAAGGGATGCAGGTCTTCGGTGTTAAAAAACTCGCAGATGCACTAAGCGTCTTTGACGACTTATAATTACATTCCCGTCGTCTTTCTGGCGGCAGGTGTGATGGCTGCGTTTATTCCCCGCCTCCTGCCCCGAAATGCATAGGGAATTTTGCATAATAGGCCTGGCACGTTGATGCTGCCAGGCAGGTTCAGCCAGCAGGAGGCACTCGTGTCGTCATTCGACTATCTCAAGACCGCAATCCGTCAAAAAGGCTGCACGTTGCAGCAGGTGGCCGACGCCAGCGGCATGACCAAAGGCTATTTGAGCCAACTCCTGAATGCCAAAATCAAAAGTCCCAGCGCGCAAAAACTCGAGGCGCTGCACCGTTTCCTCGGATTGGAATTTCCGCGTCGGCAAAAAAGCGTTGGCGTGGTGTTTGGTAAGTTTTACCCGCTGCATACCGGGCATATCTACCTGATTCAGCGTGCCTGTAGCCAGGTGGATGAGCTGCATATTGTGATGGGGTATGACGAGAAGCGCGACCGCGAACTGTTTGAAGACAGTGCGATGTCCCAGCAGCCGACCATCAGCGACCGCCTGCGTTGGCTACTGCAGACCTTCAAATATCAGAAAAACATTCGTATTCATGCGTTTAATGAAGAGGGCATGGAGCCTTACCCGCATGGCTGGGATGTCTGGAGTAAAGGCATTAAAGCCTTTATGGATGAAAAGGGCATTCAGCCTAACTGGATCTACAGTTCGGAAGAGGCGGACGCTCCCCAGTACCTTGAGCATCTGGGTATTGAAACGGTGCTTATCGATCCCAAACGCACTTTTATGAATATCAGCGGCGCGCTCATTCGTGAGAATCCGTTCCGCTACTGGGATTATATTCCGACCGAAGTGAAGCCGTTTTTTGTGCGCACCGTGGCGATACTGGGAGGGGAATCCAGCGGGAAATCGACGCTGGTCAATAAGCTCGCGAATATCTTCAATACCACCAGTGCGTGGGAGTACGGGCGGGATTATGTCTTCTCCCATCTTGGCGGCGATGAGATGGCGCTGCAGTATTCCGACTATGACAAGATAGCATTGGGGCAGGCGCAGTATATTGATTTTGCTGTGAAATATGCCAATAAAGTGGCTTTTATCGACACGGACTTTGTCACTACGCAGGCATTTTGCGTGAAGTATGAAGGGCGTGAGCACCCTTTTGTGCAGGCGATGATCGATGAATACCGTTTCGACCTGGTGATTCTGCTGGAAAATAATACGCCATGGGTTGCCGACGGGTTGAGAAGCCTGGGCAGTTCAGTGGATCGCAGCGAGTTCCAGCAGATGCTGGTGGATATGCTCAAAGAGAACAATATTACCTGGCGGCATGTGGAAGAACCTGATTATGACTCCCGGTTTCTGCACTGCGTGGAACTGGTAAAAGAGTTGATGGGGGATTAGCAGCCGGGTAAGGCGTTTACGCCGTCATCCGGACATGCCCCGGCTGGCGTTTCACTTAGCCGGGCTACTTGCTTTGACCTTGTGCGGTCTGATGCCCTCACCCACGTGGAGAGGTAGCAAACATTAAAAAGGCAGCTTACGCTGCCTTTTTGCGGTTTATTTTGAAATACGTTTGTACTTGATACGCTTCGGCTCCAGCGCATCGGCGCCAAGGGTGCGTTTCTTATACTCTTCGTACTCGGTAAAGTTACCTTCGAAGAACTCCACCTTACCTTCATCCTGATAATCCAGAATGTGGGTCGCGATACGGTCAAGGAACCAACGGTCGTGCGAGATAACCATCGCGCAGCCCGGGAACTCCAGCAGGGCGTTTTCCAGCGCGCGCAGGGTTTCGATATCCAGGTCGTTGGTCGGTTCATCGAGGAGCAGTACGTTACCGCCAACCTGCAACAGTTTCGCCAGGTGCAGACGACCACGCTCACCGCCGGACAGCTCGCCAACGCGCTTGCCCTGGTCAACGCCTTTAAAGTTAAAGCGGCCCACATAGGCGCGGCTCGGCATCTCGGTGTTGCCAATCTTCATGATATCCAGCCCGCCGGAAACTTCTTCCCACACGGTTTTGCTGTTATCCATGGCGTCGCGGAACTGATCGACGGAGGCCAGCTTGACGGTTTCACCCAGGGTGATTGAACCGGCGTCAGGCTGTTCCTGACCGGACATCATACGGAACAGGGTCGATTTACCCGCGCCGTTCGGGCCGATAATCCCGACGATAGCGCCTTTCGGTACGGAGAAACTCAGGTCGTCAATCAGCACGCGGTCGCCGTAGGACTTACGCAGGTTGCTGACTTCCACCACTTTATCCCCCAGACGTGCGCCTGGCGGAATAAACAGTTCGTTGGTCTCGTTACGTTTCTGATATTCGACGTTGTTAAGCTCTTCAAAGCGCGCCAGACGGGCTTTGCCCTTAGACTGACGGCCTTTCGCGCCCTGACGAACCCACTCAAGTTCTTTCTCGATGGATTTACGACGCGCCGCTTCCTGAGAGGCTTCCTGCGCCAGACGCTGATCTTTCTGCTCCAGCCAGGAGGAGTAGTTGCCTTCCCACGGAATGCCTTCGCCGCGGTCCAGTTCGAGGATCCAACCGGCAACGTTGTCGAGGAAGTAACGGTCGTGGGTGATTGCCACCACGGTGCCTTCGAAGTCGTGCAGGAAGCGTTCCAGCCAGGCGACAGACTCGGCGTCCAGGTGGTTAGTCGGTTCGTCGAGCAGCAACATGTCTGGTTTTTCAAGCAGCAGACGGCACAGCGCAACGCGGCGGCGCTCACCACCGGAGAGGTTAGCGATTTTCGCGTCCCAGTCCGGCAGACGCAGTGCGTCAGCGGCGCGCTCAAGTTGCACGTTCAGGTTATGGCCGTCGTGCGCCTGGATAATCTCTTCAAACTTGCCTTGTTGTGCCGCGAGTTTATCGAAGTCAGCGTCCGGTTCAGCATATTTCGCATACACTTCGTCCAGACCTTTCAGCGCGTTCACCACCTCGGAAACCGCTTCTTCAACGGATTCACGCACGGTCTGTTCCGGGTTTAGCTGCGGTTCCTGCGGCAGGTAGCCGATTTTCAGACCAGGCTGTGGGCGGGCTTCACCTTCAATATCGGTGTCAATGCCAGCCATAATGCGCAGCAGGGTAGATTTACCGGCACCGTTAAGGCCCAGTACACCGATTTTTGCGCCAGGGAAGAAACTCAGCGAGATATTTTTCAGAATATGACGTTTCGGCGGAACCACTTTGCCGACACGATGCATGGTATAAACGAATTGAGCCACGTTGGACTTCGCCTCTTTTTATCCCTTCATCCATCAGGTTGCTGATGCCGCGCCAGGATTCTTTCCTTTGCCGCCGCCTTGCAACCTGAATTATTCAGGGCTAATGAATGGTGATAGTTTTCAAAGGCGAAGTGTAGCCGTTTTCCGTGCTCAATCCCAGCCAGCAGCACCCGTAGTGTTAAATGACACAAGAAAGGTAAAAAAGTGTGCATTACGTGGCGCGTTACGGCGGGCGCGGTTAGCATTAAGGCATTATGCGGCATGACGCTGTAGGTATCGTTTTTATAAGGGGAATAAGCTGTGCAGAGAGCTAAACATGCCGCCTGGCGTTTGCTGGCGGCCAGTATTTGTTTGCTGTCCCTCAGCAATGTGGCGCGAGCGGACTCACTGGATGAACAACGTAATCGCTATGCTCAGATCAAACAGGCATGGGATAACAAGCAGATGGATGTGGTATCGCAACTGATGCCAGGGCTGCAAAACTATCCGCTATACCCTTATCTGCAGTACCGGCAGATAACCGATGATCTGATGAACCAACCCGCCGTAACGGTAACCAATTTTATTCAGGCAAACCCCACATTGCCGCCGGCCCGCACGCTGAAAACACGTTTTATCAACGAGCTGGCACGTCGGGAAGACTGGCGTGGTCTGCTGGCATTCAGCCCGGAAAAACCCACGACAACGGAAGCGCAATGTAACTACTACTTTGCGAAATGGAACACCGGGCAGGCAGACGAGGCCTGGCAGGGGGCGAAGGAGCTGTGGCTGACAGGAAACAGCCAGCCAAACGCCTGTGACCGGCTGTTTGGCGCATGGCGTGCGTCCGGCACGCAAGACCCGCTGGCGTTTCTGGAACGTATCCGCCTCGCTATGAAAGCGGGCAATACCCGGCTGGTTATTCTGCTGGCGGGCCAGATGCCCCCGGATTATCAGACCATCTCTTCCGCCATCATTACGCTTGCCAATAATCCTGGCAGTGTCATGACTTTCGCCCGTACCACGGGGGCGACCGATTTTACCCGCCAGATGGCGGCTGAAGCGTTCGAAAGCGTCGCGCGTGATGATGTGGAAAACGCCCGGCTGATGATCCCGTCGCTGGTGCAGGCGCAACAACTGAATGAAGATCAGACGCAAGCGCTGCGTGACATTGTCGCCTGGCGTTTGATGGGCAATGACGTGACCAGCGAACAGGCGCGCTGGCGCGATGACGCCATCATGCGTTCGCAGTCCATTTCGATCGTTGAACGACGGGTGCGGATGGCTATCGGCAACGGCGACCGCCGTGGGCTGAATACCTGGCTTGCGCGCTTACCGATGGAAGCAAAAGAGAAGGATGAGTGGCGCTACTGGCAGGCCGACCTGCTGCTGGAACGTGGGCGTGACGCCGAGGCGAAAGAGATCCTGCATGCGCTCATGCAACAACGTGGATTCTACCCGATGGCGGCGGCCCAGCGGCTGGGTGAAGAGTACACCATGAAAATCGATAAAGCGCCGGGCAACATCGATCCAGCGCTGGCAAACGGGCCTGAAATGTCCCGTGTGCGCGAGCTTATGTACTGGAATCAGGACAACACTGCCCGTAGCGAGTGGGCCAATTTGATCACCAGCCGCAGTGTGCAGGAGCAGGCGCAACTGGCGCGCTATGCCTTTAACCAGCACTGGTGGGACCTGAGCGTACAGGCGACTATTGCCGGTAAGTTGTGGGATCAACTCGAAGAGCGATTCCCGCTGGCCTACAGCGACTTGTATGCCCGCTATACGAGCGGGAAAGATATTCCGCAAAGCTATGCAATGGCGATCTCTCGTCAGGAGAGCGCCTGGAACCCGAAAGCGCGCTCCCCGGTCGGAGCAAGTGGGTTAATGCAGATCATGCCGGGCACGGCAACGCATACGGTGAAGATGTTTAACATTCCAGGTTACAGTAACGCGGCTCAATTGCTGGAACCGGAAGTGAATATCAACATCGGTACCAGCTATCTGCAATATGTCTATCAGCAGTTTGGTAACAACCGCATCTTCTCCTCTGCGGCGTACAATGCCGGTCCGGGCAGGGTGCGCACCTGGCTGAACAACAGCGGTGGACGCATTGACGCGGTGGCCTTTATTGAGAGCATCCCCTTTTCCGAAACCCGTAGTTATGTGAAAAACGTGCTGGCCTATGACGCGTATTACCGTTTCTTTATCAATGGCAACAAAGGGCCAGTGCTGACGGACGCGGAGTGGCAGCGTCGTTACTGATTTCTGTGGTTTGTGTTATGCTGTGTACTCTCAAGCGAGTACATAGCATAACGGCGGCATATTATGACCCAGCAATCACCTTATTCAGCGGCCATGGCCGAACAGCGTCACCAGGAATGGCTTCGCTTTGTTGAACTCGTCAGGCAGTCTTACGAACAGGATCTACATCTTCCGTTACTTAACCTGATGCTCACCCCAGATGAACGTGAAGCGCTGGGTACCCGCGTACGTATTATCGAAGAGTTGTTGCGCGGAGAGATGAGTCAACGAGAACTCAAAAGTGAACTCGGGGCGGGTATTGCCACGATCACCCGGGGATCCAACAGCCTGAAAGCGGCGCCAGCCGACCTGCGTTTATGGCTGGAGCAGACGCTGCTTAACGATCAGCGATAGACCGCATTGTGAAAGGGGCTTAATGCCAGTATCACGGCCTGATGATAGACGCTGGCGCGCGTCAATTTTCCGGCGGTAAACACGCCAATTGCGCCATCTTTGCGCCCAATTTCATCAATACCGGTATATGCCGACATCGCCGGACCAAGCGCTTGCCCGGCACGGATCTTTTGCAGAATCACCTCAGGCAAGGGCAGGGTGGCAGAGCGGGCTTCGCCGCGCTGGTCGCGACTTTCGATGACGACCCAGCTAAACGTGCTGCCTTCATCAATTCCGGCTTCGATAGCTACCCAAAAGTCCGCATTTGGACAGGCGTGGCGGGCATTTTCGACACGGTTACGTGCGCCTTCAAGCGTCTCTTTACTGCCCATAGGCTGTTCCGGTACACCGCTTTCAACAGCAATTGCGTCGATGCGGCTGGCGTTTTCACCGAAAATCTCATTAAAAGCGTGCAGAATAGCCCGAATTTTGGCGGGGTTTGTGGTAGCAGCGACAACATGGTGCATAATCAATAGCTGGCTGCCCGTAATGAGACCAGTTCTGTCTGCATGACGGGTAAGGCCTTCCTCATATAATAAACTTCATCGCAGTATAATGGATATAAAAGCATGTTACAGGTATACCTTGTCCGCCACGGTGAAACGCAGTGGAACGCCGAGCGTCGTATTCAAGGCCATTCAGACAGTCCGTTAACCGAAAAAGGCGAGCAGCAGGCATGGCAGGTGGCTGAACGCGCGAAAGCGCTGGGCATCACCCATATTATTGCCAGCGATCTCGGACGTACACGTCGCACGGCTGAAATCATTGCAGAGCTATGTGGCTGCGATATCACCCTCGACTCGCGCCTGCGTGAACTCGATATGGGGGTGCTCGAACAGCGCAATCTTGAAACCCTGACCGAAGAAGAAGAAGGCTGGCGTCGCCAACTGGTAAATGGCACCGCAGGGGGGCGCATTCCCGGCGGCGAGTCGATGCAGGAACTTGCCGATCGTATGCATGCTGCTCTTGCGACCACGCTGGAGTTACCGCAGGGTAGCCGCCCGATGATCGTCAGCCACGGCATGGCCCTGGGCTGTCTGGTCAGCACCATTCTGGGGCTTCCGGCGTATGCTGAGCGCCGCCTGCGCTTGCGTAACTGCTCTATTTCCCGTATCGATTATCAGGATAGCGCATGGCTGGCGTCGGGATGGGTAGTGGAAACAGCAGGAGACATCTCACATCTGGACGCCCCTGCGCTGGATGAACTGCAGCGTTAACGGCGGACGGGAATCAGATACTCGCAGCGGATGTAAAGCGGTGGCTCTTGCGCCCGCGCATCTTCCTGCGGGTAGAAACGCTCAATATCCTGGCCTTTACGGCGTGTCAGATTCAGCATCGGCATGCAGGTACCGTAGACGGTCAGGATAAACTCCTGCACGCCCGTGCCCGGCCCTTCGTAGAAGAACATGACATACTCACCGCCTTCGAGCTTCACTGGCTGGGCATTATGCATGTAGCCGTTCGCCATCTCTGGTGTTAAAGCGGTGGTGTAAAACACCTCTTGCTCGTCATCTTTCTCAAGACTTGGTCGCGGTTCATGCAGGCCATACATCTCAGCCGGAATGGTGGGCGAATTGCCTAAAAAGTCACGCCAGAACTGGATACGCATCTGGTTGCGGAAATCGGAAATTTCTTCCAGCGAGCAGGTATAGCTCTGCGTTGTACCGATGAGCTGCATATCCGGAAGGGGGATAAATTCATGTCTCGGCATGGCAAACTCACCTAAACGCAGCGGCGGACGAATGCCGAAGGCGCTCCAGTCAGGTGAACGGCGATACAGCGCGGGCGTCAGATTAAACTGCTTTTTAAACGCGCGGGTAAAGGTTTGCTGAGAGTCAAAGCGGTACTGCAGGGCGATATCCAGAATGGGACGCGAGGTCAGACGCAAAGCAACAGCAGACTTCGACAGGCGGCGCGCGCGAATATAAGCGCCAATCGCATGGCCCGTCACGTCTTTGAACATCCTTTGCAGATGCCACTTGGAATAACCCGCTTTTGCCGCCACATTATCTAACGACAATGGCTGATCCAGGTGGCTTTCCAGCCAGGTAAGTAGATCACGAATAATCCCAGCCTGATCCATAAAATATCCTCATCCTTAAAACGGCTTACGCCTGATACCAGGGGATGGATAATACCACTGTTTGGCGTTTTAGCATTCAGTGTTTTTTTTGTGCATTAGTGCGCATTGTGTCTGATTTTCATGATAATTTTTGTAAATTGGTGATCTATAAACCTTTTCCTCTTAAACCCGAGAATAGTCGCTCAACGTTATATTCAAAAATGGTAACAATATGAAATACACGCGTTTAATACTTTCCTCATTAGCGTTGCTGTGGGGTTCTGCGCAGGCGGAACAGATTGGCTCAGTAGACACTGTGTTTAAAATGTTCGGCCCGGATCACAAAATTGTGGTGGAAGCCTTTGACGATCCTGATGTGCAAAATGTGACCTGTTACATTAGCCGGGCAAAAACGGGCGGCATTAAAGGGGGGCTGGGGCTGGCGGAAGATACATCCGATGCGGCGATTTCCTGCCAGCAGGTAGGGCCAATCGAACTCAGTCATAAGATTAAAAATGGGAAAGCCCAGGGCGATGTGGTCTTCCAGAAACGTACTTCGCTGGTGTTTAAGAAACTTCAGGTGGTCCGCTTTTATGACAGCAAACGTAACTCTTTGGTTTATCTGACCTATTCCGATAAAGTGGTGGAAGGTTCCCCGAAAAACGCACTGAGTGCGGTGCCGATTATGCCGTGGAGTAAATAAAAAGGAATGGAGATGCCACAACCGCGAATCTGGCTGGTTGAAGATGAGGCAAGTATTGCCGAGACGCTGATTTATATGCTGCAGCAGGATGGGTTCGCCGTCACGTCATTTGAGCGGGGATTGCCTGTTCTTGACGCGGCGGCGCGGCAGTTGCCGGACCTGGCGATCCTGGATGTCGGGCTGCCGGACATCAGTGGTTTTGAGCTGTGCCGCCGTTTGCTGGCCAGGGCGCCGGGGCTGCCAGTGCTGTTTCTGACCGCGCGTAGCGACGAGATCGACAAATTGCTGGGGCTGGAAATGGGGGCTGATGATTATATCGCCAAACCGTTTTCGCCCAGGGAAGTTTGTGCCCGAGTACGTACCGTGCTGCGCCGCTTCCAGAAAGCCACGGTGCAATCTTCTCTTCTTCGTGTCGGGCAATTCGAACTGGACGAAGAGGCGGCTATCGTTCGCTGGTGTGGCGATATTCTCCCCCTTACACGCTATGAATTTCTGCTGTTAAAAACCCTGCTGCATGCACCGGGCAGGGTTTTCTCACGCCAGCAACTCATGGATCTCGTCTGGACCGATGCCGAAGAGAGCTTCGATCGCACTGTCGATACCCATATCAAAACGCTGCGCGCCAAATTGCGTGCGGTGAATAGCGAATTGTCACCGATTAATACTCATCGCGGTATGGGTTACAGCCTGGGCATCCGCTAATGCGTATCGGGATGCGATTGTTGCTGGGCTACTTTCTCCTTGTGGCGGTTGCCGCCTGGTTTGTGTTGTCGATTTTTGTCCAGGAAATCAAACCGGGCGTCAGGCGGGCAACCGAAGGCACGCTCATTGATACCGCCACGCTGCTGGCCGAGGTAGCGCACGATGATTTGCTCTCCGGACAGGCGCAAAATGGCAAGCTGGCAGAGGCGTTCACTTCGCTCAACCAAAGCAACATTAACGCCAATATCAGCGGCATTCGCAAAGTACGTAACGAATACCATGTCTATATGACGGATGCGCTGGGTAAGGTTGTTTTTGATTCTGCGGGCCAGGCCGTAGGTCAGGATTATTCCCGCTGGAACGATGTCTGGCTGACGCTGCGCGGTAAATATGGCGCGCGCAGTACACCTTCCGATCCTAACGATCCGGAAAGTACGGTGATGTATGTGGCGGCTCCCGTCACTGACCAGGGGCGCATTATCGGCGTTTTGAGCGTGGGCAAACCTAATAGTGCGATTGCCCCGGTCATCAAACGCAGTGAGCGGCGCATGCTCTGGGCCAGCGCGGCCTTACTGGGGATTGCTCTGGTGATTGGGTTTGGGGTGACGCTATGGATTAACCGTTCCATCGGCAAGCTGACACGCTATGCGGATGCCGTGAGCGAAAAAAATCCTTTACCTCTTCCTGACCTGGGAAGTAGCGAGCTGCGTAAGCTGGCGCAGGCGCTGGAGAGTATGCGCCTTAAGCTCGAAGGAAAAAATTATATTGAGCAGTATGTCTACGCGCTTACCCATGAACTTAAAAGCCCGCTGGCGGCCATACGCGGCGCGGCAGAAATTCTCCATGAGAACCCGCCACCGGATATCGCCACCCGTTTTACTAACAATATCCTGGCGCAAAATGCGCGGATGCAGATACTGGTTGAGAAGCTGCTACAGCAGGCGAAGCTCGAAAATCGTCAGGAAGTAGTGACAACATCCATCCCTGTTGACGCTCTGTTCCGACAGCTTGAGGACGAACGCAGCGTGGTGCTGTCCGCCAAAAATCTGACCCTGGAATGCGATGCGGGGCAGCTTGTCGTCGAAGCGGATGCCGGGCTGCTTAGCCAGGCATTGGGCAATCTGCTCGACAATGCGATCGACTTTACCCCGCGCGACGGGCATATTTCACTGCGCGCTCACGAACACGCTGAACATGTCGTCTTTACCGTATGCGATAACGGGCCGGGTATTCCGGATTACGCCCTTGAGCGGATCTTTGAACGGTTTTACTCATTGCCCCGAGAGAATGGACAAAAGAGCAGTGGCCTTGGGCTGGCCCTGGTGCAGGAGGTGGCGCGTTTGCACCAGGGAACTATTCAGGTATGTAACCTGCCGCAGGGTGGCGCAGAGGCGCGACTGACACTTCACCGTCACTTCACATAACTTCAAATTCTCCTCTTATAGCCCCGTTACTCTGCGCGCAACACAAAGGAGGGGCTATGTTGAAATCACCGTTATTCTGGAAAATTACCACCCTGGCAGGGTGCATTTGTCTGTTGCTGATCCCACTGATAATGGTTGGCAATTTAATCAAAGAGAGAGGCGACTACCGTAATGAGGTCGCCGATACGCTGCGGCAAAGTAGCGCCGGGCCGCAAAAGTTGATTGGTCCGCTGATTGCGATTCCGGTGACGGACGTTGTGACTTCGCTGGAGTCGACGGGAGATGAACCGCCCAAGGAGGTTCGCCGTTCGAAAAGCTATATCCGTTTCTGGCTACCTGAGTCGCTCATGGTCGAGGGGAAACAGCAAGTCGAGAACCGCCAGG
The DNA here is from genome assembly GCF_003925915.1 of Phytobacter sp. MRY16-398. Taxonomy (NCBI): domain Bacteria; kingdom Pseudomonadati; phylum Pseudomonadota; class Gammaproteobacteria; order Enterobacterales; family Enterobacteriaceae; genus Phytobacter; species Phytobacter sp. MRY16-398. Next base: position 5,053,827 of record NZ_AP018756.1, on the reverse strand, counting down.
TGGGTATCTACGAAGGGCAAGTCTGGCATGGGGATATCAGTATAAACGCAGAATTTGACCCAAAACGAGCCGGGCTGGAGGCGAGTGATACCAGGGAACTGGGCGAGCCGTTTGTCGTGTTTGCCCTGAGTGATGCCCGAGGGATCGGGCAAATACGGGCGATGAAGGTGAACGGTGAATCGCTCAGCGTAGAGCCGGGATCGGGACTGATGAGCGACTTACAGGGTATTCATGTTCCACTGACTGCGCCGGGTATTACGCAAAAAAATATCAAACTAAACGCTTCATTTAGTCTCAATGGTACCGGCGCATTTTCCGTGGTCCCACTTGGCAGAAACAGCGAAATGGCGCTGATGGGGGACTGGCCTCACCCCGGCTTCACCGGTGACTTTCTACCTGCGAAACGCGAAGTTACCCCTGCGGGTTACCAGGCGCGCTGGCAAAGTACGTGGTTTGCCAATAACCTGGATAGCAAAATCCGTGATGTCCTGAGTCTGAGCAGCGACAATGAGTGGCGCCTGCCCGCATTCAGCGTCAATATCGCCACGCCAGCGGATCAGTACCAACTGACGGACAGAGCGGTAAAATATGCGATTTTGCTTATTGCCCTCATTTTTGCCGCGTTTTTCGTCTTTGAAAGTCTTACCGGGCGGCAAATGCACCCCATGGAGTATCTGCTGGTGGGGTTATCGCTGGTGATGTTCTATCTGGTCCTGCTGGCGTTGTCAGAGCATGTCGGCTTTACCTGGGCGTGGATTATTGCCAGTGGGCTGGGGGCGACGATCAACGGTATCTATTTGCAAGGCGTGATGAAAAGCTGGCGTGCCAGCCTGCCGTTTAGCGGTGCGCTATTGGTGCTCTATGGCGTAATGTGGAGTTTGTTGAATTCCGAAGACAGCGCGTTGTTACTGGGAACAGGCGTACTGTTTGCGGCACTGAGTACCGTGATGATACTGACACGGCGCTTTGACTGGTACTCCCTTTCGCGGGCGGTGAAAAAGCCCGTAGAAAGCCAGGTTCCTGTCGATGAAGAACTACGGATATGGAAATAAAAAAAGCGGCGCCTGGCGCCGCTTTTTTTGAAGGAGGATTATTCCTGCAGATCACCGCAAAAACGGTAACCTTCACCGTGGATCGTCGCGATGATTTCCGGTGTGTCCGGCGTGGATTCAAAATGCTTACGGATGCGACGGATGGTGACGTCAACCGTACGGTCGTGTGGTTTCAGCTCACGCCCGGTCATTTTTTTCAGCAATTCGGCGCGGGATTGGATCTTGCCCGGGTTTTCGCAGAAATGCAGCATCGCACGGAATTCGCTACGCGGCAGCTTATACTGTTCGCCATTAGGGCTGATCAGTGAGCGGCTGTTAATATCCAGTTCCCAGCCATTAAACTTATAGCTGTCGACACTGCGGCGCTCTTCGCTGATGGTGCCCAAATTCATGGTACGGGACAGCAGGTTACGCGCACGGATAGTCAGTTCACGCGGGTTAAACGGTTTGGTGATGTAGTCATCCGCACCGATTTCGAGGCCCAGGATTTTGTCTACTTCGTTGTCACGACCGGTCAGGAACATCAGTGCGACATTCGCTTGCTCGCGTAATTCACGGGCAAGTAAAAGGCCATTTTTACCTGGCAGATTGATATCCATAATCACCAGGTTGATATCATTTTCGGAGAGGATCTGATGCATTTCAGCGCCATCTGTCGCTTCAAAGACATCGTAACCTTCCGCTTCGAAGATGCTTTTCAACGTGTTGCGTGTTACCAACTCGTCTTCAACGATAAGAATGTGCGGGGTCTGCATGTTTGCTACCTAAATTGCCAACTAAATCGAAACAGGAAGTACAAAAGTCCCTGACCAGCCTGGTACATGTCGCAAATTAACATGAACGGCGTAACATGACTAAAGTACGTAATTGCGTTCTTGATGCACTTTCCATCAACGTCAACAACATCATTAGCTTGGTCGTGGGCACTTTCCCTTTGAACCCGACAGTGTCAAAAACGGCTGTCATCCTAACCATTTTAACAGCAACATAACAGGCTAAGACGCAAGGGACACCCAATAAAACTACGCTTCGTTGACATATATCAAGTTCAATTGTAGCACGTTAACAGTTTGGTGAAATCTTGATATCTAAATGCTAGCGATTATCACAATTTTTCAATAAACCAACTAGTTGCGGATATTAATTGATAAATAAGTTGAATCCAATAGGAGATTCAGATTCATAATTAAAATGCCATGAAGAAACATAGGGATAAGCACTTTCTGTTAACATTTCAGCGGTTAATACCGCCAGTCAACAGTTTAGCTTTTTTTAACCGTTGGCAAGACGAAATTCAGTGATTGCTGTTACAAAATTGTAAATTCGCGACGCGAAATATGCTGACATTACCCTTCGCTCGCGCGTCGGTATGATAAAAAAGAGAGTAAAAATGCACCTGGCCATTGTATTGGTTTCTCCCGCCAGAGCGGAGAATGTTGGCGCTGCCGCGCGCGCGATGAAAACGATGGGTTTCACAGATCTGCGCATTGTCGACAGCGATGCCCATTTACAGGAAGGCGCTCGCCGTGTCGCACATGGTGCCGGGGATGTGCTTGATAATATTAAAACTTATTCTGCATTATCCGATGCGCTGGCCGATATTTCATTCACCGTCGCCACGACGGCGCGAAGTCGCGCTAAATTCCATTACTACGCAACGCCTGCGGAACTGGTACCGCTTCTGGCGGAAAAAAGCGCGTGGCTCCCCGCCGCCGCACTGGTGTTTGGCCGGGAAGATTCGGGCCTGACAAATGACGAACTGGCGCTTGCAGACATTTTGACGGGTGTGCCGATGGTGGCCGATTATCCTTCACTCAATCTGGGGCAGGCCGTCATGGTTTATTGTTATCAATTAGCATCTTTAATACAAAATGCTCCCAAAGTGGTAACGCAACGTGATGATAACCAGCTTCGTGCTTTACGTCTGCGGGCGCGCGCGTTGCTCGAAAAACTCGATGTGGCGGATGACATGAAAATGGCCGACTGGCTGGATCAGCGTGTGGGGATGCTGGAGCAGCGAGACACCGCAATGTTGCACCGTTTGCTCCACGACATTGAAAAAAAACTCGCCGAGTAAATCACTGCCATAAGAATGTTTTATGGATTAAGTCACTGCAATGGTGCGGTTTGTATGGTCTTTACCTATGATAAGTCAATAAGTCGCGGGCGTAGCGGAAGGTTGCGCAAAATAGCTGAAAACTAAAAATTCGTTGACTTAAGGCGGCAGATACTTTAACCAATATAGGCAGAGCACAGACAGAATAAAATTACAGAGCACACAACATCCATGAAACGCACCAGCACCGTCACCATTATTATTACCACCACCATTACCACAGGTAACGGTGCGGGCTGACGCGTACAGGAAACACAGAAAAAAGCCCGCACCTGAACAGTGCGGGCTTTTTTTTCGAGCAAAGATCAAGGGGTAATACCATGCGAGTGTTGAAGTTCGGCGGTACATCAGTGGCAAATGCGGAAAGGTTTCTGCGTGTTGCCGACATCCTGGAGAGCAATGCCAGGCAGGGGCAGGTGGCAACTGTGTTATCTGCCCCGGCGAAAATCACCAATCACCTGGTCGCCATGATCGAAAAAACGATCGGAGGTCAGGATGCCGTACCAAATATTAGCGATGCCGAACGTATTTTTTCTGAGCTACTGCAAGGATTGGCGGATGCACAGCCTGGTTTTCCCCTCGCACAGTTAAAAACCTTTGTCGAACAAGAATTTGCGCAGATCAAACACGTCTTGCATGGGATAAGCCTGCTGGGGCAGTGCCCTGACAGCATCAATGCGGCGCTGATCTGCCGTGGCGAAAAGCTCTCCATCGCCATTATGGCGGGGTTGCTTGAAGCGCGCGGTCATAAGGTGAGTGTGATTGATCCGGTCGAGAAACTGCTGGCTATTGGGCACTATCTTGAGTCTACGGTGGATATTGCGGAGTCAACGCGCCGCATCGCCGCCAGCCGTATCCCGTCCGACCATATGGTGTTGATGGCAGGGTTCACTGCCGGAAACGAAAAAGGTGAGCTGGTTGTTCTGGGACGTAATGGTTCTGATTACTCCGCTGCGGTTCTGGCTGCCTGCCTGCGTGCGGATTGTTGCGAAATCTGGACCGATGTTGACGGTGTCTACACCTGTGATCCACGCCAGGTACCGGATGCCCGTCTGCTGAAATCCATGTCGTATCAGGAAGCGATGGAACTCTCCTACTTCGGTGCGAAAGTGCTCCACCCGCGTACCATTACCCCTATCGCCCAGTTCCAGATCCCTTGCCTCATTAAAAATACCGGTAACCCGCAGGCACCCGGTACTCTGATTGGCGCCACCTCTGATGAGGATGGCCTGCCGGTCAAAGGTATTTCCAATCTGAATAACATGGCGATGTTCAGTGTTTCAGGTCCGGGGATGAAAGGCATGGTTGGCATGGCGGCGCGCGTGTTTGCCGCGATGTCGCGTGCGGGTATTTCTGTCGTGCTGATTACCCAATCCTCCTCTGAATACAGCATCAGCTTCTGTGTACCGCAATCCGATTGCGTCCGCGCGCAGCGGGCAATGGGCGATGAATTTTATCTGGAACTGAAAGAAGGATTGCTGGAGCCACTGGCCGTGATGGAGCGTCTGGCTATCATCTCTGTCGTGGGTGACGGCATGCGTACTCTGCGTGGCATTTCCGCGAAATTCTTTGCTGCACTGGCGCGCGCCAATATCAACATCGTGGCGATCGCGCAAGGATCTTCCGAGCGTTCGATTTCTGTCGTGGTGAGCAACGATGATGCCACTACGGGTGTGCGCGTCACGCACCAGATGCTGTTCAACACCGACCAGGTTATTGAAGTGTTTGTGATTGGCGTGGGCGGTGTTGGTGGTGCGCTGCTCGAACAGCTTAAGCGTCAGCAAGCATGGCTCAAAAGTAAGCATATCGATTTGCGCGTCTGCGGCGTGGCAAACTCGAAAGCGTTGCTTACCAACGTACACGGGTTAAATCTGGAAAACTGGCAGTCTGAGCTTGCTGAGGCCAAAGAGCCTTTCAACCTGGGCCGTTTGATTCGTCTGGTGAAGGAATATCACCTGCTGAACCCGGTTATTGTAGATTGTACGTCACACCAGGCTGTGGCCGATCAGTATGCCGACTTCCTGCGTGAAGGTTTCCATGTGGTGACGCCCAACAAAAAGGCCAACACCTCATCGATGGCTTACTACCATCAGTTGCGCCATGCGGCGGCGAAATCACGCCGTAAGTTCCTCTATGACACCAACGTGGGCGCGGGCTTGCCGGTTATCGAAAACCTGCAAAACCTGCTCAATGCGGGTGATGAGTTACAACGTTTCTCCGGCATTCTTTCTGGCTCGCTATCGTTTATTTTCGGTAAACTCGATGAAGGGATGAGCCTGTCAGATGCGACTAAGATCGCACGCGAAATGGGTTACACCGAACCTGATCCGCGTGACGATCTTTCCGGTATGGACGTGGCGCGTAAGCTCCTGATCCTGGCTCGTGAAACCGGGCGTGAGCTGGAGCTTTCCGATATTGTGATTGAACCTGTGCTGCCAGCTACATTCGACGACAGCGGTGACGTTGAAAGTTTTATGGCGCGTCTGCCGCAGCTTGACGATCACTTCGCCGATCGTGTGGCGAAAGCGCGCGACGAAGGCAAAGTGCTGCGCTACGTCGGCAACATCGAAGAAGATGGCACCTGTCGGGTGAAAATTGCCGAAGTGGACGGTAACGATCCGCTGTTCAAAGTGAAAAACGGCGAAAACGCCCTTGCGTTTTATAGCCACTATTACCAACCGCTGCCGCTGGTCCTGCGTGGCTATGGTGCGGGTAATGATGTTACTGCGGCAGGGGTGTTTGCAGACTTGCTGCGTACGCTGTCCTGGAAGTTGGGAGTTTAAGATGGTGAAAGTATATGCTCCGGCCTCCAGCGCCAATATGAGCGTGGGTTTTGATGTGTTGGGCGCCGCGGTGACGCCGATAGATGGCACGCTGTTGGGTGATAATGTCTCAGTTGAGGCGGCGGACAGTTTTAGCCTGAAAAATCTGGGGCGTTTTGCCAGCAAACTGCCGACAGAGCCTCGTGAAAATATTGTCTACCAGTGCTGGGAGCGTTTCTGCCAGGAGATTGGCAAAACGGTTCCTGTGGCAATGACACTGGAAAAAAACATGCCGATTGGCTCAGGGCTGGGCTCCAGTGCCTGTTCTGTTGTCGCGGCGCTGGTGGCAATGAACGAGTATTGCGGCAAACCGTTAAATGAGACGCGAATGCTGGCGCTGATGGGCGAGCTGGAAGGGCGCATTTCCGGCAGCGTGCATTACGACAACGTGGCGCCTTGCTACCTTGGCGGCATGCAATTGATGATCGAGGAAAACGGCATTATCAGCCAGCAGGTGCCAGGCTTTGATGAATGGCTGTGGGTGCTGGCCTATCCGGGCATCAAAGTTTCTACCGCGGAGGCCCGCGCTATCCTGCCGGCGCAGTATCGTCGTCAGGACTGTATTGCTCATGGTCGGCATCTGGCGGGCTTTATTCACGCCTGCTATTCCCGTCAGCCCCAGCTTGCGGCGAAGCTGATGAAAGATGTTATTGCTGAGCCGTATCGCATGAAATTATTGCCTGGGTTTAATGAGGCACGTCAGGCGGTCGCCGAAATGGGTGCGCTCTCCTGTGGTATTTCTGGTTCCGGCCCAACGCTTTTTGCGTTGTGCGATAAAACGGAAACCGCGCAACGTGTGGCAGACTGGCTGAGCAAACACTATTTGCAAAATCAGGAAGGCTTTGTTCATATTTGCCGTCTGGACACGACGGGTGCACGAGTAGTGGGATAACCAATGAAACTCTATAACTTAAAAGATCACAACGAACAGGTCAGCTTCGCGCAGGCCGTCACGCAAGGGCTTGGCAACAACCAGGGGCTGTTTTTCCCGCATGACCTGCCGGAATTCAGCCTGACTGAAATTGATGACATGCTGACCATGGATTTCGTTGCGCGCAGCGCCAAAATCCTCGGGGCGTTCATCGGTGATGAAATTCCGCAGGACATTCTGGAAGCGCGCGTTCGGGATGCGTTTGCGTTCCCGGCGCCCGTACAGCCGGTTGAGAGCGATGTTGGTTGCCTGGAGCTGTTTCATGGCCCGACGCTGGCGTTTAAAGACTTCGGTGGGCGCTTTATGGCGCAAATGCTGACCACCATCAGCGGCGACAAGCCGGTGACGATCCTGACTGCGACCTCCGGTGATACCGGGGCGGCAGTGGCACATGCCTTCTACGGCCTGAAAAACGTTCGTGTCGTGATCCTTTACCCGAACGGAAAAATCAGTCCGCTACAGGAAAAACTGTTCTGTACGCTGGGTGGCAATATCGAAACCGTCGCCATTGGTGCGGATTTCGACGCCTGTCAGGCACTGGTAAAACAGGCTTTTGATGATGAAGAACTGAAAGTGGCGCTGGGCCTGAACTCAGCGAACTCAATCAACATTAGCCGCCTGCTGGCGCAGATTTGCTACTACTTTGAAGCGGTGGCGCAACTGCCACAAGAGGCGCGTAATCAGCTGGTTGTTTCCGTGCCAAGCGGCAACTTTGGCGACTTAACGGCGGGCCTGCTGGCGAAATCGCTTGGGCTGCCCATTAAGCGTTTTATCGCGGCGACCAATGCGAATGACACCGTACCGCGCTTCCTGCAGGACGGTGAGTGGAAGCCAAAAGCGACACAGGCAACTCTGTCGAACGCGATGGACGTCAGCCAGCCGAACAACTGGCCGCGCGTGGAAGAGCTGTTCCGCCGTAAAATCTGGCGCCTGAACGAACTGGGCTATGCCGCAGTGGACGACGAAACGACCAAAGAGACGATGCGTGAACTGAAAGGTAAGGGCTATCTCTCTGAACCGCATGCGGCCATTGCTTACCGTGCGCTGCGCGATCAACTGCATCCGGGCGAGTACGGCCTGTTCCTGGGGACCGCGCATCCGGCGAAATTCAAAGAGAGCGTCGAAGAGATTCTCGGCGAAACACTGCCATTGCCGAAAGAACTGGCAGAGCGCGCAGATCTGGAACTGCTGTCGCACCATCTGCCTGCGGACTTCGCTGAACTGCGTAAACTGATGATGAGCAAAGCGTAATCCGCTTCGTCTCAAACCAGAACCGGGTGAGCGTAATCGCTGCCCGGTTTTTTTACGCCTGAATACGGAGAAATTAAGGAGGAATATGGCAGGAAAAACGGAGGAATTCCCATAAAATGCGGGCACTTAGAGATTAGGATTGCAGAGAATAACAAGCCGCCATCACTTTGCTTAAGCTCCTCACATCGGCCCACTACGGGCAAGATGAACAAAGGAGTAACCCATGTTGAAACCTGTATTCTTCGCGCTTTCGTTGTTGATGGTGGCTCCGCTGGCGGCACAGGCTGCTGAAATTACCCTTGTGCCAGCAGTAAAACTGCAAATCGGCGATCAGGATCGTCACGGCAACTACTGGGATGGCGGCCACTGGCGCGACCATGACTGGTGGCACAGACACTACGAATGGCGCGAAAACCACTGGCGCCCGCACGGTGACGACCGTCGCGACTTCCGTGGCGACTATCATGATGATCGCCACGATGATCATCATCCGGGGCCGGACTGGCACCACGATTAAACCCTTCGCTTAGTCTGCCCCCTCCTCAGAGAGGGGGCCACAGCCTTACTGTTCGTGACGTTTAAAGACCAATTCGCCCTTGCCGGACAGTTCTTCATCAAAGAAATAGCCTTCGCTATCAAACGCGGTTAACTGCTCTGGTTTTGTCAGGCGGTTTTCAATGATGTAACGACTCATCAGACCGCGTGCTTTTTTGGCGTAAAAACTAATGACCTTAAACTTGCCATTTTTCTCGTCCAGAAAAACGGGTTTGATAATTTGCGCGTTCAGTTTTTGCGTTTTGACCGACTTAAAGTACTCATCGGATGCCAGATTCACCACGATGTCATCGCCCTGCGCCTTAATGGCGTCGTTCAGCGTATTGGTGATGACCTCGCCCCAGAACTGATAAAGATCCTTCCCCTTCGCATTTTCCAGGCGGATCCCCATCTCCAGACGGTAAGGCTGCATCAGGTCCAGTGGACGCAAAACGCCGTACAAACCAGAGAGCATACGCAAATGCTGCTGTGCAAAATCGAAATCAGCCTCGGTGAAGGTTTCTGCCTGCAGGCCGGTATAGACATCGCCTTTAAAGGCCAGAATGGCCTGGCGGGCGTTTTTCGGCGTAAAGTCCGGCTGCCAGTCGTGAAAGCGGGTGGCGTTCAGGTCGGCAAGCTTATCGCTGATACCCATCAGGGCTTTGATTTGCTGCGCGCTAAGCTTACGTGCAACCTTAATCAACTGCTGCGAATAATCCAGCAATTCAGGCTGTGTGTAGCGCGTAGTGGCCAGCTCACTTTGATAATCTAGCGTTTTCGCGGGCGAGATGAGAATCAGCATAGTCAGTCCTTGCAGGAAAATTTCCGCTGACTGTAACAAAAAACGGCCTGCAATTGATCAATAGTTGCGATTGTCATTTACGATCCCGTTTTATCATCCCATGCGCCGGGCGCGAGCTGCTGGTTAATATCCGGATAACGCTTCGGATCGAACACTGGCATCACTCCCATCTTGCGCTGGCGTAGATAATCGGCGGCGATAAGGGTGACGACGGGAGACAGTAGCAGAATCGCCGTCATGTTAGTGATAGCCATAAACGCCATCATTACATCTGCCACATGCCAGAGTAACGGGATGCGCAATTGAGAGCCGATCAACACCATCAGTAAGATCCCGATACGCAACAGCCAAATATTACGCCTGCTGTTCATACGCAGGAAAATGAGATTATTTTCGGCGTAAACGTAATTGGCGATAATGGAATTAAACGCAAACATGATGATGATGACGGCGACAAAGCTGGCTCCCCATGAACCCGTCAGGGCTACCATCGCTTCCTGAACTATCTGGACGCCAATGATTGGGTTATCTGTTGGCGTATCCTTTGCCAGGAGAAGAATAAACGCGCTGGCGGTGCACACCAAAAACGTGTCGACAATTACGCCGACCATCTGCACGAAGCCCTGAGCGGCAGGATGAGGGGGAGATGAAGCCGCGGCTGCGGCGGCATTCGGCGTTGAGCCCATCCCTGCCTCGTTGGAGTACATACTGCGTTGAAAACCGCTGGTGAGCGCCTGGCTAAGCGTGTAACCCATGGTACCTGCCGCCGCTTCCTGCCAGCCAAAGGCACTTTTCACAATATTGGCGAACATCTCCGGCAGTGCGGTGAAGTGCGCAATGCCAATACCGACACTGGTCATTACCCAGGCCAGGGCCATGATCGGGACCACCCACTGCATGATGCGAGCAATCTGTTTCATGCTTTTCGTGATCAACAGCAGAATCATTCCAGCAAAAATAAGACCGGTGTAAATCTCATTAAAATGCCAGGCAAAATGGACGGCATTCGCTACCGAATTGGCCTGAATGGTATTGAATAACAGCCCGTAAACCAACAGCAGGAATACGGAAAACAGCACGCCCATCCAGCGCATGCCAAGGCCTCGCGCCATGTACCATGCAGGACCGCCGCGAAATTGCAGGTTGGCGTCGCGTTCTTTGTAGAGTTGCGCCAGTGTGCTTTCGGCGAAACACGTTGCCATGCCAATCAAGGCCGATATCCACATCCAGAAAATCGCGCCGGGGCCGCCTGCCGTAATCGCTAACGCCACACCGGCTAAATTACCGGACCCCATTCGTCCGGCAAGACTGAGAAACAGCGCCTGATACGACGTCAGTCCACCCGACTGGGCGCGGCTATGTTTGAGATTATGGTAGAAGTCGCCAATCAGGCGAAACGGTACAAATTTGCTTTTAAAAGCAAACCAGATACCTGCCGCAAGCAGCAGGTAGAGCATCAATGAACCCCAAAGTATTTCACTGATAAAAGAAAAGAATTCAGGCATTAACATCCCTCTTGTCTATGCCGGTTCGCAGGTTAATAAGCAGCGCTATTATTAATAAAGCACTACTTTGCAGGCAATTAATAAATCTAGTTTACCATACCGGGCGTGCGCAATGTCTGCGGTTGCGCTGGCAGGGCGTCGTGTTATCATCAGGGCAGACCGGTTACATCCCCCTAACAAGTTCAAAGAGAAACACTATCATGACGGATAAATTGACTTCTCTGCGTCAATACACAACTGTTGTTGCTGACACCGGAGATATCGCGGCGATGAAGCTGTACCAGCCGCAGGACGCTACCACCAACCCTTCTCTGATTCTTGGCGCTGCCCAAATCCCTGAATACCGCAAACTGATTGATGACGCTATTGCCTGGGCGAAAGAACAGAGCAGCGACCGCGCGCAGCAAGTGGTAGACGCAACGGACAAACTGGCGGTGAATATCGGTCTGGAAATTCTCAAACTGATCCCTGGTCGCATTTCTACCGAAGTTGACGCACGCCTTTCCTATGACACCGACGCGTCCATCGCGAAAGCAAAACGCCTGATCAAACTGTATAACGACGCGGGTATCAGCAACGATCGCATCCTGATCAAGCTGGCTTCTACCTGGCAGGGTATTCGCGCGGCTGAGCAGCTGGAAAAAGAAGGCATCAACTGTAACCTGACGCTGCTGTTCTCCTTCGCCCAGGCACGTGCCTGTGCAGAAGCTGGCGTTTATCTGATTTCCCCGTTTGTGGGCCGTATCCTCGACTGGTACAAAGCCAACACGGATAAAAAAGAGTACGCACCGGCAGAAGATCCGGGTGTGGTTTCCGTAACCGAAATCTACCAGTACTACAAACAGCACGGCTATGAAACCGTCGTGATGGGCGCAAGCTTCCGTAACGTCGGTGAAATTCTGGAACTGGCAGGCTGTGACCGTCTGACTATCGCTCCGGGCCTGCTGAAAGAGCTGGCGGAAAGCGAAGGCGCTATCGAACGTAAACTGTCCTATGCTGGCGAAGTGAAAGCACGCCCGGAACGTATTACCGAAGCGCAATTCTTCTGGCAGCACAACCAGGATCCGATGGCAGTAGACAAACTGGCGGATGGTATCCGTAAGTTTGCTGTTGACCAGGAAAAACTGGAAAAAATGATCGGCGATCTGCTGTAATCATTCAGGTGTGGCCGGAGACCCGGCCACACTTTCCCCTCTGTCTGCATTTCCCCTCAGCGTGTATCATTTCCGTTAGTCATTATTTTTTTGAACGGAATGAATATGGATACATTACGCATTGGCTTAGTTTCTGTTTCCGATCGCGCCTCCAGCGGTGTTTACCAGGATAAAGGCCTCCCGGCACTGGAAGAGTGGCTGGCGCAGGCGCTGACCACTCCTTTTACCATCGAAAAGCGGCTTATTCCGGACGAGCAGAGCATCATTGAACAGACACTGTGTGAGCTAGTGGACGAGATGAGCTGCCATCTGGTCCTGACGACGGGCGGCACCGGTCCTGCGCGCCGTGATGTCACTCCTGATGCAACACTCGCCATTGCTGACCGTGAAATGCCGGGGTTTGGCGAACAGATGCGTCAAATCAGCCTCAACTTTGTACCTACTGCCATTCTCTCCCGCCAGGTGGGGGTGATTCGCAAGCAGGCGCTGATCCTCAATTTACCGGGGCAGCCAAAATCCATCAAAGAGACGCTTGAAGGGGTGAAGCAGGCAGACGGGCAGGTAACCGTGCCGGGTATTTTTGCCAGTGTACCGTATTGTGTACAGCTTCTCGATGGGCCTTATATCGAGACCGATCCCAAAGTCGTAGCGGCTTTTCGCCCAAAAAGTGCAAGACGCGAGACAATATCCTAAAAATAGTGGTTTTTTAAATTAAGTCATGCGGGCACTGGAGTGTTGATTTATTTACGGTATAGTAATTTTTAATTTACAGTTTGCGTAAAAACGAAATCAACACTTCCTCTTTACAAATGGTCCGCTATGTCAAACTACACACGTCCCCTCAATAAGCAGGATTACAAAACCCTCACGCTTGCCGCCTTAGGCGGTGCGCTTGAGTTCTATGACTTCATCATTTTTGTTTTCTTTGCCGCCGTTGTCGGTGAGCTGTTTTTCCCGGCGGATATCCCGGAGTGGCTGCGTCAGGTGCAGACGTTCGGCATCTTTGCCGCAGGTTATCTGGCGCGCCCGCTGGGCGGTATCGTGATGGCCCATTTTGGCGATCTGGTGGGGCGTAAGAAGATGTTCACCCTGAGCATCTTGCTGATGGCGGTGCCTACGCTGGCGATTGGCTTGCTGCCAACGTATGCCTCTATGGGTATCGTTGCGCCGTTGCTGCTGCTATTGATGCGTGTCTTGCAGGGGGCGGCGATTGGCGGCGAAGTGCCGGGTGCGTGGGTGTTTGTGGCGGAACATGTGCCGGAACGCCGTATCGGGATTGCCTGCGGAACATTAACCGCCGGGCTGACGGTGGGGATCCTGCTTGGCTCTGTGGTCGCTACCCTGATCAATACCAGCATGACGCAGCAGGCGATTCACGATGGTGGATGGCGTATACCTTTTCTGCTGGGCGGTGCGTTTGGCCTGGTGGCAATGTATTTGCGCCGTTGGTTGCAAGAGACGCCGATTTTCCTCGAAATGCAGCAGCGTAAAGCACTGGCGCAAGAGCTACCGGTGAAAGCCGTCGTCATGAAGCATAAGAAAGCGGTAGTGATCTCGATGCTGCTGACCTGGTTACTGTCGGCCGGGATCGTAGTGGTGATTCTGATGTCGCCCGTCTGGCTGCAAAAACAGTATGGTTTCGCGCCAGCCTTAACCCTGCAGGCGAACAGTATCGCGACCATTATGCTCTGTTTCGGCTGTTTGACCGCCGGGCTGGTGGTGGATCGCGTTGGCCCCAGCAAAACTTTTATTGTCGGCAGCATTATGCTGGCCTGCTCAAGCTGGTTCTTCTATCACCTGACGGGCAGCCACCCGGAGCAGCTTTTTGCCTTGTATGGGCTGGTCGGGTTCTGCGTTGGGGTTGTCGGGGCCGTACCCTATGTGATGGTTCGCGCTTTCCCGGCGGAAGTGCGTTTTACCGGGATCTCCTTCTCTTATAACGTCTCTTACGCCATTTTTGGCGGGCTGACGCCGATTGCGGTGACGATGCTGATGGGGGTTTCGCCAATGGCACCCGCCTGGTATGTGCTGGCGCTGTCGCTGATTGGTCTGGGGCTGGGGTTATGGCTGCGCCAGGACCTGGTCGCTACCGAGAGCCCGGCGTTGGCGAAATCCACGCGCTAAGTGCGCGTTTGGAAAGAAAGCGCCATCGGACGATGGCGCTGAGAAAGATTAGTGCGAAGGCGTGTAGCTCAGGACGATATTGTCATCGGGGATCTGGGTGAAGTCCTTGATGATAGTGTGATAATCCGCCAGCGGATCGATGTCTTTAAACAGCTCCGGGTAGAAAATCTTACTTAACGTTTCAATCGCGATAATGTTGTACGGATTATTGTAGAAGTGGTGATAGAGCGCGCCGGTATGGCCCTGAGTAACGGCAGGAATACTGCTGACCCCCTGGCGTGCCAGTAAGGCATTGAAGGCGGCAGCCACTTCTTTTTCGTCCACGTTGTAGCCGAACGGAATGATCGCCGTTCCTTTGCCCGGGCGTCTTGAACCGGTCATCAGGTAGTAGTCCGGGTTCATGGAGATGATTTTTTCCACTGACACATTACCGGTTGCCCCTGGCAGCAGTTGTGAACCAATGTTCACACCGCCCGCCGCTTCGACCAGACCGCCCCAGCCATTACGGGCATGGGTAAAGCAGCAACCATTATCCAGCCCTGCGACACCCGCGATCGGTTCGATAAACACCAGCGGTTTTTTGTGAGCGTTGGCCAGACGCTGATGCAGCATATCCAGACGTTGCTGATAGAAAGTGATGTACTGTTGCGCGCGCTCATTTTGGCCGAGCACTTTACCGAGCAGCGCGATACCTGGCAGGGTGTTTTCTACCGGATGCAGTTCGTAATCGACAAACACCACCGGCACATGCAGTGCCTCCAGTTTTGCCAGCACACCACTTTGTACCAGGGACGGTTTAGCGCGGAGCTGGGCAATCATCAGATCCGGATGGCGCGAGATGATGGTCTCCAGATCGACATTCCCTTGATCCGAAAACTGCATGTCCAGGATCTTCTCGGCTTCCGGCCATTTGCGCTTAAGGACGTTCCAGGTTTCCGTATCCTGTTTTTTCGGCAGGTTGTTCCACGCCACCACTTTGGCAAAGGGATTGTCGCGCTCCAGCAGCGCCAGCGCCAGGATATCGCGGCCATCCTGCAAGATGATGCGCTGCGGCTCCTTAGGGATCGTGACGCTGCGGTTATCCAGATCCGTCACCGTGACCGGCCAGTTTTGTGCCATCGCCAGCAGGGGGGCAAAGATCAGCGCGATCCCCATGATTGTCTTTTTCAGATTCATCTCTTTCCCGTCTTATGACTGTTTTAGGTTGTTAATCCATCGACCACCACGTGTGGTAGTCCCTGCGAACAATATTCGACCCGGCCTTTTACCCCGTAGACTGCCGCCAGGTTCGCGGGCGTGACAACCTCGCCTGGAACGCCGCTGGCAACCAGCGCGCCGTTTTTTAACATCACCGCATATTCGGCATGGCGCAGCGCAATGTTGATGTCATGGATCACCACCACCGTCACGATGTTACGCAGGCGCGTTTCGCGGGCGACGATGTCCATTACGTGGAACTGGTAGTTCAGATCGAGTGCGCTCAGCGGCTCATCTAACAGCAGCAGGTCCGGTTTGCGAATCAGCGACTGGGCAAGGCCAATCAACTGTTTCTGTCCGCCGGAAAGCTGGTCTAAAAAGCTCATCGCCAGGTGCGAAATACCGAGCTTATGCAGAATGTCGTAGGCCTCCTGTTCGACGTTATCGCCGCCATAGAAGCCGCTGGCGCGTCGGGCGACGATAATCGACTCCAGCGCATGCAGATGCACGCCCTGTGGCAAGGATTGCGGCAGATAAACCACCTTTTGCGCCCGCTTTGCCGGGGAGAGGGTCATTAAATCTTCGCCATTCAGCCACAGTTGTCCCTGGGCCGGGTTGAGATCGGCAAGCGCACGTAGCAGGGTGGACTTGCCGGAGCCATTCGGCCCCAGCAGAGCGGTGATTTGCCCGCGTGGCAGCATCGGGGTGGTTAGCCCATCGATAATTTTCTTTTTGCGATAGCCGGTATGCAGGGCGTGGATGCGCAGTCCGTCGGTCATATATTCCCCCGATGGCGAATGATGATGCTCAGGAAGAAGGGGACGCCGACCAGGGAGGTAACAATACCGACGGGAATGATGACGCCGGAGACAATGTTCTTCGATAACACGGACGCCAGTGAGAGCACCAGTGCGCCAATCAACATGCTGCCGGGCAGGTAAAAGCGGTGGTCTTCACCAAACAGCATTCGCGAGATATGCGGCGCCACCAGGCCAATAAAGCCAACAGGCCCAACAAAGGCCACGGTCAGCGCGGAGATGATACTGATACGCAGCAGCGTCGCCATACGCAGTTGACGCACATTGATACCAAAACTGACGGCCCGGTCTTCCCCCAGACGCAGGGCGGTAAGCTTCCAGGCATTTTTCATCGACAGCGGAACGATGAGAAGCAGGGCGATGCTCAGAATTGCGAGCTTGTCCCATGAGGCGCGGGCCAGACTGCCCATGGTCCAGAAGACGAGCCCCTGCAATGTATCTTCGCTGGCCACAAATTGCAGAATGGAGATCAGCGCATTGAAGGTAAATACCAGCGCAATGCCAAACAGCACTACGCCGGAGGTCGCCACCCGTGTCCAGCGGCTAATGCCATCAAGAATAAAGCAGGCCAGCAGGGCGAAAACAAAGGCGTTAACCGAGATAACCCACTGATCGGGAATGCCCGGAATACCCAGGCCAAGAATGATAGCCAGCGCGGCACCAAATGACGCGGCGGAGGAGACCCCGAGGGTAAACGGGCTGGCGAGCGGGTTATTGAGGATGGTTTGCATTTCTGCCCCCGCCAGACCGAGCGCCATTCCGACCACGATCGCCATTAAGGCAATGGGCAGGCGTAACTCCCAGACAATAACGCGGGTGCCCGCATCGGCAGACCCGGCATCAACCAGCGCATGCCAGAGTGCGGAAAGAGAGAGCCCGGAAGGACCAATAGTGAAATCGAGAATCAGTGAAAAGAGAATAAACGCCAGGATCGCGCCTGCCAGCGCAAAACGCCGTAGCACGACTTTTCTGTAATGTGACGACACGGCGGATTCGTCAGGCTTGATACTGGCGACAAGAGGGGAACTCATTGGCTTACCTTATGCAACACAACAGAATCGATGTATCCCCCAACGTTCCTGTTCAGGCTGTTGCATGATATCCAATATCCGGGATGCTCCCGGCGACCATATTAGAAATGATAATGCTTATCAATTAAATGGGATTTTTATTACCATCTCGTTTAGCTTCGGTTATGGTTTTGGTCGAAAAACGCGCATTCTGCCAGGCTCCCAGCGCGCGCGAGGTGGCATATGCCCCGGCGATTGAGAGTGCGGCAGGCACCAGGAAACTGTGGTCCATTCGCGTGGACTCCATCACTAAGGCGAGTGTGGTGACGGGCATATTCGCTGAGGCGGCCAGGAACCCGGCAGCCCCCAACAGGGCGAAACTTTCCATATCGCTACCGGGGAAAAGCGGCCCGACAAGCATAAACAGTAATGACCCCAGCAGGCCGCCGACGGCAAGGCCCGGTGTCAACAATCCGCCTGCCGCCCCTGCACGTAGTACGGCGCAGATAACAACCACTTTGAGTACCAGTAAAACCACCGCGAGCCAGGCCGTCATTTCGCCACTCAGCGCCAGTTGCGCAGCACCTTTACCGTTGCCCGGAAGCTGTGGGAACCAGACGGAAAAAATACCCAGCAACGTAAAGGCAATCAGACTGACAGCAGGCATCTGCCAGTTATCCCGAACTTTGCTGCTCGCATATTGGGTGAGGCGGCGAAAAAGAAAAGCGCCCGCGCCCAGCAATGGGCCACAAAGCACGCTCCAGAAAATCAATGATGGGGCAGCGAACTCCGTTGTGAAGTGATACTGATGTTCGTCTCCCAGCCCCAGCGTGGCGACCCAGGCCGCCAGCGCCGACGTAACCAGCGCTGCGATAGCCGCATCCCAGCTAAAACTCACCAACAAAACTTCAAGCGTAAAGATAGCACCCGCCAGCGGCACGTTATACACCGCAGCCAGCCCTGCACCCGCACCGCAGGCGGTCATCAGTTGGATATCGGCAGGGGAAAGGTGCAATCTCCGCGCAGCGCCGCCGGCAAACAGGGCGCCCGCTTCACGTGGAGCGACTTCGCGCCCGAGCGGTGAGCCCATCGCTACGGTGATGATTTGCAGCAGAATATGAACAAGTGTGGTGAGTGGCGGCATCGGTTTGTCCGGATTGCTTACCGCCGTACTGATGCTGACACGCTTTTTGCCATAACGGGCAAGCAGCCACCATCCTCCCCCGGCAACGATGCCTGCGGCGACCAACACGATAAAGCGTCGCTGTGCACTGGCGTCGCTCACGCCCTGCAAAAAGGTCTGTGGACTTATCAATACATTCTGGCTATAGCCATACGCGAGGTGCTGAATTTCATGTAGCAACATGGCAAGCAACATACCGCTAAGCCCGGCCATGACACCGGTGAGAAGAAGCGCAACCCAGCGTTGCAACCAGTAAGCACGGCCCTGGAAAAGCGTAGTCATTGTCAGATTCTGTCTGCGAAGAAGTGCCGTCATCATCCCATAAAGTGGATGAATGCGTAATCAACAGGAAGGCAAAAACGGGGGAATTCGTGCCCGCGGTGCAGGCACGAAGAAGGGATTAGTGCTGCCCTTGTTCGCCAATTGGCAGAACGGTACGGCCATATTGCTCGTTGAGGACTTCACCCATCGCCAGGTAGATAGCGCTTGCGCCACATACCAGACCAATCCAGCCGGCTACATGAACGATACCTTCGTTGTCTGCCAGGTGACCTACTGCCAGCAGAGCGAACAGCACGGTCAGGCTCAGGAAGACGAACTGCAGCATACGTGCGCCTTTCAGCGTGCCGAAGAACATAAACAGGGTGAACACACCCCAGATACCCAGATAGACACCCAGGAAATGGCCATTCGCTGCATCTGCCAGACCCATTTTAGGCAGCAGAAGAATCGCAACCAGGGTGAGCCAGAAAGAACCGTAAGAGGTAAATGCGGTTAAACCGAAGGTGTTGCCTTTTTTATATTCCAGCAGCCCCGCAAAAATCTGCGCGATACCACCGTAGAAAATACCCATAGCCAGGATAATACCATCCAGCGGGAACATGCCAATATTGTGCAGGTTAAGCAGAATAGTGGTCATGCCGAAGCCCATAAGGCCCAGCGGAGCCGGATTAGCCAACTTGATGTTGCCCATAATTCCTCAAAATAAATCAACATTGAAGGATGAAATGTATTCCCCGCGTCTATATAGAGGAGGCGGGGCGCGGCATCATAAATAGCGTCACTGGCTGTGTCTATGATCTGAACAGGTGGAAATTAAAAATTTTTTTATTCCTTACCCCTTGATGAGCTTCGTTGCGACCCCATCTTGTAGTCAACCGCAATGTGTGGACCTGAAAAAAAACGAACGAGGGTAGTTGAAACCGCACGATTCGCCCTTATTACAGGTTCACAACCACATGTTGACCGAATTTTTAGTGGAGACGTTTAGATGGGTAAAATTATTGGTATCGACCTGGGTACTACCAACTCTTGTGTAGCGATTATGGATGGCACTACCGCGCGTGTGCTGGAGAATGCCGAGGGCGACCGCACCACGCCTTCTATCATTGCTTATACCCAGGATGGTGAAACTCTGGTTGGTCAGCCGGCTAAACGTCAGGCAGTGACAAACCCGCAAAACACCCTGTTTGCGATTAAACGCCTGATTGGCCGCCGCTTCCAGGACGAAGAAGTTCAGCGCGACGTTTCTATCATGCCGTACAAAATCATCGCTGCTGACAACGGTGACGCATGGCTTGATGTGAAAGGCACCAAAACAGCACCGCCGCAGATCTCTGCCGAAGTGCTGAAAAAAATGAAGAAAACGGCTGAAGATTACCTGGGTGAGCCAGTAACTGAAGCGGTTATCACCGTACCGGCATACTTCAACGATGCACAGCGTCAGGCAACCAAAGATGCTGGCCGTATCGCGGGTCTGGAAGTCAAACGTATTATCAACGAACCGACTGCCGCTGCACTGGCTTACGGGCTGGATAAAGAAGTGGGCAACCGTACTATCGCGGTCTACGACCTCGGTGGCGGTACCTTCGATATCTCTATTATCGAAATCGACGAAGTTGATGGCGAAAAAACCTTCGAAGTTCTGGCAACCAACGGTGATACCCACCTGGGTGGTGAAGACTTCGACAGCCGTCTGATCAACTACCTGGTTGAAGAATTCAAGAAAGATCAGGGCATTGACCTGCGCAACGACCCGCTGGCGATGCAGCGTCTGAAAGAAGCAGCAGAAAAAGCGAAAATTGAGCTTTCTTCCGCTCAGCAGACCGATGTGAACCTGCCGTACATTACTGCAGACGCCACTGGTCCGAAACACATGAACATCAAAGTGACTCGCGCGAAACTGGAAAGCCTGGTCGAAGACCTGGTGAACCGTTCCATCGAGCCGCTGAAAGTTGCGCTGCAGGACGCTGGCCTGTCTGTATCCGACGTGCAGGACGTTATCCTGGTCGGCGGTCAGACCCGTATGCCGATGGTGCAGAAGAAAGTCGCTGAGTTCTTTGGTAAAGAGCCGCGTAAAGACGTTAACCCGGACGAAGCTGTTGCTATCGGTGCTGCGGTCCAGGGTGGTGTGTTGACCGGTGATGTGAAAGACGTGCTGCTGCTCGACGTTACTCCGCTGTCGCTGGGTATCGAA
Source organism: Phytobacter sp. MRY16-398 (assembly GCF_003925915.1). Taxonomy (NCBI): domain Bacteria; kingdom Pseudomonadati; phylum Pseudomonadota; class Gammaproteobacteria; order Enterobacterales; family Enterobacteriaceae; genus Phytobacter; species Phytobacter sp. MRY16-398. The sequence continues at coordinate 5,032,852 of NZ_AP018756.1, read as the reverse complement.
ACCATGGGCGGCGTGATGACTGCGCTGATCAACAAGAACACCACTATCCCGACCAAGCACAGCCAGGTGTTCTCTACTGCGGAAGACAATCAGTCTGCGGTAACCATCCATGTGCTGCAGGGTGAACGTAAACGTGCGTCTGATAACAAATCTCTGGGTCAGTTCAACCTGGATGGTATCAACCCGGCACCGCGCGGCATGCCGCAGATCGAAGTGACTTTCGATATTGATGCTGACGGTATTCTGCACGTATCTGCGAAAGACAAAAACAGCGGTAAAGAGCAGAAGATCACCATCAAGGCATCTTCTGGCCTGAACGAGGAAGAAATTCAGAAAATGGTTCGCGAAGCAGAAGCGAACGCTGAATCTGACCGTAAGTTCGAAGAGCTGGTTCAGACCCGTAACCAGGGTGACCACCTGCTGCACAGCACCCGTAAGCAGGTTGAAGAAGCAGGCGACAAACTGCCAGCGGAAGATAAAACCGCTATCGAAGCTGCGCTGACCGCGCTGGAAACGTCTCTCAAAGGCGAAGACAAAGCGGACATCGAAGCGAAAATGCAGGCGCTGGCTCAGGCTTCTCAGAAACTGTTGGAAATCGCACAGCAGCAGCACGCACAGCAGCAGGCTGGTGGCGCTGACGCTTCTGCGAACAACGCGAAAGACGACGATGTTGTCGACGCTGAGTTCGAAGAAGTAAAAGATAAAAAATAATCGCCCTGATGCAGGGTAATTAATCGGCACGGGCGTAGGAGATTTCTCCACGCCCGTGCTCGCATGTTAGGGGTAGATAAAAAAAGATGGCGAAACAAGACTACTACGAGATTTTGGGCGTTTCCAAAACAGCGGAAGAGCGCGAAATCAAGAAGGCGTACAAGCGCCTGGCCATGAAATATCACCCGGACCGTAACCAGGGTGATAAAGAGGCCGAAGCCAAATTTAAAGAGATCAAAGAAGCATACGAAGTTCTGACCGACGCGCAAAAGCGTGCTGCGTATGACCAGTATGGCCATGCGGCGTTTGAACAAGGCGGCATGGGCGGCGGTGGATTCGGCGGCGGCGGCTTTGGCGGCGGCGCTGACTTTAGCGATATCTTTGGCGATGTCTTCGGCGATATTTTTGGCGGTGGCCGTGGTCGCCAGCGTGCGGCGCGTGGCGCCGATTTACGTTACAACATGGAATTGACGCTGGAAGAAGCCGTTCGCGGCGTCAGTAAAGAGATCCGTATCCCGACGCTGGAAGAGTGTGACGTTTGCCACGGCAGCGGCGCGAAAGCCGGTACCCAGCCGCAGACCTGTCCGACCTGTCATGGTTCTGGCCAGGTGCAGATGCGCCAGGGGTTCTTCGCCGTTCAGCAGACCTGTCCGCACTGTCAGGGGCGCGGTACGCTGATTAAAGATCCGTGCAATAAATGTCACGGTCATGGTCGCGTAGAAAAAACCAAAACCCTGTCCGTTAAAATTCCGGCAGGCGTGGACACGGGCGATCGCATCCGTCTGGCGGGTGAAGGTGAAGCGGGCGAGCACGGCGCACCGGCAGGCGATCTGTACGTTCAGGTGCAGGTGAAACAGCACGCTATCTTTGAGCGTGAAGGTAACAACCTGTACTGCGAAGTCCCCATTAACTTTGCTATGGCGGCGTTGGGGGGAGAAATCGAGGTTCCGACCCTGGATGGTCGCGTCAATCTGAAGATCCCTGGCGAAACTCAGACCGGCAAGCTGTTCCGCATGCGCGGTAAAGGTGTGAAATCGGTACGCGGCGGCGCGCAGGGCGATCTGCTGTGTCGTGTGGTGGTTGAAACGCCGGTTGGCCTGAACGATAAGCAGAAACAACTGCTTAAGGATTTGCAGGAAAGCTTTGGTGGACCGACAGGTGAACACAACAGCCCGCGCTCCAAAAGCTTCTTCGACGGTGTCAAAAAGTTCTTTGATGACCTGACGCGTTAATCAGGTATAACTTTTAGAGGGTTGCTTAACGCAACCCTTTTTTATTGCATCCGCAGCCATAAACGGCTTATCACTTATCTTGTTTTATGGATCTCTCCTTGCCGCCGTGGTGTGAAAAAAATTACATCGAACGGCGTGTTATGTTATTAACGTAAACCCCCGAATTATTCCTTCTACTAAATTGAATTACCTTCCTGCTGGTCGTAAAAAACAAATTTTAGTGCAATTTCTTATTTTCATAGGTTAACGATACGAAAAACAACATTTTCTGACACCTGCATTTTAACGGCTTAGCTAATCCATCAATGTGATATCTCTATCACAAACCAATTTGTTCTTTTTAATAAACTGGCCTCGTTTTCATTCTTGCCTGAGATCGTTTTTATTATTGAAGTATTCACGTTAACTATAATAATGAGGAATGCATTATATGCCCCAAAAAAAGGGAAAGTTGCTGGCGTGTGCCCTGATATCGACGACCGCATTATGCAGTCTCCCTGCATGGTCTCTGGAATATAAAGGGGCTTTTGGTTCTATAAATGCCGGTTATGCTGACTGGAATAGCGGTTTTGAAAATGTTCATCGTGGTGAAGTATGGAAAGCAACTGCCGATTTTGGCGTTAATTTCCGCGAAGCAGAAATTTATTCATTTTTTGAAAGCAATGTTTTAAATCACTCTGTTGAGGGACGAAACCATACCGTATCGGCGATGGCCCATGTCCGTCTCTTCGATTCTGACTACTCCTTCTTCGGAAAACTATATGGTCAGTGGGACAACTCATGGAGCGATGATTTAGATATGTTCTATGGGCTTGGCTATCTGGGCTGGCAAGGGAAATCGGGTTTTTTTAAACCCTATATTGGGTTGCATAACCAGTCCGGGGATTATTACTCAAAAAAATATGGGCAAACCAGTGGCTGGAACGGTTACGTTATTGGCTGGACCGCAGCATACTTCTTCAATGCTTTTAATGAGAAGTTTGTATTGTCGAACTGGAATGAAATTGAACTCGACAGAAATGATGCATACGCCGAACAACAGCATGGGCATACCGGAATTAATGGTGGTTTAACATTAGCCTGGAAATTTTATCCCCGCTGGAAAGCATCTGTCACCTGGCGTTATTTTGATAATAAACTTGGTTATGATGGATTTGGCGATCAAATGATTTATATGTTGGGCTATGAATTTTAATTTTTCAGAGGATCTGAAATGAAGAAAACATTTGTTGCCAGTATGATTGGTCTGGCGTTATATGCAGGAAGCACAATCTCTCCCGTTCATGCCGCAGAGGCGAAACGCCCTAATTTGGTGATAATTTTAACGGATGATTTAGGCTACGGTGATCTGGGGACTTATGGTCATCAAATTGTCAAAACGCCAAACATCGATAAATTAGCACAGGAGGGCGTCAAATTTACCGATTACTACGCTCCCGCGCCGCTTTGTTCGCCTTCACGTGCGGGCTTACTCACAGGACGTATGCCTTTCCGCACCGGTATTCGTTCCTGGATACCGGCAGGCAAAGATGTGTCGATTGGTCGTAATGAAGTCACCATCGCGAATTTATTACGTGAGCAAGGCTACGATACGGCGTTAATGGGCAAATTACACCTTAACGCCGGGGCGGATCGCACAGACCAGCCGCAGGCTAAAGATGTTGGGTTTGATTATTCACTGGTTCACGCCGGTGGATTTATCACTAACGAACGACTGGCAAATGCAAAAGAGCGCCCTCGCTACGGCGCCGTTTATCCGGATGCCTTTATTCGCAACGGTAAGCCCATCGGCGAAGCGAAATTACTGAGCGGTGAGCTGGTCAGTACCGAAGTGGTGAACTGGCTGGACGAGCGCGAGAAGAAGAAAGAGGACAAACCGTTCTTCCTGTACGTTGCCTTCACCGAAGTGCACACCCCTGTCGCGTCGCCGAAGAAATACCTCGATATGTATTCGCAATATATGAGCGAATTTCAGAAGAAACACCCGGATATGTATTACGGCGATTGGGCGGATAAACCCTGGCGTGGACCGGGTGAATACTATGCCAATATCAGCTATATGGATGAGCAGGTAGGTAAAGTCGTAGAAAAAATTAAGGCGATGGGTGAAGAAGACAATACCATCATTATCTTTACCAGTGATAACGGACCGGTAACGCGTGAAGTTCGTAAAGTCTACGAACTGAACATGGCCGGTGAGACCGACGGCCTGCGCGGACGTAAAGATAATCTCTGGGAAGGGGGCATACGTGTTCCGGCGATCATTAAATATGGCAAACATCTGCCGCAGGGGATGGTAACCGACACGCCGGCTTCCGGGCTGGACTGGATGCCGACTCTCGCACAGATGATGAAATTCGATCTGCCAAAAGATCGCACTATTGACGGTCAGTCTCTGACGCCTGTCTTCGAGAAGGTTGCGCTGAAACGCGAGAAACCGCTGATTTTTGGTATTGATATGCCTTTCCAGGACGATCCGACCGACCTGTGGGCGCTTCGCGACGGAGACTGGAAAATGATCATCGACCGCGAAGGGAAGGCAAAATATCTCTACAACCTCAAACAGGATCGGGCTGAAACCATGAACCAGATCGGCAAAAATCCAGAGGTTGAAAAGCGTCTGTATGAGGAATTCCTGAAATATAAGCAGGATATTGATAACGATTCACTGATGAAAGCGCGCGGTGAAAAACCTACGCCAGTTACCTGGGGTTAAACGCATTTAATAATAAAAAGAAGTAATTATGCCACTTAGGGCACTGCCCGCCCGATCTTTCATATAGAGGGATCGGGTTATTTTTATTTCAGGGACGAACATCATGTTAAGAAAAAGCTGCCAGGTCATGGTCAAACCCACCGGTTCGGTATGCAACCTTGATTGCCAGTACTGTTTTTATCTCGAAAAAGAGAAGCTTTACCCTGAGAGAAATAAAAATTTCCGCATGAGCGAAAGCACCCTTGAGCGCTTCATTGCCCAGCATATCGCTGCGCAGGATGTTGACGAGGTGATTTTCGCCTGGCAGGGAGGCGAACCCACACTGATGGGGATAGCGTTTTATCAGCAGGCCATCGCGCTACAAAAACGTTATGCCAATGGCAAACAGATTGTGAACACCTTTCAGACCAATGGAATACTCATCGACGATCGCTGGGCTGAGTTTTTCCGTGAGAACGCCTTTCTGGTTGGCATCTCAATTGATGGTGATGCGGCGTTGCATGATGCATGGCGGGTGACGCGAGCGGGAAAACCAACGCATGAAAAAGTAGAGCGCGCGATCTATCTTCTTGCCCGCCATGAGGTTGCATTTAATACCCTCACAGTGGTTAACGCGGCAAACGCGGCCCACCCGCTTCGGGTTTACCGCTATCTGAAATCGCTGGGTAGTCAGTACATGCAGTTTATCCCGTTGGTGGAGCGAAGAAGCAAAACTTCTGACACTGCATCACTGGCCCATCCGCAGGAACCGCAAGCGGAGATGATGCCCTGGTCAGTGGGCTCTCTGGCGTTTGGTGAATTTCTTTCGACGATTTTTGATGTGTGGATCCGGGAGGATATCGGCGACATTTCTGTGCAACTCTTTGATCAAACTCTTGCGGCGTGGTGTCGATTGCCGCCTCAGGTTTGCGTGTTTGCCCCGACATGCGGCAGTGCTTTTGCTATGGAAATGAACGGCGATGTGTATAACTGCGATCATTATGTCTATCCGCAGTACAAACTTGGCAATATCAATAACACTACCATCAGAGAGATGAACAACAGCCGGCAAAACCACACGTTTGGCGAAGCGAAAAACAAATACCTTTCTCGTGAGTGTCACTCCTGCCCATGGCTGTTTGCCTGCAATGGCGGTTGCCCGAAACATCGTTTTTTGCCTCAGGCAGAGGGATCATTCCCGCAAAATTATCTTTGCCAGGGCTATCAGCACTTCTTTTCTCATACCTCCGCGTTAATGCAAGCGATGAAAACCCTGTTTGAAAATGGATACTCGCCGGCAGATATAAGGTATGTTTTATCGGCAAACTGAGCATTTCAGGGAGGAAACGCAATGTTTGGTCATCATGATGTCGACTGCTGCAAAACTTTTGGCTGCAAAAACCTGGGTATCCTGAATAGCCCCGATTACCAACCGCAGGGGAAAGATATTCTTTGCCGCGAATGTGGTTTTACCTTTCCGCGGATTTCCAGACACGCTTTGAATGTTTTTCGTACGGCTGTCAATAAAGAGTGGAAGGGATTAATAAAACAGTGCCCTTTTTGTGGCGGGACGGCTTTTAAACGACACGGTTATTCTTCGCAAGGTAAAAGCCGACTCCTCTGCCGTCATTGCAGCAGAACCTTCCTTTTTACGCCGGTGAGTCTGGAAAAAGAGAATTTAAGCGAGTTGGGTAAAGGCATTGCGGCAGGCGCTACTTTGATAGATCTTCGCAGAGAGCTGCGTCTGGACAGTACCTCCCTGAGCCGACAATTTTCCCGACTGGCGCGGCAGGTTAATAGCCTTCAATCACAATGTCTTTTCCAGGCATATGACATTGCTTTGTGTACGCGCGCTTTTGTTCTGCCTTATCTGGGTTCGGGCAATTTGCTCTATATTCTGGTGACCGCCGAGGCGGATAGCGGCAACGTTGTTGCCGTCTCCACCAATTACTCGCCAGTCTGCGTAGAAAAAGAATATCAGTACACTCACAGTTTTACAGAGCGCTCATTGAGCGGAACGTTTGCCCACATCGTTCAACGAAAAGAGAAGCTGACTGCGCAACGGGCGACGTTATTCGATATTGATTACGGCATGGCCGCATTGCGTAAAAACGATGCAGGGATGATAGTGAAGCCCGTTTTGCCTGCTTATCGTCATTTTGAGTTGGTGAAAAAATTGACGGATGAAAGGTCTGTCAATGTTCAGCATTTTCTTGAACACGAATGCTTTATTTATGGTGGATGCCTGATAGCCAATCACGATGACGTGGTGCGTGGACGATGCCATATATCGTTTGTTGCTGAGCGCGGGCTTGTCGCGCAGCAGCAGGCGCGGCCACCGCGATATTTTCTGGCGGGAGGTATTCGTAACAATGTCTGGCGCTATTTTTCCACGCCTGACTACGCGATGGCCGTCTCCAATTTGACCGGCAGTAAAAAACCTGGAGAATTGTGTCGTGCGACGCTGTTACCCGCGACGCGATTTATTCATTATGTCGAGTCGCATCCTTTTTACGCTCAGATGACGCGCCTTTCCCCGGCAAATCTGACAATGGTCCTTGATTTTATGAAGTATGAATACAACCAGACCCGCACGGTACTGCCGCTCGAGCCTTCTCTCTGCCACTAGAATATCCCCCCTATTCAGGCGAAGTATGCAAAGCCTGAACATCTCATTGATAACCGTATCATCATATAAACTCGGTAAAACCGAGTTTATCCCCAAAATTTATCTGATTTTATCGATGATTCTGGCGGGGTAATATAAGCGCCCCAGGGAGTCGTAAATCGAGAGAAGACCATGAAATTTCTACAACGTTTTTTTAGCAGTGATATCTCAGGCGGGATTGTCCTCATCATTGCTGCCGTACTGGCGATGTTTTGCGCCAATCTGGATGTGACCAAAGCAGGTTATCAAGCTTTCCTTGATACACCGGTTGCGTTCAAGTTTGCAGCGCTGGAAATCAATAAAAATATGCTGTTATGGATAAATGACGCGCTTATGGCGGTCTTTTTCCTGATGGTCGGCCTTGAAGTGAAATATGAGCTGATGCAAGGTTCGCTTGCCAGCCGTCAACAGGCTATTTTTCCGGTGATTGCCGCCCTGGGCGGTATGGTGGCACCAGCGCTGATATTTCTGGCGTTTAACATGCACGATCCGCTGGCGCGTCACGGCTGGGCGATTCCTGCGGCGACGGATATCGCCTTTGCCCTTGGCGTTCTGGCACTGCTCGGCGATCGCATTCCCCCGGCGCTGAAAATCTTCCTGATGGCGCTGGCGATTATCGATGATCTGGGTGCGATCATTATTATCGCGCTGTTTTACACCAGCGATCTCTCGCTGGTATCGCTGGGCGTTGCGGCGGCGGCCATCGTGGCGCTGGCGGTACTGAATGCCCTTAATGTTCGCCGGATCGGCATCTATATGCTGGTTGGCTTAGTATTGTGGACTGCGGTGTTGAAATCGGGCATTCATGCCACGTTGGCCGGGGTCGTACTGGGCTTCTTCATTCCTCTGAAAGAGGAGAATGGCGTCTCTCCGGCCCGTCAGGTGATTGATGCGATCCACCCCTGGGTTGGCTGGCTGATTTTGCCCCTGTTTGCCTTTGCTAATGCGGGCGTATCGCTTGAAGGGGTCACCTTTGCCGGGCTGACGTCGCTGTTGCCAATGGGGGTGATTGCCGGTCTGTTTATCGGTAAACCCGTCGGCATAACCATTTTTTGTTGGCTGGCGCTTCGCCTCAAACTGGCAAAACTGCCGCAGGGGGCGGCGTTTAAACAAATAATGGCGGTCGGCGTGCTGTGCGGTATTGGTTTTACCATGTCGATTTTCATCGCTACCCTCGCGTTTGGTGACGTCGATACACATATGGTTGCTTGGGCGAAATTAGGCATTCTTACAGGTTCAATCCTGGCGGCGGTGGTGGGATACTGTCTGCTGCGTTCGCGTATAGTCCGCTAATTCCTGAAGGGGAAGGCGAACGATAGCCTTCCCGAAAACGTCACTCAGGGAGCGAAGACACGATGTCGAATATCAATTACAACCATCTGTACTACTTCTGGCAGGTATACCGCGCGGGGTCCGTTGTCGGTGCTGCGGAAGCGTTATATCTCACGCCACAAACCATCACCGGGCAAATAAAAGCGCTGGAAGAGCGCCTGCAGGGCAAGCTCTTTAAGCGCCGGGGAAGGGGGCTGGAACCAACGGAACTTGGTGAGCTGGTTTTTCGTTACGCCGATAAGATGTTTACGCTAAGCCAGGAAATGCTGGATATCGTTAATTATCGCAAAGAGTCACATTTGTTGTTTGACGTCGGGGTAGCGGATGCGCTGTCAAAACAACTTGTGAGCGGTATTCTTGAGGCTGCGGTTCAGGAAGGCGAGCCTATCCATTTACGCTGTTTTGAATCCACCCATGAAATGCTGCTCGAACAGTTGAGCCAGCATAAGCTCGATATGATTATTTCGGATTGCCCGATAGATTCTACCCATCAGGAAGGGCTCTTTTCGGTGAAGATTGGCGAATGCAGCGTCAGCTTCTGGTGCCAGAAACCGGCACTTAAAAAGCCCTTTCCTGCCTGCCTTGAAGAACGCCGTTTGCTGATTCCTGGCCGCCGGTCGATGCTCGGGCGTAAATTGCTTAACTGGTTTAATTCGCAGGGGCTGAATGTTGAAGTGCTGGGCGAGTTTGATGATGCGGCGTTGATGAAATCGTTTGGCGCAGCGCACAATGCCATTTTTGTGGCTCCGACGCTCTATGCAAAAGACTATTTTGCCGATGAGAATATCGTCGAAATTGGCCGAGTGGATAACGTGATGGAAGAGTACCACGCCATTTTTGCCGAACGAATGATTCAGCACCCCGCCGTACAGCGTATTTGTAACCGTGATTACTCCCGGCTATTTCATGACCTCTGATGATACGCGCCATATTTCGTTAACCACCGAAGCATGACTTTTTCAGCACGGTAGATTTATCTCTCCTACCCATACAGGAGATAAATCATGATTGCTGTACTTTTCGAAGCCGACGCGGTTGCGGCAAAGCAAGAGCGCTACCTTGAGCTGGCTGCGGAACTGAAACCGCTGCTTGCCGATATCGATGGCTTTATCGCGATTGAACGTTTTCAAAGCCTGACCACCCCGGGGAAGATACTCTCGTTATCCTGGTGGCGTGATGAGGAAGCCATTCAGACATGGAGAAATAATCATTTTCACCGTGAGGCGCAGACGGAGGGGCGCGAGGCAATTTTTTCGTTTTATCGCATCCGTATTGCCCGTCTGGAACGGGAATATTCATCGGAAAACCGGAGGTAAGGTGATGTACGATATTTATGTAGTACTCAAAAACCTGCCGGGTGAGCTGGCGAAACTGGGCAAAACGCTGGGCAGTAACGGTATTGGTCTTGAGGGTGGTGGTGTCTTTACCCACAATAATGAAGGGCATGCCCACTTTCTGGTGGAAGAGGGCATACGGGCGAAAGTGGTACTGGAGCAACACGGTTTTGATGTCCGCGAGCTGCGCAGGCCTGTGATCCGTAAGCTCAAACAGGAGCGGCCCGGCGAGCTGGGCGAGATAACGGCAACGCTTGCATCCCATGGCGTAAATATTCTCGTGCAGTATAGCGATCACGCAAATCAGCTCATACTGGTGACGGATAATGATCTCGTTGCCAGCGAGGCAACAGAACCCTGGGCGGTTTATGCAACTTCATCCTGAACATCTTTCTGATGACGACGCACTTGAGCTTTCGGTCGCGGCAGTTGCCGCAGCGATGGCCGATCCATCACGCGTGAAAATGCTGTGTGCGCTGATGGATGGGCGGGCATGGACGGCAACGGAATTGAGTGTGGCGGCAGGCGTTGCGGCCTCCACCGCCAGCGCACATTTGAGTAAGCTGGTTGACAGCCAACTGGTCTGTTTCCTGTCGCAGGGTCGTCATCGTTACTACCGTCTGGCAGGCCAGGAGGTTGCCCGGTTGATTGAAATGATGATGGGCATTTCCTGGCGGCAGGATAAACCTTTAACCACACGCACGCCCGTGGCGCTGCGGCATGCACGCACCTGTTACGATCATCTGGCTGGTGAGCTGGCGGTAAACATTTATGACGCGCTGGTGGCGAAAGATTACCTGACCGCGGATGGTGCGTCGCTTACCGAAGAAGGGCTGGCATTTTTTATCCGGATGGGTTTACCGCTGGAAAATAAATCAACGCGTAAACGTAGCTGTGCCTGTCTTGACTGGAGCGAGCGGCGCTTTCATCTGGGGGGGCATGCAGGAGCGGTGTTGCTTATTTATTTTGAAACGAAGGGGTGGATCCGCAGGACGCCCGGGTTTCGTGAAGTTGCGCTGACTGCGAAAGGTCGGCAGGGGTTACAGACATTACTCGGCATCGACGTCGGGTAGCAGGCATAAAAAAACCCGCTTTACGCGGGTTCTTTCACAAAGTACAACAAGCGGGCGATTAAGCCAGTTTGCTGATCTGTGCAGTCAGGTTTGCTTTATGACGCGCAGCTTTGTTTTTGTGGATCAGACCTTTAGCGGCCTGGCGATCCACGATCGGTTGCATTTCGTCAAATGCTTTCTGTGCAGCAGCTTTGTCGCCAGCTTCGATCGCAGCGTACACTTTCTTGATGAAAGTACGCATCATAGAGCGACGGCTTGCGTTGTGTTTGCGAGCCTTTTCAGACTGAACGGCGCGCTTCTTAGCTGATTTGATATTAGCCAAGGTCCAACTCCCAAATATGATCTATATGGACAATTCAAAGGCCGAGGAATATGCCCTTTTAGCCTTCTTTTGTCAATGGATTTGTGCAAATAAGCGCCGTTAATGTGCGACGCTACGTTACGTATTGATGGCGCAGGATTCTACCAGCTTGTGGTCATCGAATACAGCCTTTCCACTATAAAAATCGCTTTCCGGCCCAGTTTTTCATGCGGTAAGAAGGCAGCCTGATGAAATCCTTCTCCTTTCTGGCGGGTTCGGGCAATCGTCGGTTAACGTTGCACGTTGTACAAGGTATACTTTGACGATTTTCACTGTTTTGAGCCAGACATGAAGCTGATACGCGGCATACATAATCTCAGCCAGGCACCGCACGGGTGTGTGCTGACTATTGGTAATTTCGACGGCGTGCATCGCGGCCATCAGGCACTTTTACAAGGGCTTAGCGAAGAAGGTCGTACCCGTGCTCTCCCCGTGGTGGTGATGATATTCGAGCCGCAACCTCTCGAACTTTTCGCGAGCGATAAAGCGCCTGCGCGCCTGACCCGACTGCGGGAAAAACTGCGCCTGCTGGCCGAATGTGGCGTCGATTACGTACTGTGCGTACGTTTTGACCGGCGTTTTGCCGCCTTGACGGCGCAAACCTTCGTCAGCGACCTGCTGGTTGACAAACTTGGCGTGAAATTCCTCGCTGTGGGCGATGACTTCCGCTTTGGCGCTGGTCGCCAGGGGGATTTCTTGTTATTACAGAAAGCCGGTCTGAAATACGGCTTTGATGTTACCAGCACGCAAACCTTCTGCTCTGGTGGCGCGCGCGTGAGCAGTACGGCGGTTCGCCAGGCGTTGGCTGATGACAACCTTGAGCTCGCTGAACAACTGCTGGGCCGTCCGTTCAGCATCTCCGGGCGTGTGGTTCACGGCGACGAGCTGGGGCGTACTATCGGTTTTCCGACGGCGAACATACCGCTGCGCCGCCAGGTTTCCCCGGTCAAAGGTGTCTATGCGGTAGAAGTGGCTGGCTTAGGCGATACTTTACTGCCCGGCGTGGCCAACATTGGTACGCGCCCGACGGTTGCCGGGGTTCGCCAGCAGCTTGAAGTCCATCTGCTGGATGTTGTAATGGACCTCTATGGACGCCATATAGATGTAGTACTGCGTAAAAAGATACGCAACGAGCAGCGATTTACATCGCTGGATGAGCTTAAAGCGCAGATCGCGCGTGATGAGTTAACCGCCCGCGAGTTTTTTGGGCTATCAAACCCGGCTTAAATGCCTGTGTGATAAATACGGAACCGAGAATCTGATGAGTGACTATAAATCAACCCTGAATTTGCCGGAAACAGGGTTCCCGATGCGTGGCGACCTCGCCAAACGCGAACCGGGAATGCTGGCGCGTTGGACTGATGATGACCTGTACGGCATCATTCGTGCAGCCAAAAAAGGCAAAAAAACCTTCATTCTGCATGATGGCCCTCCTTATGCGAATGGCAGCATTCATATTGGTCACTCTGTTAACAAGATTCTGAAAGACATTATCGTGAAGTCCAAAGGCCTTGCGGGTTACGACTCGCCGTATGTGCCGGGCTGGGACTGTCACGGTCTGCCTATCGAACTGAAAGTAGAGCAGGAATTTGGTAAGCCGGGTGAGAAATTCACCGCCGCGGAGTTCCGTGCAAAATGCCGTGAATACGCTGCGACCCAGATCGACGGCCAGCGCAAAGACTTTATCCGTCTTGGCGTACTGGGCGATTGGGAACATCCGTATCGCACCATGGACTTCAAAACCGAAGCCAACATTATCCGTGCGCTGGGTAAAATCATCGGTAACGGTCACCTGCATAAAGGCGCCAAGCCGGTGCACTGGTGCGTTGACTGCCGTTCTGCGCTGGCAGAAGCGGAAGTTGAGTATTACGACAAAACCTCTCCGTCTATCGACGTGGCGTTCCATGCCGTCGATGTCGACGCGGTAAAAGCGAAATTTGGCGTTGCCAGCGTTAACGGTCCTGTCTCTCTGGTTATCTGGACCACCACCCCGTGGACGCTGCCGGCGAACCGCGCGATCTCTCTGTCCCCGGAATTTGACTATGCGCTGGTGCAGGTTGAAGGGCAGGCGCTGATCCTCGCGAAAGATCTGCTGGAAAGCGTGATGAAACGCGCTGGTATCAGTGAGTTTACCGTGCTGGGCGTGGTGAAAGGTTCTGACCTGGAACTGATGCGTTTTAAACACCCGTTCCTCGATTTTGATGTGCCTGCGATCCTGGGCGACCACGTGACGCTGGAAGCCGGTACCGGTGCAGTGCATACCGCCGGTGGTCATGGCCCTGATGACTATACCATCAGCCAAAAATACGGTCTGGAAATCGCTAACCCGGTTGGCCCGGATGGGGCATATCTGCCGGGTACGTATCCGATTCTGGATGGCGTAAACGTCTTCAAAGCGAACGATATTATCGTCAACCTGCTGCGTGACAACGGTTCACTGCTGCATGTCGAAAAACTGCAACACAGCTATCCGTGCTGCTGGCGCCACAAGTCGCCGATCATTTTCCGTGCGACCCCGCAGTGGTTCGTCAGCATGGATCAGAAAGGCCTGCGCATTCAGTCTCTCAAAGAGATCGATCGCATTGAGCAGGAAGGTCTGGCGAAAGAGAACCTGAGCGGCTGGATCCCGGCATGGGGTAAAGCACGTATCGAATCGATGGTCGCGAACCGTCCTGACTGGTGTATCTCCCGTCAGCGTACCTGGGGCGTGCCGATGGCGCTGTTCGTGCATAAAGACACCGAAGAGCTGCATCCGCGTACCACTGAACTGATGGAAGCTGTCGCTAAATACGTTGAGAAAGACGGCATTCAGGCGTGGTGGGATCTCGATCCGCGTGAAATTTTGGGCGATGACGCTGACAACTACGTGAAAGTGCCGGATACCCTGGACGTCTGGTTTGACTCCGGTTCAACAAGCTACTCTGTGGTTGACGCGCGTCCGGAATTTGGCGGCCACGCAGCGGATATGTATCTGGAAGGTTCTGACCAACACCGTGGCTGGTTCATGTCGTCTCTGATGATCAGCGTCGCGATGAAAGGCAAAGCACCTTACCGCCAGGTACTGACCCACGGCTTCACCGTCGATGGTCAGGGCCGTAAGATGTCCAAATCTATCGGTAATACCGTTTCTCCGCAGGACGTGATGAACAAACTGGGCGCGGATATCCTGCGTCTGTGGGTGGCATCAACCGATTATACCGGTGAAATGGCGGTTTCCGATGAGATCCTCAAACGTGCCGCCGATAGCTATCGCCGTATTCGTAACACCGCGCGCTTCCTGCTGGCGAACCTCAATGGTTTCGATCCGGCAAAAGACATGGTGAAACCGGAAGAGATGGTGGTGCTGGACCGCTGGGCGGTGGGCTGCGCGCAGGCAGCGCAGAAAGATATCATCAGCGCGTACGACTCCTATGATTTCCATGAAGTTGTGCAACGCCTGATGCGTTTCTGCTCCATCGAGATGGGCTCTTTCTACCTCGATATCATCAAAGATCGTCAGTACACCGCAAAGGCGGACAGCGTTGCCCGTCGTAGCTGCCAGACTGCGCTGTACCATATCGCAGAAGCGCTGGTGCGCTGGATGGCGCCGATCATGTCCTTCACCGCAGATGAAATCTGGGGCTACCTGCCAGGCGAGCGCGAAAAATATGTGTTCACCGGCGAATGGTATCAGGGGTTGTTTGGTCTGGCGGAAACCGAAGCCATGAACGACGCCTACTGGGAAGAACTGCTCAAAGTGCGTGGTGAAGTGAACAAGGTTATCGAACAGGCGCGTGCCGACAAGAAAGTGGGTGGTTCGCTGGAAGCGGCAGTAACCCTGTTCGCTGAACCTGAGCTGTCTGCGAAACTGACGGCGCTGGGTGACGAATTACGATTTGTCCTGTTGACCTCCGGTGCGAAAGTTGAAGATTATGCCAACGCTTGTGCTGATGCCCAACAGAGCGAGCTGCTCAAAGGTCTGAAAGTGGCGTTAAGCAAAGCCGAAGGTGAGAAATGCCCGCGTTGCTGGCATTACACTCAGGATGTCGGCAAGGTAGCGGAACACGCAGAAATCTGCGGACGCTGTGTCAGCAACGTCGCCGGTGACGGCGAAAAACGTAAGTTTGCCTGATGAGTAAACCGATCTTTTCAACAGGGCTACGCTGGTTGTGGCTGGTCGTCGTCGTGCTGATTATCGATCTGGGCAGCAAGTTCCTTATCCTCCAGCATTTTGCGCTGGGGGATACGGTGCCGCTGTTCCCGTCGCTTAATCTGCATTACGCGCGTAACTATGGCGCGGCATTTAGTTTCCTCGCGGACAGCGGTGGCTGGCAGCGTTGGTTCTTTGCCGGTATCGCTATCGGTATTTCTGTCGTGCTGGCGGTACTGATGTACCGTTCAAAAGCCTCGCAGAAGCTGAACAATATCGCCTACGCGATGATTATCGGCGGTGCGTTAGGCAATCTGTTCGATCGCCTGTGGCACGGTTTTGTCGTTGATATGATTGATTTTTATGTCGGCGACTGGCATTTCGCCACCTTCAACCTGGCCGACAGCTTCATTTGCGTCGGCGCGGCGCTGATTGTGCTGGAAGGCTTCCTGCCGAACGCGGCTGCGAAGAAACAGGCGTAACAAAACCTGCCGGGCGGCGTTACGCTTGCCCGGCTTGGGTTATCCTCAGGCCCGGTAAGCGTTATCGTCACCGGGCAAAACAAGTGAGCGTACCTGCATGTCAAAATCTGTACAGAGTAATAGCGCGGTGCTGGTGCACTTTACGCTCAAACTCGAAGATGGCTCCACCGCTGAGTCAACCCGCAACAATGGTAAACCTGCGCTGTTTCGTCTGGGGGATGGTTCACTGTCCGAAGGGCTTGAGCAGCACTTGCTGGGATTGAAAGCAGGCGACAAAAAAGCGTTTTCGCTGGAACCGGACGCGGCATTTGGCACGCCGGTTCCCGATCTGATTCAGTATTTCTCGCGCCGTGATTTTATGGACGCGGGTGAGCCGGAAATCGGCGCGATTATGCTCTTTACCGCAATGGATGGCAGCGAAATGCCAGGCGTGATCCGTGAGATCAACGGTGATTCTATTACCGTTGACTTTAACCATCCGCTGGCAGGGCAGACCGTTCATTTTGATGTCGACGTGCTGGAAGTGGAACCGGCACTGGAGGGGATGCATGCAGATCCTGTTGGCTAACCCACGTGGTTTTTGTGCGGGCGTAGACCGCGCGATTAGCATTGTTGAAAACGCGCTGGCGATTTATGGCGCGCCCATTTATGTCCGTCACGAAGTGGTCCACAACCGTTACGTGGTAGACAGCCTGCGTGAACGCGGGGCGATTTTTATCGAGCAAATCAGCGAAGTGCCGGACGGTGCGATCCTGATTTTCTCTGCTCACGGTGTTTCACAGGCGGTACGTAACGAAGCGAAAAGCCGCGATCTGACCGTCTTTGATGCCACCTGCCCACTGGTAACCAAAGTGCATATGGAAGTCGCTCGCGCCAGTCGTCGTGGGGAAGAAGCCATCCTGATTGGCCATGCTGGTCATCCGGAAGTCGAAGGCACCATGGGGCAATACAGCAACCCGAAAGGGGGAATGTACCTGGTGGAGTCGCCGGAAGACGTAGAGACACTCAATATCAAAGATATCAATAAGCTCTCTTTTATGACGCAGACGACACTCTCCGTGGATGATACTTCCGACGTGATTGATGCGCTGCGTCAGCGCTTCCCGAAAATTGTCGGGCCGCGTAAAGATGATATCTGCTACGCCACGACCAACCGTCAGGAAGCCGTGCGCGCACTGGCGGAACAGGCGGAAGTGGTACTGGTTGTCGGCTCGAAGAACTCGTCGAACTCCAACCGTCTGGCGGAGCTGGCCCAGCGTATGGGGAAATCCGCTTACCTGATTGATGATGCTTCTGATATTCAGGAAGAGTGGGTGCGCGAAATCAGTTGCGTTGGCGTAACGGCCGGGGCATCGGCGCCTGACGTTCTGGTGCAAAACGTTATCTCCCGTCTGCAGGAGCTTGGCGGTGGGGAAGCCATTCCGCTGGAAGGCCGTGAAGAAAATATCGTTTTCGAAGTACCGAAAGAGCTGCGGGTCGATGTTCGCGAAGTCGAATAACTTTTTCGCTTTGAGTTTATGAGAAGATGCCAGGCCTGACGCCTGGCATTTTTTATGGAGGATGTATGCGCCTGCCGATTATTCTCGACACCGATCCTGGTATTGACGACGCGGCTGCCATTGCCGCTGCGCTTTTTGCTCCTGAGCTTGATCTCAAACTGATGACCACGGTCGCAGGTAATGTCTCGCTGGGGAAAACCACCCGTAACGCTCTGCAATTGCTTCACTTCTGGAATGCCAATATTCCGGTAGCGAAAGGGGCGGCAACGCCTTTGCTGCGCCCGCTGCGCGATGCGGCAAGTGTCCACGGTGAATCCGGCATGGAAGGCTATAACTTTATTGAACATCAGCGCCAGCCGCTGGCAAAGCCAGCGTTTCAGGCGATCCGCGATGTGCTCATGGCCTCACCGGAGCCGGTCACACTGGTAGCGATTGGCCCATTGACCAACATTGCTCTGCTGTTATCCCACTACCCGGAATGTCAGTTCAACATTCGTCGTCTGGTGATGATGGGTGGCTCTGCCGGACGCGGTAACTTCACGCCGAATGCCGAATTTAATATCGCCATCGACCCGGAGGCGGCTGCGCGTGTCTTTGAAAGCGGGCTGGAGATTGTGATGTGCGGTCTGGATGTGACTAACCATGCAACGCTTACCCCGGATTATCTGTCTATGCTGCCATCGGGAAATCAAACCGGGAAAATGCTACATGCCCTGTTCAGCCACTACCGCAGCGGCAGTATGGCGACCGGGCTACGAATGCACGATCTCTGCGCGATTGCCTGGCTGGTGCGCCCGGACATTTTTACCCTGAAATCCTGCTTTGTGGCGGTGGAAACCCAGGGCACGTACACGGCGGGCACCACCGTGGTGGACATTGAAGGCCGTCTGGGGAAACCCGCGAATGCGCAGGTGGCCCTGGGTATTGATATCGATGCATTCCGCGCCTGGGTTGCAGACGTACTCAGTAAGGCGCCGTAAGCGAGACCAGCGGCATCTTCTCACTTAAATAATCAATCATTGCCCGCATTCTGGCGGGCATATGCTTTCCTGAAGACCACAGTAGCCAGAGCTGCCCGGAGTAGTCGCTAATAAATTCCCAGTCTGGCAGCACCTGAACTATCTCGCCTCGCGCCAGTGCCGCACTTGCGGTAAACAGCGGCAGGCTGCCTATCCCCAGATGGTTCAGCACCGCATCAAGACGCACGCCGGTGTGGTTAGCGGCATAGCGTCCGTGGGTCTGAATGGTTTCGCTTTTGCCACGCTTACGAAATTTCCAGCGTGAGTCTGCTGGCGTTTCGCCAAGACTGATGCAGCTATGCTGGCGTAAATCTTCCGGCTTCTCGGGTGTGCCGTGCTGGCGAAGATATTCCGGCGTGGCGCAAATCAGATGCTTAATCGGTATTAACGGCTTACCGTGCAGGCCGGGAGAAGGCGAGTCGGTAATGCGCAGCGCCAGGTCGACGCCGTCATCAATTAAATCCATATACCGATCTTCCAGGCGCAGCCGTACATCAACCTGCGGATAACGGACCAGAAATTCGCGCATGAGGGGGTGGATAACAAATCGCCCAACGGCTTTGGGCACGCTGATAGTCAGGGTGCCTTGTGCAATATCCTGCACGCTGCTGCCAGCATTCATTGCCTGTCTGGCGGCGTCGAGCATCATTTGCGCATGTTCGTACACGCTACGCCCGGACTCACTCAGCCGCAGTTTGCGTGTTGTACGGTGCAGTAATTTATTACCCAGCGCCTGCTCAAGGCGTGAAACGCAGCGGCTCATTGCAGATGGTGTCGCGCCGGAAACACGGGCGGCGGCAGAGAAGCTGCCCTGATCGACAATCAGAACAAAGGTCGCGAGATCGGGAAGTAGGGTGTTATTCATTTGTGTCTGCCAGGCAAAAGTGTGTTGAGAGCGCAACGGATTATCAAAGCCAGTGAAGATAATATACTGGTCGTGTAATCAGGAGGAAGAAGATGACAACACGAAATTACTACACCAGTGATGAGACACAGGGCCAGGCCAATGTTGTGCAATGTATTCCCGATGGGGAGGACGGTTATGTGATTGAGCTGGATGCCACGCTCTTTCACCCACAGGGAGGCGGTCAGCCTTCTGATGGCGGAACCATCGACGGCGTGCCCGTACAACGCGTTTTCGCCGACGGTGATACGGTATGGCACCGCACCGCCACGCCGGTCGCGCCAGGCCCGGTCACGCTCAGTGTCGACGGTGAATTACGTCATCTTCATGCACGCTGGCATTCGGCCGGACATCTGATTGGTTGTGCAGGTGAAACATTCGGCTGGCAGCCTGTAAAAGCCCATCATTGGCCAGGTGAGGGGCGCATTACTTTTAGCGGTAACGGGACTCTCACTGCGGAGATGTTAACGGCGAAAATCAGTGCGTGGATGGAGGAAAATCTGCCGCGACACATCGGCTTTTCCGAAGGAAAGCGGCACGTTCGCTTCGGCGAATTGCCTGCCTATGGTTGCGGCGGCACCCATGTCAGCGCACTGCGTGAAATCGGGCTCATCACACTTACCAATGTCAAAATGAAAAAAGGTCAGCTCGTGGTCAGCTATACAGTGGACGAACGCTGACCGTTCGCTGACGCGCGGTGCGTTGTCATGCAGCAAAAGACGAGGTAGTAACGCATCGCTGTAGTGAAAAATCTTCTTAGCATACCGATGATCAGTGTCTTATGTGGGTTTTGCTATTCAATTCGCAACATGCGAACACATGTCTTTTACTGATATTTCCCGCTGTTTATCATTTAATTCTAATTATCGGTGTTTTCGGCTGGTAGCCCCGACGCGGGCTGGTTAATCTGAGAACGATTTTCAGCATTTCATTAACAAAAGAGTACAACTATGCATGATGCACAAATCCGCGTAGCCATCGCGGGGGCCGGCGGGCGTATGGGCCGCCAGTTAATTCAGGCAACCCAGCAGATGGATGGCGTCGCGCTTGGCGCAGCGCTGGAGCGCGAAGGTTCTTCCCTGCTGGGCAGCGATGCAGGAGAGCTCGCTGGCGTGGGTACAACAGGCGTTACCGTGAGCAGCGATCTGCAGGCGGTAAAGGACGATTTTGATGTACTGATCGATTTCACCCGTCCGGAGGGAACCCTTGTTCATCTGGCGTTTTGTCGCCAGCACCGCAAAGGGATGATTATCGGTACCACCGGTTTTGATGATGCAGGCAAAGCGGCAATTCGCGAGGCATCGCAAGAGATTGCCGTTGTTTTTGCAGCGAATTTCAGCGTTGGCGTGAACGTAATGCTTAAGCTGCTGGAAAAAGCGGCGAAGGTTATGGGGGATTACACCGATATAGAAATCATCGAAGCACATCACCGCTATAAAGTAGATGCGCCGTCAGGAACAGCCCTGGCTATGGGAGAGTCTATTGCCCAGGCATTGAATAAAGATTTAAAAGATTGTGCGGTTTATGCACGTGAAGGCCATACCGGCGAGCGTGTACCGGGCACAATTGGCTTTGCTACCGTTCGCGCGGGCGACATTGTCGGCGAACATACAGCGATGTTCGCTGATATCGGTGAACGCATTGAAATTAGCCATAAAGCATCAAGCCGAATGACGTTTGCCAATGGCGCTGTTCGCTCTGCTTTATGGCTAAAAAACAAAGAAACCGGCCTTTTTGACATGCGAGATGTGCTGGATCTGAACAATTTGTAAAATTTATTACCCATCGTGATGTGGTTGTTGCAGTCGTAATGCATTGATTGCATAGGGCAATATTTTATTGCCCTTTTATTTTTCCCGACTTTATGTGATTTCCTCGTTTAAACCCCTATTAATGACTATCTTCCGTCTCATTATGGTTGCTGAAATGTAAATTTTGACCGTTTGGTCCACTTTCTACTAGAGCTGAGCCCGTGTAACCAGTTTTATGGCGACGCAAGCGTTTTCCTTCCTCCGGTAATGTGATCTTTTTGCCCTCTAAATCGTGCTATTCTTTTCTGGGGCGCAAAAAGACATGAAAAAGATGCGCTATGAGTTGACTTTTACCCTTCATGTCTCCAGAATGCCGCCGTTTGCAAAAAATTCGCGGTTACGCAAATTTGCATTGATTCGAGGCTTATAATTGAATTAATATGCAAATAAAGTGAGTGAATATTCTCTGGAGGGTGTTTTGATTAAGTCAGCGCTATTGGTTCTGGAAGACGGAACCCAGTTTTACGGTCGGGCCATAGGGGCAACAGGTTCGGCGGTTGGGGAAGTCGTTTTCAATACTTCAATGACCGGTTATCAAGAAATCCTCACTGATCCTTCCTACTCCCGCCAAATCGTCACCCTTACTTATCCCCATATTGGTAATGTCGGCACCAATGCCGCCGATGAAGAATCCTCTCAGGTACATGCGCAAGGCCTGGTCATTCGCGACCTGCCGCTGATTGCCAGCAACTATCGTAATACCGAAGACCTCTCTTCATACCTGAAACGCCATAACATCGTGGCGATTGCCGATATCGATACCCGTAAGTTGACGCGTCTGCTGCGTGAAAAAGGCGCACAGAATGGCTGCATCATCGCCGGGGACAATCTGGATGCCGCTCTGGCGCTGGAGAAAGCGAAAAGCTTCCCGGGGCTGAACGGGATGGATTTGGCGAAAGAAGTGACGACTGCCGAGCCATATAGCTGGACGCAGGGGAGCTGGACACTGAAAGGCGAACTGCCGGAAGCGAAAAGCGAAGATGAACTGCCGCTGCATGTCGTGGCGTACGACTTCGGCGCAAAACGTAACATCCTGCGTATGCTGGTGGACAGAGGCTGCCGTCTGACGGTCGTTCCGGCGAAAACGTCGGCGGAAGATGTCCTGAAAATGAATCCGGACGGTATCTTCCTCTCTAACGGCCCTGGCGACCCGGCACCGTGCGATTATGCTATCGAGGCAATCGAAAAATTCCTTGAGACCGACATTCCGGTATTCGGTATCTGTCTTGGCCACCAGTTGCTGGCGCTGGCGAGCGGCGCGAAAACTGTGAAGATGAAGTTCGGTCACCATGGCGGCAACCACCCGGTAAAAGATATCGATAACAACACCGTGATGATTACCGCACAGAACCACGGTTTTGCAGTAGATGAAGCCTCCATGCCTGCAAACCTGCGCGTCACGCATAAGTCATTGTTTGATGGCACCCTGCAGGGGATTCATCGCACGGATAAACCGGCATTCAGCTTCCAGGGCCATCCTGAGGCAAGCCCGGGTCCGCACGACGCTGCGCCGCTGTTTGACCATTTTATCGAGTTAATTGAGATTTACCGTCAGTCTGCTAAATAATCAGGAGCGAAAAAGAGCCATGCCAAAACGTACAGACATAAAAAGCATCCTGATCCTTGGCGCCGGCCCGATTGTTATCGGTCAGGCGTGTGAGTTCGACTACTCCGGTGCGCAGGCGTGTAAAGCGCTGCGTGAAGAGGGTTATCGCGTCATTCTGGTGAACTCCAACCCGGCGACGATCATGACCGACCCGGAAATGGCGGATGCAACCTATATCGAGCCGATCCACTGGGAAGTGGTACGCAAAATCATCGAAAAAGAGCGTCCGGATGCGGTACTGCCGACCATGGGGGGCCAGACAGCGCTGAACTGTGCGCTGGAACTGGAACGCCAGGGCGTACTGGCCGAGTTCGGCGTCACTATGATCGGTGCCACCGCTGACGCGATTGATAAAGCAGAAGACCGCCGCCGTTTCGACGTGGCGATGAAGAAAATCGGCCTGGAAACCGCGCGTTCCGGTATCGCGCACAATATGGAAGAGGCGCTCGCCGTTGCCGCTGACGTGGGCTATCCGTGCATCATTCGACCCAGCTTCACCATGGGCGGAACGGGCGGCGGTATCGCCTACAACCGCGAAGAGTTTGAAGAGATTTGTGAACGCGGTCTGGACCTTTCCCCGACAAAAGAGCTGCTGATTGATGAGTCGCTGATTGGCTGGAAAGAGTACGAGATGGAGGTGGTGCGTGATAAAAACGACAACTGTATCATCGTCTGCTCCATCGAAAACTTCGACGCCATGGGCATCCACACCGGTGACTCCATCACCGTTGCGCCTGCACAGACCCTGACCGATAAAGAGTATCAAATCATGCGTAACGCCTCGATGGCGGTATTGCGTGAAATCGGCGTGGAAACCGGCGGTTCTAACGTCCAGTTCTCGGTTAACCCGAAAAATGGCCGTCTGATTGTTATCGAAATGAACCCGCGTGTCTCCCGCTCCTCTGCGCTGGCCTCGAAAGCGACCGGCTTCCCGATTGCCAAAGTGGCGGCGAAACTGGCGGTGGGTTACACCCTCGACGAATTGATGAACGATATCACCGGTGGCCGTACCCCGGCGTCCTTCGAACCGTCTATCGACTACGTTGTCACCAAGATCCCGCGCTTCAACTTTGAGAAATTCGTTGGCGCCAACGACCGCCTGACCACTCAGATGAAATCGGTCGGTGAAGTGATGGCCATTGGCCGCACGCAGCAGGAATCCCTGCAAAAAGCGCTGCGCGGCCTGGAAGTGGGCGCAACCGGCTTTGACCCGAAAGTGAGCCTGGATGACCCGGAAGCGCTGACCAAAATCCGTCGCGAGCTGAAAGACGCTGGCGCTGAGCGTATCTGGTACATCGCCGATGCCTTCCGTGCAGGCCTGTCCGTTGATGGCGTTTTCAACCTGACCAATATTGACCGCTGGTTCCTGGTGCAGATTGAAGAACTGGTGCGTCTGGAAGAGAAAGTCGCCGAAGTGGGTATTAACGGCCTCGACGCGGATTTCCTGCGTATGCTCAAGCGTAAAGGCTTTGCCGATGCGCGTCTGGCTAAACTGGCAGGCGTGCGCGAAACGGAAGTGCGTAAGCTGCGCGATCAGTACAACCTGCACCCGGTCTACAAACGTGTGGACACCTGTGCGGCAGAATTCGCGACCGACACCGCTTACATGTACTCCACGTATGAAGAAGAGTGTGAAGCGAATCCGAACCAGGACCGCGATAAAATCATGGTACTGGGTGGCGGCCCGAACCGTATCGGTCAGGGGATTGAATTTGACTACTGCTGCGTACACGCCTCACTGGCGCTGCGCGAAGACGGCTACGAGACCATCATGGTCAACTGTAACCCGGAAACCGTCTCCACCGACTATGACACCTCCGACCGTCTCTACTTCGAGCCGGTAACGCTGGAAGATGTGCTGGAAATCGTGCGTATCGAGAAGCCGAAAGGCGTTATCGTGCAGTACGGCGGCCAGACGCCGCTGAAACTGGCGCGCGCGCTGGAAGCGGCGGGTGTACCGGTTATCGGTACCAGCCCGGATGCCATTGACCGTGCCGAAGACCGTGAACGTTTCCAGCAGGCGGTTGACCGTCTGAAACTGAAACAACCGGCGAACGCCACCGTCACCGCCATTGAGCAAGCGGTTGAGAAGGCGAAAGAGATTGGTTACCCGCTGGTGGTGCGTCCGTCTTATGTACTGGGCGGCCGTGCGATGGAAATCGTCTACGACGAAGCCGACCTGCGTCGCTACTTCCAGACCGCAGTGAGCGTGTCCAACGATGCGCCAGTCCTGCTGGATCGCTTCCTGGACGATGCGGTAGAAGTGGATGTTGACGCTATCTGTGACGGCGAAATGGTGCTGATTGGCGGCATCATGGAGCATATCGAGCAGGCTGGCGTGCACTCCGGCGACTCCGCCTGTTCCCTGCCAGCCTACACGCTGAGCCAGGACATCCAGGACGTGATGCGCCAGCAGGTGCAGAAACTGGCCTTCGA
This sequence comes from Phytobacter sp. MRY16-398, assembly GCF_003925915.1. Taxonomy (NCBI): domain Bacteria; kingdom Pseudomonadati; phylum Pseudomonadota; class Gammaproteobacteria; order Enterobacterales; family Enterobacteriaceae; genus Phytobacter; species Phytobacter sp. MRY16-398. The sequence goes on along the minus strand of NZ_AP018756.1, from coordinate 5,007,560 downwards.
ACTGCAGGTTCGCGGTCTGATGAACGTCCAGTTTGCGGTAAAAGATAACGAAGTGTATCTGATTGAGGTGAACCCGCGTGCGGCGCGTACCGTACCGTTTGTCTCCAAAGCCACCGGCGTACCGCTGGCGAAAGTGGCGGCGCGTGTGATGGTCGGTCAGACGCTGGCACAGCAGGGCGTCACCAAAGAAATTATCCCGCCGTACTACTCAGTGAAAGAAGTGGTGCTGCCATTCAATAAATTCCCGGGCGTTGACCCGCTGTTAGGGCCAGAAATGCGCTCTACCGGGGAAGTGATGGGTGTGGGCCGTACCTTCGCCGAAGCGTTTGCTAAAGCGCAACTGGGTAGCAACTCCACGATGAAGAAACAGGGTCGTGCGCTGCTTTCTGTACGTGAAGGGGATAAAGAGCGTGTGGTTGACCTTGCAGCGAAGCTGCTCAAGTTCGGTTTCGAGCTGGATGCAACCCACGGTACGGCGATTGTCCTGGGTGAAGCCGGTATTAATCCGCGTCTGGTGAACAAGGTGCATGAAGGTCGTCCGCACATTCAGGACCGTATTAAGAATGGCGAATACACCTACATCATCAACACCACCGCAGGCCGTCGGGCGATAGAAGACTCCAGGGTCATTCGCCGCAGCGCGCTGCAGTACAAAGTGCATTACGACACCACGCTGAACGGTGGTTTTGCTACCGCGATGGCGCTGAATGCCGATGCCACCGAGAAGGTGACCTCCGTTCAGGAAATGCACGCGCAGATTAAAGCGTAACTTGTTGCGCAGTGCTGCGCAGACCAGCGCACAGTATTACCGATTAAATAAACGGTTCCTGTTCAGGAACCGTTTTTTATACATACCATTCGTGCTGAACGTGCAAATCATTGTTACGCATTTTTCTAATGCTACTAGCACGATTTTGCTCACACTAATGATCCTCAAACCTGCATACTATTTCTTGTTATCCGTACTTTTAATGTGGTTAATGGTTTTGTCGATATTCAGGCAAGCCTGACCATAACAAGATTTTTAATTTGTAAAAATGGTGTGCTTATGAGTAAAGAATATGTTGAAAAACCCCTGTATTTGTTAATTGCCGATTGGATGATGGCGGAAAATCGTTGGGTGAGCGCTAAGGAAATTGCCAGTCATTTTGACATGGACCACTGTAAAGCGATCAATACGGTTTCTTATATTCTTTCTGAGGTAGAAGAAATTACCTGTGAGACCAGGACAATTCCAAATCAACTGCAAGGTAGAGGATGTCAATGTCAGCGTCTGGTGCGTGTAAAAAATATTGATGATCAAATCTATACCAGGCTGAAAAATAATGCGCAGGAAAAAATTCTCAGTACCACAAAAACATCCCATATGCCTGTAGTCCTGCCAGCAGGACTTAAGACGGAACAGAAATGGCAAATGATGTTGTCAAAAAGTTTGCGTCGTTAATGAGCGAATATCGAATGGCGCGAGTGCGCCATTCGATAAAGTCATTGCGCTGATTTCGGCTTCACCTCCGTCGTACCTTTAAGCCGCGGTCGGTTTTTTTCTGGCTGGCGTAGCGGTTGCGTTTCATATAATGATGAGCGACAACGGATAGCCAGATCCTGATACTCCCGGGTATTAAGCTGCTTCCAGTGCAACTCTTCTTCGGTTACATCACGGATGAAACGGGCTGGCGATCCTACCAATAACTGTCTTGCTGCCCCGATAAATCCGGCTTTCACAAAGCTCATGGCGGCAACAATGCTCTCTTCGCCAATGACCGCGCCGTCCATAATCACGCTGTTCATACCGACCAGCGCATCCCGGCCAATCACGCAGCCATGCAAAATCGCGCCGTGTCCGATATGTCCGTTCTCACCGACGACGGTGTCGGTATCGCAGTAACCGTGCATAATGCAGCCATCCTGTAAATTCGAACCTGGTTCCAGAATCAGGCGGCCATAGTCACCGCGAAGCGAAGCGTGAGGGCCGACGTAGACACCAGCCCCTACAATGACGTCGCCAATCAATACCGCGCTCGGATGGATATACGCCTCTGGATGGACGACCGGGATCAAGCCTTCAAAGGCGTAGTAGCTCATGAGTTATTAACGTCCTTTCCATACCGGTGAGCGTTTTTCGGCAAAGGCCTGCGGCCCTTCAATCGCATCTTCGGAATGCAGGACCGCCGGATAGTGTTTCAGCGCACCGCTACGGAGATAACGATAGCCTTCTTCTACCGGCATTTCTCTGGTTGTTCTGGTTATCTCTTTTAATGCGGCAATGGCCAGTGGTGCGCTTTGAAGCAGTTGCTGTGCCAGTTCGCGCGCCTTCTCCATTAATGCTTCCTGACTGACAACATAATTAGCGATACCCCAACGTAGTGCTTCTTCGGCATTCATGCGCCGCCCGGTCATCACCATTTCATTGACGATAGCGGGCGGTAAGCGTTTAGGCAGACGTAAAACCCCACCGCTGTCCGGCACGATGCCGAGTTTGGCTTCGGGTAAGGCAAAGCTGGCATTTTCAGCGCAGATAATGAAATCTGCTGCCAGCGCCAGTTCAAACCCACCGCCAAAGGCATAGCCGTTTACTGCGGCAATGACCGGTTTATCGAGATCAAAAAGTTCGGTCAATCCTGCAAACCCGCCAGGCCCAAAATCTGCATCCGGTGCTTCACCTTCTGCTGCTGCTTTTAAATCCCAGCCCGCGGAAAAGAATTTCTGGCCGGCGCCGGTAATAATTGCCACGCGTAATTCAGGGTCATCGCGGAAATTCAAAAATACTTCGCCCATGGCAAAACTGGTTTTTGCATCAATGGCATTGGCAACGGGGCGATCGAGAATAATTTCCAGAATATGCCCATGGCGGTTCAGATGTAATGATTCACTCATATTTTGCTCCTTTTAAATATGTGTATGCTTTGCAGAGGCATACCGCCTCTGCAAGATATGAAGTGTTCACGTTATTTCTATTTCGGCGAACATAAATTCAGCCGAATAGGTTATGTTAGATTTTTCTTGATGACTTTCCCTGAACAGTTGCGTGGCAGATCGCTCCTGAATTCAACAAGCGTCGGTACTTTAAATTTCGCCATATTACTGGCGCAAAAAGAAAAAAACTCATCAGCACTTAATGTTTCGCCTTCATGAAGAACAATAAAGGCTTTTATAGCTTCATCCCTGATAGTGTCTTTAACGCCGATAACCACCGTATCCTGAATTTTTGGATGGGTCGAAATGATATTCTCCAGTTCTACACAGGAGACATTCTCGCCACCGCGCTTAATCATATTGCAACGCCTGTCGACAAAATAAAAAAAGCCTTCTTCATCGTAGTAACCCGAATCGCCGGTATGTAACCAGCCGTTTGCATCCAGCGCCATGGCGGTTGCGTCCGGCTGTTCGTAATACTCTTTAAAAAGCGTTTTCCCCGGCATGCCTTTAATGCATATTTCACCGATTTCATGGGGAGGAAGGGGCTGATTTTGATCGTTACGAATTTCCGCTTCGTAGCAAAACCCCGCGCGGCCAATTGACGGCCAGCGCCGTTTATCACCGGGTCTGTCACCAATAATGCCGACAATCGTTTCCGTCATGCCATACGATGTCAGCAACCTGACACCGAAACGTTCAATAAAGGCGTCTTTTTCCTGCACGGAAAGATTGAGGTAGAAAAGCACTTCACGAAGGCAATGCTGATTATCCGCAGGCATTGGCGGTTGCACCATCAGGGTTCTAATCATCATGGGAATGCATTCGGTAACTGTGGCACGGTATTTTCGCACCTGGCTCCAGAACGCACGCGCACTGTATTTCTCAAGCAGCACAAAGGTGGCACCGCTGGAGAAGGCGGCCATTGCCGCCGTACACTGACAATCGATATGAAAAGCGGGCATAGCGGTCAGATAAATATCGTCATCGCGTAATGCACACTGCCAGGCGGAGTAATAACCCGCAAAGCGTAAGTTATATTGGGTAATGACCACGCCTTTTGGTCGTGAGGTCGTGCCCGAGGTGAAAAGAATTTCTGCGGTATCGTCGGTGCTTAACGTCGGCGTAGAGTTCAGAGTAGTGGGTTGGGCGCGCTTAAGTTGATAAAAATCACTCACCGCGGTATCTGAGACACAGAACTGCCGGTCGATAAGGCAGATATGATTGAGCTGCGTTTCACCTTCCTGCAGAATCTGACGGTAAAGGGGATAGAAGTTTTCAGTGGTTACCAACAAACGAGCCCGGCAGTTTTGCAGGATCCACAGACTTTCATCATGCAATAGTCTGGCGTTAATCGGCACCATGATGGCACCGATTTTTGCCAGCCCGAACCAGCAAAAGAAAAACTCAGGGCAGTTATCCAGATGCAGCGCGACTTTATCGCCTTTTTGGATCCCCAGCCCGTTGAACAGGTTTGCTGTGCGATTGATTTCCTCATTGAGGAAGGTATAGCTGAATTGCTGTACTTCACCTTCACATGACTCAAAAATCAGCGCCGTTTTATCGCCATAGACCTCTGCCAGGTCGTCCCACATCTGACGTAAGTTTTGATCGCCAATAACATCCATCGCACTTTTATCCACTGAAATTAGGTGTAAGCGCTAACAGGGTGGCTACACGATCCCGTTAGCGCTACATATTTAATCCTCAACCCTGGCCAGCCCCTTGCTTACCAGTTCCTTAATATCTGCTTCGCTGTAACCGATGTTCTGCAAGATGGCGGAGGTATCCATGCCGTGTGACGGCATGCCGCGCCAGATTTTCCCAGGGTTATTTTTGAATTTCGGCATAATGTTTGGCCCCTTGCAGGTACGGCCATCCATGGTTTGCCATTGGGTGATTGATTCGCGGGCGACGTACTGCGGGTTACCCTCCAGTTCAGGAATGGTCAGTACTTTTGCACAGGCAATATTCAGCTCGGCGAAGCGCGCTTGTACTTCGGCAATGGTATGCGTTAGCAGCCATGCATCCAGTTTCTCTTCCACCAGTGGGCCGTACGGGCACTCGACGCGGTGAATGAGTTGTGTACCTTCCGGAACTTCTGGCGTGCCGAGAATATGCGCCAGCCCGATATCGTTAAAACACTCGGTAATTTGCGTGATCCCGACCAGTTCCATCACGATGTAGCCATCCGAGCATTTATACAGACCACAGCCAGCGTAGTAGGGGTCTTTGCCTTTGGTCATACGCGGACAGATTTCGCCGCCATTGAAATAATCCATCATGAAGTACTGGCCCATGCGCAGCATCACTTCATACATCGCAATATCAATGCTTTCCCCTTTGCCTGTTTCACGTACTTTATGCAGCGCCGCAAGTGCTGCGGTTGTCGCCGTCATGCCGGAAAAATAGTCTGCCGTGTAGGGAAAAGCGGGCATCGGCTGGTCAACGTCGCCATTTTGAATCAGGTAACCGCTGAAGGCTTGCGCAATGGTGTTATAAGCAGGAAGGTTGGTGTACTCCTCTGTCCCAAACTGCCCAAAACCAGACAGGTGGGCGATGACCAGCTTCGGATTGTGTTCCCATAACACTTCATCGGTAATTCCCCGGCGAGCAAATGCCGGACCTTTACTGGCCTCGATAAAAATGTCGGTGGTTTCCATCAACTTAAGGAACGCTTCCCGGCCTTCATCTTTGAAGATATTCAGCGATAGCGCGTGCAGATTGCGGCGTGAGAGTTGCGGATAATTGGGCTGGACACGAATTGTGTCGGCCCAGGCGACATTTTCAATCCAGATAACTTCTGCGCCCCACTCGGCAAACATTTGTCCGGCGAAGGGCCCGGCAATTTCGATACCGGAGAAAACGACCCGTACACCCGCAAGTGGTCCAAACACGGGCATTGGTAAACGATGACTCATGACATACTCCTGTGTGGCATCCCTGGAACCCCATCACGGCGTGATGGGGTTATCACCCGATTAACGGTACTGTTTGAGCACTGCGCGACCCAACGTCAGGATCTGCATTTCGTCGGAACCGCCGGACACCCGGTCAACGCGCAGATCGCGCCAGAAACGGGTAATACGGTGATTGCCTGCAATCCCAACGCCACCGAGTACTTGCATCGCACTGTCAACGACCTCAAATGCCGCATTGGCGCAGAAGTATTTGCACATGGCTGCATCGCCGGAGGTAATGGTGCCGTTATCTGCTTTCCAGGCGGCTTCCAACAGCATGTTTTTCATGGAGTTTAATTTGATTGCCATATGGGCAAACTTCTCCTGAATGAGCTGGAAGCGACCGATCGTTTCGCCAAACTGTACTCGCTGATTGGCGTAGCGCGCCGCATCTTCAAAGGCGCACATTGCGGTACCGTAGTTCGTCAGAGCAACGAGGAAGCGTTCGTGGTCAAACTCTTCTTTAACACGGTTAAACCCATTACCCTCACGGCCGAACATGTCTTTTTCATCCAGTTCAACATCGTCAAAGGTAATTTCGCAGCAGCTATCCATGCGCAGACCGAGTTTCTCAAGCTTGTTAACTTTGATGCCAGGTTTGCTCATATCGACAAACCATTCGGTATAAATGGGTTTATCCGCAGACGCGCCGTCACGCGCCATTACCACGATATAAGGGGTGTAAGCGCTACTGGTGATGAAGCACTTACTGCCATTAAGATAAACCTTACCATTTTTACGGGTATAAGTGGTTTTTAAACTGCCCACGTCAGACCCGGCGCCCGGTTCGGTGATCGCCGAGTTCCACATCTGTTTACCGGTACCCTGAAACGCCATGATCTTATCGATCTGTTCCTGAGTGCCTTCGCGTAACACCGTGTTGAAGCCGCCAGGAAGTTGATAGAGCACGTAGGTTGGTGCACCCAGGCGACCCAATTCCATCCACACAGCCGCCACGGTAACGAAACCGGCATCCAGACCACCGCGATCTTCCGGGAGCAGCAGGCTGTCAATGCCCATATCGGCCAGTGCTTTTACGAAACGCTCAGGATAGACGCTATCGCGATCGCATTCGGCAAAATAGGCCTCCCAATTTTCACTGGCCATTAATTCACGAATACCGGCGACGAACAGCTCCTGTTCATCATTTAAGTTAAAGTCCATCTTTTAACCTCTTGATATGGTTGATTTATATTAGTTATCTTTCCAGTGCGCTTTGGCGTCCTTAATAAAGGACAGCGTGACCATGATATTGACGAAGAAGAGAGGGCAGCCGCCTGCGATGATCGCCGTTTGTATCGGTTTCAACCCGCCGAGAGCCAACAGCACAATACCGATGATGCCGACCAGAATGGACCAGCCGATACGTACCAGCAGAGGCGGCTCTTCACCATCGCGTATTTCGCGGCAGGTCGACATGGCCAGCGTGTAAGAACACGCGTTGATAAGTGTGACGGTGGCAATAAAGCAGAGAATAAAGAATCCCCACATTGTTGCTGTACTCAGGGGTAAGGCGGCCCAGGTCTCGATAATGGCGCGTGGTACGCCATGCTCGGCGATAAGCTGCGGAATATTCAGAATATTTTTATCCATCAGCAGCAGCGTGTTACTGCCCAGCACAGTCCACAGGATCCAGGTGGAAGCCGTCAGGCCCAGCACCATTCCGAAGCACAGTTCCCGAACGGTACGGCCACGCGATATACGGGCGAGGAAGATACTCATTTGGATGGCGTAAATGACCCACCAGGCCCAGTAGAAAACGGTCCAGCCCTGCGGGAAACCGCCTTTGCCGATAGCATCGGTGTAGAACAACATACGTGGCAGATGCATCAACAGCATACCGACGGAATCGGTGAAGTAGTTCATGATGAAGCTGGCGCCGCTGACAATGAATACCCAGCCGAGCATCAGGAAACTCAGGTAGCTACGCACGTCGCTGGCAATCTTCACTCCTTTCTGCAGGCCGCAGGCCACGCAGATTGCGTTCAGAATGATCCAGCAGGTAATGATGATCGCGTCCAGTTGCAGCGTATGGGGAATGCCGAATAGATACTGCATACATTCGGTGACCAGCGGCGTAGCCAGACCGAGGCTGGTACCCATCGCGAAGATCAGTGCCACAAGATAGAAGTTATCGACGATGGTCCCGAACAGCCCTTTCACATGTTTCTCACCCACTAAAGGCACAAGCGTTGAGCTGGGGCGAATCACATCCATTTTGCGAACAAAGAAAAAGTAGGCGAAAGCGACGGAAAGGAAGCTATAGGTGGCCCACGGTAGCGGTCCCCAGTGGAACAAACTGTAGGCGAGGCCGAGCTCTTTGGCGCCGGTAGAGTTGGGGGCTAATGCAAACGGTGGCGTAGAGATATAGTAATAAATCTCTATCGATCCCCAGAACAACACGGCTGCGGAGGTACATGAGGCGAACATCATGAAAATCCAGCTCGCGGTGCTGAATTCAGGTTTCTCATTGCCCAGTTTCTTTTTGGCGTAAGGGCCAAAGACCAGCCAGAACCAGCCAAAGAGCATCACGACCATATACCACTCAAATGCCCATCCCCAGACATTCGTTACATAAGTAAATACTGCATTAATAACCACATTGGCGGCATCAAGGTCTCTAACAGTTAGCCAGCAAAGTATTCCGACGATTATTAGCGGTGGGAAAAAAACTTTTGGCTCTATACCTGACTTTCTCTTGTCATTTTTCATGTTCGAATTCCAGTGTCATAATTGATTTATATTTCGTTCCCGTTTGTTATATTTATGTTCATTTTTGTGAGTGTTTATTTAATGACTCTTTAACCTCAAGGGAGATTCGGCGAGTACTCCATGATGGGTATTCGCTACAGCGTATTCTGTTATTCTGGTCACACTTTTTTGTCGGTTTTTATTTGGTTGGGAGTGATTGATAAGTTCTTTAAAAACAATTTCTTACTTGTTGTTTTTCTGTTTTTTCATCCTTGTGGTGTTCAATATTGGTGATCCCGGAAACAATATTGAAAATTTGTAAGGTGAAACCGATTTTTCAATATTGGTGAGGTCGCTAACAATATTGAAAGTCCCATTTTACAGGGTGTGACATTTTCAATATTGGTGATTAATGTTTTATCCCGTAATTAAATGGTGTGATATCTGTATTTACCATCGCCGATATGGACGACGATTCCTTCATGATTTCTGGAGAGGCAATGAAGATAATTACTTGTTACAAGTGCGTACCTGATGAACAGGATATTGCGATCAATAACGCGGATGGTTCGTTAGATATTAGTAAAGCGGATGCCAAAATTAGCCAATACGATTTGAATGCGATTGAAGCTGCCTGCCAGTTAAAACAGCAGTCCGGAGAAGCGCAAGTGATCGCCATGAGTGTTGGCGGGAAGGCGCTGACTAATGCGAAAGGACGCAAAGATGTACTTTCGCGCGGCCCGGACGAACTGATTGTTGTGATTGATGATGCGTTTGAGAATGCGCTGCCGCAACAAACCGCAGTGGCGTTAGCGCAGGCAGCGAAAAAATCCGGCTTTGATCTGATTATTTGTGGCGACGGTTCCTCCGATCTCTATGCCCAACAGGTCAGTCTGCTGCTGGGTGAAATGCTGCACATTCCGGCAATCAACGGCGTCAGTAAAATTTTATCGCTGGTGGATAACACGCTGACCGTTGAGCGCGCTCTGGAAGACGAGATCGAAACCCTGAGCATACCGCTTCCGGCGGCCATTGCGGTCTCTACGGATATTAACTCCCCGCAAATTCCTTCCATGAAAGCCATTCTGGGCGCGGCTAAAAAACCGGTTCAGGTCTGGACGACAGCAGATATTGGTTTTACCCACCGGGAAGCGAACTCCGTGCAACAGATCGCTGCGCCGGGACAACGTGAGCGCCAGCGCATCGTTATTGAAGGTGATGGCGAAGAACAAATCGCCGTATTTGCTGACCATCTGCGCAAGATCATCAATTAAAAGGGGATGTTATGAGCAAGTTTTCCACTGTATGGGTATTCAGCGATACCGTTTCCCGGCTGGCTGATTTGGTGGGTGGCGCACGCATGTTGGGCGAACAGATCAATGTATTTGTGCTCAGTGAAACCGACAGTGCCACAGCATTCCACCTGGGGGCTGATAGCGTCTGGCATCTCAGCGGTAAACCGGAAGACCGCATGATTGAAGATTATGCGGACGCCATGGCGGCGACCATTCGCCAGCAGGGTTCGAAAGGGCTGGTACTGTTGCCCAATACACGTCGGGGCAAATTACTGGCGGCAAAATTGGGTTTCCGCCTGACGGCCGCAGTCTCTAATGATGCCAATGCCGTCGCCATCGCGGGTGATAACGCTTTGGTAAAACATATGGTGTATGGCGGACTTGCCATTGGCGAAGAAACGCTACGTTCTTCTTTCGCCGTGATTACACTCAGCAGCGGCACATTTGAGCCGGCGCAGCCAGACACTTCGCGAAGCGGCGTGGCGCAGACTGTCGCATGGCAGTCGCCGGAAATCACCGTCATTCGCACTGCAACTCAGGCTCGCCAGAACAGTAATGTTGATCTTGATAAAGCGCGGTGGGTTGTCAGCGTCGGACGCGGTATCGGGAGCAAGGAGAATATCTCGCTGGCAACAGCGTTGTGCCAGTCCATTGGCGCGGAGTTGGCCTGTTCGCGTCCGGTCGCTGAAAACGAAAAATGGATGGAACACGAACGCTATGTCGGCATTTCTAACCTGATGCTCAAACCGGAATTGTACCTGGCTGTAGGGATCTCCGGTCAGATTCAGCACATGGTGGGCGCAAACGGCGCACAGACGATTTTTGCTATTAACAAAGACAAAAACGCGCCGATTTTCCAGTATGCCGATTACGGTATCGTCGGTGATGCGCTGAAAATTTTACCCGCACTGACGGCCGCATTAGCGCGCTAATTCCTTAAGCAGAGCGGTGGCCGCTCTGTTATTACAGGTAATTTCTGGAGTTTTTATGTCAGAAGATATTTTTGACGCCATCATCGTGGGGGCGGGGGTGGCGGGCTCGGTGGCAGCGCTGGTGCTTGCCAGGGAAGGTGCGCAAGTACTGGTGATTGAGAGGGGCAATTCCGCCGGAGCGAAAAATGTAACTGGCGGGCGTATTTACGCCCATAGTCTCGAACGTATTATTCCCGGTTTTGCCGGGCATGCTCCCGTCGAACGCCTGATTACACATGAAAAGCTCTCGTTTATGACCGATAAGGGAGCAATGACGGTAGATTACCTCAACGGCGATCATGGTGAACCTGAGCAAGCCTCTTATTCCGTCTTACGCAGTAAATTTGATGCCTGGCTGATGGAGCAGGCAGAAGAGGCGGGTGCGCAATTGATCACCGGGATCCGCGTTGACAATGTTGTGCAACGTGATGGCAAAGTGGTTGGCGTGGAAGCCGATGGCGACATTCTGGAAGCGAAAGTCGTGATTCTGGCGGACGGTGTGAACTCCTTGCTGGCTGAACAACTGGGCATGGCGAAACGCGTTACGGCTTCGAATGTTGCGGTTGGGGTTAAAGAACTCATCGAATTGCCAAAAACAGTCATTGAAGATCGTTTTCAGTTACGGGGCAACGAAGGGGCGGCCTGGTTGTTTGCCGGCGCACCGACAGATGGCCTGATGGGGGGCGGGTTCCTCTATACCAATCAAACGACAGTTTCGCTTGGGTTAGTATGCGGTCTGCATCATCTCAAAGAGGCCAAAAAATCAGTCCCGCAAATGCTGGAGGATTTTAAACAGCACCCTGCCGTCGCGCCGTTGATTAGCGGCGGAAAAATGGTGGAATACGCCGCTCATGTTGTTCCGGAATCCGGGATGAATATGCAGCCTGAACTGGTTGGCGACGGTGTACTGATCGCGGGTGATGCCGCCGGCATGTGTATGAATCTTGGTTTCACCATTCGTGGCATGGACCTGGCCGTGGCGGCAGGGGAAGCCGCCGCGAAAACGGTACTTTCCGCGATGCAAAGTAACAATTTCAGCCGTCAGGGGCTTTCGGCTTATCGTCAGCGCCTTGATGACGGTCCGATGCGAGATATGCGTATGTATCAGCGTTTACCTGCCTTCCTCGATAACCCGCGCATGTTTACCCGTTACCCGGAAATGGCGGTTGGCGTGGCACGCGATCTGTTTACCGTCGATGGTACCGCCCCGGTAGCAATGCGTAAGAAAATCCTTCGTCATGCCAAAAAGGTAGGTTTTATCAACTTGATAAAGGATGGTCTAAAAGGAGCGACTGTACTATGACTTCCCCCGTCAATGTGGACATCAAACTGGGTGTTAACAAATTCAATGTGGATGAAGAAAACCCACACATCATTTTAAAAACCGACCCCGATAAGCAGGTGCTGGAGGTGTTAGTTAAAACCTGTCCTGCGGGCCTGTACAAAAAGCAGGATGACGGCAGCGTGCGTTTTGATTACGCCGGATGCCTGGAGTGCGGTACCTGTCGGATTTTGGGGTTGGATACGGTCCTCGAAAAATGGGACTACCCACGCGGTACGTTTGGTGTGGAGTTTCGCTACGGCTAAAACCGGTGCCGGATAACAGAGATTTATCCGGCCTATAAAAATTACGTGAAGTATTGGCTGGAGAAGGTGCTTTTGCCGGGCCATTCGGCACTTGAGGTGACCAACCTCGTATTTTGCCGTTGAGACAGGACATAACCATGCAGCAGATCAGAAATTTTGATGATATCCAATTCTCATCTATTCACCGTCGAATCATGTTGTGGGGAAGCGGCGGACCTTTCCTGGATGGGTATGTGCTTGTCATGATTGGCGTTGCACTGGAGCAACTCACGCCAGCATTAAAGCTGGATGCACAGTGGCTGGGATTGTTGGGGGCGGGAACGCTAGCGGGTCTGTTTGTCGGCACCTCGTTGTTTGGCTACATCTCAGACAAAGTGGGGCGACGGAAAATGTTCCTCATCGATATCATTGCCATTGGGGTGATATCGGTGGCCACGATGTTTGTCTCCTCGCCCATGGAATTGCTCATTATGCGAGTACTGATTGGCGTGGTGATTGGCGCGGATTACCCTATCGCAACCTCCATGATCACTGAATTTTCCAGTACCCGCCAACGAGCTTTCTCAATCAGTTTTATTGCTGCGATGTGGTATGTCGGCGCGACCTGTGCCGATCTGGTCGGTTATTGGTTGTACGATGTGGACGGCGGATGGCGCTGGATGCTGGGGAGTGCGGTAATCCCTTGTATCATGATCCTGATTGGGCGTTTTGATCTTCCAGAATCTCCGCGCTGGCTCCTGCGTAAAGGGCGGGTGAAAGAGTGTGAGGAGATAATGATTAAACTGTTTGGCGAGCCGGTAGCGTTCGATGATGAACCACCACAAGAAACTCGCTTCTTACAACTGTTTAATCGTCGTCACTTCCCGTTTGTCTTGTTTGTCGCCGCTATCTGGACGTGCCAGGTTATTCCGATGTTCGCCATCTATACCTTTGGTCCGCAGATTGTTGGCCTGCTGGGGCTGGGCGTCGGGAAAAGCGCGGCGCTGGGCAATGTGGTGATCAGCTTGTTTTTTATGCTGGGCTGCATTCCACCGATGTACTGGCTGAACAGCATGGGGAGGCGACCGCTGCTGATCGGCAGCTTTATGATGATGACACTGGCGCTGGCCGTGCTGGGATTGATCCCTGAAATGGGTATCTGGCTGGTGGTTGCGGCATTCGCGGTATATGCCTTTTTCTCCGGCGGGCCAGGAAACCTCCAGTGGCTTTACCCGAATGAGCTGTTCCCGACCGATATTCGCGCCTCTGCCGTTGGCGTCATCATGTCCCTGAGCCGGATTGGTACCATTCTTTCAGCCTGGGCGCTGCCGATTTTTATCACTAAATATGGGATCAGTTACGTCATGCTGATGGGGGCGGGAATTTCGCTCGTTGGCCTGCTCATCTCCATCGCTTTTGCACCGGAGACGCGTGGTTTGACGCTTGCTCAGACGGGGAGTATGACGATTCGACGCAAGTCCCTGAATTAAGTCAAACCTTCAGAGTGTTCTGTATTTTCTTTTAAGGTCAGTCAGTTAGTCTAAAGTTACCCTGTATTTAACTGAAAACGATTGAAAAGCAGGGGAGAACACCATGCGAACGAAACTGTTATTAACGTCACTGTTTACGGCTGCCACGCTCTTTACCGTTGCTGGTTGTTCATCCAATCAGGCCGTAAAAACCACCGATGGCAAAACAATCGTGACTGATGGCAAACCGGAAATCGATAGCGACACCGGCCTGGTCTCTTACAAAAATGCGGAAACGGGTAAAACCGAGCAGATTAACCGCGACCAGGTGAAGAACATGAGTGAACTGGACAATTAATTTCACTCCGTGTCAGAAAGCGTCCCGCCATTAGCGCGGGACTTTTTTTGTCTCACCCCTCGGTGGCGGCAGACCGGTAACGCCAGCCCTTCTCGCTGTTTTAGCCGCTATTCTGACAGGTGCTGTGCTGGTGCCTGCTAATCCCGCACAGATTGTCGCTGTTAGCACGACGATTAACTGTCTACACTCAAAGAAAAAAGTGTGCAGTGAAAACAGGTTAATCGATGATTCTGATAATTTATGCCCATCCCTATCCGCAGTATTCCCATGCGAATAAGCGGATGATTGAGCATGCAGGGACTCTGGAGGGGGTGGAAATTCGCTCTCTTTATCACCTCTACCCCGATTTCAATATTGATATCGCCGCCGAGCAGGAGGCATTGCGTCGCGCTGACCTGGTTGTCTGGCAACATCCCATGCAATGGTACAGTGTACCGCCGCTCCTCAAATTATGGATTGATAAAGTCCTGGCCCACGGCTGGGCATATGGCCATGGCGCGCGTGCGTTGCAGGGGAAAAGTCTGTTATGGGCCGTGACCACGGGCGGTGGGGATCAGCACTTTGATATTGGCTCACACCCTGGCTTTGATGTTCTGGGACAGCCATTACAGGCCACGGCGCTCTATTGCGGGATGAACTGGTTGCCGCCGTTTGCCACTCACTGCACCTTCATTTGCGACGACGAAACTCTGCAGGCGCAGGCCCGTCGCTACAAACAATTGTTGCTCGACTGGCAGGAGACCCACCATGGATAGTCATACGCTTATTCAGGCGCTGATTTACCTGGGGGCAGCCGCGCTCATCGTACCGATCGCGGTACGTCTGGGGCTGGGGTCCGTGCTGGGTTATCTGATCGCCGGTTGTATTATTGGTCCGTGGGGCTTACGCCTGGTCACTGACGCTGAATCTATCCTCCACTTCGCTGAAATCGGCGTGGTGTTGATGCTGTTTGTGATTGGCCTTGAGCTGGATCCCCAGAGACTGTGGAAGTTGCGCGTGTCCGTCTTTGGCGGCGGCGCGTTGCAAATGGCCTCCTGCGGCGTTTTGTTGGGGGCGTTTTGTATGGTGCTGGGGCTCGACTGGCCGGTGGCGCTGCTTATCGGCCTGACGCTGGCGCTCTCCTCAACCGCGATTGCCATGCAGGCGATGAATGAGCGTAACCTGACCGTTTCGCAAATGGGGCGTAGTGCCTTTTCCGTGCTGCTTTTCCAGGATATCGCGGCCATTCCACTGGTGGCGATGATTCCGCTACTGGCCAGCAGTGGCGCATCCACAACGGTGGGGGCGTTTGCCTTGTCGGCGTTGAAAGTGGTTGGCGCGCTGGCGCTGGTGGTCGTGCTGGGGCGCTATGTCGCGCGTCCGGCACTGCGTTTTGTTGCCCGCTCCGGATTACGTGAAGTGTTCAGCGCCGTGGCGCTGTTTCTGGTATTCGGCTTCGGTTTGTTGCTGGAAGAGGCTGGCCTTTCCATGGCGATGGGGGCGTTCCTGGCTGGCGTGCTGCTGGCAAGCTCGGAATACCGTCATGCGCTGGAAAGCGATATTGAACCCTTTAAAGGTCTGCTGCTGGGGCTCTTTTTTATCGGTGTCGGTATGTCGATAGACTTTGGCACCCTGGTCACTCATCCGCTGCGTATCCTGCTTTTGCTGGTCGGTTTCCTGGTGATTAAAACCCTCGTTCTGTGGCTGATTGCTCGCCCGCTGAGTGTGCCAGGCAAACAGCGGCGCTGGTTTGCGGCACTGCTGGGGCAGGGCAGTGAGTTCGCGTTTGTGGTTTTTGGTGCAGCACAAATGGCAGGCGTGCTCGACCCGGAGTGGGTCAAAGCCTTGACGCTGGCGGTGGCGTTGTCCATGGCGGCGACGCCTGTGCTGTTAGTCCTGCTGACGCGTCTGGAAAGCGCTGCCACCGGGCAAGCGCGTGAAGCCGATGAGATTGACGAAGATGAACCGCGGGTCATTGTGGCCGGATTCGGCCGCTTCGGCCAAATTGCCGGGCGTCTGCTACTCTCTAGTGGAGTCAAAATGGTTGTTCTCGATCACGACCCGGACCACATTGAAACGCTGCGTAAATTCGGCATGAAGGTCTTTTATGGCGATGCGACGCGCGTGGATCTGCTGGAGTCAGCCGGTGCCGGAAAAGCCGAAGTGCTGATCAACGCGATTGACGATCCGCAGGCCAATCTCCAGCTTACTGAGCTGGCGAAAACCCATTTCCCGGCGCTGCGTATTATTGCCCGTGCCCGCGACGTCGATCATTACATTCGTCTGCGCCAGGCGGGTGTTGAGAAGCCGGAGCGTGAAACATTTGAAGCGGCGTTGAAAGCCGGGCGAATGGCGCTCGAAGGGTTAGGTCTGGGGCCTTATGAGGCGCGTGAGCGTGCCGACCTTTTCCGCCAGTTCAACACCCAGATGGTTGAAGAGATGGCCGGAGTGGATAACACCGCTCAGGCCAGAGCGGACGTCTTTAAACGCACCAGTGCGATGTTGACGGAGATTATCAGCGAAGACCGGGCGCATCTGTCCGTGGTCCAGCGCCATGGCTGGCAGGGGACCAAAGAGGGCCGTCACACGGGGGATGTCGCCGATGAACCTGAGGCGAAACCACAGCCATAGCGCGTGTTACGGCTGATTGACGGTTAAGGGTTTGCTTCGCGAAAAAGTGGAAAGCAAGGTATGCGATCGTGCAGCGCGGGTTTGCTTACAGATTACGAAAATTTTCTGTCTCTTTACCCTGTCGCCAGTCGACGAAAGAATGCGCTTTCCGTATAGTGGCGACAATTTTTTGCATCCGGGAAATTATCAATGATCAGTCTGATTGCGGCGTTAGCGGTGGATCGCGTCATTGGCATGGAGAATGCCATGCCATGGAACCTACCTGCCGATCTCGCCTGGTTCAAACGTAATACGCTAAACAAACCTGTGGTTATGGGACGCCTGACATGGGAGTCGATTGGGCGCCCGCTGCCAGGTCGTAAAAACATTGTCATCAGCAGCAAGCCAGGCACTGACGATCGCGTACAGTGGGTCACCTCGGTTGACGCGGCGATTGCCGAGTGCGGTGACGCGGAAGAGATCATGGTGATCGGCGGTGGCCGTGTTTATGAGCAGTTCCTGCCGAAGGCACAAAAGCTCTATCTGACGCACATTGATGCCGAAGTCGAAGGGGATACCCATTTTCCGGATTACGATCCGGATGACTGGGAGTCGGTATTTAGCGAGTTTAACGATGCGGATGAGCAGAATTCTCATAGCTATTGCTTCGAGATTCTGGAACGTCGGTAATTGTCTGCCCCGGTAGCGCGTTGCGCGCCGGGGCGACAGCGTATCTTCTTAAGAGGCGACCGCCTCGTCTTCACCTAAATCCATCTGACGGTTCGACGGTTGCACAAACCAGGCTTGATCTTCCCAGCGCAGGCAGGTTAGTGTGCCGCCCCAGCAACAGCCGGTATCCAGTGCGTAAATGCCTTCTGGCGTGCCTTTCCCTTCCAGTGATGCCCAGTGACCAAACACGATGCTGTACGCCTGCGAGACAGGTCCGGGAATGGTAAACCAGGGCTTCAACGGTGCCGGTGCGTATTCCGGAACATCTTTGCAATACATATCCAGCTCCCCGTTCGGGAAACAGTAGCGCATCCGCGTAAAGGCATTGCTGATAAAACGCAGCCGTGCCATTCCGCTCAGTTCCGTTGACCAACTGTTCGGATAGTCGCCATACATCCCGTCAAGGAAGAACGGGTAGGAGTCGCTGGAGAGAATGGCTTCAACGTCGCGTGCGCATTGCTGAGCCGTCTCCAGATCCCACTGCGGCGTAATACCCGCGTGGGCCATCACCAGCTTTTTCTCCTCATCGACCTGCAACAGCGGCTGACGACGCAGCCAGTTGATGAGGTCGTCGGCATCGGGCGCTTCCAGAAGCAAATTAAGCCGATCTTTGGGTTTATTGCGGCTGATGCCGGCAAACACCGCCAGCAGGTGCAGATCGTGGTTGCCGAGGACCAGGCGAACGCTGTCGCCCAGCGATTTAACGTAGCGCAATACATCCAGCGAGCCGGGGCCGCGCGCGACTAAATCACCCGTTAACCATAAGGTGTCCTGCCCAGGTACAAACTGCACCTGATTTAACAATGCGAGCAGTTCATCATAGCAACCATGAACGTCGCCAATAAGATATGTAGACATTGTCTCAGTGGATTAGTGTTTGAACGGCAAGTCGGAAGACCGGGATAGCGATGCGGAACGCCTTCCCTTGCGCATCGATCATTTCATAATGGCCTTCCATGGTACCAAACGGCGTTTCAATTACCGCACCGCTGGTATACTGATATTCTCCGCCGGGTTCAATGTGCGGCTGAACGCCGACCACACCTTCACCCTGAACCTCAGTTTCACGGCCATTCCCGTTGGTGATAAGCCAGTACCGTTTAAGCAACTGGACCGGCGCTCGCCCCAGATTCCGAATAGTGATGGTGTAAGCGAAAACATAGCGTTCTTCATCGGGTGAAGATTGCGATTCAATATAGACACTTTGCACCTGAACAGAAACTCGGGGCGAATTGATCATGACTTAACTCTCCTTCGGCGGCGCATTATCAGTCAGATAGTTCGCCATCTTGCAATACTGCGCAACAGAGATGTTTTCCGCACGCATCGCCGGATCAACGCCCAGCTCCGTCAATACCTCAACGGAGAAGAGGTTGCCAAGGCTGTTGCGGATCGTTTTACGGCGCTGGTTAAAGGCTTCCGTCGTGATCCGACTCAGCACCCGGACTTCTTTGACCGGATGTGGCAACGTGCGATGTGGTACCAGGCGCACGACAGCGGAATCCACCTTAGGCGGTGGGGTGAAGGCTGTTGGCGGCACTTCCAGCACCGGAATAATCTGGCAATAGTATTGCGCCATGACGCTTAAACGACCATACGCCTTACTGTTTGGCCCTGCAACCAGACGATTGACGACCTCTTTTTGCAACATAAAGTGCATGTCGGCAATGGCATCAGTATAGCTAAACAGATGGAACATTAGCGGCGTGGAGATGTTATAAGGCAGGTTGCCAAATACGCGCAGCGGCTGACCCATAGTCTGCGACAGCTCGCCGAAATTCATGGTCATCGCATCTTGCTGAAAAATCGTCAGCTTTGGCCCGAGAAACGGGTGAGTTTGCAGACGCGCAGCCAGATCGCGATCCAGCTCGATAACGGTGAGCTTATCCAGACGTTCACCTACCGGCTCGGTCAGCGCGGCAAGGCCCGGGCCGATTTCGACCATCGCCTGGCCTTTTTGCGGATTGATAGCTGAAACAATACTGTCGATCACAAACTGATCGTTGAGGAAGTTTTGCCCGAAGCGTTTACGGGCTAAGTGGCCCTGATGGACTCGATTAGTCATTGAGTATTAACAATCATGGTGATGGCGAGATTAAGCGCCGTGATAAAACTGCCGACATCGGCTTTTCCCTGGCCCGCCAGTTCCAGCGCGGTGCCATGATCAACAGATGTACGAATAAAAGGTAAACCGAGCGTGATGTTCACGCCACGGCCAAAGCCCTGGTATTTTAGCACGGGCAGGCCCTGATCGTGGTACATCGCCAGTACGGCGTCGGCATTATCAAGATATTTAGGCTGAAAAAGCGTATCGGCAGGCAGTGGACCACTAAGATTCATGCCTTTTGTGCGCATTTCATCAAGAACCGGAATAATCGTATCGATCTCTTCGGTGCCCATATGTCCGCCTTCCCCGGCGTGTGGGTTCAGGCCGCACACCAGAACATGTGGCTGGCGGATACCAAACTTTTGCTGCAAATCGGTATACAAAATGGTGATGACGTCGCGCAGCAAATCTGGCGTGATGGCCTCGGCAACCGCTTTGATGGGCAGATGGGTCGTGGCCAGCGCAACGCGGAGTTCCTCTGTTGCCAGCATCATCACGACTTTGCTGACGCGCGAACGCTCTTCGAAGAACTCGGTGTGTCCGGTAAACGGCGTACCCGCGTCGTTGATCACCCCTTTATGCACGGGGCCGGTGATCAGCGCAGCAAACTCGCCGCTCAGGCAACCATCGCAGGCACGGGCCAGCGTGTCGACCACGTATGGTCCATTGTTGACGTCCAGCTCGCCTGGCACAACTGGCGTTTTGAGTGCAACGGGTAATACGGTGAGGCTGCCTGCCTGTTGTGCACGGGCCGGTTGTCCGGCGTGGTACTCGCGCAGGACGAGGGGCAAACCCAGCAGCGCCGCACGCTCGGTGAGCAGCGTTGGATCTGCACACACCACTAACTCTACGGGCCAGTCACGCTGGGCGAGTTGTACGACTAAATCAGGACCAATCCCGGCGGGTTCGCCGGGAGTGATAACGACACGATGTGCGTTCATTAGTTGCTCAGGATTTTAACGTAAGCGCTGGCGCGCTGTTCCTGCATCCAGGTTGCCGCTTCTTCGGAGAATTTGCGGTTCATCAGCATGCGGTAAGCACGATCTTTTTGCGCAGCATCGGTTTTATCGACGTTACGGGTATCCAGTAGCTCAATCAGATGCCAGCCAAAGGAGGAGTGTACCGGGCCGCTCATCTGACCACGGTTAAGCTTCATCAACGCATCACGGAATGCCGGATCGTAGATATCCGCTGCCGCCCAGCCCATATCGCCGCCCTGATTGGCAGAGCCTGGATCCTGAGAGAACTCTTTTGCCGCTGCAGCAAAGGTGGTTTTACCGCTCTTGATGTCAGCCGCGATCTGTTCCAGTTTCACGCGAGCCTGGTCGTCACTCATGATTGGCGACGGTTTCAGCAGAATGTGACGAGCGTGAACTTCGGTCACGGATATGCTCTGGCTTTGGCCACGCAGATCGTTCACTTTCAGAATATGGAAGCCAACGCCTGAACGGATGGGGCCAATGATGTCGCCTTTTTTCGCCGTGCTAAGCGCCTGAGCGAAGATTGACGGCAGTTCCTGAATACGCCCCCAACCCATCTGGCCGCCTTTCAGCGCCTGCTGGTCGGCAGAGTAGGTAATTGCCAGTTTACCGAAATCGCCGCCTTTACGCGCTTCGTCAACGATAGAACGTGCCTGGCTTTCTGCTTCATTTACCTGGTCAGAGGTTGGGTTTTCCGGCAACGGAACCAGAATGTGGCTCAGGTTCAGTTCGGTACTGGCGTCGTTTTGGTTGCCTACTTGTTTCGCGAGCGCTTCAACTTCCTGCGGCAGCACGGTAATGCGGCGGCGAACTTCGTTGTTGCGGACTTCGGAAATGATCATCTCTTTGCGGATTTGGCTACGGTAGGTGTTGAAATTCACACCGTCGTAAGCCAGACGGCTGCGCATCTGATCCATGGAGATATTGTTTTGTTTGGCGATATTGGCGATGGCCTGATCGAGTTGATCATCGGTCACCTTGATGTTCATTTTCGTCGCCATTTGCAGAATGATTTGATCCATGATCAGACGTTCAAGAATCTGATGACGCAGCGTAGCGTCATCAGGCAATTGTTGACCCGCCTGGCCCGCGTTAAGTTTCACGGATTGCATCAAACCATCAACGTCGCTTTCGAGCACCACGCCGTTATTCACGACGGCAGCTACTTTATCGACAACTTGCGGTGCAGCGAAACTGGTATTCGCAACCATAGCGATACCGAGAAGCAGCGTTTTCCAGTTCTTCATACTTTTTCCATTTCAATTAACCGATAACTTTGCAAATCAACCACATCATAATGAGCTACGGTACGGCAGAATGTTCGAGCGCAACATTTGTTGCGTGCCCAGACCGTAATTTGAGCTCAAACCGCGCAACTCAATGTTAAAACCGATGACGTTGTCATACTTGCTTTGGTTGTTTTCCCAGCCGTTGATTTTGCGTTCATACCCAACGCGAATCGCATAACAGCAGGAGTTATACTGCAGACCTAACATCTGGTCGGCAGGCTTGTTTGTATTGGTATCGTAGTAGTAAGCCCCGACGACAGACCAGCGGTCGACGATCGGCCAGCTTGCTGCGGCACCAACTTGCGAAATGCCGTCTTTATAGAGTTCCGAGGCTGCGTAGTTCGGCAGTGTTGCCTGGATGTATTCCGGGCTGGCATAGCGATAGCTGAGCTGTACCATACGGTCTTCATCGCGGCGATATTCAATTGATGTGGAACCGTTAGCGATATTGTTCAGACGCGTGTCATACTGCACGCCGCCACGCAAGCCCCAGCGATCCGAAATGCGCCAGTAGGTATCTCCCGCCCATACTAGTGAACCCGTTTTGTTGTCTTTCTCCCAATTTATGTTGTCATCGCCAGTGCGTGACTGTGTGAAATAGTAGATTTGACCAACAGAAACGTTAAAACGTTCAACAGAAGCATCATCATAAATACGGGATGTGACGCCGGTGGTAACCTGGTTTGCCGATGCGATACGATCCAGACCGCCGTAGGTACGGTCGCGAAACAGGCCGCTGTAGTCGGATTGCAGCAGGGAGGAGTCGTAGTTTTTGATAGTGCTCTGGTTGCGATATGGTATGTAAAGGTACTGCGCGCGCGGCTCCAGCGTCTGGCTATACCCCTCCGCCAGAGTCATATCACGCTCGAAAATCAGCTTCCCATCGACCTTAAACTGCGGTAACACACGATTAACGGAATCTTTATAATCAGTACCGTTCGCCGCGTTGTAGGCATCAAGATTGGTTTGCTGATAGTGAGTCGCCATCAGCTTCGCCTCAGTATCGAGGCTGCTCCAGTTATTCGACAGCGGCAGATTTAATGTTGGTTCAAGGTGAACACGCGTGGCTTCAGGATAATTTCCGTTGGTGTTAGCAAAATGCACCGCCTGGCCATAGATATGTGCGTCAAACGGACCCAGGTCGTTTTTGTAGTAATTCACGTCTAGCTGTGGTTCTGCGGCGTAGGAATTACTGTTCTGCCGGTTAAATACCTGGAACTGTTTAGTCGATACGGTGGCGTTAAAATTCTCCAGCCAATAACCCATGCTGAATTTCTGGGTGGCGTAACCGTCAGTACTGGTACCGTATTTCGACGAAAAGTCGGTAAAATAGTATGGATCGCTGACTTTGGTGTAATCGACGTTAAAACGCCAAACCTGGTCCATCACGCCAAAGTGATTCCAATAGAACAACCAACGATGGCGATTCGACTCGGTAGAAGAATGGTCGTCCTGATAGACGTTATCCGACGGCAGATAATCAAATTCGATGAGACCTGTTCCCGCTTGCGTCAGGTAGCGGAATTCGTTCTGCCACTGAGTATTGCCGCGTTTTTGAATGTAGTGCGGTGTGATGGTCGCATCGAAGTTGGGGGCGATATTCCAGTAGTACGGCAAATAAAACTCAAAGCCGTTGTTCGTGCTGTACTTGGCATTTGGAATCAAGAAACCAGAACGGCGCTTATCACCCACCGGCAATTGCAGGTACGGGCTGTAGAAAACCGGCACCGGGCCGAGTTTAAAGCGCGCGTTCCAGATCTCTGCGACCTGTTCTTCACGGTCATGGATGACTTCGCTACCCACGACGCTCCAGGTATTTGAACCCGGTAAGCAGGAGGTGAATGAACCGTTTTCAAGGATGGTGTAACGGTTTTCGCCACGCTGTTTCATCAGGTCTGCATCACCACGTCCCTGGCGCCCCACCATCTGGTAGTCGCCTTGCCAGACGTTGGTGTCTTTCGTATTTAAATTTGACCAGGCTTTCGGACCTTTCAGGATGACCTGATTGTCGTCGTAGTGCACATTACCCAGTGCATCCACTGTACGCACCGGGTCAGCCTGGCCTTCCACCTGTTTCTGGTGAAGTTGAACTTCATCAGCACGCAGGCGGCTATTGCCCTGATTAATATCCACATTGCCTTTAAAATTGGCGTCGTCAGGGTAGTTACCTTTGGCGTCATCGGCATTGATGGTCACAGGCAGATTATTAGTATCGCCTGTCACTAATGGACGGTTATAGCTCGGAACGCCAAGCATACATTGCGAGGCGAGACTGGCTGTCATCCCTTGTTGACTATAAAGGGCTGTGCCGATCATTGTGGCCAGGAGGGTGGGAATACGTTTTTTCATACGTTGTATTTGTTGTTCCGTCATCTGTGGCTTTACGCTGGCAAACGGTCAGAGACTAACGTACTCATCTTCGCAGCGCTAGTTAATCCTGCCCGTTTTCGAGCCAGGTCAGAGAAGACTGTGCCTGTGCACGGCATAGAATGACGGGTATGATAAAGCAAATTTTAGCCGACGGCATGACGATTTGGGGAGTATATGCAGTATTGGGGAAAAGTGGTTGGTGTGGTTTTCGCTCTGATCATGGGCGGAGGCTTTTGGGGCGCGGTTCTCGGGCTGTTAATCGGCCATATGTTTGATAAGGCTCGCAGCCGAAAAATGGCGTGGTTTGCCAATCAACGGGAACGTCAGACGCTCTTTTTTGCCACCACCTTCGAGGTGATGGGCCATTTAACAAAGTCCAAAGGTCGCGTGACGCAGGCCGATATTCAGGTTGCCAGTCTGTTTATGGACCGGATGAACCTGCACGGTGACTCACGCGCGGCGGCGCAGCAGGCGTTTCGCGTGGGCAAAGCGGATAACTACCCATTACGTGAAAAAATGCGTCAGTTTCGCAGTGTTTGCTTCGGACGCTTTGATTTAATCAGAATGTTCCTGGAAATCCAGATTCAGGCGGCATTCGCTGATGGCTCGCTGCATCCTAATGAGCGCGAAGTGCTGTACGTCATTGCCGAAGAACTGGGGATCTCTCGTGGTCAGTTCGATCAGTTTTTACGTATGATGCAGGGTGGGGCGCAGTTTGGCGGTGGCTATCAGCAGCAAGCGGGCGGCGGCTGGCAGCAGCAGGCGCAACGCGGCCCTACGCTTGAAGATGCCTGCAATGTGCTGGGTGTGAAGCCAACGGATGATGCCACCACCATTAAGCGCGCCTACCGTAAGCTGATGGGCGAACATCATCCGGATAAGCTGGTGGCGAAAGGGCTGCCGCCGGAGATGATGGAGATGGCGAAGCAGAAAGCGCAGGAGATTCAGAAGGCTTATGAGCTCATTAAAGAGCAGAAAGGGTTTAAGTAAGTTGCGGGCTAGCTTACTTGCCAGATTATCCCCGGGCTGTGCTCGCAATCCTCACGTACTTTGAGTCCGCTCCGGTTGTTGTGCGCAGGCCGTGAATAATCTGCCTGCGCCGCTGACGCCCGCCGTCGATGGCCTGGTAACCCCGGGGAGTCGGCGTAAAACGCCTCGCCCGGGCTACCTGCTGGTTTTGACGGTAACCCGGATAAGGCGCAGCCGCCATCCGGGACCGTAAGCCGCGTTAAGTCAAAAATCCACCGGCGCCCTGAACGTCATGCTGTTGCCATACGCCGGGTGGGTTATCGTCAACGTTTCCGCATGCAGTAACAGGCGTGGCGCCAGAGCAAGAGCCTCTGGCGTCGCGTAAAACCTGTCGCCCAGAATCGGATGCCCCAACGCCAGCATATGCACACGCAATTGGTGCGAGCGACCGGTAATCGGCTTAAGCCGCACGCGCGTGGTATTGTCGGCGACGAATTCCAGCACTTCATACCCGGTCTGCGCGGGTTTACCGGTCTCGTAGCAGACTTTCTGCTTCGGACGATTCGGCCAGTCGCAAATCAGAGGCAGATCGACAAGCCCCTCTTCGTGCTCCAGGTGTCCCCAAACGCGCGCCACATACTGCTTTTTCGGTTCGCGCTCGCGGAACTGGCGCTTGAGCTCGCGCTCCGCCGCTTTGGTCAGAGCCACCACAATCACGCCGCTGGTCGCCATGTCCAGACGATGCACGGATTCCGCCTGCGGGAAATCGCGCTGAATGCGCGTCATCACGCTGTCTTTATGCTCTTCAAGACGCCCTGGCACAGACAACAGGCCGCTCGGCTTGTTGACCACCATAATGTGCTCATCCTGATAGAGGATGGTCAGCCAGGGATCCTGAGGCGGATTGTAGGACTCCATTACCATAGCCTGCTCCGTTACTGATGCGTCACAACGATAAGACGCAGCGCGTCAAGACGCCAGCCTGCCTGAGAAAGGCTTTCCAGCACCTGCAGGCGGTTGCTCTCAATAGCGCTCAGCTCGTCATCACGAATATTCGGGTTAACGGCTTTGAGGGCTTCGAGGCGCGACAGCTCCGCTGACAGTTTTTCATCCGCTTCGCGCTTCGCGGCGTCGATCAATGCCTGTGCGGCTTTTTCGACCTGCGCTTCACCTTTTTGCAGAATGGTGTGTACATCCTGCTGTACGGCGTTCACCAGCTTACTGCCGGTGTGGCGGTTAACCGCGCTGAGCTGACGGTTGAAACTCTCGAACTCGACCTGTGTGGCAAGGTTAGTGCCGTTTTTATCCACCAGCAGACGAATCGGCGTCGGCGGCAGGAAGCGGTTAAGCTGCAGTTGTTTCGGCGCCTGTGCCTCAACGACATAAATCAGTTCCAGCAGCAGTGTACCGACAGGCAGCGCCTTATTTTTCAACAATGAAATGGTGCTGCTACCGGTATCGCCAGAGAGGATCAGATCCAGCCCGTTGCGAATCAGCGGATGTTCCCAGGTAATAAACTGCGCATCTTCGCGGGACAGTGCCACCTCACGCTCAAAGGTGATGGTGCAGCCATCTTCCGGCAGGCCCGGAAAATCCGGTACCAGCATATGATCGGATGGCGTCAGCACAATCATGTTCTCGCCGCGATCGTCCTGGTTGATACCGACGATATCGAACAGGTTCATGGCGAAATTGATAAGCCCGGTATCATCGTCCTGCTCTTCAATGCTTTCTGCCAGAGCCAGCGCTTTTTCACCGCCGTTTGAGTGAATTTCCAGCAGACGGTCCCGACCTTGCTCAAGCTGCGCTTTCAGCGCGTCATGCTGCTCGCGGCAGGCCTTGATGAGGTCATCAAAACCGTCGGTATTTTCCGGCGATGCAAGGTAATTAATCAGATCGGTGTGGACCTTGTCGTAAATCGTCCGCCCTGTCGGGCAGGTGTGTTCGAACGCGTCCAGACCTTCGTGGTACCAACGCACCAGCACGGATTGCGCCGTTTTTTCCAGATAAGGCACGTGGATCTGAATGTCATGCGCCTGGCCGATACGATCCAGACGACCGATACGCTGTTCGAGCAGATCCGGATTGAACGGTAGATCGAACATCACCAGATGGCTGGCAAACTGGAAGTTACGTCCTTCGGAGCCGATTTCAGAGCACAGCAATACCTGCGCGCCGCTGTCTTCTTCGCTAAACCAGGCCGCCGCGCGGTCACGTTCTACTATCGACATGCCTTCATGGAACACTGCGGCACAGATACCTTCACGCTCGCGCAAGACCTGCTCCAGTTGCAGCGCGGTGGCCGCTTTGGCGCAGATCACCAGAACCTTCTGTGAACGATGGCTGGTCAGATAGCCCATCAGCCATTCGACGCGCGGATCGAAGTTCCACCAGGTACCGCTGTCGCCTTCGAATTCCTGATAGATCTGTTCCGGGTAGAGCATATCGCGGGCGCGGTCTTCAGCACTTTTACGCGCGCCCATGATGCCGGAGACTTTAATTGCCGTTTGATACTGGGTCGGTAGCGGCAGCTTGATGGTGTGCAGTTCGCGTTTCGGGAAGCCTTTCACGCCGTTACGGGTGTTACGGAACAGCACGCGGCTGGTGCCGTGGCGGTCCATTAGCATCGAAATCAGCTCCTGACGCGCTGCCTCAGCGTCGTCACGGTCACTGTTGGCGGCCTGCAGCAGCGGCTCGATGTCCTGTTCGCCAATCAGGTCGCTAAGCGTATTGAGCTCGGTATCATTCAGGCGTTTGCCTGCCAGTAACAAGGCAACCGCATCAGCAACCGGGCGATAGTTCTGTTGTTCATCAACGAACTGAGCGAAATCGTGGAAACGGTTTGGATCCAACAAGCGCAGGCGCGCAAAGTGGCTCTCAAGGCCGAGTTGCTCCGGTGTCGCGGTAAGCAGCAAAATGCCCGGCACGCGCTCAGCAAGCTGTTCAATGGCCTGGTATTCGCGGCTTGGAGCCTCTTCGCTCCACACCAGGTGATGAGCTTCATCCACCACCATTAAATCCCATTCGGCGTCACACAGGTGCTCCAGGCGCTGTTTATTACGGCGCACGAAGTCCAGTGAGCAAATCACCAGTTGTTCCGTTTCAAATGGGTTGTCGGCATCGTGCTGCGCTTCGGCATAGCGTTCGTCATCAAACAGCGCAAAGCGCAGGTTGAAGCGACGCAGCATTTCGACCAGCCACTGGTGCTGCAGCGTTTCCGGCACGATGATCAGCACACGTTCCGCGGCACCAGACAATAACTGCTGGTGGAGGATCATCCCGGCTTCAATGGTTTTGCCTAAGCCAACTTCGTCCGCCAGCAGGACACGTGGCGCATGGCGACGGCCAACATCGTGGGCGATATGCAATTGGTGAGGGATCAGGCTGGTACGCTGGCCGCGCAGCCCGCTCCACGGCATACGGTACTGTTCACTTTGATATTTACGCGCGCGATAACGCAGCGCGAAACGGTCCATACGGTCGATTTGCCCGGCGAACAGGCGGTCTTGCGGTTTGCTAAAGACCAGTTTGCTGTCGAGAAAGACCTCGCGCAGCATGACGTTGGTTTCCTGCGTATCCAGGCGCGTACCGGTATAGGCGAGCAGGCCGTTTTCTTCTTTTACGTCTTCAACAGTCAGCTGCCAGCCTTCGTGGCTGGTTACCGTATCGCCAGGATTAAACATGACGCGTGTAACGGGGGAATCGCTGCGTGCATACAGACGATTTTCTCCCGTCGCGGGAAAAAGCAGAGTAACGGTTCGCGCATCCATCGCTACGACTGTACCCAGTCCGAGTTCGCTTTCCGTGTCGCTTATCCAGCGTTGACCAAGTGTAAAGGGCATAAATTGAACTCTATATCTCAAATTGCAGGCAATAGTTCGTCACCGCCTGAGAATCAGGCGGACGGCTAAGTTTGGGGCCAGGAATAGAAAGGGCGCTATGGTACTGGATGGCAATGCTTTCGTCACTCTCGTTATGCCCGTTGTTTTGCAAGTCACCGCGTTGTTGGCACGTTGATCACCTTGTTCGCTTTACACCGAAAACCAGCTCAACAATGGCCGTGAAGCAACCCGCAATCCAGAGGCTCGAAGGCTGGCCCTCTGTTACTGTGCCAGCCGGATACGAAGTCAAAACAGTCCCAGTTGCCCTGTCAGTAGTGTAGCAAAATCATCGTCGGTGAAGGGCAGTATTCCATCAGCGACCGGCTGAAGTTGTTTGGTCAGATAGTGGTCGTAATCCAGGGGCGATTGCTGATAATCCACCGGTTCCGGCCCCTGTGTCGTCCAGACATATTTGATGGTGCCCCGATTTTGATACTGGGGCGGGCGGCCGCGTTTCAGGTTCTGTTCATCGGCGAGTCGTGCTGCGCGAACATGAGGCGGCACGTTACGCTCGTAATCGGCCAGCGGGCGGCGCAGGCGCTTGCGGTAGACCAGCAGCGCATCCAGCTCGCCTGCCATCAGCTTATCGATTGTTTCGCGCACATAGTCCTGATAGGGCTCATTGCGAAAGATACGCAAATAAAGTGTCTTTTGAAATTGCTGCGCCAGCGGCGTCCAGTCGGTTCGTACGGTCTCCAGCCCTTTGAACACCATCCGTTGTTCTTCACCTTCTTGTATCAATCCGGCGTAGCGCTTTTTACTTCCCTGTTCTGTGCCGCGAATGGTCGGCATCAAAAAACGGCAAAAGTGGGTTTCGAATTCCAGTTCCAGCGCACTGGTCAAGTGCTCAGCGGACAGATGTGCCTCCCACCAGTTGTTCACATAGGCCACCAGTTCGTGACCAATACGTGCCGCATCGGCCTCGTTATGTGCTTTTTTGAGCCAGACAAAGGTGGAATCCGTATCGCCGTAAATGACGTCATAGCCCTGAGACTCAATCAGCGCTTTGGTCTGGCGCATGATCTCGTGGCCGCGCATGGTGATCGATGAAGCAAGACGCGGATCGAAAAAACGGCAGGCGCTGGTACCCAGCACGCCGTAAAACGCATTCATGATGATCTTAAGCGCCTGAGACAGCGGTTTGTTTCCCACTCGTTTGGCTTCATCGCGGCCATGCCAGATTTGACCGACGATCCCGGGCAGGCAATGGGTCTGCCGGGAAAAGCGTGCGCCCAGAAAGCCGCCTGTGCTGTGTTCAGGATCCGGATGCGCCATCCCTTCCACCAGACCGACGGGATCGATCAGGAAGGTGCGGATGATCGAGGGATACAGGCTTTTGTAGTCCAGCACCAGCACGGAATCGTACAGGCCCGGGCGTGAGTCCATCACATAGCCGCCGGGACTGGCCTGCGGTGGCACATCACCAAGGTTTGGCGCGACATACCCCGCGCGGTGCATCCGTGGAAAATAGAGGTGGCTAAACGCCGCCACCGAACCACCATGCCTGTCAATCGCCAGACCGTTCACCGTAGCGCGTTCCAGCAAGAACGGCATGATGTCCGTTTTGTGGAAGATGCGCGTAACCAATTCACAATCTTTCAGGTTATAGGTGGCAAGTGCGGGCTTGTTTTCGGCGAAACGGCGATCGATTTCGTCCATGCGATCCCATGGGTTATCGATCGCTTTGCCTTCACCCAGTAACTCTTGCGATACCGTTTCCAGCGAAAAAGAGGAAAAATTCCAGAAAGCGGATTTAAGCGCTTCAATCCCGTCGATAATCACCCTACCAGTTGCCTGGGCGAAGAAAACGCCGTTTTTAAACCCGTGCTCGCGCCATTCGAGCGGTTGATTGCCGCGCCCGAGCAATAAAGGCAGGCGATAACGTTCCGCGCTTTTTTGCAGCACGCGCAGGTCGAACTGCACGACGTTCCAGCCGATAATCACGTCGGGATCGTGCTGCGCAAACCAGGCGTTGAGCTTTTCCAAAAGTTGCGGACGACTGGCGACATACTCAAGAGTGAAATCCAGCCCGCTGGCATCACCGTTTTCCGGACCGAGCATATAGACCGTGCGCTGGCCGCACCCCTCCAGCCCGATACAGTAAAGTTCGCCGTTACGGGTGGTTTCGATATCCAGCGAGACCCATTTGAGGGGCGGGCGGTAATGCGGATTGGGTTTCAGGCGCGCGTTGGTCAGTTGCTCGCCGCACGGCTCGCCATCCACCCATACCGGCGCGGTAATAAAGCGCTCCATCAAAAAGCGTTCTGGCGGGCGGACGTCGGCTTCATAAACCGTGACGCCACCGTCGCGCAGCAGTTTTTCATAGCGCATCAACTGGCGGTGCGCCCGACAATATAGCCCGTGAACGGGCTGGCGGTGGAAATCCTTAAGTTGCAGTGGCGTGAGGCGGTACTGGTTTTCTCCGGCGAGTAAACGCTGTGCCTGGCTGACTTGCGCACTGGGGATAAACGCAACCGATTCTTGTGGCGGCAAAAAGACCTGTAGCGGCCCGTTATCCGTCGCCAGCCAGAATTCCACCTCGGTTCCCTGTGGCGTGTCCCGCCAGTGTCGGGTCAGTAAAAAGCCTTCTCGCGCTTGCGTCACACCATTCTCTCATCGCCTCATTATCGGCGAGATTATAGCCTGGTTTGCCCGGAGATACTGATTTTTTGTACAGGTATGCGGATGCCCGCCCGCCGCTGCACTCAGCCGGGCTGGCGGTCGACTTTTTGTATCGGAATATGCGGGAGATATCGCAGTATGCGATAACCGGTGTAGTAGAACGATTCCCTGAGCAGAAAAGGCAGTTGCGTTTGCCAGGAACGATATCGGCTTGTGGTGGTGGGCGAGGACCAGCTCATAATATCGTTATCGTGTGCGATAAGCCGCATGCGCAGCATATGCAAAGGATCGCTGACCAGCAGCGCGGTCTGCATATTCTGGCGTGTCATGATTATTTTGGCGTTATGGATATTTTCACGGGTAACGGTAGATTGCTCGTCGATAAAAATGACCGACTCAGGGACACCCCGATTTAAGAGGTAATTTCGGGCGATGGCGGCATCGGGCTCGGTTGCGCCATTACTGAGACCGCCTGTCAGGATCAGCGAGTTCACCTTGCCTTCCTGATATAACCAAATCGCGTGGTCTAATCTGGCGGTAAAAACCGGGCTGGGGGATTTTTTATTGATACCGGCTCCGGCAACAATCGCGCAATCTGCCTTGCGTGTCTGGTCCTGTTGGCTAAAGCGGTAAATCGCGATGGCGTTATAAATGATCACGAACGCCGCCGTGACGAGCCCCAGCAGTATCCATTTTCCTGCTCCCTTTATTTTCACTGACTTTTCTCCCGCCGGTTGCCGTATCGCATAGCATTGCCAGTTTGCCGTGAAATGGCAACGACATGCTGGATATAAGGCGGAAAATTAGGAAGTTAAAAATGACCGACCCATAGCCAGGCTACGGGTCGGGAGAGGGTAAAACTTACTGCCCGTAATAGGCTTTTGCGCCGTGTTTGCGCAGATAGTGTTTGTCCAGCAGTGTCTGTTGCATAGCCGGGAGCTCTGGCGCGAGCTGGCGACAGAAAATGCCCATATAGGCCACTTCCTCCAGCACGATGGCGTTGTGCACCGCGTCGTCGGCGTTTTTCCCCCAGGCGAACGGCCCATGTGAGTGCACCAGTACGCCGGGCATTTGTGCCGGATCGATACCCTGCTTTCTGAAGGTTTCAACGATCACGTTGCCGGTTTCCCACTCGTATTCACCGTTAATTTCGGTATCCGTCATTTTGCGCGTACAGGGAATGGTGCCGTAGAAATAGTCTGCGTGGGTTGTTCCGGTCGCCGGAATGGCCTGGCCGGACTGTGCCCAGATGGTAGCGTGGCGCGAATGGGTATGCACAATGCCGCCAATGGTCGGGAACGCCTGATAGAGCAGGCGATGTGTTGGGGTGTCGGAAGAGGGTTTCTTTTTCCCTTCCACCACTTCCCCGGTTTCGAGACTGACCACCACCATATCCCCGGCGGTCATGACGCTGTAATCAACGCCGGACGGTTTAATTATCAGTACGTCACGTTCGCGGTCAACGGCGCTGACATTGCCCCAGGTGAGGGTCACCAGGTTGTGTTTTGGCAGCGCCAGATTGGCTTCCAGCACTTGCTGTTTCAATGCTTCTAACATGCTTTCCTCCAGGAAAAAGCGGCCTGCCGGAGCAGGCCTAATGTTCCCCTGTTAACGTTTGGAGCCGTAATACACTTCGTTCCAGCGCAAAGCGTCTTTAAAGGCAGGCAGGCGGGTTTCGTTATCGATAGTCACAATTTCGATACCGTGTAGCTCAGCGAACTGGCGCATGTCATCAAGGTTCAGGGCGTGGCTGAACACGGTATGGTGCGCGCCGCCCGCCAGAATCCAGGCTTCGGAGGCGGTCTGTAGATCCGGTTGTGCTTCCCACAATGCGTTCGCAACCGGCAGTTTCGGCAGATCGTGCGGCGTCTTAACGGCATCAACGCAGTTCACCAGCAGGCGGAAGCGATCCCCCAGATCGATCAGGCTGGCGTTAATGGCCGGGCCGGTTTTGGTAGAGAAGATCAGGCGTGCCGGATCGGCTTTACCGCCAATGCCGAGGTATTGAACATCCAGGATCGGTTTCTCATCCAGCGCGATAGACGGGCACACTTCCAGCATGTGCGAGCCGAGTGCCAGATCGTTGTTCTCTTCGAAGTGATAGGTGTAGTCCTCCATAAAGGAGGTGCCGCCCTGCAGACCGGTCGACATCACCTTCATGATGCGAAGCAGAGCGGCAGTTTTCCAGTCGCCTTCGCCCGCAAAGCCGTAGCCCTGCTGCATCAGGCGTTGAACCGCCAGGCCCGGAAGCTGTTTCAGGCCGTGTAAATCTTCGAATGTGGTGGTAAAGGCGTGGAAGCCCCCCTGTTCCAGGAAGCGTTTCATACCCAGCTCAATGCGTGCGGCATCAATCACATTCTGACGCTTGTCGCCGTTCACCTGTGCGGCTGCGGTCAGGCGGTAGCTGCTTTCATACTCGTCGACCAGCGCGTTGACATCACCTTCACTGATGCTGTTCACTACTTGAACCAGATCGCCCACACCCCAGGTGTTGACGGAGAAACCGAACTTGATTTGTGCGGCTACTTTGTCGCCGTCGGTCACCGCCACTTCACGCATGTTGTCGCCGAAACGGCACACTTTCAGATGACGGGTATCCTGTTTGGACACGGCCTGGCGCATCCAGGCACCAATACGCTGGTGCGCTTTTTTGTCCTGCCAGTGGCCGGTCACCACCGCATGCTGTTGGCGCAGGCGGGCACCGATAAAGCCGAACTCACGGCCGCCGTGCGCGGTCTGGTTCAGGTTCATAAAGTCCATGTCGATGCTGTCCCACGGCAGGGCAGCGTTAAACTGAGTGTGGAATTGCAGAAGCGGTTTGTTGAGGATTGTCAGGCCGTTAATCCACATTTTTGCCGGTGAGAAGGTATGCAGCCACACCACCATACCGGCGCATTTGTCGTCATAGTTGGCGTCACGGCAGATATTCGTTATCTCATCCGGCGAGGTACCGAGCGGCTTAAGAACCAGTTTGCAGGGCAGTTTGGCCTCAGCGTTCAGCGCGTTAACCACTTGCTCGCCATGCTGCGTCACCTGACGCAGGGCTTCGGGTCCGTAAAGGTGTTGGCTGCCAATCACAAACCAAACTTCATAATTATCAAAAATCGTCATTATTGTGTCCTTAGTGAGTGAGCGCTGCCTGCGTTGCTGGCGCAGCTACAGGGAGATAGTGAAGCTCGGCGCTTTTCGCCCATTGCTGGTAGCGGCGGTAGAGTTGTTCAAAGCGTTGAGCCTGCGCAGGTGCGGGTTGCAGCGTGTTTTCGATCTGGCTGGCCATTTGCTGCTGTGCGGCAGGAATATCGGTGTGAACCCCTGCGGCGACGGCGGCAAAAATAGCCGCACCGAGTGCACAGCACTGATCCGAGGCGACAATTTGCAGTGGGCGATTAAGCACATCGCAGCAGGCCTGCATGATGACGCGGTTTTTACGGGCGATACCCCCCAGCGCCATGACGTTGTCCACCGCGATACCTTGCTCGGTGAAACATTCCATAATGGCGCGTGCGCCAAAGGCAGTAGCGGCAATCAGCCCGCCAAAGAGCGCCGGGGCATCGGTTGCAAGATTCAGGTCGGTGATCACCCCTTTCAGGCGCTGGTTCGCGTTCGGCGTACGGCGGCCGTTGAACCAGTCGAGGACAACCGGCAGGTGTTCCAGCGATGGGTTTTGCGCCCAGGCCTCTGTCAGGGCTGGCAGCAGTTGTTTCTGGCTGGCTTTAATTTGCGTCTTCAGTTCAGGATGTTGCAGCGCCAGTTGCTCCAGCGGCCAGCCGAGGATGCGGCCAAACCAGGCGTAGATATCGCCGAACGCCGATTGACCTGCTTCCAGACCAATAAAATCGGGTACCACGCTGCCATCCACCTGACCACAGATGCCTTTCACGGCACGGTCGCCGACGCTCGGCTTATCAGCGATAAGAATGTCGCAAGTCGACGTACCAATGACTTTGACCAGCGTGTTGGGCTGTGCGCCTGCGCCTACTGCCCCCATATGGCAGTCGAACGCGCCGCCGGAAATAACCACCGTTTCCGGTAAGCCAAGGCGTTGCGCCCATTCCGCCGTCAGCGTGCCAACCGGGATATCGGCGGTATAAGTGTCGGTAAAGAGCGGGCAGGGCAGGTGTTTGTTGAGGATTGGATCCAGTTCATCGAAGAAGCTGGCGGGGGGTAAACCACCCCAGCTTTCATGCCACAGAGATTTATGCCCGGCGCTGCAGCGACCACGGCGGATATCCTGCGGACGGGTAGTGCCGGAGAGCAGGGCAGGCACCCAGTCGCACAGTTCAATCCACGATGCGGCAGCCTGAGCGACATTGCTGTCGGCGCGGGTCACGTGCAGGATTTTTGCCCAGAACCATTCGCTGGAATAAATCCCGCCGATGTAGCGTGAATAGTCGACTTTACCCGTTGCGTGGCACAGGGCGGTGATCGCTTCGGCTTCTTCGACCGCCGTATGATCTTTCCACAACACAAACATCGCATTGGGGTTGTCTGCAAATTCCGGACGCAGTGCCAGAACCCGGCCTTCTGCGTCGACAGGAGCAGGCGTTGAACCGGTGCTGTCCACGCCAATGCCTTTGACCTGGGCACGCTGTTCAGGCGTCAGTTCTGCCAGCACGCTTTTAAGCGCCATTTCCATCGACTCGATATAGTCCCGGGGATGGTGGCGAAATTGATTATGTGCCGCGTCGCAGTAACGCCCTTCTTGCCAGCGAGGATACCACTCCACGCTGGTGGCGATTTCTGCCCCAGAGGTACAGTCCACCGCCAGTGCGCGAACGGAGTCGCTGCCAAAATCGAGGCCAATTGTGATTGCCATCGTGTTGCTCCATGAAGAATAACCTTATGGAGAAACATAGTGATCGGCGGGAAAAAGCGTCAGGCAGGATTCGCTAATCTTATGGACGAAAATGCTATGGGAGTGCAAAGTGTGACCGTGTGCAAAAATTCTATGTGGACATTTTAATCGCCTTTATAGACACTTTGGTTGACCCTTTTTGTCCCCTTTGCGTCATAAAAATGGCGTAATTGCTTTTATCTGGCGGGGTTAAAAGTGGCGGCGTTTTCCTTGTGCCTGGTCAAAACGCCTGATTAATGAAAAGCGTATCAATATGGACAATTGGTTTCCTTCATGATGCCCGGAGTATCGAGTTTATGGCTGAGTCACAAAATGATCCTCTGTTGCCTGGTTACTCGTTTAACGCCCATCTGGTGGCGGGGTTGACCCCTATCGAGTCCGAGGGCTATCTCGATTTCTTTATCGATCGTCCGCTGGGAATGAAGGGGTACATTCTCAATTTCACCATTCGCGGTGAGGGGGTCATTAATAACCACGGGAAACAGTACGTTTGCCGCCCCGGCGACATGATTTTGTTCCCGCCGGGAGAAATTCATCACTATGGCCGTCACCCGGATGCCAAAGAGTGGTATCACCAATGGGTCTACTTCCGTCCGCGCGCCTACTGGCATGAGTGGCTAAGCTGGCCGACCATTTTCGCGCAGACTGGTTTCTTTCGCCCGGAAGAGCCCTGGCTGGCGCAGTTTAGCGAACTCTTTGGGCAGATTATCGATGCCGGGCAGAGCGGAGGGCGTTACGCAGAATTGCTGGCGATAAATCTGCTCGAACAACTGTTATTGCGCCGTATGGATGCCATCAATGAATCACTGCATCCGCCGCTCGATAACCGCGTTCGCGACGCCTGCCAGTACATCAGCGATCATCTGGCGGACAACCATTTTGATATCGCCAGCGTCGCGCAGCATGTGTGTCTGTCGCCGTCCCGTCTCTCGCACCTGTTCCGTCAGCAATTGGGGGTGAGCGTGCTGAGCTGGCGCGAGGATCAGCGTATCAGTCAGGCGAAGCTGCTGTTGAGCACTACGCGTATGCCAATCGCCAGCGTGGGGCGTAATGTCGGCTTTGAAGATCAGCTCTATTTCTCACGCGTTTTTAAAAAATGTACCGGTGCCAGTCCCAGTGAATTTCGTGCAGGATGTGAATAGAGCGTAAAGATAGGCAAGGAGTGGCCCGGCAACCTGTCATAACCGGCAAAATATTCAGATAATTGAAGCTTGACCCTCAGGGTATGCGCCTGGAGAATTCCAGCTTCATTTTTTGACCGGAAAACATATGCAAGCACTGCTGGAACACTTTATTACCCAATCTACGGCCTATACGCTGATTGCGATTGCGCTCGTGGCTTTTCTGGAGTCGCTGGCGCTGGTGGGGCTTATTCTACCCGGCACCGTGATGATGGCGGCACTCGGGGCGCTGATTGGCAGCGGTGAAGTGAATTTCTGGCACGCCTGGATGGCAGGGATTGTGGGCTGTCTGCTGGGGGACTGGATCTCATTCTGGCTCGGCTGGCGTTTCAAAAAACCGCTGCACCGCTGGTCATTCATTCGCAAGAACAAAGCGCTGCTGAATAAAACCGAGCATGCGCTGCATCAGCACAGTATGTTCACCATTCTGGTGGGACGGTTTGTGGGGCCGACGCGTCCGGTTGTGCCGATGGTCGCGGGCATGCTTGATCTGCCGGTCACGAAGTTTATCCCGCCGAACATCCTTGGCTGCCTGCTGTGGCCGCCTTTCTATTTCTTGCCTGGCATCCTGGCGGGAGCGGCGATTGATATCCCGGCGGGGGAGCAGAGCGGTAACTTTAAATGGCTGCTGCTGCTGGCAGCGGTGCTGCTCTGGCTGGCGTTCTGGATGTGCTGGCGCCTGTGGCGTAGTGGTAAAGCCGGACTGGATCGTTTAACGGTATATCTGCCGCGTCGCCGATTGTTCTGGCTGGCGCCGCTGCTGACGGTGGGGGCCGTGTTTGCGGTGACAATTCTGGTTCGCCACCCTTTAATGCCCATCTACCTGTCTATTTTGCAAAAAGTGGTTACCTGATCCCAAGCAGCGAGGAGACAGGCGCGTTGCCGCTGAGCAGTTCGTCTGTTTGCCCGTCCCAGGCGATACGACCATCGGCAATCACCAACGCGCGCGACGCGATACGGGCGGCATCTTCCACATTGTGCGACACCATCAACAGCGTTAACTGCTGGCGATGACAAACCTCTTTTACCAGTGCAAGCATCTCCTGGCGCAGGGCCGGATCGAGCGCGGAGAAGGGTTCATCCAGCAAGAGCACGGGTTGTTCACGCACCAGACAACGGGCAAGTGCCACACGCTGCCGCTGGCCGCCAGAAAGCTGATCCGGCATGCGGCCAAGCAATGTATCCAGCCCCATAGTGCTGGCAATGGCCTCAAGTTTTGTATTTTGCGCAGAAGACAGTTTTAGGCCCGGGTTCAGCCCCAGACCAATATTTTGCCGCACCGTGAGATGGGTAAAGAGGTTGTTCTCCTGAAATAGCATCGACACCGGGCGCCGCGAAGGTGGCGTGCGCGTATGATCGCTATTCTCAATCATAATGACGCCGCTGGCCGGGGAGAGAAAACCGGCGATTAAATTGAGCAGCGTACTTTTCCCGGCCCCACTAGGCCCAAGCACGGCGACCTGTTCGCCCTGTTGGATCGACAGCGTAAAACGCATGGGTAAATGCTGATACAGCCAGGTTACATCAGTCAGTCTTAGCATGGCGGCCCGGAAGTTTTTCGATAAGGGTGAACAGTAAAAAGCACAGTAGCAGCAAAATCAGCGCGGTAACCGCACCATCCTGCGTGCGATAGGCGCCAATTTGCTGATAAAGATAGAAGGGCAACGTACGGAAATCGTCATTGCCAAACAACGCCACAACGCCAAAATCACCAATCGACAACACGCAGGCAAAGGCCAGCGCCTGCGCCAGCGGTGCTCTAAGGGCACGCAGTTCGATGACCTTTAACCGGTTGAAACCTTCAATCCCCAGAGACTGACAGAGCAGGCTGTAGCGTGCCGTCACATCCCGCATGGGGTTCTCCAGTACTTTCAGGGCATAGGGAATAGCCATCAACGCATTGGTGAAAATCACGATGCCATCGGCGGACGAGGGCAGGCCGATGCTGTTATTGAGCAGCAGGAAAAAGCCGGTCGCCAGCACAATACCAGGCATTGCCAGAATCAGCATGCCGCTCATCTCCAGCGTTTGTCCGGCCAGTTGACGCTGGCGGGCGCGTAGCTCACGGCTGCTCCAGAGCAGCATCATGGTTAACGTGACACACAGCAACCCCGCTCCCAGGGCAATGCGCACAGAGGTCCAGATTGCCTGCCAGAGCACGGGCTGAGCAAGCACATGAAGAAGGCTGAGGTTCAGGCCATCGATAATGACCGCCAGCAGGGGGGGCAACAGAAGAAGAAGCGCCAGTGCGATGAGCGTGTAGTCGGCGATACGGCTGAAAAAGCGATCTTCCGGGTTGCGCCAGCCCAGAATCTGATGGCTGCCCACGGAAATGGCTTTGCTAAGGCGCTGGCTAAGCAGAACCAGCCCCAGGCAGCAGATCATCTGAATTAACGCCAGCAGCGCTGCTCGGTCTGGGTCGAAGTCGTAACTCAACGCCTGATAGATAGCCAGTTCAATCGTCGTCGCTTGCGGGCCGCCACCCAGCGACAGCACAGTGGCAAAGCTTGCAAAGCAGAGCATGAAAATCAGGGCGGCGACAGGCGGGATCTGGCGGCGTAGCCAG
Source organism: Phytobacter sp. MRY16-398 (assembly GCF_003925915.1). Lineage (NCBI taxonomy): Bacteria > Pseudomonadati > Pseudomonadota > Gammaproteobacteria > Enterobacterales > Enterobacteriaceae > Phytobacter > Phytobacter sp. MRY16-398. The sequence continues at coordinate 4,967,199 of NZ_AP018756.1, read as the reverse complement.
GGCCACTCGACATAGCGGAAGAAAGACCAGCCGCGCATACCCAACTGCGCGGCCAGTTGTCGCTGCTCGCCGGGGATCTGCTCCAGCGTCTGGAGCAGCAGACGGGCCGCCATCGGCAGGTTAAAAAAGACGTGCGCCAGCAGAATGCCGGGCAATCCGTACGGTGAAAATGTCCACTCCAGACCTGCTGCGCGAAACGCCGAGGCAAGCCAGCCCTGGCGGCCATAAACACTCAGAATACCAAATACCCCAACCAGCACCGGGAGGATCAGCGTCATGGCGCACAGACGCAGCAGGGCAAGACGGCCAGGGAAGCGTCGCCGATAGAACGCGCGGGCGAGAAAGATAGCCGGTGCGACGGAGAGCAGCGCCGACAGAAAGGCCTGCCAGAAAGAGAAACGTACCACGTGCCACAGATAACTATCGTGCAGGAGTGCCGCCAGATCGGCCGCGGGCGCGTTTTGCCAGAGCGCGAGAAACGCGGAGAAGGCCACCGCCACCATCAGGGCGGCGGCGGCCAGTCCGGGAACCAGCCAGCCGAAGGTTAGCGGCTGACGGCGCGTTGCCATGCGTTAATCCATTCGCCGCGCTGGGTTGCGACGTCTTGCGGGGTATATTCCAGCGAGGTCTGCGGTTTCACCAATGTGTCGAATGCGGCGGGCAGCGAGACATTGCTGACCGGGTACATCCAGTTGCCGGTCGGGATGGCATTCTGGAATGCCGGAGAGACCATAAATTTCAGGAACTTCTCTGCCAGTTCCGGCTGCTTGCTGGCGGCGGTTCGGGCTGCGACTTCAACTTGCAGATAATGGCCTTCGGTAAATGCTGCGGCTGCGTAGTTGTCTTTCTTCTCTTCAATGATGTGATAGGCCGGAGAGGTGGTATAGCTCAGCACCAGGTCGCCTTCCCCTTTCAGGAACAGACCGTACGCTTCGCTCCAGCCTTTGGTGACCGTCACGGTTTTGGCCGCCAGTTTTTGCCAGGCTTCCGGGGCTTTATCGCCGTACACTTTCTGCATCCACAGCAGCAGGCCGAGACCTGGTGTGCTGGTACGCGGATCTTCATAAATCACACGCCATTTCTGCGAGCTTTCTACCAGTTCTTTCAGGCTCTTCGGCGGGTTTTGCAGTTTATTTTTGTCATAAACGAACGCGAACCAGCCGTAATCGAAGGGAACGAAGGTGTCGTTTTTCCAGCCGCCAGGCACGGTAACGGCGTCGGGTGAAATACCGCTTTTGGCGAACAGTTTGGTCTGCGTGGCGGCTTCAAGCAAATTGTTATCCAGCCCCAGCACCACGTCCGCTTTGCTGTTTTTACCTTCCATGCGCAGGCGGTTAAGCAGCGATACGCCATCTTCCAGCGCGACAAATTTCAGTTCGCAGTTGCAGTCGGCTTCGAAGGCTTTTTTTACCGCAGGCCCCGGTCCCCATTCCGCAGAGAAGGAGTCGTAGGTGTAAACGGTCAGGGTCGGTTTCGCGAAAGCAGGCGCTGCGGCAAGCAGCAGGAATGGCAGAACTTTTTTAAGCACTTTGCACCTCAAAAATGGGTGGCAAAGAGGATTTAAGCGATAGCCTCAAATCCCTTCGCCGGCGTTATCCGGATCAGGTTCGACGGGTATTTTCTCAGCACACGCTTTTGGCGCAGCACCCCGTTGAGCACCGCGCCATTGTAATGATTTTGTAAGTTTTCTGAAAGCGCCCCTTCATCATTCAGCAGGAAGAGCCGGAATCTCTGTGATTACGGGTCCGGCGGAGCGAACCATGCGGATTTAAAGTCAAACCAGCCAAGGGTGTTCATACGCAGACCGCGCATACTGCGCTGGCCCTGAATCCGCAGCCAGTGGTGAATCAGCGGTACCATGGCTTTGCTTTCCAGTAACTGCTGGCACCAGACGGCCAGATTCATTTTACCAGCGCGCCAACGCTCAGCATCGGCCTGCCAGTCCAGCGGAACGCAGTGTTGAATCAGCGGAACTTCATACAAATGCGTGAAGAGAGAAAAATCGAGCGGCAGCGTGAAGTTGGCGCTATTAAGCCAGATATCACTGACGATATCGCCACGGTGCCACTCTTCATAATCCACCTCTTGTATCTCCAGGCGTACATCATGTTGCGCCAGTAGCTTGCTCATGGTGTTGGCAATGGCTTTATGCTCGTTGTGATCGCGGTAGAAGGTCAGCGTGAGCGATTCCAGCCCCGCCGGTTTTTCACCACTGCCTGGTCGCGCATGGTGCCAGCGCGGCAGCAGTCCGTACGCCGGGAACCAGTACTGCTGATAATGTTCTTCGGCGTGATAGAGCAGCCGGGTAGGGGAGAGCACCTGGCTTATCCAGTCGCGAACCCCCTGGTTTGCTCCCCGGTGCGAGCGTGCGTCGAAGAGCAAGTAATAACAGCCCTCTTCAAGGCGGCTTTCGACCGCTTTTTCACCGTCGGTTGGCCCGTCGATGGTCAGACCGCCGTTCGGTTCATCACCAATTTCCGACAGTACCCAGACATTGACTTCATCAATAAGCGCGCGATACCCGAAGTAATCATCAAACGCATGGATTTTCAGTTGGTTATTGTTATTGCGGGTGACAGCGTAAGGCCCGGTGCCGACCGGATGGCTGGCGAAGTTGGCCATCGAGTTCCACTCCTGCGGCAGGATCATGGCGGGTACATGCCCCATCAGCCAGGGCAGCCAGTTGTCCGGTTGTGAAAGATGAATATCCAGCGTCCATGGCGTCGGGGAGATAACCTGGGTGATATGCGAGTAGAGCGGCAGCGTGCAAACCCGTTCGAGGGACGCAATAACATCGCGCATTTCGAGTTCACGGCCATGGTGAAAATGGATGCCGGGGCGCAAATAAAAACGCCAGTGGAGTGGCGTGATCGCTTTCCAGTGATGCGCGATATCGGCTTCCAGTTCCCCATTTTCCTCATTTATGCGAGTCAGAGCGCTAAAAATTTGCCGCGCCATGTGGGTTTCAGAGCGCCGCAGGGCGGTGCCAGGCAGCAGGTTACGCAGCGGACGGTAGTACAAAACCCGCAGAATATGCCGCCCCTGGCGGAAGCTGCGGCCCAAATGCGAGATCAGCATCTGGCGGACGGCGCTCTTATCACCCACCAGTTGAACCAGTTGCTCGATACGATCCTGCTCCAGCAAATCCTCTGCCCGCTGTTGCTGTAAAGCGAGGCCGGTATAAAGAAAAGTCAGGCGCGAACGCTTGCCGCGACCGGCTTCCGCCTCCCACGTCAGCCAGCCGCGCTCTTGCATGGTATTGAGCAGGGTCCGCATATGGCGACGGGAACAGCTCAGCAGATCGGCCAACTCATTGAGCGTTGTCTCCTGAGATTTCCCGTCGCAACATTGCCACAGACGAATGAATTGTTGTTGCAGGCGACCTGATGGCATAAAAGGGGAACTCCTGATGAAAAGTCAGCAATTTATTAATCCCTATATTAAGCCAATAATCTTCCGTGATGAAGCGAGGAGGTGGTTATGAAGAGATCGTCTACACAGCAATTTTACTTAGCGTATTTTCGTGCGACGCAGAACGCGTCCCGGCTCTTTCGTTTGAGTACGAATCAGCGGCTGAAAATGCTCGAAGAATTAATGCAGTGGGAAGTGACAATCCCGGTCTCGAAACCCTGAAACGCGTCCATCATGTGTGACTGAGTATTGGTGCTAATCACCACGCCAGCAGTTATTATCTGCTGGCTTTTTTCGTTTCTTTCGCATGCAAGGGATCTTTATGCTCTGGTTAGTCACGATGGGACGTCGCCTGAATGGGGTCTTCATCGCTTTTATGATCGTCGCGTTTATGATCGGTGTTGCTGGTGCTTTGCAGGCCCCAACGCTGAGCCTGTTTCTGAGTCGCGAGGTGGGGGCGCAACCGTTTTGGGTTGGACTGTTTTATACCGTTAACGCCATTGCCGGGATCCTGGTCAGCCTCGGGCTGGCAAAACGCTCTGACCAACAGGGCGATCGCAAAAAACTGATTATGTTTTGCTGCCTGATGGCGGTGGGTAACGCTCTTCTATTTGCTTTCAATCGACATTATCTGACCTTAATCACCTGTGGTGTGATGCTGGCGTCGCTGGCCAGTACTGCTATGCCGCAGCTTTTCGCGCTGGCGCGGGAATACGCGGACAGTTCGGCGCGTGAAGTGGTGATGTTCAGCTCGATCATGCGTGCGCAAATTTCGGTGGCATGGGTTATTGGCCCGCCGATGGCCTTCATGCTGGCACTCAACTATGGCTTTACCGCCATGTACTCGATTGCCGCCGGTATCTTCGTTATCAGCCTGGTACTGGTGGCATTGTGGTTGCCCTCCGTGAAGCGAATTGAACAGCCTGCGGATATTGCCGTCACGGAAGTCAGTGGCTGGGGCAATAAGAACGTCCGTATGTTGTTTATCGCCTCGACGATGATGTGGACCTGCAACACGATGTACATCATTGATATGCCGCTGTGGATCAGCAGCGAGCTGGGGTTACCGGACAGTCTGGCGGGCGTGTTAATGGGAACGGCCGCGGGGCTTGAGATCCCGGCAATGATCCTGGCAGGTTACTACGTTAAGCGCTTTGGTAAACGCAGGATGATGGTCAGCGCAGTGGCGGCGGGCGTGGTCTTCTATCTAGGGCTTATCATGTTCCATAGCCGTGAAGCTCTGCTTGGTCTGCAGCTCTTTAACGCTATCTTTATTGGGATTATAGCCGGTATAGGCATGCTATGGTTTCAGGATCTGATGCCAGGCCGCGCCGGGTCCGCAACGACGCTATTCACTAACAGTATCTCTACGGGGGTGATCCTCGCCGGGGTGATACAGGGCGCGCTGGCACAAAGCTTCGGCCATGCGAAGGTGTACTGGGTGATAGCGGTGCTTTCGCTGGTGACGCTTTTTCTGACCTGCCGGGTCAAAGACGTCTGAGGCGAAAAACGCTCCCGGCTGACGGTTGCCGGGAGCGGTGGGTTATTTCAGTACAATGCGTTTGATATCGCCAATGATAAAAATATAAGCGACAACGCCAATCAGCGCCGTCAGGCCAATATAGATAAGCGCGTAGAAGAAATTCCCGGTCCCGGAAATAATAAACCCTATGATCAGCGGCGTAATAATGGACGCCATATTAGCGCAGAAGTTAAAGATCCCACCTGTCAGCCCCGCCATATTTTTCGGCGCAATGTCGGAAATTAACGTCCAGCCTAGTCCGACCATGCCCTGGCCGAAAAAGGCAATCGACATAATCACAATCACCAGCGTGTTATTCGATACCCAGTTCGCTGTGATAATACAACTGGAGAGCAGCAGGCCGGAGATGATCGGCAGCTTCCTGCTGATATTTACCGATGCGGTTTTCTTCAATAATTTATCTGAAATCCATCCGCCAAAAATGATGCCTACCGCCGCCGAGAGAAACGGCCAGGTCGCAAAAAAACCGACGTGCAGCCACGGGAGATGCCGCTCGTGGGCAAGATATGTGGGAAACCATGTCAGAAAGAACACCAGCGTGGTGTTACCTGCAAATTGCCCTAAACTGGCGCCAATGACCTGTCGGCAGCACAGCAGTTTTTTGGCATCCGGCCAGTTAAAAGGGATGTTTTCACTGCCTTTTTCTTTATTACCAACCCCAATGTATTCCAGCTCTTCTTTATTTGCCGTTGTTGATTCGTGGGGCTCTTTATAAAATTTCCACCATACAAACGTAAAGGCGATGCCGAGTGCGCCGGTGATGAAAAATAATGTTCTCCAGCCGTGGTGTTCAAGGATTAAAAATAAAATCGGCGAGAAAGCGGCCAGGCCAATATATTCCCCAACGGTATATGTTGCCGTTGCCCGGGCGCGTTCATGCTGTGGAAACCATGTTCCTACGACGCGACTGTTAACCGGGAAACAGGGGGCTTCACTGATCCCAAGGCCTAAACGAAATAGCAGTAGAGATTTTAAGCCCACTGAAAAACTTTGCAGTAAGGTGAAAGCTGACCAGAAAAAGATAGAAAGGGCGTAGGTTATTTTGTTTCCGAAGCGATCTAAAAACATTCCTCCGGGGATTTGCGCCAGCGCGTAGGTCCATGCAAAGGCTGAGAACACGATACCCATCATGGCGGGATCGATATGGATCTCATTGCTGAGTGCCGGAGCGACAATACCTAATATGGTACGATCCAGATAATTGATCATCGTACCGATAGATAATAACAATAAAATTACAATTCGCGCTTTGGTTCGCTTTTGTTGGCCTGCTAAAGGCACAGCACTTTCCTGGCTGATACTTGTCCTCATAGTAGTTTCCTTTAATATTTAAAATATTTTTGCATATTCCTTAATATGCAGAAATACTTTATCTTTCCGCTCTTTATTTTCACGCTATAAACTAACGCTTAACATATTATTCACCGCATCATATGAATATTTGATATTGCCCAAGAATTCATGTTTTACCCACAGGGGACGACCTGTGCTGTGCTATATTCAATGCAATATCAATTTTATATTATACGGTCAAAAATAATGAACCTAAAGCAACTTTATTATTTTAAGCGTTTATCAGAAACGGAGCACTACACGGAGGCGGCTTCCAGTCTCTTCATCACTCAACCCTCCCTAAGCCACGCTATCTCTGAGCTGGAGAAGGAGCTTGGTGTATCCTTGTTTGCCAGAAAAGGTCGGAATGTCGAAATTACGCAAAACGGAAAACGCTTTCTTCCCTATGTCGAAGATGCGCTAACGTCGCTGGAAAATGGTCGCATGACTTTGCAGAAAAGTGGCCTGGAAAATAAGGAGAATATTCGCATTGCCTTTATATATACAATGGGTGAATATGTTGTACCGCAGCTAATTCACAAATATTCTACACTTCCTGCACGACATAACGTGACCTTCTCCTTTACTCAGGGGACGTCTCTGACTTTATTGCAGGAGTTGAAAGCTGGCAAGAGCGACTTAACGATTTGCTCATATATCCCGGATGAACCGGATATTGATTTTATCCCTATTATTCAACAGGAATTGGTCGTCGTCACCGCGAAGGATCATCCACTGGCGCGCTTGTATCAAAATGAAGTGGATCTTGTGGAGACAATCCATTACTCGTATATCTACTTTTCGGAGAACAGCGGCTTACGGCCGTTTATTGATAACGTCTTTATGCAGCAAAAACTGGTGCCTGATATCGCCTGTTATGTTGATGAGGATACGGCGATGGCGGGGCTGGTCAGTATTGATTACGGTATTGCGATCATGCCAAGAATTTCTGCACTCTCGTATTATAACGTCCATATTCTGGCGATTAAAAATAAGATCCCGCCGCGTTATATCTACCTGGCGACTATGAAAGATCGCGTGCTTTCACCAGCGATTCAATCCTTTAGAAACTTTATTATTGATGACAGCCAGCAAAAGCGCTAACAAGAACCCGGAGACAGGCTCCGGGTTTTCTTGTTTTAGTACAGAATATCCATCATTTCACGCAGTTCTTTGATGGCGATCTGCCCTGGTGCTGAGGCCTGGCCTACGGTACCGAACGTCATCGCTGAACCAAACAGGCGACCCGTTACACGACTGACGCCACCCATTTTTGCCATCGACATGGTAATAATTGGGCGTGTCGCATATTTCTCTTTCATGGTCAGCGTGGCGGAGAGCAGTGTCAGCACATCCTGCGGCGTTTGCGGCATAACCGCGATCTTCGGCAGATCTGCGCCCAGCTCCTGCATGCGGCGAAGACGATAGATGATATCTTCCTGGGCGGGTGTTTTGTGGAAATCATGATTACTCATGATGACTTTGACACCAGCGCCATGGGCCACATCGATGACTGCACGAATATGCGCTTCATCGTTGAACAGCTCAATATCAATAAGATCGGCCAGACCGCTGATGGCTGCCTGACGATTAAGCTCGAAATAGGCCTCATCGCTGATTTCTGTTTCGCCGCCTTCTTTTTTGCTGCGGAAGGTAAACAACAGCGGAATATCAGCCAGAATCTGACGAATGTCGCTCAGCGCCTGTTGCACAAGCTGCGGTTCGCGGACTTGTGTAAAGTGGTCGACACGCCATTCGATAAGATCGGCACCTGCGGTGGCCAGAGACCGTGCATTTGCTTTCAGTTCGTCGAGCGTTTTGCCGATCAGCGGCACACAGATAAGCGTGCTCCCTTCCTGAAAGGTGATGTTTTTAACCGTTACTGCTTTAGTCATGTTGGTATCCATAATATTCTCGCCGAACCGTCAGGCTGTGGCGGTTGCGCGGACCGTTTTTTGGGCAGCGCGAGCCTGAAACTGACGATAACCGATGTACAGCGCAATCACAAAGCCGATTATGGCGATAATCAAATCAAACCACATAATGCTGGCGATGCTGATTTTGGACAGTTTCGCCGTGATCAACGGGATCGTGAAGCTGGCAATACTGCCGGCAGTGTAGAAGATCCCGGTGGCTTTACCTTTCCCTTGCGGGAAACTCATTGCCATGATGGTCGCACCCAACTGCAATACCCCGCCTGCGGCTGAGAAACCGATCACGAAAGCAAAACCGGTCACAATCATCGGCGTCGGGAACATGCAAACAATCAACAACGAAATCATCGAGATGCCGGTGTAGAGAATCATCGCAACGGCCGAGTTAATGACGTTTTTCACAAAGGTCGCGGTGACAAATACACAGGTCAACGAGCCCGCCGTGTAGATACTCAGTAACTTGATTGCTGATTCGTAGGGAATACCCGCAACGAACTGGCCGTACTGCGCCAGCCACTGACTGACCAGGTAAAAGGTCGCCATGCCAATATAGCCATACAGCGTGAACACCAGCATATCCATGGTACCGGCATCTGACTGCGTTGTTGTCGTTGCACCAGGTTTCTCTGCGGTCTCTTTTTTGGCCCCGTTGTCAGGGAAGGGCATTTTGATCAAATAGATGGCGCTAATAACCATCAATACAGCCGCAATGATAAATGACCAGCCAAACCACAGATTCGCCCAAATCAACAGGCTAATAATGAAGGGCAGCAGGAATTGCCCGGCCGAGACAAAGGCTTTGATTAACACGTTCGCACGGCTTGCTGAGTTCGGGAAAGATTCCATCAGCGCCGGGTAGGTCCCGGAGTCGAGGAAGCTGTTCGCCAGACCAGCCAGGATGCCAAAGAAATAGGCAACATAGATGTTTTTGGTCAGCAAAATACCTAAGAAAAAGAGCAAATAGCTCAGAATACCCAGATAAATAAAAGGTTTACGTCCGTAGCGATCGGACAGAAAACCCGTCACGATGGTGGCGAGTTTGCCGATACCTAAAGACGAAATAACAATCGAAACGCCGGCTCTGTCTGTTCCCCACTGTTCCTGTAAATTCGCCATGTTGAGGGTAATTAATAGTACCCCCATGCCATGGATCAGGTAATTGAGGTACAGCCCGGCCGCAGTTGGGACATATTTATTTTTCATCATGTTTACCCTTAAAAAAGGATATTTTTGACGTAATCGACCGGCATCTCTTTACCTGTCCAGATTTCAAAGGCTTTCGCCCCTTGCCAGAGCATCATTCCCAGGCCGTTGAGTGTGCGGCAGCCTTTCTTCTCCGCCACTTGCAACAGGTGGGTTTTGCGCGGGTTATAAATCACGTCAGAGACGATGAGATCTGGTCGCAGGAAGCTGTCGTTCGGCAGCAGCATCTGGCCTTCAAACGGTTTCATACCCACACCGGTAGCGTTGGTGAGGATCACACTGCTATCGATTTCCTGACGCAGTTTGTCGTGATCGGCCAGATCGTACAGATGAATTTCACAGTTGGTGTTATTGCGGATCTTGGCGACAGTTTGCTCCGCATTGGCGAAAAATTTGTCTTTCTGGTTGAAAATGGAGATCGCTTTTACGCCATCCAGTGCTGCCTGAACGCAGAGTGCCGTTGCCGCGCCACCCGCACCCAGGACCGTCATTTTCTTGCCGATGATATCAATACCTTCTTCAGCCAATGCGCGCATATAACCGGTACCGTCGGTGATATGACCCGTCAGTACGCCATTGTCATTAACCACGGTATTCACCGCACCGACCAGCTCTGCCGCCGGGGAAAGTTTGTCCAGGTATTGGCAAATGGCGGTTTTGTTCGGCATGGATACGTTAAACCCGCGCAGTTTAAGCGCCCGGAAACCCTGTACAACATCTTTCAGCTCCTGGTTGTCTACTTCAAATGCCAGGTAGACATAATCCAGACCCAGATGCGCAAAGGCTTCGTTATGCATTGTCGGCGACATGCTATGGCGAATCGGTGTTGCAATCAGTCCAATCAGCTCAGTGTGACCCGTAATACGTTCAGCCATGTTAAAGTCCTTAATATGTTAGAAGTGGAATTTTGGTTGATTCGCGGTTGCCCAGAGCACCCATATCCTCGAGGGTGTCCAGCACGTTGCGCCCTTCGCGCACGCCATCAATGATTCGCCGGGCCATCAGGCTGTCGCCGATGTTCATTATTTTTACGTTATTGGCTCTTGCCCATTGCTCAATTTCATTGAGACCGCTGGTGTTGGCGCGCATTCCCAGGCACACAAAGCCGTAGTCAAAAGGAATGTCGCAAGCCTGGTCGGCTTTCTTGACGCTAAAGTGTGTGGGGTGAACGGCGATGAGTTGTGTCTGCATGTGCTGTTCCACGTGGTGCTCATCCAGCATGGTCAACATGGCATTTTTGGTAATGATATCCAGATCGCGTCCTGGACCTTCCTGCATCTCAATCAGCACGGTAGTAGCACCGCGTGCAGAGAAATATTCGATAACATCCAGGCCAACAGCACCGCCGCCGACAACGGCGATGCGTTTTCCTTCAACATTCGCAAATTGCTCCAGGTGCTGAATCATGCCGATAATGGAGAAGACGCGGCCGCCCTCAACGTCAATGCACTCTTTCAGTCCGTTAATCGGCGGCAGCAGCGGTGTTGAGCCCGTGGCGTTGACAATCAGGTTCGGCCGTAGCCCGGCAATGTGCTCAACAGTGGCCTTCTGACCAACCTGCAGCATTAAATTGTCTAAACCGGCCATCCGGTTTTTCATAAATTGCGGGAAGTCGGCGATACGCTTTTTCTCCGGCAGGCGCGAGATTTCAGAGGCCAGTCCGCCGAGGCTGTTTTTCTTCTCCAGCAACCAGGTATGGCAACCGACTTCTGCGGCAGTGCATGCGGCTTCCATACCTGCGGTTCCCGCACCGATAACCACGACACGGGTGTCGCGATTTACCCTGCGCAGTTTATAAGCGTCGCCATGGATAATGTCCGGATTGATGGAGCAACGCAGCGGACGAGAGCGCGCGATACGGTGGTCGGCGCAGCCGATATTGCAGGAGATGCATTTGCGCATCAGGCGTTCATTGCCGCTCTGGACCTTTTGCACCCATTCCGGTTCGGCAATCAGGCCACGGCCGATAGCAATCAGGTCTGCATCGCCCGTTGCGATAATGTCTTCGGCCACTTTCGGTGAGCGAATATTGCCAGCAATAACAGTCGGTTTATTAAACTTATCGCGTACGGCGCGGGAGAGATAACGCTTCCAGCCATCTTCCAGTGACATCTGATCAATTTGCAGATTCAGGTTGTCGTTTTGCGCGGCGGAAACATTGAGAATGTCGACCTTATCCTGGCAAAGTGCCAGCATACGTAGCGTATCCTCCAGCGTGTTGCCGCCCTTAAGGAAATCATCGGCACTGAAACGCAGGCTAATCGGGAAGCGAGGACCGACGCTGGCGCGCACTTTATCAACAACCAGCGTTAATATTCTGGCGCGGTTTTCCGGGGAGCCGCCAAATTCATCGGTACGTTTATTAAACAGAGGCGATAAGAACTGGCTTATTAAATAAGAGTGGCCTGCGTGAATTTCCACACTATCAAAACCCGCACGTTTTACACGTTCTGCCGCTTCACCAAATTTATTAACCGCATGATATATTTCGTCATGTGTCATGGGGCGAGGAATATTACCGTTCTTTTTCGACGGTATATTCGAAGAGGAGAGCGGTTGTTCGCCATTCAGGCGATAAGCATAAGCAGAAGCACCCGCATGATTTAGCTGAATAGAGACACAGGCTCCGTGTTTATGCAGCGTCTCAGTTAATTTGAATAACCCAGGAATATATTGATCGTTATCGATACGCAGCTGCGTTGTGCCATTTGAGGCGAACGGGAAGTCGATACAAATATTCTCAATCGTAATTAAGCCTGTGCCCCCTTTTGCCCGCAGTTCATAGTACTCCAACTGTTCCTGAGAGACTTCACCGTTCAGGCTCGCCAGGTTGGTGCCCATTGGCGGCATGATGATCCGGTTTTTTATCGTCATCCCGTTAATGGTTAGCGGGGTGAAAAGGTGTTGGTAGTGGCTCATTTGCTCTCTCCACGGGAAATCCAGGAGGCCGACATGCGGAGGCCCTGATATATCCAAAGTTAAAATGTTTCTGTGGGAAAGATAACGAGGGGGGGAGAGGAAAAATAATGCTTTTTTTTGCATGAAACCATAGTGTCTTTCTATGCAATTAACCGTTTTTTCACATGCTTGTATTCTTATATTAAATAATTGAGCTGTATTTTTACTTGTGTTGCCGGGTTTATACAAAAAGAGAGAAGAAATGCACAGAATAAGAGCGATACAGTAGATAATTAAATTTTAAAAGTTCAAATATCTGTGCATATGATAGAAAGAAGTGATGGTTTTTGTGATGATAATCACAATATAAAACGTGAAAGGCCCGGCGAAAAACCGGGCACCAGAGCAGCAGACAGGTTTAATTCATAAACGCGGGCTGCTTGTTTTCGTAGCTGGAGATGGCATCTTCATGCTGCAGAGTCAGGCCAATACTGTCGAGACCGTTCAGCATGCAGTGGCGGCGGAATGCATCAATAACAAACGGGTACGATTTCCCCCCGGCTTTCACTACCTGCGCCTCGAGGTCCACCTCGAACGAGATGCCCGGATTGGCCTGGACCAGTTTGAACAGTTCGTCCACTTCTTCATCGCTCAGTTTCACAGGCAGCAACTGATTATTGAAGCTGTTGCCGTAGAAAATGTCTGCGAAGCTTGGGGCGATAACGGTTCTAAAGCCGTAGTCGGTTAATGCCCAGGGCGCATGTTCGCGTGATGAGCCGCAACCGAAGTTTTCACGCGCCAGCAAAATAGAGGCGCCTTTATATTCCGGGAAGTTCAGGACGAATTCCGGGTTCGGAACTTCCCCTTTATCATCCAGGAACCGCCAGTCATTAAACAGATGTGCGCCAAAGCCAGTACGCGTGACCTTCTGCAAAAACTGTTTTGGAATGATGGCGTCGGTATCGACATTGGCGGCATCCAGTGGGACAACCAGGCCTGTGTGCTGTGTATATTTCTCTGCCATGATTATCTCCTTTACAAGCTGCGAATATCAGCGAAATGACCGGTTACCGCAGCCGCGGCGGCCATTGCCGGACTGACCAGGTGCGTACGACCATCGCGCCCCTGACGACCTTCAAAGTTACGGTTACTGGTGGATGCGCAACGTTCGCCCGGGTTCAGACGGTCATTGTTCATTGCCAGGCACATAGAGCAGCCTGGTAAACGCCATTCGAAACCGGCTTCAATAAAGATCTTGTCCAGCCCTTCGGCTTCGGCCTGCGCTTTCACCGGGCCAGAGCCTGGAACCACCAGCGCCTGTACGCCCGGTGCAACTTTGCGCCCTTTGGCAACCTCTGCGGCGGCGCGTAAATCTTCAATACGTGAGTTGGTGCAGGAGCCGATAAAGACTTTATCAATGGCGACGGAGGTCAGAGGTACACCTGGCTGCAGGCCCATATAGGCCAGCGCTTTCTCTGCTGAGGCACGCTCAACCGGATCGGCGAAGGAGGCCGGGTCCGGAATGATGTCATTAACGGAGATGACCTGACCCGGGTTAGTCCCCCAGGTGACCTGCGGGGCAATCTCTTCGGCTTGCAGCGTCACAACTGTATCGAAGGTCGCGCCGTCGTCGGTTTTCAGCGTCTTCCAGTACTCCACCGCATCGTCATAGTCTTTGCCTTTCGGCGCATGCAAACGACCTTTCACATAGTTGAAGGTGGTTTCATCCGGCGCGACCAGGCCCGCTTTGGCACCCATTTCGATAGCCATATTGCACAGGGTCATACGACCTTCCATGCTCAGCGCCTGAATCGCCTCGCCACAGAATTCGACTACGTGCCCGGTACCGCCGGCGCTGCCGGTTTTGCCGATAATCGCCAGTACAATATCTTTAGCAGTAATACCTGCCGACGCTTTGCCTTTCACTTCAATTTTCATGGTCTTTGCGCGACCCTGTTTCAGGGTCTGCGTCGCCAGCACGTGCTCCACTTCGGAGGTCCCGATACCGAACGCCAGAGCACCAAACGCGCCGTGAGTGGCGGTGTGGGAGTCGCCGCAGACGATGGTCATGCCCGGCAGGGTGACACCCTGTTCAGGCCCCATCACGTGCACGATACCCTGATACGGGTGGTTCAGGTCATACAATTCAACGCCGAACTCTTTGCAGTTCTTGATCAGTTCCTGCATCTGGATACGCGCCATCTCACCGGAGGCATTGATGTCTTTGGTCTGCGTGGAAACGTTATGATCCATGGTCGCAAAGGTCTTGCCCGGCTGACGCACCGGGCGATTATGCGCGCGCAGGCCGTCAAACGCCTGTGGTGAAGTGACTTCGTGCACCAGATGGCGGTCGATATACAACAATGGGGTTTCGTTTGGCGCTTCGTACACAACATGCGCATCAAACAATTTTTCGTACAACGTCCTGGCCATGATTACACCCCTTCTGCGATATAACGGGCAATGATGTCACCCATCTCATCGGTACTAACAGCTGCGGCGCCACGGGCTAAATCACCGGTACGCACACCTTCTTCTAATGCGCGGTTGATGGCGCTTTCAATGGCGGTTGCCGCGTCGTCGGCATCCAGGCTGTAACGCAACAGCAGTGCGAGAGAAAGAATTTGAGCTATCGGGTTCGCAATATTTTTGCCCGCGATATCCGGCGCGGAGCCGCCAGCCGGTTCGTACAGACCAAAACCTTGTTCGTTCAGGCTGGCAGACGGCAGCATGCCCATGGAACCCGTGATCATCGCACACTCATCAGAGAGGATGTCGCCGAACAGGTTGGAACACAGCAATACGTCAAACTGGGACGGGTCTTTAATCAACTGCATGGTGGCGTTGTCGATATACATATGCGCCAGCTCGACGTCCGGGTATTCCTGTGCCACTTCGTTGACGATTTCACGCCACAGCAGAGAGGTCTGCAGCACGTTCGCTTTATCAATAGAATGCACTTTTTTACGGCGTTTGCGCGCAGATTCAAACGCGATACGCGCAATACGTTCAATCTCAAAACGGTGATAGACCTCGGTATCAAACGCTTTCTCGTGCTGCCCGCTGCCTTCACGGCCTTTTGGCTGACCGAAGTAAATACCGCCCGTCAGCTCGCGCACGCAGAGAATGTCAAAGCCGTTAGCGGAAATATCGGCACGCAGCGGGCAGAACTCTTCCAGCCCCTGGTACAGTTTAGCCGGACGCAGGTTGCTGAATAATTTGAAATGTTTGCGCAGCGGCAGCAGAGCACCACGCTCCGGTTGCTGTGCTGGCGGCAGGTTTTCCCATTTCGGACCGCCTACGGAGCCAAACAGGATAGCGTCTGCCTGCTCGCAGCCTTCGACGGTTGCCTGCGGCAGCGGATTGCCATGGCGGTCAATTGCGATGCCGCCCACATCATAGTGGCTGGTGGTAATACGCATTTCGAAACGGCTACGAACGGCGTCCAGTACTTTTAAGGCTTGCGCCATGACTTCGGGGCCAATGCCGTCACCCGGCAACACGGCAATATGGTAATTCTTCGACATCACACGGTTTCCTTGTTGTTTTCTTTATTTTGAGCTTTGCGTTGCAATTCTTTTTCGACTTCTGCGGCGCGCCAGATGTTGTTCAGCACGTGTACCATCGCTTTGGCAGAGGATTCCACGATATCAGTTGCCAGACCCACACCATGGAAACGACGCCCGTTGTAAGTGACGACGATATCCACCTGACCCAGCGCGTCTTTACCCTGACCTTTGGCATTGAGATCATATTTAACCAGCTCAATGTCATAACCGGTGATGCGGTTAATCGCCTGATAAACAGCGTCTACCGGGCCGTTGCCGTTGGCGGCTTCGGCTTTCGTTTCTTCGCCACAGGCCAGCTTCACGGAGGCGGTAGCGATATCGCTGGAGCCGGACTGCACGCTAAAATAATCCAGACGGAAATGTTCCGGTTCTTCCTGCTGTTTATTGATGAACGCCAGCGCTTCCAGATCGTAATCGAAGACCTGGCCTTTTTTGTCTGCCAGTTTCAGGAACGCGTCGTACAGGTGATCCATGTTGTAGTCGGTATCTTTGTAGCCCATCTCTTCCATACGGTGTTTCACCGCCGCGCGGCCAGAGCGGGACGTCAGGTTCAACTGCACCTGGTTCAGACCGATGGATTCCGGGGTCATGATTTCGTAGTTTTCACGGTTTTTCAGCACGCCATCCTGGTGGATACCGGAGGAGTGAGCAAAGGCACCGGTGCCGACAATGGCTTTGTTCGCCGGGATTGGCATGTTGCAAATCTGGCTAACTGTCTGGCTGGTACGCCAGATTTCGTGATGATTAATGCCGGTGTGCACATTCATGATGTCTTTGCGCACTTTGATGGCCATGATGACCTCTTCCAGCGAACAGTTTCCTGCGCGCTCACCGATGCCGTTCATCGCCCCTTCAACCTGGCGTGCGCCAGCATGGACAGCAGCAATAGCGTTGCCGACAGCCAGACCTAA
The DNA here is from genome assembly GCF_003925915.1 of Phytobacter sp. MRY16-398. NCBI lineage: Bacteria > Pseudomonadati > Pseudomonadota > Gammaproteobacteria > Enterobacterales > Enterobacteriaceae > Phytobacter > Phytobacter sp. MRY16-398. Next base: position 4,950,398 of record NZ_AP018756.1, on the reverse strand, counting down.
ATCATCGTGGGTATGAACGGAGATAATGGCTTTGTCGATATTTGGCACGTGTTCATACAGGCCGGTGATGATATTGGCGAATTCGAACGGCATGGTGTAGCCAACGGTGTCCGGAATATTAATGGTTTTCGCACCCGCGTTGATGGCGGCTTCAACCACACGCGCCAGGTCAGCAATCGGAGTACGGCCTGCGTCTTCGCAAGAGAATTCAACGTCGTCGGTGTAGTTACGGGCGCGCTTAATCATATAAATGGCGCGTTCAATCACTTCATCCAGCGTACTGCGCAGTTTAGTGGCGATATGCATGGGGGAGGTGGCAATAAAAGTATGGATGCGGAATGCTTCGGCAACTTTCAATGATTCAGCCGCTACATCAATATCTTTCTCGACACAGCGTGCCAGCGCACAGACACGGCTGTTTTTAACCTGACGCGCGATAGTCTGTACGGATTCGAAATCGCCCGGAGAAGAGACCGGAAAGCCGACCTCCATGACGTCAACACCCATACGTTCCAGCGCCAGAGCGATCTGCAGCTTCTCTTTTACACTCAGGCTTGCCTGTAATGCCTGTTCACCATCACGTAAGGTTGTATCAAAAATAACGACTTGCTGGCTCATGGTTTGGTCCTTATCTCTCTTCGGTCGCCTTGCTACGAGCATAAAAAAACCCGCGCCAAGGCGCGGGTTCTTAGTGTAACTGGAGGATGACTCAACGCTGAGTGTCGCCCACCGGTCTACCGCGCACATGGGATGCGTTTAGTAGTAGTAGACCGAGGAAGCGAACATTGCGAATCATTAACCATGCTCCAGATGAATGCGATTAAATACGATATGCCATTAGTGGTACTGGATTCAGAAATCAAAGTCAACACCTGGCCCCTTAAAAGCGCATGAAAATGGATTTGGCACTGCGTTCTATTTTAGTTAATCGTGCTGTAATTCCGTTAAAAATCAAAATAAGGTATTAGTGCTATTTCATACTTGACGTTGTTTGTGCCTTTCATGAACATTTCTTTGCAGTTGGTTATATTTTTACATTTTTGAAGAGGGTTTGCTATCCTGATGATTAGTCATAATTAATTTGTTGGGGTTATTATTTTTCTTAACTAATGCGACGAAATGATAAAATTAAGTTAAATTATATTGTTCGTGCTATTGAAATATCTCTGTTGGATCGCATTTATTGCTTAATGAGGCTGTATTGTGCATTCACGCTATTTATGTTTTGATTCTGGTCTGCCGTTTCATTTGGACGGGAACATATGATTTAGTGCTTTTTATGGGGTTGGAAAAATCCCGGCATTAAATTATCTTTATGTATTCCTATTTTGTTGAATTCCTCTTTTCCTTATCTTATATGCGTGATAAATCATATTTCTTTAGGTTATTGCTGCCGGGATAAATGGAATTTAGCATGATATCGGAGAAGGATATGTCAGAAGAACAAGTTGAAAACACCCATATTAGTGAGGTAACGAAACCGCAACTGCGCAAAGTTGATCTCAATTTGTTAACTATTTTTGATGCGGTTATGCAGGAACAAAATATCACGCGGGCAGCTCATTCTTTGGGAATGTCGCAACCGGCAGTGAGCAATGCCCTGGCCAGGCTTAAGGTCATGTTTAATGACGAACTCTTTGTGCGCTATGGTCGAGGAATACAGCCTACGGCACGCGCCTTCCAATTGTTTGGTTCGGTCAGGCAGGCGTTACAACTCGTGCAAAATGAACTGCCGGGATCGGGCTTTGAACCCGTGACCAGCGAGCGCGTTTTTAATCTTTGCGTGTGCAGTCCGCTTGATAATCTCCTCACTTCTGTCATCTACAATAGAGTGAATGAGGTTGCGCCGAATATACACCTGGCCTTTAAATCATCATTAAATCAAAATACAGAACACCAACTTCGTTACCAGGAAATAGAATTTGTCATCGGCTACGATGAATTTCGTCGACCAGAATTCTCATGCGTGCCGTTGTTTAAAGATGAGATGGTGCTGGTAGCCAGTAAAAAACATCCACGTATTAATGGGCCACTTCGTGAAAGTGATATTTATTGTGAACAGCACGCAGTAGTTGCGCTGGATCGTTATGCATCTTTTAGCCAGCCGTGGTATGACACGACGGATAAACAAACCTGTGTTGCTTATCAGGGAATGGCATTGACGAGTGTACTCAATGTGGTTTCTCAAACGCAGCTTGTGGCGATTGCCCCGCGTTGGTTAGCCGAAGAGTTTGCCGGGAAATTAGAGCTCCAGGTTTTACCTTTACCGTTAAAACTGAATAGCCGTACCTGTTATCTTTCATGGCATGAAGCGGCGGGACGGGATAAAGGCCACCAGTGGATGGAAGAGTTACTGGTCTCGGTTTGTCGCCGTTAAAAGGCATCCAATGCGTTGAATGCGCCGATGGCTGCTTTCTTCTGTTTGGCCATCCTGGCGCGAAATTTTATGCTGAGCTATTTTACTGGCGCATCAAATCGCGACGTAAAAATGCATGAATTACTGAGCAGGAAGTGATTCGAATGATGAATTATCATCGTCTTTGCTTATTACAGACAATTTCACCAATTCCCGCCTGTTAACCTTATTATTCCTCTTTTGGGGCAAGGTGAGATGAATCGTTTGCTAATTGCCTGCCAGATTTTCAGCGGTTATGGTAACTGCCATTCATAATCAGAATGCAGGGACTTCCTGTACTGAACAGAGCGACAAGACGGACATGCGTTCTGTCGTCAGTCGCCAAACCCAAGCCTGGAGGCAAACCATGGAGATGTTGTCTGGAGCCGAGATGGTCGTCCGATCGCTTATCGATCAGGGCGTGAAGCAAGTATTCGGTTATCCTGGGGGCGCGGTCCTCGATATTTACGATGCGCTACATACGGTCGGTGGAATCGATCATGTCCTGGTGCGCCATGAGCAGGCTGCTGTGCATATGGCTGATGGTCTGGCAAGGGCGACCGGTGAAGTTGGCGTTGTGCTCGTCACCTCCGGACCGGGAGCCACGAACGCCATCACCGGGATTGCAACAGCTTATATGGACTCGATTCCGTTGGTGGTTCTTTCAGGGCAGGTTGCGACCTCCCTCATCGGCTATGATGCTTTCCAGGAATGCGACATGGTGGGGATATCCCGCCCGGTGGTAAAACATAGTTTCCTGGTAAAACAGACCGAAGACATTCCTGGCGTGCTGAAAAAAGCGTTCTGGCTTGCTTCCAGTGGTCGTCCTGGCCCGGTCGTCGTCGATTTACCGAAAGATATTCTCAATCCAGCGAATAAACTCCCTTATGTATGGCCGGATTCGGTGAGTATGCGCTCCTATAACCCGACAACTCACGGTCATAAAGGGCAAATCAAACGTGCTTTGCAAACGCTGGTAGCGGCGAAACATCCCGTTGTCTATGTGGGCGGTGGTGCGATCACGTCTGCCTGCGAACCGCAACTGCGTACGCTGGCAGAGAAATTGAATCTTCCTGTGGTCTCGTCGCTTATGGGGCTGGGGGCGTTTCCGGCATCGCATCGTCAGGCGTTGGGTATGCTGGGTATGCACGGTACCTACGAAGCCAACATGACCATGCATCACTCGGATGTGATCTTTGCCGTTGGGGTGCGCTTTGATGACCGTACAACCAACAATCTGGCGAAGTACTGCCCGAATGCCACGGTTCTGCATATTGATATTGACCCGACATCGATTTCAAAGACCGTACAGGCAGATGTGCCGATTGTTGGGGATGCCCGGCTGGTACTTGAGCAGATGCTGGAGTTATTGGGGCAAGAAGAGTTTCAGCAACCCCTGGACGATATTCGCGATTGGTGGTTGCAGATTGAGCAATGGCGTGCCCGCCAGTGCCTGAAATACGACACGCAAAGTGAGAAGATCAAACCGCAGGCGGTGATCGAAACGATCTGGCGCTTAACGAAGGGTGACGCCTACGTCACTTCAGATGTTGGCCAGCATCAGATGTTTGCGGCGCTCTATTACCGTTTTGATAAACCGCGTCGCTGGATAAACTCTGGCGGTCTGGGCACGATGGGCTTTGGTCTGCCAGCCGCGCTGGGTGTGAAAATGGCGCTCCCGGATGAAACGGTTATCTGCGTTACGGGCGACGGCAGTATCCAGATGAATATTCAGGAGTTGTCTACCGCAATGCAATATGAGCTTCCGGTGCTGGTACTGAACCTGAACAACCGTTATCTGGGGATGGTGAAGCAGTGGCAGGATATGATCTATTCGGGTCGTCATTCACAATCGTATATGCAGTCGTTACCCGATTTTGCACGCGTAGCCGAAGCTTACGGTCATGTAGGGATCAATATAACCCGTCCGGAAGAACTTGAAGCGAAGCTGATTGAGGCGCTTGAGCAGGTTAAAAATAACCGCCTGGTCTTTGTCGATGTGACCGTCGACGGAAGTGAACATGTTTATCCGATGCAGATCCGTGGCGGTGGCATGGATGAAATGTGGTTGAGCAAAACGGAGAGGACCTGATTATGCGCCGGATATTATCTGTTTTACTGGAAAATGAATCAGGCGCGTTATCGCGCGTGATCGGCCTTTTTGCCCAGCGCGGCTATAACATTGAAAGTCTGACTGTGGCACCGACAGATGATCCGACGCTTTCGCGGATGACGATCCAGACAGTCGGGGATGCCAAAGTGCTGGAGCAAATTGAAAAGCAACTGCACAAGCTGGTGGATGTGTTACGTGTGAATGAGCTTGGGCAGGGCGCCTACGTTGAGCGCGAGATCATGCTGGTGAAAATCCAGGCCAGCGGATATGGCCGCGAAGAGGTCAAACGCAACGCGGAAATCTTCCGTGGGCAGATCATTGATGTTACGCCTTCTATTTATACGGTTCAGCTCGCCGGCACCAGTGATAAGCTTGATGCTTTTCTGGCGACCATTCGCGATGTGGCGAAAATTGTTGAGGTGGCGAGGTCTGGCGTAGTTGGTTTATCTCGCGGCGACAAAATCATGCGTTAGTGTTACGCATACGTCATTTTCCTGGCCTGGCGCTATCCGCTGGGCTTTTTTTTTGCGAAATCCGCCGGAAGCAAACACAAAAGCGGTTGCCGCAGTGTCTATTCTGCGCTTAGATGTTATGGAATTTAACCTATATCCCTAAAAAGGTTATGGAGTATCTTTTATTTTTTGAGGGGCAATTGTGAAACTGGATGAAATCGCCCGGCTAGCCGGCGTCTCACGTACCACGGCAAGCTATGTCATTAATGGAAAGGCAAAGCAATATCGTGTCAGCGATAAAACCGTCGAGAAAGTTATGGCGGTCGTACGTGAGCATAATTACCACCCGAATGCGGTGGCGGCTGGGTTGCGAGCGGGACGTACTCGCTCCATTGGGCTGGTTATTCCGGATTTGGAGAACACCAGTTATACGCGGATTGCGAATTATCTGGAACGTCAGGCGCGTCAGCGCGGTTATCAACTACTTATCGCCTGCTCGGAAGATCAGCCAGATAACGAAATGCGCTGTATTGAACATCTGCTTCAGCGCCAGGTCGACGCCATAATCGTTTCAACATCGTTGCCGCCGGAGCATCCTTTCTATCAGCGTTGGGCCAATGACGCGTTTCCAATAGTCGCACTTGACCGCGCGCTGGATCGTGAACACTTCACCAGCGTTGTCGGCGCCGATCAGGACGACTCGGAAATGCTGGCGGCGGAATTACGTAAATTCCCGGCAGAAAAAGTACTGTATCTGGGCGCGTTACCTGAGCTTTCTGTCAGCTTTTTACGTGAACAGGGCTTTCGTTCGGCCTGGAAGGACGATCCGCGCGAAGTGGATTATCTCTATGCCAATAGCTATGAGCGTGAAGCCGCTGCACAGTTATTTGAAAAATGGCTGGAAACACACAGCATGCCGCAGGCGCTGTTTACTACCTCTTTTGCACTGTTACAAGGTGTGCTGGACGTTACGCTACGCCGAGATGGTAAGCTACCGTCTGATCTGGCCATTGCTACTTTTGGTGATCATGAACTGCTGGACTTCCTGCAATGCCCGGTTCTGGCGGTGGCACAGCGTCATCGTGATGTTGCTGAGCGCGTGCTGGAGATTGTACTGGCAAGTCTGGACGAGCCGCGTAAACCTAAAGCGGGTTTGAGCCGTATTCGTCGCAACCTCTACCGTCGTGGTGTATTAAGCCGCGTTTAGTAATCCAATAAAGGCAGTCATTGCTGCCTTTTTGTTGCGAATGAAAGGCGATAATTAATTTTATAGCCAATTCAGATAAATCCTTATTTTTAAGGCCGTTAATTTAATTAATTTGCCTTATTTCACCTGTGACACATTTTAAAGTAATTAAGACGTAACGGAACGTGTCCCCTGTATTACTTTGTTACATTTCCCGCTGTAATCGTTGAAATAACAACCGCTTTTTGATTATGGGCTTTAACCCTACGGTTTTTCTTATCGCTTCCGCGGCGCGCAAGCGCTATCTGGCACTGTTATCTGCCTGCAATATGTCTTAAAATGCCGCCCGCGTCGCAAACTGACACTTTATATTTGGCACGCATGAAATAACTGGTTTTTAACGCCCCAATGCATATTCAGTTTTTTTCTTACAAATATTCATGACGTTAATTTGCCTCATTAGTTGAGCGGTATTTCACCAAAGTGGAATGTAACCGCGAATAAGGGATCTTTTATTCTGGTTAGCCTTTGCACTGGCTTGACAAGCTTTTCCTCCGCTCCGTAAACTCCTTCGGTGGGGATTTGTGGGATAAAGTGGTGAAATAGGTCACTCAGGGGTGGGGCTGGTATGTTCCGTGGAGCTACATTAGTCAATCTCGACAGCAAAGGCCGGTTAGCCGTGCCGACCCGTTATCGGGATTTGCTGCTGGAGAAAGCTTCCGGTCAAATGGTTTGTACCATTGACATACGTCACACCTGCCTGCTGCTTTACCCCTTACCCGAATGGGAAATTATTGAGCAAAAATTGTCGCGTCTGTCGAGCATGGATCCGCAAGAGCGCCGGGTACAACGTCTCTTGTTGGGGCATGCCAGCGAATGTCAGATGGATAACGCAGGGCGCTTATTAATCGCGCCCGTTTTGCGGCAACACGCCGGGCTGACGAAAGAAGTGATGCTGGTCGGACAGTTCAATAAGTTTGAACTGTGGGACGAAACGACCTGGTATCAACAGGTCAAGGAAGATATCGACGCTGAGCAAACGGGTACTGAGATACTTTCAGACCGGTTGCAGGATTTGTCTCTGTAATGATGATGGAAAATTTTAAACACACAACGGTGCTACTGGATGAGGCCGTTAATGGCCTGAACATTCGTCCGGATGGCATTTACATTGATGGCACTTTTGGCCGCGGTGGTCACTCACGCCTGATCCTCTCCCAACTGGGAGCGGAAGGACGTTTGCTGGCTATTGACCGTGATCCAGAAGCGATTGCCGTCGCAAAAACCATTGATGATCCCCGCTTTTCCATCGTACATGGTCCTTTTTCCGCGCTGGCTGAGTATGTCAGCGAGCGTGGCCTCACCGGTAAGATCGACGGAATTCTGCTCGATCTTGGTGTCTCTTCTCCGCAACTCGATGACGCTGAACGCGGTTTTTCCTTTATGCGTGACGGTCCGCTTGACATGCGTATGGACCCCACCCGCGGTCAATCTGCTGCGGAGTGGTTACGAACGGCCGATGAGGCCGATATCGCATGGGTGATAAAAACCTTTGGTGAAGAGCGCTTTGGTAAACGCATCGCGCGCGCCATCGTTGAACGTAACCGTGAAGAACCGATGACCCGCACCAAAGAGCTGGCTGCGGTGGTGGCGGCAGCGACACCGGTGAAAGATAAATTCAAACATCCTGCGACCCGTACCTTCCAGGCGGTGCGCATCTGGGTAAACAGTGAACTGGAGGAGATAGAGCTGGCGCTAAAAAGCTCGATCGACGTATTGGCCCCGGGAGGGCGGCTCTCGATCATCAGTTTCCACTCGCTGGAAGACCGCATTGTAAAACGTTTTATGCGTGAACAAAGCCGCGGTCCGCAGGTTCCGGCAGGGTTACCGATGACGGAAGAGCAACTCAGGAAACTGGGCGGACGTCAGTTACGAGCACTAGGCAAGTTGATGCCGGGCGAAGAAGAAGTGGCTGAAAATCCACGTGCCCGTAGTTCAGTTCTGCGTATTGCAGAGAGGACGAACGCATGATCGGCAGAGTGTCAGAGACCCTTAGCAAAGTTAAAGTGTCGTTAGGAAGCAACGAGCGCCATGCCTTGCCTGGCGTGATCGGCGACGACCTTTTGCGATTTGGGAAACTGCCACTCTGCCTGTTCATTTGCATCATCATGACGGCGGTGACGGTTGTCACCACTTCGCATCATACCCGTCTGTTGACGGCCCAGCGTGAACAACTCGTGCTGGAGCGCGATGCGCTGGATATCGAATGGCGCAACTTGATCCTTGAAGAGAATGCGCTCGGCGATCATAGCCGGGTTGAGCGGATCGCGACCGAGAAGCTGCAAATGCAGCATGTCGATCCGTCCCAGGAAAACATTGTTGTACAGAAATAAGGAACCACGCGACGCATGAAAGCCGCAGCGGTTAAAACGCCAAAACCGAAACGCCAGGAAGAACAGGCCAGCTTTGTGAGCTGGCGTTTTGCCTTGCTTTGCGGCTGCATTTTGCTGGCGCTGGGCTTTTTGCTGGGCCGCGTCGCGTATTTGCAAATTGTAAACCCCGATATGCTGGTGCGTGAAGGGGATATGCGCTCGCTGCGCGTTCAGGAAGTCGCCACCTCGCGCGGCATGATTACCGATCGTTCCGGACGTCCGCTGGCAGTGAGTGTGCCGGTCAAAGCTATTTGGGCCGACCCGAAAGAGGTGCAGGATGCCGGTGGCGTAACGCTCGATAATCGCTGGAAAGCCCTGTCCGACGCCTTGACCATCCCGCTCGATCAGCTTTCCTCGCGCATTAATGCGAACCCGAAAGGGCGCTTTATCTACCTGGCGCGTCAGGTGAACCCCGACCTTGGCGAGTACATTAAAAAGCTTAAGCTGCCGGGCATTCACCTTCGCGAAGAGTCGCGCCGTTATTACCCTTCGGGCGAAGTAACTGCTCACCTTATCGGCTTTACTAACGTCGACAGTGAAGGCATCGAAGGGGTTGAGAAAAGCTTTGATAAGTGGCTGACCGGTCAACCGGGTGAACGTATTGTACGCAAAGACCGTTATGGCCGCGTGATTGAGGATATCTCCTCCACTGACAGCCAGGCGGCGCATAACCTTGCGCTGAGCATTGACGAACGTCTCCAGGCACTGGTCTACCGCGAACTGAATAATGCGGTGGCATTTAACAAAGCGGAATCGGGTAGTGCTGTGCTGGTGGATGTGAGCACCGGCGAAGTACTGGCGATGGCGAATAGCCCCTCTTACAACCCGAACAATTTTACCGGTACCGCGAAAGACGCCATGCGTAACCGCGCGATTACCGACGTCTTCGAACCGGGTTCGACGGTTAAACCCATGGTAGTGATGACCGCGCTCCAGCGTGGCGTCGTGACACCTAACACCGTGTTGAACACTATTCCTTATCGAATTAACGGCCACGAAATCAAAGACGTGGCGCGCTACAGCGAATTGACCCTGACCGGGGTACTACAGAAGTCGAGTAACGTTGGTGTTTCTAAACTGGCGTTAGCGATGCCGTCCTCAGCGTTAGTAGATACTTACTCACGTTTTGGACTGGGAAAGGCGACCAATTTGGGGTTGGTCGGAGAACGCAGTGGCTTATTTCCTCAAAAACAACGGTGGTCTGACATAGAGAGGGCCACCTTCTCTTTCGGCTACGGGCTAATGGTAACGCCGTTACAGTTAGCGCGAGTCTATGCAACCATCGGCAGCTACGGTGTGTACCGTCCGCTGTCGATAACCAAAGTTGATCCACCTGTTCCGGGCGAACGCATCTTCAATGAGTCTATCGTACGCAATGTTGTACATATGATGGAGAGCGTGGCCCTGCCGGGCGGCGGCGGTGTGAAAGCGGCGATTAAAGGCTACCGCATCGCAATTAAGACCGGTACGGCGAAGAAGGTGGGGCCGGATGGCCGCTACATCAACAAATACATTGCTTATACCGCGGGTGTTGCGCCCGCCAGTAATCCACGCTTTGCGCTGGTGGTCGTTATTAACGATCCACAAGCAGGTAAATACTACGGTGGCGCCGTTTCTGCGCCGGTGTTTGGTGCCATCATGGGCGGTGTTTTACGCACCATGAACATCGAGCCGGATGCACTGACAACGGGCGATAAGAATGAATTCGTAATTAATCAAGGCGAGGGGACAGGTGGCAGATCGTAATTTGCGCGACCTTCTTGCTCCGTGGGTGCCAGGTGCGCCGGAGCGAGCACTGCGAGAAATGACACTCGACAGCCGGGTAGCGGCGTCGGGTGATCTTTTTGTGGCAGTAGTGGGTCATCAGGCGGACGGGCGTCGATATATCCCGCAGGCGATTGCGCAAGGTGTGGCTGCCATTATTGCCGAGGCTAAAGATGAGGCTACTGACGGCGAAATTCGCGAGATGCACGGCGTTCCGGTTATCTATCTGAGCCAGTTAAATGAGCGTCTTTCTGCGCTGGCGGGGCGTTTTTATAACGAGCCTTCTGAGCAACTGCGTCTGATTGGTGTGACCGGCACTAACGGTAAAACCACGACTACGCAATTGCTGGCGCAATGGAGCCAATTGCTTGGCGAAACCAGCGCGGTAATGGGCACGGTGGGGAATGGTCTGTTGGGCAAAGTTATCCCATCGGAAAATACCACCGGTTCCGCCGTTGACGTACAGCATGTGATTGCAAGCCTTGCTCAGCAAGGCGCAACTTTCGCCGCGATGGAAGTCTCCTCTCACGGTCTGGTTCAACACCGCGTGGCGGCGTTGAAATTCGCCGCGTCTGTCTTCACGAACCTGAGCCGCGATCATCTGGACTATCACGGTGACATGGCCAATTACGAAGCGGCTAAATGGCTGCTGTTTTCTGCTCACCATTTCGGCCAGGCCATCGTCAATGCGGATGATGAAGTCGGACGCCGTTGGTTAGCAAAACTGCCTGATGCAGTCGCCGTGTCGATGGAAGACCATATCAACCCGAATTGCCATGGCCGCTGGCTGAAAGCAACCGAGGTGGTGTACCACGATGGCGGTGCTACTATCCGCTTTGCCTCCTCCTGGGGCGAGGGCGAGATTGAAAGCCGTTTGATGGGCGCCTTTAACGTCAGCAACCTGCTGCTGGCGCTCTCGACACTGCTGGCGCTGGGCTATCCGCTGGCCGATTTAATCAATACTGGCGCACGTCTGCAGCCGGTATGCGGGCGTATGGAAGTGTTCAGCGCGCCGGGCAAACCGACCGTGGTGGTGGATTATGCCCACACTCCGGATGCGCTGGAAAAAGCGCTGCAGGCAGCACGACTGCACTGCACCGGAAATCTGTGGTGCGTATTTGGCTGCGGTGGCGATCGTGATAAAGGCAAACGTCCGTTGATGGGCGCAATTGCCGAACAGTTCGCTGATATTCCGGTCGTGACGGATGACAATCCGCGTACCGAAGAGCCGCGCGCCATCATCGACGATATTCTGGCGGGCATGCTCGATCCGGGCCGTGCACATGTGATGGAAGGCCGAGCAGAAGCGGTTACCAACACCATCATGCAAGCGAAAGAAAATGACGTTGTCCTGCTCGCAGGTAAAGGTCACGAAGATTATCAGATTGTCGGTAGCCACCGTCTCGATTATTCAGACCGTGTAACCGCGGCGCGTCTGTTGGGAGTCCTCGCATGATTAGCGTAACGCTTAGCCAGCTCAGCGGCATTTTGCATGGCGAACTGCATGGTGCAGACGCAACCATTGAGGCGGTCACTACGGACACCCGCAAGCTGACCTCTGGTTGCCTGTTTGTGGCGCTGAAAGGCGAACGTTTCGATGCCCACGATTTCGCTGATAAAGCAAAAGAGGGCGGTGCTGGCGCGCTGTTAGTCAGTCGCAAACTGGATATCGACCTGCCGCAACTGGTGGTGAAGGATACCCGTCTCGCCTTTGGCGAACTGGCAGCCTGGGTTCGCCAGCAGGTTCCTGTTCGCGTTGTGGCGCTGACCGGCTCGTCTGGCAAAACCTCGGTGAAAGAGATGACGGCCGCCATCCTCAGCGAATGTGGCAATACGCTCTATACCGCCGGGAACCTGAACAATGACATCGGTGTGCCGATGACCCTGCTGCGCCTGACAAATGAACATCAGTATGCAGTGATTGAACTTGGCGCTAATCACCAGGGTGAAATCGCCTGGACTGTGTCGCTGACCCGCCCGGAAGCGGCGCTGGTTAACAATCTTGCGGCAGCGCATCTTGAAGGGTTTGGCTCTCTGGCCGGGGTGGCAAAGGCTAAAGGCGAGATTTATACCGGCCTGCCTGCCAACGGCATCGCTATTATGAATGCCGATAACAATGACTGGCTGAACTGGCAGAACATCATTGGCGATCGCAAAGTCTGGCGTTTCTCGCCAAATGCCGCCAACAGCGATTTTACCGCGACCAATATTCATGTGACCTCCCACGGTACTGAATTTACGCTGCAAACCCCAACGGGCGGTATTGATGTCACGTTGCCATTACCCGGGCGCCACAATATCGCGAATGCGCTGGCCGCAACCGCGCTGGCGATGGCGGTAGGGGCACCGCATGACGCAGTGAAAAAAGGTCTGGCAAATCTGAAAGCTGTTCCGGGGCGTCTTTTCCCGGTGCAACTTGGAGAAAACCAATTACTGCTGGACGACAGCTACAACGCGAACGTGGGGTCGATGACGGCGGCAGCGCATGTGCTAGCTGAAATGCCAGGCTATCGGGTCATGGTGGTCGGCGACATGGCGGAATTGGGTGATGAAAGCGAGGCGTGTCACATTCAGGTGGGTGAAACGGCAAAAGCTGTTGGTATCGACCATGTGTTAAGCGTCGGCAAGCTCAGTAAAGCCATCAGTGATGCCAGTGGCGTTGGCGAGCATTTTGATGATAAGGCGGCAATGATTGCGCGTTTAGAGGCGCTGATTGCCGAGAAGCAAATTATTACCATTTTGGTGAAAGGTTCACGTAGTGCCGCCATGGAAGAGGTCGCACGCGCATTACAGGAGAAAAGGGCATGTTAGTTTGGCTGGCCGAACATTTGGTCAAATATTATTCTGGCTTTAACGTCTTCTCCTATTTGACGTTTCGCGCCATCGTCAGCCTGCTGACTGCGCTCTTCATCTCTTTATGGATGGGGCCGCGCATGATTGCCCGTCTGCAAAAACTCTCTTTTGGCCAGGTCGTGCGTAACGATGGTCCGGAGTCGCATTTCAGTAAACGCGGTACGCCGACCATGGGCGGCATCATGATTCTGACAGCGATCGTGGTTTCTGTGCTGCTGTGGGCTTACCCGTCCAATCCATACGTCTGGTGCGTTCTGGTTGTCCTGGTTGGCTACGGCATTATTGGTTTTGTCGATGACTACCGCAAAGTGGTGCGCAAAGACACGAAAGGCCTGATTGCGCGCTGGAAATATTTCTGGATGTCGGTGATTGCCCTGGGCGTCGCCTTTGCATTGTACCTTGCAGGCAACGATACGCCCGCTACGCAACTGGTGGTGCCGTTCTTTAAAGATGTTATGCCGCAATTGGGCATTTTCTACATCCTGCTGGCTTATTTCGTGATTGTAGGAACAGGTAACGCGGTCAACCTGACTGACGGCCTGGATGGTCTGGCGATTATGCCCACCGTGTTTGTGGCGGCGGGTTTTGCGTTAGTGGCCTGGGCGACAGGTAACATGAACTTTGCCAGTTATCTGCACATTCCGTATCTGCGTCATGCGGGCGAGCTGGTTATCGTCTGTACGGCAATTGTCGGCGCGGGGCTGGGATTTCTGTGGTTTAACACCTATCCGGCTCAGGTCTTTATGGGGGATGTGGGCTCGCTGGCGTTAGGCGGTGCACTGGGCATTATCGCCGTGCTGCTGCGTCAGGAATTCCTGTTGGTCATTATGGGCGGCGTCTTCGTCGTCGAAACCCTGTCTGTCATTTTGCAGGTTGGGTCGTTCAAATTGCGTGGTCAGCGTATTTTCCGTATGGCGCCGATTCACCATCACTATGAACTGAAAGGCTGGCCGGAGCCGCGCGTTATTGTGCGCTTCTGGATTATTTCGCTGATGCTGGTCCTGATTGGCCTGGCAACGCTCAAGGTACGTTAATCATGGCAGATTACCAGGGTAAAAAAGTCGTCATTATTGGTCTTGGTCTGACGGGACTCTCGTGCGTGGAATTTTTCCGCGCGCGCGGCGTAACGCCGAAAGTGATGGATACCCGCGTTTCGCCTCCGGGGTTGGATAAGCTCCCCGAAGAGGTGGAGCGCTATCTTGGTGGTCTGAATGATGACTGGCTGCTGGCGGCCGATCTGATCGTCGCGAGCCCTGGGATCGCTCTGGCGCATCCGTCGCTGAGCGCAGCGGCAGATGCGGGCGTAGAGATCGTTGGTGATATTGAGCTTTTTTGCCGTGAAGCGCAGGCGCCGATCGTGGCGATCACCGGGTCGAATGGCAAAAGCACAGTCACCACGCTGGTTGGCGAAATGGCGAAATCCGCCGGCAAGAACGTCGGCGTTGGCGGCAATATTGGCCTGCCCGCGCTGATGCTGCTGGAATCTGCCTGCGATCTTTACGTGTTGGAACTTTCGAGCTTCCAGCTTGAAACCACATCCAGCCTGCATGCAGCGGCGGCGACCATCCTCAACGTTACCGAAGATCATATGGACAGGTATCCGTTTGGTCTCCAGCAGTACCGTGCGGCGAAACTGCGTGTTTATGAAAATGCGAAGGTTTGCGTGGTGAATGCAGATGACGCGCTGACCATGCCAGTGCGTGGTGCGGATGAGCGCTGCGTCAGCTTTGGCGTAGATGTCGGTGATTACCATCTCAATCGCCAGCAGGGGGAAACCTGGCTGCGCGTGAAAGGTGAGAAGGTGCTGAACGTTAAAGAAATGAAGCTTAGCGGCCAGCACAATTATACGAACGCGCTGGCGGCGCTGGCCCTGGCCGATGCCGTGGGGTTACCGCGCGCCAGCAGCCTGAAAGCGTTGACCACGTTTACTGGTCTGGCGCACCGCTTCCAGTTGGCGCTGGAGCACAACGGCGTGCGCTGGATTAACGATTCCAAAGCGACCAATGTCGGCAGTACTGAGGCGGCACTGAACGGCCTGCATGTAGATGGCACGCTGCACCTGCTGCTCGGTGGCGACGGTAAATCGGCAGATTTCTCTCCGCTGAAACGTTATCTCCAAGGCAGTAATGTTCGCTTGTATTGCTTTGGCCGTGACGGCGCAGAACTGGCTACGTTGCGTCCGGAAATTACCGATCAAACACAGGATATGGAACAGGCGATGCGCCTGATTGCGACGCGTGTGCAACCGGGCGATATGGTGTTGTTATCACCCGCCTGCGCCAGCCTTGATCAATTTAAGAATTTTGAACAGCGTGGCGATGTCTTTACCCGCCTGGCGCAGGAGTTAGGTTGATGCGTTTAAGTCTCCCCCGCCCGAGAATGCCGCACCTGCCAGGATTTGGGATCCTGAGCTGGTTATTTGGGGCATTAAAAGGTTGGGTGATGGGCTCACGCCAGAAGGACAACGACAGCCTGGTCATGTACGACCGCACGCTGTTCTGGCTGACGCTGGGCCTGGCGGCGATCGGATTCATCATGGTGACTTCGGCATCCATGCCGGTAGGGCAGCGACTGACGGCAGACCCATTTTTCTTTGCCAAACGCCATGCGCTGTATCTGTTTCTGGCATTTTGTCTGGGGCTGGTAACGCTGCGATTGCCGATGGAGTTCTGGCAGCGCTGGAGCTCGGTAATGCTGGTGGCCGCCATTGTCATGCTGCTGGTAGTTCTGGTGGTGGGTAGCTCAATCAACGGGGCATCGCGCTGGATTGACCTTGGGGTGATGCGTTTCCAGCCTGCGGAATTTACCAAGCTGTCGCTGTTTTGTTATCTGGCGAACTACCTGGTGCGTAAGGTTGATGAGGTGCGCAATAACTTGCGCGGCTTCCTTAAACCGATGGGCGTCATTATGGTGCTCGCCGTGCTGCTGCTGGCACAGCCTGACCTCGGGACCGTGGTTGTGCTCTTTATTACCACGCTGGCGATGTTATTCCTGGCGGGGGCAAAACTGTGGCAGTTCATCGCCATTATCGGCTCTGGTATTGCAGCGGTGATTCTGCTGATTTTGGCTGAGCCATACCGTATTCGTCGTGTGACATCGTTCTGGAATCCCTGGGATGATCCGTTTGGTAGCGGCTACCAGCTAACGCAGTCGCTGATGGCATTTGGTCGCGGTGAGCTGTGGGGCCAGGGGCTTGGGAACTCGGTACAAAAGCTGGAATATCTGCCCGAAGCACATACCGACTTCATCTTCGCCATTATCGGCGAAGAACTGGGTTATATCGGTGTGGTACTGGCACTTTTAATGGTATTCTTCGTCGCTTTCCGCGCCATGTCCATCGGACGCAAGGCGCTGGAAATCGATCAGCGGTTTTCGGGTTTTCTGGCCTGCTCGATCGGCATTTGGTTCAGCTTCCAGGCATTAGTAAACGTTGGCGCAGCCGCAGGTATGCTGCCGACTAAAGGGCTGACTTTGCCGCTCATCAGTTATGGCGGCTCCAGTTTATTGATTATGTCGACGGCCATCATGCTGTTGTTACGTATTGATTATGAAACGCGTCTGGAAAAAGCCCAGGCGTTTACACGAGGTTCACGATGAGCGGTCAACCGAAGCGGTTAATGGTGATGGCAGGCGGTACCGGCGGGCATGTGTTCCCCGGGCTTGCGGTTGCGCACCATTTAATGGATCAGGGCTGGCAAGTGCGCTGGCTTGGAACCGCCGATCGCATGGAAGCCGACCTGGTACCGAAACACGGTATCGAGATTGACTTCATCCGTATCTCCGGCCTTCGCGGCAAAGGGGTGAAAGCCCTGCTGCTTGCGCCGTTGAGAATTTTTAACGCCTGGCGTCAGGCGCGCGCCATTATGCAGCGCTTCAAGCCAGACGTAGTGCTGGGCATGGGCGGTTATGTCTCTGGCCCTGGCGGGTTAGCCGCATGGTCGCTAGGTATTCCCGTCGTGCTGCATGAGCAAAACGGTATCGCAGGGCTGACTAACAAATGGCTGGCGAAGATCGCCACCAAAGTTATGCAGGCCTTCCCGGGCGCATTCCCGAAAGCCGAGGTAGTAGGTAACCCGGTCCGTGTGGATGTACTGGCGCTGCCATTGCCGCAAGAACGATTGCCGGGCCGTGAAGGGCCGGTGCGGGTTCTGGTGGTGGGTGGTTCGCAGGGGGCGCGCGTACTGAATCAGACGATACCGCTGGTCGCGGCAAAACTGGGCAGCGCGGTGACTATCTGGCATCAGAGTGGAAAGGGGGCTCAGCAAACCGTTGAGCAGGCCTACGCCGATGCTGGTCAGCCTCAGCATAAAGTGACCGAGTTTATTGATGATATGGCGCAGGCCTATGCCTGGGCGGACGTTGTGGTATGCCGCTCTGGCGCACTGACGGTCAGTGAGATCGCTGCCGCAGGCCTGCCTGCGTTATTTGTTCCATTCCAGCATAAGGATAGACAGCAGTACTGGAATGCGCTGCCGCTGGAAAAAGCGGGTGCGGCGAAGATTCTGGAGCAGCCGCAATTTACGGTCGATGCCGTGGCAGAGACACTTGCAGGCTGGAACCGGGAAGCATTACTGGAAATGGCCGAGCGCGCACGCGCCGCCGCCATTCCCGATGCCACTGAACGAGTGGCAAAAGAAGTGAGTCTTGCAGCACAGGCTTAATACTGGCGACGCCTTTTGCGTCGCGCGAATTTGAAGTGGTAGATGGCGTTTAGAGAATGAATACACAACAACTGGCGAAACTGCGTTCAATCGTGCCCGAGATGCGTCGCGTCCGGCACATTCACTTTGTCGGCATTGGCGGTGCTGGCATGGGCGGTATTGCCGAAGTTTTGGCTAACGAAGGTTATCAAATCAGCGGTTCTGATTTGGCGCCGAATCCGGTAACGCAGCAGTTGGCGTCGCTTGGCGCGACAATCTATTTCAACCATCGCCCGGAGAACGTTAGCGATGCGAGTGTTGTCGTTGTGTCCAGCGCGATTGCAGCGGATAACCCGGAAATCGTAGCCGCGAATGAAGCGCGCATCCCGGTGATTCGCCGTGCCGAAATGCTGGCAGAGCTGATGCGCTTTCGCCACGGTATCGCTATCGCCGGTACGCATGGCAAAACGACAACCACGGCTATGGTTGCCAGTATTTACGCCGAAGGTGGGCTTGATCCTACCTTCGTGAATGGCGGTCTGGTGAAAGCGGCAGGCGTACATGCGCGTCTGGGCAACAGCCGTTATCTGATTGCGGAAGCAGACGAGAGTGATGCGTCATTCCTCCATCTGCAACCGATGGTGGCGATTGTCACCAATATCGAAGCTGACCATATGGACACCTACCAGGGTGACTTCGAGAATTTAAAAACGACGTTTATCAACTTCCTGCACAACCTGCCGTTCTATGGTCGCGCGGTGATGTGCGTTGACGATCCGGTTATTCGCGAATTATTACCGCGAGTGGGTCGTCAGCTCACCACATACGGCTTTAGCCAGGATGCGGATGTACGCATTGAAAACTATCAACAGAAAGGCGCGCAAGGGCATTTCACCCTGATTCGCCAGGACAAGCCGGAACTGCATGTCACGCTCAATGCGCCGGGCCGCCATAATGCGCTTAATGCAGCGGCTGCGGTCGCGGTGGCGACTGAGGAAGGCATCGATGACGAAGATATTCTGAGCGCGCTGGAGAGCTTCCAGGGCACCGGTCGTCGTTTTGATTTCCTGGGTGAGTTTCCGCTGGAACCCGTTAACGGTAAACCAGGGACTGCCATGCTGGTGGATGATTACGGTCATCACCCGACGGAAGTGGATGCCACCATTAAAGCGGCACGCGCGGGCTGGCCGGATAAAAATCTGGTGATGGTCTTCCAGCCGCATCGCTTTACCCGTACGCGCGATCTGTATGACGATTTTGCCAATGTTCTGACCCAGGTCGATTCGCTGCTGATGCTGGATGTTTACTCTGCGGGCGAAACGCCGATTCCGGGAGCGGACAGCCGTTCCCTGTGCCGTACCATTCGCGGCCGTGGAAAAATCGACCCGATTCTGGTGTCCGATCCGGCTCAAACCGCGGCAATGCTGGCTCCGGTTCTGACCGGTAATGATTTGATACTGATTCAGGGCGCAGGCAATGTCGGTAAGATTGCGCGTCAACTGGCGGAAGTGAAACTCAAGCCGCAACAGGAGGACGAGCGCAATGGCTGATAAAGTCGCGGTCCTGCTGGGCGGGGTTTCTGCTGAGCGTGAGGTGTCATTAAACTCCGGCGCTGCGGTGCTTGCGGGTTTACGTGAGGGGGGCGTTGATGCCCACCCGATTGACCCGCGTGATGTGGATGTCACTCGCCTGAAAGCGATGGGCTTCGATAAGGCATTCATTGCGCTGCACGGGCGTGGCGGCGAAGACGGTACGCTGCAAGGATTGCTGGAGATAACAGGGGTGCCCTATACCGGCAGCGGTGTTATGGCGTCGGCAATCTCAATGGATAAATTGCGCAGTAAATTGCTCTGGCAAGGTGCAGGGTTACCGGTCGCCCCGTGGGTTGCATTAACACGCAGCGAATTTGAATCGGGACTCAATAACGACGTTATTCAGCGCATTGATGCGTTAGGTTTACCGGTTATCGTTAAACCGAGCCGTGAAGGCTCAAGTGTCGGGATGTCAAAAGTTGAAGAATCTGGTGCGTTAACGGCTGCGTTAGCGCTTGCCTTTCAACATGATGATGAAGTTCTTATCGAAAAATGGCTAAGTGGACCCGAATTTACAGTTGCCATGCTCGGAAAAGAAATTTTACCGTCAATTCGCATTCAGCCCGCTGGAACCTTCTATGATTATGAGGCGAAGTATCTCTCTGATGAGACAAAATATTTCTGTCCGTCAGGTCTGGAAGCAGAAGATGAGGCCAATTTACAAAACCTGGTACTGAAAGCCTGGCGTGCGCTGGGATGTCGGGGCTGGGGAAGAATTGACGCTATGTTAGACAGTGATGGGCAGTTTTATCTGCTGGAAGCCAATACCGCGCCGGGTATGACGAGTCATAGCCTGGTCCCGATGGCAGCGCGACAGGCGGGGTTAACCTTCTCGCAGTTGGTCGTGCGAATTCTGGAACTGGCGGAGTGATATGTCTCAGGCTGCGCTGAACACGAGAAATCGCGATGTCGAGGAAATGCCTTCCTCCCGTCGTAATAATGGAACGCGTCTTGCAGGAATCCTGTTCCTGCTGACGGTGTTGTGTACCGTGTTGGCTAGCGGCTGGGTAGTCCTGGGCTGGATGGAAGATGCGCAACGTTTACCGTTGTCGAAGCTGGTGCTGACAGGCGATCGTCATTACACCCGCAACGACGACATTCGCCAGTCAATTCTGGCGCTTGGCGCACCCGGCACGTTTATGACGCAGGATGTCAATATTATCCAGAGCCAGATTGAACGTCTGCCCTGGATAAAGCAGGCGAGTGTCAGAAAGCAATGGCCTGATGAATTGAAGATTCATCTGGTTGAATATGTGCCCATAGCACGTTGGAATGATCAGCATATGGTGGACATGGACGGTAATTCGTTCAGCGTTCCTGCGGATCGAACCAGCAAGCAGGTTTTACCCATGCTGTATGGCCCGGAAGGGAGTGAGAGCGAAGTTTTACAGGGCTTCCATGACATGGGGCAGGTGCTGGCGAAGGATAAATTCACGTTGAAAGAGGCGGCGATGACTGCCCGGCGGTCGTGGCAGGTGACGCTAAATAACGATATTAAGCTCAACCTCGGCCGTGGCGATACGATGAAACGCCTGGCGCGCTTTGTCGAACTGTATCCGGTTCTGCAACAGCAGGCGCAGGCGGATCACAAAGAAATCAGTTACGTGGATTTACGCTATGACTCTGGCGCGGCGGTAGGTTGGAAGCCGGCCCCAGTTCAGGACCCTAATCAGCAACAGAATCAGGCACAGGCAGAACAATAATGATCAAGGCGACGGACAGAAAACTGGTAGTAGGACTGGAGATTGGTACCGCGAAGGTAGCCGCTTTGGTAGGGGAAGTTCTGCCCGACGGTATGATCAATATCATCGGAGTGGGAAGCTGCCCGTCCCGTGGTATGGATAAAGGTGGCGTTAACGACCTGGAGTCTGTGGTGAAATGCGTTCAGCGCGCCATCGATCAGGCCGAATTGATGGCAGATTGCCAGATTTCCTCTGTTTATCTGGCGTTATCGGGTAAACATATTAGCTGCCAGAATGAAATTGGTATGGTGCCGATTTCAGAAGAGGAAGTGACGCAGGAAGATGTAGAAAATGTGGTGCACACGGCGAAATCGGTGCGTGTGCGTGATGAACACCGCGTTCTGCATGTCATTCCTCAGGAATATGCCATTGATTACCAGGAAGGTATCAAAAACCCGGTAGGTCTTTCGGGTGTGCGTATGCAGGCGAAAGTACATCTGATCACTTGCCATAACGATATGGCGAAAAACATTGTTAAAGCCGTGGAACGTTGTGGTCTGAAAGTTGACCAACTTATTTTCGCCGGACTGGCGTCCAGTTATTCCGTATTGACGGAAGATGAACGTGAGCTGGGTGTCTGCGTTGTAGACATCGGTGGTGGTACAATGGACATGGCCGTTTATACAGGCGGAGCGCTGCGCCATACGAAAGTGATCCCGTATGCGGGGAATGTCGTGACCAGCGATATCGCTTATGCGTTCGGTACGCCACCCAGCGATGCAGAAGCCATTAAAGTTCGCCATGGTTGCGCACTGGGCTCCATTGTAGGTAAAGACGAAAGCGTCGAAGTACCGAGTGTAGGTGGGCGTCCACCGCGCAGTTTGCAGCGCCAGACGCTGGCCGACGTGATTGAGCCGCGTTATACCGAGTTGCTCAATCTGGTGAATGATGAGATTTTGCAGTTACAAGAGCAGCTTCGTCAGCAAGGGGTGAAACATCATCTGGCGGCGGGGATTGTGTTAACGGGCGGAGCAGCGCAAATTGAAGGTCTTGCGGCCTGTGCTCAGCGCGTATTCCATACGCAGGTGCGTATTGGTGCGCCGCTCAATATTACAGGTTTAACGGATTACGCCCAGGAGCCGTACTACTCAACGGCGGTGGGATTGCTGCACTACGGGAAAGAAACCCATCTCAGTGGTGAAGCAGAAGTGGAAAAACGTGCATCAGTCGGCTCGTGGTTTAAACGAATCAACAGCTGGCTGCGTAAAGAATTTTAATTTTCAGAGACCGAAAACATTAGCGGTCTCAGGCGACAGGCACAAAACGGAGAGAAATTATGTTTGAACCTATGGAACTGACCAACGACGCGGTGATTAAAGTCATCGGCGTCGGTGGCGGCGGCGGTAATGCCGTTGAACACATGGTGCGCGAGCGCATTGAGGGTGTTGAATTCTTCGCAGTGAATACCGATGCGCAAGCGTTGCGTAAGACTGCGGTGGGTCAGACCATTCAGATCGGTGGTGGTATCACCAAAGGTCTGGGCGCTGGGGCTAACCCGGAAGTCGGTCGTAATGCGGCTGAAGAAGACCGTGAAGCACTGCGCGCTGCGCTTGATGGTGCAGACATGGTCTTTATCGCAGCGGGTATGGGCGGCGGCACCGGCACGGGTGCGGCACCGGTCGTTGCAGAAGTGGCTAAAGATTTGGGTATCCTGACGGTTGCTGTCGTGACCAAGCCTTTCAATTTTGAAGGCAAGAAGCGTATGGCATTTGCTGAACAGGGTATCGCCGAGCTGTCCAAACATGTGGACTCGCTGATTACAATCCCGAACGATAAACTGCTGAAAGTTCTCGGTCGTGGTATCTCTCTGCTGGATGCATTCGGTGCGGCTAACGACGTACTGAAAGGCGCGGTGCAGGGTATCGCCGAACTGATTACCCGTCCGGGTCTGATGAACGTCGACTTTGCTGACGTGCGTACCGTGATGTCCGAAATGGGCTATGCCATGATGGGTTCTGGTGTCGCGAGAGGCGAAGACCGCGCGGAAGAAGCTGCGGAAATGGCGATCTCCTCTCCGCTGCTGGAAGATATCGATCTGTCTGGTGCGCGCGGCGTGCTGGTTAACATCACCGCGGGCTTCGACCTGCGTCTCGATGAGTTCGAAACGGTGGGTAACACTATTCGTGCATTCGCTTCTGACAATGCTACTGTTGTTATTGGTACATCGTTGGATCCGGATATGAATGATGAGCTGCGTGTGACTGTTGTTGCAACCGGTATTGGTATGGACAAACGTCCGGAAATTACTCTGGTGACCAACAAACAGCAGCAGCAACCGGTGATGGACCGCTACCAGCAGCATGGTATGTCGACGATGCAGCAGGAGCAGAAACCTCAATCTAAAGTGGTCAACGACAATACGCCGCAGACGACTAAGGAACCGGATTACCTGGATATTCCAGCGTTTTTGCGTAAGCAAGCTGATTAAGAATACGCTGGAAGTTGGGCATCTTCGCTCTTTGTGCTAAACTGCCCCACCGATTGTGTAGTACACTTCGGTTGGATAGTTAATTAGGCGAGATTATACGATGATCAAACAAAGGACACTTAAACGTATCGTTCAGGCGACTGGTGTCGGTTTACATACCGGCAAGAAAGTCACACTGACGTTGCGCCCTGCGCCGGCCAACACCGGGGTCATCTATCGTCGCACTGACTTGAATCCACCGGTAGATTTCCCGGCTGATGCTAAATCTGTGCGTGATACAATGCTCTGTACGTGTCTGGTGAACGAGCATGACGTGCGGATTTCAACCGTAGAGCACCTTAATGCTGCTCTGGCCGGTCTGGGTATCGACAACATTATTGTTGAGGTCGATGCGCCGGAAATCCCGATTATGGATGGTAGTGCTGCACCGTTCGTTTATCTTCTGCTGGACGCAGGCATCGAAGAGCTGCGCAGTGCGAAGAAATTCGTGCGAATCAAAGAGACGGTCCGCGTTGAAGACGGTGATAAATGGGCAGAGTTTAAACCGTTTAACGGTTTCTCTCTCGATTTCACCATCGACTTTAACCACCCGGCCATTGATGCCAGCACCCAGCGTTACGCGATGAACTTTTCTGCCGACGCGTTTATGCGCCAGATTAGCCGCGCGCGTACCTTCGGTTTCATGCGTGATATCGAATATCTGCAGTCCCGTGGTTTGTGCCTGGGCGGTAGCTTCGATTGTGCCATCGTTGTTGACGATTATCGCGTATTGAACGAAGACGGCCTGCGTTTTGAAGACGAATTCGTTCGTCACAAAATGCTCGACGCGATTGGTGACTTGTTCATGTGTGGTCACAATATCATCGGTGCGTTTACCGCATATAAATCTGGTCACGCGCTGAACAACAAACTGTTGCAGGCGGTCCTGGCGAAACAGGAAGCCTGGGAATTTGTGACCTTCGAAGACGATGCGGAACTGCCATTGGCGTTCAAAGCACCGACGATGGTTCTGGCGTAATACCAGACAATAAGTAAGACCTGAATTCGACTGGTCCGCCTGGCACACTCTCTCCTGCCAGGAGTGCCAGTCGTTTTTTATTTTAAAATCTGTACTTTTGCCTCGCTTTGGTTCATGAAGATTGTTTTTACCATTCAATGAGCGCGATCGCTGCTTTCCTGGCCGTTTTTATCCCTCAGAGCGCCTTATAATCGCTGTCCTCCCGCTGCATTAATGGTAATATCTTTGCGCAAAATAACGCGTACCGAAGTAAAAAACGGGCAACAGTGATTTTTTTGGTGGACTGAGTGAGCGGAATTCTGACGCGCTGGCGACAATTTGGCAGACGTTATTTCTGGCCGCATCTCTTATTAGGGATGGTCGCGGCAAGCTTTGGCATGCCTGCGCTCAGCAACAGCAACCACACTGAACCGGCCAAAGCGACGACGCGTAATCATGAAGGCGCTGGCAGCGTCAACTTCACCAACCTCGCGTTGCTTGAAGGAACTCGTCGCCCAAGCTTCACTGTTGATTACTGGCATCAGCATGCTATCCGTACCGTTATTCGACATCTCTCTTTTGCGATGGCACCGCAGGCATTACCCGTCGTGGAAGAACCGCTGCCTTTGCAGGCGCATCATCTCGCTCTGCTGGATACGCTCAGTGCACTGCTGACCCAGGAGCAGAGGCCGGCAGCAAGTGTTAGCCAGACATTTGATACTGATTTCCCCACCCATTCCGCGTTTAGCGTCCGGGCCTGGATTAGCCAGGTACAGGGCATCCGTGCGGGACCTCAACGCCTTAGCTGAAAAATTTATCCTTCAACTAATTTTGTGACTCCGCAGAGCGGGGCGTTTGAGATTTTATTATGCTTATCAAATTATTAACAAAAGTATTCGGTAGTCGTAACGATCGTACACTGCGTCGTATGCGCAAAGCAGTCGGCATCATCAATGCGATGGAGCCGGAAATGGAAAAGCTGTCAGACGACGAACTGAAAGCAAAAACAGCGGAATTTCGTGGCCGTCTGGAAAAAGGCGAAACGGTTGAAAGCCTGATCCCGGAAGCGTTTGCCGTCGTGCGCGAAGCCAGTAAACGTGTCTTCGGTATGCGCCACTTCGACGTCCAGTTACTCGGCGGCATGGTATTGAATGAACGCTGCATCGCAGAGATGCGTACCGGTGAAGGTAAAACGCTGACCGCGACGCTGCCTGCTTATGTGAACGCGCTGAGCGGCAAAGGTGTCCACGTGGTCACCGTGAACGACTATCTGGCGCAACGTGACGCCGAAAACAACCGTCCGCTGTTCGAATTCCTGGGCATGACCGTCGGTATCAACCTGCCGGGGATGCCGTCTGTGGCGAAGCGTGAAGCGTATGCCGCAGATATCACCTACGGTACTAACAACGAATACGGTTTTGACTACCTGCGCGACAACATGGCGTTCAGCCCTGAAGAACGCGTACAGCGCAAACTGCATTATGCGCTGGTGGATGAGGTGGACTCCATCCTCATTGATGAAGCACGTACACCGCTGATCATTTCCGGCCCGGCTGAAGACAGCTCGGAAATGTACAAAAAAGTGAACAAAATCATCCCGCATCTGATTCGTCAGGAGAAGGAAGATTCCGATACTTTCCAGGGCGAAGGCCACTTCTCCGTTGATGAGAAGGCGCGTCAGGTTAACCTGACCGAACGTGGTCTGGTGCTGATTGAAGAACTGCTGGTTAAAGAAGGCATCATGGATGAAGGCGAGTCACTGTACTCGCCGGGTAACATTATGCTGATGCACCATGTTACCGCAGCGCTGCGCGCGCACGCTTTGTTCACCCGTGACGTGGATTACATTGTTAAAGACGGCGAAGTTATTATCGTCGATGAACACACTGGTCGTACCATGCAGGGTCGCCGCTGGTCTGATGGTCTGCACCAGGCTGTGGAAGCCAAAGAAGGTGTGGATATTCAGAACGAAAACCAGACGCTGGCTTCTATTACCTTCCAGAACTACTTCCGTCTGTACGAGAAACTGGCGGGGATGACCGGTACTGCGGATACCGAAGCATTCGAGTTCAGTTCTATTTATAAACTCGACACCGTGGTGGTGCCGACCAACCGTCCGATGATCCGTAAAGATATGCCGGATCTGGTCTACATGACCGAGGCGGAAAAAATTCAGGCGATTATCGAAGATATTCGTGAGCGTACCGCCGCAGGCCAGCCGGTGCTGGTGGGTACGATCTCCATTGAGAAATCCGAAGTGGTTTCAAATGAGCTGACGAAAGCGGGTATCAAACACAACGTACTGAACGCGAAATTCCACGCCAAAGAAGCAGATATCGTTGCTCAGGCGGGTTATACCGCAGCGGTAACGATCGCAACTAACATGGCTGGTCGTGGTACCGATATTGTGTTGGGTGGTAGCTGGCAGGCAGAAGTCGCCGAGCTGACCGACCCGACGCCGGAGCAGATCGCGAAGATCAAAGCGGACTGGCAGGTGCGTCATGATGCCGTTCTGGCTGCGGGCGGCCTGCATATCATTGGTACCGAGCGTCACGAATCACGCCGTATCGATAACCAGTTGCGTGGCCGTTCTGGTCGTCAGGGTGACCCGGGCTCATCCCGCTTCTACCTGTCGATGGAAGATGCGCTGATGCGTATTTTTGCCTCCGATCGTGTTTCGAGCATGATGCGTAAACTGGGTATGAAACCGGGCGAAGCGATTGAACACCCATGGGTGACCAAGGCGATTGCCAACGCGCAACGTAAAGTGGAAAGCCGCAACTTCGATATCCGTAAACAGCTGCTGGAATATGATGACGTGGCGAACGATCAGCGTCGCGCAATCTACACCCAGCGTAACGAACTGTTGGATGTCTCTGATGTGAGCGAGACCATTAACAGCATTCGTGAGGATGTGTTCAAAGCGACTATCGACGCTCACATCCCACCGCAGTCGCTGGAAGAAATGTGGGATATTCCTGGTTTGCAGGAACGCCTGAAAAATGATTTCGACCTCGATCTGCCGATTGCTGAGTGGCTGGATAAAGAGCCGGAATTGCATGAAGAGACCCTGCGTGAGCGTATCCTTGCTCAGGCAGTTGAAGTCTATGCTCGCAAAGAAGAGGTTGTTGGCGCGGAGATGATGCGCCACTTCGAAAAAGGCGTCATGCTGCAAACGCTGGACTCATTGTGGAAAGAGCACCTGGCGGCGATGGACTATCTGCGTCAGGGGATCCATTTACGTGGCTATGCGCAAAAAGATCCGAAGCAGGAGTACAAGCGCGAATCTTTCTCTATGTTCGCCGCGATGCTGGAGTCGCTGAAATATGAAGTGATCAGCACCCTGAGTAAAGTTCAGGTACGTATGCCGGAAGAAGTTGAAGCAATGGAGCAGCAGCGCCGCGAAGAAGCAGAGCGTCTGGCGCAGATGCAGCAACTTAGCCACCGTGATGATGAATCTGAGGCGGCGGCAGCACTGGCTGCACAAACTGGCGATCGTAAAGTCGGTCGCAACGACCCTTGTCCTTGCGGGTCAGGTAAAAAATACAAACAGTGCCATGGCCGTCTGAGCTAAGGCACGAATAAATAAAGAAAGGCGCAGATATCTGCGCCTTTTTTATGGAGTAACGACAATGAAAATACTGCAAATCGCCGTCGGAATTATTCGCAATCCACAGGGAGAAATCTTTATTACCCAGCGCGCAGCCGATGCGCATATGGCGAATAAATGGGAATTTCCTGGCGGCAAGATCGAAGAAGGTGAAACACCTGAACAAGCGGTTATCCGTGAGCTGCACGAAGAAGTGGGTATCAAAGCTGGTGCGGCCAGCCTGTTCGATAAACTGGAATATCGCTTCCCGGATCGCCACATTACGCTCTGGTTTTATCTTGTTGAGCAGTGGGAAGGGGAACCGTGGGGAAAAGAAGGGCAGCCTGGGCGTTGGGTCCATCAGACTCAACTGCTGGCAGATGAGTTCCCACCCGCTAATGAGCCAGTCATCTCAAAACTGGCAAACGCCTGATGGCGCAAAGTGTGGCGGGGCTTCCCGCCACCTTGTCATTTACTGCTGTTCTTCACTCCAGTCGTCACTGTCGGAAAGATCCCCTGCACTCGGGATGCGCTTTTCTTCCGCAGCCCATTCACCCAGGTCTATTAACTGGCAGCGTTTTGAACAGAACGGGCGAAACGGGCTGGTTTCGCTCCATATCACGCTTTTGCCGCAGGTCGGGCAATTAACACGCGTTGCGTCTGACATCATTTCTCCTTAACAACAAGCCAGTTCGAAATCCAGGCGTTCCGGGATGATGCCATTTTCACTATCGAGCGGCAGGAAACGAATGGCGAAACGACTTTTATGCCCCGAAATCTGTGGGAATAACTGGCTGTCTAAATCCAGGTGCAGGCGAAGCAGATCGGCATCTTCACCATTATCCTGGTAAAAACCGTTCAGACTGGTTTGCTTACGGAACGGAGCTGAGTTGCGGATCAAATCCAGAATCAGTGACAACGTATGATTGAGTGGCGTCAGGCTGGACAGCCAGATATTCACCTGCTCGTCACGCTGAACCTGTGGCAAATGCAGCCAGACATGCAGGGTGGGCAAATCAAAGCTGCAACAGCCGCCCGGTATACTCAGACGCTGGCGGACCAGGCCGATGAGACGGTCTTCACGCAGCAACTGCCCAATCCGGGGGGCTGCCATCAGCATGGTGCTGGTCTCTTTTAACTGTTGGCGAATGGCATCGATACGTCCCTGATCAACACCAGGCACTTCGGCCCAGGCTTTTAATTTACGTTGCTGGCGTTCCAGCTCTTTAAGCAATTCGGTACGTGTGTCACCACGCTCGAAAATATCCAATAACTCACCGGCATTGCGGAAGAAATGCAGCGCATCTGCATGATCGGCAAGAGGAAGGCGGGCAGTGAGTTGCTGGAGCAGGAATTCGATACGCAGCCAGGTGCGCATCTTTTCATTGAGCGGGTGTTCAAATAGGACGTGGGTCTGCATTAAGGGTTTTCCTGTGAAACTGCCTGTGATGCATAGCTCAGATAAGCCGCATGCAGGCGGGCAACATCCGATGCAATTGCATCTGGTGC
Source organism: Phytobacter sp. MRY16-398 (assembly GCF_003925915.1). Lineage (NCBI taxonomy): Bacteria > Pseudomonadati > Pseudomonadota > Gammaproteobacteria > Enterobacterales > Enterobacteriaceae > Phytobacter > Phytobacter sp. MRY16-398. Next base: position 4,920,706 of record NZ_AP018756.1, on the reverse strand, counting down.
GCCATTATTGTCAATAATATCATCCGCAACGGCAAGGCGTGCTTCACGTGTCGCTTGCGCCGCCAGAATATGCTCAGCATTTTCACGGCTTACGCCGTCACGCTGCATCGTTCGCAAAATTTGCGTCTCTGGTGAGACGTCGATAATCAATACCCGGTCGGCTTTGCTCTGTAAGTGGTTTTCAACCAACAAAGGAACAACCCACAACACATAGGGTGAAGTAGCCCCGGCAATTTGTCGCTGGGTTTGCTGATGTATTAATGGGTGCAGCAAACCATTGAGCCAGTTTTTCTCGGCTGGGGAAGCAAAAATGCGTTCGCGTAATAAGCGACGGTTCAGTGAACCCTCAGGTGTGAGGATGTCTGAACCAAAATGTTCGGCAATGGCTTGTAATGCAACAGAGCCCGGTTCAACAACCTGGCGGGCAATAATATCTGCATCGACAATATCAACACCCAAACGGGCGAAGGCATCAGCGACCGTGCTTTTGCCGCTACCAATACCTCCGGTTAACGCGACCGTATACCCCATAGCGCCTGATCTCAAAATAGTCGGTAAAAAAAATCATAACCCACACATTTTTAATTTTGCCAGTTTGCTTTACGAAGGTCGTCAGTAAGCGAAACGCGGAAAAATAATAATGCATTTATCATGTGAATCAGTAGGTTATAATTTGAGCAAGATGAACTTTCGCAAATGCGGCTAATCTTGCCCTTTCACCAGGTAAATTTATAGGATTGTAGCGTAAAAAAAGAGAATTTCGCAGTCTTGCGGAGTCCTGATTAGTGCGTATGATAGCGTCACTGGAGTTGTGTGTTTGCAAGTCTGCGTTGTTCGCCATTAACCCCAGGAATCCGCACATGCGTATTGAAGAAGATCTGAAATTAGGCTTTAAAGACGTTCTTATCCGCCCTAAACGCTCTACCCTCAAAAGCCGTTCCGATGTTGAGCTGGAACGCGAGTTTACCTTTAAGCATTCAGGACAGAACTGGTCTGGCGTACCGGTAATTGCAGCCAATATGGATACCGTTGGCACCTTTGCTATGGCGAAAGCGCTGGCTTCGTTCGATATTCTGACCGCAGTACATAAACATTATTCTGTCGAAGACTGGAAAGCATTTGTTCAGCGCGAATCTGACGATGTATTGCGTCATGTAATGGTATCAACAGGTACCTCAGATGCTGACTTTGAAAAAACCAAACAAATTCTGGCGCTGCACTCCCAGTTGAATTTCGTCTGCATTGATGTCGCGAATGGTTATTCCGAGCACTTCGTACAATTTGTGTCGAAAGCGCGTGAAGCCTGGCCGAGCAAAACGATCTGCGCAGGTAACGTAGTAACAGGCGAAATGTGTGAAGAGCTGATTCTCTCCGGTGCGGATATTGTCAAAGTCGGTATCGGCCCGGGTTCTGTTTGCACCACACGTGTGAAAACCGGTGTCGGTTATCCTCAGCTTTCCGCTGTGATTGAGTGTGCCGATGCAGCACATGGCTTGGGCGGTCAAATCGTTAGCGATGGCGGCTGTACCGTGCCTGGCGATGTGGCGAAAGCCTTTGGCGGCGGCGCTGATTTTGTCATGCTCGGTGGAATGTTAGCAGGGCACGAAGAAAGCGGCGGTACCGTGGTTGACGAAAACGGTGAAAAATTCATGCTTTTCTATGGTATGAGTTCTGAGTCGGCGATGACCCGTCACGTTGGTGGGGTTGCTCAGTACCGTGCGGCAGAAGGTAAAACCGTTAAGTTGAAACTACGCGGCCCGGTCGAAAATACCGCGCGCGATATCCTTGGTGGCTTGCGTTCCGCCTGTACTTATGTGGGCGCATCTCGCCTGAAAGAGCTGACCAAACGCACTACCTTTATCCGCGTTCAGGAGCAAGAAAACCGCGTTTTCAATAGCCTTTAATCGGTTTACAGGCGCAGTTTGCTGCGCCTGTCTCATCCCATTCCACTCATCGCATCTCCCAGATGAAAAATCGGCAGATACATGGCCACGATCAGTGTGCCGACAATAATTCCTGTCACAACCAGCAGTAAAGGCTCCAGCATGGAGGCCAGCCCGTCGGCCTGATGTTGCGTCTGTTCACTATGATGCATCGCCAGATTAAATAACATTGCGTCCAGCGCGCCTGAGGCTTCCCCCGTACTGACCAGTTGAATGCAAAGTGGCGTAAAAACCCCTCTGGCGCTGAATGCCGCTGAAATCGACTGACCCTGTGTAATGTCCTGATGTATAGCATCAACAATATCTCGCCACCACGGGCATGTGAGCGTTTCTTTGACGCTCTCCAGACCTTGTAAGAAGGCGATGCCAGCACGCTGCGTCAGCGATAGCACGGTAAAGATCTGGCTGAGCTTCTGCCCAAGAACAAGTTGCCCTATCAGCGGGCACGCCAGCAGAATACGCTGCTGATAACGCAGCCAGCCTGACTGTTTCTGTAAACGCCCCAACAGAATTGCCAGAAGCAGGCTGATAATGGCTAACGGAAGGCTGGCTTGCTGCAGGATATCCGCACACGCAAGTACCCCACGCGTGAGGGCAGGCAACGGCGTGTTAAATGTCTGGTAAATGGTGGCAAATTCCGGGAGTACGAAATAGATCATCGCCAGTACTACGATGAAGGCTAATGTCAGCACAATAAGTGGATAACGCAGCGCTTTTTTCACTTTCCGCGCCAGGACAAGCTGTGTTTTTTGCTGCGCAGCGAGTTTAAAGCAGCACTCATCGAGCTTCCCCGTAAGCTCACCCGTTCGTATCATTGCCTGGTAAAGGGGCGGAAAAACCTCCGGCCAGCGCGATAGTGCACCAGAGAATGTCTCGCCCTGTGCCAGGTTTTCGGCCAGTGTCTGTAATAGCGCCTGCCACTGAACAGAAGGCTGCTGTTTGGCCAGCAACTGCAGGCCATCCGGCAGCGTCAGACCAGCCTGCAGCAATGTGGCAAGCTGGTGGATAACCTCGCTACTGTGTTCACCGCGCCACTGTGCCTGGCGTACAGGGCGACGGCGTAGAGAGAGGGGGTGAAGGCATTGCTGTTGCAAAGCGAACAGTGCATCGCTGCGCTGTTCTGCCCAGTAAGCGCCTTCGTGCCGTTCACCGTTATCGTCCAGCCCGGCCCACTGCCAGAGTTGTTTAGTCGCCATTGGGCATACCCAATACGCGAACCAGCTCTTCAAAAGTAGTGATCCCATTTTCTACCGCCATACAGCCGTTCTGGAACAGCGTCATCATGCCCGCCGAACGTGATTGCCTTTCAATGTCGCTGGCAGGGAGCCCACTGGCAATAGCCTGACGCAGTTCCCCGTCTACTTCCAGAACCTCAAAAAGCGCGACTCGCCCATAAAATCCGTGATAACAACGCTCACAGCCCTTTGATACCCAGCGCGGTAAGGGGCGCGGCCAGAGTGATGTCGGCAGGTTAATATTCTCGTGCTCCCGGCTGTGGCAGTGGGGGCACAACTTTCGCACCAGCCGCTGTGCGACAACCAACGAGAGCGCGGAGGAGATCATCCAGCGGGCAACCCCCATTTGCTGGATGCGTACCAGTGTTTCGGCTGTTGAGTTGGTGTGAAGTGTTGAGAGGACCAGATGCCCGGTTTGCGCGGCCTTAATGGCGATTTCAGCCGTTTCGCCATCGCGGATCTCACCGACCATAATGACATCCGGATCCTGTCGCAAAAGCGCCCGTAATACACTCTGGAAGGTCAACCCGGCGCGTGGGTTAATCTGTGTCTGATTCAGGCCAGTAAGCGGGATCTCAATCGGATCTTCCACGCTGCAGAGATTGATCTCAGGCTTATTGCGAGCCTGCAACGCACTGTAGAGGGTGACGGTTTTTCCACTGCCCGTGGGGCCGGTGACCAGTAGCAATCCCTGGGGTTTGTTCAAAGCCTGCTGGAATTGCGCCAGTTGGGAGTGGGTCATTCCTAGCTGATGAAGGTCGAGTGCCTGACTTACCTGATGTAACAACCTCAGTACCACTTTTTCACCGTGTCGGCACGGCAGGGTGGCAATGCGAAACGAGACATTCTGTCCGTTAAGCGTGGTGCTGAATTGCCCGTCTTGCGGCAGCCTGCGTTCGGCAATATCCAGATTACCTAATACTTTCAGTCGTGCGGTCAGCGTGTTGGCGAGCGCGCCGGGAATCAGAGGCAGCGCATGCAGTACGCCATCAACGCGCAGCCGGATGCGATAGGTATGTTCCGCGGGTTCAAAATGGATATCGGATGCCCTCTGGCTAAGCGCCTGTTGCAGCGTCTGGTCAAGTAATTCGACCGCTGAACCTGAATCCTCTACGGGGACGAGAGATTGCGCTTCTACAGACTGTTGATGATGGTTGTCCATCTGCTCCTGCGTCCAGCATTCGATATCAATGCGTTTTTGTGTCGCGAAACGTAGCGCTTCAAGTAGTTCCGATGAGGGATCGCCCACGACGGCAATGGTCAGTATCTTTTCATCACAGTTAAGCAGGCAGGCATGGTGGCGTTTGCACAGCGTGGTGAGTTTATCCTGGCGCATGGGCTGTCCCTTAGTTACTGTTTCCACGGAAGATATCTTCACAGGCCTGTTTCAGCGCGCCGTTATCGGCCACCGTGCAGCTACGTGCCCAGCCCGACATACCGTTGCCCGCATTCCACTGCGGCGTCATGACTACGCTCAGGCCCGTCAGGCTCTCCTGGCCGGTGAGGGTAATCACTCCTTTGCTGATGGTCATGGTTGAAACATAGCGGGTGGTGGTGGGGGCAGGGATGCCGTTAGTGCCACCCTCGCAAACTGTGACGCCGCCACGCTCCAGTGCGCATAGCTCAACGGCCGTACGATAGGGGATAAAGGTTTGCAGCATATCGGTGAGTGCGGCTTTGCGCAGGTAGTTCTGATACGCCGGAATGCCGATTGCGCTCAAAATAGCAATAATGCCAATGACCACCATCAGTTCGATAAGGGTGAAGCCTCGTTGCTTGTCCATTGTTCGCTCCTTGAGTTAGGTGGCGCTACTTTGGCAAACATAAGGGATGGCCTGCGAGGGTCGAAAAACGAAACGGGAACGGAGCTTCAGCCGTTTTTGAGCAGATTGCAGCATTGAACAACAGGTTTGCGAGGTTTTACGAAAAACGAGTCATAACATGGCGTAAGGGCTTTACCTTGCAGGGGAAAAAGAGAAGGATAAGCCCGACAGAGAGACGCCATCGGGCTATGGGGTATCAGCGAAAACGCATCGACAGGTCCAGCGCGTGGACATGCTTGGTTAATGCACCAACAGAGATAAAATCGACGCCCGTTTCGGCAAATTCACGGATAGTCTCGAACGTGACGTTGCCGGAAACTTCCAGACGCGCATGGCCATTGGTGCGTTTTACCGCTTCGCGCATCATCGGCGTATCGAAGTTGTCCAGCATGATGATATCGGCACCGGCTTTCAGGGCATCATCCAGCTCTTCCAGCGTTTCCACTTCCACTTCAACCGGAACGTCAGGATGCAGCCAGAAGGCTTTCTCGACGGCCTGTCGAACGGAACCAGCAGCGATAATGTGGTTTTCTTTAATCAGGAACGCGTCGGAGAGCCCCAGACGATGATTCGCGCCGCCGCCGCACAGAACCGCATATTTCAGCGCGGTACGCAGGCCGGGCAGGGTTTTACGCGTATCCAGCAACTGTGTTTTGGTTCCGTCCAGCAAGGCGACATAGCGGCTTACTTCGCTGGCAACACCCGACAGTGTTTGCACGAAGTTAAGCGCCGTGCGCTCTCCGGTGAGCAGAACGCGTGAGGGGCCTTCCAGTTCAAATAACGGCTGGTTTGGCGTCACCGCATCGCCATCGGCGACATGCCAGGTGACACGAACATCGTCGCCAGCTAGCTGAATAAAGACCTCTTCGACCCAACGCTTGCCGCAGAACACGCCTTTTTCGCGGGTAATGATCACCGCATGAGAGCGGTTATCCGGCGGCAATAATTGCGCGGTAATATCGTTGTTCGCATCCACTTCTCCACCCAAATCTTCGCGCAGGGCCTGCGCGACGGCAGCGGGGATGTCCAGTTCAATGCGTTGCAAAAGCGCGTCACGTCGAAGATCGGGGTTGTAACGGCGAGGCGGCATGATAAAACTCCAAAAAGGGTAACGAATCAGAAAGTTAGACAGTGTCCTGTCATTGCACGTTTCGTCAACATACAATGACCGGACAGCGTCTGAACATGCTACTCTAGAGCGTGTTTGAGCACCATAATTAAGGAGATCCTGCATGCAGTTAAATGAGGGCTGGCTGGCGGATGCGCGTCGCGTACCTTCTCCGCATTTTGATTGCCGCCCGGACGGTGAAACCCCTTCGTTGCTCGTGGTCCACAATATCAGCCTGCCTCCCGGTGAATTTGGCGGACCGTGGATCGATGCGCTGTTTACCGGTAAGTTGGATCCTGACGCTCATCCTTTTTTTGCTGAGATCGTTCATCTGCGCGTCTCCGCACATTGCCTGATTCGTCGTGACGGTGAAGTCGTTCAATATGTGCCGTTTGATAAGCGAGCCTGGCATGCGGGAGTGTCGCGTTATCAGGGGCGGGAACGCTGCAATGATTTTTCCATCGGCATTGAGCTGGAAGGCACAGACAATCAGCCCTATACCGACGCCCAATATCAGCAACTGGCGAACGTTACCCACGCTTTGATTTCGCTTTATCCCTCGATTGCCAGCAACATGACCGGGCACAGCGATATCGCCCCTGAGCGCAAAACCGATCCCGGTCCGGCGTTTGACTGGCCACGATTTCGCGGGCTGGTGGCGGGAGAATCAGATAAGGAGATGTCATGACACTGTTTACCATGCTGCTGGTTCTTATTGCCGAGCGGCTTTTTAAACTCGGAGAACACTGGCAACTGGATCATCGCCTGGAAGTGTTGTTCCGCCGGGTCAAACACTACTCTATGCTGAGAACGCTCCTGATGGCGGTGGTCGCCATGCTGGTGGCCTTCCTCATTTTGCAGGCGCTGGAGGGGCTCTTTTTCAATGTGCCACTGCTGGTGGTATGGATCCTGCTGGGGCTTTTGTGTATCGGTGCTGGAAAAGTGCGTCTGCATTACCATGCTTACCTCAAAGCGGCCGCGCGTAATGACAGCCACGCCCATAATGCCATGGCGAATGAGCTCACGTTGATTCATGGTATACCGCCGGGCTGTAATGAACGGGAGTACCTGTGTGAGCTGCAAAATGCGCTTTTGTGGATCAACTTTCGTTATTATCTGGCACCGCTGTTCTGGTTTATCGTCGGTGGAATATGGGGGCCTGTGACGCTGGTTGGCTACAGCTTTTTGCGTGCATGGCAATCCTGGCTGGCTCGCTATCAGACGCCGAATGAACGCCAGCAGTCCGGAATCGACGCGATTTTACACGTGCTGGACTGGATCCCGGTGCGCCTGGCGGGCGTGGTTTATGCGTTGATCGGCCATGGCGAAAAGGCACTGCCAGCATGGTTTGCCTCGCTGACCGACCGGCATTCTTCGCAATATCATGTACTAACGTGTCTTGCGCAGTTCTCGCTGGCCCGCGAGCCGCATATGGATAAAGTCGAGACACCAAAAGCCGCCGTCTCAATGGCCAAAAAAACCTCGTTCGTGATGGTGGTGGTGGTGGCGCTGTTGACGATTTACGGCACGCTGATGTAACCACGTGCCGTTATACTCGTCATACTTCAGGCTGCATATGCGCTGACGAAGTCGCGCCCCCCAGTCACATAGTTATCTATGCTCCTGGGGCTTACTGTCTTGCCGCCTTCCTGCAACCAGAATGATGTAGAGTATAAATTTATTGCGTGTCCGCAGGCGGGATGCCGAAGTCTGGCATCCCGTTTTCTTGCCAGCGAATCAGCTTCAGGCGGGTATGGCGGTTTGGATCGTAAAGCGGGTCGCCTTCAATCTCCGTATAGTTTCGGGCATGGTAGACCAGCACATCTTTACCGTCCGCGGTTTGGGTAAAGCTGTTATGACCGGGGCCATATTGCCGGTTCTCGTAACTGGTTCGGAATACCGGTTGCGGTGATTTATGCCAGCTGGCCGCCACTAGCGGGTCAGCGTTTACATCAATCCACAACAGTCCCATGCAGTAGTTCTCGTCCGTGGCGCTGGCAGAGTAACTGATAAACAATCTGTCGCCGTGAAACAGCACCGCCGGGCCTTCGTTTACCAGAAAACCCCTGCATTCCCAGTCGTACTCCGGCTTGCTCAGTAAGAGAGGTTCACCTTTTAACGTCCAGGGGTTTTCCATCTCCGCAATATAGAGGTTTGAATTACCGGCAATCTCCGGTGATTTCTGTGCCCACAGGTACCAGCGTTTACCCTGGTGAACAAAGGTCGTGGCGTCCAATGCAAAGGTGTCGAACGGGGTTTTCACCTGGCCTTTTTCGAGCCAGACCCCGCTAAGGGGATCGGCATCGGCGCACTCCAGCACAAACATACGGTGCTGGAACATGTTCAGCGCATCCAGCGCCTTCGTCCAGGTGGCGGCAAAGTAGAGATACCATTTACCGTCGATATAATGGAGCTCAGGCGCCCAGATGAGTTCGCTCATTGGTCCGGTAGCCGGTTTACGCCAGACGGTCACGCCTTGCGCTTTGCGCAGCCCCTCCAAAGTACTGGCCCGGCGGATTTCCAGCCGGTCATATTCCGGGACTGAGGCCACAAAATAATAGTTGCCATCATGACGCAAAATATACGGGTCGGCACGCTGCTCAATAAAGGGATTCGGCCAGTTCATTATGCTTTCCTTACATGTTCACCAACGGGAACGCCCTGGCTCTCGCTCAGTTCATGATAATTGACGCGGCGTTTTTCCAGGTCGGCCTGAATGGTTTTCATCAGTTCCCGATCCACTTTCAGCAGGCGTACGACTCCTGCGGTTATCAGATAGCCCACGCCCGGAATAACGGTAAACAGCAGCATGATGCCATTGATAGCGCTGGCACTCTGCGCTTTGGCACCTGCATCATAACCGTACCAGGAGAGTAAGAAGCCCACCATCGCACCAGCAACCGCCAGCCCCACTTTCAGGAAAAACAGGTTGCCAGAGAAGCTGATCCCGGTGATACGTTTGCCGGTTTTCCACTCGCCATAATCGTCCACATCCGCCATCAGCGACCAGTGCAGCGGGGAAGGGATCTGATGGAGAATATTCAACAGGAAGTAGAGCACCACAATCATGACCGTGGCTTTCGGATCGAAGAAGTAGAAGGCGCAGGAGAAAATCGCCAGCGCGATGTTAGTCCAGAAGAAGACTTTCAGCTTGCACCAGCGGTCGGTCAGGACTTTTGCCAGCATACTGCCGATCATCATGCCGACAACGCCCAGGCTGATAAAGAGAGTGGCGAAGTGAGTGCTTTGCCCCATGACCCAGGTCACGTAGTACATGGTGGCGGCCATGCGGATAAAGCCCGGACAGACGTTACACAACGTGAGCAGCAAAATCCGCACCCACTGGTCGTTTTTCCAGACATCCTTCATGTCCTTTTTCATATCGTCGTTGGTTGGGACCGCCGGGCGCACACGCTCGCGAACTGTAGCGAAGCAGAACAAGAACATACACATGCCGATAAACGCCAGAACCGTCATCGCCATTTGATAGCCTTTGGCTTTGTCTTCGCCACCAAACCATTCGGCCATGGGGAGTAACGTCAGCGACAGCAGCAGGGTGGCAATCCCTACCATCACAAAACGATAAGACTGGCAGGCCACACGCTCTTTTGGATCGTTGGTTATCACGCCGCCTAACGAGCAGTAGGGGATGTTGATCGCAGTGTAGGTCAGTGAGAGCAGGAAGTAGGTAATAAAGGCATAGATAACTTTGCTATGGTAGGTCCAGTCCGGTGTGGTAAACATCAGCACGCTGAACACGGCATAGGGCAAGGCTATCCACAAAAGCCATGGACGAAAACGTCCGTACTTGCTTTGGGTGCGGTCGGCTATCGCCCCCATGATCGGGTCGGTGATGGCATCTATCACGCGAATTGAGAGCAATAAGACGCCTACCAGTGCAGGTGCCAGACCGAAAATATCCGTGTAAAAGTAATTAACAAACAGCATGATGGCGCCAAAGATGATGTTGCATCCGGCATCGCCCATCCCATAGCCGATTTTCTCTTTAACAGAGAGTTTACTGTTGTCCATCGACGATACTCCCAGTGAGTTGTGGGAATAATTATTCGCCCGCTAAACATAATTTGCGTTACAGGATGTTGGCGGGAACATGGACAAAACAGCTACATAGGGGAAAGTGTGAGGTTGGTAACAATTGAATAACAACCCTCTCCCGGGCGGGAGAGGGGAGGAGGCAAAATCAGTGCGCTTTCACCGCTTTTGCACTTTTCTCTTTAAACATATAGCCGACGCCAAGGATGACCAGCCATACCGGGATCAGGTAGACGGAGATAGCCATGCCGTCAGTCATCAGCATAATGACCAGTACGGCTGCCATAAACAGCAGGCAAATCCAGTTACCTAACGGGTACAACAGCGCCGGGAAACGCGGCGTCACGCCCTGCTGCTGTTTGGCTTTTCGGAACTTCATATGCGCCAGGCTAATCATCGCCCAGTTGATGACCAGGGCAGAAACCACCAGTGCCATCAGCAGGCCAAATGCCGATTCAGGCGCCATATAGTTGATCAGTACGCACAGCGCAGTGACCACAGCGGAAACCAGAATGGTATTAACCGGAACACCACGTTTATCGACGGAGAGCAGCGCTTTTGGCGCGTTCCCCTGCTGTGCGAGGCCGAACAGCATACGGCTGTTACAGTATACGCAACTGTTGTAAACCGACAGCGCGGCAGTCAGCACGACGATGTTCAATGCATTCGCCACGAAGGTGTCACCCAGCTCATGGAAAATCAATACGAACGGGCTGGTATCCGCGGTGACGCGCGTCCACGGCAGCAGAGAAAGCAGGACAGCCAGTGAGCCCACATAGAAGATCAGGATGCGGTAGATAACCTGGTTGGTCGCTTTTGGAATGCTCTGCTCCGGGTTGTCCGCTTCTGCAGCCGTAATCCCTACCAGCTCAAGGCCACCAAAGGAGAACATGATGATAGCCATCATCATTACCAGGCCTGAGATACCGTGTGGCAAGAAACCGCCTTGCTCCCACAGGTTGCGTACTGTCGCCTGTGGACCTGCGCTGCCGCTGAACAGTAACCAGCCGCCGAACAGGATCATCGCCACTACAGCAACCACTTTAATAATGGCGAACCAGAACTCCATCTCACCAAACACTTTAACGTTGGTGAGGTTAATGGCGTTGATAATAACGAAGAAGGCCGCTGCAGAGACCCAGGTTGGGATTTCTGGCCACCAGAACTGGATATATTTACCAACGGCGGTGAGTTCCGCCATCGCAACCAGCACATACAGTACCCAGTAGTTCCAGCCGGAGGCAAAACCCGCGAAATTACCCCAGTATTTGTACGCGAAGTGGCTGAATGAGCCTGCAACCGGCTCCTCAACGACCATCTCGCCCAACTGGCGCATAATCAGAAAAGCAATGAAACCCGCAATGGCATAACCCAGGATAATCCCTGGCCCTGCAGAATTAATGACTGACGCGCTGCCCAGAAACAGGCCAGTCCCGATAGCGCCGCCCAGCGCGATAAGCTGAATATGGCGGTTCTTAAGGCCGCGCTTAAGCTGATCGCCGTGCTGTTGACCTTCCATCATGAAACCTCGTGTGTGGTTATTATGTCTACGCTGTTGTCTGCGTGTAAGGGAGAAATTCCATTTATTGTATTTTTTTATTTACGAAATGCTGACGTGAATTTGCACTCATCCCTTTCGTGAAGCTCAGAATAGTGGTAAGCGCTGGCGTTTGCACCTGCTTTATGAAGGGGATATGACGACTTGCATAAAAAGAAACCATTTGTAAATCGCCTCGGTTCAGTCTGTTTTTTGCTCAATCGACTATTTATGCATTTATTTGGTTTTGGTATGCAAATCTATTCACACTGAATCGGTTCAAATTTAAATGAGCGCGTTTCAATAAAGTTAAAACTGCCTCTTTGGGAGTAAACGAGTCATTTGTGCAAGGTTACATGTTTGAAACGTTATTTCTGTAACGTTGTTAAAATGTGCAGTGTTTACTGATTTCAATCAAAACCTGTATGGACATAAGGTGAATACTTTGTTACTTTAGCGTCACGAATATGAAATTGGTAAGACCAATTTACTCCGGGCGAATGGTAGAGACAGGGAACAATGGCCTACAGCAAAATCCGCCAGCCAAAACTATCCGATGTGATTGAGCAGCAACTGGAGTTTTTGATTCTTGAGGGGACCTTGCGCCCCGGTGAAAAATTGCCTCCAGAACGCGAACTGGCCAAACAGTTCGATGTTTCACGTCCTTCACTGCGTGAGGCCATCCAGCGCCTCGAAGCGAAAGGGCTTCTGCTGCGTCGCCAGGGTGGCGGTACGTTTGTTCAAAGCAGCCTCTGGCAGAGCTTCAGCGATCCGCTCGTTGAGTTGCTCTCCGACCATCCCGAATCCCAATTTGATTTGCTCGAGACGCGTCACGCACTGGAAGGCATTGCCGCTTATTACGCCGCATTACGCAGCACGGACGAAGACAAGGTACGCATTGGCGAACTGCATCAGGCGATTGAACTGGCGCAGCAGTCCGGCGACCTCGACGCGGAATCGAACGCTGTCGTGCAATATCAAATCGCTGTAACCGAAGCGGCACATAATGTTGTGCTTTTACATCTGCTTCGTTGCATGGAACCTATGTTGGCACAGAATGTTCGTGAGAATTTCGAATTGCTCTACGCGCGCCGCGAGATGCTGCCGCTGGTGAGCAAGCATCGCAGCAGTATCTTTGCAGCCATTATGGCGGGCGAACCTGAAGAAGCGCGTGAAGCCTCTCATCGCCACCTGGCTTTTATCGAAGAGATCCTGTTGGACCGCAGCCGTGAGCAGAGCCGTCGTGAACGTTCGCTCCGTCGGCTGGAACAGAGAAAGAATTAGCATTTTCTGGTGGAGTTTGTGCCGGAAGAGTTGTAACCAGAGCGCCAAAAATTTAGAGCGCGGCAACTAAACGCAGAACCTGTCTTATTGCTCTTTTAGTTGTTCAAAATAATTCGGGTTGTATCGCGGCGGCAAATGCGCGAGGCGCCAGCAGCATAGTGAACTATGTGGCTGGTGCGAGGAAGCGCAGCCAACAACGAGACAACCTGAGGTATGAAGAACAAAGAGGGCAATGGGACAGGTTCCAGATAACTCAACGTATTAGATAGATAAGGAATACCCCCCATGTCAGAACGTTTCCAAAATGACGTGGATCCGATTGAAACTCGCGACTGGCTACAGGCGATCGAATCGGTAATCCGTGAAGAAGGTGTTGAGCGTGCTCAGTATCTGATTGACCAGCTGCTTTCCGAAGCCCGCAAAGGGGGCGTGAAAGTTGCCGCTGGTACCGGAGCTAGCAACTATGTCAACACTATTGCCGTTGAAGACGAACCGGAATACCCGGGTAATCTGGAGCTGGAACGTCGTATTCGCTCGGCAATTCGCTGGAACGCTATCATGACGGTTCTGCGCGCTTCCAAGAAAGACCTCGAACTGGGCGGCCACATGGCGTCCTTCCAGTCTTCCGCAACTGTCTACGAAGTGTGCTTTAACCATTTCTTCCGTGCAGCCAACGAGAAAGACGGCGGCGATCTGGTTTACTTCCAGGGCCACATCTCTCCGGGCATCTATGCACGTGCCTTCCTGGAAGGTCGTCTGACTGAAGAGCAGATGAACAACTTCCGTCAGGAAGTTCATGGCAAAGGCCTGTCTTCTTATCCGCACCCGAAACTGATGCCGGAATTCTGGCAGTTCCCGACCGTATCCATGGGTCTGGGCCCTATCGGTGCGATCTATCAGGCAAAATTCCTGAAATATCTGGAACACCGTGGCCTGAAAGATACCTCTGAGCAGACCGTTTACGCCTTCCTGGGCGACGGTGAAATGGACGAACCGGAATCTAAAGGCGCGATCACCATCGCTACCCGTGAGAAGCTGGACAACCTGTGCTTCATCATCAACTGTAACCTGCAGCGTCTTGATGGCCCGGTAACCGGTAACGGCAAGATCATCAACGAACTGGAAGGCATCTTCGCAGGTGCTGGCTGGAACGTGATCAAAGTGATGTGGGGCGGTCGTTGGGATGAGCTGCTGCGTAAAGATACCAGCGGTAAACTGATTCAACTGATGAACGAAACCGTTGACGGCGACTATCAGACCTTTAAATCCAAAGACGGCGCCTACGTCCGTGAGCATTTCTTCGGTAAATACCCGGAAACTGCTGCACTGGTTGCCGACTGGACTGACGAGCAGATCTGGGCCCTGAACCGTGGTGGTCACGATCCGAAGAAAGTCTACGCTGCACTGAAAAAAGCGCGTGAAACCAAAGGTAAAGCGACTGTAATCCTGGCCCACACCATCAAAGGTTACGGCATGGGCGATACCGCTGAAGGTAAAAACATCGCGCACCAGGTTAAGAAAATGAACATGGACGGCGTGCGTTATATCCGCGACCGTTTCAACGTTCCAGTAACCGATGAGCAGGTTGAAAACCTGTCTTACCTGACCTTCCCGGAAGGTTCTGAAGAGTATAAGTACCTGCACGAACGTCGTCAGGCGCTGAAAGGCTACCTGCCTGCTCGTCAGCCTAAATTCACCGAGAAGCTGGAACTGCCTGCGCTGGAAGATTTCTCCCAACTGCTGGAAGAGCAGAATAAAGAGATTTCTACCACTATCGCCTTCGTTCGTGCCCTGAACGTGATGCTCAAGAACAAGTCGATCAAAGATCGTCTGGTTCCAATCATCGCTGACGAAGCACGTACCTTCGGTATGGAAGGTCTGTTCCGTCAGATTGGTATTTACAGCCCGAACGGCCAGCAGTACACCCCGCAGGACCGTGAGCAGGTTGCTTACTACAAAGAAGACGAAAAAGGTCAGATTCTGCAGGAAGGTATTAACGAGCTGGGCGCTGGCGCATCCTGGCTGGCTGCTGCGACCTCTTACAGCACCAACAACCTGCCGATGATCCCGTTCTACATCTATTACTCCATGTTCGGGTTCCAGCGTATCGGTGACCTGTGCTGGCAGGCTGGCGACCAACAGGCGCGCGGCTTCCTGGTAGGTGGTACTTCCGGTCGTACGACCCTGAACGGCGAAGGTCTGCAGCACGAAGATGGTCACAGCCACATTCAGTCTCTGACTATCCCGAACTGTATCTCTTACGATCCGTCCTACGCGTACGAAGTGGCGGTCATCATGCATGATGGTCTGACCCGTATGTACGGTGAAGCTCAAGAGAACGTGTACTACTACATCACCACGCTGAACGAAAACTACCATATGCCGGCAATGCCAGCAGGTGCCGAGGAAGGTATCCGTAAAGGTATCTACAAACTCGAAACTCTGGAAGGTAGCAAAGGTAAAGTTCAGCTGCTGGGCTCCGGTTCTATCCTGCGTCACGTGCGTGAAGCGGCACAGATCCTGGCGAAAGACTACGGCGTTGGTTCTGACGTTTATAGCGTCACTTCCTTCACTGAACTGGCGCGTGATGGCCAGGATTGTGAGCGCTGGAACATGCTGCACCCGCTGGAAACCCCGCGCGTTCCGTACATCGCTCAGGTGATGAACGATGCGCCGGCTGTGGCATCTACTGACTATATGAAACTGTTCGCAGAGCAGGTTCGTACTTATGTACCGGCTGATGATTACCGTGTACTGGGTACCGACGGCTTCGGCCGCTCTGACAGCCGTGAAAACCTGCGTCACCACTTCGAAGTTGATGCTTCTTATGTGGTTGTAGCAGCACTGGGCGAACTGGCTAAACGTGGCGAAATCGATAAGAAAGTGGTTGCGGAAGCAATTACCAAATTCAACATCGATGCAGAAAAAGTTAACCCGCGTCTGGCGTAAGAGGTAAAGAGATAATGGCTATCGAAATCAACGTACCGGACATCGGGGCTGATGAAGTTGAAATCACCGAGATCCTGGTCAAAGTGGGCGACAAAGTTGAAGCAGAACAGTCGCTGATCACCGTAGAAGGCGACAAAGCCTCTATGGAAGTCCCGTCTCCGCAGGCTGGCGTCGTCAAAGAAATTAAAGTTTCTGTTGGTGACAAAACCGAGACCGGCAAACTGATTATGATTTTCGATTCCGCCGACGGTGCAGCAGCCGCTGCACCTGCCAAGGCAGAAGAGAAGAAAGAAGCGGCTCCGGCAGCAGCACCTGCAGCCGCGAGTGCGAAAGAAGTTCACGTACCGGATATCGGCGGCGATGAAGTTGAAGTCACTGAAATCATGGTTAAACCAGGCGACACCGTTGCCGCTGAGCAATCTCTAATCACCGTTGAAGGCGATAAAGCCTCTATGGAAGTTCCGGCACCGTTCGCGGGCGTCGTGAAAGAGATCAAAATCAGCACTGGTGACAAAGTGTCTACCGGTTCCCTGATCATGGTCTTCGAAGTGGCGGGTGCTGCACCTGCTGCCGCGCCTGCACAGGCGGCGGCTCCGGCTCAGGCCGCGGCTCCTGCTGCTGCGGCTGGCGCAAAAGACGTTAACGTACCGGATATCGGCGGTGACGAAGTTGAAGTGACCGAAGTGATGGTGAAAGTGGGCGATAAAGTTGCCGCTGAGCAGTCACTGATCACCGTTGAAGGCGACAAGGCTTCCATGGAAGTGCCGGCGCCGTTCGCAGGTACCGTTAAAGAGATCAAAATCAGCACTGGCGACAAAGTGTCTACCGGCTCCCTGATCATGGTCTTCGAAGTGGAAGGCGCTGCGCCTGCGGCGGCTCCGGCTGCTGCAGCAGCCGCCGCTGCCCCGGCTCCGGCCGCTCAGGCTGCTAAACCTGCTGCTGCTCCTGCGGCGAAAGCAGAAGGCAAATCTGAGTTTGCTGAAAACGACGCTTATATTCACGCGACTCCGCTGATCCGCCGCCTGGCGCGCGAATTCGGTGTGAACCTGGCGAAAGTGAAGGGGACTGGCCGTAAAGGTCGTATCCTGCGCGAAGACGTTCAGACTTACGTGAAAGAGGCTATCAAGCGCGCAGAAGCTGCTCCTGCTGCTGCGACTGGTGGCGGTCTGCCTGGCATGCTGCCGTGGCCGAAAGTTGATTTCAGCAAGTTTGGTGAAATCGAAGAAGTGGAACTGGGTCGTATCCAGAAAATCTCTGGTGCTAACCTGAGCCGTAACTGGGTGATGATCCCGCACGTTACGCACTTCGACAAAACCGATATCACCGATCTGGAAGCGTTCCGTAAACAGCAGAACGCCGAAGCTGAGAAACGTAAACTGGACGTGAAATTCACCCCGGTTGTCTTCATCATGAAAGCCGTTGCTGCTGCGCTGGAACAGATGCCGCGCTTCAACAGCTCTCTGTCCGAAGACGGTCAGCGTCTGACCCTGAAAAAATATATCAACATCGGTGTTGCGGTTGATACCCCGAACGGTCTGGTTGTTCCGGTCTTTAAAGACGTGAACAAGAAGAGCATCACTGAGCTGTCTCGTGAGCTGACCGTGATCTCCAAAAAAGCGCGTGATGGCAAGCTGACTGCTGGCGAAATGCAGGGCGGTTGCTTCACCATCTCCAGCATCGGTGGCCTGGGCACAACCCACTTCGCCCCGATTGTTAACGCGCCGGAAGTGGCTATTTTGGGTGTCTCCAAGTCTGCGATGGAGCCGGTCTGGAACGGTAAAGAGTTCGTTCCGCGTCTGATGATGCCGATCTCTCTGTCCTTCGACCACCGCGTGATTGACGGTGCTGATGGTGCTCGCTTCATTACCATCATCAACAACATGCTGTCAGACATCCGTCGTCTGGTGATGTAATCGAAAAGCCGGCCTGACGGCCGGCTTTTTCCTTTTAACCTCATAATGTCTGTGAGGTTATTAGCGAAACGAGAATTCGTGAGCCGTTTGTTGTTTCAAAATTGTTAACATTTTTGTAAACTGCGGGCGGATAGAACGTCCCGGTGGATAAAGGGCGACAAGTACCTGACTGCCGGAAATCAATAAGAGGTCATGATGAGTACTGAAATCAAAACTCAGGTCGTGGTACTTGGGGCAGGCCCGGCAGGTTACTCTGCTGCCTTCCGTTGCGCTGATTTAGGTCTGGAAACCGTCATCGTAGAACGTTACAACACCCTCGGCGGTGTTTGTCTGAACGTCGGTTGTATCCCTTCTAAAGCGCTGCTGCACGTAGCGAAAGTTATTGAAGAAGCTAAAGCGCTGGCGACTCACGGTATCGTATTTGGTGAGCCGCAGACTGATATCGATAAAATCCGTACCTGGAAAGAGAAAGTTATCACTCAACTGACCGGCGGCCTGGCAGGCATGGCGAAAGGTCGTAAAGTTAAAGTGGTCAACGGTCTGGGTAAATTCACCGGTGCGAACACCCTGGAAGTTGAAGGCGAAAACGGCAAAACCGTGATCAATTTCGACAACGCTATCATCGCAGCGGGTTCCCGTCCGATCGAACTGCCGTTTATTCCGCATGAAGATCCGCGCGTATGGGACTCCACCGATGCACTGGAGCTGAAAACCGTTCCTAAACGTCTGCTGGTTATGGGCGGCGGTATCATCGGCCTGGAAATGGGTACCGTTTACCATGCGCTGGGTTCACAGATTGACGTGGTTGAAATGTTCGACCAGGTTATCCCGGCTGCCGATAAAGATATCGTGAAAGTCTTCACCAAACGCATCAGCCAGAAATTCAACCTGATGCTGGAAACCAAAGTGACTGCCGTTGAAGCGAAAGAAGACGGTATTTACGTTTCCATGGAAGGCAAAAAAGCGCCTGCCGAAGCACAGCGTTATGATGCAGTGCTGGTCGCTATCGGTCGTGTACCGAACGGTAAACTGCTGGACGCAGGCCAGGCGGGTGTTGAAGTTGACGAGCGTGGCTTTATCCGCGTTGACAAACAACTGCGTACCAACGTACCGCACATCTATGCTATCGGCGATATCGTCGGTCAGCCGATGCTGGCGCACAAAGGTGTTCATGAAGGTCACGTTGCTGCCGAAGTTATCGCTGGCAAAAAACACTACTTCGATCCGAAAGTTATCCCGTCTATCGCATACACCGAGCCAGAAGTTGCATGGGTTGGTCTGACTGAGAAAGAAGCGAAAGAGAAAGGCATCAGCTACGAAACCGCCACCTTCCCGTGGGCTGCTTCTGGCCGTGCTATTGCTTCTGACTGCGCAGACGGTATGACCAAACTGATTTTCGACAAAGAGACTCACCGCGTCATCGGTGGTGCGATTGTCGGTACCAACGGCGGCGAGCTGCTGGGTGAAATCGGTCTGGCTATCGAAATGGGCTGTGACGCAGAGGACATCGCGCTGACTATCCACGCGCACCCGACGCTGCACGAGTCTGTTGGCCTGGCTGCCGAAGTGTTCGAAGGTAGCATCACCGACCTGCCGAACCCGAAAGCGAAGAAAAAATAATTTCGCTTCATACTAAGCGCCTCTTCGGAGGCGTTTTTTTTGCCTGTCTTTCGCGAATAAATTCATAATTTCTCCATTTTGGTATAAATAATGCGCGCGATCTGCCGATGTATATAGTCCACACCTTATCGATGGGAGAGGGAGTTTCATCGTCATGATCACTGGCATCAACAACAAGACGTTTCTGACCACGCTGTCGCATCTGGCTTCCTCTGTCGGGAACTCCTCACCGACAGTAAAATCCAACGGCACGGCGCTGCCCGCTGCGGCATCTGCCTCTGCGAAGGTGATTTTTGGCAGTCAGACGGCAGAAATTGCCGCCGTGTACTCCATGTCGCCAACCAAAATCAGCGATGCTGCGAAAGCATCAACGCAAGCGGATAGTGCGCTTTCGGGCCTGATGCAACTTGGGTTGAGCAGTGAAGGCGTATCCTCGCTAAGCGGGCTGGGGGGGTTACTCCTCAGTAACTACGCCGATAATCAGGGCGATGTGAGTCAGGCGCTGACCAGCCTCGGGCTGGACACCAACACGAATTTCCCAACCAAATCTGCCGTGTCGCTGAATATCACGACGCAATCGGGTTCTGTTGTACATCTGAATCTGACGCGTCAGAGTGATGGTATTGCGGTAGAGCTCACGACCGAAGGCGGCAAAGCCAGCGATGAGGAAGCGGCAGAAATCGCAAAATTGGGAAATGCCTTCCAGTCTGCGCTTAACGGTCTGAGCGAGAAGCCTCCGAGAATGGACGTTTCCGGCCTGACGCAGTTTGACAGCTCACTCATCAAATCCGTCGATCTGAAAACTGACCTCAGCCGTGGCGATCTGTCGCAGCAATCCCTTAACTTCCATGCTGACGATAAAGAACGCTGGATTGGTTATCAGGACAATAATTTCTCGCTGAAAATGACCAGCGATACGTCTAATCCGTCTCTGGTGGGCACTGCGGCTGAACAACAGGCGGCATTAAACGCCTGGGATAGCAAGTTTGATAAAGCGCGTCGTGATGGTCATGGCGATAGCGATCAAATGGCGATGCTTAAGACTGCGTTCCATGCGTTGAATAAGACGCAGCCAAAAGAGAGCAGCAAGGCGAGCTCACCGAGCGCTATCCAGATGGGCGGTGACGGCAAGGTACAGGTCCGTGGTCTGAGTGATTTCTCCCTGTCGCTGACAGAAACGGAGAAAGCCATCAACCCGTATCGTATGGATGAGAAAGAGAGCTTCGCGTACCAGGCATCGCAATCGACACAAGAGAGTACGTCGCATGATGGTTCGCTAAGCGTTAAGCAGACGCTGCATACGCATCTGACCGCGTCCTGGTATCAGGCGCTGGATCCGGCCACGCCGCTTTCACTTAACTCGAGCAAAAATTCACAGAATTATCTGTACCATACGGTGGATAATGAAGAAACCAACGCCACCACCTTCAATTACAATGCGAAAGGCCTCCTCACCAGTATTGGTAACCATACGCAGGTGAATAATGTCGAAACGGTGCGTAAGTATGTTTTGGGCGAACTGGTGGATAAAACCATCACCCCAGAAAAGTATGAGCGCAACAACTTACTCTCTATGTCAAAAGACAAGTAACGTTTCTTCTGATACGGCCCTGCGGGGCCGTATTGCGTGGTTTCTACCGTTTTTTCTCTGTCTTTAAAAGACGATTTCCTCTGCTTTATCCTGCCCTTAACGATTCAGCCAATTTTTAATGTTGCTTTTTTGTAAACAGATTAACACCCCCTGAAAATCCTGCTATCCTGCCCGTTGCGGTATTGCGGATTTACCCTACAAACTGCTGTCTCACAGGAGCGTGAAGAGAATCGCCTGCCGCATTATGACAATGAGAGCGAGGAGAACCGTCGTGCTAGTAGAATACCGTAAGCACGTAGCCGAACGTGCCGCTGAGGGAATTGCGCCAAAACCGCTAGATGCAACCCAGATGGCAGCACTTGTTGAGCTGCTGAAAAACCCGCCTGCTGGCGAAGAAGATTTCCTGTTAGACCTCCTGACCAACCGTGTCCCGCCGGGCGTTGATGAAGCTGCCTATGTAAAAGCGGGTTTCCTTGCTGCGATTACCAAAGGTGAAGCCACTTCTCCGCTGGTTACCCCGGAAAAAGCCATCGAATTGCTGGGTACCATGCAGGGTGGTTACAACATTCATCCGCTGATTGACGCGCTGGATAACGACAAACTGGCGCCCGGTGCTGCGAAAGCGCTCTCCCACACCCTGCTGATGTTCGATAATTTCTACGACGTAGAAGAAAAAGCGAAGGCGGGCAATGCATACGCGCAGCAGGTACTGAAATCCTGGGCCGATGCTGAGTGGTTCCTGAGCCGTCCGGCGCTGGCGGAAAAAATTACCGTTACCGTCTTCAAAGTGACCGGTGAAACCAACACCGATGACCTGTCTCCGGCACCGGATGCCTGGTCGCGCCCGGATATCCCGCTGCATGCACTGGCGATGCTGAAAAACGCCCGTGAAGGTATCGAGCCGGATCAGCCAGGCGCTGTCGGCCCGATCAAACAGATCGAAGCCCTGCAACAGAAAGGTTTCCCGCTGGCCTATGTCGGTGACGTTGTGGGTACCGGTTCTTCCCGTAAGTCCGCCACCAACTCCGTGCTGTGGTTTATGGGGGATGACATCCCTCATGTGCCGAACAAACGCGGCGGTGGCCTGGTGCTGGGCGGTAAAATTGCGCCGATCTTCTTCAACACGATGGAAGATGCGGGCGCACTGCCGATTGAAGTGGACGTGAATAACCTGAATATGGGGGACGTGATCGACGTTTACCCGTTCAAGGGTGAAGTTCGCAACCATGACACCAACGAACTGCTGGCCACTTTCGAACTGAAAACCGACGTGCTGATCGACGAAGTGCGCGCCGGTGGCCGTATTCCGCTGATCATCGGCCGTGGTTTGACGACCAAAGCGCGTGAAGCGCTGGGTCTGCCGCACAGCGATGTCTTCCGTCAGGCGAAAGACGTGGCGGAAAGCAGCCGCGGTTATTCACTGGCACAGAAAATGGTCGGTCGCGCCTGCGGCGTTGCGGGTATCCGTCCGGGTGCTTACTGCGAGCCGAAGATGACCTCTGTAGGTTCTCAGGATACCACCGGTCCGATGACCCGTGATGAACTGAAAGACCTGGCGTGCCTGGGCTTCTCTGCCGACCTGGTGATGCAGTCCTTCTGCCACACCGCGGCGTATC
This sequence comes from Phytobacter sp. MRY16-398, assembly GCF_003925915.1. Lineage (NCBI taxonomy): Bacteria > Pseudomonadati > Pseudomonadota > Gammaproteobacteria > Enterobacterales > Enterobacteriaceae > Phytobacter > Phytobacter sp. MRY16-398. The sequence goes on along the minus strand of NZ_AP018756.1, from coordinate 4,898,034 downwards.
CGAAGCCGGTTGACGTGACCACGCACCACACGCTGCCGGACTTCATTATGAACCGTGGCGGTGTATCGCTGCGTCCGGGCGATGGCGTTATCCACTCCTGGCTGAACCGTATGCTGCTGCCCGATACCGTAGGTACCGGTGGTGACTCCCATACCCGTTTCCCGATCGGCATCTCCTTCCCGGCAGGTTCTGGCCTGGTGGCGTTTGCTGCGGCGACTGGCGTGATGCCACTCGACATGCCGGAATCTGTTCTGGTGCGCTTTAAGGGCAAAATGCAGCCGGGCATCACCCTGCGTGACCTCGTGCATGCGATTCCGCTGTACGCCATCAAACAGGGCCTGCTGACCGTTGAGAAGAAAGGCAAGAAAAACATCTTCTCTGGCCGTATCCTGGAGATTGAAGGTCTGCCGGATCTGAAAGTTGAGCAGGCATTTGAGCTGACCGATGCCTCTGCTGAACGTTCTGCTGCGGGCTGTACCATCAAGCTGAACAAAGACCCGATCATCGAGTACCTGAACTCCAACATCGTTCTGCTCAAGTGGATGATCGCAGAAGGCTACGGCGATCGTCGTACGCTGGAACGTCGCATTCAGGGTATGGAAAAATGGCTGGCGGATCCGCAACTGCTCGAAGCCGATGCGGATGCAGAGTACGCGGCCGTGATCGACATCGATCTGGCAGAAATCAAAGAGCCGATTCTCTGTGCGCCGAACGATCCGGATGACGCACGTCTGCTTTCTGATGTTCAGGGCGCGCAGATCGATGAAGTCTTTATCGGTTCCTGCATGACCAACATCGGTCACTTCCGTGCTGCCGGTAAACTGCTGGATGCCCACAAAGGCCAGTTGCCGACCCGCCTGTGGGTTGCGCCGCCGACCCGTATGGATGCCGCGCAGTTGACCGAAGAGGGCTACTACAGCGTGTTTGGTAAGAGCGGTGCGCGTATTGAGATCCCGGGTTGCTCCCTGTGTATGGGTAACCAGGCGCGCGTAGCGGACGGCGCGACGGTGGTCTCCACCTCGACCCGTAACTTCCCGAACCGTTTAGGTACCGGTGCAAATGTTTATCTGGCGTCTGCTGAACTGGCGGCGGTGGCTTCTCTGCTTGGCAAACTGCCGACGCCGGAAGAGTACCAGACCTATATTGCTCAGGTTGATAAGACGGCGGTGGATACCTACCGTTATCTGAACTTCGACCAGTTGAACCAGTATACGGACAAAGCTGACGGCGTGATTTTCCAGACAGCGGTGTAAGGGGTTCCCCTCACCCTAACTCTCTTCCTAAAAAGTGAAGAGACTGTCCAGACCACCCTTTCCCTGTGGGAGAGGGGCTGGGGGTGAGGGCATCAGACCGCACCATATTCCAAAGCGGAGATCTTCTCCGCTTTTTATTGCTTCCTTCCCGCCGTTACGCTTTTTTTCTTCCGTTGTGCTGCGATAATTACCTTATGGGCTGACGATAAGCCTGCATGAGGAAGAGATTATGGATTACGAATTTTTGCGTGATATTACCGGTGGGGTAAAGGTACGCATGTCGATGGGCCACGAAGCTGTCGGGCACTGGTTTAATGAAGAAGTGAAAGATAACCTGGCCCTGCTTGATGAAGTGGAACAGGCGGCGCATACCGTGAAAGGCAGCGAGCGTTCCTGGCAGCGCGCCGGGCATGAATATACGTTGTGGATGGATGGCGAAGAGGTCATGGTACGCGCCAACCAACTGGAATTCTCAGGTGATGAGATGGAAGAAGGGATGAGCTATTACGACGAAGAGAGTCTGTCGATGTGCGGCGTGGAAGACTTTCTCAATGTGGTAGCGGCATACCGCGAATTCCTTAAACAGCGTTAATTTTCCCCCTTGTTTCACCGGGGCCGGTCTTCCGCAATGTCGGGAACCGGCGCTCTGTCCTTACAAATGCGCGTAGTGAAAAACCTCAGCTGTTTTTCATATTTCCCTTTGTCGAATTTTTACGCTGGAATGGTCTTCCGGACACCTTACGGAGACTGAGATGAAAGCGTTTATTTCCCGTTATTTTTTGCGCAGTTCAGCGCGCGCTCAGCGCCATGATGCGGAACATAACAGCAGACGAATGATGGAATCGCTGCTCGCCGTTGCCAGCCTGTACGGTGTTGATGTCGCCAACGTGGACGTGGAATGGTTCCATGACCAAACAACACGCTGAACATCGCGCGACCCGCGAAACCTACTGGAATGAGCGATGCGCTCTGGCAAACAGACCGGAGCATCCTTGCTCCGTTGTAGATCACACGGCCGGAATGTTGCGACCGTAGTAAATCTCACGCATCTCTTTCCATAAGGCTTCTGTAATCTCTTTGCGTTCCTGCGCGGTCAGCTCTTCTGGCCTGGTATGGAACATGTAGTGCTTAAGATCGAATTCTTTAAGCAACATCTTGGTGTGGAAAATGTTTTCCTGGTAAACATTCACATCCACCATGTCATACAGCGACTTCATATCCTCTGACATAAAATTCTGAATGGAATTGATCTCGTGATCGATAAAGTGCTTCATGCCGTTCACGTCACGGGTAAAGCCACGCACGCGATAATCGATCGTCACAATGTCCGACTCAAGCTGGTGAATCAGATAATTCAGCGCTTTCAACGGCGAAATCACCCCACAGGTCGACACTTCTATATCCGCGCGGAAAGTGCACAGCCCGCCTTCCGGATGGCTTTCCGGATAGGTATGCACACAGATATGGCTCTTATCGAGATGGGCGACCACGGCTTCCGGTAGCGGGCCCGGGTGCTCGGTTTTATCTATAAGCTGCGGGTCGACCGGTTCTTCGCTGACCAGGATAGTCACGCTCGCACCCTGCGGCTCATAATCCTGACGGGCGATATTAAGAATATTGGCGCCAATGATATTGCAGGTTTCCGTCAGGATTTCTGTCAGACGATTGGCGTTATAGAGTTCATCGATATAAGCGATATACCCGTCACGCTCTGCTTCCGTCTTGGCATAGCAGATATCGTAAATACAAAAACTCAGGCTCTTGGTCAGGTTGTTAAAGCCATGCAGTTTGAGTTTTTTCAATTTCGTATCTCTCCTTAGGACGACTGTGAAGAGAGTGCGTCTTGCAGATATTGTGGCAGAGCAAATGCCGCCGTATGAATGGCCGGATTGTAATAACGGCACGTCAGGCCTGCATTGTGGAAACGCGCCTGAATAATTTCGCTGGAAAGGTGACGTAGCGCTTCATTATCCGTCGCCCAGGCAAAAGTCATAATGCCACCGTAATAGGTGGGAATGGCAGCCTGGTAAAAACCGACATCGGCAAAGTAATGACCGAGCTTACGGTGGCTGTCCAGCGCTTCATCCTGTTGCAAGAAGCAGACGCCATTCTGTGCCACAAAGATCCCGCCGGGATTCAGGCAACGTTTGCAGCCTTCGTAAAACGCCGAGGTAAACAGACTTTCGCCGGGACCGACCGGATCGGTACAGTCGGAAATGATCACGTCAAACGTTTGTGTGGTTTGCGTTACAAAGTTTACGCCATCATCGATAACCAGCTGGAAACGGGGATCATCGTAAGCGCCAGCGTTGTGTTTTGGCAGGTACTGACGACAGAAAGAGACGACGCCGGCATCAATTTCGACCATGGTAATGGTCTCGATGTTTTTATGGCGGCTGACTTCACGCAGCATAGCGCCATCACCGCCGCCGATAATCAACACATGTTTCGCGCGGCCATGGGCGAGCAGCGGAACGTGAGTCATCATTTCATGATAGATAAATTCGTCGCGTTCGGTGGTTTGCACCACGCCATCGAGCGCCATTACGCGGCCAAAAGCGGCGTTTTCGAAAATGATGAGGTCCTGGTGCCCGGTTTTCTCGTGGTACAGCACCTTATCAACGGCAAAGTATTGCCCAAACTGATCGTGCAGCGTTTCGTGCCACAACGTGTTATCGGCCATAGGTTGCTCCTTTGTTAACACCTGCTCAAAACAGGCGCAACATCATAGCTAACTCTGACCGTGGATGCACGGTCAGCGTCCCTCGCTGGAAATAACTTATTTCACGTAGGCGAGCAGGCTGAGCGAATCTCGTGCCAGCGCTTTGCATTTTTTGGCGGTAGGAATGCGGATGCCGCTCAGGTCGCGATAGCTTGCTTCACCGAGCGATTTCATATCCCAGGAGTCGTAATTGCTCAGATCCCACTTGTTCTGCTGTGCGAAGAAAACCAGCGCCCGGCGAATCTGACCATTAGGTAAGTTATTATAACCGCAGTCATTTTTCAGAAAAACAAACACAGCCGTAAGGTCGGCCATATCTTCCGCTTCGGATTCATTCAGGGCGTAGCTATTAGCGGAGACAGCCAGCAGGCTGCCGAATAAAATTGTTCTGAAAAGCGTCTTCATTATTTCTACCACGGCATAACGGAAATTAAACGTTAGCACACTGTTGGCGAGGCGACGATATTTATTATTGTCCTATTACAGCCACTTTTCTTGACCTTCCGGCAAGGGGAGGGTTTATGCTCAAATTTCGGGCTGATAACCGTAAGGAAAGGGACATGCAACGTCGTGATTTTTTGAAATACTCTGCTGCGCTGAGCGTGGCGAGTGCACTGCCGCTCTGGAGTCGTTCTTTGCTGGCGGCGGAAAGGCCTGCGCTACCGATACCCCCGTTAGTGAGCGCCGATGCACAAAACCATATTCAACTTACGGTTCAGGCAGGGTCATCAATGTTTGCGGGCAAACAGGCGACAACCTGGGGTTATAACGGCAGCCTGCTGGGGCCGGCGATTCAATTGCGTCAGGGGAAAACCGTTAACGTAACCATTCGCAATGCGCTGGCGGAAGAGACAACCTTACACTGGCACGGTCTGGAAGTGCCGGGCGACGTTGACGGCGGGCCGCAGGGCGTGATTAAGCCCGGCGATAGCCGTACGGTCTCGTTTACCCCGGATCAGCCTGCATCAACCTGCTGGTTTCACCCCCATCAACATGGGAAAACCGGCCATCAGGTGGCGATGGGGCTGGCCGGGCTGTTACTGATTGAAGATGATAACAGCCGTAAGCTACGCCTGCCGCAACAGTGGGGCATTGATGATATTCCGGTCATCATGCAGGACAAACGTTTTACCGCTGACGGGCAGATTGACTATCAACTGGATGTGATGAGCGCGGCGGTTGGGTGGTTTGGCGATACGTTACTGACGAACGGTGCGGTTTATCCACAGCACGCGGCCCCCCGTGGCTGGCTGCGTTTACGCTTACTCAATGGTTGTAACGCTCGCTCGCTCAACGTGGCTGCCAGCGATAATCGCCCGCTGTATGTTATTGCCAGCGACGGTGGCTTGTTGAATGCGCCAGTGAAAGTCAGCGAGCTGGCCATGTTGCCGGGTGAGCGCTTTGAGGTGCTGGTGGAGACCCGGGATAATAAAGTCTTCGATCTGGTCACGTTGCCCGTACAGCAAATGGGTATGACGGTGGCGCCTTTTGATAAGCCCTATCCGCTGTTGCGTATTCAACCGGTGGTGGTAACGGCATCTGGTATTTTACCCGATACACTGGCGACGCTGCCCGGGCTGCCAGCGCTGGATGGATTAACACAGCGGACTTTGCAGCTCTCCATGGATCCCATGCTGGACATGATGGGGATGCAGGCTCTGCAGCAAAAATACGGCGATGCCGCAATGGCAGGGATGGGGATGCAACATGGCAATATGAACCATGGTCAGATGCAGATGAACCACGGCGGAATGAATCATGGCGGAATGAATCATGGCGACATGGGGCAGATGAATCACGGCGATGGCGGGATGGCGTTCCATAGCGCCAATCGAATCAACGGCAAGGCGTTCGATATGCAAGTGCCTGCGTTTGCCGCGCAGAAAGATACCTGGGAGCGCTGGGTCATTTCTGGGGAAGGCGATATGATGCTGCATCCGTTCCATATTCACGGCACACAGTTCCGCATTCTGTCAGAAAACGGTAAGCCGCCTGCCGCACATCGCGCAGGCTGGAAAGATATTGTCAGCGTTGAAGGGGCGAAAAGCGAAGTGTTGGTCCGCTTTGCGCATGATGCGCCGAAGGAGTATGCCTATATGGCACACTGCCATCTGCTTGAGCATGAAGATACGGGCATGATGCTTGGATTTACGGTGTAGGTTTACGGTAAAAAGTGTTACCCATGTTCCCGGTTCATACCGGGAGCAGACATTAAAAAAGGCAACTTGCGTTGCCTTTTTGCTTTTACATTGTGCGGTCTGAGGGGACGGTGCCTTACTTCTCGTCCGGCAGGGCGTAGGCAACGATATAGTCACCCATCTTCGTACCAAACGAACCGTGACCACCCGCAGAGATGACAACGTACTGCTTGCCATTCACTTCATAGGTCATCGGCGTTGCCTGGCCACCTGCTGGCAAACGGCCCTGCCACAGTTTCTCGCCGTTGCTCATATTGTACGCGCGCAGGTAATTATCTGCGGTTGCAGCAATGAACAGCACATTACCGGCAGTAGAGATTGGGCCGCCTAGCATCGGCATCCCCATATTGAACGGTACCGGAACGGGCATCGGGAACGGCATGCTGTCCTGCGGCGTACCAATACGTTTTTTCCACACTACCTGGTTGGTTTTCAAATCCAGCGCGGAAATATAACCCCATGCTGGCTGCTTACACGGCAGGCCAAACGGAGAGAGGAACGGATTCAGGGTTACGCCGAACGGCACGCCATACTGCGGCTGAATCCCCGCCTCTGTACCGCTACCTTTCGCATCTTTCGGCTGCTCCATCGGGTTGCCCGGACCGCGTGGGATCAGTTTAGAGACAAACGGCAGGGCCATCGGGTTGGCGATCGCGACCTGGCGGTTCGGATCAACGGAGATACCCCCCCATTCGAACATCCCCAGGTTACCCGGGAACACCAGTGTGCCTTGCTCAGATGGCGGAGTGAAGATGCCTTCATAGCGCAACTGATGGAACATCACGCGGCAGACCAGTTGGTCGAACATGGTCGCGCCCCACATATCCGCCCCGCTGAGATCTTTCTTCGGACGGAAGCTCAGATCTGAGAACGGCTGAGTTTTGGTGACGTAATCGCCTTTGGCCGCGCCCTGCGGAACCGGTTTTTCCGGTGCCGGGACAACCAGCTTACCGTTGCTGCGATCCAGCACGAAGATGTTGCCGGTTTTCGCTGGAGCGTAAATCACCGGAACCGTTTTGCCGTTAACCGTGATGTCTGCCAGCGTCGGCTGGGACGGCATATCCATATCCCACAGATCGTGGTGGACGGTCTGGTAACTCCACGCCAGTTTACCGGTTGTAGCGTTCAGCGCCACGATAGAGCTGGCATAGCGTTCCTGCTCCGGCGTGCGGTAGCCGCCCCAGATATCCGGGGTAGTCACACCCATTGGCAGATAGACCAGGTCCAGCTTCGCATCATAGGCGGCTGGCGCCCACGAGTTGGGCGAGTTGAACGTAAAGCTGTGTTGGTCAGACGGAATAGCGTTGGGATCTTTCGCGCCTGGATCAAAAGCCCAGAGCAACTTGCCGGTATTCACGTCAAAACCACGAATAACACCGGAGGTTTCACGGGTAGAGAAGTTGTCCGTTACCGAACCGGCAATCACAATCACCTTATCGGTGATGATCGGCGGTGAGGTAGGTTCATACAGACCTGGCGTGGTGTCCGGCATATTGGTCTGCAGATTCAGAATACCTTTGTTGGCAAAGGTTTCGCACAGTTTGCCGTTGTCGGCGTTGATGGCAAACAGGCGGCCATCGTTAACCGGCAGCATAATGCGACGCGGGCAATCCGCGACAACATCCGGGCTGGCGTTTTCTGCACGTGCTTCATGATAAGAAACACCGCGACAAGTGACATGCTGGAAGGACTGGTTGGCATTTAACTGCGGGTCAAAGTGCCATTTCTCTTTACCGGTCGAGGCGTCCAGAGCGAACAGGCGCTGGTGAGCGGTACACAGATAAAGCGTGTCACCCACTTTAATCGGCGTCACTTCGTTGGTCAGTTCACCCGGGTCTGTTGGCAGTTTCAGGTCTCCGGTACGAAACACCCAGGCTTCTTTCAGGTTCTTAACGTTATCCGCATTGATCTGTTTGAGCGGTGAAAAACGCTGACCTTCCTGGTTGCGGCCATAAGCTGGCCAGTCGCCGTCAGCAACCTGAGAAATCGGGGCAGCCGGCGTGGCATCCGCATTCAGCGTACCGTTCACTTCTTGCGGGTCATTAAAGCCCGCCCAGGTGAGAATGCCGCCGCTAATCAGCAGCGCAACCACCAGTGCGGCAACCGCACCACCGGAAGGGAAAATCAGTCTGCGCCAGACAAAAGGCAGAATAAGCCAGATACCGAAGAAGACCAGGATATCGCTGCGAGGCGTGAGCGCCCAAAAGTCGAAGCCCACTTCCCACACGCCCCAGATCATGGTCGCCAGCAGCAACGCGGCATACAGCCATAATGCTGACTGCTTACGCCGCCAGAGCAGTGCAGTGACGCCAAGCATTACCACCCCGGCAATAGGGTAGTACCAGGAACCACCAAGGGAGACCAGCCATACTCCGCCGATCAGTAAGTACAGTCCGCAGAATGCTGCGAACAGCGCGGTCAGTATCACAAGGATACCTGAGCGTTGCGTTTTTGTTTCAGCCATAAAAAGACACTCATCAAATTCATTAATGTTTTAGTAGCAACTAATTATAGGATTTAACAAGTGTGATCGTCATCACAAAATGAGCTTTATCGACAGATAAGCATCGGAAATGCGTTTGCTGGTATACTGCACGCCTTGCGCTTCAATAACCAAAGCAAAACGCGGGTTATTGAGTGATTTAGTATTTAAATCATATGGTTATTTAAAATGAAACATATTGTTGAAGCAAAAAACATCGTGTTTTCATGCTTTTGCATGGTTTCGTGATTTCACCTTTTTGATTTTTGTTATCAGTAAGATACGATGAAAGTTGTTCACATGCTTATGCGGTTTTTTTGACTGTAGCAACGAACGGTGTATCACTCGGTGTATCACTCGCAATTACGAACATAGGCAGGACGGGCTATGGTGGGCACTAACAAGCTAAGTGATAAAAAACTTAAAGCACTCCAGAACACGGAACGCGATGCGCCAGCAATGTTTGCTGATGGCGAAGGCCTGAGTGTTAAGGCTTCAAAGCAGGGACAATTAAGCTGGATATTTTCTTATCGGTTAGGTGGTCGAGGAAGCAAACTTGAGCGCATGACGCTTGGTCGCTATCCGGATATGTCGCTCAAATCTGCCAGGGAAAAACGCGAGCAGTGTCGCCAGTGGCTTGCTGGTGGACTGGATCCGAAAACAGAAATCGAACTGAGTATTCAGGAAACGCTTAAGCCGGTTACGGTTGAAGATGCGCTGGAATACTGGTTAGTAAACTACGCCAGGAAGAAGCGCAGCGATGAAGAACTGGCTCGAGCACAACTTCGTAAGCATATTTATCCCCGATTGGGTCGCTATCCTCTGGCCCGCTGTGATGACCTGCTCCCCGTTGATTAGTACACCCCGATGTTAGTAATGTCTTCATAAGCCACATGAGGACATCCCCATGAAGAAGCGTTTTTCCGACGAACAGATCATCAGTATTCTCCGCGAAGCCGAAGCTGGGGTACCCGCCCGTGAACTCTGCCGCAAGCATGCCATTTCCGATGCCACGTTTTACACCTGGCGTAAGAAGTATGGCGGTATGGAGGTGCCTGAAGTTAAGCGCCTGAAGTCGCTTGAGGAAGAGAACGCCAGACTCAAGAAGCTGCTTGCCGAAGCCATGCTGGATAAAGAGGCGCTTCAGGTGGCTCTTGGGCGAAAGTACTGACGACAGACCAGAAGCGGGAAGCCGTGATGTTGATGTGTGATGCGACCGGTCTGTCGCAACGTCGTGCCTGCAGGCTTACAGGTTTATCCCTGTCGACCTGCCGCTATGAGGCTCACCGTCCGGCTGCTGATGCGCATTTATCAGGGCGCATCACTGAGCTGGCACTGGAGCGCAGGCGTTTTGGCTACCGTCGTATTTGGCAGTTGCTGCGCCGTGAAGGGCTTCATGTTAATCATAAGCGCGTGTACCGGCTTTATCACCTCAGTGGCCTGGGCGTAAAACGCAGAAGACGTCGTAAAGGGCTGGCAACAGAACGTCTGCCGCTGCTCCGTCCGGCGGCGCCCAATCTGACCTGGTCGATGGATTTCGTCATGGACGCACTTTCCACCGGTCGCAGGATCAAGTGTCTTACCTGCGTCGATGATTTCACAAAGGAATGCCTGACGGTCACTGTTGCCTTTGGGATTTCAGGCGTTCAGGTCACGCGTATTCTGGACAGCATTGCACTGTTTCGAGGCTATCCGGCGACGATAAGAACTGACCAGGGGCCGGAGTTCACTTGCCGTGCACTGGATCAATGGGCCTTTGAGCATGGTGTTGAGTTGCGCTTAATCCAGCCGGGCAAGCCAACGCAGAACGGATTTATTGAGAGCTTTAACGGACGATTTCGCGATGAATGTTTGAATGAGCACTGGTTCAGCGATATCGTTCATGCCAGGAAAATTATTAATGACTGGCGGCAGGATTATAACGAATGCCGCCCGCACTCCACGCTGAATTATCAGACACCGTCTGAATTTGCAGCGGGCTGGAGAAAGGGTCATTCTGAGAATGAAGATTCCGACGTTACTAACTGAGTGTTGTATCTAATCGTGGGGGCAGGTCAGTGAAACCCGACATTGGGTGGTTTGTTTTGATGAGATAAACCAGACGAAACCTATGACCGCCGGACGCATGTTCCAGATCTGCAAACAGGCGCTGCGGTTCTGCAAGGTTCGCCGTTATGCGTCCAGTGATGCCCTGGCTATTCTCACTATTCAGGATGTGGGGCAGCCAGCAGGGCAACGTGATCGCGTTCTCTCTGATAGTGAACTGGCGGACGTGTGGCGATGTACCTTCACGGAGGACCAGAAACCATATTATTTGCGGCTGCTCAAATTGCTGGTGCTGTTTGGTGCCCGAACGATGGAAGTACGCCTTTCACGCTGGACTGAATGGGATTTTACTTCGTGGATCTGGACAGTACCCAAAGAGCACAGCAAAACCCGTGAGAAAATCGTGAGGTCAATCCCCGAAGCGATTCGCCCGTGGCTGGAAGAGTTAAAACGCGAAACGGCCAAAACGGGGTTATTGCTGGGTGAAGACCGTACCCGGCAGGCGGTATCACTGAAAGGGCGCAGGCTTTATAAAGACTTCCATCATAACGAGCCGTGGACATTGCATGATTTACGCCGCACGTTCTCCACAGGGCTGAACAATATGGGTATAGCACCGCATATAGTCGAGCTGCTGCTGGGCCATGCCTTGCCAGGCGTTATGGCGATTTATAACCGTAGTCTGTACTTGCCTGAGAAGTTGGACGCTTTGAATAAGTGGTATGACCGATTAGAACTTCTTGCAGGTAATCATCAAAATGTGGTTATTTTACCTGTAGTGAATAGAGATTAAACTGATATTGCGGGTCTAGGTCGGCCAACCGAAAAGCGGGAAACCCTACCCGTCTGGCTCGCAAGTTATTTAGGGGCGTTAAGGGTGGCGTCATGAATATTCCAATACCAGAATATTGTACTTTAGAGCGAGCATCAAAGTTAATTGGCTGTGAGATTGGCGACTTACTACATTTTGGTGAGATTGGTACGGTAACTATTTGTATTAAAGTACCTTCATCAACAAAGGCAATGGTTCATGTTTTCAAAAAAGATGAAGAAACCGTTTATGATATTGAAGCAGAGTGGTCTTCTCGCGGAAAATACTCTGAGTTTGTGACTGTTGATGAACCAATGGAACATGCAGAGGATTATGAGTATGAGTTTAGAATTCCTGCTTTTATCAGTGGCCTGTGGGGTATGTTGCGTTGTTCTGATTTTGGTCAACCATTTACACAAATTCCCTGTGAAGGTATGGTGGTCTTAACTGGTACTGACAGACCATTTCTTGCAATTCTAGATTTTCCCGGTTCGGAGTGGGGCGTTGATCAATTATTAAAAATACAACCGGAAGATATGTATATATTAGGTGCTGACATCGAAAAAATTATAAATTATGCAGGAAAGAGATTGCCTGATAGATCGGATGAACATATCGATAATATCAATGTTAAGCCCAATGGTGAATTATTGGTAAGACATGAAGATAAATTATCGACCAAAACAATAAATAGCCGTGCGCAATTTATCAAGTCACTTTTATACACAATGTACGATTCTGATGTTGCTGAAAATCCAAGGAAATACTTTGATAATCCAGATAGTGAGATAAGTGAGCTTTTTAAAGCAAAAGGAATAAAGGCTCCCAATGGCAGGACTGTGCAAGCTTGGTTAAGCATGGTTGATATTCCCTTCATTGAAGGAAAATCATAACTGGAAAATCCAGTAATTTTCCGGAAAATTCCAGCAGCGCATTTTTCTAGGCGTAACAATGGCCTCCACAAAACGCAGAAACAGTGGAGGCAACATGCCAAATATCATCTTTACCCCGCCAAATCCTGAGCAACGCCGCACCCTTCTGGAAGAGTACGGATTCAAGTTCGATCGCCGTATTCGTGAAGAAGAATGTAGCGAGATCACCAGTCTTTCCCGTTCCAGTCGCTGGAAGATGGAGCAGCAAGGCCGCTTTCCTCCGCGCTGTCATTTTGGTCGCAACAGCTGCGCCTGGCTTCTTTCAGATGTGCTCTGGTGGGTTCGCAATCCTCCGGCCGTGGAAAACGTCAATAACCCGTACAGCCGCAAAACGGCTTAACAGAAACCCAATGCAAATACTCGCAACTTCGTCGGATCAACGAAAATAAAATAATTTGCGAGGACTTGCGCTCGAATTATTGCAGCATACCTAACGCTGTCGCGGCGGCTCTGAATAAATAACTTATTGGAGCATTGGAAATGAACCAGAAAAAAATTACTGCCTTAACTGGCAGCGACCAGACTCAATCCAAACCCAGCCAGGAAGATAATGCTGATAACAACTTTGCAGCCCGTATTCCTGTAATCATGAGCAATATCGGCGGGAAAGAAATTCAGTCTGTAAGCGCTCGTAAACTGCATACGTTTCTGGCTGTAGGGCGGGACTTTACCAACTGGATCAAAGGGCGCATTAAGCAGTATGGGTTCGCCGAGGGGGTGGATTATGTGATTGTCGAATATTTGACCTCGCCAAAACGGGCGAGCTCAAAATCTCGCCAGCGTATTGAGCACGATTACATTCTCAGCCTGAATATGGGTAAAGAGCTTTCGATGGTCGAACGTAACGATCAGGGCAAGGCAGCTCGTCAGTATTTTATCGACTGTGAAGAACGTCTGCGCCGTGTCGCGCCAGAGGAACACGAGGCGGCATTGCTGGCCTGGCGTAAAAATCGTGTTGCTGCTTGTGAAGATCACAAAAGCATGGCCGACGCGATGAAGGGCTATATCGAACGCACCGGCGACAGGCAGCACGGCTTTGCCTACAGCAATGAATGCTCGTTCCTGAATAGCCTTGTGTTGGGTATGCACCCACGAGTGTGGGCGAAACAGAAAGAAATTCCAGTAAAGCAGGTGCGTGACCATATGAACGCCGATCAGCTGGCGCTGCTGGCTTATCTGGAAAGTCGCGATTGTGCTCTGCTGGATCTGGATACCCGGACGGCAATCCGCAAGACCAAACTCACCGAACTGGCGCAACGCTGGTTGGTTAAGCGTGTGGGAGGTGCTGCATGATCGCGCATAAAACAAAGGCGGCCATGCAGGGCCGCCCAAGTCATCACATCAAATCTAAACAGGATCAGCATACCAGGCCTTGCGCTGGTGGTCAAAGGATGAGCGTTCCTGTGATGTCAGGTGCGCGTATCTTTAAGCGCTGCGCAAATCCGACTATCTCAAAGCTAGTTGGATGCCTACCCAATATCGTTGTGCTGGTTTTGCACAACTCTTTAAGAGTTGCACGCTTGCGCTCCCCCAAACTGGAGCGCTCAAATATCCGTGTTGCTAATTTGCAACTCACTGCTGATATTTTAAGCGCGCCGTTGGCGCACACCCCTATCTCCCCAGTTCTGGGGAAATGTCGACGGTTGGGTTATGTCTACCGTTACCCGGATATTGGGTATCGATACGGGAATCCCCGTAACGCTCGGTGCCTAAGCTCGACAAATAGCTTTGGTCAAACGCCTGGTGTTGGGGATCGGACCTACATAAAAAGTGTAGGTCAACCATTAGGCTCTGCCTTGGCCTTTTTACGCTGCTCTGCTTTCAGCTTGCGACCGCAGGCATCCAGCACCCATGCAGAGAAATTAGCGCCTGAGTTTTCGGCTTTCTCTCGCTCTACGCTGGCGTCGATCTCTTCGATAATGTCATGTGGAAAGCGTATTTTTTTCGTCGCTGATTTTGCATTAACTGACTTTGTAGCCATAACTCTTCCTCAAATTGGTGTGGGAACACCATACATCAAAAAAGAGTACAAAAACAGCCTTGACGTGTGGCCGCACTATAAACTAGATTGGTGTGGCCGCACCTTGTTTTGCCGATGCGGAAATAGCGAAGCCCGGCAGTGCGCGAACACTAACCGGGCCTCTTACCACAAACCGTTAAGTGAGGTAACAGTTATGGCTGATATCCAGTCTATCCAAACTCGCCCTGAATTTACATGGCTATTCCTTGCCACTCCCAAGCATTACCCGGAGTGCTCTCCTGTCGTCCTGCGTTTTGATGCTGACACCGAAGAGGCTGCCCGTGATGCATTTCCCGGCTGGAACTTGGTCTTTGCCGCCAAAATCCGCGCTCATGCCCCTTGCCGTGTTGCCTTCTTCGATTACACCACACGCCGCGGGTGGGAGTTCGACAGTGCTGTCCTTCAGGAGGTGCGTCATGGCTAAGTACGCAATCCGGTACATCGGGGACAACAAAACCATTGAACATCATGAAGAGGCTTTACGTATCGCAGCATTAAGCGCAGCACAGGCGAAATTCATTTCTACGCTGCTGGTGTGTTATCCGAATCAGATAGAAAACGAATCTATGGTCACTCCCGTTTTTGCAACACCGATTTTGACGATAAGTTGGCTTGCTTGAATCTATCCGGCGTCTGAATGGGATTTTATTCCCGCGCCTCGATGAGTTCCGCGCCTGATGAACCTCCAGAAAATATACGGCTTCAGCGAGCCTTTCCGTTTTACAGGTTCCTCAACAGGCCGGTGGGCCGTTTGTATCATCAATATCAGTATTCGCAAAACCAGATGAATGATTGTTTAAACTGGTGTATTTCTGCCTTTATGCTTCGTAAGTTTGCTGTCGCGCCGTCAGTGCCCAGGCTATTCTGGCCAGCTTGTTTGCCAGAGCACAGGTGACGACAAAGTTGCTTTTCCGACACAACAACTCCCTGACCCAGTCGGCCAACTTGCCAGACTGGTGTTCCAGTTTTTGTATGAATACCCTGGCACACTGAACCAACAAAGTTCGGATCTTTTTGTTGCCCCGCTTGCTAATCCCTAACAATGTCGTCCGACCTCCCGTGCTGTACTGTCGGGGTACCAGCCCTGTTGCCGCCGCAAAGTCACGGCTGCTGGCGTACTGCTTCCCGTCGCCAATCTCAGTTGAAATAGTACTGGCAGTCAGCGTTCCAACGCAGGGAATACTCAGCAAGCGCTGTCCAACCTCATCTTCGTCCAACTTTCGTTTCAACTGAGATTCCAGATCTTTAATCTGCTCAACAAGATAGTGATAATGCTGTTGTAATTTCAGCAGTAACTGGCTGAGATAAAGAGGCAAACTACTGTCCTCAAGAAGGGTACTCAGTCGACTAATAACGGCAGCACCTCGCGGAACGCTGATACCAAATTCCAGCAGAAAAGCATGCATCTGATTAGTTGTTTTCACCTTATCCTGAACCAGGGATTCACGGACACGATGCAGAGCTCGCATTGCCTGCTGAGATTCGGTTCTGGGCTGCACGAAACGCATAGATGGACGTGATGCTGCTTCACAGATAGCTTCAGCATCAACGAAGTCATTTTTGTTGCTTTTAACGAATGGGCGGACAAATTGCGGTGATATCAGCTTTGGAAAATGCCCTAACTCTGCCAGCTTGCGTGCCATAAAGTGAGAACCGCCACAGGCTTCCATCGCGATGGTTGTTGCTGGGCATGTCGCCAGAAATTCGATTAGCTTTGGTCGGGTGAATTTTTTACGGTAAACGGCCTTCCCACGATGATCCTGACAATGAATATGGAAAGAGTTCTTACCCAGATCGATACCAATAAGCGCAATGTTTTCCATGATGGTTCTCCGAATGAAAGCCTGTCCTCAGCATAGTACTGGGAAGGAGGGAGTGACCATCTCATTAAATATCCGCGCTTGGACAGCTGTTTGAGAGTCTGGCCTACAACGTCGATGAGTTTCTTAAAGCCGAACGTGAGCGTTTTGATAGCAATAGCGAGGTGCGCCCATGATCAGCAACGTCAAATTCAACGAACTGGAAAAACGCTTCGATCTGCTGGTGGATAAAGTCACTGTTCTTGAAGAGAAGGTCAGAGTGCTGACCGATAGCCAGGGAGGTGAAATTCCACCCGGTATGACTCCTGTCGCAACACTGGCGGCTGAGTATGGCATTTCTACCAAAAAGGCCGAGGAACTGGCGAAAAACACGGGCGTTATGCTGGTCAAACTTAAATCAGGTGGCTTTGTCGCGCCTGATGAGAAATTCAGGGAAGCGGCCCGACTTGTTCTGCGCAGTGCCAAGCGTAAATACGGTTCGGCGTACTGGTTTCATCCCTTGCTTGGCAAGTTCCATATGAGCGGAGGGATCCCGAAATGAGAAGCAAAAACGCGCCAAATGTTAAGTGCCTGCCAAAGGATAAATTCACAGAGGCGATTATTTTTGCTGGTGCAGATGCATTTGCCCATGCACAACACTGGATCGAGAGTGAGGGTAAAAAAGCAGGTGATGATATACCGCCTGTTTACCTTGGTAAAAAGCAACTGGTGGAGCTTGAGAGCCTAAAAATCGTTGATGGTGGACGCCAGTGTGTGCGAGTAATTCGCGCCGGGGAAATTGGAGAAGCTTACCTTACCCTTATTGCCCGCAAGCTGGCTCTCGCTGGTGTAAAGGAGGCCCGTCTCTTCAATGGCATGTATGAGCCAAAGCCCGTGGAGGACTGGTCGCCGCGTTTGCCTGGGTTACGTGAAGAATCTAAGCGTGGTGATAACGTCGTAGTTAATCTGCCTGTCAGCAAGAAGGATCCCATGAGGGAATGGGTAGCTCCGGCACTCAACCAGATGGGGGCCAGCCAGCGGGGTGAGGTGTTGCTGGCTCACTATGATGGCAACCTGGCTATTCATGCTGATTCCGATACTGTTCACTACTACAACGGAGTGGTATGGGTTCCGTTGCCGGATAAGGAGTTACAGCGGGATATGGCTCAAATTTTTATTGAGGCTGACGTGGCCTACTCGCAGAACGCTATTAAATCAGCAGTTGAAACTATGAAGTTAAGCCTCCCTGTAATGGGAGTAACGGCCAGAAACCTGATTGGGTTCAGCAATGGGGTATTTGATACCCGCGCTGGGCTATTCAGAAAGCACAAGAAAGATGACTGGTTGCTCATTGCGAGTGAACTGCCGTTCAGCCCACCAGCCGAAGGTGAAACGCTGGCCAGCCATGCGCCGAACTTCTGGAGGTGGTTACGCCGATCTGTTGCTGACAATGACCGTAAGGCTGATCGCGTACTGGCCGCATTGTTCCTTGTACTGGCGAACCGGTATGACTGGCAGTTGTTCCTTGAGGTTACGGGGCCGGGGGGAAGCGGTAAAAGTGTGATGGCTGAGATATGCACTATGTTGGCGGGTAAGGCCAATACGGTATCGGCCAGCATGAGGGCACTGGAAGACCCACGAGACAGGGCGCTGGTGGTGGGGTACTCGCTTATCATCATGCCAGATATGACCCGTTATGCCGGAGATGGCGCAGGGATTAAGGCGATTACTGGCGGTGATAAGGTGTCTATCGACCCGAAACACAAAGCTCCTTATTCGACACGTATCCCCGCAGTGGTACTGGCCGTAAACAACAATGCCATGACGTTCAGCGACCGTAGCGGTGGTATTTCTCGACGCCGGGTTATTTTCAATTTCTCGGAAGTTGTGCCCGAAAACGAGCGGGATCCTTTGCTGGCAGAGAAAATAGAGGGGGAACTGGCGGTAGTTATTCGCCACCTTCTTACCCGGTTCGCCGATCAGAGCGTGGCAAAACAGATGCTGCATGAGCAGCAGAAGTCAGAGGAGGCGCTGGCAATTAAGCGTGAGGGGGATTCGCTGGTGGACTTCTGCGGCTATCTGATGGCGTCAGTTGTCTGTGATGGCATGTTTATCGGAAACGCCGAAATAGTTCCATTCAGCCCACGGCGCTACCTGTATCACGCGTATCTGGCATACATGCGTGCCAATGGCCTTAACAAGCCGGTATCGCTGATGCGGTTCGGTACTGATATGCCTGGCGCTATGGCTGAATATGGCAAGGAATATCAGAAGCGGAAGACTAAGCAAGGGATTAGGTCCAACGTGACCCTGCACGATGATTCAGAGGACTGGATGCCGATGTGCACAACGGATACCGGAGAAAATCAAAAGTAATAGGATAAGTGTTCACCAGTATTCACCCTGTTAAAAAGCGTATCTATAACAGTTAGTTAAATGGTGAACACTTACTATTAAAGTATTCACCAAGTGTTCACCCTGTTCACCTCTTTCAAATTGTCCAAAGGTGAAGGGTAGGGTGAACACTTGTGAACACCTGAAAGAATAGTGTTCATCATATAACCTAATGAATTTACTGATGAATACTCGGAAGGTGAACAGGTGAACACTTAAACGTACATTTTAAAATTTTACAGGAGGGGCAACATGCCAATCACTCATGATGAACGCAGGGAACACCTGGAAAAGTTTGGTTTGACCAGTCTTGATACAATGCACACTGCTGATTACCGTAAAGCTCTCGAAGAGGAAGCGTTCTTTTGGGATGACCCACACGGCTTTGTAATGCACACCCTTTCTGGGGAGCGAATTGTCACCAATACTGAACAGCTTGATGCATTGCTGGAGCATCTGGAAGGATACAGAGTGTTGTTATCTGAGCCGCCTGGTTGGATGTCAGAAAAGTAATCATTGTTATAAATATGATATTTCGTGACCTGCCTTCTGTACCCATCTTTTGATTTGTTATATTGTGTTTTCCTATAGAAACATATGCTCGACTTTACCAATACAAGAATCGCGGTGGGCGCACAGTAGGTAGGTTTTGCTGATGGATAAAAAGAAGCAGATGGAGCAATTCAATATTGCTTATATACGTTCCCTTGCTGCACATGCAGGTTTTAAAGTATCTAGTTGTGAAGTGGATGATGATAGTATTGATATAACCATTGAAGGTACGGGATTTAATAACTCGCTTTTTCGCAACCCGAAAATAGACATTCAATTAAAATCTACCAAAAATTTCAAATTAAAAAACAATATAATTACATATCCACTGGTAATGACTCCAACTTACTGATAGTGTTTTATGTTCAGATAATGCCCGATGACCTTGTCATGCAGCTCCACCGATTTTGAGAACGACAGTGACTTCCGTCCCAGCCTTGCAAGATGTTGTCTCAGATTCAGATTATGTCGCTCAATGCGCTGAGTGTAACGCTTGCTGATAACGTGCAGCTTTCCCTTCAGGCGGGGTTCATACAGCGGCCAGCCATCCGTCATCCATACCACGACCTCAAAGGCCGACAGCAGGCTCAGAAGATGCTCCAGTGTGGCCAGAGTGCGTTCACCGAAGACGTGCGCCACAACCGTCCTCCGTATCCTGTCATACGCGTAAAACAGCCAGCGCTGACGTGATTTAGCACCGACGTAGCCCCACTGTTCGTCCATTTCAGCGCAGACAATCACATCACTGCCCGGTTGTATGCGCGAGGTTACCGACTGCGGCCTGAGTTTTTTAAGTGACGTAAAACCGTGTTGAGGCCAACGCCCATAATGCGTGCACTGGCGCGACATCCGACGCCATTCATGGCCATATCAATGATTTTCTGGTGCGTACCGGGCTGAGAGGCGGTGTAAGTGAACTGTAGTTGCCATGTTTTACGGCAATGAGAGCAGAGATAGCGCTGATGTCCGGCAGAGCTTTTGCCGTTACGCACCACGCCTTCAGTAGCGGAGCAGGAAGGACATCTGATGGAAATGGAAGCCACGCAAGCACCTTAAAATCACCATCATACACTAAATCAGTAAGTTGGCAGCATTACCATATCCACTAAAAGCAAAGAATTATTCCGATCTTATTGGTGATAATGTATTATCTCCAAGATATTTAGTTCTTCTTCATTTGCCTGTTAATATATCTGACTGGTTATATCACGGCGTTAATGGTATTACATTAAGGAATAGATGTTATTGGTTTTCACTCAGGAATTTACCTCCAAGCGCAAACAAGAATAGTATAACTCTTAATATACCTGCTAATCAGGTGTTGACTTCATCTTTCCTAAAGGACATGATGAGGGCGGCTAGCAATGGGGTGAGCGTATAATATGAAATTATACAATGAACAGTTTATAACGACAGAAAATTTTTCGAAATATCTCATTTTGAAAGGCTGGGTGTTATTCACTGAATTACCTCAGGTCGCTAATGTTTGGCGTTACGGGAAGAATAATGATTATGAAATATTGCAACCAGTCAACGCCAGCTTGAAGGATTTCTCCAATAGAGTTAATGACATCATTAATGCCCTAAGTGAAAGTGAGAATAAATCAAAAGCAGAGATTATCAGAGAGTTAGATAATATTAGTAATGACATTATTAGCTTGAGGGTGATACATGATGATGTTGCTAATGGGGAGATTCCTTTCGCTGATGGAATTCTTTTGTTTTCCAAAACTAAAGAACTAATGCTTTCGGCTGCAAGATCTGTTGTTAACCCTCAGAGAGGGCGATATTCGGGTAAAAATCCAGAGGTGGTTGAGCGCTTTTTTAATAGTTTAAAACTAGGACAAACAGAGGTTGGGAGTTATGTTCTTAATTTGGTAGCGCCAATATACTGGGACGAAGGCTCTCAAGAGGATTACTGCAAGGTTCCATTTTCACGAACTGTTACAGAACGGTTGATGTATAGCATTGAAAAACTTAACGATGCTGTAGGGAAATATAAAGAACGCGGTGATTTGAAAATATTTGAGGCTATTATCAAAGATGGTGTTAACGCAACACTTTGCTCTGCCATTATTGGATTGAGCGGGCTCAATAGATCAAGGGTTGTAGAGATTAAAGTTTTCAAGTCATTGATTGCTGAAAATGAATTTGGCGAAAATAAAAAAATATCAATAACTCCTGAAAAAATAAAGTATATAGAAGAGGCTGAAAGGTTTTATTCAAACGATTACACAGTGAAAAGTTATAGTCTCGTTGGCTCTGTTATCCGTTTGAATCGTGATGTGAATTCATTGGGTGGTGTTGTGACTATAGTTGAGTTTTCTGAGAATAATCGTAAGGTGACGGTTGAGCTTGACGAAGAACACTATAATGAAGCAATTAAAGCGCATGAGAATAAATATGAAAATGTTCGTCTGATTGGGGTGTTAATAGTAACTCCCAAAAAAACAAGGCTTGTCGATGTTAGTGATTTTCACATACATCACCATTCCATTAAGTAGCATTGTAAATTTTTCGTTTTCATGTTTTTCCATTTTAAGCCCGATTGATTTCGGGCTTTTCTTTAAGTATTCCATGTATATCTTAAGGAGTGGCACTCAGACGTGAGCCGCCATTGGCCGTTAAATAAAGCTGTAGCGAGTACAGCCTGTGGGATGCAGAAAAAGATTTAACGGCCATCCCTCCCGCGCTGGTTTCACGTCTCAACGTTAATTGTTACGGAAACCACTCCATGAAGAAATTACTCGAATTACGCCAGCAGAAAGCCGTACTCAAAACTCAGATGCGTTCCATGCTGGAAAAAGCCGACAGCGAAAAGCGCAGCCTGAATGAAGAAGAAGGTAAACAGTTCGACGAGCTCCGCGCCCAGGCTGATGCGCTTGAAGTTGAAATTACCCGCCTTGAAGCCGTCGCCGACGATCAGCGCAATCTGCCTGGCACTTCTGTTGAAGGTAAAGGCGTGACCAATGATGAGCTGCGCCACTACATCATGACCGGCGACACCCGCTCGCTCACCACGCTGGTGCAGGGTGATGGCGGCTATACCGTTATCCCTGAGCTGGACAAAGAGATCATGCGCCAGTTGCAGGATGACAGCGTTATGCGCTCCATCTGTACGGTTAAAACCACTAAAACCAATGAATACCAGAAACTGGTCTCTGTTGGCGGCGCTACCGTTAAGCGTGGTACTGAGGGCGAAGCCCGCACCGAAACCAGCACCCCGAAAATGGAACGCGTTGATATCAAACTCAACCCGATCTATGCCTACCCGAAAACAACCCAGGAGATTCTCGACTTCTCCGAAGTGGATATTCTCGGCTGGTTGTCCTCCGAAATCTCCGACACCTTTACTGAGACGGAAGAAAACGACCTTGTTAACGGTGACGGGGATAAAAAATCCAAAGGCTTTTTGGCCTATCCCCGCGCTGCCACTGGTGACAGAGCCCGTCCGTTTGGAACGCTGGAGAAAATGGTCACTGCCGCTGTTACCTCAGATGGTCTGATCGATCTGCTCTACAAACTGCGAGCCAAATACCGCAAAAATGCCGTATGGGTGATGAACTCCAACACCGCCGCTACGCTGCAAAAGCTGAAAAACGGCAACGGTGATTATATCTGGCGCGATCGTCTGGTTGCTGATTCCCCTGATACTTTGCTGGGCCGCCCGGTTCAGTATCTGGAAACCATGCCTGATGCAGCTGCGGGTGAAGCGTTCCTGGCTGTGGGTGACTTCAAGCGCGGTTACTTCATCGTGGATCACACCACTGGAGTGCGTACCCGTCCCGACAACATTACCGAGCAGGGTTTCTACAAAGTACATACCGATAAATATCTGGGCGGTGGCGTGGTGGACTCCCGTGCCATCAAGGTGCTTGAGCTTTCCGGCTCTGGTTCCTGATTTGACGTGTAAGGGGCTGCGGCCCCTTTTGCCCTCTGTGGAGTCCAGACAATGAAAACAATCGATTTTGAAATCCGCACTTCCGACTTGAGTGCCAGCAATAAAAAGCTGGTGGGCTATGCGGTGCGCTGGAACAGCCTGTCAGAAATTATCTGGGATGAATTCCGGGAGCAGTTCGCGCCGGGTGCGTTTAAAGAAAGCCTGGCATCCGGTAGTGATGTGCGTGCGCTGTATGAACATAACTATACCCAACTACTGGGGCGCACCAAATCCGGCACTCTGGTGCTGTCCGAAGATGATACCGGGCTGCGCTTCGAGCTGACGCCACCGAATACCCAGCTTGGTAATGATGTGCTGGAGCTGGTGGAGCGTGGAGATATTTCCGGCATGAGCTTTGGCTTCCGGGCGCTGAAAGAGGCGTGGGATATCGGCCAGTCTCCTTACCTGCGCACCGTGACCGCTGCCGAACTACGTGAAATCACCGTTACCTCTATGCCTGCCTATCCTGAGTCTGGTGTGGAAATTGCGTACCGTTCGCTTTTCTCCCAGCATCCTGAACTTATGCGCACTGGTGATAACCGTCGCCGCTGGGCTGACCTGGCGGGGCTGTGATATGTGGAATATCTGGCCTTTTGGCCGCAAAACAGATCAGCGCAGCCTGACCATTGATGAGTTTCTGGCGATGGCAGGGATCCCAAATACCGGATCAGGTGAGTATGTGTCTGCGGGTACTGCGGAATCTCTGCCAGCGGTGATGAATGCTGTGTCAGTTATCAGTGAAGCGGTGGCAACAATGCCCTGCTATCTGTACCGGGTACGCAATGATAACGGTCGTGAGGCGCGGGAATGGCTGAGTAATCACCCGGTGGATTATCTGCTGAATGAACAGCCTAACGTCTGCCAGACACCTTACCAGTTCAAGCGCACGATGATGCGTCACTGTCTGCTGAACGGTAACGCCTATGCGGTGATCGAGTGGGGCCGTGACGGCCAGCCGCAATCCCTGCATCCGTATGCGCCTGGGGCAGTTGTTCCTGAGCGTATCGGCGAGCATAAGTACAAGTACACCATCACCGAGCCTTTTACCGGAGCGGTACGAACCTACCTGCAGGAAGAGATCCTGCACCTGCGTTACTCCACCGATGATGGTTTTCTGGGGCGTTCGCCGATCACCATCTGCCGTGAAGCGCTGGGGTTAGGTCTGGCCCAGCAGCGCCACGGTGCCAGCATTATGAAAGACGGCATGATGGCGGCGGGCATCGTGAAGGCTAAAGAATGGCTCGACAGCACTAACGGTAAGAAAGCGCTGGATGCGCTGGAACGCTACAAAGGTGCCAGAAATGCCGGGAAAACACCCATCCTTGAAGGTGGCATGGAATATGAACAGCTTGGCATGAGCAATCAGGATGCCGAGTGGCTGGCCTCCCGCCGTTTCTCCATCGAAGACATTGCCCGCATGTTCAACGTGTCGCCCATCTTTCTGCAGGAATACAGCAACAGCACCTACAGCAACTTTAGTGAAGCGAGCCGCGCCTTTCTCACCATGACGATGCGCCCCTGGCTGACGAACTTCGAGCAGCAGATCAAATCTGCGCTGCTGGTGGCTTCACCAGTGCCGGGTATTCGCTACCAGGTTGAATTCGACTCTGCCGATCTCCTTCGTGCCACCCCTACCGACCGTTACGCCACTTACGAGCGCGGGATCAAGAACGGGATTATTAACCCGAACGAAGCACGAGAAAAAGAGGGGATGCCACCGCGTGAAGGAGGTGACGAATACAGCCAGGCATGGAAACAGGAAATCGCGGTCAATACCGGAAACGGAAAAACGGAGGACAAACCATGAGAGCCGGAGGCTTAAAAAACCGCGTAACCATCCGTAAGTTCACCACGTCGCGTTCACCTTCCGGGCAGGTTATTGAGAAGTGGGAAGACGGCGCAACCATCTGGGCAGAAGTAAAAGGTATCAGCGGACGTGAGCTGGTGGCCTCCGGGGCTGTAACGGCTGAGGCCACTGTCCGGGTATGGGTACGTTTTCGTCGCGATATTACGGCCGCTTCCCGTCTGAAAGTCTTAGCTGGTGCGTTTGCTGGCTCCACGCTCAACATCATCGGGCCGCCTGTCCCTGACACGGGTATGACGCGCCTGGAAATCCTTTGCAAACTGGGGGCAGAGAAATGAGTGAAATCACCCTGGCTGAGGCGAAGCTGCATTGTCGCATTGACGGTAACGAAGAAGATGTACTGATTCAGGCGTATATCGATGCGGCACTGGAAGTTTGCCAGAAGCATATCGGCAAACGGTTTGATAGTGGGCTGGAGTTTACCCCGGCGATCAAGGTTGGCTGCCTGATGTACATCTCCCTTCTTTACGAATACCGCACGCTAATCAGTGATGTTGAGGCTAAAGAGATCCCTTTGGCCATCTCTGCGCTGTGGTCTGTTTATCGTGATGTGGGGGTGTACTGATGCCGTGGCAACCAATGCGCCGGTGCACTGAGCCGGGATGCAATAAGCGGGTGAAGTCTGGTAAGTGCGATGAGCACAAGCGGGAAGCCTGGCGGGCGGAAGATGCCAGACGCGGCCACCGTCGCGCCCGTGGTTACTCTGCATCATGGGAGAAGTACCGCGCTCAGTATCTGAAACGTCAGCCGCTATGTGTCGAGTGCCAGAAGCTGGGCCTCTACGTTCCTGCAAAGATTGTCGATCACATCATCCCTGTCAACGGCGGTGATGATGTTCTGTTCTGGCCTGAGTGGAATCACCAGCCGTTATGCCAGATGCATCATAACCAGAAGACCACGCAGCAAGACCCCATCACCAAAGCGAACCGTAAGGCAGGGCTGTACCGAGAGCAGGAAGAGCGTGCAGCCCATCGCAATGACTGGATGTATGAGGCCAGCAATGAATGAGAAAGACGTGGTGAATCTGTACCGATCATTGATGCGCTGCCGTGATGGCTTCATGAATGGGCGAAGCAGACGCAATGAGCGCCAGACTGCGCAGCGTATGAGCGAGCGTGAACGGTAGTTGCGGGAATGCTTCCGCAACCGCTGACAGGCCGCATGGACGGGGTGGGGGCGGTTTTCAGGACAAACCTCAAGGTGCCAGGCACCGACCGCCCCCTCAAATTTTTACGCACGGTGTTTTTTTTGACAGCAGTAAGCCAGAAGGAAACAAGAAGTTATGGTGAGACCACCCAAACCACCCGCTTACCTTGATGAAATCGCAGGGCAGCAGTGGAAGACAAAAGCAAAGCAGATGGCTGAACGCGGGGATTTAACCCCTGCCGACTGGAACAACCTGGAGCTGTATTGCGTCAACTATTCGATGTACCGAAAAGCCGTTGCAGATATTGCCCTGCGCGGGTTTTCAGTTGAAGGCTCACGCGGTGCCGCCACCAGTAACCCGGCACTGAAAGCGAAATCCGACGCTGAGAAAATTATCATCAAAATGTCGTCTCTGCTGGGCTTTGATCCGGTGAGCCGTCGCCGGAATCCGCCAGAAACGGAAGAGGAAGACGAACTTGACCGTCTGGAATGAGTACGCAAACGCGATAAAAACGGGTGAAATCCCGGCCTGTAAGCGCGTAAAACAGGCCGTTGAACGGTACTTTTCAGACCTGAATGACACCCGCTATGAGTTCGATACGGCTACCGTAGAGCGGTTTATTGCGTTCTCACGGCTCTGTCCACACGTCAAAGGCCCGCTGCGGGGCCAGCCTATCGAGCTGGAGCCGTGGCAGCAGTTCGCCTTTGCTAACCTGCTGGGCTTTAAAGTCAGGGAGTCAGGCCGCCGCAAGTACAGCAGCGCCTTTATTGAAGTGCCGCGCAAGAATGCCAAATCCACCGTAGCCGCCATGCTGGCTAACTGGTTTCTGGTCATGGAGAAAGGCCAGCAGGATATCTACACGGCGGCGGTTAGCCGGGATCAGGCCCGTATCGTGTTCGACGATGCCCGCCAGATGTGCCTGCTGTCAAAACCACTGAAAAAGCGCGTCAATATTCAGGCGCACAAGGTCATTTTTCCAAAGAGCAACAGCCTGTTAAAGCCGCTGGCGGCGAAAGCGGCCACCATTGAAGGGACCAACCCCAGCCTGGCGATTGTCGATGAGTACCACCTTCACCCGGATAACGGCGTTTATTCCGCGCTTGAGCTGGGCATGGGGGCACGCCCTGAGGCGATTTTGTTCGCCATCACGACCGCCGGGAGTAATGTTGTTTCCGCCTGTAAGCAGCATTACGACTACTGTTGCCAGATTCTGGCCGGAGAAGAGAGCAACGATTCGCTGTTTGTCCTGATATACGAGCTGGACGACGAAAGCGAGGTTGAGCAGCCGGAAATGTGGATCAAGGCTAACCCTAACCTTCATGTGTCCGTTGACGCAGCGAAACTGGAATCCACTATTCAGAAAGCGCGGGGCATACCGTCGCAGTGGGTGGAAATGCTGACCAAACGTTTCAATATCTGGTGTCAGGGTTCCACGCCGTGGATGGGTGCTGGCGCATGGGATGCCTGTGCGCTTGACTACACCGAAGCGGATCTGGCAGGAATGGAGTGTTACGCCGGATTTGACCTGTCCTCTACCAGCGATATTACAAGCGTGAGCTACGCTTTCCCGTTCGACAGGGAGATCAGGCTCCTGACCCGTCATTATCTGCCAGAAGCACAGTTGCTTAACGTCGCCAACAAAAACCGCGCCATCTACCGCCAGTGGGTGAAAGCGGGCTGGATACGTACCACACCCGGCGACTGTATCGACTATGACCGCATCCGCGACGATATCCTGCGCGATGCTGAAACCTTCAATATCCGGCTGGTGGGCTTTGATACCTGGAACGCCACACACCTGCGCACCCAGCTACAGGGGGCGGGCCTCGACGTTGAGCCGTTCCCGCAAACCTATCTCAAGTTCAGCCCGGTAGCGAAATCCTTTGAGGTGTTCGTTAACCGTAAGGTAGTGCGCCATCGTGGTGATCCGGTTCTGGCCTGGGCGATTGGTAACGTGGTGATGGAGTCTGACGCCAATGCCAACATCAAGCCCAACAAAAAGAAATCCTCCAACAAGATAGACCCGGCGGTATCGGCGCTAATGGCGTTCGGTACATTCCAGGCAGAGCACGAGGATTTTGCTTTCGATATGAGTGAAACCCATAAACAGCGACTTGCGGATTTTACCGGGATTTGAATATGCTCAAACAAAAGAAAATCGAGGCAGCAATTGAAGAGATGGCCCGCCAGCAGGGGCATGAACTTAACGGGCAGGATAGGCTGTTAATTCGCACCAAAATCGCAACGGCTTTGGCAGCCACGCCAGCGAATGAGTGATAGAGTATATGTGTGGAAAAAAACTGCCACTAAGATAACTTTGGGTTAATATTTTTGCGGTCACGAAGTCTTCGTGTTCCGCGAAAGTATTTTTAACATTGCTTTAGGAGGTTAGAGAAATGTATCAATTTGCTGTTGGTGATAAGGTCCAACTAAAAGTTGGAGGACCAGAGATGGTTATCGGGAGGTTTACTCAAACAACAAGAGGCAAAGACTTCAATGGTGCTGAATGTTTTTGGGTTGAAGATGGTAAGAATACGAAAGATATTTTCCCTTTTGCGGTACTGGAGAAAGTCCCTACTATCACTGAAATAGGTGCAGAATTGCTTTAAGACTTCAAGTCTGCGCAGGAGTGCAGACAACCGACTGTAGTTATCACATTTTTACTATTCAACTCCCCCATCCTCTTACTGCTATAATCGCCACCTTTCTTACGTACTCATGCTTTCGCATAATTTCGGCTTTGTGCGATAATCCGTATATCAATCGGTGTATCAATTTCAACTGAAATTCAAAGCTTGAGTGTAATTTTAACTGATTAAAATCAGTGAGATATATAGATTATGAAGCATGTTGTTGAAGTGATGATCCCGGAAGCGGAGATCAAAGCGCGTATCGCCGAATTGGGTCGTCAAATCACAGAACGTTATCAGGACAGTGGCAGTGAAATGGTGCTGGTGGGCCTGCTGCGCGGCTCATTTATGTTCATGGCGGACCTTTGCCGTGAAGTGCAGGTACCGCACGAAGTCGATTTTATGACCGCCTCCAGCTATGGCAGCGGCATGTCTTCGACCCGCGATGTTAAAATCCTCAAAGATCTGGATGAAGATATTCGCGGTAAAGACGTTCTGATCGTTGAAGACATTATCGATTCCGGCAATACACTCTCTAAAGTGCGCGAAATTCTCAGTCTGCGCGAGCCGAAGTCTCTCTCTATTTGCACCCTGCTCGATAAACCGTCGCGCCGAGAAGTGCCGGTTGATGTGGAATTTGTCGGCTTCTCGATCCCTGATGAATTCGTGGTGGGCTACGGTATCGATTATGCGCAACGTTATCGCCACCTGCCGTATGTCGGCAAAGTGGTGATGCTGGACGAGTAAGCATAAAAAAAGCCGGGCTTTAGCCCGGCCTGATGCGTTATCCCAGCTGGCATCATGCTGCCGGGAAGGCAAGGTTATCTGTGATTGATGTGTTTCTTGCTGAGGTTCGAGACGCCCTGACGGTAGCGCTGTTCCAGGCTTTCGCGGTTCGTTGCGGTGACTTCCAGGTCACGCAGTAAACCATCGTGGATGCCATACGCCCAACCGTGAATCGTGACTTTTTGTCCACGTTTCCAGGCAGATTGCATAATGGTGGAGTGACCCAGGTTATACACCTGCTCCATCACGTTCAGCTCGCAAAGGGTATCAAGGCGGCGCTCCTGCGGCATCTCGCCAAGCAACGAACTATGCTTGAACCAGATATCGCGAATGTGCAGCAGCCAGTTGTTAATCAGCCCCAGTTCCGGGTTTTCCACCGCCGCCTGCACACCACCACAGCCGTAGTGGCCGCAGATGATGATATGCTCAACTTCCAGTACATCGACCGCGTACTGAACCACAGAAAGGCAGTTCAGGTCGGTATGAATAACCAGGTTGGCAACGTTACGGTGAACAAACAGTTCGCCTGGCTCAAGGCCGGTAAGGCGTTCTGCGGGAACGCGACTGTCAGAACATCCAATCCATAGAAAACGCGGTTTCTGCGCTTGCGCCAGTTTTTCGAAAAAGCCGGGATCCTCTTCCACCAGCATTTTTGACCATAGTGCATTGTTGCTGATGAGTGTATCTATGTCTTTCATGGAAGTTAACGACCTGTAACCAAATAAGTGCGTTGCGCTAATATAGGTCAACTCCCACGTTTTTTAAACCACACATCGAGTGTAAGAATAAGGTAAGTGAAAATTCATGACCATTGCACTGGAGCTTGAGCAGCTTAAAAAAACCTACCCGGGCGGCGTTCATGCGCTACGTGGTATTGATCTTAAAGTAGAAGCTGGGGATTTTTACGCGTTACTGGGACCAAACGGCGCAGGAAAATCGACCACCATAGGTATCATCAGTTCTCTGGTAAATAAAACGTCCGGACGCGTGAGTGTCTTCGGCTACGACCTGCAAAAAGATATCGTTAACGCCAAACGGCAGCTCGGTCTTGTGCCGCAGGAGTTCAATTTTAACCCGTTTGAAACCGTACAGCAGATTGTGGTTAACCAGGCAGGTTACTACGGCGTTGAACGTAAAGAGGCGCTGGAGCGTAGCGAAAAATACCTGAACCAGCTCGATCTGTGGGAAAAACGCAACGAACGCGCGCGTATGTTATCGGGCGGGATGAAGCGTCGTTTGATGATTGCCCGCGCCCTGATGCATGAGCCGAAGCTGCTGATCCTTGATGAACCTACAGCCGGGGTGGATATCGAACTGCGTCGTTCTATGTGGGGCTTTCTGAAAGATCTCAACGACAAAGGCACCACCATCATTCTGACTACCCATTATCTGGAAGAAGCCGAGATGCTGTGTCGCAACATTGGCATTATTCAGAGCGGTGAGCTGATTGAAAACACCTCCATGAAGTCATTGTTGGCGAAGCTAAAATCGGAAACCTTTATCCTCGATCTGGCAACGAAAAGCCCGTTACCGAAGCTGGAAGGTTACCAGTATCGGCTGGTGGATACGTCGACCCTGGAGGTCGAAGTGTTGCGTGAGCAGGGGATAAATAGCGTGTTCAGCCAGCTTAGCGCGCAGGGCGTACAGGTCTTGAGTATGCGCAACAAGGCTAACCGTCTGGAAGAGCTGTTCGTCACGCTGGTGCATGAGAAAAAAGGAGAGCACGCATGATGCAGCTTTATTGGGTGGCATTGAAAAGTATCTGGCATAAAGAAATTCAACGGTTTATGCGTATTTGGGTACAGACGCTGGTGCCGCCGGTGATTACCATGACCCTCTATTTTATTATCTTTGGTAATTTGATTGGCTCACGTATCGGTGAAATGCACGGCTTTACCTATATGCAATTCATCGTGCCAGGCCTGATCATGATGGCGGTGATCACTAATGCCTATGCAAACGTGGCGTCATCATTTTTCAGCGCCAAGTTTCAACGCAATATTGAAGAGCTGCTGGTCGCCCCGGTGCCCACACATGTGATTATCGCAGGGTATGTGGGTGGCGGCGTGGCGCGTGGTTTATGTGTCGGGGTGCTGGTGACGGCCGTGTCGCTGTTTTTCGTGCCTTTTCAGGTCCACTCGTGGGTTTTTGTTGCGTTAACGCTGCTGTTGACCGCGGTATTGTTCTCGCTGGCGGGTCTGCTGAATGCCGTTTTTGCGACAACCTTTGATGACATCAGCCTGATCCCGACATTTGTCCTGACACCGCTGACCTATCTCGGTGGGGTGTTCTATTCGCTGACGTTGCTACCGCCGTTCTGGCAGGCGCTGTCTCATCTCAACCCCATTGTTTACATGATTAGCGGTTTCCGCTTTGGTTTCCTCGGTATTACCGATGTGCCGCTTTTCACCACTGTGGCGGTTTTGGCGGTGTTTATCATCGCTTTTTATATATTGTGCTGGTATTTAATTCAGCGCGGACGCGGTCTGCGCAGTTAATCGCCACTTACCCGGCGGCGTTCGTCGCCGGGTTCTCATTGCCCTTTTAATCTATGATATCTGTCACCGACGGCTGATGGTCACCTGGCTAAACTGCAAGTCTGCTAAGGAGATAGGTATGCTGGGATGGGTCATTACGTGCCATGGTGAACTGGCGCAGGAGATGCTGGACAGTCTGGAGAGCCGGTTTGGTCCGCTTAAACAATGTAGAGCGGTCAACTTTCGCCACGGGCTTAGCACCAATATGCTCAGCCGCATGATTTGTGATGCGTTGCATGAAACGGATTCCGGTGATGGCGTGGTTTTTTTGACCGATATTTCCGGGGCAGCGCCTTACCGCGCCGCCTCGCTCATGAGCCACAAGCATGAGCATTGTGAAGTGATATCCGGCGTTGATGCTGAGTTGCTGGAAGCAATGTATCCGCTGCGTGAAGTATGTAGCAGTGCCGATTTTCGTGAGCAGATTGTGGGCGCTGGCGCGCCGGTGGTCAGCAGTCTCTGGCATCAGCAACAGAAAAATCCGCCGTTTGTGTTGTTACATGATTTGTATGAAAAATAAACGTTGGTATTCATTTTTCTTTTTCCTACAATAACCTAAATTATTTTTAGCCTGGTTAGGTGCATGCCTCGTTTTCTCCTCATTTTGTTCTTGCTGGTGTCATGTAGCGTTTCTGCACGTCTCGTTAGTCAAAATCCCGACCCTGCTCGCTATATGCAAATTACGGAAGATGCCGACATATGGGCGCAGATTGGCAACAATGTTATGACTGTTGGCAATATCCGCGCCGGACAAATTCTGGCGGTTGTGCCAGGGGCGGAAGACTATTACGAATTTCGCTTCGGCTTCGGTAAAGCGTGGATAGATAAAGGGCATCTGGGAACGGTTCGTGGCAGTGAGAAGGTTCAGGATAGCCTTGGCGATCTCAATAAGCCCCTGAGTAATCAAAATTTGATCACCTGGCGTGATACACCGATGTATAACGAGGCGGACAATACCAGTGAACAATTGGGTATTCTGGCCGGGAATCTGCGCTACCCCATCATCAGCAAGCTAAAAGACAGACTCAACCAGACTTGGTATCAGATTCGCATTGGCGAACGTCTGGCGTGGATCAGTAGCCTGGATGCGCAGGAAGATAACGGTATTCCGGTGCTCACCTACCATCATATTCTGGAAGACGAGGAGAACACGCGGTTTCGTCATACCTCGACGACCACCTCTCTTCGCGCTTTCACCAACCAGATGAGCTGGCTGCATGACCAGGGCTATACCACGTTAAGCATGTATCAACTGGAAGGTTATATACGTAACGCGATGAACCTTCCTGCCCGTTCAGTGGTGATCACCTTTGATGACGGACTGAAATCGGTCAGTCGTTATGCGTATCCGGTGTTAAAGCAAAACGGTTTCAGGGCGACCGCTTTTATTATTTCGTCGCGTATTAAGCGCAAACCGCAGCTCTGGGATCCAAAATCCCTGCAGTTCATGAGCATCTCTGAACTGGAGCAAATTTCGCATGTCTTTGATTTTCAGTCACATACTCATTTCCTGCATCGCACCGATGATGCTGGGCATCCGATCCTGCTAAGTCGCAGTTATGACAATATCCTGATGGATTTTAAGCATTCACGCCGCGCGCTTTCGCAGTTCAACCAGCACATATGGTATCTGGCGTACCCGTTCGGCGGCTATGACGACAAAGCGTTGGCTGCGGCGAAGGATGCAGGATTCCATCTTGCGCTGACCACGGTGCGAGGGAAGGTAAAGCCTGGGGATAATCCGTACTTACTGAAACGGTTGTATATCTTAAAGACGGATTCGCTGGAGGATATGTCGAGGTTAATAAGTAATCAACCTCAGGGATAAATCAGGCAAAATGGGCTATTTTATTTACCGTTTTGAACCAGGGCGGTGCTCGTCATCCTCACGTACTGTGTGTACGCTCCGGTGACTGCGCGCTGTCCGTGTTCAAACTGTCTGCATCAATACGCCCATTATGCCTGATTAATGAGTCGGCTATGCCATTCAGGCAACTTGTACCGGAACCGCTTTTGCCGTGCGTTTCATCTCGTTGTCGCCGTCAAAGTAGGCGACTTTCGGCTGCCAGCTACGCGCCTGCTCATCCGGCATGGTGATGTAGCTTGCGATAATCAGGATGTCGCCAACGTCAGCACAGTGCGCCGCCGCACCGTTAACTGAAATGATGCGGGAGCCACGTTCACCGGCAATGGCATAGGTGGAAAAGCGCTTACCGTTAGTGACGTTGTAAATATCGATGGCTTCGTATTCCAGGATACCAGCCGCCTCAAGGAAATCCTGGTCAATCGCGCAGGAACCTTCATAGTGCAGGTCGGCCTGTGTCACTTTGACGCGGTGGAGCTTGCCTTGCAGCATCGTGCGAATCATAACTTCTACCTTTAATGGCGTAACGAAATACAGGTATATCGCCGGGTGGCATTTTGCTGCCCGGCCAGACTTTCCCGGCCCGGCGACAGCGCCAGACCAGGCCGATAACAGGCCAGTATTGCCCGTTTTTTAACCCCTGTCTACAGGGGGAGATCAACCACTTTATTGTCGATGAGACGCGCCTGACCCAGCCAGGCGGCCATCAAAATCACCGCGCGTTTGCTGGTCTGCGCCAGCTCCAGAAGCGTGTCTGCATCGCGGATCTGGATGTCATCTGCGCGAAAGCCGCTGTCGTTAAGTTCCTGTTCCGCCAGGGCAATGATCTCTTCGAGATTGCGATCGCCTGCGCTCAGTTTTGCGGCCATCGCGTTCATGGTTTTGCTCAGAGCCGGTGCGATTTTGCGTTGATCGGCGGTGAGATAGCCGTTACGGGAACTGAGCGCCAGACCGTCTTTA
This sequence comes from Phytobacter sp. MRY16-398, assembly GCF_003925915.1. Lineage (NCBI taxonomy): Bacteria > Pseudomonadati > Pseudomonadota > Gammaproteobacteria > Enterobacterales > Enterobacteriaceae > Phytobacter > Phytobacter sp. MRY16-398. Next base: position 4,863,097 of record NZ_AP018756.1, on the reverse strand, counting down.
GCACGCACGGTCGGAACCCCGACAATCTCAATGTCATAGCCCATATCGGCAACCATTTTGCGAATGAGCTGCAACTGCTGGTAGTCCTTTTCACCAAAGCAGGCGATATCTGGCTGGACCAGGTTAAAGAGCTTGCTGACGATGGTGGAAACACCACGGAAATGCCCCGGGCGGCTTGCGCCTTCAAGCATGGTGGAGATACCAGGCACATCCACATAGGTTTGCGTGTCTGTGCCCTGCGGATAAATATCATTTGGCACAGGGGCGAAAACAAAATCCACTTTCCGTTTATTGAGCTTTTCGCAATCTTCCTGCAGGGTGCGCGGGTAGCGAGCCAGATCGTCGGCGCGGTCAAACTGCATGGGGTTGACGAAAATGCTCACCACGACCACATCCGCGCGGGCTTTGGCTTCCTCAACCAGCGTCATATGACCATCGTGCAGGTTGCCCATCGTTGGCACCAGCGCAATGCGTTTTCCTTCCTGACGCGCTCTTCGAATATGCTGGCGCAGTAACGGCAGGGTTTCGATAATCAACACAACGGCACTCCTTAATGGAAACTGTGTTCTTCGCCCGGATAGACCCCGGACTCAACGTCGGCAATATACTGGCGCACGGCAGCGCGCATGTCGCCTGCCTCGCTCAGAAAGTTTTTCGCAAATTTGGGGATATGACCACCGGTAATGCCGAACGCGTCGTGCATCACCAGAATCTGGCCGTCTGTGACGTTACCTGCGCCGATACCAATGACCGGAATGGTCAGCGCGTCCGTGACACGCTTTGCCAGCTCAACCGGCACACACTCCAGAACCAGCAACTGCGCACCAGCGGCTTCCAGCGCCAGCGCGTCGTCCAGCAGCGTTTGTCCGGCATCGCCGCGCCCCTGAACTTTGTAGCCACCGAAGATATTTACGGACTGTGGCGTTAACCCCAGGTGCCCGCACACTGGCACAGCGCGTTCGGTGAGCATTTTCACCGTATCACTCAACCAGCGACCGCCTTCGATTTTTACCATATTGGCCCCGGCGCGCATCACGGCGGCGGCGTTTTCAAAGGCCTGCTCCGGTGTGGAATACGCCATAAACGGCAGGTCGGCCAGTAGCAAACAATGAGGGGCGCCACGGCGCACCGCGCGCGTGTGATAGGCAATGTCGTCTACCGTCACGGGCAGGGTGGAATCATGACCTTGTACCGTCATCCCTAACGAGTCGCCAACCAACATCACATTGATGCCTTCTTCGGCGAACAGTTTAGCGAAGCTGTAATCGTAGGCTGTGATGGTAGCGAAGCGTTTTTTTTCCTGTTTGCACTTAAGCAGCCAGGAGATGGTGGTGGGTTTCATAACGTTTCCTGATGGCTAAAAACGAATTCTGGCGCATTCTAACAGCAACATTCAGGTGAACAATGATTTTAGGCAATCGTTTAACACCGATCACATCAGAAGCGCCAGAAAAGCGTTTTACCACAAGGCAGGTTTGTCCGCTGCGCATTCTGTGAGGGCGGCGCTCAGCGTCATACCATCAGGGAATCGCAGGGCAGGGGCAATTTCAAATAACGGCCACAGCATAAAGCCGCGATTTTTCATGTCGTAATGGGGAACGGTGAGACGCGGCGTCTGAATAACCTGATCGCCAAACAGCATGATATCCAGGTCCAGCGTGCGTGGCCCCCAGCGCTCGGCTTTACGCACGCGCCCTTGCTGCAGTTCAATGCGCTGGGTGTGGTCAAGCAGCGCTTCGGCCTCAAGGGTTGTTTCCAGCGCGACGGCGGCGTTGAGATAGTCAGGCTGATCCTGCGGGCCAAGCGGAGGCGTGCGGTAGAACGAGGAGACGGTGACCACGCGGCTTTGCGGGATCTCCCCAATGGCGTCCAGCGCTGCCTTTACCTGCTCCAGAGGCGATGCGAGATTACTGCCGATGGCGATATAGCAAAGGGTCGGGGACATACAGGCTCCTGCGTTTTTCATTCTCTATAGCATCAGGCCTGCGCGTGGCAGGCCTGAAAGGGATAACATTATGCGCTGCCTTCACGGCGCGGCGCGCGTTTGCGCGGGCGGCGATGGCGACGGCGAACGGCGGGTTCATCGCCCAGGTCGTCAAGCATATCTTTCTGCTCCGGCGGTGCGGAAACCTGAAATTCTCCCCACCATTTCACCAGCCGCTGCAGTTCGCCGTTGTTTTCAACCTCGGCACGCAGGGCCAGCAGATCGTAGGCTGCGCGGAATTTCGGATGCTCCATCAGTTTCCACGCGCGTTTCCCCTGACGACGGGACATACGCAGTTGTAGCTGCCAGATATCGCGAATCAGCGAGGTGATGCGTTTCGGGATGGCCAGTGAACGGCAGGCTTCATCCAGCACATCGTTCATGGCAAGCGCAAAGGCGTCGTAATATGCCAGACCGCCTTCCTGAGTAATGCGCTGCGCGGTTTCCAGCAACGGATACCAGAACATAGCTGCAAACAAAAACGCCGGGTTAACCCGCATATCGTTGTGAAGGCGGGTATCGGTGTTTTTCAGCACCTGCGCAATGATGCGTTCCATCGGGCTGTCACCGTTTTCGGTGAAGAAGCGACTGATGGTAGGGAAGAGAGGCTGGAAGAGGTTGTATTCGCGCAGCAGCATGTAGGTATCGAAACCATAGCCCGCTTGCAATAATTTCAGCGACTCTTCAAACAGGCGCGCAGGGGGGACGTCATTAATCAGGGCGGCCAGACGAGGAATCGGTTCGGCCGTTTCAGCGCTGATGTTCATACCCAGTTTGGCGGCGAAACGCACCGCGCGCAGCATACGTACCGGGTCTTCGCGATAGCGGGTTTCCGGGTTGCCAATCAGGCGAATGACGCCCTCATCCAGATCGCGCATGCCGCCGACATAATCACGCACGGTGAAGTCAGCAACGCTGTAATAAAGGCTGTTAATGGTGAAATCGCGACGCTGAGCATCTTCTTCGATAGAACCGAAAATATTGTCGCGCAGCAACATGCCATTCTGGCCACGCTGAGACGTGGTGCGGTCGGCTTCGGTATCTTCGTGATGACCGCGAAAGGTGGCGACTTCAATGATTTCCGGCCCGAACATGACGTGGGCCAGGCGGAAACGGCGACCCACCAGGCGGCAGTTGCGAAATAATTTACGCACCTGGTCCGGCGTGGCGTTCGTCGTGACGTCGAAATCTTTTGGTTTTTTGCCCAGCAATAAATCACGCACGCCACCACCGACGAGATAAGCCTCGTAACCGGCTTTGTTCAGGCGGTAGAGGACTTTGAGCGCATTTTCACTGATATCTTTGCGAGAAATAGCGTGCTGTTCACGCGGGATAACCGTCATCTGAGGTTGTACGCTAGCCTCAACGACCATGCTCTCTTCGCGACTTAGCACCTTACGGCAAAAATTAGCGACTCGGGTAAAAATAGTGCACCTCGGTAGTGTCAAACGTCAGGACAAAAAAATAAGGACAAAAAAATAGCGGCTAATCATAGCTCAGCGCGAGGCGTTTGAGAATGCCGTATTCACATCCACTGCAATGGGCACGTTAGTGAGCGTCCAGTTTGCCACCGCATTTTTCAACAAATCGTCGACGCTGAGATCCTGCCACTCATTTGTTGCGCTCTGGTTTAAGAATTGTAACGCCCTGATTATTATGGGGCGCGGATCGCCACCGGGCAAGGCTGGCGCATGGTTTTGCTTGGAGAGTTTATTCCCTTGCGCATTGAGCGCCAGCGGCAGATGGACATACTGTGGCACTGGCCAGCCAAATTGTCGGTAGAGCGAAATTTGCCTGACCGTGGGTTCAATTAAATCTGCGCCGCGCACAATTTCCGTGATGCCCTGAAAATGGTCGTCAACCACGACGGCGAGGTTATAGGCAAACAGGCCATCCCGGCGGTGGATAATGAAATCCTCGCGCGCCAGTTTTTCATCCGCATAGAGTTCGCCGCGTAGCCTGTCGTGAAAATGGAGCACCGGATGTTGCTGCACCAGACGTACAGCCGCATTTTCCGGGCCATTATTAGCGCTACGGCAGTGGCCGTCATAGGTACCGCCCACGCTCTGAATGCGCGCCCGCGTACAGGTACAGTAGTAACTCAGCCCACGAGTACGAAGCCAGGCCAGCGCGTCGCGGTAGGCCTCATGACGTTGTGATTGCCAGAGTACATCGCCATCCCAGTGCAGGCCGTAATGCTCAAGCTGGCGCAAGATGGTGTCTGCGGCACCGGGAACTTCACGCGGGGGATCAATGTCTTCGATACGCACTCGCCAGGTACCCTGCTGCGCGCGCGCCTGCAGGTAGCTGCCAAGTGCAGCAATGAGCGAGCCAAAATGGAGTTCACCGGACGGTGACGGCGCAAAGCGCCCAATATAGTGAGAGTCAGACATAAAAGACAGGAAACGCCGACAATACGGGAAATTTTCCCCGACTATAGCACAGCCTGATTTGAAGGCGCAGGCTGGAATCAGCGCTGCGCCGTCTGAGGGGTTGACCGGCTGTCGGTCAGAGGCGAATTAACCCGCCATCTGTTTTTCGCGAATTTCCGCCAGTGTTTTGCAATCGATGCACAGGTCAGCGGTCGGACGCGCTTCCAGGCGGCGAATGCCGATTTCAACACCGCAGGATTCGCAGTAGCCGAAATCTTCGTCTTCAACTTTTTTCAGCGTTTTCTCGATCTTTTTGATCAGTTTACGCTCGCGGTCACGGTTACGCAGTTCGAGGCTGAACTCTTCTTCCTGTGCGGCACGGTCTACCGGGTCCGGGAAGTTAGCTGCTTCATCCTGCATATGGGTGACGGTGCGATCGACTTCATCCCTGAGTTGATTACGCCACGCTTCAAGAATACGCCTGAAGTGCGCCAGCTGGGCTTCATTCATATACTCTTCGCCCGGTTTCTCTTGATACGGCTCCACCCCAGCGATGGCGAGAATACTCAGGGACGATGTTTTACGGTTTTGCCCTTCTTGCATGTTGCTTCTCCTTAACACGCACTATCGATCCCCGTGTTGGGGGAAAATCAGGCCGCTATAAATAGCAGATGCTTTTCCGGATGGCAAATATCTAAACGTAACACTTGACAAGCCTGTGAGGAAAAGCGTATTTGCGCACGCGACCAGAACACTTATTAGTCAATTTAGTCAATCGCTGCTCTATATCGTGAAAGGCAGCGGCAATCTCAGAGTCATATTTGTAGCAGAAAGTTCCGCTTTTACCGCCAGAATTTCTACTCCCTGACCTTGTGCTTCCTTTAACAATCGTGCGTATTTCTCATCAATATGGCGCGCTGGAGAAAAATGTTCAACGGCTGAATGCAGCACGGCAAACAGAATAACCGCGCGGTCGCCGCTGGCCGCTACGCTCATTAACTCACGCAGATGCTTTTGTCCGCGTAGCGTAACTGCATCAGGGAAAAAACCGCATTCCCGCTCGGCGAGCGTTACTGATTTCACTTCAATATAGCAGTTGCGTCGGCCATCCGCCTGTAACAGAAAATCAATTCTGCTGCCTTCGGCACCATATTTCACTTCACTTTTCAGCGCACTGTAACCCGACAGTCCTGGCAAACGGTTTTGCTGTATTGCTTCTTTCGTTAACGTATTAGCGCGAAGCGTATTAACGCAAATAAAAGCGCCCTGTTGGGTTTGCGTTAATTCCCAGGTATGCGGATATTTGCGTTTAGTATTTTCTGATGTGGAATACCAAACCGTGTCGCCAGGCGTGGCGCAACCGGTCATTGCGCCGGTATTGGGACAATGGATTGTCAATGTTTCGCCTTCTGGCGTGATCACATCGGCAAGAAACCGCTTATAGCGCTGAATAAGCGTGGCGGATCGGAGGGGCGGAGAAAATTCCATGACATATCCTTTTTATGTTTTTAGCGTCCAGCGGTTTAACGCCGTGTAGCGCAGACGTCCTCCGGCAAACTGCGATTCATATAAGACAAATTCTGTTACAGGAAAAGTCCAGTGAAAACCCGGCGGCGGTATCGTGACCGCATGACTGGCATCGCGTAGCAGGGTGATATGAGGATGAAACGGCGTTGGACTTTGCCAGCATCCGCTGCGTGCAGCCTGAGCGCGCAGCATATCCGCCAGTTGCAACAGCCCGCGTGGCGACTGGCGACAGCCAAGCCAGACGACGCGCGAACGCAACCATTGCCCGGCATCATCGAGTTGTAACGTAAAGCCTGGCTGACGAATGCGACCGGCCAGCGTTTCCAGCGCCCGTTGTTTTTCCGCGCTCACTTCCCCCAAAAACGCCAGTGTCAGATGTAAGTTTGCTGCCGCAACCGGTCGTCCGGCATCTTGCGGGAAATGTTCCGCCCGCCAGCGCACCACCGCCTGTCGGGTGGCGTCGGGCAATTCGATGGCAAAAAACAGCCTTTTCGATTCAGACATGGCAGGCACTCAGTTAGGATTTGTCGCGATGCTACAATGGCAGGCGGATGCTCGCAAATCCTTCGGCGCTCCAAAGCGCCGTAGTTCATGTACAATTGGCCCCGTCCTTATCAATGTGAATCCTCTGGAGCCTTGAGTGTCCTCACTGCCGGTTGCTGCCGTATTGCCCGACCTTCTCAATGCGTTACAACACGCTCCCCAGGTACTGCTAACTGCCCCGACAGGCGCGGGGAAGTCAACCTGGCTGCCGCTGCAATTGTTGCAGCAGGGCGGTATTGACGGGCGTATTTTACTGCTTGAACCGCGCAGGCTGGCTGCCCGTAACGTGGCGCAACGGCTGGCGGAACTGCTCAATGAGCAGCCTGGTGACACGGTCGGCTATCGGATGAGAGCCCAAACTTGTGTTGGGCCGAATACGCGTCTGGAAGTGGTGACTGAGGGGATCCTGACGCGAATGATCCAGCACGATCCCGAGCTGAACGGCGTTGGTCTGGTGATCCTTGATGAATTCCACGAACGTAGCCTGCAGGCCGATCTGGCGCTGGCGCTATTGCTGGATGTCCAGCAGGGACTGCGTGACGACCTGAAACTGCTGGTCATGTCAGCCACCCTTGATAACAGCCGCCTGCAGACCCTGTTGCCGGATGCGCCGCTGATTGTTTCCGAGGGGCGTATGCACCCGGTCGAGCGGCGCTATCAGGCCTTAAACAGCCATCAGCGCTTTGACGAGGCGGTCGCGGTGGCGACAGCCGATTTGCTGCGTTCGCAATCGGGGTCGTTGTTACTGTTTTTGCCGGGAGTCGGGGAGATCCAGCGTGTGCAGGAACAACTGGCCAGCCGGGTCGCTGACGATGTATTGCTCTGTCCGCTGTATGGGGCGTTGTCGCTCAATGAACAACGCAAAGCCATTCTTCCGCCGCCTGCCGGGCAACGAAAGGTGGTGCTGGCGACCAATATCGCCGAGACCAGCCTGACCATAGAAGGCATTCGCCTGGTAGTGGACAGCGCCCAGGAGCGGGTGGCCCGTTTCGATTCGCGAACAGGGCTAACACGGCTTGTCACTCAGCGCGTGAGCCAGGCATCGATGACGCAGCGTGCCGGACGTGCCGGGCGCCTTGAACCAGGTATCTGTTTGCATTTGATCGGCAAAGAACAGGCCGAAAGGGCGGCGGCACAGAGCGAGCCAGAGATTTTGCAAAGCGATTTGTCTGGCCTGTTGATGGAGTTGTTACAGTGGGGATGCCAAGATCCCGTGCAGCTTAGCTGGCTGGATTTACCGCCAGCGACTAACCTTGCCGCAGCGAAGCGGTTGTTGACGCAACTGCGGGCGCTGGAAGGCGATCGCCTCTCTGCGTTCGGGAAAAAAATGGCATCGCTGGGTAACGATCCGCGCCTGGCCGCGATGTTAGCGAGCGCCAGCGGTGCGAATGAGGTGGCAACGGCGGCGAAGCTGGCAGCCATCCTTGAAGAGCCGCCGCGCGGGGGGAATACCGATTTGAGCGTTGCCTTTTCCCGCAATCAGCCCCAGTGGCAGCAGCGTGCCCGACAGTTGATCCGGCGGTTGAAAAGTGCGGAAGGGGAGCCGGATAGCGATCTGTTGGCGCCGTTGCTTGCCAGCGCTTTTGCCGACCGCATTGCGCGCAGGCGTGGCCAGGACGGGCGTTATCAACTGGCAAACGGAATGGGCGCAATGCTTGACGCGGATGACGCGCTTAATCGCCATGAATGGCTGCTCGCGCCACTGCTGTTACAAGGGAGCCAGTCGCCGGATGCCCGCATTTTGCTGGCGCTGCCGCTGGACATTGATCGGTTAATGGCAGCCTGTCCGCACATTGTTGAGCCGTCTGACTCTGTGGAATGGGATGAAGCGCTGGGAACCTTAAAGGCATTTCGCCGTAGCCGGATTGGTCAATTGACGGTAAAGGTTCAGCCGCTGGCGAAGCTTCCGGAAGAAGAACTACACCAGGCGATGCTCAACGGCATTCGTGATAAAGGGCTGGATGTCCTTAACTGGACGCCCGAGGCGAAACAGCTTCGTCTGCGTTTACATTGCGCGGCGAAATGGCTGCCGGAAGAGGCATGGCCTGCGGTGGATGACGCTTCGCTGCTGGCTTCTCTGGAAAGCTGGCTGTTACCGCAAATGGGGGGCGTACATTCGCTTCGCGCGTTGAAAGCGCTGGACGTGGGCGAAGCATTAAAAGCTTTCTTACCCTGGCCTTTGCGTCAACGTCTGGATAGTGAACTGCCTGGGCATTACACTGTGCCGACGGGAAGTCGGATTGCCATTCGTTATCATGAGGATAATCCGCCTGCTCTGGCGGTGCGTATGCAGGAGATGTTTGGTGAGGCCACAACGCCTGTTATCGCTCAGGGGCGCATTGCGCTGGTACTGGAACTGCTTTCCCCGGCTCAGCGTCCGCTGCAAATTACGCGCGATTTAGCGGCGTTCTGGCAGGGGGCGTACCGTGAAGTGCAAAAAGAGATGAAAGGGCGTTACCCGAAACATGTCTGGCCTGACGATCCGGCGAATGCCGCACCGACGCGGCGCACGAAAAAGTATTCGTAGTTATGGGCGGGGCAGATTGATGCCCTCACCCCAGCCCTCTCCCACAGGGAGAGGGTGCAGACACTAAAGATTTTCTCGTTGAGAAAATCTGCTGTTTACCTGGAGTGCGGCCTGGTGCCCTCACCCCGGCCCTCTCCCACAGGGAGAGGGTGCAGACACTAAGATTTTCTCGTTGAGAAAATCTGCTGTTTATTTTGAGAGATTTCTTCTTCTGCCTGGAGGCGGAAGAACTGAGAATCAGGCCCTTGCGCCTGAATGTTGCGGAGAGAGAGCATGGCGGGGAATGACCGCGAGCCAATTGGACGTAAGAGCAGACCTTCACGTCCGGCAAAAGAGAAAGTAAGTCGTCGTCGAGTCAGAGAAGAGGAATACGACGATTACGAAGATGATGATGGCGATGAGCAGGACTCAGCGCCGCGCAAAGGGAAAGGTAAAGGCGGTAAACCTCGCGGTAAGCGCCGTTGGTTCTGGCTGCTGTTGAAAATTTGTATCGTGGGTGCGGTGCTGCTGGCCATTTATGGCGTGTACCTGGATCAGAAGATCCGCAGCCGTATCGATGGCAAAGTGTGGCAACTGCCGGCTGCCGTCTATGGCCGTATGGTCAACCTTGAGCCGGATATGCCCATCAGCAAAAACGAGATGGTCAAACTGCTGGAAGCCACACAGTACCGTCAGGTGACGAAGATGACGCGTCCTGGCGAGTTTACCGTGCAGGCGAAAAGCATTGAGATGATCCGCCGCCCGTTTGACTTCCCTGATAGCAAAGAAGGGCAGGTCCGGGCACGTCTGACGTTTGATGGCGACCGGCTCGATAGCATTGAGAACATGGACAGCAACCGTCAGTTCGGTTTCTTCCGTCTCGATCCGCGTTTGATCACCATGCTTTCCTCGCCTAACGGCGAACAGCGTCTGTTTGTCCCGCGTAGTGGTTTCCCGGATCTGCTGGTGGATACGTTGCTGGCGACCGAAGACCGCCATTTCTACGAGCATGACGGTATCAGTTTTTACTCGATTGGCCGTGCGGTGCTGGCGAACCTGACCGCCGGACGTACGGTGCAGGGGGCGAGTACGCTGACCCAGCAATTGGTAAAAAACCTGTTCCTGAGCAGCGAGCGTTCCTACTGGCGTAAGGCTAACGAAGCCTATATGGCGCTGATCGTCGATGCCCGTTACAGCAAGGATCGTATCCTTGAACTGTACATGAACGAAGTGTACCTCGGGCAGAGCGGTGATAACGAAATCCGTGGTTTCCCGTTGGCAAGCCTTTACTACTTTGGCCGTCCGGTGGAAGAGCTGAGTCTCGACCAGCAGGCGATGTTGGTCGGGATGGTGAAAGGGGCGTCAATCTACAACCCGTGGCGTAACCCTAAACTGGCCCTGGAGCGACGTAACCTTGTCCTGCGCCTGATGCAAGAGCAGAAGGTGATTGACCAGGAGCTTTACGACATGCTCAGCGCTCGTCCACTTGGTGTGCAGCCGCGTGGTGGCGTGATTTCGCCGCAGCCTGCGTTTATGCAGATGGTCCGTCAGGAGCTTCAGGCTAAACTCGGCGATGACAAAGTGAAGGACTTGTCGGGGGTGAAGATTTTCACCACCTTTGATTCTGTTGCGCAGGACGCGGCAGAAAAAGCGGCGGTGGAAGGTATTCCGGCCTTGATCAAGCAGCGTAAACTGGACGACCTGGAAACCGCGATGGTGGTTGTGGATCGCTTCAGTGGCGAAGTCCGTGCAATGGTCGGCGGGGCGACGCCGCAATTTGCGGGCTATAACCGTGCAATGCAGGCGCGCCGCTCTATCGGCTCGTTGGCAAAACCGGCGACCTACCTGACAGCGCTAAGCCAGCCGGATAAATTCCGTCTGAATACCTCCATTGCCGATGCGCCGATTTCACTGCGTCTGTCCAATGGTCAGGTCTGGGCACCGCAAAACGACGACCACCGTTTTAGCGGTCAGGTGATGCTGGTGGATGCGTTAACGCGCTCCATGAACGTGCCGACAGTTAACCTCGGGATGGCAATGGGGCTGCCTGCGGTGACCGACACCTGGTTGAAATTAGGTGCGCCTAAAGATCAGTTAACGGCTAACCCGTCCATGCTGTTGGGGGCGCTCAACCTGACGCCGATTGAAGTCGCGCAAGCGTTCCAGACCATCGCCAGCGGCGGTAACCGCGCAACGTTGTCTGCGCTGCGTTCAGTCATTGCAGAGGATGGTACGGTGCTGTACCAGAGTTATCCGCAGTCTGAGCGTGCGGTACCTGCACAGGCGGCCTATCTGACCCTGTGGACCATGCAGCAGGTTATTCAGCGCGGTACCGGGCGCCAGCTCGGCGCGAAATATCCGGGGCTGCATCTGGCAGGGAAAACCGGTACCACCAACAACAACGTCGATACCTGGTTTGCCGGGATTGACGGGCGTGAAGTGACGATTACCTGGGTTGGGCGTGATAATAACCAGCCGACCAAGCTGTATGGTGCGAGCGGGGCGATGGCTATCTATCAGCGCTATCTGGCAAACCAGTCGCCAATTCCGCTGGATCTGACGCCGCCGGAAGATATCACCACCATGAGCGTGGATGATATGGGCAACTTCATTTGCGGCGGTGGCGGTGTGCGTTCACTGCCGGTCTGGACGACCAGCCCGGAAACGCTGTGCCAGCAAAATCCGATGATGCAGCAGCCGCAGCAGGGTAATCCGTTCGATCAGTCAACCCCGCCGCCGCAACAGCAGCAGCCTCAGCAACAGCCACCACAGCAGCAAGAGAAGAGCGACGGTGTTGCAGGCTGGATTAAAGATATGTTCGGTAGTAACTAATGCTCAAACCCCCAGTCGCCCGGCTGGGGTTTTTGATTTAGGCATGGCTGGAACATCTCTTTAACCTCGTTTTAAATCCTTTTTAATTCCTTCTTAACGCCATCCTTTTTACTTGGTTGTTTATTAATCCCTCACACCGCGCAGGGCCGCTTAGCGCTTGCTATGCGGTCGGCGCTTCGCATATTATGCTGCCGTCATAATAATAATTATCGTTTACGTTATCATTCACTCATTGTCAGAGAACAAACAATGGCGCGTCTAAAAACTGCTCAGCCAGTCAACACCTCACTGCGTAAACTCGCAGTAGTTGTAGCCACAGCGGTTAGCGGCATGTCTGTCTATGCACAGGCTGCAACGACCCAACCTGAAGAAACCGTTACCGTAACCTCCAGCAGCACGGCGGGGCAGGAAAATGCCTGGGGCCCGGCGGCAACGATTGCCGCGCGCCACTCTGCGACGGGGACCAAGACCGACACCCCGATTGAGAAGACCCCGCAGTCTATCTCCGTGGTAACCAGCGAAGAGATGGCCCTGCATCAGCCGAAGTCCGTGAAGGAAGCGCTGAGTTACACGCCGGGTGTCGCCGTGGGGACGCGTGGCGCATCCAATACCTATGACTATCTTGTCATTCGTGGTTTTGCCGCAGATAACCAGAGTCAGAATAACTACCTCGACGGTATGAAGATGCAGGGCAACTTCTACAACGACGCGGTGATTGATCCTTACATGCTCGAACGTGCTGAAATCCTGCGCGGCCCGGCTTCTGTGCTGTACGGTAAGAGCAGCCCGGGTGGGTTACTGAACATGGTCAGCAAACGTCCGACAACGACGCCGCTGTATGAAGTGCAGTTCAAGATGGGCACCGATAACCTGTACCAGACAGGTTTTGATTTTAGCGACGCGCTGGATGACGACGGCGTTTATTCTTATCGTTTGACCGGTCTGGCACGCTCCGCTAACGCCCAACAGGAAGGGGCAAAAGAGCAGCGCTACACCATTGCGCCGTCTTTCAGTTGGCGTCCTGATGACAAAACGAACTTCACATTCCTTTCTTATTTCCAGAACGAACCGGATACGGGTTACTACGGCTGGTTACCGAAAGAGGGGACCGTTCAGCCGCTGCCAAATGGCTCCCGTCTGCCGACCGACTTCAACGAAGGCGCGAAGAACAACACCTATTCCCGTAATGAGAAAATGGTGGGTTACAGCTTCGAACATGGCTTTAACGATACCTTCACGCTGCGCCAGAACCTGCGTTACGCGGAAAACAAAGTCGCGCAGAATAGCGTCTATGGTTACGGCGTCTGCTCAGATTCAGCCAATGGTTTTAACGCTAGCTGTAATGCGCTCTCTGCAGCGGATAAAGGCCACTATCTGGCACGTAAATACGTCGTTGATAGCGAACGCCTGCAGACGTTCACTGTGGATACTCAGTTGCAGAGCAAATTCGCCACTGGCGATGTAGATCATACCCTGCTGACTGGCGTTGACTTTATGCGTATGCGTAATGATATCGACTCCTGGTTCGGTTATGACAACTCTGTTCCGTTGCTGGATCTCTACAACCCTGTCTCTTCTGATTTCGATTTCGGTACCAAAGATCTGACTAACTCAGGTCCTTATCAGGTGCTGAATAAACAGAAACAGACCGGTGTGTATGCGCAGGATCAGGCGCAGTGGGACAAAGTGCTGGTCACCCTCGGGGGGCGTTATGACTGGGCGAAGCAGGAAACCCTGACCCGTACCACTGGCATACAAACCACCCGTGACGATAAGCAGTTCACCTGGCGCGGTGGCGTTAACTACCTGTTCGACAATGGTGTAACACCATACTTTAGCTATAGCGAATCCTTCGAACCGGCATCCACGACGGGCCAGAATGGCAAGATTTTCGCACCGTCTAAAGGTAAGCAGTACGAAGCGGGCGTGAAATACGTACCAAAAGATCGTCCGATTGTGCTGACCGGTGCAGTGTATCAGTTGACCAAAACCAACAACCTGATGGGCGATCCGGCGGGATCTTTCTACTCGGTTGAAGGCGGCGAAATCCGTGCGCGCGGCGTTGAGCTTGAAGCGAAAGCGGCACTCTCTGCCAGCATCAATGTGGTCGGTTCTTATACCTATACCGACGCTGAGTACACTACCGATACCAACTACAAAGGCAACACGCCTGCCCAGGTGCCAAAACACATGGCATCTCTGTGGGGCGATTACACCATCTTTGATGGCGCGCTCTCTGGTCTGACGCTGGGTACCGGCGCTCGCTTTACCGGTTCCAGCCAGGGCGATCCGGCGAACTCTTTCAAAGTGGGGAGCTACACGTTAGTTGACGCTCTGGTGCGTTACGATCTGGCGCGTGTAGGCCTGGCGGGCTCTAATGTGGCGTTACACGTGAACAACCTGTTCGATCGCGAGTACGTCGCAAGCTGCTTTAATACCTATGGTTGCTTCTGGGGGGCTGAGCGCCAGGTGGTGGCGACAGCAACCTTCCGCTTCTAATCTCTCTTCGGGCACGGTTCGCCGTGCCCTTTTAAAAGTTGGCACTCATGCAGGAAAACAACGCGCTTCCCGATACCACGTTTCAACTCACCGACGTCACATTCAGTGTGCCTGGCCGCACGCTGCTGCATCCCCTTTCTCTGACCTTTCCGGTTGGTAAAGTCACTGGCCTTATCGGGCATAACGGTTCAGGGAAATCCACACTGCTGAAAATGCTGGGGCGTCATCAACCGCCTTCGCAGGGAGATGTTCTGCTCGACGGACAGCCGCTGGCAAGTTGGAGCAGTAAATCCTTTGCCCGTAAGGTGGCCTATCTGCCGCAGCAGTTGCCTCAGGCAGAAGGTATGACGGTACGTGAACTGGTGGCGATTGGTCGGTATCCGTGGCATGGCGCGCTGGGCCGTTTTGGTGTGGCTGACAGAGAGAAAGTGGAAGAGGCGATAGCGCTGGTTGGACTCAAACCACTGGCGCATCGTCTGGTTGATAGTCTGTCCGGCGGCGAACGTCAGCGTGCATGGATTGCCATGCTGGTGGCACAGGATAGCCGTTGTCTGCTACTGGATGAACCGACCTCGGCGCTGGATATCGCTCATCAGGTGGACGTGCTGGCGCTGGTGCATCGTTTAAGCCAGCAACGCGGGCTGACGGTAATTGCCGTGTTACACGATATTAATATGGCGGCGCGCTATTGCGATTACCTTGTCGCATTACGCGCCGGTGAAATGATTGCCCAGGGGACCCCGGATACACTCATGCGCGCGGAGACTCTCGAACAAATTTACGGTATCCCGATGGGGATTCTTCCTCACCCGTCAGGTGCTGCCCCGGTGAGCTTTGTCTATTGATGGATGGCCTGAACATGATTAGCCGTCGTCGCCTGTTGACGATGATGGCGCTCTCTCCTTTGCTGTGGCAGATGCGCAGCGCGCATGCCGCGGAAATCGACACGCAGCGGATTGTCGGTCTGGAGTGGCTGCCGGTCGAACTGCTGTTGGCGCTGGGGATTAAACCTTACGGCATTGCCGATATTCCCAATTACAATCTGTGGGTGAATGAGCCTGCGCTCCCCGCCGGGGTGATTGACGTTGGGCTGCGCACGGAGCCCAATCTGGAACTGCTTACGCAGATGAAACCTTCTTTCCTGGTCTGGTCTGCCGGCTATGGCCCCTCTGCCGATGTACTGGCGAGAATCGCGCCGGGGCAGGGGTTCAATTTTAGCGACGGTAAGAAACCGCTGGCGACGGCACGAAAATCCCTCAACGAGATGGCACAGCTATTCCATATGGAAGCGGCGGCAAAAGCGCATCTGGATACCTTCGATAGCTTTATTGCCGACAGAAAACCGCACTTCAGACCGCGTGGCGAACGCCCGTTGCTGATGATGACGCTGCTGGATGCACGCCACATGCTGGTCTTTACCCGCAACTGCCTGTTCCAGGAAATCCTGGATGAGTTTGGTATTCAAAACGCCTGGCAGGGGGAAACCTCGTTCTGGGGAAGCACCGCCGTGGGGATTGATCGCCTGGCGATGTATAAAGACGTCGATGTTCTCTGTTTTGACCACGGTAATGATGCTGATATGCGTAAGTTGATGGCGACCCCGCTGTGGCAGGCGATGCCATTTGTTCGCGCGGGCCGATTCCAGCGCGTACCTGCCGTCTGGTTCTATGGCGCGACGCTCTCTGCCATGCACTTTGTGCGTGTTCTGGATAACGCGCTCGGGGGCAAAGCATGAGAAGACCGTTTGCGTTACTGCCGGGCCTGCTACTGGCGGTGTTATTCATTGCTGGTGCCTGGCTAACCTGGCTGAATTTGAATGCCGCACTTCCCCGTGCACAGTGGGGGCAGGCGCTTTTCTCGCCCAACGTTGATGTGATTGAACAGATGCTGTTCCATTACAGCCTGCTGCCACGACTGGTGATTTCGCTGTTAGTCGGGGCTGGCCTGGGGCTGGTGGGGGTACTGTTCCAGCAGGTCTTACGTAACCCGCTGGCAGAACCTACAACGCTTGGGGTCTCTACCGGCGCGCAACTGGGCATCACCGTCGTCACGCTCTGGGCGCTTCCGGGTGCGTTGACCACGCAGTTTGCCGCGCTGGCCGGCGCCTGTGTGGTTGGCGCGCTGGTGTTTGGGGTTGCCTGGGGCAAACGGCTTTCTCCGGTGACGCTCATTCTGGCAGGGCTGGTGGTGAGCCTCTACTGCGGGGCGGTCAACCAGTTGTTGGTGATTTTCCACCACGATGCGCTGCAAAGCATGTTCCTGTGGAGCACCGGTACGCTTACCCAGACCGACTGGAGCGGCGTGCAGCGCCTGTGGCCGCAGCTGATCGGCGGCGTGGTGCTCACCCTGCTGTTGCTGCGACCATTAACGTTGATGGGGCTGGATGATGGCGTTGCCCGCAATCTTGGTCTCGCGTTATCAATGGCGCGTCTGGCCGCGCTTACGCTTGCGATCGTACTCAGCGCACTGCTGGTGAATGCGGTCGGGATTATCGGCTTTATCGGCCTGTTTGCACCTTTGTTGGCGAAAATGCTCGGTGCGCGGCGTCTGCTGGCGCGTCTGATGCTTGCCCCCCTGATTGGCGCCCTGATTCTTTGGCTATCTGACCAGCTTATCCTGTGGCTTGCCCGCGTATGGAGAGAGGTCTCCACAGGATCTATGACGGCGCTGATTGGCGCGCCGCTGTTACTGTGGCTGCTGCCGCGTTTGCGCAGCATGAGCGCGCCTTCGATGGATGTCGGGGACAATGTCCCCACGGAACGGCAGAACGTGCAATGGTTTGCGCTGGCCGGGCTGGTTGTATTGCTACTGGGTGTACTGGTGGCTCTTTCGTTCGGACGCGACGCGGAAGGCTGGCGCTGGATTAGCGGTACGATGCTCGACGATCTAATGCAGTGGCGTTTGCCGCGGATTATCGCCGCGCTGACGGCCGGGATCATGCTGGCGGTAGCCGGGTGTATTATTCAGCGCCTGACGGGGAACCCGATGGCAAGCCCGGAAGTGCTGGGGATCAGCGCCGGAGCGGCCTTCGGTGTTGTGGTCATGCTGTTCTTCGTGCCGGGGAATGCGTTTGGCTGGCTGATGCCAGCCGGCAGTCTCGGTGCGGCCATTACGCTGCTGGTCATTCTGATTGCCGCCGGTCGCGGGGGCTTTTCTCCGCACCGTATGCTACTGGCCGGGATGGCGCTCAGTACCGCGTTCACCATGCTGTTGATGATGTTGCAGGCAAGCGGCGATCCGCGTATGGCGAAGATCCTGACGTGGATTTCCGGTTCGACCTATCACGCGACCTTTGAGCAGGTGATGCTTACGGGCCTGATGATGGTCGTGCTCCTCGCGCTGGTGCCGTTATGTCGTCGCTGGCTGACGGTATTGCCGCTGGGCGGTGATACGGCGCGTTCGGTGGGGATGGCGTTGACCACATCACGTATCGGGCTATTGCTGCTGGCGGCGGCGTTAACGGCAACCGCAACGATGACCATTGGTCCGCTGAGTTTTATTGGCCTGATGGCACCGCATATCGCGCGTATGATGGGTTTTCGCCGTACCATGCCGCATATCGTTATGTCTGCGCTGACGGGTGGGCTTCTGTTGGTGTTTGCCGACTGGTGCGGGCGGATGATGATGTTTCCCTACCAGGTCCCGGCAGGACTGCTGTCGACCTTTATCGGCGCGCCGTATTTTATCTATTTGTTGAGAAAGCAGAGCCGATAAGCGGTGGGTCGCCGGTGCGGCCCTGATTTGTAGCCCTGGTAAGCGTTGCGCCACCAGGGCGTGTCCCGGATGACGGCGCAAGCGCCTTATCCGGGATACGATTCTGGCTGAACAGGTGCCACGCAAGGCGACACCTGTCTCGTCAGAAATTACAGCTTCGCAAACACGCGGCGTGCTGCATCAACCGTATTGCGGATATCTTCTTCGCTATGCGCGATGGACATAAAACCTGCTTCGAAAGCTGATGGCGCAAAATAGACACCCTCTTCAAGCATCAGATGGAAGAAGCGCTTAAAGCGTTCCACATCGCAGGCCACCACATCCTGATAACAGGTCACTTCCGGCGCATCGGTAAAGAACAGACCGAACATGCCGCCTACGTGGTTGACCACCAGTGGGATACCCTGGCCGCGCGCTGCATCAATCAGGCCATCTGCCAGCAATGCCGTCAGATCATTGAGGGTTTCATGCACGCCCACCTGCGACACTTCGGTCAGGCAGGCATAACCAGCGGCCATGGCAATGGGGTTGCCGGAAAGTGTACCGGCCTGATAGACCGGGCCTGTCGGCGCCAGGGCTTCCATAATGTCGCGGCGGCCACCAAATGCGCCCACCGGCATTCCGCCGCCGATGATTTTACCCAGGCAAGTCAGGTCCGGCGTGACGTCATAGTAAGATTGCGCACCCGCCAGCGCGACGCGGAAGCCGGTCATCACTTCGTCGATAATCAGCAACGCGCCGAACTCATCACAGAGCGCGCGCAGGCCCGGCAGGAAGTCATCTTTCGGCGGAATACAGTTCATGTTACCCGCGACCGGCTCAACGATGATACAGGCGATATCCTGCGGATATTGCTCGAAAGCGTCGCGGACGCTCGACAGATCGTTATAGGTGCACGTCAGGGTATGTTTGGCGAAGTCCGCCGGCACGCCCGGAGAGTTTGGCTGGCCCAGCGTCAATGCGCCGGATCCCGCTTTGACCAGCAGGCAGTCTGCGTGGCCGTGGTAGCAGCCTTCAAATTTGATGATTTTGTCGCGACCGGTAAAACCGCGAGCCAGACGAATCGCACTCATGGTGGCTTCGGTACCGGAGTTCACCATACGCACCATATCCATGGTCGGTACCAGTTGAGTCACCAGTTCGGCCATTTTCACTTCCATCTCGGTCGGCGCGCCAAAACTCAGACCGCGCTGGGCGGCTTCAATTACCGCATTGCGAATAGCCGGATGGTTGTGACCCAGCACCATCGGACCCCAGGAGCCGACGTAATCAATGTAAGCTTTGCCATCGGCGTCGTAGAGATAAGCGCCGTCAGCGCGCTCAATAAACAGCGGCGTGCCTCCTACGCCGGTGAAGGCGCGTACCGGCGAGTTAACGCCGCCGGGGATAAGTTCGCGTGCGGCGCTGTAGAGGTTTTCTGACTTACTCATGAAATCGTTCCTGGTTTGTTAAAAACAATGGGGCTTATTCTAAGGGATTCCTGGAAGAGGATAAAAGTATTGCGCACGGAAAGGATAGCCACCTCAGAGGGAGAATACTTGAACGAATAACCAGGGTAATAGATAATAGCCAAAATGATCGGGTTATTATTTGCCCAGATCGCAGTATGAATGGGAGCGAAAAATGAGTGACGATGTAGCGCTGCCGCTGCAGTTTACCGACGCAGCAGCCAGTAAAGTGAAAAACCTGATTGCGGATGAAGACAATCCGAACCTGAAACTGCGTGTCTACATTACGGGCGGCGGTTGCAGTGGCTTCCAGTATGGCTTCACGTTTGACGACCAGATCAACGATGGCGATATGACCATTGAGAAACAGGGCGTAGGCCTTGTTGTTGACCCGATGAGCCTGCAATATCTGGTGGGTGGTTCGGTTGATTATACCGAAGGTCTGGAAGGTTCCCGTTTTGTGGTGACCAACCCGAACGCAACAAGCACCTGCGGTTGCGGATCCTCATTCAGCATCTGATCCCTGTTCGGATGCCACAAAAAAGCCGTGTCAGTGACACGGCTTTTTGCTATCTGCCATTCTCATCCAGCGCGAATGTCGGCAGCTTGAGATGCCAGCGTATGGCGGCAAGGCGAATGCCCAATGTGACCACCATTCCAAGCATCGCGGCGTTTTCCAGCGGCACATCAAAAGAGTAAGCCGCTGTTGAATGGACAATACCGCCAATGATACAAGCGGTGGCGTAGATTTCCGTTCGCAGGATCATCGGTACTTCGCGTGCCAGCACATCACGAATAATCCCACCGCCAACACCGGTCAGCACCCCCATACCCGTTGCGACCAGCGGCCCGGTGCCAGCCATAAACGCTTTGTTTACCCCAATACCGACAAACACGGCCAGCCCGACGGCATCAAGCACTGGCAGCACCCATTTCGGCAGACGCCTTGGCTGGCGAACCAGCAAAATCGTCAGCATACAGGTGACCATTGCCACCACCAGGTCGGTCGGATCTTTCACCCAGAATACAGGGCCATGGGCGAGCGCCATATCGCGGATCGTGCCGCCACCGACGGCGGTTACCACGCCTAATACCAGCACACCAAAAGGATCCATCCGGAGTTTTCCGGCAAGCAGCACACCTGAGATGGCAAAAACAGCGGTACCGACAATATCCAGCCAGTAGACGAGCATGGTTTAATCCCCGGTTATTTCACCTGCGCCAGGGCAGGGCAGAGTTGTTGAGCGGCGAGGATAATACGCGGACCGGCGCGCTCAAACCAGTCGCTGGTTAGCGGAATGACCGGAATATCGAGCTGTTTGTGCCAGAATTGTTCGATTTTAGGAATTTCGCTCACATTTCCTGCTACCACGATCGCATGGGGCTCGCGCGCCAGCACTTGCTCACGACTCACCTGGGGCCAGGGAACCCGGCTGGCGGCAAAGATATTCTCGCCCCCGCACAGTTCCAGCACTTCGTTTTGCAGCGAGCCTTTACCGCTGGTGAAAAGCGGTTCTCCGCCAAACTGCAGAAACACCCGTTTTTTCGTCTGCCCGGCATACTGTTTTTTCAGCGCCTGATACTGGGCCAGCAGCTCAGTTGATGCCTGCTGTGCTTGTTTGGGGTGTGGGCTGTATTGTGCGAGCCCGGCTAAAGATTCTGCGACTTGTTCGATGGTTACCGAATCCAGCCACAGCACCTTGATACCCAGCCGTTCCAGTTGATCGACCTGACGTTCCGCATTGCCGCCGCGCCAGGCGAGGACGACGTCGGGTTTTAACGCCACAATCCGCTCGATGTTGAGCCCTTGCCAGGTGGCAACCTGCTCGATTTTTTTCGCCTCAGGGGGAAAGTCTGAATAGCTGCTGACGCCCACAGGCGTGATGCCAGCGGCAAAGGCCATTTCCGTATTCGCAGGAGAGAGGGAGATCACGCGCGGCGCGGCGCAAAGCCACGCCGAAGCAAAAATAAGCAGGGCGGCCAGCGCCCTGAACAAATATTTAGCCACGTGCCAGGTTCTGCACCAGTGTCTCAACCATCAGGCTGGACTGTTTCGCAGCAACCACGAGGAACTCATCAAAGCTCAGGTGGGATTGCTGGTCGGCCACGTCGGAGATGGCGCGCACCACCACAAAGGGTACGCCAAAGTTATGGCAGACATGCGCAATGGCGGTTGCTTCCATTTCAACGGCTACGGCTTGCGGGAAGTTATGGCGAATTTTGGCCAGACCCACGGAGCCGTTAATAAAGGCATCACCGCTGACAATCAGACCGCGAACCGCGTTCAGATTGAGCTGTTTAATGCAGCTTTCTGCCGCAGTAACCAGTTTTTCATCTGCTTTAAAGCCCGCCGGGCAACCGGGCAACTGGCCGAACTCGTAGCCAAATGCTGTGACGTCCGCGTCGTGATAGCGTGCTTCGTCAGAGACCACGATATCGCCGACTGTCAGGGTTGACGCCAGACCACCAGCGGAACCTGTATTGATAATCACATCCGGCTTGCAGCGTTCCAGCAGCAGTGTTGCGCCCATTGCGGCGGCCACTTTGCCGATGCCAGATTTCAGCAGGGCGACTTCTGTACCATTCAGCGTACCGGTGTAAATTTCACAGCCGCCAATGGTCAGCGTCTGACGATTTTCGATTTTGTCACGCAACAGCGTAACTTCTTCTTCCATTGCACCAATAATGCCAATTTTCATGGAGATACTCGCTAATGTGATAAGACAGGGATACGTTTACAGGGCATAGTCTATCATGGCATACACAATTGCATGATACCCCGTGACGCCTCGCTGACAGGAGAGGAAATGGCTGAGATCGATTTTCGCAAAAAAATAAACTGGCATCGTCGCTACCGTTCGCCACAAGGCGTGAAAACTGAGCGCGAAATCCTGCGCATTTTTGAAAGCGATCGCGGGCGGATAATCAACTCGGCGGCGATTCGCCGTCTGCAGCAAAAAACGCAGGTCTTCCCCCTGGAACGTAACGCGGCGGTGCGCACGCGGTTGACCCATTCGCTGGAAGTGCAGCAGGTTGGGCGTTACATCGCCAAAGAGGTGTTAAGCCGCCTGAAAGAGCTTCGTCTGCTTGAAACCTATGGCCTGGATGAACTTACCGGCCCTTTTGAAAGCATTGTTGAGATGGCGTGCCTGATGCACGACATTGGTAATCCGCCATTTGGTCATTTTGGCGAGGCGGCAATCAATGACTGGTTTCGTCAGCGCCTGGCGCCAGAGGATGCTGCCAGCCAGCCTCTGACGGACGATCGCTGCGAAGTGGTGGCGCTGCGTCTGCGGGAGGGGGAAGATGCTCTCAATGCGCTACGTCGTAAGGTGCGCCAGGATCTCAGCCATTTTGAAGGAAATGCGCAGGGTATTCGTCTGGTTCACACCCTGATGCGCATGAATCTGACCTGGGCACAGGTGGGCTGTATCTTAAAATATACCCGGCCTGCCTGGTGGAGTGGTCCACCGCCATCCACCCACAGTTATTTAATGAAAAAGCCGGGTTTTTATTTTTCCGAAGAGACGTATGTCGCCCGGCTGCGTAAAGAACTTGAGCTCGATACTTACAGTCGTTTCCCACTGACCTGGATAATGGAAGCTGCTGATGATATTTCCTATTGCGTAGCTGACCTTGAAGATGCGGTGGAAAAGCGCATTTTTACCGCAGAGCAACTCTATCAGCATCTCTATGAGGCCTGGGGTGAACACAGTAAAGGTTCTTTGTTCTCTCAGGTAGTGGAGAACGCCTGGGAGAAATCCCGCGCAAATTCATTAAGCCGTAGCGCCGAAGATCAGTTCTTTATGTATTTACGTGTAAATACCTTAAATAAACTTGTGCCTTATGCCGCGCAGCGATTTATTGAAAACCTACCGCAAATATTCAGCGGAGAATTCAATCACGCCCTGCTGGAAGATGACAGTGATTATAGCCAGCTCCTTGAACTTTATAAAAATGTCGCCATTAAAGAGGTGTTTAGTCATCCCGATGTTGAACAACTGGAGTTACAGGGATATCGCGTAATCAGTGGGCTTCTGGAGATTTATCGTCCGCTACTGCAATTATCTCTGGCGGATTTTTCAGAGCTTGTGGAAAAAGATCGCGTGCGACGTTTGCCGATTGAATCACGCTTGTTCCAGAAGTTATCAACGCGCCATCGACTGGCTTACGTTGAAGCTGTGAGCAAATTATCCCCGGAAGGGAGCGACTTCGCGATATTGGAATATTATCACCGTTGTCGGCTCATCCAGGACTATATCAGCGGAATGACAGATTTATATGCATGGGATGAATACCGCCGCTTGATGGCGGTGGAATAATCGGTTGGGAATTGTAAAGACGGACAATAAATTTTTACTTTTTCCAAAAACTTAATCCCGGAACTTCACGCTATAAAGCGACTCTGAGTGATACATACACAGCCGTTTGCGTTACCAGTAAAGAGATTGAGAGACATGAAAAAAACGACTTTAGCAATGAGTGCACTGGCGTTGGCTTTAAGCCTGGCGCTGTCCCCTGTTTCCGTGATGGCTGCTGAAACCGCCTCATCGGTGTCGACTTCGCAGCAGATGCCAAGCCTGGCGCCCATGCTGGAACAGGTCATGCCATCCGTTGTAAGTATTAACGTAGAAGGCAGCACCACGGTTAATACGCCGCGTATGCCGCGTAATTTCCAGCAGTTCTTCGGTGATAATTCCCCGTTCTGCCAGGACGGTTCTCCCTTCCAGAGTTCGCCTTTCTGTCAGGGCGGTGGTGCTCCGGGCGGGCAAGGTGGCCCCGGGGGTGATGGCGCTCAGCAACAGAAATTTATGGCTCTGGGTTCCGGTGTCATCATTGACGCAGCTAAAGGCTATGTCGTGACAAACAACCACGTGGTGGATAATGCGACCTCAATTAAAGTTCAGTTGAGCGATGGCCGTAAATTCGATGCCAAAATCGTTGGTAAAGACCCGCGTTCCGATATCGCACTGGTGCAAATTCAGGATCCGAAAAACCTGACGGCTATTAAGCTGGCTGACTCTGACGCTCTGCGCGTCGGTGATTATACCGTGGCTATTGGTAACCCGTTTGGCCTGGGTGAAACCGTGACCTCAGGTATTGTCTCTGCGCTGGGTCGCAGCGGCCTGAATGCGGAAAACTATGAAAACTTTATCCAGACCGATGCGGCGATCAACCGGGGTAACTCCGGCGGTGCGCTGGTTAACCTGAATGGTGAACTGATCGGTATCAATACCGCCATCCTCGCTCCGGATGGCGGCAACATCGGTATCGGCTTTGCTATCCCAAGTAATATGGTGAAAAACCTGACGGCGCAGATGGTGCAGTATGGCCAGGTACGTCGTGGCGAGCTGGGAATCATGGGGACTGAACTGAACTCTGAGCTGGCGAAAGCGATGAAAGTCGATGCTCAGCGCGGTGCCTTTGTCAGCCAGGTCATGCCAAATTCTGCGGCTGCGAAAGCAGGTGTGAAAGCCGGTGATGTGATTACTTCGCTGAATGGCAAACCAATCAGCAGCTTCGCCGCGCTGCGTGCGGAAGTGGGTTCTATGCCTATCGGCAGCAAAGTGCAACTGGGTCTGGTTCGCGACGGTAAACCGGTGAATGTGAGCCTTGAACTGCAGCAGAGCAGCCAAAATCAGGTCGAGTCCGGCAATATTTTCAGCGGCATTGAAGGCGCTGAAATGAGCAACAATGGTAAAGATGAGGGCGTTGTCGTGAACGTGGTGAAAGCCAACACGCCTGCTGCGCGCATTGGTCTTAAGAAAGGGGATATCATCGTGGGGGCTAACCAGCAACCGGTGAAAAACCTTGGCGAGTTGCGCAAAATCATCGACAGCAAGCCTTCGGTCCTTGCTTTGAATATTCAGCGTGGTGATACTTCAATCTATCTGCTGATGCAGTAACCCGCTTAAGCCCTCTTCT
This sequence comes from Phytobacter sp. MRY16-398, assembly GCF_003925915.1. Classification (NCBI taxonomy): domain Bacteria; kingdom Pseudomonadati; phylum Pseudomonadota; class Gammaproteobacteria; order Enterobacterales; family Enterobacteriaceae; genus Phytobacter; species Phytobacter sp. MRY16-398. Next base: position 4,837,747 of record NZ_AP018756.1, on the reverse strand, counting down.
TCCATTCGGGAGAAGAGGGCGCTCTCCTCAGATTTTGTGAGGCCTTCCACAACTCCATACTTCCACCGCCTGCTTTGTGCATTTGCACAGTGCGCCCCGTAATTATCTCCCATATGCTTGTGCTCTGCTCACGGGAGGGTTACATGGCTGGCTGGCATCTTGATACTAAAATGGCGCAGGATATCGTGGCGCGCACTATGCGCATCATAGATACAAACATTAACGTGATGGATGCTCGTGGCCGCATTATTGGTAGCGGCGATCGCGAGCGAATTGGGGAATTGCACGAAGGCGCGTTGCTTGTGCTGGCGCAAGGGCGCGTGGTGGATATCGATGATGCGGTGGCCCGTCACCTTCATGGGGTCCGTCAGGGCATCAACTTGCCGTTGCGTCTGGAAGGGGAAATCGTCGGCGTTATTGGCCTGACGGGTGAGCCTGAGTCGTTGCGCAAATATGGCGAGCTGGTGTGCATGACCGCCGAAATGATGCTGGAACAATCCCGGCTGATGCACCTGCTGGCTCAGGACAGTCGTCTGCGTGAAGAGCTGGTAATGAACCTGATTCAGGCAGAAGAGCATACCCCAGCACTTACCGAATGGGCACAGCGTCTGGGCATCGATTTAAATCAGCCGCGTGTGGTTGCCGTGGTGGAGGTCGATAGCGGGCAGTTGGGGGTGGACAGCGCGATGGCGGAACTCCAACAATTGCAAAATGCCCTGACCACGCCTGAGCGTAACAACCTTATTGCGATTGTCTCGTTGACCGAAATGGTGGTGCTTAAACCGGCACTGAATCAGTTTGGTCGCTGGGATGCCGAAGATCATCGTAAGCGCGTTGAACAACTGATTCAGCGCATGAAAGAGAACGGTCAGTTGCGTTTTCGCGTTGCGCTGGGTAACTACTTTACCGGGCCGGGCAGTATCGCTCGTTCCTACCGTACTGCGCGCACCACTATGATGGTGGGGAAACAGCGCATGCCGGAAAGCCGTAGTTACTTCTATCAGGATTTGATGCTGCCGGTGCTGCTCGACAGTTTACGCGGCGGCTGGCAGGCGAATGAGCTTTCCCGCCCGCTGCAGCGTCTTAAAGCGATGGATAATAATGGCCTTTTGCGCCGTACGCTTTCCGCATGGTTCCGCCACAATGTTCAGCCGCTGGCGACGTCAAAGGCGTTATTTATTCATCGCAATACGCTGGAATATCGTCTGAACCGTATTTCTGAACTCACCGGGTTGGATCTGGGGAACTTTGACGACAGGTTGCTGCTCTATGTGGCGCTGCAACTGGATGAACAGCGGTAAATGAAAGCAAAAAGGCAACCTGGGTTGCCTTTTTAGTGTTTGCGCCCTCTCCAGCCAGGAGAGGGACGGGGTGAGGGCATCAGAATGCGTCACTCCCGCATTATTTATTGCGCGTCAGTTTTTCCAGATCGGATTCAATTTCGCTGATCTTATTCGCGACAACGCTTTCCAGATGGCGGAGATCGTCCAGGATCTTCCGTTTCAGATCCACATCTGTCCGATCACGCTGACAGATTTGATCTAACTCGTCGATCACGTAGCGCAGGTTTGGACTGATCTCCTGCACCTCTTTGTATCCCTGACCGATACCATCCGCGACCACCGTTTTGCGCTGACGAGGATATTTAAACTTTACGCTTTTCGCAAAAAACTCGCCTTTGTCCTTGTGGAAATAGATTTTCAGAATGTCGTTGTTTGCTTCCTGACGAAGGCTGTAGCGATCGATTTCATCAGGATTGGTGATGCCTAAACTTTTCAGATTATCGTACATAGCGGTACCCTTAAGCTCAACATAACCTATGAATAATTAACGAAAAAATCTATTTTCGCCACCTGGAAATGCAAAAAAGGCGGGATATGTCACCCTCTCCCGAATCAGGAGAGGGTATGACTTAGTCGATGGTGCGCAGCAGTTCGTTGATGCCGACTTTACCACGCGTTTTGGCATCGACTTTTTTCACGATGACAGCGCAGTACAGGCTGTATTTACCGTCTTTAGACGGCAGGTTGCCTGAAACAACAACGGAACCCGCTGGTACGCGGCCATAGTGAACTTCGCCCGTTTCGCGGTCATAAATACGTGTACTCTGACCAATGTACACGCCCATGGAGATCACGGAACCTTCTTCAACGATAACACCTTCTACTACCTCGGAACGTGCGCCAATAAAGCAATTATCTTCGATAATGGTCGGATTCGCCTGTAATGGCTCCAGAACACCACCAATCCCGACACCGCCAGAGAGGTGAACGTTTTTACCGATCTGCGCGCATGAACCGACAGTCGCCCATGTATCGACCATGGTGCCTTCGTCGACGTAAGCGCCGATATTCACATAAGACGGCATCAGCACGGTGTTACGGGCAATGAACGCGCCCTGGCGCACCGCCGCGGGTGGCACGACGCGGAAGCCTTCTTTCTGGAAACGCGCTTCGTCGTAGTCGGCGAACTTCATCGGTACCTTATCGAAGTAGCGGCTTTCCGCACCTTCGATAACTTTATTATCGTTAATGCGGAAAGAGAGCAGTACGGCTTTCTTCAGCCATTGGTGAGTGACCCACTGACCATCAATTTTCTCTGCGACGCGCAGCGCGCCGGAATCTAACAGGGCAATAACCTGGTTAACCGCTTCACGGGTAACGGTATCTGCGTTTGCCGGGGTGATCTCTGCGCGACGCTCGAAAGCGGCTTCAATAACGTTCTGTAACTGCTGCATTGTTAAACTCTTTCCATATAAAAAAACACGTCACCCTTTATCGTTTGGATTGAGGGCCTCTGTCAACCGTTGTTGTACCTCCTTTTGCAGCTCATTATTAAGGCCACGCCGGTCGGCAGTCGCGATTATAAATAAATCTTCTACTCGCTCACCAATTGTCGTAATTCTCGCCCCGTGCAGCGAAATGCCAAGGTCCGCAAACACTTTGCCCACGCGGGCCAGCAGCCCTGGCTGATCCAGCGCGATGAGCTCCAGGAAACTTTTTCGGTCTGTATGCGTCGGCAGGAAATTCACTTCCGTATCGACGGTAAAGTGGCGCAACTTGGCTGGTTGACGACGCGGCTGCGGTGCCTGCCAACTGGGCTGTGTAATCGCCTGTTCCAGGCCAAAGCCGATGGCGTCATGACGATCCGGCGACAGTGGGCTACCGTCTGGTTCCAGGACGATAAATGTATCCATCGCCATGCCATCACGGGTCGTGAAAATCTGTGCGTCGTGCACGCTCAGGTTGCGCCGGTCCAGCTCGGCGCAGACGGCGGCAAACAAATAAGGCCTGTCCGGACTCCAGATAAAAATCTCGGTACCGCCGCGCGTGGCCTGCGGGCTGAGCAGGATCAATGGCTTACTCAGGTCGTGTTGCAACAGATGCCGCGCGTGCCAGGCAAGCTGATTTGGACTGTGGCGGACGAAGTAGTTGGCGCGACAGCGTCCCCAAATCTGATGCAGTTGCTCTTCATTTATATTGTCCATACGCAGCAGCGCCAGCGCCTGGAGCTGATGGTGCCGCACGCGTTCGCGCATATCCGGCGTGTTTTGCATGCCGCGACGCAATTGTTTTTCCGTAGCGAAATAGAGTTCGCGGAGCAGGCTTTGCTTCCAGCTATTCCACAGGGTTTCATTAGTGGCGCAAATATCAGCCACTGTCAGGCACACCAGGAAGCGCAGACGGTTTTCTGTTTGCACTTCTTCGGCGAACTGTTTGATCACCTCCGGATCCTGGATATCACGGCGTTGTGCGGTGACAGACATCAGCAAGTGGTGGCGCACCAGCCAGGCAACCAGTTGTGTTTCCCTGGAGTTGAGACCGTGTAATTCGGCGAATTTCAGCACATCCTGTGCGCCAAGCACGGAGTGGTCGCCCCCGCGTCCTTTGGCGATATCGTGGAACAACGCAGCGATCAGGATAAGCTCGGGATGCGTCAGGCGCGGCCACAGTTCCACGCAAAGCGGATGGCGCTGACGCGTCTCTTCACTGGCGAAACTTTCCAGTTTCAGCATTACCCGGATGGTGTGCTCGTCTACGGTATAGGCATGGAACAGGTCGAACTGCATTTGCCCGACAATGTGCGACCACTGCGGCATATAAGCCCACAAAACGCTATGGCGATGCATTGGCAGCAGGCCACGCTTCACGGCTCCGGGATGGCGGAGCATGCTAAGAAATATTGACCGCGCTTCGGGGATATAGCACAACGGCTGCGTCAGGTGGCGTCGCGCATGGCGTAAATGGCGCAAGGTGGTCGAATAGATACCGGTGATACTGCTGTTACGCACCATGATGTAGAACATACGCAGGATGGCCTGTGGCTCGCGGATAAACAGATTGTCATCGCGCAGGTCAATCAGCGTGCCGCGTAGTTGGAATTCATCATCAATGGCGCGTGGCTTTTCATCTTCGGTGAGCGCCAAAATCGCTTCATCAAAGAGCTGTAACAGCATATGGTTCAGTTCGGTCACGCGACGAGTAACGCGAAAAAAATCCTTCATCATATGCTCGACCGGTTGATTCCCCTCACCGACGTAATTCAGGCGTTGAGCAACGCTGAGCTGGCGGTCAAATAGCAGACGGTTGTCATAGCGGTTGAGTTCAAGGTGCAGGGCGAAGCGAATACGCCAGAGCAGGTGCAAACACTCGTTAAGTTCGTTGCGTTCGGCTTCGGTTAAAAAGCCAAACCCAACCATCTCATCCAGGGACGTTGCGCCAAAGTGGCGACGTGCGACCCATTGCAGGGTGTGGATATCGCGCAGGCCGCCAGGGCTGCTTTTGATATCGGGCTCCAGATTGTAGCTGGTGCCGTGATAACGCTGGTGGCGCTCGTTTTGTTCGGCCACTTTTGCCGGGAAGAATTTTTCCGATGGCCAGAAATCTTCGCTGAAAATATGCTTTTGCAGTTCAAGAAACAGGGCAACATCGCCAATTAACAGGCGGGATTCAATCAGATTGGTGGCGACCGTTAAATCGGAAAGCCCTTCCTGTAGACACTCGCTTAGCGTACGCACGCTGTGGCCGACTTCCAGCTTCACATCCCATAAGAGCGTGAGCAGTTCACCGATTTTTTGTGCCTGTTCGTCAGGCAATTTCGTGCGGCTCAAAATAAGGAGGTCGATATCCGACAGCGGGTGCAGTTCGCCGCGACCGTAGCCCCCCACGGCAACCAGCGCGGTATCGCCGATGTCGCCGAAACCATACTCCAGCCACAGGCGTTGCAGGAGCTGATCGATAAATTCCGTGCGGGCTTCTATCAGTTGTTCGGCAGAAAGGCCGGCGTCAAAAACATGCCCCAGCCATTGCTGAAATGTATCGATATGCGCCTTGATGGCGGCGCAATTCAGTTCGTCCTGTGGCCAGTTCCCGGGATAGTCCGGTTGACCCGGAAGGGTGGGTTTCACCGTACTGATGAATTGTTCAGAAAATGTATTGCTCATTAACAGGCCACCCATAAGTTGAAGGCAGGACGCGACATAGCCGAACCAGAGAGCGTTCGGGATGCGAAGACATATGCGACAAATTAGAAGAGATAACGAGAAATGAAAAGTCGTTTATATCTATGACGTAGAGCGGGGCGGGGGGAGAAAACAACGGCCCGCGACGCGGACCGTTAAATACTATCAAGCGGCGGTTAACACGGCGTCGATAGTGTCATCTTTACGCAGGGTCAGAATTTCGCACCCTGTGTCGGTAACCACAATTGTGTGCTCGTATTGCGCGGAAAGGCTGCGGTCTTTGGTTTTTACCGTCCAGCCATCTTTCATAGTACGAATACGGTAATCGCCTGCGTTCACCATCGGTTCAATGGTGAAGGTCATACCGGCCTGCAGCACTACGCCACCGTCATCCGCATCGTAGTGCAGCACCTGCGGCTCTTCGTGGAAAACGCGACCAATACCGTGGCCGCAATATTCACGGACGACAGAGAAACCTTCCGCTTCCACGAATTTCTGAATGGCTGCACCGAGGGTACGCAGACGGATGCCCGGTTTCACCATTCTCAGCGCCAGATAGAGGCTCTCCTGAGTGATACGGCACAGACGCTCACCCAAAATAGTAGGTTTGCCGACGATAAACATTTTCGACGTATCGCCATGGTACTCATCTTTAATCACCGTCACGTCGATGTTGACGATATCGCCATCTTTGAGCTGTTTTTCGTCGTCCGGAATGCCGTGACAAACCACTTCATTAATAGATATGCAAACGGATTTCGGGAAGCCGTGATAGCCAAGGCAGGCGGAGATGGCGTGCTGTTCGTTAACGATATAGTCATTACAGATACGATCCAGCTCACCGGTGCTTACGCCGGGCTTAATGTACGGCTCGATCATTTCCAGCACTTCGGCGGCGAGACGGCCGGCGATGCGCATTTTTTCAATTTCTTCTGGAGTCTTTATTGAGATAGCCATGAATTCTGTCCATCAGCGTCGAATTTTTCGACAATACTAGTCTAAGTGCTGTCAATGGTAACAGTCTGACGAGTCCTGTGCCAAATTGAGAATCATTCTGAACTTCGTCTTTCGTGCCGCCCGTGTACTGCTATGCCTCCTGTAACAGGAAATTCATCGTTCAGTACCGTGCGTAACGCCAACAATTATTGGAGTCTGACGCCTGTTTATGGTATAAAGCGCGCCGGACTTCCGTTCCTCTTCGGAACTGAGGCGACCAAATCTCACTTTGTGTAATAACACACACGTATCGGCACATATTCCGGGGTGCCCTTCGGGGTCGGTAATATGGGATACGTGGAGGCTTAACCCCAACTTTATCTATAGAGGTTTTTACCATGGCAACTGTTTCCATGCGCGACATGCTCAAGGCTGGTGTTCACTTCGGTCACCAGACCCGTTACTGGAACCCGAAAATGAAGCCTTTCATCTTCGGCGCGCGTAACAAAGTTCACATCATCAACCTTGAGAAAACTGTACCGATGTTCAACGAAGCTCTGGCTGAACTGAACAAGATCTCTTCTCGTAAAGGTAAAATCCTTTTCGTTGGTACTAAACGCGCTGCAAGCGAAGCGGTAAAAGAAGCTGCAAACAGCTGCGATCAGTTCTTCGTGAACCATCGCTGGTTGGGCGGCATGCTGACTAACTGGAAAACCGTTCGTCAGTCCATCAAACGTCTGAAAGACCTGGAAACTCAGTCTCAGGACGGTACTTTCGACAAGCTGACCAAGAAAGAAGCGCTGATGCGTACTCGTGAGCTTGAGAAACTGGAAAACAGCCTGGGCGGTATCAAAGACATGGGCGGCCTGCCGGACGCACTGTTCGTTATCGATGCTGACCATGAGCACATTGCTATCAAAGAAGCGAACAACCTGGGTATCCCGGTATTCTCTATCGTTGATACCAACTCTGATCCAGATGGCGTTGATTTCGTTATCCCGGGTAACGACGATGCAATCCGTGCTGTGACCCTGTACCTGAATGCTGTTGCTGCGACCGTCCGTGAAGGCCGTTCTCAGGATCTGGCTACCCAAGCGGAAGAAAGCTTCGTAGAAGCTGAATAATAAGGTTTGCTCTTTTAGAGCCCTTATTAACCAGGTAGTTACAAGTTTGGTTAGGGGGCCTGTCTCAGGCCCCTTTTTTACTTTCATATCTGTGCGGTTCTTCGAACCGGGCAGGTCAAATTCTCCCGAGGAATAAAGAATGGCTGAAATTACCGCATCCCTGGTAAAAGAGCTGCGTGAACGTACTGGCGCAGGCATGATGGATTGCAAAAAAGCACTGACTGAAGCTAACGGCGACATCGAGCTGGCAATCGAAAACATGCGTAAATCTGGTGCAATCAAAGCTGCGAAAAAAGCAGGCAACGTTGCTGCTGACGGCGTGATCATCACCAAGATCGACGGCACCTACGGTATCATTCTGGAAGTTAACTGCCAGACTGACTTCGTTGCGAAAGACGGTGGTTTCCAGGCATTTGCTAACAAAGTTCTGGACGCAGCTGTTGCAGGCAAAATCACTGACGTTGAAGTTCTGAAAGCACAGTTCGAAGAAGAACGTGTAGCGCTGGTTGCTAAAATCGGTGAGAACATCAACATCCGTCGTGTTGCTTCCCTGGAAGGCGACGTGCTGGGTTCTTACCTGCACGGTGCACGTATCGGTGTTCTGGTTGCGGCTAAAGGCGCAGACGAAGAGCTGGTTAAACAGCTGGCTATGCACATCGCTGCAAGCAAACCAGAATTCGTTAAGCCGGAAGATGTGTCTGCTGAAGTGGTAGAAAAAGAGTACCAGGTTCAGTTGGACATCGCCATGCAGTCTGGCAAACCGAAAGAAATCGCTGAGAAAATGGTTGAAGGCCGCATGAAGAAATTCACCGGCGAAGTTTCTCTGACGGGTCAGCCTTTCGTTATGGATCCGAGCAAAACCGTTGGCCAACTGCTGAAAGAGCAGGGCGCTGATGTGACTAACTTCATCCGCTTCGAAGTGGGCGAAGGTATCGAGAAAGTTGAGACTGACTTCGCAGCAGAAGTTGCTGCAATGTCCAAGCAGTCTTAATTATTAAAGCAGCCGCCTGAGGGCGGCTTCTTTTTGTTCCCGTCAGAGTAAAATCAGCCAATCGCTATAGTGTTTGCGCTGACAGGCGACGTATCATATCGCCGGATTTAAACCCGTCTAATTGTTGACAGTCTCAGGAAAGAAACATGGCTACCAATGCAAAACCCGTCTATAAACGCATTCTGCTTAAGCTGAGCGGCGAAGCCCTGCAGGGTTCCGAAGGTTTCGGTATTGATGCAAGCATCCTTGACCGCATGGCGCAAGAAATCAAAGAACTTGTTGAACTGGGTGTTCAGGTTGGGGTGGTAATTGGTGGCGGTAACTTGTTCCGTGGGGCTGGCCTGGCGAAAGCGGGTATGAACCGCGTGGTGGGTGACCACATGGGCATGCTGGCTACGGTCATGAATGGCCTGGCAATGCGCGACGCGCTGCATCGCGCCTATGTGAATGCCCGCCTGATGTCCGCATTTCCGCTGAACGGCGTGTGTGACAATTACAGCTGGGCTGAGGCGATCAGCCTGCTGCGTAACAATCGTGTTGTGATTTTTAGTGCCGGTACGGGTAACCCGTTCTTTACGACTGATTCCGCTGCCTGCCTGCGCGGCATTGAGATAGAAGCGGATGTCGTACTGAAAGCCACCAAGGTTGATGGCGTGTTTACTGCCGATCCGGCAAAAGATCCGGCTGCGACCATGTACGATCAGCTCAGTTATACCGAAGTTCTTGATAAAGAACTGAAAGTAATGGATCTTGCCGCCTTTACCCTGGCCCGCGACCATAAATTACCTATCCGCGTGTTCAACATGAACAAGCCGGGCGCGTTGCGTCGTGTGGTAATGGGCGAAAATGAAGGCACTTTGATTACGGAATAATTCCCGTAAGCAACAAATAAGGGTAAGATTCCGCCTTAATTTATTTAGCAGTTCTGTCGGGCATCTTCACGGTGCCTTGTACTGAACGAGACTATACTAACCACTCAAGTGGCGTATGGTTTGCCTGAGACAAGATTTCAAGGATTCGTAACGTGATTAGCGATATCAGAAAAGATGCTGAAGTGCGCATGGAAAAATGCGTAGAATCATTCAAAACCCAAATCAGCAAAGTGCGCACTGGCCGTGCTTCCCCGAGCCTTCTGGATGGTATCGTCGTTGAGTATTACGGTACTCCGACGCCGCTGCGCCAGCTGGCGAACGTAACGGTAGAAGACTCCCGTACGCTGAAAATCAACGTGTTCGATCGTTCTATGGGCCCGGCCGTTGAGAAAGCCATTATGGCGTCCGACCTCGGTCTGAACCCAAGCTCCGCCGGGACCGACATTCGTGTTCCGCTGCCGCCGCTGACTGAAGAACGTCGTAAAGACCTGACCAAAATTGTTCGTGGCGAAGCTGAACAAGCGCGCGTTGCTGTTCGTAACGTACGTCGTGATGCGAACGATAAAGTTAAAGCGCTGCTGAAAGATAAAGAAATCAGTGAAGATGATGACCGTCGTTCTCAGGAAGACGTGCAGAAACTGACTGACGCTGCAATCAAAAAAGTCGATGCGGCGCTGGCGGATAAAGAAGCAGAACTGATGCAGTTCTGATTCGAAAACCGACGAAAAACGCCGTACAGAGAGCCGCCAAGGGGGCTTTGCTGACGGCGTTTTGCTTTTAATCTGCACAATATTGTGAGCGTTTCATGAAGCATTTAACCCTTCTGGGCTCAACAGGTTCTATTGGTTGCAGCACGCTCGATGTGGTTCGCCACAATCCCGATCGCTTTTCCATTACTGCCCTGGTTGCGGGTAAAAATGTTACCCGTATGGTGGAACAATGCCTGGAGTTCACCCCGCGTTTTGCGGTGATGGACGATGAAGCCAGTGCGCGTCAGCTAAAAGCTGAATTACAGCAACAGGGCTGCCCGACGCAGGTCATGAGTGGTCAGCAGGCGGCCTGTGAAATGGCTGCGCTCGATGATGTCGACCAGGTGATGGCGGCGATTGTTGGCGCTGCTGGCCTTGTGCCTACGCTTGCGGCTATCCGCGCGGGTAAAACCGTGCTGCTTGCCAATAAAGAGTCGCTGGTGACCTGCGGACGTCTTTTTATGGACGCAGTGAAAGAGAGCGGGGCGCAGCTCCTCCCGGTGGATAGCGAACATAACGCTATTTTTCAGAGTTTACCGGAAACAATCCAACAAAACCTGGGGTACGCTGATTTAGAGCAGAATGGCGTTTCGTCTATTCTGCTTACCGGGTCTGGTGGCCCGTTCCGTGAAACGCCTATGTCCGAACTGGCCTCAATGACGCCGGATCAGGCATGTCGTCATCCGAACTGGTCGATGGGGCGAAAGATCTCCGTTGATTCCGCCACCATGATGAACAAAGGTCTGGAATACATTGAAGCGCGCTGGTTATTCAACGCTTCTGCCCGCCAGATGGAAGTGCTTATTCACCCGCAATCGGTGATCCACTCCATGGTGCGTTATCAGGACGGCAGTGTTTTAGCGCAGCTTGGTGAACCGGATATGCGTACACCGATTGCACATACTATGGCCTGGCCTGAACGTGTGCCCTCCGGCGCCAATGCCCTCGATTTTTGTAAATTGAGCGCGTTGAGTTTTGCCGCACCTGATTATGACCGCTACCCTTGCCTGAAACTGGCGATAGATGCGTTTGCACAGGGGCAGGCAGCGACCACGGCGCTGAATGCGGCTAATGAGGTAACGGTGTCGGCATTTCTGGCTTCCGCTATCCGTTTTACGGATATTGCTGCGCTGAATCTGTCTGTTCTGGAACAGATGGTATTAAGCGAACCACAAAGTATTGATGATGTATTGGCTGTAGATCGGCTAGCACGTGACGTAGCGCAAAAACAAGTGACGCGCTTCGCAAGCTGGTGATAATCCAGCCACTAACAGTCATGCTATTTGTTAGCGTTGGGCTTCGGTGATATAGTCTGCGCCATCCATCAGCCTGTTTAATGTCGGGCTGTCAGGGGAAGCCGTGGTTGACACGGCTTTTTTGCGTAAAGGCTTTTGTATTCCTGAGTACCGCTAAATCCTTTTCAGGGACTAAAACGCGTTATGTTGTCTGCGAATCAACCAATGAGCGAAAATTTGCCAGCACATGGCTGTCGCCATGTAGCAATCATTATGGACGGCAATGGTCGCTGGGCGAAAAGACAAGGAAAGATACGGGCATTTGGACACAGAGCGGGTGCGAAATCAGTCCGCCGGGCCGTTTCTTTTGCTGCCAACAGCGGGATTGATGCGTTAACGCTTTACGCGTTCAGTAGTGAGAACTGGAATCGTCCAGCGCAGGAAGTCAGTGCGCTAATGGAATTATTTGTGTGGGCGCTGGACAGTGAAGTGAAGAGCCTGCACCGACATAATGTGCGTTTGCGCATTATTGGTGATACCAGCCGTTTCAACGCGCGTCTGCAAGAGCGTATTCGTAAAGCGGAAGCGTTGACTGCCCAGAATACGGGGCTGACGCTAAATATCGCGGCGAATTATGGCGGACGCTGGGATATCGTACAGGGAGTACGGCAATTGGCCGTTCAGGTTCAGGAAGGGGTATTGCATCCTGACCAAATTGATGAAGATTTGCTAAGTCAGCAAATCTGTATGCATGAACTGGCACCTGTAGATTTAGTGATTAGGACGGGTGGGGAACATCGCATAAGTAACTTTTTACTTTGGCAAATTGCCTATGCCGAACTTTACTTTACGGATGTTCTTTGGCCCGATTTTGATGAACAAGACTTTGAAGGTGCGCTGCATGCCTTTGCCAATCGAGAGCGTCGTTTCGGCGGCACCGAGCCAGGTGGCGACAAAGCCTGATGGGGGTAGCTTTTGCTGAAGTATCGCCTGATTTCTGCGTTTGTATTAATACCCATTGTCATTGCTGCATTGTTCTTATTGCCGCCTGTGGGTTTTGCGATTGTTACGCTTGCCGTTTGCATGCTGGCTGCATGGGAATGGGGACAACTGAGCGGTTTTACGTCACGGACACAGCGTGTCTGGCTGGCGGTATTATGCGGGCTGGTGTTGGCACTGATGTTGTTTATGCTGCCGGAGTACCATCATAATATTCATCAGCCAGTCGTCGAGGTTTCACTTTGGGCTTCGCTTGTCTGGTGGGTTATCGCTCTGGTGCTGGTGCTGGGTTATCCTGCATCTGCAGCAATTTGGCGTAATTCGAAACCTATACGGTTGATTTTCGGCATTCTCACAATTATTCCTTTTTTCTGGGGTATGCTGGCGCTGCGGTCATGGCATTACGCTGATAATCACTACAGCGGGGCGTTATGGTTGCTGTATATCATGATCCTGGTATGGGGCGCAGATTCCGGTGCGTATATGTTTGGCAAACTGTTTGGCAAACATAAGCTGGCACCGAAGGTGTCACCGGGAAAAACCTGGCAAGGCTTTATTGGCGGCTTGTTTACCGCAGGAATTATTTCCTGGGGATATGGTGCGTGGGCAAATCTCGAAGTTGCGCCATCAACATTATTACTCTGTTCTGTGATCGCGGCGCTGGCCTCGGTGCTGGGCGATCTGACGGAAAGCATGTTTAAGCGTGAAGCCGGTATTAAAGACAGTGGTCATTTAATCCCCGGTCACGGTGGTATACTTGACCGCATCGACAGCCTGACGGCGGCGGTTCCTGTATTTGCCTGTCTGCTGTTACTGGTTTTCAGGACGATTTAACGGACGGTTTTATGCTGAGCTTTCTCTGGGATTTGGCGTCGTTCATTGTTGCGCTTGGTGTTCTAATCACCGTGCATGAATTTGGCCATTTCTGGGTTGCTCGCCGTTGCGGCGTGAGAGTCGAGCGTTTTTCCATTGGTTTCGGCAAAGCGCTCTGGCGTCGCAAGGACAAGCAAGGTACGGAATTCGTTATTGCCGTCATTCCGCTTGGTGGTTACGTCAAAATGCTGGATGAGCGTGTTGAACCGGTGACGCCGGAAATGCGCCATTACGCCTTCAACAATAAAACCGTTGGCCAGCGTGCTGCGGTTATCGCGGCGGGACCGATCGCCAATTTCCTCTTTGCTATCGTGGCTTACTGGCTGGTGTTTATCATCGGTGTACCGGGTGTTCGCCCGGTTATTGGTGAAATTGCGCCCAATTCCATCGCGGCAAATGCGCAAATTACGCCAGGAACGGAACTTAAAGCGATTGATGGCATCGAAACGCCTGATTGGGACGCAGTGCGTTTGCAGCTGATCGCCAAAATTGGCGACAAGCAAACCACACTCAGCGTGGCTCCGTTTGGGAGCAATAACCGCCAGGACAAAGTTCTCGATTTACAACAGTGGAATTTTGCACCTGATAAAGACGACCCGGTAGCGTCATTAGGGATTCGTCCACGCGGTGCGCAGATTGAACCGGTATTAGCTGAGGTACAATTAGGCTCGGCTGCAAGCAAAGCAGGTTTGCAAGCTGGCGACAGGATCGTTAAAGTCGATGGTCAGCAACTAACGCAGTGGATGACGTTTGTCACCCTGGTGCGCGATAATCCGGGCACACCGTTAGCACTGGACATTGAAAGGCATGGGAGTCCCTTGTCTTTAACGCTAATACCGGATGCGAAACCCGGTAACAAGGCGGAGGGTTTTGCCGGCGTTGTGCCGAAAATTATCCCGCTGCCGGATGAATATAAGACAGTACGCCAGTACGGGCCATTTAGCGCCATCGCTGAAGCTACGGACAAAACGTGGCAATTGATGAAGCTGACGGTCAGTATGTTGGGGAAATTGATAACCGGTGACGTAAAACTGAACAACCTCAGTGGGCCGATCTCGATCGCTCAGGGGGCTGGGATGTCAGCAGAGTTCGGGTTGATTTACTACCTGATGTTCCTCGCGTTGATAAGCGTGAACTTAGGTATCATCAATCTGTTCCCATTACCTGTCCTCGACGGGGGGCATCTGCTGTTTTTAGCGATTGAGAAGCTGAAAGGCGGACCGGTATCCGAGCGGGTTCAAGACTTTAGTTATCGCATTGGCTCGATTTTGCTGGTGTTGTTAATGGGGCTTGCACTTTTCAATGATTTCTCTCGGTTGTAAGAGAGTTTGTTAGGAAGAACGCATAATAACGATGGCGATGAAAAAGTTGCTCATAGCGTCGCTGCTGTTTAGCAGCGCCACCGTATACGGTGCTGACGGGTTCGTAGTGAAGGACATTCATTTCGAAGGCCTGCAGCGTGTCGCCGTTGGTGCGGCCCTCCTCAGTATGCCGGTTCGCCCAGGCGACACGGTGAATGATGAAGACATCAGTAACACCATCCGCGCCCTGTTTGCCACTGGTAACTTCGAGGATGTTCGCGTACTCCGCGACGGTGATACCCTTCTCGTTCAGGTAAAAGAACGTCCGACAATCGCCAGTATCACTTTCTCCGGCAACAAGTCGGTGAAAGATGACATGCTCAAGCAGAACCTTGAAGCTTCAGGCGTACGTGTTGGTGAATCTCTGGATCGCACTACACTGTCTGATATCGAAAAAGGTCTGGAAGATTTCTATTACAGTGTCGGTAAATACAGTGCCAGCGTGAAGGCGGTCGTTACGCCTCTGCCACGTAACCGTGTTGACCTTAAACTGGTCTTCCAGGAAGGCGTATCAGCCCAGATCCAACAGATCAACATCGTCGGGAACCATGCGTTTACGACCGAAGAGCTGATCTCTACCTTCCAGTTGCGCGATGAAGTGCCATGGTGGAACGTGGTGGGCGATCGCAAGTACCAGAAACAGAAACTGGCGGGCGATCTTGAAACCCTGCGTAGTTACTATCTGGATCGCGGTTATGCGCGTTTTAATATTGATTCCACGCAGGTGAGTCTGACGCCGGATAAAAAAGGTATCTACATCACCGTCAACGTGACCGAAGGGGATCAGTACAAACTCTCTGGTGTTGAAGTTAGCGGCAATCTGGCGGGTCACTCCGCGGAGATTGAAAGCCTGACCAAAATCCAGCCGGGCGAGCTGTATAACGGCACCAAAGTGACCAAAATGGAAGATGACATTAAAAAACTTCTTGGTCGCTATGGTTATGCCTACCCGCGCGTTCAGTCGCAGCCGGAAATCAACGATACGGATAAAACCGTTAAGCTGCATGTAAACGTCGATGCGGGTAACCGTTATTACGTGCGTAAAATTCGCTTCGAAGGTAACGATACTTCGAAAGATGCCGTTCTGCGCCGCGAGATGCGTCAGATGGAAGGTGCCTGGCTGGGCAGCGACCTTGTAGATCAGGGTAAAGAGCGTCTGAACCGTCTGGGTTACTTCGAAACGGTAGATACCGATACGCAGCGTGTGCCGGGCAGCCCGGACCAGGTTGACGTCGTGTACAAAGTTAAAGAG
Organism: Phytobacter sp. MRY16-398; assembly: GCF_003925915.1. Classification (NCBI taxonomy): domain Bacteria; kingdom Pseudomonadati; phylum Pseudomonadota; class Gammaproteobacteria; order Enterobacterales; family Enterobacteriaceae; genus Phytobacter; species Phytobacter sp. MRY16-398. Next base: position 4,821,894 of record NZ_AP018756.1, on the reverse strand, counting down.
CGTAACACCGGTAGCTTCAACTTCGGTGTTGGCTACGGTACAGAGAGCGGTGTGAGCTTCCAGGTGGGTGTCCAGCAGGACAACTGGCTGGGTACTGGCTACTCCGTGGGTATCAACGGTACGAAGAACGACTACCAGACCTATTCCGAATTCTCGGTGACCAACCCGTACTTTACGGTGGATGGTGTGAGTCTCGGCGGGCGTATCTTCTACAATGACTTTAAAGCTGACGATGCTGATCTGTCTTCCTACACCAACAAAAGTTATGGTCTGGATGGCACGTTAGGTTTCCCGGTTAACGAATACAATACCCTGCGTGTGGGCTTAGGCTATGTCCATAACGATCTGTCTAAGATGGAACCGCAGGTGGCGATGTGGCGTTATCTGGACTCCATTGGTCAAAGCGCCAGTAAAACCGACGATAATAACGGTTTCACGGCAAACGACTTCACCTTCAACTATGGTTGGACATACAACAACCTTGACCGGGGTTACTTCCCGACCAAGGGCTCACGTGTCAACCTGAACGGTAAGGTGACGATTCCGGGTTCCGATAACGAGTTCTACAAAGTTACAATTGATACGGCTTCCTACTTCCCGATCGATGACGATCATAAATGGGTTGTTCTGGGACGTACACGTTGGGGTTATGGTGACGGCTTAAGTGGTAAAGAACTGCCGTTCTATGAGAACTTCTATGCTGGTGGTTCCAGCAGCGTTCGTGGTTTCCAGTCCAACAACATTGGTCCGAAAGCCGTTTATTACGGTGCGAAGGGGCTGGATAACTGTGATTCGACGACTAAGAAATACTGTAGTTCTAATGACGCCGTGGGCGGTAACGCAATGGGCGTGGCAAGCGTAGAGTTCATCACGCCGACGCCATTTATCAGTGAGAAGTATGCGAATTCTGTACGCACATCGTTCTTCTGGGATGCAGGTACCGTTTGGGATACCAACTGGCAAAACACTGCTGATATGAAAGCGTTAGGCATACCGGATTACAGTGACCCGAGCAATATCCGTATGTCCGCGGGTATCGCCTTACAATGGATGTCCCCATTGGGGCCGTTGGTTTTCTCCTACGCCCAGCCGTTTAAGAAATACGATGGAGACAAGGCAGAACAGTTCCAGTTTAACATTGGTAAAACCTGGTAACTTGCCGCAGCGAAGGAATGCATAAGTAGTGTCGTGATGGTGAGGCAGTGCGCTTCGTACTGCCTGCCAACGCAAAGAACGGTACCTTCGGGTACAAACGGGATGGTGAGGAGTTAATTGTGAAAAAGTGGTTATTAGCTGCAGGTGTAGGTTTGGCAATGGCAACGTCTGCTCAGGCGGCCGATAAAATTGCGGTCGTAGACATGAACAGCCTGTTCCAACAGGTTGCGCAGACTTCTGGCGTTTCTCAGACAATGAAAAACGAATTCAGTGGCCGTGCCAGCGAACTGCAGCGTATGGAATCTGACCTGCAGACTAAAATGCAGCGCTATCAGCGTGACGGTTCCACAATGAAAGCGGCCGATCGTACTAAGCTGGAAAAAGATATCCAGGCTCAGCGTCAGGATCTGGCACAGAAAGGTCAGGCTTTCGAGCAGGATCAGGCTCGTCGTTCTAACGAAGAACGTGGCAAGCTGATGACCAAAATTCAGGCTGCTGTGAAGAAAGTTGCTTCCGATCAGGGCGTGGATCTGGTTATTCCTTCTAACGCCGCTATCTACAACAGCAATGACGTTAAAGACATCACTGCTGATGTACTGAAACAGGTTAAATAAGTAATGCCTTCAATTCGACTGTCTGATTTAGCTCAACAGTTGGATGCAGAGTTACACGGTGATGGCGATATCGTCATCACCGGCGTTGCGTCCATGCAATCCGCTAAAGCAGGGCAAATCACCTTCATGGTAAATCCTAAGTACCGTGAAAGCTTAGCTGCCTGTCAGGCGTCTGCTGTCGTCATGACGCAGGACGATCTTCCTTTTGCCACGAGTGCGGCTCTGGTAGTGAAAAACCCCTACCTGACATACGCGCGCATGGCCCAAATTCTTGATACCACGCCGCAACCGGCTCAGAACATCGCCCCTGGGGCCGTGATCGATCCTGATGCGACGCTGGGAAACAACGTGGCGATTGGCGCAAACGCAGTCATCGAATCCGGCGTGACGCTTGGCGACAATGTTGTCATTGGCCCCGGCTGCTTCGTTGGGAAAAATACGAAAATTGGTGCGGGCTCCCGTTTATGGGCCAATGTGACCATTTACCATGAAATCGAGATCGGTGAGAATTGCCTGATTCAATCGGGCACCGTGATCGGTTCTGATGGTTTTGGTTATGCTAACGATCGCGGCACCTGGGTTAAGATCCCACAACTTGGTCGTGTCATCATCGGCGATCGTGTTGAAATTGGTGCATGTACCACTATCGATCGCGGTGCGCTGGATGATACCCGCATTGGTAACGGTGTCATCATTGATAACCAGTGCCAGATTGCACATAACGTCGTGATTGGCGACAATACCGCGGTTGCTGGTGGCGTCATCATGGCGGGTAGTTTGAAAATTGGCCGTTATTGCATGATTGGCGGTGCCAGCGTTATCAACGGGCATATGGAAATCTGCGATAAAGTCACCGTGACGGGAATGGGGATGGTGATGCGTCCTATCACCGAGCCAGGAATTTATTCCTCCGGCATCCCGCTACAGCCGAACAAGGTGTGGCGTAAAACCGCAGCCCTGGTGATGAACATTGATGACATGAGCAAGCGCCTCAAAGCTATTGAGCGTAAAGTCAATAAAGAAGACTAATAGCTCGCTCGCTACGTTTAAACTTCCCGGCCTGTCGGCATTCTTACGATTGCCGCGGGCCGTGTTATTATGGCCTTTTAGTATATTTAGACAGGAAGAGTATTTTGACTACTGACACTCATACTCTGCACATTGAAGAGATTCTGGAGCTTCTGCCGCACCGTTACCCGTTTTTGCTGGTAGACCGTGTGCTGGACTTTGAAGAAGGTCGTTTTCTGCGCGCAGTTAAAAATGTTTCGGTAAATGAGCCGTTTTTCCAGGGGCATTTCCCAGGCAAACCGATTTTACCTGGCGTGTTGATTCTGGAAGCGATGGCGCAGGCAACCGGTATTCTGGCGTTCAAAAGCGTCGGTAAACTGGAACCAGGCGAGCTCTACTACTTCGCAGGTATCGATGAAGCGCGCTTTAAGCGTCCGGTTGTGCCAGGCGATCAAATGATCATGGAAGTAACTTTCGAAAAAACGCGCCGTGGCCTGACTCGCTTCAAGGGTGTCGCGCTGGTAGACGGTAAAGTTGTTTGTGAAGCTACTATGATGTGTGCACGTAGCCGGGAGGCCTGATACGTGATTGATAAAACCGCCTTTATTCATCCTTCTGCCATTGTTGAAGACGGTGCCGTTATTGGTGCTAACGCTCACATTGGTCCGTTTTGTATTGTTGGCGCTAACGTCGAAATCGGCGAAGGCACCGTACTGAAGTCTCATGTTGTTATTAATGGCCATACCAAAATTGGTCGCGATAACGAGATTTATCAGTTCGCTTCCATCGGCGAGGTTAACCAGGATCTGAAATATGCTGGTGAACCGACCCGCGTGGAAATTGGCGATCGCAACCGCATCCGCGAAAGCGTCACCATTCACCGTGGCACGGTACAAGGCGGTGGGTTGACGAAGGTGGGCAGTGACAACCTGCTGATGGTCAATGCGCACGTTGCGCATGATTGCACCGTTGGCAGCCGCTGCATTCTGGCGAATAACGCCACACTGGCAGGCCACGTTTCCGTTGATGATTTCGCGATCATCGGCGGTATGACCGCGGTGCACCAGTTCTGCATTATCGGTGCGCACGTTATGGTTGGCGGCTGTTCTGGTGTCGCACAGGACGTTCCACCGTTCGTGATTGCTCAGGGTAACCACGCCACTCCGTTTGGTGTGAATATTGAAGGTCTTAAGCGTCGTGGCTTTAGCCGCGAAGCGATCACCGCAATCCGTAACGCGTATAAACTGCTGTACCGCAGCGGCAAAACGCTGGATGAAGCGAAACCTGAAATCGCCGAGCTGGCAGAACAGCATCCGGAAGTGAAAACGTTCATGGCGTTTTTTGAACGTTCCACGCGTGGTTTAATTCGGTAATGGTTGAACGTCGTCCGTTAACGATTGCCCTCGTCGCCGGAGAAACCTCCGGCGATATTCTTGGTGCGGGTCTCATCCGCGCACTGAGAGCGCGTATTCCCGATGCGCGCTTCGTCGGTGTTGCCGGGCCGCGTATGCAGGCCGAAGGCTGCGAGGCCTGGTACGAAATGGAAGAGCTGGCGGTGATGGGGATTGTCGAGGTGCTTGGTCGCCTGCGACGTCTGCTGCATATCCGTGCTGACCTCACGCGTCGCTTTAGCGAGCTTAAACCCGATGTCTTTGTCGGCATTGATGCACCCGATTTCAATATTACCCTTGAGGGGAACCTGAAAAAGAAGGGCATCAGGACCATTCATTATGTCAGCCCTTCGGTATGGGCCTGGCGCCAGAAACGCGTTTTCAAAATAGGCAGAGCCACCGACCTGGTGCTCGCATTTCTGCCTTTCGAAAAAGCGTTTTACGATAGATTCAATGTTCCCTGCCGTTTTATCGGTCATACCATGGCGGATGCGATGCCGCTGGATCCGGATAAAAATGCGGCGCGGGACACATTAGGCATTTCCCATGACGCGCACTGCCTTGCGTTACTTCCGGGCAGCCGTGGCGCAGAGGTTGAGATGCTGAGCGCTGACTTTTTGCGTACGGCGCAACTGTTGCGTAAGCATTATCCGGACCTGGAAGTTGTGGTGCCGTTAGTGAATGCAAAGCGTCGCGAGCAGTTTGAACGCATCAAAGCGGATGTGGCCCCTGAGCTGCGCGTGCATATGCTGGATGGCCAGGCGCGGGAAGCGATGATCGCCAGTGATGCTGCATTGCTGGCATCCGGCACAGCCGCGCTGGAGTGCATGCTGGCGAAATGCCCAATGGTAGTGGGTTATCGAATGAAGCCGTTTACCTTCTGGCTGGCGAAGCGTCTGGTTAAAACCGATTACGTTTCGCTGCCCAATTTACTGGCGGGCCGTGAGCTTGTTAAAGAGCTGCTGCAGGATGACTGTCAGCCTCAGGCGCTGGCTGATGCGTTACTTCCCCTGTTGGCAAAGGGCAAAACCAGCCACGCGATGCACGATATTTTCCGGGAACTGCATCTGCAGATCCGCTGTAATGCCGATGAGCAGGCCGCAGATGCCGTACTGGAGTTGGCACAATGATGGAATTTATTTACCCCCATACACACCTGGTTGCCGGTGTGGATGAAGTTGGACGCGGCCCGTTGGTTGGCGCAGTGGTGACTGCTGCTGTTATCCTCGATCCGGCGCGTCCTATTATCGGTCTTAATGACTCGAAAAAATTATCTGAGAAACGCCGTCTGGCATTGTTTGACGAGATCAAAGAGAAGGCGCTGGCCTGGGGTCTGGGCCGTGCAGAGCCGCACGAAATCGACGAGTTAAATATTCTGCATGCCACGATGCTGGCGATGCAGCGTGCGGTCGCTGGTTTGGGTATTATTCCGGAATATGTTCTCATTGATGGCAACCGTTGCCCCAAACTGCCGATGCCTTCGCTGGCGGTTGTAAAAGGTGACAGTCGGGTGCCTGAAATCAGCGCCGCCTCCATTCTGGCGAAGGTCACCCGCGATGCAGAAATGGCCACGCTCGATCTGACTTTTCCTCAATACGGTTTCGCGCAGCATAAAGGCTATCCAACCGCTTTCCATCTGGAAAAACTGGCTGAGCATGGCGCAACGGAACATCATCGGCGCAGCTTTGCGCCCGTCAAACGTGTGCTGGGCCTTGTGTCCTGATTCTGTGACGTGAAGAGATCTGAAAATGGCTGAACCACGTTTCGTACACCTGCGGGTGCATAGCGACTACTCCATGATAGACGGGCTGGCGAAAACCGGGCCGCTGGTGAAAAAGGCGGCCGCGCTCGGCATGCCAGCGCTGGCGATCACCGATTTTACCAACCTGTGTGGCCTGGTGAAGTTCTACGGAACGGCCCATGGCGCGGGGTTAAAACCGATTGTGGGGGCCGATTTTCATGTTCAGAGCGAACTACTCGCGGACGAACTGACGCAGCTCACTGTACTGGCAGCAAACAACGTCGGCTATCAAAACCTGACGCTGCTAATTTCTCGTGCCTATCAGCGTGGGTACGGGGCGGCGGGGCCATGGATTGACCGCGACTGGCTGGTTGAGCTGAAAGACGGGCTGATCCTGTTGTCTGGTGCCCGGATGGGGGATGTTGGTAAAAGCCTGATGCGCGGTAATAGCGCGCTGGTCGAGCAGTGCGTGGCGTTTTACGAAGAGCATTTCCCCAACAACTATTATCTCGAACTGATTCGTACCGGTCGCGCGGACGAAGAGAACTATTTGCATGCGGCGGTACGGCTCGCCGAAGAACGCGGTCTGCCTGTTGTGGCGACCAATGACGTGCGTTTTATCGATGCGGGCGACTTCGATGCCCATGAAATCCGTGTCGCGATTCACGACGGCTTTACCCTTGATGACCCCAAGCGTCCGCGTAATTACTCTGCGCAGCAATATATGCGCAGCGAAGACGAGATGTGTGAGCTTTTCTCTGACATCCCGGAAGCGCTCGAAAACACGGTAGAAATCGCCAAACGTTGTAACGTCACGGTGCGTCTGGGCGAATACTTCCTGCCCCAGTTCCCGACCGGGGATATGACCACCGAAGATTTTCTTGTCGCGAAGTCGAAAGAGGGGCTGGAAGAGCGCCTGGCATTCCTTTTCCCGGATGAGGCGGTCCGTAAAGAGAAACGCCCTGAGTATGATGAACGTCTGGATATTGAACTCCAGGTTATTAACCAGATGGGGTTCCCGGGCTACTTCCTTATCGTTATGGAATTTATCCAGTGGTCGAAAGATAACGGTGTGCCGGTAGGCCCGGGGCGAGGTTCTGGTGCGGGTTCGCTGGTAGCCTATGCGCTGAAAATTACCGACCTCGATCCGCTGGAATTCGACCTGCTGTTCGAACGTTTCCTTAACCCTGAACGTGTTTCTATGCCCGACTTTGACGTCGACTTCTGTATGGAAAAACGCGATCAGGTTATCGAGCACGTAGCAGATATGTACGGGCGTGACGCGGTATCGCAGATTATTACCTTCGGTACGATGGCGGCGAAAGCGGTTATCCGCGACGTGGGCCGCGTGCTGGGGCATCCGTACGGTTTTGTTGATCGTATCTCTAAGCTGGTGCCGCCCGATCCTGGTATGACGTTGGCGAAAGCCTTTGAAGCGGAACCGCAACTGCCAGAAATCTACGAGGCTGACGAGGAAGTCAGAGCGCTAATTGATATGGCGCGTAAGCTGGAAGGCGTCACGCGTAACGCCGGTAAACACGCCGGTGGTGTGGTTATCGCCCCGACCAAAATCACCGATTTTGCACCGCTCTATTGTGATGAAGCGGGGCAACATCCGGTCACCCAGTTTGATAAGAACGACGTGGAATACGCGGGTCTCGTGAAGTTTGACTTCCTGGGGCTGCGTACGCTCACCATCATCAACTGGGCGCTGGAGATGATCAACGCCCGTCGTGAGAAGAACGGCGAGCCACCGCTTGATATCGCCGCTATCCCGCTTGATGACAAGAAAAGCTTCGACATGCTGCAGCGCTCGGAAACCACAGCGGTATTCCAGCTTGAATCCCGCGGCATGAAAGACTTGATCAAGCGTCTGCAGCCTGACTGCTTCGAAGATATGATAGCCCTGGTGGCCCTGTTCCGTCCGGGCCCACTGCAATCGGGAATGGTGGATAACTTTATCGACCGTAAGCACGGGCGCGAAGAGATTTCCTACCCGGACGTACAGTGGCAGCATGAGAGTCTGAAACCGGTACTGGAGCCGACCTACGGCATCATCTTGTATCAGGAACAGGTGATGCAGATAGCTCAGGTGCTTTCTGGCTATACCCTCGGCGGCGCGGACATGCTGCGTCGTGCGATGGGTAAGAAAAAGCCGGAGGAGATGGCCAAGCAGCGCGGGACCTTCGAAGAAGGGGCGAAGAAAAACGGCGTTGACGGCGAGCTGGCGATGAAAATCTTCGACCTGGTGGAGAAGTTCGCCGGGTACGGATTTAACAAATCGCACTCTGCTGCCTATGCTTTAGTCTCATACCAGACGCTGTGGCTGAAAGCGCACTATCCGGCAGAGTTTATGGCGGCGGTAATGACCGCCGATATGGACAACACCGAGAAGGTGGTAGGCCTGGTGGACGAATGCTGGCGCATGGGTCTCAAGATCCTGCCGCCGGATATCAACTCTGGTCTGTACCATTTCCACGTGAATGACGACGGTGAAATTGTTTACGGCATTGGGGCTATCAAAGGCGTGGGTGAAGGCCCGATTGAAGCGATCCTCGAGGCTCGTAATAACGGCGGCTATTTCCGGGAACTGTTTGATCTCTGTGCCCGTACCGACACCAAAAAACTCAATCGCCGGGTGCTGGAAAAACTGATAATGTCCGGGGCGTTTGACCGCCTTGGGCCGCATCGGGCCGCGCTGATGAATTCCCTCGGCGACGCCCTGAAAGCGGCAGATCAGCATGCGAAAGCGGAAGCCATTGGTCAGGCGGATATGTTCGGTGTCCTGGCAGAAGAACCCGAACAGGTGGAACAGTCTTACGCCAGTTGCCAGCCGTGGCCAGAGCAGGTGGTGCTGGACGGTGAACGTGAAACCCTGGGGCTGTACCTGACCGGGCATCCGATCACCCAGTATTTAAAAGAGATCGATCGTTACGTCGGTGGCTACCGACTAAAAGACATGCACCCGACCGAACGTGGCAAGGTCACCACGGCGGCGGGGCTGGTGATTGCTGCGCGGGTTATGGTCACCAAGCGCGGCAATCGTATTGGCATCTGTACTTTGGATGACCGTTCCGGGCGCCTGGAAGTGATGTTGTTCACGGACGCCCTGGACAAATATCAGCAACTGCTGGAAAAAGACCGCATACTGATCGTCAGCGGACAGGTCAGCTTTGATGACTTCAGCGGGGGGCTTAAAATGACCGCCCGCGAAGTGATGGACATTGACGAAGCTCGTGAAAAATATGCGCGCGGGCTTGCTATCTCGCTGACGGACAGGCAAATTGATGACCAGCTTTTGAACCGACTCCGTCAGTCTCTGGAACCCCATCGCTCGGGGACCATTCCAGTACATCTCTACTATCAGAGGGCGGATGCACGTGCACGATTACGTTTCGGCGCAACGTGGCGTGTCTCTCCGAGCGATCGTTTATTAAACGATCTCCGTGGCCTCATTGGTTCGGAGCAGGTGGAACTGGAGTTTGACTAATACAGGAATACTATGAGTCTGAATTTCCTTGATTTCGAACAGCCGATTGCCGAGCTGGAAGCGAAAATCGATTCTCTGACGTCAGTAAGTCGTCAGGATGAAAAACTGGATATTAACATCGATGAAGAAGTGCATCGTCTGCGTGAAAAAAGCGTAGAGCTGACGCGCAAAATCTTTGCCGATCTTGGTGCATGGCAAGTCGCTCAGTTGGCACGCCATCCGCTGCGTCCATACACCCTGGATTATGTCCGCCTCGCATTTGATGAATTCGACGAGCTGGCTGGCGACCGTGCTTATGCGGACGACAAAGCCATCGTCGGTGGTATCGCTCGCCTTGACGGTCGCCCGGTGATGATCATCGGCCACCAGAAAGGACGTGAAACCAAAGAAAAAATTCGCCGCAATTTTGGTATGCCGGCACCGGAAGGGTATCGCAAAGCGCTGCGCCTGATGGAAATGGCTGAACGTTTCAATATGCCGATCATTACCTTTATCGACACCCCAGGCGCATACCCTGGCGTGGGCGCGGAAGAGCGTGGTCAGTCTGAGGCGATCGCGCGTAACCTGCGTGAAATGTCCCGTCTGAGCGTACCGGTCATTTGTACCGTTATCGGTGAAGGCGGTTCTGGCGGTGCGCTGGCCATTGGCGTGGGTGACAAAGTGAATATGCTGCAATACAGCACCTATTCGGTTATCTCGCCGGAAGGCTGTGCGTCCATTCTGTGGAAAAGCGCAGACAAGGCACCATTGGCTGCCGACGCAATGGGTATCATTGCACCGCGTCTGAAAGAGTTGAAACTGATCGACTCGATCATTCCGGAACCGTTAGGCGGCGCACACCGTAACCCGGAAGCCATCGCGGCCTCTCTGAAAGCGCAGTTGATTGCGGATCTGGCGGATTTGGACGTGCTGAGCAAAGACGATCTGCGTAATCGCCGTTACCAGCGTCTGATGAGCTACGGTTATGCCTGATAAGCATTGAAAGATCATTCTGAAAAGCCACACAGTGTTGTGGCTTTTTTTATACCCCCTGTTTACCGCAGCTATGATTAACTTAGGTTTTTTTCAGGAGGTAACCGTGAATATTATTGCCATCATGGGGCCGCACGGCGTCTTTTACAAAGATGAGCCGATCAAGGAGCTTGAGAAGGCGCTCCAGGCGCAAGGGTTTCAGATAATCTGGCCACAAAACAGCAGCGACCTGCTGAAATTCATCGAACACAATCCGCGTATCTGCGGCGTCATTTTCGACTGGGACGAGTACACGCTCGATTTATGCAGCGATATCAACCAGCTTAACGAATATCTTCCCCTCTATGCCTTTATTAACACCCATTCGACGCTGGATGTCAGCGCACAAGATATGCGGATGGCGCTGTGGTTTTTTGAATATGCCCTGGGGATGGCCGATGACATTGCAACACGTATCGGGCAGTACACAAAAGAGTATCTCGATAACATCACGCCGCCCTTTACCAAAGCGCTCTTTACCTATGTGAAAGAAGGAAAATACACCTTCTGCACGCCAGGCCACATGGCGGGTACGGCCTACCTGAAAAGCCCGGTTGGCTGCCTGTTTTATGATTTCTTCGGCGGCAACACACTAAAAGCGGATGTGTCTATCTCGGTCACTGAACTGGGCTCGCTTCTGGACCATAGCGGGCCGCATCTGGAAGCCGAGGAGTATATCGCCCGCACCTTTGGCGCTGAGCAAAGTTATATGGTCACCAACGGCACCTCCACCTCCAATAAAATTGTGGGTATGTACGCCGCACCGGTGGGTAGTACGCTGCTGATTGATCGCAATTGCCACAAGTCACTGGCCCATCTGTTAATGATGAGCGACGTTACGCCGCTGTGGTTAAAACCGGGACGTAACGCGCTGGGGATTCTGGGCGGTATTCCGCGCCGGGAATTCACCCATGCCAGCATTGAACAAAAGATTGCTGCAACCGCAGGTGCAACCTGGCCGGTGCATGCGGTAATCACCAATTCCACTTACGATGGGCTGCTATACAACACTGACTGGATTAAAAAAACGCTGGATGTGCCTTCTATTCATTTCGATTCCGCCTGGGTGCCGTACACCAACTTTCATCCCATTTATGCCGGGAAGAGCGGCATGAGCGGTGAGCGGGTACCAGGGAAAGTGATTTTCGAAACGCAATCGACGCACAAAATGCTGGCGGCGTTTTCGCAGGCCTCGCTTATCCATGTGAAAGGTGAGTATGACGAAGATACCTTTAACGAAGCTTTTATGATGCACACCTCCACCTCGCCAAGCTATCCGCTGGTGGCCTCCATTGAGACCGCGGCGGCAATGTTGCGCGGTAACCCCGGTAAACGGCTGATTAACCGTTCGGTTGAGCGCGCTTTGCATTTCCGCAAAGAGGTGCAGCGGTTAAAAGATGAAGCCGATGGCTGGTTCTTTGATATCTGGCAGCCCGAGGAGATCAATGAGGCCGATTGCTGGCCGGTAGCGCCGGGAGAAAGCTGGCACGGCTTCCGCGATGCTGACGAAGACCACATGTTCCTCGACCCGGTCAAGGTGACTATTCTGACGCCGGGTATGGATGAACAAGGCAATATGAGTGAAGAGGGGATCCCGGCGGCGCTGGTGGCGAAGTTTCTTGATGAGCGCGGCGTGGTAGTTGAAAAAACGGGTCCTTACAATCTGTTGTTCCTGTTCAGTATCGGGATCGACAAAACCCGTGCCATGGGCCTGCTGCGTGGGTTAATGGAGTTCAAGCGTGCCTACGATCTCAATTTACGCGTGAAGAACATGCTGCCGGATCTGTATGCCGAAGATCCCGACTTCTACCGCAATATGCGGATCCAGGATCTTGCGCAGGGCATCCATAAATTGATCCGCCAGCACGATCTGCCGCAACTGATGCTGCGGGCGTTTGATGTGTTGCCGGAAATGAAGCTGACGCCGCATCAGGCGTGGCAGCAGCAAATCCGTGGAGATGTTGAAACTATTGAACTGGAAAGGCTTACGGGACGTATCTCCGCCAATATGATCTTACCTTACCCACCGGGCGTGCCGTTACTGATGCCAGGGGAGATGATCACCGAAGCGAGCCGCTCGGTTTTGGATTTCCTGTTAATGCTCTGTGCGATAGGGCGGCACTATCCGGGTTTTGAAACGGATATCCATGGCGCGAAGCGGGGAGAAGATGGCGTCTATTGGGTACGTGTCTTAAAAAGACCGTAGCCTCTTGCGGGTTACCCGTCACAACGGTAACGTGCGCAAAGACAAAAGGAGACATTATGCTGGGTTTAAAACAGGTACATCACATCGCCATCATCGCAACGGATTATGTAAAGAGTAAAGCGTTCTATTGCGATATCCTGGGTTTTACGCTGCAAAGCGAAGTTTATCGTGAAGAGCGTGACTCCTGGAAAGGAGACCTGGCGCTGAATGGCCAGTATGTCATTGAGTTGTTTTCGTTTCCCTTTCCGCCAGCACGTCCGAGTGGGCCGGAAGCCTGCGGATTGCGTCATCTGGCCTTTAGCGTTGTGGATATCGATCAGGCGGTTGCTCACCTGCAAGCGCACAATGTCTCGTGCGAAGCGATTCGTGTTGACCCTTACACCGGTAAGCGCTTTACCTTTTTTAAAGATCCTGACAACCTTCCGCTGGAACTCTATCAGCAGTAAGCCTTGCCAGTCACAGGAATGCCCGGTAACGTGCCGGGCATTATTTCCGTTTCGGTTAATGCCATGATCATGCCCTTACTTTCTCGCTTGCCTGCCCATCAACGCCAGTTTTTGGTGGCGTTTAGCGGCGGGCTCGATTCGACAGTACTGTTGCACCGTCTGGTGCAGTGGCGTCAGCAGCAGCCGGACATTTCCCTGCGCGCTATTCATATTCACCACGGATTAAGCCCCAATGCGGATGCCTGGGCTGCTCATTGTCAGCAGGTCTGCGATGGCTGGCTGGTACCGCTTGTTGTTCATCGGGTACAACTGGTGGATGAAGGCAATGGAATTGAAGCGCAGGCGAGAAAAGCCCGTTATGCCGCCTTTACTCAGGCGTTAGTCCCCGGAGAATTGCTGCTCACCGCCCAGCATCTTGATGACCAGTGCGAAACGTTTTTACTGGCGCTTAAACGGGGGAGTGGTCCGGCCGGTCTTGCGGGTATGCCGGAAACGCTGCCGTTTGCCGACACTATGCTCCTCAGACCGTTGTTGAACGAAACACGTGAAGCCCTTCTTCGCTGGGCTCAGCAGCATGGCTTGTCATGGATTGAAGACGAGAGTAATGCTGATGATGCCTATGACCGCAACTTCCTGCGTTTACGCGTTCTGCCTGCATTGAATGCCCGCTGGCCGCATTTTGCCGATGCGGTCGCCCGGAGTGCGGCCTTGTGCGGCGAGCAGGAGCAATTGCTGGATGAACTGCTGGCAGACGAGCTTGCGGCGGCGACACACCGTGACGGTGGGTTGTCGATTGCGGCGCTGGAAACGTTAAGTGCGGCACGGCGTGCCGCTATCTTACGACGTTGGCTTTCCGCGCAGCAGGCGCCGATGCCTTCCCGGGAAATGTTGCTACGGGTCTGGCAAGAGGTGGCGTTAGCCAGAGAGGATGCAGTGCCATGCTTGCGCCTTGGCGATCATGATATCCGCCGTTATCAGGGTTATTTGTGGTGGGTTAAGGCGCTTGCGGGTCAGCGCGAAAAAGTTCTGCAATGGACGGATCCTTTTTTGCCGCTGACGTTGCCGGATGGGCTTGGCGTTCTGCGGCTTGTGCCGGGCGAGGAGCTGCGTCCACCGGGCGCTGACGAAGTGGTATCGGTACGCTTTCAGGCGACGGGAACTTTGCACATCCAGGGGCGTAACGGTGGCCGTAAACTTAAAAAGATCTGGCAGGAGTTGGGCGTGGCACCCTGGCGTCGGGATACAACACCACTACTGTTTTACGGTGAGTCGCTGATTGCTGCGGCAGGCGTGTTTGTCACGCAGGAGGGCAAAGCAGAAAATGGGCAGCCTGGCGTACGGCTAATGTGGCAGAAGTAACGGGCAGTCAGCGCTGCCCGAAAGTGCTGTCAGGATTCGCTCACCACGACGGTGCCGATTTCCGGATGACTAAAGCTGGCAATTTTGTCGAGACGCAGTTCGCGCGTTGTTCCTGCAATTTCAACAACCAAATATTCCACATTTTTGCGAGATACTAAATCGCTGGCCTTTGCCTGCAAAGTTTCGCCATCTTTGAGCTCGAGCGTCAGTAGGAGATGATGCTGACAGGCGAGTTCCAGGTTGTCATAGTCGTCGCAATTGATGGGTTGATAGGTATCATTCATTGACATAATCGCTCACCAGTAAGTTCGCGGCAGCATACGCCGCCTTTTCCCTGACCGACTCTGAAACGGCATCGTCCGAAGCCACTTCATTCAAAACTTTCAATACGCACCCCAACGCATCCGGGATATACCCTAAGTCTCCGCTGGCAATTTCCGCATACCGCTGGCGTATTAACTCACAATAATTTCCCACACGTCCTCCTGTCAGCACCCTGGCTTTACTGTGAGATACCATTAAGCCTACGAAGATTAACTCTGTTTAGCAAGGTGACTATACCATACCCGACGGGTCATTATCAGAGTGATGAATTAACCGCAGATTAAGAGATAACAGCACGTTATATCTTTATTCGCTACAATAGCCGCTGTTATGCAAAGGAGGCGGTATGGCGCTCAAAGCAACCATTTATAAAGCTACTGTGAATGTGGCGGATTTAGACCGGAATCAATTTCTCGATGCCACATTGACGCTTGCCCGTCATCCTTCCGAGACGCAGGAGCGCATGATGCTGCGCCTGTTGGCATGGATTAAATTTGCCGATGAACGGCTACAGTTCACCCGTGGGCTGTGTGCGGATGACGAGCCCGAAGTGTGGCTGCGCAACGATCATCTGGGTATCGATCTGTGGATCGAGCTCGGATTGCCGGACGAACGGCGCATCAAGAAGGCCTGTTCGCAGTCGAAAGAGGTGGCGCTATTCACCTATAACTCGCGTGCGGCACAAATCTGGTGGCAGCAGAACCAGAGCAAACTCGCTGGATTTAAAAATCTGAGTATCTGGTACCTGGATGATGAGCAACTGGCGATGCTGAGTGGGCTGGCGGAGCGGACAATGTCACTGCAGGCTACTCTCCAGGAAGGAACTATCTGGCTGAGCGACACTCAAACCAATCTGGAAATCCACCTGGCAACCTGGCAACAGCACGCATGATTGAGATATCCCGCCAGGTCAGCATTCCTGATGAAGAATTGGAGATTACGGCGATTCGCGCGCAAGGGGCGGGCGGGCAGCATGTAAATAAAGCCTCTACGGCGATCCATCTGCGTTTTGATATTCGTGCATCCAGTTTGCCCGAGTTTTATAAAGAGAAGCTGCTGGCAGCGACACATCATCTCTTAACGGCCGACGGGGTCGTTATCATCAAGGCGCAGGAGTACCGCAGCCAGGATATGAATCGCGAAGCGGCGATTGCCCGGCTGGTGGCGTTAATCAGGGAACTGACGGTGGTGCAAAAAAGCCGTCGGGCCACCCGTCCAACACGGGCATCGAAAGAGCGGCGTCTGGCAGGAAAAGCGCAAAAATCTTCTGTAAAAGCGCTACGAGGGAAGGTTCGTCGCCCACAGGAGTGACGGACGAGATAAGAACTGTTCATAAGGAAGAAAGAGTGAATAAAGCGATTGTATCTTTGGCTGTGGCAATGACACTCTTTGCGCTGATGGGGTGCAACAATCGGGGAGAGGTGGAAACCGTCTCCCCCGTGCGAGCTGAAAAGCTCAAACCAATGCAACAGAGCTGGCGCGGTATTCTGCCGTGCGCAGATTGTGAAGGCATCGAAACCTCACTGTTCCTTGAAAAAGATGGCACCTGGGTGATGAATCAGGGCTATCAGGGTGGCAAAGCGCCATCAAATTTTGCCTCTTACGGGCAATGGGCACGCACTGCGGATAAGCTGGTGCTGACAGATGCAAGTGGCGAGAAACTTTACTTCCGCGCGAAAGGCAGTGCGCTGGAAATGCTGGATCGTGAAGGGAACCCGATTCGCTCACAGCTAAATTATGTCTTGCAGCCTGTCACGGCGGCCTTACCGACAACGCCGATGGCGATGCGTGGCATGTATTCGCGTACTGGTGGTGTGGCAGAGTTCGCTGATTGTATGACGGGCAAACGGATTGCGGTCAGCAATGATGTGCGGCTCGAACAGCAATATAAAGCAGCGGCAGGTCAGGCTTCGCAGCCGGTATTGCTGGAGGTGGAAGGACATTTCGCGCTACAGCCGAAAACGGATAACGGTGCGATGGAAAAGACGCTGGTGGCGGATAAAAACGCGAAATTTATAGCCGGAAAAGATTGTAATCACCAATAAAAAAAGCCTCGCATTTGCGAGGCTTTTTACTGTTAGCCCTTGATGGCGCTGACAAGGTAATTAAGGATATCACCCGTCTTGATCATCTGTTTTTCGCCAGTGCGACGGTATTTGTATTCGATATCGTCGTTGTCGAGGTTACGGTCGCCCAGCACGATGGTGTGCGGAATACCGATCAGCTCCATATCAGCGAACATCACACCCGGACGCTCTTTACGGTCGTCCATCAGCACGTCGATACCCTGTGCGCGCAGTTCGTTATAGAGCTTCTCTGCCAGTTCCTGAACACGGTAAGATTTGTGCATGTTCATGGGCAGAATGGCCACCTGGAACGGTGCAATCGCTTCTGGCCATACAATACCGCGGTCATCGAAGTTCTGTTCAATCGCCGCAGCCACAACACGCGTTACCCCGATACCGTAGCAGCCCATGGTCAGGATCTGGTTACGACCATCTTCACCCTGAACGGACGCCTTCAGCGCTTCAGAGTATTTGGTACCTAACTGGAAGATGTGACCCACTTCGATACCGCGTTTGATCAGAAGCGTCCCCTGACCGTCCGGGCTTGGGTCGCCAGCCACCACGTTACGGATATCGGCGATTTCCGGGGTTGCTACATCACGGTCCCAGTTGATACCGAAGTAGTGCTTACCATCAATGTTAGCGCCAGCGGCAAAATCGCTCATTGCCACAACGGTACGGTCGATAACGACCGGAATCGGCATGTTTACCGGCCCCAGCGAACCCGGACCCGCATTTACCACGGCGCGAATTTCAGCTTCGGTCGCGAACGTCAGCGGGCTGGCAACCTGCGCCAGTTTTTCGGCTTTTACTTCGTTCAGTTCGTGATCGCCACGTACCAGCAGGGCGACCAGCGGGTAGCTGCTGCCTTCAACGGCTTTGACCAGCAGGGTCTTAACGGTTTTTTCAATCGGCAGGTTGAACTGTTCAACCAGCTCGGCGATGGTTTTCGCGTTCGGCGTATCAACCAGCGTCATCTCCTGAGTTGCCGCTGCACGCGGTGCTTTCGGCGCCACAGCTTCTGCCAGTTCGATGTTGGCGGCATAGTCAGAGGTATCAGAGAAAACGATGTCATCTTCACCGCTTTGCGCCAGTACCTGGAACTCATGAGACGCGCTACCACCGATAGAGCCGGTATCAGCCTGAACCGGGCGGAACTCCAGCCCGATGCGGGTAAAGATTTTGCTGTAGGCGGCATACATCGCGTCGTAGGTTTCCTGCAGCGATTCCTGAGAAGTATGGAAAGAGTAGGCATCTTTCATCAGGAATTCACGGGAACGCATCACGCCGAAACGCGGACGTACTTCGTCACGGAACTTGGTCTGGATCTGGAAGAAATTCAGCGGTAGCTGTTTGTAAGAGCTGAGCTCGTTACGAATCAGATCGGTGATCACTTCTTCGTGAGTCGGGCCGAGTACGAACGGACGCTCGCCACGGTCAGAAATACGCAGCAGTTCCGGGCCGTACTGCTCCCAACGACCACTCTCTTGCCACAGTTCAGAAGGCTGAACGACCGGCATTAACACCTCAATCGCACCGGCGTTGTTCATCTCTTCACGCACGATGTTTTCGACTTTTTTCAGGACGCGCACGCCGGTCGGCAGCCAGGTATACAACCCGGAGGCCAGCTTGCGAATCATCCCGGCGCGCAACATCAACTGATGGCTGATGACTTCGGCGTCGGCAGGTGTCTCCTTCAGAGTGGAGAGCAGGTATTGGCTAGTACGCATGTTGTTACGGTTCCATTTGGACGATTGGAACAGACTCAAAAGGAGCCTGATTCAAAAAAAGTGATTCAGTTTACCAGCGAGAAAGAGATGCCAAAAGTAGAGGGAGGATAAATTAACGGCCTTCCAGCGCAAACACTTCAAAACCTGCAGTGGTCACGCGCCAGCGCACGTTGAAATCCAGCAACAAGACCGCGTACGTTTTCCCCATTTCCTCATCTTTACGGTATGCCGGGCGCGGGTCCTGCGCCAGGACGTCAATAATAAACGATCTTAGCTGCGGGTAACGCTTTTCTAACTGTGGAAATGCCGCTTCGAGCTCCGGCGTGAAGCACACCGCCATCTCCGCGACGGGGGCCTGCTGCGCATAACTGGCGCTGGCATGCGGCAGAGCCTCAGCAAAGGGTAAATAGGGTTTGATATCCACGACGGGCGTGCCGTCGACGAGATCAAGACTGCCCAGTTGCAAAATGACACGCTCTTTCTCGCAGTGAATGCCTTTAAGCTCCACCAAAGACATGCCAATCGGATTAGGACGGAAGGTTGAACGCGTGGCAAAAACCCCCATCCGCGCATTCCCCCCGAGCCGGGGAGGGCGTACCGTAGGACGCCAGCCGCCAGCCATCGTCTGGTGGAAAATGAACACAATCCAGAGATGGCTGAACGCCTCAAGCCCGCGTACGGCTTCGGCCTGATTATAGGGAGGCAGCAGATGCAGTTCGCCGCCTCCATGTTTAACCAGACCAGGCTGGCGGGGAACGGCAAACTTTTCTTTATAGGGGGAGCGGATGACGCCTATCTGCTCGATGGCAAATGTGGTCATTTCGCCGTGACGTTCAGCGCTGAACCTACGCATACAGCCTGACGGTAGCAACCCGGCGTGCCGCTGGTGATTTCACAGCTGTGGAGCAGAACCGCATTCGCTTTCATTTTTGATGCGTTGATTTGCATGCGCTTACGGGCGGTCGGGATGTTCGGTGGGGAATCCTGATTGGTTGCCTGGCAAGAGTCACCGGTCACTTCACCTAAATCACGGAACGGTTTACCCACCAAATCTTCAGCATTGGTAATGATTCGAACCGGCGTCGGACGCGGCGGTTTCGGTTTTGCTGGTTCTGTTTTAGGCGGGGTTGCTGTGCTTTGAACAGGTTCGACAGGAGATCTGCTTAGCATTGAACAGCCGCTCAGCATGAGTGCTAAAAAACAGATCGGTAAAGCACGCATAATATATCCTCAAAAAATGATCTTAACGCCGCTTATTGAATCAGGAGCTTGCACAAATGACAAGACGGGCATGAGCCCGTCCTGAAGGATATTGCTGACGGGCCGGATTACCAGCCTTTCACCGCACCGCCATTGAAGACTTTGTTCGCTGCTTCGTAGACTTCGTCAGACTGATAGGCCTGAACGAATTTCTTCACGTTTTCTGCGTCTTTGTTGTCTTCGCGGGTAACGATCAGGTTAACGTACGGAGAGTCTTTATCTTCGACAAAGATACCATCTTTTGCTGGCGTCAGATTGATCTGGCTGGCGTAGGTGGTGTTAATAACGGCCAGCGCGATTTGTGCATCGTCCAGCGAGCGCGGCAGTTGTGGGGCTTCCAGCTCAACAATTTTCAGGTTTTTCGGGTTCTCTGTAATATCCAGAGCGGTTGGCAGCAGGCCAACACCATCTTTCAGTTTGATCAGGCCCTGTTTCTGCAACAGCAGCAGGGAACGGCCGAGGTTAGTCGGATCGTTCGGTACAGCGACCTGAGCGCCTTCCTGCAATTCATTGATAGATTTAATTTTTTTGGAGTAGCCTGCGATCGGGTAAACAAAGGTATTGCCAACAGCAACCAGTTTATAGCCACGATCTTTGATCTGCTGATCCAGGTACGGTTTGTGCTGGAAGGCGTTCGCATCGATGTCGCCTTTGCTCAGCGCTTCGTTCGGCAGAACGTAGTCATTAAAGGTTACCAGCTCAACGTCCAGACCGTATTTCTCTTTCGCGACTTTCTGTGCAACTTCGGCAACCTGCTGTTCAGCACCGACGATGACGCCGACTTTAATGTGGTTCGGATTCTTTTCGTCCTGACCACAACCTACCAGAGCCAGAGAACCAATCAGGGCACCCACTGCCGCAAAGGTCTTGAATTTAAAAGCCATGTGTTTTTTCCTTTCTTTCAGAGTCGTTGTGTTGTGAGCAACGTTATTTATGCGTAACAGAGCGAACGATACGATCGCCTGCAAACTGAATTAAGTAAACCAGAATCACCAGCAGTGCCAGGACGGTATTCATCACAATGGCGTTATAGCCAATATAACCGTACTGGTAGCCAATCTGCCCCAGACCGCCTGCGCCCACGGCTCCACCCATTGCGGAATAACCCACCAGGGTAATCAGGGTAATTGTTGCTGCATTGACCAGACCCGGCAGTGCTTCCGGCAGTAGTACCTTACGGATGATCTGCATCGGGGTTGCGCCCATTGCACGGGAGGCTTCAATCAGGCCGGTTGGGATTTCCAACAGGGCGTTTTCCACCATACGGGCAATAAAAGGTGCTGCACCGACGGTCAGAGGCACAATCGCTGCCTGCAGGCCGATGGAAGTCCCCACGATAATACGGGTGAACGGGATCATCCAGACCAGTAAGATAATGAACGGGATCGAACGGAAAATATTCACCAGCGCCGAAATGGTACGGTAGAGTTTTGCATTCTCCGAAATTTGTCCAGGACGCGAGACATACAGCAGCACGCCAACCGGAAGACCCAGCACAAAGCCGAAGAAACCGGATACGAAGGTCATTGCCAGCGTTTCCCAGACGCCACGCGCCAGTAACCACATCATTGCCTCAGACATAACCCAGCACCTCTACTTTCACATGGTGTTCCTTAAGCCAGGCAATAGCGGCTTGCGTATCCTGCGGCTCGCCGTGCATTTCTGTCAGCATAATGCCGAATTTCACGCCACCGGCGTAATCCATCTGCGCACTGATAATATTGTTGTTCACGTTATAGCGGCGTGCGGTCTCAGAAAGCAGGGGGGCATCGACCGATTGACCGGTGAATTCCATGCGTAACATCGGCACGCTACCTGTCAGTGGCTGATCTTTCAGGCGCTGCTGGTAATCCTCAGGGATATCCAGGTGCAACGTTGACTGAATAAACTGCTGTGCCAGCGGCGTTTTGGGATGAGAGAACACTTCACTTACGGTGTCCTGTTCGATCAGTTCACCATTACTGATAACGGCAACGCAGTCGCAAATGCGTTTTACGACATCCATTTCGTGGGTAATGAGCAGAATCGTCAGGCCCAGACGACGGTTGATGTCTTTCAATAACTCCAGAATGGAACGCGTAGTTGCCGGATCCAGTGCGCTTGTGGCTTCATCACACAGCAGTACTTTCGGGTTGCTCGCCAGTGCGCGGGCAATGGCCACACGCTGCTTTTGACCACCGGACAGATTCGCCGGATAGCTGTCGTGTTTGTCGCCCAGTCCAACCAGGTCCAGCAATTCTTTGACGCGACGGTTAATCTCTTCGCGCGGCGTGTTATCCAGCTCAAGTGGCAACGCGACGTTACCAAACACGGTGCGGGAAGAGAGTAAATTAAAGTGCTGGAAGATCATGCCAATCTGGCGGCGAGCTTTAGTGAGTTGTGCTTCTGAAAGGGCTGTCAGCTCCTGGCCGTCAACCTGGACGCTACCCTGGGATGGGCGCTCAAGCAGGTTAACGCAGCGAATAAGCGTACTTTTACCGGCGCCAGAGGCACCAATGACGCCATAAATTTGCCCGGCAGGAACATGCAGGCTGACATTGTTCAACGCCTGAATGGTGCGAGTTCCCTGCTGGAATACTTTGGTTATATTGGAAAGTTTAATCATCAGATTATTTTTATCGTATGAGAGTTAGCCGTGGCATTTTGTTCTGCCTGTTACGGGTGATGACCGTAAACAAGGCGGATGTTAAGGCATCCAGACGTCTAAATCAATCGAACCCTGCGCGATGAGCACTTTCCTGTGCGGTGAAACATGAGATACTACGCCCACATGCCTTTTTCAGGAGCAACCCGGTGGCAAAATCAGTACCCGCAATTTTCCTCGACCGTGATGGCACTATTAATGTCGACCACGGTTATGTGCACGAAATTGATAACTTCGAATTTATAGACGGTGTCATTGACGCCATGCGCGAACTGAAAGCCATGGGCTTCGCGCTGGTGGTGGTGACCAATCAGTCCGGTATCGCGCGCGGTAAATTCACCGAAGCGCAATTTGAAACGCTCACCGAATGGATGGACTGGTCGCTGGCCGATCGCGATGTCGAGCTGGATGGTATCTACTATTGCCCGCACCACCCTCAGGGGACGGTAGAAGAGTTCCGCCAGGTGTGTGACTGCCGTAAACCACATCCGGGCATGCTCATTTCTGCTCGAGACTATCTGCACATTGATATGTCTGCTTCTTATATGGTGGGTGACAAACTCGAAGATATGCAGGCGGCTACCGCTGCTGATGTGGGAACGAAAGTATTGGTGCGTACCGGCAAGCCCGTCACGCCAGAGGCGGAAAATGCGGCAGATTGGGTGATTAATAGCCTTGCGGACCTGCCTGCGGCTATCAAAAAGCAACAAAAGTAACCGTTATGATGAAAAGATGAGCGGTTGAAATAAAAATGCATTTTTTCGCTTGTCATTCATCGTGGGCTGCCTATAATGCGCCTCCATCGACACGGCGGATGTGAATCACTTCACACAAACAGCCGGGTCGGTTGAAGAGAAAAATCCTGAAATAACGGGTTGACTCTGAAAGAGGAAAGCGTAATATACGCCACCTCGCAACGGTGAGCGAAAGCCGCGTTGCACTGCTCTTTAACAATTTATCAGACAATCTGTGTGGGCACTCAAAGTGACATGGATTCTTAACGTCCCCGGACGATAAATGAATACCAAGTCTCATAGAGTGAACACGTAATTCATTACGAAGTTTAATTCTACGAGCATCAAACTTTTAAATTGAAGAGTTTGATCATGGCTCAGATTGAACGCTGGCGGCAGGCCTAACACATGCAAGTCGAACGGTAGCACAGAGAGCTTGCTCTTGGGTGACGAGTGGCGGACGGGTGAGTAATGTCTGGGAAACTGCCCGATGGAGGGGGATAACTACTGGAAACGGTAGCTAATACCGCATAATGTCGCAAGACCAAAGAGGGGGACCTTCGGGCCTCTTGCCATCGGATGTGCCCAGATGGGATTAGCTTGTTGGTGAGGTAATGGCTCACCAAGGCGACGATCCCTAGCTGGTCTGAGAGGATGACCAGCCACACTGGAACTGAGACACGGTCCAGACTCCTACGGGAGGCAGCAGTGGGGAATATTGCACAATGGGCGCAAGCCTGATGCAGCCATGCCGCGTGTGTGAAGAAGGCCTTCGGGTTGTAAAGCACTTTCAGCGGGGAGGAAGGCAATGCGGTTAATAACCGTGTTGATTGACGTTACCCGCAGAAGAAGCACCGGCTAACTCCGTGCCAGCAGCCGCGGTAATACGGAGGGTGCAAGCGTTAATCGGAATTACTGGGCGTAAAGCGCACGCAGGCGGTCTGTCAAGTCGGATGTGAAATCCCCGGGCTCAACCTGGGAACTGCATTCGAAACTGGCAGGCTTGAGTCTTGTAGAGGGGGGTAGAATTCCAGGTGTAGCGGTGAAATGCGTAGAGATCTGGAGGAATACCGGTGGCGAAGGCGGCCCCCTGGACAAAGACTGACGCTCAGGTGCGAAAGCGTGGGGAGCAAACAGGATTAGATACCCTGGTAGTCCACGCCGTAAACGATGTCGACTTGGAGGTTGTGCCCTTGAGGCGTGGCTTCCGGAGCTAACGCGTTAAGTCGACCGCCTGGGGAGTACGGCCGCAAGGTTAAAACTCAAATGAATTGACGGGGGCCCGCACAAGCGGTGGAGCATGTGGTTTAATTCGATGCAACGCGAAGAACCTTACCTGGTCTTGACATCCACGGAATTTGGCAGAGATGCCTTAGTGCCTTCGGGAGCCGTGAGACAGGTGCTGCATGGCTGTCGTCAGCTCGTGTTGTGAAATGTTGGGTTAAGTCCCGCAACGAGCGCAACCCTTATCCTTTGTTGCCAGCGGTCCGGCCGGGAACTCAAAGGAGACTGCCAGTGATAAACTGGAGGAAGGTGGGGATGACGTCAAGTCATCATGGCCCTTACGACCAGGGCTACACACGTGCTACAATGGCATATACAAAGAGAAGCGACCTCGCGAGAGCAAGCGGACCTCATAAAGTATGTCGTAGTCCGGATTGGAGTCTGCAACTCGACTCCATGAAGTCGGAATCGCTAGTAATCGTGGATCAGAATGCCACGGTGAATACGTTCCCGGGCCTTGTACACACCGCCCGTCACACCATGGGAGTGGGTTGCAAAAGAAGTAGGTAGCTTAACCTTCGGGAGGGCGCTTACCACTTTGTGATTCATGACTGGGGTGAAGTCGTAACAAGGTAACCGTAGGGGAACCTGCGGTTGGATCACCTCCTTACCTTAAAGAACCTGCCTTTGTAGTGTCCACACAGATTGTCTGATGAAATAGAGCAGTAAAAAATCTCTGCAGGCTTGTAGCTCAGGTGGTTAGAGCGCACCCCTGATAAGGGTGAGGTCGGTGGTTCAAGTCCACTCAGGCCTACCAAATTCCTGCTGATGCTGCGTTGCGGCGACACTCACATACTTTACGTATGCTTCGTGTCACCACGCCTTGCCTCAACAGTAATTAAGGTTGGTGAGATTTAACTACGATGGGGCTATAGCTCAGCTGGGAGAGCGCCTGCTTTGCACGCAGGAGGTCTGCGGTTCGATCCCGCATAGCTCCACCATCTTTTACTGCGAACACAAGAAAACTTCAGAGTGAACCTGAAAAGGTGCACTGCGAAGTTTTGCTCTTTAAAAATCTGGATCAAGCTGAAAATTGAAACGACACACAGTGTCTGTTCTCCGTAATAAGAACAGATGACAGTGTGTTCGAGTCTCTCAAATTATCGCAATCAGAAGATGACACTGTAAAAGGTGACGTGAGCGATGTGAAGACAAGGCGTACCGCACGCAGCGAGCGGAGTGGACTTGATGTCCATGAGCATCGCGAGTACGGAACAACACAGTATTCACAACGCGCAACAAACCGGACAGAACAAGACATCTTCGGGTTGTGAGGTTAAGCGACTAAGCGTACACGGTGGATGCCCTGGCAGTCAGAGGCGATGAAGGACGTGCTAATCTGCGAAAAGCGCCGGCGAGGTGATATGAACCTTTGACCCGGCGATGTCCGAATGGGGAAACCCAGTGCAATCCGTTGCACTATCATTAACTGAATCCATAGGTTAATGAGGCGAACCGGGGGAACTGAAACATCTAAGTACCCCGAGGAAAAGAAATCAACCGAGATTCCCCCAGTAGCGGCGAGCGAACGGGGAGCAGCCCAGAGCCTGAATCAGCTTGTGTGTTAGTGGAACGGTCTGGAAAGTCCGGCGATACAGGGTGACAGCCCCGTACACGAAAGCACACAGGCTGTGAGCTCGATGAGTAGGGCGGGACACGTGGTATCCTGTCTGAATATGGGGGGACCATCCTCCAAGGCTAAATACTCCTGA
The DNA here is from genome assembly GCF_003925915.1 of Phytobacter sp. MRY16-398. Lineage (NCBI taxonomy): Bacteria > Pseudomonadati > Pseudomonadota > Gammaproteobacteria > Enterobacterales > Enterobacteriaceae > Phytobacter > Phytobacter sp. MRY16-398. Next base: position 4,795,719 of record NZ_AP018756.1, on the reverse strand, counting down.
CTGACCGATAGTGAACCAGTACCGTGAGGGAAAGGCGAAAAGAACCCCGGCGAGGGGAGTGAAAAAGAACCTGAAACCGTGTACGTACAAGCAGTGGGAGCCTCTTAATGGGGTGACTGCGTACCTTTTGTATAATGGGTCAGCGACTTATATTCTGTAGCAAGGTTAACCGAATAGGGGAGCCGAAGGGAAACCGAGTCTTAACTGGGCGTTAAGTTGCAGGGTATAGACCCGAAACCCGGTGATCTAGCCATGGGCAGGTTGAAGGTTGGGTAACACTAACTGGAGGACCGAACCGACTAATGTTGAAAAATTAGCGGATGACTTGTGGCTGGGGGTGAAAGGCCAATCAAACCGGGAGATAGCTGGTTCTCCCCGAAAGCTATTTAGGTAGCGCCTCGTGAATTCATCTCCGGGGGTAGAGCACTGTTTCGGCTAGGGGGCCATCCCGGCTTACCAACCCGATGCAAACTACGAATACCGGAGAATGTTATCACGGGAGACACACGGCGGGTGCTAACGTCCGTCGTGAAGAGGGAAACAACCCAGACCGCCAGCTAAGGTCCCAAAGTCATGGTTAAGTGGGAAACGATGTGGGAAGGCACAGACAGCCAGGATGTTGGCTTAGAAGCAGCCATCATTTAAAGAAAGCGTAATAGCTCACTGGTCGAGTCGGCCTGCGCGGAAGATGTAACGGGGCTAAACCATGCACCGAAGCTGCGGCAGCGACACTAAGTGTTGTTGGGTAGGGGAGCGTTCTGTAAGCCTGCGAAGGTGTGCTGTGAGGCATGCTGGAGGTATCAGAAGTGCGAATGCTGACATAAGTAACGATAAAGCGGGTGAAAAGCCCGCTCGCCGGAAGACCAAGGGTTCCTGTCCAACGTTAATCGGGGCAGGGTGAGTCGACCCCTAAGGCGAGGCCGAAAGGCGTAGTCGATGGGAAACAGGTTAATATTCCTGTACTTGGTGTTACTGCGAAGGGGGGACGGAGAAGGCTATGTTAGCCGGGCGACGGTTGTCCCGGTTTAAGCATGTAGGCTGGTTATCCAGGCAAATCCGGATAATCAAGGCTGAGGTGTGATGACGAGTCACTACGGTGATGAAGTAACAAATGCCCTGCTTCCAGGAAAAGCCTCTAAGCATCAGGTAACACGAAATCGTACCCCAAACCGACACAGGTGGTCAGGTAGAGAATACCAAGGCGCTTGAGAGAACTCGGGTGAAGGAACTAGGCAAAATGGTGCCGTAACTTCGGGAGAAGGCACGCTGATATGTAGGTGAAGCCCCTGCGGGTGGAGCTGAAATCAGTCGAAGATACCAGCTGGCTGCAACTGTTTATTAAAAACACAGCACTGTGCAAACACGAAAGTGGACGTATACGGTGTGACGCCTGCCCGGTGCCGGAAGGTTAATTGATGGGGTTATCCGTAAGGAGAAGCTCTTGATCGAAGCCCCGGTAAACGGCGGCCGTAACTATAACGGTCCTAAGGTAGCGAAATTCCTTGTCGGGTAAGTTCCGACCTGCACGAATGGCGTAATGATGGCCAGGCTGTCTCCACCCGAGACTCAGTGAAATTGAACTCGCTGTGAAGATGCAGTGTACCCGCGGCAAGACGGAAAGACCCCGTGAACCTTTACTATAGCTTGACACTGAACATTGAGCCTTGATGTGTAGGATAGGTGGGAGGCTTTGAAGTGTGGACGCCAGTCTGCATGGAGCCAACCTTGAAATACCACCCTTTAATGTTTGATGTTCTAACGTGGACCCGTAATCCGGGTTGCGGACAGTGTCTGGTGGGTAGTTTGACTGGGGCGGTCTCCTCCCAAAGAGTAACGGAGGAGCACGAAGGTTGGCTAATCCTGGTCGGACATCAGGAGGTTAGTGCAATGGCATAAGCCAGCTTGACTGCGAGCGTGACGGCGCGAGCAGGTGCGAAAGCAGGTCATAGTGATCCGGTGGTTCTGAATGGAAGGGCCATCGCTCAACGGATAAAAGGTACTCCGGGGATAACAGGCTGATACCGCCCAAGAGTTCATATCGACGGCGGTGTTTGGCACCTCGATGTCGGCTCATCACATCCTGGGGCTGAAGTAGGTCCCAAGGGTATGGCTGTTCGCCATTTAAAGTGGTACGCGAGCTGGGTTTAGAACGTCGTGAGACAGTTCGGTCCCTATCTGCCGTGGGCGCTGGAGAATTGAGGGGGGCTGCTCCTAGTACGAGAGGACCGGAGTGGACGCATCACTGGTGTTCGGGTTGTCATGCCAATGGCACTGCCCGGTAGCTACATGCGGAAGAGATAAGTGCTGAAAGCATCTAAGCACGAAACTTGCCCCGAGATGAGTTCTCCCTTGTCCTTTAAGGACACTAAAGGAACGTTGAAGACGACGACGTTGATAGGCCGGGTGTGTAAGCGCAGCGATGCGTTGAGCTAACCGGTACTAATGAACCGTGAGGCTTAACCTTACAACGCCGAAGATGTTTTGGCGGATTGAGAGAATTTTCAGCTTAGATACAGATTTTCGGGAACGAAAGATTTTACGCTGAGGCAAGGCGGCAAATGAAGGAAAGGAAGGAGCATACATGAGTATGTGACTGACTTTGCGAATGCAGCCAACGCAGCCACAGTGAAAAAGATTCGTTTCCGGCAACAGAATTTGCCTGGCGGCTTTAGCGCGGTGGTCCCACCTGACCCCATGCCGAACTCAGAAGTGAAACGCCGTAGCGCCGATGGTAGTGTGGGGTCTCCCCATGTGAGAGTAGGGAACTGCCAGGCATCAAATTAAAAGACCTGCACCCGTCTTCGGGGCAGTTCGCTACTCGACAGAGAGTAGGACAAAAGCGAGCGCTTTTGAACGTTGCGCAGCAACGGCCCGAAGGGTGAATCACAACGTGATTCATAAACTGCCAGGCATCAAATTAAGAAGTAAGCCGGTGCATTAATCCGGTGGTTACAGAAGTATTCGGTGGAGCGGTAGTTCAGTCGGTTAGAATACCTGCCTGTCACGCAGGGGGTCGCGGGTTCGAGTCCCGTCCGTTCCGCCACTCATTAAGAGCCGCATCTCAAACGAGATGCGGTTTTTTTTCGTCTGCTATTTATCACTAAAGCAGGCAAAACAAAGGGCACATAGCCCTTTATTTCATTATTACTGCAAGTCTTCCCATCGTTTTAGCAGCAGGCTGGCATTCACGCCGCCAAAACCAAACCCGTTTGAAAGCGCGTATTCCATCGTTAGCGGCTGTGCAGTGAGCGCTACAAGGTGCATACCCGCTGCAGCAATATCCGGATTATGCAGGTTCAGGGTAGGTGGGGCTATTTGATCACGTAATGCCTGAATGGTGAAGATCGCTTCAATACCGCCTGCCGCACCCAGCAAATGTCCGGTGGCAGATTTTGTTGATGTGATGGCAACCGGATGTTCAGCAAACAGTGCGCGTATTGCCGCCAGTTCGCCTTTATCTCCAACCTGAGTTGAAGTGGCGTGTGCATTGATATGCTGCACTTGCTCTGATGAAATCCCGGCCTGTTGTAATGCGGCTTCCATTGCGCGTCGTGCGCCATTGCCATCTTCCGGTCCTGCCGTAAGGTGGTAAGCATCTGCACTGGTGCCATAGCCCACCAGTTCTGCCAGCGGCGTCACTCCACGGGCCTGCGCATGTTCGAGCGATTCAATCACCAGAAGACCAGCCCCTTCTCCCATTACGAAACCATCTCTGTCCTGATCAAATGGTCTTGATGCCTCCGTTGGATTATCGTTAAATCCACTCGAAAGTGCCCTGGCCGCAGCAAAACCAGCCAGACTGACGCGATGGATTGCGGCTTCACTGCCTCCACACAGTGCAATGTCTGCTTCACCGGCCCGGATTAACCTTGCCGCATCCCCGATAGCCTGCGCTCCGGCTGCACAGGCGGTCACCGGCGCGCCAATGGGGCCGCGAAAACCATGCGCGATAGAAACATGGCCTGCCGCCAGGTTTGCCAGAAAAGAAGGGATCGTGAAGGGGGATAACTTGCGTGGACCGCGGTGCTCGGTTGTCTGGACTGCCTCGGCGATTTGATTAAAGCCACCAATGCCTGTCGCAATGATGGTCGCAGTACGATCTTTTAACGCCTGCTCTTGCGGAAACCATTTTGCCTGAAGAAGCGCTTCCTGTGCCGCTACCAGCGCAAATTCAATGAAACGATCCATCTTCTTGCGCTCTTTTGCCGGAATGACGGATAGTGGATCAAAACCGTGTTGGGGATCCTCTTCAATTCCTGGAACCTGCCCCGCCACTTTGCAGGCGATATCTTCGACAATCGATTCAGGCAGCGACCGGATACCCGACTTTCCTGCCAGTAACGATTGCCAGACATGTTGGACGCCGCAACCCAGCGGGCTGACAATACCCATCCCTGTCACGACAATGCGTCTTTGTAGACTGCTCATAAAACTCTCCTGATGTTGTCATGCTATGCCTGCGGTTTCTTCATGAAAGGAACCAGCGCAGCGGCAATTAAGAATCCGATCATGATCAAATAGAACGCGTCGGCGAATGCCTGCGTCCTTGCTTCTCTTAGTGCTAATGCGGCCAGATTTTTCAGGCCGGCTGTCTGTGCCGAACTGGCGTCCATCCCCTGAGCCATTAATGCCGCGGCGCGGGTCTGAACAAAATCGCTTAAATTGAGGTTTGTACCATTAAGATGATCGGCAAGGCGGCTGTAATGAAGATTTGTACGATCATTGATAACGGTGCCGCAAAGCGCGATACCGATGGCACCCCCCAAATTACGCATCAAATTAAACAGTCCTGATGCTAGTTTTAGACGTGCGGGCGGCAAACTGCCAAGCGTAAGCGTGACAGTCGGGGCAACGGCGAATTGCTGTGCGAGACCGCGAAACGCCTGCGGTAAAAGGAGTTCTTTCGCTCCCCAGTCGTGGGTGAGCGGAATAAAACTATACATCGAGAAGGCGAATCCCAGCAGCCCGACCATGAGCAACCAACGCAAGTCCACTTTGTTGGCAAGCCAGGAGTAAAAAGGGATCGAAAGCACCTGAAACAAGCCAGTTGAGAAGATAGCAAGGCCGATATCCAGCGCGCTAAAACCGCGGACCGTACCCAGAAAAAGGGGTGTCAGATAGATAGTTGAGAAGATCCCGACCCCGGCCATAAATGAAAAGTAACAGCCCAGAGTAAATGTACGATCGGAAAGTGCGCGTAGATCCATGACCGGCTGAGAATGGCGCAATGTCCGTATGACAAACGCTATCCCACACAGTAAAGCCAGCCACCCCGTGATGGTCAGCGTGCCGTCATCAAACCAGCCCCAACGCGGTCCTTCCTCAAGTGTATATTCCAGGCAACCGAGCGATATAGCCAAAAGCACGATGCTAAGGTAGTCCGCGCCGCGCAATAACCCTGGGCTGGGCGCATCAATATTGACCAGCAAAGGTACCGTTACCGCAATATAAATGCCTGGCAAGATATTGATAAAAAACAGCCAGTGCCAGCTAAAATTTTCCGTGATCCAGCCCCCTACCGTAGGGCCCAGCGTAGGTGCCAGCGAAGCAAGACCACCAATCGTAGCTGCGGCGATAACGCGCTGTTTACCCTGAAAAAAGGCAAATGCAGTCGTGAACACCAGCGGGATCATTGAGCCCCCGGCCAGCCCTTGCAATGCGCGAAAAGCAATCATGCTCTGAATATTCCACGCCCATCCACACAGCAGACTCATCAGCGTAAAACCGGCAGCCGACGCGGCGAAAAGCCAGCGGGTCGACATCACCCTGGCAAGCCATCCCGACAGGGGAATGATAATGATCTCCGCGATCAGATAGCTGGTTTGCACCCAGACCGTTTCATCATCGCCAGCAGAAAGGCCCCCGCCGATATCACGTAGCGATGCCGATACGATCTGAATATCCAGCAGTGCAATGAACATTCCCAGGCACATTGTGGCGAAAGCAAAGAGCTTTTGGTTCATCGGCAGCGCCGTACCCTGTAGCTGCGCTGGGGCTGTTGCGCTACTCATTGGCGACTCTTTTCATCCACTGTGACAGCGACAGACAAACCGGGGCGCAAAAGTCCTAATGTTGACGCTTCGCCATCCAGAGCGATGCGAACCGGGATGCGTTGAACAATTTTGGTGAAGTTACCGGTCGCGTTTTCAGCAGGGAGAAGACTGAAGCGTGAACCGGTTGCCGGTGAGAGGCTCATGACATGGCCGGTAAAAGTGCGTCCTGGTATAACATCCGCAACCACTGTTGCTGCTTGACCGGGGCGCATATTCGCCAGCTGGTTTTCTTTGAAGTTGGCGTCTACCCACAAATCGTGACTGGGGACCAGAGAAAGCAATTGCGTACCGCTACTAACGAATGAGCCAGACCATGCGCGCCGGTTGCCAACAACGCCATCAAAAGGGGCGCGGATCTCTGTATAACTAAGATTGAGACGGGCCATATCCAGCCCTGCCTGCGCCTGAGCGAGGGCCGCGCGGATTTGTTTTTCCCGCGCATCAAGCACCAGTAACTGGCGTTCGGCAACCGCTTTATCTGCCCGGGCTTTGCCTTCTTCTGCCCTGGCTCGATGGTAGTCTGCCTCAGCGTTTTCTCGCACCTGTGCCGAAATAGCGACCGTCTGCGCCAGCGCATTATAGCGGCGACTGTCGCCCGCTGTTTTTAGCGTAGTAGCCTGCGCGGCCCCGAGGCTGGCCGCCGAGCCTTCGATGGTCGCCAGTTGTAATTGTCGGGTAGCAATAAGGTCAGCCATCGCTGCTTGTTGAGCGGCAACTTCACCTTCCGCTTTTGCCAGCGCCGCCTGATAGTCCCTTGCATCAAGGCGAACAAGTAGCTCGCCTTTTTTCACGGGCATATTGTCTTTTATGGCGATCTCCTGAATATAACCAGAGACTTTCGCCGAAATGGCGCTGATATCCCCGCCGACGTAGGCATCGTCCGTCGATTGCAAAAAACGCGCATTTGTATACCACCAGGCACCATAACCTACGGCACCTAATACAGCGATACCGGATAACAATAAGGTAAGGGTGCGTTTTTTACTCTTGAGATTCATGATGCTGATCCAGATGTAATTGCGGCGCAAATTTTTGCGTGTTGTCACCCGCACGCTTGCGTTGCAGATAGTCGTGGCGATAACGAATCATGGGGGAGGCGGCAGGTCCGGGAACCAAAGCGTATTTCTCGGGCGTCAGGGGATGGCCGGTTTCGGCATCAACCATCATGGCGTGCACCAGGCGCTGGGTCTCTTTCTCGACCAACTGAATCTGACGGCCTTCAGTTGCAAAATGACGATTACCCCATTCGGCAAGCGCGATGATCACCGGGCGGAAATCACGTCCACGCTCAGTTAAATGGTACTCATAGCGGGGGGGCGTACTGCTGTAACAGACTTTTTCCAGTAAACCGTCATCCACCAACTCTTTCAGGCGTCGTGAAAGAATATTGGGTGCCACGTTTGCGCTTTTTTGAAATTCATCGAAACGGGTAAAGCCTGCGAAAGCATCACGCAGAATTATTATGCTCCAGCTATCACCAATGCGGCCAAGGCTTCTGGCGATGGGGCAAGGAGCTTCGCACAGCGGTTCGTTTTTCATTTTTTTCTCTCCAGAACTTATCTGGAAAGCACATTCGCATAGTAACTATCAAAATGCAAGTCACTATGATTGAGCCGATTTATTCTGACAAAGAGGAACGAGGTAGAGCGTTTGAAAGCACGCACAAGGCGTACCGGAGGAGATCAGGAGAGATATTCGCTAATGAAATCAATAAACGCACGTATGCGCGTACTAACGGCTCTGTCACTGTAATAAACCGCGCTGAATGGCGTTTCAACCGGTAGACGCTTGCTTGCCAGGACTTCCACCAGTTCACCACTTTCCAGCTCTTTTGCGATCATAAAATCAGACAGGCTGGCGATACCGTTGCCGTTCAGGCAGAGATGTTTAAGCGTCTCACCGCTGTTAGAAGAAATATCGCAGTCGATTTCATAGAGCTGGCCATCCTGGGCGGCGACGGGCCAGGTATTGAGCGAGACCGGCTCGGTAAAACCGAGACAGGTATGATTTTTGAGATCTTCTGCGGTTTCGGGTACACCGTAGCGGGTGAGATAATCTGGTGATGCAATCAGTTTGCGGTAGCTGGTAAAAATTGGCCTGGCCCGTAGGCTGGAGTCGGTCAGCTTACCCACGCGGATCGCGACATCTACTTTACGCTCAATTAAATTGATAAAGGTTTCACTGGAAACCAGCGACAATGTAATTTCCGGGTAGCGTTCGCGAAAAGGCTTAATCATCGGCATCACAAAATGTAGCATCACAGGCGTTGCGGCATCGATACGTAGAACGCCGCGAGGTGTCAGTTTGGCCTCCATTACCTCGGTCTCTGCAGCGGCCATCTCCTGTAGGACACCCTGAATGCGACGAAAATAGCGCTCACCTTCTTCCGTAAGACTCAACTGACGAGTTGTGCGATTAAGCAGGTTAACCCCCAGTTTACTCTCCAGTTTTTTTATCGCCCGGCTGATGGCTGAATTAGCCTGACCCAGGCGCTCTGCAGCACGGCTAAAGCTGCCGCTTTCCACGACGGCGACAAATATCATCATTTCTTCTGAGGTGGCTTTCATTCTTGCGCCTGTAGCAATAGTTGATATCGATTATGATCGTTTGGCTATTTAATCATCCCGCCAGCTTCCCTGCCATACTCTCTTCACTCATTATGGTTATTGAGTGCTTACTAACTTTTACTTGAGGCTTTTCTGCCCATTGCCGTTGAAACTCTGCGCTAAAATCCCTATAACTGAATGACCCCTTTTGTTGTTCCGGGGCTTAAAACGAAGAGGTTTAAAACCGAAAGTGCCCAAAAATACCTATGCCATGCGATATGTTGCCGGACAGCCTGCGGAGCGCATTATGCCGCCGGGGTCCTTCGCGAGTATTGGTAAGGCATTGCCAGCCGGTGTCCCCCTGAGTAGTGATGACAAAATTCGGGTTCTGGTATGGAATATCTTCAAACAGCAGCGCGCTGAGTGGCTCTCCGTTTTGCAGAGTTTTGGCAAAGACGCGCATTTGGTCTTATTGCAGGAAGCGCAAACTACGCCAGAGCTGGTCAGGTTTGCGACCACTAACTATCTCGCCGCCGATCAGGTTCCCGCGTTTGTTTTGCCTCAGCATCCATCTGGTGTGATGACGCTCTCTTCTGCTCATCCGGTCTATTGCTGCCCGTTGCGAGAACGGGAACCAATCCTGCGCCTTGCCAAATCAGCGCTGGTGACGGTCTATCCGCTGCCGGATATGCGAAACCTGATGGTGGTGAATGTGCATGCGGTGAATTTCAGCCTTGGTGTCGATGTTTACAGTAAACAGCTTCTGCCAATTGGTGATCAGATCATGCGCCACAATGGCCCTGTTATCATGGCCGGCGATTTCAACGCCTGGAGTCGTCCACGTATGAATGCGCTTTATCGCTTCTCGCGTGAGATGTCGCTGCGCCAGGTACGCTTTACCGATGACAATCGCCGCCGGGCGTTTGGTCGTCCTCTTGATTTCGTCTTCTATCGTGGTCTGAACGTGCAGGAAGCCTCCGTGCTGGTCACGCGCGCGTCCGACCACAACCCGCTACTAGTAGAATTCAGTCCCGGCAAACCTGAACAATAATGGTTGTGTCAGGTCTGCCGTGGGGCAGGCCTGATCCGAGGTGCTGCCCTTTATTTCAACTCAATTAAGGACAACACAATGACCACAGGTTCCCATCATGACAACGTCGAAAAGCAGTTTGGCGCACAAGCCAGTGCCTATTTAACCAGCGCAGTACATGCTTCTGGCCGTGATTTACAACGGCTGGCGGAACGGCTTAGCGCATTTCCAGAAGCCCATGTGCTGGATTTAGGCTGTGGAGCAGGGCATGCCAGTTTCGTGGCCGCAGGGCAGGTTGCACAGGTCACGGCATATGACCTTTCCAGCCAGATGTTGGATGTAGTGGCCAAAGCAGCAAAAGAACGCGGCCTGAACAATGTGACGACACGTCAGGGGTATGCTGAGAGTCTGCCTTTTGATGACAGCGCGTTTGATGTAGTGATCAGCCGTTACTCTGCTCACCACTGGCATGATGTTGGGCAGGCGCTGCGCGAAGTAAAGCGTGTGCTTAAGCCCGGTGGAACGGTCATCATTATGGACGTGATGTCTCCGGGTCATCCGGTGCGGGATATTTGGCTGCAGACGGTTGAAGCGTTACGCGATACGTCACACGTACGCAATTATTCCAGCGGTGAGTGGCTCTCTCTGTTTAATGACGCTGGTCTGACGACGCGTAATCTCATCACCGATCGCTTGCCATTAGAATACAGTTCGTGGATTGCCCGTATGCGTACGCCGCAGACGCTGAGCGAAGCCATCAGGCTGTATCAGCAAAGTGCATCGCAGGAGGTGAAACGCTACTTCGAATTAACAGAGGATGGCTCTTTTACCAGCGACACTATCATGGCAGAAGCGCAGAAAAGCGCATAACAAAAAAGGCACCGGGGGAAACGGTGCCTTTTTATATTTCTTGCTGTCAGGAGTCTGGCGACGCGCTGTTTTTGACAAACAACGTTAGCTGATCGCCAGGCTTCAGATTGTCGGTATCACTGTTCCAGCGCATGACGTCACGGATATTAACGCCGTGGCGTTTAGCGATGCTGGAGAGTGAATCGCCTTTGCGTACGCGATAGGTAATGCTATCGCTATTATTCGCAAGGCGCGATGCACTGCTACCTGCTCCAACCGTCAAGTTCTGGCCCACTTTCAGGTTAGCTCCGCGCAGGTTATTCCACTGCTGGAGATCTTTTGTCGTCACGCCAAGACGCGACGCAATGCCTGAAATAGTATCACCTAAGCGCACTTTGTAACTGCGACTGGCAAGCGGCGTTGTGTCCGCAACCAGCGTTGGCTGAACGGCGGCGATTTCACCTGATGCCAGAGACTCACGCAGTTGGTCGGCGTGTTTCTGAGGCACCATGACATATTGCGGCCCGCTTTCACCTAAGGTTGAACCTTTAACGCCTGCGTTGAAGGTCTTAAGTTTGCTAACCGAAATACCCGCCATGTCCGCCAGTTGATCCAGTTCTACCGGATTGCTCAACCTGACACGCGCCAGCGCACGGCTCTCGTCTGACGTTGGCAGACTAACGCCGTACCGTTTGCTGTTCTTGAGTATGTCACTCAATGCCAGCATTTTTGGCACGTAAATTTTGGTTTCCTGTGGCAGTGAAAGTGACCAGAAGTCCGTGGGTTTACCCCGCGCCTTATTCACTTTCATTGCCTTCAGTACTCGCCCTTCACCGCTGTTATAGGCGGCAACGGTTAATAACCAGTCCCCGTCAAACATACGGTTCAGACGCTGCATCATGTCGAGGGCAGCCGTTGTGGATGCAACCACGTCACGACGCGCATCGTAGCTGCGAGTCTGTTTTAAACCATAGTTACGACCCGTGCTTGGAATGATCTGCCAAATGCCTGCGGCATTGCGACCAGACGTTGCATGTGGGTCAAAAGCGCTCTCCACTATGGGTAGTAGTACCAGTTCCATGGGCATGTTACGTTTTTTAACTTGCCCTGCTATCCAGTACATATACGGCTCTGCCCGTAAAGTTACATCGTGGAGATAGCTCTTATTGCTTAAATACTTTAGTTTCTGTTCGCGAATCCGGGTATTTTCCGGAATTCCCATCTTTAGCTCGTCGCTTATGGAAGCCCACAAGTCTTGTTCCTGCCCGGAGAATGTTCCATCGTCCATCCACCGCGCCTGACTTGTAAACTTCCCTGCTTCCCCTTGACCAGCTGCAGAAAGGCTCTGTGCGTGCTGTTGTACGGTGCCGTCGTGCTTAGACGCCTGGCACCCCACAAGCAGGACAGAGGCGAATAATATCGCTTTTGCCTTCATGTGTGTGTCAATAGTTGCTTAAAAGACGAGCGATCATAACGGCGAAGTTTTAAAAAGGCAACCCGCAATTGTCAGAAGTTATCTTTCTTTGACCTTAACCAGGCAAAACGCGCACTAGCTTGTTGCAACGTTGTTTCTTTATTTATTATTTCAATTAAATCAGTATCTTGCGTGCGTAAAAAAACATTAATGCGACGCTCATTTTTCAGAGTTGTGGGGAGTGTTTTTTGGTTTTTTGCACGTAACTCATTAACTTTACGATAATATTCGTTAAGGTCAGGATCCTGAGGTAAAAGGCTAAGAGCAAACTTAATATTTCCTAAAGTATACTCATGTGCGCAACAAATCAGCGTATCTTCGGGAAGCGCATCAATCTTACAAAAAGAGTCAAACATCTGATCTGCCGTGCCTTCGAAGAGTCTTCCGCAGCCGCCAGAAAACATCGTATCGCCACAAAAAAGATAAGGCGCGCTAAAGTAACAGATATGTCCTAAAGTGTGACCTGGCGTATGAAATACGCTGAATTCATGACCCAGAATCTGCAACCGATCCCCTTCACCGACGATTTTTGTCGCTCCCTTATGTTGTGTCTCTGCCGGTCCGTAAACCACAACATCCGGATATTTCTGGCTCAGTTCCTGCACGCCGCCAACGTGATCATTATGGTGATGAGTAAGCAGGATCGCAGTCGGCTGCCAGTTATTCTCTTCAATAGCGTTTAAAACGGGGGCAGCCTCGCCGGGATCGACGATCAGGCAGCGGCCGTCATCTTCACTTAACACCCAGATGTAATTGTCCTGAAATGCGGGAATACTGGTAAGATTCATAGTTACCTCTCAAAGCGTAATGGAAGGTTGTGATGGAACCGGCAAGGACTCCCCGTAAGTACATAGCACCGACGCATTGGGCTGAGTTGCCTAAGGGCGAGTATTACCGCGAAGCACTGGAGCAGGAGCTCAAGCCGTGGTTTGCAAAAATGTATGGATTTCATCTGCTTAAGATTGGCAATCTCAGCGCAGAAATCAATGCCGAAAGTTGCGCTATTTCACATCAGGTTAATGTTTCACTCACCGGTGACCCTGTTCACGTTCGCGCAGATCCGTTGCATCTTCCCTTTGCGGCAAAATCTGTCGATGCCTGTCTGCTGGGCCACACGCTACCCTGGTGCCCGGATCCGCATCGTCTGTTGCAGGAAGTCGATCGCGTGCTGATCGATGATGGCTGGCTGGTCATCAGCGGTTTTAATCCAGTCAGCCTGCTGGGAATAGGCAAAGCTATTCCGTTTTTACGCCGTTCGCCTGCAATCAGCAGCCGTATGTTTACCCTGATGCGCCAGCTTGACTGGCTATCGCTGCTGAATTTTGAGGTGCTTCATTATAGTCGTTTTCGGGTCATTCCCTGGACGAAGCAGGGGGGGAAACTGTTAAACACCCACCTGCCCGCATTGGGTTGCATGCAATTGATTGTGGCGCGTAAACGTACGATCCCGTTAACGCTCAATCCGATGAAGATGCGCCGGGCAAAACCCAGCGTACGGCAAACCGTCAGCGCAACCCGCCAGACACGTCAGCCCTGATCGGCCAGATAGCCGATATCCTCCTGTGTTGGCTTCGATGCCGCAGCGCGTGCGAGTTCATCGCAGCGTTCGTTTTCCGGATGCCCGGCGTGGCCTTTTACCCATTCCCAGCGGATTTTATGCTCGCCGAGGGCAGCATCCAGGCGTTGCCAGAGATCGACATTTTTCACCGGTTTTTTTTCTGCAGTTTTCCAGCCGCGTTTTTTCCAGTTGTGGATCCACTGGGTGATCCCCTGGCGAACATACTGGCTGTCGGTGCTAAGAATCACTTCGCAATGTTCTTTGAGGGCTTCCAGTGCGACAATCGCGGCCATCAGCTCCATCCGGTTGTTGGTGGTCAGACGATAGCCTTCGCTGAATGTTTTTTCGTGGCCGCGAAAGCGTAAAATCGCGCCATAGCCCCCTGGCCCTGGGTTACCCAGGCAAGAGCCATCGGTGAAAATTTCTACCTGCTTGAGCATCTCTGGTAGACTTCCTGTAATTGAAATCGAACTGTAAAACGACAAGTCTGACATAAATGACCGCTATGAGCACTGCAATTACTCGACAGATCGTCCTCGATACCGAAACCACCGGTATGAACCAGATCGGCGCACACTATGAAGGGCACAAAATCATTGAGATCGGTGCCGTGGAAGTGATTAATCGTCGTCTGACGGGGAATAACTTCCACATCTATCTTAAGCCCGATCGTCTGGTGGACCCGGAAGCCTTTGGCGTCCACGGTATTGCTGATGAATTTTTGCTCGATAAGCCCACGTTTGGCGATATCGCCGATGAGTTTATTGAATATGTGCGCGGCGCTGAGCTTGTCATCCATAACGCATCGTTCGACATCGGCTTTCTTGATTACGAATTCAGCAAACTAAATCGCGGCATTCCGAAGACCGAGACGTTCTGCAAGATCACAGATAGTCTGGCGCTGGCACGACGGATGTTCCCCGGTAAGCGTAATAGTCTTGATGCGCTTTGTTCACGTTACGAGATAGATAACAGCAAACGTACGCTGCACGGAGCATTACTCGATTCCCAGATTCTGGCCGATGTGTATCTGCTGATGACCGGTGGCCAGACGTCCATGGCTTTTTCGATGGAAGGCGAGGGGCAACAGCAACAAGGCGAGGCCGGTATTCAGCGGGTTGTCCGTCAGGCAAGTAAGTTACGGGTTGTTTTAGCCAGTGATGCAGAGCTGGCGGAGCATGAGTCACGTCTGGATCTGGTGCAAAAGAAGGGCGGAAGCTGCCTCTGGCGCGCGTAACCCCTTAACTTTTGATGATAAAATGGCTCTTTGGGTGATTTTTGCAGCAAACGATACAAATCATCAGAAAAAGCGTTGACGGCTCTAAGCACAATCCGTAATATGCGCCTCGTTCCCCAACGGGAACATCGCGGAGCGGTAGTTCAGTCGGTTAGAATACCTGCCTGTCACGCAGGGGGTCGCGGGTTCGAGTCCCGTCCGTTCCGCCAACATTCAGTTCAGGTGTTTATGACATCTGATAAGTAAGAAAACCGCAACGTTGCAAAACGGATGCGGTTTTTTTTCGTCCTTTGATATCCTCCCTCCTGAACCAGACTGAGAATTTTATATAATCTTTTTGAATAATATTCATATTGCTTTGTGTCATAAAAACCCGCGACGATTAGCTCAATCTATTCTGTTTTATCGATCTATGAAATATGCCTGATACGTTAAATACTGACGTTTATCAGCAGTCAATAAGAATATTTCGTGTAGATATAAAATTATTATCGTTGTTTTTTAACCATAACTTAAATATAACTTATTTATATGAGTGACTTTGAAAGTTGTGACGTCTTTATCCTAAAGTCTTTATTCTGTGAGTCTCGTTAAATTTCTGGATTTTTTAATGACAGCGTTAACGACAACCCGTAATAGCGATTAAGCCTTACAGGGGCGTGTCTTTATGATTGTTATTGTTGTTATCCGGCTGTTTTTTGTATTTTTCCGTACCTTGCGTTTTAACGGTTGAGAGTGATAGCTTTAAAAATGATTACTACGCTACATCATGTAATTAATTTAAGGGAAGTATTAACCCAGGGAGAGAGAAAATGGCAGACAGTTTTCAAAATGAAGTTCCACCCGCTCGCGTCAATATTAAGCTTGATCTTCATACCGGAAATACAAAAAAGAAAGTTGAACTACCGCTCAAGTTGCTCGCCGTTGGTGATTACAGTAATGGCAAAGAGCAACGACCGCTCTCAGAAAGAAGCCGAATCAACATTGATAAAAACAACTTCAATGGCGTCATGGCTGAACTGGCACCAGAAGTAAATTTTACCGTTGAAAATACGATAGCCGCAGAGGGAAGCGAGGAACGAATCAGGCTTAGTTTCTCTGATATCAAAGATTTCGAGCCTGAGCAGGTCGCCCGCAATATCCCTCAACTTCGCGCGTTGATTGCCATGCGCAATTTATTACGCGATCTCAAATCCAACCTTCTGGATAACACGGAATTCCGCCGCGAGCTGGAGAAAATCCTCAAAGATACTGAGCTGAGTAATGAGCTTCGGGCAGAGCTGACGGCACTGGTGCCTGAGTAATACGTCTATTCAGTCGTATTCAGAAAGGACAATAAATAAGGACTTTAAGAAGGGAATGTTAATGTCTGTACAGGAAACCGCTTCACCGGGCGCATCAACGCAAACCGTCACAAAAGAGAATATCTACCAGTCGTTGTTTGAAAAAATTCACTTAACGCCCGTCACATCGTTAAAAGAAATTGGGGAATGGCAAAGTAATGAAGCGATGGCTGAAGCCAGCACCGATGAACGTGTCTCAGCTGCTATTCAGGTTCTACTTTCTTGCGTTGCCTCATCCGGTAAAAATATAGAGAAGTTGGATAAATCACTGCTGGATTTTCATATCAGTGAGCTTGACCGAAAAATTAGCGCGCAGCTCGATGCTGTCATGCATCATCCTGAATTTAAAAAGGTTGAATCCCTGTGGCGCGGGACGTGGTCGATGGTTAGCGGTATCGATTTTCGTAAAAACGTCAAAGTTGAATTGCTGGATGTCAGTAAACAGCATCTGCGCGAAGATTTTGACGATGCGCCAGAAATCATTCAGAGCGGGTTTTATCGGCACACCTACATTGAAGAATATGACACGCCAGGCGGCGAACCCATCGCGTCTGTCATTTCGAGCTACGAGTTTGACAATAGCCCACAAGATATTGCCTTACTGCGCAATATTTCCCGTGTAGCCGCGGCATCTCACATGCCGTTTATCGGGGCCGTCGGGCCGGCATTTTTCCTCAAAAACTCAATGGAAGAGGTTGCCGCGATTAAGGACATCGGCAACTATTTTGATCGTGCCGAATATATCAAATGGAAGGCATTCCGCGACACTGATGACGCGCGTTATATCGGCCTGACCATGCCGAATGTGCTGGGTCGTCTGCCTTATGGGCCAGATACCGTACCTGTTCGTAGCTTTAACTATGTTGAGGCAGTCAAAGGGCCGGATCACGATAAATATCTGTGGACCAGCGCTGCATTTGCGTTTGCCACTAACATGGCAAAAAGCTTCATTAACAACGGCTGGTGTGTGCAAATTCGCGGGCCACAGGCTGGTGGTGCCGTCACCGATTTACCAATCCATCTGTATGATTTAGGCACGGGTAATCAGGTCAAAATCCCGACCGAAGTGATGATTCCAGAAACACGCGAGTTTGAATTTGCGAACCTGGGCTTTATCCCGCTTTCTTACTATAAGAATCGCGATTATGCCTGTTTCTTCTCCGCAAACTCCACCCAAAAACCTGCGCTTTACGATACTGCGGATGCCACAGCCAATAGCCGTATCAACGCCCGTCTGCCTTATGTTTTCTTGCTGTCGCGCATTGCCCACTACCTCAAAATTATTCAGAGAGAAAACATCGGTACAACGAAAGATCGTCGTTTACTGGAACTGGAATTAAACACCTGGATCCGCAATCTGGTAACGGAAATGACCGATCCTGGCGACGAGTTGCAGGCTTCCCATCCGCTGCGTGATGGAAAAGTGGTGGTAGAGGATATCGAAGATAACCCTGGTTTCTTCCGTATCAGACTTTATGCGGTGCCGCACTTTCAGATTGAAGGGATGGACATCAACCTGTCGCTGGTTTCCCAGATGCCGAAAGCAAAAGCCTGATCTACCGGTGGTATGATTTATGAAGATTTATCGTCCACTATGGGCTGAGGGGACATTTCTGTCCTCTCAGCAGTTTCAACAGCAGGCCCGCTGGGAAACATTCAGTAATTACAGCATTGCGCATATTGGTGCTCGCCATCCATGGGGCGTTGCTTGCGTTGAATTTGACGAAAGTGCCTTAGCCCTGGGAAAACTCAAAGCGCAATCATTGCGTGTCCGTTTTCCTGATGGCGTGCTGGTGGATACCGCCGTATCGGATGTGCTGCCACCTGCCTGCGATTTGACCAACGTTGCCGGAATAAATGCGCTTACGGTATTGCTGGCATTACCGCTGGAGCATAGCAATGGCGGCAATCTGGGGCAGGATGCGTTAACGGACAGGCCGCTTCGCTATCGTCAGGAATGGCAAACTGTACAGGATATCTATGGCAGCGACAGCGAAGACATCGCGGTTGAACGCTATGCGCTGTCATTGCGTTTTGCACATGACAACAATGCCGATTATGTCACCTGTCCGCTGGCGCGCCTGATTCGGGATAGTCAGGGCAACTGGGCGCTTGATGACAGCTATGTCCCGCCGTTACTGGCGTTTAACGCGCACCAGGCCGGGATGCAATGTCTGGAAATGCTGCAACTGCAATTACAGGCCAAAAGCCGTCGCCTGATGGCGATGCGCCGGGAGAGCAACCAGCGCATGGCGGATTTTGCCGTAGCGGATGTGTCCCTGTTCTGGTTATTAAATGCGCTGAACTCCGTCGAACCTATCCTGGCTGATTTCCTGCGCTGCCCCGCCGTTCATCCTGAGCTTGTATGGCGTGAACTGGCACGCCTTGCCGGATCGTTATTAACCTTTTCACTGGATCACTCAGTCAGCGCGATACCTGCTTACATCCATGATTCACCATCGCAGACGTTTCCACCTTTGTTTACCTTGCTTAACACCTTACTTGAAGCCAGTCTTCCGTCGCGCGTGATCGCACTGGAACTGGACGCGCTACCCGGCAACCGTTGGAAGGCCGATCTACATGATCCGCGCTTGCGTGAAGAGGCTGATTTCTACCTGTCGGTACGTTCTTCGCTCGCCGCGCATCTGGTGATAAATCAGCTACCACGGGTGTGCAAAATTGGCGCGCCGGATGATGTCACCCATCTTATCAATGTGGCGCTGAACGGCATCCCGATCGTGCCTCTGACCCAGGTGCCTGCTGCACTCCCGTTGCGGCTGGAAAATCACTATTTCGCTCTGGATATGCACTGTGCACCTGCCAAAGCCATGCTGGAGTCCGGGTGCTGCATGATTTACGTGCCTGGCACCATGGGTGATTTAAAACCCGAACTTTTTGCGGTATTGCGCGCATGAAAAACGATACGGAAATCAACATAGACGTACTGCTCCGTGATACCTGGCTAACGGTTGTTGAGCTACGACAGGGGACACATGCCCGACGGGGCGTGGCGTTATATCACCACTGTCAGCAACAGGTTGAGTGGGTTCGTCAGATGTTGCTCAATGCAGGGTTTAGCCAGCAGGACGCAGAACATATTACCTATGCCCAGTGTGCGCTGTTGGATGAAACAGTACTAAGCCGGGAGACGCCGGACGACGGGCAAAAGGTCTGGCTGGAAACCCCTCTCCAGGCGCATTTCTTCAATACCCTTCAGGCGGGCGAGTTGCTGTATGAGCGCATACGGCAGGTTCTGCATGAGCCTGCTCCTGTTCCTGCCGTGTTGACCTGTTTTCATCGGGTATTGCTGCTGGGGTTTCGTGGACGTTATCAGGATCCGGTATCGACGGATCGTGAAAAACTGATTGCGATGCTGAGTGAGCGCGTCACCCCGTTTCGAGTTTCGCCGGAGACCGCGTTACTCAATGCGGCACGACCCACGCGAAAATCACGCGTGTGGTACTCGCCTCTGTTCTGGTTAAGCTCGGCTGTGATTGTTCTTGTTGGTGTGTGGTGGGGGCTTGATAGCTGGCTCGACATGCTGGTGGATGAACTTTTGCCGCCCAGGCAGCGTTGAGGGAGTGCCGAGTGAAAAACACGCACAAACGGGCTGCTCTGCTATGGGGATTGTTGTTGCTTCTCGCGCTGTGGACCGTTTTTTCTCCCGTTTCAACGGCAGTGAAATACAGCCTGGTGGCCGTGGTTGTCATCGGTGCTGCTATCGTCTGGTTCTTCTGGCGGCAGAAAACGCCACAAAAAGGGGCCGATGATAAGTGGTTGGCCTGTCTGCCAGCGGAGGGTTACCAACAGCCCGTCGTGCTGGTCTGTGGTGACGGGGCGAGGCAACTTTTCGCTGACAGCCCGCTGCGGCAGGTTCCTGTCGGGCTCTATCTGCATATCGCTGATGAAGAACAGCTTGTTTCATTAACGGAATCCCTGTTGTCCCGTCGCCCGGCATGGAGTTCACAGATCTGCGTGGCCCGCACGGTGATACCAGTTCAGCATCAGGACATCGCCGTCCTTGCCGGGCAACTGCAGCGTTTTTCCCGAACTCTGGTGCAATTACGGCGCAGGGTGGGCGCGAAGGTGCCACTGATCCTCTGGAGTTATCAGATCGAACCTGCAATAGAGGAATCTTCGCCATGGTTGATCTGTACCGGACGTGATGCCCTGGTCATGACATCGGACCATGAGAACGCGCCGTCTGAGTGGATTGCTCAGGGCAGTATAGCGACAGGCAGTCAACGGCTGGGCCAGGTACTTCGGGCTGAGAATCTGCTGCTTTGGATGAAGCAAATTGTGATGCCAGCGCTAAACAGGCAGGAGAGCGCAAGTTTACCGCTGGCGGTGGGGGCTGGCTTTGCACCTTCTCTAGCGGAAAAGGACGGCAATCTATGGCAGCAATGGATAACTGACAAAACGTGCCTGACGCCAGACATATCGCAACAAACCGGTGCCAAAGACGCGTTGCGCTTTCCGGACGCGATGTTGCCGTTACTGCCGCGTCAGTCGGGGCCAGGATCCGTGCGGCGAGTATGGACGGCCTGGCTGGCAATGACTACCGTCGCCGGGCTTATCGCGCTTTGCCTGTCGGCAATGTCAAACCGCAATTTACTGCGTCAGGTCAGCGATGATCTGCACAAATACACCATTACCCCGATGTCCGACTCGGTGGCCAAAAGCCGTTATTTGTTGGTGCTAAAAGAAGACGCACAGCGGCTGGATGACTATTACCGCGAAGGAGAACCGCTGCGTCTTGGCTTTGGGCTTTACCCTGGCGAACGTCTACGCCAGCCAGTGCTGCAGGCGATACGTGGCTACCGCCCGCCGGAACCAAAGGGAGAAATTGTATCTGGCGGAGCGGTTCAGACTGTGCGCCTGGACAGTATGGCGCTGTTTGATGTGGGGCAGTCGAGGTTAAAAATCGGCTCGACAAAAGTACTGGTTGAGGCGCTGGTCAATATCAAAGCGAAGCCTGGATGGTTGATCCTGGTTGCTGGTTATACCGATTCCACCGGCGATGAAAAATCCAACCAACAGTTGTCGTTGCGGCGTGCCGAAGCGGTGCGTGACTGGATGTTGCAAACCAGCGATATCCCGTTCACCTGTTTTGCCGTGCAGGGGCTGGGCGAAAGCCAGCCTGCGGCGACGAACGATACGCCAGAAGGCAGGGCAACCAACCGGCGTGTCGAAATCAGTCTGGTTCCGCGTTCAGACGCCTGTCAGGACGCGAAACAGCAAATACCGCCGGAGTTGGCGGTGTCTCAATTCAATCAACAAGGAGAGTAATTCTCATGGCTATTCCAGTTTATCTCTGGCTGAAAGATGACGGTGGCGCGGATATCAAAGGGTCCGTCGATGTTCAGGGGCGTGAAGGCAGCATCGAAGTCGTTGCGCAGGAACATACGCTCTACATCCCAACCGATAACAACACAGGCAAACTGATGGGCACCCGTATTCATACCCCGTTTCTTTTCACCAAAGAGATCGATTCGTCCAGCCCCTATCTGTACAAGGCCGTTACCACCGGTCAGACCTTGAAAACCGCTGAGTTCAAATGGTATCGCATCAATGATGCGGGCCAGGAAGTGGAGTATTTCAACACCACGCTTGAGAACGTCAAACTGGTGAAAGTCGCTCCGCTGATGCATGACATCAAAGATCCGGCGAAAGAGAAGCACAACCACCTGGAACGCATTGAATTGCGCTACGAAAAAATCACCTGGACCTACAAAGACGGCAACATCATTCATTCCGATTCCTGGAATGAGCGCCCCTCCGCCTGATAACTGCGGCAGACAGGAAACTGTCTGCCTTCTTACTACGTTTGCTGAATGCCGGATGGAGTCGGCACTGAGCAAACCCTGTCAATCCGCTGATGAAACCAGATGGGCCTGTGGTGATGGCTACGGGCGGTAGCATGGGGAAACGGCGGTTGCAGGAACTGAACATGAATACGTCAAGAAGGGACATCTATGACCGTAAACCACCCCGCGGCGCTGCTGCGCCGTCTTAACCCTTTTTGCGCACATGCGCTGGAAGCGGCCGCATCACTCTGCCAGACCCGTGCGCACGCAGAGATCACCATTGAGCACTTACTGCTGAAACTCCTGGAGCAAGGGGAAGGTGATCTCACCGTTATCTCCCGGCGTTATGAATGGGACCTGGACAGTGCCTGGCAGTCTCTACTGGCGCATCTGGCAACCCTTCCGCGCTCTGTTCATACTCGTCCACGATTATCTGATCAACTCATCACACTGCTGACTCAGGCATGGCTAATTGCCTCTCTTGAGGTTGATGCTCCGCAAATCCGCAGCCAGCACCTGCTGATGGCGCTGACAGAAAAACCTGCGTTACTGGCGGCCAATGATCTGTGGATCCTGCTCAGCCTCGGGCGTATGCAACTGGAACGGCTACGTCCCTTGCTTGATGCGCAATCGGAAGAAAACCCGGGGCGGCAACGCCAGGTCAATGAACCGCTTATGGCTGATTTACCCGGCATTGCTGCGAATGAGCCAGGTTTAACCGAAAACGGAAGCAGTGCTAAACACGACGATCAACACCGCGTCGTTCTGGATCGCTTCACGGAGAATCTCACGCAGAAAGCGCGTGATGGTCGCATCGACCCGGTATTTGGCCGCGACACGGAGATCCGCCAGATGGTCGATATTCTCTCCCGACGCCGCAAGAACAACCCCATCCTGGTTGGCGAACCCGGCGTGGGCAAAACGGCGCTGGTGGAGGGACTTGCGCTGCGTATTGCAGAAGGCAATGTGCCGGAGAGTCTGAGAAAGGTCCACATCCATACTTTGGATCTGGGTCTGTTGCAGGCAGGAGCTGGCGTCAAAGGTGAATTTGAACAGCGGCTAAAAAACGTTATTGATGCGGTACAAAAATCACCGGAACCTGTGCTGCTGTTTATCGACGAAGCGCATACCCTCATTGGCGCGGGGAATCAGGCGGGCGGCGCAGATGCGGCGAACCTGTTGAAACCTGCATTGGCCCGGGGCGAGCTGCGTACCATTGCGGCTACCACCTGGAGTGAATACAAGCAGTACTTTGAACGCGACGCCGCACTGGAGCGTCGTTTCCAGATGGTGAAAGTGGACGAACCGGACGACGCTACCGCCAGTCTCATGCTCCGTGGCCTGAAAGCGCGCTACGCGCAACATCATGGTGTGCACATCACGGACGACGCGGTTCGTGCGGCGGTAACACTTTCCCGACGTTATCTCACCGGACGCCAGTTGCCGGACAAAGCTGTCGATCTGCTGGATACGGCTTCCGCCCGCGTGCGTATGAGCCTTGATACATTACCGGAACCCTTAACGCATATTCGTGCTTCACTCACCGCACTGGCCTTGGAAAAACAGGCGTTACAGGACGATAGCACGGTGGGAGACTATTCTTGTGGTGAACGGCTTGCGGCTATCGAGCGGGAAGAGAACGCATTGATCGTGCAACTCGATACCCTTGAAACCCAGTATCAACAAGAGCAAGAACTTACCCGACAACTGCTGGCCTGTCGCAGCGACCTCTCGCGTCAGGCGGATATTGTCGCTTTACAGTCACAGCTTCACCTTGTGCAACATGCCAGCCCGCTGCTGGGGCTGGACGTTGATGCCCGAACCGTTGCCACAGTGATTGCTGACTGGACAGGGGTTCCGCTCTCGTCATTGCTGAAAGATGAGCAGACGGCGCTGTTAAGCCTGGAAGAGAATCTCGCAACACGGGTCGTGGGCCAGGATGCCGCGCTGGGTGCTATTGCCCGGCGATTACGTGCCGCGCAAACCGGTCTTACGCCAGAAAACGGTCCGCAGGGGGTATTCCTGCTGACGGGGCCAAGTGGTACAGGTAAAACGGAAACCGCGCTTGCCCTTGCGGACACCCTCTTCGGCGGCGAGAAATCGCTCATAACTATCAACCTTTCCGAATATCAGGAACCCCATACTGTCTCTCAACTTAAAGGTTCTCCCCCCGGTTATGTGGGGTATGGGCAGGGTGGTGTACTGACCGAGGCTGTCAGAAAGCGTCCCTACAGTGTGGTGTTGTTGGACGAAGTAGAAAAAGCGCACCGCGACGTAATGAACCTGTTCTATCAGGTTTTTGACCGGGGATTTATGCGCGACGGTGAAGGGCGTGAAATTGATTTTCGCAATACGGTCATTCTGATGACCGCCAATCTCGGCAGCGAGCATGTGATGCAGTTGCTGGAAGAGCAGCCTGATGCCACGGAAAGCGAGATGCAGGCATTGCTCCATCCTCTCCTGCGCGACCATTTCCAGCCCGCATTGCAGGCGCGTTTCCAGACGATCATTTATCGCCCGCTCGGCCCTGCCGCGATGCGTGTCATTGTGATGATGAAGCTGGAACAGGTTATTCGTCGCCTGCGTGAACACTACGGCATGGAAACCGAGGTGAGTGAAGACCTCTATGACCAGCTCACCAGTGTATGTTTGCTGCCTGAGAGCGGCGCGCGCAATATCGATAGCCTGCTCAATCAACAAATTTTACCAGTACTGAGCCAGCAGTTGCTGACACATCAGGCCGCGCAGCAGAGACCTTTACATTTGAGACTGGGCTGGAATGACGATGAGGGTATTTCCCTTGAGTTTGACCAGGACACAGGAGACACCGCATGAACGCGCTCAGTTTTGACCACTCCCACCACAAATTAAAAATTCGAGGCCTGAGCAGCCCGCCTGATGTGCTCTCCTTTGAAGGCCGCGAGCATCTGAGCCAGCCGTTCTGTTACGACATTCAGTTCACCAGCCGTGATAAAACCCTGGAGCCGGAAGCGGTGCTGATGCAGGACGGCGCGCTCAGCCTCTGCGCCCCGCCGGTTCAGGGAATGCCGGTACAGGTGCCGCTGCGCACCCTGTATGGCGTCATCACTGGCTTTAAACAGCTTTCCACCTCGCGCGATGAAACACGCTATGAAGTGCGCCTTGAGCCCCGGCTGGCGCTGCTCGCCCGCAGCCATCAGAACGCCATCTACCAGAACCAGAGCGTGCCGCAGATTGTCGAGAAAATCCTGCGTGAGCGCCACGGGATGCTCGGCCAGGACTTCGTTTTCACCCTGACGGGGGAATATCCGTCGCGCGAACAGGTGATGCAGTTCGGCGAGGACGACCTGACGTTTATCTCCCGGCTGCTGTCGGAGGTGGGGATCTGGTTCCGGTTCAGTACCGACGTGCGGCTGAAAATCGAAGTCATTGAGTTTTATGACGACCAGAGCGGCTATGAACGGGGCCTGATGCTGCCACTGCGCCACCCTTCTGGGCTGAGCGACAGCGGCACGGAATCTGTCTGGGGGCTGAACACGGCATATCATGTGGTGGAAAAAAGCGTCACCACGCGGGACTACAACTACCGTGACGCGACCGCCGATATGACGTCGGCGTTTGATGCGACGGGCGGGGACAGCACCACCTGTGGCGAAGCCTGTCATTACGCGGACAACTTCCTGACGGCAGGCGACCCGGACACACCGGAAAGCGGGTCGTTTTACGCGCGTATCCGCCACGAACGTTACCTTAATGGCCGGGCCATTCTGCAGGGGCTGAGCACCAGCGCCCTGCTGATGCCGGGGCTGGAGATAAAGGTACCGGATGAAGACGCCCCGGCGGTGTTCCGCAGGGGCGCATTGATAACCGGGCTGACCGCCAGCGCGGCGCGAGACCGCAGTTATGAACTGACGTTTACCGCCATCCCGTATTCGGAACGTTACAGCTTTCGCCCGGCGCGCATCGCGAAGCCGGTGATGGCCGGAACGCTGCCCGCTCGGGTGACCAGCACAACGGCAAACGACATCTACGCCCATATCGATAAAGACGGGCGCTACCGGGTGAACCTCGATTTTGACCGCGAGACCTGGAAGCCGGGTTACGAGAGCCTGTGGGTGCGGCAGTCCCGCCCTTATGCAGGTGATACGTACGGACTGCACCTGCCGCTGCTGGCGGGCACGGAGGTCAGCATTGCGTTTGAGGGAGGCAACCCGGACCGGCCCTATATCGCCGGGGTGAAGCATGATTCCGCCCACCCCGACCATGTGACGATTCAGAACTACAGACGCAACGTGCTGCGTACCCCGGCAAACAACAAGCTGCGCCTCGATGACGAGCGCGGCAAAGAGCATATCAAAATCAGTACGGAGTACGGCGGCAAGAGCCAGCTCAATCTCGGCCATCTGGTGGATGCGGGAAAACAGCAGCGCGGGGAAGGTTTTGAGCTGCGCACGGACATGTGGGGTGCCATCCGGGCGAAAAAGGGGATATTCATCAGCGCCGACGGTCAGGAGCGGGCGCAGGGGCAGGTGCGGGAGATGGCGGCGGCGCTGGGGATACTGAGCGGTGCACAGTCGCAAATGGCGTCTCTGTCGGCGGATGCGGAAACGGCGAATGCTGACCCGGCAGACCTTGCGTCGCAGGTGACGTTGCTGGAGGAGCGTGTAAAAGAACTGACGCAGGCGGTGGTGCTGTTAAGCGGTCCGAAAGGTGTGACCCTGGCCAGCGGTGAACATATGCAACTGGCGGCGGCCAGGAGTCTCGAAATGAACGCTGGCAATAATGCCGATATTGGGGTGATGAAAAACCTGTTTATCGGTGTGGGGCAGGCCCTGAGTGTATTTGTACGCAAAGCGGGGATTAAGCTGTTTGCCAATAAAGGTGCGATCTCACTACAGGCGCAGAACGACCTGATGGAATTACTGGCGAAAAAATCGATAGAGATCACCAGTACGGAAGATGAGATCATTATTACCGCGAAGAAGAAAATCACGATCAACGGTGGCGGAAGTTATATCCGTCTGGATCCCTGCGGAATAGAAGCCGGTACGCAAGGTGAATATAACGTCAAGGCAGGATATTACGGGCGTAAGCCGGGGGAAGTTAAGACGCCCGATATTAAGATTATGCCTAAAATCGTGGACAGGGCATTAGATTTTGATGAGCAATTCCAGTTGTTTGATAGTACTGGAGAGCGAGTGCTTGGAAATGTTAATTATAAAATAGTTAGTTCATCGGGTGAGACATGGGAGGGGAGCACAGATGAGCATGGATTTACTGAGAGGGTGTTTACCGAGAATGAGTCAGGTTTGTCAATTACGTATAATTCAAAATGAGATTGATTTATGACTTCAAGAACGCAACGAGCTGTTAATGCTGGACGGACTAATGATATTCAAGGGACTATTGTTCGGGTAATTTCAGCACCACCCTCAATCAGTTGGATAAGTCCGGAGGATAATTCTACTTTCAATATTGGATGTGATGCAACTTTTCCTGAAATAATTTTTGAATTCTATTCTGATATGCCACCACCATACTTGTGGAACTGGGAAATTAAGTGGGAAGCTAAAAGTAGTGGCCTACGAGAGAGGGCTAGACGTGGAAGAGTTATTAGGACTTTTTCTAAGGCTGGGGATTTTTCTTCAACAGAGAAAAGGTGGCAACTGAATGTTGGAGAGGAAATTATAGGAGGGGATTTAACTGTTAGTGTAAATGTTGGCGGGGAGGTAATTCGTAGAACTGTTAAAATTAGAGGGGAAAATCCATCAGCGGAAGATGTCTCATCTTATATTAATAGCATTGAAAACCTTGAAGGATTTGATAAATTGCTTGAGCAGGAAACAAGGAATAAGCATTTTATCAATTTTGATAATGAACCTGTAGTTGCATTTGATGGTGGGTATGGGATAACTCAGATGACTAATCCTATCCCTACATATGAGCAGGTGTGGAATTGGAAGAAAAACATAGATGGAGGCTCTGACCTATATATACAAAAAAGGAAAAATGCTCAAAATTATCTCGGTAAGGATGGAAGAACTTATACAGAAGAGCAATTGCAACATGAAACAATTAGCCGTTGGAATGGTGGCGCCTACCATGAATGGAATGAAAGTGAGCAACAATGGCAAAGGAAGAGTAACATTTTGTGTGATTCTCAAACAGGAAATATAGGATGGGATACTACAAATCCATCAAATCAAGATAGAACAGAAGAAGAATTACATGATCGGGATCATGAGCAGTACAGTATGGGAGGTGCGGGACAGGATGATGAGCATCCGTGGCGATATTCTGGGGTTTGCTATGCGGATCATGTCCTTGATTAACATTGTGTTTTTTTTTACTAAATACTCAAATGGCATATTCAAGAAATGCCCATTCTCTGCAGGTATTATCTGATGTTGATCCTGTACTGAATTTTTTTTCATTAGAAAATAATTTATTTTTGGTTAATACAAGAGATATTTTTTTCTATAAAAAGATCGGCACTGTGAATGGAATACGCTATTTTGTTTTTTTTGAAAAAAAACCGAGTAACGTTGACACACCTGAGGGGTTCTGTGGATCTGGTAATGAAATTTGGCTGAATCTTTATAAAGTAGGTGAAAAAGCTAGTACTTTTATTGACCAGGTTTTGATCAGCAGTTGTAAGGAAAGCTTTTCAATGGATAGTTTGGAATCTGGAGCGGGAAATAGTGAAAGTGATTATAGCTCTTTTTCATGGAATTCATTGGGGTTCAATATTAAATGGTTTTCTAAATATGACCAGAAAGGGATGGTTGTTGATAGTACAAATTATATAATAGAGAGTGAAGGTCTGTCTAAAAAAGATATTCTTCGTCCTATGATTTATGAAAGATAATTATGACTGTTTTAATTATTATAGGGCTGTATTTGGCAAGGGTAATTTTTTATAGTTTTCATTGTCTTTTTTCTTATTGTTTTTTTCTAATGACGAAATTATATAGCTCAGGGTCATGAAAAGGAAAGGGTATTATTTATGATGATGCAAGGAGGTTTGGTGGGAGAGTATGTTTATCAGATTTTTTTTGATTGAAGATAATCATAGTGGTTTTTATATAAGAAGTAGGTGAAATTTACATGGTAATAAGTAGATGTGATTTTTGTTTTAATGGGTGCTGTATGTAGTTGATATATTTTTTGTTTTTTTTAATGATTATTTGAAATAAAAATGGATATTATTATGTCGGTTCGTCTTAATACTATTCCTGATGCAAAGGATTACCCCAAAAAAACTGGTTGTGTTAAATGGATAATGGTTTCTCTGTTGCTGCCACCTACAGTTTTAGTGTCAGTGTTTCTTCCATTTAGAAATGAATTTGCAATAAGTGGTTGGTACTTTTGGGGGGCGGTTTCCGGTATTTTCATTTTTATATGGTCACTCGCCGTATCAGTCTATTGGTTGGTTTTTATAACACAATGTATCCGGGTGGAGGCGTGGAATAAGCGTCGTGAAGAAGTGATTTTACGGGAAACTCAACGGGGGCGACGTGCGTTGCAAATATTAAACCTTTCTTTGCACACGGCAATGAACGGTGATTCTTTAGTTGAAACCACGATGAACTTTTTGACCCGCCAGTCGCGGTTAAGTACTTATTCTGTACTGCGTGGTGAAAATATGGTTCGCCGTAGTGTAATTCCAGTGTTAACGGATCAACCCATAACCAGTCGTTTACCGGAAATTATTTCCCGTCTTTTCAGTGACATCAAACCCCAACTATGTCGATTACCCGATGATTTTCACATCAACGTGTTTTTTGAGATTAATACATCACTATCCGTGCCAATTGTTATAGATATCTGCAAGGACGAGTGGCAAAAAGCCGGATTTTCCAGAACATGTTTATTTTCAAATTCCGCGAGGGGATTAGCTGTCATAGACGACTGGCTTGATAACGACATTCACAAAAAAGCTGTTTTGCTGGTTATTTCCTTACATTTGGAACCAGAGCAACCAGAACTCACCGCTGAGTCTGCCTGCGCTTTGTTGATGGCTAACAGGTTAACCCAACAGGCAATTACACCACTGGCACTGTTGCATCGCCCTGAGCGACTTATTGACACAACCGCCATGGTCGAAGGGATTAAACAGGCGCTTGACTGGATGCCTGTAAAACCTGATGCCCTGTCGGGTACGTGGACTGCGACGTTGAATGCGGAACAGCGGGTTGCCTTGCTGTCACTTAACGAGCCATTTATTCAGGAAGCTTCGCTCTATGAACTTGACGCTTTTCTGGGGCGTTCAGACATGGCTGCACCGTGGTTATCAATTGCAGCTGCCTCACTGGCAGCCATGCATTTACACCAACCCCAGTTGGCGCTTAGTGGCGAACAGGGCGGGGATTCTTTGTGGGCGGCGGTGGTATCACCGCATGCTTTAGCTCAGGAGGCATCATAGTGGTTACGGAATTAAACCGTCTTCGGCCTCGTTCGTTCTCTCGGCCGATAATGTTTTTCACCGTTACGGTAGTCATTGCGTTATGTACGTTAATTTACCGTAAACCTATGCTCGTGGGAGTCGAGTCGGGCAGCCTACAGCAGACATACTGGATGGCGGGTGTGATTGCGGGCGGCCTGATTTTTCTCATCATTATGGGCGCTTACAATTTGTTAAACCGCCACTCGGCTATACAAGATTTTGAAATTCGCAGACAGCTTGCTGCCGGGGATGACTATCGGCCTGTGACGGAGAAAAAAGTAGATAATTGTAATCCGGTATGGGGGGAAATGGCTTCTTTCGTACGCACCCGCTACGGCTTCTTCTGGCGCTATAAAATCCGTCTGCTCCTGATTATCGGTGAGCCCGCCGAAGTGGAATCCATCGCACCGGGTTTAACAGAACAGCACTGGCTTGAAGGCGACGGTATCGTACTGATCCATGGCGGCAGAGCGTTAGCCGAACCGGATGCCGAACTGTTGGCGTCATTGCGAAAGCTGCGCCGCCACCGCCCACTGGATGGGGTTGTCTGGCCGCTGACGGCGAAACAGAGCCAGCAGAGTGCGCAGATGGATAAGGCCTGGCGCGGGCTGACCGACAGCGGAAAACGACTCGGGTTTCAGGCCCCGCTCTATTTATGGCAGATCTGCGACGATGGCGGTTATCAGACCGAACGCACCACACAGGCGGTGGGATGCCTGCTGCCTGAACATTGCACGGCAGAACATCTGGCTTCCATGCTGGAAGCGCAAACCCCACAACTAACAGAGCAGGGGATGCAGCAGTTACTGCGCGATAATCGCCACGATTTCCTGTTGCGCCTGGCTCATTCCCTGCAAAAAGAGGGCGTTGCTCACTGGCAAAACACATTGAAACCTCTGTTGTCGGGCGGAGCGTATTCCCTCTCATTACGTGGCCTGATGTTCAGTCCGAAGCATGTGGCCAGAGCAGATACCGCGCCTCATGCCTGGCTCCCCTCTCCGGTATGGGCGGGTATTACGGATGATAAGGTCCGGGGTCGTAAGGTGGGATTCCCGTGGGCACATGCAATGATGGCAATGCTGGGCATAATGGTGATGGTGTGGGGAACCGGGCTTCTGACGTCTTTTCTGACCAACCGCATGCTGATTCAGGATACCGCCGCGCAGACAGCGCACGCACTGAACACTCGCCTGCCGCTTTCAGAACAACTGATAGCACTGCATACATTACAGAGCGAACTGGAGCGCCTGCAATACCGCGTTCGTCACGGTGCGCCGTGGTATCAGCGTTTCGGACTGGAGCGTAACACGCAATTGCTTGATGTGGCATTTCCCGGTTATGAGCAGGCTGCCAGCCGCCTGGTACGCGACGTCGCTGCTACGTATTTGCAAAACCAGTTGAAAGCGTTTGTTGCCCTGCCTCCTGACAGCCCTCAGCGGACGGCAACAAGTGAGCAGCGATATAAACAGCTTAAAGCGCTGCTGATGATGTCCCGTCCGGAAAAAGCGGATGCGGCCTTTTTCAGCGCCACGCTGATGGCCGATGGTCTGCGCTATCCAGGGGGGGCGGAAGGTCTCTCGCAGAGTATCGTCCCTTCGCTACTTGCCTTCTGGGCCACGAATCTGGCTGAACATCCGCAATGGAAGGCGGCGTTGCAACCGGAACTGACCGCCACCGTGCGAAAAATCCTGCTGCGCCAGATTGGCCTACGCAATGCGGAAAACACGCTCTACCAGAATGTGCTGAAACAGGTTTCCCGAAACTATGCAGATATGACTCTGACGGATATGACCAGCGACACCCAGGCCGATGCGCTTTTTAGTACTGAGCAGATCGTACCGGGGATGTTCACCCGCCAGGCGTGGGAAGGGCAGGTAAAAGAGGCGATAGAGCAAGTTGTGGCGGCCCGACGCGAAGAAATTGACTGGGTGCTCAGTGATCGCGAGAAGGGCGCGTCATCCGATGTATCGCCGGAGACGCTACGCGCCCGACTCACAGAGCGTTACTTCACCGACTTTGCCGGAAGCTGGCTCTCTTTTCTTAACAGCCTTCGCTGGAAAAAGGAAGCCACGCTGTCCGGTGTACTCGATCAACTGACACTCATGGCTGATGCTCACCAGTCGCCGCTCATTGCCCTGATGGATACGCTGGCGTGGCAGGCGGCAACGGGGCGACCGAACCGTGGATTGTCGGATTCATTGACGATATCGGCAAAGGCACTCTTTAACGGCGAAGATCAAGGCCGTCAGGACGAAACGCCTCCCGGCCCGCTGGATAAAACCTTTGCCCCGCTGCTGCGGCTGACGGGGGAACGCGCTGCCGGTAGCGGATACGCGACGCTCAGTCTGCAGACTTATCTGACGCGCGTTAGCCGTGTGCGGCTCAAGCTGCAACAGGTCATCAACGCCCCGGATCCGCAGGAAATGACGCAACAACTGGCGCAGACGGTGTTTCAGGGTAAAACCGTCGATCTTATTGATACCCGCGACTATGGTCGTCTGGTTGCCGCCAGCCTCGGAGAGACATGGAGCGGCTTTGGTCAGGCGCTGTTTGTTCGCCCGGTTGAGCAGGCATGGCGACAGGTGCTGACACCCGCGGCGGAGAGTCTCAATCGGCAGTGGCAGCGTGCCATTGTCAGCCAGTGGGAACAGGATTTCGCGGGGCGCTACCCCTTTAGTGCCACGCAGAATGATGCCTCGTTGCCTTTGCTGGCGCAGTACCTGCGCGACGGTGGCCGCATCCATCAATATCTCGCCACGCACCTTGGTGGCGTGCTGAGACGCGAAGGGCGAGACTGGGTGACCGATGCCACGAACACACAGGGTTTGGTAGTAAATCCGGCGTTTTTGCGTTCCCTGAATCAGCTTGGCGATATCACGGATGCCGCCTTTGCCAGCGGAGATGCCGGAATACATTTTGATCTGCGAGCCAAACCCGCGCGCGATGTGATGAAAACGCAACTGACGGTTGACGGGCAAATACTGGAATATTTCAACCAGAAGGAGCGCTGGCAGCGCTTTACCTGGCCTGGTGAGCAGTGGCACCCCGGTGCGTCGCTGAGTTGGACCAGCACGCAGAACAGCGAGCGTATTTTGGCAGATTACCGGGGAAGCTGGAGCCTCATCCGCTTACTGGAACAAGCGGAAGTTACACAACTGGACAGCAGCAGCTACAAAGTGCTGTGGCGCGCCCCGGACGGCCTCCCGTTGCATTACCTGATGCGCGTTGAGCAGGGAAAAGGGCCGATGGCACTGCTGGCACTGAGAAATTTTCGCCTGCCACAGCAGATCTTCCTGACCGGGAACGTCATGGCAGAGTCGCAAGAACAGGGAGAGCACGAGGATGAGTGAGTTGCTACAGCAGTTAACCCGTAGCTGTTTTAGCGATGGCGATGTCCTGCAGGCTGCGCGCGAGCAGACCGCGTTATGGCAGAAATGGTTATTGCCAGTAAAAGAAGACGCACCCGTTGGCGAAGACCCGGGCTATCACGACGATTTTCTGCTTATGCGCGATGAGATGAACAAGCTGTCGGGCGCAGACACCGCATTGATTTGTACGCTGGCGGAATCCCTCATTCTGACTCAGGCAAAAGATCTGCGTATCGTGACCTATTACATCTGGGCACGGCTACATCGCGACGGCGAGCGTGGCTTAGCTGAGGGGCTGGCGTTGCTGGCCGGGCTGGTTGAACGCTTTGGTACCGCGCTACTACCCTCCCGCCCGTCGAGCCGAAAACTGGTGCTTGAGTGGCTGGCCGGAGACAAAATTCTTGATAGCCTGGCGCGATTTCCGGAAGTGGCAAAGGCGGATTTTTCCAGGATCGTCGCCGCGCTGAATTTGCTATCAGTATCATTTGCAGCATGGACAGAAGACCAACAGCCGCCTTCGCTGATGCCGCTTATTCACGCGTTGGAGTCACGTCTGGCGCAATCGGGCGGGATGAATGCCGTTGTACCTCAAAATAGCGCGGCCCTCTCGCCGCCTGTCGCTTCTTCCCTTATCGACTCGCCGTCGTTGCAGGTTATTCATTCCGGACGCGATTTGCTGGATCAGGCCAAAACGCTGTCCCGTTACCTCAATGAACAGCCCCGCGGCTGGCTGGCGGCACATCGCCTGATGAAAACCCTGCGTTGGGACACCGTTCATGAGCTTCCACCCGATGTCGACGGCAAAACGCGGCTGTCTCCACCGCGCACGGAAGCGCGTAATCAACTTAAACGATTGTATACACAGCAGAACTGGACAGAACTCCTGGAACAAGCCGACCGGATGTTCGGCGAAGGTGTATGTCACTTCTGGCTGGATATTCAGTGGTATCTGCACCAGGCGTTAGGCAAGGCAGGGCCGCCGTGGGACAGGTGGACATCTGTTGTCCGTCAGGATCTGGCGTTGTTGCTCGAACGGTTGGCTGGGCTGGAGCAGCTTGCATGGAGTGACGGTAGCCCGTTTGCGGATGACGTAACGCGAAACTGGATTGCACAGCAGGTTATACCGCGGGATGAAGGGGCATGGCTGGCAGGCGGGGCGGCTCTCTCTGGCGAATCCTCCCATGATGATCTTTTGGCGCTGGAACCCGAAGCGCAGGAGCGTGCCGACAGTGAAGGGGTCGATGCCGCGCTGGGCTGGCTCCAGTCACGTCCGGGGATTGTTACCGCGCGACAGCATCTGCAATTGCGTTTACTCATGGCCCGGATCGCGGAGCAATACGGCAAAACAGAGATGGCGCTGTTGCTGTTAGATGAACTGGACGGGAGTTCGCAGGGGCTGACGCTGGCCCAATGGGAACCCGAGCTGATCTTCGAGATCAAAGCCCGGCAGTTGAAGCTGCTGCGTTTAAGGGCACATCGCTATGCGGATAAAGCGCTGCTGGCGCGAAAAATGGAAACCCTGCTCGGCACGCTGGTGGCGATAGATCCCGCACGTGCTGCCGTATTGTGCGATTCGCAACATAAGGATTGAAGACGATGGGACGAGGCTATTTTCTGGTCAGAGGTGATATAACCACCTGTGGCGGCAGGATCATTGAAGGCGCGGATGACCATACCATTATGGGTATACCTCAGGCACGCGATATGGATAGAGTGACCTGTGGCAGATATCCAGGAATGTTTATTATTGTAGGAGGTGTTCCGCAGACAGATATTCACGGCCGGCTGATGGCAGGAACTCTGGACAGTAAAAGCTCCTGCCCATGTCAGTCGCGATTTATCGCGTCGATGATGAATGATGTTTATGAGGTAGACGGAGGTAATACTGATGCTGGAAACGAACAAGAAAATGAAAGTGAAAATAAATATAAATTTAAAGTTTTATTGATCGATTACGAAAATGAATATCCTATATCTGGTATTGATATTGAAGTAAATGGATATGGCACCAGTCAGACGGATATAAATGGATTTACTTCTTTATTTGACCCTGTTAACTCCCGTGATTTAAAAATTTCGGCAAAAGGATAAAAATATGAAATCAAAAAATCCAAATGAAGTTGATCTAACTCTTGGTGGTAATAATTGTCATTCTTATACAATTGAATTGGATAATGTAAAAAATGAACAGGTTGTAATTCTTTCTGCTGGATGTTTTTGTGATTTTGTTGATGAAAAAAACTACCCGTTTTCTAACGAGGTTTTTGACTGGATAACATCTATTAAAAATTTAATAAATAAATACGCCAGTAAATATGATGTCCCGCCAATTGCTATAGCAGGCTGTTTGGCAAATGAGTACAATACCAGATTTAGTAAAGAATATACGTTATTAAAATCTCTTTTTGATGGCATGCAGGATTCTATTATTCCTATCGATGGATGTGATCCTGTTGAGTGCTTATTACCGAAAGACCCTAATACGGAGCAAAATATAGCAGTTTTTGAATTGTTATCAGGTAGAAAAATAGAAAAGAAAGAAAATACTGTAAACAGAAAGCTTGAGGAAGAATATCAAGTGCTAAAAAAAACAGATCCTAATAATGAACTCAGAAGATCTAACAAACAACGACTTTTTTATGCTGTTGCAGGTGATTATGGTAAGGGGAATATTTCTTTGCGAACAGCATATGACATGTATGATAAATATAATGGTGAATTCGATAAAAAAATGTCAAGACTTGATATTCTTAGATATATTGTTACGGATGAAGGTGCTGTAAAATTTACTACAATTTATCTTTATGATGCAAAAATGAAACTTGCTCAATATGTGCATGGGCATCCTCCAAGACGGTATGAGGCTGTTCTTGTAACATATTTTAAACAAGGTCATTCATATATTAATAGTTACTTAGAAAACATAAGAAAAAGTGGTGAAAATCGTCCTATCGGGCCGGGGGAGGGATGTGGGATATGTAAACAAAGGGAACGTTTTGCCGAAATTTTAGGCGTTCAGATAAAAAAACTTATACTACAGGGGTAGGTTATGCCTGCATTATACAGGTTTTTTTTTCCCATAATTCTATTCCTTTTTGTATGTGAGTTAAGTTCGCAGGTTTATTCTCTTCATGTATCTATCAGAGAAGCCAGACTAAGAGTTTTATTAATAAATCCCGGCTTGATTTCTTTATTGCCACTTTTTTTTCCTTATAATTCTCTGAAAACAAGATTGTACGTATTTGTTTTGTCAATTATTGTTACAGTGCTATTGGGGTTATGGCCTTTATCTTTGGGCAATAAAGAACTGATTTTAGGTGTACAGCTGAGTTTGTTTTTATTTTTCTTATGGGGTTATAACAATAACATAGCAATCAAACGCATTTCCTTGTTATTCGCTTGTATAGTCTGTGGGGGAGCTTTTTTTGGTATTTTTAGGCAGTTATATCTGGAGAGACAATTTCAACAACATAACTATTGTATCGATAATAAACGTAGTGGTTGTGGTATGTCATCAGTCTGTAGCGTTTATATCGATATAAAAGAGTGTGGCAGTAACCAGCCTGTAATATACGATTTATATCATGGTGAAGGTTATGCTTTTATAAAATATGGTTATGAACGTGGGATGCCTTTACTCTATCTGAATGGTGGAGGGAAAAGAATGGTGACATATGCCTTGTGCAAAGATAGGCTTGAACGAGTTTTTGAAAATGAAAATATTTCTTGTGAATAAAAATCAACATTCGTATGGATATTATGTTCGTTATTGGTAGTAGGGCAATGACAATGGAAATTATTCAATTTTGACAATAGTCAAAAAATAATAGTGAGTTAACGAAAGAAATAACGGAATTTGTTATATATGTCGTATTAACTGAAAGTAATAAGGGATTTATAAATTTTATTTATTCTATCTGACAGCTCCTTCGTCAAAGGATTTTCATGGACGATTTAACCCAACGCTACTACGAAGCCGAAATGCGCTACCTGCGCGAAGCCGGTAAAGAATTCGCGCAGGCATATCCTGACCGCGCGGCAATGCTGAACCTCGACAAACCTGGTGCTCGCGATCCGTATGTGGAGCGCCTGTTTGAGGGTTTCGCATTCTTAATGGGGCGGCTGCGTGAAAAACTGGATGACGATTTGCCGGAGCTCACCGAAGGGCTGGTCAGTCTGCTCTGGCCGCACTATCTGCGCACCATTCCCTCACTGTCTATTATTGAGCTGGCAACCGATTTTCGGCTGATGAAGCAGAGCGAAACGCTCAGCC
The DNA here is from genome assembly GCF_003925915.1 of Phytobacter sp. MRY16-398. NCBI lineage: Bacteria > Pseudomonadati > Pseudomonadota > Gammaproteobacteria > Enterobacterales > Enterobacteriaceae > Phytobacter > Phytobacter sp. MRY16-398. The sequence continues at coordinate 4,757,756 of NZ_AP018756.1, read as the reverse complement.
AGTTTCAGGTGTTGTCACGCCCGATTGGTGAGCGAAAAACCCGCTGTCGCTACACCGCCACGCGCGATGTCACGCTCTATCCGCTGGCTTTGCCTGACGTGTCACTGCAGTACGAGCCGGACGGACGTTCTGTCATTCGCCTGCGTTTCGAATGCAGCCCGCTGGTCGGCGACTGGTCGCAAATTGATTTATCACGACTACCGTTGTATCTGAATGCCGACAGCCCGATAGCCTGTGCCTTACACCGGGCGCTAACGCTGGGAACGCAACAGATCTGGCTGCGTTTGCCGGGGCATGAGCGGCGTGTGCTGGAGGGCCATTTTTCTGCGCAGGGATTGGGCGATGATGACAGACTGTGGCCCAAAGGAGAATCCGCATTTAGCGGCTATCAGCTCTTACTTGAATATTTCACTTTCCGTGAAAAATTTATGTTTGTAGCGCTTCATGGGCTGGAAAACATCACCTGGCCGGAAGGAATAAAGGGTTTTGAGCTGGATGTTGTGCTGGTGGAAAGTTGGTCCCACGATTTGCCCTTCAATGCCGACACTATCCGCCTGCATTGTGTTCCGGTTATCAACCTGTTCCCACTAGAGGCTGACCCGCTGCATCTCTCTCCGCTGGAAAACGAATATCTCCTGCGCCCCATGCGTATCCAGGATGGGCATACTGAAATCTATTCTGTTGATCGAATCGTCTCCTCACGCCACACCGGCAATCAGGCGTATGTCCCGTTTTCCAGTTTTCGCCATCGGGGCGGCATGTTGCGTCACGATGCCCCCGAACGCTATTACCACACGCGGGTAAAGCGTGGCCCCTCGGGGCTGCATGATAGCTGGTTGATTTTGGGGGGCGATGGGTTTGACGCGGACAGGCTTATGGAAGATGAAACCTTGTCACTAAGTCTGACGGGTACCAACGGCCAGCTTCCGCGCAAGGCGTTGCAAAGCACGCTTCTGGACACCCCCCTCCATGCGGCGCAAAACAATCTGCGGGTCCGTAATCTCTGCGCGCCGACGCAGCCTTGTTATCCCCCTTCGCGTGACCGTTTCCACTGGCGGGTACTCAGTCATCTTGGCTCAAACTTTCTGTCGATGATGGATAACGCGGAGATCCTGCGCGGCACGCTGGCGCTCTATGACTGGACGGAGAGCGAGATGAATCGCCGTCGTCTTGAGGCGATTGTTGATGTTCAACACCATCTCATTCAGCGTTTCGAAAAAGGCTTTCTGCTGCGCGGAGTGGACATTCAGGTCACCCTCGACAGCAAAGGTTTCGCCGGGGAGGGGGATATCACCCTGTTTGGTGAACTCCTTCATCGCTTCTTCGCGCTCTATGCCGATATCCATCTTTTCACACAACTCACCGTAATATTGCAACCCACAGGGAAGTGCCTGCAATGGACCGAACACCACAGCCAGCGCGTACCGGGCTGATACATCGACTGACGCCGCACATTTCGCGGATTAATTTTTACCGTTTTTGCCAGTATCTGGAACAAGCTGCGCCACACGCCCCGCCGTTAGGCAGTAGCGCGAACCCTGCTGATGATCCCGTGCGCTTTCGCCCTCATCCGGGGATGGGATTCCCTGTCAGCGAACTTAAAGCGGTCGAGCACCATTCGCAGCAGCCTGACGCGCCAGTGACAGTACGCACCACTTTTCTGGGGCTTTACGGCGTCGATTCCCCTCTGCCAACGGCTTACCTGGACGACATCGCACAGGGAAAGGACGGGCATGAAGCGGTAATGGCGTTTCTGGATATCTTCAACCACCGTTTTACCACGCAGTACTACCGCATCTGGCGCAAATACAACTACCCGGCGTCGTTTGAACCGGGGGCAAGGGATGCGATTTCACGTTGCCTGCTGGGGCTCATTGGTTTGGGCATTCCCGGTAGCGAAAACCATATCGCCACGCCCGTTTCGCGTTTTCTGGCACTGTTGAGCGTGATGCGCCTGCCAACGCGTACAGCGGAAGGCGTGACAGCGTTAGTGGCACTGCTTGCGCCAAAGACCCAGGCAACGGTGACACCACACGATCCGCAGTCTGTTGTACTGCAAACGCGGGCCTGCCTGTCCCGAACGTCCCGCATTGACCTGACAACGCGCGCTCTGTTGGGGCGAACCGGCACGGACGTTAACAGTCAACTGTTACTGCAATTCTATACCGAAGAGGCTGACGAAGTGCGCGGATGGCTGCCGGGAGGGCAGTTGCATACCGATCTTCTGGTGCTGCTGCGTGTATATCTTGGCTGGCGTTGCCAGGCGCGGTTACAGCTCACGCTTCCGGTCAGCCTGCTGCCGGCGGCACAGCTAGGGAAACAGCGCGTTCAGATTGGCCTAACCGGCATTTTACGAACCTCAGGTTCCGCGCCAGACACCGGGACTGTAACGGTGAAACTTGGCCGCTATCAGGGACTCATGCCAGGTTCAACACGATGGGACAGGGAGAGAATCACGCATGTTCATTATCCACTGTAAGCGCCGGGCGTTGGCCTGCGCGATGGCGTTGTCAGTTTTCCTGACAGGCTGCGGGCTGGGGCAAAAGGTGATTGAGGGTTCGAAAAGTATGGCGAGCGCTATCTTCTATAAACAGATCCATACCTTGCATCTGGATTTCATCTCGCGTGGCGCGCTCAACACGGACGCGCAAAACACGCCGCTTTCCACCATGGTGCATGTCTGGCAACTCAAATCGCGCACCCGCTTTGATAAAGCAGATTACGACACCTTGCTCATGCAGGAAGAGTCGGCACTCAACGGCGATGTTCTGGCGGAACATTCAGTCTGGATTAAACCCGAGGGGGCGGTTTCGCTGGATGTGCCGCTCGATAAAGAGACGCAGTTTATTGCGATTGCCGGGCAGTTTTATCACCCGGATGAAACGCGTAATAGCTGGCGGTTGATCCTGAAACGGGACGAGTTGGATGCGGATAAACCCCGCACTATCGAGCTTTTGCGCAGCCAGTTAACGCTGCTTCCTGTGCAGGACAATTAATCCATGCCGACGCCTTCTTTATACGAAATGTTGATGTCTGGCTTCAGTGGCGAATTACCGCTGGAACAGGTCGGCGAGCGGGACCAGCTTATCCTTTCCGTGATGGACAACATGCAGCGCATTATCAATTGCCGGGCGGGTACGCTGGCGCACCTGCCGGATTACGGGTTACCGGATCTTAGCGTGATACATCAGGGAATGACGACGGGTATTCACGGGTTAATACACCAGATTGAGGAGACGCTGCGCCGTTATGAACCTCGCTTGAGTCAGCTCCGCGTGGAGCTACTGCCGCAACCGCGTCCCGGACATCTGAATTACCTGATTCATGCCGAACTTCCCGCCAGGGGATGGATCCGTTTTGACGGGGTCTTCTCGCCGGAAGGGCGGATAGTCCTACGTCATCTTAAGCAACAGGAGCGTGCATAACCTATGACGGACCATTCGTTATTTATCAGCCAGTTTCGTGTGGGTGGCGATCCCTGTACCTTTCGCGAAGCGGGCGAATTACAGGCCGAAATGGGTAAACTCACCCATCCGGCGCGCCCGGACGTGGACTGGCGTCGGGTCGAATCGTTGTGTCTGGCGTTGTTCAGACAAAATGGCGTGGAGCTGCAAACACTGGTCTGTTACATCCTGGCCAGAACAAAGCAGCAGGGGCTGGTGGGTATGACCGAAGGGCTGGAGGCGTTACAGACACTGATGACGCGCCACTGGGGCGATTTCTGGCCCGTGCAGGTGCATTCAAGAGTCACTCTGCTCAGTTGGCTGGCGGAAAAGATACAGCAGTCGCTACGGACAATGGAGGTTCAGTATCAAGCGTTGGCGCGGGTCTATCGCTGTGAGCAATACCTGGCTGAACTTGAAAAAGTACTGCGTCAGTGCGAACTCTGGCATCTGACCCGAATGGATATCGTTGCCGGTCAGTTGCGTAATGTCGCGCTGCGACTGGAGCGGCTCACGCCGCAGGAGACAGAAGCAGGCGTAACGCCGATAACCGCAAGCGCCATAGCGCCCTCCGAACCTGAAGAGATTGCGCCACGTGTCGCACCGCCAGCGCGGCAGACAACGGTCACACCATCCCGACGTTCATGGCCGATGTTTTTTGCCGGAATGATGACCGCAGTGTGTTTGAGCGGTGTCGGGGTTGGGGTATGGACATTTCTGAATCAACCTGATTTACGGGAACGAGAGCGCAATGCGCTGCCGGTTTCTGAGCTGTCTCATTACGCGCAGGCACAGAAGCAGTTGCAGCGCCTTTCTCAGCAACTGGATGCCCTTGATGAACGTAAAGGGAAATATTTAACCGCATCGGAACTGAAATCAGCCGTTTTCGCGATTCGCCAATCCCTGCAAACGCCACCGCTGGAAGAACTGCTTCGGCAACTGGATGAACAGACACGATCGGGGGAGGTGGCGCCTGCGTTGATCGTACAAATCGAGACCCGATTTCAACAATTGCTCAACCGCTATGCCCTGTTAAGCAACCCTCGTGCGAACAACGCAGGGGAGGATAAGACCCCGTAGACGTTGCCTGTTTTCTTCTTAATCTTCTGTCAGCAACAGGCCCGGACCACCCCAGTCCGGGCCTGATGCGTTTACTCTTTCGCCGTTGCGCGACGCGGAGCAAACCCTTCGCTAACCCCTTCACGATCGTGGCGTGCAATCCAGCGGTAGCTGCCTGCGCCCAGGAACACACCGATAAACCAGCTAAAGTTCGCCACTTCGTGCAGTGACGGAATAAAGCTGATTACCAGGCACACGGCGACCGATGGCACCAGTGCGGCAACCGCTTTCGGGTTGATGCCGTTTTTGTACCAGTAGCGCCCATTCGGGGAGACGGTAAACAGATCATCGACAAACACTTTCCCGCGTTTAATCAGGTAGAAGTCCGACAGGAGAATACCGAACAGTGGCCCGATAAAGGAGCCCAGCACATCCAGCGTGTAGTGGATCAGTTCCGGTGACTGGAACAGGTTCCACGGCGTCAGCAGCACGGAACCAACGGCGGCGATCATCCCGCCGGTGCGGAAGCTGATCTTCTGCGGCGAGCAGTTTGAGAAATCGAACGCCGGGGAGACGAAGTTAGCCACAATGTTGATCCCAATGGTGGCGATAATCATGGTCAGCAAACCAATTGCCATGGCCAGGCTATTGCCCACGTGGCTGACGGTCTCGATAGGATCAGTGATCATTTTGCCGAACAGCGACTGTGTACCTGACACGATCACCACGGTCACGATGGAGAACAGCAGGAAGTTAAACGGCAGACCCCAGCGGTTGCCGCGACGAATTTCCTGCATGCTTTTGCCGTAGCGAGAGAAGTCGCCAAAGTTCAGCAGTGGGCCGGAGAAGTAAGAAACCACCAGCGCCGTTGCGGTAATCATCTGCCAGGTTTGCTCGCCCGCGGTCAGCTCTTTGCTGGCAAGGGTAAACGAGATACCGCTAAAGCCGGTTTGCGACAGGATCCACACCGCCAGCGCCAGCATCACCACGTAGACAGCCGGGCCTGCGATATCGATAAAGCGTTTAATCGCGCTCATCCCGTGCCAGAACACCAGTGCCTGCAATACCCACATAATGCCGAAGCAGACCCAGCCCAAATGCGACAGACCAAGGAAATGCCCTTCGGTCATCGGGGCCAGAGAAGGCCAGAATTTCAACATCACCAGCATTAACGCGTTAGCGGCCAGATAGGTTTGTATACCGTACCAGGCAAAGGCGATAAGACCACGGATGACGGCCGGAATATTGGCACCGAACACGCCAAATGCCTGGCGACAGATAACCGCATAGGGCACGCCAGCCATTTGGCTTGGTTTGGCAACAAGGTTTGCGCACAACTGCACAATACAGATGCCCAGCAACAGGCACAGTAATACCTGCCAACTGGCAAGGCCGAGCGCAAAGAAGCTGGCCGCGACCACGTATCCGCCCATGCTATGAACGTCGGACATCCAGAAAGAGAAGATGTTGTACCACGTCCAGTTCTGGTCGCGCGTCGGGGCCAAATCGTTGTTAGTGAGTCGTGGGCTGTAACTGTCTTTGTAATTTGGTTCAAGGTTTGGCATGGAATCTGCTCCTCTGAATACAGATTGTGACGTTATGTCTGCCATCCTGTATTGCATGAACCAGGCCAGGTTTTAATTTTATGTATACAAAATATTTTAATGATGTATACAAAAAGATAAGAACCAGGTAACAAAGGAATTTCCCAATGAAGCAGCCAACGGGGCTACAGACCCCAGCAGATCTGGAAGATAAAGAAAATTTCATCTGGCAGTCGCTGATGACCGCCATTGTCGAACATCAATTACCGCCCGGCAGCAAATTACCCGAAGAAGCCCTGGCCGAAGTGTTTGGCGTTAGCCGCACGGGGATCCGCAAGGTCCTGACGCGCCTTGCGACGGTGCAAATGGTCACGATGACGCCCAGACGTGGTGCATTTGTTGCCAAACCGGATATCGATGAATCGAAAGCGATCTTCTCTACCCGCAAAATGATCGAGTGTGCCAACCTGCCGCAGGTACTTGAGCATCTACAGCCGCCACATATTGTTGGGCTCGAGAAAATCATCGCGCAGGAAGAAGAGGCGCATCAGAACCACGATGGCGCGGCGGCGATTCGTTATTCCGCGGCATTTCATATCCAGTTGCAGGCTATCTCTGGCAATGCCGTAGTGACCGATATTGTGACCACGCTGGCGCAACGTTCGTCGCTGGTGATTGCCGCCTGGGGCGCCCCCTGGCAGCGCGGGTGCCGCTGCGACGACCACGACAGGCTCATCGAACTGCTGCGTAAGAAAGATGGCGCGGCGCTGAGCCATGCTATGGCCCACCACTTCGATCATATTGTCTCAAGCCTCAGCTTTGAGCGCGGCGGCGACATCCTCCCCGATTTTGCCCGCCTGTTTGGCGCGCCAGGAGAACAGGCATGACACAATTCTGTATACAGGTGATCAACCCCAATACCAGCCCGGAAATGACGCATACCATTGCCAGCGCTGCCCGCAGTGTCGCCGCACCAGGTACGACGATCCTCGCCAGTTGTCCGAGCCAGGGCGTGGCATCAATTGAAGGGCATTTTGATGAGGCGATTGCCGCCATTGGCGTGCTGGAACAGATAAAAAAAGGCATGGCACAGGGGGCGCAAGGCCATGTCATTGCCTGTTTTGGCGATCCGGGGCTGCTGGCCGCCCGCGAGCTGGCAAGCGGGCCGGTCGTGGGAATTGCCGAAGCGGCGATGCATGTCGCCACGCTGGTCGCGACGCGTTTTTCCATCGTCACCACCTTGCCGCGCACGCTGATCATCGCCCGTCATTTACTGCAGCAATATGGCTTTGGGCATCACTGCGCCGCACTGCATGCGATCGATTTACCGGTACTGGCGTTAGAAGATGGCACGGGTCTTGCTCAGCAGAAAGTACGCGAGCGTTGTATACAAGCCAAACGGGAAGATAATAGCGGCGCTATTGTTCTCGGCTGTGGCGGGATGGCGAACCTTGCTAGCGAGCTGACGCAGGAGCTGGGTATTCCGGTGATCGATGGCGTCACGGCAGCGGTGAAAATGGTGGAATCCCTCCTGGCACTGGGGCTTGGTACCAGCAAGTACGGCGATCTGGCGTATCCCAATAAAAAGCCGCTTTCAGGATGCTTTGAAATGCTGAGCTGAAAGCGGCCCCAAAATGAGGTCGAATCAGCATGCATTCAGATACGGACAAGCCTGTCTGGCACTTTACCGATAACTACCCGCGCGATATGGCAGGGTATGCCGGAAAACCCCCTCATGCGCAATGGCCCGGAGGGGCGCGCATTGCCGTGCAGTTTGTCCTTAATTTCGAAGAAGGCGGCGAGAACCACGTCCTGCATGGCGACGCCGGTTCTGAACAGTTTTTGTCAGACATTATTGGTGCGGCGAGTTACCCGGCAATACATATGTCGATGGACTCATTGTATGAATACGGTTCCCGCGCAGGTTTCTGGCGCATCCACAATGAATTCCAGAAGCGCGGCCTGCCTTTAACGGTGTTTGGTATCGCAATGGCGCTGGCGCGCAACCCGGAGATCGTCGCTGCGATCAACGCCGCGGAGTATGACGTGGTGAGCCACGGCTGGCGTTGGATCCACTATCAAAATATGGATATCCAGACCGAGCGTCAGCATATGCAGCAGGCGCTGGAGATCCTCACGACGCTGTTTGGCAAAGCGCCGCTCGGCTGGTATACCGGGCGCGATAGCCCGAACACCCGCAAGCTGGTGGTGGAGCAGGGCGGTCTGCTGTATGACAGTGATTACTACGGCGACGACCTGCCGTTCTGGACAACGGTTGACGAGAAGCCTCACCTGATTGTGCCTTATACGCTGGATGCGAACGATATGCGCTTTGCCACCGCGCAGGGTTTTAATACCGCCGAGCAGTTCTATACCTACCTGAAAGACAGTTTTGATGTGCTGTATGAAGAGGGTGAAACGGCACCGAAGATGATGTCGATTGGCATGCACTGTCGGCTATTGGGTCGCCCCGGCCGTTTCCGCGCATTGCAGCGTTTCCTGGATTATGTGCAGAGTCACGAAGGTGTGTGGATTTGCCGCCGTCAGGATATTGCCGAGCACTGGGTGAAGACGCATCCGTATACTCCGGCGTGAGTTCATCCCCTCACTCCGGCCCTCTCCCTCAAAGGTGAGGAATCCCCACAAAATGCGAGCACGAACGGTCCCCTCTCCTCTTTGGGGAGAGGGTTAGGGTGAGGGGGAAAATGCGGCTCTGATGGTCATCTCGTTCACCTTATGTTCCTTGCTTTTCTGTCGCGACAGAACCCGTGAACGTGCCAGGGTGGCTCACCGCCACCACCCTGGCGACCCGGGTTCCCGGCCAGGAAAATCGCCGCTGGCGCGGTCCATGATGCTTATGTCGTCTGACTTTCGGGTCGTGGACCAGCCTGCGTCCTTGCAGGCTATCCCCTCCGCCCGCTTCCCTGCGGGCGGCCCCGGTCAGCCGCAACGCCTCATCGATTTTCAGCCGGACCCTGTCATCGCTGTCATTGTTTTATTCTTATTAAGCGGCGTTATCGCTGTAAGACGTAAGATTACTGGGGATTCCTCAGCCCCCGGAGAGAGGGGGGCACCTTGTATCCCCGGTAAGCGCAGCGCCACCGGAGACAATTCCCGGATGGCGGCGCAGGTACTTTATCCGGGCAATGTTTTCCATGCGAGCAGAGAGGGGGTTTCTCCCTCTCCCTGTGGAAGAGGGCATCCAGCCGCCCCCATCTTTCCTTTTTACCCCATCAAACTGACATGCGCCGCCACAATCCGCCAGCCATAGGGGAACTTCACCCAGGTCTGCATCTGGCGGCCCACCCGTTCACTGTTCTCGCGCGTAAACTCCGTGCTCGCGACTGCCATATCCTCACCGTAGGTGGTGATCGTGGTATTACGCAGCAATCTGTCCAGCCCCGCTGAGGGGCGTGCATTACGAAACTCGCGGATCGCCTCAATGCCGTACAAATTCTCTGTTGCGCCGTAGCGCACCGTGCGCGGGTCCGCCCAGAAAAGCTCATCCAGCACTGCCACATCATTACTGATAAGCGCCTGCTCATAACGATAAAACGCAGCGGTGACCTCATTTAATACTGTCGGACGGTCGATATTATCTCTGTTCATCATGCTTCCTGTGGGTAAAGAATGCCCGCCTGCTCCAGTCTCCACGCCGCCTGCAGACAGCGTGACTCCTGCCAGGGGGCGGCAATAATCTGTACGCCAATCGGTAAGCCCGAGGCGGTTTTTACGGGTACGGTCACCACCGGCAGGCCTAAAAACGAGATGGGCTGCGTCAGCATCCCCATACTGGCTTTGATCGGTAAATCGGTATGGTTAATGCGCATGGTGTTCTCGCCAATTGGCGTTGCGCTGCACGGCGTCGCCGGGGCCAGAAGCAGATCGACATCGTTAAACAGCGGTAGCGTTTTATCGCGAAACCAGGCACGAAAACGCTGTGCCTGGGTATACCAGGCCGAGGGGGTCATTGCGCCTGCCAGCAAGCGCTCGCGGGAGTTAAGCTCAAACGTATCGGCATCCGTTCGTAGCGCAGGAAGATAATGGTTACCCCCCTCTGCCGCAGAAAGCAAAAACGCGGCTGAACGCGCCAGCTCCGCTTCCGGCAATACCCGCGTCTGGTTAGCGCCCAGAGCTTGTGCCACCGCGTTGACGGCGGCGCGGGCATCAGCATTACACCAGGTGGTGAAATAGCCCTCCAGCACGGCACAGCGTAGCGCCCCCGTACTGGATAACGTGGGCAGCGTGGCGGCAGGTTCGTGTGGTGATTGCCAGTTGTCTTCCACGTCATGTCCCTGGAGCGCGTCATAGACACAGGCCAAATCCTCCACGTTACGTGCCAGCGGGCCGATGTGATCCAGACTGGCGACAAACGGATGGCTACCGCTGCGCGATAAGCGTCCAAAGGTGGGCTTTAGCCCCGGCACGCCGCACAGCGAGGCGGGAACGCGAATAGAACCGTTGGTGTCGGTGCCCAGCGCAAAATTGACCATCCCGGCAGCAACGGCCGCCGCTGAGCCGCCCGATGAACCACCCGCGACCCGGGTGAGGTCTCGCGGGTTACGCGTCGCACCATAGTGGCTGTTTTCGGTAGTGAAGCCATAGGCATAGGCATCCATGTTGAGCGTGCCAGCCAGCGTTGCACCCGCATTCGTAAGCTGGCGAATGGCGAATGCATCTTTTGTTGCGGGGGGCTGAGTGCTGAACAGCTTTGCCCCCGCCAGCGTGGTCACCCCCTCCACATCGAACAGGTTTTTCACCGCATAAGGTACGCCTGCCAGCGCTGGCAAGGTTTCGCCCGCAGCACGCCGGGCGTCGATGTGCGCGGCTTCGGTGAGCATGCGCGTCGCCGTTACGCCGGTGAAGGCGTTGATGCCGGGGTTTGCCTGTTCAATCAGCGCCAGTGATTGCTGTGCCAGTTCGCGCGCGCTAAAGGTTTTGCTACGCAGTCCTTGCTGAATGTCCCGAATGGATAAGCTCATAGCCGATATTCTCCTGCGCCTTCCTGGCGGTGAGGCAGTGGGAAAGCCATCAGCGGCTGCGCCATGGCCGCGATGCGGGTGAGCTGAACTTCGAGTTCGGCCCGGCGTTCATCGTCCAGCGGTACCGCCAGGAGTTGTTCCATCAACCGGATGTATGTCGGCCAGTCGAATTTGTTATCGCTCATAATGACTCCTTAAAAACCGGCCGCGCTGCCGTTACTGCGTGGATCAAATGCCCCTTCGAGCATCCCGTTGGGATGACGCACAATCGCCCCGGCGTGCCCGGTGGCTTCGCTCAGCCCCGGCAACCATTCAACGTCATGGCCCAGGTCACGCAGCGCCTGATACGTGGCCTCGCTGAATCGCCCCTCCAGCTTCAGGCTATCGGACGTTTGCCCCCAGGTGCGGCCCAGCAACCAGCGGGGGGCGCATACTGCTTCCTGCAAAGGCATGTTTTGCATCACGTGGCGGGTAAATATGGCGGCCTGTGTTTGCGGTTGCCCGTCGCCCCCCATCGTGCCGTAGACCATGGTGCGGCCATCTTTCAGCCGTGCCGCCGCCGGGTTGAGGGTGTGGAAAGGTTGTTTACCGGGTACCAGCGCCAGCAAATGATCCGGGTCGAGACTGAATGCCGCGCCCCGGTTTTGTAACAGCACGCCGCTCTCTGGCAGCACCACGCCGCTACCGAACTCGTGATAAATGCTCTGAATAAACGACACCGCCAGCCCGTTTTTATCCATCACGCCCATCCAGACGGTATCCCCCGGTCCTTTGCCTTTGCCCCAGGGGGCGGCCCGCTTGTCATCGATGCTGGCGGCCAGCCGTTGCAGTGGTGCCTGCTCCAGCAGACTTTGGACCGGCAGCGTGACGTGGCGTGGATCGGTGATGTAGCGGTCACGCAGGCCAAAGGCCTGTTTGGTTGCTTCGACGATGCGGTGAATGGTCTGTACTTCGCTGGCCTGCGCCATATCCAGATGGTCGGTAATGCCGAGGATGGCCAGCGACACCAGCCCTTGCGTTGGCGGCGTCATATTGAAGATGTCGCCCTTGCTGTGGCTCAGGCGAAGCGGTACCCGGCGGTGGGCACGGTGAGCCGCCAGATCCTGAGCGGTCAGTGGCAGGCCGAGCGCGCTCATTTCCGCCGCCATCTGATCGGCGAGCGCTCCGCGATAAAAACTGTCCAGTCCGTCGGTGGCGAGGCGGGTTAATGTGCGGGCGAGGCGCGGCTGGCAGAAACGGCTGCCCGCCTGTGGGACTTCGCCCTGAATTAGAAAAGTCTCGCTAAAGCCCGGCACATCCACCAGCTCCGGGTATTTACTTTGCGTGGCGCTGGCCTGCGACTGTGTTACCGGGATCCCTTCGCTGGCGTAACGGATGGCATCGGCCAGCAGGCGGGAGAGCGGCAATTGCCCGCCGCCCAATGACGCTGATACGTTCAGCGCCTCGTCCCAGCCGCTCAGCGTGCCGGGAACCGTGAGCGCCGCCAGCGGGCCACGATGGGGAATATGGCTATGCCCGCGATAGAAATCACGTGTCGCCAGTTGCCCGGCGGCGCCGCTGGCGTCAATGGCGAGGGGCGCGCCTTCGGGCGGCACTATCAGCCAGAAACCATCGCCGCCGATGCCATTCATATGGGGATAGACCACCGCAATGGTGGCGGCTGCGGCGATCATCGCCTCAATCGCATCGCCGCCGTGGCGCAACACCGATAGTGCCGATTCGCTGGCAAGGTGGTGGGGCGTTACCGCCATACCGGAAGGGGCAACATTACTTTGCATCGTCATGCTCTCTTTGTTCGGGTAAGTCAGAGAGCTAAGCAAGAGCTGTTCCAGATTGACGACAAGCGTTTCACTGTGTCAGCTTAATGTGAAACGAAAGTTGCAGGAGGGTCTATGCAGCAGTTAGATACGCGCTTACGCGAGTGCTATAACGAATTATCCCCGCAAGAACAGCGAGTTGCCTCATTTATCATGGATCATTTTGATGACCTGATGAGCTACAACAGCGCCGAACTGGCCCGTCTGAGCGGCGTGTCGAAAGCCACTGTCAGCCGTCTGTTTAAACGGCTTGGCTATGATCGTTTCAAAGAGATGCGCGACGAGGTGCGTACACTGCGCCAAAGCGGCATGCCGCTGACGGAAAACCGCGATGCTGTACAGGGCAACACCTTGCTGGCGCGACACTACAAGCAGGAGATGGCGAACCTGACACAGTGGGTGAATGCGCTGGATGCCGTGCAGTTTGCCGATGTGGTACAGGCGTTGGGCGCAGCGCAGCGCGTCTTTATTCTTGGCCTGCGCAACAGCGCGCCGGTGGCCTTGCATCTGCGCCAGCAACTGATGCAAATCCGTGGTCAGGTCAGTCTGATGCCTCAGCCGGGGCAGACACTGGCAGAAGAGTTAGTGGATATCACCCCGCAGGATGTGGTGGTGGTGGTCGCTTTTCGTCGTCGTCCACGGGTCATCCGCCCGGTACTGGAAGCGCTGCACAAACAGGGCGTGCCGACTGTTGCCATCAGCGAACCGCAGGCGGCGGGCATTACCACGCTTGCCCGCTGGCACTTCGGCCTGCCGCTCGACAGCGTATCGGCGTTTGATAGCTACAGCAGTGCCATGAGTCTGGTGAATTTACTGGCGAATGCGTTACTGCACAGCGCCCTGACGGAGGGACGTCAACGTATCCATAACATCGCATCGCTGTATACAGAACTCGACGAACTGGAGCAACGATGATGCACTGTATTGGTGCTTTTGCACCCGTTCAGGGGATCGTTATGGTGCGGGCAGATAACGTTAATCCGCGCTGAAAAAGGACGAAATCAGCGCAATAGCAGGCTGGTGTCTTCATTTCCTCTGTGGCACATTAGTTGCAGAAAGTAGCACTAAGAATCTTTTGTTTCATGACGATCACTTTTGTATACCAAAGGATGTGTCCATGTTCGACTCTCAGCACTCTGCGCAAATTAACCCGCCACACCGTTTACTGATGGGACCGGGACCTATCAACGCCGACCCGCGCGTTTTACGTGCCATGGCGAGCCAACTTGTGGGGCAGTATGACCCGGTTATGACCGGCTATATGAATGAGGTAATGGCCCTCTACCGCGAGGTATTCCGCACGCAAAACCGCTGGACCATGCTGGTAGATGGCACCTCGCGCGCCGGGATCGAAGCGATCCTCGTCTCTGCGATCCGCCCTGGCGACAAGGTGCTGGTACCGGTCTTTGGCCGTTTCGGGCATCTGTTATGTGAAATCGCCCGTCGCTGCCGTGCGGAAGTACACACCATCGAGGTGCCCTGGGGTGACGTTTTTACGCCCGATCAGATTGAAGACGCCATCAAGCGTGTTAAGCCTCGCCTGTTACTGACGGTGCAGGGTGATACCTCTACAACAATGCTGCAGCCGCTGGAAAATCTGGGTGAGATTTGCCGCCGTCATGGCGTGTTGTTTTATACCGATGCCACCGCATCGCTCGGCGGTAACGCGCTGGAGACCGATGCCTGGGGGCTGGATGCGGTCTCCGCGGGTTTGCAGAAATGCCTGGGCGGTCCGTCGGGCAGTTCGCCCATCACCCTGAGCCCACAAATGGAAGAGGCCATTCGCGCACGCAAATGTGTGGAGCAGGGGATCCGTACCGATACGCACCAGGACGGCGATGACGAGATGATCTACTCCAACTATTTCGATCTCGGCATGGTGATGGACTACTGGGGGCCGGAACGCCTGAACCACCATACCGAAGCCACCAGCATGCTGTTTGCCGCCCGTGAGTGCGCACGCATCATGCTGGAAGAGGGGATGGACGCGCTGATTGCCCGCCACGAATTACATGGCCGCGCCATGCTGGCGGGGATCCAGGGAATGGGGCTGGAGGTGTTTGGCGATATTCATCACAAGATGAATAACGTACTCGGGGTGATGATCCCGTCGGTTGTGCATGGTGAAGAGGTGCGTAAGCGCCTGCTGGATGATTTTCACATTGAAATCGGCACCTCGTTTGGCCCGCTACAGGGCAAGATCTGGCGTATTGGCACTATGGGGTATAACGCGCGCAAAGATTGTGTGCTGCAAACCCTCACAGCTCTGGAAGCAGTGCTTAACCGTCTGGGCCTGCGCACTGTACAGGGCGCGGGAATGCAGGCCGCCTGGGATGTCTACGAAGGGGTGGCATGATGATGACTGCCGATGAGGCTGACCGCGCTGCGCACCGGGTAATGACGCGTTGCGATGCGCTGGCAGAGATCAGTGAAACGCCGGGTCAACTCACCCGGGTTTACCTCTCTTGCGAACATTTGCGGGCGAACGCGCAGGTGGCGCAGTGGATGCAGGATGCGGGAATGCTCACCTGGCAGGATGCGGTAGGCAATATTTGTGGACGCTACGAAGCGGCAAGCGACGGTGCACAGGCGGTGTTGCTTGGATCGCACCTGGACACCGTTCGTGACGCCGGACGCTACGACGGCATGCTCGGCGTGCTGACTGCCATCGAAGTGGTGGACTGGCTGCACCGTCAGGGTTTGCGTGGTTCACAGGCCATTGAGATCGTCGGGTTTGCTGATGAAGAGGGCACGCGCTTTAACATCACGCTGTTAGGAAGCCGGGGGCTGACCGGCACCTGGCCGCAGGGCTGGCTGGATTGCGAAGATGCGCAGGGGATAAGCGTGGCGCAGGCGATGGTCAATGCCGGTCTGGAGCCTACACGTATCGCCACGGCGGAACGTGCCCGTGAGGATTTTTCCGCGTATCTGGAGCTGCACATCGAGCAGGGGCCGGTACTTGAGCAAGAAGATCTGCCGCTCGGCGTGGTCACCGCGATCAACGGTGCGCGCAGGTTGACCTGTCGGTTTAGCGGGGAAGCGGGGCATGCGGGCACCGTGCCGATGAGCCATCGTCACGATGCATTGACCGCCGCCGCCCAGTGGATCGGGTTTGTTGAACAAAAAACGCGGGAGTCTGGCCCGGAGCTGGTGGCAACGGTCGGTACGCTGCAGTGTGAGCCCGGTGCGGTGAACGTGATCCCGGGAGCGGTGACGTTGACGCTGGATATCCGCAGCCCGAACGATGATCTGCGGGAGACGCTGTTAAACGCCCTGCTGGATGAGGCCGTGCGCATTGGGCAGGCACGTGGCGTTGGTTTTAGCTACGATATTTTTTACTCCATTGCGGCAACACCTTGTGATACGCATCTGCGTAATGTGCTGGCTGGTGCCGTTGAGGCGGTGCAGGGGCGCGTGCTGTTGCTGCCAAGCGGTGCCGGGCATGATGCCATCGCGATTGCGGAACGCTGGCCATCGGCCATGTTATTTGTGCGTTGTGACAGAGGGATCAGCCATCATCCGGCCGAGAGCGTGCAGCAGCAGGATGTGGCGCACGCGTTGCGGGCATACAGTGAAGCGGTGAGAGCGTTAATGTAATTCAGTGTTTCCCTGAAAGAGGGGAAATTATCGTGTAGCCCCGGTAAGCGCCAGCGCCGCCGGGGACAATTCCCGGATGGCGGCGCAGGCACCTGATCCGGGCTACGACCGGTTTTCTCCCTCTCCCCTGGGGCAGAGGAATCCCCACATAAATGCGAGCACGAACGGTCCCCTCTCCTCTTTGGGGAGAGGGCCAGGATGAGGGGGAAAATGCGGCTCTGATGGTCATTCCGTTCACCTTATGTTCATGGCGACATGTCAACTTCGGACACGTGAACGGGTAAAGGGGAACGTCATATCACCCAAGCGTAAACGGATCGGCGTCCTGCCAGGCGGGAAACTTCTCGCGGTACTCTTTTAATGCGGCCATCGACAACTCGGCATCAATGCGGATAGCCTGGTGCGGCTCGGCGGTGGCGATAACCTCGCCCTGCGGGTTAATGACCCGGCTGTCGCCACGATAATGATGCCCGTTGCCATCGGTACCCACACGGTTGCAGCCCGCGACATACGCCAGGTTTTCAATAGCGCGAGCCACCAATAGCGATTGCCAGTGCAGCGAACGCGGCGCAGGCCAGTTGGCGACATACAGCGCCAGATCGTAATCATCGCGATTGCGCGACCAGACCGGGAAGCGCAGGTCGTAACAGACCAGCGGTAAAATACGCCAGCCGCGCCACTTAAAGACCACGCGCTCGTTACCGGCTTCGTAATGGTGATGTTCATCGGCCATGCGGAACAGATGGCGCTTATCATAGAAATGAACAGCCCCTTCCGGCTCGACCAGCAGGAAACGGTTAACCGGGCCGCGCTCTGTTTGCAGCGCGGCACTGCCCGCGACCAGCGCGTTCGTCTGGAGCGCTTTGGCCTGCATCCACGCCACAACGTCTTCTTGCGGCATCGACTGCTTCGCCGCTTCCATCGCAAAACCGGTGGTGAACATTTCCGGCAGGACTATCACATCACGCCCGGTGATATCTTCAAGCTGGCGGTCGAAATGGCGCAAATTGGCCGGACCGTCCATCCAGACTAAAGGTTGTTGCAACAGCGTAATTTTTAAACCAGGCACGATTTAAGCTCCCCTTAAACAGCATTTTTACACTTTAGCACGAGAAAAAGGGAATTTGTGGTAATAAAAAACCCCGCACGAAGCGGGGTCAGGGTCTCTTCGAAGGGGGCGTTATGCAGCCTGAGGCTTACGCACCTTTTCCGGTGTTTTTACCGGCTGCGTTGCCAGCTCTTCCGGTTCGAAATCGTCGACATTGATACTGCGCAGACGGCTGATTTCGGCTTTTGTCAGGATCTCAGCTTCGTCCTGATTGATAAGCCCGCCGGCCAGCGCCTCTCTTGCCAGCACGTCCAGACGTGTGAACGGCAGGTTTTTACCGAGCTCTTTACAAATGCGCTGATGAATCGGGTCGGCGGCAATCACGTCAAGCAGCGCCTCTTCCAGCAGACCGACCGGGTTATGTTCGCTCGGCGTCAGGTACTGACCACGACCAATACGCGAACGGGTGGCGCACGGCGTTTGCAGAATCTTAGCGACCTGATGATCCAGCTTATCGGACGGTGCCAGATAGTGACGACCGGTCGGGAAAATCACCACCCGCAGCAGACCCGCGACCACACGGTTCGGGAAGTTGGCCAGCAGATCGTCCATCGCCTGTTCAGCCTGATACAGCGCGTCCTGTACGCCCCAGTGCACCAGCGGCAGATCCATCTCATGGCGGCCTTCATCGTCATAGCGTTTCAGCACCGCAGAGGCGAGGAACACCTGACTTAAGATATCCCCGAGACGTGCCGAGATACGTTCACGACGTTTCAGGCTACCGCCCAGTACCGCCATCGACACATCCGACAGCAGCGCGAGGTTGGCACTTAAGCGGTTGATATGCTGATAGTAGCGTTTGGTTGAATCGCTGGTCGGGGCCGAACTGGTCAGCCCGCGCGTCAGCCCCAGCCAGAAGCTACGCATCTTATTGCTACCCACATGCCCGATATGTTTAAACAGCAGTTTGTCGAACGCATCCACGTCATTGTTTTGCGCGGCGGCCATTTCATCCAGCACGTACGGATGGCAGCGAATCGCGCCCTGACCGAAGATCATCATGCTGCGGGTCAGAATATTGGCCCCCTCAACGGTGATGGCAATCGGTGCGCCCTGATAGGCGCGAGCCAGGAAGTTGCCTTCGCCGAGCATAATGCCTTTACCGCCAGCGATATCCATTGCGTCAATGATTGACTGCTGGCCACGGTGAGTACAGTGATACTTCACAATGGCGGAGAGCACCGCCGGTTTCTCACCGAGCATAATGCCATACGTAATCAACGCGGCAGCAGCATCCATCACATAGGCGTTACCCGCGATACGTGCCAGTGGTTCTTCGATCCCTTCCATCTTACCGATAGCGACTTTGAACTGACGACGGATATGAGCATAGGCGCCAATACCCAGCGCCACCGATTTCAGGCCGCCCGTGGAGTTGGATGGCAGGGTGATACCACGGCCCACGGACAGACATTCCACCAGCATACGCCAGCCCTGTCCGGCCATTTTCGGACCGCCGATGATGTAATCAATCGGTACGAAGATATCCTGACCACGCGTCGGACCGTTCTGGAACGGGACGTTCAGCGGGAAGTGACGACGACCAATTTCAACGCCCGGGGTGTTGGTGGGGATCAGCGCACAGGTAATACCGAGATCTTCTTCGCCACCCAGCAGTTTTTCCGGGTCAGAGAGTTTAAACGCCAGGCCCAGTACGGTCGCGATAGGCGCCAGCGTGATATAGCGTTTGTTCCAGGTCAGGCGCATACCGAGCACCTGTTCACCCTGCCAGTCGCCCATGCAGACGACGCCGGTGTCCGGGATGGCGCCCGCATCGGAACCGGCTTCCGGGCTGGTCAGTGCGAAGCACGGAATTTCCTGTCCACGCGCCAGACGGGGTAAGTAATGATTTTTCTGCTCTTCGGTGCCGTAATGTTGCAGCAGTTCGCCCGGCCCTAAAGAGTTAGGTACGCCGACGGTGATCGCCAGGATACCGGAAACCCCGGAAAGTTTTTGCAGTACGCGGGACTGGGCGTAAGCGGAGAATTCCAGGCCGCCGTACTCTTTTTTAATGATCATCGCGAAGAAGCGATGTTCTTTCAGATACGCCCACAGTTCTGGCGGTAAATCGGCCATTTCATGGGTAATCTGAAAGTCGTTAGCCATACGGCAGGCTTCTTCCACCGGGCCATCAATAAAGGCCTGTTCTTCGGCGGTCAGGCGCGGCTGCGGGTAATTGTGTAGTTTTTTCCAGTCAGGATTACCGCGGAACAGATCGCCTTCCCACCAGGTTGTGCCGGCATCGATAGCTTCTTTTTCCGTACGGGACATCGGCGGCATCACTTTACGAAAGCCGCGGAAGACCGGCGCAGAGATCAGCGATTTACGCATCGGCACAAAGTTGAAGGGCACAAGGATAATGGCCAACGGCACCAATACCCAGATGGACCACAGACCTGAAGCGCCAAGCGCGGCAGTCCATGCCAGGAGGATTACGCTGCTGAGCAGCAGACTCACCCGGTGATAGAACAACACGCCGAGTAGGACAACAGTTGCGAGAAGACTCAAAATCATCATAGAGAAAAGCTCCCTTGCTTGTAGGAGGTCTGACCACTTGTGATGATATGGTTGTAGTGGATGTTATTTCTTTTAGCAATGTGTTTACAAAATAATTACAACCTGGTTCACATTGTTGGGGAGGAATGTGGCACGAAAAACGAAAACCCCCGACGATCACCATGGCTTTAGCTTCTCGCTTGCCATGCTATCCGGTAAACTGCGCGCGAGAATTTATATTCATACTGCTTTCATACTGAAGGATATCCTCATGTACCAGGATCTGATTCGTAACGAACTGAACGAAGCAGCGGAAACGCTGGCAAACTTTTTAAAAGACGATGCCAATATTCACGCCATTCAGCGTGCAGCGGTTCTGCTGGCTGACAGCTTCAAAGCCGGCGGTAAGGTATTGTCCTGCGGCAATGGTGGTTCCCACTGTGATGCGATGCACTTTGCCGAAGAGTTAACGGGACGCTATCGTGAAAACCGTCCGGGTTATCCGGGGATTGCGATTTCTGATGTGAGCCATCTCTCCTGCGTCAGTAATGACTTTGGTTACGACCATGTTTTCTCTCGCTATGTTGAAGCCGTTGGCCGTGCAGGGGATGTACTGTTAGGTATTTCTACTTCCGGTAATTCTGGTAATGTCATTAAAGCGATTGACGCGGCGCGCGCGCAGGGCATGAAAGTCATCACCCTGACCGGTAAAGATGGCGGCAAAATGGCAGGTACTGCCGACGTTGAAATCCGTGTACCGCACTTTGGTTACGCCGACCGCATTCAGGAAATCCACATTAAAGTGATCCATATCCTGATTATGCTGATCGAAAAAGAGATGGTAAAAGCGTAAGAAGGCTATTTTATTTGCCAGTTTGAACCAGGGCTGTGTTCAGAATCCTCTCGTACCCGGTGTACGCTCCGGTTCTTACGCGCTGTCCGTGTTCAAACTGGCTGCAACAATTACGCCTTCTCTATATTTGGGCGTTTGGGGGTGTTGAATGTGCGAACTGCTCGGGATGAGCGCCAATGTGCCAACCGATATTTGCTTTAGTTTCACCGGGCTTGTTCAGCGCGGTGGGGGAACCGGGCCGCATAAAGATGGCTGGGGTATCACCTTTTACGAAGGCAAAGGCTGTCGTACGTTTAAAGACCCGCAACCCAGCTTTAACTCTCCGATTGCCCGTCTGGTGCAGGAGTACCCGATAAAGTCCTGCTCGGTGGTGGCCCATATTCGCCAGGCGAACCGTGGTGAAGTGGCGCTGGAAAACACGCACCCCTTTACCCGTGAACTCTGGGGACGCAACTGGACCTACGCCCATAACGGGCAGTTAACCGGATATAAATCGCTGGAGACCGGCAACTTTCGTCCTGTCGGTGAAACCGACAGCGAAAAAGCTTTCTGCTGGCTGCTGCACAAACTCACCACGCGCTATCCGCGTACTCCGGGCAATATGGAAGCGGTATTTAAATACATCGCGACGCTGGCGACTGAACTGCGTGGGAAGGGTGTTTTTAATATGCTGCTGTCGGATGGGCGTTATGTCATGGCGTTCTGCTCGACCAATCTGTTCTGCATTACCCGTCGGGCACCGTTTGGCGTGGCGAAACTGCTGGATCAGGATGTGGAAATTGATTTTCAGCGGGAAACCACACCTAACGATGTGGTTACCGTGATTGCTACCCAGCCGCTAACGGGCAATGAAACCTGGCAAAAGATTATGCCAGGCGAATGGGCATTATTTTGTCTCGGGGAGCGTATAGTTTGACGCCAACTGCGGGTGAATAACTTCGTGGCTCAGCGGTTTGCTGACCACGTAGTTCCCGTCAACAACAGAGACCACAGGCGGTTTCTGCGTCTGCTGGAAGAAGTCATAACCCGGTTTTAACTGTTCCCAGAATTTCGCATAGGTCGAATATTTGTGACGCTGCATATTCGCGTCCGTCATACGGAACGGGTAGATGCTCAGTTGCACGCTTTCCTGACCAAACACCAGCGCGGCGGTGACGAACTGGAAAATCTCGTCGATTTGCGAATCGGTCATGGCGTAACAGCCAATCGACACGCACGCGCCGTGGATCATCAGATATTTCCCTTCATAACCGTGGGCACGGTCATAGGCGTTAGGAAAACCAATATTGATGGCTTTATAAAAACGGCTATCCGGTTTTAGCTGGCTGCGCTGAATGGAATAGAACCCTTCCGGGCTTTTGAAATCGCCCTGACGCTGTTTCGGGCCCAGGCCGCCGGAGTAGTTACAAATTTTGTAACTATTGAGGAGCTGATATTGCTCACCCATTTTGACGTAGAGATCAAGGGTACGCTCTTCTTTGAAGATCTGGATGTATACCGGCGACCCCATCAACTGCTGCTTATATTCTTTGCTGATCGGCGTTGTTGAACCATTGCTGCTTAATAAGCTGGCAAACGAGACGCACGGCATCAGAAGCATCGCAAGAAAAAATGCGATTTTGCGCATACTGCTTGTTTCCTTGATAAAACGGTTACCACATTGCCAGGACGGCAAAAGAATCCCATAAATTCAGATTAATCTGGATTGGGTGCGCCCACAGTAGCATCACGGTAGTTTTTCGCAAGCCCGGATCGCTGAGTTTACAAATTAGTTTTTTGCAGCGGTCCCCCTGTTAAATATTGTCTGATGAAAACCCCAGAAATAACAGCGCTATTGGGCGTTTTTTTCACTGCGAATTCACTTTTTTCCCCTCTCTTCTCATTCTGGGTAATAATGCTGTATACTTATCCAGTATCCGATAAGGTGAGCGTATGCGCAAAATCATACATGTCGATATGGACTGCTTTTTTGCGGCGGTGGAGATGCGTGATAACCCGGCTCTGCGGGATATCCCTATCGCTATCGGCGGCAGCCGGGTTCAGCGCGGCGTTATCAGCACGGCTAACTATCCGGCGCGTAAATATGGCGTGCGCAGCGCCATGCCCACGGCAATGGCGTTAAAGCTCTGCCCGCATCTCACCTTATTACCGGGGCGCTTTGAAGCCTACCGGGAAGCCTCTCACCAGATCCGCGAAATCTTTTCCCGTTATACAAGCCTGATTGAGCCCCTGTCGCTGGATGAAGCGTATCTGGATGTGACCGACAGCCCCCACTGCCACGGTTCGGCAACGTTAATGGCAGAAGAGATTCGCCGGACCATATTCCGCGAAACCCAACTCACCGCATCGGCCGGGATTGCACCGGTGAAGTTCCTGGCGAAAATCGCCTCCGATCTGAATAAACCTGACGGGCAATATGTCATTGCCCCTGCGGATGTACCGGCGTTTTTACGTACGCTGCCACTCAGTAAAATTCCGGGCGTTGGCAAGGTGTCGGCGGCAAAACTGGAAACGCTTGGGTTGCGTACCTGCGAAGATGTGCAGAACAGTGACCTGGCGATGTTGCTAAAACGCTTCGGTAAATTTGGCCGCGTGTTGTGGGAGCGCAGTCAGGGGATTGATGAGCGACATATCAGTAGCGACAGGCTGCGCAAATCGGTTGGCGTGGAGCGTACGCTGATAGAAGACATTCATGAGTGGGAAGAGTGTGAAGCCATTATCAACCAACACCTTTATCCGGAACTGGAACGGCGGCTGGCAAAGATAAAACCCGATCTGTTGATTGCCCGGCAGGGAGTCAAACTCAAGTTTGCCGATTTCCAACTCACCACCCAGGAACACGTCTGGCCACGCTTAAATAAAGACGATTTGCTGGCGACGGCGCGGAAAACCTGGAATGAGCGGCGCAGCGGGCGCGGCGTGCGTTTAGTGGGTTTGCATGTGACGCTGCTCGATCCGCAATTAGAACGTCAGTTGGTGCTGGGGCTGTGATAAGCGTGAAAATAAGAGCGTAACGGGAAGAGAAAAGGAAAAGCGTCCGCACCAGTAAAAGGTGCGGACGCTACGACTTATTTCGCCGGAATAGCTTTCAGCAGCTCGGTCAGCAGCGTCCAGTAATGGCCCACGCTTTCGATATGTACCTGCTCATCCGGGGAGTGCGGACCGGTGATGGTGGGCCCAATAGAAACCATATCCATATCCGGGTACGGTTTTTTGAACAGACCACATTCCAGACCGGCGTGAATGATCTGAATGTTCGGCGTCTTGTTGAACAGACGCTGATAGGTCTCACGCACCAGATGCATCACCGGCGAGTTCGCATCCGGCTGCCAGCCAGGGTAGCCGCCTTTCGGTGCGGTTTTTGCACCAGCCAGTTTGCCCAGCGATTCCAGCATGCTCACCACATAATCTTTGCCGCTATCGATCAAAGAGCGGATCAGACAGATGATTTCCACGCTGTCGTCCTGCATGGTGACCACGCCAACGTTCAGGGAGGTCTCGACCACGCCTTTGGCAACGTCGGAGTTACGGATCACACCGTTTGGTGTGGCGTTCAGCAATTGAATGAAGCTATCGCGGGAAGCAGCGGTCAGCGCCTGTTTGTCGCTGGAAACGCTATCCAGCAGTACCACCAGGTTTTTCTCTTTCATCGCCAGCTCGTTTTTCAGGATGTCCTGATAAGTTGCTGCCAGTGTTTTCAATTGTTCAGCTTTATCGGCCGGAACGGCAAACGTGGCGAAGGCTTCACGCGGGATAGCGTTACGCAGGGTACCGCCGTTGAAATCGGCCAGACGCAGGTCCAGCTCGGCCGCGTGGCCTGCCAGGAAGCGCGCCAGCAATTTGTTGGCGTTACCAAGACCCAGATGAATATCGCCGCCGGAGTGGCCGCCTTTCAGCCCTTTCAGGGTCAGTTTGAACGTCTGGTAGCCCGCTGGTACCGCTTCGCGGGAGAGCGGCAGGGTGGTGATGAAATCAATACCGCCGGCGCAACCCATGTAGATTTCGCCTTCTTCTTCTGAGTCAGTGTTGATCAGAATATCAGCCTGCAACCAGCCGGGCTGCAAACCAAACGCGCCATCCATGCCGGACTCTTCGGTCATGGTCAGCAGCACTTCCAGCGGACCATGCTCAACGCGGTCATCCGCCAGCACCGCCAGCGCGGATGCCATGCCGATACCGTTATCGGCGCCAAGCGTAGTGCCGCGCGCTTTTACCCACTCGCCATCGATGTAGGGCTGAATCGGGTCTTTGGTGAAGTCATGTACGGTGTCGTTGTTTTTCTGCGGCACCATATCCAGGTGCGCCTGCAGCACAACCGGTTTGCGGTTTTCCATACCTGCTGTTGCTGGTTTGCGCAGCAGAATATTGCCAACCTGATCGCGTTCCGCATGTAAGCCTTTTTCTTTCGCCCAGCTCATGATGTGCGCGGCGAGTTCTTCTTCATGGTAAGACGGATGAGGAATAGAACAGATTTTGGCAAAAATATCCCACAGCGGTTGTGGCGATAGTTGAGACAATTCAGACACGATGAGTCTCCTTTAAAAGGCCTGCCAGCATATTTTGCAGGTCCGAGGGTTAAACTACAGAACAATCACAAGGCCGGATTGCGAGATGGTCTTGAGAATACCACTTTATTGTCTCTCTGTTAGTACGCGTCGCGTAAAAAGCGCCAGCCCGGCCCGGTAACACTGGTTTTTAGCGCGACAGATCTCTATAATCTCGCGCAACCTATTTCCCCGTAGAACACTTTTTAAGCCGTATATACACAGGCTGGGACACTTCACATGAGCGAAAAATACGTCGTCACCTGGGACATGTTGCAGATTCATGCACGCAAACTGGCAAACCGCCTGATGCCTTCTGAACAGTGGAAAGGCATTATTGCCGTTAGCCGTGGTGGTCTGGTTCCGGGCGCATTACTGGCACGTGAACTGGGTATTCGCCATGTCGATACCGTTTGCATTTCCAGTTATGACCACGACAACCAGCGCGAAATGAAAATTATCAAACGCGCAGAGGGTGATGGTGAAGGTTTCATCGTTATTGATGATCTGGTCGATACCGGCGGCACCGCGGTGGCTATCCGCGAAATGTACCCAAAAGCGCACTTCGTCACTATTTTCGCTAAACCGGCCGGGCGTCCGCTGGTTGACGATTACGTGATTGATATCCCGCAGGATACCTGGATTGAACAGCCGTGGGATATGGGCGTGGTCTTCGTTCCGCCTATCTCTGGTCGTTAATCCTCTCTTTATGATTATTTACAACGCCTGGCATCGCCGGGCGTTGTTTTTTTTCGCATCCACCAGGTTACAATACCGTCATCGACGTATTCATGGAGGCTGCGCGTAATGCCACAAGCTAACCTCAGCGAAATCCTGTTCAAACCCCGCTTCAAGCACCCGGAAACCTCAACGCTGGTGCGTCGCCTTACCCATAGCAAACAGTCGCCTGTAGAATCCACCCTTGACGGTAACAATGCGCCCCACTGGTATCGGATGATCAACCGACTGATGTGGATCTGGCGTGGCGTTGATCCGAAAGAGATCCTGGACGTACAGGCGCGGATCGCCATGAGCACGGCGGAACATACCGATCCTGAGCTTTACGATACGGTGGTCGGGTATCGCGGCGGCAACTGGATCTACGAATGGTCCACTCAGGCTATGCAGTGGCAGCAAAAAGCCAGCCAGGAGCAGGATACCACCCTCAGCGGCCAGCACTGGCTGCATGCGTCAAACCTCTATAGCATCGCCGCTTATCCGCATATTAAAGGGGATGTGCTGGCGGAGCAGGCGCAGGCGCTGGCGAATCGCGCCTATGAAGAAGCAGCGCAGCGTCTGCCGGGCACCATGAAAGAGATGGAATTTGCGATTCCCGGCGGTTCGCCGGTGATTGGCTTCTTGCATATGCCCAAAGGGGAGGGACCTTTTCCCACCGTCCTGATGTGCGGTGGGCTGGATGGCCTGCAAAGCGATTACTACAACCTGTATGAACGCTATTTTGCGCCGAAAGGCATCGCCATGCTGACGCTGGATATGCCTTCTGTGGGATTCTCCTCAAAATGGAAACTCACACAGGATTCGAGCCTGCTGCATCAACACGTGCTGAAAGCGCTGCCGAACATTCCGTGGGTTGACCATACACGCGTGGCAGCGTTTGGTTTCCGCTTTGGTGCCAACGTGGCGGTCCGCCTTGGTTATCTGGAGTCTCCGCGCCTGAAAGCCGTGGCCTGTCTGGGGCCAGTTGTGCATGCGCTGCTGACTAACCCCCAGCAACTGGGGCGCGTGCCGGAGATGTATATGGACGTGCTCGCCAGTCGGCTTGGCATGCACAATGCGTCGGATGAGTCACTGTATGTTGAGTTGAATCGCTATTCGCTAAAAACGCAGGGGTTACTGGGGCGGCGCTGCCCAACGCCGATGCTGTCTGGCTTCTGGAAAAACGATCCGTTCAGCCCGGAGGAGGAGTCGCGTTTAATCACGTCGTCATCTGCGGATGGTAAATTACTCGAAATCCCGTTTAATCCGGTTTATCGCAATTTTGATAAGGCGCTGCGGGACATTACCGACTGGATCAATGATAGATTGCGTTAATGGATTGCTAATTTCGATTGATTTGGTAAAACAGTTGCATCACATAAGGAGATCGCAATGACGTTACCGAGTGGACATCCCAAGAGCAAACTCATTAAAAGGTTTACCGCGCTAGGCCCGTATATTCGGGAAGAACAGTGTGCCGATAATCGCTTCTTTTTTGATTGCCTGGCCGTATGCGTCAATGTAAAGCCCGCGCCGGAGAAGCGTGAATTTTGGGGCTGGTGGATGGAAATGGAAGCGCACCAAGACCGTTTTACCTATAGCTACCATTTTGGGCTGTACGATAAAGACGGGAACTGGAAAGCAACCGAGATAAAAGATTCAGAAGTGACTGGCCGGCTGGAGCATACGCTTCGTGAGTTTCATGGTCGCGCCCGCGAGGTCCTTGCGGCGCTGGAGCTGAAACTGGAGCCTGCGGAAAATTTCTCTGACGAGATTAACCTGACGGTGTAAGCGCAGTAAAAAGATTCCCCGACAAGAGACAATCCGGATTCAGCCCGCTGATTCCGGATTTTTTACGTCTCAACGCAACTGGCGATGTCGTTGTTGATGGCTGCGCTTCCGCCTGCCGGAGCAGGGAAAACATGCCGGACTCAGGTGAAATCCGACAGTTTTTGGCCGGAAACGATCAACTCTTTGAGCAACATTTGACGGCGCTCCTCCGGTGTATCGCGACTCACCATAAAACAGATCGCCGCGACCGCCTGCCCGCTACGAGAACGAATCGGCGCCGCCATACAGCAGGTAAAACTCTCCGACAACCCCTCAGTCAGACAATAGCCCTGCTGTCCGGCACGATGAATATCTTCCAGGAAGGCTTGTTTATCGAGCACTTGCCCGTTCGCCAGACGGTAATCTTCTTCGGGTATAAGGTTGAGAATAGCGCTGTCCGACCAATTACTGAGTAACAGACGGCCAGTCGCCGTCCAGGTGATCGGTACCCGCACGCCGATATCCGACGTGATTTTGAACGGGTGGGCATTACTTTCCGACAGCACGACGGTGTACTTATTCCCCTCCAGCATACAGAGCTGCACCGTCTCGCCATGGCGGGCGACCAGTTCAACCATTAACTGATGTGAGCGGCGGATAAGATCGTTATGTGCCATATAATCTGCACCGTAATAGTGCATTTCACGGCCAAAGAACACCGCGCCGTCGGCATCCACTTCCAGCAGCCCGGCCTCGCTGAGCAGGCTGACAAGTTCATATACACTGGAGCGCGGCGCGCCGGTGGCCTCGATCAAATCGCGCATCGCCATCGGCTGACGAGCGATATGCAACTGGTGAAAAATGTCGATAACCCGGTCAACACCGCGCGCACGCGATGGCTTCTCGTCCGGCATAAGCAAATTCTCCTGATGCAGTCGGGCGGTCGCGCCAGACAGTAAAGACAATAAAAAAGAGAAGCATGATACACCCAGCGTCGTCGTTAACCCATCCCCGGTAATTAAAATTTTACTGCCGGTGTTTATATTTTTTTGTTCTATTTTGGGGCCTCATTTTAGCGCATGGCGCACAAATTATTTTTTTAAAATTACGACCCCGGTAACATTTTCATTCTGCCATTCCCCCCATTCGTTTTTTATTTTGCGATCGCCACAACACCACAAAAAATTAAATTGATCGGGATATATTGCAAAAATAAAAAACCTGTGCAAATCTTGCTCTATCCGATATTGCAGATAACAGTCCGATATACCAGACGGTTGTGACGCAGTATTCATGGCGATTCTCAGAACAAAAAGGAGCAGCATTGCATGACGATTAAGCGTTATGGCATTGAAGGCGGCACTGGTACGGGCGGGCAAAAACTGCCGTTCGCACGCGCCGTTGAGGCTGATGGCTGGCTGTATATCTCAGGCCAGACGCCGATGCGCGAAGGCGAAGTGGTGGAAGGCGGGATCATAGAGCAGACCCGCCTGGCGTTTGATAACTGCCTGTCCATTATGCGCGAGGCGGGGTACAGAGTAGAGGATGTGGTGCACGTTACGGCAGTATTAACCGACGCACGTTATTTCAGTTCCTTTAATAAAGTTTTCAGCGAGATATTTACCGGAAACCCACCGGCACGTATTTGTAGCGTGCAGGATTTAGTCGTCGACTGCAAAGTGGAAGTGGATATGAAATGCTTTCGCGCCGACCGAAAATAATATTATTTATCTGATAATTCACTGAGATTTTTATTTATTCGCCCACACCAGGGCTGCCCGTTAATAACTGATGCTTTTTATGTCGTCTCCATTTAATAAGCGAGCAAAACAATGAATGCAACTTCGTTAAAAATCATCGCCGGAACGCTGGCCCTGCTGGCCGTTGCCGGTTGTACCCCCACGGAAGAGAAGCAAGTGGCGGGTGCGGCTCCCCAATCGACGCTGCAAACCGTATTGCAACGCGGCACGTTACGCGTGGGTGATTGCCTGAGTTTCGCTCCCTTCGGTTTTTACGATAAAGACGGCAAACCGGATGGTTACGACGTCGATTTGGCGAAAGCGCTGGCGAAAGAGATGGGCGTGAAACTGGAAATGGTGAACACCACCAGCGCCAACCGCATCCCTAACCTGCAAACCAACAAAGTGGACGTGGTGTTCTGTAACTTCACGCGCAACCTGGAACGCGCCAAAGAGATCGGTTTCACTCACCCGTATGTCGTGGCGAGCGAAGCGATGTTGGTCCGTAAAGAGAGCGGCATCAAATCGGCGCATGACATGGCCGGTAAGACCATCGCTACGGTGAAAGGGTCAACCAACGGAGACGAAGTGCGCAGTATGGGCATTGAGGTCAAAATTCAGGAATACGACTCTTCCCAGGCGGCCATTCTGGCGGTGAAGCAGGGGCAGGCTGATGCAATGATTGAGGATAACAACTTCCTCGCTTATCAGGCCAAGCTTGATCCGACCCTGACGGTCACCAATGAAGCGTTGGTGCCGCTGGAATATAACGCCTTTGGTGTGAAGCAGGGCGACCAGGTATGGCTGAACTACCTCAATGAATTCCTTTTTGAGATCAACGCGTCCGGTGAGAACGCCACGCTCTATCAAAAGTGGTTTGGTGATAAGCCGCGTTACCCACTGAATCCGCAATTCTGATTGCCTGCGGTGTAGCGCCCTTTGGTCAGCTACACCGCAGGAAGGAGTCCATGCATGAGTTATCAATGGCTAACCCTGTGGAGTTACGGCGAGACCTTCCTGGCCGCCGCCTGGCTGACGTTACAGGTTACTCTTCTCGCGTTTGTGCTGGCCGTCGCGCTCGGCTTGCTGGCAGCGCTGGCGAAAGCCTCGGCTGTAGCGCCGCTACGCTGGCTGAGCCACTGCTATGTGGAATTTATCCGTAACACGCCGGTGTTGCTGCAAATTTTCATCATCTTTTTTGGTCTGCCTTCCCTCGGCATCACCATGAGCGCCTTTACCGCGGGGGTGCTGGCTTTGGGCATTAACGTCGGTGCTTACCTGTCGGAGACCTTTCGCGCCGGAATACAGTCGGTGCCGAAAGGGCAACTGGAAGCCGCGTGGATTTTAGGTATTTCACGCCGCCAGGTCTTTCTGAGTGTGGTGTTGCCCCAGGCCGCGCGCGCCGTGTGGCCGGCCATTATTAACAACCTGATCCAGCTATTGCTCGGCACGTCGCTTTTGTCGGCCATTGCACTGCCGGAATTGACCGGCACCGCCACCGTGATAAACGCCCGCACCTTGCTTTATATCCAGACGTTCAGCGTGGTGGCGCTGGTCTATCTGCTGCTGAGTAATCTCTTTTCCTGGCTCGGTAACATGGTGGGAAGCCGCTTATTTCATCCGCAACTGTTCACGCCGGTAAAAAAGTCCGCCCGGTGGTGGGCAAAAAAATGGCTGACTAACCCACTGAAACGGGAGAATGCGCTATGAGCGATATGGTAATGACCTCGTTGCCGTTGCTGCTGGAGGGGCTGTGGATCACCCTGCTGCTTTCGGTCGCGGCCATCATTGGCAGCACGCTGCTTGGCCTGCTCGCCGCCGTGTTGCGTACCAGCCGTGTCCCGGTCGCCAGCCACATTGCCGTGCTTTACACCGAGTTATTTCGCGGCACGCCGGTGTTGATCACCCTGATGTTTATCTACTTTGGCGTGGCCTATTTTGGCTATGAAATCAATTTGTTTGCCGCCGGTATCCTCGGTTTGAGTATTTACCAGGGAGCCTATATCGCCGAAGTCTTTCGCGCCGGGATCGAAGCGGTACCCAAAGGACAATGGGAAGTGTCGTGGATCCTCGGGTTGTCAAAACGCCAGACCTTTCTTAGCGTGATCTTGCCACAGACGCGCGGCATCGTACTGCCACCACTGGTGGGGCAGTATCTTTCCCTGATTAAGGATACCTCTATCGTCAGCATGATTGGCATGTCGGAACTAATGCACCAGGGCCAGGCGATCGTTGATCGTATCGGTCAGCCGGTAGTGATTTATGCGCTGGTGGCCGTGCTGTACTTCGTTGTCTGCTTTCCGCTTTCCCGTTGGGTTCAACATCATCAAACCAGGAGCTAGTTCTCATGAGCAATTCCGCCATTACGCTGAGCCGTATTACCAAATCTTTTGGTAGCACCCAGGTGCTGAAAGAGATCAGCCTTGATGTTTCGCCCGGCGAAGTGCTGGTGCTGATTGGCGCATCAGGTTCCGGCAAAAGTACCGCGTTACGCATCATGAGCGGGCTGGAAACGGCCGATGGGGGCGAAATCTGGGTTAACAATGTGCCGCTGCACGACCATAAACGCAGCCGGGAAATTTGTGGTCATGTCGGAATGGTGTTCCAGCAGTTCAACCTGTTTCCCCACAAAACCGCGCTCGGCAACGTGACGCTGGCGCTGATAAAAGCGCAAAAGCTGTCTGAGGCTGAGGCCAATAAACGCGGCATGGCGGCCCTGACGCGCGTCGGGCTGGCTGAGCGCGCGCATTATTATCCGTCGCAACTCTCCGGCGGTCAGCAGCAACGGGTGGCGATCGCCAGGGCGCTGGCAGTAGAGCCGAAAATTATGTTTTTTGATGAAGCTACCTCCGCGCTCGATCCCGAACTGGTGGGCGAAGTCATGGAAGTGATGCGCAGCCTGGCGCGTGAAGGGATGACCATGGTGGTGGTCACCCATGAGATGGGCTTTGCGCGCAAAACCGCAGACCGCGTGGTGTTTATGGATCAGGGGGTGATTGCGGAACAAGGATCGCCAGAGCAGATATTCGTTAATCCACAAAATCCGCGCACCCAGCAGTTTTTATCGCGTGTTCTTGAGCATTGATCGGAGGCGTTATGTCGATTCATTTTCCGTTGGTGGCAGACGGTCTGCTGGATGCGCTGCAACCTGCGCCACGCTTTAAATCTGTTGCAGGCCGTGGCGATGCGCCGTTATCTGTGGGGACGCCGGTACTGGCCAGCGATAGCGTGTTTTCTCCATTGATGCTAATGAAGCAATCGGCGCTGGAGAATAATCTGCGTCAATTGGCTGATTTTTGTCGCGAACAGGGTGTGATGCTGGCAGCACACGGCAAGACGTCAATGTCGCCCGCCATCCTGCGTCGAGCCGTCACCGAAGGCGGTGCCTGGGGATTGAGCGCGGCAACGCCTGCGCAGGTTCGCGCGCTGCGCCAGTTTGGTATCCGTAATGTTTTTCTCGCCAATCAACTGGTCGACCCTGCCGGTATTCGCTGGATAGGTGAGTGGCAAAAGCAGCATCCTGACCATGGCTTCCTTTGCTATGTTGATTCGCTGGAGGGAGTGCGTTTGCTGGAACAGCATCTCGGCGACAGTCGCATTGCGGTTCTGCTGGAGATGTCGGTCAGTGGCGGGCGTACGGGGTGTCGCTCATCCGCGCAAGCACTGGAGATTGCCGCCGCGATAGCGGCAAGCCCGGTCCTGCAACTGGTGGGCGTGGCGGGCTATGAAGGCGCGCTGGGTGCGGGGCGTGATGCCGCGGGTATCGCCAGGGTGCGCGATTATTGCCAGATGCTGATCGCGACGGCTGCGCTGTTGGCCGGGGAGCAACTGTTCAGCAGCGACACTATTATTCTCAGCGCCGGAGGCGGCGCCTGGTTTGATGTGGTCAGCGCCTGTTTTAGCGAGGCGAGGCTCTCGCTACCGATCACACCGCTGATTCGTTCGGGTGCCTATATGGCCCACGATAACGGGTTATATGCCCGCATCGCGCCGTTTGCCCAACCGGGCGCTCGTCATCATTTTGAACCCGCGCTGGAGATCTGGGGGAGGGTATTATCGCGCCCTGAGCCAGGCCTGGCGTTTGTTGATTTCGGACGCCGCGATGTGCCCTTTGATCAGGACTTGCCGAATCCGCTGTGGGTGCGAAATGTGGATGGTAGTGCTCCTCGCGCCGCTTCTGGCATGCGCATCAGCGAGGTGAACGATCAACATGCCTATTTGTTGTTGCCGCAAGAGGATGCCTTAAAGCCCGGCGACTGGGTAGGTTGTGGCATTTCACATCCCTGTACCGCGTTTGATAAGTGGCGCTATTTGCCACTGGTGGATGATGACTATTGCGTCACCGATTCACTGGAAACGGCATTCTGAGTCAGGCATGTGTGCATAACGGCGCGCTGTCGTGCGCTGTTTCACGACGGTTTTTCGATAGCCCCTTTCTTGCTTTTTGTTGCATATACTGGCGGAAAAAAGAAAGCACCGACGAGGTTATCGTTCGGTGCTTTATGTTCTTCAGTGAAGTGCGTTTATGCGATAAGACTTAGAACTGGTAAGTCACGCCAACAGCAACGATGTCGTCGGTAACGTAGCTTGAACCGACGTAAGTTGCGAAATCACCTTTGTCCAGTTGGTTGATTTTGTAATCAACCATCGCAGAGAAGTTTTTGTTGAAGTAGTAGGTCGCGCCTACGTCAACATATTTAACCAGGTCCTGATCGCCCCAACCGTTTTCCAGGTCTTTACCTTTGGTCTGTACGTAACCAATGGACGGACGCAGACCGAAGTCGAACTGGTACTGAGCAACGGCTTCGAAGTTTTCAGATTTGTTAGCAAAACCACGGCTGCCGATTGGCGTCATGTTCTGCGCGATGCTGTACATAGCTGCCAGGTAGATGTTGTTAGCGTCATATTTCACGCCAGAAATCCACGCTTCCGCGTTAGCGCCTTTACCCAGTGCCTGAGAGTTTTGCAGATCGGTACGGTCTGATTTGGCATACGCAGCAATCAGAGTAACCGGGCTGCCGCCAAAGTTGTAGGACAGGGAGGTACCGAAGCCGTCGCCATTCTGTTTAGAAGCAGCACGGGAACCTTCGTTTTTACCCTGGTACTGCAGGCCCAGGTTCAGACCGTCAACCGCACCGAAGAAGTCGGTGTTACGGTAGGTAGCCACGCCAGTGGTACGTTTGGTCATGAAGTTATCGGTACGGGTCAGAGAGTCACCGCCGAATTCCGGGAACATATCGGTTACAGACGCTGCATCGTACAGGATACCCAGGTTACGACCGTAGTCGATAGAACCGTAGGTTTTTGCTTTCAGGCCAGCGAACGCCAGACGCGTTTTCTGAGTAGAGCTGCTTTCATCGGTGTTGCCAGCGAATTCAGATTCCCAACGACCGAAACCGGTCAGTTGATCGTTGATCTGCGTTTCGCCTTTGAAGCCCAGACGTACGTAAGTTTTGTCGCCATCCTGAGTGGTATCATCGCTGAAGTAGTGCATGGCTTTGATTTTGCCGTACAGATCCAGTTTGTTACCATTTTTGTTGTAGATTTCCGCAGCGTTGGAAGAAGCAGAAACAACACCAAGGCCGATCATCATTAATGCCAAAGTAGTTTTTTTCATTATGTTTCCTGATTAATTGTAATTAACGCGCTTTAGATCGCTGAACGTCGCCGCTCGAGTGAAAAATTCACGTAGGTTTTAACGTCTGCGAATTAAAGTTTTATGACAATTCTTATTTATTTTTTTACAAAGCAGGTTTTACAGGTAGTGTCATAAAAGCGTCAAGTTTTGTAAGTAGGTTTTCTGATTGCCTTCAAGGATTTTCTTAAGTTGTTAAAACTGCCAGTTGGAAGTTGGCTCTGATCCTGTTACAAAGACTGTTTACTTTTTTTCTTCTACGTTGAACGGCAGAAATCATGAGCGACAGCCAGACGCTGGTAGTGAAACTCGGCACCAGTGTTTTAACGGGCGGATCCCGCCGCCTGAACCGCGCCCACATTGTTGAACTCGTGCGCCAGTGCGCACAGCTACATGCAGCAGGGCATCGTATTGTTATTGTGACTTCTGGCGCTATCGCCGCCGGGCGTGAGCACCTGGGTTATCCGGAGTTGCCTGCCACCATCGCCTCGAAACAACTTCTTGCCGCTGTCGGGCAAAGCCGCCTGATTCAACTGTGGGAACAGTTGTTCTCGATTTACGGCATCCACGTTGGGCAAATGCTGTTAACCCGCGCCGATATGGAGGACCGTGAGCGTTTCCTTAATGCGCGTGACACTCTGCGTGCGCTCCTCGACAACAACATTGTGCCGGTCATCAACGAGAATGACGCCGTTGCGACGGCGGAAATCAAAGTCGGCGACAATGACAATTTATCGGCGCTGGCCGCTATTCTGGCGGGCGCAGACAAACTCCTGCTTCTGACCGATCAGCAAGGTCTCTTTACCGCTGACCCGCGTAACAACCCGGACGCTGAATTGATCAAGGATGTGTACGGTATTGATGACGCGTTGCGCGCGATTGCGGGTGACAGCGTATCGGGCCTGGGTACTGGCGGGATGGGTACCAAATTGCAGGCGGCGGATGTCGCCTGTCGTGCAGGTATCGATACTATTATTGCCGCAGGTAGCAGGCCGGGTGTGATTGGCGATGTGATGGAAGGGGTTCAGGTCGGGACGCTTTTCCATGCGCAGGCTTCACCGCTGGAAAACCGTAAACGCTGGATTTTTGGCGCGCCTCCGGCAGGTGAAATCACCGTTGATGAAGGCGCGACAGCCGCTATCCTGGAACGCGGCAGCTCCTTGTTGCCAAAAGGGATTAAAAGCGTGACAGGCAACTTTTCCCGTGGTGAAGTGATCCGCATCCGTAACCTCGAAGGTCGCGATATTGCACATGGCGTTACCCGCTATAACAGTGACGCGCTGCGTCGCGTTGCCGGTCATCATTCGCAGCAAATTGATTCCATTCTCGGCTATGAATATGGCCCGGTCGCCGTGCATCGCGACGATATGATTATCCGTTAAGGAGCAGATGTATGCTGGAACAGATGGGCATCGCTGCTAAAGCAGCGTCGTACAAGCTGGCATTGCTCTCCAGCCGTGAAAAAAATCGCGTACTGGAAAAAATCGCCGATTACCTGGAAGCACAGTCTGACGAGATTATTCTCGCTAACGAGCAGGACGTTCTGGAGGCTCGCCGTAATGGCCTGAGCGAAGCGCTGCTTGATCGCCTTGCGTTGACGACAGCGCGTTTGAAAGCGATTGCTGACGATGTTCGCCAGGTATGCAAGCTGGCTGACCCGGTAGGGCAGGTCATCGACGGCGGTCTGCTGGACAGCGGCCTGCGCATTGAGCGTCGCCGTGTGCCGCTCGGCGTAATTGGCGTGATTTATGAAGCGCGTCCGAATGTCACCGTGGATGTGGCTTCCCTGTGCCTGAAAACCGGCAACGCGGCGATTCTGCGCGGCGGTAAAGAGACCTGGCGCACCAATGCGGCAACGGTAAAAGTGATTCAGCAGGCGCTGGAAGAGTGCGGTTTACCCGCCGGCGCGGTACAGACGATTGAAAGCCCGGACCGCGCGCTGGTCAATGAAATGCTTAAGATGGATAAATACATCGACATGCTGATCCCGCGCGGTGGCGCTGGCCTGCATAAGCTGTGTCGTGAACAGTCCACCATTCCGGTGATTACCGGGGGCATCGGCGTTTGCCATATTTTTGTTGATAATACGGCAGAGATTGCCCCGGCGCTGAACATTATTGTGAATGCGAAAACCCAGCGTCCGAGTACCTGTAACACCGTCGAAACGCTGCTGGTTCATCAGGATATTGCGGGCACTTTCCTGCCTGCGTTGAGCAAGCAGATGGCGGAAAGCGGCGTTACCTTGCATGCGGATGCGCAATCGCTGGCGGCGCTGCAATCGGGTCCGGCGGCGGTTGTACCGGTTAAAGCAGAAGAGTATGACAATGAGTTTCTGTCGCTGGATCTGAACGTGAAAATCGTTGCTGACCTGGACGATGCTATCGCCCATATCCGCGAGCATGGCACGCAGCACTCCGATGCTATCCTGACGCGTACTCTCAGTAATGCGAACCGTTTCGTCAATGAGGTCGACTCTTCTGCTGTTTATGTGAATGCCTCCACGCGTTTTACCGACGGCGGTCAGTTTGGCCTTGGCGCGGAAGTGGCGGTGAGCACGCAAAAATTGCA
This sequence comes from Phytobacter sp. MRY16-398, assembly GCF_003925915.1. Classification (NCBI taxonomy): domain Bacteria; kingdom Pseudomonadati; phylum Pseudomonadota; class Gammaproteobacteria; order Enterobacterales; family Enterobacteriaceae; genus Phytobacter; species Phytobacter sp. MRY16-398. Next base: position 4,719,884 of record NZ_AP018756.1, on the reverse strand, counting down.
TGCGCGTGGACCGATGGGCCTTGAAGCCCTGACCACCTACAAGTGGATCGGTTTCGGTGACGATACGATTCGTGCGTAAATAACAGCGGGGTGATGCAAAAGTAGCCGTTTGATTCCAAAGGGCATTGACGCATCACCTCGTTAGATCTAACCTTTTGCCCCGTGGTTCACCGACGTGAATCCCGTCCTTTCAGGGCCGATATAGCTCAGTTGGTAGAGCAGCGCATTCGTAATGCGAAGGTCGTAGGTTCGACTCCTATTATCGGCACCACTTCGAGTTCCTCACACGTTCGTAGTCACCCATAAAGTTCTTGTTTTATAAAGGCTTTTGTTTCTCTTTAGTCCGTTTTAACCCATAGCTATCCCGTAGAATCCGGTACTAAATGTGTATATGTTCCTGTTCGGTCCTGGATTCCTATACACATGCCTTTAAACGATATGCAGATTCGCCGCGCTAAGCCTGAAGCTAAAGCCTATACACCTGTAGATGGGAAAGGGCTGTCATTGCTTATAGAACCTAATGGAAGCAAGAGTTGGCGGTTCCGTTATCGTTTTGCCGGTAAACCAAAAATGGTCTCGCTTGGTGTGTATCCTACGATCACACTTGCAGATGCCCGTTCTCGTCGTGACGATGCCTGAAAACTTGTCGCCGAAGGAAAGAATCCGAGTGAGGTTCGAAAAGAGCAGAAGATTGTTTTGTAAACCGAGTCTGAGAGCGCGTTCGAAAAGATAGCTACTGAGTGGCATCAAATGAAGTCTGCCAAATGATCAGCAGGATACGCAGCAGACATCATGGAAGCGTTTCAGAACGACATCTTTCCTTTTGTCGGGACTCGTTGGTGAAATCAAACCGCTAGAACTGCTTAATGTGCTGCGTAAAATTGAAAAACGTGGCGCGTTAGAGAAAATGCGTAAAGTGCGGCAGCGTTGCTCCGAAGTATTCCGCTATGCAATTGCTACAGGTAGGGCGGAGTTTAATCCTGCGGCAGATCTCTCAAGTGCTCTCGAAGTACATCAATCTAATTACTTTCCATTCCTAAAGGCTGATGAGATACCAGATTTTCTGCGTGCCTTAGACGGTTACACCGGAAGCCGACTAGTCCTGATTGCACGAAATTGCTCATGATTACTGGTGTGAGAACCATCGAATTACGTGCGGCATTGTGGTCAGAGTTTGATCTGGGTAACGCTATTTGGGAAATTCCTGCTGAAAGGATGAAAATATGCAGGTCACATCTTGTGCCGTTATCAACTCAAGCGTTAGATTTATTTAATGAAGTGAGATCATGACAGGGAATTATCGTTATGTTATTCCGGGGCGGAATGTTCCTAACAAGCCTATGAGTGAAGCCAGTATAAATCAGGTCATCAAACGCATTGGTTATGACGGTAAAGTTACTGGTCATGCTTTCAGGCATACACTTTCTACTATCTTACACGAGAGAAGCTATGAAAGTGCATGGATTGAAACTCAATTAGCACATGTAGATAAAAATGTCATCCGTGGAATGTATAACCATGCGCAATACTTGGATATACGCAGAAATATGCTACAAAATTATGCTGATTTTCTTTTAAGGAAAAAAATATGGGAACGTTTGATAATCTAAATGATTATGTTGCAGTTAGAAAAAAGGATTTTGAAAGCTGTCTTGATGTTACAGAGCACGATCTTGAAATTGATTCTGTGATAACTAACTTAAGATTTCATTATATAAAGTTTGATGGTAATGGAATGCCAATGGTAAAAGCTCTTGCATGTAAATTATATGAATACATTATTGATTACTGTATATCAGCAAGAGAACGTTCAGATACCCTTACCTCCCAGCAATCTATGATTCTTTCAAAACAAGCTCGTGATCTTTTTAGGCATCCGGACGTTACCGATAACTCGCCAGATAAAACGGGTGAGGCAGGTGAGACGCTTTTATTTTTTTTAATGGAGGCAGTGCTTGGAGCGCCTCAGCTGGTAGCGAAAATGGAGCTAAAAACAAACTCTAATGATGAAGTTAAAGGCTCTGACGGAATTCATATAAAATGGAATGAGCATGACAAACTTGTAGATTTCTATTTTGGAGAGTCAAAATTATATAAGCAGGTTTCTAATGCTTTAGATGAAGCATTAAAAAGTATTTCATCTTTTCATGCAAATGAGATGTATAAGCATGAATTCAACATGGTAACTAAATTTTTTAAATATGCTAATAATGAAATAAAGAGTGCTATAAGTGAACTTTTCGTTGCTGGTGAACCTGGACCAAATGTGAGGATTAATCATGCTTGTCTCATAGGTTATGATTGGGCTAAGTTTAAGAAGTTAAAGAATAGTAAGGAGCAGACTATAGATGAGCATTTTCTGCAAGAATTTAAGAAAGATCTGCCACGACTAAAAAAATTATTAGAAGATAAATTATCGACATTCACTCTTAAGCATCTTAGGTTTGATGTTTTTTTTATACCTTTTCCTTCTGTTAAAGAATTTAGAAATGAATTTAATAAGGCATTGGACTAGTTATGAAACAGCTTAATGAATTGTACATTGGATTAGTTAAAGCAAGTATAAAAAAATTGCTTGGTGTATCAGATAATCATCAAGATATAACTGAGAGTGATCTTTATAAGTTACTTTCATTCGCTTCCATTTTGTCATTGTCAGAAAAGGATAACGAAAAGGCAAAGGCTTATGAGATTGTTAGTCGTATATTTGAGGTTGTTTCAGAAAAAGATTATAAAATAATTGGTTCTGCTGATTTGATCTTATCAAGGATTGGGAATTTCCCCGGCAGGATGTTAATGAGGGATAGGTTTAATAAAGGTGCTGAACCAACTTTATCTCTATTTTTTTCTCTTGAGAGAATAGCACGAGAAACCGAAAATTCATTAGAGGGTAAGCAGTTAACGGATTTTCAGTATGATTTGTTCTCGTCACTAAAAAACTACTCTTCGTTAAGTGTCTCAGCTCCAACATCAGCAGGCAAATCATTTGTTTTAACGCTAAACGCTATTAGGTGCATTAAAAATCACTCTAAAGAATGTATTGTCTATATTGTACCAACGAGAGCATTGATAAGCGAAGTTTCTAATAAAATAAGAAGTGAATGTGTGAACTCAGGGCTTACGAAAACTATAATACGCACTTCACCGACTTTGGTAGACAGAAGTAAAATAGTAGAGGGTATAGTTTATGTACTTACGCAAGAAAGATTTATAAGTTTACTCACTGAGTCGGTCAATGTTTCAGAGTTTGTAATTAATTTGTTATTAGTTGATGAGGCTCACGAAATACAAAAAGGTAAACGAGGAATCATACTTCAAAATGCAGTAGAGGTGGCATTAGATTTATACCCTAATGCAAATATTATGTTCTCCAGCCCGCTTATTAAGAATCCAGAATATTTTTTGAATGTTTTTAGACGAGAATATCGAAGCAAATCTTTTATAGAAACAATTTCACCTGTTGCCCAAAATATTTTGTTGGTTAATCAAGTTGACAGAAAGGTTAAAACAATTTGCGTATCTGCGCTTCTGGATGATAAGGATGTTGTCATTGGTGAGTTTGACATTGATTTTTCATTTCGTGGAGGAAAAGTAGATCAAAAAGCTGCTTTTGCACATTTTGTATCTGATAGCGGAGGTGCTGTTATTGTTTTTGAAAATGATCCCTCTATAGCTGAGGATGTTGCAATTTCTCTAAGCCAAATAATAACTTCTGATGATTTGCCTCACGATTATTTGGAGTTTATTGCATTTGTAAAAGAAGAAATGCATGTCGATTATTCATTGGCTTATTGTATGGAATTTCGGGTGGCATTCCATTATGGTAATATGCCTTCGATTATCAGAAATGGTATAGAGTTTTTTTTCAAGCGAGGAGATATTAAATATATAATCTGTACCAGTACTTTGCTGCAGGGGGTTAATCTTCCAGCAAAACATATAATTTTAGATAATCCTTATAGTGGCTCTGGTCCGATGACTCGAGCTGATTTTCTTAATCTATCAGGCAGGGCTGGCCGATTATTGCAGGAGTTTCATGGGAATGTTTGGTGCTTGCGACCAAATGATTGGGATGAAAAAGTATATACAGGTGATAAACTTCAAGTGATACATACTGCAATGTCTAATGTTATGTTAGATGGTGGTGAAATAATTTGCAATACTATTGATGGATTGATTACTGATCCGCTTGAAAAGGAACTTGCAGATATTGCTTTCGCTAAACTATTCCATGAATTGAAAAGGGATGAATTACAATCAGAATACTTTCTCCGCTCTGATAAGACTGATGATTACTATGAGGTCTTAGATTATAATTTTAGTAAAATCTCTCGAATGGGAATAACTGTTCCTGATGAGTTGTTACGATTGAATATGGGTATTCGCCCTGATTATATTCAAAGACTTTATGATTATTTCATTTTGTTGGAACAACTGGATGATTATATTCTTTATTCACCTTTTAAAAAAGGAGGTAAGAAAAGAATAGATATCGCAATAAGTATTATAAGGGATTGCTTTTCATGGGGAATTAGCCATCATCAGGCACTTTGGATAAGCATGTTGGCACACCAATGGATGACCGGTAAATCTTTAAGTACACTGATCTCTTATGAAGTCGAACGAGGATTCTCTTTGGAGGAGAAATTAAAGAGTGATGAGGACGTTTACTTTAAAAGGAAAAAAACTTCTAGTATTATTCGTGGTGTACTTAAAGGGTTGGAGACGCATGTACGATACAATCTTGTTAGATATATTAAAGTTTATCAGGATGTATTAAGGTTCGTTTTGGTTTTGAGAGGTGAGAATACCAAGGCATCCTTTGTGGAGAATATTAGTGTTTATCTGGAGTTTGGCTCTTGTAATTCAATTGATTTGAACCTAATGTCAGTTGGCCTTTCTCGTAGCACGGCCTTATTAATAAGAAAGAAAATAAAGTTTCCACAAGAGGGAACACCAGAGGATTACATTAATTTATTAAAGGGAACCAGATTAGAAAAAATCACAATCCCATCTTATTGTGTAAGGGAAATTCAACAGATCCTTGGCGTAGTTCCTAATTAATTGCATGAGAAATTGTGCTTATTATCTTCCCGCCACGCCTGCCTGCTTAACGGGGCGGTTTTAATGCAGGTGCATGAACCGGCTCAGGCCACGCCGGGACTGATGCAGGGCGGGGTAAAAAAAGTGCGTGGAACTAAAACGGGTATGCTTAAAAGAAGCGCGGGTAATCGCGTCTGCACGCATATCGAAAACCTTATCAGCAGTTTGCTTAGAATGTTCCTTAAGGCTGTACAGTATCGTAATAGCTTTCATTGATAAAGGGACATCGCGGGCATTGCCATTCTTAGTACCTGCAAATGTGCAACTCGCTTTTCAAGGTCGATAAAGCGCCATCGTAGTTCTGCGATCTCGCTACGGCGTATGGCTGTCTCTAAAGCCAGAAGAATATTCGTGTGCCAGCGCAACAAGGCGAAAGGCTCGGCTGGATGGAGATTATGCAAAGCAATAAGCCCGCCAGCACCATGTTTTATTACGATGTTGCTGATCCAGTGTTGGTTTCTGCCGAACATTGTTTACCATTTAACACGTTTCGCTTTACTATAAGAAAATCTTAGACGGTATTAACTGCGACCGTAATTAAAGCCAAAAAAGCGCGCCTGTATGAAGTCACGTTTACCGCAGGGTAAGGGTAGCAGTAATTCAACACGAAATTCTGACCACCTTAGGCAAAGGCGGTCAGAAAAAGCTAAGGGGCACCTTTTATTCCAGATTTAGCATTTGAAGCATCTTTATTTCTTTAATACGCTGTTTATTCATATTGATTGTGCACCCTGTTGCGGCATTACCAAGGTAGTGCGTGCCCTGTGAACCCGTCGCTGCAATGTTGCAATAATCATCACGATATTTGAGCCATTCGGCCTGGTTTCTTTTGAATAATTCAATCATCCGTTTTTTGCGTTCTTCATCGCCCATCCACCACTGGGTGTAGTCGAAGTTTTCCATCTCCTTAAGCTTATCCGCATAGACCTTATTGAGCGTCTCGGTGGATTTATCCTCAATGTCGCCTAAGCATTCACTGTTTTCGTCGCCATATTTCTCTTCGCAGACTTTGACTTCATCGTTTCTTGTTACGTTTGCTGTCTCAGCCGCCAGCGAAGCGTGGCTGGTTAATAAAAAGCAAAAAAAAATGATTGTTTTTTTCATTGGGTTAAATTCCTTACTCTTATATTTGTTCTTCCCACATCTTGACTCAACTTCGGATCGTTACGTAAGAAATTAATAAGTGAATCGCCTCGAATTCAACAGACACCTCAGAGCCGTTTTACGAAGGCTTAAAGAGAGGGGCCCATGAGCGGGCCTTTAATTACCCGGCCATTATCGATATGAGCGGGGGCCGCAATCTCAGCCCGGAAATGTCAGCAGCAACTCCTTTAATAATGATTCAAGCTGCTCCCGTTTAGCCTGGGAGAGGTTGGCCAGTATCGCGTTTTGCGTTTCAGTGTGGACGAGAAGCGCCTGTTCGATACGCTCTCGCCCATAAGCTGTCAGGCTGACCAGTGTGCTGCGTTTGTCATCGGCATCTTGAATTCGCTCAATCAGTCCTTGCTCTTCAAGATGGTTAAGGCGATTCGTCATCGCTCCGGACGTGACCAGTAGCGATTTATATAGCTGTGTTGGAGAAAGACAATAAGGCGCGCCGGCTCGGCGCAAAGTGGCAAGGACGTCAAATTCCCCGTCGCGAAAGCCGAACGGTTCCAGCGCCTGGGCGCGCATCTTCCCCAAGTGCTTCATCACCCTCAACATTCGGCCAAAAACTTTCATTGAAGAGGCGTCAAGCTCAGGCATTGCGCTGTCCCACTGGCTGACAACGAAATCGATATGGTCATGCATTTTCGTACCTTAAATAGGGTTATTTATCGAGTTGTGCGGTCCATCTTACACAAGGAACACATTTATCTTAATGTTAAGATAAATGCTTACGCATTTTTTGCTGGAGCAATCACATGCCTAAAAGGATTACGTTTTGAAACGCATAGCATCTTCGCCCTTTATGTTCGCATTTATCGCTTTTTTGATCGGGTTGAATCTTCGCCCCATCCTGGCTTCCATCGGACCGTTATTTCCGGTTTTACAGCGTGAAGCAGGGCTATCCGCCACGGAATTCAGTCTGCTCACCACTTTGCCTGTCGCCATGATGGGGTTGGTTGCGCTGAGTGGACCATGGCTTTTAGCCAGAACCGGTGCAGTCAGGGGTATTACAGTAGGGCTTTCCATCCTGCTTTTCGCCTGTTTATTCCGGGGTTTTAGCACATCACTCACGGGGCTTATGTGTACAGCTTTAGCGGGTGGTGCGAGTATCGGCATGATCCAGGCGTTAATGCCAGCGCTGATAAAAAAAGAATACGCGCAATCGGCCAGCACGTTTATGTCTCTGTTCAGCACCGGAATTATGGCCGGTGCGGCGCTGGCTGCCGCCACGGCCGAGCCTTTGTTTACCCGGCTTGATTTAAAGCCTACGCTGGCAATAGCCGGTTTGTTAGCGCTTCTTGCCCTGATATTTTGGCTGTCACGGGCCAGGCACCGCCAGGTAGAAAAAACGGTGTTTGCAGAAGTGACATTATCGTCATCCAGAACATGGCTGTTATTGCTATTTTTTGGCATCGGGACAGGTGCCTATACCCTGGTACTGGCGTGGCTTCCCCCTCTCTATATCCAGGCGGGCTGGAGCGCACGGAGCAGCGGCTATATGCTGGCCTGGCTTACGTTAACCGAAGTTGTGGCGGGCTTTGCCGTTTCAGCGCTGATCACGCGCTTTCCTGACCGCCGTGTTCCGCTGCTCATTGTGCTGTTGATGTTGCTGGCAGGGTTGATGTGTCTTGTCTTTTCTCCCGGAACCACGCCAGTTGTGTCAACATTGCTGCTTGGTTGCGGTATCGGCGCGCTGTTCCCGCTATCGCTCATCGTGACATTTGATCATGCCCGAACGCCGGCCGAGGCAGGGAAACTGTTGTCACGAGTGCAGGGTGGCGGATACCTGATTGCCGCGCTGATGCCATTAATCGCCGGTATGGTGCGCGACAGCGGTGCGTCACTGACAAACGCGTGGCTCATCATGAGTGCAGGCGTCATCCTGTTGATTGCGATAGCTTTACGCTTTAAGCCTGTTGTGCACAGGTAGAAATAACGGTCTTATTCCCGCTCTGCCAGTTACCTTCGGTGTTGACCTTACCTTCACTGTCAAACCAGAAGGTATCTGGCAATCAGATGGGCTTATTGGCAAACAATATGTGTCTGTTCTGCGCTACCTTCGAACCATGCTGAGCATTTTTTTGCGCTGGCCGGGATTTTTAACGTAACCGTCTTATTTGTGCCTTTAAACTGACAAACGAGAAACATAGAAGTGTTGCGAGCTTTAACCGCAGCTTGGGAATGACTCAATGTCCATACAGCAGAATCATCGGAATCAGGCATCAAAGATCCCATTTCTTTAGGCGGCCCCTCAAACACATCAAGATTATAAAGTGAGTACTCCTTGTTATTTTCTGTCAAAGACTGAGGGCATTCAATTTTTTCAGCACAAGTAACCCCGGAATAAAACAAAAACATAGAACTTAACATTAGAGCTCTGTTACTCCACAACATCTAATACCCTCCTGTATTTTTCAGGACGTGGCTTTAATGCAATCTGCATATATTTTCCACGTATTGGCTTATCCGCACCACCATTATCACGCACATCAGCGCATTTTCCGAATACAATGCTGCGAGCAAGTCACGCGTTTTGCTTGTGCTATGATCCCGCGGCGCATAATCCCCTTTCCCACTTTCGGTGATGTGAGATGAAAATTATCCTGTTTAGTGTTGTGCTGATCGCTGCGCTCTTTCTGATCCCTGATCGTTGGGTTAACGATATTTTTATGCGTCATATTTCTGTTACGGGTGACGGCGAAGAGGCAATGAACAATTACGCCTTCACGCTGTTGCTTATCAAGACTGCTCTGGCTGCTGTGATTGCTGCTCTGGTGCTATGGGGCTACCGTTTATTTAAACGCTGATTAAATATTGAGTGGTAAACGTTCTGTTTGCGATGAAACACTGCGGAGTATGAACAATTTACTGTTCATCTCTTATGGATGGTTTATGGCGTATCGCCAGTTCCGCTAAGCGGGCGATATCTTGCAATGCGCAGGTTTATTCACAAGAGGCGTAAAACCCATCTTTGCTGTATCCATACCATTTCTTCGTCTGTATCCGGTAATAATGACGCCCTTTCTTCTGGCGGCCCGACGAAAACATCAACGACATTCATTCGGTATGTTTTATTGCCATCCTGTAAAACAGGCGGGCAGTTGATTTTTTCGGCAAAAACAGCGCTGGAAAAAAGAAAAACCGCGCAACCTAAAATTATTTCCTTACTCCACGACATAGTCATTCCCTTCGGTGTTTTTGGGGCGGGAGAATTTTCCTGCTGATCATATCAGTTAGAGGGTCTTAAGGGAGTCCTCAAATAACTTGCCACGTTCATGGCGAAATTTTAGCCCCGTGAAAGCATGGCGTTTGGTTCAGTATGCTACGCGCTTGCCGATGACATCACCCGCGCCAGAGATTTTGTGGTGCGAATCATCGGATTACTGCATCAATTACATCGACTTCTTGCGTTATTCATCGGTTAATTCGAATGATATCCTGCGTCAGGATCGGGAAAAATCCCCCTACACAAGAAGGACATTATGAAATCAACATCCCTTATTCTGGCGGGCTGTATGCTGTTATCGTCCGCTATTTCACAGGCGGTTGCCGCTGCCGATACCTTACCCGGATCAACCGAGGGCGCAAAGATAATGAAATTCACGCCGTCACAGGATCAGACCGATTTATTCAGCAACGTGATTTACTCGCAGGTCAAAGATGGCGTGGCGCTCAGGCAGCTCAGGATGTCGCTGTTGGTCCCGCGCAATAATGACCTGAAACCGGCCATTGTCTACTTCCCAGGCGGCGGTTTTATGACGGCCAATCACGATAAATACATCGCGATGCGTATGGCGCTGGCGAACGCAGGTTATGTGGTTGCCGCCGCGGAATACCGCGTAATTCCGGATAAATTCCCCGCGCCATTGGTCGACGGGAAAACGGCGGTACGTTACCTCAGAGCGCACGCCAAAGAGTACAACATCGATCCTGCCCGCATTGCCGTGTTGGGTGATTCCGCCGGGGGATGGCTGGCGCAAATGCTGGGAACGACCAACGGCGAAAAAGAGTATGACAAGGGGGATTACCCCGAGCAGTCATCTGACGTTCAGGGTGTGGCCACGATTTATGGCATCTCGAATTTGCTCAATATAGGCGAAGGTTTCCCGGAACAGATACAGCAGGTGCATCGCTCAGCGGCGGTGACCGAAGCGTTACTGGTCCACGGCGCGGCATTTCGCACCTTTGCCGGGGCAACCATCGACAGCGACCCGAAAAAAGCGCTTGCCGCAAGTCCGATGGGCCATATTACCGGCCATGAACCGCCGTTTTTGATTATGCACGGCAGTGCGGATACGCTGGTTTCTCCTCAGCAAAGCGCGCAGTTATATCAGGCGTTGAAAGCGAAAAAAGAGACCGTCGAGTATGTCCTGGTTGAGGGGGCGGAGCATGGCGATATTCACTGGTATCAGCCGCAGGTGATTGACCATGTTGTCGGCTGGTTTAAGCACACGTTAGGCGCGCCGACAAAACAGAACGCGCCCGCGAAAGCGGATAAAAAATCTAATTTGTAATCCCGTCATGGGGTGCTGAGCTTGCCATTAATAGCTCTTTATCAGGGGAGGGCAGGCTCAGAGTCTTCATTTCCAGCGGCCAATAATTACGGCGCGCTTTTCAAATAATCGGTTGATAAATATATAATACATACTCCAGCTAGCCAGGAATTTTCTTAATTTAAAATCCGCCCTTGTCCTCTATTTGCATATCTTTACATTAGATGCAGAATGTCATCACTCAACTTCTACGGGTGTTAACTCCATGGCATATATCGCAAAAACACCGTTAGCGTATGTCGGTCAGTCTGTAGGTAATGGTCAGTGTGTGGCGTACACACAAAAAGCGGCCAATATGCCGCGCACGGTAGCATGGAAACGGGGCGAATTAGTTAAAGGTAATATGACCATTGCGCCCGGTACGGCGATTGCCACGTTTGATGCGGATGGTCGCTATGGCAACCATACTGACGGACGTTCCCACGCCGCTATTTATCTTGGGCAGGATGCGTCGGGCATACAGGTGCTGGATCAGTGGGTGGGGCGAAATCGCGATAGCCAGGGACGTCTGGTTGTTGCTCCCAAACCAGTCAGCGAACGCACCTTAAATTTTTAAAAACGCCGCGCATTGAAAACAATGGAGATAACTATTATGTCGTGGAGTAATGCATTATTATTAAGCACCAGCATGTTTTTGTTTTCAGGTATTGCCCAGGCCGAAAAAATAAACTGCCCTGAGACGTTAAAGGAAAATAATAAGACATACTCAATGAATTACGTTAGTCTCTTTATGGGGCCTCCCGAAGAGAAAGCGGATTTAATGCCAGACACGCTTGATGCGTGGGTATGGACATTAAAAGATTATCAGGACTATGTGAAAGAACATAATACGTCTTTATTCCTGGTCTGCCGTTATAAAGGGACAGATAAAACCGTAACAATTAAAGTCCCTGCCGATGCAAAAAAATGCTCAGCCCACTATGGCAAGAAAGACGCTGTATTAGCGACCTGTGAGTGATCTTGGGCGTATACGGGAAAAACACTGTGGCGAGTATGCTAAAGTGCGCGGTTGTGTTCAGGGGATCTGCGATCTTTCAAGGAGTCTACAGCTATGCCATGGTGTAAGTTCTTTATGTCAGGAATAATATTATCGTTGTCTGTTGGCGCGGCTCAGGCAACAACGGTTTGTCCGCAATATCCAACGCAGCAAGATAAAACACACGCCTTAAACGATGCCAGTTTGTTCGTGGGGCCGCCTAAAGATTTAGTCGAACTGATGCCGGATAACGATCGGGAGACGGTATGGACGCTGCCTGATTATCAGGATGAGGCGAAAGAGCATAAAACGTCGCTCTATTTTATATGCCACTATAAGAACACGAAGCAGAGCGTCGAGTTGATTGTACCGGCCACGGCCAAAAAATGTTCCGTTGCCTATGATAAGAACCGTAAGCTTATAGCTGCTTGCGAATAACGTCTCTCTGCACAGGTATGGATTCGCGGTTTTTGTTCAGAAACCCGCTATCAATGTGCATTTCTGCTGAAAAATGGAAGTCGTTATTATGTCCAGACGTAAAGGGATAGTGTTAAACGTAGCGCTACTGTTTTCAGGTTTGGCAAGCGCTGAAAAAATGCAATGTCCTGATTTGCTGACAGTGAAGAATACCTCTTACAGGATGGATGACGTCAGCCTTTTTCAGGGGCCACCGGACAAGTTGGGAGAGTTAATGCCTGACACGCTGAATGATATGGTGTGGACGCTGCAAAATTATCAGGATTATGGCCGGGAAATGAACTTACCGCTCTATCTTGTTTGCCGTTATAAGGGGACGAAAAAAATACTGGAATTAAAAGTACCGGATACGGCAAAGAAATGTTCGGCATGGTTTGGGAATAATCAAAATGAATTTTATGCTTCTTGCGAATAGTCTTTCTGCATTGCAATTGTGCTTTCGCACAGCGTTATTCCCAATATGGAAATAACGCTGCCGGGTTTTCATTTGATGTTGAATACGCCATAACCCTAAATCTGAAAATGACCAGATGCGCTTTCTTCTTCGCCGGACCAGCAAACCACTTTGTTGCGGCCAGTCTGTTTGGCGATATACAGCGCGTGGTCGGCCTGCTTAATTAACGCGTTGCTGTCACTGGCAGAGGACGACTCCGCCAGGCCGAAGCTCGCCGTCACCTGCAGCCCTTCGGCGATATGCCGATAATCCGTCTGCGATAAGGTAACCCGCAGTGATTCGCAAATCGCCGTAGCCTGCGCTATCGGCATATGCGGAAACAACAGAGTGAACTCTTCACCGCCCCAACGGGCGCTCAGCCTGGCGTCCTGCTGTGTATTACGCAGCAGGTCCCCGATACTTTGCAGCACCTTATCGCCCACCACATGTGACCAACGGTCATTTATCTGCTTAAAGTGATCAATATCGAAGATTGCCAGCGTCAGCGGATAATCATGCGCACGGGCATCGTCGAAGCCGAGCATCAGTTGTTTATCAAAGACCCGGCGGTTTGCCAGCCCGGTCAACTGATCCTCTTTGGCCTGTCGTTCAAACTCCTCAGCCTGCTCCTGTAAGGCCAGCGTCTTGGCGGCAATCAGCGTGCGCAGGCGCTCTTCGTTACGGCGCGCCTGCCTCAGACGCCAGCGAAAGACCATGAACAGCGCCAACAGAAACAGCAGCACTAACAGCACCTGAAAGAGGGGCCGCTGCCAGAAAAACGGGTTAATGCGCAGGTTGATAACCGTGTCCGTGCCATTCCACTCGCCGTTGGGGTAACTGGCGGAAACGTTGAAGCGGTAGTTCCCCGGCGGCAGGTTGGTGTATTCCGCTGTCGTATTGTTTTCGCGATCGATCCACTGCGGGTCAAAACCCTCCAGACGGGTACGATAACGAATACGCTCCGGCAGAACATAGCCCAGCCCGGAATAGTTTATCCGGATGCGTGTTGTTCCGGCAGGAAAGGTATAGTCATTGTCGAGCGGCGTGGTGTTACTCTCAACCGACTCCACCACCGCAGCTAACCGTGTCTTGCTAAATTCCCCTAATCGTTCAGGGTGAACCATCACCGCACCGCGCGCGGTCGCCACCCAGATACCGCCATCACCGGCGCGCGTGGCGGCAGGCATTGAGCCGCCATTGGCCTGCGCGCTGATCATGCCGTCACTTTCACCGAACGTGGTTACGGCAATCTGCCGCTTAAGCCCCTCAATAACATCCACGGCTTCGGCTTTGCTTATCCTAATCATACCGCGGTTCGAGCTAAGCCACAGATACCCCATATTGTCGGGTATCACCTGGAACAGTTTGTCGATGGGCAGACCGTTTTTACGCCCCACCATACCGATTGCGCCATCGCTGCTCCGATAACGGAGCAAGCCCCGGTCGGTTGTCATCCACATATAGCCAGGTTCGCTGTAAAAGCCGAAGGCATATTCGGCATTCTCCATGGCGGAAATATCGATGTGCTCAAATTTTCCGTTATGAAAAACGGAGACCCCCACGCCAGTACCCACCCAAATGCGCTGCTGTTCATCTTCCTGCAGCGCCATAATAAAGCTGGCAGGAAGACCGTCATCTGCCGAGTAGGTATGGAGCGTGCCATCGGCGCGTAAGACGCTCAAACCGGAGGCGGTGCCGATCCACAGGTTCTGCTGGTGATCGGTGAGGATGGCGCGAACCTCGTTACCGGGCAGGCCATTAGATTGCTGTAATACCGGGGTTAATTGGCCATTTTTCCAGTGCAGCAGACCATCGGTATAAGTACCGACCCATACGCTGCCATCCGTGGCCTCGCCGAGGCTCAGTACCGATGGCTGCGTGTGTTGATTCCAGTTAATTTGTTCGACGCGCCCATTCCGAATGCGGTTCAGCCCGGTACTGGTGCCCACCAGGATACTGCCGTCCGAGTGCGTCATCACGGTACGAACATAGTCGCCGTTCAGGCCCTGGCGGGTGCTCACGGTGATAAACGGCGCGCGACGCAGGCGGATCAATCCCGAGTTAGTACCAATCCAGATACTTTGTTCCCGATCTTCCAGGATGCTTTGCACGCGGTTATGAACGATACCATTATCAATATTCAGGTGTTCCAGCCCTTGTGGACTGAGGCGGAATATGCCGTGGTTAATGGTGCCGAACCAGATATCTCCACGCTTATCCTGCATCATGGTTGAGACCACTTCGTTGGTAAGTTCCGGGTGCAGCGGCTGAAAATCTTCACCGACGCGCTTCCAGACGCCGGCTTCGGTACCCACAAGTAAAGTGTTATCGTCTGTTACCAGCAAACTAAAGGCGCGGACTTGCGGCAAACCGCTGGCTGGCGGCACCGGGGTCGCTTTATTGTCGATCACCTGATACAGGCCGTTGTCTGTTGCGGCCCAGATAGTGCCGTCCGCGTCTTCCACGCTTTTGTTGGCGGTGACGTTATCGAGAATATGCACATCCCGCGTTGCGCCGGTTTCATTGGCGGGGCGCATTAACAGGCCTTTTCCGGGCATGGTCACCCACAGATTACCTTTACTGTCGCGCATGGCGGAACCAATCATGGTCGGTGCCGCAGCATAGGGCGTCCAGATGCCATCTTTCCAGGAAGAGAGACCGCCGCGCGCGCCTGCAACCAGCAGGCTGCCGTCTGGCCCGGCGACAAACGCCAGCGTTCCGGAGTCGGGCATGGCGCTTTCGCCGCCGCGTTCGAAAACCTGGAAGGTTTTGCCGTTGTAGCGGGCGAACCCTTCCCAGGTGCCGAACCATAAATAACCTTCCCGGGTCTGTGCGATGGCGTTGATGCTATTGTGTGGCAGGCCGTCTTTTGTCGACCAGGTTTCAATAAAATATTCGCTTAATGCAATGTGTGGCTCATCTGCCAGTACCGGGCGGCAGAAAAAAAAGAGAAACCCAAAAAAGAAAAGGCGCAGGGTATCAGTGAAAGTATCGATATATTTATGCATTGCTCTGTGCATTAATTAACCACCCTGTCTTTACTGGTTACATTATGAATACAGATAAGACTCAACGCTAAAGTCGCAAAAGGGATTTTCTTTTTTTGCTTTATTTTTCGATATATTCCGGGTGTATATTTCGGTCGCTATTTTTCCTCGCGAAATTTTCGCTACCTTAAGCTAAATCAAACTTATAAACGTTTTGTTATTCGGCTCGGGAGACGGGCCATTTTTATGCGCTGATTTAAAGATAATGCGCTGTTGTATCCCGAATTGTCTTCTTGTTTTTGAATAGAATTATTAATAGCACTACTCTTCTGCTTTCGCGCATTTTTATCGCACTTTATTGTTCCTATAAAAGAAACGTTAGCATTTTAAAAGGAATAACGAGGTTATCCTTCTCCTCGCTATTTCCTTTCACACCGATTATTGCGCCGGGGCAGAACACTGGCTGGAGACGCCATCCAGCCCTTCGGTATCCCTGGTAAAAGATTTAAAATGCTGCTGTGCGTCAAGCTGAACCACATAAATCGAATCAAAGTCCGCCGACGGCCATGAAGGCACCTGCGACGCATCGCCACCCGTCTGGGTAATCAGCGTTTTTGCGGCGGTGACCAGATTTTTATGCTCCCAGGAAATAAACGTTAGCGGCTGGTTTTGCTGCGCCAGCAGTGCGGAAACCAGTTCGCTGGTGTCATCAGCATGGAAACGCAGCACCACCGGTTTGGATACCTGAATCGCCAGCGGCGTGATGGTGGTCAGCGGGCGCAACGAGCTGCCGGTTTTTTTCTCTTTCGGCGCTGAGGCATACAGCGCGTCCGGGTTACCGTAGCGCTTGAGCAGCACCGAGGGGAGACTCAGCGCCCGGTTTAACCCTTTGCAGGTAAGTTGCCCGCTGTTGTTGTCCGGTTTCTCGCCGTGACGAAAGAAGACGTAAGTGCTGTCAGCCGATGCGGCCAGGGGAGAGAGCAGTGCCGCGCTAAGTAACGCTACAAGCCAGCTTTTCATTGTGTTTTTCCCACGTGTCAGAGAGAGATTTTATCAGGGATAAAGACATGACATCCTTCCATTCCCTGCGCTGTAACATCGAATAACGTTGTCGAAGAATAGGGCGAGCCTGCGTGCTTCCCTGCCACCGACACGGGTCACAGGGAAGGCCATCATGCTACGCGCAGTCGCGCTCCGGCGAAACCCGCAATATTTCATTACCCATTGCCATTTTGTCACTAACGGTAAATATGCCTGATGCTCTCTCAGGCCAACAGACGGAGCCTCAGGGAAGTGTGGTGGCGTCTATCACCACCATTCCCAACGCGTTGGTCCGCTTTATTACCCGCAGGGTGCGACCAGAATAGAGATTGCCGGAGGGCTCGCAGATGCGGATCTCTTCATCAAGATCGCGGTCATAGACGCTGGCCCCGGAGCAGCTTCGTGAGCCGCCAGAGCTGTAGCGATAAGGGGCGGTATAGGTCGATTCAACGCCGGGCAGCAGCCAGGTGAGCGTGGTGAAGAGCGCGGAAAAAACGAACACCATCCCCAGGGCCATACCGCACCAGGCTTTGAGATATTCCGTTCGTGTGCTGATATTGGCGGCAAAGCGTTTTCGTAGGGCAAAACAGACGACAACCGTCATCGCAAGCGCGGTCATCACCATATATCGAAACGCCGCATGGGACAGGAAGGTGGGGCGATAAATCATGTTGCGCCAGGCGAAAAAGCCAAAAATCGCCGCCACAACGGCAATGGCGAGGGTCAACAAATACGGGTAAGAATACTTTTTCATCTGCGGCTTTCCCTGCGCGGCTGCCTTTATATTTTGTCATTGTCAGATAACAGCGGGCGGGTAACAATCCCTGTTTTCAGGAAGGCGCGTTTCGACCAGTTCTGGGGGGATGACGAACCCGGTCAGAAAGGGCAAAATGCCAGGCTGACAGCCCATCTTGTAGCGGTGACATTGGGGTCCAGATAAATACATGGATAAGTCAGATTGTTCAGAACGGGATTTATCCTCGTTAAGCGCTATCGCTTTATTGTCTCTGCATTCAAAAATACGCTCCCTTTTACATGCGCGTGGTGTTCTGCGTACCCAAAATCGCCCGCTGGGTGATGATGCGCGGTGGCGGGTGGCCAATATGGATCGGGTTTGGGTATCTCCACGCTGGAGAAAATTCTGGCATCCGAACGGGTCAATGATTCGGTGAAACGTCAGGCCCAGAACCTTATTCGTCGTTACGGATAAATATGTTACCGACCAACCACATGGAACAGCGCTAATGCCAACGTCAGCCAGTCAGCCTCGCCAGATTCGCCTGTTTTTGTCTTCCACCTTTCGGGATATGGAAAACGAGCGTCATGAATTACTGACCCGCGTTTTTCCCCTGTTTCGACAGCAGTGTCTTGAACGCCAGGTGGTATTTAGCGAGATTGACCTGCGCTGGGGGATTACCGAAGAGGATGCGCACAACGGCCAGACGGTGCAAATCTGCCTCGAAGAGATCGCCCGCTGCCGCGCGCTGGGCATTTCGCCGTTCTTTATTGGCTTTATCGGCGAACGTTACGGTTGGGTACCACAGCGTCACGATCTGGAAAATTACTGGCACCAGGCGGCGCAGGATGAAAACCCCTATGCCCGACGTATCGAAGCGGCGCTGGCGGAAGGTATCAGCGTGACCGAGCTGGAGATGCGCTTTGGGTTTATGGACGATGCGCAGGGGGTCAGCAGGCAGCGGGTCCAGCTCTATTTTCGCCATCCGGATTTAACGGCCTCTCTTGCCGGGAAAGCGTCGGCCACGTTCTATGAAAGCACAGAAGCTGCCCGCGGCAAGCTTGCGGCCCTGAAAAGGGCAATCAGAGAGACGCACGCGGAGTGCATCGGTGTTGATGGCTACCAGGCGATCAGCGAATTTGGTCAGCAGATCCTCGATTTCTTAACTGCCGAACTGGATACCCACTTCCCCCTTGATGAGGTGCCGAATGAGCGGCAACTCAGGTTACATGCGCAACAATGCTATGCGCTTTCCCGGCGCGAGAACTATGTGCCATTGCCGGCTTTTAAACAGCAGGTTGAGACATGGGCACAGGACATGCTTGCTGCCATGCTCCCAAATGGAGATCAGGCGCGCGATCCCCTGAACCGGCTGGCGCTGGTCGGCGATTCCGGGCGGGGGAAAAGTGCGTTTATGGCCGACCTGGTGGCCTCTGAAACCTTTAACACGGCGTTGGTGATCGCCCATTTCGTTGGCGCGGACGGCGATAACACGCCGGAAAGCTGGCGTGAGCGGGTGCTACAGGTGCTTACGCCTTATCTGCCCGCCACGCTTGACGTTCCCACCGAAGATGACGCGCGCTGGGCGGCGTTTGCGGAACTCGTGAGCGCCGCCCAGGTGCAGATGGGCAAGCCCATCATTCTGCTGCTGGATGCCATTAACCAGTTCTCCCCTCAGGAGGCGGGGATGCGCCGCCTCAATGGCCTGCGCTTCTTACCGGGCACATTGCTGGTGGTGACCTCAACGGAACCGCTACCGGACACGTGGCAGACGCTGGCTTTCCCGGAACTGACCGAAGCGCATCGCCGCGAGGCCATAACGTTATTTTTGCGCCAGTACAGTAAAAAGCTGCCGGAGACGTTAGTCGGGCAACTGGTTGCCGCGCCCGCCTGCGGTAACGCGCTGTTTTTGCGTCTGGTGATGGAAGAGTTACGCCTGCATGCGGATCACGACTCCCTGGCGGCACGGGTGAGCGCATTACTCACTTATGATGATGCGGGGCAACTGTTCCTGGCGCTGTTAAATGAAACCGACCGGGATTTTCGCGCTGAGGGATACTCCCTTGCCAGCCATGCGACGACGCTGATTGCCGCTTCCCGCGCAGGGGTATCACACAGTGATTTAGCCGTCCTGCTGGCACCGCATCTGCACCAGTCAGGCCTGAAAATGGCCGACCAGACCTTGCTGCGCTTGCTGGCGCGTATCGCGCCGTTTTGCCTGAACGAAGACGGCAGGTTGCGTATCACCCATACCATCTTTACCCAAACGCTGACCGCGCTGTCGCCGTTGATGTCCCCGTCCCGGCGGGCGCTGGTGGCCCGGTTTAATCAACGGGATGCGTTTTCGGTGGCCGAACGCACATACCAATGGATGGCGCTGGAAAATTATGAGCAACTGGTGGAGACCCTCGGGCATGTCGACGCTTTTTGCGCGTTACAGCAAAGCTACCCGGAGCTGGCCTCGCAGGCGATGCTCTCACTTGGCGCCGGGCGAAGCTCCCTTTCGCTGTTATTACATGCGCTGGTGGAAAATTGGAATGTCTGGCGCCCTGAGGTGGTGTTTACGCCCACAATGAACGCGGTAAGCGCCTGGTTTTTGCAACGCGGATTCTGGCAGATTGGTGTGCGCTGGAGTGAACTGGCGGCTGTTCTGGTACGCAAAGCCACGCCCGTTAACGTGATCAACACCATGGGGACGATCAATAGCCTGGCGCTTTTCTATCGCCTGCTTGGGCAGTATGACAAAGCGGAACCGCTGCTGCATGATGCGCTGGCAATGATGCGCAAGATGTTGCCCGCAGGGCACCCGGATATTGGCGTCGTGCTGAATAACCTGGCCGGAATTTACGGCGCACTGGGCCAGCCGGAAAAAGCAGAGCCGCTATTGCGCGAAGCACTGCAAGCGGTGAGCAACGAAAACAGTATCGATTTTGCCAACCTCGCCCAGAGTCTGGGGGAGTGTTATCAACAACTGGAAGAATATGAGCAGGCGGAGTCTTTACTGCGTAAATCGCTGGCGGTGAGAACGCGTCTGCAGGCCCGCGACAATCCCCATCTCATTGGCTTAAAGCGCAGCCTTGGCGGGCTCTATATGGAGCTTATGCGTTACGACGAAGCCGAACCTGTTTTGCTTGAAGTGCTGGCCTTGCGTAAGGCGGTTTTGCCGCCGGAACATCCCGATATCGCCACAAGTCTGAACGATTTGGGAGAACTCTATTATCGTCAGGGCGACGCCGATAAAGCCGAACCGCTGTTTACGCAGATGATGGACATCCGGCGTAAATCGTTATCATTGGGCCATCCTGACTTCATTGCCGGGCTGTTCTATATGGCGGAGTTATACCATTCTCTGGGGCGCCTTGAAGACGCCGCATCGCAACTGCGCGAAGCCATCCCTTTGCTTGAGCATCTGCCGGATAATCAGGCGGAGCTGCTATTTGCCCGACAATCGCTGGCAAACCTCTATATGGAAGACGATCGCCATGAAAAGGCGATCCCGCTGTATGAAGCGATGCTGACCACGCAGTCTGAACTGAGTCGGCCTGAAAGCCCGGTGATGTTACGGCTACTTGATGACCTCGGCATGCTCTACCTGGGCCAGGATCGTCTGGATGAGGCGGCCGCCTGCTGGGCGAAATGGCTCGCTGTACAGGAGGGTAAGCTCGCGCCGGAGAATGCAGGCAGGCTCAAGGTTATGCGTAATCTGGCCTGTACTTACAAAGCACAGCAGAAATATCAGGAAGCGAAAGCATTGCTGCTGCAAATTATGTCGCTTCGTGTTGAGCATGACCATGGTGACGTTGAGCTTAAGGTGCAGTCCGTGGCGGAGGCAGCAGAAATGCATTATTTTCTGGCCGAGTATGCGGCTGCGGAAACCTTGTACCGCACGCTCTTTACCATGGTGGAGCCGCAGTGGCTTGAAGCATCCCCGGAAAAAAATGCGCTGTTTCAATGGCTGGTGGCAAGAGGCGTGCTGGACAAAACGGGGCGCAAGGAACAATGGGGGCAGACGCCTGTCAGTATGGCGACCGCGTCATGGCAGACATCCTTAAAAGTCGACGTCTCAACATGGTCAACAGCGGCACAACCTGGAACGCCTGCGGAGCCGGTCTCCATGACAGATGAATCTCCGGCGGAACCTGCGAGCGCGCAAACAGAGGCAAAGCGTAGCGTGGGCGAAAAGCTACGCAGTGCCTGGAATAAGCTCGTTCACTAAGCGGGCTTACTCTGTCTGGCCGTGCTCGCCGGCCAGGCGGTAAAACAGATCGCGACTTTCCTCGAGTTTGCGTATCTCGGTTGCGTCGCTGCTGTAAATCGTTTCTACCGCGGCAATAGCGCGGTCATAGAGCCCGACGGCGCGGGCAAAGTTTTTTTCCACCAGATAAACGGTGGCAAGTTCCTGATAAAACGATGACAGCATAATTTGCCGCTGCGGTGTTGGCGGCATCTGTTCGATGAGTGCAACCGCTTCCTGCAGATGCTGTTCCGTTTCGGCGGTGTTGCCGCTTTGGGCCTTAATCTGCGCGATTTGCATGATAATGTTGGCCAGAACGGCAGGGTCCCGCGGGGGTTGCAGGGCCGCGACTTTTGCCTTCTGGTAAAGTTCCAGCGCCTGTTCACTCTTACCCGCCGCATTGAGTTGCTGCGCCATGTTAGACATGGTTACGGCCAGCATTTTCATGCCGGCTTCACCGGGGTTAAACAGATTTTCCAGCACCTGATCCATGGCCTCTTTTGCCAGTGCCGGGTTAGCGGTTTTTTGCGCCAGTACCGTGAGCGTATTGTAAAAGTGCGCTTTCAGCCCCGGCGGCGTTTTATCGTCCTCTACGGCAGGTTTAATCATCTCTGCCCACCGTGTCGCCGCCTTTTCCGCCCGGCTCTGACGTAACCAGGTGAAGATGGAGAGCGCGGCAGGCAGGTGGTTTTGCAGCACCGCCGGGTCCGGGGCGGTCCACGCAAATGTCTGTTCAAACCGGGGGTCAAGACGCCGTCCGTCGTAAATACCACTAAACTGCCAGACGGTGTGTAACAGGCCCGGATCCACCTCGTGCAAACGGATCACCGCCATCACCTCAGAGAGTTCGCGTATGACCGGATCGATCTCACCGAGCGACAGCCACTGCCAGGTGCGTTCCGCCAGCGCAAAGCCGCTGCTGTCCTGGATCTCCCCGAGAATACGTTCCCGGCAGCTTTCCATTTCATCATTGTCCTGTAGCGCCTGATAGAGCGTGTTATGCAATAACCGCAGGCGACCATCGCTGTTCTGACAATACGGGGCAAGCCGTGCCAGCAGCGGCACTAACTCGCTATCCGGGACTTTCAGCGAGGGGTAAATCGCCAGAATGCGGGACAGTTCGCCATGGGTCAGCCCCCGACGAGAGGCCGCAATGGCGCAGGCGGCGCGGGTCGCCAGTTTCGATGAGAAATCACGGTCGGACGCCGCTAATACGGAGGTAAACAACGCGCCAGGCCCGGCACAGGCCAGCAGCGTGGTCAGTCTCTCCGGCAGCGCTTCGTGTCGGGCATGCAGGCAAAGCTCTTCTAATACCAGGCGCATAAACAGCGGATTGTCGCAGGCGGGCGCGCTGATAAGCTGTCCGGTAAGCTCCCCGGACAAGGACTTGCTGACCAGGCTCAGGCTTGCCTGGCAAAGCGCTTCGCGCTCTTCCTGCGTCAGCGCCGGAAGCGAGCGGCATTTCCAGGTGAATTTTTGCTGCTCAAGGAATGACAGCACCTCTGGCGTGGCGGACAAGACCAGCAGCACGCGTGAAGGCCATTCAAGCTGTTGCAGGCGGTGAATCGCAAGCTCAGGTTTATCAAACTGGTTGATGGCATCCAGAATCAGAACCAGCGTCGCATTCTCGCGCTGACGGAAGCGTTGAACTCTTTCCATCACCTGCTGCCAGGCGTGATGGTCATCGGAGGCGGGCTCTGTGCTATCTCCCTCTTCGGCCAAAAACCAGAACAGCCGGTTACGCCAGTTGTCGAGCGTCGTGTCGCCATCCGCGCCAATATAGTGGCTGAATACACGATAGTTATCGTCCTGGCTCAGGAGCTCGCTAATTTCAAGCGGCACATAATCGTCGTCCCACGGCATCGGCGCCTGCCGGTTTTTCTCCCGCAGCGTGCTTTCTAAGTCGGCTAAAAAGGCGCTTTTACCCATCCCCGACGGGGCGGTAATCAGCCAGGGTTCCGGGGAAATGGCCATCCAGCCCTGGTTAAGCTCGCTGACTATCTGCTGGCGAAATGCTGTAAGCGGCACATAGGCCCGGCGACGCACGGCGGCGAACTGCGCGTGTTCATGGGTGCGCTGTTGCCAGCGATTGGGCATCTTTTCCGCCGGATACAGCGTATCGATGGCGCTGAGCAGGTAAGCTCTTACCGCCTCGCCGAATTGTTCCACGCTGTCATAGCCGTCGATAGCGATAGTCTGCGGAAAATGCTGACGCAGCCGTTGTTTCAGGGAAGCCAGTTGTGCTGTGCGCGTGCTATCCGGCGTGCCATCAGGCAGGCGATCAAACCAGACATCCTGCGGAGCGTTAGCGCTTGCCATGGTGGCAGTGAGGGCCGGATCGCGTAAAAACATCTGCACACGCGGCGTGCTGGCAGAAGAGAGGGGGGCGACATCCGGCGGAGGCGCCAGAAACGCAAAGCGAATTTCCAGCTCCGTGACGCTGATATTTTCTTTCAGTGCGTCACGGATCAGCCCGGCGTAGCGCTGGTCCGGTGATTGCTGCCAGTAGGCGGCCAGATCGTCAGCCTGCGGCACCCAGCCGTAGCGCTCGCCAAGGAAACCGATAAAGAAAGGAGGAATGCCAAGCGACCGACAGCGTTCAATCTCTTCAAGACAGATTTGCACCGTGCGGCCATTGTGGGCCGCCTCTTCGGTGATTCCCCAGCGCAGATCGATTTCGCTGAAATTGATCATCCGCTGATAGCAGATCTGGCGGATCTCCGGGAAGACGCGGGTCACCAGATAGTGGCGTTCTGCGTCCATATCCCGAAACGTGGAGGAGAGAAATACCCGGATTTCGCGCTGCGTGGTTGCCTGAGTCATCATGCCATTCCTTCGCCTAATATGTGTTAGCCGCCAATAATTTCCACATCACGTCCGGTGGTGCGCGCCACCCAGCGTGCATTTTCCTGTAGGGTTTCGATACCGAGCGCATACAAGATTTCCTGCAAGTCTTCGGTATCCGGCGTCGGCGAATGGGCTTCCATTTTCGCCAGCGCAGTAGAGAACAACACCGCGGACCGTTCGTAGTCGGCGATATCCTCTTCATAGCCAAGAAATTTCGCGTAAGCGGCGCAGAGTGCGGCGCAGGCGATCAAAAACTCCGCCAGGTGCTCGCCCACCATATTCCAGAAATGGAGTGTATGCGCCAGGTGCTCATCGGTAAGCCCCCACAGGCTGGAGGCCAGCACCACAGACGTGATGGCGATACCGCAGATAAACAGCCCGAAAGCCATGCGTTTTGCGAGGCGGTGCTTGCGCTCTTTTTTATGGACGTTTTTTTCGAAGTAATTTTTCTGATCGCGCACCCAGCTCTCTTTCACTGAGTTAATCGCCGTTTTTAGCGTGCTGGCCTCGCTTTGCGGGTAAATACTCGCAGCCAGCATTGCCCGGCGCACCCAGGCGATATTGTCGTGGCTGCGGCGCAGATAATGTAGCGAAACGGCGCGCGCAATCCCGGCCTGACGCCAGACGTTCTGCACACGCAGCCCCTCCGCCAGCGCACGCAGTTCGGTGGCATTGCGGTTAGCGCGAGAACTGTGGACGCGGCTGAGCGCGACGGAAAGCAGTACCAACAGGAGCAGCGACAGGCTCAGCGAGGTGATAACCCAGTGCTCGCCATCACCCGGCACCCGGTTGCCCACCAGGGCCATGATGGCCGCCAACCCAAAGATAACGTTGTATACCTTACGCATATCTTTCATCTGTTTATTCGCCAGTCTGTCGATATGGGCGAAAGCGGCGTGACAGAGATGCGATGCGCCGAGGCTGGCGTTCGCCTCATCTTCTTTGGTGATACGCGCATTCAGCGTATCGAGGCGCTCAAGGCTGCGATACCAGGACTCTTCGCCGTGGCTCGATGGCGTCTCCGGCTGGCCTTTGACCGGCAGCGGCGGATACCAGGAGACAGAAGGGGCGGTGGCGCCGTTAGCATAGGTTCCCGCTTTACGGCGCACGTGAATATGGCACACCAGGCCGGTGTCCGGTACATCCAGCAGGTTCGATTGACCCAGATAGCGCTTGATGCCGGGCAGTCTGGCATTCAACGCGGCCAGGTCGTGCTCCTGAATGCGCCCTTCGCGCCGGAAGTTAACCACCTGCGCGGTGCCCCCTAAGCCCCTGGCTTTTTCGCCATCCCACAGCGCGAAAAGAATATGACAACGCTGCGCCAGGTACATACCCGCTCTGGCATATTGCAGGTCGCGGTAGAGAGAGCCCTGCGGGTTTTGATCCAGGGAAATCATCGGTTCAGAACCGGGGATCACCGTGTCGATGCAGTAGATACCGCCGGTCTTTTGCGCGTAATCGTAGAGTTCGCGAAATTCCGTCACCGTGTCGGCGAAGTCACGCTCGTACTCTTCTTTGGCAAAAGGCAACACCACATGCAGCGGTAATCTTTTTTCCATGATCACGCGGGCAAACAGGCGGTCCGCCCCTTCGGCCAGCGAAGAGAGCGCCATGACCGGTGAATGAGGATAGCGCGCCTGAATCGCGCTGATTTCACTCTCCAGCAGGGCGAGAAGCTGCTCTGTATCCTGCACATCGCGGTGTCCGGTGACGCCTAAGGTCACGGGTAAAGATGAAAATTGAACGGGCATAGTATCGACAACAAGATGAATGAATTTGCGTCAATATACGTTCTATTTCCCGGAGGGAAAACTACTAATATTTCGACTCATCATGCGGAAAACAGAGGGTTTTTTGCGCGGGATGGCCGCAGCAATCACCGCTGAAAGGTAAGGTTATGTTGACCCGTGATCGTGGCGAGGTAGCCCGGACAAGGCGTTGTGCCGTCATCCGGGAACCTGGTTTATCCCCCCAGATACATCTTCTTCACTTCCGGGTTTGCGAGCACATCCTTTGCCTCGCCGGAAAGCACAATCTTGCCGTTTTCCAGCACATAGGCCCGGTCGGCAATCCGCAGGGCCGCCGTGGCGTTTTGCTCCACCAACAAGATGGTGATGTTCTCCTCACGCAACTGGCGAATGGTGGCAAATAACTCACCCACCACTTTTGGCGCAAGGCCCAGACTCGGCTCATCAAGCATCAATAACACCGGCTCGCTCATCAAGGCGCGGGCGATGGCGAGCATCTGCTGCTCACCGCCGCTCATCGTGCCTGCCATCTGTTTACGGCGCTCTTTCAGACGCGGAAAGAGGCTGTACATCCTGTCGCGCAGACGGGTGAAATTCGCCAGATTGTTATACGCCCCCATGCGAAGGTTCTCTTCGATGGTCAGGTTGGTGAAAATTTTTCGCCCTTCCGGTACCAGCGCCAGCCCCTTGCGGACGATGTGGTGCGTCTGACTGCGGGAGATATCCTCATTGAGAAAATTGACCGTTCCGCTGGAGCGCACCATATTGACGATACCGTTCAGCGTCGAGGTTTTCCCCGCGCCGTTGCTGCCAATCAGCGTCACAATTTCCCGGTCGTTAATCTCAATATCGATGCCTTTCAGCCCCTGAATAACGCCATAAAACACTTTCAGCTCACGGGCGCTAAGCATAATTTACGTCCCCCAGGTAGGCGGAGATCACCTCCGGATGTTGAATCGCGTCGGACATCAGTCCGCTGAATAACGGTTTGCCATATTCCAGCACCATGACGCGTTCACACAGGGCGTTCACGAACGGCATATCATGCTCAATTAACAACACGCTGAGCTGGTAATCCTTACGCATTCGGAAAATCAGGCTTGCCAGATCTTCTGTCTCTTTGGGGTTCATCCCGGCGGCGGGTTCATCCAGCAACAGCAGTTTTGGCCCGGTCGCCAGCGCGCGGGCAATCTCCACTTTGCGCTGGTTGCCATAGCTCAGATTGGTGGCCTGCATGTTGGCGTATTCGGCGATACCGATATAGTCCAGTAGCGCCATCGCCTTTGCCCGGGCGGCACGTTCGGCAGGGAAATAGCGGCCAATGTGCAGCGCGGCTTCCAGCAGTGAATAGTGGCTGCTGTGATCCAACCCGACCATCACGTTTTCCAGCACGGTCATCGAGTTAAACAGACGGATGTTCTGGAAGGTGCGGGCAATCCCTGCGTTCACCACCTTGTTTGGTTTTAAGCCCTTGACCGATTTGCCCGCCAGCAGCACGTTGCCGCTGGTCGGCTTGTAGTTGGCCGTGATGACGTTAAACAGGGTAGTTTTTCCGGCGCCGTTGGGGCCAATCAGGCCAAAGATTTCGGCTTCATCAACGTGAAAACTGACATTATCAATCGCCCGCAGGCCGCCGAACTGCATGACGACCTCCTGCACTTCGAGAATCGCGTTATTTGACGTCATGACGGCGTCTCCCGAAGCGGACTTGCCACACTTCTTTTTTGCCCAACAGACCTTCACGGGCGAATAACATAATGATCAGCAGCAGCAGTGAGAACACCACCATACGCAGCCCCGGATAAGAGCCCAGATCGTGGCCGAACAGCGACAGCGGTTGGTCGAGGAAACGCAACCATTCGCCGCTGCCCACAACCACGATGGTGCCGAGCAGTGCGCCCGTGGTGCTGCCCAGACCGCCGAGCACGATAATGATCAACAACTGGAAGGTCAGCATAAAGTCAAACAAACCCGGCGCGATGGTGGTCAGCAGCGAGGCCAGTAACCCACCGCCAATGCCTTCGAAAAAGGCGCTGGTGGCAAAGGCACAGGTTTTGATACGAAAGGTATTCACCCCCATGGCGATGGCGGCGTCTTCGTCATCGCGGATCGCCTTCATCATGCGGCCATACTTCGACCACACCAGTTGCAGGATCATCCCCGATGCCGCCAGGGCGAACAGCCCGCACCAGAACAGCAGATGGGGCTGCTGAGGAATATCATTAAGTCCAATGGCGCCGTTGGTGATCTGCGGGTTATTGATGGCGAGGATCTTGATAATAAAGCCAAAACCCAGGGTCACAATCGCCAGATAGTCGCCGCGTACGCGAAACACAGGGAACGCGAGGCAGACCGCCAGGAAAGCGGCGCATAGTCCGCTTATCAACAGCGCCGGTAAGAAACTGGTGTGTAACATCAGGATAAACGGGCTTGGCGCGGTCATCTCGAACATATCGATTTTGCTGTCGCTTGAGAGAATAAACAGCGCGGTAACATAGGCACCCACGGCGACAAATCCATTGGGTTCCAGTGACAACTGCCCGGTGACGCCGTTAATCAGGTTGTAGCTCACCGCCAGGATCATAAAGACAAATACGGTGCTGATTACCCGAATAATGTAATCGTTGAAAACCAGATTCATCCCGGCCAGCAGCGCAATGGCGAGCACAATAATGACCAGGTTACGCCCCTGAGCGCCGAGAGTGGTTGAAGCGTTAAACATTAGAAGCGGCTCCTTTCCAGACGTTCGTCACCCATAATGCCCACCGGGCGGAACAACAAGACCAGAATCAAAAACATAAAGGCGAAGGCGTCTTTGTAACCCCCCAGTTCGGGGTACAGCGCGACAGCGACCACTTCGGTGAAGCCAAGAATAAACCCGCCCAGCACCGCGCCGGTGACGCTGCCAATGCCACCGAGTACGGCGGCGGCAAACGCTTTCAGGCCAATCAGTACGCCCATCAACGGATCGATAGTCGGGTAGCTGATGGAGTAAAAGACACCGCCCAGCGCGGCAAGACTGCTGCCCAGGGCGAACACCAGCGAGATAATGCGGTTCGCATCAATACCCATCAGGCGCACGGTATTGACGTCAAACGCCACCGCGCGGATCGCCATCCCGTAGCGGGTGCGGTAGAGCAGCCAGAGGATCGCCAGCAGCAGAAGCACGGTGATCAGCGGCACGACCCACGCCACGTTAGTGATGATGATGTGACCAAAAGTCAGGGTGTTGTTGAACCAGTCCGGCGCAGAAAAGAAACGCGAGCTGCCGCCGAAGAGGACGTTAAACAAGTTTTCCAGGAAGAAGCTGACGCCAATGGCGGTGATCAGCATGGAGATTTTTGATGCCTGACGCAGCGGGCGATAAGCCACCCGGTCGATAAACATTCCCAACAGGCCGCAAAGCCCGAGGGTCAGTAAAATGGCTACCCAGAAGGGCAGCCCAATGGAAGAAAAAAGAAACAGGGTCGCAAATGCACCGACCATCATGACATCCGCATGCGCGAAGTTGATCAGGCGCAGGACCCCATACACCATGGTATAGCCAATGGCGATCAAGGCGTACATGCCGCCCAGACTCATGCCATTGACGACCTGCTGGAGAAAAATGGTGCCATCCATCTCGTTTAATAACCTCTTATTACTGCTTACGGATTCACCACAGTTTTGAATGCCAGTTGACCATCTTTCACTTCGTTAATCACCGCGCTACGAATGGCGTCGCCGTCTTTCAGGGTTAACGTACCGGTTACACCCTGGAAGTCTTTGGTCGCGCGGATTTTCTCGTTAACGCAGACGCGATCGTGCGGATCGCTACACTGGTTCATCGCATTGACGATCACGTTGTAGGCATCGGCTGCCATTGCGCCCCAGGTATGGGTTGGCGATTTGAATTTCTCTTCCCAGCCTTTAATAAAGGTTTCGCCTGCCGGAGTCTGCTCTTTGGCGTTCGGTGAGTAGTAGTCGGTGGTCATGTACCCGTTCACCGCATCTTTGCCCACATCAAAGAACACCGGATCCGCCGCCAGACCATCGCCGCCAACAACCGGTTTGTTTAAGCCCAACTGTTTTGCCTGCACGGCAATCAGTGCGCCTTCGGTGTAGTAGATCGGCATGTAGATCATGTCGACGTTTTTGGCTTTCACGCTGGAAAGCTGCGCTTTAAAGTCTTTGCTGCCCGCAGGTGCCTGGACTTCAATAGGAATGGTGCCGCCATTTTTCAGGAACTGGGCGCGGAAGGCTTTGGCCAGGCCAACGGAGTAGTCGTTGCTGCTGTCAAAGACGATAGCCGCCGTTTTCGCATTCAGATCGCGTGAGGCCAGGTTGGCACCCACCACGCCCTGGAAGCTGTCGGAGAAACAGACGCGGCTGACATACGGGTGGTTACGGGTGACGCGGTCGTTGGTTGCGGTAGAGGAGACCAGCGGAGTTTTGCTGTCATCGGCAATTTTGACCATCGCCAGCGTATTACCGGAGGTGACTTCACCGATCACCGCGTCGACTTTGTCGCTGGAGACCAGGCGCTGCATGGCGTTCGCGGCTTCAACTTTGTCACTTTTATCGTCAATCACGATAAGCTTGACGGTGTCGCCGTTTTTCAGGGTCGGGGTGATGCTCTGAATCAGTTCCAGGCCTTTCTGCGAAGGTTGACCATATCCGCTGAGCGGCCCGCTCAGGGGCAATACCACACCGATTTTAATCTCTGCCGCCAGTGCGCTGTGCGCCCCAGCCAGGCCGGAAATCAGTACTGCCATTAAAGAGACTTTCCCACAAAAACTCTTCATTGTTACCTCACCGTCCGTCAGTTAATTGTGAATGTTGAAGCATCAAATACCGCGTAACACTGAATACTGATGCGCCTGGCACCACGCGGCCGCTTCGTCTGGAATGCGCTGCATGTCGTACTGACTTCTTCCGTAAGCGCGAGCCTGATATTTCCGTTAGAAACGAAAGCCGGAAGAAATGAATATTAATTAAGGGCCAGGCCTTTTGATTTTCCAGAGATATTTCTGGCGACAATTTCCATCAATAACGGATTCACCTTACATCCATTAATTGGATTTTTCTCATCCATTCTTCTTATAGATTTATCGTGCGTAATAGCACTGTTTTGGATCGCTAAAATAGTGCATTGCGCTTTATTGGTGCGTGAATAGTGATGAGATCACATTATGATAAATATTTTTATTGCCTGGCTGAGGGGAGGGGGTGGATTTAAAGATTAATATTTTCACAAGCGTTTTCTGGATTTCTTTTATCAGAATAAAACACTGCCTATTTGCAATAAACATGGTAAATAAAGCCTGCAATAGCGACAGTTGACAATAATAAAACCCTTGTTATTCTGCATAAACAGTCAGCCTTTATTTAATTTTTTTCAGAAATGTTATTTCTGCGTTAATTTATTTTCAGTCTTATCCTGAGGGGGATAAATAATGAATATCCAAAAGCCCTATCTGCTTTTTCTTGGTGATGCGCATGACCAACTGGCAGCAAAAGTTGCCGATGGGATTAAACAATGGCACCCGGAATATTGCGTGGGTCAGTACCGTATGGCGAATTGCCATGCCGATTGCCAATTAACGGATATGGATATTGATGCTGCGGTTAAGGCGGGGGCAAAAACACTGGTGGTGGGTGTGGCTAACCGTGGCGGTATTATTTCAAAAGAGTGGATTTCAGTACTGAGCGCGGCGCTGGAAAAGGGAATGGATTTAGCGGCGGGCCTGCATAATAAACTGGCCGATGTTCCTGAGTTAAAAGCGCTGGCCGACCGGCTGGGTCGCAATTTGTTTGATGTTCGCCATCCGACGCAGCAATACCCGGTTGCCAGCGGGCGCAAACGCAGCGGTAAACGCGTACTGCCAGTGGGCACTGACTGCTCTTGCGGCAAAATGTATACCGCGCTGGCTATTGAAAAAGAGATCCTGGCGCGCGGCGGCAAAGCCACATTTCGCGCCACCGGGCAAACCGGCATTCTGATTAGCGGGGCGGGCGTGAGCGTTGACGCGGTGGTCTCCGATTTTGTCTCCGGCGCGGTGGAAACGCTCGCCCCGGCGAACGAGGCCGATCACTGGGATATTATTGAAGGGCAGGGGTCACTGTTTCATCCCTCTTTCGCGGGCGTGACGACTGGCCTGATTCATGGCGCGCAGCCGGATGCGCTGGTGCTGTGTCACGAGCCGACCCGTACCCATATGCGCGGCGTGGATTATCCGATTCCGGACATCGCTGACTGTATGGCGCTGAACCTGAAAATGGCGCAACTCACCAACCCGGATGCCCGTTTCGTGGGGATCTCTTTGAATACCTCCGCCCTGAGCGATGCCGATGCGCGGGCGTTGATGGCTGAACTGGAAGCACGTCACGGACTGCCGGTTGTGGATCCGTTCCGTCAGGGCGTTGGCGCGATTGTTGATACGCTGGCGGCACTGTAATGGAACTGACCATCGCCCATGAACGCTGGCCATTGCGCCATGCGTTCACCATCGCCAGGGGGAGTCGAACCGTGGCCGATGTGGTGAGTGTCACCCTTCAGTTGCAGGGATTTACCGGACGCGGCGAATGTCTGCCTTATGCGCGTTATGGCGAATCGGTTGAGAGCGTCATGGCACAAATCGAGCGTCTGCGCCCCGCGCTAGCGGCGGGTATGACGCGTATGCAATTGCAAAGCGCACTGCCTGCGGGGGCGGCGCGTAATGCGCTGGACTGCGCGTTCTGGGATCTGGAGTGTAAGTCGTCCGGGCAGAGTGTCTGGCAGCGGGCCGCATTGCCCGCACCACACAGTTTGCATACCGCGTACACCTTATCCCTTGATACCCCGGCGCGCATGCAGCAGATGGCGCAGGAAAACGCCTGGCGTCCGCTACTTAAACTCAAGCTCGCCGATGATGAGGACATTGCCCGGGTCAGCGCTGTGCGGGAAGGGGCGCCGCAGGCCAGACTGATTGTGGATGCCAACGAAGGCTGGGATGAGACGATCTATCTGCGTCAGGCTCCCGAACTGGCGCGCCTTGGCGTCACGCTTATTGAGCAGCCGCTCCCGGCAGGCAAAGACGCGGTGCTGGCTCAGTTGCCGCATCCGGTGCCGCTGTGCGCCGATGAATCCTGCCACGATCTTGGCTCGCTTGGCGCTATTGCCGGGTGCTACGAGATGGTGAATATCAAACTGGATAAAACCGGCGGATTAACCGAGGCGCTGCGCGTGCGGGAAGAGGCCACGCGTCTTGGCCTGCAGATTATGGTGGGTTGCATGGTCAGCACATCGTTATCGATGGCACCCGCCGTGGTAGTGGCGCAGCAGGCGAGCGTGGTTGATCTCGACGGGCCGCTATTGCTCGCCGAAGATCGTGAAGACGGGTTGCGTTACGACGGCAGCGAACTTTTTCCCCCGACCCCGGCGTTATGGGGTTAGTGGCGTAATGATGTAAGGAGATAGACATGTCACGCACGGTTTACCTCAACGGGGAGTATGTGCCGGAAGAAGAGGCCAAAATTTCCGTTTTTGATCGTGGTTTTTTATTTGCCGACGCAGTGTATGAAGTTACGGCGGTGGTGAACGGCAAGCTGGTGGACTTTGCCGGCCATGTTGCGCGGCTCGCGCGATCTTGTCGTGAGCTGGGCTTACCTCTGACGCTTTCGCAAGACGATCTGCGCGAGATCCATCAGCGCCTGATCGCGGAGAATGGGCTCACGGAAGGGGGGATCTATCTGCAACTGACGCGCGGTAACAGTGGCGATCGCGATTTTCACTTTCCATCGGCGCAGACGCCGACCACGCTGGTGTTGTTTACCCAGGCGCGTGCGGTTGTGGACCATCCTGCTGCCAGTAAGGGCATCCGTGTGGTGACCTGCCCGGATATTCGCTGGCAGCGGCGGGATATTAAAACCGTGCAGTTGCTGGCGCCGTGTCTGGCAAAAGCCTGGGCCGAGGCCAACGGCGCGGATGATGCGTTTTTGGTTGAAGATGGCTTTATTACCGAAGGCAGCTCTTGTAACTGTTATATCGTGACGGCAGATAAAACCATCGTTACGCGGCCGTTGAGCAATAATATTTTGCACGGCATTACCCGTAAGGCGTTGTTCCGTCTGGGTGAGGAGCACGGCATCACCTTTGAAGAGCGGTTATTTACGCCGCAAGAGGCACGCCAGGCGAGCGAAGTGTTTATCAGTTCCGCCACCACCTTTGTCTGGCCGGTGGTGAGTGTGGACGGTCAGCAAATCGGCGACGGTAAGCCTGGCGAGATAACGAAGCTGTTGCGCCGGATTTACCTTGAGATGGTGGGGTAACGCATTCCCGGATGCGGCGCAAATGCCTTATCCGGGCTACCACCGGTTTTCTCCCTCTCCCCCTGGGAGAGGGTTGGGGTGAGGGGAATATGCGGCTCGGAAGGTGGGTTCCGTTCACCTTATGTTCATGGCGAAATGTCACCTCCGGACACGTGAACGGGTAAAGGGGAACACCGCGTTCCCCTTTACAATCCCCGCGGCCCCGCAAAAAATCGGTGCTTCGCACTGCGTTCGCCTCCCGCCCCGCTGCCTGCGGTCGGTTTGACTCGACGTCCTGTCTCGACAAACCTCAGTCCGCCATCCCTGGCGGCCTGACCTTGCCATAGGGTCTTCGTCTCACCGATTTCAGCGGGGACTCAACCCCCTCGCTGCACGCTCTGCGCCAGAGGGGCACATAGATGTCGCTGTGGTTGTCATGCGGGAAAACGAGTCAGCCATGGTTAACAAGGTTGAAGACGTTCACAGTATCTACGATTTGTAGCCCCGGTAAGCGCAGCGCCACCGGGGATTTTTCCTGAATGTGCTCTGGTGAGGGGGAGCAGACCTCACAGATTTCCCCCCTCAATGCGGGTAATACTCCCACCACAGACGGTGCAATGCGTACCACTTATCGTCCGGCTCGGGGAACTTCTCCCAGGGTTTATCAATGATGTAATGCACATTCTTCACCCTGCTGAAATCCCACATCTTCGGGTGCTGCAACGCCAGCGTCTTTAATGCGTTATAACCATAATGCAGCGGCACCCAGCGATCGCGGAAAACATCGTTGAGAAAATCCTGCTCGGCAAACACGTAATCGGAGATATCCGCCATGGCGGCCAGTTGCGTCACCATCCTGTCATACATATCTTTATCCGGCGTCAACAGCAGAAAACCGCCATTAAGATAATTATCCAGGGTCGCCGGTGGATGCGCCGTCATCTGCGGATCTTCACACCAACTGTAATAGCAGTTTTCAGGCTGCCAGCTTTCCGGGTAGCTGGCGATACGGTTGGGATTACACCGGCACGCGTGGCAGGCGGCAATAAAGCCCGCCTGTAGCGGTAACTCGAACACTTCATCCATGTTCTGTACCACCAGCATATCGGCGTCGAGAAACGCCACGCGCTGATACTCCTCAAGTGTCCATACCGCCAGTTTGCTCCACACCTCGGCAAAACGGGCATTAGCGTAGCGGTGTGCCAGCGCGGGATCGGGGCCAAGAATCGGCACCTCCCGAACCACACATCCGGCATCGCTCAACGACCTGCGTGTCGCGGCCTCAATGCCAGGCGTCACCATCACCACCAGCGGCCACGGTGAACCGCTTTTTTGCAGCGAGTGGCGCAATGCCTCCACGCCCGGTACGTAGCCGGGCTGGGTGAGCAACGTCACCCAGGCGAACGCGGCACTCATGACAACAGCTCCGCCATAAAGTCATTGAGGAATTTACCCTGCGGATCGAGCGCCTGGCGCACCTCCTTGAAAGCAGGTAACTGTGGATAAAGCGCGGGCCAGTCATACAGGCTGGCATCGAAATATTTCCCCCAGTGGGGCTTCCCACCCTCGCTTGCCAAAAGCGTCTCCACCGCGCGCAAAAAGGCCAGCCCCTCTTCGGAGAGTGAACCATCCTCGGCGTAATAGACCACAAAACCGAAGAAACAGGTGGGCTGCTGCCAGGATGGGCTCAGCCAGGCGCCTGATGGCCCGGTACAGCGCAAAATGATCGGGTAGTGCATATGAGGTTGTTCGCGGGTATGCCACTCGCGGATCCGTGTGATAAGCGCGGGGGCGCGGTCCATCGGTACGCCAATCTCTATATTGATCTGCGGCGTGGCGATGCCGCGACAGAAGACCTGATAGACATCGCCAATCACGTCGGAGAAATCTTTAAAGCGCGTCACTGTACGAAACGGCTTACCGTTTTCATCCACGATACGGGTGTCGTTGCGCATATTTTGCAGGGTGTTTTCCACCGCGACATTCATCTGATCACTGGTCTCTTCCAGCATCAGCAGGTCACCATGGTTATCCCGCCAGGCCTGACGCTCATCGTCATGCGCTTCACGGGCATTCCAGGCGTGGACTTTGTTTTCATCTACAAACCACCAGGCCTTGCTGAATGTCCATTGCTGATTCCAGGCCACCAGATCTTCTTCGAGCGTATCGGCACTGTGCGCGCTTTTAAAACAGGTAAACTGTGTGTAAGGACGCGTGCGTAGCGTAACGGCGCTGATGGCGCCCAGCGTTCCCAGCCCCAACTGTGCCGCCGCAAACCAGGGATGCTGGTCATCCAGCGTATGAATCTGGCCCGCTGCATCAATAAGCCGGATAGCAAGCGCCTCATCCGCCAGCGAGCTTTGCTGCATACCCTGGCCGTGCGTGCCGGTCGAGATCGCGCCCGCCAGCGTCTGCGAGGCAATCACCCCCGGCGAGGCGTGGAGCATACGGTTCATGGCGGTCAGCACTTCATAAACCTCATGCAGCGGAGTACCACCGGCAAAGGTGACGCTATCGTCGCTCACCGCCAGCAGGCCCCGCAGACGGGAGAGATCAATCAGGATATCCTGCGGCTGGGTTATCGCGAGCATCCTGCCCGGAGACATGCGACTGCCCATGATGCGTACCCGCCCCTGACAACTGGCAATCGCCTGCTGCAACTGCGCTTCAGTTTCTGGTGTGATAACCGCGCGTTCCTGTGCCAGCGTGGCGTTTTGCGCCCAGTTTAAAACAGCGTGCTCGTCTGCAACGGGATGCGTCTGGCGGCGGGGGAAAAGCGGTTGCCGGGTGGTCATTGGCGTCTCCTTAGAATGAAATTTGTCCTCCCTAACAGCATAGCCTGTCATGTAAAAGTGTGAGGAATGTCTCGCTTGTTCTTGTAAAAGATCGGTACGACGGGCAGGAGAGGCGCACAGGGAAGGGAGCGTTTTGGGGAATTAAATATCATTTTTCATTATCAATAATAATAACCCTTAATTTTTTCTTAATAAGAAAACGATTCTTAAGGCAAGTTAAAATATTTATAAGTTTGCACTATGTCTAATTAATTCAGGCAGATGTTAGTATGGTAAAACGATAGTGCCAGATATAAGAATCTGTTATTATGGCTTATGCACAATATTCTTGGTGCATTTTCACAGCGAAAAACTGTAGGGATTATAATTTAATCCCCGGCTTTCTGAATTGATGACGGGAAATCCGCGCCAGGACGACATTAAGGTGACGCAGTGACAATAAAAAAATTGGCTGCAATATTGGGCTTATCTCATACCACGGTATCGCGTGCTTTAAACGATCACCCCGCCATTAGCCAGGCCACCAAAGACAGTGTGCTACAGGCTGCCAGAGATTATGGTTATATTCCCAATAGCGCCGCGCGCGCGCTGCGTAATGCCAGTACCGGCGCATTTGGTCTGGTGATCCCGGATATTCAGAACGATTTCTTTATTACCGTCACTAATGCCATCGCGCATGTCGCCGCCGAGCGCTCCTGGCAGATGATGCTGGGCATTACCAGCGACAAGCCGGAGATGGAACATGCCGCGCTGTTGCGCTTAATGACCGCCCGTGTGGACGGCATTATTTTCGCCCCAACCGCCAACCCTCTTGCAGAAACGCAAGAGCTGATTACCCGTACGAATGCCGTCCAGCTACTGCGCAAACATCGCAGCCTGCAGGCGCCGGTTATCGCTATAGACGATCGCCACGGCATTTCGCTGGCGGTAAAACATCTGCGAGAACTGGGCCACCAGCGTATCGGTTATATTGGCTCCTCCGAAGAGTTGAGCACTGGCTATGAACGTTTACAGGGCTTTCTGCAATGTTTCACCCCGGCAGAACAGACGGCGCTCCAGGCGCTTATTCATGTCGGTCCGCCGCAGGCCGAGTTTGGCGGTGAGGCTTTCAGGCGCGTGATGGCCGCAGAGGTGCCGCCTACCGCCCTGGTGCTCGGTAGCCCACGTTATGCCATGAGCATCTTACTGGCCGCGAAAGAGAAAAATATCCGTATCCCGGACGACCTTTCGCTGGTGGCTTATGGCGATGTCTCCTGGGCCAGCCTGCTGGAGATGAAACTGACCTATATTTCGCTGCCGGAAAAACAGATTGCTGACGCCTGTGTTGCCATCATTGATCGCCTGATGAATCAGGAGCAGACGCTTGCTCCGGAGGCCTTTTACGCCTCCACCGATAGCCAGATCTTTACCCCGCAACTGGTGACCGGCGACTCCACAAAAGCGATTCGCCCCCGTCGCTAAAAGAAAAAACCGGATGAGGCTGCCGCGCGCATCCGGAAAAGAAACACCAAAACAAGTACTTCGGGAAACTATCTGAATTTCGCCAGCAGTTGCTCCGCGCCTTTGGTCAATAGCCCCTGGTCAGAACCAATGGCAATCATCTGGAAACCCAGCTCGATATAACGGCGGGTTTGCGCTTCATCCGTACAGAGAATGCCGACGGCTTTTCCAGCCGCTTTGATGCGTCGGCCGGTCTCTTCAATCACTTTAATGACTTCCGGGTGCATCGGCTGACCAATATAACCGAGGCTGGCCGCGAGATCGCCGGGGCCGATAAAGAAAGCGTCAACGCCATCAATGGCCGCCATCGCCTCGATATTTTCCAGCGCGAGGGTGGTTTCCGGCATCACGATGAGACAAATTTCTTCCTCGCAGGTGGTGGCGTAGTTTTTTATCCGCCCAAAGCCGGATGCACGCGGCGCGCCACAGTAGCCGCGCACGCCATGAGGTGGATAGCGCACGGCAGAGACCAGCGCTTTTGCCTGTTCGACGGTATCCACCTGCGGCACCATCAGGGTATTTACCCCCGCATCCAGATAACGCTTAATCAGCGAAATATCGTGGTTGGGGATGCGTACGATGGGCTGAGTCGGTCCGCCAGCCGCGCAGGCCTGCAACTGCGAGTAAATTTCGATGTATTCACTCGGGCCATGTTCCGCATCGAGTCCAATAAAGTCATAACCACAGCCGGAGAGGATCTCAGCGGCGATATAGCTGCCCAGTTGAGTCCAGAGGCCGAGCTGTACACTGTTGTTTTTAATGGCATGCTTGAAATGATTTTTTTGCAGTTCCATAACGGCTCCTTTAAGCCTGCGAGACTTCCTTAGTCGGCAAAGCGGGTGCTGATGAGCCCCACGCCAGTGATTTCTGCATCAAAGGCATCCCCCGGCCTGGCGGATACCGCCGGACCGATAGCGCCGGTGATAACAAACTCCCCGGCGCGCAGCGGCTTACCGATACGTACCAGGTCATCCGCCAGCCATTTCAACGCATGTAGCGGGTGGCCGAGAATGGCGGTCGCTTTACCCTGTGAGACCACTTCACCAGCGCGCCTGGTGACCATTTCGCTGCGTGTGATGTCACAGTCGGAGAGGGAGACCGGCCTGGTACCCAGTACCACCAGACATGCGGCGGCATTGTCTGCAATAAAATCACAGGACTTCACGTTCCAGCCGGTGACGCGGCTGTCGCAGATTTCAAACGCCGGAAGGAGGTAATCAACGGCGTCGATGATGTCGAGGAGGGTGTGTTCGGTTTGCGTCAGATCTTTTTTCAGGACGACGGCAATCTCAGTTTCCACGCGCAGATCGCTGACGACCGGTTTAGTGATTTCCGCACCGTCGATCAGCACCATGTCGGCGTAGATATTGCCGTAACAGGGGTCTGAAATACCGAACTGCTTCTGCACGGCTTTGTTGGTTAAACCCAGTTTACGCCCGACCAGACGGCGGCCCTGCGCCTGCCAGATTTTGTCGTTGTAATCCTGAATCATGTACGCAGTCGTCAGGTTTTCACTGTCGACCAGCTCGCGAATCGGATCGCCCGCTTCGTTGTTATCCCAGGCCTGGCGCAGCAAGTCTGCCGCTTTGATAATGTTGTTTTTCATTGTTCTTGCTCTAGTTATCTATTTGATTTGTAGGGTGCTATCAGTCGCCCACGCGATTTTGCGGTTGTCCGGCCAGATACGCTTTGACGTTATCAACGGTGGTCGCCAGAATGCGTCCGCGCGCTTCAACCGAGGCCCAGGCAATGTGTGGGGTAATAATGCAATTCTTCGCCGTTAACATTGGGTTTTCAGGCACCGGCGGTTCTTTGGAGAGGACATCGACAGCGGCACCGGCAATCACGCCGTTATTGAGCGCATCGGCAAGGTCAGCTTCGTTAACCAGATCGCCGCGCGAGGCGTTAAGCAGCAGGGCGGATCTCTTCATTTTGCGCAGGGATTGTGCGTTGATCATGCCCTGTGTTTTTGGCGTCAGTAAGCAGTGCAGGCTAATCACATCGGCTTCGGCGTAAAGGGTATCGAGGTCGACATAGCGGACGCGGTCGTTTTCCAGCGCTTTGTTCTGGTATTCGTCATAAGCCAGTACATTCATACCCAGCGCCTGCGCCACGGCGCCGAACGCCTGACCAATACGGCCATAGCCAATAATACCCACGTTTTTGCCCGCCACTTCGAGCATCGGTTTCAGCCAGTAGCAGAAATCCGGTTTTTTCCCCCAACCACCGGCGTGGACATCGCTGTCGTGCAGGCCAACCTGGTTACAGAGTTCCAGCATCAGCGCAGTTGTAAATTGTGCGACGGTAGAGGTGCCGTATGTCGGGACATTGGAGACCGTCACGCCGTGGGCTTTTGCCGCTGCGAGGTCAATAACGTTATAACCGGTCGCCGTAACGCCAATAAATTTCAGGTTAGGACACTGGCTAAATTCTTTTTCGCTTAAGACGACTTTATTGATAATCGCTATTTCCGCATCGCCAATTCGTTCCACCACTTCTTCCGGGGCCGAGTTGTCATAAACGGATATTTCTCCCAGTTGCGAAAGCGCATCCCACGACAGATCGCCAGGATTCAGTACGCCACCATCTAAAATAACAATTTTCATACGTTACCTTTTCCAGTTTATTTTCAGCAGTACACCAACTTAATCGATGTACTGCTGTTTGGTCAGCAATTAATTAATGTAATTCTTTGGTCTGATTAATGGCTGTTTGTTTATGGTCGAGGGTTAATACGGCCAACAAACTTAATACGGCGTTAAACCCAAGCCAGACACCCACCATCGCATTACTGTTAAAGGTGTGGTTAAGCCAGGTACAAATTGCCGGCGTCAGGCCACCCAGTACGGCGGCGGCAACCGCCTGAGCAAAAGAGTAACCCGCCGTACGGGCATGTGCCGGTACCAGTTCGACCATCGCGGCAACCTGAACGGAGCTGTAGCAGGCATACATAAAAGAGAACCACAGTTCAAAGACGACAAATTTAAACACCGTCGGGTCGGCTGCCAGCCAGGAGAGCATCGGCCATGCGGTGAGCGCACCGGTCAGCGTCACCACGATAAGCATCGTTTTTCTGTTGACCCGGTCAGCGATCATCGCTGTGATCGGCAGCCAGAACAGGATCGACAGGCCAACAAAGAACAGCGTGATAAAGCCAACGTTCTCACCGAGGTTCAGGCTTTTGATAAAGGTGGGGGCATAGGTGGTGACCGTTTGCGCGGTGACGGTTGCCATCGCCACCATCCCCATGCAGACCACAATGGTGCGCCAGCCGGTCACCAGGCTTGTGCAAATCTCTTTTACGGTCGGTGTGGTTTTCTTCTTCGCGAAAACTTCCGTCTCTTGCAGGTTTGAACGCAGCCAGAACATCAGCGGGATAACCGCGCAGCCAATCAACAACGGAACGCGCCAGCCCCAGTCGTGCAGATCTTCGGTGGACATGTTGTAGAGCAGTACCAGGCCGATAATAGACGCTGCCATGACCGCAAACTGCTGGGAACCCACCTGCCAGCAGGTATAGAACGCACGCCGGTTCGGCGGCGATATCTCTGCCAGATACACAACCACGCCACCCAGTTCCGCGCCGGCTGAGAAACCTTGTAGCAAGCGACCAAGAATGACGATGATCGGTGCGGCGATACCAATGGAGGCATAGGTTGGCGTCATGGCGACGCACAAAATACCGATGGACATCAGGGTCAGGGCCATAATTAACCCTTTTCGACGGCCATGACGATCGGTGTAAGCCCCCAGAATAATGGCCCCGAACGGACGGGCGAAGAAGCCTAAAGCGAATGTCATCAGGGTGAGCATTAATGACACATATTCATTATCAGACGGGAAATAAGCCTGCGAAATATAGCGCGCATAATAGCCATAGACCATAAAGTCATATATTTCGAGGGCGTTTCCGGCACCCACCTGAACAATGGGTTTGATCTGCATTTTCTTTTTGGCTGCAGGCAATGCCTCGCCGCTGTAATCGGTCATTTGAATCTCCTGAAATTATATATCGACAATTTGGAAAAACTCATACAACCAGAACAGACATCGAAAATTCAGGTCAATGCGTAGGGCCCGGAGATAACGCCTGTTCAGCTAATCGGAATAAAATTAAAAAATTATTTATGATCTAATGCGGCGATGCCGAAAAATCCCAGAGCATTGGCCTCTTCCAGCCGAATGGCTTCATTCCATTTTGATGTACGCTCTGAGCGGGTCATTGAGCCCACTTTTAATTGCCCGGCATTCAAACCTAATGCGAGGTGGACAATAATATTGTCTTCGGTTTCACCTGAGCGCGCGGAAACAATCGAGCCGTATCCCGCTTTTTGCGCTTCGGCAAATGCATGACGTAATTGGGTAATAGTGCCAGCCTGGTTGGCTTTTAATAATACGGCGTTACAGGCTCCTATTTCCGCCGCTGCTTTTACGCGCTCGCCATTTGTCACGAAATAATCATCACCGACAATTTGCACCTGAGAACCTGCGGCTTTCGTAAAGGCGATAAGACCTTGTTCATCATCTTCTGCCAGCGGGTCTTCAATAGAGAGAATCGGATACCGATCCAACCAGCCGAGCAATAATTCACACATGCCGTCGGAGTCATATTCCGTGGCTTCCAGCGCCAGGCGGTAACGGCCCTCTTTGCCAAACTCAGACGAGGCGATATCCAGTGCGATAGAGACATCCTGGCCCGGTACATAGCCTGCGCTTTCAATCGCTTTTACCAGCGTGTCCAGCGCCTGTTCATTGCTGCTGAACTCTGGCCACCAGCCGCCTTCATCCGCCACGCCGCTTAAATGGCCGCGCTGTTTCATGATGCGCCCCGCGCTGTGATACACCTCAGCGGTCATCACCAGCGCTTCTTCAAAAGATTTCGCCCCGTTGGCGATAACCATCAAATCCTGAATATCGATACGCCGCCCGGCG
The DNA here is from genome assembly GCF_003925915.1 of Phytobacter sp. MRY16-398. Taxonomy (NCBI): domain Bacteria; kingdom Pseudomonadati; phylum Pseudomonadota; class Gammaproteobacteria; order Enterobacterales; family Enterobacteriaceae; genus Phytobacter; species Phytobacter sp. MRY16-398. The sequence goes on along the minus strand of NZ_AP018756.1, from coordinate 4,676,105 downwards.
TGCGCACCGCCGCCGAAAATCTGAATTTGCGGCAGCGGCATCGCCACTTTCCGATCGCCTGCCAGATACTTCCACAGCGGCAGGTGGGCATTGTTAGCCGCCGCATAGATAGCCGCCATGGAGCAGGCGACCGAGGCGTTGCCCCCCAGACGGGAGAACGTGCCCGTGCCGTCCAGTTCAATCAGAATGCTGTCGATAAGTTTCTGATCGTTGATATCCGTGCCGATAAGCGCCGGGGCAATTTCATGTTGAATGTTATGCAGCGCTTTTTGCACATCTTTGCCGGAAAGAACACTGCCGCCATCGCGCAGTTCCACCGCTTCGTGCATCCCGCATGAGGCCCCGGCCGGTGCCATGCCGCGACCAAAAAGACCATTTTCCAGATGCACTTCAACCTCAACTGTCGGCCAGCCCCGGGAATCCCACACGCGACGGCCAATCACATTTTTAATACGACTCATAACCCGTTCTCCTTCCGCCAGAATGATGTAATGTCTTTCAATTGCGTAAATTGACGCTCCAGTAATGCGCAACTTGCGCGACGTACGTTATTCGCATGCCTGCCCTGGAGATATTCCGCCGGTGATTTGCCGTCGACGCGGGCCAGAATTAAACAGGGCAGCAGTGTTGCGACACGGGCTTCGTATTCCCCGACAGGTTCCCAGGTGATGTGGTGAAAATAGCTTTGGGACATTGCATCAAAGGCGAGCATGAGTTTTTGCTGTGTCTCCTGCGACCCGGCAATCACCGTTTTCAGCAGAAAATGATTTAAGCAAAATGCTAAATCGAATGCCGGGTCGCCATACCATGCGCATTCCGCATCGAGAATGACTGGGCCATGTGGGCCGCGTAAGATATTTTTCGGGCTAATATCACCGTGCACCAGTGCCAGTCTGGTGGATTGTGTTCTGTGTAATACCGTCAAAATAAAATCAGCATAGTGCGGGTGAACGCGGGCGATTTCCCCAAGGTAGGGATCCAGACGCAGCGAAAAGAAGTTGTCGTCATAGGCGAAGGTTTTTGCCAGCGCTTCGCTTTTCGCCGTCTTCTGATGAATTTCACCTAATATGCTGCCTGTTTGCGCGGCAAAATCGATATCGATTTCTCCGCTTAACAGTTGTGATTTCCAGTTATGAAATTGCTCTGCGGGCAGATAATCCATCACAAAACAGAGCGCGCTACGGTCGATGCCTGTGATATGGGGAACCGAGTGCGGCGCAATACTGGCGACGGTTTGCATCCAGTCTATTTCGGCAAAGACACGTTCAAGCGGTGCATGCCACTCTTTAGCGACTTTCAATTTTGGCAGTGCCTGTTTCAGGCAAAACTGCCGTTCCCCGGTGCTGACTTTTAAAATGTTGGAAGAGACGCCGCCCGTGAGTGGGCTGACGTGCAGGGCTTCTTCTACTTCGAGGAGGCCCATCGTTTGCAATACATCACGTATTGCATCCTGATCTATCGACAGATCTTTGAAACACGTTTCCATTCATCACCCGTAATTGATGTATTTACGTAACTGTTTCTGATGAGTAAAAAGCAGCAGGCAAGCGTTCCCCTGCGACTGAATTAGCCGTGGCGCAACGACGTTAATTATTTACAGCAATAGGGTATCTATCATGGCGAAAAGAATATGCCTTGATAAATGCTTACCGTCCCGAATGTAGCTTTTTAATCATACTGTATTTATTTATGCACACGTGTGCATAAGAGTCAATCAACCTGCGAGTTAATTATGTTGATGCGCCTCTCATTTATTTTTTAATGAGTGTAACTTGCTGTTTTTTATGTTTTTATATAGGTGTGATCTTGATCGTAATTATAAGAAATGGAATTTTTAAATGCCACTGTTGCGGGTTTTATGGAAAGATAATGAAATTAAAGGGACGGACAGAAGGCAGCGCACTGTGAACTGCCTGCGGCATAATTGCAGACAGCCACAGTGTAAATCCGGTTTTATGGCGACTTCGCAATAATCGAGATATGGCCATTGCGCTCAAGGATGGCGTACTTAATATCGTCAAGTTTATCAATGCCCTGATTATTACGTGCAGAGACCATGATGTCATCATAGGTGATATCAGCCTCTTTCATTTTGCCGCGTAACATCTGGCCATGTTCCACCAGGATGACCGGAGCACCGTCGATCATGTCTTCCGCGTTATTGATATATTTTTTGAGATAGCCGAAAAGAATGTCCACCGTCACCAGGGTGATGATTGTTAGCGCCGCACCGGTGACGGAAAAATCATTCCCCAGTAACGCCTGTTGTGTGGCCTCGCTGATGATCAGCAGCAAGATAAGATCAAAAGAGGTCATTTGTAACAGTGCCCGGCGTCCGGCGATTTTAAAAACCACCATTAACACCAGATAGATGGCGATTGCCCGCAATACCATTTCCATTGTCTCGCCCTCAGGGGTAAATAAATTGCCAGATGCTGGTGCTGGATGCGCCTTCCACACCAATTTGCGACGTTACGCTGCCCGGAAGCTGTGGGGTCAGCCCCAGCCAAAGATCAAAGGCGTCTCCCGGATGCGCGTGGGAATATTCCAGACGCAGTATTCCGTTTCGACTGGAGACCTGGTCTGGCTGCGGCTGAAGCGTGCGTATCTCATATTGCTGCATAAAATCGCCGCCAAGCGTGATGACGAGCTGCTCATGCTTTGGCGCGCTGACGGTAATGGCCAGCGTCATATCGCTTTGTAAACGCCCGAATCGCTCGTAATGTACTTGCAGTTGTTTATCGCCAGTTTCCTGCGTTCTGTCGCTTAAAAATCCGTGGGAAAACAGGCCTGCAAGGGCGCTGATGACAATCAAAAAAAGCAGATAAGCGCCATATTGCTGTACCCGGGATTCGAATCTCAGCCAGCGCGGGTTCTCTCTTACAGGATGATTCTGGGGATCAGGTGCGGTCTCTTTCACCTTGGAGTCTCCACAAACGTAGAATGCACACAGGGTTAACAGAGTATGGAACAAAATTTGCGTTACGCGTCGCGCTTTACCCTTGGGCGATAAAGCGCGCGGGAGGCTAGCGAACGCGTGGGGTCACGCGTCCGTGCAGGGCAGGGTTATCGCTTTCGTCTTTTAACTTCACGCCGGTAAGCCTGCGCAGGAACGCCTGTTCCAACAGCCAGGCGAGCTTAAAGGCGGCGGCGTCATAGTTCAGCCCCTCGGGGCGAATGTTCGAAATGCAGTTGCGCTCCGACTCCAGCCGTTTGCGCTCGGGTTTCCATGTCAGATAGACACCCAGGCTGTCCGGGGAGGAGAGGCCGGGGCGTTCACCAATCAGGATCGCGACCGCTTTGCTGTTGAGCGTTTCGCCAATGTCATCCCCCAGCGCAACCCGTGACTGATGCGCCAGTACCACCGGGGCAAGTGAAATCCCCAGCGTCTCCAGATAGGGTAGCAGCGCTTTAATCAGGCCGACGGACTGGCGTTGCACCGCATGTGAAGAGAGGCCATCGCCAATCACTAGCAGCAGGTCGTGGGCGGGCGTCCGACTCGCTTTTAAGGCATCGCGGCTCTCTTCGCTGAGCATGCGCCCCAAATCCGGTCGATTCAGATAGATGTGCCTGTCTGTCGCCGCGCTGTGCGCATTCAGTGTTTGCAGCCCCAGCTCGTGTAACTGTGTCGCCAGACTTTCACTGTCGAACGGCTGGTGGATGGCATCGCGGGCCTGAGCATGGGCCAGGCCAAAGTTCAACACCTCACGCGTGGGCAGACTGGCGCCGCTGCGCCCAAGCGCGATGCGGGCATCGGTAAATTCGCGCAGTAATGTCCAGGCATCGGGTGGATTCATGCGCTCACTCCTTGTGGTAATGCGGTCAGCAGCGGGTGGTTTGCCCCGGTTAAACGCAACTGTCCGTGGGTATCGATAATTTGCATACGGGTGAGCCAGTCGGCGAACTCTGGCGCATGTTTCAGCCCCAGCAGACGGCGGGCATAGAGGGCGTCGTGGAACGACGTGCTCTGATAATTGAGCATGATGTCATCCGCGCCCGGTACGCCAATCAGGAACGTCAGCCCGGCGTTACACAGCAGCGTCAGCAACGTGTCCATATCATCCTGATCTGCTTCGGCGTGGTTGGTGTAACAGACGTCGCAGCCGATAGGCAGCCCCATCAGCTTGCCGCAGAAGTGATCTTCTAAACCGGCACGAATGATCTGCTTGCCGTCATAGAGATACTCCGGCCCGATAAATCCGACCACGGTATTGACCAGTAGCGGGTTGAAGTGGCGCGCCACGGCATAGGCCCGTGCTTCGCAGGTTTGCTGGTCAACGCCGTGATGCGCATTCGCCGACAGGCAGCTCCCCTGGCCGGTTTCAAAATACATCACGTTGTTGCCGAGCGTGCCGCGTTGCAGGCTCAGGGCTGCATCCTGCGCCTCTTTAAGCATCGACAGATTAATGCCAAAGCCGCTGTTGGCCGCTTCGGTTCCCGCCACGGACTGAAAGACCAGATCCACCGGTGCGCCACGTTCAATCAGTTGCAGCGTGTTGGTGACGTGCGTCAGCACGCAGGATTGGGTGGGGATGGCAAAACGGCTGATGATGTCATCCATCATATGATTGAGCCGTTCGAGGACCGGCAGGCTGTCGCTGGCCGGGTTAATACCCACCACCGCATCACCCGCACCGTAGAGCAGGCCATCGAGCATGCTGGCGGCGATGCCTTTTAAATCATCGGTGGGATGATTCGGCTGCAGGCGAACGCTTAAATGGCCGGGCAGGCCGATGGTGTTGCGAAAACGGGTAATCACGCTGCATTTGCTGGCCACCAGAATCAAATCCTGGTTACGCATCAGCTTGCTTACCGCGGCTGCCATCTCCGGCGTGACGGCCGGGGCGATGTGTGTCAGCGTGGCGGCATCGGTGGTATCGGCCAGCAACCAGTCACGGAAATCGCCGACGGTCAGGTGGCGGATAAGCGAAAAGGCATCGGCGTTGTGGGTATCAACGATCAGGCGGGTAACTTCATCGCTTTCGTAAGGAATGAGCGGATTGTCCAGAAGGTCACGCAGCGGGATATCGGCAAGGGCGATTTTCGCCGCCATGCGCTCTTCCGCTGAATCTGCCGCAACACCCGCCAGTACATCCCCGGAACGGGCCGGGGACGCTTTTGCCATGACTTCTTTAAGACTGGCGAACCGGTATGTCCGGTGCGCCAGGGTCGTTTTATACATTTCGCCTCCTCAGGAGAGCGCACGCAGTTGCGGATCCATCGCCGCACGCTCACGGGCTGACGCTGTTTTACGGAACCACATGTAACCGCCCAGCATCATCAGCGCGAAAATGAGCGCTAGCAGGGTGTTGTACCAGACCATCGCGACCAGACAGAGTACCGCCATACCCAGCGCAAACGCGGGCGCTATCGGGAACAGGGGCGCTTTAAACGGACGCACCAGGTTCGGCTCGCTACGGCGCAGTTTGAACAGCGCGGCCATTGAGATGATATACATAACAATAGCGCCGAATACTGACATCGTCACAATGCAGGCGGTCAGCGGCATGCCGCTAATGGTTACCAGCGAATCGGAGAAAATGGCCGCGATCCCCACCACGCCGCCCGCCAGAATCGCCAGGTGCGGTGTGCGCGTTTTACGGTTCAGGTTCGCCAGGCTGGCAGGCAGGTAGCCCGCACGCGCCAGTGAGTAGATCTGACGGGAGTAACCCATGATAATGCCGTGGAAAGAGGCCACCAGGCCAAACAGCCCCAGCCAGACCAGCATGTGCAGCCAGCCGCTACTGTTGCCCACCACGACTTTCATTGCCTGCGGTAAGGGGTCATTAATGTTCGACAGGGCGCGCCAGTCACCCACGCCGCCGGCAAATATCATTACGCCAACCGCCAATACGGTCAGCGTCAGGATACCGCCGCCCAGCGCGCGAGGAATGGTGCGTTGCGGGTCTTTGGCTTCTTCGGCGGCCATCGACGCACCTTCAATTGCCAGGAAGAACCAGATAGCAAAGGGGATAGCGGCAAACATCCCCGACAATGCCGGGGCGCTAAAGCTTTCTGCACCTGCCCAGCCGTTGGCCGTGAAGTTGTCCCAGGAGAAGCCCGGTGCAACAACACCCATAAAGACCAGCAATTCAAATATTGCCAGCAGGGTGACGATCAATTCAAACGTAGCGGCAATGCCGACACCGAGAATATTCAACGCCATAAAGATGATATAGGCGCCGCAGGCGATCCATTTCGGATCGAGGGACGGAAATTGCACGTTCAGGTAGGCCCCGATAGCCATTGCAATAGCCGGTGGCGCAAATACAAATTCAATGAGCGTGGCGAAACCGGCAATAAATCCGCCGGTGGGGCCGAAAGCCCGATACGCGTAAGCAAAAGGGCCGCCCGCGTGTGGGATCGCCGTTGTCAGCTCAGTGAAACTGAAGATGAATGCGCAATACATGGCGGCAATCGCCAGCGCGACAATCAAAAATCCCATCGTTCCGGCCTGGGACCAGCCATAACTCCAGCCAAAATATTCGCCTGAAATGACCAGGCCGACGGCTATGCCCCATAAGCGGAAGCTGCCGAGTGTTCTTTTTAATGTGGTTGATTCTGTGGTCATCATTTACTGCCTCGCCATTAAACACAGTGCAATGTCAGTAGCAAAGGCAGTGCCAAGCTTAAAAAGCAAATAAATTCATTTGGTTATGGATAGCACGAGGAATGGCGCGAAAAAAACGCGGCACCGATGTAGCGCCTGACGGGTAATTCTGGTGCATGCTGCCCCGCAATGGTGAAATTTGCCGTAGGGTAAAAGCTTTTGATGTTTTTCCCAGGAGGAACTTGCTGAAAGCGAAGCGTAAAAATAATGCCTTGAGTGAAATTTCATTAGGCATAGTAGTTTGAATCTTTTATGGTTCAGGAAAAAACAAAATATTATAGGGAGCAGGCAGGGAATAAATCCGACAATTCTTACACCCTTTTTATCCCGGCGACGCTTTACTATTATTAATTATTGACGATATTTACTGTTTTTATTTCACATAGTGTTTACATTTTAGATTTCATTACCTTATGACATTGTTTTGTCGGTTGTATCACAATGTTTTCAGGTAATTACCTGATGTTAAATTTAATCGTTGAGAATGAGTTGACCTGAATTGTTTCGCACTTTAGTTTGAGAGAAAAATTTTTCAGGCAAATCCAGGATTATATTTAACTAAGGAGGGGCATATGGCCTGGCGACCAATTTTATATGTCATTTTTACGACTAACCCACGGCTGAGCAGCAGGCGAGCGCGGCTGCGTGTGGTCGCAAACCATCCATAGTGAGGCTCCTGGTCAGGAAGGTTAGGTGTTCCGGTGATGCAGACGCATCCGGGAGCATCCCCCCGGTGGCGCTGACGCTTACCCGTTCACGTGTCCGGAGGTTCCATTTCACCATGAACATACGGTGAACGGAACCCACCTCCCGAGCCGCATTTTCCCCCTCACCCTGGCCCTCTCCCTCAGGGAGAGGGAACCGATCGTGCTCGCATTTTTATGGGGATCCCTCCCCCTCTACGATCGGGCACCGAACCCGTAACCCGGATAAGGCAAAGCCGCATCCGGGATAAACTCACGCGGTTTCGGCCAGTTCGAACATACCGTAGGGGTGGATTTGCAGGTAATACTGCTCACCAACATCCGGTTGCAGGCGGGTGGCGTTAACCTGCAACAAAATGCGCTGGCCGTGCCATTCCACAATCACCTCGTACTGCGGCCCCATATAGGCCACATGCACGATCACGCAACGCTGGCTGTCATCACCCTGTTCACCCAGCGTGATGGCCTCCGGACGGACACCCACCGTGCCGCTTCCCTGGGCCGAGAAATGTGCCGGCACAGGCAAACGGTATCCATAGATATCAACGAATTGCGGGTGGAACGTTGCCGGGAACAGGTTGGCATCCCCCATAAAACTCGCCATAAAGCGTGACGCAGGCTGGCGATACAGATTCTGCGGCGAGCCCATCTGCATGATGTGACCCTTGTTCATCACCAGCACGGTATCGGAGACGGCAAATGCCTCGCTCTGATCGTGCGTCACATACAGCGACGTGATGTTGAACTGCTTTTGCAACTCGCGAATTTTATCGCGCATGCTGCGACGCAGGTTGGCGTCGAGGTTACTCAACGGCTCATCAAACAACAGCACTTTGGGTTTGAGGATCAGCGCGCGTGCCAGCGCCACGCGCTGTTGCTGCCCACCAGAAATCTGATCCACGTAGCGGTCTTCAAAGCCTTCCAGATCCACCATCGCCAGCGCTTCTTTCACCCGCGTTTTCACCTCCGCACGTGAAACCCCCAGCATCTTGAGACCGTAACCCACGTTTTCTCCCAGCGACATATGGGGGAAGAGGGCGTAGGACTGGAACACCATGCAGATATCGCGCTGCTGAATGGAGCGATGCGTGACATCCTCACCATCAATAAAAATGTGTCCCTCAGAGGGCTTTTCCAGCCCTGCCACCAGACGCAGCACCGTGGTTTTCCCACAGCCTGATGGGCCGAGTAACGTCACCATCTCCCCCTGAGGGATGGCAAGATTAATGTTGTCGATAACCGTGTTATTACCAAATCGCTTGGTGACATTGCGCAGTTCAACGAAATGTTTTTGTGTCATGGTCGCGCTCCGTTAGGCCTGGTTTTTAGCTTTGGAACGGGAGATACGCGCCTCACCGATCAGCCAGTCAAAGATGAAGATGATGGCGAGCATCACCACAATAAGGATTGAGCCATAGGCAATTGCCACGCCGTATTCGCCGTCTTCCACGCGGTTCAGAATGTAGGCGGTCGCCACACGCGTATCCGGCGTTACCAAAAAGACAATGGCGCTGACAGTAGTGATGGCGCGGACAAAGCTGTAAATCAGCGCGGACAAAATCGCCGGGCGCAGCAGGGGCAGCAAAATCTGCGTAATGGTACGCAACGACCCGGCGCGCAGGCTAAGTGAGGCCTCATCCAGTGATTTATCAATCTGGCCTAAGCCTGCGATCCCGGCGCGAATACCCACCGGCACGTTACGCATCACCATCGAAATAATAACAATGGCGGCGGTGCCAGTGATGTACACCGGGGCGCTGTTAAAGGCGAGAATATAAGAGACGCCCGCCACGGTGCCCGGAACCGCAAAGCACAGCATGGTGGTGAACTCGATGGTCTTTTTCCCTTTGAATTGCTGGCGGACCACAATCCAGGCAATCAGCAGGCCGAAAATGGCGGTAATCGGGGCGGCAATCCCGGCGTAAAGCAGGGTATCGAGCAGAGAAGGCCACGCGCCATCGCTCATTCCCTGGCCAAACAGCTTAATAAAGTTATCCAGCGTCAGGGTATAATCCACGCCCCAGTTCACCGTGAAACTGCCATAGAAAATGCTGCCATAGAGCAGGGCGTTGAAGGCCACCCAGACTGCCAGCAGCGCCACTACGCTCCATACCAGCGTGACCGGCAGAGGCTGCACATCGCCGCGATAGGATTTGCCGGAAACGGTGACGTAAGAGCGTTTGCCGATCCACATGTACTGCACGCAGAACACCAGCAGTGAGAAGAGCAGCAGGAACGCACCAAGCGTACTGGCGGCCTGATAATCAAGCTGCGAACCGGTGATGTAGAAGTAGATTTGCGTTGCCAGCACGTCGAAGTTGCCGCCAAGCACCAGCGGGTTACTAAAATCGGCCAGCGACTGCACGACCACAATCAGAAACGCGTTAGCCAGCGCCGGTTTTAGCAGCGGGATAAATACCCCGTTAAAGGTCTGCCAGCGGCTGGCGCGCAGGGTGTACGAGGCCTCTTCCAGTGACGGATGAATAGTCTTAATCGCCCCGTCGAGGATCATAAAGGCCATGGGAGTGAACGCCAGCACCTGCGCCAGCCAGATACCGGTAAACCCATACAGCCAGTTGGTATTGGTGAGCCCGAACCAGTCGACCATTAATTCGGTGATATAGCCGGAACGTCCCATCATCAGGGTAACGCCGAGGCCGACGACAAACGGCGGGGTGACGATCGGCAGAATCGAGAAAATGCGGCCAATAATCGCGCTGCGCTGCGCAATGCGGGTTGTGTAAATCGCCAGCACCAGGCCGAAGAAGGTACAGCCGACGCCCACGGCAATAGAGAGCCAGATGGAGTTCAAAATCACCTGAATGATGTGCGCCTGGGCGAGCACATTCATAAACGCCAGCGGGGCAAATTCACCGCTGGCGGTGGTGAACATAGGAATAAAGATGGCAATACTTGGCCAGACGATAAAGACGCCGATCAGCGCCACGATGACAATCAGCGAACCAATAACAAAACGGTCGCCGCCGAGCCACTCCAGGCGGGTGAGCGCCAGAGTCATGATGGCTGCAAGGGCGACAAACAGCACAATCACCGCATAACCGAGACCACGTCCTTCTACGGTGGCGCTGACAGCCACAAACGCCATGCACAGTAAGGCCCAGCCGGCGTCAAAGTAGTGGCGGCCTCGCTGCTCGCGCTTCGCTTCACTCAGTGGGCGAAGCAGTAACACGGCGGGCAGCAGATACCACAACCAACTGACGTTAACGTGCGACCAGCCGTAGGCGTCGATAATTTCATCGCGCGTAGACTCCAGCAGGCCATAATCCAGGCTCCAGCTTGGCAGCAGCGCAAAGGCCAGCCCGCCAAGCAGAACCCAAAGGAATATCGCATCCCGCTTGGGGGCGGGATGGAGTGTGAGTGTGTGTGACATAAGCATTCCGGTGTTGTAGGCCGGGTAAAGCCGTTAAGCCGCTACCCGGCAATATGATCGCCAATGCGCGTTTACTGGCCCATCTTCACGTCGCTAACCCATTTGTTAATGAGCGCTTTACGTACGTCTGTGGAACCGTATTTATCCATGTCGTAATTGATAAGTTTCAGGTCGTCGAGCTTGAGCGAGTTCGGGGAGGTTTCGGCGGTGGTGTTGGTCAGGATCTGGTAAGACTTGCCCTTTTTCCATGCCAGCTCCTGTGCTTCTTTTGACAGCGCCCAGTCAACGAACAGCTTCGCGTTATCCAGGTTGCGCGCCCCTTTCAGGATGCTGATACCGCCAATTTCGTAGCCGGTGCCTTCACAAGGTGAAATCAGTTCCAGCGGCGCGCCTTGCTCTTTTTCCAGCGAGTAGTCATGCAGGAAGCCAATGCCGATGGCGGTTTCGCCACGCGCGGCGTTACGTGCCGGGGCGATACCCGATTTGGTGTACTGAGAGATATTGCTATTGAGCTGTTTTAAGTAATCGAAAGCCTGGTCTTCGCCCCAAAGTTGAACGAAGGTTGCCAGCGCGGTATAGGCGGTGCCGGAACTCTGCGGGTCGGCGATTTGAATTTCGCTTTTGTATTCCGGCTTCGTCAGATCTTTCCAGCACTTCGGAATGGGCAGGTTTTTCTCTTTCAGGCGTTGGGTGTTAACGCCAAAACCGAGAATGCCCACGTAAACGGCGGAAGAGAGATTGCCTTTCACTTTCGCCGGATCGCGGAATTTCTCCATGATTTCGCCCAGATTGGCTGATTTATAGGGCTGCAACAGTCCCATCTCCCCGGCCTGCGACTGTGGATCCAGCGTGCCGCCGTACCAGACATCCGCCTGCGGGTTTTTCTTCTCCGCATCGACTTTCGCCAGCGTGCTGCCTGAGCCGTTACGGATGAAGGAGGTTTTCACATTGTATTTCTCGCCGAAGGCCTGTGTTTCGGTTTCACACATTTCGTTGGTCGCGCTGCAGTAGACCACCAGACGACCTTCTGCTTTGGCCGCGCTGCTGAATGCCGCCAGCGCCAAACCGGTCGCCACCAGGGTAGAGAGCAGGGTAACTTTCATTGTTTTATCCTTCCTGTGAGGTTGTAGGACTGCGAGACGTCATGATGCCCGCCATCAACAAGGGCATCAGAAGTAAACCCATTAATACGGCGGCGACGGAGAGCAAGCTGAACATCCCCGACCAGCCATAGTGTTCAATCACCTGCGACAGCGGCCAGCCCGCCAGCGCTGCGCCCGCATAGGCAAAGACGCCGAGAAAACCGGTTATCGATCCTGCCGCGGCCTTATGCCCGCATTCGACGGCGGCCAGGCCGATGAGCATTTGTGGGCCAAAAACAAAAAATCCCACGGTAAAAAAGCACATCGCCAGCAACGCGTAGTGATGTACCGGCGCCAGCCACAGTGCCGCGACCGAAACAATCAGCCCCAGCGTGAAGAGCAAAATCATCGGCGCTCTCTGCCCGCTAAACAGCAAATCCGATCCCCAACCGGCGAACAGCGCACCTAACAGACCGCCAACTTCAAACAGCATCACCGTGGCATTCGCGCTCAATAAATTGACGCCGTGGCTTTCTGCCAGCCAGATGTTGCCCCAGTCATTGAGCGCAATGCGGATCAGGTAGACCAGCACATACGACACGCCCAGCAGCCAGATCATCGGGTTACGCAACATGGTGATACGTAACATCTGCCATAAGCCCATTGGGGGGCTTTGTTGTTCCTGACGAAGCTCCAGCGGGTCATGCCGCCATTCGCCCACGCTCGGTAATCCTTCTTCCTGCGGTGTACCCCGCAGTTGCATTGTCAGCCAGACGCCGAGCGCCATGCTGATTATCCCTGGTGTCAGCATCGCAGCCTGCCAGCCCCACCAGTGGGCGGCAAAGGCACATATCAGCGGAATCACGGCACCGCCAATATTGATGGACATGTTCCAGCATCCCCACCAGAAGCCGCGTTCATTGCGGGAATACCAGTGGGTGAGCAGGCGAGCACAGGGGGGCCAGCCCCAGCCCTGAAAAAAACCGTTTAACGTCCAGACCACTAACAGCAGCGGCAGTGAGTCACCAAAAGCGAACAGCACGTTCAGTAAACCCGTGGCGAACAGCCCGCAGCCCATAAAGGCGCGCTGCCCGTGGCTGTCGTGCCATAGCCCGGCGGCAAACTTTGACAGGCCATAGCTGAGGTAAAACAGTGAGCCCATCAGCCCGATGTCGCCTTTGTCTAACCCCAGATCGCTTTGTAGCGCCGGAAGCACGTAATTGACGCTTTTACGCGTCAGGTAAAACGCCGCATAGCCCACCACCATGCACAGCAGTAACCGTGGGCGAAAAGCCCGGTAACGTTGTTTAACTTCAGCAGATGAGATGGCGTGCATAGCGGTCTCCAGTTGCGCTGACTATAGGTAAGCGCAAACGAAAGCGGATGAGAGAAACTCCCCAGGTGACTAAGACTTTTTCCTGGTCAGAGCGGGTTTTGTTGCAAAATTGTGGGCAGGTTAACAGTTACGTGCGTGCCCTGACGCGACTCAAGCGTTAGCTCACCCCCCAGGGCATGGACACGTTCGCGCATTCCCTGGATACCAAAGCCCGGCATCTTCTCAGCGGCTATACCGAGGCCGTTATCATGCACTTCGAGACACAGACGGCCGTTTTGCTCGCTGAGGGCGATGCGCACTTCACTGGCGCAGGCGTGTTTGCAGACGTTATTGAGTAACTCTTGCAGCAGGCGATAGAGGGTGAAAACCAGGGTTTCGCTGGCAGGGGGAGCACTTAACCGATAATCGAAATGGCAGGCAATACCACGCTCGGCAAAGGCAAATTCGTTAACCAGATGGTGCAGGGCTTCTTGCAGCGAGAGTTCATCCAGCACCGGCGGGCGAAGCTGGCGCAACAGTTGCCGGGTAGAGTGGTGGATGCGCCTGGCGAGTTCGTTGATTTGATTCGCGGCTTCCAGCGCCCGATCTGTTTCGCCCGCCCGCTTCACCAACTGTGACTGAATTTGGATGGCGGTAATATTCTGGCCAATTTCGTCATGCAGTTCGCGGGCGAGACTTTTGCGGGTGTCCTCTTCTGTATGGATAAGTTTCTCGGTCAACACCCGGCGGGCCTGTAATTCCGCCTCCAGCCGTTTGCGGTAGTGGTGCAGATTTTGCGCCAGATGTTGCTGACGGCTGATGGCGATCCCCAGGCCAATCCCCAGCAGCGCTTGTGTCGCAAGGAAGATTTCCAGTTCCAACAGGTCGCTAAACCCCACCCCAATCTGACGGGCGATGGTGATCAACATACTGCCGAGCAGGCCAGACAGCACGCCGCCCTGCCAGCCGAACTTCCATGCCATCACCACGTTGGGTAAAAACACCACGATCAGTAACAGGCGTTCAATCTGCGGTGACAGCACCATCTGCGTGCCGATCCCGATAATAAAAAAGAGGCTGCACCAGATGATAAGCGAGGTCCGTAACGGCGGCGCTATCGTGTCAAGGCCAAGCAGATGATGGCGATGTTGCTGACGTAAGAATTCAAAAATGAGATAGACAAAGGGTGTCAGTAGCACCCCGCCGGTGAACGAAGCCAGGCCCGCCAGCAGCATGGTGCTTTGCAAAAAAGGGGCGAGCAGCAGGGTATGCAGCAGTGCGCTGGCGGTAACGGCAGTCAACAACAGGGACAATCGTTGCCAGTAGAGCGGAAAGCGGTGCCAGAAATGTTGCGTCATCAGCGCCGGAAGCAGGGTGATGATGGGCGCGGCCAGCATCGTATAGCCACTCAGGAGCTGCTCGCTGTGCAGCCATAAAATCAGCGCCAACTGGGGGAGCAATAAGGCTGGCCAGAAACGACGCGAGAGCAAAATCAGCAGTGCCAGATAGACGCCATGCGGTAGAAAGAGCACCGCCTGCTGGCCGTTATGGGTGAGGTAGAAACTGAGCGTCCACAGCATTAGCCAGCCAGGCCCCCAGGCCAGCACAATAAACAGCGAGATGATCCCGTGGCGTAATGAACGCGACATCAGTGATTCGCCAGCAGATTATGGTTAAGCGCAAAATGGACCAGCTCAATGGTGGTGGCGCAGTTCAGTTTACCGAGCACATTGGCACGGTGAACATGCACCGTTTTATGGCTGAGATCGAGTTTGAACGCGACTTCTTTGACGCTATCGCCTTTCACCAGTAAATCAAACACTTCCCGCTCGCGTGGTGTCAGAGACGCCAGGACTTTGTTCGGTTCGATCCCGCCGCGCAGCGCCTTTAGCGCATCGGCACAAAGATAATGGCCGCCAAGACCGACGGAACGCACCGCGCGCACCAGTTCTTCCGGGCCGCAGCGTTTGGTCAGATAGCCGCTGGCTCCCGCATCCAGTGCGCTTTGCACAAAGGCAGGGGTATCGTAGATGCTTAGAATGATGGCGCGAAAATCAGGGCGCTGCGCCCGCAGGCGTTTCAGCAGACTCAGACCATTTTCATCCGGCATGGCGACATCAAGGACGGCGACATCCACATCACTTTTTAATAGCGCAGGCCAGGCTTCGGCGGCGGTACTGTATTGCCCGGTGATGCTGAGATCGTTTTCAAGGCCGAGAAGTTGGGCGAATCCTGAACGCACCACCACATGATCATCCACCAGAACCACACGAATCATAACGCACTCTCATAAGCCTAAAGCTTCATGATGCCGTCTGGTTTTCGCGTGGCAATGCTCTGGTCAATGATATGTAAGCGGTGTAACAAAATTGCAATATTTAACCTGTTCCGGGAAGGGAAAGAGGGGTCGCCGTTGAGGCCATCCCTGGCCATCCACGAATCCTTTCGGAGGATCAGGCTGCTGTGTCATTCAAATGTGCGGCGATATAACGTTCATAGCGGTTCGCTTTCAGATAGGTCAGGTCGACGAGCACCAGACCGTCTACGCAGTTGTTGAAATCCGGGTCACAGCCAAAATCGATAAACTGCACGCCGCCGGGGTCGCACAGCTCAGAGTATTGCTTGTAAAGCGGCGGAATACCGCAGCCCAGGTTGCCCAGCAACGACTTCAGACGCGTCAAATCTTCGGTGTAATCTTCGCCCGTAAACTGTGCCAGCACATCCGGTAGTGTCGCAGGCCAGGGGCGGCGAGATTCGGCCAGCGGCCATCGTGCCGGAAACCACAACCGATAGAAGGCAATCAGTAAATCCCGTGCCGCGGGCGGTAAGCCGCCGGAAATAGAGACCGGGCCGAACAGATAGCGATATTGGGGGTAGCGTGCCAGATAGGCGCCAATACCGGACCAGAGATAGTCGAGACCACGGCGTCCCCAGTAACGCGGCTGAATAAAGCTGCGCCCCAGTTCAATGCCGTGCTCTAACACCTCTGACATCCGTTCGTCGTAATGGAACAGGCTATAACTGTACAGCCCCTCCGGGCCATGCGCCTCCACCTGACGCGCCGTGGGCGTAAAGCGATACGCGCCGACGATCTCCAGATCGGTTTCATCCCATAAGATCAGATGCAGGTAGTCATCATCATAACGATCTGTGTCACGACGCTTGCCGCTACCTTCACCAACCGCACGGAAAGCAATTTCGCGCAGGCGGCCTAACTCACGCAGCAACGGCGCATCTTCTTGCCCCTGACGCTGCCAGAGGTAAATGATTTTGCCGTCTGCGGTGCGTCCCAGACACTCCGCCCGGCTAAGTTCGCGGCGCAGCGTGGCCCGGTCTTCCGGGCGGGCGATCGCACACTCGGTTTTAAAGACGCCCGGCGCTTTTTTACCTAAGCGTCGCACGTGTTTACGGCATTTATCCGCCAAATCGCGTGGAGCCAGCGAGGTCGAATGCCAGCTATCCCAGGGAATACGCTGACCGATGGTGATGGGCAGTTGGGTACCACGGCGACGGAACATCTGCTGCATAAGGAGCAGCATTGGCAGCGTATCGGAAAGCAAGGCGCAGCCATAAAAGAGGGGGCTGTTTCGGGCATTGATCCACACTGGCAAAAGCGGGGTGCGGAATTTGGCGGCCAGTTTGATAAAACCGGGGTGCCATTTGCCGTCGCGAATCCCTTTGCGGGTCAGGCGTGAAACTTCACCAGCCGGGAAGAAAATCAGTACGCCGCCGTTCTGCAATTGGGTTTCCATCTGCTGCAGCGAGGCCTTGCGGGTGCGACCGCCACCCATATTATCCACCGGGATAAACAGGGAGCTGAGCGGTTCCAGATGGCTCAGCATGCGGTTGGTCACGACTTTTACGTCGCGACGCACGCGAGAAACCGCATACATCAGCGCCAGACCGTCCAGCGTGCCTGTCGGGTGGTTGGCGATAATCACCAGGGGGCCTTGTTCGGGGATTTGTTCAAGATCGTATGCGGGGATGGTGCAGCGAATTTGTAGATGCTCCAGGACCTGCTCAACCATATCCAGCCCTTTCAGATGGGGATGGTTTGCAGCGAACTGCTGGAACTCTTGTTCGTATAATAAACGCCTGAGCAGATTCTTTTGCCAGGGCGCGGGTTTGGCCTGTGGCCAGAGGTCGTCGAGTACATTGTCGAGACTAAACATGGTGGCTCCTCCTGCCGTCTTGCGATGACAGTAGAAGTACGGGATGACAGTTGCATTTCAGCTTTATGAATAAATGGTAATGCGGGGGATGTGAGGAGAACAGGCCCGGCAGCCGCGCCGGGCCTGAGGGCTTACAAAATCTTACGTTCAGCCAGGTCGAGTGCGAAGTAGCTAAAGATCAAATCGGCACCGGCGCGTTTGATGGCGCCCAGACTTTCCAGTACGACTTTCTCTTCGTCAATGGCTCCCGCCTGCGCGGCGAATTTAATCATCGCGTATTCGCCGCTCACCTGATATGCGCCCAGCGGCAGCGTGGTGCGCTCGCGGATATCACGCAGGATATCGAGGTACGGACCTGCCGGTTTGACCATCAGACAGTCGGCGCCCTGGGCTTCATCCAGCAGCGATTCGCGAATCGCTTCACGACGGTTCATTGGGCTCATCTGGTAGGTTTTACGATCGCCTTTCAGCGCTGTACCTGCCGCTTCACGGAACGGGCCGTAGAATGATGACGCGAATTTGGTGGAATAGGACATGATGGCAGTGTCGGTAAAGCCAGCGGCGTCCAGCGCCTGGCGAATCGCCTGCACCTGACCGTCCATTGCGGCGGAGGGGGCAATAAAGTCAGCGCCAGCGGCGGCGGCAACCACTGCTTGTTTCCCGAGATTAATCAGCGTGGCGTCGTTATCGACGCCGTGGTCGCAAAGTACGCCGCAATGACCATGTGAGGTGTATTCACAGAAGCAGGTGTCTGACATCACAATCATTTCCGGCACCGCGTCTTTGGCAATCCGTGACATGCGCGCTACCAGGCCGTTTTCCTGCCAGGCATCGCTACCGGTCGCATCAGTGTGATGAGAGATACCAAAGGTCATTACAGAACGAATACCGGCCCTGGCAATGCGTTCAATTTCGCGGGCGAGGTGTTTTTCCGGAATGCGCATCACGCCAGGCATGGCGCTGATGGCTTTGTAGTCGTCGATCTCTTCTTCAACGAAGATAGGCAGCACCAGATCGTTCAGGCTGAGTGTTGTCTCTTCGAACATAGCGCGGAGCGAGGCAGATTTGCGCAGGCGGCGCGGACGGGTGATTAAGTCGGTCATGATTTGCCTGATGTCTTAGGAACAGAGGGCACAGTGTATCCGAAAAGTGGCCGGTATGTTTCACCAAAATCGGCGTTAAAACGGCAATATATGAAGGGCAATGCGCAGAGACATTAAAATGCATTAAATTATTCATCAGTTCAATTTTGATTGGCATGATTTATAGTGCTTCATGATGTTATTTTTATTGTGATTGAGAATCGTATTTTTATTTGTCCTGTTAATATCTTTTTTTGGCGATTCAATATTCATTGGATTAGGATTATCTGTTTGATTTTAAAGTATTTTACAATATTTATATATTCTGATTTCTTATATTTATGTTTTATATGTCCGAATTCGGACTTTACGTGAACTTTAATTGAACCATTTTCTTTTTCTGCGGCATAATTTCCCCGCAAATAACTTTATTGCATTTGATGCATTAATAATTGATGGACCAACGATAATGTCCCTGAGGAGGGATGACAAATGCACTCGTGGAAAAAGAAACTTGTAGTATCTCAATTAGCATTAGCCTGCACGTTGGCAATTGCTTCTCAGGCAAATGCGACGACTTATGATACCTGGAATTACATTGATAACCCTAAGACAGCTCTTGACTGGAGCAATATGGATGCGCCAGGTACAGTAGATGGTAACTATGTAAATTATAGTGGTTTTGTATACCATAACAATGCGAATGGTGATTTTGACCAGACGTTTAAGGGTGATACCGTTAATGGCACCATCTCTACCTATTATCTGAATCATGACTATACAAATGGTACTGCTGGCTCAGATAACACATTGAACGTGACTAATTCAGTTATTCATGGCTCTATCACATCTCATCTGCCTATTGGGGTTGGCACTGATGGTAGTGCTTATCAATATCATGAATACGGCACCGATCGTGTCATTGACGAAAACTGGCATGATGGCGATGTATTTACGCTGAATATTTCTAACTCCATCATTGATGATGACTATGAAGCACTGTACTTCACTGATTCTTATCTTGATGGTGACGTCACGAAATCCACTCATGAAACGTTCACCACTGCGGCAGGTGAAGGTTATCAATTTGCGGACGGCGCAGGTCTTGGTCTTGCAGTAAACCTTGATGTTGAAAGCAATATCAATATCTCTAACAACTCTCGTGTTGCAGGTATCAGCCTGACGCAAGGTAATACTGTTAACAACGCTTATACAACTGAATCCCATACCTGGGACAACAATATTAGCGTCTCAAATTCTACCGTGACTTCTGGTTCAGTTGATTCACTGGAAACTCGTGGTTTCTATGGCAACTCAAGAGAGCCGAGTGAATACAGCGGAGACGGTACCGTTAATGACGTAGCACTGTATTTCAGCGATAGCTCAGCATCTCACTATTCAATGAAAAACAACGTCAACTTTGATAATTCAACCCTGCTCGGCGATGTTGTTTTTGAAAGTACGTTTAACGCTGGGTTCTATCCTCAAGGCTACGACAGTAATTCTGATGGCTCTAAAGATACCAACGGTGGCTGGGCTGACGACGCACTGAATGTTGATGAGCTCAATATTACTCTGGACAATGGCTCTAAATGGACAGGTTCTGCGACCACTTCTGCCAACGTTGATGTTGAGTCTATGCCTTCAACTGATTGGTATGATGTTACAGGTAATAGCCTTTACCCTGGCGCAATTATCGAAGCAAATGCCTGGGGACGTACAACTGATAATAAGGTCTTCCAGAGCGGTGTATTCAATGTAGCGTTGAAGAATGGCTCAACATGGAACACTGTCAATGCTTCTAATATTGACACCTTGACTATCGACAGTGGATCTAAAGTAAATGTTGGTGATTCCACACTTATTTCCGATTCCATTAAATTAACAAATAACTCTTTGCTGAACATTGGTGAGGATGGTCATGTTGCGACCGATAGCCTGTCTATTGATAACAGTACCGTAAAACTGGCCGACGATATTGCCTCGGGCTGGAACTATTCAGCTGCGCTGTACGCTAACACCATTACCGTTACGAATAATGGTCTTCTGGATGTTAACGTTAATGAATTCGATGCTTATCCGTTCCAGGCAGATACCCTGAATCTGACCAGCGCCACCGATACTCGTGGTAATATCCATGCAGGTGTGTTCAATATTCATAGCAGCGACTATGTTATGAATACCGACCTGGTGAACGATCGTACTTCGGATAAAACCAAAGCTAATTACGGCTACGGCGTGATTGCGATGAATTCCGATGGTCACCTGACTGTTAACGGCAACGGAGACATCAACGGCGGTAATGAACTGGATAATAGTGCTACCGACGACGTAACCGCTGCCAAAGGTAACTACAAAGTTCGTATCGATAACTCTACTGGTGTAGGCCGTATCGCTGACTACAAAGGTAAAGAACTTATCTACGTCAACGATAAAAACACCACTGCAACCTTTAGCGCAGCAAACAAAGCTGATCTCGGTGCGTATACCTATCAGGCTGAGCAGAAAGGTAATACCGTCGTTATGCGCCAGATGGAGCTGACCGACTACGCGAACATGGCGCTGAGCATTCCTTCTGCAAACACCAACATCTGGAATCTGCAACAGGATACTCTGTCTACCCGTCTGACCAATGGTCGTCATGGCCTGGCTGACAACGGTGGCGCATGGGTGAGCTACTTTGGTGGCAACCTGAATGGCGACAACGGCGTGATCAACTACGATCAGGACGTTAGCGGCATCATGGTCGGTGTTGATACCTTCGTTGACGGTAATAACGCGAAATGGATCGTCGGTGCGGCAGCAGGCTTTGCGAAAGGTGATGTAAGCGATCGTTCTGGTAAAGTTGATCAGGATAGCCAGTCCGCGTACATCTACTCTTCTGCGCGCTTTACTAACAACATCTTCCTGGATGGTAACCTGAGCTACAGCCGTTTCGATAACGATCTGTCTGCCAGCATGTCCAACGGCCAGTATGTTGACGGCGACTCCTCAACGGATGCATGGGGCTTCGGTCTGAAACTGGGTTACGACTGGAAAGTTAACGACAAAGGTTATGTTACTCCGTATGCCGGTATTTCTGGTCTGTTTCAGTCTGGTGATAACTTCCGCCTGAGCAACAACATGAAAGCGGGCGATCAGGACTACGATAGCCTGCGTTATGAACTGGGCGTGAACACAGGTTATACCTTCACCTATGGCAGCGATCAGGCTCTGACTCCGTACTTCAACCTGGCATACGTTTACGATGATTCTAACAACACTGCAAAAGTGAATGGCGATTCTATCGACAACGGTGTTGAAGGTTCTGCGGTTCGTGTTGGTCTGGGTACGCAGTTCAGCTTCACCAAAAACTTCAGCGCATACACTGATGTGAACTATCTGGGCGGCGGCGACGTTGAACAGGATTGGGGCGCAAAAGTTGGCGTGAAATACACCTGGTAATAAATCTGGCAGGGAATATATTTTCCCTGCTATTTTATCAGTATCCAAATTCCCGCCACGGATTGGCGGGAATTTTATTTTATAAGGGACTTGAATGATTTCATTAAGTAAGCCGCTTGCGGAGTTATATTTACTAGATGAATGTTTTTCCGCTCATGGTATTCCTTTTGAGTTAGCCAATGACGCCATTCTGACTTTCAATAAAATCGACCCGAATAACATTACCCTTGTCCTTCTGCAGGGTGAAATAGCTATTAGTCGAAAATATAACGATGTGCTATTAGGTATTGCCAGGGCACCGTTTATCAAAGGGCTAAGTACAGGTCTTATTCAACGCCCATCCGAGTATATATACACCGCGCAAAACGAATGCTCGGGATATTACTTGTCTTCTGATTTAGCGATGACGCTCATAGATAAAAACCAACTGTGGCGTGAAGCGTTTGCGTGGCTGACATGGTGGCACCGCATTGCTGAAACCCGCGACTGTCAGCTTATTGGCAGCAGTACCTACGACCAAATTCGGGCATCGCTGTTAACCATGTCTGACTGGGACGAACAGCTTAGAGCGCGCGTTGGGGTTATTCAGTACATTCAGCGGCGCACCGGGGTTTCTCGCTCTGTGATTGCCGAAGTCCTGTCCGCACTGCGTAAAGGAAACTATATCGAAATGCATAAAGGCAAGCTGTTGAAAATCAACCGCTTGCCTTATGAGTATTGACCAACTGCCTGGCCAAATCAGGACGAAGGTGCAACCACCGGTTTATTGTTGCTCAATTCACTAACCAGATCGTTTACGCCATCGCTCATATTCACGAAACGCGTTAATGGCGAACGCGTGATCACCACGAACACACCGACATTACTTTGCGGGATCATCGCCATATAGGTAATGAAACCGCCACCACCACCCGTTTTCTGAATAATTCCCGGATGCCCGTCTTTCGGTGCCATATACACCCAGCCCAGGCCTAACGCATCGGCTTTACCCGGCACATCCATTCCGATAACACGTGTAAGCTGATTGCGCTGATAAATCAGCGTCTGCATACGATCTGCCTGGCTGTTACGGCTGTAGAAATCAGAAGAGAGGAATTGCTGCATCCAGCGCATCATATCGCCCGGCGTTGAATAAACACCACCGCTACCAATAGCTGCCAGGGTGTTATCGCACGGACTCGCGCCTTTTTCCGCCACCATCAAACGACGACACTGGTCAAGTGATGGCGTAAACGTGGTGTCTTTCATCCCTAGTGGACGCGTAATTTGCTCTTCGAAAAGCTGAGAGTAGGGTTTCCCCGCCGCATTCGCCAGAGCGTCGGCCAACAGATCAAATGCCAGGTTAGAATACGCCGCCTGGGTTCCCGGTGCCGATTTTAAGGTCGCCGTAGAGAGCCAGTTCCAGCGCTCTGTGCGGGTCGGCCAGGTAAATACGGTTCGCTTTGCTGCACCACCCGGTTGTTCACGCGGCAGTGCGCTGGTATGTGTCGCCAGGTTAACCAGCGTAATCGGCGCACCCTGATAAGTCGGTACACGCGCACCCGGTGGCGCATATTTGCTTAACGGATCGTTGAGTTTCACTACGCCCTGATCGAGGAGCTTCACCAGCATTTCGCTGGTCATAAGCTTGGAGAGCGAGGCAATGCGAATAACCGAATCAAGCTGCGGGCGCACGTTCGAACCAGGACGCGTTTCACCAAAGCTTCTGAATACCCGCTGGTTACCGTCAATCGCCACCATCGCCATCCCTGTTGCGCCACTGCCATAAAAAATATGGTTGGCGTAACGATCAACAATATCAGACGCAAATTCAGCATCAGGCGACTGTTGTGCTGCATGCGCACAAGTCAGTGTTAACGCGTAGAGCGTCGCGGAGAAAAACAAACAACGTTTCAACGAAAGCATCCGTAAATGAAAGAAGTGGATAATGCGTATTTATACTACCAGGCGGCATATTTCAAAGCACCGAAAAGCGCATTATTTCGCGAAATAACGTAACGAGGGGTAAACATGAACTTTTTTCCGGACCACAAAATAGCCGCTTCGTTGTGATACCCTTTTTCTTTCCGCGGCGAATTTCTGGAGGCGATCAATGTCAGGTAAGCGAGTGGTGATGGTAGTGGATATGCAAAACGGGGTTTTTGCGACGCCACGTTTTCGACGCGAAGCGTGTGTAGCGCGGATAAATCAGCTCACACGGGCGGCGGATACGGTGATTTTTATCCAGCATATCGAAAGCGGTGGACTGGAAGAGGGGAGCGAAGGGTTCCAGTTGCTGCCCGATCTTTACCAGCCTGATAACGCTTTGTATGTCACCAAAACCGCCTGTGACAGCTTTTACCGTACCCGGCTGGCGGAGGTTTTACGCGAGCACGATATCTCTGCATTCGTCATGTGCGGCTGTGCGACAGATTATTGTTTCGATACCACGCTGAAAAATGGTGCCAGCCGTGGATATTCAATTACCGTAGCTGAAGACGCCCATACGACAGCCAACCGACCAGCGGCTCCGGCTGAAACACTCATCGCCCATTATAATGAAGTCTGGCGCACACTTACGGTGCCGGATAACCCCGTTTTTGTGAAACCCGTCGAAACAATTCTTCACGAGTGGCAAACGAACTAAGGCGTTACGCTCAGGTCTGATTCTACAGTTCTCACAACGCTCCCCCACCGCAGGAAGCTCCTGTGGCGGAGGTGTGTTGTGCGCCGTATGAGTAATGCACAAAAATAAGAAGTGAGCAGGAGAGTATTATGTTTAAGTCTTTTTTCCCAAAGCCGAAGCTGTTCTTTCTCTCGGCCTTTATTTGGGCACTGATCGCAGTCGTTTTCTGGCAGGCCGGTGGGCAGGTCTGGATAATGCGGCTGGTTGGCGCTTCTGAGGATGTTCCCATCAGCGCGGCGCGCTTCTGGTCCCTGAACTTCCTGCTGTTTTATGCCTACTACGCATTATGCGTTGGCCTTTTTGCGCTATTCTGGTTTTTCTACGCACCGCATCGCTGGCAGCGCTGGTCAATCCTGGGAACGGCCTTAATCATTTTCGTGACCTGGTTTCTGGTGGAAATCAACGTCGCGATTAACGCGTGGTATGCGCCATTTTACGATCTTATTCAAAAAGCGCTGAGTGCGCCGAATAAAGTCAGTATTGGTCAGCTTTATAGCGAAATCGGTGTCTTTTTGTGGATCGCCCTGATTGCGGTCACCGTTGCGGTGCTGAACAACTTTTTCGTGAGCCACTATGTCTTTCGCTGGCGTACGGCAATGAACGAATTTTATATGGAGCACTGGGACCAGTTGCGCCATATCGAAGGGGCGGCGCAGCGTGTTCAGGAAGACACCATGCGTTTTGCTTCTACGCTTGAAGACATGGGTGTTAGCTTTATCAATGCGGTCATGACGTTGATTGCTTTTTTACCGGTTCTGGTGGCACTGTCGCCACACGTACAGGAGTTGCCGCTGGTGGGTCATCTGCCGTATGGTCTGGTGATTGCGTCCATCGCCTGGGCGCTCTCCGGCACCTTTCTACTGGCGTTTGTCGGGATTAAACTGCCGGGGCTGGAGTTCAAAAATCAGCGCGTAGAAGCCGCATATCGTAAAGAACTGGTGTATGGCGAAGATGACGTCAACCGCGCGAAACCTCATACAGTGAAAGAGCTTTTTTCTGCCGTCCGCCGTAACTATTTCCGTCTTTATTTCCACTATATGTATTTCAACATTGCCCGTATTTTGTATCTGCAGGTTGATGTGGTGTTCGGTCTGGTTGTCCTTTTCCCGACCATCGCCGCCGGGGCGATTACTTTTGGTCTGATGCGCCAAATCACAAACGTATTTGAACAGGTGCGCAGTTCATTCCAGTATCTGATAGCCTCATGGACCACGCTGGTGGAACTGATGTCCATCTATAAACGTTTGCGCAGCTTTGAAAGCGAGTTGAATGCACCGCCAGCATCGCAAATGACCAACACTTTCAGTTAAGCAAGGAACCATATGCCTGTTTGCGCGCCGCGTCTTATCGCGACCACAATGACACTACTGGCGGGAATGATTCTCGCCGGTTGTACGACACCGAAAAACACAACCAGCGCAGAAGAGACGAAGGAGGCCGAAGCGGAGAAGCCCCGCGATGTGGCGAGCGTGGTCAGAGAAAAAATGCCCGCGAGTGTGAAAGACCGGGATGCGTGGGCGCAAGATATTGCCACCACTTTTAGCAGCCAGTCGATTGCTCCGACGCTGGAAAATATCTGTTCGGTGCTGGCGGTTGCGCAGCAGGAGTCTAACTATCAGGCCGATCCGCAGGTGCCGGGGCTGAATAAAATCGCCTGGAAAGAGATTGACCGCCGTGCGGCACGTTTACATATCCCACTTGCCCTGGTACATACCGCGCTGAAAATTGAATCGCCCAATGGCAAAAGCTATAGCGAGCGTCTGGACAAGGTTCGCACCGAAAAACAACTGAGCGAAATTTTCGACGATTTTATCAGCGTCGTGCCGATGGGGCAGACGCTTTTTGGTTCTTATAACCCGGTGCATACCGGCGGGCCTATGCAAATTAGCGTTGCGTTTGCTGAGAAGCACACCGACGGCTACCCGTGGAAAATGGAAGGCACGGTGCGACAAGAGGTCTTTACCCGTCGCGGTGGCCTGTGGTTTGGCACATACCACCTGCTCAATTATCCGGCAAATTACACGGCACCCCTTTATCGCTTTGCTGATTTTAATGCCGGACATTACGCCAGCCGTAACGCGGCATTCCAGAATGCACTAAGCAAAGCGACCGGCGTTAAACTGGCCCTGGACGGCGATCTGATTCAGTACGGCAGCAACGATGCAGGTGCAACGGAGCTGGCAGCCAGAAAACTGGGGGCGAAACTGGGAATGAGCGACAGGGATATCCGCCGCCAGTTACAAACCGGCGACAGTATTGCCTTAGAGAAAACGGCGTTATACCAAAACGTTTATCGTCTGGCAGAACAGAAGACCGGGAAGACGTTACCGCGAGAAATGCTGCCGGGGATCCAACTGGAAAGCCCGAAGATCACACGCAACCTTACAACTGCCTGGTTTGCTAAGCGTGTCGATGACCGCCGGGCGCAATGTATGATGAAAAACTAATGATGGCGTCGCCAGCGCAATACCAGGGCAATCACGCCCAGAAATGCGCTGCCAATCAGGAAAGGCACCAGACCAAAAATGGTGCCAACACCTAACCCCATCTCGACGTGTGGTCGGTTGGTGTCCTGCATTTGCATCAAATGTTCAAAGACCCCGGGCGCATGCACCAACAGGTTCAGCAGTTGCGCGCCCGCCCAGAAGCAGAGCAGCACAAACACGGCATAAGCGATATTACCGGGCGTAGAGGCGTCGCGAGTTTTTTTACCCGAAAAGGGTTTCGACAGGGTAAAGTCAGCCATATAGACCTCCGCTACGTTTAATTACGTTGGCTCATTGCCAGTGAATCGGTGTAATTTTGACAGTTCGATTAAATTGTCAACATCGGAATGGTGATAATTTCGCAGCGGGAATGATTCCGGATGTGTAAATTTTGTACGCGCTCACATTTCTGTAACATTTCGACCATCGAATTAACATTTCAGAATTTCCGTATGCGCCACAGACGTGCCATGACAAATATGCGAGGATGGCGTTTTTATTGCCGGAGTTGTCATGAAGCTGCCTTCAAAAATACGCCGTGACTGGCACTACTATGCGTTTGCGATTGGTTTGATCTTTATTCTGAATGGCGTTGTGGGTTTGCTGGGTTTTGAAACGAAAGGCTGGCAAAACTATGCCGTCGGGCTGATGACCTGGGTTATCAGTTTCTGGCTTGCCGGGTTTATCATTCGCCGCCGCCCCGAAGAAAACGAAGAAGCGGCGAATGAGGACGAAAAAACGCCGAATTAACCGTTCATCGAACTTTTCAGCGCGCTATCGGCCTGATGGCGCGCCAAAGCCAGTTCAATCAGGCGCGTGATCAAATCGGTGTAGCCGAGACCGCTCGCCTGCCACAGTTTCGGGTACATGCTGATATTGGTGAAACCAGGCAATGTATTGATCTCATTGATAATCACTTTGTTGTCCGGTGTCAGGAATACGTCGACGCGTGCCATACCCGCGCAGCCCAGAGTCTGATACGCCTGTACGGCGATGGCGCGAATATGATCATTCACTTCGGGGGCGATCGCCGCCGGTACAACCACTTGCGCACCGTTATCGTCAATGTATTTGGTATCGTAAGCGTAAAACTCACTGTTAAGCACAATTTCGCCACAGGTACTGGCTTGCGGATCGTCATTACCCAGCACCGCACATTCGATCTCGCGACCGGTGATGCCGGTTTCGACCACTACTTTATGGTCAAATTCGAACGCCAGGCTGACGGCGGCATGGTACTGCGCTTCGTTGGAGACTTTACTGACGCCAACGGAAGAGCCCTGGTTGGCTGGTTTTACAAACAGCGGCAGCCCAA
Source organism: Phytobacter sp. MRY16-398 (assembly GCF_003925915.1). Lineage (NCBI taxonomy): Bacteria > Pseudomonadati > Pseudomonadota > Gammaproteobacteria > Enterobacterales > Enterobacteriaceae > Phytobacter > Phytobacter sp. MRY16-398. Next base: position 4,647,839 of record NZ_AP018756.1, on the reverse strand, counting down.
GTTTCGCCTGTATCTCTGAGAACGTCATACGATCGCGATTGCTGCGGGTTAAGGTGACAAACGGCGCAATAGCGAGACCCGCATCACGGAGCAGACGTTTGGTCACGTCTTTGTCCATGCAGGCGGCGGAGCCCAGCACATCTGAGCCGACAAACGGCAGGTTTGCCATGCGCAGCAGGCCCTGTAGCGTACCGTCTTCACCCTGCGTACCATGGACGATCGGGAAAATCACATCCACTTGTGGGAAGGGTTTGGCATCCGTGGCATTCATCAGTTGCTGTGACGGTTGTCCCGGCACCAGCGCAACGCTGCTTTCAGAGGGATTAAGTGCAATTCGCGCCGGATCGCTGGCATTTTGCAGATAATTATTCGCGTCGTTGATATGCCACTGACCCTGCTTATCGATCCCCAGCAATACAACATCGAAACGCGATTTATCCATTGCATCGACGATATTTTTTGCCGATTGCAGCGACACTTCATGTTCAGCCGACTTGCCACCGAACACGACCCCTACCCGCAGTTTTGCCATCTCAACTTTCACTCACATGAATCAGAAAGCACATACCATATCACTTCTGCCATACTGTTTTGCAGTGATTAATGGAGGGGATGCGTGAAAGGGAAAGGCTTCATCGGTTTGTTTATTTTGCTCGGCGGACTGGCGGCGGGTTGGCGCTATTTGCCCGCCTACTACAACCCCTTCGCACCATTACACCTTAATGATCCGCCAGGCCGCATTACCCAATTTAAGTTACGCCGGCTCGATCCGGGGCAGTGCGTTGAGTTGCTGCAACAGGCAAACCAGCAGCAACTCATTTCCTCAACATCTGTCGCCGATACCCAGGGTGACTGTCCGCTGAACAATGTGGTACGGGTGCGCGATTTTGGCCCGGTCAAACTTAGCAGCAGTTTTCTTGCCAGTTGCCCGCTGGCACTCAGTTCAGCGCTTTTTGTTGAACAACAGGCCCGGCCGCTAACGCAGCAATTTATGGGCAGCCCGCTCATACGCATCGACCATCTGGGAAGTTACGCCTGCCGTAATATCTATAATCGACCCGACGCCCGTCTTAGCGAACATGCCACTGCTGAAGCGCTGGATATTAGCGGTTTTCATCTGGCAAACGGTCAACAGATAACGGTATTGCGAGGCTGGACGCGTGATGATACGCGCCCCTGGCTACAGGCGATGTTAAGCGCGAGTTGTGGGTATTATGGCAATGGCCTTGGGCCGGAGTACAACGCGGCGCACGCCAACCATTTTCATCTTGGGATGCGTGGATTTGGGCTATGCCGCTAAAGCATAAACTACCGTGATAAGTGTGGTTGATATTCAGGGCTGTGGCCTGTGGCAGAATAGAGAAGATAAAACACCAAAAAAAAGCTAATCGCACCTCTGGTGCGTATTCTTATTACTGTTCTTGTTAACCTGTGTCTAATTTGCCAAAAACTGAATAATAATTGCTGTTTATGGAATCCTGGAGAATTAACCTTATTTCCGTATGGTTCGGCTGTTTTTTCACCGGTCTTGCCATCAGTCAAATCTTACCGTTCTTGCCCTTATATGTCTCCCAACTGGGGGTCTCTTCTCACGAAGCGTTGTCGATGTGGTCCGGGTTGACCTTTAGCGTCACGTTTATGGTTTCCGCGATAGTTTCACCGCTATGGGGCAGCCTTGCTGACAGAAAAGGGCGCAAGTTAATGTTGTTGCGCGCCTCTCTGGGGATGGCAATCGCCATTTTACTACAGGCCTTTGCGACAAATGTCTGGCAGTTGCTCATCTTACGTGGCGTCATGGGGCTCACGTCTGGTTACATTCCCAATGCGATGGCGCTGGTCGCCTCTCAGGCTCCCCGTGAGCGTAGCGGTTGGGCCCTAAGCACACTCTCGACGGCGCAAATCAGTGGGGTGATTGGCGGGCCGTTAATGGGCGGTTTTCTGGCGGACCATTTTGGTTTACGAACCGTTTTCTTAATCACCGCAACGCTGCTGATCGTCAGTTTTCTGGTCACACTGTTTCTGATCAAAGAGGGGGCGCGTCCTAAGGTCAGCAAGGCGCAACGGCTGAGCGGCAAGGCCGTCTTTTCCTCGCTACCTTATCCGGGCCTGGTGATCAGTCTTTTTCTGACGACGCTGGTTATCCAGTTATGCAATGGCTCTATCGGGCCTATCCTGGCGCTGTTTATCCAGTCTATGACGCCCGACAGCAGCAATATCGCCTTCCTCAGCGGGATGATTGCCGCCGTACCGGGTGTTTCCGCGCTTATCTCGGCGCCGCGTCTGGGAAAACTGGGCGATCGAATTGGTACGGCGCGCATTCTGATGGCAACGTTAGTCTGCGCCGTGGTGCTATTTTTCGCCATGTCGTTTGTCACCTCGCCGCTACAACTGGGCATTTTGCGTTTTATGCTTGGTTTCGCCGATGGGGCGATGCTGCCTGCCGTTCAAACGCTGCTGCTTAAATATTCCAGCGACCAGGTGACCGGACGTATTTTTGGTTATAACCAGTCGTTTATGTATCTGGGTAACGTGGTCGGGCCGCTGATGGGGGCGTCTGTCTCGGCGATGGCCGGATTCCGCTGGGTATTTGTCGCCACGGCGCTGGTGGTTTTATGCAATATTTGGCAACTGGCGCTGGCATTACGTAAAGCGCGACGTTGAACGGATATCCAGATCGGAAGCTTCTGGCTCCGCTCTGGATATAAATTTTCTTTATAGAAAAAATATATTCTTTTATCTCCCGCCTCGCTTTGACACAGGAATAAATTTGCGTCTATGTCATAGAAACGTTTCGTTACTGGGTTTCCTATTTTACGGTTCTACATAGTGCAAATTTAGCGAAAAATAATAGATGCATCCACTTTGCAACTACAGAACAGAGTGCTAACGTCATCGAATATCACATAAGGAAATAGCGCTATGAAAAATCTCATTGCAGAGCTGTTGGTAAAACTCGCGGAAAAGGAAGAGGAATCCAAAGAACTGGTTGCGCAGGTGGAAGCGCTGGAGATCGTGGTCACTGCACTTTTGCGTCAGATGGCGCTGCCTGAGCAACAGGCGCTTATCCAGAGTATTGAAGGCGCGATGGATGATGTTCATCCGGGAACGGACGTTTCCGATCATGATACGGAGTTGCTGCAACAGTATATAAAAAAGCTTTTAAGGCATCCGCGCAACTGAGACTTTGAGATAAGTCACGCTGTCATCTCACTGTCATACGCGGTGCCTATAGTCGCTCTGTTTTATTTCTTTTTAAGTATTTATACACGGAGAAAATAAAGTGAAACAGAGCGCATTATTCGTCGCCTTATTCCCTATGCTGTTTGCCCCTGCTATTTATGCGGATACCACTTCCGCCACCACTGTGCTTGAGAATCGTGCCGCACAGGGCGATATTACGACGCAAGGCGGCGCCCGCCGTTTAACTGCCGATCAAACTGACGCAATACGTTCCTCGCTCAATGACAAACCGGCTAAAAATATTATTCTGCTGATCGGTGATGGCATGGGCGATTCAGAAATTACCGCTGCGCGAAATTATGCCGAAGGGGCGGGCGGTTATTTTAAAGGTATCGATGCGTTACCACTGACGGGTCAGTACACGCATTACGCGCTGGATAAGAAAACGGGCAAACCCGATTACGTGACCGACTCTGCGGCATCCGCAACGGCATGGTCTACCGGCGTGAAAACTTATAACGGCGCATTGGGTGTCGATATCCACGAAAAAGATCATATGACGATCCTGGAGATGGCAAAGGCCGCGGGTCTTGCTACCGGTAACGTCTCTACCGCTGAATTGCAGGACGCTACGCCTGCCGCGCTTGTTTCCCACGTGACGTCGCGTAAATGCTACGGCCCGAGCGTTACTAGTGAAAAATGTGCCAGCAATGCGCTGGAAAAAGGCGGCAAAGGCTCCATCACCGAGCAGTTGTTGAATGCGCGTGCCGATGTCACCCTCGGCGGCGGTGCGAAGACCTTCAGTGAAACGGCAACCGCCGGTGAGTGGAAAGGCAAAACGTTGCGTGAGCAGGCACAGGCGCGTGGCTACCAGTTAGTGGGGGACGCCTCGACGCTGGCGGCTATCACCGAAGCGAATCAGGATAAACCGCTACTGGGACTGTTCTCCGATGGCAACATGCCGGTTCGTTGGGAAGGCCCGAAAGCCACATTGCACGGTAATCTCGATAAACCTGCGGTGACCTGTACGCCAAATGCTAAACGTACCGATAGCGTACCGACGCTGGCGCAGATGACCGAAAAAGCGATCGACCTGCTGAGCAAAAACGAGAAAGGTTTCTTCCTGCAGGTGGAAGGCGCATCGATCGATAAACAAGATCATGCTGCCAACCCGTGCGGCCAGATTGGTGAAACTGTCGACCTCGACGAAGCCGTGCAAAAAGCGCTAGCCTTCGCCAAAAAAGATGGCAATACGCTGGTCATCGTTACCGCTGATCATGCTCACGCCAGCCAGATTATCCCGCCTGACACCAAAGCGCCTGGCTTGAGCCAGTTGCTGAACACCAAAGACGGTGCGGTGATGGCGATAACCTATGGTAACTCTGAGGAAGAGTCGATGGAGCATACCGGTACACAGGTTCGTCTGGCAGCCTATGGTCCACATGCGGCTAACGTTGTGGGCCTGACCGATCAGACCGACCTGTTCTTCACCATGAAAAACGCGCTTGGGCTGAAATAAGTTGCTGCCCGGTGGGAAATCTCTCCTGCCGGGTGGTTTTTTCTCCATGACAGACCATCCTTAAGGGGCAAGGCTTACAGAAGGATGGTGCTATGAAAATAACATTACTTGTTACGCTCCTGTTCGGCCTGGTGTTTGTTACTGCACTGAGTGCCGCTGAGAAGACTCTTACCCCTCAACAACAACGTATGACCCTCTGCAATCAGCAGGCTACGGCGCAGACTCTTTCCGGTGATGCCCGCAAGCGGTATATGAGCGATTGCCTGAAAAACACCAAAACCGAGCCCGGACAAAAAAGTCTGAGTCCCCAACAGCAAAAAATGCGCGAATGCAACGCACAGGCGACGCAGCAGTCGCTTAAAGGCGAAGATCGCAGCAAATTTATGAGCGCCTGCCTGAAAAAAACAGGCTAATCCAAACGGGTGAGCTCGCCACGCGACTCACCCGAAATTTCATACTTTCCCCGCATGACCCCTCTCTATAATTTGGGAAAATGTTTCAGAATGTTCCCAATAATGATGAATGATAATAACTTTTATACAACAGAGAGTGGCAAGGAGAGACGTAGCGCTCTGCACGATGACGATCCCCATTCAATGGGGCTCCAGTTCGCGCAGCGGGAACGGCTGCCACGGGCGGTAGGGCTGGCCTGCCTGTTTATGCCGCTCGCTGGGGTACTGGTATTACAGCCGGTTGCGGGAGGCTGGTGGATTTTATTGGTTTTATGGACTTTCGTCTGGCCGCATCTCGCCTGGCAACTGGCGGCCCGCTCAAGCGATCCCTACGCCAGTGAAACCCATAATTTGAAGGCAGATGCCCTGCTCGCCGGAATGTGGATGGGGCTCATCGGTGTGAACCTGCTCCCCTCTATCGCCATGGCAATGGTGGTTTTTATCACCACGATGGGGGCAGGCGGGCCGCGACTGTGCCTTGCCGGGGTTATTTTGATGGTGGTTGCCTGCCTGGTTACCCTCCAGCTTACGGGGATTGCCATTACCCCCGACAGCCCGTCACTGATTATCTGCCTGACGGTGCCGGTACTTCTGCTGTATCCACTCCTCTTTTCCTGGATGACTTTCCGTAACGCCGCGAGGCTTGAGGAGCATAAACGCCGCCTGCAGGTGATGAGTATCCGTGACGGTATGACTGGCGTTTACAATCGTCGCCATTGGGAGAGTCTGTTGCGTGATGAATTTGACGATTGTCGCCGTCATCAACGGATCGCGACGCTGTTGCTGATCGATGTCGATCATTTCAAAACCATTAACGATACCTGGGGACATGACGTGGGGGATGAGGCGATCATTGCCATCACCCGTCACCTGCAACTCACTTTGCGCGGTAGCGATCTGATTGGGCGTTTCGGTGGTGATGAATTCGCCGTCATCATGTGCGGCACGCCGCCTGAAAACGCGATTGCAGCCATGGAGCGTGTTCATGACCGCCTTACCGCCTTCCGCCTGCCTTCTGCTCCGCAACTGGCGCTGCAAATCAGCGTCGGTGTTGCCCCTCTGACCGATGAAATGACCCACTACCGGGAGTGGCTAAAATCTGCCGACCTGGCGTTATACAAAGCGAAAAAAGCCGGGCGCAATCGCACCGAAGTGGCTGCCTGACTCCTCGCCTGGTTGCTATAGGCCTATTCTCTGCCAGGCTTAACAGGTCATCATTACAGATTGAGTGCTTTTTATTTCCTCGTGGTGTGCGCTGTCTGGCGTTACGTCCGTATCTCCAACACTGACACGAGAGCAATGTTATGAGCTACCAATACGTCTTAGATATCAATTCACTACCGGAGAGCAAGCCGGTAAAAGTCGAAGTGGCGGGTACCGCCATGATCCTCATTCGCACCTTAACGCAGGTGCGCGCATTCCAGAGCAAATGCCCCCATGCGGGAGCTCCCCTTGAGAAAGGGGCTGTCTGCGAAGGGCGGCTGGTTTGTCCGTGGCACAAAGCTGAATTCGACATTAAGAATGGACAGTGGCTTGAGCCGCTAGCGCTGACCAGCCTTAAACAATATCCGGTACTGCTGGAACAAAACCGCGTTCTGGTTAATCCACGTCCGATGTCCCCTGCCAGCAGGCCGCTGATCCGCGGTGAACAGGAACAGACCACGGTTATTTTGGGTACCGGGGCCGCGGGGAGTTCCGCCGCCATAACGCTGCGCGACTCGGGTTACTCCGGGCGTTTAGTGCTTATCGATAAAGAGAACGATGCTCCCTATGACCGTACGGCACTGAGCAAATTTGTCCCCGCAGGCAAAATGAAAATCAGTGAAGTGCCGCATGTGCTGGATGATGCGTTTTACCAGCAGCCGGGTGTTGAAAGCCTGCGAGAAGAGGTGACCGACCTCAACAGCCGCGAGCGCTTTCTTACCCTGGCCAGCGGGCAAAGGCTCCATTTTGACAAACTGTTGTTGGCGACCGGTGGGCAGCCGCTGTGTCCTGATATTGAAGGTAACCACCTGCAAGGCGTTCATGTCCTGCGGGAACTCCATCAGGCACAACAGTTGCTCAACGATGTGGAGCAGGAACATCAATTAGTGATCATCGGCAACAGCTTTATTGCCATGGAGCTGGCGGCAGCCTTACGCAACCAGGATATTGACGTGACGGTGGTGTCGCGCCACGAATTGCCTTTTGTTCCGCAGTTTGGTGAAGAGATGGGCCAACACTTTCTCAATATGCATAAGCAGAATGGCGTGAAATTTGTGACCGGTGAGCCGGCGGCACTGGAGGGGACCGGGCATGTGCAGGGGGTACGCCTGAAAAATGGCCTGACGCTGCCTGCACATGTGGTGGTGTTTGCCACCGGGGTTCGTCCGTTTACCGATCTGGCCCATGATCTTCACCATGAAGAAGACGGTAGCCTGACGGTGGATGAAACCTTATGCGCCGCGCCGGGAGTGTGGGCGGTGGGCGATATCGCCAGTTATCCGGCGCCGGAAGGCAGACGGCGAATTGAACACTGGCGCGTGGCGCAGCAGCAGGGGCGACTGGCGGCTAAAAATATGCTGGGTGAGCACCATGCGTTTGATCGGGTACCGTTTTTCTGGACCACCCATTTCGGTACACGCTTCGAATATCTGGGTTATGCGCGGGAATGGGACAGTGTGAAAATGCTTGGTTCGTTTGAGGATAAGCGTTTTGCGGTGCTTTATGGCGAAGAGGGGATGCTGAAAGCGGTGCTAAGCTGCGGTGAAAATACCGCAACGGCAGAACTGTTGGTGAAAATGCAGCAGCCGATGCCTCTGCGTCAGGCCAGTGAGATGCTGGCCTAGCACATGACTGCGCCGCAGGTGGCCCGGCGGCGCAGTCACGGTCTTATTTACTCATCTGTTCGGATTTCGCCATACAGGCCTGAATGGCGTCGATAACGGCCGCGCGGAAGCCTTTCTCTTCCAGTACCTTGACCGCTTCGATGGTCGTACCGCCAGGGGAGCAGACCATGTCTTTCAACTCGCCCGGGTGTTTGCCGGTTTCCAGCACCATTTTCGCCGATCCCATCACCGCCTGCGCGGCAAACTTGTAAGCCTGCGCGCGTGGCATTCCGCCCAGCACGGCGGCATCGGCCATGGCTTCGATAAACATAAACACATACGCCGGGGCGGAACCACTGACGCCCACCACCGGGTGAATCATCGGTTCGGCAATAACCTCAGCGGCACCAAAGCAGCGGAAGATGTTAAGTACGTCGGCGATATCTTCCGGTGTCACCAGGGCGTTCGGCGTGATGGAGGTCATACCGGCATTTACCAGCGACGGTGTGTTAGGCATGGTGCGGACGATTTTCCGATCGTGGCCCAACGCCCGCGCCAGTTGATCGAGGGTGACGCCTGCGGCAATCGACACGACCAGAGACTCTTTATTCAGGCTGGATGCGACGTCGCTAAGCACCTTGACCATAATATTCGGTTTTACGGCGCCAAAGACAATGTCGGCTATCTGGGCGACTTCCTGCGCGCTCTGTGCGGCGTTAATGCCGTACTGGTCATGCAGTGCGGCGACTTTTTCTGGCGATGGGGTATAGACCCAGACCTGTCCAGGTTGTACCTGGCCGCTGGCGATCAGACCGCCGAGAATGGCTTTGCCCATGTTGCCGCAGCCGATAAAACCGATTTTTTTCTCCATTACGTCTGTCTCTCTGCTGTTACGTGTTGTGAGGTATAGCTTAACGTGGAAAGGCTTACAGGGCGAAAGCTTAACGTCATGCTTTGCGAAGCGGGGCATTTAACGCGACAATGCCCGAAATGAGAGTGAGGAGCGATGATGGCGATTTGGGTTGATGCGGACGCCTGTCCGAATGTGATTAAAGAGATTCTATTTCGTGCAGCCGAGCGCACACAAACGCCAGTGACGCTGGTGGCGAACCAAAATATCCGTGTGCCCCCCTCGCGCTTTATCCGTTCCGTGCGCGTTGCCGCGGGGTTTGATGTCGCCGATAACGAAATTGTGCGTCTGTGTGAGGCGGGCGACCTGGTGATCACGGCAGACATCCCATTGGCGGCGGAAGTTTTAGCGAAAGGCGCGGCAGCCGTTAACCCGCGCGGTGAGCGCTACACCGAAGCGACGATTCGCGAACGTCTGACGATGCGAGATTTTATGGATACGCTGCGCGCCAGCGGGATTCAGACCGGTGGTCCGGATAGCCTGTCCCAGCGTGACCGCCAGCAATTTGCCGCCCAACTGGATAAATGGCTGCTCGAGCGCCAACGCCGCAAGGCTGACGAGTAGTATCATCAACGGTTATGTGAATATGTTACGCTAAACGAGCCTGTGGGCTTGTCAACAGACAATCTTTTAAAGTAAGGTTATCGCTACATAGGTTGCATTAAAATCTTTACACTCAAATGTGGCGTCGTCTCTGGGTTCTAATGAGCAAAGATGCAAGTTGTTTTTGAAGCGTAACGATTTGTTTACGATCACTCAACGCCCGGCAGGGTGATTTACCATTATCTTATTTTCTTTTTTTCACCTTGCGATATCAGAGGGAACACCCGTTCATGACGTTACCCATTTTTTTAGTTGGCGCACGTGGTTGCGGTAAGACTACCGTTGGTCATGCGTTATCACAGTTACACCTTTGTCAGTTTGTCGATACAGACCACTGGTTGCAGGAGCAGGCGCAGATGACCGTTGCCCAGCTCGTAAGCAAAGAAGGCTGGCATGGTTTTCGTGCGCGTGAAACCGAAGCTCTGGAAGCTGTTACCGCGCCTGCGCGTGTTGTTGCCACTGGCGGCGGTATCATTCTGAGCGAGTACAATCGCAAATTTATGCGCGAGCAGGGCGTGGTGATTTATCTCTCTGCGCCTGTCCCGGTACTGGTTGATCGTCTGGAGGCGTACCCGAAAGAGAGCCAGCGTCCGACCCTGACCGGTAAGCCTGTTCGCGAAGAGGTGGGCGAAATTCTTGCGGTCCGTGATGCCCTCTACCGCGAAGCTGCACATCATGTTGTGAATGCCGCGCAAGATCTTGATTTGGTGATCGCTGAAATTCAGACTGCTCTGCGTCTGGCGCGCGCCAGCTAGCGAAACGATTGTCTATACTTAAGGCCTGACCCCGTAACTGAGGTAACGTCATGCCTGGTAAACCACCTTATCCTCGTGAAGCCCGTGTTGTTGCTGTCGAAAAAGGCACAGCCGGGCAGACCGTCACCTGGTACGAATTACGTGCCGACCATCCTAAACCTGACTCTTTAATCAGTGAGCACCCCACTGAGCAAGAAGCCCTGGATGCTAAAAAGCGGTATGAGGATCCAGATAAAAACTGATTGCCTTGAAAAAGTTCTGAAACATGAAATAAGCGGGGCCTCATCACATTTTTCACTCTGGCAAGATGGATGAGGACCGTCAATAATCAGACATTACTGGCGTATTTGGGAATCTTTAAGAACCTGGAAGTTGCCTGTGCATTTAGGCTGCGTCAAAGCATTAACGAAAAAGCAGTGTTGCAAGGTGGATGAACAAGATGAGTTCAACGATGGCGATCCTCACCGTGGGGGTGGTGCCTGTTCAAACGATATTACCGTTGCTGACCGAGCATATTTCTGAACAGCAGATAACCCATTTCAGCCTGCTGGGTAAAATGGATCCCCAGGACGTCCTGACAGATTACAAAGTTGATCCGGGCGAAACGCCGCTGCCTACGCGTCTGTGCGATGGCAGTATTGCGATGGTCTCGCGAGAGAAAGTGGAGCGTGATCTGCAAAGCGTTATCGAAGTGATGGACAACCAGGGCTACGACGTTATTTTGCTGATGAGTACGGCAGATATCCGTGGGCTGAATGCGCGTAATGCCATTTTGATCGAACCACAGCGTATTATTCCGCCCCTTGTTGCCTCGATTGTTGATGGTCATCAGGTAGGGGTGATTGTGCCGATCCCTGAACTGATGGAACCGCAGCAGCGAAAATGGAGCGTGCTGGAAAAGACGCCATTTTATACGCTTGCACACCCGTACGAGGCGACTGAGTATCAACTGGTTTCGGCGGGAAAAGAGCTTATTGAGCAGGGTGCGGACGTATTAATGCTTGATTGCCTCGGTTTTCATCAATGGCACAGGGATTTACTTCAAAAATCATTGGATGTACCAGTATTACTTTCTAATGTTCTGGTGGCGCGGCTCGCCTCGGAACTGCTGGTATAAGCCGTGTTACCCTGCAATTTCGCGTGACAGAAGCGAAGTCTGGCCTCTATAGTGTTTTTCCAGACATTTTCTTTATAAGGGCCAGTTCATGCTTCAAAGTAACGAATACTTTTCCGGTAAAGTGAAATCCATTGGTTTTACCAGCAGCAGTACTGGCCGCGCCAGTGTGGGCGTGATGGTGGAAGGTGAGTACACCTTTGGTACCGCGCAGCCGGAAGAGATGACGGTCATTAGCGGTGCGCTTCATGTTCTGCTGCCTGGTGAAACCGAGTGGAAGACTTACTCTGCGGGTGAAGTGTTCAATGTTGCCGGCCAAAGTGAATTTCATCTGCAGGTAGCCGAGCCGACTTCTTACCTCTGCCGTTATCTGTAAAAAAACGCCCGGCTTAACCGGGCGTTCTGCTTTTTAGCGTCTGATTTTTTGTCTTAGCGCTGAGCTTCGCCGCCGAGCCCTTCTACCAGGCTGTGGATCAGCGTCGCCAGTTCACCGGTCATCAGAATAAAATCGGCATCAAAGCGCTGGGCGACATCATCGCGGTCAATATCTTCGTTCTGGTCGCGTAGCTCGTCACCAAATTTCAGGCGTTTAATCGAGCCATCATCACACACCACAAACTGAACGCGTTGCTGCCAGTCGAGCGCCAGTTTGGTTACCACTTTACCCGCTTCGATATGCACGGCGATTTCATCGCTGACCAGTTCCTGTTTTTTACAGCGAATTACGCCGCCATCTTCCAGAATAGCTTTCAGTTCGGCCTCGTCGAGAAGCTGGAAGCCTTGTGCCACCGTACCGGAACGTACCCATTCCGTCAGCGTCAGTTCAATAGGGGTTTCCAGCGTCAGCGGGACAACCGGCAGAGAACCCAGGCTTTTACGCAGCAGCGCCAGCGTGTCTTCCGCTTTTTTCGCGCTGGCGCAGTCCACCATAATGAGACCATTAACGGTATCAATCCACATCATGGTCTGGCTAAAACGACTGAAGGCGCGCGGCAGCAATGAGTGCAGCACTTCGTCTTTCAGAGAATCTTTTTCGGTTTTTTTCAGCTTGCGGCCCTGGTCGGCCTCAAGACGGGAAATTTTGGCTTCCAGCGCCTGTTTGATCACCGGCGCAGGCAGGATTTTCTCTTCTTTGCGCGCGCAGATAATAATCTGACCGTTCGCAGTGTGGGTCAGCGCATCACTGTGTGAACCCATCGGTGGAACCCAGCCGGTTTTCGCCATATCCTGACTACCGCACGGGGTAAACGATAGTGGGGCAAGCTGTTTTTCCATCTCTTCCGCCCGCAGCGCTACATCGCGGCTGAGACGGTATACCATTAAATTTTTGAACCACAGCATGATATTTTCCACGGTCTAGTCGTTAATTGCAGCGGGCATGATAACCAATTGTCGCCGCGCTTGCATGTGAATGCGTTGTCCAACTATGAGGAGCATTATGTGCGTATTGGTATCGATTTAGGCGGCACAAAGACGGAAATCATTGCGCTCAGCGATAGCGGCGACGAGCTGTTTCGCCATCGTCAGCCGACACCGCGTGATTACCATCAAACCCTTGATCTGCTGGTCTCTCTGGTGGCGTTGACTGAGAAAGAAACCGGGCAAACGGGCACCGTCGGTATGGGGATCCCCGGCTCTATTTCTCCCTATACGGGCGTGGTAAAAAATGCCAACTCAACCTGGCTCAACGGTAAGCCGTTCGATAAAGATTTAAGCCAACGTTTAAACCGGGAAGTTCGTCTGGCGAATGACGCTAACTGCCTGGCCGTTTCTGAGGCGGTGGATGGCGCAGCGGCCGGTGCGCAGACCGTGTTTGCGGTGATTATCGGTACAGGCTGCGGAGCGGGTCTGGCGTTTAATGGCCGCTCGCATATCGGCGGCAACGGGACGGCGGGTGAGTGGGGGCATAATCCGCTGCCGTGGATGGATGCAGATGAATTGCGTTATCGGGAAGAGGTGCCGTGCTATTGCGGCAAGCAAGGGTGCATCGAAACCTTTATCTCCGGCACGGGCTTTGGCACCGATTATCAGCGCTTAAGCGGGCACACGCTTAAAGGCAATGAAATCATCCGCCTGGTGGACGCGCAGGATCCGCTTGCCGAGCTGGCGTTAAGCCGTTATGAGCTGCGTCTGGCGAAGTCGCTGGCCCACGTGGTGAATATTCTCGATCCGGATGTGATTGTGCTTGGCGGCGGGATGAGCAATGTCGAACGGTTGTATAAAACCGTGCCAAATCTGGTGAAAAACTGGGTTTTCGGCGGTGAGTGTGAAACCCCGATCCGTAAAGCGCTGCACGGTGATTCCAGTGGTGTGCGTGGTGCGGCATGGCTGTGGCCACAGGCGTAAATTAACGACGCCCCGGCGGCGCTGTGCCAGCCGGGGCGACTAAATTGTGGTCTGGTTACTCTCAAAAACGAAACGTTCGCTAGCCCGGATAAGGTGCTTGCGCCGCATCCGGGTATTCACTGGTTACGTGTGTGGCACCGAAAATGCGCTATCCAGCTTGCTGTAACCCAGCCCGTTAATTTTCCTGACTTTAATCTGCACCGGAATACGCTCCTTCATCGCCTCAACGTGACTGATAACGCCTATGTTTTTTCCACTGGCGTTCAGTGCGTCTAGCGCATCCAGGGCAGTATCCAGTGTTTCGCTGTCGAGCGTACCGAAACCTTCATCGAGGAAGAGTGAGTCGATGCGGGTTTTATGGCTCACCAGGTCCGACAGCGCCAGTGCCAGCGCCAGGCTCACAAGAAAACTTTCGCCGCCGGAAAGGGTGCGGGTATCGCGTATCGCATCGGCCTGCCAGGTATCGACGACCTCCAGCTCCAGCGCTTCGCTGACTTTGCGTTTAAGCAGATAGCGCCCGTGCAGGCGGTTCAATTGATTGTTGGCCAGCCACACCAGGTTATCAAGAGTTAATCCCTGGGCGAATTTACGGAATTTATCCCCTTCTTTTGAGCCAATCAGCGCGTTGAGATGCCCCCAGTCGTCACAGCGCAGCGCCGCGCGTTCAATATCCAGCATCAGCGCCTGCTGGCGCTGGCGATTGTCTGCATCCTGTTTTAGTTGCTGTCGGCACTCCCCCTGGCGGGTGGTGTTTTCACGCAACTGGCGGGCCAGCAACTCCAGCGCTTCACGGGATTTTTCGGCGTCCGTATCGTCAGTCAGGGCGGCAGGAGGCTGCGCGCTATGCGCCGCGAGAGCCTGTTCAGCGTTGGCGACCAGTACCTGTGCCTGTTGTTCGTCACGGTCGAGACGCTGACGAAGCTGCTCCAGGCGCGCGCGCTCGTCATCGCTCAACAGCGCAGCAAGAAAGTCTTCCCGATCGGCAAACTCACTGTTTGCCAGCGCATCGGCAAACTGTTTCTCCAGTTCAGCCAGGCGCTCCGTCTCATGTCGCAGTTGCTGTTGTAGCGTTTGCCACTGACTGTGCAACGACACGCAATCGTTATGTACCTGCCGCCAGTTGTCCAGGGCAACGGTTTTTATCGCGTCCGGAACAGCTTCTTCCGGCAGCGTGTCGAGAAGCGGTGTTAGTTGTGCAATCTGCTCGTGCAATGCGCTAAATGCGCTCTGTTTTTCCTGCCAGAGTTCCGCTTCGGAGGTGCGTGCTGCCAGCCATTGTGCCTCTTCACCTTCTGGCGGCAGTGTTAGCCCCAGTGGTTCCAGCATCGCGGCCAGACTGGTCCGGCGCGCCTCTGCCGCCTGCTGGTATTGCTGAACCTGCAGGCGCAACTCGTTGATCTGGCTTTGTAATGTCAAACGCTGGCTCAACTGGTAGAGCTGATGTTCGTAGGCATCCTGCGCGCTTAACCAACTGGAGATGTCTTGCTGCGGCCGCAGGGTGACATTCAACGTCAGGCACAATTCCTGCCACTCGTTGGTAAGCGTTTGCTCCTGCTCGCGAAGTGATTTCGCTTCGCGGTCGTCTTTTTCAATGCGCTCACTTATCCCCTTCAGACGCTCGCTGAGTGCCACGCCATCCTCTTTTACCTGACGGACTTCGAGATCCAGCGCATCGCGGCGGGCATGATTCACGCCGGGGACGATGGCCTGATATTCAGCAATCGCAGGGTGCGATGTCGAACCACAAAGCGGGCAGGGATGACCCGGTTGCAGACGGGCACGTTCGCTTTCCAGGCTGTGGATGCGGTCTTCCAGCTCGCAAAGGGTGCGAACATCCGTCAGCAACTGGTTTTTTTCTTTATAAAGCTCACGCTTACGCGCCAGCTCGGCCGTCAGTTTTTCCTGCTCAGCTTTCAATTCGGTCAGGCTTTGCTGCCGCTGGGCGAGATGTTTTTGTAGCGGGGCAAAACGTGCATGCAGGGCGGTCAGGCGTTGACGCAGCGGGCGGTTCTGCGCACAGAGCGTCATCGCTGCGTTAACCTCATCGGTGGTCATCTCCAGCGAGACGGTCATCAGATTACGTAATTTGTACTCGTTTTGCTGAATGCGTTCCTGCAGGGCATGCCACGGCTTTTTGTCATCTTCCTGCTGGCTTAGCATCGCCCGCCAGCCGGTTAACTCGGTCTGCCAGCGCTGGAAGCGTTTGTTGTCTTCAAGCCAGAGCGACAGTGTTTTTTGCGACGCCATCAATTCCTGATGCTGGCGTGCGGCGCTGGCGCGGATCTGGGCCCGCAGCGCGAGGCTCGCCTGTAAGCGAGTATTTACTTCTTCATTCTGGCGACGACTGCTGTCCTGTGCTTTTCGCTGCTCCAGTAACCTCTCCCAGACGGGCCGCAGCAGCAGGGCCGGTTGAACCCGCGCAAGCCGCGCCAACTGAGGCTCGGCGGCAGTGCGTGCCTGTTGTGCCTGCTGCCGGGTTTTGTGTGCCTGGTCGCAGGCGGCTTGCAGTTCACCGCTGCGAATAAGCCAGTTCAGTTGTGCCTGCACACTCCGCTGCCCGTCTAACAGACGCTGTTCTTCGTCAGTGAGTGCCTGCACACTTGCATTCAGGGATTCCCGCTGCTCATCGGTAAGCAGAACCACGCCTTCGGCCTGCGCCTGCAGTTTCTCCAGCTCGATTTTGGCGACTTTATGTTTTTCAAACACGTCGGCAGAAATCTGCCCGTAGATTTCGGTGCCGGTCAGTTCTTCGAGCAGTTCTGCGCGCTCTTTCGGTTTGGCGTTGAGAAACGCGGCGAATTGCCCCTGGGAGAGCAACATGGAGCGGGTGAAACGGCCATAATCGAGCCCGGTTAAGGCGGCGGTTAGCTCCAGTTTGTCTTTTACTTTGTCGGCGAGGATCTTGCCGTCTGCACAGCGGGCCAGCTCTACACGCGGAACCTGCAAATTACCGTCCGGCTGATTACGCGCACGGCTCTGGCTCCAGAATGCGCGATAAGCGACCTCTTTAACTTCAAATTCGACCTCTGCCAGGCAGTCGGCGGTGTCACGGGTCATCAGATCATTCTGCGACTGTGAAACGGTATTCAGACGCGGTGTCTCGTGATAGAGCGCCAGGCAGATGGCATCCAGCAGGGTCGTTTTCCCGGCGCCGGTTGGCCCGGTGATGGCAAACAGGCCGTTACTGGCAAACGGCTCGGCGGTGAAATCAATCTTCCATTCGCCTTTTAATGAGTTAAGGTTTTTCAGGCGTAGGCTGAGGATTTTCATACGTCATGCTCCTGATTGAGCGAGTGGAGCGTTTCGGAAAAGAGCGACTGCAGGCGGGCAATCTGAATGTCATCGAGCTCCTCCTGCGCCAGGCGACGCGCGAAAACCTCTTCCACTTTTAACTCGCTTAAGGTTTCGCGGCGCTCACCTGCGAGGATGCGCTCCCGCTGTTCGCGGCTGCGGCGAACCAATAACACCTCGACCGGCAGATCGGCGGTGAGTGCCTGAATTTTTCGCTGCATGTTGCTCAGATAATCCTCGGTCGCGATCTCGATATCCAGCCACACGGGAGCGTCGGTTGGGCTGCCACGCCACTGCTCAAGTTGCTGACGAATCGACTCAAGATCACCCTTGATGACCGCCAGTTGCTGTGTAACAGGGACTTCCAGCGCTGTCACATCCGCCAGTTTTCCTGCTGAAAATGTCACCAGATTGACATACTTGCTGTTACCGGTTTCGTCAAAGCTCAGAGCGATAGGCGAGCCGCAGTAGCGGATATGCTCTTGCCCACCTGGCTTTTGCGGGCGGTGAATATGCCCAAGCGCGATGTAATCCGCAGGCGGAAAGTTTTGCGCGGGGAAGGCATCCAGCGTACCGATATAGATGTCACGTACGGCGTCACTCTTACTGGCACCGACGGTGGTCAGATGCCCGCTGGCGATTATCGGCAGCACGCTGTCGCCGCGTAATTCGCAGGCGGCCTGATACTGTTGCTGGTAGTAATCGGTGATGGCTTGCAGCAAATGTAGCTGTTTTTCTTGCCCGGAAAGTCCCGCCTGGCTGGTCATGATGTCGCGTGGACGCAAAAAAGGCACCGGGCAGAAAACCGCGCCGGGCGAGCCGTCACGCAACGGTAAATAAAAAGGCGCGCTGCCTGCGCTGGCAACAACGGTTGTCTTCAGCCACGCAAGAATATCTTTCGATTCATTAAGGGTGGCTACTGAATCATGATTACCTGCCAGCACAACCAGATGACAACCCGTCTGCTGTAATTTCACCACAAAACGGTTGTACAGCTCGCGCGCATAGCTGGGCGGGGAGCCGGTATCAAAGATGTCGCCCGCGACAATAATGGCGTCGACCAGGTGCTCTTCAGCGGTGGCCAGCAGCCAGGTGAGGAAAGCGTCGTGTTCGGCGGCGCGGCTTTTACTGTAGAAGTTCTGACCCAGGTGCCAGTCCGAAGTATGAAGGATGCGCATAGCGGTTCCGTGGCAAAAAAGCGTAAACGCGATTATAACATTCAGGGGCACACGAGCCGCCAGTGAAAGAATTTCCCACTGTCATAAAACAAAGGCTTGGGTCACCTGTTGGTCATTTGTTTCATAAATCTGTCACAAAAGTGACGCATAATGGCGCCGCACTTAGCTGATGACTTAATTTAAACAGGGCAAATTATGGCAAGACGCATTCTGGTCGTAGAAGACGAAGCGCCAATCCGTGAGATGGTGTGTTTCGTGCTCGAACAAAACGGCTTTCAACCTGTCGAAGCGGAAGACTATGACAGCGCGGTGAACCAACTTAATGAACCCTGGCCCGATCTGATTTTGCTCGACTGGATGCTGCCAGGTGGCTCAGGTATTCAGTTCATTAAACATCTCAAGCGTGAAGCGATGACCCGTGATATCCCGGTGATGATGTTGACCGCCCGTGGTGAAGAAGAAGACCGCGTGCGCGGACTTGAGACGGGCGCGGACGATTACATTACTAAGCCGTTTTCGCCCAAGGAACTGGTGGCACGTATTAAGGCTGTCATGCGTCGTATCTCGCCGATGGCGGTAGAAGAAGTCATTGAAATGCAGGGCCTGAGCCTTGATCCGAGCTCTCACCGTGTAATGACCGGTGAAAATCCTCTGGACATGGGGCCGACGGAGTTTAAGCTACTGCATTTCTTTATGACGCATCCTGAGCGTGTGTATAGCCGCGAACAACTGCTGAACCATGTCTGGGGAACGAATGTGTATGTTGAAGACCGCACGGTGGATGTTCATATTCGCCGGTTGCGTAAAGCGCTGGAACACAGCGGCCACGATCGTATGGTTCAAACCGTTCGCGGCACGGGTTATCGTTTCTCGACCCGTTTCTAAAATCTGAAAGGAGTGTGACGCGTGCTGGAACGGCTGTCATGGAAAAGGCTGGTACTCGAACTCATCCTTTGTTGTCTACCCGCTGCACTGCTCGGCGCTTTCTTTGGTTATCTGCCCTGGTTTTTACTGGTGGCAGTCACCGGGTTACTGGCCTGGCATTTCTGGAATTTAATGCGTCTTTCCTGGTGGTTGTGGGTCGATAAAAGTATGACGCCGCCGCCGGGCACGGGAAGCTGGGAACCCCTGCTTTATGGTCTGCACCAGATGCAGATGCGTAATAAAAAACGCCGTCGTGAGCTGGGTAATCTGATCAAACGTTTTCGTAGTGGCGCGGAGTCGCTACCTGATGCGTTAGTGATGATCACCGAAGAGGGGACGATGTTTTGGTGTAATGGCCTGGCACAGCAATTGCTGAATCTACGCTGGCCGGACGATAACGGACAAAACATCCTCAACCTGCTGCGTTATCCGGAATTTACCCGCTATCTTAAAACGAAAGATTTCACCCGCCCGCTTAATCTGGTGCTTAACAATGGTCGCCATCTGGAGATCCGCGTGATGCCCTACAGCGAGCAGCAGTTATTGATGGTGGCGCGTGACGTCACGCAAATGCATCAGCTTGAAGGGGCCCGGCGTAACTTTTTTGCCAACGTCAGCCATGAGCTACGCACACCGCTGACGGTATTGCAGGGCTATCTGGAAATGATGCAGGAGCAGACGCTGGAAGGGCCGCCGCGTGACAAGGCGCTGCACACCATGCGTGAGCAGACATCGCGAATGGAAGGTCTGGTTAAACAGTTACTGACATTATCCAAAATAGAAGCGGCGCCGACGTTACCGCCGAATGAAATTATAGATGTGCCGATGATGCTGCGTGTTGTGGAGCGCGAGGCGCAGACGTTAAGCCAAAAGAAGCATGAGCTTGAATTCGTGGTCGACAACGACCTGAAAGTGCTGGGGAATGAGGATCAGCTACGCAGCGCGATTTCCAATCTGGTTTATAACGCCGTGAACCATACGCCAGCGGGAACACACATTACCGTGCGCTGGCAGCGTGCGCTCTCTGGCGCACAGTTTATCGTTGAAGATAATGGGCCGGGGATTGGGCCTGAACATATTCCTCGCCTGACAGAGCGCTTTTACCGCGTTGATAAAGCCCGCTCCCGGCAAACCGGTGGTAGCGGTTTGGGGCTGGCTATCGTAAAACACGCGCTTAACCATCACGAAAGTAAGCTCGAAATCGACAGTACGCCGGGTAAAGGCACCCGTTTCAGTTTTACATTGCCCGCACGTCTCGTCGTGAAGAACGCAAGCTGACACCTGAGGTGTCAGTTTTTCTTTCCACTTCTGTCATAGACCCGCTTTTCACACTTCGTTTTTCCCGAATCTTCAAACAGATTATGTCTCTGACTATTTTTTGTTCGCATGATTAGCCATCCGTTTTTCTTATATACAGTATCTTCATCTGGCATTTATTGTAGAGTTGGTATAACCATCTGGTTTTGCGATCCCTTATTGCCTTTAAACGTTATAAGCGTTTAAATTGCGCCCCGTATGTCGTCAGACCGACTGTATTTGCGTGGTAAATCGAAAAACTATTCTCCGTCACGCAGCGCGGGAAGTGTTTCCCGCTACGTTTAAAGGTTATTTCCGCCGTAATGTTCCGCTGAAATAAGGCGAAAATTTCAACACTTACAACATCACATCCACAGGCAGTAAACGTTTATGACCCATCATTTAAAACCACGAGACATTGTTGCTCTGGGCTTTATGACTTTCGCGTTGTTCGTCGGCGCCGGAAATATCATCTTCCCTCCGATGGTTGGTTTGCAGGCGGGCGAGCACGTCTGGACTGCCTCAATTGGCTTTCTGATTACCGCTGTGGGCCTGCCGGTGCTGACGGTCGTCGCGCTGGCGAAAGTGGGTGGAGGGGTGGATAGCCTCAGCACGCCGATTGGTAAAGTAGCCGGCGTACTGCTGGCCACCGTCTGCTATCTTGCCGTGGGGCCGCTGTTTGCCACGCCGCGTACCGCGACGGTATCGTTTGAGGTGGGGATTGCGCCGCTGACCGGTGAAGGCTCACTGCCGCTGCTGATTTACAGCATTATCTACTTTGCGCTGGTCATTCTGGTGTCGCTCTATCCGGGCAAGTTGCTGGATACCGTCGGGAATTTTCTCGCGCCGCTGAAAATTATCGCGCTGATCGTTCTCTCTGTTGCCGCTATCATCTGGCCAGCCGGTCCGATTAGCCATGCGATGGATGCCTACCAGCATGCGGCGTTCTCGAACGGTTTTGTGAATGGCTATCTCACCATGGATACGCTGGGCGCGATGGTGTTCGGCATCGTTATCGTTAATGCGGCACGTTCACGTGGCGTAACAGAAGCCCGCTTGCTGACCCGCTATACCGTCTGGGCTGGCCTGATGGCCGGTGTCGGTCTGACGCTGCTCTATCTGGCGCTGTTCCGTCTGGGTTCTGATAGCTCGACGCTGGTGGATCAGTCTGCCAATGGTGCTGCGATTTTGCATGCATATGTTGCCCATACCTTTGGTGGCGCTGGCAGCCTCCTGTTGGCTGCGCTGATTTTTATCGCCTGCCTGGTTACGGCTGTGGGGCTGACCTGCGCCTGCGCGGAGTTCTTCTCGCAATATCTGCCGCTCTCTTATCGTGCGCTGGTGTTTATCCTGGGGATCTTCTCCATGGCGGTGTCGAATCTTGGTCTGAGTCATCTGATTCAAATCTCTATTCCGGTGCTGACAATGATTTATCCGCCGTGTATCGCACTTGTGGTGTTAAGCTTTACGCGCTCCTGGTGGCATAATTCGACCCGCGTAATTGCACCGGCGATGTTCATCAGTCTGGCGTTTGGCGTACTGGACGGTATCAAAGCATCTGCATTTAGCGATATGCTTCCGGACTGGACTCAGCGTCTACCGCTGGCAGAGCAGGGGCTGGCCTGGTTGATGCCAACAGTGGTGATGGTGGCTCTGGCTGTGTGCTGGGATCGTGCCGCCGGGCGTCAGGTGACATCCAGCGCCCATTAATTGCGCAATAAGGTTTACTAACCACGGGACGTAAAGTCCCGTGGTTTTTTGTTTTTTTTAGATCCTGGAACAGGAAACCATGGAAAGTACGAACAAACTAAAGCGAGGTCTTAGTACCCGGCACATTCGCTTTATGGCCCTGGGGTCGGCGATTGGCACCGGGCTGTTTTACGGTTCAGCCGATGCCATCAAAATGGCCGGGCCAAGCGTATTGCTGGCCTATATCATCGGTGGTGTGGCAGCGTATATCATCATGCGCGCGCTGGGCGAGATGTCAGTACACAACCCGTCCGCCAGTTCATTTTCCCGCTACGCGCAGGAAAACCTCGGGCCATTGGCCGGTTATATCACCGGCTGGACCTATTGTTTCGAAATCCTGATTGTGGCGATTGCCGATGTGACCGCCTTTGGCATTTATATGGGGGTCTGGTTTCCCGCCGTACCGCACTGGATCTGGGTGCTCAGCGTGGTGCTGATCATCTGCGCCATCAACCTGATGAGCGTGAAAGTCTTTGGTGAGCTGGAGTTTTGGTTCTCTTTCTTCAAAGTCGCTACCATCATCATTATGATTGTCGCCGGTTTTGGCATCATCATCTGGGGGATTGGCAACGGCGGCCAGCCTACCGGTATCAGTAACCTGTGGACTAACGGCGGTTTCTTTAGTAACGGCTGGTTGGGGATGGTGATGTCGCTGCAAATGGTGATGTTCGCCTACGGCGGTATTGAAATCATCGGCATCACCGCCGGGGAAGCGAAAGACCCTGAGAAATCTATTCCGCGTGCAATCAACTCCGTACCGATGCGTATTCTGGTGTTCTACGTGGGCACGCTGTTTGTCATCATGTCTATCTACCCGTGGAACCAGGTAGGGACCGACGGTAGCCCCTTCGTACTGACCTTCCAGCATATGGGGATCACTTTCGCGGCCAGCATTCTTAACTTCGTCGTACTGACAGCCTCATTGTCGGCGATTAACTCCGATGTGTTTGGCGTGGGGCGTATGCTGCACGGTATGGCGGAGCAGGGCAGTGCGCCCAAAGTGTTTGCCAAAACGTCCCGTCGCGGCATTCCGTGGGTCACGGTAATGGTGATGACCATCGCGCTGCTGTTTGCGGTTTACCTCAATTACATCATGCCGGAAAACGTCTTCCTGGTGATTGCTTCGCTGGCGACATTCGCCACCGTGTGGGTATGGATCATGATCCTGCTGTCGCAAATTGCCTTCCGTCGTCGTTTGTCGCCACAGGAAGTGAATGCCCTGAAATTCAAAGTGCCGGGCGGTGTTGCCACCACCGTGGCTGGCCTGGTTTTTCTGGTCTTTATTATCGCCCTGATTGGCTGGCACCCAGACACGCGCATTTCGCTGTATGTGGGTTTCGCGTGGATTGTTCTGCTACTGATTGGCTGGATGTTTAAGGCAAAACCCGTTCTCAATAAATAAAAAGACGCCCGGGTAAGCATTACCCGGGCGTCATAACATACTGCTTATTGCCCGGATGCGGCTAAATAGGCTTTAAGCTTTGTGATTTGTTTCTGAATATACTCTGCTTCAGGGTATTTTTTCTCGAGCTCGCCGTAATAGGCCAACGCTTTGTTACCGTCCTGCGAAACGCCAAAACCATAGCCGTATAGCGACGCAAGTATTTCTAACGCGCCGCTATCTTCTTGCTGTTCTGCCGCTTTATTTAGCCAGTACAGCGCTTTTTTCATGTCAGCGGTTGGATAGCGGTATTTGGCATCGCAACTGGACATCACTTTTTGGCAAACCTCAGGCGGCAGAAAATCTATCCCCGCCCGATACTGCGCCTGAGCAATGCCTGCTTCTGCCGCCTGCTCGTTGTACTGCAGATATTTCGGGATATCTTGTGCAATGACATCCTTTTGGCCCTTCAGGTAGAGCTGAGCGAGCCAGTCCAGCGCCTCGCCGTTTTTCTGCTTCGCGGCCTTTAGCATCCAGGTTTCAGCCTGTTTAAATTCAGAACAGCCGTCATAATACTGACCAAGCTGAACCTGTGCTTTGATGTCACCTTTTTTAGCCCGCGCCTTCACACCATCGGGATCTTCAAGAAGCGTTGTTATATTGCAGCCAGCAGCGATCAGCTTGCCACTTTTATATTTCTTAATGGACGGTTGGTTGTTAACAAATTTATTAACGTCAGATAAACCTTCACTCCATTTTTCCAGTATCAACTCACTGGTCTGTGGATCATATTCTTTACGCAGACCATGCTCGAAGCCCTCTTTGTAGCTTGTTTCGAGGATCAGTTTACCGGTGGTTTCGTCCCATTTTTTAGAGGGACCTGATTGTTGATAGTCGTCGTAGTGCGCCTGGGAGATAAGTTTGCCGGTTTTTATACTCCAGTGCTTTTTGACACTCTGGTTGCTTCCTTTTTTATAAATAACCTCGCTTACCGGGGCGCCAGTTTTTGTCCACTTTTTATCCAGTGACAGCTTGCCATGGTTATATTCTTCCTCGCTGATAAGTTGGCCGTTTTCAGTCCATTTCTGGTGCTTACCATTTTTTTTGCCATTCTCATCGTACTGTTTGAGGGATGCTTTTTGGCCGTTTTGATACCACCTCTCAGCAGAGATATGCTTATCCTGTTTGTAGATTTCTTTGGATATTAGGGTACCGTTTTCAAGATAAACTTCCTGGAGCCCCTCTTTGTTGCCCTGTTGGTCATATTGTCTCAGGATCCGAAGCTGACCATTGGCGTAGAACTCTTTGCTATCGCCGACTAATTTTCCCTCTTTATAGAAGTTTTCGAGCTTTATTTTACCGTCAGCAAAGTAATCAATGTATTTTCCATCATATTCGCCGTTGCGGTAGCTGTGTTCCCGCAGCAGCTCTCCCTTGCTGCCATAATGTTTGCATGGGCCGTCAGTATGATGGCCGTCTTTAAAAGTACTTTCACTTGCTAGCGTGCCGTTCTCATTCCTTTCGAGGAATTTGCCATCCGGCGCGCCGTTTTTATAGGTAAATTTCTGAGAGGGCTTGCCGTTTTCATGCCAGGAATTCATTTCCCCCTGTCGATAGCCGTTATCGTCATAGGTAAACTGTGCCGATTTTTGGCCTGAACGATGCCAGGCGGTAAAGGGGCCGATAAATTTTTGTGAGCTGAAATCAGGTGTATCCGTATAGCCTTCAAAGGCTTTTGTTTTACCTTCGCCAGAGGTATCAAGATTATCACCAAGATACCAGCCAGTGACTTTCCAGGTATTTTTATTTTTACCTTCGGTCAAGGGAAGCCGGATAAAGAAATTAGCATCATCAACGGCTTGATTGCGGTTGACGAGATAGAACTGTGAGAGATCGCCGCCAACCCACAGTATCGTGTCGTCAACCACGAATTTGCTGTCACATATATCTTTATTACAGACTTCAATATTACTGGCCATCTGCGAGCCTTCGCTATCACAAGATGATGCGGTAAAACGGAAATAATATTCATTGTCCGCTTTCTGCCAGATTTCGTTAAGTCGCTTTTTATAATCATCCTGCGACAGTTTTAATGAATCGGCAGTCATATAGATCGTATCTTTATGACAGGGCGAATCGCTACTGAGATAAATTCTTGCAGCACTTATAAGACCACCTTTTCTGTCTAATGCGCCGCTGGTCATTTTTATGTTGTCAATTTGCGAAACGAATTGAATATTATCCTCAGCGAAGACGGAACCGCTTAGAGCCGCCAGCAAGGTAAACGTGAAAATAGTTAACTTCATTGATCATCCTTTATCAAATATTAAAAAACAAACAGCAAAATCACCCTGATTCGCTGGGAATGGTAAACGGAATGCACTACGTCCGTTTACATCCCTCTCAATTTTTCAGATAAGGTAAAGCGCTTTTGCATGCGGTCAGAAGCTTGATGCCCGAAATACACCCCGGACCATTGCCATAATGCGAAAGGCCGCACAGCAGGCTGGTAACAAAAGCCAGCGAGAGCGCCATCATCATCGACGGTACCCGGCATGAAACCCGGCGGATCACATTTGGCTTTGCGAAAAATATGCGCAGCGAGTTTTCTGCGCCCTGGTTCTCAACCCCATAAAAACGCAGAAAAGATGAGCTGTCGAGACGAGATTTGTGCAAGAGTGAGGTCATTTTTGACATAGGGGAAAGTCGATGTTGCAAGCCTGGCATCTGCCTGTCGCGCCATTTGTAAAACAGAACAAAGACCAACTGGTGATGACACTCTGGCTAACCGGAAGTAAGCCTCCGTCTCGCGTCACGTTACGGGCCGAGATAGATAATGAAGAGACCTCGATACCGATGCGGCGGGTCCGCCTGGCGCCAAAATCTGGTGTGACGGCCTGGCGTGCAGCCATCTCACTGCAAAGTGGCCAGCCGCGGCGTCGTTACAGCTTTAAGCTACTGTGGGACGACCGCCAGCTCTGGTTTACCCCGCAGGGGTTCAGCCCGTTTCCCCCTGCACGGCTGGAGCAATTCGCCGTCGATTCCCCTGACAGTGGGCCGCAGTGGGTAGCAGAACAGGTGTTCTATCAGATCTTCCCCGATCGTTTTGCTCGTAGTGAACAGCATCCAGATCAACAGAACAACGTTTACTATCACCACGCCGCAGGCCAGGAGATTGTGCTGCGCGACTGGGATGAACCGTTGAGCGGCGAGGCCGGCGGCTCGACCTTTTATGGCGGCACGCTGGACGGTATCAGTGAAAAGCTGCCCTATCTGCATGAACTGGGCGTAACTGCGCTCTATCTGAACCCGGTCTTTGTCGCCCCCAGTGTGCATAAATACGATACGGAAGATTACCGTCACGTGGACGCACGTTTCGGCGGCGATCAGGCACTGCTTCGCCTGCGTCGGAGTACCCATCGTTTGGGGATCCGTCTGGTACTGGACGGGGTCTTTAATCACAGCGGTGATTCACATGCCTGGTTTGACCGACACAACCGCGGCACCACTGGTGCCTGTCATAACCCCGCTTCCGAATGGCGTGAATGGTACAGTTTTGATGAGGATGGCCGCGCGCGTGACTGGCTGGGCTATTCCAGCCTGCCAAAGCTGGACTACCATGCGCAAACTCTGGTGGACGAGATGTACCAGGGCGAAGACAGCGTGGTACGTCACTGGCTGAAAGCGCCCTGGAATATGGATGGCTGGCGGCTGGATGTGGTGCACATGCTGGGTGAGGGGGGCGGTGCGCGCAATAACCTGCAACATGTCGCCGGAATAACCAAAGCCGCCAAAGAGACACTGCCTGAGGCCTATATCGTCGGCGAGCATTTCGGCGATGCGCGCCAGTGGCTACAGGCGGACGTGGAAGACGCCGCCATGAACTACCGCGGTTTTACCTTTCCGGTATGGGCGTTTCTGGCGAATACCGATATTTCGATGGATCCCCAGCGTATTGATGCGCACACCTGCATGGTGTGGATGGATAACTACCGCGCCGGGCTTTCGCATCAGCAACAGTTACGCATGTTCAACCAACTGGATAGCCACGACACACCGCGTTTTAAAACGGTGTTGGGGAAAGATGTGGCCCGGTTGCCGCTGGCGGTGGTTTGGCTGTTTACCTGGCCCGGCGTGCCCTGCATTTATTATGGTGATGAGGTTGGGCTGGACGGTGCCAACGATCCCTTCTGCCGCAAACCCTTCCCGTGGGATAAAGCGAAACAGGACACGGAACTGCTGGCGCTCTATCAGCGGCTGGCCCGTCTGCGCAAACGTAGCCAGGCGCTCTGTTACGGCGGCTGTCAGGTTATCTACGCCGAAGGGAACGTGGTGATCTTTTTGCGTTTGTATCAGCAAGAAAGGGTGCTGGTGGCGATTAACCGTGGCGAGTCCTGCGAAGTTGTCCTGCCGGAATCGCCGCTACTGGATGTCAAAGTCTGGCACGGTAAAGAGGGCAAGGGCACATTGCAGGATGGGGTGCTGTCCTTACCGGCAATCTCTGCCTCTGTGTGGCAGGGGAACTAACACCTACCAGAAAGCGCAGCGGGAATAGCGCAATTCCGATACTTTGTGCCAAAGTATATGCACGCTCCGGAATGAAGGTGAAATCATGGATGGACTGGTACTGATAGCCTGTACTGTGTTGTTTCTATTGCTGGTGGTTATCCCGGTAATGTCGATTCTGGCTTACCGGCGTAGTAATGCGGCCAGAGATGAGCTGTCGCGCCTGCGCCAGCGCGTGGCTCTGCTTGAACAGCAGATGAGTGGTTATGCGCCGGGACATGCGCCTGCAGCGCAGGAGACCGCTTCTCCTGTTGACTCGCCTGAGGTTATCGTACCTGATGTTGTCGTACCTGAGGTTTCAGTTCCGGAACCGCAGCCAACGCCTGAACCCGAACCGGTTCCTATCGAACCGGCGCCGGTGAATGTCTGGGCGCGAGGGACACCAGCGGCAACCGTGTCGGCCAGAGGTTCCGTTACCCTACCGGAACGCGAGGAGCCCGCGTCTGGCAGCCAGGCTGGTGGTATGGTCACCGCGCTGTTGCGCTGGTTTATGCAAGGAAACCCGCTGGCAAAGCTGGGTATCATCCTGCTGTTTCTTGGGCTGGCCTTTCTCTTTCGTTATAGCGTTGAACGCTCGCTCTTCCCGTTGGAGCTGCGTCTGGCCGTTGCCGCGCTGGGTGCGATGGCGCTGTTATTCCTCGGCTGGCGTTTGCGACACAAGCAGCCTGTTTTTGCCTTAATTCTACAAGGTGGTGCAACAGGTGCGCTCTATTTAACGGTCTTTGGCGCGTTTCGACTGTGGCAGATGCTCCCCATGTCGCTGGCGTTTGCACTGTTATTGCTAATTTGCGCGGCCAGCGTCGGGCTGGCGGTGCTACAGCGCGCGTTGAGTCTGGCCATGCTGGCGAGTCTGGGCGGTTACGCCGCGCCGCTGCTGCTGTCTTCGGGCGGCGGCAGTCATGTCACGTTATTCTCTTTCTATTTATTACTGTCTGTCGGCATCCTGGCGATCAGCGTCTGGCAGCACTGGCGCGAACTCAACCTGTTGGGGATGTTCTTCACCTTCGGGGTGGGGGGAGTGTGGGGTATCGCCGACTACCGGCCTCAGTACTACCTGAGCTGCCAGCTCTTCCTGATTGCTAATCTGTTGATCTTCGGCGTATTGAGCGTGGCGCTGTCATTGCGTGCGCAAAAGAAAGGCAAGCGCATTATCGATGGCGTGCTGCTCTTTGCCCCGCCGCTGATAGGGTTTGGCATGCAATATGCCATCACACAGCACCTGACATATGGCCCGGCACTCAGTGCGCTGGGTTACGGCGCGTTTTATATGCTGCTGGCCTGGAGCGCCGTAAAACGCTTTTCTGCGGCGGGAAAACCGCTTGTTCTGGCGGCGCTGGCACTTGGCGGCGCATTCACCACGCTTGCTATTCCGCTGGCGCTTTCAGCCCGCTGGACTGCGATGGCCTGGGCGCTGGAAGGGTTGGGCGTACTGTGGCTTGGCGTGATGCAAGGGCAGCGTCGCATGAGCTATAGCGGTACGGGTTTGTTGGTACTGGCGCTCGGCAGCGCGCTATGGGCGATGACCGACGGCACAACGGCGTTCTCGGTGATGGTGATTTTTGCGGTATTGAGCGCGACCTGGCTGGTTGCCGCCAGATTGTGGCGTCGCCTGCCGGCACCAGGCAGCCTGGTGCTGTTGGCGGGCGGTATCGCCTTCTGGCTGGTGGCGCTCTGGGGCGCGTCTGACTGGATACTCAATAAAGGCATTCCGGCGGCGGTACTGGGACTGCTGGCGCTGTCGGTTTGGGGCTGGCGCTATATGGCACGGCGGCTTCACTGGCGGGCGTTGCACTATGCTGTATGGCTGCTTTGGCCCGTGATGCTGGTGGTTTTGCTCTGGCAGTTGACTATCGAGCGACAATTGTTGGGGGCGGGCTGGCAAAACCTCGCCTGGTGCGTGGCGCTGCCCTCGGCGTACTTACTGTTATTGCGGGAGCGCAGAGTTCCTGCCCGGTTGTCGCAAGGGCTTCATATTTCGCTGCTGTGGATGATTTTACTGGCGGCGGGAACCGAGCTTTTCTGGTTTGTTGATGCACTGCCCTGGGGAATGGATGCCTGGCGTATCGGCTTGCCGATGGCGGCTGGCGGCATTGTTATTCTGCTGCTTCACGGCGGCATTCGTCGCAATATTTGGCCGCTACGCGTCTGGCCTGCACTCTATGGTCAATTGGGGCCGCTGCCGCTTATCCCGCTGTTAGTTTTTCTGCTGGTGGCAGGCAATATGCATGACGGGCGCGTTATTCACTCCCTTTATCTGCCGCTGGTTAATCCGCTGGAAGAGGGGGCAGCCTTCGCGCTGCTCGGCGTGTGGTTCTGGTGTCGTTATGCGCGGCCGCGCCTGCCTGCGACCGTTACGCCATTGGTTGCACCTGCGCTGCTGGCGCTGGCTTTCTGGTGGATTAACGGACTATTGCTGCGCCTGCTTGCGCACTATGGCGGTGTGGACTGGGATAGCGAAAGCCTGTGGAATTCGCGTCTGATTCAGACCAGTTTCGCGCTGTTCTGGATGTTGGGTGCGCTGGTGGTGATGCTGCTGGCTACCCGGCGTGGGTCACGGCACCAGTGGCTCGGCGGCGCGGCGTTGCTAGGGGTTGTCATCGTGAAGTTAATGCTGGTAGACAGCGCGGGCGGTGGCGGCCTGGCGCGGGCTATCGCCTTTATTGGCGTGGCGGTGCTGGTGTTAATCGTGGGGTATTTCTCTCCCTTACCGCCTAAAGGGGCGAAGGCGTTCAGCGAGGAAGAAAAATCATGAAATGGAAGATAGCGATTTTTACCGGCGCGTTATGGTGCGCAGCGTTACCGGGGCTTGCCCAGGAAACCGCCCCGGAGTCGCCGCAGGATTATGCCTGGGGCAGGTCGCTTACGACAGCGGCCTCATCGCCCTGGTACCGGGTTGCGTTACCCGACGACGTTTACCAGCAAAGCGTCTGGCCCGATCTGCGCGATGTTCGGGTGTTTAACCATCAGGGTGAGCGTGTGCCCTTTACGCTCCAGGTGCAGCAGGAGGCGCAGCCCGCGCCGAAGGAGCAGGCTTTACGCCTTTTCCCTCTTGCAGCTTCACCTGTTGAAAAGCTGTCAGATTCCGGGGAACGGGTCTGGCTGCGCTCCCCGGAGGGTTATGAAATCAAGCTTGAAGGGGAACGCATTAACACGATGGGCGAGAGCTATCTGCTGGCGCTGCCGGATAACGTGCAAAGACAGAACGTCACACAGCTTCAGCTTAGCTGGGATAAACCGGCGGTGAACTGGCAGGGGAAAGCATCGCTCTACTACAGCAGTGATATGAAAGAGTGGGATTTAATGCAGGCGGATGCGCCGCTGATGGACGTCGCGAGCGGCAGCGATCGCCTGACGCTGAATACCATCAACATTACTCTTTCGATGGTTACCAATACCCCGCGCTATTTACTGCTGGTGTTTGATAAGCCGCAGTTGCCTGTCACGCTTACCCGCGCAGTGGTGATAGAAAACCCGCAATCGACGGAGATAACGAATGTGGCCCTGCCAGCCGCCGGGCGTGCGCTCTCGCAGGATAAGGCGCTTTACCATTGGGCCAGCCCGCAGCCTGTGACCTCCATTTCCCTGAGTCTGGAAGAGGAGGGTACGCTGCCGGTAGAGATCGCCTGGCGCTCCGGCGCCGATGAGGCGTGGCGACCGCTTACGAAAACAGTGCTGTGGAATTTAAATAACCAGATATCAGAGCCAATCCCCGTCACGGTGGGTAACGTGCAGGAGATTCAGGTGACAACGGTCAACGCTCACCTGCCGAAAGTCGTGCCGCAATTGACAGGGCTACGACCAGGCCAGACGCTTATCTTTAATGCCCAGGGGAGCGGCCCGTACATTCTGGCGTGGGGGAATAAAGCGGCGCAAAGCGTGGCAACGGATCTCGATGCGTTGATTCCTGCGGCTTTACGCCAGAAGCATGCGCCGGAAAGCCTGCCAGAGGCGTGGGTCGGCGACGAGGTAAAACTGGGCGGTGAAGCGCGTCTGAGCGCCATCTCACCGATTGAGCAGCGTAGCCAGTGGCTTACCGGCCTGGTCTGGGCCGCGCTGGTGCTGGGGGTACTGGCGCTGGCATGGATGGCGCTGCGCATCTGGCGCGAGGTGAAAGAGAAGGCGTAATTACAGCGTTCTGGCTTCTGCCTGCGCCATCATGCGTGGGTAGAATTGCCAGAACTTCTCTTCCAGCGCCTCGTAGTGGTTATCCAGGTCCTGCCACGAGTCACGCAGGGCATCGAGTCGCGGTCGGCGGCTGGCCATGCCGTTTAGCACCCGCTGGATAAAATCCATCTCCCGGTAGCGCTCCAGCCAGCGCTCCGACCATAAATAGTCATTTAAATTGACGAAACGTGGCGGCGCCTCCGGCAGGATCACACTGACTTGTGCATGCGCGTAGCCGACAAATTCGCTAAGCGGCATTGAGGGCGAGATCTGCTCCCAGTGGCGCGAGACGAAATGATCCCACATCACATCAAGCGTGATTGGCGCGACACGGCGTGTTTCAGGACGAAACCAGCCGCGCGCTTCTTTGACTTCCGGCAGATTGTCGGTCAGTACGTCGATACGGCGGTGCATATGGATGCCGGAAACCACGTCGGGCGCGTAGAGTTCATCCGGGTTGCCGCGAACAAAATCCGCCAGCAAATTACCGGAAAGCGAACTATTGGCGAGGTGAGCCAGGTGCAGGTGTGCGAGAAAATTCATCGTTATACTCGTTTTTGTTCAGGTCGCATATCGTAGCGGCGTGGGTCATTCACCAGCGATGATTGGGAATTTCCTGTGCTGCCGCCATTTGTAATGCGAATTATTTAGAGTATATGAACTCTCCGGAGGGGTAAAGGTTGCAGGGAGAACGCCCCGGCACTAGACTACCCGCCTCTTATTTACGTCTCGAGTTAGTGTCATGCGCGTTGCCGATTTTTCCTTTGAATTACCTGAATCCCTGATTGCCCATTATCCGCAGCCTGAGCGCAGCAGTTGCCGCTTGCTGTCGCTGGACGGGCCGACAGGCGCGCTTGCGCACGGTACGTTCACGGATTTACTCGACAAACTGAATCCTGGCGACCTGTTGGTCTTCAATAATACCCGCGTGATCCCGGCGCGCCTGTTCGGGCGCAAAGCCAGCGGCGGTAAGATTGAAGTGCTGGTTGAGCGTATGCTTGATGATAAGCGCATTCTGGCGCACATCCGTGCCTCTAAAGCACCGAAACCGGGTGCGGAACTGTTGCTGGGCGATGACGAGAGCATCCATGCCACTATGGTGGCCCGTCATGATGCGCTGTTCGAAGTGGAATTTAACGACGAACGTCCGGTGCTTGATATTCTTAACGCCATCGGCCATATGCCGCTGCCGCCTTATATTGACCGTCCTGACGAAGACGCTGACCGTGAGCTTTACCAGACGGTCTATAGCCAGAAGCCGGGTGCGGTTGCGGCGCCCACCGCCGGTCTGCATTTTGATGAACCGCTGCTGGCGCGTTTGCGCGAGAAGGGGATTGAGATGGCATTCGTCACGCTGCACGTCGGGGCGGGAACCTTCCAGCCGGTGCGCGTGGACAGCATCGAAGACCATATTATGCACTCTGAGTACGCCGAAGTGCCGCAGGAGGTTGTCGATGCGGTGCTGGCGGCCAAAGCGCGTGGCAATCGTGTTATCGCCGTGGGGACCACCTCCGTGCGTTCGCTGGAGAGCGCGGCGCAGGCGGCGAAAAATGCATTGATCGCGCCCTTCTTTGGCGATACGCAAATCTTTATTTTTCCGGGCTATCAATATCAGGTTATCGATGCGCTGGTGACCAATTTCCACCTGCCGGAATCGACCCTGATTATGCTCGTTTCGGCTTTCGCTGGTTATAAGCACACCATGCACGCCTACCAGGAAGCGGTTGCGCACAAATATCGCTTTTTTAGTTACGGTGATGCGATGTTTATCACGTACAATCCGCAGGCAATTAATGAACGTCCGGGTGAGTGATCTCCCCTGACCGTCGTAGCCCGGCTAAGCGATAGCGCCAGCCGGGGCACTATTAGCACCCTGGCGTGATGCCGGGGTGAATTGTTAACCATCAGACTGTCTCTCTGATGCAGGAGAAATGAAGTGAAATTTGAGCTGGATACCACCGATGGTCGCGCACGCCGTGGCCGTCTGGTGTTTGATCGTGGCGTAGTGGAAACGCCTGCTTTTATGCCTGTCGGCACCTACGGCACCGTTAAGGGGATGACGCCGGAAGAAGTGGAAGCCACTGGCGCGCAGATTATCCTCGGCAATACCTTCCACCTGTGGTTGCGTCCGGGTCAGGAAATTATGAAATTGCACGGCGACCTGCATGACTTTATGCAGTGGAAAGGGCCGATCCTGACCGATTCCGGCGGCTTCCAGGTTTTTAGCCTGGGTGACATTCGTAAGATCACCGAGAAAGGCGTGCACTTCCGTAACCCAATTAACGGTGATCCGATCTTCCTCGATCCTGAAAAATCCATGGAAATTCAGTACGATCTCGGCTCCGATATCGTCATGATTTTCGATGAATGTACGCCGTACCCGGCAGACTGGGACTACGCTAAACGTTCAATGGAGATGTCGCTGCGCTGGGCAAAACGCAGCCGTGACCGTTTCGACTCGCTGGAAAACCCGAATGCGCTGTTTGGCATCATTCAGGGGAGCGTTTACGAAGATTTACGCGATATCTCTGTGAAAGGTCTGGTAGAGATTGGCTTTGATGGCTACGCTGTCGGCGGTCTCGCTGTGGGTGAACCAAAAGCGGACATGCACCGTATTCTGGAACATGTTTGCCCGCAAATACCGGCGGATAAACCACGTTATCTGATGGGCGTGGGTAAACCAGAAGATTTGGTAGAAGGCGTTCGTCGCGGCATCGATATGTTTGACTGCGTTATGCCAACACGTAATGCCCGCAATGGTCATCTGTTTGTGACCAACGGCGTGGTGAAAATCCGTAACGCGAAATATAAGAGCGATACGGGTTCACTCGACCCTGAGTGTGATTGCTACACCTGTCGCAATTATTCCCTCGCTTACTTGCATCATCTCGATCGTTGCAACGAAATATTGGGCGCGCGACTCAATACCATTCATAACCTGCGTTACTACCAGCGCTTGATGGCGGGTTTACGTAAGGCTATTGAAGAGGGTAAATTAGAGAGCTTCGTGACCGATTTTTACCAACGTCAGGGGCGAGATGTTCCGCCTTTGAATGTTGCTTAATTTTAATAATGAGGGAATTTGAATGAGCTTTTTTATTTCTGATGCGGTAGCAGCAACAGGCGGCGCGGCAGGCGGCGCGGCAGGTGGCAGCCAGAGCCCGATGTCTCTGATCCTGATGTTGGCGGTGTTTGGTCTGATTTTTTACTTCATGATCCTTCGCCCACAGCAGAAACGCACCAAAGAACATAAAAATCTGATGAACTCCATCGCGAAAGGTGATGAAGTGCTGACCAACGGTGGTCTGGTTGGTCGCGTAACCAAAGTAGCGGAAACTGGCTACATTGCTATCGCGCTGAACGATACCACCGAAGTGGTTATCAAACGTGACTTCGTAGCTGCCGTTCTGCCGAAAGGCACCATGAAGGCGCTGTAATTTCTTGTTTTCCCAAAGGGAACTGCCGTGTTAAACCGTTATCCTTTGTGGAAGTACATTATGCTGGTCGTCGTCATTGCCGTCGGCCTGCTCTACGCACTTCCCAACCTGTATGGTGAGGATCCGGCTGTTCAGATCACTGGTGCGCGCGGTGTCGCCGCCAGTGAGCAAACGCTGATCCAGGTCCAGAAAACTCTACAAGAAGAAAAAATCGACGCGAAGTCTGTGGCACTGGAAAACGGCGCTATTCTCGCTCGCTTTGACAGCACTGACGTTCAGTTACGCGCGCGTGAAGCGCTGGTGTCTGAGCTGGGTGACCAGTTTGTCGTGGCGCTTAACCTTGCTCCGGCCACCCCGCGCTGGCTGAGCGCAGTCAATGCCGAACCCATGAAACTGGGTCTGGACCTGCGTGGCGGCGTGCACTTCCTGATGGAAGTGGATATGGACACCGCGCTTGGCAAACTCCAGGAACAGAATATCGACAGCCTGCGTAGCGATCTGCGCGATAAAGGCATTCCTTACACCACTGTGCGTAAGGAAGATAACTATGGCCTGAGCATTCTCTTCCGCGATGCCAGCGCACGTGACCAGGCGGTCACTTATCTGACTCAACGTCACCGTGATCTTGTTATCACCAGCCAGGGCGACAATGCGCTGCGTGCGGTGATGTCCGACGCGCGTCTGAGCGAAGCCCGCGAATACGCGGTGCAGCAAAACATTAATATCCTGCGTAACCGTGTGAACCAACTCGGCGTCGCTGAGCCGCTGGTACAGCGTCAGGGTTCAGACCGTATTGTGGTTGAGTTGCCGGGTATTCAGGATACGGCGCGTGCGAAAGAGATTCTGGGTGCAACGGCGACGCTGGAATTCCGTCTGGTAAACAGCAATGTTGATCAGGCCGCCGCTGCCGCGGGCCGCGTTCCGGGCGATTCCGAAGTGAAGCAGACCCGCGAAGGCAACCCGGTTGTGTTGTACAAACGGGTGATTCTGACCGGTGACCATATCACGGACTCCACGTCCAGCCAGGATGAGTACAACCAGCCACAGGTGAACATTTCCCTGGATAGCGCTGGCGGTAACATCATGTCTAACTTCACTAAGGATAACATCGGCAAACCGATGGCGACCCTGTTCGTGGAGTACAAAGACAGCGGTAAGAAAGACGCCAATGGCCGCGCTATTCTGGTGAAAGAGGAAGAGGTGATTAACATCGCCAATATCCAGTCTCGTCTGGGTAACAGCTTCCGTATCACTGGTATCAGTAACCCGACCGAAGCGCGTCAGCTCTCTCTGCTGCTGCGTGCCGGTGCGCTGATTGCGCCGATTCAGATTGTTGAAGAACGTACCATTGGTCCAACACTGGGGATGCAGAACATCACTCAGGGGCTGGAAGCCTGTCTGGCAGGTCTGGTGGTCTCCATCATCTTCATGATCTTCTTCTATAAGAAGTTTGGTCTGATCGCGACGAGCGCACTGATTGCCAACCTGGTACTGATTGTCGGCATTATGTCCTTGCTGCCAGGGGCGACGCTCACCATGCCGGGTATTGCGGGTATCGTGTTAACCCTTGCGGTCGCGGTCGATGCTAACGTACTGATAAACGAACGTATCAAAGAAGAGTTGAGTAATGGTCGTTCGGTGCAGCAAGCCATTGATGAAGGTTATAAAGGCGCGTTCAGTTCCATCTTCGATGCGAACGTCACCACGCTGATTAAAGTCCTGATCCTGTACGCAGTGGGTACGGGCGCCATCAAAGGCTTTGCCATTACAACCGGTATCGGTGTGGCAACGTCGATGTTTACTGCCATTGTCGGCACCCGTGCCATCGTGAACCTGCTGTACGGCGGCAAGCGCGTTAAAAAGCTGTCTATCTGAGGAGTGCGTTGTGGCACAGGAATACACTGTTGAACAATTGAACTACGGCCGTAAAGTCTGGGACTTTATGCGCTGGGATTACTGGGCGTTCGGCATCTCAGGTCTGCTGTTAATCATCTCTATCGCTATCATTGGCGTGCGCGGGTTTAACTGGGGTCTGGATTTTACCGGCGGTACGGTTATCGAAATCACGCTGGAAAAACCAGTGGATATGGACCAGATGCGTGAAGCACTGCAGAAGTCGGGTTTTGAAGAGCCGCTGCTGCAAAACTTCGGCAGTAGCCGCGACATCATGGTACGTATGCCGCCTGTACACGGGGAAACCGGTGGTCAGGAGCTGGGCAGCAAAGTCGTTAAAGTCATTAACGAAACCAGCAGCCAGAATGCAACGGTCAAACGTATTGAGTTTGTTGGCCCGAGCGTGGGGGCAGACCTTGCGCAAACTGGTGCTATGGCGCTGATGGTGGCGCTGATTTGTATCCTTGTTTACGTCGGGTTCCGCTTTGAGTGGCGTCTGGCGGCAGGGGTAGTTATCGCGCTGGCGCATGACGTCATCATTACCATGGGCGTGCTGTCGCTGTTCCATATCGAGGTTGACCTGACTATCGTGGCATCGCTGATGTCCGTTATCGGTTACTCGCTCAACGACAGTATCGTGGTGTCTGACCGTATTCGTGAAAACTTCCGCAAGATCCGTCGCGGAACCTCTTACGAAATCTTTAACGTGTCGCTGACCCAGACGCTGCATCGTACGTTGATCACCTCCGGGACAACCTTAGTCGTGATCCTGATGCTGTATCTGTTTGGTGGTCCGATTCTGGCGGGCTTCTCCCTGACCATGCTTATTGGTGTCACTATTGGTACGGCGTCCTCGATTTACGTGGCTTCTGCGCTGGCGCTGAAACTGGGCATGAAACGCGAGCATCTGATTCAGCAGAAAGTGGAAAAAGAAGGGGCGGATCAGCCGTCAATTCTGCCGTAATCCGGCTCTCCGCTTAAAAAAACCGCAGCCGCAAACTGCGGTTTTTTTATGGCTGATGCGGCTGTGTTACGTCGACGAGGACTTTCTCCGTCCAGATGCGGGAATATTGATAAAAACGCTGGTGCGCGCGAAACTGACGCTAATCCAATATTTATCCAGGTACTGACACATATGGCGATTATCCCTAAAAACTATACGCGGCTGGAAAGCGGCTACCGTGAAAAAGCATTAAAACTGTTTCCATGGGTGTGCGGGCGTTGTTCGCGGGAGTTTGTTTATTCGAACCTGCGTGAACTCACCGTTCACCATATCGATCACGATCATACCAATAACCCCGAAGACGGCAGTAACTGGGAATTGCTTTGCCTGTTCTGCCACGATCATGAGCATTCGAAATATACCGAAGCGGACCTGTACGGTTCGACGGTTGTTGCAGGGGAGGATGCGCAAAAGGATATTGGTGAGGCGACCTATAATCCGTTCGCCGACCTGAAAGCGATGCTCAACAAGAAAAAATAAAACAAAACTGAAAACCACGGATGGTTTTCTGACGAACAAGGATGTCTGCTATGAATAAACCTCACTATTTTACATTCCGCTTTCGCGGTTTTGCCGTGGGTAACGATCCCGAAAGCGGCTATCTGCGCCTCATTACCCGCCATCACACTTTTTATACCGATAAGCGCTTTTTCAAGGATGATTCAGGCTTTGACCAGCTTCAGCCAGACAGTCGAATCTACCTTGGAACCCACCGTTTAAAAGATGGCAGTTACTGGATTGACTGGATAACTGATGGCACGACGACGCTTGAGATTGCTCACGCACGTCCCGCATTATTTCTTCCGATTAGCCGCCTGCTAACAGGAATTCCGGCTTTTTTTATCTCTGGCTCAATGATGTTTAGCTGGGGATTTGCTTTTCTTATGCCGCTGCTGTTTCTGGCTGTCACGATGATGCTGCTAACCTGGGGACTGGCGGACCTTCATGCGGTCTGTTTGCGCTTTTCCCCACGGGTTCGTGATCTTCTGGCAAAGCTTGAGCAGACAAAGCGGCGTGATACCTCCTTTTGCGAAGATATTGGTCGGGCGCTGTTAAACCCGCCGTATCCCGATTCGATGCCGGAAGGCTTCTCTGACTTTGGCCCAACGTTGAGTGAAATAAAACAGACGGTCTCGGCTGTCAGAAGCGGGGAGTGGAAATCGTATGTTGCCGACAATTCCGGTGCGGCGCTGGTATATGTATGTCAGGGGCGAGGGTTATCGCTGTCATGGCGGATGGGAGATCCGGCGCTGCGCAGCCAGATCGATAAAATTTTGCCTTTTTTCTACCGGACCCACGCGCCTTTTATCAGTCAGGGCGATCATGTTCTGACCATTTTCAACCACCATTCAAATAAAGCGATTGGCGTCTATAACTTTACCGATGGCGGCTGCTACATCGCCAACGGCAACTGGTATCGTAGTGACCAAAGTATGGCGGCATTTTATCGGGGGATGTTGTTTATCTTTGCCCCATGCATGATGGCGCTGATGATGCTTTTTAGCGCGGGCTTTGCATTGAGCGCGGGCGACGTATGGCGCTGGCATGCAGTTTGCGGGGCACTGAAAAGTATGTTTTCCGTCCTCTGCATCCTCTGTGGCGCACTGCTTGGGGGAAGCGACCTGGCTATTCAACTGACACGCTTATGCTCATCTCGGGTCAGCGACTGGCTACGCCTGCGCAGGCGGCTTGAAAAATTGCGTCAGGAACAGCAGCACCCACCTTACATTCAGGAGATTTGGTAATGTTCGCTACCTTTCCCCGGCGCTGCCTGTGCGTGGCGCTTTTGTTGGCGCTCGGTTACTGGCTGAGCCCGTTTACTGTTTGAAAATAAAAAGGCACCGACGCAAATCGCGTTCGGTGCCTGATTTTAAGCCGAAAAGCGCTTAGAAGTTGTAACCCACAACCAGGTATCCACCCCAACCCGTAGAGCGTACGTTCTCTTTCATCCAGACCAGGTCGGCATCATTATTCCACTGACCACCATTGTGCCAGTAACGCGCAACAGCAGAGTAGTGCCAGTGATCGTAGCTCAGAGACAGAATGTGGCTGGACGCGATAGAGTTGTTGGTGCGCTGCTTGATGCCGTTTTCAGCATACGCGCTCTTATCGCCCAGATCTGAACCCCAGTCAAAGTTGGTGAAACCGATATAGCTCAGGTTGCCGCCCCACAGGGAGGTAATCGGTACAAAGTATTTCACTTTGAAACGGTAGCCGTCCCAGTCGTTCTGGTTTTCTGCACCGTAGTTCTGCCACTGGTATTTTGCGTACACGTTCAGAGACAGGCTCATCGGCAGACCGGTATCGATGTCAGTACCCAGACCCATGTACCAGGTGCTCTGGCGGCCGGATGCGTTGCGACCCATGTCGTAGATGTAGTTGTTCGCGAAGTACCACTCTTTGAACGGGCCAAAGCTCAGGTCGGTACCGGTCAGCTTATCAATCGAGAAGCGCGGTTCGATTTCCATGAACAACGGCGAGCCGTGGTTCCAGATACCTTTTGCGTCGGTGTTACCACCGAAGAAGACGGGGGCATCGGCATAGCCATAAAAATCGAACCAGTCTTTTTTAGCAAATGCTTCATATTCCAGATAGGTATCGTTACGAATCTGCGGTCCGAAGCGGGTGTGATAGCTGCCTACCACGTTAACGCTCTGGTGCCACCAGTCAGACACGTATTCCGGTTTGCTGTTATCCGCTGCATTCACGGAGAAAGAGGTCGTAAAAGCCAGTGCAGCGCCGGCTGCGAGTAATGTTTTCTTCATAATTATGCCACTGATAAGAGATCCCTTACGGGAATGAAAGAATGCACGCATTGCGTTTCTAAATATTTCATGTTTCTGCGGGCTTATTATAAGTATCCTTGCTCACAAAAATATGTGTTGTTTCACATTAATGAAACACACGTAATCGATTGCGTTCACGTTTGCGCGTATTAAGCAGCGGGGATTGTACTGATGATCATCATTGTTGCCAATAAATGACACCCACCAGATTCTCATCCGGCGGGTGTTCAGACGTAACAAAGTGTGAATAAGAGCGACGGCGTCGCCGGGAAAAATTATTGCGGAGTGGCGGGCTGAATATCGTGGATGCGAACGAAACCTAACTGATCCGGCGTGATGCCATTGAGTTGTAGCGCGACGTCAACATCACTTGGCGCGAGCGTGCTGGCCGGAGCACTAATGAGCTGGTTTTGCACGTTAACTTCCTGAAAGTTCTGCGTGGTGCCCTGAATTTGTCCCCACTCTACGGTGCCGCTGAATGCCGGGAGTGGATCGTTAGACTCCCCCTGAATTCGCAGCGTGGCCCGCGTGCCGTTCGCATTTGGCGTGATGTCTTTCAACGTCATACGCAGCATACCGATCTGGCTGTTCAGCCGGGCAGGGGTGTTGGAGCCGGGTAGCAGGTAGACACCATTGGTGGATTTAGCATTCAGCGCGTTTTGCTGGGTGATTTTCACCGTCTCTTTGTTCAATTTGGCCATTTCATTGTTCAGGGTGCTGACATCCTGATGCAATTGGCGGACCTCGCTTTGCTGTGCACAGGCGCTAAGGGCGAAAACGCTTCCCAGCAACAGGGATCTTAGGTAACGTCTTGTCATTCTGTCTGTTTCCTTGAAGATGAGGATATTCTTTATGGTAGATCGCAACAGCTACGTTGCCATCGATCCATTGTCTCAAAATCGGCTCGTCTTTGTTGTCATGCCAGTTCAGGGTAAAATAGATTTCAGTTAACTCACTCGCCAGGACGTCGTATGCATTGCCCATTCTGTTTCGCCGTGGATACCAAAGTAATTGATTCTCGCCTTGTCGGTGAAGGTTCCTCTGTTCGCCGCCGCCGCCAGTGTCTGGTATGTAATGAACGTTTCACCACGTTCGAAGTGGCTGAGCTTGTCATGCCGCGCGTTGTAAAAAGCAATGAAGTTCGCGAACCGTTCAACGAAGATAAGCTACGCAGCGGTATGTTAAAAGCGCTGGAAAAACGCCCGGTGAGCTCTGATGACGTTGAGATGGCGTTAAATCACATCAAGTCACAATTACGTGCTACCGGTGAGCGAGAAATTCCCAGCAAAATGATCGGCAATCTGGTCATGGAACAATTGAAAAAGCTCGATAAAGTTGCCTATATCCGTTTTGCGTCGGTATATCGCAGTTTCGAGGATATCAAAGAGTTCGGCGAAGAGATCGCCCGTTTACAGGACTGATCATGCACGACGAAATGTACATGGCGCGCGCGCTTAAGCTCGCGCAACGCGGGCGTTTCACCACTCATCCGAACCCGAATGTCGGCTGCGTGATTGTGAATAACGGCGAAATCGTCGGCGAAGGCTTCCACTATCGTGCGGGTGAACCGCACGCTGAGGTACATGCATTGCGTATGGCGGGTGAGCGCGCACGGGGTGCTACCGCGTATGTGACGCTTGAGCCGTGCAGCCATCATGGGCGTACACCGCCGTGCTGTGAAGCACTCATTGCCGCTGGTGTCGCTCGCGTTGTGGCGGCCATGCAGGATCCGAATCCGCAGGTTGCCGGGCGGGGGTTGTACCGCCTGCAGCAGGAGGGCATCGAGGTCAGTCATGGCCTGATGATGTCAGAAGCCGAAGCGCTGAATAAAGGTTTTTTAAAACGCATGC
Source organism: Phytobacter sp. MRY16-398 (assembly GCF_003925915.1). Taxonomy (NCBI): domain Bacteria; kingdom Pseudomonadati; phylum Pseudomonadota; class Gammaproteobacteria; order Enterobacterales; family Enterobacteriaceae; genus Phytobacter; species Phytobacter sp. MRY16-398. The sequence goes on along the minus strand of NZ_AP018756.1, from coordinate 4,604,635 downwards.
GTACCGGTTTCCCCTGGATCCAGCTTAAACTTGGCGCATCCCTTGATGGCCGTACCGCGATGGCCAGCGGCGAGAGCCAGTGGATCACGTCGCCGCAGGCGCGACGCGACGTACAGCGTTTACGCGCCCAGAGCCACGCGATTTTAACCAGTAGCGCGACGGTACTGGCGGATGACCCCAAACTGACCGTCCGCTGGGACGAGCTGAGCCCTGACATACAAAAGCTTTATCCGCAGGAAAACCTGCGCCAGCCGGTGCGTATTGTCGTGGACAGCCAGCATCGTGTGACGCCTGAGCATGCCATCGTTCAGCAGCCGGGAGAGACCTGGTTTGCGCGGACACGCCACGATAGCCGAGCCTGGCCTGAATCAGTACGTGAGATCCTCGTGCCGGAACACCGTGGTCATGCAGACCTGGTCACGCTGATGATGCTGCTGGGCAAACAGCAGATCAACAGCATTTGGGTAGAAGCAGGGGCTAACCTTGCGGGCGCGTTGCTGCAGGCAGGGCTGGTCGATGAACTGATTGTCTATCTTGCGCCGAAACTGTTGGGCGCGGATGCTCGGGGGCTGTGCGTGCTGCCAGGGCTGGAAGCGCTGGCCGATGCACCCTCTTTTAAATTCAATGAGATACGTCAGGTTGGGCCAGACGTCTGCCTGCATCTTACCCACGCGTAGCCTCTGCTGTAAAAGGGAGGCAGCGCGTGAAATATTATGATAAAATCCGCCCCCCTGCGGGGTCTGAACTGAACCTGTGAAGGAAGAGTATGAACATTATTGAAGCTAACGTTGCTACCCCGGACGCTCGCGTCGCCATCACCATTGCGCGTTTCAACAACTTTATCAATGACAGCCTGCTGGAAGGTGCGATTGACGCCCTGAAACGCATTGGTCAGGTAAAAGATGACAACATTACCGTTGTTTGGGTGCCAGGCGCGTATGAACTGCCACTGGCGGCTGACGCGCTGGCGAAAACCGGTAAATATGACGCGGTGATTGCGCTGGGTACCGTTATCCGTGGCGGCACCGCGCACTTTGAATATGTGGCTGGCGGTGCAAGCAATGGTCTGGCGCATGTCGCTCAGGACAGTGGGATCCCGGTAGCCTTCGGTGTTCTGACCACTGAAAGTATTGAACAAGCCATCGAACGTGCTGGCACCAAAGCCGGTAACAAAGGTGCAGAAGCTGCACTGACCGCGCTTGAAATGATTAACGTATTGAAAGCCATCAAGGCCTGAATTTTGTAAGGGGAATTCCGTGAAACCTGCTGCTCGTCGCCGCGCCCGTGAGTGTGCCGTCCAGGCGCTCTACTCCTGGCAGTTGTCCCAAAACGACATCGCTGATGTTGAATACCAGTTCCTGGCGGAACAGGACGTAAAAGATGTGGACGTTCTGTACTTCCGTGAACTGTTGACCGGGGTGGCGACTAACAGCGCGTATCTCGACGGCCTGATGAAGCCGTACCTGTCCCGTCTGCTCGAAGAGCTGGGCCAGGTTGAAAAAGCGGTGCTGCGCATTGCTCTGTTCGAATTGTCTAAACGTGATGATGTCCCGTACAAAGTTGCGATTAACGAAGCTATCGAACTGGCGAAAACCTTCGGCGCAGAAGACAGCCACAAATTTGTAAATGGCGTGCTCGACAAAGCAGCCCCCGCGATCCGTCCCCACAAAAAATGATCCGTAAGCCGGAGCCGGGCGTTGTTTTGACACGCCCGATCCGGCTTTTTCTTTTCTTTGCTGAGGCATAACGTATGGCATGCGGCGAATTTTCCCTGATTGCCCGTTATTTTGACCGTGTAACAAGCTCGCGCCGTGACGTCGATACCGGCATTGGCGACGACTGTGCACTGCTCAACGTACCCGAAAAGCAGACGCTGGCAATCAGCACTGACACGCTGGTGTCAGGCATCCATTTTCTTCCTGATATCGAACCGGCTGACCTGGCATATAAAGCCCTGGCGGTGAACATTAGCGATCTGGCGGCCATGGGGGCTGATCCGGCATGGCTAACGCTGGCGCTGACCCTGCCGAATGTCGACGAAGACTGGCTTAAAGCGTTTAGCGATAGCCTGTTCGAGCAACTCAATTACTACGATATGCAACTCATTGGCGGTGACACAACCCGTGGCCCGTTGTCGATGACGTTGGGTATTCATGGCTATGTTCCCGCCGGGCGCGCTTTAAAACGTAGCGGCGCTAAGCCTGGTGACTGGATTTATGTCACAGGCACACCGGGCGATAGCGCAGCCGGGCTGGCTATTTTGCAAAAGCAGTTGCAGGTTGCCGACGCACAAGATGCCAAATATCTGTTGCAGCGCCACCTGCGCCCTGTACCGCGTGTTTTACACGGGCAGGCGATGCGCAATCTGGCAAGCTCGGCTATCGATCTCTCCGATGGGCTTATCTCGGATCTTGGACATATTCTCAAGGCCAGCGGTTGCGGTGCGCGGGTCGATCTCAATGCGTTACCTTATTCGCAGGCGATGTTGCGTCATGTGGATGCGGAACAGGCTCTGCGCTGGGCGTTGTCAGGCGGAGAAGATTACGAGTTGTGCTTTACCGTACCGGAAATTAACCGGGGCGCGCTGGAGGTAGCCGTGGGCCATCTGGGTGTGCCAGTGACCTGTATTGGGCAGATGAGCGCAGATGTGGAAGGCCTGAATTTTACCCGTGAAGGTAAAACTGTGACGCTTGACTGGAAAGGATATGACCATTTTGCCGCGCTTTAAAGACATTGCCAAAAGCCGTTTGAAAATGAGTAACCCGTGGCATTTGCTGGCTACGGGTTTTGGCAGCGGATTAAGCCCTGTCGTGCCAGGCACAATGGGCTCTTTGGCCTCTATCCCGTTCTGGTATCTGATGACCTTTCTGCCGTGGCAGCTCTATTCATTGCTGGTGATGCTGGGGATTAGCGTGGGCGTTTATCTCTGCCATCGTACGGCGAAAGATATGGGCGTGCACGATCATGGCAGCATCGTCTGGGATGAATTTATCGGGATGTGGATCACCCTGATGGCACTCCCGACGAATGACTGGCAATGGGTCGCCGCCGGTTTTGTGATCTTCCGTATTTTCGACATGTGGAAACCGTGGCCGATTCGCTGGTTTGATCGGAATGTGCATGGGGGCATGGGGATCATGGTTGACGATATCGTGGCCGGGATTATCTCCGCAGGTATTTTGTATGCGGTGGGTCACTACTGGCCGATTGGTATTCTCTAACCGACGCTTTTATCAGAGGTAGCCCGGATGAGGCGTTTAACGCCGCATCCGGAACATTTCAGATCGTTCAAAAAACCACTAACGAATCACTTAAACCCGACCACCGGATGCTGTTTGTACGGTGTTTCCATTTCGGCGATCTGCTCTGGTTTTAGCGTTAAATCTACCGCCTGTAATAGCTCTTCGAGTTGCTCTTCGCGCGATGCGCCGATAATCGGGGCGGCAATACCGGGTTTGCTCAGCAGCCATGCCAGCGCGACCTGCGCGCGCGTAGCGCCCGTTTCTTCGGCAATGGAGCCCAGACGCTCAGCAATCTGCGCGTCGTTCTCATCGCTTTCGTTGTAGAGTTTTTTCCCCACTTCGTCTGATACGATTCGCGCGGTGGTTTCACCCCAGGGACGAGTCAGGCGACCGCGCGCCAGCGGACTCCACGGGATCACCGCCACCCCCTCTTTATAGCAGAGCGGCAGCATTTCACGCTCTTCTTCACGGTAGATGAGGTTGTAGTGATCCTGCATGGTGACAAAGGGCGCCCAGCCGTGCTGTTTTTGCAATTCCAGCGCCTGTGCGAACTGGTGAGCGTGCATGGAAGACGCGCCGATGTAACGCGCTTTCCCGGCTTTTACGACATCATTGAGCGCTTCCAGCGTCTCTTCAATCGGCGTGTTGTAGTCCCAGCGGTGGATTTGCAGTAAATCGACATAGTCCATCCCCAGGCGTTGCAGGCTGTCATCAATGGAGCGCAGAATTTGCGCACGTGAGAGGCCTTCTTTGAGCGTGCCGGATGCATGATAGACCTTGGTGGCTACCACCACGTCTTCACGGCGGGCGAAGTCACGTAGCGCACGGCCCACGATCTCTTCACTGCTGCCATCGGAATAGCTGTTTGCGGTATCGAAGAAGTTAATGCCGCCATTCAGGGCGTGCTGGATAATCAGACGACTGCTCTCTTCCGGCAGCGTCCAGGCGTGGTTGCCACGATCTGGCTCGCCAAAGGTCATGCAGCCAAGGCAAAGGCGGGAAACTTTAAGATCTGTTTTTCCTAACGTGTTGTATTGCATGGGTCCACTCCTGCTTATACTCGTTATATTTCGAGTGACAGGTGCGTTGCCTGCGTCAGCGCGCCCCAGTCACATAGGTGTCTATGCTCCCGGGGACTTACTGACTTGCCGCCTTCCTGCAACCCGAACTATTTAGAGTAGGATTACAAACATTACCGTTAAGCATAGCAGGAGCGACAGGGGAGGTTATGCGAGCCAGCTTGTGATACGTGCTTGAATACCCGCAGCATCCAGCCCCAGTTCGGCACGCGCTTCATCCTGGGTTCCCTGCGGAATGAAGAAGTCCGGCAGGCCGAGGTTCAGGACAGGAATCGGCTTACGCTGCGACATCAATAGCTCGTTCACCCCGCTGCCCGCACCACCGATGATGGCGTTTTCTTCCAGCGTAACCAACGCCTCATGCCGTGCCGCCATCTCCAGAATCAGCGCGTTATCAAGCGGTTTAACGAAACGCATATCGACCAGTGTGGCGTTGAGTGCTTCCGCGGCTTTTGCGGCTTCCGGCAATAAGGTGCCGAAGTTAAGGATGGCGATTTTCTCACCTTCGCGCTTCACAACGCCTTTACCTAACGGCAGTTTTTCCAGCGGTTCGAGCGTCACACCAACCGCGTTACCACGCGGGTAACGCACGGCGCTCGGGCCTGCGTTGTGGTGATATCCGGTAAACAGCATCTGGCGGCATTCGTTCTCGTCGCTTGGCGTCATGATAATCATGTCCGGGATACAGCGCAGATAGGAAATATCAAACGCCCCCTGGTGAGTCTGGCCATCAGCACCGACGATCCCTGCACGATCAATGGCGAACAGCACCGGCAGTTTCTGGATAGCGACGTCGTGGATAACCTGATCATAGGCGCGCTGCAAAAAAGTGGAGTAGATGGCGACCACTGGCTTATAACCGCCAATCGCCAGCCCGGCGGCAAAGGTCACCGCGTGCTGTTCAGCGATCGCAACATCGAAATAGCGATCCGGGAATTTACGGGAAAACTCCACCATGCCTGAACCTTCACGCATCGCGGGGGTAATCGCCATCAACTTGCTGTCTTTTGCCGCCATTTCGCACAGCCAGTCACCGAAAATCTTCGAATAGCTCGGCATGCCGCCACTGCTTTTCGGCAGGGTACCGCTGGTCGGGTCGAATTTCGGTACCGCATGGAAAGTGATTGGGTCTTTCTCGGCGGGCTCATAACCACGGCCTTTCTTGGTCATGATATGCAGGAACTGCGGGCCTTTCAGACCACGCATATTCTTAAGCGTATTGATAAGCCCCATAACATCATGGCCGTCAACCGGGCCAATGTAGTTAAAGCCCAACTCTTCAAACAGGGTGCCGGGCACTACCATGCCTTTGATGTGTTCTTCGGTACGCTTGATGAGCTCTTTGATTGGCGGCACGCCGGAAAGCACTTTTTTGCCGCCTTCGCGCAGCGTGGAATAGAGCTTACCGGAAAGTAACTGCGCCAGATGGTTATTCAGCGCGCCGACATTTTCAGAAATCGACATCTCATTGTCGTTCAGCACAACCAGCATATCCGGGCGGATATCGCCCGCATGGTTCATGGCTTCGAATGCCATCCCGGCGGTAATCGCGCCATCGCCAATCACGCAGACGGTACGGCGCTGTTTGCCCTCTTTCGCGGCGGCAACGGCAACACCAATGCCCGCGCTGATGGATGTGGAGGAGTGACCGACGCTTAACACATCGTATTCGCTCTCACCTCGCCACGGGAAAGGATGCAGGCCGTCTTTCTGCCGGATAGTACCGATGCGGTCGCGTCGGCCTGTAAGAATTTTGTGCGGATAAGCCTGGTGGCCAACGTCCCAGATTAACTGATCAAATGGCGTGTTATAGACATAATGAAGCGCCACGGTCAGTTCAACCGTGCCAAGCCCGGAGGCGAAGTGTCCGCTGGAGCGGCTCACGCTGTCGAGCAGGTAGCGACGCAGTTCATCGCACAGCTTCGGCAGGCTCTCTTTTGGCAGCGAACGCAATTCCGCAGTGGAATCGACAAGTGCCAGGGTCGGGTATTTGGCTATATCAAAACTCATCAGAGACTCATCGTGTTGCTCGTCATCCATTGGGCGATGTTTTTGCCTTTCGGCAACCCGGACGATTCGGAGCGTATTGTTTATTTATCACGCTGGATTATGTAATTCGCCAGTGCTTCCAGTGCCGTTGTATCCAGTGATTGCGCCGCCAGGAGATCCAGAGACTGGCGAGCGTCGGCAATCAGATCGCGGGCTTTAATCCGGGCTTGCTCAAGGCCCAGTAACGCAGGATAGGTGCTTTTGCCGAGCTGCTGATCGGCACCCTGGCGTTTACCAAGTGTCGCAGTATCGCCGACAACATCCAGGATGTCATCCTGAACCTGGAAGGCCAGACCGATGCTTTCGGCGTACTTATCCAGCACCGGCAGCCATTGATGTCCTGAATTACCCGCACTGAGTGCACCCATTCTTACCGCCGCGCGAATCAATGCGCCCGTTTTATGGCGATGAATGCGCTCCAGCGCGGCTAAATCGACCTGCTGACCTTCTGCGGCGAGATCCAGAGCCTGACCTCCGCACATGCCGGCAGCACCGCTGGCAATCGCCAGTTCGCGTACCATGGCAAGGCGGTCCTGCGTTGCCACTTCTGGCATGGGCGCATCACTGAGGATAGTAAACGCCAGCGTTTGCAGCGCGTCTCCGGCCAGTATCGCATTGGCTTCGCCGAATTTGATGTGGCAGGTGGGCAGGCCACGACGTAAATCATCGTCGTCCATGGCAGGCAAGTCATCGTGAATCAGCGAATAGGCGTGAATACACTCAACCGCTGCAGCAGGGGCATCCAGGGTTTCCCGGCTGACGCCGAACATACCGCCGGTCGCATAGACCAGGAACGGACGCAGGCGCTTACCGCCTAATAATGCGCCATACTGCATGGCCTCAACCAGAGGAGTGTTCTGAAAGGGAAGAGGGGCAATAAACCGCCGCAGTGCATCATTGGCATGTTCGACACAGGCCTGTAATTGTTGGCTAAAGTCCATTTACTCGTTATCCGGTGTGAACGGCGTGAGAGGTGCCTCTTCATTGTCGGACAGCAAAATCTGTACGCGCTGTTCCGCCTGCTGGAGTTTCACTTGCCCCTGACGGGCAAGCTGTACGCCGCGTTCGAATTCATTAAGGGCCTCTTCCAGCGGAAGATCGCCGCTTTCAAGACGGGTAACAATCTGTTCCAGCTCGCTCAACGCCGTTTCAAATGTGGCGGGTGCGTCGTTTTTCTTTGGCATAGTGAATGTCTGACTCTTATTGATACCGACTACGATATGGTAGCGAAGTCGTGAGGCTTAGCAAATAACGCGCAATGGTCATGCAAAATGCGCAGGAGCTTCGCGATGGTGGTATACTTCCGCGCCTGGATGGCAGCCGCGGTATACACTTCATCCTTCAAACTGCTTCTTTGTTGGCTGCCTTTGTTCACCCCAGTCACTTACATGAGTAAGCTTCTGGGTTCACTCAGTTGCCGCCGCGAAGCATTTTGAATGATTTTGTGTATAAGGGCTGCTGTACTATTTTCCATTTCTAGCCCCGTCGGGCTTACCAACGAACCATTGCCGCCATGAAGTTTATCATTAAATTGTTCCCGGAAATCACCATCAAAAGCCAATCTGTGCGTTTGCGCTTTATTAAAATTCTCACCGGGAACATTCGTAACGTTCTTAAGCAGTATGATGAGACCCTCGCCGTTGTCCGTCACTGGGATAATATCGAAGTGCGCGCCAAAGATGAAAACCAACGTCTGGTGATTCGTGACGCGCTGACCCGTATCCCGGGTATTCACCATATTCTGGAGGTGGAAGATGTCCCGTTCACCTCTTTGCACGATATTTTCGAAAAAGCGCTGGTGCAATACCGCGACCAGATCGAAGGCAAAACGTTCTGCGTGCGTGTAAAACGTCGCGGCAAGCACGAGTTTAGTTCTATTGAAGTGGAACGCTACGTCGGCGGCGGTTTGAATCAGCACGTAGAGTCCGCCCGCGTGAAGCTGACGCACCCGGATGTCACCGTGAATCTCGAGATCGAAGATGATCGCCTGCTGCTGGTAAAAGGCCGTTACGAAGGCATCGGTGGTTTCCCGATTGGTACGCAGGAAGATGTTCTGTCGCTGATTTCCGGCGGTTTCGACTCCGGCGTCTCCAGCTACATGCTGATGCGTCGTGGCTGTCGCGTACATTATTGCTTCTTTAACCTGGGCGGCGCGGCGCATGAGATTGGCGTGCGTCAGGTTGCGCATTACCTGTGGAACCGCTTTGGCAGCTCCCACCGGGTACGTTTTGTGGCGATCAATTTTGAACCAGTGGTTGGCGAGATCCTCGAAAAAGTCGATGACGGCCAGATGGGCGTAGTGCTCAAACGCATAATGGTGCGTGCGGCATCCAAAGTTGCCGAGCGCTATGGTGTGCAGGCGCTGGTAACGGGTGAAGCGCTCGGTCAGGTCTCCAGCCAGACGCTGACCAACCTGCGCCTGATTGATAATGTCTCCGATACCCTGATCCTGCGTCCGCTGATCTCTTACGATAAAGAGCACATCATCGATCTGGCGCGTGAAATCGGTACCGAAGATTTTGCCCGTACGATGCCGGAATATTGCGGTGTTATTTCGAAAAGCCCGACGGTGAAAGCCGTGAAGGCCAAAATCGAAGCGGAAGAAGCACATTTCGATTTCGAGATCCTGGATCGTGTGGTTGCGGAAGCCTCGAATATCGATATTCGTGATATCGCCGCGCAGACCAGCGAAACGGTTGTTGAGGTCGAAACGGTCAGCGGATTTGGCCCGAACGATGTGATTCTCGATATCCGTTCTATTGACGAGCAGGACGATAAACCGCTGGCGGTGGAAGGTATCGACGTGGTGTCGCTGCCGTTCTATAAGCTGAGCACCAAATTCGGCGACCTCGATCAGAGCAAAACCTGGTTACTGTGGTGTGAGCGTGGGGTGATGAGCCGCCTGCAGGCGCTCTATCTGCGTGAGCAGGGTTTTGAGAATGTGAAGGTGTACCGACCTTAAATTCAGTAAAACAAGGATGTTTACCCATAATGGATTATGAATCTGTATCCGCACGTCAGGATGACGTGCGCTTTTCAATTAACGTACCCGCGCAGTCTTTATCTTTTGAACATTATTTACGAGGCTTAGGTTTTTGCCGTGCGACATTACCTGAAACTCGTCGCCGCTTTGGCAGATTGCCCTTGTTTATCATTACGGCATTCTTTATGTGGCTGGTAATAGCCCTTGCGGTTTCACTGTTTAACGGCAATTTTCATTTCCGTTTTATGGGCTGGGTTGCAGACGATACAACAGATGATTATCTCTTTTATTTTCGCGATGGTGCGGCCCTGTCGCTATTGGTGCTGTGCTATATCGCAGGTGTATTGACCGTAAAGATAACGATGACCCGGCGTTACAGGCAATGGTCACGCAGATATTATGAAGTCAATGATGCCAACCGTTATGGCTACTCGCTTGAGCTGACAAATGAAGGGATACAGTGGACGCATGCTGATAATCACGCTTCTCACGCCTTTATGGCGTGGAGTAAAGTCACATCAGTAATGAGTGATGGTACGCTTGATTATATCGTCATGGGGCCGGCAGGGTTTTTATGGATCCCCATTCATTCACCGGATTACCCACAAGAAAAGGTAATCGCGTTTATTAAACAACATCTGTAATCCGTTTAGCGGCGGAAACTACTCCCGCCGCCTGTTCAGGCTTCGTAGTAATTATAAATCCCCGCCGCCATCACCAACTGCGATGCCACTTCATAGGCTTTTTCCCGCCCGACCAGCAGATCAATAATCTTTAAGCCAAAATCAATGCTCGTGCCTGGCCCCTGACTGGTGAGCAATTTTACGCGTGGATCCCAGACAACGCGTTTGTCCTGCCACTGCTCCGCCGGTATTTTCTCTTTCAGCGCCGGGAAGCCGGTCATATTGCCTAGTGGGAACAGGTTGTGAGGCACCAATACGGTAGCTGCCGCTGCGCATATGGCCGCGACGATACGTCCGGAGGCATGGAATTGCCGTACGGTCTCTACCAGCAGTGGGCTGTCACGGAAACATTCTGCCCCCTTAATTCCGCCCGGTAAGACGATAATGTCGTAATCACCGTCTGCCACAGAGACCAGCGGCGCATCTGCCAGCAGCTTGACCCCACGCGAGCAGGTGATCGCAAGATTACCGTCACTGGCAACGCTGGCGGTGGTCACGCTGATGCCGCCACGAACAAGCAGGTCGATAGTGGTGACCGCTTCGGTCTCTTCACTACCAGGGGCGAGACATACCAGAGCTGATGCGCTCATACTCACTCTCCTTACGTTTCACTAAGTCATACAGGCGGGCGTTTTCCGGCACCGCGATACCGTGGGCACGGGCGCGTTTGAGCAGGTAGCCTGTGATGTAATCGCACTCGGTATGACGCATGGCGCGAATGTCCTGCAACATTGAGGAAATATTATCCGCCGTGTTATCGATCACCTGGTATACGTAGCTGAGTAACTCATCAGCCGAGATATGGTGGCCTTCACGTTCGATAACGGCAGCGACCTCGTGGGTGATTTTCTTGATTTCATCGGGAAAGTTACGTAAATCGCCGTTTCGGCAATTTTCCAGCGCGCTCAGCGGATTCACCACGCAATTAACCGCCAGTTTGCGCCAGAGAGCCGGGCGAATGTTGTTGTGCCAGGCCACGTCCGGAAGCACCTCCTGCAGACTATCAGCCAGATAGCTAAAGTCGCCGTCCTGCTGCCTCGCCGGGCCAATATGCGTCGTGCCGCTGGCAACATGTACAATGACATTGCCGTCGCGGCGCGCCGCGTGCGTCGTGGTGCCAATCAGTAAGGGCTGCGACAGTGATTTCAGCTCTTCTACCGTGCCCATGCCGTTATGAATCAGCAAAATGGGTGTGGTGGCTGGCAACATCGCCGCTAAACCTCTTACCGCGTCAGAAACCTGCCAGGCTTTAAGCGTGACCAGCAATAAGTCGCTGCTCGCCAGAAATTCGGGATCGTTCGCGGTCAGGGATTCGTTAAAAATGGAGCCGTCTTCATCAACCAGGTTCACACTGCAAAAGGGTTGCGGTACGCGCAACCAACCCTGTACTTCGTGTCCATGCTTGCACAGAGCAGTTAACCACAATTGCCCTAAAGCACCGCATCCGAGTACGGTAATTTTCATTGTTCCTCCTCACCTGCAACTGCGCCAGGTGTCACTGCTTACAGTATAGCGCCGTCAGCACTGCATTCGGCTATTACAAGTTGAGTTATGCTTGGTTGCGGGTATTATGCATCGCAATAAACACTGAGGGAGAAGAAAAGATGCCATCTTTCGATATTGTTTCTGAGGTTGATCTTCAGGAAGTCCGCAACGCCATTGAAAATGCGACCCGTGAAGTCGAAACACGCTTCGATTTTCGTAACGTTGAAGCCACTTTTGAGCTGAATGAACAGAATAAGACGATCAAAGTTCTCAGTGAGTCCGATTTTCAGGTCAATCAATTGCTGGATATCCTGCGCGCGAAGCTGTTAAAACGCGGTATCGAAGGCACATCAATTGATGTTCCGGAAGAGTTTGTCCACAGCGGCAAAACCTGGTTCGTTGAAACCAAACTTAAGCAGGGCATTGAGAACGCCGTTGCCAAAAAAATCGTTAAGCTGATTAAAGACAGCAAACTGAAAGTGCAGACGCAAATTCAGGGCGAAGAGATTCGCGTCACCGGGAAATCCCGCGACGATCTGCAGTCGACAATGGCGCTGGTACGCGGCGGTAATCTGGGACAGCCTTTCCAGTTCAAAAACTTCCGCGATTAATAAAAAAGCGGGATTTCCCCGCTTTTTTTATGCCCCTTTGATGGCTTGCTCAACCTCGAAACGGTTGGTGACTTTGCTGTCTATTTTGACGTAGGCGCTGCGTTCCTCCGCGACGACCAGCACTTCGCTTACCCCGCTAGTTGCCAGCAGCCGCTCCTGCAGTGAGGCATCTGGCGTGACACCTTCCGGTATGGCAATGCGCAGGCTACTGACATAGGGCGGTTCCTGCATACTTCCGGCGACCAGCAGCCAGATCATGGACAGCAGCGCGCCCGCCAGAAAGACCGTCTGTGAGTCGAACAGGCCGTCGACCCAGCCACCGAGCGCGCCGCCAATCGCCACCCCAAGGAACTGGCTGGTGGAGTAAATCCCCATCGCCGTGCCTTTGTATCCGGCAGGGGCTTCTTTGCTAATAAGCGACGGTAGCAAGGCTTCCATCAGGTTAAAGGCGAGGAAGAAAATCTGAACCCCCAGCACCAGTTCCCAGAAATGGGGACCCGCCCCCCAGAGCACGATCTCCGCAATAAGCAGCAGCGCGACGCAAAATACAAACACGCGCTTCATGCGGCGCTTCACTTCCGCATAAATAATAAAAGGCACCACGGAAACAAACGACACCAGCATCGTAACAAGATAGATTTTCCAGTGATCGCGGGCGGCAAATCCGGCGGCTTCAAGCATGCCCGGCAGGGCGACGAAGGTGGACATTAGCAGGATATGCAGACACATGATGCCGAAGTTCAGTTTCAGCAGTTTCGGACTGGCGATGACCTGACTAAAGCAGCCTTTTACCATCCCGGAGTCCCGGTTAAGCACGTGGTTGTGGCTGTTTGGCACCACCCACAATGTTAACGCGATACCCAGGGTCGCCAGCGCGGCAATCAGCCAGAAGAGGGCGTGCAGGCCCAGTGTGTGGGTGATGATCGGGCCAAGCACCATCGCGATAGCAAAGGTCACGCCGAAACTGACGCCAATAAACGCCATGGCTTTAGTGCGATTTTGTTCACGGGTTAAATCAGAAAGCAGAGCCATCACCGCGGCGGCAATGGCGCCGGAGCCCTGGAGCGCGCGCCCAAGAATAATGCCCCAGATGGAATCTGAGAGGGCCGCAATAATGCTGCCGATCACAAAGATGGCGAGGCCACCGACGATAAGCGGTTTGCGACCAACGCGGTCTGAAAGCAGACCAAAGGGAATTTGAAACACCGCCTGTGCCAGGCCGTAAATGCCAATCGCCAGACCAATCAGCGCCTCGCTGGCACCCTGTAATGCCATGCCATACGTGGTCAGAACGGGCAGGACCATAAACATGCCAAGCATGCGCAGGGAAAAAACAGTCCCTAAACCCCAGGTTGCGCGCAACTCGCCTGGCGTCATTTTATAATCGTTCATTACCACCTCAATCGAAAAACAGGCCATAGTTTAGGCGGGGCGCCAGGCGCGGTAAATAGGTGATTGTTTAATAGATATTACGAGGCTGTGAACGGTATTTATTTCGCTGCCAGCACACATTAACTACCCAGCCGAAACGGACCGACTCTGGAAACGTGCCGCGAAAGAATTATAAAGGCCATATCGCGGTAAAGAGACGAGGGGAGGGGGCTATGGGGAGGTGGAACGCTGTAGCCAACTGACAGACATAAAAAAGCCGGGTTATCCCCGGCTTTTAAAAGGCGTTATCCGTTACCAGACAGCCGCGAGCAGACTGTGAGAGTCAGGGACCATAAAATCCACTGACATCATCACGCTTAACGCGGTAATCGCGATGATGGAAAAGCCGAACAGCTTACGCGCCCAGACTTTGTCATCTTCCACTTTGTAGCCACGCAGCGCCATACCCAGCCACCATACGCTTACGGCCGCGGCAACCACCAGATATTTATACCCGGCGTAACCGCCAAGGGAGAGCATCAGTGTTGCGACCGCAAAAGCGATGATATAGAGCGTGATATGGTTTTTGGCGACCGAAATGCCTTTCACCACCGGCAGTACCGGGATGTTTGCCGCCTGGTAATCTTTAAAGCGGAAAATGGCGATGGCGTACGAATGAGGCATCTGCCAGAGGCTGAAAATCGCCAGCAGAATAGCCGCACCGCTGTCAAACCCGCCGGTGACGGCACAGTAGCCAATCACCGGAGGCGCTGCGCCGGAAAGCGAGCCGATCAGCGTGCCGTAGACCGAGTGGCGTTTCATATACAGGCTATAGACGCCCACATACACCACAAAGCCCATCACCCCCAGCCAGCAGGCCAGAGGATTCGCGCCAAACCACAGCAGCATGAAGCCAGCAATACCCAACAAGGCAGCGTAAACCAGCGAGACTTTCGGCGAAATCAGGCCCCGGACCAGCACGCGGTTTTTCGTCCGCTCCATCTTCTTATCGATGTCACGGTCAATGTAGTTGTTAAATACACAACCGGAGGCGACAACCAGCGACACGCCAACCAGCGTGTAGACGAACAGCGGGTAATCAATATGGCCTTTAGAGGCCAGCAGGAACCCACCGATCACCGAGATCAGGTTGCCAAAAATAATGCCAGGTTTCGTTACTTGCAGGTATTGCTTCAACATACTCGCCGCTCTTAGTGAACCATCATGTTGTAGTTGAGGTTCCACATGATCCAGATGGAGCCGACTACCAGGATTGCGATGATAATCACGGTAAAGACGAAAGCTGTCATATTCCAGCCTTCATCGGACTTCGTGTTCATGTGCAGGAAGCAAACCAGATGCACCAGAATCTGCACAACCGCGGTAACCAGTACGGTGCCCAGAATCGCAGCATGAGATGCCGTGCCGCTCATCACCATCCAGAACGGAATAACCGTCAGGATGACCGACAGGATAAAACCTGTCATGTAGGTTTTTACGCTACCGTGGGAAGCGCCATGTTCCGTTGAATGACTCATTACATCGCCCCCATCAGATAGACTACAGAGAACACACAGATCCACACCACGTCCAGGAAGTGCCAGAACAGGCTCAGGCACATGATACGGGTACGGTTAGTGCTGGTCAGGCCGCGACGCGAAACCTGGAACATCAGCACTGCCATCCATACCAGACCCGAGGTTACGTGCAGACCGTGGGTGCCGACCAGCGCGAAGAACGCGGAGAGGAAGCCACTGCGGTCCGGACCCATACCTTCTGCGATCAGGTGATGGAATTCATAAATCTCCATTCCTACGAACCCGGCACCGAACAAGAAGGTCAGTGCCAGCCAGGAAATAACCTGGCTTTTGTTGTTTTTGTACATGGCGATCGCCGCCATGCCGTAGGTGATGGAGCTGAATAACAGCAGTGCGGTTTCTACCAGGACGAACGGCAGCTCGAAGATGTCCTTGCCAGTCGGGCCACCCGCCGTGCCGTTCACCAGAACGGCATAGGTAGCAAACAGGCATGAGAACAAAATGCAGTCGCTCATCAGGTAGATCCAGAACCCAAATACCTTAGTCGGGCCTGCATCGTGGTGCCCATGTTCGTGCGCGTGGGCATTCGCATGCGTTAAAGTATCAGTTGCCATTTTTCAGCCCTGCCTTAGAAATCTCATCGAAATGCTGTTTTTCCAGTTTTTCGATTTCTGCAACCGGTACGTAGTAATCCACGTCCTCGTCGAAGCTTTTCACAATCCAGGTAATGATCATGCCGGCGAAGCCAACAATCGCCATCCACCAGATGTGCCAGATCATCGCGAAACCAAACACCGTTGCGAAGGCGGCAATCACAACGCCCGCACCGCTGTTTTTCGGCATATGAATTTCTTCATAATGCGCCGGTTGCTTGTACGCTTCGCCTTTTTCTTTCATTTCCCAGAAGGAATCACGTTCGTGAATCTCAGGAACCACAGCGAAGTTATAGAACGGCGGCGGAGAAGAAGTCGCCCATTCCAGCGTACGGCCACCCCACGGGTCACCGGTCAGGTCACGGTTCTGGTCGCGGTCGCGAATAGACACGTAAATCTGAATCAGCAGGCAGAGGATACCAATAGCAATCAGTGCCGCACCGCAGGCTGCAATCACCAGCATAGAGTGGAACTGCGGATCAATCTGCTGGCTCAGGCGACGGGTCATACCCATAAAGCCCAGCACGTACAGCGGCATAAATGCCACGAAGAAGCCAATGATCCAGAACCAGAATGCGCGTTTGCCCCAGGTTTCATTCAGCGTGAAACCAAATGCCTTCGGCCACCAGTAGGTCAGGCCTGCGAAGCAACCGAACACCACACCGCCGATAATCACGTTATGGAAGTGGGCAATCAGGAACAGACTGTTGTGCAGGACGAAGTCCGCACCCGGCACCGCCAGCAGAACGCCGGTCATACCGCCCACCGAGAAGGTGACGATAAAGCCGATGGTCCACAGCATCGCAGAGTGGAACACGATGCGACCCTGGTACATGGTGAACAGCCAGTTGAAGATCTTCACCCCGGTCGGGATAGCGATGATCATCGTCGTAATACCAAAGAAGGCGTTTACGTTCGCGCCTGCACCCATCGTAAAGAAGTGGTGCAGCCAGACGATGAACGACAGGATGGTAATACAGATGGTCGCCCATACCAGCGAAGTGTAACCAAACAGACGTTTACGCGAGAAGGTCGCTGCGATTTCGGAGAATACCCCGAATACCGGCAGAACCAGGATGTACACTTCCGGATGGCCCCAGGCCCAAATCAGGTTGATGTACATCATCATGTTGCCGCCCATATCGTTGGTAAAGAAATGGGTACCGATATAACGGTCGAGGGTCAACAGCGCGATGGTCACGGTCAGAATGGGGAACGAGACGATAATCAGTACGTTGGCGCACAGAGATGCCCAGGTAAAGACTGGCATCTTGAACATACCCATGCCCGGCGCACGCATCTTCAGAATCGTTACGAAGAAGTTGATACCGGTCAGCGTCGTACCGATACCAGAGAGCTGGAGTGCCCAGATCCAGTAATCGACCCCGACACCAGGGCTGTATTCAATTCCCGACAGCGGCGGATAAGCCAGCCAACCCGTCTGCGCGAACTCACCGACGCCCAGAGAGATGTTAACCAGAATCACACCGACAACCGTGAACCAGAAGCTCAGGTTGTTCAGGAACGGGAACGCCACGTCACGCGCGCCGATCTGTAGCGGAACCACGAGGTTCATCAGACCGATAACGAATGGCATCGCCACGAAGAAGATCATGATCACACCGTGAGCGGTGAAAATCTGATCGTAGTGGTGAGGTGGCAGGAAACCTGCTTCCCCGGCAGAAGCCAGCGCCTGCTGACTACGCATCATCACGGCGTCTGCAAAGCCACGCAGCAGCATAACGACTGCAACCGCAACATACATAATGCCAAGACGTTTGTGGTCTACAGAGGTAAACCATTCATTCCACAGCCATGCCCACTTTTTGAAGTAAGTGAGCAGACCGACTACCGCCAGTCCCCCGACGATAATCGCAGCAACCGTGACCATAATAATGGGTTCATGGTACGGCACTGCATCCAGTGTAAGTTTTCCGAACATCGTATTCTTCCTCGACCCCTTTAGTGAGAGGCTTCCGCGTGGCTCATGTCCATGCCTTCCATACCTTCATGCGAGGCGTGCTCACCTTCTGGCTGGGTCATGTCCATGCTCTTGCCGTGGCCCATAAATTTGTTGATAACGTCTTTAAACAAATCGGGTTTCACGCTGGAGAAGTATTCAACCTTATTGTATTCGCTTGGTGCGGCAACTTTCTCGTAAGCATCCATGTCAGCCATGGTGTTCTGAGATTGTTTCACTTTAGCGACCCATTGGTCGAACGCTGCGCGGTCCGGCGTGGCGATAGCTTTGAACTTCATACCGGAGAAGCCTGGTCCGCTATAGCTGGCGGAGATACCGTCGTAGGTACCGGCTTCATTGGCGATAAGATGCAGTTTGGTCTGCATACCCGCCATCGCGTAGATCTGGCTGCCCAGACGCGGGATAAAGAACGAGTTCATCACGGAGTTGGAGGTCACCTTGAATTCCACCGGAGTGTTCGCCGGGAAGGCGATTTCATTCACGGTAGCAATGCCTTGTTCCGGGTAGATGAAGAACCATTTCCAGTCCATGGCGACAACTTCAATGGTGACAGGTGTTTCGTCATGCGCCAGCGGTTTGCTCGGTTCGAGCGAGTGGGTAGTTTTCCAGGTGAGTACAGCAAGGAACAGGATGATCAGAATCGGCACCGTCCAGACCACAGCTTCAACTTTGTTGGAGTGTGACCAGTTAGGGCTATACTTCGCATCTTTATTGCTCGCACGGTACTTCCAGGCGAAACCAACGGCCATCAAGATGGCGGGAATAACGACAATCAACATCAGGCCAAATGCCGTCAGTATCAGCGAACGTTGCTCCAGTCCAATCTGTCCTTTGGGGTCAAGTAGTGCAGAATCACAGCCACTGAGTAAAATCGTGCCTGCAAATAATGACAACCATCCCAAACTTTTATTGTATTTCCTGAGTCTCATTTACCGACCTCAATTCCACGGGGATCTGGTGGCGTTTAAAGTGTGCGGGCATTTTACGGGAAGGTTACATTACTGTAAACATGAATGGCGTAGTGTCAGTATGGTGTTACTGGGTTCTGCCGATTATGTCACACGAAATGCAACAACCTGTAAAATCGGGTGTTCGCACAGCCTGCCATTAAGGTTATAACGAAATCCCAGGAATACAATAAGGGGGCGGGTAAATTGGTATAACCAATCAAAATCATAAACAATTGCTTAACAATATTTCAGCATTTATTGAACATTACTGGAAACATATAATTAATAACCGTGCTGAATCGTTCAAGAGTAACCCTTAATTAATACCGCACAAAATAATTAAAGAAATTTTCTTACCCTCTCGATAAATATTCGTATGTTGAATATTTTATTCTTGCTCGTTTATTGAACGAAATAATAACTGAAAGGTAATATCTAAAGCGAATCCGCATAACTTGCTGATTATTATATTGCGATTCGTTTTTGCTTTTTTATCAGTGACTAAGGGATGGAAATGGCCATAACAGGAAACGACTCGCCAATTATTGGGATAGATCTGGGAACATCGAACAGTGCAGTCGCGTGGTTTGACGGTGAAAACCCACAGTTGCTCACGGGCGCGCTGGGCGAACGATTGACCCCCTCAGTGGTTGGACTGGACGATGACGGTAGTCTGCTGGTGGGTGAAGCGGCGAAAGCGCGACTGGTCAGTCATCCTCACCTGACCATTGCCAGTTTCAAACGCTACATGGGAACAGATAAGACGTGGAGTCTGGGGTCACGCCGGTTCCGGGCAGAAGAGCTGTCGGCATTGGTGCTACGTAAACTGAAGACTGACGCTGAAGTTGCGCTGGGTGGCACTGTTTCTCGCGCCGTCATCACCGTACCGGCTTATTTTAATGACGTTCAGCGTAAAGCGGTTAAAGCGGCTGGAAGACTGGCCGGGCTTGAGGTTGAGCGCTTGCTGAATGAACCCACCGCGGCATCGTTGGCATATGGGCTTGCGGATAATCGCGAGCAAAAATTCCTGATTTTCGATCTCGGCGGCGGCACCTTCGATGTCTCCATCGTCGATATGTTTGAAGGGGTGATTGAAGTTCGCGCCAGCAGCGGCGATGCCTGGCTTGGTGGCGATGATTTTACCCAGGCTATTCGTCAATGGATGCAGGAGCGTTACCCTGCGCTAGCTCATCCGAATACAGAGTGTGCGGCGGAGTTAACCCGGATTGCCGAAGCGTTCAAATGCGCACTGAGCCAGCAGGATGAGACCAGCGCGACGCTGAGTTATAACGGTGAAGAGTACTGTTGGACATTAACGGCTGAGACCTTTGCTGGTTGTGCCGCCTCACTTCTCACGCGGCTAAAAAAACCGGTTGTACAGGCTTTGCAGGATGCGCATTTCGACCCCGAACACCTCGACCATGTCATTCTGGTGGGGGGCGCCACCCGGATGCCGATTGTTCGTCAGATGGCGACCCGCATGTTCGGACGCTTCCCGCGTAGCGAATTAAACCCCGATGAAGTGGTGGCCCTTGGTGCTGGTGTTCAGGCCGGACTGATTGCCCAGGCATGCGCGCTGGATGATATTGTCCTGACCGATGTCATGCCCTATTCCCTGGGGATCGAGGTTTCACGCAGAACTGGCGACAAAATCGATACCGGCCATTTCCTGCCGATTATTGAACGCAACGCCTTTGTACCGGTGAGCGTGATGAAAACCGTGAGCACGCTGTTTGATAATCAACAGTATCTGGAGATAGAAGTTTACCAGGGGGAAGCCCGTCGGGTCAGCGACAATCTGTTGCTGGACAAAATGAAGATTAACGTCCCGCGTCGTAAAGCCGGTGACGTGAGCGCTGACATCCGCTTCACCTATACGCTGGACGGCATTCTTGAGGTTGAATGTAAAGTTCAGGGTGAAGAGACCGCATCAACCCTGGTCATTGAAAAAGTGCCCGGCCAGCTCAGCGAAGAGGAGATACGTGAACGTCTTCGTCAGCTTGATGGCCTGAAAATGCATCCCCGTGATGTGCCAGAAAATCGTCATTTACTGGCAGAGGCTTCTCGTTGTTACGAACGGCATCTTGGGGAGCGGCGACAAATTATCGATCACTATACCAGCCTGTTTGAACAGTCACTTGATCGCCAGGATGTACGTATGATTGCCGCCGCGCGGGATGAATTGCGTCAGGTGCTCAACCAATTTGATGATGGGATTTAAGTGATGTCGACAATGTGGGAAACACTGGGCATCGAACCAACAACCGATGAATCCACCATTCGCCGGGCATACGCGCGAGAGCTTAAGTTGCATCGTCCCGATCAGGATCCGCAAGGCTACCAGCTACTGCGTGAAGCGTTCGATGCGGCGAAAGCATTCGCAAAAGGCGAGATAATCTGGCTGGACGATGACAATGTGAAAGCGGTCATCAATCTGGACCGGGCGTTGTCTGAGTTACCGCAAGCTGAATCACAAGAGGCCGTGCAGCCAGCGCTCCCACCGCAGCCAGACTGGCAGCGAGAAACCCTTGAGGAGGATGCCAAGCGCTTTTCCGTCCAGTTACTTGCTGATGAAAGTGACGCGCTAAATGCGCTGCGATTCTATCTTGATCACCACCTGCCTGATGCCCTGGAAGCCCGACGGGTGTTTAGCCTTGAGCTGGCCCAGGCGTTGAGTCAACGACCGGGCATTTCCCGGAGTCTGGTGAACAATGTGTCGGACATTATGGGATGGGATCTGGGTGGGTATCGCGATTCCCAACTGCCTTATTGGATCGTTCACGCCCTGGAAACGCAAATTGAGGCGACTGCTGCGGACCATCATTGGGACTATTTACGCCGACAGGCTAGCCTGGATCGACAGAGCCGTCTGGCCTGGCGAATCCTCAGTGGCGAAATAGCGCATTTACCCTGGTGGGCGCGACTCATTCCAGATTTTGTTCAGGGGTTGTTGAATCAGGTGGCTGAGATCAAAAATGCTTATCCACAGTTGCTGGAACGAGTTAACCCGGCGCTGCTCCGGCTCCTTTCGACTCCCACGCCAGCCGTCTCCTGGGGGGCGCTGATCGCTATCTGGTTCTGGGGATTTGCTCTTTATATCCAGGTGCGGGCTGATGAACATTTGGTCTGGCAGGCGGTAACCATGGTGGGGATTGTGATCCTGTACTTATGGGGGGCGCCTGTGTTGCTGGCGTGCTACGAACGTAAGGCACTTCTCGCACGCATAAGCCATATTTTCTTCTGGCTACTTTCATGGGTCATTATGGCGGTCCCGTTGTTCCACATCTACGCGCTACTGTATCACTATCCGCCAGCGAGTGCGGGCGTTGCGCGGGTCTGTATGTTTACTGCGGTGATTGCTTACCCTGTCTGGTGGCTGGTGCGCAGTAATTTACATCAGTGGTACGCAATACCCTTTAATGGCGTCGTGAAACTGATCATGTTGCCTATCTTGTTTCTCAAGCAGTTGCCGCCGATGGTCAATGTCGTCGGGCTTATCATCCTGCCACCGTTATACAGTTACGTTATTAAGTGGCTCTATTTTTTCAATTAATCACTGTGCGAGCGCCAGCGATGCTGGCGCTTTCAGACAACACGTGTTTTGCGTAGCGCCAGAAAATCTAATAATCCGCCATAGACAATACCCACCAGCGCCAGTAATGCGCCGAATTCCAGCAACGTACTGCCAATGTCGATATGGACCCATCCGCTGGCGTTCACTATCAGGATGACCAGCCAGAAACCCAGTAACAGACAGCCAGTAGAAAGCAGGCGTAATGCCAGGCGGTAGGCTTTGGCAAACTCAGTGCGTGGCATAAAACGTTCTGTGCGCTGCGTGAATTCAAGCGTCTCTTTACAGAGCAGCAGCATCAACAGACCTGGCAGGGCAGCCGCGATAGAGAACAGGTAAAACATCGACCAGCCATGGGCTTCAACAAACCAGCCTGCCAGCGGCCCAACGTAAACCCGACCAACAGCAGATAACGCGGAAAGCAGGGCAAACTGGGTGGCAGAAAAGGACTTATTGCACAGTGTCATTAACAGCGCAACGAAGGCAGACGTGCCCATACCGCCGCAGAGATTTTCCAGAAAAACCGCTGACGCCATGCTGATCATATCTTTCGGCGTCACGGCAAGCAGCCAGTATCCCGCATTCGAAATGCCTTGCAGCAGACCGAAAATCAGCAACGCGCGAAACAGCGACAAGCGTTGCATTAATACACCGCCCCAGAGTGCGCCAATAATAGTGGCGATAAGCCCAAGGGTTTTGTTGACCACGCCCACTTCACCGGCATCAAACCCGACGCCGCGAATCAGAAAGGTGGTGGTCAGGCTCATCGCGAACGCGTCACCAAGCTTATAAAGGACAATCAATAGCAAGATAAGCCAGGCATTATTGCGACCGAAGAAATCACGCAGCGGTTCGACAACGGCTTGCTCCAGTGAACGCGGTGCCGGGATAGCGTCGGTCGGTTCAGGGGCCAGCAACGTTGCGATAATGCACGGGATCAACAGTCCGGCCATCAGCCAGTACATGCCTTGCCAGCCGAGCCAGCGGTCCGCCAGCCACAGCGCCAGACCGCCAGACACTAACATGCCTAAGCGATAACCCAGAACGCTGATTGCCGCTCCGGTTCCGCGCTCCTCTGCCGGTAGCACATCCGTTTTCCACGCATCGAAAACAATGTCCTGTGAAGCAGAACAAAAAGCGATAACGACGGCCAGACCTGCCATCCATCGCAAATGACTGCCTGGCTCAAGAAAGCCCATCGCAGCGACCGCGACAAGTAAACCCAGTTGTGTCAGGAGTAGCCAACCGCGGCGTCGGCCAAGGAAGGGCGGGGTATAGCGGTCCATCATTGGCGACCAGAGAAATTTAAAAACATAGGCCTGGCCGACAAGCGAGAAGAAACCGATGGTTTTCAGATCGACGTTAGCTACTGTCATCCACGCCTGGAGCGTACCGGATGTCAGCGCCAGTGGTAAACCTGAGGCGAAGCCCAGCATCAGCAGAATGGCTGATTTGGGTTGCTGAAATATACGAAGGTAATGACTGGACATGGTTGAGTACTGGCCCGGCGAACCGGGCCAGCGTGCGGAACTTAACGCGTGTTCTGCTTGATGAACTGATGAATTGTGGTGTCCTGAGACATATCCGCGATGGTGTCGGTCAACACGCTGTTAACGGCATTCGTGATCTTGTCGTTAGTCGCCTGGAGTGCGCCTTCAACGTTATAGCTGGCGCGGTAGTTTTTCGTCATTTTATTGCCGTTAGCTGCGGTTGCGATAATCGCAATATCCGCTTTCGTGGCAATGCTGTAACGCAGGTTGCCCTGAGAAACATCGGCATACAGCTGGTTAACAATGATTTGCAGGTTAGCCGCACCGCTTGGGCCGATCATATAACCGCGTGCAGTCATTTGTTTTTCCAACACTTCTTGTAGCAAGAAGCGCAGGTCGCGGGATGCCGTTAGGGTAACCAGTTGGTTATCGCGGGTGACTTTTGCCAGTGCCTGGTCAGGACGCTGGTCTGCGCCAGTGATGCTCACTGTAACGCCCATCAGGCTAGGATCCTGCTGTGGCAGCGTAATCTTCGGTGACACTTCAAGAGTGGTTGGCGGGGTGGCGCACCCGGCCAGCATAAATAAAGCGACCAATGGGAAGAGAAGTTTTTTTAACATGTTCAGGCTCTCAGTGGATCTTAAGCTTAGATAGGGAAAATTCTTGCCATCATAACATCGCCGTCAACAAGGGGAAGTCCTCAATGCATGTAAATTCATCGCCTTGTGCTTTTTTTAACCGCACGAACGATTTGCTCTGTCGAACATGACGTCATTTTTGACCTTTTCAGTAGAGTTCATACCTTTGACTGAGAAAATAGGACGAAAGCTAAATTTTTGTTGTTTTCTTGTTATGAACACGATAAAAGCGGCTAACATTTAAAGGGATGGGTCGCATCTCAGCGTTGTCGGAGGAGTCCTTTCATGATGATACGTGAGCAGATAGAAGATAAATTAAGGGCAGCGTTTGAACCCGTGTTCCTCGAAGTTGTTGATGAAAGCTATCGTCACAATGTACCGGCCGGTTCCGAAAGCCATTTCAAAGTTGTGCTGGTCAGTGACCGCTTTTCCGGGGAGCGTTTCCTCAACCGTCACCGTATGATCTACGGCACCCTTGCGGCGGAACTCTCGTCCACCGTTCATGCACTGGCTCTGCATACCTACACGATTAAGGAGTGGGAAGGTCTGCAGGACACCGTTTTCGCCTCGCCGCCATGCAGGGGAGCAGGCAGCATCGCGTAAAACGCATTTGCAACTGCCTGAGCTTTTCCAGTATGTTGCGTACAGTTTAAGTAAAAACGGCCTGCGGGCCGTTTTGTTTTGTCTGAGTTTTGAGCGAGAAGCGCAATTTTTAGGTCAAAATTACCTCGGAATTGTGAAAAATGGCGCAACAATGCGGCGTTCCCGTTCTCGACTCACTAAAGTGATGCCGCTATAATGCCGCGTCTTTATATATGAACGTCTTCGGGATGATTCTGGTGACAGGGAATGTATATCTGATTTGAGAGAGCATCCCGGTTCTGCGAAGCCCTATGACAGCTTCCAGAGTAGAGTTGACCGAGCACTGTGATTTTTTGAGGTAACAAGATGCAAGTTTCAGTTGAAACCACTCAGGGCCTTGGGCGCCGTGTAACGATTACTATCGCTGCTGACAGCATCGAGACCGCTGTGAAGAGCGAGCTGGTTAACGTAGCGAAGAAAGTACGTATTGACGGCTTCCGTAAAGGCAAAGTACCGATGAATGTCGTTGCTCAGCGTTATGGCGCCTCCGTACGTCAGGACGTACTGGGCGAACTGATGAGCCGCAACTTTATTGACGCGATCATTCAGGAAAAAATCAACCCGGCTGGCGCACCGAACTATGTTCCGGGCGAATACAAACTGGGCGAAGACTTTACCTACTCCGTAGAATTCGAAGTTTATCCGGAAGTTGAGCTGAAAGGCCTGGAAACTATCGAAGTTGAAAAACCGGTTGTAGAAGTGACCGACGCTGACGTCGACACTATGCTGGACACCCTGCGTAAACAACAAGCAACCTGGAAAGATAAAGATGGTGCTGTTGACGCGGAAGACCGTGTGACTGTTGATTTCACTGGCTCTGTAGACGGTGAAGAGTTCGAAGGCGGCAAAGCCACTGATTTCGTGCTGGCGATGGGCCAGGGTCGTATGATCCCAGGCTTTGAAGACGGCATTAAAGGCCACAAAGCGGGTGACGAGTTCACCATCGACGTGACCTTCCCGGAAGACTACCACGCTGAAAACCTGAAAGGTAAAGCGGCGAAATTCGTTATCAACCTGAAAAAAGTTGAAGAACGCGAGCTGCCGGAACTGACCGAAGAGTTCATCAAACGTTTCGGCGTTGAAGATGGTTCTGTTGCTGGTCTGCGTGCAGAAGTACGTAAGAACATGGACCGTGAGCTGAAAGGCGCAGTGCGTAACCGCATCAAGTCTCAGGCAATCGAAGGTCTGGTGAAAGCGAACGAGATCGAAATCCCGTCAGCCCTGATCGACAGCGAAATCGACGTTCTGCGTCGTCAGGCTGCTCAGCGCTTCGGTGGTAACGAGAAACAAGCGCTGGAACTGCCGCGTGAGCTGTTTGAAGAGCAGGCTAAACGCCGCGTGATCGTTGGTCTGCTGCTGGGCGAAGTGATTCGCACCAACGAGCTGAAAGCTGACGAAGAACGCGTGAAAGGTCTGATCGAAGAGATGGCTTCTGCTTACGAAGATCCGACCGAAGTTATCGAATTCTACAGCAAAAACAAAGAGCTGACCGATAACATGCGTAACGTCGCTCTGGAAGAACAGGCTGTTGAAGCTGTACTGGCAAAAGCAAAAGTGACTGAGAAAGCAACCAGCTTCCAGGAACTGATGAACCAGCAGGCTTAATTTACTCATCCGGTATAAAGAGTAAACAATAAGCCCGTCACCTTCTGGTGACGGGCTTTTTTTATCGCATTGATGTTATCAGAAGTGTGCTAAAAGGGCGTTTCAGTGTTAGCGTAACAGCAAAAGGTTGTTATGCTTGAAATAAGGTGTGGTCATCCCCATTAAGGGACTATCGACTGTGAACACTCTGGCTGATAATCCGTCCGTGAGGGGGCGTAGTCAGACCTGGCTCACTCAAGTACAATCAGTACAGCAGGTTATTTATTTTTAGATCCAGGAGACGGACATGTCATACAGCGGCGAACGAGATACCTTTGCACCCCATATGGCCCTGGTGCCAATGGTTATTGAACAGACCTCACGCGGTGAGCGCTCTTTTGATATCTACTCCCGTCTTCTTAAGGAACGTGTCATTTTCATGACGGGTCAGGTTGAAGACCACATGGCAAACCTGATCGTGGCGCAGATGTTGTTCCTGGAAGCGGAGAATCCGGAAAAAGATATTTACCTGTATATTAACTCTCCGGGTGGCGTTATCACCGCCGGAATGTCAATTTACGACACCATGCAATTTATTAAGCCTGACGTCAGCACCATTTGTATGGGCCAGGCCGCGTCCATGGGCGCATTCCTGCTGACGGCGGGAGCAAAAGGCAAGCGTTTCTGCCTGCCAAACTCACGCGTGATGATTCACCAGCCGCTGGGTGGTTACCAGGGGCAGGCGACGGATATTGAGATCCACGCCCGTGAAATCCTGAAAGTGAAAGGGCGTATGAACGAACTTATGGCGCACCATACGGGTCAATCTTTAGAGCAAATTGAACGAGATACAGAACGTGACCGTTTCCTCTCTGCGAACGAAGCCGTCGAATACGGTCTGGTTGATTCAATTTTGACCCATCGTAATTAATGCTCAGGCCGGAGTAGTGCCGCTATAATGAATATCGAGCGGCACTACGCTGGCAAGCGTTTTGCGCCTGGAATGGCATTTGCGTCGTCATGTGCGGCACAAAGAACAGAAAAGAGGTTTTGACTCATGACAGATAAACGCAAAGATGGTTCGGGCAAACTGTTGTACTGCTCTTTTTGCGGCAAAAGCCAGCATGAAGTGCGCAAGCTCATTGCCGGGCCGTCCGTGTATATCTGCGACGAATGTGTTGATCTGTGTAACGACATTATTCGCGAAGAGATTAAAGAAGTTGCGCCGCATCGCGAGCGCAGTGCACTGCCGACCCCGCACGAGATTCGCCATCACCTGGACGATTATGTTATCGGCCAGGAACAGGCGAAAAAAGTGTTGGCCGTCGCGGTATACAACCACTACAAACGTCTGCGCAACGGCGACACCAGCAATGGTGTTGAGCTGGGCAAAAGTAACATTCTGCTGATCGGGCCAACCGGTTCCGGTAAAACGCTGCTGGCTGAAACACTGGCGCGCCTGCTGGATGTTCCGTTTACCATGGCGGATGCCACCACACTGACCGAAGCGGGTTATGTGGGTGAAGACGTTGAAAACATCATCCAGAAACTGTTGCAGAAGTGCGATTACGACGTACAAAAAGCGCAGCGCGGCATCGTCTACATTGATGAGATCGATAAGATCTCGCGTAAGTCTGATAATCCGTCTATCACCCGTGATGTATCCGGTGAAGGTGTACAGCAGGCGTTGCTGAAACTGATCGAAGGTACCGTGGCAGCCGTGCCGCCGCAGGGTGGTCGTAAACACCCGCAACAGGAATTCTTACAGGTTGATACCTCCAAGATCCTGTTCATTTGTGGTGGCGCATTCGCCGGTCTGGATAAAGTGATTTCCCATCGTGTTGAAACCGGTTCTGGTATCGGCTTTGGCGCGACGGTAAAAGCGAAATCCGAAAAAGCGAATGAAGGCGAACTGCTGGCCCAGGTTGAGCCGGAAGATCTGATCAAATTTGGTCTGATCCCGGAATTTATTGGTCGTCTGCCGGTGGTGGCAACCCTCAACGAGCTGAGCGAAGAAGCGCTGATTCAGATCCTGAAAGAGCCGAAAAATGCCCTGACTAAACAGTATCAGGCGCTGTTCAATCTTGAAGGTGTGGATCTGGAGTTCCGTGACGAAGCCTTGACCGCTATCGCGAAGAAAGCGATGGTGCGTAAAACGGGTGCGCGTGGTCTGCGTTCCATCGTTGAAGCGGCGTTGCTGGACACCATGTATGATCTGCCGTCTCTGGAAGAGGTCGACAAAGTGGTTATTGATGAGTCCGTCATCGCCGGGCAAAGCAAACCGCTGTTGATCTACGGTAAGCACGAAGCGCAACAGGCATCTGGTGAATAATTCACCAATCCATACATACGGTTAATGAAAAAGGGGGGATTTTATCTCCCCTTTTATTTTTCCTGATTCTCGCCGTTGAATGTGTGGGAAACATCCCCATATACTGCTTTACATGTTAATGGTGCGTGTTGCACAGTCACGTCACCGGATTACCTGGCGGACATTAAACTAAGAGAGAGCTCTATGAATCCTGAGCGTTCTGAACGCATTGAAATCCCCGTATTGCCGTTGCGCGATGTGGTGGTTTATCCGCACATGGTCATACCCCTGTTTGTAGGGCGGGAAAAATCTATCCGTTGTCTTGAAGCGGCCATGGACCATGATAAAAAAATCATGTTGGTTGCACAGAAAGAAGCCTCAACGGATGAGCCGGGTGTAAACGATCTTTTCACCGTCGGGACCGTGGCCTCTATTCTGCAGATGCTGAAACTGCCTGACGGCACTGTCAAAGTGCTGGTGGAAGGTCTGCAGCGCGCGCGCATTACCACGCTGTCGGATAATGGCGAACATTTCACGGCTAAAGCGGAATATCTCGATTCCCCGGCCATTGATGAGCGCGAGCAGGAAGTGCTGGTACGCACTGCCATCAGCCAGTTTGAAGGCTATATCAAGCTCAACAAAAAAATCCCACCGGAAGTGCTGACTTCGCTGAACAGCATTGACGACCCTGCGCGTCTGGCCGATACCATTGCCGCGCATATGCCATTGAAACTGGCCGACAAACAGTCCGTTCTGGAGATGTCCGACGTTAATGAACGTCTGGAATATCTGATGGCGATGATGGAATCGGAAATTGACCTGCTGCAGGTCGAGAAACGTATCCGTAATCGCGTTAAAAAACAGATGGAGAAATCTCAGCGCGAGTACTACCTGAACGAGCAGATGAAGGCTATTCAGAAAGAACTCGGCGAGATGGATGACGCGCCGGATGAAAACGAAGCGCTGAAACGCAAAATCGACGCGGCCAAAATGCCAAAAGAGGCAAAAGAGAAGGCCGAAGCCGAACTGCAGAAACTAAAAATGATGTCCCCGATGTCTGCGGAAGCCACCGTGGTCCGCGGTTATATCGAGTGGATGATTCAGGTTCCGTGGTATGCGCGCAGCAAAGTGAAAAAAGACCTGCGTCAGGCGCAGGAAGTGCTCGATACCGACCACTATGGCCTTGAGCGTGTCAAAGACCGCATCCTTGAGTATCTCGCGGTACAAAGCCGTATGAACAAACTCAAAGGCCCAATCCTGTGTCTGGTTGGACCGCCGGGGGTGGGTAAAACCTCTCTGGGTCAGTCCATCGCCAAAGCGACAGGACGTAAGTACATCCGTATGGCGCTGGGCGGCGTGCGTGACGAAGCTGAAATTCGCGGTCACCGTCGTACCTACATTGGCTCCATGCCAGGCAAACTGATCCAGAAGATGGCCAAAGTGGGCGTGAAAAACCCGCTGTTTCTGCTCGATGAGATCGACAAAATGTCTTCGGACATGCGTGGCGATCCAGCATCTGCTCTGCTGGAAGTGCTTGATCCGGAACAGAACGTTGCATTTAGCGATCACTATCTGGAAGTGGATTACGATCTCAGCGATGTCATGTTTGTCGCGACGTCTAACTCCATGAACATTCCGGCACCGCTGCTCGATCGTATGGAAGTCATCCGTCTTTCCGGTTACACGGAAGATGAGAAGCTGAATATTGCTAAACAGCATCTGCTGACGAAACAGATCGAACGTAATGCGCTCAAACCGACGGAACTGACCGTGGATGACAGCGCCATTGTCGGCATCATCCGTTATTACACCCGTGAAGCGGGCGTGCGTAGCCTTGAGCGTGAAATCTCGAAATTGTGCCGTAAAGCGGTGAAACAGCTACTGATGGATCCGACACTGAAACACATCGAGATTAACGGGGACAATCTGCACGATTACCTGGGCGTTCAGCGCTTTGACTATGGCCGCGCGGATGACGAAAACCGTGTGGGTCAGGTAACCGGGCTGGCGTGGACCGAAGTCGGCGGCGACCTGCTGACCATCGAAACCGCGTGCGTACCGGGCAAAGGCAAGCTGACTTATACCGGTTCGCTTGGTGAAGTTATGCAGGAATCTATCCAGGCCGCGCTGACCGTGGTGCGTGCACGGGCGGAAAAACTCGGTATTAACGGGGATTTCTACGAAAAACGCGATATTCACGTTCACGTACCGGAAGGGGCTACGCCGAAAGACGGCCCGAGCGCCGGTATCGCGATGTGTACCGCGCTGGTTTCTTGCCTGACAGGCAACCCGGTACGTGCTGATGTGGCGATGACGGGTGAAATTACCCTGCGTGGTCAGGTTCTGCCGATTGGTGGCCTGAAAGAAAAACTGCTGGCGGCGCACCGTGGCGGGATCAAAACCGTACTAATTCCTTACGAGAACAAACGCGATCTTGAGGAAATTCCGGAAAACGTCATTGCCGACCTGGACATCCATCCGGTTAAGCGCATTGACGAGGTTCTGGCCCTGGCATTGCAAAACGAACCGTTTGGTATGCAGGTCGCGACCGTAAAATAGTGACCGCGCGCAAAGAGCGTTGATAAAAACAAGGCTGGTAAGGCATTTCGGACTTGCCAGCCTTTTTTTGTATAGCTAATTTAGATTGCTGGTTGGGTGTGTCATCATCAACTGGTGTTGTAAGGGCATGACAGGCCTGATATAACTGCTGCGCGGTCGCGCTGTGAAGGACTCAGGCGCGATATAAATTATAAAGAGAGGAAGAGAAGAGTGAATAAATCTCAACTGATAGACAAGATTGCCGCGGGGGCTGACATCTCTAAAGCGGCTGCTGGACGTGCGTTAGATGCTTTAATTGCTTCTGTTACTGAATCTCTGAAAGAAGGGGACGATGTAGCGCTGGTAGGTTTTGGTACTTTTGCTGTTAAAGAGCGTGCTGCGCGTACAGGTCGCAACCCTCAGACCGGCAAAGAAATCACTATCGCCGCAGCTAAGGTTCCGGGCTTCCGCGCTGGCAAGGCACTGAAAGACGCGGTTAACTGATCGCTTCCCTGTGGGAGGTGAAAAGTACAAGGGCGCATCGAGAGATGTGCCTTTTTTATTTATTCAGTCACTCTTATCTGAGTTTCTGCGAGTTGTGGGCTGACAATTGCCCCCTTTTCTTGTCAAAATACGACCCTATACGCAGCGTCGGGAAACTGAGTGACTGCGAGAGGTCTACAGTCACCTACAGCGGAGTGTTGTTACACCATGATGGACAATTTACGCACGGCAGCAAACAGCATCGTGCTCAAGATCATTTTCGGCGTCATTATCGTGTCGTTCATTTTGACCGGCGTCAGTAGCTACCTTATTGGCGGTAACAATAATTATGCCGCAAAGGTAAATGACCAGGAGATTGGTCGCGCACAATTCGAAAATGCGGTTGCCAGTGAACGTAATCGTATGCAGCAGCAACTGGGTGACCAGTTCTCAGAGCTGGCCGCGAATGAAAACTATATCAAATCCATGCGTCAGCAGGTGCTGAACCGCCTTATCGACGAAGCACTGCTGGACCAGTACGCGCATAACCTGCACCTGGGCATCAGCGATGAGCAGGTTAAGAAAGCGATTTTCTCCACCCAGGCTTTCCAGACCAACGGTAAATTCGATAACGACCGTTTCAACGGCATCGTCAACCAGATGGGTATGAATGCAGATCAGTATGCACAGGCGCTGCGCAACCAACTGACCTCTCAGCAACTGATCAACGCGATTGCGGGTACGGACTTCATGCTCAAAGGTGAGACGGATGAACTGGCGGCGCTGGTTTCCCAGCAGCGCGTTGTGCGTCAGGCGCTGATCGACGTGAATGCGCTGGCGGCAAAACAGACCGTAAGCGATCAGGAGATCGCCGGCTTCTATGAGCAGAATAAAACCCGCTTTGTCTCTCCGGAGCAGTTCCGTGTCAGCTATATCAAGTTGGATGCGGCCAATATGCAGCAGGACGTCAGCGATGCGGATATTCAGTCTTACTATGATCAGCACATGGATCAGTTCACGCAGCCGCAGCGTAATCGCTATAGCGTTATTCAGACCAAAACAGAAGATGACGCGAAAGCCGTGCTGGACGCACTGAGCAAAGGGGCAGATTTTGCCGCACTGGCGAAAGAAAAATCCACCGACATTATCTCTGCCCGTAACGGCGGTGATATGGGGTGGCTGGAGCCGGCCACCACACCTGATGAACTGAAAAATTCAGGTCTGAAAGACAAAGGCCAACTGTCAGGCGTGATCAAATCCTCCGTTGGCTTCCTGGTTGTTCGTCTTGATGACATTCAGCCTGCAAAAGCTAAACCGCTGAGCGACGTTCATGACGAGATCGCCGCGAAAGTGAAGCAGGATAAGGCACTGGATGCCTGGTATGCCCTGCAACAGAAGGTGAGCGAAGCCGCAAGTAACGATAATGAATCTCTGGCGGGTGCTGAGCAAGTCGCCGGGACAAAAGCCGTTGAAACGGGCTGGTTTAGCCGTGACAGCCTGCCGCAAGAACTTAATTTTAAACCGGTTGCCAATGCTATTTTTGACGGTGGTCTGGTGGGTGTGAACGGTGCGCCGGGCAGTAACTCTGACATTATTACTGTCGATGGCGACCGCGCCTTCGTGTTGCGTGTGAGTGAGCATAAAGCAGAGGCGGTTAAGCCACTGGAAGAGGTTAAAGCTCAGGTCAGTGAGATCGTTAAACACAACAAAGCGGAGCAGCAGGCCAAACTGGATGCTGACAAGCTGATCGCTGAACTGAAAGCGGGTAAAGGCGATGATGCGCTGAAAGCCGCAGGGTTAAGCTTTGGCGCGGCGAAAACCTTGACTCGTACCGGTCAGGATCCGATTAGCCAGGCGGCATTCAGCCTGCCGTTGCCGGAGAAAGACAAACCGGGTTATGGCGTAGCGAACGATGCCCAGGGCAATGTCGCGATTCTGGCGTTAGATGAAGTGAAAGCTGGCACCATGCCGGACGACCAGAAGAAAGCGATGGTTCAGGGTATTACCCAGAACAATGCACAGATCGCTTTCGAGGCGCTGATGACCAACCTGCGTAAAGAGGCCAAAATCAAACTTGGCGCGATTATGGAACAGCAGGAATAGCGAGACGCTTCCCACAAATATTGCAACGCTTTGCAATTCAAAAGGCCGCTTTCGCGGCCTTTTCCACATTTGCGCTTCGCCATTTGTCCCGTTTTTCCCGGTTGTTTATCGTAGCCTCGTTGTTAAACACCAAGGAGAAACAGCATGAAACATGGAATCAAAGTACTTTTACTGACCCTTTCTTTTGCCTGTGCTGGTATCAGCCATAGTACGCTGGCAGCCCCCAATGGCGGTGGTGCGAAAGCGCCAGTGGTACAAACCAAAGCCGATAATGTCGCGACGCCGGGTGCTAAAACTCCCGACACGGCAAAAAGCACTGATGATGACGGTACAAGGGTTAGCATTAATACCGCCAGCGCTGAGGATCTGGCGCGGGTGATGAATGGCGTGGGCATGAAAAAAGCGCAGGCGATTGTGAGCTACCGGCAAGAGTACGGTCCCTTTAAGACTCTGGACGATCTGAAACAGGTGCCTGGTATGGGGAGCGCGCTTGTTGAACGCAACCTCGGAAATCTGACCCTATAAAAGATGATGCTTGCGTAGTGGCGAAATTTTGCCAGACTAAAGAGGTCATACCAGTTATGACCTCTGTTCCTATAACAAAAGTAAAGGTTAAAGCGCTATGCAGACTCAGATCAAAGTTCGTGGTTATCACCTCGATGTCTATCAGCATGTGAACAATGCCCGTTATCTGGAATTCCTGGAAGAAGCGCGTTGGGATGGGCTGGAAAACAATGAAAACTTTAAGTGGATGACGACGAATAACATCGCATTCGTGGTCGTCAACATCAATATCAATTACCGTCGTCCTGCCGTGCTGGGCGACCGCCTGACGGTGACCAGCCACGTTAAACAGATTAACGGACGAAGCGGCGTGCTCAGCCAGGTCGTGACGCTGGAACCGGGAGGTGAAGTGGTGGCCGATGCGTTAGTGACCTTTGTGTGTATTGATCTTAAAACGCAAAAGGCGCTGGCGCTGGAAGGGGAGTTACGTGAAAGGCTGGAAGAGATGATCCGCGAAGAGGCGTGACAGTCGCAAAAATCTCCCGGATGCGGCATAAATGCCTTATCCGGGCTACCACCGGTTTTCTCCCTCTCCCCCTGGGAGAGGGTTGGGGTGAGGGGAATATGCGGCCCGGGAGGTGGGTTCCGTTCACCTTATGTTCATGGCGAAATGTCACCTCCGGACACGTGAACGGGTAAAGGGGAACACCGCGTTCCCCTTTACAATCCCCGCGGCCCCGCAAAAAATCGGTGCTTCGCACTGCGTTCGCCTCCCGCCCCGCTGCCTGCGGTCGGTTTGACTCGACGTCCTGTCTCGACAAACCTCAGTCCGCCATCCCTGGCGGCCTGACCTTGCCATCGGGTCTTCGTCTCACCGATTTCAGCGGGGACTCAACCCCCTCGCTGCACGCCCTGCGCCAGGGGGGCACAAAGATGTCGCTGTGGTTGTCATGCGGGAAAACGAGTCAGCCATGGTTAACAAGGTTGAAGACGTTCACAGTATCTACACGATTATCGCAGTGGATACAAATTGTAGCCCGGGGAAGCCATGTTCCCGGTTCATACCGCAGCGCACCCGGGAACCCAGAAGGGTACGTTACTTCAACCCGGTTTTCTTTTTCATGGCAGCCATCACCGCGGTCTTATCGGCCAGGTAATGGCTCAGGCCATTCGCCCGCAGGTTACAGGCGGCGCACTGTCCGCAGCCATCGCCTTTGATGCCGTTATAGCAGGTCAACGTCTCATTGCGCACCAGTTCCAGCTTGCCCCAGTAATCTGCCAGCGCCCAGGTTTCGGCTTTGTCTATCCACATCAATGGCGTTTCAAAGCGAATGTCTTTCGCCATGCCCAGAGTAACCGCATGGTTCAGGGCTTTGACAAACTCATCGCGGCAGTCCGGATAACCGGAAAAATCGGTTTCGCAAACGCCGGTGATCACTGCTTCGGCCTGCACCTGATATGCGTAAATGGCCGCCAGGGTCAAAAACAGAATATTGCGCCCGGGTACGAACGTATTCGGGATACCACTGGCATCAGGCTGATAATCCGGTACCGGGATGCTGTCGCGCGTCAGGCTGCTGACGGCCAGTTCATTCAGTAACGTTACGTCCAGCACTTTGTGCGCACGTGCGCCTAACTGTAATGCCAGTTCACGCGCCACATCGATTTCCGCACGATGACGCTGACCATAATCGAAGGTGACACAATGCACTTCATCGTATTGTTGCAACGCCTGAACCAGACAGGTTGTGGAATCCTGCCCGCCACTAAACACGACTACGGCACGTTTCATAATTATTCCCGGTATTCATTCATAAAGGCGATATGGTAGCGCGTGCGGATTGCCCCGACCAGCTTCTTCACCGCGCCGGTGCGGGTAGCCAGGCCTGGGTAAAATCAAACCAGCCACGGGTGTTCAGGCGAATGCCTTCTACGCCTGGTGGCGCGCTAATCCGATACTGATAATTAAACAGCGGTGTCAGTATGGCCTCATCCATCAGGTGGCTGAATACCGCCTGCAACGCCTCGCTACGCGCAGTTTCGTACGCCACGCTTTGCACGGCATCGAGCGTAGCCTGCAAATGGGAGAATTGCGCACGGCTGAGTACATTGGGCCAGACCGGGTCGCAGCGCAACCACTGTTCCAGCGCATATTCCGGGGCTTCGCCAATCAGCCTGTCGCCCATCAGTAAGTCTGCCTGCGCCAGCGCACTGCACCCATCCCAGGTTTTCGCATCATGAAAAATCAGCGTGACATCGCAACCCAGTTCCGCCAGATAACGTTTGAACTGTTGCGCCATGGTGTGTAATTCCACCGGCAGATGGTAAAGCAGGGTTAGCGTGGGCGGTAACTCAACGCTCTCTTCCGGTGGCCACTGCGGAATCGTCCAGCCAGGGAGAAGTTCTTTACTGGGGGTAATGAGGTTTTCATCCAGCGGCAGTGTCTCCAGCAGCGACGTCTGATGGATGATTTGCACAAGGCGTCGTGACTGTGCCGGGGTGAGATTCGCGCCAATACGCTGTGTCAGATAACAAAACCCAAGGCTGACACTGTTACTCACTTGCTGCAAATGCACGAGTTCATCAGGCTCGCCAATCGCAATCTGCACCGGGTGGCGACAACTGGTCCCGAGATTCTGCTCAAAAAGCTGCGGTGTAATCCAGAACTCCACCGCTTTCAATAATGGATGAGTGAGGTGGTACTGCTCATGACTTTCCAGTCTGACCAGTTCCTTACTGAATGAGGCCAGACGGAACGGCCCGGTACCGATTAGTGGCATTTGCGGATGCGCCAGCGTGGTGGCATAGCTGGCAAGCCGGTGCGCCAGCCAGAAATCCGGATGGTGCAACGTAAATGTCAGACAGTGGGAATGGGTAGCCTCCACGCTTTTGACGCTGGCGAACAGCGTCCGTAAGGCGGGCAGTTCAAGGAGTAGCATGAAACGTGTTTGCAACTGGCGAACATTCACGACATCGCCGTTATGCCAGTGCAACGTCGTGCGGATATGAAACCGCCAGGTCAGCTTGTCCTCGCTAATATCCCAGTGATGCGCTAAATCCCCCTGCGGTAAAAAGCTATCGTCAACGAAACGCGTCAGGCCAGAGAAGATTTGCCCGGCAAGATGCTGTTCCGCCCGACCGGGTAAAAAACCCTGCCGTAGCGGCTCCAGAGGGCGGTAGTAAGGAATGCGTAACGTCGGGGTATCGTTTTGCCAGAGCCCGCCAAGGAAGGGGTTCAGTAAAATGCGCAAATCTTCCGGCGCGAGCTGCGCCAGCGCCAGCGCGTTTTGCTGCTGGCCCTCATTCAGCGCCTGCTCCATCATCTCCTGGCGCAGGGATTCCGGCGTCCGCAAAAACTGCAACGCTGCACGCTTACCCCGCCCGGAGCGGGAATCCCAGTTCAGCCAGCCGGCTTCCTGCATCTGGCGTAATAGCGTACGCATATGGCGTTCGCTGCAAAAACAGCGTGCGGCAAGTTCGGCCACGCTGACCTGTTGCGCTTCTCCTGATGAGACCTGCCAGAGGCGCTGGTATTGATTGAGTCTGTTAAGGAGTCGCATAAACCCGGAACAATTCTCTCTATCTGCTCACTATTACTTCCGTATATATCAGGCAATACTTCTGCGCAATACACGGCGATCACATCTGGAGATGAAATATGGCCCGGCTGGCTGCTTTTGATATGGACGGTACTTTGTTGATGCCCGATCACCGCCTTGGTGAGCAAACTGTAGCAACGCTGCGCCGTCTGCGTGAACGCGACATTACCCTCACTTTTGCGACCGGCAGGCATGCGCTGGAGATGCGCAAGCTCATCGACATCCTCGCGCTGGACGCTTTTTTGATAACCGGTAACGGTACGCGCGTCCACTCTCTGGAGGGGGAGCTTTTACATCGCCAGGACCTTGATCCCGAAGTGGCTGAACTCGTACTGCACAGCAAATGGGATACGCAGGCCAGCATCCATGCGTTTAACGATGACGGCTGGATGACGGATAAACCTGTCCCGGAGGCGTTGGACGAACATATCTACAGTGGATTCACTTACCAGTTGGTGGATCTCAAGCGACTGCCTGCCCATGACGTGACCAAAATCTGTTTTGTGGGTGAACATGACGACCTGTGCCGTCTGCGGATCCAGATGAATGAAGTGTTAGGCGGACGCGCCAATTTATGCTTTTCCGCCTCTTACTGTCTGGAGGTATTACCGCTCGGCTGCAACAAAGGTTCGGCATTGACCATGCTCAGCTCGCTGCTGGGCGTGCCGATGCAGGATTGCATGGCGTTCGGCGACGCCATGAATGACAGAGAGATGCTGGCAAGCGTAGGGCGCGGCATGATCATGGGAAATGCCATGCCACAGTTGCGCGCCGCGCTTCCACACTTACCGGTTATCGGACACTGCCGCGATCAGGCCGTGTCGCACTTCTTAACGCATTGGCTGGATACACCTAATCTTCCTTATTCCCCCGAATGATGAGATCTTTTCCAGCGGCCAGGTGTGAATGCCTGGCTTTTTTATTTTATCAGCGAGTTAATTTCTTCCCGCCACGGGCGAATATCGCCGATATTGGCTTCGACCCACTGCGGGTTGTAGTAGGTATCAAGATAACGTTCACCGCTGTCGCACAACAGGGTCACGATAGAACCGCTTCGCCCCTCGTCGCGCATACGCGCCGCCAGTTGTAAGGCTCCCCACATATTGGTGCCGGTCGATGCGCCAACCCGACGCCCTAATTGTGTCTCCAGCCATTGCGCCGTTGCCACACTGGCGGCATCCGGCACTCGCAACATCTCGTCCACCACGTCAGGAATAAATGACGGTTCGACGCGTGGTCGGCCAATGCCTTCAATTTTGCTTCCCACCGAGGAACGCAGCCTGGCGTCTCGGGTCTGCCAGAAATCGAGAAACACCGAGTTTTCCGGATCCACGACCATCAGTTCGGTGCTGTAGCCCTGACAGCGAATGTAACGCCCGATAGTGGCCGATGTGCCACCCGTACCTGCGCTCATGACGATATAGTCCGGCACCGGATGCGGCTCGTTTTTCATCTGGCGAAAAATGCTATCCGCAATGTTGTTATTACCGCGCCAGTCGGTGGCGCGCTCGGCATAGGTAAACTGATCCATATAGTGGCCGTTCAGTTCACGCGCCAGGGTTTCTGAGGCCGCATAAATCTCGCAGGCGCTCTCCACGAAGTGACAGCGACCACCGTAAAATTCAATCTGCTCGACTTTTCGTTTTGCCGTGCAATAAGGCATAACGGCAATAAACGGTAATCCCAGCAGACGGGCAAAATACGCTTCTGATACCGCCGTTGAACCGGATGACGCTTCAATGATGGTGGTGCCTTCTTTAATCCAGCCATTACACAGGCCATAGAGAAAGAGTGAACGCGCCAGACGATGTTTGAGGCTTCCGGTTGGATGCGTACTTTCATCTTTCAGATAGAGTCTGATGCCGGGGAAAGCAGGCAGCGCGAGACGGATCAGGTGCGTGTCCGCAGAGCGCTGATAATCGGCATTGATTTCGTTAATGGCGTGCTTAACCCAGTCACTGTTCATACATCGTTTCCATTTATCATTTTGTGCCCAGATTAGCGGAAAACGCAGGAAAAATTGTTGCCATTTAAACTTTGAAATAGACTGTTAAGAGAAAAACTTTCTCCGGAAAGGCGTAATGCTAGATAAAATAGATCGTAAGTTGCTTTCTTTGCTCCAGCAGGACTGCACACTCTCTTTGCAGGCGCTGGCGGATGCCGTTAATCTGACCAGCACGCCATGCTGGAAACGACTAAAGCGGCTTGAGGAGGAGGGTATCCTGCTCGGACGGGTAGCCGTGCTGGATGCGGAGAAACTTGGCCTGAGCCTGACCGCATTTGTGCTGATCAAAACCCAGCATCACAGCAGCGACTGGTACTGTCGCTTCACCGCCGTGGTCTCGGAAATGCCGGAAGTGCTTGGATTCTGGCGTATGGCGGGGGAGTATGATTACCTGTTACGCGTTCAGGTTGCGGACATGAAACGTTATGACGACTTCTACAAAAAACTGGTCAATAGTGTACCTGGCTTGTCCGATGTGACATCCAGTTTTGCGATGGAACAGATAAAATACACCACGGCTTTGCCCATTGAATAACCCTCCCGGCGGTAGCCGGAAAACTCACGTTCAGGATGTAACCGCGTGCGATTATTTGCTCAGTTAAGCTGGTACTTTCGCCGGGAGTGGCGACGCTATCTCGGTGCTGTAGGCCTGCTTATCATTATTGCGATTCTACAACTCGTCCCGCCTAAGGTGGTGGGGATCATTGTCGATGGCGTTACCCGCCAGCACTTTACCGCATCGCAGATCATGATGTGGGTCGGGACACTGGTGCTGATTGCTATCGTCATCTACCTGCTGCGCTATGTCTGGCGCGTCTGGCTGTTTGGCGCGTCCTATCAGCTCGCCGTCGAGCTACGCGAAGATTTTTACCGCCAGCTCAGCCGCCAGCATCCGGAATTTTATCTGCGCCACCGTACCGGCGACTTGATGGCGCGCGCTACGAATGACGTTGACCGGGTGGTGTTCGCCGCCGGGGAAGGCGTGCTCACGCTGGTGGATTCACTGGTGATGGGCTGCGTGGTGCTGGTGGTGATGTCCACGCAGATTAGCTGGCAACTGACGCTGTTGTCGCTGTTGCCAATGCCGATTATGGCCATTTTTATTAAACGTTACGGCGACCAGTTGCACCAGCGCTTCAAGCTGGCGCAGGCGGCGTTCTCCTCGCTGAACGATCGTACTCAGGAGAGCATGACCAGCATTCGCATGATCAAGGCGTTTGGTCTGGAAGACAGGCAGTCGGCGCTGTTTGCCGCGGAGGCCGCCGATACCGGGGCGAAAAACATGCGTGTCGCCCGCGTCGATGCCCGTTTTGATCCGACCATTTATATTGCTATCGGCATGGCAAACCTGCTGGCGATTGGCGGCGGGAGCTGGATGGTGATTCAGGGCTCGCTCACGCTGGGGCAGCTTACCAGCTTCACCATGTATCTTGGCTTAATGATTTGGCCGATGCTGGCGCTGGCCTGGATGTTTAACATCGTTGAGCGCGGCAGCGCCGCCTATAGCCGTATTCGCGACATGCTGGCGGAAGCGCCGGTGGTGACCGACGGTACCGAACCGGTTCCGGAAGGGCGCGGTAGCCTGCAGATTACGATTCGCGAATTTACGTATCCGCAAACGGCACAGCCGATTTTGAATAATGTGAATGTCTCCCTGTTACCTGGCCAGATGTTAGGGATTTGCGGGCCAACGGGGGCGGGTAAATCCACCTTGCTCTCTCTGATTCAGCGCCATTTCGATGTTGAGCAGGGGGACATTCGTTTTCATGGGGTGCCGCTGACGCAACTAAAACTGGATGACTGGCGCAGCCGCCTGGCGGTGGTGAATCAGACACCGTTCCTGTTCTCCGACACTGTCGCCAATAATATCGCGCTGGGTAAACCGGGGGCGACGCAGGACGAGATTGAACATGTGGCGCGGCTTGCCAGCGTGCATGAGGATATCCTGCGCCTGCCGCAGGGCTATGATACCGAAGTCGGCGAGCGCGGCGTAATGCTCTCCGGCGGGCAAAAGCAGCGTATCTCAATTGCCCGCGCGCTGCTGCTGAACGCAGAGATTCTGCTGCTGGACGACGCGCTCTCTGCCGTAGATGGCCGCACCGAGCACCAGATTCTACATAACCTGCGTCAGTGGGGAGAAGGGCGTACAGTAATTATCA
Organism: Phytobacter sp. MRY16-398; assembly: GCF_003925915.1. Classification (NCBI taxonomy): domain Bacteria; kingdom Pseudomonadati; phylum Pseudomonadota; class Gammaproteobacteria; order Enterobacterales; family Enterobacteriaceae; genus Phytobacter; species Phytobacter sp. MRY16-398. Next base: position 4,562,383 of record NZ_AP018756.1, on the reverse strand, counting down.
GCGCCCATCGCCTGTCGGCGCTGACGGAAGCCAGTGAGATATTAGTGATGCAGCATGGACATATCGGGCAACGCGGGCAACATGAACAGCTTGCGCGCCAGCCCGGCTGGTACCGCGATATGTATCGCTATCAGCAACTGGAAGCGGCGCTGGATGACACACCAGAGGAGGCGGTTGATGCGTAAGTTAGTGCAACAGTGGCCTACTCTGAAACGTTTGCTTGTCTACGGTTCTCCCTGGCGCAAACCGCTGACCAAAGCCGTCGTGATGCTATGGATCGCGGCGGCGGCGGAAGTGTCCGGACCGGCGCTGATCAGCTATTTTATCGACAATATGGTGGCGAAAAGTTACCTGCCCGTTGGGCTGGTGGCGGGGATGGTCGTTGTCTATGTCGGCCTGCAGGTGCTGGCGGCCGGGCTGCATTATGCCCAGGCGCTACTGTTTAACCAGGCCGCCGTCGGCGTGGTGCAGCGGTTGCGTACCGATGTGATGGATGCTGCCCTGCGACAGCCGCTGAGCGCCTTCGATACCCAGCCGGTCGGGCAGATCATTTCGCGCGTGACCAACGATACCGAAGTGATCCGCGATCTCTATGTGACGGTGGTGGCGACAGTATTGCGCAGTGCGGCGCTGATTGGCGCGATGCTGGTGGCGATGTTCAGCCTCGACTGGCGTATGGCGCTTGTCGCTATCTGTATCTTCCCGGCGGTTATCATCGTGATGTTGATATATCAGCGTTACAGCACGCCAATTGTGCGCCGTATGCGGGCTTACCTGGCGGATATCAACGATGGCTTCAACGAAGTCATCAATGGGATGAGCGTGATCCAGCAGTTTCGCCAGCAGGCGCGCTTTGGTGAGCGCATGGGATCGGCAAGCCGCTCCCATTACCTGGCGCGAATGCAGACGTTACGTCTTGATGGCTTCCTGCTGCGTCCTTTACTGAGCCTCTTTTCCGCGCTGGTGCTGTGCGGCCTGTTAATGCTGTTTGGCTTTAGCTCGGCTGGCACGATGGAGGTTGGGGTGCTGTATGCCTTTATCAGTTATCTTGGTCGCCTGAATGAACCGTTGATTGAGCTGACGACCCAGCAGTCGATGCTCCAGCAGGCGGTAGTGGCCGGGGAGCGTGTCTTTGAGCTGATGGACTGTCCACGCCAGACCTATGGCTACGACGATGAGCCGCTAAAAAGCGGGTCTATTGATATCAACGATGTCTCGTTTGCCTATCGTGATGACCGTCTGGTGCTGCAGGACATTAGCCTGAATGTACCTGCCCGCAGTTTTGTGGCCCTGGTGGGGCATACCGGTAGCGGTAAAAGTACGCTGGCAAGCCTGCTCATGGGCTACTACCCGCTGACCAAAGGAGAAATCCGCCTGGATGGCCGGCCACTTTCCGCGCTGAGCCACAGCACATTGCGTAAAGGAGTAGCGATGGTGCAACAAGACCCGGTGGTGATGGCGGATACCTTCTTTGCCAACGTCACGCTGGGGCGTGATATTTCCGAGGAGCAGGTCTGGCATGCGCTGGAGGTGGTGCAATTGGCCGGGCTGGCGCGCGAAATGCCGGAGGGGATTTATACCCGCCTTGGCGAGCAGGGGAATAATCTCTCCGTCGGGCAGAAGCAACTGCTGGCGCTGGCGCGTGTACTGGTTGATACGCCGCAAATTCTGATTCTGGACGAAGCAACGGCGAATATCGATTCAGGCACCGAAAAGGCCATTCAGCAGGCGCTGGTGGCGGTCCGGCAGCACACGACACTGGTCGTGATTGCACACCGGCTGTCGACGATTGTCGAGGCGGAAACCATTCTTGTCCTCAATCGCGGTCAGGCCGTTGAACGTGGTACGCATCAGCAACTGCTTGAGGCAAAAGGGCGCTACTGGCAGATGTATCAACTGCAACTGGCAGGGGAGGAGCTTGCCGCCAGTGTTCGAGAAGAATCGCTAATCGCCTGATGCACCAAAATTAAGCATGCTACTAACAGGCTCCGCTGTTGGTGCAAAAAAGTAACGCACCACGCACTGTCGTGGTGCGTTTTTCTTTTCCAGGAACAATCTGAACCATTCCCATTTTCATCGCTGCGCTATGACATCCTTCTTAGACGGCTTAACAGCCTGAAATTTTCCCGTTTTTCATTTTTGGCACACCGCTTGCAATATCTCATGCGTATTAGCTGCGGCCATTATCGATTTTCGACTGGAGGGGGATCTATGAAGCTGGTTACCGTTGTAATTAAGCCATTCAAACTGGAAGACGTTCGTGAAGCGCTGTCTTCAATTGGTATTCAAGGGTTAACCGTGACCGAAGTGAAAGGTTTCGGACGTCAGAAAGGACACGCTGAGTTGTACCGTGGTGCGGAGTACAGCGTTAACTTCCTGCCAAAAGTGAAGATTGATGTGGCAATTGCTGACGATCAGCTCGATGAAGTCATTGATGTCATTAGCAAAGCCGCCTACACCGGAAAAATTGGCGACGGCAAAATTTTCGTTGCCGAGCTGCAACGCGTCATTCGTATTCGTACCGGCGAAGCCGACGAAGCGGCACTGTAATACCTGGCACACAGTGAGGGGATGGGTAAAATGAAGAAAGCACTATTAAAAGCGGGTCTGGCCTCGCTGGCATTACTGCCGTGTCTGGCTATGGCAGCCGATCCGGTTGTCGTCGATAAAGCCGACAATGCCTTTATGATGATTTGCACCGCGCTGGTGCTGTTTATGTCAATTCCGGGCATCGCCCTGTTCTATGGTGGTTTAATCCGCGGTAAAAACGTCCTTTCTATGCTGACACAGGTTGCGGTTACGTTCGCACTGGTGTGCGTGCTGTGGGTGGTTTACGGCTACTCTCTGGCCTTTGGCACTGGCGGCAGCTTCTTTGGTAGCTTCGACTGGGTGATGCTGAAAAATATTGAGCTGAAAGCGCTGATGGGCACCATCTATCAGTACATTCACGTTGCGTTCCAGGGCTCGTTTGCCTGTATTACCGTCGGCCTGATTGTCGGTGCGCTGGCAGAACGTATCCGTTTCTCCGCAGTACTGATTTTCGTCGTGGTATGGCTGACGCTGTCCTACGTGCCGATCGCACACATGGTTTGGGGTGGCGGTCTGCTGGCAACCCATGGCGCCATGGATTTTGCGGGCGGTACAGTCGTTCACATCAACGCAGCCGTTGCAGGCCTGGTGGGTGCTTACCTGATTGGCAAACGCGTCGGTTTCGGTAAAGAAGCGTTTAAACCGCACAACCTGCCGATGGTGTTTACCGGTACGGCAATCCTCTATTTTGGCTGGTTCGGCTTCAACGCCGGTTCTGCAAGCGCTGCGAACGAAATTGCGGGTCTGGCTTTCGTTAACACCGTCGTGGCAACAGCGGGTGCGATCCTCTCCTGGGTCTTCGGTGAGTGGGCGCTGCGCGGCAAACCGTCTCTGTTGGGTGCCTGTTCTGGTGCGATTGCTGGCCTCGTGGGTATCACCCCGGCGTGTGGTTACGTTGGTGTAGGTGGCGCGCTGATCGTGGGCATCGTTGCAGGTCTGGCGGGGCTGTGGGGCGTTACCGCGCTGAAACGCTGGCTGCGTGTTGACGACCCGTGTGATGTCTTCGGTGTTCACGGCGTGTGCGGTATCGTAGGTTGTATCATGACAGGTATCTTCGCAGCCACTTCACTGGGCGGCGTGGGTTATGCCGAAGGCGTGACCATGGGCCATCAGGTTCTGGTACAACTGGAAAGTATCGCCATTACTATCGTATGGTCTGGTATTGTCGCCTTTATCGGTTACAAACTGGCTGATATGACAGTGGGTCTGCGTGTTCCGGAAGATCAGGAACGCGAAGGGCTGGACGTCAACAGCCACGGCGAGAACGCCTACAACGCCTGATCGAACTGAGTTATCTCCTGAGCAACATAAGCCTCCCCATTGGGAGGCTTTTGTTATTGTACTGCGGTCAGACCGCCGCATCGCGGTTACGCATTACCCCTTCCTGGACGGTAGAGGCGACCAGGACGCCATCCCGGTTGTAAAACTCTCCGCGGACAAAACCGCGTGCGCTCGATGCCGAGGTACTTTCCACACTGTAAAGCAGCCAGTCGTTTAAATCGAAAGGGCGATGGAACCACATGGAGTGGTCGATGGTTGCCACCTGCATGCCTTTTTCGAGAAAACCTACGCCATGGGGCTGGAGCGCAACCAGCAGGAAGTGAAAGTCAGACGCATAGCCGAGCAGGTATTGCTGGACGCGTAAATCCTGCGGCAACGTGCCATTGGCGCGCATCCAGACCTGGCGGGTTGGCTCGGCGACGTGTCCTTTTAGCGGGTTGTGAAATTCCACGGGGCGAATTTCAATCGGTTTGTCGCCGAGAAATTTCTCTTTTACCAGCGGCGGTAAAAACGCAGACAGCTCGCGGGCAATTTCCGTTTCGGATTTCAACGACTCCGGTGCTGGCGCATAAGGCATCGCCTTTTGATGCTCATAGCCCGGTTCCGGTGCCTGGAATGACGCCGTCATATAAAAAATCGGTTTCCCGTTTTGAATGGCCGCCACGCGACGAGCGCTAAAACTATTACCGTCACGTAACACTTCGACGTCATAAATAATGGGTTTCTGGCTATCGCCCGGACGCAGAAAATAGCTGTGAAACGAGTGCACCAGCCTGTCTGCCGGTACGGTTTCTTTCGCCGCGTATAGCGCTTGCCCAACCACCTGACCACCGAACACCTGGCGCAGACCTAAGTCTTCGCTCTGCCCTCGAAACAGACCTTCCTCTATTTTTTCCAGATTCAACAATGACAGCAGATTTGTAAGCGCCTGACTCATAGGTGTCCTCAATAAAAATAAAACCGACGCAGCGGATTCCTTGATCAGTATAACCTGGAAATAAAAGTGGTCCGATGGGTGCAATAATCTGAATAGATGGGGGTTTGCAGGCAAAAATCAGTGACATGTGCCACACTTGAACACGTTACGATGGTCCAACCACACATTCTGGCAGAAAACATTCTTGCTGGTGCATAGAAGATAAGGAGAACTCATGAAACTCGTGCACATGTTAAGTGGTTTAGCAGTCGCTGTAGCGCTGACTGCCTGCGCAAAAAAAGCCGCAGACATTCCAACGCCTGCACCAAACCCGCAGGCACCTGCGGCGAGTACGGCGGCGATAACCCAACCTAACGTCTCTGGTACGGTATGGATCCGCCAGAAAGTGGCGTTACCGCCTAATGCGGTCCTGACCGTCACTGTCTCTGACGCCTCCATGGCCGATGCGCCGTCTAAAGTGATTGCCCAAAAAGCGGTTCGCACCGAAGGTAAACAGGCGCCGTTTAGCTTTGTCTTGCCGTTTAACCCGGCAGACATCCAGCCTAACGCGCGTCTGCTGCTGAGTGCGGCTATTACCATTGATGACAAAATGGTCTTTGTAACCGATACGGTTAAACCGATCATTAACCAGGGCGGTACGAAAGCTGACCTGACACTGGTTCCGGTCCAGCAGACCGCTATTCCATTGCAGTCAGGCGGTGGCGCGACAACTACCGTGCCTTCAACATCCCCAACCCAGGTAAGCCCTTCTACGGCAACGCCTGCACCAACGCAGATGTAATGTGCGTGCCTCCTCTCCTGCGGGAGAGGAGGTTTCAGTAAATCCAGCGATAGCGCTGCATATCAATTTGTCCATTGCCGGATACCGCTACACCTTCTTCCATTAATGCCTGTCGCTGACGTTGTAAATCCGGTCCGCTTAATGAAATTGAGCCGTGGCGATTAACCACCCGATGCCAGGGTAAAGTACTGCCCTCCGGTAAACGCTTTAGCACGCCACCGACCTGTCTGGCTGCACGTGGCGACCCCGCAAGCCTGGCGACATCACCATAGGTTGTGACATAGCCCTCTGGAATCGAGGCGACGATTTGCCATACCCGCTGTGGAAAAGAATCGTGATTATCCATACTGCCTTCCTGACTGACGAAAGGTCAGCATAAACAGCCTGGTCGTGACTGTGAAGGGGAGATTGCGCAAGAAATCGGCATCCGTCAGGGTGCGGCTTGCAATTGCGGCATGGGACATGGATAATGCGCCAGCGCGTTGGTTAACAACGCTCTCAATGGGGGCTCTGTTGGTTCTCCCGCAACGCTACTTTGTTTACCAGGTCAGGTCCGGAAGGAAGCAGCCAAGGCAAAGGACGTGTGTGCCGGGATGTAGCTGGCAGGGCCCCCACCCATTTCTGGTAAGTGCATGATATCCATCATGTAACCCTCTGTTTTCGTGCATTGAAACGGCGGTGATACAACTTTCGTGTATCACTTAGGACGCTAATCAATGTCGCATCTGATGCTTTCCCGTCACGGGATCTGGTACTACCGCAGGGTCTACCTGACACCTCGGAAACGCCGTGAAATTCGTATTTCTCTTCGCACACGTTCCAAGCGTGAAGCTTTGCTCCGTGTGGAGAAATATCTCACCTCACAACCTTTCCACTGCGTTCCGCAGTCCATCCCGGCACACACTGCAACCCCGTCTGCTTCCTTCCAACAACCACAACAGAAAAAGCCTTTCAAGAGCCTGAAGAGCGAGCTTGATAAGTACACCAAGGCTAAAACAGGAGAGGTTGGTGAACGGGAAATACTGACGATCAATAGGTGCGTAAATGCATATCTGAATTCTACAAAAGAGCCTTTCAGCAAACGAAGCGCGGCGGCGTTTGTTGATGGCCTTGAAGGTTCAGCATCCACCAGAAACCGTTACATCAAAAAGAACTCGGCGTTTTTCAAATGGCTTGCAATTCGCACGGATGATGAGATTCGAAACCCATTTGAGGGGATGGGTGTTAAGGAAATAACCGCACCAATGGATCGCCGTCCAGCATACACGCTCAACGATCTGAAACGATTGCACATTGCTTTACATGGCGTGAAGGATTGGAAACGGTGGATCATTCTGATTGGTCGCTATTCGGGGATGAGGCAGAATGAGATCTGCCAGCTTTACCACAATGACGTGATGAAAGTTGACGGAGTTTGGTGCTTCCGTGTTGATAACTTGAATCCGAATCAGACGCTTAAAACGGACAGTTCGCGCCGATTCGTTCCGATCAATTCGCAACTGCTGACACTTGGTCTACTTGATTTTATCAAAGAAAGAAAAGGCCATCTGTTCCCGGAGCTAACATTGCATCTTGGGAGCTATGGTCACTATTTCAGCAGTTGGTTTACGAGGTTCAGAGGCAAGCATAGCCTGCCTGAATATCATTCACTGCGCCACTATGCCGCCACAACATTTAAACAGAATGGCTTCCCTGAACAGTTCGCTTCGCAGGTGCTCGGACACTCGAACGCAACGATCACGTACAACCGATACGGGAAGGGGATTGCTGTCAGGACGCTCGTCGAGTTAATTGAGGTACTCTAAAGTTATCTGGATAAGCAAATTCACGCTGGTTCCAAAGGGGATAAATACGCTTCGAAAATCTTGAGTGCCAATCATAACCCCTTTAAATATAGAGGTTTTGTGATCCGTGTTGTTTTAGCGAGGTTTCCAAAAGTGATAGTCTGGAAATCATGCTAATGCACTATTGATGGGGGTAGGATAATTATGCCAACTCGTAGAATCGCTTATGCATATTACGATCCTGATTGGATTAAAGGCGAGCATACGCTTCTCGCCCTCAAAAGGAATACTGTCGAGCCGCTTGCTTATTCACTGTCTATGAAAGGATATATTTTTTGTCCTTCTTGCTATGAACATATAACTCGAGTGCCTGCCGATCCTGACAAGGGCATGACTACGAATGAAGTTCCGGCCTATTACAAACACCTTAAAGATGATAATGCGCCTTTCTGTAGTTTGAGATGTGGCCCCATTCAGTACAAAAAATACGCATCTCAAGAGGATGCAAAAAAAGCCGTTGAAGATGAAGAGCTTATAGTCATAAGCGGTTTTCTCGAGTCTCGTCCTGATAACAATCCAAGGATCGATTCTGAGGGCAGTGAGGTACCTGTCGATTCTCATTTTGAGAGAAAAAATGGCAAAGAGGTTTCATTGCCTATTTCCCGCCATCATGGTGAGTCTTTCAAGGTTCCGAGCCAAGTAACTAGTGTCCAGTCTTTATGCGTTAATTTCGATCATAATTATTACCGTGAGATTTACCTTGTTGGCGCAGATGGTAAAGCAAAGCGCTACAGATTTTGTGACTCACTAAAAGAAATCAATGACATAACTGAGGGTTCTCCTGATCCAGCATTCTTTTTTGGTACGTTTTGGAAAATTGAGACGTTTACAGGCCATAGTAATGTCTGGTTAAAGATCAACCAAGGAACATCATTTAGGGATTTCAGAGTACGTATCACTAATGATACCGCTGAAGGGAGAGGATTTTTTAATGATAAAAATCGTGGGAGGATAACCGTTTTTTATAGTCGAGTAGATGAGGTCGGCATGGGTTATATGACACCCCAGTTAGGGTGGGGGGAGGTGGCACTTTTGCCTGCAAAATATGATGATTTTTTAATCAGTGATTATGCGTCATCTCGTAAGGACAATCATTAATTTTCGATTGGTGTGAGGAATCGACAAGATTATAAGCCCTGCTGAAGCAGGGTTTTTTTATGTGTAAAGCTGACCGATAAGGCGGCTTCGTTCGACCATACGTCAGGTATCTACAGCGCCAGGATTGTCTTGTGTCGCAGACTGTATCTCACTTTGTGTAGCAGATAAAGTCAGTTAAGAAGCAAAAAACTTGCAGGGGCGAAACCAGCTAATCTGCTGAAAATTGAAACAAATATTTATTTTGAAAGGTCGAAATTTGAGGGTGTAGATAAAAATCAGCTATACGCGAGAAGCGGAGTTTCAGTACCGGTTGGCTTAACAAACATCGCAGCATGTCAATGAGCTGGGAGAAAGCCAGTAAGAAAATAAATATGAAGCTGTAATGACTTTTCGATAATCACTTCTTGATTTTGTCATAATATTTATGTTGAAATCATGAAGTGAAACTACCGGAGAGACTTTCATGGCCATGCCTTACTGTATCCTGCATACCGAAGCTGATTCAGATGTTGTACTTAATGGACTGGGCTTTTCAGAAAACGATATTCATGCTGCTCTGACATCTGCTTTGTACGAGCGCCGCAAATCCAGCAAGCTACACCCCGCTGTCGATGCAGGGTTCCGTTTCTGGAGTGAAATGGTTGCCGCGACACGCCGTGTACTAATTGGTAAGGGTAACGGCTGGTCCCCTGAAGTGGTAAAGCGAATGGAAATGGTCGCTAACTCAGCGAGAGGGGTTAATCTGATTATCACCTCGGGTGACAGACACACCGGGCGTCCTGATGGATTGCCGAAAACCAAAAATGCCAAAGGTGAGGCAACGCGCTCGATTGTTCACAACAATCCTGGCACAGTTGATATGTTCCAGACGGATGCATTGTATTCAGGCAAATCTGAAATCACTCCGATAGATAGCACTCGCACTTATATCGTCCTGTACTATTATGATGCGGCTAACAAAGAGGTTCGCTGCGAGGTGTCTTATCCGGTAGGAATGGTGAATCAGGACGGATTTGCCCGCGTAAGCGCATGGAGTGAGCGTATTATTTTGAGTCCTCTGCCATTTGAAGGTGCGGATATTTTCCCTGATGAGGATTTCAATGATGACATATCAATTACTGTTGAAAGCAAATGAGTAACCCTGTTGATGACGGTAAACGTCTTTTTAATCCATCCCGGCTCAAGCTGGCACGGATCAGACGCAAACTGACCCTAAAAGAACTGGCAGAAAAGATGGGACTTTCCAGCCGTATCGTAATTGAGTACGAAAAAGCCTATTGCCTATATGAACCCACGCCAGAGACGGTCCAGGCGTACGCTAGGGCTCTGAAATACCCAGAGTCCTTTTTCTTCGGGGATGACGTTGAAGCAATCGATCCACTGACGGTTTCATTCCGTTCTTTGCGCACGACAAAAGCCGCCGACCAGCATGCGGCAATCGGGGCTGGTGCGCTGGGAGTTATGCTGAGCGAGTATTTCAGCACCCGTTTCACTCTGCCGCAGCCTGAATTGCCGAATCTTCGTGGAAGTGAGCCTGAGATCGCTGCTCAGGCGGTGCGCGAAGCTTGGGGTATTGGCAAGAAGAGCATCACCAACGTTGTTCATCTTCTGGAGAAGCACGGCGTTAAGGTGTTCTGGCTCTCGGAGGAAACGGCGAGTATCGATGCATTTTCGTTCTGGAAAGATGATGTCCCTTACATCTTCCTGAACACTCGTAAATCAGGTGAACGCAGTCGTTTCGATGCGGCACATGAACTTGCTCACCTGGTGCTCCACCGTCATGGTGACGTCAAGGGGCAAGATGCAGAGCGTGAAGCGGATGCTTTTGCGTCGGCATTTCTGATGCCCTTGGAAAACGTGATGGCTGTTAAGATGACGTTGCCGACGTTCGACAAAATCGTGCAATTGAAATCGCTCTGGAAAGTCTCGGCGATGGCTCTGATTGTCAGAATGCGAAATCTGAACATGCTTACAGAATGGCAGTACAACAGTCTGATGCGCGATGCGACGGCAAAGGGGTATCGAACCGGTGAGCCGGGAGGAATCGAGCGTGAAAGATCGCTCATTATTGAAAAAATGATGACCGCTCTGGCTGGTAACGGCATTAATCTGACTCAATTGAGTGATGAGCTTAACGTGCCTCTTGATGAACTGAGTAGCCTGCTTTACGGTGTGGCGGCAATTAGAGGTGGTAATTGCGGAACATCAAGCTCACTGTCAAAGGCCTCTCTCCGTCTGGTGTGAAAAGCTATAAGCCGTTAGAGACCGTCTTTAGCGGCTTATTATTGATCGCCAGTGGGCTCACCGCAGTCATCCTTCTGAGCAATAACCTTCATTTTCGATGTTCGACACATTCTTATACATAATTTACTCACTTTCGACCGTGTTGAAACTTTTGCTATATGGGCAATGTTTCGACTTCGTGACGTAGGTAAAGGTGTAAATACTGTTGGAATAGACACACAAGGTTTGCCCGTTCGCCGTGGTTGACTGCTCCGGGTTGCTCATAGTTATACGCCCGGCATTGGCACTGAACGCAGCAAGAATAAATCCCATCAACAACACTCTTCTTACCATCTCTTAACCTCCATTGCAGTTGATTTCTGCCGCCTTCCTGCAAGCGGTGTATGTAGGATGCATCTCGATCATTGATCTGTAAAAAACGATCAATAATATAATTTCGATCGATAAAATCTATTGTTAATGGTAACGATCAAGTCTGCATACAGGAAGAAGCATGAAAAAAATTATTGGGTTGTCTCTGGCGTTCTGCGCTTTCTCGTCCGTAGCTGGTGATGCTGCCTCAGGCGAAATCCAGCCATATCCTGAATACCTGTCTGCCTATGTCAAAACGCTTGTTACAGCCAGTTGCGACCAGGTACTTTCAGATGATGGAAAGAACTCCATTGATAGAGTCATCAAATCCATCAGCACCAGCGCCACCAAAGGAATGACTACCGACACGGAAAGCTACTACGCTGTTTACAATTCAATCGTCTTTGGTGCTGAGATGGGGGATAAGCTAAAAAATGCTAAGAAACAGAAAATGATTCTGGCAACGAAAGACAAAATTGGAATAGATAGTTGCGGTGGTGTTGGTGCTTATGCATTGATACAGAAGGATTTTAGAAAGATGACCCTTACGGGGCTAATGCCTTTAGCCACGCAAGCTGGTGTCGTAAAACCGAATGCGACAACTTCTGACGAAAGCGTGTATCGGACTACGGCGAAAGAGCTGGTTAAATTGTATAAAGCTAACGAGGTAGCCGCCGATGACAAAATTGGTGGTCGTAAGGTCGAAATGACCGGAATTGTTCAGGATATAACAAAAAATATCGCGAATGATGTCGTTCTTAAACTTGAAAGTGGTAACCGCTTCATGCCTGTCAGCCTGAGTATGGCTGATTCAGAGATGGCGCAGGCGTCGAAGCTGAAGAAAGGGCAGAAGATCACCGTGACTTGCGAAAAGATGCAGCTATTCATCGGTGCGCCGTCTGGCGGCAACTGTACGTTTAATTAGTTGTATTAACCTGACACAGCTATGACACAGGTCTAAACCTAATCTGACAGGCAGCTTAGTGCCAATAGCGGACGTTGCTAATACCACGGCATATAAATTAAAAGAGAGCGATCACTCCGCTGTTGGTTGGATACTTTGAACCTACCTAGTTGTAGTGGCACACTAAATTGTGAACTCTTGCCGGAGCGTGATCAAAAACTATGATCCGCCAGTGTTCAAGTACACAGGGGAAAATATGGTCGCTTTATCTTCTTGTACGGAGGTATCTTTAAGGACTGCGGTTAGTCGTCCGTATTATGGTTATGTTAAAAAAGCCGTAAAAGATGAACAGCCAGAAGACCTATTTACAGTCAAAGGCAGCAATACGAATCTCCAACCACTGATTGAAGAGGTTGGGCGATCCTACATGGTAGTGGAAAATGTAGCTTAGATGGAGTTTGGTCAAAAGCCATACAAAGCCGGGTCAGCCCCGGTTTTTTTGTGTCTGTCGCATGAGAAAACGGCTTGCCAGTGTATACTTTTGGTGATACAAAATCATTGTCCCACCGCTTTTTAGTGCATTGAAATACATAGGTTTTATTAGAAAAAGCTTAGCTGGCAGGGCTCCCACCCATTTCTGGTACCTTCTTTTATCTTGCCCTCTGTGCGCTTTCTGTTTTATGGTCAATTTACCGCCGTTTATGCAGAAAGGATGCCTGTGACCACACCGCAACTCGCCACCGAACGATTACTCCTTCAGCCGCTGGTTTCCGCCGATGCGGAACAAATTCAACGTGTCTTCCCTCGTTGGGAGATTGTGCGTTATCTGATTGGCACGATCCCCTGGCCTTATCCGGACGATGGCGCTGCCCAGTATGTTAATCATGTCGCTTTGCCAGCGGCAGAAGCGGGAAAGGGCTGGTACTGGACGATTCGGCGTAAAGCCGAGCCAATGCAACTTATTGGCGTTATATGTCTGATGGACCTGCCCGATAATAATCGCGGATTCTGGCTGGTGCCAGAGTGGCAGGGGCAGGGCCTGATGTCAGAAGCCAGTGATGCGGTGACGCGCTACTGGTTTGAGGAATTAGATAAAGAGGTGCTACGTGCGCCAAAGGCTGCCGTGAACACACGCTCAGTTAATTTTTCGCAGCGTAGCGGTATGCGTCTGGTCCGTCGCGAAAAAGCACACTATGTGGCGGGTGAACTGGATTCCGAACTTTGGGAAATCACCCGCGAGGCGTGGCGGGATTTACAACGCTAACTCAGCGGTTGCCTCCGGTAACGGTGCTGCGCGATTTTTGAATTTCCATGGTGTTGCCTGCGGAGGAAACCAACGCCGTTTTATTAGGGTAGAGATCCATATCCTGCATCTCTTTTTGCTAAGTGATAATTAGCGGTTAAGGTTCTTCTTATTCGCATTATGCTAGTGCTGGCGAAGGGCAAGTAAAGCAATTTGCTGACTCGTTACACCAACGCTACCTCGAAAAAACACGCCACCGTCACCCCTTTCCGTAGCTGCCGTTATCCATTGCCAACCATTAATAATGCATTGTCATATATTTGAAATATTACTTTCACTTAAATGTCATAAAACAAGGTTAAAATATTTGTGGATATTTTTAATTTGTCATAAGCTTTTAATATAACTCTGGATCAGTATGTTAACTTCGTGTATTAATACTTTGCTAACTTCACACGGGAAGGGATAATCATGACCAGTGCGGTATTGAACGTCAAAATTGATCAGACGTTAAAAGAAAAGCTCCGTCATTACGCAGAAGAAAATAATGAGAACCTCAGTACGGCGACTGAAAAACTGCTGCTGTTGGCGTTTCAGTCAGTTGAACAGGGCGGAGTATCGGAAGAGGATATCGATAACCAACACCTTGAAGAAGAAAGTACTGCTCCATTAAATCCAAAAGAGATCAAGGCATTACGTAAACTTCTGAAGAAGAAAAAATGAACCAACAACTGCTCTCAACGGCCAGCAATTATTGCGAGGCTTGTGACCTGTTACGATCAGGTTTTGTTAAACATGTCCGTCTGAACTGGAATATTGGTAGCGATGAGTTCTTTCGCATCGCTACCGACTGGTGTGATGCTGGCGCAAAAATAAAAAAAGAAGGCGATAGTTTCGTTATTTCTATTAAAGGGTTTCCTATTCCGCGTCAGCAGTAATTGTATTGTCATGAAACTGTCATTTAAATTGCGCTCAGTTTTGTGATGATGATACAAAATATAATTCAGTTGTAACCATCTCATCATCACGGACGATGTTTACGACGGGCCAGTCTGGCTCGTCGACATTTCTTATCCCCGCTTTGTTTCCCTGACGCGTATAGCTTTGCTGGCATTTCTTACACCTGCATAACAGTTGCTGACGTAATCGGGTACACTGACGCGAAATCCGTCGCCAGATGAGTGCCATGAAAACCATTACGCTCTATGATGTCGCCCGCCTTGCCGGGGTCTCTTACCAAACCGTTTCGCGCGTTATCAATCAGGGCGAACATGTGTCTGCCCGGACGCGGGAGAAAGTGCTGGCGGCGATGGCGGAACTGCACTACATCCCCAATCGCGGGGCGCAGCAACTGGCGGGGAAACGGACCAAAACGCTGGGTCTACTGACTTCCGACCTGGCTCTGCATGCTCCCTCTCAAATTGCCTCGGCGGTAAAATCCCGCGCCACACAATCCGGCGTGAATGTGATCATTTCCATGCCGGAAGTGCAGGACACCCGGGGATGTACTGCTGCGTTGCAGGATCTACTGGCCCAACGGGTCGATGGGCTGCTGGTTAACGTTCCGCTGGATGATGAACAGGCAGAGGCCTTATCGGCACTGGCAGGCCCGGTGCCGGTCCTCTTCCTTGATGTCAGTGAAACGGCGGCCGTCAACAGTCTGATTTTTGATGCAGACCAGGGGGCACGGCTTGGCGCTGCGCACTTGCTGGAGCAGGGGCATCAGCGTATTGCGTTGCTGGGGGGGCCGCAGTCATCGGTCTCTGCAAGGGCAAGAATGTCAGGATGGCTGGCGGCACTGGCGGAGTCGGGGCTATCGCCCTGTGGCTGTGAATACGGCGACTGGAGCGCGGCATCCGGCTATGAAAAAGGGCATCTGCTTCTGGCGGCAGATACGCCGCCGCAGGCTATCCTGGTCGCCAACGATCAGATGGCCCTTGGCGTGATACGTGTCTGCGCGGAGCGGGGCTTAACCGTACCGGGCCAGATTTCAGTGGTCGGTTATGATGATACCGCCGACAGCGCCTGGTACTCACCGCCGCTCACGACCATCCGCCAGGCGTTCAAAATCGCGGGCGAGCGTAGCGTAGAATGGCTCCTTGCACGCCTCGCCGGTGACGATATCGGGATTGGCCAGACGCGGCTGCCGGTAACGCTGGTGGAGCGCGCCTCGACCTCACCGGTAACATCGATTAACGTCAGTGGCGAAACGCTGGCCAGACGACTGAATGAGCTGGCACAACTCGCAGCGCAGCTCGATCGGCGTTAACGCTTTTGTGATCCTTTTCGCTTTGCTGCTCGTAAACCCTTTACGTTAGCGCTGATTCGGTGCATTGTGCATAAAATTGTGAGCGCTTCGCAAAATGAGGTCAATATGTCTGTTTCCGCGTTAAGTTCGTTATTCGCTCGTCGGGACTGGGAAAACCCGGTCATCACGCACTGGCACCGTTTACCGGCGCACGCGCCAATGTCAAGCTGGCGGGATGTGGGCGAAGCGCTTCGTGATGAGGTCCCGTCAACCCGTCGTTTACTTAACGGCGACTGGCAGTTTAACTTCTTTTCATCACCCGAATCTGTACCGGAAAGCTGGATCACGGCCGATCTCACCGATGCGGTGCGAATGCCGGTGCCGTCGAACTGGCAGATGCAGGGCTTTGATACCCCCATTTACACCAACGTGACCTATCCCATCGCGGTGAATCCACCGTTTGTACCGCAGGACAATCCGACCGGTTGTTACTCGCTCACATTTGATGTCGAAGAACAGTGGCTGACGAACGGGCAAACGCATGTTGTTTTTGATGGGGTTAACTCCGCGTTTTATCTCTGGTGTAATGGCCAGTGGGTCGGCTATTCCCAGGATAGCCGCCTGCCTGCGGAATTTGATCTGAGCAACGTGCTGGTGGCCGGGGAAAATCGTCTGGCGGTTATGGTGCTGCGCTGGTGCGATGGCAGTTACCTTGAAGACCAGGATATGTGGCGCATGAGCGGCATTTTCCGTGATGTCTCCCTGCAACATAAACCCCATACCCGCATTGCCAATTATCACTACACCACCCAACTGAATGCGGAATTTACCCACGCGCAATTGCAAACGGAGATAACGCTCGCCGGGGAATTTGCTGGCTGCCAGGTGGTCGTCGCCTTGTGGCGAGGGGATGAGAAAATCGCTGAGGCCAGCCAGAGACCGGGTAGCGCAGTGGTGGATGAGCGCGGAGCCTGGGCCGAGCGCGTAAGCGTGACGATGCCCGTTGAGCGACCGCTACTGTGGAGCGCGGAAACGCCTGAGTTGTATCGTTTGACGATGGCGCTGTATGACGGTGAAAACCATCTGCTGGAAGTGGAAGCGTGCGATGTGGGCTTCCGCCATGTTGAGATCAGCGAAGGGTTGCTGAAACTGAACGGTCAGCCGCTGCTGATCCGTGGCGTCAACCGCCATGAACACCATCCGGAAAACGGTCAGGCGATCGATGAAGCCACGATGCGCCGCGATATCGAACTGATGAAGCAGCACAATTTCAATGCCGTACGCTGTTCACATTACCCCAACCACCCGCTGTGGTATCGCCTGTGCGATCAGTACGGGCTCTATGTGGTGGATGAAGCAAACATTGAAACGCACGGCATGGTACCGATGAGCCGTCTGGCGGATGATCCGCAATGGCTACCGGCGATGAGCGAGCGTGTTACCCGCATGGTGCAGCGCGATCGTAACCATCCGTCGATCATTATCTGGTCGCTGGGAAATGAATCTGGTCATGGCGCGTCGCATGACGCGCTCTATCGTTGGGTGAAAACCACCGATCCAACACGTCCGGTACAGTACGAAGGCGGTGGCGCCAATACTGCGGCAACAGATATCGTCTGCCCGATGTATGCCCGCGTCGATCAGGATCAACCGTTCCCGGCGGTGCCGAAATGGTCGATAAAAAAATGGGTCGGAATGCCGGATGAAACCCGTCCGCTGATCCTTTGTGAATATGCGCATGCCATGGGCAACAGCTTCGGCGGGTTTGCCAAATACTGGCAGGCTTTCCGCGCTTACCCCCGTCTGCAGGGCGGGTTTGTCTGGGACTGGGTTGACCAGGCGCTGACCAAACTCGATGAAAACGGTGAGCCATTCTGGGCCTATGGCGGTGATTTCGGCGATACGCCAAATGACCGACAGTTCTGCATGAACGGGCTGGTCTTCCCGGACAGAACCCCGCACCCGGCGCTCTATGAAGCGCAACGCGCCCAGCAGTTTTTCCAGTTCCAACGGGTCAGTACCTCACCGCTGGCAATCGAGGTAACGAGCGAGTATTTATTCCGTTCGACGGATAACGAAGTTCTGCGATGGTCTGTTACCCGTGATGGCGAGGTGCTGACGCAAGGGGAGGTGGTGCTGGCGATTGCCCCGCAGGGAACCCAGCGTATTGAACTTAACTGCCCGCCTTTGGCCGCGCAATCGGGGGACGTCTGGCTGAATGTGGATATCTATCAGCGTGATGCGACAAGCTGGTCACCCGCCCAGCACCGCTGCGCCTGGGATCAGTGGCAACTGCCGACAGCGCTCGCATTACCAGGAGAAAAAGCCGCACAACCGCGGCCCGCGTTACAGACTGACTCTGCACATTTCGTGATTGAACAGGGCGGGCATCGCTGGCAGTTCAGCCGGACGAGCGGCCATCTGACGCAGTGGTGGCGTGATGGTCAACCGACGCTCCTTGCGCCGGTACTTGATAACTTTACCCGCGCTCCGCTGGACAATGATATCGGCGTCAGCGAGGCCACGCGCATCGATCCCAATGCGTGGGTGGAGCGCTGGAAAGCGGCGGGAATGTATGACCTGACGCCAGTGTTGTTGCAGTGCGAGGCGCTGGAAAACGCCACCGATGTGGTCATCGCCACGCGCCATGCCTGGCAGTACAACGGGCAGACGCTGTTTATCAGTAAAAAAACCTGGCGAGTGGCTGGCGATGGCGTTCTGCATGGCGATGTTCAGGTGCAACGCAATCTGGATGTGCCGCCGCCTGCGCGTATCGGCTTGCAGTGTCAGCTTGCTGAGGTTGCAGAGCAGGTCAGTTGGCGGGGACTTGGGCCGCATGAAAACTACCCGGATCGCAAACTGGCCGCGCGGCAGGGTCGTTGGACATTACCGCTCGCGCAACTGCATACGGACTATATTTTCCCGACCGAAAATGGCCTGCGTTGCGACACGCGCGAGGTGAATTATGGTGCGCATCGTCTGAACGGGCAGTTCCACTTTTCCCTGAGTCGCTACAGCCAGCAGCAATTAAGGGAAACCTCTCACCGCCATTTGCTGCGCGAAGAGGCCGGATGCTGGCTGCAACTGGATGCCTTTCACATGGGGCTCGGTGGCGACGACTCCTGGAGTCCGAGTGTGTCCCCGGAATTTATCCTCAGCGACGATGTCGTGCGCTACACCTTCTGCTGGTCTCAGGGCTAAACTTAGTCAGCCAGACGCAGCGGGAATCGTCCCGCTGCGCGGTTCACTTCGGAGGCTCACTCATGAAGTATGTCGATGGGTTCGTGGTGGCGGTTCCGGCAGATAAGAAAGACGCTTATTTGCAACTCGCGGCCAGGGCCGCCCCGCTGTTTAAAGCGTTTGGCGCAACGCGGATTGTGGAGTGTTGGGCCGACGACGTTCCGGCTGGAAATTTCACCGACTTTCGTCGGGCGGTAAAAGCAGAAGATCATGAAGAGGTGGTTTTTAGCTGGATTGAATATCCCTCTAAAGAGGTGCGCGATGCCGCCAATCAAAAAATGATGGCCGATCCCCGCATGCGTGAGCTGGGAGACCAAATGCCTTTCGATAGCAAGCGTATGATTTATGGCGGCTTTGTCCCATTGCTGGACGAATGAGCCTCAGGACACTTCTCTAACCATCCCCTCTGGCGTAATGCAGGGCTTGCGGTATGTTGGCTGAGGGCCGTCTGCGACCCTGTACTTTGCCAGCCCAGTGTCATGATGCTCTTTTCACGCTGCGGATGCGCACCACCGGACTGTATTTCAGCCAGTGGCGCACATCATGCAGCGGCGAGCATGGCTTTTTCATTGCGCTATCTCCACGAGTAAACCCGTTTCACAGGTCACAAACTCAGGAGATATTCCGGTTGCTTTCTGCCCAGCACAGAAACGCGTCTTTCGGCAGCGCTTTGCTGTATAGCCAGCCCTGGCCGTACTGCACGCCATGTTCGCTAAGCCATTTGAGCTGGCCTTCGGTCTCGATACCTTCGGCCACCATCGCCAGCTTTAGCGCTTTGGCCATTTCGATGATATGGGTGGTCATGTTTTTGTATTCCAGCGCATCCACAAAGGATTTGTCGATTTTGATAATGTCGACATCCAGGTTTTGCAGATAACTGAGGCTGGAGTAACCCGTACCAAAATCGTCAATATAGATGGCATGTCCGGCCGCACGTAATGCTGTGATAGTGGGCATGCAGGTTGTGGGATCGGCAAAACCATGTTCGGTCACTTCCAGCGCGATTTGTGACGGCGAAATTTGCCAGTCATTAACCCGTTGCTGTAACTGTGCCGGAAGCGTCAGGGTTAAGAGATCGGAGGGCTCAAGGTTAATGGAGACATGCAGATCCGGGTTCTTCTGTAGCCAGGGTCCCATGTCCTCAAACACTTTTTCGATAATCACTTTTGTCAGTTGCGGCATCAGCCCCGTTTGCTCAGCCAGCGGAATAAAGGTGTCCGGCGCAAGGTAACTGCCATCCGACTGTCGCCAGCGGGCCAGCGCTTCCGCACCGACAATCTTCCCGTCTGCCAGCGTCACAATTGGCTGGTAGAACATCTCAATTTCCCGTGCGCGAATGGCATCCTGCATACGGTGTTGCGGTGATTGCAGGCGACGCAGCATGCGCAATAAAAAGAAGGCCAGCACCAGGCTAAGCAGCAGGCCAACAGGCACCCAAATTACCAATAACCGATGCCAGCTCTCCTTAAGCGGCGTCAGCGATGCCCAGGTGATGATGGTCACCCCCAGTTCGGGCACCTGTAACGTATTCCACGCTTCGCCGCCGATAAGCCTTTGAGTAGGGGTAGTGAGGTCAATCTGCTTTAGCATCTCCGGATCCAGCGTACGGTTGCTGGCAATCACCCGTCCGCTGTTCGTCCCGACCAGCGCAATATTGATAGGCCACGGGCCATACGAGAGCACATCAATAAAAGAGAGTGGATCGGTAATAACAATATAGCGACGAGTGCCAAGGCCGACCATTGCACGTGTCAGGCCCAAATCGTTATGGCTGGTCAGCCAGGCGCGAAAACCATCTTTAGTTACCCTTTGCGGCGCAGGAAAGGGAGCGCTGCTGCTGTTTCTCTCCAGTGAAGAACAAAGCGGGATCGTTCCTTCGAGGTAAATGACCTCCTGGACATAACGGAATGTATAAGAGATACGTCGCATGGCCAGCAGGTGATCCTGACTACACGAAATACCATCGTAAGTTTCCAGTTGACGCAAGGCCGTTTTTCCCTGGCTCACCACGCGGTCAGCACGCATTTTTACTAATGCGGAGAAAGTATTGAGTTCGTTCATAAACGACTCTTCAGCCTGGCGATGCGCCAGCCAGACGCTTAAAGCCACCGGCAAGAGAACGGCGAACAGCAGTACGCCTGTAATAAGGCTAACTAATCGTCGGTTTGTCATGACCAAAAATCCCTGTTTGATACTGAGAAACAAGCGTATTTGAGACCAGCAAGTGTTATAACACGCGTCAATGAGTGATTTCTTTCAGGAATTGCAGGGATGAAGAAAAAAGAATTTGTGACGCAGGATCTCTTAAGTAAAATTTATCAAAATAACGACGCCGGCCCACGCAAACTCCCCCCTGAAAGGCAGCTAGCCGAAGAGTATGGCGTCTCCCGTTTTACCATCCGCCAGGCGGTCGAAAAGCTGGCAAGTATTGGCGTCGTGCGGATCGTACAAGGTTCCGGGATCTGGATTAACGAGCAGGCGCGCAACAACCCGCTGGTCTATAACTCCATCACTGAAAAGCGTTTCGATCAGATCCGTTTTCGGCTGATTAGCCTGCACAAGAAACGTCCCGATCGCGATGAACAGCAGATCTTTGGGCTGACGGATGACAGCTTTATCTGGCAATTTTGTCGGCTGCGCTTTGTGGATGAAGAGGCCGTACAAATTGAAATCTCCCGTATGCCTGCCGCTGATTTTGCCGATCTGAATCAACAGATCATTGAGAGCTCACTGCAACAGTATGTCTTAGGCAAGGGGTATCAAATCTCACATATGCTGACGACCTACCGGGCGGTTAATGTGAGTCGTGAACAGGCGGCGCTGCTGGGTTGCAAGAAAGGCAGCCCGGCGATGCATATCAGTAATCGCGGGATCCTGGACGGCGGCAGGGTGTATGAAATTAGCGATATTATCGACATCAACTACACCTGCACCTATGTGATCCCGCATAACCGGGCGAACCTTGCCTTCCGTAAAGGCGACACCTGATTTAGGGGGTGTGGATTGCGCCATCCGGCAGGCGACTTTGCGTCCATTCATGCGGGCGGTACACCACCGGGTAACGCAGACCTTCCTCTTCATTAAAGGTCACGCCAATACCCGGCGTTTGCGGCGCATAGACAAAACCGTCTTTCACCACCGGAGCGCCGGAGAAGACGTTGTCGGTTTGTACGGAGCGTGGAATGTACTCCTGTATGGCCGCGTTATGCAGATGAATATTGAGGTGCGTATTCACCGCGACGCCAATGGGTGACATATCGCCCGGACCATGCCAGGCGAGGCGTACGCCAAAGGCCTGACACAGTATGGCCAGTTTTAACGCCGGGGTGATGCCGCCGATTTGCGAAATATGGCAGCGAATAAAATCTATACGCCGGTTCACTATCACATCGTGCCACTCGGCCGGATTATTAAAGAGCTCCCCCATCGCCAGCGGCACACAGCTATGCTGGCGTACCTGTTCAAGCCAGGCGCTCTGCTGCGGCGGTAAAATATCTTCAATGAAATAGGGCTGATACGGCTCAAGCTGCTTTGCCAGTTGTATCGCCTGCTGGGGGAAAAGACGTTCGTGCACATCATGCAGAATGTGCAGGCTATAACCGTATTTTTCCCGCAGCGCCCTGAACATGGCGACGGTGTTGTCCATGTATTCTTGCTGATCGAACCAGGCGCCGGGCGTTGGATTTTCCGGCGTATGTAACTGCGCTGGCGTGCCGCCGTAGAAACCCAACTGGCAGCGAATATGGCGATAACCCTGTTCGCGCAGGCGGTCTACGCTGGCAAAGAGTTCCTCCAGTGTTTCACCGCTGGCATGGCTGTAAGCGGCGATGGCATCCCGGGATTGCCCGCCAAGCAGTTGATAAAGCGGCATACCGGCTAGCTGGCCTTTGATATCCCATAGCGCCATATCGACGCCGGAAATCGCGTTATTCATCACCGGACCGTTTCGCCAGTAGGCATTGACGTTCATCATTTGCCAGAGGTCTTCAATGTGGTTGGCGTCACGGCCGATCAGAAGAGGCTTTAGATACTCATCGACCATGGTTTTGACCGCCAGCGGACGTTGCTGAAAGGTGGCGCAGCCGTGGCCTGTGATGCCTTTATCGGTCATTACCCGCACGGTAATCAGATTATGTCTGTCGGGGCGAGTGATAAAACATTCGATATTGTTAATTACGGTTGGCGTCACTGGGAAACTCCTTTACAACGACGTGATATGCCGGAATGGGTATTATCATCTCCTTAATTTTGCGCTGAGGTAAACCGTTTTTTTGATAAATTTTTTGGTCAGTTATTCCTTTTAAATTTAATTAAAAACCGTACCAATTTTGATTTTTATGTCTTTTTAAGTGTTGAGTAGTGGTAACTTGTGATGCTCATCATGTTTTATTGGTTTGTTTAGTTTTCTCTCTTTCTCTACCCTTGGATACAGATATTAAAACGACAATATTCCTGCAGGAGCATTTATGGGGACGCAAGAAGCCATCAACAATATTATTCGTCTGGTCGGTGGACAGGATAATATCAACAATGTCTGGCACTGCATGACACGCTTACGCTTTGATCTGGTTGATGATAATAAAGTTGATCAAGGCGCCATCAAGGCATTGCCGGGGGTTCTGGGCGCACAACTGCAAAGCGACCAGTTCCAGATTGTTATCGGGCCGAAGGTCAATAGCTGGTATGAGCAAATGCTGACGGTGCTGGGAAAAGCCCCGCAAGGCGAGACGCATATCAAAGGGCGTAAAAGCCTGGTCTCGATGTTTATGGATACGGTATCCGGCGTTTTTGGCCCTATCGTGCCTGCGATTGCCGGTGCGGGGATGATTAAAGGCCTGCTGGCCGGGCTGATAGCCCTGAAAGTGGTGTCGGCGAAAAGCGACACCGTGGTGGTGATTGATTTGATCGCCAGCGGTGTCTTTTATTTCCTGCCGTTTTTCCTGGCGGTCTCGGCGGCAAAAATTTTCAAGACCAATGAGTACCTGGCAGCGGCAGTCGCAGCCTGTCTGATGTATCCGTCGCTGATCGATGCCGCAAAAGCCCTGGCGGCGCATCAGGAAGGGGCGGTGAGTGCCTTCTGGCTACTCAACGCGCTACCGGTTTCAGTGTTTAACTACGCCTCAAGCGTCATTCCGGTCATTTTCTCTATTCTGGCACTGAGCTATATCCACCGCTGGGTGGACAGGATAATGCCGGACGTATTAAAAACGGTCTTCACGCCTACGCTGACTTTGTTCCTGGGGGCGCTGGCGGCGCTGGTGATTATCGGGCCGATTGGGATCTGGTTGGGGAAAGCGCTGGCTTTCTTTATTCAGGGACTTTTCGGTATTTCAGCCAGTTTTGCCGGGCTGGTCGTGGGGGCCATTCGCCCGGTAGCCATTCTCACCGGCATGCATCACGCCATGACGCCCATCGCCTTGCAAAATTTTAGTGAGCATGGCTATGACATGCTGATGCCGATGATGTTTATGGCGAATATGGCGATTGCCGGTTCGACGTTCGCCATCTGGCGGATAAGTAAAAACCGTCAGGAGAGAACGGTGACCCTGTCGGCGGCGATCTCCGCGCTGTTGGGGATTACGGAACCCGCACTCTTTGGTGTCCTGACGCGTTACAAAAAGGCGTTTATTGCCGCCACGGTGGCCAGTTCCCTGGCCTCTGCGTTTATCGCCTTCTTTGGCGTGCGGTTGTATGGCTATATTTTATCGAGCATTTTTAGCCTGCCGGCGTATATCGGCCCATACTTCGTCTTTGCGCTCTCCGGGGTGACGATGGCGCTGGTGCTCTCCTTCCTGCTGACCACTGTACTGGTCGGCAAAGACGCGGTGGAATAACTTACCGTCGGTGCGCCAGACGGCGCACCAGGCGATCGCCTGCCATCTGCACCCCCTGTACCATTGCCAGTAAAATCACCACGGTACCCACCATCACCTGATCGTTAAAGCGCTGATAGCCATAACGAATAGCGAGATCGCCCAGCCCACCGCCGCCAATAACGCCCGCCATAGATGAGAAGCCAATCAGCATCACAACGGTGAGCGTAATGCCCGCGAGCAGCGTTGGCAGCGCTTCAGGCAACAGGGCTTTCGCAATCACATGCCAGACGTTACCCCCCATCGACAAAATGGCTTCGATGCGTCCGTAATCCACCTCATCCAGCGCGCTTTCCGTCAGCCGTGCAAAGAAGGGAAACGCGCCAATGGTGATAGGCACTATCGCGGCGGTGCTGCCAAGAGTGGTACCGATCAGCAGGCGCGTGAAGGGGATAAGCGCTATCAACAACACGATAAATGGCAGCGAACGCCCGAAATTGACGACGGCCCCCAGCAGCGCATTGACACGTGGTAAGGGGAACAGGCCATCACGGCGCGAAAGAAACAGAATAACGCCCAGCGGCAGGCCGATCAGCACGGTAAACAGCGACGCCAAAGCAACCATGTATAACGTCTCCAGCGTGCCGTTGAGCAGCAGCGGCCAGAGGTCTTCCCAACTCATGCTACCCCGCATAAAGGCCTCCCGTTAAAACCGTGGCGGGCAAGGAAATCCTGCTCAGCC
Source organism: Phytobacter sp. MRY16-398 (assembly GCF_003925915.1). NCBI lineage: Bacteria > Pseudomonadati > Pseudomonadota > Gammaproteobacteria > Enterobacterales > Enterobacteriaceae > Phytobacter > Phytobacter sp. MRY16-398. The sequence continues at coordinate 4,537,068 of NZ_AP018756.1, read as the reverse complement.
TGTGGATCGTGCAATAGCGCATGGCGCAGTTTGGACCAGGGCGCAACCAGCAGATCGGCGATTTTGCCGCTCTCCCGTACTTCGCCGTTTTCCAGCAATGCCGCGTGATCGCACAGAGTTTTTACGACATCCAGTTCGTGGGTGATCAGCACGATGGTCAAATTCAGCTTCTGGTTGATGTCTGCCAGCAGCGCCAGGACAGACGCGGTGGTTTCCGGATCCAGCGCGCTGGTGGCTTCATCGCACAACAGCACATCCGGCCTTGCCGCCAGCGCCCGGGCGATACCGACACGCTGCTTTTGCCCACCGGAAAGTTGCGAAGGAAAAGCATCGGCTTTATCGCTCAGGCCCACCAGATGCAGTAGCTCCTCCACACGTGCATGGCGCAGCGGTTTCGGCACGCCGGCGATTTCCAGCGGAACGGCGACGTTATCCGCCACCGTACGTGCGTGCAGCAAATTGAAATGCTGGAAAATCATCCCGGTGTGCAGACGATGCTCGCGCAAACCGGCTTTATCCAACTGCGTAATGTCGCTGCCGTTGATGATGATGCGGCCCGAAGTGGGCCGCTCCAGCAGATTCAGGCAACGGATTAAGGTGCTTTTCCCCGCGCCGCTGCGGCCCAGGATGCCATAAATAGCCCCTTTGGGGACATGCAGCGACACGTTGTTCAGCGCCGGTCGGCCTGTTCCGGCATAGGTTTTACTCAGCCCTTCAATATCAATCATGACTGCGGGGCAACCGGGATCACTGAGCCGTTGTAGGTTTTACGAATGAACTCTGCCACTTGAGGGGAGGTGAGATCTTTGGCCAGTTCTTTGATGCGTGGGTCGTTTGCCAGAGACGGGTTGGTTACCAGAATATTGGCATACGGGTTATGCTCCGCACTCTCCAGTCCCAGCGCATCTTTGGCGGGCGATAAACCTGCTTCCAGCGCGTAGTTGCCGTTGATCACCGCCAGGGCGACATCATCCAGCGAGCGCGGGATCTGTGGGGATTCCACTTCGAGGATCTTTAAGTGTTTCGGGTTCTCAACGATATCTTTTGGTGTGGCCAGCGTGCTTGCCGGATCGGTAAATTTCGCATCCAGTTTGATTAACCCCTGGCTTTGCAGCAGGAACAGTGCACGGCTCAGGTTAGTGACATTGTTCGGGACCGCGACGGTGGCGCCATCCGGTACCGATTTAAAATCTTTGTATTTGTGCGAATAGATGCCCAGTGGTTCGATATGTACCGTGGCGGCGACGGCAAAGGTTTTACCCAGCGCTTTTTCCTGGCTTTTCAGGTAAGGCACATGCTGGAAATAGTTGGCATCCACATCACCACTCGCCAGCAATTCATTGGCATTTGCGCCACTGGTCAGCTCAACGATTTTGATATCCAGTTTCGGATCCAGTTTTTTGACATAGTTCAGGATCTCCGCGTGTGGAACCGGGTCCGCTGCGATACGCAGTGCTTCTGCCTGTGCAGTACCCCATGCCAGAGAAAGAGACAACGCTACCCCTGCCAGTTTAAAAGCGGCATATTTCATGGTGTTTTTCCTGTGTTGTTATGGTTTATACGATCAATTGTTCACTGCGCTCACGCAGTACATCGCGGTAATAACGTTCGGCGACATCCGGGTGCGAACGTAAACGCCCTTTCAGGTAGTTCCAGCCGACATCGCGTAAAAGCGGGTTTTGTGGATCGCTTTCCGGCCCTTGCGCCTCACGCGCCAGCGCTTCCGGCAGGGCGTAAACGGGAACCACGGCGTCCAGTTGTGCGCCAAGGAAAAAGGCAATCGACAGGCGATCTTGTCCGGCGGGCGGCGATACCACACGGTGGACCGTGGCGCGTAAATAGCCATTGGTCGCCAGCTCCAGCAGCTCACCGATATTGACCACAAAACTACCCGGCAGCGGTACGGCATCGATCCAGTGATCGGGGGAGACTTCTACCTGCAATCCTTTTTGCTCGTCCTGGAGCAGGAAACTCAGAAACCCGGAATCTTTGTGTGCGCCGACACCCTGATTACTCTGGGTGTTATCCTGACCGGGATAGCGAATCAGCTTGATATGTTCATTGGGCTTGTCGCCATACAGTGCGTCGAAGGCATTAGCAGGCAGGCGCAGCGCTTCGGCAAAGGCACGCAGTAACACGATGGCCATCTCGGTCATCGACTTTTGCCAGTCGAGCAGCGTGGTTTTCAGCTCTGGTTGCTCCGCTGGCCACAGGTTCGGCCCCTGCAAGCGCCGCCAGCGCGGGTCGCTGTCGCTCAACAGCAGTTCCGGGCGTTCCGCGCCGATATCGAACTGTTCTCGCCAGTCTGGTTTACCACGGGTGATTTCCGATGCCGCGCGGTTGTAGCCGCGAAAATGGGGGGAGTGAATCATCGCCACCTGCTGTTTTTGCTCATCGCTGAGGGCAAAAAAGCGGCGGGCTTCGTGTTGAACGGCGCGCTGCAGCTCGTCATTCACACCGTGATTAATAAGATAAAAAAAGCCGATGTCGCGTGCGCTGGTGCGCAGCTGATCGAGAAAGGCTTCACGTTCAGCGGGGTTGAAGTAGCGGGCCAGATCGAGGATGGGTAATGTTGTCGCGTTCATTGTGTTCTCCGAATAGTCGTTCGCAGGTGATCATTTTTAGAGTCCGGGGTTGGGCACAACAGCAGCGCATCATGATGCTTTCCTCACAAGTGATTTAGGTTCAGCTTGCCTTAAGGCAAAAAAATCAACCAATAACATTCTTTTCTAATTTATGACCGTGCAGGGTTCGTTGCTTTTGCGAAAAATGCATTTAGCGCAGGAGTTGCTTAGGGAAAAGAATTTCGCTAGACTTTTGTTATGTTATAACAATACATGCGAGAGCAAAATGAAACCTGATATCCATCCGCACTACCGCACGGTGGTGTTTCATGACACCAGCGCGAACGAATATTTTAAAGTCGGTTCGACGATCAAAACCGATCGCGAGATTGAACTGGAAGGGGTGACATACCCTTACGTGACTATTGACGTCTCTTCTGTTTCCCATCCGTATTACACCGGTAAACAGAAAGTGGTGGGCAATGAGGGAAGCGCGGCGCGTTTCCAGCAGCGCTATGGGCGTTTTATTGGCACAAAAAGAGGCTAACGCATGCAGGTACTGAACTCGTTACGCAGTGCGAAACAACGCCACCCTGACTGCCAGATAGTCAAGCGCAAGGGGCGTTTGTATGTGATTTGCAAATCCAATCCGCGTTTTAAAGCTGTGCAGGGAAGAAAGAAAAAGCGTTAATCGCGCAGGCTCTCAAGGGATTGCAACTGTTTGCCGTCGGCAGTGAAATTTCCGGCGGCAAGCCACTGTCGAAACGCCTTATCCAGGCGTGGCCATTCGCTATCAATAACAGAAAACCAGTCGGTATCCCGATTGTGTCCTTTCTGAACCAGCGCCTGGCGAAATCGCCCTTCATACTGAAAGCCCAACCGAAGTGCGGCACGACGGGACGGTTCGTTCAGGCTATTACATTTCCATTCGTAGCGGCGATACCCCAGCGTCTCCAGGGCATATCGCATCAGTAGCCACTGCGCTTCCGTAGAGGCGCGGGTGCGCATAAGCAGAGGAGAGAAATGCACACTGCCCACCTCAATAACGCCATTGGCGGCGTCAATACGCATGAGCGAAAGTGTACCGACAGGCGACTGCGTGCGGTTATCGATAACCGTGAAATGAATAGGGTCCTTTAATTCACAGACGCTTGTTACCCATGCGGTGAAGGCGTCGGGATCGGTTTCCGGTTCACGCAGCAGCCAGGTCCAGCTTCGGTCATCTCCGGCCAGACGATGGGCGGCAAACAGTGCCGGCGCGTGTTCGACCCTCAGCGGCTCCAGGCGGCAATACTGGCCTTCAAGCGTCACGCGTTCAGGAAAAGGGCGGGGCTGCCAGTCGGGAAGGGCATCGCCCACGGGTTGTCCGTATTGATTCAGTTGGCTCATAGTGGCTCCTCTTTGCGATTCACCTAGCGTAGAATTTCACTGGTTCCATAAGAAGTGCCATCAAACTATATTTTCATGGGTCCACTAAGGAGCGGCGCGATGAATATTCCCGATGACGCTTTACAGGCACTGCTGCGCCCGGCGCTGGCTGAACGTGCCGGATTAACGCGGCAGCGGGCGCTATATATGGCACTGCGGGATGCTATCCGTGGTGGAACGTTAAAAGCACATTCGCTGCTACCGGGCTCACGCGTGCTGGCAAAAACACTCGCCGTTTCCCGAAATACGGTCAACGCCGCGCTCGAACAACTCGCTATTGAGGGCTTCGTTCAGCGTGAACGGCAGGGAACACGGGTATTGATGTTGGCCAGTGCGCCTGTTGTACGTAACACGCCTGTGATATCCCTCGCACAACGGGTCCGGACCCTGCCGCAAGGGGTGAGGCGAAATTCCCCCGCACTTGCTTTCACCCCCGGTCTACCGGCGGTGAACTATTTCCCCACGGCAATCTGGCGAAGGCTGAGTGAGCGCGTCTGGCGTGACGAGGGCAGTGCGCTGCTGGGTTATGGCGAGTCTGGCGGAGAGCGGCGATTGCGCGCGGCTATCGCCCGACATCTCGCGCTGGCCAGAGGCATTCATTGTGACGTCGAGCAGATTGTAATTACCGAAGGCGCCCAGGATGCGCTGATGTTATGTGTTCATCTTCTCTGCGATACGGGAAACAGTGCCTGGGTAGAAGAGCCGGGCTATAACGGTGCAAAAAGCGCTTTTCTGGCAGCCGGGTTGCAAGTGAAAGGGATCCCGGTGGATGAAGAAGGAATGACGCTGGCGGAGACGATAACGCCGCCGCGCATTATCTATACTTCGCCGTCACATCAATATCCGCTGGGCTATGTGATGAGTGCTGCCCGTCGTTTGCAGTTGCTGGAGGCGGCCGCGCGGACCGGAAGTTGGATCATCGAAGATGACTATGACAGTGAGTTTCGCTATCACGGCGATCCGGTACCTGCCATGCTGGGAATGATCCCCAATCCACCGGTGGTCTACCTGGGAACATTCAGCAAGACGCTGTTTCCGTCGTTACGTATTGGTTTTATGGTGATGCCGCCTGCGTTGGCGAATGCGGCGGCACCGGTTATCAATAGTCTGTTGCGCGGTGGGCATCGTAGCGAGCAACTGGCTCTGGCGCATTTTATTGAGGATGGTCACTACGCGCGCCATCTGGCGGCGATGCGCCGATTGTACCGTAAACGACAGGCACAACTGCGTGAGGCGTTACAGAACGGTTTTGACCTGGAGCATCGGGTATTGGGAGGCGAGGGCGGGCTGCATTTGACGCTTTCAGTACCGGGAATGAATGACCTGAATGTTGTGCGTGAGGCGCGCGGGTTTGGTCTTGCGCCTCATGCATTAAGCCGTTTTTATTTACAGCCATCACCGGCATCAAGTGGGCTGGTTCTCGGCTACGGTAATACCTCTGCCAGCCTGTTTCCCGGCGGTGTTCGTACGCTGGCGCGGCTGATTACGCAGTCTCGGGGCGGGTAAGGGTAAATACGTCGTAGAAAGAGAGTTCCCCCTTGCGGGATAACATCTGCTGGAGCTGTGTTTTACGCGTAGTATCGACCGCAGGCGAAGTAAGGATGGCGCTGATAAGCTCTTGCGGCACATAACGCGTGTTGTACCATTCGCCGTTATAACAGACGCGAAAATCGAGCACATCGATATCTTCGTAGCGATAGCGCGGATAGACATCAAAGAAAAAGAAGCCATTCAATAAGACGAATAGCACCACCAGCAGCCACACGGAGTCCACCAGTGTTTCTGATTGCAACATAACGGCAAGCGTGGCCAGCCAGGCTATATACATGCCGACAAACAGGCCCGGATGTTTGCGAATAAAGCTAATGCTAAAGCGCGGACGGTTGTCCCGCTTTTCGCGCTGGTTAATGTCGTCGATTGTTTCGCTGAGCAGCCGCTGGATCTCTGTCATCTCACGCCTTCGTCTTTGGGGATATACCGATTAGAGCGTATTTTAGGTTGCCATTTTGTGTGAAAAAAGTAACAGTTTATCGACAAAAAAAGATAACAGTTAAATTGCTTCACCCGGAATGGCTTTAATAACTCGGGCGGGGTTGCCACCGACCACCACATTCGGCGGAACGTCTTTTACCACCACCGCACCGGAGGCGATAACCGCATTATCGCCAATGGTCACGCCTGGATTGATTACCGCACGTCCACCAATCCAGACGTTATTGCCAATGCGAACCGGTTTGCCGTATTCGAGACCGCTGTTGCGCGAATTGGCCTCCAGCGGATGTGTTGCCGTATAGATATGTACACCTGGCGCTAACATACAATTGTCGCCAATATGGATGGGGCAGACATCCAACATGACACAATCAAAATTGGCGTAAAAATCCTTACCCAGGAAAATATTGTAGCCATAATCACAGCGAAAGTTTGGTTCGATATAAACACCTGAACTTTGGCCGAGTAATGCAGCAAGAATCGCACTGCGTTCCGCTTTTTCGTCAGGGGCCGAATGGTTATAACGATGAAGCAGCGCTCTGGCATGCATGCGGTCAGCTCGCAGCGTATCGTCCGCAGGTCGATACGGTAAGCCGGAAATCATTTTAACTTTTTCTTCGCTCATGAAGATAACGTGCGCCTGCTAATGCCGCTGGATAAAAAATTAAAACCGTAAATAAACGTCGGGAAGACTTAGCGTACGAATTTCCACACAGAAGGAGGGATTTTGTCATACAGTTTATTCATGGTTAGCTCAGCCAGACGATGATCGGCTGCTGAATAAAACACCGTCAGTTCATGGTCAGGCAGTTCGTATTTATTTTTTTCAATAACGCGTTCGAGCGTGTCAATTGTCTGACAACGTCGTAATCGCATCAAATAATCAATTTTGGTTAATGGCTTATCAGACATAATTTTACCTTTACTGGTTGAAATATTTAACAGGAGTGACTAACAGGGTTAGCCTTGCTCACATTGACGAAACAGCGGAACAATCGGTTTCCCGATTTACGCCATTTCTGCAAGTCTTGTGTGTTGATACCGTAGCTACTGAACAGCATAAACGTATCATCAAGGTATTCGTCTATCTGCTCAATCAGTTTATTATCTTCATTATACTTAATTTTATAATTAAGTGCGAAGGTTGCTATATGTTCAATCAACTCATTTAACTGCAAATTGATTGCCGAAGTAGGATCGTTAACCCATCCATGATGGCTTTCTTCAAGATTCAGGAGACAATCATGGTACAACGTTTCGCAGAGAAATTTAAGCTGCGCGATATCATGCCTTTTTGGCGAGTATTCGTCCATAACACATCCCCTTCTGAGTCGCTTTTTTTACTCACTGAACACTGCTCCGGGGTGGAAACGTCTGATCTGACCAGCAGCATATGCTGCTTTTCCTCATTGATTTAACTATAAGCCAGTCTTAAAAAGATTTCATTGCGCTATTACGAAAAATTACAATTATCGCGTTTTGCTCTCCGAAAATGGAGGGATCGCGCAGTTTATTATCATGTTTTATGTGAGAATTTCCGACATCGAAATCAAAACTTTCCTTATTCTTCATTAGGTTAGTCAATGGTGCTGGATATTTAAGGTTATTTAAATATTCCAGAATCACTAATTACCAGGAATATTCTTACTTAAACTGATTGTACCAGATAATTAAGAATTTTACCTAAGGATATAAGGTGTTCTCCTAATGGAGTATTAATTCTGTACGCTATTACGACTGCACAAAATAAACGAAGAGACAATACGTACTTTTAATGATCAGAACAGCGAATAAGAAAAAGGCCGCTTTCGCGGCCTTTTTCATTCATGACTATCAGTGTTGCTCAACCTTATGGCTGTGCTCAACATCGTCACTTCTGCGGCTAAAGCGGCGGCGCACCACCACAAAGAACACAGGAACGAAGAATATTGCCAGTACCGTCGCGGTAATCATACCGCCCATTACACCGGTACCTACGGCGTTCTGCGCACCGGAGCCTGCACCCGTACTGATAACCAGCGGCAGAACCCCAAGGATAAACGCCAGCGAGGTCATCAGGATTGGACGCAGACGCATACGTACCGCTTCCAGGGTCGCTTCAATAAGCCCTTTGCCCTCTTTATCCATCAGATCTTTGGCGAATTCGACGATAAGTATCGCGTTCTTCGCCGACAAGCCAATGGTTGTCAGCAGGCCCACCTGGAAGTAAACGTCGTTAGTCAGACCGCGTAAGGTCGCGGCCAGCAGCGCACCAACAACCCCGAGCGGAACTACCAGCATAACGGAGAACGGAATTGACCAGCTCTCGTACAGGGCCGCCAGACACAGGAACACCACGATCAAGGAAATGGCGTACAGCGCAGGCGCCTGGTTACCTGACAAGCGTTCCTGATAAGACATACCTGTCCAGTCATAGCCAATACCCGTCGGCAGTTTACCGGCCAGTTGTTCCATCATCGCCATTGCTTCACCGGTACTTTTACCCGGAGCAGCCTGGCCGAGGATTTCCATGGATGGCAAACCGTTATAGCGTTCCAGACGCGGAGAGCCGTACTCCCAGTGCGACGTCGCAAAGGCAGAGAAAGGCACCATCGAGCCGCTTGCCCCACGGACATACCAGTTACCGATATCGCTCGGCAGCATACGGTATTTCGCGTCAGACATAACGTACACTTTCTTCACGCGACCACGGTCGATGAAGTCGTTGACGTAGCTGCCGCCCCATGCCGCGCCAAGCGTGGTATTGATGTCACTTAAGGAGACACCCAACGCCTGTGCTTTTTCCTGGTCGATATTGATTTTGAACTGCGGCGTATCTTCCAGGCCGTTCGGACGCACACCCACCAGCAGATCCGGATGCTGTGCAATCTCGCCGAACAACTGGTTACGCGCCTGCATCAGCTTGTCATGCCCCAGGTTCGCCTGGTCAATCAGCTGGAAGTCAAAGCCGGTCGCCGTACCCAGTTCAACGATCGCTGGCAGGTTAAAGGCGAAGACCATCGCATCTTTAATTTGCGAGAAGTGCGCACTTGCACGACCTGCAATCGCCGGTACTTTGTTCTTCTCACCCGGACGTTCATCCCAGTTTTTCAGCGACACGAACGCCAGACCGGTGTTCTGACCACGCCCGGAGAAGCCGAAGCCGTTAACGGTAAACACAGAGTTCACGTTATCTTTTTCGTTTTCCAGGTAGTATTTCGACACTTCATCCAGCACTTTCTGCGTACGCTCTTGCGTCGCGCCCGCCGGAAGCTGCGCCATAGTCAGGAACACACCCTGGTCTTCATCTGGCAGGAACGAACTTGGCAGACGAACGAACAGGATGGCCATGCCAACCACGATAAGAACATAGAGCAGCAGGTAACGCCCCGTACTGCGCAGAATGTTACCTACGCTGTCGGTATAGTGGTGCGTGCTCTTATCAAATACGCGGTTAAACCAGCCAAAGAAACCTTTCTTGCCTTCACCGTGATCGCCTTTGGCAATCGGTTTTAGCATGGTCGCACAGAGCGCTGGCGTCAGGATTAACGCTACCAGCACAGAGAGCGCCATTGCTGAAACAATGGTGATAGAGAACTGACGGTAAATCGCACCGGTAGAACCACCGAAGAAGGCCATCGGGATAAATACCGCCGACAGAACCATCGCGATACCGACCAGCGCGCCCTGAATCTGGCCCATGGACTTACGCGTGGCTTCTTTTGGCGGCAAGCCCTCTTCGGACATGACACGCTCAACGTTCTCTACGACGACGATGGCGTCATCCACCAGCAAGCCTATCGCCAGCACCATACCAAACATGGTGAGGGTGTTTATCGAGTAACCAAATGCTGACAGTATGGCGAAGGTACCCAACAGGACGACTGGCACCGCGATGGTTGGAATCAGCGTTGCGCGGAAGTTCTGCAGGAACAGGTACATAACCAGGAATACCAGTACGATCGCTTCAACCAGCGTTTTCACCACTTCGTTAATCGAGATCTTAACGAATGGGGTGGTATCGTACGGATAAACCACTTTCAGCCCGTGCGGGAAGAACGGCTCCAGTTTGGCGATAGTGGCGCGCACCGCGTTTGCGGTATCCAGCGCGTTCGCGCCGGTTGCCAGCTTGATACCAAGACCGGATGCGGGTTGACCGTTGTAGCGGGCGATAACGTCGTAGTTTTCGCCGCCCAGCTCAATTCTTGCCACGTCACGCAGACGAACCTGCGAACCATCCTGGTTAACTTTCAGCAGGATCTTACCGAACTCTTCCGTGGAGGTCAGACGTGTCTGCGCGATGATAGAGGCGTTCAACTGCTGGCCTTTCACCGGCGGCGTCCCACCTAACTGACCTGCTGCGACCTGGGCGTTCTGCGCTTTAATAGCCGTAATGACATCAACAGGAGTCAACTGGAAGTTATTCAGTTTGTTCGGGTCCATCCAGATACGCATTGCATATTGCGCACCGAACAGCTGTACGTCACCCACACCTTTGGTACGGCTGACCGGGTCTTTCACGGTGGCGCCCACGTAGTCGGCAATATCTTCCTGCGTCATGGAACCATCGGTACTGATCATACCGAGAACCATCAGGAAGCTACTGGACGACTTCTCAACGCTCACACCCTGCTGCTGAACTTCCTGCGGCAGTAATGGCATTGCCAGTTGCAGTTTGTTCTGCACCTGTACCTGGGCGATATCCGCGTCGGTACCAGAGTCAAAGGTGATGGTGATCTGTACCGTACCAGAGGAGTCACTGGTGGAGGACATATACAGCAGGCCATCGATACCGTTCATGTTCTGTTCGATAACCTGCGTAACGGTATCCTGCACCGTTTTTGCATCAGCACCTGGGTAGGACGCACTGATCTGAATTGCCGGTGGCGCAATCGTTGGATATTGCGCGACAGGCAGCTTCAGGATCGCCAGTCCCCCCGCAAGCATGATGATTATGGCGATCACCCAGGCAAATATGGGGCGATCAATAAAGAAATTTGGCATGTCTTAACGGCTCCTGTTTAAGTTAAGACTTAGACGGCTGTGACTGCGCGCCGGCCTGGGCTTGCTCTTTATTCTCAGCGGTCACTTCCTGTGCTTTTACCTGCGCACCGGGTCTTACTTTTTGAAGGCCTGTCACAATCACGCGATCGCCTGCTTTCAGGCCATCTGTCACCAGCCATTTATCGCCAATGGCCTGAGTCGCGGTGAGTTTACGGATTTCGACTTTATCGCCTTCACCTACGACCATCGCGGTAGCATCACCACGCGGGGTACGGGTCACACCCTGCTGTGGAACCAGCAGTGCATTAGGATTAGTGCCTTCTTCGAGTTTCGCGCGTACGAACAGACCTGGCAGCAGCGTCATATCCGGATTCGGGAAAATGGCGCGCAGGGTAATAGAACCGGTAGTTTGATCAACAGTGACGTCAGAAAACTCCAGTGTACCGCTCTGCGGGTATTTCGTGCCGTCGTTGGTCACCAGCTCGACTTTCGCTTTACCGTTTTCCTGTTTCAGCGTGCCGTTCGCCAGTTCCTGTTTCAGCCGCAGGTAGTCATTGCTCGACTGTGTAACATCAACGTAGATCGGGTCGAGTTGCTGAACGGTTGCCAGCGCGGTTGTCTGCCCGGTCTGCACCAGCGCACCTTCGGTCACGGACGATTTACCAATACGGCCGCTGATCGGAGAGGTGACTTTGGTGTAAGCAAGGTTGATACGCGCGGTTTCAACCGCGGCTTTTGCCGCAACGACAGCCGCATCGGCCTGCTGTGCGTCAGCCTGAGCGGTATCATAATCTTGTTGGCTTATGTACTTGGTACCCAACAATTTCTGATAACGGGCAGCGGTCATGCGTGCGATATTTGCCGCAGCCTGCGCTTTTGCCAGATCGCCTTTCGCGCTTTCATAAGAAGCCTGATAAGTGGCCGGATCAATCTGATAAAGCGAGACACCCGCTTCTACATCACTACCTTCTGTGAAGTTGCGCTTTAAAATAATGCCACTGACCTGAGGACGGACTTCCGCAACGCGAAACGCGCTGGTTCTACCTGGAAGTTCGGTTGTGATCTGCAGAGGTTCTGTTTTTAGCGTGACGACGCCGACTTCTGGCGCCTGACCCGCAGCACCCTGCTGAGCGGGTTTTTCATCACATCCTGTAAGCGCTAAGCTGCCTGAAAGCATCAGAACGACCGCCAGAGGCGTTAACCCTCTGTTTTTGTTCATATGTAAACCTCGAGTGTCCGATTTCAAATTGATCAATGGATCAAATGTCCCAAACCCATTGCTGCGTTTATATTATCGTCATGCTATGGTACAAACATTCATAAATGTATGTAAATCTGACTCCTGTCAATTCACCAACATATGGCACGAAAAACCAAACAGCAGGCACAAGAGACACGCCAGCACATCCTTGATGTGGCCTTGCGTTTGTTCTCCCGGCAGGGCGTATCAGCGACCTCACTGGCAGATATTGCACAGGCAGCGGGGGTAACCCGTGGTGCGATTTACTGGCACTTCAAAAATAAGTCGGATTTATTCAGTGAAATCTGGGCGCTGTCAGAATCCAGCATCAGCGATCTCGAAACTGAGTATCGGGCAAAATTCCCTGACGATCCACTGTCAGTTTTAAGGGAAATTTTGGTCTATATCCTTGAAGCAACCGTAGTCGAAGAGCGTCGCCGACTCATGATGGAAATCATTTTTCACAAGTGTGAGTTTGTTGGCGAAATGACGGTCTTGCAAGAGGCGCAGCGTAATTTGTGCCTGGAGAGTTACGACCGCATCGAGCATACACTTAATGAGTGCATTAAAGCCAAATTGCTTCCTGAGAGCTTACTCACCCGCCGGACGGCAGTACTGATGCGTGCCTATATTTCCGGTGTGATGGAGAATTGGCTTTTCTCGCCCCAATCTTTTGATTTAAAGAAAGAAGCCCGAGACTATGTCGCGATATTACTGGAGATGTGCCAGTTTTGTCCAACGCTGCATAATAAAGCGTCAGACCTTTCAGCCTGAGTCAGAATGAGCGGAAAAAGCGACTGCTAACATTACGTTACTAGGTTGTAACTTCACGGCGTGATATTCTTCGCGCGTGGCTAGCTTCGGCCATCTTTCCTGTTCACAGATTAATCACGCAAATGATGCTGCAATCCACACGCTCAAAAAGTGCGCTCCCGGTTTTGGCTGCCGCGCTGTTTTTTGTCCTTGCCTTTATTACAGGCAGTGCCTTCGCGGCCCCGACAAACAACGACTTACCCGCTCGCTCCGATGTCCAGAGTCAGCTCGACGCTCTGAATAAGCAAAAAGATCCCACCGCTACGGATAAACTTGTTATTCAGGATTTAACGGAAACCCTGGATGTTCTGGACAAAATAGAACGGGTTAAGCAGGAAACTGTTCTCTTAAAACAGAAAATCACCCAGGCGCCGGACAAACTGCGTCAGGCGACTGATGCTCTCAATGCACTCAGTGATAAAGATAACGACGATGAAACGCGCAAAACGCTGGCAACGCTTTCTCTGCGCCAGCTTGAGTCGCGCGTGGCACAGTTACTGGATGACTTACAAACGGCTCAGAACGATTTATCGAATTATAACAGCCAGTTAGTCTCGTTACAGACACAGCCGGAGCGTGTGCAAAGTTCCATGTACACAGCTTCGCAACAGTTACAGCAAATCCGCAATCGTCTTAATGGCACGGCGGCAGGTGAGGGGGCTCTGCGTCCGACGCAGCAGACACTTTTACTTGCTCAACAGGCATTGCTGAATGCGCAAATCGAACAGTTGCGTAAGAGTCTCGAAGGTAATACTACGTTGCAGGACACGCTGCAGAAACAGCGTGATTACACTACTGCGAACAGCAATCGCCTTGAACATCAACTGCAACTGTTGCAGGAAGCCGTCAATAACAAGCGGCTGACGCTGACAGAAAAAACCGCCCAGGAAGCCGTAACGCCGGATGAAACCGCGCGTATCCAGGCGATGCCGTTAGTGAAGCAGGAACTGGACGTTAACCACCAGCTTAGCCAGAAGCTTATTACCGCGACAGAAAACGGTAACTCGCTGGTGCAACAAAACATCAAAGTAAAAAACTGGCTTGACCGCGCGCTGCAATCTGAGCGCAACGTGAAAGAGCAGATTTCAGTACTTAAAGGCAGCTTGCTGCTGTCGCGTATCCTTTATCAGCAACAACAAACGCTCCCTTCCGCTGATGAGCTTGAAGACATGACCAACCGCATTGCGGACCTGCGTCTGGAGCAGTTTGAAGTCAACCAACAGCGCGATGCCCTTTTCCAGAGCGATGCATTCGTGGCAAAACTGGAAGAGGGGCATTCGAGTGAGGTTAACGACGAAGTGCATGACGCGCTGTTACAAGTCGTGGATATGCGTCGTGAACTGCTCGATCAACTGAATAAGCAGCTTGGTAATCAGCTGATGATGGCGATTAACCTGCAGGTTAATCAGCAGCAACTGATGAGCGTGTCGAAAAGCCTTCAGGAGATCCTGACGCAGCAAATTTTCTGGGTAAACAGCAACAAGCCAATGGACGGGGACTGGGTTAAATCTTTCCCACAGGCGCTGAAAGACCAGATAAGCAAAATGAAAATCACCGGTAACTGGGAAAAAGCCTGGCCTGCGGTGGCCATTGCTTTTCTCACAGGCCTACCCCTGTTACTGATTGCTGGCTTAATTCGCTGGCGTCTTGGCTGGTTGCGCAGCTATCAGGCGCGTCTTGCGACCCAGGTAGGCCAGTTACGCAATGACAGTCAGTTACATACGCCGAAAGCGATTCTTATTGATCTCATTCGCGCGCTGCCAGTCTGCCTGATCATTCTGGCTATCGGCCTCATTTTACTGACGATGCAGCTCAATATCAGTGAATTGCTGTGGGCGTTCAGTAAAAAACTGACCGTATTCTGGCTGGTATTTGGCCTGTGCTGGAAGGTGCTGGAAAAAGACGGCGTGGCGGTCAACCACTTCAACATGCCGGAACAACTGACCAGCCACTGGCGTCGGCAGATTGTGCGCATCAGCCTTGCGCTGCTGCCACTCCATTTTTGGTCCGTGGTCTCTGAGCTTTCGCCACTGCACTTGATGGATGATGTGCTTGGACAAACGGTGATCCTGCTTAACTTGCTGGTCATCACCGGGCTGGTATGGCCGATGTTCCGGGAAAGCTGGCGGGATAAAGAGTCTCATAGCATTCGTCTTATCACCATCACCGTTCTGGCGATTGTTCCGATAGCATTGATGGTGCTGACGGCAACTGGCTATTTCTATACAACGCTGCGCCTGTCCGGACGCTGGATTGAAACTGTCTATCTGGTCATCCTCTGGAACCTGCTTTACCAGACTGTGTTGCGTGGCCTGAGCGTTGCCGCGCGTCGTATTGCTTACCGTCGTGCGCTGGCCCGCCGCCAGAACCTGATAAAAGAAGGGGCCGAAGGCGCTGAGCCGCAGGAAGAGCCGGGTATAGCCCTGGAGCAGGTCAACCAGCAGACATTACGTATTACCATGTTGCTGATGATCGCCCTCTTTGGCGTCGTGTTCTGGGCGATTTGGTCGGATTTGATCACCGTTTTCGCTTACCTGGACAGCGTTGTCCTGTGGCACTACAACGGCACGGAAGCAGGCGTCGCCGCCGTAAAAAGCGTGACCATGGGGAGCATGCTGTTTGCCTTAATTGCCACGGTGGTGGCCTGGGCGCTAATTCGTAACTTACCCGGTTTGCTGGAAGTTATCGTTCTTTCGCGGTTGAACATGCGCCAGGGGGCGTCCTACGCCATTACCACCATTCTGAACTATGTCATCATTGCCGTTGGTGCGATGACGGTGTTCGGGTCGTTGGGTGTCTCATGGGACAAACTACAATGGCTGGCGGCAGCTCTCTCGGTTGGTCTGGGTTTTGGTTTACAAGAGATTTTCGGTAACTTTGTCTCCGGCCTGATTATCCTGTTCGAACGTCCGGTGCGTATTGGCGATACCGTCACCATCGGCACTTTCTCCGGGTCGGTAAGTAAGATCCGTATTCGTGCCACCACGATCACCGATTTTGACCGCAAAGAGGTCATTATTCCCAACAAGGCGTTTGTGACCGAACGTCTGATCAACTGGTCGCTGTCAGACACCATTACCCGCGTGGTCATCCGTCTGGGCGTGGCGTACGGCTCCGATCTGGATAAGGTGAAAGAGGTATTGTTAAAAGCGGCGATGGAGCATCCGAAGGTGATGCACGATCCGGAGCCGTCGGTGTTCTTTACCACCTTTGGCGCGAGTACGCTGGATCATGAACTGCGTCTGTATGTACGTGAACTGCGCGATCGTAGCTATACGGTGGATGAGCTAAACCGCACGATCGACAGACTGTGTCGTGAAAATAACATCAATATCGCCTTTAACCAGTTGGAAGTGCATTTACGCAATGCGAGCGGTGACGAGCATACGGAAGTGAAGCGCGAGCTGAAAGGCGACGATCCGACGCCTGCGCAGAGTTGATTCAGATATCTCTCTTGTCGTAGCCCCGGTAAGCGCTGGCGCCACCGGGGATTATTCCCGGATGGCGGCGTGACCGCCTGTTCCGGGCTACGGTTTTCTCCCTCTCCTCGTGATAGCCGGGGTGAGGGCATCAGGCCGCACCAGGCTTAACCCTCACGCTCCCTCACTTTGCGTTCAAAATCCCGCTGCACAATTTCCAGCGCTTTGAGCACGGTTTCCGGCGCAATAGCATGCTCTTCCAGCAGCATAATCAGATCGACCGCCAGCTTGACCTCATCCGGTGCATCTTCCAGCGACATACTCTCTCCTCGGGTTAACGTGTCAGGCGCGCCAGCACCCGCTCAATATTATCCAGCGCCTCGCGACAGCGGCGCAGCCTGCCTTCAAATGCGGTGATTTCTTTATGTAATTGCTGCTGTTCGGCGAAAGTTTCGACCTTTGCCAGACGCGTTTCCCGCTCACGTTTCATCGCCATCAGACGTTGTTCGAATTCCTGATGTTGCAGTCGCTTACGCTGCCATTTTTGAATGCCGGGCGCGGAATTATCCCACTCACGCAGCGACCATGAGGCCGATTCGCGACTCAGGGCGGCAATCTGTGCCCCAAGGTGCTCTGCAAGCCATGCCACCTGCTCGATTTGCTGTGCGTCGACGGCATGGCGAAGCGCGCTCAGACTGTGCCGGGCTTCTTGCAGGCAGGCATCCATTGTGGTGCTACGTGTGCGGAACAGATGACGATCAAAACGTGGGCTCACCGTGGCGTGCTTTGCCTGAGGAGCGATTTGTCGCGCCAGCTCGTCCAGCTTTTGTTCCAGAGCCTGTAAAAGCAACGCGCTTCTCACGATTATCTCCCCTGTAAATGACGCCGACTATGCTACATTAGCCGCTCATCAATGATAATGATTCGCACTATGCAACGGACTATTTTAATCATCATTGGCTGGCTGGCGGTAGTGCTGGGTACTCTCGGCGTCGTTTTGCCATTGCTGCCGACCACGCCGTTTATTCTGCTGGCCGCCTGGTGCTTTGCGCGCTCGTCGCCCCGTTTTCATCAGTGGTTATTGTACCGTTCCTGGTTTGGTGGCTATTTGCGTCACTGGCAAACCTATAAAGCGATGCCGCCTGGCGCCAAACCCCGGGCCATCGCCGTGATAGTGGTCACGTTCGCCATTTCGCTGTGGATGGTGAAGATTATATGGGTGCGATTGCTGCTGCTGGTTATTTTGTCTTGCCTGCTGATTTTTATGTGGCGACTGCCCGTGATTGACGCAAAGCAACAAAAACCATAAAGCTCACCGATGGAAGTTGCAATTGTCGCGTTCTGCCAGTAAATTCGAGCGTTTTCGAGCACAGGCGCGACTGGTTAAATGTTAACCGCAGGTTACATGCGAAACCTCAGTGTGCGCCGTGAGTAACACCGTTTCTATCAGGCAAAAATCCATGACAGCGACTGCGCAGCAGCTTGAATTTCTCAAAAACAGCATCAAAAGCATTCAGGATTATCCGAAGCCGGGCATCCTGTTCCGTGATGTCACCAGTTTGCTGGAAGACCCGAAAGCGTACGCTCTCAGCATTGAACTGCTGGTTGAACGCTACAAAGACGCCGGGATCACGAAAGTAGTAGGTACAGAAGCGCGTGGCTTCCTGTTCGGCGCACCGGTTGCGTTAGGCCTGGGTGTTGGCTTTGTACCGGTACGTAAACCGCGTAAACTGCCGCGTGAAACCATCGCGGAAAGCTACGAACTGGAATACGGTACCGATCAGCTGGAGATCCACATCGATGCGATCCAGGCTGGCGATAAAGTCCTTGTGGTTGACGATCTGCTGGCGACCGGCGGCACCATCGAAGCAACCGTAAAACTGATCCGCCGTTTGGGTGGCGAAGTGACCGATGCAGCATTCATCATTAACCTGTTCGATCTGGGCGGTGAACAACGTCTGGAAAAACAGGGGCTGACCTGCTTTAGTCTGGTGCCATTCCCGGGGCATTAATTATCAGACTGCTTTATTTGTCATTTTAGCGCCGGGCAGTGCTCGTAATCCTCACGTACTCCGTGTACGTTCCGGTTACAGTGCGCTGTCCGTCACTAAGAGACAACCTCGCTGATTAAGTGAGGTTGTGATAGCATTCCCCCCTATTAATCCACCTCCAGCGTTTCAGAGCCTGCCAATGAGTTATCAGGTCTTAGCCCGTAAATGGCGACCCCAAACTTTTGCTGACGTCGTCGGCCAGGAGCATGTGCTGACCGCACTGGCGAACGGCTTATCCTCAGGACGCATCCATCATGCCTACCTGTTTTCCGGTACGCGTGGCGTCGGTAAAACCTCTATTGCCCGACTGCTGGCAAAAGGGCTGAATTGCGAAACAGGTGTCACGGCGACGCCTTGCGGCGTGTGCGATAGCTGTCGGGAAATCGAACAGGGGCGCTTTGTTGACTTAATCGAAATTGATGCGGCATCCCGCACCAAGGTCGAAGATACCCGTGACCTGCTGGATAACGTGCAGTACGCCCCCGCGCGCGGCCGTTTCAAGGTCTACCTTATTGACGAAGTGCACATGCTCTCGCGCCACAGCTTTAACGCCCTGTTGAAGACGCTTGAAGAGCCGCCTGAGCACGTCAAATTCTTGCTGGCGACGACCGATCCGCAAAAATTGCCGGTGACGATTCTGTCGCGTTGTCTGCAGTTTCATCTTAAAGCGCTGGACGTTGATCAAATCCGTCAGCAGCTTGAACACATTCTTGATGCCGAAAGTATTCCCCACGAATTGCGTGCGCTCCAGTTGCTGGCCCGCGCCGCAGACGGCAGCCTGCGCGATGCGCTGAGCCTTACCGATCAGGCAATTGCCAGCGGTGATGGGCAACTGACTGCGCAAGTTGTCAGCACGATGCTCGGGACGCTCAATGACGACCAGGCGCTGGCGCTGATTGAAGCGCTTGTGGCTGCTGACGGCGAACGGACGATGGCGCTGGTAAATGAGGCTGCCTCCCGTGGTGTAGAATGGGAAGCCCTGCTGGTGGAGATGCAAACGCTGATGCACCGCATCGCCATGGTTCAGCTCAGCCCTGCGGCGCTCGGCAGCGATATGGCACCCATTGAACAACGCATGCGGGAACTGGCGCGCATAGTGCCACCGGGCGATGTGCAGCTCTACTACCAGACGCTGCTCATTGGCCGCAAAGAGTTGCCGTATGCGCCGGACAGACGTATGGGTATGGAGATGACCCTACTGCGTGCGCTGGCGTTTCATCCGCGTGAGCCATTAACGGTGCCGGATGCGCCCCAGGCTTCTTTCGCGCCAGCCGCGCCTGCTGCGGTGTTGAATTCGGCGCAGGTTCCGGTGCAGGCGGCGCCATCGCAGCCGCAACAGCAGCCGCAACATGATGTCGCTCTGCCCGATGCCACCAGCCAGGTGCTGGCGGCCCGTCGCCAATTGCAGCGCGCTCAGGGAGCGGACAAAACAAAAAAGAGTGAACCGGCAGCCGCAGTCCGCGCGCGGCCGGTGAACAATAGCGCGCTGGAGAGACTGGCGTCAGTCACCGAGCGCGTGCAGTCGCGCCCGGCATCTTCTTCACATGAAGAGGCTGCGGTAAAAAAAGAGGCCTACCGCTGGAAAGCGACAACTGTCACCGAAGAGGTGAAAGAGACGGTAGCCACGCCGAAGGCGCTAAAAAAAGCGCTTGAGCACGAAAAAACGCCGGAGTTGTCGAAGAAACTGGCCGAAGAGTCGCTTGAGCGTGATGCCTGGGCGGCGGAAATCAGCCAACTCACCCTGCCAAAACTGGTTGAACAGGTGGCGCTCAACGCCTGGAAAGAGCAGGATGAGAGCCGAATTTGCCTGCATTTACGTTCTGCTCAGCGGCACCTGAATTCGCCGTCTGCGCAAAAAACGCTGGCGGACGCGCTTTCGGCATTACATGGCAACACGGTTGAATTGACTATCATTGAAGATGATAATCCGGCGGTGCGCACGCCATTGGAATGGCGTCAGGCCATATATGAAGAGAAACTTGCGCAGGCGCGCGAGGCGATTATTACGGATAACAACATTCAGACACTGCAACGCTTCTTCGATGCGGATCTGGATGAAGAGAGTATTCGTCCCATTTGATGGTAAGCTGGCTTGCTGTCAACCTTAACTATGACTTACTGAGAGAAGAGCCTATGTTTGGTGGAAAAGGCGGTCTGGGTAACCTGATGAAACAGGCCCAGCAGATGCAAGAAAAAATGCAGCAGATGCAGGAAGAAATCGCAAAGCTGGAAGTGACCGGTGAGTCTGGTGCTGGCCTGGTGAAAGTGACTATTAACGGTGCGCATAACTGCCGTCGCGTAGAGATCGATCCGAGCCTGCTGGAAGACGATAAAGACATGCTGGAAGATCTGGTGGCTGCGGCGTTCAACGACGCTGCGCGCCGCATTGAAGAAACCCAGAAAGAGAAAATGGCTTCTGTTTCCTCCGGTATGCAACTGCCGCCGGGCTTCAAGATGCCGTTCTGATGCAGACCAGTCCGCTGTTAACGCAGCTTATGGAAGCGTTGCGCTGCCTGCCGGGCGTTGGCCCGAAATCGGCGCAGCGCATGGCGTTTACGCTATTGCAACGTGACCGCAGCGGTGGAATGCGCCTGGCGCAGGCATTGACCCGCGCCATGTCGGAAATCGGCCATTGCGCCGATTGCCGCACCTTTACCGAGCAGGAGATCTGCAATATTTGCAGCAATCCGCGCCGTCAGGAAAATGGTCAAATCTGTGTGGTGGAGAGTCCTGCGGATATCTACGCCATTGAGCAGACCGGCCAGTTTTCCGGACGCTATTTCGTGTTGATGGGCCACCTGTCGCCGCTCGATGGTATCGGGCCGGACGATATTGGCCTCGATCGACTGGAGCAGCGTCTGCAGGCGGAATCGATGCGAGAGGTGATTCTCGCCACCAACCCGACGGTAGAAGGTGAGGCAACCGCCAACTATATTGCCGAGCTTTGCGCGCAATATGGAGTGGAAGCCAGTCGTATTGCTCACGGCGTTCCCGTTGGCGGTGAGCTGGAAATGGTTGACGGCACCACGCTGTCCCATTCGCTTGCGGGTCGCCACAAGATTAAATTCTGACCAAACGGAGGCTGCGACACGTGGCCTCCGCTTGAAAAAATCCTTCTCAATCCCCATCTCACCCTCATCATTTCAATAGCCTGTACATTCGCGGCGCGAAGAATGACGGCTATTACTTTTTAATGGCATTGTTGAGGTCGACTTACATGAAAGGACAAGAAACCCGCGGTTTCCAGTCAGAAGTAAAACAGCTTCTGCACCTGATGATCCATTCCCTGTATTCCAATAAAGAAATCTTCCTGCGTGAGCTTATCTCCAACGCCTCGGATGCGGCGGACAAACTGCGTTTTCGCGCGTTGTCCAAACCGGATCTGTACGAAGGGGATGGCGAACTGCGTGTGCGCGTCTCGTTTAATAAAGACAATCGCACACTGACCATTGCCGATAACGGTATCGGGATGAGCCGCGACGAGGTCATTGAGAACCTCGGTACGATTGCCAAGTCTGGCACCAAAGCATTTCTGGAATCGATGGGCTCCGATCAGGCGAAAGACAGCCAGTTGATTGGTCAGTTTGGGGTGGGCTTCTACTCTGCGTTCATCGTTGCCGATAAAGTCACCGTGCGCACCCGTGCTGCGGGCGAAAGTGCTGATAATGGCGTGTTCTGGGAATCTGCTGGCGAAGGTGAATATACCGTTGCCGACATCAATAAACCGGAGCGTGGTACTGAAATCACGCTGCATCTGCGCGAAGGCGAAGATGATTTCCTGAACGACTGGCGTGTGCGCTCGATCATCAGCAAATATTCCGATCATATTGCGCTGCCGGTGGAAATTGAGAAGCAGGAAGAGGTCGACGGCGAAACCGTGGTCTCCTGGGAAAAAATCAACAAAGCACAGGCGCTGTGGACCCGCAGCAAGTCGGAAATCAGCGACGACGAATATAAAGAGTTCTACAAACATATCGCTCATGACTTTACCGACCCGCTGGCCTGGAGCCATAACCGCGTGGAAGGCAAGCAAGAGTATACCAGCCTGCTGTTTATCCCTTCGCAGGCGCCATGGGATATGTGGAACCGCGACCATAAGCATGGCCTGAAACTGTACGTACAGCGCGTCTTTATCATGGACGACGCCGAACAGTTTATGCCGAACTACCTGCGCTTCGTGCGCGGTCTGATAGATTCCAACGATCTGCCGCTGAACGTTTCCCGCGAAATTCTGCAGGACAGCACCGTTACCCGTAATCTGCGTAATGCGCTGACCAAACGCGCCCTGCAGATGCTCGATAAGCTGGCCAAAGATGATGCGGAAAAATACCAAAGCTTCTGGAAACAGTTCGGCCTGGCGCTAAAAGAAGGCCCGGCAGAAGACAATGCCAACCAGGAAGCGATCGCCAAACTGCTGCGTTTTGCTTCTACCCACACGGACTCTTCCGAACAGACCGTATCGCTGGAGGATTACCTCTCGCGCATGAAAGAAGGGCAGGAGAAAATCTACTTCATCACTGCCGACAGCTACGCGGCGGCGAAGAGCAGCCCGCATCTGGAACTGCTGCGTAAGAAAGGTATCGAAGTTCTGCTGCTCTCCGATCGTATCGACGAGTGGATGATGAGCTATCTGACCGAGTTCAGCGGTAAGCCGTTCCAGTCGGTCTCTAAAGCTGACGAGTCGCTGGATAAACTGGCTGATGAAGTGGACGAAACCACCAAAGAAGCAGAAAAAGCGCTGGAGCCGTTTGTTGAGCGCGTTAAAACCCTGCTGGGCGACCGCGTGAAAGAGGTACGCCTGACGCATCGTCTGACCGATACCCCGGCGATAGTCACCACCGATAACGACGAAATGAGCACGCAGATGGCGAAATTGTTTGCCGCTGCGGGCCAGAGCGTGCCGGAAGTGAAGTACATCTTTGAACTGAACCCGGATCATCCGCTGGTGAAACGCACCGCCGATACTCAGGACGAGACGAAGTTTGGCGAATGGGTCGAACTGCTGTTGGATCAGGCGCTGTTCGCTGAACGCGGCACGCTGGAAGATCCCAACCTCTTTATTAAGCGTTTGAATACCTTGTTAATGTCGTAAATTCACCGTTATCCTCTCCCCGCAGGGGAGAGGATATGGCACAGCGCACTTTTTTCTCCTTCGTTCCCCCGGAAGAGGACTGTTGTGGGGAGGATTGCCGCATTTTTTAAACATTCTTTCCCACTAACCGTTTCAGCCCCGTAGCCTTCCTTGAGCCATACTCATTCTGGTGGTATCGTTTAGCGCTTTTTTGAAAAATTGAATCGACATTTGAGGGGATTTCCGCAATGCGTATTATTCTGCTTGGCGCTCCAGGCGCGGGTAAAGGAACTCAGGCACAGTTCATTATGGAGAAATACGGTATTCCGCAAATCTCCACGGGCGATATGCTCCGCGCCGCTGTGAAATCTGGCAGCGAACTGGGCAAGCAAGCAAAAGACATCATGGATGCCGGTAAACTGGTGACTGACGAACTGGTTATCGCCCTGGTGAAAGAGCGTATTGCACAGGAAGACTGCCGCAATGGTTTCCTGCTCGATGGCTTCCCACGCACCATCCCGCAGGCTGATGCAATGAAAGAAGCCGGTATCAAAGTCGATTACGTCCTGGAATTTGACGTACCGGACGAGCTGATCGTTGACCGTATCGTAGGTCGTCGCGTACACGCCGCTTCTGGCCGTGTTTACCACGTTAAATTCAATCCGCCGAAAGTGGAAGGTAAAGACGACGTGACCGGCGAAGAGCTGACCACCCGTAAAGATGACCAGGAAGAAACCGTCCGTAAGCGTCTGGTGGAATACCATCAGATGACTGCGCCGTTGATCGGTTACTACTCCAAAGAAGCGCAGGCGGGTAACACCAAATACGCGAAAGTTGACGGCACCAAAGCCGTGGCTGACGTGCGCGCAGAGCTGGAAAAAATCCTCGGCTAATCGCCTCTATCCCCGGTGTTCGCCGGGGATAATCTTCCAATCGCTGTGATTGGTTTCGTTTACGCGCTTTTCAGTTACAATCATTAGCCAGTTCAATGGTTAAGAGGCGCGAATGAGTCAGACGAAAGCAGGTATTCTGCTGGCCAATCTTGGTACCCCCGAAGCACCCACTCCCGATGCCGTTAAGCGCTATCTGCGGCAATTCTTAAGCGACCAGCGCGTCGTCGATACGTCCCGTTTATTGTGGTGGCCTTTGCTGCGTGGCGTCATTCTGCCTATTCGCTCTCCGCGCGTCGCAAAGCTCTATCAATCCGTGTGGATGGAAGAGGGCTCGCCGCTGATGGTCTACAGCCGCAGACAGCAAGCCGCGCTGGCCGCACGTCTTCCTGATGTCCCCGTTGCGCTGGGAATGAGTTACGGTTCGCCGTCGCTGGCGAGCGCGGTGGAGGAACTCCAGTCACAAGGCGTTGAACATATCGTCGTGCTGCCACTCTATCCGCAATACTCCTGTTCAACGGTGGCGGCGGTATGGGACGAACTCGCGCGTATCCTTGCCCCAAAACGCCATATTCCCGGTATCTCGTTTATTCGCGACTATGCGGATGATCCCGCTTATATCAACGCGCTGGCGAATAGCGTGCGTGCCTCATTTGCCCGCCATGGCGAACCCGACTTGCTGCTGCTCTCTTATCACGGCATTCCGCAACGCTATGCGGATCAAGGTGATGATTACCCGCAGCGCTGCCGGGATACCACACGTGAGCTGGTTTCAGCCCTTGAACTGCCGCCAGAAAAAGTGATGATGACCTTCCAGTCGCGCTTTGGTCGCGAGCCCTGGCTAACGCCCTACACCGATGAGACCATGAAAATGCTCGGTGAGAAGGGCGTAAAACATATTCAGGTTATGAGCCCGGGTTTTGCCGCCGATTGCCTTGAGACTCTCGAAGAGATCGCCGTGCAGAACCGTGAGTTTTTCCTCGAAGCGGGCGGCGAGAAATATGAATATATTCCTGCACTTAATGATTCCCCGGATCATATCGAGATGATGGTCAGTCTCACGGAGAAATATCGCTAACGGTTGTTTTCGCAGAAAAATCGTGCGCCATCGCGTAGCGCACGATCTGCGGCCTCCATCATTCGTGAGTAATGCAGAAACGCGTGCAGCGTTCCCGGATACATTTGATACCGGCAATGCGCGTTATGTTCCCGAATGATCGCGTAGAGGGTTTTGCTGTCATCTATTAAGGGATCATATTCGGCACTGGCGATAAAACAGGGAGGGACTGCCTGCGTCAGGTCGTTGTTAAAGATGCAGTAGTAAGGTGATTCGCGATCCTGTTCATCGCGCAGATAAGCCTGATCGTAACTTTGCAAATCTTTCCGGGTTAAACCATCCCAGGTGCCGCCATAGAGCCGGCGGCTACGTGAATCCTGTAAACCATAGAGGCCGTAATAGAGCAGCAGCGCTGTCATTTGCCCGCAGTCAATGTTGTGATCACGTATCCATAATGCGGTTGCCATCGCCAGCATGGCGCCAGCAGAGTCTCCTGCGAGACCGAAACGCTGCATATTCAGGTTAAAGGTGTGAGCGTGTTGCGCATAAAACTGGCATACCGCTACGGCTTCCTCTATGGCTTGTGGAAATCGCGCCTCAGGTGAAAGCGTGTAATCGATCCCGACCACCGTACACTGTGTATAGTGCGCCAGCAGTCGCATGATACGATCGTGCGTGTCGAGGTTTCCCAGCACAAAACCCCCACCGTGAAGATAAAAGAGCGTCGCCTGACTCTCTGGTTTTGGCGAAGCGTAAATGCGCGTACGAACAGTGCCATAGCGCGTGGGGACGTCAACGTCTTTAGTCGGTATGTCTGGCCCTCCGGCGTTCCAGTAGCGCCGTTCTTCGTTATAGGCCCGGCGCTGGGTGGGATAATCATTGCCGTCTGGTTCGGGCTGTGGGTTTTCCTGTTGAAAGTGTAATACTTGCTGCATTTCAGCAGAGATACGCTCAAGGACGCGTATTTTATTCCCTTTATCCATGGTGTCCTCCGGTAAATAATCCTTCATTGTAAGGGGCAAGGTGACCTGAACCGGGATCTGCGTAGCCGATATTGAACATGTATACGGTGTAATGCCGATCGCCAGGCGCGGGGAATGTGCTACCATTCTTCGCCCAATCCTCACCCGTAACGATGACCATGAAATTTCCCGGTAAACGTAAATCCAAACACTATTTTCCCGTTAACGCCCGCGATCCGTTATTGCAGCAAATTCAGCCAGAGAATGAAGTCAGCGCCTCCTGGGTGGTGGGTATTGACCAGACGCTGGTGGATATCGAAGCGAAAGTGGATGATGCGTTTATCGCCCGTTACGGTCTGAGCGCGGGTCACTCTCTGGTCATTGCAGACGATGTGGCCGAGGCGCTATATCAGGAACTGGTGCGCGAAAACCTGATTACCCATCAGTTTGCGGGCGGCACCATTGGCAATACCATGCACAACTACTCGGTACTGGCGGATGACCGCTCGGTCTTACTGGGGGTGATGTGCAACAATATTGAGATTGGCAGCTACGCCTATCGTTACCTGTGCAATACCTCAAGCCGTACCGACCTGAACTATCTGCAAGGCGTAGACGGTGCAATAGGCCGCTGTTTTACCCTGATCAGCGAGTCGGGCGAGCGTACGTTCGCTATTAGCCCCGGTCATATGAATCGATTGCGTCCTGAAAGTATTCCTGAATCGGTCATCGCTGGTGCTTCTGCCCTGGTACTGACCTCTTACCTGGTGCGGTGTAATCCGGGTGAACCGATGCCGGAAGCTACCATGCAGGCCGTGGCTTACGCCAAAAAGCATAACGTGCCGGTGGTGCTGACGCTCGGCACGAAATATGTGATTGCTGATAACCCGCAGTGGTGGCAGAACTTCCTGAAAGAGCATGTCTCCATTCTGGCGATGAATGAAGAAGAGGCGCAGGCGTTGACCGGAGAAAGCGATCCGCTGCTGGCCTCGGATAAGGCGCTGGATTGGGTCGATCTGGTGCTTTGCACCGCAGGTCCGGTGGGGCTGTATATGGCCGGCTTTACCGAAGATGAAGCGAAACGCAAGACGCAGCATCCTTTATTGCCAGGGGCGATTGCTGAGTTTAATCAGTATGAATTTAGCCGCGCGATGCGCCATAAAGATTGCCAGCAGCCGCTGCGCATTTATTCGCATATTGCCCCGTACATGGGCGGCCCGGAAAAAATCATGAATACCAACGGGGCGGGAGATGGCGCGCTGGCGGCATTGTTGCATGATATCACCGCCAACAATTACCACCGTATCAATGTGCCAAATTCCAGTAAGCACCAGTTTACCTGGCTGACTTACTCGTCGCTGGCGCAGGTCTGTAAATATGCCAACCGTGTGAGCTATCAGGTATTGAACCAGCATGCGCCGCGTTTGTCCCGCGGGCTGCCGGAGCGTGAAGACAGCCTGGAAGAGTCGTACTGGTCACGGTAGTTCTGTGCGAAGCCTTTTAATGGCTTCCCGGATGGCGCTGGCGCTTATCCGGGTTACCATTCGGAGGTGCGTGCGGGCTACGGTTTTCGCCCTTTCCCTGGGGGAGAGGGCGGGGTGAGGGCATCAGGCGGCCAGGCCTTTACCCGGTCATCGCTTCAACAACGGGGGGCTTCTCAATCAACGTCAGCATGGTGTTCGCAATCTCTCGCTCGCCCATCACCACCTGGTTTGCGCCACGTTCGACAATGTATTCCACCTCGTCGTCATAATGGGCGCGGGCGATAATCTCAATATTCGGACACTTCTCGCGCGCCGTTGCGACAATCTCGCCCGCTTCATAGCCGTTCGGAATCGTCAGCAGCAACCAGCGGGCGCAATCCAGATGCGCGAGATTCATGATCTCCTCGTTGGCCGCATTCCCCAGCACGGCACGAATGCCACGCTCGCGCAGTTCATCCACGCGGGTGCGCGATGTCTCAATGACCACCAGAGGGATCCCCTGGGCCATCAGCTTCTCGCCTAACAGGCTGCCGACACGACCAAAACCCACCAGCAGCGCGTGATTGCAAATATCCACCGGGATCTGCTTCTCGTCCTCAATGGCTTCTTCGAGGGTTTGCTCTTCCAGCGTTTCGGTTTTATCGAGGTATTTTTCTAGCAGCGTGAACAGCACCGGGTTCAGCATAATGGAGAGAATTGCCCCTGCCAGCACCAGGTTTTGCCCTGCCTGCGGCAGTAAATCCAGCGCCATACCCAGCCCGGCGAGGATAAAAGCAAATTCACCAATTTGCGCCAGACTGGCGGCGATAGTCAGGGCCGTACGCGGCGAGTGACCAAACAGGCGAACAAGGAAAAAAGCGGCAACCGATTTACCGAAAATGATAATTGCCAGCGTGGCCAGCACCGCCAGTGGTTGATTAATCAGTACCATGGGGTCAAACAGCATGCCCACGGAAACAAAGAAGAGCACTGCGAAGGCATCACGCAGCGGCAGGGTATCGTGTGCGGCGCGGTGGCTCAGTTCGGATTCATTCAATACCATCCCGGCGAAAAATGCACCCAGTGCGAAGGAGACATCAAAAAGCTCGACAGCCCCGAAAGCGATACCGAGCGCCAGTGCCAGAACCGAAAGGGTAAAAAGTTCGCGAGAACCTGTTGCCGCGCTGCGCGCCATAATCCACGGCACCAGGCGGCGGCCCACCAGCATCATAATGGCGATAAAGGCGACCACTTTACCGATGGTTATTCCCATATCGACGGCGAGCGTCGCCAGCCCCACGTTGCCTTTTTCCACCATTCCGGCAACGGCGGGTAACAGAACCAGCGTCAGGACCATCACCAGGTCTTCGACAATCAACCAGCCGATGGCGATTTGCCCGCGCTGGCTATCAATTAACTGTCGTTCCTCAAGCGCACGTAGCAGCACCACGGTACTGGCGGTGGAAAGACACAGCCCAAACACTATGCCGGTCATCAGCGACCAGCCTAATGTTGCGGAGAGCGCCATACCCAGGAGCGTGGCGACGGCAATTTGCGCTATCGCTCCGGGAATGGCGATGGACTTTACCGCCATCAGATCCTTTAAAGAGAAATGCAGCCCCACGCCAAACATCAGCAGGATCACGCCCAGCTCCGCCAGTTCCGGCGCCAGCTTGGTATCGGCGACAAAACCTGGCGTAAAAGGTCCGGCCAGCACACCCGCTAACAGATAACCCACCAGAGGAGAAATTCGAAGTTTATTGGCAAGCATGCCGAGGATAAAAGCGAGAACAAGCCCGCCGACAATGGTGGTGATAAGCGGTGTGGCGTGATGCATTCCGTCTCCTTTCGTTGATGCGTGGATCCATTTTGGTTTATTAACCAAAACCCAGGTTACAGTTTATGACAATTTTAAGCATCGTGTTCATGAATAATCGTTGAATTCTGAAGAAAATGGCACGTTGGGCGAAATTAAACGGCAACCCGGCCATAGAGAGCAGAGATCCCGTTGTAAGTGCATGTTTGCCTGATAAGT
This sequence comes from Phytobacter sp. MRY16-398, assembly GCF_003925915.1. Classification (NCBI taxonomy): domain Bacteria; kingdom Pseudomonadati; phylum Pseudomonadota; class Gammaproteobacteria; order Enterobacterales; family Enterobacteriaceae; genus Phytobacter; species Phytobacter sp. MRY16-398. The sequence goes on along the minus strand of NZ_AP018756.1, from coordinate 4,507,100 downwards.
ATGAGGCCAAAGCCAGGCTTTGGCCGGAGGGAAATCACGCTTTATGGCGATTATCGGGCAGGAATATGGTCAATATCCCCAATAAGGGCAGGTAAGCACAGATTTTATAGACCAGATCGATACTGGTATGGTCGGCAACGACCCCAAGTACTGCCGCTCCAAGCCCACCCATACCGAAGGCAAAACCAAAAAACAGCCCGGAAACCATACCGATACGTCCTGGAAGCAGCTCCTGAGCGTACACCAGGATGGCGGAAAACGCGGATGCCAGCACAAAACCAATGATCACCGTCAATACACCCGTCCAGAACAAGGTTGCGTAGGGTAAAAGCAGGGTAAAAGGCGCAACACCAAGGATAGAGCCCCAAATCACATATTTTCGCCCGATCTTATCGCCGACAGGCCCGCCAATCACCGTGCCCGCCGCAACGGCGAACAAGAAAATAAACAGGTGAATCTGCGCATTCTGGACGGATAAATCGAACTTATGCATCAGATAAAAGGTGAAATAGCTGCTGATGCTCGCCATATAGAAATATTTCGAGAAAATCAGCACTAAGAGGATGCACACTGCCAGAACCACTTTATTGCGCTGCAGTGGATTGATTACCGTCGCCGCTTTTTTCCCTTTGTTGACCCGGTGCTGTGCGGCATACCAGCGGCTCACCTGCGCCAGTACCACGATAGCCAGCAGCGCCGCGAGCACGAACCAGGCGACGTTACCTTTGCCGTAAGGGGCAATGATAATGGCCGCCAGCAGAGGGCCAAGCGAGCTACCGAAATTCCCGCCTACCTGAAAGATAGATTGTGCCAGCCCGTGACGTCCGCCAGAGGCCATACGCGCCACGCGAGAGGATTCCGGATGGAACACCGACGATCCCGTGCCCACAAGTGCGGCGGCAATCAGCACCGTTTCAAAACTGCCTGACAGCGCCAGCAGAACCAGGCCGCTGAGGGTAAAGCACATGCCGACAGGAAGCGACCAGGGCATCGGATGCTTATCCGTCCAGTAACCGACAACCGGCTGTAGCAATGATGACGAAAGCTGAAAAGTCAGGGTTATCATCCCAATCTGTAAAAATGAGAGAGAAAACTCATTTTGTAGCAGCGGGTAAATCGCCAGAATCAGCGACTGGATCATGTCGTTAAGCAGATGGGAAACGCTAATCGCACCAAGGATGCCAAAGGCGGTGCGCGCCTTAGGGACTGCCCCGGAAGACGGGGTCAGTGGCTGAGGAGTTTCACTGATTGCCATAAATACTCTGTCAGGTTGAGCGATGTAAGAATTGTCAGAACTGAAATAGTTATCTGGCTAACATACCTGCGGATAAGGTTTGAAGGAAGTCGCAATTCTGAAAACTTATTTGTCTATTCTTTCAGAGCACAGTACTTTTGCGGTTGTTAATGAATCAGGGAGAGAAGCATGAAATTGTTAAAAAAGAGCATGGTGCTGGCGCTGCTGGCCGCCTTTACTCTGGCAAGTGGTTCGGCTCAGGCTTATGAGCAGGACAAAACCTATAAGATAACCATCCTCCATACCAACGATCATCACGGTCACTTCTGGCGCAACGATTATGGCGAGTACGGCCTCTCAGCACAAAAAACGCTGGTGGACGGGATCCGCAAAGAGGTGGCGGCTGAAGGTGGCAGCGTCCTGTTGCTCTCTGGCGGCGACATCAATACCGGCGTGCCGGAATCCGATCTGCAGGACGCAGAACCTGACTTTCGCGGCATGAATCTGATTGGCTACGACGCAATGGCGGTGGGCAATCACGAGTTTGATAACCCGATGAGCGTGCTGCGCCAGCAGGAAAAGTGGGCCAAATTCCCGTTCCTCTCCGCCAATATCTATCAGAAAAGCACCGGTGAGCGTCTTTTTAAACCGTGGATGATTTTTGACAGGCAAGGGCTGAAAATCGCCGTGATCGGTTTAACCACCGATGACACGGCAAAAATCGGTAATCCCGAGTATTTTACCGATATCGAGTTCCGCAAACCGGCGGACGAAGCAAAGCTGGTGATTGAAGAGCTGCAACAAACTCAGAAGCCGGATGTGATCCTTGCCACCACCCACATGGGGCACTATGACAATGGTGAGCACGGTTCCAATGCGCCGGGCGATGTGGAAATGGCGCGCAGTCTGCCTGCCGGGTCGCTGGCGATGATTGTGGGTGGTCACTCACAAGACCCGGTGTGCATGGCATCGGAAAACAAAAAGCAGGTGAATTACGTACCGGGTACGCCCTGTGCGCCGGATAAGCAGAATGGTATCTGGATTGTTCAGGCCCACGAATGGGGCAAGTACGTAGGACGTGCAGACTTTGAGTTTCGTAATGGCGAAATGAAGTTGGTGAATTATCAACTGATTCCGGTGAACCTCAAGAAGAAAGTCACCTACGATAACGGCAAGAGTGAGCGCGTACTCTTTACCCCGGAAATTCAGGAAAACCAGCAAATGCTCTCCCTGCTGACGCCGTTCCAGAATAAAGGTAAAGCGCAGCTAGAGGTTAAAATCGGCAATACCAACGGCCACCTCGAAGGCGACCGCAGTAAAGTCCGCTTTGTACAGACCAATCTGGCGCGTCTGATTCTGGCCGGGCAGATGGCGCGTACCAATGCCGACCTGGCAGTAATGAGCGGCGGCGGTGTGCGTGATTCCATTGAAGAGGGTGCTATTACCTATAAAGATGTGCTGAAAGTACAGCCTTTTGGCAACACCCTGGTCTATGCGGACATGAGCGGTAAAGAGCTGACGGATTATCTCACTGCGGTGGCGAAAATGAAGCCGGATTCCGGTGCTTATCCGCAGTTTGCCAATGTCGGGTTCGTGGCGAAGAACGGCGTACTGAGCGACCTGAAAATTAAAGGTGAGGCTATCGACCCGGCGAAAACCTACCGTCTGGCAACGTTAAGCTTTAACGCCACCGGTGGTGACGGCTATCCGCGCATTGATAATAAACCGGGTTATGTCAATACCGGCTTTATTGATGCCGAGGTGCTTAAGCAATTTATTGAGCAGAACTCGCCGCTGGATGCGAATGCTTACGAGCCGAAGGGTGAGGTGAGCTGGCAGTAACACTCAAGTAGATCCTCTTGTCCTGTTCCCTCTCCCCTTTGGGGCTGAGGAATCCCCACAAAAATGCGAGCACGAACGGTCCCCTCTCCTCTTTGGGGAGAGGGTTAGGGTGAGGGGAAAAAACTGCCTTCACCAATAGCGCCCTGTCTTCGCAAAAGTCGTTAATCCCGGCGGGCGATATCGGCAAACTTCGCGTCCAGCATTTTTGCCAGATCGCTCGCCGCCAGTTCAATATCCAGCCCGCGTTTGCCGCCGGAGACAAAAATAGTGGCGAATGTCTGTGAAGGGGCATCAATCAGCGTGGGCAAACGTTTCTTTTGCCCCAGTGGGCTGATACCACCCACCAGATAACCGGTTGTGCGCTGTGCCACCATCGGGTCGGCCATGTCCACTTTCTTCGCGCCCAATGCTTTCGCGACCTTTTTCAGATCCAGTTGCCCGGCAACCGGCGTCACCGCAACGGCCAACTGTTTCATATCGCCATTGACCGCAACCAGCAGCGTTTTGTACACCTGATCGGCATTCAGACCGAGCTTACGGACCACCTCGTCTCCAAAGTTTGTCTCGTTCGGATCGTGGTCATAGGTGTGTATCTGGAAAGGAACCTTGTTTTTTTCTAATAACTTAACGGCGGGAGTCATAGCAATCCTTCAAACCACAGTAATTTCACGCAGCCAGCTTACGCCCGATTTATCACGCAAAAATAGTACTATCTTGCGCAATAGTATTGGCAGTGACGAAAAGTTTGAGCGACAATCCGCTAGTCCGAAGCACGAGCTTCGGTATAACTATAAAAACTGAAATTCCTCTTTGACGGGCCAATAATCTTATTGGCCATTTTTTTGCGCTAACAGCGACGGCAAATTCCCTTCACCATACAGATGCAGCGCACCTGCGGCGACCACATAACGCCCCGGCGGTAACGCCAGCAGCCGTTCACACCAGGCGCGGTTACGCTGATGCATCAGCACATCATGCAGCGACTGACTGAACGTCGACGGTAGCGACAGCGGCTCACTGGTGGGTGGCGAGTCCAGCCACCAGCTCATCATCACCTGCAGCAGCCGCGCATTTTCACGCCAGTGGGTCAGCGTATCCTGTAACAGTTCAAGACCGCCATCCGCCAGTTGACGCAAAATTGCGACCTGGTTCTCCGTCCCTTCCAGTTCAATCACCGGCGTTGAGAACTGACGCGCCGCCTGTAGCAACTGATAATCGATGCCGTAGTCGGGGCGAAGGCCCAGCCGCTGTGCCTGCATGGCCTGTAACACCAGCGCAATATGCCAGGCGGGACGTGTTTCAAACTCACTCTGCGACAGATTAAGACCTTCGATGGTCTCTCTCAACTGGGTGAGAAGCGCGGGGCTCAGGCGTTCGGCCAGGGGTGGGCTATCGGGGATATCGGCAAAGGGTGAACCGCTGCTGGCGACATCGGCTTCGACAATCAGCGCATCGGCTTTGCGCAGTTTTTGCAGCAGTTGGGCGGGCAGGGGGGACATCCCCTGGGTACCCATATGGATGCTGCCAATCAGATGCAGATGGCGATTGCCCGACAGCGTAATATCCACCGCGGGCCATGGGTAACGGCGCGTGCGAAAAAAGCTTTTTAACCAGTCAAACAGGCCCATACGCGCTTCCTGAAATGAAAACGCCATGCTAGCGCGTAGGGGAGAAAGGTGCAATTGCCCCGCCGGATGGCGGGGCGGCCGCGGTCAGTCTTTCGGCGTAAAGCGTAGCAGGCGGTTAGCATTGCTGACCACGGTAATAGAGGAGAGCGCCATCGCGGCCCCCGCCACCACCGGGTTAAGCAGGGTTCCCGTCAGCGGCCATAAGATCCCGGCGGCAATGGGAATACCAAGCGAGTTATAGACAAACGCGCCAAGCAGGTTCTGTTTCATGTTGCGCAGCGTTGCCTTCGAAATAGCCAGCGCGTCCGCAACGCCCGTCAGGCTATGGCGCATCAGGGTGATGGCGGCAGTTTCAATCGCGACATCACTCCCGCCGCCCATGGCGATACCAACATCGGCCTGAGCCAGCGCCGGGGCATCGTTGATGCCGTCACCGACCATCGCCACACGGCGACCTTCGCGCTGTAATTTAGCAATGGCCTCGGCTTTACCATCCGGTAAAACCCCGGCAATCACTTCATCGATCCCGGCTTCTTTCGCAATGGCTTTAGCCGTAGTGGGGTTATCTCCGGTCAGCATCACCAGGCGATAGCCAGCGAGATGCAGGCGTTGCAGGGCATTGACGCTGTCTTCGCGCAGCGGATCGCGAATGGCGAGCAGGGCGGCAATTTTGCCATCAACTGCCAGCAGTACCGGGGTGGCCCCTTGCGCGGCCTGGGAGGCCATCTCGTCTTCCAGTTCGCGTACGGTAATCTGCTGTTGCGACAGCAGCGCCTGGTTGCCGAGCAGTAAGCGGCTGCCTTCTGCTTCGCCGCTTACGCCAAGGCCGCGCAACGTGCGGAAGCTCTGCACCGTCGGCAATGCCTCAGCGCCCGCTTTTTCGAGGATGGCGTGCGCCAGCGGGTGGCTTGAGCCTTGTTCCAGCGCGGCGGCAAAGCGCAGCGCCTGGTGTTCGGTAAAGCCATTCGTTGTTTTGATGGCCACAACTTGCGGTTTGCCGCGGGTCAGGGTGCCGGTTTTATCAAACACCAGCGTGTCGAGAGTGCTCGCTCTTTGCAGCGCATCGGCATCGCGCACCAGCACGCCAAACTCCGCCGCGCGACCCACGCCCGAAATGATCGACATCGGCGTTGCCAGCCCTAATGCACAAGGGCAGGCAATAATCAGAACCGTGGTGGTAATGACCAGCGTATAGACGATTTGCGGCGCCGGGCCGAAGAGATACCAGATAGCGCCGCTGAGCAGGGCTATCGCTACCACGACGGGCACAAACACCGCCGAAATTTTATCGGCCAGTTGCCCGATTTCCGGTTTACTACTTTGCGCCTGCCGCACCATGCGAATAATGCGCGACAGCGTTGTCTGGCTGCCTACCGCGCTGGCGGTAAACAGCACGCTACCGTCCTGTACCACCGTTCCGGCGTGCACGGCATCGCCAATGCTTTTCTCCTGGGGAATCGGCTCGCCCGTGAGCATGGCTTCATCAAACCAGGCATCGCCCTGGCTTATTTCTCCATCGACAGGCACCCGATCGCCGGTGGTTAAACGCAGCGTCATGCCGGGGTGAACGTCGGCGAGAGGGAGCATTTTCTCTCCCTCTTCGGTTACCACACGGGCGGTGGGGGGCGTCAGATCGAGTAATTTTTCCAGCGCTTTTGAGGACCGCTGGCGCGCACGCGCTTCCAGCATATGGCCGAGGTTGATCAAACCAATGATCATCGCACTGGCTTCATAATAGAGATGGCGTGCTTCCATCGGGAACCACTGCGGCCAGATGTTTACGCTCATCGAGTAAAGCCAGGCTGCACCGGTACCGAGCGCCACAAGGGTGTCCATGGTGGCGGTGCCGTTGGTCAGGCTTTTCCACGCGCTACGATAAAAATGGCCGCCCGCGACAATCATCACGCCCAGCGTCACCAGGCCAATAAACAGCCACAGGGAGCGGTTGGCGTCGGTGACCATCATATTGTCACCCATCATCCCCCAGACCATCACCGGTACGCCGACCAGCAGGGCGACAATGGCCTGCCAGCGAAAACGCTTCATGGTCGCGTTGGCCGTTTCCTGCTGACGTTCGCGGCGTTTTATGTCGTCTTCTATGGCTTCCGCACCGTAACCGGCACCTTCGACGGCGCTCACTAAATCCTGTGCGGAGGCGCTACCCATCACCAGCGCAGTGCGCTCCGCCAGATTGACCCGTGCCTGCGTGACGCCCGGAACCGCCTGGAGGGCTTTCTGGACGCGGGAGACGCAACTGGCGCAACTCATGCCATTGATTAACAGTTGCTTGCTGTCATCAAGGTCATCCGTTGCCGGAAGCTCAGGAGTGGCCGCTGTCAGTGCTTCCGACGGGGTTGATGACTCTGCCAGCGGTTTAGCCTTTGGGTGGCTAATGCTCGCTCCGTACCCGGCTTGTTTGATGGTATCGATAAGCGCCGAAGCGTCGGCGCTGCCGGTGATCTGCGCATGGGTAAGGGTAACGTCTGCCTGCTCAACGTCAGCACGTTGTTCCAGACTCTCTTTAACACGTTTAACGCAGTGGCCGCAGGACAGTCCGTCCAGCTCCAGCTCTGTAATGTGAGACATAATTAATTTCCTGTATGATGGGCCGTATAAAGATTGACCTGATTAATTACATGTACTAACTGTGTAACAGGTTAAACCTTCCATCAAGGGGAAGGTCAAGGGGGAAAGGTGAATATCAGTATTGTGGCGAAAAAGACCGGCTTAACCAGCAAAGCGATTCGCTTTTATGAAGATAAAGGGCTGGTGACGCCGCCGCTGCGCGGGGAAAACGGCTACCGCAGCTACACGCAGCAACACATCAATGAATTGACACTGCTACGCCAGGCGCGCCAGGTGGGGTTCAACCTCGAAGAGTGTGGCGAACTGGTGAATCTGTTTAACGATCCGGCCCGTCACAGCGCGGATGTCAAAGCCCGCACATTGCAAAAAGTGGCGGAAATTGAGCGTCATATTGTCGAACTTGAAGCGATGCGCAAGCAGCTTATGTCGCTGGCGGAATCCTGCCCTGGCGATGACAGAGCCGACTGCCCGATTATTGATAACCTTTCCGGCTGCTGCCATCACAAGGCACACGCTAAGGGTTGAGCATAAAGATCACCGTGCCGCGATACCATGGCGAGGCGGCGAGGCGCTGTTCCTCTTGCGCATCCCAGACGCCGTTTTGCACGCGTCCGACTTTAAACGGAATGCGTAACCCGGCCAGCGCAGGAAGGTAGGCGGTATAATCCTCGACGGTGTTGCGCCCCTGATAGCTTTGCACCACCAGTTCATCCACCGGCAGGGCGTTCAGCGTTTTCACGCTGCCGGTTTTCGCCCAGTCCAGCAGCCCCGTCACCCCCAGCGCGAACTGCGGCGAGAGGATTTCCCGCAACCGGTGCAGAAACTGCGCGTAATGATCGAGGCGGTGCGTGGCGGCATCAAAATCAATCTGCAGACCCGTCACGTTGTTACCGGCGGCCTGCCAGCGCAGTAACAGACGGTTCACGCGTGCCAGCATCTCATCAGAAACATCCAGCGTCGTCAGGCGCACGGTCAGCCAGATATGGGGAAACGTCAGGCGGCTAACCGGTAATCCTTTGCGTTCAAATACGGCGGTGCCTGAGAGGGCAATCACATCGCCCTGATGCAGATAGACGGTGCGGGCGTCGCGCAGTGCGTCACCTGTCTTAACGCCCGACCATAGCCAAAAATCCTGCCCATCTGCGGCATTCGCCACAGACATAAACAGGGAACTGATAAAGGCGATTACCAGTAATACTTGAGGCTTTTCGCCCATACGCTTCCTGGATAATCGCGCTTGAGTTGCAGGAACCAGGCTTTACGCACCGCTTTATCGACATCTTCGCCACCGCAATCATTGTAGCCCGATGGCGCATAGCACATCACCGCGCGGTAGAGCGCATAGCTCTTGTCTTCCGGTTCGGCCTTCGTGTCGTTAATCACCTGCTGGTACCACGCCAGACGATGTGGTTTTCCGGAAAAATCGTCCTGACGTGTGGCGACATCCAGCGCATCGTTGCCGCCACGGTCTTTCGCCAGGCTGACTTCGGTTTGCGTGGTGCGGAAAAACTCACCCAGGCAGTTAAGGGCATGGCCATCCTGCGGATTCTTACTCAGCACGCCAACGGTGTCATTCAACGATGCGCAGGCATAGGCTTTTTCCGGGTCTGTGCCTGTCCATTTAAAGACGCTGACATCCACATCGTCAAACGCTTCGCCGGGAATGGCGGCGGTGATGGCCGTGAGCAGGGATTTATCCTGTAACCAGTCGGCATAGTGGCCCTGTGCCAGATCCTGCGTCAGCAAGGTATGCAGGGCAATGGTGCGCTCTTCGTTGTTTGGCCCCTTGCCCGCCTGCTGGCGTAACAGCTCAGGAGTGGCTTTGGTTTTCAGCACCAGTGAGCGATAGCGCAGATTCGTTACGCGGCTATCGGGAGCGAAAATCTTCTCCAGCGCATTGCTGTTGACCAGCGTGGCCGCCAGCTTCGCCTGCAGTAACTGTTGTTGCTCAACATCTTTGCTGAGATCCAGCAGGTGCAGCCAGTGATCGCGTGCGGCATCCCATTGCTGCTGGCCCATCAGTGCATCGCCGTAGAGCGCCTGTTCGCTAAACGCGAGGATATTGTGCTCGGGCAGGCTCTGCGCCGGAGTAATGTCTTTCACCACCGTCGCGTAATCCTGCTTGTTGTAAGCGAGCATCAGGCGCAAATAGTTCCACAGATCGGCGCGTTTGTTTTTTTCGAAATCTGCTTTAAGGCCATCGAGATACGCCTGATCGACACAGTGGGCGTGATTTTCGCACTGATTATCGCGCATCAGCCTGAGCGTCTGGATAAAGGTCAGCAACGACGCATCGGGCGCACTTAGAAAATAGCCGTCTCCCCAGGTCAGGTCTTTGCTGAGCAACTTATTGTCGCTTTCGTTAATCAGCGCGCTCAGCGCATCGCTGTCGGCAGCCTGCGGCAGAATGTGTTCATAGAGTGTTGCCAGCGTATTCCAGTCCTGCAGATACCAGTTGATACGGCGCAGCAACCCCTGTGTTGAGTCGGCGTATTTTCCCTGCGGCCATTTTTTGAGGTAGGTATCTGCGCTGTCCCGCGCCTGTTGCGCCAGGGTTTTATCCACTTTGGTGACGTCAAAATCACCGTATTCGCCGTTGGCATTTTCACTGCTGGCGTTGAGCGCGTTACGCATCAGCATATAGCTGGCGGTTTCGGCGATCCACGGCTGCGGGTTCGTGCTAAGGGCGGTAAAGCTCTGCCTGGCTGCGGTGTAATTTCCGGCGTAAAACTGATTTGCGGCCTGCAAATAGTCACGAAACGCAGCGGCAGAGCCTTCCGGAACCGTGAGTTTGTTGAGTTCTTCCTGAGCATTGCTGCTGCCATCGACAAGCAGGCGCGTCTTCGCCAGCGTCTGACGTTGCTCGGGGGTCAGTGTTGTATCGGCCAGCAGCGCGGCGAAAAAATCCGATAGCGTATCGCTATTGAGCGACACAAAGCGGTTTTCGTTTTCGTCCTGCAACGCCGTCAGGTGAGTGATTGCCTCGGCGTCGAGGCCCAGGGTCGCGATTTGCTGGCTGAGGGGATCCTCGCCAGGCGTCGTGTCCGAGTCGTCATCCACCGGGGGATCGTAATCCAGCATATGCATGCCGAAATAGAAATCCCGGCTGCGGGTAATATCCGTCGGGACAGGCTGGCGCAGGGATGAAAAGCCTTTTTGCTCATCCAGCAGTCGCAGCAGGTTATCGCGGGTATCGTTAGCCACGCCAAGGACCGGCGGGCTGACCAGAAAACAGCCCGGGCTCGCCCAGGCACAAGAATCCATATCCATTGACGCCAGCGCAGCGCTGCTGGTGGCAAATGAGAGGCACAGGCCCAGCGTGAGGTGGCTTTTTTTCACCATCTTTCCTTGCGTATTATTACGATTATTCGACCGCAGCTTTGATGTGCAGCGTAATGCCTTCGACGGCGATAACTTCGACTTTGCTTCCTGCCGGTAAATCTGACCCGGCACTCACCGGCCAGGAGCTGTCTCCCACCCGCATGTGCCCGCGCCCGTTGACCAGCGCATTATCGAGGATAAAACGGCGGCCCACCAGTTGCTGTCCGCGCTGATTAAGCGACGCATCTGCCGGTTTCTGGTCACGTACCCGTCTGGATAGCCACAGCCACCACAGCCAGGCGGCGATAAGCGTGAGTACCGCGAAGATCACCCCCTGTAATTCCCAGCCGAACGGAACCAGCCAGACCAGCAGGCCGGTGACCACTGCCGCCACGCCGCTCCACAGCAAATAGCCGTTGCCGCCGAGCATCTCAGCGGCCAGAAGCAGGCCGCCAAGACTCAACCAGAAAATGTAGGCATGTTCAAAGAGCACGGCTATCATGATTTTTTCCGTTCACTGGTGCTGTCTTTTACCAGCTCCGCGATCCCGGCAATCGAGCCCATCAGGCTGCTGGCATCCAGCGGCATCATCACGACTTTACTGTTATTAGCAGAGCCAATTTGTTGCAGCGCTTCGGTGTATTTTTGCGCCACAAAGTAGTTAATTGCCTGCACGTCGCCCGCCGCAATCGCCTCGGAGACCATTTTGGTCGCCCGTGCTTCTGCTTCTGCCGAACGTTCACGGGCCTCTGCTTCAAGGAACGCCGACTGCCGTTCACCTTCGGCTTTGAGGATTTTGGCCTGCTTTTCACCTTCCGCTTTGACGATTTCCGCCTGGCGAATCCCTTCGGCTTCCAGGATGTAAGCACGCTTGGTACGTTCGGCTTTCATCTGGGCGTTCATGGAAGAGACCAGCTCCGCCGGTGGGCGAACATCGCGGATTTCGATACGGGTGACTTTGATGCCCCACGGATTGGTGGCTTCGTCCACGATATGCAGCAGGCGAGTGTTGATGCTGTCGCGCTGAGAGAGCATTTCGTCGAGCTCCATCGAGCCGAGCACAGTACGGATGTTGGTCATGGTGAGGTTAATGATCGCCAGTTCCAGATTGCTCACCTCATAGGCGGCTTTCGGGGCGTCGATAACCTGAATAAAACACACCGCATCGATGGTGACGTTGGCGTTATCTTTGGAAATGACTTCCTGGGATGGGATATCGAGAACTTGCTCCATCATATTGATCTTACGACCAATACGGTCCATAAACGGTACCACAAGGCTCAGACCCGGCTGGAGAGAACGGGTATAACGACCGAAGCGTTCTACCGTCCACTGATATCCTTGCGGAACGATTTTGACACCCGCGCCTACAATGACCAGCGCGACGAAGATAAGAACGGGGATGACGATGAGCATCAAATAAACCTCCTGTTTAATTTGATGTCATTCTAACCAAATTTGGGGATCTTAACAGCGCGACCCCCAAATTTAGCGGGCGGGACTAGTAAAGCAGGGAGTAGAGCTGGCGACGGTATTTCGAGGCCAGTGCATCGCCGGTACCCAGAGCGGCCAGGATCTCCTGCAACATTTTGCGCGCCTCACCGTCTGCTGCGCCTAAATCTTTACGCAGATGACTGAACAGCAGCTCCAGCGCCTCTTCATTGCGGCCAACCTGATGCAGTTGCAGCGCCAGTTGCGTTGCCAGTTGCGCATCCGCCGGGTTCTTCTCGACCTGCTCTTGCAAATGCTGAATTTCCGGGGTGTCCGCGGCTTTTTTCAGCAGCTCGATTTGCGCCACCAGCCCTTGATAGCGGGTGTCCTGATCCTGCAGCGGAATGGTTTTCAGCACCGCTTCGGCATCATCAGAGCGGTTGAGCGCAATTTGCGTCTCCGCCAGCAGCAGGCCGATTTCACTGTTCTGCTGCGATAACTGCCAGGCCTCTTTCAACAGCGGCAGCGCTTCGGCATGTTTGCCTTCTTCCATCAGTTGCATGGCCTGTTGCGCTTTTAACTCTTCTTCGCGCGGCAGGACTTTATCCAGCAGGGCGCGTATGGCCTCTTCTGGCTGCGGCCCCTGGAAACCGTCGACCGGCTGGCCGTTCTGGAACAGGTAAACCGTTGGGATCGCACGTAAACCAAACTGTGACGCAAGCATCTGCTCAGCATCGCAGTCCACCTTCGCCAGAATAAATTGCCCGTTATATTGCGCCGCCAGGCTTTCCAGCACCGGGGTCAACTGCTGGCAGTGCTGGCTACGCTCGGACCAGAAATAGAACAGCACCGGCGTGGTCATTGACTGTTCAAGCGTCGGGTGAAGGTTTGCTTCGTTAATGTTGACGATGTTCTGTACAGACATGGGTCATTCTCTGTTTAAGTGTTTATTGATACATGGGGACAGGCGCTGTGCCTTCAACTCACCCGTGTAAAATTTTATCCATTGCGCGTCCCGGCAGTATGCGTTTCAGCAGGCTTACCACCCAGGTGACGACCGTGACCGGATAACGCAGTTTGGGTTTCGGACTTTCAAAAGCATGGCGTACTTTGGCGACAACCGCCTCCGGGCCGAGGGTAAAACGTGCGGCAATACCGGGGTTTTCCACCGGTTTGTCACTCTGCGTCTGGTTGACGTTCTCCGTAAAGCGGGTGCGGATAGGGCCTGGCTCAATCAGGCTGACCTTGATGCCGCTGTGGCGCAGTTCCATACGCAGCGCATCGGACCAGGCTTCCAGGGCATACTTACTGGCCGCATAAGCGCCACGACCGGGGGTCGAAATCAGCCCCATTACCGAAGACGTCATCACAATGCGGCCTTCGCCGTGCGGGAGCATGGCGGGTAACAGGCGCATGGTGAGCTGGTGTGCGCCAAAAAAGTTGGCGGAAAACTGTTTTTCCATTTGCTCGCGGCTGATGGTAGACAGCGGGCCGTACAGGCCAAAGCCCGCGTTATTAAAAATGCCATACAGACGGTTTTCCGTCAGGGCAATGACCTCTTCAGCGGCACGTTCTACGCTTTCGGGGAGGTCGAGATCCAACAGCACGCCGGTAAATCCGGCCTGATTCATACGTGCAACATCCTCGCTTTTGCGGCAGGCCGCCAGGATGCGAAAGCCCTGACGCTTGAGTTCATGGGCGCTTTCCAGACCGATACCGCTGGAACATCCTGTTATTAAGATCGTTTTTTGCATAACTTTACCTGAAAGCGTCCCTGATAAATCAGGAGTCGTGATTAACTAATGGAGCCAACCGGGTCGCCATCCAGTCGGCAATAAAAGGCTGAGCGTCACGGTTCGGGTGGATCCCATCATCCTGCATCCATTGGGGTTTGAGATAGACCTCTTCCATGAAAAACGGCAACAGAGGAATATCAAACTCTTTGGCGAGCTTAGGATAGATGGCGCTAAATGACTCAGTATAACGGCGTCCATAGTTGGCGGGCAGCCGTATTTGCATCAGCAAGGGTTCGGCGTTTGCGGCTTTTACCGCCTGCAAAATGGTACGCAGCGTTTGTTCTGTTTGTTGGGGCGCAAAGCCGCGCAGACCATCGTTACCTCCCAGCTCAATCAACACCCAGCGAGGCTGATGCTCTTTAAGCAGCGCGGGTAAGCGTGCCAGCCCCTGTTGCGAGGTGTCGCCGCTAATGCTGGCGTTGATGACGGGCGGTTTTTGTTGCCACTTCTCGTTGAGCAACGCAGGCCAGGCGGTATTGGCCGCCATGCGATAGCCCGCGCTCAGGCTGTCTCCCAGAACCAGTAACGTGTCCGCAGCGGCGGCACGCAGGCTAAACAGAAGCAAAAACAGGAAGGCCAAATGCCAGCGGAAAACATTGTTGAAGTTCATCATCTTAAGAAGTCCGTCGGTCAGGGGGAGCATGAACTTTCCATCCTCACCGGAGTTGAGCTTGTTGTCAAACGGGCGCAAACCATCGCCCTGATTGGTGAATCAGGCTCGGGTAAGTCAACACTGCTGACGATTCTTGCCGGGCTTGATGATGGCAGTAGCGGCGAAGTGAACCTGCTGGGCCAGCCGCTTCACGCGATGGATGAAGAGGCGCGGGCAAAGCTGCGTGCCGCGCACGTCGGTTTTGTTTTCCAGTCTTTTATGCTGATCCCCACCCTGAATGCGCTGGAAAACGTCGAGCTTCCGGCGCTGCTGCGGGGAGAAAACAGCGCGCAGAGTCGTGCCAGTGCTAAAGGGCTACTGGAAGAGTTGGGGCTGGGGAAACGTCTCGATCACCTTCCCGCGCAGCTTTCCGGCGGCGAGCAACAGCGTGTGGCGCTGGCCCGTGCGTTTAATGGTCGCCCGGCGCTGCTGTTTGCCGACGAACCCACCGGCAACCTCGACAGGCAGACCGGCGATAAGATTGCTGATTTGCTCTTCTCGATGAACCAGCAATATGGCACCACCCTGATTCTGGTCACGCACGATCCTCAACTGGCGGCGCGTTGCGACAGGCGTTTACGTCTGGTGAACGGCGAACTGCGGGAGGAAGCATGATCGCCCGCTGGTTCTGGCGCGAATGGCGCTCTCCTTCATTGCTGATTGTCTGGCTGGCGCTAAGCCTGGCGGTGGCCTGTGTGCTGGCGCTGGGCAATATCAGCGATCGGATGGAAAAAGGATTAAGCCAGCAGAGCCGCGAGTTTATGGCTGGCGACAGGGCGTTGCGCAGTTCACGTGAAATTCCGCAGGCGTGGCTGGAAGAGGCGCGAAAAGAGGGGCTTAAAGTTAGCGAGCAAATCTCATTTGCCACTATGACCTTCGCCGGTGACACACCACAACTGGCAAACGTGAAAGCGGTGGATGACAGTTATCCGCTCTATGGCGACCTGCAAACCACGCCGCCTGCGGTCAAACCGCTGGCCGGAACGGTGCTGCTGGCCCCACGGCTGATGGCGCTGCTAAACCTGAAAACCGGCGACTCGATTGATGTGGGGGATGCCACGCTGCGGATCGCCGGGGAGGTGGTGCAGGAGCCAGATTCCGGTTTTAACCCCTTCGAAATGGCGCCGCGATTATTAATGAATACGGCGGATGTGGCGAAAACAGGAGCGGTACAGCCGGGAAGCCGCGTCACCTGGCGGGTAAAATTTGCCGGGACACCCGCACAACTGGAGGCCTACGAAAAATGGTTACTGCCGAAGCTTAAGCCGGAACATCGTTGGTATGGCCTTGAGCAGGATGACGGCGCGCTCGGCAAGTCATTACAGCGCTCCCAGCAATTCTTGCTGCTGTCGGCGTTGTTAACCCTGCTGCTGTCAGTCGCGGCGGTGGCTGTCGCGATGGGGCACTATTGTCGCAGTCGTTACGACCTGGTGGCCATTCTCAAAACGCTGGGGGCGAGCAGGTCGCAGTTACGCAAATTGATCATCGGCCAGTGGCTGATGGTGCTCGCGCTGGCGTCCATCACCGGTGGCGCGATGGGGCTGTTGTTTGAAAAAATCCTGCTGATCTTGCTCAAGCCGGTTCTGCCGGTGGTACTCCCTGCCGCCAGCGGCTGGCCGTGGCTCTGGTCGATTGGCGCCATGCTGGTGATTTCGTTGCTGGTGGGGATACGGCCCTGGCGCTTGCTGCTGGCAACGCAGCCTTTGCGGGTATTGCGGCGTGACGCTGTCGCGGATGTCTGGCCGCTGAAATTTTATATTCCCGTTATCAGTATCGTGTCTGTGTTGCTGCTGGCCGGGCTGATGGGGGCCAGCATGCTGCTATGGTCGGTGCTGGCGGGGGCGGTGGTCCTGGCATTGCTGTGCGGCGTAGTCGGCTGGCTGCTGCTGCGGGTAATGAAAAAGCTTACCCTCAAAACATTGCCGCTGCGTCTGGCGGTCAATCGTCTGCTGCGCCAGCCATGGTCGACGCTGAGTCAGTTATCGGCTTTCTCGCTGTCATTCATGCTGCTGGCAATGTTGCTGGTGCTACGTGGCGATCTGCTCGACCGCTGGCAGCAACAGCTTCCACCGGAAAGCCCGAACTATTTCCTCATTAATATTGCCCCGGAGCAGGTCGAACCGGTGAAAGCGTTTCTCTCTGAACACCAGGTGGTAACCCAGGCGTTCTGGCCCATCGTGCGTGCCCGACTGACGCAGATAAACGGTCAAAGTACGGAAGGGAACCCGGATGAGGCGCTGAACCGCGAATTGAATCTGACCTGGCAGGGGGCGGATGCAAACCACAACCCGGTTACCGCAGGCTCCTGGCCACCAAAACCCGGTGAGGTCTCGGTCGAAGCAGAACTGGCAAAACGCCTCAAGCTTAAGCTCGGCGACAGCGTGACCTTTATGGGTGATACCCAGGATTTCACCGCTAAAGTCACCAGCCTGCGCAAAGTGGACTGGGAAAGTCTGCGTCCCAACTTCTTCTTTATTTTCCCGCAGGGGGCGCTGGACGGACAGCCGCAAAGCTGGCTGACCAGTTTCCGCTGGCAGAATGGCAACGGTATGTTGACCCAGCTTAACCGCGAGTTTCCCACCATCAGCCTGCTGGATATTGGCGCTATCTTAAAACAGGTTGGTCAGGTGCTGGAGCAGGTGAGTCGGGCGTTGGAAGTGATGGTTGTGTTGGTCACCCTATGCGGCGTGCTGCTGTTGCTGGCCCAGGTGCAGGTGGGGATGCGCCAGCGTCATCAGGAACTGGTGGTGTATCGCACGCTCGGCGCCGGCAAGCGACTGTTACGCATCACGCTGTGGTGTGAATTTGCCCTGCTCGGGCTTGTCTCCGGGCTGGTGGCGGCGATCGGTGCGGAAACGGCGCTGGCGGTGCTGCAAACAAAAGTCTTTGATTTCCCCTGGGAGCCGGACTGGCGGTTGTGGTTAACGTTACCGCTGTGCGGCGCCGTTTTGTTATCCGCATGCGGTGGCTGGCTGGGCACACGGCTACTCAAAGGGAAAGCGCTGTTCCGCCAGTTTAACCAGTAAAACCATGTCATTTTGATTACACGTCGGTTAAATAATCGGCGTGTATTTTTTTAAGTGCACAAATTGCTAACTACCTGATTTTTAAGCGCACAAAGTACGAAAAACTCGACAACATGGCGTGCTTAATCGGCGTTAATATTCAGCTGGCAACTATTTGGCTGCTTATTAACCAAGGAAACAGCATGGCACATAAAATAAAAGCGCTGGCGATAACGATCGGCGCGGCACTGGCGATGACCTCATTTGCAACGCAAGCAGAGATCACGCTGTTGAAACAAGATCCGCAGGCGGGCGATCCGTTAAGCCGTCTGAATTTCACCGTGGGCGGCAGTATTCGTCCGCAGTTCAATATGATGACGGGAGATGGGGATAAAGGCTCTTACAAACGTAACGGCTTCGACGGCGGTACCCGTTTCCGCTTCGCCAGTGATTACTATCTGTTTGATGACATCAGTTGGATTAACTACTACGAGCTGGGCGTCAATATTCCGGCGGTGTTTGACTGGGATAACCACTATGCAAAAGGTGCCCACGACACCACGCGCCGTATGCTCTATACCGGACTGAAAAGCAAAACCTGGGGGACATTAACCTACGGTCAGCAAAACAGCATTTACTATGATGTGGTAGGGGCAAAAACCGATATCTGGGATTACGACATGATCGGTCAGGCGCCGGGTAACGGTATCAACGGCGACTATGATGGCTCTTATCGCTCACGCAATATGCTGAAATATAAGAATACGTTCGGGGATGCAGATCTTTACGCCTCATATCTGTTCGATGACAACGAATATCTGCCGGGTAACGGTCTGCGTTACAAACGTAAAGGTGGTGGCTCGCTGGGCCTGGATTACCATCTGACTAACACCCTGACATGGGGCGCGGCATGGAACTATACCCGTGCCGAAATGCGCAATCCGGGCAATGACGACAGCAAAACGTACGACCAGAATATTCTCGGTACTGCGCTGAGCTGGACACCGGATAACTGGACCTTCTCCGCTGGCGGCGGCTGGTATCAGAACTTCCTGCTGAGCAAGAAAAACACGGTTCACAATTACTTCGCGGGTGATGCGTGGGGCGTTGAATATTTCGCCGGTTATAAGATCCCGGTTAATCAGTACGCTGTGAAATCTGTCCAGCCGTACTTTATGGGCGATCGCATCGAATACGTGAATGGACGCAACTATCAGCGTATCGATAACGGTGTAGGTATCAGCTTCCAACTGGATTATGGTTTCCGCGTGGATTACGAACACGTGTTTACCTCCAGCACCGATGATCTGGGCGATATGAACTTAGTGCGTCTGCGTTACGACTTCTAAAATTCCAGGCATTTGGCTATCTGACTTGCCAGTTTGAACCCGGCAGTGCTCGAAACCCCACGTACTGCGTGTCCGTTCCGGTTTCTGCGCGCTGTCCGTGTTCAACCTGCCTGCGCCGATAACGCCAATTGACTCCGGAATTTGCGTCCTGCACTTCTGCTTAGCAAAAATCTCACTTTGCTTATCTAAAAAAAGCATAAAGGAAGGCGACTGAATTTTGCTTTTCTTTATGCTTCATCGCCTTAGCTTTGCAAAATCTCCCATCATTCAGTGACATACTTCACAACAACATGAATTTATTTCAATTACCGCTGCGTTATGTTTATGCCATCTTATCCCTGTAATGAATATGGAGCGCGCCGCGTCGACGGTGCGCCACACAGCAGACACACTTCGTTAGGGAGAATGTATGGGACGTCGTCTCGGTTTACGCGCCACCGTTGGGGCGCTACTTCTGGCATGCGGTTTATCTTCCGCGCAGGCCAATAGCGATCCGCACACCATTGTCTTCGGCGTTGCGCCGGGGCCATACGGCGACATGGTCAAACAGGCCATTGAGCCGTCACTGAAAGAAAAAGGCTACAAAGTCGTGGTGCGCGAATTCAGCGACTACGTGCAGCCGAATATGGCGCTGTCGAATGGCAGTATTGATGCCAACCTGTTCCAGCACTCGCTCTATTTCGATAAATTCACTGCGGATAAAGGGCTGAAGCTGACCAAATTGATCACCGTACCGACGGCGGGCATGGGCTTCTATTCCCACAAAATTAAAAGCCTCGATGAGCTGAAAAAAGGCGACATCGTTACGCTGTCCAATGATCCGACTAACCTGGCCCGTGGCCTGCGTTTCCTGAAATCGCTGGATCTGATCACTATTAAAGACAATATCGATCCGACCAAAGCCTCTGAACGAGATATCGCCAGCAACCCGAAAGGGCTGGTGTTTAAACCGCTGGAAGCCGCACAGTTGCCGCGTACGCTGGATAGCGCCACCGCAGCCCTGGTCAACGGTAACTTCGCTATTGCCGCTGGGCTGGATCTTTCTACTGCGATCAAGCAAGAACATCTGGATGAGAACCTCAAAAACATCATTGCGGTACGCAGTGAAGATGCGGATAAACCCTTCGCCAAAGACATTGTTGAGGTCGTGAAATCTCCGGCTTACCGTGCGGTGATTGACGATCCGAAAAATGTTTACGGTGCCTTCCAGAAACCGGAGTGGATGACTGCCGCTGATAAAAAGTAAAGGCAGCGCTGGGTTAACAGGCAGGCTGCGGCCTGCCTTTTGCTATTTGAGGGACACATGATTGAGATAGATAAGGTGTGCGTGGATTTTCCCGCCGTACGGGGAGCGAAACCCATGCGTGCCGTGGACAACGTCAGCTTGCGTATTGCGCCCGGTGAGATTTTTGGCATTGTTGGCACCAGCGGCGCGGGGAAAAGCACTCTGCTGCGTACGTTGAATGCCCTGCAACGCCCAAGTGAAGGCTGCGTCAAAGTGAACGGCGTGGCGATTTCAAAAATGGAAGGCCTGACGCTGCGTAAAGCCCGTCAGCGTATCGGCATGATCTTCCAGCACTTCAACTTGATGCATACCCGCACCGTCGCGCAAAACGTGGCGTTCAGCCTGAAAGCGGCGGGGTGGGATCGCAGCAAAATCGCCCCGCGCGTCACGGAAATCCTTGAACTGGTGGGGCTGGGCGACAAAGCAAACCGCTACCCGGTACAACTGAGCGGTGGGCAGAAGCAGCGTGTCGGTATCGCCCGCGCTATCGCTAACCACCCGGACGTATTGCTGTGCGATGAACCGACTTCGGCGCTGGATCTGGAAACCTCGGCCACCATTCTCGAACTGCTCAAGCAGATCAACGCACAGCTCGGTATCACGATCGTGCTGATCACCCATGAGATGAACGTGATCAAATCCATCTGCGATCGCGTGGCGGTCATGTCCGGCGGCAAGGTGGTAGAAACCGGCGATGTGTTTGATATTTTCGCCCATCCGCAGCATGCCTTTACTCAACAACTGGTTTCACGCACGTTGAATCTGACATTGCCGGACCGTCTGCGGGAGCACCTGCCGGGACAATTGTTGAAAATCCTGTTTATTGGCGATTCTGCTGAGCAGCCGGTTCTCTCCGATGCGGCCATCAACTTTGGTGTGGCGGTTAATATTCTGCACGGGAAAATCGAGTATATCGGTGAGCGCGCGCTCGGCATTCTGGTGGTGCAACTTACCGCAGAAGACCCGGCTGTTGTCGAACAGGCGGTAGACTACATTCGTAACCGTACCGCTCAGGTGGAGGTGATCCGTGGATAATTTACTGGCCGACTTGAGCCTCGCGTTTGGTGAAACCTTCCAGATGCTGAGCATCTCAACGGTGCTGGCGATCATCGGTGGCCTGCCGCTGGGGTTTCTGATCTTCGTGACCGACCGAAACCTCTTCTGGCAAAACCGCGCGGTCTATCTCATCAGCTCCGTGCTGGTGAACATCATCCGCTCCGTGCCTTTTGTCATCCTGCTGGTTCTGCTGCTGCCGTTAACTCAGTTTTTGCTTGGCAACACCATCGGGCCGATTGCCGCATCGGTGCCGCTGTCCGTGGCGGCGATTGCCTTCTATGCCCGTCTGGTGGACGGCGCGTTGCGTGAAGTGGACAAAGGCATTATTGAAGCGGCGGAAGCCTTTGGCGCCAGCCCGATGCGCATCATCTGCACGGTGCTGTTGCCGGAAGCCAGCGCGGGCCTGCTGCGTGGGTTAACCATCACGCTGGTGAGCTTGATCGGTTACTCGGCGATGGCGGGGATCGTGGGCGGTGGTGGTGTCGGTGACCTGGCTATCCGTTACGGTTACTACCGCTACGAAACCCAGGTGATGATTGTCACCGTGGTCGCGCTGATTGTGCTGGTGCAGGTCGTGCAGATGCTGGGCGACTGGCTGGCACAAAGGGCGGACAAGCGCGACAGGCATTGAGATGTTCCCGGATGGCGGCGTAACCGCCTGATCCGGGCAACAAGCTGAACCGTAGCCCCGGCAAGCGCAGCGCCGCCGGGGAGCCAGTCAGGCAAGTTTTGCCTGTGCCCAGGCGATGCCGCTGGCATATTCCGGCGGCAGCAGAGGCACCAGCGCTTCCAGCGTCGCGCTCAGGCGGCCGGTGTCGCTGTCATTCAGGTTAAGGTGCCCCACCTTACGGCCCGGACGCACCTCTTTGTCGTACCAGTGCAGATGCACCAGCGGCAGTTTTAACCAGTCATAATTCAAATCGCTGCCGATCAGGTTCACCATCACCGACGGGCTGTTAACCACCGGTGGCGGCAGCGGTAAATCCACCACCGCGCGCAGATGCAGCTCAAACTGGCTGATAGACGCGCCGTTTTGCGTCCAGTGGCCGCTGTTGTGCACACGTGGCGCCAGTTCATTGATCAGCAAGCCCGCCGGGGTCACAAAGCACTCCATCGCCATCACGCCCACATAATTCAGCTCGTGCATAATGGCAGAGAGCATACTTTCCGCTTGCTGTTGCTGGCGCATGTCGGCCTGCGGAAAGACCACGCTGGTGCGCAGAATACCGTCCTGATGCAGATTGTGAGTCAGCGGATAGAACACCGTGCTGCCGTCATGGCCGCGTGCGCCCACCAGCGATACCTCACCGGAAAAATTGATGCCCTGCTCAACGATGCATTCGCCATAGCAATCATCCGGCAATTGTTCCGTTTCGTCTGCACGCAGACGCCACTGACCGCGGCCGTCGTACCCGCCCACGCGGCGTTTGACAATCGCCAGCTCGCCCAGCGTATTGAAGACCGCAGGCCATTCGCTTTTGTCTGCCAGCAACTGCCACGGTGCGGTGGCAAGCTTAAGTTTGTCGAACAACTGCTTTTGCGTCAGGCGGTCGGCAATAATCGGGAACACATCGCGATTCACAAACGCCGGATGACGCGCCAGCTCGCGGGTCAGCGCGGTTTCCGGCCAGCGTTCGATCTCTGCGGTAATCACGCTCTGGGCGAACGGCACCGCTTCCGGGTCTGCATCGAGCCCTACGGGCCACACGGCGATGCTCAGCGGTTCGCCTGCCTGGCGCAGCATGCGACCAAGCTGACCGTTACCTAAAATGCAAACCTGCTTCATGCAACACCCCGTGGATCCGGGTTTTCCAGCACTTCATCGGTCTGGGCGCGACGGAAGTCGGCCAGGCGCTGATGCAGTTCGGCGTCGTGCTGGGCCAGAATTTGCGCGGCCAGCAGGGCGGCATTCGCGGCCCCGGCTTTGCCAATGGCCAGCGTACCGACCGGAATACCGCGCGGCATCTGGACGATAGAGTAGAGGCTATCCACACCGCTCAGCGCGGCGCTCTGTACTGGCACACCCAGCACCGGCACTAATGTTTTCGCTGCAATCATACCCGGCAAGTGCGCCGCGCCGCCTGCACCCGCAATGATCACCTGAAAACCGTTCTCTTCGGCGCTTTCGGCAAAGCTGAACAGTTTATCGGGGGTGCGGTGAGCGGAGACGACTTCAACGTGGTGCGGGACATTCAGGATATCGAGAATTTCGGTGGCGAACTGCATGGTCGCCCAATCGCTTTTCGATCCCATGACAATGGCGATACGCGCCGGTTGGTTAACAGAAGACATGCGTTAAGAAAACTCCTGTGGGTGTGACTACGGACAGCTTTTGAGGGCACAAAGAATAGCACGGAAAACGGGCAAGGAAAACGGTTGCGTGGCGATGAATGCTGCAATCCGCTGTTGCGGAGCATGCGCATCAGCGGTTCAAATTCTTAGAACGGAAAAGGGATCAGCTCGACGTCGTCTGCGGTCACTTTCACCATAGAGCCCTGGGTGTGCCAGGCGCCGAGGACAACGCGCATGGCGGGTTTACCGTTTGCGATAAGCTCGTGCACGTCCGGGCGATGAGTATGACCGTGAATCAGGCACTGAACCTGGTGTCTTTCCATCGCGGCAACCACTGCCTGCGGATTAACGTCCATAATGGCCAGCGATTTGCTACTGTTGGCGGCTTTGCTTCCCGCGCGCATTCTGGCTGCGATACGTTGGCGAACAAACAGCGGCAGGGCAAGAAACAGCCTCTGTAGCCAGGGTTTGTGGACTTTGGCGCGAAACGCCTGGTAGCCTGCGTCGTCCGTACAGAGCGTGTCGCCGTGCATAATCAGCACCTTGCGACCATACAGATCGAGCACTTTCTCTTCCGGCAGAAGCTGCATGCCGCTTTCGCGCGCATAGCGTTGGCCGAGCAGGAAGTCGCGATTGCCATGGATGAAGTAACAGGGCACGCCACTGTCGACCAGCGCCTTAATGGCGGCGGCGATGTCACGGTGCAGGGGAGTGGGGTCATCGTCGCCAATCCAGGCTTCGAACAGGTCGCCCAAAATATAGAGCGCGTCAGCCTGTCGGGCTGTGCCTGTCAAAAAACGCAGAAAACCGGCGGTGATCGCCGGTTCTTCTGTTTGCAGATGAAGGTCTGCGATAAAAAGTGTCGCCACGATTACTCGCTGACGGTCACGCTTTCAATCACGACATCTTCTTTCGGCACGTCCTGATGCATACCGCTGCGGCCGGTAGGAACGGCTTTGATTTTGTCTACCACGTCCATGCCTTCAACCACTTCGGCAAACACACAGTAGCCCCAACCCTGCAGGCTTTCGCCAGAGAAGTTCAGGAAGTCGTTATCCACAACGTTGATAAAGAACTGTGCAGTTGCGGAGTGCGGAGCCTGAGTACGCGCCATTGCCAGCGTGCCACGGGTGTTTTTCAGGCCGTTGTTAGCTTCGTTTTTGATCTGGTCTTTGGTTGCTTTCTGATGCATGCCCGGCTCGAAGCCGCCGCCCTGGATCATAAAGCCATTAATGACACGGTGGAAAATGGTGTTGTTATAAAAACCTTCACGGCAGTAGTCCAGGAAGTTTTTAACTGTTTCAGGCGCTTTATCATCAAAAGTTTTGATTACGATGTCGCCGTGATTAGTGTGGAAAGTAACCATTTTTGCATCCTGTTCCGGTAGAGTAGTGCGCAGACCCGACTGTGGGTCAGTGATAGTCGCTTGTTATAGCATAAGCGGGAGGTTGGATCACCTTGCAAAGTGTGCTGCTTCGGGATTGAATTACAGGTAATATATGCGTTTTTCCGTTCCACACACGTCTACATGGAATCTTCGATGTTAAAAATCTTCAATACACTGACGCGCCAAAAAGAGGAATTCAAACCTATCCATGCCGGGGAAGTCGGCATGTACGTGTGTGGTATCACTGTTTACGATCTCTGTCATATTGGTCATGGCCGTACTTTCGTGGCGTTTGATGTGGTCGCTCGCTACCTGCGTTTTATCGGCTATAAGCTGAAATACGTGCGCAATATTACCGATATTGACGACAAAATTATCAAACGCGCCAATGAAAACGGCGAAAGCTTTGTGGCGCTGGTTGACCGAATGATCGCGGAAATGCACAAAGATTTTGATGCCCTCAATATTCTGCGCCCGGACATGGAACCGCGTGCGACGCACCATATTCATGAGATCATCGAAATCACTGAACAGTTGATCGCTCGTGGTCACGCCTATGTTGCTGACAATGGCGACGTGATGTTCTCTGTGCCGACGGACCCGAACTACGGTCAGTTGTCGCGCCAGGATCTCGACCAGTTGCAGGCGGGGGCGCGCGTAGACGTCGTTGACGTGAAGCGTAACCCGATGGACTTCGTGCTGTGGAAGATGTCCAAGCCGGGCGAGCCGAGCTGGACCTCGCCGTGGGGCGAAGGGCGTCCGGGCTGGCACATTGAATGTTCCGCGATGAACTGCAAACAACTGGGCAACCATTTCGATATTCACGGCGGCGGTTCTGATCTGATGTTCCCGCACCATGAAAACGAAATTGCCCAGTCAACCTGCGCCCATGACGGCGAGTATGTGAACTACTGGATGCACTCCGGCATGGTGATGGTCGATCGCGAGAAGATGTCCAAATCGCTGGGTAACTTCTTTACCGTCCGTGATGTGCTCAAATATTACGACGCCGAGACTATTCGCTACTTCCTGATGTCCGGCCACTATCGCAGCCAGTTAAACTACAGCGAAGAGAATCTCAAGCAGGCGCGTTCAGCGCTGGAACGTCTTTATACCGCGCTGCGCGGTACCGACAGGTCTGTTGCGGCGGCCGGTGGCGAGGCGTTTGAAGCGCGCTTTGTTGAGGTCATGAACGATGACTTCAACACGCCGGAAGCCTATTCGGTGCTGTTTGATATGGCGCGTGAAGTGAATCGCCTGAAATCAGAAGATATGGCGGCGGCGAATGCGCTGGCCTCGCATCTGCGTAAGCTCTCTTCTGTACTGGGGCTGCTGGAACAGGATCCCGATGCGTTCCTGCAAAGCGGTGCGCAGGCAGACGATAGCGAAGTGGCTGAGATTGAAGCGTTGATTCAACAGCGTCTGGATGCGCGTAAAGCGAAAGACTGGGCAGCAGCAGATGCGGCGCGCGACCGTCTTAATGAGATGGGCATTGTGCTGGAAGATGGCCCACAGGGTACAACCTGGCGCCGTAAGTAATTACTACTCCTGAGGGGAACGCGATGTTCCCCTCTCCCCACAGCGGATAAGGCGGTTACGACGCCTGAGTTATCGGGACCGCCAGTGCCACAGCAAGCCCATCAGAATGAGCCCCGGCACCCACACCCACAGCAATTCCGAAATGATCACCTGATGCCCGTAAGGCGTCATATACCGCGACAGGGCAAAAGGCGCGACCTTAATCACCTGCCAGGGCGCAAAAAAGCGTTCATCTGACCACGGCCAAAGCCAGCCAACTCCTTTGCCGCCGGTGGTAATCGAATCCAGCAAACTGTGCGACAGCAATGAGACGGTCAAAAAAGCCCAGCAGCGCATCAGGCTCGCTTTAAACCAGCGTCGCCCCAGCCATGTCACCAGAATCGGCACTACAAAGGCGAATAACAGCGAATGGGTGAAGCCGCGATGACCAAACACATTGCCGTACGCCACGCCAAATTTGAATGCCAGCACATCGGCATCCGGCAACATCGCAAGGGCAACGCCTGCCAGCAATAATCCCCTGGGGATCACCTTGTTGCCCAGTCCTAATCCAAGGCAAAGTGGCACGGCGGCGTGAGTAATAACGGTTGGCATTGTCAGTCCTTGAACAAAAGAAAAGAGTATAAACGAGACGGCTTACATCGCCGGATGTGTGTTTTCTGAGAAGTCAGGGTATAAAGAAAAAAATATTTTTGCCATGCGGCAGGAAATTAACATCAGCGTTTTCTGATAGTTGCTCTGCCGTATAAGCAGGGTGATGTTATATAAAAACCGAAATACCCGCTCTGATGCGCAAGGTGACTTATCCGGCAGAGTGCGCCATGACACCTGAAAAAATGGGGGATGTGGCGAATGCTGCCGCTGTAATGCAACGCGAATGACTCAGTGCATGCATCCATTAAAAATGCGGGCCAATACTCGCTTTATTATGCGGATTCCCGCACCACCAGTTGCCCGGAAAGGGTAATCGTCTGCGTCAGCAAATCTGGCTCTTTCAGCTTACGTATAATCAGCCCCGCAGCCTGACGCCCCGCCTCTTCACTGGCCGACGAAACATAGGTAAAAGAGGGGGAGGTGAGGTTCACGTGGAGCATATCCTCGAAGCCTATCAGCGCCACCTGTTGCGTCAGAAAGACATCTTTACCGATGGTGCGCCCCACCTGATGAATACCGCTGATAGAGCCAATCACCGCGTTCGGCGAATGGCATAGCAGGGCGGTGATGGTGTTGTTTTTTTCCAGCAAATGACGCGTTGCCAGGCTGGCTGATTCAGTCGATTCACTGCAGGCGGGAGCATACTCATCGCGCAGCACCATACCGTATTGCTTGAGGGCACTATGTACGCCCAACAAACGCTGGTGGCGTACCAGGTCTTTTTCCAGACCGCCGATATAGGCGATGCTGCGATGCCCGCGTTCAATAAGATAGCGCGTGGCAAGGCTTGCGGCCTGGCGGCTATCGCGCATCACCAGATTACAGCTCTCGGCAGGCATGGACTGGGACACTACCACCATCGGCAGCGGACACTGGCTGATTTTTTCCGGTAAATGCGGATTAAGGGGATCCGAGGAGAGATATATCACGCCCGCCACGCCCTGTTGCTTAAAAGAGAGCAGGCAGCGTTCCAGGTGCTCATGATCATCCAGCGGCTGCCCCAGGAAGACCATATAGCCCTTACGTTCCAGCTCCTGGACAATGCTCGCCATCACCTTGATGGAAAAGCTGTCGCTGAAATCACGCAAGATCAGGCCAATCAGGTTCGAGGTATTGGCGCGTAGATTAGCGGCCGCGACGTTGTGCACATATCCAAGCTCATTGATAGCCGACTGAACTCTCTCGATGGTGGCATCGGAGATTTTTCCCTTTTGGCGCAGCACCAGAGAGACGGTTGAAACCGAAACGCCCGCCAGTTTAGCGACATCAATGATGCTGACCTTTTTCAATCGTGCTCCCTGAAAGTACAGAATAATCAGTCAGAAATAGTAAAGCCTCCTGCATAAATACAGGAGACTTATTTCACCTTACCTGCACAAGGTTATTTGCCAAGCGATGTCGCCATAGCCTGAGCAATAAACTGGGCTCTGGCGCCGAAGATCACCTGCACGCCTTTATCCCCGACAAAGACCACGCCGCGTGCGCCCACACCGTTAAGTCCTTCTTTATTCACCTGGCTGCCGTCCAGCACTTCAATACGCAGGCGGGTAATACAAGAACCAACGGAATCAATGTTTTTCGCCCCGCCCAGCAGGTCAACAATCTCGGTAACCAACTCCTCGTCCGTTTTGTCTTTCGCGTCCGCAGACACTTCGGTACGGCCCGGTGTTTTGACATCAAAGCGACGGATAACAAAGCGGAAAGTAAAGTAGTAGATCAGCGCCATCGGCACGCCAATGATCACCGCATTCAGGTAGTTTGTCTCATAGCCATTAAACGACGGCAGAATACCAAACGAAATGTAGTCGATAAGACCGGCTGAGAACGACTTCGCGATATGCGCATGCATCAGGTACATGGACATGTAGGCCAGGCCCGCCATGATCGCATTGAACACATACAAAATCGGCGCGACGAAGATAAAGGTAAATTCGACCGGCTCAGTGATGCCCGTTAAGAAACAGGTCAGCGCGGCGGAGAAGAGAATACCCGCAGCGATTTTTTTGTTTTTGGTATGCGCTTCGTGGTACATCGCCAGACAGGCGGCAGGCAGTGCGAACAGCATCAGCGGGAACTCGCCCTGCATGAATTTGCCGGCGTTCTGATAGGTGTCGCTACTGAATGACTTGGTGCCTTCTTCCAGCATTTTGAACCAGATTGTCTGGTCGCCGTGGATAACCTGGCCTGCCTGAGTGGTGTAGTCACCGAAGGAGTACCAGAACGACGGATACCAGATATGGTGCAGACCGAGCGGGATTAGCGCACGTTCCGTCAGGCCAAAGATAAAGGTTGAGGCTGCCTGATTATCGCCGTTAACGATAACGGAGAGCGCGTCAATGCCCGCCTGGATATGTTGCCAGACGTAGGGCAGCAGCAGGCCGAGAATAAACGACATAAACGCGGTGGCGATGGCGACAAAACGCTTACCGGAGAAGAAGCCCAAAAATTCAGGTAACTGCATGGTGTGGAAGCGGTTATAGCACCAGGCTGCGAGGATGCCGCAGATTAAGCCGCCAAACACCCCCATTTGCAGCGACGGGATACCGACCACCATCGCATATTTCCCGCCCTGTGAAGCCATTTCCGGCGTAATCGATAGCACGGTGCTGATGGTAATGTTGGTGACAAACACCGACACGGCCGCAGAAAGGGCGGCAATTCCGGATTCCGAGGCCAGACCAACCGCCGAGCCGATGGCGAACAGCAGCGGCAGGTTATCGAAAATAACCCCACCGGCATTCATCATCAGCGGTAAATGAAACTTATCGCCAAACGCCAGCAGCAGACCGGCGGCCGGCAGTAATGAGATGGGCAGCATTAACGCACGCCCAATCATGGACAACTTTGAGAGTGATTTAATAAACCCTGATAACACATTCATCGTGTGATTCCCCCGAATCCAGGCTTTTTTGTTGCGCGAAATACGCACATTTATTGTGAGTAGAACGTTCTAGTAAAACGTTCTACTTATCGTGTTAGAAGCGATTCTTCTCCGCAACTGAAATTTCACTTTCGGTCATAGCAAAATGTGATTATTTGAAGGCGATCAATTATTGACCGTGCGGACACTAAGGGAAATGGGGAGGGGAAACAGGCCCGATGAACGGGCCTGTAGAAAGGATATCAGGCGACTACGGTGACGCTTTGTCCCTGAAATACAACGGTTTGCCCGGCAACGATCTTGCAACGCTTACGGGTTTCGACCTTGCCGTCGACCTTGACCAGACCGTCATCAATAGCGATCTTCGCCTGCGCGCCGCTTTCGCTCCAGCCTTCCAGTTTCAGCAGATCGCACAGTTCAACGTGCGGATGCTTGCCCAGTGAGAATGTTGCCATCTTATGCTTTCTCCACGTCGTGGTACTCTTCGCACGCCTGTAGTGTGTTCTGAATCAGGGTTGCGACGGTCATCGGGCCTACACCGCCCGGCACCGGCGTGATATACGAGGCACGCGCGGCGGCGTCTTCGTAAACCACATCGCCAACCACTTTGCCGCTTTCCAGACGGTTGATGCCAACATCAATCACGATGGCGCCTTCTTTGATCCACTCGCCAGGAATAAAGCCTGGTTTGCCGACCGCAACGACCAGAAGATCGGCGTTTTCCACATGGTGACGCAGATTTTTGGTGAAACGGTGGGTCACGGTGGTGGTGCAACCGGCCAGCAGCAGCTCCATGCTCATCGGGCGACCGACGATGTTAGATGCGCCGATGACTACGGCGTTCAGGCCGTAGGTATCAATGTTGTAACGCTCAAGCAGCGTCACGATACCGCGCGGGGTGCACGGGCGCAGACGCGGCGCACGCTGGCACAGGCGGCCAACGTTATACGGGTGGAAACCGTCGACGTCTTTATCCGGCGAAATGTGTTCCAGCACTTTGACATAATCGATACCGGCAGGCAGCGGTAACTGAACCAGAATACCGTCGATTTCGTTATCGGCATTGAGCTTGTCGATAAGCGTTAGCAGTTCGGCTTCGGTGGTGGTTTCCGGCAAATCGTAGGAGCGGGAGATGAAACCCACCTCTTCACACGCTTTGCGTTTGCTGCCGACATAAATCTGCGACGCAGGGTTGCTACCGACGAGGATAACGGCCAGACCAGGGGCGCGTTTTCCGGCTGCCAGGCGGGCTTTCACCTTTTCAGCAACCTCAGAGCGCACCTGCTGCGCAATCGTTTTACCATCTATAATCTTTGCTGCCATCAGAGAGAAGATTCCATCTGTAACTAAAAAGAAGTGGGGATGTGTATATTTTGTCAGAAGTGGGCGGCGCTGTCAGTTACCGTTTATGTTTCGTGCGTAAAGGCAGGGCGGTGAAAGTGCGTAATGGTGCTCACTTCGCGAGCATCTGAGAGCAAAGTCATTGACTCGACAGGTGTTGACCGTATAATCCCGATCCGCAACTCTCCCGTAAGGGATATCAGTGCGCCCTTAGCTCAGCTGGATAGAGCAACGGCCTTCTAAGCCGTAGGTCACAGGTTCGAACCCTGTAGGGCGTACCATTTTCAAGATGTTAGGCTAACTTCAACCCAGCCTGATTCCCTCCCTGTGTCGTATTTTTGTCGTTATTGCCAAAAATGGCATCTATTTACCGTGCGTGCTTACGCCTGATGGGGGCATTATAGCGCAGCTAAATTGATGAAACCTTATTTAAGGGGATGCCCCGGCACAAGTTAATGGCGTTTATACACTCGGGCCGGGGATTGGTAAGATATTGAAATAACAATGCGCTAATAAATTTACTCTACACTTTTTATTTTAATCATCTTTATTTCACTAGTGTGACGGTTATACATGTTTATATAGCACCTCGTAAAAGCGGCTCCCAGGAAGTGTGTTGATTGAGCGTCAGTTGTTGCTACATTGCAGTAATCGTCACGGTATTTTAACCATTCGCTCTGGCTTTTCTTGAATGTATCGATCATAAGCTTTTTGCGATATTAATGGGCCTGGCGTTCATTACGTAAGATTGTGAGGCGATCGAGGGGGAATAGTCTGAGGACGTTATTGTTGTCGGGAGCGTGACGTGTTTCGTTAACCATGCCGACTACGACCGCAGCCCGGTGATGTGGAATTAAAATGTCGTTTTTGTGTCGTGAAGGGATAAACCGTTTTTTCTCAGAGGTATTTATTACGACACGCAAAGACGCAAATACGGTTCCGAATGCGGAAAACACTTTTTTCACAGTATCTTAATTCGCATTCAGGGTTCTTTAAGCCGTAGGCCACAGGTTCCAATCCTGTCGGTTTTCATCCACACAACGATTCGTTAAACCTGATGTGGTATGGCTGTTCCGCTGCTCTTTGTGCAAACGCCTTTTCGGAACCCTTGCGTATTTCCAGCCGCGCGTTGATGGCTTCTGCCGTGATAGCACATCCTGTATTTTCTAACTCCATCACTGCGTAACCGATAGCTTTCGCCATCTCCTCTTTACTCTGTTCTGTTGCTCGCATAAAACCACCTCAACGATAAGGGTATCCACTTCTCTGACTATTACACCTTCATGCGCAAGGTTACCAGGTGGTTCGATTTTCTCAGGGGGTTCCATGGACGCTTTTGGTGGTTAACTTAATGTATTTATAGAGTTATATGATTTATATATGGCCGGGTTGGGAGCCAGATCGCCAGGTTATGGAACCATTACACTGAGGGAAGCAGCCAGAATTACAATCTGCGTGGGCGCGAGTTATGTCATTTACCTATTTTCTTTCCGTAGCGCGGATACTGACGAGTAAAACTCTTGACTATCCCTTCGCCCTGTTAACAAAAAAGCCGCCCATCGGGGCGGCCTGGTAACACGCTATATCACTTAGAATGACCAGCGGAGATTGGCGTTCACGGCGTTGACACGGGTGTCGGAACCGATTTGTCCTTTATAACCGACATTCAGCGTCGCTGAGTGCGGCAGTGTAAAGCTGACGCCCACGTCGCCTACCAGCATATCCTTGTCAACCGGGTTACCTTCGCTCGTGAAGCCGTCGCTGCCAGCAAACGCCATACGCGAGGAGGCTTTTCGGTCACCGTAGGCGTGCTGCCAGCCTAACGAGCCGTAAAGGCTGACGTTTTTCGGCAGTTCAGTCACCGCGCGTGCGCCGAGCGTCGAGAAGAAGGTATCAACCGTGTCGTTACGCACGCTCAGGGCTGCAGCACCGCCGTCCTCTTTGAAGTCATCCGTGTTCAGACGGATATAGCTCAGGTTAACGAATGGCTCGATATTTTGCTCCGGCTGGCCGAAGCGGTAGCCTGCTTCGGTGAAGGCCTGCAGTGAGTTGGCATCGTAATTGGCATTCAGGCGATCCGAGTAGCCGCTGAAATCAACCTTACGTTCGGCGTCAATTTTATGCCAGGTGTAACCCAGTGAGCCACGCAGGGAGAACGCGTCCTGACGCGCCGCTGCATACAGGCCGAGATGGTAGTTATCGATATCCATTGAGGAGCGACGGCTGTCGACATCGTAATTTCCACGGCTGTAACCGAAGAAGCCACCCACTCTTACGTTATGACTGTCCAGCTTACGATCGGCCCCCAGCAGGAAGCCCGCGGTGTTACCGTCCAGCTTACCAGTATTACCGTCGCCGTCAGTTTTCACCCAGGAGCCGAATGTCTGTCCCCACACACCGTTGTTCTGCACAGGGGAGGACTGAGCAAATGACATGGCCAGCGGCGGGATCGGCAGCGTGTCATTGTCGAATGAACTCGCCATGCGCTGATTCAACACGTTAAACAACTGAGTGCTGCCCGCAATAAGCGTGGACTGAACGGAAGGGTAAGCCTCGCCTGAGAGCTGATTGAACGCGTCGCGTGCTTCCGGTGCGCTTAACATCAGCAGCGAGTTATAGAGTGCCAGCGATGGGCCGCTTTGTGTGAGGGTCGAGAGTGCGCCTGCGGTATTCCACTGGTTGCTCGTTTGTGCCACAGTCTGGAAGATGCCCGGTTTGCCGCTGCCGGGGTTGCCCGCACCCGGATTACCCGGATTCTCGCCACCCGGATTACCCGGATTTTCACCGCCGGGGTTGCCCGGATTCTCACCACCCGGATTGCCCGGATTCTCACCGCCCGGATTACCCGGATTCTCACCGTTCTCTTTCTGCGTGATGCTCAGGTCTACGGCATTCGCGCTCTGATTCAATGCCACATCCAGGAAGGCAGATTTAGAGACCGCAGAGGCGAACTGACCATCAATACCGCCTGCCGAGTTGAGAATGCGATAGACCTGGCCGCTCTGGTAGCTGGTCTGCGGATCGAGTGCGGTGACCTGCACGGTAGCCTGATTGCTGATGGTGGTTTTACCTTCCACGTTCAGCAGATCGCTGCGCCCGTCACCGGTAATATCGACGTCATAGAACGACTCGCCGATAAAGTTCAGGTAGCGTTTCAGCGTCAGAGTGCCGATGCCGCCATCACCCGGAGAAATATGACCGCCGGAGAGGATCTCCGTTTGCCCGAGGGTGCCGTTGCCGCCAAGGGTACCGCCCGCTTTAATCGACGCGGCGCTACTGTAGCCAAGACCGTTGCTGACGTCACTCCCGGCGGTGGCGTTGAGGATTAACGTCCCGCCGTTTTCCGCGCTCAGGGTCTGGATATCAAAAATATTGGTTTCAGGCTGCGTATTGATATCACTGGCAATAATGATTTTGCCGCCACGGGCGAGGACATTCGCTTTGAGTCCGGTCAGGTCGCCGTTGAGTGTCGTCTGCCCCGAGGCGTTGATGACATCACCTTCGCCACTCATGGTGTTGGCGAACAGATAATTATCATCGGTGTGATTGAAGTAGACGTAGCTGCCGAACAGCCCACCGCGCAAGACAACTGCCGTCTGGGCATCAATGGTGCCCGCGCCACCTGCTGCGCCTAACGTTGGCTCAGTAAGGCCGGTGCCGGTATCTATATTGCCGCGGCTACCGATAACCAGCGCTCCGCGGTTGGAACCCGATCCGGTATCGCCCAGCACGATCGCGTTACTGCCTGCGGAGATCACCGCCCCATCCACCGCTGACACGACGCCGTTACCGTAATCGCCCACGAGGATATTGCCACCGCTGGTGAAGCGGGAATTATTGCCCGCGACGTACAACTCGGCGGTTTTGCGCGTACCGGGAACACCCTCGACCTCAACGCTGCCGACATTAACTGCGCCGCCGTTGAGCACGTCGAGATCGCCGTTAAGTGTCAGTAACTGGGTGACGTTCCAACGGGAGTTTTCACCCGTCACTGTGGCTTTCGGGTTCAGCTTGTCCGTTTCATCCGGATCGTAGCCATCACCGATGCGTGCCTGGAGGTTGGTGGTAAGGAGCGCGCCATCCTCGATTGAAACGGTAGAGCGTGAACCCGCGGCGGTGCCAACGCTCAGATAGTTGCTGGTGACGCGGGAGTTCGCGCCAGTGGCGATAAGGTGGCTGTCATAGCCCCGGGTGGTGCCCACCACAATCTCTTTCGCGCTGGCCAGCGCGCCATTTTCTACCCGTAGCGTGCCGAGGCCAAGGTCCATACTGCCGTGCAGTACGAATTGATCGTTCAGGGCGTTCAGCTCAGCATCCGGTCCGCTGACCGTCACCGTGCTGTTGAAAATCTGACCGTTATAGAGCCTGCCGATATTGACGTTGTAAGCCGTTATTTTCCCGTTATTGATGAGCAAGTTGCCGCTCTGCGTGCGGCCCACATAGACATCGTCGGTATAGACTAACGACTGCGTGACCTGGGTATCGCCGTCAAAAATCACATCGGCAGCCCGGGTATCCTCGGGCATCAATAACATCAGTGGGGCAGAGAACAGAGCGAGGTAAAGTTTAGAAAGTGAGGTTTTCACTTTTAATTGGTGCGAGAAATTGTCATTCACGTGCTATCTCCAGATTGATTAACGTGATGTCGCGAAGGTCATTGTTTTATAGAGATTAAATTCACTGACTTATATGACGCTTTATTTCGCGAATTCAGGCGTGCAGGTAAATTATCCGGCGAAGCGAAAACCTATAACTCCCTGGTTATTACGCTGCGGCGGGTAAATATAGAGAACGGCAATAACGTTCTCTGCGACAGATTATTTATGGGTAACAACCGGCGTACAGGTTGGTGCGCTCAGGGTCGGCGCAGAACCTAAAATTCCCGGCATCATCATGGATGAGCAATCAAAAATACGGCCTTTTTCTGTGGTCGCGCGATAGGTAAGTTTTTGCCCGCCCAGCGCATCAGGCTGAGCACCATTCACCTGGGTAACGGTAATTTCATCGGATGATCCCAGTCCCAGCATTTTTGCTGTTTCCGCCTGAAGGAGCGGAATAGCCTGATCGGTTTTCAACGTTGAACAACCCGCGACCATAATTGTAACGGCGAGTGCGATGAGTGGCTTTTTCATAAATTATCCTTGTAATCAGTCCGTATCGATTGCGCTATGGCAAAACATTTCTCTTTTTTAAGAACTGAAATAAGATATTTCTCTTTTCTGGAATACAAAACCCTCCTAAAGTAGGGAGTGTTGTTGATGTGGAAATTGGCAGAATATCGCCCTTTCCACTCACCAAAAGGAGATACCTTTGGGAAAATATTATGCGTTGGTTATTGATGACCACCCTTTGGTCGGCAGCGGAATTGCTAATTTTCTGGCGTCCCATTTAGGGTTCAGATCAGTCATGGTGGTGGCGGATGAGGAGAGCTGTTATCGGCATATCCGCGACAATGGCCCGCCAGACCTGCTGATCATTGATTTCTGGCTTTCATCTTCTACCGCACTGAAATTACTAAAAGAAATTAAGAACAACTTTCCAAAAGTGCGTTTGCTAGTGGTAAGCGGCGACGAAAATAATGATATCCGGATGAAAGTGCAGAATGCCGGGGGGCATGGTTTTGTGCTGAAAAACGAGGCGCCGGAATTATTTGGTGAGGCAGTTCAAGCGCTTATGAATAATCAGACATGGTTTCCGGAGCCTCATGCTGAGATAAATGAAAAAGACAGTGCTATATTGCAAAAATTTAACTTAACGCCACGTCAGGGAGAGGTTTTACAGATGATGATGCGTGGATTGCCCAATAAAAGAATCGCTTCGCAACTTTCAATATCAGAGCCTACGGTTAAAGAGCACATCAGCAATATTTTAAAAAAACTGGGTGTGAATACCCGTGTGGAAGTCATTACACTTCTCCACGGCCAGCGGGACGAATCATCATGAAATGGATAGCCGATGTGGATAATAGTGCCATTTCATCGCGCGCGCAGATCCGCCTGCTCAATAATACCTTTATCCGCCTGGTGTTCAGCTTTACTGCTGTGCCTTTTGTCGGCATTCCATTTGCAATCTGGATATATTGGTTAGGGGGAAACACCGGGCCAACCCTTGTCTGGATCGTTATTTACCTGCTCTGCGCAGGGTTAATCAGAATATGGCACCGACGCTATCTGCGGGAAATTAAAGAAAATAATGCAGATGATGTTCTGCGCCGCTGGCTGCCGAACCTTAATAAGGTCGCCTTCGCTCACGGCATGGGTATTTCTTCGCTTTACCTGATTACCCCGCAGAACCAAAACTTTGATTTTTTCCTGCTGCTGAATATCAGCATCGCTGCGATTGTCGCCGCCAACGCGACGCATTTAACACCGGTCATCAGTACCTTTAAACGGTTTTTTTTCTCTTCCTGGGGATTCTTAAATCTCGGCATCATCTGGCGTATGGACGACGTGATGTTGATCGTTCTGATGCTGAACCTGCTGTACGGTTTTGCGATCTACCGTCACGCGTTAACGTCGCATGCCTTTTTTATTCAGCAGGCCAGGCTGGAAGAGGAGAGTGCGCGTCTGGCAGAACAATTTCGCCAGGCAAAAGAGGAGGCTGAGCAGGCGCTGCGCGATAAAAATCAGTTTCTGACCACCGCCAGCCACGATCTGCGCCAGCCCGTACACGCCATGGGTTTTCTTATTGAGGCGATTATTCATAAAAACAGCAATGACGCGCTGATGCCGCAGTTGCTGGACTTGCAGCAAAGCGTGCGCTCCGTTCAGTTGATGTTCAATTCGTTACTTGATCTGAGCAAGATTGAATCGGGCAATATGATGACCACCACAACCCATGTGGACATCGGTGCGCTGCTGGATTCAGTCATCACGCTGTTTCGCGAGGAGGCGAAAAGCCGGGGACTGAAGCTCCGTACCTGGCGGCCCGGTCGGCGCATCTACGTGATGGGCGACCCGCTGCTGGTGCGCCAGTCGCTGATCAATCTGATCCAGAATGCCCTGCGCTACACGCCGCGAGGGGGCGTGCTGGTGGCGATCCGCCCGCGCGGTGAAGCGTGTCTCCTTGAAGTGTGGGACACCGGGGTGGGCATCGCTGATGACGAAAAAAACAAAATCTTCTCCCCTTATTACCGCCCCGAACTGGCGTGGAAAATCGACAGTGCCGGGCACGGCCTCGGGCTTGCCGTGGTGGCGCGCTGCGCGAAATTGATGAACGTCACTTACGGTATGCAGTCTATTGAGGAGAAAGGTTCCCGCTTCTGGATGCGCTTTCAGCAGCATCAGGGAGAGAGTAAAGCGCTCGATCCCACCCCAGCCATTGACGCCGTCGTACCGGTTACCCGCCGGGCATCGCTACGGGGAAGCTGTCTTGTGGTTGATGACGATCCGCTGGTCACCTCCGCCTGGGAAAGTTTGATGAGCAGTTGGGGGATCGTTGTGCGCTGCGCCGCCTCCGCCGAAGAGGCTTTTGCTATTGTCGACGGGGGATTTACCCCAAGCGTCGTGCTGTGCGATCAGCGATTGCGCTCGGGCGAAAGCGGTTTTGAAATCCTCAAGGCGCTACTTGAACGCCTGCCAAAGGTCAGCGGGGCGATGGTCAGCGGCGAGTTCAACTCTCCGGTACTGCGCGACGCAGAAGAGGAGGGGTATCTGGTGCTGCGCAAGCCGCTGGAGCCTGCAACGCTGCATGCTCTGTTAACACAGTGGTCGGCCAGCCAGTAAGCGGCGCGCGATCGGCAAAAACGGGGGAGAGACAAGTCTCCGCCGCTTAGAAATAGTGTGTTCTGGCGACAAAAACGGCGGCGGCGATAAGAGCCAGGACAACCGCAAGGCCCTTCATTTTACGCGTTTTCTCGAAAATGACGGCAATAAGCTGGATAACGATGATGCAGATAAAGTTCAAAAGCGAGGTCAGGTCGCTGTTGCTGGTATCTGCGGTGATTGAACCCGCAGATAGTGAGGGATCCATTTCACTCATCCATGAATATTTATCGACGGAGATCAGGCATAAAAGTATAAGACCCAGGCAGTACGTCAACAGTAAAACAATCCTTACTAACTTATTCATGTTATCCCCAAATCAGTCTGCTGAATCGCTGCCAGTGATTGACAATAAAGTCGCCATACGACGTATTTCTCTTAATTTCTTCCAGCGTCGGGATAAGCCCCCTATTGTAACGTGCGCCGATAATCCGGACATCTTCCATGCTTAACGTTGCGGGCAGCTTGTCATAATCGGCCAATTCCGGTGCAGAAATTTAAAGGATAACGTCACGGGTAGTCATAATACTGAGAGGCGATATCCGTCGGAATAGCAGATATTTAATACTGTAATCTGCCTTGCGCTTTATCTGACAGGGAATGGCTTTCTGGATGAGGGGGGCCTGGAATGACGATGTTAATTACCGGGAACCCTCGTGCACGGGTTCCCGGTGTGTTACGGATCGATTAGCGACCCGTATTAAAGAAGGCCACGGTTTGCGTCAGCCGCCGGGTCTGTGCTTCCAGGGCGCTGGCGGCGGCAACAGCATG
Source organism: Phytobacter sp. MRY16-398 (assembly GCF_003925915.1). Lineage (NCBI taxonomy): Bacteria > Pseudomonadati > Pseudomonadota > Gammaproteobacteria > Enterobacterales > Enterobacteriaceae > Phytobacter > Phytobacter sp. MRY16-398. The sequence goes on along the minus strand of NZ_AP018756.1, from coordinate 4,467,287 downwards.
CTGAACCAGTTGGGAGTTTTGATGCGTCACCGAGTCGATTTGTACGATCGATTCATTCACCTGACTTATCCCGATACTCTGCTCATCGGTCGCCACCGAGATTTGCGACATGATATCTGAAACGCGCTGCACGGCTTCAATCATCTCGTCGATATGGCTTCCGGCGGTTTTGATCTGGGTAGAACCACTGTTGACTCGCGCTACCGACTCTTCGACCAGCACTTTTATCTCCTGTGCGGCTTGAGAGCTGCGCAGGGACAGATTTCGCACTTCACTGGCCACTACAGCAAACCCTTTTCCTTGCTCACCGGCGCGCGCTGCCTCAACGGCTGCGTTCAGCGCAAGAATGTTGGTCTGAAAGGCAATGCTATTGACCACCTCAATAATGTTGGCGATTTTACCGGCGCTTTCAGAAATGCCACTCATGGTGCTGTTCACATTCTGCATCATCACGCCACTGCGCGAAGCGATATCCACCGCGCCTCGTGCCAGTTCGCGCGCCTGCCCGGCATTTTCTGCGTTTTGTTTTACGGCAGCGGTAATCTCTTCCATGCTGGACGACGTTTTTTCCAGCGACACGGCCTGCTGCTCGGAATGTTCAGCAATCTCCTGGTTTCCGGCGACGATCTCATGGGTGCTAGTGTTAATGACTTCCGCGACGCCCCTGATCTCCGCGATAACCGAGGTCAACTGCTCGCGCATGACTCCCATTTCATGTACCAGACTTTCGTTATCGTTGGCTTTCTTGTTCACCGCCTGCGACAGGTCCCCGGAGGCGATCCGCGAGACGACTTCTGCGGCATAACGCGGTTCACCACCGAGCGTTTTCAGCGTGCTGCGATTAATGGAATAGACAAGAATCGAAAGTACAAGGCTGATGACAACGAATTCAATCATATTCTGGTAAAGCGAACTCATAAACGCTTGCTGAATATCATCGACATATAACCCGGTAGTGATTATCCAGCCCCAGGGTGTCCACGGAATACTGTAGGCAACTTTAGGTTGCGGCTCTGTTTCGCCGGGGCGCGGGAAAATATACTGCGTGAAACCGGCGTTATCATTTTTGGTTACCGCCACCATATCCCGAAAAATATAAACCCCATTTGCATCGGAAATATCTGGTCCTTTGCCAATGAGCGCGGCATTTATCGGGTGCATGATGACCTGCGCCTGGTTATTCAGAATGGTAAAATAACCGGTTTCACCATAACGCAAATCTTTAATAGTCTGAAGGGCCCGTTGCTGAGCCTCCTCTTGTGAAATCAATCCTTTGTCGGCAAGTGCAGCCTGCGTTTTTACAACGTTAAGGGCTAACTGCGATACATGCATTAACTCCCGTTCTCGCAATGTGAGCTGGTTCTCTTTAATTTTTACAGAGCCGAAAAATAACGTTCCGGCAAGACATAACAGCGCGACGATGAGTGGGATCCACAGTTTCTGGGCAAAGGATAATTTCATAGCATGCTAACCTGTTGTTGTTTTATATGGTTGGTTTAGCGTCGGCAACCCTGGTATCAGACCGCGCTATATCTTTTATCGGGAATTAAAGAAAAGAAATTAATCGATAAAATCGATATAAATATTAAATATGTTCCTTTTTTGTTATAAAGAAATTAACTGCTTGGTAAATAAAGAGTTAATATTAGTAACGCGGTTGACGATTTTTATGTCATGAAGATAAATATGAGGGCGATCACACTAATATTTTTAGTGGGATTAAAGTTATTTAATAACAAGCGAAATAGGGGGGGCAGGGGAGACGAGACGGTATAAAAAAACCCCGAATCAAATCATTCAGGGTTTTCACAAAAGCCATTAACCTCACAAACGATTAACGGTTTTCTTCAATGTAGCGCGCCAAATCCGCAGGGGTTTTCAGCACGGTGGCGACTTCGGTCGGCGGGATCATGCAGCCGTAAACGTCCTGCACTTCCAGCACCAGATCGACCGCCAGAATTGAGTCGAGAATGTCAGACTCAATCAGTTCATCATGAAAGCCCACTTTGCGGGATAACACTTTTTCAAACAGGGCGAGAATTTCTTGTTCCATAATAGTTTCCTGGCTAATTAATTCGTGCGGGCATGGGTGTCCAGCAATTTACGATCGATTTTGCCGTTCGGATTAAGCGGCAATGCATCTTTAATAATAATTTGTGACGGCACCATGTAATGGGGGATCACTTTCGAAAGGGATGTTTTGATCACCTCTGGTGCCAGATCCGTCACGCAGAATGCCGCAATTCGCAGAACGCTTCCGCATGATTTCATCAGCGGCAGCACAACCGCTTCACTGATGCCGGACATCGCCAGCAGGCGATTTTCAATCTCGTTGATTTCAATACGGTAGCCGTTCAGTTTGATCTGGCTATCGTTGCGGCCCTGGCAGTAGATAAGACCGTCTTCGTAACCCAGATCGCCGGTTCTGTAACCGCGATATTCTTCACTTTCGCGTCGCAGCAATTTTGTCGCGTTCTCTTGCGGCAGGCCGAGATAACCGCGCATCACATTTTTACCCCAGATGATCAACTCGCCATCGGCGGTAATTTCCATGTGGGTATCCGGCATCATCACGCCAACGGGCAGCAGCGGGTTGTCGTTATTGAGAATTTCATCGGTGATTTCAACCACCGTGGTGGCGATAGTCGCTTCCGTTGGGCCGTAGGAGTTAAGGATTTTGGCCTGCGGGAAACGGCGGCGTAACTGTTTTACCAGCGCTTTATTTAATACTTCACCAATGAAGATAAAGACATTCAGTTCAGGCAGATAGTCGCTATTAAACTGGGGCGACAGCAGGCGCTGATAGGCAAAAGAGGGGGTGGAAACCCAGACGGAAACATCGTTCGCTTTCAGGCGATCCAGCCAGTTTTCCGCCGCGATATCTTCTTTCGCGTTCAGCACAATATGCCCACCAGTCGCCAGATTCGCCAGCAGGGGGATCAGCGAGAGATCGAAGCTGAACACCGCGTGGTTCATCAGCACCGGTTTTTCCGGCAAGGAAAAGTCCTGACTTACCCACTTCATGAAATGCCAGACGCTTTCACGTCCAATCTGCACCCCTTTCGGTTTTCCGGTGCTGCCGGAGGTGAACATGATGTAGGCGAGATCTGGCTCGGCCAGTACCTGGCCGGTTATGCCGGTCGCGATAAATTTTTTCGCGGCCACATCATAATAGAAGGGGGCATTGGCGAGCTGGCAAATCTCTTTGAGACGCTCCTGCGGATAGATGCAGTCCACCGGAATGTACGGAATATTGTGCAACAGGCAGCTATAGAGCGCGACGGCAAATTCCGCCTGCTGATGCCCGTACAACACCACCGGCGTACCGGCAGGTTGGTTGCATTGTTGGTAACGTTGCGCCCAGTCAGTAACCGCGACGGAGAGCTGTTGCCAGGTGATGGCTTCATCGCTACCGCTGATCGCCAGTTGCTGAGGGGACGCGGGATCGCGTAATGCCGCACGCAAGAAGTCTTGTAGTTCCAGAAGTTCGGAGTCATTTTTCATAAGGGAGACATTCCACTAAAGATGTAAAGGGAGGCCGCGGCGCTTCCCAGCGTCAAAATTCGTCCCACAAACACAGAAACCGGATGTTGAAGTCCGTTGCTCAAAGCCGGATGGCGTTTGGCAAACCATTGCAGCATGTTGTGAACAACGGAAATGGCGCCAAACAGCGCGCCGCTAATGACGTAGTGTCGTTCGAGTCCATTCCATGCCCCCATACAAAATAGGGTGCAGAAGATGCCAATATTTTGCGCCAGCGTTTTGTTCTGGCGGAAAAAATTGTGCTTCATCAGATTCATATAAATCGGCATAAAGACCACATCCCTCAGCCATTCAGAGAGGCTGATATGGAAGCGGCGCCAGAAATCCTGCGGGGTTTTCGCCAGAATCGGCATATTGAAGTTTGCCGGAATGTTCAGGCCAAATAAGCGGCCCGCCCCGATAGCCATGTTGCTGTAACCCGCAAAATCAAAGTAGAGATAGGCGCTGTAGGCAATCGACATCACCACGCCCACTTTCAGGGTAAACGCTTCATGGCTCCACGGCTGAACGACCAGAGTATCGACCAGCATGGCGAACAAGAATTTCTGGATAATCCCGGTAATAATTTGCTCTAAAGCCACTAAAAACTGCTCACGAGTCAGCGTGAAAACCGGTTTATTGATATCCGTCATCCAGGTCCGCCAGCGATACATCGGGCCGGCCAGGATAATAAACGGCATAAACAGGTAGCAGAAATAGTGCAGAAAATTCTGGCCATCCTTTTTACTGCGGTACAGCAGCACATCGATGGCGCGGAAAGTCATAAAAGAGAGCCCGATCATGCCCCAGTGGTTGTTCAGATGTAATTTCACCAGAAACAGCGGCAGCAGCGTTAATGTGACCGCCTGCCAGGTTTTTAACCAACCTTTCTCTTTTAATGTGACAAGAATATAAAAACTGAAAAACACTGCCGCCGGGACAATATAGTCGCCTTCGAAGATATACCCCCAGCCTAAAGCCGCCAGCACGGAAAAAGCGGATATATATGTCAGTCGGTGACGCAATACGCGGTTAACCAGCGCAAACACCAGCGCTGATGAGAACAAATAGAAGAAAAACATGCCTGAGCTGTACATTATTCGTCCTCAGAACTTTTGATATTCAAAATGCAATTGCAAACTCATGCTGTCATCCACGGAGGTCCACGCGACAATGGTTATCGCCAGCAGGAGATAAAGTAAAAACAGGCGAATGGCGGTTTTCATCATTTAAAGTTCTCCGCGATAAAGCGAACCATAGGAACCCATGCCGTTTCCGATGGGTGCAGACGATCCCAGTTCCAGCCGTTTTGATACGGCATCGCATACATATCTAAATAAGGCACCTGGTTTTCCGTCAGGATTGCCTGAATTTGTTTATCAACCGGCTGGAACGTATTGGTATTGGTCAGCGCCCACGGGTTAATCGGGTCGACAATCGCAATCACCTGGACATGGCGCTCTTTCAGGAGTTTGATGGTGGCGCGGAAAACCTCGATTTGCTTTGGCACGACAGGTGTGTCATCCCACTGCTCAGGGGTATCCCCGGCCTCATAAACCGCCTTGTCCATCCACATCGTGGCTGCACTTTGCTTGCGTACTTTGTTGAGTTCACGGGCATTCGCCAGCTCTTGATCCCAGTCGGGCATCGTTATGTTGCCAGGCTGTGCGGGCCAGGGTTGCGCGGCAGGCTGTGGCTCAATATTGAGCAGGTCCAGCCAGTCGTTTTTTATCATGGTGCAGAAGTTGGCAAACTGATAGCTCACCTCTTCCCAGATCAGGTCCGGATGCCAGCCATAAATGGCCATTTCACCAAAACTCAAATGGCTGATATCGTCCGCTTCAATATGTTTTAAGTAATTGACCAGCAAAGGACGAGCCTGCTTGTCTTTCATTAATGGATCGAAAATCGAACCCGGGAAATTATCCGCAAAGATCGCCGGAGGAAGCCCATTTGAATAAAAGCTATCCGGTGCCAGGAGCAACACCACTTTACTGTTTGCGTTAAGGCTGTCTTTAAAACGGGAGAACAGTAAAAATTGTGTGACGTCGTCGACATAACTATCGCCATATGCCACTAAAGGTCTGTGCAATTGCTTATTGAAGTAATTATAGGCAGCGTAATGTTCATTTTCGGAAGTAGAAACTTCTGATGCCCCGATAAAGAAAATCGCATTCCCTTGTAATGCATGGGAAATGGTGGCTATTTTTTCTGCTTGCTCTTTTGGTGTGCCTTCCATCGATTTAATCATCGGCTGGAATTTAAGCGGCGGATCAAAGCTCGTCACCACCGGGTGAACGCTCAGAACCAGGATGGCGAGGAGAGCCATCAGGATATGTAGGCACAGAGTATTTTTGATTTTCATTATCATTATAAAAAAGTAAGACTACATGACATTAACTTGTTTAAAATTTGTTGATTCTTAGTGTTACAACAAATAGACAACAAATGGGACAATGGGTATTTGGACTTTATTCCAATCTATCTTCTTTGACATTCTATACCAGGTGCATCTGAAAAGATGAGCATTGCTGTGTAACGGTATGTACAGCATTAGCGTGTTAATAATAAGCGCTGCATTTATAAAGAAAAGAGTGTGCCGGGGCTGACTTCGCCATGCTTACTGCGAGTGGTAATCAACAACGATAAAGGCTCAGGTACATCGACCTGACAACCATTGGCAATGCGGTTTCGATAGAGGCGTTACACAATTGTCCGCGCCGGGAGAGGAGCGGACGTATCTGTCCTGTACTATTTCACAGGTACAGGGCGGCGATGGAGAACATCTTGCGTCATCCGACGCATCTGAGCGATAAGACATCAACAAGACGCAAGTAAGATCAGCACGCGCTTATCATTAGAGCATGCCACTCGATTTCAAATACGCCCACCACGGGAACCCGACGGTAATATGAATAACAAACGTTAATATTGCGACAATCGTACCCGTTATCCACCAGGATTTTATATCGTTATAGCCAGCCGCAAAAATAATTGGCCCTGCCGCGCCGCCATAATGGGCAATGCAGCCACCGGATGCAAATAAATAACGAATTTTCAGGATAGGGTTTGCTCACCAGACCAATGGTCGCCGCAAGATAAATACTGGCCAGTACCCATGCCTCTTTTGATAGGCTGTCAGGCGGTGTTGTCATTAATGAAAGGCTGATAATGAAAACGAGGAATAATAATTTAGCGCTCACTTTAATTAACCCATTCCTTTGGCAATATCAGAGGTCGCATTTAAAAATGAGACCTCTGCCAATTCAAAAAAACAGGTAATGAGAAGGCGAAAAACATGCCCGGGAATATTACCGGGCATGTTTTTGAGACGATTACATTGTTACCACGTCAATTCGCTGCTTTTCCGCTACTTGATACTCTGCCAGCGTATGGAAATTTAAGTAACGATAGGTCTCTTCACGGGTGTCATTGATTTTGTCCATATGCCAGTGATACTGCTCAACCGTCGGCATTTTTCCAAGCATGGCCGCGATGGCACTGAGCTCAGCCGACGCCAGGAAGACGTTTGCATCGGTACCAAGGCGGTGTGGGAAGTTGCGGGTAGATGTTGAAACAACGCTGCTCCCTTCCTTGACCCTGGCCTGGTTACCCATGCAGAGAGAACAGCCCGCCGGTTCGATGCGTGCGCCGGAACGGATGAACTTATTAAAATAACCCTCGCTTGAAAGCTGTTGGGCATCCATTTTGGTTGGTGGGGCAATCCACAGGCGGCCAGGGATCTCTTTTGCATCCGCCAGTAGCTTCCCGGCGGCCCGGAAGTGACCAATGTTTGTCATACACGAGCCAATAAACACTTCTTGTACCGGTGTGCGCGCAACCTCAGACAGTAAACGGGCGTCATCCGGGTCATTGGGCGCACAAACGATCGGCTCCGTAATTTCAGTCAGGTCGATGTCAATAATTGCGGCGTACTCGGCATTTTCATCAGCGCTGAGTAATGACGGATTGGCCAGCCATGCTTCGATCTCTGCAATACGCTTTTCAAGGGTCGGCGCGTGCTGATAACCCTGGCTAATCATCCAGCGCAGCAATGTGGCATTGGAACGCAAATATTCGGCAACGTTCTCTTCTTCCAGGCGTAGCACACAGGCAGCCGCTGAGCGCTCTGCGGAGGCATCCGCCAGTTCAAAGGCCTGCTCAGCCTTCAACATGTGTAAACCTTCGATTTCCAGAATACGACCGGAAAATATATTGCGTTTGTTTTTCTTCTCGGTGGTCAGCAACCCTTGTTTAATGGCGTAGTAAGGGATCGCGTGAACCAAATCGCGCAGGGTGATCCCTTTTTGCATTTCACCCTTAAAGCGGACCAGCACAGATTCCGGCATATCGAGCGGCATAATTCCCGTGGCGGCGGCAAAAGCAACCAGCCCGGAACCGCCCGGAAACGAGATCCCTAAGGGAAAGCGCGTATGTGAATCCGCGCCCGTACCGACGGTGTCCGGGATCAGCATACGGTTCAGCCATGAGTGGATAATCCCATCGCCGGGTTTCAGCGCAACGCCTTTTCTGCTGGTAATGAACTGCGGCAGCGTCTCATGCAAATTAACATCGACGGGTTTGGGATAGGCTGACGTATGGCAAAAAGACTGCATCACCAGATCGGCAGAAAACCCTAAGCATGCAAGGTCCGTCAGTTCATCACGTGTCATCCCGCCGGTGGTATCCTGCGATCCCACGGTGGTGATTTTAGGTTCACAATATTGCCCAGGACGAACACCTTCCACGCCGCACGCTCTGCCCACCATCTTCTGCGCCAGCGTAAACCCGGCTGAGGATGGCGCAGGCGCTTTGGCTTTCCTGAAAATGGACGTTGCCGGCAGGCCTAAAGAGGCCCTGGCTCTTGCCGTTAAGCTGCGGCCAATGATCAACGGGATGCGACCACCCGCCTGGACTTCATCCAGCAAGACGTCTGTTTTCAGGCTGAATGAGGCAATAAGCGTCTGATCGTGATGATGGCGAATCTCGCCCTTGTACGGATAAAGATCAATCACCATTCCTGTCGATAAACCGGAGACATCCACTTCAATGGGTAATGCGCCGGAGTCCTCCAGGGTATTGAAAAAGATCGGCGCAATTTTCCCGCCTAAGACAACACCCCCGCTGCGTTTATTGGGGACAAAGGGAATATCCTTCCCGATATGCCAGAGGATGGAGTTTGTTGCGGATTTTCGTGAAGAGCCGGTCCCTACCACATCGCCAACGTAAGCAAGAGGATACTGTCGGGCTTTTAGTTCCCGGATCTGGGCGATTGGCCCGTATTGCCCCGGTTGGTCCGGGTTCACACCTTCACGGGGGGAACTCAGCATGGAGAGCGCATGCAGGGGAATGTCCGGACGTGACCATGCCTCAGGGGCTGGCGAAAGGTCATCGGTATTGGTTTCGCCGGGCACTTTGAAGACTGTCAGCGTGACTTTTTCCTCAAGCTTCGTGCGTTCGCTAAACCACTCGGCATTCGCCCATGACGTAATAACCGCTTTGGCATGCACATTCCCGTTACGGGCTTTTTGCTCAATATCGTTAAATTTTTCAAAGATAAGAATAGTGTGGCTGAGTTTATTCGCCGCTAACTGAGCCAGTTCACTATCGTCCAGCGAATCAATGAGCGGCTGAATATTGTAGCCCCCCTGCATGGTTCCAAGAATAGTAATAGCGTCCTGCGGCGTGATACCGAATTCACTTGTTTTTGCTTTGATAATTTTATCAAGGAATTCTGCTTTCACTTTTGCAGCAGCATCAACGCCGGGAGAAACCTGGTTAATTAACAGGTTAATTAACGCCTCTCGATCCTCGCACCGTTTATTTTCGAGGAGGGCAATTAATTCTCTGACCTGTTGCGCGGTTAAGGGTTTAGCGGGTATTCCATTTTCTGCGCGCTCAGCGACATGCTTCTTATATTCTTCAAACATAAAATATCCTGACCTTATCATAAGGAAATTAAAAAATGTGCTATGGTGTTTTTACATCAAATAATCATGTTGCTATTTTTAATAGCCCTTCTCCAAATTCAGATATTCTTTCAAGGCCATATTTCCACTCACCAAAACCTGATTCCGAATTAATATGACCAGCGTCACCCATGTCGATAAGCTCACATCCCCAGCAGTCGGACCAGAATAGCGCGCGGTTGAAGGACATCAGCGGGTCATTACGACTGGCAAAGACAAGGCCCGGCACGTTCAGCTTTGACGCGGTGACGATCTCTTCAAGTTCAAACCAGGAAGGTTCCGCCGGTGCGACCATGACAATTCCGGCAATATTTGACGCCTGACGCTGAGCCTGATACCAGGAGGCAAGGGCACCAAAGCTATGCCCAATTAAAATAACGGGTAATTTGCACGTGGTTAATTCCCTGCGGATCGCGGCACACCAGTTTTCAATATCCGGCTGGATCCAGTTTCGTTGGCTTATTCTTTTCCAGCGAGGTAACTGGCGTGCCCAACAGGTTTGCCAGTGGTACTCGTCGCTATCCCTCAATCCCGGAACCAGAATAGTGGTAAAAACATCATCCAGTGCTAACAGGCGCGATATTGTCATGGTAAATTCCGTCAATCTTTCGTTTTCGCCCTCAGGCTGGAAAACGGGAAAGGAGCCAGGTTACGGCCAGCAGATCGGCGCTTCCTCCCGGACTTAAATTTCGGGCGATAAACGCCTTGTCCATATTAAAAAGAGCCTGCCTGAACCTGTTGCCGGTAAGATGTTTAATGCGCAGAAGTCGGGCCGCATACCGCCTGGCATAGCGCAATCCATCAAGGCCGCCTCGCGAGAGGATATTGGTGTCAGGATTATGGGCAATTAAGGAAAGCAAAACCCGCAGCAAAGACTCCTCTGGTGAATAACCCGACCTTATGGCTTTTTCCCATGCGGGTAAGCCGTAGTGCCTGATCGTCACAAATCCGCTTTCCGCTTCACCACGGGCGCCCGTGAAGCCATGATCCCGAAACAGTTGCTCACCTTTGGTCTTCGCATCGCCATGTTGTTTCAACTCACGGCTCACCATACCGGCGCAGATCAGACTCATTTCACGGCAGAGCGCGCTGCGATCGATCGCTTCGCCTTTGCCTTGCAGACGCCCGGCGGCAGAACAAAGCAGACCAAGCGAAAAGATCCCCCCTTTATGGGTGTTGATGCCCCCCGTCGCGCGAAACATGGCCTGCTCACAGGCAAGCCCGATAGGGCGGATAGCCCGAAGTGTCTGGCCGGGCTCCTGTCTGGCCGTCTGCATCCCTTTGGAGACAAACAACGCAAACCACGGGGCAATGGCCGCGATACTGGACATAAAGAGCTTCATGTTCATATCCGTATGCGAACCATTGTTATGACGGTCTACCAGCCCCGGTTTGGGGGTCAAAATCACTTCGCGGTACATCGCCTCTGCGGCGAGCTCAGCAACGTTAAGCCCCTCAACCAACGGTTCACTTCTGATGGCAGAAATAGTCATTGATCCTGGCCTCCATGACAGTTTGCAGGGAATGAAGCGAATGGCGCCGCATGCGTGAACAGACATGTGCGGGTTCATCACAGATGAAGCAACGTCTTTTGTTTTCACCTACGGATTTACGGCTCAATAAGCCGTTCTCCGGGCAAAACACATCGATATCCCACAACCTGCCCAGAGGGTGGCTCTCCTCAAGAAGGATGGTGGCCTTTTTGACCTGCGATGCGGGCGCATTAACGGACCAGAATGACTCCGGTCCGGTGATAAGCAGGCGAGCGTCGTGCCGGACGATCTCCCAGCCATTAGTGAGAATAAGCCCCGAAAGAGCCGCATTCGCCACCTCCATTACAGCCCTGGAGACCGGCGTGTCTTTGACCTCGCCCGGCCAGACCAGGGTCGTCGAAATGAGCGTCTGTCCCCACTGCGTTAACCAGCGCTGCTGTTGCTCTGCGCGGGCGTCTCTGGAGGCTAATAGCTGCGCTAATGAGACAGGTAAACACGCTGCGTCTGCCATCGCGTTCATTACTCTTTTACCTGCCGGACGACATCAATGACGCTTCCATCACGGTAACGAACAATGCCCACGATTTTGTCGGTAAACTCGATGGCTTTTGGGTGACCGCAGATTTCCAGAGCGCGCTGATGCAACGCCTCAATACTCAGTACAGGCAAGCCTGCAGCCACTAACCGCTGATGAATTTCAGGACGTGAAGGATTTACGGCAATACCATGATCGGTAACCAAAACATCAATGCTTTCGCCCGGCGTCACGCAGGTGGTTACCTGCTTCACCACCGTTGGAATTCGGCTACGGATAAGCGGAGCAACCACCACCGTCAGGTTTGCGGCGGCAGCCACATCACAGTGACCGCCGGAGGCACCGCGCATCACGCCATCAGAGCCCGTCAGCACGTTAACGTTGAAATCAGTATCAATTTCAAGGGCGCTTAAAATCACGATGTCCACCTGGTCGCAGCATGCCGCTTTGGATGACGGATTCGCGTAAACGTTGGTGGAAATCTCAACATGGTTTGGGTTTCTGGCTAAAGAAGCGGCGGCGGCACCGTCAAAACTCTGGGTATCCAGCAATTTGGCAATCAGCCCCTTTTCATGAAGATCCACAATGCTGCCGGTGATGCCGCCTAAGGCAAAACTCGCCGTGATGTTTTTATTTTTCATGCGCGATTCTAAAAAGCGCGTACAGGCCGTTGATGCCGCGCCAGAACCGGTCTGAATGGAGAAACCCTGTTCGAAATAACCGGAGTGCTCGACCACATCCGCCGCCGAGCGCGCAATCATCAGCTCACGAGGATTGCTGGTTACGCGGGCCGCACCGACGCTGATTTTTGCCGGGTCGCCTACGCTGTCAATTTTTACGATGTAATCGACCTGATCCTGAACAATGCTTGCGGGCATATAAGGGAAGGGCTCGATGGATTCGGTCAGCAGTACCACGCGTTTAGCGTGCTGCGCATCGACCATCGCATAGCCGAGCGAGCCACAGCGTGATTTACCGCCGCTCCCACTCGCATTGCCATATTCATCAGCACATGAGACAGCGAGGAAGGCGACATCAATATTAATTTCACCTTTCTGGATGAGATTAACGCGACCGCCGTGCGAGTGAATCTCTACCGGTTGCGCCATCAGGCCATGCGAAATCGCATCGGCTAATTCCCCGCGCATGCCGGAGGTGTAAATTTTAGAAATAACACCGTTACGAATATGCTGAATTAAGGGGGCGTTACAGGTCATTAATGAACTGGATGCCAGGGTAATATTTTTCAGACCCAATGCAGCGAGTTTATCAACGACAAGGTTGATAACTTTATCGCCTTCACGAAAGGCATGATGAAATGAAATTGTCATCCCATCACGTAATTCGCAGCGGTCTATCATCTCGTCCAGACTGTCACAAAGTTTACGCTGGTGCTTTTGCCCGACATCTGCCAGATAAGGTGTGGTCGCGTTGGCATGGGTAAATGCCACATATTTTTTTGATTGCCCGACCTGTTCTTGTAAAGCTTCGATTAATTTCATCTTTATTATCCCGTCGATTAGTGGCGAATGCCTGATGCTTTTCTTCTCTCAAGAACGACCCTGGCGTGATTGATGATTGGCGCATCGATCATTTTGCCATTCAGAGAAATGACACCCAGCCCGCTACGTTCACCTTCTTCGGCGGCAGCGATGACGCGTTCTGCATAATCAACCTCTTCCTGGGTTGGCGCATAGGCGTTATGCAGCAACTCGATCTGCCGTGGATTAATTAAAGATTTACCGTTGAAGCCCATGCGACGAATTAAATCCACTTCTTTTAAGAAGCCTTCTTCGTCGTTCACATCGCCATAAACAACGTCAAACGCATCGATACCCGCGGCACGCGCCGCATGGAGAACCGCACAACGCGCATAAAACAGTTCAGTACCGTCTCCGCGTTCTGTCTGCATATCCATCACATAGTCAAATGCGGCTAACGCAATGCCCATCAGTCGCTCTGAGGAGCGGGCAATGGCAACAGCATTGATAACGCCAATTGCAGATTCGATAGCCGCCATCACCTGTGTGGAGCCAACCTCACGGCCACAGCTTTCCTCAATGCGCACAATTTCACGTTCAAGCTCATGAATATCTTCTGGCGTATCTGTTTTCGGCAAGCGAATAACATCGACCCCGGCGCGGACCGCCGCCTCAAGATCTTTTAAACCGAATGGGGTGTTCAGCGGATTAATGCGTACCACCGTTTCAATATCTTTATACATGGGATGCTGGAGGGCGTTAAAAACCAATATACGAGCGCTGTCTTTCTCCCTTAACGAAACCGCATCTTCAAGGTCAAACATGATTGAATCTGGTTTATAAATAAACGCGGTCGATAACATGGAAGCGCTTGAGCCCGGTAAGAAAAGCATACTGCGGCGTAATTTTTTCATTGTAATTTCTCCCAGTTAATTTCATCGCTACAGGTTCCTCGCATGATGGCGACTTGCATCCGGGAGCGAATAACACAATCCAGTGCGCCTTTGTCATCAACAATGATTTGCCCGTGGGTGACATTGAATGCAGCCAGCGTTTCTTTGACGACCTGAGTAATTTGTTCGCCAAATTGCTTCATCACTTCGCTATTAATAACAATATCCAGCCCGCTGTCAGAAGGGCTAACTTTAACCATGAGGTCGCTCGATTCCAGCGTGCCTGCCAGAGCTGCCTGTATAATTTTCATGTTAGAGTCCTACGCTAATGCTCATAAGATTCCCTGCCAGATGTTGTTCCGGCAAGTCAGGGTGATTTGCTTTTAGCCAGTTATATAAGTAAGGCATGGTGCTTTCGGGCACCATATTTCTTGCGACTGACAGTTTGTTCTTATTCAAGAGGGCGCGAACAGCCGATGCTGAGATTGGATAATTATTTTCATCGGTTTTTCTGTCGATTTCATGCACTTTAATGGCGGTGGAGGGAATGACCAATTCGTCTTCAAGCCAGTGGTGCATAGCCTGGTTATACTGGGCTGTAACTTTACAATATGGCTCAGTGCCAACGAAACGATGTGTAATACCCAGTGCGGGCGCAATATAACGTCGGAACATAATCAAATCGATCGCGGAATAGACATCATTCACCACCTGTTTCTCTTTTAAAAAATAGCTGGGGAAAGTGCCGCGAGAAATAATGTATCTGGAACCGGGATGTACCGTTACGTTAGTGAGATGTTTCACCCCGTCACGCACCATTGCAATGCGCTCAGTAAAGGAGAACTGTGATAAGTTTTCTTCCACAACAAATACATGCAGCCAGTCGCACGCACGGGCGGCCTGCTCGATAAGGAACTGGTGCCCTAACGTGAAGGGGTTGGCATTCATAACGATACCGCCAATATTGGCCGCCGGGACGAAAAATTCTGCGCGCAGTTTCTTACAGTAACGGTGAATGCCAACCGGGGTGTTTTCCATTAATGCGGCTTTGCCATCAAGGGTGGCTAAAGGAAAGAAGCCGCAACCACGGAAAGATTTAACGTTATCAGGGCAGGTTAAAAGGAACAGATGATGATCACCGTTCTGGTTTGCCAGATTTTCCGCTTCGCGAATCAACTGTAATCCCAGCGATGTTCCGCGCCATTCAATATGCACAGCGATACATTTTAATGTATTGCCCGCCAGGCCCGCACAGGCAATTAATTCTTTGCCAGCGCGCGCAATGACGAATTGCCCGACATCATCATCTATTCCTAATCCATTACTTTTCAGAAATGCGATAATCTCGTCTTTGAGAACACCGTTGCTAGTTTCAACCGTATCGAATTCTAGCGTTTTTTCGGCATACATCTAAATTTCTCCTGACCTGGTGTTCATCGATACTGAATGACGCATGTGTTATGACGAGCGAATTAAAGGGCAAATGCATTGGATGGCGACGTCGACTCGACAATGGTATTGGTCAGCCTGCCTAATTTCTCGATAGCGACTTCGACACAATCACCTTCATGCATGAATAAAGGCGGATTGCGTTTTTTACCAACACCACCCGGTGACCCTGTAATAATGACATCGCCAGGGCTAAGCATCGTGAAGGTGCTGATATAAGCAATGAGATCGGCGACTTTGTGAATCATGCTGGCTGTTGAATCATTCTGCACCAGCATGCCATTCAAATACGTCTGAATGGATAATGCGTGCGGATCGGGGATTTCATCAACGGTTGTCATGTAGGGCCCGAATGCGCCGGTCTGACGCCAGTTCTTACCGGCAGTAAACCATGCGTGCTGCCAGTCGCGAACCGAACCGTCCATATAACAGCTATAGCCCGCCACATGGCTTAACGCATCGCTACGATTAATATTCTCGCCCGCTTTTCCGATGATGACGGCCAGTTCGCCTTCGTAATCAAATTCCTCAGTAAGATTCGGTTTGATGACCGGCCGTGCGTGGCCTGTCTGCGAATCCGGGAAGCGGATAAATAACGTTGGCGCGTTGTTGGTTTCGGAGAACTCCTTTCTTTTTTCTGCATAGTTCATTCCCACGCAAAAAATTTTTCCAGGCTCCTCAATAACCGGTAAGAACGTAATATCTTTATCTGTAATATCCGCCGGGTAGTCAACATATTGCTGGGCGACATCAAGAGCATCCCATTGCAGGAGATCTTTTAATGTTGGATATTGCTGACCAATTTTTTGACCAAGGTCGATAATACCTGCTTCGGTATAAATACCGTAGCTTTTACGACCGTGATGAATGTAACTTGCAAGTTTCATAATGACACCTAATTCTGGCTTTTAAACTTTATTTACTCACGCCAGTTGATGGCGTGAGTGGTATATCGATTGCGGTTATTTTGACGTTTCTGGCACCAGATTCGCTTTCGCGCCTGAGGCAAGATGTGTTGCGACAATCATACCCACCACCAGCAGAGCAATAATAAATGCGGTCATGCCTGCCCAGCCGGTTGAGTGGAAGACGAAACCGTTCAGGAAGCCAATAACAGAGCCACCCATGTAGTAGAAGAATAAATAGAGGGCGACGGCCTGCCCGCGAGCATGTGTGGCGTTCTTACTTACCCAGCTCAGACCGATGGAATGGCAACCGAAGAAGCATGCCGTAAAGATGACGGCACCCAGGATAAAGGTGATGACGTTAGAGGTTAGCGTCAGCAACATCCCCAAAGACATGATGGCGAACAACACGCGAAGCACATTCATGCTGCCATATTTCGCAGAGAACCGCCCGGCCTGTGGCGCCGTGAAAAAGCTTAACGCAAAACTGAAAGAGAGCAGCCCGGCGTTGGCAGGGGAAATATGGAACGGCTCGCCCTTAAGGAAGAAAGCCAGATAGTTGTAGAGAGAGGTGAAGGTACCAAAAATGATAAAGCTAATAACAAATGCCAGAGCGAGTTTTTTATTTTGGAAATGCGACGCGGCGCCCTTCACAACACGGAATACATTCAGGGTTTCCGTCGGTTTGAAGTTTTTGGAGGCGGGCAGAATAAAGTAAACCAGTAGCGCAACAACAATCAGGCTTGCCGCAAAACCGTAGAAAATCGTGTTTATGGAAATGTGTTCAATCAACTGGCTGGCCACGATACGGCCCGACATTCCACCCATTGAGTTGCCAAACACAAAGTAACCGGTGACTACGCCCGCAACGACCGGGGCCACTTCTTCGCTAATATAAGCCGTTGCCGCAGCGGCAATGCCGCTCAGCGCCAGGCCAATAACGGCACGTAACGCCACCAGCATCGCCCATGACTGGACCAGTGGGCACAGAATGGTGAGTAACCCACCCAGTAACAAGGAGACAATAATCAGGCGTTTACGGCCATAATGATCGGAAAGTGTACCCGTGAACAACAGACCAATGGCAAGCAGGGCGGTTTCTGCGGAAAGAATGATACTGACCTGACTGACCGGGACATCATATTCAACCGCGAGAACAGGTAACAACGGTTGAATGAAAAATAAAGACGCTAATTCAGCCAAACCTGACAGGGCTAAAGCAAAGATGACACGGATGTATTGGCTCGCTGTTACATCGCCGGAACCGCCTGAAATATTTTTAACGTTCGTTATAGCCATAATATCCTCGACATTATTTTTCTGGTACAGAGCTTCTTAGCCGTTACAGGCTAAAGGTATTAATCGGTAAAACTTCTAAAAGGCTGGCTGATGTTCATATAACTTCCGCTAAAGCGATTTCCGGAACATAAACACTACCCTCAAACAATTTACGGGTCGTTCTGATTACAGCAGCACGGGTGTTTTCGATTTTATTTCCGTCTTTTAATAATGAGACTGTAATTTTTCCGCTTGGGTGTTCAATATTAACAATATTGGTAAATGCATCTTTCGGTTGGTCACTAATGATTTTCTGGGCAACAGAGCCATCAATGATGGTTGCTGTTGAAATACCAATAGATCCGGTAATAGCCAGCGATTTATGGCAATTATGCGGCATGAAATAGCGAACCTTAATCGTGCCGCCCGCCGTAGGTTTGCTCAGAAGCACAGGTTTGGGTATCACTTTGTCGCTGACATCGCCAAAACCCATGGCCTCGCCAGCTTTGCGACGGATTTTTTCAAGACGTTGCATAAACGCCAGATCGGCTTCCAGCTCCGCAGGGGATTCACCACCGGTTTTATCCATCTGCTGTGCATCGATTAAGATCATCGGCATCGCCATATCAATGCAGGTGACTTCCACTCCGTCAAAAACATCCGTTGTGTTACCGGTCGGGAGTAATTTACCGGTTTTACAGCCTGCGGAATTGAGGAACGTTAAACCGACCGGCGCTGCGGCGCCAGGCACGCCATCAATTTGCGTGTCACCCTCATAACACACCTTGTAATCAGGGGTTTGCACTTCGGCGTCAACAAATGTTCCGGTGTTGAGATTGCGGATGCGAACCGTGGTGACTGGGTTTTTTGCCGCAACCAGCCCTTTTTCAATGGCAAAAGGGCCAACCGCACATAACATATTTCCGCAGTTGGGCGTGGTATCCACACGGCGCTCTTTCACCATGACCTGGGCAAACAGATAGTCAATATCCGCATCCGGGCTCTCTGAACGGCTCACAATCGCCACTTTACTGGTTTGCGGGCTGCCGCCACCGATGCCATCAATTTCCAGCTCATGGCCGGCACCCATCAGCGCCAGCAGAACCGCATCACGTTCCTGGACGTCGGTGGGCAAATCGCTTGCCAGAATAACGGGTCCCTTAGAAGTACCGCCGCGCATCAGTACGCAAGGTATGTTGAACATAGGTTTTCTCTTTCCACACATTAAATGATGCAGTAAGCGTCCCATATGCGGATAAATAACTCTAATGTCAAAAAACGAAGGATTAATGCGTTTTACACATTAATAAACTGTCGGTTACGATGGTTTAATAGCGGGGTAAACGTGGGGGGGATAAACATGCAGCATGAATTACAGGGTATTCAAGCGTTTGTTAAGATTGCGGAAATTGGCTGTTTCACAAGGGCGTCACAATTTTTACACATCTCCCAGCCTGCCTTAACAAGGCGAATAAAAAAGCTTGAGGAGAGTTTGGGCACAACGTTATTTGAGCGGTCGACCAGACGAGTAAAACTGACCGCCGTCGGGCGAGATTTTCTGCCTAAGGCAAAGAATCTCATCGATTTTTATGAAAGCTCTATTCTCAGCATTAAAGAGATGGCAACGCATCAAACGGGGGTTATTACGCTCTCCTGTTTACCTACCGCCGCGTTCTATTTCTTGCCCTCCGTTATTCGTGATTACAATGAACATTACCCGAATATTCGCATCCGCATTCTTGAGCATAGTGCCAGCGACTGCCTCGAAGCCGTGCTTAATGGCGACGCAGATTTCGGCATAAATATGATAAACATCACACATCCCAATATAGAGTTTACCCCTCTGGTGAATGAACCTTTTGTTCTGGCCTGTAAACGCGATCATGAACTCGCCAAAAAATCGCTGGTGATGTGGGAAGATCTTGCCGGGCTCCGGCTTATTGGCGTCCGCAAATCGAGCGGCAACCGGCTTCTGATCGACCAGGCGCTCGAAGGGTTCGACTGGCAGCCGAACTGGTTTTATGAAGTCAGGCATCTCTCTACATCTCTCGGGATGGTGGAAGCGGGTCTGGGGGTTGCGGTTGTCCCCAGCCTGGCAATGCCTACCGATGAGCATCATGTGCTGGTTAGCCGTCCTCTTATCGAACCCGTTATCCGAAGAACGCTTGGCTTAGTGTTAAGAAGGGGGGATTCATTGAGCCCGGCGGCCGAGAAATTTCGCGAGATGTTGATGAAGTTATGGTCGCAGGATAAAACCAGCCCCTGGATTGGTAAATTCAGTCATTAAGCGCAAGGAGAGCGGCTGTTGGGCATGGGAGTGTCAGAAACGGGGTGCTGCGAAGCGCAGCGATGCGGTGTCGCACTTACGCGTCACGGACACTTTCATGTTGTAAAACACTGCGGTGTCCGTGACGTTATAGATGTTTGTTCTTATGCCCGGTCTGACTCACTGTGCTCTGGCGGGGATAAGCTTCCTGGCAAAATCTGCGTGGGTGCTTTCTCGCCGTACTGTTGTGCCAGGGAGCGTGAAGTGACTGACCACCTCATTAAGGATTTCGGTTCTGGCGTTGAGATTATTGGCAGATGTCGTCACCTGTTGGACAAGTCCGGCATTTTGCTGTGTCACTCTGTCCAGCTCCGCAACCGCATGGTTGAGCTGTGAAATCCCCTTACTTTGTTCATCGGAGGCCAGTGCAATCTCGCCGATAAGCGTATTCACGCTGGCGACATTCCCTTTCACCTCTGTCATTGCCGCACCCGCAGCATCGGTAATCTCTTTGCCCTCATGCACCGAAACGATGGCTGATTTTATCAGGGACTCGATTTCCCGTGCGGCCGTTGCGCTACGCTGGGCAAGGGAACGCACTTCCGTCGCCACCACAGCAAAACCGCGCCCCTGCTCACCGGCTCGCGCCGCTTCTACTGCTGCGTTAAGCGCAAGGATATTGGTCTGGAAAGCAATGCTATTGATGGTTGAGGTGAACTGGCGAATCTGCTCAGAGCCGTCCGCGATACGGTTCATGGTGCTGGCAAGATTCTCAACCAGTTCGCTGGCTTTTTCCGTCGTTTCTGCGGTCGTCACTGACAGGTCGCGAACCTGGCGGGCGTTATCCGCGTTATGGCTTACCGTTGAGGTTAACTCTTCCATACTCGTCGCCGCCTGTTCCAGAGAGGCCGCCTGACGCGTGGTGCGGTTTGCCAGGTCGCTATTGCCCGCCGCGATCTCACTTGCTTCGCGATGAAGCGCGTCACTGTTTTCGCTTATCGCGGTGACCGTCTTAAGGAGGCTGTGCTGCATTTCCCGCACCAGGGGGATCATCTGGCCGACGCAGTTACGTCCAATATCTTTCGGCTCACGGGTAAGGTCACCCTGCGCAATAACCTGGAAGTATGAACGAATATCGCCAACCGGTTTAACCAGATGGATGACCAGATAACAGTCACAGAACAGAACCAGCCCGCCGAGCGCAAACAGCGCGATGAGCAGCACTATATTCAGTCGCTTACCGTCAGATGAATTCAGCGCACTGTCGAAAACGGCATGCTGTGTCAGGTCTTTAATACGCGCCGTGGCTTCTGTTTGCCAGTTAGCGGAGGTGTCCGATAACGCCTGGGACAGCGTCGCCCATTCCGGGCCCGCCGGGATTTCATTTTTAAGCGCCTGTTTTTCAGCGTCTGTGCCATGTTGTAAAACCAGCGTGGCGTGGGCGAGGAAAAGGGCCTGTTGTGTCTGCGCCGCGCTCTGCTCGGCGTATTTATTCATGTTGTGAGCTGTGTAAGCGGCATAACCACCGGTCGCGGTGATAAGTGCAAATGCCGTGAGCAGGATGCATAGCACAACGCGGCGGATGGTGAAGTTTTTTAATGAGTTCATAGTCGCGCTCTGTTTTAGAGAGGTGGCAAAGGGCGTAAACGGCACGCAATGTAAATCGCTCGATATTTGATAGTGTGCGATTTAGTTGGAGTCTAACAGGAGTGCTGATAAATAAATACAGGGGAGAGAGAAATAATTTTGCTAAGAAACTATATACATTTTGCATCCGATAACCGTGGCGCAAAATGGCCGTTGTTTTTTATAGGAATATGCAAAATATGCAAACTTTAATCGTTTATTCCTTGCTCAACGATAGGCGTTACTGTGGTGACGGAGGCGATCGACCTCCTCTTGCTTTTCTGTTGGCGATGCCTGTCCTGGGCCAGACATCGCCGGTGCGTTTACTGCTCCATCACCAACACCACTTTCCCGATATGCGCGCTGGCATCCAGCATCCGGTGCGCTTCGCTTGCCTGGGTCAGTGGAAAGGTTTTAAAGACTTGCGGCTTCACCGACCCGGTTTCAATTAACGGCAACACGTTTTCGGTGAGGGCATCAATCAGCTCGGCTTTTTCCGCTGGGGTACGCGAACGCAGCGTGGAGCCCAGATGCATGAGCCGTTTGCTGAGCATCGGGAACAAATCAACCTCTTTAGCTACGCCGCCAATCACGCCAATCTGCACAATGCGACCGTTCATCGCAGCGGCGGCATAATTACGGGCAACGTAATCCCCGGCCACAATGTCGAGAATAATATCCGCGCCATGCCCGTCGGTCTCACGATGAACGGCATCCACGAAATCTTCCTCTTTATAGAGGATGGCGGCATCCGCCCCCAGTTTCAGGCTGGCCTGGCGATGCGCTTCTGAGCCGACCGTGGTGATGATTTTCCCGGCGCAAAAGGCTTTTGCCAGCATGGTCGCCGTCGTACCAATACCGGATGCGCCGCCATGAATCAGGATAATATCGCCAGCTTTAAACTGACCGCGCTGGAACATATTGAGCCAGACCGTCATAAACGTTTCGGGTAACGCGGCAGCTTCGGTCAGGCTAAGTTCAGGCGGTAAGGGCAGGATATTGATTTCATCCGCCACGCAGTATTGCGCATAGCCACCGCCTGGGATCAGCGCGGCCACATGATCGCCCGGTTTAACGCGGTGTACTTTGCTACCGATGGCCACGACCACACCGGAAACCTCCAGACCGGGGATATCTGATGCGCCAGGCGGTGGCGCATATTGCCCTTTGCGTTGCATCACATCAGGACCGTTGACGCCCGCCGCGGCAATCTGAATCAGAACTTCATTCTCTTTAGGGCGCGGTACCGGGCGCGTTGTTGGTTTCAGCACCTCCGGACCACCGGGCTCTGTAATTTCGATGGCAGTCATGGTGTCGGGGATCACGTTCGTTTGTTCAGACATATTATCTCCTCAGTCCGTGCGTTTTAGCGATGCGACGGCGTTGATGTACTGATTAAAAGATGGGCGCACAGCGCCGTAACGGCAAAGAGTGCCCCGGTCAGCGCCAGCCCGTGCCAGCCGAGTGAAGCTGATGTGGTGGCCGCAACCGCCGTTCCCGTTGCGCCGCCAAGAAAATAGCTGGTCATAAACAGGGTATTAAGGCGGCTACGCGCCGTGGCCGAAAGCGCGGTAATACGACTTTGATTCGCCACCAGGCCCGCACGGTTACCGATATCGATCATCGCCATTGCCACGATGAGTAACCACAGATGTGAAGCGCCGACGCCTACCAGCGCAAAAGCCGCCACCAACAGCAGTGCGCCAGCGAAAAGCATCTTGCCGGAACCCACGCGGTCGACCACGCGGCCAATCGCCGGGGACGCCAGCAGACCGGCGATTCCGACGAAACCAAATGCCCCCACGGTGTCCGGGCCAAATTCATACGGCGGGCGCGCCATCAACATAGCGAGCGTAGACCATAATGCGGAGAAGGCGGCAAACATCAGAAATCCCGTAGCGCAAGCGGCGCGAACGGTGGGTTCATCTTTAAACAGTGCCCACAGTGATGACAGCAAGGCGGTATAGGGGAGTGATGTAGCCTGCGCGGTTGACGGGAAGCGGAGGATAATCACCACCATCACCAGTACATCGATGGCGACGGCCAGCAAAAACATCATACGCCAGCCCTCACTGGCACCGACAAAACCACTTAAGGTGCGGGCAAACAGTAAACCTGCCGAGAGGCCGCTCAACAATGTGCCTACAACCCGTCCACGTAGGGTCGGATCGGCCAGACCCGACATGGTGGGGATAATAATTTGTGCGCTCACGGCACTGGCGCCGACGGCGAAGCTGGCCAGTTTTAACAGGTTAAAATTGGGTGCGACGCCCACCGCCAGCAGGCTGACCATATTGCATGCCAGCAGCGCGATGATGAGTCGTTTACGATCGACCCGATCGCCGAGTGGAACCAGCAGGAACAGGCCGCTGGCGTAACCAAGTTGCGTCAGCATGGCAATCTGGCCCGCCTGCGCATCGGAGCGCCCGAAGGTTGCCCCCATGCTGGCGAGTAGCGGCTGGTTGTAATAAAGCGTTGAAACTGCAAAGGCGCAGGCCAGGGCCATCAGAAAAACGGTGGTGGCCGAGAGCGGCGCTGACGATGAAGAAGAGGTAACCATGGTGGCATCAATCCCGTATCAAGAGTTGCCACCACTCTATACGGCACGATGCAGGATGATAACGCCGTTTCGGACGCAACATCTTTGCGCATTATGCAAAGATGAAGTTCAGGGTTCCCAGACAGGCGGTGTGCCGATGGCCTGGCAAAGTGCCGCATTAAAGGCGCGGACTTTGGCACCGGGCTGTGGCAACGCGCGCAGCAGATGAATGCGCGATGGGGCGGCATTCCAGGGTTCGCCGTCGAGCGAAAGACGCGTGAGTGCGCCCGCTTTTACATCCTGGCCGACAATCCAGGTGGGCAGAAAGGCGATGCCCATGCCCGCCAGTGCCGCGCTGCGTAAGGCTTCAAAATCATCGCAGCGAAAGAACACCCCGGCACGTTGCGCTTCGCTGTGCGAAAAACCGGGGATCTCCTTCCATCCCAGCAGGTCGGTGCCGTGCAGTTTATCGAGCAGGCGGTGCGAGACCAGCTCGCTGGCATTGACCGGCTGGCCTGCACGCGCAAGGTAAGCGGGGCTTGCCACCAGCAGGCGTGTCAGCGGCGCGAGCGTCATGGCGATAAGCGTGCTGTCCGGCAGGTCGCCCATGCGAATCATCACGTCCAGCCGCTCTGTGACCGGATTGTAAAGCCGTTCGGTGAGATCGAGTTCAACGCGCAGCGCCGGGTGTTCCGCTTCCAGCGCTGCGATGACCGGCAGAACGTACCGCTTGCCGAAAGAGGGCAGGCACGCGATGCGCAGGGTGCCGGACACGGAAATATCAAATGCTGAGACCTCCGCGTGAACATCAGCCAGCTCATCAAGCAGGCGCAGCGCCCGCTGGTACAGTTTCTGCCCCGAATCTGTCAGCGTCAGTGAGCGCGTTGAGCGAATAAACAACGCGACACCCAGCTCATGTTCCAGCGCATCAATTTGCCGCACCACGGCAGACGGGGTTTGTGCACGCTTACGCGCAGCAGCGGAAAAGCTGCCGCTGCGCACGACATCGGCGAAGACAGAGAGATACTCGGCAAAATTGGGCGTTATCATCTTTGCGCATTTCGCAAAATTATTCACAATACGCACAACATATCACGCTGCGTGCCGATGTGCTCCTTACTGTTCGATGAATGACTGTTGCTCATTCGCGCAGGTTTTTTTGCCTGTTACCCATGCCACCCCCATCGCCACGGCCAGCAGTAAGAGCAACAGAGGGGGAAAACCGCCTGTTCCAGTGTGTTGTAACACTATGCCACCCAGCACGCCGCCGCCAGCAATCGCCAGGTTCCACACCGTTACCAGCATTGATTGCGCGATGTCTGTCGCCGCTTTGGCGCGGATCACCATCGCGGTCTGAAACAGGGTGGCGGCCCCACCAAAGGCCAGCCCCCACAGCGTCACCGCGACCCAGACCGTGGAGGCGCTGCTCGCATTCAGTTGCAGTAGCAGGGCGGCCAGCATAAACAGACCAACGCTCAGCACGGTGAGTCGGTGCAGGTGGCGGTCAATCAACACCCCCGTTACCGCGATACTCGCCAGTGAACACAGACCAAACAGTAACAGGACAGCATCCGTTCTTGCCGTTAACCCTGCGGGGGCCAGAAACGGCGAAATATAGGTGTAGAGCAGGTTATGCGCCAGTACGAAACAGAGCACCAGCAGCAGGACGCCGCCCACGCCGGGCAGTTGTGCGACGCGGCGTAGCGATAAGCGCTGTTGTACGGCTGCCGTGCCATGATCCGGGGCGCTCAGCCGCAGAACGATGATCAACAGCAGCGACATTACGCTAAGCATCGCAAAACAGAGTCGCCAGCCAATCAGGTTACCCACGAAAGTGCCGATGGGCACGCCAATGGAGAGCGCCAGCGGTGTGCCTGCCATGGCAATGGCGATTGCTTTTCCCCTTTTATGGACGGGGGCCATCGACGCGGCGAACCCCGCCAGCAGCGCCCACAGAATACCGGCTGCGATGCCAGCGATACCGCGCGCAGCGAGCAGCAGCCAATAATCGGTGGCAAACGCGGTGACGGTATTTGCCAGCGTGAACCCGGCAAGCGTCAGCAACAGCAGGCGGCGGCGTCGCCACCCCTGCAGTAACGACATCAGAGGGATGGCGGCGATAAACGAGCCGATGGCATAGGCCGTCACGCTTTGCCCGGCCGCCGCGGGCGTGATGGAGAGATCGTCTGCCATGAGCGTCAGCAACCCGGCAGGCAGCGTTTCGGTGACAATAGTGACAAATGCCGCCATCCCCAGCGCCAGCAGCGGCAAAATGGGCAGTCGTTCCGCGCCTGTCATGATGCCTCCCGCAGGCCGTGGTAGACCGCATCGCGCAGATCATTCACAAACTGTCCCGACATGCCTTCATACAGCGTATTGCTAAAGGCCACTACGCTGAGTGCCTGCTTCTGGTCGACAAACCAGGCGTGGCCGTAGGCGCCACCCCAGCGCCAGGTGCCGGGGGATTCCGGCGAGGCGGCGAGTTGTGGATCGCGAAGAACGGAAAAGCCCAGTCCAAAGCCCACGCCGGGGGCGTCCGGGAGTTCATGTGGCGCAATCTGATCGCGGCCCATTTCCGCTACCCATTCGGGGGCCAGCAGGGAACCGCCACCGCTGCGCAACGTTTCAAGCAGGCGCATCATATCGCCCACGGTGCCGACCATTCCCGCCCCGCCCGACGGGTACGCCTGGCTATTGTAGACCCGTGACGGGCTGTAGCAGATACCCACAGTGTTCTCAAAAGGGGCTGCAAACTCCCCCTCTTGCAGGCGGTGTGGCTCCGGCTGGTCATTCACATAGGCGGTGGCGACCTCTTGTTGTGGGGCGAGCGCGAAGGCGGTGTTGTGCATGGCCAGCGGCCCGGTAACCAGCGTTTTTATCGCCACATCCAGCGGTTGTCCTTGTACCTGCTCAATCACCGCCCCCAGCACATCGATGGCCAGCGAATAACACCACGCGGTTCCCGGCGCATATAGCAGAGGGACCGTGGCAATACGACGGACGTTTTCGTTAAGCGTTACCCCGGATGCATCCATCCCATCAGAAACCCCCGCGCGGGCGTAGGGGCCGTTCGCATCCTCTTCAAGGAAGCGGTAACCCAGACCGGCGCTGTGGCTCATTAACTGGCGCAGCGTGATGGTGGCCTGGCCGCCATTCGGCAAGGGCGGGGTAAAGTCAGGCAGGTAGCGGGTGATGGCCTCATCAAGATGCAATTTCCCCTGCTGCACCAGCACCATCGCGGCGGTGGTCACGATAGGTTTACTGACCGACGCAAGGCGGAAACGGGTATTCAGCGTCATCGGGCGGTGCGTTTCCCGGTCGGCGTAGCCTGCCGCCTGGTGATAAAGCGTTTGCCCATGGTGGGCGACCATGACTTCCACGCCCACCAGGCGGCGCTCATGCAGAGCCTGACGGACAACGCGTTGAATGAAATCGTGCATATGTTCTCTCCTCAGTGTTCAACGTTTCCACAGTAGAAGCTTCGCGATTGCGGAAAAAGAGGGGTATATTTCATGACACTGCGGAGATAAATGTCCGTAATAGCGGGGGCGTATGGAAAGTCTTAACGGATTTGTGGTGTTTGTGCAGGTGGCGGAGATGCGCAGCTTTGTGGCCGCCGGGCGTAACCTTGGCGTGTCGGCCTCGGCGGTCGGCAAGAGCATCGCCCGTCTGGAAGATAAGCTCGGTGTACGGTTGTTTCACCGCAGCACGCGCAGTATCACGCTGACGGCAGAAGGGCATTTACTGCTGGAGCGCAGCCGACGCATCCTCGCGGAAATCGAGGCCGCACAGCAGGAACTCACCCAGGCGGCGGAGCACCCGGTCGGACGTTTGCGACTCAGCTTGCCGCTGGTGGGCTCGCTGGTACTACCCGTACTGGGTGATTTTATGCGCCAGTACCCGCAGATCCAGTTGGATCTGGAATTTACCGACCGCATGGTTGATGTGATTGCCGAAGGCTATGACGCCGTGCTGCGCATCGGCCCGCCAGCGGATTCGCGCCTTTCTGCCCGCAAATTGGGCCACTTTCGTACCGTGGTCGTGGCATCGCCGGAGTATCTGGCCCGCTGTGGTGAACCGCAAACCCCTGCGGATCTTACGCGCCATGCCTGCCTGCAATACCGTTTTCCCTCAAGCGGCAAACTGGAGCGCTGGGTGATGCGTGGCAACGAGGCGGAAAACGAACTCGCGCTTCCGGCGACCATGGTATGCAATAACATTGAAACCCGTGTCTGTTTCGCGCTACGTGGGCTGGGCATTGCCTGGTTACCTGACTTCGCCATTCGTGAAGCGCTGGAAGAGGGGGCGCTGCGGGAAGTCCTGGCCGATTACGCCAGCCACACCGGCGTGGTACATCTTCTGTGGCCTGCCAGTAAACATCCCTCGCCAAAGCTACGTGTACTGATCGATTTTCTTAGCGCGCGGATCTTCCCTCCAGCAAAGTAAGAAGCGTCATCAAGTCAAAAAGAGCCACAGCCGTGCGCGCTGAGTATGGTTTGGGGGCTGAGGAATCCCCCACAAAAATGCGAGCACGAACGGTCCCCTCTCCTCTTTGGGGAGAGGGTTAGGGTGAGGGGGAAATGCGGCTCTGATGGTCATTCCGTTCACCTTATGTTCCTTGCTTTTCTGTCGCGACAGAACCCGTGAACGTGCCAGGGTGGCTCACCGCCACCACCCTGGCGACCCGGGCTCCCGGCAAAGAAAATCGCCGCTGGCGCGGTCCATGATGCTTATGTCGTCTGACTTTCGGGTCGGGGACCAGCCTGCGTCCTTGCAGGCTATCCCCTCCGCCCGCTTCCCTGCGGGCGGCCCCGGTCAGCCGCCAACGCCTCATCGATTTTCAGCCGGACCCTGTCATCGCTACCACTGTTTTATTTTTATTAAGCGGCGTTATCGCTGTAAAACGTAAGATTACTGGGAATTCCTCAGGTTTGGGGATGAGTGTCATTTTCTTTTAATGACTTTTTGTAGTCTTTATTATGTCTTTTTCTTGCTTGATTGATTAATGTCTGGTCTTTGGTGATGTGAAACTACGTCTTTTTTGTCTTTTCCCTCTTTCTGACACTCTTCCCCCTTACCTTTTTCTCAACTCTGCCAAAAAACAGTCCTTTTACAGGTTAACGCTTACCTTTGTTCAGTTTTCTTATCTTCTTATGCTGGTTTTTATCTCTTATTTATTGTTTTTAATGGTTTTATCTCCTTTCTTACCATCTTCTTGAAAAGAGTTATCAGTTATTTGTTTGGCGTGTTATTTATCACTCACGTGACTATTTGATGTCTTTAGAAAAACTTTTTAAAGCTATGAAATATTTTAAGACAAAAATATTAGTCTTTTCAAAGTCATCTTTAAAACCCATATGTAGCTAATAAAGAAACAGTTGATAAGTCTTTTGTATGTCTGTAATCTTCGCGACATTGAAGTCTTGATTAACTCTGGGGCTAGCGACATTGTCTGTGCCTCATTTTCAACTTAACGAATGATGGTAAGCACATAATGAAACGTAATACGGTTGCCAGACTGACGACCCTTGCCGTGCTGGTGGGTTCGATTTGTTCTGTGAACGCAACGATCTACCCTGGCACTATTGAACAATACGTTGCCGATATTCAGGCCACACGGCATGATCTCAACCAGGCCGCAGATGTGAATCGCAGATATAAAAACACCCATAATCAGATAGCGATGCTGACCGATGCGGAGATCAAAGAGTGGTCTAATGCAGGGCAGACGATGAATATCGCGTCCAGACATATGGCTGACTTGCAGGCAGTCACAGGATTTACGCCTGCTCTGGTGCCACAGGCCATTCCGACCATGCAGCAGCAGACGCCGCAGCCGATGAAAGCGCCGACCCTGACTCCGCAGGCGATTCCGAGCGTGCAGCAGCAGGTCCCGCAGCCGATGGCCGTGCCGACGCCGATTCCGCAGGCGGTACCGAGCGTGCAGCAGCAGACCCCGCAGCCGATGAAAGCGCCGACGCCGATCCCGCAGGCGGTTCCGAGCGTGCAGCAGCAGACGCCGCAGCCGATGAAAGCGCCGACACTGACTCCGCAGGCGGTTCCGACTGTACAGCAGCAGACGCCGCAGCCGATGGCCGTGCCGACCCTGACAGCGCAGGCGATTCCGAGCGTGCAGCAGCAGACGCCGCAGCCGATGGCCGTGCCGACCCCGATCCCGCAGGCCATTCCGACTGTACAGCAGCAGACCCCGCAGCCGATGAAAGCGCCGACGCCGATTCCGCAGGCGGTTCCGACCGTGCAGCAGCAGGTCCCGCAGCCGATGAAAGCGCCGACCCCGATTCCGCAGGCGGTTCCGGGCGTGCAGCAACTGACGCCGCAGCCGATGGCCGTGCCGACCCTGACTCCGCAGGCGGTTCCGACCGTGCAGCAGCAGACTCCGCAGCCGATGAAAGCGCCAACCCTGACTCCTCAGGCGGTACCGAGCGTGCAGCAACAGACGCCGCAGCCGATGGCCGTGCCGACCCTGACAGCGCAGGCGATTCCGAGCGTGCAGCAGCAGACACCGCAGCCGATGAAAGCGCCGACGCCGATCCCGCAGGCAGTACCGACCGTGCAGCAACAGACGCCGCAGCCGAACACTGTTTCAGCACAGACTCCACATGCATCAGTGACAGTACCGCTGAAAACCTATCCGCAGACCACTGTAACGACAATGCCTGTACAGACTGTTATCACCGGGACGAAAGTGACCACCATCAATAGTCAACCTTCCGGGACGCCGCAAACTGGCGGGAATATTCAGGTGATTAATGTTGTGGGGCAGCCGGGTAAAAATGGCACCAACGGTACGAATGGTACGAATGGTAAGAACAGTGCGACGACCTTAACGGTTAATGCCTGGACGGTCGATACGGCAGCGCGGACCCAGATTAGCCGCAACAATACCGCCATTTACAACAACACCACCAACATTTATCAGAACCGTAGCGCTATCTCTGCGAACCGTTCCGCGATTGCGGCCAACAAACAGCGTATCGATCAGAACAGCAAAGATATCCATGAAAACCGTAAAACGATCAACCAGGTGGGAGCGATGTCGCAAGCGACCAGTAACCTGCATTATGCCGGCCACCAGTCCGGGTATGCGGTGGCGGTGGGTGAATATGACAATGAAACTGCCATTGCAGGCGGCCTGAACTTTGGTCTCACGGCGAAGACCTCGGTAAGCGTGCAGATCTCGTACGACGGTAATGCGACAGGCGGCTCTGTCGGTTTATCGGGCTCCTGGTAATCACCCCACGCCGATACTGAGTAAGACGGGCGCAGTCACGATAAGCGTTAGGGTAACGCGTAAATGGAGAGAGACGTTTAATGAAGTTACCAACCCGCATGAACATCGTGACGGGCGCCCTCCTGGCGCTCTGCGTGACGCAGGCTTATCAGTTGTTTTTCGTCTCAGATAATTTAAGCGATTCGGGCTGGGAGGCGAGTGATTCGCACTCGCCGTTTTTAAATAGTATGCAGGCCTTTAAGCATGCACTGATGTTTGCAACGGAGAGCGACGAGGTGGTGGACTATAGCGGGTGGTTTGAGGAAGACGAAAGCGTACAACACGTCGCCCCCACGCCATGCGAAAACAGTCTCCAGCGCCCGGAAGCGGGCACTTCAAAAAGGATATTCGCCGCTGAAACAGACGTCTGTGACAATCCTATTTATCGCGACTCTTCTGGCTGGCATTACAACCGAATCATGTTCAGACCCCATGAATCTAAACGACTTACAAAACAGATTCAAAACCGGGTGTGCAACATCAAAGAAAAGGAATATCAGTAAGATGCGTAACATTTTAAGTGTGATTATTTTGGCGTTTATGGTGACGGGGTGTATGACATCTGCGCCCATAACATCTACTCAGACCCGCAGTGAAGACGCGGCTACCTCCGCAGCTTCCGTTCCTGCGCAAACGTCAGTGCTGCGTCGCTGGTCCGGCTACGGCATTACCTTTGAGTATGTAAGCAAAGAAGAGGCGTTTATTGACGGTCAACGGGCCGACATTATCGAACGCGAACCTGGGGCAACGGTTTACCAGTCAGGCGACAAGACGGTGATTCACTATTTTCCTCAACAAAAAGCGTATTACAAACACGGTACAACGCTGGTGGGTTATTTCAAGTAAGGTCTGCTGATGAACAAGAATGAACGTTTTAACCAGTTAAATGCCGTTTCAGCGCTTCTCGGTGAGGAGACGCTGGAAACGGTATTGATGATGGACTCTCGTTTAATGATGCTCCCGCTTGATGGAATGGCGTCGATTACCGTCACCCTGACCTCGGTCGAAGGAGTATCATTGACGGCAAAGCGCTCAGGAAAACAGCAGGATGTGCGCTGGCGGGTTAAAGATTAATGCCTGGATGCCGCGCTACTATTTATCCGATTATTGCGGTGTTGGCCTGAGGTGCCGTCAGTGTTTCCTGCATACATTCCATAAACACCCGCATCGCCGGGCTGACAAATTTCCCCGCATGGTACGCGCACAATGCCTCGATCGTAAGTGCCGGGAGCGAAAAGGGCAGTTCAACCAGCGACCCGCTTGCCAGTTCATTTTCAACGGTAAAGCGCGGTAAAAATGAGATCCCAAGATTACCTGCAACACATTGTTTAATACTCTCAATACTCCATAACTCGATGGTGTTATCGAGAGTGATCTGGCGCTGACGTAAAGTGCTTTCAAAAATTTGGCGAAAGATGCATTGCGGTTCGTTGATGATAAAGCTGGCGGGGATATGCTGGCCTGAGCGGGTGAAATCGACGCCGTTAAGTTGTGGTGAGGCGACCAGAACTAAGGGCTGTTTGCCATAGTTTTGCATGGTCAGGGCTGAATCGTTGCCCACACGGTAAAAGATGCCAAGGTCCACCTCATCTGCCAGCAGGGCATCACGGATAGCGTAGCAGTTGAGTGACTGCAATGAGAGGCGAACGCCAGGCGCGCGTTGCTTAAACTTCTGGAGTACAGCGGGAATTTTATACGATAGCAGCGTTTCCCCGGCGGCGATACGCAGTTCGCCCGCTGGCTCGTCTTTGTCCAGCGCGGCCTGGCGTAGCCCGTCCATCACCCGCATCAGTTCATAGACATGCGGCAAAATATTACGTCCGGACTCGGTCAGGATCATCCGACGACCGATTTTTTCAAACAGCCGGAGCGACAGTTCTTGTTCCAGTTGCTGGATCTGAAAAGTGATGGTGGACTGTGTGCAGCAGAGTTTATTGGCTGCTCGGGCAAAGGATCCCTCTTCGACCACGGTTTTCAGTGTCATCAGACGACGCAGATCCATTCCTTCCCTCTTAAATTCATCGAAAATGTCGAAGTCAGAATAACAAATATTTCGATTTTTTTAAGTATTTGCGCAGGGTAGTTTAAACAAAAATTATCTGAGGGATCCTTGTGAATACTGCCGTTATCACTGCTTTTCTAACCTATACGGTTATCTCTGCCATCACCCCCGGCCCTAATAATATCCTGGCGCTCAGTTCGGTGAGTGCTCATGGACTCAGGCGCAGCGTGCGCGTGCTGGCGGGAATGACCTGTGGTTTTCTGGTGATTATGCTGTTATGTGCAGTTTTCACCATTACGCTCACTCATGTATTGCCCGCCGTCACTGGTTGGCTCAACATTCCTGGCGCACTCTATATTGTGTGGCTGGCACTGAAAATTGTACGCAGCGATCCGGCGACAGCGCAGGGAACGTCAATGTTACTGAGCTTCTGGACCAGCTTTGCACTGCAGTTTGCCAACGTCAAAATCATCCTTTATGGCATTACGGCGCTCTCTGCTTTTGTTTTGCCCTATACCCATAATATCGCCGTTGTTGCGGTGATGAGTGTAAGCCTTGCCCTTATCGGCGCGGCGGGAAATTTTTGCTGGGCGGTAGCAGGGCACTTGTTTCAGGCGTTACTGCGTCGCCATGCTCGCGCGGTGAATGCATTGCTGGCCTGTCTGCTTCTTTACAGCGCCATTCGTCTGTTTATTTGATAGCTGCGTATAGCGCTTTTTCGCAATAGCTCATCCATTTAAATACTTTGTTATTTCCGGCTTTTTCTCCCATCGTCGGCACAGAAAAAGGCTGAAAAAGGGCATTAAGTGGATGGCAAAAAGTAAGGCGGTTTACCTACACGAGCAGCAGCGCGCGCTTATCCGGCGGCTGTCCGGTTCCTGGCTGTGGCGCAGTGAATTTCCGACCTGGGCATTGATAGTCGTTATCTACGGTGGCTGGTTTGCCACGCTGGCCTGCCATGAAACGCTGGGTTTATTGCCCGCCACGTTACTGCTTATCTGGTTTACCGCCTGGTATATGTCATTGCAGCATGAACTTATTCATGGCCACCCCACGCGCTACCCGTGGGTCAACCAACTGCTGGGGCTGATGCCGCTGGCCGTCTGGTATCCGTATGGGTTGTACCGCGATTCTCACCTTGCGCACCACCGCGCCCACCTGCTGACGTTGCCGGATGACGACCCGGAATCCTACTACTTTTCCGCCCATCGTTGGCAGCGTTTACCCCGCTGGCAGCGCCGCCTTATCCAGTTACGTAATACCTTTCCGGGGCGTTTGCTGCTGGGCCCGCTATTCGACATCGCGCAAATGGTTGTGGGTATGATCACGGCATTTCGCACCCGCCAGCGTGATGCTATCGCGATGTGGCTGGTTCACGGGATATTATTGGTGGTGACCTTTGCGTGGATTGCCCACTGCGGCTTTTCGCTCATCTGGTTTCTGCTGACGGTCAGTTATCCGGCGCTGGCGCTCACCAAAGTGCGCTCGTTCCTGGAGCACCGGGCAGAGGAGGACCCGCTGGCCCGCTCGGTGATTAACGAAGCCGCGTTGCCCTGGCGCGTGTTATTCCTTAACCTGAACTATCATTCTGTGCATCACGACTTACCGGGCGTGCCCTGGTACGGATTGCGCACGGTCTACTTATACGATCGCGCCGGTTATCAGGCACGCAACGGGGGATTTGTGGTGCGTGGGTATGGCGTATGGCTGCGGCGTTTTCTGTTCCGCGCTGTCGATGTGAACGCGCATCCGGGGTTTACCGCGAGCAATAACAATCATGCGCCATGAAATCGCTTTTCCGATGTACGACCTGCACCGCCCGGACACCCTGGCGCTGATTCACGCCGTGAGTGAACGGCTGGCGGCGAAGGGGATTACCGTCAACGCGGTCTGGCCGCAAGAGGCGCTGCTTTCCCACTGGCGATGTGACGCCCTCTTACTAAGCCAGACCTGTGGTTTTCCGCTGGTCACACAGTTGCCCGACGTGCAAACGGTCGGCTGCTTTCATTATTCTGCTCCCGGCTGTGACGGCTTTCACTACCGCAGCCTGCTGGTGACGCGCGAGGAAAACACCCGGCCAACGCTGGCGGATTTCCGTGGCCGCGTGGCGGCCTGCAATAGTGTGGACTCCCAGTCGGGCTACAATGCATTACGCAAAATGGTGGCACCGCTGGCAGAGGGCGGGGCGTTTTTCTCATCCGTGGTATTGAGCGGTAGCCACCGACAATCACTGGTGGCGATTGGGCAGCGAAGGGCGGATATCGCGGCCATTGACTGCGTGAGCTGGGCGTTATTAGCGCGTCATGAACCTGAACTGTTGGCCGGACTGGTGGTGATTGGCTCAAGCCCGCTGGCCCCAGGACTTCCACTTATCACCGCAAAACAGACATCGGCACAGAGTCTTTTACTCCTACAGGAGGCACTATTTGAGCTGGTCAACGATGCGCGTTACCAGGCGGTCTGCGACGCATTGTTGATAACGGGGTTTAGCCCGGTTGCGCGCGAGGCTTATTCCCCGCTGCTCGCCTGGCGCGATGAGGCGGCGGCGCTGGGTGTAACGCAGTTATAGCCTCCCGGACTACACAGGGCATTTTACGCCTGCACATTCAGTGTTAACCTCGCTTTTCCTTACTGTGCAGAAGGTTTCTCCTGTGCCCATTGACACTGTTTGTGCTTTCCTGGCCGGGGTGGTTTTTTGGGCTGGCCCTTAAGCTGGCGACGACACAGCGCTAACCTCAAGCCTCATCCGCTTAATAAAGTCTTCTGCAGGCAGTGGACGGCAGAAATAGTAACCTTGCATGAAATCGACATTTTTTGCGCGCAGGTAATCTACCTGCGCCTGGGTTTCTACCCCTTCGGCAATCACCTTGAGCCGCATTTTTTTCGCCAGGTCAATGACGCTTTCCACCAGGCGAGTATCGGTATTGTTGTCTATCTGGCTGACAAACATTTTGTCGATTTTGAGAAATTCAGGCTGCAGTGCGCAAATATAGGCGAGGTTTGAATAACCGGTGCCGAAATCATCGAGCGCCACGGATATGTTGGCGCGACGCAGGGCGGCAAGCCATTCGTTCAATTGTGGCGTGACATGCAGCGGATGTCGTTCGGTCACTTCAACCACGATATGGCGTTTTTTCGCCTCCAGGTTGTGCATCATGTCGCTGATATCAATTTCAAAATGGGGATCAAGGCAATTTTGCGCACTGATATTAATGCAAATATAGAGTCCATCGGGAAAGTGATGGATAGCCTTCTGAAAATCGGCAGTAATTTGCTGCATCAGCAGCCGGGTTAATGGGCCAATCAGATGATGCTGTTCGGCCAGCGGAATGAAAATATCAGGTGAAACGTAGCCATACGTGGGGTGTTTCCATCTGGCGAGTACCTCAAACCCGGCGATCTTACCCGTATCACCTTTGAAGAATGGCTGATAAAACGGATGAATCTGCCGTTGCGTAATCGCCTGCTGTAACGTCTGGAAGGGCGATGTGAAATAGCCCATCAGTCGCCAGAAGAGATAGCCGCACATTGTTGAAACCAGCAGGGCAAACGCGAGTATCGACGTGTTTTCCGCAATAAAGCGATACAAGGGGATCGCCACGGGGTATTGCCAGGCGACCGAAATCGGGAAGGTCGCCGACCTCAGATGCATAAAGTGTTCGTTGTCTCCGGAGGCATAAATAATACTGCCGTCACTCCAGACCTGTGCGCCGCCAATTTGCAGATACATATTTCCCTCCACACCATCAAGGTTAAAGGCATTGTTAATAAAAGAGGCGCTGATATTGACCAGTAACGTATTGTTTTGAATATTGGCCAGATAATAAAGGGTTGGCATATCAAACAATAATGTTTCAACGGGAGCTTCTGTTGTGCCGATATGTGAAAACAGCCGTTGTGGAATTATTTTCCTTTGGGCTGCGGTTAATGAGGAGCAACCAATCGTATCCCCTTGCACAAAACTTATTGCCTGAATATGGGGGAAATGGTTCAGCAAAAACGCCTGTTCACGAGAGAGGCTGCCACTGCATATGACCTGTTGCGCCTGCAGGCTACTTTTGGCGGCATCGCTGGCTTCGCCCAGCAACTCCTCGGTATAGGCGAGGATGCTCTGTGCCGCGACGCGGGCATTTTCCCGTTCTGAATGTAGCTGATGCATCGCTATCAAACTAAGCCCTGATGCCAGTAAGACCAGTGATAAAAATACAGCGGCAATTAATTTCACCGTGCCGGTCATCACGACGAAACCAAAATACGTTTTCTGTTGCAGTTGCGAAAACAACGTTGCTGCTTTAATCAGGTTTGGCATAGTCCGGTGTCGTTGTCATAAAACAGAGTCAAAAGGGTGGCAATCGGTGGTTGTGTCGTCAGGCAATCAGCAATTACGATTGCCTGACGAGATTTAGAAAAACGGAGACTCAGAACTTAACCCAGTCGCCATTGTCATGGTTGCTGGCTTTTTTCGTCGGTAGTACTGTCATGTTACTGCGCGTCAGCATCCGTTTTTCACTCTGAATGGCGGTCTCTTTAGCGACCCGGAAAATAGAAACCACTTTTTCGAGCTGTACCGCCTGATCTTCCAGCGAGCTGGCAGCGGCAGAGGACTCTTCAACCAGCGCGGCATTTTGCTGCGTGGTGGTGTCCATCTCTGCCATCGCCTGGGCAATTTGCGAAATGCCCCGGCTTTGTTCATCGGTTGCCGCGGCAATCTCGCCCATGATGTCGCGTACCTGGGCTACCGATGTCTCGATTTTGGACATGGCTTCACCCGCGCTTTCGACCAGCGTGAAACCACTGTCGACATACACCACGGACTCCTGAATCAGGTTTTCAATCTCTTTGGCCGATTGCGCGCTGCGCTGGGCGAGGTTACGAACTTCGGCGGCGACCACCGCGAAGCCTTTCCCCTGATCGCCAGCACGCGCGGCTTCAACCGCCGCATTGAGCGCCAGGATATTGGTCTGGAAGGCAATGCTATTGATAACCGTGGTAATTTCCGAAATGCGGTGCGAGCTGCTACGCACGTTCTTCATGGTGTCGATAACCTGCTGCGAGATCTGGCTACCCTGGCTGGCATTTTGCGATGCCTCTTCTGAGAGCAGACGGGCATGGCTGGCATTTTCGGCATTGAGCGCCACGGTGGAGGTTAGCTGCTCCATACTGGCGGCTGTTTCCACGACGGCGGCGGATTGCTGTTCAGTACGAGATGATAAGTCCATATTGCCTGCGGCAATTTCCGAGGATGACCGCGCCACACTCTCCACGCCATTACGCACGTCATAAATGATGTTTTTCAAATTCTCATTCATGGTGGCAACTGCCTGCATTAACAGGCCCGGCTCATCGCTACGGTTGCTGGTCAGCGTACTGGTCAGATCGCCTTTCGCAATTTGTTCCGCCACATACAGGGTTTCATTAAGCGGGCGGGTAATGGCGCGGGTGATCCAGAACGCTAAAGCGATACCGGCCAGGATACCAATCAGTGCTACCGTACTCATTTGCCATTGCACATTGCTGACGACCGTGGCGACAATTTGCTGCTGAAGATCAAACAGAGCCTGAATGGCATTAGTCAAAACCACTGCCCGGTCAGTCAGTTGAGATGACAGGGTGGACTGTTCCGTCCACACATTGCGATAGTGCTCGAGTTCCGCAGCAATATTCTGGAAATAAGGCACATCATCGGCAAGCCAGGTTTTCTGGTCATCCGGCAATTGCAGAAGAAGCTGTTCCGTTGCTGTTTTACAGGCGGTCAGGCGAACAATAATCTCCTTTTGCAACTGTTCCGTCGGGTGGCTTTTATAGACCGTGACCTGTGAGTCAATATCACTCATCAGAAAAGCCACTTGCTCGGCGAGAAGTGCCTGGCTTTGAGTGAGTGAACTGTTTTTACTGGTTTTATCTGCCAGCGCGGAGTCGTCGTTGAGTTCCTGCGTATCCAGTTTTTTCTCGCTCAGCTTCTTCGTGTTCAGCGCTTTGGTGAACAGATTTAGCGTTTCGACATAGTCGTTAACCGCACTTGCTGTTTTGTCCAGAGCGCTTTTACCCTCCACCGACCAGTTGAATGTATTAAGCTGGTTGATAGTGTCCTGCATACGACGTGCGGAGGTATTTGTTTGGTCTAAATATTTTTGATCAAGCGTATACTGAAAATTAGTTCGGCCAAGTCTTACGCTTGAAAGTGAATTAAATAGGTCGGTTGTAAGCTCATTTTTGGTAACTTTATCCTGAATGTTGTTTAAGCCAAACATACCGGAGGTCAGAACCGCGATTGTAACAAACAATACGATCGAGAAACCTAACAGTAATTTCCTGCCAACTTTCAGGTTTAAAAAAGGTTGTATCAGATTCATTTATTCTTCCAGTATCGGCATTACCGTCATTGGACGGTTTCATTGCATCAGTATTAAAGGGGGCAGATTACGTCCCGCGATCGGATTACAATAGAAAAAAAAGCCCTTTGCACGGGGGTGCGCAGGGCAAATCCCTGGCTGACATCACTCTCGCAGGGTATCTGGCTTCTCCTCTTTTTTAATAGAGTGAGTCGGGAGTTCACTCACTCGATAATAAATAGGGGTAACGTCCTCATAATTTACGGTATAGCCTCGGCCTTTCTTATTTATGATAAAATCACGGGGCAGACCGATAAGAGTAAGCTTTTTACTTAAGTTATTTAAAACCTGCCATAGCCGTTGCGAGGAAGGACTTAAGTTGCTCACTTCCCAAATGTTATGAAACAATTCTTCTTTACTGATGTTGTTATGTCGACCATATTTCAATAAATAAAGAAAAAGATTCATCATCGTATCGTTAAAAACAACAGAGGCAAATATCAAATTGTTATCAGATTGGCTGGTTGGTAACCTGTACAATCGACGACTGTTAATGTCGAAATGTATTTCTTTACCAATCATAAATCCATATAAGCGATAGCCCATTCTGTCATGCTCGCATTAAAATAGATCGGCCTGATGCCGCGACACAGAGTGCTTCTCGATAAACCATACATTTATAGGGTGATTATATGGCTGATACCGAGGCTTTCCAATCTCCGATCCGCTGCGCTATTTCGGGGTGGATGTTACTCCACGCCTCAATCATTTAATCTCATCTAAATAGAACCTTTAGTTTTTTGTCCTGAAAAGTGGCTTCATCATTCCTCTTTTAGCTGTTAAAGATTCTTTTTTTAGTCATCAAGATTTATAACTATATTTTTGTTAGAGGCTGGTCATTCATGCTGACATCAGCTTCTTGTTTCCGCCTCTGAGCCTGGCAGCGCCCTGTCTGGCGGAGAACATACTTTTGGCGCAATCAACGTGCCGGATGTCAGCTACTCTAGGGAATGTGGAAAAAAAGTGGAGTGACGTTATATGATTTATACTGAATGGAAAGCGATCCGCAGGCAGGAATACGTAGGTTTAGTATTTGAGAAAATGATAATAACATGCTGAAAATTAACAATAAAAATCTGAATCAGATTTTTGTGCGCGCGGTTGTTTCAAGGGAAGTCAGTGTGCGTATATCTCTGATGATCACGCTATGAAGACTGCATGGTTGATTAACGATGTTGTCCTGTTTGAACCCGATGAGCGACGTCTTTGCGCGATACAAAACTACCCTGCCCAATGCATTATCCTCCACGGCCCGGTAAACGAATGCTTGTTGCAGCTTCTTTTACATAACGGAGAGGTGCTTTCGCAGCGTTTTTTATTTGATGCGGTATGGGGAAAGCAGGGGGCGGTAGTCACAACCAACGCTTTATATCAGGCTATTGCGTCAGTCAGAAAAGCGTTGAAGTCTGCAGGACTCGCCGATGATGTGATTAAAACAATTCCCAAGGCAGGGTTTAAATCTGTCGCGCAAATTTGCGCGGGGGAAGCGGCCGATTTTCTGCCACAGA
The DNA here is from genome assembly GCF_003925915.1 of Phytobacter sp. MRY16-398. NCBI lineage: Bacteria > Pseudomonadati > Pseudomonadota > Gammaproteobacteria > Enterobacterales > Enterobacteriaceae > Phytobacter > Phytobacter sp. MRY16-398. Next base: position 4,426,138 of record NZ_AP018756.1, on the reverse strand, counting down.
GGACAGTTTTCCCTGAGCCTGTTGAGGCCGGGTATATGTCCGTTGCGAATGACAATATAATCATCAACAAGCAAGACTCAAGATGGGATGCGCTATTACATTCACCTGTTGCCTTTTTTATGGCAGGCCTGCTTTTTTGTCTCTCATGTGCTGTGCTCTACGGCTCACTTAATTATGATAAAGCCGTGTTTGCGGATTATCAGCAGGTTGGAAAAATCGGCAACTGTGAGGTTTTTTCTTCCTGGTACGATGTGGAGCACAGTCGCAGTCAGTTTAACGCGTTATCGGCGCGTTATCCGATCACCTGTAAGCCAGGGGACAGTGCCTATATGACTGTCAATCGCCTGCAACAGGGAATATCAATCTTCATATGTGATAAAACACCTGATAGCGCTAATGCACATTGCAGGACCCTTTTTTATCGGCAGAAATATCATGAAAACCAATAAACTTTTTCTGCTCTGGGGAGCTATCTTAATCGCCATTGCGACGCCGCTACTTTGCGCCGGGTATCTCAGCTATCAGCGTAACCATTTTACCTGTGATGCTCATGCCATTATTGTCGATGAGGATGCCATAATGGATATCATTACCAATTATTCATTCGATGGCGGTAGTGGTAGTTATGAATCATCGGGGAAATATATAAAAGGGACTCAGCCGGCGCTGTCTACCAGTAATAACGTCTCTTTTAATTATTGGTATGAGAATGGAAAAATGATTATGGTGTCGAACGAAACCAATGAACTGCCAAAACGGACGGAACCTTTGCTGGACCAGATGCCTGATTTTTACCATCTTCGCGATCGTGGTATCAGTATCGATATCGTGCGAGCGAATGCGGCAAGTTACTATTTTGTCTATGGTCATACGCCAGTATTTTACTGTACAAAAAGCCGGAATGATTGATGTCAGGCAAGCGGCAAAGCGCGTCTGGACCAGACGGTCAAAAAATTTCATCAATGACATTGCGGGTAATGAGATTGCTGTCTAATTTTATTCTTGGTTTGGTTCTTCTGACACCTTGCAGAGAGCCGTGGTTTACTTTTTTACAGGAATGAATATGCAGAGCACGACAACTGAGGAACAACTAAACGCCTTTTTTGGTCGCGATCCTCATGCTTTCGAGGCGGAAGAACAGCTTATCGCAGAAATCACGCAGAGCCTCCGTGCTCACAAGGCTGATGTAAGCAATAAAGACCTTATCTTTGCGCTCATTCAACTGCTTGAAATTGAAAAAGATGTCGTCAAACTGGATATCTATCGCAACGCGCTTGAAATGGTTGTTCAGAAAACCCCCGACGACGTTTAATTCAAATTTTCTGTTTCCCTGCCTGAAAACATGCTGCCTTCGCAATGAAATCGAAGGCAGCCATCAATCGTACTTGTCTCCGTCACGCCAGGATAATGCCGGGGAACCATTACAGCGGCTTTTTGCGCCGCTGTATCAGATAGTGTCGGGTGGCTTCCAGAACGCTTCTCTGGCGGGAACATGTTGCCATGACTTCCTGCGCGCGAAGCACCATGACGAGGTTATCTGCCTTTATGGGCAGGCGCGAATTCATAAGATAAGTGGCGGCCAGGCCAATCGCCTCATGGATTTCCTCTGGTTGAACTTGCTCATTTTCGTTCAATTACTCTCCCGTTGCTGAGATGACGAACGTCTTCTAAAGCCGTCAGGCCAGATCAAATTCACAATGAGCATTATGTCGGAACATGCTGACGCAAGTCTGATTAGAAGGGTACAGGTGGAATCGCAAACCTGTTAACCATACAGGTTAAACAGGGCGTGTATGCTTAGTGTTTGATTGCTTTGCTGATACTTAACAGAGTGTCGTCACGGAGTCGACTTTTGCGCTGGGTCGTTTGCAAAGACCAGGCGCTTTTTTTGCTGTGCTCGGGCTGCGTACGGAAATGGTGCACACCACTGATTGCGCTTCGCCAGGCTTCCTGCCTTTCACTGTCGGTTTCACTACTTAGGTTTTCCTGCAATTGCACAATTAAGGCATCGAAAGAAATATCATCCGCTGATTCCAGAAGCGTAAGAATCGCTTCTCCCATGACAGTATCTACAAGTTTGTCCTTATCATTTTTACTCATTTCGCCTCTCAAAATTTACGACACTGTTTTACACAAGCCCTAAACATTATGCACACTCAGGCCAAACCTGCCTCTTTTTGTTGATCTTATTTAAAAGATGGCCGCGCTTTCACTTCTGACCTTTGGTAAAGATCAGCGCCATTAAGGCGTTAAGTTGCGCTTCGGTTGCCGCGTCCGTCTCAGTCGCGATGCGGGCAGCAATTTTAAGGCAGATAGTGCGTTTGCTGATGGTTTGCTTAGCGTGCAACATCTCTATCACAAGCGCGCCCAACCTCTCTTCACACGAGCGCATCTGTGTTAAAGGGCACTTAATGGCACCATCATCGCTGTCACGGGTACCCTTCACGACGGCCTCATTCAGTCAGGATCTATAGCCAAAGATTTGGCGAACGCCATGCGGCAGGCAAGTTGATCCATAAGCGTAATCGAAACGCTAAAAAATGCAAAAATGCAGGGGGGATTTATTGAATGGTAAGAGGGGAATTACCCGGTGCGGTGATGGCGAGGAGAGGAAGATGTGAAATGTGGGGTAACCGCCTGCCCAACTATGCGCAGGCGGCAAACAGGTTAATGCTGTTTCTTCTGCAGCGCTTCCCAGAGGCCAACAAGATAGGTCACACCCAGAGCACGGTCATATAAGCCGTAGCCCGGACGACCGGTTTCCCCCCAGATAAAGCGGCCATGATCCGGGCGGATATAACCCTCGAAGCCATTGTCATGCAGCGCCTGCATCACCTTGTACATGTCCAGCGAACCGTACGGAGAGGGATGCGCGCACTCGTAGAAATCTTTATCTTTGATGAGCTTAATATTGCGCACATGGGCAAAATGGATGCGTTTACGACGAGTGAACTCCGCCAGGATGTCGTAGACATTATTTTCCGGGTCTTCACCGATGGAGCCTGTGCACAGCGTAATGCCATTAGCCGGGGAGTCGACGGCGTTACAGATCCAGTCAAGGTCGTCGCGGTTTTTTACCACGCGCGGCAGGCCGAAGATCGAATACGGCGGATCGTCCGGGTGAATAGCCATTTTCACGCCAACCTCTTCACACACCGGAATGACACGCTCAAGGAAGTAGACCAGATTGGTACGCAGCGTCTTATCGTCCACGTCTTTGTATTTCGCGAACAGTTCCTGCACGCCGGCCAGACGTTCAGGTTCCCAGCCGGGCAAGGCGAAGCCGTTAGAATTATCCAGCACCTCGCGCACCACTTGCTCAAGACTCTTGTCGATACCTTTTTTCTCAAAGGCCATGGTCAGCGAGCCATCCGGCAGGACGTAATTCATCTCGGTTTTCATCCAGTCGAATACCGGCATGAAGTTATAGCAGATCACCTTCACGCCAAAACGGGCGAGGTTACGGATGGTCTGCTGGTAATTTTCAATGTACTGATCGCGGCTGGGCAGGCCAATCTTAATGTCGTCATGGATGTTAACGCTCTCAATAACTTCCATCTTGAGGCCTGCCTGATGGGCGAGACCAACCATGTGTTTAATTTTATCGACAGGCCAGACGTCACCGACAGCGACGTCGTAAAGCGCGCCGACCACACCTTCAACCCCCGGTACCTGGCGGATATGCTCAAGCGGAATTTTATCCTCGTCTGGCCCAAACCAGCGCATTGTCATTTGCATCACAGTTGTCCTTTTATTCAGTCATGTTTTTGTAACTACCATACTAGTATCTTTCAATGGCGAGTAAAAGGGGCAAATGCGCAAAAACACGAGGTAAATGTAGAGAACCCCTGGCCCGAAGTCAGCCAGGGTGGGGGGTTATTTCAAGTTGAATGTCAGATAGCCCATAATGCCATCGCTTGGGCCATCTTTGGGGTGATGCACGCCATCCATGACAGGAATGACCGGAAAATCGAAAGGGGAAACGCCTTCAATGCAGGCGACATTAACGCCAAATTGCTCCGGGTTGGAGCGGCGCTGGTGAAAGGTATAAATCCCACAGACGGAGCAAAAATAGTGAGCCGCTGCCTGGGTATTAAACCGGTACTCGGTGAGTTTCTCCTTGCCCCGCGTCACTTCGAGCCCGGATAACTGGGCAGAGACAGCTACCGCACCACGCATCCGGCAAAACGAGCAGTTACAGCGGCGTAAGGTATTAAACCCATCAGTGAGTTCAACGGTAAAAGCGACGGCACCGCAGTGGCACTGCGCGTGAAGCTTTTCTGACATAACAATCTCCATGGTGACAAAAGAGGATGTAATGAGTGTAGCCGTCTGGCGTTTAACGCGGTTGAGTTGTCAGGGGAAGAACGGGGCAGGAGGCGTTAGCTTTGCTTTTTCTTCTTGTATTCAGCAATGGCCTGATTAATGTTATTGGTTTCGATAGAGTCGACCTTTTCGTTATCAGAGAAGACATCATAACGGCCTTCATTGTAGCGAAAAAGAACAGTGACGCCCTGAAAGCGAACTCTTTTTTCCTTTACCGTAATGCCACGACTGCGCATGGCAATTTTTGCGATGGTATCTATTTTTTTACCGTTCATGATGAGTCAGCGTGCCTTTTATTATTAATTATAGTGTCCCTGCTGGCATCAGGGATAGAATGATATTAATTTTATAAACCCGGAAAAGAAAGGACGATAACAAAAAATGGAAGCTGGAAAAAGTTGATAAATTTCAGGCGGGTTAAGGTTTTCTTAATCTTTGGATGTTCTCGAAATTCAAAACGATATGTTTATTAAAATATTTAAAATTCGGCAGTATTAAATAGCGAACTCAAATGTTGAGAATTATTTCGATTCTCATTCCGATATCTGTGCGTTTAAACTCCAGCCAGCTTGCAAACGCTTCGTTTAGACACACCTTTTATAAGGAATAAATATGAGAAATCGCTTTTCTGCCATGTGTTCGATAGCTTTGGTCATCTCTTCTGTTTTCGCGGGTTCTTCTGCTTTTGCGGCCGACAATGATGACGGCATTGTCATTTATAATGCCCAGCATGAAAATCTGGTTCAGTCGTGGGTTGATGGTTTCACGAAAGAGACCGGGATTAAAGTGACCCTGCGTAATGGCGGCGATACCGAGCTGGGTAATCAGCTTGTCCAGGAAGGGAGTGTTTCGCCTGCCGATGTTTTCCTGACTGAAAACTCTCCGGCAATGACCCTGGTCGACAACGCAAACCTGTTCGCTCCGCTCGATGCCGATACTCTAAAACAGGTGCCTGCCGCTTATCGTCCGGCCCATGGCCGCTGGATTGGGATTGCCGCGCGTAGCACCGTGTTCGTTTATAACCCGAGCAAAATCAGCCCGGCCCAGGTGCCGACATCTCTCATGGATTTAGCGAAGCCGGAATGGAAAGGGCGCTGGGCGGCCTCTCCGTCGGGTGCCGATTTCCAGGCGATTGTCAGCGCTATGCTGGCGTTAAAAGGCGAACCGGCGACCCTCGACTGGCTGAAAGCGATGAAAACCAATTTTGTTGCTTATAAAGGTAACAGCACTGTCTTAAAAGCGGTGAATGCCGGGCAGATTGATAGTGGCGTTATTTACCATTACTACTATTTTGTCGATCAGGCGAAAACCGGTGAGAACAGCAAAAACACGCAACTTCACTATTTCAAACATCAGGATCCGGGGGCCTTTGTCAGTATTTCCGGTGGCGGTGTGTTAGCGTCCAGCAAACATAAAGCGCAGGCCCAGGCCTTTATTAAATGGATCACCGGTAAAACCGGGCAGGATATTCTGCGCACCAACAACGCGTTTGAATATGCGGTGGGCGTGAACGCAGCCTCTAACGAAAAACTGGTACCGCTGAATAAACTTGAAGCGCCGAAAGTTGAACCGTCTACGCTCAACAGTAAAAAAGTCACCGAGCTGATGACCCAGGCGGGTATTCTTTAAAATAATAACAGTGAGCGCCTTATGTCTGGTTTGAGCATTCCGTTGGCTGGAAAACAGCAACGCCAAACGCATCAGCATCGCCCCGCGCGAATGTTGGTGATATTAGCCATGCTGGTTTCCCTGTTGGCGTTACTGCCCGTTGGGTTTGTGATTGCGACAGGTATTGATACGGGATGGGAGAGCGTTAAGGCGCTCGTCTTTCGCCCGCGTGTCGCGGAGTTACTGGCGAACACGCTGCTACTGATACTTTTTTCGCTCCCCATTTGCGTTTGTCTTGGCGTAGCGCTGGCCTGGCTAACGGAGAGAACCGCACTGCGGGGGCGTCGCGTCTGGTCGTTGTTGGTGGTTGCGCCGCTGGCGATCCCGGCTTTTGTGCAAAGCTACGCGTGGGTGAGCGTTATCCCGTCTTTACATGGGCTGGCGGCCGCCGTGTTTATCTCCGTGCTGGCTTATTACCCGTTTATTTATATGCCGGTTGCCGCTGTTCTGCGACGACTGGATCCGAACCTTGAAGACGTTGCCGCATCTTTAGGCATTGCTCCGTGGCAGGTTTTCTTTCGTGTGGTATTGCCGCAACTGAAACTGGCTATCTGGGGCGGCGCGCTGCTGGTGGGCCTGCACCTGCTGGCAGAGTATGGCCTGTACGTGATGATCCGCTTCGATACCTTCACTACCGCTATTTACGATCAGTTCCAGTCTACTTTTAGCGGCCCGGCGGCCAATATGCTGGCAGGGGTGCTCGCGCTGTGCTGCCTGGGGCTTCTGTTGCTGGAAGGGGCAACCCGCGGCAAAGCTCGCTATGCCCGCGTGGGGGGAGGCTCCGCCCGCCGTCAGAATATCCATGCACCCGCAATGGCAGGTCATCTGCTGGGACAACTCCTGCTGGCTTGCGTGGTCGTGCTGGCGTTGGGAACGCCCATCGCGGTGCTGGGGCGCTGGCTGTGGGCGGGCGGCCTGGCGGTCTGGCAGAACGGTGATTTGTGGTTATCCCTGCATCAAACAGTGGTCCTGGCGTCGGCCGGGGCACTCATTACCACTGGCTTTGCTATTCCGTGCGCGTGGCTGGCGGTTCGCCATCCGTGTCGCCTGTTCCGGCTGCTGGAAAGCATGAACTATGTAGCCAGTTCACTGCCAGGGATCGTGACGGCGCTGGCGCTGGTGACGGTCACCATTCATTACGCGCGTCCCATTTATCAGACCGAAGTGACGCTCTTTCTGGCGTATATGCTGATGTTTATCCCCCGGGCGCTGATCAACTTACGCGCCGGTATCGCCCAGGCGCCTGTCGAACTTGAACATGTCGCGCAAAGCCTCGGCGTGTCGCCAGGATGGGCGCTGTGTCGCGTGACAATGCGCCTGGCGGCGCCCGGTGCGGCGGCTGCCGCGGCACTGGTCTTTCTGGGGGTGAGCAACGAACTGACAGCGACACTGCTGCTCTCTCCGCTGGGAACACGCACGCTTGCCACCGGTTTCTGGGCGCTGACCAGTGAGATTGACTACGTTGCTGCGGCCCCGTATGCCCTGTGCATGATCCTGATTTCTCTTCCCCTGACGGGCCTGCTTTACAAGCAATCACAAAAATTATCGGGTCGTTAAGATGTTCGAGCTTATTAATGTGTCGAAAAAATTTGGCCACACTCAGGTGCTGGATAGCATCACGCTTTCACTGTCACCCGGCAGCCGCACCGCGATAGTGGGGCCATCAGGCTCCGGTAAAACCACTCTGTTACGCCTGATTGCCGGGTTTGAGATGCCCGATAGCGGCCAGATAACGATGCGCGGCATGCCGCTGTTTAGCCCGACAGTATCGGTTCCGGCGCATCAGCGAAAAATTGGTTTTGTCCCGCAGGAAGGGGCGCTTTTTCCGCATCTGACGGTTGAAGAAAACATTGGCTGGGGGATCCGCGCCTCGCGCCAGGAACGGCGTAAGCAGGTTGAAGCCCTGATGGACCGCGTCTCTCTGGACAGGCAACTGGCGCGCCACTGGCCGCATGAAATCTCCGGTGGCCAGCAGCAGCGCGTGGCACTGGCGCGTGCGCTGGCGCAGCAACCGGCGCTGATGTTGCTGGACGAACCATTCTCGGCGCTGGATACCGGGCTGCGCGCCACAACCCGTAAAGCGACCGCCGATCTTCTCTCTGAGGCGGGCGTTGCTGCCGTGCTGGTCACCCACGACCAGAACGAAGCGCTCTCTTTTGCCGAGCAGATTGCCGTCATTCGCCACGGGCGGTTTGCCCAGGTGGGGACGCCGCAGGCGGTCTATTCGCAGCCGGTCGATGAAGAGACGGCGCTCTTTTTAGGGGATGCGTTAATCCTGACGGCGGAGGTCGCCAACGGCAAAGCCAGATGTCTGGTCGGCGATGTGCCGGTGGATGACAACAGGGCGCAGGGGGTGCGGCGCATCATGCTGCGCCCGGAGCAACTGATGATTACCCCGGCGTCAGCGGGTGAAACTGCGTTGCAGGCGACGGTACTGGATATCGATTTTGGCGGTTATCTTTCGACGCTGACGCTGGGGTTTACGGATCGTGCGCAAACGCTCACCCTTAATACCGTCACCCCACAATTATTATTGCCAGGCACTCCGGTTGCGCTCAAAATTACAGGCCATGCGCGGGTGTTTGCGGCATAAAAATAGCCCGCCGATTTGCGGCATAATCTCTTTTATCCGCAGGAGCCTATATTGATGGTAATAATGAATGGGAGAGCGCATGTTTTCACTCAGTAACTGGTTTATCTGGGCGCTGCTGTCCGCCTTTTTTGCCGCGCTGACCGCCATTTTCGCTAAAGTCGGGATTCAAAATGTAGACTCCGATTTTGCGACTTTAATCCGCACCGGGATTATTATCGTTATTCTGGCGGCTTTTATTTACTTTACCGGTAAGTGGCAGAACCCCTTGCTGATTGGCAAACGCACCTGGCTTTTTCTGATCTTATCGGGTCTGGCGACGGGAGCATCCTGGGTGTGTTATTTCCGGGCGTTAAAGATCGGCGAAGCGTTTAAAGTTGTCCCGGTCGATAAAATGAGCGTGGTGATGGTGGCGATTTTCGCTTTTATTTTTCTCGGCGAACGGCCAGGGCTGCGTGAAGCAGGGGGACTGCTGCTGATTACCGCAGGCGTATTATTACTGGCGCTGCGGCGATAATCAGCCGGGCTTTTTATGTGCGGGCAGAAAAATAACCAGGACGCCCGCAATAATAATCAGCACGCCCGTTAGCGACTGAACGGAAAATACGCCGCGCATGCCGGGCAAAATAAGGGACGCTGACCATACCAGAATATAGCTGAGACTCAGCAGGGCATAGGCTTTGCTCAATGCCAGATGGTGTAACGCCAGATACCAGAAAAACATTGAGGCCAGATAACCCGCAAGCCCGGCCAGCAGCAGCGTTGTTTCCAGATGAATGGGCCACAGCGCGCCGATAAAGGCATAAAACTGTGACACCGGCGGAAGGGCCGCCATGGCATAGCCCATTGCAAGCTGCGCCGCACTGGTTAACAACACGCTGACCAGCGTCAGAAGAATACCTTTCATGCTGCACCACCCAGAACCACAATGCCCACAATAATTAACCCCACGCCAAGCCAGTGGCGCAGGTTAACCGGTTCACGCCAGATCCCCCAGGCGGCCAGCGTCACCCAGACAAAATTGAGGCTTAACATCGGGTAGGCGATGCCAACGGGGACGCTCTGTAAGACCAGCAGCCAAAAAATCATGCCCAGGCCGAGGCAGGCCAGCGCCAGCCCGAGCCAGGTTAAGATATGACGACGGCGGCCCACCCTGAGGGCAGGCCGCGTCGCTTGCTTTTGGCACAACTGTCCGGCAAAGCTCAGCAGGCTTGCCAGCATAAGCAGAAACCAGATCATGGTTGTGGCGCATATTCAATAAGTGCGATTCGCCCCTGAACAAACACATTTGAGGGGGGAGGAATCGGCAGGCTATTCACACTTTCACCGCGTGAAAGCAGCACCACCAGCGTGACTTTGCCTTCCTGACGGTGTTGTTCCAGCCAGTCGTTGAAATCTTTCTCAGCAATAAATTTGTCTTTCGCATCCGGGTAGCTGAGGCCATATTGCAGCTCACCGGTCTGGCCAAACATAATAATATCGCTGCGTTTGAGTTCCCACGCCAGGCCTGCGGCGATGCCGACATTATCACTCAGTATATAGCGGCTGGATGCCAGTGACTCTTTTGCCATGCCGATCGCGAATTGCGGCTGTTTTGACTCCATCACCCGGTTAGGGATGGCGAAACCAACCAGCAGCGCAAGCCCGGCTGGACACAATGCCGAGAGCATCCAGCTTTTTTCGGTATTGCGCAGGGTGTACCAGCCCACCAGTGCCCAGACAAAAAAGGCCATGGCGGCACAAAACACTTTATAGCTTTCGAGTGTCGTCCATACCGGGTTTTTCAGTGGTCCCCAGGGGGAGGCAATAAACGCGGCAACCAGGCCAAACAGACCAAAGCCAATGTTGAGCCAGGCATTCACGCGCAAAGCACGGTAGCCTCTCTCTGCGGCCTGCACCGAATAACCCGCCATCAAAATCGCCAGCGGCGCGAAGCAGGGCAGGATGTAGGTCACCAGTTTGCCTTTCGCGATACTGAAAAACAGAAAGGGCATCACTACCCAGCACAGCAGGTAGAGCGTCGCGCGGTTATTCTCACGGGTGAACCATGCCAGACGAAGCGAACCGGGCAGCAGCCCCAGCCAGGGCAGGCTTCCCAGTAAGACAAATGGCAGGTAGTACCAGAACGGGGCTTTGTGCTGCGCATCCGCCATGGCAAAACGCTGAATATGCTCCACCCAGAAGAAGTAGTGCCAGAAATCCGGCTCGTGTTGGGCAATCGCCAGCCCCCACGGCAGGACAACCAGCACGCAACTGGCGATGGAAAGCCAGCCCCAAATCAGCACCTCTTTCCATTTTTTCTGCGCGATTGCCCAGGGTAAAACGCTCAGAACCGGCACGGCCAGCGCCAGGAATCCTTTGGTCATGACGCCCATGCCGCAGGTCAGGCCCAGCAGCACATAGCCCGCTGCTTTCACGGAGGTGGTTTTGGCCTGAACGGCAATCCAGAACGTGCACATCCCGGCAACCAGCCACAGAGCAATCATCGGGTCGAGCACCGCATAGGTGCCGATACCGTAGACTTCCAGCATGGTGATGAAAATGATGGCGGCCATCATCGCCACGCGTTTATCGCGCCAAAGCTGCCAGGCAAACCATGAGACCATCCCGGCAACCAGCGCGGTTGAAAAGATAACCCCGGCGCGAACGGCAAAGTTGGTTTCGCCGAACAGCCACTGGAATATGGAGTTCACCCAGTAACCGGCGATCGGTTTTTCAAAATAACGCAGGCCGAGAAAATGCGGCACGGTCCAGTTTCCGCTGCTGAGCATTTCACGGCTGATCTCTGCATAACGCGTTTCATCAGGCTGCCAGAGTAAACGCCATTCAACAGGAATCAGGTAGTAGAGGACAAACAGGGCAAGTACAACCAGACCGTAGCGTGACGACTTCGTCATTCCGTTCTCTCCATTTGCTGACAACCCAGCCATCCTTCCCGGCCGGCAATTTCACCTCGCACCACTTTGCCCGCAGGCAAGGTGCGTAAATTGGCAGGTAACAGTTCACCCAGCGGGCAGAACTGAATATTCGCCTCGGCGGCGCGCTGGAGTAAATCTTCAAACTCCAGGCGATGGGCGATGCCTTCGACTTCGGCGTGAATGGTATAAACCGGCACGCCGGGATCATCGAGCATGCGGGTCAGGATGAAATCGTTGAACCCGCTGGCGCTTACGTCACCCCCGACAACTTCATCCCAGGTCGGTAGCGTCACCGGAATTTGCACCGTGCCCGTCTGGCCGACGCCCGTTATCGGTAAAAAGGGCGCGCTGCCCCGGCAGTCGCTGTTATAGCGAAAATCAAAAGATTCTTTCGCCTTAATGACCCGTTGATCGGCACGCCAGCCAGCCACGGCTGAACAGGTAATATCCGTGCCGATTATCGATTCCAGCTCTTCTTTACCCAGTGCGATTTGGTGGAGCAACTCATCGCTGTCCCATACGCCGCACCAGGTCTGCCAGGCGTGGTGATCCCACGCATGCAGCCCCACTTCGTGGCTGGCGGCGGCGCTGCGGATAATATCCGCGTTGGCGCGCCCGATATTCCTGCCGGGCCACGCGGTGCCCGCCAGTAAAATATCCCAGCCATATAGCGAGGCCGCTTTTGAGCGCAGCATCTTTAGTAAGAACTTCGGCTTAACCAGCCGCCAAAGATGCCGTCCCATATTGTCCGGCCCCACACTAAAGAAGAAGCTTGCGCGAACGCCGTAGCGATTGAGCATGTCCAGCAGCGACGGCACCCCCTTACGGGTGCCGCGGAAGGTATCGACGTCTATGCGCAGGCCGACTTTTCTCATGGCTTCTGTTCCGTGACCTCAACGGTGCGTAAAAAGAAGTCCAGCGTCTCTTCAACGGTCTGGTGCATTTCTACCGTCGGCTGCCAGTCAAGGCAGCGTTTAGCGTTGCGAATGCTTGGCTTACGGTGCTCAACGTCCTGGTAGCCTTTGCCGTAGTAGTCGCTGCTTTCTACTTCGCGGAAGCCAGCAAACGGCGGGAAACGGTCGCGCAGCGGGTGACGTTCGAAGCAGTCGAGCAGCATTTCCGCCAGCTCTTTGATGCTCGCTTCGTTGTCCGGGTTACCGATGTTGATGATCTGCCCGTCACAGCGGCCATCTTTGTTTTCGATGATGCGGAACAGGGCTTCAATACCATCGCTGATATCGGTAAAGCAGCGTTTCTGTTTACCGCCTTCGATCAGCTTAATCGGCGAACCTTCGACCAGGTTGAGGATCAACTGGGTGATGGCGCGGGAGCTGCCGATACGTGCGGCGTTCAGGTTATCCAGACGCGGCCCCATCCAGTTAAACGGACGGAAGAGGGTGAATTTGAGGCCGGTTTTGTCGCCGTAGGCCCAAATCACGCGGTCCAGCAACTGTTTGGATACCGAGTAGATCCAGCGCTGCTTATTAATCGGACCCACCACCAGGTTGGAGGTGTCTTCGTCAAAATTCGCGTCGGTGCACATGCCGTACACTTCCGATGTGGACGGGAAGATGATGCGTTTGTTGTACTTCACGCAGTCACGAATAATTTTCAGGTTCTCTTCGAAGTCCAGCTCGAACACGCGCAGCGGGTTACGGGTGTACTCGATTGGGGTCGCAATGGCCACCAGCGGCAGTACGACATCACATTTCTTAATGTGGTATTCGATCCACTCGGAGTGAATGCTGATGTCGCCTTCCACAAAGTGAAAGCGCGGGCAGTCAAGGAAACGGCTGATCGCATCGGAACCAATATCCAGACCGTAAATCTCGTAATTATCATCCTGCAACAGACGTTCGGTCAGGTGGTTACCGATAAAACCGTTTACCCCCAGGATCAGCACGCGGGTACGACGTTTCACGGCAACAAACGGACGGCTGGAGAGCAGAGCACCCGGTACCAGACCCATCGCCGGCGCAAGCTGAGCACCCTGCATGTAAACGCCGTTTGCGCTCTGGCCGGTAATGATTTCCAGCGCGCCTTCACCACAAGCCACCACCAGCGGGGCGACGGAGAGCACGGTGCCCGGCTTCGCCGCCGCCAGATCGGTACGCACGCGGGATTTCCAGACGATAAATTTGTTGGTGCCCACATAGCCAAACGCGCCCGGCCACGGATCGCTGACCGCACGCACCAGGTTATGCAGCTCCTGCGCCGGTTTTTCCCAGTTCAGACGACCATCTTCCGGGGTACGACGGCCAACATAGGTGGCCTGAGACTCATCCTGTCCACGTTCCTGCGTCTGGCCGCTGCGGATTTTCGGCAGCACATCGTTCAGCAGGGTTTGTGAGGCTGAACACAGTTTTTGATGCAGGGAGAGCGCCACGTCAGTGTCGCTAATCGCCACACTCTGTTGCGCCACGATATCGCCTGCATCGGCACGTTGCGTCATGCGGTGCAGGGTGACGCCGGTCTCTTTCTCGCCGTTGACCAGCACCCAGTTCAGCGGTGCGCGACCACGGTATTTCGGCAGCAGCGAACCGTGCAGGTTGAAAGCGCCTTTTGTCGGCAGGCTCAGAATGTCGTTGCACAGCAGGTTGCGGTAGTAGAAGGAGAAAATCACCTCTGGCGCGAGCGCGCGAATGCGCTCAACCCATAGCGGGTGGTTCACATCATCCGGGGCATAAACTGGAATTTCCTGCTCAGCCGCGAGGCGCGCCACGGATTTAAAAAAATGGTTTTCCCCCGCATTGTCGGCATGAGTAAAAATGGCGGCAATTTCAAAGCCTGCTTCCAGCAGTGCCTGTATGCCCGTGCACCCCATATCGTGATACGCAAAGACGACGGTTTTCATGACTCAATTTCCTCAATAGAATTTGGGGTTTCCTGACGGATAACACGCTGAATAAAGTAACGGGGGCGGGCACGGACATCGTTATAGATGCGGCCAACGTACTCGCCGAGTAAGCCCATGCCAACGAACTGCGCACCAATAAAGGTGAACAGGACGGCGAAAAGGGTGAACACACCTTCGGCAGCCCACTGCGGCCCAAGAGCAAGACGCATGACGACTAAAACGACGGAGAGCGCAAAACCCACCAGCGCGATAACGCTGCCAAACACGCTCAGCATGCGCAGCGGCGTGGTGGTCAGGCAGGTCACCAGGTCATACATCAGGTTAATCAAACGCATAAAGCTGTATTTCGAATCACCGTACTCGCGCTCCGCGTGATGCACGGGAATTTCTGTGGCCCGGCGGGCGAACATATTGGCGAGGATCGGAATAAAGGTGCTGCGCTCGTGGCAGTGCAACATCGCATCGACAATATGACGACGATAGGCGCGCAACATGCAGCCGTAATCGCCCATCGCTTTACCGGTGGTGCGCTGAATCAGGTGGTTGATCATGCGTGATGCCGTTTTGCGAAACAGGCTGTCCTGACGGTTCTGACGAACCGTACCCACCACGTCATAACCTTCTTCTGCGGTTGCCACCAGGCGAGGGATCTCTTCGGGTGGGTTCTGTAAATCCGCATCCAGAGTGATGATCAGATCGCCGGTAACATGGCTAAAACCGGCCATGATTGCGGAGTGCTGTCCATAGTTGCGGTTAAGCAACACGGCTACGATATGGCTGCCGTCGGCCTGTGCGGCCTCGACCAGCATTTTGGCGGAATCATCACTACTGCCGTCATCAACCAGCAGAACTTCGTAATCCTTACCCAGCAGATCGCAGGCGGCGGTCGTACGACGAATCAGTTCTGGCAGGCTGTCCTGTTCGTTAAACACAGGGATCACAACGGATACTTTATTAATGGGGCTGGTTTCAAACATCGTTATTGCCCTGCCAACTGATGAAGTGCGGCGATAACACGGCTGGTGTCGTCATCGGTCATATCCGGGAACAGCGGCAGCGAGCAGATACGCGCGCTATTCCACTCCGTATTGGGTAATGAAACGTCAGGGAAATTCTCGCGGTAGTATTTCTGCGTATGGGCGGCGCGGAAGTGCAGGCCCGTACCGATGCCCTGTGCTTTCAGGGCTTCCATCAGCGCGTCACGGGTCAGGCCGCAGCGTGTTTCATCAACGCGAATAATAAACAGATGCCAGGCGTGAATGTGCGGCCAGGCCGGAACCGTCAGTGGCTGGAACGGCGTATCAGCCAGCTCGCGTAAATAGCGCTGGGCTATCTCGGTACGACGCTGGTTGGCTTCGTGAAGCTTGCCGAGCTGCACCAGTGCCAGCGCGGCATTGATATCCGCCAGGTTGTATTTGTAGCCAGGAGAGATCACTTCCGCCTGCGGTGCGCGACCGTGTGTCTGGCGATCGTAGGCATCGACGCCAAGACCGTGGAATTTCAGGCTGCGAATACGCTGGGCCAGTTGCTCATCATCCGTCACCACCAGGCCGCCTTCGGCACAGGTCATATTTTTAATGGCATGGAAGGAGAAAATCGCCGTACCGCGACAGCCGACATGATGACCTTTGTAATAGGTTCCGGCGGCATGTGCGGCATCTTCAATCACGGGAATATTGTATTTCTCGCCCAACGCGCGAATTGCATCGATATCGGCAGGCGCGCCGGCGTAATGAACGGGAATAATGGCCTTTGTTTTTGATGTAATCGCGGCCTCAATGCTCTGCGGGGTCACCATCAGCGTGTCACGGTCAACATCGATCATGACCGGGGTTGCGCCGAGCAGCACAATCATATTGAGGGTGGAGACCCAGGTCATGGAGGGGGTAATCACCTCATCACCGGCACCAATGCCCATCGCCATTAACGTGACATGCATACCGGCTGTTGCCGAACTCAGGGCAATGGCATGCTGGTTGCCCGTCAACTGGCAAAATGCTTCTTCCAACTGTTGGTTTTTGGGACCTGTAGTAATCCAACCCGACTTCAGAACGTCCTGAATCGCCGTTAATTCTTCGTCGCCCATAGAAGGACGTGAGAAGGGTAAAAATTCACGCATTACTTTTCCTTACCGTTGCTGGCAATGAATTCGCACTGTAGCCAGGGAAGCAGCAGACTCATTTCGTTGAGAGTACTTAGTACTTGCCTAGGCTAAGGCTTATTTATTAACTCAACCTTAAGAGATTGCATATTTTCATTAACGTTCACTTAAGATCGTTTCTGTTTAACTGGCGTTGAGGAAATAAATATTAGCAGGCGATGTTTTTGTTATTTTTATTATGTTTATCATGGTGTTATGTTTATTTTGGCACAAGAGGGATAAAATAACTTAGCGGCGGCTTGAGCAACCGTAAAGATTTTTTTGTCGCTATCTCAATTTTGTTTAATTTATATTTATAGTCATCCTTTTGTCATTATGCTGTCACTAAATTTAGGGGGCGTTAATAATGAAAACATGGGGCTACTTTAAAAACGAGAATAGTCAGATTTT
Source organism: Phytobacter sp. MRY16-398 (assembly GCF_003925915.1). NCBI lineage: Bacteria > Pseudomonadati > Pseudomonadota > Gammaproteobacteria > Enterobacterales > Enterobacteriaceae > Phytobacter > Phytobacter sp. MRY16-398. The sequence goes on along the minus strand of NZ_AP018756.1, from coordinate 4,409,228 downwards.
GGCTTTTAGTGCTGTAACAAATCGTCATTAAGGTGATATGGATCACAAAAGTGGCTGTTTTTTGCGCGGTCAGGATCTAACCACTAACATTTCAATAGAAAATCATTTCAAATCATTTAATTACAATCGTTATTGGTTTCCATTTTCCCGACGCCTGAAAAAAATCATAAGTTTTTAGCAATATTTTTCTCGCTCATTCGTCTACCCGATTACAACACTATGAAGGAGAGACAACATGAGAAGATTTGGCAGCCACCGACGCCATCCCGGTAAGTTTGGTGTGATGTTTATTGTTTTTGCCGTCGTGATGACGCTGGTGGTGATGACCCTGTGGAACGCCATTATTCCGGGTCTGTTTGGTCTGAAAACCATCGGTTTCTGGACCGCGCTTGGACTGCTGGTGTTATGCCGTGTGCTGTTTGGCGGTATGGGCATGGGGCCGATGATGTTCAGAATGGCGCGCGATCATCGTCAATTGCATGAACGGTGGATGAACATGAGCGAAGAAGAGAGACAGGCCTTTTTCCAGAAACGCCACCGTTGGGGTGGGCGCGATGGCTGGCGCTGTGGCCCTGACATGCCAACCGAGAATGAATCACCGAAGCCGTCGGACAATGCGTGAGCATAATGGATAAGGCCGACAACGCCCGAACTGTGCGGCTCCTTGAAGCGCTCTCAGCGTGCCGGACAACGCTGAGAGCCTTTATCCGCCGCCGTATTCCGCAACGAGAAGACGTGGACGATATTTTGCAGGATGTGACGCTGCAATTGATCAACGTCGAACAACCGGTTGAGAACGTCTCCGCCTGGCTGTTTCGCGCGGCGCGCAATGAAATGATCGACCGCGGACGCAAAAAGCGGGAGTGGTTATTTTCGGACGACGAGGAGGCTGATGATCAACTCTATGATGTGCTTTTTGGCGATGTGCAGACACCCGAAGAGGCACGCTTAAGAGAGATTTTCTGGGATGAACTGGAAAGCGCGCTGGCGGCGCTTCCTGCGGCCCAACGCGAGGTATTCGAAAAAACCGAACTGGAAAATTACAGCTTCAAAGCCCTTTCCGCTGAGACGGGGCTGCCCGTACAGACCTTGCTGTCGCGTAAGCACAAAGCGGTACGCTATCTGCGAGAGCGACTTTCCGCGCTCTATCACGACATCATGCTGCCCTAGTCAAACACCGACAAAAAATCCCCGCCGCACCGGGCTGGTGTGGCGGGGATTATCATCATTGCGATTAATCAGATAAAGCTGTCGTCGTCGTTATTGCCGCCGAAATCGTAGTCATCATCCTGATCGAGGAAACGGCTATTGTCGTCGTTGCCCTGGTCAAAGAAGCTGCGGTCGGAGGCATTGGTGAAGCTGTCCTGATCCTGAAAATCGTTAGTGAAATTCCTATCACCGGCGACATCTGAGACCTGTTCGACAGGCTGCTCAATAATGTTCACGATCTCTTGCGGCTGGGAGTGGTGAAACATACTGGTCAGCATATCGGCCAGCACGACCCCACCGGCCACCCCGGCTGCGGTTTGCAGCGCACCGGCCATAAAACCACCGGAGCGGGCTGCCGGTTGCGCATATGTGGGCGCCGCCTGTTGCTGTGGCGGCTGTTGTTGCGGCGCGCTGTTCCAGTTGTTGGCTAGCTGCTGTGGCTGGCTTTTTCCACCGCCAAACAGGCTACTCAGGAAACTGCCGCCGCCGCTTTGCTGGCTGTTTTTCAGGGAGGCCACTTCATTCTGGAGATCCTGAATCTGTGCATGAAGGCGTTTCAGCGCAGCTTCCTGAATCAGCATCGACTGGGCCATATAGTAAGGCGCAGAGGGCTGCTGGCGCACAAACTCAGCGATCATATGATCGGCCTGGCTATCCCGTGCGCCGCTTTGCTGTTCCGCCTGTTTCAGACGCTGGAAAAGCCCCTCAATAAGCCGTTGTTCTTCATTTTGCATAGCAAAAACCTCAGGAGTGCATGGAGTTGTGGCAATGGCGTGCGTGCCTGTGCAGGTATCGGTTACGCGCGCCTGTAAGAGTTATTTTAGCCGATCAAAGTTATACGAAATGACAAGCAAACGCAGAATGATGGGAAAAGAAGAAGGGGAGAGGAGCTTAAAATAAAAATGGCCGGTGTGTACCCGGCCATTTTCTCTGAGGGTGACCCGTGCTTAGAAGGTCTGCCAGTTATCGTTACTTGGGGTGGATACAGGCACACGCTGTGTCTTCACGCTGGTTTTCTTCGCACTGCGTGTGGCGGAAACCACACCGTTGCCCAGATCAAAGCGATCGACGGTCTTGTTCAATCTTTCCGCTTCGGACTCAAGAGAGACCGCATTGGCGGTGGCTTCCTGTACCAGCGTGGCGTTTTGTTGCGTCACGCCATCCATCTCGGTCATCGCCAGCCCGATTTGTTCAATACCACGGCTTTGTTCATCTGAGGCAACGGAGATTTCGCCCATCAGGCTGTTTACCTGGGCGACAGACTGGATGATCACGGACATGGCGTCGCCGGCCTCCTGTACCTGCTCCGCACCGGTTTTGACTCGGTTGACCGATTCGCTGATCAAGGCTTCGATCTCTTTTGCCGCCTGCGCGCTACGCTGCGCCAGCAGGCGTACTTCGCTGGCGACCACCGCAAAGCCACGCCCTTGCTCGCCAGCGCGAGCCGCTTCCACTGCGGCGTTCAGCGCCAGCAGGTTGGTCTGGAACGAAATACTGTTAATCACGCTGGTGATATCGGAAATTTTTTGCGAACTGTCGGTGATCCCGTGCATGGTTTTCACCACCGTTGAGGTGATCTCACCGCCTCTTTTCGCCGTTTTTTGCGCCTCTTCGGTCAGTTTGAGAGCTTCACGCACGTTCTGGGCGTTGTTTTTGACGGTAGAAGTTAACTCTTCCATACTGGCGGCCGTTTGTTGTAGAGCGGCGGCCTGCTGCTCAGTACGGCTCGACAATTCTTCATTACCACCGCGGATTTCACTGGTGTTGGCAAAAATGCTGGCGGAGCTATCCTGGATGGTTTTTACCGTTGTATGCAGGCTTTCCTGCATTTTTTGTACATAGGGAATCAACTGCCCGGCACAGTTACGGCCAAACGTCTCAAGCTGGCTACTTAATTTTCCTGCGGTCAGCAACTCAAGATGATTTTTTAACATCCCAAGCGGTTTAACCAGGTAATTTACTAAATAACGGTCGGTCAATAAGAGCGTCACCAGACCTGCCAGTAATGCGCTGATGAGCACTATTTTGTTATAGGACATCTGGTCTTTGGTTTTCACCAGAATGGCATCTGACTGAATCGCCTGAGTATATTTTTCAGCGGTTGCACCAAACTGCACGCTTAAAGGCGGGTAGGTTTTACGAAATAACTCGCGGAATTTATCCGGCTGATTATTTTTTGCCGCATCGTACATAGGCACAATGGCGTTAGTCAGCAACGCGTCCCAGTCATTGATCATCGCTTTTATGACGTCATCGCTCACGCCAGGATGTTGCGCATCGCGAAACTGCGCAAGCATACTCTGGCTGGTTGCCAGCGCTTTTGCGGCAGAATCCATTGTTTTGGCTGCGTTTGCTTCATCGCCGGTCTGGCGATAATCCATTGCCCGTAACATACGCGTCATGGTACGAAAATATTGGTCATTGCCTTTAACCAGCATGGCATAGGCATTCTTCTGTGACGCGTTTTGTGTGAGTAACTGATCAATTGTGGAAAAGTTATAAAAAGTAAGCAGGGTAGCCATTCCCCAAATAATACTGAAAACAACCAGTATCAGTAATATCATTTTCCTGATGGTGATATCGCGTAAAATTTGCATAGCTACCCCCGGTAACTGAATATAAAATATATTTGCAGACGAGCAGCCCGGTTGAACAGGCCTGGTGTTAAAGTTCTTATGCAATAAGGCATAAAATTAAATTTCGCAGACTAATCGTTATCCTTCGAAGGGATGTTTACGACACGCGTAAAACATCGGTAAAGATATTATGTTTAGGGCTTGTAAATAATGTTCTGGTAAGGTTAATGATGGTAACATAAAATTTATATACGCTAAAGTCGTTATTGCATCCTGGCGTAGGATCACAAATCTATGATTTAAAATTCCTCTTCGGTTATGGCTGGTTTTTTCTTTTTAAAATTTTGGTTAAGTTCAATTTTATCAAGAGTCGTTGGGCGGCTAATAAAATACCCCTGTGCGATATCGCACTCGAACGCTTCAAGTTGCTGTAACTGAGTGAACGTTTCTACCCCTTCGGCAGTGACCTCAAGGTTAAAATCTTTACCCAGTCCGATAATCTTCTCGACAATATTTTTTGCACTCTCAGAGTCGCCCATCGCCATAATAAAAGACTTATCGAGCTTGATGCCATCAAAAGGAAAACTCCGTAGATAATTAAGTGAAGCATAGCCAGTGCCAAAGTCATCCATCAAGAGTCTGACACCGAGGCTTTTTAATTGTTGCATGATTTTTAACGCATTTTCTGGCTTGCTCAGGGTAGCGTTTTCGGTAACTTCAAGTTCGAGACGCGAAGCGTCAAAACCCGTTTTAGCCAGTATTGCTTTGACGCGAAGAACAATGTCGCTGGCCTTAAATTCAACTGGCGATATATTTACTGACAGGGACAGGTCTGCTGATTTATCTCTCACCTCGCGACATGCTGTTGTCAGAACCCAATCTGTTAGCGAGATAATTATTCCGGTCTCCTCAGCCAGAGGAATAAATTGGTCAGGCATAAAAAGCCCATGCGTCGGATGCTGCCAACGTACAAGTGCTTCGAGTGACGTTATCTTCTGCTGACTTATATCGTAGCGAGGCTGATATAAAAGAAATAACTGATCCTGTTTTATTGCCTCACGGAGTTCTTGCTCCAGTTCTCTGCGTTGAACAATTTGTTCAGCCATATCAGGTTCATAAAAAACCCAATAGGCATGCGGGTCATTTTTCGCTTTATACAGCGCGATATCAGAATAGCGGAGGAGATCGCTTGCGGTAACGGCATCTTGTGGTGCCAGGGCAATGCCCATGCTGACGTCGATAATAATCTCGTTACCACAGATATCAAAAGGACGGTTCAATTCCTCTACAATCCGCGAGCAAAAACCTTCAATATCTTCACGCTGGTTAAGGTCTGCGGCAATGATGATAAATTCGTCTCCGCCCTGGCGTGTAACCAAATCAATGCTGCGCATGCAGTGGCGCAGGCGGTTAGAAGCTTCACTGAGCACCTGATCGCCTACCGTATGGCCGTAGACATCGTTAATGGTTTTAAAATCATTCAGATCGAGACTGATCATCGCCAGCGCATTTTTCGATTCGTTTTTTGATTGCAGTCTGCCGTCAAGGAACTCTTTCATCCGGACGCGGTTAGGCAGGCCGGTTAATTCGTCATGATGTGACAAATACTGAATGCGTTCGCTGGCCTCCACTTCCAGAGTGACATCTGTTGCGGTACCACGAAACCCCAATGAGCCATCAATCAGGGTGACGCGTTTGAGGGTTAAATTACAGTAGCGTTGGTTTCCCTGGGCGGAAAAATAGCTGCAATGGTTAAGGGTGAGGAAGTTACCTGCATAAGGAAGATCCAGCCATTTGGTCAGTGCCGGGTTGTCTTGTGACAGAAACGCCCGCAGCGAGCGGCCTATCCAGTCATCAATACGGTGACCGGTAATAACCGGGAAGCGCACAGATATCCAGGTAAGTTGTAAGAGTTCATCGGCTTCCCAGATCCAGTCTGTCGTTGTTTCCACCACGTCACGAAAACGGCGCTCACTAATGGCGAATGCCCGGCGGCTTTGTTCCAGCAGGAATGTTTTTTCGTCATTCAGCCTTGCTTTTAAAAGCCCTTTGCGCACAAGAGAGAGCGCCAGAAGGACCGATGTGAGCATCAGCAGAACAAGAAGAGGGAGTACCCATGTGAGCAGCGTGTCACTGGGATTTTTATTGTTCCATTCAAAATAGATTTCACCCCCTGTTACTGGCCATAACAAACCCGCTGTATGTGGTGGACGGCGTATGGGTTTTGACGCAAGGAGATGCAAATCCTTAATGGCATATTCCTCACCCATAGCGGCGAGTTTTTTAGGCGTCAGTTTATCAACAAAGATCATAATAGAATGATCCGCAGGCGCTTTCGCAAGAACAGCCCTATCCTCAGTGGTAATCCAGGCCGCTGAAATCAGGATTAATTCATTATTGGCAAAAACGACGCGCGAAACGGCTGTACCGTTGTTCACTTTCAGTGCCGTGCTTAATTCTGTATTAAGGTTTTTCCCCAGCCAGTCCTCAAAAGGGACCAGGTTAAGAGTGCCATTAATGACGCTGTAGCGCGTTCCTTCTTTAGGGGAGAGTACAAACACGCCTTCGTAACCGAATTTCGAATACAGTGATTTACCCAGGTTTTGTTCATCCCACGCCCAGCTTAAGTCTATCTTGCGATGGAGATTATCCCAGGCTTCGTTCCACGCGGCGTAATCGGCAAGATGCAAACGAAGGTTTTCCTGACGATTGTCGAGCGCTTTCATTAGCAGTTGTCGGGTTTGGTGGCGGGTGTTACGCGCCAGATCATTTTCTGTCTGAATGAGCGCAAATATTGTCGTTAAAAAAATGAAGCCCATAAGCATCAGTACCAGCGTCACGGTCTGCTTCATGATGCGATGCGTATCAGGTGCAGACGCAGGAGCGTACTGGTCATCGAAAATGTTCATACTTCACCTTTTCTACGCGTTTTAATTAGCAAAATATGTTTTTCTAGTCATCTGTATTAACGGCAAGGGGCAATTAAACTTTAAATAAAAATGCGTGTTTTTATACGTTCGGCTAAGTTTGTGATAGACATCATTTTTTTATGCAAGAAAAACAAAAATGTCGTTTTTAATATTAAGATAACCTTAAGGTTAAGAAATTTAATACATCGTCTGGTAGTGGTTATTTTGCAACGTTTTTAACTTTATGATTTTATTGTTTTTCTTATTTTGGTGTTTTGATGTTTTCATAATGAGACTGTCTTGGTGTAATCAAATAATAACGTTAATTGCAAGTGGTTAGTCTCAAACCGTAAGAAATGCGTTTATTTTTTCGTGATATCCGTATTGAATGTGCAAAAATGAGGGCGGTATTGTCTTGTTTAAGAATACGTTATGATGATTTAAAAAGAAATTTTATAAACCCCCAGTGAAACTATGTGCATTGTTATTCATGCTTCCAATTGTCATTTTCAAGAAGGCAATGTGGCGGGGGAAGGCCTGTTATCGTGAGATAAATACCTTTCAACACATGGCGCAACACGACCGACAGATTATAAAAATCAGGGACGAAGATGATCGCCCCTGGCTTCATCATCAAGACATTAGCGATCCGGAATAATTTTTTCCGCCTTCAACGTATCAAACAGGTGGGTAAACGAATCCAGTGTGGCCCGGTAGCCGGTAAACCCGGCCTTGCGGCTTTTGCTCATGTCGGTGAAGGCTTCCATTGGGCGACCGAGGTCCGCGTCGGTGTGCCACCAGGAGGCCAGTCGGCTGATATCGGGCTCGGCAAGCGAGTAGCGGGCGGCAATCTCGCGCCATGCGGCGGCTGCCTCCTGCATCCGTCCTTCCAGCGGCATCATGGTCTGCGGATTTCCGCCAGACTCGATGCCAAAATAGGCGGCCAGGCGCGGCCACAGCCAGTTCCAGCGGAATACATCGCCATTAACCGCATTAAAATCTTCGTTTGCCGCATTCGGGCTTTGTGCCGCCCAGGCAAGTTGTTCGGCGAGCAGGTTTGCATCGGTGACATCGGAGACGCCATGCCACTGTTCCGGCGAGCCCGGAAAAATAAACGGCCAGCCTTTTTCCCGGCACAGGGTGGCGTAGACTGCCAGCGTCAGACCCATGTTCATTGCGTTACCAACCGCATAACCGATGATGGTGTGCGGACGGTGCACACTCCAGCGATAACCGTATTTTTCCGCGCCGGCAAAGATTTCATCTTCCTGAGCATAATAGAAATTATCCACGGGCTGGCGCCCCTGTTCTTCACGGAAAGGTGTAACCGGTACGGCACCTTTGCCATAGGCCTCGAACGGACCAAGGTAGTGTTTTAGCCCGGTAACCAGTGCGACATGCGCGCCGTTCAGGCGGTCACCCAGTGCCTCAATCACGTTTTTGACCATCGCGCCGTTGACGCGGATGTTCTCTTTTTCATTTGCCTGACGCGACCAGACGCTGAAAAACAGTGCGTCGGGCTTTATGCCCGCCAGCGCCGTATTCACCGCCTGCGGGTCCGTCAAATCGGCGGTCAGACGGGTGCAGCCTTCCGGCACCGCGCCGCGCCCGCGCGACAGCCCTGAGACCTTCCAGCCTTCCTGCATCAGCTTTTGCGCCAGCGCGCGGCCAATCACCCCGCTGATGCCGACAATCAGTGCCTCTTTTTGCATTTCACTCTCCTCATGCGTAAACGTTATGAGTAGACTAATCGAGAATTTTGTTCTTATTTCTGGCATTAATTCACATCATTCCTAACCTGAGTTCATGAATCAATGCACGATCAACGACTGAAGGACATTGTCCCCTTTGTTGCCAGTATAGAAGGGGGGAGCTTTGCCGCGGCGGCGGAGCGCTTGCATGTGACCGGCTCTGCTATCAGTAAAAGCGTGAGTCGGCTGGAGGCGCGGCTGGGCTCAACGTTGCTGGAGCGGACAACCCGACGCCTGAAACTGACCGACGCCGGGCATGCGTATTACCAGACCTGTATTCGCATAATGGAAGAGCTGGCGGAGGCGGAATCGGTACTGGCGGCGCAACGCAGTATTCCGTCCGGGCGGCTGCGGCTGGCCGTGCCGAATACCTATGGCAGGCTGTGTGTCATGCCGTTATTGATTACGTTTTGCCAGCAGCATCCGGAGATAGATATCAGCATGACCTTTTCTGACCGTTTCGTGGATCTGTTTGATGAAGGGATTGATGTGGCGGTGCGGATTGGCAAAACGGCGGAGATGCCCGCATCGCTGGGGTATCGGCAACTGGGGCGGGAGAAGATGGTGTTCTGCGCTTCACCCGCATATCTGGCGCGCGAGGGGCGCCCGGAAAGCGTCGGGGCGCTGTTGCAGCATAGGGCTATTTTGTACGAGCGCGTTGATGGCAGCAGTAAGCCGTGGCAGCTAGTCACCGAGGATGGGTATCCGGACTGGCGTACCGTGCCCTACCATATGGCGCTGGGGGATGTGGATGCCCAGTTACAGGCAGTGCGTAGCGGGTTAGGCGTTGCCCAGATGCCGACATGGCTGATTCGCGATGCCCTTGCGCGTGGGGAGCTGGAGATAATTTTGCCGCATATTCAGCCCGACGGGCTGGCATTGACGCTGGTGTGGCCGCGCCGTAAGCAGCTCTTGCCAAAGGTGGATGCGCTGCTCTGTGCGCTGAGCGGGCTGGATATCGGCGGGTGAAGTGAGGTAGGGCGGGTTGTTGTGCGGTCTGATGCCCTCACTCCGGCCCTCTCCCACAGGGAGAGGGGGGCTATTTCGTGCGGCCTGAACGTCTGGTCGCCCGGATAAGGCGTTTACGCCGCCATCCGGGGAAACCAGCACCGAACCTAACCGCGATCATCCTTTGGTCCAAGGAACCAAAACGCGAAGGGCAGCGAACCGATGATGGTAAACATCAGGCTGTAAATAAACACACACGCGCCCTGAATCACAAACATCGACACCGACCACTCGTCCATCGGCAAATCGTACTGATCCACCACGCCCTGGAAGGCGGCTTCTGAGATAACCGACACGGCGACCACAAAAACAATCGCGACGGCGATAAGGAATTTTTTACCCTCACGGGTACGCAATTTTTCCAGCATGTAAATCTCCTTATTGTTCTGTGCAGCCCGCAGGTAATGATGAATATCCATCCGGCGACGGCTGCTAACCAGATGCACTATTTCGCTGCTACGGCGAGAGCCTTTTCCACATTTTATGCTGCGGGCTTCCCCGCCTGACCCCAGGATGGCGCTACGCGCGTATAAAAACGGCCATCATACGGTTTATAAATCGGAAGTGTATCTTATTCTCATCTCAGATGTTACCGCTGATCGACCTGGAGGAGGAGAGGTGTTTATGCGGATAATTTGCTCACGTTGATTAAATATTAATCAAATATATTCGTAAACATGATGCAGGGCGCATTTTTTAAGCCAGGGCAGGCATAGCGTATCGGTAACTTCCAGGAGGGCACTACCATGAAAAGGTTATTAATATGTTGCCTGTTTGGTAACACGGCGGTAACGCTGGCCAAAAAAATGCAGGATGTTGCAGATGCAAACCGGTATCAGATTCAAATTAGCGGAATAGGGGCTGAGGCATTTGCCAGTGTGGCGCCTGCCTTTGATTGTTTCCTGGTGGCACCGCATATTCAATATAAAAAAGAAGAACTGAAAAAAGCGATTAAAGAAGGCCAGCATATTGAGGTTATTGCCGGCTATCCGTATGCCGCCATTGATGCAGAGAAAATATTAAAATTTGCCATCGATCGTATGGAGGAGTTGGTTGATTAATGAGTTATTGAGAAATCTCCAAATAGGGCGTGCAAAAGGGCTCAGGGATGAGCGGGCAATGGTGTTATTAGTTTGCTGATGTTACCGATTGGTTGAATTGTTGTAACTTTATGAAAAATAAGTTTTTAATATACTGACTATTCCCCTGGCTGTTCACGACGCGTTTCCTCATGTCTGCTCTGGCGCAACCTGTCCACCTGGTCAAACCATCGCTATTTCATATTTTCCCCGGTTTTTTACGCTACGTATATTAACCCTGTTCGCTATTACGCATTCGTGCGCTTGCAGTTGTCTTCTCGGGGCTGATACGAGTGTGTTTTCGCCGTTAAGGGGTTTCGGAATTCATTTATCGAGGGATATATGCGAGTAAAAAGACATTTCTCTCTGGGTGCGCTGCTGGGCACCGGCTTTGCCGCGATTATTGCTATCGGTCTGTTGGTGGCGATTTTTGGTCGTGCTGAATTGAATAACACCAGTCAACATATTGAGTTTTACGAGAAGTACCATCTGACTAATCTGCTGTCGATGCAGGCATTAAAAGACAATCTCAATAACGCCACCAAGGCGACATTCATCATGGTGTTTCAGGATGATGAAAAGAGCCAGATGGAAGAGGAAAAACTGACCGAACTGTCGATTAAACGCAACGACGAACTGGTGGCGCAGTTGCAGGCGAATGTGCAGGATACTGACGCACAGAACATGCTGAACAATTTTAAAGCCACACAGGTGGAGTACGTGAATGTTGTGCGCCAGACCGTGGGGCTGGCGAAGAATGGCCAGATGCTGGATGCCCAGTCGCTGGCGGTCGAAAAGATGCAGCCGTTACAGATTCGCCTGTTTGAAGAGATTTCCTCGATGATCCAGACCCAGCAGGCCAGCACGACCTCAGCGGCGGCGGCCTCCACCGCAAGCGCTCGCTCCGCTGGCGACGCTCTGCTGATGATTGCTGCGGTGGCGGCGTTACTTGGGATCGCCATTGCCTGGCTTTTCACGCGCTACATCAAGCGACAACTGGGGGGAGAACCCGCTTATGCGCTGCAGGTCGTCCATGAAATTGCGCAGGGAAATCTGGCCACCCGGATCATGCTTGCCCCGGATGACAGCACCAGTTTGCTGGCAGGGATGGATGAGATGCGACAAAGCCTGAGCGGTATCGTCAACCAGGTGCGGGAAAGCAGTGAGTCGATCTCGGCGGGGGCAAATGGTGTGGCGGAGGGCAGTACTGACCTGAGCCAGCGTACCGAACAGCAGGCGGCCAGTTTGCAGCAGACGGCCGCATCCATGGAACAAATCGGCCAGGCGATTCGCCAGAATGCCGATACGGTGCGGGTCACCAATCAGCAGGCGGCAACGGCCAGCGAAATTGCCGCAAAAGGGGGCGAGGCGATTGATAATATCGTGCGTACGATGGATGAGATCAGCCAAAGTTCCCGCAAAATCAGTGAGATCATTACGGTGATTGACAGCATTACCTTCCAGACCAATATCCTCGCCCTGAACGCCGCGGTAGAGGCAGCGCGTGCAGGGGAACAGGGCCGGGGTTTCGCGGTGGTGGCGGGCGAGGTGCGTTCGCTGGCCCAGCGGTCGGCGTCTGCGGCAAAAGAGATAAAGGCCCTGATTATGGATAGCATCGAGCGTGTGGATAATGGCACGGCGCTGGTGAATCACGCGGGCGCGACCATTGGCGAACTGGTGCGGCAGTCGCACCATGTGGCGGGGATGATCGACGAGATTGGCGTGACGACGCGTGAGCAGGAATCAGGTGTCGGACAGGTGAATGAAGCGATTACCCAACTGGATAAAGTGACGCAGCAAAACGCGGCGCTGGTGGGGGCGTCAAGTACGGCGGCGGAAGATCTGCGCGATCAGGCGCAGCATCTGGTCACGCTGATGAGCGTGTTCCGTACCGTAGCCGTGTAGCTTTGGCCATACAGGAGGTGGCCCGGATGGCGGTGTAAACGCCTTATCCGGGCGCGATAGCGGATGAGGGAGCTACTCCTCACCCGATTGATGATAGCGACGCCATGCGCCCGGCGGCATACTGTATTTGCGGGTAAAAACCCGGGTAAAAGTTTGCTGGGAGTCGAAGCCGTAGCGGGTGGAGATGGTGATGATCGACTCCTTTGTCACGCTCAGGTCGTGGGCGGCGCCTTCCAGCTTTTTGTTGCGAATATACACACCTAACGGAATATCAATAATCTGATGAAAGAGGCGCTGTAAATGCCATTTGGAATAACCTGCCCGGTGGGCAACATCATTAATCCGTAAAGGTTTGTCAATATTATTATCAATCCATGTCTGAATATCGAGGATAACCGATTTTTGCATGGCCATAATATATGCCCCTCTTTGCTAAATATGAATGCGCGTCGTCTCTTTGAACAGCAAGAAAAAGCGCAACATAATTGCCCGACGTATTACCCAGGAAGCTGAGTTTAAATCAGCGTGGCTGTCGTTAGCGTGACGTGAAAATGACATTCCTGTCAGGTTTGTGAACAATGCGGCGGGTGGCAAGCCCTGGCGGGTGATCGATGAATAAATGCTGAAAATACTGGCGAGTTATTTTTATATTTGTCGTATTTCAGAGGTGCGAACAAACCCTGATAATAAGAATATTTAAAGGATAAATTAAAATAAATGTATATTTTTGTTATCTGACGCATCTGTTATTTTGGCGTCAGTGAACTGACAGCCAGCCTTTCTAAAATCATTCATGTCAGCGGATATTCCTGACTATTCTCTTTGCGAGGTGGAAACATGAAGATGACGAAAGGCATTATGACCGCAATGATAGTTGGCCTGTTTTCCGCCGGTGCGCTGGCGGCGGTCCCTGTAGAGTCTGGTAACGGTCTGCAAAAAATGGGTTCGGTCTCGGCATCGGGCGCGACAACGCTGTCTGGTTTGCATGAGGAGCTGGCGCAAAAAGCCGAAGCGGCGGGAGCAAGCTCGTATCGCATCGTGGCGGCCGGGGGCGAAAACCAGATGCACGGCGTGGCGGTTATCTACAAGTAAGTCGAAAAACAGGAGGCTTAGCCTCCTGTTTGCTTTTCTGTTCAGGCGTTTTTGAACTGTGTCTGCTCATCAAGCGCCGGTTTGTCACCTGGCGCAACAGTATCTGTTTTACCGATTGCCAGTGACAGACCAAAAGTATTGCTGCCGTTTTCACTCCGAACAAACACATCGCCACGGTGCATCAATGCGACCGCACGAACAATGGATAAACCCAGACCATGATGCGTATCGCTACGCGTGCGGGACGAGTCGATACGATAAAAACGCTCAAACAGGCGATCCAGATGTTCTGCGGCGATCGGTTCACCCACGTTGGCGACGGCTATGATCGCATGCTCATGCCGCTGGCGAATGGAAACGGTGACCGTGGTATTCGGTTTTGCATGGTGAGCCCCATTTTCCAGCAGGTTTGCCAGTGAACGGTGGAACAGCCGACGGTCGATACAGGCAATGATATCGCCTTCCACGTTGATAGTGAGGTTCTTCTCGGCAAAGGAGGGTTCGACATATTCGGCGGTTTTCCACGCCTCCTCGCGCAGCGATACCTCGGTAAGCTGGGTGGCGTGTTCCCCGGCCTGGGCATGTGAGAGAAAGAGCATGTCATTGACAATCGAGGTCATACGCGCCAGTTCTTCCAGATTGGATTCCAGTAAATCTTCCAGTTCACTGACGGAACGTTCGCGGGATAATCCCAGTTGTGTCTGGCCTATCAGGTTAGTCAGCGGTGTGCGCAGCTCGTGGGCGACGTCAGCGTTGAAACTCTCCAGTTGCCGCCAGGCCACTTCCTGGCGTTCCAGCACACCGTTGAATGCTTCCGCCAGCGTTTGCAGTTCATCCGGCAGGGTTGTGGTGTCGAGGCGCTGTCCGTGATCGCCGGGGGCAAGTTTGTGCGCCTGCTCGCTCATTGTATTCACCGGGCGCATTCCAAACCGTGCAATCATAAAACCTAATACGGCAACCAGTATCACCCCAAGGGCGGTGATCAGCAGCAGCGTGCGGGTGAACTCTTCCAGCGTGCCCATATAAGGCGTGGAATCGATGGCAATCACGTAGCGGATCGCCGGGCGTTCCCCTCGCGCCGGAATTAATTTGATCAGGATAAAGAGCGAACAGGACTCTTTCATGGCGCCCGGCGCTTCGCTAAATCCGTCGGCGAGTGTCGTCCAGTTGACCCCTTGCGGTGGCTCGCCGCCCACCTGAAAGCGGGGATCATCGCTGAGAACCCAGTACTGTACACGTCCGCCTTCCGCCGTGGTCATATCGGCGAGTTTGGTGGCGAGCATTTGCCAACTGTGCAGCGTGGTGCGCGATAGCAGCCACGGCTCCATCAGCGATTCCCTGAAAAGCAGCTCGTTGTGCATCTGTTTTTGTAAGGATTCATGCAGGGTGCTGCGCAGCAGAAAACCGATCGCCGAGACGATAAGCACGGAGGCGAGAGCAAACATTAATGCAAGGCGTCCTGAAATCGAACGTTTGAGCATAGACTGACTCTATTTAGCGGGGCTCTCGGGCCGGGTTTCAAGGACATATCCCATGCCCCGGACGGTATGCAGCAGTTTTACGGGGTAGGGGGCGTCTACTTTGGCCCGCAGGCGTTTAATCGCCACCTCCACAACGTTGGCATCGCTGTCAAAATTCATATCCCACACCTGTTCCGCAATCATCATTTTGGAGAGGATTTCACCTTTATGGCGGGCGAGCAGGCTTAACAGGGCAAACTCTTTGGCTGTCAGCTCAAGACGGTCTCCGGCGCGTGAGACGCGACGGGCGAGCAGGTCGAGATGTAAATCATGGATCTGCAACTGCGTGGTGTCGGCACCATCACTGGATCGGCGGCGCAACAAGGCCTGAATACGGGCGACCAGTTCAATCAGGGAAAACGGTTTGGGAAGATAATCGTCTGCCCCCTGACGCAGCCCTTTAACCCGTTCATCGACGGAGCCGCGGGCAGAAAGCATCAGCACCGGTGTGTTTTTACTGGCACGTAACCCTTTTAGCACGCTGTAACCGTCAAGGCCTGGCAGCATGACGTCGAGAATGATGGCGTCATAGTCAAATTCAACCGCCAGGTGCAAACCTTCTGTACCGCTGGCGGCGACGTCAACGGTAAAACCCAGCTCGCTGAGCGCACGATAAATATAGGACGAGGTTTTTTCCTCGTCTTCGACCAGCAGAAGTCGCATTGTGCTCTTCCTTTGTCGCAAAGGACAAATGTGATGATGCTGGGGATTTTATCGCGTTATTGCCAACACCTGGCTGACATTTTACTGACATTTTTGTCAGCTTGCGCCAGAGGAAATCGACGAAGACGGAGAGCGATAAATTGCAAAATATCAATCTGCGGACAATCAACAATAAATTGGGTTATCGGACGGTTTGCATTTTTGGTATAACAACTTTCTATTCTTGTCAGACCTCTGCCAGACAGTAGAGGTTATCCATGTTGAGGACACGTTATGGCCTCGTCTGAGACAACCCAGACGCAAACGCCACGGGAAAAAGTGACCCGTTCCGGGCGGATTTCCGGGTTGGCATTGCTGGTCGCCAGCGCGTTTTTTATGGAGTTTCTTGATGGCACGGTGATTGCGACTGCCCTGCCGGACATGGCGAAAGCCTTTGGTGTTTCCGCTATCGATTTGAATATCGGTATTAGCGCCTATTTGTTGACGCTGGCGATGCTGATTCCGGCCAGCGGCTGGGTGGCGGAACGCTTTGGCGCACGGACGGTTTTTAGCCTGGCGCTGCTGATTTTTACCGTGGCATCTTTGCTTTGCGGCCTGACAAATAACGTCACCGGGTTTGTGCTGATGCGCATCCTGCAAGGGGTGGGGGGCGCAATGATGGTGCCGGTAGGGCGTCTCGTTGTTTTGCGTACCACGCCGAAAGAGCAGTTGATTAAAGCCATCGCCACTTTGACCTGGCCTGCGCTGGTCGCGCCGATTATTGGCCCGCCGCTGGGGGGCTTTATTACCACCTATGCGAGCTGGCACTGGATCTTTTTCCTCAATGTGCCGCTGGGGCTGGTGGCTATCGTTCTGGCCTTGAAAATGATGCCGGGACTATCGGCTGATGAAAAACGTCCGTTCGATGTAGTGGGTTTTATCGCCACAGGGCTGACCATGCTGTGTCTGGTGGCGGGGCTTGAGATGTTGAGCCAGCAGCATGTGAGCATGGTTAGCGCCGGGGCGACGCTCGCCGTTGGTCTGTTGGCGCTGGTGTGGAGTATTCATCACTTGCGCCGTGCGCCTGCGCCGCTGATTGGCCTGAGTTCGCTGTCGGTACACTCTTTCCGCGTTACGATGCGCGGCGGGTTTATTCTCCGCGCCACTATCAGCTCCGCGCCCTTTATGTTGCCCCTGATGTTTCAGGTGGGCTTCGGGATGAGCGCGTTTGAGGCCGGGTCGCTGGTACTGGCGGTCTTTGCCGGTAACCTGGCGATGAAGCCTGCCACGACGCCGCTGATTCGCCGTTTCGGTTTTAAAAAGCTGTTGATTGGCAACGGTGTTGTCTGCGTGTTGTCGCTGTTTTTCTGCGCTTTTTTAGCGCCAAATTCACCGCAGATGCTTACCCTCGCGCTGTTGTTTATCGGTGGGTTGAGCCGCTCAATGCAGTTTACCGGGATCAGTTCGCTGGCATTTGCCGAGGTTCCGGCGGCGGAGATGAGCTCCGCGAACACTCTCTTTAGCACCTCGTTGCAACTGGCTAACGGCCTGGGGGTAACGCTGGGGGCGCTGAGTATTCGCGCAGGCGCGCTCATCACCGACAATCTGGGGTATGGCGATATTCAGGGGATGGCCTTTAAGCTGGGGTTTGTGATGATTGCGCTTATTACGGCGGTTGGGCTGTATGACATGACGCGCCTTGAAAGCGGGGCGGGGCGAAATGTTTCGCAGAAACCGAAGAAATAAAGAGAGGGGCAAACAGCCCCTCGCAGGCGCATCCATTGATCGTGAGTGAAAAAAACTTAGCGAGTGCTTTGGCTGCCCCCAGGATGCGTCAATTTTCGTTACATTATGGCTGTTATTTTTCTGGGTGAGCCTGCGGCTGGATAACGAGCGGCAGTGAATGGATCTCAGAAGCCATTAATTTGTCGTTCTCCAGATCATACGGCCAGACGTGCAGCATCAGTTCAGGTGAGAAGACAAAGGGTTTTAGCGGCGCGGGAAAATCCCTTGTTTTAGGGTAAATCAGCACCATCTCCCCCTGGCCTGCGAGATAGTTGTGACCGTAGGCCAGCATCTGGTAGAAATCCTGCTGCGCCAGGTCATATTTTTTGTCGCGGGCTTCGGTATTCAGACGCTTCCATTTGGTATCCAGCAGCCATTTCTTCCCGCTGTGCTCCAGTAGCAAATCCGGTTTCAGCCTGAACATGTTATTACCATCATGGGTGCAGAGGTATTCACTCGCAGCCTGAGTACGCAGATGTGCTGTCGGGGGAAGCTGTTGTTTGAGTGTTCGCGCGACATGCTGTTCAAACAGGCGTTCCATTGGAAAGAGTAGGCTTATACCGTTCGACTGCCCCTGAATCGCCAATGGCATCTGTTCCCCAAGGATGAGTTCGCACCATGGACGGACGGGCTGGTAGTGGGCAAGCAGTCGGTCGTTACGCCAGTGGGAAAAATCGAGGCGTACCTGTCGGCTGGGTAGGATCTCCTGCATGATGACGCGCAGTTCATGCGCCAGTCGCCAGTTATCGGCCTCCCTGGTCTGCTGGCACACTTTATCCAGCGCCAGACGTAGCAGCCGGTTCTCCGGCCGGTCTGGCAAAAAAAGTGTGTGACGCTGATGAAAGCGGTGCGCTCGCCCCGGTGGTTGTCGCATCTGTCGGGCCATATCCAGTTGCCCCCGCAGATAAGGCTGTTCTTCCTCAACCTGCTGATAATCAAAACGCAATCCACGTTTAAGTAACCGATCAAGCGCAAGTAAAAACTGGCGCATGATCCATTCGGTGAGCGGAAAACGAAACAGTTGCAGGTCCGCTATCCCGGTTTCCCGGTAGGGCAGATTGAGTGCGGAGGCAATAAGCTTACACAGTAGCGCCCGGCTTTTTTCCGGTGAGTCTTCCTCGGCAAAATGTTTGGGCAGAATTTCAATGTCTGTGCCACATGGGGTATGAATAATGCCGACATAGCTGTCCAGCCGCAGCCAGCGGCGGTCTTCCACTTCCACCAGTCTGGCACCTTGCTTGCTGAACCCGGCCTGCAATTGGCACAGACAGTCAAAGGCGCTGGCACCGATTTGCGCACGATCGAGGGTGTCCGGCACATCCGAGGTGGTCAGGCGCGCGTGCTCGCGAACCGTTATCCACTTTTGTTTCACTCGGCCTCCCGGAGAATCAGACGATAACTCTCCAGACACATAAAGGCTGCCTCGTTAAATTGCCAACGTCTGTCAGTGAGTTCTGCGGCAACCTCTTTGCCAAACAGTTTTTCCAGCGACTGGCTCTCTTTGGGCGGGCAGATAAAGCGTGGCGTGCGGTTATCGGAATGATGACCGTTCAGCACCCAGTTAATACGCTGCCAGTCTTCAAAGAAGTACTCCTGCAACAGCGGAAGGACCTGGTTTTTGAAAATGGATGCCAGTGTCTGCAAAGTGGGGACTGCCTGTAGAGGCATAAAGTATGCGTGGCCCAGACAGTGGTCACGATCCAACAAGACTTCAATGCGCTGGTTGATAACACGCAATAGATCGCCGACGTTAATATCACCCTCTTCATGATAAATGACGACGTTATCCAGCTGTTCCGGCTGCGGGAGCATTTCAACAAAGGTGAAGCGGCGGCGCAGGGCGATGTCCAGCCCGGAAAGCGAGCGGTCGGCGGTATTCATGGTACCGATGATATAAAGATTGCCGGGTACGCTGAAACGTTTCTTCGAGTAGGGCAGGGTAACGCTCAGCGCTTCGCTTTGTCCCTGGCGTTTCGAGGTCTCAATCAGGGTGATGAGTTCGCCAAAGATACGGGAAATATTCCCACGGTTAATTTCATCGATAATCAGGACATGAGGCTGCAAAGGGGACATTTGCGCCCGGAGACAGGCCTTTTGGAAAATCCCATCTTCAATACGATACTGCAATCCGGCACCGTTATCTGCAATATCCGCGCGAATACCTTCGACAAAATCTTCGTAGCTAAAGCTTTGGTGGAAGGTGACGAAATCGATATGTCCCGCATCTGCCAGTTCATCAAAACGCGCTTTGAGCAGGTGGCGCTCGTCGCGATGGGCATCCAGAAAGACGGGGTCGAGGATGGTCAGTGCGTGGTTAACCGTATTCCAGGTCTTGCCGGTTCCCGGAGGACCATAAAGGATCTGATTTAATGCAGTGACAGGCTGGTCGACGGCGGTCTTGCCCTCGTCAACGGTAATGTCATCCAGACTTTGCGGGCGATCATCGTCTTTTTCTGCCTCACTTTCTTTCCACAGAGCCAAACCGTATTCAATCAGTGATTTGTTGCCTCGTTCAGCAAGCAGTTTGCGATAGGCTTCGGAGTGAGTGAGATATCGATTCCCTGGCAATAAGCTCTGTAACGCCTGCAGTTTGTAAATCGACAATACGCACGGATGTGCATGATCCTGGTAGAGAAAAGCGAGCTTCCATTTTAAGGCAACTTCAAAGTCAAGGTTCTCGATGGTTTCTGTGTCGCCTGTCTGGGCCGCATGAGCGATGGCCAGGATGTGAGCTTTGATGGCGGCGAACGCTTCTTCTGCCGTGTGACCGTATTTATTTTTCCAGGAATAGCGGCTATCAGATGAGATAAAACCACGCTCACCTTTGGCCTCAGCTTTGCGCTCGTAAATACCAAATTTCGAGGCATCGCCGCCTTTAATCGACCCCAGAAAACGACCTTCACCAAACTCCAGCCAGTAAGCCAGCGTATTTTTATCGCCCAAGCAAATGTACTGTTCAAGCGTCAGGTTTTGCAGTGCGGAAAGGGGCCACTTGATGTGAAAATCCGCCAGTATCTTTTCTCGTTGTTCTGCTGTAACGGTCATAGCACTCTCCATCCCATGGGTAAAACAGTTGAGTCATTATGCACAGGTGCCCTGACAGGCTGTGTCACTCTATTTTTAGAGCGAATATTTAATAGGACGCTCTTTTATTACCGGGCCCGTTTCAGTTTTTTCTTCGTTGTTATCGTTACAGCGAATTAGTAAAACGTTAACATTTACTGTATCAATGATAGTGAGTTTAGCGCTTCGCTGAAACGTGTAGTCAGGCGTCAACACCACTTTGCCCTTGCTGTCCGGGCGGTTTTTGGACATGCGGATAACATTCATGAACGATAAAAAAAAGCCGTCGCCTCTCCAGGATGTGGATGTACAGCATCTTTATGATTTATTGAATCAAAATTCGGATTGGGTATGGGAAGTGGATGCGCAAGGACGTTATACCTGGGCCTCCGATGTGGTCACCAGCTTGCTCGGCTATCCCCCGAGTGAAGTCATTGGTAAGACGCCATTCGATTTTATGCCCCCCGGCGAGGCCGAACGCGTTGGACGCGCTTTTATGGAGATCGTGCAAGAGAAAAGGGCTTTTTCAGGTCTGGTGAATCGTAACCAGCGTGCCGATGGGCGCATTGTGGTACTGGAAACCAGCGGCGTTCCCCTTTTTGATGAAAACGGTGAATTACGCGGCTATCGGGGTGTGGATCGTAATATCTCGACCCTTGGCGAGCGCGTACTGCAACTGGAAACTATCTACGACACCACCCCCGTGGCGCTGTGTATGATTGACCGTCATGGCCGCCTGGTGATGTCGAATAAAGCGATGAACCATCTGCTGCATAATGACGGGCATGAGCTTGCGGAGAGCTATCTTTCCGAGCATATGCCAGAGTTCTGGCATCTTTTCGAGGAAGATTTTGCGCTGGCAGACATGGGCGAGGCCATTCCCCGTCGTGAAATGATCTGGCATGACCGCTGCTACGATGCGCAGTCTATTGCTGTGACAGATGCGAGCAGTAATGTTGTGGGGCTGTCGATTACCTGGGTGGATATCACCGCGCGTCGTCAGGCTGAACAAAAACTGGCGGGCGCGAACCTGGTGTTACAGCGGCATGCTCAGCACGATCACCTGACCGGCTTGTTTAATCGCCGGTATATGGATGAGTGCCTGCTGACGGAAGTCACACGTTCTTATCACGGCCACTTTCCGCTCTCGATCTGTCTGGTGGATATCGACTTTTTTAAACTCTATAACGACAGCCAGGGACATCAGGCGGGCGATGAATGCCTGCAAATCGTGGCGAAGGCGCTGGTTACTTCCCTGGTTCACCCGGATGCCAATGTCAGCCGCTATGGTGGGGAAGAGTTTCTGGTGATATTACCGGATACCAATAAATCGGCTGCGTTATCGATTGCCGAGCGTCTGCGTAAGCAAATCAACGCGCTGAAATTGCCGCATGCCGCAAGCCCGATGGGTTTCTTAACGATCAGCATTGGTGTGGCAACGCTCGATTGTGAGAGCATCTTTTCTGAGGACAAGCCGCAACATATGATTGCCAGCGCGCTGATCGGTAAAGCCGATACCGCGCTGTACGCGGCGAAAAAGCAGGGACGTAATCGGGTTGTTGCTGCGGAGACACATGCCGGGTGAGTCGATACCGATCAACGGTTCAAAAAATACCCCTTCTGAAGATAAATCCATGGCTTCAGAAGGGGAGACCATATGGCCATTCGTTACAAAAGCCTCTTAAAAATAATTAGCGTGATTATAAAAGCCATATGTATAAATATTTTTCATGGATAATGGTGATGAGCACTAATCTCTTATAAAAAGTGTGGCTTCTGCGTGTTGCGGGAAAAGGGGAGTGGTCGGACCCGGAATAATGTAGAAAAAACCTCCACCCGCAGGTGGAGGAAACGAGACGCAGAGCTTAGATATCATCCGGCGTGGCATGCACCACGCGTTCGAGTGCACTTCGGTAAATTTCCAGTTTTGCCATGTCTTTTTCGGTTTCCAGCCTGACCAGCAACTCCAGAATAATGTCCTTATTTGTGGCCATGGATTTACGGGCCAATAGCGCTGTGCGGATCCTGGCAATAATCTGCTGCCCGGTATCGTTAGTGTCCAGATGCGGGGCTGCGGGGGATTCAATATCCATTTCATGAACGCTCATCAACAAATGCACCTGTCAAAAAGAGGCTGATTTCTTTCCCACGATGGCGGGAGTGTTTCGTTTTGCCTGATAAAAGTAGACAGGGAAGGGTATCTTTACAAATGGGAACACTATAAAAATGCAGTTAATTTTCATCTATTAATATAACGTGAAGTTATATAAAGCGCGGTGTTGTTGAAAGCATATATAACTTATTGTTAATAAAAGAAAAGCATCCATAGCGGCAACTATGGATGCTTTGACGAAAACCGTTTGCTGCGCTTTCGCTTACTGAGCGCTGGCCAGTTCGGTGTTTGGACCTTTAGTTATCGGGCCTTGCACCGGCAGACATGGACTGGTGAACTGCTGGATATGGCTGGTCTGGGCATCGCTCTTCGTTGGCGCCAGCATATAGTTCACTTTACAGCTTGCATCGGTGCTATTGCCCCATTTGACCAACAGCGTGCCTTTGTCTTCCTTGACGCGGGCATAGATTGCCCCGGTCTGGTTTACGACCCCGATAGAGGTATTGTTTTCATCAAGAACCTCTGCCCCGAAAGGTAAGTTTTCGCCGCCAAAAGAGGTGGCAATCAGTACCGGTGTCCCTTTGTTGGTGTTGAATTTCACTTTCACTACAGCGCCCGCACGCGGCGCGATTCGTTGCGCCGTATTATCAAATTCTACGTCCAGTGACGAACCTTCCGGGTCAATGGCGACCTGGTTCATCTGATACGCAGACAACGACGGGAAGAGGGCATAACCGAAGCTGTCGACGCTAGTACCTGCGTAACCGCTAAGTTTGGCACCTTTCGCGTTTTTCGCTTCCACCAACGCATAGGTGTCACTGTTATAAGGGGTAAAGGTCACCCCGCCGGAGTGTGCTACCAGAGCGCCAGATAAACCCAGCGACATACTGTGGTAACCACTGCCTGTGCTATAACCGCCATTTACCGTCGCTATGCTGCCTGTCATACCGCCGCTGATGTTACCTGATGTGCCACCCTGGTCGTGTGAGGCGGTAAGGTTATAGTTATATTTGCCGTCTTTGCCCATAGAGCCAGACAACATGGCCTGCTCAGACTTGCCGCCATTATTATCCTGGTTGTAGTTCAGGCTGAAATAAGGGGCCTGCGTTTCCCAGCTTTCCCAGAGAGGGAAAGAGACGTTAAAGTACCAGGATGTCTGATCACGTCCGTCGTTGGTTTTACTGCGACCAACGTTGATGCTGTAATTCATCCGCTTCCAGTTATTGGAGTAGCCTATCTGGTACTGTTTGTTATAGCCCTTCTTGTCACTGTTCCAATAGTTTTCCAGCGTGGCACTGACGAACAGGCTGCCCCATTTTTCGGGTAATCCCTGGTTAAAGCTCACGTTAAAACGGTTTTTCGAGCGCCAGATGCTATTGGGATCGTAGCCGTTTGCCACTACTTCACGGGTTTGTAAGGCGGTTAAAAGTTCCATATAGCCTGCCGTTGAGTAGCGGTAGGCGGCAAGGGTTACGTTACTGTTGGTTTCACTGAACAGTTTGCTGTAGCTAATACGGTAGCTCTGGCCGGTTTTCTTGCCGCCAGCCCGGTTACCCAACTGGCTGATAGCATGGGTGGCATCAACGCTGATGGCACCCGCTATGCTGCCTGTCGCCAGCCCAAGCTGATAAGCCTGATAATGCTCGCTTACCTGTGCCCCGGCATAGCCAGTGAAAATATTCGTCAGGCCGCGCGTATAGGTGGCTTCATAGAACATGGGGTCATCAGAGACGCCAGCGTTGCGCAATTTGCCCGCAGTGACGCTATAGCGCTGGGAGCCGGGGCGCAGCAACTGGGCGACAGAGGCGTAGGCAATGGTGTATTGCTGGGTGCTGCCGTCGGCTTCCTGTATGGTGACTTCCAGATCGCCACCGTAACCTGCAGGGTAGAGATCGTTAATAACGAAGGCGCCGGGGGTGACGGTCGTTTCATAGATAATATTGCCTAGCTGCTTAACGGTGACTTTGGCATTGGTTTTGGCCTCACCGCGAATATCCGGTGCGTAACCGCGCTGTGATTCCGGAAGCATACGTTCGTCACTGGCGATTTGCGCGCCTGTGAAGGGCAATGAGCTGAACAGTTGCCCGGTAGTGTTATATTCACCAACAACCGCACGGCCGCGAATAGCATTAATGTCACGCTGTAAGTAGCTATTAGAGACCTGGTATTCGCCGCCCATGCCATCCTGCCAACTATAAGAGCCGTTGTGGCGGAAGTACCAGGCACCGATATTTAACCCGGCATTAAGCGAGGCATAGACAGAACGGTTGTTGCCACCGTTGCTGTATTTTGAATCGTAGGCGTTTGCATAGTAGCCGAAGAGGAGCGCCGGAACGCCGCTATCCCACAGTTCCGGGTTGACCGTACCGCGGGCAATACGGTTGACGTATACCTGCGGTACCTCGATGTAAAGCTCCTGCTTGTTACTGTCAAATTCGAACTTGGCCTCTGGAATAATTTTTTCCAGATTGGCGCAAGTTGCCGGGGTCGCGAGCGCCTGGCGCATTTCAGACGGCAGATTGTCTTCGTTAAAGTTGATAAGCTCAATCAGGCGCGGTGTCAGGCACGGGTAAACTTGCCGGTCGTCGTCGGCTTTGAATTCCACCTCTTCATTGGCCGCTTCTGCGCCGTTGATAAAGATACTCACCCGATAGATACCGGGTGAGGCGCTAGAACCAAAGGAGAAACGGCTCAGGTCGACTTTACTGCCGCTATCCAGACGTAACAGGTCGGATTCAAATTCCACAACGTTGCGTCGTGCATAGTCGCGGGGTTTATCGTCTTGCGCTTCCGCAATACCGACCGGGAACGCTATCATTAACATTAAAGCCAGTGGCGATAACCGAGCTTTAAACAATAATGGGTGATAGCGTACGGTGGATATTTTCATAATAACTCCCGAAAAGTCTTCGTCCCTGAATGCATTTTTATTTTTGTGATAAAAACATTCTTCGTTAATTATTTATGCCGCCGGATATTATGGTTTGGCTTTAAATTCGGTATAGCCGCCATAATCGTTCACCGTGGTATAACTTAATTGGTTTATACTGGTTATTGAACTGTCCTGAATTTCATGAAATTCCGTCGCGCCGGGCGCAATCATTTTGCCTTTGGTGGCCATTTTTTTACCGCCAGAGGTAAATATAATATTGACCAGGGAAACGTAGAATTTCGATGAATTGGTCACTTCTACGCCGCCGCTTTTCATTTTCCAGTGCAGCGTTTCCATTGCGTCCGCTGCTGAACCAGGAAGATCATTCGGACGGTAGAACAATTTTATACGTGAACGAAAAGCAATATTAAGCTTACTTTTCTCGTCCATGTCTTTAGCTTTTGCCGGGACTTCCAGCACGTTTAAGTAAAATACAGACTCGCGGTCTGTTGGCAGTGTCGCCGAGCCCAAGTAACTGATACGCAAGGTTTGCGCTTTACCTGCGTCAATGCGATTAATTGGCGGCGTCAAAATAAAAGGGGTATTTTGACTGGCGGCATCATCCGGGTTTCCGCTATCAATCCAGCTTTGTATTAATACTGGGTTGTTATTTTGATTGGATACCGTCACCGTGACTTCTTTTTTTCCGGCTGGGTAAACTACGCGTGTGCCATCTAGCACAATACTGGCGTTGGCAATATTACCAAGACCCGTCATCAATATTGCTCCTAGTGCAACGGAGATAATTTTGGCGTAATAAGACATATCCAGTTCCTTTGGAAAAAAGGGGGGAAGCCCCCCTGTTTTTAATTATTGGTAAGCTAACTCATAAACAGCAACGCCCTTCACGAGACCCGCTGTCGCCGCTCCAGAACCGTTGTTTTTATAGCGCACGCTATACTTCATGGTGGCTGAGGTGGCATTTGCAGCAACGGTGGTAAATTTATAGCCAGTATCGCTAATGGATTTACCTAACGGCACGGCAACACCGCTTGCAAAGTCCACCAGCTCAAGGCCAACGTTGGTTGCTGCTGTTGTGCCTGTTTCCTTGTTTTTCAGCGTTGAGGTGGCTGTATCGATGTTTGCGGAGTTATCCGGGAAGTACGCGGTCACGCCAAACGCGGTCGCGGAGGAAGTACAACCGGTCAGATCTAATGTGAAATCCTCGGAACCAGCCGTAGAGCCTACGGTCGCCAGATAGCTTTTCGGTACGGTTCTTAATGTTACGGTGCCGGTAGCACTGGCACTGCCGTTCAGTACAACCTGGCAGGTCTGGTCAGAGATTTTACCGGTAAAAGTAATGGTACCGCCAGTTGCTGCATTTGCGACATTCGCCAGAGACATTGCGAAGGCAATAGAGGCGACTAACAGAATCTTTTTCATAAATATTCCCTTTGATATGAACTTACTCGTTGTGAATGATAATTATCAGCAATAATTACCGCTGCGTAATTATCAATTTCTTATTAAGTACTTCAGGATGAATAACTGCGATATCCTTTTTCTACCTAATGCTTTCCCTACTTTCCAATTATGTATTTATGGAATGGTTTTGTACTGCAAAAATCATTTGTAATATAATTCGTAAATAGCAATACCCCTGACCTTACCCGCTGTTACTGGGCCCGCTATAGCTTATTGATAGGCTAATTCGTATACTGCCATGCCTTTAACTTTGCCCGGTGTGACCGCTGTGTCCCATCTTATATAGCTCACGCTATACCTCAGGGTAGTCGACGTTGCGCCCGCATCAACCGTCGTATATCGATAGCTTTCATCAGTAACGGGTTCTCCCAATCTGATCTCTTTCTCACTTGTTCCGAACGTTTGATATATTGTCAGGTAAACCCCTTGTGCTGCCGTTACACCTGTTTCCAAATTTTTTAAGAAGCTATAATAGTTGTCCATTTTTTCTATATAAGCAGTAGGTGGGAAATAGGCCAATATGCCAAATGCGGTAGAGCCAGCCTTACAGCCATTTACTTTTAATGTAAAAACTGTCTTTCCTGTCTCGCTAAACTTTTCTGGTAATCTTTCTTTTGGCACGGTTGGTAATGTTACCGTCCCGCTTGCACTACCGTTGTTCAGTACAACCTGACAGGTCTGATCGTTGAGTTTACCGCTAAAATTTACCGTGCCGCTGGTGGCGGCATTGGCGGCATTTACCAGAGATATTGCCGCAGTGACTGATGCCATTAAAAGTAATTTTTTCATCGATATTCTCTTCGATATGTTCCTGTCGTTTTAAATGATCATCGGTTATGCGTTTTATCTTTTGGTTATTGATAGGCTAATTCGTAAATGGCGATACCTTTGACTTTACCGGCTGTTGCGGGAGAACTGCCCGTAGTACGGTAGTTAATGTAATTTACGTTGTATTCAAGGGTCGCAGACGTTGCATTGGCGGCAACGGTAGTATATTGGTAGCTGGAATCAGTAATTGATTTTCCTAAATTGATCTGCTTCTCGGTAGTGCCGTCTTTTTTATATATTGTAAGCATAACCCCATCGGCTGCCGTTGAGCTGCTTTCCATATTTTTCAGGAAGCCATAAGCAGAGGTGGTTTGTATATATGGACTATTAGGGAAATAAGCCAATACACCAAATGATGTTGTGCTGGCCTTACAGCCGGTTAACTTTAATGTAAACGGTGTCTTACCAGCCTGAGCATACCTCGTGGCGAGCTTTTCTTTTGGCACCGTTGGCAATGTCACCGTACCGCTTGCACTGCTACTGTTGTTCAGTACAACCTGACAGGTCTGGTCGTTGAGTTTACCGTTAAAGTTTACCGTACCGCTGGTAGCTGCACTGGCGGTATTTACCAGAGATATTGCTGCTGTGACAGACGCCACTAAAAGTAATTTTTTCATCACTATTCCCTTTGGTATATTACTATTCCGTAAGTTAATTATTGGTGACATATCTTCTATTGATACGCTAATTCGTAAATGGCGATACCTTTGACTTTGCCAGGTGTTGTGTCGTACTGAGAGCCACTGGCCCAACCGTTTTTGTATCGCACTGCGTAATACATAGTCACCGATGTAGCACCAGCGGCAACGATGGTATATTTATAGCTGGCATCAGTAATTGGCTTTCCTATTCTTAAAGGCGTCTCGGTGGTACCGTTTTTTTGAAGTATTTCAAGGACGACACGTTCGGCAGCCGTTGTGCCCGTTTCTAGATTTTTTAAAAAACCGCCACTATCTGTATACGCAGTCGCAGGAAAATAGGCGGTCACGCCAAATGAGGTCGAACTTGCCTTACAGCCGGTTAATGTTAATGTAAACGGTGTTTTTCCTGCTGTACGCCCACCGCCACTTGTCAGTAGCTCTTTCGACACGGTGGGTAATTGCACCGTACCGCTTGCGCTGCTTCCGTTATTCAGCACAACCTGGCAGGTCTGGTCGTTGAGTTTACCGCTAAAGTTAACCGTACCATTAGTGGCTGCGTTGGCGGTATTTACCAGAGATATTGCTATTATAACCACCGGCACTAAAAGTAAGCTCTTCATCGATTTTCCCTTCGATTTAACCCTGTCCATTAGTTAATCATTGATTATACTTTCGAGTAAAAGTTTTAATTTAAGTTGTGATGTTTTCTACTCAATCATTCTGCTCATGGATGATTCAAAGGTCTTTGTACGCTGTAATGGATACTCTGCGCCGTTTTTAGAGAACTGCCTGCGCTTACAGTAGAGTTCCATCACCATTTCGTTAGCGATCATGTAGCCTTTGCCGGTAATACGCATAATAAAGTTATCCGGCAGACCAACCAGCGCCAATTTATTTTTCAGATTATGCATCACCTGCCACAAACGCTGGCTGGAACAGCTCAGCCCGTTATTTTCCCAGACCTGGATTTGCAGGGTTTTATCCGGGACAATTTCACCAACGGCATGTGCCAACAGGTACTCCAACAGGTTTGCCATGGTTGGTCTGAGGTATTCAACCGCTTTTCCCGGTGTTTCGGGGAGCAGTAGACATCTTTTAAACGGCAGGAACTCAACTTCGTTGCGTTCGCCAAGACGATATCCATACACTGTGAGTTTGACCATTGTCCTTAATCTTCCTTCTCATCCTGGAAGGGCTGATTAAGACTGACTGGCGCTCCTGCCTGCTTAATCATAATTCTTCTCTGTGTTGCTGACGGGGTGAATGTTATTGATTTTTCCGTTCGTTAATCAACTTTATTTCATTAAACCATAGAATCAAGGTGGAATACTAAGTTATTGACTATTCCTAGTGTAAAATTTTATTGATCTTGTAACAAGTGAAGCTTTGTATGGCGAGATTGATTTTAATCGTGCCTGAACTCACAAAATCTTCATCCTTTTATACTAAAATAATTATCCTGTTTTTTAGCCTATTAATGGATTTTAATTCGAATTGTTTTGTTTGTGTTAATAATTAAATGGGGTAAATAAATGGAGATTATATTAGCATTCAATGTATTGATGTGTTGAATATATTTCAGGGGCAGTAAAGAATAGCGATTCCCGTAATAATTAGGAAGCGAAAACAGAGTGAATAGCATTTTTGATCCATTAGTGTGAATAGAAGTTGTACATCTATTTATTAATGAAATAGAAACGAGCGTTGTGGGAGTGGAAAAGAGGTGGGTTTGTAAAACATGTTTCAATACGAACTGCTTACAAACCCGGGGGAGTTAGCTGGTAATTCCCGTTGGGATATCATCTGCCCACTGTGTTGCCGTGGTGATCAATTCAGCCACCACGCTGCGGTTAAAGCCGAGCCGATGGCCCAGCGCGCTGACATCTTCCCATTTATGGTTTTCATACAGTTGCGCCAGGTGCAGATAAGGATAGAGCGGGCCACGTTTCTCTTTAAGCGCCATCATTACATTGCTTGAGACGTCAATCTGGCCAATCAAATCCGCCATCGGCATTTCGAAAATATCGTCCAGTTGCGAGAACAGGCCCACAATAAAGGCATCGTCCGATGAATGACGGCTGATGGAACGGGCAGCAGCCAGCTCGCAGAACTTTCCGCGAATCAGGCAGCGGTGGTAGATTTCATCGGTCTTGCCGACATTCACCGACGTCAGGCAAGCCACCAGCACGAACCGGCGTAGCTCATTGGCGCCAAGATAAAAGATGATGTCTTTGAGCGACTGGCTGCGAAAGTTTTTAATGCCGCGGGCGTTGAAGACGATGTTCTGCGCATAACGCATCAGCTTGAAAGAGAGCGCAAGATCCTGTTTTAGCAGCGCTTCGATTCTGGCGAAGTCCGGTGAGTCAGTGTTCACTTCCTTCATCAGCTTTAAGGTTACGGACTGATTCTGGATAAGCTTGTTGTTAGCGTGAATGACCGGCTTGCTGAAAAAGTGCCCCTGAAAGAGGGTGCAGCCGAGGTTGCGGTAGCACTCATACTCTTCCTGCGTTTCAACCTTCTCGGCCAGAAAGACTGTGCCCTTGAGCAGCTCAGCTTTGCTTTCAATGTACTCTTTGATCTCTTCCGGCGTGCTCATGCGCACATCAAATTTGATGATGCTGACATAGGGCAGAAAATCGTTCCACGTATCGCCGAGTTCGAAATCGTCCAGGGCGATACGAAAACCGTGCTGATAAAGCTGTTTTACGGTCTTAAGCAGGCGTGGCGTGGGTTCAGCCGTTTCGAGTATTTCCACAATCACGCGATCTTTGGGCAAGGTCTCCGCCATGCCCTGTATTAACAGTTCATAGGGGAAGTTAACGAAGATCGCGCTGTATTCCTTGAGACGGCCCAGCGGCGCACCAAGAAATTGTTCTACGATAATTTGGGCAGTGGCATATTCCGGAGTAACGTCGGGAAACCGGTTCGTCATGCTGTCTCTGAACAACAGCTCATAACCGACTGTGTTCATATTTTCGTCAAAAATCGCCTGGCGGGCGACAAAAGAAAACATTGGATACTCCATACAGATGCCTGTAGATATCAAAACCCGGTTAAACAGGTATGTAACCGGTTAATCCCCCAGCATTTTCTCTTACCGATGAAAGGGAAGCCTGGACGAAAATGGCAAAGACGCATGTGGGTCTTACAGAAGGCAGTATCTTTTGTAAACTTCTTAGGGACTTAAGTCAAATCCCATCTACGTTTACAGGGCATTATTGAACCGGTTTTCTGAAAAAATGTTCAGTTCGCTAAAAAAATAACCCGATTGCCTGCAACCGGGTTTTTAATGAGGGGAACCCGGTTATGACCGGGAGACAACTCCGGCTTTTTCCAGCATAGCGTGTAACAAGACATTTGCCCCGGCCGTGACCTGTTCCGGCGCGGAATATTCTATCTCATTGTGACTGATGCCATCTTTGCAGGGAATAAAAATCATGCCAGCAGGTGCGAGCATACTCATATACACCGCGTCATGTCCGGCGCCTGAGACAATATCCATAGAAGAGTAGCCTAATTTTTGCGCTGCCCGTCGTACGGCCTCTTTACAATCCGGGTGGAAAGGCGCGGCAGGGTAGTGGGAGACCTGTTGCAGCGCTACGCTCAGCCCGGTTTGTTGTTCAATCTGCGCAATGTACGCTTTTAAGGCCGCATCCATTTTGTCCACCTCGGCGTCGGTCATATTGCGAAAGTCGATGGAGAATTTCACACTGCCGGGCACGACGTTGCGGCTGTTAGGATGCACCTGCACCATGCCTACGGTCCCGCGTCCGTGAGGCGCAAATTGCCCGGCAATATTGACTACTTCCTGCATGATATGTGTGGCAACTTGCAGGGCGTCTTTGCGCATCGCCATGGGCGTTGGTCCGGCGTGGGACTCCATCCCCGTGACGGTACAGTCATACCAGCGAATACCGAGCACTGCCTGCACCACGCCGATGGTGATGTCCTGATCTTCAAGGATGGGGCCTTGCTCGATATGGGCTTCAAAATAGGCGCCGATAGGGTGGTCGCCCGGTACAACGTCGCCCGCATAACCAATTTTGAACAGCTCATCTTCCACCGATTTTCCTTCGGTGTCGGTTGCGGCATAGGCTGTCTCCAGCGGGAAGATACCCGCGAAGACGCCGGAGCCCATCATGACCGGCACAAAGCGTGAGCCTTCTTCGTTAGTCCAGAAAACCATCTCTACTGGCGCTTCGGTTTCAATACCGCGATCGTTCAGGGTTCGAATAACCTCCAGCGCCGAGAGCACGCCAAAGTTGCCATCGAACTTGCCCCCGGTTGGCTGGGTGTCGATATGGCTACCGGAGACAATCGGTTTTAGAGCATTGTTGCGGCCTGGGCGGCGCATGAAGACATTGCCGATCTGATCTATTTCGACCGTCAACCCGGCCGCTTTGCCCCAGCCGACGACCAAATCTCGACCCTGACGGTCGAGGTCGGTCAGCGTTAAGCGGCAGACTCCGCCTTTGGGGGTAGCGCCAATTTGCGCGAGGTCCATTAATGATTGCCACAGACGCTCGCCATCAACCCGCAGGTCACTGATATCGATGCTGTTCGTATCTGGTGAAATGACTTCACTGCTCATGATTCTTTCCTCAATGTCAGGTGATTAGCGGGCGACGGCCTGCGGGGCGCGCTGGCGCTCCCATGCAGCCGCTGCGCTGAAATCCGGGCCGAACGCCGGACGTTTGATATAGCGCCCCGCGCCTTCGCGGGCGCGCAGGTCGCCATCAACCCATACCAACTGGCCCTGGCTGATGGTGAAAGCCGGTACGCCGGTTACCGTGCGGCCTTCGAAAATATTAAAATCGTTGCGCGAATGATGAGTGCTGGCGGAGAGCGTTTTGCTGCCCGCCGGGTCCCAGAGCACCAGGTCTGCATCGGCACCTTGTGCCACACAGCCTTTACGCGGATAAATATTGAAGAGGCGCGCGGTATTGGCGGAGGTAATCGCCACGAACTCGCTCGGTGTCAGGCGTCCGCTGTTGACTCCCGCATCCCAGATGACCGCCATTCGTTCTTCCACGCCGCCGCAGCCGTTGGGAATTTTTGTGAAATTATCGCGGCCCGCCGCTTTCTGGTTGGCGCAAAACGTGCAGTGGTCGGTGGCGGTGGTGTGGAGCTGACCAGATTGCAGGCCGTGCCACAGCGCTGACTGGTGGGATTTGTCGCGAAACGGCGGGCTCATGACGTGAGCGGCGGCAAAGCTAAAGTCCGGATGGCGGTAGACGCTGTCGTCAATGACTAAATGCCCGGCGAGAACTTCACCATAGACGCGCTGCCCGCGACCACGCGCGCGGGCGATGGCTTCAGCAGATTCGCGGCAGGAGACATGTACCACGTAAATTGGCACCCCCATAATGCTGGCGACCGTGATGGCGCGGTTGGCGGCTTCACCTTCCACTTCCGGCGGGCGGGAGAGGGGGTGGGCTTCCGGCCCGGTGATGCCTTGCTTGAGCATCTCTTGTTGCAGCAGGTAAACCATCTCGCCGTTTTCCGCGTGTACTGTCGGCATCGCCCCCAGTTCAAGGCAGCGGCGGAAGCTGTTCATCAGGGTTTCGTCATCGCACATGATGGCGTTTTTGTAGGCCATAAAGTGTTTGAAGCTATTGACACCTTCCTGTTGGACCAGCGTGCCCATGTCCTGGCGTACGCTTTCGTCCCACCAGGTTATGGCGACGTGGAAGCTGTAATCGGACGCCGCTTTTTCCGCCCACCCTTGCCATTGCTGATAAGCGTCCATCAGCGGTTGTTGTGGGTTAGGGATGACGAAATCGATGATAGTGGTTGTGCCGCCCGCCAGTGCGGCAGCGGTGCCGCTGTAGAAGTCATCGACCGTGGTGGTGCCCATAAACGGGAAATTCATATGAGTGTGCGGGTCAATGCCGCCGGGCATGACATACAGCCCGCCCGCGTCTACGGTTTCGGTTGTGGCGGGGATGTCCCATTGGGATGCATCGCCGACGGCCGCAATGACGCCGTCGACACAGAGCACATCGGCACGACGCTGATGGTCGGCGTTGACGACGGTTCCGCCTTTGATCAACAGGTTACGCATTCGTTTTCTCCTGTAGTGCTTTGGTTTGATTAGTTATGTTCTTTTCCCCTCACCCTAACCCTCTCCCCAAAGGGGCGAGGGGACTGGATCGAGCCCACTCTCACTGAGTGACAGGATTCGCGCCGGGCCTGCTTTTCTCCCTCTCCCTTGAGGGAGAGGGTCTGAGGGGGAGCAGGCCGCACCCCAACCCCCGTCAACTACGCTGATTGCGCCATCGGGTTATTCGGGTGCGTCGTCCAATTGGCATACTGGTCCGTCACCACCTTGCCGGTACGCTTATCCACTTCGCCGGGTTGCAGACTGCGCAGTGAAATGCAGTTCTCCACCGGGCAAATCGAGGCACACAGGTTGCAGCCGACACAATCCTCTTCGCGCACTTCGAAACGCCGTTCGTCACCCGTGGTGGCGGAAATCGCCTGGTGCGACGTGTCCTCACACACCAGATGACAGCGCCCGCACTTAATGCACGACGCCTGGTCGATCACCGCTTTATCTACATGATTGAGATTGAGATAGCGCCAGTCGGTAACGCTTGGCAGCGCCATGCCGCGAAAGTCTTCGAGGGTCCGGAATCCTTTCTGGTCCATGTAGTTCTCAAGGCCGCTTATCATGTCGCGCACAATCTGGAAGCCATGAACCATCGCGGCGGTACAGACCTGCACCGTTGCGCACCCCAGCGCGATAAACTCCGCCGCATCGCGCCAGGTGGAGATGCCGCCAATGCCGGAAATCGGCAGTCCACGGGTTTGCGCGTCGCGGCCAATTTCCGAAACCATATTCAGCGCAATCGGCTTCACCGCCGGGCCGCAATAGCCGCCGTGTGAACCCTGGCTGCCGGTATGCGGCGACATCAACATCTGGTCGAGATCGACGCCAATCACCGAATTAATGGTGTTGATAAGCGACACGGCATCCGCACCGCCCGCTTTCGCGGCTCTCGCCGGGTAACGAATGTCGGTGATATTCGGCGTCAGTTTGACGATCACCGGCAGGCTGCAATATTGTTTGCACCAGCGGGTGACCATTTCGATATATTCCGGTACCTGGCCGACCGCCGCGCCCATCCCGCGCTCGCTCATGCCATGCGGGCAACCGAAGTTAAGCTCGATACCGTCTGCCCCCGTGGCTTCTACCTGTGGCAGAATGGTTTTCCACGCTTCTTCTTCGCAGGGCACCATGATCGACACCACTACCGCCCGGTCGGGCCAGCGTTTTTTGACGCGGGTAATCTCTTCAAGGTTGATGGCCAGCGTACGGTCAGTGATGAGCTCGATATTATTCAGCCCCAGAACGCGCCGATCGGTCCCGAGTAGAGTGCCGTAGCGCGGCCCGCTGACATTCACCACATGCGGATCCAGCCCGAGCGTTTTCCACACCACGCCGCCCCAGCCCGCCTGAAAGGCGCGTTCCACGTTGTACTCTTTGTCGGTGGGCGGCGCAGACGCCAGCCAGAACGGATTGGGGCTTTTGATGCCCAGAAAATCGGTATGCAGACTAGCCATGAGAGTGCTCCTGAAATGAGGTGGCGTTAGCGGCGTCGGAGATAGTGAGGGCCAGCGCGATAGAGCGGGCGGCGAGTTTGCCCTGGCGTACGGCATCGACCGTCAGGTCAAGGCCGCCCGCACAGCAGTCACCTCCGGCCCAGACATCCGCCAGCGAGGTGCGGCCGCACTCGTCGGTGGCAATACGCCCGTGTTTAAGTTGGATGGCTTGCCCGACAGGGGTGCTGTCGAAGGTCTGACCGATGGCTTTAAGCACCATGTCGGCCTCCAGCGTGAAGGTCTCATTGCTGACTTCACCTTGCCGCACCACGCTGAACGTCACGCCGGTCAGTTGGTGATTGTGCTGCTCAAAGCGCAGAGGGGCGGCCCACAGGCGTATCGTTACACCATTAAGCTGTGCCCACTGGCGCTCTTTTTCTGAGGCTTTCATCTGTGCTGCGCCACGGCGATAGACCAGCGTGACCTCCTGAGCGCCAAGCTTTTTCGCCTGAACGGCGGCATCGACGGCGGTCATTCCGCCACCAATCACCACCACTTTGCGGCCAACGGGGAGCTCGCTGAGATCCGCGCACTGGCGCAACCTGGCAATGAAATCCACCGCTTCACAAACGCCTTCAGGTTCTGCGTCGTCGGTTTCCAGTTGGTTAACACCCGCCAACCCAAGGCCGAGAAATACCGCATCGTGGCTGGCCCGTAACTGCGTGAGGCTGAAATCTTCGCCCAGCGTTTGACCCGTGTGCAGCGTAATACCGCCGATGGAGAGCAGCCAGGCCACTTCGCGAGCGGCGAAATCGTCGGTCACTTTGTAGCTGGCAAGGCCGTATTCATTCAGACCGCCTGCTTTGCTGCGGGCATCAAAGAGATCCACGCTGTGGCCTGCTATCGCCAGATGATGAGCGACGGTAAGCCCGGCGGGACCGGCGCCGACCACGGCAACACGCCTGCCGGTTTCAGGCCCTCGAACGAACAGCGGTTTACCGGGGTTAGCAAAAAAATGATCGGTGGCGTGGCGCTGAAGCAGGCCAATATTAAGTGGGCGACCATCCTGAGCGTTACGTACGCAGGCCTGTTCACACAAGGTTTCGGTAGGGCAGACGCGGCTGCAGATCCCGCCTAACACATTGGCGCGTAAAATGACCTCTGCCGCACCGCGATCGTTGCTCTGGGCGATGCGCTGGATAAAGCTCGGCACATCAATATCCGCCGGGCAGGCCCGGGAGCAGGGGGCGTCAAAGCAGTAGTAACAGCGTTCTGCTTCAATCACCGCCTGGGTGGCCGTTAACGGGGGCGCGCAGTCCGCAAACTCGCGGGCATACGCGTCGGGAGCAAGCCGTGCGGCCTGGATCCCCTGGGCGTGGCTACCTGAATCGTTGCTCATCATGCTTCTCCTGAATTGTCAGTGGGGTTATCTCTCCCCGCGTTAAAATCCTGACCAGATGGTTAAGTTTTCGCGTAATAACCATGCTAATTACGTGCCATTTGCGACAAGTTTGCTGCATGACGCGTAAATTCAGGGACCCAGAGAAACATGAATAAAATAACCGGACTTTTACTGCTGTTTTTTGGTGCATTTCGCACCTTATTTGACGCTGTTTGCTGCATTTTGCTGCAAGATTCATTCAAGGCCGCAGATCCGCCAGACGCAACGCAAAACATGTTCTGTCGCCCGTTGCTGTGCCGTCTTGCTGTGTGAGTCCTCTCCCAGCACGGCGGCAATCTGAATATCAAAATCCGCATAGGTTTGGGTCATCGACCAGACGGTAAAAAAGAAGTGGGTGGTGTCCATCGCAGAGAGCTTGCCGAGCGCAATCCAGCCATCCAGGATGCGGGCCTTTTCCGCTACCAGTTGTCGAAGTTGGGTCTTTAGCAGCGGGTGAACCACCTGCGCGCCTTGCAGGATCTCATTGGCGAACAGGCGGGAGGCTTCCGGGCGGGCGAAACTAAAGCCGATCTTTTTACGGACATACTCTTCCAGCGCGGTTTTGGGATCGGCGCTGGCAGAGATCCCCTCCAGCGGTGCCAGCCAGTCGTGCAGAATGCACTCCAGCACGCGCAAATAAAGGGTTTGTTTATTGCCAAAATAGTAGTGCAGATTGGCTTTGGGCAGGTCGGCGGCATCGGCAATCTGTTGCATGGTGGTGCCGCGAAATCCATAACGGGCGAAAACCCGTTCGGCTGCGGGCATAATGATCGCCTCGTTATCCTGGCGAATACGCCCTTTCTCCAGCGAGACCGCAATGCCGCTCAGCAGGCTTTCGTTCATGACAGGC
Source organism: Phytobacter sp. MRY16-398 (assembly GCF_003925915.1). Taxonomy (NCBI): domain Bacteria; kingdom Pseudomonadati; phylum Pseudomonadota; class Gammaproteobacteria; order Enterobacterales; family Enterobacteriaceae; genus Phytobacter; species Phytobacter sp. MRY16-398. The sequence continues at coordinate 4,370,914 of NZ_AP018756.1, read as the reverse complement.
TCCAGTGAAATCCGCCCTCCCTGGCGGGGGAGGGGTTATTTCAGCTTCGCCGCGGCATCCCAGACGGTATGGGTCATCGCGCTGTCACCCGGATCTTTTTTGATTACCGGAGTATCGCCACCGCTGTGCAGTAAAACATCAATGGTGCGACGGTAGGCCGCCGGGTCGAGATAGCCGATTTTCGGTGTGTTGGCGTTAGTGATGAGCTTCGCCACGTTCTCCATCTGGCGAGTTTGTACCTCTTCGGTGGCGGCGCCGGACGCATCTTCAGCAACCACGATTTTCGCCGCCTCTTGCGGGTGTTTCACCGCGTAATCCCAGCCTTTGAACGAGGCTTTGAGGAACTTCGCCATTTTGGCGACGAACGCCGGGTCTTTCAGGCTGGAATCCAGCACATACAGGCCATCTTCGAGAGTGGAAACGCCCTGATCCTCATACGGGAAGGTGATCAGATCCGCTTCTTTTAAGCCTGCGTCGATCAACTGCCAGTATTCGTTGTAGTTCATGGTGGAGATACAAGCTGCCTGATCCTGCAACAGTGGATCAACGTTAAAGCCCTGTTTAAGGATGGTAATGTCTTTGCCCGGTTTCAGGTTCAGTTTGCTCATCCAGTTGAAGAAGGGGTACTCATTGCCGCCGTACCAGACGCCCAGCGTTTTACCTTTGAAGTCGGCAGGCGTTTTAATGCCGCTCGATTTTTTACAGGTCAGCATCATCCCGGAACGATCATAAACCTGGGCAATGTTCACCAGCGGCACGCCCGCCTCGCGTGAGGCCAGCGCATCCGGCAGCCAGTTGACGATGACATCCGCGGATTTGCCAGCAATCACCTGAACCGGGGAGATATCCGTACCGCCGGGTTTGATCGTGACATCCAGTCCTTCCTCTTTATAAAACCCTTTTTCCTGCGCCACGTAGTAGCCAGCGAATTGTGCCTGCGGCACCCATTTCAACTGCAGCGTGACTTTCTCTGCTGCGTGTGCTGAAAAGGTAAAAGCCACAGACATTGCCGCCAGCAACAACCCCCGGCGAAAAGCGGAACGTTTCATCATGGGATAACTCCTCGGGTTAGTGTGCATCATCATGTTTTTATGTTGTTTTACTTTTCCGTTGCCATCCCGCGAATCGAGGGATGCCAGAAATTTACGCGGCGATCGAGCCGGACCAGCAAGGTGTAAATCAGCGAACCGGCCAGCGACGACACCACAATCGCTGACCACACGATGGGCATATGCATGCGCGCCGATTCTGTGGAGATACGAAAGCCAAGCCCGGCGGTCGGTGAGCCAAAATATTCGGCGACGATGGCGGTAATCAGCGCCAGGGTGGCGTTCACTTTCAGGGCGCTAAAAATAAAAGGCAGTGCGGCGGGCAGGCGCAGCATGCGCAACTGCTGGTGGGGCGTTGCGGCGTAGCAATACATCAGCTCTTGCTCAAGCTTGCCGCTCGCTTTCAGCCCGGCAAGCGTGCTGACCAGCGCCGGGAAAAAGGTCACCAGAATGACCACGGCAGCTTTTGACGGCCAGTCGAAACCAAACCACATCACCGCGATAGGCGCGACGCCAACCAGCGGTACGGTGCTGGTCAGGCTGGCGACCGGCAGCAGCCCGCGTTGCAGGAAGGGTAATCGGTCAATAAGCAGCGCCACGCCAATGCCTAAACCACAACCCAGCAGATATCCCACCAGCACCGATTTGAGAACCGTTTGTACCAGGTCACCCGCCAGTAGCGAGACGCCGTCGACTAACGCCGTGAGAATATCCAGTGGCGCAGGCAGGATGACCTGCGGAACGGCAAAGCCGGTGACCAGAATCTGCCAGAACCACAGCAGCCAGATGCCGAGCAGCGCGGCGACGGCGGCAGGCGGGACCGGGGCGCTCGCCAGTCGCTGTACGCTGACGGCGGCAAGCAGCGCCAGGGCGAGGGTGCTCAGGCCATTAAACGGCAACAGCGCAAGCCAAAGTGCGCTGCCTGCGAGCGCAGCGGCGAACAGCACGCTACGTAAAGCCGTCTGTGAACAGGCCAGCAGCGAACAGACAACAAGCAGCAGCGCATGGAAACGAAGCCCATAAGCGGCATCGCTGTCTCCGCTTAACTGAATCAGCGACAGAACGGCAACAATGAAGGCGCTGACTAACAGCAGGGTGCCTGGCGTTGTATTTTTTTTCATCATGCCCCCTTACGCTGGCGCATCACCAGCCGTTCGGTCAGGGTTACCAGCCCGGTTAATGCCAGGCCCAGCAGGGAGGCCATCACCAGCGCAGACCAGATCTGAATGGTGTTGCCGTAATAGGAGCCGGTGAGCAGCCTTGCCCCCAGCCCGGCCTGTGCGCCGGTGGGCAGCTCTGCCACCATCGTGCCGACCAGACCACTGGCAATGGCGACGCGAAAAGCCGGAAAGAGATAGGGCAACGAGGAGGGCAGACGCACCACCCAGAAGATATCGACACGTCTGGCGGCATAGGTATGCACCAGTTCCATCTCCATTTTTTGCGGCGAACGCAGCCCCTGCACGGTGGCGATGGTGACCGGGAAAAAGCACAGGTACATGGCGATGGTGGCTTTGGGGAGCATACCCGTAACCCCCAGACTGCCGAGAATAATCAGCACGATGGGGGCAATCGCCAGTACCGGAATGGTTTGCGAGGCGACAATCCACGGCATCAGCGCTTTATCGAGCGTCCGTGAATGGACAATGCACACCGCCAGCAGTACGCCTAACACCACGCCCATGGCGAAACCGGTCAGCGCGGCGCTGGCGGTCACCCAGGTATGCAGTAATAGGTTGCGCGGCGAAGTGAGCGGCCACTGGGTGATGCTGTTCCAGATATCAATAACCAACTGATGCGGCGCAGGCAGCAGCGGGCGGGTGGCATTGAGGGAGGCTGCAATCAGGTCTGTGCTTGTCCAGGGGCCGCGCGGGGTCAGTACACGGTCGATCACCCCGGAAGCATTCAGGGCGAAAGCCAGCACGTACCAGAGGATCAACGCCACCAGCAATACGCTGCCGACGGGCAGAACGTGCAGATGCAGACGCTGACTAATGGTCATGATGTCCCTCCACCAGTGCTTCGCGCACATCGGCGGCGAGCTGTAAAAACGCGGAGGTATCGCGAATGGCAAGGGAGCGCCCGGCGGGAAGCGGGGAGTCAATTACCTTCACAATTCTGCCCGGACGCGGCGACATCACCACAATTTTGGTCGACAGGTAGACGGCCTCGGAAATGGAGTGGGTCACAAAGACCATCGTGCGCTGTTCGTTAAACCACAGTTGTTGTAACTGCTGGTTGAGGTTGTCGCGCGTCAGTTCATCCAGCGCGCCAAAGGGTTCGTCCATCATCAGAATTTTGGGTTCAAAACCCAGCGCACGGGCAATGGAGACGCGCTGTTGCATGCCGCCGGAAAGCTGCCACGGATATTTTTTCTCAAAGCCTTTTAGCCCGACGCGTGCCAACTGCTCGCGGGCGATTTCGTCGCAGCGCTCCGGCGGCACGCCCTGGATTTGCAGCGGCAGTTTGACGTTGGCCAGCACGGTGCGCCATGGCAAGAGGACCGGGGCCTGGAAGACATAGCCGTAGGCCCCCGCCTGGCGTGCCTCCGAAGGCGACATATCGTTAACCAGCACTTCGCCGGAGGTGATGGGTTCGAGGTCTGCAATGGCACGCAATAACGTGGTTTTGCCACAGCCGGAAGGGCCGATAAACGAGACAAACTCCCCCTGGCGAATGGTCAGGTTAATGTCTTTGAGCGCATGTACCGGCTGGTCGGCTGCCGGATAAATCACGTTGGCCTGGTTTACCCTGATGGCAGGCCGTGCGGTGGCGGTTGCCGGTTTTAACGGTACGACCGCAGATTCCTCTGCATAGATCAACTGGCTCATTCCAGGCCTCCCCTGTTTTTTGACTAACTGGTTAAGTTTGTTTCTCTATGCCATTTTTGTGCCAGGCGTTAAAAGGCGGTTTTTCGCGCTTTTTGGCGGCAAGATAAGGTTTTTTGATGGCTAAATTGGTGCAAATGTCGACAATGGTGCGTGGTCGTGGGGCAAGGCGGTGTGGGGAAGTCAGGGCGAATTCGGTGAAAAAAGAAGCGGTAGTGTGCAGGTTACACGCCCCCTTCGCAAAGGGGGAGTGACAGTCTGGATGTGGCGGTGTGGCAGATGAGGTTATAGCCCGTATAAGGCGGCTATCAGTCCGACCATTCCGCCTGCGGCCAGTAAAATCAGCGGCGAAAGGCGGGTTTTCAAAAACAGAACAATACAGACCGCGATCGTGGCGAGTTGCAGATAATCATGGACCACCGCCCCGGCGACCAGCGCCCCGCCGGAGATAACCAGCCCGACCGTCAGCGGGATTAACGCATGGTTTAATACGCGTTTCATTTTCTCGTCGGTGTTCTTATTCCATAAGGTTACGCACGCCACCACGATCAGTGACGAGGGGACGAACTGGCAAACGGTCGACACCATCAGTCCGGCGATGCCCGCAACACGCCAGCCGACCAGTGAGGTAATCATCATATTGGGGCCAGGCGCGGCCTGGGCGAGAGCGAACAGTTCGCTGAACTCCCGTGAGGTCATCCAGTGGTGCACATCGACCACCTGGCGTTGCAACTCAGGGATAATGGCATTACCGCCGCCCAGGGCTAAAAACGAGAGCTGTAAAAAAATGAAGGCGAGGGAAAACAGCGTTGTCATGATGTGTGTTTCCGGTAGCTCAGCATAATACTCAGCGGCACGGCGACCAGTAAGACCGGCAGCAGCGGCAGGCGGAAAAGGGCAATCGCAACAATGATCCCGCCAAGAATAAGCCACGATGTCAGCGCACGCGGCATTGAGCGCAAGATTTTCAGGCCAGTAGCAATGATAAGCCCCGCGGCAGCGGCGGATATACCGGCGAAGACCGAGGCGACCAGCGGGTTGTCATGCCAGAGCAGCCAGATATTGCCAAGACAGACGATAACCAGCAGCGGTGCGGTCAGTAACCCCACCAGCGCGATAAATCCCCCTTTTATGCCATGAAATTCCACCCCGGTGGCGACGCACAAATTCACGGCATTTCCACCAGGCAGAAACTGACACAGCCCCAGCAGTTCGGCAAAGCGTTGTTCTGATAACCAGCGCTTTTTTTCCACCAGCGCCCGGTGCATAAGCGGCAACACCCCGCCAAACCCGGTCACTCCTAACATAAAACAGGCCAGCCAGAGCTGACCCAATGTGGGTTTCGCGTCAGGCGACGCGGACATCTTCTTATTTTCTTGCACAACGACCTACCTTTAATGGCCGGATCCCTGGCGATCGATAACCCATTTGTAATCTTGATGAAATTACAGGAATTTCATTGGCAGAAAAATGATCGCCGCCGGGATCCGCAGCGACAGATATCGCAAGAGGGCGAAGGAATGGTGGGATTTCATCTACGCTAAGGAGATGGATCAACATGCAGGAGGTGCTATGGCTGATATGAATCGTCGCTGTTTTATGAAGATGCTCTCTGGCGCTGCGCTGACGACCCCCTGGTTGCTTGAGGCGGCTGAAAAGGGGCAGTCCGCAGCAGCTTCGGCTCCCGTGACCGGGGCTTTCTTGCTTTCGCCAAAAGAGTGGGTACCCAATAATCCTGTGTTGCCCGTGTTGCTTTATCGTCAGGTGATTCCGGGGCGGGCAACAGCCCAGGACGCGCAGCAGTTGTTTGCGAAAAATGGCTGGCCGCCGCAATGGGTGGACGGGGTGTTTGATTACCACCACTACCACAGCACGGCGCATGAGGTGCTGGGTTTTGTCGGCGGTGAAGCCAGGTTGATGTTGGGCGGTCCGGGCGGTAAAGAATTGACCGTGCGGGCGGGCGATGTGGTGGTATTACCTGCCGGGACGGGGCACTGTAATCTCGGCAGTAGCGCGGATTTTTCCGTCGTCGGCGCGTATCCACCAGGGCAGGATTTCGATCTCTGCCGTGATGCAGCCGATGCGCAAAGGTTAGCCGCGATTGCCAGTGCGACATTTCCTCATAGCGACCCGGTTTTTGGCGCGCAGGGATTGCTTTTAGAGCAATGGCTTTAATCGTGTTGCCAGGAATTTTCTTGTTTTATGGCAGGGCTAACTTTGCGGTCTACGCTTAAAGCGCATTAGGAATGCAAAGCTCTCTGTGTATGTAATGATGGTCTTCTCTATTGAAAGACATTGTTGGATAAAAGGTTTTGGACATGTTGCGGCCAGCTCGTGAGAGCTGGCTTTTTTTTGGCCATTTAGTGGGTTTTTTTGGAACCTTTAGGAAATTATGATCGCCGTCATAATTCTGAAAAGCTGGTATGATCTGCTTATTGCCAGGAATTTTCCGATAGACTACTATGGCTTCACCCCCAGACAGAGCTAACGCCACAATAGATAGTGAGTGCCGGAGATAAGCGCCGGGAGGGTAAATAAACTTGAAGTATTTGCTCGACTTAAAACACCAGGCCCTGGCATCTGCCAGGGCTTAATCGTTTTTAGCGCCGCTGTTTTTCTTCATCCTGCGCATTCCGTTATTCCCCTTCGATCGCCGGAGATCCTGTTTATCGTTGCGCTTTGCAATAACCTCTTCTATACACTGCATATTCACGTCGTTACACTTGCGCGACATCCGGCACTGAACCACTGAGAACCCCTATGGATATTGAGAAAATCAAGCAACTGATCAAACTGGTCGAAGCGTCAGGCATCTCCGAACTGGAAATTTCCGAAGGCGAAGGGTCGGTGCGTATCAGTCGCGCGGTCGCTACCCCTGCGACACAGCATACGTATACCCTCCCCGTCATGCCGCAACCAGCACAGTCAAACGCGGTTGCGCCAGTCGTAACCACAGTGGCGGCAGAGTCTGCTGGCGCACAAATCAGTGGTCACATCGTGCGTTCCCCAATGGTCGGGACCTTTTATCGCACGCCGAGCCCGGATGCCAAAGCGTTCTGTGAAGTCGGCCAGAAAGTGAAGGTGGGCGATACCCTGTGCATTGTTGAAGCGATGAAAATGATGAACCAGATCGAAGCGGACAAAGCTGGGGTAGTGAAGGCGATTCTGGCGGAAAGTGGTCAGCCGGTTGAGTTTGACGAGCCGCTGGTCGTCATCGAATAACGCGACTGACGACCGGCATATCAGAATGCCCTGCTACCCTAACGGACGAGTGCGATGTTCGCCTGGACCGGGGGGGCCTGGCGAAAAAAGTCCTCATGCAGCGCAACCTGGTTACGCCCGCGCTTTTTCGCTGTATAAAGCGCGGCGTCGGCGGCGCTGTACAGGTTTTCAAAATCACTGTTTTTCATGCCAAGACTGACACCGAAACTGGCGGTCACCAGTTGTTGCGGTAAGACATCCAGCGGCGATGCATTCAGGGAAGAGTGAATGTAACTGGCAATGATCATCGCATCTTCAATGCGGGCTTCCGGCAGTAAAATCGTAAACTCTTCACCGCCGACGCGACCAATGGACGCACTTTCCGGCAGCGCGCGGCGAATGCGCGATACCAGCGCGCAAATCACCCTGTCACCCGTGGGGTGACCATATTCATCATTGATGCGTTTGAAGTGATCAATATCCAGCAGGATCAGAGCGACGTTTGCCTGCGTCAGGGATTTATTGATGTGGTTGATGATGGCGCTGCGGTTAAAGACGGCGGTGAGCGGGTCGTGCGTGGCCTCATACTCAAGCTGCGCCGCCAGTTTTTGCAGTTGCTCATTCATACGGTTCAGTTCACGTTCCGCACGGTCGCTGCGGCTGATCACGCGGTAGGATTCGCGGATCAGGCGTTGATAATGCTTCGCCACGCTCCACAGTTTTTCACGACAGGCGTCTGCGGGCAGCGTGGCGTCTGCCGCTGCCAGGCGAGCCTCTTCGAGTACGGAATATTCCTCCTTGAAAAGCTCATTAATATCTAGCATGCGTCAAGATCCGGGATAAGAAAGACCGCCAGGGAAGGGAAGTCGATACGTAACTCCTGACCGAACTCTTCGGAAATATCGTCTTCCTCGTCATAGTACCAGTGCAGCTCGCAGGCGATACCGCCTTTCGCAAAGCCGTTCAGACACTCGAACAGTTCAAATAACAGCTTGGTGCTGGAGCTATTGAAATAGCTCAGCGCGACATGCAGACGAACCGGTTCATCGGTGGCCGGTTTGTCTTGCAGCCAGTTCTCAATGGCCTGCAACAGCGGACGAAAGAACGCCGCGGCATTTTCAGGATAGGCTTCACCTTTAAGCACCAGACGATGTGCTGAAAAATCAAAATTCACTTCCGGTGTGGCCTGGGTTGCGGGCTGCTCAATGGAAGAGGTTAATGTCATATCAGTCATGGCAAAACGTTGCCTTTAGGTGAAAGGCGGACAACGGACTGGCCGCCAGTGGATGAATGCGATACTCCAGTGGCTCACTGGTATCCCGCGCCATGGTCAACAAACCAATGTTCGCGCCCTTGCTTGTGGCAGGCGCTTCACTGCGTAATCCCTGTTTCCAGGCATTGCGGATTTCCGCCTGGGTCATTGTGCGCAGGACTTCGAGGTTTGTTTTTAGCAAAGAGGATTCTTCCGGGCCAACCAGATTTGCGGTTTCGAGGTAATAATTTGCCTGGTCGGTGTGAAAACACAGTGAACCATAGCGCAATTCATCCTGGCCCGTGCACAGAAAGCGTTCATCCGATGAATAGCGAACGATGTTTTGCCCCATCTCGATAAAGACGGAGAATAATTTGCGACGCGTCGCTGAGGAGGCTTCATGTTTATCCAGCCACGTGCGCATCACGTCACCCATCGACACAATGTGCTGTTGGGAAAAATAGCCCGTGTAAAAAAGCTCGACAGCGCTTTGCCGCTGAAGAGTGAAAAGGGGGAGCAAAACCGCTTCTTTGACCTGCAGGTCGCTTATTTTCATTTAATTTATCACCAACGGAAACCAAACCAGGTCATGTCATCACGCGCGGATTGCTTGCCCTGCCAGCTCGTCAGCGCCAGGAGTAGCGCCTCGGAAATGGATGACATCGGCAACGCACGTTGCTGCAATAACAATGACTGAATACGCTTCTTACCAAACATTATTTCCCGCGGACCGCCAATCTGATCGGTTACGCCATCGGTTACGATCAACAACTGATCGCCGCGACGTAACGGACGCTGATGACGACGCCACTGATAATCTGTGGCCGTATCTGAATAGCCGATACCTTTGCGATCGCCGTCAAGATTAACGACCTCTTCGTCGTCCGCGCCGAGCATAAAGGCATGCATACGCGCGTTAGACCAAATGAGCTGCTCATTTTGCGTATCGACAAACACGGCGATGGCGTCACAACCGTCGTTGGACTGGCCCATATCTGCGGTGGGATGACTCTGGCTCAACGTCTGTTTTATATAATGGTTGATTGACGCGAGCAGGCGATCTGGCTCGTGGGCCTGCGCCTGAGTCAGCGCTTTTTCGAGCGCAGACGAAAAAATAAAGGTCATAAACGCACCGGGAACGCCGTGCCCGGTACAGTCGGCCAGCACCAGAAGCCAGCCGTTTTCGCAGCGCTGAAAGGCGTAGATATCGCCGCCGACACAATCACGTGGGTGCCAGTACAGACACCAGTCATTCAGCGTTTGCTCAATGTTTTGCCGTGATCGGCTGAGCATGGACTCCTGAATGATGCGCGCATATTCAATGCTTTGCATGATTTGCCTATGCTGTTTCGCCTGCAAATCCGATACCGTGCGAATCAGATCAAGACCGAGGCCAATACCGATGTATTGGTTATCTTCGGTCAGGATAAACCCCTCGGTAATCGCTTTATCGCCCGTTTCGATGACGCGCTCGGCCAGGTAATCCAGGCCTGCGTCAGCCTCGACAATAAGCGGCGTTTTATCCATAAACGCGATGCAGCTTTTCTGGTCATACAGTTCATGGAAAAACGGACGGCTCATCTGCGAAAGAAAAATGTGGCGGTTAATCATGCCAATAGGGCGATTCTGTTCAAGAACGGGTAAGCCAATCAGTGACTTATGTTCGGAGAACATCGACATGACCTGCACATTATTTGCTTCGGGGGTTACGTGCGGAACGGCAATACGTAACACGCCCGCAGTAAGCTGCCGCGATGAAAGAGGTATATCCATGATCCTGCTGTTTTCCTTGATAAGAATAATCTGAGGATAAAGCCTGATTGTGACGGTTTCATTGCAGCGGATTACAGATGATTATTACGGTAGATTATTGTTCCTAAAGGCAAATCACAGCCACTTTGCCAGAGGCAAAAAAAAGCCCGCACGTGACGTGCGGGCAAATAATACTGGAAGCAATGTGAGCAATGTCGTACCGAATACCTGAGCGATTTACTCAACTACTCGGTGATGAGAAAGATAATCTTTATCATCTTGGTTATCAACCCCAAATTTTGTGCAACTTTCAAAAAAAAGTGGCGGGGAGGGGTCTGCGGCTGTTCCCTCTCCCTCAAGGGGTGAGGAATCCCCACAAAAATGCGAGCACGATCGGTCCCCTCTCCTCTTTGGGGAGAGGGTTAGGGAGAGGGGGAAAAGCGGCTTCCTAGCACCTGGGGAGAGGGTTAGGGTGAGGGGAAAAGGTCCCTTTGCGGGAAAACCTACAGCCCCAGCGCCTCAAACTGTTTCCAGCTCACCTCGTCAACGTAGATTCCGTTCTCCAGCCGCTGTTGCCTGGCGCGGGCTTCCGATTCGCCGGGAAGCAGAACATCGTGCCCCTGCTGGTCGTGCTTCATCCAGTCCAGTTGAGCCATCACCTCCTTAACATAATTCTCGCCCGCGCCCAGCCGGGCAGGATCGAAAATAATAGAAAGCATATTATTGATGATGCCCTTGCGCGGCGGGATCTGATGGCTCTCGGTCTCGCCGCCGGTTAGCGCGGCCCCCAACAGGCTGCAAATCAGCGACAGCCCTGCGCCCTTATGCCCGCCGAAGGCCAGCAGCGCGCCATATGGCTCCTCCATTAGCCAGCGCGGATCGGTGGTGGGATTACCGTCTGCATCCACCGCACAGCCTGGCGGAATGGCGCGCCCCTCATTCCAGGCAATGCGCGCTTTATTCCCGGCGATGGCGCTGGTGGCGAAGTCCAGAATCACCGGCGCTCGCCCGCTGACCGGCACGCCCACGCAGAAGGGATTGGTGCCAAGGCGCGGGTTGCGTCCCTCAAACGGTAATACCGCAGACGGCGCGGCGACATTAGCAAAATGGATCGACACCAGCCCCTCCGCGGCGACCTGCTCGGCCCATGCGCCGATACGCCCCAGATGGTGTGAATCCGCAAGGCTTACCAGCGCGACGCCATATTGCTGCGCGCGTTCAATACCCGCCGCCATCGCCTGCCTGCCGAGAACCTGGCCAAAACCATATCCGCCATGAAAAGAGAGCAGGGGGCCAGCATCGCGAATCAGCCGCAACTGCGCCGACGGTTGTAAATCGCCCGCCAGAATGGCGCTGATATAGCGTGGAAGCAGGGTAACGCCGTGTGAATCGTGACCTTTTAGCGAGGCGTCGACGAGGTTGTCAGCGACCTGGCGGGCAATGTCTGGTGGGGTATTTACACGCACGAGATGCTGTTCCAGCAGTGTGCGCAATTGCTGGTGGGTTAATACGGGCATAATTAATCTTACCGCAAGCAGGGTTATTGAGTGTATTTTGACTATAGCGAGGATGCTTTTTTTACATAACCATCAAAAATAACTTAGCTTTGCCACTTTTTAACTATTCATCTCCATAAAACACCGCAAATCTCTATTGTGAATTTTTAGCTAAGCATTGCGAATAAAATCATTTCCTTTTTAATGCCCCGCCAGCCAATCATTTTCCGGATATGACTTATGAAACCTCCGGGGAAAGGACATGAATAAAATGAAAATGATCGCCAGCGCAATGTTGACCGTCGCGCTGAGCGGTATTAGCGCATCGGCGCTGGCAGAAGGAAAAATCAGCATTGCACAGCAGTTTGGTATTGGTTATTTGATTCTTGATGTGGTGCGTGACCAACAGCTTATCGAAAAAGAGGGGAAAAAAGAGGGGCTCGATATTGAGGTTGACTGGCGCACCATTTCCGGGGCGACAGGCATGAATGAAGCGCTACTTTCCGGCGCGCTGGATGTGGCATCTGCCGGGGTTCCACCGCTTCTGACCCTGTGGGATCGCACCAAAGACAAACAAAATGTGAAGGCGATTGCCTCATTAGGATCGATGCCTAACTACTTGCTCAGCAATAATCCGGCGGTGAAAACCATAAAAGATCTTAGCGATAAAGACCGTATCGCAGTACCCGCAGCAGGGGTGGGATTCCAGTCGCGAACCTTGCAAATTGAAACCGCCAAATTATATGGCAACGCCGATTTCAAACGTTTCGATAATATAAGCGTCAGCTTGCCACACCCGGATGCCAGTGCCGCATTAATTGCCGGTGGCTCGGAAATTACAACTCATTTCTCCAGCCCGCCATTCCAGTATCAGGCGCTGGAACACAGCAACGTACATAAAATTCTCAGCTCTTATGATGTGCTTGGCGGACAGGCGACATTTAACGTGTTGTACACCACGCAAAAATTTCACGATGAGAATCCAAAAACCTATAAAGCGTTTTATCGTGCGCTGGTCGAAGCGGCAAAAATTATTAATGCCGATAAAAATGCAGCCGCAGAAACCTATATTCGGGTAGAGAAATCTCGCCTGCCGCTGGCGCTGGTACAAAAAATTGTTAATGACCCGGAAATCAGCTTTACCGTCTCGCCTGAACGTACGGGTGTATACGCCGAAAAACTTCATGAGTTGGGCGTGTTGAAAAACAAAGCCGACTCCTGGAAAGACTATTTCTTCAACGAAGCGTGGGAAAACCCAGGCAGTTAAGCCGCATGGCGGAGGCAACGATGGCTCAGACAACGTCCGACGGACCACTGCTGCAGGTCAGAAATGTGGATATTGAATACCGCACCCGTGAACGCCAGGTGCGGGCTACCCATGATGTCAGCTTTGATGTCTGGCCAGGCGATCGCTTTATTTTGCTCGGACCATCCGGGTGCGGAAAATCCAGCCTGCTAAAAGCGGCTGGTGGTTTTCTTGCACCGCGCGGCGGGGAAATGTTGCTGGAAGGACAACGTATTCGCGCCCCTGGTCCGGAGCGGATGATGGTTTTCCAGGAGTTTGACCAGTTACCGCCCTGGAAGACGGTGCTGGAGAACGTGATGTTCCCGTTGCTGGCAAGTCGCAAGGCTACTCGCCCGGAAGCCCGTGACACGGCACTGCATTTCCTGAGCAAGGTCGGGCTGGCGGACTTTGCCGATGTGATGCCGCATATGCTCTCGGGGGGCATGAAGCAGCGGGTGGCGATTGCCCGGGCGCTGGCGATGAAACCGCGTATTCTGCTGATGGATGAACCCTTTGCCGCACTGGATGCCCTGACGCGTCGCACGATGCAAGAGGAGTTGCTCGCCCTGTGGGAGGAAGAACGCTTTACGCTGCTGTTTGTGACGCACTCTATTGAGGAAGCGCTGGTGGTGGGAAGCCGAATTCTGGTGCTATCGCCACACCCTGGCCGGGTACGTGCTGAACTCAATTGCCATCAATATTCCCTGAATGACTACGGTAGCGAAGCGTTTCAATATGCCGCCCGTCATATTCACGATTTGTTATTCCCGACCACGGCGAACGACCCGCGGCCCGAACAGAAACAGGAGCGTGCCTATGTCGCAGCCACCTTACATTCGTCCTGAGTTTGAGCGTGAGCTTGCGCCGCTGCGCGATCTCCCGGTTGAGACGCCGCTACCGCTGGGCCAGCGCTTATGGAATCAGACATGGCTGCGCAAATCATTGATTCTACTTTTGGTACTGGCGTTATGGGAACTGGCCGCGCGGGTGGCGCAAAACGATTTGATGTTGCCAGGCGTGGTGCAGACAATGCATGCTCTGGCAGAGGACATGCGTAACGGCGAGTTGCCGGAGAAGATCGTCAACTCGTTTAGCACGTTATTAAAGGGCTATTTGATTGGCAGCGTACTGGCCCTGTTGGCGAGCGCGCTGGCAGTGACCACGCAGTTTGGCCGTGACCTGCTGAGCACGCTAACGGCGATGCTTAACCCATTACCCGCCATTGCGCTGTTGCCGCTGGCGCTGTTGTGGTTCGGGCTGGGGAATGTCAGCCTGGTGTTTGTGCTGGTACATTCGGTGATGTGGCCGATTGCGCTTAATACCTGGTCAGGGTTCAGTGGCGTGCCGGAAACGCTGCGCATGGCCGGGCGTAATTATGGGCTGAGTGGTCCACGTTATGTTTTAACCATTTTGATCCCGGCGTCACTACCGTCGATCCTCGCCGGGTTAAAGATCGGCTGGGCGTTTGCCTGGCGTACACTGATCGCCGCTGAGCTGGTGTTTGGCGCCTCAAGCGGCCAGGGCGGGCTGGGGTGGTATATCTTCCAGAACCGCAATGAATTGTTTACTGACAGGGTATTCGCCGGGCTAGTGACGGTGATTGCGATTGGCCTGCTGGTGGAAGGGGTGGTGTTTGCCACTCTGGAGAAAGTGACGATTAAGCGCTGGGGAATGCAGCGTTAGCGTTTTCTCCTCTTCTCTACAGGGCAAGGGGCCGATCGCGCGCTCTGTATCAGCCGTAAGAGGGAAGAATGATCCAGGTAGAAAGAGCCGATCCGCTATCGGCAGACTCGCAGGCGCTTATTGAAAAACTCTCTGCCGTGCTTGCACGCATCACCGGCAGCAGCGGCAAGCGATCTTTTAACATTGATGACCTGCAATCCGCGCGTTCAGTATGGGCTCTGGCCCGAAACGCGCAGGGTGTTGCGATAGGCTGTGGCGCTATTCGCCCGTTAACCCAGGAAACGGCGGAACTGAAAAGGATGTATTCCACGGGGAGCGAAGCGGGGGTGGGCAGCGCAATACTGTGCTTTCTGGAAGAGGCGGCAAGGGCGCTTGGCTATCGCGAAGTTACCCTCGAAACGCGGCGCGTCAACCACAAGGCCGTGGCGTTTTATGAAAAGCATGGCTACACCGTTACCGAGAATTACGGTGTCTATATTGGCAGGGCTGAGGCGGTCTGTTTTATCAAGCGCCTGTAAGGTCCGGGCAAGGCGCTACGCACTGGCAGTAGCGCGCTTATCTCATTACTTGCGCAGCAGCTTTTGCAGCCGTTTTTTCTGCCACCCGCTAATCAGATTGCCAAAGACAAAAACACGCAGCCCACGCACCACCAGTAATGCGCCCCAGATGGCCGCCACCCAGAGCGACCAGACGCTCTCTGGCGAGGTGGTGCGATTGAGGATATAAAGTAAAACGCAGACCACCACCGCGGTTAATATCGAGCGGTACAGGCGGCTCTCTTCTTCCAGTTGCTTTCTGGCTTCCGTAATGCGCTGATCCAGCGCTTCATCGCCTTCGCTTTGTGTGCTGCCGGACAGTTCGCTAACGCTCACTTCAAAAACGGCAGCCAGGGCGCTGAGTGTTTCCAGGCTTGGTTGCTCCTGGTTTTCAATGCGCTGTATGGTGCGCACGCTTAATGCAGCCATTTCCGCCAGTTGTTCCTGTGACCAGGCACGGGCAAGGCGAAACTCTTTCACTCGATTGGTACTCATCAGAATGTCTCCGTGGTAAGCAGGATGACAGCGTCGCCCAAAAGCGAAAATAGCGACACGACATACACCCGACAGTAACCTGACAGCGGCATGACACGGCGCTTGCCGACCCACTTTGCTCCCTGATGTCCCGATATTCAAGCATAACGCGTGATGCGTTTTTCTCGGTTTTCTTCTGCCGCAAATACACGGGTTTTTGCCGGAGGGCTTCTCAAGTCATTTAGGCAGATACTATAAACGTCTTCAACCACTTAAGTCACAGCTGACTCGTTTTCCCGCATGACAACCACAGCGACATCTATGTGCCCCCCTGGCGCAGAGCGTGCAGCGAGGGGGTTGAGTCCCCGCTGAAATCGGTGAGACGAAGACCCGATGACAAGGGCAGGCCGCCAGGGATGGCGGACTGAGGTTTGTCGAGACAGGACAAAATCGTCCGGAACGATTTTGAACAACGCAACGCGTTGGCCCGAAGGGCGAGCCCCAGGGATGGGGCGAGTAACTCGAGTCAAACCGACCGCAGGCAGCGGGGCGGGAGGCGAACGCAGTGCGAAGCACCGATTTCTTTGCGGGGCCGCGGGGATTGTAAAGGGGAACGCGGTGTTCCCCTTTACCCGTTCACGTGTTCGGGAGGTCCATTTCGCCATGAACGTAAGGTGAACGGAATCCACCACCTGAGCCGTATATTCCCCTCACCCCAACCCTCTCCCGGGGGGAGAGGGAGAAATCCGATCGCAGAACGGGTTATTATCCCGTGCGTCTCAATGGCAGGCGATATTGCGTGCCTGCTCACGACGCCTTTTTGGCGGCCCTGACTTTCTTGCTACGCCGTGCCGTAAATGTTAAAAGGTGCGGCTTTACGAAAACACGAAAAGGGGAAAGACGTGAAAAACGCGTCAAGGGTATCTGAGCATTCAGCAGATACCGCGTCGGAATCGGGGCCGACGCTGCAACGAGGACTAAAAAACCGCCATATTCAATTAATCGCCCTGGGGGGCGCTATCGGTACCGGGCTGTTTCTGGGTATCGGTCCGGCAATTCAGATGGCGGGGCCCGCCGTGCTGCTGGGCTATGGCGTCGCGGGCATCATTGCTTTCTTAATTATGCGCCAGCTTGGTGAGATGGTGGTTGAGGAGCCGGTATCAGGTTCATTTGCCCATTTTGCCTTTAAATACTGGGGACCTTTTGCAGGCTTCTTATCCGGCTGGAACTACTGGGCGATGTTTGTGCTGGTGGGCATGGCGGAACTGACCGCCGCCGGCATCTATATGCAGTACTGGTTTCCCGATGTCCCCACCTGGATCTGGGCTGCCGCCTTTTTCATCATTATTAATGCGGTCAACCTGGTTAACGTGCGTCTGTATGGCGAAACCGAGTTCTGGTTTGCCCTTATCAAAGTGCTGGCGATCATTGGCATGATCGGCTTTGGCCTGTGGATGCTGTTCGGCGGCCACGGCGGAGAAAAAGCCAGCTTTGACAATCTCTGGTCTCACGGCGGCTTCTTCGCTACCGGCTGGAACGGCCTGATCCTCTCCCTTGCGGTAATTATGTTCTCTTTTGGCGGCCTGGAACTGATTGGGATCACGGCGGCAGAAGCCAGCGAGCCGCACACCACTATCCCGAAAGCGGTCAACCAGGTGGTCTATCGCATTCTGCTCTTTTATATCGGTTCCCTGGTGGTTCTGCTGGCGCTTTATCCGTGGGTTGATATCAAAGCGGATAGCAGCCCGTTTGTGATGATCTTCCATAACTTGAACAGCAACCTCGTGGCATCGGCGCTGAATTTTGTCATCCTGGTGGCCTCACTGTCGGTCTATAACAGCGGTGTGTATTCTAACAGCCGCATGCTGTTTGGTTTGTCGGTACAGGGAAATGCGCCGGCGTTCCTGACCCGCGTCAGCCGTCGCGGCGTGCCGGTGAACTCACTGTTCCTCTCCGGGGCGATCACGTCTCTGGTGGTGCTGGTTAACTACATCCTGCCAAAAGAGGCGTTTGGACTGTTGATGGCGCTGGTGGTGGCGACGCTGCTGCTGAACTGGATCATGATTTCGCTGGCGCACCTGAAATTCCGCGCCGCGATGCGCCGTAAAGGGCGCGATCCCCAGTTTAAGGCGCTGCTCTATCCCTTCGGCAATTATCTGTGCATCGCCTTTATGCTGATGATCCTCATCCTGATGTGCACCATGGACGGCATGCGCCTGTCTGCTATTCTGCTGCCGGTGTGGATCCTCTTTCTGTTTGCTGCTTTCCGCCTGTCACGCCGTTCTGCAAAACGCGCGTAATGATCGCTGCCTCGCCGGATCCGGCGGGGCATTTTCTCCCTGGTAAATTTATCGTGATTGATCTCCCACAATTGCGTCAGCGCGCAGGATAAATAAATTGTAATCGATTACTTTTCTTCTTGATGCGTTTTGTAATCGATTACTTTTTAAGGGTGAGGCAAAAAAATGGTGTCAACAACCGAAAGTAGTGGAAATCTGGTCCAGCATCGCCTGCTGGTACCACGGCTGTCGCTGATGATGTTTTTACAGTTTTTTATCTGGGGGAGCTGGTCTGTCACGCTCGGTCTGGTGATGACGCAGCACAACATGTCGCTGCTGATTGGCGACGCATTTTCCGCCGGGCCTATTGCGTCTATTCTGTCGCCGTTCGTGCTCGGCATGCTGGTGGACCGGTTCTTCGCCTCGCAGAAAGTGATGGCGGTGATGCACCTGGCGGGGGCCGCGATTTTGATGTTTGTGCCGCAGGCCCTGGTGGCGGAAAACGGCGCCATGCTGATTGCGCTGCTGTTTGGCTATACGCTGTGCTACATGCCTACACTTGCGCTGACCAACAATATTGCCTTCCACAGCCTGAGCAATATCGATAAAACTTTCCCGGTGGTACGCGTGTTCGGCACCATTGGCTGGATTGTGGCGGGGATCTTTATCGGCGTAACGGGCATTTCCTCCAGCGTGACCATTTTCCAGGTGGCGGCAATCTGCTCCGTAGCGCTGGCGCTCTATAGCCTGACGTTGCCGCATACGCCGGCACCCGCTAAAGGGCTGCCTGTCGCTATGCGCGATCTGTTCTGTGCCGATGCATTTGCCTTACTCAAAACCCGTCACTTCTTTGTTTTCTCGCTCTGCGCGACGCTGATTTCCGTCCCACTCGGCACCTATTACGCCTATACCGCCTCGTATCTGGCGGATGCCGGTGTGGCGGATGTGAGTACCGCCATGTCATTCGGCCAGATGTCTGAAATCTTCTTTATGCTGGTGATCCCGCTGCTGTTTCGCCGTCTTGGCGTGAAGTACATGCTGCTTATCGGCATGTGCGCCTGGTTTGTGCGTTACGCCTTTTTTGCCCTCGGCGTCAGTGAGGAAGGGCGCTTCCTGCTCTATCTCGGCATTTTGCTGCACGGTGTCTGTTACGACTTTTTCTTCGTCGTCGGCTTTATCTACACCGACCGCGTGGCGGGCGAAAAGGTAAAAGGCCAGGCGCAAAGCATGATTGTGATGTTTACCTATGGCATTGGCATGCTGCTGGGCTCACAAATTTCCGGCGCGCTGTACAACCGCCTTGTCGCCGGGCAGACACTGCCGCAGGCGTGGGTGACCTTTTGGTGGATCCCGGCAATTGCCGCGGCCGTTATCGCGCTGATTTTCCTTCTTTCTTTTAAATACAACGACCAAGAGCACGCATAAGCTGTGGGAGGTGCTATGAAAACCATTCAGGGGCCGGGGATTTTTCTGGCGCAATTCATTGGGGAGAAACCGCCATTTAATACGCTTGAAGGGCTGGCCGGTTGGGCGGCAGGGTTAGGGTACAAGGCGCTGCAAATCCCCTGTAACCATCCGGCGATTTTTGATGTCGAACAGGCGGCGCAAAGCCAGAGTTATTGTGATGATGTGCGCGGCGTGCTGGCGGAGCGCGGTCTGGTGATTAGCGAGCTTTCCACCCACCTTGAAGGGCAACTGATTGCGGTACACCCGGCTTATGACGCGGCGTTTGACGGCTTTGCACCCGCGGCGCTGCGGGGAAACCCGGCGGCGCGTCAGGCCTGGGCTATAGAAAAACTGTTTCAGGCGGCGCGTGCCTCAAACAACCTTGGGTTATGCGCCCATGCGACCTTCTCCGGCGCGCTGGCCTGGCCTTATCTCTACCCGTGGCCGCCCCATAACGCCCTGTTATTTAAAGAGGCGTTTGCTGAATTAGCCCGCCGCTGGCGACCGGTGCTGGACCGCTTTGATGAACAGGGGGTGGACCTGTGCTATGAAATTCACCCCGGTGAAGACCTGCATGACGGCGCCACTTTTGAGCGTTTTCTTGACGGCGTAGGCAACCACCCGCGCTGCAATATCCTGTACGACCCGAGCCATCTTCACCTGCAACAGCTTGATTATTTGGCGTTTATCGATATCTATCATGAACGCATCAAAGCTTTTCATGTGAAGGACGCGGAGTACCGGAAGGAGGGCCGCAGTGGCGTGTATGGCGGCTATCAGAACTGGGTCGACAGGCCCGGCCGTTTTCGTTCGCCGGGCGATGGGCAAATCGATTTTGGCGCGGTGTTCAGCAAGCTCACCCAGTACGGCTATGACGGCTGGGCGGTGCTGGAGTGGGAATGTTGCCTGAAAGCGGGAGAGACCGGCGCGCGGGAAGGGAGCGAGTTTATTCGCCGCCACATCATCCCCGTGTCGGCATACGCGTTTGATGATTTTGCCGCCGGGCAAGAAGACCGGGGTAGTGTGCGCAACATGTTAGGACTGGGGAGTATGGAATGATTCAGGTCGGGATTATTGGCACCGGGTTTATTGGCCCGGCGCATATTGAAGCTATTCGGCGGTTGGGCTTTGTTGAGGTGGTGGCGCTGTGCGATGCGGATCTGGCGGACGCGCAGCAAAAGGCGCGGCAGCTTGGCGTGCCGCACGCCTATGCCAGCGTGGAGGCACTGCTGGCGCATCCGGGGTTACAGGTGGTTCATAACTGTACGCCGAATCATCTGCATGCAGAAATTAACCGCCAAATCCTGCGGGCCGGAAAGCATCTGTTTTCGGAAAAACCGCTGTGCATGACCGCCGAAGAGGCGCGTGAACTGGTGGCGCTTGCCGAACAGGCAAAGGTGGTGCATGGCGTCAGTTTTGTCTATCGCCAGTTTGCGATGGTTCAGCAGGCGGCGAGTTTGCGCCGCTCCGGGCGGCTCGGCAGGCTATTTTCCGTCTACGGCAGTTATCTGCAAGACTGGATGCTGCTGGAAACGGACTATAACTGGCGCGTCGACGCGGCAACCGGCGGGCCATCGCGGGCGGTTGCCGATATCGGTTCGCACTGGTGCGATACATTGCAGTTTGTCACCGGACGGCGCATAACCCAGGTGATGGCGGATCTCTCTATTGTCTGGCCGACACGCAAAGCCAGTCGCGGGGCTGCAACCTTCACTTCTACTCAGCAGGCCGCAGAGGTGGAGGACAAAACCGTGACTACCGAGGATGCCGGGTCGGTGCTGGTCCGTTTTGATGATGGCAGTAAGGGCTGTTTTAGCGTGTCGCAGGTGAGTGCGGGGCGGAAAAATCGCCTCAGTTTTGAAGTAAACGGTAGTGAGTGCTCACTGGGTTGGGACCAGGAAGTGCCACAACAGCTTTGGATTGGCCACCGCCAGCAGCCTAACCAGATACTGACCGATGACCCAGGGCTGATGTCGCCGGATGTCGCCGCCAGCGCCCATTTCCCCGGCGGGCATATCGAAGGCTGGCCGGATGCGTTTAAGAATATGATGCTGAATTTCTATCGCGCGGTGCAGGACGGGAAAATGCCAGCCCGCGATGAGGCGCGGTTTGCCTCGTTCTATGATGGGGCCAGCGTGATGTTTATTATCGATGCCATCCTGCAAAGTCACCAGCAGCAAAAGTGGGTGACAGTGGCCTGTTGAGGTAGGTCGCTCTGGGCGGGTTGTCCCGGATAAGGCCTGGCCGCATCCGGGACAACCCTGGCGGCGCTTACGCCTGCCATGCTATCCGGATGCGGCACCAGGTGTGCATCGTGCATGCCATCCGACGTTGTGGTAGCCTGCTAGCCAGACGCTAACCGCAGGAAATATCGACGTTATGTCCATTCAGAAAATCGCCAGGCTGGCTGGCGTTTCCGTCGCGACCGTTTCGCGCGTGCTCAATAACAGTGAATCTGTTAAAGAAAAAAACCGCGAGCGCGTACTCAAAGCCATTGCCGAAAGCAATTATCAGCCGAACCTGCTGGCGCGCCAGCTTCGCACCGCCCGCAGCTCAATGATTCTGGTGCTGGTTTCCAATATCGCCAACCCGTTTTGCGCCGAGGTGGTAAAAGGGATTGAAGAGGAAGCGGAAAAAAACGGCTTTCGTATCCTGCTGTGCAATACCGGTTCGGACATGGCGCGCTCCCGCTCGGCGCTGAACCTGCTTTCCGGGAAAATTGTCGACGGCATTATCACCATGGACGCCTCCTCGCGCTTGCCGGAACTGGCGACGCTTATCGGTAACGCCCCCTGGGTGCAGTGCGCGGAATATGCCGATGACGGCGATGTCTCCTGCGTGGGCATCAATGATGTTGGCGCCGCGCAATGTGTGATTGATCGGTTACTGGCGCGCGGCTGTCAGCGTATCGCGCTGATTAACCACGATCTCAGCTATAAATATGCCCGCTCGCGGGAAGAGGGCTACCACAGCGGACTTAAGGCGCACCAGTGCGAATATGCGTTTGTTAAGTATGCCAGCGACCTGAGTTTTAGCGCCGGGAAAGCGGCCATGCAGGCGCTGCTGCGCCACACTGAACGCCCCGATGCGGTCTTTGCGGTGTCGGATACCCTTGCGGCGGGGGCCGTGCTGGCCATTCACGAAGCCGGACTGAAAATGCCGCAGGATATTGCGGTGGTTGGGTTTGATGGCACAGAACTGGCGGAAATGGTGACACCGCCGCTGACGACCGTTTATCAACCGTCAAAAGAGATTGGTCGCAAAGCCGTGGGGCTGCTGCTCAATAAAATCGATAACCCCGAGGCCCCGGCGGAGAGGATCATGATGGACTGGCAGTATATTTCCCGCGCCAGCGCCTGATAATATTGATGTGATTTTTTTGCCAGCCTTTTCGCTGGCTTTTTTATACCCTGGGAGCTTTGCCATGAACCGGCAACGACAAGCAGAACTGTTTCTGGTCATCACCACCATCATTGCCGCCTGCGGCTGGATCTTTTCCCGCGAGGCCATCTCCGGGATGCCCGTATTTGCCTTTCTGGGGCTGCGCTTTTTAGGCGCGGCGCTGGTATTGCTGCCATTTTGTCGCGGGCAGCGTATTGCGCTGGCAAAATTGCGCCAGGTCTTTATCAGCGCGTTGTGGATGGCACTCACGTTGTGCCTGTGGATTTGGTCGGTGTCGACCACGCCATCGCTGGGCGAGGGGGCATTTATCATGAGCCTCTCTATGCTGTTTGTGCCGCTGGTGGCCTGAGCTATGATGGGCGTGCGTCCGGCCCGCGCCTATTGGGAGTGCCTGCCGCTCGCCTTTATTGGCCTGGCGCTGTTAAGCCTGCATACGCCGATTGTCTTTCATCCCAGCCAGGGCTGGTTTTTGTTGACCGCTTTTGTGCAATCCATTTCGTTTTGCTACACCAGCCGCATTGCCCGTGATGTCCCGCTACTCCCGCTCACCACGGTGCAACTGGCGGTGACGGGGGTTGCGGGCGTGTTGATCTCACTTTTATTTGAACACTGGACGCAGCCGTTTACGGGCACCACTGCGCTGTGGCTGGTCGCCAGCATTCTGATTGCCACCAGTCTGCGCTTTGGCCTGCAATTGCAGGGGCAGAAATATGCCGCTGTCGCCAGCGCTGCCATCATCATGGTGCTCGAACCGTTGCTGACGGTGATCGTTGCCGCCCTCTGGTACAGCGAACGTCTGCCGCTGCAAAAAATTATCGGCGGCGTGCTGATTCTTGTTGCTCAGATCTGGTTTCGCTGGCGGCTGGTGGCACGCCTGCCGTCTAAAATCTAATCCCCTCAGTTTGCCGGGCAGCGGGGGGCGAGCTGCTGGCGCGCGCCAATCGCGGCGACGGCAAGCATCAGCATCATCACGATCTCTGCCACTAAAAACCCGCCCAGCGCTTCGTTGTAGTTGCCCTGGGTGAGGTTGAGCAGATGCAAAAACAACCCGCCGAGTACTGCCGGGCCCAGGCCCAGCGTGGCCTGTTGCAGCGTACTGAGAATCGCGCTGCCCGACCCTGCGTCCTGAGTGGCAATGTCACGCATCCCGATACGGTAAAAACTGTTCACGATCAGCGCCTGGCCGTAGCCAATCAGCGCGGTAGAAGGCGCAAGGTTTACGGCGTTGAGGTGCCCATGGGTCAACCAGAGCGTGGCGAACAGCGCCAGCAGGCCGCTTACTTGAATCGCGATGCCACTCAGCAGAATGGTACGTACGTTGTGGCGGGCAATCAGTTTCGGCGCATACCACGCCGAGGCGAAATAGGTCACCCCAAGCACAACAAAACTGTTACCGGACTGCCACGGCGCCATGCCTACGCCTGCCTGTAATGTCAGCGCCATACAGAACATAAAGCCGGACCAGGCGCTGAAAAACAGCAACGCAATTAACAGGCCGAAACGGATGCTGGGCAATTTGAGTAAACGTGGCGGCATCAGCGGATGCAGCCCTTGCTGTTCCTGACGCAGCGCGCCGGCACGCATCCACAGTGTTAGCGGAATGATCGCCAGTAATGCCGCCTGGCTTTGCCATGGCCAGCCTAAATCCGGGCTGAGGGAGAGCGGGAAGAGCAGGCAGCATAAGATCAGCGCCAGCGCGAAGGTGCCCTGCCAGTCAATGCGCGTTGGGGTTTCATTGCGGGTTTCCGGGATATAGCGATGGCTCAATGCCAGCACCAACAGGCTTATCGGCACGTTAATAAAAAAGGCGTTTCGCCAGCCGAGCCCGGCGATATCTGCCGACACCAGCCAGCCGCCACCCATCTGCCCGATGATAAACGCCACGCCGCCAATCCCCCCATACAGGCTGATAGCGCGGGCATGGGCCGTACCTTTGAGGGTCACGTGCAGCGTTGCGAGAATTTGCGGCATGATCAGCGCCGCGCTCATCCCTTGCAGGGTACGCGCCGCGAGCAGGGCGGTGATGGAGTTGGCGATACCGCACAGCAGCGAGGCGATCCCGAACAGCGCCACGCCCCATAAGAACATTTTGCGGCGGCCAAAGTTATCACCCAGTTTACTCCCCATTGCCAGGCAGACGGCAAACGCGACGCCGTACAGCGCAACAATCAGAGAGAGTTGCGTGGTATTGGTGTGCAGCGAAAGCGTGATGGAATCAAGGGCGACGTTGGTGATCGAGGTATCGATCAGCGGCAGCATTTGTCCGGTCAACAGTAATAACAAGCCCGCACGACCGGGTGAAACAGCAGACGTATTCATGGTAACTCCATTGCGTCATTCATCGGATAGACGTAGCATCGCTGATACGAAAAACGGGTACCAGTTCTTGCTTATACTGGTACTGGCAATACCATGCTGGAGGTTTTATGAGCCTGATGTCGGAACGATCCCCTCTGTTGAGCGTCCAGGATGAGAACCGCAAACAGCTCGGCGCGTTTTTACGCTCCCGCCGGGAAAGCCTTGACCCGCAGCGTCTCGGTCTGCCGCGCAGTGGGCGGCGGCGTACGCCGGGCTTAAGGCGTGAAGAGGTGGCCTTGCTCGCAGACGTTGGCGTGACCTGGTATACCTGGCTTGAGCAGGGCAGGGATGTTAACCCGTCGGCCAGCGTGATGCAGGCAATCGCCAATGCGCTGGAGTGTTCGGCAACTGAAACCCGCCACCTGTTTTTACTGGCGGGGCTGACGCCTGCGGAAACGCCTGTGGTGCCGCAGTGTGAAGGCATCAGCATCGGGACGCGTAAAATGCTTGATAGCCTGTTACCCCAACCGGCCAGCATCCAAAAATCCAATTTTGATATTGTGGCGTGGAATGATGCTTTTTCGCGGATGATGGGTGTTGATTTTCACCAAATACCAGAAGATGAGCGCAATTGTATTTATCTCTATCTGACCAACCCGACCTGGCGTAGCCGTATTGGGCGTAAGGAGAGTGTGCTGCCGACCTTTGTTGCCTATTTCCGGGCGGCGATGGCGGAACATCGGGGCGACCCGCAGTGGGAAGCGAAGCTGGCGCGCTTTTGCGCAGTATCGGAAGAGTTTGCCTCGCTGTGGCATAAGCGCTACGACGTGCGAGGCGTTGAAAATCAACTGAAAACCTTTACCCACCCTGAATTAGGCGAATTTTCTTTGCAGCAAATGTACTGGTTTTCAGCGCCGCGTAACGGCTCGCGGCTGCTGGTCTATTTACCGATAGATGAGCGGGGCGAGCAGGCGCTGGCATGGCTGGCAGAGCACGCTTAGCCGCTTCTCAAAGATAGAGTTTTCCGGCCAGGACCGTATGCGACTGGCCTGCCAGCGCTACCCGGCCTTCTGC
Source organism: Phytobacter sp. MRY16-398 (assembly GCF_003925915.1). NCBI lineage: Bacteria > Pseudomonadati > Pseudomonadota > Gammaproteobacteria > Enterobacterales > Enterobacteriaceae > Phytobacter > Phytobacter sp. MRY16-398. The sequence goes on along the minus strand of NZ_AP018756.1, from coordinate 4,344,859 downwards.
GGTGAGCGCAATCTGCAATTCGCCGCCGCGCGGTGAGGCCTGCCAGGCACTGAGGGTACGCTTATCGAGACGCGAACCCCAGTAGGCCGCCAGCGCGCAGTGCGCGGAACCGGTCACCGGATCTTCATTTACCCCCACCCACGGCGCGAAGTAGCGAGAGATAAAATCATATTTGCCATTACCGGGTGCCGTAATGGCCACGCCGCGTCCGGGCAGTGCGCCAAGCGCCTGGAAGTTGGGTTTGAGCTGCTCAATGACCTGCGCGTCTTCCACCACAATCATCGCTTTCGGGCCAAATGTCCCGCTGGCAGAGACGTCACTGGCGTTGAGACCCAGGGCGTCCAGTAAAGCGTTATCCGGCGCATAATGCATATCCGGTACTAAGAGCGGGAAATCCAGTTCGATAGTGTCAGGGCGGGCGGTGGCTTTAAGCGGGCCGGAAAGGGTGGTGAAGACAACGCTTTCTCCAACAGCAAGCTGCCCGGTCTGGCGCAAAATATGGGCCGTGGCGAGCGTGCCGTGACCGCATAAATCGACCTCAGCCTGAGGAGTAAACCAGCGCAAGCGGTAATCATCGCGTGCCAGAAACGCGGTCTCAGAGACGGCCATCTCTGCCGCGATCTGCTGCATGGTGGCCGTTTCAAGCGCCTGGGGCGTGATGCATACACCCGCCGGATTGCCGGAAAAAGGGCGTGTGCTGAAAGCATCAACCTGGTAAATCTCAAGTTCCACTGCGCGTGCTCCTGTTGGAAAACAAAACGCTACGGTAACGCGTTTTCGTTTTTCCGAACAGTCAGCGCGGACGCAGACGTTGCTGATCTTTTTTCGCCAGCGTGTCGACCACCAGATCCCGCGAGTCGTTGATCAGATCGACAAGCAGAGCGTCGGTGATATCCTCGCCAGCAAAGATGGAGATCCAGTGCTTTTTATTCATGTGATATCCCGGCTCAATGCTGCGATAAATTTGTTGATTGAGCAGGGATTTTTGCGGATCTGATTTCATGGTCACCATAGGCCGACCATGAGCGGTGGTGATCATCATGAAAATCTTGCCGCCGACTTTGAAAATGTCGTGTTCCGGGCCAAACGGCCAGCACGGTTCAGTGAACGGTAGTTCCAGCGCAATGTGACGTGCGGTCTCTTGCAGGGTTTTACTGTCCATCGCAGTTATCCACGGTGAGCGCGCGCCACATGGCTTCAAAGCCCAGCCGTTTGGTCTCTTTTGCTTTTTGCGGGTCGCGATTGGCGAAATCCATTGTGGTTTCTGCCAGCGTCAGAAAAATGGCGTCGCCAAAGGGTGAGAGCGCTTCGGAAAGAAATTCAGGCCTCACCGAGCGGTGGCAGATTTCATGTAGCTCAGGGAACATATCGATAACCTGCTGGCGCGTTTCCGGGGTGATTTTTTCGCTCACCGAAATCTGGCGAATCGCGTTATGTGCCGACGGGTGACGGATGCCCCAGTCGATATAGCTGTTCCAGATAGATTGGGTATGTATTTTGGAATTGCTGTGCGACCTGTCGAGGCTGTCGATCATGGTCTGGCAAAGGTCAGATTTTAAATGCAGGTAAAGCGCATTGAGCAGATCGTCTTTGGTGGCAAAATAACGAAACAGGGTGCCTTCAGCCACGCCCGCGTTACGGGCAATCACCGCGGTCGAGGCGGCAATACCGGTTTGCGCGATAGCGACAGCCGCCGCATCCAGTAATGCTAATTTCTTATCTTCACTCTTCGGACGAGCCACTACACTTTTCCTCATATATTTTGAAAAACCACGATTGAACCATGCCCACTGTGACGCTGCAACGCTGAACATCAAAGATTGAAAATCATCTTGACGACTTTCTATTCATTTCTATAATGAGTGCTTACTCACTCATAATCAAGTCCAGTCTATTTCAATGTGCCAACGGAAGGGACATTTTCTCGGATCAGGGTATGCATCGTCTCTTACTTAGCGTGGTTCTTATTATGCTCGTTGTATCTGCCGCCAGTTTGCCTTTTGTTTTGAACGCCGGATTTGGTCAGCGCCCGCAGGGTGAGCAACTGACCAGAGTTGAGCAGTCCCCGCACTACCGGGACGGTGAATTTCATAACCAGTTGTCTACGCCCAGCTACACGGGGCAAAAAAGCATGGTGGCGGCAATGTGGGAGTTTTTAACCACCCGTCGGGAAAATGCGCGCCCGCAGCAGCCGTTGCCGATGGTGAAGACAGATCTGGCAAGCCTGCCGCTGGAGCAGGATACGGTCGTATGGCTGGGCCATTCATCCTGGTATCTGCAACTGGCCGGGAAACGCATTCTTATCGATCCGGTGCTCAGCAATTACGCCGCGCCGTTCTCGTTTCTGAATAAAGCCTTCGACGGTGACTATCCGTGGACGGCAGAGGCCATGCCGGAGATCGACCTGCTGATCATATCCCATGACCATTACGACCACCTGGATTACGCCACCATCAGGGCGCTGATGCCAAAAATCAAACGGGTGGTAGTCCCGCTGGGTGTGGGATCGCACCTGCGTTACTGGGGCATGAATCCGGACATCATCCAGGAAGCGGACTGGCAACAAAAAATCACGTTTAGCAATGATCTGGAGGTGCATGTGCTGCCTGCACGGCACTTTTCAGGGCGCGGTCTGAAACGTAATCAGACGTTGTGGGCGAGCTTTATGTTCGTCACCCCGGATCGCAAGCTCTATTACAGCGGCGATACCGGTTACGGGCCGCACTTTAAAGCCATCGGCGAACAGTTTGGTTCGGTTGATCTGGCGATTCTTGAAAACGGTCAGTACGACCAGGACTGGAAGTACATCCACATGATGCCGGAGGAAACGGCGCAAGCAGCGGAGGAGTTAAATGCGCGGGCGGTACTGCCGGGCCACGCCGGACGATTCGTGCTGGCAAAACATACCTGGGACGATCCTTATAAACGTCTGGCGGCGGCAAGCCTCGGCAAAGGGTATCGATTGTTAACGCCCACCCTCGGCGAAGCGGTGCATGCGGCGGATAACGCCCAGCAATTCCGCGCCTGGTGGGAATAACGGTTTATTTCGAAGAGCAGAGAGGGGGAGCGCTGTATGACTATTTCCGCTCAGGTTATCGACACTATCGTCGAGTGGATCGACGACAATTTACACCAACCATTGCGTATTGATGATATTGCGCGCCACGCCGGGTATTCAAAGTGGCATCTGCAACGGCTGTTTTTGCATTACAAAGGTGAGAGTCTGGGGCGCTATATTCGCGAACGTAAACTGTCACTGGCGGCGCGGGATTTACTCAATACCAATGATAAGGTCTACGATATTTGCCTGAAATATGGCTTTGATTCGCAGCAGACCTTTACGCGGATCTTTACCCGCACGTTCAATCAGCCGCCGGGCGCCTGGCGCAAAGAGAATCATCCGCGCGCGCATTGACGCATAAGCCCGGTGGCCTAAGGTCAACCGGGTTTTTTTTGGCCTGGATGACACCGCCCGGTGTACCGCTTCTCTCTTTGTGGCAAGGGGAAAAACATCCCGGATGGCGGCGCAAGCGCCTGATCCGGGCTACGACCCTACGAACCCTTAAGCCAGCGAAAACCAGCGGCGCCAGATAAAGCGCACCACGTAGAACTCGATCGCACCCAGTAACAGAAACCACAGGCAAAACAACACGGTATAGAGCTGATTCAGGTCCTGAAAATGGAAGGTATCCAGCAGTTTTTGCGCCAGTACCAGCCCCAGAGAAGGGGCGGGTAGCAGCAATACCGAGATGAAAGCCATCAGCAGAATACCTGCCGCGGTGGTTAATGTTTCCAGTGGGTGCTTCATGACAGTTAATCGCTTGTTAAAAACGACATTGTCCGGGAAAGTGCGTAAGGGTGCAATCTCCCTGCACCGTTCTAGCCCGCCGCCCAAATCTCGGTGTGTTTTTGCACCAGGCCGATCAGCGAGCCGCCGTCGGCGACAAAATCGCGCATCATTTGCGATTCGCTCTTCCCTCGTTTGACGAAATTCATCAGCTCGGAGATAGCGCTGCCTGCGTTGAGCTTATCTGCCCATGGCGCAACTTTTTCCAGCATCCGTTCGATGTCGTCGGCTATTTTACGCTGCTCGCCGGTGTGGACATCGGTAATGATCCCCTCCAGACCAAAACGGCAGGCCTGAAAACGGTTGAATTTGTAGAGCAGGTAATCGCGCTCCTGATGTTTGAACGGGCGCTCTGCCAGCAGCCAGTGGGCGATAGCCTGAATAAATCCAGTGACATTAATGGCATGCGCCAGGGTCAATGGCGTATCCATTACCCGCACTTCGACGGTGCCAAAATGGGGGCTCGGGCGAATATCCCAGTGCAAATCTTTAATGCTTTCAATCATGCTGGTGTAGCTCAGGCGACGAAATAACCCTTCAAACTCTTGCCAGTTACTGACCCAGGGCATGGGGCCATTATCCGGAAAAGAGGAAAAAATATTCAGACGCGATGAGGCGAAATGGGTATCGGTGCGCTGCACGTATGGGGAAGCGGCGCCAAGCGCGATAAAATGCGGCACAAAGCGCGATAAGCCATGAAGAAGATAGATGGCGTCATCGCCACTCGGACAACCCACATGCACATGTTGGCCGAAAACGGTCGCCTGCTGCATCAGGTAGCCAAACATTTCCAGCGTCCGGTGATAGCGTTCATCGTTGCTGATCTCCTGACGCTGCCATTTTTGAAAAGGGTGCGTGCCGCCGCCGCAAATCTGTACGTGATGCTCGTTTGCCGCCTGCAAAATAATCTGCTGCATAGCAGAAAACTGATGTGCCGCCTGATTGATGTCGCGACAGACCCCTGTCGCAATTTCCAACATACTTTCCGTGATGTCGTGCTTGACCTCACCGGCTTTGACCTGTGCTTTTACCGCATCGATCAGCCGCGAGGAGTCCTGACTAAGGTCGTATCCCGGTGGGTTAACGACCTGCAACTCAAGTTCAATGCCCAGGGTAAAAGGAGTGGAAACGTGAAAGTCGGGTAGAGGCATATTTTCTTATCCTTTCCTTGTGAGGTTGGGATTAAGTATAGGCATGCCCTCTAAACCCGCCTTTATGCGAACTATCCGATTTGCTCCAGTTGCCCACGCAGCACTTCCACGCCGGGCACGATGGCATCCGGATTGATGGCGTGAAACCCCATCCGGAAATAGTTATCCGGGGGGGCGTCGTCAAGAAAATGCCGCGCCCCCGGTTCAATTAATACCCCCGCATGGGCTGCACGCCAGGTGAGTTGTTGGGTACTGATATGCTTTGGCGTACTCAGCCAGAAGGCGTTGGCATGTTCGCTGCCACCGAAGGTTTTGCATTCGGGCAAAAAGGTTTGCAGCGCGTTATGTAAGGTATCCCAACGGCGCGCGGAGTCTTCGTGGTAGCGGCGCAGGTGCGTCTCGTAATGGCCCTGAGCCAGAAAATGGGCCATTTGATATTGAATGTTGGTTGGTGGATGGCGATACACCAGGCGGCGCAACGCACGGGCTTCGTCGATGATTTCCGGAGCAGCCACCATAAAACCGAGTCGCAGACCTGGCGAAAGGGCTTTTGACAGACTGCTGACATAGATAACGCGGCCGCTGCGGTCACTGGCTTTCAGCGCCGGTAACGGATTTTGCGTAAAGTTACTTTCCGAGTCGTAGTCATCTTCAATGATCACCGCGTCATGCCGGGTAGCGTATTCGAGCAACTGGACCCGGCGCGCTTTACTCATGGTGACGCCCGTCGGCACCTGATGGCCCGGCGTCACGTAGTAGTAATCACAGGGCGTTTCGCCCAGCACAATACCTTCTTCATCAACCGGATGCGGAACGATATGGGTATCGTTAAGCAGAAAGGTGTTGATCGCTTCACGAAATCCCGGATTTTCGACCGCCACACGCGTCTGCCGGGACATCAACAGGCGGGTCAACAAATAGAGGGCGTTCTGTGACCCCAGCGTGATGAGGATTTCGTCCGGAGCGGCCACGATACCGCGTTTCGGCAGCACCCGGGTGCGGATCTGCTCAACCAGCATGGGCACATCCTGATCGATATGGTCGATAACCCAGGAGGGGTCTCGCACGCCGCCGTGCAGCCAGTTTGCCGCAGCGCGCCAGAAGGCGAGGGGGAACTGTTGTGTGTCCGGCTGGCCGTAAATAAACGGGTAGCGATAGTGCATCCAGCCAGCCGGTTTGAGGATAGATTCCTGCTGGCTGGGCGTGATTTGCAGGCGGTTGCCCCATCGTGGTGCAGCGCTTTCGCATTCAGGTGCAGTTTGCGACACGTTTTGGCCGGCGTGGTAGTAATCCGGGTGCAGGTAATACCCACTGCGTGGGCGGCTGACCAGATACCCTTCGTTGACCAGGCTTTCAAACACCAGCGCCGTGGTATTGCGAGAAACATTAAGCTGACCAGCCAGTTGGCGACATGAGGGAAGGGGCGTATCGGCCGGAAAAATGCCGCTGAGGATGGCGTTTATCAGTGATTCACGCACCTGTTCCTGTAACCCACGCTGACCATCAAAATTGACATGCAAAAGGTGACGAATCATGACGCACTCCGCTGGAAAAGACATGGATATATTTGAGCAAATTCCATACCAGCTTCCCGTTATCTGACACATTCATTTGCCGAAACTGGCTCTATTCAGAAAGCAAAAAGGCTCCCTATTGTAAAAACGCAGTCACAAAAGCGCGGTCAAGAAACGCAGTCGGCATATTTATTGCAATAGTTCCAGCATGTCTGGGATGAACCTTTCTGGCATATTTAATTAAGGGTAGAGAAATGAAAAAAGTATTCGGCAAATATTGTCTTGCAGCCATGTTCACTTTGGCTTTTTCTTTACACGCAGTCGCAGCAGATTTACCCGAAATCGAAAAGTCTGGCACGTTGAAAGTGGCGACCGAAGATGACTATGCGCCCTTTAACTTTATGAAGGATGGTAAATCGGAAGGGTTTAACAAGGATATGCTCGACGAGTTGCGTAAATACGCAAAATTCAATATCAACCAAAGTATTTTACCCTGGACGGGGCTGCTCGCCGCTGTCTCTACCGGACAATACGATATGGCGTTAACCGGTGCGGTGATTACCGATGAACGTCTCAATGTATTTAATTTCACCCCGCCATGGGCGTCTGCCCAGCATTATTTTGTGAAACGCGCAGATGATAAAACATTAAATACCATCGCCGATTTGAGCGGTAAAAAAGTGGGCGTCCAGGCGGGTAGCGCATTACTGGCGCGTCTGCCGGAACTGAAAGCGATGCTGGAGAAAGTGGGCGGTAAACTGGGCCCGGTTGTGGAATATCAATCTTACCCGGAAGCCTATGCCGATCTTGCCAACAAACGCGTCGATTACGTGATTAACGTGGTTATCTCCGTCAACGACCTGGTGAAAGCGAAGCCGAAAGTGTTTGCCAAAGGGCTGCCGGTCTCTGGCCCAGGCTACATGGCATGGCCAATCTCCAAAAGCTCCCCGGAATTACTGGCGTTCATGACCAAATTTATGAATCACATGACCGAAACCGGCAAGCTGGCTGAGTTGCAGAAAAAATGGTTTGGCGAAACCTACGATCTGCCGAAAGAGCCGATCACCAGCGCCGATCAGTTTCATAAGTTAGCGGGTTTATAAGTTCAATGCGGCGGGTAACCGCCGCCAGTTAGAAAAGGGGGCACCATGGATTCAATGGCATGGCAGTTATTAATTGAAGGCGCATGGACGACCCTCTGGATTTCGGGCGTGGCTATCGCGTTCGGGGTGGTCATCGGTCTGGTGATCGCCTTTATTCGAATGATGAAAATCCCGGTCGTCGACCAGGTGCTGGTGGTCTATATCAGTCTGGCGCGCGCCACACCGCTGGTGACGCTGGTTCTGTTCCTGTTCTTATCGCTGCCGACGCTTGGGATAAACCTGGATAAAACGGCGGCGGCGATTGTGGCGCTGACGTTGAATACCTCCGCCTTTAATGCCGAAATCTGGCGTAACGCATTTCGTAACTTCCCTCGAGAACAGCGGGAAGCTGCCGAATCTGTCGGTATGCGGCGCTGGACCTATTTCCGTTACATCATGCTGCCGCAGATGTGGATTGAAAGCCTGCCTGCGCTGGTCAATGAGATGTCTTTCCTGATTAAAGGCAGCCCGGCGATAGCGATAATCGGTGTAGTAGACCTGACCCGCGTCACCAATCGCATCTCTTCGGTGACCTATGAACCTCTGTCGCCCATTCTGGCGGCGGGATTGCTCTACGTCATTATTATCGGCTTGTTGCTGAAATTGCAGGGCATGGCGGAACGTAAAGCGAAGCGCCTGGCGCGATAAAAGCAGGAGGGTATATGAGTCAGTGGAGTATTGTCTGGTCAGCACGCGAGAGTTTTTTTAATGGCCTGCTTTCAACGCTTGAGCTGTTTATTATTGCAGCCGTTGTCGGTTTATTTATCGGCATTTTGCTGTGCTACATTATGGAATACCAAAATCGCGTTATTGACAGAGTAATTATTGCTTTCGTCAGCCTGATGCGTGCTGTTCCCTTTTTGATTCTGGCCTATCTACTTTATTACGGTCTGCCGCAGTTGGGTATTAGTATGGAAGCCTGGACTGCCGGTCTGTTGGCGCTGGTGATTTATCATGGTGCCTATTTCTTCGAGATATTACGCAGCCAGCGTCGTATATTTTCCGCGGGTTATATTGAAGCCGCTGTGTCGCAGGGGTTTTCTCGCTATAAAATCTTTCAGCGTATCGTCCTGCCTAATATTTTCTCTTCTGCGCTGCCGCTGATGGGTAACCAGTTAATTATCTGTCTGAAAGACACGGCTTTCCTGTGCATTATTACCGTACAGGAGATCACCGCCGCCGCGAATAGCGTGCAGTCGACGTATTTTATTCCGTTTAACGCCTTTATCGTCGCCATTGCGCTGTACTGGGGCATCAGCATTTTACTTGAATTGCTGATTAAACGACTAAGCCAATATGGAAACAAGCGAGGAATGACCCATGCCTGAACAAAGTGCGGTTAGCGTTAAGAATCTGTCCAAGCAGTTTGATAACGTTGAAGTATTGCGTGATATCAACCTGACGGTGGAGAAGGGCACGGTGGTGAGTATCCTCGGTTCTTCCGGTTCCGGGAAATCGACCTTGTTGCGCTGTATGAACTGGCTGGAGCAGCCGGATCGCGGCGAAGTGCGCATTAGCGGTCAGCGGCTGGGTATTGATGACGCCTCAGGCAAGGCCATGTCACATAAAGAGTTGTCCAAAATCCGCGAACGCGTGGGAATGGTATTCCAGAGCTTTAATTTGTGGCCGCATCTGACGGTGTTACAAAACGTCACCGAAGCGCTGATCCACGTGAAGGGCATGAAGCGGGACGCGGCTGACGAGATTGGTCGTCGTCAGTTAGATAAGGTCGGGATGAGCCATAAAACGGATGTGTATCCGATTACCCTTTCCGGCGGACAGAAACAGCGTGTGGCGATTGCCCGTTCGTTGGCGATGTCGCCAGAGGTGATCTTGTTCGATGAACCGACATCGGCGCTGGATCCTGAACTGGTCAATGAGGTGCTGGGAGTGATGAAAAACCTCGCCGCCGAAGGATACACGATGGTGGTGGTAACGCACGAGATGGATTTTGCCCGTCAGGTGTCGGACGAGGTGGTGTTTTTGGAGAAAGGGTTGCTGATCGAGAAGGCATCGCCAGAGAAGTTCTTTACCAATCCGAATTCGGACCGGGTACGTAAGTTTTTGCAGTCCAGCCGCTAATGTCCCTTCTCAAGGATAGACCCGGTAATCATCGCGTTACCGGGGAATAGCCTGGATGCGGCGCATGCGCCTTATCCAGGCTACCACAGATATCTTAATCCCGGTCAATGGCAAACGGCTGCCAGGCCTGACGCACCGGCATGACTTCCACCCGGTTAATATTCATATGGTCTGGCAACGTGGCGATGTAGAACATCTGTTCGGCGATATCCTGTGCGCTAAGCGGCGTGGTGCCACGGTATAAGTTATCGGATGCCGCTTGATCGCCTTTGGTGCGAACCAGCGTGAATTCGGTTTCCGCAATACCCGGCGCCAGATCGGTCACCCGCACACCTGTACCCAGCAAATCGCAGCGCAGGTTATAGCTAAACTGTTTCACAAACGCTTTGGTTGCGCCATAAACGTGGCTGCCCGGATAGGGCCATTGTCCGGCAATCGAACCAATATTGATGATACTCGCCCCTGCGCCATGCTGAATCAACGTGGGCAGCAGCGCGTGAGTCACATTGACCAACCCGGTGACGTTGGTATCAATCATGGTCTGCCAGTCTTCCAGCTCAACGTTTTGTGCGGGTTGCGGTGAAAGCGCCAGCCCGGCGTTATTGATAAGCGTGGTGATATCGGCGAACGCGGGTGGGAGCGCGGCAACGGCCCGCTTCACTGCATCTTTATCGCGTACATCCAGCTCAATAATGTGAACGGGTACTTCTGCCGCCAGCGAATCCTGCAATGCCTCAAGGCGTGCCAGACGGCGTCCACTTAGTACCAGCGACCAACCTGCTTTGGCAAAGACCCGCGCGGCGGCTTCGCCGAACCCGGATGTCGCGCCGGTAATAAAGACCACTTTCTTTGCTGTTGTCATCTCTCTCTCCTGTGCTGGTTTCTTCCGCCACTATAAAAAACGCGCGCGCAGGAGAGACAGAGCCAGTTGGTGAGTAAATATGTGACACGTGTGTCACATGCCGCTAACAAGACTGGCTCTACCTGACTGCGCCAGGTGCGCCGCATGATGGAATCAACAACAACGGTATGAAAGGAGCAGGGTATGAAACTGGCACTTCAGAGCGAGATGGCGATAACCAACGATGATGTACGTCAGCTAGACCGTTCGTATGTGTTCCATTCATGGTCGATGCAAGGCAACCTCAATCCGCTGGTGATCGCCGGTGCACAAGGGTGCGAATTGTGGGATTACGATGGCAATACGTATCTGGATTTCAGTAGCCAACTGGTAAACGTCAATATCGGTTATCAGCATCCGCGTGTTCTGGCGGCGATGAAGGCACAACTGGAATCATTGACCACTATCGCGCCGGCGACGGCAAATCTCGCACGCGGCGAAGCGGCAAAACGGATTGTTGATCTGGCGCCCGAAGGCTTTAGCAAAGTGTTCTTTACGAACGCCGGGGCCGACGCCAACGAAAACGCCATGCGTATGGCGCGTATGTATACCGGGCGTGACAAGATTTTTTCTGCCTACCGTTCTTACCACGGGAATACCGGTAGCGCCATAGTGGCCACGGGCGATCCCCGTCGTATTCCGAATGAATATGCCCGTGGACACGTTCACTTCTTTAACCCGTACCTGTATCGCAGTGAGTTTAACGCCACGACCGAAGAAGAAGAGTGTCAGCGCGCGCTGGCGCATCTGCGCCGGATGATTGAGTGTGAAGGGCCGAATTCTGTTGCCGCTATTCTGCTGGAGTCCGTACCGGGTACGGCCGGGATTCTGGTGCCGCCAAAAGGTTATATGCAGGGGGTGCGCGCACTGGCAGATGAGTTCGGCATTGTGCTGATTGTCGATGAAGTGATGGCCGGTTTCGGTCGCACAGGTAGCTGGTTTGCGTTCGAGCAGGATGGCATTGTTCCCGATCTCATCACCTTCGCAAAAGGTGTTAATGCGGGTTACGTACCGGCGGGCGGCGTCATTATTTCCGAGAAAATCTCACATTACTTTGACGACCACTTCTTTGCAGGCGGCCTGACCTATTCCGGCCATCCGCTGGCGATGTCGGCCATTGTCGCCACGCTCGATGCAATGAAAGATGAAAAAGTGGTAGAAAACGCGGCAACGGTGGGGGACGGCGTGTTGCGCTCTGGCCTGACGTCGCTGGCGCAAAAACATGCGTTGATCGGTGATGTGCGTGGTCGTGGTATGTTCCAGGCGCTGGAGCTGGTCACCGACCGCGTAGCGAAAACGCCAGTAGCCGCAGCCGATATGGCGGCGATCAAAGGCGCGTTGCTCAACGCCGGGATTTTGCCTTTTGTCGCTGAAAATCGTATTCACGTGGTGCCGCCTTGCACTATGAGTGCCGCCGAAGTGCAAAAAGGGTTAGCGATTTTTGATGCCGTGCTTGGGCAGTTTGGCAGCCTGGCGAAGTCATAGCGTCACGCCTGAACATATTCTGAAAAGTGAATTTAACTGGATATAAATACAGTTTTTCTTTCGTGCGAAGGGAAGGAAGAGGTTAGGATGCTCGCGGGTGCCTGAGGCTTTCTGAGCCAGGCATTTGCAGGGTTCAGAAAGGTGAAAGCCCCAGGAGATAGTGTTATCAACCTGAGGCTTACATCCCAACCCTGAACAAGTTGGATGTTAGTCTCTTTTTTGCACGGAGGCAACGACATGCTAACGAAGTACGCCCTGGTGGCGATCGTGGTGCTGTGTATGACAGCACTGGGTTTCACGCTGTTAGTACGCGACTCGCTTTGCGAGATGACGTTCAAACAACGGGATACGGAGTTTAAAGCTGTTCTCGCTTACGAATCGAAGAAGAAGTAGCTAACCTGAATTGCGGGGAGCCATCCCCGCAAATTCGCTTGTCAGGTGGGATCCTCACGCACCCAAACCCTTTTCACTTACCCCATACGGTGTTCGCCACGTGCCAGCGCATCCCGGTCAAAAAAGCGCTCGATTTTGCCGTTCGCCATAAAAGCAGCCCGGTCTGACATATGCGCGATGACATCGGCGTCGTGGCTAACCAACAGATAACTCATATTGTGCTGGTCTTTCAGACGGTTCAGTAAGTTGAGTATTTCTGCCTGGATCGACATATCCAGCGCTGAGGTTGGCTCATCAAGCAGAAGAATCTGTGGTCGCAACAGCAATGCCCGGGCGATCGCCACACGCTGACGCTGACCACCTGAGAGTTGATGTGGGTAGCGTCTGGCAGCATCCGCAGGAAGCCCTACCTCTTCCAGTGCCGTGCTGACGCGCTGGTCTACCGCTTTCTCACGGTGAATTTGTAGCGGTTCTGCGAGAGTACGATACAGCGTATGGTTGGGATGCAGTGAAGCGTACGGATCCTGAAAGACCATTTGTACATTGCGTCGCAATGCCCCCTGATAACGCGTGCCCGCTTTTATCTCTGAGCCGAAGAGTGACATTTCACCACGCCAGTCACGCTGCAGCCCTGCCAGTACGCGCATCAGGGTGGATTTACCGCAGCCTGATGCGCCAATCAGGCTAAATGTCTCACCCTGTTCGAGGCTAAAACTGGCATTACGGACGACGGTTTTTTCCCCGAAGCTTACTTCCAGATGGCGAATTTCAGCGATGACCATGGTCTGACTCCGTAAAGATTTGGCTGCGATCAAGTGTCGGGAGCATTTGTCCATAGGTCTGCGCCTGTGGTCGACAGGTCCACAGCGTGCGCGTGTAAGGATGCGTGGCATTGGGAAGTTCGCTGGCGGTCATTTCATCCACCTTTTGCCCCTGGTACATCACCAGCACGCGATGACAGTGCTGCGCGACCAGCGGTAAATCGTGACTGATAAGCAGCATGGCCATTTGCCGCTGCTCACACTGCGCCACCAGCAGTTCAAGGATTTGATTGCGCAGGCGCGCGTCGAGCGCTGAGGTCGGTTCATCCGCTATCAGCACCTGTGGGTCGTTAACCAGCGCGATGGCGATCATCACACGCTGGCCCATACCACCGGAAAGCTCTCCGGGGTAGCGTTGCAACACCGCCGGTTCCAGCTCCACGGCGCGCAATGCCTCGTTTATTTTTTCCAGCCGCTGTTTGCGGTTCAGGCGCTGATGAAGCGTCAGGGCTTCGTCCAGTTGTGCCTGCACAGTTTGGACTGGATTAAGTGCATAGCGCGGGTCTTGCAGTACCATCGCAATGCCATTGCCACGCAGGGCGCGCCACGCTTTATTCTCCATGGTCAGTAAATCATGCCCGGATACGCTCAGCTCACTGGCGCTGACCTTGCCGGGTTTACGTACCAGCCCCATCAGGGCACGGGCGGTCATTGATTTACCGGAACCAGATTCGCCCACCAGCGCGAGGCGTTCATTGCCCAAGGTGAAACTCAGGTTATTGACCACGCGGGCGCCGGGATAATCAACATTAAGACCCGATACGATAATTCGTTTTTCAGTCATGTTGTGGCTCCAGTACATCACGCAGGCCATCGCCCAGCAGGTTAAACGCAAGACTCGCCAGTAAAATGACCGCGCCAGGGGCTGCGGCAATCCACCATTGATCGAAGATAACTTGCATACCATCGGCGATCATGGCGCCCCATTCCGCCATCGGTGGGCGAGCCCCCAGGCCCAGAAAACCCAGTCCGGCGGCGGCAAGGATAATGCCCGCCAGGTCCAGAGCCAGACGCACAATCGCGGATGGCAGGCAGAGTGGCAGAATATGCCCCAGTAACAGCCGCCAGCCGCGAATTCCCATCATCTCAGCCGCTGCCAGGTAATCGCTGTGACGAAGTCGCTGAATCTCGCTACGTGCCTGACGCGCATAGGCAGGCCAGGTAGTCAGCGCGAGGGCGAGTGCGCCATTGACGAGGCCCGGGCCAAGCATGGCGACAAACGCAAACGCGAGGATGAGACGCGGCATGGACATGGCCACATCGGTAAAGCGCATCAGAACGCGTTCCAGCCAGCCACCGTAATAGCCAGACAAAATACCGACCAGCAGGCCGACAGGCAGCGTAATGAGGGTGACCAGGGCCACCAGCCCCAGCGCCGGACGCGTGCCATAAATGAGCCGTGACAGCAAATCACGGCCATAGCTGTCGGTTCCCAGCCAGTGTGCAGCCGAGGGCGGCTGTAAGCGCGATGCGGCATCCTGCCAGTTGGGATCTTGCGGTGCCAGCCACGGCGCCAGAATGGCAACCAGCAGGAGTAACACCACAATAATCAATCCGCTAAAACCCGCAGGCGAATGGCGCAGACGGCGTAAAAAGAGAGTCGTCGGCATTAGCGAATCCTCGGGTCAGTGAGCCGTACCAGCATATCGGCGAGGTTATTTATCAGGACAAAGCAGACACCGATAACCAGTGTGCCGCCCATAATCGCCGTGGTGTCACCGGCAAACAGCGCGGTCGTGAGATAGCGGCCAATACCCGGCCAGGAAAAGACGGTCTCTGTCAGCACCGCGCCTTCCAGCATGCTGGTATAGGACAGCGCAACCACGGTCAGGAGCGTGCCGCGAATATTTGGCAGGACATGGCGCAGCATGATTGTCATCTCGCCAGCCCCCTTTGCGCGTGCCAGCAAGATATACTCTTTATTCATTTCGCCAAGGCAGGCCGAGCGGGTTAGTCGCGTAATGCTGGCCAGAGAATAGTAAGCAAGCAAGGTGACCGGAAGTACCATATGGCTAAGGGCATTTCTGAATGCCTGACTGTCACCGGAAAGCCAGGTATCGATAAGCACAAAGCCGGTCTGCGGGGTGACAGTGTACTGATAAATATCATCCAGCCTGCCGGGGCCTGCGCTCCATTGCAGGTTCGCGTAGAACAGCGCCAGCATTAACAGACCGAGCCAGAAGATAGGGACAGAGTTACCGAGCAGGGTAAAAGTGCGCACGGCCAGATCCAGCGGGGAACCGGCAAAACGGGCACATAATACGCCCGCGAGAATACCCAACGCGGTACCGATAACCAATGCCAGGGTAGCCAGCTCCAGCGTGGCAGGAAAAGCGGAGAGCAGATCCTGCAAGACGGGCTGTCCGGTGGCGCTGGCGGTGCCTAAATCACCGTGAGACAGGTTGAGTAAATAGTGCCAGAACTGCACGGGCAGCGGTTGATCCAGCCCGAGTTGGTGGCGGACCTGGTCATAGGTCGACTGGCTGGCATGGTCACCGACGATTTGCAGCACACGGTCAACGGGCGAGAGTGCCGAGAGTGAAAAGGTAACCAGTAACAGACCAAATAACGTCAGGGCGAGGGTTATCAGGGTCTGGATAACCCGTAACAGCCTGGGTGAGATGTGGGACATGACTAACTCTTAATGGCATCGTTCTTTAATGATGACCCTCTCTCGTAATGAGAAAGGGTCAACGGCGCAATCGCTAACTTACTTGGTTACGCGGTCATACCACACCATATCGGCATTTAACCCTTGCTGGTAGCCTTTCACATTATCACGTACCACGATTTGCGTTTTCCCTTGATCAACAAAGATATAAGGGGATTTATGCTGCAACTCTTGCTGCATTTTTTTGTAGAGCTCCAGACGTTTGGCGGCATCCGGCTCGGCAACGGCCGCGAGCGTGGCTTTGCTTAATTCAGGGATCTGCCAGCCATTCAATCCGGCAACCGTACTGGATTTCCCGTCATTATAGGCGAAGGCGCTGGCGTTGGAGTGGGCGTCAAAATAATCGGGGATCCACAGACGAATCGCCGCCTGATGCTGTTTGGCACGCACGCGGGCATAGACCTGGCTACCCGCAGCGGGTAACAGATCTACCTTCACGCCGCCCTGAGCAAAACTGGCTTGCATAGACTGGGCGATGGTAATGAACGGCGGTTTGTTTTCGACGTCCAGGGTGAAGTGCGCATCCTTAATGCCCGCTTTGGCGAGGATCTCTTTTGCTTTTGCCGGGTCGAATTTAAACGGGTTATCTTCCAGCGCGCCTGGCAGGCCGACTGGCAGGAAACTCTGGTGGACAAAATATTGCCCTTTCAGCAGATCTTTGGTGATGCCGTCGTAATCGACCAGCCAGCGTGCCGCCTCCCAGAAGGCGGGATTGTTCAGCAACGGGTTCGCGCTGTTACCGGCGTTAAAGACCAGATAGTTCTGCTCAGCAGACGGAATACTCAGCACCTTAATGCCTTTCTTATCTGTCAGCGCGCTAATCTGATCGGCACCGAGATCGCGCGCCACATCGGCATCGCCCTGTTGAATTAACAGACGACGGGAAGCCGGATCCGGTACGTTTTTAATAATGATATTTTTCAGTTTGGGCGCGCCGCCAGGTGAAGTGGGATTGGCGTCCAGTACGATAGCCTGATGCGGTTGATAAACGCGCATTTTGTACGCGCCGCTGCCCGCAGAGTGCAGTTTTAGCCAGGCGTTACCAAAATCATTGTCTTTGACGTTCGCGCTGACCAGTTTCTCATCTACGATTGAGGCGATAGGCGTGGAGAGAATATTCAGTGCCACTGCCGGGCTTACATCCGCCGTCCAGTGCAACTGGATCGTATGATCGTCGATTTTCTTTAACTGGCTGGCGATATTGTCCGGTTCCCAGCCCAGGACGTTAAGAATAAAGGCCGGGGATTTGTTCATGGTGACCGCGCGGGTATAGGAGAAAATCACATCCTCAGGACGCAGCGGGTTACCGGAAGCAAACTTCGCGTCACTTTTCAGTTTGATGGTCAGGGTTTTAGCGGCCGCATCGGGCTGCCAGCTTTCTGCCAACACCGGGTTAATCTTTTCAGGGTTCTCACGATCCGGCTGGACCAGGCGCTCGTACAGGCTTGGAACGGTCTGGATACTGGAAAGTTCATTGGCTTCTGCCGGATCCAGGCTGACAATATCGTCCAGACCTTGTGCAACAACCAGGGTATCTGGCGGCGTTGCCGCATAGCTGGTGGCAGAGAGCAGCGTCATGATGACGAGAGGCAGCAGTTTTTTGGTCATATGAGATCCCTGTAAAGTTAATTTAGTGTCATTATTTTGTATCGCTAAAGTAGGCTGCTTCCGATTTTTCTTAAAGTTTAAATTCGTCTTTATTTATGCGCTTAAGGCATAAGCCAGATTATTTGGCTATGAAAATGGAGCCAAACAAAGATGAAAAAGCGGTGGGATTTTTAGCGTTTTTATGTTTTCTGAAAAATTGATTTTAACTGGATATAAATACAGTTTTTCTTTCGTGCGAAGGGAATGAAGAGGTTAGGATGCTCGCGGGTGCCTGAGGCTTTCTGAGTCAGGCATTTGCAGGGTTCAGAAAGGTGAAAGCCCCAGGAGATAGTGTTATCAACCTGAGGCTTATCATCCAACCCTAGACAAGTTGGATGTTAGTCTCTTTTTTGCACGGAGGCAACGACATGCTAACGAAGTACGCCCTGGTGGCGATCGTGGTGCGGTGCCTCTTGTAGAGGGGGTCTGACCATTTTTTGAAAGTTCGAAATCGGAACATCAGGCGTTTTCGCTGCAGCCAGTTTTGACACGGACAGCGCGCAACAACCGGAGCGTACACGAAGTACGTGAGGATTGTGAGCACTGCCCTGGTCAAAACTGGCAAAGAAGATAGCCTGATGTTTTGATTTAAGGCGAGTCTCGCGAACAACCGAAGAAGTAGCTAACCTGAATTGCGGGGAGCAATCCCCGCAAATCATCTTGTCAGGTGGGATCCTCACGCACCCAAACTCTTTAGCCTGGCTGCGTTTTTTGTGTGCGGGCAAGCTGTACTGCGCTTTGCCAGTCATGCCAGCGTTTTTGCAATCTGTCGTGACGCTGTTCATCCGGTGTGAACGTCGCATGTTCGGGAAGATACTGGCGAAGCTGTTCTGTATCGATCTGCAACAGTGCCTTTCGTGCCAGCAGTGCCGCTCCCATAGCTGATAGCTCCGGGACGTCGCTGCGCATCACCGGGCAACCCAGCAGGTCGGCCTGATATTGCATCAGCCAGTCGTTCCTGGTAGGGCCACCATCGACCATCAGCGCTTTTAAGGCGAAATCGCCGTGCTGGCGCATGGCAACCACCACGTCGGCAATCTGGTAGGTGATCGACTCCAGCGCTGCGCGAACCAGATGCGCGCGCTTGACGCCACGGCTCAGGCCATGAATCAGACCACGCGCATCTTCGTCCCACCAGGGGGCGCCGAGGCCCGTCAGTGCCGGAACAAAATAGACGCCGAGTGTTGATTCCACTGAGGCCGGTAGCGTATTCAGCGCTTGCGCCAGTTCCGCTTCCGGCAGCTCGCTTAAGCCTGTACTTTCCGCCATCCATGCCACTGCATCGCCGGTATGAGGAATGTTGCCTTCCAGCCCGTACACCAGCCGTTCGCCATCATGCCACGCTACGGTGGTCGCCAGTGATTTCACGTCACACTGAGCGGAGACCACCGGAGCCATTACCGATGACCCCGTGCCGTAGGTCGCTTTCACACACCCGGCGGCGCCAAGGCCGTGGGCGAACAACGCGGCGTGGGAATCTCCGATCATCGCCAGCACCGGGATACCCTCCGGGATGGCGTCCAGCCCTTTGGTGTAGCCAAACAATCCACTGGAGGGGCGAATTTCCGGTAGCGCCTGACGGGGGATCTGGAAGAGTGTGAGCATCTCCACGTCCCAGTCGGCGGTATTAAGATTCAGTAACTGTGTGCGCGAGGCATTCGAGTAGTCGCAGCAAAATGACTCGCCCGCCGTCAGGTGCCAGAGCAGCCAGCTATCTATTGTGCCAAGACAAATTTCACCTTGTTCCGCCAGCCCCCGACCATTGGGCAGCGAATTTAACAGCCAGCGCATTTTGGATGCGGAAAACAGTGGGGCAACGGGCAGCCCCGTCACCGCTTTAATTTTAGCGTCCTGACCTTGCTCGCGCAGAGCATGGCAAAAATCTGCCGTACGTGAACATTGCCAGGTTATGGCCGGACCTAACGGCAACCCGCTTGCGCGATACCAACCAATGGCCGTTTCCCGCTGATTGCTGATCGCCAGCGCCGCTACTCGCTCGGGGCCAACCTGCGCAATCACCTCGCTTATTACCGCCAGTGACGCCTGCAATAGCGCTTCGCCAGACTGCTCTACCCAGCCCTCGCGGGGGGTCTGGATGGTCAACGGGCGCGCGCTTTTCGCTACCACATTGCCCTGAGCATCCAGCGCGACGGCTTTGGCGTTCGTTGTCCCTTCATCAAGCGCGATGACAATATCTTTCGACATGGTATTTCTCCATCAGGCCCATGCGCACTGCATTACTGGTGCAGGTAAGTATCAACGCCGAGATAGCGCGTGAAGGCTTCATGCAGGATGGCGCCACTGGCCGCGTGGTTCATCGCCACGTGGTGCTCAAAACCGTTACGGCAAATATAGGTGAGCAACGCTTCCAGATGCGGAACCTGAATGACTGCGCGACAACCGACAGTATCCAGCGGATCGTCGACGGATTTGCCTTCGCCCACGTAGGCTTTGATTTCACCGGTTAAATCGTCAGTGCTCAGACGGAAATAGGTGAGGGGGCCGGATTTCAGGCGGCCATGCACCGCGCCACAGGTGTTCTCTTTACCCACGGTTGTACCGATGATGTCCGCGGTGCCCATATGCGGAGTTTCCAGGCTGGCGGCAGCGAAGTTACCGCAGTGAAACAGCACGCATTTGTCGCGATCGTCGCCAAAGTTGTTGTTCCAGTCGGCAATCGAGGCCGGGCTCATATTGGCGCTTGCCAGTGCGTACATAGAAAGCGCGCCCATCACGTCGACTTCACAGGCTGACGGCATCAGTTGACCGGACATCACGCTCATGATGGAGCAGACGTTAATGCCCAGGTTTTCCTGCAACGAGGTCCAGCACTGAATGGCCGTGGTGTCGATATCGTTGGCGATAACCCATTCGCTGATGACCACAAACAGCTTCGCCATGGTGACCAGTTTGTCGGCGGCGATACCGCTGGCATCGGCGTTATCCATCAGCAGACGGCGCTTCTCATCTACGCGGATATCATCGTCACGCAACAATTTGATACGGGTGAAGACTTCGGACAGATCCAGAGTTTCCACTGCAATGCCCAGGCGTTCGAGCAGTTTTTCGCTGTAACGTACGGTGTTGAAACCGGCCGGGCGTGCGCCGATGGCCCCCACGCGAACGCCACGCATACTGCTCACCACGCGGCAAATTTGTTCAAAACGTTTCAGATCCTGCTCGAAAACCTCGCCGCTCAGGGCGCAAACGTGTTGTGTTGTCAGGGTGAACGGGATGCCGTACTGGCGCAGGTTGTTGCACAGGGAGATCTTGCCGCAGAAGCTATCGCGGCGCGTCGCCAGCCCCATCTTATCCAGGTTGTCCTCTTCCGCCTGGACCAGCACCGGGACGTTCAAGCCCGACAGGCGCAGGGTTTCCGCCACCGCTTTTTCATCGCCGAAGTTTGGCAGCAGCACAACCACGCCGTGAATTTCATCACGGTGGGCGCGGAACAGTTCGGCACAGATTTTGGCATCCTGGCGGGTTTCAACACCGCCGAGCTCGGTCTGGGTCTCATCAAGCATAATGGTTTTAATGCCAAGACGGCCAAACAGGGCGACCGCCTGTTCACGGGCTTCTGCCACCAGGTAGCTTGGGAAAAATCCGCGGTTACCGATAATCACCGCCATGGTCAGTTGTTGAGGAATTCGGGACATTGCTCTCTCCAGTAAGTTGTTCTTTATTATTCTTATTGCCGTGTCAGCAGTTCACGGGCGTTTTTCACCACACCTGCGGCATCAATCTCATGGCGCGCGCGGGTGGAGGCCCGATCGGCGGCGATCGCATATTGACCATCAGGGATACCGAGGCGGCGCAGCGGGATGCCGTGTCCGGCTTCTGCCAGTACTTCGGCGACCAGGCTGCCCACGCCGCCGTTGACGTTGTGCTCTTCAACGCTGACGACCGCTTTACAGGTGTTCAGGGCGGCCAGTAATTGCGAGGTATTACACGGACGAATAGACGGTACACTGATAACACAGGCCTCAATACCGGCTTCTGCCAGTTGTGTGGCGGCGGCGACAATTTCATGGACTGTCGATCCCATCGCCACCAGCGCAATGTCTTTCCCTTCGCGCAGCACATCAATGTCACCCGGTTTGAACTGATAACCTTCATCATGCAGCTCCGGCAACGCTTTACCGTCGAGGCGGATATAGACCGGGCCGACGTGGTCCAGCGCATAGTCAATTATTTGACGGCATTCAACAGGGCAGGAAGGGGCGTAAATTTCGATGTTGCCAAAACCACGCAACACGGAAATATCGTCGATGCTATGGTGCGTACTGGCCAGCGGGCCATAGCTGGCACCGGCATTCAGGCCAAACAGCTTCACGTTGGTGTTGTTGTAGCAAACATCTACTTTGATCTGTTCGTTAGCACGCGAGATCAAAAATGGCGCGGCATTACAGGTCACCGCAACTTTGCCGCCAATGGCAAGCCCTGCGGCGGCTCCCACCAGTGTTTGCTCGGCGATACCGACATTCACCAGGCGGCCTGGGAATTTCTTCATAAACGGTGAGATCTTGGCCGTGGAGGTGGAGTCTGCCACCACCGGCACCAGGTCTATCCCGCGGTCAACCGCGTCGATAAACGCATTCACCATCACCGTTGCGAGATGTTCGCTATTACTCATCTTTCAGTTCCTCCAGCGCCAGTTCAACTTCTTCACCTTTCGGCACCCGGTGGTGCCATTCCGGGCGTCCCTGAATAAAGGAGATGCCAGCGCCTTTGGTGGTGTAAGCAATCACGACGTGCGGTTTCCCCGCAGACTGCAATCCTTCCAGCGTCGCCACCACGTCGGCCATATCGTTACCTTTACACTCGGTAACCTGCATGCCAAAGGCGCGCCATTTTTCATCCAGCGGATCGGTGTTCATGATCTCTTTGGTTGGGCCGGCCAGTTGAAGGCTGTTTTTATCGTTAATAATGATCAGGTTATCGAGCTGGTAATGGGCGGCGACCAGCGCGGCTTCCCAGTTACTGCCCTCCGCCAGTTCACCATCACCGGTGACGACAAACACCCGGCGTTTGCTGTTGCTGCGTTTGGCCGCCAGCGCGATACCGACCGCAACGGGCAGACCGTGGCCCAGTGCGCCGGTATTGAGTTCGATACCCGGCGTTTTATGTTTTACCGGATGGCCCGGCAGATGCGAATCGGGATGCTGATAGGTTGCCAGCCAGTCGACAGGGATAAATCCGGCTTCCGCCAGAATGCAGTAATATCCCCCCACCGCGTGGCCTTTTGACTGGATGTAAATGTCGCGTTCATCGCTCTCTTTCAGTTCTGGCGAACAGTTCAGAATGCGGAAGTAGAGCGCAGTCAGCAGCTCAACCTGGGATAGGTCTGCGCCCGTGTGCCCACCTGCCGGGCTTTCGGCATTCAGCACGATGATGCGACGGCGTACGGCGCGTGCTTTTTTTTCAAGCTCCTCAACAGAGAGCGAAAACGGATTCATAGTCCACCTCTTGAATTTATAATCTAACTTGAATAAATATTCAATCAGGGTGAAAAAGCACACCTGCGCGCCCTTTTGCGGTCGATCCCACAAGGTTAAACGTCAGGTTGTAATTGCTTTGAATATATATTCACTACTGATTTATTATTCATGAGTAAAGATATGCCTTGTCCGGAGGTTTGTCTACGCCTTGTGAAAGCAAATTTGGAAGAAAGGAGAATAGGATCACATTTGGATCCTCCCGCCCGGTATTGCGCAGCTTGTTATCTATTCGGGTATGAATAAAAATGACAGGAGAGAATTGAAGGGGAAACCAATGTCAAAGCAGGATGAGCAGCGTTTGCTGGTGAAGATCGCCACGCTTTATTACAACGAGAACAAAAAGCAGTCAGAGATTGCCTCGCTGTTGAACTTGTCGCAGTCATTTGTCTCACGCGCACTGACGCGCTGTCAAAAAGAAGGGCTGGTGAAAATTACCGTGGTGCAGCCCACCAATATTTTTGTGTCGCTGGAAAAGGCCATTGAGCAACAGTATGGCATCCGTCAGGCAATTGTGGTGGATGTGGGAGAAAACGCCAGCAATGCGCAGATAAAACATGCCATTGGCAGTGCGGCGGCGCACTATGTGGAAACCCGCGTACGCCCGGAAGACCTGGTGGGGATCTCTGCCTGGAGTAGTACCATTCGCTGCATGGTCGATGAAATGCACCCGCAAAATATCCGCGCCCAGGGTGTTATTCAGCTTCTTGGCGGGGTGGGGCCGAACGGCAACGTGCAGGCGACCATTCTGACTCAACAACTGGCGGAACATTTAGGCTGCCCGGCCTGGCTGCTGCCTTCACAAAGTATTGAGCACTCGGTTGAAGAGCGCGCACGGCTGGTAAATAGCCCGGATGTGGCGGCGGTGGTGGCGAAATTTGCCGAGGTCGATGTGGCGATTGTCGGGATTGGCGAGCTGGAGCCGTCACAATTGTTGAAAAATTCCGGCAACTACTACAACGAAGATATGCTGCATTTGCTCTCCGAACGTGGCGCGGTAGGGGATATCTGCCTGCATTACTACGATGCGTCGGGCAAACCCGTCCTTACCCAGGAGGAGGACCCGGTGATTGGCATGGAGCTGGAGCAAATTCGCGCCTGCCAGCAGGTTATCGCGCTTGCGGGCGGGCCGGAAAAGCACAATGCCATTCGCGGCGCGTTGCAGGGGAATTATATTGATGTCCTGATCACGGATTACGCCACCGCGCGTAGTCTGGTAAGCCACGGTTGACATGGGTTACGCCGCCTCCGGCGCTGAGGAATCCCCACAAAAATGCGTGCACGAACGGTCCCCTCTCCTCTTTGGGGAGAGGGCCAGGGTGAGGGGGAAAATGCGGCTCTGATGGTCATTGCGTTCACCTTATGTTCCTTGTTTTTCTGTCGCGACAGAACCCGTGAACGTGCCAGGGTGGCTCACCGCCACCACCCTGGCGACCTTTTGTCGATATCTGAGGCCTGAGAAACCAGGCCATGCCGATAAAACTACTTACTTTCTATCACTGCTTTTTGCGCAACCACCGCCGCTTTTTGCTGCATACGGTTCTGCATCTGATCGATGATGACCGCAACGATAATCACGATACCTTTAATCACCATCTGCCAGAATTCACTCACGCCCATCATCACCAGCCCGTCGGCGAGGAAGCCGATAACGAAGGCGCCGATCAGTGTCCCGAGCACGGTGCCGCGCCCGCCTGCCAGCGAGGTTCCGCCAAGCACCACCGCAGCGATGGCGTTCATTTCAAAGGCTGTACCGTTCGCCGGGTGGCTTGCCAGCAACTGTGCCGACACCACGATCCCGGCCAGCGCCGCACAGAACCCGGAAATGGTGTAGACCCAGATTTTGACCTGCCTGACCTTCACGCCGGAAAGCTCTGCCGCACGCTCGTTATCGCCGATGGCATAAACGTGGCGGCCAAATGGCAGGCGACGCGCGACATAGGCAATCACCACCGCCAGCACGATCATCAGCCAGATAGCCCACGGGATGCCAAACAGCGTACCAGCGCCAATCTCATCAAAGCCGGTATTGCCCAGCAACGGATTGCCGGAAAGCCCCGGAAAGGTTTGCCCGTCTGAGGTGAGCATCGCGGCGCCACGCAGGACATACATCGTACCGAGCGTACAGATAAACGGCGCGACGTTATAACGGGTAATTATCCAGCCATTCACCGCGCCAATTAAGCCGCCGATCAGCAACACCAGCGGCACAATCACCCAGACGCTGGGGAAAATGGCGATACCAAACATCGGCAGCACAATCCCTTTGGTGATCATCCAGCCGGCAATCATCCCGCACAGGCCCAGCGTTGCACCGATGGACAAATCGATCCCGGCCGTGATGATGACAAACGTAATGCCCAGCGCCAGGAAGGCGTTGATGGCGATATGTTTAATCATGATCACCAGGCTGCCCGTCGAGAGGAAGCCGGGTACCGTGGCGGTAAAGAAGCCAACAATCAGGAACAGTGCGATAAAGGTTCGCAGCTTTAACAGTAGAAGCAGAATGCTTTCGCGTGACAGCGATGCGCTTGCGCGCGGGTCCACCGCCACAGATTGTGTTGTTTTCATATCAGAACCCCTGAGCACTTGCCGTTACCAGCGCCGATTCTTCGGCCCGATCGCGCACGATATCGGCAGTAAGTTTGCCGCCGGACATCACCAGAATGCGGTCAGATACCGCCATGATTTCTTTCAGATCGGAGGTGGAAAAGACCACTGCGATCCCCTGTTCGGAGAGCTGCACCATCATGCGGAAGACGTCGGCTTTCGCTCCCACGTCAATCCCGCGGGTCGGTTCATCCAGAAACAGGACTTTCGGGTTGGTTAACAGCGAGCGACCAATGACCACTTTTTGCTGATTACCGCCGCTCAGCGCCTGGATTTCCACATCCGGCGTTGAGACCTTAATCGACAGATTGCCAATCGTGCTGGCCACCACCGCCTGCTCATCTTTTTGCGAAATGGTGATCCCGCGCTGCAACCGCCGCCACAGGCTGGCGATGGTCAGGTTGGTTGCCACCGACGATATCGGGAAGATACCGGTACGTTTGCGGTCTTCCGGTACCAGGCTCATCCCCATGCGGATACGATCCGCCGTTGCCAGCCGCTGCGGCACAGGTTTGCTGTCGAGCCACAGTTTGCCCAGGTAGTTGCGTTCGGTACCGAGCATGCATTCAAACAGCTCTGTGCGCCCCGCGCCCATCAGGCCGTAAATACCGACAATTTCCCCGCTGTGAACCTTAAAGGTCACATCGTCCACCACCGCATTGCCCGCGCTGTTAACGCAGGTGATGTGCTCCGCTTCCAGCACCGGCGCGCCAAAGGTACGGCCCGGTGCCAGGAAGTTGCTCACCGGATCGCTGCCCAGCATTTCGCGAACGATCCACGGGACGTCGATGTCGCACACTTTCGCTTCGGCCTGAAACTTGCCGTCGCGCAGAATGGTGATGACATCGCCAATGGCCATTAACTCTTCCAGACGGTGCGAAATATAGATAATCGACACCCCCTGGCGGGTCAGCTCACGGATCACGCGAAAGAGGATCTCCACTTCCGTTTTACTCAGCGCCGACGTGGGTTCGTCGAGGATCAGGATGTCCGCGTCTTCCGCCAGCGCCTTGGCGATTTCCACTAGCTGCTGCTGGCCTACTTTCAGGTTGCCCACCAGCTCTTTCGGTGAAATAGGCTGGTCGAGACGTTTTAACAGCTCGGCGGTCCGTTTTTCCTGTTCCGCTTCGTTGATAGGCGCAATCCCTTTTTGCAACTCGCGTCCCAGGAAAATGTTCTCGGCGACGTTGAGGTTTTCAAACAGGTTCAGCTCCTGGTGCACCATGCCGATACCCAGTGCGGCAGCGGCACGGGTACTGGAAATCTGCACCGGTTTGCCGTTGAGTTCGATTTCACCCAGGCTCGGTTGCTGTACACCCGCGAGGATTTTCATCAGGGTGGATTTCCCTGCGCCATTCTCGCCGATGATCACATTCACCTTGCCGCGCCAGACGTTGTAGTCCACGTTGTCCAGCGCGATGGTGCCGGGAAAGAGCATCGAGATGCCGCGCGTGCGCAGAATAATGTCATCCACAGGTACATCGCTCATTACTGTGTCTCCTGTTTCAACTCCAGTGCAGCGGCATCTGTTGCCTTACCGCTCTTAATCGTGATGGCCATCAGCACAGTCGCCTGTTTGCCCACCCAACTCTCATCCACTTTGGGTAAGTGCTTGATGGTTTCGCGGTTGTAAGCCCGTGATAACTGCGCAAATTGAACCTGGTTGGTAAAGTCTTCAAATTTAAAGCCTGTGGCATCGCGAATGGCGTTGCCCTGGATAACCGGCCCGGTCTGCACTTCCAGCGGCTGGCCGTTGAACGTAATGATCAGCTTTTGTTCACGTTCATTACTGACATCGACGCGTTCGACTTTGCTTGTCAGGTGAACAAACACGCTTTGTGGTTTGTCGCTTGTCGCCTTCAGTTGTGTGGTGAGTGCGGTGGCGTCCAACGCATGCTTGTGGGCGGCGTCGATGACGCGTTCTTGCCATGTTTGTTGCGCGATCTGCTGTGGGGTCATGTTATCGAAGCTGGCTTTCGCATTCGGATCGGCAGGCATTATCGGCTTGCCGTTTGCATCCAGATCCACCACTGTGCAGGCCGTCAGCAACAGGGTGGTGCACCCTACGAATGCAGCACCCCATTGTTTTAACGACATAACATCTCCGCTCTTACTTGCTCAGGTTGAACATTTTCAGTTTGCTGGCGTTGCTTTCGTCGATCAGCATGCAGTCCATAAGCTGTTTCTCTTCTTTCTGGGCTTTGCCGTTTTTCAGGAAGTGATCGGCCTGTTCGACTGCCATTTGCGCCTGTTGCCAGCCTGGTTGCAGAACGGTGGCTTTGATGTTGCCTTTGTTGATGATGGAGTCACGCACGTAATCGCTGCCGTCAAAGCCAACCACAATGACGTTGGTTTTCCCGGCGGCTTTCAGCGCGGCTTCTGCGCCGAGCGCCATGGTGTCGTTACCGGAGATAACACCCACGATGTCCGGGTTGGTTTGCAAGATAGCTTCCATACGGGTGAAGGCTTCGGTCTGGCTCCAGTTCGCGGTCTGTTGCGCCACCATTTTCATATCCGGAAAATCATCCAGCACATCGTGGTAGCCCTGCGAACGGACGCTGGCGTTGGTATCAGACTGACGCCCTAACAGTTCGACATACTTGCCTTTACCGTCCAGCAATTTGGCGAATTTTTGTGCGCCCAACTGTGCGCCCTGATAGTTGTTAGAGACGATTTGCGCGACAGCAACGCCGGTTTTGTTGATTTCACGGTCAATCAGGAAGGCCGGTACGCCAGCAGCTTTGGCTTTTTCCAGCGGGCCGACGGTGGCGTCTGCGCCGGCGTTATCAAGGATGATCGCTTTCGCTTTACGGGCAATCGCCGTTTCGATCAGTTGGTTTTGTTTGTTCACGTCATCATCATGGGAAGCCACGAGGGTGGTGTAGCCAAGTTCTTTGGCTTTTGCCGCCGCGCCGTCTGCTTCCGCTTTAAAGAATGGGTTGTCGTGTGAGGGGGTGATAATGGCGATCAGTCCGTTATCCGCGGCAAACAGCGAGCCGGAAGCGGCGATCAGGGAAGCCAGTACAGCAGATTTCAGTAGGGTCGTTTTCATCTTTTTCTCCACATTGAATATTTATTCAATAATGATTTATTATTCAAGTTAACGATAAAACGGCAATGCTGAACTGTCTATGGTTTGTGCAGCAAATTTCTTAAAAGGAGAAAACGATCACGATCCTGTAGGAATACCGCTCACCAGAGTCAGGATCTGTTCTGCATGAGAAATCCATGCAATATCGACGCACATCCCTGCGTGATGGCGGCTGAATTGCGCATTGGTGCGCAGGGTGAGTGACCCGTCATTCAGTGCAATGAGCTGCGCGCTATGGAAGCCGGGAAAGGGAAAGGCAAGGGTGGAAAAGGCTTTGAAAAGACTCTCTTTTGCGGAAAAAGCAAGCGATAACCCCTGTTCAAAGGGAAGCGTGGCACGCTGTAGTAACGCGTATTCTTCGGCATTAACGATGCTTTCGGCGATCTCTTTACTCAGTTGAGGAGAGAATACGCTCTCAATATCCACGCCGACACAGGCAGATGAGACAACGGCGACAGCGGTCTGCCCGGCATGGCTGATGCTACCGTAAAGTCCGGCGGGCCAGAGCGGTTCGCCGCCAGCACCGATACCCGGCACGGCCTGATGACCATAATTTCGCAGGGCATGCACGGCGGCAATCCGCCCGGCCAGATGTTCGCTTTTACGCTTGCGTCCGGCGTTTGCCAGGCGGTCATGGTGGGGCAGCCACAAAAGATCGCGCTCTGCAAAGGTTGCGGGGTCGAAGGTGATGAAATGGACCGGGTGGGAATGAAGGGTAAGCGTGGAGTGAAGGATATCCATATTTCGCCTTACGCCCGCCCTCTCCCCGCAGGGAGAGGGAAGGTTAGTGCTTAAAAGTGGGTATTGATACCCATATACCAGGTGCGACCGGACTCGTTGTAGGTATTGGCACCTGCGCCGTACATCCAGCCGGTAGTGCCGCCGGTGCTCTGCGCGTTACCCATACGCCAGTGACGTTTATCAAAGACGTTGTCGACACCAGCGGTCAGGCTCACGTATTTGTTCACATCCCAGGTACCGCTCAGACCAACGATGCTGTACGGGCTGACTTCGTCCTTAGCAGAACCGGTCACCGGGTTACCCTGGTAGTCATATTTCTTCGGCTGTTGTTTGCCGTACCAGGTGAAGGTGGACTGCACGGAAACATCCTGCACAACCTGCCAGCTCAGCGTTGAGTTGAGGGTATATTCAGGGATGATCGACAGACGTTCACCGGTGGTTTTGTTCTTACTTTGCAGCATGTAAGTGACGTTGTTGCTCAGGGTTACCGCGTCGGTGACCGGAATGTTCAGCGTTCCTTCCAGGCCTTCAACGACCGCCTTAGGTACGTTTTCCCACTGATAGATATCGGTTTTGGTGCTGCCGACTTTGGTCTGGCTTAACGGTGAATAGCCCGCTTCAATCTTGTTGCGGTAGTCGTTGCGGAACCAGGTCACGCCCGCCAGCCAGCCTTCATGTTTGAACTCCAGACCAATCTCTTTGTTGATACTGGTTTCCGCTTTCAGGTCGTCGTTACCCATCATGTAGCAGCCCACGCCGGTGCCGCTGGCATAACAGCCCTGACCCTTACTGTACAGAATGTAGTTCGGGTTGGTCTGGTACAGGCTCGGCGCTTTATACGCGCGGGCGATCCCCATTTTCAGGGTAAAGTCATCACCCAGACCTTGAGACAGGTTCAGCGACGGGCTCCAGTTGTTGCCGACCACTGTATGGTGATCGAAACGCAGGCCTGGCGTCAGCATGGTGGTGTCGGTCACTTCCATATTATCTTCGGCGAAGACAGAGAAGATTTCCGCGCTGGAGTAAGGGCTGCGGCCCGTGCTGGCGAAACCGGAAATCGGGCCGCCCTGCAGCGCCTGGGTGTTGGACGCCATATCCTTCATCCGCTGCTGGTTCCATTCGGTACCGATGGTCAAATT
This sequence comes from Phytobacter sp. MRY16-398, assembly GCF_003925915.1. Taxonomy (NCBI): domain Bacteria; kingdom Pseudomonadati; phylum Pseudomonadota; class Gammaproteobacteria; order Enterobacterales; family Enterobacteriaceae; genus Phytobacter; species Phytobacter sp. MRY16-398. The sequence continues at coordinate 4,314,129 of NZ_AP018756.1, read as the reverse complement.
CTGGTTGATCAGCAGGTCAAACGGCACGCTCACTTCGCTGTGCAGCATCACGTCTGCCAGATCGATATCTGAGAAATGGTTGCTGTTGAACAGGCCTTCCAGCCCGCCCGCCAACCCTTCGCCGAGACGTGAGTTGCGGGTGTGCTCATACTGTGCCCAGTTATTGGTGGTCACACCGTTATCCCAGCCGCCCGTCCAGTTGATGGAATAGTTCTGGCGATAGAGGCGGTTGGTCTCCTTGCCGTAGTTTTCCTTCACGTAGTTGTTGGTGCTGCTGTCGTTGTTGGTGTTCTGGGTGTCGCCCGCGTAGAGGTTCCCCTGGCGGCTGTAACCGGCCTGGAACTCCAGCGCTTGTCGCGGCGCGAAATCCCAACGCACGACGCCGTTAATATCTTTGTTCTCCACCCCTTCACGCCCTGCGGCCATAGTGTTGGAGTAGATACCGGTACGTTCAGACTGGTGATCCTGGTTAATGTCCCAGGCATCGGCCTGCGTTTTATTCAGGTTACCGTACAGACGGAAGCTGAAATCGCCGCCCAGCGGGCCGCTCAGGCTAAAGTCGGTACGTTTAGTCGCGCCTTCATCTTTGTGCTCAGGCGCATTGAAATAACTGTTCCATGAACCGTGCCATGCCTGATCGGTCGATTTTTTGGTGATGATATTCACCACCCCTCCCGCAGCACCATTGCCATAACGCGCAGCGGCCGGGCCACGAATAACCTCAATACGTTCAATCATGTCGGCCGGTACCCAACTGGTATCGCCACGGGTATCGCGCTCACCGCGCCAACCCTGACGAACAGAGTTACGGCTGGTGACCGGTTTTCCGTCGACCAGGATAAGGGTGTTTTCCGGCCCCATCCCACGGATATCAATCTGGCGGTTGTTACCACGTTGACCGCTGGTAGAGTTACCCGTCAGGTTAACGCCGGGCATGGTGCGGATGATTTCGGAAACGTCACGTGCGGGTGGGTTTTTGCGGATCTCATCAGCGGTGATGGTTGATACCCCTGGCGCCTGCAGATTTTGCTGCGCGGCGGTAACCACAATGGTGTCATCATTACTGGCTGTCTCGTTGGTCGTCGTCTCTGCCGCGAATGCGGGTAAAGCCACGCCGTAAATTCCCAGATTGACCAATAAGGTCAGGGAACGCATTTTGTTTTTCATTGTTTTTCCTGCTTTTCTTGCCGTATTCCCGCGCGATCCATCCCCAGACGGGTAAGAAACACGGCACGCCATTGCCATTCAAATGCGAAGGGGGCTCATCCTGAGAAAATCCGCAAAAGACGGCATTGTGATTATGAAAGACGCGCTCGCCAAAGCGCGACAATACGCTATTGCAAATGAAAATAGTTATCAATAATATTATCAATAATTGTTAATCTGCAAGCAAAAATTTCCACAGTGAATGTGAGGTTATGGCGTTGGCATTGATAGCGGGAAGCGAGGCCTGGTGGAAGGCGAAAACGGGGCCAGAATGGTGTCTGGAAAGTGATGGAAATTATCAGGTTACCTTCTGGTGGCGTGACCCGGCGGGTACCGAAACCACCTCCAGCACTACCCATGTCTGGATCTATATCACTGGCGTTACTGACCACCATCAGCAGGCGACGCCGCAGTCGCTGGCGCGCATTCCCGGAACGGATGTCTGGTGCTGGCAAACGCAACTGGAAGCAGGGTGGCGCGGAAGCTATTGCCTGATCCCCTCCGATGGCGCTGACGACTTCTCGCCGCAGGTGTTTGCCCAATTGCCGCCGGATCGTATGGCACTGCGCGAAGGTTGGCGCAAACTGCTGCCACGCGCGATTGCCGATCCGCTTAACCCGCATAGCTGGCGTGGCGGGCGAGGCCATCCCGTATCGCCGTTGGCGATGCCCGGTGCCCCGCATCAGCCAGGCTGGGATCGGCCCGATGCCGTATACACCCCGGCGACGGTGATGAGCTGGCATAGCCAACGCCTGAATAACCATCGCCGCGTGTGGGTCTACACCACCGGCGATGACCCGAGCGCTGAGCGCCCGCTGGCGATACTGCTCGACGGTCAGTTCTGGGCCGAAAGCATGCCTGTCTGGCCCGCACTGGCAGCCCTTACCGAACAGGGTTTATTGCCGCCTGCCGTCTATCTGCTCATCGATGTGATTGATACCACCCACCGCAGCCAGGAGTTGCCCTTTAATCCCGATTTCTGGCTGGCGATTCAGCAGGAATTATTACCGCAAGTGCAGGCGGTAACTCCCTTTAGCGATGACGCTGGCCGCACGGTGGTGGCCGGGCAGAGTTTTGGCGGTTTGTCAGCGCTCTATGCCGCCTTGCACTGGCCGCAGCGTTTTGGCTGCGTGCTCAGTCAGTCGGGCTCCTTTTGGTGGCCAACGCGCGACGGCCAGCAGGATGGCCTGCTTATCGAACAACTCAAGCGCGGCGAACTGTCAGCTCACGGGCTGCGTATTGTGCTGGAAGCCGGGGTACGCGAGCCGATTATTTTCCGGGCTAATCGGGCCCTTTATACCCAATTACAACACACACAGCAGACGGTTTTCTGGCGTCAGGTTGACGGCGGACATGATGCGCTTTGCTGGCGCGGCGGGCTGACCGCAGGGCTGATGGCCCTCTGGCAACCTTTGACACGCGCGGCGCAATAAGCGCAATTACGACAGGAGCCTGGTATGGAATGCAGCAACCCCTTCGATAATCAGCAAGGGCAATTTTTTATTCTGCAAAACGCGCAGCAGCAGTTCAGCCTGTGGCCACAGCAGTGCGCGCTTCCGCAAGGATGGCGCGTGGTATGCCGGCCCGCCTCGCAGGAGGTGTGTAACGCCTGGCTCCACGCCAACTGGCAGAGTTTAACCCCGGCGCATCACGCCTGCTAAGGAGACGCGAATGACCACACGTTTACCCCTCGTGGCCGCGCAGCCGGGGATCTGGATGGCAGAAAAACTCTCCACGCTGCCCAATGCCTGGAGCGTGGCCCACTATGTCGAGCTGGACGGCGAACTGGACGCACCGCTACTGGCGAAGGCCATCAAAGAAGGCCTGGCCCAGGCTGATACTTTGCGTATGCGCTTTACAGAAGACAATGGCGAGCTCTGGCAGCAACTGGACGATGATAGCGTGTTTGCCTTGCCGCAGATTGTTGATGTTCGCCATCATGCCGACCCGCATGCGGCCGCGCTGGCATTAATGCAGACCGATCTCGCGCAGGAGCTTCGCGTGAACAGCGGCAAACCGCTGTTCTGCCATGTGCTTATTCAGGTCGATAACCACCGCTGGTTCTGGTATCAGCGTTATCACCATCTGCTGGTAGATGGCTTTAGTTTTCCCGCCATTACCCGTCAGATTGCCGCCATTTACCGTGCCTTGCGTGCGGGTAACGCCATTCCCCCAACACCCTTTACCCCCTTTGCCGGGGTGGTGGATGAATATCAACGCTACCGGGAAAGCGACGCCTGGCAGCGTGACAAAGTCTTCTGGGCGGAACAAAAACGCACCTTACCCGCACCGGCTTCCCTGTCACCTGCGCCACTGCCGGGCCGTGCGGCGACGACCGATATTCTGCGTTTGTCATGTCGCCTGGATACCGCCGCATTCCGTCGCCTGACCCAGGCGGCGAACCAGTGCCAGTCAGCCGATCTGGCGTTAGCGCTGGTGGCGTTGTGGTTAGGCCGACTCTGTGGGCGGCTGGATTATGCCGCCGGGTTTATTTTTATGCGCCGGATGGGCTCAGCGGCGCTGACCGCAACCGGGCCGGTGCTCAATGTGCTGCCGCTGGGTGTGCATATAGACGAGACGCAAACCCTGGCGGAACTGGCCAATGCCCTTGCCGGGCAACTGAAAAAGATGCGCCGCCATCAGCGTTACGATGCCGAGCAAATCCAGCGTGATGCCGGACGCGCTGCCGGGGATGAGCCGCTCTTTGGCCCGGTGTTTAACGTCAAAATGTTCGATTACCTTCTGGATATTGACGGGATTGCCGGACAAACCCATACATTGGCGACAGGCCCGGTCAACGATCTGGAGATTGCGCTCTTTCCGGACGAAGAGGGCGGCCTGACGCTGGACGTGCTGGCTAACCGCAGCCGCTACGATGAACGCGTGCTCAATAACCATGTCGCCCGCTTGCACAGCCTGTTGAGCCAGTTTGCCGCGAACCCGGCGCTGCGCTGCGGTGAGGCGCAGTTGATCTCCATTGATGAGTGGCAGAGTATCGAAAAAATTAACGATACCGGCATGATGTTGCCAGCCACAACGCTGAGCCAACTGGTGGCCGAACAGGCGGCAAGAACGCCGGATGCTCCGGCGCTGGCCGATGCGTGCTGGCAATTAACCTACCGGGAGATGCGTGAGCAGGTGGTGGCGCTGGCGCAACTTCTGCGTGAGCGCGGCGTTAAACCTGGCGACAGCGTTGCCGTCGCGTTACCGCGCTCTGTGTTTTTGACGCTGGCGCTGCACGGCATTGTTGAAGCCGGGGCTGCCTGGCTGCCGCTCGATACGGGTTACCCGGATGAGCGGCTGCACATGATGCTGGAAGATGCCAGGCCGCGTCTGCTTATCACCTCTGATGACCAGCTTTCACGTTTTAGTGGTCTGCCTGGCCTGAATCACCTTTGCTACAGCGCACCGCTGGCGGTGACGGGCGGCGAACCCCTGGCGCTGTCCCGCCCGGAACACACCGCCTATATCATCTTTACCTCGGGGTCTACCGGGCGACCGAAAGGGGTGATGGTTGGGCAGACCGCTATCGTCAACCGTCTGTTGTGGATGCAAAACCACTATCCGCTGAACGCGCAGGACGTCGTGGCGCAAAAGACGCCGTGCAGCTTTGATGTCTCCGTGTGGGAGTTCTGGTGGCCGTTTATTGCCGGCGCGCAACTGGTGATGGCGGAACCGGAGGCACACCGCGACCCGCAGGCGTTGCAACGCTTCTTCGCCCGTTTTGGCGTGACCACCACGCACTTCGTGCCGTCCATGCTGGCTGCGTTTGTGACATCGCTGACGCCAGAAACGGCGCACGCAAATTGCCGCACATTGAACAAGGTCTTTTGCAGCGGCGAAGCGCTTCCGGCAGCCCTGTGCCGCGAGTGGCAACAACTGACCGGCGTGCCTTTGCATAATCTTTATGGGCCTACAGAGGCCGCCGTTGATGTGAGCTGGTATCCGGCGTTTGGCGATGCGCTGGCGGCGGTGAAGGGCAACAGCGTACCGATTGGCTACCCGGTGTGGAATACGGGTCTGCGTATTCTGGATAGCATGATGCAGCCGGTACCGCCGGGTGTGGCGGGGGATTTGTACCTGACCGGTATTCAACTGGCGCAAGGCTATCTGGGGCGACCGGATCTTACCGCCAGCCGCTTTATCGCTGACCCCTTTGCGCCCGGTGAGCGTATGTATCGCACCGGTGATGTGGCGCAATGGCTGGAGAATGGCGCGGTGGAATATCTGGGCCGCAGCGACGATCAGCTAAAAATTCGCGGCCAGCGTATTGAGCCTGGTGAAATAGACAAGGCGTTACAGACACTGACAGATGTCGCTCAGGGCGTCGCCCATGCCTGCGTGCTCAATCAGGCGGCGGCAGGCAATGGTGATGCGCGCCAGTTGGTGGGCTATGTGGTCTCAGAGAGCGGTCTGCCGCTGGATCTCACCGCGCTGCGCGCGCAACTGAGTACGCAGCTACCGCCGCATATGGTGCCGGTGGTGCTGCTGCAACTCAGCGAGCTTCCGCTGAGTGCCAATGGCAAGCTCGACAGAAAAGCGCTGCCTCTGCCTGAGCCCGCGCGTGAGCAGGTCGGTCGGGCGCTGAATCCGGGCGTGGAAGTGCAGATTGCACAGGCTTTTTCCGCGCTGCTCGGCTGCGAGGTTCAGCACGCGCAGGCCGATTTCTTTGCCCTCGGCGGCCACTCTTTGCTGGCGATGCGCCTGGCTGCACAACTGAGCCAGATGTTTGCGCGCCCGGTGACGCCGGGGCAGGTTATGGTGGCCTCAACGGTCGAGAAACTGGCGGTCTTGCTGACGCAGACGCAGGCCGATAGCCAGCTTGGTTTGCAAACCCTTCTGCCCTTGCGTGATGGCGACGGGCCGGTGCTGTTCTGTTTCCATCCGGCTTCTGGTTTTGCCTGGCAGTTCAGCGTGCTGGCGCGCTATCTCTCGCCGCGCTGGGCGATTATGGGTATCCAGTCTCCGCGTCCTGATGGGCCGATGCAGCAGGCCGCCACACTGGATGAGGTGTGCGAACACCATCTTGCGACACTGCTTGCACAGCAGCCACATGGGCCTTATCACCTGTTTGGTTATTCGCTGGGCGGAACCCTGGCGCAGGGGATTGCCGCCCGGCTGCGGGCGCGCGGGGAAACGGTCGCATTTTTAGGGCTGCTGGATACCTGGCCGCCGGAGACGCAGAACTGGGCGGAGAAAGAGGCCAACGGGCTGGATCCTGCCGTGCTGGCGGAAATCGAGCGCGAGCGACAGGCGTTTCTGTCGGCGCAAAAAGGACAGGCCTCGACGGAACTGTTTGCCGCGATTGAAGGTAACTATGGCGATGCGGTACGTCTGTTGACCACGGCCCACAGCGCGAAATTTGACGGTAAAGCGACGCTCTTTGTCGCCGAACGCACGCTGACGCCGGGGATGGATCCACAACAAGCCTGGTCGCCGTGGGTGAGTGAACTGGAGGTTTATCGTCAGGATTGCGCCCATGTGGATATCATTTCCCCGCAGGCGTTTGAAGCGATTGGCCCGGTTGTGCGGGAGCTGTTGGGGTAGGGGGAAAATGTCCCCGGTGGCGCTGTCGCTTACCGGGGTTACGGTGGTCGCCCGGATGCGAAGTCGCCATCCGGGACAGCATCAGAGCGAACGTCGTCCCAGCGGCACCACCAGCGGCGTACCGGCGATCGGATCTTCAATAATCATACAGCGCAAACCGTACACCGCTTCGATAAGTTCCGCGGTCACAATCTCTTTCGGCGCGCCTTGCGCCACTATCTTGCCGTCTCGCAGGGCAATCAAATGGGTAGCGTAGCGACAGGCCTGATTCAAATCATGCAGCACCGCCGCCAGCGTATACCCCTGCTCGCGGTTTAACGCACTGAGCAATTCCAACAGATCAATCTGATAGCTGATATCAAGCCAGGTGGTCGGCTCATCAAGCAGCATGATCGAGGTCTCTTGCGCCAGCACCATTGCTATCCACGCGCGCTGCCGCTGGCCGCCGGAGAGCGTGTCCACACTCTGCAATGCCAGCGTGTCCACCCCGGTGGCGCGCATGGCGCGGGTGACCGCCTGCTCATCCTCCTGACGCCAGCGGGTAAACAGCGGCTGGTGCGGATAGCGGCCACGGGCGACCAGCTCCTGAACAGTGATATCACCAGGCGTAGTGGCATTTTGCGCCAGCAGCCCGACACGTCGCGCCACCTCTTTACTGGCAAAACGCTGGATCTGCTCGCCGTCCAGATAAACATGGCCTTTCTCTGGCGTCATCAGGCGGCTCAGGGTGCGCAGCAGCGTCGATTTCCCACAGCCGTTCGGCCCAATAATCGCCGTGAAATGGCCATCGGGAATCGAAACGCTCAGGTCTCTGGCGACAACTTTCTTACCATAGCCCAGGGTTAACTGTTCGCCATGCAAACGGGCCTGAGTATCGATCATTTCTTGCGGGACTCCTGAATTAACAAGGCGATAAGGTAGATACCGCCAATGCTGACGGTGACGACGCCCACCGGCAACTGATAAGGGATAAACAGCCGTTGTGCGCAAATGTCCGCGGCCAGCAGCAGAAGGGCACCGCAGAGGGCCGATTGTGCAAGGCCCCAGCGTGTGGTGGCGCTAATGCGCCGGGCAATATGCGGCGCGACGAGCGCGATAAATGAAATAGGCCCGGCAAGTGCCGTGGCGGAGGCGGTAAGCACAACGGCCACCAGCATCAGCAGCAGGCGCGAACGCTCCACGCTCACGCCAAGGGCGCAGGCGCTGTCATCCCCCATCTCCAGCAGCCGCATACGGCGGGAAAGCAACGCTGCGCCGATAAACATCAGCAGAATAAACGGCGCAGAGGGGAAGGTTTTGGCCCAGGTCAAACCATTAAGCGACCCCGCATTCCACAGCCCGGCAGTAAGCGAGGTTTCCAGCGAGGCCTGTAAAATCAGCCAGGTGTTAAAAGCCATCAACATCGCCCGTACGCCGATGCCGACAATAATCAGGCGGAAGGTTTCAATGCCGTTGCGCCACGCCAGCGACCAGACGATGAACGACGTCAGAATGCCGCCCGCCATAGCGGCGAGCGTAATCGCCGTCAGATGCTGACCAAAAAACACCATTGCCACCAGCACGCCACTCCATGCCCCGGTGTTAAAGCCCATCACATCCGGGCTGCCTAACGGGTTTCGCATCAGCGACTGGAAGATAGCGCCGCTGACACCCAGCGCGGCACCGATCAGCAGCGCCATCAGAACGCGGGGCAGCCGCCATTCGATGACCACAAGCTGCATGGCGCGCGGCGCACTCCCGGTGAGCGCATTAATGACCTGGCTGCTATCGAGCATCACCGCACCGCTGCGCAGACCCCAGAGGGCAAAGGCCAGGCTTGCCAGCAGCATCAGCAGACAACTGATGATCAGACGACGGGACGGGGCGGTCACAGGCCACCTCCGCGCGTGCGGCGAACCAGGATAATCAGAACCGGTGCGCCAATAAAAGCGCTAACAATTGACACGCGCAGCTCACCCGGCACCAGCAGACGGCCAATAATATCGGCAAACAGCAACAGGGCAGGGGTGGCGATGAGGGTCACCGGCAGCGACCAGCGGTGATCGGCCCCCACCAGCCAGCGCGAAAGGTGCGGCATCATCAGCCCGATAAAGGCGATGGGGCCGACTACTGCGGTCGCGCTACCGCAAAGTACGGTGATGGCCAGCAGACCAGAAAGCTGCGTGCGCGCCACTTTGCTGCCGAGCGCAGTCGCGGTATCGCTGCCCAAATTGAGACTGTTCAGCGCCCGGCTGGAGATGAGCGCAATACTTGCAGCCAATAGCACCGGCAGAAGCACAATTTTCACTGTTTGCAGGGTGCGAATATCCAGTGATCCGGCCTGCCAGAAGCGCAATTGATCGTAGACATCGGCGTTGAGTAGCGAAATGCCGCTGGAAAGCCCTTCGAGCACGGCGGCCAGCGCCACACCCGCCAGCGTCAGACGTACCGGGCTTAGTTGCCCTCCACCCTGACTGCCGGTAAAGGCCACGATCAGCGAAGCGATCAGTGCGCCACCAAAGGCCAGCGCCAGTTGTTCAACGGGGGAGGCGGCGCCAAACAAGGCCGCACCCAGGACAATGGCGAAACTGGCCCCGGCATTTACGCCCAGCAGGCCCGGGTCGGCCAGCGGGTTGCGGGTGAGGGTTTGCATCAGCGCGCCCGCCAGGCCCAGTGCGCCGCCCGCGAGTAATCCGGCCAGGGTGCGAGGCAAGCGTGCGTCGCGAATAATGGTGCAGTCTGCGCTCTGGCAGGTGCCTGTCAGCGCATCAACAATCACGCTGGCGGGCACCGTTTTAGCACCGACCAGCATACTGAGCGCCATTGCCACAATAAGCAGTATCAATAGCCCGAAAAGCGTGAGAGCACGCCTCGAGGAACGAGGAAGCGACATAAAACATTCCTGACTTGATAATGATAGTAATTATCGTTATCGATCTTGTTTGCTTATGTTACCATGCACGCCCTGGAATGGATAAAAAAAGATTGCCTTAAGGCGTTGTAATGAACCAACAATCCCGGCTGCTGAATGTAAGCCTTCTGAAGACGCATCCGGCCTTTCGTGCCGTGTTTCTTGCCCGTTTCATCTCAATCTTATCGCTGGGTTTGCTGGGCGTTGCCGTCCCGGTACAGATTCAGGCGATGACCGGTTCAAGCTGGCAGGTGGGCCTGTCCGTTACCCTGACCGGCGGCGCGATGTTCGTTGGATTGATGACGGGCGGCGTTCTGGCCGACCGTTATGAACGCAAAAGATTGATTCTGCTGGCGCGAGGCACCTGCGGCATGGGTTTTATCGGCCTGTGGCTTAACACGCAGTTGCCGGAACCGTCCCTGCTGGCGATTTATTTGCTCGGTTTATGGGACGGTTTTTTCGCATCCCTCGGCGTGACCGCGCTGCTGGCGGCAACCCCGGCGCTGGTCGGGCGTGAGAATTTAATGCAGGCCGGGGCGATCACCATGCTGACGGTGCGCCTGGGCTCGGTGATTTCCCCGATGTGCGGCGGCCTGTTGCTGGCAACGGGCGGGGTGGCCTGGAATTACGGGCTGGCGGCGGCAGGGACCTTTATCACCCTGTTGCCATTAGTGAGTTTGCCTGTGTTGCCGCCTCCGCCACAGCCGCGTGAACACCCGCTGTCTTCGCTGGTGGCGGGTATGCGTTTTTTGATCAACAGCCCGCTGATTGGCGGTATTGCGCTGCTGGGGGGCTTGTTGACCATGGCCAGCGCCGTGCGCGTGCTGTATCCCGCACTGGCCGTTGAGTGGCGCATCCCGGCGGCGCAAATTGGCGTACTGTATGCGGCAATCCCGCTTGGCGCGGCGACAGGCGCGTTAACCAGTGGGCGGCTGGCGCAACATCCGCGTCCGGGCCTGTTGATGTTGGGCAGTAGCGTGGGGGCGTTTGTTGCTATTGGGTTATTCAGCCTGATGCCTTACTGGGTGCTGGGCGCGGCGTTTCTGGCCCTGTTTGGCTGGCTGAGTGCGATCAGTTCACTGTTGCAGTACACGTTGATTCAAACGCAAACGCCGGAAGCGATGCTGGGGCGTATCAACGGTCTGTGGACGGCGCAAAACGTCACGGGCGATGCGATTGGCGCGGCAGTCCTGGGCGGGCTTGGGGTTGTGATGACGCCAGCGGCCTCGGCGAGTAGCAGTGGTTTTGTGCTGGCGATGGTGGGTGTGATGCTGGTGCTGACGTTGCGCGAATTGCGTCGGTTTCGCCAGATTCCGCTGGCTTCCCCGGATGGCGGCGCAGGCGCCTGATCCGGGCTACGACCGGTTTTCTCCCTCTCCCCCTGGGAGAGGGTTGGGGTGAGGGGAATATGCGGCTCGGAAGGTGGGTTCCGTTCACCTTATGTTCATGGCGAAATGTCACCTCCGGACACGTGAACGGGTAAAGGGGAACACCGCGTTCCCCTTTACAATCCCCGCGGCCCCGCAAAAAATCGGTGCTTCGCACTGCGTTCGCCTCCCGCCCCGCTGCCTGCGGTCGGTTTGACTCGACGTCCTGTCTCGACAAACCTCAGTCCGCCATCCCTGGCGGCCTGACCTTGCCATCGGGTCTTCGTCTCACCGATTTCAGCGGGGACTCAACCCCCTCGCTGCACGCTCTGCGCCAGGGGGGCACAAAGATGTCGCTGTGGTTGTCATGCGGGAAAACGAGTCAGCCATGGTTAACAAGGTTGAAGACGTTCACAGTATCTGCGCGCCTGGAAAGCGATTCTGCCGTGAACGTAGCCCGGCTAAGCGAAGCGTCAGCCGGGAGGGTGTCTTAGCCAAACAGCGCGGACAGCCGCGCTAATACCCGCGTTGCACTGTAGTAATCGAGACGGAACGTTTCGGCCCCCAGCGCATAAACACGCTTATTCTGAACCGCGTTCAGATGGGCAAGCAGCGGGTTGGCATTCAGCGCGTCAGCATCTTTTTGATCGCTGGCGAACAGGAACAGCGCTTCGCCGTTCAGACCGGCCGCCAGATTTTCACCGCCCAGTTGCACGATGTCATGGCGTTTACCCTGGCTTTGCAGCGTCTGCAATCCTTCCGGCAGCGGTGCGAGCGCAAAACCCAGTTGTTGCAGAAGCTTGCCCTGGGCGGACTCCGTGGTCCACAGATTCGCACTGTGCGCCGCCGGCGTATAAACCAGCGCATTAACCGGCTGCGGCGGCAATTTTATGCGCGCTTTAACATCGGCCATTTGCTTATCGAACTCAGCAATACGGGCAGCGGCCTGTTTTTCCTGGCCGGTGATTTCACCCAGTTGGCTAAGCAGGGCCTGCCAGCTTTTATCGTCGTAATTGATGACCAGGGTCGGCGCAATGGTCGAGAGCTGATCGTAAAGCGATAACGCAGAGTCACCGCCGGTGGCGCTGATCAGAATCAGATCCGGCATCTGGGCGGCAACGGCTTCGGCATTCGGCTCGCCAATATAAATACGCGCGACGTTACGCGATTTCGCCACTTCGCCCCACTGGCGTAAAAAGCCCTGATCGTCGGCGAATCGGTTATTCGGTGTTGTAGCGCCGCTGGCGACAACCGGGGCATCGATAGCCAGCAGAGAACCCGTTAGCGTCACGCTGGTGGAGACAATACGCAGAGGTTTGTGGTCGAGTGTATGGCTGCCTTTGCTATCCGTCACCTGACGTGGCCAGTCGGCGGCGGTCGCTGCGGAAAGTCCGAAAACAAAAATACCCAACATGATAAGGGCCTTGCGGCAAAAGAAAGGGAGTCTCACGGAGTCACATCCTGTTTTTGTTGAAGTTAATGCTTCTCATTTTCATCATTGCGCGTGATGGATGCAAGCGTTAGTCGCAAGGGAGTTGGGCGCACCAGTTGACATGTCGGGTCATTACCTTTAGCTTACCGAATCAAAATTCAAATGATAATCATTCGTAATATATTTATCATTTTTGGAGGATGATATGGATACGTCATTGGCTGAGGATGTACAACAGGCTGCGAAAACCCTGGCGTCGGACCAATTCTTCTTTATGTCGCCGTTTCGCAGTTTTATGACATCGGGTTGTTTTGCCCGTATCAGTGAACCGGCGGTGGAAGGGGATAGCCCGGACAGCGCGTTTCAACGGAAACTGGCGCAGGCTTTTGCCGATGCTAAAACGCGGGGCATTGCCAATCCGGTGGTTGTGGGGGCCATCCCTTTTGATACTACCCAGCCGTCTGAACTGTTTATTCCCGCTTCCTGGCAGACCTTTTCGCGCCCGTCTAAGCAGCGCTCCTCCCGCTATTTCTCCGGGCACGACATGCCTGACGTCACCAGACGTACGGAAATTCCGCCGCAGGATGTCTTTATGGATATGGTTGCTCGTGGGGCCGCGCTGACCGCCACACCGGAGGTGGACAAAATAGTCCTCTCGCGGCTGATTGATATTGCCACCGATGCGCACCTCGACAGCGGCATCCTGCTGGAGCGCCTGATAGCCCAAAACCCGGCGAGCTTTAACTTTCATGTTCCGCTGGCGCAAGGAGATGTGTTACTGGGCGCAAGCCCGGAACTGTTGCTGCGTAAAGAGGGTGATCAATTTAGCTCTCTGCCGCTGGCCGGGTCGGCGCGACGTCAGCCGGATGACATGCTGGATCGCGAAGCGGGCAACAGACTACTGGCCTCGGAAAAAGACCGTCATGAACATGAACTGGTCACTCAGGCGATGAAAGCCTTACTGGCACCGCGCAGCCGCGCCTTGAGTCTGCCGGATTCCCCGCAACTGGTTACCACCCCGACGCTATGGCATCTGGCGACGCCGATTGAGGGAACCGCGCTACCGGGTGAAAACGCCCTGACGCTCGCCTGTTTGTTACATCCCACGCCTGCACTGAGCGGTTTTCCGCATCAGGTGGCGAAAACGCTGATTGCCGGGTTAGAACCCTTTGAGCGTGAACTGTTTGGCGGCATTGTCGGCTGGTGCGACGCCGAAGGTAACGGCGAGTGGGTCGTGACTATCCGCTGCGCGCGCATTCACGAAAACCGCGTTCGGTTATTTGCCGGTGCGGGCATTGTCCCCGCGTCGTCACCGGCGGCGGAGTGGCGCGAAACCGGCGTCAAGTTGTCCACCATGCTGAACGTTTTTGGCCTGCATTAAGGAGCGATGATGACCATTCCCTTTACCCCCTGGCCGGATGAATTCGCCACGCGCTACCGTGAAAAAGGTTACTGGCTGGATGTGCCGATGACCGACATACTGACCCGCCATGCGCAAAGTGACGCGGTGGCCGTAATTGAGGGTGAGCGCAGTTTTAGCTACCGGCAGCTTCATCAGGCTTCTGACAATCTGGCAAGCGCGTTACAGGCGCAGGGTATTCAGCGCGGCGAAACGGCGCTGGTACAGCTTGGCAATGTGGCTGAGTTTTACATCACCTTCTTTGCGCTGCTCAAAATCGGCGTTGCCCCGGTGAATGCGCTGTTCAGCCACCAACGCACGGAGCTTAACGCCTATGCCGTGCAGATCAAACCAGCATTGCTGATTGCCGACCGTGCGCATGCGCTCTTTGCGACCGATCAGTTCTGGCAGGATTTCACCGCCGAACATGCATCGGTGCGCGTGTCGCTATTTCTTAATGACAGCGGTGAGAAGTCGCTGACGGCGGCGATTGAGTGCCCGGCAGATACCTTTATCGCCACGCCGACGCCGGCCGATGAAGTGGCCTTCTTCCAGCTTTCTGGCGGCAGTACCGGCACGCCGAAGCTGATCCCTCGTACCCATAATGACTATTACTACAGCATCCGCCGTAGCAACGAAATCTGCGGGATTACGGCAGATACCCGTTACCTCAACGCACTGCCCGCCGCCCACAACTATGCGCTGAGCTCCCCAGGCTCGCTGGGGGTGCTGTTGGCGGGCGGCTGCGTAGTGCTGGCGAATGATCCCAGCGCCACGCTCTGCTTCCCGCTCATCGAAAAGCACCGCGTCAACGTTACGTCGCTGGTACCGCCTGCGGTCAGCCTGTGGTTACAGGCGATTGCCGAAGGGGCCGACAAGGGGCAACTGGCTTCGCTCAGGCTGCTACAGGTGGGGGGCGCGCGTCTGTCTGCCACGCTGGCGGCACGCATTCCCGAGGAGATGGGCTGCCAGTTACAGCAGGTCTTCGGCATGGCGGAAGGGTTGGTGAATTACACCGCGCTGGACGACACCCCGGAGCGCATTTTCAACACCCAGGGCCGCCCGATGTGCCCGGACGATGAAGTCTGGGTGGCCGATGAAAACGGTCATCCTCTGCCGCGTGGTGAAGTGGGGCGCCTGATGACGCGCGGGCCGTATACCTTTCGGGGCTACTTCAATAGCCCGGAACATAATGCCAGCGCCTTTGATGCCAATGGCTTCTACTGCTCCGGCGACCTGATTTCAATTGATGACGCGGGTTACATCACCGTGCAGGGGCGCGAGAAAGATCAGATCAACCGGGGTGGCGAGAAGATTGCCGCCGAAGAGATTGAGAATTTACTGCTGCGCCACGAGGCGGTGATCCACGCCGCGCTGGTCAGCATGGAAGACAGCCTGCTGGGGGAAAAAAGCTGCGCGTATCTGGTGGTCAAACATCCGGTACGGGCGGTGGAGATCCGTCGTTTCCTGCGTGAACAAGGTGTGGCGGATTTCAAACTACCGGACCGCGTTGAATGCCTGGCGGCACTGCCGCTGACCCCGGTAGGCAAAGTGGATAAGAAACAATTACGACAGACGCTGGCAGAACGCGCCCAGGCGTAACGAGGAGAAAAGATGGCTATTCCCAAACTGACCGGCTACGCACTGCCAACCGCGAATGATATCCCGGATAACAAAGTGCAGTGGGCCTTTGAACCTGACCGCGCCGCCTTGCTGATTCATGATATGCAGGAGTATTTCCTCAATTTCTGGGGCGATAATTGCCCGATGATGGAAAAGGTGGTTGCTAATATCGCCGCGCTGCGCCAGTTCTGTAAGCAGCACAATATCCCGGTTTATTACACCGCTCAGCCAAAAGAGCAGAGTGATGACGATCGCGCGCTGCTCAACGATATGTGGGGGCCGGGGTTGACCCGCTCGCCAGAGCAGCAACGGATTGTGGCGGCGCTTGCCCCGGACGAAGCCGATACGGTGCTGGTGAAGTGGCGTTACAGCGCCTTTCACCGTTCGCCGCTGGAGCAGATGCTGAAAGAGACCGGGCGTAATCAGCTCATCATAACGGGCGTATACGCCCATATCGGTTGTATGACGACTGCCACTGATGCCTTTATGCGCGATATCAAGCCCTTTATGGTGGCCGATGCGCTGGCGGATTTCAGCCGCGAAGAGCATATGATGTCGCTGAAATACGTGGCGGGCCGCTCCGGGCGTGTGGTGATGACCGAGGCGTTACTTCCGGTGCCCACCAGCAAAGCGGCGCTGCGCGCATTGATCCTGCCGCTGCTGGATGAATCTGACGAGCCTTACGATGATGAAAATCTGATTGATTACGGGCTGGATTCCGTACGCATGATGGCGCTGGCGGCGCGCTGGCGCAAAGTGCATGGCGATATCGATTTTGTGATGCTGGCGAAAAACCCGACCATCGATGCCTGGTGGGCGCTGCTCTCTCGCGAGGTCAACTGATGGACTTTTCAGGGAAGACCGTCTGGGTGACCGGAGCCGGAAAAGGTATCGGTTATGCCACGGCGCTGGCGTTTACTGACGCGGGCGCGCAGGTAACGGGGTTTGACCAGGCTTTTGACGGTGAACACTACCCTTTTACCACCGAGATACTGGACATTGCCGATGCAGAGCAGGTCTCGCGGGTCTGCTCTCGTGTGTTGACGCGGAATGCGCGGCTGGATGTGCTGGTCAACGCGGCGGGCATTTTGCGTATGGGGGCAACGGATGCGCTTTCGCAGGAGGCGTGGCAGCAGACTTTTGCCGTCAACGTTGGCGGGGCGTTTAACCTGTTTCAGGCGACCATGGCGCAGTTTCGCCAGCAGCGGGGCGGTGCGATTGTCACCGTGGCCTCCGATGCCGCGCACACACCGCGCATTGGCATGAGCGCTTACGGCGCGTCGAAAGCGGCGCTGAAAAGTCTGGCATTGACGGTGGGGCTGGAGCTGGCCGCCAGCGGCGTGCGGGCGAATCTGGTCTCACCTGGCTCTACCGATACCGATATGCAGCGCACTTTGTGGACCAGCAGCGATGCGGAACAAAAGCGTATCGCCGGCTTTAGCGAACAGTTCAAGCTGGGTATCCCGCTGGGGAAGATTGCCCGCCCGGAAGAAGTCGCCAGTACCATTCTGTTTCTGGCGTCTGACTATGCCAGCCACATCACGCTACAGGATATCGTGGTGGATGGCGGCTCGACGCTGGGGGCATAAATGATCTGGAAGCGCCGTTTAACGCTTGATGAACTCAATGCCACAAGTGTCCGCACGCTGGTCGGCCATTTAGGGATTGTCTATACCCGCCTGGGTGATGATGTGCTGGAAGCCGAAATGCCGGTGGATGCCCGCACATATCAACCTTTTGGTTTGCTGCACGGTGGGGCTTCCGCCGCGCTGGCAGAAACGCTGGGGTCGATGGCCAGCTATATGATGACTGTCGATGGTCAGTGTGTGGTGGGGACGGAGCTTAATGCCACCCATCACCGTGCGGTGTCGCAGGGTAAAGTACGTGCCGTCTGCCAGCCGCTGCATCTGGGCCGTCAAAATCAAAGCTGGGAGATTGTGGTGTTTGATGAGCAGGGACGGCGCTGCTGCACCTGCCGTTTAAGCACCGCGGTGATCGGGTAGCGAGATTGCCCCTTGTCCTAATCATGGCCTGAAGTGGACTGGAGCAGGTTTTCTCCCTCGCCCCTTTGGGGAGAGGGCCGGGGTGAGGGGAACAGGCCGCACCCTTCTCCCAAATCCAAACCCGCTTCCTCCTCTCATTCTTCTCCCCCCATACTCATTCAAATACGTCCTATAAGTGATCCCCGTAGCACACTGAAATAAATGCCCGGATTGATAGCGAAATTCCAATGTTTCAATGTTGTTAAAACACGCAAAGTGTTCTAGAAACAAAATGTAACATTCTCCTCTTTCGCAAACGGATAATCGCTATGAATAACTCAGGGAAATACCTTATTTGGGCATTGCTCTCCGTTGTCGGGGCGTTCGCTCTTGGCTACATCGCGCTTAATCGCGGTGAGCAGATCAACGCCTTGTGGATAGTCGTTGCCGCAGTTTGTATCTATCTGATTGCCTACCGTTTTTATGGTTTATATATCGCCAAAAACGTGCTGGCCGTCGATCCGGGTCGCATAACGCCCGCCGTGAAATACAACGACGGGCTCGATTACGTCCCGACGGATAAAAAAGTGTTGTTTGGTCACCACTTTGCGGCAATCGCCGGGGCAGGGCCGCTGGTGGGTCCGGTGCTGGCAGCCCAGATGGGCTATCTGCCGGGGATGATCTGGATCCTCGCCGGGGTGGTGCTTGCCGGGGCGGTACAGGATTTTATGGTGCTGTTCGTCTCGACTCGCCGTGATGGACGTTCATTGGGTGAGTTGGTCAAAGAGGAGATGGGGCCAACGGCTGGGGTTATCGCACTGGTGGCGACCTTTATGATCATGGTGATCATCCTGGCGGTGCTGGCGATGATCGTGGTGAAAGCACTGACCCACAGTCCGTGGGGGACCTACACCGTTGCCTTTACCATTCCACTGGCGATTTTCATGGGGATCTACATCCGCTACCTGCGCCCTGGGCGCATTGGTGAAGTCTCTGTCATTGGCCTGTTTTTCCTGATTTTCGCGATTATCTCCGGCGGATGGGTGGCGGAAAGCCCGACCTGGGCCCCGTTCTTTGATTTCACCGGGGTACAGTTGACCTGGATGCTGGTGGGCTACGGCTTTGTGGCCGCCGTACTGCCGGTCTGGCTGCTGCTGGCACCGCGTGACTACCTCTCCACCTTCCTGAAAATTGGCACCATCATCGGCCTGGCGATCGGCATTCTGATCATGCGCCCGACCCTGACCATGCCTGCACTGACGAAGTTCGTTGATGGCACCGGCCCGGTCTGGACCGGCAACCTGTTCCCGTTCCTGTTTATCACCATCGCGTGCGGCGCGGTGTCGGGCTTCCATGCGCTGATCTCCTCTGGCACCACGCCGAAAATGTTGGCGAACGAAGGGCAGGCTTGCTTTATCGGTTACGGCGGCATGCTGATGGAGTCGTTCGTGGCCATTATGGCGCTGGTGTCGGCCTGTATCATCGACCCGGGCGTCTACTTTGCGATGAACAGCCCCATGGCGGTACTGGCACCTGCCGGGACGACCGATGTGGTGGCCTCTGCCGCGCAGGTGGTCAGCGGCTGGGGCTTTAGCATTACCCCGGACACGCTGAAACAGATTGCCACGGAGGTGGGCGAGCAGTCGATTATCTCCCGTGCGGGCGGTGCGCCAACGCTGGCGGTGGGGATGGCCTATATCCTGCACGGCGCGCTGGGCGGCATGATGGATGTGTCGTTCTGGTATCACTTCGCGATTCTGTTTGAAGCGCTGTTTATTCTGACGGCGGTGGATGCCGGTACCCGTGCCGCACGCTTTATGCTACAGGACCTGCTGGGGGTGATTTCACCGAACCTGAAACGCACCGACTCGTTACCGGCAAACCTGATTGCAACCGCGCTCTGCGTACTGGCCTGGGGTTACTTCCTCCATCAGGGGGTGGTCGATCCGTTGGGCGGCATCAACACACTTTGGCCGCTGTTCGGTATTGCTAACCAGATGCTGGCGGGCATGGCGTTGATGCTCTGCGCGGTTGTACTGTTCAAGATGAAACGTCAGCGTTACGCATGGGTGGCCCTGTTGCCCACGGCCTGGCTGCTGATTTGTACCCTCACCGCCGGCTGGCAGAAAGCGTTCAGCCCGGACAATAAAGTCGGCTTCCTGGCGATTGCTAATAAGTTCCAGGCGATGATCGACAGTGGTACTATTCCGGCACAGTACACCCAGTCACAGCTTTCCCAGTTGGTGTTTAACAACCGTCTGGATGCCGGGCTGACCATTTTCTTTATGGTGGTGGTTGTGGTGCTGGCGTTCTACTCGGTGAAAACGGCGCTGGCGTCGCTGAAAATCGACAAGCCGACGTCACAAGAGCGTCCGTATGAGCCCATGCCGGAAAATCTTGATGAGATTGTGACTCAGGCAAAAAGCGCACATTAACCTTTGCCCTCACCCCGGCCCTCTCCCACAGGGAGAGGGTGTCAACGTTTCCTCTCCCTGTGGGAGAGGGTTAGGGTGAGGGGTAACGAGAGATGAAATATGTTCGACACCCTTTCTAAAGCAGGCAAATACTTAGGCCAGGCCGCCAAAATGATGATCGGCGTGCCGGACTATGACAACTACGTTGAGCATATGCGTATCACCCATCCTGATCAGACGCCGATGACCTATGAAGAGTTCTTCCGCGAGCGGCAAGAGGCTCGTTACGGCGGCAAAGGCGGGGCGAAGTGCTGTTAACCCTCCCCCTGTTCCTGTTTACTGTCATAAACGTCGGCCCGTTCTTCACGGGCCGCTTTTGATACTGCGTTACCTCTGCCGGATGGCAGAGGTCGGCCTGATCCTCAGGCGTTGAGGCCGCCATCCACATCAATCCCGGTTCCGGTGATGTGTTTTGCCGCCGGGCTTGCCAGGAAAGTTACCGCATCGGCGATATCTTCTGCTTTACCGTAATGTCCAAGCGCAATCAACTGACGCTGGGTTTCAGCGCCTTCGCCATCCGCCGGGTTCATGTCGCTGTCAGTGGGGCCAGGGTGCACCAGATTGACGGTAATGCCACGCGGGCCAAGATCGCGCGCCAGCCCACGGGTTAACGAGTTGAGAGCGGATTTGGTCATCGAGTAAACGGCAATTCCTTGCAGCGGGACATGGTTGGCGAGACAACTGCCGATGTTGATAATGCGCCCGCCGTCCGGCAGATGAGCAATCGCCGCCTGGGTAGCAATGACCACGCCGCGAATATTCACATTGATTAACGCATCGATATCTTCATCGGACATCGCTTCCAGCGGCCCGCCGCGCGCTATCCCCGCGTTATTCACCAGAATATCCAGCCCGCCCAGTTTCTCAACCGACTGAGCGACCGCTGCACGAATGGCCTGCGGACTTGCGCTGTCGGCCTGAATGGCGACCCCATTGCGCCCGAGCGCGCGAATGTCATCGGCCACCGCCTGTGCTTTTTCGACTGACTTTTCAAACGTTATCGCCACATCTGCCCCTGCGCGGGCTAATGACAGGGCGATGGCTTTACCTAAACCACGACTTGCGCCTGTAACCAGCGCGCGTTTACCGGAAAGTGAAGATGACATGGTGACTCCTGAATTAATTATGTGTTGATCGATACATAATTACAGTAAACGCACTTCCCTGTGGCCGTCAATGGTATTAATATATCGATCAGCACAAAATGTTGGAGGCCACCATGAGCCGTGGAAGACCACGCGAGTTTGACCGTACAGAAGCACTGAACCAGGCGATGAAAATCTTCTGGCAGAAGGGCTATACCGCCACGTCCATGAACGATTTATATGAGGCGATGGGTATTAAATCTCCCAGTCTGTATGCGGCGTTTGGCAGTAAAGAGGATTTATACGAAGAGGTATTGCTGCACTACGAGCAGTCCGTTGCGCCGGTTATCTGGGGGCATATGACCAGCGAACCGTCGCCGCGTCAGGCGGTGTGGCTGTGGCTGGAGCGTTCTGCCGATATGCTGACGCAGACCGATATGCCGCACGGTTGTATGGTCACACTCTCGGCGGTAGGCAGCGAAGGTAATGACAGGCTGGGCGACCTGGTGCGTCGCATGCGTGCTGCGGGTTTTTCCCTGTTAAAAACGCGGCTGGAGCAGGCGCAAAAACAGGGTGATTTGCCCGGTTCGGTGGATGTCGAGGCACTGACGCGCCTCTATGTCAGTATTCAGCAGGGGATGTCGATTCAGGCCCGCGATGGCGCGAGCCGTGAAATCTTGCTGAGCATTGCCCGCTCCGCCATGGCCTTATGGCCCGCCTGAATCAGCGGGTAAAATGTTCGACTTTTTCAAACGCTGCGCGCAGCGTGGCGGGAGTGAGCTCGCCCGGCAGATAGTGAATGGATTCGACCGGGCGCAGGGTATGGGCAATCACTCGCTCCAGCTCGTCATGATTGTTGATGTCCACCTCCAGGGCCGCCAGCGTAGTGGGCAGGTTAAAACGCTTATAGGCGTTCACGAGCTGCGCCAGCACATCATCCTGACCGAGTAGGGCGCTTTGCACCAGAATACCGTAGGCTACTTTGGTGCCGTGCAGGAATTTCTCTGTTTGTGGCAATACTGTCAGACCGTTGTGAACGGCGTGCGCCGCGGCAACACGGGTATAGCGCTCGCCGAGCCCGCCCACCATACCGCCACCGGCGATAATCGCATCCACCACGTCACGAAACGCCTGCGTCACGTCGCCACGCGCCTGATCTGCCAGCGCTTCTTCGCTACTGGCGAGTAGCACATCGCGAATCGCCAGCGCGTTATTAATCCCCAGACGTACCGTCAGCGGCAACTTTTCCGGCGCAGGCGCCAGCACCACCGCTTCATACCATTTCGCGAGCGTATCGCCGATCCCCGCCAGCAGATATTCCGCAGGGGCATTAAGGATGATCTGCGGTTCGACCAGCACCAGGAAATTGGCGTCATCGAAAATCTCGAACTGTAGCGCCTGACCGGCGTCGTTGTACCAGACGGAGAGCGGCGTCCAGGCAGCACAGGTTGCCGCAATGGTCGGAATTGCCACCACGGGCAAACCTAAACGACGCGCCACCGCTTTGGCTGTATCCAGCAGGGCGCCGCCGCCTACGCCTATCACGACCGCGCGATCATCACCGGACAACTGCGCCAGCTCCGCCACGTCATGCTCGCTGCAATGGCCTTTGAACAACAGATGCTTCGCGCCCGGTGCGTTAAAGCCCTCCGGCAGGAACGGACGCGCCCCTTCAATGGCGCGCTCGCCGTAAATCCACACCGCACGGGAAAGTTGCTCAGCCGTATAAAAATCATGGAGATGCGCGAGACTTCCCGCGTGTGAGAAATAGTTAGCCGGGCCGGTGACGACGCGAATATTGGTGTTGCTCATTTGTTGTGTCCTTGTGTACTATCGCTAACCTGATGTTATGTCTGGACATCCGGATGGCTAATATTAATTTTGCTTTATCTTATGCCTTTTCTGTCGTTGCCAGTCAAGGCGGCCTATGAAAAATTCGTCAAATAAACTTATTTATCAGGAACTCGCGTCGGATGAGCACTAACCACCTCGAAATGCGCACTATCAGCCTCGCGTTTGGCGGGTTCAGCGCATTGTCGCATGTTGATTTCACCCTGCGCGGCGGTTCCGTTCATGCACTCACGGGCGCGAACGGTGCAGGAAAATCGACCCTGATGGCGGTGCTGTGTGGCACGCATGACCACTACGAGGGCGAGATCGCCATTAATAACCAGCCGGTCTCCATTCGCACCCCGCGTGACGCGAAACAGCTTGGTATTCATCTGGTGCAGCAGGAAGTGGACGTGGCGCTCATCCCCGGCCTGTCGATTGCTGAAAACATCATGCTCGACAGACTGGCGGAACCGGGGCACGCCTGGCACTGGGGCGAAGTGCGTAAACTCGCACAGGATGCCCTGGCACAACTGGATGTGTCGCTGGATGTGCGTCGCTCTATCGATACCTGCACCCTGGCGGAGAAGCAGCAAATCCTGCTGGCGCGCGCGTTGTCTCATCATTGCCGCTTTTTGATTCTGGATGAACCTACCGCGCCTCTCGATCAACACGAGAGCGAGCGCCTGTTCACCGTGGTGCGACGTCTGCAACAGCAGGGCATCGGCGTGGTGTTTATCTCCCACCGCATCCATGAACTGAAAGCGATTTGCGACACCCTGACCGTGCTGCGTGATGGCAAGCTGATTGAGTCTGGCCCGATGGCGGAACTGAGCGGCGAGCAAATCGTTGAGAAGATGCTCGGCCATGAACTGAGTGATATCTACCCGCCTAAGCGCCCGCCGCACAGCGATGAAGTGCTCTTGAGTATTGACGGCCTGCATGACGAGAAACTGCTGAAAGACATCTCTTTGCGCCTGCGTAAAGGGGAGATTCTGGGCATTGCCGGGCTGGCTGGCGCGGGTAAAACCGAGCTGTGCAAGGCGCTGTTTGGTGCGAGCAAAAGTAAAGTCACGCGTGGCGAGCTTAATAGTCAGCCGTGGCGACCACGCGACCCGGCGGATTCCGTATTACGCGGTCTGGCGCTGGTGCCGGAAGAGCGGCGCAAAGAGGGCATCTTCATTGAAGAGCCTATTGCCATGAACCTTTCGGTGAGCGCGGACAACTCTTTTTCCCGCTGGAGCCTGTTCGGCCATCGTAAGTCCTGGCGTTGGGCGCAAGAAGTGATAGCCCGCGTCGGCGTGCGCACTACCGGGCCGGGGCAGACCTTGCGTCGCCTGTCCGGCGGTAACCAGCAAAAAGTGGCGATTGGCAAATGGCTGCGCGGCAACGCCAACGTGGTGATTTTTGACGAGCCGACCAAAGGGGTCGATGTGAAAGCCAAAACCGACCTGTTCCAGTTGATTGACGGGCTGGCGCGGGAAGGAAAAGGCGTGATTTATGCCTCCGGGGAGTTTTCCGAACTGGTGGGCCTGTGCGACCGCATTTGTGTGCTCTGGGATGGGCGCATTGTCGCAGAAGTGAAGGGCGAGGAGGCCCGCGAAGAGACCTTACTTTATTTTTCCACCGGAGGAACGGCAGCGTGAGCAAAGCCCTTTCAGTTAAGGCTGCGGTGTCATCCCGTCAGCAGTTTTTCGATTTTCTTTATAAATGGGGCATGCTGCTGACGGTGGTCGCGCTGGTCGTCATCTTCGGTCTGGCATCGGATAACTTCCTCGACCCGTTCAACATCATCAACATCTTACGCTCCATCGCCATCGTCACGGTAATTGGGGTGGGGGTCTCCATTTCGCTGACTATCGGTGGTTTCGATCTGTCCGTCGGTTCAACCGCTTCACTGGCAAACGCGCTGGTGATTTCACTCTTCGTCTGGCATGGCTTTGGTACCACCGAAGCCATTCTGGTGACGCTGGCGCTCTGTACGCTGGTGGGGCTGTTTAACGCGTTTTTAATTGTGGTGCTGCGTATTCCCGACATGCTGGCGACGCTCGGCAGCCTGTTTGTGATTCAGGGCGTGGCGATGACCTACAGCTATGGCGGTTCGATCACCGAAAACATGGTGCTACCGAGTGGCGACATGGCAGAAGGGGCGATCCCGGCGGCGTTTGGTTTGCTCGGCCAGGTGCCGACCATTGTCATCATCATGCTGGCGGTGACCATTGTGGCGCAGCTTGGCCTGTCGCTGACCACCCACGGGCGCCGTATGTATGCCATTGGCGGCAACCCGGAAGCGGCGCGTTTATCCGGTATTCGCACCACCCGTTACAAAGTGGCGGCCTATGTGATTGCCTCACTGCTGGCGGGCTTAGGCGGTATTCTGCTGGCTTCGCGCATTGGTTCTTCGCAGGTGAACGCCGGTGGCGGCTACCTGATGGATGCGGTTGCGGCGGCGTGGATTGGCTTTTCGCTGGCCGGTTCCGGCAAGCCGAATGCGCTCGGCACGCTGGTGGGGGCAGTGATTCTCGGCGTGCTCTCTAACGGACTGGTGATGCTCTCCGTTCCGTATTACGCCATGGACATTATTAAGGGGCTGGTGCTGGCCGGTGCCCTTGCGTTGACTTACTTCCAGCGTCGTTAATTATTCAGGGGATAACAGATGAAAAAGATAGCACTCTCTTTACTGACGCTGGGATTACTGAGCGCGCTGCCGGGTTATGCGGCGACGCCTGCCCCGGTTCCGGACGCCATTGCTAACCATAGCGGCCCGATTCGCATTGCGCTGATCCGTAACCTCGGTTCCGATGACAACACCACCCAGTTTGTGTCCGGCGCGTTGCAGGAAGGCAAAAAACTCGGGTTTAAAATCAGCACCTTCCTGAGCAACGGCGATGACGCTAAGTTCCAGGACTTCGTGAACCAGGCCATCACCCAGAAATATGATGGCATCATCCTCTCGCAGGGCCGTGATCCGTACTCCACTGCGCTGATTAAAAAAGCGGTCGATGCCGGGATCAAAGTCTCGGTGTTCGATACCGCTGTGAACGGTGAAATCCCTGGCGTGACCGTCACCCAGCAGGACGATGCCTCTCTGACCAAACTCTCCTTTGGCGCGCTGGCTAAAGACTTCAACGGCAAAGCCAACATCATCAAGCTGTGGGTCGCCGGTTTCCCGCCAATGGAGCGCCGTCAGGCCGCCTATGCTGAATTGCTGAAAGAGTATCCGGGCATTAAAGAGCTGGAATCTATTGGCGCGGTCTCTTCCGACGTGCAGGGCGATACCGCCAACAAAGTGGGCGCGGTGCTGGCGAAATACCCGAAAGGGCAGATTGATGCTATCTGGGGTACGTGGGATGCCTTTAGCCAGGGGGCTTACAAGGCGCTGAAAGAGAACGGCCGTACCGAGATTAAACTCTACAGCATCGACGTCTCCAACCAGGATCTGCAACTGATGCGCGAGTCCAACAGCCCGTGGAAAGTGAGCGTGGCGGTGGATCCGAAGCTGATTGGCGCGACCAACGTGCGTCTGGTTGCCAACAAGATTGCCGGCGAACAGACCCCTGCGACCTATGACTTTAAAGCCGCCGCCATTCCACAGGCGCTGCTGGCGGCGCAGCCGGGGGCGGTGAACGTGGCATCACTGGCGAAAATCATCCCAGGCTGGGGCCAGACCGAAGACTTTATCGCGCCGTGGTTCGCTACCCTGGAAGCAAAAGCGAAGTAACGGATGCTTTCCCCCTCCCTCACCGGGAGGGGGGCCTGCTCTTCTCCCTGTCCTCAGGGGGAAGGCAGTTTGCTTTTCTCCCTCTCCCGTGGGAGAGGGTTGGGGTGAGGGCATCAGGCCGCGCCCCGGCTTAAAAGGAACAACAATGGCAACTGAACTCCCACGCCCGGAATACAGCCGTAATATGCGGCTGATTGGTCATAGCGACCAGGGTGGACGCCCGGATGGCGTACAACTGATGGTGCATCGCGGCTATGCCTACATCGGCCACATGGTTTCGCAGGGCTTTTCTATTGTCGACGTGCGCGACCCCAAAAATCCCAAACCTGCAGGCTATGTTCCGGCCCCTCCCGGTACCTGGAACGTGCACTTACAGGCGCATGACGATCTTCTGCTGGTGATCAACGCCCGCGACCTCTTTGCTGACGCCCGCTTTGCCGATGAAAAAGTCTATTACACCCGCTCGGTGGGTGAGACGGTCAGTGACGTACAGGACAAAGGCTGGAGCGCCGGGCTGCGCATTTTTGATATCTCCACGCCGGACAAACCGCGTGAAATCAGCTTTCTGTCACTCAGCGGCATCGGTATTCACCGCATTTGGTATGTAGGCGGACGCTGGGCCTATGTCTCTGCGCTGATTGATGGCTTTACCGATTATATTTTCCTGACTATCGATCTGGCCGATCCGCGTAAGCCGGAAGTTGCGGGGCGCTGGTGGCTGCCGGGGATGAACCAGGCGGCTGGCGAAACGCCGGACTGGGAGGCGGGGAAACGCTATGCGCTGCACCATGCGATTATCGCGGGCGATACCGCCTACGGGAGCTGGCGCGACGGTGGGTTGACGCTGCTGGATGTGAAAGACCGCACTCAACCGACGCTCATTAGTCACCGCAACTGGAGTCCGCCGTTTGGCGGTGGCACCCATACCGCGCTGCCGTTGCCGAATCGTGATCTGCTGGTGGTGCTTGATGAAGCGGTGCTGGATAACCAGGAAGACGGTGAGAAGCTGATTTGGCTGTTTGATATTCGCGAACCGTCAAACCCGGTCAGTATATCCATTTTCCCGCAGCCGGATGAGATTGACTATGTGGCGAAAGGGGCGCACTTCGGACCGCATAACCTGCACGAAAACCGTCCGGGGAGCTTTATCAGTTCGACGCTGATTTTTGCCACTTATCAGAACGCCGGTGTGCGTGCCTATGATATTTCCAATCCCTATCGTCCGGTGGAAACCGGGGCGCTGGTGCCTGCCGCACCGGCGAAAATGATGGATACGCGTCCAGGCCGCCCGCAGGTGATTCAGTCCTGTGATGTGTTTGTGGATGCGCAGGGGGTGATTTACAGCACGGATTACAACGGCGGTTTGTCGGTGATTGAGTATTTGGGGTGACACAACCCTCACCCTAACCCTCTCCCTGAGGGCTGAGAGATCCCCAGTAATATGGTCAGTTCACCATGACCATATTACTGTACTCTTTACCTAACATTTTCAGTGCATTAGCGATATTCAGCCGCCTTAGTATTCCGGGCTCATGCCGCAGAACCTCAACCGCCAGCCTCACATAAGACAGGATCCTTTTGTCTTTTATACTGTTTGCCTGATAGCGCAGGTGGCGCTGCTTTTTCTCCGCCAGATACCCTGCCAGCCACATCACCAGACTCGCCATGGCCGCCACGACGCTCAGTACCGCCAGACGTCCATTGCCCTGGCTGCGGCTCAGCCTCAGTCCGAACCCGAAGCGCGGGATTTTTTCATCCCGGAAGTTCTGCTCTATCTGCATCCGGCGACTGTACAGCGTCATTATCTGTGCTGGCTCCATACCTGCCACATTGCTGAACAGCAGCCACGGCTCCTGTGCGCTGCGACGATGCTCTCTCTGCGTTTTTGGCATTCCCCCTTTGCCGTGACGGCCTGCTCCCGGGCGTTTCTGCAGATAAAAGTGACCGTAACAGGGCGTGCGGGGTTTCCGGGCCAGGACGCCATAACCCACTCTTACCGGGTATTCGCCGGCATGAAGGTCGCTGATTTTCATCCAGCGTGTATCGCCGTCCATCCGGAAGCACACGAGCCCTCTGACCCGACCGACGAAGGACCAGCCCAGCAGACTGATGTGACGGAACCAGTCGGTGCGAAAGCCGGCATCGGTAATAATCGTGACCGCTTTTTCCGGCGGAACAGCCGCATGGAGGCGGTCGAGGAAGGCGCACTGTATCCTGCTGTTCTGGGCGAGTTCAGCCGGAACGACTTCGCTCATCAGCGGAAGTGAGCGGCCGTTACAGACCAGACTTGCGCGCAGCAGATGCCAGTTTTTATCAGGCCATCCGGTCCAGTCGACAGCAATAACGCAGAACGGCATGAGGGAGGTAATGGCACGGGTGAGCTGCATCTGGATACGGGGAAGGTCGCGGTGAAGGGCGGAGTTACCGAGGGCACGGTCGACCCGTTTGATTTTATTTTTGACGTGAGCGGAACCGGGAAGGGAGCGTCCGAGACTGGTCAGGGTGAGTTCAGCACCGTTGCAGAGCGCAACAGCCATGGAAGTGAGGACATTAATGCGGAAAGAATGAATCCCGCGTAAAGACGAGGAAAAGAATTTCTGGCACACTGTCTTTAAAGGCACGATGAGGTCTCTTCTGATTTGTTAGCGCAACCAGTAGATCACACTTCATCGTGCCTTTCACTTTTTCTGGGGATTCCTCAGCCCTGAGGGAGAGGGGATCAATCTGCACCCACTTTTCTCCCTCTCCCTGTGGGAGAGGGGATCGATCCGCACCCACTTTTCTCCCTCTCCCCGTGGGAGAAGGGATCGAGCTGCACCTGCTTTTCTCCCTCTCCCCGTGGGAGAGGGGATCGAGCTGCACCTGCTTTTCTCCCTCTCCCCGTGGGAGAGGGGATCGAGCTGCACCCGCTTTTCTCCCTCTCCCTGTGGGAGAGGGCCGGGGTGAGGGCACCAGCGCGCACTTAGCTATACTGACGCACCCGGGCAATCAGTTCATCCACGCTGTCAATGCGCGGGGCGATCAAAATCAGCACCTTGCCGAGCGCAATAGCATGGCGCAGGCATTCGTGGCGCATCTCTTCATCGGCGATGGTGTCGATATCCGCAACATGCGAGAGGCCCACGCTGCGGCGAATCAGCTCGGTACCGCAGAAGCCGACCGCATCCGTCCACACTTTTTTGAGAAACTCAGACGCATAGCCCGGTACGCTCAGGGCGGCATCTTGCGTTTTCTCGCGTGCCAGCGCCTGGAAACGCTCGGCGAATGTTGACCAGAGTTCCTGAATATCTTTCAGACGCTGCTCACGCGCCGCTGCCGCATCCCGAATGCCCAGGTGGCCCGGCAGGCCGCAGTAGTTAAGCAGCAAATTCCCGATTGCCGTACCGATATCAAAGCCGATTGGACCAAAATAGCCGAACTCGGCGTCAATGGCTTTCAGGCTGCCTTCGGCAACGAAAATGGAGCCGCTGTGAATATCGCCGTGCAACAGCGCTTCGGCATGCGAGAAGAAGCTGTGCTTGAGGGAGGCGACCGCCAGCTTGAGCTGCGTATCCTGACGCAGGGCGTCAACGTCGGCCTCCAGGGCTGCCGGATAGTTATTACGTTCATGGACCTGATAGGGATCGTTAAAGAACAGGTCTTCGGTGATCTCGCACATTTCCGGGTTAATAAACTGCGCGACCTGGGTTTTTTTCACATGCGGATGCAGGTAAAAATCGCTGGTATGGAACAGCGTTTGCGCCAGATATTCACCTAACTGGCGTGCGGCCTGCGGGTAGTAAACGTTTTTTATCAACTCGCTGCGCCAGATGCGATGGTCAGAGAGATCTTCCATAACCATCACCGCCAGCTCCGGGTCGTAATGCAGAATATTGACCGTGTGCTGCGGGGCGTGTTTATAGTGCTCGACCAGCGTTTGCGCTTCCAGGCGTGCGCGATCAAGGGTTAGCGGCCAGGACTCCCCAACGCAGCGCACATAGGGCAGCGCCTGTTTAACGATAATGCGGCTTACGCCCTGACTATCAAAAATCTTAAATACCAGGTTCAGGTTACCGTCGCCGACCTCCTGCGCTTCAACCAGTTCGGACGGCGTGTCCAGACCACCAAATTGTTGTGCATACGCCACAGCATCCTGGGCGTTGAAGGTACGGTATTGCGACATTGCCAGTTCCTCATGTTCTTATGCTAATAAAGCCATTCAGACGTCTATACATCTGGATTTCATCCTGACACAATACGATACAACAACGCAACAGGGATTTAACGCTATGCAGACATTACAGACCACCAGCCTGCGGGTTGTTGATAACCAACTCTTTATTCTTGACCAGCAGGCGCTGCCGCAGGAAAAACGCTGGCTGCCAGCGGATTCGGTGGCTTTGCTGGTGGAACATATTCATGCGTTACGCGTGCGCGGCGCGCCGTTGATTGGCCTCTCCGCCAGTCTGCTGTTGGCGCTATTGGCGGAAAACGGGGCGAACCGTGAGGTGCTGGCCCAGTCGCTGGAGACCCTGCGTGCTTCGCGCCCGACGGCGGTCAACCTGATGAACAATCTCGACCGAATGAAACAGGCGCTGGCACACGAAGATTTCGTTCCGGCGCTGGTGGCAGAGGCGCTGCGCTTGATTGCAGAAGATAAAGCCTTGTGCGACAGCATCGCGCAGGCGGGCAGCGAGCTTGTGAAACCGGGCAGCCGCTTGTTAACGCATTGCAACACCGGGGGGCTGGCGACCGCTGGCGTCGGTACGGCGCTGGGTGTTATTGCGCTGGCCCATCAGCAGGGCAAGGTGGCGAATGTCTGGGTGGATGAGACGCGTCCGTTGTTGCAGGGCGGGCGTTTAACGGCCTGGGAGTTAGGCGAACTTGGAGTGCCCTATCAGTTAATTACCGACTCCATGGCCGCCAGCCTGATGGGCAAAGGGCAGGTGGATGCGATTTGGGTGGGGGCAGACAGGATTGCCGCTAACGGCGATGTCGCCAACAAAATCGGCACCTACTCCCTGGCGGTATTAGCGAAATTCCACGGCATTCCGTTTTATGTTGCCGCACCGCAAACCACGCTGGATCCGAACTGCCCGAACGGCGAGGCGATTCCTATCGAGCAGCGCGCCGCGAGTGAAGTGACGGGTGTTGCCGGGAGCTTTGGCGCCGTGCAGTGGGCGCCGGAAAATGCGCAGGTCTATAACCCGGCTTTTGACGTCACGCCCGCCGCACTTATCAGCGGCTGGGTGCTCGACAGCGGCGTGGTCACACCTGAGCAGGTGAGTGGCGGGTTTTTTGCCCGCTGAGGCGGTCTTTGGCCCTCATCCGTTTTCTCCAGGATGGCGGCGTAAACGCGTGATTCGGGCTACCGTCTGAAAACGTAGCCCGGCTAAGCGCAGCGCCAGCCGGGATGTTTGCCGTTACCACTTCATCTCGCCGGTGTTCACCTTTGCGCTCAACTCCAGCGAGCTCTCATCCGCAAGCCCAGGATACGCGGCTTTCATTGCCTCGATCACGGCCGCTGAGCCCTTCTGATGGTTCAGTGTCTGTTCGAATGTTTTCAAATAATCATGGGTGAAAGTAATCGCCCCATCGCCTGCCGGGCGTTCACCCAGGTAGTGACCCGGAATAACCTGTCGGGGTTTCAGTGCCTGCATTTCGCGTAATACGTTCATCCATCCCTGGCGAATGGTCGGGGTCTGGGTATCTGCCGTCCAGACATGAATTCCTGACGCAATACCGGTGCCGCCTAAAATGGCCTTGTTCGCCGGGATCCAGACATAGGCGGCATAATCACCTGCGTGTTTCAGCTCCAGCGTTTCCCCGTCGACGGTAAAACGCGTGGCGGTGGTTGTCTGCGGAACGATAAGTGTCGTTGGCGCGCCATCTCTCATCTGCGGCCCCCAGAAGGCCAGTTTGGCCTCTTTCGTTGCCTTGATATGGTTAACCACCGCTTTGGACGCCACCACTTTTGCCTGTGGGAAGGCTTTTACCAGCGGTTCGAGACCAAAATAAAAATCCGGGTCGCCAGAGGTGATCACAATCTCTTTTAGCGTTTTGCCACGCGCTTTGATGAGCTTCACCAGTTCCTCGCCATCTTTAACGCTGAACTGCGCATCAAACAGCACGGCTTCTTTCGGCCCGGAGACCAGCGTTGAAGAGACCGGGAAAATGCCTTTTTCCTGCGGGTTATACACATCCAGTTGCAGTGGTGCGGCAAATACCGGTGCGGCGGCCAGCGACAGTAACAGGGTGGCGGATTTTGCGTTCATGGCATTCCTTAATGGCTAAGTGAAGAGAGAAGGGGACTAACCAGTGTGAAAAATGCCTCTGGTTGCCCGTAATAACGCGAGACAGGTAAGAGCGTGTACTGCCCGTCTTTATTGATGAATACTGCGGTGGGGAAGCCCTGGCCTCCCGTTTGTGCCATCAGCATTCGTCCATATTGAATGGCATCCAGCGCTTCATTTTCTGGAATTTGCCCCAGCATGATGTCTGGCCCAACGGATCGACTCAGTACTTCATTGACCACATCGGCGTGGGTAATGTCCTGCCCCTGTTCGTACCAGGCGCGCTGTACAGTATTCAGAAACTGGATATCGCTACCGGGAGTCGCAAAGCGTTGTGCAGCCAGAAGCCCACGGCTGGCGGGGAGGGAATCCAGCACAATCTCGCTGTTCGCCAGCAACTGCGTGCGGTAATCGCTGCCGAAAGTCATGCCGGTTAAAGCAGCGATACGCGCATCATGTTCATGAACATGCGAGAGCCACCCGGCGTCGAGCTTTCTGCGCCGGGTGCCGATGAATAATCCCCCCGGTAAAATATGCTGTTGCGTAAAATCCTGAGCCACACGGTTGAGCAAGGGCAATGCGCCATAGCTCCAGCCGCAAAGCGGATCGATTATCCAGTAAAGGCCGGGTTGAAATCCCATCATGCAGTTCTCCAGAGAGTCAGTGATCACCATTCTACGGATTGCAGCTTCTGCTACTATTCCTGAAACAATTCATGCTGTGTTTCGTAAAACGATCAAATGGAGTGGCAATGGACAGGATCATGGCGGCAATGACCTACAACCGGATTTGCGAACTGGGCAGCCTGAGCGCGGCGGCACGTTCGCTGGGTATTTCACGCCCGATGGTCAGCCGCTATCTGGATGAAATGGAAAAATGGGCCGGGGCGCGCTTGATTCATCGCTCGACGCGGCGGCTAACGTTAACCCCCGCCGGTGAGAAAATCCTTGAGAAAACGCGGCAACTGGCTTCTCTGTCGCAAGACATTGAAGGTGACGCCACGCGTCTGACGCCTTCGGGCACGCTGCGTATTGCCTGCGCCCACTTTACGGCGACCCACCTGCTGGGGCCGGTGATCCCGGCGTTTCTGGCGCGCTACCCGGCGCTGCGCATTGAAGTGGATATTAATAATCAGCCGGTCAGCCTGGTGGGTGAGCGCATCGACCTTGCGATACGGATAACCAATTCCCCGGAACCTGGGGTGATTGCCCGCGCGCTGGGGGAATGCCGTTCGGTATTGTGTGCCTCACCGGGCTACCTTGCGAGAGCCGGGCAGCCTGAAACCCTTGACGATCTCGCTCAGCACAATTGTCTGCATTACAGCCGCTTTTCAGGACAATCATGGACGTTTCGCGATCCGGAAAAGGGCACTGTTGCCGTTGCGGTTAATGGTAATTTCAGCGCCGGGATATCGTCTTTGCTGTGCGATATGGCGATGGCGGATGTAGGGCTGGCGCTGGTGCCGGAAATTGAGGCGCGCATGGGGCTTCAGAGCGGACAACTGGTCAGCGTACTGCCGCAACTGGAGCCGCAGCCGCTGGGCATTTATGGGTTATATCAATCCCGCGATCATCAGCATGCGGCGCTCGGCCTGTTTCTCGATGCGATTAAGCAGCATCTCGCCGCTTAAGCCTGGGTCAGTTCCGCCATCCACTGCTTATGTTCTCTGTCCAGCTCCAGGGCGGTAAGTTCGAGGAAAGCATTGACCGCAGTCGGTCGGTGTTTGCTTCCCGGCACCTGAATCTGCAAAGTGCGCTGGCTTAGCGATGAGTTATTGATCGTTTTAAGCGTCATGCCATCCTGCTTTGCGCGCCACAATACGCTGAAATGGCTGCACACGGTCAGGGCATCGGGTGTATGACGGGTAAAACCGTACAGGGCGGCAAAATTATTGCTGCTGAACGCCGGTTCCAGAAAGGTGCCCGCCATGCGACAGGAGAGATCAAAAAGCTGGCGCAGCGTGGTGCCCGCCTCCGGGAGAACCAGCGGATAGTGGTGCAAATCTTCCATCGCCACACCCGGCTGCGACACCAATGGATGCTCATCCGCCAACAGCAACAGTACCGGCGCGGGCCAGGCGGCAATAATTTCCACGTCCCGTTCAGGCGCGAGGCTGAACTGAAACGCGACATCACAATCATTGCGCCGGATCCACTCCGCCACCTGCATCGCCGTGCCGACCTGCAAATCAAAACTCACCGCAGGGTGTTGCTGACGAAAACGCGCCAGTACCCCTGGCAACAGGTCAAACGCCATGCCCTCGGTACAGGCAATACGTACCAGGGCTTTGCGCACCGCTTTCAGCCCCTGAATTTCGGCCATCGCAAATTCCATATCGCGCATGTTTTTGCGCACATGGTTAGCCAGAATCTGCCCGGCATCGGTTAAAACCATACCGCGCGAATGCCGTTCAAAGAGCGTGACGCCCAGCCGGGTCTCCAGCTTGTGGATTTGTCGGCTGATGGCGGAACCCGCCACGTAAAGCTGCTCGCTGGCGGTGCTGAGAGAGCCGGTGGTGGCCACCGCAAAAAAGTAGCGTAGTTCATTGCTCAACATAGATGAATCCTCTGCGATGCCCTGAGATTGTGCAGTGTACCCTTATCAAAAAAGCAACGCCAAATTACAATTATTATTATTGTGGCAAGGCTCTGTTCTGGTTTAGAACAAAAAGACAACAACATCTCATTGCGCCATCGGCAGCAAATGAACCCTGAAAAATTCGCGTTGCAGCCACGCAACTGCGGCTCGACATTTGACGGGGACAGACAGGGCAAACAACATGACAACACAACAGATCGTCGACCAGGCGCTGGCGTGGTTCGACAGCGGCCATTTTAAAAGCATCCTTGCCAGCCGGGTGGCAATCCCCAGCGAAAGCCAGCGTAATGACAGGGATGACGCGCTCACACGCTATTACAACGACGTATTCATTCCCGCTTTTCAGGAATTGGGCTTTACGACCGAGGTGATTGCTAACCCGGTCAATGCCGCCCGACCATTTTTACTCGCCAGCCGCGAAGAAGACCCGACGCTGCCCACCGTGATGTGCTACGGACATGGCGATGTGGTCTTCGGTGACGATGCGCGCTGGGCCGAAGGGCTTTCGCCGTGGACGCTGGTCGAGCGTGATGGCAACTGGTACGGACGCGGTACGGCTGACAACAAAGGTCAACATTCGGTTAACCTCGCCGCACTGGAGCAGGTTTATCACGCGCGTAACGGTCGGCTGGGGTTTAACTGCGTCTGGCTGTGCGAAATGGGCGAAGAGGTGAGTTCGCCGGGGCTGGCCGCCGTCTGCGAACAACTTAAAGCACGCATCAATGCAGACCTGTTTATCGCCTCTGATGGACCGCGCCTGAGTGCAGAGCGCCCGACGCTATTCCTCGGTTCACGTGGCTGCGCCAACTTCCGTCTGACCATTAATGCGCGCGCCAAAGATTATCACTCTGGCAACTGGGGCGGGCTGCTGAGCAACCCCGGTACGCAACTGGCAAACGCCATCGCGAGCCTGGTGGATGGTAAAGGCGAAATCCAGATTGCGGCGCTGAAACCGCCCGCCTTAACGCCGGAACTGAAAGCCATTCTGGCGGATATCACCCCGGCACGTGGCGAAAACGATCCCATCACCGACCCGAACTGGGGCGAGCCCGGATTGTCGGCGGCAGAAAAACTGTTTGGCTGGAATACCCTGGAAGTGCTCTCTTTCCTGACAGGGAATCCGGCACAGCCCATGAACGCGATCCCGGGGCAGGCGACAGCGGTCTGCCAGTTGCGCTTCGTGGTGGGTACCGACTGGGAACATCTGGAGCAGGCGGTTCGTGCGCATCTGGACGCGCACGGCTTTTCTATGGTGACCATCAGCGAAGTGCGCGGCACCCCTGCAACGCGCTTTGACCCGACCGATCCGCTGGTGAACTGGACGCTTGAAGCCATGGCGGAGACGACCGGCAAGAAACCGGCCCTGTTGCCGAACCTCGGCGGCTCGCTGCCTAATGATGTGTTTGCCGGGATTTTGGGCCTGCCAACGCTGTGGGTGCCGCATTCGTATCCGGCCTGCGGCCAGCATGCGCCGGACGAGCACCTGCCGATTGCCATTGCCCGCGAGGGGCTGGCGATCATGACCCGCCTGTTCTGGGATTTGGGCGAGCGGGGAGCGGCACTGCTTGCCAGCCATCAGGCGCATCAGAATGGAGGTGCAAAATGACAACTCTCGCCCGTGAGACAGAGCAGGGCAGCGTGCGCCCGAACCTGGCGAAAACGCTTTTTGCCACCTGTATTGGTAATGCCCTGGAGTGGTTTGATATTGCGGTGTACGGCTTCTTTGCCAGCTATATTGCCCAGGTCTTTTTCCCGACGACTAATCCAACGGTCTCGCTGCTGCTCGCTTTCGGTAGCTTTGGTATCGCCTTTTTGATTCGCCCGCTGGGAGCGGTGGTGCTTGGCGCTTATGCCGATAAACACGGTCGTAAGGCCTCGCTGCTGCTCTCTATCAACCTGATGATGCTGGGCGGGGCGATGATCACCTTTATGCCCGGTTATGCCACCCTCGGTTTGGCCGCGCCGCTGCTGATTTTGCTGGCGCGCCTGATTCAGGGCTTCTCCGCAGGCGGTGAGTTTGGTAGTTCGACGGCGTTTCTTGTGGAGCACTTCCCGGAGCGTAAGACCTTTATCGCCAGTTGGCAGTTCGCCACTCAAGGAGCCAGTACACTGATGGCATCCGCCTTTGGTCTGGGCCTGGCACACTGGCTGACGCCGGAGCAGTTGTTGGACTGGGGATGGCGCGTGCCGTTCGCCTTTGGTTTGCTGATTGGCCCGGTTGGGCTGTGGATCCGTCGCCATGTGCACGAGCCTGAAGCGTATGTTGAGATCGAGAAGCCGCGTCATCCGGTGAAGCAACTGTTGGGTTCGCAAAAACGCCTGTTGGCGCTGGCGATTGGTCTGATGGTGGTCTCCACGGCAATTAACTACATGCTCAATTATGTGCCGACCTGGGCGACCAAAAGTCTTGGCCTGCCCGCGTCATCCGCCTACAGCGCGACCTTGCTGGCCGGGGTGATTCTTACCGTGGTGACGCCGATAGGTGGCCTGCTGGCGGAGCGTGTCGGGCGTGAGCGTCTGCTATGGACCGCGTTGGGCCTGCTGGCGTTTACGCTGCTGCCCGCATTCTGGCTGACCAGCCTGAATGTCACGCCCCTGTCGCTTTCACTGCTGGTGGGATGGATGGCGCTGTTGAAATCCATCTACTTCTCGACCATTCCGTCGGTGATGGCGGATATTTTCCCGGTATCGACCCGGGCCAGTGGGATGTCCATCAGTTACAACATCGCCGTCACGGTATTCGGCGGGTTTGCGCCATTTATCTGTACGCTGCTTATCAGCGCAACCGGCAGCCACTTCGCACCGGGCTTCTACCTGATGGTTACCGTGTTCCTGAGCGTTGCCGCGCTGTGGCATACGCAAAAACAACTTCGTTAATCAGCAAGCTGCCCCTCTCTGTTCGGAGAGGGGTTATCCCTGTGCGCCGGAACCCGGCAAAATCACCTGAGAATTATCAATTTCACTGTTTGGCGTCTGCGGCGCACTTTTTTTGCTGCTGACGATATTGTTTTCATAACGCGGCGGAGTAATGACCGGATAGACGTAGCTTTCCTGTTCCGAACATTGCACAGGATCGCGCGAACCCGCATAAAACAGATAGTACTGATGGGAGTTGGGGAAATAGGCCAGATCGTCGCCATTGCCAAAGGTGGTGGTCCAGAAAGGTACTCCGGCTTTGGTGTGGCTTTGCAATTTGCCTGAGGCGACCTGGAAGTGATCCCCCCATTTCATGGTGATGAGATAGTAATCAAAAAAGGAGACGGTGATGGCCCCACGGGGCGGGCAGTTAAGTTTGACGGCGTCATCCGCACGTGCCGCCAGTGCTGGTAAAGTCAGTAATAATAAAAACAGGGGATATTTCACGCATCCATTCTCGAGGCCGTAAGGTCAGGAGAGGAATCCTACGGTGTTGAGCCGTGGCATGACTAGCAGCAAGCTGTTACATCTCCCTCTAAAGTTAATCAAAATATGACGTTACTCTTATTCGTCCGTTAATTTTCCTCTACCATCCATCATGACAGTGAATATCCCTTTTTCGGGGATATAGGCGTTTAAAGGGAGAGTCGCTGATGGATATGAATTTTATCTGGCTGAGTATCACCAGTCTGATATTAATGGCTATTGCCATTCCGCTGCTTTTGCAGAAGGTGAAACCGAACCGCTGGTATGGGATAAGAACCGCGCGAACGCGCAATGATGACGAGCTGTGGTATCGGGCCAATCGTCTGTATGGCATCGCGATGCTGACAGCGGGCGTGGTATTTTTTGTGCTCTCGGCCATCCTCGGGAACTGGCGTCCGGGTGAGGATAACCAAAAGATAAGCCTGGTATTGTTTATGCTTGAAGTGCTGGTGCCTGTGTTTTTTACCCAGGCGAGAGCGAGGATCCTGGCGCGGAAATGATGCGCCTGGCGTTTCCCGGCTGGCGCTGCGCTTAGCCGGGCTACGAGCAAGCCCGGTTCGGCGAGCGGTGGCCCGGGTAGGGCGGTTACGCCGCCATCCGGGGGCAGGTATCGTTGCATCCCTTAAACACAGGGTCCCTTCGCGCAACCGTACATCATCACCAGCGGGAAAATGGGGATCATCAACGGCGCCATATAACTCACATTCTGTTCGGTTTTGTCGGTGATCGTCACCGTCACAGGAGGATCCAGTCTGGTCGCGTCAGCGGTAGAGTAATGCAGGCTCCCATCATAAGTGCCTTTGGCTTTAAACACGGCGACCATCGTTTTCCCGGACTCCATCACATGCGCGTTATAATGATATTTGAGCCTGTCCTTCTGGGCGTATGTTAACTGTGTCGCATCGACAATCGCGCGATATTCCGCCGTGACATCTTTATCTTTCACCACAAAGTAGACCGCCACACCGGGGCTTTTATCCCCGAACTCGTCATAAAAGGCTTTGTAGTCGTTATAAACATCACGGGTCTTATCACGTTTAAAGACATAGCCGTACTTGTCTGACATGACCGTAATATTATTTTCCGTCACCCGCAGGTAGTCGAGAGTGTCCTCTTTCGGCATTGGCACCGTGGTGGCGCAACCGCTCAGCACCATCGCCAGGAGCATCAATATGATTTTCTTCATTCTTCCTTCCCTGTGAATCGCATTCGCAAAAAGAGCAAGTATAGGCCGGGTTTAGCAGGAGAAAAGACAGGCTACAGGAATGGGTAGGGGCCAAAAAAAGCCCCGCGTGAATGCAGGGCCACAACAAGGGGGCGGGAACTCACGCCAGCCGCGGATAGTTTTCCGCAATCGCATCGCCGGTGAACTGTGCGATCCAGCCTTCCGGGTTGTCGAAAATGCGAATGGCGGTAAAGTTCGGCTCGGAACCCATATCAAACCAGTGCGGGGTACCGGCGGGCACGGAGATCAGGTCGTTCTTCTCGCACAATACCTGGTACACCTCGTCACCAATATGCAGGCAGAACAGCCCGGCGCCTTCCACGAAGAAACGTACTTCGTCTTCGCCGTGGGTGTGTTCGTTGAGGAATTTTGCGCGTAGCGCCTCTTTTTGCGGATTATCGGCACGCAGGCTGATCACATCCCAGCTCTGGTAGCCCTTCTCGGCAACGAGTTTGTCGATCGCGTGCTGGTAGGCGACGATCACCGTCTCCGGTGATGGATCTGCGCCCAGGTCACGGTCGGCTTCCCAACGTTCAAAACGGACGCCTTTGGCGTTCAGCTTTTGCTGAATCCCGGCGGCGTCGGTGCTTTGCCAGACAGGCTTGCTGGCGTCTTTGTCAGAATAAATCGTCAGTGCGCTCATGAGGGGATCTGCTCCGGCTTAATGTGGTCGAAAGAGGGAACCTGGTGATGATGGCTCGCCGCGTCATGGTCGCCGCGAATCAGTTGTATGGTTCGTAAACCGGCCTGCGCTGCGGCGTCCAGCTCCTGATGGATATCAGAGAGGAACAGGATCTGCCCCGGCGGCACGCCCAGTTGTTCAGCGATATTGCGATAGGACTGAACCTCGCGCTTCGCCCCTACCAGGGTGTCGAAGTAGCCGCTGAACAGATGAGTAATATCACCTTCGTCGCTGTAGCCAAATAACAGTTTTTGCGCTGCCACTGAGCCAGAGGAATAAACATAAAGATCAATACCTTTGGCTTTCCATTTTTCCAGCGCGGGCAACACGTCCGGGTAAAGATGACCGGTGAAGTCGCCATTGACGTAGCCATCACGCCAGATAATGCCCTGTAGCGCTTTCAGTGGCGTGGATTTGCGATCCTCATCCATAAACTGCACAAGCGTATCAAGCAGATCGGCGGTGGTTGCCTCCGGCTGGGCTATCTCTTCACGCAGGTTATCGAGGATGGTTTTTACCGGCTCGATATACTGCTGCGCGTTCAGAAAAGCCGGCAAACGTTCGCGGGCATAGGGAAATAATACGTTGTGCACAAAGCGAATATCGCTGGTGGTACCTTCTATGTCGGTAACTATCGCGCGGATCATTATTTCTCCAGCAGACGGCGCTGCATTTCGCATTCAAATAAAAATTCCAGCCCTTCCAGATGGCGACGCGCTTCAGCCACATCGCGCCCCCAGCAGGTCAGACCGTGACCACGCAGCAAAAAGCCATAGTTCAAGGGGCGTTCTTGCGCGTAATGTTCAATATGGCGGGCGAGGGCATCAATATCTTGGGCGTTATCGAAAATTGCAATCGGCACGGTATCAAGATGGGTGGTTTGCCCGCGCAGGGATTTTTGCATTTCGAAGCCGCTGATGAGCAATTCAGGGGCGCGCTCAACGCGTGAGAGTACGGTGGCATTCACCGTATGGACATGTAGCACCGCATTCGCATCCGGGAACAGGCGGTAAATCAGCGTGTGCAGGCCCGTTTCCGCTGACGGCTTACGCCCCGACGGCGCATGGTTATCGGCGATCGACACTTGCAGGAAGTCGGCTGTCGTCAGGCTGCCTTTGTCTTTGCCGGATTCGCTCAGCCAGCACCATTGTGCATCTTCACGCACCGACATATTGCCACCGGTGGCAGGGGACCAGCCTTTCTGGCCTATCCAGTGACAGGCGTTAACGAGCTCATGGAGTTGCAGGTTGTTTGTCATAGTCTTCCTGGGTTGCGCGTCGGCAGGAATAATCTTATGGTTTAGACGTCTAAGCGTCTTGATTGCCAAATACTAACATCGTGTTATAGTGGCAGCAACATCAGTATTACAAGCAGGCACGCAACCATGAGCGATAACGCACTGATTCCCCAAAGTAAACTTCCCGCTTTAGGCACCACTATTTTCACGCAAATGAGTGCGCTGGCGCAGCAGTATAAGGCCATCAACCTGTCTCAGGGATTCCCGGATTTTGATGGTCCACGCTACTTGCAAGAGCGGCTGGCTTACCACGTGGCACAAGGGGCGAATCAGTACGCGCCAATGACCGGGGTGCAGGCGTTGCGCGAGGCCATTGCAGATAAAACCGAAGAACTGTATGGCTACAAACCGGACGCGGGCAGCGATATCACAGTGACGGCAGGGGCGACCGAGGCCCTGTATGCAGCGATCACCGCGCTGGTGCGTAAAGGCGATGAAGTCATCTGCTTTGATCCCAGTTATGACAGCTACGCCCCGGCGGTGGAGTTGTCTGGTGGTGTGCTAAAACGTATTGCCCTGCAACCGCCGCATTTTCGCGTGGACTGGCAGGCATTCGCTGCACTGCTGAGCGATAAAACCCGTTTGGTTATCCTTAATACGCCGCATAACCCGTCCGCGACG
The DNA here is from genome assembly GCF_003925915.1 of Phytobacter sp. MRY16-398. Taxonomy (NCBI): domain Bacteria; kingdom Pseudomonadati; phylum Pseudomonadota; class Gammaproteobacteria; order Enterobacterales; family Enterobacteriaceae; genus Phytobacter; species Phytobacter sp. MRY16-398. The sequence goes on along the minus strand of NZ_AP018756.1, from coordinate 4,271,476 downwards.
GTGTGGCGCAAAGAGGATTTCGCGGCGTTATGGCAGGCGATTGGCGAGAAAGAAATCTATGTGCTGAGCGATGAAGTCTACGAACATATTTGCTTTGCCGAAGCGGGCCATGCCAGCGTGCTGGCGCACCCGCAACTGCGTCAGCGGGCGATTGCCGTTTCTTCGTTTGGTAAAACCTTCCATATGACCGGCTGGAAGGTGGGGTACTGTGTGGCACCGGCTGCCATTAGCGCCGAGCTGCGTAAGGTGCATCAATACCTGACCTTCTCGGTCAATACGCCTGCGCAACTGGCACTGGCGGATATGCTGCGAAGCGAGCCGGAACATTATCGCCAGTTGCCTGCGTTTTATCAGGCTCGTCGCGATGTGCTGGTCAATGCGCTCAGCAGCAGTCGGCTGGAGATCCTGCCGTGCGAAGGCACTTACTTTTTGCTTGCCGATTACAGCGCCATTTCCGATCTTGATGATGTGAATTTTTGCCAGTGGCTGACAAAAGAAGTTGGGGTGGCGGCTATTCCGCTGTCGGTTTTCTGCGCCGACCCCTTCCCGCATAAGCTGATTCGCCTGTGTTTTGCAAAGCAGGAATCGACGCTGCTGGCAGCCGCTGAACGGTTATGCAAGCTATAACCGACGCTATTTAACCGTCCACGCACGCGAGAATCGACGGCCTGCAAAGAGTTCTGTCAGGCCGTTAATCTGTTTCAGGCGCAGCACTTCATCGCTGTCCATTCCCAGCTCCTGGCCAATCTGCTCTTCTGTCCAGCCTATCCGTGAGAGCTCACGAACAATTTCCGACATCTCATTGATTTGATGGCGACCACGTGCCCGGTTATGCCGGATGGTGGCCGCCATACGATCGGACTTGCTGGCTCTGTCGCTGTTCAGGCAAGTAATCGGGAGATAGCCTTTAAGTTTACTTTTTAGCGCAGCCCGACTTTTGCCCAGTTCGTGGCGGTGAAAACCATCGACAATTTCGAAGTGATGAGGTTTGTCTTCCTGCACCACGATGGGTTGGGTGAAACCGTCGGCCTCCAGCGATTTCAGTAACAACCGTTTCTCCGGCGGTGCAACATTGTTAGGGTTGTAGTCATTTGGGGAAATGTGGTCGTTCTTCACCCATAAAACGCAATCGACAGGCTGATCGCGAAACGGGCTTAATGCGTGGAGAGTACGACGAAAATCATTGATAGCTTCAATCCGTTCTTCCTCAGGTAATGCGCCGAGAAATACTTCAATTTCGCTGATTAATCGCTGTTGCATAGAATTCCCCACTCCTTACGTTTGTTTTTGATTCGTTCGTGATACCGCTTGTAGTTGCTTGTTTTGGTGGGGCTAAAAGAGAGTGCCCTGCACCAGTAATCGTTATTGAGCAGCACTTTGCAGATGCGGCGCCAGGAAGGTATATCTTTTGCGCCAACATCCCCGGGCTGGCTATCGGGGATGAGTGGCAGGCCCTGTTTTTCAAACCAACGCAAATAAACGGCAATTTTGTTGCGATAATGCTCCGCAGATTGCTCCGGCATGCTGTCGAGCAAGAAAAGGACATATTCCCGCCAGCTCAAATGCGCAGGTTTAGTGAGTTTTCGGTGACCATAGAAAAGGTTGTCCTGACCGGCATAAATCCCGCCGCTGCTGACGCCGCTGACCCGCTCGCACATGAGTGCCCAGCGCTCAGGTTCAATAACGTGATAGAGCCACAGTCCCTGGCGTTGCTCGGGGCCGAAAGGTTCACAAATACGCATATAGCGCGTGGGCACGCCTGCCTGATACATCAAATCATATAATGGGTTATAAGGCGTTTGGGTCTTACCAAACCAGGTCCAGATATCGGCTATTTTCCAGTCATAAATTGGGTAAATGTACCAGGCATGCCCGCGTGGGGCAGCGGTAGTCCAGGGCTTATCATCGGCGAAACGCATTTTGCGTGCCGACGCGATAGCCATAAAGCGGTTGTAAGATTCGTCAGCGCGAATACCAATCATCATGGCTGCCGGGCGATGATTGGCAAACCAGTCGGCAAACTCACTGACAAACGATTCAAAGGTCATGCCGTGTTGATAAAAAGGCAGCTCGGCAGGATCCGTTATCGCATGTTCAGGAGGTTGCCGTACCCATTCAACGCCGGGTTGCCAGCATTGCCAGGTGGGGGAAAATTGCGATAAGCCATTTTGTGTAGTCAGTGGCAAGGCAATCCAGAAGAAGCGCTCTGTAATATCGCTGTATTCAGCACGCATACGTTCAACATACTCGATGGTATAGCTAAACTGAGCCTCCCAGTCGATAAATAAGATGTTGATTTTCTTTTTTAACTGACGTGCCAGTTGCGCCGTCAGATTGAGCATGATGCTGGAATCTTTTCCACCCGAAAAAGAGACACATACTCTCTGAAAGTTTTCCAGTGTCCATTTAATTCTTTCCATGCTGGCGTCCAGAACATCCTGTTCCAGAATTTTTTTGTCAATTTTCACCGTCAATTAATCCCAGGCGATTACCTACTTAGGCTGGGAATGATAATGAAATTAAACAAAGAGTTAATCTTTAATTTTCTATAGATTTCAATGATATAATTATTTTAAATGTTTTGGGGTATTTATATTCATTACGTTTGTGATTTTGTTTGTTTGTTCGCTGTTTTGCTACAGGTGTTTATTATTGGTAACAAAAAAAGAGTTCCGGAGAAATAATCATAACTTTCGCTGATGTTTTTCTCCGGCTCACATTTTGCCATTATTTTGTTTTTTTGCTCTTACTCGCCAAAAATCAGCTTCAATTTTTCTTCATCAGGGAGTCCAACTTCCTGCTGCAGCACATTGTCTTTATTCATGTAGTAAATGGCCGGAGTGGCATTTGCCCCCAATTCGTCCATTAATGTTTGATTACTTTTTAGTACATTCATGATTGTCGGGGGAATGGTTTTGGGTAAATCCAGCGTCATTTTCCCGAGAGATTGCTCATAGTCATGCCATTTTTTTGCCGGGTCGCTATCGCCCAAAATGGCTGCCGCCGCCGCCGGACTTTCGGGTTTGATGACCCCAACCAATAATGTGCGGATTTGTACTTTACCGGCCTCAACCCAGGGACGTGACTGTTGCCAGAACCGGCTGCAGTACGGGCAGAAAGGATCGGCAAAAACGTAGATCACACGCGGTGCGTCCTTTTTGCCATCAAGGATCCAGGTTGATTTTTCCATCTGCTGCCAAAGCGCCCGACCTGCCGGTGAGTAGATCTCATCCTGAATCATTTTCTCACTCAGATTGGTGCCAGCGGTGTCATACATATAGCCAGAAATCGCCTGTTTGCCGTCTGGCGTAACATAAATGGTGACGCCCATATCCTGATATTTCCCCAGATAGCCTTTCATACCGCCCGGCGCATCGAAGGATTTAATGATAGTTATACCTTGTTTTTCAATGGCTTGTACGGGCGCAGGCAGCTCTTCTGCCTGAACATAGAAAGGCAAAAGAGAAAGGGCGAGTAGACGTTTAAGCATAAAAAACCTTAAGTAACAATGAGATGAATTTAACGACGGTAAAACCTATTACAACCATAGGCAGTATCTGGAGCCCGTGCATTGTTATGTGACAGCGAGAGTGTTGTAATCCCCACTGTCTGTGCGATAACTTTTATCTTGTCGCGCAACACGATGCCAGTATGACTGGCGCTGAAGCACCCACGGGTATTTCAGGTCTAAAGCCACCCGTGAGGTGGCTTTTTTGTTTTTACCGATGGGATCCCCGTCGACCTTATGCACGTTCATGTTCGGTACATTAAGCAGTTTTGTGCGGGTTGTTAGCTAACGCTTATTGATTTGATAATGCAAACGCATTAGCCGAATCGGAAAAAAATCGTTAACTTACACCTCAACGAAAACACGGAGGAAGTATAGATGTCTTTAATTAACACCAAAATCAAACCTTTTAAAAACCAGGCGTTCAAAAACGGTGAGTTCGTAGAAGTTACTGAGAAAGATACCGAAGGCCGCTGGAGCGTCTTCTTCTTCTACCCGGCTGACTTCACTTTCGTATGCCCGACGGAACTGGGTGACGTTGCTGACCATTATGAAGAACTGCAGAAACTGGGCGTAGACGTTTACTCTGTTTCTACCGACACCCACTTCACGCACAAAGCATGGCACAGCAGCTCTGACACCATCGCTAAAATCAAATATGCGATGATCGGCGACCCGACTGGCGCCCTGACCCGTAACTTTGAAATCATGCGTGAAGACGAAGGTCTGGCTGACCGTGGTACCTTCATCGTTGACCCGCAGGGTATCATCCAGGCTATCGAAGTTACCGCTGAAGGTATCGGCCGCGACGCATCTGACCTGCTGCGTAAAATCAAAGCAGCACAGTATGTTGCTTCCCACCCAGGCGAAGTATGCCCGGCTAAGTGGAAAGAAGGCGACGCGACGCTGGCTCCGTCCCTGGATCTGGTTGGTAAAATCTAAAATTCACGGCGTCTTTCGCGCTACAGATGCGTTGGCTGCGCTTAATCACCCCGGTCACTTACTTTTGTAAGCTCCCGGGGATTCATAAGCTTGCCGCCTTTCTGTAATACGAAAGCCTTGTGAATTAAAATTTCCGTCGTCTTTCGCGCCATAGCGGCGTTGGCGTCACCTGCTCGCCCCGGTCACTTACTGCTGTAAGCTCCCGGGGACTCTCAGGCTAGCCGCCTTGCTCTGACGTGAAATACTCGGAAATTACGTCTGAAATCGGGTGCAGTTCTGCACCCGATTTTTATCCCGCGCACCATGATTCAAGTTGCATTGGAGCCGTCGTAATAAGGCAGCTTGCATGATGATGTTTTAAGCCCAGGAGATTAAAAATGCTCGACACAAACATGAAAACGCAGCTCAAGGCTTACCTTGAGAAACTGACTAAACCTGTTGAGCTGATTGCCACGCTGGATGACAGCGCCAGATCGGCAGAGATCAAGGAACTGTTGGCTGAAATTGCTGAACTGTCAGATAAAGTTTCTTTCAAAGAAGACAACACGCTGGCAGTGCGCAAACCGTCGTTCCTTATTACCAACCCAGGTTCAAACCAGGGGCCGCGCTTTGCAGGCTCGCCGCTGGGTCACGAATTTACCTCACTGGTTCTGGCACTGTTGTGGACCGGTGGTCACCCGTCGAAAGAAGCGCAGTCTCTACTCGAACAGATTCGCGATATCGACGGTGATTTTGAATTTGAAACCTATTACTCACTGACCTGCCATAACTGCCCGGATGTCGTACAGGCGCTTAACCTGATGGCAGTGTTGAACCCGCGCATTAAACATACGGCGATTGATGGCGGCACCTACCAGAATGAAATCACTGACCGTAATGTGATGGGCGTTCCGGCTGTCTTCGTCAATGGTAAAGAGTTTGGTCAGGGGCGTATGACGCTTGCTGAAATCGTGGCCAAAATTGATACCGGCGCGGAAAAACGTGCCGCAGAAGAGCTGAACAAGCGTGACGCGTATGATGTGCTGATTGTCGGTTCCGGCCCGTCTGGTGCGGCGGCAGCAGTTTACTCCGCACGTAAGGGTATCCGTACCGGGCTGATGGGTGAGCGTTTTGGTGGTCAGGTGCTGGACACCGTGGACATCGAAAACTACATCTCCGTGCCGAAGACCGAAGGTCAAAAACTGGCGGGCGCACTGAAAGCCCACGTGTCGGAATACGACGTTGATGTGATTGATTCGCAAAGTGCGACCAAACTGACCCCGGCTGCCGTGGAAGGTGGTTTGCATCAGATTGAAACCGCATCCGGTGCCGTACTGAAAGCACGCAGTATCATCATTGCGACTGGGGCAAAATGGCGCAACATGAACGTGCCGGGCGAAGAACAGTATCGTACTAAAGGTGTGACCTACTGCCCGCACTGCGATGGTCCGCTGTTTAAAGGTAAACGTGTTGCGGTCATCGGCGGCGGTAACTCAGGTGTGGAAGCCGCTATCGATCTGGCGGGCATTGTAGAACATGTCACCCTGCTGGAGTTTGCGCCCGAAATGAAAGCTGACCAGGTGCTGCAGGATAAAGTGCGTAGCCTCGGTAATGTCGACATCATCTTGAATGCGCAAACTACCGAAGTGAAAGGCGATGGCAGCAAACTGACGGGGCTGGAGTACCGCGATCGCGTGAGCGGCGATGTGCATCATATCGCGCTGGCCGGTATCTTCGTGCAGATTGGTTTACTGCCGAATACTACCTGGCTGGAAGGTGCCATTGAGCGCAACCGTATGGGCGAAATTATCATTGATGCGAAATGTGAAACCAGCGTCAAAGGTGTGTTCGCGGCGGGTGACTGCACCACGGTGCCGTACAAGCAAATTATTATCGCCACAGGCGAAGGTGCGAAAGCCTCTCTGAGCGCATTCGACTACCTGATCCGCACTAAGCGTGCATAAGAAGAAAGTAAGACATCCCAACGCATTCGAGTTGCATAACGCTAACGCGCAGGCAACCCGAAGAACGAAGGGACAATACCTGCAATAATCAAGAGGCTGCCTGAGGCAGCCTCTTTTTTTTACCGTACTACCAGCACCGGAATCTGTGCATGGCGTACTACGCTCGAAGCGTTCGACCCCAGCAAATGGGTAGTGATAGAAGGGTTGCGTGAACCAATCACCACCATATCCGCATGTAACTCTTCGGCCATTTCATTGACCACATCGCGTACGCTTCCCAGACGGACATGGGTGTGGATACGTTCGGGGCTGATTGAAAAGTGGCTTATCATCGTGGTCAGCCGGGTTTGCGCTTCATGCTGCAAGTGTTCTTCAAAACGACGAATATCGGCAGCGAATCGGTGCAGGCTGAGGCTGGAAGAAGCAGGCAGAACGTGCAATAAATGAATGACGCCCGTGTCCTGAGCAAGGAACTCGGCGTGGCGCACGGCTTTGTCGCTTAACTCCATTTCGAAAACATCTACCGGCATAATGATTGTCTGATACATAAACGTGTCTCCCTGTAGATTATGTCACTGGTATTTGAGCAGGAATGACAGAATGATTCTGCTACGTCGCTGGCAATTATTTATTTGAGCTGGAGTTTTCGTAGAAATGAGGATTTTCCGGTAAACCGGGCGTTACCAGTGTCGTTCGAGATAAAGCACGGCCGCGACGATAATCGCCGCCACGATCAAAAAGATAAGGGCGATAATTCATGTTTCGCTCATATGCGAACCCAGGGCAAAAACCTCTTACCACAATAGAAGCCTGAGCGGGACAACGAAATGCGACATTCGGGTGAGCGGGAAAGGGAAAGAGGATGCGGTCTGCATCCTCTTAACAGCGTATGGCGTGCTTAGCGCAGATATTCGCCAGCGGCTTCCGGCTGGTAGATTAACTCCAGCACTTCGAGATCGGTCGTCGCACCGCCGGGCAGTTCCCAGTGGATGCTATCGCCGACGCGTAAGCCCAGTAATGCCGCACCGACCGGAGCCATCACGGACAGTTGCGTCGCGCTATCGGTCATTTGCGCCGGGTATACAAGGGTACGTGTGCGGATATCGCCACTTTTAAGCTCACGGAATTTTACCGTGCTGTTCATGGTAACCACGTTGGCTGGCATCGCTTCGGGGGCGCACATCTGCGCGCGATCCAGTTCGTCATTCAGCACCTTCGCGACCGGCAGACTGGCATGAGCGGGTTGCTCCAGCAGACGGTCAATGCGCTCAGCGTCAAGTTCATTGATGATAATTGCAGGTCTGGACATCTATTACTCCATGTCATGAGGCGAAATCCCGCCAGATTGATCCAAAGAAAAACCCTCGCCGTCTGGCAGCGAGGGTTTAACTCTTCGGATGATACTGAGACTGCACGCAACTTTGAAGTGACTTAGCTCACATTTGCCGGGTTTATGTGTTTAAGCGGAAAGAGGGGAAGATTAATAACCGACGCTGTCGATAATAAAGTCGTTCCCGCAGTTACCCGGATGCGGTTGCGCCAGCAGGGATTTCGCGGAAAGTGGCTCGTTGATCGCCCGCGCATCAATGGCGATTTGCATTTCGGTAAGATACGCCGGATTACCGTTACAGGTCAGTTTTACCGCTTTAACACTGTTATCGCCCCAGGCCTTAGCAACGGCGGCGTCAAAATCGCTACGGCTGACGTGTTTACCGTAATTGTTCGCCAGAAAAAGCCCCAAAGCACTGCGTTTCACTTCCTGATTCAGACGCACCATCGTCCCGAATAAAGCATCCGGGTCGAAGCCGAAGCAAACGCCGTGTTTGGCGTATTCGTAACGTTCGAGACAAGATGTGCCACCTGCGCCGGGCATAACCGTGTTGAGCTTATTCGCCACCTCCAGTGACATCCCGGTTTCGGCAGCAGAACATTTCTGGCTGATTTTCGCCTCCGGCATATTGGGAACAGGTCGCGTGGCGCAGCCATATCGCATCCAGCGCTTTTCATCCACGCCGCGGGCGGCAATAGATTTCGGCAGGCCTGGCCACAGGCCGTGAACGGTCAGAAAATCGATTTTTTGCGGTAGCTCTTTTTGCAGTCGGCATTCCTCCGGCTCGCGCCCTCCGCGGTCATGCTGACTCTGGCAAAAGCCGGTTTGCCACGAAAGTGCCAGCACGTAGCGGTCAAAGTCACCGTACTGTTTGGGCTCGAGTGGGGCAGCGTGGACGGGGGTGAGCGACAGCATCGCCATGGCGACACCCAGACTGGCGACGAGTCCCTTTCTGAACATTTCTGATCCTGATGATTGTGTTTAAATAATTTCCGTAGGTTATTAAAGCACAAAAAGCGCCGGAGGGGCGCTTTTTGCGTTATGGCAGGACAGAGCGTTAGTGCACGGCAGCGCCGGGAACCAGGATCTCTGTTGCCACGATCACCACAATCAGACCCACAATGACCGGTACGGATGTCCGTTTAACCACTTCAAACGGAGAGATATTGGCCATACCTGCTACAGCAACCACCACGCCGGATACCGGTGAAATGGTACGGCCAAGGTTAGAGGCCTGCAGCATCGGAATAGAAAGGTACGCCGGGTTGATGCCGGACTCATGTGCCAGTTTCGGGATCATCTCGACAAACGCGTAGAACGGCGCGTTACCAGAGCCCGTCGTCATCGCCGCCAGCATGGTGAGAATGACCAGTACCAGCATCAGAATGATACTTGCGGAACCAAACGAGGTGGCAATGGAGATAAGACTCTGGATAAAGCCAATCGTGCTGAGACCCTGCGCGAAGACACCGGCGGCAACTAACAGCATTACCACGCCAGCAAACGCATCTGCCATGCCGCGATAGGCTACTTCCAGGCCGGAAAAGACGTTCTGTGTATTGAAACCGCGGAAAAACTCCAGCACTGCGGCGAGCAGCATGCAGATCACCAGAATTGTGATGATATGCAGTTCCGGACCCCATTTACCGTCGAAAATCAGCACGCCGATGATCGGCGTAAACGGCAGAATGGCATAAAAAGATGGGGCGGTGGTGGTGATGTCTTTCACATCCAGCATCTCTGCGGTGATGTTCTCTTTTTTATCCAGATAGCGCTGCCAGAAATAGTGGGCGATGGCCATAAAGATAATGGCAGCGATGGAGATCGGCAGCGTCGTTTTAAACGCGAAGTCGATGAGCGGCATTTCAGCGGCTTTCGCGGCTAAAACGACATCCCCGGAGGTAGGAGATAAAATAATCGCGGCCGGAGAGGCACAAATAGCAGCGGCAGCCCCGCGGCTTATCCCCACGTTCACCATCACGGGGAAAAGCGTTGCCATTAATAACACGCCAAGGCCAGTGGCCGAGGAGACCGCCAGGGACATCAGGCAAGCAACGAAATAGGCGGCAATCATTAATAAATAGGGCGAGTTAATAAAACGCAGTGGGCGGGAGGCGAGCTTCACGACCATATCGTTGGCACCGATATGGGTCATATAGGCGGCAAACCCACACAGCATCATAATCATCATGCCCAGGTCGCCACCGCGGCTCATCAGCAAGATTTTGATGTATTCAACGATGTCTGTTGCGGTGTAACCCGTGCTGGTAGCACTGCCCGGCAGGACTTTATGCCCCATCAGCGCACTGACGATTAATAACGCCAGCCCGCCGACAAACAGCACGCCGGTGGCAGAGTAACCTTTGATGATATAACGTGCGACACCCACGATTACCACGACGCCAATCAGAAGTTCAATAAACGTTAACATAATGTTCTGGATCCCAGCGTAAAGAACATGAAAAATGACTACCGGAAAAGGAAGAAACGCAATGTGCCGAATAACCGCTAATGAGTAGATGATTAAAATCAAGGAAGATTCGTTTTGCGTATATTATCGCGCATTTTTGCTTATTTTCCGCAAAATGACAAAAATACCGTTGCGGAAGTTCGCAAAAAAACAATGGGCGTAATGGGATCTAAAAAGAAAATAAAAAGTTAATAAAATTAGTTTCTTTGGTTGCGAATGAATAAGCCACGTAAATTAATCAAAAAAAGCTTTAAAAAGAAAAATATCGGCGCCTATACTCGCTCCCGGTTCCCGTATTGATTGACAGGTTATTATGCACACTGGCTGGATTAGTCGTTTACGCGTAAAGAGGCGGCATCTGACGATGTTGCTGATCGCGTTCGGCTGGCTATTGATCCAGAGTCAGGTGGCCATAGCCTCGCATGATTGCGACCTGGATGTGCAGGGCGAAACGGTAATGACACAGCATTACGATCATATGATGACCGATAATGCGATGCAGCCGCCTGCCCATCAAATGAAAGCGCCTCTGTGCGACAAGCATTGCGTACCGGATGTGGCGCAAAAAGATAGCGGTCATCAGACGCCAGTCGCGCTACCTGTCAGCATGACACTGGTCATCGCCAAACCCCTTTGTGTTGATACCGTCCGTGAGGGCTGGTCGCTCACACCTCCCGCAGCAGGGCCGCCGGCAACCATCCGTTTTTGCCGGTTTCGCGAGTAGAAAACTGTTAATTCGTTGAATTTTAATTAATTTTCGATTAACAGGAGTTTTACTATGCGTTCTTCTATTTTTCGCGCGCTGACAGGCGTGCTGGCTGTACTCTCTTTTTCCGCCGTGCAAGCGCACGCCATGAACCACGACATGAATCACGACATGGCGCAGCACACCGCCATGCAGGCGCATGTTTACCACGCCCAGGGCGTTATCAAAAAAATCACGCCGCAGTCCGTTTCTATCGCTCATAAAGCCATCCCTGATCTCAACTGGCCGCCGATGACCATGCAGTTTGATCTGTCGGAAGCTGCGCCATCGCAGTTGGCTGTGGGCGAAAAGGTTGACTTCGCGTTTGTGCAGAACGCGAACGGTTACCAGATCGTTTCTCTGACGCCGCAAGAATAACGGGGGCAGGATGAAACGATACTCCCTGAGCCTGGTGCTCGGCGGGGTGTTGCTGGGCCTGGTGTGCTCCGCCGCTTCGGCGGAGCCACTGACGCTCACGCAGACCCTCGCCGCTGCAGAACGCTACTCTGCCGAATTATCCGCTAACCGCAATGAAGCGCGGGCGCTGGATGCAATGGCAGATTCGGCCCGTCAACTTCCCGACCCGAAGCTGAAATTCGGTATTGATAACCTGCCTGTACAGGGCAGTAACGCACGCCGTTTTACCCGTGAAGGCATGACCATGCAGCGCATCGGCGTGATGCAGCAATACGTCAGTGCCGAAAAACGCGATCGCAAAGCGGACACGCTGCTGGCACAGGCGCAAAGCGTGAACGCGAAATCCTCGGTGGCGCGTGCGAATTTGCAACGCGATGCGGCGCAGGCGTGGCTGGATCTCGCGCTCTCCACACGCGCCCTGCAAACCGCGCGCAAATTGCTGGCGGAAACGACCGCACAGCAGGGGGCGCAAAAAGCCAGCGTCAGTGCGGGTAACGCGGCACCTGATAGCGTGCTTGCTTTCCAGATTGGCCTGAGTGCGATGCGCGACAAAGTCACCCTTGCGGAACGTGACGTGCAGGTGGCCCGGACTCGCCTGACCCAACTAACCGGACAGCCCGTTACCACTATCGCTGGTGACTTACCTCGCTATGAACGCCTGCCTGCCGACGAGCAAACACTGGAACACGGCGTCGCACTGCATCCGGAAATGATTGCCGCCGCCAGCGAAGCTAACAGTGCGAAGGCCCGCTCTGCCGAGTCCGCTGTTGCCGCCATCCCGGATGTGGAAGTGGAAGTCTGGTATGGCCGTCGCGCCGAAGGATATGAAGACATGGCCGGGGTGATGTTTACCGTCGACCTTCCCCTTTTCAAATCACAGCGTCAGGACAAAGACCATGCGGCGGATATCTCCCGCTCAATGCAGGCCAACGATCAACTGGCACAGACCGAACGCGAACATGTGGCGCAGGTTCGCACCTTGATTGCTGAGTACAACGCCGCCCAGGCGCTGTGGATGCGCCAGCGCGACGACGTCTTACCGCTGGTACGCAAACGCGCCTCGCTGATGGCGGCGCAGTATCGCGCCGGGCAGACACAGTTGCCGGAATTGCTGGATGCGCGCCGCACGGTTCTTGACAGCGAACTGGCGGTTTATCAGGCAGAAAAAGAGATGGCACGGACATGGGCCGCCATCCATTGGTTGATTCCTCAGGAGCTGGCGCAATGAAAAAAACAGTCTTAGCGATTCTGATTGCCGCCTGCGTGGCGGCGGCGGCGGGCTATGTCGCAGGCCGACAACAGGTCGCGCCGACAGCAGACACCCACGACCACGCCAGTGCTAACGCGGAACGAAAAGTCCTCTACTGGTACGACCCCATGGTGCCGGGGCAGCGCTTCGATAAACCGGGGAAATCGCCTTTTATGGATATGCCGCTGGTGCCGCGTTATGCGGATGAAGGGCCAACCGACAATGGTGTCAGCGTAAGTGCGCGTCAGCAGCAAAATCTGGGGATGATCACGGCGAGTGTTGAGAAGCGCGTACTGGCTCCCGCTTTTTCTGCTTTTGCGACGGTGACAACCGATGAGCGCAGCATCCAGACAATCTCTGCTCCCGCCAATGGCGTAGTAGAAAAACTGTTTGTTCGTGCGCCTCAGCAGTGGGTGAAAAAAGGCGAGCCGCTGGCGCAATTATGGATCCCGCAATGGACGACGGCGCAGCAGGAGTATCTGGCAGTACGTCAGCTAGGTGACGGTGCGTTGACACGTGCGGCGCGTGACCGACTGGCGTTGCAGTTTATGCCAGAAGCGACAATTCTGGCGGTAGAGTGCAGCGGCAAACCGCAAACTCGCCTGACGCTGCGCGCCGATCGCGCGGGTTATGTCGTGAAACTGGATTCACGGGAAGGGGCGCAGGTTGCTCAGGCACAAACGCTATTTGAACTTGCCAGCCTTGATCCCGTCTGGCTGGTGGTGGATTACCCGCAAAGTCAGGCACAAACCCTGAGTGCAGGCAGCGAGATCATCGCGCGCTCCTCAAGCTGGCCGGGCGAGCAATTTCATGGCCGGGTGAGCGAGCTACTGCCACAACTGGAAACCACCACGCGCACATTAAAAGCGCGCATCGTGCTGGATAACCCACAGCAAAAACTGAAACCCGGCATGTTCCTGACGGTGACGCAGCCGGAAACGTCGCAGCAGCCTGCGGTACTGGCGATCCCCGAAGAGGCGTTGATTGAAACCGGGGTGGCAACCAGGGTCTTGCTCGCCTCTGGCGAGGGGCACTTCCAGGCGGTGAAGGTGACGACAGGCAGAACATCGCAAGGCTGGACGGAGGTACTCTCCGGTCTTAAAGAGGGGGACAGCGTGGTCACTTCCGGGCAGTTCCTGATTGACTCCGAAGCCAGCTTACGCAGCGCCTTACCGGGAGACACGGCGCAGAGTGCGGTTTCCGACCAGAAACAGGCGCAAGAGTACGAAACCACCGGGGTGATCAAAGCCATTGATGCGGGCAGCATCACGCTGGCGCATCAACCCATTCCAGCGCTGAATTGGGGGGCGATGACGATGGATTTCACACTCAAAACGCCGGTTTCCACCCTCAAACCCGGCGACCGCGTGATGTTCAGTTTTACCCTTGATGATGAAAACGGCGCGGTGATCACCCACCTGATGCCAGCGACGGAGGCGATGAAATGATAGCCGCCATTATTCGCGCCTCTTTGCGTAACCGACTGCTGATCCTGCTTGCCGCGCTGGTATTGACGGGGTGGGGCATATGGTCGGTACAGCGTGCGCCGCTTGATGCCTTACCGGATCTATCGGATGTGCAGGTGATTATTCGTGTCAGCTATCCGGGCAAAGCACCACAGATCATCGAAAACCAAGTTACCTGGCCGCTCACAACGGCAATGCTATCCGTGCCGGGTGCCAAAACGGTACGCGGTTACTCGATGTTTGGCGACGCCTACGTTTACGTACTGTTTGATGATGATACCGATCTGTACTGGGCGCGTTCGCGGGTGCTGGAGAATTTAAGCCAGATCCAGACGTCACTGCCTGCCGGGGTTAACGTGGCGCTGGGACCCGATGCCACCGGGGTGGGGTGGATCTACGAGTACGCGCTGGTTGATCGCACAGGGAAACATAACCTTGCCGATCTGCGCGCATTGCAGGACTGGACGCTGAAATTTGAGCTGAAAACCGTACCCAACGTGGCGGAGGTGGCCAGCGTCGGCGGGATGGTTCGCCAGTACCAAATCGTACCGGATCCGGCTCGTATGCGGGCGTTGAATATCACCCATGCGCAGTTAATCACCGCCGTTCAGTCGGCGAACCAGGAGAGTAGCGGTGCGCTGCTGGAGATGGGCGAGGCCGAATTTATGGTGCGCACCACCGGTTATCTGCAGACGCTGGAGGACTTCCGCCATATCGTCATTACCAGCCGCGAGGGCGTGCCGGTTATGCTCTCAGATGTGGCCAGCGTGCGGCTTGGACCGGAGCTGCGCCGTGGGGTTGCGGAGTATAACGGTGAAGGGGAGGTGGCGGGCGGCATCATTGTGATGCGCTATGGCAAAAATGCGCTTGAAACCATTCATGCGGTAAAAGCAAAGCTACAGGCGGTGCAGAAGACCCTGCCTGCAGGGGTGGAAATCGTTCCTGTATATGATCGCTCTACCCTGATTGAGCATGCGGTAGAGACCCTGACCCATAAACTTATTGAAGAGTTTATTGTGGTGGCGCTGGTTTGTACGCTCTTCCTGTTTCATTTCCGCTCGGCGCTGGTGGCGATTGTATCCTTGCCGCTTGGCATCCTTGGCGCGTTTATTGTTATGCATTATCAAGGCATTAACGCCAATATCATGTCACTGGGCGGGATTGCCATCGCCATTGGCGCGATGGTGGATGCCGCGATAGTCATGATTGAAAACATGCACAAAGTGATGGAGCAGTGGCGGCACGATAACCCCGGACGCAAACTGGTGGCGGCGGATTACTGGCGTTTGTCGGAACAGTCTGCTGTGGAAGTTGGTCCCGCGCTATTTTGCAGCCTGCTTATCATCACCCTGTCGTTTATTCCGGTGTTTTCGCTGGAGGCGCAGGAAGGGCGAATGTTCTCGCCGCTGGCGTTTACAAAAACCTGGTCAATGGCCGTGGCGGCTGGCCTGGGTATCACTCTGGTGCCGGTGCTGATGGCACTATTTATTCGTGGAAAGATCCCGGATGAAAAAGCCAACCCCATTAACCGTTTTCTTATTCGTCTCTATGAGCCGCTGCTGGACCGGGTACTGAACTGGCCGAAAGCGACCATTGGTGTTGCTTTGTTGTTACTGCTTGCCACGCTCTGGCCGCTCAGTCGCCTGGGCAGCGAATTTATGCCACCGTTGAATGAGGGGGACCTGCTCTATATGCCGTCGACACTACCGGGGATTTCGGCCCGGGAAGCGGCGAGACTGTTACAGCAGACGGACCGACTGATCAAAACTGTTCCGGAAGTGGAAAGCGTCTTCGGTAAAGCGGGCAGGGCAGAGAGCGCAACAGACCCGGCACCCTTAACCATGATTGAGAGCACCATTCGCTTTAAACCTCGCGAACAGTGGCGTCCAGGCATGACGCCGGAAAAACTGGTCGAGGAACTCGATAAAACGGTTAGCCTGCCGGGGATTGCCAATGTCTGGGTGCCGCCGATTCGTAACCGACTGGATATGCTGGCGACCGGGATCAAAAGCCCCGTGGGGATAAAGGTGAACGGTAATAACATTGCCGATATCGAGCGAGTGGCCCAGCACATTGAGCAGGTCGTGAAAACCGTGCCTGGCGTGACGTCGGCGCTGGCAGAACGGCTGGCGGGCGGGCGCTATGTGGATATCAATATCAACCGCCAACAGGCCGCACGCTACGGCGTTTCGGTCAAAGAGTTGCAATCGCTGGTCTCAACTCTGGTGGGCGGGGAAAACGTCGGCGAGGTTTTGCAGGGGCGTGAGCGTTTCCCGATCAATATTCGCTATCCGCGTGAAATCCGCGGCAATGTCGACGATCTTCGTGCGCTGCCGGTGATCACTGAAAACGGCAGTCAGATCGCGCTGGGCGAACTGGCGGATATTGTGGTGAAAGAGGGCCCACCGATGCTGAAAAGTGAGAATGCGCGCCTGTCGAACTGGATCTATGTCGATTTGCGTGGTCGCGACCTTAAATCAGCCGTGGACGATATGCAGCAACGGGTTGCTGAACAGGTGACATTGCCGCAGGGGGTTACGCTCTCCTGGTCCGGTCAGTTTGAGTATCTGGAGCGGGCGACGGCGAAATTGAAAGTCGTCTTACCCGTCACGCTGATGATTATTTTTGTTCTGCTGTTTATCACCTTTAAGCGCATTTCCGACGCGTTATTGATCATGGGAACGTTGCCGTTCTCGCTGATTGGCGGCGTCTGGTTGTTGTGGCTATTGGGATACAATTTGTCCGTGGCGGGCGCCGTCGGCTTTATTGCGCTGGCGGGAGTGGCGGCAGAGTTCGGCGTGATAATGGTGCTGTACATCAATCATGCGCTGGAGAAGTATCGCCAACGCGATCCGGATGGCGGCCAGGCGATGTTAAGGCGGGCCATTCATGAAGGGGCGGTGCTGCGCGTGCGGCCCAAAGTCATGACTGTTGCGACCATTATGGCAGGCCTGTTGCCGATAATGTGGGGCGGGGGAAGCGGTTCAGAGGTGATGAGCCGTATTGCCGCGCCCATGATCGGCGGCATGGTCACCGCGCCGTTGTTGTCGATGTTTGTGATCCCGGCGGTGTATCAATTGCTTCATCGTCGTCGCTAATATAGCGTTAAAATGTCGCGTCTCGTTTCCGGGACGTAGCATTTTTGGGGTGGTTAATTCTTAACCATTGATGCGGATCCCAAATAAACGGTAGCTTTGAAAAAACTTAGCGACATTTATCACTTTTTGATGAATAACGACTGGACAAAAGTCTTCACAATTGTTGTACTGTAACTCGACACAGCATTTGTGTCGTTTTTCATGTAAAGGTAATATTGATGTCTAAGATTAAAGGTAACGTTAAGTGGTTTAATGAATCCAAAGGATTCGGTTTCATTACTCCGGAAGATGGCAGCAAAGACGTGTTCGTACACTTCTCTGCAATCCAGAGCAATGGTTTCAAAACTCTGGCTGAAGGTCAGCGTGTAGAGTTCGAAATCACTAACGGTGCCAAAGGTCCTTCTGCTGCTAACGTAATGGCTATCTAAGTTAGCAATAAGACAGAATTTCAAAACCCGCCTCTAAGGCGGGTTTTTTTTTTGCCCTTAATTTGCATTCACGCTGGAAAACAACCAGAACGCGAGCGCCGTCATCGCAAATGATCCGAGCAGATTAACGGCCACGTTGAGCAAAGCCCAGCTAAAGCGTCCTTCCTGCAGTAAAAACACCACTTCGGCCGAAAATGTTGAAAAGGTCGTCAGACCGCCGCAAAAACCAGTGGTCAGTAACACCTTCCACATCGGGTCGATATGGGTCATGCGGTTAAACCAGGCCAGCCCCATGCCAATAATAAACGCGCCGGCTAAGTTCGCGGTCAGAGTCCCAAGGGGAATAGCGTGATGGGCGGGGTTAAATTTCATGCTGAGCGCCCAACGCGCCACGCTGCCAGTACCACCACCAATAAATACAGCTAAAAGAAGTTGTAACACGGGGAAATCCTGCTATTTGATTTGTTAGAGTGGTGAGTGTAGCGCCGAAGCGCAAGGCTGGCTATGGCGACAGAATCAGGAGAAAACGATGATTGTTGCAGCAGGGCAATTTGTGGTTACCCCGGACTGGCAAACGAATGCCCGGACGTGTGTAACATTGATGTCGCAAGCGGCACGCCAGCAGGCGTCGCTATTGGTACTTCCTGAGGCGTTACTGGCACGAGATGACAACGACCCTCATATGTCTGTGAAATCGGCTCAGACGCTGGATGGCGGCTTTTTAAGCCTGTTGCTGGAAGAAAGCCGCCACAACAAGCTGACAACCATACTGACCCTCCATGTGCCTTCTGCGCCAGGCAGGGCGGTCAATACGCTGGTGGCGCTGCGCGAAGGGCGCATCATTGCCCATTACGGAAAACTTCATCTGTACGATGCATTTAACATGCAAGAGTCGGCTCGCGTGGATGCGGGGCATGAAATCGCACCATTAATTGACGTAGACGGGATGAAGGTTGGGTTAATGACCTGCTATGATCTGCGCTTCCCCGAGCTGGCATTGTCATTGGCGCTACAGGGGGCAGACATTCTGGCGCTTCCTGCTGCCTGGGTTCGGGGCCCGCTCAAAGAGCGGCACTGGGCGACGTTGCTGGCTGCACGAGCACTGGACACGACCTGTTATATCGTTGCGTCAGGGGAATGTGGCAATAAGAATATTGGCCTGAGTCAGGTGGTCGACCCTCAGGGGGTGGTTATTGCCGCAGCGGGAGAAGCCCCGCAGCTCATCATGGCGGAGATTACGCAGCAGCGCTTATCGCAGACGCGGGAAAAACTACCGGTACTGCGCAACCGCCGTTTCGCTCCACCGCAACTGATGTGATGTTTTTTTAAACAACGCTTGATTCATCTCGTTACAGATTGCTATTGTGTGCGCGCGTCGAATGACCGTTAATGACATCAGGTTATAATGGTGCTTTACGCAGTCCGATTTATGAAAGAAGGTATCTATGGGTGAGATTAGTATTACCAAATTGCTGGTCGTGGCCGCACTGGTCATTCTGCTGTTTGGTACCAAAAAACTTCGTACGCTGGGCGGTGATCTGGGCACAGCGATCAAGGGCTTTAAAAAAGCCATGAACGACGATGACACCACGGCGAAGAAAACTGCGGAAGACGACGTTCCAGCCGAAAAGCTTTCTCATAAAGAGTAAGCCTGTTCGTGCAGCATAAAAAACCGGCGCAATGGCCGGTTTTTTTATGGCAAGTGTAATCAGATATTACCGCATTATTTGACTTCAATACCTTTAGCTTGCAGGTCAGCGTGGTAGGACGAACGCACGAATGGACCGCATGCGGCATGGGTGAAGCCCATCGCCAGCGCTTCCGCTTTCATTTCGTCAAACTCTTCCGGGCTGACATAACGCTGTACAGGCAGATGGTGACGGCTTGGCTGCAAATACTGGCCCAGCGTCAGCATGGTGACGCCGTGACGGCGCAGATCACGCATAACCTCGACGATTTCCGCATTGGTTTCGCCAAGTCCCACCATCAGACCAGACTTGGTTGGGATCTCCGGATGCGCTTCTTTAAAGCGTTCCAGCAGTTTCAGCGACCAGTTATAGTCTGCACCCGGACGGACCTGGCGGTAAACGCGCGGTACGTTCTCCAGGTTGTGGTTAAACACATCCGGCGGGGTAGCCGTCAAAATATCCAGCGCGCGGTCCATACGACCACGGAAGTCTGGTACCAGCGTCTCAATCTTGATTGCGGGGTTTTTGTCGCGAATCGCACTGATACAGTCAGCGAAATGCTGAGCACCACCATCGCGCAGATCGTCACGGTCTACGGAGGTAATCACGACGTAACGCAACGCCATATCAGAGATAGTTTGTGCCAGTTTTTTCGGCTCATTAGCATCCGGCGCAACAGGGCGGCCGTGCGCCACATCGCAGAACGGACAACGACGCGTACAGATAGCGCCGAGGATCATAAAGGTTGCCGTGCCGTGATTGAAACACTCTGCCAGGTTCGGGCAGGACGCTTCTTCGCAAACCGAGTGCAGCCCGTTCTTACGCATGGCCGCCTTGATACCCTGAATACGGGAGGAGTCAGCCGGAAGTTTGATTTTCATCCATTCCGGTTTTCTTAACAGGGCTTCGCGCTCTGTTGCCACGTTTTTAACCGGGATAAGGGCCATTTTATCGGCATCGCGGTACTTAACACCGCGTTCCATCACAATGGGTTTACTCATAGCGTGCGTGTTCCAGTTGCGGATAACGAAGTAAGTGTTTCAATTCAAGGGAATGTTGTATTTATCAACTATTTTTGAATTAATGACGTGCAGTATAGCACTGATAGAGGGCAGAAAGCAGCCTGGCAACTGGGCAAAATGTAAAATAGTTGTTGTTTTGTACCCTTTGCCCAATGGTAATTAGCCGTTTTGCCAGGCTGATATGAACTTCAGAATGCGCGGCGAATAACGTTGATAACGTTTTCAAGCACGGGGTCGCGAAGGCTTAACTTGTTGTAATACAGAGAAACATCCAGTCTTTCGTTACTGACTGGCGGAAAATCAATTTCCACCAGAGGCCAGCACGCGCTAAAAAGCTTGAACAGACGAGTCGGCATCAGCCCCAACATATCGCTGTTGCCAATCAGTGCTGCGATAGTGAACATATTGTAACTGCTAAAGCTGACGTGACGTTCAGGGAACAGATCCTGAACACGCTGACGCAACGCACTCAGGTTTTGTCCCTCTAGCATCAATAAGGTGTGTTCATAGTGTTGCAGGACATCTTCGTTGATCGTCGAGCGCAGGCAGGGGTGCCCTTCGCGACACACCAGCATCAGCCTGTCTGTATAGAGCGCATGATGGCTGAGAGTGCGTGCCGACGGGATATTGGTATCGATGATGAGATCGGTCTGGAACTGACTAAGCTGATTTTCGGCATCATGGACAGGGATGTTACGCATCACCAGATGTGGTGCGCTCTCTTTAATCGCCTGCCAGATGACGGGAATCACAATCGCGCCCAGCGAAGGCGGTGTGCCTATGGTAATGGTTCGCTGTTTATCATAACTTCCGGTGAGATCCAGCGCACCGAGAATCGACTCCAGACCCTGGCTGATATACTCATGTAAATGCGACGCATAGGCTGTTGGCGTCACGCCCTGGCCTTTACGAATAAAAAGCGGATCGGGAAATATTGTTCGTAATTTTTGAATGGATTGACTAATTGCGGACGGCGTCAGGTTAAGCACTCGCGCGGCATTCACAATCCCTTTGTGTACATATACTGCCTCAAAGATAGTCAATAAATTGAGGTCTATATTGCGTAACGTTCGGAAGATTTGCGGTTTATCATCTTCGGGTCGCTCGGCTATTCTCTGTTCCGGCAAGTTATTATAATCCACGCTTGTGCTCCGTAATCATTCACAATATGAATGATAGTTGAATTTATTATTTATGGTGATGTGTAATTTAAGCCGATTTTTTCTTCACATATCATCATTATGGATGGTTTTCAGCATGATGCAGGACATTAAGCTTAAATTTAATCCGGCTATGCGCAATTCGACGTAGCAGCAAATGTGCCACGCGTTGCGAATTAACCTGATCAGGCAGGTATTTTGAAAATAGAGAAGAGCGCTGCGGTTGTAAAGTATAACTGGGGGAAATATATAACGACTTGCTTAAAAAGCAAGCCGCTATACATCATATATTAAGTAGCGGTATATATATGCGGCGGATTGTTTAGCTGTGCTAAAAGATGGCTAATAAGCATAGGTCTTATTTTGTCCATATTGGCATCAGGCGTGAAATGTTTTACCTGTGTCATTTCCATCCCCGCATACCCACAAGGATTGATGCGTAAAAAAGGGGTTAGATCCATCGCAATATTTAACGCCAGGCCATGAAATGAGCAACCTTTACGGATGCGCAACCCCAGCGAACAGATCTTTTTATCCTGCACATAAACGCCCGGAGCATCGGCGCGCGCACGCGCCTCAATACCCAATTCCGCCAGCGTATCGATGACAGTTTGTTCCATCACGGTGACGAGTTCGCGGACGCCAAGTTTGCGACGCTTGAGGTTTATTAATATGTACATGACCTGCTGACCGGGACCATGATAAGTGACCTGGCCTCCGCGATCGCTTTGTATTACCGGAATATCACCCGGCGAGAGGACATGTTCAGCTTTACCTGCCTGGCCCTGGGTGAATACCGGGTTGTGTTCAACCAGCCAGATTTCGTCAGGCGTGCTCTCGGTGCGGGTTTCCGTGAATTCATGCATTGCCTCCGACACAGGGTCGTAGGGTTGCAGGCCAAGGTTACGGATTAGGATTGTATCCTGAGACAAAACAGCATCTCCGGGAGAAGAAAAGGTGAGGGGAGTATATCACAGAGAGGGTGTTACCCGACCAGCGGCCCGGTAACACCTGGCTTCATTACAGCACCATACGAACAATTTCGATATTGCCCAGTTCTTCGTACAGTGTCTCAACTTGCTCAATATGCGTGGCGGTGATGGTGATGGATACCGAGTGGTAATTGCCTTTGCTGCTCGGTTTTACCTGCGGAGAGTAATCACCGGGCGCATGGCGCTGTACCACTTCAACCACCAGATCAACCAGCTCTGGTTTCGCCAGTCCCATCACTTTGTATGTAAAGGGAGTCGGGAATTCAAGCAGTTCTTTGAGATTGGTTTTCATGTCAGCTCCGGCGTAAAAATAATAACTCCTGCCGAAAGGGCAGGAGTTTATTGAGATGCTTAGTATATGGGGACGTAAATCACACTTTCAAGTGTTCGTTTTTTAGCCGAACCAGTGGTGGAACATCAGCTTGATATAGTCGATGATTTTGCCGAAGAAATTCCCTTCCTGAATTTCCTGCAGCACGACCAGAGGGCGTTGTTCGATGGTTTTGCCGTCCAACTGGAAGTTAATCGTGCCAACCACCTGATTTTTCTGCAACGGTGCGTGCAGTTCGCTGGTGCTTAAAACATAACTTGCTTTCAGGTCTTTCATGCGACCACGTGGGATTGTCAGGTATACGTCTTTATCAACACCCAACGAAGCGCGATCGTTATCACCGAACCAGGCTGGCTCAGAGGCGAACTCTTTGCCTGCTTTCAGCGGGCTTACGGTTTCGAAGAAACGGAAACCCCATGTCAGCAGTTTTTTACTTTCGGCCTCACGCCCTTTGAATGTTCTGCCACCCATGACTGCGGAAATCAGACGCATCTGGCCTTCGGTTGCAGAAGCCACCAGGTTGTAACCCGCTTTGTCTGTGTGACCCGTTTTAATACCGTCGACATTCAGGCTGTTATCCCACAGCAGGCCGTTACGGTTGGTCTGGCGGATACCGTTAAAGGTGAACTCTTTCTCTTTGTAGATGGAGTATTCGTTTGGCACATCACGAATCAATGCCTGGCCAATCAGAGCCATGTCACGCGCTGAGCTGTATTGACCCTCTGCATCCAGACCATGAACCGTCTGGAAGTGGGAGTTCTGCAGGCCAAGCGCTTTAACGTAGTTATTCATCAGACCGACAAAGGCGTCCTGGCTACCGGCAACATAGTCGGCCATCGCCACACAGGCGTCGTTACCAGACTGCAGGTTGATACCACGGATGAGCTGGGAAACCGGAACTTGCATACCCGGTTTCAAGAACATCAGAGAAGAGCCACGGAACACCGGGTTGCCGGTCGCCCATGCGTCATTGCCGATAGTGACCAGATCGCTGTCTTTGAATTTACCCGCTTTCATTGCCTGGCCGATGACGTAGCTGGTCATCATTTTCGTCAGGCTGGCCGGATCGCGGCGTGAATCGGCGTTCTGTTCGGTCAACACCTTGCCGGAGTTGTAATCGATGAGGATCCAGGATTCGGCATCAATCTGTGGGGCGCCAGGAATCATGGTCTTGATGTTGAGATCATCGGCATGGGCTGCGCCGAGGGTTGCGGCAGTGAGTGCCGTGGTGAGCGCCAGGCGCTGTACGAAACGAACGGAGAGAGTGGTCTTCATGGTCTGAACAACGACATCCGTGATGGAGTTAAAAAAAGTGCCCTACTATAGCAAAAGCTATTCTGACAGGCATCCGACTTTCCGCATGACTTTGTTAATGCTGTTTACACTGGTTGACAAAGTCAGATGCCAAATCTGTTATTGCGCGTTGGTCACGAAAGACTGTAACTGCGCTTCATTTTGCAGACGCTGTTGTAATGCACTGGCGTCCGACTTATTGGTAAATGGACCAAGCTGAATACGCCACACAGCCCCGTTTTGTACCACCCGCCCCGGCACAGAAAATTGCTGGGCCAGGCGCTGCTGGTACTGCTGCGCGCGAGTTTGATCGCTGACTGCGCCAACCTGCACCATATAACTTCCGCTGGCCGCAACCGGCGCGGCTGATGTCGCAACGTGGCCCTGTACTGAACCTGGCGCGGTGATCGGCGCCGTCACGGGGGCGGTGCGTGTCACCGGTGCCGCTACCACTGGCGCAGCGGCAACGGGGGGCGTGGTCTGCGTCGTCACCGCGGGCGCTGCGGGTTCGCTGCCCTCTAGTACGCCAGCATGCAGCGGCGTCGGCGCACCCAGGAAACCGCCGCTACTTACTGGCTTTGTGTTTTCATCCCCTTTCAGCGTTGAATTGCTGATCATACGCACATTGTCAGGAGCAGGCTGCGGTTGTGACGCGCCATTACCGCTTAAATCCGGTAGTGCCGGCAGGGCATAGGTCTGCTTCGCGATAGTGGTACAAACCGTCCCCGGACCGGACATGGAACCGTCCTGCGCCACAATGATCGGGTCGATGCGCACTTTGGTATTGTTCGACGTATTCAGGCGATCCGCTGCCGCACGTGACAATGAGATCACGCGATCGTTACCATAAGGGCCGCGATCGTTGATGCGTACCACCACCATGCGGCCATTGGCCAGGTTGGTAATACGGGCATAACTCGGAACGGGCAGCGTCGGATGCGCGGCGGTCAGTTGTAACGGATCGAACGCTTCTCCCGTCGCGGTTAAATTGCTGCCTGGCTCCGCATCGTAGATAGCGGCGAACCCAGCCTGGCTGAACTGCGAAGGGTTCTGCACAATTTTGTAGCTTTTGCCGTCGCGCTCGTAATCCTGGTTTGCCGAAGGATTCGGCGTCTCAAAACGAGGCTCCGCGCCGCTGATTTCAACGACCGGACCGCTGCACACCGGAGTAGGCGGCGCGACCATCGTCTTTTGCTGACCATCATCACTTGAACATGACGCCAGCAATACTGCTGCTATACAGACACCTGGCCATTGCTTACGCATTGCGCACCCCTTATACGCTTTTTGATAACATCTTCCTGTGGGTATGAATCGACATCACGATACCAAACCCCGCCATCAGTACAATCAGGGCCGAGCCCCCGTAACTTACCAGCGGCAACGGTACGCCCACCACCGGCAAGATACCACTCACCATACCAATATTTACGAATACATAAACGAATAAAATCAACATCAAACCGCCCGCCATGACCCGGCCAAAGGTGGTTTGCGCGCGCGCGGCAATCCATAAACCACGCATGATCAGCAGTACATAAAGCCCGAGCAGGATCAAAATACCAATCAGCCCCAACTCTTCGGCAAGGACGGCAAAGATAAAGTCGGTGTGGCGTTCAGGTAAAAACTCCAGCTGTGACTGCGTACCGTGCAGCCAGCCTTTCCCCTGCAACCCACCGGAGCCGATGGCGATTTTCGACTGAATAATATGATAGCCTGCGCCGAGCGGATCGGTTTCCGGATCGAGCAACATCATCACGCGCTGGCGTTGATAATCGTGCATCAGGAAGAACCATAATATGGGTATAAATGCCGCTATCAGCAGAACGGCCACTAAGATGAGGCGCCAGCTCAGGCCGGATAAAAACAGCACGAAAAGACCGGACATAGCGATAAGAATGGCGGTACCGAGGTCGGGCTGGGCGGCCACCAGCAGCGTTGGCATAAATATCAGCACCAGCGCAATCGCGGTGTTTTTCAACGATGGCGGACAGACATCGCGGTTAATAAAACGCGCCACCATGAGCGGTACGGCAATTTTCGCAATTTCCGAGGGCTGGAAACGCACGATGCCTAAATCAAGCCAGCGCTGAGCACCTTTTGAGATCGCCCCGAAAGCATCAACGGCGACCAGCAGGATGACGCAAAAAACATACAGATAGGGTGCCCAGCCTTCATAGACGCGTGGTGGGACCTGCGCCAGTACAACCATCGCGATAAGGCCCATGGCTATCTGGCCGACTTTACGCTCCGTCATGCCGATATCCTGCCCGCTGGCGCTCCAGATAACCATCGCGCTATAGAACAGCAGAGCCAGCACAATCAGCAAGAAGGCGGGATCGATATGGATTTTATCCCAGAACGATTTTTTGTTCGGATTATCCGTCATGATTATTGGTCCTCTGCCGCTGTTGATGCCGGGTTTTCCGACGGCAATTCAGTGTTGTTGTCGCCAAGCATTATATGGTCAAGGATTTGGCGCATAATCGTACCGACCGCAGGGCCGGCGCCGCCGTTTTCCAGGATCATTGCAACCGCAACCTGGGGATTATCATAAGGCGCGAACGCCGTCATCAGCTTATGGTCACGCAGACGTTCGGCGATGCGATGTGCGTTATAGGTTTCGTTAGCTTTCAGCCCGAAGACCTGGGCTGTACCGGATTTCGCCGCGACTTTGTACGGTGAACCGGCAAAATATTTATGCCCGGTACCGTTCGGGCGGTTCGCCACGCCGTACATCCCATCTTTGGCGATTTCCCAGAAGCCGGAGTGCACATCGCCAACCTGTTTTTGCGGCGGCTGTTGCCATGGAACCTGTTTACCGTCTTCCGTCGTACTCATTAACAAGTGCGGCACTTTGACAATGCCGTCGTTAATCAGCGTCATCATCGCTTTGTTCATTTGTACTGGCGTTGCGGTCCAGTAACCCTGGCCAATCCCGACGGGAATCGTGTCCCCCTGGTACCAGGGTTTCTTAAAGCGTTTAAGCTTCCATTCGCGCGTTGGCATATTACCCGAGCGCTCTTCGGCCAGATCGATACCGGTATACTGACCGTAACCAAACTTGGTCAGCCACTCGGCAAGGCGGTCGATGCCCATGTCGTAGGCGACCTGATAGAAAAAGGTGTCCGCTGACTCTTCCAGTGATTTGGTGACATTCAGGCGGCCATGCCCCCACTTTTTCCAGTCACGATAGCGTTTTTCAGAGCCTGGCAGTTGCCACCAGCCCGGATCGAAAAGGGTGGTGTTGCGAGTGATCACCCCGGCGCTCAGGGCAGAGACGGCAACATAGGGTTTCACCGTCGATGCAGGCGGGTAAACCCCTTGCGTGGCGCGGTTCACCAACGGTGTGTTCGGATCGTTGAGCAGCGCGGTGTAATCCTTGCTGGAGATGCCGTCGACAAACAGGTTCGGATCATAGCTCGGTGTAGAGACCAGCGCGAGAATGGCACCATTGCGCGGGTCGGTCACCACGACCGCCGCACGGCTACCCTGCAACAGGGTTTCGATATATTGCTGCAGTTTTAAATCCAGCGTCAGGTAGATGTCATGCCCGGCTTGCGGTGGCACTTCTTTTAACTGGCGAATCACGCGCCCGCGGTTGTTAACTTCGACCTCTTCGTAACCGGTCTGTCCGTGCAGCACATCTTCGTAATAGCGTTCGATGCCGAGCTTGCCTATGTCATGCGTGGCGGCGTAGTTCGCCAGCTTGCCTTCTTTATCCAGCCGTTCGACGTCTTTATCGTTTATTTTGGATACGTAGCCAATCACGTGCGTCAGCGCTGAGCCGAACGGATAGTAACGGCGTTTATAGCCTTTTACTTCCACGCCAGGGAAGCGATATTGATTGACCGCGAAGCGCGCCACCTGAACTTCGTTGAGGTTGGCTTTGACCGGAATCGAGGTAAAGCGATGGGAGCGGGAGCGCTCCTTTTTGAAGTTAGCAATGTCCTCATCGGTCAGGTCCACCACGTCACGCAACGCATTGAGTGTTTGCTCAACGTTGTCGACCTTTTCCGGCATCATCTCAATCTGATAGATCGTGCGGTTCAGCGCCAGCGGCGTGCCGTTGCGATCGTAGATAATGCCGCGGCTTGGCGGAATAGGTACCAGTTTGATGCGGTTCTCGTTAGAACGCGTCTGGTAGTCAGCATGACGGACAATTTGCAGATTATAAAGGTTGGCGATAAGCACGCCGGTGAGCAGCAAAATCCCTGCAAAAGCGACAAGGGCCCGGCGCACAAACAGCGCAGACTCAGCCGAATAGTCGCGAAAAGAATTCTGTAATTTCATCCGCTGCTTAGTTTACCTGGTGGTCATTACTCACGATGATAAGGATGGTTGGTCGTGATGCTCCATGCGCGATACAAGCTTTCCGCCACCAGCACACGCACCAGCGGGTGAGGAAGCGTCAGCGCAGAGAGTGACCAGCTTTGTTCTGCCGCAGCTTTACAGGCGGGGGATAACCCTTCCGGCCCGCCGATAAGCAGGCTGACGTCACGTCCATCCTGTTTCCAGCGTTCCAGTTCATTTGCCAGTTGCGGCGTATCCCAGGGTTTACCGGGGATATCGAGGGTGACGATCCGATTTTTACCTGCCGCAGCAAGCATCAGTTCACCCTCTTTGTCGAGAATACGCTTGATATCTGCGTTTTTGCCGCGCTTGCCCGCCGGGATTTCCACCAGCTCAAAAGGCATATCTTTCGGGAAACGACGCAGATATTCAGTAAACCCGGTTTGTACCCAGTCCGGCATTTTTGTGCCGACGGCTACCAGTTGCAGCTTCACGCATTAACCCCAGAGTTTTTCCAGCTCATACAGGCGACGACTCTCTTCCTGCATCACATGGACGATGACATCACCCAGGTCTACGACGATCCAGTCAGCGACATTTTCACCTTCCACTCCCAGAGGAAGCATACCTGCAGCACGAGATTCCTGAACCACATGATCCGCGATGGACATGACGTGGCGTGTGGATGTACCGGTGCAGATAATCATACAGTCGGTGATACTGGATTTGCCGTGAACGTCGAGTGCGACGATGTCCTGACCTTTCAGGTCATCAATTTTGTCGATTACAAAATCCTGGAGTGCTTTACCCTGCAAGTGTTCCCCCTGGGGTGTACATGAAAACGGTGTAAATAAATGGCCTGACATTATACCTGAACTGCGACCATTGTCGGGACAAATGTCCGACCCTGGCTTTTAAAAAGTGGGCTATCATCCCACCCCATGAGTGAGATTGCATCGCCATTTTTGTAAAACAATTTCTATAAGGCCGCAGATAGCGGTGCGGAGGATAGCAGCCTGTCCGTGTGTGTCAATGACCTGACCCGCGGGAGAGGCGTGCCGGGTGAAAAAACGGCCGTTAATCCTCCGCTTGCCACACCGCGCGGCTGTTGAGAACGCGTAACATGGAAAAATCATCATGGATATCCATTGCGCTCCAGGTGCCCTGGTCTACGCGAAAATGCCATAACGACGCCGCTGGCATCTTAAGTAAACTGGCGATGAGCAGACTCAATACGCCCTGATGGCTGACGATCAGCAGATTTTCCGCCGGGCCCCAGTTGGGGAGCTGGCTGATAAAATCTTGTACACGTGCGGAGAACGCCTGAAAACCCTCTCCGTTGGTAGGAATGGCGTTCTGCCAGTCGGCGCACCACGCGGCATAGCTCTGCGGATCTTCCCGGGTAAGGTCCCGGTGGTGGCGCATCTCCCAGTCGCCAAAAAACATCTCATTGAGCAACGGCGTTGAATGTTGAACGATATTGCGATCGTTCAGGACCAGCCTTGCCGTGTGTTGCGCACGTTCGAGTTCGCTGCAGATCACCCGGTCGAAAGGCACTTCACGAAGCAGGTGATGTAGCGTTTGCGCCTGTGAAATCCCCTTTGCGGTTAGCGGGGTAGGTGAGTGCCCACTGTAGAGTCCTGCAACATTTGCTTCGGTTTCGCCATGTCGAATCAACCAGAGTCGCATTGTTTTCTCCCGTGCGGTTTTCTGCACGAAGTTTATCATTACACCCTTATTCCTGGTGGCTTTTCGTTTAAAATAACGCTTTTGCCCGGAGCAGAAGATGGCTTTATTTCACAGCGCACACGGCGGAAATATCCGTGAGGCCGCTGCTATGGTGGGTGTTTCAGCCGAGGATTTATTGGATTTCAGTGCGAATATAAACCCGGCAGGTATGCCCGCGTCATTGAAACACGCTTTACTGAATAATTTTGCCGTGGCTGAGCGCTACCCGGATCCTGAATATCAGCAATTACATCAGGCGCTTGCCGCACATCATCAGGTTCCCGCCGACTGGATCCTCGCGGGCAACGGTGAAACTGAATCAATATTTACGTTGGTGAAAGGCCTTCTGCCGCGCCGGGTGATGCTCGTCACGCCGGGGTTTGCCGAATATCGCCGCGCCTTGCAGCTTTCCGGGTGTGATATCGTCGATTATGCGCTGCGTGAAGAGGATGGCTGGCAGATTACCGGGGCGATTCTTGACGCACTCACCGGTGGCGTTGACTGTCTGTTCCTCTGTACTCCCAACAATCCCACCGGCCTGTTGCCAGATGCTTCACTGATGCATGATATTGCCGCACGCTGTAAGCAGCTCGGCATCACACTGGTGCTGGATGAAGCCTTTATGGATTTCCTTAGCGATCGCGACGGATTTATCCCCCATCTGGCGGACAATTCGCATATTTGGGTGCTGCGTTCCCTGACCAAGTTTTACGCTATTCCGGGGCTACGTCTGGGGTATTTGCTCAGCAGTAACACACATCTTGTCACCCGTATGCGCCAGCAGCAGATGCCCTGGTCTATTAACGCCTTTGCGGCGCTGGCGGGAGAAGTGGTTTTAAACGATAGCGCGTATCAAAAAGAAACATGGCAATGGCTCAACACGGAACGACCGCGCTTGCGTCAGGCGCTGGAAAATTTGCCTGAGTTATTCGTCTGGCCGGGCGTGGCGAATTATCTCTTCTTGCGCTGTGATGCAGGCATTGACCTACAGCAGGCGTTGCTCCGCCAGCACATTTTGATTCGCAGTTGTGCCAACTATCCGGGGCTCGACGCGCGTTACTACCGTGTTGCGGTACGTAGCGCGTCAGAAAACGATCGGCTGATTGAGGCGCTGGATAGCGTCCTCAGCGATAGAGGCCATGCTGATTGATATAATCGAGTACCGTGGCGGGAAGCAGATCATCGCAATTCTCGCCTCTTTCCAGCCTTTCACGGATGAGCGTGGCGGAAATGTTGAACCACGGTGTTTCCGCTAAATAGATTTTGCCGGCAGGCAGGGTATGCAAATCATCCGCGTTATGTGTCAGATGGTCTTCCAGCCACTGCTGATCGGCCTCATTCTCCATGGCTAACGGGTAACCGGGGCGGCGGCAGACAATCAAATGGCTGTTGTTCAGAATAGTTTCATAGTGATGCCATGTCGGAAACGTTAACAGCGAGTCCTGACCAATAATGAAGGCCAGTGAGCGCTTCGGCCCTTGTTCTTCTCGCCACGCCTGCAAGGTTTGCGCCGTGTACGAGGGGCTCTCACGCCGCAGTTCGCGCTCATCAAGGGCAAAAAGCGGTTTGTCGCTGATAGCCAGTTCCACCATTGCTTTACGCTGTACGCTTGTCGCCTCAGGCTGTGGGCGATGGGGAGGGACGTTATTGGGCATGATAATGACGCGTGACAGCCCAATCTGGTTTGCCAGTGCTTCGACCGGTTTCAGGTGCCCGTAGTGAATAGGATCAAATGTACCGCCAAAAAGTGCCTGCAACTGATTCATATCAACCATCAATAAAAACGTCTGCCAGTGCCTTATGACAGAGTAGCAGAGAAAGTCCTTCCAGCTCTGCCCATACCGACTGACCAAAATCCTGTTTCACAATCAATTCAATACGCGTAAGCAGATGAACAGCCTGGCGCAGTTGCTCATTGCTCAGACGTTGTAGCGCTTCACCGATGAGGCCGCGCCGATTTTGCCAGACCCGGTGTTTATCAAACAGCGAACGCAGCGGCGTATGGGCAGACTGCCGTTTTAGCGTCACCAGTAACGTCAGCTCACGCTGGATAGTACGCAGCAGGATAATCGGTTCGCTGGCTTCGAGTTTAAGCTGATGCAGTATATGAAGCGCACGTTTACTTTTCCCTGCCAGCAGGGCGTCTACCCAGTGAAATGGCGTAAAGTGAGCGGCATCGTTAACGGCCTGTTCCACGCGCGGTAGCGTCAGCTTACCGTCCGGGAAGAGCAGCGCCAGCCTTTCCAGCGCCTGCGCGGCGGCCAATAGATTCCCTTCGTAGCAATAGCAAAGCAACTGATTGGCGGCGTCGTCCAGTTGCAGGTTGTTCTGCTTCGCACGTGCGGCAACCCAGCGGGGTAGATTGGCCTGCTCCGGGGTCTGACAACTGACCGAAACGCTGCGATTGGCCAGAGCAGTATACCAGGCGGCATTTTCCTGGGCCTTCGTCAGCTTATTGCCACGCACAATCAATATCAGATCATCATGAAGCAGGCCCACCAGCATGGCGAGGCGTTCATTAAGCGCGGCGTTAGGGCCATTTTCCGGCAACTGTAAGGACAGTATCTGGCGGCTGGCAAACAGGCTGAGTGCCTGGCAGATCGCATAGATAGCATCCCAGTCCGTGCTGGCATCAATGGTGAAAGCGTGATGTTCGGTGAAGTCTTGTGCGAAGGCCGCCTGACGTACGGCGTCATGGCTTTCCTGCAATAAAAGAGGGTCATTACCGAGCAGTAAATACGCCGCGCGCAGCCCTTCATTGAGCTGCGCGCGGAGTTGTTCCGGATACAACTTAAGCATTAGCTACCCGATTTTGCCGCAGGACGCGCGGACGGCGGGTTTTTTTCGTTATCTGCCGCTTGTACGCTAGACAGTTTGCGAATCAGTTGTTCTGCCGCTTTGTCGTACATTTCCTGTATGATTATGTCCTGTTCGGCATCTTTCGCCAGCGCCGTCTGCGGGTTATCAAAGAACGAACGATACACCCTGGTGTGTATCGGGTAGATGTCATGGCCCGGGATCAGCACGCTGGCTTGAACTGTCAGCACTAACTGATACTCAGCAGTACTTCCGTCCTGGAAAATAGACGCGGTATCACGTGTGAAAGTGACAGCCCCAAGGCGAAGGGAAGGCACATCCTTACGCAATGAGCCTTTCTCCACCAGTTCCACGCCATTGAGCCGCAACTGATTACGTACAGCACGGCTAAGAGGACCGTTCGGATCTGCGGAATCAAAGATCATTATGTTCATATTGCCCGGCACCTGCGTCGTATTACGCAAGTGCCAGCCGCATCCGGCGGTGAGAAGCACCGCCAGAGATAACAACCATGTTGCCAGATATCGCACGCTTCCTCCCGCGCTTAGCCAACGACCAGATTAAGCAGTTTACCCGGTACGTAAATCACTTTACGCAAGGTAACGCCATCAAGATATTTTGCGACCAGCGGTTCCTGACCTGCACGTTCACGGACCTGTTCTTCGGTCGCGTCAACGGCAACGGTGATTTTACCGCGCACTTTACCGTTAACCTGCACGACAACCAGCGTGGTGTTTTCAACCATCGCCGCGTCGTCTGCAACCGGCCACGGCGCGTTGTCGATATCGCCTTCGCCGCCCAGTTCTTTCCACAGGGTAAAGCTCGCATGTGGCGTGAACGGGTTAAGCATACGGACAACCGCCAGCAGCGCTTCCTGCAGCAGAGCACGATCTTGCTCGCCTTCGGTCGGTGCTTTCGCCAGTTTGTTCATCAGCTCCATAATCGCCGCAATCGCGGTGTTGAAGGTCTGACGACGACCAATATCATCCGTGACTTTAGCGATAGTTTTGTGAACGTCGCGGCGCAGCGCCTGCTGGTCTTCGTTCAGTGCGCTGATATCCAGTGCTACAACCGGGCCGAGCGCTTTATGTTCATAAGCCAGTTTCCAGACGCGTTTCAGGAAGCGGTTTGCCCCTTCCACGCCGGACTCCTGCCATTCCAGCGTCATATCTGCCGGCGAAGCGAACATCATAAACAGCCGCACGGTGTCCGCGCCATAGCGCTCAACCATTTCCTGCGGGTCGATACCGTTGTTTTTCGACTTGGACATTTTGCTCATGCCGGTGTACACCAGCTCATGGCCTGCGGCGTCTTTCGCCTTCACGATACGGCCTTTCTCGTCGCGCTCAACGATGGCTTCTTTCGGTGAAACCCAGTTACGCTCGCCGTTTTCGCCAACGTAGTAGAACGCGTCTGCCAGCACCATGCCCTGACACAGCAACTGTTTTGCCGGTTCGTCAGAGTTCACCATGCCTGCGTCGCGCATCAGCTTATGGAAGAAGCGGAAGTAGAGCAGGTGCATGATGGCGTGTTCGATACCACCAATGTAGATATCAACCGGCAGCCAGTAGTTAGCCGCTTTCGGATCCAGCATACCTTCTTTGTACTGCGGGCAGGTGTAACGCGCGTAGTACCAGGAGGACTCCATAAAGGTGTCGAAAGTATCGGTTTCACGCAGCGCGGGCTGGCCGTTGACGGTGGTTTTCGCCCACTCAGGATCGGCTTTGATCGGGCTGGTGATGCCGTCCATGACCACATCTTCCGGCAGAATCACCGGGATCTGATCTTCTGGCGTTGGGATCACCGTACCGTCTTCCAGCGTCACCATCGGAATCGGTGCGCCCCAGTAACGCTGACGGGAAACGCCCCAGTCGCGCAGACGATAGTTGATTTTGCGCTCGCCAACGCCTTTGGCCGCCAGTTTGTCGGCAATAGCATTGAAACCTTCTTCAAAGCTCAGGCCGCTGAATTCGCCGGAGTTGAAGAGGGTGCCTTTTTCGGTCAGCGCTTGTTCTGACAGATCGGGTTCAGAACCGTCTGCTGCCAGAATGACCGCTTTGATCGGCAGATTGTATTTGCTGGCAAATTCATAGTCGCGCTGGTCATGACCCGGAACTGCCATCACGGCACCAGTACCGTACTCCATCAGCACGAAGTTTGCCGCCCAAACCGGAATCTCTTCGCCGGTTAATGGATGAACGGCTTTAAAGCCGGTATCGACGCCTTTTTTCTCCATGGTCGCC
The DNA here is from genome assembly GCF_003925915.1 of Phytobacter sp. MRY16-398. Lineage (NCBI taxonomy): Bacteria > Pseudomonadati > Pseudomonadota > Gammaproteobacteria > Enterobacterales > Enterobacteriaceae > Phytobacter > Phytobacter sp. MRY16-398. The sequence continues at coordinate 4,236,313 of NZ_AP018756.1, read as the reverse complement.
ATATCTGCTTCGGCCACTTTGGTAGTACGACATTCGTCGATAAAGGCTGCCAGCTCAGCATTGGTTGCCGCCGCTTTCTGCGCCAACGGGTGACCAGCCGCCACCGCCAGATAAGTGGCACCCATAAAGGTGTCCGGGCGGGTTGTGTAAACGGTCAGCGTTTTGTCATAGCCGTTAACGTTAAAGGTGATTTCCACGCCTTCGGAACGACCAATCCAGTTGCGCTGCATGGTTTTCACCGTGTCAGGCCACTGATCCATATGATCCAGGTCGTTGAGCAGTTCTTCGGCATAGGCGGTGATTTTGATAAACCACTGCGGGATCTCTTTACGCTCAACTTTGGTGTCGCAGCGCCAGCAGCAGCCGTCGATAACCTGTTCGTTCGCCAGCACGGTCTGGTCATTCGGGCACCAGTTCACTGCGGACGTTTTCTTATACACCAGGCCTTTTTTATACAGTTCAGTGAAGAACTTCTGTTCCCAGCGATAGTATTCCGGGGTACAAGTGGCCAGCTCGCGGCTCCAGTCATAGCCGAAGCCCAGCATTTTGAGCTGGTTTTTCATGTACGCGATATTGTCGTACGTCCACGGTGCCGGGGCCGTGTTGTTTTTCACCGCCGCACCTTCGGCTGGCAGACCGAACGCATCCCAGCCAATCGGCTGCAGCACGTTCTTGCCCAGCATGCGCTGGTAACGGGAAATCACATCACCGATGGTGTAGTTACGCACGTGGCCCATGTGTAGTCGGCCAGAAGGATAGGGAAGCATCGACAGGCAATAATATTTTTCTTTGCTCTCGTCTTCTGTTACTTCGAAGGTACGCTTCTCTTCCCAGTGAAGCTGGACTTTGGATTCTATCTCTTCCGGGCGGTATTGCTCTTGCATGGCAGCCAGTGGTCCTGTATTTGCGATACAGCTACAAATGTAGCGTTTTACGTGGTTTTTCAGATCCGCATAGCATAGCCCAAACGACTTCGTCACAACAGCCTTTCGCACATTTAGCCTGCGAAAAGCCCCCGACGAGAATTTACGCACTCTGTGGGGTAATTGACAAAGCCAACGGTAAATAACGTCTATTATTAGAACAGGTTAACTGCCCGGGAGAGGAAAACAATGAACAAGGTTGCTCAATATTATCGCGAACTGGTTGCATCATTGACCGAGCGGCTACGCAATGGCGAAAGGGATGTTGATGCGCTGGTAGCCCAGGCGCGTCAACGAGTAAGCCAGACCGGGGAGCTAACGCGTACTGAAATCGAAGAGTTAACGCGCGCGGTGCGCCGCGACCTGGAAGAGTTCGCTCGCAGTTATGAGGAAAGCCAGGACGATGTCACCGATAGCGTGTTTATGCGGGTTATCAAAGAGAGCCTGTGGCAGGAACTGGCGGATATCACCGATAAAACGCAACTGGAGTGGCGCGAAGTTTTTCAGGACCTTAATCATCACGGGGTTTACCACAGCGGTGAAGTCGTGGGGCTTGGCAACCTGGTGTGCGAGAAATGTCACTTCCATTTGGCTATTTATACGCCGGATGTGCTGCCGCTGTGTCCGAAATGCGGACATGACCAGTTCCAGAGAAGGCCCTTTGAGCCCTAAGTAAATGCACAACGTTTTAATGTTTGCACCCTCTCCAGGTCGGAGAGGGTTGGGGTGAGCGCATCAGGCCGCATTGTAGAATGTCAGACGTTCTGCCAGTAAATCCACAAACCCTTCGCGGTCGACATCAACCATCACGGTGGCATTCGGTTTATTTCCCGTCAGGAAGTAGTAATCCACCACCGTCATCCCCTGGGTATATTTGCCCTGCGTTTCTACCCCCACCCAGCGTTCTACGGTGGTGAAGAGGTCCGGTTTCAGCAGCCAGGCGATAGTACAGGGGTCATGCAATGGCGCGCCAACAAATCCCCATTTTTCCTGTTTGTGGTACTCCATAAAAAAGTCGAGCAGTTCTGCCACAATGGTAGAAATAGGGTTGCCGATGGCACGAAAACGCGCAATGTCATCCGCGTGGATTTGCGCCCGATGCGTCACATCCAGACCTGCCATCACCACCGGAATGCCCGACTGGAAGACAATTTCGGCGGCTTCCGGGTCGACATAAATATTAAATTCCGCCGCAGGGGTCCAGTTCCCAAGCGACATCGCGCCGCCCATGATCACGATGCGATTGATTTTGCTGTACAGCTCCGGATGACTGTTTAGCAGCAGGGCTACGTTGGTTTGGGGGCCGGTGGAGACAATAGTGACCGGAACAGGGCTGTCACGTAGCACGGTCGCCATCAGTTCTACGGCGGTACACGACTGGGGTGCAAAAGAGGGCTCCGGCAGGGCCGGGCCGTCCAGACCGCTTTCGCCATGCACGTTGTCCGCGATAATAAGCTCACGCATCAGGGGCTTAATGGCGCCACCCGCCACCGGGATATCGCTACGATTGAGCAGGGTGAGCATGCGCAGCACATTACGCAGAGTCTTCTCCGGTGTCTGATTTCCCGCAGAGGAGGTGATGGCTTTTACGTCGAGTTCGGGTGAGGCGAGAGCAAGAACAATTGCGATTGCGTCATCATGACCAGGATCGCAATCAAGAATGATGGGCTGAACCATAGCAACTCCTTGTTAGCATTACTGTGCGACAAGGTTAAAACGTTGCTGTAAATCAGACGAGAAGTGAAACAGTAAAGCGTGATGAGACGCGCATTCTGGTGAATGCGCGTCGGAACGATTAATGCAGGATTTTGGCGAGGAAGTCTTTCGCGCGTTCAGATTTCGGATTGGCGAAGAACTCTTCTTTCGCTGAATCTTCAACGATTTTCCCTTCATCCATAAAGATAACCCGGTGCGCCACCTTGCGGGCAAAACCCATTTCGTGAGTGACCACCATCATGGTCATCCCCTCATTGGCCAGTTCAACCATAACGTCCAGCACCTCGTTGATCATTTCCGGATCAAGGGCCGATGTCGGTTCATCAAACAGCATCGCGACCGGATCCATACACAGCGCACGGGCAATCGCCACGCGCTGCTGCTGACCACCGGAAAGCTGCGCCGGAAATTTGTTGGCATGGGCTGACAAGCCAACGCGCTCTAGCAGTTTCAGTCCTTTCTCGCGCGCAGCGGTTTTATCGCGTTTAAGCACTTTGACCTGTGCCAGCGTCAGGTTCTCAATGATCGACAGATGCGGGAACAGCTCGAAATGCTGGAACACCATCCCGACATGAGAACGTAGTTTAGCCAGGTTGGTTTTTTTATCGTTCACGGTGGTGCCGTTGACGATAATTTCCCCTTTCTGCACGGGCTCAAGGCCGTTCACCGTTTTGATCAGGGTCGATTTGCCTGAACCGGATGGACCGCAAACGACCACCACTTCGCCTTTTTTCACTTCCGTGGAGCAGTCGGTCAGCACCTGAAAGTGACCATACCATTTAGAAACATTTTTCAGGGTAATCATTAAACTGTCCTTTTCTTCAAATAGCTGACCAACAACGATGCACTCAAGCTAATAGCAAAATAGACGGCACCGGCGAACAGGATCATTTCAACTTGCGTCCCGTCGCGTTCGCCAATGGTGGAGGCGGTACGGAAGAAATCCGCGAGGCTTAATACGTAGACCAGCGAGGTATCCTGGAACAGGACAATTCCCTGGGTCAGAAGCAGTGGGACCATCGCCCGGAATGCCTGCGGCAGAATGATCAATTTCATCGACTGCCAGTGGGTCATGCCCAGCGCCAGCGCTGCACTTGACTGCCCGCGAGAGATACTCTGTATACCGGCACGGATGATCTCAGAATAGTAGGCGGCCTCGAACATGGAGAATGCCACCATTGCTGATATCAGGCGGATATCCGATTTTGGCGACAGGCCCAGCACGTTTTGCAGCAGTCCCGGCACAATCAGATAGAACCACAGCAGCACCATAACCAGTGGAATGGAGCGGAAGACATTCACATAGGCCTTCGCAAACCAGGCGATGGGGGCAAAGCTGGACAGGCGCATTACCGCCAGCAACGTCCCCCAGACAATCCCGACGATAATGGCCGTCACGGTAATTTTTAAGGTAATCACCAGTCCCGCCAGCAGATAAGGGATGGACGGGATGATTGAACTCCAGTCAAATTCGTACATTATTTGCCCCCCATATTGCCCGGCAGGCGAATTTTGCGTTCTACCAGATTCATCACCAACATAATGAAGGCGTTAATTAATACATACGCGACGGTAATCGCGGTGAAAGACTCCCAGGCGTGTGCGGAATAATCCAGCAGCTTACCGGCCTGTGCTGCCATATCCACCAGCCCGATAGTGGATGCGATGGCCGAGTTTTTTACGAGGTTCATCATCTCCGAGGTCATCGGTGGGACGATGACGCGATAGGCATTCGGCAGCAGGACATAGCGGTACGTTTGCGGCAGCGTCAGCCCCATGGCGAGACCCGCGTTTTTCTGCCCGCGTGGTAACGACTGAATCGCCGCACGGACCTGCTCGCAGACGCGTGCCGCGGTGAACAAGCCAAGGCAGACCATCGAAGAGACAAAGAACTGGATATTGGGATCCAGTTCGGATTTGAACCACATGCCAATGTTTTCCGGCAGCAGTTCCGGTACCACCAGATACCAGGTAAAGAATTGCACGATCAGCGGGACGTTACGGAACAGCTCCACGTAGCAAGTACCGATACCGGACAGGATACGATTGGGAACGGTTCGCAGAATACCAAACAGAGAGCCTACCAGGAACGCGATAATCCAGGCAGTGATCGACAGCGCGATCGTGACCTGAAAACCGCTCCACAGCCAGCCGAGATAGGTTGTGTTGCCGAACGGGGCTTGTTGCAGGAAAATTCCCCAGTTCCAGTCTATGGACATAAATCTACTCCGGAAAAAAAAGGGTAGCAGCGCTACCCTCGAAGATTGTGCGAAGAGCTTGTGTTCGCGTCGAATGGGGAACGACCATTCAACGTATAGTCTGTCCGTGCTACTTCAACAATCGAGAGGGCTGGTTATCCCGCCCCTGACTACACTTCATCCACGATGCCGCTTTGTACGGGCTGCTTTGACCTACCCCGACCATGATATTTGGGGGCCTTTGGGGATCCGTTCAATTGCAGCCCGGATACAGCATCAGTAAATGTGTGTATTCTTTTTGTTAATTAGTTCAGAGCCTTATCATTCGGTTCTTTGAACAGTGCTTTCATCTCGTCAGAGAGTGCGAAATTGAGGTTCAGGTTTTTTGGCGGAATAGGGTTTTTGAACCATTTATCAAACCATTTTTCCGCTTCACCGGAAGTCTGCGCCTTAGCGATGGTGTCATCCATCAGCTTTTTGAACTCAGTATCGCCTTTACGCAGCATACAGCCGTAAGCTTCCTGTGATTGCGGTTTGCCCACGATATCCCAGTTATCCGCTTTCTTCGCTTTCGCACGTTCACCCGCCAGCAGGGCGTCATCCATCATAAAGGCCACTGCACGACCGCTTTCCAGAGTACGGAAAGAGTCGCCATGGTCTTTGGCGCTGATAATGCGCATGTCCATTTTCTGTTCGTCATTCAGCTTGTGCAGCAGGATCTCAGACGTTGTACCGGAGGTCACAACCACCGCTTTGCCTTTCAGATCCGGGAAGTCTTTAATGTCGCCGCCTTTTTTGACCAGAAGACGAGTACCGACCACAAAAATAGTGTCAGAGAATGCGGCCTGCTTCTGACGTTCCAGATTGTTGGTGGTCGAACCGCATTCGAAATCAAAAGTGCCGTTTTGCAGCAGCGGAATACGGTTTTGTGAGGTGATTGGAATCAATTTAACTTGCAGGTCAGGCTTGTTGAGCTTTTTCTTCACGGCTTCAACGATAGCGTTGGAGTAGTCCTGAGAGTAACCCACAACTTTTTGCTCGTTGTCGTAATAGGAGAACGGTACGGAAGATTCACGGTGTCCGACCACGATCACGCCGTTTTTGGCAATTTTTTCCAGCGTAGGCTGTTGCGCCTCAGCCGGGGCGGCTGCCGCGTCGGCAGGTTTCGCCTCATCGGCGGCATGCGCCAGACCCGCAGACATTCCCATAACCAGCATTGCTGTGGCCAGTTTACGTAATTGCATATCCAACTCCTTTATCGTCGCGCCAGAGACGCATTGATACCCATTGTGAGTGTTGTGTTTGTTATATCCTGCTGCAAATGCGTGCAGTGTTGTATGCGTTTGTTAGCATTTAGTTTGGCTTAATGTAAAGATTTTGCTGCGGTATTGTTTGTTTTTGCGAAGTGTACCGCACCGTTTGAAGGCAAAAATCTCCCATTGCACCACTTTAGTGCTGTATGCGATCCGTCATAGTGCGTGCTATCCGCACATCGGGGAAAATCGCCGTTACATGGATTTATTTTGCAATTGATGTGCCAGAAATGGCATTTGAGGAAAAGAGGGTGAAAGCGCCCTCTCTGGTCAGAAAGAGGGCGCGGACGGGGTAATTACTTGCGGCGTTGCCGCAGGCTCATGATCAGCGCGCCAAAACCGAGGAGCGCGGTCAGAACCCACAGAGGCCAGTTACCCATGCGGGCATAAGGGGTCAGGCCGGAGGTCGGAGTGACTTTGGTGGTCAGGACCTGCCGGGTGAACTGCGGGAGCATCGCCTGGATCTCACCGGTTGGCCCAATCATTGCCGTAATGCCGTTATTCGTGCTGCGCAGCAACGGACGCGCCAGTTCCAGCGAGCGCATCCGCGCCATCTGGAAGTGTTGCCACGGGCCGATCGATTTACCAAACCACGCATCATTCGAGATGGTCAGCAGGAAATCAGTATCTGGGCGGAAATTATCTCGCACCTGCTCACCGAGGATAATTTCGTAACAGATGGCCGGCGTCAGCTTATAACCGTGGGCAGACAGCGGAGGCTGAATGTATGGCCCGCGACTGAATGATGACATGGGTAGATCAAAAAACGGAGCCAACGGGCGCAGGATAGATTCCAGTGGGACAAACTCACCAAAAGGTACCAGGTGATTTTTGTTATAGCGGTCGGTAGAGCTGTAGCTATAGGCGCTGTCTTTTCCAAGAGTGATGACGGTGTTGTAGGTGTCGTAACGGTTCTGCTGATTAAGACGCGCGTCCACAATCCCGGTGATAAGCGAACTGTCATTCTTGCGCATCAAATCATCCATCATGCCCAGGAAGCGCTGTTGGTTGATTTCGAGATCAGAAATGGCAGATTCCGGCCAGATGATGAGCTGTGATTTGCCCAATTCCGGCTGGCTGGCATTGAGGTAGATTTTCAGCGTATCCAGCAACTGACCTTCATCCCACTTGAGCGCCTGCGGGATATTGCCTTGTACCAGCGATACCTGCGTCGTTCTTTCCGGCAGCAACTGATACCACTGGATATAGCGCAGCGGGAAGGGCAGAGCAAAGAGCACCAGCGCCACGATGAAAGGGCGCCAGCAGCGTGTCGCCGCCGCGAGGACCAGTAAACCGCTTACTGACATCAACAGGAAGGTAATGGCATCAACGCCTAATATCGGCGCCAGCCCTTTCAGTGGCCCGTCAATCTGGCTGTAGCCAAACTGTAGCCAGGGAAAGCCCGTCAGCACCCAGCCGCGCAAAAACTCACTCAGTTGCCAGATGACCGGGGCCGCTACCGCGACGCGCAGCCAGGTTGTTTTGGGCCACAACCGGGAAAGCACGCCTGCGAACAGCCCGGTATAGAGCGAAAGGTAGGCGGCAAGCAGTACTACCAGAAAGACGTTTACCGGCCCTGGCATCCCACCGAATTGTGCGATGCTGACATAAACCCAGTGAATACCGGAGCCAAACAAACCGAGTCCCCAGAAATAACCTACCCAGGCGGCTTGCGCCGGACGGCGGTTAAGCGTGAGCGCTTGCAATCCCATCAGGGAAACAATTGCGGCAGGCCAGATATCATAAGGAGAAAAAGCCAGCGTTCCGCTGGCTCCGAAGAGTAGCGCCAGCAGCAAACGTACGCGCTGGCGTTCAAACAGTGGGGCAAATGCCATTTACATTACTCATCCAATTTCGGAACGGGGGAATCGTCCGGCATTCTTACATGAACCTGAATAATACGTCGACTGTCCGCCATGGCGACTTTAAATTGGTAACCATCAATATCAATGGATTCCCCACGCGCAGGCAGATGCCCGAAGGCCTGCATAACCAGACCACCAATAGTATCGACTTCGTCATCGCTAAAGTGGGTGCCGAAGGTTTCGTTGAAATCTTCGATAGACGCAAGGGCGCGCACGGTCCAGGTATGGCGGCTGAGCTGGCGGAAATCGATATCTTCTTCGTCGTCATATTCGTCTTCGATTTCGCCGACGATAAGTTCGAGAATATCTTCGATAGTGACAAGGCCCGAGACGCCGCCGAACTCGTCAATCACAATAGCCATGTGGTAACGCTGGGAGCGAAACTCTTTAAGCATCCGGTCAACCCGTTTGCTTTCCGGCACCACCACGGCCTGACGTAACACTTTTTCCATGCTGAAGGCTTCGGCATCGCTGCGCATAAACGGCAGCAAGTCTTTGGCCATCAAAATCCCTTCAATGTGATCCTTATCTTCGCTGATCACCGGAAAACGCGAGTGTGCAGACTCAATGATAACGTCGAGACATTCATCAAGGCTTTGGTTGCGTTTCAGGGTAATCATTTGCGAGCGGGGGATCATGATGTCGCGAACGCGCTGGTCGGCGATGTCCATTACCCCTTCGAGCATTTCGCGCGTATCCTGATCGATAAGCTCGTTCTGCCCGGAATCACGGATCAGCTCCAGTAACTCATCACGGTTTTTGGGTTCGCCGTGAAAAAGTTGGCTGAGTAAAAGGGAGAAGAATCCCTTCTTGTTGTTAATGTCGCTACTGTGTGAATTGTCGTCGCTCATGGCGTCGTTTGGGTTCTCATGTTAGTGGTTCTGTCGCCAGGACGCGCAAACTCAGCGCCTGGCAGCATTTTCTGTCAGCACGGCAATAGGTTGCCGCACAGACTACTCCTTCTCGGAAATGTACGGATCCTCATACCCCAGAGCAAGCATTATCTCTGTTTCGAGTCCTTCCATCTCTTCGGCTTCGTCATCTTCAATATGGTCGTAGCCCAGCAGATGCAGGCTACCGTGAATCACCATATGCGCCCAGTGCGCATCAAGCGGTTTATCCTGTTCTTTGGCTTCCTGCTCAACCACCTGGCGGCAAATGATCAGATCGCCCAGCAGCGGCATTTCGATGCCCGGCGGCGCTTCAAACGGGAAAGAGAGCACATTTGTCGGCTTGTCTTTCCCACGGTAAGTCAGGTTTAACTCATGACTTTCCGCCTCATCCACCAGACGGATAGTGACTTCCGCTTCTTCCTGGAATTGCGGAATGACCGCGTCCAGCCAGCGCTGAAACTGTGCTTCTTCCGGCAAACCGCCGGTCTCTTCACATGCCAGCTGTAAATCGAGGATCACCTGACTCATTTTTGCTCCTGCTCCTGGGCTTCGCGTTTGCGCTCGGCTGCCTGTTCCGCCCGGCGTTTTTGATCCGCCTCTTCCCAGGCTTCGTAAGCATTCACGATGCGTGCGACAACAGGATGACGGACAACGTCTTCGCTATGGAAAAAGTTAAAACTGATTTCTTCGACTTCCGCCAGTACTTCAATGGCGTGGCGCAAGCCGGATTTAACATTGCGTGGCAGGTCAATCTGCGTCACGTCACCGGTGATGACCGCTTTGGAGTTAAAGCCAATACGGGTCAGGAACATCTTCATCTGTTCGATGGTGGTGTTCTGGCTTTCATCAAGAATGATAAAAGCGTCATTCAGCGTGCGACCACGCATATAGGCCAGCGGCGCAACTTCAATGACATTACGCTCAATCAGCTTCTCAACTTTCTCAAAGCCGAGCATCTCGAACAGCGCGTCGTAGAGCGGTCGCAGATAGGGGTCCACTTTCTGGCTTAAATCACCCGGCAGGAAGCCCAGTTTTTCCCCGGCTTCCACGGCTGGACGGGTCAGCAGAATACGGCGAACGTCCTGACGTTCCAGCGCATCCACCGCCGCGGCAACCGCCAGATACGTTTTACCTGTACCCGCCGGCCCCACGCCAAAAGTGATGTCATGATCAAGAATATTGGCGATGTACTGCGCCTGATTTGGCGTACGGGGTTTAATCACGCCGCGTTTAGTTTTGATATTGACCGCTTTTCCATACTCCGGCACGCTCTCCGCGCTCTGTTCAAGCACGCGGGCTTCTTTGATAGCCAGATGGATCTGTTCCGGTTCGATATCCTGAGTTTGCCCACGCATGGGGGCCGTATCGACATAGAGGCTGAGCAAAATATCTGCAGCAGCGTTCACGCAAAGGGTACGTCCGGTGAGTTTGAAGTGATTATCGCGACGGTTAATCTCGATGCCCAGTCGCCGTTCCAACTGTTTGATATTGTCATCAAACGGTCCGCACAGGCTCAGCAGGCGAGCATTGTCAGCGGGTGTCAGGGTAATTTCACGGGTATCTATGTTCAAACTGTTCCTCTTATTCAGATAGTGCCGAATGGAGCCTGGCTAACACAGCCTGAGGCCGTCAGCCTTATAGAGAATTATTCACGCCATGGAATAAAGGCGCAAGCATTGCGATGGATATAAGGGCGGGAAGGGGAAATGCAAGGGCTGCTCAGTCATACTCAGCCGCAGATTCGTGGTTTTGCACGCGCTCCGGTCGCATCATCATCTCTGCGACCGGGCACTTGCCTGCTGCCTTTCTGCAACGTTGAGCAGCCAGAACCGTGAAGATTAAGGTTGGTAGAGACCAACGCCGATATCATTCTCTTTACGGGTACGGGCGATGACCGATTCTGGCGACTGCGCTATGCGCAGGCCCATTTCATCTTCGGTACGCACCACTTTACCGCGCAGGGAGTTTGTCCAGACGTCGGTGATTTCCACGTCAACGAATTTCCCGATCATCTCCGGTCTGCCTTCGAAGTTCACCACGCGGTTATTTTCGGTACGGCCTGACAGCTCCATGATGCTCTTACGGGACGTTCCTTCCACCAGGATACGCTGAGTCGTGCCGATCATCCGGCGGCTCCAGGCCATTGCCTGCTGGTTGATACGTTCCTGCAGAATATACAGGCGCTGCTTTTTATCCTCTTCCGGTACGTCATCTACCATATCGGCCGCAGGCGTTCCCGGACGGGCGGAGAAAATAAAGCTGTAACTCATATCGAAATTCACATCGGCAATCAGCTTCATGGTCTGCTCGAAGTCCTGGGTCGTTTCGCCAGGGAAGCCAACGATAAAGTCAGAGCTAATCTGAATGTCCGGACGTGCGGCACGCAGTTTGCGGATGATCGCTTTGTATTCCAGCGCCGTATGGGTACGGCCCATCAGGTTCAGTACGCGGTCAGAACCACTTTGTACCGGCAGATGCAGGAAACTCACTAGCTCCGGCGTATCGCGGTAGACATCAATAATATCGTCGGTGAATTCGATCGGGTGGCTGGTGGTAAAACGAATACGGTCAATACCATCAATCGCCGCCACCAGACGCAGCAGATCGGCGAAGGAACCGGTACTTCCGTCGTAATTCTCACCGCGCCAGGCGTTGACGTTTTGGCCCAGCAGGTTAACTTCACGTACGCCTTGTGCCGCCAGTTGCGCGATTTCAAAAAGGATATCGTCACACGGACGGCTCACCTCTTCGCCACGGGTGTAGGGCACGACACAGTAAGTGCAGTACTTATTGCAGCCTTCCATTATGGAGACAAAGGCGGTCGGACCTTCGGCTTTCGGTTCCGGCAGGCGGTCGAATTTTTCGATTTCCGGGAAGCTGATATCTACCACCGGGCTGCGATTGCCGCGCACGGAGTTGATCATTTCCGGCAGACGGTGCAGCGTTTGCGGTCCAAAAATAATGTCAACATAGTGGGCACGCTGGCGAATATGGTCGCCTTCCTGAGATGCGACGCAACCGCCGACACCAATGATCAGGTCTGGATTTTTTTCCTTTAATAATTTCCAGCGCCCCAACTGGTGGAAGACTTTCTCTTGCGCCTTCTCGCGGATTGAGCAGGTATTAAGCAGCAGCACATCTGCTTCTTCGGCCACTTCGGTGAGTTGATACCCGTGAGTGGCATCCAGCAGATCGGCCATCTTCGATGAATCGTACTCGTTCATCTGACAGCCCCAGGTTTTGATGTGGAGTTTTTTTGTCATCGACTTGCTCATGCTTTGTTTAATGGCCCAATGCAGGGCGCGTATTGTAATGCTTTGGTCGCGTGCTGACCAGTATGACGCTTGTCAGACTCAAGATGTAAAAAATCCGGTAAACTTAGGAGATTCTCGTTTAAGGATAATGGGCCATGATAAATCAATCTACTGAGGTCGCGGTTGTCGGCGGCGGAATGGTCGGCGGGGCGCTGGCGTTGGGTTTAGCGCAGCAGGGTTTTAGTGTCACGGTCATTGAACAACATGCGCCGCCTGCCTTTGACGCGACGGCACAACCGGATGTGCGTATTTCGGCGATTAGCGCCTCCTCCGTAACGCTGCTCCAGACGCTGGGCGTCTGGGATGCGGTTCAGGCGATGCGTTGTCACCCATGGGAGCGGCTGGAGACCTGGGAGTGGGAAAATGCGCATGTCGTCTTCGACGCGCGTGAGTTAAAACTGCCGTTGCTTGGCTATATGGTCGAAAACAATGTCTTGCAGCGCGCGCTGTGGGAAGCGCTGGAACGCCATCCACTGGTAACGCTGCGCGTACCTGCGGCGCTCAGTACGATGCGACAGAACGATGAGTATCACGAGCTGACATTTGAAGATGGCGAAACGCTTTCGGCGAAGCTGGTGATTGGTGCTGATGGGGGGAACTCCCGGGTGCGCCAGTGTGCCGGTATTGGCATTCACGCCTGGCAATATCAGCAATCCTGCATGCTGATCACCGTAGAGTGTGAGCGCGCGCCCGGTGAGAGTACCTGGCAGCACTTTACCCCCAACGGTCCGCATGCTTTCCTGCCGTTATTTGACTACTGGGCATCGCTGGTCTGGTACGACACACCTGCCCGTATTCGGCAGTTGCAATCGTTAAATATGGTGCAGTTACAGAAAGAGATCGCGGCACATTTTCCATCCCGCCTGGGGCATGTTATGCCCGTCGCTGCTGGAGCGTTCCCGCTCGCGCGCCGCCACGCACTGCAATATGTACGTCCAGGGCTCGCGCTGGTGGGGGATGCAGCGCATACCATCCATCCGCTGGCGGGGCAGGGGGTAAACCTCGGCTATCGCGATGTAGACTGCCTGTTAGACGTGCTGACAAGAGCGCGCAGCCACGGTGAAGACTGGGCAAGCCTTTCGGTGCTCAAACGCTATCAGACACGCCGTATGGCGGATAATTTTATTATGCAAAGTGGCATGGACTTGTTCCATGCCGGGTTCAGTAACGATCTGGGCCCGGTACGCGTACTGCGTAATATCGGTTTGATGGCGGCGGAACGGGCTGGGGTACTTAAACGCCAGGCGCTGAAATATGCGTTAGGACTGTAAAGCTATCATTTGACCGTTATCAGAATACTAAGCCCTAGTTTGCCCTTAAAAGCGGCTTCATACCAGGGCGAGTCTGCTGATTGCAATCGCACCTCATACCGGCGGGTAAAAACGGTAACCAAAGAGGCTATCGTGGAATAAGCGGTTTTAACCAGGATGGCGAATATCAGGAAGATGACCAGCAATGTCCCCCCGGTGTAATCGTTGTAGGCACTGTCGAGATACAGAACGTAAAAAATCAGCGCATGCAGAATGAGCTTACAGATCAGTGAGCGTAAATAGAATCGGTGCAAAGCCTCAGGGCTCTTAAAGGCGATTTCTTCCAGGTTGTGGCGTGTCTCCTGTACCGGAATGCCAGGAAGATAAACAATCCACTCAGAAACGCGCTCTCTTAGCCTAAGCCTGTTGTTGCCGCTCAGGATGTGTATCCTCATACACAGCGCAACCGGGTAGCCTATGCCAAAAAGGAGAAGATAGACTGCCCCGGCACTCACCCCCACAAAGACGGATGAGGAGATCAGCAGTGCCGTAAAAAATGTCAAAGGTTTGAGGAATGCATACCAGCAAAATTGGTAGTTCATAGAACTGCGCCTTGATAAGTCTTTATTTGACAATAGTTTATCTGTTTTGGACCATGAATGAAGGCCGCAGGCAATTTTTCAGAATTGATAAAAGCCGTGGGGGAGAAAAGCAAAAAGCCCGCCGAAGCGAGCTTTTTACTTTTTTATGTGGCTGGGGTACAAGGATTCGAACCTCGGATGGCGGAATCAGAATCCGCTGCCTTACCGCTTGGCGATACCCCAATAGGCGTGAAATTTTACGCGTTAACGATAAAACTTCAACCTTTGCGTCTACCCGAAAGCAAACGACTTTTTGAAATTGGCTGGGGTACGAGGATTCGAACCTCGGAATGGTGGAATCAGAATCCACTGCCTTACCGCTTGGCGATACCCCAACAATTTTTTACTCAGGTTAATGTTTTTATGAACATCAGCCTTTGAATATGGTGGCTACTACGGGAATCGAACCTGTGACCCCAGCATTATGAGTGCTGTGCTCTAACCAGCTGAGCTAAGTAGCCAAATTTTACTGCAAACCAGTCACCGACTGGCTGGGGTACCTGGATTCGAACCAGGGAATGCCGGTATCAAAAACCGGTGCCTTACCGCTTGGCGATACCCCAATACCGTCGCGGTGAACCGCAAACATCAAAAATATGGCTGGGGTACCTGGATTCGAACCAGGGAATGCCGGTATCAAAAACCGGTGCCTTACCGCTTGGCGATACCCCATCCGTGCAACGCTTATTGGTGAATGGTGCGGGAGGCGAGACTTGAACTCGCACACCTTGCGGCGCCAGAACCTAAATCTGGTGCGTCTACCAATTTCGCCACTCCCGCAAAAAAAGATGGTGGCTACTACGGGAATCGAACCTGTGACCCCAGCATTATGAGTGCTGTGCTCTAACCAGCTGAGCTAAGTAGCCATCTTTTTTTCGCGTTACCTTATCGGCGTTGCGGGGCGCATTATGCGTATTGGGCCTGACAGCGTCAATACCTTTTTCATCGAAAATTGCCGGAATGTGACTGTTTGGTTAGGTTGCGAACAGCGTGACGCATAATTCGGCAATTATTGGTTATTTATCGTTTTTGTATAGCAAAACATATGCAGAAATAAAAAAAAGGCCCCGCAGGGCCTTTGACGATAACAATCGCTTATTTGTAAGCGGACTGGTGTACGCCAACCGCACGACCTGATGGATCGTTCATGGATTTGAATGATTCATCCCACTCGATTGCTTTTGCAGAGGAGCAAGCCACAGACGGGCCGCCAGGAACACATTCAGCGGCGCTGGGTACCGGGAACAGCTCTTCAAAGATTTCACGGTACAGATACGCTTCTTTCGAGCTCGGCGTGTTGTACGGGAAACGGTAGCTGGCTGTCGCCAGTTGCTGATCGCTAACCTGCTGTGCCGCTACTTCTTTGAGTGTATCGATCCAACTGTAACCTACGCCGTCAGAGAACTGCTCTTTCTGACGCCATGCAACGCTCGCCGGCAGATAGGATTCGAAACATTCGCGCAGGACGTGTTTTTCCATTTTGCCGTTGCCGCACATTTTATCCTGCGGGTTGATGCGCATCGCTACATCGAGGAATTTCTTATCCAGGAACGGCACACGCGCTTCTACGCCCCAGGCGGACATCGCTTTGTTAGCACGCGCGCAGTCGAACATATGCAGCGCCTGCAGCTTACGTACGGTCTCTTCATGCAACTCTTTGGCATTCGGCGCTTTATGGAAATAGAGGTAGCCGCCGAACACTTCGTCAGAACCTTCGCCAGACAGTACCATCTTGATGCCCATCGCTTTGATTTTACGGGACATCAGATACATCGGCGTAGAGGCGCGAATGGTGGTCACATCGTAGGTTTCGATGTGATAAATCACGTCGCGAATCGCGTCCAGACCTTCCTGCACGGTGAAGTGGATTTCGTGGTGAACCGTACCCAGATGGTTTGCCACTTCCTGCGCAGCTTTCAGGTCCGGAGCCCCTTTCAGGCCCACAGCAAAGGAGTGCAACTGCGGCCACCAGGCCTCAGAGCGTTCCTGATCTTCCACACGGCGTGCGGCGAATTTTTTGGTAATAGCGGAAATGACAGAAGAGTCCAGACCGCCCGAGAGCAGAACGCCATACGGCACATCTGACATCAGGTGACTTTTCACAGATTCTTCAAGCGCCTGACGCAGTTCGTTTTTGTCAGTGACGTTATCTTTCACTGCCTCATAGTCGAACCAGTCACGCTGATAGTAAGAACGGATTTCACCGTCTTTGCTCCACAGGTAGCTGCCCGCCGGGAACTCTTTGATGGTACGGCACACAGGGACCAGCGCTTTCATTTCGGAAGCAACATAAAAGTTACCGTGCTCATCATGGCCCATATACAGCGGGATAATACCGATGTGGTCACGACCAATCAGATAAGCGTCTTTTTCGCTGTCATACAGGGCGAAAGCGAACATACCTTGCAGATCGTCGAGGAATTCTGGGCCTTTTTCCTGGTACAGCGCGAGGATAACTTCACAGTCAGAACCGGTCTGGAACTGGTAGCGATCGCCATATTCAGCACGCAGAGCCTGGTGGTTGTAGATTTCGCCATTAACGGCCAGCGCATGTGTTTTTTTCTCGTTGTACAGCGGCTGGGCACCTGCATTGACGTCAACAATAGACAGACGCTCATGGGCAAGAATCGCTTTATCGCTGGCATAAACGCCAGACCAGTCCGGGCCGCGGTGGCGCATCAGGCGGGATAATTCGAGCGCTTTTTTACGCAGCTCAACCGCGTCGGTTTTAATATCCAGTACGCCAAAAATAGAACACATAGACTTCTCCGTTACTTTAAGGCAATGCAGTGTTGTGTGAGTGCAGACGCCGCGTCATCGCGTTGTCTTATTGCTTGTTTAAGAAAATGCCGCAAAGGTGTGACGCGCGCAAGCGTTTTACAGCCTGGAAAGTAAAAAGCGCAATGGCGATTGCCGAATGCTGAAAAAAGAACATGAATTGAGCTGAGCTATTGATGAATTCTCAGTTTTCAGCGCATTTTATTAAACGGTCTGTTTTTTATTGGTGCGGAAAATGAAAAACCACGTCCGGGGACGTGGTTTCGTTTAAAAAATGTCGATTTCAGCAACCGAAGGGTAAATCCATGAAGGACGGAACGGCATGCTGTCGATATCATCCAGCGTTGATACGCCAGAGAGCACCAGGATAGTCTCCAGACCCGCCTGGAAGCCCGCAAGAATGTCGGTACGCAAATTGTCGCCGACAATCACCGTCTGCTCTGAATGCGCCTGCATAGTATTGAGCGCGGCACGGATAATCCACGGACTCGGCTTGCCGACGTAGAAAGGCTCGCGGCCGGATATTTTTTCAATACCGGCGCACAGCGCGCCGCAGCCAGGGTAGTAACCGCGTCCGTGGGTGTCCGGGTTGGTGGCAATAAAGCGCGCACCGTTGGCGACGAAAAAGGCCGCCTTATGCATCATTTCCCAGTTGTAAGAACGCGTTTCGCCCACGATAACGAAATCCGGGTTGATATCCGTAATGGTAAACCCGGCTTTATAGAGTTCGTGAATCAATGCGCCTTCACCGACTACGTAAGCTTTTTTCCCTTCCTGACGTTTAAGGAAGTCAGCCGTCGCCATCGCAGAGGTATAAAAGACACTGGCTGGTGCATCTATACCGGCAGAGGCAAAGCGGTTAGCCAAATCCTGCCCCGTCTGGGAAGGATAGTTGGTGAGCAGCACCAGCGGCATCCCTTTTTCCAGGATTCGATGAATAAACTCCGCTGCGCCCGGCACGGCGACATTATCGTGCATCAACACGCCGTCAATATCACAGATTACGTTCTGAATGGTCATGGACTACCCGGTAAAAAAAGAGAAGCAATAACTATAACCGTCATACTTCAACTTGCCTATGCGTTGGTGACGTTTGCGCGGCCCGGTCACTTATCTCAGTAAGTTCCTGAGCACTTATGCGCTTGCCGCCTTTATGCAATTCGAGTTATTGAGGATATCTAAACCCTGTCAGCTTTCCAGCAAGCGTTGCAGCAGCATGCCGTTCAGCATGGCGCGTTTCACCAGGGCAAAAGCGCCTATCGCCGAGCGATGGTCAAGGGTGGATCGCACCACCGGAAGATTTTTACGGAATGCTTTGAGCGACTGGGTGTTAATGCAACCTTCAATAGCAGGCAGCAACACTTTCTCCGCTTCAACAATCTCCCCGGCGATGACCACTTTTTGCGGATTGAAGAGGTTAATGGCAATGGCGATGGTTTTACCCAGATGGCGACCGACGTACTCAATCACTTCACACGCCAGCGCGTCGCCTTTATTTGCGGCTTTACAGATATTTTTTATCGTGCAGTCATCCAGCGTTACGCGGCTTTGGTAGCCCTGTTCCAGCAGATGCCTTACGCGTTGTTCAATGGCGGCATTGGCGGCGATGGTTTCCAGACAGCCAAAGTTACCGCAATGACATCGCTCGCCGAGGGGTTCTACCTGGATGTGACCAATTTCACCTACATTACCGTTGCGACCGATAAAAATGCGCCCGTTAGAGATGATTCCTGCCCCGGTTCCGCGATGAACACGCACCAGAATGGAATCCTCACAGTCCTGACTTGCCCCAAAATAGTGCTCTGCGAGGGCCAGACTGCGGATATCGTGACCGACGAAACAGGTTAATTTGAAACGTTTTTCCAGTGCGTCCACCAGCCCCCAGTTCTCAACCTGAATATGCGGCATATAGCGAATGACGCCGCTTTCCGGGTCGACAAGGCCTGGTAAAATGACCGAGATGGCGATCAATTCGCGGATCTTACGCTGATTGCTTTCGATAAAGGCGCTGATGGTGTTCAGCAACGCGTGCTCCAGCGTTTCCTGCGTCCGCTCCGGCAGAGGATAATGCTCTTCCGCCAGCACTTTGCTGCTCAGATCATAAAGGGTGAGGGTGGTATCGGACCGTCCAAGACGCACACCAATAGCCTGAAAATTGCGGGTTTCGGTAATGATTGAGATAGCGCGGCGGCCCCCGGTGGAGGCCTGCTGATCAACCTCTTTGATCAGGCCGCGTTCAATAAGCTGACGCGTGATTTTTGTCACGCTGGCGGGCGCAAGCTGGCTCTGCTCGGCAATTTGAATACGCGAAATAGGGCCTAGTTGATCAATCAGGCGGTAAACCGCCGCACTGTTAAGTTGTTTAACGAGATCAACGTTACCAATCTGAGCTTGTCCGCCTGCTGTCATACCTTTTATTTACTCGATGACGACCTCGTTACCATTAACGATAGTCTTGATTATTTTATAATCGTGCGTGAAGGCGGTCAGGTTCGCAACCTTACCCGGGGCAATGCTGCCGAGCTGCCCGTCGACGCCTATCGCGCGAGCCGGGTACAAGGTTGCCATGCGCAGTACTTCATCCAGCGCAATACCCACGTGTTCGACCAGGTTCCGAACCCCTTCAATCATTGTCAGGGAGGAGCCGCTCAGCGTACCGTTTTCATCCACACACAGTCCATTACGGTAGTATATTGTTTTACCAGCAAAAATGAACTGGTCAATATCTGCCCCTGCAGGCGCCGTTGCATCTGTAACTAAACAGAGTTTGTCGCCTTTCAGGCGTTTCGCATTACGGACATTAACGTAATCGACATGCAGCCCATCTGCAATGATCCCGCAATAAACATCGGCATCATCCAGTACCGCGCCCGCCAGACCCGGTTCACGTCCGGTGATGTACGGCATCGCATTGTATAGATGCGTCGCAAACGTGATGCCTGCGCGGAAACCCGCTTTCGCTTCTTTTAATGTCGCGTTCGAGTGGCCTGCAGACACCACAATACCCGCCGCAGCCAGCTTGCTGATAACCTCATTACCGGCCATTTCCGGCGCCAGCGTCACTTTGGTGATGACGTCAGCATTGGCGCAGAGATAATCCACCAGTTCGGCATCCGGTTTGCGGACAAATTTCGGGTTATGGGTGCCTTTTTTTACGATATTGAGCCACGGCCCTTCGAGGTGCAAGCCAAGCGCCTGATGTGCATGTTTCGCCAGATAATCACGCATCACCTGAATGCCTTGTTTCATCAGGTCATCGCTGGTGGTGATAAGCGTCGGCAGAAAACTTGTGCAGCCTGATTTTTCATTGGCGCGCTGCATGATTTCCAGCGTTTCAATGCTCACGGCTTCGGCGGTGTCGTTGAACTGCACACCACCGCAACCATTCAGTTGTACATCAATAAAACCGGGGGCCAGCGTTGCGCCATTGAGATCACGCTGCTCGATAGTGGGCGGCAGCTCAGCCAAAGGGCAGAGACGATCAATCAGGCCATCGGCGACAATCAGCGCGTGGTCATCCAAAATTTCATGGCCGGTGAAAATCCGGCAATGGGTTAAAGCATACATAACGACCCCCGGTTAACAAATGGGTGTCGTCCCGCTGGGTTTGCGGAACGAGACACAATTACAGACCTTTAATATTTTCCGCTTCTAATTCATTGAAATATTTCAATGTTTTAACTTTCAGTTCCATCGTAGACGGCTCGTCACACACCATCACTGCTTTCGGGTGCAGTTGCAGGCAGCTAATGGTCCACATATGGTTCACGTTACCTTCTACGGCCGCCTGTAGAGCCTGCGCTTTCTGGCTTCCCAGCACCAGAATCATCACTTCTTCTGCATCCAGCAGCGTACCTACGCCCACGGTCAGTGCGTATTTCGGCACCTGATTAACGTCGCCGTCGAAGAAACGGGAATTGGCCACGCGGGTGTCATGGGTCAGCGTTTTAATACGGGTACGAGAAGCCAGCGAAGATGCGGGCTCGTTGAAGGCGATGTGACCATCGTTGCCAACGCCGCCCATAAACAGGTGAATTTTGCCATAGGAACGGATTTTTTCTTCGTATTGGCGGCATTCTGCGTCAATATCCGGCGCATTGCCATCCAGGAGGTTAATATTTTCCGCCGGAATATCAACGTGATCGAAAAAGTTACGGTGCATAAAGCTGTGATAGCTTTCCGGGTGCTCCTTCGGCAGGCCGACATATTCGTCCATATTGAACGTGACAACATGTTTAAAACTAACCTGGCCCGCTTTGTGCATTTCAACTAATGCTTTGTAGGCGGTAAGAGGCGTGCCACCGGTTGGCAGGCCAAGCAGGAACGGACGATCCGCTGTAGGTTTAAATGCATTGATGCGATTGACGATATGGCGGGCCGCCCATTTACCGACTTGTTCAGCTGTTGCCAGAGGAATCAGTCTCATTGTTCACCTCTAAGTTGATTAAAGTTAGCGGATTGCGTTCCAGTGCAGTGTAAAGCGTAACTCAGTTTCGCTCCCTATGGGGGCAATCCGTCTTGATTTTTTGAATGATAAAATAAGTTTTGCTGGTTAGCCAGCAAAGAGGAGGTCAAATAACGATATTTGGTGATTAAAATCACAAAAAAGGTGCTTTTAATTTGCGAGACGAATTAATTTTCAACACACTCTCAATGTAATGAAAAATGGCCGTGTTTTCAGGGTTAGTCAGACAATAAAAAGACTGTTTCTAAGGGCTCCGGTGGGGTTCAAAGGGGGAATAACGTGAATCTTTTAGGTTACTTGCAAAAGGTTGGCCGCGCGCTCATGGTGCCGGTCGCCACGCTGCCTGCCGCAGCGATTCTGATGGGGGTCGGTTACTGGATCGACCCGGTAGGCTGGGGTGGATCTAACGCGCTGGCGGCGTTCTTCATTCAATCTGGTTCTGCCATTATCGATAACATGGGCGTGCTGTTCGCCGTGGGTGTTGCTTATGGTATGTCCAAAGACAAAGACGGTGCTGCTGCACTGGCCGGCTTTGTGGGTTTCCTTGTATTGACGACGCTGTGCTCGCCAGCCGCTGTCGCTATGATCCAGAAAATCCCAGCCGATCAAGTTCCTGCCGCGTTTGGCAAGATCAAAAACCAGTTCGTTGGGATCATGGTCGGTATCATTGCCGCGGAACTGTATAACCGCTTTAGCAGCGTCGAGCTGCCGAAAGCGCTCTCCTTCTTTAGCGGCCGTCGTCTGGTGCCGATCCTGACTTCTTTTGTCATGATCGCTGTCGCGTTCATCATGATGTTTATCTGGCCGGTAGTCTTCAGTGGTCTGGTTGGCTTCGGTGAGCATATCCAGAAACTGGGCTCTGTCGGTGCGGGCATCTACGCCTTCTTCAACCGTCTGTTGATTCCGGTGGGGCTGCACCATGCGCTGAACTCCGTATTCTGGTTTGATGTTGCCGGTATTAACGATATTCCTAACTTCCTGGGCGCCGCGCAGTCTATTGAAGCGGGCAAAGCGGTTGTTGGGGTTACGGGGCGTTACCAGGCGGGCTTCTTCCCGATCATGATGTTTGGTCTGCCAGGTGCCGCGCTGGCGATTTACCACTGCGCGCGTCCGGAAAATAAAGCCAAAGTCCTTGGTATTATGATGGCAGGCGCCTTTGCTGCCTTCTTTACTGGTATCACTGAACCGCTGGAATTCTCCTTCATGTTCGTGGCACCGGTGCTGTACTTCATTCACGCTGTGCTGACCGGGGTTTCTGTCTTTATCGCCGCGACTATGCAGTGGATTGCCGGCTTCGGCTTTAGCGCCGGTCTGGTGGATATGGTGCTCTCGTCCCGTAACCCGCTGGCCGTACACTGGTACATGCTGATTCTGCAAGGCCTGGTGTTCTTTGTTATCTACTACGTGGTGTTCCGTTTCACTATCCTCAAATTCAACCTGTTGACCCCGGGTCGTGAACTGGCGGTTGCTGGTGACGAAGCAGATGGCCAGGATGTGAATGTCAGCACGGCTTCCGAGCAGGATGTGACCGGTCTGGCGCGTCAGTATATTGCCGCTGTCGGGGGTTCCGCGAACCTGACCGGTATTGATGCCTGCATCACACGTCTGCGTCTGAGCGTGAAAGACTCTTCCCTGGTCAACGAAGCGCTGGCTAAACGTCTGGGTGCGAGCGGGGTTATTCGTTTGAATAAAACCGGCGTACAGGTGATTGTGGGTTTTGCGGCCGAAAAAATTGCTAATGCGATGAAAACGGCGGGCGACGTTCCGGCGGCAGGCGCAGCGGCTCCGGCAGCCGCCAGCGCGCCTAAACCGCAGGCAGTGCCGAACGTTAGCGCGGCGGTGATTGCGGAACTGGTCTCTCCGGTGACCGGGCAGGTCGTTTCTCTGGATGAAGTGCCGGATGAAGCGTTTGCCAGCAAAGCCGTTGGCGATGGCGTAGCGGTAAAACCGACAGAGAAAACGGTTGTTGCACCGGCAGCGGGTACCATCGTGAAAATCTTCAATACCAACCACGCGTTCTGCCTGGAAACTGAAAAAGGCGCGGAAATCGTTGTTCATATGGGCATCGACACCGTTGCGCTGGGTGGCCAGGGCTTCACGCGTCTGGTCGAAGAGGGGGCAACCGTTACGGCAGGTCAGCCAATCCTGGAAATGGATCTGGAATATCTGAACGCCAATGCCCGTTCTATGATTAGCCCGGTGGTATGTAGCAATATTGATGATTTCTCTGGTCTGGTTATCAAAGCACAAGGTTCCGTTGTGGCAGGGCAAACGCCGCTGTACGACATCAAAGGCTAATGATGTAATCTGAACCAGAAATAGCCATAAGCGGCAGGGGATCTTCCTCTGCCGCTTTTTTTTGCATGAATTAAAGTATTCCGTTTTGTATCTATTTTCCGTAACTAAAGGTTGTCTCTGAGGGCGGCTTATAAGATCATGTGCCGTTATATGTTGTTTACGCCTTGAGGAATCTACGATGAGTGAGGCTGAAGCCCGCCCGACTAACTTTATTCGTCAGATCATTGATGAAGATCTGGCTACTGGAAAGCACTCTACTATTTGCACCCGTTTTCCGCCTGAGCCGAATGGCTATCTGCATATCGGTCATGCGAAATCCATCTGCCTGAACTTTGGTATCGCGCAAGATTACCAAGGGCAATGCAACCTGCGTTTTGATGACACCAACCCGGTAAAAGAAGATATCGAGTACGTTGAGTCCATCAAGAATGACGTGCAGTGGTTAGGTTTCCACTGGTCAGGCGATGTGCGCTATTCCTCTGATTATTTCGATCAACTGCACAACTATGCCGTAGAGTTAATCAGCAAAGGTCTGGCCTATGTTGATGAACTGTCCGCTGATGAAATCCGTGAATATCGCGGCACGCTGACAGCGCCGGGTAAAAATAGCCCGTATCGCGATCGTACGGTTGAAGAGAACCTCGCTCTGTTTGAAAAAATGCGCGCGGGTGGTTTCGAAGAAGGTAAGGCGTGCCTGCGTGCGAAGATTGATATGGCGTCGCCGTTCATCGTGATGCGCGATCCGGTGCTGTACCGTATTAAATTTGCTGAACACCATCAGACGGGCAACAAGTGGTGCATCTACCCGATGTATGACTTTACCCACTGCATCAGCGATGCGCTGGAGGGGATCACTCACTCTCTGTGTACGCTGGAGTTCCAGGATAACCGTCGTCTGTATGACTGGGTGCTGGACAACATCACCATTCCGGTTCACCCGCGTCAGTACGAGTTCTCCCGACTGAACCTGGAATACACCGTCATGTCCAAGCGTAAGCTGAACCTGCTGGTGACAGACAAGCATGTTGAAGGCTGGGACGACCCGCGTATGCCGACTATCTCTGGTCTGCGTCGTCGTGGTTACACATCCGCCTCCATCCGTGAGTTCTGTAAACGTATTGGTATCACCAAACAGGACAACACCATTGAGATGGCGTCGCTGGAGTCCTGCATCCGTGAAGATCTCAATGAAAACGCACCGCGCGCGATGGCTGTTATCGATCCGGTTAAGCTGGTTATCGAGAACTATCCGCAGGGCGCCAGTGAAATGGTTTCGATGCCTAACCATCCAAACAAACCGGAAATGGGCAGCCGTGATGTCCCATTCAGCGGTGAAATCTGGATCGATCGTGCCGATTTCCGTGAGGAAGCCAACAAGCAGTACAAACGACTGGTGCTGGGCAAAGAAGTCCGCCTGCGTAACGCGTATGTGATTAAAGCGGAACGTGTTGAGAAAGACGCGGAAGGTAATATCACCACGATTTTCTGTACCTTTGATGCCGATACGCTGAGCAAAGACCCGGCAGATGGCCGTAAAGTGAAGGGCGTTATTCACTGGGTTAGCGCGGCACACGCACTGCCGGTTGAAATTCGTCTGTATGACCGCCTGTTCAGCGTGCCAAATCCGGGTGCAGCGGAAGACTTCCTGACAGTCATGAACCCGGAATCGCTGGTCATTAAGCAGGGCTTTGCTGAGCCGAGCCTTAAGACCGCTGAGGTAGCGAAAGCGTATCAGTTTGAGCGTGAAGGTTACTTCTGCCTCGACAGCCGCCATGCTACGGCGGACAAACTGGTCTTCAATCGCACTGTGGGTCTTCGCGATACCTGGGCGAAAATCGGCGAGTAATCCCGTCTTGCCTGGATGCTAAAAACGCTGCCTCGTGCAGCGTTTTTTATTTCTCGACTGAAAATAAGTTACTACACACCTTCTTTTTTTCTAAAATATTGTTTTAACTTTATCCAATCCTCTTTTCAGTTATTTATCGATAACGCAGACTCTGTCGCTCTGAAAGCCTTGCTGTGCAAGCTGTCAGCCGATAAGCAACAAATCTGTGTGGTGCGTCATAATCCCCGTATTCCCTTCCTGCAAATACTTGATAATTCGCGTCGCGAAAAATATGCTTACAAACGACAGAGATAGAAACATTTTCTATAACTGTCAGTAATATTTCATTTTTTTAATTTATTGTTGTTTGCCTTTGCGCAGCACTTTTTATTTTTTCGTCAAAGAGGAACACTCATGAACGCGTTTAACGCTAAACGTAAGGCGTTAGCGTTGGCTATTGCCTGCGCCACCGCATTACCTGGTTTAACTTTCACCCCTTCCGCCAGCGCCACTGGTTTTGTTGATGATGCCACGCTCACCGGCGGGATTTACTACTGGCAGCGCCAGCGCGACCGTAAAGATGTCACCGATGGCGATAAATACAAAACTAACTTGTCGCACTCTACCTGGAATACCAATCTCGATTTCCAGTCAGGTTATGCTGCCGATATGTTCGGTATTGATGTTGCGGTCTTTGCGGCGATTGAGATGGCTGAATCCTCTGAAAGCGCGCACCCGAATGAAATCGCATTTTCCAATAGCCACAAGGTGTATGACGAAGACTGGTCCGGCGATCGCAGCGGGGCAAGCCTCTATAAAGCCGCCGCGAAATTTAAATATGGCCCGGTGTGGGCGAGGGCAGGGTACATCCAGCCGACGGGGCAAACGCTGCTGGCCTCAAACTGGAGCTTTATGCCGGGCACCTATCAGGGGGCGGAAGCCGGTGCAAAACTGGATTTCGATGATCGCGGCGCGCTGAGCTTCTCATACATGTGGGCCAATGAATACAAAGCGCCGTGGTATAACGAAACGGATAATTTCTACCAGAACGATGGCGTGAGCAAAATTGATTATGTCCACTCTCTGGGCGCATCGTACGACTTTAAAAACGATCTGATCCTCGAAGCCGCGTTTGGCCAGGCACAGGGTTATGTTGATCAATATTTTGCCAAAGCCAGCTATAAGTTTGACGTCGCGGGTAACCCGCTTTCCACCAGTTATCAGTTCTATGGCTCGCGCGACAAGGCCGATAACAACACCATTAATGATATTTATGACGGCACCGCGTGGCTACAGGCGCTCACTTTTGGCTATACGGTCGGCCCGGTGGATTTACGCCTGGAAGGGACCTGGGTCAAAGCGGATGGCCGCCAGGGCTATTTCAACTCACGTATGACGCCGCGGTATGGATCTTCCAACGGTCGCCTGGATATCTGGTGGGATAACCGCTCCGACTTTAATGCCCATAATGAGAAATCCGTCTTTGCTGGCGCTATGTATGACCTGAAAGGCTGGAATCTGCCGGGTTGGGCGGTCGGTGCATCGTATGTATATGGCTGGGATGCCAAACCGTCCAATGTCTCCTCTGGCGACAAATATTACGATGCGGGAAATTCCATTAAAGAGTCGGCCTACAGCCTTGACCTGCTTTATACGGTGCAGGAAGGGATGGCAAAAGGCACCTTATTCAAGCTGCATTTCACACAATATGATAACCATTCCAATATCCCGAGTTGGGGCGGTGGATATAACAACATCTTCCAGGACGAACGTGACGTGAAGTTTATCGTCATTGCGCCCCTGAATATTTTCTAATGCGAGGGAATGCCATGATGACGAAACCGCTATTGCTTGCCCTGATGACGCTGGGGCTTGCCGCCTGTGTGCAACAGCCGCAGGCACCAAAGGAAGATGCGCGATTAAAAGAGGCTTATAGCGCCTGTATTACTACGGCAGAAGGTTCTCCGGAGAAAACGGCGGCGTGCAGAAGTGTGCTGGATGTCCTGCGCAAAGAGAAAGCGCACCAGCAATTTGCGCAGGAGGAGAGCGTGCGCACCCTGGATTATCAGCAGTGTCTTGAAGCGACGCATACCGGAAACGGGCAGGCGGTACAATCACGCTGTGACCAGATCTGGCAGGAGATACGCCACCATAACACGGTGAATTAACCGTCTGAAAGGGCCCGCTTCGGCGGGCTTTTTCGTGTGGTGAAAGCAGAAAATAAAAAAGCCAACCCGGAGGTTGGCTTTATAACGATGCGGATAATTATTTATCAGCCGCTTCGTGCGCGTTTTCGTCAGTACGGCAGTCACCTTCGGCGCAGTGGCCATACAGGTAGAGACTGTGGTTCGTCAGACGAATACCATGCTTAGATGCGATTTCACGCTGACGCGCTTCAATAGAGTCATCGCTGAACTCGATCACTTTGCCGCAATCCAGGCAAATTAAGTGGTCATGGTGATGCTGCTGCGTCAGTTCAAAGACGGATTTACCGCCTTCAAAATTATGGCGGGTCACAATCCCGGCATCGTCGAACTGGTTAAGTACACGGTACACCGTGGCCAGCCCAATCTCTTCGCCCATGTCGATCAGGCGCTTATATAGATCTTCCGCACTGACATGATGGTTCTCCGGCTCCTGAAGCACTTCCAGGATTTTTAACCGAGGAAGCGTGACTTTCAGGCCGGCCTTCTTTAATGCGGTATTGTTGTCAGTCATGCGGAATCTGTCCTGTTGCTAAACGATTCACTTCCCGTTGGGAAGCTACAAGGAATGCACCTGGGATAATGCGTCTCATTATAGAACTGCCATGCCTGAATGAAAACTGCAAGTCCTCAAGTAAAGTAAGCTTATAAAACGTGGTAGCGTCTACAAAGTCCTTTGGGCTACCCGTTTTAATCAGGGGCCATTGTACAGCGCTGGAGAAAAAAGTTAAAAAATTGTAGCAATTATTTCCATCGCTTTTATCTATTAATCCGGCGCAACCAGCAGGTTGCGCCAAACATCATCAGGCATTGAGGATGTCGTTCAGATGAAGTTCTTCAGAAATCTGTTTTACCCATTTGTCGACGCGGCCAGCGGTCAGTTCAGGCTGACGGTCTTCGTCAATGGCAAGGCCAACGAAATGGTTGTCGTCTACCAGACCTTTTGACGCTTCAAAATGGTAACCTTCGGTCGGCCAGTGGCCTACAATAGTGGCGCCACGCGGTTCAATGATGTCGCGAATGGTGCCCAGCGCGTCACAGAAGTACTCTGCATAGTCTTCCTGATCGCCACAGCCAAACAGAGCGACCAGTTTGCCGTTAAAATCGATATCTTCCAGCGTCGGGAAAAAGTCATCCCAGTCACACTGTGCTTCACCATAATACCAGGTCGGAATGCCAAGCAGCAGGATGTCGTAACCTTCCAGATCCTCTTTGCTGCTTTTAGCAATGTCATGCACATCGGCAACATCTTTACCAAGTTGAGCCTGGATCATCTTTGCGATGTTTTCGGTATTACCGGTATCGCTGCCGAAAAAAATGCCTGTGATTGCCATGAGTAAAATAACCTCTTGAAACTTAATGATATGGTGGTGGCGATTGGCCCACGGATAAGGGCAATCATAGCAGATCAGAGAAGCACGCGGAAACTGCAATCACGCAAGACTGCACTCTGTGCAACATGAAAGTGAATTTTTGCGATAATTCAGAGGATTTCCTGGTCGTTCAGCGCGTTAAGCTGAGCCAGTAACATCTCTTCAATCAGTTCGCTCCGGCTCATTTCCCGCGCATCCGCCAGCGCGTTTAGCGCGTCGACAGCCTCGGCGTTGAGTTTTAATTCGACGCGTTTAAGCCCACGAACCTTGTCGCGTTTAAGCTGATTGCGCTTATTGATGCGCAATTGCTCGTCGCGAGAGAGCGGATTGGTTTTAGGACGTCCCGGGCGACGTTCATTCGCGAACAGATCTAATGTCGTGCGGTCCGTTTGTTCTTTAGCCATGATTTAAGAATACTACGGGAAGTACAAGCAATCGGGTCATAGCCCGGGCTGATTAGCGCGCCATCATACATCAGCGATGCGGACACGCCAACGACCGGGCGCTTTCAGGCAACCGGTCGCCGGGTTTTTAATCAGTTTGTCTTTTCAGCGAGATAACGGCGGATGGCGCGCAGAACCGCTTCTGGCTTTTCTGCATGTACCCAGTGCCCGGCACCGGCAATGACATGCGCGCGTGCCTGCGGGAACTGTTGCAGCAGTTCGTCACGATACTGTTCGGTAACATAGGGCGAGTTGCCGCCAGGGATAAAGAGAGCAGGGTGGTTCCAGGCAGGCACAGTTTCCCAGCCCACTATATAGGGGTACTGATCCCACAACGCGGGCACATTGAAACGCCACTTGCCATCGACAAACGACTTGAGCAGGAACTGTATCACCCCTTCTTCATTTATATGCTCACGCATAACGGCGGCGGCCTGCTGGCGCGTCGTGACGCCAGCGTCGGTCACCGCATTGATGGCGGCAAAGATCTCATCGTGACGGCGTACATGGTAATTGACCGGGGCAATATCGATAGCGACCAGCTTGTCGATGCGTTCAGGCGCCAGTGCGGTAAAGGCCATCACCGCTTTCCCCCCCATGGAGTGACCAACGAAAGTCGCGCGCTCAATACCGTGGGCATCAAGGGTATCCAGTAAGTCCTGTGCCATCGCCGGATAATTCATCTCCGGTGAGCGTTCGGAAAGGCCATGATTGCGCATATCAACCTGAATAATATCATGGTCATTGACGAGGTCGCGGGCAAGCACGCCAAGGTTGTCCAGGCTACCAAATAAACCGTGAACCAGCACGATGGGGGAATTGTTGTGCGATTGTTGTGCAGATTGCGCTCGGGTATTCAATTTCATGGCAAAGTTCTTTTTTTCGCTCTTTCGGATTAAGGTATTATGTTGAACATTCTGCCGTCCGGCTGCAAGGTTTTGACACACTCTGACTTTGCCGCCATCCTGGTTTGACGCTATCCGCTGTTGGGATTTGACTTTATAATCTCAATAACTTGTATTCAGAATAGACACTGCACTGGATTAAGATGAAAACGATCGAAGTTGATGATGAGCTCTACAGTTATATTGCCAGCCATACAAAGCACATTGGCGAGAGCGCATCCGACATTTTACGGCGCATGTTGAAGTTTTCCGCCGCTTCGCAGCCAGCTGCCGCTGTTCAACTCGCGAAAGAAACCCCTGCACCTGTTACGGTTGAAGAAGTGAAACCGGCTAATACGGCAAAAGATAAAGTCCGCGCGGTGCGTGAACTGCTGCTCTCTGACGAGTATGCAGAACAGAAAAAGGCCGTTAATCGCTTTATGCTGGTGCTGTCTACACTTTACTCATTAGATAAAAAAGCTTTTGCAGAATCCACTGAGTCTCTGCATGGGCGCACCCGCGTATACTTCGCGGCGGATGAACATACCCTGTTGCAAAACGGCAATCAGACGAAGCCAAAACAGGTGCCTGATACCCCGTACTGGGTTATCACTAACACGAATACGGGTCGTAAATGCAGCATGGTGGAGCACATCATGCAATCAATGCAATTCCCGGCGGAATTGATTGAAAAGGTTTGCGGCACAATTTAATCCTTGCATAAAAAGGACCAGGCAATGGCTAACCACGAACGTGCGGGGCAACCTGCGCAACAGAGCGATTTGATTAACGTCGCCCAGCTTACTGCGCAGTACTATGTGCTGAAACCAGAAATCGGCAATGCTGAGCACGCGGTAAAATTTGGTACGTCAGGTCACCGCGGCAGCGCGGGGCGTCACAGTTTTAACGAACAACACATTCTGGCAATTGCTCAGGCTATCGCCGAAGAGCGCGCCAAAAACGGTATTACCGGTCCGTGCTATGTCGGTAAAGACACGCACGCTCTGTCTGAACCTGCCTTTATCTCTGTACTGGAAGTGCTGGCGGCGAACGGCGTTGATGTGATTGTGCAGGAAAACAATGGCTTCACGCCGACCCCCGCGGTGTCCAACGCTATTCTGGTGCACAATAAAAAAGGTGGCGCGCAGGCTGACGGTATCGTCATTACCCCGTCACATAACCCACCGGAAGATGGCGGTATCAAATACAATCCGCCAAACGGTGGCCCGGCTGATACCAACGTGACCAAAGTGGTTGAAGATCGCGCGAACGCGCTGCTGGCTGATGGCCTGAAAGGTGTGAAACGCATTACGCTGGATGCCGCACTGGCATCCGGTCACGTGAAAGAGCAGGATCTGGTGCAGCCGTTTATCGAAGGGCTGGCCGATATCGTCGATATGGCGGCTATCCAAAAAGCGGGCCTGAAACTGGGCGTTGATCCGCTGGGCGGTTCCGGTATCGAATACTGGAAACGTATTGCGGCGTTCTACAAGCTTGACCTGACTATCGTTAACGATCAGGTTGATCAAACCTTCCGCTTTATGCACCTCGATAAAGACGGCGTGATCCGCATGGACTGCTCCTCTGAGTGTGCTATGGCCGGTTTGCTGGCGCTGCGTGACAAGTTCGACCTGGCCTTTGCCAACGACCCTGACTATGACCGTCACGGTATCGTGACGCCAGCCGGGCTGATGAATCCGAACCACTACCTGGCGGTCGCGATTAACTACCTGTTCCAGCATCGTCCGCAGTGGGGCAAAGATGTCGCCGTGGGTAAAACCCTGGTCTCTTCTGCCATGATTGACCGCGTGGTGAATGACCTGGGGCGTAAGCTGGTGGAAGTGCCGGTCGGCTTTAAATGGTTTGTTGACGGTCTGTTTGACGGCAGTTTCGGCTTCGGCGGCGAAGAGAGTGCAGGGGCCTCCTTCCTGCGTTTCGACGGCACGCCGTGGTCTACCGATAAAGACGGTATCATCATGTGCCTGCTGGCGGCGGAAATCACCGCGGTTACGGGTAAAAACCCGCAGCAACATTACGATGAGCTGGCCGCACGTTTCGGCGCGCCGAGCTACAACCGTCTGGGTGCCAGCGCAACCTCCGCACAGAAAGCGGCATTGTCCAAACTCTCTCCGGAAATGGTCAGTGCCAGCACGCTGGCGGGGGATCCCATCACCGCACGTCTGACGGCAGCACCGGGTAACGGCGCGTCTATCGGTGGTCTGAAAGTGATGACCGACAACGGCTGGTTCGCCGCCCGTCCGTCAGGCACAGAAGACGCCTACAAAATTTACTGCGAAAGCTTCCTCGGTGAAGAACACCGTAAGCTGATTGAGAAAGAAGCGGTAGAAATTGTCAGTGAAGTGCTGAAAAACGCGTAATCCTCATCAGGCCCTGTTCAGGGCCTGATTCTTTTCTACAGCATAAATCGATAGCCAATGCCGGTTTCTGTCAATAAATGGCGGGGACGTGCAGGATCGGCTTCCAGCTTCTGACGAAGATGGCCCATATAGATGCGTAAATAGTGACTATGCTCAACGGCGTTTGGTCCCCAGACCTGGCTTAACAACTGGCGTTGGGTCAACACCTTACCGTGGTTATTGAGTAACACGGCCAGCAGACGAAACTCGATAGGAGTAAGATGCAGCTCTTCACCCGCCCGCATAATACGGCGGTTGGCGAGATCAACCTGAATATCTGAAAAGCTCACCAGGGGATCGTTTTGTTGCATACCCGCATTGCGGCGCAGCGCTACGCGCAGGCGCGCCTGCAATTCCCCGATACCAAAGGGTTTACTCAGATAATCGTCAGCCCCGGCATCCAGCGCGGCAATCTTGTCGCTCTCTTCGGTTCGCGCGGATAGCACGATAACCGGAATCTGGCTCCACTGACGCAGATCGCGGATGAAATCAATGCCATCACCGTCCGGCAGGCCTAAATCGAGGATCACAAGGTCCGGTTTGCGCGTTGCGGCTTCGATAAGGCCGCGTTGCAATGTTTCGGCTTCCCAGGCGCGCAACCCCTCGGCTTCCAGCGCAGCACGCAGAAAACGACGTATGGCCTGTTCATCTTCAACGATGAGAACGTTAATCACAAATCCTCGGCTAATTCATCCAGTTGCGGTGGCGGTTCCAGCGGCAGTGTAACATAAAAACTGGCGCCCCCTTCCGGGCGGTTGGCGGCAGAAATCGTCCCGCCATGCACCTCGACAATCGCCTCGCAGATGGCCAGCCCTAAGCCCACGCCGGGAATTGCCGACTCTTTGCTGCCGCGTGCAAATTTAGCAAAAATCGCCTCTTCCTGCCCGGCGGGAATACCCGGCCCGTTATCCCACACTTCAAGTGTCAGCCGCGAATCATCATGTCGGGCATCGATACCGATATTCGCATTATGCCCGGCGTATTTAACGGCATTTTCCAGCAAATTAATCAGTACGCGTTCAAACAACGGCCCATCGACGTGTACCAGCATCAGCGGGTCGGGGAGGTTCAGCGCAATATGGCGCTCGCCGAGACCGGGTTCGAGGGTTTTCAACGCGCTTCCCACCACTTCTTCCAGCGTCAGCCACTCTTTTTTAAGATTAAAACCGCCGGACTGAATGCGCGCCATATCCAGCAGATTATTCACAAGCCGGGTGGTATTGAGCACATGCTGACGAATTTCGCTGGCCTGAGGCGCGTGTTTTGACCCTTCGCTGGCAAGGTCCAGGGTCAGGATTTCAGCCTGGCCAAACAGCACGGTAAGCGGCGTGCGCAGATCGTGAGAGAGTGCCGCCAGCAGGGAGTTGCGTATGCTTTCCCGTTCACTGGCAAGGCGTGCCTGCTCTTCGCTGGTGGCGAGCGCCTGGCGCTCCAGCGCGCTCGCCACCAGCAAGGTAAATGTTTCCAGCAGACGCTGCTGTTCGGGGATCATCAGCAGGCGCAAGTTTGCCGGTTCCACAATCAGTAAACCGTGTGTTTTCTGTGCGCTTTTTAATGGCAAAATCTGATAGGGCACGCCGGGGAGGGTATCGGTACCGGCGCCCGCCGGCTGCCCCTTATCAAAACTCCAGCGAGCGATAGCATCATCCCACGGGCTGATGCCCTGTGTCTGGGTAACGGCGACCAGTTTTCCCGAATGATCGGGCAGCAAGACCTGACTGCGGGCATCAAATGTTGAGCGAATAAACGCCTCGCTGGTTGTGGCAATATCGGCTTCACTGCGCCCGGTAGCCAGCGCTTTCGACATCTCATACAGATGGCGCGTACGCTGTTCACGGTAGCGGGCGACGCGCGCCTGATAGCGCACACCGGCGGTGAGGTTGCCGATCACCAGGCCAACCGTCAGCATCACGCCAAACGTCAGCAGATATTGCACATCGGAAACGGCCAGCGTACCGCGCGGCGCAATAAAAAAGAGATCAAAGCTGACGACATTGATCACTGTGGCAAATGCTGACGGCCAGCGGCCATATAGCAGCGCGACCACCACCACGCCAAGCAGATAGACCATCACGAGGTTGGCGGCGTCAAAGGCTATCAGCCACTGCATCGCAATCAGTGTAATGGCAGCGCACAGAGCCACGGCCACCAGACAGCCTTTTAACTGGACGCGCCATTTTTCCATAAATGGACGGCTGTCGCCGGGACGGGATGGCAGTGTGACGGGGGCGTCATCCGGCGCAATGATCACCAGATCGAGATCCGGCGCGCGGCGCGCCAGCCGGTCCGCAAAGGATTCAGCGCCAAACCAGCGTCGTTTATTGCGTCTGCCAATAAGGATTTTGCCGAGGTTATGCTCACGCGCGTAGCGCAATATGGCTTTATCTTCTGCCGGATCGGAGAGGGTTGCGGTTTCAGCGCCCAGCTCCTGCGCCAGGTGTAATGAGGCGAGGATCGCCCGACGCTGTTGTTCGGGCAAACGGTGCAGGGCAGGGGTTTCCACATACACCGCGTGCCAGACGCTGCCCAGTTTTGCCGCAAGACGGGCTGCGGTGCGGATAAGTTTTTCGTTACCAGAACCGTGGCCGACGCAAAGCAGGATCGCGTCGCGCGTATGCCAGACTTTTTCATCCCCAAGACGGTCGCGCCAGGCGCGCATCTGGTCGTCAACGCGGTCGGCTGTACGGCGCAGGGCCAGTTCACGCAAGGCGATGAGATTGCCTTTGCGAAAGAAATGCTCGATAGCGCGTTCGGCCTGACCGCCAATATAGACTTTGCCTTCGTGCAGGCGCTGGCGTAAATCGTCGGGCGGAAGGTCGACCAGCACAATTTCGTCCGCAGCGTCAAAGAAGGGGTCGGGTACTGTTTCGCGCACCTGTACGCCGGTGACGCCACTGACCACATCATTCAGACTTTCCAGATGTTGCACATTCACGGTGGTCAGCACATCGATGCCCGCTTCCAGCAGTTCTTCCACATCCTGCCAGCGTTTCGGGTGACGGGAGCCAGGCGCGTTGCTGTGCGCCAGCTCGTCCATCAGTATCAATGCCGGACGCCGCGCAAGGGCGGCGTCAAGGTCAAACTCCTGAATCAGGCGAGCGCGATGGGCAATACGCCTTGGCGGCAACACCGCCAGCCCATTGAGCAGGGCGGCGGTCTCCTTGCGCCCGTGGGTTTCCACCACGCCCACCAGAATATCCAGCCCCTGTGCCCGTAGCCGCTGTGCTTCCTGCAACATAGCAAACGTCTTCCCTACGCCAGCACAGGCACCGAAGAAGATTTTCAGTTTGCCACGATGATCCGTCGCCGCATGTTCCAGCAGTCTGTCGGGGTCCGGGCGCAAAGGCTCGTCTGTCATGACTTATTTATCCTTGAGCGCATCCAGCGCCAGATTCAGTTCAACGATATTCACCACCGGCTGGCCAATAAAATCGAAAAGCGGGTGAGTGGTGTTTTGTTCTACTAACCGGGCAACGGTCTGTGCGGGCAGATTGCGAGCCTGGGCAACACGCGGGATTTGCCATTCCACAGCCTGCGGCGTCAGATTGTTGTCCAGACCGCTGGCCGATGTTGTTATCAGTTCCACCGGCACACGGGCATCAGCTTGTGGGTTTTCCTGACGCAACTGGGCAATGCGCGCAGCCACTTCTTTATCCAGCTCCGGGTTACTGGCCGCCAGATTACTCCCACCGGACGCCATCGGATTATAAGGCGCATCGGCGGTGGCGGAAGGGCGGCCATGAAAATATCCCGCTGCGGTGAAATTCTGCCCAATCAGGCGCGAGCCGCGAACCCCATCGTCTCCCTCACGAATAAGCGAACCGTTGGCCTGTGTCTGAAATAACCACTGCCCCAGCGCCGTAGTAACCAGCGGGTAAAGCCCGCCGGTAATCAACGTCAGTACAATTAAGAGTACAAATGCCGGACGAATCAAAGCCATTTTTTTATCCCTCTTACACCAGGCCGAACAGGGTCAGCAACAGGTCAATAATCTTGATGCCGATAAACGGCACCACCAGTCCGCCCAACCCATAAACCCACAGATTGCGGCGCAGCATGGCGGAGGCGGTCAACGGCTTGTAGCTCACCCCTTTCAACGCCAGCGGGATCAAAAAGACAATGATCAGGGCATTGAAAATAACCGCACTCAGAATGGCCGATGCCGGGGAGTGAAGGTGCATCACATTCAGCGCATTGAGCTGCGGGTAGGTGGCGGCAAAGGCTGCGGGGATGATGGCAAAATATTTCGCCACGTCGTTGGCGATGCTGAATGTGGTCAACGAACCACGGGTCATCAGCATCTGCTTGCCGATATGCACCACCTCAATTAGCTTGGTGGGGTTAGAGTCCAGATCCACCATGTTGCCAGCCTCTTTCGCGGCCTGTGTCCCGGAGTTCATGGCAACCGCAACATCCGCCTGCGCCAGTGCCGGGGCGTCGTTAGTGCCATCCCCGGTCATCGCCACCAGACGGCCTTCTGACTGATACTGGCGAATCAGCGCCAGTTTTGCTTCCGGGGTTGCTTCGGCCAGGAAATCATCCACCCCGGCTTCGGCGGCGATAGCGGCGGCAGTAAGACGGTTATCCCCGGTGATCATGACCGTCTTGATGCCCATTTTTCGCAGTTGGGCGAAACGCTCTTTGATGCCGCCTTTGACGATATCCTTGAGTGAAATCACCCCCAGGACACG
Organism: Phytobacter sp. MRY16-398; assembly: GCF_003925915.1. Taxonomy (NCBI): domain Bacteria; kingdom Pseudomonadati; phylum Pseudomonadota; class Gammaproteobacteria; order Enterobacterales; family Enterobacteriaceae; genus Phytobacter; species Phytobacter sp. MRY16-398. The sequence goes on along the minus strand of NZ_AP018756.1, from coordinate 4,198,822 downwards.
AGCCCCTTCCGCCACTACCAGCGGTGTGGCGCCGAGACGCGCCACCTGTTCCACACGCTGCTCGACATCGGCCGGGAACTGACCGTTGTTAGCCTCAATGTGACGACGAATGGCATCCACTGAGCCTTTGCGGATCATGCGCCCTTGCACGTTAATGCCACTCATACGGGTCTGCGCGGTAAAAGGGACAAACGTCGCCTGCAGACTTTGTACATCCCGTTCACGCAGGTTAAAGCGCTGCTTTGCCAGTATCACAATGCTGCGGCCTTCCGGCGTTTCATCCGCCAGCGAAGAGAGTTGCGCAGCATCGGCCAGGGTTTTTTCATCCACGCCGTTTGCAGGCAGGAATTCGGAGGCCTGGCGGTTACCGAGTGTGATGGTGCCGGTTTTATCCAGCAGCAGTACGTCGACATCACCTGCGGCTTCTACGGCACGCCCGCTGGTGGCAATCACATTGGCGCCGAGCATACGGCTCATCCCGGCGACGCCGATGGCCGACAGCAAACCGCCGATGGTGGTCGGGATCAGGCAGACCAGCAGGGCCACAAGAACGGTGACGCTGACCGGCGTGCCGCCGTAGACCGAGAATGGCCACAGGGTGGCGGTTGCCAGTAGGAAGACAATGGTCAGTGCCACCAGCAGAATGGTCAGCGCGATCTCATTGGGCGTCTTACGGCGCTGGGCGCCTTCCACCATGGCAATCATCCGGTCAAGGAAGGTTTCGCCAGGGTTAACGCTACACTGAATCACCAGCCAGTCGGAGAGAATGCGCGTACCGCCCGTCACGGAGGCGAAATCGCCGCCGGACTCGCGGATAACTGGCGCGGACTCCCCGGTAATGGCGCTTTCATCCACCGACGCGCCGCCCTCAATGACTTCCCCGTCGCAGGGAATAATATCGCCCGCTTCCACCAGCACCACGTCACCTTTACGCAAATCAGCGGCGGGAATGTGGTCGATTTGTGCATCATGCTGCGGTGCGCGTAATTTGCGGGCGAAGGCCGTTTTCTTCACTCCTTTCAGGCTGTTGGCCTGCGCTTTACTGCGACCTTCCGCCAGCGCTTCTGCGAAGTTGGCGAACAGTACGGTAAACCACAGCCACAGACTGACCGCGCCGGTAAACGAGGCGCTGCCGTCGAGATACCCGCCCGCCATCGCAATCGCCAGCAGCGTAGTCAGCACGCTGCCAATCCAGACGATAAACATAACCGGATTGCGCCACTGGATATGCGGGCTCAGTTTGGTAATGGAATCAATCAGCGCCTGACGCACCAGCGTCGGTTCGAGCAGGGCCATTTGTTTGCGACTCATGACAAATACTCCGCAAATCAGCGTAAAGAGAGGTATTCCGCCACCGGACCCAGGGCCAGTGCAGGAATAAAGGTCAGGGCACCAACGAGCAGTACGGTACCGATCAGCAGGCCGATAAACAGCGCGCCGTGCGTCGGAAGCGTCCCGGTACTGGCGGGCTGGATTTTCTTGTTGACCAGCGACCCGGCAATTGCCATGACCGGCACAATGATGCCGAAGCGACCAATAAACATGCAGAACGCCAGCAGGCAGTTCCAGAACGGCGTATTCGCGCTCAGGCCAGCAAAGGCACTGCCGTTGTTATTCGCAGCAGAGGAGACGGCATACAGCACTTCGCTAAAACCGTGGATACCCGGGTTGAGCATGCCGCTGCGTCCCGCCTCGGTCATCATTGCCAGCGCGGTGCCAATCAACACAAGGGCAGGGGTGACGAGGATCGCCAGCGCGGTCATTTTCATTTCGCGCACATCGATCTTTTTGCCGAGGTATTCCGGGGTACGGCCAATCATCAGCCCGGCAATAAACACCGCCAGCAATACAAACAACAACATGCCGTACAAGCCGGAGCCCACGCCGCCAAATACCACCTCGCCGATTTGCATCAGCCACATGGGCACCATCCCGCCCAGCGCGGTAAAGGAGTCATGCATGGCGTTAACGGCACCGCAGGAGGCGGATGTGGTGATGACCGCAAAAAGGCTACTGGCAAGAATGCCGAAGCGGCTCTCTTTCCCTTCCATATTGATGGCGCTATCACCGCCTAATGTCAGGAAGTGCGGATTACCCTGCCATTCGGCCCACATGACCACGGCAACGCAAATGACGAAGATTATCGACATCGCCCACAAAATGGCGTGTCCCTGGCGGCGATCGCTGACAGCATCACCAAAGGCGAAGCACAGCGCCGCCGGGATTAAAAAGATTGCCAGCATCTGCAGGAAGTTGGTTAACGCCGTAGGGTTTTCAAACGGGTGCGAGGAGTTGGCATTAAAGAAGCCGCCGCCATTGGTTCCCAGCATTTTAATGGCTTCCTGCGAGGCAACAGGCCCCATCGGTAATAGCTGTTTTGCCCCTTCAATGGAGGTAAAAGGCTGATAGGGCAGAACGTTTTGCAGAGCGCCTTGTTGAATAAAGATCAGCGCAAGGACCAACGACAGTGGCAGCAGCACCCACAGGGTAATGCGGGTTAAATCGACCCAGGCATTTCCGAGCGTCGTCACGCTATGGCGAGAAAATGCGCGGATCAGGGCGAAAATGACCGCAATACCGGTAGCGGCGGAGAGGAAGTTTTGTACCGTGAGCCCCACCATCTGGCTGAAATAACTCAGAGTGGTTTCACCCGAATAGGATTGCCAGTTGGTGTTGGTCACGAAACTCACGGCGGTGTTCAGCGCCAGATGCCATGACAAGCCAGGGAACTGTTGCGGGTTAAAAGGCAGGATGCCCTGCAACATCAGCATGACGAACAACAGTACCAGCCCGAAAATGTTGAGCCACAATATTGCCATCAGATACTGGAACCAGCCCATTTCGCGGGAATCAATCCCCATCATCCGCCATAGACCGGTTTCCAGAGTGGATACGCCAGGAAGGGAAGCGCCGACGATCATCTTCGCCAGTAACGTCCCGAGCGGGCGAGCAAGAATAAACAGGACCAGTAAAAAGCTGGCAATCAGTAAAAACGCCTGGGCTGCCATCAGAAAGCCTCCGCGTTAATCAGGGCATAGACCAGATAGCCCAACAACAGGAAAACCAGCACGATGCCGGTTACGACGCCTGCACTCACAATCCACCTCCAGGTGTTTTAGGGATTGCAGTGAGGGTAGGATTTTGTGTGCAAAGATTTCGCAAAAATCAGCCGGGCGGGTATAAAAAAAATATAAAAATGGATAAAACCATATTTTAACTAATGGTTAGTATTAATTTAACTTTTATGTAACTTAATTACGGCGTGAATGTAAATAACGCCAGAAATGGCAAAAAAAAGTGGTCGGATGAGTAGTAAAATTACAAACAAAACGGTACTATTTTAACCAGATTCAGATGCGCCCCACAGGATCCGTCAAGGATCTCTGTCATGGGGGAACATTTTTCCGGTGAATGTTACCGGCCAACAAAGGGGAGAGAATTATGACCGTATATAAAACATTTCCAGTTCATATCGTCCTGATGCGTCGCATTTTCGCCGTGCTGGCTGGCGTACTGGCATTGCCGGTAATGATGTTCTGGAAAGACCGCGCACGTTTTTACAGCTATCTGCATCGCGTCTGGGCTAAAACCAGCGATAAACCGGTTTGGATGGCTCAGGCCGAAAAAGTGACCTGCGATTTTTATTGATCAATTGATTACACTCAGCAATAAAAAAACCGCTACGTTTTTGACGTAGCGGTTTTTTTTTATCTTTACAGGAGCCGCAACCCATCGGTGAAAGTCGTGAATCCTGTGCAGGGCGATGCATGTTCATTCGTCAGATTATGTGCGTCATCCTGCTGGCGCGTTACATTCACCCGCTACACTTAACCCACGCTGTTGTTTTGAGGCGTAAGCTCTGCTTGCACTCGCAACCTTCCTTTAACACACTATCGACATTTTCTGACGGATATCTGTTACCTGGAGAGTTATGACCACCCATCTGGTCTGGTTTCGCGCGGATTTGCGCGTACATGATAATTATGCCCTCGCTGCCGCCTGCAGTCATCGCGACGCCAGTGTCAAAGCCCTGTTTATTGCCACGCCGGGACAGTGGAAAAAACATGCGATGGCCCCACGGCAGGCTGCATTTCTCGCCACTCACCTCAACGCGCTCCAGCAGGCACTGGCGGAGAGAGGCATTCCGTTAATTTACCGGGAAGTAGACGATTTTGCCGCCAGTGTTGATACTGTGGCGGCGGTGTGCGCTGAAGAAAAGGTCAGCCATCTTTTCTATAACTACCAGTACGAAGTGAACGAACGCCAGCGTGACGCGGCGGTGGAAAAGGCGCTTGTCGATGTCGCCTGCCAGGGATTTGATGACAGCGTAATGCTGGCGCCAGGCAGCGTTGTGACCGGCAATCATGAAATGTACAAAGTCTTTACACCCTATAAAAACGCCTTTTTGCGGCGGCTGAAAGATGAGCTACCCGCATGCGTTGGCGCACCAGATGTACGGACGGGGGGCGCATTAGACGGGCCGCTTGCGACATTGACGTTTGATTATCCGCAAGAAGAATTTGATTCAACCCTGTTTGCGGTGGATGAAAAAACGGCAATTCAACGCCTGCGCGCTTTTTGCCAGCAGCACGCCGCCGCTTACGAGCAACAGCGGGATTTTCCTGCAATTGAAGGCACCAGCCGCCTTTCTGCCTGCCTAGCGTTAGGGGTTCTTTCGCCGCGACAATGTTTGCATCGTCTGCTGGCCGAGCAGCCCGATGCCTTGAACGGCGGCGCTGGATCCGTATGGTTAAACGAGCTGATCTGGCGGGAGTTTTATCGCCATTTGATGACTTATCATCCTGATTTATGTAAGCATCGTCCTTTCATTTCGTGGACGGATAAGGTGCAATGGAAAGACCATCCGGAGCAGCTTCGCGCCTGGGAGGAGGGGAGAACGGGTTATCCGATTGTGGATGCGGCCATGCGCCAGTTGAAGAGCACTGGCTGGATGCATAACCGCTTGCGGATGATCGTTGCCAGCTTTCTGGTCAAAGATCTCTTGCTCGACTGGCGTTTGGGCGAGCGTTATTTTATGACGCAACTTGTCGATGGTGACCTGGCTGCGAATAACGGCGGCTGGCAGTGGGCGGCGTCGACAGGGACAGATGCCGCACCTTATTTCCGTATTTTTAACCCTACGACTCAGGGGGAACGGTTTGATAGCGATGGCGAATTTATTCGGCGGTGGATCCCTGAACTTGCTGCTGTGCCGGGTAAGGCGATTCACGATCCCTGGACATGGGCGGATAAAAGAGGCATTTCTCTGAATTATCCGCGCCCGATAGTGGAACACAAACAGGCACGGGCTGCGACGCTTGCGGCCTATGAAGCCGCCCGTAAACCGTAAAGAGAGTGACGATGAAAAATACCGAACTGGAAAAACTGATCAACGAAAAACTCAACAGTGCGGCGTTCAGCGATTACGGTCCGAATGGCCTACAGGTTGAGGGACGCGAAACCGTCAAAAAAATCATCACCGGTGTAACGGCAAGCCAGGCATTGCTTGATGAAGCGGTACGCCAGGAAGCCGACGCGGTGATTGTGCACCATGGTTATTTCTGGAAAAACGAACCGGCGATCATTCGTGGCATGAAGCGCAATCGCCTGAAAACGCTGCTGGCGAATGATATCAACCTCTACGGCTGGCATCTGCCGCTGGATGCGCACCCGGAGCTGGGCAATAACGTCCAGTTGGCCTCGCTGCTGGGGATCACGGTGATGGGCACCGTTGACGGTGATGCGCTGCTGCCGTGGGGCGAACTGGCAATGCCGGTACCGGGGCTGGAACTGGCATCCTGGATTGAAGCGCGTCTTGGGCGCAGGCCACTGTGGAGCGGTGATACCGGGCCCGAGCTGATTAAGCGCGTCGCCTGGTGCACCGGCGGTGGTCAAGGCTTTATCGATAACGCTGCCCGTTTTGGCGTTGACGCGTTTATTACCGGAGAAGTCTCTGAGCAAACTATTCACTCGGCGCGTGAGCAGAACCTGCATTTTTACGCGGCAGGTCATCATGCCACCGAGCGCGGCGGTATTCGTGCACTGAGCGAATGGCTGACGGAGAATACCGATCTGGACGTGACATTTATTGATATTCCGAATCCGGCATAAGGAGCGGGACAGTGCAGAGAGCACGTTGTTATCTGTTAGGTGAAACGGCGGTGGTGCTGGAGCTGGAGCCTCCCGTCACATTGGCGACGCAAAAACGTATCTGGCGCTTAACGCAGCGTCTGGCGGATGTGCCCGATGTGGTTGAAGCTATTCCTGGAATGAATAACATCACTGTGGTATTGCGCGATCCGCAAACCCTGGCGCTGGATGCCATTGAGCGTTTACAGCGCTGGTGGGAAGAGAGCGAAGCGCTGGAGCCTGAATCGCGCATAATCGATATCCCGGTCATTTATGGCGGCGAAGCCGGGCCGGATCTGCCTGATGTGGCGCGCCATACCGGGCTGACGCAGAAACAGGTCGTTGAGTTGCACTCTTCCATTGATTATGTGGTGTGGTTTTTAGGATTCCAGCCGGGCTTCCCGTATCTGGGCGGTCTGCCCGAAAACCTCGCCACGCCGCGTCGCGCCGAACCTCGCGTGCGTGTGCCTGTCGGATCTGTTGCCATTGGCGGGGCGCAAACGGGGATCTATCCGCTCGAAACGCCGGGCGGCTGGAACCTGATTGGCCGCACCGAACTGCCGCTGTTTAACCCGTCGCTTTCAGAACCTGTATTGCTTCGCCCCGGTGACACACTGCGGTTTATCCCGCGTAAGGAGGGCATATGCTAAAAATTCTTCGTGCGGGTATCTACACCACAATCCAGGCAGGTAAACGTGTGGGGCTGCGGCAATCCGGCGTCAGCTATTGTGGCGCGCTGGATGGCCCGGCGCTGCACATCGCCAACGCGCTGGTCGGTAACGACGGCGATGCCCCAGGCCTTGAGATAACGCTCGGCCAGTGTGAAGTGCAGTTTAACGAAGCGACGTGGTTTGCGCTGACGGGCGCGGGGTGTGAAGCCAAACTTGACGGCAAAGCTGTCTGGACGGGCTGGCGCTACCCGGTCCAGGCTGGGCAAAAGCTGGTACTGAAACGGCCGCAGCACGGCATGCGCAGTTATCTGGCCGTGGCCGGTGGACTGAACGTGCCGGAAGTCCTGGGCTCCTGCAGTACGGATTTAAAAACCGGGCTAGGTGGGCTGGAAGGCCGTTTGCTGCGTGATGGCGACGAAATCCCGTTGCGGGCTGTTACGCAGAACTTTAAGGGGCCACAAGGGGTGAAGCAGTTGCTTTGGGGCAACCGCATTCGCGCACTGCCAGGCCCGGAGTATCGGGAGTTTGATCAGCACTCGCAGGAGGCCTTCTGGCGCGTGCCATGGCATCTCGACCCGCAAAGTAACCGTATGGGATACCGTTTGCAGGGCCATAAGTTAATACGTGCCACCGATCGCGAGCTGGTGTCGCACGGGCTGTTACCCGGCGTGGTACAGGTGCCGCCGAATGGGCAACCCATCGTGTTAATGAATGATGCTCAGACAACGGGTGGTTACCCGCGGATCGCCTGCATTATCGAGGCCGACATGTACCATCTGGCGCAGATCCCTCTTGGGCATCCTATCCATTTTGTCCCCTGTACACTGGAAGAGGCGCTGGCAGCGCGCCAGGATCAGCAACGTTACCTGGAACAACTGTCGTGGCGGCTGCGTAATGAAAATTGATTTAAACGCCGATCTGGGGGAAGGGTGCGGCAATGATGCCGCGCTCCTGAAACTGGTCTCCTCAGCGAATATCGCCTGTGGCTTTCATGCGGGCGATGCGCAAACCATGCGCGAATGTGTGCAGGAGGCGTTGAAAAATGGCGTGGCGGTGGGGGCACACCCGAGCTTCCCTGACCGGGAGAATTTTGGCCGCACGGCGATGCAATTACCCCCACAGACCGTCTACGCGCAGACGCTTTACCAGTGCGGCGCACTGGCGGCGATTGTGCGTGCCGAAGGGGGGCGTATGGTTCATGTCAAACCGCACGGCATGCTGTATAACCAGGCCGCCGTCGATCCCATGCTGGCGGAAGCTATCGCCCGCGCGGTGCGCGACTGTGACCCGGCGTTGATTCTGGTCGGTCTTGCGGGCAGTGAGCTTATTCGCGCCGCAAAACACCTTCAACTTACCACGCGCGAGGAAGTGTTTGCCGATCGCGGTTATCTGGACGATGGCACGCTGGTGCCACGTTCACAGCCGGGGGCACTGATTACCGATGACGAGGCCGCGCTGACGCAAACGCTGGGGATGGTCTTATCCGGTAATGTTAAAAGCATCAACGGGCGTGATGTTGCGCTGCGTGCGCAAACCGTCTGCCTGCATGGCGACGGTGAACATGCGCTGGCATTTGCCCGTCGCCTGCGTGAAGCATTCGATCGGTCTGGTATTGTCGTGAGCGCAGAAAATTAAAAGGATGTTGTAATGCCAGAAGGTCCTGAAATTCGCCGTGCAGCAGACAGTCTTGAAGCGGCCATCAAAGGTAAACCGCTCACGGATGTCTGGTTTGCCTTTCCCCATCTTCACTCTTTCGCGCCGACACTGGTTGGCGAGTGCGTTGAACGCATTGAAACCCGGGGTAAAGCGTTGCTGACCCACTTTTCCAATGGCATGACGATGTACAGCCACAACCAGTTGTACGGCGTCTGGCGGGTGGTTGAAGTGGGAGAGGTGACAGAAACCAACCGCGTGCTGCGTGTACGGCTGGCGGCGAAAGACAAAGCCATTTTGCTCTATAGCGCCTCTGACATCGAGATACTGACCGCCGACGAACTGGCTGTTCATCCTTTTTTACAGCGCGTAGGACCGGATGTGCTGGATATGTCACTGACCGTCGAACAGGTCAAATCGCGGTTATTATCTCCCCGGTTTTGTCGTCGCCAGTTTTCCGGTTTGCTGCTTGATCAGGCGTTTCTCGCCGGACTGGGGAACTACTTGCGCGTGGAAATCCTGTGGCATGCCGCCCTTGCGCCGCAGCATAAAGCGATTGATCTCAATGAAGCCCAGCTCGACACGCTGGCCCAGGCGCTGCTCGACATTCCGCGCCTTTCCTACCAGACGCGCGGCAGGGTGGATGAAAACCACCATCACGGGGCGCTATTTCGCTTTAACGTTTTTCACCGGGCCGGGCAGGTCTGCGAGCGCTGCAGGGGGATAATCGAAAAATCGACGCTCTCTTCGCGTCCGTTTTATGGGTGTCCGGGGTGTCAGAAGTAATTCTGCTTAGCCGGGCCACTGGTTTTGGCGTTAATTCTTTGCCGCCAGACGGCAGCCAATAAAAAACCCGCCGCAGCGGGTTTTTTACTATCAGCAGCTTAGTGCTTTTCGAGATCGGTTTTGAAATCGCGTTTTTCATAACCGGTGTATAGCTGACGCGGACGGGCAATTTTAATGCCGTCATCGTGCATTTCGTTCCAGTGTGCAATCCAGCCCACGGTACGCGCCATCGCGAAGATAACGGTAAACATGGAAGACGGAATGCCCATCGCTTTAAGGATGATACCGGAGTAGAAGTCCACGTTCGGGTACAGCTTACGCTCGATGAAGTACGGGTCGTTGAGCGCGATATGCTCAAGTTCCATTGCCACTTCCAGCAGATCGTCTTTGGTACCCAGCTCACGCAATACTTCATGGCAGGTTTCACGCATAACGGTCGCGCGCGGGTCATAGTTCTTGTAGACACGGTGACCGAAGCCCATCAGACGGAACGAATCGTTCTTATCTTTGGCGCGACGCAGGAATTCCGGAATGTGTTTAACGGTGCTGATCTCTTCGAGCATTTTCAGCGCGGCTTCGTTCGCGCCGCCGTGCGCCGGCCCCCACAGGGAAGCAATACCCGCGGCGATACAGGCAAACGGGTTCGCACCCGAGGAGCCTGCGGTACGGACGGTGGAAGTCGAGGCGTTCTGCTCATGGTCAGCGTGCAGGATCAGGATGCGGTCCATTGCACGTTCCAGCACCGGGTTCACTTCATAGCTTTCGCACGGAGTGGCGAACATCATATGCAGGAAGTTACCAGCGTAGGAGAGGTCGTTACGCGGATAAACGAAAGGCTGACCGATAGAATATTTGTAACACATCGCTGCCACAGTCGGCATTTTGGACAGCAGGCGGAAGGCTGCAATCTCACGGTGACGCGGATTGTTCACATCCAGAGAGTCATGGTAGAACGCCGCCAGCGCGCCGGTGACGCCGCACAGAACCGCCATCGGATGAGAGTCACGACGGAAGCCATGGAACAGACGGGTAATCTGCTCGTGAATCATTGTGTGTCGAGTGACGGTGAGTTTGAACTCATCGTATTGCTCTTGCGTCGGTTTTTCGCCGTACAGCAGGATATAGCAGACTTCGAGATAGTTGGAATCGGTGGCCAGTTGGTCGATCGGGAAACCACGATGCAACAGGATACCTTCGTCGCCATCAATGAAGGTGATTTTGGATTCGCATGATGCGGTAGAGGTGAAACCTGGGTCAAAAGTGAATACACCTTTTGAACCGAGACTACGGATATCAATAACATCCTGACCGAGCGTGCCCTTTAGCACATCCAGTTCAATAGCAGCGTCACCATTATAGGTGATGTTTGCTTTTTTATCAGCCATTTACGGTCTCCTTAGCGCCTTATTGCTTAAGACTACCTGTTACCGGATTTGCATTCAAACTGCCTTTTAACGCTACCAGATTATTATTTGGCTCGCTGCTCTGATGAGAGGAAAAACCAGGGTACAGAGCGATGGGCGCTAGCAGGTACACATTGAAAGTACAGTCAAAACAGCAACAAATCAGGTTCTTAGCAGTCGGATTTTGTCAAACCTGCTATCACTAATAACTGTCCTGATTAATTCGGTCAACTTCATCACACTGTTGCATAACTTATTTGCAGGTGAAAGATAGACCCCATAACTTTTGCGAATTATATCTCTCTTCTGATGAAGTTTGTAACAAGAATGTTTAACTTTTGTCAAATCAGATGATTAAATTTTAAAATAATGTTGTTATCGTGACCATGATCACTGTTCAGCATAAAACCCGACAAACTATATGTAGGATAATTGTAATGATTTTGTGAACGACCTATACTGCCGCCAGGTCTCCGGAATACCCTGCAATCCCGAGCCACCCAGCGTTGTAACCTGTCGTTTCGCATCTGGAAGCTGAAATTTTGCATTACGCGCAGTTATAGAAAAGGACGCTGTCTGACCCGCAAGCAGACCGGAGGAAGGAAACTATAAGAACAGCATGTGGGCGTTATTCATGATAAAAAATGTGAAAAAACAAAGACCTGTTAATCTGGATCTCGCAACGATCCGGTTTCCTGTTACGGCAATAGCGTCCATTCTTCACCGCGTTTCCGGCGTCATCACCTTTGTGGCGGTCGGTATCCTGCTGTGGTTACTGGGCCTGTCGCTGTCATCCGAAGAAGGCTTCCAGTCTGCCTCCGCTATTATGAGTGGTTTTTTTGTTAAATTCATTTTGTGGGGCATTCTGACTGCACTGGCTTACCATGCGGTTGGCGGTATTCGCCACATGCTGATGGATTTTGGCTGGCTGGAAGAAACTTTTGAGGCAGGAAAACGTTCCGCCAACGTGTCATTTGCAATTACTGTCGTGCTTTCACTTCTCGCAGGAGTCCTCGTATGGTAAGCAACGCCTCCGCATTAGGACGCAACGGCGTACATGACTTCATTCTGGTCCGTGCTACCGCAATCGTCCTGACGCTCTATATCATCTATATGGTCGGTTTTTTCGCTATCACTGGCGATATTACCTGGCAAGTCTGGACAGGCTTCTTCTCATCCGCCTTCACGAAAGTCTTCACCCTGCTGGCACTGTTCTCCATTTTGATTCATGCCTGGATTGGCATGTGGCAGGTGTTGACCGACTACGTTAAACCGCTGGCTGTGCGCCTGATTCTGCAACTGGCTATTGTCGTTGCACTCGCGGCTTACGTTATTTATGGATTCGTTGTGGTGTGGGGTGTGTGATGAAACTGCCAGTCAGAGAATTTGATGCTGTCGTTATTGGCGCAGGCGGCGCAGGTATGCGCGCGGCGTTACAAATTTCCCAAAGCGGCCAGACCTGTGCGCTGCTTTCTAAAGTTTTTCCAACCCGTTCTCACACTGTATCCGCTCAGGGCGGCATTACGGTAGCGCTGGGCAATACCCACGAAGATAACTGGGAATGGCACATGTACGATACGGTAAAAGGTTCCGATTACATCGGCGACCAGGATGCCATTGAATATATGTGTAAAACCGGTCCGGAAGCCATTCTGGAACTGGAACATATGGGCCTGCCGTTTTCGCGTCTCGATGACGGCCGCATCTACCAGCGTCCGTTCGGCGGTCAGTCAAAAAATTTCGGTGGCGAGCAGGCTGCACGTACCGCAGCGGCGGCTGACCGTACCGGGCACGCGTTATTACATACGCTTTATCAGCAAAACCTTAAAAACCACACTACTATTTTTTCCGAGTGGTACGCGCTGGATCTGGTGAAAAACCAGGATGGTGCAGTCGTCGGTTGTACCGCGCTGTGCATTGAAACCGGTGAAGTGGTTTACTTCAAAGCCCGTGCGACCGTACTGGCAACGGGCGGCGCGGGTCGTATTTACCAGTCCACCACCAACGCGCACATCAATACCGGCGACGGTGTCGGGATGGCGCTGCGTGCCGGTGTGCCGGTGCAGGATATGGAAATGTGGCAGTTCCACCCGACCGGTATCGCCGGGGCGGGGGTGCTGGTCACCGAAGGTTGCCGCGGTGAAGGCGGCTATCTCTTAAACAAACATGGTGAGCGTTTCATGGAGCGCTATGCGCCGAACGCAAAAGACCTGGCGGGTCGTGATGTGGTGGCACGTTCCATCATGATCGAAATCCGTGAAGGTCGTGGCTGTGACGGTCCGTGGGGACCACACGCCAAACTGAAACTCGACCACCTCGGTAAAGAGGTGCTGGAGTCGCGTTTGCCTGGCATTCTGGAGCTGTCCCGTACTTTTGCGCACGTCGATCCTGTAAAAGAGCCGATCCCGGTGATCCCAACTTGTCACTATATGATGGGCGGGATCCCGACCAAAGTGACCGGTCAGGCGCTGACGGTGAACGCACAGGGCGAAGATGTGGTGATCCCAGGCCTGTTCGCAGTGGGCGAAATTGCCTGCGTATCGGTGCACGGTGCCAACCGTCTGGGCGGCAACTCCCTGCTTGACCTTGTGGTCTTTGGTCGTGCGGCAGGTCTGCATCTGCAAGAGTCTATCGCTGAGCAGGGCGTACTGCGCGATGCGAGTGAATCTGACATTGAAGGTTCGCTGGAGCGTCTCAACCGTTGGAACAACAACCGTTCAGGTGAAGATCCGGTGACCATTCGTAAAGCGTTGCAGGAATGTATGCAACATAACTTCTCGGTCTTCCGTGAAGGCGACGCGATGGCGAAAGGTCTTGAGCAACTGAAAGTCATTCGCGAACGCCTGAAAAATGCCCGTCTGGATGACACCTCCAGTGAATTTAACACCCAGCGTGTTGAGTGCCTGGAGCTGGATAACCTGATGGAAACCGCGTACGCGACGGCGGTATCTGCCAACTTCCGTACCGAGAGCCGTGGCGCGCATAGCCGCTTCGACTTCCCGGAGCGTGATGATGAAAACTGGCTGTGCCATTCCCTGTATCTGCCAGAGACGGAATCCATGACGCGCCGTAGCGTCAACATGGAACCGAAACTGCGTCCGGCTTTCCCGCCGAAGATTCGTACTTACTAATGCGGAGACAGGAAAATGAAATTCGAGTTTTCAATTTATCGCTATAACCCGGATGTTGACGACGCTCCGCGCATGCAGGATTACACCCTGGAAGGGGAAGAAGGTCGTGACATGATGCTGCTCGATGCGTTGATGCAGCTAAAAGAAAAAGACCCGAGTCTCTCTTTCCGTCGCTCCTGTCGCGAAGGGGTATGCGGTTCAGACGGCCTCAACATGAACGGGAAAAACGGTCTGGCGTGTATTACGCCGCTGTCGGCGCTGGGCAACGGTAAGCAGAAGATTGTGATTCGCCCACTGCCGGGGCTGCCGGTAATCCGTGATTTGGTTGTGGACATGGGACAATTCTATGCCCAATATGAGAAGATTAAGCCTTACTTATTGAATAATGGGCAAAATCCACCTGCGCGTGAGCATCTGCAGATGCCCGAACAGCGTGAAAAACTCGATGGGCTGTACGAATGTATCCTTTGTGCATGCTGCTCCACGTCCTGTCCGTCGTTCTGGTGGAATCCGGATAAGTTTATCGGCCCAGCCGGTCTGCTGGCCGCGTATCGCTTCCTGATTGACAGTCGTGATACCGAGACCGATAACCGCCTGGAAGGGCTGAGTGATGCTTTCAGCGTATTCCGCTGCCATAGCATTATGAACTGCGTCAGTGTCTGTCCGAAGGGACTGAACCCGACGCGCGCCATCGGTCATATTAAGTCGATGTTGTTGCAACGTAGTGCGTAATTCAGAGGGGCGCTTTTCCCCTCACCCTAACCCTCTCCCCTAAGGGGAGAGGGAATAGATTGCAGGAGACCTTTAAAAACTGCCGCACGTTCTTCCCCCTCTCCCTCCGGGAGAGGGCAGGGGTGAGGGAAAATATTCAGACAGTTTTTAAAGGTTCCTTCGCGGGCCAACAAAGAGAAGAGCTCGCAAGTGAACCCCGGGACGTGTGCGCCCTGCCGCGCGCGTTGTAGTTATCCACGGCGAAGTAAGCATAACAATGCTTAAGGGATCACGATGCAGAACAGCGCTTTGAAAGCCTGGCTGGACTCTTCTTACCTCTCTGGTTCGAACCAGAGCTGGATAGAACAGCTCTATGAAGACTTCTTAACCGATCCTGACTCGGTAGATGCGACATGGCGTTCCATGTTTGAAGAGTTACCAGGCACCGGAGTGAAACCGGATCAATTCCATTCCAAAACACGTGATTATTTCCGTCGTCTGGCGAAGGATGCCTCACGTTACTCTTCCTCCATTTCTGACCCTGACACCAATGCGAAGCAGGTAAAAGTCCTGCAGCTCATTAACGCTTATCGTTTCCGCGGTCACCAGCAGGCCAATCTCGATCCGCTGGGACTATGGCAACAAGAGCGCGTCGCAGACCTCGACCCGTCATTCCATGACCTGACCGAGGCAGACTTCCAGGAGACGTTCAACGTAGGTTCTTTTGCCATCGGCAAAGACACGATGCAGCTTGGCGATTTGATCGCAGCCCTGAAACAAACCTACTGCGGCTCTATCGGTGCTGAATATATGCACATTACCAGCACCGAAGAAAAACGCTGGATCCAACAGCGTATTGAATCCGTTGCTGGCAAAGCCTCCTTTACCGCTGATGAGAAAAAACGTTTCCTCAGCGAACTGACGGCGGCAGAAGGGATGGAGCGTTATCTGGGCGCGAAATTCCCCGGCGCGAAACGCTTCTCGCTGGAAGGCGGCGATGCACTGGTGCCGATGCTCAAAGAGATGATTCGCCATGCCGGTAAAAGCGGCACGCGCGAAGTGGTGCTGGGTATGGCGCACCGCGGTCGTCTGAACGTGCTCATTAACGTGCTGGGTAAAAAACCGCAGGATCTGTTTGACGAATTTGCGGGTAAACATAAAGAGCACCTCGGTACGGGTGACGTGAAATACCATATGGGTTTCTCGTCCGATATCGAAACCGAGGGGGGGCTTGTGCACCTGGCGCTGGCGTTTAACCCGTCGCACCTTGAAATCGTCAGCCCGGTAGTAATGGGGTCCGTGCGTGCACGTCTTGACCGCCTGGATGAGCCGAGCAGCAACAAAGTTCTGCCGATCACGATTCACGGTGACGCTGCCGTTACAGGTCAGGGCGTGGTTCAGGAAACCCTGAACATGTCTAAAGCGCGTGGTTATGAAGTGGGCGGTACCGTGCGTATCGTTATCAACAACCAGGTGGGCTTCACCACCTCCAACCCGCTTGATGCGCGCTCCACGCCATACTGTACCGATATCGGTAAAATGGTGCAGGCGCCGATTTTCCACGTTAACGCGGATGACCCGGAAGCCGTCGCTTTCGTTACCCGTGTGGCGCTGGACTTCCGCAATACCTTCAAACGCGATGTGTTCATCGACCTGGTCTGCTATCGCCGTCATGGCCATAACGAAGCCGACGAGCCGAGCGCAACTCAGCCGCTGATGTACCAGAAAATCAAAAAGCATCCGACCCCGCGCAAAATCTATGCTGACAAGCTGGAGCATGACGGTGTTGCGACGTTGGAAGACGCGACCGAACTGGTGAACCTCTACCGTGACGCACTGGATGCCGGCGAGTGTGTCGTGAAAGAGTGGCGTCCGATGAACATGCACTCTTTTACCTGGTCGCCGTACCTCAACCACGAATGGGATGAGAGCTACCCGAACAAGGTCGAAATGAAGCGCCTGCAGGAACTGGCCAAACGCATCAGTACGGTGCCGGAATCCATCGAAATGCAGGCCCGCGTTGCAAAAATTTACAACGACCGTCAGGCAATGGCGTCGGGCGAGAAACTGTTCGACTGGGGCGGCGCGGAAAACCTGGCCTATGCGACTCTGGTTGACGAAGGCATCTCCGTCCGTCTGTCCGGTGAAGATTCTGGTCGCGGCACGTTCTTCCATCGTCACGCGGTTATCCATAATCAGGCCAACGGTTCAACCTATACGCCGCTGCATCACGTCCACAATAGCCAGGGGCCGTTCAAAGTCTGGGACTCCGTTCTGTCTGAGGAAGCGGTTCTGGCGTTTGAGTACGGTTACGCCACCGCAGAGCCGCGTACCCTGACCATCTGGGAAGCGCAGTTCGGTGACTTTGCCAACGGCGCTCAGGTGGTTATCGACCAGTTCATCAGTTCCGGCGAGCAGAAATGGGGCCGTATGTGTGGTCTGGTGATGCTGCTGCCGCACGGTTACGAAGGCCAGGGTCCGGAGCACTCCTCCGCGCGTCTGGAGCGTTATCTGCAGTTGTGCGCTGAACAAAACATGCAGGTCTGTGTACCGTCAACCCCGGCACAGGTTTACCACATGCTGCGTCGTCAGGCGCTGCGCGGGATGCGCCGTCCGCTGGTTGTCATGTCGCCGAAATCGCTGCTGCGCCACCCGCTGGCGGTCTCCAGTCTCGATGAACTGGCGAATGGCACCTTTATGCCCGCGATCGGTGAGATAGACGCCCTTGATCCGAAAGGGGTTAAGCGCGTCGTTCTGTGTTCTGGTAAGGTTTATTATGACCTGCTTGAACAGCGTCGTAAGAACGATCAGAAAGACGTCGCCATTGTCAGGATTGAGCAGTTGTATCCGTTCCCGCACCAGTCGGTGCAGGAAGCGCTGAAACCATATGCGCATGTACAGGATTTTGTCTGGTGCCAGGAAGAGCCGCTCAACCAGGGCGCATGGTACTGCAGCCAGCATCATCTGCGAGAAGTGATTCCGTTTGGGGCAGCCCTGCAATATGCAGGTCGCCCGGCCTCCGCTTCGCCAGCGGTAGGATATCTGTCCGTTCACCAGAAACAGCAACAAGCTCTGGTCAATGACGCGCTGAACGTCGATTAATTAAAGGATAAATAATGAGTAGCGTAGATATTCTTGTACCCGACCTGCCTGAGTCCGTTGCTGACGCGACCGTTGCGACCTGGCACAAAAAACCGGGCGATACCGTCCAACGCGATGAAGTGTTGGTAGAAATCGAAACTGACAAAGTGGTACTGGAAGTACCGGCATCGGCAGACGGCATTCTGGACGCAGTGCTGGAAGATGAAGGCACTACCGTAACGTCACGCCAGATTCTGGGCCGCCTGCGCGAAGGTAACAGCGCAGGTAAAGAGAGCAGCGCAAAATCTGACGCCAAAGAGTCTACCCCGGCTCAGCGCCAGCAGGCGTCTCTCGAAGAGCAAAACAACGACGCGCTCAGCCCGGCTATTCGTCGCCTGCTGGCCGAGCATAATCTTGAAGCCAGCGCCATTAAAGGCACCGGCGTCGGTGGCCGTCTGACTCGCGAAGATATTGAAAAACATCTGGCGAAAGCACCGGCGAAAAAAGAAGAAAGTAAACCTGCCGCGCCGGCTGCAGCACCTGCTGCACCGCAACTGGCGGGCCGCTCTGAAAAACGCGTGCCGATGACCCGTCTGCGTAAACGTGTAGCGGAGCGTCTGCTGGAAGCGAAGAACTCCACCGCCATGCTCACTACTTTTAACGAAGTGAACATGAAGCCGATTATGGATCTGCGTAAGCAGTACGGCGATGCCTTTGAAAAACGTCATGGCATCCGCCTGGGCTTTATGTCCTTCTACGTAAAAGCGGTGGTGGAAGCGCTGAAACGCTACCCGGAAGTGAACGCCTCTATCGATGGTGACGATGTGGTGTACCACAACTATTTCGATGTCAGCATGGCGGTCTCTACGCCGCGTGGCCTGGTAACCCCGGTTCTGCGTGATGTGGATACCCTGGGCATGGCCGATATCGAAAAACGCATTAAAGATCTGGCGGTGAAAGGGCGTGACGGCAAACTGACCGTTGAAGACCTGACCGGTGGTAACTTCACCATTACCAATGGCGGTGTGTTTGGTTCGCTGATGTCTACGCCAATCATCAACCCACCGCAGAGCGCCATTCTGGGTATGCATGCCATTAAAGACCGCCCGATGGCTGTAGATGGCAAAGTTGAAATTCTGCCCATGATGTATCTGGCGCTCTCTTATGATCACCGCCTGATTGACGGCCGCGAATCCGTTGGCTTCCTGGTGGCGATTAAAGAGCTGCTGGAAGATCCGACACGTCTGCTGCTGGACGTGTAGTGTCCTTTGCCCGGCGGCGTAATGCTGCCGGGTTACAAAAACGAACACCTGCATTGTAAGCCGGATGTGCGCAGCGCCGTCCGGCGTAACAAGTCTAATGAAGGATGGATAGAACACATGAACTTACATGAATATCAGGCAAAACAGCTTTTTGCCCGTTACGGTTTGCCTGCTCCTGTAGGCTATGCGTGCACGACGCCGCGTGAAGCGGAAGAGGCTGCGTCCAAAATCGGCGCGGGTCCGTGGGTAGTGAAGTGCCAGGTACACGCAGGTGGCCGTGGTAAAGCGGGCGGTGTAAAAGTTGTTAACAGCAAAGAAGATATTCGCGCGTTCGCGGAAAACTGGCTTGGCAAACGTCTGGTGACCTATCAAACAGACGCCAATGGTCAGCCGGTCAACCAGATCCTGGTTGAAGCAGCGACTGACATCGGCAAAGAGCTGTATCTGGGCGCTGTTGTTGATCGTAGCTCCCGTCGCGTTGTGTTCATGGCGTCTACCGAAGGCGGCGTAGAAATCGAGAAAGTGGCGGAAGAAACCCCGCACCTTATCCACAAAATCGCCCTTGACCCGCTGGCCGGCCCCATGCCGTACCAGGGGCGCGAGCTGGCGTTCAAACTGGGCCTGGAAGGCAAGCAGGTTCAGCAGTTCACCAAAATCTTTATGGGCCTGGCGACCATTTTCCTGGAGCGCGACCTGGCGCTTATCGAAATTAACCCGCTGGTCATCACTAAACAGGGCGACCTGATCTGCCTCGATGGCAAACTGGGCGCTGACGGCAACGCACTGTTCCGTCAATCCGAACTGCGCGAAATGCGCGACCAGTCTCAGGAAGACCCGCGCGAAGCGCAGGCAGCACACTGGGAACTGAACTACGTTGCGCTGGAAGGCAATATTGGTTGCATGGTTAACGGCGCAGGCCTGGCGATGGGGACGATGGACATCGTTAAGCTGCACGGCGGCGAACCGGCAAACTTCCTCGACGTGGGTGGTGGCGCGACCAAAGAGCGCGTAACCGAAGCGTTCAAAATCATTCTGTCTGACGAAAACGTGAAGGCCGTTCTGGTTAACATCTTCGGCGGTATCGTTCGCTGTGACCTGATTGCCGACGGCATCATCGGCGCGGTAGAAGAAGTGGGTGTTAACGTACCGGTTGTCGTTCGTCTGGAAGGTAACAACGCGGAGCTGGGCGCGAAGCGTCTGGCTGACAGCGGCCTGAATATTATTGCAGCGAAAAGTCTGACGGATGCAGCGCAGCAGGTCGTTGCCGCAGTGGAGGGGAAATAATGTCCGTTTTAATTGATAAAAACACCAAAGTTATCTGCCAGGGTTTCACCGGAAGCCAGGGTACTTTCCACTCCGAACAAGCGATTGCTTACGGTACGCAAATGGTCGGCGGCGTTACGCCAGGCAAAGGCGGCACCACCCATTTGGGCCTGCCGGTGTTTAACACCGTGCGTGAAGCGGTAGAAGCGACGGGCGCAACCGCGTCTGTTATCTATGTTCCAGCGCCGTTCTGCAAAGACTCCATTCTGGAAGCGATTGACGCAGGCATTAAGCTGATTATCACCATCACCGAAGGTATCCCGACGCTGGATATGCTGACTGTGAAAGTGAAACTCGACGAAGCGGGCGTGCGCATGATTGGGCCGAACTGCCCTGGCGTTATCACCCCAGGCGAATGCAAAATCGGCATCATGCCGGGCCACATTCACCAGCCAGGCAAAGTGGGCATCGTCTCCCGTTCTGGTACGCTTACCTATGAAGCGGTTAAGCAGACCACCGACTACGGCTTCGGCCAGTCCACCTGTGTGGGTATCGGCGGTGACCCGATCCCGGGCTCTAACTTCATCGATATCCTGAAACTGTTCCAGGAAGATCCGCAGACCGAAGCGATCGTCATGATCGGTGAAATCGGCGGTAGCGCGGAAGAAGAAGCGGCGGCTTATATCAAAGATCACGTGACCAAACCGGTTGTTGGTTATATCGCTGGTGTGACCGCGCCGAAAGGCAAACGTATGGGTCACGCGGGTGCAATCATCGCAGGGGGTAAAGGGACAGCGGATGAGAAATTCGCCGCTCTGGAAGCCGCTGGCGTGAAAACAGTTCGCAGCCTGGCCGATATCGGCGAAGCGCTGAAAGCGATTATCAAATAAGACTCAATGCCCCTCGTTGAAAGGGGCTGTAATATGTTCGACATGGTTGGCCGCTCCGAAAAGAGCGGCCTTTTTTATGCGCCGATTTTACGCACGCGGGTGTTTTCACCGGTCAATCTTTGGCCGTCAGGCGCGACCGGGGCCATCGGAGGGATGGCCTCACCGGTGCGTGTATCCACCAGCAACGAATGCGGTTCGCCCGGGGCAAACAGATGGCCTTCGCCCCACTGACGTAGTGCGACGATAACCGGAAAGAGTGATTGCCCTTTTTGCGTCAGCACATACTCCTGATACGCCGTGCCGTCAGACGCAGGCTGGGTGGCGAAAATACCCGCCTCGACCAGCTTACGCAGACGGTCGGTGAGAATATTGCGCGCCATCCCCAGGCCACGCTGAAAATCGCCAAAACGCCGCACGCCGTCGAACGCGTCGCGCACGATAAGCAGCGCCCAGCGATCGCCGATAATATCGACTGACCGGGCGACCGGGCAGGGCTGGTAAGCGGGGGAGCGTTCAGATGTCATGGCCGGGCCTCGTGAAAAACTTTCAAGTTGCATTTTAAAACTGGTTTATTTACGCTTCAACTAGTTTTCTTTTGCAACCAGGTGGGGCGATGAAAGAAGAGATATGCAGTATGCCTGCTGCACCCCTATGCAGTGAAACCATGAAACCGACAGCGATGCCGCGTAGCCTGGTGTTGCTGTTTGCCATCGCCAGTGGGCTGAGTGTGGCGAATGTTTATTACGCGCAACCGCTGCTCGACATGCTGGCACGGGACTTCGCCATCAGTCAGGCTGCGGTGGGCGGTGTGGTCACCGCCACGCAGGTGGGCTGTGCGCTGGCATTACTGCTGCTGGTGCCGTTGGGGGATATTGTGGAGCGACGGCGCCTGATGTTGTTGCAACTGCTGGCACTGATTGCTGCGCTTGGTATCGTTGTGATGGCGCAATCTGCCTGGGTTTTGCTGGTGGGCATGCTGGCGACGGGGTTGCTCGGCACGGCGATGACGCAGGGGCTTATCGCCTGTGCGGCCAGTGCTGCCGATGTTCAGGAGCGTGGGCGGGTGGTCGGCGCGGCCCAGAGCGGTGTTTTTATCGGTTTGCTGCTGGCGCGTGTCTTTGCCGGTGTGGTGAGCGATCTGGCGGGATGGCGCGCAGTATATGGCGTTTCTGCGTTAATGATGCTGGTACTGCTGCCGCTGCTCTGGAGACAACTACCGCGCTTTGGTGTGCATCCCGAATCCGTCAGTGCGAGACAACTGCTGTTCTCGATGCTGACATTACTCTGTACCGATCGCGTATTGCAAATTCGCGGCGTGCTGGCGTTGTTAATGTTTGCCGCCTTTACGATTTTCTGGAGTGCGATGGTGCTCCCGCTAAGTGCGCCTCCCTATGGTTTTTCGCATACGGTGATTGGGCTGTTTGCGCTTGCCGGTGTGGCGGGAGCCCTTGCCGCGACCCGAGCCGGGCGCGATGCCGACCGCGGTCATGGGCAGCGCACCAGTTTTTATGCGCTGATGCTGCTATCACTGGCATGGTGGCCCCTGTCACAGCTTGAGCATTCCCTGGCACTGTTATTGGTAGGGATTGTGCTGCTGGATTTGGGTGGGCAGGCGCTGCATGTTACCAATCAGAGCATGATTTTGCGCACGTCAGCGGCACACGGGCGGCTGATTGCCCTCTATATGCTGTTCTACGCCACGGGAAGTGGGGTAGGGGCTATCGCGACCACTGCGGTATTTGCTCACTATGGCTGGCAGGGGGTCTGTTTATTAGGGGCGACGGTAAGTTTACTGGCGCTGATGATATGGGCGTTAACGCGGCATCTGATGCCAGATGAGAATTAAGACAACAGGGGTAATAAGATGAACGAACGGGAACTGCTGGCTGAGGCTGATGCGCGCGGCTTACGTTATCTGGAGGGGAACAGCACGCGACGCGTTTTTCCTGATGCTGATGCTATCGCCGCGCTAAGCGCGTTTGATGAACCGCTACCGCAGGCAGGGGAATCGGCTGAGCAGACGCTGGCCCTGTTGGATGATATCGGTTCACCTGCGACTACAGCATCGAACGGGCCGGGTTATTTTGGTTTCGTGGTGGGGGCGACATTGCCTTCCGCCTCAGCGGCTGAGCGGTTAATGGTCGCCTGGGATCAGTGCGCGTCGTCGTTTCTGAACTCACCGGTAGCCGACACGGTGGAACGTGTTGCGGGCCGCTGGGTGCTGGAAGCGCTGGACTTGCCGCGTGAAAGCGCCGTTGGTTTTGGCACCAGCGCAACGGCATGTACCTTAGCCGCTCTGGCGGCAGCGCGCCGTGAGCTGCTGGCACGTGAAGGCTGGGATATCGACAACGACGGGTTGCCCGGCGCGCCGGAAATCAAAGTGGTGGTCTCTGAGTTGGTTCACATCACGGTGAAAAAGGCGCTGCGTATTCTGGGGTTCGGCATGTCGCGACTGATTATTGCGCCAGTAGACGCGTTCGGGCGTGTTGATGTGCAGCAACTGCCGCCGCTTGATGCCCGTACCATACTTTGCCTGCAGGCAGGGGAGGTGAATACAGGTGAGTTTGATCCTTTCGCGCAGATTATCCCACGGGCCCACGCGGCAGGGGCATGGGTCCATGTTGACGGCGCCTTTGGTCTCTGGGCTCGCGCGTCATCACAGGCGGCGCTGACACAGGGCATTGAACTGGCTGACAGTTGGACCACCGATGCTCATAAGTGGCTCAACACGCCTTATGATTGCGCGATGGTCATTTGTCGCGATCCTCAGGTTCTGGCCGGGGCGATGAACAGCGATGCAGTCTACATGAGCGCAAGTGCCGATGCGCAGAAGAATCTGACGCTGGAGTTTTCTCGTCGCCCACGAGGAATCCCGGTCTGGGCCGCGCTGCGCGTGCTGGGGCGTGAAGGGGTACGCGAGATGGTCGACAGACACTGCATGCTGGCTCGCGTCATCAGCGAGGGGCTGAAACAGCTTGGGTTTGAGGTGCTGAACCGTGTGGTGATTAATCAGGTACTGTTTCGTTGCGGAAGTGACGCGCAAACGGAGGCCGTACTGGCTGCGGCACAAGCCTCGGGTAAAACCTGGTTTGGCACTACCCGCTGGCAGGGAAGGCCAGCGCTACGTATTAGTGTTTCATCCTGGCGCACACAGCGGCAGGATGTGGATGCGCTTCTGGAATTGTTGGGACAAATTAATGCGGAAAGCCAACAATCATAACCTTGAGGAATGTTAATAAGCCGTTCCTGTTAGATTTTTACTTAAGGCTGCGTAACACTGCGCGGCCTTTTTTATTGAATAGTAACCTTGTGGTGTTAAATATTTTTTTCTGAAAGTGAAATTATTGTGAAATAAATGAGGGGGGAATAACATCACCTCTTTTTACCTGAGCGATCGGACCTTTTTTGCAAGCCGCAATGCACACCCAGGATTAAACGTTAAATAAGCGGGTAATTATTTCTCTTTCGCGACCGTTTGATAACGGTTGTCTGCGTTAAGATATACATATTGTTAACACCTTTTTTACTAAAAGGATGTCGTGTCTACAAAATTAACAGAAAGTGATGAAATTGATTTAAATCAATATTTAAAAGCTTGGAAAAGGCATCAAAAATAGTTAAATTGTCGCCGATCAAATTGGCTTAAAACTGCTAAATTCAGTATAAATTGATCACTGTCGAAAAACGTAAAACAAACACAATAAAAACCTTTTTATTGTAAGGGGTTTGCGGAGTAATATATTCGAGAGATCAATTTGGGTTTTTTATTAACGTAGTTGTAACTTTTTTGAATCAGCATCAACGTTATTGCTGATGATGATTTAAAAGTGCAACAACTTTTGTATTGGGGCATGCGCGTAAACCTTCGCTGACGAGGTTTACTCTCGGAGTCTTCATGCGATGAGCAAGGAGTCATGATGTTAGATATAGTCGAACTGTCACGTTTGCAGTTTGCCTTGACCGCGATGTACCACTTCCTTTTTGTGCCACTGACGCTCGGTATGGCGTTCTTGCTGGCCATTATGGAAACGGTCTACGTCCTCTCCGGCAAACAGATTTATAAAGATATGACCAAGTTCTGGGGCAAGTTGTTTGGTATCAACTTTGCACTGGGCGTGGCCACTGGTTTGACCATGGAGTTCCAGTTCGGGACTAACTGGTCTTACTATTCTCACTACGTTGGGGACATCTTCGGTGCGCCACTGGCCATTGAAGGTTTGATGGCCTTCTTCCTCGAGTCCACTTTTGTAGGTCTGTTTTTCTTCGGTTGGGATCGTCTGGGCAAAGTACAGCATATGGCAGTGACCTGGCTGGTCGCGCTGGGCTCCAACTTGTCCGCGTTGTGGATCCTTGTGGCAAACGGCTGGATGCAAAACCCGGTTGCTGCAGATTTCAACTTCGAAACCATGCGTATGGAAATGGTCAGCTTCGCCGAACTGGTACTCAACCCGGTTGCTCAGGTGAAATTTGTCCATACCGTGGCCTCTGGCTATACCTGTGGTGCTATCTTCATCCTCGGTATCAGCTCTTACTATCTGCTGCGCGGTCGTGACATCGCGTTCGCGAAACGCTCCTTTGCTATCGCAGCGAGCTTCGGTATGGCTGCTGTACTGTCCGTTATCGTACTGGGTGATGAATCTGGTTACGAAATGGGTGACGTGCAGAAAACCAAACTGGCGGCCATCGAAGCAGAGTGGGAAACCCAACCTGCACCGGCAGCGTTTACCCTGTTTGGTATTCCGGACCAGGATGCGCAGAAAAACCATATGTCCATCCAGATCCCTTACGCGCTGGGCATCATCGCTACCCGTTCTGTCGACACGCCGGTTATCGGCCTGAAAGACCTGATGGTGCAGCATGAAGAGCGTATCCGTAACGGTATGAAGGCATATCACCTGCTTGAGCAACTGCGTTCCGGTTCGAAAGACCCGTCCGTACGCGATGAGTTCAACAACGTGAAGAAAGACCTGGGTTACGGCTTGCTGCTCAAACGCTATACGCCGAATGTGGCGGATGCGACCGAAGCGCAGATTAAACAGGCAACGCAGGACTCCATTCCACGTGTGGCGCCGCTGTACTTCGCCTTCCGTATTATGGTGGCGTGTGGCGTGCTGATGCTGTTCATCATCGCCGTGTCGTTCTGGACCGTTTGCCGTAACCGCATCGGCGAGAAAAAATGGCTGCTGCGTGCTGCGCTGTATGGCATCCCGCTGCCGTGGATTGCTATCGAATCCGGCTGGTTTGTGGCGGAGTACGGTCGTCAACCGTGGGCTATCGGTGAAATGCTGCCGACCGCCGTGGCGAACTCGACCCTGACCGCAGGCGACCTGCTGTTCTCGATGATCCTGATTTGCGGTCTGTATACCCTGTTCCTGGTGGCTGAAATGTTCTTGATGTTCAAGTTCGCACGCCTGGGCCCAAGCAGCCTGAAAACTGGCCGCTATCATTACGAGCAGTCCACTGTGGCTTCTCAGCCGGCACGCTAAGACAGGAGTCGTCAAATGATCGATTATGAAGTATTACGTTTTATCTGGTGGCTGCTGGTTGGCATTCTGCTGATCGGTTTCGCCGTCACCGACGGCTTCGACATGGGGGTGGGCATGCTCACCCGTTTCCTGGGTCGTAGCGATACCGAACGCCGTGTGATGATTAACTCCATCGCACCACACTGGGACGGTAACCAGGTATGGCTGATCACCGCGGGTGGTGCATTGTTCGCTGCCTGGCCAATGGTCTATGCCGCCGCGTTCTCCGGTTTCTATGTGGCGATGATCCTGGTGCTGGCTTCTCTGTTCTTCCGTCCGGTAGGTTTTGACTATCGCTCTAAGATCGAAGAGAGCCGCTGGCGCAACATGTGGGACTGGGGCATTTTCATCGGTAGCTTTGTGCCGCCGCTGGTCATTGGTGTTGCCTTTGGTAACCTGCTGCAGGGCGTACCGTTCAGCGTCGATGAATATCTGCGTCTGACCTACACCGGGAACTTCTTCCAGTTGCTTAACCCGTTTGGTCTGCTGGCCGGTGTGGTAAGCGTGGCGATGATCATCACCCAGGGCGCAACCTATCTGCAAATGCGTACGGTGGGTGAACTGCATCTGCGTGCACGTACTACTTCGCAGGTTGCTGCACTGGTTACTACGATCTGCTTCGTGCTGGCCGGGGTGTGGGTGGTCTACGGTATTGATGGTTATGTTGTGACTTCCGCCATGGATCACCATGCTGCTTCCAACCCGCTGAATAAAGAAGTGGCGCGTCAGGCCGGTGCCTGGCTGGCAAACTTCAATAACATCCCGTCATTGTGGGCGATTCCTGCACTTGGTGTGGTGTTGCCGCTGCTGACGGTGCTGACTTCGCGTGCGGAAAAAGGCGCACTGGCGTTCGTGTTCTCTTCACTGACGCTGGCCTGCATTATCCTGACTGCGGGTATCGCGATGTTCCCGTTCATCATGCCGTCAAGCATTATGATGAACGCCAGTCTGACCATGTGGGATGCTACCTCCAGTCAGATGACCCTGAACCTGATGACCTTTGTGGCGCTGGTCTTCGTACCGATCATCCTGATTTACACCGCCTGGTGTTACTGGAAAATGTTCGGTCGTATTACGAAAGAAGACATCGAAAGCAACACCCACTCTCTGTACTAAGTAAGGAGCTGATAATGTGGTATTTCGCATGGATTTTAGGAACGCTTCTTGCCTGTGCTTTTGGAGTGATTACGGCGCTGGCATTTGAACACGTGGAAGCGCTGAAAGCCGGTAAGCAAGAAGAGCATTGATGAACGAGATTATCGCGAAACTTTATGCGGTAATGGATAAGCGCCCGTTAAGGGCGCTTTCCTTAATTATGGCATTAGTGCTGGCAGGCTGTATCTTTTGGGATCCCTCGCGCTTCGCGGCAAAGACCAGCGACCTGGAAATCTGGCATGGCTTTCTGCTGATGTGGGCCGTCTGCGCTGGTGTGATTCATGGAGTAGGATTCCGTCCCCGCGCGATACACTGGCAAGGCATTTTTTGCCCGCTGATCGCAGACCTGGTAATGCTGGCAGGTTTGATTTTCTTCTTCTTTTGAATAAGAAATCTCCGCTTATGATATGGGCTTGCAAAAGCCCATATATTTTTACTCTCCGTTTACTTCTACCCATTCCAAACCATCTTCCCCGCGCGTATAGTAGCGAAGTTTAAAAGCTCTAACTTGAGGTTGAGTCCTGCCATTGTTCATCAGCACCATCCGCGAACCATGACAGGACACAATTTAATTGCATTACCGGGATGTAAAGTGAATACAACGCTGTTTCGATGGCCGGTTCGTGTCTATTACGAAGATACCGACGCCGGTGGTGTGGTTTACCACGCCAGCTACGTGGCTTTTTATGAACGAGCACGCACTGAGATGCTGCGCCACCATCACTTTAGCCAGCAAGTCTTGCTGGCCGAGCGCGTCGCATTCGTGGTACGCAAGCTCACGCTGGAGTATTTTGCGCCCGCCAGACTCGACGATATGCTCGAAGTCCAAACGGAAATTACATCAATGCGCGGGACCTCTCTGGTCTTCACGCAGCGGATCGTCAACGCAGAGAATACAGTTCTGAACGAAGCTGAGGTACTGATTGTCTGTGTTGATCCACTCTTAATGAAGCCTCGTGCGCTTCCCAAGTCTATTGTCGCGGAGTTTAAGCAGTGACTGACATGAACATCCTTGATTTGTTCCTGAAGGCTAGCCTTCTGGTCAAACTTATCATGTTGATTTTGATTGGTTTTTCAATCGCATCCTGGGCCATCATCATCCAGCGAACGCGCATTCTCAACGCAGCCGGTCGTGAAGCGGAAGCCTTTGAAGACAAGTTCTGGTCGGGCATTGAACTGTCGCGTCTGTACCAGGAAAGCCAGGGGCGTCGTGATAACCTGACGGGTTCGGAACAAATCTTCTACAGCGGGTTCAAAGAGTTTGCGCGTTTACACCGTGCCAACAGCCATGCGCCGGAAGCGATTGTCGAAGGGGCATCCAGGGCGATGCGCATTTCGATGAACCGCGAGCTGGAAAACCTGGAAACGCATATTCCTTTCCTCGGTACCGTCGGCTCCATCAGCCCGTATATTGGTCTGTTTGGTACGGTGTGGGGGATCATGCACGCCTTTATCGCACTGGGTGCGGTGAAGCAGGCAACCTTACAGATGGTTGCGCCGGGTATCGCCGAAGCGTTGATCGCCACCGCAATCGGCCTGTTCGCAGCGATTCCGGCGGTAATGGCTTACAACCGCCTGAACCAGCGCGTGAACAAACTGGAGCTGAACTACGACAACTTTATGGAAGAGTTCACGGCTATTCTGCATCGTCAGGCGTTTACCAGCACCGAGAGCAACAAGGGGTAAACCATGGCCAGAACGCGTGGACGGGGCAGCCGTAACAGTCGTGGCCTCAAATCCGAAATCAATATTGTTCCGCTGCTGGACGTGCTGCTGGTGCTGTTGCTGATCTTTATGGCAACCGCACCGATCATCACCCAGAGCGTGGAGGTTGACCTGCCGGATGCGACAGAGTCGAAAACCGTCAGCACCAATGACGATCCTCCGGTCATTATTGAGGTTTCCGGTGTCGGACAATACAGCGTGGTGGTGGAAAAAGATCGCATGGATCAGCTACCGCCAGAGCAAGTGATTGCAGAAGCGCAGCGTCGCCTGCAATCAAATCCGAAAACCGTTTTCTTGATCGGTGGCGCAAAAGAAGTGCCTTACGATGAAATCATTAAAGCGCTAAACCTGTTACACAGCGCGGGTGTTAAATCGGTTGGCTTGATGACGCAGCCTATCTGATCACCGGCTTAACAGGCGGCAGTTTTTGGGAACCGAGAGTGTCAAAGGCAACCGAACAAAACGACAAACTTAAACGAGCGATAATCATTTCGGCGGTGTTGCATGTGATTCTGGTTGCACTGCTGATCTGGAGTTCGTTTGATGAAAATATTGATGCTTCTGCGGGTGGCGGCGGCGGTTCTTCTATTGATGCGGTAATGGTCGATCCCGGTGCCGTTGTCCAGAATTACAACCGTCAGCAGCAGCAACAGGCCAGCGCAAAGCGTGCGCAAGAGCAACGTGACAAGCAGGCCCAGCAGCAGGCAGAAGAACTGCGTGAAAAACAGGCTGCCGAGCAGGAGCGCTTAAAACAGCTTGAGCAGGAACGTTTGCAGGCGCAAGAAGCTGCCCGTGAGCAGGCCGCAGAACAGAAAAAAGCAGAAGACGCCGCGAAGAAAGCGCAGGAAGCGCAAAAACAGGCGGAAGAAGCTGCAGCAAAAGCCGCTGCTGATGCAAAAGCGAAAGCGGATGCACAGGCAAAAGAAGCCGCGGAAGCCGCGAAGAAAGCGGCGGCCGATGCACAGAAAAAAGCAGAAGCCGATGCAGCTAAAGCGGCGGCTGATGCGAAGAAAAAAGCCGAAGCTGAAGCGGCCAAAGCTGCAGCCGATGCTCAGAAGAAAGCCGAAGCCGAAGCCGCGAAGAAAGCTCAGCAGGATGCTGAGAAGAAAGCGGCTGCGGACGCTGCGAAAAAAGCCGCAGCAGAGAAGGCCGCCGCTGAAAAAGCCGCGGCTGCCGAGAAGGCAGCGGCAGAGAAAGCCGCCGCTGAAAAAGCCGCTGCTGCTGAGAAGGCCGCTGCAGATAAGAAAGCCGCTGCTGAGAAGGCTGCTGCCGACAAGAAAGCCGCTGCCGAGAAAGCTGCTGCAGCCAAGAAAGCGGCTGCAGAGAAAGCGGCTGCCGCGTCAGGCGTTGACGATCTGCTGGGCGACCTGAGTTCCGGTAAGAATGCGCCGAAAACAGGTGGTGGTGCAAAAGGGGCTAATGCCGCCGCCGCCGGGAGTGGTAACACGAAAAATAATGGTGCGTCCGGGGCTGATATCAGCAACTATGCGGGTATGATCAAATCGGCCATTGAGAGCAAGTTTTATATGGATCCGTCCTTTACTGGCAAGGTTTGTACGTTACGTATAAAACTTGGCCCTGATGGTACGCTGAAAGACATTCAGTCTGAAGGTGGGGATCCTGCGCTTTGTCAGGCTGCACTGGCAGCGGCACGCCAGGCAAAAATTCCTAAGCCACCAAGCCAGGCGGTTTACGAAGTGTTTAAAAATGCGCCACTGGACTTTAAACCTTAGTAACGTTTTTCTCATGTAAAAGAGAAAATACGAGCTAAGTTGTACCAGTGTGTGAAGTAGTTTTGTCTATTTGAGTTTGTTAACATTCTGCTAAATTATCGCGGGTTTTCCGCCCGGATAAGGGAGATGAGATGAAGCAGGCATTACGTGTAGCGTTTGGTTTTCTGATGCTGTGGGCAGCGGTGCTGCACGCAGAAGTACGTATCGAGATCACCCAGGGGGTGGACTCGGCACGCCCAATCGGTGTTGTGCCCTTCCAGTGGGCAGGCCCTGGCGGCGCGCCAGAGGATATCGGCAATATCGTGGCGTCGGATCTGCGTAACAGCGGTAAATTCAATCCTCTGGATCGTTCTCGTCTGCCTCAGCAGCCGGCGACGGCCCAGGAAGTTCAGCCCGCAGCATGGTCTGCGCTGGGTATTGATGCCGTCGTTGTGGGCCAGGTCAGCCCGAACCCGGATGGCACCTATAAAGTGGCTTACCAGTTGGTCGACACCGGCGGTGCGCCGGGTACCGTACTGGCACAGAACTCCTTCAACGTCAGCAAACAGTGGCTGCGCTATGGCGCGCACACTGCCAGTGACGATGTGTTCCAGAAACTGACCGGCATTAAAGGTGCATTCCGCACCCGTATCGCGTATGTCGTGCAGAGCAGTGGCGGCCAGTTCCCGTACGAACTGCGCGTCTCTGACTACGATGGTTTCAACACTGCCGTTGTTCACCGCTCTTCGCAGCCGCTGATGTCTCCGGCGTGGTCGCCAGATGCCTCTAAACTGGCGTATGTGACCTTCGAAAGTGGTCGTTCTGCGCTGGTGATTCAGGATCTGTCCAGCACCGCAATTCGTCAGGTTGCGTCTTTCCCGCGTCACAACGGTGCGCCGGCGTTCTCTCCGGATGGTTCTAAAATTGCCTTTGCGCTGTCAAAAACCGGTAGCCTGAACATCTATGTGATGGATCTGGGGTCTGGTCAAATCCGTCAGGTCACCGACGGTCGCAGCAACAACACTGAACCCACCTGGTTCCCGGATAGCCAGAATCTGGCGTTTACTTCCGACCAGGCAGGTCGTCCACAGGTTTATAAAATTAACGTTAACGGCGGCGCAGCGCAGCGTATCACCTGGCAGGGTTCACAAAACCAGGATGCTGACGTAAGTTCTGACGGTAAGTTTATGGTAATGGTGAGCTCCGATGGCGGTCAGCAGCACATTGCCAAGCAGGATCTGGTAGCGGGTGGCGTGCAGGTTTTATCGTCAACGTTCCTGGATGAATCGCCGAGTCTGGCACCTAACGGCACGATGGTAATCTACAGCTCTTCTCAGGGGATGGGATCCGTGCTGAATCTGGTTTCTACAGATGGGCGTTTCAAAGCGCGTATTCCGGCGTCTGATGGACAGGTGAAATCCCCTGCCTGGTCGCCGTATCTGTCTAAATAATAATTGGTAATTAAAGGAATTAACGAAATGCAACTGAACAAAGTGCTGAAAGGCCTGATGCTGGTTCTGCCGATCATGGCAATCGCGGCCTGTTCTTCTAAAAAAGCAACCAACGACCAGAATGGCGAAGGTATGCTGGGTGCGGGCACTGGTATGAACGGCAACGGTAACATGTCTTCTGAAGAGCAAGCTCGTCTGCAGATGCAGCAGCTGCAGCAGAACAACATCGTCTACTTCGATCTGGACAAGTATGACATCCGTTCTGATTTCGCTGCGATGCTGGACGCGCACGCTAACTTCCTGCGTAGCAACCCGTCTTACAAAGTCACCGTAGAAGGTCACGCGGACGAACGTGGTACTCCGGAATACAACATCTCCCTGGGCGAACGTCGTGCTAACGCCGTTAAAATGTACCTGCAGGGTAAAGGTGTTACCGCTGACCAGATCTCCATCGTTTCTTACGGTAAAGAAAAACCTGCAGTACTGGGTCATGACGAAGCGGCTTACGCTAAAAACCGTCGTGCCGTACTGGTTTACTAAGAGAATTGCATGAGCAGTAACCTCAGACATCATTTATTGAGTCTGTCGTTACTGGTTGGCATAGCGGCCCCCTGGGCCGCTAATGCTCAAGCGCCAATCAGTAGTGTCGGCTCAGGCTCGGTCGAAGACCGTGTCACTCAACTCGAGCGTATTTCGAATGCTCACAGCCAGCTTTTAACTCAACTCCAGCAACAACTCGCTGATAACCAGGCGGATATTGACACCCTGCGTGGCCAAATTCAGGAAAGTCAGTACCAGCTTAATCAGGTTGTTGAACGTCAGCAGCAAATTCAGCAGCAGATCGGTAGTCTGAGTAACGGCGGTGCGGCAGGTCAAACGCAGCAGGCTTCGGGCGATCAGGGTGGGGCAGCGGCACAGGCAGCGCCTGACGAAGCGGCAACCTCTGGCGCACCGGTACAAAGCGGTGATGCCAATACCGATTACAATGCAGCGATTGCCCTGGTACAGGATAAATCTCGCCAGGATGACGCGATTGCCGCATTCCAGAACTTTGTTAAAAAATACCCTGATTCAACCTATGTTCCGAATGCCAACTATTGGCTGGGGCAGTTGAATTACAACAAGGGTAAAAAGGATGATGCGGCGTTCTATTTTGCCTCCGTGGTGAAAAATTACCCAAAATCACCGAAAGCGCCAGATGCGATGTTTAAAGTCGGCGTGATCATGCAAGACAAAGGTGACACGGCGAAGGCGAAAGCCGTTTACCAGCAGGTGGTCGCGAAGTATCCGGGTACCGAAGGTGCAAAACAGGCACAGAAACGTCTCGGTTCTATGTGATGAATAGCACATGACCAGAAATCGCTTTTTTTCTGGTCTTGTCGCGTGAATCATAAGCAGTCAGGTGATCTTCCTCGAAATTCTTGTTGCGCTGCGTTCTTAAATCAGTAATATATGCCGCCGTTGCCACGGGATATCAAACAAACCAAAAGCAACGCAAAAGTGGGTCGTTAGCTCAGTTGGTAGAGCAGTTGACTTTTAATCAATTGGTCGCAGGTTCGAATCCTGCACGACCCACCAATCTTTCTGGTGGAAAGCGGTAGTTAAACGTGAAGGATAACGTTGCGTCAGCAACGGCCCGTAGGGCGAGGCAAAGCCGAGTCATCCTGCACGACCCACCACTAAGTCAGTATCCAGCGTAGTATCGGGTGATTAGCTCAGCTGGGAGAGCACCTCCCTTACAAGGAGGGGGTCGGCGGTTCGATCCCGTCATCACCCACCACTCGGGTCGTTAGCTCAGTTGGTAGAGCAGTTGACTTTTAATCAATTGGTCGCAGGTTCGAATCCTGCACGACCCACCAATTTAACGCTTTACTCCAGTGTTAAACGTGAAGGATCTCGTTGCGTTAGCGACGGCCGAATGGCGATGCAAAGCCGAGTCATCCTGCACGATCCACAGCTTTATGTGGTTCCGAGTAAAAATCTTTCAGATGACACCCGTATGGGTCGTTAGCTCAGTTGGTAGAGCAGTTGACTTTTAATCAATTGGTCGCAGGTTCGAATCCTGCACGACCCACCAATTCCAAGGTGGTCACTGGTAGAGAACGTGAAGGATAACGTTGCGTCAGCAACGGCCCGTAGGGCGAGGCGAAGCCGAGTCATCCTGCACGACCCACCACTCTGAATGATTAAAGCAGTAAAATCCCGCAAGGGGTCGTTAGCTCAGTTGGTAGAGCAGTTGACTTTTAATCAATTGGTCGCAGGTTCGAATCCTGCACGACCCACCAAATTTTATGTGGCATCCTGTTATCAGGATGTGCAGGATAACGGAGTCGTTTACGACGACGGCCCGAAGGGCGAGCGAAGCGAGTCATCCTGCACGACCCACCAATGTAAAAAAGCGCCCTAAAGGCGCTTTTTTGCTATCTGCGATATAAAAGATTCGAACCTGCAGCAGGTTCGGGTCGAACGCAGTGAGACAACGGAGCCGCCTGCGGCGACGGCCCGAAGGGCGAGGCGAAGCCGAGTCATCCTGCACGACCCACCAATGTAAAAAAGCGCCCTAAAGGCGCTTTTTTGCTATCTGCGATATAAAAGATTCGAACCTGCAGCAGGTTCGAGTCGAACGCAGTGAGGCAACGGAGCCGCCTGCGGCGGCGACCCGGAGGGCGAGGCGAAGCGAGTCATCCTACACGACCCACCAATGTAAAAATGGCGCTGGCGGCGCTTTTTTGCTATCTGCAATGCGCCCATTCATCGCTTTCCCTTGCACTTCATCACCCATCCGTTCATTTCTTGTGACTTTTACCCCTTAATCCGCTATCTTGTTTAGTATATAAAACGCATTCGCCTTACCTTTCCCGCGCTGTCGTAAAAGAAAGGCATTTTGTTAAGCCAGTAAAACGAGTAAGCATGATGAGCGTAATGTTCGATCCGCAAGCCGCAATCTATCCTTTCCCCCCGAAGCCTCTCCCGCTGAGCCGTGATGAAAAAGAATTTTATCGGGAAAAAATCAAACGCCTGTTAAAAGAGCGTGATGCCGTGATGGTTGCGCACTACTACACGGACCCGGAAATTCAGCAACTGGCGGAAGAGACGGGTGGCTGTATTTCTGACTCACTTGAGATGGCGCGCTTTGGAGCCAAACATCCGGCCTCAACGCTGCTGGTCGCGGGCGTGCGCTTTATGGGTGAAACCGCCAAAATCCTCAGTCCCGAAAAAACCATCCTTATGCCGACACTCAACGCCGAGTGTTCGCTGGATTTGGGCTGTCCGATTGAGGAGTTCAGCGCTTTTTGCGATGCGCATCCTGACCGTACCGTTGTGGTGTACGCCAACACCTCAGCGGCAGTGAAAGCCCGTGCTGACTGGGTTGTGACATCCAGTATTGCCGTTGAGTTGATTGAACATCTGGATAGCCTCGGCGAGAAAATCATCTGGGCGCCTGACCGCCATCTCGGCAGCTACGTACAGAAACAAACGGGTGCGGATGTACTGTGCTGGCAAGGGGCCTGCATCGTACATGACGAATTTAAAACACAGGCGCTGACTCGCATGAAGGCGCTTTATCCGGATGCCGCCATCCTGGTGCACCCGGAATCTCCGGACTCTGTGGTCAAACTGGCCGACGCGGTCGGTTCCACCAGCCAGTTGATCAATGCCGCAAAAACACTTCCACATAAGCAACTGATTGTCGCCACTGACCGCGGTATCTTTTATAAAATGCAGCAGGCGGTGCCAGAGAAAGAGTTACTTGAGGCGCCGACCGCCGGGGAGGGAGCAACCTGCCGTAGCTGTGCTCACTGCCCGTGGATGGCAATGAATGGTCTGAAAGCCATTGCCGAAGGGCTGGAGAACGGCGGCGCGGCGCACGAGATCCATGTCGACGCCGCGCTGCGTGAAGGCGCTTTGTTGCCACTGAACCGTATGTTGGATTTTGCGGCTACACTACGTTCTTAATGAGGAAAAATGCGTAGGAATACGCTCTGGGGAAAAGATGGATTTTTTTAGCACACAGAATATCTTGGTACATATCCCGATCGGCGCCGGAGGCTACGATCTTTCATGGATTGAAGCAGTAGGGACGGTGGCGGGACTGTTATGCATCTGGCTCGCCAGCCTGGAAAAAATCAGTAATTACGCATTTGGCTTAATCAACGTAACGCTGTTTGCCATTATCTTCTTCCAGATCCAGCTCTACGCCAGCCTGTTGCTTCAGCTGTTTTTCTTTGCCGCCAATATCTACGGCTGGTACGCCTGGTCGCGGCAAACAACCGCCAACGAGGCAGTTCTGCAAATCCGCTGGTTGCCTTTACCCAAGGCTTTAGCCTGGCTGGTCGTCTGCGCGATTGCTATCGGTTTTATGACCTTCTTTATCGATCCGGTCTTTGCAGTGCTCACTCGCGTGGCGGTCTCGATGATGCAGACGGTGGGGCTGAATGTGGCGATGCCCGAATTGCAGCCAGACGCCTTCCCGTTCTGGGATTCCTGCATGATGGTACTTTCCATCGTCGCCATGGTTTTGATGACGCGGAAATATGTCGAGAACTGGCTGCTGTGGGTCATTATCAATGTCATCAGCGTGGTGATTTTTGCCCTGCAAGGCGTCTGGGCCATGTCGCTGGAATATATGATTCTGACCTTTATCGCACTCAACGGTAGCCGGATGTGGATAAATAGCGCCCGTGAGCGCGGCTCTCACGCGTTCTCGAACTAATGATGGTGTGAATGGCTGTGGTCTGGCTGCGTCTCGCTGAGATGGCAGTCAGGCCCGCTACAGGGCTGGTACTCCATCTGAATGGTGACATGCTCAATCTGATAGTGATGCACCAGAAAATGTTCAATTTGCCGCAGTAGTCCGTCGTGATCGTGTGGTGGAATAACCTGGACATGTAACGTCATCAGCGCTTTTTCTCCCACCAGCCAGACATGCACATGATGTACATCGCGCACTTCGCTAATGGCCCGCCGCAGATGCCGTTTCAGGGCGTTGATATCCAGTGAAGTGGGCGCCCCCTCCAGCAATTCATTGACGCTTTCACGCAAGAGTGCCCACGCGCTGCGTAATACCAGCACCGAGACCAGTATGGAAAGTATCGGGTCGGCGGGTGTCCAGCCGGTAAACATAATGATCAGCGCAGCGGCAATGGCGCCCACGGAGCCCAGCAGATCGCCAAGCACATGCAGGGCTGCCGCCCGGACATTCAAATTCCGTTCTTCATTACCACGATGCAGCAGCCAGAATGCCAGGATATTCGCCAGCAATCCCATGACGGCAATCACCATCATTGTCATACCTGCCACGGGTTGAGGATGGTAGAAGCGCTGAATGGCTTCCCAGACGATAAAAAAAGTAATCAATACAAGCGCAATTGCATTAACAAAGGCAGCCAGCGTGGTCAGACGAAGCCAGCCAAAAGTGCGTCGGGGTCCTGAGGGGCGGTGGGCAAAATGCACTGCCAGCAGGGCAAAAAAGAGTGCAGCAGCATCCGTCAGCATATGCCCGGCATCGGCCAGTAACGCCAGTGAGCCTGAAACCAGTCCCCCCACCACCTCGACCAACATGAACAATGCTGTGACGCTAAAGGCCAGAAGTAATCGCCGCGCATTGGCGTCAGCAGGGAGATGAGAGTGAGAGTGTGAATGCGCCATAATGAGCCGTCCCGTGTAATTGGCGTTAGCAGCGTCTTACATCATTGCAGATCTTTTGCTAATCAGCAGAAAAAATTGAGGAGAGCCGAAGCTCTCCCCATTTTGGCCGCAGACTATTTTTACTGCGTTGTGCCGTCGGTTTTGGTATCTGTGTCATTGTTAATACCGTTACCGGTCTGAACTTTCTTATTGATATCCGGACACTTACCGTCTTTACACTGAGAGTTTTTATGGATCTCATCTTTTGTCATGTGCTGAGTACCGACATGAGAGTTGGTGTGTTTCTCCGTGTTCAGTTTCATGCCTGAAGAATCAGAACCATTTGTTGAGGTATTTGGCGCAAGGTTCTCTTTCGCATCCGGCGCTGTCTGTCCCGCGCTGGCGGCGGCGTTTGCCTGACCATTATTGTTTTGAGAGGTAGAATCCGCAGCGAATGCCGCACCGCTTGCCAGGGTCAGAGTTGTCGTCAAGAAAAGTGTCGCTAATTTATTCATTTTCATCATGATGCTCCTGTTCTGGTCATTGTTTACCGATACGAATCATCGGCCTGACATGCGCGAACGAACTATCACGCTCAGTAGTGAAACATGTTATATACTGCCGACTAAGGCAGAATATAATCTTGAAAAATAAATCAAACTAAGTATTAACACTTAAAAAGTGTAGCGTCGTTATCGCTATTCGCTACTTTCTGACGGTTTTTAGGGGAATTCCAGGAATTTTCTGCCCGCACTGTAAATTCGCGTTTACACTACCTGACTGACAAGTTAGATTGGAGAGATTGCATTCATTAAAATAAGTATGGCAACGCTGGAACGATCATGAATTATCAGAACGACGATTTACGCATTAAAGAGATCAACGAGTTATTACCTCCTGTCGCGCTTCTTGAGAAGTTTCCTGCTACCGAAACTGCGGCCAAAACGGTCTCTCATGCCCGCAAAGCGATTCACAAAATTTTGAAAGGCAATGACGATCGCCTGCTGGTGGTGATTGGCCCGTGCTCTATTCACGATCCGGCTGCGGCCAAGGAGTACGCAGCGCGTCTGCTGACGCTGCGTGAGGAGCTCCAGGGTGAACTGGAGATCGTGATGCGCGTTTACTTTGAAAAACCGCGCACCACCGTCGGCTGGAAAGGGCTCATCAACGATCCGCACATGGATAACAGCTTCCAAATCAACGATGGCCTGCGCATTGCGCGTAAGTTATTGCTGGATATCAATGACAGCGGATTACCGGCTGCCGGTGAATTCCTTGACATGATCACCCCGCAGTACGTTGCCGACCTGATGAGCTGGGGCGCTATTGGCGCGCGTACCACTGAATCCCAAGTTCACCGTGAGCTGGCCTCTGGTCTTTCTTGCCCGGTGGGATTCAAAAACGGCACTGACGGCACCATCAAAGTCGCCATTGACGCGATCAATGCGGCGGGAGCGCCACACTGCTTCCTCTCCGTGACCAAATGGGGTCACTCCGCGATTGTTAACACCAGCGGGAATGGCGACTGCCATATCATTCTGCGCGGTGGTAAAGAGCCAAACTACAGTGCAAAACATGTAGCAGAAGTGAAAGTGGGGCTGGAAAAAGCCGGTCTGCCTGCACAGGTGATGATTGATTTCAGCCATGCGAACTCCAGTAAGCAGTTCAAAAAGCAGATGGAAGTGGGGGCAGATGTCTGTCAGCAGATTGCTGGCGGCGAGAAAGCAATTATCGGCGTGATGATTGAAAGCCACCTGGTGGAAGGCAATCAGAGTCTCGAAAGTGGCGAACCGCTGGTCTATGGCAAGAGCGTGACCGATGCCTGCATTGGCTGGGAAGATACCGACACGGTCCTGCGTCAACTAGCGGCAGCAGTAAAAGCGCGTCGCCAGTAACTACATTTCATCTTTTGGCCTGTCTCTTTGTTGGCTGCATTGTTGGCTGCACTCAGAAACCCCGGTTACAGAGTTATCTATGCTCTCGGGGATTTCTTTCTTTGCCGCCCCGGTACAGCCTCAAATGATGTTGTGTATTGGCGCCACAAAGAAAAAAGCGTGGATTGCTCCACGCTTTTTTTATGCTTTGCGAAAATTACTTCGCTTTACCCTGGTTGGCAACGGCAGCCGCTTTTGCAGCGATCTCGTCGGCGTTCCCCAGGTAGTAATGTTTGATAGGCTTGAAGTTTTCGTCGAACTCGTACACCAGCGGCACACCAGTCGGGATATTCAGTTCGAGGATTTCATCTTCACCCATGTTATCCAGGTATTTCACCAGCGCACGCAGGGAGTTGCCGTGTGCGGCGATGATGACGCGCTCACCGCTTTTCAGGCGCGGCAGAATGGTTTCGTTCCAGTAAGGCACAACGCGTTCGATAGTCAGCGCCAGGCTCTCGGTAGTCGGCAGCTCTTTCTCGGTCAGTTTTGCATAACGCGGATCGTGGCCCGGGAAACGCTCATCATCTTTCGTCAGCTCCGGTGGCGTAACAGCAAAGCCGCGACGCCACTGTTTAACCTGCTCGTCACCGTATTTCTCAGCGGTTTCTGCTTTGTTCAGACCCTGCAGCGCACCGTAGTGACGCTCATTCAGTTTCCAGGATTTCTCTACCGGCAGCCAGGCCTGATCCAGTTCGTCCAGCACATTCCACAGGGTGTGGATGGCACGTTTCAGCACAGAGGTATACGCAAAGTCGAAGCTGAAGCCTTCATCCTTTAGCAGTTTACCTGCTGCTTTGGCTTCGCTAACGCCTTTCTCGGACAGATCAACGTCGTACCAACCGGTGAAGCGGTTTTCATTGTTCCACTGGCTTTCGCCGTGACGAACCAGAACCAGTTTAGTAACAGCCATACACTTACTCCTTCATAAGCCTGATTGAATGATAACAATTCTCATTATATTGCCCTGTAATGACCAGCAGCAACGATTACCCTTAACCATAGCGAAAATAGTGGCCCAGTGTAAGGTGCTTGTGAATTAGTGGTTACCATTTTGTCGATGATTGGCCGATATTTCAGCGAAATGGGCAAAAAAAACCCTCCGCGAGGAGGGTTGGTTATCAGGCGGGAATAAAGTGATATTCCGTCAGGCTGACATATTCATCGCCGGGTTGCAGAATGCAGCTATCGTGAGGATAGTCCGGGCGGTTCGGGCTGTCGGGTAAAAACTCGCTTTCCAGCGCCAGACCCTGCCACGCACTGTAGGCCGTATTGCCGCGTGCGGGTGTCCCTTCAAGGAAATTCCCGGAGTAAAACTGTAGCGCCGGGGCAGAGGTATAAACAGACATTTGCAGCTTATTGTCCGCCGACCAGACGTGTGCGGCTGGCTGACTGGCATCGCCTTTGGCCTGCAGCAAAAACGCATGATCGTAACCTTTTACCACACGCTGATCGTCATCGCTTAAGAAATCCTGTGCCAGCGTTTTCGGCTGGCGGAAATCAAAGCTGGTCTGCGCCACGTTTTTCAGATCGCCCACCGGGATGCCCATGCTGTCGACCGGTAGATAAGCATCCGCCAGCAATTGCAGCCTGTGGCTGCGCACGTCGCTCTGATCGCCGTTAAGGTTGAAGTAGGCGTGGTTGGTCAGATTCACCGGGCAAGGCTTATCCGTGGTCGCGCGATACTCGATAGCGAGGCGGTTATCTTCGCCAAGACGATAAAGCACGCTGGCGTTCACTTTACCAGGAAAACCCTGGTCGCCATCAGGCGAGGTTAATGAAAGCAGCGCTTCACTGTCATTTTGTCGCTCAATCCGCCAGCGGCGCTTATCAAACCCTTCCGGGCCGCCGTGCAACTGGTTTTCACCCTGGCTTGGCACGAGCGTATAAGTTTCCCCGTCGAGGATAAACTGGCTTTTGGCGATACGGTTCGCGTAGCGCCCCACCGATGCGCCCAGAAAGGCGTTCTGGTGGATATAGTGTTCGGGGGTGGCACAACCGAGCAGCGCTTCACGCACTGAACCATCGGAAAGCGAGACCCGTGCCGACAGCAACGTTGCGCCCCAGTCCATGACGGTGACCACCATCCCTGCGCTGTTGCGCAGGGTAATCAGACGGAAGGGCAGTCCATCTGGCGCTGCCCCGGAAGATTCATTTAGCACTGTCCCGCTCCCTGTGAAGGTTTGCACACGTAAAAGGTTTCTTTAATGCCGGTTTTAGCTTCGTACTGTGCCGCAACGGCCTCTTTCACCGCAGGCACCAGCGCTTCCGGCACCAGCGCGACCACGCAGCCGCCAAATCCGCCGCCGGTCATGCGCACGCCGCCTTTATCGCCGATGGTGTTTTTCACGATCTCCACCAGAGTGTCGATGTGCGGTACGGTGATTTCGAAATCATCACGCATGGAGGCATGGGATTCCGCCATCAGGACGCCCATACGCTGCAGGTCGCCTTTTTCCAGCGCGCTGGCGGCTTCCACGGTACGCGCATTCTCGGTCAGCACATGGCGGACGCGGCGGGCAACCACCGGATCCAGTTCGTGCGCGACGGCGTTGAACTGATCGATATTCACGTCACGCAGCGCTTTTTGCTGGAAGAAACGCGCGCCCGTTTCGCACTGCTCACGACGGGTATTGTACTCGCTGCCCACCAGGGTGCGTTTAAAATTACTGTTAATGATGACGATGGAAACGCCCTCCGGCATGGAGACCGCCCTGCTGCCCAGCGAGCGGCAGTCGATCAGCAGCGCGCTGCCTTTTTTACCCAGCGCCGAGATAAGCTGGTCCATAATGCCGCAGTTA
The DNA here is from genome assembly GCF_003925915.1 of Phytobacter sp. MRY16-398. NCBI lineage: Bacteria > Pseudomonadati > Pseudomonadota > Gammaproteobacteria > Enterobacterales > Enterobacteriaceae > Phytobacter > Phytobacter sp. MRY16-398. The sequence continues at coordinate 4,155,914 of NZ_AP018756.1, read as the reverse complement.
CAGCCGACAAACTGGTTTTCCGCTTCCTGGCCGTTCAGGGCGATTTGCGTGCCGTCCAGCGGCAGGTGGTACAACTGCTGGAACACGGTGCCGACCGCCACTTCCAGCGAGGCGGACGAGCTCAGGCCCGCGCCCTGCGGCACGTTACCGCTGATCACCAGATCCGCGCCGCCAAAGCTGTTGTCACGCTTTTGCAGATGTTTCACCACGCCACGCACATAGTCTGACCACTGCTGTGAAGGGTGGGTCACAATGGGGGCGTCGAGTGAGAATTCATCCTGCTGGTTGTCGTAATCGGCGGCGATAACGCGCACGGTACGATCCTGACGCGGTGAACAACTGATCACGGTCTGGTAATCGATGGCGCAGGGCAGCACAAACCCGTCGTTATAATCGGTATGTTCGCCGATCAGGTTTACGCGCCCCGGCGCCTGGATGGTATGGGTGGCAGGGTAGCCAAATTTTTCAGCAAACAGGGACTGTGTTTTCTCTTTCAGACTCATGGTTAAACTCCGGATTCGCGGAAATGAATATCGCTGACCGCGCGCAGACGTTCGGCCGCCTGTTCTGCCGTCAGGTCACGCTGCGTCTCAGCCAGCATTTCATAACCGACCATAAACTTACGTACCGTGGCGGAGCGTAATAACGGCGGGTAAAAATGCGCGTGCAACTGCCAGTGGCTCTGATCCTGTTGGGTGAAGGGGGCCCCGTGCCAGCCCATCGAGTAGGGGAAGGAGCACTGAAACAGGTTGTCGTAGCGGCTGGTCAGTTGCTTAAGGGCCAGCGCCAGGTCGCCACGCTGCACGTCGGTTAAGTCGGTGATCCGCAGGATATGCGCTTTGGGTAACAGCAGCGTTTCAAACGGCCAGGCCGCCCAGTAGGGCACCACGGCCAGCCAGTGTTCGGTTTCAACGACGGTGCGGCTGCCGTCCTGGCGCTCGCGTTCAGCGTAATCCACCAGCATGGGGGAGCCGTACTGGCGGAAATAGGCGTTCTGCAGACGGTCTTCGCGTTCGGCTTCATTGGGCAGAAAGCTGTTGGCCCACACCTGGCCATGCGGGTGCGGGTTCGAGCAGCCCATGGCCGCGCCTTTGTTCTCAAAAACCTGAACCCACGGGTAAGTACGGCCCAGATCGGCGGTCTGTTCCTGCCAGGTTTTGACCACCGTTTCCAGCGCGCTCAGGCTCAGTTCCGGCAGGGTTTTGCTGTGATCCGGCGAGAAGCAGATAACGCGGCTGGTGCCGCGCGCGCTCTGGCTGCGCATCAGCGGATCGCTGCTTTGTGGCGCATCCGGCGTGTCGGTCATCAGTGCCGCAAAGTCATTGGTGAAGACATAGGTGCCGGGGTAATCGGGGTTTTTATCGCCGGTGACGCGCGTGTTCCCCGGGCATAAAAAGCAGTCGGGATCGTGGGCCGGCAGGGTCTGTTTCGCCGGGGTTTCCTGAGCCCCCTGCCAGGGGCGTTTGGCGCGGTGCGGCGACACCAGAACCCATTGATCGGTCAGCGGGTTGTAACGGCGATGCGGGTGATCGACCGGATTAAATTGCTGCGTCATGACCCTTCCCTTAATCGCTGTAACCCTGCGGGTGGCGTGATTGCCAGCGCCAGGTATCTTGTGCCATTTCATCGAGCGTACGGGTCACACGCCAGCCCAGTTCATTATCCGCTTTGCTTGCATCTGCCCAGTAGGCAGGCAGATCGCCATCGCGGCGGGGAGCAAAATGGTACGCCACCGGCTTACCGCACGCTTTACTGAATGCGTTAACCACGTCCAGCACACTGCTGCCAACGCCTGCGCCGAGGTTATAAATATGGACGCCTTGCTTGCCCGCCAGTTTTTCCATCGCCACAACGTGCCCGTCGGCTAAATCCATCACATGGATGTAATCGCGAACGCCGGTGCCATCAGGCGTCGGGTAGTCATTACCAAATACCGCCAGAGAGTCGCGACGGCCCACGGCCACCTGGGCAATGTAAGGCATCAGGTTGTTCGGGATACCCTGCGGGTCTTCACCCATATCTCCTGACGGATGAGCGCCCACCGGGTTGAAATAACGCAGCAGCGCAATGCTCCAGTCCGGCTGGGCTTTTTGCAGGTCGGTCAGGATCTGCTCGACCATCAGCTTGCTTTTGCCGTAGGGGCTTTGCGGGGTGCCCGTCGGGAAACTTTCGACATAAGGGATTTGCGGCTGATCGCCATAGACCGTGGCGGAGGAGCTAAAAATGAGGTTTTTGACGTTGGCCGCACGCATGGCATTCACCAGGCGAAGCGTGCCATTGACATTGTTGTCGTAGTACTCCAGCGGTTTGGCTACTGACTCGCCAACGGCTTTTAACCCCGCGAAGTGGATAACCGCTTCGATTGCATGATCGTGCAGGATTTCAGCCAGCAGTGCTTCATCACGAATGTCACCCTGGATAAACAGGGCGGATTTGCCCCCCAGGCGTTCAAGCACCGGCACGACACTGCGTTTGCTGTTACACAGGTTGTCGAGGATGATGACGTCGTGGCCGTTTTGCAGCAGTTGCACACAGGTATGGCTTCCAATGTAACCGCTACCACCTGTAACCAAAACTTTCATATATCACTCCATCAAGCGTATGTTATGAATTAACTTTAGCATAACAGAGATGGCAAAACTGTGATATGTGATAAATTAGTGGAATCGTTTACACAACGATATGCCACGTATTACCTGCCCAGCTAACTGATTATAAATCAGATAAATAATGACGTAATGATGCATAAATTCTGAAAATGCTTTGAAACAGAGGCGGGGGATGCCCCCGCCTGTGAAAAAACTCACTCAAACTGGTAGCGCCAGTTGTCGCCGTCCGGGACAAATTGTAAACGATGCGTGATACAAGAAGGGGCATCACTGGCATGGTGGGAGACAAACAATAATTGCGTTTCGCCTTCACCAATTAGCACATCAACAAAGCGGCGAATCAACTGACGGTTCAGCGGATCCAGCCCTTGCAGCGGCTCATCGAGGATCAGTAAGGTCGGATGTTTAACCAGCGCACGAACAATCAGCGCCAGACGCTGTTGGCCCCATGACAGGCTATGGAACGGCGCATCGGCGGTTTTCGCATTAAACCCGGCGATGTCCAGCCACTGTTGCGCCAGTTTACGCTGTTTGTCCGAAACAGCCTGATAAATGCCAATGGAGTCAAAATAGCCGGAAAGAATGACATTGCGCACGGTCGTGCTGACGCGATAGTCCAGGTGCAGGCTGCTGCTGACGTAACCGATGTGCTTCTTAATATCCCAGATGGTTTCGCCGCTGCCGCGACGGCGGCCAAAAAGGGTTAAATCGTTGCTGTAGCCTTGCGCATGATCGCCCGTTACCAGGCTGAGCAGCGTCGATTTTCCCGCGCCGTTCGGCCCGCTAATTTGCCAGTGTTCCCCTGGTCGAACGGTCCAGTTGAGATGATTGATAATCGGACGATCGTTATAGGAGACGACACCCTCTTTCAGCACAATCAGCGGCTCACCGGCGGTCAGTTGATCGCGCGCTGGCGGCGCATCTGGCTCCGGCAGCGCCATTCCCGCCAGGTTCTCGCTATGCGCCAGTTGCGCGATGAGCGCCTGCTGTAACAATGCCGCTTTTTCGCCGATTTCCGTTAGCGCGCAGTCAGCCAGCACGCCCGCATTCTGCACAAAATCCGGGATCTCATCGAAGCGGTTCAGAACCAGCACCAGGGTGTAACCTTCTGCATTAAGCTCGGCGAGGAGAAGAGCGAGATTTTGCCGTGAATGAACGTCCAGTCCGTCAAAAGGCTCGTCCAGAATCAGTAAATCAGGTTGCGACATCAGCGCCTGGCAGAGAAGTGTTTTGCGCGTCTCTCCTGTGGAAAGGTATTTAAAGCGGCGTGAGAGCAGGGACGTGATACCAAAACGTTCGGCCAACTGCTGGCAGCGCGCGGCGTCTTTGACCTCATCCTGGATGATTTCTGCGGTGGTGCGTCCGGTGTCATCTTCACCGGGGCTTAGCATATCGGTGTTATTACGTTGCCACTCTTCACTGACCAGTTTTTGCAACTGTTCGAATGAAAGACGGGTAATGCGTGAAAAGTTACTCTGGCGATCCCCTTTAAGGAGCGTCAATTCGCCAGCCAGTGCTTTAGCCAGCGCCGATTTCCCGCTACCGTTTGCACCGACAAACGCCCAGCTTTCACCCGACTGCAGCGTTAAATGATCAATCGACAGCGTCCGGGTGTCGCCAAGACGAAACGTGCCTTGCGAAATTTGCAATGATGACATTATGTATCCCATTTTTTGCAGCGATACAGACAGGGATACGTGCTGGCAGGCAACTTGTCAATCTACTTAGCACAACGTGGCGAGAATGACCTTGTCAGCATTAAAATATGCCGTGACCTCAGCCGCTTCCTTTAGATCTTGCGCCTGCTGTGCGGGCACGGTCGCACATAACTGCTGGCCGTCGGGTAGCGCCATCAGAACTTCGTACTGCAGTTCGCCACGCTCAATATGGCTGATTCGCCCACGGAGCTGATTATCGGCCTGCTGCGCAGTGGCATGGTCGGTTGTAATGCCTACCCACGGGGCTTTCAGCAGCACCAGCACCTCTTTGCCTTGCGTCAAATCCAGGCGCTGCGCGCTTTGGGCAGTAATGGCGACTTTGAGTGATGTCGTACCATCCGCCAGAAGCACATCGACATGTTGCTGTACCTGCTGGTGGTCGAGGGCGGTAATGGTGCCAAACCACTGGTTACGGGCGCTGGTTTGCAGCGAAAAACGGGAAATGGCCGCCAGCAGGCTATTCAGCGGCAGGGCATCGTCGTCGCTTAACACATCAAACGCTTTTTGCTGAATCTGACCCAGTAAATCATAGAGTTGAATAAGACGCTGACCGTAGCGGGTGATAACCGCGCCGCCGCCGCCTTTTCCCCCTGTCGCGCGTTCCACCAGCGTCTGTTCGCTGAGCTGATTCATTTCATTAATGGCATCCCAGGCACTTTTATAGCTGATGTTCGCATTCTTCGCCCCCTGGCTTATGGAACCCGTCTGTTCTATCTGTTTGAGTAAATTAATCCGGCGCGGGTCAGCGAACAGCCGTTCCTGGAGCTTAAGGGTAAGAAGAATTTCAGCCTGCATAGCGTAGTGTCCTGATGTAAAAAGAATAGTGTGAAGGAAAATCGACCTGGAGCCTAGTCTTCACCTGCACGCATTGTTTTTCTAAAGATAATGTCACAATTGTCGATAGGGGAAAGAGACACTCCACTGAAGGAACAGAATATGGCAGTTAAAAAACGCCCGGCCTTGCAAGGCGAATTGGACGGAGCCTGTGGTTTTTACGCCATCGCGAACGGCATACATTTACTGGAACCAGAACTGGCGCTCCCGGAAATCTTCCCGATAATTTTGCAGCAATACGTTTTTGATGGCGATCCAATGGGGTTTGTTAACGGCATTGCTCGCGGTTCGCTTAAAAATACCCTGAGTCGGACGATGGCGCTGTTGAACGCTGAGTATGAATTTTACGACCCGAAAACCCGCGAACAATGGCAGTTCACCTTCAGCATGCCCTACTGGCATAACGATAAACCTCGCGATCGCCGGGATATCCTCGATACGTTAAGTCTGGCGAACCATAAAGAAGGGCGCGTGATTATTCAGGCTTACGATTATAATGATGGTGAGCAGGAATATAGCCACTGGACAGTCATTTCGAAAGTGACGGACGAGGGGCTGGCCACTTGGGATTCAAGCAAAGAAGTTAAATGCATTCCATTTGATAAAATACGAGTCGATAGCATTCAACATTCGAATATTGCCCGGCCATGGAATATTCGCAGCGCGGATACGTTTGTACTGAGTCGTCAACCCTTGTAAAAGGTGACCGACGATGGCACAAAAGGCGAGTGTTTTTCTGCCAGATGCGGTTAGAATGCCCCCTTAACACTAAATGGAGTTGACCATGTTTGAGTTATTGAAAAGCTTAGTTTTTGCCGTAATCATGGTCCCTGTGGTGATGGCTATCATCCTGGGGTTGATTTATGGCCTGGGTGAGGTATTCAACCTTTTTTCAAATGTTGGTCATCGCGACCGCCCCGCGCAACGCCGCTGAATTTAAAAAACGCCCGCAATCGCGGGCGTTTTGCTATTCAAGTTCGGCATAAGCTTGCCGATATCTCATAAATCTCAGTAATTCTTGATGAGTATGACCTCACCCGGTGAATCTCTGGTAGTATCGTTATATTTCCAGTTATATAACGATACTCACAGGAGTTACAGATGACACGTACATGGTTACGCCTTTTTGCCGGGGCGACTTTATCGCTTTCTGTTGCCGGACATGCGCTGGCTGATGAAGGGAAAATTACCGTTTTTGCGGCAGCGTCGCTGACCAATGCAATGCAGGACATTGCCGCTGCGTATAAGAAAGAGAAAAACGTCGAGGTGGTCTCGTCGTTTGCTTCGTCTTCCACGCTGGCACGTCAAATCGAAGCGGGCGCGCCTGCGGACCTGTTCATTTCTGCTGACCAGAAATGGATGGATTACGCGGTTGATAAAAAGAGTATCGATACCGGCACGCGCGTAACCTTGCTGGGTAATAGCCTGGTTGTTGTGGCGCCGAAGAGCAGTGCGCAGGACGATATTACCGTTGATGCGGCCACTGACTGGGCAACCTTGTTGAAAGGCGGCCGCCTGGCGGTTGGCGATCCGGAGCATGTCCCGGCAGGTATCTATGCGAAAGAAGCGCTGCAAAAGCTGGGGGCGTGGGATAAATTGTCCCCGAGCCTGGCGCCAGCAGAAGATGTACGTAGTGCTCTGGCACTGGTTGAACGTAGCGAAGCCCCGCTGGGTATCGTCTATGGTTCTGACGCAGTGGCCAGTAAGGGCGTGAAAGTGGTCGGGACTTTCCCGGAAAACTCTCACCAGAAGGTGGAATATCCGATGGCGATTACCGAAGGTCATAAAAACGCAACGGTTAGTGCGTTCTATGACTACCTGAAAACCCCGGAAGCTTCCGCCGTGTTTAAACGTTACGGATTTACGACACACGAATGATATTAACGGATCCCGAATGGCAGGCAGTGATACTTAGCCTGAAAGTTTCATCCCTCGCAGTTGTTATTAGCTTGCCCTTTGGGATTTTCTTTGCCTGGTTACTGGTGCGCTGTACCTTTCCAGGCAAAGCCCTGCTTGACAGTCTCCTGCATCTTCCCCTGGTTCTGCCTCCGGTTGTCGTGGGGTATTTATTACTTATTGCCATGGGAAGACGTGGATTTATCGGCCAGTGGCTCTTTGACTGGTTCGGGATAACCTTCGCTTTTAGCTGGCGAGGCGCGGTGCTTGCGGCGGCGGTGATGTCCTTTCCGCTGATGGTGCGTGCCATTCGCCTGGCGCTGGAAGGCGTTGACACCAAACTCGAACAGGCCGCCCGTACCTTAGGTGCCGGGCGCTGGCGCGTGTTTATGACGATTACGCTGCCCTTAACATTGCCGGGAATTATTGTCGGCACCGTGCTGGCCTTTGCCCGTTCGCTGGGTGAATTTGGGGCGACCATCACCTTTGTCTCAAACATCCCTGGCGAAACGCGCACCATTCCTTCGGCGATGTACACCCTTATTCAGACACCCGGCGGCGAAATGGCGGCGGCGCGTTTGTGTGTGATCTCCATTATTATGGCGCTTGTCTCGCTGCTCATTTCGGAATGGCTGGCGCGCGTTAGCCGTGAACGGACCGGGAGATAACGATGCTGGAGCTGAATTTTAGTCAGACGCTGGGAACGCACCGTCTGCAGGTTGCCGAAAACCTGCCAGCCAGCGGTATCACGGCGGTATTTGGCGTATCGGGAGCGGGGAAAACCTCTCTTATCAATGCGATTAGCGGCTTAACGCGCCCGGAGCAGGGGCGTATCGTGCTCAATGATCGCGTGCTGTATGACGCTGAGAAAAAAATCTGCCTGCCGCCGGAAAAGCGCCGGGTCGGTTATGTCTTCCAGGATGCGCGCCTGTTCCCGCATTACAACGTGTTGGGCAACTTGCGCTACGGCATGGCGAAATCCATGGCCGGGCAGTTTGACAAGCTGGTGGCGCTTCTGGGGATCGAACAGCTTTTAGAGCGCCTGCCAGGCGGGCTGTCGGGTGGGGAAAAGCAACGCGTGGCGATTGGTCGCGCCCTGTTAACCGCGCCGGAATTGTTGTTGCTGGATGAGCCGTTGGCATCGCTGGATATTCCGCGTAAACGTGAGCTGTTGCCGTATCTGCAACGCCTGGCGCGGGAAATCAATATTCCTGTGCTGTATGTCAGCCACTCGCTGGATGAGATCCTGCACCTTGCCGATAAAGTGATGGTGCTGGAAGCGGGGGCGGTGAAAGCCTTTGGTAACCTCGAAGATGTCTGGGGGAGCAGCGTGATGAATCCGTGGCTACCTCAGGAGCAGCAAAGCAGTATTCTGAAAGTCAGCGTGCTGGAGCAGCATCCGCATTACGCCATGACGGCGCTGGCTCTGGGCGACCAGCATATTTGGGTGAACAGACTGGATAAGCCGCTTCAGGCTGCTGTGCGTATTCGAATTCAGGCAACGGATGTGTCGCTGGTGCTGCAACCTTCCGGCAATACCAGTATTCGTAACACTCTGCGGGCGAAAGTGGTGCAAAACTACGATCTGGACGGGCAGGTGGAAGTTCAGTTGGATGTAAGTGGAAGGACGCTGTGGGCGCGAATTAGCCCGTGGGCCAGGGATGAGCTCAATATCAAACCTGGCCTGTGGCTCTATGCACAAATTAAGAGTGTATCGATCACCGCCTGATCAGAGCAGATGGCTATAGATAAAGCTGGCAATGCTGTCGGTGGTGTTATCGCCAATCACAACGTTGGCGCGGGCTTTGACCGCGTCATCGGCATTTCCCATCGCGACCCCAAGGCCCGCCGCCTCCAGCATGCTGATGTCGTTGTAGTTGTCACCAAACGCCACCACCTCTTTCATCGACAAGCCCTGTGAGGTGACCCACTCGGTCAGGCGTTTGCCTTTGCTATTGCCCGTGCGCGCGATATCGACCTGATCATGCCATGACCACTCGCACTCCAGTCCCAGTGTTTGCTCAACCGTGTGGGCAAACTGCTTAAGTTTATTGGTGTCTTCGTCGGTCAGGGCGAATTTCCAGATAGCGTCAACGTCACTGGCGGCGGCGCGCAGCGAGTCCACCTGGGTGAAGACCGGGCGCTGTTCCGGCGGCAGAGTTTGTGCCCAGTTATTGGTGCGAATGACATGACCGGTTGGCTTTTCATAGAGCATGGCATTATCGACATACATCAGACCGTGGACATCGTGGGATTCGAGCATTTCAATCAGTTTAACGGCTTGCGAAACCGGCAGAGGATCGGCTGTTAACACTTTTTTTGCCTGATAATCATACAAATAAGTGCCATTACAGCAAATTGCAGGTGTATCAAGCGCCAGTGCCTGATAAAAAGGATGGATGGCAACGTGATGCCGCCCGGTAACAATAATTAACTGATAGCCGGCTGCTTTTGCCCGGGCAAGCGCCTCGATAGAAGAGGGGAGCAGCGTTTTTTTAGGCGTCAGTAAGGTACCGTCTAAATCCAGTGCTAATACACGCGAGGTCATGTTGTTTTCCGTGGTCAATGTTGAATTTGGCTTTTTCGGAATGGTACACCGAGTCGCGCCATGGGCAAAATTTGCGCGTGAAATTCAGCATTAACCACGAAAAAAGGCTATCCTGGTAAATTAACGCAGTATCAAGGAAAGGAGTATTCATGAAACAAACCGTTTATACCGCCAGCCCGGAAAGTCAGCAGATTCATGTCTGGCGTTTGAATCCCGAAGGCACCCTGACGCTTGTGCAGGTGGTGGATGTTCCCGGCCAGGTTCAGCCGATGGTCATAAGCCCTGATAAACGTTACCTCTACGTGGGCGTACGCCCGGAATTCCGCGTTATTGCTTACCGTATTGCGCCAGACGATGGTGCGCTGACCTATACCGCAGAAGCGTCGCTGCCAGGTAGCCCGACGCACATCTCAACCGATCACAGTGGTCGTTTCCTGTTCAGCGGTTCCTATAACGCGGGTTGTGTCAGCGTAACCCGTCTCGACGATGGCGTGCCGACCGAGACCCTGGACGTGGTAGAAGGGCTGGAAGGTTGTCATTCTGCCAATATTTCGCCTGACAATCGCACCCTGTGGGTTCCGGCGCTGAAACAAGATCGTATTTGTCTGTTTACGCTGTCCGAAGATGGCAATCTGCAACCGCAAGACCCGGCGGAAGTGACCACCGTTGAAGGGGCTGGCCCGCGCCATATCGCCTTCCATCCGAACAAACGTTTTGCCTACTGTGTGAATGAGCTGAACAGCTCTGTCGATGTATGGCAGCTTAATGATGCGCACGGCAAGATTGAATGTGTGCAGACGCTGGATATGATGCCGGCTGACTTCTCCGATACTCGCTGGGCGGCGGATATTCATATTACGCCGGATGGCCGTCACCTCTATGCCTGTGACCGTACCGCCAGCCTGATCACTGTGTTCAGCGTGTCAGAAGATGGCAGCGTACTGGCTATCGAGGGCTTCCAGCCGACAGAAACGCAGCCGCGTGGCTTTAATGTCGATCACAGCGGTAAATTCCTGATTGCGGCAGGGCAGAAATCCCACCATATCGCGTTGTATGAAATTAACGGCGAGCAGGGGTTGCTGACCGAGAAATCCCGTTATGCGGTGGGCCAGGGGCCGATGTGGGTCGTGGTTAACGCGTACTGATTTTCAGGCATAAAAAAACCTCGCCGCGGCGAGGTTTTTTCGTTTCAAAATGCTTACTTTTTCGGTTCAGCAACAACCTGGCTGCCTACGCCACGGTTGTTAAATTCCCACATGCGGTTGAAGCGCGCATCGTTCAACTGACGCTGGATATTACCTTTATCATCCACCGCGCCCGTATTACCGGCAAACGCGCGACCCGAAGCCGCAGCGGCTGCCCACGGTTTCGCCACGTTGAAGCCTTCGTTGATGACGCTATCGCGAATCACAACCTGACCGTTGGTATTGGCATCCACGTCCAGCGAGCGGCCCAGTTGCGCCACGCCATTACCGGTCGCGGTGAAGCGGCTGTTGGTCGCCAGGAAACCGAAATTAACGCTGGACAGGGTTGCCGGTGCGAACACGTAGCCTTCTTGTTGGGTACGGGAGTTCACAACGCGGAAATCGGTGTTATCAAACACAACCGCGCCGCGGCCTGCGACGATATCCACATCCCCTTCTACATAGCTGTTGGTGACCAGCGTACGGGTCTGGCGATCGTTACGCAGGGTGTTATCGACACCGCTATTGGTCACGAAGAAGGTGTTCTGGCGACCCAGGATATTGACGTTATTCAACTGAACTTTGTCGCCGTCGCTGCGGAACGCAACCGCCTGATGGTTACCGGCGTCAACGCTGTCGCCAAGGCTATTCTGGATGGTGAGGTTCTGCAGTTGCAGACCATTGTTCTGTGACCAGAAAACAGCGGAGCACATCACGCCAACGGTGGCGTTACGGTTGCTCTGGCATTTATCAAACATATACCAGGCAGGTTTACCCGGCATGTATTTGCCTGATGGATTGACCAGTTTACGCCAGGTCGTGCTGTCCATTTCAGAGTCAATAGCCAGCCCGATTTTCACGTCCAGCGGTTTTTCGCCGGTACCGTAAATGGTCACGCTGCCAGACGCCGCAGGAACATACACGGTGCCTTCGTAATCACCCGGCATCACGGCAATATACTGACGATCGCTGGAGTGTTTGTTGATGGCTGCGTCAACCGCTGCCTGAATGGTGTTGTGCGTTACGCCAGGCGTGCCCGCGGGGCCAACCACGAAGTTTGCCTGTGCAGGCAGACGGATAGCGTAAGGCTTCCACGCGGCTGCGTTCGGCGTCAGGGAGGCGAAGTAGTTATCCGCCACGAAGTTTTTCGCTTCGCCCGCCATCAGTACAGGGCGCGATGCCGTACCCGGCGCAGTTTGTTGAGAAGGCTGTTGATCCGGCGGCGTTGAGCTACAGGCGGTCAGTGTCACGCCAAAAGCCAGTGCCAGCGTCAGACGAGAAACCGAGAATGTGTTCAAGGGGTACTCCAGGCTGTGCAAGTTTAAATGATTTCGTCAGAAGCCTGCTTTTTTATACTAAGTTGAGCGAAACGGGAAGCCGATTGTGCAAATCGGCCTCAAATGAATGGTTTTTTAGCTAAAAAGGGCGGTGATGGAGGCGCTGGCGAGAGAATGGAAATGCACATTAAAGCCGACCATCGCACCGCTGGCGTCGGCATCGACCTCTATAGCCGGAACATCCAGCGCATAGACGGTAAAAATATAGCGGTGGGTTTCACCTTTTGGCGGCGCCGCGCCGCCATAACCGGCTTTGCCAAAGTCGGTTCGTGTCTGGATAGCGCCATCCGGCAGCGCGCTTATCCCTGAACCGGCTCCTTGTTGCAATACGCGGGTATCGGCGGGCAAGTTCGCGACGACCCAGTGCCACCAGCCGGACCCCGTGGGGGCATCCGGGTCGTAGCAGGTAACCACAAAACTTTTAGTTGCGGCGGGAACATCATCCCAGGCCAGATGCGGCGAAATATTGTCGCCGTCGTAGCCCATGCCATTGAAAACGTGGCGGTGGGGCAGTTTGCCCCCGTCCTGTAAATCATGACTGATCAGTTTCATTTCACCTCCTGTCAGCGATGCAGCAACTTGACGATTTCCTGTGCGGCAGCGGCCGATGACGCCGGGTTTTGCCCGGTAACCAGGTGACCGTCGGTGATTGCATACACGCCCCAGTCTTCACCGCGCTCGTACAAGCCTCCGGCCTGTTTTAACGCCTCTTCAACCAGGAATGGCACAACCTGTGTCAGGCCGACGGCTTCTTCTTCGCTATTGCTAAAACCCGTCACGCGTTTGCCCTGGACCAGTGGGCTGCCATCTGGCTTATGGGCATGGCGTAGCACGCCCGGCGCGTGGCAGACGGTTCCTACCGGCTTGCCTTCGGCCCAATATTTTTCGATAAGCGCGATAGATACAGGATGTTCTGCCAGATCCCACAGCGGACCGTGCCCGCCGGGGTAAAACACCGCTTCATAATCCCCTGCGGCGATATCACTCAGTTTGTGGGTGTTTGCCAGGGCGAGCTGTGCGGCTTTGTCTTTGCGAAAGCGCTCGGTGTCCTGGGTTTGGGCATCGGGCGCATCGCTTTTCGGATCCAGTGGCGGCTGTCCGCCTTTGGGTGTGGCAAGCGCAACCTCCAGCCCTGCATCGCGAAAAACATAATACGGTGCGGCAAATTCTTCCAGCCAGAAACCGGTCTTTTGCCCGGTGTCGCCGAGGGTGTCATGCGAGGTCAGTATCATTAAAATCGCCATTATTCCTCCTGATTCCGGGATGAGTTAACCCTCCAGAGTGTAGCATCCCGGAACCAGGCGGGCGTTAAATCAGACAATGAACATCTCGTCCATGGCGACGGCGGCATTCACGGCCTGGGTTAAGCGCGTCAACTGTTCGCGGCTTATCGCATAAGGCGGCATCAAGTAAATGAGGCGGCCAAACGGGCGGATCCACACGCCTTGCCCAACAAAGAAACGTTGCAGCGCCGCCATGTTTACAGGTCGCCTGGTCTCCACTACACCGATTGCCCCCAGTATGCGAACGTCCTCCACGTTGGCGCTATCGCTCGCCGCTGCGAGCTCGTCGCGTAACTGGCGTTCAATCGCGGCCACCTGGGATTGCCATTCACCGCTTTCCAGCAGGCCGAGACTGGCCGTTGCCGCCGCACAGGCCAGCGGATTGCCCATAAACGTCGGGCCGTGCATAAAGCAGCCCGCTTCGCCGTTGCTAATAGTCTCGGCCACATGGCGCGTCGTAAGCGTGGCGGAAAGCGTCATTGTGCCGCCGGTTAAGGCCTTGCCAAGACAGAGAATATCCGGGGCAACCCCGGCGTGTTCGCAGGCAAACAGCTTGCCGGTGCGACCAAAGCCGGTGGCAATCTCATCGGCAATCAGCAATATCCCTTCCCGGTCGCACATTTTACGGATCCGCTTAAGCCACTCAGGGTGGTACATGCGCATCCCGCCGGCGCCTTGCACGATGGGCTCAAGGATCACCGCGGCAATTTCATGGCGATGCGCCGCCATCAGGCGGGCAAAACCCACCATATCGCGCTCGTCCCATTCACCGTCGAAACGGCTTTGCGGCGCGGGGGCGAAGAGGTTTTCCGGCAGGTAGCCCTGCCACAGGCTGTGCATGGAGTTGTCCGGGTCGCACACCGACATCGCGCCAAAGGTGTCGCCGTGGTAGCCGTTACGGAAGGTGAGAAACCGCTGCCGGGGCTCGCCTTTCGCCTGCCAGTATTGCAGGGCCATTTTCATCGCCACTTCCACGGCCACCGAGCCAGAATCAGCGAGGAAAACGCACTCCAGGTTGTCCGGGGTCATCGCCACCAGCTTACGGCACAGGGCGATGGCGGGTTGGTGGGTGATGCCGCCAAACATCACGTGCGACATGGCATCAATTTGCGCTTTCATCGCCGCGTTCAGTACCGGGTGATTGTAGCCGTGAATGGCGGCCCACCAGGAAGACATCCCGTCTACCAGCCGCTCGCCGCTGGCCAGCGTCAGTTCGCATCCTTGTGCGGATTGCACCGGATAAACCGGCAGCGGAGAGGTCATGGAAGTGTACGGGTGCCAGATATGGCGCTGGTCAAAGGCAAGATCGTCCGTTGTCATAATCGACTTGTAAACCAAATTAAAAACATTTAGGTTTACAAGTATAACCCGAATCGAGATTTAACAACACCCTTTGGAGAAGCCCAATGGCTCACCAGACACGCTGGACACTGTCGCAAGTCACCTCCCTGTTTGAAAAACCGCTGCTGGAACTGCTGTTTGAAGCGCAACAGGTTCACCGCCAGCATTTTGATCCCCGCCAGGTGCAGGTCAGCACGCTACTTTCGATCAAGACCGGGGCCTGCCCGGAAGACTGTAAATACTGTCCGCAAAGCGCCCGTTATAAAACCGGGCTGGATGCAGAAAGGTTGATGGAGGTGGAACAGGTGCTGGACTCGGCCCGTAAGGCGAAAAACGCCGGTTCAACGCGCTTTTGTATGGGCGCGGCCTGGAAGAACCCGAACGATCGCGATATGCCGTATCTGGAACAGATGGTCGAAGGGGTGAAGGCAATGGGCCTGGAAGCCTGCATGACGCTCGGTACGCTCACTGACAGTCAGGCGCAGCGTCTGGCGCATGCCGGGCTCGATTACTACAACCACAACCTGGATACCTCACCGGAATTCTACGGCAACATCATCACCACCCGAACCTATCAGGAGCGCCTGGATACGCTTGATAAAGTGCGTGATGCGGGAATCAAAGTCTGCTCTGGCGGCATTGTGGGGCTGGGCGAAACGGTCACCGATCGCGCCGGGTTACTGCTGCAATTGGCAAACTTGCCCACACCGCCGGAAAGCGTACCCATCAACATGCTGGTGAAAGTGAAAGGCACGCCGCTGGCGGAAAATGAGGATGTCGACGCTTTTGATTTTATCCGTACCATCGCCGTTGCCCGTATCATGATGCCCACCTCGTATGTGCGTCTGTCCGCAGGTCGCGAGCAGATGAACGAACAGACTCAGGCCATGTGCTTTATGGCCGGGGCAAACTCCATTTTCTACGGCTGTAAGTTGCTGACCACCCCCAACCCGGAAGAGGACAAAGACCTGCAACTGTTCCGTAAGCTGGGGCTGAATCCGCAGCAGACCGGGGTGCTCAACGGCGACAGAGCGCAGCAGGAACAACTGGAACAGCAGCTCGTGCATGCGGATACCGATCAGTATTACAACGCGGCTGCGCTATGAGCTGGCAACAGCGCATCGATGAGGCGTTAGCGGACCGTCGGCAGGCCGATGCCTTGCGCACGCGCCAGTGCGTGGCGCAGGGGGCCGGGCGCTGGCTGGTTCGCGACGGGCAGCGCTATCGCAACTTCTCCAGTAACGATTATCTGGGCTTAAGCCAGCATCCGGCGGTTGTTCGCGCCTGGCAGCAGGGGGCAGATAAATACGGGGTTGGCAGCGGCGGTTCTGGTCACGTGAGCGGCTACACCCTGGCACATCAACAGCTTGAGGCCGGGCTTGCCGACTGGCTGGGGTATCCGCGCGCGCTACTGTTTATCTCGGGATTCGCTGCTAATCAGGCGGTGATTGCCGCGCTGGGTAAGAAAGAAGACCGTATTGTTGCCGACAGGCTAAGCCACGCCTCGTTGCTGGAAGCGGCCAGCCTCAGCCCGGCAGAACTACGCCGCTTTGCCCATAACGACGCCACGCATCTTGCGGCTCTGCTGGCAAAACCGATCGGTGGCGAACAACTGGTTGTTACCGAAGGGGTGTTCAGTATGGACGGCGACAGCGCGCCGCTGGCTGACATCGCCCTGGCGACCCGACAGGCAAACGGCTGGCTGATGGTCGACGATGCGCACGGTATTGGCGTATGCGGCGACGAGGGGCGCGGTAGCTGCCACGCCCGCCAGGTCGCGCCGGATATCCTGATTGTCACGTTCGGCAAAGGGGTTGGCGTGAGCGGTGCGGCGGTGCTGTGCAGCGAATCGCTGGCCGATTATCTGACACAGTTCGCCCGCCATCTGATTTACAGCACCAGTATGCCGCCCGCCCAGGCCGCGGCAATCAGCGCCTCACTTGCTGTTATTCGATCCGAAGAAGGCGCACAACGCCGCCATAAACTGAATGCGCTGATTGCGCAATTCCGTGCGGGCGCACAGGCGCAGAAACTCCAGGTAACATCATCTGACAGTGCCATTCAGCCTCTGATTGTGGGCGAAAACAGCCGTGCGCTGCACCTGGCCGCGCAGTTACGGGCGAACGGTTTTTGGGTAACCGCGATTCGCCCGCCAACCGTCCCGCCAGGTACCGCCCGGTTGCGCTTAACGCTCACTGCCGCCCATGAGCCGGAAGACATTACGCAGTTGCTGGAGATATTGCATGACGCGCGTTGATAAACAAGCCATTGCCGATACCTTCGGTCGCGCCGCCCACCGCTACGACCAACACAACGGATTGCAGCAACAAAGCGCAGAATTACTGCTTTCCCGTCTCCCTTCTGCCCCTGTTGAACAGGTGCTTGACGCTGGCTGCGGGCCGGGGTTGCTGAGTCGCTACTGGCGAGAGCAGGGGGCGCGGGTGACGGCGCTGGATATCTCTGCGCCCATGCTGGAGGAGGCCCGGCGCAGGCAGGCGGCAGAACGCTATGTGCTGGCGGATATCGAAGCCATGCCTTTTGCCCGCGCTGAATTTTGTCTTGCCTGGAGTAACCTGGCGGTGCAGTGGTGTGATGATGTGCGTCAGGCGCTGGCGGAGTTATACCGCGTGGTGCGCCCCGGTGGACATATTGCGTTTACCACCCTGGTGAGCGGCTCGTTACCTGAATTGAATGAGGCATGGCGCGCGATTGATGACCAGCGTCATGCCAATCACTTTCTGGCCGCTACGCAACTCCACGATGCGCTATCCGGCTGGCGCTATCAGGCGGGCATTGAGCCCATCACGCTCCATTTTGCGGGGGCACTGGAGGCCATGCGATCGCTTAAAGGGGTTGGGGCGACCCATCTGCATGCCGGACGCAGGCAAGGGCTTACGCGAGGGGGGCTACAACGCTTGCAACTGGCCTGGCCGCAACAGCAGGGAGCATTCCCGCTGACCTATCAACTTTTCTGGGGAGTTATCACGCGTGACTGAACGCTATTTTGTCACCGGCACGGACACCGAGGTCGGAAAAACGGTGGCGAGCTGCGCGCTTTTGCAAGCGGCAAATCTTCGGGGGCTGCGAAGTGCAGGTTACAAACCGGTGGCCTCGGGCAGTGACATGACCGCACAGGGGCTGCGCAACAGTGACGCGCTGGCTTTGCAGCACAACAGCAGCGTGATGCTCGATTACGACCAGGTAAACCCCTGGACTTTTGCTGAGCCGACATCGCCGCACATTGTCAGCGCAGAGTCCGATATGCCCATTACGCTTGAGGGGATGTCTGCCGGGCTGCGGGCGCTGGAAGCGGAGGCCGACTGGATATTGACAGAAGGGGCTGGTGGGTGGTTTACGCCGCTTTCAGAGACATTCACTTTTGCCGATTGGGTGGTGGCCGAGCGATTGCCGGTGATTCTGGTGGTGGGCGTTAAGCTTGGGTGTATTAATCATGCAATGTTGACCGCACAGGCGATAGAGCAGGCGGGGTTGCGTTTTGCAGGCTGGATTGCCAATGATGTTCAGCCGCCAGGTAAACGGCATACCGAGTATCTTGCGACGCTACGGCGCGTGTTAAAGGCACCTTTTATGGGAGAAATTCCCTGGCTTGCCCACGCGCCGTTCGCTACACAAAACGGTCATTATCTCGATCTCAACGTGCTGAATCAGGCGACATCCAGTGCGACAGAAGCTGATCGTCAAGCTGTCTGACATCCCCTTCGGCGACGTTGCGACCACGATGTAACAGACAGAAACGGTCGGCAACCCGGCGTATAAACGACAGATGTTGTTCGGCCAGCAGGATAGTCATACCGAAATCCTGGTTGAGCCGGACAAGTAAATTGCCGAGTTTATGGATAAACGCCTGTCCAAGCCCGCGTGTGGGTTCGTCCAGAATCAACAGCCGCGGGCGATTGACGAGCGCGCGCGCCATCGCCAGTTGGTGTTGATTATCCTCAGACAGCCCAGCGCCTTTCACCTGACGTAGCCCGTAGAGTTCGGGAAACAGGTCATAGATCTCACGATTGACGGTACTGCGCGGTTCACCAGAGGCCAGCATGGCGATATGCAAATTCTCCTCAACGGTCATTTGTGAAAATATCCGCCTGTCCTGGGGAACATAGCCTATGCCCATTGCGCTGCGATGCTCCGCCTGCAGGTTGAGTAAATCCCTGGGCGGCGCCCCCGCTTCTTGCCAGACCATGCTACCGCTCTCCACGGGCAGATAACCGGTAATGCAATTGATAAGCGTCGTCTTGCCCATCCCTGGGAGGCCAATAACAGAGGTGCATACACCGGGGGAGAGGTCGAGGTCGACATTCCACAGCGTATGTTGATTGCCGTAATACTGATTGACTGCACGTAAACTCAACACGGTTCGCTCCTTATCTCTGATCGGGTGACAGAGAAGATGTTGTAAAAGTCTGTGCAAAAGCCTTGCCAGAACCTAAAAGCGAGATTTTTTTCGGAACCCGCTGATGAATAAGAGAGTAAAAGTGCTTTTTGCGGCTGGCAGGCGAAAATATATGCTCTTTGACAGTGCCAGGGATGGTGGGAAATGGTGCAGTCAATTGGTGAAATGTGAGCAGGATCGCATGATAATTCACCGATTCGTTAGCAGATATTCTGCGAAAATAAGCGAGAAAATTTTTTTATTGACCTCAAAGAGGCTGCCAGGTGGTTTTTGGCGACAGGCGAGGCATATGGGCTGGAAGCAGTTATCCACTATTCCTGTGGATAACCTTGTGCATTAGAGTTAGAAAAAGTGCGAGAAGCGAGTAAATACGCGGCTTGCGCCTGAATTGCTGCGAAAGGCGTCTTTTGAGATATTCCTTTATTTTTTAATTAGTTAAATAAAAGCAATCCTTGTAAGAAATCTGTCACCCACTGCCACAAAACTTTCATTACCTGTCTTGACAAGTGTTAAAAAAGGAAATGTTCTGGGGATAACCCGCTTTTGCTGGTGTTTTGTACCGTCCCAGATGATTTTCGAGGTGTGCTCATCGTGCCGGGCCAGTGAGTAGAAGAGATTCCTGATTATGCCACTGTTTTTACATCCAGTATTTTTTATTGGCAAATCTCGCTGTGGTGAGTAAAATTACTTTCCTGCCCGCTCATTCCTTCATCAGGTAGCCGTCCATGAGTAAACCATTCAAACTGAATTCCGCTTTTCGTCCCTCCGGCGATCAGCCAGAAGCTATTCGTCGCCTGGAAGAAGGGCTCGAAGACGGACTGGCTCATCAGACTTTGCTGGGCGTTACCGGTTCAGGGAAAACGTTCACCGTGGCGAATGTGATTGCCGATTTACAGCGCCCGACGATGGTGCTGGCGCCGAACAAGACCCTTGCGGCACAGTTGTATGGCGAAATGAAAGAGTTCTTCCCGGATAACGCGGTGGAATATTTCGTCTCTTACTACGACTACTATCAGCCGGAAGCCTATGTGCCGAGTTCGGACACGTTTATTGAAAAAGATGCCTCGGTGAACGAACACATTGAGCAGATGCGTCTGTCGGCCACCAAGGCGCTGCTTGAACGTCGGGATGTGATTGTGGTGGCATCGGTCTCCGCGATTTACGGCCTGGGCGATCCGGACCTGTACCTGAAGATGATGCTGCACCTGACAAAAGGGATGATCATCGATCAACGCTCCATACTGCGTCGGCTGGCGGAGCTGCAGTACACCCGCAATGATCAGGCGTTTCAGCGCGGTACCTTTCGCGTGCGCGGCGAAGTGATCGATATCTTCCCGGCAGAATCGGACGATATTGCCCTGCGCGTTGAGCTGTTTGATGAAGAAGTTGAGCGTCTGTCGCTGTTTGATCCGCTGACCGGGCACGTTGAGTCGACCATCCAGCGTTTTACGGTCTATCCCAAAACTCACTACGTCACGCCGCGTGAGCGCATCGTTCAGGCGATGGAAGAGATCAAGGTTGAGCTGGCCGACCGGCGCAAAGTGCTGCTGGAGAATAATAAGCTGCTGGAAGAACAGCGGCTGACCCAGCGCACCCAGTTTGATCTGGAAATGATGAATGAATTGGGCTATTGCTCCGGCATCGAAAACTATTCGCGCTACCTTTCCGGGCGCGGGCCGGGCGAGCCGCCGCCGACGCTGTTTGATTACCTTCCGGCGGATGGCCTGCTGGTGATTGATGAATCCCACGTCACCATTCCGCAAATTGGCGGTATGTTCCGCGGCGACCGCGCGCGTAAAGAGACGCTGGTGGAGTACGGTTTCCGTCTGCCGTCAGCGCTGGATAACCGCCCACTGAAATTCGAAGAGTTCGAAGCGCTGGCACCGCAAACCATCTATGTATCGGCGACGCCGGGCAACTATGAGCTGGAAAAATCCGGTGGCGATGTGATTGACCAGGTTGTGCGCCCGACCGGCTTGCTCGATCCGATTATCGAAGTGCGACCGGTGGCAACCCAGGTGGACGATCTGCTCTCCGAGATCCGCATACGCGCTGCCATTAACGAGCGCGTGCTGGTCACGACACTGACCAAACGCATGGCGGAAGATCTGACCGAATATCTGGAAGAACACGGTGAGCGGGTGCGTTACCTGCACTCCGACATTGATACGGTCGAACGTATGGAGATTATCCGCGATCTACGCCTTGGCGAGTTCGATGTGCTGGTGGGCATCAACTTGTTACGTGAGGGGCTGGATATGCCGGAAGTGTCGCTGGTGGCAATTCTGGATGCGGATAAAGAAGGGTTCCTGCGTTCTGAGCGTTCGCTGATTCAGACCATTGGTCGTGCGGCGCGTAACGTCAACGGGAAGGCCATTCTCTACGGCGATAAAATTACCCCATCCATGGCGAAGGCGATGGGGGAAACCGAGCGTCGTCGCGAGAAACAGCAGCAGTACAACGAAGAACACGGCATCACCCCGCAGGGGTTGAACAAAAAAGTGGTGGATATTCTGAGCCTCGGCGAAAGCCTGGCGAAGACCAAAGGCAAAGGTCGCGGTAAATCGCGCACACCGGCTCAGGTGGAAGCTGCCGAACTGGCGTTAACCCCGAAAGCGCTGCAGCAGAAAATTCACGAGCTGGAAGGGCAGATGATGCAACATGCGCAGAATCTGGAATTCGAAGAGGCGGCGAAATGCCGCGATCAACTGCATCAACTGCGGGAATTGTTTATTGCCGCCTCGTAACACGATGCCGCTCACGAAATTGACCTGTACATCTTAATGTTTGCTTAATGAAAGCCGATTACTCTCCTGTGAAAAATCAGGAGAGTATCTATGCACAAAGAAAATCTGGCTCAGTATCTGGCCGTTGCCCTGTCCCTCGCCATTATCATCGGTTTTACCCATCTCTGGGTGCTGTCTTACTGAGTTCCCCTTAACGTGCAATGGGGTTGAGTTTCACCCATGCGCGAACACCGGGGCCAGGCTGACGGTTGTGCAAGAAGAATTGCGCGTCATGAAGCTGCGCGATGCGTGAAACGATACTCAATCCAAGCCCTGAACCACCGTAGCGACTATCCATTCGCACAAAAGCTTTGCTTAACTCTCCGCTGCGGGATTCATCCACGCCTGAACCCTCATCTTCCACCGACAGCACCGGCGTCGGGCCAGCGATAAGGCTCACGGTAATGGTGGTGCCGGGCGGGCTGTACCGGTGGGCGTTTTCCACCAGATTTCGCAGCAGCACTTGCAGGAGTGTGGCATCGCCTGCCACGGCGATATCTTCTTTCATTTCCGGCAACTGTAAGTGCTGCTGACGGGTGTGCAGCATTCTCTCCAGCTCACTGTGGACAGGCATGACCACATCTTCCATCAGCATCACCTGCTGATAGCTGCCAGCGGAAAAAGATTGCCCGACGCGGGCGAGTTGTAGCAACTGGGCAATATTTTCGGTCATCTGGTCCAGCCGCTGGAGCAGGGGGGCGACATCCAGAGCATGGCTTTTTGCCATCAACTCCAGGTGCAGACGCAGACCTGCCAGCGGCGTACGCAACTCATGGGCTACGTCGGCGGTAAACAGACGTTCGCGATCCAGTGTGACGGTAAGGCGTGAAACCAGTTGATTGATGGCAGAGGCAACGGCTTCGATCTCACGGACCGGGTTTTCCAGAACGATGGGTTCAAGGTTGCCCGGCGCACGCGCATCCAGCTCGCGCTGTAATGCTGAAAGAGGGCGGGTTATGGTTTTCAAGGCCTTAAAACAGAGCAGCAGGGCGAGACCAATGATCAGCAGGCTTGGCACCAGCAGACTGGCGACCGCCTCGTGCACTTCATGCTCCACCTGTTTGTGGTTGTTATGGCTGTGAATCGCGCTTTCCACCAATAGCTGGACTTGCTCTTTGCTCTCATGCCATAGCCAGAACACGCTGACCAGTTGACACACCACCAGAATGGCTCCGACGGTGAGCAGCAAGCGGCTTCGCATTGACCAATTCCTGAACTGAAAGATCGCCATGCTTATTCCTGTTTATCGGCGTGGATCAACATATACCCATAGCCGCGCACGGTACGGATACGCGATTTGCCGATTTTGTCACGCAGGTTATGGATATGCACTTCCAGCGTATTCGTCGCCGGTTCGTTGTCCCAGTTGTAAATGTCGTTATAAAGAATTTCACGGTGTACCGGCGTACCCACTTTCATCAGCAGGCGTGACAGCAACGCGTACTCTTTTGGCGTAAGCTCCAGTAACTCTTCGCTGAGCCATACCTGACGGCGGGTCAAATTCAGCCGCAAATTACCGTTTGTTAATTCGCTGTCTGCCTGATTATTGTGACGGCGCAGCAGGGCACGAATACGCGCGTTAAGCTCTTCAAGTGCGAAAGGCTTAACCAGATAATCATCCGCACCGGTGTCCAGCCCGGAAATACGATCGGAGAGTGTGTCCCTGGCGGTCAAAATTAATACCGGCAGCGTGAATTTCTCGCGGCGAACACGCTCCAGGAAATGGAGGCCATCTTCGTCCGGAAGGCCAAGGTCAAGCACCATCAGACTGTAGTGTCCGGTTGCCAGACTCAGGCCCGCTTCATGCGCGGTGGATACGCCATCGCAGGCGTATCCTTCACTTTGCATGGCCAGAATCAATCCCTGTAATAACAGCGCATCATCTTCAACAACCAGAATTTTCATTTCGGCTCTCCACGACAGGCAGTCAAAATATCATCTTGCGCACGGTATTCCTTCGTACTGACCCCTGTCATACCCAACATGGTCGAGAAGAGATTATCCTGCGAAAAGTTCTTTTGCTGTGCCTCTTTTTGCAGGCACTGATTATCTACGCCGTAACGCTTTTGATAATCCTCAGACAGCCAAATAAGCATCGGAATATGTTTTTGCGTTTCCGGGGCGATGGAATAAGGCAAACCGTGTAAATAGACACCGTCTTCACCCAGCGATTCACCATGGTCGGAAAGATAAACCAGGCTGGTGGTGAATTTATCCTGTTTCGATTGCAGTAATTTAATGGCTTTGTCGACAATATAATCAATATACAAAATGGTGTTGTCGTAAGTGTTCACCAGTTGTTCCTGCGTGCAGGTCTGAATCTGGCTGGTATCGCAGGTCGGGGTAAATTTACGAAATGCCGCCGGGTAGCGGTTATAGTAGGTTGGCCCGTGGCTACCAATGGTGTGCAATACAATGACGCCGTCATGTTGCAGATTATTGATATAGTCTTCGAGCTGATGAAATAACGCTTCATCCTGACATTCACCGTCAATACATAACCCCGGCAGATTCAGCGCAGTCACATCCTGATGAGGAACGCGATCGCAGGCGCCTTTGCAACCGCCGTCGTTTTCATTCCACAATACCTGAATACCCGCGCGCTGAATAATATCCAGCAACCCTTCCTGATGATGGGCCAGTTCTTCGTCGTAATTCTGGCGCGGCATATTAGAGAACATGCAGGGCACGGAAATGGCCGTTGCCGTCCCGCAGGAGGTGGTGTTCGGGAAATAGACCACATTATCCTGTTTTAAACGCGGGTTGGTATCATGAGCATATCCACCCAGAGAAAAGTTGGCGGCACGCGAGGTTTCACCCACGATCAAGATGGTCAGATTCTTACGCGGGCCGTTTTGCATCTGCGCACGTTGTTGCGCATCTTCACCGATACGCACCAGCGGCAAATTATCCATGCGATGATGGCTATACCAGGATAAACCGGCGGTGATGCTGTTTGACGGGCTGAGGGATTTAACCAGTTCTTTATTATTGCGAAACAGTGAGGCGTAATCTTTATAGAACAGCAGCGCGACGAAAACGATCAGTAATGCGGAAACCGCAATGCTCACGAGGCGGCTGATAATACTACGCCAGGCTGAGACCGGCGCTTTGATTTTAATCCACCAGGCGATAAGCACCATTAACGCGCCTGAGAGCAGCAGCACCACAACCATTCGTGGCGATAGCAGGGCGAAACTCTCTGCCGGGGTGGTATCGAGAATATTGGTCACCATTGAGCGGTCGATAATAATGCCAAAGCTCATGATGAAATATTGCGCCGCCGCGCTGACCAGGATAAAGAGGCTGATCGTCAGACGGTCCAGGCGTAAAAATGAAGTCAGAGTGAGCGCAATATTGATGACGCTAAAGGCCACGACGGGCATGGAGGCAAATACCAGCGCGTTATGCAATGAGTCTACTGGCAATAATCTAAATGCCTGGCGATAAAACGCGATGTTTAAAATCAGTGCGATATAAAGCGCGAACAAAATCAGAAAGCTCAGGCGGCTTAAGCTAGGCCGGCGAAGACGAAAAGTAGGCATGACAACGATCCTGACAAAGACAGGATGACTATTCTGGACAAGGATCTTTAAGACAACCTTAAGAAATTAAGGAAACGTGATGGCGCGAGCACAAATCGTGCTCGCTGCGCGATTAACCCAGCGCCTGAACCGCTTTTTCCAGCGCTTCACGCAACAAATGCCTGTCATGACGATAGGGGATATCGCTGGCCTCCAGAACCCCCTGAATAACAACCCGGTCGGAAACTGCAGAGACATCCACTTTCGGACCAACGATAACGGCATCAATGATCGGTTTACCCACATACTGCTCCATGATCGTCAGCTTATCTTTAAGCGTCAGGTTGGCGGCGGCCACGCTCAATTCTCTGCCGAGATTACCGATATAGACCACGGGCGCGGGGGTGCGGCGCAACGCCTGAGAAAGGTCTTCCAGCAGCAGTAAAGGCAGCAGGCTGGTATAAAAACTCCCCGGACCAATTAAAATCAGATCCGCCTCGGCAATCGCCTGAACGGCTTCCCGCGTGGCGTGTACTTTGGGAAACAGCATCAATTCCTGTACCGGGGATTCCAGCAGGTCGATATTCACTTCGCCATAGACCATATGGCCTTCGTTGTCTGTTGCCATTAAATCAACGGGTTGTTCAGACATCGGAATAAGAAACGCATCGACCTTGAGCAGGTTGCGAATAAGATTGATCGCCTCCAGAGGCCGCACGCTGAGGTGATCTAACGCCTTTAACATCAAGTTTCCGAGGTTATGGCCGGAAAGTTCGCCATTACCGCTAAAACGGTACTCAAACATCGCCGAAGCGACGCTGGGTTCGGTAATAAGCTGGTTTAAACAGTTGCGCATATCGCCCCAGGCGATCCCTCCCTCAGAGCGGCGAATCCGCCCGGTAGAACCGCCGTTATCGGTGGTCGTCACAATACCGGTGAGTCGTGAACCTAACGATGATAAAGCTGACATCACGCGGCCCAGCCCGTGCCCACCGCCAAGCGCAACGACGCGATCCAGATCCGCAAGAGTGCGATTACGCATAAACCTTCCTTATAAATGATTACCGCGCTACGTTAACCTAAATACCACCTAATGACGATGCCGCGCAGGGTGGAAAATGACGTATATCAAAGCAAAAAAGGGATTTTCACGTACTCTGTTATGAAATGCGCGATCATGTCGTTATATACATGTTTATATAGCGATAATGATGTTGGCGAAACAAAACGCTTCGCGCTACTATCGCCATAACGAATTTATCTCGTTACGCACAACATACACTCTAGCCTCTGTACCTACGTCTGACGATATGGTGCTTTGGCCGTGGCGATACCACCGGTATCAGCCGCCAGGGTGCAGGAAGAAATGACTGCATCTCCCGTATTTGGAAAGGTGTACATGGCCACACAACTGACTGACACGTTCGCGCGTAAGTTCTTTTACTTGCGTTTGTCGATCACTGATGTATGCAACTTCCGTTGCACTTACTGCCTGCCCAACGGCTACAAGCCAGGTGGCGTCACCAATAAAGGTTTTCTCAGCCTGGAGGAGATTCGTCGCGTTACGCGTGCGTTTTCTGCTATGGGGACAGAGAAAGTCCGTCTGACCGGTGGCGAACCTTCGCTGCGTCGCGACTTTACCGACATTATTGCTGCCGTGCGGGAAAACCACGCCATCCGCCAGATTGCCGTCACCACGAACGGCTATCGGCTGGCGCGCGATGTGGCGCACTGGCGTGATGCCGGGCTGACGGCGATTAACGTCAGCGTCGACAGTCTCGACGCGCGCCAGTTTTTCGCGATTACCGGTCAGGATAAGTTTAAGCAGGTGATGGACGGCATTGATGCTGCTTTTGCGGCAGGTTTTGAGAAGGTCAAAGTCAATACCGTGCTGATGCGCGACGTCAACCACCACCAGCTCGATACCTTTCTTTCCTGGATCAAACCTCGCCCCATTCAACTGCGTTTTATTGAACTGATGGAAACCGGCGAAGGCAGCGATCTCTTTCGAAAACACCATATCTCCGGCGATGTGCTGCGCGTAGAGCTGCTTAAACGCGGCTGGATCCAGAAGCTGCGCAGCCGCAGTGACGGTCCGGCACAGGTTTTCTGCCACCCGGACTATGCCGGAGAGATTGGTCTCATCATGCCCTATGAAAAAGACTTTTGCGCCAGTTGTAACCGGCTGCGGGTCTCTTCCGTCGGCAAGCTGCATTTATGCCTGTTTGGCGACGGGGGCATAGACCTGCGCGATCTGCTGCAGGATGACTATCAGCAGGCCGCGCTGGAAGCGCGCATTGCCGCGTCCCTTGCGCATAAAAAACAGACCCATTTTCTGCATCAGGGCAACACCGGCATTACGCAAAATCTGTCTTACATTGGCGGATAACGGCCGCAAGGAGAAAAAGCAATGAGTCAGGTTAGTACTGAATTTATTCCTACCCGTATCGCGATTCTTACGATTTCCAGTCGTCGTGGCGAAGAGGACGACACCTCAGGTCATTTCCTGCGCGACTCAGCGCTGGAGGCGGGGCATAAAGTGGTGGCGAAAGCCATTGTCAAAGAGAATCGCTATGCCATTCGGGCGCAGGTTTCAGTGTGGATTGCCAGCGATGACGTCCAGGTGGTGCTGATTAATGGCGGCACCGGTTTTACCGAGGGCGACCAGGCGCCGGAGGCCTTATTGCCGCTGTTTGACCGTGAAGTAGAAGGGTTTGGTGAGCTGTTCCGGATGCTCTCTTTCGAAGAGATAGGCACCTCTACGCTGCAATCACGTGCGCTTGCTGGTATCGCCAACAAGACGCTGATTTTCGCGATGCCGGGCTCCACCAAAGCCTGTCGCACCGCATGGGACAATATCATCGCGCCGCAACTCGATGCGCGCACGCGTCCGTGTAATTTTCACTCCCACATTAAGCCTTAATTTATGTCACAACTGACCCATATTAACGCCGACGGCGAAGCGCATATGGTGGATGTCTCCGCCAAAGCAGAAACCGTGCGGGAAGCGCGCGCCGAAGCGTTTGTCACCATGCAGCCACAAACGCTGGCGATGATTATTGACGGCAGCCATCACAAAGGTGATGTCTTTGCCACGGCGCGCATTGCGGGCATCCAGGCGGCAAAACGCACCTGGGATTTGATTCCGCTGTGTCACCCGCTGTTGCTTAGCAAAGTGGAAGTGCAATTACAGGCACAGCCGGAACATAACCGGGTTCGCATTGAGTCGCTATGCCGTCTGACGGGCAAAACGGGCGTGGAAATGGAAGCGCTGACGGCGGCGTCGGTAGCCGCATTGACGATTTACGATATGTGCAAAGCCGTGCAGAAGGATATGGTCATTGGCCCGGTACGTCTGCTGGCGAAAAGCGGCGGTAAGTCCGGTGATTTCAAGGTAGAAACAAATGATTAATGTACTTTTTTTCGCGCAGGTGCGCGAACTGACCGGGTGTGACCGGTTGACGCTGGACGAGATCTTTCCGTCTGTCGAAGCGTTACGCCAACACCTTGCCGCGCGTAACGATCGTTGGGCGCTGGCGCTGGAAGAGGGCAAACTGCTGGCGGCGGTAAACCAGACGCTGGTGAGCTTTGACACTCCCCTTACCGATGGCGACGAAGTGGCGTTTTTTCCGCCGGTGACCGGAGGCTGAGATGGCGCAGACACGTATCATGGTTGGCCACGCGCCGTTTAACGTCGGCGAAGAGTATCAGTGGCTGAATGCGCGGGATGAAGACGGCGCGGTAGTGACCTTTACCGGCAAAGTGCGTAACCATAACCTTGGCGATAATGTCAGCGCTCTGACGCTTGAACACTATCCGGGGATGACTGAAAAGACGCTGGCCGGGATTGTTGATGATGCGCGTGAGCGCTGGCCACTTGGTAACGTCACTGTGATTCATCGCGTGGGCGAACTCTGGCCTGGCGACGACATCGTCTTCGTCGGCGTGACCAGTGCACACCGCAGCAGCGCCTTTGAGGCAGGGCAGTTCATTATGGATTACCTTAAGACGCGTGCGCCGTTCTGGAAGCGCGAAGCCACGGCGCAGGGCGAGCGCTGGGTAGAGGCGCGCGATAGCGATAAACAGGCGGCGCAACGCTGGTAACGCTTTGTCGGGATTGTGTTAATCTTGAAGATGGGTATCCACTTTTTGAGGAGTCATTATGGACAGATTCCCGCGTTCCGATTCTATCGTTTCACCCGCCCGTGCCGGTTTGCAAACCTATATGGCGCAGGTCTATGGTTGGATGACCTGTGGGCTACTGCTGACGGCTTTTATCGCCTGGTATACGGTATTTAATGAAGCCGTATTAATGGCTATCTACTCCAGCCGGGTGGTCTTCTTCGGGCTGATTATTGCGCAACTGGCGCTGGTTTTTGTGCTCTCCGGCCTGATCCACAAACTCAGCGCGGGCATGGCGACCACGCTGTTTATGCTCTATTCCGCCCTGACCGGGCTGACGCTTTCGGGCATCCTGTATGCCTACACCGCGGAGTCTATTGCGGCGACCTTTGTCGTTACCGCCGGGATGTTCGGCGCGATGAGCCTCTACGGCTATACCACCAAACGCGACCTGAGCGGTCTTGGCAGTATGCTGTTTATGGGGCTAATCGGTATCCTTCTGGCTTCCCTGGTTAACTTCTGGCTGAAAAGTGAAACGCTGATGTGGGCGGTGACCTATATCGGGGTGGTTATTTTTGTCGGGCTGACCGCGTATGACACCCAGAAACTCAAAGACATTGGCACACAGCTTGATGTGAATGATAAAGCGCATCTGCGGAAATATTCGATTTTAGGGGCGTTAACGCTCTATCTCGACTTTATCAACCTGTTCCTGATGCTGTTGCGTATCTTCGGCAACCGTCGTTAATGTTATCCCGGCTTGGGGACGTCAGATAGCCAGTGAAAAGCATAAGCCGCACCCGGTTATGTCCGGGTGCGGCTTGTTCACCTCAGGGAGAAGAGATGAAACCTTTTGGTTGGCTTTCGCCGCCGCACATTAAACCCACGGAACTTATCGTTAATATCTGCCTGTGGCTGGCTGGGGGCATGGTGCTGGGTATCGGTGTTGCCTGGCTGGCGCTGCATCTTCCCGTTATTCGGGCGTGGTTTATTCCCGGCCCTGCCATCCTTGTGATGATTGCCGCCTTATTTATCAGCGGTCTTCTCCTTTACTGCCTCTTTGAGCGCTTTAGTACGCCGCTGGCGCTGTTCTGGCTCATCTTGATGAACCTGCTGACCGGGCTACTTTTCGCCTGCATCTTCTCTTGGGCGGGAATCGCCTTAGCGCTGGGCGTAACTGGCGCGATGTTCGCCATCAGCGCGGTTATCGCCCATTATGCGGGCAGCAATATCAGCGGCGGTGGCTATTATTTGTTGATGTTGCTGGTGGGACTTAGCCTGACGGCGCTGGTTAATATCAGGCTGCACAATGGCCCATTGGAGTGGATTGGCTGCCTGGTGATGGTATTGCTGTTTGGATTAACGACGGCGGGCAGCAGTTCACGGATTCAGATATCCGCCCGTGAACTCTATATGAAACAATTTACCACGGTACAGGCCTGCGCCATCCATGGCGCATTGCGGGTCTGGCTGAATATTGCCAGTCTCGTGTTTGAACTGCTACGTCTGGCAAGCTATGTGATTGATGGCATACGCTCCCGCTAATCAACCTTTTGCCATCGCCTTTTCATTTTTCGCACGCAGTTTCTTCGCCCGACCTTCCAGTATCAGATAGGCAATCAGCGCCAGCAGTAGCGGGATAAAATAATAGAGTACGCGGTAGGCCAGCAGGGCTGCGATGATAACCCCTTGTGACATATGTTCCCCGGCCAGCAGTGCCAGAAAGACGGCTTCCAGCACGCCAATCCCCGCCGGGATATGGACAATCACGCCGGCGATACTGCTGACCAGCAACACGCCCAGCACAAAGAAGAAGTTGGCCTGGTGCCCCATCAGTAGCCAGATAATCACCCCCATAGCTATCCAGTTGGCGCTGGAAATGGCCATCTGGGCAAGGGCAAATTTCCACGAGGGAATCACTAACTTCTGTCCTCTAATCGTGAAATGGCGACGTTTCGCAAAGCCGCAGGCCCACAGATAGAAGGCGATAAAGAGCAGCAACACCACGCCAATAATGCGCAGTGTGGTGTCGGAGATATACCAGTGCGCCGGGATATCCACCACGCCGAAGGTAAAGATGATGCCGCCGAGTAAAATATACCCCAGCCAGTTGGTGGTGATGCTGAGCGAGAAAATCCGCGTGATGGTGCTGCTGGGTAATCCAAGGCGGGAATAGAGACGATAACGCATGCCGATCCCGCCCACCCAGGTGCTGAGCGTCAGGTTAAAGGCATAGCAGATAAACGACACCAGCATTACCTGGCGTTTAGCCAGTTTATGTCCGCAATAGGCGCGACCCAGCAGGTCGTAGCAGCCATAAATCAAATAACTGACCACGACCAGCGCGGCGGCACCCAACAGCACGATGCGGTTATAGTCGTGAATAACCTTCCAGACATCATCCCAGTTGACCTTCTGGGCATACAGCACTAACAGGACGGCAACGGCGATAAAAAAGAGCCAGGTGAGAACTTTTTTTGCCAGTCGCCAGCGTGGATGTGATTTCGCCATCAGGATTTCCCTCCGGAATTTTCAGAAGCGACGCGATCCTGAGTCTCTATTTCCGGCTGGATGGGGGGCTTCACTTGGGCCAGCCTTGGCGTATGTGCGGGCAGCCAGCCAACGAGTGCAGGAAAATGGCGCAGGAAGTGGAACACCACCACGCTCTTGGCGAGATTCCACCAGGTCCGCTTGGGTGCCATCGATTCGTCCACTCGCAGGCAGTCTTTGGCGATAATCGCGTTGAGGTTGTCGCGCAACGTCTGGTTGAATTCCCGATCGTGAATGATC
Organism: Phytobacter sp. MRY16-398; assembly: GCF_003925915.1. NCBI lineage: Bacteria > Pseudomonadati > Pseudomonadota > Gammaproteobacteria > Enterobacterales > Enterobacteriaceae > Phytobacter > Phytobacter sp. MRY16-398. Next base: position 4,123,528 of record NZ_AP018756.1, on the reverse strand, counting down.
AGATTGGCTTCAAGATTTAGCGACAGACTTAACGGGTCAAGGTTGCTCGACCCGACGGTTGCCCAGTGATCGTCCATTAACGCCACCTTGCCATGCAGTGGGCGACGGCGATATTCGTAGACCTGAACGCCCCCTTTCAAAAGATAGTTATAGAGCAGCTCGGCGCCGACTTTGACGATTGGCATATCCGGCTCGCCTTGTACGATGAGCTTCACTCGTACGCCCCGGCGGGCCGCGTTTTTCATTGCATGCAGCAGGCGGTAGCCGGGAAAGAAATAGGCATTGGCGATAATCACTTCGCGCTTCGCATTGGCGAGCATTTTGAGGTAGTGGCGTTCAATGTCATCACGGTGATCGTCATTGTCGCGCCAGACAAACAGCGCCTGAGCTTCACCGGGCGTGCGGTTATCCTCCGCCTGGTGGCGACGTCGTTGCCACCAGCGTCTGACCGGCGCGTTTTCAGGCAGATTTTCCACTTCAAATTGCAAAATGTCGGCCACCACCGGGCCTTCAACCCGCACGGCATAGTCCTGCTTGGCTTCGGGGCCGTAGCTGGTGACATGTTCAGCGGAATAATTAATGCCGCCGACAAATGCCACCGTGTTATCGATCACCACGATTTTACGGTGCATGCGGCGAAAGACGTTGGTCCGCAAACCGAACAGACGTGGACGGGGATCGTAGTAGCGGAAGACGACGCCAGCAGAGGTGAGCGTATTGACGAATTCATCGCTGAGATCCGGCGAACCATAGCCGTCGAGCAACACTTCGATATTCACGCCGCGACGGGCCGCTTTGAGTAAAACAGCATGCAACTCACGTCCTACTTCATCTTCAAACCAGATAAAGGTTTCGAGGATAACTTTCTGCTGTGCCTGCTCAATAGCGGAATACACCGCCGGGTAAAAGTTTTCGCCATTTTCGAGAAGCTCAATACGATTACCCTCTTTCCATGTGCATTTCATAGGTGGATCTCCGCACTCAGAGGGGCATGGTCGGATAAATGGCGCCAGTTGCGCAGCGGCAGTGCTGTGGGCGAGCTGACGCCAGCATTTTTGACATAGATACGGTCCAGACGTAACAGCGGCAGGCTGACCGGAAAGGTGCGGGCAGGGCGGCCATGGGCGCGGGTAAAGATCTCTTCCAGCCCGGCCTGGACTTTTAACGGATGGTTCGCCCGCTGCCGCCAGTCGTTAAAGTCGCCAGCCACCACCACTGGTTCATTTTCCGGCAGCGAATTTACCCATTCCGCCAGCATCATGAGCTGTGCCTGGCGATGGGCTTCACGTAAGCCCAGATGCACACAAATCACATGCACCGGCCGCTCAATATCAGGCGGCACGATACGACAATAGAGCAGGCCGCGTTTTTCACTGCCGTCCACGGACACGTCGCGGTTCTCATAGTGTTCGATAGGAAAACGGGAAAGCACGGCGTTACCGTGGTGGCCTTCAGGGTAGACAGCATTACGCCCGTAGGCGTAATCGCTCCACATAGCATCAGCAAGAAATTCGTAGTGGGTGGTATCCGGCCAGTTCTCCACATGCAGCGGATGAACCTCATGCGCGCCCATCACTTCTTGCAGGCAAACAATATCGGCGCTGACGGTGCGCACCGCGTCGCGAAGTTCCGGCAAAATGAAACGCCGGTTAAAGGCAGTAAAGCCTTTATGGGTATTTATGGTGAGTACTTTCAATGAAAATTGACGAGTTTGTTGGGTCATAATTCTCCTGCCAGCCTCACTATCCTGATGAAAATAAATTGTAGTCTCTGTCACAAAAAGATGCGGGGTTACGGAATTTTCTGTAAATATCAGTACTCTTTGTTAAGAGAAAAATTCGTCAGGAGAGATGCCATGAAGTGGCAACAACGTGTTCGTGTCGCAACCGGTCTGAGTTGCTGGCAGATTATGTTGCATATGCTGGTTGTGGCGGTGTTAGTAACAGCCTGGATGAGCGGCGCGCTGGTGCGGGTCGGCCTGGGTCTGTGCGTCCTTTATAGCGTAACGGTGCTGTTGATGCTGTTTTTGCAGCGCCACCACGAAGAGCGCTGGCGCGGCATTGGCGATGTGCTGGAAGAGTTGACCACCACCTGGTATTTCGGTGTTGCCATGATCGTGCTGTGGCTGCTGTCACGCGTCATGCAAAACAACCTGCTGCTGGCCCTGGTCGGGCTGGTTATCCTCGCAGGCCCAGCGGTGGTCTCCCTGCTGGCAAAAGAGAAGCGTATCCCGTCCAAATCCTTCAAAGTTTAAGGTGCGAGCGGCGTAAGGTTACATCACCTTACGTCGGAACATCGCATAGGCCGCTGAACCCGTGGTGGCCGTTATCACCAGTAGCGGCCACACGCTTTGCCAGACAATCGCGAAGCTCGCATCCTTTAAATAGATCTGCTTGGTAATGTCCGTAAAATGGCGGATAGGGTTAATCCATGTCAGATCCTGCAGCCAGACCGGCATATTCTCGACCGGCGACACATATCCCGAAAGCAGAATAGCGGGCATCATAAAGACAAACACCCCAATAAACGCCTGCTGCTGTGTTGAGCACAGGGACGAGATCAGCAGGCCAAACCCTACCAGCGACAAGCCGTAAATCAGCATCGTGAAATAGAACAGCAGTAGCGATCCGGCAAAGGGGATGTTATAGGCAAGGATCCCGGCGAGCAGCACGATGGTAGCCTGGAACGTCGCCACCACCAGCGCAGGTACCGCTTTGCCGACAAAAATTTGCCAGGTCGCTAGCGGTGAGACCAGCAGTTGATCCAGCGTACCCTGTTCCCGTTCGCGAGCAACCGAGAGTGAGGTAACGATCATCACGCCAATGGTGGTGATCATGGCGATAAGCGATGGCACCACGAACCATTTGTAATCGAGGTTTGGGTTGTACCAGTTGCGGATCACCAGTTCGCTGTTGTTCGGTTTCGTTTTCCCCTCTATCAGCTCCTGTTGATACTCTTTAACGATCTCTTGCAGGTAATTGGCGGCAATCTGCGCGCTGTTAGAGTTTCGTCCGTCGAGAATTAGCTGTAGCGGTGCCTGGGTGAAGGTATCCAGCTTGCGGGAAAAATCAGCCGGAAAACGCACCAGCAGCAGCGCTTTTTGCTCGTCGATTGTCGGGAGAATCTCTTGCGGGCTTTTCAGCATCAGCACATGGGTGAAGGCTTTTGCCCTGGCAAAGCGCTGGGTCAGCTCTACCGCATGTTTGCCGTTATCTTCGTTATAGATGGCAATGGTGGCGTTAGTGACCTCCAGCGTCGCGGCAAACGGGAACAGCAACACCTGGATGACAACCGGCAGAATCAAAATGGCGCGGGTCTGCGGTTCGCGCAGCAGCGACTGCAACTCTTTGCGAATCAGTGTCCATAAGCGATGAAACATGGTGCCTCCCTAATCCAGCCGCCGTTTGGTTTTCACCCACGTCAGGCCAATAAACATGATTGCCGAAGCCAACAGAAACAGCACGTTGATGACCAGTACCACCGGGATATTGCCTGCCAGAAACAGGCTTTGCAGGGTACTGACGAAGTAGCGCGCCGGAATAATGTAGGTCACCGCCCGGATCACCGCAGGCATACTGTCAATCTGGAAGATAAACCCGGACAACATAATCGACGGCAAAAAGGCGGCGTTAAGCGCCACCTGCGCGGCATTGAACTGATTGCGCGTAATGGTCGAAATCAGTAACCCCATCCCCAAAGTGCTGAGCAGAAATAGGCTGGTGATGAAAAACAGGATCACCAGCGAACCGCGATACGGCACCCCGAGAATAAATACCGACACCAGCATACACAGCAACATGGCCAGCATTCCGAGGAAGTAGTAGGGGATAAGCTTGCAGAGCAGAAGTTCAGTACGGGTAACTTCGGTAGAGAGCAGCGCCTCCATGGTGCCACGCTCCCATTCGCGCGCCACCACCAGCGAGGTGAGGATCGCGCCGATCACTGTCATGATGATGGTGACCGCGCCGGGGATAATAAAATGCTGGCTGATGGCGGCGGGGTTAAACCAGTAGCGCATCTGCACGTCAATCAGCGGTTCGAAACTTTCGCCGCGATCGTCGGCCCGCTGTTGTTGCCAGACCTGCCAGATCCCCTGTACATAGCCCTGAACGAAGTTGGCGGTATTGGGTTCGCTGCCATCGGTGATCACTTGTAGCGGGGCATCTTCACCGGGGCGCGCCATCTGTTCGGCAAAATTCACCGGAATGACCACCAGCCCGCGAATGCGCCCGGCCTGCATCATCTGAATGAGTTGCTGGCGATTATCGCTGACCGTCGCGTCAAACCACGGAGAGCCGGTCATCGTATGGGTGAAGTCCAGCGCCTCTTCGCTGTGCTGCTCCAGTAAAATACCCACGCGCAGCTTGCTGGAGTCCAGGTTTATGCCGTAGCCGAAAATAAACAGCAGCATTAACGGGATCACCACCGCAATCAGCCAGCTACTGGGATCGCGCACAATCTGGCGCGTCTCTTTGACGCAGAGCGCGCGCACGCGACGCAGGGAGAGAGGGCTATGCATCGTGATGCTCCTTATCCCAGTTATGGATCAGCGTAATAAAGGCATGCTCCATCGTCGGGTCGGTGTGCTCTGCATCGGCCGTTTGCGCTTTCAGGGCATCCGGCGTGCCGCTGGCGATAAGTTTACCGCGATAGACCAGCCCGATGCGGTCGCAATATTCGGCTTCATCCATAAAGTGGGTGGTAACCATGACCGTGACCCCTTTCTCCACCATGCTGTTAATGTGCAGCCAGAACTCGCGGCGGGTCAGCGGGTCGACGCCGGATGTCGGCTCATCGAGGAACAGAATGTCCGGCTCATGCATCAGCGCGCAGGCCAGCGCCAGGCGTTGCTTAAAGCCCAGCGGCAGGGCGTCGGTTGCCTGATTGGCTATCGCCTTAAGGCCAAACGCGTCCACCATCCGTGTGATTTTATCCTGCTGCGCCCGTCCCCGCAGGCCGTAGACGCCGGAGAAAAAGCGCAGGTTTTGCGCCACCGTCAGGTTGCCGTAAAGGGAGAATTTTTGCGCCATATAGCCAAGATGCTGGCGTGCCTGGCCGGAGCTGGTTTTTAAATCCATATTCAGTACCAGCGCTTTGCCGGAGGTGGGGACCAGCAACCCGCACATCATCTTGAAGGTGGTGGATTTCCCCGCGCCATTCGGCCCGAGCAGGCCGAAAATCTCGCCGCGCTTGACGGCAAAATCGACGTGGTCGGTGGCGGCGAAATCGCCAAATTTTTTCTTCAGTTGCCGGGCTTGGATCACTGTCTCATCCGGCGTACCTTCCACGGTATGCAGAATGGCCCCCAGCGGCGACTGGGTGAACGCGGCACCGCCCAACAGGTCGATAAACGCGTCTTCAAAGCGCGGCGCGGTCTCTTCGATGTCTAACCGGGTCAGTGACGATGCGCTGCGCAGTGCGTCCACCGTTGAGTCTTTCGCCAGAATCACCCGCACCGAACGTCCCTGAATCATCCCGTCGCTGACCTGCGGCAGTTTCAGCAGGCGTTGCAATAACTGGCGGTTGTTTTCCTGCGGGCTGCTGGCGAGAAAACTGCGCCCGGCCATGGTTTGCGTCAGCGCGCGCGGTTCGCCCTGATAAAGCAATTCCCCTTCGTTCATCAGCAGCACATCGCGGCACTGCTCGGCCTCATCCAGATAAGAGGTGCTCCATAAAATCAGCATGCCGTCCCCGGCGAGGGTATGCACCATCTGCCACAGTTCACGGCGTGATATCGGGTCCACGCCGACACCGGGTTCGTCCAGCAACAGCACTTTCGGTTGCCCGACCAGGGTGCAGGCAAGCCCCAGTTTCTGTTTCATGCCGCCGGACAACTTGCCCGCCAGCCGCCCGGTAAAGGGGGCGAGGGCGGTGAATTCAAGCAGTCGGGCAAAGGTCTCCTGGCGCTGTTCCCCGGTGACGCTGCGCAGATCGGCGTACAGGTTGAGGTTTTCTATTACCGTGAGATCTTCATACAGGCCGAATTTTTGCGGCATGTAACCGAGCGAGGCATGCAGTTCGCTGTTGTTGGCGATGGGATCCAGGCCAATAACCTCCGCGCTGCCTTCATCGGGTTTCATCAGTCCGGCGAGCATGCGCATCAGCGTGGTTTTCCCCGCGCCATCCGGGCCAACCAGCCCCGTGACGTATCCGGCTTTCACGGTGCAGTCCAGACGGGCGACGGCGGGTTTCTCCATCCCGGCGAAGCGCTTGACCAGGCCGTTCAGACGGATGGTTGCCTCACTCATTCCGTGCTCCATTATCGAAGCTCACGGTAACCGGCATCCCCTGGCGCAGAGCGTCATCGGCGTCGGTGACGATAATGCGCAGCCGGTAGACTAAATCGGTACGCAAGTCCGGCGTTTCCACGGTTTTCGGGGTGAATTCAGCCGTCGGGGAAACAAAGCCAATTTTGCCGTGGTAAGGCTTATTGGGGCGGCCATCTACGTACAACAATACCGTCTGGCCGGGCTGGGCCTGATGTAAATTGGCTTCACTGATGTAGGCGCGAACCCAAACCGGGCGGGTCAGGGAGAGCGTCAGAACGGTACTCCCGGCATTTAACATACTACCCGGCTCCACGGCGCGGGTGAGCAGAGTGCCATTAGAAGGCGACACCAGTTGGGTATCCTGCAAATCCAGTTGTGATTGCGCCAGTTGCGCCTGTGCCTGCTCGAGGCTGGCTTTGGCCTGGGCTATCTCCTGCGGGCGATTACCAGTACGGTACTGGCTGAGTTTATCTTTTGCCGATTTCAGTGTGGCTTGCGCCTGGTCGCGGGAAGAACGCGCATTTTCCAGGTCGTTGGCGGAAATGGTCCGGCTTTTCCATAGCCCCTGCTGGCGCTGATAAAAGTTTTGCGCGTAATCGTAGGCCGCCTGCGCCTGATTGACCGCCGCCGCCGCCTGGGCAATCTCTTCATCGCGATAGCCCGCGGTGACCAGATCGTATTTTGCCTTCGCCGTCGAGACATTGGCTTGTGCCTGCATAAGGGCATTCTCGTAAGGGGCTTTGTCGATTTCGCCAAGCTTCTGCCCGGCGGTTATCGCATCCCCCTCATCCACCGCAAGTGAAGCGAGACGTCCGCCGACCCGGAAACTGAGGTTCACGGTGCGGATATCCACATTCCCGTAGAGCGTGAGGGTGGCTGCCTGTCGGCTTTGATACCACATCCAGCCCCCGCCAAGCGCGGCGAGTAAGATAACGACAATCAACACGATGACGACAGGCTTTTTCATAACCCGGAACTCCTTGTTAATCCCTGAAGGATAAGATCGATATGGCACGTGATGACCTGGCAAATCAGGTCGGCTTTCTCATCGTCGAATTGCGCCCATCCGGTGCGCAGTAAAATGGTTTCCCGACCCAGGCGGAAGGCGAGGATCTCGCCGATCAGCGCATGGGTGTGCAAAATGGTTTGCGTATCATTGGCTTCTCTGCCGGTGTAAGCCGCAATCAGCCGGGTAAGATGGCTGTGCAACGGGGCGATCACCTGGTCATGAACTAACTGGTAGGCGCGGGTAGGGGAGAGCTGTTCGCGCGAGATAAATTTACTCAGATTCAGCGTGTCATCGTGGGTGAGCAGCATAATCATGTTCTTGCAGGCCCGATGAATCAGTTCACGTATCGCCTCTTTATCGGGTTCCGCCTGGGTAAACAGGATTTCGGCGGCTTCGGCGTGGGGGCGAAAATTTGCGCCAATAAAATCGGCGATCCACTGGGCGCAGGCGAGATAGAGATCCTCTTTTGAACCGAAGTAGTAGGGGATCGCGGCAATATTCTGCCCGGCCAGCGCAGCGATATCGCGCGTGGTGGCATGCAACCCATATTCGCCGAACTGTGCGAGGGCAGCGGCAATCAACTGGTTTCTGGCCTGCTCACCTTTACTGGTCGTCGAGTTCATATTCATCGGTGGAATAAAGTTAATCAATCGATTGATTAACTTTATGGCTATTTTTTCACCGTGTCCAGTCGGGTGTTATCACTCTCTTACCGCTGAAAATAGCGTGCCGTTCCCCAGGCCCCGGGCCATACGGGTTGGGAAAATCGGAGAAATATTTCTTCAATGATTAGCAGAGCGATATTTTATGCGCTGTGTCACAAAAGCTGTTACACTCCGCCCCTTCATGACATTGTGGTTTTTGTCATCTGTCATATTATTATCTCCTCGAAAACTACACCTGTTATGGTCGGGGCGGTGCGGAGTTGTTATGTCTTTTGATTCCCTTGGCCTGAACCCGGAAATTCTGCGTGCTGTTGACGAGCAGGGCTACCGTGAGCCAACCCCTATTCAGCAACAGGCGATCCCAGCGGTGCTGGAAGGCCGCGACCTGATGGCTAGCGCCCAGACGGGTACTGGCAAAACCGCGGGCTTTACGCTGCCGCTGCTGCAACGTCTGGTACAAAAAGAGCCGCATGCGAAAGGCCGTCGCCCGGTGCGTGCGCTGATCCTGACGCCAACGCGCGAACTTGCCGCGCAAATCGGCGAAAACGTACGTGATTACAGCAAATATCTGAACCTGCGCTCGCTGGTGGTTTTCGGCGGCGTGAGCATTAACCCGCAAATGATGAAGCTGCGTAGCGGTGTCGATATCCTCGTCGCCACGCCGGGTCGTCTGCTGGATCTGGAACACCAGAACGCCGTCAAACTGGACAGCGTGGAGATCCTGGTGCTGGACGAAGCTGACCGTATGCTGGACATGGGCTTTATCCACGATATCCGCCGCGTGCTGGCTAAACTGCCTGCGCGTCGTCAGAATCTGCTGTTTTCCGCGACCTTCTCGGATGACATCAAAGGTCTGGCCGAAAAGCTGTTGCGCAACCCGCTGGAAATCGAAGTAGCGCGCCGCAACACCGCCTCTGAGCAGGTAACGCAGCACGTTCACATGGTCGACAAAAAACGTAAGCGCGAGCTGCTCTCCCAGATGATTGGCGAAGGCAACTGGCAGCAGGTGCTGGTCTTCACCCGCACCAAACACGGTGCCAACCATCTGGCTGAACAACTGAATAAAGACGGTATTCGCAGCGCGGCTATCCACGGTAACAAAAGTCAGGGCGCGCGTACCCGTGCGCTGGCAGACTTTAAATCGGGTGATATCCGCGTACTGGTTGCAACCGACATTGCGGCCCGTGGTCTGGATATCGAAGAGCTGCCGCACGTAGTGAACTACGAGCTGCCGAACGTGCCGGAAGATTATGTACACCGTATTGGCCGTACCGGTCGTGCTGCGGCAACCGGTGAAGCGCTGTCGCTGGTCTGCGTCGATGAACATAAACTGCTGCGTGACATCGAACGCCTGCTGAAAAAAGAGATCCCACGTATCGCTCTGCCGGGTTACGAGCCCGATCCGTCTATCAAGGCCGAGCCGATTGTGAATGGTCGTCAGAGCCAGGGCCGTGGTGGTCGTGGTCAGGGCGGTGGCGGTGGTCGCGGACAACAGCAGCCACGCCGTAACGACGGTGGCGCGCCGAAAGCGCCACGTACTCAGGAAGGAAGTAAACCGGCGGGTGAGAAACCGCGCCGTCGTCGCCCGCGTAAACCCGCGGCGAGCGCCTGACGCCTGATGTGATTAAGAAGCCCTGCCCGCGTGCAGGGCTTTTTGTTTTTGGGGTTGAGTAAGGGGCTGTATGTTCCCCCTCACCCCAGCCCTCTCCCTGGAGGGAGAGGGGGCCGATCGAGCTGAGTTCGGCTCTGTTTTTCTCCCTCTTCCTGGAGGGATGAGAGGGTCGGTCGAGCTGAATTCAGCTCTGTTTTTCTCCCTCTCCCTGGAGGGAGAGGGGGCCGATTGAGCAGAGTACGGCTCTGTTTTTCTCCCTCTTCCTGGAGGGATGAGAGGGTCGATCGAGCTGAATTCAGCTCTGTTTTTCTCCCTCTCCCTGGAGGGAGAGGGTAGGGGTGAGGGGGAAAAGGAAAAGCTTATACCGCCGTCGGCCTGAATTGTGCAATCCATGCCTGACGTTGTTCCCGCGCCCGCTGGGCCACGCGCGCCTGCGGATCAGAGTTAAAGCCGTGATACGCCCCAGGCCACACATTCATTTCTACCGCCACGCCTGCACGGATTAACGCCTGCGCAAAGCGAAGATTCTCATCAAGAAACAGATCCAGCGTGCCCACGCCGAGCCAGGTAGGTGGCAAATTAGTCAGGTCCGTTGCTCGTCCCGGCGCAGCATAAGCCGACACCCCCTCCGAGCCCGGCTCGCAGCCCAACAGCGATCGCCAGCCAAAACGGTTATATTCATGCGTCCAGACAAACTCACCGGTCACCGGATTCGGGTTTTCTTCCGTCACCGTACGATCATCGAGCATCGGAAACATCAGGTTCTGAAAGGCAATACGTGGGCCATTGCGATCGCGGGCCAGCAGCGCCAGCGAGGCCGCAAGTCCGGCCCCTGCGCTGTCGCCCATCAGCCCAATATGGTCAGAATGGATACCGAGTGCGGTGGCCTGCTCGTTCATCCACACCAGCGCGGCGTAACAATCCTCCAGCGATCCCGGAAAGACCGTTTCGGGTGCCAGACGATAATCGACAGAGACAATCACGCAGTCGTGTTGCAACGCGGTGGCGCTGGTCAGCGACAGTGACTGCTCCGGGCTACCGAAAAGATGACCGCCGCCGTGAATATGCAAAATGCCCATTCGGTTCTGCCCCGGCGTTGCGGGGGTAATGACACAGACTCTGACGGCAGGATGTGCGGGTGAGGAGATAAGATGTTCTTCCACCGATAACCCAATGTCCCGGAAACTTTGCACGTTAGCCAGCGCTGCCTGCTGGCGTTGTTGGCGAAGGGCAACGAGAGCGTCTTGTGTCAGGGAGAGGGGGCGGCTATCCGCCAGTGCCGGGCGTAATTCAGGATCGACCAAATTCCATGTGTTCATCATGTAGCCTTGTCTGTCTCGGTAATATTTGCAGAGCGGGAAATCTCCCGCTCCGTCATTACCTTACAGTGTTTCGCCGTTGCTGGCGATAACCTGCTTATACCAGTCAAAGCTGCGCTTTTTACTGCGTTTTAGCGTACCGTTGCCGTCGTTGTCCTTATCGACATAGATAAAACCGTAGCGTTTTTTCATCTCGCCGGTCCCGGCGCTGACGATATCAATCGGTCCCCACCAGGTGTAACCCATGATGTCGCAGCCATCGGCAATGGCCTCGCCCATTTCACGGATATGCTGGCGACCATAATCAATACGCGCGGTATCGTTGATGACACCGTTTTCATCTGGCTCATCCACCCCGCCATAGCCGTTTTCGACGACAAACAGCGGCTTACGATAGCGGTCCGCCAGTTCATTGCAGACGATACGGAAACCTTTGGCGTCAATTGGCCAGCCCCAGGCGGTTTTTTCGAGATACGGATTGTCCTGACCGACAGTACCGCCGGTGTCGACGCGAAACTCACCGCCTGCCTGATGCAGCACGCTGCGATAATAACTAAAGCCCAGGTAATCGGACGGGTAACGGGCGATAAGGTCGAGATCGCCATCCTCCATGACCAGCTCAATGTTCTGCTCGCGAAACAGGCGTGGTGTCCAGGCCGGATATTCACCCAGCATCATCACATCAGAGTAGAAGAGTGAACGGCGGCGCAACTGCATGGTCGAGAAAATATCTTCCGGGTTGCAGGTGGCCGGGTAGACCGTGCTCAGCGACAGCATGCAACCTATCTTCGCGTCCGGGATAATCTCATGACACAGCTTGTTGGCCAGCGCGTTGGCGACAAACTGATGATGGTTTGCCTGATATAGCTCCTGCGCCGTGGAGTTGGGGTCAACCGCTCCTGTCGCAAAGGGCATCCGGTTCATATTGTTCAGTTCGTTAAAGGTCATCCAGTATTTGACCTTCTCGCGATAACGCCTGAACACCACCTCACAGTAGCGGGTGAAGAAATTCACCAGTTTGCGGTTCTTCCAGCCGCCATACTCCTGATACAGCGCCAGCGGTGTTTCGTAGTGGGAGAGCGTAATCACCGGCTGAATACCGTATTTCAGCAGCTCATCAAACAGGTCATCATAAAATTTCAGCCCGGCCTCGTTAGGCGAGGTTTCATCGCCACGCGGGAAGATGCGCGTCCAGGCGATAGAGGTGCGAAAACAGGTAAAGCCCATCTCAGCGAACAGCGCCACGTCTTCTTTGTAATGGTGATAGAAGTCGATGGCTTCATGGCTGGCGTAGTATTTATGCGGGTCGATAACCGCATCGTGTTTGCCGGAGGCGATACCGCCGCGTACCACATCGGAGATAGACGGCCCTTTGCCGTCCACATTCCATGCCCCTTCTGCCTGGTTGGCGGCAATGGCACCGCCCCATAAAAAATCGTTCGGGAAAACAGACATATCCACTCCTTAATCCGCCAAATCTTCGCCATTGGAGGCGATCACTTTTTTGTACCAGTGGTAGCTCTTTTTCAGGGAACGCTTCTGGGTGCCGTTACCCATGTCATCCTGATCGACATAGATAAACCCGTAGCGTTTGGAAATTTGCGCGGTGCCCGCGCTCACCACGTCGATTGGCCCCCACCAGGTATAACCAAACAGATCCACGCCATCGGCCAGCGCCTCGCGCATCTGTTCGATATGCAGACGCAGATACTCAATGCGGTAATCGTCGTCGATAGAGCCGTCCGGATTCACCGTGTCCACTGCGCCAAGGCCGTTTTCGGCAATAAACAGCGGCTTCTGATAGCGGTCATATAACTGATTTAGCGCCAGGCGCAGCCCTTTCGGATCAATCTGCCAGCCCCACTGGCTGGTGGGCAGATGCGGGTTACGAACACCGCCGGTGATCAGGTTGCCCTCGGCCCCTTCCAGTTTTTCCGGGTGGGCGCTGACGGTGCTGGACATGTAATAACTGAACGAGACGAAATCCACCGGGTGCTGACGCAGGATCTCATCGTCACCCACCACTTTTTGCAGCGTGACGCCTTTCTCTGCCAGCATACGGTCGGTATAAGCCGGGTAGTAACCGTGCGCCTGCACATCGCTAAAGAACAGCGACACGCGCTGCATCTCTTCGCAGGCCTGCAAATCGTCCGGGTGACAGGTGTGGGGGTAGAGCATCTGGTAGCTGATCATGCAGCCGACTTTCGAGTCGGGAATGATCGCATGGCAGGCTTTAGTCGCCAGGGCGCTGGCGACGAACTGGTGATGCGCCCCCTGGTATTTATCCTGCTCCAGGTGCGGGTTATCCTCTTCAATCACCCCGACGCTGACGTACGGGTGGTGCTTCACGCAGTTAATCTCATTGAAGGTCATCCAGTACTTCACTTTTTTGCGATACCGGGTAAAGCAGGTCGTGGCGAAACGCACATAGAAATCCACTAACTGACGGTTCGGCCAGCCGCCGTAATCGGTCACCAGCGCCAGCGGCATTTCGTAATGGGAGAGGGAAACAATCGGTTCGATACCGTGAGAGTGCAGGGTGTCAAACACCTCGTCGTAGAACTTAAGCCCGGCTTCGTTAGGCTCGCTTTCGTCACCACGCGGGAAGAGACGCGTCCAGGCAATCGACATGCGGAAGCATTTAAAGCCCATCCCGGCGAAGAGAGCGATATCCTCTTTGAAGTGGTGGTAAAAGTCATTGCCCTTGCGCTTCGGGTAATATTTGGTGCTGTTCGGATCCTGCGCTTCACGCACCTGCGCGTGGGTCATTCCCAGCCATTGATCGAGCCAGCGCTCTTTGGGCGTATTGATGTCAAAGGTATAGACATCGGACACGGACAGCCCCTTGCCGTCGACGTTCCACGCCCCTTCGAGCTGGTTTGCCGCCGTCGCGCCACCCCACAAAAACCCTTCCGGAAATGATTTAGAAAATGTCATGCGCTTGCTCCTCATGCCGCTGATGCGGTCAGTGTCAGAAATTCGTCGCGGCTGGCAACATCGCCGTTCGCTTTAACCGGGCTGATATCGCCGTAGCATTCGCTGTTGGTCACCACCAGGATGACGCTCGGATCAATGCCTTCGGCCCGTAAGGCGTCAAGATCAAAGGTGACCAGCAGGTCGCCCACTTCGATAAACTGTCCGGCCTCGATATGGCTGGTGAAGTGCCTGCCGCCGAGTTTGACGGTGTCGATACCGATATGAATCAGGATTTCCGCCCCGGTATCGCTTTGCAGCGCCAGCGCGTGGTGAGTTTCAAAGACCGATGCCACCTTGCCGTTAACAGGGGAACGTAACTCACCGGTGGTGGGATAAATTGCCAGTCCTTTGCCGAAAATCTCGTCGGCAAAGACCGGGTCGCTCAGGGTGTTAAGCGCTTTCAGCTCACCGCTTACTGGCGCAAACAGCTTCTCTTCTGAGCGGGCGATGGGCATCGGGCTTACGCCTGCGACCACCGGCTGTGCTGCCTCTTCAAACCCCAGAATCACCGTGAGGGTGGCGGCACAGACAAAGGAGATGGCGATACTGACCAGCGCCCACAAAAAGGTTGGGCCCACCAGCGCCGGAAGACCAGGCAGGCCGCTTAAAGCGAAGGCGTAGGTTTTCACTCCCATCGCCATGGCGAAGGCACCGCCGCAAGCCCCGCCTGCTAACGCTGCGGCAAAAGGCCGTTTGTAGCGGATGTTGACCCCGTACATCGCCGGTTCGGTAATCCCCATCATGGCGCTAAAGCTGGTGGTCAACGCCAGTGATTTGAGCTTTTTATCACGAGCACGCAAAAAGACGCCGAAGGCGGCACCGGCCTGCCCGAGGTTGGCAATGTAAAAGAGGATCTTGATAGGGTCGAAGCCCATGGTACTGATGTTATTGATCATGATCGGCACGATCACATAGTGCATGCCGGTAATGATGATCAGCGACAGCGTGCCGCCGACCACGACGCCTGCCACGATCCCCATATTCTCCACCAGCCAGATAATGCCGCCAGAGAGGGCATTGCCGGTATAAATCCCCACCGGGCCGATGGCGATAAGGGTAATGGGTGTGACAATCAACAGGCACAGCAACGGCACAAACATGGTTTTCAGCGGGCCGGGCATAAAGCGGTCAATGAGGCGCTCAACACGACTAAGCAACCACACGGCAAGCAGAATCGGGATCACCGTTGAGGCGTAATTCACGGTGGGAACCGGTAAGCCGATAAAATTCACCGGCGCGCCTGCTTTAAACAATGTCTGGATAGCCGGATGAAAGAGAACGGCGGCAAGTGCGACCGCAACGTAGGGGTTAGCACCGAATTTCTTCGCTGCGCTAAAGGAGAGCGCTAACGGCATGAAGTAAAAAACGCCGTCACTGATTGCCAGCAGGATTTGATAGGTCTGGTTAGTGGTTTCCACCCATTGCATGGCCACCATCAACGCCAGCATACCTTTCAGAATACCGGCCCCGGCAATGGCCGGAATAATCGGCGAAAAAATACTCGACAGGCCTTCCAGTACCACCGAAACCGGGTTACGCCGTTTGGTGGGGCGAGCGGCATTGTCGAGATCGGGGAGCACTGCGAGTAGGGCTTTGCACAAGGGTTCGACGTCGTTACCAATAATAAGCTGGAACTGGTCGCCGGAAATATTCACACCCATGACGCCATCAAGAGCTTCGAGGGCGGCGCGGTCAGCCTTGTCGTTATCCTTAAGCAGAAAACGCAGGCGGGTAATGCAGTGAAACAGTGAGAGTACGTTCTCTTTGCCGCCAATCCTGTCGATGATTTGGCGAGCCGTGTCCTGATAATTCATAAAAATTCCTCCAGACTGAAGTCAAAAACCGACTTCATCCACAATGACCAGCGTTTGCCGGGACCTTGTTTCCTCTGGGGTTTGCCTGAACTACCCGTCTATTTAGGGGATGAACAGTAACAAGCCTGGATGGAATAACGATATGTTTCAGACTTCCTGACGCGTTAAACTTTCCCTGCGTCGGGCACCGTCCGCTGCACAATATTCTCGATGTGCACCGCAAGGTAGAGCTTTTCCGAGTTGCTCATGGGGTGGTGATAATTCTTGCTGACGAACTCATTCATTGCTTCGACACATTTCAGCGTAGTTTGATAACGGCGCTGGACCAGTTCGAAGAACTCTTCGTCGTCATTATTTAACACCACCCCATCAATCACCCGTTGGGCAAAGAACTTTAGATGAGTAATAAATCGCTGGTAATTCAGACTATGCTCATCAAGCGGGATATTAAAAAAATACTTCACAATGTTTTGTAACTGATATATAAGCCGTGTAATTTGTGCGGTTTTTCCCATGGTGTCATTGAGCCCGGCATTCACAATATGCAGAGCGATACTACACGCCTCGCTGTCGGGTAATAATGTTCCGGTGCGGGCGACAACCATCCCCAGCGCCTGGCGACCGATGGCGTATTCCGCAGTGTAGAAATGGCGAACTTCCCACTCCAGCGGATTGGGTAAAACTTCATTGTTTTGTTGGCGTTGCAACGCAAAATGCAGGTGGTCTGCGAGGGTCACATAGAGCCCATCGCTGAGCTTGTGCGTCAGTACGCTGCGGGCGTGAGTGATGATATCGGCGGTTAACTGCAAAATATCCACCGGCACTTCGCTGACCAGGTCTTTAAAACGAGCAGAAATTTGCGAATCTTCCAGACGGAATATTTTATCGATGGCGTCACGGTCGATGCTGGCACCGTTGTGGGTATTAAACCCCAGCCCCCGGCCGGTTAAAATAACCTCCAGACCATCCTCATCCACTGCGCTGACAACATTATTATTTAATATTTGTTTGACCAGCATCGCCAACTCCTGAAAACAAAAACGGGCAAGACATAAATACAGATATGGGCGGATTGGCCCCTCAGTCTGCATTTAGGTTTTGCCCGATAGTCGGTAACAAGCGTAATGCAGTTAAAACCTAGCACCGCGAAAAAAATTATTCAATGTGACAAAAGGCGTTGCGTAAATTCGTATGCCAAATTGTGATCCGGTCTGCGAAAACGGGCGCGGCGACGGAAAATGTCTGTCAGGTCTCAACCCGGAACCCTTAGCCGGCTCAACCAGGTGATTGCGAAGAACGGTTTTATCCGGGGGAGGCCGGGTAGCGGTTTGCCGAGAGTCATTTTTGCGAGCGGCTTTCCGTAATACGAAAAAGCGTTACCCCTGAAACGTGAAAAATGCCACAATAGTGGCTGTTTATACAGTGTTTCAGGTTTATCGATGGCCCTCACCGCCGCGCTAAAAGCGCAAATTGCCGCCTGGTACAAGGCGTTACAACAACAGATTCCGGACTTTATTCCTCGTGCACCGCAGCGGCAGATGATCGCCGATGTGGCGAAAACGCTCGCCGGGGAAGAGGGGCGGCATCTGGCCATTGAAGCGCCGACAGGCGTCGGTAAGACCCTGTCGTACCTCATTCCCGGCATTGCCATCGCCCGTGAAGAACAAAAAACGCTGGTGGTCAGTACCGCCAACGTCGCCTTGCAGGATCAGATCTACAGCAAAGATTTGCCGCTGCTGCGTAAAATTATCCCCGATTTGCGCTTTACCGCTGCCTTTGGGCGTGGGCGCTACGTCTGCCCGCGTAACCTGACCGCGCTGGCGAGCACCGAGCCTTCGCAGCAAGATCTGCTGGCCTTTCTGGATGACGAATTAACCCCTAATAATCAGGAAGAGCAGAAGCGCTGCGCGAAGCTGAAAGCCGATCTCGACAGCTACAAGTGGGACGGCTTACGCGATCATACAGATCAGGCTATCGAAGACGATCTCTGGCGGCGGCTCAGCACCGACAAAGCCAGTTGTCTCAATCGTAATTGTCACTACTACCGTGAATGCCCGTTTTTTGTCGCCCGGCGTGAGATCCAGGAAGCCGAAGTGGTGGTGGCTAACCATGCGCTGGTGATGGCGGCGATGGAAAGCGAGGCGGTGCTGCCGGAGCCGAAAAACCTGCTGCTGGTGCTGGATGAAGGCCATCATCTGCCGGATGTAGCGCGTGATGCGCTGGAGATGAGTGCCGAGATCACCGCCCCCTGGTTTCGTCTGCAACTTGACCTTTTCTGCAAGCTGGTGGCGACCTGCCTTGAGCAATTTCGCCCGAAAACCACGCCGCCGCTGGCGACGCCCGAGCGCCTGAATGCCCACTGCGAAGAACTCTACGAACTGATTGCTTCGCTTAACAACATCCTCAATTTATATATGCCCGCCGCCCAGGAGGCCGAACACCGGTTTGCGATGGGGGAGTTGCCCGACGAGGTGATGGCTATTTGTCAGCGGCTGGCCAAACTCACCGATATGCTGCGCGGGCTGGCAGAACTGTTTCTCAACGACCTGAGCGAGAAAACCGGCAGCCACGACATTGTGCGTCTGCACCGGGTTCTGTTGCAGATGAACCGGGCGCTGGGAATGTTTGAGGCGCAAAGCAAGTTATGGCGGCTGGCGGCAATGGCGCAGGCCTCTGGCGCGCCGGTAACAAAATGGGCAACCCGTGAAGTGCGCGACGGGCAACTGCATATGTACTTCCACTGTGTTGGCATTCGCGTCAGCGATCAGCTGGAAAAACTGCTCTGGCGCAGCGTGCCGCATATTGTTGTGACCTCAGCGACCCTGCGCTCGTTGAACAGTTTTTCGCGCCTGCAGGAGATGAGCGGCCTGAAAGAGAAAGCAGGCGACCGCTTCGTGAGCCTGGATTCGCCGTTCAATCATGTTGAGCAGGGCAAAATCGTCATTCCACAAATGCGCTATGCCCCGCTGGTAGAGAACGAGGCGGAACATCTTGCCGAGATGGCGGCTTATTTCCGCGAACAGGTTGAGAGCAACGCTCACCGGGGGATGCTGGTTTTGTTCGCCAGTCAGCGGGCGATGCAGCTCTTTTTGACGTTTGTGACCGATCTGCGCCTGTTGTTGCTGGTGCAGGGCGATCAGCCGCGCTACCGTCTGGTGGAACTGCACCGTAAACGTATCGACGGCGGCGAGCGTAGCGTGCTGGTGGGGTTGCAGTCCTTCGCCGAAGGGCTTGATTTAAAAGGTGACTACCTGACCCAGGTGCATATCCATAAAATTGCCTTCCCGCCTATCGACAGCCCGGTGGTGATTACCGAAGGCGAATGGCTTAAAAGCCTCAATCGATACCCTTTCGAGGTGCAAAGTCTCCCCAGCGCCTCCTTTACGCTGATTCAGCAGGTGGGGCGTTTAATACGTAGCCACAGTTGTCACGGTGAAGTGGTCATTTATGACAACCGCCTGCTCAGTAAAAGCTACGGCAAACGTCTGCTGGACGCGCTGCCGGTTTTTCCTATTTCCCAACCAGATGTACCAGACGTTATAGTGAAGAAACCGAAACAAAGCCGCCGTAAGCGCCGCTGACATTGTGAGCCTGTAAGGAGTTTTGATGGATTACCGCAAAATCATTAAAGAGATTGGCCGGGGAAAAAATCACGCCCGCGATCTGGATTTTGATACCGCCCGGGGGCTTTACACCCGGATGCTGGAGGGTGATGTACCCGATCTGGAATTAGGGGGCATCCTGATAGCTCTGCGTATTAAAGGTGAAGGCGAAGCGGAAATGCTCGGTTTTTACGAGGCTATGCAGCAACGTACGATGCGCCTTACGCCGCCGGTCGCGAAACCGATGCCGATTGTTATCCCAAGCTACAACGGTGCGCGTAAACAGGCAAACCTGACGCCACTACTGGCTATTTTATTGCACAAACTGGGTTTCCCGGTGGTGGTCCACGGCGTCAGCGAGGATCCGACGCGGGTAGTCAGCGAAACCATTTTCGCGCTGCTGGGTATTGAGGCGACGCACCATGCGGGTCAGGCGCAGGCACGGCTCGATGGACATCAGCCAGTGTACATTCCGGTGAGCGCGCTGTGCCCGCCGCTGGAAAAACAGTTAGCGCTGCGCTGGATAATGGGCGTGCGTAACAGCGCTCATACGCTGGCGAAACTGGCCACACCGTTTGAGAAAGACGCCGCGCTGCGCCTTTCCAGCGTGTCGCATCCCGAATACGTCTCGCGTGTGGGGAAATTCTTTAGCGATATCGGTGGGCGAGGTTTGTTGATGCACGGAACGGAAGGGGAGGTTTACGCCAATCCACAACGCTGCCCGCAAATCAATCTGATTGATGCGCAGGGGAGCCGCGTTATCTATGAACGTCAGGATGAACTCACAGATGTCGTTCTGCCTGCGGCCAAAGATGCCGAAACCACGGCTAAATGGATTGAACGCTGCCTGGCCGGAAGTGAGCCTGTTCCTCAGTCGATAAAAATTGAGATGGCGTGCTGCCTGGTGGCAACCGGCGAGTCAGAGACGCTTGAGAGCGCATTAGCGCGTATCGACGCGAGTTTTTAAGCGTGGTTCAAACGAAAAAAAGCCCGTCTCATCACTGGACGGGCCAAAAAGGGTAACAACAACAGGGTCAATGAGGGTTGGAGCAGTGTCCGTCGGAGGGTCGCCGACGGGGTAAAACATTCTTATTTGTAGATAACCGCAGTACCGCTCATTTTATTATTGCTGTTCGCGGACGTGATGCTGTAACCCGTTGCGCCAGCGGCGGCTGCTTTCTCAGCCAGTTGTGCTTCAAGGCCGTCCAGCGTGGTCGCGCCGTCAGCAGAGACTACACCGACTTTATTCATGCTCTGTGCCTGAGACGGGCTGATGGCCTGTGCAGCGAAAGCACCGAAAGAAAGGGTTGAAAGAGCGATAGCGGCTACAGCATATTTGATGGTTTTCATGGTCATAATCTCGCAGGTTATTCTGTTAAGGAGACGTTGTTCCGTCGATGTGATAAGTATCACGGTTTTTTGCGAGAGAGAAAATCTAAGAGAATTGACGACCTTGTTCTAAAAAATTGAACAATCACCAAGTCAATGAAATTATTGTGATTTATTGATGTAAATTATGTGTTTTGCCGTTTCGGCAGCCGCGGGATTTTTTTCTGGCACAGAATGCTACTTTATCTGCGGAATTTTGTGCGCAAGAAAGCAACCGCTTGCGCTGATGAGAGAGGTAAAGAATAGTCAACGAAGCTGGCTATCCTTCGATCCTCTGCGGTTATATCCTGCATGTGTAGAGTTATGTAAATCTTTCTGTTGCTGGCATTGCAGACAGAAACGAACGCCGGGAATCGCTTTGCGACGCGCTTCCGGAATCGGTTCGCCGCACTCTGCACACTCTTTAAGGCTTTCTCCTTTCGGCAAGTCGTGACGCGCACGCGCCACCGCATCTTCAATGGTGCTGTCTATTTGATCCTGTACCGCCCCGTCATTTGCCCAACCGGATGCCATTGTGTTTTCTCCTCAGTGGGTAAGGACATACCAGTATAATATTTGCGCAAATATCCGCCATTTCAATGTGTGGGTGAACGAAACAGTGTCCACCTGGCACATATTTATACCTTAGCGATCATCCGGACGACGCATATCAAAACGCTGCGCGTCGGTAACGGTGTAATAGGCCGTCGGGCCACCCGCGCGCAGGATCGGCTGCGCTTTGGCCGTCTGATAGATGCCATTTTCAAGCAGGGATTCATCAATATGAATGGCAACCGCCTCACCCAGTACCAGCCAGCTATCCAGCGCCTCACCGTTTGCTTTGGTCAGTTGAATGCACTGGGAGAGGCGGCACTCAAAATGCACCGGGCTTTCTGCGACACGCGGTGCTTTAATAATGCGGCTGGCAAGCGGGGTCAGGCCGCTAAAGGCGAACTCATCTTCGCCGTGCGGGAGTGAGGCGGATGTCTCGTTCATTCGCTCCGCCAGCGCACGGGTCGTCAGATTCCAGACGAACTCTTTGGTCTCACAAATATTGCGTACGCTGTCTTTCCAGCCGCTGCTGGCAAAGCCGATAATAGGCGGGCGGTAATTGAAACAGTTAAAGAAGCTGTACGGGGCGAGATTCTGTCGCCCTTCGCCATCGAGCGAGGAGATCCAGCCGATAGGACGCGGGCCGATAATCGCATTGAGCGGGTCGTGGGGCAGGCCATGGCCTTGAGACGGTTCGTAAAAATACATTGCGAGTCCCTTTGGGAAGCGAGTTTCTTTAGCCTCACTTATTTACCCTGCCGCCGTCAACGGGTATCTTACGCCGCTGCCAACAGGAGAAAGCCATGAAAGCCCAGAAGCCGGGATTGCACCCGCGTAACCGTCACAATAGCCGCTACGATCTTGACGCCCTTTGCGCCACGATGCCCCCATTGCGTGAATTTATGATTACCAGTCCGGCGGGCGAACCGACGGTTAATTTTGCCGATCCCCTGGCCGTGAAAGCGCTGAACAAAGCGCTACTGGCGCACTTTTATGGCGTAAAAGAGTGGGATATCCCGCCGGGCTTTCTTTGCCCACCCGTTCCAGGTCGCGCAGACTATATTCACCATCTTGCCGATTTGCTCGCCCAGGACACGGGCGGGGCTGTTCCGTCGCAGGCCAGCGTACTGGATATCGGCACCGGGGCAAACTGTATCTATCCGCTGATTGGCGCCCATGAATATGGCTGGCGCTTCACTGGCAGCGAAGTCGACAATGCCGCATTCGCCAGCGCACAGGCGATTATCAGCGCCAATCCTGGCCTGAGCCGTTCAGTGCGTTTACGTCGACAAAAAGATCCGGCGGCGATCCTGGCGGGCATCATCCATAAAAATGAGCAGTATGATGCCACGCTCTGTAACCCACCTTTTCACGACAGCGCGCAGGCTGCGCAGGCGGGCAGTGAGCGTAAACGCCGCAATCTTGGGCTTGATAATGACGCGGCGCTCAACTTCGGCGGCCAGCAGCAGGAGCTGTGGTGCGAAGGCGGGGAAGTGGCGTTTATCAGCAAGATGATTGATGAGAGCAAACAGTTCGCGCGTCAGGTTCTTTGGTTTACCTCGCTGGTTTCTCGTGGTGATAATTTACCGCCGCTATATCGCGCGCTGACCCAGGCCGGTGCCGTTAACGTGGTCAAAAAAGAGATGTCACAAGGGCAGAAGCAGAGCCGCTTTATCGCCTGGACATTTCAGGACGAGGCCCAGCGCAAGCGCTGGGCGCAAACCCGATTTAAGGCGCAGGTTCAACAGGCGGCTGCGGCGCGTTAACCGCTTGTGGCGCAGGGGTACTGCCCGGCATGGGCAGTATCTGGTAGGTTTGTACCGGCGCCCGAACGTCGGCTAAATCGAAGTGTTTTTTCACCATGCTGTCCAGTGCAAAGCGCACTGTCCACTGTTTGAGCGGCAGCGTGGTGCATGTCACCCTCAGCGTGAACGCGGTATTGGTTAGTCCGACCAGCCCGGCAAATGTCGGCTCGCCAATAATCAGTCCGCGAATATCCTCCATCTCCATCAACTCCGCGACCGCATCTTTTAATGCCTGATTCGCTTTTTCCGTGTTTTCGTGGCGATCCACATCATAGTTGGCGACAACCGAACCGATCCCGCGCACGAAGTTGGCAAAGGTGGTTATCGATGACCACGGAATAATATGGTACGCCCCGGTATCCTGGCGTACGCCAACGGAACGAATTGACATCCGTTCAACCGTACCGGTGAGCGGGCCAATGGTCACGAGATCCCCGGTGTTCATCCCATTTTCAAACTGAATAAAGATGCCGGTAATAATATCTTTCACCAGGGTTTGCGAACCGAAAGAGATCGCCAGACCCAGTGCTCCGGCACCCGCCAGCAGCGGCGCGATATTAACGCCTATCTCCGAGAGCACAATCATCACCGTGATGGTACTGATCACCACCGCCAGCGCGTTACGGAACAGGGTTAACAGCGTACGGGTACGCGCGCTGGGAAGCGGCCTGCCGTGAATATCGGAGGCGAGGCGGTTTTCGATAATGCTTGCCAGCACCGTCCAGCCCACGGCAGAGAAAAACAGAATCAGGGCAATGCGAATAATAATATCAACCGCTTTTTCGCCTGCGCCATAGGTCAGCCAGTACCAGAAATCGAACAGGCCCCAGGCGTTGAGCAACAGCAGTACGGTGGCGCAAACAATGAGGATACGTGCCGCTTTCATCGACGCAGAAAGCCAGCCGTTAAGCCGCTTTTGCAGTTCCGGGTAGTTACGCTGCACCTGCGGTGACAGGGTGATGGTCTTATTAATCCAGCGCGACAGCATGCCGGAAAGAAACGCCGCGATGCTTAAAATCGCCACACTGTGCAATGACGCTCCCATCATAAATTTCAGGCTGTTGCCGGGATCAAAGAGTGAGAAGAAAAACAGCACGATGAAGTAAGCGCTGGCGAGCCAGTGCCAGATAAGCGCGAAAGCGCGAATAAACAGGCTAAAGAAGGCAAGTGAATGGTCCGCCAGATGGATCAGGTTGTGCTGGATAATGCGCTTATTGCGAAAGATCAGATACAGCGCCCAGACGGTAATACAGAGCATGATGGTCACATTAGCCAGCGCGCCTACCTGCACATTCACCTGATTGGAGATAATCGGCACGGCGACAAGCAAACCGTAGCCGATGAGGCTGCTCAGCGCACTGAGTCGCAGATGCCAATAGCGGGCGGTGTCGTCCTCAATACGAAATGGGCGCAGCTCCGGAATGCGTGGACAGAAGATAAGCCTCAGAATGGCTTTAAAGAATTCAATCAGTGCAAAAGCATTTAAAAACAGGCTTTGCTGAAAAGCGATGGTCCGGTTTCCATTATTCAGATTGGCGCTAAGTATCTGACCGACAAACAGCGTTAGCGCCAGCAACAGCAGGTCAACGATAAACGCCCCGATAATCATCGCCGGAAGCTGTAACCAGTTATTGCGCTCGCGGTTTTTATTACGCCCCCAGTAGCCCATTTTGCGGTACAACGGCATCACGGCAAGACGCACCAGCAGCCAAAAGGCGAACACCAGTATGGCGAGCAGTAAAAAATGTCCGGCGGCACTGGTAAAGGTTTCCGGGTTAAACGCCTTATGCGGAGAGCCGGTAATGTTGCGATAGAGTTGAGCAAACCGCGACGCGAACTCTTCACCATAGTGGCTGCTGACTTCCGTAACGTTCTCCAGCACCGTTTTTTGCTCAACGATTTGCGGGGGCGTAATGACGGGGACGGGTTCCTGTGGCGGTGTCGCTGCGACTTTGCGCAGTTGATCAATCAGCTCCTGGCGTGATTGCGGGTTATCCAGCACATCGGCCAGCGCGGCATAGGCGGCTTTTTTCTGCTCAATATCGGGGGTTGGGGTTTCGGCGGTGGGCTGTGTGCTCGTGGCCCCGGTTGTAACGCCGGGAATACCAGCCGCCTGCGCGGGCAGCCAAATAAGACTGATGAGTAACAGGATCCACGGCATGGGTGCCTCCGGCGAGAAAGTCCAGCAAAATGATAAGTATAGATGCCGGGAAACGCGTCGAAGGAAATGAGATAAATCCGGGGAGAAGGGGAGATAACCCTCTTCCCGACGGGAAGAGGGTAGCGACAACTCAGGAGACGTGCTGCAAGAATTCCTGCAAGCGCGGGCTTGGCGGGTTCTCGATAAGCGTCTGTGGATTGCCGTCTTCGGCAATACGGCCTTTATCAATGAAGATCAGACGAGAGGCCACTTTCTCGGCAAAACCGATTTCGTGCGTCACGATAACCATCGTCATGCCTTCTTCGGCCAGATCCTGCATGACTTTCAGGACCTCATGGCGCAGCTCCGGGTCGAGTGCGGAGGTCGGTTCATCAAACAGCATCATCTTTGGTTTTACCGCCAGCGCGCGGGCGATAGCCACACGTTGCTGTTGGCCGCCGGACAACTCAGACGGATAGTGATGCGCACGCTCGGCAAGGCCGACTTTCGCCAGCAGCTCTTTTGCCAGTTTCTCGGCTTCGTCTTTTTTCGCACCGCGCACGCGCAGCGGACCAAACATAACGTTTTCCAGCGCGGTCAGGTGTGGGAACAGATAAAACTGCTGGAACACCATCCCGGCTTCCTGACGGATCAGACGCTCGTCAACTTTGGGATCGTTCACTTTCAGGCCATCAACAATCAACTCACCGCTGGTGATCTCTTCGAGCTTGTTGATGCAGCGCAGCAGGGTAGATTTACCTGAGCCCGACGGCCCGATAATCACCACCACTTCGCCCTGGGTAATGTTCAGGTCGATGTTATGCAGCACCTGGGTTTGACCAAAGTGCTTGGAGACATTTTTAAATTCAATCACAGGATTTTCATCCTTCTTTCAAGACGACGCAAAATAAAGCTCAGCACCAGGGTGATGATCAGATAAACAACCGCAACGGCACTCCAGATTTCCAGGGCGCGGAAGTTGCCGGCGATGATCTCCTGGCCCTGACGGGTCAGCTCGGCGACGCCGATAACAATGAACAGAGAAGTGTCTTTAATGCTGATGATCCACTGGTTACCCAGCGGTGGCAGCATACGACGCAGCGCCAGTGGCAGGATCACGTGGCGGATGGTTTCACCCTTAGACAGCCCCAGCGCCAGGCCTGCTTCACGAAAACCTTTATGAATAGACAGTACCGCACCACGGGTGATTTCCGCGATATACGCGCCCGAGTTAATCATGATGGTGATAACGGCGGCGCTAAAGGGGTCGATACGCAAATCGTTGAATGCCATGGGCAGGGCGAAGTAGATAAACATCACCTGAACAACAATCGGGGTACCGCGAATAATCTCAATAAAAACGAGTGCGATGTGGTTGGCGATCCAGCCGCCAAAGGTGCGTGCGAAACCTGCCGCCAGTCCAATAATCAAGCCGCCAACTAAGCCGAGGACCGAGATCCAAAGCGTCATTTTTGCGCCTTCAATCAGAAGCGGAATGGCAGGCCAAATGGCACTCCAGTCAAACTGCATGATGAATTCCTGTAAACCGTGGTGGAAATATACAAACACCCATAGTGCCGGTTTCCCGGCCTACGGGTGATAAGTCTGCTTACGTAGGCCCGGTAAGCTTAGCGCTGCCGGGCAACACTACCGCACAGAACAAAATATTATTTAGGCTCGGTACCGAACCATTTTTTATAGATTTCGTTGTAAGTACCGTTATCGCGCAGCGTTTTCAGCGCGCCGTTCACTTTTTCACGCAGCTCGTCGCTACCTTTCGGGAACGCGATACCGTACTGCTGTGCTTCCAGTGAATCACCTACCGCTTTGAACTGACCGTTACCTGCGGTTTTGATGAAATAGAGAATGTTCGGGGTATCGTGCAGGACCGCATCAGCACGGTTGGTGCCCAGTTCCATGTATGCGTTGTCGATGTTCGGGAACTGACGCAGGTCTTTGGTTTTGATATTCGCTTTCGCGTAATCAACAGAACCGGTACCGCTCTTCACGGCAACCACTTTACCGTCGAGATCTTTTACGCTTTTTACGTCGTTGTTATTGGCTTTAACCATCACCATCAGGCCGCTTTTGTAGTAGCCATCAGAGAACTCAACCGCTTTCTTACGTTCTTCGGTGATGGTGATACCAGCCAGCGCCAGGTCAACGTTTTTAGTTTGCAGAGCCGGGATGATGCCGCTGAAATCCATCGGCTTTAACTCGTAATCCAGTTTCAGTTCTTTCGCGATAGCGGCCCACAGATCAACGTCGAAACCAACGTATTTGTCACCCTGCTTGAATTCGAAAGGAACGAATGCGGTGTCGGTTGCGACAACCAGTTTGTTTGCAGCCTGGGAAGAAACAGCAAAGGCGAGAGCGAGTGTAGCCAGGGAAAGTTTGAATACAGACTTCATAGTTTTTCCTTTTATATCCACGGGGCGATCCCCTGCGAGAACGTACGCAGTATGAAAAAATCATGCCAGGTTTACAACCTGTTGTTTTGTAAAGAGGCGATCTTCTGAATCTGTGCCCTGAACGAAGCGCAAGTGACGTTATGCACCATTTTGGGGCTTCATATTGGTGCGTATTAACTTCTGCACAGAAAACACGATTATTTAGCGCAGGAATGCACCATTTAACAATCTTTTCTTAACAATTTTGTGAAGTGATGATAACAGTCTGGCGGTCTTTCGGGTGGGGAAGAAAAAAATGATGCACCATAAAAGTGCAAACCCCTTTGCCGGGGCGGCAAAGGGGTCATCTGAAGTATTTATGTTAGCGACAGGGCTTATTCGATGTTGGATTCGATAAACCACAGGAATTTATCCAGGTCGCGTGAAGCAGCGGTAAAGATATCTGCGGTATCTTCATCTTTTGCTTCGCTGATGGCTTTGCGTACATCGTTCGCGACGATAGCATAACGGTCAGCCAGTTCTTTCAGGTGATCCTGGACACTGTGAATGTCCAGCGGGTAACTTTTCAGTGCCGTTTTGCTGTTGATGACCTGCGTTGTGCCCAGTGCGACACCACCTAACTGCACGGCACGCTCTGCCATGGTATCAAGGTGATCAACAAGGGCAGTACGGAAGCCGTCGAGCATTTCATGGACGGCGATGAAGTTAGCACCGCGCATATTCCAGTGGGCCTGTTTTGTGATCAGTGACAGGTCAATGAACTGGATCACCTGGCGATTAAGCAACTCGATAGTCGCTTTTTTATCGCTGTCTGATACATCGTTACGGGTATAAAGCAGATTAGACGCTTTCGTTTTAACCAGTTTAGCGGTACTCATAATCTCATATCCTCTTGATGTTTGTGTCCCAGGTAATTATCGAAACTAAGTATAGCACCAGATTTTTGATTGCTGTTTTGGATATACCTATCGGTTCAATAGCAGCGATAAACATACCTCTATACTGGAGAGTAATAATTATTATTTCGCCATTCACGACGGGTATAAATTATCGGGAACGTGGCTTTGGGATGTAAGAATATATATTGAAGTGTGACAATTTATCGCAATGAAACAGCTTTTATTGGCGTGAATGCTTATTCAGCATGGTACGATAACCATGCTGAATAATAATTATTATCCTATCTCCACCTTTTCGACTTTTACTTCTCTGCGTAGCGTCATGGTTGAGCCTATTGAGGCAATCACAATGCACATCAGCGCGGCAACTTGTTGAAGGGAAAGCGTTTCACTCAAGAAGATCATGCCTGATACTGCCGCCAGGGCGGGTTCCATGCTCATCAGCGTCCCAAAGGTGCGCGTCGGTAACCGGGTAAGGGCAATCATTTCCAGCGAATAAGGCAGTGCGGTCGATAATATTGCGACCGCTATTCCCAGCGGTAGCACAGACCATTGCCATAATAGAGCGCCGGACTGGAAAGTTCCTAAAGGTACAAAAACCAGCGCGGCTATTAATGAACCCAGTGCAACGGTTGCCGGACCATGTTCTTCCCCGGCCTTATGACCAGAAATAATATATACAGCCCAGCATGCGCCTGCGCCGAGCGCATATGCCGCGCCGGTTAAATCGACATGGGAAACATTGTCACCAAGCGGTAATAAATACCACAGACCGAGCACCGCCAGAATGACCCACAGAAAATCAATGGGGCGACGGGAGCCAAAAAGGGCAACGGACAGGGGGCCGACGAACTCCAGCGCAACCGCAATACCCAGAGGTATTGTCTGAATTGAGAGATAAAACATGTAGTTCATCGCCCCCAGCGATAAACCATAGGCCAGAAGGGGCAGGCGCTGTTCGCGGGTAAAACGCAGACGCCAGGGTTTAAAGATAACCACCAGAATCAGCGTACCCAGTGCCAGACGGAGCGCGGTCATTCCCGGTGCGCCCACTATCGGAAATAGCGATTTTGCCAGTGATGCGCCCCCCTGTATCGAACACATCGCAATGAGCAACACCACCACAGATAACCAAACCGGTATCTTACGAGACGACCCAGGCATCCTTTCTCCTGTCAAATTATGTCAATCAAAGTAAAACCTGCAGTCTACTTGAAATAGCCCCGGCTGGTTGAGACTTTGTTGAAAAACAGCGGCTAAAAATACGTAAAATAGATGACAGTTGATGGTTAATTAACCTGTCCGATTAGGAATAATCTGGATGAACATGCCGGGTAACACGCTTCATAATGGCATGTCCTGCGGAAAAATGACCGTTTAATGAAAGAGTTAGTAAGCTTATGAAATGTTCTGTTACATGAAATGGGCCATTAGACATCGTTTATCCCAAAGAGTTTCTTAACAATTTTTGATATATTTAAAACTTAGGATTTACTTGAAGCACATTTGAGGTGGTTATGAAAAAAATTGCATGTCTTTCAGCACTGGCCGCTGTTCTGGCGGTATCCGCAGGTTCCGCTTTTGCAGCTACTTCCACTGTTACCGGTGGTTACGCACAGAGCGACGCTCAGGGTGTAGCGAACAAAGCAAACGGCTTCAACCTGAAATACCGCTACGAGCAGGACAACAACCCGCTGGGTGTTATTGGCTCCTTCACGTACACTGAAAAAGATCGCACTGAAGATGGCGTCTATAACAAAGGCCAGTACTACGGTATCACTGCAGGTCCGGCTTACCGTCTGAACGACTGGGCAAGCATCTACGGTGTTGTAGGTGTTGGCTACGGCAAATTCCAGCAGACCGTTGACACTGCTAAAACTTCCGATACCAGCGACTACGGCTTCTCCTACGGCGCGGGTCTGCAGTTCAACCCGATGGAAAACGTTGCACTGGACTTCTCCTACGAGCAGTCTCGCATTCGTAGCGTTGACGTAGGCACCTGGATCGCAGGCGTCGGCTACCGTTTCTAATTCGGCTGGCAATAAAAAATCCGCCTCAAGGGGCGGATTTTTTTTGCCTGCTATTCAGAAATTCGCTTAGCGGTGCGTATCGAAAACATCGGTCGCCAGGCGGTCGTAGTCAATTTTCTGTAACTTAAAGTTGGTAATGTAGACTGGCCCGGCTTTTTGCTCGGACATGAACGGGTAAGAATTTTTAATCTCTTGTGTGGTAATCCCCGTCCACTGCGAGAAGAAGCTCAGGAAATCGTTCGCAGAACGGCGCGCTTTAATCACCCGATGCTTTGTGTCATCGCTCGACAGCACCATAAACGGCACCTGGAAGTTTTGTTTAAACAGGTCGTCATGCGCCAGATATTGCACATCCGTCCCACGCTCTCTGAATGTCAGACCATGGTCAGAGAAGTAGACCATTGAGAAACTGTCATTCGTGGCGACCAGTTGGGAGTAGAGTTTACCCAGCAGTTCATCCGTTGCGGTGATGGAATAGAGATAGCAAGAGGTCTCTTTTGACTGGACGAACTCGCTGTATTTACCGCCGGAGCGCTCGCAGGTTGAAGGGTGTGAGCCCATCAGATGCAGCACAATTAACTGCGGCTGGTTGCGTTTGGTTGCCAGTACCTGATTAGTCAGCTTAAGCAGATCGTCATCACGGGTGTTTTTATCCGCTTCGAAATCACCGCTTTTCAGGAACTGCACTTCATCCGCGCGTTTCGCGATACTGGCAATGGCGGTGTCGTACTCGCCAATTTGCCCCTGATTGGAGAACCACCAGGTCTGGAAGCCCGCACGGTTTGCGAGGGTGACAAAGTTATCCTGATACTGCGGCTTATCATCGACCACACGGTTGAGCGTCAGGCCCAGCGATTTCTGTGTCGAGCCGCTGGCAGAGATGTAATCCATAAAGAATGTGCCATTGGCCTGGCTTTCGAACGGCGTGTTGTTCCAGTGGCCGCCAAAGGCGCCCGCCGCGTCACGGCGTACACTCTCGCCAATCACCACCACATAGGTGTGATACTTTGGTTTGACGCCAAGGACGGTCCAGGTGTCCTTCATACTGGCGAGCTGCGCCATGTTTTCCTGCTCTTTCACCACTTCGTAGTTGTTCACTGCCACATCGCGCACGAAGCGCAGCACCGGAACGCCGGTATCAATGAGCCTGAACTCAAAGCCGCGGAAGTGGTTTTGTACCGGGCCAATAAAATAGGACGCAACGCAAAATACCACGCCGAGCGTATCCCATTTCAGCCACGGGGTTGACGGCTGCGTTACCCGGCGACGCATTGACACAATACCCATCGCAAAGATAAATGCGCCGATAGCGTAGTGGTGCCACGGGAAAATAGTCAGAATCTCCGTCGACTCTTCCATATTGGTCGAGTGCAGGGCCAGCAGGGTATTAAAGTTCGGTGCGCCATAGGCCTGGCCAAACGGGAAATAGCTGGCGGCGACAAGCGAGGTAATACCGATGACAATTTTTTGCGCCCGGGGCGCATGCCGCCACAGTACGCACAGAGCACAGGTAAAGACCACGGCGTACAGGACACTAAATTCATAACCAAGAGCAAAATTAATCAACATTGACTGGAGAAAGTAGAAACCTGTCCACGGATTGATCGTCTGGCTGCGGAAGGCAACGGATTCTTTAAGGATTATGCTCATAGATTACTTCACGAAAACGCCATGTGCTCACCCTGGCGAAAGGGTCAAAACCTGCCGGACAGTGCGTGGAGAGGGGAAGAGGTCCGCTTCTGCGAGCCGCAATTTGTGCAGGGCTGCGCAAAGATAAAGTTAGCCGTGCTGAAGGTCAACACCTGCTACCGTGTCGTTTTGGGAGGGCGGTTGCAAATCAAACAAATAAGTGAAAATTATGTGCGGG
Source organism: Phytobacter sp. MRY16-398 (assembly GCF_003925915.1). Taxonomy (NCBI): domain Bacteria; kingdom Pseudomonadati; phylum Pseudomonadota; class Gammaproteobacteria; order Enterobacterales; family Enterobacteriaceae; genus Phytobacter; species Phytobacter sp. MRY16-398. The sequence continues at coordinate 4,091,190 of NZ_AP018756.1, read as the reverse complement.
CAATCCGATGATAACGGGAGAATGTGACGGAAAAATGAAGCGGCGTACCGCGACGCCGCATTAATGAGAAGTTTTATCGTCTTTCTGTGGCTTACCGTTAAACATATCACACAGCATGTTCAGCAGCAGCAGACGAACCTTAAACGGGGAGTGAGTAAACACGCTCATGCACCTCTGAAATTCGTTCATATTGACCTCCTTACTGACTTGTTCGCTCCCGACCATCCATGCCCGGTTGAACGTATTACATACAGATATAGCACAGGCTATATTTTATAGCTATGGCTAAGACGTTAATTTTTTGTGCTGGTTCACCTATGGTTTACAATGTGCCTTCTCTTATATGATGCGGGTATCGCGTCACCCCTCAGAGGAAGCACAATGAACCGTCGCGCAGGTAAGCAAACAATAAAAAAAGTGACGCTGGTAAATGTTGAAGAGCACGTGGAAGGCTTTCGTCAGGTGCGCGAAGCGCATCGCCGCGAGCTGATCGACGATTATGTTGAATTGATTTCAGATTTAATCCGCGAAGTGGGCGAAGCTCGCCAGGTGGATATGGCCGCGCGGCTGGGTGTCTCTCAGCCAACGGTAGCAAAAATGTTAAAACGTCTGGCGACGGTAGGGCTGATTGAGCAAATTCCCTGGCGCGGGGTATTTCTGACGCCGGAAGGGGAGAGACTCGCCCAGGCCAGCCGCGAACGCCATCAAATTGTTGAAAGCTTTTTACTGGTGCTCGGTGTGAGCCCGGAGATTGCACGCCGTGACGCGGAAGGAATGGAACACCACGTCAGTGAAGAAACGCTTGAGCGTTTTCGTCTGTTCACTTTGCAACAAGGGTTGCCGTCTGAATGAACCTTCCATTCTTTCGCGCGTTACTGCGCGATCGCTTTTTGCACCTCCTGCTGGTTATTGGTCTGGGTCTCTGTTTTGCCGTTCCTTTTGCGCCTGCCACCTGGCCGGGTGCCATTGACTGGCACACCATTATTACCCTCAGCGGTTTGATGCTGCTGACGAAAGGTGTGGAACTGAGCGGCTATTTTGATGTGCTGGGGCGTCGTATGGTGCGGCGTTTTCGTACCGAGCGGCAACTGGCCATGTTTATGGTCCTGGCGGCGGCACTCCTTTCCACTTTCCTGACCAATGACGTGGCGCTGTTTATCGTGGTGCCGCTTACCATCACCTTAAAAAAACTGTGCGAAATCCCGGTCAATCGGTTGATCATTTTTGAGGCGCTGGCCGTAAACGCGGGTTCGTTGTTAACCCCCATTGGCAACCCGCAAAATATCCTGATTTGGGGACGTTCCGGGATGTCATTCCCGGCCTTTATCTGGCAGATGACACCCCTGGCGCTGGCGATGATGGTGACGCTGCTGGTGCTGTGCTGGTTCTGTTTTTCCAGTAAGACGCTTAATTACCATAGCGGCGTTAAAAACCCGGACTGGAAACCCAGGCTGGTCTGGAGTTGCCTGGGCTTTTACCTGGTCTTTATTACGGCGCTGGAGCTAAAGCAGGAGCTGTGGGGACTGGTGGTGGTGGGCGTGGGCTTCTTATTGCTCGCAAGACGCGTTGTGCTAAGCGTGGACTGGACGTTGCTGCTGGTGTTTATCGCCATGTTTATCGACGTGCATTTACTGATCCAGTTGCCCGCATTGCACCATTTGCTCGCCAGTACCAGCCAGCTTTCACCGTCCGGTTTGTGGCTGACGGCGATTGGTCTGTCACAGTTTATCAGTAATGTGCCCGCGACCATTTTACTGCTCAATTATGTGCCGCCAGACACTCTGCTGGCCTGGGCGGTCAATGTTGGTGGATTTGGCCTGTTGCCCGGTTCGCTGGCGAATCTGATTGCGCTGCGTATGGCAAATGACCGCCGCATCTGGTGGCGCTTCCACGTTTATTCTCTTCCCATGCTGCTATGGGCCGCGCTGGTTGGCTACGGACTATTCCTGGTCAGATAGTGCTGATTTGTCAGTTTATCCTGGCAAATGTATAGCTACCGCCTAAGTTTAGTGAACGGCGTAACTGTGACGCCGTTCACTGACAGGACTGTTGCGTACTATGGCAGAACATTCAACCGCCCCTGAGAACGGGCAGGAAACTCAAACAGAAGAGACGCAAAACCGCAAACGCCCCGGTAAAAAGCCCCTCGTTATCCTCGGCATTGTGGTGATTGTGATGGTTGTCGTCGCGCTGGTGTGGTGGTTACTGACCCGCAATGAAGAGACGACAGACGATGCGTTCACCGACGGCGATGCGGTCACCATTGCGCCGAAAGTGGCGGGCTACGTCACTGAACTGCGTGTCAAAGATAACCAGCAGGTGAAAAAGGGCGATCTGCTGGTGGTGATTGATCCCCGTGACGCCACGGCGCAGCGCGATCAGGCGCAGGCGCAACTTGGGCTGGCAACGGCGCAGCTCCACCAGGCGCAGGCACAACTGGATTTGTCAAAAGTGCAGTACCCGGCCCAGCGCGACGAAGCGCGGGCACAGGTATTGAAGGCGCAGGCGGATTTAGCTAACGCGCAGGCTGCCTATAAACGCCAGCGCGGTGTCGATCCTCGCGCCACGACACAACAAAATATCGACAGCGCCAATGCGCAGTTACGCAGCGCGCAGGCACAACTGGCGAGCGCGCAGGCGCAACTGGAAGTGGCGGATCAGGTGCAGTTGCAGATTCGCCAGCAGGAGACCAATGTCGAGGCCCGTCAGCGTCAGGTGGATCAGGCGAAAGCACAGCTTGAAACCGCCGAGCTGAATCTCTCCTGGACTGAGGTCCGTGCGCCGTTCGACGGGTTTGTCACCAAACGTAATGTACAAACCGGCACCCTGGTGCAGGCGGGTACGGCGCTGTTTTCGCTGGTCTCACCGCAAATCTGGGTGACGGCGAATTTCAAAGAATCGCAGCTTGAACGCATGCGTCCGGGCAATAAAGTGACGGTGAAGGTCGATGCCTGGCCGGATCTGGAGCTGGAAGGGCACGTTGACAGTATTCAGCAGGGGAGCGGCTCGAAGTTCTCTGCTTTCCCGTCCGAGAACGCTACCGGTAACTTTGTCAAAATCGTCCAGCGCGTACCGGTGAAAATCGTCATTGATAAAGGGCTGGATACGAACCGTCCGTTGCCGCTGGGTCTGTCAGTTGAACCGAAGGTAACCGTGGAATGACTGACGTTAGCCATGAAAACTGGCGACCGGCCAGTAATCCATGGGCCGTCGCCTGGGTGGTGACGCTGGCGGTCTTTATGGAGATCCTCGATACCACCATCGTTAACGTCGCACTGCCGCATGTTGCCGGTTCGCTTTCCGCCAGTTACGACGAATCCACCTGGGTACTGACCAGTTATCTGGTGGCCAATGGTATCGTGCTGCCCATTTCGGCGTTTCTCAGCCGCGTGTTCGGTCGCAAGCAGTTTTTCCTGATTTGCATCGTGATGTTCACGATTTGCTCCTTCTTGTGCGGTATCGCGACGGAACTGTGGCAAATCATTCTTTTTCGCGTGCTGCAGGGCTTTTTTGGCGGCGGCTTGCAGCCAACGCAACAGTCGGTGCTGCTGGATTACTTCAAGCCTGAGGATCGCGGCAAAGCGTTTGGCCTCTCTTCGATTGCCATCATTGTTGCCCCCGTAATGGGGCCAACATTGGGCGGCTGGATCACCGATAACTACTCCTGGCGCTGGGTCTTTTTTATCAATATCCCGGTCGGTATTGTCACGGTACTCGCGATTTATCAGCTACTGGAAGATCCGCCGTGGGAGCGTAAATCGGACAAAAAATTGACCATCGACTGGCCGGGGATCGGCCTCATCGCCCTCGGACTCGGTTGCCTGCAGGTGATGCTGGACCGTGGGGAAGATGAAGACTGGTTCGCCTCTGATTTTACCCGCATTTTTGCCGTACTGACGGCAGTCGGCATTGTCGGCGCGATTTACTGGCTGCTATATGCCAAAAAGCCGGTGGTGGATTTGCGCTGTATGGCCGATAAAAACTTTGCTGTCTCCAGTCTGCTGATGGCGGGTATGGCGATGATCCTCTATGGCAGCTCCGTGGTGATCCCACAACTGGCGCAGCAGGATCTGGGCTACACCGCTACCTGGTCCGGGCTGGTACTGTCACCGGGCGCGGTACTTATTGTGCTGACTATCCCGCTGGTGCTCAAACTGATGCCCATCGTGCAAACGCGCTGGATTATCGCCTTTGGCTTTTTCTGCCTCGCGGCCTCGTTCTGGTGGTCGCGTACGCTGACGCCGGATATCGATTTTGAAACCCTGATGCTGTTTCGCAGCGCGCAATCGATAGGCCTGGGCTTCCTGTTTGTACCGCTGACCACCATTGCTTTTATTACCATTCCTCGCCAGCTTAATGCCGATGCGGCCGCGCTGTTCACGATGTTCCGCAATGTCGCGGGATCGGTGGGCATTTCGCTTTCGACGGCGGCGATAACCGAACGGTCGCAGGCGCACAGTGCGCATCTGGCCTATAACATGTCGCCGCTTAATGAACAATTCCAACTGGCGGTGCGCGAATCAGCGCAGGCGATCCGCAATTTCACTGCACTGGTGGGTGACCCGATGAATACAGCGATGGGGCAGATGTATAAAACGATGATCGCGCAGTCGCGTTTTCTGGCCTATATCGACGTGTTCACACTGCTCAGTATTGTCGCACTGTTATTGATTCCTTTTTGTTTACTGCTATCGCCGATTAAGAGCGAAGGCAGCGCAGGAGCACATTAATATGTCCAGGCGTGGTGTTTCACTGACATTTCTTTCTCTTTGGCTGGCAGGCTGTAGCGTGGGTCCGGATTACCAGCAGCCGTCGCCGCAAACCCCAACGCACTGGAACGATCCGGGCGATAAAACCGTGGCCTCGCAGACCGTGTCGCAGGCGGTTAACCCGCGCTGGTGGACCACCTTTCAGTCACCGCAACTTAATAGCCTGATTGAGCGTGCTATCGCCGGGAATCTCTCGTTGCAACAAACGGTGCTACGTATCGCAGGGGCGCGTGAACAGATTAATCAGGCTGGCGGCGCATTTTTACCGGCGGTCAACGGCAGCGTCAAAGCCACGCGCCAGCAACTGGGGCTGGAAGGGGAGCTGAAATCCCACGATGTTTACGGCCAACTGGACAATGTTGACCCGCAAATCGCCGGGGCGCTGGGGGCGTTAACGCAGCCGGTGAACCTTTATCAGGGCAGTTTCGACGCGCAGTGGGAGTTGGATCTGTGGGGTAAAGTACGCCGTCAGGTTGAAGGGGCGCAGGCGCAGCAGCAGCAGGCGATTGAACAGCGTAACGATGCGCTGGTGTCGCTGGAGGCGGAAGTAGCGCGTGCGTGGCTGCAACTGCGCGGCGCGCAAAGCGTTATCTCCACTTTGCAGACGCAAATCGAGACGGCGCAGCAAACCTATACCCTGACGGATAACCGCCAGCGTAGTGGGTTGTCGCCGCAAATGGACGTTGAAAATGCCCGGGCCCAGGTGGGTAGCCTGGAAGCGCAACTACCGCAGTATCAGGCCCAGGAGCGTCAGGCCATGAATGCGCTGGCGATTTTGCTCGGCAAACCGCCAGGTGCGCTGGATAGCGAACTCAGGAATGTGCAGCCATTGCCGAAGCTGCCTGCGCTGGTCTCAACCGGCATTCCGTCGACGCTTGCCCGCAGACGCCCGGATATTCGTGAGGCAGAGGCGTCATTACACGCCGCGACGGCGCAAATTGGCGTCTCTGTCGCGCAGCTTTTCCCGAGCCTGACGCTGAGCGGGCAGTTTGGCTTGCGTAACAGTGAGACCGACTGGCTCACCGACTGGAGCAGCCATTTCTACAGTTTCGGCCCGCAGATTTCTATCCCTATTTTTCAGGGCGGGCGGCTGGTCTCCAGCGTGAAACTGGCCCGCGCGCAGCAGGGGGCGGCGGTGCTCAATTACCGCCAGACGGTGCTGGAAGCGCTGGGGGATGTGGAAAATGCGCTGGTCAGCTATCGCGCCGATCAGCAGCGCGAGGCCGGGCTCGATAAAACCCTTGATGCGCTGCATAACGCCTTTACGCTGGCCAGCGACAGTTATCGGCAAGGTATTGCCAGCTTTATCGATGTGCTTGATGCCCAACGTCAACTGGCGCAGGCGGAGCAGCAACGTGCGCAGGCGCGGGTGCAGAGCAGTCTGGATTTAGTGGCGCTGTATAAAGCGCTTGGCGGCGGCTGGGAGCCTTATCAGCAGGTGCGTTTGCCGGAATATTCTGTCTTTGGCGATGCCCCGCGCGGATAAGGTTTAGAGGATTGGGCAAGAAACAGACAGGATCGCCACATTCCACAGCACGCCGTATTGCGTATAACTATCTGCGTCAACCAACAGTGTGAGGAGACGCCAAATGCGTTATCAAAAACTCGGCAATACCGGTCTGTTTGTTTCTGAACTGTGCCTCGGCACCATGACGTTCGGTGGTGAGGGCGGCATGTGGGGCAAAATTGGGCAACTGGATCAGGCGCAGGCGGACAAGCTGGTCGGCAGCGCGCTGGACGCAGGCATCAACTTTATCGATACCGCTAACGTCTATTCCGAAGGTCGCTCCGAGCAAATCACCGGGCAGGCACTGAAAAACCTCAAGGTGCCGCGTGAAAATGTGGTGGTGGCGACCAAAGTGTTCGGCGAAACCGGCACGGCGGGGGTGAACTCGCGCGGCAGTTCCCGCTATCACATTATTGGCAGCGTGAAAGAGAGCCTGAAACGGATGCAGCTCGATCATATCGATCTCTATCAGTTGCACGGCTTTGACCCGGCGACGCCCATGGAAGAGATGCTCTACGCGCTGGATAACCTCGTACAACATGGGCATGTCCGCTATATCGGCGTATCCAACTGGGCGGCGTGGCAGATTGCCAAAGCACTGGGCATATCTGAACGGCTTGGGCTGGCGCGTTTCGCGTCCTTGCAGGCCTATTACACTATTGCCGGACGTGACCTGGAGCGTGAACTGGCGCCGATGCTGCAAAGCGAAAATGTGGGCCTGATGGTCTGGAGCCCGCTGGCGGGCGGCCTGCTTAGTGGTAAATATAGCCGCGATGGCAAGGGCGAAGAGGGCAGTCGTCGTCTGGCGTTTGACTTCCCGCCGGTGAACAAAGACCGCGCGTTTGACTGCATCGACGTGATGCGCGTTATCGCCGAGGCAAAAGGTGTTTCTGTCGCACAGATAGCGCTGGCCTGGCTGCTTCATCAGCCGGTAGTAAGCAGCGTGATCATCGGCGCTAAACGCCCGGATCAGCTTGAGGACAATATCGCCGCGACCCATATTCGCTTAACGGAAGAGGAGTTGCGCCAGCTTGATGCAGTGAGTGCGTTGCCGCGCGAATACCCCGGCTGGATGCTCGAACGCCAGGGTGAATATCGTCGTAACCAGTTAGCCCACAAGTAACCCCGCATTTTGATTTTTCCCCGGCGGCATGTCGCTGACCGGGGATTTTTCTTCCCACCTAATTTCTCAATCCCGCTCACAAAAACGATCCTTTCGTTTTGCCTGACTTTTCACCTTTGACTATATGACTAGTCATATACACGAAATGACTAGTCATATGATGAGGGAGATGTCCAGATGAGTAAAACGTTGCCGCCAGGCTTTTTATGGGGAAATTCCGTTTCCAGTATGCAGACCGAAGGGGCATGGAATGAAGGTGGAAAAGGGCCATCGGTTTACGACATTCGCGAAGCCAGCGAGTTTGCTTCTGACTGGAAAGTCGCGACCGATTCCTACCATCGTTATCAGGAAGATTTTGATTACATGCGCGATTTGGGCATGAACTGCTACCGCTTTCAGATATCCTGGAGCCGTGTCTGCCCGGACGGTGACGGCGCGTTCAACGAGGAAGGTATCGCCTTCTACGATCGCTTTATCAACGATCTGCTCGCTCGCGGTATCGAACCGATGATCTGCCTGTACCACTTCGATATGCCGCTGGCGCTGGCGGAAAAATACAATGGTTTTACCGATCGTCACGTGCTGGACGCGTTTGTCCGCTATGGGCAGAAGATGATCGACTGCTTTGGCGATCGCGTAACCTGGTGGCTGACGTTCAACGAGCAGAATATCTACCATATGCCGGAAGCGTTTCGGGTTAGCGGCTATCTGCGTGGCGACAAAACGTTGCGTGAGCTGTATCAAATTCAGCACCACGTGATGATGGCCCACGTACAGCTAACCCAGTACCTGCATGAGACCAAACCCGGCAAACTGATGGGCGGTATGCTGGCCCATCAGCTTGTCTATCCTGCGACCTGTAAACCGCGTGATGTTTTTTGTGCCCAGCAATACGACGAGTTTCTCAATCAGAATCTCCTTCGGGTGTTTGCCGGCCAGGGCTATAGCCCGGCGGTGATGGCGGTGGTTGAGCGCGAAGGCTTTAGCGATGTCTATCGTGCTGAGGATCTGGCGCTCATTGCCCGTGTGAAAAGCGACTATATGGCGTTTAGCTATTACGCCAGCAAGGCGCTTAACAGCGATGCGATCGCACCAGACGCGCCGGTGAACTATTACCTGCAACAGGGCGATGTGCCTAATCCGTATTTGCACGCCACCGAATGGAACTGGCAAATCGACCCCCTCGGTTTTCGCGCCATTATCACCCGCTACTACAACGACTGGCGCTTGCCGGTTTTCCCTATTGAAAACGGTATCGGCGTGATTGAAACCTGGGACGGGGTGAATCCTATTAATGACGATTACCGCATTGCCTATCACCGTGATCACCTTCAGGCGATGAAAGACGCCATGTTTGAAGATGGCGCGCAGGTGGTGGGCTATCTCGGCTGGGGGCTTATCGACATTCTCAGCTCACAGGGTGATATGCGTAAGCGTTATGGCGTGGTCTACGTCAATCGCGATAACCATGACCTAAAAGATCTTAAACGCGTGCCGAAACGGAGCTACGCCTGGTTAAAACAGGTGATACACAGCAACGGCCGCGAATTGTAAACAGCAGCGTACCGTTTGATGCCGAACGAAGGGAGACCATGATGCCTGAAACAAAAACAACAGCGAACATGCAGTCTTTTGTGGATAAGTTCGTCGATTTTTCCGCCCGCCTGGCCAACCAGGTTCATCTGCGTTCCTTAAGGGACGCCTTTGCCGCCGTGATGCCGATTTTTATCCTTGCCGGCCTGGCGGTTCTGGTCAATAACGTGGTGTTCCCGTGGATTCTGGAAGGCGAGACGTTAGTGCGCTTCAAGGTCTGGGGGGAAGCGGTCATCAACGGTACGTTGAACATTGCAGCACTATTGATTGCCCCCATGACCGCCTGGTCGCTGGCGCGCAATCGCAACTTTGATAACCCGGTTTCGGCGGTGGTTATCGCGCTCTCCAGCTACATTATGATGATGCCGATGCATCTGGAGGTGGTGCCGGACGGGGCGAAAGCGGCCGTTACCGTCAGCCAGATGCTCTCTTTTGCCAATATTGGCTCCACCGGTATTTTCGCCGGGGTGATTATCGGTTTACTGTCGACGGAGTTATTTATCCGCATCGCCAGCATCGAAAAGCTGAATATTTCACTGGGTGAAAATGTACCACCGGCGGTGGGTAAATCCTTTTCCGCTCTGATTCCGACTATTATCACTCTGTCGACGTTCGCGGTGATCGCCGCCGTACTGGCTAATGTGCTGCATACCGACTTAATTCATCTGATCACTACGCTTATCCAGCAACCGCTGCGGCTGATTAACACCAGCCTGCCAGGAACCATTTTTATTTATAGCTTCGGTAACTTCCTGTTTACCCTGGGGATTCATCAGTCGGTGGTAAATGGGGTGATTCTGGAACCGTTCCTGCTTATCAACACCAATGAGAATATGCTGGCCTTTGCCAATGGTCAGCCGATTCCACATATCATCAATAATATCTTTGTGCCGACCTTCGGCATGATTGGCGGGACGGGCAGTACGATTTCCCTGTTGCTGGCCATATTCATTTTCTCGCGTCAGAAATCGGCGAAACAGGTGGCGCGGCTGTCGATTTCACCGGGGCTGTTTAATATAAACGAACCGGTTATCTTCGGTCTGCCGATTGTCTTTAACCTGCCGCTGATGATCCCCTTTGTTTTGCTGCCCGCCATCGGCATTTACTTTGCCTGGCTGTGTACCACGCTGGGGTGGATGTCGCGTTGTGTGGTGATGATCCCGTGGACGACACCGCCCATTTTAAGCGCCTGGCTGGCGACCGCGGGAGACTGGCGGGCGGTGGTGGTTCAGTTGATAATCATCATCTTTGGTGTATTCTTCTACCTGCCTTTCCTCAAAATAGCCGAGAGAGTGGCCTTAAGAAACAATGGGATAGCTGAATAACAAGAAGGAAAGGCAATGGCGTCGAAATACATTTCTATTGCGCGCGAAATTAAACAACGGATCCTGAGTCAGCAGTACTCGTCCAATGAGCCATTGCCCGATCAGTTTGCCCTTGCGGCGGAATTCAATACCAGCCGCATGACCATCCAGCAGGCGATGCGTCAGTTGATTGTCGAAGGGCTGGTCTATACCCGTAAAGGATTGGGCACCTTTGTACGCAAGAATTTTATGCAACTCTCCCGCTGGGATTTACCGGGCAGCGACTATTACGGTGCGACTAAGACCTGGGAAAACGTTGGCCAGGTCACCAGTAAAATCATCAAATTCGAGCTGCGTTTCCCGACGGAAAAAGAGCAGGACTCTCTACTGCTGGGGCCAGACGAGCCGGTCTACGACTTTAATCGCTTACGCCTGCTGGAAGGGGAGCCGGTGTCGCTGGAATTTACCCTGATGCCGGTAAACCTGGTGCCGGGGCTTAACCGTGGACATCTGGAAAGTTCGGTGTTTCGCTATGTGCAGGACGATCTGGCGCTCAAGATTATGGGGTCTTATCGCATCGTGCGCGCGCTGAAACCTGGCGTTGAGGACCGTGAATATCTGAACTGTGACGAGACGGACCCGGTGCTGGAAGTGGAGCAGGTGATTTATCTGGAGGACGGCACGCCGCTGGAGTATGCCCATTGCCGTTACCGCTACGATCATGGCGGCATTATTGTGGTAAATAACGGATAAAAAAAAGCGGGTTTTAAACCCGCTTTTTTCATGCTTGCGCAAGGATCAGTTCACACGAACCGGCATACCGGAGCGGTTCTGGATTGCCTGGTCTACGATGTTCTGGTCAACGTCAGACTGGCTGGTAACGCTCTGTACACTCTTGGTCAGCGCGATCGGCACGATTTCACCGCCGTTGAACTGCGCTTCGGTGGTGGACAGCGGGTTGTGTACTTCGATGTAGCGGCTGCCATCCGGCTCGGTGGTGGCTTTTACCGGCTCATCAATAAACTGTACGCGCGTGCCGACCGGTACGTTTTCGAACAGGAATTTGATGTCGTCGTTACGCAGACGCACACAACCGTGGCTTACGCGCAGACCGATACCGAAGTTGGCGTTGGTCCCGTGGATCGCATACAGGCGGCCAATGTACAGTGCGTACAGACCCATCGGGTTATCCGGACCCGCCGGGACGACTGGCGGCAGCGGTTGACCTGCGGCGGCATATTCAGCGTGCATTTTCGCCGTTGGGGTCCAGGTCGGACCGGCTTTCTTACGTTCTACTTTAGTGGTCCAGGCAATCGGGGTGTCTTTACCCAACTGGCCGATACCGATCGGCAGAACGATAACGGTTTTGGTCCCCGCCGGGTAATAGTACAAACGCATTTCGGCGCTGTTGATAACGATACCTTCATGGACGGTATCCGGCAGAATCAACTGCTGAGGCACGTTCATCACCGTACCGCCTTTCGGCAGATAGGCATCAATACCCGGGTTCGCTTCCAGCATATTGGAAAGACCCATCTGATATTGCGCGGCAAAGTACTCCAGCGGCTGGCTGTTGTTCTCTGGGATGGTTACGACCTGGTTTTGACCGATCACTCGGCTGCCATCGGTCGGAAGCGGATAAGTTACAGCAGACGCGGTTTTGCAAAAGCCCACGACGGCAAACGCCGCCGCTAAAAGCGTTGTTAATTTCATATTCATGGTGTGCGAGATTCGTGCCACAGGCCGTTAGGTTAATGGTTCTTTCTAATAGATGGGAGCGCATTATATGTGCATTCCCGCGCACAGGGAATTGAGATGTGTACGAAATCACACTTTTTTCCCGTTGGTTTCATTTTAGCCCTTCGTTTCCGGGCAGGAATCTAATTCGGAATTGTGGCATAATAGGGTGTTTGTCACACATTTCAGGATAATTCCGTGTTAGTCACCAGCAACGTCACCATGCAGTTCGGCAGCAAGCCGCTGTTTGAAAACATTTCCGTCAAATTTGGCGGCGGCAACCGTTACGGCCTGATCGGCGCCAACGGGAGCGGTAAATCCACCTTTATGAAAATCCTTGGCGGCGATTTAGAGCCGACGCTGGGGAATGTCTCCCTCGATCCGAATGAACGCATCGGTAAGCTGCGTCAGGATCAGTTCGCCTTCGAAGAGTTCACTGTCCTCGACACCGTGATCATGGGTCATGGTGAGCTGTGGGAAGTGAAGCAGGAGCGCGACCGTATCTACGGTCTGGCCGAAATGAGCGAAGAGGACGGGTACAAAGTCGCCGATCTTGAAACGCAATATGGCGAGATGGACGGTTACTCCGCCGAGGCGCGCGCAGGCGAACTGCTGCTCGGCGTCGGGATCCCGGTTGAGCAACATTACGGTCCGATGAGCGAAGTGGCTCCCGGCTGGAAACTGCGTGTCCTGTTGGCACAGGCACTGTTTTCCAATCCGGACATCCTGCTGCTCGACGAACCGACGAACAACCTGGACATCGATACTATTCGCTGGCTGGAGCAGGTGCTGAACGAACGTAACAGCACCATGATCATCATTTCGCATGACCGTCACTTCCTGAATATGGTCTGCACCCATATGGCTGACCTGGATTACGGCGAACTGCGCGTTTATCCGGGCAACTACGACGAATATATGACGGCGGCAACCCAGGCGCGCGAACGTCTGCTGGCGGATAACGCCAAGAAGAAAGCGCAAATTGCCGATCTGCAGTCGTTTGTTAGCCGCTTTAGCGCCAACGCCTCTAAATCTCGCCAGGCTACATCACGTGCGCGCCAGATTGATAAAATCAAACTGGAAGAGGTTAAAGCCTCCAGCCGTCAGAACCCGTTCATCCGTTTCGAGCAGGACAAGAAACTGTTCCGTAACGCGCTGGAAGTGGAAGCCCTCGCTAAAGGGTTTGATGAAGGCCCGCTGTTTAAAGGTGTTAACCTGCTGCTGGAAGTGGGTGAGAAGCTCGCGATCCTCGGTGCGAACGGCGTGGGTAAATCCACCATGCTGAAAACGCTGGTGGGTGAACTGGAAGCGGACAAGGGCACCGTGAAATGGTCAGAAAATGCGCAGATTGGTTACTACGCGCAGGACCACGAATACGAGTTCGAAAACGACCTCACCGTGTTTGACTGGATGAGCCAGTGGAAACAAGAGGGCGATGATGAGCAAGCGGTACGCAGCATTCTGGGGCGTCTGCTGTTCAGCCAGGACGACATCAAAAAGCCCGCGAAGGTGCTGTCCGGTGGTGAGAAAGGCCGCATGCTGTTCGGCAAGCTAATGATGGAAAAACCCAATATTCTGGTGATGGACGAACCGACCAACCACCTGGATATGGAATCTATCGAATCGTTGAACATGGCGCTGGAGATGTATCAGGGTACGCTGATTTTCGTCTCTCACGACCGTGAATTTGTGAGCTCGCTGGCGACCCGCGTCATCGAAATTACGCCGGAGAAAGTCATCGACTTTACGGGCAATTACGAAGATTATCTGCGCAGTAAAGGCATCGAGTAATTTCTTTACGCTTTCTTCCATCCGGAAGAAAGCGTTTTTATTTTTTCTGATTCCGTGTAAACCAAATTTTAGTTCTATTTCCTTATTAATAGAATACGGTAGACTTTTTTAACGTGCGGGATGCACGTCTGCAATAAACACAAGGAGCGTTTTTCGTGGAAAGGCATATTGGCAGAACATTTATTATTCCAGTCATTATTTTTATTTATGGTTTATGGCAATATTCGCGGGTGAGCGGCCTGGCGAAGTTGGCTTTTTATTTCCAGGATAATACCGTTATTTTTCGTTACGGCATGACTTGCCTTGGTATTGTCTTTGCTGTCCTTGCAGCCGTTACAATTGGCTATGCTATGGCGTTGTGTCATTTCAGCGCGCGCGCTTCCCGAAAGTCGCAGGATATATTAATTGCGAAATTTACCCGTTGCCGACGACTGTTGCCATTTTTAATGGTAGGGGAAATGGTATTTTGTGGACTGGCGATAGTCTGTATAGCGCTGTCGGAAATAGCATGGTTTACCGATAATTTTCGATTGAACGGCGGGGGAATAAAAATAGTCCTAATCGCCCTGTTTACGCTTTTGAGTATTCTCTGGATGCTGTTTAAAGGCATTCTCTCTATCAAAAAATGTTTCGCTATTTTCCAGCAGGATGATTCACATATTTACGGTGTGAATGTTCTGCGCGACGATGCGCCTGCGCTTTGGTCATGGGTCGAAACGTTGGCGCAGCGCGCCGCGCTTATTGTACCGGACAATATTGTTATCGGTTATTTTGACTGCTTTTACGTCACGGCTAACGCTATTCAACTGGAACAGGGGGCGCGCCTGACCGGGAATACACTGTACCTGCCCCTGGGTTACGCCGCGCTGATGGATAAAGAAGAAATAGCGGCGGTGATCGGCCATGAACTGGGGCACTTCACCGGCAATGATACCCAGTACAGCCTGCGTTTCGCGCCGCTCTACGCTGGCATGATAACCAGCCTGCATGAGATAGCGAATGGGGCGCAGGTTGGCTCGTGGGTGGACAAGGTTGTGCTTATCCCGTCACTGGATATGGGGGCGTGGTTTCTTGACCGTTTTCATGAAACCGTGAGCCACTGGAGCCGCATTCGTGAATATGCGGCTGATGAAGCAGGCGCGCGTGCGGCATCTGCGCCCGCCCTGTCCAGCGCGTTGCTGCGCATTACTGCCCTGAGCGAGTATGTGGATAAAAATGCAGATGCGGCGGCGAACGGTGACGTTTCTCTGGTTGGCTGGGTTGAAAACCTTATCGCCGAACAGCAAAACGGCAAGCCGTTAAAAGTAGAGGCGGGGCTGGAGACGGCGCTTGAGCATCCCATGGACAGCCATCCTGCTACACGGGCACGCATTGAGAATCTCGGCGTCGCACTGCATCCCACTCTTTTTGAGCGCGCGGCTCGCCCGGTCACGCAAGACGGATGGCTGATGTTCAGCGCCGTGTTTAACGATATTACGGAGTTATGTCTGCCGCTGGCGCAAAAGGTTGAAGCCGAAATTCACCAACAAAAAGCCGCTTATCGGGAGGCGCTTGAGTCCCATGTCCAGCAGTCTCAGACGACGCTCGATTTTTGGGGGAATAAGGCAGGGGCGTGGTTTTCGCTCGTATTAGGTGGTCTGTTTGGTTTGGGTGGGCTGACGATGCTCTTTTTATCTTTATCCCATAGCGAGCCCTTTTTCCCGCTTCTTGGCTGTATCCTGCTTTTACCCGGATTGCTGCTGATCCTCGCCGGATATAAGCAGATAAAACAGGCTGCGCATCCGCTCTTCTCCTTAAACGAGGAGAGTATTACCAGTTGTTTTATTGCGAAGCCATTGCCGCTACATAACATTGACTCCTTGCTCGTTCGCCAGTCATCGGAAACGGTAACGGTAGAGCTCTATCTTCGCGACGGGTATGAACCCGATATCACGACCAAACGCTTTATGCGCGCCATTCGCTTTGACCCAGGCAAGCGTGCCGTGACCATTTTACTGGCCGGCAAACTTATTCAGAGCGATGAAAACGGCAAACAGAAGCTGGATGGTGCGGAGGTTGCTGAGCGAATTGCGCAGTACCTCTACGCAGTGCATGCGCGGGATGAGTTAAAACAGCTACAGGCAGATAACGAAAGCCTTGCGGGTTAATTATTTGCCCGAAGCAGTATTCACCCTCTCCCTTTTGGGAGAGGGCCGGGTGAGGGGACTACAGCACCCACTCGCTCCGCGCTTCGCCGTTGATCAGAAGCTTACGTCCTTCGCCTGCCGGTAACGATACCTTAAGCGACGGCCATGCCGGACGGTAATCACCGGTTGCGGCGATCGTCAGATTGATAGAGTCCGCGTCGCAGGCCATTGTCCATTCCAGCCACAGAGCATTCCCGTTCTGATAACCCCAGCTCTCACCATCATCTTCAAACAGCAACCCGTCTGAGCGCCCCGTTCCTTTCACCGGAAACAGTTTCAGCTCACGGGTATCATCCGCCGTCGCGCTAACATGCCTGATTCGCGCGCTGAGCGGCAATCCCGCCCCGGCGCGGACCAGCAATGGCAGTTTTTCCAGCGGCGCGTCGCGCACAATCCACTGCCCGCCGCAGAACCACTCGTGAGTGTAAAAATCATACCAGCCGGTCTCGTTCGCAGGCAGCCAGACACGGCGTTCGCGCTGACCTTCTTCGACCACGCTGGCCACCAGAATATCGCGGCCCAGCAGGAAATCGTCGCACTCTTCAAACGTCTGCGCGTCATGCTCGTGATCGAGGAAGGTCGGGCGCAGCATCGGTTCGTCATCCGCATGCGCCTGCCACAACAGGGTATAAAAATAGGGCAGCAGACGGTAACGCAGTTCGATGGCGCTGCGAATGGCCGGTGTCACCCCCGGATACATCCACGGCTCATTCACCGTATGATCGTCATTCCATGAATGGATGGTGAAACGAGGGTGCATCACGCCGTTTTGTACCCAGCGAACAAACAGTTCAGCATCCGGTTTATCCCCGGAGAAGCCGCCCACATCGTGCCCCACGTTATACAGCCCGGACAGACTCATCCCGAGCCCCATTCGCGTGTTAAAGCGCAGCGTATCCCAGTTGGTCCGGTTATCACCGCTCCAGGTTTGTACGTAGCGCTGCATCCCGGCGCAGCCAGAGCGGGAGATCAGGTACGGACGTTTATCCGGGGCGAATCGTTGCTGTGCTTCCAGCGAGGCGCGCATCATCAGCAGCGGCATCACCGGGCGAATATGTTTGATGGCAATCTCGCGGCCAAAACCGTAGCAGCGGGCTTCGCCATCCCACACTTCAAACTCGTTGTTATCGTTCCACGTAGAGTCGATGCCCATCTCCAGCAGTTGCGTGGTCACGCCTTGCTGCCACCATTTGACGGTCTGCGGATTCGTAAAGTCGAGGTGCGACCCTTCATCGTCCCAGAAGCTCGAACGTTCTGGCGCATCCTTTTCTGAATCGCGAATAAACAGCCCTTTCTCTGCCACTTCGTTATAGCGTGGATGGTCCTGCAGCAGGCACGGCTTGATATTGGCCGCCAGTTTCAGGCCCGCATCGTGGAAGGCCTGGCTCATGACTTTTGGCTGCGGCACCTTGTCGTAGTTCCAGTTAAAGACGTAGCGCTTACCATTAATGGAGGTATAGCCCGAAGAGAGCTGGAACGAATCGCAGGGAATCGCATGCTCAGAACACAGGCGAATAAAGTTCATTAGCTGGTTTTGCGCATCCGGCGCATCGGTGTAATGCATAGTGGATCCGCTGTAGCCCAGACTCCACTTCGGCCCAAACAGGGTTTTCCCGGTCAGGCGGACAAACGCTTTGGTGACATCCAGCGCCCGCGCGCCGGTAAACAGGTAATAATCGATATCGCCCGCTTCGGCCTGCCAGCGGCGATAGGCGGTATGGTAATTATCGATTTCATTACCCAAATCCAGCCAGCAACTGCTCAGGTTGTCATAAAACAGACCGTAGCTGATGTCGTCCCGGCGGGTGAGGGTAAACGGAATATGTTTGTAGAGAGGATCGGTACTGACCGCGTTATAGCCCATCGCGTCCAGATTGCGCATTTCATAACGTTTGCCGTTACGCTGCAAATTGCCTGCTTTCTCGCCGAGACCATAAAACCGCTCATCTTTTTTACGGCTCAGATAATGCGCCACACCGTCGCCATGCGCATTAAGTTGATAGGCGCTGGTAGGACGATCGCCTGCCAGCCATTGCCACTCTCCGGCCTCATTACGATAGTGCCATTCCAGCCACAGCGGCTGGTGCACGGTGACCCGTAACGCTTCGGTGGCGAGAACCAACTGCTGGTCGTGTTGCTCAAGCGTCCAGTCCGGGCAGGTAAAGCCGCTGATATCTTCACGGTGACGGCCTTCCCATGGCACATCCTGCGTGGGGGCAATACTCCAGGTTCTGTCCAGCGCCAGCTCACCTTTACGTTTTAACAGCACGCGGAACAGCGTTTTTTCCAGCACATACAGGCACAGCGTATGCTGCCCATCCACCAACAGTTCAATATGGTGAGCCGCCTGTTTTTGTAAGGTCCAGTTTTTCAACGTTTTCATATCAGACATCCATTATCAGACGCGTTTTGCGCGACGTTCAGCAATAAATGACACCAGGAAAATGGCCCCAATCAGGTCAAAAAAGCCCATTGCGATAAACAGCGGATTGAAACCGATTTTGTCAGCGGTAACGCCAATCAGCAGAGAGAAGAGGAAGCTGGCGATCCATGCCGCCGAGCCGCGCATACCGTTAACGGTAGCCATCTGGCCCTTATCGAAGGATTCCACCACCAGCGCGCTCAGCATGCAGGAGATGATCTGGTGACCGAAACCGCCAATCGAGATCAGCACGATAGTGATATAGGGATCGCGGGTAATTGCGACGATGCCCAGCGAGATCATCAGAAACGCACCGGTGACGGAGCTTGCCACCACCGAGTTCACCCGAGAGCAGCCGAACCAGCGGGTATACAGTTTGGTGAGATAGCCGCTTGCCACGCTGCCCAGATCGGCGGCAAGGAAGGGGAGCCAGGCAAACATGGCGATTTGCTTAAGATCCATCCCGTGCTCTTTCGCCAGATACAGGGGTACCCAAAAGCTCAGCACGGCCCAGGCGGGTTCCGCCATAAACGCCGGGATGGCGATACCGTAAAAGCGTTTGTTTTTGGCGACGGTTTTCAGCGCGGAAAAGAAGGGCAGTTTGACCGCAGGCGCCTCGTTGTCCTGCTTGATATAGGCCAGTTCCTCTTTGCTCAGGTTCGGGTGTTTTTCCGGGTTATAGTAAAACGCCCACCACAGCAGCACCCACACCAGCGCCAGAACACCGGTAAACATAAACGCGCCCTGCCAGCCAAAAGAGGCATGGGCAAAATAGATAATTGGCGGTGCCAGCATGGCGCCAATCGAGAAACCAACGCCAGCCCAACCTGCGGCAACCGGGCGCTCCGATTTCGGGAACCACTCGCCCAGGGTTTTGGCATTCGCTGGCGTGGCGGCCGCTTCGGATGCCCCCATCGTGAAACGCAAAATAGCCAGTTGCAACCAACTGCTCGCCCCGGCGTGGAAAATACAGGCCAGCGCCCAGATGATGGCACAGACCATAAAGCCCACTTTCAGGCCAATCACGTCAATCAACCAACCGCATAATGGCTGGAAAACGGTATAGGCTAACTGAAAAGCGCCCACAATCCATGAGTACTGCTCGGTCGTAATGCCCATACTGGTTTTCAGTTCGGGGGCAAGAATGCCGAGTGAGTTACGGGTGATGTAGTTCACCGTGACGCCCAGTAAAAACAGGACCAGCACCCACCAGCGTAAGTTTTTGACTATCCGGCGGCTTTTGCTTGCCACCACTTCATTATTGTTGATTCCCTGGCTCATTTTTTTCTCCACGCACCGTTCTGTAGGGAAGTCGTTGCGGGCCATTCGAAATTTGTTATACCGATCTGGACCGCATGGGGATTTTTTTCTGCTTTAGCCTGAAATACGCCGACAACTAGTATGGAAGTTGTACGACATCTTTACGTTAGGGGAGAAAAAAGGTCAGCCATAGTGGATTTTGTGCAAGGATTCTCATCAATTCGCCAAAGAAAAGGGCACTATGCTTTCCGAACCAGTATTCATGAGGCTTATGCTTCATGAAAATTTTCCCATCGCGGAAACGGAGCAAGATCACAGAATGGATAAAAAGCTAAAAATCACTGAAATCGCCCGGCGCACCAACCTGTCGACCAGCACCGTTTCCCGTGTGCTGGCGGGTAAGGCCAATACCAGCGAAACGGCCAGACGCCTGGTACTGGAATGTGCGCGTGAGTTAGGGGTAATGGAGGGGATTGCCGCCGGGAGGTTGCTGCTCAATAACCTGGTGATCTTCGCGCCACAGCGGGCGTTCGATGAGCGCTCCGATATCTTTTATTACCGCGTGATTCAAAGCATCAGTAAGGCGCTGGATTCTCATGAGGTGCGGCTGCGTTACTGCCCGCTGGAGGAGCTGGATAGCGATGCTAATGTATTTATTTCACGAATGAATGAGCCGGAAACCCAGGCGGCAATTTTGTTGGGGATTGACGATCCGCATATTCACGAACTGGCCGCGGATTTTGCCAAACCTTGCGTACTGATTAACTGCCGTGATAAGCGGATGCGCCTGCCGACGGTGGCCCCGGATCACCGGGCAATCGGTGAGTTTGCCGCTGACTATCTGTTTGACTCCGGCCATCGCGATATGGTGGTCGTGATGTGTCTGCGCCGCTATACCATGGATCTGCGGCTGGCGGGCATTAAAGAAGCCTGGCAACAGCGAAATCTGCGTTTTCAGAGTAAGCGCGATCTGATCACTGTTCCCAGTTTTAGCGCCAGAGAAGCCCAGCAGCGGGTTGCAGAGTGGCTCGACAGTCCCGCACATAAAAACCCGCCGACCGCGTTTTTAGTCGGGGGAGATTTTATGGCGGAAGGGACCGTGCGGGCGCTGCAACAACGCGGCTTACGCGTTCCGCAGGATGTCTCGGTGATGAGCATTGATGCCTTCAACCTGGCCGCCATTCAGGATGTGCCGCTAACGGCGGTCCATGTGCCGCGCGATGAACTTGGTACTGAGGCCGTTCACATGTTGCAGCAACGGCTGATTCGCCCGCAGGCGGCAATTGGCTCGCTGCTGATTAATGGCATGCTGGTAGTGAGGGAGTCGGTACGGCGGATACGTCCGGGACAACGACGTACCGCCGTGGAGCGAGAAGGGCTGTATGACGTTTAGTCTATGCCCAGCGCACGTTTTCCATAGGCGTTTAAATCGGCCAGCGTGAAGCGCCCCTCCCAGTTTGCTTCATAATCTTCGCGCGGAAAGTCACCTGGCGATACGCCATTTTCCAGCGCGACTTTTGCTTTACGCGCCCAGGCGAGGTTTTTCTCGCACAGGGGGGCGGCGGGGATATACATCACGTTACCCCAGCCCTGTTGATCGTTTACCGGGGCGACGGAGTGAATCACATCGCAATGCCACCAGACGGAGTCGCCCGCTTCCAGCGCCGGGATGGAGGTTAACGCCTCTATCAGCAGCGGGTGCCATTTCTCCGAAATGGGGAGCACCTTACCCGGAGCCACACCGCACAGCTCATCTTCCGGCACATCATCCAGCAGTGGGCGTAGCAGAATATAGGCCATTGCCTCCGGGATCGGCACGACATGCAACAACCCCTGGCCTGGGATCATATCGGAGAGCGCCGTCCAGCCCTGGAAGGTACGGAACACCGAACATTTGGTGGTGTTCTCGACGGTGTACTCTTCCACCTCGGTACGATGCGCGGCATCCCACGGATCGTATTCGTCCAGTTTGCCGTTAAAGACGTTGGCAAAGACCCGTTGATACGCCGGAAGCAGCCAGCGTTCCAGGGCGCCGGAATCGGTATGGGCACCTAAACCTTTTGACGTCGTTCCCGGCGGACGGCGACGAATACGGTCCGGGTAAATCACGCTGACATCCGGATCAAACCACGTTGTCCCTTCGCTTTCAAAGCGCCACAGGCGGTTGAGGAACGACTGCACGGCAGCCATTTCGTCGCTCTGGCGTGCCTGCATTTGTGACTGCGACCAGTAGATAGGGTAAATTTCCGGGCGAGAGGCATCGAGAGATCCAAAGAAGTTATCGCCTGGCCCTTTGTAGACATCATCAAAGTGGTTTTGCTCAAGATAGGCCATCATGTCGCGGTCCCAGCCGAGCGCCCGCTCGCGGGGGAAATGCCCTTTGATCACCGCACAGCCGCGTTGTTTAATCAGCGCACGCTGTTGCTCGCTTACCCGCCCCTGTTTTACCGCTTCAAAGGGGATCACCGGCCAGACATCCTCGCCCTGCGCCTTTAACGCGTTGATCTCTGCGACGCGCTGGCTAATCCGCGCGTGGAGTTGATTGAATACGGCTTTCACATCACCGATTTGCTGGCGCAATTCCTGCTTCATTTGCCGGATAGCCGCTTTATGGTCGACGGGTAAAGTTTCGCTGGTGAACGTCATAATGGCCTCGCAATCTTTCATTCGAAAGTAATTAAGCTTACAAGTGATAATTTAAGTTAAAAATAAGTTAATGCAAGTTTAAAAACTTGATGCAGAGCACAAAGCTGAAAGAAGGGCAGGGAAAGAGAGAAGGGGAGAGGCCGGAGCGACGACTCCGGCCGGGAAAATCACTGGAACGGGGGAGCACCGTCCAGTACCGCCTGAATCACATTCAGCGCGCCCTGGTGGTTGTTGTCATCGGTGCGATGACGGGCAATGGCTTTGATAGCGTCGCTGGCGTTATCCATGGCGAACGAAAACGCCGTCATGCGCAACATTTCGGCGTCGTTGCCGCTATCGCCAATCGTTACACATTCTTGCGGCGACAACTGCCAGCGTTTCAGCAGACGGGTAATGCCGTTGGCTTTGTGCAGACCGGGAATAATCAGGTCGACAAAACCAAAGCCGCTGGTCACAGGCTTCATGATGCCATCCAGCGAAACATGCAGTTTATCAATCAGTTGTGGGATGTCACTGTCCGGTAAATTGAGCGAGAATTTGAACAGGGTATCGTTAATCTGGTGATAGTCGCTGATGCGTTGCAGACGATGATAGTGCTTTGCCATCAGGTCGATAAAGCTATCCGGCGCGTTTTCGCTGACCCAGGCGCTTTCCAGCCCACAGGCGACGAAATTCAGCGCTTTGTCTTTCAGTAACTCGCCGATAACGACCTGGGCTTCATGACGGGTAAGTTCACCGTGAAACAGTTGCTGACCGTGTTCAAAGACCAGCGCGCCGTTTTCGGCGACAAAAGAGATCTGGTCTTTCAGTTCCGGGAAAAAGGAGATGAGCTGGTAATACTGATTGCCGCTGGCGACGACAAATTCAATATCACGCTGCCTGAGTTGGGCAAACTGTGCCATAAAACGATCGCGGTCGTATTGTTTGGCGTCGTCAAGAAAAGTTCCGTCCATATCAGTGACGATAACTTTTACAGTCATACATAAGCTCCTGGTCTGGGTACCACTCGTAACATTGTAATAACAGTGTGACCTGAAGCACAAATTTATTTCATTCGAAAGCAAGGTGAAAGCAAAACGGCAACCCCCCTGGTTGCCGTTTTTGGTGTTTGCACCCTCTCCCGTGGGAGAGGGCCGGGGTGAGGGCACCAGACCGCAGAGGTCATGCCAGGGTTAAAGCGTATGCTCGGTGCGCGCGATAATATCATCCTGCGCATCCGGTGACAGGGCGGTAAAGAAAGCGGAATACCCTGCTACACGCACCACCAGGTCGCGATATTGATCCGGGTGTTTCTTCGCTTCCAGCAACGTCTCACGGGACACAATATTGTACTGAATATGCCAGCCCTTATGATCCTCAAAGAACGTGCGCAACAGCAACATCAGTTTCTGCCTGTCACTGTCATTCTCAAGCGTTGACGGGTTTAGCTTCTGATTAAGCAACACGCCGCCGAGGATCGCCGCCGTCGGCAGTTTCCCCACTGAACCGATCACCGCTGTCGGGCCGAGATGGTCAGTGCCCGATGCCGGGCTGGCCCCTTCGGCGAGCGGCGTTTTGGCTTTACGTCCGTCCGGCGTCGCCATGGTTGCCGCACCAAATGGCACGTTGGCGGAAATAGACGATGTCCCCGCGTAATAGTTGCCGCCAATCGGGCCGCGTCCGAAACGTGGATTATGGTAATTTTTCAGTTCATCGATATAGGTCTGGTAAGCGCGTACCAGCAGCGCATCCACGCTATCATCATCATTGCCATACTTCGGCGCGTTGTTAATCAAACGCTGGCGCAACTGCTCATGCGTCAGACCGTCGAAATCAGCGGCCAGCGCCTCCGCAAGCTGCTGTTGCCCGATGGCTCCCTGTTCGAAGACCAGTTTTTTCACCGCCGCCAGGCTATTGCCGAGGTTGGCGATGCCCACCTGCAGGCCGGACACCCAGTCATATTTCGCGCCACCCTGTTTAATGCTTTTCGCCCGCTCGATACAGTCATCCACCAGCGCGGAACAGAGAATATCGTGGACATTCTCTTCGAGCATGGTGTCGACAACATACTCAATCTCAATCGATTTCCGGGTGTAGTAGCGAATCTGCGTATCCCAGTCGGCCATCACCTCGTCGAAGTGGGTGAAGTTGCCTTTCGACAACGCATGCTCCTGCGGCAGGAACACTTTGCCGCTGGTGGCATCGCGACCGCCTTCCAGCGCTGCCAGCATCACGCGGGCAAAGTTGATAAAACTCATCCCGGTGCAGCGATACCCCCATTTGCCACCGACGGCGGTTTCGATACAGCCGATCGCCGCATAGTCATACGCATCCTGTGGTTCGACGCCAAGCTTAATGAACTCAGGGATCACGATTTCATCGTTGTTAAACGCCGGCATCCCGAAGCCGCAGCGGATCACCTGTACGCAGGCGTCGAGGAAGTCGTTACTCATGCCCGCGTGGTAGCGCACGCTGAGGTTCGGCTGGGTTGAACGCAGGCGGCCACAGGATTCCAGAATCGCGTAAGAGAGCGGGTTCACGGCATCCATCGGCGCATTGTTGACCAGTTTCTGACCGCCAATGGTGACGTTCTGATACAGCGGGCTGCCCGCAGAGGCTTTGGAGTGCGAGCCGGAGCGGATTTTGTTCACTTCCAGCAATTTCAGCCAGCAGCCGTGCAGCATTTCAATGGCCTGCTCGCGGGAAAGCGACTGGTCCAGCTCCACATCGCGGCGATAGTACGGATACAGATACTGATCCATACGGCCAAAGGAGACAGAATGGCCGTTAGATTCGATTTGCAGGATCAACTGAATGAAGTAGCACAGTTGCAGTGCCTGCCAGAAGGTTTTCGGCGGCTCATGGGCTATCACATCGCAGTTTTCCGCCATCGCCAGCAGTTCATCGCGGCGACTGGTGCGGGTTTCTGCACTGGCCATTTGACGGGCGAGGTTGGCGAAACGCTCAATGTGCAGGCTGACGGCATCCAGCACGATATCAATCGCTTTCAGGAACTGCTCACCGTGCAAATCTTCCAGAACGGTAAGGTTAATACGTGAACGGCGTTCATCCACTTTATGGCGCAGGCCGTCCAGCCCTTTTTCCAGCAGTAGCGGGAAATTCACCGCCAGATGCGCATCGCCCGAGGTCATATTGCCTTCGGCCTTGATGATGCCGGTTTCCAGTAGCGCTTTTTGCTCATCGGTAAACATACCGTAGCAGCGATCCTGCACGGTCTGGCCACGCCACCACGGGCAAATGGCGTGCAGCACCTGTTTATTTTCTTCACTTACCGCAAAGCCAGCCCCTGGACGATCTGCCAGGTCATCGATCTCTTTTTCAATCCAACTGACGGTATATTCCGGGAAGATCGGCGCGGCGCGCACTTCGCTTGCCTGGTTGCCGATGATCAGCTCGTCGTGCTTGATCCAGATGGTACGCGCCGCCAGATGATGGGCCAGCGCCAGCGCGCGGCGTACCGGAATGGGCTTATCCATGTGCTGCTGATACATCTCGGTGTAGTGCTGCGCACGCTCGGTACACACCGGAGGTTTTACAATGTGCACCAGTGCGTTCTTATGCGCCTTAATACGGTCGGTCAGGGTCGAGAGTTGTAACGTCGTCATGAGATTATCCTCGTAATATCGCTGTCAGCCCTTTCTCGCAGGCGTAGTTCTGGGCGAATGCCAGTAACGCCGGTGCATCAAGCGGCTTGTCAGGGGCGGTGTAGGGTTGACTGAGTAAGGTGTATTTATTCATGCCCAGCGTGTGATAGGGCAAAAAGTGGATCTCGCGGACGTTCAGTTCGTCGGCGGCAAAATTGGTAATATCGGCAATGGATTTTTCATCGGCATTGAAGCCGGGAATCAACGGTACGCGAATGGTCATCTGCTTACCGGCTTGCGCCAGTCGTTTCAGGTTATCCAGCACGCGTCTGGCGCTGCCGTCGGTCCACTGTTTAAACGCGCCGCTATCAACATGTTTCAGGTCGGCGAGAAACAGATCCACATAGGGCACAGAGGGCTCAATGTAGCGCCATGGCACATGCAGGCAGGTTTCAACGGCAGTGTGGATCCCGTGTTCGTGGCTGGCTTTAAAAAGGGAAAAAGCCAGTTCCGGGTGCATAAACGGCTCGCCGCCGGAAAGGGTAATACCGCCGCCGCTGCGGGTATAAAAGGCTTTATCACGCAACACTGTCGCCATGATGTCCTCAACGGATTTATCTTCCCCGCAGACGGTCAGTGCCTGCGTCGGGCAGCAGTCGGTCAGAGCGTTAAGGTCGCTATCCGTCAGATTTTCACGGGCAATAAGCAGGCCGTTAAGCGCCCGGCTAATGGCTTTCGGGGCCACCTGCTGGCAAAGATCGCAGCCTTCCAGGCACAGTCTGGCGTCGAACAGCACTTCGCGTTCGCGGGCGCGGCTCTCCGGGTTCTGACACCAGCGGCAGCCTAATGAACAGCCCTTTAGAAAGACGACGGTGCGAATACCGGGGCCATCATGGGTGGAATAGCGTTGAATATTGAAAATCATAAGTTGCCCTCATCTTGCGTATGAAGATTAAATTACTTTCGAATGAAAGTTATATTGATAAAGGTCAACTCCAGGGCAGGTTGGTGCGTGTTAGTTTTAAAGCATGCTGAATCTCACATTTTGAGGGTGAAAGAATGGAACTGTATCTCGATACATCAGACGTGGCGGCGGTAAAACGGCTGGCGCGCATTTTTCCGCTGGCGGGCGTGACCACCAATCCGAGTATTGTGGCGGCAGGCAAAACGCCTGTTGAGGTGTTGCTGCCGCAACTGTACGACGCGCTGGATGGCAAAGGCCGCCTGTTTGCCCAAGTGATGGCGAACACCGCTGAGGGGATGGTGGCGGATGCCCATAAGCTGCGTGCCATTATTCCCGACCTGGTGGTGAAAGTGCCGGTGACGGCGGAGGGGCTGGCAGCCATTAAATGTCTGAAAGCGGAAGGCATTCCAACGCTTGGCACGGCGGTATACGGCGCCGGGCAGGGGTTGTTATCCGCACTCGCGGGGGCAGAGTATGTCGCGCCGTATGTGAACCGCGTGGATGCGCAGGGCGGTGACGGAGTTCAGACGGTAAATGATTTACAGCGTTTGTTGAGCCTGCATGCGCCAGGGGCGAAGGTGCTGGCGGCCAGCTTTAAGACACCACGCCAGGCGCTGGCGTGTCTGCTGGCAGGCTGTGAGTCGATTACGCTGCCGCTGGATGTGGCGCAACAGTTTATCGCCGCGCCCGCGGTAGAGGCTGCTGTCGCGAAGTTTGAGCAGGACTGGCAAGCGGCGTTTGGCCGGACATCAATTTAACCCTGTGGGGGCTACACAGGGTTCCACATCAATGTCTTTCCCGGATGGCGGCGTAAGCGCCTGATCCGGGCTACCACCGGTTTTCTCCCTCTCCCCCGGGGCTGAGGAATCCCAACAAAAAACGCGAGCACGAACGGTCCCCTCTCCTCTTTGGGGAGAGGGCCAGGGTGAGGGGGAAAATGCGGCTCGGGAGGTGGGTTCCGTTCACCTTATGTTCATGGCGAAATGGACCTCCTGAACACGTGAACGGGTAAAGGGGAACACCGCGTTCCCCTTTACAATCCCCGCGGCCCCGCAAAGAAATCGGTGCTTCGCACTGCGTTCGCCTCCCGCCCCGCTGCCTGCGGTCGGTTTGACTCGAGTTACTCGCCCCATCCCTGGGGCTCGCCCTTCGGGCCAACGCGTTGCGTTGTTCAAAATCGTTCCGGACGATTTTGTCCTGTCTCGACAAACCTCAGACCGCCATCCCTGGCGGCCTGACCTTGTCATCAGGTCTTCGTCTCACCGATTTCAGCGGGGACTTAACCCCCTCGCTGTACGCTCTGCGCCAGGGGGGGACAAAGATGTCGCTATGGTTGCTATGTGGGAAAACGAGTTAGCCGTGGCTAACAAGGTTGAAGACGTTTACAGCATCTACCGGGCAATTTACCCTGTGCGGTCTGATGCCCTCACCCCGGTCCTCTCCCACGGGAGAGGGAGCAAACACTAAAAAGGCAACTTACGTTGCCTTTTGCTGTTTACCTCCGCACACCTCACACTGGGGGTTGCGCAGCAACTTCATTTCCCGGAACTGGCAGGTCATCGCGTCATACATCACGATTTTCCCGGCGGCGGGCACGCCAAAGCGCGTCAGCACTTTAATCGCTTCCAGCGCCTGTAATGAACCCATCACCCCCACCAGCGGCGCCATCACGCCTGCTTCGACACAGGTCAGCGCGTTTTCACCAAACAGACGGCTCAGACAGCGGTAGCAGGGCTCGCCGTCCCCCCAGGTAAAGACACTGATTTGCCCCTCCATACGAATGGCGGCACCGGAGACCAGCGGAATACTCTGCGCAAAACACCCGGCGTTGAGCTGATTGCGAATGGCGACATTATCCGTGCAATCCAGCACCAGGTCGTGGGCGGCAATCTGCGCTGACAGGGCGCTTTCATCCAGCAGGGCGTTAAGGGTGTCGAGCTGAACATGCGGATTGATTCGCGCCAGGGCAGCTTTGGCGGATTCCACCTTCGGCTCGCCAATTGTCGCGTCGCTGTGCAACGTCTGGCGCTGGAGATTAGAGAGCGCCACGGTATCGAAATCCAGCAGCGTCATCTGACCAACCCCCGCCGCAGCCAGATACTGTGCGGCTGCGCAGCCAAGACCGCCTAATCCCACCACCAGCACGCGTGATGCTTTTAACCGCTCCTGGCCATCAAAATCGAAGCCGCGCAGAATAATCTGCCGGTTATAGCGCAGCATCTCTTCATCGCTCAACTCGTCTGCCATCTTAGCCTCCGAAGAGATGGTTAAAGGTTTCAACCTCGACCCATTCACCGGCTTCCACATGACCGCGCTCACGCTCCAGCACCACAAAGCAGTTGCCCTGACTAAAGGAGCTGAAAATATGTGAACCTTGCGGGCCGGTGGTGCTGACAATCAGCTCTCCGTCGCTATCACGGCTGAGGATGCCGCGCTGGAAATCAAGGCGACCCGGTGTTTTCTTAAGGCGGGTTGCCGCGCGGGCGCGCAGGCGTAGCGGCAGTGGGCTGGCGGTATTACCGCTCAGCTTCGCCAGCAGCGGCAGTACTAACTGGTAGAAGGTCAGAGCGGCAGAGACCGGGTTACCGGGTAAGCCACAGAACCAGCTATTTTTGAGATGGCCGAAGGCGAACGGTTTGCCAGGTTTGATAGCAAGCTTCCAGAAGGTGATTTCACCCAGCTCATCCAGGATAGTTTTGGTGTAATCCGCTTCCCCCACCGACACGCCGCCGGAGCTTATCACCACGTCGGCCTGCTGGTCAGCCGTGATAAAAGTTTCGCGCAGTGTGGCCGGATCGTCACGCACGATACCAAGGTTGATGACCTCACAGCCCAGTTGTTCCAGCATCAGGTGAACCGTCAGGCGATTGGTATCGTAGATTTGTCCGTCCGCCAGCGGCTGACCAGGCAGTTGCAGCTCATCGCCGGTGGAAAAGAGCGCCACGCGGATTTTACGGACGACTGGCACCTCGGCAATGCCCAGCGAGGCGAGCACCGGAAGTTCGGCGGCGGTCAGTTTCTTCCCGGCGCTGAACACGGCGGCGCCCGCGCGAATATCTTCACCCAACAGGCGGATGTTTTGCCCGGCTTTAACCTTACCGGTAAAGCGCACGCCCGCGTCGGTTTGCTCAGTCTCTTCTTGCATCACTACGGCTTCGCAGCCAGCCGGCACAGGGGCACCGGTCATGATGCGCACGCAGGTGCCTGTAGGCCACTCGCCGTGAAAGGGCTGCCCGGCGAACGCTTTTCCGGCAACCGGCAGCGGTTCACCTTTTTCGATATCGGCCAGGCGTACGGCATAACCGTCCATGGCGGCATTGTCAAAGCCCGGCACATTCAGCGGCGAAATCACATCCTGCGCCACAACGCGACCAAAACAGCTCAGCAACGGTAGGGTTTCGCTCTCGGTGAGTGGCGAAACGCGGGACAGCATTTGCGCCAGGGCTGAATCCAGCGGGATCAAGCCTGCGGTATATTCCATAATTTACTCCAGCACCACGCGTGAAAGGAGCCATTATGGCAGAAAATGAGGCCTGACTGCATGTACTCCTCAAGAGCCATAGTGAGATGCCTGCTTTACATCGCAAGATCGACTTTCTATATTCAAAAATTGTATGAAGCTGTGACGACGATAATGATATTTATAGAAAAAGCAGCAAGCTATCCTGACCGGGCGATAAAAAAATGACCAAAGCGGTAATTGCAATTCACGGTGGCGCAGGGGCCATCTCCCGCGCGCAACTGAGCCCGGAAAAAGAACGACAGTACATTGCCGCACTATCGGCCATTGTCGAAACCGGCCAGAAGATGCTCAATGCTGGTGAAAGCGCGCTGGACGTGGTGACTGAGGCCGTGCGCTTACTCGAAGAGTGTCCGCTGTTTAACGCGGGCATTGGTTCTGTTTTTACCCGCGATGAAACCCATGAGCTGGATGCCTGCGTGATGGACGGGTATTCGCTGCGCGCGGGGGCCGTCGCCGGTGTAAGCCGCTTACGTAACCCGGTGCTGGCGGCGCGTCTGGTGATGGAGCGCAGCCCCCATGTGTTGCTGGTGGGGGAAGGGGCGGAGAACTTCGCCTTTGCCGAAGGGATGGAGCCGGTGTCGCCCGAGCTTTTCTCGACGCAAGAGCGTTACGAGCAGCTTCTTGCCGCCCGTGCCGAGGGGCAGACCGTGCTGGATCATGGCGGTGCGCCGCTGGATGAAACGAAAAAAATGGGCACCGTCGGTGCGGTGGCGCTGGATAAGCAGGGAAACCTGGCGGCGGCGACTTCGACAGGCGGCATGACCAATAAATTACCGGGTCGGGTAGGGGACAGTCCGCTGCCCGGCGCGGGATGTTATGCCAACAACGCCAGCGTGGCGGTCTCCTGCACCGGAACCGGGGAGGTGTTTATTCGCACGCTGGCTGCCTATGATATCGCCGCGTTAATGGATTACGGCGGTTTAAGCCTGCACGAAGCCTGTGAGGCGGTGGTAATGGAAAAACTGCCTGCGCTGGGCGGTAGCGGCGGCCTGATTGCCGTCGATCGTGAAGGTAACATTGCACTGCCTTTTAACAGTGAAGGGATGTATCGCGCCTGGGGCTATGCCGGAGATGCGCCAAGCGTAGGGATTTATCGTGAATAAGGAGAGTAGGGTGTCGCACGGGTATGAAACAGACGCCGATGTGGTGCTGGATGTCAGCAATCTGAATGTCGCGTTTCGCCATGACAAACAGCTCACCCAGGCGGTGCGTAACCTGTCGTTTACCCTCAAACGCGGTGAAACGCTGGCGATTGTCGGGGAGTCGGGGTCCGGTAAGTCGGTCACCGCCATGTCGCTACTGCGCCTGCTGGAACAATCCGGCGGCGAGGTGAGTTGCGATCATATGCGCCTGTTGCGCCGTAACCGGGAGCGTGTCGATCTGGCGACGCTCAACGCCTCTCGCCTGCGCGGCGTGCGTGGGGCCGACATTGCTATGATTTTTCAGGAGCCTATGACCTCACTGAATCCGGTCTTTCCGGTGGGTGAGCAAATTGCCGAATCCATCCGTCTGCATCAGGGGTTGGGCAAAGAAGAGGCGATAACGGAAGCCCGGCGAATGCTGGACCTGGTGCGCATCCCTGAATCACAGGCCATTTTGTCTCGTTATCCGCATCAGCTTTCCGGCGGTATGCGCCAGCGGGTGATGATTGCAATGGCGCTCTCCTGCCGTCCGGCGGTGCTGATTGCCGATGAGCCGACCACGGCGCTGGATGTCACTATCCAGGCGCAGATTCTGCAACTTATCGCCGTGCTGCAAAAAGAGATGGCGATGGGGGTGATTTTTATCACCCACGATATGGGGGTTGTGGCGGATATTGCCGACCGCGTGCTGGTGATGTATCAGGGCGAAGCGGTGGAAACGGGCACCGTAGAAGAGATTTTTAGCGCACCGCAGCATATTTACACGAAAGCCTTGCTGGCGGCGGTGCCGCGCCTTGGCGCGATGAACGGCAGCGATCTGCCGCGTCGTTTTCCGCTGGTTTCGTTACAACATCCTGAAAATCAGGAGCCGGAAACCGAGCAGGACACCGTGGTGGCGGGCGAGCCGATTCTGCAGGTTCGCGACCTGGTGGCGCGCTTCCCGCTGCGCAGCGGGGTGTTAAATCGCGTCACCCGAGAAGTGCATGCGGTGGAAGGGGTGAGCTTCGACCTGTGGCCCGGCGAAACGTTATCGCTGGTGGGGGAGTCCGGCTGCGGCAAGTCGACGACCGGGCGGGCGCTGCTGCGGCTGGTGGAAAGCCAGAGCGGGGTGATTACCTTTAAAGGCGAGCGTATCGATACGCTTCCCGACAGTAAGTTGCAGCCACTGCGTCGGGACATTCAGTTTATTTTTCAGGATCCCTACGCCTCCCTCGACCCCCGGCAGACCGTGGGCTATTCCATCATGGAGCCGCTGCGGGTGCATGGCGTAATGAATGAAGAAGATGCCCAGCGGCGCGTGCTGTGGTTACTGGAACGTGTCGGGCTGAAACCGGAACATGCGTGGCGTTATCCCCATGAGTTTTCCGGCGGTCAGCGCCAGCGTATCTGTATTGCCAGAGCGTTGGCCTTAAACCCGCGCGTGGTGGTGGCAGACGAATCGGTTTCGGCACTGGATGTCTCGATCCGTGCGCAAATCATTAATTTGTTACTCGATTTACAACGGGAGATGGGGATTGCGTTTCTGTTTATCTCTCATGACATGGCGGTTGTGGAGCGAATCAGCCACCGTGTGGCGGTGATGTATCTCGGTCAGATTGTGGAAATTGGCCCACGTCGCGCCGTGTTTGAGAACCCGCAGCACCCTTACACCCGTAAACTTATGGCCGCCGTTCCGGTGGCCGACCCGTCTCACCCGAGGGCGCAACGGGTGTTGTTGTCGGATGAAATCCCCAGCAACATCCATAAACGCGGCGAGACGGTACAGCGTGTGCAGTTACATAACATCGGCCCGGGTCATTTCGTCGCCCGTTCGACACCGGGCAGCACACAATCACGTTTTTGACAGAAACAGGCAGGGACACTCAGGAGAACAACATGACACAACCTTTACCACGTAAATGGCAGATTGCGTTCGCAGTTGCCATCGCGCTGAGCGCCGCGCCAGCACTGGCTGCCAAAGATGTTGTGGTCGCAGTGGCGTCAAATTTCACCACTCTCGACCCCTACAATGCCAATGATACGTTGTCGCAGGCTGTCGCTAAGTCATTCTATCAGGGGCTGTTTGGCCTTGATAAAGACATGAAGCTGCATAATGTGCTCGCCGAAAGCTATACGGTGTCGGATGACGGGCTGGTATATACCATCAAGCTGCGTCAGGGTGTGAAATTCCAGGATGGCACCGACTTTAACGCCCAGGCGGTGAAGGCGAACCTCGATCGCGCGAGTAATCCGGAAAATGCGCTCAAGCGCTACAACCTCTATAAAAACATCGCCAAAACCGATGCGGTGGATGCGACAACGGTCAAAATCACCCTGAAACAGCCGTTCTCGGCCTTTATCAATATCCTGGCCCACCCGGCGACGGCGATGATCTCGCCTGCCGCGCTGGAAAAATACGGTAAGGACATTGGTTTTCACCCGGTGGGGACAGGTCCTTATGAACTGGACACCTGGAACCAGACCGACTTTGTGAAGGTGAAGAAATTCGCCGGATACTGGCAAAAAGGGCTGCCGAAACTGGACACCATCACCTGGCGTCCGGTGGTCGACAATAACACCCGAGCGGCGATGTTGCAGACGGGCGAAGCGCAGTTCGCTTTCCCGATTCCCTATGAGCAGGCGGCAGTGCTGCAGAAAAACAGCAAACTGGAGCTAGTGGCCAGCCCCTCGATCATGCAGCGCTACATCAGCATGAACGTAACGCAAAAGCCGTTCGACAACCCGAAAGTACGTGAAGCCATCAACTACGCCATTAACCGTCAGGCGCTGGTGAAAGTGGCGTTTGCCGGGTATGCAACACCGGCAACCGGCATTGTTCCACCGTCACTGGCGAATGCGCAAACCTACCAGCCGTGGCCTTACGATCCGGCAAAAGCCCGCGAACTGTTGAAAGAGGCTGGCTATCCAAACGGGTTCAGCACCACGCTGTGGTCATCGCATAACCACAGTACCGCGCAAAAAGTGCTGCAGTTTACCCAGCAGCAACTGGCGCAGGTGGGTATCAAAGCGCAGGTGACGGCGATGGATGCCGGACAGCGTGCGGCGGAAGTGGAAGCGAAAGGGCAGAAAGAGAGCGGCGTGAGGATGTTCTACACGGGCTGGTCGGCGTCGACCGGGGAAGCCGACTGGGCGTTGTCGCCGCTGTTCGCCTCGCAGAACTGGCCGCCAACCCTCTTCAACACGGCGTTCTACAGCAACCCGCAGGTGGATAAAGACCTGGCCGACGCGCTGAAAACCACCAATAATGAGGAAAAAACCAGGCTCTACAAGGATGCGCAGGATATCATCTGGAAAGAGTCCCCCTGGGTGCCGCTGGTGGTGGAGAAGCTGGTTTCCGCTCACAACAAGAACCTGACAGGGTTCTACATCATGCCGGACACCGGCTTTAGCTTTGACGAGGCCGACCTGAAATAAGAGCGCATGTCCCCTCTCTTCGTGAGAGGGGAGTGACGGAAGAGACGATGCTGAATTATGTTTTGAAACGCCTTCTGGGTCTTATCCCGACGCTACTGATCGTGGCGGTGCTGGTGTTTTTATTTGTTCACCTCTTACCGGGCGATCCGGCACGGTTGATCGCCGGGCCGGAGGCCGATGAGCAGGTGATTGGGCTGGTACGCCAGCAATTAGGTCTCGACAGGCCGCTCTATATCCAGTTCGGGCACTACATTGTTAATGTGCTGCAGGGTGATTTCGGTATCTCGATGGCTTCCCGCCGTCCGGTAGTGGAAGAGATCGCCAGCCGCTTTTTCCCGACGTTCTGGTTGACCATCGCCAGTATGACCTGGGCAATGCTGTTTGGCCTGGTGGCGGGGATTGCCGCCGCGGTATGGCGTAACCGCTGGCCGGACAGGCTCGGCATGGCGCTGGCGGTGACCGGGATCTCCTTTCCGGCTTTTGCGCTGGGCATGCTACTGATGCAGGTCTTTTCCGTGGAGCTGGGCTGGTTGCCGACGGTCGGGGCCGATAGCTGGCGGCACTATATTTTGCCGTCGATAACGCTGGGGGCCGCCGTGGCCGCGGTAATGGCGCGCTTTACTCGCGCGTCCTTTGTCGATGTGCTCAATGAAGACTACATGCGTACCGCGCGCGCCAAAGGGCTCAGCGAAAAATGGGTCATACTCAAGCATGGCCTGCGCAATGCGCTGATCCCGGTGATCACCATGATGGGGCTACAGTTCGGCTTTTTGCTTGGCGGCTCGATTGTCGTCGAGAAAGTGTTCAACTGGCCCGGCCTCGGGCGTTTGCTGGTGGACTCCGTTGATATGCGCGATTATCCGGTTATCCAGGCGGAAGTTCTGCTCTTCTCGCTGGAGTTTATTCTTATTAATTTAGTGGTGGATGTGCTGTACGCCGCCATTAACCCCGCTATCAGGTACAAGTAAGGATGCGATTGTTAAACTGGCGTCGAGCGGCGATTTTAAACGCCATGCCTGGGCTGAAACCGGACCAGGTGCGTACCCCGTGGCATGAGTTCTGGCGGCGTTTTCGTCGTCAGCCCCTGGCGATGACCGCCGGGTTGTTTGTGCTGATTCTGATTTTGTTGGCTATCGTCGCCCCTTGGATTGCCCCCTTCGATGCCGAAAACTATTTCGATTACGACCGCCTTAATGACGGACCATCGCCATTGCACTGGTTTGGCGTGGATTCCCTGGGCCGCGATATCTTTAGCCGCGTGCTGTTGGGGGCGCGAATTTCGCTTGCCGCCGGGGTGCTGGCGGTACTGATTGGCGCGCTGATTGGTACCGTGCTGGGCTTGCTGGCCGGGTATTACGAAGGCTGGTGGGATCGCATCATCATGCGCATTTGCGATGTGCTGTTCGCTTTTCCCGGTATTTTGCTGGCGATTGCCGTGGTAGCGGTGATGGGCAGCGGTATGGCGAATGTCATCATTGCCGTGGCGGTTTTCTCTGTTCCGGCTTTCGCCCGGCTGGTGCGCGGCAATACTCTGGTCCTTAAACATCAGACCTTTGTCGAGTCGGCGCGCAGTATTGGCGCAAGCGATATGACCATTCTGTTTAGCCATATTCTGCCTGGTACGGTGTCGTCGATCGTCGTCTATTTCACGATGCGTATTGGCACGTCGATCATTTCGGCGGCGAGCCTCTCCTTCCTCGGACTGGGGGCGCAACCGCCCACACCGGAGTGGGGCGCCATGCTCAATGAAGCACGCGCGGATATGGTGATTGCTCCCCATGTCGCGCTGTTCCCCTCCCTGGCGATTTTCCTGACCGTGCTCGCGTTTAACCTGCTGGGCGACGGGCTCCGGGACGCGCTGGATCCCAAAATCAAAGGGTAATTAATACCTCACTCAGGGCCTTGAGAAACGCGGGAAGCACCGGGTTTGGATTGGCCTTTGAGTACACCAGGAAGTTGTGTGCCTGAATATTGACCCCTTCGATGTTCATAAAGGTGACATTGGCCATGCCCAGCGCGCGCGATGATGCAGGCACGATGGCGCATCCGAGCCCGGCATTCACCATTCCGAGGATCGTGTGGGTCTGGGCCAACTGATATTTAAAATCCGGCGTGATGTCGTTAAAGACGAACAGGTCGGTAATGCGGTCGTAAAAGTGGCGCGCTTCATCGGGGCTGTAGAGAAAAAAGGGCTCATTGTTAAAGGCGCTGAGGGGAATTTTTCGCTTGCGTGCCAGCGGGTGATCGCAGTGAAAGGCGGCGACAAATGTCTCCCCCTGCAGAGGCTGATACGCCAGCAGCGGGTTGGGTGGGACATGGCGCACAAAACCAACGTCAATACTGTTATTTTCGACAGAGCTAATTTGTTTGTGCGAGACCTGCTCAAATAGACGGAAATCCACCCCCGGTAATTTCACCGACAGCGCTTTAAGCAACTGCGGAATAAAACTCCAGGCAAATACCGCCGTAAATCCCATAGATAACGTGCCGATTTCGCCGGATGCACATTGCTGAACGGAGGATTCAAGTCGGTCTGCTAATTTCAGTATTAATCGTGACTCCGTCAGCAAATGTTGACCCATATGGGTAAGCTGCACGTGACGGTTATTCCTTTCAAACAACGCTCCGCCCAGACTCTTCTCCAGAAGCTGTATCTGGCGGCTGAGCGGCGGCTGGGTCATATGCAGGCGGGCTGCGGCGCGTCCGAAGTTCAATTCTTCAGCAACGGCGATGAAACAACGCAACTGATGTAAATCCATAATTCAATTCTTATATTAATGAATACCGGATTTATATTAGACATGAATTATTGCCCTGTCCATCATCTGGTTATTAACTACGCGACGGATGATAGATATGACGAATAATCTTGCTCAACAAAAAACACACATTTTATTAACCCAGGCGGTGCCAGCACCAATTGATGAAATATTACGACGCGATTACGAAGTGCATCGTCTTTACCAGGCGAGCGAGCCGCAAAAAATGCTGGCAGATATTGGCCCACTGATTGAAGGCGTGGTGACCGGCGGCGCAAAAGGGCTTTCCCGGGAGATAATGGAATCTCTGCCGGCGCTTAAAATTATCGCCATCAGCGGTATCGGCACAGATGCCGTCGACCTGGCGTATGCCGCAAAGCACGGTATCTATGTCACCACTACACCCGGCGTGCTGACCGATGACGTGGCGGATATGGCGCTGGGACTGTTGATTTCCACCCTGCGACAAATGAGCGAAGGTGAGCAGGTCGTCCGTGCGGGGCGCTGGCCGCAAACCAACCTGCCGCTGGCGCGCAAAGTCACTGGCACGACGGTGGGGATTATCGGCATGGGGCGTGTTGGCCAGGCCATTGCCAGACGGGTCGCCGCCTTTGACGCCCGTATTCTCTATACCGACCTCGCGCCGATTGCCGCCCTTGATTACACCTTTATTGCTGATATTCAGGCGCTGGCGCAGGAAGTAGATGTTCTGGTGCTTGCGGCCTCTGCCGATAGCGGCGAGGTGATCATCAGTGAGTCGGTGCTGGAGGCGCTGGGGCCCGAGGGCTATTTCATCAATGTGGCGCGCGGCAAGCTGGTGGATGAAGCGGCGCTGCTTGATGCCCTGACCCACAAGCGTATTGCCGGAGCCGGGCTGGATGTGTTTGCCCATGAGCCGCACGTACCGGAAGGCTTTTTCACCCTCAATAACGTCACCCTGCAGCCGCACCGCGCCAGCGCGACCGTTCAGACTCGCCTGGAGATGGGCAACATTGTGCTGGCGAATCTGGCGGCCTGTTTTAGCGGCAACGTGCCGCCACACCGGGTATAGCCATCGTTTCTGAACCCTACAAATAAAAGTGAGAAAACAATGAGCAAACAAATGGATGTCTCGCTGGAGCAGGTCAAACGGGTCGGACATCACCGCTATTGGGTGCTGGGGTTGATTTTCATCATCACCGTTATCAACTATGCCGATCGCGCGACCATGTCGATTGCTGGCACCTCGGTAGTGAAAGAGCTGGGCCTCGACCCGATGATGTTGGGGATGATCTTCTCCGCTTTCGCCTGGGCCTACGCGCTAGGGCAGATCCCCGGCGGCTGGCTACTGGACCGTTTTGGTGCCAAAAAAGTCTACGGCATGAGCCTGGTGCTGTGGTCCGTGTTCACTATGCTACAGGGTACCGTGGGCTGGATCGGGATGACCGGTAGTCTGGCGGCAATGACCCTGTTTCTGATGCGCTTTATGCTGGGCCTGGTGGAATCCCCCGCATTCCCGGCAAACTCCCGTATCGTCTCCAGTTGGTTCCCGACGCGTGAGCGTGGCGTGGCCTCGGCGCTGTTTAACTCCGGGCAATACATGGCGGTAGTGGTCTTCACGCCGATCATGGCCTGGCTGACCCATGCATGGGGCTGGGAGCATGTGTTTCTGTGGATGGGGGGAGTGGGGCTGGTGCTGGCGACCGTCTGGTTTGCGTGGTATAAGGAGCCGCATAAAGACCCGCGTCTGACAGAAGAAGAGAAAAACCTGATGCGCGAGGGCGGGGCGCTGGTGGATCTGGACAGTGAAGGGGCGGCAAAGGCGAAGAAAACCTCGCTGCGCGATGCCAAATGTCTGTTTACCAACCGCAACCTGTGGGCCATTTACCTGGGGCAGTATTGTATTACCGCGCTGACCTACTTTTTTATTACCTGGTTCCCCATCTACCTGATTCAGGGGCGTGGTATGACCATCATGCAGGCGGGGTGGGTTGCCGCACTGCCTGCCATCTGTGGCTTTACCGGCGGTCTGCTGGGGGGCTATCTGTCTGACATTCTGATTAGCCGGGGCATGCATCCTTCCCGTGCCCGTAAAACACCCTTTGTGCTGGGAATGGGGCTGTCCACTATGCTGGTATTCGCCAATTTCGTCGACAGTAACAGCGCGGTAATTTTCCTGATGGCAATGGCGTTCTTCGGTAAAGGCTTCGCGGCCGTGGGCTGGGCGGTATTGTCCGATGTTGCGCCGAAAACCATGATTGGCCTGTGCGGCGGCGTGTTTAACGGCATCGGTAATATTGCCGGGATCGTGACACCATTGGTGATCGGTTATGTGGTGACGGTGACCGGCTCGTTTAATAACGCGTTGTGGTTTGTGGCGGCGCACGGTGTGCTGGCGGTGGTGAGTTACGTAGTGATTGCGACACGCTTTGAACGTGTTGACGCGGCATAAAGAGAAAGACGCCGCCTGGAAACAGGCGGCGACAGGGTTAGACGCGGCTACCCCACAGATCGTACTCGTCGGCGTTTTCAACTTTCACGCGGATGATATCACCCGGTTTCACTTTCGTTTCCCCGTTCAGATAGACCGCGCCGTCGATTTCCGGTGCATCCGCCATGCTGCGGCCAATTGCCCCTTCTTCATCGACTTCATCGATAATGACCAGAATTTCGCGGCCCACTTTTTCCTGCAGACGCTCAGCGGAAATCTGCTGCTGGAGCTGCATAAAGCGGTTCCAGCGCTCTTCTTTGATCTCTTCCGGCACCTGATCGGCCAGTTCGTTGGCGGTCGCACCGTCTACCGGGCTGTATTTGAAGCAGCCAACGCGGTCCAGACGCGCTTCTTTGAGGAAATCGAGCAGCATCTGGAAATCTTCTTCGGTTTCGCCAGGGAAGCCGACAATGAAGGTCGAGCGCAGGGTCAGTTCCGGGCAGATTTCGCGCCACTGCTTGATGCGCGCCAGTTGACGATCCACGGAGCCAGGACGTTTCATCAGTTTCAGGATACGCGGGCTGGCGTGCTGCAACGGAATATCCAGATACGGCAGGATTTTGCCCTCTGCCATTAGCGGAATGACATCATCAACGTGCGGGTAAGGGTAGACGTAGTGCAGACGCGTCCAGATACCCAGTTTTGCCAGTTGTTCGCACAGGCCAACCATGCTGGTTTTTACCGGTTCGCCATTGTGGAAGCCCATACGGTGCTTCACGTCCACGCCATAGGCGGAGGTGTCCTGGGAGATAACGAGCAGCTCTTTCACACCCGCATCCACCAGACGTTTGGCTTCACTTAAAACGTCGCCAATAGGACGGCTTACCAGATCGCCACGCATTGAGGGAATAATGCAGAAGGTGCAGCGATGGTTGCAGCCTTCGGAAATTTTCAGATACGCGTAATGACGAGGGGTCAGTTTGACGCCCTGTTCCGGCACCAGGCTCAGGAACGGGTTGTGCTTCGGTTTCGGCACATAGTGGTGCACATGCTCAAGCACCTGCTCGTAGCTATGCGGACCGGTGATTTCCAGCACTTTCGGATGGACTTCACGAATCTGATCGACTTTGGCGCCCAGACAGCCGGTGACAATCACTTTGCCGTTTTCATTAAGGGCTTCGCCAATGGCTTCCAGCGACTCTTGTACCGCGCTGTCGATAAAGCCGCAGGTGTTGACGATAACCATATCGGCGTCGTTGTAGCTCGGTACCACGTCATAGCCTTCGGTGCGCAGTTCGGTGAGGATGCGCTCGGAGTCAACGAGGTTTTTCGGGCAACCGAGAGAAACAAAGCCGATTTTCGGCTGCAGGGTCACATTGCTCATAGTTCAAAAAATAATCAGTTAAGGGATGCTCAGGGCAGGGATTGTACAGATAACGCCGGGAGATTTATAGAGGATTCTCGGCCGGGCAGGGTGAAAAAACGACTGCCTGCCTGGCAACGGCTTCGTTATAATTTAATACGACGAAAATTGCCGCTATCAAAATTCATCAACCGTATCCCGGTCAGCATGAATAACGGTAAACGTTAAATAATCCTGAACGACATTGAAGCTGATACTGGTTTCATAAACATCTTCAATATTCATGTCCTGGCATAAATTAAAGATGAAATAGTTAATCTGATAATAAAGGACGTATGTATTGTCGTGTAGATGCTCAACCCTGCTGATAACGAAATCGTTGGTTGAGCGCGCATGCGGGCTGATGAAGGTTAAGTCCATGTTCAGAATAGGGATAAGCGCCGGATTTTGTCGGTTTTGCTCAAGATAATGCTGAAGCTGTACGGCGGAATCTGCATTGTGCTTATGAATAGCGACTGGCAGCGGAAACGTGTTCATAGCGACCCTTGTAATACGGTGTATGGCATTAACATAACACGCACTTCGTGGTTCTTCATAAACCGTTAACGGGGTATTTCGGGGTACGAAATCGGGCTGGGGGAAATACCTCTAAAGGATATCTCTGCGGATTGAATTTGCACCGAAAAGGCTCCGGTGTTTGCGTGTAAATATAAAAACCAAAAAAAAGCCGCTCGGACGAACGGCATAGAGACAACACGGAATTACGCAGAAACATAATGATTTACGAGATAAATAATAGCTTGCTAATGATATCTTGTCTGCCATATTTATCGCTAAATTTTGGCTAAATGTGCGTTGTGATGGCCGTCAACATAGTATAAAAATCAGACAGAGTATGATTTGTGCCGCTGCGCTCGTGTGAACGCCCGTGTGAAACAGTGGCGGCGTAAAGCATCATGCATTTGCATGCCCCCATGAGCAGATCCCGGATTTCATGCACATGGGGATTTTCTCTACTCTCTATATATCTCTACATAGAAAGCGTTGCATCACGGGGTACCGTTATTTCCATAGCGCAGGAAAGCAGGGCGCAGATTTAACCGTTCAAACCATGCCTCCACTGCCGGGAAATCCGGGTGTTCAAAGGGCGTCATCTTCCAGCGGTTCACCGACAATCCCAGCACGATATCGGCAAGAGTGAACGTCTCCCCGGCGGCCCAGGCGCCCGTGCGTTGCAACTGTTGGTCGAGAATACCGACGCAGTGATTCCACTCCCTGATACCGGCGGCAATCGCATTCTGATCGTTGTAGTCAGGGTTTTTACGCACCAGTGCCGGAAAAACGTAGCGCCATG
The DNA here is from genome assembly GCF_003925915.1 of Phytobacter sp. MRY16-398. Lineage (NCBI taxonomy): Bacteria > Pseudomonadati > Pseudomonadota > Gammaproteobacteria > Enterobacterales > Enterobacteriaceae > Phytobacter > Phytobacter sp. MRY16-398. The sequence continues at coordinate 4,048,339 of NZ_AP018756.1, read as the reverse complement.
CGCTATTAAAGTCGGTGGCCTGCCAGTCCATCCAGTGCTCCACATTCGCGCAAGCTCGCGGTTCGCCAGGAAGCAGATCGTCGCGGCCCGCTTTACGTGCCAGATAGCGGCAAATGGAGTTGGATTCCCACAGGATAAAGTCATCATCAAGGAGTACCGGCACCATCGCATTTGGGTTCATGGCCCGGAAGGCGTCCGTCTGCGTCGAGGCAAAGCCGCTGCCATAGTCTTCCTGTGAATACGCCAGCCCCGCTTCTTCGCAGGTCCACAACACTTTACGCACGTTAATTGAAGACGTTTTACCCAATATTTTCAGCATGACGCGAATCGCCTTTTGCGAGATTAATCGTTTAAAAACAATACACCAGCAGCGCATCACCTGGCTACAGGGCCCTTGAGCACCAGCATGGTGCGCTGCCTCATTCTGGTTCACCAAAATGGGTACGTTTGCCCTGAGTTATCGCTAAGTTACTGAAATGTCATTAATCGCAACCTGGCATAGTGCTTGCAATAACGCTAACGCAGTGCAACACACAATTTGATAAATAGCTGGCTAGGGTTCCGGTTCGCTAAGGCGGATGTCTGGTCCAAGAGCTGGCGACCTCTGAGAGGTTACACGGCGGGACAAAAACCCGGGAGACAGCAGCACCAGTGGGTGTCGCGCTGCCCCCTTTTTTTGTACCAATCAGAGGTCAATAATGAAGAAATCTCCATTACTCCGCTCTCTCGTGCTGTCGCTGGTCATGCTGACCACTCTCCCAACCTTTGCCGCCGTGAAGAAAGAGTTCAATGTCTGCTGGACCATCTACGCAGGCTGGATGCCGTGGGGCACCATCAGTAACAGCAAAATCATTGATAAATGGGCCGACAAATACGGTATTAAAATCAATATCGTACAACTCAACGACTATATCGAATCTATTAACCAGTATACCGCAGGCCAGTTTGATGGCTGCACCATGACCAACATGGATGCGCTGACCATACCGGCGGCGGGCGGCGTGGATAGCACCGCGCTTATTCTCGGCAGCTACTCCGAAGGCAATGACGGCGTGGTGATGAAAGGCGAGGGCAAAACCCTCAAGGACCTGAAAGGCCAGCAGATCTACCTGCCTGAACTGTCCGTTTCCCACTATCTGCTGGTGCGCGGCCTGGAGAAAGCCGGTCTGGCAGAAAAAGATGTCACCGTGGTGAATACCTCCGATGCCGATATCGTCTCTGCCTTCGCCACCCCGAAAGTGCAGGCGGCTGTAGCCTGGAACCCGCAACTGTCGGTTATCAAAGGCACGCCGAAAACCACCGAAGTCTTTAGCTCCTCGCAGGTACCTGGCGAGCTTATCGACATGATGGTGGTCAACACCCAGACCCTGAAAGATAACCCAGCGCTGGGCAAAGCCCTGACTGGCGCATGGTACGAAATGATGGCGCAGATGAAAGCGCAGAATAAAGAGGCGCTGAGCGCCATGGCGGCGGCGTCCGGAACCGATCTGGCGGGCTATCAGGCGCAGCTTAAAACCACCCATCTCTTCTACACCCCGGCCGATAATCTGGCGTTTATCAGCTCCCCGGATCTGGCGAAAACCATGCAGCGCGTTGCGGCATTCTCCTTTGAAAAAGGGTTGCTGGGTGACGGCGCGCAAAGTGCGGATTTCATCGGCATGGCCTTTCCGGGCAACGTTTCTGCCGGGGATGCCGCCAACGTGAAGCTGCGCTTTGACGACAGCTTCGTGAAGATGGCCGCCGACGGCAAGCTTTGAGCGAATGACAGGAACTCACGCCATGCGACACATTAACCGCCATCCGACCCGGGGCATGCGTCTGACGCTTGTTCTGCTGCCTTTCGTCATTTTGCTGGCGGCGTACTTTCTGGGCTCTGCGGTGCGGCTGGAGGCCAACCCGCAGGATAAGCTGCTGCCTGGCATGCAGCAGATGCTGGACGCAATGTCGCGAATGGCGTTCACCCCGGATAAACGCAGCGGCGACTACCTCTTCTGGATGGATACGCTGGTGAGCCTGGCGCGTCTGTTGACCGGGCTGGCGATTGCCTCGCTGATTGGTCTGTGCCTGGGCATTACCGCCGGGGTCTTTCCGATGTGGCGCGCCTCGCTCTCGCCGCTGATGACCGTGCTGTCGATGATCCCGCCGCTGGCGATCCTGCCGGTGCTGTTCATTGTCTTCGGGCTGGATGAGTTGTCAAAAGTGATGCTGATTGTGATTGGTATCACCCCGATGCTCGCCCGCGACCTTGAGCATCGCGCCTGCGAAATTCCGCCGGAAATCCTGATCAAGGCGCAAACGCTGGGCGCATCAAGCTGGACGCTGGTGCTGCGGGTGGTACTGCCGCAGCTTCTCTCCCGCCTGTTGACCTCGCTGCGCCTGCTGTTGGGATCGGCCTGGCTGTTCCTTATCTCGGCAGAGGCCATCTCCTCAACGGCAGGGCTGGGGTATCGCATTTTTCTGGTGCGCCGCTATATGGCGATGGACGTCATCATCCCCTACGTGGTGTGGATAACGTTGCTGGCATGGCTGATGGACCTCGGCCTGCGCCAGTTGCATAAAACCTGTTTTCCCTGGGCGGAAGGAGGGAAGGCATGAGTTTTATCGAAATCAACAATATCTGGCAAGAATATGGCGCCCATGTGGTGCTCGAACGCCTCAACCTGCGGGTCAATGCCGGGGAGTTTTGCTCAATGGTGGGGGCATCCGGCTGCGGGAAATCGACTTTTCTGCGTCTGTTGCTGGGCCAGGAAGCGCCGAGTCGCGGCACCATTTTGCTTGATGGCAAGCCGTTGCAGGCTGAGCCGGACCGCAGCCGTGGCGTGGTCTTCCAGCGTTACTCCGTCTTTCCCCATTTAAACGTGCTCGATAACGTCACCATTGGTCTTGAGTTGCCGAATGCGCGCTTCCTGGGACGTCTGTTTGGCGCCAGCAAACGTGAGGCACGGGAGCGTGCCGTGTGGATGCTGCAAAAAGTGGGCCTTGGGCAGGCGCTGGATAAATACCCGGCCCAGCTCTCCGGCGGTATGCAACAGCGCCTTGCTATTGCCCAGGCGTTCATTATGCAACCGCGCGTGTTGCTGCTTGATGAGCCCTTTGGCGCACTCGACCCCGGTATTCGCAAAGATATGCACGCCCTGTTGCTGCAACTGTGGGGCGAAACCCGGATGACGGTTTTTATGGTCACCCACGATCTCTCCGAGGGCTTTAACCTCGGCACCCGGCTGCTGGTGTTCGACAAGGTGCGTATCGACCCGCACGAACCCAATGCCTACGGCGCGCGCATTACTTATGACATTCCGCTCAATGAAGCGCGTCTGGCGGAAATGACCGACCCGCAGCCCGATAACGTCTACGCATTAAGGAGTTAACTTAATGACTTTATTAGATAAAGAAACATCTGTTCTGCGTGAAGAGACGCTGCCAGGCGGCGGCAGTCTCTCCTTTATTCTCAAGCGCGGGCAGATCCTGCGCATGACCGACATCGAAGGTGGGGCAAACGTCAGCCTGATGATGCTTAACCCGCATGAAAAGAGCGAACGTCTGAACCTGCCCGATACCTTAAAAGGCCAGCACACCGCGCGCCTGACGGCAGGCCACTGTTTTTACTCCGATATGGGGCGTGTGCTGGCGGGGATTATCGCGGATACCTGCGGCTGGCATGACCCGTTTGGCGGCGTGCTGAATGCCGCAGAAGTGAAGGAGAAATATGGTCAGGGGCGTTATCAGGATTTGCGTAACGGTTTTTTCCGCAACGGCGCCGACAACCTGCTCGTTGAGATGGGCAAATGGGATTTGAACCTTGAAGACCTGCTGATGGTGGTGAACTTCTTTAGCAAAGTCACGGTGGATGAGCACGGCGCTTTTACCTTCCACAGCGGTGCGTCGAAGGCTGGCAGCTACGTTGAACTGTTTGCGCCAATGGATGTGCTGGTGGTGCTCACTGCGCTGCAACACCCGATGGACCCCGCCGCAGATTATGCGCCGCGCCCGGTACAACTGGCCTGGCGACAGGCGGCAGACGAAAACGCCGCCATTGAGGCTTTGATGACGCGCCCGGAAAACACGCGTGCCTTCACCAACACCCGTTTATTTGCCCTGTAAGGAGCCGCATGATGAATATCACCAGCCAGAAGCACCCCGACGAGGCCGTTTTTCGCCATGTGATCCCGGCAGGGGAGCCGTACCTGTTTGAAGTGAAAAAGGGCCAGACCCTGCGTTTGCTCGACCTTGAAGGGAACCAGGCCGTGGATACGCTGTTTTATAACGCCGACAACCACCGGGAACGCTACGATCCGCAGCGCACGTTGCGCCGCCAGGGCAATGCGTATCTGACCACCGGCAGCGTGCTGTGGTCCAATATGGGTAACCCGTTGCTGACCATTGTCGCCGATACCTGTGGCCGCCATGACACCCTCGGCGGCGCGTGCGCCCAGGAGAGCAACACCGTGCGTTATGCGCTGGATAAACGCCATATGCATAGCTGCCGCGATAACTTCCTCTGCGCCTGCCTGCACGATGGACGTCTGCATAAGCGCGACATTGGCGCCAACATCAACTTCTTTATGAACGTTCCGGTGACCCCGGAGGGCGGACTGACCTTCGAAGATGGCATCTCTGCGCCTGGCAAATACGTTGAACTGCGTGCCGAATGCAACGTCATCGTGCTCATCTCCAACTGCCCACAGTTGAACAACCCGTGCAATGGCTGGAACCCGACCCCGGCGGAGGTGCTGGTATGGAACTGAGCCGGGGTGCGCGTCTGCGCCTTTTTATTTACCGCCTGTTTGACGTGCGTGCGAACCGTTTACCGCTCAGTCAGACGCGCCAGACACCACCGCGTCCGTAAACGACCAGCCCCTTATGGACGGCCATAAGGCGAGCCGAATTTCGGCGGGACGACCCGCCACGATTGAGTCCTGACTATGTTTACGAAACTCCTTATCGCTAACCGTGGCGCGATCGCCTGCCGTATCCTGCGCACCTTGCGCACACTCAATGTCACCGGCGTTGCCGTCTGGTCTGAGGCCGACGCCAGCAGTCTGCATATTCGTGATGCCGATGAAGCCATTAGCCTGGGCGACGGCCCGGCGGCACAGACCTATCTGGTCAGCGAAAAAATTATTGATGCGGCCCGCCAGAGCGGCGCACAGGCGATTCATCCCGGCTACGGTTTTCTTTCTGAGAACGCCGCCTTTGCCGAAGCCTGCGAAGCCGCAGGAATAGCATTTGTGGGCCCGACGCCGGAACAACTGCGGGTCTTTGGCTTAAAACATACGGCCCGCGCGCTGGCCAAATTGCATGGCGTACCGATGCTGGAAGGCACAGAGCTGCTGGCAAACCTCGATGAAGCGCAGCACGCTGCCGCGCAGGTGGGGTTCCCGGTGATGCTGAAAAGCACCGCGGGCGGCGGCGGTATCGGGATGCGGGTGTGCTATAGCGCCGATGAACTGGCCGATGCCTTTGACGCGGTAGTGCGGCTGGGCAAAAACAACTTTAGCGACGCGGGTGTGTTTATTGAGAAGTACATCGAGCGCGCGCGTCATCTGGAAGTGCAAATTTTTGGCGACGGTAAGGGTGAGGTGGTTTCCCTTGGCGTGCGCGACTGCTCGGTACAACGCCGTAACCAGAAAGTGCTGGAAGAGACCCCCGCGCCGAACCTGCCGGATGGCATGGAAGCGGCGCTGTGCTCAGCGGCCATCAAACTGGGTAAAGCGGTGAATTACCGCAGCGCCGGGACCGTTGAATTTGTCTATGACAGTGAGGCAAAACGCTTTTACTTCCTGGAAGTGAACACCCGTTTGCAGGTGGAGCATGGTGTTACTGAGCAGGTCTGGGGCGTGGATCTGGTGCGCTGGATGATTGAACTGGCCGCCGGCGATCTGCCGCCGTTGACCGAGCTGGTTGCAGGGCTTACGCCGCAGGGACATGCCGTGCAGGCGCGCGTCTATGCCGAAGATCCGGGCCGCCAGTTCCAGCCGTCGCCGGGGCTACTGACCGACGTGGCGTTTCCGGCCGACGATCGCCGCACGCTGCGCATTGACACTTGGGTGGAAGCGGGCTGCGAAGTGCCGCCGTTTTTTGATCCGATGCTGGCGAAAATCATCACCTGGCAGCCCACGCGTGCGCAGGCGATTGCCTGCCTGGATGCCGCGCTGGGCGAAACCCGTCTGTATGGCGTAGAGACCAACCGCCAGTACCTGCGCCAGATTTTAGCCTTTGCCCCGTTTGCGGAGGGCGAGCCCTGGACGCGCTGCCTGGAAGGGTTGCGCTACCAGGCCACTACCCTTGAGGTGGTGAGCGCCGGAACTCAAACCACGGTGCAGGATTACCCTGGCCGCCAGGGCTACTGGGCGGTGGGTGTGCCGCCGTCCGGCCCGATGGATGACCGCGCGCTGCGTCTGGGCAATGCGTTATTGGGAAATGCGGCAACCGATGCTGCGCTGGAAATCACGCTCAGCGGTCCGACGCTGAAATTTAATACCGACGCCGTGGCGGTAGTTACCGGGGCGAGTATCGGGGTCACGCTCGACGGTACAGCGCTTGCGATGCATACCGTGTTTACGATCTCCGCGGGCAGCACCCTGCGTCTGGGGGAGGTGAGCGGTGCCGGGGTGCGCAGCTATCTTTGCCTGCGCGGTGGCATTAATGTGCCGGATTATCTTGGCAGCAAAAGCACCTTTACCCTCGGGCAGTTTGGCGGTCACGCCGGGCGCGCGCTGCGTACCGGCGATGTGCTGCATCTCAACCCGCTGACGAACCGCGCAAGCGGTGTTGTGCTCGCGCAGGCGTTGCAGACCACACTGCCTGCCGTGCGTGAACTGCGCGTGATCTATGGGCCGCATGGGGCACCGGAATATTTCACCGGCGCGTATATCAACACCTTTTTTGCCACCGACTGGGAAGTGCACTTCAACTCAAGCCGAACTGGGATCCGCCTGATTGGGCCGAAGCCGGAGTGGGTGCGCGAGAGCGGCGGCGAGGCGGGGCTGCACCCGTCCAATATTCATGACAACCCGTATGCCATTGGCGCGGTGGATTTCACCGGGGATATGCCAGTTATCCTCGGCCCGGATGGCCCAAGCCTCGGCGGTTTTGTCTGCCCGGTGACCGTTATCGAAGCGGATTTGCACCAGCTTGGGCAACTGAAAGCGGGGGACAAGGTGCGTTTTGTCCCGGTGGACGTGGCAACGGCGCGTCGGCTGGCACAGGCCAGCCGCCAGGAAGTGGAAACACTGCAACCTGTCGCCGTCAACTGGCATCCTGCCGCGCTGGCTTCCCCTGTGGTGCTGGAGACCGGGGAAGCGGATAAGCGGCTGGTGGCGCGTCTTTCAGGCGATACCCATCTGCTGCTGGAAATAGGCGAACCGGAACTCGACCTGGTGCTGCGTTTTCGCGGCCACGCTCTGATGCAGGCGCTGGAATCCCGCGCGCTGGAGGGGGTTATCGATCTGACGCCGGGGATCCGTTCATTGCAGGTGCATTATCAGCCGGAAACCCTGGCGCTGAGCCGTTTGCTGGCGATTATTCACGATCTATGGGCCGATGTGTGCCAGCGCGAAGATCTGGATGTGCCATCCAGGGTGGTCTGGCTGCCGCTCTCCTGGGATGACCCGGCCTGTCAGAAGGCGATTGAAAAATACATGACCACCGTGCGCCGCGACGCGCCATGGTGCCCGAGTAATCTGGAGTTTATCCGCCGGATTAACGATCTGGAAAATATCGACGAGGTCTACAAAACCGTCTTTGATGCCCGTTATCTGGTGATGGGGCTGGGAGATGTTTACCTTGGCGCGCCGGTGGCGACACCGCTCGACCCGCGTCACCGTCTGGTGACCACCAAATACAACCCGGCGCGTACCTGGACGGCGGAAAACTCCGTCGGCATTGGCGGCGCATACCTCTGTGTGTATGGCATGGAAGGGCCGGGGGGATATCAGTTTGTGGGCCGCACCCTGCAAATGTGGAATCGCTATCGTGCGGTCGCTGATTTTGGCGGTAAGCCGTGGCTGCTGCGCTTTTTCGATCAGATTCGCTTTTACCCGGTCTCTGCCGATGAACTGCTCACCATCCGTCGGGACTTCCCGCTTGGCCGCTACCCGCTGCGCATCGAACAGACCACCCTGCGCCTGGCGGAATATCAACAGTTCCTGGCCGATGAAGCGCAGAGCATTGCGGCGAACCGCACCCATCAACAGCAGGCGTTTGCCGCTGAGCGCGATCGCTGGATTGCCAGCGGCCAGGCCCATTTCGACAGCAGCGATGTGATTGCCGACGAGGGGGACGATGCCTTGCTCAGGGACGGGGAAAGCGGCGTCGACAGCCCGGTTTCCGGCAACCTCTGGCAGGTCAATGTGGAAGTGGGCTCTGTGGTGAAAGAGGGCCAGACGCTGGTGGTGCTGGAGTCGATGAAGATGGAAATTCCGTTAACTGCGCCGCATGACGGCGTGGTCAGTCAGGTTCGGGTGCAGCCGGGAAGCTCCGTGCGCGCCGGGCAATGCGTAGTGGTGATGGAGAAAGCACAATGACACAGACCTTTGATTTGCGCCTCGATACACTGGCGAAACGCTACCGCAGCGGTGAGATAACGCCGCGTGCGCTTATCATGCAATTGCGCGAGCGGGCGATGGCGCTCAACCCGGAATTTCATCTGTTCATTCATATTCTGAACGAAGCCGAACTGGAACCGTATCTGTCGGCGCTGGAGCAACATCAGCCGGAGGATCTGCCGCTGTACGGCATTCCGTTCGCCATCAAAGACAATATCGATCTCGCAGGCGTTCCCACCACGGCGGCCTGCCCGGCATTTGCTTATATGGCCGGGCAGGATGCCACCCTGGTGCGCCAGTTGATTGCCCTGGGGGCGATTCCGTTGGGTAAAACCAACCTCGATCAGTTTGCCACCGGACTGAACGGCACCCGTTCGCCTTATGGCGCCTGTCGCAACAGCGTTCATCCTGAGTATCCGTCGGGTGGCTCCAGCGCCGGGTCATCGCTGGCGGTGGCGCTGGGCGTCGCCAGTTTTTCCTTAGGTACTGACACCGCAGGAAGCGGGCGCGTCCCCGCGTCGCTGAACAATCTGGTGGGGCTGAAAGCCACCAAAGGGCTGATTTCAACGGCGGGCGTCGTGCCAGCGTGCCGAACCCTGGATTGCGTCACCTTCTTTACCGCCACAGCCGCCGAGGCCAGTACCCTGCTGGCGCTGACCGCAATCCAGGACCCGGATGACGACTACAGCCGTCGCAATCCGCTGTGGAACAGCAAACAGGCGTTTGGCGTGCCGCAGGCCGGGTTCCGTTTTGGCGTGCCGGATAGGCTGGAGTTTCTGGGCTGTGCCGAGAGTGAAGCGCTCTTTTATCACGCCAAAGCGCAACTGGAGGCGCTGGGGGGAATACCGGTTGCGCTTGATTTCACGCCGTTTCTGGCGGCGGCAAAACTGCTTTATGAAGGGCCCTGGGTGGCAGAGCGCTACCATGTGGCAGGCCATTTGATTGAGCAGCAGCCGGATGCGGTGCTGCCGGTTATCCGCGATGTTCTGCAAAAAGCCCCGACCACCGATGCGGTTAGCGCGTTTGACGGTCTTTATCGGTTGCAGAGCTATAAACGGCAATGCGATGCCTTGCTCGATGCGCTGGATTGCGTACTGACGCCGACCTACCCGCGTCCGGTAACGCTGGCTGAACTGCGCGATGAGCCGGTGAAGCGCAATTCTGATCTCGGGTACTACACCAATTTCATGAACCTGCTCGATTACGCGGCCGTTGCGGTTCCGGTCGGGTTTATGTCCAATGGACTCCCCTCGGGCGTGACCCTGTTTGGCCGCGCCTTTACCGATCAGTATCTGCTGAGCGTGGCGGATGCCTTGCAGCGTGTGAATCCGCTGAGCCTGCCTGGGGGCACGACCATCGGGGCTGATGCCTCCACGCATGCTGCGGTAAATGACCGGGTAAACGTGGTGGTCTGCGGTGCGCATCTTGACGGTCTAGCGCTCAATTATCAGTTGCGCCAGCGTCAGGGACATCTGATGGAGGCGACGCTAAGTGCACCTGCTTACCGCCTGTATGCGCTGGCGGATGGCAAGCGTCCGGGGATGGTTCGCGTTAGCGAAGGCGGCAGGGCCATTGCCGTTGAGGTGTGGGCGCTGCCGTCCAGTGAATTGGGATCATTTCTGGCGGGGATCCCGGCACCGCTCGGGTTAGGCAAAGTGGAGCTCGAAGAGGGGCAGTGGATGACCGGATTCATTTGTGAAAATAATGGATTAGAGGGCGCAACGGACATCACAGAATATGGCGGCTGGCGCGCGTGGCTTGCCAGTCGGGGATAATGTTAAGCAGCCCTAAAGTGTAAAGAAGTTTCGTCTGCGTTTAATAATTGAAGTTGCGCATGCTTTCGCTCAAAAAACAGCCATACTATAAGTTGTGCCTGATGGCTGACAAGGGGGGGAACGTATGACCGTTGACGAACTTACACAATGTCTGTTGGACAAACTGGTCGATGCCAGAGCTGATCTTGCGACCTATATCCAGATGCGAAAAGCGAAAGGGTATATGTCAGTCAGCGAAAACGATCAATTACGCGAGCACTTCTTCGATCTTGCCAGGGAAATACGCGATAACGGTGTGCAACTGAACACATTGCAGGATGCCGATACCCGAGGGGCACTATATCGCGCGGAGGAGGCTATCTCCTCTGTGGCGGTGTGCCTGTTAAGCGGGCGCCAGGATTGCCCAACCTATATAGCGGTGAACGTCGAAAAACTGGAAAGAGCCTTTAACGTGCTGAATTTCAGTATCAAGTATCTTTCCGAACATGTATCGCTTGCCGAAATCTAAACGCGGGGGAGGCCACTCCCCCCTTTCTTTTTAAGCTTTTGTAAAAATCCCCTTTCGCCTTGCCGTGCTGGCTAACCTTTATGCAAACCATGAATAAAGGAGTGGGTCATGCATCGTTCCGCCGCGTTTATTATTCCTGCGATATTCCTTTCAGCCTCTGTCATCGCAGCCCCCGCGCCCGTGAAGGTTGAGGTGTTACAAACCAAACTCGACCACCCCTGGTCTCTGGCTTTTTTGCCAGGCGATCAGGGCATGCTGATAACGATGCGCGGCGGTCAGTTGCGACAATGGCAGCCGGGGAACGGCCTTTCTGACCCGATAACCGGCATTCCGAAGGTCTGGGCTAACGGGCAGGGAGGTCTGTTGGATGTGGTGCTGGCCCCGGACTTTGCTAAGTCTCGACGGGTCTGGCTGAGCTACGCCGAAGCCGGGCAGGACGGCAAAGCGGGCACAGTCGTGGGGTATGGCCGCCTTAGTGATGATGCAAAACACCTTGAGGCTTTCCAGGTGGTTTTTCGCCAGCAGCCCAAATTGTCGACCGGCAATCACTTTGGCGGACGCATGGTGTTTGACGGTAAAGGCTACCTGTGGATTGCGCTGGGGGAAAATAACCAACGCCCCACTGCACAAGACCTCGACAAATTACAGGGCAAACTGGTTCGTCTGACCGACCAGGGTAAAGTCCCGCCGGATAACCCCTTCGTTGGGAAAGCCGGAGCACGGCCTGAAATCTGGGCATACGGGCTTCGTAACCCACAGGGGATGGCGATGAATCCGTGGAGTCACACCCTGTGGATGCATGAGCATGGCCCGCGCGGCGGTGATGAAATCAATATTGCCGGGAAAGGAAAAAATTACGGCTGGCCGCTGGCGACCTGGGGGATAAATTACAGCGGATTACCCATTCCCGAGGCGAAAGGGGGGAGGGTCGAGGGGACCGAACAGCCCATTTTCTACTGGAAAAAATCGCCGGCTATCAGCGGCATGGCGTTCTATAACTCCGATGTCTTCCCCGAGTGGAAAAATAAACTCTTTATCGGTGCGCTGAAAGATGAAGATGTCATTGTGATGAGCGTAAACGGCAACACCGTGACCGAAGATGGACGCATCCTTAAAGACCGCAAGGCGCGCATTCGCGATGTCCGCGTCGGGCCGGATGGTTATCTGTATGTGCTGACCGATGCGTCAGACGGTGAACTGCTAAAAGTCAGCCCGGCGCGGTAAGGGGGCACCGGGCAGGCTTATCAGGTTACCGGAATCATCACCACGTCACGAAACGCCGGGCGCTGCGTCAGCGTCTGGTACCAGCGTTCAAGATGTGGGCGTGGCGTCCAGCTCAGCCCGATGTTGTAGAGGTTGTAGATAAAGGGCGCGACGGCAATATCACCGGGGCCGAACTCCGCGCCGGAGAGCCACGGCTGTTGGGCCAGGGCGTCGTCAAGCAGGGTAAAGAGCGCTTCACAGGCATTGATACCCGCTTCAATGGCCGCATTGTCGCGTTTTTCGACGGGGGTGCGCACCAGTCCCACCAGCAAAATACCGTGTTTCGGCGCCAGCGTGGACAGCGCCCAGTCCATCCACTTTTCCCCCTGTGCGCGCACCGCGGGTTCATCGTTCCACAGGCGGCGTTGACCATACTGCGCGGCCAGGTAGCGAACAATGGTATTGGATTCCCACAGCACAACGTCAGTTTCGTCATCGCGCAGCAATGGCACCAGACCGTTGGGATTCATTGCCAGAAATTCGGCTTCGCGGTTCAGGCCAAACGCGCCGCCCGCGAGAATGTGTTCGTACGGCAGTTCAAGCTCTTCAAGTATCCAGCGCACTTTTTTGACGTTGGAGGAGTTATTCCTGCCCCATAGCGTAATCATGTTACCCCCTTGTGTTTACCACCCAGTCTGAGGCCTTCCATGTTGAGATAAAGTTAACGTTCTGGCAACGATTTACAAAATTATCCACGCGCCAGAGCACAACAATATGTTATTGCATAAACTTTACTTTCCAGTGCTTTTATTCACGCTTGTTATGCGCTATTACTCACGGCTTGTTGCTGCACGGTGGTGCGACGTTGATTTCAGAATGGATACCTGGGTGGCCTATATGACGCATTTTTCTTTATTTCCACGCGGCCTGGCGGCGGGAGCCGCATTGATCGTTCTCTTTTCACCTTCTCTGTATGCATTGGAACAAGCGCCGGAGGCTCCGCCTGTTGATGCCCGCGCATGGATCCTCATGGATTACGCCAGCGGTAAGGTGCTGGCAGAAGGGAATGCCGATGAGAAACTGGACCCTGCCAGCCTCACCAAATTGATGACCAGCTACGTTGTCGGCCAGGCGTTGAAGGCAGGGAAGATTCACCTGACCGACATCGTGACGGTAGGTAAAGATGCCTGGGCTACCGGAAACCCGGCGTTACGGGGCTCTTCACTGATGTTCCTCAAGCCGGGGGATCAGGTCTCGGTGGCTGACCTCAACAAAGGGGTCATTATTCAGTCTGGCAATGACGCCAGCATCGCCATTGCCGATTTCGTGGCGGGCAGCCAGGATTCTTTCGTCAGCCTGATGAACAGCTACTCGCAAAAGCTCGGCCTGACCAACACCACCTTCAAGACCGTCCACGGGCTGGACGCGCCGGGGCAGTTTAGTACCGCCCGCGATATGGCGTTGCTCGGTAAGGCGCTGATTCACGATGTGCCGGACGAGTACGCTATCCACAAAGAGAAAGAGTTCACCTTCAACAAAATTCGTCAGCCGAACCGCAACCGTCTGCTGTGGAGTACCAGCATGAACGTTGACGGGATGAAAACCGGGACAACGGATGGCGCTGGGTACAACCTGGTGGCGTCGGCAACAATGGGCGACATGCGCCTCATTTCCGTGGTACTAGGGGCGAAAACCGACCGCATCCGTTTTAACGAGTCGGAAAAGCTGTTGACCTGGGGCTTCCGCTTCTTCGAAACGGTCACGCCTATCAAGCCAGACGCCACCTTTGTAAATCAACGCGTCTGGTTTGGCGCGCAAAGCGAGGCAAAACTGGGCGCGGGGGAGGCCGGTTCGGTCACCATCCCGAAAGGGCAACTGAAAAACCTGAAAGCCTCTTATACCTTAAGCGAACCGCAGCTTACCGCGCCGCTTAAACAGGGGCAGGTTGTCGGCACCATTGATTTTCAGCTTAACGGACAGACCATTGAGAAGCGCCCGCTGATTGTGATGGAAGCGGTTGAAGAGGCCGGATTCTTTGGCCGGATGTGGGATTTTGTGCTGATGAAATTCCACCAGTGGTTTGGCTGGTTCGCCTGATAACGGCACACCGTGCCCCGTGGGGGCACGGTCAGAATACCAGTTTGATCTGCTCAGCTTTGGCGAACTCAACCAGCGCTTCGTCCGGGCGACAGTCGCTGACGATAGCGTCAAAATGGCTCAAATCTCCCATGCACGCCGGACGCACTTTGCCGAACTTACTGTGATCAACTACCAGGACATGAAATTGCGCGCTCGCCATCGCCCAGTGTTTTAGCGGTAACTCTTCCAGATTAAAGCAGGTAACCCCCTGCTCAATGTGAACCCCGGCGGCAGAATAAAAGGCCATATCCGGGCGCAGATAGCTCAGTGTCTCTTTGAAATTGAGCGGCTGAAAAATGGCATTACTGGCATGAAATTCGCCGCCGCTCAGGATGGCGCGGCACAGCGGCTTTTCCTGGAGGGCAAGGAACGTATTCAGGGAGTAGCACACCCCGGTGAACGGCAGGTCGGCCGGAATGGCTTCGATAATCCAGGGGGTGGTGGTGCCGCAGTCAAAAAACACCATTTGGTGTGGCTGCACCAGTTGCGCGGCTAATTCTGCCGCGCGGCGCTTTTCATCGACCAGACGGGTTTTCTGATCGCTTAGCAGATAATGGCTGGCGGTGCGCGGCTCAAGCACGATATAGCCGCCCAGTAGCACAACCGGCGCGCTGTTGGCGCTGAGATCGCGGCGAATCGTCATTTCTGAAACACCCAGAAGGGCAGCGGCCTCTTTCAGATGCAGCTTATCGCTGCGCTTGAGCGCCGACAGTAACTGGCTTATCCGTTCGTCACGTCTTGTTTCCATAATACCCCTGAATAAAAGAAAGCCCCGCGTTTAGCAGGGCGTTCATCTTACCTTTGCCGCCGGGCTTAGTCACGTACCCAGCCCCGGCGAATCGGAAAGGCAAAACAGAGGCGGTAAATATGCTGTAGCGTGCGGTGCAGCGCCGGACCGAAGATCTGCCACAGTATCTGCGCGCTCAGACAACCGCACAGACCAACAAACAGACCGCCCACCATATCGAGCGGCCAGTGTACCCCCACGTACACGCGAGACCAGGCAATCGCCAACGCAACCAGCATCAGTACCGCGCCGGACCAGGCCCGATGCCAGGCAATGAAGGCAATGGCAAACGTAAAAATCACCGTACCGTGATCGCTCGGGAATGAGTAATCCGGCGAATGGGGCAGAAAGTTGTAACCGACATGATCGACAAACGGGCGGTTATGGGGGAACAGATGCCCCAACACCAGCGAAAGACTCATGCTGATCGCCATCGCCATGGTGACTTTAATGACTAACTGGCGCTGTGCGCTAAGCTGTTTACGCGGCCCCCAGAGCCATAGTGCTACGGCAAGTAGCGGCACGATGCTGATTACATCGTTGGCGATAAACCGTGCGGCGGCAATCATCCATGCGGGGGAATCCGGTGTGGCGTTGATCATCGCGAACAGCGTGTAATTCAGATTTTCCAACATGCTCTTTATGACTCCGGGCTCTGGCTGATGTGAATGTTTGATGACAGCGCTCACCTTAAAAGCGGCGCGATAAACGGTAAAGTCGTTTCCGCTTATTTCACGGAGAGTTAGACGATTCTTAAGCCGATTATTGCATTGATGTGACACGGTACGCAGGGATGATTAAGTAAACCTTAAGGTTGAAAAAAGTGCTTTCCACGGTGCGACTGGCATAATTCGCTATCGTCGACCGACTGCTTTGATTACACTCTGCGCGATTTTTCACGTAAAAGAGATGGCATGCAAAACCCTACACTTACTGGTCGCCGCCTGGGACGGCAGGCACTGTTATTTCCCCTTTGCCTGGTCCTGTACGAATTCTCAACCTATATCGCCAACGATATGATTCAGCCCGGTATGCTGGCCGTGGTCGAGCAATATCAGGCAGGGATTGAGTGGGTGCCGACATCAATGACCGCCTACCTTGCGGGCGGCATGTTTTTACAGTGGCTGCTGGGGCCGCTGTCGGACCGTATTGGCCGTCGACCGGTTATGCTGACCGGCGTGGTGTGGTTCGTAGTGACCTGCCTTGCCACGCTGCTGGCGCAAACCATTGAACAGTTCACCCTGCTGCGCTTTTTGCAAGGGATCAGCCTGTGCTTTATTGGCGCGGTCGGCTATGCGGCCATTCAGGAATCTTTTGAAGAGGCGGTGTGCATTAAGATAACCGCGCTGATGGCCAACGTGGCGCTTATCGCACCGCTGCTCGGCCCGCTGGTGGGTGCAGCCTGGGTTCATGCCGCGCCCTGGCAGGGGATGTTTGTACTGTTTGCCGTGCTGGCGGCGGTGGCGTTTGTCGGGCTGCAACGGGCGATGCCAGAAACCGCCACCCGGTTGGGTGAGCCGCTTTCGTTAAAAGCCCTGTGGCACGACTATGCGTTGGTGATGAAAAACGTTCGCTTCGTCGCCGGGGCGCTGGCAACCGGCTTTGTCAGCCTGCCGTTGCTGGCCTGGATTGCCCAGTCACCGATTATTATTATCAGTGGCGAACAGCTCAGCAGCTATGAATATGGGTTATTGCAGGTGCCGATTTTTGGCGCGCTGATTGTCGGCAACCTTGTGCTGGCGCGGCTGACTTCGCGGCGTACCGTGCGGTCGCTGATTATTCTTGGCGGCTGGCCGATTGCTGCCGGGCTTATCCTCGCGGCCATTGCAACGGTAGCCTCTTCGCATGCATATCTCTGGATGACGGCAGGTTTGAGCCTGTACGCGTTTGGTATTGGTCTGGCTAACGCCGGGCTGGTTCGCCTGACGCTGTTTGCCAGCGATGTCAGTAAAGGCGCGGTTTCGGCGGCGATGGGCATGCTGCAAATGCTGATTTTCACCGTCGGTATCGAAGTCAGTAAACATGCGTATCTGGTCGGCGGCAATGGCCTGTTCAGCCTCTTTAATTTGCTCAACGGCCTGTTCTGGCTGGGGCTGATGGTGATTTTCCTGCGTGATAAAAGCGTCGGGAATTCGCTCGAAAGCTAAGGCTCCACGGTGGGTGAGGGGAGAGCGTCATTCGGCAATGATGCGCTTTCGTTACCCGCGTTAGCCTGCGGGCAGCGGGTATCACGCAAGCCTTGGTCACTCGTTATTCTGCCTGTGATTATATCGACATATCTGTTATCACTTCCGGCGTGTCACCTTTACTGAAAACGCGTATCTTTGATGGCGATATTGCGGAGCACGACGCACCTGCCTGTTCGCAAACTATTCAGAAAAAACGTTAGGGACACCACCGATGACCTTCAGAAAGACGCTGATTTCTTTAGTGACCACATACACTCTTTTCCATTTAAGCCCTGTGCTGGCCGCCTCTGCGCCGGCATTCACGCCTGAGCAGGAAGCGCAAATCGGTAAAATCGCCGCCGACTACCTTGTTGCCCATCCGGAGGTGCTGGTGCAGGTCAGCCAGAAATTGCAGCAGCAAGAGCAGGAGCGTCAACAGATGGCGCTTACCCAGAAGGTGATGGAGAACCAGGAAGCCCTCTTGCGTGACAAAGATACGCCGGTGATTGGTCCACAGGATGCGAAAGTGGCGGTTATCGAATTCTTCGATTATCAGTGCATTTATTGCAGCAAACTCGCCCCGGAGCTGGAGAAAGTGATGAAGACCAGTCCGGACGTACGTTATATCTTCAAAGAGTGGCCTATTTTCGCATCGCGCTGGGAGAACTCAGAGAAGGCCGCGCTGCGCGGTCTTGATGTCTGGAAGCAGAAAGGCGCTGCCGGGTATGCCATCTATCACAACAGCATTTACCATACCGGGCATAACGAAGGCCAACTGACCGTCGAGGATATCAATGCTGCCGCGAAGGCTGCCGGTGCCACGGATAAGCCGCAGGTGGATTACAGCAATATCCTTGAGAACACCAATACGCTGGCGCAGACGCTGGAACTCACCGGGACGCCTGGGCTGATTGTGATGCCGGTTAAAGGCGCAACCCCGGAGAACATCACCGTCTTCCCTGGGCTGGCGAGCGCGGAACAGATTCAGGCCGCGATTAAAAAAGCCAGCCACTGATTCGCAACATTGCCGTCGGTAAACATTACCGGCGGCAATGCCAGTTATTGGTGTGGTGACGAATTAAAAAAGTATTAAACGTAAAATGCCCTGTTAATTATTTTTATCGAAAAAGTAGCCCCAGTACTTTCGGGGGGATTTATCTGTTATTCGCCATTCTTTTTGCGCCATTGTCCGGGTGGCGCATTATGAATTTTCTTAAAAGTCTTTGAGAAGCTTTGCTGATCGTCAAATCCGTACTTAGAGGCTATTTCAATAATAGGCATACTGGTTTTTTGTAGATCTGATGTCGCTTCCATGATCTTTTTTTGTCTGATGTATCGAGCAAGGCTGAGCCCTGTATGATCTTTGAAGATTCTTTGCAGGTGCCTTTTAGAATACCCCGCTCTTTTTGCAGCGATTGCTATGGTGATGTTTTTATCCAGGTTGGCGTCAATCCACATTGTTATTTCCATGATTACCGTTGCTTGTAATTGTGGCATTTTTCTGCGCCTCGCCATTATCTCTTTTTCGTCTATCCTCACTCTCCATTTTTGAAAACGTGTAGTTAGAATGTATAGGTGATGGCACCGGTAAAAGAGAACGTATTTCGTCTGAAAACAATAGGGCTATTTGCAACATCATCATTCAGCCAGTTATAACCCGCACTTAAGGTTGTTCCCCAATGCGTGTCAATTTGGTGGTTCCACAGCAGATTTGTACTTATGCCGTATAAGCCTCCGCCAGGGGTAAATGTTTGATATCCCGTGCGATCGCTCTGTTTTTGGCTGACACCATAATGAATTTGCATATAGCGGCGATCGCCGAACATGGCTGTATTCTGCAGTGCGATAGTATCGATTTCATTCTGCAAAGGAATAAGCGTAAAGGAAGCCTGATATTCTACCCCCTGGCTATCAGTGACAGGAAGAATGGCTTTTCCTTCAATGCTTACCCAGGGCGCTATGGACCAGCCAACTGCCAGCGCAGTATTCATGGCCGCTTTAATATTGCCCATTCCTTTTAATTCATTTGCGCCATCCCGCCAGTTGGAATTACGATCAGAACGCCCCAGGCTATAACCCAGCGAGTGTTCTAAATACAGGCCGTTGTCGGCCTGCAGGTCATATCCCAGACCCTTTTCCGAATCAACAAAAAACGCGCCTTTTCGCCCCTGAATAACGGGCAAGACCTGGAAAAATTGATGATTTGACCCGCTGTAACGCGGCGCGTATTGCCCTGCAATCCCCATGGTAAACGTGTCTGTATTAGCGGCGGTATCATCTGCATTTGCAAACGACGTTACCGAGGTAAAGAGTAAACCTGCCATCAACGGTACTGTTTTTTGGGGGAACATTGAGCATCTCCGGAATCATTAAAAGCGTATTATTTCAGCGCAAGGTTTTCTGATAGTTCAGTATGAAGGGCTGTTATCAATAAACAGTCAGGGAATTGTTAAGATACTGTCAAGTTCCGCTTTTTAGCGCGCTGTCTCTGATGAATTTAATCTTCTCCGGGCGGTTTATATCATTTGTCATTTTATTAATGCGCATTGACTGTCATAAAAAGGGTATTGTATGTATTGGCGTAACTGATCGGCAATTGCTGTTCTCTAAAAAAACCAGGGTACATAAATGGTTTGTCGAAAAATATTGATAATTGAAGACGATACGGATGCTGCCGACGTACTGGAAGCCTACCTCCGTCGGGATAGTTTTGACGTATTGATAGCAGAAAACGGGACTAAAGGGCTGGAAATGGCGCGACGCCTTAAACCCGATCTCATTCTGTTGGATATTATGCTACCGGGCATAAGTGGCACCGAAGTACTGGCTTCCATTCGGCGCGACAGCGATGTCCCGGTCATTATGGTCACCGCAATGGGGGAGGCGTCGGAACGTATTGGCGCATTGCGCTATGGCGCTGACGTTTTCGTTGTTAAGCCTTATTTTCCTGGTGAAGTCGTTGCGCGAGTCCAGGCTGTATTGCGCCGCACCGCGCGCGCTGAAAAACCCGAAGAGACACTTAACTGGCAAAATCTGTCGGTCAATACGGTGGCGATTACCGCCATTGTGACCGATCGCGAAAAACCGGCGATTGTTCTGGATCTTACCCCCTCTGAATTTTCCATGCTGACGACGCTAATGCGCCATCCCACGCGCCCTTTTACGCGGCAATTCCTGCTGGAACAATGCCTTCCGGACAGCGATGCGCTAGAGCGCGTTGTGGATACACATATTTATAATTTGCGTAAAAAATTAGAGAGCGCTGGGGTCACTGGCGTTCTGGCAAACGTGCGCGGTATTGGATACAGGTTCCAGCAACTATGAAAAGTCCCGTTCATCAGTCCCTGTGGCGCTGGATTTGCGCCCGTATCCTTGCCCTTGCCATCGGGACTGTGATTATCATTGCGCTGTGCATGTGGCTACGTTATGCCGTCCAGAATTACTGGGCTTTGCATGATATGCCCGCCAGTGTCAGAGCCGAATTCCTCGCATTGAAAGACAATCCGCATGTGAACCCGGATCGCTTCCATTACATTGTCGACACGTGGTGGGGAATCAGTTACTCGACCCCCTCCATTGCCTCGACCGACTGGATCATGGTTGGCGTACTTGTTCTGGTGATGATCCCTTTTATCGTCATTATGGGTCTACGCTACGCGCGGCCTTTATCCTCTCAGTTCAGCCGGTTACGAGAGGCGGCTGATAAAGTCACACAAGGGCAATTCGGCAGCCAGGCGGAACTTATCAAGGATGCGCCTGCGGAAATGATACGTTTCGCCGTTGATTTTAACAGCATGACACAGCAACTTGCCCTGTATGAACGCGAACTGCGCGCTTCGCATGTGGCGATGGCGCATGAACTTCGCTCCCCGTTAACGGCGGCCATAGGTCGGCTGCAGGGGATGCTGGATGGCGTCTTTAGCCCTACGCAAGAGCAACTGAGTATGGTGATGAACCAGTTGCTACTCCTGAACCGTCTTACCGGGGAATTACACTTACTTTCACTGGCGGACGCCGGACAGTTGACGCTCGATCGCCATCCTCTTTGCCTTGGGGAGTTATTGCGTGAGCGTGCAGCCTGGCTAAAGCTACAGGCGGATACATCAGGCGTGAGTATTAATGTTGTTGATACTGCACCTGCGCTTTTCAATGGGGATGCGCTGCGTCTGGGGCAGGCCTTCACGATTATTATGGAAAATGCCTTGCGCTATGGCCGACAGGGTGGGCATCTAAACATTGGCATTCGTCGGGATGCTGAGGTGTTCAGCATCACTTTTGCGGATGACGGCCCTGGCGTGGACCCCGATTTCTTACCGATCATTTTCGAGCGCTTCACGCGGGCCGATGCATCGCGGGCGCGGCATTCCGGGGGCAGTGGATTGGGGCTATCCATAGCCAGGGCTATTTGCCTTGCCCACGGTGGGAATATTGCCGCGTCTTTACCTGAAAAGGGCGGTCTGTTGATAGAAATAACACTGCCGTCTGACAACAGATAAATGCATTCTTGATGAATCCTTGATGAAAAATGAAGAGAATCTCGACTTCATAAAGATGTAATGACGCCATTACCGATCAGGAGTGGCGTTATGTCAGAAGAACTCACCGTGTTATTTCGTCAAAGTGTGCATCATCTTTTTAATGCCGCGCGTCAGTTTTCTATTCTTTCTTTTTTGCCGTTCATCGCCCCGCTGGTGTTCATTTTTTTACTGACCGGCTGTGGCGAGAAGGATACGCACAAGGCTGCGCCGCCGCGGCCCGTTCGCTACGTGGTTATCCAGACGTTATCCTCTTTGCCGGTCGATGTGCGAACCGGAGAAATACGTGCCCACGATGAAACCCTGCTCGCTTTCCGACTGAGTGGCCGCATGGTGAGCCGTCTCGTTGATATCGGCGATCATGTGCATGCGGGACAAGTGCTGGCCACATTAGAAAACCAGACCGGCACAAATGAGCTTGCCAGCGCCAGCGCCGATGTGGAGAGCGCCAAAGCAGCCGAACAAGTCGCGTTGCTGAATTTGAATCGCATGCAAAAATTGTTGCCCTCCGGCGCTATCGCCCGTACTCAGCTTGATACGGCGCGCGCTGACTGGCAATCGGCGGCCTCACGCCTTAAAAGTAGTATGGCCGCGTTGCGCAATGCGCAGGATAACCTTGCCTGGACAAAACTGACTGCGCCTGCAGATGGCGTGATTACCCGCGTCAGTGTTTCTGCAGGGCAGGTCGTCAGTGCAGGACAAACGGTCTTTACCCTTGCGACCAGTGAGGCACGCGATGTGGTATTTGATATTGCTGACCCGCAGCAACTTTCCGCACCCGATGCAAAAGAGCGGGTATTTCAGGTCGCGTTGCTGTCGAATCCAGACGTAAAGACCACCGGCATACTGCGTGATATCAGCCCGCAGGCCGACCCACAAACCCGAACCTGGCAAGTCAGAGTCGCTCTTAACGACCAGCCCGCCATGGCGTTAGGGGCAAGCGCGACCATTGAAATACCGTCGTCAACATTGCCTGGTTATAGGATCCCAGCCTCCGCGCTGAGTCGCACGGGCGATAAACCCGCCATCTTTGTTATTGGTAATAACGGAGAGGCGCAGTTACGTGAGGTCACTTTATCAGGCTACTCGGCTGCTTCCGCGTTCGTTTCATCCGGCCTGCATCCCGGCGATAAAGTCATTACCGCAGGGGTGACTAAGTTACGCGATGGCGAAAAAATTATTCCGGGGGAGCGCCAGTCATGAACGCTCCCGATAAAAAGCAACGCTTCAACCTTTCCGCCTGGGCGCTTGAACATCAGCAACTGGTAAGCATGTTTATGATGCTGATTCTTGTGGCGGGGATCCTCTGTTATCAAAAGCTCCCGCGTAATGAAGATCCGGCATTTACCATAAAAACGGCGGTGGTCTCTGCGCAGTGGCCCGGCGCCAACATTGAGGATACGACCCGGCTGGTGACCGATGTGCTGGAGAAAAAACTGCAGGAGACACCCTGGCTTGATTATATAGAAAGTGAAACCCGGGCAGGCAGTAGCGTGATTTATGTGAACTTGCGAGACGACACGCCACCGCAGAACGTTCAGGGGATCTGGTATCAGGTGCGTAAAAAAATGCAGGATATCGCAACCTCGTTACCCGAGGGGGCGCAAGGGCCTGCTGTGAATGATGAATTTGATGATACGTTCGGCACTATTTATGCTTTCACTGCAGACGGTTTCACTTCGCGGGAGTTACGCGATCGCGTAGAAGCTGTCCGGCGTAATCTGATGTCGGTGAAAGATATCGGGAAGATTACGCTTCTGGGTGAACAGCAGGAGCAGATGGTTATCGCCTTTTCCCCCCGACAACTTGCCGGTATGGGATTAGATGTTCAGCAGGTGAGCGAGGCATTAAAGGCCCAGAATGCCGTTGAACCCTCCGGAACGATTCGTACCGGAAACGATAACGTTGCCTTGCGTGTGAGCGGTGCGTTGACCTCAGAAGAGAGTCTTCGCGGTGTCACACTGCATATCAATGATCGCTACATTCCCCTGACGGATATTGCGACCGTCACGCGTCAAATTGCCGAGCCCGCCACCCCTGTTTTTCGGGTAAACGGACAGCCTGCGATAGGGCTTGCGATTTCGATGGCCTCAACCGGCAACATGTTGCTTTTCGGTAAGACGCTTAACGCCAGAATGGAGGAGGTCAAAAACCAGTTACCGCATGGTATTGAAATGGTAAAAGTTGCCGATCAGTCTGTGGTCGTGAGCGATGCAGTCAGCAGCTTTGTCCGCGTGCTTATCGAAGCCGTTCTGATCGTTCTGGCTGTTTCATTTATCTCGCTCGGTATGCGCGCCGGGCTGGTCGTTGCTGCGGCAATACCTCTGGTACTGGCAATGACATTTGTCGGCATGATGCTAGCCAATATTGGCTTGCAGCGCATCTCTCTGGGCGCGCTCATTATTGCGCTCGGGCTTCTGGTCGATGATGCGATGATAACAGTTGAAGCTATGGTGGCGCGGCTTGAGGCGGGCGACTCGCGTAAAAACGCCGCCACTTATGCGTTCAAAACCACGGCTTTTCCCATGTTGACGGGCACCCTGGTGATGATAGCGGGGTTTATTCCTGTCGGCTTTGCGGCGTCGAGTGCCGGAGAATATTGCTTCTCACTGTTTGCCGTTGTCCTGATTGCGCTACTTTGCTCCTGGGTCGTCGCCATCCTGTTCTCGCCACTGACCGGTACCTGGTTACTTCCTGCGCATGTTAAGCATCATGGCGGGAGCGCAGGCAGGCTTTCTCAGGCCTATCGTGCGTTACTGGATCGCGTGTTGCGTTATCGGTTGAGGACAATCGGAATTGCCCTGATGGCGCTTATTTTGTCAGGCGTTGGGGCGACCTACATGCAAGGGGAATTTTTCCCGGCATCGGATCGGCCCGAACTGCTGGTCAGTCTCTCGCTCCCGGCGAATACGTCACAACCCGAAACAGAACGGCAGGCCGAGCGTCTCGAAAAAGCGATAAGCGGTAATGAAAATATTGATCACTACACGACCTATGTCGGATCGGGCGCCGTACGTTTTTATTTGCCGATGGAAGTCTTGCTGGATAATGAAAACACTGCGCAACTCGTTATCGTCGCCAAGGATTTAGCGGCAAGAGACCGTTTACAACGGCAACTCGCGGCTCTGTTAGCCAGCCAGTTTGGCGAGCTGACGACGCGGGTATCCCCCCTCGAATTAGGGCCGCCAGTAGGCTGGCCGATAAAATATCGCGTGAGCGGGCCTGACTATGCCCAGGTGCGCTTAATCGCCAACCGTGTTGCCGCTAAAACGGGAGCATCGCCTTTCACTCGCGAAGTTAACCTGACCGCGGGCGAACCGGAAAGAGTGATCACCTTTAATGTTAACCAGACTGCTGCACGGGCGGCAGGCGTCTCCTCAGAGGATATTGCTCAAACGCTTAATACGGTCTGGTCTGGTCGGACCGTCACCACCGTGCGGGATAATGATCGCCTCGTGGATGTGGTGCTACGTGCAAACGATAAGGAGCGTCTGGATATCAGCACGTTATCGTCACTGGTGCTGACAACCTCGGCGGGAAAGAAAATTCCCCTTAGCGAAGTCGCCACGCCCGTATGGGGCGTTGACGATCCGGTTATCTGGCGTCGCCAACGGCTGCCTTTCATTACCGTGCAAACAGACCTGGCGCCGGGCCTTAATGCACAGACCGTGTCGTCTGCTCTGCGTGCGGATATCGATACATTACGCGCGCAACTGCCCGCGGGATATCACATCGAAGAAGGGGGCACGGTCGCGGAATCGGAGAAGGGAAATAGCTCCGTTTTCGCGGTGTTACCTGTGACGCTCATCGCCATGCTGGTTCTGTTAATGATTCAGTTGCAGCGTTTCTCCCGCATGTTGCTGGCACTCTTTATGGCGCCTTTTGGCTTGCCTGGCATCGTATTAGCCATGCTGCCGACAGGTACGCCGATGGGGTTTGTGGCATTGCTGGGCGTGATCGCGCTGGCAGGGATGATTATTCGCAATGCGGTCATCCTGATAAGCGAAGTGGACAGTAACCTGGCGCAGGGGATGGCTTCGCGCGACGCTATCGTTGCGGCAGCGGAACATCGTTCACGTCCCATTGTTTTAACGGCCTGCGCGGCAATACTGGGGATGATCCCCATATCACATCAGGTTTTTTGGGGGCCGATGGCCTATGCCATTATCGGGGGGCTTCTTGTGGCCACGCTGGTAACACTGACGGTATTACCTGCTTCATTGAGCCTGCTGCTAGCCAGAGAAGAGAGGACAACTAAACAGAAATAAATAAGAAAATGCGCGCGCGTTATTTCTGTTGAAGGGTTAGTGATGATCGTCAATCTGATGTTCGATGATCATCCCTTCACCGACGCTTGCCAGATGGCGGGCACGAGGTGCAACGCGGACCACAGGCGCAGGGGCAACGACCTGCGGCGCAACATAGGTTGTTTGCGCTGTCGGGGTGTTGATGGGGACTAACTCGATTTTGTAACCGTCCGGGACATTGACCGTCACGTTTTGCGCCAGAGCGCCGATGGAGAGCGTACTAAACAGCAGTGCCGTTAACAGTTGAATTTTCATTTTCGCCTCGATAATTGACGGTGGCTGGCAGAGCGCCAGCCACGCAGTGGGGCGAAGTATGCGTAATCGATCCCGGCAATGTGTTGCCGCGTGTGCGCATTACTCGGTTGCGGATTGCATGTCGCGCTCCGGCTTTGCTACCGCTTTAGCAACCAGTGCGGCAACCAGTACGAGGCCTAAGACTACCAGCATCGCGCTGCGCAATCCGTAGTGTTCCCCTAAGAAACCAAGCAGCGGCGGCCCCACCAGAAACGCCAGATAACCCGTAGTGGCGACTACGCTGACGCGGGTTGGCGCATCGGGGCCGGTATCGCTGGCGGCAGAAATGGTCAGCGGGAAGCCCAGCGATGCTCCCAGTCCCCAGAAGATCACCGACATTCCGGCAATCCATGCATTATCGACAAAAATAATCAGCCCAATACCCAATGCCCCCATCATTGCGCTGGCGCGAACCACGGCGACGCGGCTGTAGCGGTCGATAAACCAGCCGCCGGTAAAGCGCCCGACCGTCATGCCGAGGGTAAAACCGGCATAGATCAACGAGCCGGAGGTGGGGTTAAACCCGTGTCCGTCGACCATCAGTAGCGGCAGCCAGTCATTGGCAGAACCTTCGGCAAAGGCCATTGCCAGCACCACCACCCCAATCAGCAGCAGTTGAATATCGCGATAAAAGGGCAGGCCCGCTTTGTTACGTGCTTTATCTTCCGGCGTGTCTTTTCCCGTCCCTTCGGGGATGGCAGAAATAGCCAACACGATAGGCGTAATGGCGACCACGGCCGCCAGCAGAATGTGCAAGGTTGCCGGCGTACCCAATGCGGTCAGGGTCATACCAACCCCTGCGCCAGCCAGCGTGCCGAGGCTGTAGAAGCCGTGCATCATCGGCAGAACGGTTTTGTTCATTTCGCGCTCGACCACCGCGCCTTCAATATTTATCGCCACTTCGCCTGCCCCCATACTGCCGCCAAAAAACGCCAGTCCAACGGCAAACAGCAACGGGGAAGCCAGCCACAGGGCGAGACTTAACACCAGCATGCCGGCGATGGCGGCAGCCATACTGGCACGAATGACTTTGCGCGTACCAAAGCGTTTCACCAGCCAGCCGGATGAGAGGATGCCACTCATGGAGCCCACGGAGAGGCCAAACAGCACGGCACCCATCTCCGCCGTTGAGACAGATAAGATGTCGCGGATGGCTGGGGTACGGGTCGCCCACGACGCCATCAACAGTCCCGGGATGAAGAAGAAGGTAAAAAGCGCCCAGAGCCGGTGTTTTAGCGCATTACGATGTGAGGTGACTGGCATTACGTCGCATCCTGCAAGGAAAAGAGAGGACAACACTAGCAAGCATGTGTACATTTGTACACATCTGATTGCGAGGATTTATGAGCCGACGACCGAACGACCCGCAGCGGCGTGAACGCATCCTGGATGCCACGCTGGAGACCATTGCGCAGCACGGTATTCATGCCGTCACCCACCGAAAAATTGCCAGTTGTGCCGATGTGCCGCTCGGTTCTATGACCTACTATTTTACCGGCATTGATGCGCTGCTGGATGAAGCTTTTACCCGCTTTACGCAGCAAATGTCCGCGCAATATGCGGCCTTTTTTACTCAGGTTGATAGCGCCGCAACCGCCTGTGATGCCGTTACTGAGCTGATTTTCAGTGCTCAGGTGACGACACCGCACAATATGGAGTTGATGTATCAGCTTTATGCCCTGATGAGCAAAAAACCGATGCTGAAAAGCGTAATGCAAAACTGGATGCGCACCAGTCAGACCACGCTGGAGCGATGGTTCGATCCGGTAACCGCCCGTGCGCTGGATGCCTTTATCGAAGGGATGACGCTGCATTTTGTGGTGGACCGGGAACCGCTGAGCCGTGCAGATATTCGCGCGATGGTGGGCAGGATTGCGGGTGAGTGAGAGTATGGCACAGAACGTGGACAAGCTGTCCGCGCGCAAGCGCGATAGAGGTTTTGTCCATTACCCACAAAAACTACCCACAAAAACTGGAAGTAGCAATCATTGCAGAACTTCAAACTGTCCTGTCGGCACCGAAAAGACCAATGCCCTGACCATGCTACTGGACACTATCGACCTGCTGGCGGAGTTGGCCAGTCAGTGTGCCAGCCATACACACCCCGGAACGGGCGCGCCTGTGCAGTCTGGCGCGTTTACGCAGACGGCGACAAAAGCAGGAACAACCAAGGGAAAATACGCCGCTATCATTGCCTGAATGAAATCATCTTAGCCCGCCAGTGTGCGGGCTTTTTTGTCTATAGAAAACCCCCAGCTAGGCTGGGGGTTCCGGAAAGCTTTCAGCTTTAAGCCAGTTATTAAAACCCCTTTTGATTTGTTAAAACAGCTTGCGGTCTGGCAACTGCAAAAGTTCAACAAGAAATCAAAAGGGGGTCCCGATGGGGGACGAAAAGAGCTTAGCGCACACCCGCTGGAACTGTAAATATCACATAGTTTTTGCGCCGAAATACCGAAGACAGGCGTTCTACGGAGAGAAACGTCTGGCGATAGGCAGCATTTTAAGAAAGCTGTGTGAGTGGAAAAACGTACGGATCCTGGAAGCTGAATGCTGTGCAGATCATATCCATATGCTTGTGGAAATCCCGCCCAAAATGAGCGTATCCGGCTTTATGGGATATCTGAAAGGGAAAAGCAGTCTGATGCTTTATGAGCAGTTCGGAGATCTGAAATTCAAATACAGGAACAGGGAGTTCTGGTGTCGGGGATACTACGTGGATACGGTAGGGAAGAACACAGCGAAGATACAGGAATACATAAAGCACCAGCTTGAGGAGGATAAAATGGGTGAGCAGTTGTCGATCCCTTATCCGGGCAGCCCGTTTACGGGCCGTAAGTAAGGAAGTTTGATGCAAATGTCAGATCGTATGCGCCTGTTAGGGCGCGGCTGGTAACAGAGCCTTACAGGCGCATCTGAAAAACCTCCGGCTATGCCGGAGGATATTTATTATGCCCCTTCGCCAGACGCACCACAATGCGCTGTGAGCACCTCTCCAGGCAGAACATCCAGTGAGTAATCCCCCGAAACGATCAAACGCACCCCGGCAGGCTGGCGCAGCCATACCCCAACAAAATAAAGACGCCGCAGAGAAAAACGGTGCTACACCGCACCCGCCTGCGGTTTTTGGATCAGGTAATTTTTTCAGTTTTATTTTTCTTCAAACCGTATCGCCAGACCGCGTCATTGCTGGCGGCTTGCGGGAGTTCGCAAACTGAAAACATTGAAAAGAATTTCAGTGTTTTCCAGTTTTCAGGGTTGTAAAAGGATCTCCTTGTAATTTCATAAGTATGTTAAACAAAGTTTTTTAATATTACTCCACCCCTTTGGATCTACTGGAATGAGTACGGGCTCGTCGCGGAAAACGCAAAAGGACAGCAACGGCGTGTGTTACCGGCTGGTTTACAATTCTGGTGCTACTGAAAAATCTGCGCTCTGTTATACTGGTTTTATATGCAGTAGTTATTCTTGCGGGGGGGCAACGAAAGTGAGGAGGGTTTCCATCAATGGCGCAGTTTTTATCTTTCTGACCAGAGATGGGGAGAGAGGTTGGTCATATATGTAACAAAATACGCATTGGCATGAAGTAGCATTGTCTATGAGAAAAGGAAAATGACCTTGTGCGTAGAAGGATGCTGTGAATAATGATTGGAATGTTATGATAAACCTGCCTGATCAGTATTCAGTTCGCCAAAGGTCATCCAATGGACAACCTTTGGAATAATACTTTCTTGTCAGATTTTATTTTTTTTTAAAGCAGATATGCTTTGTGCGGATAAAATTATATTTTCCAGTTCTTCTTGTGCCGATCTTACTAATTTTATAGACTCAGTGCATGTGGCATCTTTTAATTGCAATAGTATTTCATTTAGCTTCTCCATGCTATAACTTGATGATTTTAAATGGTGTTCACAGTCCTGTATTGTCTTTTCTGTTAGTTTTCCCACAGCTAGCAGAGACTTAGACGCTTGAAAATTTGTTTCAGATGTGGCATGTATTTTGTTAGATTGATCATAAGTTGATATTACAAGCTTTTTATTTTCCTCCAAAACATTTCCAATAAGAGCCTCCTCAAAGGCGTACAAAACATATTTACCAATCCTATGGTTTTTATAAGCCGCTTCAAGAGAAGTTATTACTTTATTCGCATGCGCGTAACTATGCCTAGATGTGATTAATTGCTCATAGTTTTTTACAATATCACTACGCATTTTTATGTCATAGTATTTTATTTTTTTATCAAAGTGATTCGAGCTTCCATCAAAATGAACAAGGTATTCAACAAGGGACGTTCTTTTTATCTTGCTGTTTAAGTAGCTATATTTATTTTCTATCTGTCTGGAAAATTTTTCATGAAAAAGATCTGCATAACCGATTAATACTTTTTTAACGCAGTTCTCGTATATGGCTGCTAATGATACAACCAATAAACCAGCGAACTCGCTTCGAATCTCCCTTGTTTCTTTTTTCCCCAAAGGTGCTAACCGATCCAGATCGGCATAAAGCTTATCGATTTTTGATAAATCATCTTTTATGCAGCTTGCTTTCATCTTCCAAAATACTCCCTTGCCAAGCGGAATCTTTCATGAAGTACTACTACGTCTGCTGTAGATATTGACGTATTATTTATGAACAGTTGATCATTCAAAAGGGCTTCATAATTTTGTTTAAGTTTGTCGACAGAAAAATTCGGATTTTCCAGTAAGGCAACCATTATTGAATCCATTACAGCTATGTTCATAACACTTCTGGGTCTAAATGGTTTTTCTATGTTATCAGCGATAGATTTAAAAATGTGAGGTAATCGCTCTTTGAATTTAACGGCTCTCTCGGAATCAAAATTCCTTTCTTCGGACATGTTTTCGTTTAAGAATCGAAGCATTGGCTTTTCATAATTTTGCCAATTTTCAAAAAGAGATAAAATTCTTAAGAGGAATTCAATATCCTTTTGATTCTTCTCGTTTGTTTTAATATTTAGTATTTTTTTCCAATTTTGATCATTATTTAATTCTCTCAGGGCGGTAACTATTTCACCTCTGTAAACAGCATTTCTTATCTCCTGAGGTTTCAACTGAGTTCCGCCTGTGTTTAGTCGCTCAAAAATATGAAATACACTATCATTTCTTTGGCTTGGCTTTAATTGTTTAATGTGAATTGCACGTAATGTTGAATTTCTTATTTTCCTCTGATCTTTCGGTGATAGGTCTGAGAACTTCTTCCCATTATATTCCGAACGTTCTGATAAGCCTTTCAGCTTAAAGAGTTGTCTTTTTCCGTTAACTTCCTCGCCAAAAAAACCTTCCATGAAATATTTAACTGACATTATTCTCTGCTGCCCATCAATTACTTCAAGTAAATCCTCATCATTGACATAAAGGAATATTTGTGGTACAGGTAATCCCATCAAGAAAGACTCAATTAGCCTAGATGCTTGCTCTATTTTCCATACGTATCTTCTTTGATAGAACGGAATAATTATGTCTCCTCTTTCGATCTGTGATGCGAGAAGCTCTAATGTGGGGTCAGCAGGAGATACTGAAATATCGAAGTCTACAAAAGGAATGTCATCTTTTTCTTCTTCTGTTTTTATCCCTTCTTCTGGTTGAGGTACGGCTTCCTGAGTAGAAAGCTCATCTTCAGGGGTGTTAGAAATTTCCATATTTAATCCTTTTAATTATTAACTATTAGAAATAGGGCTGCATTCTTCAAGCTTTGGGTTTGAAATTAGTATCTTTCCTATAACTGGTTTGACCATATAGCATTATCGCATATAAGAGATCAGAATATGGCAATTGTCTGATCTATGATGACTGGCTCTTGCGAGGTGCAGTCTCTTAATCGGCTTTCCAGTTTAGCCTCAATTGAGATTTAACTTCAACAAATGCAGCCACATAATTCTCTTCGTTAACCTGTATAGCAATAGTAGCCACTGCGGCGTTAGGTCGGATGCAAGAGAGCAAACAACTGAACAAGCTGTGATAGTCTGGCTGAACGGGGTTTATAAAACCACAGTGAAGAGGTAGATCCATTGCATGATGATAAAGCTGAAATGAAATTGGGTAGCTTTGTTGGGTTTGAATTAACAGCCAATCGATTATGGGTAACGCTTTTCGCCTTTGTTGGCAACCATCTGTCGCCACTTTGCCGCCATAATCAATAAAAAGGGCTATGTTTTCTCGTAACCACTTGTTTTATTGATGCTGGCGGGAGCTAAAAGCTCGTCTGAAATTCCTACATCCTCAATTGTTCGAAAACGCCAATCGCGGTTTTTCCTTGGGAGGGGGGCGAAAAGGGGGCAGTGACTTCTGAAAACAAAAAAGCCACTTAGATGCAAGTGGCTTTATCGTATGATTTTAAAGCTAAAATTTGGTGGCCCCTGCTGGGTTTGAACCAGCGGCCAAGCGATTATGAGAAGCATGGCTGAAAGTAAGAATATTTGCTCTGTCGACATTTTGTCGCCAGTGATAGTAGCAAGTCATGCTAACTTTATGTTTTATTGATGTTTATTTTTAAGGCAACAAAAAACCCATCAACCTTGAACCGAAATGGCGGGGTTGATGGGCTCCACAAATTGGGGACATCAAAGAAAAGCAGTGGCACTAGTTATGACTAATGCTGAGAAAAAAAGTTCTCCAGGTGTTAATTATTTTTTTAAGTTAGGAGTTATCCTAAGCCCGGCCAGACAATGATTATCAGCGTCCCCGCCAGCGTAAGCAGTACGTTCGCTATCGCATAGGTGCCCGCGTAACCCAGTGCCGGAATGTTACTGCGCGCGGTATCGCTGATAATCTCCATCGCTGGCGCACAGGTACGTGCCCCCATCAGCGCGCCAAACAGCAGTGCGCGGTTCATTTTCAGCACCCAGGCACCGAACAAGAAACAGATCATTACAGGCACCAGGCTGACAATCAGGCCCGCGATCAGCATCTGTCCGCCCACTTCACCCAGGCTGTTACCAATGCCGCTACCGGCGCTTAAGCCGACACCTGCCATAAAGACCATCAGACCAAACTCTTTCACCATATTCAGCGCACCCTGAGGGATGTAGCCAAAAGTCGGGTGGTTGGCGCGCAGAAAGCCGAGCATGATCCCGGCAAACAGCAGGCCCGCCGCGTTGCCAATACCAAAGCTGAAGGTGCTGAACTGAAAAGTGATCATGCCGATCATCAGGCCAACAATAAAGAAAGCGCAGAAGGCGAGCAGGTCCGTGACCTGACTATGAATAGAGATAAAGCCGATGCGGTCAGCGATGGCTTTCACACGACGGGCATCACCACTCACCTGCAAGACATCCCCTTTATTAAGCAGGATGTTGTCGTCAATCGGCATCTCAATCTGGCTGCGGATAACGCGGTTGAGGAAACAGCCATGGTCGGTCAGCTTAATCTGAGCCAGACGGCGCCCCACCACATTGTGGTTTTTCACCACCACCTCTTCGGTGACAATGCGCATGTCGAGCAGGTCGCGGTCGAACACCTCTTTTCCGTTACGGAAACTGGGGTCGAGACGCGCATGCGCATCCGGATAACCAACCAGCGCAATTTCGTCGCCCATTTGCAGTACCGCATCGCCGTCCGGGTTCGCGAGAATACCGTTACGACGAATACGCTCGATATAACAGCCCGTCTGGCGATAAATACCCAGCTCACGCAGATTTTTGCCGTCCGCCCAGGCCACCAGCTCCGGGCCGACGCGATAGGCGCGAATGACCGGCAGATAGACCTTCCGGTTGGTGTCGGTGTCCAGCCCACGCTCACGGGCGATCTGTTGGGCGCTGGTCTGCAGATCCTGATGCTGCAACTTTGGCATATAGCGAGCGCCGACAATCAAACTGACCAGGCCAATAAGGTAGGTCAGGGCGTAGCCGAGGCTTAAGTGATCGAGTGCTTGTGAAAGCTGGGTACTGTCCATACCCGAATGACGTAGCGTATCACCGGCACCCACCAGTACAGGCGTGGACGTCATTGCGCCTGCCAGCATCCCCGCTGTCAGACCAATATCCCAGCCGAACAATTTGCCGAGCCCAAGGGCAATCAACAATGCGCTGCCGACTAATACCAACGCCAGCATCAGGTAATTTTTGCCGTCGCGGAAAAAAATAGAAAAAAAGTTTGGCCCAGCTTCCACTCCTACGCAAAAAATAAACAGCATAAAACCTAAATTGAGGGCATCAGTGTTTATGCTGAAATGTTGCTGACCTAATAATAAGGAAACCACTAAAACGCCAATGGAATTACCGAGTTGTACAGAACCCAGGCGTAATTTCCCCAGACAGAGTCCGAGCGCCAGAACAACAAATAATAACAGTATGTAATTCCCGTTTAACAAATCTGCGACGTTTATATTCACGGAGGCTAACTTCTTGTTTACTTGTAAGCTATTGAAAGAATGGGTTATTTGGGCTACTGTTTTGCGAAGAATCTGAGTTAGAAAAACGCACTAGTGCGTCTTTATTCCCGGCAACACAATAACTGGCCGCTAGTTTAATCGTATTGAATTGCAACGGCTAGTAAGAATCATCTATTCGCGCGGGGGGTTTTCGGCAGGGAGTGCCATAACGCTTTATCTGACCGTTCGTTCATTGCAACGGATGAAGAGTTTGATAGAGAAAAGTCAGGAGGATTGTTTGAAACATAAACGCGGACTTGCAGGCATCATTTGTTGTTTTTTACTTTTCATTGTCGTCTGTTTTTTAGAAGTGACGAATATGAAAGGTGCCTTTCGTGCGTCCGGGCATCCTGAACTGGGGTTGCTGTTTTTTACGTTACCGGGCGCTGTTGCCAGTATTTTTTCACGTCGCCGTAAAGTGATGTTGCCACTGTTTGGCGCGATCCTCGCCGCACCGCTCTGCTTTGTCGTCATGCGTCTGTTTTTTACCCCGGTACGTTCTGTGTGGCAGGAGCTGGCGTGGCTGTTTAGTGCGGTATTCTGGTGTGCGCTGGGCGCGCTCTGTTATCTGTTTATCAGCAGTTTCTTTGGCAACGGGACGCGTTAAGGCCAGCGTCGCCCCGGTTGTTGCCTGTTTACTTTATTCTACCGAACTGTTTACGAACGAACTTATCGAACTCGGTAAAGCTGCCAATGTGTTTTTGATCGACAAAAATTTGCGGCACCGTTTCGATGGGTTTGCCTGCGGCTTGTTCGAGCGCCGCGCGGGTAACACCGTCCGCATGGATATCAACATAGCGCCACTCAAAATTATCCTGTGTTTTGCTGACTTTTTCAGCCAACTCTTTTACGCGTGCGCACTGTGGACAACCTGCGCGACCAAATATCACTGTGTACATGAATCCTCCTTAAACCAGACGGTAAGCAGGGATATAATGCGGCTTTTGCGACCATGCATAAAACAGGTTGTGCCTGTTATGTTAATTTCCGCAACCTTTCAACACATTTTGGCGAGCATTTCCGGCCTGAGTGTTCGCTATAATGGGGGTTTTGTTTCCAGGGAAAACGACCATGACTCCAGTTATCGATCTGCTCCGCGCCCACCGCTCTATCCGCCATTTCACCCAGGAACCCATTACCGCAGCGCAGCGTGAAGCGATTATCGCCGGTGCCCAGGCCGCCTCCAGTTCCAGCTTTTTACAGTGCAGTTCAATTATTCGCGTGACCGACCCGGCGTTACGCCAACAACTGGTTACGCTAACCGGCGGTCAACAACATGTGGCTGAAGCCGCTGAATTTTGGGTGTTTTGCGCCGATTTTAATCGCCATCTGCAAATTTGCCCGCAGGCGCAACTGGGGCTGGCGGAACAACTGCTTCTCGGTGTCGTCGATACGGCCATGATGGCGCAAAATGCCAT
Organism: Phytobacter sp. MRY16-398; assembly: GCF_003925915.1. Classification (NCBI taxonomy): domain Bacteria; kingdom Pseudomonadati; phylum Pseudomonadota; class Gammaproteobacteria; order Enterobacterales; family Enterobacteriaceae; genus Phytobacter; species Phytobacter sp. MRY16-398. Next base: position 4,012,274 of record NZ_AP018756.1, on the reverse strand, counting down.
GACGGCTGCGGAATCACTCGGACTTGGCGGTGTGTATATCGGTGGGATCCGTAACAGCATTGAGGCGGTGACCGAATTACTTCATCTGCCTCAGCATGTTTTGCCACTCTTTGGGCTCTGTCTTGGCTGGCCTGCCGACGATCCGCAGGTGAAGCCGCGTTTACCCGCTGCGCTGGTGGTGCATGAAAACAGCTATCAGCCTGTCGATGCGGACATCCTTGCACAATATGATGCGCAAATTGCCGCGTATTATACGTCGCGAGGCAGCAATACCCGTCAGGATACCTGGAGCGATCATATCCGGCGCACCATTATTAAAGAGAACCGCCCGTTCATCCTCGACTATTTGCATAAACAAGGGTGGGCAGTGCGCTAATTCCCGTTCATCCTGTGTCTCGCTGCGTGTATGATACGCAGGCTTTCTACTCGTCATGCTTCTCGTTGCCAGTGCGTTTGCTATATCACTGGGCGCCCTGGTCATAGCGTTATCTCTGCTGCCGGGGCTAACTGACTTGCCGCCTTCCGGCAACGTGAAAAAGGTAGAGTATTGCCAGTCTATTCAGAGAGGTGCAGGGTGAAAATCGCCATATTGTCCCGGGACGGAACGCTCTATTCATGCAAACGCCTACGCGAAGCTGCCATTGCGCGCGGGCATCTGGTCGAAATTCTCGATCCGCTGTCGTGTTATATGAACATTGACCCCGCGGCGTCTTCGGTCCATTACAAAGGCCGTCAACTTCCCCATTTTGATGCAGTGATCCCGCGAATTGGTTCTGCGATTACCTTTTACGGTACCGCCGCGCTGCGCCAGTTTGAAATGCTGGGTAGCTATCCGCTCAATGAGTCGGTGGCGATTACGCGCGCGCGTGACAAATTGCGTTCTCTGCAACTCCTGGCCCGCCAGGGGATTGATCTGCCGGTGACGGGGATCGCCCATTCACCGGATGACACCAGTGATCTGATTGCCATGGTCGGCGGCGCGCCGCTGGTGGTAAAACTGGTAGAAGGGACACAGGGGATTGGCGTGGTCCTTGCCGAAACACGGCAGGCGGCAGAAAGTGTGATTGACGCTTTTCGCGGCCTGAACGCCCATATTCTGGTTCAGGAATACATTGAGGAAGCGAAGGGACGGGATGTTCGTTGCCTGGTGGTGGGCAACGAGGTTGTCGCGGCGATTGAGCGGCAGGCGAAAGAGGGCGATTTTCGCTCCAACCTGCATCGTGGCGGCGTGGCCAGCGTGGCGACAATCACCCCGCGTGAGCGGGAGATGGCGATTAAAGCCGCACAGACACTCGGTCTGGATGTCGCCGGGGTGGATATCCTTCGTGCCAACCGGGGGCCGCTGGTGATGGAGGTGAATGCGTCGCCTGGGCTTGAAGGTATTGAGAAGACCACAGGGGTGGATATCGCGGGTAAAATGATTGCCTGGATTGAGCGCCATGCCACGCCCGGCTATTGCCTCAAAACCGGCGGGTAGTCGATTTTCCGCGCTACATAATGGTATGCGGCCTGCTTTTTGCGTAAGCTATGGCTCCCATTTTTTCGTCAGAGGTTGTTTTGCGCATGAATTCACTCGTCGCACCTGGTCTGGACACGCTTCGTCAATGGCTTGATGAACTGGGTATCAGTTTCTTCGAATGCGATACCTGCCAGGCGTTACACCTGCCGCATATGCAGAATTTCGACGGGGTATTTGACGCCAAAATCGATCTGATTAACGACGTTGTCCTGTTTACGGCGATGGCGGAAGTGAAGCCTTCCGCCTTGCTGGCACTGGCCGCCGATCTTTCCGCCATCAATGCCAGTTCTTTGACGGTGAAAGCATTTCTTGATATTCAGGATGATAACCTGCCTAAGCTTGTCGTTTGCCAGACATTATCCTCAGGCGCCGGGGTGACGCTCGAACAATTTGCATGGTTCATGCGCCAGAGCGAAGAGCAAATTTCAATGGTGATCCTTGAAGCCCGCGCCCATCAGATGCTGTTTGTTCCCGAAGAAGAAGAGCTCAAAGCTGGCGAAGACGCGCACAATTTTCTTCACTAAACCTGCCTGACATTAGCGCAGTCGCTGCCAGAGCGGCTGCATAATGAATGTTTTAATTCTGCTTTTAACCTTCTTTTAAAGAATTATTCACCGCTATTCCCGCCGTTTCGGCTTATCACATAGACAGAATCTGCATAAAAAATTGATAAAAGGCGTTTTTTAATCTGCCCTATAGCCTCTAACCCTGGCTACAGTTATTCTTGCGGTGCTTTGAAAGCATGCGGCGTCGGCCGAAAGAATTTTCCTCTTCGACCAGTGCAGACTGACAAAATATGCATGAATTTTGCATATCTTAAATGCGTACACTTAGTTCGTATGGTAACGGACTTTCCAGAAGGAATGAGATATGACCGCTTTGAGTAAAAAATGGTTATCAGGTCTTGTTGCGGGTGCATTAATGGCTGTCTCTGCCAGCACACTCGCCGCAGAGCAAAAGACGCTGCATGTGTATAACTGGTCTGACTATATTGCGCCGGATACGGTCGCAAACTTTGAAAAAGAGACCGGGATTAAAGTTGTTTACGACGTGTTCGATTCCAACGAAGTGCTGGAAGGCAAATTGATGGCGGGCAGCACCGGTTTCGACCTGGTGGTGCCTTCTGCAAGCTTCCTTGAGCGCCAGTTAACCGCCGGTGTGTTCCAGCCGCTCGATAAGAGCAAGCTGCCGAACTGGAAGAACATGGACCCGGATGTGCTGAAAATGGTTGCTCAGCATGACCCGGACAACAAATACGCGGTGCCGTACCTGTGGGCCACCACCGGCATTGGCTATAACGTTGATAAAGTCAAAGCGGTATTGGGCGATGTGCCGGTCAACAGTTGGGATCTGGTGCTGAAACCGGAAAACCTCGAAAAACTGAAAAGCTGCGGCGTCTCCTTCCTGGATGCGCCAGAAGAGATTTTCGCGACCGTGCTGAACTACCTGGGTAAAGATCCGAACAGCACCAAAGCGGACGATTACTCCGGCCCGGCAACCGATCTGCTGCTGAAACTGCGTCCGAACATTCGCTACTTCCACTCCTCTCAGTACATTAACGATCTGGCAAATGGCGACATCTGCGTAGCCATCGGCTGGGCGGGCGACGTGTGGCAGGCGGCTAACCGTGCTAAAGAAGCGAAGAACGGCGTGCATGTTAACTACATCATTCCGAAAGAGGGCGCCCTGGCGTTCTTCGATGTCTTCGCCATGCCTGTTGATGCGAAAAACAAAGACGAAGCGTATCAGTTCCTGAATTACCTGATGCGTCCTGACGTTATCGCGCACATCAGTGACCACGTCTTCTATGCTAACGGTAACAAAGAGTCCAAACCGTTGATCAGCGCAGAAGTACGTGACAACCCGGCAATTTATCCGCCGGCGGATGTTTTCGCGAAACTGTATACGCTTAAAGTGCAGGATCAGAAAATTGACCGCGTAAGAACCCGCGCGTGGACAAAAGTAAAAAGCGGCAAATAATCAATCACCTGAACAGTGATTGCGTTGCACCAGGGCGGTGCAATTGCCCTAAACCTGGACAGAGGTCATCGGCCTCTGTCCGGTCATTTGTAGACAACTAGCTGGTACTGGTTGAGTTTTTTTGCCGGAGAGCACTTGAGTGAATGACGCTATCCCCCGCCCACAGGCGAAAACCCGTAAGGATTTAACGCCTCTGCTTGAAATCCGCAATCTGACCAAATCGTTTGACGGCCAGCACGCCGTTGATGACGTCAGTCTGACCATTTATAAAGGCGAAATCTTCGCGCTGCTGGGTGCATCTGGTTGCGGCAAATCAACGCTGCTGCGAATGCTGGCAGGCTTTGAACAGCCAACGACCGGGCAAATTATGCTCGATGGTGTCGATCTGGCGCATGTGCCGCCTTATCTGCGTCCTATCAATATGATGTTTCAGTCCTATGCCTTGTTCCCGCATATGACCGTTGAACAGAACATCGCGTTTGGCCTCAAGCAGGACAGGCTGCCCAAAGCGGAAATCGCCAGCCGTGTTGCGGAGATGCTGAGTCTTGTGCACATGCAGGAGTTCGCTAAGCGTAAACCGCATCAGCTTTCTGGCGGTCAGCGTCAGCGTGTCGCATTGGCCCGTAGTCTGGCAAAACGCCCGAAACTCCTGCTGCTTGATGAGCCGATGGGTGCGCTGGATAAGAAACTGCGTGACCGTATGCAACTGGAAGTGGTGGACATTCTGGAGCGCGTTGGCGTGACCTGCGTTATGGTCACCCACGATCAGGAAGAAGCCATGACCATGGCCGGACGTATCGCCATTATGAACCGCGGTAAGTTTGTGCAAATTGGCGAACCTGAAGAGATTTATGAACACCCGACCACCCGCTACAGCGCCGAATTTATCGGCTCGGTTAACGTGTTCGAAGGCCTGCTTAAAGCGCGTGAGGACGACGGTCTGGTGATTGATTCGCCGGGGCTGGTTCATCCGCTGAAAGTGGACCCGGATGCCTCTGTTGTGGATAACGTGCCGGTCTATGTTGCGCTGCGCCCGGAGAAAATCATGCTCTGCGAAGAGCCGCCTGCTGACGGTTATAACTTCGCGGTGGGTGAGGTGGTGCATATTGCCTACCTTGGCGATCTGTCGATTTACCACGTTCGTCTGCAAAGCGGGCAAATGATCAGTGCGCAGTTGCAGAACGAGCACCGCTATCGTAAAGGTACCCCGACATGGGGCGACGAAGTTCGCCTGTGCTGGGATGCCGACAGTTGTGTGGTTCTGACGGTTTAAGGAGCGGTGATGAGTACACTTGAACCACCGACCCGCGTCGAAAAACCGGGCGGTTTTAACCTGTGGTTGGCGCGTTTTCAGATGAAGCACGGGCGCAAGTTCGTTATCGCGCTGCCCTATATCTGGTTGATCTTACTGTTTTTACTGCCGTTCCTGATAGTCTTCAAAATCAGTCTGGCAGAGATGGCGCGCGCGATCCCGCCCTATACGGATCTGGTGGAGTGGGCCGATAATCAGCTCACCATTTCGCTCAACATCAATAACTTCCTGCAACTGACCGACGATCCGCTCTATTTTGAAGCGTATCTCCAGTCATTACAGGTCGCGGCGGTGTCGACGATCTGCTGTCTGGTTCTGGGGTATCCGCTGGCCTGGGCCGTTGCGCACAGTAAGCCATCAACGCGTAATATTCTGCTGTTGCTGGTTATTTTGCCTTCATGGACCTCTTTCCTGATTCGCGTCTATGCCTGGATGGGGATTCTGAAAAGTAACGGCGTGCTGAATAATTTCCTGATGTGGCTGGGGATTATCGATCAGCCGCTGACGATTTTGCACACCAACCTGGCGGTGTATATCGGTATTGTTTATGCCTATTTGCCGTTTATGGTGCTGCCTATCTACACCGCGCTGACGCGTATTGACTACTCGCTGGTTGAAGCGTCGCTGGATCTGGGCGCGCGCCCGCTGAAAACCTTCTTTAGCGTGATCGTGCCGTTGACCAAAGGGGGTATTATCGCAGGCTCCATGCTGGTGTTTATCCCGGCGGTGGGTGAGTTCGTGATCCCGGAACTGCTCGGTGGCCCGGACAGCATCATGATTGGTCGCGTCCTGTGGCAGGAGTTCTTTAATAACCGCGACTGGCCGGTGGCCTCGGCGGTGGCGATTATTATGCTGCTGCTGCTGATCGTGCCAATCATGTGGTTCCATAAACATCAGCAGAAACAGATGGGAGACAACGCATGAATAACTTGCCGGTAGTGCGTTCCCCGTGGCGTATTTTGATTCTGGTGCTGGGGTTCACGTTCCTCTATGCGCCGATGCTGATGCTGGTCATCTATTCCTTTAACAGCTCCAAACTGGTGACGGTGTGGGCCGGCTGGTCAACGCGCTGGTATAGCGAGTTGTTCCATGATGACGCCATGATGAGCGCGGTGGGCCTGAGTCTGACCATTGCCGCCTGCGCCGCGACGATGGCGGCGATCCTCGGTACGATTGCGGCAGTGGTGATGGTGCGCTTTGGCCGTTTCCGTGGCGCCAACGGTTTTGCGTTTATGATTACCGCGCCGTTGGTGATGCCGGATGTGATCACCGGGCTGTCGCTGTTGCTGCTGTTTGTTGCCCTTGGCCATGCGATTGGCTGGCCATCGGATCGTGGCATGCTCACCATCTGGCTGGCGCATGTGACCTTCTGTACGGCTTATGTCGCGGTGGTTATATCCTCACGTCTGCGTGAACTCGACAGGTCAATTGAGGAGGCGGCGATGGATCTTGGCGCGACGCCGCTGAAAGTGTTCTTTGTTATTACGCTACCGATGATCATGCCAGCGATTATCTCTGGCTGGCTGCTGGCGTTTACCCTCTCTCTTGACGATCTGGTTATCGCCAGCTTCGTTTCCGGCCCGGGGGCGACAACGCTGCCGATGCTGGTCTTCTCGAGCGTACGTATGGGGGTGAACCCGGAGATCAACGCCCTGGCGAGCCTGATACTGGGTGTCGTGGGGATTGTTGGTTTAATCGCCTGGTATCTGATGGCGCGCGCGGAAAAGCAGCGAGTGCGCGATATCCAGCGTGCAAGACAGGGACAATGATTCTAGAATCTTAAACGTTGTGTCACGGATGCCGCGCTTGTCGCGGCATTTTTCACAGGGAATATTGCACATTGGGATTCTTTACTAAAGCGCATCAGTCTCACGCACGTCCGAATGTACCCGCACTGGTACAAGTGGCGGCTATCGCCATTATTCTTATCCGCTGTGTGGATGTCTTCATGCTCTGCAATGTGCTGGGCATACGGGGAATGATCGACTTCGTGGTACGCAGCGCGCAAACCTGGAGCCTGACGCTGATTTTCTTCGGCAGCCTGGTGCTGGTCTTTGTTGAAATCCTCTGTGCTTTTTCCGTGGTGAAGGGGCGAAACTGGGCGCGCTGGCTGTATCTGTTGACGCAAATTATTGCCACCGGTTATCTGTGGGCGGCATCGCTGGGGTATGGATATCCTGAGCTGTTCAGTATTGCCGGCGAATCAAAACGTGAGATTTTCCGTACGCTAATGATGCAGAAAATGCCCGACCTGCTGGTACTCTTCCTGTTGTTTGTCCCTTCTCCCAGCCGACGCTTTTTCCGTCTGCAATAACGGGGTACAATCGCCGCCCCGCAATTAAGAAGGTTTTATTATGCAGTGCGCACTCTTTGACGCCAGGCGCTGTCACTCCTGTCAGTGGATTGAACAACCGACTGGCGACCAACTCTGTGCAAAAATGACCGATCTCCGCACCTTGCTGGCGGATTTGCCGGTGACAGAATGGTGCGCGCCGGTTAGCGGCCCGGAACAGGGGTTTCGTAATAAAGCCAAGATGGTGGTGAGCGGCAGCGTGGAGAAACCGCTGCTCGGCATGTTGCATCGCGACGGTACCCCCGAAGATTTGACCGATTGCCCGCTTTATCCCGCCTCGTTTCAGGCGGTTTTCGCCGTCCTTAAACCTTTTATCGCCCGTGCGGGCTTAACGCCCTACAACGTGGCGCGTAAACGCGGTGAGCTGAAATACCTGCTATTAACCGAAAGCCAGCATACGGGCGGCATGATGCTGCGTTTTGTGCTGCGTTCACAGGCCAAGCTTGAGCAGCTTCGTGCCGCGCTGCCGTGGTTACAGGCGCAATTGCCGCAGCTTCGCGTCATTTCAGTCAATATCCAGCCGGTGCACATGGCCATTATGGAAGGGGAGACGGAAATCTTCCTGACTGAGCAGCAGGCGCTGGCGGAAAATTTCAACGGCGTGCCGTTGTGGATCCGCCCGCAGAGTTTCTTTCAAACCAATCCGGTTGTCGCCAGTGCGCTGTACGCTACGGCGCGTGAGTGGGTAAGGGCGCTGCCGGTACGCCATATGTGGGATCTGTTTTGCGGTGTCGGCGGTTTTGGTCTGCATTGTGCAACCCCGGGGATGACGCTCACCGGTATCGAAATCGCCCCGGAGGCGATTGCCTGCGCGAAGCAGTCTGCGGCTGAGCTGGGGCTGACCGATTTGCACTTTCAGGCGCTGGACTCCACCCGGTTCGCGACCGCCCAGACGGATGCGCCACAACTGGTGCTGGTAAACCCGCCGCGTCGTGGAATTGGCCAGGCGCTTTGCGATTATCTGAGTCGGATGGCGCCGCCGTATATCGTCTATTCAAGCTGTAATGCCCGCACGATGGCGGCAGACTTACACGCGCTGGAGGGCTATCGCGTGGAGCGTGTACAACTGTTTGATATGTTCCCCCACACGGCGCATTACGAAGTGCTGACACTGCTGGTGAAATGTTCTACGGTTTAAGGCATTCGCTCATCAGGGACACTGACCATGCGTATGCCATCTCGTTACTTATTCCCTCTTAAACCTGCCGCACCGGGTTCCGGTGTGGTGGCGTTCGTCGTTCTGTTTGCGCTGTTGGCTGGGGTTCTTTACGGCGCTTATCGCCTGTTGCGTGACTTTGTGAGCACGGGGAATCCTTTTATTTTTGCCGTTGCGCTGTTTGTGGTGCTGTTGAGCGTTTCCGGGATTGTCGACAGCCGCAAGCGGCGCGCAAGGCTCCTGGCACTGGCGCAGGCGCGTCAGGGCGAAAGCATTTGCCAGTTTGCGCGCGCATTTCCTCGGCGGGATGTGGACGCCTGGGTGATCCGCGCTGTCTGGGAAACCGTGATGGCGTGGGGTGTGCGTGACCTGGTGCGGCTGAATTTCCCCCTGCGGGCGGACGACAGTCTGGCACTTTTTGCTTTAGACGATGACGAAGAGCTTTTCGATGCGCTCTCTGATGCGGCGACAAGGGCCGGGCGTACACTGGAAAATCATGAGCACAACCCGTTTTTTCCCCTCATCACGCTGCGTGATATGGTCATGGCGTTGAATGCGCAGCCCATGACGCCAGAGCGGCAACAAAAAAGAGACGTCGTTCTGGATTAGGGTAAACAGTGGGCACAGCCCGGCCAGTGACCCCGGCAATACTGTCCGGGGTGCTGGCGGGGAGATTATTTGTCCATGCCGTCCGATTTTTTCTTCATCATGTCGTCGTCTTTGCCCATGGTCCCTTTTTTCGCCATGTCGCCGTGTTTCATCGTGCTCTCTTTTTTTGTCATCCCGTCATGTTTCATCGGCGCCTTTTTCTTCATCATGGTGCTGTCGTCCTGCTTTTTCATACCGTCCTGGCTCATCGCGTCGGCGGCATGGGCGTTAGCCACCCCAAAGGCACAGAGGGTGGCGAGGGTGAGAATCATCTTTTTCATCGTGGTTTCCTTGCAAGGTGAGAGGGGGTGTCACCTGACTCTCTTGCCTGACTCCGGAAAGTGTGGGTGACAGGCCGCAGCTTACGCCTGGACCGGTCACGACTTCCTCACGGAAATATAAATTATTTGTGATAACTCAATGCGCGACTATTGGGTAAGCTAATAAAGAGAAAGGCAACCGGAACGGGCTATGGAAATCGCAAAAAAAATACTGCTGGTCGAAGATGATCGGGATATTGCTGGCCTGCTGCGGCTTAATTTGCAGGACGAGGGCTACCAGATTGTGCATGAAGAGGATGGGGCGCGTGCGCTCGCCCAGCTTGAAAAGACCGACTGGGATGCGGTGATCCTCGATCTGATGCTGCCGAATGTCGATGGGCTGGAGATTTGCCGCCGCATCCGCCAGATGACCCGCTATCTTCCGGTCATTATCATCAGCGCCCGAACCAGTGAGACACATCGGGTTCTGGGGCTGGAAATGGGGGCGGATGATTATCTGGCGAAGCCATTTTCGATACTGGAACTGGTGGCGAGGGTGAAGGCGCTGTTTCGTCGCCAGGAGGCGATGGGACGCAACCTGCGTCTTGATATGGGCAGTATTGCCTGTCACGGTTTAACCATCGACCCGCTTCCCCGCGAGGTGCGCCTGCGCGGCGAGTTGATTGATCTGACGCCGCGCGAGTTCGATCTGCTCTACTGGTTTGCCCGTCACCCCGGTGAGGTCTTCTCGCGCCTGGCGCTGCTCGATCAGGTGTGGGGATATCAGCATGAAGGCTATGAGCACACAGTTAATACCCATATCAACCGTCTACGTATGAAGATTGAAAAGGATGCCGCCGCGCCGGAAATTATTCTGACCGTCTGGGGGAAAGGCTATAAATTTGCCGTTTCGGAGCCTGAGGGGGAATGATGCGTCGTTTAAGTCTGACTCAGCGCCTGACGCTGCTCTTCACCGTGCTGCTCTTGCTCTGCGCCGCCGCAGCCTGCAGCGTTCAGCTCTACAGTAGCACCCGCTACGGCGATGCGATGGTGCAACGGCTTTCTGCGGGTCTTGCTCAGCAAATTGCCAGCAGTGAGCCGCTGCTTGATTCCCAGGGCAAAGTGAATCGCCAGACGCTGAAATCGCTGTTTGACCGCCTGATGACGCTCAACCCCAGCGTCGAGCTGTATATGATCTCCCCGGAAGGCGACTTGCTGGCCGATGCCGCGCCGCCGGGGCATCTTCGTCGCGAGCATATCGATGTTGCCCCGTTGCAGCACTTTCTATCCGGCGCGGCCTGGCCGGTCTACGGCGACGATCCGCGCAGTGTCGACAAACAAAAAGTCTTTAGCGTGTCGCCGATTCGCCTCGATGGTCAGCTGCGGGGTTATCTCTACATTATTTTGCAGGGTGAGAACCTGAACGCACTGGCGGATACTGCCTGGCAAAAAGCGCTGTGGAGCGCATTGCTGTGGTCGTTGCTGTTAGTGGCGGTGTTTGGCGCACTGGCAGGCGGTCTTACCTGGTGGTGGGTGACGCGTCCGGTGAAAAAGTTGACCCGCGAGGTGCAGGGGCTGGAGCAGGATAGCATCAGCGCCATCAAGCAACTGGCGTTGCGTGCGCCGGATCCTGAGGCAGGAAATGAAGTCGCGGTCCTGGAAAACGCCTTTATTGAGCTTTCCCGGCAGATAGCCAGCCAGTGGGATCAATTGGCAGACAATGACCGACAGCGACGGGAGTTTGTCGCCAATATTTCGCACGATTTACGTACCCCGCTGACCTCATTACTCGGCTATCTGGAAACCCTTTCGGTGAAGGCTGGGCATTTAACGCCGGAAGAGTCGAAGCATTATCTGAGCATCGCCCTGCGCCAGGGAAACAAAGTCCGGCACCTGTCTCAACAGCTCTTTGAACTGGCGCGGCTGGAACATGGTGGCATCAAACCGCAGCCGGAACCCTTCTCAATGGCGGAACTTTTGCAGGATGTGGCACAAAAATTCGATCTGATGGCGGAAACGCGCGACATCCGATTACTGCTGGAGTTGCCCACCAACCTGCCGCTGGTGTATGCCGATTTGTCGATGATGGAACGGGTGCTCACCAATTTGCTGGATAATGCGGTGCGTCATACGCCCAACGGTGGGAAGATTTATCTGCGCGCCCGTCAGCAGGATGACCAGCTTATGGTTGAGGTTGAGGACAACGGGTCCGGTGTACCGGGTGCGCTGCGGGCTACGTTGTTCCAGCGCCCGTCGGTGCTGGACAAGGCCAGTGCGGGAGAGTCGCGCGGCGGGCTGGGGCTGATGATTGTCCGGCGTATGCTGCAACTGCACGGTGGCGATATCCGGCTGGTGGATGCGCAACCGGGGTCGTGTTTCCGCTTTACGCTGCCGTTTCAGGGAGCGTGAGAGCATAAAAAAAGCCGCGTCACGCGGCTTTTTCTCTTCAATTCCGCTTACTGCGGGAACCACTGATCGCTGATTTTCTGGTAAGTGCCGTCAGCTTTGATGGCCGCCAGGGCCGCGTTCAGTTTTTCCAGCAGGGCTTTGTTATCCGGGCGTACCGCGATACCAAGGCCTGTGCCGAAATACTGCGGATCGGTCACTTTCGGAGTCGCAACACCCAGTTGCGGGTTGGTTTTCAGCCACTCGTTGACCACCGCGGTATCACCGAACACGCCATCGATACGGCCATTTTTCAGGTCGATAATCGCGTTCTGGTAGCTGTCATAAGCTACGGTTTTCACTTCCGGATGTTTGTCCTGCAGGTATTTCTGGTGCGTGGTGCCGTTTTCCATACCGATACGTTTGCCTTTCAGGTCATCGAAGGTTTTATACGCATCTTTTTTGGCGATAACCACGGCGGAGTTGGCGTAGTACGGCTCGGTGAAGGAGACCTGTTTGCTGCGCTCAGGCGTGATATCCATGCCGGAGATAACCGCGTCATATTTTTTGAATTTCAGGGACGGGATCAGGCTGTCAAAGGCATGGTTGGTGAAAGTACACTCTGCTTTCATCTGGGTACAGAGCGCGTTTGCCAGGTCGATATCAAAGCCCACAATCTTGTTATTCGCATCCATGGATTCAAACGGCGGGTAGGTAGCAGAGACACCGAAATTAATTTTATCCGCGGCGGTTGCGCCAGCAGCGAAAGAGGCAAGTAATGCGGCCAGAATCAGTTTTTTCATTTTTGGAGCTCCTGTCTGTCAATCTTATTGTTTTGCGGTTGCCGTGTCTGAGGCATGGGGCTAACAATGCCATTTAATGAATTTATATGCAATATATTTGATTAGTTATTTTATTTTTCACATAAAAAAAGCGAGCGATTAATAAGTTGCTCGCTTTGCTGGTTACTATTTATGCATTTTGTATGGTTTTAGTTGCGACGCTCAAAGGCCAGCGCTTTACGCTCAATCAGACGCATCATCAGGGTCAACAGACCGTTAACGATAAGATAAATCGCCCCGGCAGCACCAAATACCATCACATCGTAGGTGCGTCCGTACAGCAACTGGCCGTGCCCCATCACTTCCATCAGCGTAATGGTATAGGCCAGCGATGTACTCTTGAACACCAGCACCACTTCGTTCGAATAGGACGATAAGGCGCGTTTGAATGCATACGGCAACAGAATCGCCAGCGTGTCTTTCTTGCTCATCCCCAGCGCGCTACAGGACTGCCACTGGCCTTGCGGAATGGCGCGGATCGCCCCGTAAAACAGCAGCGTGGTATAGGCCGCGCTGTTCAGGGAGAGCGCCAGCAAGGCACACAGCCAGGGTTCCGACAGCAGGTGCCAGATAACCGGATATTCCTGCAGCACCGGGAACTGGCCCGGACCGTAGTAAATCAGGAAGATCTGCACCAGCAGCGGGGTACCGGTAAACAGCGTGATATAGCCACGGACTATCCACGACAGAACGGGCGTCTTTAGCGTCAGCACAATGGTAAAGAGCAACGACAGAACCAACGCGGCAATCAGCGACGCCACGGTGAGCGTCAGGCTGGTGTGCAGGCCTTTCAGCAGCTCGGGTAAGTACTCAAGCATCAGTCTGGTCTCCGTTCAAAGCGTGTTGCGCGCAGATCGATACGCTTAAGGATCCACTGACTGAGCAGGGTGACCACCAGATAAATCGCTGCCGCCACAATGTACCAGGTAAAGGGTTCCTGGGTACGGGTGGCGATACTTTTGGTTTGCAACATCAGGTCATTAACGCTGATAAGCGATACCAGCGCGGTATCTTTCAACAGTACCAGCCACTGGTTGCCAAGGCCCGGCAACGCGTGACGCCACATTTGCGGCATGACCAGACGGAAGAAAATGGCGCTTTTTGACAGCCCCAGCGCCTGGCCCGATTCCCACTGACCTTGCGGTACCGCTTTTAACGCGCCACGTAAGGTCTGTGACGCGTAGGCGGAGTACAGCAATGACAGGGCGATCACGCCGCAGAAGAACGGGCTGACATCAAAGTTCTCGATCTGCACCTGTATCGGGAGTTGCACGAACCCCAGATTGAGGGTGAAACCGTCAGAAAGAATTAACAGTAGCTGTGATGAGCCGAAATAGATAAACAGCACGACCAGAATTTCTGGTAAGCCGCGCAAAATAGTGACCAGCGCCGAGCCAGCCCACGCAACGGGACGCCATTTGGCTGACTCCCATACCGCAAAAATCATCGCCAGAACCAGGCCGATGATCAGTGCGCAAACGGCAAGGCCGACGGTCATCCCGGCGGCGCTTGCTAATGGAAAAATTTCATTCATCAAGGATTACTTCTGGAACCATTTGTTGTAGATGGTTTCGTAGGTGCCATCTTTCTTCACTTTTTCCAGCGCAGTGTTGAATTTCTGCTGCAACTCGGTGTTGCCCTGACGAACGGCGATACCCAGGCCCGTGCCGAAGTACTCTTTATCGGTCACTTTGTCGCCAACGGCAGCCAGTTTATCGTTCGATTTCAACCATTCGGTAACAACTGCGGTGTCACCGAATACGGCATCGATACGGCCATTCTGCAGATCCAGCTTAGCATTCTGATAGCTGTCGTACGGAACAGTGGTGATTTCCGGGTGCTTATCGTTGATGAATTTCTGGTGAGTAGTGCCGTTCTGCACGCCCACTTTCTTGCCTTTCAGGGCATCAATGCTGGTGTATTTACCGGTTTGACCCACGAACAGCGCGGAGTTGTCATAGTACGGAGTGGTAAACAGAACCTGTTTCTCACGCTCCGGGGTGATGTCCATACCGGCCATTACCGCGTCGAAACGACGGAATTTCAGGCTGGGGATCAGGCTATCGAACGCCTGGTTGGTGAAGGTACAGGTGGCATCAATCTCTTTACACAGCGCGTTTGCCAGGTCCACATCGAAACCAACGATTTTGTTGTTGGCGTCGGTAGATTCAAACGGAGGGTAGCTTGCTTCGGTGGCGAAACGGATAGTCTGTGCTGCGGAAGCAGAGAGGCTGACGCTTGCAAGTAGCGCGGCGATCAATACTTTTTTCATTGTCATTTCCCCGAGAACTCAGTGAGATAAATAATATTTAAACGCGTCGGTCTGCGGCGAAGCAAAGCAGCTCGCATCCCCTTGTTCGATAATATGACCGTTTTCCATATAGACCACGCGGCTGGCGGTTTTGCGCGCCACTTCCACTTCATGGGTCACGATAACCTGCGTAATGCCGGTTTCTGCCAGTTCACGGATGATGCTGACGATTTGCGCGGTAATTTCCGGGTCCAGCGCGGCTGTCGGTTCATCAAACAGCAGAACCTGCGGCTCCATCATCAGGGCGCGGGCAATCGCCACACGCTGCTGTTGGCCGCCGGAAAGATGCAGCGGATAACGATCGCTGTAGGGCTTAAGACGTAAACGTTCCAGCAGTTTGTCCGCACGGGCGAGCGCCTCATCTTTACTCAGGCCCAGCACGCGGCACGGGGCTTCAATCAGGTTCTGGGCTACCGTTAAGTGCGGCCAAAGATTGTATTGCTGAAACACCATACCCACGTTCTGACGCAAATCGCGAATCGCTTTGTCAGAAGGGGCTTTGGCAAAATCGAAGTGATTGCCTGCGATGCTTAACTGACCGGAGCGCGGCATCTCAAGCAGGTTCAATACGCGTAATAATGAGCTCTTACCCGCGCCACTCGGGCCAAGCAGCACAAGTGTTTCACCGTGCGGGCAGTCAAGCGTAATGTCAAAGAGCGCCTGGTGCGCACCATAGAAGCAGTTAATGCCGTTTAATTTTATACTCATCGAGGCAATCTAATAGCAATTGAGGCCGCAAATAGTAACGTTCGCAGAATAGTTATGCAATATTTGTGCGTTAAAACTTAAATATAAACCGCATTCACACATAAAGTTAGCACAAAATACCGGGGCGTGATGGAAGCAGGCATAAATGTCGGCATTCGCGCTCGAATGCCAGACATTTTGCGGGGATTAATGCATATTTCCCACTTTCATGGGCATCTTGTTAGCGATGCTCAACAGACTGGCGCAATGTCCCGGCCGGAGCATGCGCCGCGCCACCGAGGTAGCGTACATCGTCCACAGCCCAGCACTGACCTTCACGGATCATCAGCACTTCATCCTGCCAGCTTTGGGAGCCCTGAGTCAGGGTGACCCGCAGTGGAATGTTTCGCGCATCGGTGTTCGGGATCGTTGAGGCGCTGGCAACGCTCGCTTTCTCTGGCATGACGGTTCTGCTGGAGAAGGGATCGGATTTCAGGAGCGTGGTATTGCGATTATCTTTACTGGCCGCGGTGAGCGAAGCCGCCAGATCGTCGCTCAGGTACGGACGCAGTGCGGAAAAATCATTACTGCGGTGCTCAATGCGATAATCGTAAAATTGTTGTGCAACAGTATCGGGACCGCCTTCGATACAAGGGCCGCTGCGGGTTCCGATATCCTTAAACGCTGGTGTAACCGTGGTACAGGCGCTGAGCAGCAGCGCGCACGGTAAAACGAGAGTCAAAGCAGAGTAGCGCATATTGATTTCCTTATTTTCTCTTCGGATATAACCACCTTTCAAGAATAGTGTATTGCTCCGATAATGTGCTTTATAACGCACTGAGTATCAAAAGGAGACGCTGATGCAATTTTCAACAACACCCACCCTCGAAGGCCAGCCGATTGTCGAATACTGCGGCGTCGTCACCGGCGAAGCGATTCTGGGGGCCAATATTTTTCGCGACTTTTTCGCCGGTATTCGCGACATCGTGGGGGGCCGTTCAGGCGCGTATGAAAAAGAGCTGCGCAAGGCGCGTGAAATTGCGTTTCGCGAGATGGGCGAGCAGGCAAAAGCGCTGGGCGCGAATGCCGTTGTGGGTATCGATATCGATTACGAAACGGTGGGCAAAGACAGCAGCATGCTGATGGTGAGTGTGAGCGGTACGGCGGTGAAAACACGCTGATGAGCCGCTTTTTATCCTTACTGTTGTTAGCGCTGCTTCTGGTGGGTTGTGCGGGTGAGAAGGGGATCGTCGATAAAGACGGTTACCAGCTTGATACCCGCCGTCAGGCGCAGGCGGCGTATCCGCGTATCAAAGTGCTGGTGGTGCACTACACGGCGGATGACTTTGATGTTTCGCTGGCGACGCTCACCGATAAGCAGGTGAGTTCGCACTATTTGATTCCGGCGCACCCGCCTGTCCATCACGGTAAGCCGCGTATCTGGCAACTGGTGCCGGAAAGTGAGCTGGCCTGGCATGCGGGGATCAGCTACTGGCGCAACGCCACGCGAATCAATGATACCTCTATCGGTATTGAGCTGGAAAACCGTGGCTGGCAAAACGTGGCAGGGGTGAAGCGATTTACCCCCTTTGAGCCTGAACAGATTGCCGCGCTGGTTCCGCTGATGAAAGACATTGTCAGTCGTTATCACATCCAGCCACAGAACGTGGTGGCGCATTCGGATATCGCCCCGCAGCGCAAAGATGATCCGGGGCCACTTTTCCCGTGGCGTGAACTGGCGTCACAGGGGATAGGGGCATGGCCGGATGCCTCGCGTGTGGCATTCTATCTGAATGGTCGCGCGCCGTATGAAGCGGTAGAGACGGCCTCACTGCTCGATCTGCTGGCGCGCTACGGTTATGAGGTCAAACCGGAGATGAGCGCCGCCCAGCAGAAAAGGGTGATTATGGCCTTCCAGATGCATTTCCGCCCGGCATTATGGAATGGCATAGCCGATGCGGAAAGCCAGGCGATTGCCGAGGCACTGCTGGAAAAATATGGTCAGGGATGAGGACGCTTGAGGGAAGGGCCGTTTAGCGCGGCAACTTCCCGTGATCCCGCAGCCAGTAAGCCGTGCGGGCAATGCCCTCATCGACAGAGACAATAGGCTCATATCCCAGCTCGTCCTTCGCTCTTTGGATATCCAGCGTGAAATCGAAGTTCAGCTTGGATACCCCATAATGGGTGAGCGAAGGCTCTTTCGCTGATTTGTCGCCGAAACGTTCCATGCTGCGTGCGATCATATCCAGCATCGCATAAGGCACCGAGCGGATGCGGCAGTCCATCCCTAAATCGTCAATTAATTTTTGCACGATGCTACGCAGGGTGC
This sequence comes from Phytobacter sp. MRY16-398, assembly GCF_003925915.1. Lineage (NCBI taxonomy): Bacteria > Pseudomonadati > Pseudomonadota > Gammaproteobacteria > Enterobacterales > Enterobacteriaceae > Phytobacter > Phytobacter sp. MRY16-398. The sequence goes on along the minus strand of NZ_AP018756.1, from coordinate 3,994,492 downwards.
GCGGCTCGCCGTTGGTGATGTTGTACGTTCGCCCGGACGGCAGCGCATCACAAACGGGCTGGCTTGCCAGCCACATCGCATGCACCGCGTTTTCATAGTAGGTCATATCGACCAGCGCTTGCCCACCGCGCGGCAGTAAGATGCTGCGGTAGTGGTGCATCATCTGCGCCAGGCGGGGGATAAAGACTTTATCGTGCGGCCCGAACAGACTCTGCGGGCGTAAAACTGTAAAACGGGTATTGGGGTTGGCCTGCGCAAGCAGTTGAATCACCTCTTCGCTGGCGGCTTTACTACGGGCGAACTCGTTAGCTAAGCGCGCCGGACGGAAATCCTCACGAATGTCGTGATGGTGGTGATAATCGAAATAGAGTGATGGCGATGAAATATGAATGAAGTTACGCACGCCCCAGGCCACGGCCCATTCGCCGAGGCGGCGGGTTGCCCGGACGTTCGCCAGGTCAAAGGCTGCCTGTGTACCCCAGGGAGAGGTAAAACTGGAACAGTGCCACAGGGTGTCCACCCCGGCGAGCATCACTTTGGCCTGCGAAGAGACCAGCTCGGTCAGATCGGCGTGAATAAACTCAGCGCCCATTTTTGTCAGCAACTCGCCCATGGCTTTGTTGCGGCCCGTTGCGCGTACGCTAATGCCTTTTTGACGCAAATATTCGACGGCGTTTCGGCCTAAACCGCTGGTTGCGCCTGTGACCAGAACCTTCATAGCAATCCACTATAGTGACCCGCAATCATTGCGTGCGCATTCTTCCGTGAAACAGGGCGGTATGCAATGGGAAACATGAAAGAATAATGTCTGAATTTACTTTTTTTCTGCGTTTTGTTCTGCCAGTCGCGCAATTCGCCGCGCCATGCCCCGAAAAATAAACAGATGCGCGGGGATCATCAGCAGCCAGTAGAGCAGCCCTGGCATACCGTGCGGATGCCACCAGGCGCGCACATCCAGCAGACGGTATTGACCTTTGTCGGTGAGGGTAAAGCTCAGGCGACCCAGCCCCGGCGCTTTCATCCCGAACAGCAGTGCTAATTGCTTTTGCGGCTCGGCGATGATCACTTTCCAGCTATCAACCTGGTCGCCTGGCTGCAAAAACGGACGCTGCGGACGGCCTTTCGCCAGACGATGGCCGATCAGATGATCCAGCGCGGCGCGGGTTTGCCAGAGAACATTGCCAAAAAAGTAACGCTCTTTACCGCCGATCTGATTAACCACCTCCCACAGCGCCTCCAGACTGGCGGCAGTTTCAACGGTGAAGCCTGCCTGTTTGGGGAAATAGCCGTATTGCGGACGCCAGCGTGCAAATGCCTGCGGGGAATATCCCCAGTCGCTGGAATTCACCAGTTTCTCTTCTTCGCGAAGCGTACGACGAACCGCTTCGTCGAAAGTGATCAGCGGTTGGGGGATGAGCTGGCGAAGGGGGCCATCGTCAGCCAGCAGATCGTGCTTTAACCCCTGAATCAGCGCGCGCGCAATAGTCGGCGGCACGGACGTGATGACCTGTAAAAACCAGACCGAGATAAGCCGGGTGGGCAGAGGGACAGGGATCATCGGACGGGTAACGCCACTGACCGTCATAAAGTGTTCAAACTGTTGCTGGTAACTCAGCGTTTCCGGGCCGGCAGCCTCAAAAACGCGGTGCTCTTGCGACGGATGATGGCGTAACTCCAGCAGGTAGTGGAGCAGATTCTCCAGCGCAATGGGAGTGGTACGTGAACGCACCCACAGCGGCGGCGTCAGCACCGGCAGGTTATAAACCATATCGCGCATCACTTCAAACGCGGCCGAGCCTGCGCCAATAATAATCCCGGCGCGCAATTCCGTAACAGGAACCCCCGCGTCGCGCAGGATATCGCCGGTGAGCTGGCGGGCAATCAGATGGCTGGAGTCACTGGATCCTTTGGCCTGCAGTGAGCTGAGAAAAATCACCTGCCGGACCGGACATTGCCGCAGCGTATCGCGCACGTTGAGGGCAATTTGTCGCTCCTGGGCGATAAAGTCGCCGCTCTCGCCCATGCTATGCACCAGGAAGTAGAGGGTATCGATCCCCTGAAACAGCGCCGGGAGATTGTCTGGCCAGATAAGATCCATTTCATGGCAACTTACCCCCGGCAACTGCTGTTTTTGCAGGCGAGTAAGATGGCGTGCCACAGCGAGAATCTCATGACCCTGCTGACTTAACGCCTGGATCAGGTGCTGACCAATGTAGCCACTGGCCCCGAGCACCAGAATTCGTTGCGGCACACCCTGCTCCTTAACGCTGCAAAAACGCCTGCCAGTGAGAAACAACATCGGCAAGCTGATCGCGGCTGACGTCCAGATGGGTCACCAGGCGCACAATCGGCGAAGCGTTAATCAGCACATCGCGCTCACGCATAAAGGCTCCGAGCGCCGCCGCGTTTTCTTCCCCTACGCGGACAAACAGCATATTGGTGTCATTGCGCATCACGTCGGCGCCAATTTCACGCAACTGTGCCGCCAGCCAGGCCGCGTTATCGTGATCGTCTTTCAGCCGCTGGACATTGTGCTCAAGCGCATAGAGACCGGCTGCCGCCAGTATTCCCGCCTGACGCATGCCGCCGCCGGTCATTTTACGCCAGCGCGTAGCGCGCCTGATGTAATCCTTGCTTCCCACCAGCAGTGACCCGACGGGCGTGCCAAGACCTTTAGAGAGGCAAATAGTAAACGAGTCGCAATATTGGGTGATGTCGCGCAACGCACAGCCATATTCCACCACTGCATTGAAAATACGCGCGCCATCAACATGCAGCGCAAGATTGCGCTGGCGGGTAAACTCCCACGCCTGACGCAGGTAGTCGCGTGGCAGGACTTTACCGTTGTGAGTGTTTTCCAGGCTTAACAGGCGGGTGCGGGCAAAGTGGATATCGTCCGGCTTGATTTTCATGGCCACTTTATCGAGCGGCAGGCTGCCGTCCGGTGCGGCGTCGATAGGCTGCGGCTGGATACTGCCCAGAACGGCAGCGCCACCGGCTTCGTACAGGTAATTATGTGCGGCCTGGCCAACAATGTACTCTTCGCCGCGCTCGCAGTGGCTGAGCAATGCCACCAGGTTTGCCTGGGTACCCGTAGGCAGAAACAGCGCGGCTTCCTTACCGCCCAGCGCAGCCGCGTAACGCTGCAGTTCATTGACGGTCGGGTCATCCCCGTAAACATCGTCCCCGACGGGCGCTGCCAGCATATGTTCCAGCATGGCGCGCCCCGGGCGGGTGACGGTATCACTGCGTAAATCGATCATGGCACTTCCTTATTTACACGTCATCCCTCAGGCTGCCTCTGTGCAGGCTGTGCCCGCTAACCCCCGTCGCATTGTTATCTCCGCGTCTGGGGTTAGAAGACGTGCCATCCTGATACATCATGAAGGATTTTGTGTCGAGACAAAAAGGATGTTTTACCTGAGCCAGTTCGTTTTCGCCAGTTCCATCACCTCATCGCCACGTCCGTTGATAATGGCGCGCAGCATATAAAGGCTAAAGCCTTTGGCCTGTTCCAGTTTGATCTGCGGTGGGATGGCCAGCTCTTCTTTGGCGACCACCACATCCACCAGCACCGGGCCATCAATGGAGAAAGCCCGTTGGAGAGCCTCATCCACATCGGCGGATTTTTCCACCCGGATACCGGTAATCCCGCACGCTTCGGCAATTCGGGCAAAATTGGTATCGTGCAGTTCCGTGCCATCGGTGAGATACCCGCCAGCCTTCATCTCCATCGCCACAAAGCCAAGCACGCTATTGTTAAAAACGATGATTTTGACAGGCAGCTTCATTTGCACCACCGAGAGAAAATCCCCCATCAGCATGCTGAAACCACCATCGCCGCACATCGCCACAACCTGCCGTTGTGGGTAGGTTGCTTTCGCCCCCAGTGCCTGGGGCATCGCATTGGCCATCGAACCGTGGTTGAACGATCCCAGCAGGCGGCGCTTACCGTTCATTTTCAGATAACGTGCAGCCCAGACGGTCGGTGTGCCTACATCGCAGGTGAAGATGGCGTCGTCGCTGGCGAAATGGCTGATCTGTTGCGCCAGATATTGCGGGTGGATGGCTTTCTCACTGGGTTTTGCCAGATCGTCCAGCCCCTTACGCGCATCGCGATAGTGCTCCAGCGCTTTGTCCAGAAAACGGCGATCGGTTTTTTCTTCCAGCAGCGGGAGCAGGGCGGTGAGGGTGGCATTGATATCACCCACCAGCGCCATGTCTACCTTGCTGTGGGCGCCAATGCTGCCTGGATTGATATCAATTTGAATGATTTTGGCATCCGTGGGATAAAACGCCCGATAGGGGAACTGGGTACCGAGCAGGATTAACGTATCGGCATTCATCATGGTGTGAAAACCCGACGAGAAGCTAATCAACCCGGTCATGCCAACATCGTACGGGTTGTCATACTCCACATGCTCTTTACCGCGCATGGCATGCACGACAGGCGCTTTCAACTTACCGGCAAACTCGATCAACGCACTATGTGCGCCCGCACAGCCACTGCCGCACATCAGGGCGATGTTGCTGGAGTAGCGCAGCAACTGCGCCAGTTTTTTCAACTCTTCCTCAGCGGGTACTACCACTGGTTGTGGGGCCGGATACCAGTGGCTGCTGGCGCTCTCTGGTGCCGGTTTCAACGCCACATCTCCGGGTATGACGACAACGGAAACACCACGGTTAAGTATGGCTTTGCGCATGGCGATGGCCAGCACCTGCGGGATCTGTTCGGGGGTCGAAACCAGCTCACAATAGTGACTGCATTCGCGGAACAACTCCTGCGGATGGGTCTCCTGAAAGTAGCCGCTGCCGATTTCGCTTGAAGGAATGTGAGCGGCAATCGCCAGCACAGGTACGTGGTTGCGATGGCAGTCGAACAGCCCGTTAATCAAATGCAGGTTGCCAGGCCCGCAGGAGCCAGCACAGACGGCCAGCTCACCGGTAAGTTGCGCTTCCGCGCCTGCCGCAAATGCAGCAACTTCTTCATGGCGCGTGGACATCCAGTCTATGGTGCCCATGCGGTTAAGGCTGTCGCTTAATCCGTTTAACGAATCTCCGGTTACACCCCAGATGCGTTTCACCCCTGCCTGCTCAAGTGTTCTGGCGATATAAGCGGCTACAGTCTGTTTCATCGTTACGCCTCCATCTTATTGTTCCGTCTACAAGCGTAGTCGATGAAATGTCATTATTTGTGCGTAAATTGCCCCTTATTAGTTAGGGCTTTATTTATTTTTGGATTAGGAATAATCTGCATACAGTCGAATAAAAATAGGAATCATTTCAAATGGTTAAATCTATGTTAGGTTCTGTTAATAAGATGTTGGCACACGAAGACTTTGGTCGTTTATTGCTGCGTTTGACTGTCGGTGGATTGATGTTGTTCCACGGATTGCACAAGCTCATCGGCGGTATTGATGGCATCGCGGGTATGCTGGTGGCGAAAGGATTGCCTGGTTTTATCGCTTACGGTGTGCTGATTGGCGAAGTGGTTTGCCCAGCCCTGATCATTTTGGGCATTCTGGTCCGTCCGGCAGCGCTGGTGCTGGCATTTACAATGGTCGTTGCCTGGTTGATGGTGGGTATTAACAACACGGCAATGTTGGATAAGACGGGCGCATGGGCGATCGAAAGCCTGGTCTATTTCTTTGTTGCCGCACTGGCACTGGCCTTCCTGGGCGCGGGGCGTTACTCCGTTGCGCCAGCCGAGTGGCGTTAAGGTTTTAAAAAAGCCCTCCCTGAAAAGGAAGGGCTTTTGCTTAACAGGGTACTGGCGGTTATGCCAGTACCAGATCGCTTTCCGGGTGACAGGAGCAGGCCAGAACATAACCCTCAGCAATTTCCTGTGGTGTTAATGTCATGGTGCTGGTGACGCTGTACTTACCGGACATCACTTTCGTTTTGCAAGACCCGCAGACACCCGCACGACAGGCCGCATTGACCGGCACCTTGTTACTTTCGAATGCTTCCAGCAACGTAGTGCCAATCGGACCGTAGAACGTTTTCGCCGGCTGTAGTTTGGTGAATGTCAGACCGCTGGTTGCCGCTTCTGCCACCGGGGTGAAGAACTTCTCATTAAAGAACTGCGTCACACCCAGAGCTTTAACGTCTTTCTCAACCTGGTCCATATAAGGCGCTGGACCACAGGTCATGACGGTACGGGCAGCAAGGTCCGGGACGCTGCGCAGGATCTCTTGCGTCAGGCGACCGGCAAGGAAGCCAGCCGTGGCGTTGTTTTCCGCCACCAGGGTAACCGGGTAGTTTTTCCACTCATCGGCAAAAATCACATCCTGGGGTGAGCGCACGCTAAAAATAACCTGCACATCAACCTGTGGACGGTATTTTGCCAGCCAGCGGCGCATCGACATGATCGGTGTTACCCCGCAGCCCGCCGCCAGCAAGAGTAATTTATCACTGGCTTTGTTGTCGCAGGTGAACTCCCCTTGCGCATCAGACAGCCAGAGATAATCGCCGCGTTTGACGTCTCGCGTCAGCCACTCTGAGCCCAGACCGCCATCAAGACGACGGATGGTCAGCGTGATGTATTCGCTGACGCCCGGCGTGGAGGAGATCGTATAGGCACGCATCTGCTCAGCGCTGTTGCGAATACTGACCAGCGCATATTGTCCCGCGCGGTACGGGTAATAATCGTGGCATAACAGCGACAGCGTCCAGACATCCGGTGTTTCTTGTTGGATGTGGTGAACCTGCATACGCCACGGACACTGCGGGGTTGGCATCGTCATTCTCTACTCCTTACGCGCCCAGTAACTGCTGCATATCCTGCTCTACGGTCGTGATTGAACGCAGACCGAATTTCTCATTCAGTACTGCCAGCAGATCTGGCGTCAGGAAGCCTGGCGCCGTTGGGCCGGTCACGATATTGGTGACGCCGAGTGAGAGCAGGGTCAGCAGAATCACAATTGCTTTCTGTTCAAACCAGGAAAGCACCAGTGACAGCGGCAGGTCGTTCACGCCACAGCCCAGTTTTTCCGCCAGCGTGACGGCAAGAATAATGGCCGAGTAGGCGTCGTTACACTGACCGGCATCCACCAGACGCGGCAGGCCTTCGATATTGCCGAAGTCCAGCTTGTTAAAGCGGTATTTACCGCACGCCAGGGTCAGGATCAGGCAGTCATCCGGTACGCTGGTGGCGAAGTCGGTAAAGTAGTTACGTTCACCGCGCGCGCCATCACAGCCGCCAAGCAGGAAGATGTGACGCAGTTTTTCACGGCTCACCAAATCAATCAGGGTATCGGCTGCACCGAGCAGCGTCTGACGGCCAAAACCAACGGTGATCAGGTGCTCGATTTCGCTGTACGGGAAGCCTGCCAGTTGTTGTGCCTGATCGATAACGCGGGTGAAGTCATCGCCTTCCAGATGATTGACACCCGGCCAGCCGACGATGCTGCGCGTCCAGATACGGTCATCATAGGAACCGACAGTCGGGTCGATGATGCAGTTAGATGTCATCACGATGGGGCCCGGGAAGCGGGCAAATTCAACCTGCTGATTCTGCCAGCCGCTGCCGTAGTTACCTACCAGATGTTTATATTTACGCAGTTCCGGGTAGCCGTGGGCTGGCAGCATTTCGCCATGGGTATAGACGTTAACACCCGTGCCTTCGGTCTGCTGCAGCAGGTTATGGAGGTCTTTCAGATCGTGACCGGAAATCAGGATGCATTTACCGGCAACCGCTTTTACGTTGACCTGAGTCGGCGTCGGGTGACCGTAGGCGCTGGTTTCGCCCGCATCCAGGATGCTCATCACTTTAAAGTTCATCTGACCGATTTCCATCGAGCAGTTGAGTAGGGCATTCATATCAGCAGGCCAGGTACCCAGCCACGCCATAATTTTATGGTACTGGGCGTAAATCTCGTTGTCGTACTGGCCGAGTACGTGGGCATGCTCCATATAGGCTGCGGCCCCTTTCAGGCCGTACAGGCACAGCAGGCGCAGGCCGAGAATATTTTCACCGATAACCGCTTTATCAATATTTGGTGTGAAGGCTGCCGCCTGACGCTGCAGATCGCCCAGGTCGTCGCTGACCAGTTGCAGTTCTGCCATCGGGTTATCAACCGTGGCTGCCGGATCTTTGCTCAGGCACTGTGCTTTTAAGGCTTCACGGTAGGCAATCGCTTCACGCGCATAGCCAACGATACGCACGGAATCGAAGTTGACGTTTGTCAGCGTAGAGAAGAAGGCGCGCGGGGCAAAGTTGTCGATGTCATGAACGATAATGCCGTATTCACGCGCTTTGCTGGCCCAGGCTGACAGCCCTTGCAGCGCGGCGATCAGCAGATCCTGCAGGTCCGATGTTTCGGCCGTTTTGCCGCACATACCCTGCGCATAAGCGCAGCCATCACCAGCCGGGGTACGGATGGTCTGTTCACATTGCACACAAAACATAGTCACACCTTATAAATTAAAGTTATATTTAAAATGCATGTTTAAGATTATGCTGCTCCCGAAAGGCTTAAAAGATGTTTTTTATGCAATGTGCAGAGAGATTGATTTAGCGCAATTTTAAGGCCGCCAGTCTACCGCTTAAGGGGTAAATGTTAAAACGAGAGAGGGCGCTTAATAATAAAGAGAATTATTAGCAATACTGGCAGGGGCGAAGATACCGGCGTCTCTCTTAAATGAAAAACGCCGGTTGCCGCTTAGAGGCAGAAGGAATGTTCGGAGTAACTGACAACGTAAAACGAAGAGATAAAATAAACCAATAACCTATTGGCTTAATTCGAATTAATCACGTTTTTCCAGCAGAGTGCGATACAAAATCCCCCCAAGGATGCCGCCAATAATTGGCATGACCCAAAATAGCCATAATTGATTTAGCGCCCAGCCACCCTGAAAGAGTGCCACTGCGGTGCTACGTGCCGGGTTAACGGAGGTATTTGTTACAGGGATACTGATCAAATGTATCAGCGTTAAAGCAAGGCCAATGGCAATAGGGGCAAAACCAGCAGGTGCATATTTATCCGTCGCGCCGAGAATAACTAACAGGAAGCCACAAGTCAGAACAACTTCTATTATGATGGCTGAGGTCATGGAATATTGACCAGGAGAATGTTCGCCGTAGCCATTTGACGCAAAGCCGCTGGCGACAGCATCAAAGCCCGCTTTACCGCTGGCAATCAGGTATAGCACACCGGCAGCAATTATCCCGCCTGCCAGTTGCGCAATAATATAGCCGATAATCTCTTTTGCCGGGAAACGACCACCCGCCCATAACCCCAGGGTTACGGCGGGATTAAAATGCCCACCAGAAATATGCCCGACAGCGTAAGCCATCGTTAATACGGTTAAACCAAATGCCAGCGCTACGCCAACAAAACCAATTCCCAGTTCTGGGAATGCCGCAGCTAATACCGCGCTCCCGCAACCACCAAATACCAGCCAGAATGTCCCGAAACATTCCGCCGCTAATTTTCTAAACATAATATCCTCAATAAAAATCTACATCCTGTGAAGACAGCCAAAAACATTTTTCTGGCTGCTGTGTCACTATTTTAGAAATAATGACGCGTGAGAACCAGCCAAATAAATGGCTTAAATTTGATTTAAGGCAAAATGATGATAATAGCCTTTCGATGAACGAAGAAACGCAGCAGGAAATTATTTCGAATGAAATAAGCCATGCGCTAAAAAATTAAACCATAAGCGCGTCGATACACTGGCTCACATTCAAAGATGCTTAATCTATGATAAATACGGTGTTTTGCCCCGTTTCATGCCGCTATACTTGAGCTAACTTAATGGAAAAAAGACATATTTCCCGGAGGGGCTATGATTCTGGAGCGCGTAGAGATTGTCGGGTTTCGCGGTATCAATCGGCTATCGCTGATGCTGGAACAAACCAACGTCCTGATCGGGGAAAATGCCTGGGGTAAATCAAGCCTGCTGGATGCGCTGACGTTGTTGCTCTCGCCGGAAACAGATTTATATCATTTTGTACGTGAAGATTTTTGGTTTCCGCCGGGAGATATTCAGGGGCGGGAACACCATCTGCACATTATCCTGACGTTTCGTGAATCCGAACCGGGGCGGTACCGTACACGCCGTTATCGACCGCTTCAGCCCTGCTGGGTGCCCAGCGATGATGGCTATCAACGTCTGTTTTACCGTCTGGAAGGGGAACTGGCGCAAGATGAGAGCGTCATGACGCTACGAAGCTTTCTTGATGCCCAGGGGCACCCGCTGATACTCGACGATATTGATGACCTGGCGCGCCATCTTATCCGCCTGATGCCGGTGCTACGTCTGCGTGATGCGCGTTTTATGCGACGTATCCGTAATGGTTCGCTGCCGCAGACGCTGGAAGTAGAAGCAACCGCGCGTCAGCTTGATTTTCTCTCACGGGAACTGGTGACCCATCCGCAAAACCTGACGGACGGGCAAATTCGCCACGGGCTTTCAGCCATGGTGCAACTGCTGGAGCACTATTTTGCTGAACAGGGCAGCGGTCCATCCCATCAGCGCCTGATGCGCCGTCGCTCTCACGATGAGCAGCGTAGCTGGCGTTACCTCGATATCATTAACCGTATGATCGATAAACCCGGCGGCCGTATGTACCGGGTCATTCTGTTAGGCTTTTTTGCGACGTTGTTACAGGCCAAAGGGACAGTGCGCCTGGACCGCGACGCCCGACCGCTTCTGTTGGTTGAAGATCCGGAAACACGACTGCACCCCATTATGCTTTCCGTCGCCTGGCAATTACTCAACTTGCTGCCGTTACAGCAAATCACGACCACTAACTCAGGAGAACTGCTTTCGCTCACCCCTGTTGAGCATGTATGCCGCCTTGTGAGGGAGTCTTCACGGGTTGCTGCATGGCGGCTGGGGCCGGGCGGCATGAACGCAGAGGAGGGGCGGCGTATTGCCTTCCATATTCGTTTTAACCGTGCATCGGCGCTGTTTGCCCGCTGTTGGCTTCTGGTAGAAGGGGAAACGGAGACCTGGGTGATTAACGAACTGGCACGTCAGTGCGGGCACCATTTCGACGCGGAAGGGATTAAGGTTATTGAGTTCGCCCAGTCCGGGTTAAAGCCCTTGATCAAATTCGCCAGACGCATGGGCATTGAATGGCATGTGCTGGTCGACGGGGATGAAGCGGGCAAAAAATACGCGGCAACGGTGCGCGGTCTGCTGAACGAGGAACGTGACCAGGTGCGTGAGCACTTAACCGAACTGCCGGCGCTGGACATGGAGCATTTTATGTTTCGCGAGGGGTTTGACGATGTGTATCGCCGTGTGGCGCAGTTGCCTGAAAATGTGCCGATGAATATGCGGCGTATCATTATCAAAGCGATTCATCGTTCGTCGAAACCCGACTTAGCTATTGAAGTCGCGATGGAAGCGGGGCGGCGGGGCGTGGAGTCGGTGCCATTACTTCTACGTAAGATGTTCTCCCGCGTACTCTGGCTGGCGCGCGGGAGAGCGGATTAACGGTGTAAAATCTGACGCATCTGGTTTTGCAGTGAATCCAGTAAATCATAGCGGCGGCGATACTCCGCGCGTTTTTTACTGGCAATCTCTTCCATGGTTTTTCGCACAATCAACATTGGCAGGCGGAAGGTTCCCTCGGCGGTACGTTCGCCGCTGAGCGATTCCCAGAAGCTGTCGTAGTCGGCGTGCAGCTTGTCCTGTTTTTTCTTGCGGTAGCGCCAGCTCTGGTAAATATGCGTGTCATTACTGACGGCGATAATTTGCTCCATACCCAGGTAAGATGCCAGCTCTGTACAGGCTTCCAGCAGCAGACGTTTAGGAAATAAGCCGTGGCAACTCTTGGTTGCGGCCTGGATAAACTCATGGGGAATATTCGCTTTTGCGCCCTGCAGGCCACCGATAAACAGCGTGCGTTTCCCTTCGTATAGACACAGCGCGAAGGTCATTCCCGCCAGTTGGGTTCGCTGCTCATCGCAAAAAACCAGTGTCGCTTCACCTTCTTTGTCCTGCATCGGGTCCGTATAAAAACGGATAGTATACTGCTCCCCATTCTTGCCGGTTAATTTAGCAAAGGTGACGCCCTGCGGCGTAAAAAAACCTGAACGTACCTCGGTGGGTAAGCGCGCATAAAGGGTTTTGTAATGATAATCGAGCGCGGCGAGTGTTTTTTTCTCGTCGAAGGTTAATGACAGCCACGGGCGATGTAATCGGCAGGGCAAACCCGGCTGGGCATTAAGAATAAGCAATAAATCCGGGTGCTGTGCCAGGCTGGATAGCAGTTTCGCGGTGCCGAGTGGTTTGAGCAAAGAGCGCAGCAGAAATTTTCGCCGATAAGAGGGATTTTTCCAGGCAAAACCTGACATTAATTTGCCACTGGCAAGACGGCAAAAAAGTTGCCAGCCTGTTTTTGCACAGAGTACGGGTGAAGCGATTCCAGCGATAGTGGACATGACACAAACTCGAATTGTAAGCGTAATGTCAATATTTCAACAAAATATGTCTTAACGTCGAATAAATGAATTATGTGAAAAAAAAGAAGATTGGGTTTCGTTGAGCAATTGTTTAATGAATACTGGCATCAATAGAGTCAGTTTGGATATCTGGAAAAGTTATGAATTTGAAGGGAAGAAGTCGAAAAATCTGGCTGGTGCTGATAGTACTGATCGTACTGGCGGCGATATGGCTCTTTAAGCAGTTGAATGCGCCAGTGCCTCACTATCAAACCTTGATCGTTCGCCCGGGCGAATTGCAGCAGAGCGTGCTGGCGACCGGTAAGCTGGATGCTTTGCGCAAAGTTGATGTTGGCGCTCAGGTCAGCGGGCAGCTCAAAACGCTGTCGGTGAATATCGGGGATAAAGTTAAAAAAGATCAACTGCTCGGCGTTATCGATCCGGAACAGGCAACAAACCAGATCAAGGAAGTGGAAGCGACCCTGATGGAGTTGCGTGCGCAACGTCGTCAGGCTCAGGCTGAGCGCAAACTGGCTGCGGTCACGCTCACACGCCAGCAACAACTGGCTAAAACGCATCTTATCTCGCGTCAGGATCTGGACACGGCGATTACCGACCTGGCGGTTAAAGAGGCGCAGATTGGTACTATAGATGCCCAGATTCAGCGTAATCAGGCGACGCTCGACACGGCGAAAGCCAATTTTGATTACACCCGCATTGTTGCGCCTATGGCGGGTGAGGTGACGGAAATCACCACCTTGCAGGGCCAGACGGTCATTGCCGCTCAGCAGGCTCCGAATATTCTGACCCTCGCCGATATGAGTACCATGCTGGTGAAAGCGCAGGTATCCGAGGCTGATGTCATCCACCTCAAACCGGGACAAAAGGCCTGGTTTACCGTACTGGGTGACCCGGACACCCGCTATGAAGGCAAACTTAAGGATATTCTCCCCACGCCGCAGAAAGTGAATGACGCCATTTTTTACTATGCGCGTTTTGAGGTGCCTAACCCGCAAGGCATTCTTCGTCTGGAAATGACGGCGCAGGTACATATTCAGTTAACGGGTGTGAAAAATGTCCTTACTGTGCCGCTTGCCGCGTTAGGCGATCCGGTGGGTGATAACCGCTACAAAGTGAAAGTGCTACGTAACGGTGAAGTGCGCGATCGTGAAGTGACGCTGGGTGCCCGCAATGATACTGATGCTGAGGTGACAAAAGGGCTGGATGCCGGAGAGGAGGTGGTCATTTCGGAAATCAAACCGGGGGCTAATAAATGACGGCGTTGCTCGAACTTAAAGGCATTCGCCGTAGTTATCCTTCCGGTGACGGGCAGGTAGAGGTTCTTAAAGGCATTACCCTTGATATCCATGCCGGCGAGATGGTGGCGATTGTCGGGGCTTCCGGGTCCGGCAAATCAACATTAATGAATATCCTGGGTTGCCTGGATAAGCCGACCAGCGGCAGCTATCGGGTTGCGGGGATTGATATTGCAACGCTCAATGGCGATGCGCTGGCCAGGCTGCGCCGGGAACACTTCGGTTTCATCTTTCAACGCTATCACCTATTGTCGCATCTTACGGCCGCGCAGAACGTCGAAGTTCCCGCCGTTTATGCAGGCGTTGATCGTAAGGCACGTCTGGCGCGGGCAAAGGAGCTACTGGCGCGACTGGGCTTAGATGAACGGATGGAATATCCGCCGTCGCAGCTCTCAGGTGGGCAACAGCAGCGCGTTAGTATCGCGCGCGCCCTGATGAACGGCGGGCAGGTTATCCTTGCTGACGAACCTACCGGCGCACTGGATAGCCATTCGGGTGAAGAGGTGATGGCTATCCTGCATCAGCTTCGCGATCGTGGTCACACGGTCATTATCGTCACCCACGATGCGGACATTGCCGCGCAGGCTGAAAGAGTTATCGAAATCCGCGATGGCGAGATAATTAAGAATCCTCCCTCTACGAAGCACGACAACGCGCCGAAGACAATGAGTGCAGGGACGGAACCCGGCAACTGGCGACAATTCTCCGGGCGTTTGCAGGAAGCGCTGATGATGGCGTGGCGGGCGATGGCGGCAAATAAGATGCGTACCTTGCTCACCATGCTCGGCATCATTATTGGCATTGCCTCGGTGGTGTCGATTGTGGTGGTGGGCGATGCCGCTAAACAACTGGTACTGGCTGATATTCGAGCCATCGGCACCAACACCATTGATGTCTACCCCGGTAAAGATTTCGGCGATGACGACCCTCAGTATCAGCAGGCGCTGAAATACGACGATATGGTCGCCATCCAAAAGCAGCCATGGGTGCGCTCGGCCACGCCATCTGTCTCGCAAAACGTGCGCCTGCGCAGTGGAAACATTGATGTGGCGGCCAGCGCGAATGGCGTTAGCGGTCAGTATTTCAACGTCTATGGCATGACCTTTAGCGAAGGGAACACCTTCAACAGCGAGCAGGAAAAAGGACGGGCACAGGTGGTGGTTCTCGATAGCAATACGCGTCGTCAGCTCTTCCCGAACAAAGCGCAGGTTACCGGCGAAGTGATTCTGGTGGGAAATATGCCCGCCACGGTGATTGGTGTGGCAGAAGAGAAGCAGTCAATGTTTGGCAGCAGTAAGATTTTGCGCGTCTGGTTGCCTTATCCCACCCTCTCGGCCCGCGTTCTGGGCCAGTCCTGGTTGAACTCCATTACCGTGCGAGTCAATGAAGGTTACAGCAGTGAGCAGGCGGAGCAGCAGCTTACGCGGTTGCTGTCATTACGCCACGGCAAAAAGGATTTCTTCACCTGGAATATGGACGGTGTATTGAAAACGGCAGAAAAGACCACACGTACTCTTCAGCTGTTTTTAACGTTGGTTGCGGTAATCTCACTTCTGGTTGGCGGTATTGGTGTAATGAATATTATGCTGGTATCAGTAACGGAACGAACCCGAGAGATTGGTATCCGCATGGCGGTGGGTGCGAGGGCGAGCGATGTACTGGCGCAGTTTTTGATTGAAGCCGTGCTGGTATGTCTGGTGGGGGGCGCGCTGGGTGTGGCACTCTCGATGGCTATCGCTTTCACGCTGCAATTGTTCCTGCCGGGTTGGGAGATAGGCTTTTCGCCAGTTGCGCTATTGACGGCCTTTATCTGCTCAACCTTTACTGGCGTGCTGTTTGGCTGGTTGCCAGCCCGCAGCGCGGCGCGACTGGACCCGGTGGATGCGCTGGCTCGCGAGTAAATAAAAATGCCAGTCGACTGGACTGGCATTTTAACTGCGGCATGTACACAATGAAGAAAGCGCCGTCAGGCGACGGCTTCTGCTTCTACGGGCACGATGAGACTGGCATGATTGCCTTTAGGGCCCTGATGTACATCAAACCGGACGGTTTGCCCGGCTTTTAGCGTTCTGTAACCATCCATCTGAATGGTGGAGTAATGTGCGAAGATATCTTCGCCGCCGCCTTCGGGGCAAATGAAACCAAACCCTTTGGCATTATTGAACCACTTAACAGTACCCGTTTCCATGCTTCGACATCCTTCGTAAATCTTATTTAAGTAAGATGGAATGAACCGGTGGCAGAGTGTGGGTTTGTTCAAAACCTCGCCAACTCTCGCCTGTACAATTTAGAGAAATCAGGCATCGCGTCAAGCGTTTGGCAGGGGTTATGCGGGGTGCATCAATCAAAAATTTGAAGCAGTTAACGCTATTGGAGGGGTTTGTGACAGCCGTCGCGGATGACAACGATAGATGATAGTTATCTAACACCTGATGTAGATTAAAAATACATCTAGACTCATGTAATCGGCCGATTGATTTGGGTCGGAACCTGTAACCTAAGATGAAAACTGACGATGGGCAAGACCAATAACTGGCTGGATTTTGACCACCTGGCGGATGAAAAACTGCGTGACGCGCTAAAGCCGCCATCCATGTATAAAGTTATGTTAATGAACGATGATTACACGCCAATGGAATTTGTTATTGACGTGCTACAAAAGTTCTTTTCTTATGATGTAGAACGTGCAACGCAATTGATGCTGACTGTGCACTATCGTGGAAAGGCAATTTGTGGTGTTTTCACCGCAGAAGTCGCAGAAACGAAAGTGTCGATGGTTAATAAATATGCCAGGGAAAACGAGCATCCGTTGTTGTGTACGCTGGAAAGAGCCTGAATGCAGGCATAAAACTTGGGGGAGGTGCCAATGCTCAATCAAGAACTGGAACTCAGTTTAAACATGGCTTTCGCCAGAGCGCGTGAGCACCGACATGAGTTTATGACCGTCGAACACCTGTTACTGGCATTGCTCAGTAACCCCTCGGCCCGCGAAGCGCTGGAAGCGTGTTCTGTGGACCTGGTGGCGTTGCGACAGGAACTCGAAGCCTTCATCGAACAAACCACACCCGTCCTGCCGATGAGTGAAGAGGAGCGCGATACTCAACCGACGCTCAGCTTCCAGCGTGTCTTACAGCGCGCGGTGTTTCACGTTCAGTCCTCCGGTCGTAGCGAAGTTTCCGGGGCGAACGTGCTGGTTGCCATTTTCAGCGAGCAGGAGTCGCAAGCGGCTTATCTGCTACGCAAACATGAAGTGAGCCGCCTTGACGTGGTTAACTTCATCTCTCACGGCACACGTAAAGACGAGCCGGGACAATCCTCTTCTGATTCAAGCAGTCAGGCGAATAATGAAGAGCAAGCAGGCGGGGAGGAACGTATGGAAAACTTCACCACCAATCTCAATCAGCTTGCTCGTGTCGGCGGTATTGACCCGTTGATTGGGCGTGACAAAGAGCTTGAGCGCACTGTTCAGGTTCTCTGTCGTCGCCGTAAAAATAACCCGTTGTTGGTGGGAGAATCCGGTGTCGGTAAGACGGCGATTGCCGAAGGTCTGGCATGGCGTATTGTGCAGGGTGACGTGCCTGAAATTATGGCCGATTGCACCGTCTATTCGCTGGATATCGGTTCTCTGCTGGCGGGCACCAAATACCGCGGTGACTTTGAGAAGCGTTTCAAAGCGCTGTTGAAACAGCTTGAGCAGGACAGCAACAGCATTCTGTTTATCGACGAAATTCACACCATTATTGGTGCGGGTGCCGCGTCGGGTGGACAGGTGGATGCCGCTAACCTGATCAAACCGTTGCTCTCCAGCGGTAAGATTCGCGTGATGGGGTCGACGACCTATCAGGAATTCAGCAACATTTTTGAGAAAGACCGTGCGCTGGCGCGTCGTTTCCAGAAAATTGATATTACTGAACCCTCTGTCGAAGAGACTGTGCAGATTATCAATGGCCTGAAACCGAAATACGAAGCACACCATGACGTGCGCTACACCGCGAAAGCGGTGCGTGCGGCGGTGGAGCTGGCGGTGAAATACATCAACGATCGTCATCTGCCGGATAAAGCGATTGATGTGATTGACGAAGCTGGCGCGCGTGCACGACTGATGCCCGTCAGCAAGCGTAAAAAAACCATCAACGTGGCGGATATCGAATCGGTGGTGGCCCGCATCGCGCGTATTCCTGAGAAGAGTGTGTCGCAAAGCGATCGCGATACGCTGAAAAATCTCGGCGATCGCCTGAAAATGCTGGTCTTTGGGCAGGATAAAGCCATTGAGGCATTAACCGAAGCCATCAAGATGAGCCGTGCGGGTCTGGGCCACGATCATAAGCCGGTCGGTTCCTTCCTGTTTGCCGGTCCTACCGGAGTCGGGAAAACCGAGGTGACGGTCCAGCTTTCCAAAGCGCTGGGTATCGAACTGCTGCGTTTTGATATGTCCGAATATATGGAGCGTCATACCGTCAGCCGTTTGATTGGTGCGCCTCCAGGATATGTCGGCTTTGATCAGGGCGGCTTACTGACGGATGCGGTCATTAAACATCCTCATGCGGTCCTGCTGCTTGATGAGATCGAGAAAGCGCATCCGGATGTCTTTAACCTGCTGTTGCAGGTCATGGATAACGGTACGCTGACCGATAACAACGGGCGCAAAGCGGACTTCCGCAATGTGGTGCTGGTGATGACCACTAACGCCGGGGTGCGTGAAACCGAACGTAAATCGATTGGTCTTATCCACCAGGATAACAGTACCGATGCGATGGAAGAGATCAAAAAGATCTTTACGCCGGAGTTCCGCAACCGTCTGGACAACATCATCTGGTTCGATCACTTGTCGACTGAGGTGATCCATCAGGTGGTCGACAAATTTATCGTCGAGCTCCAGGTGCAGTTGGATCAGAAAGGCGTGTCGCTGGAAGTCAGTCAGGATGCCCGCAACTGGCTGGCGGAAAAAGGCTATGACCGTGCGATGGGGGCACGTCCAATGGGACGCGTCATCCAGGATAACCTGAAAAAACCGCTCGCCAATGAACTGCTGTTTGGTTCGCTGGTTGATGGCGGCCAGGTAACGGTAACACTGGATAAAGAGAAAGATGAGCTGAAATATGACTTCCAGAGTGCACAAAAGCACAAACCGGAAGCCGCACATTAATCTTCCTGCCTGAAATAAAAAACCGGACTGATGTCCGGTTTTTTTATGCGTAGCATACTGGTGTTGATGTTGGCATCATCCCCGAAAAGCGGGGCGCATCGTATTCGGAAACGAAAAAAGCCGGACTGCGCGTCCGGCTCTCAAATTCTTGCACGTGCGTGCTTCAATAATTAACGGCTACGGAAGACAATGCGGCCTTTGCTCAGGTCGTACGGGGTCAGCTCAACTGTCACTTTGTCGCCCGTCAGAATGCGGATGTAGTTTTTACGCATTTTACCGGAGATATGCGCAGTGACCACGTGACCGTTTTCCAGTTCTACGCGGAACATAGTATTAGGCAACGTTTCCAGAACGGTGCCCTGCATTTCAATATTGTCTTCTTTGGCCATCTAATCCTCGGGGGTATCACTACCATATTTTTTTGAACCGGCAAGATAATGCCGAAGTTCGTCTGTTAAGTAAAGATTTGTGCGATAAAACGCAGCAAAGCGGCTTTTGCGCATTACCCTCACGCCACACTCACGGCACGCAATATGCGCAACGTGTAAAGGGGAACGAAGAAGGAAATGAAGGACGTCCCTGATACAAGCTTTCCCGAATGGTGGCGGGGTAACAGGCAGAAGCTGCTCTGAGCGTCCATTATAACACCCTGATAAAAAATGTGCCGAAAACATTCATCAGGCGGGTAAAAACAGTTCCCTGGGCACCCAGAAATGGGAAGGGAGCTTTTGCAAACGGAGCTCTCTAAGCCATTCAAGGTACTCGCGCCGCGGAATTTCCACGGCGCCCAGCGAGGCGGTATGCGAGTTCAGCACCTGGCAATCAATCAATTGACCCCCATCGCGAGCGAAGGCATGGCTGAACACCATTAACGCAGTTTTGGATGCATTAACGCGGCGGCTGAACATCGACTCGCCGCAAAACAATCTCCCCTGCGATACGCCGTACATGCCACCGACCAGTTCATCCTCCTCCCAGACTTCAATTGAATGGGCATGTCCTAACTCATGCAGTCGGTGATAAGCCAGCACCACATCCGGTGTGATCCAGGTTCCCTCATCACGATCCTCTGTGCAGCCGTCGATTACCCGCCCAAAGGCATGATTGATCGTAACGCGATAGGGGGAGGATTTGTGAAAACGCTTCATACTACGGCTGACATGAAACTCTGTCGGCCACAGCACGGCACGTGGGTCTGGCGACCACCAGAGAATGGGATCGCCTGGCGAAAACCACGGGAAGATACCGCGTTGATACGCCATCAGGAGACGGGCAGGGCTAAGATCCCCACCCAGTGCCAACAAGCCATTTGGTTCACGCAACGCCGCTTCCGGCGAAGGGAACGCAAGGGTATGACGAGACAGCTGGACCAGGCGCATGACACAACGCTCCACAACGCAACAAGGAATACCCCATATATATCGTCACATCCGGCACAGCACTTTAGAATCACCCCTTAATGGGAGGCTGAAAATGACGACATCCATAGACTACAGACGTTGCTTAAACTGGTAGTATCGACCCTGTTTTGCCATTAACGCTGCGTGATTACCTTGCTCAATTATTTGTCCGTTGTCCATCACAATTATCTGATCAAAGCGACTCAGCCCTCGCAGGCGATGTGTCACCATAAGCACGGTTTTTTTCTGCATCACTTCTTCAAGTAACTCAAGGATTTGGCTCTCCGTGGCAGCATCAAGCCCCTCGGTCGGCTCATCCAGCAGGACCAGCGGCGCATCGTGCAATAACGCTCGTGCGATAGCCAGACGGCGAAGCTCACCGCCGGACAGTTGACGACCGCCTTCACCCAGCCAGGCATTCAGGCCGCTGTCATCGAGTAATTTCTCAAGACCCGTGCGGGTAAGTACATCAGCCAGCGCCTCATCAGTTGCCTGCGGTGCGGCTAACAGCAGGTTATCGCGCAGCGTTGCGCTGAACAGATGCACACGTTGCGGTACCATACTGATACTCGCACGTAGCGCCGTTTCCCCGTATTGAGTCAGTGGCGCTCCGTTGAGTAATACTTCTCCGTGCTGCGGGTCCCAGGCACGCGTTAATAGCTGTAGCAGCGTTGATTTACCACACCCTGTACGCCCCAGCACAGCAACATGTTCGCCAGCGGCAATAGACAGGCTAATGCCATCCAGCGCCTTTTGCGGTTGCTCAGGATAGCTAAATGAGATGTCCCGCAGGTTGACATTGACCTCAGTGGGGGCCATCGCTGAGGTTTGCGGGAACTGCACTTCCGGCGGACAGTCGGTAATTTGCGTAATCCGTATCGCCGAGGCGATAACTTGTCCAAGGTGTTGGAATGCACCGGTAACCGGGGCCAGCGCTTCAAAAGCCGCTAAAGCACAGAACACGAAAAGGGCAATAAGCGCACCTGGCTGCGTGTTATCGCCCACGCCGCCTGCGGCGAACCACAGCATAGTCAGCACTGCAATCGCGCCAATCAGTAACATCACTGCCTGGGACGCGGCAGTCAGATCGGACTGGCGACGCTGGGCGTCATGCCAGCTTAGTTCCGTATTTTCCATCTGTTCGCGGTAGCGCTGGCTGGCGCCGAAAATCGTCAGTTCCGCCTGGCCCTGTAGCCAGGTGGTTAACTGCTGACGGTATTGTCCGCGAAGCTGCGTCAGATTTTCGCCGGTGGGTTTCCCGGCACGATAAAAGAGCGGCGGCAGGATAATCAGCGTAGCCAGCATAATTCCACCCAGCATCAGCGCCAGTGGAACATCCAGTACGCTTAGCCCGACGGTGACCACAACAATCACCACAAGAGCGCCAACAAGAGGTGAAATCACGCGCAGATACAAGTGGTCAAGCGTGTCGACATCCGCAACCACGCGATTGAGTAACTCTCCCTGGCGAAAACGTGACAGGCCGGCAGGAGAGAGCGGCAGCAGTTTGCTGAATGTAGTGACGCGCAGATGTTGCAGCACGCGGAAGGTTGCATCGTGGCTGACCAGCCGTTCAAAATAGCGCCCGGCGGTACGGGTAATCGCGGCACCGCGAACCCCTGCAGCCGGGAGCATGTAATTAAAGCTGTAGAGTCCGGCGGCGCCGACCACCGCGGATGCCGATAAAAACCATCCGGACAATGTCAGCAGGCCGATACTGGCCAGTAGTGTGACAATCGCGAGGATCACACCCAGCAACAGCAGCCAGAAGTGGCGTTTATACAGAGCGAGATAGGGCAGAAGTGCGCGCATTTAAATGTCCTCCTGGCGATGGGCGAGGAGCGCGGCAAAGGCTCCCTGCGCTGTGGAGAGTTCCGCGAAAGTCCCCTGTTCGATGATTTTTCCGTCATCCATGACCCATATGGCGCTCCAGTCGGCCAGCCCTTCTAACTGATGTGTCACCATCAGTGTTGTCTGGTTCAGTGAGGCATCATTAAGCGCTTGCATCACGCGCTGTTCACTGTGCGCGTCAAGGCTGGCGGCGGGTTCATCGAGCAGCAATAGTTGGCATCGGTTAAGCAGGGCGCGGGCAACCGCAACGCGCTGGGCCTGGCCTACGGAAAGACGCGTTCCCTGATCGCCACAAGCTGTTTCCAGCCCTTGTGGTAAGAGCGGTAAAAATTCGCTCACCCAGGCTTTATCCAACACGGTCTGCAATTCAGCGGCGCTGGCATCCGGGCGAGACAGGAGGATATTTTCCCGTAATGTGGTGGCCGGAAGCTGCGGGTTTTGCCCGACCCAACTGATAAGCTGACGCCAGCTCTCCGGGTCCAGGTCTCGTAACTCAATGCCATTTATCCGCAGGGAGCCCTCATACGGCAGGAACCCGGAAAGGGCATTCACCAGCGAACTCTTACCGGAGCCGCTTTTCCCCACCAGCACCACGCGCTGACCGGCTGGCAGCGTAAAGTTCAGTGGCCCGGCAAGGACGCTGCCTTCTGGCGATTTGAGAACCAGATCTTCCGCTGTGATGCTCACCGCCTCATCCGCTTTCAGCGTGATATCGCCACGCTGCGGATGGGCATGTGGCGCTTCCATAAAGGTTTTCAGGCTGTCGGCGGCACCAATAGCCTGGGCTTTCGCGTGATAGAACGTCCCCAGGTCGCGCAGCGGCTGGAAGAACTCCGGAGCCAGAATCAGGGCCAGGAAACCGGCAAACAGCGTTACGCCCGTGCCGTAATGGCCAAAATTGAGTTCGCCCAGGTAAGAGAAGCCAAAATAGACGGCCACCAGAGCGATGGACAACGAAGTGAAAAACTCCAGCACGCCGGAGGAGAGAAACGCCATACGCAGGACTTCCATCGTACGGCTGCGAAAATCCTCTGAGGCCTGACGAATATTTTCTGTCTCCGCTGCGCCACGATCGAAGATACGCAGCGTCTCCATGCCGCGTAAGCGGTCAAGGAAATGGCCGCTCAGGCGCGCCAGTGCTTTGAAGTTGCGTCGGTTCGCATCGGCTGCGCCCATCCCCACCATCGCCATAAAGATCGGAATGAGAGGTGCGGTTGCCAGCAGAATCAAGGCTGCGGCCCAGTTAATTGGAAAGAGGGTAATGACAATCAGCAACGGTACGCTGGCTGCCAGTGCCATCTGAGGCAGATAACGTGCATAGAAATCATGCATATCGTCGATTTGCTCGAGGATAAGCGTAGCCCAACTGCCTGCGGGCTTACCCTGAATCCACGCTGGACCAGCTTGCTGTAACCTGTCGAGCACCTGACGGCGTATTTCGAAACGGATGTGGACGCCGGCATGAAAACCGACGCGCTCACGCAACCAGACGACCCAACTGCGCAAAACAAAAATCAGCACCAACAAGGCAAAAGGCAGCAGCAATGCTTCGCGCGGGATATTTTCCATAATCATATGATTCAGGATCTTGGCGAGTATCCAGGCCTGAGCAACGATAAGAACGCCACTCACCACGCCCAGCAGGCGAGACATCATAAGCCAGCGACGGGAAATGACACTTTGCTGTTTTAACCAGCGGGTTAACTCTTGTTGACGGGTTTTATTCATTGCGCGCTTTGCAGGTGAAGTTATCGGAATTTTTGAGCTTCGCAATGTTACATCGGCGCAAAAATAAAGGCGACTTATAGTCGCCTTATTTACCTTTGTTACTGAGTTGTAACGTTTATTTACTTTGTGCTAACCCATCAAGATAACGTTCTGCATCCAGTGCCGCCATACAGCCGGTACCGGCCGAGGTGATCGCCTGACGATAGATATGATCCATAACATCACCCGCAGCGAAAACGCCTGGAATACTGGTCTGGGTGGCATTGCCATGAATACCTGACTGTACTTTGATGTAGCCATTTTCCAGTTCAAGTTGACCATCAAAAATGGCGGTGTTCGGGCTGTGTCCAATAGCGACAAACAGGCCGGCGACATCCAGTGATTCAATATTATCCGCATTTTCGGTATCGCGAATGCGCAGACCGCTAACGCCCATCTGATCGCCCGTCACCTCTTCCAGGGTGCGGTTGGTGTGCAGCACGATATTGCCACTGGCCACTTTATCCATCAGACGTTTAATCAGGATTTTCTCCGCGCGGAAAGAATCACGACGGTGAATCAGGTGTACCTCAGAGGCGATGTTTGCCAGGTACAGCGCTTCTTCAACGGCAGTATTACCCCCACCGATGACCGCGACTTTCTGATTGCGATAGAAGAAACCATCGCAGGTGGCGCAGGCAGAAACACCGCGGCCTTTAAATGCTTCCTCAGATGGCAGACCCAAATAACGCGCGGAGGCGCCGGTGGCGATAATCAACGCATCACAGGTATATTCGCCGCTATCACCGATAAGACGGAACGGACGGTTTTGCAGATCAACCTTATTGATATGATCGAACAAAATTTCGGTATCAAATTTTGCGGCATGTTCATGCATGCGCTCCATCAGGAGCGGCCCGGTCAGATCGTGCGGGTCGCCTGGCCAGTTTTCCACCTCAGTGGTCGTGGTGAGCTGACCGCCTTTCTCCATACCGGTAATTAACACCGGTTCCAGGTTTGCACGTGCAGCATAGACCGCAGCGGTGTATCCCGCAGGCCCTGAACCAAGGATAAGCAGCTTACTGTGTTTGGCCGTACCCATGAGATCCTCATTATTGTTTGGCAGACATTGGGCTGGATTGTAGGGAATTTGCAGGCGTAAAAAAAGGGCACAGCGGTTTTGTTAACGATATGTGTAATAGATGGCACTAATCATTTAACGCTGAGTGAGAT
The DNA here is from genome assembly GCF_003925915.1 of Phytobacter sp. MRY16-398. Classification (NCBI taxonomy): domain Bacteria; kingdom Pseudomonadati; phylum Pseudomonadota; class Gammaproteobacteria; order Enterobacterales; family Enterobacteriaceae; genus Phytobacter; species Phytobacter sp. MRY16-398. The sequence goes on along the minus strand of NZ_AP018756.1, from coordinate 3,969,438 downwards.
CCTAAATATAACTATTTCTACTGAAAAACGGGCCGTTATAAGGTGATTAAATGAGTATTGCCTAAGGGTGATGATGAATATCTGGCATGTTGTACTAAAAAAAGATGTTTTGCTTTGACAATCCCCTGCGCATTTGCGAAAACATCAAAGGAAGAAAAAAAGCAGTGTTTCGCGCGTGATGCAAATTCATGCATGTAAATACCATTTTTACCGGGCTAGCGAAATCTACGCATGGCGTGGACAGACGCCATTCGTGATGTCGATAGCTGCCGTATGGCAACGGACTTCTTAATGCAGACCCTGGGATTACATGCGGCGTTATCGTTATTAACCCGCACGTAAAGCGACGGGCAAAGACCCTGAACAGTGAAGTGCACAGGGTCAAGACAGGAGTAGGGAAGGAATACAGAGAGACAATAATAATGGTAGATAGCAAGAAGCGCCCTGGCAAAGATCTCGACCGCATTGATCGTAATATTCTGAACGAATTGCAAAAAGATGGGCGTATTTCCAACGTCGAGCTTTCTAAACGAGTGGGACTTTCTCCTACGCCGTGCCTTGAGCGCGTGCGCAGGCTGGAAAGACAGGGCTTCATTCAGGGCTATACAGCGCTGCTGAACCCGCATTATCTGGATGCATCACTTCTGGTATTTGTTGAGATTACTCTGAATCGTGGCGCCCCGGATGTGTTTGAGCAATTTAACGCCGCAGTACAAAAACTTGAAGAAATTCAAGAGTGTCATTTGGTGTCCGGTGATTTCGACTACCTGTTGAAAACACGTGTGCCGGATATGTCTGCTTATCGCAAACTGCTAGGGGAAACCCTGCTGCGACTGCCGGGCGTGAATGACACCCGTACTTATGTGGTGATGGAAGAAGTCAAACAGAGCAACCGTCTGGTTATCAAGACGCGCTAATACGGAACAGGTGCAAAATCAGCTTTTTTTGATTACACTCCTGTTAATCCATACAGCAACAGTGCCGGGGTAACCCGGCGCTGTTGTCCGTTTTAGCTGGAGAGCCTTACTTGAGCCAGGAATACACAGAAGACAAAGAAGTCACACTAACCAAGCTAAGCAGCGGGCGTCGACTCCTTGAGGCGTTGCTGATCCTTGTTTCTCTGTTTGCCGTCTGGTTAATGGCGGCCCTCATTAGTTTTAATCCTTCCGATCCCAGTTGGTCGCAAACCGCGTGGCATGAACCCATACATAATCTGGGTGGCGCACCGGGAGCGTGGCTTGCGGATACATTATTCTTCATTTTCGGTGTAATGGCTTACACCCTGCCGGTGATTATCATCGGTGGTTGCTGGTTTGCTTATCGACATCGTGCCAATGAAGACTTTATCGATTATTTCGCCGTTTCATTACGTCTTATTGGCGCGCTGGCGCTGATCCTGACCTCTTGCGGTCTGGCGGCTATCAACGCTGACGATATCTGGTATTTCGCCTCTGGCGGCGTCATCGGTAGTTTGCTGAGCACAACGTTGCAACCGTTGCTGCATAGCAGCGGGGGCACCATCGCCTTATTGTGTGTCTGGGCAGCCGGGCTCACGCTGTTTACCGGCTGGTCCTGGGTGACCATTGCTGAAAAACTCGGTGGCATTATCCTCGGTATTCTCACCTTCGCCAGTAATCGCACGCGCCGTGACGATACCTGGGTTGATGAAGAGGAATATGAAGAAGAGGAGTACGACGACGAGCCCGCAGCCCCGCGCGAATCGCGTCGTGCCCGTATTCTGCGTGGAGCACTGGCGCGCCGTAAACGCGTCGCGGAAAAATTCGCCAACCCGCTTGGCCGTAAAACCGACGCAGCATTGTTCTCCGGAAAACGGATGGATGATGATGAAGAGGAGATTGCCTACAGTGCCCGCGGTGTCGCAGCAGATGCTGATGATGTCCTGTTTTCTGGCCATAGAGCCACACAACCGGATATCGACGCTTACGATCCGCTGTTAAGCGGGCAACGCGCAACCGAACCTGTTTCAGCCGCCGCTGCAGCCATGACAGCGGCACAGGCGTATGCTGCGCCAGCCAGCCCGGTGGTCCAGCCCCCGGTGGAAACGCCGCCGTGGCAGCCAGCTTCTGGCGACTATGCGGCGCAATATGAGCCAGAGCCAGAGCAGGTTCCGCTTTCGCATTACGCCGCGCCTGCACAGAATAATGAGTGGCAGCCGGAAGCGCCGCCTGTTGCACCACAGCCGCAAGCATATCAGGCGTGGCAAGAGCCTCAATACGAAGAGCCCGCGCCAGCGCCGGAGATTGAGCCGGAAGTGGTAGAAGAGGTGAAGCAGACGCGCCCGCCACTTTACTATTTTGAAGAGGTTGAAGCCCAGCGAGCACGTGAGCGTGAACAGCTTGCCGCCTGGTATCAGCCCATCCCGGAGCCGGTACAAGAATCGACGCGTCCGGTCGCGCCAGCGATGCCTTCTATTCCTGCTGCGCCGACAACGCCTGTTGAACCCAGCGTTGTGCCGACAGTCGCGCCTGTTGCTGCAGGCGCGAAAGATGTCGCTGCGACAGCGGCAGTGGCTACTGCGCCGGTGTTTAGTCTTGCCGATGGCGGTGCTGCTCGTCCGCAGGTGAAAGAGGGCATTGGACCACAACTGCCGCGCCCGAACCGTGTCCGCGTGCCTACACGTCGTGAACTGGCTTCCTATGGCATCAAACTGCCCTCGCAGCGCATGGCAGAAGAGCGCGCGCGTGAAGCCGGGCGCCAACAAAATGGTGCGCTGGATGATGACGATGCCGACATGCTGCAACAACATGAGTTGGCGCAACAGTTCGCGACCAGTCAGCAGAACCGCTATGGCGAGGAGTATCAGCACGATACGACAGCCCCCATTCTTGATGACAATGAGGCCGAAGAGGCTGAACTGGCGCGTCAGTTTGCCGCCACCCAGCAGCAGCGCTATTCCGGTGAACAGCCGACAGGGGCTCATGCCTTTTCAGCTGATGATTTTGCATTCTCGCCGTTTAAAGCGCTGGTGGATGATGGCCCTGGCGAGCCATTGTTTACGCCTGGCGTGATGCCAGAAGCTGAACCGCCAACGCAGCAGCCTGCTGTAAATTATACTGCTCAGCCTTCCGCGCCTGTCCATGCGCAACCTGCAGCGGCCAGACCACAAGCACCTGCGCCTCAGGAAAGCCTGATTCATCCGCTGTTGATGCGTAACGGTGACAGCCGGCCGTTGCCAAAACCGACGACACTGCTGCCTTCGCTGGATTTGCTGACGCCACCGCCGGCTGAGGTTGAGCCGGTTGATACTTTCGCGCTGGAGCAAATGGCCCGTCTGGTGGAGGCGCGCCTGGCCGATTTCCGTATTAAAGCTGACGTGGTGAACTACTCTCCGGGTCCGGTGATTACACGTTTTGAACTGAACCTGGCGCCGGGGGTGAAAGCGGCACGAATTTCTAACCTGTCGCGTGACCTGGCGCGTTCCCTGTCGACCGCAGCGGTTCGTGTTGTAGAAGTGATTCCAGGTAAACCTTACGTTGGTCTGGAATTACCGAACAAAAAGCGTCAGACCGTCTATCTGCGCGAAGTGCTGGACTGCGCGAAATTCCGCGAAAGCCCGTCGCCTTTGACCGTCGTGTTGGGCAACGATATCGGTGGCGAGCCGGTGATTGCTGATTTGGCCAAAATGCCCCATCTGTTAGTTGCAGGGACCACGGGTTCTGGTAAATCCGTTGGGGTTAACGCCATGATCCTCAGCATGCTCTACAAAGCGCAGCCGGAAGACGTGAAATTCATCATGATCGACCCGAAAATGCTGGAACTTTCCGTGTACGAAGGTATCCCGCATTTGCTGACAGAAGTGGTCACCGACATGAAAGACGCTGCCAACGCATTGCGCTGGAGCGTTAATGAGATGGAACGTCGGTACAAACTGATGTCGGCGCTTGGCGTGCGTAATCTCGCGGGTTATAACGACAAAATCGCCGAAGCGGCGAAAATGGGCCGTCCAATTCCGGATCCATACTGGAAACCGGGTGACAGCATGGCGATTGACCATCCGGTGCTGGAAAAACTGCCGTACATCGTCGTGCTGGTCGATGAATTTGCCGACCTGATGATGACCGTGGGTAAAAAGGTGGAAGAGCTGATTGCCCGCCTGGCGCAGAAAGCGCGTGCTGCGGGTATTCACCTGGTGCTGGCGACGCAGCGTCCTTCTGTTGACGTTATCACCGGTCTGATTAAAGCCAACATCCCGACCCGTATTGCTTTTACCGTGTCGAGCAAAATCGACTCCCGTACCATCCTTGACCAGGGCGGTGCAGAATCGCTGCTGGGGATGGGGGATATGCTTTACTCAGGGCCAAACTCGACCATGCCGGTGCGTGTTCATGGTGCGTTTGTGCGTGACCAGGAAGTGCATGCCGTGGTGCAGGACTGGAAAGCGCGCGGCCGTCCGCAATACGTTGATGGTATTACCTCTGATAGCGAAAGCGAAGGGGGCGGCGGCGGTGGTTTTGACGGCGGTGAAGAGCTGGATCCGTTATTCGACCAGGCGGTTAATTTCGTCACCGAAAAACGCAAGGCTTCTATCTCTGGCGTACAGCGTCAGTTCCGTATCGGTTATAACCGCGCGGCGCGTATCATTGAGCAGATGGAAGCGCAGGGCATCGTCAGCGAGCAGGGGCACAATGGTAACCGTGAGGTGTTAGCGCCTCCGCCGTTCGAGTGATTGCAAAGATCGGTAAAGCCGTAAAAATTCAGTCTTTTCTTCTGTCACTTGGGGCAATGAGCTTTTAGAGTGACAGAAGTATTCTCCCGTACCGGGAGCGACGTTTTTGAGGAAAAACAATGAAAAAAATCGCGATAACCTGTGCGTTAATTGGCAGCTTTATGGTGAGCAGCGTGTGGGCGGATGCTTCCAGCGATCTGAAAAGCCGTCTCGACAAAGTGAGCAGTTTCCATGCAAGCTTTACCCAAAAAGTGACGGACGGAAGCGGTGCGGCGGTACAGGAAGGTCAGGGCGATTTGTGGGTCAAGCGTCCAAATCTGTTCAACTGGCACATGACGCAACCCGATGAGAGTGTCCTTGTTTCCGATGGGAAAACATTGTGGTTCTACAACCCCTTTGTTGAGCAGGCTACGGCAACCTGGCTGAAAGATGCTACCAGCAACACACCGTTTATGCTGATTGCGCGTAACCAGAGTAGCGACTGGCAGCAGTACAATATTCAGCAGAACGGCGATGATTTTGTCCTGACACCAAAAAGCAGCAATGGCAACCTCAAGCAGTTCACGATCAACGTTGGCAGTGATGGCACCATTCACCAGTTCAGCGCGATTGAGCAGGATGACCAGAAAAGTAACTACCAGCTAAAAGCCCAGCAAAATGGCACGGTAGATGCTGCTAAGTTTACCTTTACTCCACCAAAAGGCGTAACGGTCGACGATCAACGTAAGTAAGAGGCATGCGTGAGCAATCTGTCGCTCGATTTTTCCGACAATGCGTTTCAACCTCTGGCCGCGCGTATGCGGCCAGAAAATTTGGCGCAATATATAGGTCAGCAACATTTGCTGGCTCCGGGTAAACCCCTGCCTCGGGCGATTGAAGCCGGTCATCTGCATTCGATGATTTTGTGGGGACCGCCCGGAACGGGAAAAACGACGCTGGCAGAGGTGATTGCCCGCTATGCCAGTGCCGATGTTGAACGCATTTCTGCGGTCACGTCGGGCGTGAAAGAGATTCGTGAAGCTATTGAGCGAGCCCGGCAAAATCGCAATGCGGGGCGTCGCACGATCCTGTTTGTTGATGAAGTCCATCGCTTTAACAAAAGCCAGCAGGATGCCTTTTTACCCCATATTGAAGACGGTACGATCACTTTCATTGGTGCTACCACCGAAAATCCCTCTTTCGAACTCAATTCCGCTTTGCTCTCTCGTGCGCGCGTCTATCTGCTGAAATCTTTGACGACAGCGGATATTGAACAGGTATTAACGCAAGCGATGGAAGATAAGGCGCGGGGCTATGGCGGTCAGGATATTTCTCTGCCGGATGAGACCCGTCGCGCGATTGCTGAGCTGGTCAACGGCGATGCGCGCCGGGCGCTTAATACGCTGGAAATGATGGCCGACATGGCTGAGCTGGATGACTCCGGTAAGCGCGTCCTGCAACCCTCGCTTCTGACGGAGATTGCCGGTGAGCGCAGTGCGCGTTTTGATAACAAAGGCGACCGTTTCTACGATTTGATCTCAGCGCTGCATAAGTCGGTGCGCGGTAGTGCGCCAGATGCGGCGTTGTACTGGTATGCACGTATTATCAGCGCCGGGGGCGATCCCTTGTACGTGGCGCGCCGCTGTCTGGCGATTGCGTCTGAAGATGTTGGTAACGCCGATCCGCGCGCGATGCAGGTGGCTATTTCGGCCTGGGATTGTTTCACCCGCGTTGGGCCTGCGGAGGGTGAACGGGCCATTGCGCAGGCGATTGTTTATCTGGCCTGTGCCCCGAAAAGTAATGCGGTTTATACCGCCTTCAAAGCCGCACTGGCTGATGCGCGCGAACGTCCGGATTACGACGTTCCCGTCCATTTACGTAATGCGCCAACCAAACTGATGAAAGAGATGGGTTATGGTCAGGAGTATCGCTATGCTCATGACGAACCCAATGCCTATGCGGCTGGCGAGTCTTATTTCCCCGAAGAGTTAGCACAAACACGCTATTATCATCCGACAAACAGAGGCCTTGAAGGCAAGATTGGCGAAAAGCTCGCCTGGCTCGCTGAACAGGATCATAAAAGCCCCACAAAACGCTATCGCTGAGAGTGGCGTTGCGGTAATGTTGTCGGTGTATCTCTGTGGCCGCAGGCTGCGGTCACTTTCTCATTTTTTCAATTCGATAAGCACAGGATAAGCATGCTCGATCCCAATCTGCTGCGTACCGAGCCAGACGCAGTCGCAGAAAAACTGGCACGCCGGGGCTTTAAGCTGGATGTAGATAAATTGCGCGCTCTTGAAGAACGTCGCAAAGTTTTGCAGGTAAACACCGAAAACCTGCAGGCAGAGCGTAACTCGCGATCGAAATCCATCGGCCAGGCGAAAGCGCGCGGGGAAGACATTGAGCCATTACGCCTGGAAGTGAACAAACTGGGTGAACAACTGGACGCGGCGAAAGCCGAGCTGGAAACGCTGCTGGCGGAAATCCGTGATATCGCCCTGGCAATCCCCAACATTCCGGATGACAGCGTTCCGGTTGGTAAAGATGAAAACGACAACGTTGAAGTGAAACGCTGGGGTACGCCGCGTCAGTTCGACTTTGAAATTCGTGACCATGTCTCGCTCGGCGAAATGCACGCAGGGCTGGATTTTGCTGCAGCGGTTAAACTGACCGGCTCCCGTTTTGTGGTGATGAAAGGTCAAATCGCTCACCTGCATCGTGCACTGGCGCAGTTTATGCTCGACCTGCATACCGAGCAGCACGGCTATAGCGAGACCTATGTTCCATATCTGGTTAACCAGGATACGCTGTACGGTACGGGGCAATTGCCGAAGTTTGCGGGCGATCTGTTCCACACGCGTCCGCTGGAGGAAGAAGCTGACAGCAGTAACTATGCGCTGATTCCGACCGCAGAAGTACCGCTGACTAACCTTGTTCGCGATGAAATCATCGACGAAGACGACTTGCCGATTAAGCTGACGGCGCATTCACCATGCTTCCGTTCAGAAGCCGGTTCTTATGGTCGTGATACGCGCGGTCTGATCCGTATGCACCAGTTCGACAAAGTCGAGATGGTACAGATTGTTCGTCCGGAAGACTCTATGGCCGCACTCGAAGAGATGACCGGTCACGCGGAAAAAGTGCTGGAGCTGCTCGGCCTGCCGTACCGTCGTGTTGCACTCTGCACGGGTGACATGGGTTTTGGTGCCTGCAAAACATTCGACCTGGAAGTATGGGTACCGGCGCAAAATACCTATCGCGAAATCTCCTCCTGCTCCAACGTCTGGGACTTCCAGGCGCGCCGTATGCAGGCTCGTTGCCGTAGCAAATCCGATAAAAAAACACGCCTGGTACATACCCTGAACGGGTCCGGTCTGGCGGTCGGTCGTACGCTGGTTGCGGTGCTGGAAAACTATCAGCAAGCCGACGGTCGGATTGAGATCCCGGAAGTCCTGCGTCCTTATATGCGTGGGCTTGAGTATATCGGCTAGCACTCCCGTCTTATAAAAAGCGCCTGCGGGCGCTTTTTTTTTGCCCACCTTGATTCCCGACAATAACCTCACTTTTAATGAGATTAATATTCACTTTGCCGAATCAGAATAAATCACTAAAAAGTTGAGATTTCGTTATATAGAAAATTATATATCGGACTCGCATTTTAATTTTGTAAGCAAAGTGAGTACATATGAAAACTAAGACCCCCGATACACTACTCGGTGTGGAGGTGAGTCGACGTGGGCTGATGAGAACAACCGCTATTGGCGGGCTCGCGGCGGCAGGAAGCGCCTTCACTTTACCTTTTTCCCGACTCGTCAGCGCCGCTGACGCCATTTCTCCACCTTCCACCAGTGAAAAAGTTGTCTGGAGTGCCTGTACGGTCAACTGCGGTAGCCGATGCCCGCTGCGCATGCATGTCGTGGATGGCGAGATTAAATACGTCGAAACTGATAATACAGGCGATGATAACTACGATGGATTGCATCAGGTTCGCGCCTGCCTTCGTGGCCGCTCAATGCGCCGTCGTGTCTACAACCCCGATCGTCTGAAATATCCGATGAAGCGCGTTGGCAAACGCGGCGAAGGTAAATTCGAGCGAATCAGTTGGGAAGAAGCATACGACACAATCGCGCAGAATATGACGCGTCTTATTAAAGACTACGGTAACGAATCCATCTATCTGAATTATGGTACCGGTACGCTGGGCGGCACAATGACGCGTTCGTGGCCACCGGGAAAAACGTTGGTGGCACGCCTGATGAACTGTTGTGGCGGTTACCTTAACCATTATGGCGACTACTCCTCGGCACAAATTGCTGCGGGGCTTAATTACACCTACGGTGGCTGGGCGGCGGGTAACAGTCCGTCAGATATCGAAAACAGCAAACTGGTCGTGCTATTTGGTAACAACCCTGGCGAAACGCGTATGAGCGGTGGTGGGGTGACCTATTATCTTGAACAGGCGAGGGCAAAATCGAATGCCCGAATGATTATCGTCGATCCGCGTTATACCGATACCGGCGCAGGGCGTGAAGATGAGTGGATCCCCATTCGTCCCGGTACAGACGCCGCACTGGTAAATGGCATTGCATGGGTGCTGATTACGGAAAACCTTGTTGATCAGCCATTCCTCGATAAGTGCTGCGTTGGTTACGACGAAAAAACGTTGCCAGCCAGTGCACCTGCCAATGGTCATTACAAAGCCTATATTCTTGGGCAGGGGAAAGACGGTGTGGCCAAAACGCCTGAGTGGGCGTCGACAATTACCGGTGTGCCTGCTGAGCGCATTGTGAAGCTGGCACGAGAAATCGGTAGTACCAAACCCGCGTTTATCAGCCAGGGATGGGGGCCACAGCGCCATGCCAATGGTGAGATTGCGACCCGTGCAATTTCAATGCTGGCTATCCTGACAGGCAATGTCGGGATCCACGGCGGCAACACAGGGGCGCGCGAGGGGTCTTACGCCCTGCCATTCGAACGAATGCCGACGCTGGACAACCCGGTACAAACCAGTATTTCCATGTTCTTATGGACGGATGCCATTGAGCGCGGGCCTGAGATGACGGCGCTGCGTGATGGTGTGCGCGGCAAAGAGAAGCTGGACGTGCCGATTAAGATGATCTGGAACTATGCTGGTAACTGCCTCATCAACCAGCATTCAGATATCAACCGTACGCATAACATCCTGCAGGATGATAAAAAATGCGAGCTGATTGTGGTGATTGATTGCCATATGACGTCATCAGCAAAATATGCCGATATTTTGCTACCAGATTGCACGGCGTCTGAGCAGATGGACTTCGCACTCGATGCTTCCTGCGGCAATATGTCTTACGTCATTTTTAATGATCAGGTCATCAAGCCGCGTTTCGAGTGTAAAACCATCTACGACATGATGTCCGGGCTGGCAAAACGTCTTGGCGTTGAGCAGCAGTTTACCGAAGGTCGCACGCAGGAAGAGTGGATGCGTCACCTGCACGCGCTTTCACGCAAAGCGATCCCGGATTTGCCGGATTTTGACACCTTCCGTCAGCAGGGAATGTTCAAACAGCGTGATCCGGATGGGCACTACGTCGCCTATAAAGGGTTCCGCGACGATCCACAGGCCAACCCGCTGACCACACCGTCAGGTAAGATCGAGATCTATTCAGAAGCGCTGGCAACGATCGCGGCAACCTGGGAATTACCGGAAGGGGATGTTATCGACCCGCTGCCGATATATACCCCAGGGTTTGAGAGTTACAACGATCCGCTGAACAAAACATTCCCCTTACAGCTTACTGGTTTCCACTATAAGTCCCGTACGCACTCAACCTATGGCAACGTTGAGGTATTGAAAGCGGCCTGTCGACAGGAGATGTGGATCAACCCGCTTGATGCGCGCAAACGTGGGATAAGCAACGGTGATCGCGTACGCATTTTTAACGATCGTGGCGAAGTTCATATTGAAGCGAAGGTGACGCCGCGCATGATGCCGGGCGTCGTCGCGTTGAGCGAGGGCGCCTGGTATGCGCCGGATGCGAAAGGCATAGACCAGGCGGGTAGTATCAACGTCCTGACGACTCAGCGTCCTTCACCGTTGGCGAAGGGTAACCCATCGCACACTAACCTTGTTCAGGTCGAGAAGGCGTAAGGAGTAAAAGATGGCTACGCAATATGGATTTTATATCGACTCCGCACGCTGCACTGGCTGCAAAACCTGTGAGCTTGCGTGTAAGGATTACAAGAACTTAACCCCGGATGTCAGCTTCCGCCGCATTTACGAATACGCGGGGGGAGACTGGCAAGAGGATAACGGTGTCTGGCACCAGAACGTTTTCGCCTATTACCTCTCCATCGCCTGTAACCACTGCGAGGATCCGGCCTGTACCAAAGTCTGCCCCAGCGGGGCGATGCACAAACGCGAAGATGGCTTTGTGGTGGTGGACGAAGATATCTGCATCGGCTGTCGTTACTGCCATATGGCCTGCCCGTACGGCGCGCCGCAGTTCAACGCCGAAAAAGGCCATATGACCAAGTGCGACGGCTGCTACAGTCGTGTTGCCGAGGGGCATAAGCCGATTTGCGTGGAATCCTGCCCGCTGCGTGCGCTGGACTTCGGTCCCATTGAAGAGCTGCGTAAAAAATACGGTGAGCTGGCGGCTGTCGCCCCGCTCCCGGCGTCGCACTTCACCAAACCGTGCATTGTGATTAAACCTAACGCCAACAGCCGCCCGACAGGGGATACCACCGGCTATCTGGCAAACCCGCGGGAGGTGTGAGATGGGTAACGGATGGCATGAATGGCCGCTGATGATCTTCACTGTCTTTGGCCAGTGTGTGGTGGGTGGCTTCATTGTACTGGCTGTGGCGCTCCTGAAAGGAGATGCTCACTCCGGGACGCAGCAACGTATTGTCCGCGTGATGTTCGGTCTGTGGGTACTGATGGGTATTGGTTTTATTGCATCAATGCTGCACCTTGGTACGCCAATGCGGGCGCTGAACTCCCTTAACCGGGTCGGCTCCTCAGCGTTAAGCAATGAAATTGCCTCAGGATCGCTGTTTTTTGCTGTTGGTGGTATCGGTTGGCTGCTGGCTATGGCAGGAAAGTTGTCGCAGGGTTTGCGCCAGCTGTGGCTCATTGTGACGGCAGTACTGGGCGTGGTGTTTGTCTGGATGATGGTGCGCGTATACAACACCATTGATACGGTACCTACCTGGTACACGCTCTGGACGCCGCTCAGTTTCTTCCTGACGCTATTCATTGGCGGCCCGCTACTTGGCTATTTGTTACTGCGCATAGTGGGCGTTGAAGGCTGGGCAATGCGACTGCTGCCAGTGATTACTTTGCTTGCACTGGTTGCCAGTATGGTTGTCGTGCTGATACAGGGAAGTGAACTTGCGTCTGTTCATAGCTCCGTCCAGCAGGCGTCTGCGCTGGTACCGGATTACGGGGCGTTAATGGCATGGCGCGTCGTTGCGCTGGTCCTGGCTGTAGTATGCTGGGTGGCACCGCAACTGAAAGGCCACTACCCGGCGGTCCCGTTACTGAGCCTGGCATTTGTCCTGGTGCTGGTGGGGGAAATGATTGGTCGTGGTGTATTTTACGGCCTGCACATGACCGTGGGTATGGCGGTGGCAGGGTAACGTTGTAACAGCCGGGGCGGAAGTCCCGGCTTTTCAGGGCTGTTTTCACAAGAAATCATCATGAATTTTTTCAACTGAACCCTGTCGATGCCATTCTGATATAAGCCAGTCTAATCAATCACGTAATGAAACTTTTAACCCTACGGAAACTTCGCTGGATTAGTTTTATATATCGTCCTGGCGTAAAACGTACCGATGGATAAAAGTGGTAGATTGACAATGTTTTTGCCAGTGGCATGATGCGCACGAATCTTGAACTTCCTCACGGTTTTTACCCATGCCCACTTATACTCGCCCAGTGCTTTTGTTGCTCTGTGGCTTGCTGCTGTTGACGCTGGCGATTGCAGTGCTGAACACGCTCGTCCCGCTTTGGCTCGCCCATGAAAACATGCCTACCTGGCAGGTTGGTATGGTCGGTTCATCCTATTTTACCGGCAACTTATTGGGGACACTGCTGACCGGGCGTGTGATCCAGCGGCTTGGGTTTAACCGCAGTTATTACATTGCATCCATCATCTTTGCGGTTGGTTGCGCAGGGCTGGGGCTGAATGTGGGTTTCTGGAGCTGGCTTAGCTGGCGTTTCGTCGCGGGTATCGGTTGCGCAATGATTTGGGTTGTGGTGGAAAGCGCATTGATGTGCAGCGGAACATCCCGTAATCGCGGGCGCTTACTGGCGGCCTATATGATGGTCTATTACGTGGGCACGGTGCTGGGGCAGTTGATGGTGAGCAAACTGTCCACTGAACTGATGCATGTGCTGCCCTGGGCGGTGGGGTTAATACTGGCGGGGATTTTACCGTTACTCTTCACGCGCATTATGGAGCAGCGCGATGAATCTCACGGTACTACGGCAATCTGGCCTATGCTTCGCCTGCGTCAGGCGCGGCTTGGCGTTAATGGCTGCATTATTTCCGGGATCATTCTGGGCTCCTTGTATGGGCTGATGCCGCTTTATCTGAACCATAAGGGCATCAGTGATGCGGGTATTGGGTTCTGGATGGCGTTAATGGTGAGCTCCGGTATCATTGGGCAATGGCCAATTGGCCGCCTGGCAGATCGTTTTGGACGACTGCTGGTGCTGCGTGTTCAGGTCTTTGTTGTGATCCTTGGTTGTTTCGCAATGCTCAGCAACGCGGCGATGGCCCCGGCGTTGTTTGTATTGGGGACTGCCGGTTTCACGCTCTATCCGGTGGCGATGGCGTGGGCCTGCGAAAAAGTCGAATACCATCAACTGGTGGCGATGAACCAGGCTTTGCTGTTGAGCTATACCGTTGGCAGCCTCTCAGGACCAACGCTGACCGCAATGCTGATGCAGAGCTATTCCGACAGTCTGCTGTTTATCATGATTGCCAGCGTGTCCTTTATCTATCTGCTAATGCTGATGCGTAAAGCTGGTCAGCATCCAACGCCAGTGGCGCATGCCTGATTTTAAGCCTGCATACGCAGGCTTTTTCTCTTTACAGACGAAAATTCTCCATTATGGGAGTTCTCCCTATTGTGACCCGTTGAATATCTCAGATATTCTGCGCCTGGACTCACTTTAAGAAGGCCTCCATCATGATGTCTTTACGTCGTTTCAATACTGCCGCATTGGCTGTCTTTCTCGCGTGTTCCCTCGTATCCATACCTGCTATGGCTAATCCCGGTAATGGGAATGGTAATGGCGGAGGGCAGGGCAATAGCGGCAACCATGGTAATTCCGGCTCACATGGTGATAACGGAAATCATTCGGCAAATAATCAACACAAATCCGCTAAACAAAAAGACGGTAATGATGTTTCAGTGAATGTCAGCTATGACCGTGCGCGTACGCTGGCTGTGAATTATGGTTTGACGGGCTATGACTCTTTGCCGCCGGGAATCGCAAAAAACGTTGCGCGCGGTAAAGCACTACCGCCAGGTATTGCGAAGAAAACGGTGCCTGCGTCTATGCTGGGGCAGTTACCATCCTATCCGGGATATGAATGGCGAATTGTAGGCGACGACTTAGTTTTGGTGGCGCTGAGTACTGCCGTTGTGACGGCAATTATTAATGGTGTATTCAAATAAAATAATAACGCCCGGGAAACCGGGCGTTATTATTAATACATTACTTTGTGACCATACTGTTCCAGGATGCCTTTCACGCGCTCCATGGTCTCTTTCTTCGGCGGATGAACGCCATCCAGTTTGTACTCTTCACCCATCGCTACCCATTTGTGTTTACCCAGCTCATGGTAAGGCAGCAGTTCGATTTTCTCGACATTGCCCATATCGCGGGTAAATTCACCGAGGCGATGCGCGGAGTCGTCATCGTCAGACCAGCCTGGTACAACAACGTAGCGGATCCAGACCTTAATGTTTTTATTCGCCAGGTATTTCGCGAATTCCAGCGTACGGTGATTGGAAACGCCCACCAGATCCTGATGAATTTCATCATTCATCTGTTTGAGATCGAGCATCACCAGATCAGTCACTTCCAGCAGCTCATCAATCACCGGATCGTAACGGCGAACAAAGCCATTAGTATCAAGACAGGTATGAATGCCCTCTTTTTTGCAGGCGCGGAACCAGTCGCGGACAAACTCTGCCTGCAAAATGGCTTCTCCGCCAGAGGCAGTCACGCCGCCGCCGGACGCATTCATAAAGTGACGATAGGTCACCACGTCTTTCATCAGATCTTCGATGGTGATTTCTTTGCCGCCATGGGTGTCCCAGGTATCGCGGTTATGGCAATACAGGCAACGCATCAGGCAGCCCTGGAAGAAGGTGATAAAGCGGATACCCGGGCCATCAACGGTGCCACAGGATTCAAAGGAGTGGATGCGACCAATAACTGACATTGCGGTGTTTTCTCCAGATGTGGCCCATCCGGGGCCTGTATTGATGCACAGCTCACCGGCTGTGTTTAAGTCTATTTTGGCTGATATCCATCGTTTTGGCATAGATATCTGGCAAAGCAGACTGGAGAGGGGTGTTAAAAAGGCCCCACTTGTGTGGAGCCTTTATTGTACGCTTTTTAAATCGCGATTTCAGTCACTACCCGTCGTCTTTCAGGCTGCATATTTATTGGCTTCGTTTACTCACCCGAATCACTTACGTGAGTAAGCTCATCGGGATTCGCGCACTTGCCGCTTTGATGCAACCCGAAATCCATCGGGTTACACCAATTACATGGTCTGAGTGAAAGTACGGGTAATAACGTCCTGCTGCTGTTCTTTAGTCAGGGAGTTAAAACGTACTGCGTAGCCAGATACACGGATGGTCAGCTGCGGATATTTTTCCGGATGTTCCATCGCATCGAGCAGCATTTCGCGGTTCATTACGTTCACGTTCAGGTGCTGACCACCTTCGATGGACGCTTCATGGTGGAAGTAACCATCCATCAGGCCTGCCAGGTTAGTCTTACGAACTTCGTCGTCTTTGCCCAGTGCGTTCGGAACGATAGAGAAGGTGTAAGAGATACCATCTTTAGCATAGGCAAACGGCAGTTTAGCAACGGAAGTCAGAGAAGCGACAGCACCTTTCTGGTCACGGCCATGCATCGGGTTAGCACCTGGTCCGAACGGCGCACCTGCGCGACGACCGTCTGGGGTGTTACCGGTTTTCTTACCATACACAACGTTAGAGGTGATGGTCAGAACAGACTGTGTCGGGATGGCGTTACGGTAAGTAGTCAGTTTCTGAATTTTCTTCATGAAACGTTCTACCAGGTCAACAGCCAGGTCATCTACACGCGCATCGTTGTTACCAAACTGCGGGTATTCGCCTTCGATTTCGAAGTCAACAGCCAGACCGTCTTCGTCACGAATCGGTTTAACTTTCGCATATTTGATAGCAGACAGGGAGTCAGCCGCAACGGACAGACCTGCGATACCACACGCCATGGTGCGAATAACGTCACGGTCATGCAGCGCCATCAGGGAGGCTTCGTAGCTGTATTTGTCGTGCATATAGTGGATGACGTTCAGCGCGGTGACATACTGTTTAGCCAGCCAGTCCATGAAGTGATCCATACGATCCATCACTTCAGCGAAGTTCAGCACATCGCCTTTGATTGGCTCAGATTTCGGACCAACCTGCATTTTCAGTTTTTCATCAACGCCGCCGTTGATGGCATACAGCATGGTTTTCGCGAGGTTAGCACGCGCACCGAAGAACTGCATTTGTTTACCAACGACCATCGGGCTTACGCAGCAAGCGATAGCATAGTCATCGTTGTTGAAGTCAGGACGCATCAGATCATCGTTCTCATACTGCAGAGAAGAGGTATCGATGGAGACTTTTGCAGCAAATTTCTTGAAGTTCAGTGGCAGTTTTTCAGACCACAGAATAGTGATGTTCGGCTCCGGAGACGGCCCCATGGTGTACAGGGTGTTCAGGAAACGGAAGCTGTTTTTGGTAACCAGAGTACGGCCATCAACGCCCATACCACCGATAGATTCAGTTGCCCAAATCGGGTCACCGGAGAACAGTTCATCATACTCAGGGGTACGCAGGAAGCGGACCATACGCAGTTTCATGACCAGGTGGTCAACCATTTCCTGCGCTTCTTGTTCGGTGATTTTGCCTGCTTTCAGGTCGCGTTCGATGAACACGTCCAGGAAGGTAGCGGTACGACCGAAGGACATTGCTGCGCCGTTCTGGGATTTAACAGCAGCCAGGTAGCCGAAGTAAGTCCACTGGATAGCTTCCTGAGCGGTAGTAGCCGGACCAGAGATATCGCAACCGTATTTAGCGGCCATCTCTTTGATCTGACCCAGAGCACGGTGCTGTTCAGCGATTTCTTCACGCAGACGGATAGTCGCTTCCAGGTTTACGCCGTTTTCCATGTCAGACTGCAGAGACAGGAACTGAGCGTATTTGTCTTTCATCAGGAAGTCGATACCGTACAGCGCAACGCGACGGTAGTCACCGATGATACGGCCACGGCCATAGGCATCCGGCAGACCGGTCAGCACGCCAGATTTACGGCAATTCAGGATGTCTTTGGTGTAAACGTCAAAAACGCCCTGGTTATGAGTTTTGCGGTATTCAGTGAAGATTTTTTTCAGGGCCGGGTCCAGCTCGCGGTTGTACGCTTTGCAGGAACCTTCAACCATTTTGATACCACCGAACGGGATAATCGCACGTTTCAGCGGTGCTTCAGTCTGCAGACCAACGATTTTCTCAAGCGCTTTGTTGATGTAGCCAGCGTCGTGAGAGGTGATGGTAGAAGCAACAGAGGTGTCGAAGTCAACAGGCGCGTGAGTGCGGTTTTCCTGTTTAACGCCTTCCATTACTTTGTCCCACAGCGTGGTGGTCGCATCAGTTGCGCCAGCCAGGAAGGACTCGTCACCCTCGTAAGGGGTATAGTTTTTCTGGATAAAGTCGCGTACGTTGACTTCTTTCTGCCAGTCACCTTTCGCAAAACCTTCCCAGGCTGTGGCTAACTTTTCATTAAGCTCGGACATGTAACACCTACCTTCTTAAGTGGATTTTTTATTTACTGCCTGAAACAAGCATCAATTAATGATGATTATCGCCACGCAGGTAAATGACCCAGTATGTCAACCCAACTAACAATCCTCCACCAATGATATTCCCAATTGTTACCGGAATCAGATTATCGGTGATGAAATTTGCAATAGTCAGGTGAGAAAAACTTTCCGGGCTGGAGCCGATAGCGGTCCAGAACTCCGGGCTCGCAAAGTGACGGATTACGATACCCATCGGAATCATAAACATGTTTGCGATACTGTGCTCAAAACCGCTGGCAACAAACATGGCCACCGGCAGCACCATAATCAACGCTTTATCGGTCAGACTGCGACCTGAGTAGCTCATCCATACGGCCAGACAGACCATCAGGTTCGCCAGAATACCCAGTGCGACAGCTTCAATAAAGGTATGGTGCAGTTTGTGGTCGGCTGTTTGCAGGACATTCAGGCCCCAGCCGCCATTTGCTACCATATACTCCCCGGATAACCACATCAGCAGCACGAACAACAATGCGCCAATCAGGTTACCGATATAGACGTTTACCCAGTTACGAGCCAATTGGCCCCAGGTGATACGCCCACTGGCTTTCGCCACCACGATCAACACCGTTGATGTGAAAAGGTCTGCGCCGCAGATGACGCAAAGAATTAACCCTAATGAGAAGCATATCCCACCAACCAGTTTAGCCATGCCGTACGGCATTGATGCTGTCCCTGTGGTGGCAGTAATATAAAAAACAAACGCGATGGAGATAAAGACACCTGCTGTAATCGCCAAAAAGAACGTTGTCAGCGGTTTCTTAGTTGCTTTGTAGACACCTGCTTCTTCGGCAACTTTGGCCATCGCAGCTGGAAGTATTAGATCAAAAGGGTTGTCAGCTTTCACACTAACTCTCTCTTTATTTAAGTCGGCGACGAGATACTAACAAAGCATTATAGAAGAGAATTTGATATGGATCATATCTCGCCTGGCTTATAGGACTGCAAAGTGCATGGTTTTTCAGCAAATGCAGAGTAACGTGTTGATTATCCAAGTAAAAATAAAGTTTAAAATTTGCAATTACAGTTGAATTTTTTTATGCGGCCTCCCAAACAACAGTTAATTAAAATGGGGTAATTGCCATAAAGAGTAACAATAATCCTTGGGTTTATATAAATATATTCACCCAAGGTTAACTTAATTATTACAATTGGCACTCATTGCCGAAATATAAATAAAAAGGGGCAATGAAATTGCCCCGTAATATAACGTAGACCTGTGATTAAGCCTACAGATTGTCGTGTTACTTGTCGTTAATTCGACCAAAAGGCACGTTTGGCCCGTTGTAATTTTTCGTAAGCCGCTAACAAGCTCTGATGCGCCGGAAACGCCGTCAGTGAACCATCCGCTGCCTGCAGACCATAGAAAGGCGCTTCTCCGCTTAGCGCCGCGCTGGCCGCTTCAACCGCATCTGCACCGTACATGCGCACAAAAGCGTTCAGATATTGCAGCGGCTGACGCTCTTCTTCCTGAGACAGTTGCAACAGCGTTTGCAAGCAGCGGTAATAATTGATGCGCTCAGCGCTGAAGACCGAACCGTTGAATTCAATTGTCCATTCCGTCCACGAGAGCGCCTGATCAAGGTCGCCACCCGCCAGCGCGAGCATCGCTTTCAGTTCGCCAATACGTAGCGTAAACCAGCCATTGTCTTTACCGGTCGCCACACCCAGCAGCTCCCGGACGCGGGTGAAATCGTCATGACCTTCTTCATCAAGCTGATCGATAAGATTCAGGTAGTCTTCTTTTTCCCACTCGCTGCCTGGCAGAGAGAGGATTGTTTCACGCAGATGGCTGCCCATGCTGTTGTTTGCCAGCCAGAGATCTTCCGCCGGATAAATATCTGACATGCCCGGAACCAGGATGCGGCAGGCGTAAACGCCCAGATGCTCGTAGTCGGCGATGTACACTTCTTTATCTTCTGCATTGAAGATGGCCATAAGGGTGGCAAACTCTTCTTCGGTTGTTCCGGCAAAGCTCCAGTCAGCAAACGGGTAGTCTGCATCCTGCTTGAACAGATCCCAGGAGATCGAACCGCTGGAGTCGATAAAGTGCGTTTCGAGGTTGGTATGCTCTGCGACTTCTTCATCATCAAACGTCGGCGGGGTAAAGACATCCAGATCTTTCAGGCTGCGGCCCTGCAGCAGTTCGGTCACGGTACGTTCGAGTGCCACGCCAAAATCCGGGTGTGCGCCGAATGAGGCAAAGCAGGTGCCGTTAGCCGGGTTAAACAGGACAACGCAAATCACCGGATATTGACCGCCCAGCGAGCCATCATAGGCAAAAATCGGGAAACCTTCGGCTTCCAGTTTCTCAATAGATGCCACAACGCCAGGATAGCGTGCAAGAACCTCGGCAGGAATTTCAGGCAGGCTGATACGTTCGCTGATGATACGGTTTTTAATATGACGTTCGAAAACCTCGGACAAACCCTGGACGCGAGCTTCATTACGGGTATTGCCCGCTGACATGCCATTGGAGACATACAGGTTACCGACGATATTCATCGGAATATAGACGGTTTGTTCATCTGACTGGCGGGTAAAGGGCAGGGCGCAAATCCCGCGTTCTTCATTGCCGGACTGCAGATCGATCAGCATGCCTGCCGTCAGTTCGTTTTCCGGATCGTAAAATGCGCGCAGACGCGGATCGAGAATGCCTTCCGGCAGTGTGTCGTCTTCGGTCAGCGGGAACCATTTCTCATTTGGATAATGGACGAATGGGCCATTAGCCACTTCATCACCCAGCCAGAAATCGGCAAAGAAATAGTTAGTGGACAGACGCTCAAAATATTCACCCAGCGCAGATGCCAGTGCCGCCTTTTTGGTTGCGCCTTTACCGTTAGTAAAGCACAGCGCGCAGTCTTTATCGCGAATGTGCACGGACCAGACGTTCGGTACCGGGTTTAGCCAGGAAGCTTCTTCAATATTGAAGCCGAGGTCGAGCAGTTTTTGCTGGAAGCGAGCGATGGAATCTTCCAGTGCGGCGTCTTTGCCGGGGATATAGGTTTGCGTCATAGCAGTCACTTTTTTGTACGTAAAGCGGGCAATCATACGGGTTTTACGTGACTGACGCTATCTTCGGGGCCCGGTCTGCGAAAATAAAACTTTTGACTATCATTAATGAACCTAACTCGTTGTTCGGACATAAAAAAATGAAAGCGTTTGATCTCCACCGCATGGCGTTGGATAAAGTTCCTCTGGAGTTTCTTGGCGAAGTGGCGCTTCGCAGCCTCTATACCTTTGTTTTGGTCTTTATATTTCTCAAAATCACGGGGCGGCGCGGCGTGCGTCAGATGTCGCTCTTTGAAGTATTAATCATCCTGACATTAGGCTCAGCGGCAGGCGACGTTGCGTTTTATGACGATGTGCCCATGCTTCCGGTACTGGTGGTATTTGTTACCCTGGCCGTACTGTACCGCTTAGTAATGTGGTTCATGACGCACAGCGAGAAACTCGAGGATCTGCTGGAAGGTAAGCCTGCCATCATTATCCACGAAGGGGAATTTGTCTGGGAGAAATTAGATAAGCAAAACATGACGGAATTTGAATTCTTTATGGAACTACGCATCCGTGGCGTTGATCATCTTGGGCAGGTGAGGCTGGCTATCCTGGAGACCAATGGTCAATTGAGTGTTTTTTACTATACCGATGAGGATGTAAAACCGGGTCTGTGTATTTTGCCTAAAGCATTTTCTGAACGTTTCACTACCATACCGGAAGCGGGAGACTACGCCTGCGTTCAATGCAGTAAAATCATTGCCATGCCTGCGGGCTGCCATCAATTATGTCCGCGTTGTGCAAATCCAGAATGGTCGAAGGCCAGCCGGGGAATTCGGGTAACCTGATAGCCATTATGTCGGTTTTATGACGATTCAGCGGAAGAATGTTTTGTGTGACAGCGACCGCATATTTGGGGTCATAAGTTTTAGACATTGCGGCGCGTGTCACTGAATGATAAAACCGATATCCACTGTTATAACTTATTGCTTTTAGCGTGGTGAGGGGAAATGGCTCAGGTCTTTAATTTCAGTTCAGGTCCGGCAATGTTACCGGCGGATGTGCTTAAACAGGCTCAACAGGAACTTTGTGACTGGCATGGTCTTGGTACATCGGTGATGGAAATCAGCCACCGTGGTAAAGAATTTATTCAGGTGGCTGAGGAAGCAGAAAAGGATTTTCGCGATCTGCTGAATATTCCCTCGAACTACAAAGTTTTGTTCTGCCATGGCGGCGGCCGTGGTCAGTTTGCCGGTATTCCGTTGAACATCCTCGGTGATAAAACCACTGCAGATTATGTTGACGCAGGTTACTGGGCGGCGAGTGCAATCAAAGAAGCAAAAAAATACTGCTCCCCGAATGTTATCGACGCAAAAATCTCTGTTGAGGGTCAGCGTGGTGTGAAGCCAATGAGCGAGTGGCAACTGAGCGATAACAGCGCCTATTTGCACTTCTGCCCGAACGAAACCATTGACGGTATTGCCATCAATGAAACGCCGAACTTTGCGTCCGATGTGGTTGTCACGGCGGATCTCTCTTCCACTATTCTGTCAACTCCGCTGGATGTTTCCCGCTACGGTGTGATTTATGCCGGTGCGCAGAAAAATATCGGCCCGGCAGGCTTAACGCTGGTGATCGTTCGTGAGGATTTGCTGGGTAAA
Organism: Phytobacter sp. MRY16-398; assembly: GCF_003925915.1. Lineage (NCBI taxonomy): Bacteria > Pseudomonadati > Pseudomonadota > Gammaproteobacteria > Enterobacterales > Enterobacteriaceae > Phytobacter > Phytobacter sp. MRY16-398. The sequence continues at coordinate 3,946,993 of NZ_AP018756.1, read as the reverse complement.
GCGCATCAATCTTGCCCTTCAATTCTGGATTACACCATCCTGGCGGAAAACGACTCCATGTTTAACACGCCGCCGACGTTTGCCTGGTATCTTGCTGGCCTCGTCTTCAAATGGCTGAAAAACAACGGCGGCGTTGCAGCCATGGACCGTATTAATCAGCAAAAAGCTGATCTGCTCTATGGTGTCATTGATAAAAGCGATTTCTACCGTAACGATGTTGCCAAAGCGAACCGTTCTCGCATGAACGTTCCGTTCCAGTTGGCTGACAACGCGCTCGACAAAGTTTTTCTGGAAGAGTCGCTGGCGGCAGGGCTGCATGCACTGAAAGGCCACCGTGTGGTTGGGGGTATGCGTGCCTCTATCTATAACGCGATGCCGCTGGAAGGCGTAAAAGCGCTGACCGACTTTATGGCTGACTTCGAACGTCGCCACGGCTAAATTTGGCTTGCCCCGTACCCCCGTAGCCTGGCTGCGGGGGTTTTTATTCTGTTTGTTGAGAGTTGAGTTTCATGGAATCCCTGACGTTACAACCCATCGCGCGGGTAGATGGCACCATTAATCTGCCTGGTTCAAAAAGTGTTTCCAACCGCGCCTTGTTGCTGGCCGCCTTCGCACAGGGCACCACCGTTCTGACCAATCTTCTGGACAGCGACGATGTGCGCCATATGCTCAATGCGCTCAGTGCGTTGGGAGTTTCCTTCACGCTGTCTGCGGATCGTACCCGCTGTGAAGTAACCGGCGTTGGTGGACCGTTAACGGCAGAAAAACCGCTGGAATTATTCCTGGGTAATGCAGGTACGGCAATGCGGCCGTTGGCAGCAGCGCTTTGCCTTGGCAGCAATGACATTGTCCTGACCGGCGAACCGCGTATGAAAGAACGTCCGATTGGCCATCTGGTGGATGCGCTACGGCAGGGCGGCGCGCAGATTGATTATCTGGAACAGGAAAATTATCCGCCTCTGCGTCTGCGCGGCGGGTTCAGCGGCGGCGGCGTCGAGGTTGACGGCAGTGTATCGAGCCAGTTTTTGACTGCATTGCTGATGACCGCTCCGCTTGCAACGCAGGATACCGTTATCTCCATTAAAGGAGACCTGGTTTCCAAACCCTATATCGACATTACGTTGCATCTGATGAACACTTTCGGTGTCGAGGTTGAAAATCAGCAGTATCAGCGCTTTGTCGTGCGTGGTAAGCAGCAGTACATCTCTCCGGGGCACTATCTGGTAGAAGGTGATGCTTCCTCTGCCTCCTATTTCCTGGCGGCCGGCGCAATTAAAGGCGGCACGGTGAAAGTCACCGGTATTGGGCGCAACAGCGTGCAGGGCGATATTCGTTTTGCCGACGTACTGGAAAAAATGGGTGCGCAGGTTGTCTGGGGTGATGATTTTATTTCTTGTACGCACGGTGAACTGAACGCCATTGATATGGATATGAATCATATTCCTGATGCGGCGATGACCATTGCGACGGCGGCGTTATTTGCCCGCGGTACTACCACGATGCGTAACATCTATAACTGGCGCGTTAAAGAAACCGACCGTCTTTTTGCCATGGCGACAGAACTGCGTAAAGTCGGCGCCGAGGTGGAGGAGGGTGAAGATTATATTCGCGTAACCCCACCTGCCCACATTCAGTATGCGGAAATAGGCACCTATAATGACCACCGTATGGCAATGTGCTTCTCGCTGGTGGCGTTGTCGGATACACCTGTCACGATCCTCGATCCGAAATGTACCGCCAAAACATTCCCTGACTATTTCGAGCAACTGGCGCGTATCAGTACGCTTGCCTGATTCTGTTCCTGTTGCTTTGCTTCTGACGCCGACTTCTGTCGGCGTTGTTGTTTTCTCCGCCTTGCTGCCTTCCCCATTGAATGCTATTTTTGCGCATCGTCTTAATATAAGGTGATGATTTATATATATTTTATATGTTTAATCAACGGATGATTCACATGACAAATACAAAGAAACTTCTGGCATTAGCCGTGGCAGCGGTAGTGCTGGTAGGTTGCAAAAATATGAATGCTAATATGCTTGCCAGCTCGGGTGTCTCTGCCTTCAAAGCGGCAACATTATCGGATGCTGATGTCAAAGCGCTGTCGAACGATGCCTGTAAGCAGATGGATGCCACCAACAAAGTGGCGGGCGCATCAAGTAAATATACAAAACGCCTGAATACAATAGCGAAAGCATTGGGCAACAATGCCGACGGTACGCCTGTTAATTATAAAGTCTATTTAACGTCGGATGTGAATGCCTGGGCAATGGCGAACGGCTGCGTTCGTGTTTACAGTGGCCTGATGGACATGATGACAGATAACGAAGTCGAGGCGGTTCTGGGTCATGAGCTTGGGCATGTGGCGCTGGGCCATTCGAAGAAAGCCATGCAGGCTGAATACGCGACGATTGCCGCCCGTGATGCGATTTCTGCGACCAGCGGCGTTGCGGCGCAGCTGTCCCGCTCACAGCTGGGGGATTTGGCAAATGGCGTTATCAATTCCGCATTTTCTCGCAGTCAGGAGTCGGATTCGGATGATTTTTCCTATGATTTGCTGAAAAAACGCGGCATTAAAACACAAGGGCTGGTGACCAGTTTTGAAAAACTGGCGAAAATGGACTCCGGCCACGCGAAGTCACTGTTCGATTCGCACCCGCCATCAGCGGAGCGCGCGCAGCACATTCGTGATCGTATCGCCGCAGATAAAAAGTAAATAATTGTCACTTTCGGGCTGGTAATCCTCCAGCCCCTCTATAATTGCGCAAACCTTCTTCACTCAGCACGATTCATCCCGTTATTTATACCTGGTAGTAACGGTCATTGACGTTGCAGCGTATAATGCGCGGCGTTTACGTTAACGGTATGCCTTTATGAAGGAGAAAAAGATGGCGGCAATTGCCCCGGTAATCACCATTGATGGGCCTAGCGGTGCGGGGAAAGGCACTCTGTGCAAGGCAATGGCGGAAGCGTTGCAATGGCATCTACTGGATTCAGGCGCAATCTATCGTGTGCTGGCGCTGGCGGCGCTGCACCACCATGTTGATGTCACCTCAGAAGACGTACTGGTTCCGCTGGCAGCGCATCTCGACGTACGTTTTGTCTCGACTGACGGCAACCTTGAAGTGATTCTTGAAGGTGAGGACGTGAGCGGTGAAATTCGTACGCAGGAAGTCGCTAATGCAGCATCGCAGGTTGCGGCTTTTCCACGCGTGCGTGAGGCTCTGTTACGTCGTCAGCGCGCTTTTCGTGAAGCGCCGGGCCTTATCGCCGACGGGCGCGATATGGGAACCGTCGTATTCCCCGATGCGCCAGTGAAAATTTTTCTTGACGCCTCCTCCGAAGAGCGTGCGCACCGCCGCATGCTACAGTTGCAGGAAAAGGGGTTTAGTGTTAATTTTGATCGCCTTTTATCCGAGATAAAAGAGCGCGATGACCGCGATCGTAACCGCGCCGTCGCCCCACTTGTTCCTGCAGAAGATGCTTTAGTGCTGGATTCCACCAGTTTAACTATTGAGCAAGTGATTGAAAAAGCGCTACAATATGCGCGCCAAAAACTGGCGCTCGCGTAATCGCGACAGAATTAGTAGTACCCCCGCTGCAAAGGATTGACGGCGGGTATGTGAAACAACCCCATCCGGCACGGAGCCAGGTGGACGTTAATATTAACCTGAAGATTAAACATGACTGAATCTTTTGCTCAACTGTTTGAAGAATCCTTAAAAGAAATCGAAACCCGCCCGGGTTCCATCGTTCGTGGTGTTGTTGTTGCTATCGACAAAGACGTAGTACTGGTTGACGCCGGTCTGAAATCTGAGTCTGCCATTCCGGCTGAGCAGTTCAAAAACGCCCAGGGCGAACTGGAAATCCAGGTTGGCGACGAAGTTGACGTTGCTCTGGATGCAGTAGAAGACGGCTTCGGTGAAACCCTGCTGTCCCGTGAGAAAGCTAAACGTCACGAAGCTTGGATCACGCTGGAAAAAGCATACGAAGAAGCTGAAACTGTTACCGGTGTTATCAACGGCAAAGTCAAAGGCGGCTTCACTGTTGAGCTGAACGGTATTCGCGCGTTCCTGCCAGGTTCTCTGGTAGACGTTCGTCCGGTTCGCGACACGCTGCACCTGGAAGGCAAAGAGCTTGAATTCAAAGTCATCAAGCTGGACCAGAAGCGTAACAACGTTGTTGTTTCTCGTCGTGCCGTTATCGAATCCGAGAACAGCGCTGAACGTGATCAACTGCTGGAAAACCTGCAAGAAGGCATGGAAGTTAAAGGTATCGTTAAGAACCTTACTGACTACGGTGCATTCGTTGATCTGGGTGGCGTTGACGGCCTGCTGCACATCACTGACATGGCCTGGAAACGCGTTAAGCATCCGAGCGAAATCGTCAACGTGGGCGACGAAATCACTGTTAAAGTGCTGAAGTTCGACCGCGAGCGTACCCGTGTATCTCTGGGCCTGAAACAGCTGGGCGAAGATCCGTGGGTTGCTATCGCTAAACGTTACCCGGAAGGTACTAAACTGACCGGTCGCGTAACCAACCTGACTGACTACGGCTGCTTCGTTGAAATCGAAGAAGGCGTTGAAGGCTTGGTACACGTTTCCGAAATGGACTGGACCAACAAAAACATCCACCCATCCAAAGTTGTTAACGTTGGTGACGTAGTGGAAGTTATGGTTCTGGATATCGACGAAGAACGTCGTCGTATCTCCCTGGGCCTGAAACAGTGCAAAGCTAACCCGTGGCAGCAGTTCGCGGAAACCCACAACAAGGGTGACCGTGTTGAAGGTAAAATCAAGTCTATCACTGACTTCGGTATCTTCATCGGCCTGGACGGCGGCATCGACGGTCTGGTTCACCTGTCTGACATCTCCTGGAACGTTGCAGGCGAAGAAGCAGTTCGTGAATACAAAAAAGGCGACGAAATCGCAGCTGTTGTTCTGCAGGTTGACGCAGAGCGTGAGCGTATCTCTCTGGGCGTTAAACAGCTCGCAGAAGATCCGTTCAACAACTACGTTGCTCTGAACAAGAAAGGCGCGATCGTAACCGGTAAAGTAACTGCAGTTGACGCGAAAGGCGCAACCGTAGAACTGGCGGACGGTGTTGAAGGTTACCTGCGTGCTTCTGAAGCATCCCGTGACCGCGTTGAAGACGCAACTCTGGTTCTGAACGTAGGCGACGACGTTGAAGCTAAATTCACCGGCGTTGATCGTAAAAACCGTGTAGTTAGCCTGTCTGTTCGTGCTAAAGACGAAGCTGACGAGAAAGATGCTATCGCAACTGTTAACAACAAACAGGAAGACGGCAACTTCTCCAACGCTATGGCAGAAGCCTTCAAAGCAGCTAAAGGCGAGTAATATTTCGCCATACTTTGGACTGCCAGACGGCTGTTAGTACATCGCCTCGGTAAATGACCGGGGCGATATTGCGAAGCAATGGTGTCTGACACGCGAAGTATGATGAGTATACTTGACAGATTACAGATTTCGTCCTGTAATCAAGCACAAAGGGCGGCTACGGCCGCCCTTGTTCAAGCTGTTAAGCTAATTTGCCCTGAAGGAAACCGGAGGAATCATGACCAAGTCAGAATTGATTGAAAGACTTGCCAGCCAGCAATCGCACATTCCCGCGAAAGCGGTGGAAGACGCGGTGAAAGAGATGCTGGAGCATATGGCCTCTACTCTTGCCCAGGGTGAGCGTATTGAGATCCGCGGTTTCGGCAGTTTTTCTCTGCACTATCGTGCACCCCGCACCGGACGTAATCCGAAAACGGGCGATAAAGTGGATCTGGAAGGGAAATACGTTCCGCACTTTAAGCCGGGTAAAGAATTACGTGACCGCGCCAATATTTATGAAGGTTAAGTTTTAATCTGTATTGAAACCTAATCATCGTGAAAAGCACCGACAGGTGCTTTTTTCATTTCTGGTCCCTGCATCCTGGAAAGCTGCTCGCAAAATGCGTGTTTTTAGATGCAAGCGCGTTTAAATCTGCCCACCCTCGCCGCAAAATAAGAAAATCATGCCAGACGGCATACGTAACGCTGGTCACACTTCCCGTAACAAGGAGGTGGGCATGCCATTACCTGCATTAGCACTTTGTGTGAACTTAGGCATATTGCCACTATTATTTCTCCCGACACTGCCTGAAATTGAACATGTCTGGATGATAGCTGTGACAGGATTACTGCTCGCCAGCAGGCATCAGCGCTACATTCGCTATGCAGGTTTTACGGTTCTGTTTTTCGCCTGGGGATTACTGGCAGCATTGCAGGTCCTGTGGCCTACACAACATTTGCCGGGTGCGAATCGGCAGGTGAGGGTAGTGATTACCGGCACCGATCATGCAACAACGCACTATGCTGACATCACCCACCTGGATGGTAAGCGCGTCATTCCCGCGGCAGGCATTACGCTCTACGGCGAATATTTGCCGCAATCTGTGTGCGTTGGTCAGCAGTGGGAGATGACCATAAGAGCACGGCCTGTACATGGGCAACTCAATGATGGGGGATTCGATACTCAGCGCCATGCGTTGTCGTCGCATTTACCGCTGACCGGTCGCTTTGTGAAGGCAAATATTGTAAATGGCCAGTGTAGTTGGCGTGGCCGATATCTGAATTCGCTGAGTACGCATCTGGAAGCGTACCCCTGGCGGCAGGTCATCATGGCGCTGGGGCTTGGTGAACGTGCGGCGCTGGATAGTGACGTAAAAGATATCATGCGTCAGACGGGCACAGCCCATCTGATGGCCATATCGGGGCTGCATATCGCACTGACAGCGATGATGGGTGTGCTACTGACCAGAGGCGTGCAGCGCTTTTTCCCCGCAAGACGAATCAACTGGCATTTACCGCTACTGATAGGTGTGGTCTGTGCTATCTGCTATGCCGGCTTAACGGGGATGCAGCCACCCGCCTTTCGAACCAGTCTCTCTATTGGCATATGGGCTGCATTACGTCTCTCCGGGCGCTTGTGGACACCATGGCAGGTCTGGGTGTGCTGCATTGCCGGTATACTGTTTATCGACCCTATTGCTGTGTTGTCGCAAAGTTTATGGCTGTCTGCTTTCGCCGTCGCGGCACTGATTTTTTGGTATCAGTGGCTCCCGTTACGGATTCATAACCTGTGCTGGTGGCGCCGGATCCTCATCGATCTACTGTATATCCAGGCGGGAATGACATTATTACTGATGCCGCTGCAGGTTTTGTCTTTTCACGGCCTTAGCCTGAGTTCAATGGCGGCGAATTTAATCGCAGTACCGCTGGTTACTTTTGTCACGGTCCCACTTGTCCTCTTCGGTATGCTGCTGCATCTTATCGGCCCGCAAAGTATTGAATCATGTGTCTGGTATCTGGCTGATGGTTCTCTTGCGATTTTATTCTGGTTTCTGCAGAGCTTGCCGCTTGGCTGGATTGATGTCGATGCGCGCTGGCTTGGGCTAGCCTGGCTTCCCTGGTTTTTTCTTATCATGGGAAAATTACGCTGCTGGCGCACCTTTCCTGCTGCTAGTTGTACGGCAATTCTTCTCCTGCTGTTCCCATTTTGGCAGACCCATCGCGACGGTGACTGGGCGGTACATATGCTTGATGTAGGCCAGGGGCTGGCGATGGTTATTGAACGCAACGGTAAAGCAATTTTGTACGACACCGGGCTTGCCTGGCCGGGTGGGGATAGCGCGCAGCAACTTATTACCCCGTGGTTGCGTTGGCATCATCTGCAACCGGAAGGCATTATTCTCAGCCATGAGCATCTCGATCATCGGGGAGGGCTTAATACTCTTCTCGCCGACTGGCCATCACTGTGGGTTAAAAGCCCGTTGGGCTGGGCCGGCCATCAGCCCTGTTTTCGCGGTGAACGCTGGCAATGGCAGGGGCTTACTTTCACGGCGCACTGGCCACTCAACGGCGTGCAAATGAAGGGAAACAATCGCTCGTGCGTGGTCAAAGTCGATGACGGGCAACAAAGCATACTGCTTACGGGAGATATTGAAAGCGCAGGGGAAATGGCGATGATGAGCCATTACTGGCAGCATCTCCAGGCTACACTTATCCAGGTGCCTCATCATGGCAGCAACACCTCTTCCACGCTCCCTTTTATTCAGAGAGTGAATGGAAAGGTGGCACTGGCCTCGGCATCGCGTTACAACAACTGGCGTTTGCCGTCGGCAAAAGTGCAAAAGCGCTATCGGCAACAGGCTTACCAGTGGTTTGATACGCCGCATCATGGGCAAATAACAGTCTTATTCTCGCGGCAAGGTTGGAAAATCTTAAGCTTACGCGAGCAAATTTTCCCACGTTGGTATCATCAGTGGTTTGGCGTACCTGGAGATAACGGGTAGAATATGCGGCTATTTCAACAAGTGCTGGTTTTTTGAATGCATAACGACAAAGATCTCTCTACATGGCAGACATTCCGCCGACTTTGGCCCATCATTGCGCCGTTTAAAACGGGTTTGATCGTGTCGGGAGTAGCGTTAATCCTCAACGCAGCCAGCGATACATTCATGTTATCGCTCCTCAAACCATTACTGGATGATGGTTTTGGTAAAACGGACCGCTCAGTGTTGCTGTGGATGCCACTGGTGGTTATCGGGCTGATGATTTTACGCGGCGTCACCAGCTATATATCCAGCTACTGTATTTCATGGGTTTCTGGCAAAGTGGTAATGACCATGCGCCGCCGCCTGTTTGGTCATATGATGGGGATGCCCGTATCCTTCTTCGACAAACAATCTACCGGGACGCTCCTGTCCCGCATTACCTATGACTCTGAACAGGTCGCTTCTTCCTCTTCCAGTGCGCTGATCACTGTGGTTCGTGAAGGGGCATCTATCATCGGTCTGTTTGTGATGATGTTCTATTACAGTTGGCAACTGTCGGCAATCCTCATTGTACTTGCGCCGATCGTTTCTTTTGCTATTCGCGTTGTGTCAAAGCGCTTTCGTAATATCAGCAAAAACATGCAGAACACGATGGGGCAGGTAACCACCAGCGCCGAGCAGATGCTGAAAGGGCATAAAGAAGTGCTGATGTTTGGCGGTCAGGAAGTAGAGACCAGCCGCTTTGAGAAAGTCAGTAACAAGATGCGTCTGCAGGGCATGAAAATGGTCTCTGCATCATCCATTTCTGACCCGATCATTCAGCTTATTGCCTCACTGGCGCTGGCATTTGTGCTTTATGCCGCAAGTTTCCCAAGCGTGATGGATACCCTGACGGCAGGGACCATTACCGTGGTGTTCTCGTCAATGATTGCTCTGATGCGCCCGCTTAAATCGCTGACCAACGTCAACGCACAGTTTCAGCGCGGGATGGCTGCCTGCCAGACGCTGTTCGCGATTCTGGATAGCGAGCAGGAAAAAGACGAAGGTACGCTGGTGATTGAACGTGCAAAAGGCGACGTTGAGTTCCGTGATGTGACCTTTACTTATCCGGGGCGCGAGACGCCTGCACTGCGTAATATCAACCTGAGTATTCCTGCAGGAAAAACGGTGGCGCTGGTTGGCCGCTCTGGTTCGGGTAAATCGACCATGGCGAGTCTTATCACGCGCTTCTATGACATTGATAAAGGCCAGATCCTGATGGATGGTCATGATCTGCGTGAATATAAGCTGACGTCATTGCGTAACCAGGTCGCACTGGTCTCGCAAAATGTGCACCTCTTCAACGATACCGTGGCAAATAACATTGCCTATGCCCGTACGGAAGAGTACAGCCGTGAGCAGATCGAACAGGCGGCGAAAATGGCCTATGCCTTGGATTTCATCAATAAGATGGACAATGGTCTGGACACCATTATCGGTGAAAACGGCGTACTGCTTTCCGGCGGCCAACGTCAGCGTATTGCGATTGCCCGTGCGCTGTTGCGTGACAGCCCCATCCTTATCCTGGATGAGGCAACATCAGCACTGGATACGGAATCCGAGCGTGCGATTCAGGCGGCGCTTAATGAATTGCAGAAAAACCGTACCTCACTGGTGATTGCACACCGCCTTTCTACGATCGAGCAGGCAGATGAAATCGTGGTGGTAGAAGAGGGGCGTATCGTTGAGCGTGGAAGCCATAGCGAGCTTCTGGCGCAACGTGGTGTCTATGCGCAGTTGCATAAAATGCAGTTTGGCGAATGATTGCGCGCATCTGGTCCGGTGAATCACCGCTGTGGCTATTGTTATTACCGCTGTCCTGGCTCTATGGCCTGGTCAGCGGCATTATTCGTTTGTGCTGGCGTCTGGGGTTGAAAAAAGCCTGGCAGGCACCCGTTCCCGTTGTCGTGGTCGGTAATCTGACTGCGGGCGGCAATGGTAAAACGCCGGTAGTTGTCTGGCTGGTTGAACAGTTACAGCAGCGCGGTATCCGGGTAGGGGTGGTTTCCAGAGGGTATGGCGGTAAAGCCGCGCACTACCCGCTGTTGCTTACCCCTGACACTACGACCACCGAGGCGGGTGATGAGCCAGTGCTTATTTTTCAGCGTACGGGCGCGCCTGTCGCTGTGTCTCCCGCCAGAGTCGATGCCGTTAAAGCACTTCTGGCGGACTCATCTGTGCAACTGATCGTCACCGACGACGGCTTGCAGCACTATCGTCTGCACCGCGATAAAGAAATTGTCGTTATTGATGGCGTGCGACGTTTTGGTAACGGCTGGTGGCTTCCCGCAGGGCCGATGCGTGAGCGGGCATCGCGTCTTAAAACCGTTGACGCTGTGATCACCAACGGTGGCATTGCGCAGCCTGGCGAAATAGCCATGCGATTGCAGCCAGGGTTGGCCGTGAATTTACTTACCGGTGAGCGCCGTAATGTCAATGCGTTGCAAAATCTGGTTGCAATGGCCGGAATTGGTCATCCTCCGCGTTTTTTTGCTACGCTGCATGAAAGCGGCGCGCGTCCGGCGAAAACCGTTGCGTTGGCCGACCATCAGGCACTTTCCCGGCAGGATGTTGCGGCACTGCTTGAACCAGAGCAGACGCTTATCATGACGGAAAAAGATGCCGTCAAGTGTCGCGCCTTTGCGGAAAATAACTGGTGGTATCTGCCCGTGGATGCGCATCTTGAGGATAAGCAAGCAGAGAAGTTGTTGCAGGAACTCATAAATCTGGTGCGCTGACGCTCTTGTCGGGGCGCGCCGTGTTCTACAACCGGGAAGCCTATGTCTGTGCCACAAATCACGCTGCAAACGGCCCGTCATCTTCATCTTGCCGCTCAGGGCTTACTGAGAAAACCATCCCGTCGCGCCACCCCTGGCGACATCCTGACGACGATTCAACGTATGTCGTTGCTACAAATTGATACCATCAACATTGTGGCGCGTAGTCCCTATCTGGTACTTTTCAGCCGTCTTGGCAAATACCCTACCCAGTGGCTTGATGACGCGCTGAAAAATGGCGAACTGATGGAGTACTGGGCGCACGAAGCCTGCTTTTTACCTCGTAGCGATTTTGCCTTATTCCGCCATCGTATGCTTGCCCCGGATAAGATGGGCTGGAAGTATCGCGAGGCATGGATGCAAGAGCATGCGCAGGAAATTGAGTCGCTCATCGCACACATTCAGCAAAACGGCCCCGTTCGTTCGGCTGATTTTGAACATCCGCGTAAAGGGGCCAGCGGATGGTGGGAATGGAAGCCACATAAGCGCCATCTGGAAGGGTTGTTTACCGCAGGGAAGGTGATGGTTATCGAACGCCGCAATTTCCAGCGCGTTTATGATCTTACTCATCGGGTGATGCCACACTGGAATGACGAGCGTGACTTATTGACGCAGGCTGAGGCCGAACACCTTATGCTTGCGAAGAGTGCGCGCAGCCTGGGCCTCTTTCGTGCTGAATGGCTCGCGGATTATTACCGTCTGCGCCAGCCTGCGTTACCTCTGTTGCTTGAGCGTCTCCAGGAAGAGGGCAACATTGTCCCGGTGGATGTCGAAAAGCTTGGCCCCGCCTGGCTGCATACTGATTTATTGCCGCAGCTTGAACTCGCGGCAGCCGGAAAACTGACGGCAACCCATAGCGCTGTGCTCTCACCTTTCGACCCGGTTGTGTGGGATCGCAAACGGGCGGAACAACTGTTTGATTTTAGCTATCGGCTGGAGTGCTATACGCCTGCGCCAAAACGTCAGTACGGTTATTTTGTGCTGCCGCTACTGCATCGTGGCCGTCTGGTCGGGCGAATGGATGCCAAAATGCATCGCAAAGAAGCGGTGCTGGAGGTCATTGCGCTCTACCTGGAAAACGGGGTAAAACCGGGGCGCATGCTTGAAAATGGGCTTATAACCGCTATCGGTGATTTTGCCCGCTGGCAAGGCGCGCAGCGTGTTACCTTTGGAAAACTGCCGGAAGGGCTTTTTATTGAGCATCGTCAGGGGCTGGAAGTCGACGCAGCCTGACCAATGAATATGGTAAAATTTGCGGATCATGCGTCAGATCCGCCAGGAGGAAATATGGATCATCGGTTACTGGAAATCATCGCCTGCCCGGTTTGTAACGGCAAACTCTATTACAGCCAGGATAAACAAGAACTGATTTGCAAAGTGGATAGCCTCGCTTATCCCGTGCGCGAGGGCATTCCAGTGCTGCTGGAAAACGAAGCGCGCTCATTAACAGAAGAAGAGAGTCGGCCATGAGTTTCGTTGTCATTATTCCAGCGCGTTACGCGTCCACCCGTTTACCGGGCAAACCTTTGGTTGATATCAATGGGAAACCCATGGTGGTGCATGTGCTGGAACGTGCGCGTGAGTCAGGGGCGGCGCGCGTTATTGTTGCGACCGACCATGCTGATGTTGCGCGTGCGGTAGAAGCGGCGGGTGGAGAGGTTTGCATGACCCGCGCCGATCATCAGTCCGGAACGGAGCGTCTGGCCGAAGTTGTCGAAAAATGTGGTTTCAGTGATGACACCGTGATCGTCAATGTGCAAGGCGACGAACCGATGATCCCGCCGGCCATTATTCGTCAGGTGGCAGAAAACCTGGCCGCTCGCGACATTGGCATGGCTACGCTGGCAGTGCCGATTCATCATGCCGATGAAGCATTTAATCCGAACGCGGTGAAAGTGGTAACCGACGCGCAGGGCTACGCGCTCTATTTCTCGCGGGCGACCATTCCGTGGGATCGTGACCGTTTTGCTGTTTCTCGTGAGACAATTGGTGATACCTTCCTGCGTCATATCGGTATTTACGGTTATCGTGCCGGTTTTATCCGCCGTTATGTAAACTGGGAAGCCAGTCCGCTGGAAAATATCGAAATGCTGGAGCAGCTACGCGTACTGTGGTACGGCGAAAAAATTCACGTCGCTGTTGCGACGGAAGTTCCGGGTACAGGGGTTGATACGCAGGAAGATCTGGTGCGCGTGCGCGCTGAAATGCGTTAATTTTCCCTTCTCAATCCCCTCACTCTGAGGGGATTTGCTTTTTTCCAGCAAATTCTCGTATTGATTTGATCTCATCAGGTGACATCCCGTCATCCGGCGCTCATTATAAAAGCAGTAGTCTTCATGAGGGCAATCTGATATGGAACAACTGCGCGCTGAATTAAGCCACCTGCTGGGTGAAAAGCTGAGCCGCATGGAATGTGTCAGCGAGAGACCTGATACGACGTTATGGTCCTTGTATGACAGCCAGGGAAATCCGATGCCGTTACTGGCGAGGAGTTTTTCCACCCCTGGCCTTGCACGTCAACTGGCATGGAAAATCTCAATGCTGGCACGCAGTGGCACGGTACGTATGCCTGTCGTGTATGGCGTAATGACCCATGAAGAACATCCAGGGCCAGATGTCCTGCTTATGGAACGCCTGCGCGGCGTGCCGGTTGAAGCGCCTGCACGTACCCCCGAACGCTGGGAACATCTGAAAGATCAAATCGTGGAAGGGTTATTGTCCTGGCACAGACAGGACAGCCACGGCTGTGTGGGAATGGTGGACAATACTCAGGAGAACATCTGGCCCTCCTGGTATCGCCAGCGGGTAGAAGTACTATGGACCACGCTGAATCAGTACCACAATACGGGGCTCACGATGCAGGATAAACGTATCCTCTTCCGCACCAGGGAGTGCCTGCCGTCGCTGTTCGAAGGGTTCAACGACAATTGTGTACTGGTGCATGGCAATTTCAATTTGCGCAGTATGTTGAAAGATGCCCGGAGCGACCAGCTTCTGGCGATGGTCGGGCCGGGTATTATGCTCTGGGCGCCGCGAGAATATGAGTTGTTCCGCCTGGCGGATGGCCCGCTGGCCGAAGGGCTGTTCTGGCATTATCTCCAGCGCGCACCGGTCGCAGAATCCTTTATGTGGCGGCGCTGGCTCTATTTGCTGTGGGATGAAGTGGCGAAACTGGTGAATACCGGCCACTTCAGTCGCCCCAGTTTTGATTTGGCGTCTAAGTCACTCCTTCCCTGGCTTTCCTGAGTCACCTTTCAACCACTGCCAGAGCCGCCCCAGTGTTTCATACCCGACCCGGTCGCTGTGCATAAGCCAGACCGGGGACGGGATGGCGCGTTCCCACGGATTGAGAGGGGAAACGATAGCCATCTGATTCGCGGGAGCGGGCAGGGGATGGAGCCCCGCATTACGGAAGAAAACCATTGCCCTTGGCATATGGGATGCGGACGTCACCAGTAAAAAAGGCACATCGCCAATAGCCTGTTTGACGGCGGCAGCTTCCTCTTCGGTATCTTTCGGTGAATCCAGGGTGATGATATCGCTGCGCGGTATGCCCAGGCTCTCCGCCACTCTGGCTCCGGCTTCTGCTGTGCTGACCGGGTTCGTTTTTGCCGCCGCGCCGGTAAAGATTAATTTCGCACCAGGATTCTGATGTAACAAGCGAATGCCCTCGTTCAAACGTGGCAGGCTGTTATTAATGAGATTTGAGCTTGGTGCCCAGGCGTCATTCCAGGTGTAGCCGCCGCCCAGAACCACGATATATTTGAACGTTTCTGCGCCGCGCCAGGTGGGATAGCTATCCTCGATGGGTTTGAGCATTTTGTCCGCAACGGGTTGCAGACTCAGCAGCAGAAGAATCAACCAGCTTGCGCTAATGATGCCTTTGCCCGTTTTTTGCCAGCGACTGAACCAGACAAGCAACAGCCCAATCCCAATCAATATAAGCAATGCCGGCAGGGGCAGCATCAGGCCGCCAATGTATTTCTTGAGCGTAAAAAGCACGCGTCCGTCTCCTTTTTAACCATACAGCAGGCGTTTTGCGTGGATCTTACACCAGATGGGTTCATTCTGAGCACGGCTGTGACAAAATAGCGGTTTTGTCAGGATCGCGGAGCGGCCATGCAGGATCGTAATTTCGATGACATCGCGGAAAAATTCTCCCGCAATATCTATGGCACGACCAAAGGTCAACTGCGTCAGGCGATCCTCTGGCAGGATTTGGATAGGGTTCTCGCCGAAATGGGCGATCGCACGCTTCATGTACTGGATGCGGGCGGCGGAGAAGGCCAGACAGCGATTCGTGTGGCAGAACGGGGTCATCATGTGACGCTGTGTGATGTGTCGCAGGAGATGATTGCGCGTGCTACCGCAGCCGCAGAAGAGAAAGGTGTGAGCGGTAACATGCATTTTGTACAATGCCCCGCTCAGGACATTGCGCAACATTTGGAATCGCCCGTCGATCTGATATTGTTCCATGCTGTGCTCGAATGGGTCGCTGAACCGGTGGACGTTTTGCGAACGCTGTGGTCGGTTTTAAAGCCCGCGGGGACATTGTCGTTGATGTTTTACAATGCTAATGGCCTGTTGATGCACAATATGGTGGCAGGTAATTTCGACTATGTGCTGGCGGGTATGCCTAAAAAGAAAAAGCGCACATTGTCCCCGGATTATCCGCGACATCCGGATGAAGTCTATAGCTGGCTGAATGCGATTGGCTGGCAGATCACGGGGAAAACGGGTGTTCGGGTGTTTCACGATTACTTACGCGAAAAACACCAACAACGTGACTGTTTTGACTCCTTGCTTGAACTTGAAACGCAATATTGTCGTCAGGAGCCGTATATCAGCCTGGGGCGTTATATCCATGTGACCGCGCTCAAGCCGCAGAGAGATGAAAGGATGAACGATGAGTGAATTTTCCCAGACAGTTCCCGAACTGGTTGCCTGGGCCAGGAAAAACGATTTCTCTATCACGCTTCCGGTAGACAGACTGTCGTTTTTGCTGGCGGTTGCCACGCTGAACGGTGAACGCCTGGATGGCGAAATGAGCGAGGGAGAGCTTGTTGATGCGTTTCGCCACGTCAGCGAAGCATTTGAACAAAGCGGCGAAACCATTGCTCAGCGTGCGAACAATGCCATAAACGATATGGTGCGTCAGCGCCTGTTGAACCGTTTTACCAGCGAACTGGCTGACGGTAATGCCATCTATCGTCTGACGCCGCTCGGCATTGGCATTACCGATTACTATATCCGCCAGCGCGAGTTTTCTACGCTGCGCCTGTCCATGCAGTTATCTATCGTGGCGGGAGAACTGAAACGCGCTGCTGATGCCGCAGATGAGGGTGGGGATGAATTCCACTGGCATCGCAACGTCTATGCGCCGTTGAAATACTCGGTGGCAGAAATTTTCGACAGCATCGATCTCACCCAGCGCGTGATGGATGAGCAGCAGCAGTTAGTCAAAGATGATATCGCTCAGTTATTGAATAAAGACTGGCGTGCGGCTATTTCAAGCTGTGAGCTGTTACTCTCCGAAACCTCCGGTACGCTGCGTGAATTACAGGATACGCTGGAGGCGGCAGGGGATAAGCTGCAGGCGAACTTATTACGTATCCAGGACGCGACGCTGGCGCATAACGATCTGGAGTTTGTCGACCGGCTGGTTTTTGATTTACAGAGCAAGCTGGACCGTATCGTCAGTTGGGGACAGCAGGCTATCGATTTGTGGATTGGCTATGATCGCCACGTACACAAGTTTATTCGTACCGCTATCGATATGGATAAAAACCGCGTATTTGCCCAGCGTTTGCGCCAGTCGGTACAGGGTTACTTCGATGCTCCCTGGGCATTGACCTATGCGAACGCCGACAGGCTGCTGGATATGCGCGATGAAGAGATTGCGTTGAGCGATGCCGAGGTTACAGGTGAGCTTCCGCCTGACCTGGAATATGAAGAGTTCAACGAAATCCGCGAACAACTTGCGGCGATGATCGAAGAACAACTGGCGATATATAAAACCAGACAAGCTCCACTGGATCTTGGGCTGGTTGTACGCGAATATCTGGCGCGGTACCCGCGCGCGCGGCATTTTGATATCGCGCGGATCGTCATTGATCAGGCGGTACGCCTCGGCGTAGCGCAAGCAGATTTCACCGGCCTGCCAGCAAAATGGCAGCCGATTAATGATTACGGAGCCAAGGTACAGGCGCATGTCATTGACAAATATTGAACAAGTGATGCCGATCAAATTGGCCCAGGCGTTGGCAAACCCACTCTTTCCGGCGCTCGACAGTGCGCTGCGCTCAGGCCGCCATATCGGCCTTGATGAGCTGGATAATCACGCCTTTTTAATGGATTTCCAGGAATTTCTGGAGGAGTTTTACGGGCGTTACAACGTTGAGTTGATCCGTGCGCCAGAGGGTTTTTTCTACCTGCGCCCGCGCTCGACAACGCTGATCCCACGCTCGGTGCTGTCTGAACTGGACATGATGGTCGGTAAAATTCTTTGTTACCTCTATCTCAGCCCGGAACGTCTGGCCAATGAAGGTATCTTCACTCAGCAGGAGCTGTATGACGAGCTGATGGCGCTGGCAGACGAAGCCAAACTGTTGAAGCTGGTGAATAACCGCTCAACCGGTTCTGATTTGGATCGCCAAAAATTACAGGAAAAAGTGCGTTCCTCCCTGAACCGCCTGCGTCGTCTTGGCATGATCTGGTTTATGGGTAACGACAGCAGCAAGTTTCGTATTACCGAGTCTGTGTTCCGCTTCGGCGCGGATGTGCGCTCTGGTGACGATGCACGCGAGGCTCAGCGGCGCTTGATCCGCGACGGTGAAGCCATGCCTGTAGAAAATCACCTGCAGCTCAATGATGAGAACGAAGACAATCAGCCGGATAGTGGAGAGGAAGAATAATGATTGATCGCGGTAAATTTCGCTCACTGACGCTGATTAACTGGAACGGTTTTTTTGCCCGTACGTTTGACCTGGACGAACTGGTGACCACGTTGTCCGGGGGAAACGGTGCTGGTAAATCCACCACCATGGCGGCGTTCGTCACCGCGCTTATCCCGGACTTAACGCTGCTGCACTTCCGTAACACCACCGAGGCAGGCGCGACGTCTGGCTCTCGTGACAAAGGCCTGCACGGTAAACTGAAAGCCGGGGTCTGCTACTCTGTTCTTGATGTGATCAACTCGCGTCATCAGCGCGTGCTGGTGGGGGTTCGCCTGCAACAGGTGGCCGGTCGCGATCGTAAAGTCGACATCAAACCGTTCGCTATTCAGGGGCTGCCAACGGCGGTTCAGCCGACACAACTGCTGACAGAAACGCTTAACGAGCGTCAAGCGCGCGTGCTGCCGTTGCAGGAAGTGAAGGAAAAGCTGGATGCGATGGAAGGGGTGCAGTTTAAGCAGTTCAACTCCATCACCGATTATCATTCTCTGATGTTCGATTTGGGCATCGTCGCACGTCGCTTGCGCTCAGCATCCGATCGCAGCAAATTCTATCGCCTGATCGAAGCGTCGCTGTATGGCGGTATCTCCAGTGCGATCACCCGTTCTCTGCGCGACTATCTCTTGCCGGAAAATAGCGGTGTACGTAAAGCCTTCCAGGATATGGAAGCGGCACTGCGCGAAAACCGCATGACGCTGGAAGCGATTCGCGTTACCCAGTCGGATCGCGATCTGTTCAAGCATTTGATCAGTGAAGCGACTAACTATGTGGCGGCGGATTACATGCGCCATGCCAACGAACGACGTATTCACCTCGATCAGGCGCTGACATTCCGTCGCGATCTGTTCAGTTCACGGCAAAAGTTGGCGGCTGAGCAATACAAACATGTCGATATGGCGCGCGAACTGGCAGAACACACCGGGGCAGAAGGGGATCTTGAGGCTGACTATCAGGCCGCCAGCGATCACCTGAACCTGGTGCAGACCGCGCTGCGCCAGCAGGAAAAAATTGAGCGATACGAGTCGGATCTGGACGAACTGCAAATCCGCCTTGAAGAACAAAATGAAGTGGTGGCCGAAGCTACCGATCATCAGGAAGAGAACGAAGCGTGCGCCGAGGCCGCTGAACTGGAAGTGGATGAGCTGAAAAACCAGCTTGCCGACTACCAACAGGCTCTGGATGTGCAGCAAACCCGCACGATTCAGTACAATCAGGCACAACAGGCCTTACAGCGTGCAAAAGAACTTTGCCAGCTACCGAACCTGACGGCAGAAACGGCAGACGAATGGCTGGAAACCTTCCAGGCGAAAGAGCAGGAAGCTACAGAGAAACTCCTGTCGCTTGACCAACGTATGAGCGTGGCGCAAACCGCGCACAGCCAGTTTGAACAAGCTTACCAGTTGGTCGTCGCTATCAATGGTCCGCTGGCCCGTGATGAAGCCTGGGATGTCGCACGTGACCTTTTACGAGAAGGGGTAAACCAGCGCCATCTGGCAGAACAGGCGCCATCGCTGCGCGCGCGTCTGAACGAACTGGAACAGCGTCTGCGTGAGCAACAGGATGCTGAACGCATGCTGGCGGAATTCTGCAAACGGCAGAATAAACAGTACGACGCTGACGAACTTGAGGCTCTGCATCATGAGCTGGAGGCGCAAATTGCCGCGCTTTCCGAGAATGTGGCCATGGCCGGTGAGCAGCGTATGGCGTTGCGCCAGGAGCTGGAACAGCTACAGTCACGCATCCAAATATTGACCCAGCGCGCACCGATTTGGCTGGCAGCGCAAAGCAGCCTGACCCAGTTGTGTGAGCAGAGCGGCGAGCAGTTTGAATCCGGCCAGCAAGTGACGGAATACCTGCAACAATTGCTGGAGCGTGAACGCGAAGCTATCGTTGAACGCGATGAAGTCGGGGCACGTAAGCGTGCGGTGGACGAAGAAATCGAACGTCTGAGTCAGCCGGGTGGCTCCGAAGACGGGCGTCTTAACACGCTGGCTGAACGCTTTGGCGGTGTACTGCTCTCTGAAATTTACGATGACGTTAGCCTTGACGATGCGCCCTATTTTTCCGCGTTGTATGGCCCATCACGTCACGCGATCGTGGTCCCGGACCTCTCCCTCATTTCGGAACAGCTTGAAGGGCTCGAGGATTGCCCGGAAGATCTCTATCTGATTGAAGGGGATCCGCAATCTTTCGATGACAGTGTGTTCAGCGTCGATGAGCTGGAAAAAGCGGTGGTGGTTAAGATAGCCGATCGTCAGTGGCGCTACTCCCGTTTCCCGTCGGTGCCGCTGTTTGGTCGTGCCGCACGTGAAAGCCGTATCGAAGGGCTCCACGCCGAGCGTGAAGAGCTTGCCGAGCGTTTTGCCACATTATCCTTCGACGTGCAGAAAACGCAGCGCCTGCATCAGGCCTTCAGCCGTTTTATCGGTAGCCATCTTGCCGTGGCGTTTGATCCAGACCCGGAAGCTGAAATTCGTACGCTCAGTGGCCGCCGTGGTGAACTGGAGCGCGCGCTGAGTAATCATGAGAATGACAACCAGCAGAACCGCATGCAGTTCGAGCAGGCGAAAGAGGGGGTTGCTCAGCTTAACCGCCTGCTGCCACGCCTGAGCTTGCTGGCAGATGAAACCCTGGCCGATCGCGTTGATGAAATTCAGGAGCGGCTGGACGAAGCTCAGGAAGCCGTGCGTTTTATTCAACAGTTTGGCAACCATCTGGCGAAACTGGAGCCCGTTGTTTCCGTACTGCAAAACGACCCGGAACAGTATGAACAACTGAAAGAAGATTATGCGTACTCCCAGCAAGTGCAGCGTGAAGCACGACAGCAGGCATTTGCGCTGATCGAAGTTGTACAGCGCCGGGCGCACTTTAGCTATTCCGATTCTGCGGAAATGCTCAGTGGCAATAACGATCTCAACGAGAAGCTGCGTCAGCGGCTCGAACAGGCAGAACGTGAACGTAGCCGTACACGTGAGGCGCTGCGTAGCCACGCGGCCCAGCTCAGTCAGTACAACCAGGTATTGGCATCGCTGAAAAGCTCGTTCGATACCAAAAAAGAACTGCTCAACGATCTACAAAAAGAGCTGCAGGAAATTGGTGTGCGTGCCGACAGTGGCGCGGAGGAGCGCGCGCGTATTCGTCGCGACGAGCTGCATGCCCAGTTGTCCGGCAACCGTGCCCGCCGCAATCAACTGGAAAAAGCGCTGACCTTCTGCGAAGCGGAAATGGATAACCTGACCCGTGCGTTGCGTCGCCTTGAACGTGATTATCATGAGATGCGCGAACAGGTCGTCACGGCGAAAGCAGGCTGGTGTGCGGTGATGCGAATGGTGAAAGATAACGGCGTTGAACGTCGCTTGCATCGTCGTGAACTGGCTTACCTTTCTGGTGACGAACTGCGTTCAATGTCGGATAAGGCGTTAGGTGCGTTGCGCCTCGCCGTGGCGGACAACGAACATCTGCGTGATGTGCTGCGTATGTCGGAAGATCCGAAACGTCCGGAGCGTAAGATTCAGTTCTTTGTCGCGGTTTACCAGCATCTGCGCGAACGTATCCGCCAGGATATTATTCGTACTGACGATCCGGTGGAAGCTATCGAACAGATGGAGATTGAACTTAGCCGTTTGACGGAAGAGCTAACCTCCCGCGAGCAGAAACTGGCGATCAGCTCTCGTAGCGTGGCGAATATCATTCGTAAAACGATTCAGCGCGAACAGAACCGTATCCGTCAACTTAACCAGGGGCTGCAAAACGTCTCCTTTGGTCAGGTACACAGTGTCCGTTTGAATGTTAACGTCCGCGAGAGTCATGCAATGCTTTTGACGGTGCTTTCCGAGCAGCATGAGCAGCATCAGGACCTGTTTAACAGCAATCGCCTGACCTTCTCCGAAGCACTGGCGAAACTGTATCAACGCCTGAATCCGCAAATCGATCTTGGTCAGCGTACGCCGCAAACCATCGGCGAAGAGTTGCTTGATTACCGCAACTATCTTGAGATGGAAGTGGAGGTCAACCGTGGTTCGGATGGCTGGCTGCGTGCGGAATCCGGGGCCCTGTCGACCGGTGAGGCTATCGGTACCGGGATGTCTATCCTCGTGATGGTTGTTCAGAGCTGGGAAGACGAGGCGCGACGTCTGCGTGGTAAAGATATTTCGCCATGCCGCTTGTTGTTCCTCGACGAGGCAGCACGTCTGGATGCCCGCTCCATCGCAACCTTGTTCGAACTCTGCGAACGCCTTGAAATGCAATTGATTATTGCGGCTCCGGAGAACATCAGTCCAGAAAAAGGCACCACCTATAAACTGGTGCGTAAAGTCTTCCAGAACCACGAGCATGTTCACGTGGTGGGTCTGCGCGGCTTCGCGGCTCAGCTACCGGAGACATTACCTGGTACGGCAGACGCTTCTTAACGGTTCGCTTAAACAATGAGGGTGGCAGAGATGCCGCCCTTTTTCTTTTCTGAAACACCGCACCCGACCACGCGCTCTTCTTTAAACTTCTTTACATTTGGTAAGGCAAATGCTTTTTTGTCTTTATATACTGATAGAAAGAGCATTGTGAGTGTAATGAAGAAACAGGGGGCAAGGGATGTTGCTTAAGAAATCGTATGGTCGTCGGATGTCGACATTGAGTTTATGTCTGGCATTCGCATTTGCTCCGCTGTTTAGCGCTCAGGCCCTGGCCGATGAGCCTGAGGTGGTACCGGTTGACAGTTCCGCGACGCTTGGCGATCAACCCACGGCATTATCGCAGCCGCTGGAACAGTCGCCTGCGACGGCAATGATGGCAGGCTTGCAGCCTTATCCGGCAGCAGATGCGCCTGCTAACGCGCGTAGCGCATTGCAGGCACTCTTGCCTGCTAACTGGACACCGGTCTACATGGATTCGCTTTCCGCGTTGTATGCCGCGCGTGAAATGAAGCCGATGTGGGATAATCGTGATGCCGTTCAGGCTTTCCAGCAACAACTCGCCGAAGTCGCGATTGCCGGTTTCCAGCCGCAATTCACGACCTGGGTTGGGCTGTTGACCGATCCGAATATCTCAGGAATGGCGCGGGATTTGGTCTTATCGGACGCCATGATGGGGTATCTGCATTTCGTCGCCGGTATTCCGGTGAAAGGCAACCGCTGGCTCTACAGCAGTAAACCTTACACGCTGGAAACACCGCCGCTGTCGGTAATCAATCAGTGGCAATTAGCGTTGGATAAAGGCAACCTGCCGCAATTTATCGAAACCCTTGCACCTCATCATCCGCAGTATGCTGCGATGCATCAGTCTTTACTGACGCTGGTGGCAGACAATTCACCGTGGCCGCAGTTGACCAGTACCGTTTCACTGCGTCCCGGACAGAAGAGCAGGGATGTACCCGCGCTGCGTGAAATCCTGCAACGTAGCGGCATGATGGATGATGCACCGAAAATCGCGCTGCCCGGCGATGATGCAACGAGCAGCGTCGTCAGCCCGTCTGCCATCGCGGTTGATACGGCGGGAACAACAACGGCGCAGTTGACCAAAAAAGCGAAACCAGCAAGTACGCTCAGCAGCGACTATGACCGCCAGTTAGTTGCCGCAGTCAAACGCTTCCAGGCCGCTCAGGGGCTGCATGCCGACGGCGTGATTGGGCAGTCGACCCGCGACTGGTTGAATGTAACCCCAGCCCAGCGCGCCGGGGTTCTGGCGCTGAACATTCAGCGTCTGCGTTTGCTGCCGGGTAAACTCTCCACGGGGATTATGGTTAACATCCCGGAGTATTCGCTGGTCTATTATCTGAACGGCAACCAGGTGCTGGCCTCCCGCGTGATTGTCGGGCGACCGGATCGCAAAACGCCGATGATGAGCAGTGCGCTGAATAACGTGGTGGTTAACCCGCCGTGGAACGTACCACCGACGCTGGCACGCAAAGACATTCTACCGAAAGTATGGAATGACCCAGGCTATCTGGAACGGCATGGTTATACCGTGCTGCGTGGCTGGAACAGTAAAGAGGCTATTGACCCGACGATGGTGGATTGGGCAACCATCACGCCATCTAATCTGCCTTTCCGCTTCCAGCAGGCGCCGGGCGCGCAAAACTCGCTCGGCCGCTATAAGTTCAATATGCCGAGTTCTGACGCTATCTATCTTCATGACACACCCAACCATAATCTTTTCCAGAAAGATGCGCGAGCGTTGAGCTCAGGCTGTGTGAGGGTGAATAAAGCCTCTGAGCTTGCCAATATGCTATTACAGGATGCGGGATGGAACGACACGCGGATTTCCGATGCATTAAAACAAGGAGATACCCGTTACGTTAATATCCGTCAAAATATACCGGTGAATCTTTATTATTTGACCGCATTTGTTGGCGAAGATGGTCGTACCCAATATCGTACAGATATTTACAATTATGATCTGACGGCGCGATCTGGCGCACAAATCCTGGCGAAAGCCGAACAATTAATCAGGTAAATGAAGCAGTTCGGGAAATAACATTGTCGTAATAATTAGCGAAAACGGGCCGGATCTGCTGTAAGGCCCGTCTTTGCTGGGGTTTGGCTACCTTGACGCAGACGTTTTTGCCCGGTAAGGTGCCTTTCGTGCGCAATAAAAGTGCATAAATTACGATCACTTTGTTATCTTGCAGACCTGATTATCATGGACAAATTTGACGCTAATCGCCGCAAATTGTTGGCGTTAGGTGGTATTGCCCTTGGTGCAGCCATCTTCCCTCAACAAGCATTTGCAACTCTTTCCACCCCACGTCCGCGTATTTTAACGCTGAATAATCTCCATACTGGAGAAACAATTAAGGCGCAGTTTTTCGATGGCCGGGGCTATATTCAGGATGAATTAGCAAAGCTCAACCATTTTTTCCGTGATTATCGCGCGAATAAAATTAAAACCATCGATCCACGACTGTTTGATCAACTTTATCGCCTGCAAGGTTTGTTAGGAACAAGCAAACCGGTGCAACTGGTCTCGGGATACCGTTCTGTCGACACGAATAACGAACTCCGGGCTCACAGTTCTGGTGTTGCCAAAAAAAGCTATCACACCAAAGGACAGGCGATGGATTTCCATATCGAAGGGATTTCTCTGAGCAATATTCGCAAAGCTGCGTTATCTATGCGTGCAGGTGGTGTAGGATATTACCCCAGCAGCAACTTTGTGCATATTGATACCGGGCCGCTACGGCACTGGTAAAACTCAGTTAAAAGAGACAGGAGCAGTATGAACTATCGTATTATTCCGGTTACCGCCTTCTCCCAGAACTGCTCGTTAGTCTGGTGTGAGCAAACCCGGCTGGCAGCAATAGTGGATCCCGGTGGCGATGCTGAACGCATCAAACAGGAAGTTGCAGCCTCCGGCGTGACGTTAACGCAAATACTGCTTACCCATGGTCATCTTGATCATGTTGGTGCGGCTGCCGAGCTGGCGCAGCACTATGGCGTGCCAGTGATTGGTCCGGAAAAAGAAGATGAGTTCTGGCTGCAAGGGCTACCCGCCCAAAGTCGTATGTTTGGTCTGGATGACTGCCAGCCGCTGACGCCGGATCGTTGGTTAAACGAAGGCGACACGGTGAGCGTAGGCAATGTGAGACTGGATGTTTTGCATTGCCCTGGGCATACGCCAGGGCACGTGGTTTTCTTTGATGCGCAATCCCGGCTGTTGGTGTCCGGCGACGTTATCTTTAAAGGCGGCGTAGGGCGCAGTGATTTCCCGAAAGGCAATCATGGGCAGTTGATTGATGCCATCAAAACCAAACTGTTGCCTCTGGGGGATGATGTGACCTTTATTCCTGGTCACGGCCCGATGTCCACGCTTGGCAACGAGCGGCTACATAACCCTTTCCTGCAGGATGAGCTGCCGGTCTGGTAAAACAAAAAAGGTCGCATTCGCGACCTTTTTTATTATCTATTGTCGTTTATAACACCGCGACGATAGCTTCACACAGCGGCGACATGTTATCCGGTGTCATGCCCGCAACGTTAATACGTCCTGATGCAACCGCGTAGATAGCGAACTCTTCACGCAGACGGAGCACCTGCTCTTTGGTCAGGCCGCTAAAAGAGAACATGCCGTTCTGACGGGTGATAAAGCTGAAATCGCGATCCGCCCCTTTTTCTTGCAGGGTATTTACAAACAGCAGACGCATACGCTGAATGCGCTGGCGCATGTCTGTCAATTCTTGTTCCCAGATGGCACGCAGCGCATCGTTGCTCAGGATCGTTGCCACAACGGAGGCACCATGAGCCGGCGGGTTAGAGTAGTTAGCGCGGATGGTTGACTTCATCTGGCTGAATGCACGGTCTGCTGTCTCCTGGTCCGCGGCCACCAGCGTACAGGCACCGACACGTTCATTGTACAGACCGAAGTTTTTCGAGAAGGAGCTGGCGATGATCAATTCTTTATGCAGCGCGGCAAAGGCGCGCAGACCTTCTGCGTCTTCTTCCAGACCGCGGGCGAAACCCTGATAGGCAAAATCGAACAGCGGCAGCCAGCCTTTTTCAATGGATAATTTAGCCAGTGTCTCCCACTGCTCAAGCGTCGGATCGATACCGGTCGGGTTATGACAGCAACCGTGGAACAGTACGATATCACCCGCTTGCGCGGCTTCGAGACTTGCAACCATGCCGTCGAAATCCAGCGCGTGGTTTTGCGCGTCATAATAGGCGTAATCACACACTTCAAGGCCGGCGGAGTTAAACACGCCTTTATGGTTCGGCCAGCTTGGATTACTTACCCAAATACGTTTTGCTGAGGTGTTTTTCGCCAGGAAATCAGCGGCAACACGCAGGCCACCCGTACCGCCCGGGGTCTGCGCGGTGCGCGCACGTTTGTCATTAATAATCGCGCTGCCTTTGCCGAATAGCAGTTCCTGCGTGCAACGACCAAACTCAGGAATACCGTCGATGCCGAGGTAATTTTTTGTGTTTTCGTTTTCCAGCAGATACTGCTCCGCTTTTTTAACGCTGGTCAGTACCGGCGTTTTCCCGGTTTCGTCTTTATAGACACCAATACCAAGGTTGATTTTGCCAGGACGTTCATCGGCGCGAAACAGATCGGCCAAACCCAGAATAGGGTCAGCAGGGGCAGCGGTAATATTCTCAAACATGACGAGGTTCCATTATGATGACAGAAGGGAGATCCGCTATCAGGTTAACGGTTGATGTGACAATTGCCAACCGTTTGCGATAAAAAGCATGCGTCTTTTTAGAAGTTAGTCTTTTTGGCGGCGAGACAATAAAAAAACAGGGCCGAAGCCCTGTTTTTCACGCATATAATAACGAGGTGTGCTGATTAGAACTGGTAAGTTACAGCCATCGCAACCTGGTCATCACGACCATTCACGATACCAACGGCCTGGCTGTAATCGCTCTTGTCGATCAGGTTCAGCTGGTAGTCAACATAGATGTTGAAGTTTTTGTTGAAGTAGTAGTACGCACCGATTTCAACATATTTCTGCAGATCTTCGTTGCCGCCAGCGAAGGTTGCGCCATTAGCTGTACGACCTGCCAGGTCCTTGCCTTTAGACTGAACGTAGGACAGGGACGGACGCAGACCGAAGTCGAACTGGTACTGAGCCATTGCTTCGAAGTTCTGAGTTTTGTTAGCAAAAGTACCGTCAGCTTCGCGAGTCATATTGCGAGTTTCGGAATAAACAGTTGCCAGGTAGATGTTGTTTGCGTCGTATTTCGCACCAACAGCCCATGCTTCTGCCTTCTCACCTTTACCGTCTACAGTCTGACGGTTAGTACGGTCAGAGTTGCTGTAAGCGCCGATTACGCTAAAGCCTTCTGCGAAGGAGTAACCCAGAGAGTAACCAACGCCGTCGCCATTAGAGGTTTTAACGTCAGTACGATCGTTTTTACCCTGGTACTGGATACCCATGCTCAGACCATCAACCAGACCAAAGAAGTCGGTGTTACGGTAGGTCAGGACGCCAGTAGTACGGCCAGTCATGAAGTTATCAGAGTAGTTAGCCCAGGTCATGCCAGAGAAGGATGGGGCAACGTCGGTGTAAGATTCTACGTCGTAGACGATACCGTAGTTACGACCGTAGTCCAGAGAACCAGCGTTGTTAACTTTGATACCAGCGAAAGCCAGACGGTTACGGGTACCCTGTGAACCTTCTGCATCGCTTGCCAGCGCACGGTATTCCCACTGACCGTAACCGGTTACATCGCTGTTGATCTGAGTTTCGCCTTTGAAACAAACTGAGCGTAGGTGTTGTCGTTGCTGTTGGTGTTGTCACCAGAGGTCACGAAGTCGTGCTCACCAACAACTTTACCGTACAGGTCCAGTTTGTTGCCGTTTTTGTTGTAAACTTCTGCAGCGTTAGCTGCACCAGCTACCAGCAGGGCAGGGATAACCACTGCCAGGATATTGCGCTTCATCATTATTTATTACCCTCATTGGTTTTTTTGTACACCTGCCACTGCCGCCAATAAATTCCGTCAATAAAAATTTACGGAACTATTGATGAGAGTTTGGTGTCTTTCTGTGTCTGAGAGGCATCTTTCCATTCATATAATCGTTTCGCTAGCCTGAAAGTGCTACAAATGTCTTAAAGAGGTTACAAAAAGCAATTATGTGTAAGAATTTATGTATTTTAAGGAACTTTGTGAACCACCTCAAAGTTCGGGAGCGATCGTTGTCAAAAACAACGGCCTCATAACTATATATATGAATTGCTTATGTTTAATTGAGATAAGGGTGAATCTTGTACAGGAACCATTCTCATCTTGCTTTTTCTCACCGACCTTTTTAGCCGTCTGGAAAGCTGTGCGATTTTTATCCAGACGTGCTATCAGATGAGATAAAACTAACCCACAATATAAGTGTGCTTTATTTTTTGTTCAGAAGTATTTCACAGATAAAACGCCGATAAAGATAGGGAAGCGTTAACCGGTCCATGATGTCCCGGTTAGGGTGAAGGAATAATGAAGAGCAAAAAAAGCCAGCATATGCTGGCTTTTATCATTAAAACGTGGCGCTACGAGGTGTGCGGGGGAACGGGATAACATCACGTACGTTTTGCACGCCGGTGACATAAGCGATCAGACGCTCAAAGCCCAGGCCGAAACCTGAATGCGGTACGGTGCCATAACGGCGCAGATCGCGATACCACCAGTAGTCTTCTTTATTAAGACCCATTTCAGCCATACGCGCATCCAGCACATCCAGACGCTCTTCACGCTGC
Organism: Phytobacter sp. MRY16-398; assembly: GCF_003925915.1. Classification (NCBI taxonomy): domain Bacteria; kingdom Pseudomonadati; phylum Pseudomonadota; class Gammaproteobacteria; order Enterobacterales; family Enterobacteriaceae; genus Phytobacter; species Phytobacter sp. MRY16-398. The sequence continues at coordinate 3,917,728 of NZ_AP018756.1, read as the reverse complement.
GAGCCGCCGATGATTTCACCAATGCCCGGCGCCAGAACATCCATCGCTGCTACGGTTTTACCGTCATCGTTAAGGCGCATATAGAAAGCCTTAATGTCTTTCGGGTAGTTTTTCACAACGACCGGTGCTTTAAAGTGTTTCTCGGCCAGGTAGCGTTCATGCTCGGAAGAGAGGTCAACGCCCCAGTAAACCGGGTTTTCAAACTTCTCACCGCAATTTTCAAGAATGGTCACGGCGTCGGTGTAGTCCACTTGCGCGAAATCAGCCGCAACAAAACGCTCCAGACGGGCAATTGCATCTTTATCAACGCGTTCAGCGAAGAACTTCATGTCATCCATACGCTCAGTCAGAACTGCGTTGAAGGCATATTTCAGCATCGCTTCCGCCAGACGGGCGTTATCTTCCAGATCGGCAAATGCCACTTCCGGCTCCAGCATCCAGAATTCCGCCAGGTGACGGCTGGTGTTGGAGTTTTCCGCGCGGAACGTTGGCCCAAAAGTGTAGATTTTGGACAGGGCGCAGGCATAGGTTTCGCCGTTCAACTGGCCCGATACGGTCAGGAAAGACTCTTTACCAAAGAAATCTTTGTCGAAATCGACTTTACCCTGATCGTTACGCGGCAGGTTTTCCAGATCCAGCGTGGAAACGCGGAACATTTCACCCGCACCTTCGGTGTCAGATGCGGTAATCAGCGGCGTGGAAACCCAGAAGAAACCCTGCTCATCAAAGAAGCGGTGCAGCGCCTGCGCCAGCGTATGACGAACACGGGCGACAGCGCCAATCAGGTTGGTACGCGGACGCAGGTGCGCCACTTCACGCAAATACTCGATGCTGTGGCGTTTCGCCGCCATCGGGTAAGTGTCCGGGTCTTCAACCCAGCCGGTGACTTCTACCTGAGTCGCCTGCAGCTCGAAGCTCTGGCCTTCACCGGGGGACTCCACCACTTTGCCAGTGACAACAACGGAGCAGCCGGTGGTCAGATGAAGAACTTCTTCATTGTAATTGGGCAGAGAATTATTAATGACAGCCTGTACAGGATCAAAGCAGGAGCCGTCATAAACGGCGAGGAAGGAGATGCCAGCTTTTGAATCTCGGCGGGTACGTACCCATCCGCGCACGGTGACTTCTTGGTCAACGGTAACGCGGCCCTGGAGTACGTCGGCTACAGGCACAACGCTCATAATATTCTCTCTGTTAATTGTCTGGAAAAGATCATCGTTTGTCCGCCCACAAAGGGGGGATACCTATGTTACCTGGCGAGCGCCATCAGACAAGTAGAATTCGCAGCGAAAAGGGGGATTTCGGAAATTAATCTTTTCTCAACGTGAAGAGCGTGATGGTGGGGCGCATTTTAGCAACGGTGCAAGCATGCATTATTCGATCAAGACGGTCATTTCTTGCTTGGCATTTTGCATTGAGACAATCGTCTTAAATGATTTAATGTTGCCCGAGACAAAAAACAGCTCGCGGGTCAGCATTTCATATTCGGCCATATCGCGCACATTTATCACCAGCAGGAAATCAAAATCACCTGTCACGTAGTAAACCTGCTGCACCTGTGGGCAATTCACAAAGCGCTGTCGATCTTCTTCTAATAAATCGAGACGCTCATTAGCCACCATCACCTGCGCCATGATGGTGATCGGCCTCCCGACTTTACTGGCGTCCACGATGCTGACATTCGCCTTCACGACCCCGGCCTCTTCCAGTGCGGCAATACGTCGATTTACCGCCGATGCGGACAAATTCACCAGGTCGGCAATTTCTCGCTGCGAGAGACGATTGTTGCGTTGCAGAAGGGTCAGAATTTTTTTATCCCAGGCATCAAGCGTCATCATTTTGAACTCCCTCTTTTTTGTGATTCAGATCACTTCACGCAATTTTGTTGCGCTTAGGTGGTGAATCAGAGTGAAAATTGCATGGTTTCGGGCAATTTTGCGTCATTTAACAGCCACAAGCATAGTACCATTTCAACCAGTGGAATAAACATCATTGAAATAGCGAGCGCTGAAAGTGAATGCATTTATCGACGCGGTCTGGTCCTGATGTTTATTTAATTACCCGCATTCTTTTTTGATGACGCTGCTTGAGCAATCATTTGATCCGTTATGATTCTACATCGTATTCAACTAAACATGATATTCATGGGAGAAAAGGTATTTGTATGACGGAAATCATTAAATATAAATTTAACGACCGCCGAACAACGTATGGTTCAGGTACTGATTTAAGTGTATTAAATTCGTCAGTGGCTGACGAGGTATTGTCTTTCCATAAGAAATTCCCACAATATTCCGTGACCCCATTGCGCAATTTGCCTTTTTTAAGTCAGCGATTGGGGCTGGGGGCGATTCATATTAAAGATGAATCACAGCGTTTTGGCCTTAATGCCTTTAAAAGTCTGGGCGGCTCTTATGCGGTAGGGAAATATCTGGCTGAAAAAATCGGTCGTGACATTAACGAGCTCACCTTTGCCGCGTTGAATTCACCCGAAATGAAAAAGCAGATCGCCGATATCGTCTTCGTGACGGCGACAGATGGCAATCATGGGCGCGGGATCGCATGGGCTGCAGAACAACTGGGACTGAAAGCGGTTGTTTATATGCCAAAAGGTTCCTCGGTTATCCGCGCGCAGAACATCCGCCACCACAGTGCCGAATGTACCATTACCGAACTGAACTATGATGACACCGTGCGTTTCGCCCATCAGCAAGCGCAAGAGCACGGATGGGTATTGCTGCAGGACACGGCGTGGGAAGGTTATGAACAGATCCCAACATGGGTCATGCAGGGCTACATGACCTTAGCGATTGAATCCTGGCAGCAACTTGAAGAGCGCGGCGAACCTCTGCCAACGCATCTGATTTTGCAGGCGGGGGTTGGCTCATTCGCCGGGAGCATCATGGGGTACTTTATTGAAAGAATGAAAGCGCAGGCCCCCACCATCATCATCGTCGAGCCGCGCAAAGCAGACTGCCTGTACCAGTCGGCCATGATCGATGACGGGCAACCCCATAGTGTGGGTGGCGATATGGCAACCTTGATGGCGGGGTTAGCCTGTGGTGAACCCAATATCACCAGTTGGCCGATGATTCGTGATTATACGAGCTGTTTTATTTCAGCAGATGACCGACTGGCGGCCAACGGGATGCGTATTTTAGCCGCGCCGCGGCCGGGAACCGATGACGCTTTTATTTCCGGGGAGTCAGGCGCTATTGGCACCGGGTTTATTTATGAACTGATGAGCAATCAATGTCACAAGGAATTAAAAGAACGCCTGAACCTGAATAAACAATCGCGTGTCCTGCTTATTAGTACGGAAGGCGATACCTCTCCGGATGTTTATGAAGATATCGTATGGTTTGGTCGCAGCGCCTGATATTTCTTATGCATAAAAATGGGGCGGCAATATTACCCTACACGCCCTAAGACTTTACTCGTCCTGACAATAAATAAAAAGACGCGATAACGCGGAAAAAATAAGAGAACATCACCTATGAAAAATATAGCGACCCTTGAAGAAAATGAAATAAGCAATCCGCAAAAATGGCACGGCGAGGACATCGTCTGGGTCCTGGGATTATTTGGCACGGCTATTGGTGCAGGCGTGCTTTTCTTGCCCATTAACGCCGGCATCGGGGGGTTCTGGCCGTTGTTGATTGTGTTTGCATTAGCCTTTCCGATTACATACCTGGCTCACCGTGGCCTGGCGCGCTTTATCTACTCCTCCAGCACGCCGGAAAGCACCATCACCGATGTAATTGGTGAACATTTTGGTGCCCTGGCTGGGAAAACATTCACGGTTATCTATTTCTTTGCCATCTATACCATTCTGATTATGTATGCGGTTGCCATCACCAATACGGCGCAAAGCTTTATTACGCACCAGTTGGGCATGAAGGAACCCCCGAGGGCGCTGGTGGCTATCGCGCTTATCATTGGGCTGATGTTTATTGTGCGCCTGGGCCAGCAGTTCATCATGCGCGTGATGAGCACGCTGGTGTATCCTTTCATTATCTCGCTGATTTTTATGGCGCTGTTTCTTATTCCTCAGTGGAATGGTGCCATTCTTGAGACTACGACCCTGAGCCATGTGGGGGAGGGGCACGGCATTCTGATGACGCTATGGATGACGTTTCCAGTGCTGGTGATGTCGTTTAATCACTATCCGATTATCTCGCCGTTGGTGGTGCGCCAGAAACAACGCTATGGACTGAAAACGGCCGACAAAAAATGCGAACAAATTCAACGCTATGGCATTGTGCTGATGGTAGTTGTGGTGCTGTTTTTTGTCCTCAGCTGCGTGTTGAGTTTATCACCTCAGCAACTGGCAGAAGCCAAAGCGCAAAACCTTTCCATCCTTTCGTACCTGGCGAATCACTTTGATACCCCGATTATCGCCTGGCTATCCCCCATCATCGCCTTTGTTGCCATCACGAAATCCTTTCTCGGCCATTACATCGGCGCTTATGAATCCTTACGCGACATGATCGTTGAAGCCGCCAGATCGAAAGGAAAGAAACCGGGGATCCGCCTGGTGGACAGCATGATTTTTATCTTTATGGTTGCGACCTGCTGGTTCGCCGCCTGGAGAAACCCCAGCATTCTGGGAATTATTGAAAGCATCAGCGGGCCGACCGGTGCGGCGATTCTGTTGCTGTTGCCGATGTACGCCATCCACAAACTGCCCGTACTGGCACCGTACCGGGGCAAAATCAGCAACGTTTTTGTCACGGTTATCGGCCTGATTACGGTCTCCGCCATCTTCTACGGCATGGCGAAGTAAAGACACGATAAAGAGGGAAACAGCAATATGAGTCAACATCTGCAGATCAACGGTCAACGACTGGTTGATTCACTTTTCGAGCTGGGCAAATACGGCGCGCTGGAGGGTGGGGGCGTTTGCCGCCTGGCCGCGACGGCGGAAGATAAAGCGGGCAGGGACTTTGTGGTTGCCCGCATGCAGGCCTTGGGGCTTGCCATCCGCGTTGATGCCATTGGTAATGTGACGGGTGTTTATGCTGGTGAACGCGACCTCCCGATGGTCATGATGGGTTCGCATATTGATACCGTGGGGACCGGCGGCCTTTACGATGGTAATTACGGCGTGATGGCCGGGCTGGAAGTGATTGCCACGCTTAAGGAAGCGGGTATTCGCCCCATACGCCCGATTGCGGTGACCTTCTTTACGAATGAGGAAGGCGTGCGTTTCCAGCCGGATATGATGGGCAGCGTGGTGTTTGCCGGTGACTATCCGCTGGAGAAGGCATTAGCAGCCAAAGATCTGGATGGTATCACGCTTGATGAAGCGCTTGTCGGGATTGGCTACAAAGGTGACCACCAGCCTGGCAATATGGCTGTTGATAGCTATGTCGAGCTGCATATCGAGCAGGGGCCGATTCTGGACAAAGACGGCATTGATATCGGCGTTGTCACTGGCGTGCAGGGGATTTCATGGAGTGAATTCACCTTTAGCGGCGTATCAAACCATGCAGGTACGACGCCGATGGCGATGCGCCACGATGCGGGGCTGGTGGCGGCGAAAGTGGCGGTTTTTGCCCGAGGACTGGCGCAAGAGTTTGGCGGTAATCAGGTAGCTACCGTCGGGCATATGACCTTTAAACCCAATCTCATCAATGTAATCCCCAACCATGTCGTCATGTCGGTGGATTTACGCAATACCGATAACGATGCACTACAGCGCGCTGAAAGTCAGTTGAAAGACTATGTTGCCAAAACGGCGCAGGAAGAGGGCGTGGAGGTCGCAACACGTTCACTGGTGCGCTTTAAGCCGGTGATTTTCGCCGATGAGATCGTGGATGCCGTTGAGGATGAAGCCCGGTCACAAGGGTTGAGCTATCGGCGATTGCCCAGCGGCGCAGGCCATGATGCGCAGTTTATGGCCTCCGTTTGCCCGGCCGGGATGATATTCGTGCCCTGTGTCGGCGGTATCAGCCATAACGTCAAAGAACATACCGACGCGAAAGACCTGATCGCCGGCGGCAACGTATTGCTGCAGGTGGTCTTAACGCGCGCCCAGAGAACAGACTAACGACATGACCGGAGAATTTATGAATCAGGAACAGTTAAAACAGCAGTTAATGGCATGGCGTCATCATCTTCATGCACATCCCGAAAGCGCATTTGAAGAGGTCAAAACATCGGCATTTATTGCACAACAGCTTGAGAAAATGGGGATCGAAGTTCATCGCAATCTGGGCAAAACCGGGCTGGTGGGAGTGCTGAAATGCGGTGAAGGTAAAGGTGTTATTGGCATTCGCGCTGATATCGACTGCATCCAACTTACCGAGCAGGGCGAACATACCTACCGTTCCACCACGCCTGAACGGATGCATGGCTGCGGCCATGACGGACACACTTCTATTGCGCTGGGGGCAGCGCAGTTACTGGCTCAGCGCAAAAACTTTAACGGCACGGTGTGCTTTGTGTTTCAGCCTGCAGAAGAACCCGGCTATGGTGCGAACGCGATGATGGTCGATGGTGTGTTGACCCGTTTTGGTATCGAAGAGATTTACGGCCTGCATAATATGCCCGGGATGAAAGCCGGGACGATAGCGACCCGCGTCGGTGGCATTATGGCCAGCGAAGACAACTTTGTTATTCGCATTCAGGGGCAGGGTTCCCATGCGGCACGTCCGCATATGAGCAAAGACCCGCTGGTGATTGCGGCGGAGATCATTCTCACGTTGCAGACGATTGTCTCGCGTAACGTCGATCCCAACGTCCCGGCAGTGATTTCATGCACCGAACTGCACACGGATGGCATCCGTAATGCGATCCCCGGGCATGTTGAAATCAAAGGCGACACGCGCAGCTATTCACCACAGGTACAGGCACTGCTTGAAGAGCGGATGCGTACCATTTGCGAGGGCATTTGCGCCATGCACGGGGCGCAGTGTGAATTTTCCTACACCCACGAATTTGCTCCGACGGTGAATCACGAGGTTTGCGTGGATGTGGCGGTGAACGCGGCGAAGAACGTGGTGGGAGAAGAAAACGTCGACGGCAACGTTCAGCAGATGATGATTTCTGAAGACTTCGGCGCCTTTTTACAGCACATCCCTGGTTGCTTTATCTTCCTGGGTAACGGTGACGACAGCGATGCAAAAGGCGCAACGCCGCTGCATAACGCCTGTTACGATTTCAACGACGACATCCTGGTGACCGGGGCGGAATATTTCGCCGAGGTCATCAGAACACGTCTGCCTCTTTAAACAGAATAACGCCGGGAATCAGGCATAAAAAAAGCGTCCATATCGGGACGCTTCTTTTGTTGTCACCCCTAAACCACCTCCTGGGGAGGTGGTGATTGATCCTGTAAGGCTATAGCCTGAAGAATGCCCATGCCGGAATATCTCTGCTTACTCACCACAAGTAAAAGGAGACAAACCGACATGGGGCTTTACAGGAGTTCATCACATGTATATTGGCGTTGCAAATACCACATAGTATGGACGCCAAAGTACCGTTTCAGGATCCTGAAAGATAATCTGGGCAAGGAACTTTACAGGACAATCTACATCCTATGCGGAATAAAAGATTGTGAGGTTCTGGAGTTAAATGTTCAGCCAGATCATGTACATCTGGTTGTAATAGTCCCGCCGAAAATCTCGATATCAACCCTGATGGGGCATCTGAAAGGCCGCAGTGCAATCAGGCTCTACAATCGTTTTCCACATATAAGAAAGAAACTATGGGGTAACCATTTTTGGTCCCGTGGCTACTTTGTCGATACGGTGGGAGTGAATGAAGAAATTATCAGGAGATATGTGAGGCATCAGGAGAAAAAGGAACAAATGCATGAACAGCAGATGGAATTGCTAGAGTAGTAACAGGAATGAGACAGTAGCCCCCCTTATAGGGGGCATTCTAAAAAGCCACCTTCTAAGAAGGTGGTCTTTTACTCTGTCAGAACGTTAGCTGGCTTTCTTCACCTGCGGCAGGTCAAACGCTTTGCGTAACGCACGCACAAACGCTTTGTCGTGACAAATCGTTTTTCCAGGGCTGTCAGACAACTTCGCCACCGGTTTGCCGTTACACTCAACCAGCTTGATGACGATATTCAACGGCTTCACATGTGGAATGTCGCAGGTCAGCCGCGTGCCAATACCGAAGCCCAGTTTGATGCGGGAGGCGAAGTGGCGGTAGAGATCCAGTGCTTTATTCAGATCAAGATTGTCTGAGAAAATCAGTGTTTTCGATAACGGATCGATGCCGAGCTTCTCATAATGCGCGATGGCTTTTTCACCCCATTCCACCGGGTCGCCCGAGTCATGGCGTAGCCCCTGGTAACGTTGTGCAAACACCGGTCCGAAATCACGCAGGAAGGCATCCATGGTGATGCAGTCTGTCAGGGCAATACCAAGTTGCTCCGGGTACTCTTCCAGCCACGCGGCCAGTGCAGCACGCTGACTGGTAGCCAGATCCGGGCTGATTTGCTGATGCGCCTGGAACCATTCGTGCGCCTGAGTTCCCATTGGCGTAAGCGACAGACGGCGCGCCAGATCGTAATTACTGGTGCCAATAAACCACGGTTCTTGTTTGAGACGTTCCACGATAGCGTACTGTACATCGCGCGAGAAACGGCGGCGCGTACCGAAATCCATCAGACGGAAGCCTGACATATCCAGCTCTGCGGTGCGGGTAGCAAAATCTGCCAGTTTCGTTTCAAGATGTAGCAGGGCCTGCTGAACACCCACTTGTGGAGAGCGGCAGCGATGCACCAGTTCACTAATTACCGCCAGTAGCGGCACTTCCCACATGATGACTTCACGCCATGGCCCGGACATACGAATGTTCAACTTGCCATTATCATTAATGACAGTCACTTGCGACGGGTCATAACGGAAATTACGTAACCACTGCAGGTAATCCGCTTTGAAGAAGGGGAGGCCGGACAGCCACTGGTATTCGTCTTCCTGCAGGCGCAGATGTTGCATCGCGTCAATTTCTTCGCGAATTGCGCTGGCATAAATGCCCAGAAGGTCGTCGCCGCGGCAGCGAAACTCCGCTGTGACATGCACATCGTAATAGTGATGGAACACCGCCTGTTGCATATGCAATTTGTAGGCATCAGTATCCAGCAGCGTCTGCAGAGCAGGGGGAGCGAGTCGTGTCATGGTGCGCCGTAGCATCCTCTCACAGGAGCGTTTAGTACAATAAACAAAGCAGGTGGAAACCGCTGGAGTATACCTTGTTTATTGATTTATTGAACCCCGATCACACCATAAGGCGCAAAACGGGTCGAGGGCATTTCGTGCCGCGTGTTACTAAAATGTATAACATGTCGCGCTAACTACTTGAATTTGAAATACGTTACTAACCGCATACAGCCCCTTGGGGCATGGATGGGGCAAACTCTGACAACTTCTGGTTTAGTATAGACACTTGCTCAGCACTGCTTTCTGACATCCATTTTCCGTAGACCTTAAAGACCATCTGAGCGTTAGCGTGTCCCATTTGGGTTGCTATAAAGCTTGGGTTGGCTCCGGCAGACAACGACCAGCATGCATAGGTATGTCGTGACTGGTATGCATTACGGTAACGGATCCCCGCACGTTTAATGACCGAGGCCCAGATTTTATTAATGGAGTTCACCGCATAGTGATATCCTGTATGAACACCACGCCGGGTACACTGAGGACTGAAAACAAAGGTGCAGGGGTGAATGACTGACCGGCCATATTCCCGTAACTTCACTTCAATCTCATACTGTCTGCCCAGGCGTGTTAGTTCGGCCTGACTTTTAAGGGCTTCGATTGCTGGTTTGATGAGAAAAATCACCCTGTCAGTTCCCGCCTCGGTTTTTGGCAGGGTGAACTCATCAGTTTGGGTGTGATTGCGCTTGACCGTTAACGTACCAGCTTTCAAATCAATGTCCTCCCACGCAAGCCCGCACAGCTCCCCATGCCTCATGCCTGTATAAATCGCCAGCGACCATAAATTCTTCAATTGCTGGTGTCGGCATGCCTCTATAAACCTGATAAATTCATCTCGGCTGAGTGGATCTGGATCGGCTTTCGCCTTCTTTAGCCGGTTAATTCCACTAAACGGGTTTTGCTTTATATATCCGTTATCCTGCGCAAACTGAAAAATTCCAGACATAAGAGTCATGTAGTTGTTTACGGAAGGCGCTTTTCTTCCCTTAACCGGTGTGCGATATCCCTTCTTCATGACCTGGTAACCAGTCAGTAGATCTTTCCGGATGAACAGCAAATCTTCGGTTGTTACCGCTGATACAAGTTTTCTCCCCCCCAGGCGGGGGAGCATATTCTTGATAATTGACTCGTAGCGACTCATGGTATTTGTGCTGATCTCCATTCTTTTCAGCTCCACCCACTTATCGGCGAGTTCTTTCACCGTGATTTCCTTTCCGGATTGCCCGAAGCGGGCAAGGTTGGGTGAATCCGGAAACTGCTTTGCATAGTCAAACTTTCCCATGCGAATAGAGAAGCAGACCGACGTTCGCAGATCTCCGGCAACCTTCCGGTTTTTAGCGGTATCAGGAACGCCAAGGTTTTCTCTGACTCGCTTACCATTATATTTGAACCATATGCGGAGTGAACCGCCATGATTCTCAACGCCCGTTGGATATGAGGTTTTACTCATAATTTCCTCCTGACGTCCAGGAGCCATACAAGCTTACCTTTTTCATCGAACCCGATCACCATATTGGTTGTTTTTGTGCTGCAACCCATGCGTCAACCGCTTTACGGTTGTACATGCATTCGCTAGTGGGCTTTGGTTCCCCGTCTGGTGAAACGTGCTTATATTCCCGGCCAAGAAGCCAGGAGTTTTTTCGCGCTCGAGCGATAGTGCCGGGCTTCAAGCCGGTAACGGCAATCAGTAGTTGCTCGGTAACCCATTCGTTCGGTTCCACCTGAATAATCGTCTGCATATCCACCTCAAACTGTTTTTGTGAAACCAGCCCTGATCACGCTTTTTGCAATGGCGGCCGGATCTGCTTCATGCAGTTCATCGTCTCCGCCCAGCACCGCTTTCATCAGCTCATTTTGCAGAACACTGTCATAATCTCGCGGCCAGAAGTCTGTCGGCATCTCAAGCGAGTTACAGTACAAAAAGACGCTAATCGTTATCTTTGCGGCTTCTTCTGCAGTCCGTTCCGGCTGGCGATAGCCAGCCTCCCAAATGGAGTCAGTAATGGATGATGGATCACCGTTAGCTGCCTTAATCAGTTTCACAAGTTCGAATACATTTGATTCACTCACCGGAAGCCTCCAATTTGTCGGTTGCATAACGGACGCAGCGAGCGAAAGAAGAGGGCGTAACAATCTCCCGAAGCTCAGCAATGAGATATTCATTGTGTTGCTGGCGATTCTCTTCGTTCTTTTCTTTTTCTTGCTGACGGAGGACTGCAAGTTGTGCAGTAATAAGGCGACGCTTCGCTTTCACCGCGCGCAAGGCCTTTTCCGCACTTTTCCTCCATGAACTAAATTCAGCGCTGCTGGTTGATTGATCGAGCTGATGCTCAATACTCAACTGTGCACGCTCAGCGTTGACCAATTGCTCCAGGCAAACGGCAATGGTGCTCAGATTGCTGGTATCAATAAGGACTTTCTGCATCATTCTGATGTCTCCTGTTCAGCGGCAATAATCGCATCCACCATTCCCAACATCGTGGCAGTCATGTCGTCGTAATCCTCCCAGTCAACATCATTCAAAAAGTGCTTTACACATACCGGAGTAATCTGTGCCAGCAGATGCTGGCGATATGTCATACCGAGCGCCGTTGCATTGCTAGGGCATGGTAATGCCGTGCGCTTTTCCGTCAGGCTGGCAATCTCTTTACTGCTCATCGTTGGCTGCCGGCTGGCATTGTTCATTTCAGTTTTCATAGCCATCATTTTTCCTTAATGCGTAATGGATTTAACTGGCAGGTCTTCACCCGCACGAAGACGAACAGCAACATCGGTGAATATTTCATCCAGAAATTCGTTAAACCATGAATGACTACTCTCGTTCAGGCGCTGGTCATTGGCGTGGTAGAACTGGTAAACAGCGATATAGCGATCCGCTGGTTTGTACCGGATAAGGTCTTCCTCCACGTACTTAATCAAAACGTTCTCGATAAGTTCTCTCGTAAGACCCAGGGCTGTCCCGCCCTCCCGGAATACATAGTCACCTTCACGAAACCCAAAGCGTTTACCACATTCAATGAGGTACAGAAGCGCTACGGAACCGCGCATGTGAGCACAAACGGATTCAGCCCATTCCTGCTGTTCTGCGGTGGTCAGCGAGCTATTACCGTAACGATTTTCATCCAGCATCCATGACGGAACGCTGCAGCCATCCCGTTCGCTCAGATCTTTTAGCCGGGCAACCAGGCGTTTAATTTTTGCTTTTTCGATATCGTTCATTTTCTGTCCTTAACTTTTGAGTAGCGCTCATGACTCATTACTTCCCAGCTTTGGCCGCCGTCGCGTGACAGCAGCCGCCAGCGTCGGTTAACCCGAAGGCTCAGATTTCCTGAGCGATGCATGCGGCAAGGGTGAACCCGTCTGTTTCTGTACTGGCGTAGAACGAAAACCGCCTGTTCATGCACCCACTCAGGAATGCGTATTGCTGTCAGTGCCACAGGTACCGTCCTTTAATTCCCGCTGGATGGGGTAACAGTCCATCCGAACTTACGGGCCAGTTCGATAAACCCGTCCAGGGTGAGAATCATCTCGGCGTCAGTAAGGCGACGTTCAGAGACCAGCCCGTTTTGCAGATACACCAGTACACGACCGGAGAAGTCCGGGGAGACGTGCAGGTCAACTGTCCGCACTGGCAACGGAATTGAAACGCCGTCGCGCACAAACGTTTTCTGGTTAGCATGCATTCTGGAGCCTCCGTTTTTTCATCGCTTCTTCGGCCAGGGTTTCAATTAACGCATCCATGAAATACACGGCATCAGGCGTTAATTTGCTTCTGCCGATGCAGTCGGCGTAATGTCCCGAAATAATGGTTTCCGCTTCGGCGCGTCTATGCGTGTCGTAAATCATTCCTTCGAAGAGCTTTATTAACGCTTTCGTTAATACTTCTTCGGATAACTCAACCGGGAATAAAGCTCCGTTATCCAGTTTTGCCATCTGAATATTGCCGCCCGTTCTGCGCATAACAGAATCCAGCTTTGCTTGTACAAGTCGGCGGCGACGGGTTTCAATCAGGCTTTTTTTATCCATTTCGATTATCTTCTTCTAATTTCATAACGATTTCTTCTTCGCGTTCTATCCAAGTATTAATTTGAGAAGAAAGGTCATATACCAGAGCGCATAAAGTTTTTAACTGAAAGTGGTCTAGTTTTTCGTGGTATTCAAAAAGTGTTTGTGATAACCCTGCAAGGTTTTCAGCAGTGATGTTTATTTGCTGAATATCTTGACGCTTTAATTCATGCATTATTACCTCCCATACGCTTTACGAAGGAAAATCACTGCTATGCTCCAATATCCAGCCGCTGCCATTAATTTGGCAGTGTGAAATGATTTCTTATCTTTTATGCAAGTCATTTATCATATGCCTGATTATCTGTTTCATTTGCATAGACAAGCCCGTTATTGGCTTTAGAAATTTGCTCGGCTTCATCAATATTAAAGTGCACGTTGCTATTTTTAATTAAGGTAAACAAAATTTCTTCAATAACCGAAAAGAATCCCGCCGCCTGACCGTTAATTGAATCATTTGCACCTATCGATATCATTTCTATGACCACTCTTGACAGCGTTGATGGCCCGATATCATTTCCAGATCTTGACTCTTCCTCTAAGTGCTTAATCCAGATTTTTGCAAGCGCACATCCAGTTGTACATCCACCTCCATAACCTCCCTCAGATGGTACATTCCAAAAACTATAGCCAAGCAATAATTTTGATTTCCCACCAATAAATGGAAGTCTATGTAAAGGAATCGAAGCTTTTTTGTTGAGCTTTAACATTGCTTAATCCTCAGGATGATACAATCCACAACTTACAAGTCGTTTTTTGTGATTAATTATTTAAAATAACTTAATGCTCGAACATCTTTTTAATATCTTTGTGAGTATCTAAAATTGCTTTAGCTTCGTCACAAGCTTCATTGTAAGAATTAAAAAAATCCAAAAGGACAAATTTATTTCCTTGCCGTTTGTAGAGGGCAAATTCAATTTCATCAGCAAGAATAGTTTCTAATTGAAAATCGAAACCATCCTGATACGCCTGTGCGGGCTTCGAGTAAGCCCAGTGTGTAGAACTGGCATTAAGTTTTTCACAAACGTTAAACTTCTTGTTATTTGCTTTTGGTGGGAGGATAGATCTCATTTCATTGGCTCCGTTGTTTGCCGTTGAAATGAATATAACCGCTAGTTCTTTTAATGTAAACACCGCAGGTTCTAATAAAATAGAATTTGCGGTTATGTTAATGATATATATAGTGATATTTTTACAGGCCAGCCACTTGATGTGTGGCTTAGGGTAAAAAAAAGCCCGGATTTACCGGGCTTGATATCAAATGACAGTTTTCATTAGACGAGCATCATTTTTGTTTGTATAGCTACACCTATAATGCGGCAATTACCATTAACTGACACAAGCGGCCATTGCGGATTAAGGCCTTTGAGATACCGCTGTCCACCATCGATCACAAGCTTTTTGAATGTGGCCTCGTTTGAATCTTCAAGCTTGGCGATAACTAAGCTCCCGTTAACTGCTTCCCGGCCTGTATCAAACAGGACATAAGTTCCTTCCGGGATACTTAATCCCAGAGGCGCTGTCATTGAATCCCCTTCCACATAAAGCCAAAAACCATCACCTTGAATGTGCGCATCTGATTCTAGCCAGAGCTCTACATCTTTGAGGGAATAAGCTTCTACAGCCTCACTCCAGGCCCCTGCCTGGACACTGCTCAATACTGGATATTTATTTCCAGGCCGATAAATACCCGCATAGGTAACGTTCGATTTTGTCAGTTGCTTTGCTTCATTGGCTAATGCCGGACTAAAATCCTCAACCTTCACATTTAGTATTTCTGCCAACTCTATAGCTCGTTTTAGGTTCAGGGCATTTTTCCCTGACAGAATCTGCGCCACGGCGCTCTGGCTAATTCCGAGCTTGTCAGCTAGCAACTCCTGAGAAAGCCCCAGATCTTTTTTCTTGCTTTCATAAATCGTCTTAAGGCGTTCAGCAGCTAGCAGTTGTTCTGCAGTTAATGGTTTTTTTTTCATCAAAATCTCCTCTCAAAATAAAATTATCACCGCAAGGAATATTAATCAATAACCGCTAGTGTTGCAATAAAAAGAACTAGCGGTTATATTTGGTTCAGGAGGAGATTATGAAAAAACTTACGCTAAGAGAATTTGCAGAGCAGGTAGGTCAGGTTAAAGCCGCCAGCAAGCTGGGAATCCGTCAAAGCGCCATAAGTAAGGCGCTGAGATTGAAAAGAAATATTTTTGTGGAGGTTAATCCAGATGGGACGGTAAAAGCTGAGGAAGTTAAGCCATTCCCCACACAGAAGGCAGCCATTTAACCGGAGGTTTTATGTACCCGGATTATGTGCAGATTGAAATGCCCGCTCGATACAGCCAGGCAGATGCGGAGTGGATTCAGGAACAGTTGCTCCGGCTGCCACCTTCGCTTAGGCGGAAATTCGCTCAGCGATACGCGGAAGTATATGAAGTTAAATTTGAGGCTGAGCCTGTTTCTTTCCGGCAGGAGAACCGGGCAAGGCATGAGGCCAATACACGGCTTCGCAAATTTGTAAGAACGCACGGGCGTGCAATTCAGGGGTACACGGCTGAGCCGCCCCTGGCAGGAACGCAGTAAGCGGGACTGAGGATAACCGGACTTAAAGGCGTCTGGTTGCATGTCGGCTTAAAGATGCCGGGTGCTGGTGGCTGATTCTTCGATTGTCTGTTTTTTATCTTTGTACCAGCTTGCGAGTACATGAGATGGGGAAGAGGGAAGAGGGGGGTAAGGGGGGAGATGGGTGTTAGGGAAGGGAAGGCATCCTTTTCCAACAGACAACTCCATGGGTTAGGTGGGTACCGATCTAAGAGACAGGCTTTAAAACGGCGTTGTACTAGTTATCTGATACACACCCATAGCCAAATCAGATCGGGAATCGTTCTTCCTGGAATAGCGGATTTAGAAGGTGGTGGTGATGCTGAATATCAAACCCAATTTCGCACAGGAACGCGGACTGAGCATGCTGCGCCTTGGCTGGAAGGCATACAACTCTTTCATGGTCTACGCGCCAACTGGTAGCGGTAAAACCGGGCTGGCAGCATTCATCACTGCGGGTCATGTCAGTCGTGGTAAACGTGTTCTGTTCGTCGCTCCATATACCGTCTTATTACGTCAGACTGCCAGCCGTTTTGTCAGTTATGGACTCGATGCTGCTGATATCGGGCTCGTATGGGCTGAGGCTGAGAAAAGCGAGATTGACCCGGATCGCCTGATTCAGATCGCCAGCGCGGACACATTGATCCGTCGGGATTTTCCTCAGAATATTGATCTGCTGATTATCGATGAAGCACACCTGCGCAAACGTCGAATCCTGAAAGAAATTGAGCGCCTGACCTCCGAGACGAGGGTCAAGGTTATCGGTTTATCCGGGACGCCATTCTCTCCCTGGCTGGGACGCTATTACCAACACCTGATTAAACCTACAACTATCAGCGAACTGATCCAGCGGGGAGATCTGAGTCAGTTTGAGTTCTATGCACCGACAAAGCCCGATCTGAAAGGCGTAAAAACGTCCTCATCAGAGGAGTACGGCAGCGACTACAACGAAAGCCAGTTGTCAGAAATCATGTGCGGATCAGACCTTGTGGGCGACATCGTGGACAACTGGCTGCGTAATGGTCGCGACCTCCCAACCGTGGCGTTCTGTGTCGATAAGGATCACGCCAACTTCGTTACCATGCAGTTTGTAAGAGCGGGCATTAACGCAGAAGTCATGGTAGCAGAGACCCCTCACGATGAACGGCAGGTGATGATCCACCGTTTCGAAACGGGCGCCACAAAAATTATCGTCAGCGTCGGTGTGCTGGTGGCCGGGTTCGACAGTGACGTGCGCTGCGTTATCTACGCCCGCCCGACAAAGAGCGAGATCCGCTGGCTACAGGCAATTGGTCGCGGACTTCGCACAGCACCTGGAAAAAGTGCCTGCCTGATATTTGATCACAGCGGAACGGTTCACCGCCTCGGCTTCCCGGATGCTATCGAATATGACGAACTGCCATCTAAAAGCGACGGCATGAAAGAGTCAGCAGCCCGCGCAATCGAAGAGCGGGAAGAGAAGCAACCGAAAGAATGCCCGGATTGCCATTTCATGAAGCCTGCCGGGGTATACGTCTGCCCTAAATGCGGGTTCAAACCTCTGGTAGGCGAAGACGTGCAGACCGACACACAGCGCAATATCAAAAAGCTCAAAAAGGGCGAAAAGGTTTACACCAAATCCGATAAACAGTCCTGGTGGAGTCAGATCAAGTTCTACCAGCGCCAGCGCGCATCGATGGGTAAGCCCGTGAGCGATGGCTGGTGTGCCCATACCTTCCGCGACAAATTCAACGAGTGGCCGAACGGTCTTAGTGACTTTCCTATGGAGATCACGCCAGACGTCAGCAACTACATAAAACACAAACGTATCGCCTTTGCTAAAGGCCGGGAGAAATCCGCACAGAATGCAGCCGGGTCGCCTGCCGACTGCGCAGAGGAAACACAAAAAATCATCAGAGCAAAACATCAGATGGCAGATATCCGCAGCATGTTGGGGAGAAAAAGCGCGTGAAAACATCAGAAGCAGCAAAAGGCCGGTGGTCAGAGATTTTTGAATATTACGGGCTTCCGCCTGTTACGGGTAAAAACCATTTCAAGGGTGAATGCCCGGTGTGCGGTGCGCGTGGAAAATACCGCGTCGATGACAGAGACGGATCGGGTTCATGGATTTGTGTCTGTGGTAGTGGTGATGGTATGTCACTGCTGGTTAAAACTCAGGGGAAGAGTTTCAGCGCAATCAGCACGGAAGTGGATCAGATCATTGGTAACGATTACCGCCACGAAAAGATTCCGGTACACAGCTCAGCCGCCAGATTACGCCAGCGTACCATCAGTAAGTTTGCAAAGCTGGCGCCGTTACGAGGCACTGCGGGTGCTGGTTATCTGCAACACCGTGGAATTACCAGACTCCCCGCAGATGCCATCAGGTTCTGCGATAAGCAGCGTCACGCAGGTAAGGTCTATCAGGCGCTTTATGCGCTTGCCACGGATGACAAGGGTGAACTGTGTTACCTGCACCGCACGTTACTGGAGGGCGAACATAAGGCACCCCTCGGAGAAAGTGCCAAACGCCAGAAATCCATGCAGGAAGAGAACTATCTTGAATACGCCCGCTCTGTGGCTATCCGCATGTTCCCTGTATCCTCGACTCTCGGTATTGCTGAGGGTATCGAGACGGCACTCTCCTGCTATCAGATTTATGGCGTGAATACCTGGGCGGTAATGAACAGTAACTTCATGAAGAAATTTCGCGCACCGGCCGGGGTAAAACACCTTGTCGTTTTTGCTGATATGGACAGGCATTCGGCGACGGGCCAGGCAGCCGCATTCGAGTGCGCCCATGCCAATTTGCTCGCAAAAAACGACCTTTTGAAAGTCAGCGTGCGCTGGCCCGATAACGGAGATTTCAACGACATGCTCCAGAACGGCGATCAGGTACGAGAACTGGTATTCACCAAAAAACAGCAGGTGGCCGCATGAAGATGGAATCAGGTCTCAAACATTTCAGCCCTCAGGGAATGCTCATCAATGATGATACGAAGAGCACCTCACCCGACCGACTTAACGGCACTGATATCATGTATGCGTTTGGAGCCACCAGCAGCCGCGCACGGTTCGGCCTGGCAGCATTCCTCGGAAAAGCTGGGGTCAGCAGGTCTGATGAGCAACTGGCGGTTCAGGCGCTGGCACGATACGCAATGGAGGCTGCGCCGAAGAACGTTCGCAAAGCTGCTGGTGGGCAATTCGGAAACTGTATGATGCTGCTCGCGCAATTCGCTTTCGCAGAATACTCACGCTCGGCGGCCAGCACAGCAACCTGCCTCCGTTGCAACGGCACAGGGAAAACCACCGCGACGCAGGTCACGCGTAAAGTATCCTACCCATGGGGGAAAGCGCCTTACTGGGCCAGTCGCTCCCGCGCTGTTCATCCGTCAGACTGGGAGCAATGGACAGAGGTAACGGAGATTGTCCCGGCCAAATGTGAAGCTTGCGACGGCAAGGGCCAGTTAAGCGCACGCTGCCGCTGTGGCGGAAAAGGCGAGGTGCTCGACCGCAAGGCGACAAAAGAAAAGGGGGCGCCGGTATTCAAGGTCTGTGAGCGTTGTAGTGGTAATGGTTTTACGGTCACGCCGTCCACAGTGGCTCACAAAGCAATCCTCAAATTCGTGCCTGACCTCCATGTCAGAACGTGGACAAGGAACTGGAAGCCATTCTATGAAGCGCTGGTGGATGTGTGCAACGCGGGCGAGAACAATGCAGCGCGAGAATTTGAACGTGTCACACGATAGCGAGCATATTTAGCATTTTCGAAACGTAGGGCTTGATTTTGTCCGAAGTTGTCTAGTATGCTTCTAATTATGGGTTCGTGCGTCTGAAACGAATAACCACCAAATTTAAGGCTCGCTTCGGCGGGCCTTTTTTCGTATTCAGGCCTCACTGACGGCGGCTCATTACCCAACCGTCAGGCGCTTGCGCAGAGGCCGCCTTCTTTGGTCGCTGGACCGTTCCCTCTACTGGTCTGGTTGTGATTGCTCCGGCGGCCGAAGCCATCCCGCGTCTGTGCCGACGCAAACATCAAACCGCAGAGCCTTTACAGAGGTGAGCCACAGGGAGTCTGACTCTCTGCGTACTCTCCCTGGGCACTGGCTCACCCCTTAAAGGAAAGTCCCATGAAGAAATCATTCACCGCTATTGCGGCGGTTCTCCTGTTTTCCAGTTTTGGAGCAACAGCCGCTGACATCACGATCACCACCGGGCAGCAGGGCTTAACGTACAACGCTGTGTATGGTGTGAACCTCGCCAGTGCGCTAAGCGAATATGGCTATAAATCGACAGTAGTCCCGAGCAAAGGCTCACTGGACAACCTTGATAAAGTCGCCAGCGGCGAAGCGCAGATCGGTTTCACCCAGGCTGATGCATTTCAGTTCTGGCGCAGCCGACACGGTAACGAAGCTCAGAAGGTCGACATCATCGGCGAGCTGGGCGATGAATGCGTGTTTGTGGCCGTGAAAGACGGCGGGAAGGTCGGCAGCGAAAGCGATCTGAAAGAAGGCATTAAAATCGCCGTGGGTGAACCTGCCAGCGGTTCTTATGCATCCTGGCAATATCTCCAGTCCCTCGAAAAGGATTACGCGAAAGTAGAGACCTACGCAAAAGGCGGCGTTCGTTCGCTGGCAAAAGTCACTACCGGGGAATATGACGCGTTCCTGTGGGTGTCAGCACCAGACCGCACGAATAAGTTTCTGGAGTCGGTAAACCAGAAGGGCAGCGGCCTGACGATGATCAGCATGAATGGCTGGAGCGTCGACGATAAGTTGCCAAACGGCAAAGCGGTTTATGAGCTGAAAAAGGCGGTCACTGAATCTGGCTGGCTCAGTGATTCAAAAGTGAAAGTGCCGTGTACTAAAACGCTGGTGGTCGCAAACACTGATGCCGGTGATGACATGCTGGAAACCGCATCAACTGTGCTGCTCAAAAACCTGTCCCGCGTGCTGGGCAGCAAATGATTAAGCGCGTTGGCTGGTGGACTCTTTTTATCGTGTCTCTGTTTATTGCCTGGCGGCTGGCTGGCGTACTGATGGATTTTGCTCTGCTGGGCATTTCCATCGTCATGCTGGTGGTCTGCTGGTACCGACCTTATAAAGCTAAAAAATAATACTGCACAAAAATCCCCTGTTGTATGGGGGGAGTGTGGAATGTTATGAAAAAAAACAGGAAGTGACGACACCGTACACTACCTGTGAAATACAGCAACACGTCTGGTTATATGTCTGTTAACGCCCGATAAATGTGGATCAGATCACGAAAATGTACAAAGCTAAATTTTGGTGAAATGCTTTTATACCCGTGGTAATGTATTTCTGTAATAAATCCAGATTTGCGGGGTGTGTAAGACAGGTTGCTGTTTCTGTAACTTACACCAACGGTACGCAACAGTCCTGCACCTTCGGAATACTTGGAATTATGCATAACAAATATAGAGATAACCCTGATTTATGACCTGTCCCGTGGCAGGTCTTTTTTTATGGCTAAGGCTGTTGCTTTGTTTGGACGATGAGTTTAACTCATTGACGAATTGGTATTGGCAATTTTACATTGTTGAGGTGGTGAATCCCCCTGTGCGGAGGGGCGTAAACAGTACCGGTTTTCCACTACGGTCTCATTAGCTAACGCGAGTCACGGTGGCTGACCAAAGACTCACCGGGAGGCACCCGGCACCACAGTATTCTCTGTTTTGTTATTTTTCTCTTTAGGCCTGCTCCCTGCGAGTGGGCCTTTTTTATTTCTCCCTCTTCCACACAGCACTTCCCAAAAGCGGAGGTGGAGTATGTATCGAATGGACAAAATCACAACTGGTGTGAGCTACGGTTTTGCCGGAGCAAACGGAGGGTTCTGGGTGCTCCAGCTACTGGATAAAGTCTCGCCCTCACAATGGGCGGCTATTGGTGTTCTCGCGAGCGTCCTGTTTGGTCTGCTGACGTATCTGACCAATCTGTATTTCAAAATCAAAGAAGATCGGCGCAAAGCCGCCAGGGGTGAGTGATGGCAAACAGGGCAAAGCTTAGCGCGGCAATGTTGTCTCTCATCGCCGCGGGGGCATCAGCGCCGGTACTGTTTGATCAGTTCATCAGCGAGAAAGAAGGTAACGCACTTGTAGCCGTTGTTGACCCGGGTGGCGTCTGGTCACTGTGTCACGGCGTAACGGTCATTGACGGTAAGCCAGTAGTTAAAGGCCAGCGTGCAACAGAAGCACAGTGCAAGAAGGTAAACGCCATCGAGCGTGACAAGGCGCTTGCATGGGTAGACCGAAATATCAAAGCGCCACTAACTGAACCGCAGAAAGTAGGTATTGCGTCATTCTGCCCGTACAACATCGGCCCCTCTAAGTGTTTCCCCTCGACGTTCTACCAGCGCATCAATGCTGGTGACCGTAAAGGTGCGTGTGAAGCTATTCGCTGGTGGATTAAAGATGGTGGTCGCGACTGCCGGTTAACCAAAGGCCAGGCGAATGGCTGTTATGGACAGGTAGAGCGACGGGATCAGGAAAGCGCACTGACGTGCTGGGAGCTGGATAAATGACGCCAAAAGCCTGGTTGATAATCGGTGCTGAGTTACTGCTGTCGCTTCTGCTGATTTATATCCTGTTTGATCAAATTAGCACTGAGAAAAAGCGGGCCGACGATGCCACATCGCTGGCTAAACAGCGTCAGGAAACCATTGACGATATGACAGTACGTCAGCGTGATGTCGCCACGCTTGATGCAAAATACACCGGAGAACTTGCAGATGCTAAAAAACAGCTTGAAAATCTGCAGCGTTGCGTTAGCACTGGTAAGTGTGGGCTGCACATCAACGCCAAATGTCCAGCGAACGGTACGACCAGCGCCACCGGCATGGATGATGCAACCGGCCCCCGACTTACTGACGCCGCTGAACGGGATTATTTCACCCTCAGAGAGCGAATCGAAACCATCACCAAACAACTGACGGGCCTGCAACAGTATGTGCGTGAGCAGTGTCTTAAATAACTGGAGAGGAAAATATGGCAGTAGTTCTCACAGCCAGGCAGATTGAAGAGCTGGCAGTTTTCGCGAAAGAAGATGGACAGCCTCAATACACCATCACTACCGTAACAATTCCGGCGTTTGAATCCGATGATGGTGAAACCATCCCGGAATACACGGGGCTGATCGCTTACTCCGATTCGCTGGAACATGGTGTGCTGCAACTCGACGACTAGGCATTACAGCAGGCATTCACTGAGTGCCTGATAATGTTCCACACTCCGTATTGTGATAATTTGTAGTATCGGGAGGTGTTATGAAAAAAAAAGAGGCCACTAACAAGGCCCCTTCAAAGTCAGATAAATCTATTCAGCGCAGTGCAGAAGCACTCATTGCTAACTCTCAGGCGCTGCTGAGGCAATTTCAAGAGCGACCTGACGTACCACCGCATTAATCTGCACTGTTTCTTCTGGCTGCAATCTCTCGACGTCAACAAAAACTTGCTCTAGGTTAGCCCTGAAAGTCTTCGCTTGTTGTGCATCTAATGTAGCGAGCAGGCTACGCACAACTACTTCCAGCACATTGGATCTCACATTAGTTTCGTGAACAGAAAATGGTTCAATTCCCATGTTAAAACCCTCTTGTTAAGGAGAGGGAAGGATACCACCAAGCCTCGCAATAGCGGGGCTTTTTTATGCGCCTCGCACGCGCAGCCTAACGATAACTTTCAGTCGTGAGCCTGGGGTATTCCGCGTTATCGGGCGGTCTTCCCGTGCGACAGGCTCACATCTAAAAGGAAACAAACATGAACTGCCAGATTAAAAAAGTGATCGTCAGCATTTCATCGCTTGGCTCTAAGCTTTCCGGTGAGCACCTTACTGTTCACGTGTACGCCAGCAATGAAGCTGAAAAGTTGTTGGTTGGCCGCCTGGATTTTGTGGGCAAAACAGATTCAGTTTTCAAACGTTCTCTGAATGTGATTTGTCCTGATGGGTTTGAACTCTCGGCCATTGCCGTGGATGAACTCGGCGTGCCACATCCATTTAACGATAGTTGGGGCATTACTGTCGCTGATGATTTGCATTATCCGCGTGGTGGGTTTCTTACGCCTGAAAAGGCTATGAGCAAAGAACTATCCGGTGATGCTGACGCCAGCATTAGTACTATCCACTTAGCTACCTCTTGTACTGGAATTAACCCGTTATCAACTGCGATTAAACTTTCTGATGAGATGCGAGATGCTGTTATTGCCGCCGTTCGTGACAGCGGCCAGTTCGTTGAGAAACCAACTGGCGACGAGCAGCAGTCAGTGGTGTTCAGGGCTGACCGTTTCAAAGTGACGGTTGAGGTAAATGACAGCGGTGAACCCACCATCCAGCGGCAAATCCAGCAGGCTGCTAACGCTGTTATTGAAGCGACAAAAGCAGCACTAACCAGACAAGATGCGGCGATGGCGGATCTGGCTTCCGCTCAGGCTGCTATTACGGAACACATTAACCAGGTTGTGAATAATGCCCTTGCCAATGCTCTTAAGCCTGGTGGTGTGCTGTATGGGCTGCGCTGATGCCCGCGCTAATACCGCGAGCGTGCCGAAAGCGTGGATGCCCAGGCACTACCACGGACCGCTCAGGCTACTGCGATAAGCACCGCAACGAAGGCTGGGAGCAGCACCAGCAGGGCAGGAGCAGACATCAGCGAGGATATGGCAGCAAGTGGGAGATTCGCCGCACTCGCATCCTGAGCCGCGATAACCACCTGTGCCAGTCATGCCTCAAAGAGGGTCGCGCTGTGGCTGCTGTGACCGTCGACCATATCAAGCCGAAGGCACAAGGGGGTACCGATGATGACGCCAACCTGCAAAGCCTTTGCTGGCCTTGCCACCGCAGGAAAACGGCCACCGAAAAGCAATAGTGAAATCATTTCAAATGCAATCATTTCGATGTTAATGATAACGATTATCATCATGGTGGGGGGGGGATCAAATCCCTACAGCCGCGCGCCCCAGGGACCGACGCCTGACCTTTCTTCACATCGCCGCAGGTTACAAAACTTTTTTTGGGGATCCCCAGCCGATCATTAATAGGAGTTTTCGATTATGTCTGGACCACCGAAAACCCCGAGCCATCTGCGTTTGGTGAGGGGTAACCCATCCAAGCGCCCGATCAACAAAGATGAGCCAAAACCCCCAAAAGGGGTTCCCCCAACTCCGAAGCATTTCGATAAACAGGCGAAGTACTGGTTTAAGAGAATGGCCGAGGAACTGGATGCTGTCGGCGTCATTTCTCAACTCGACGCACGGGCGCTTGAACTGCTGGTGGAGGCATATACCGAATACCGCCACCACTGCGACGCTCTGGAGATCGAGGGATATACGTACCGGACTGAAACACAAACTGGAGATGTGCTAATTAAGGCTCACCCGGCGGCAATTATGAAAGCGGACGCATGGAAACGGCTTCGCGCCATGCTTGCTGAGTTTGGTATGACCCCCGCCAGCCGTTCAAAAGTCAGCATTAATAAGCCTGATGCGGTTGACCCGCTGGCAGAGTTCATGAAAGCGAGGGATTAATGGCTAAGGTTGCAGAAGGCATACGCTACGCCGAACGGGTTGTAGCGCGGGAAATTGTTGCCTGTGAATATGTGCGCCTGGCCTGTCAGCGTTTTCTTGATGATCTGGCGCATGGTGAGGAGCGGGGCATTTTTTTCAGCGAGGCGCGCGCGCAGCACATCCTCAATTTTTATAAATTTGTGCCTCACGTTAAGGGGGCACTGGCAGGCCAGCCGATAGAATTAATGGACTGGCATGTTTTCATTCTGATTAACATCTTCGGCTTTGTTATTCCCCTGGTGAATGAAGCGACCGGGGAAGTGGTTCTGCGTAACGATGGCAGCGGACGCCCGGTAATGGTTCGCCGCTTCCGGACCGCTTATAACGAAGTGGCCCGAAAAAACGCAAAATCTACGCTTTCCTCTGGTGTTGGCCTCTATATGGCCGGGGCTGATGGCGAAGGGGGCGCAGAGGTCTATTCAGCGGCGACCACCCGCGATCAGGCTCGTATTGTTTTCGAAGACGCCAAAAACATGGTGAAAAAGGCGAAAGCGACACTGGGCCGACTGTTCGAATTCAATAAGCTGGCGATTTACCAGGAGCAAAGCTCATCCAAGTTTGAACCGTTATCGTCTGACGCCAACAATCTCGACGGCCTGAATATTCACTGCGGCATTGTCGATGAGTTGCACGCACACAAAACGCGTGATGTGTGGGACGTTCTGGAGACAGCAACAGGTGCGCGCCTGCAGTCGCTTTTGTTTGGCATCACAACCGCCGGATTTAATAAAGAGGGCATCTGTTACGAGCTGCGCGACTACGCCATAAAGGTTCTGCAGGGCTACAACAGCAAGGTTGAAGGTGCTGTTAAAGATGACAGCTTTTTTGCCATCATTTTCACTCTTGATAAAGGCGATGATCCGTTTGATGAAACGGTCTGGCAAAAAGCCAATCCCGGCCTGGGCATCTGTAAACGGTGGGATGATCTGCGCCGCCTGGCGAAAAAAGCGAAAGAGCAGGTTTCCGCGCGCGTTAATTTCTTCACAAAGCATATGAATATCTGGGTGACCGCTGAATCAGCCTGGATGGACATGATGAAGTGGGAGGCTTGTGAAGACATCGCGCCCGTTCATGAGCTGAAAACCTACCCGATGTGGGTTGGCGTGGATTTGGCCCATAAAATCGATATCTGCGCAGCCGCGAAGATATGGCGTGCCGATAACGGCCACCTGCATGCGGACTTTAAATTCTGGCTACCCGAAGGGCGTTTAGAAAAATGCTCTGAACAAATGGCGCAGATGTACCGGGGGTGGGCCATGCTCGGAAAGTTAGAACTGACCGACGGTGACGTAATCGACCACCATCAGATTAAAGCTGATTTGCTCGACTGGATAGGCGGGCAAAGCCTGAAAGAGGTCGGTTTTGACCCCTGGAGTGCCACACAATTCAGCCTGGCGCTGGCCGAAGAAGGGATCCCGCTGGTGGAGGTGCCTCAGACGGTTCGCAACTTCTCGGAAGCCATGAAAGAGGTGGAAGCGCTGGTGTACGGGGGAAGATTCCACCATTCCAATCATCCGGTGATGAACTGGATGATGTCGAACGTGACCGTTAAGCCCGACAAAAACGACAACATTTTCCCTAACAAATCCACTCCGGAAGCAAAAATCGATGGCCCTGCAGCGCTGTTTACCGGGATGAGCCGCGTGCTTGTGAACGGTGGCGATGCTCCCGACTTCCTTTCCACTCTCGACCCGGATGACGACCTGCTAATCCTATGAAATCTCTGATTATCGATATTATCGGGCTGTCCGGTTTCGGGCTGCTCACGGGCGGGGTTTACCTGCAATTTGGGCTGGCCCCTGCGTTGATGTTTTCTGGTGGGTTGCTGCTTACAGGGGCGCTGCTGACAGCAAAAGGGGGCAAGCGTGTTACTTGATGCCATTTTCCGCAGTGAACCGCTCGAAAACCCCGCCACGCCGCTGACAGGTGAGACCGCCGACGCTGACAGCAGCCTGGGGCGTGATATTTACGTCAGCCCGGTGACCGCAATGAAGCTGGCAGCGGTGTATTCCTGTATTTATGTGATCGCATCCAATCTTGCGCAAATGCCGTTACACGTCATGCGAAAGAACGGGAATGCGGTTGCCCCGGCGCGCGACCATCCGGTGTTTTACCTGCTGCATGATGAGCCAAACATCTGGCAGACCAGCTATAAATGGCGCGAACTCACGCAGCGGCATGTGCTGGGCTGGGGGAATGGTTATGGCTGGGTGAAGCGCTCCCGTCGCGGAGAGGTACAGTCGATTGAAAACCCGATGCCCTGGGAAACCACCTTACTGAATACCGGCGGTCGCTACACCTACGGGGTTTATAACGAAGAAGGATCATTTGCTATCAGTCCCGACGACATGATTCATGTTCGCGCACTGGGTAACAACCAGAAAATGGGCCTGTCACCGATCATGCAACACGCAGAAACCATCGGTATGGGGATGAGTGGTCAGCAGTACACCAGTTCATTTTTTAACGGCAACGCACGACCTGCCGGGATCATCTCCGTGAAAAGCGACCTGAATGAAGAAAGCTGGTCGCGGCTTAAAAAGGTGTGGCAAAAAGCGGTAGCGGCTTTACGCAGCCAGGAAAACAAAACGATGTTGCTCCCGGCGCAACTGGATTACAAAGCGTTGACGGTTTCCCCGGTCGATGCACAGATCATCGATATGTCCAAACTGAACCGTTCAATGATTGCCGGGATTTTCAACGTCCCGGCACACATGATTAACGACCTGGAAAAAGCCACGTTCAGCAATATCACTCAGCAGGCCATTCAGTTTGTCCGCTATACGATGATGCCGTGGGTGACTAACTGGGAGCAGGAGTTAAACCGACGCCTGTTTACCCGCGCCGAACGTGCCGCCGGGTATTACGTCCGCTTCAATCTTACGGGGCTGTTGCGCGGTACGCCGCAGGAGCGAGCCCAGTTCTATCACTTTGCCATCACCGATGGCTGGATGAGCCGCAATGAGGCGCGCGCCTTTGAGGATATGAACCCGGTTGACGGGCTGGATGAAATGCTGGTCAGCGTGAATGCCGCAAATCCTGCCGGCGATTTTAAACCCGATAAAACAACAGAGGATAAAACCGATGAATGACCGTGAATTACGGTGTTACAGCGGCGAGGTTCGGGCAGAACAGCAGAGCGATCAGCCCACGCGGATCATCGGTTACGGTTCCGTGTTCAATTCCCGTTCCGAGCCACTCTGGGGCTTTCGCGAAATCATCAAGCCCGGTGCGTTTGATGACGTTCTGACAAACGACGTTCGCGGACTGTTTAACCATGACCCGAATTTCATTCTTGGGCGCAGCGCGGCGGGTACGTTATCGCTGAGCGTGGATGAACGCGGCCTGCAATACAACATTCTGGCACCGGATACGCAAACCATTCGCGATCTGGTCATTGCGCCGATGGTACGGGGTGATATCAGCCAGTCTTCGTTTGCGTTCCAGGTGGCCCGTGATGGTGACGACTGGTACGAGGATGACGAAGGCATTGTTATCCGTGAAATCAGCAAGTTTTCCCGTCTGTACGATGTCTCGCCGGTGACGTATCCGGCATATCAGGATGCTGATTCCGGCGTCCGCTCTATGAAAGCCTGGCAGGAGGCGCGCAACAGCGGTGCGCTAAAGAACGCCATTAACCAACGAATGGCGCGCGAGCGCCTGCTGACCCTTCTTAACGCGTAAGGAAATTATTCTATGGCACTTCATGAACTTAAACAGAAACGTAACACTATCGCAGCAGATATGCGCGCGCTCCACGAAAAGATTGGCGATACCGCCTGGACTGACGAGCAGCGCACGCAGTGGGGCGCGATGAAATCTGAGCTTGACGCGCTGGACGCCCAGATTGCTCGCGAAGAAGAACTTCGCCGCCAGGATCAGACTTATATTGAAGATCAGGAAGGAGAGCAGCGCCAGCAGCAGGGTAACCATGGCGATCCACAGCAACAGGCCAGTGAACGCCGGGCCGCCGCATTTAATGGCTTCCTGCGCCGTGGCGTGGCTGAACTGAGCGCAGAGGAACGTCAGGCATTACGTGAACTGCGTGCGCAGGGCACCAGTCCTGATGAGCAGGGCGGTTATACCGTTCCGACCCAGTTCCAGAACCGCATTGTTGAATCCATGCGGGCCTATGGTGGCATTGCCAGCATTTCGCAAATCCTCACGACGGCCACCGGGCAGGATATCGCCTGGTCAACGTCCGACGGTACGACAGAAGAAGGTGAACTTCTTGCTGAAAATACCGCAGCCAGTGAGGGTGATACCACGTTCGGTACCGCCATTCTGGGTGCAAAAAAACTCTCCTCCAAAATCATCCGTGTGTCCAATGAACTGCTGCAGGATAGCGGTGTGGATATTGAGGCATTTCTTGCGTCACGCATTGCATCCCGTATTGGACGCGGTGAGGCGAAATACCTTGTGCTGGGTACGGGGGCTGGTACGCCGCTGCAGCCGAAGGGGCTGGCAGCATCAGTGACCAATACGGTCAGCACAGCAGCCGCCGCAACTTTTAAATGGACTGAGCTGAACTCCCTTAAACACGCCGTTGATCCGGCATATCGCAATGGTCCTAATGTGCGCTTTGCCTTTAATGATGCGACGCTGCAGGTCATTGAAGAGATGGTGGACGCGCAAAACCGTCCGCTGTGGTTGCCCAGCATCATCGGCGGTGCGCTGGCTACGGTTCTCCAGACGCCATATGTTATCGACCCGGCCATTCCGAATGTTGCAGCGGGCGCTAAGTTCGCTTATTTCGGTGATTTTAACCGCTTCATCATTCGCCGCGTGTCGTATATGACCCTCAAACGCCTGGTGGAGCGTTACGCTGAGTATGACCAGACCGCATTCCTGGCCTTCCATCGCTTTGACTGTGTGCTGGAAGATACCGCAGCGATTAAAGCGCTGGCGGGTAAAGCCGCGTAATCGAACCCCGGAAATGCCTCCACCGCTTCGGCGGTTTTTTTATGCCCGCAGTTCGCTGCGGGCTAAGGAAAATCATGGTTCCTTCACTCAAACAACTGCGGATGCAGTGCCGTATTGATGACGATGACACATCAGGCGACGCTCTTTTAACGCTGATGGCGGCGGCGGCACGAAAGCGTGCGGAAAACTTTATCAACCGTAAGCTGTATGACGTGGTCGTACCTGACACCGATCCTGACGGTCTGGTTATCAGCGAGGACATTTGCCTCGCGCTGATGCTGCTGGTGGGCCACTGGAATGAGAGCCGGGAAGAAGCCACCGAAGTGGCGAAGATGAGCATCCCCTGGGGCTTCGCTTCACTGCTGGAGCCTTATCGCTATATTCCACTTTAGGGGGTTTTATGCAGGCTGGTCGAAATCGTCACCGTGTCACCATACAGAATTCAGTAACAGTCAGATCACCTTCGGGTCAGCCTAAACAGGACTGGCAGGATGGGAAAACTGTATGGGCTGAGGTGAAGGGCATCAGCGGGCGCGAGCTGATGGCCTCCGGTGCAGAAAAAGCCGAAGCCACTGTGCGTGTGTGGCTTCGGTATCGTCAGGATGTTTCTGCAGCGTCTCGCCTTAAAGTGCTGACTGGCCCGTTTCGTGGGCAGTTGCTTGAAGTCTCCGGTCCGCCTGTCCCTGATGAACGAGCCACGCGGCTGGAAGTTCTCTGTAAGCAGGGGGTAAAAGCGTGATTGACCATAAACTGGATTTTTCCGGCCTGCTGGATATCTCCCGTGATATGGAGTTGCTCAGCAAGGCGGAGAACAAAAAGGTTTTGCGTGACGGCACACGCGCAGCCGCAGAAGTGCTGAAAACGGCAATTGTTGAGCGTGCACCTGAACGTACCGGGAAACTGAAACGAAACGTTGTGGTGGTCACGATGCGGGGCCGCAGAAATGCGATCTCATCCGGTGTTCATATCCGCGGTGTTAACCCTGAAACGGGAAACAGCGACAACACCATGAAAGCCAGCAACCGGCGCAACGCGTTTTACTGGCGTTTCGTTGAGTTAGGCACGTCGAACATGCCTGCACATCCCTTTGTGCGGCCTGCGTTTGATACACGTCAGGAAGAGGCGACACGCGCGGCGATCGCCAGGATGAATCAGGCTATAGATGAGGTGCTGTCAAAATGACTGAGGCGACGATTTATGCGCTGATCGGTGCACTGGCAGACGGTCAGGTTTATCCGTATGTGGTACCGCTGAATGCACAGGGTGAGCCTGCCGTCAGTCCACCCTGGGTTGTCTTCTCGCTGCCGACTGACGCAATGGCCGATGTGCTCTGCGGGCAGGCTGAATCCACTGTTTCGTTTCAGGTGGATGTGTATTCGCTCGATCTGGATGAGGCCCGCGAAATTCGTGATCAGGCGCTTGCCAGCCTGTCTGTACTTGGGCTGGAAAACATCAATAAGTTTCCACTGTATGAACCGGAGACCCGTCTTCACCGCGCCTCGCTTGAGGCATCTGTGATTGTCTGACCCGTCACGCATCATAAATCCAATAACCCGCTCCGGCGGGTTTTTTTACATCTGGAGCAAACATGACCAGTAAGTATGAAAAAACAAAGGGCACGCAGATCGGTATCTCGAACGCCCCCGTCACAGAAGACGATTTTAAGGCTGCAGGTTTCCCGACGGCAGGCGTGACGTTCCTTGAAGCTGAATGTGCCACGAAGGAGATCAGCTACACAGGCGGCCAGAAAAGTGACATCGATGTCACCACGCTTTGCTCCACCGAGCAGGAGCAGACCAACGGCCTCGCGGCGCCGGCAGAAATGTCCATTTCCCGTAACTGGGTGGGTGATGAAGCCGCGCAACTGGCGCTGCAGACGGCATATGAAAATGACGAGCTGCGGGCGCTTAAAGTCGTTTTCCCCTCCGGTAACGGTTTTTATGTACTGGTTGAGGTCCGTCAGAGTAGCTGGTCTGCAGCGACATCCCAGGTCGTTGGCGCAACCTATTCGCTTCGCGTGAAAGGCAAGCCGAAACGCATTGTAGCCTCCGGTTCTTAAGCGCCTGCGGGCGCTTTTCCCCTCCATTTGATAACACAGAGAGTATAAAAATGTCCTTACGCGAACTGGCTCTGACACCTAATCTGGCGTTCCGTACAAAAAGCATCACCGTTCCTGAATGGAATAACGCAAAAGTCATTCTTCGTGAGCCGTCAGGTGATGCCTGGGTTAAGTTTCGTGAATTTATCGCCCCGCCGGAACTGGGGGAGGGTGAGGAAGCTCCGAAGCTGACTGCTGCGCAGGAATTTATCCGCAATAAAAAAGCGGACACGATCCTCTTCGTTGATGTTCTTCGCGATGAAGCAGGCGAACGTGTTTTTTCTGATGATGATATCGGTACCGTCGCAGAAGTTTATGGACAGGTGCATAAACGTCTCCTGAATGTGGCTCTGGCGCTGGGCGTGGATCAGGATCAGGCCGAAAAAAAGTAAAGCAACCCCTTACATTCTTTCTCATGACGCTGGCGCTCCGGCTGGGGCGCACGCTCCACGAACTGCGCAGTACCCTGACGGCCAGTGAGCTGAAAATGTGGATTGCGTATGACCGGATAAGCCCTGTTGGTGACTGGCGCGGTGATGTTCAGGCCGCCCAGATATCGGCGGCAGCATTCAATGCCCAGGGCGGCAAAGCGAATATGGCTGACCTGCTGCTTAAATGGGGTAGTGAGGGGGACGGCGGAGAAGAAGCCGCTGAGCTTGAAGAATGGATGTCGAAACTCTGATACGATTATTCATGTTTATCCAAAAGGGAAATTGACATGAAAATCTGGTTGAGGGTTATTTGCGGCTTGTTTGTGTTGATAACTTTTATTGTGGCGCTGCGTCAGCCGATCTCTATTATTATTTTGATTGGTGCGCTGTGTATTGCAATAAAGATAAGTAGTAGCTTTAGTGAATCAGCAACAATTGTTTTGATATTAGTTGTGTGTGTGGGTTTTGGGCTTTATCTGAATTCTGTAAGTCCGCTCTTTAACCAAAAGATAGAAACTTCTGGATTCAATCACTCTTACCTAACCGTAACAAAAAAAGATGAGAGTTCAATAAATAGAGAGGTGATAAATGTCCCAAGTGATAAAAATGCGAAATATTATCTGCTCGATAAAAATAATAACGGGTCATTAACCGATATTACGATAGAGCGACATGGTAGTTCAGGTGTAACTTTCTCAAAAAGGTCTTATTCATGTCACACTAATGAAGTTATGTATGTTGGAACAGGTGATACTTTAGATGATATGAAAAATTCAAAGCCTGATAAAGGGATGTCAAAAATAGTCCCTGATTCGATTGCTTATTATATAGGGTTGGCGGCATGTAATTAAGTCTCCAGCTCATAAAGAAGCCTTGCGTGAGCGAGGCTTTTTTTATTGAGGATACGAGATGGCAACTCTACGAGAATTAATAATTAAGGTTTCGGCTGACTCCGGCTCATTTCAGCGAGAAATTGCTCGCGCCTCACGGATGGGGCAGGACTATTACAAAACAATGGAGCAAGGCGGCAAACAGGCTGCCGCCGTCACCCGTGAAACACAACGCTCAATTGCGGCGCTGAATGCTGAGCTGGTCAGCGTTAAATCTACCGCTACGGGCCTTGCTGGGGCGTTTGCAGGGGCATTTGCCACGCATCAACTTATCCAGTATGCCGACACGTGGAACCAGTTAAGCGGGCGTCTGCGCCTGGCTTCCACTGGCGCGGAGGATTTTGCAGCAGCGCAACGCTCGTTAATGGCAATCAGCCAGCGCACAGGCACCTCGTTTGAGGCTAACGCAACCCTTTACGCTCGTATTGCATCTTCCCTACGTGATGCTGGCTACGCGTCAGCCGATGTGGCAAAAGTCACGGAAACGGTCGCCACGTCACTGAAATTGTCCGGCGCGAGCACGGAGGAGGCAAGCTCCGTTATCACGCAGTTGAGTCAGGCACTGGGCTCCGGCGTACTGCGCGGCGAAGAATTCAATGCAATTATGGAGAACGGCGGCCGCCTGGCGAAACTGCTAGCTGACGGTATGAAAACGACCGTTGGCGGGCTGCGCAATATGGCGCAGAACGGGCAACTGACAACGGATAAAATTGTCCCGTTACTGACCAATGTCGAATTACTGCGCAAAGAATTTGAAACGCTACCAGCCTCCATCAGTGGCTCAGCACAGAAAGTCCAGAACAGCTTTATGGCCTGGGTTGGTGGCGCGAATGACGCCCTTGGCGCGTCCACGGCGCTGGCTGGTGCTCTCGATAGTCTGGCGTCAAACCTCGATACAGTGGCTAGCGGGGCGGCAGTTCTGGCCGCTGCCGGTGGTTCTCGCCTGCTTGGTGGTATTCTGTCCGGCGTGACTTCATCCGCAGGTAAGGTGCTGGACGCCAGAAAAGAACAGATTGCCTTAGCTGATGCGCAGGCTTACGCCGCAACACAGGCACAACGCAAAGCACTGGCGAACGCCGGTGCCGCAACGTCTGCCTATAACCTTGCCGTCGCCGAGGCGAATGTAGCCAAAGGCTCTAATGCGTCAGTACTGGCGGCTGATAACGTCATCAAAAAACGCAGCGAAATGATCGCCGCGAATGCTGAGCTTGTTCTCTCAAACCGTGCGGTTACCGCGTCTCAGGAGGCATTAAACCGCGCGACATCCGCTGTGGGCTTACTGCGCAGTGGTGCTAGCGGCTTATTGTCACTGGTCGGTGGCATTCCCGGCGCGTTATTGCTGGGGGCTGGTGCCTGGTACACTATGTACCAGCAGCAGGAACAAGCCCGCCAGTCAGCGCAGGATTATGCGCAGCAAATTGACCTGATTCGACAAAAAACGACCTCAATGTCGCTGGGCGATGCAGACAGTAACAGGGGAAAAACTGTCGATGCGCTGGTTGAGCAAAACCGGCTGATTGATGAGCAGGCCGGGAAAGTGACTGCACTGAAAACGCAGATCGATGATCTGAATTCAGCGCGGAACAAACCAGGCATTACCAGCGAAAATGATGCAAATATCGTTAAGTCGCTCGGAATTCTGACTGACCAGCTAACGGTTGAAGAAAACAAGCTGAACCAGATGCGTGAACGGTCACGCACCATTCAACAGGCACTCAATGATATTGATGTCCGGCGCAATGATCTGATCCGGGAGCAGGCCTGGCGCCAGAACGAAGCGTATCAGTCCCTTATAAGGATGAACGGGGAGCATTCTGAATTTAACCGCCTGCTGAGTCTCGGTAATACCCTGCTGTCTGCCCGTAACGGTCTTGTTCAGGTGCCTCTGGCATTACCGCAGGCACCAGTATCCGATAAGGATGCGAAAGCCCTTCTGAATAAACAGCGTCAGGCTGAACTGGCCGGGTTGACGGGCATTGCTAAGGTCAATCGGCAGGTTGATTTTGATCTGCAGGATATGGGCCGAGACGGTCCGAATAATTCAACCTTTGCGTCTCAATATCGGGCAGCGGCAGAAAAAGACTATAACAACACGCAGAACGTGGCAGCGGCACAAAAAGCAAAAGCAGACGCCACCAGGGAAGCTGAAAAGGCTGACCGTGCTGCGGCGTCTCAGGCTGAACAGTACAGCCGAAAAATGGCTGATCTTTCCGTAGCTATCGAGGTGCAGAAAGTCCGCGCGACTGATGGCGAGAAAGCGGCAGATCTCTACGCCGCCGCGAATCAGGCAGGTACGAAATGGACGGATGAGCAGCGCAAAGCGATCCGTGAGTCCTCAGCAGAGTTAGCCCGCTGGACACAGCGAGCAGAAGAGAACGTGAAGAAACAGCGCGATCAGGCCGAAGCGCTGAAACAACTCACCGAAGCCGCGCGGAAATTTAAGGATGAGGCAACGGCGGCGACGGATACCGCCGGACTGAGCGACAGGCAGCGGCAACGTTTCGACGAGACCCAGCAGGTTGAACGTCAGTTCGATAAAACCGACAAAGGAACAGCCGCTGTCGCAGCACGCTCGGCAGCGTTAACCGAGCTTGATAATAAGTATCGGGCTATTGCCGAATCTGAGGCAGACTGGCGTAATGGTGTATCGCGTGGTTATGAAAACTGGCTACAGAACACGATGGACATCGCCGGGACCGTTTCACAGGGAGTTACTACCACAATGGATAGCGCCATGGATAATGTGGCATCTATGCTGGTTCGTGGTAAAGCGGACTGGAGGTCATGGGGGCTGTCGGCGCTGGA
Source organism: Phytobacter sp. MRY16-398 (assembly GCF_003925915.1). NCBI lineage: Bacteria > Pseudomonadati > Pseudomonadota > Gammaproteobacteria > Enterobacterales > Enterobacteriaceae > Phytobacter > Phytobacter sp. MRY16-398. The sequence continues at coordinate 3,881,196 of NZ_AP018756.1, read as the reverse complement.
AATGATTTCTAAAGTAGCTTTGCAAATGGCTGTTGTCAGCGCCATGAGTAAATCGTCTGGTACATCAGGCCTGCTTGGCTCTCTTATCGGCGGTATTACCGGGCTAATCGGTGGTGGCGGCACATCTTCGGTTATGTCTTCAACATCTGGCACGGTTGTCACCGGACAAAGTTTCTCCGTACCTACACCTCATCTCGCAAATGCCCTGGGTGGTGTTTACGACTCACCTTCACTCAGTGCATACAGCAATGGTGTTTACAGCACCCCGAAAACATTTGCATTTGCCAAAGGCGCGGGAATTTTCGGAGAAGCAGGCCCAGAAGCCATTATGCCGCTGACTCGTGCTGCTGATGGTTCTCTGGGTGTTCGTGCTGTCAATTCAGGTGTAAATAACGTTCAGACAGCTAGCGGTTCGCCGCAGGTTTATATCACCATCGAAGGTAATGGCAATACCAGCGTTCAGACGGATGGCGGTATGACAGAACAATTCGGCAAGGAGATTGGGAGCTATGTTGAGCGACGTTATCGCGAACTGATGGCGCGTGATATTTCCCCAGGCGGTGCCGTATGGAATCTGGCTAAAGGAGGTCGTTAATGGCTATCGAAACATTTACCTGGTGCCCGCGCATCAACCCGGAGCAGGAAGTCAGTTTCCGAACACGCAAAGCACAGTTTGGCGATGGTTATGCGCAGGTTTCCGGCGATGGACTCAATCCGCGCTCGCAAAAGTGGACTCTGGAGTTTACGGGGAACGAAACCTATATCACTGCGATAAAAGCCTTTCTGGACAGGCATGGTGGGGTGAAAGCATTTCAGTGGACGCCGCCGCTTGAACCGTTGGGCTTATACCGTTGTGCAGGCTATAAGCCCACGCCACTGGGCAACAAAAAATATAACCTTTCCGTGACTTTTGAGCAGGCGTTTGCACCATGAGTTTAAACAACGATTATCAGAAACTGGAACCGGGTAACGCCGTTCGGTTGTTTGAGGTGGACGGTACCGCGTTTGGCGTTGGCGGGGTTTTGAGGTTTCATAATCACAATATTCCCCATACAGAAGCGGAAATAACCACTGCTGGTGGGGATGAGTCAAAACTTCCGGCAAAATCCATCTGGTGGCAGGGCTTTGAGTATTCGGCATGGCCCTGCCAGATTGATGGCCTTGAAAAATCGACTACCGGCAGTGGTGCCACGCCAAAACTGACCGTGGCGAACCTTGACGGCTCCATCACGGCGCTTTGCCTTGCATACGATGATCTGTTGAAAGCGACGGTCACGATACACGACACGCTGGCGCAGTATCTGGATGCGCGTAATTTCCCTTCCGGCAATGCCACTGCAGATCCCACTCAGGAAACATTGCAGGTCTGGTATATCGACGGGAAAAATACAGAAACGTCAGAGGCTATCGAGTTTCGGTTAACCAGCCCGATGGACCTGCAGGGTTTACTGATCCCGACCCGTCAGCTTCATTCGCTTTGCTCCTGGTGTATTCGTGGTAAGTACCGCAGCGGTGATGGCTGTGACTATGCAGGCACGAACTACTTCGATAAAAACAACAACCCGGTGGCAGATCCTTCACTGGACCAGTGCAACGGCACCCTGACCGCCTGCAAACTTCGGTTCGGGGAAAATAACGAACTTTCCTTTGGTGGATTCCCCGGCACGTCACTCATCAGGAGCTGATATGCGTCAGAAAACCATAAATGCCATCATGGCGCATGCCGCTAGTGAATATCCCCGTGAGTGTTGTGGTGTCGTGTCGCAAAAAAGTCGAGTGGAGAGATATTTTCCTTGCCGTAATCAGGCTAACGAACCCACTGAACATTTTGTTCTGTCGCCGGAGGATTATGCTGCCGCCGAGGACTGGGGGACGGTGATCGCTATTGTGCACAGCCACCCTGATGCGACAACACAGCCCAGCGAACTGGATAAGGCGCAATGCGATTTGATGGCTATCCCCTGGCATATTGTCAGTTGGCCGGAAGGTGATCTGCGTACAATCAACCCGCGCGGTGAATTGCCACTGCTGGAGCGGCCTTTTGTGCTGGGGGTTTACGACTGCTGGGGGCTGGTAATGTCCTATTATCGGCAAACGTACGGCATTGAGCTGCCGGATTACCGCGTCGATTATCCGTGGTGGGAGGACAAGTACCCCGATAATTTATATCAGGATAACTGGTATGAATGCGGATTCCGTGAAGTGTCTGGAGACCCGCAACCGGGTGATGTAGTGATTATGCAAGTGCAGGCCAACAAATGGAATCATGCAGGGTTGCTACTGGAAGGCAACATGTTGATGCATCACCTTTACGGTAGGCTAAGCAACCGTGTTCCGTATGGTGGCTACTGGATGGAACGAACAATGAAAGTACTACGTTATAAGGACATGTGTTAACCTTCAATAAAAATGAAGGGGAACAATTGATGAAAAAGCTATTATTTTTATCCATTGCATTAATAACCTGGAATTCTTCTGCAAGACCTCTGACAGAGCCTGAAAGGGAGGCCGTAGAAAAGACCATTAGAGAGGAAATGAAGGATCCTGATGCTGCAAAATTTTATCATCAGGATTATCCATATCCCGACTCTACTTATATGTATTGTGGATATGTGAATGGTAAGAATTCTTATGGGGCATATGCAGGAAAACAATTATTTGCTGCTTTTATTTTTCCTAAAACAGATAAACAAGAATTAACTGTAGCGTCTTTTGATATTAATTCATCAACAGGCGAGCCTACCGATCCTGATGTCCTTGCCTCTATGTGTGCTGGCGCGGGATACGATTTGCCTGTAAAAAAAATCCTTTTCAAAGGGGTTAATGATGACCGGAAAAAGAAAAACATACCGCCACTTGAAAAAAGATACATCAGGAATTAATTAAACCCGCTTCGGCGGGTTTTTACTTGAGGTTGCTATGAAAGAAATAATGATTATGATTGAGCTTGGTGGCATACTCGGTAAAACCTTCGGTAAAGTTCACCGACGCTTGATCAGTACAACCCACGAAGCCACGCGCGCACTGGCAGCAACAATTCCCGGCTTTGAAAAATTCATGATATCCAGTCAGCGGCGCGGACTTACCTACGCGGTATTCAAAGGTAAAAAAAATATCGGAATAGATGATCTGGGATTTCCGGTTACTGGTGAAGTCATTCGGGTCGTACCGGTTATCATCGGCAGTAAGCGTGGAGGATTGCTCCAGACTATTCTCGGTGTTGCCCTTGTTACCGTTGCTGCAATTGCGACTAACGGTGCAGCGCTTGGCTTTGGTGGTACTTCCTTTGCGGGTGGATGGGGGGCTGCTGCTGCAATGGGGATATCGATGTCACTCGGTGGCATTGTACAACTCCTTTCACCACAGACTACCGGGCTGGCAAAAACGCAATCAGCAGACAATAAACCGTCATATGCATTCGGTAGCGTCACGAATACCACATCGCAGGGATACCCGGTGCCTCTGTTGTACGGCAAGCGCCGTATCGGTGGTGCAATTATTTCTGCCGGGATCTATGTCGAAGACCAGCAATAAAAACACCTCAATTTAATAACCGCCTCCGGGCGGTTTTTTTATGGGCGAAATATGGCAAATAAGAAAATTCAGGGGCGAAAGGGCGGCTCCTCATCTTCCCGTACGCCGACAGAACAGCCCGACGATCTCCAGTCGGTCGCGAAAGCAAAAATCCTGCTGGCGCTGGGTGAGGGTGAATTTTCCGGCGGCCTCACCGGGCAGTCTATTTTTCTGGATGGTACGCCGCTGCTGAATGCTGACGGTTCGTCAAATTTCAGCGGTGTGGCCTGGGAATTCCGCTCTGGTACGCAGGCACAGACCTATATTCAGGGGATGCCCGGTAGTGAAAATGAAATCAGCCTGGGCGGTGTGGTTGTTTCCAGCGCTTCGCCGTGGACCCGAACACTGACCAATACACTGCTTTCTGCCGTTCGCCTGCGTATCAAATGGCCGTCCATTTTCCGGCAGGAAGATGACGGAGACTTAGTCGGGTATCCCATAAGTTATGCGATTGATCTGCAGACAAACGGTGGCGCATTTCAGACGGTAATCAGCGCCTCAGTTAACGGGAAAAATACATCAGGTTACGAGCGTAGCCACCGTATTAATCTTCCAGCTGGTGCCACAACGTGGACGATTCGACTACGCAAAATTACGGCAGATGCAAACAGCGCAAAAATCGGCGACACGATGACGCTCCAGAGTTATACGGAGGTTATCGATGCCAAGCTTCGCTATCCCAATACAGCACTGCTCTATATCGAGTTCGACTCCAGCCAGTTTAATGGTTCTGTCCCGCAGATTTCATGCGAGCCTCGTGGTCGCGTTATTCGTGTCCCTGATACCTACGATCCTGAAACACGCACCTACAGCGGTACATGGACAGGCGCGTTTCGGTGGGCGTGGACCGACAACCCGGCATGGGTTTTTTATGATCTGGTGGTGAGTGATCGCTTTGGTCTGGGCGACAGGCTGACGGCAGCTAACATCGATAAATGGATGCTGTACCAGGTTGCACAGTACTGCGATCAACTGGTCCCTGACGGGAAAGGCGGTGATGGTCTGGAGCCTCGCTACACCTGCAATGTTTATGTGCAGGACCGTAACGACGCATACACAGTTATGAGGGATTTTGCGGCTATTTTCCGGGGTATGACATACTGGGGCGGCAATCAGATTGTTGCCCTGGCTGATATGCCGCGTGACGTTGATTACAGCTACACGAACGCAAATACCCTTGACGGTAAATTCACGTACAGCAGCAGCACCTCTAAAACCCGCTATACCTCTGCACTGGTTTCATACTCCGACCCGGCGAATGCGTATTCCGACGCAATGGAGCCTGTATTCGAGCAGGATCTGGTGCGTCGCTTTGGTTTTAACCAGCTTGAACTGACGGCTATTGGCTGCACCCGACAATCGGAGGCAAACCGCAAAGGTCGCTGGGGCATTCTGACCAATAACAAAGACCGCGTGGTGACCTTCTCTGTCGGGCTCGACGGGAATATTCCGCAGCCGGGATACATCATTGCAGTCAGTGACAGGGACCTGGCCGGAAAAGTGACAGGCGGCCGCATCAGCGCGGTAAGCGGTCGGGTACTGACGCTCGACCGTGTACCGGATGCCGTAGCGGGTGATCGCATCATGGTGAACCTCCCGACAGGCGCATCACAGAGCCGCACTATTCAGGCTGTCAGCGGTAATAAAGTCACCGTTTCGACGGTGTTCACTACAACGCCAGAAGCTCAGGCGGTGTGGGTGGTTGAGTCAGATTCGCTTTATGCTCAGCAATATCGTGTTGTCAGCGTTACGGAAAATGACGACGGCACATTCACCATCGTAGGTGCCGCACATGATCCGGATAAATATGCCCGTATCGATACGGGTGCGATTATCGATCAGCGTCCGGTAAGCGTGATCCCGCCAGGTAATCAGTCAGCACCTTCGAATATCGTCATTTCCAGCTACGCCGTTGTGAATCAGGGGATCAGCCTGGAGACAATGCGTGTCAGTTGGGACCAGGCACCAAACGCTATTTCGTACGAGGCCCAGTGGCGGCGTAACGATGGCGACTGGGTGAACGTACCCCGCAGTTCTACCGCGTCGTTTGAGGTGCCGGCCATTTACACCGGACGTTATCTTGCACGTGTACGGGCTATTAACGCGGCTGAAATTTCCTCCGGCTGGGGATATTCAACCGAAACAACACTGACCGGGAAAACGGGAAATCCGCCGAAGCCCGTCGGTTTTATGGCATCAGATAATGTGGTTTTCGGCATTGAACTGAACTGGGGATTCCCTGCGAACACGGACGACACGCTGAAAACCGAAATTCAGTACAGCGCCACGGGGACGACTGATGATGCGGTTTTGCTGGCTGATGTGCCGTATCCGCTGCGCAAATATCAGCAGATGGGCCTCAAGGCGGGGCAGATTTTCTGGTACCGCGCGCAACTGGTGGACAGGACCGGGAACGAGTCGGGTTACACCGACTGGGTGAGGGGGCAGGCCAGTGTTGATGTGTCTGATATCACTGATGCCGTGCTTGAGCAGATCAAGGACACCGAACTGTTCAAAGATCTGATAGAAGATGCCGTGGAGAGCAGTGAAAAAGTTGCTGAACTGGCAGAGGCGGTCCGTCAAAACGCCGACCAACTTGCGGCGGCAGTGGGCGCGAACCGGCAGACGGCAGAAAGTATTATCAGTAACGCACTGGCTATCGCTGACGTAGTTGTCAGGCAGTCTGTACAGAACGGCGCAAACTCAGCAACGTTCACCCAGCTACGGGAGGTGATTGCCACCGAAACACAGGCCCGCGTTACGGACGTGACGCGTCTGGAGGCGAAAACCGACCAGAACGCTGCACAGGTAACGCAGCTCACGCAGGCGCTGGCTGACGAGACTCAGGCCCGCGCGACGGCGGTTGATACGCTGACGGCGCAGACGGAGGACAATACCGCTAACGTAACGCAGCTTACACAGGCGGTGTCCACCCTCGACAGCGCTAGCGCGTCCCGTTTCGACGAACTGTCAGGGAAAACAACTAATGCTGCTGGTGGGGTGCAAAACACGGCGGTGGCGTTGATTCAGGAAACGCTGGCGCAGGTCAACACCCGAATGACGCTCAGTGTTCAGTACGGTGCAAACAGTGCAGGCATCCAGCGCGTTGATAACGTGATGGTGGATGCGAGCAAAGCTGTCGCTGAGTCGCTGAAAACCCTGGATGTCACGGCTGGCGGCAATGCCAATATCACGGACTTCGCAAAAACGATGTCTGATTTTACGCAGACCTCCGCGACGCGAATCAACTCACTGAGCGTCACGGTAAACGGCCAGTCTGCGGCCATCACCACTAACGCCCAGGCAGTTGCGGATATCAACGGCAACCTGAACGCGATGTACAGCGTCAAAGTTGGCGTGGATGTGAACGGCGTGCAGTACGCGGCAGGGATGGGGCTGGGTGTGCAGAACACGCCGAGTGGCATGCAGAGTCAGGTTATTTTCCTGGCCGACCGTTTCGCAGTTATGTCTCAGGCAGGTGGCGCGGTCTCACTGCCATTTTTTATTCAGAACGGTCAGACTTTCATTAACGATGCGTTTTTCCGCGATGCCAGCATTCAGTTCGCGAAAATCACCGATTCATTGAAGTCGAATAATTTCGTTTCTGGTCCGAATGGTGTCGGGTGGAATTTGCCAAAAAGTGGCAATGCTGAACTCAACAACGTAACGGTTCGTGGGGCACTTTACGCCACGTCGGGCGCTTTCAGCTTTAACGGTGTGAACAATGCTGTAGTGATTGACGGTACCGGTGTGCTGATAAACCTGCCCGGTGGTGGTTCTATAAAGCTGGGGACGTGGTAATGCCGAGTGGATTACGCATTGATTTGAATGACGGCGGACCGGTAATGGAAATCACGGCGGGGCTGCGCGCCCCGTTTTTCTGCCGCACAACCGTCCAGGGGTATAACGGAAAGTCTGTGCCGGTCGACGGGTACGGTGCGGGGGATGTGGCTGTTTTTATCCCGACTGAAAGCGTCAGAATCTTTTTTTTCGACACCGGGCTTTTCCCCTTCACGCAGCGCCTGGCTTCTATAGTGCAAAGCGGCGGGACACTGACGATGAATACTCAGGGAGACAGAGCGGGGGCACCTGATACCTATCAGTGGCCCGGCCAGGTATGGCGCATCACACCCGCCAGCCAGGCAGGAAAAAGCGGCCTGCTGATTTCTGACTCGACTGATTTCACCGTCCTGACCACTAACGGGAATCTGGGCAGTTGCACCTGGTACGGCACGGTGACAATTAACGACTCCTGGACGCCCCCTGTTTCAGGGATAGTCTTTGCTTCATGGGACAGCCCGAGCGCGGTACTTGAGAATATCGGCGGAACGATATTCTGTTCGTCAGATTCGGGTAACTATGGTGATGCACCCGCATCGGTTACAGCCCGCATCGCGATATTTTCCAATAACGCACCTGTACCGGGGACGGGTCTGACGTTCCTCAACCCACAGGGGCAGTGCACGTTCTCCACGACCCGGAAGCCATTTGTAATCAGGTCGTTTTTCACACCCTCTCTTTCATGGCAGTCAGTCGGTGGAATGGTACCGATAGGCAGGTATGGATGGGACGTCGGCAGAGCTGAAGACTCAACATCCTGGAATATCGGCAGGGGGCGCGGCCTGATGATGAGTGGGGGAAATGTCAAAGGTGGACGGGGACGCATTGTTACCAGAAATGATCGGGCGGGCTGGAATTTTGACAGCAGCGGGATGAGCGCAATCAGTCTTCCGGTAATTCCCGCCATGTATTAATCAAATTAATAAACCGCTTCGGCGGTTTTTTTATGCCTGGAGAAAACATGATTTACACAACTGGCACCATAGCCATCAGCGGCAATACCCTGACGGGTACTGGCACGAACTTTACAGCAGCAGGCTCACTTATCCGCGTTGGGTGCTCGTTGCTTTCCCTGACTACACCGACACAGGTGTTCCAGATAACGGCAATCAACAGCGCAACCCAACTCACCATAACGCCAGCGGCAAACCCGGCAATTGCAGCCGGTACCGCTTACGCCATCCTCCTGAGCGACAGTCTGAGCGTTGACGGACTGGCTCAAAACATCGCTGAGACGCTGACGCTGTATCAAAAAAATATGAGCGGTTTCGCCGACGTGATGAACGGGGCGGGTGACGTCACTATCACAACAAACGGTGTGGCCGTCACGGTTCCCGGCCAGAAATCGCTGGCAAAAAAAGGGGCCAATTCCGATATCACCAGTCTGTCAGGGCTAACAACACCGCTCAGCAAGGGGCAGGGCGGGACGGGATTAACAAGCCCGTTTGGCACCGTCGCCGGGTCATTTTGCCAGGGCAATGATTCACGGCTGAATTCGCTGGATCGGAAAACTGGCGGAACCGTACTGAGCACAACACGACTAACAAATGAATCCGCTGGTAGTGTAAACCAGGAAACTCCGCATATGGAATGGGGGTATGGTGGGTCATTAACTCCGCATAAATCAGTGGCATATCACTATGTTTCTTCGACGTTCTCTGGGTTTTATTTGAACGTTATCGCGGGGCCGACGTCGTCATTTTTTGGGTTTAACTCTACAGGCTCGGCAACAGCGCCGGGGTCGTGGATTTCAAACTCTGATATCCGTGTGAAATACGACGTGGCAAGGATAGAGAATCCCCTGGAGAAAATGCGGGCCATTCGCGGCGTTTCGTGGAAACGTCTGGATGGCATCTCGCCTGGCATCGGGTTCATTGCTCAGGAGGTTCAGTCTGTATTCCCGGATAACGTTTTTGTCACTGGCAACAGAGAACTGGACGACGGTACCGTAATTAAAGATGTGCTCAGTCCTGACACTGCTGGGGTTGCAGCAGCGCTGCACCATGAGGCCATTCTGGCTCTGATGGCGCAGATAGACGCACTGACCGCACGCATTGCTGAGCTGGAGACAAAAAAATCCGAGGTACCAGCGGCAGAATAATCAACGCGTTATTCAGTGCAAAAAATAAATGTTCAAAATGGCGTTGATCTGCCAGGTTATATAATCTTTTTCGCTATAGTCGGTTTAAGTTTAGGGAAGGAAAAAGAAAAGTTTTCGTTTAGTTCGCTTCTGATTGTTGAAGGTTATTCAAACTCGCAGCATAGAAAATTCGCCGTTGTTTTAATGGCGGATTGGAAAGAAAAAATCCTAAACGAAGATAAGCGTGTCGCTACTTAAACAGTTTTTGAATGTTAGTATATTCGAAGGGGTTTTAAATTTTCGGTTCATATCGTATCAATGATTTTTTTAAAAAGCAGACAGAAAGTGGAAATTCGTTTTACAACCATAAATCTTCCTTTAAATATATACTAAAAAAGTAACTCATTGTTTTGACTAGCAGTGATTTATTCTATGCAGCTTTATGTATTATATTTTGTACTCTTCGCGCACTGTTACTGCTGATGTTTTTATCGGTGACATACTTGGCACTATCACGCAACGCTTGGTTAAATGCAACCACTGTCACCGGTTTCGCTATGGATTTGACTCTATTAGAATGGCTTTGAAATATAAATTCGTCATTAGGGTATAATGAACGGCGTTTCTGGATAATATGCCTTACAGGATTCTCAGCCAGTAATTGAATAATTTCATGTTTTTTTAATGGTAAGTCTGACTCCGTAACATCTTCAAAGCGTAACACCAGCAATTTCCCAACACTTATCTTAGTGTAATAGATAGTAATCCACAAATCAGCCCAAGTATCGCTAACTTGCCTAAGCCTGCTGTTGATCGATGAAAACTCCGTAAAGGTTAACTCATCAGCTTTAGCCATAAAATAACCACCCCTTATCCTAACACTAATACCGCTCTCCATGACGATAAAATACACAAAAGAAATAAAGAGGTAAACCTGCGGCTTATAAAAAATCCTTTACTAACTCGCGAATCAGATAACAGATTTCCATGTGGAGGTTCATTGAGATTTCTATTGTCAGCGAAATAAACAGTCATCCGCCGATTCCCACGTTTCCAGTAATACACCCTGCACCTATTCGTTATCGCCTTCCTTGTCCTTCAAACGAGCCACATATCTGCTTCTTCAAACATCTCCTCGATCATGCGGTTGAGTCGCTCCTTCTCAGTTTTCGTACAATCGCTGTTCAGCGCGTTCGCCTGCATTGGTTTAACTCTCACATCTGCACCTGGGAAAATCTTGTGAACTCTCTTTGTCAGTTCAGCCAGAATGATTTCTTTTGCGCTTGGTAAATCCTCAACGTTTCTCTTGTCGTAAACGAGTTCAACGAACATACTTACCTCAGTTAAATTACTGGTTGGATATACAGCTATTATTAGCTGGATATTTATACAGTGTCAAGTGGTCGCTCATCTAGCAGCGAATCTGTGGGGTATTTTCGACCAGAGTTTTAGCGCGAGGCCTTTATCCGTCTGGGCTGCAGAGAATTGTCTATGGGGCACCAATGGGGCATTTACCATCGATGAAAATCGCTAAAGTTCGCAAATGTGAAATTCGTTTAATCAGTCCAACCGTGATTTACGGCGCTCCTGGACGATATTTGTCGATTTTTAAAATTACTGTTTCATGTTACTAAAATGTAGCATAGTGAGCTTTTCTCCCTGAAAAGATGAACATTCTGCGTGGCGGGATTTACGCAACAGGAATAGACTGGAGACGTAACCAAACAGAAGATGCTAAAGGTTTTTTATGACACAACAGCCACAAGCCAAATACCGCCACGACTACCGTGCGCCGGATTACCTGATTAGCGATATTGACTTGACCTTTGACCTGGATGCCGCAAAAACCGTTGTCACTGCGCTGAGCACTATTTCGCGTCATAGCGCCTCTCCAGTGCCATTGCGTCTGAATGGCGAAGACCTGACGTTAGTGTCAATCCATGTTAACGACCAGCCATGGACACAATATAAAGAAGAAGACAATCACCTGGTCATTGACGGCCTGCCTGAACGATTCACATTGCGTATCGTGAATGAAATCAGCCCGGCTGCGAATACTGCGCTTGAAGGCCTCTATCAGTCTGGCGAAGCACTCTGTACCCAATGCGAGGCAGAAGGTTTCCGCCATATTACCTGGTACCTGGATCGCCCTGATGTTCTGGCGCGGTTTACCACTAAAATCATCGCCGACAAAGCTGCCTATCCTTACCTGCTCTCTAACGGTAACCGCGTGGACCAGGGCGAGCTGGATAATGGCCGTCACTGGGTGCAATGGCAGGATCCATTCCCGAAACCGTGTTACCTGTTTGCGCTGGTGGCGGGTGATTTTGATGTGCTGCGCGATACCTTTACAACCCGCTCCGGGCGTGAAGTTGCACTGGAACTCTTCGTTGACCGTGGCAACCTTGACCGCGCGCCGTGGGCAATGACCTCGCTCAAGAACTCCATGAAATGGGACGAGACCCGTTTTGGCCTCGAATATGACCTCGACATCTATATGATTGTCGCCGTGGACTTCTTTAATATGGGCGCGATGGAGAATAAAGGCCTCAACGTCTTTAACTCCAAATATGTGCTCGCCCGTACCGATACCGCGACCGACAAAGACTATCTTGATATCGAACGGGTGATTGGTCATGAATATTTCCACAACTGGACCGGTAACCGCGTAACCTGTCGCGACTGGTTCCAGCTCAGCCTGAAAGAAGGGCTGACTGTGTTTCGCGACCAGGAGTTTAGCTCGGACCTGGGTTCCCGTGCGGTAAACCGTATCAATAATGTCCGTACCATGCGCGGGCTGCAATTCGCCGAAGACGCCAGCCCGATGGCGCATCCTATTCGCCCGGATAAAGTGATTGAAATGAACAACTTCTACACCCTGACGGTGTATGAGAAAGGTTCAGAAATTATCCGCATGATCCACACCCTGCTGGGTGAAGAGAATTTCCAGAAAGGGATGCAGCTCTATTTTGAGCGTCACGATGGCAGCGCCGCAACCTGTGATGATTTCGTCCAGGCAATGGAAGATGCCTCAAATATCGATTTGTCGCATTTCCGTCGCTGGTATAGCCAGGCGGGGACGCCGATTGTCACGGTACACGACGATTACAACCCGGCGACCGAGCAGTACACGCTCACCATCAGCCAGCGCACGCCACCTACAGCGGAACAGCAGGAGAAACACCCGCTGCACATCCCGTTTGATATTGAACTTTATGATAATGAAGGCAAGGTCATCCCGCTGCAGAAAGACGGCCACCCGGTGCACCATGTGCTGAATGTCACCCAGCCAGAACAGACTTTTGTCTTTGATAACGTCTACTTCCAGCCCGTGCCGTCGCTGCTGCGTGAGTTTTCCGCGCCGGTGAAACTGGAATATAAATGGAGCGATCAGCAACTGACGTTCCTGATGCGCCACGCCAGCAATGATTTCTCTCGCTGGGATGCCGCACAGAGTCTGCTGGCGACGCACATTAAGCTCAACGTTGCCCGCCATCAGCAGGGGCAGGCGCTGTCTTTGCCACTGCACGTTGCCGATGCGTTCCGCGCGATCCTGCTGGACGAACACATCGATCCGGCGCTGGCTGCGGAAATTCTGACGCTGCCGTCAGCAAATGAGATTGCCGAATTGTTTGACGTTATCGACCCGGTAGCCATCGTGGCGGTACGTGAAGCGCTGACCCGCACCCTGGCCACCGAACTGGCAGATGAAGTGCTGGCCGTTTATAACGCCAATAAGCTGGATACCTACCGCGTGGAACATGCGGATATCGGTAAACGTGCCTTACGTAATACCTGTCTGCGTTATCTGGCTTTCGGCGACGAGCAACTGGCCGATAAGCTGGTAAGCGAGCAGTATCACAATGCTGATAACATGACGGATGCGCTTGCGGCGCTGTCTGCCGCGGTTGCCGCCCAACTGCCGTGCCGTGATGCGCTGATGCAGGAATACGATGACAAATGGCACCAGGATGGTCTGGTGATGGACAAGTGGCTGATTCTGCAGGCCACCAGCCCGGCACAAAATGTGCTGGAAACCGTGCGCGGTCTGCTTAAACACCGTTCGTTTACGATGAGCAACCCGAACCGTGTGCGTTCACTGATTGGCGCGTTTGCCAGCAGCAACCCGGCAGCATTCCATGCGCAAGACGGTAGCGGCTATCAGTTCATGGTTGAAATGCTGACAGAACTGAACAGCCGTAACCCGCAGGTGGCTTCCCGCCTGATTGAACCGCTGATTCGTTTAAAACGTTACGATGCGAAACGTCAGGAAAAAATGCGTGCGGCGCTTGAGCAACTCAAAGCATTGCCGAATCTGTCAGGCGATCTGTTTGAGAAAATCAGCAAAGCGCTGGCATAACATTCAGCGGGCAGGCCCTGTGTGATAACAAGCCGGGTTAGCGTCTACAGCGCGACCCGGTTTTTTTATTACGATGCTCTGGCAACACCCGGTATATGAGCACCGAAGATGGGGACTTGCGTGTCACGGCGGTGTAAGGCCTGCCAGAATGTTTCCAGGGCACTGTCCAGACGCGTCTGCAAATTCGCGGTGAAGCGTGGCTTATGCTGATAATCCTCCACCTGGCTGTCATCGGCGAAGACGCCATGCAACACTTCCTGGGCTTTCAATGCGCTCAGAACTGGCTTGAGCGCATAATCCACGGCCAGCATATGTGCAATGGTACCGCCAGTGGCGACCGGAAGGACCACTTTGCCTTCCAGCGCTCGTTCGGGGAACAGATCAAGCAGGGTTTTTAGCGCGCCGGAAAAGGAGGCCTTGTACACCGGGGTTGCGATGATCAGCCCATCGGCCTCATGTAATTGTTCGAGCAGTGTTTGCAGCGCCGGGCTGTCGAAGCGGGCGTAGAGCAAATCTTCCGGGACAAAGTTATGCAAATGCCAGTGACACACTTCAACATCAAGGGCCGTCAGGCGTTCGCGCGCGTATTCCAGCAGGGCGCTTGAGCGGGAAGGGTAACGCGGGCTTCCCGCCAGGGTAACAACTCGCATATTCACTCCTTATAACCATTTGCTTCGTTTTATTAAACATCGATAACTATTTTCTCAGTGTCGCAGAGGTTTTATATTCCGCTAAATGATTTTTTTAGTGAAAACACGTTAAAAAACGAATATGCAGAAAAGGATAAGAAAACGATTGCGTTCAGTTCACCTTTTTTTGCCCAAGGTCAATTCCATTTCTTCGGCTAATCAAAGATAATACGCCCCCGGTTTGCACACCGGGAATCCAGGAGAGTTCATGTACTACCCCTTCGTTCGTAAAGCCCTTTTCCAGCTCGACCCCGAGCGCGCTCATGAATTTACTTTTCAACAATTACGCCGCATTACGGGTACGCCGCTAGAGGCACTGGTGCGTCAGCGTGTGCCGGAAAAACCGGTACAGTGCATGGGGCTAACGTTTAAAAACCCACTGGGACTTGCCGCTGGCCTCGATAAGAATGGTGAATGTATCGATGCGCTGGGTGCTATGGGGTTTGGCGCGATCGAGATCGGTACCGTGACGCCGCGTCCGCAGCCGGGCAATGACAAGCCGCGCCTCTTCCGCCTGGTCGACGCAGAAGGGTTGATCAACCGTATGGGCTTCAACAATCTGGGCGTTGATAACCTGGTTGATAATGTGAAAAAAGCGCATTTTGACGGCGTGCTGGGTATTAATATTGGCAAAAATAAAGATACGCCTGTTGAAAACGGCAAAGATGACTATCTGATTTGTATGGAAAAAATCTATGCCTATGCCGGTTATATTGCGATTAATATTTCCTCGCCAAACACGCCGGGCCTGCGAACATTGCAATATGGCGAAGCGCTGGATGACCTTCTGAGTGCCATTAAAAATAAGCAGAATGAGCTTCATCAGACCCACCATAAATATGTTCCTGTTGCTGTGAAGATCGCCCCGGATCTTTCCGAGGAAGAATTGATCCAAGTGGCCGACAGTTTAGTTCGCCATAATATTGATGGCGTCATTGCCACCAATACAACGCTGGACAGAAAACTGGTTCGCGGAATGAAAAATTGTGATGAAGCGGGTGGGTTAAGTGGCCGTCCGCTGCAATTAAAAAGCACCGAAATTATTCGTCGCCTGTCCCTGGAATTAAATGGCCGCTTACCGATTATCGGCGTGGGTGGCATCGACTCCGTGATTGCCGCGCGCGAGAAGATGGACGCGGGAGCATCACTGGTACAAATTTATTCCGGCTTTATATTTAAAGGACCGCAACTGATTAAAGAAATCGTTACCCATATCTAATCTTTTGCTCACTATCGGACAACCAGGGCTTTATTTCCGGCCCTGGTTGTTTTATATTCCGTGATTGTTGCTAATTTGTACATTTTAGTCTTTGCTTATTTAGCGTAATAAGCGAAACGGCAAAGGATGAAAAAGGCAAAGGGATGTTTACGGAGAGAGGGGAACGAAATGCGAATTAAACCTGACGATAATTGGCGCTGGTATTTTGATGACGAGCACGATCGTATGATGCTCGATCTGGCCAATGGCATGTTATTTCGCTCACGTTTTGCCCGTAAAATGCTTACCCCGGATGCGTTTTCCCCCTGCGGATTTTGCGTAGACGATGCCGCCTTATACTTCTCCTTTGATGAAAAATGCCGCGATCTGATGCTCTCTAACGAACAACGTGCCGAGCTGGTGCTTAATGCACTGGTGGCCATTCGTTTTCTGAAGCCGCAAATGCCAAAAAGTTGGCACTTTACCAGCTACAACCAACCGTGGTCTCCCTGTGCGGGAGAAGCTGCGAGCGTCGTGATGAGTGACAGCGGCGAAGAGGTGAGTTTACTGGTCGTTGAACCGGGTGAAAATGCCGCACTTTGTCTGCTGGCCCAGCCGGGTGTGGTTATCGCCGGGCGCACGATGCAATTAGGCGATCCCATTAAGATCATGAATGACAGGCTGAAACCGCAGCTCAGTGCTGCCAGTTTCAGCTTTGAACAGGCCGTTTAACTTTCCAGGCGAACGGAGGTTTTTGGTACACAGCTACAACTCAGGATAGAACCATCTTGTGCGATAGCTGATTTTTTCAACGGGCTGACCTCACCCTCAATCAGGCGAATGCGACAGCAGCCGCAAATGCCCGCCCGACAGGAATAGGGCACGCGTATCCCCTGATTTTCCAGTTGCTCAAGCAGGATTTGCTGATTGTTACCGCGAAAGCTTTGCCCCTGCCAGACAATATCTACCACGTCCTCTGTTTTCTGTTCTTGTTCTACAGACTCAACAGCCTGTCCTGCGCCATAGGGTTTAGCGGGTGCACTGGAAAGGACCACGACCTCATCACCTACCCGGACGACCCCACTATTGCGGGCAATTAAGTTCTGGCCGAAATCAACATTGCCATTATCTTGCGCAGTGCGAAAACGGGTGAGGGTTGCCAGGGGTTCGCCAGCGGGATGTTTTTGCCCGCGTTCGGGACTGACGGTGGTAAAAACGCAACGGCTGCACGGTTTCACCACGTCAAAGACGACATCACCGATGCGTATTACTTTCCACGAGTCCTCTTCCCATGCACTGGCACCGGTGACCACCAGGTTAGGGCGGAACTGCTCCATTTGTACACTTGCCGGGCAGCGGTTTTGTAAATCACGTAATGAGGCTTCGTTGGTCAATAAAAACGGAAAGCCATCAGCAAATGAGAGCGGAATATCCTCGTAACGTTTTACCCGGCGCGTGGTTTGCGGCCCCACCCAGCGAAGCTGAACATCTCGAGCAAAAAAACCGCTGAGCCACTGGTTGATGTGTTCGGGTGCAACCCGGGCAGTAAAATGATTCCCCCATACTTCCGTTGGCTCATTCTGAGGCGCAAAATCATTAAAACGCACCACGGCGCTGCTGCCATCAGGTGCGGTTAAATGCAAGCCATCCGTCAGCGGAGAAGGAATAAAACGGACCATCTGCGGGAACTGTCGTGCAGTAATAAAGGTGCCATCCGCTTCGGTCACCATAAAAATGCGATCAAAGGATAACCCGCTGGTGTCTGCCAGGGCATGCGTCAGGCCAATACCGCGCATGGATTTCACTGGATGGATAAAAAGACGCGAAAGGGTAGCCACGTCATTTCCTCTGTGAACGAAAATAAGCCCTCAACTTTATGACATGAACGCCAGATTGGCTATAATGCGCAACAATTTTCTTCATCGATAAGTGATTTTATGATTTCTCTGTTTGCCAGTACGGCCCGTGGGCTGGAAGAGCTATTAAAAACTGAACTGGAAAACCTGGGCGGGCAAGAGTGCCGGGTGGTTCAGGGGGGCGTCCATTTCCATGGTGACACACGGCTGATTTACCAAAGCCTGATGTGGAGTCGTCTGGCCTCGCGCATCATGATGCCGCTCAGTGAGTGTAAGGTTTACAGCGATCTGGACCTTTATCTCGGCGTGCAGGCGATTCCGTGGACGGAGATTTTCAGCCCGAACGCCACCTTTGCGGTGCATTTTAGCGGCCTGAATGAAGAAATTCGTAACAGTCAGTATGGCGCGCTGAAAGTAAAAGACGCCATTGTCGATAGCTTTACGCGCAAAAATCTGCCGCGTCCGAATGTTGATCGTGAATCGCCGGATTTACGCATCAACGTCTGGCTGAACAAAGAGACAGCCAGCATTGCGCTCGACCTGAGTGGTGAAGGGCTGCATTTGCGTGGCTACCGTGATGGCACCGGTATGGCGCCAATCAAAGAAAACCTCGCCTCGGCGATTGTGATGCGCTCTGGCTGGCAGCCGGGCACGCCGCTGCTTGATCCGATGTGTGGTTCCGGCACTTTGTTGATCGAAGCGGCCATGTGGGCTACCGACCGTGCACCAGGTTTACACCGCGGCCGCTGGGGCTTTGGCGGCTGGGCTCAACATGATGAGGCAATCTGGCAGGAAGTGAAAGCCGAGGCGCAGACCCGCGCGCGGGCTGGGCTGGCTAATTACACATCGCATTTTTATGGCTCCGATAACGATCCTCGCGTCATTGAGCGTGCGCAGCGTAACGCCCGCCGTGCTGGCGTTGGCGAGCTGGTCACTTTCGACGTAAAAGACGTGGCGCAGTTAAGCAACCCGCTGCCAAAAGGGCCGTATGGCACGGTTATCAGCAACCCCCCGTACGGTGAGCGTCTGGAGAGCGAACCGGCGCTGATTGCCCTGCATAGCCTGCTTGGTCGGACGTTAAAATCGCAGTTTGGCGGCTGGAATCTGTCGTTGTTCAGCGCCTCTGTCGATTTGCTTAACTGCCTGCAATTGCGCGCTGACCGTCAGTTCAAGGCTAAAAATGGCCCGCTGGATTGCGTGCAGAAAAACTACCACCTGGCGGAAAACACCGGCGAAGCAAAAGCGCCGGTAATGGCTGAGGATTATGCCAACCGTCTGCGTAAGAATCTTAAGAAACTGGAAAAATGGGCGCGTCAGGAAGGCATCGAATGCTACCGCCTGTACGATGCCGATTTGCCGGATTATAACGTGGCTGTCGATCGCTACGGTGACTGGGTGGTAGTGCAGGAGTATGCGCCGCCCAAAACCATTGATGCGCAAAAAGCGCGTCAGCGTCTGTTTGACATCATTGCCGCTACCATCGCCGTGCTGGGTATCGCGCCGAACAAGCTGGTGCTGAAAACCCGTGAGCGGCAGAAAGGCAATAACCAGTATCAGAAGATGAATGAAAAAGGTGAATTTATCCAGGTTAGCGAATACAACGCCAAACTGTGGGTGAACCTGACGGACTATCTTGATACGGGCCTGTTCCTCGACCACCGTATCGCACGCCGTATGCTGGGCCAGATGAGTAAGGGGAAAGACTTCCTGAATCTCTTCTCTTACACCGGCAGCGCGAGTGTACACGCGGGGCTTGGCGGCGCGCGCAGCACCACGACCGTGGATATGTCGCGTACCTATCTGGAGTGGGCGGAGCGCAATTTGCGTCTCAACGGCCTGACCGGTCGTCCGCACCGCCTGTTACAGGCCGATGTACTGGCATGGTTACGCGAAAGTGACGAGCAGTTCGATCTGATTTTTATCGATCCCCCTACATTCTCGAACTCAAAACGTATGGAAGACTCTTTCGATGTCCAGCGCGATCACCTGGCACTGATGAAAGATCTTAAACGTTTGCTGCGTAAAGGCGGCACGATCATGTTTTCAAACAACAAACGCGGTTTCCGTATGGATACTGAAGGGCTGGCTACGCTTGGGCTCAAAGCACAAGAAATTACCCAAAAAACGCAGTCGCAAGATTTCGCCCGTAACCGTCAGATCCACAACTGCTGGCTGATTACCGCAGCCTGAAAGGATAAATAGATGTCATTAATTAGTATGCATGGCGCCTGGCTGTCGTTTAGCGATGCGCCCCTCCTCGATAATGCCGAACTGCATATCGAGGATAACGAACGTGTCTGTCTGGTAGGACGTAACGGCGCGGGCAAATCGACGCTGATGAAAATCCTCAACCGCGAACAGGGGCTGGATGATGGCCGCATCGTGTACGAACAGGATTTGATCGTGGCACGTTTGCAACAGGATCCGCCGCGTAATGTCGCGGGCAGCGTCTACGACTTTGTGGCCGAAGGGATTGAAGAGCAGGCGGAGTACCTCAAGCGTTATCACGAAATTTCGCATCTGGTGATGACCGATCCAAGCGATAAAAACCTGAACGAGATGGCGCGCTTACAGGAACTGCTGGACTACCACGGTCTCTGGCAGCTCGAAAACCGTATCAATGAAGTGCTGGCACAACTGGGTCTGGAAGCCGACATGCCGCTGGCGTCGCTCTCGGGCGGCTGGTTGCGTAAGGCGGCGCTGGGCCGTGCGCTGGTCAGCGGACCGAAAGTACTGCTGCTCGATGAACCAACAAACCACCTTGATATCGAAACCATCGACTGGCTGGAAGGGTTCCTGAAAACCTTCAGCGGTACCATTATTTTTATCTCGCATGACCGTTCCTTTATCCGCAATATGGCGACCCGCATTGTCGATCTGGATCGTGGCAAACTGGTGACCTATCCCGGCGATTACGACACTTATTTGCTGGAAAAAGAAGAAAACCTGCGCGTTGAAGAACTGCAAAATGCGGAGTTTGACCGCAAGCTGGCGCAGGAAGAAGTCTGGATCCGCCAGGGCATCAAGGCTCGCCGTACCCGTAATGAAGGCCGCGTGCGCGCATTGAAAGCCATGCGTCGCGAACGCAGCGAACGCCGCGAGGTGATGGGCAGCGCGAAGATGCAGGTGGAAGAGGCAAGCCGCTCGGGCAAAATCGTCTTTGAGATGGAAAATGTCGACTATCAGGTGGACGGCAAAGTGCTGGTCAAAGACTTCTCTGCTCAGGTTCAGCGCGGCGACAAGATTGCCCTGATCGGACCGAATGGCTGTGGTAAAACCACGCTGATCAAACTCATGCTGGGTCAGTTGCAGGCCGACAGTGGGCGCATCCATTGCGGTACCAAGCTGGAAGTGGCTTACTTTGACCAGCACCGCGCGGAGCTCGATCCGGACAGAACGGTGATGGATAACCTGGCGGAAGGTAAACAGGAAGTGTTGGTGAACGGTAAGCCACGCCATGTGCTGGGCTACCTGCAGGACTTTCTCTTCCATCCGAAACGGGCGATGACACCGGTTCGCGCGCTCTCTGGCGGTGAACGTAACCGACTCTTGCTGGCACGTTTGTTCCTGAAACCCAGTAACTTATTGATTCTCGACGAACCTACCAACGATTTGGATGTCGAAACGCTGGAGCTGCTTGAAGAGCTTATCGACAGCTACCAGGGCACTGTTATGCTGGTCAGCCACGACCGTCAGTTTGTCGATAACACCGTTACGGAGTGCTGGATTTTCGAAGGCGCGGGACGGATTGGTCAATACGTTGGCGGTTATCATGATGCGCGTGGTCAGCAAGCGGCATCGCAGGCATACAAAGCCGCATCCGAGAAGAAAGTTGCCGAAGCTTCGGTTAACAAAACAGAAAGTGTTAAACGAACCAGTAACAAACTAAGCTATAACCTGCAACGTGAGTTGGAACAACTGCCGCAAAAGCTGGAAAAGCTGGAGGCGGAACTGGAAACATTGCAGGCGCAGGTGGCAGATGCCAGCTTTTTCAGCCAGCCTCACGACCACACGCAGAAAGTATTAGCCGAACTGGCTTCGGCGGAACAGGCGCTGGAAGAAGCGTTTGAACGCTGGGAGTATCTGGAGGCTCTAAAAAACGGCGCATAACTCAGGAAGTCAGTATGTGTGAACATCACCACGCCACACGGCATATTTTATGTACCCAGTGCGATTTACTGGTGGCTTTGCCCCCATTACAGCATGGTCATAAAGCGGCTTGCCCTCGTTGTGGCGCCACATTAACCACGCAATGGGATGAGCCCAGACAACGGCCCACCGCGTATGCGCTGGTGGCGCTGTTCATGCTACTGCTTTCCAATCTGTTCCCCTTTGTGAATATGAAAGTAGCAGGCGTCACCAGTGAGGTGACGCTACTGGAGATTCCAGGCGTGATGTTCTCGGAAGATTACGCCAGTCTTGGGACGCTCTTTTTACTTTTCGTTCAGATGGTCCCGGCATTTTGCCTGGTGACCATACTGCTGCTGGTCAATCGCGTGCCGATGTCGCAGCAGACCAAAACGTTTCTGGCGCGTATCCTTTTCCAGCTTAAAACCTGGGGTATGGCAGAGATTTTTCTGGCCGGCGTGCTGGTGAGCTTTGTCAAACTGATGGCCTATGGTGATGTGGGCATCGGCAGCAGCTTTATTCCATGGTGTCTGTTTTGCCTGCTACAACTGCGTACCATGCAGTGTGTGGATCGTCACTGGCTGTGGGATGATATCGCCCCTGCGCCGGTGCCGGTCGCGCCGTTGCGCGTTGGTGTGCCGGGCATTCATCAGGGATTACGCAGTTGCCCATGTTGCACCGCCATTGTGGCGGCGGATGAACCCGTCTGCCCGCGTTGTCATACCAAAGGCTATGTCAGGCGCAGAAACAGTCTGCAGTGGACGATGGCGTTACTGGTGACGTCGATCTTGCTGTATCTGCCCGCCAATATTTTGCCGATCATGATTACCGATCTATTGGGCGATCAGATGCCATCGACGATCCTTGCCGGGGTGATTTTACTCTGGAGCGAGGGGTCGTATCCGGTTGCGCTGGTGATTTTCATCGCCAGTATCATGGTGCCGACCTTGAAAATGATCGCCATCGCCTGGTTATGCTGGGATGCGAAAGGCCACGGCCGACGAGACAGTGAACGCATGCACTTTATTTATGAAATCGTTGAGTTTGTTGGGCGCTGGTCGATGATTGATGTGTTTGTCATCGCCGTGCTCTCCGCGTTGGTGCGCATGGGAGGATTAATGAATATTTATCCGGCCATGGGGGCGCTGATGTTTGCGCTGGTCGTCATCATCACAATGTTTGCGGCAATGACGTTCGATCCCCGCCTGAGTTGGGATCGCGAGCCTGAATCGAGCCATGAGGAGTCGTAAGAACATGGAGAAAACCAGTGGGGAGGCGAAAGTGCAGAAAGTTAAAAACTGGTCGCCGGTATGGATATTCCCGATCGTCACGGCCCTCATCGGTGCGTGGATCCTTTTTTACCATTACAGCCACCAGGGGCCGGAAGTCACCCTCATTACCACCAATGCCGAAGGCATCATCGGGGGTAAAACGACCATCAAAAGCCGCAGCGTGGATGTCGGCGTGGTAGAGAGCACGACGCTGACGGACGATCTTACCCATGTTGAGATTAAAGCGCGCCTGAATACCGGGATGGAAAAGTTGCTCTACAACGACTCCGTTTTTTGGGTGGTTAAACCGCAGGTTGGCCGTGAAGGGATCAGCGGGCTCGGGACATTACTTTCTGGCGCCTACATCGAGCTCCAGCCAGGGAAAAAGGGCAATCAGCCGGAGAGATATAACCTGCTTGATTCGCCGCCGCTGGCACCGCCGGATGCAAAAGGGATTCGGATTATCCTGGACAGCAAAAAAGCGGGGCAACTCTCTCCGGGCGATCCGGTACTTTTCCGTGGTTACCGGGTCGGCTCTGTCGAGACAAGTACTTTCGACACGCAGAAACGTACGATCACCTATCAGCTTTTTATTAATGCGCCAAACGATCGTCTGGTCACCAGCAACGTGCGTTTCTGGAAAGACAGCGGTATCGCCGTTGATTTAACCTCTGCCGGAATGCGGGTTGAAATGGGATCGCTCAGTACCCTGTTTGGTGGTGGCGTGAGCTTTGACGTGCCGGAAGGGAATGAACTGGGCGAACCTGTTGCTGAAAAAACGGCGTTTATGTTGTATGACGACCAGCGCAGTATTCAGGAGTCCCTGTATACCGAACATATCGATTATCTGATGTTCTTCAAAGATTCGATTCGCGGTCTGCAACCCGGCGCGCCGGTCGAGTTTCGCGGTATTCGCTTGGGGACCGTGGCAAAAGTCCCGTTCTTCACGCCAGAAATGCGTCAGAAATTGAATGATGATTACCGGATACCTATTCTGATTCGTATTGAGCCTCAGCGTCTGATTAGCCAGTTTGGCGGCGATCCTAACGTGGATGAGCATATTACCGAGTTAATGAAACGTGGCCTGCGTGCGGCGCTGAAAACCGGCAATATTGTGACGGGCGCCCTGTATGTCGACCTGGATTTTTATCCTAAAGCACCACCTGTCACCGATATGCCGGAATTTGGTGGTTATCGCATCATCCCGACGGTCAGCGGCGGTCTGGCGCAGATTCAGCAAAAACTGATGGATACGCTGGATAAAATTAACAATCTGCCACTTAACCCAATGATCGAGCAGGCGACCAATACATTAACGGCGAGCCAGCAGACGATGCGCCGTCTGCAGACGACACTCGATAATCTGAATAAGCTGACAGCCAGTCAGTCTATGCAGCAGTTGCCAGCAGATATGCAAAATACGCTGCGTGAGCTCAATCGCAGTATGCAGGGCTTCCAGCCGGGGTCGGCCGCGTACAACAAGATGGTGGCGGATATGCAGCGTCTTGATCAGGTGTTGCGTGAGCTACAGCCGGTGCTCAAAACGCTGAACGATAAGAGTAATGCGCTCGTATTTGAAGCGAAGGGTAAAGACGATCCGCAGCCGAAGAGGGCGAAAGAATGAAAAAAGGAATGATAGCGCTTCTGGCCATGCTTCTGACGGCGTGCAGCGCGAGCGGTGATAAGAAGAGCTATTATCAGCTACCATCACCGCCGCAATCAACGGTGACGCAAAGTGATGCGCGTGGGCAACACCTGCTGTGGGTTGAGCAGGTGACGGTGCCGGATTATCTCGCAGGAAATGGCGTGGTCTATCAGACAACCGATGTGCAATACGTTATTGCCACCAATAACCTGTGGGCGAGCCCGCTGGACCAACAGCTTCGCACGACGCTGGTGGCGAATTTAAGTAACGCTCTTCCCGGCTGGGTTGTGGCTTCGCAACCGCTTGGCAGTGAGCAGGATACGCTCAACGTCACCGTGACCGGCTTTCATGGTCGTTATGACGGGCGGGTTATCGTGAGCGGCGAATGGCTGGTTAATCATCGTGGGCAACTGATTAAGCGTCCTTTCCACATTGAGCTTAAGCAGCAGCAAGACGGCTATGACGAGATGGTGAAAATGTTGGCCCAGGCGTGGCAACAGGAATCGGCAAGTATCGCCAGCGAGCTTAAACGTCTGCCATAGTAAAATTGACTGCATTATCTACGCCGTCAGGTCATTTTTGTCTGACGGCTTTTTTATTTTGTGCTCAATTCATTACCTGTGCTGGTTCACAGTTTTTGTACAAATGAACTTCTGTTTAGGTCACATTTATGACACTGGCGTGAATTTTGCGCATTGACGACAAACCGTATCCAGGGTATTCGTAGCCTGTGGTTGCATACTTAGTAACCACTGTTTTCTTTTCCACCAGACCAAAAAATGAGGGAAACGAGGCATGAAGAGACAAAAGCGAGATCGCCTGGAACGGGCACATCAACGTGGGTATCAGGCCGGAATCACCGGACGGCCAAAAGAAATGTGTCCTTATCAGACGCTGAATCAGAGATCCGAATGGATGGGAGGCTGGCGAGAAGCCATGGAGGACAGGGCCGTCATTGCCTGATTCTGTCTCTTTAACAAGAAACCTCCGCATAGCGGAGGTTTCGCTTTTTTGCCCAACGCCATTTTGTGGCGCGTTACACGGCAATCAGCATCAGAATGCAGAGGTGTCCTGGAACAGGCCCACTTTCAGGTCGGTCGCAGTGTAGATAACACGGCCATCAACCAGCACTTCACCATCGGCCAGGCCCATCACCAGACGACGGTTGATGACGCGTTTGAAGTGGATACGGTAGGTGACTTTTTTCGCGGTCGGCAGAATCTGACCGGTGAATTTCACTTCGCCTACGCCCAGCGCACGGCCTTTGCCTTCGCCACCGAGCCAGCCCAGGTAGAAACCAACGAGCTGCCACATAGCGTCCAGACCGAGGCACCCTGGCATTACCGGGTCGCCGATAAAGTGGCAACCAAAGAACCACAGATCCGGATTAATATCTAATTCAGCTTCAACATATCCTTTGTCGAAATTCCCACCGTTTTCGGTCATTAACACCACACGGTCCATCATCAGCATGCTTGGAGCTGGTAATTGTGGGCCTTTTTCGCCAAACAGCTCTCCGCGACCAGAGGCAAGAAGATCTTCTTTTGTATAGGATTCGCGTTTATCTACCATGTTCTATGTAAGCCTTATTGTGAGTTTCGGACGCAGGATAGCTAACACGTGTACGCTGAACAAGTCCGATCAGTTGGGACTGAACCAGCTAAGCCAACGAAGCGGCCACGGATAACGGTGACGAGCGTCTTGTTGCGTCGCCTGGGCGATACGCTCCAGGATGGTCTGCTTCAGTGTAGTTTGTCCTTCTGCATCCCAGACCAGTCTGGTCAATAAGGGGAGTGCATCCATGACATCTTCTATGGCCCAGATAGAGAATTGACCTGCCTTGACGGCATCCAGCAACTCCTGGCGCAGACAAAGATGGCGCACATTGGCAACGGGTATGATCACCCCCTGGTTGCCGTCCAGACCACGAGTCTGACAGATAGCAAAGAATCCTTCGATCTTTTCATTGAGCCCACCCACAGGCTGGGCGCGACCAAACTGATCCACCGAACCGGTGATAGCGATACTCTGGCTGACAGGGACATCCGCCAGGGCGCTGATCAAGGCACACAGTTCAGCCATCGAGGCGCTGTCACCGTCCACTTCACTGTAAGATTGCTCAAAGGTCAGCGATGCGGAGAACGGGATCTGTTGCTCAAGTTCCAGTTCAGCCATCAGGAAAGACTGCATTATCATCATGCCTTTCGCATGAATGTTGCCGCCGAGTTCCGCTTTACGTTCAATGTCGTTAAATTCGCCATCGCCGATGTGCACAACGCAGCTTATACGTGAAGGTTCGCCAAATGCACGTGGATGTCCCGGAAACTCAACCACTGACAGGGCATTGATTTGACCGACCTGTTCACCTTCAGTCTCAATGAGGATCTGCTCTAACAGAATTTCATCTTGCATGCGCTCCGCCAGATAGCCTTCTCGCCATTCACGCTGAGTAAGCATGGTGGTAAGCTGCTCAGCATCAAATGTCCGGGCGTCGGTCATAGCGGACACTTCGCCTAACTGGCGGGTTAACCATAGCGGGCAGAGCGGGAGCGTCTCTTGATCGCCGGTATAACGAACGGCTTCCCGAATCAGTACCGGCCACGCATCTGCAGACGGTGAAGGCAATTCTGCCTCCCGGGCGACCAGTTGAACCCACTGACACCATTGCGCCAGTGTTTCCGCATCGCTAATCTGCAGGTTGTCTTCGTATTCGCTATAGATAGCTTGTTCGGCAAGCTCTGGTTCCATCTCCTGGAAATCAGCCAGCGAATCGCGTTCACCCACGAGGATAACCCGAAGATCGAGCGGCAATGACGGAACTGACACGGGCAGGGGACGAGACTCATCAAATGCAACCCAGTCAAAACGACGGCGCGTCACCATGGTTTTTAAACGCATCCACAGTAAAGGTTGCGCCAGAAGGGTGCGCAGAGAGATAACCAGCGTGCCACCATTGGCCTGATGTACCAGCCCGGGCTGCAGGGTAATCTCGTTATTGAACTGGCGCAGGCAACCAAACAACTGCTCAGCTTCAACCCAATCGGCAATAACTACCTGGTTTTTACCGGCAAAATTGGCTTCTGCGTTTTGTGCGGGGGTAAGCGTAACTGTCGCACCATTAACCTGATAGTCGCCACCTACAACGTCGATCTCCTCGGGCTGCAGCGCTGACACTGCCCCGGCGAGGATCGTCAGGTACTCTTCTTCTTCTGGCGCTTTGGCCAGCATAAAGCGTGACGTCGCCGCAGGATGAAGCAACTGTTCCAGCGCATAGTGTAATCGGGGTTGGGTATCGCCCAGGAAGAAGACCGTCTCGTCAGTGAGTGCGGACTGCTTAAACACATCCTGATAGCTCTCGGTATCCGGAGTCAGTTCATTCCATTCAAGTTTTGTAATGGTCAAAGTCGTTTTTTTAGTCTGATGTAAAAGGCGGGATTATACCGTAAACGCATGGGCAGCACACAGGGAATACACGTTTTCCCGTTGCAGATATGTTGTTGGGATAGACAGAATGTGATTTCTTTTCAGCAGAGCAGAAAAAAACTGATATTCTGAACAGAGTTACACGGTAACGTTGAGATCGCAATGAAATATCAACAACTGGAAAATCTTGAAAGCGGCTGGAAATGGAAGTATCTGGTGAAAAAGCACCGGGAAGGTGAGCTTATTACAAGATATATTGAAGCCAGCGCGGCCAAAGAGGCCGTCGATTTATTGCTAACCCTCGATAATGAACCCGTGCAGGTGAATGCCTGGATTGAGCAGCATATTAATCCGTCTCTCATGAACCGCATGAAACAGACTATTCGGGCGCGGCGCAAACGCCATTTTAATGCCGAGCATCAGCATACTCGCAAGAAATCAATCGACCTGGAGTTTGTTGTCTGGCAACGTTTGGCCGCTCTGGCACAGCGTCGGGGCAAAACCCTTTCGGAGACCATTGTGCAGTTAATTGAAGATGCCGAGCATAAAGAAAAATACGCCACCACCATGTCGTCACTGAAACAGGATTTGCAGGCGCTATTAGGCAAAGAGTGATTTTTTGTACAATTGGTTTTGTTCAGGCAATAAAAAACCCCGCATCACGGGGTTTTTTTACAGCACGTGAACTTAAGCCTGAGGCTGAGTTACAACGTCTTTGCTGCCACGAACTTCGATTTCTACACGACGGTCCGGCGCCAGGCAATCGATCAGCGCAGGGCGCGCTTTCACGTTGTCACAGGTGCTGCCAGTAACCGGCTGGGATTTGCCCATGCCACGTGCAGAGATTTTGTTCGCCGGGATACCTTTAGAAACCAGGTAATCAACAACGGACTGAGCACGTTTCTCAGACAGACCCTGGTTGTAAGCGTCAGAACCGATACGGTCGGTGAAGCCCAGAACCACTACGGAACCGTCTTTCGGATCCAGGTTGCTCAGCTGACCATACAGCTGATCCAGTGCCTGCTGACCTTCCGGTTTCAGAGTCGCTTTGTTGAAGTTGAACAGGACGTCAGACTTCAGAGTGAAGTGTTTGGTCTGTACTTCCGGAGCCGGAGCCGGAGCCGGCGCAACTACTGGCGCTGCTTCTTCCTGCTGGCCGAAACGGTAGGAAACACCTACGCTCAGCATGCCGTTGTCCGGACGGGTACCAACGGTGTTTGCATCACCGATGTTGTTAACCCACTGGTATTCCAGACGGGTAGCGATATCACGGGTAACTGCCCACTCAACACCACCAGCGAATACCGGGGAAACACCAGTGTCGTGGTCTTTGAAGCCGCTGTTGTCTTTAGCGTCTGCACGCCATACCATGCCGCCCAGACGGGTGTAGATATCCAGATCGTCAGTGATCGGGTAACCCAGTTTAGCGGTCAACTGTACGCCTTGAGCTTTGAACGCACCGTTTACGTTGTCGCCTTTGTATGGCATACGACCTAACCAGTCGTAACCCATTTCAAAACCAACGTACGGGTTAACCTGATAGCCACCGAACGCACCTGCACCAAGCTGGCTTGAATGGGTCGGGCCGTCGTTCGCAATGAAGCCGGTGTCGTGGAACTGAGACCAGCCCAGTTTGCCACCTGCATACCAGGTATTATCTTTCGGAGCGGCCTGCGCTACGGTAGCGAAACCAGCCAGTGCCACTGCAATCGCGATAGCTGTCTTTTTCATTTTTTGCGCCTCGTTATCATCCAAAAATCGCCATGAAAATCTCGATGAGAAGTCACGGTTAAATCCTTCACCGGGGGCGTTGCTCATCAGTCCCTATAGAGATATCTTCACGATATCTTTGGCTTATGCCGAGCACCCCTGGCGATGTAAAGTCTACAACGTAGTTGAAAACTTACAAGTGTGAAGTCCGTCAGGCATATGAAAAAAAAGGCTTTGTATACACAATATTTAACACTTTTGCGGAACTATTCGCCAGTTCAGTTGCCTTACAAGTCGCCTGAACCGGGCGCTGGCGGCGTATTTCGCTGATTACACGGTAAACCTTGTCAGACAGAAAAATAATGCCAGGATTTATCCTAATTTTACTCAATGATACAAATTTGAGTGAATTTTTATCCCGGAATGCTGTCTCGCAGCGAGAGGATTACATTGTACTGGACGCATAACGAAGCCTATAGCGTTCCCTTCTTCGGCTGCAATCGCCAGACGGCGGTGTTCTTCTTCGGTCAATTCTTCGGCATGCCAGCCAATCACAACGCTATAGTTGCCTGTACGTAACGCGCGAATCATTGATTCCAGCGTAAGGCAGGGAGAGAGCTGACTGATCTGCATAACTTTAGTCAGCGGCAGGCCTGCCGACAATACCCATTCACGGCTTAATTTTTGTTGCGGCGTTAACCAGAGCTGCCAGCGCGATTGTTGACCCAGTTGCTGTAATAACGGCAACAGCAGCAATTGTGTCATGCCGGGCTGATCTTCGCGATAAACAACCTCACTGATCAGACCCGTAGAAGCCTCAATGGCCTCTGCGCTGTGTGCGGAAAGAAATTGTGTTGAACGATTTGCACGGCTTAATGAATGGTACATGATCAACCCAGCCCTGTTAGTTACTGTATAAACATACAGTAACCCCTGGACGTTCAAAGATCAACCTCATTTTCTGAAAGCATCTCGCAATTTTGTCTTGTATTGCGATGAAGGCGCAAAATTTTCTTGCTGAGTTGCGCGCACTTGCCTATGTTCCTCAGTAGCGGATCGGTTAACAGAATTAATGTTTTTACTCCATGATTTACAAGGGAATAATCATGAAAAACATATCCTATCAAAGGATCTATCAGTCCCGGGAATACCTCGCACCTTTGGGGAAAATTCGCTTTCGCGCGCATTTTGGTGGCTACAGCTTATCGATAGACAACACCGTGTTTGCGATGATTTCAGAAGGAGAGTTATACCTGCGTGCCTGTGAGGAGAGCGCGCAATATCGGGTAACGCGAAGTTCACCTCTTCTGACAATCCAGAAGCGTGGCCGCGCTGTTTCACTTAACTACTACTTTGTTGATGAGCATCTCTGGCGTGACTTGCCAACATTGTTGCGGCTTTCATCACAATCGCTCGCGGCGGCCCGGGAGGAAAAAGCGGCGCGAGATACGCCTCATCGCCTTAAAGACCTTCCAAACATAAGCTTTCAACTTGAGATGATGCTTTTTGACGCAGGTATACCAGACGAACGTATGCTGCGGCATCTGGGCGCCAAAGCGTGTTGGTTGCGTTTGAAGGCGTTGAACAAACACATGGGCATCAAGGTGCTGCTGGGTCTGGAAGGCGCGATCATTGGGCTGCATGAAGCCGCGCTCCCGGCGTTGAGACGCCAGGAGTTAATCGACTGGTACCACGAGGTGGGTCAGAAAAAAAACCAGGATCATTAAGTCATGATCTGCCGCTGTAAACGGCACATTTCTGGCAAAAGGGCGATAAGCAGACCTATTTGTTGCAATACAAGGGGTTCTTTGCTGTCAGGTCGCGGCTCAAGATGCTTAATTCGTCGCGACAAATCTGCCAGTGTCAACTGTACGCGCTCTTCATCAGCAGGCTGGTGATGAAGGGCGTCATCAACATAACAGACTGCATCATCCAGTAAGCGAAGAATGGCCGGATGAGTAAGCTGTTCGCGATGTGCGCCAAGAGCAGAGATATAGCTGGTACAGGTATGATTCAGGCAAAGTAATCGAAATGCCACTTCACGCAGTTCAGGTGTCGCACCTGGTTCCGATGCCATATTCGAGACCACCGACGCCAGTTCGGCATCTCTGTTATAGGCGTTTCTGCGGGCAATACGGTAGGCCAGACGGTTATCACGACCCTGGTGATATTGTTCGAGAATTGCGTCCAGATAACGGCAGTTGGCATTGAATGCCTGCTCGGTCACGCGTGCCAAATTGCGAAAACGCCAGTCTGGCCAGATAAAACTTACCGCGGCCCAGGCGATGGCGCATCCGATGATTGTGTCAATAACTCGCGGCATGGCGACTTCAAAACCTTCGCCGAGCAAATTAAAGCAGAGCAGCACCAGTAAGGTGATGAACATGGTGGCCTGCGCGTATTGTACAAGACGAAAGGCGAAAAAAAGCACACCGGTAACAACAATCAGTATCAGTTGCCCCTCCTGGGAGGGAACAAAATAAAGGACGGGGAGGCCGAGGGCGATACCTGCAATAGTTCCGACGATACGCAGCGTGAGACGGTGGCGCGTGGCGTTGTAGTTAGGCTGGCAGACAAACAGACTGGTGAGCAGTATCCAGTATCCGTGATGCAGACCGGTAATTTGGATGATGGCGTAGCCCGCACACAGCACAACAGACATCCGCACGGCATGGCGAAACAGTGCTGATTCCGGTGTAAGGTTGTTGCGTAAACGCAGCCAGATATCGCTCAATCCATGCAGGCTGTCATCTGCCAGTAAGTTTTCCGTTTCGTTTTTCTGCGCAGTTTGCGGTTGTCCGGACTCGATACTCGCCAGTTGTGCGTCGATGGCGCGGAGATTATCGAGTAAGAAACCCAACGCTTTCAGTTGATCAGACGACGTTGTACCGCTGGCTCGAATGCGATCTAACGCGGCATCAAGATGTATAAATGCGCGTTCGAAGCGGTGATCATGCTGATAAGGTGTGCGAAGCAGGATGGCGTTAGCGAGCCTGGAGCAGGCCTGGGATTGCAGAGTAATCAACCGCTGAAAACGGAACATCACGTCGCTGTAGCGAAAATGTTCCCGCAGTGTCTGGTACTGTATATGCGAAGAGCTGGCACGTTCATGAATATCCTGTGCGGCAAAATAGTAGTGCAGCGTACGCCGCGTTCCTCGCTGTCCGCGATCGCCCCGCAGGCGGGTCAATAATGACGCCTTGGTCTGGTTTAGTGTTGACACCAACTGCCCGTTGGCCAGCGCCAGCTCATAAAGCGGGGCCTGGCTTTCCTCCTCAATATCCGGATCGAACAGTCGCGCTTTGAGCTCCAGATATTGGGATAACTGCTCGTAGCAGCGCGCCAGATTATCCTGCAGCGGACGGATGGGGAAAACGAGGTGCCCGACCAGCGTCAGCACGTTAAACCAGATGGCGCCTGCCAGCAGTAAAAGTGGCTGCTGATACCATGCGGTATATAACGTGGTGCCAAGCATGGTGTAGATGGCGATAAGCAATGCGCCGAACGCAATGGTGGCGTAGCGTTGCCCCAGCCCTCCCAACAAAATAAACCCAATGGTCGACGTGATAAGCCCAATGGCAAATAACCAGGGCCAGGGAAACAGAAGCTCGACCGATGCCGAGGCGATAAAAAAAGAAATCAGGGTAATGATTAAATTACGCAGACGGCCGGTCAGGCGATCATCGAGATCCGCCAGCGCCGCGGCAACAACGCCCAGTGTTAAAGGGATCGTTAGTTTCGCGTCGCCAAGCAGCCACGGCAATGCCGCCGTTCCGCTTAGCGCAAGAAAGATACGGATGTTATAAAGCCAGGCACTATTCCAGGTGTACCGGCGAAGGAGGGGGCTTAGCATAGTATTCGTGACTCGTTTACGGGAAACGACGGCGAGCATTGGCTTCGCGCGCGGCACGGGCCACTTCAACCGACACAACACGGCGGCCAACCGGCCATAAGGCGATTGCCGCAATTTTAAAATTGGCGATACCGACCGGGATGCCGATGATTGTCATGCACTGGGCAATACCGGCCATAATGTGCATCACGCAGAGCCACCAGCCAAACAGCACGAACCAGAGAACGTTGAGCACGGTCCCACCAGCATTCATGAGGGTATTTTTACTGTCAGGG
The DNA here is from genome assembly GCF_003925915.1 of Phytobacter sp. MRY16-398. Taxonomy (NCBI): domain Bacteria; kingdom Pseudomonadati; phylum Pseudomonadota; class Gammaproteobacteria; order Enterobacterales; family Enterobacteriaceae; genus Phytobacter; species Phytobacter sp. MRY16-398. The sequence continues at coordinate 3,847,295 of NZ_AP018756.1, read as the reverse complement.
TTCAGCTCATCGACATGCACAGCTTCGTTGCCCCAGGGGATCAGCGACAATTTAGTGATTTCCCAACAGGAGCGCGTAAGCGGCAAGGTAATAACCAATGCAACACTCAAAACCGTTGTTAATAGCCAGCCGAGTGTGGTGGCAAAACCGCCAAGGACAAAGTTCAATATATTCAGAACGGTACGCATATTACCTCAATGCTATTCTGTCAGGGAATTGACCTGACAATTGTAACGATTTTTTTGGCTGGAGCACGTATTCTCTGGCGGTTAAACTGGCAATCACAGTCATAAGCTGAAAAAGGATGTGTGATGGAACTCAAAGCGACTTCATTGGGAAAGCGGCTGGCGCAGCATCCATATGATCGAGTAGTCATCCTCAATGCGGGCGTGAAGGTTTCAGGTGATCGACATGAATACCTTATTCCTTTTAATCAGTTGCTGGCAATCGAGTGCAAACGTGGCCTGGTATGGGGCGAGCTGGAATTTGTTCTGGCAGATAATAAAGTCGTTCGTTTGCACGGGACTGAATGGAATGAAACACAGCGCTTTTATCAGCATCTGAATGAACGCTGGGTGGCGTGGAGCACCGAGATGAGCGAGGTGGCAGCGGGGGTACTCTCCGAACAACTCGCGGACATTTCCGGACGTATGGATCAGGAAAAATGGCTCACTCGCGCGCAGCTTAAAGGTGTTCAGCAACAGCTTCACAAGGCGTTCGATGCGTTGCCTGTTCCTACCAGCCGCCTTGAATCTTTTGCTAACTGTCGGGACCTGTGGCGGCAATGTCAGGCCTGGTTAAAAGATACAGAGGCTGGACGCGCCAAACACAATCAGGACTGGACCGACAAAATGCTGGTCCAGTACGAGGCATTTTTTAAAAACATCGAAAGTTCTCCGCTCAACCCGGCGCAGGCAAGGGCGGTGGTCAATGGTGAAAACGCGCTGCTGGTGCTCGCCGGGGCAGGCAGTGGAAAAACCTCGGTGTTGGTGGCTCGCGCAGGCTGGCTGCTGCTGCGCGGCGAAGCATCAGCGGATCAGATCCTACTGTTGGCCTTTGGTCGAAAAGCCGCGCAAGAGATGGATGAGCGCATTCGTGAGCGGTTGCATACGGATGACATCACTGCACGTACGTTTCATGCGCTGGCGTTATACATCATCCAGCAGGGTGGAAAAAAAGCGCCGGAAATTAGCAAACTTGAGAGCGACACCAGCGCACGACAAACGTTATTGCTTAAAGCCTGGCAAACTCAGTGCGCAGAGAAAAAGGCGCAGGCCAAAGGCTGGCGACAGTGGCTGGAAGAGGAGCTGCAGTGGCAGGTTCCGGAAGGCAACTTCTGGGACGATGAGAAACTGCGGCGTCGGATGGGGCCCCGGTTGGATCGCTGGGTCAGCCTGATGCGTATGCATGGTGGCAGTCAGACTGAAATGATTGATGCGGCGCCGGAAGAGGTACGCACGCTGTTCAGCAAGCGGGTCAAACTGATGGCACCCCTGCTGAAAGCCTGGAAAACCGCGCTCAAAGCGGAAAACGCCGTCGATTTTTCCGGATTGATTCATCAGGCGATTAACGTGCTGGATAAAGGGCGTTTTGTCAGCCCCTGGAAGCATATCCTGGTAGATGAGTTTCAGGACATCTCGCCGCAACGCGCCGCGCTGCTGGCTGCATTACGGCGGCAGAATTCACAAACAACTTTGTTTGCGGTGGGTGATGACTGGCAGGCTATTTACCGTTTCAGCGGCGCGCAACTCTCGCTGACCACGGCGTTTCATGACTATTTTGGCGAAGGCGATCTGTGCGCGCTGGATACAACCTATCGTTTCAACACGCGCATTGGTGAAGTCGCCAATGGATTTATCCAGCAGAATCCGCACCAGCTCAATAAACCTCTTAACAGCCTGAGCGCCGGGGATAAAAACGCGGTGACATTATTGGCGGCGGACCAACTGGATGCGCTTCTCGATAAGCTCAGCGGTTATGCCACCCAGGAGGATCGTATTCTGGTGCTGGCGCGTTATCACCATGGTAAGCCCGCCAGTCTTGATAAAGCCGCCACGCGCTGGCCAAAACTGCAGCTCGATTTTATGACCATTCATGCCAGTAAAGGTCAGCAGGCGGAATATGTCATTGTGCTGGGGTTACACGAAGGGCAGGACGGTTTCCCGGCTCCCGCCCGTGAGTCCATTATGGAGGAGGCGCTGTTGCCGGTGCCGGAAGATTTTCCTGACGCCGAAGAGCGCCGCTTGCTGTATGTCGCCATCACTCGAGCACGTAAACGCGTCTGGCTGCTGTTTGATAAAGACAACCCGTCGCGATTCGTTGATGCGCTCAGGCAGCTTAATGTGCCGGTGGCGAGGAAACTCTGAGAGCAGGCGGCATCAGCCGCCCGCAAAGACTATTTCAGACGTTCAGCGAGGTAGCGCTGGTAATCCGGGATCAGGATTTCGACACTTTCTGCGAAACCGGGAGACTGGATGATGAAATCAGCGGTGGAAAGGTTGGTGGCGACCGGAATATTCCACACGGTCGCCAGACGCAGCAACGCCTTAACATCCGGGTCGTGCGGCACTGCGTTCAGCGGATCCCAAAAGAAAATCAGCACATCAATTTTGCCTTCCGAAATGAGCGCCCCAACCTGCTGATCACCCCCCATTGGGCCACTCAGCATGGCATTCACTTCAAGACCGGTAGCCCGCTGAATCAGGTTCCCGGTTGTCCCGGTGGCATAGAGAACGTGGTTAGCCAGTTTTGGTTGATGGCGTTCAACCCATGTCATCAGCATCTGCTTGCAATGGTCATGCGCAACCAGTGCGATGTGCTTACGCACGGGTAAGGAGCGTGTTGTGAGTTCCATAATCCGATTCCGTCAAAGTATTTTCGCTACAGATTACTGGAAGCGCCTGATGCTGCAAGAGAATGGCGTAAAAAATTATGCGCGAATGCGCGTAATGTTAACTCGCGCGGATCATGACGGGGGTTGTTGCTTAATCCATTGCATAAAACGGTCACGGGTTTGCGGGTCGGCCTGTTGGTACCAGAACCTCAGGCGCTGTTCTGTGAGGGTTTGCGATTGTGTCTGTGGGCTATCCAGTTCTGAAACGCCAGAGAGTAAGGTGCTGTCATCGGCCATCATCGTTGCAAATTTGGGTAGCGAAGCATATTTCCCCGCTTTGTTGTAATGCTCTGTCTCACGTTCATAGTCAATGATTTTCCCGTTTGCACTGATCTCAAGGATATCGAGTTTTACCGGAATCGGTGTGGCGTTGCCATCCAGTAAAGCCAGATGAGGCGTGGCGTTAAACGCCTCGGCTGCCTTTTGCGTGTCGATAGGGGGAAGGTTGAAGTTGACCTGGCTGATGCGCTGCGTATCGAAGGTGGCAATCAGCGGTACGGAAATAAATAGCCGGGATTCGTGATTGCCAGGCTCCATATTTTTTTCAACCCGGAAAACCACCTGATGAACGCCGTTTTCCAGTTCTATACTTTCCGCGCCGCGAAGCAGTGAGCTGGACACCTTTTTGCCATCAAGAACCAACAGGTCGATATCGCCGGACAGGCGAAGCGACGTAGCCAGTACATTAACCGGTATCAAACACGTGATAATGAATACTGTCCACCCGCACTTCATTGCGCGCTCCTGGGGGCTCATTGCCAATTCACATTTCAATTTATTTATTAACTTATAGACATATAACCTGTTCTCGCACTCATACTTCTGTATGGGATACATGGTTGTAGCGCAATGTTTGACATACACTTTGGAAAACCGCTGGAGGAAACCATGAAAGAGACCGATATCGCCGAGATCCTGAAATCGACACGTACCATCGCGTTGGTGGGGGCGAGTGACAAACCTGACCGGCCGAGTTACCGGGTCATGAAGTATTTGCTTGACCAGGGTTACCACGTTATTCCGGTATCACCGAAAGTTGCCGGTGCAACGCTTCTGGGGCAGCAAGGATATGCCACGCTGGCTGATGTGCCGGAAAAAGTGGATATGGTTGACGTATTTCGTAATTCCGAAGCGGCATGGGGCGTTGCCCAGGAAGCTATTGCCATCGGCGCGAAAACATTATGGATGCAGCTTGGCGTAATCAACGAACAGGCCGCCGTGCTGGCCAGTGAGGCGGGATTGAAGGTCGTGATGGACAGATGTCCGGCTATTGAAATCCCGCGGTTAGGACTCGCAAAATAAAAACACCCCGCATTGCGGGGTGTTGTCAGTTACGCAGGCGGGGTGCCTGCAGTTGCCTGCGGATCGTCCGCGCCAGCTCATCCATCGAAGGTTGTTCAGGATGTTCTTGCTGAATCTCACTGGTCAGTTGTGCTTCGGCCAGATAGGTATGCACTGGCTGACCGTCATCATCTTCCATCACCACGTGGTACCAGGGCGCAGCCCGGAGTTCATCGTTAACCGCCAGCTCGTCGACTGACGGCTCGTCGAGTGAATACTCAGGGTCAATATCCACCACTACGCCAAGATAGCCCAGCAGCGAGTGGCGAACCTGCTGACCAATACCGTATTTGCTGGCAATCATTGTCACCTCCCGGGAACCTGTACATGACCCAGATATGCGGGCAAGGCTCCAAAAATCAAGTTACATGACGCGACAGGCAAACCCTTTAAGGTACAGTCCTTCCGGGTAGGGAGCGATCACCGGGTGATCGGCGGCCTGACGGAACTGCTCTATAAATTGTACATCACGGCCAGCATCTATTGCGGCGTCGGCGATGATTTTCTGAAATAAATCTGTGGTCATCAGGCCAGAGCAGGAGAAAGTCAGTAACACGCCGCCGGGGTTCAACAGTTGGATAGCGAGCATGTTGATATCCTTATAGCCACGACATGCGCCCTGAAGCTGCCCCTTATTTTCTACGAATTTTGGCGGATCCATGACGATGACATCAAATGTCTCGCCCTGATCGCGATATTTGCGTAACAGTTTGAAGACGTCATCACGAATGAACTCAGCCTTGCTGAGGTCAAGCTTGTTTAACTCAACGTTCTTTTTGGCAACGTCCAGCGCTTCCTGGGAGGTATCCACACTCACCACCTGACGGCAATTGCCCATCAGAGCGGACACGGCGAAACCACCCGTATAAGAGAAACAGTTAAGGACGCGTTTGTCGGCAACGTAACGGCGGGTTGCCAGGCGGCTGTCGCGTTGATCGAGGTAATAGCCAGTTTTGTGGCCGGCCTTAATGTCGACATACAACTTCATGCCATTTTCCTGGATTGGCAGCAGATCAGGCGGCAACTCACCCACAACCGGACCCTGCGCGAGCGCCAGCCCCTCTTTTTTACGTACCGCAACATCGCTGCGATCGTAGATGGAGCATTGCGGGTAGAGTGTCTGCAGCGCAGAGATAATGGCAGCGCGCTGATATTCAGCACCAGCGCTAAGCAATTGCAGTACCAGGAAATTACCGAAGCGGTCAATGGTAACGCCCGGTAAACCATCGGATTCACCTGCAATCAGACGGTAGCTGTCCAGCCCGTCGCGCTCTGCCAGCCAGTCACGCCATTGCTGTGCCTGCTGCAGGCGGCGGGTAAAAAACGCGATGTCGATGAGCTCGTCTTTGTCGAAGGTCCAGACGCGAGCGCGAATTTGCGATTCCGGCGAAAAGGCGCCGCGCGCCAGCCATTTACCCTGCGCATCGACAATGTCGATAGTCTCACCGAGACGGGCTTTTCCTTCCATACGGCTTACGGCGCCGGAGAACACCCAGGGATGGCGGCGCAGCAAGGACTTCTCGCGCCCTTTGGCTAACACTAAACGGGGAAACCTTGCACTTGTAGATTCGGTCATACCGGGGAACCTCTGACGAACGTCAATATTAACCGGGGGATATCGGCCCGGCTCTTGATAATTAAACGGCGCGTAGGGTAGCACACATGCCCGGGCCAGGCACCCGCCTGATGGGGTGAGCGTTTCGGCACAAAAACAAAACGTTCAGGCACAACGTCTGCGCACGCTAAATATTAAATTGTATTTCTCAACATCAACGAGGAAATACAATGAAAAAAATCACCTTCACCGTCTTAATTTTTTTGGCCGCCGGGAGCGTTAATGCCTTCGCGGCTGAGACGTTTAGCCTCAGCAGTGCGGATATTCAGAACCATCGTTTAACAGAACAACAGGTTTTTGCGGGATTTGGTTGTCATGGCGGCAATACATCTCCGCAACTGGGCTGGCATAATCCACCAGCAGGAACCAAAAGTTTTGCGATAACCGTTTATGATCCCTCAGCCCCGACGGGAAGCGGCTGGTGGCACTGGACGGTGGTGAACATACCGGTGAAAACACAAACACTCCCAACGGGCGCGGGAGATGAAAAGAGCCCTACGTTGCCTGACGGGGCAGTTCAGGGGCGAAACGATTATGGCTATGCGGGCTTTGGGGGGGCGTGTCCTCCCGTCGGCGATAAACCGCATCCGTATCAATTCACCGTATGGGCGCTGAGTACTGATAAACTGCCCATTGATAGCAATGCAAGTGGTGCTCTGGTTGGCTATATGCTCAACAGTAATGTCATTGCAAAAGCGAGTTTCACAGCAACCTACGGAAGATAAAGGTGACACGGTGCAGAAAGTCCAGTTTCAGCATAAAACGTTAACGGCGGCAGAAGTCCGTTCGAACCATCTGCATCGTCTGCATCGTGTAAAGCTTTTCAGTGCTGCCATTTGCCATATTACGCAGGGAAGCAAGGTTATTATTCAGGAAGAGAATCGGGTTGTCGCGACACCTGATGAGCTTATTATCGTTCCGGCAAATAACTCTCTCGAAATCATTAATCAGCCAGTACATGGCCAGTTTCACTCCGATTTATTAGTATTATCGCCCGATCTGCTCACAGAGTTTAAGTCACAATATGTACGGGATTTTCCAGCCGCCAGGCCTGCGTCCGTATGCGCCCCTCTAAGTCACGATCTGGCCTTTATGTGGGACAATTTATTACATGCGGTTCGCCATGATTTACCGGAAAAATTGCAAAAACATCAGGCGATGGGGCTTTTGTTAGCACTGCTTGAAGAGGGGGTTGCGGGTCCGCTTCTGATTGAGCGTCGTTATAGTCTGACCGAGCAGGTGCGACAAATTGTCATGTTGTCTCCCGCAAAAAACTGGAGTGTGCAAGAGATAGCAGGGCAACTTGCTATTGGCGAATCCACTTTACGCAGACGGCTTAAAGATGAGTCTCAAAGTTACCGACTAATTGTCGAGGAGGTTCGCATGTCGCTTGCATTGTCACAGCTACAATCCACTACCTTGCCTATTGGCGAAATAGCCTCTCGCTGTGGGTATCTTTCGGGTTCGCGTTTCACTGCCAGGTTCCGTGAGCATTATGGATGTTTACCTAAAACTGTACGCTGATGATTAACGTTTCTACTATTAACAGAGAGACTGATTTTGCGTGAGGGGAGGTGGTTATGGCGAACGAGACAACATCGAATTGCGTAATATGCTGGGTTCATGGCATGGTCCAGGGTGTCGGGTTTCGTTATAGCACGCAACGTGAGGCGCAGCGTCTGGGGTTAACCGGTTACGCGCGCAATATGGACGACGGCAGTGTAGAGGTTGTCGCTTGTGGCGATAACGAGAAAGTAGAGCAACTCATTACCTGGCTGAAAGCCGGTGGACCGCGCAGCGCCAGGGTTGAAAAGGTCTTAACAGAGCCTCATCAACCCGGCAGAGAATGGACGAATTTTGGGATTCGCTATTAAATGCACTTTACCGGTTTTGGCAGGCCGGCAATTTTTGTTGCCTGCTTTGCCGGTCCTTTCGGGAAGAGGCGATACAGATAACGACTGTTGCCTTTTTCTTCACCAAATTTGTTAGCCATCGCTTTTACCAGCATGCGAATGGCGGGCGATGTATTGAATTCCAGATAAAACTCGCGCACAAAGCGCACCACTTCCCAGTGTTCTTCTGCGAGGGTGATACCTTCATTTTCGGCAATCGCCGATGCCAGTGCTTCATTCCACAGAGTCGTGTCTTTCAGATAGCCTTCGCTATCGGTTTCAATTTCTTTACCGTCAAAGATCATGGTCGTTCGCAAGGTGAGTCAATAACGCGGGGAGTGTAGCAAAAAACAAAGCCCCGCATAAGCGGGGCCCTGGTAATGCACGGTGACGCGATTAGTCGCGGCTGGCGAAGCCCAGAATGCTCAGCAGGCTTACAAAGATGTTGTACAGCGACACATACAGGCTCACGGTTGCGCGAATATAGTTGGTTTCGCCGCCGTGAATGATGTTGCTGGTTTCAAACAGGATTGCGCCTGAGGAAATCAGAATGAACACTGCGCTAATAGCTAAATGCAGCGCCGGAAGTTGCAGGAAGATATTGGCAACCATCCCGACCAGCACAATCACAATACCTGCCATCAGCATACCGCCGAGGAAGGACATGTCTTTGCGCGTTGTCAGCACATACGCTGAGCAGCAGAAGAACACCAGTGCGGTACCCCCGAGCGCCAGGCCGATGATATCGCCCATGCCCGCAGACAGGTAAGCGTTCAGGATTGGGCCCAGGATGTAACCCAGGAAGCCGGTAAAAGCGAAGGCCGAAAAAATACCCGCCGGTGAGTTCGCCGTTTTATAGGTCAGGAACATCAGGCCGTACATCCCAACCAGCGTCAGAATCAAACCCGGAGAGGGCAGCATCAGCACGGTGCTTGCGGTTGCCGTGATGGCGGAAAAGGCAAGCGTCAGGCTCAGTAAGAAATAGGTATTGCGCAGCACCTTATGGGTGCTAAGCAACGATGAACGGTCGCGCGAGGAGGTAATAATACGATCCATGAGGCACTCTCTTTTAACATAACAGATGTCATTAAATGTCGAGGATAGGAAATCCCCGTTTCCTTACAAAGTTGTTTTACCCATCTTTACTCAAAAAGCAAGCAAATCCATTTGGTTAAATATGCTTCAAATGCTCAAAAATTAAGCATAAGTGCGCATTTGAAGAAAATAACCATACCAGTGTCTTATATGTCACTGAAAAATATTGCCCTGATGACTTGAGCGCGCTAAGAAAGAAGTCGCGTCGTCATCAGGAATATAATCAGGGCGAAAAAGATGAAATCACGATATTTTACCCGTATTACCCTAAGCGCCTTAGCGTTAGGCATTATGAGCGCCTCCGCGTCGTTAAACGCGGCGACAGTTCCCACAGGAACTGAACTGGCGGCCCAGCAGGAGCTGGTGCGTAACAATGGCAGCGAACCTGCGTCTCTCGATCCGCATAAAGTAGAAAGCGATGTCGAATTCGGGATTATCAGAGATTTATTCGATGGGCTTGTTGCGGTAAAAAAAGATGGCACTGTTGAGCCTCGTCTCGCGCAATCATGGGAAAACAAAGACAACACGGTATGGGTGTTTCATTTGCGCCCTAACGTGACATGGTCTGATGGCACGGCCATTACGGCAAAAGATTTCGTCTGGAGCTGGCAGCGACTCGTCGATCCGAAAACCGTGTCACCCTATGCCAGCTACCCCGGCAACATGCATATAGAAAATGCCGCCGACATTGCTCTTGGAAAAAAAGCGCCCGAGACACTGGGTGTTAAGGCGCTGGATGATAATACCCTGGAGGTTCGCCTGACGCAGCCGACGGCGGCTTTCCTCGCTATGCTGGGGCATCCGGCAATGGTACCGGTCGATAAGATTCTCATCAACCGCTTTGGCGAAAAATGGACCAAGCCTGAACATATTGTTACCAGCGGCGCCTACAAACTTAGCGACTGGGTAGTCAATGAGCGTATCGTCGCGGTACGCAATACGCGCTACTGGGATAATAGCGCGACGGTCGTCAATAAAGTGACGTACCTGCCCATCTCTTCTGAAACCGCCGATGTAAACCGCTATAAAGCCGGTGAGATAGATATCACCTATACCGTGCCGGTAAATCAGTTTGCCCAGTTGAAAAAGACGCTCGGCGATCAGGTCAACGTTTCGCCGCTGCTGGCGACCTATTACTACGAATTCAATACCACTAAAGCACCGTTCAACGATCCGCGCATACGTCGGGCGCTCAATATGGCGCTGGATAAAGATATTATTGCCGATAAGGTGATGGGGCAGGGGCAGCGTCCGGCCTGGTTAATCAGCCAGCCAGAAATCGGCGGAGTAACCTTGTCCGCACCGGATTACGCCGCCTGGCCACAGGAAAAACGGATTGCAGAAGCGAAACGATTGCTTAATGAAGCCGGGTTTAATGAGGCGCATCCACTGTCGTTTAATCTGCTTTATAACACCATGGAGACCCATCAGCGCATCGCGATTGCCGTTAGTTCTATGTGGAAGAAAAACCTGGGAGTAGAGGCAAAGCTGCAAAACCAGGAGTGGAAAACGATGCTTGATGCCATGCATACCGGTCACTTCGATCTGGTTCGCTATGCCTGGAATGCCGACTATGATGATGCCGCAACCTTTTTGAACAACTTCCGTACGGGCGATAGCGAGAATACCTCGCAGTACAGTAATCCGGCTTACGATGACGCATTACGAAATGCTGCCAAAGCAAGCAATCTCGCCGAGCGAAGCAAATATTACCAGCAGGCGGAAGATTTACTGGGGCAAGATGTCCCGGCGATCCCTGTTTACCATTATGTGCGCGTGCATCTTGTGAAGCCGTGGGTCGGCGGGTTTGACCCGGACAGGCTCGGGTATTATTTAACGAAGGATATGTACATCAAAAAACATTGAGGTGCTGTCGCCATAAAAAACGGCTGTAAAATGGTCAGTGTGTTGTTATTTCAGGCGATTAACACACATTTGGCTGTTTTTCAGGCATATGAACATTTCAGGGCTTTACAGATGCATCGGGGATGTTTATAGTGCGCCTCATTCCGGAAGTGTGGCCGAGCGGTTGAAGGCACCGGTCTTGAAAACCGGCGACCCGAAAGGGTTCCAGAGTTCGAATCTCTGCGCTTCCGCCAGATTAAACAAGGGCTTACCATTAGGTAAGCCCTTTGTTTTTGGCTCTTAGAAATCTCATCAAATTTGAACACTTCAACGTTGGCAGTTCGCTCGTCGGCGCGACCTGAATTTTTCGGTCATACACCCCACATGCCTCTCCGTTTTAAATCCGCTGGATAGTTCCTTTCCGGCTTCCCGATTTGTTCTGTTCCTGCAATGGGTTAGTGTTTTGGCGTTGCGCTTTCCTCTCTCACATTTGCCCGTTTTGCATGCTCAGTTTGGGAAATGAGTTACACGGTAAATCACACCTGAGCAAATTTGTGAATCTGCTCAGGCATGTGTCGGCTACCATGATTCTCAATGCCATCGATACATCGCCTGGAATATAAGCAGGCTTTCCTGCGCGACGGACACACAGGTGGTCTTTGCCGCAGGGTTAAAGCCCTGCGAGAGCGATAAACAGAAGATCTCAGTAAATGCTCAAATCAAGGTTATTTACGGAGGGATTTAATCGCTTGTTCCACCAGCGCGGCATGTCTTTTCATATCCGCTACCATTTTTTTATCCCTATCCCCGGTAGACTTCGATGGGTTGGTGATTTTGCATATTATTTCTGCTCTCCTGACGATTTCATCGCTGATCTGAATCAATCTTTCGGACTCGGTAATTGCCATGACTTCTCCCTGTTTGAATTAAACATTTAACAACGGCAGTTTCAGAAAAGTCTTAAATTTATTCTTCTCTCTCTTCCAGTGCAAGTGGGATTTTCTTTCTGAAGTCAGAGAGCAGCATCTGGTTTTACCGGCTGACACAGATCTTTCGCAAATCTACGGCAATAAACTCAGGTTTTGTCGGAGCAAAATGAGAACTCCGGATGCCCCGGCTACTGGATAAAGGCTAAATCTATGAGCAGGTTAGGTGAGTTGCTATTCCAGGTAACGAGCGAGCTGGCGTTAGCAAATAACACCCACTAAAAATGGTAGGGCTGACGATAACGGGTGTCATGATGAATAAACGAAATATTTGAGGATATATATTATATCGTCAACGCTACTGAAGGCTATTTCGTCACCGTCATTCCAGCTAAGTGATATAATCAATACCCATACAGAATTTCCACTTATTAAACACTATGCCGCTTTGATAGTTCTGTATTTTTTAACGTCTATGTAGTACGGCTTAATTTTCTAAAAATTGGCACGGAGGCAAGGGGAATGTCAGGTAAACAGAGCTCTTTTTTTTCTACAGTCTTACATACTTCATTGGGAAGAAGTATGGCTTTGTTTCTTTTTATCATCAGCGTAGCTGTCGCAGCGATAAACAGTTGGACTATGTGGCAGTCCTGGCAAAATGAACTCGCGGAAAGTGAAAACGATGCACGAAACCTTTCTGTGTCGCTGGCTCGCCAGGCAGAAGATACCTTTTTACAGGTGGATATCACGCTTTCTGAGGTGGTGCGGCAATTAAATTTTTATGGTATAGACTACGCAAATACACCACCCTTTGCCCGGCATCTGAAAGAACTACACGATAAACTTACACAACTGCATGGCCTGTTTATATACGACGCCAGGGGGAATTGGGTCGTCACCACAGGGAATTATATACCCGCAAAAGCTAACAATGCCGATCGTGAATATTTTATATGGCATCAGCAGCATACTGAGCAAGGCATTCATATTGGTCACGTGATACGAAGTCGTTCCACTGGCGATCTGGTTATTCCGGTGTCAATGCGACTGAATGATACGAATGGTGATTTTGCGGGGGTAGCGCTGGCTACAATCAAAGTAGATTATTTCAGACACTTCTATAGTTATTTTATTATCGGTCCAAAAGATGCCCTCGGGCTTATTCTGGCTGATAGTTCTACTCTCTATGTTCGCCCTTTACCGGACTCGGCTATCAATAAGAATTTGTCTAACAGTCCTCTTTTTACTTTCGCACTGAAAGCGTCTGAGAGTGGAAGTGCCACCTGGGTTTCATTACTCGACGGCGTGGAGCGGATTTTTGGATATGCTCGCCTGGAACGGTATCCATTAATTGTGACCGCCGGTTATGACAAGGACCGAATTCGTACGACCTGGCTGCAAGAAAACATAGCCGATGCACTGCTTAATATCGCCATGCTCTTCATGATGCTTATTCTTGGCTTGTTTGTGCTGCGTCAGATTAACACAAATGCGCGAAATCAGGCTGAGCTGGCCTTAGTGCGGGACGAACTGACGACCATTAATCATACCCTCCAGTTGCTGGCACTGCTTGATGGGCTGACTGGCCTTGCCAATCGCAGACAATTTGATGAGTTTCTGGAAAGAAGCCTGATTCACTCGCAAAAAAGCAGGCTGCCTGTTTCTCTTATCATGATAGATATCGATTTTTTTAAACGTTATAACGACACCTATGGTCATGTGGCAGGTGATGCTTGCCTGAAAAAAGTCGGCAGCATACTGGGTTCTCTCGTTCATCGGCAGGGTGATCTGGTTGCCCGCTACGGTGGTGAGGAATTTGCCATCATTTTGTCTGAGGCTGATGCCTCGCAAGTAAAACAATTTGCTGATCATGTGGTTGTGAGTATCAGAGCGGCGGCAATTGCGCACATCTCGACAGACCTCCCGGAAAAAGTCGTCACCATCAGCGCAGGTTGTGCAACCATCGTCTCTGATGGTCAGAAGTGGGAAGCCGAAATGCTTAAAAAAAGTGCCGACAAAGCACTGTATGAAGCGAAGTTAGCAGGACGAAACTGTGCGCAAGCAGAAGAGAGTTAATTGCCGAATTGCGGGGGCGGGAATACCCTGGATTGCAGAAATTTCATTTTCACTATGATGATATTGCCCTCATGTCAGGGCTTACTGAGTGGTTTTACACTTTTCGAAAATTAAACATGTTGCTCGTTACGGGCGTATCACCTGCCGTCGATCCGCAAGGGATCAGCGTTTGAATTTCTGCGCTTTCGCCGGAAAACGCCTGCTCATATACCCCACTTCCTCTTCGTCTCCTTTCCCCTGAACCTCCGCTTCTGTTTACTCCACCCCGCGTAATCCAAATCATCTGCCTCACGTGCTCTCGCCAGTCAAACCCAATCCCGGTCTCCTATAGAAAAAGTCTGCATTAGGCTAGCAATATTAAATCGTAGTTCCCCTGGTATCGAAGTGCTATCACTCAGCAAATGACTGAATGCATTGACACAAAAGGATAACGACGATGTCACTTTCTTCGATTTCGCCCATTACACCATCCGAAAGGGCAGAGCAGGGGCTTGCCGCGCTGGAAGCCCGAATCAAACAGGATTTGGAATGGCTGGCGTTGCCTGCAAAACGCTGGTTGCCACAACAATCTGACGCACAGGCGCAGAACGTGGTGATCATTGGCGCAGGCATGGCGGGCCTGGCGGCGGCGTTCGCACTGCGCCTGCAGGGTATTGACGCCGTGCTGTATGACAAAGCACCCAAAGATTTTGAAGGTCCCTGGGCAACAACCGCGCGCATGGAAACGCTGCGCTCGCCTAAACACCTTACCGGGCCGGCGCTTGATATTCCCTCTCTGACCTTTCGCGCCTGGTATGAAGCACAATTTGGCCTTGAGGCCTGGAATACGCTGGACAAGATCCCCCGTCTGCAATGGGCCGCGTATCTGCGCTGGTACCGCCAGGTGCTGGCGCTGGATGTGCGTAACGATCACGCCCTGACAGGTCTGAATCTGCACGACCCACAGCGTGTAGAACTGACCTTTTCGCACCAGGGTGAGATCCGGCGGGTGAGCGCGCGCAAAGTGATCCTGGCCATCGGAATGGATGCGTTTGGCGGACCTGCTATTCCTGATTTTGTCAGTGATGTACCAAAGCAGTATTGGGCACACTCAGAAGAGGCGATTGATTTTGCCGCTCTTGCAGGTCGTCGGGTTGCGGTGGTTGGCGGTAGCGCCACCGCGATGGATGTTTCGGCCACGGCGCTGGAAGCGGGTGCTGCGGGGGTTGAACTGCTGATCCGTCGTCCTGATTTTCCCCGCGTGAACCTGTCAAAAGGGGCAGGCAACCCGGGTTTTGAATCAGGCTATTTTAATCTGCCGGATGAGTGGAAATGGCGGCTGGCCCAGCATATCGCGACCGTCCAGACGCCGCCGCCGCACGGCAGCACGCTGCGCGTGTCGCGTCATCCCAACGCCTGGTTCAATTTTAACGCCCCGGTTGAGCGGGTCGAAACCCGCCAGGAGGGCATCGTTGTTCATACTCCGCAGGGCGAAGTGCCGGTAGATTTCCTGATCCTTGCCACCGGGTATGCTCTGGACTGGCATGCCCGTCCGGAATTTCATGCGCTGGTGGATCAGGTCAAAACCTGGGGCGATGCCTGGCAGCCTCCTGCTGATAAGCAGAACGCGCAACTGGCGAGTTATCCCTATCTGGGGGCTGATTTCGCGTTTCAGGCAAAACACAGTGACAGCCCCTCTTCGCTGGCGAGGGTGCACTGTTTTAGCCACCCGGCGCTGTTAAGCAACGGTCATGTCGTCGGCCTTATTCCTGGAATCAGCCAGGGCGCACGTACCCTGGCACAACATATTTCCGGGCAGCTTTATTTTGAAGATCGTGAACACCATTATCAGGCCATTATCCATTACGATGATCCCGAACTGCTGGGTGATGAGTGGCAGCCTGCCGTGCCCTATGCCTGGCGAGAACGCTAATTTCCTTGAGGCGCAGGTTGGGGCACTGTTGGCATTTCCCCGCCACCAGATTGCCCCAACCTGCGCCTTGCCGCCTGATAGCGATTGCCCTTTATTTGCTGAATCCAGTCTGGCCTGGACTCTGCGCTGCTGCCGATTTAGTGTCACATCTCGCTAACAAATTTACGCATATTCATTATCAGTATTGTTCTTTGCGGTTTACCCATCGCTGTGAAAATATCAAATCAGGTTTCGGACGGCTAGCCGCCTGTATGGGGGCATCCGGCCGCGCTCAGCACGACGCTTAAACGATAACTACAGGAAAAATAACAATGTCGATTTTGCTCTCCACATACCGATTTCGCCTTTTTGCCACGATGGCCCTGGCAGGGATCAGCGCCGCTTCAGTGGCCGCAGAAAACGCGCCCAAAAACGGCGGCACGCTAATCTATCTGGAACAACAGGCGCACACTAACCTCTATCCGCCTGCGGGCGGGTTTTACCCTAACGGCGGAATCCTCAACCAGATAACCGACAAGCTGACCTGGCAAAACCCGAAAACCCTGCAAATTGAACCGTGGATTGCGCAATCCTGGACCACCAACGCGGATTACACCGAGTACACCTTTAAACTTCGTCCTGGCGTCACCTTTTCGGACGGCACTCCGCTTGATGCCAACGCCGTAGCGAAAAATTTCGATACCTATGGTCTGGGCAATAAAGCCCTCAACCAGCCGGTGTCCGAGGTCATCAACAACTACCTGAAAAGCGAAGTGATCGATCCGCTAACGGTGAAGTTCTTTTTCAAATCTCCGTCGCCGGGTTTCCTGCAGGGCACCTCTGCCATTGGCTCCGGACTGGTCTCGCTCTCGACCCTGGAGAAAAACTTTAACCAGCTCGGCAGCGCGCGCAGCATTATTGGATCCGGTCCGTTTGTGGTGGAGAGCGACCGTCCGGGCCGCGAAGTGAAACTGGTGGCGCGTAAGGACTATAACTGGGCGCCGCCGAGTTTTGCCCATCAGGGGCGTCCTTATCTGGACGGCATTAACGTGCTGGTGACGCCGGAAGATAGCGTCCGTATTGGCGCGTTACTCTCCGGCCAGGCCGATGCGATTCGCCAGATTCAGGCCTACGACGAGAAGCGCGTCTCCGACAAAGGCTTTGCCGTTTATGCCTCCCCGACGCGTGGGGTGAACAACAGTATTAACTTCCGCCCTGATAACCCGCTGGTGGCGGATCAAAAGGTGCGTGAGGCGCTGCTGCATGCCACCAATACCAAAGAGATTGTCCAGACGCTCTTCTCCGCAAATTATCCGCAGGCCACATCAGTATTAGCCAAAACGGCGGTGGGCTATGTGGATCTTTCCGACAAGCTGAAATTTGACCCGGCCCAGGCGGCGCGTCTGCTCGATGAGGCAGGCTGGAAAAGCGGCCCGGACGGCGTGCGACAGAAAGACGGGCAATCCCTGACGCTGACGGCGTACGAATCGCCGCCACAGCCGCAGAACAAAGAGACACTGCAACTGGTGGCGCAGCAGTGGGCCAAAGTGGGCGTCAAACTCAACGTCCTGGCGGGGGATGCGGGCAGTAAAACCCTCGATAACCTTGACCCGGCTAAAACGGGCGTATATCCGAGCATGGTGGGCCGCGCGGATCCGGATGTCCTGAAAAGCCAGTACTTCCCGACGCTGCGCAATGTGCTGCTGCAGAAAGGGGGCGCCAGCGACAAAGTGAAGCAGTTTGAGGACGACCATCTGAACGCATTGCTCAGTGGTATCGCCTCCGCCACCTCACAGGATAAGCGTATTGCGCTGGTCAATGAGGTGCAGCAATACCTCATCGATAAAGCCTACGTCATCCCCATCTTTGAAGAGCCGCAGGTCTATGCCGGTGCGCCGTCCACCAAAGGGCTGAGCTTCGAAGCCGTAGGGCGCCCGAGTTTTTACAACACCTGGTTAGATAAATAACGCACGGGTTTCCCCTCGTCAGCGGGCGAGGGGCACCGTGAAAGAGGACAAGCCATGGGCAGATATCTGACGGTACGTTTTGGTCAGGCGCTGATAGTGTTATGGGCCGCCTTTACGCTCTCATTTGTGCTGTTACAGGCACTCCCGGGCGACGCAATATTGATCAAGTTCCAGAATCCGGATCTCGGGCTGAGCGCCGATCAAATTGCCCAGTTGCGCCTGAGCTATGGTGCTGATACACCGGTGCTGACGCAATATGTCCACGCCGTGGTCAGCCTGTTACATGGGGATTTCGGCCTTTCCGTCCAGACCGGCGTACCGGTCAGTGATTTACTAAGTGAGAATCTTCCTTCCACGCTCCTGCTGGCGCTGTTAGGGCTGATCGTCGCCACGATCCTGGCCTTTGTGCTGGCGGCACTCTCATTTCTGTCGCCGTTTAGCGGGCTGCGTGAGGCGCTGCAATCGCTGCCATCACTGTTTATTTCGGTGCCGACTTTCTGGCTCGGTATCGTGTTAATCCAGATTTTTTCTTTCCAGTTGGGGTGGATCCCGGTTATTAACCCAGGCCCATGGCAGGGCCTGATCCTGCCCACATTGACGCTGGCGTTACCGATTTCCGCGCCGCTGGCGCAAATTTTGATGCGCAGTATTGACCAGGTACAAACCCAGCCGTTTGTCGCCGTGGCACGCGCGAAAGGGGCCAGCCGGGCGGGGGTATTGTGGCGCCATGTGTTGGGCAATGCGCTGTTGCCCACGCTGACCGTGGCGGGGCTGTTATTGGGCGAACTTATCGCCGGCGCGTTGATAACCGAAACCGTATTTGGTCGCAGTGGCCTGGGGCAACTCACCCAGGAAGCGGTCAACACCCAGGACAGTAGCGTGTTACAGGCCATCGTGGTGATTTCCGCCAGCGCTTTTGTGGTGATTAACCTCGCCATCGATCTGCTGTATCCCTTGCTCGATCCCCGCCTGAAAAACAGTACAGGAGTCACCTCATGACGGTCGTTCCTCAGGGGAAGCTCAGCTTCCCGTCATTATATAAACGCGCTCGCGTGCCCCGTATGACGCTGCGTCCGGGCTTGCTTGCCGCCTGGTTGGTTTTGCTGACGGTTGTGCTTTGGGCGCTGTTTCCCGCCTGGTTCACCCATTTCAGCCCGACAGACGGCGTGGCGGGCGCACAGCGTCTTGCCCCCGGCAATGGCTATCTGCTTGGCACCGACCAGTTGGGCCGCGACCTGTATACCCGCATTGTCTATGGTGCCGTGCATTCACTTTCCGGCGCGCTTATTGCGGTTGGTCTTGGGCTGGCGCTCGGTAGCCTGCTGGGGTTATTGGCCGGGGCGATTGGGGGCTGGTTCGATAGCCTGATCATGCGCGTTATCGATATTCTGCTCGCTATTCCCGGGCTGCTGCTGGCGCTGAGCGTCATCATTCTGCTGGGCTTCGGCACGGTGAATGCCGCCATCGCGGTGGGGATCACCTCGATTGCCAGTTTTACGCGGCTGGTGCGGGGTGAAACTCTGCGCGTGCGCCACAGCGATTTCGTCGAAGCGGCATGGGGCAGCGGCGGCACTTTTTTCAGTGTTCTATTACGCCATATCGTGCCTAACGCCCTGAGTACCGTCTTTGCCTTTGCCGCCCTGCAATTCGGCAGCGCGATTCTGGCTATTTCCACCCTCAGTTTCCTGGGGTATGGCGCACCGCCGCCCACGCCAGAGTGGGGATTGCTGATCGCCGAAGGCCGGAATTACCTTTCAACGGCCTGGTGGCTGACTGCCTTCCCGGGGATTGTCGTCGTGCTGGTGGTGCTGGCGGCCAACCGTGTCAGCCAGTCATTACGCAGGGGGCAATCATGAGCCTGAACCTGAGTCTGCAACAGAGCAGCGCCACCGTACCGGTACTGGAGCTGGAGGATGTCACCATCCGTTACCGCACCGCCGAAGGCGATCGCACGGT
Organism: Phytobacter sp. MRY16-398; assembly: GCF_003925915.1. Taxonomy (NCBI): domain Bacteria; kingdom Pseudomonadati; phylum Pseudomonadota; class Gammaproteobacteria; order Enterobacterales; family Enterobacteriaceae; genus Phytobacter; species Phytobacter sp. MRY16-398. The sequence continues at coordinate 3,827,798 of NZ_AP018756.1, read as the reverse complement.
GGTTGAAGGGGTGTCATTTCAGATCAATCCCGGTGAAGTGGTGGCGCTGGTAGGGGAGTCCGGTTCCGGCAAGACCACCACGGCACAGGCGGTCATTGGCTTGCTCAGTGAAAACGGTCGCCTGACCCGGGGGACGATTCGCCTGAACGGCACCGATATCAGCCGCTGGTCGCAAAAGCAACTGGACGGCATTCGCGGTGCGCGTATCAGTCTGATTCCCCAGGATCCCACCAGCTCGCTCAATCCGGTCAAAACCATCGGCGCGCAGGTTGATGAGATCCTGCGTTTGCACCAGCGCGCGCCTCGTCAGGTTATTCGCCAGCAAACTCTGGCGCTCCTGGCCCGCGTTGGGCTGACGCAACCCGAGGTACGTGCGCAGCAATATCCGTATCAGCTTTCGGGTGGTATGAAGCAGCGGGTCTTGATCGCCATTGCCATTGCATTGAAACCTGCGCTGATTGTTGCCGATGAGCCGACCAGCGCACTGGACGTGACGGTACAAAAGCGCGTGCTCGATTTACTGGATGAACTGCGGCGTGAAAGTGGCACGGCTGTGCTGTTTGTGACCCATGATTTAGGCGTGGCGGCAGAACGCGCCGACAGGCTGGTGGTCTTCCAGCGTGGACATGTGCAGGAGCAAGGCCCCATTCAGGCGGTGTTGCAGGCACCCCGCAGCCAGTATGCGAGAGCGCTGCTGGCGGATGTGCCGTCGCTCAATCCCACGCCGCGCGCGCCACGGACAAGCGGCGGTGACACAGTGATTCGGGTGGATAATCTGGTCCAGACCTATCCGCTCTCCACCGACAACAAAACGCTGTTCCGTGCGGTGGATAATTTGTCGTTTAGCGTTGAACGCGGCACCACACATGCCATCGTGGGGGAGTCGGGGTCGGGGAAAACCACAACGGCGCGCAGCCTGCTTGGCTTTCATCGCCCCACCAGCGGACAGATTCTGATCGAGGGGACAGACATCACCCGCCTGAAAGGAGAGCCGCTGCGTCAGTTCCGGCAAAAAATTCAACTGGTCTATCAGAACCCGTTCAGTTCACTCGATCCAGCGCAGCGTCTGTTCGACATTGTGGAGGAGCCTCTGCGCAACTTTGGCCGCTTCGATCGGGCAACGCGCGCGCAGAAAGTCCATGAGATGTTTGAACGCGTGGCGCTACCGCACGAGCTACTGACCCGTAAACCGCATGAACTCTCCGGTGGCCAGCGCCAGCGCGTGGCCATTGCGCGAGCGCTCATTCTGGAACCCCAGGTGCTGGTACTCGACGAAGCGGTTTCCGCCCTTGATGTGACGGTACAGGCGCAAATCCTGCGCCTGCTCGATACGCTTCAGCGCGAGCTCGGCCTGACCTATCTGTTTATCTCCCACGACCTCTCCGTGGTGCGGCAAATTGCCGACACCGTGAGCGTGCTCCACCACGGAAAGCAGGTGGAGTCCGGCCCGGTAGAACACATTTTTAGCCACTCCCGTGATCCTTACACGCGGGAGCTGATCGACGCCATTCCCGGCATGACGCACCGTACTCAACAACAGGAGATTTTATGACGTTGCATGACCCTTTGATTCCGGAAAAAGAGACGGCGTTACACGCTCACGACCTGCTCGACAGCCTGGCCGGGATTGCGCCGGACAGTGAACTGGCCGCCGCTCGCCAGACGCGGGAAGCGGCAACGCGCCATACTCAGGGTAGCTATGAGGCACTTTTTTCCGCCCGGGCTGTACAGGGAAAGCTGACGCTCGCCGTGCGATTCTGGCTGGCGGCGCAGATTAGCAACTGGCTGCGGGACAGCGTACTGCGCCGCTATTACGAGCAACGCGGCAAAGACGTTACTGTCCCGAACGTGACCCCGGCGCTGAACGCGGCGCTGGCCCATGCCAGGACACTCACGCTACATCCCGTAAGCGCGCAGGCGGCTGACTTACAGACCTTGCTGAACGCCGGATGGTCAGAGGACGATATTGTGACCCTGTCGCAATTAACCGCCTTTATCAGTTTCCAGAGCCGCTTATTGCGCGGCTATCGTCTACTGACAGGCCATGAGGTGGACATCCCACAGCCACAAGCCGTAACGGCAGGGGAGTGGCATACGCATCCACAGACGCTTACGGGCAAACGGACGCCGGTTGCCTTTACCCAGGCGGAGCTCGGCTGGGAGCCGTGGATTGCGGCAAAAGCGCTGCCTGATTTTAACGCCGACGAGCAGGCGACCCTGGCCCGTTTCGGCCATAGCGAGTCGGACTATTTCCGTCTGCTGGGGCGTAATCTTCCCGTGCTTGAGCAGCGCACGCTGACGGATAAAGGGATTTTCTATACCGCGTCGGGATTGCCGCGCGCCGAGCGCGAACTGGCGGCAACTGTCGCCAGTAAGGTCAACGGCTGCATTTATTGCGCCTCGGTACATGCCCGTAAAGCAAGCCAGCTTTCTAAACAGCAGGAAGCGGTGCAACGTCTGTTGGATATCGCCCCCGGTGGCGATTTGGCACAAGGGCAGTCGCCACGCTGGCAGGCGCAGATCAATTTCGTTGCACGTCTCTCCAGCACGCCCGCACAGGCCAGCGCGCAGGATGTGGCGCAACTGCGTGAACAGGGGCTGAGTACCCTGGAGATTGTGGATCTTGTGCAATCAGCCGCGTTTTTCGCATGGGCCAATCGCCTGATGCTGACGCTTGGCGAACCTTACTGGCCGCAGGCGTGAGCCGTTAAAGAGAATATAAAGGATGATCCGCGACGATAAAGAGCGGATCATCCTTTCCCCCACCTTTATTTCCCGTTAATAGTTTAAATAGGTCAATTTCCGCAAATACTCCCATTTCGGAAATGTGTTTTTCAACTTTGCATATGTATTTTTCTTGTTTGTCTTTATAGACCCACCGGCAATATAGTTTTTGTAAAGAAATAGATGCCGCCGTTGTGCATTTATCAGGGATAGCCCGCTGCGAAAATATAATGATGATTGCCATTGAGAAAATCAGTAAAAGTTTTACTGGCGAAAAAATACTAAAAGAGGTTTCGCTTTCCATTAACGCAGGGGAAATTATCTGCATTATTGGCCCAAGCGGCTCGGGTAAAACGACACTGTTGCGCACGCTGAATTTTCTGGAACCCGCCGACAGCGGACAAATAAAAATTGACGACGCCATTGTTGATTGCGCCAAAGCAGGAAAAAAGGAGATTGAAAAAATACGCGCGAAAACTGCGATGGTCTTTCAATCCTGGAATCTGTTTCATAATCTCACCGCCTTGCAAAATATTACCGAAGGCTTGATCTATGCGCAAAAGCGCCCGCGTCAGGAGGCGGTCGCGACGGCTGAACGCCTGCTAAAACAGGTCGGATTGTTACATAAAAAAGATCACTATCCGAACAGCCTTTCTGGCGGGCAAAAACAGCGTATTGGCATTGCCCGTGCGCTGGCGATTAACCCGGCGGTGCTATTGCTGGATGAACCCACATCGGCGCTGGATCCGGAGAAAGTCGGCGAGGTTCTGACACTCATTCAGGAGATTGCCGCGAACGGGCAAACGATGATTATCGTAACTCATGAAATGGAATTCGCCCGCCAGGTCGCTTCCAGAGTGGTGTTTATGGAAAACGGCGAAATCGTGGAGCAGGGGCCGCCGGAGCAGATTTTTGGCGCGGCGTTACACACGCGCACACAGGCGTTTCTTGCCCGACTCCGTTTCCACGCCTGAGGCTAATGTAATGAACCTACAACCGTTGTTGCGTTCCGACGATCTGCTATTGATTGTGCCGAAATTACTGGAAAACCTGCCGATCACCCTGGGGATCACGCTGGCCTCTTTGTTGCTCGGTCTGGCACTTGGTCTGGTCGCCACTGTCTTGCAGTTTAGTCGCTCATCGTTATTGAGATGGCTGGCAAAAGCATACACCGATGTGCTGCGCGGTGCGCCGCTGGCGCTGTTAATCCTGCTCTTTTTCTTCGGCGGGAAACTGATTCTCTCAGCGCTGGAACTTCCTGCGCTACTGATTAGCGATACGACTTTTGCCATCTTGTCTATTTCCGTCGGCATCAGCCCTTATTTTGCCGAAATGATGCGCTCGGCATGGAATGCCGTGGATATCGGACAAAAAGAGGCGATACGCAGTTTGAATATTCCCTGGCACATGGGTATTGCGCGCGTTATTTTTCCGCAGGGGCTCATTATCGCTATTCCCAATTTCGGCAACCTTCTAATCAATCTGGTGAAGATGACATCACTGGTAAACATTATTGGTATTGTCGATATTTTTGGTCGAGCACAAAAAATCTCGCAAAACAGTTATGGTGCAAAGCAGGTTGCGGCGTTTATTAGCGTCATTCTCATCTACTGGTTGCTTAACATGATTATCTTTTATCTCACAAATCGTATTGAGAAAAAGTATCAATATTTACTGGAGTAAAAGACGACTATGTTTAGCCTCGATTTTATGCGGGATAATTTCACGTTTATATTAAGCGCGCTACCGGTCACGTTACTGATCACTTTTTTATCGTTAATATTTTCAACGTTATTAGGCGGTGTTTTTGCCTGGGTGATGATTGGCAATGTGCCGTACGTGAAATATCTGGTGCAGGTGTTTATCTCTTTCGGGCGCTCTATCCCCATGCTGGTAATGCTCTATTTTGTCTTTTATGTCTGGCCGTGGATTGCCAGCGGGCTTTGGGGCGGGCCGCAGGATACGCCGTTTAGTTACAAACTCTCACCGCTGGTGGCCGCCGTAACTGCTTTTTCCGTGGTGTTTAGCGCCTACTTTACCGAGACTTTTCGCTCCGCGTGGAATGCCGTGGAAAAAGGGCAACGCGAGGCCGCATGGTCGATAGGGCTGAGCGGCTTTACCCAGTTTCGACGCATCATTTTTCCGCAGGCGGCGGTATCCGCGCTACCCAACTACACCAGCGTCCTGATTGATCTGATCAAGGATACGTCACTGGTTTACACCATTACGGTGGTGGATGTGATGGCAAAGGCGAATATCGCCGCAGCGCGCGGTTTTCATTATGTGGAGGCCTATTGCATCGTTCTGCTTATTTATATTGCGCTCTGTCTGGTCCTTACCTGGATATTGCGACATATCGAGGTGTATCTCAGTAACCGGTGGAAAAGCCATGCACGTAAAGTGGTTCCATCTCACTCATTTTGGGGAAAGAAATATGTTCAAAAATAAGCTGTTGTTGGTAAGTTCACTGCTCCTGGCAATGAATATCACGGTGGCGCAAGCGGTCGAAAAAAGCCCTGATGCGCAAACTGTTGAAGTGGTGGTGAATGCAAACGGGTTCCCGTTTAGCTTTGTAGACGATAACAATAATATTACCGGTTACGACGGTGAGTTATTAAAAATCATTGATCAGAAGCTCACCGACTATAAGTTCCATTTTAATGCGGTCTCCCGCGATGCGATGATTGTCGGTCTGTCCACCGGCGCATACACCCTTGCGGCTGACCATTTTTATCTGACAAAAGAGCGTGCGGCGCAATACGCTTACTCCGGCCAGCCTTCGGGCATCAGCGACCTGCGTTTAATTGTGCGTAACAATGAAAACGACATTCATACGCTGGCCGATCTGGCGAGCGGCAAGAAGAAACTGGTGCCGATTCATACATCCGATGCGCGTTATACCGTGATTGATAACTACAACAAAAAGCACCCAGGCCAACAAATCAATCTGCAGCCGAACGGTGAGCAGTCTGCGGCGGACATTTTCAAAGCCGTTGCTTCTGGTGAATATGATGCGGCTATCTATCCGATTGGCGCCTTACTGGCGTTAAACAAAGCGCTGAATCTGAACCTGAAAGCCTCCGAGTCTGTCGGCCTGTTCCCTAACGTCTATCTCTACAAAAAGAGTGCTGACCCGAAACTGATCAAAGCCATCGACACGGAGCTGGAAGCCCTCAAAAAAGATGGCACGCTCGCCGCGTTGTCTCGCAAGTGGTATGACGAAGACGTTTACGGCCTGCCGGGTGCAGAGAACGTCAAAGTGAACACCGACTGGGAATAATCATTCAAGGGGAGTGCTGTCTGATGCGTACAAAACAGCCCGCTTCGGCGCATAACGCGCCGACCCTGGACGATGAGGTTACCCTGGCATTGCGTGCCATCACCGAAAAGCGCGCTGCCACGCTGGGTTATCTGCTTGATGAATCCCGACAACGCAGTCAACCCGATGATTATGCGCGTGACGCAATCCGCCGTTATGGGCGTGATATCGGGCATTCCGTGCGTGCGAAGATGCGTCATGGCAATGACTTGCAAGAATTTGCCACGGTATTTACCGGTGGGCTGGAATCGCAGGTTTACGAAATGGAGACCATTTCGGCTAGCCCGTCAGAGTTTATTGTTCTGTTCCACTATTGCCCTTACGTCAATTGCTGGCGTCAGCAGGGGCGAGATGCCCGGCAGATTGAGACGCTGTGTGATATCTGCATGGAAGGGGATCATGCGTTAACCGATGCGTTCGAGGGCATACAGTTAACGGTTGAAGCCGCGCTGGCGCGGGGTGATGCTGCCTGCCGCCTGCGTTTCTACCAGACTCAGGAGGCGTAATGACCACATTAAAATGGGACCATGCCGTGCAGTTTGTTAACCAGCCGCAAGAGGCCATCGCCATCTTTACGGGGCAGAGGCTCAACGCGCTTGCCGGTGGGCGTCACCCTGGCTGGGGAACCTGGAATGCACTCAGCTATTTTGGGCTGACCTATATTGAATTTCTCGCCATCGCTGATCAGGCTGAGCTGGCGTCGGCACAGACCGATTTTTTGCTCTCCCGCGATGCGGCGCACCTGTTGCCGGAAAACCAGGCGCTGCATCGGGTGGCGCTGCGCACGGATGATATTGACCAGACGCATGCGCAATTGCGCAGCAAAGGATTACAGGTCTCGCCGATAGTCGATGGCCAGCGTAACGACCCGCAGGGCAATGTGATTAGCTGGCGCATCTTCACCATCGATAGGGATTTTAACGGCCTGCCTTATCCCTTTATTTTGCAATGGGGTGAGGACGATAATGCCCGGCTGGCGCGACTACGTGCTCAGGGGCTCGACAGGCCACATCCCGCAGGCGAAGTGACATTACAGAGTGCCATTTTTGACGTGCAGGATCCGCAGGCTGTGCGAGCACACTGGCATAAGTTGTTCGGTTTCAACGAATTGCCGGAGGGGCTGGCGGTGGGCGAACAGCGCTTTATCTTTCGCCAGAGTACGGCTAATCGGTTAGTTGAACTGGTCTTTAACGTCTCTGACCCGGCGCTGAAAGGCCACCGTTTTCATGTAGGTAACGGCGAATATCGCTTTCAATAAGGAGAGGCGGCTCATGGCAAAAGTCCATTTTATTGGTGCCGGGCAAATGGCGGAGGCGATTATTCGTGCCTCTCTGGCGGCGGGAACACTCCGTTCGCAGGATATTTCGCTGGAGGATATCGACCCAAACCGTATTGCACTGCTCACTGAACGTTATGGTCTGGCGCCGGAGCGGCAGAACGGGCAACGGCTACACGAGGCTGCGCTGGTGGTACTTGGGATCCGCCCGCAGGATGATTTAGCAAGTGTCGCTGCGCGTATTCAGCCTCATCTTTCTGCCACAACGACGGTGGTCTCTCTGATTGCCGGGGTGACATTGCACCAACTGGAAGCGGCGTTGGGGACGGGAAAACCTATTGCCCGCGTTATCCCCAATACGCTTACCGACACCGGGTTTGGCTACAGCGGGGTGGTTCTGAATGCGCTGGCGAGCGCCGAACAGGTGGAACCTTTTCTCAACGGCTTTGGCAAGGTGCTCTATCTGCCGGAACGGCTTATCGATATCTTTACCGGCTTCGGTGTTGCCGGGCCGAACTACATTTATTACTTTATCGAGTCGTTTACCGATGCGGGCGTTCTGGCCGGTCTGTCGCGTGCGCAGGCAAGCGAAGTGGTGCTCGAAAATCTGCAGGGAGCGGTAGAGATGCTGCGCCGAAGCCAGAAACATCCAAGACAGCTTCTGGATATTAACAATTCGCCGGCAGGCGTCGGGATCCATGGGTTGTATGAGCTTAACAACAGCGATTTTGCCGCAGGCCTGCAACGCAGCGTGCTGGCGGCGGTGAAACGTACCCGAGAGCTGGGTGAGGCACATTAAACGTAATCAGGAGCGATCGCTATGAAGAAAAACAAAACATTAATCCTCGCCGGGCTGCTCTGCGTGATGGGGGCATTGAGCACATCTGCGACCTGGGCTGTTACGCCTAAATCCCCGATTGCCTGGGGGGATCGCTGGAAAAAATTACCGCGAACGCCTGCTCCTGTTGCCGCGCTGAAACCGGCGTATGCCAGCGTCAACGGTATACAACTCTATTACGCAACGACCGGAGAGGGGAAGCCGGTGGTATTACTCCACGGCGGTCTGGCTAATTCCGATTACTGGGGCCTGCAAGTCGCCGCGCTGGCAAAAGATCATAAGGTTATCGTGGTCGACAGTCGGGGACATGGGCGCAGTACGCGCGACGAACGGCCTTACAGCTACGACTTAATGAGTGATGATGTGGTGGCGTTGCTCGATCACCTGAATATTCAGAAAGCGGATATTGTCGGCTGGAGCGACGGGGGGATTATTGGTATCGATCTGGCTATTCGCCACCCCACACGAGTGAACCGTATTTTTTCCTTTGCCCCTAACACCAAAACCAGCGGTGTGAAACCGGATACCGAGAAGAACCCGGTCTTTGCCAGCTATATCGAGCGGGCGGGCAATGAGTATCGCAAGCTTTCCAAAACTCCGGACCAGTATGATGCTTTTGTCGATCAGATAAGCCATATGTGGGCAACGCAGCCCAACTGGAGCGATGAGGATCTTAAGAAAATCTCCAACCGGGTACTGATTGTCGACGGCGATCATGACGAAGCCATTGTGCGTGAGCACCTGGAATATATCGCCAATACGATCCCGAAAGCCGGATTGCTGATATTGCCGAACACCAGCCACTTCGCCTTTATTCAGGCACCGAAGGAGTTCAACGAGGCCATCCTGAACTTTATCGATTACAAGTGATATTCAGGCCGGGTAACCGGCCTTATTTTTTTCCCTTCTGAGTATGACCTTCCACTGCGGCCTGTTGAGCCCACTGAACAAAAAACTATGGTTTAACAAACCGTTGCCGATAACACTTTCACTGAAACTCTATCAACAGGGAAAAGGTATTAATGAATCTGGCAACCTTTCTTGGTAAACAGGTACTCGGCATATTGGCGGGTTACCAGCAGGACAATGTGGTTATTCATGTTTGTGGTGTTTTTATTCAGTCGGATAACAGCCTGCGGGTTTACTTCCCAAAAGGACATACGTTTTCGGCAGGGGATTTCGTTACCCTGCATCTGGATAACCGTTCGGGCGTTGATGAGTTCGATGCGGAAATCAGTGTATATCGCGCCTCGTATAAAGGCCGCGTTATTAGTCAGGAAGAAGACTGGGTGGTTGTCGCGCCACGGGAATGTCAGTTGATTCACGGAATGAGCGTCGTGCTTGAGATCCGGGAAGAGGGATATCAATTCCCGGCGGACAACAGGCCCGAACTGCCTGTGCCATTCACCACGCTGCGCAATATGCCTGAACCTGAATCAAAAGATGCGGTGAATAAAGTTGGCGTATTGATTACCATGGCCAACGAGCAGCCGCACACCACGGTGCTGGCGTTTTTATCGTCCGTCGATGATGATATTTTCCTCATTACCTTCCCGCAGATGTTCAAATCCAGGCTGCTAAAACGTAATCCACATTGTTTTTTTGCCATGGATGAACGTGCCCACTATACGTTTGAGCGGGCGATTGAATGGAACTACACCATTGTGGAAGGCGAGGCCTCTCTGGTGCCACCAGATAGCCCACTTTATGAGACCATTCGGGAAGCATTTATCCGCAAAAATCCCTGGGAAATGGGCTTCTTCCTGCAATCGGATGTTGAGATGTACCACATCAAACGTCGACAACTGGTGTGCTCAGGTTCAAGAGGAACGTTGCGCTAGTTTTGCGATGTTGTCATCGGGGTCTGAAAGCGCAAACACTTTCAGGCCTGTCCGGGGAAGAGATGGGCTTTTGCGTTATGTGCTAAGGGCGTTCTGCGGTACAAAAACGACGGTATACTCACCGGACGCGTCGATATTCCCTTCTGATAGCAGGGTGCCATGACCCCGATAAAAACGCTTTGTTTGTGTATTCTTTGCATCATTCTGCTCTCTCTTATTGCCAGTCTCGTTCAGGCGATGCACCAACGTGAATCGCGGGTGCAGGAAGGGTGGTGGGCCGCCAGGCGTGATTCTTCTGGCATGGCACCCGATGCCCGGCAAAATGCCCAACTGGCGATTGTTCAGGTTTATGCCGCGCCGACATGGGGCTGGAAAGGCGTGGTGGCCGTGCATCCATGGATTGTGTTTAAGCGTGCGGGTGACACGGAATACAACCGCTACGAGGTTGTCAGTTGGGGGGGCGGCGAAAAAGTGCGACGTAACCGCAACGCGCCGGATGGGTACTGGTACGGGGCGAAACCCCGCCTGCTTGTTGAACACCGTGGCGCGCAAGCCGAGGCGATGATCCCGCAGATTGAGGCGGCCATCGCCTCATACCCGTGGCCGGATACCTATCACGCCTGGCCCGGACCAAACAGCAATACGTTTGTTGCTCATATCGGACGTGCCGTGCCTGCTCTGAAACTGGATATGCCTGCTAATGCGGTGGGCAAAGATTTTCGCTCGCTGCGTAACCCCATCGGTTTACCCCCGTCCGGGCGCGGTATACAGGTGTCGCTGCTGGGTGTCGCGGGCATCACCCTGGGTGCCGAAGAGGGATTTGAGCTTAACGTCCTTGGCCTGAGCATGGGGCTGGATTTCACGCCGTTGCGGTTGCGGCTACCGTTTATTGGCGGGGTGGGGCGCGATAATCTGCAAAACAGTGAGCCGTGAGGCGCCAGGGACGCCAACAAACGTTGCCAGTCTCCAGCCTATCGCCAATTTTTACAGATCGACTTTAGAGTCATTTTCAAAGTGCTTCCTCCCGATAACCATTTGGGATTTTACAGTATTGATGTTTCCGAACGCGGCAATGATACAAGCCTCAAACAACAATCAATGGCAGAGGCTGCTCCGTTGTTTAATCATTAAGTAAAAACCAGAGAAAGTATCTACATCGGCATCATGTCGTCATGTTTTCCGTAAGTACTGTTAATGGCATGCCTTCCCTGTTTGAACGACTCGCAACAGCGCGGCGCCATCAATTACATGGAAATGGTATTGGACCTGGAAAGCAAGCGTGGACTAAGCCTTAGAGTAATAAGCGTTATGGATTTCACAGTGGAAAGCAGGGAAAAGAACCTTAATGCGGGTCTGGTAGAATTGATGGACTCTGATAAATGATTTTTTCAAGGACTCATAAAAACTGAGGTCCTCACACCAATCGTTTTCCTGCTTGCTAGTATCAAAATATCGAGAGGTTCTTCATACCGAAAGTCATTACAAGCACCAGACAATGCACGGAACAACTTGGCATATAGTAAATCCACTCGGTTTTTTAAATATTTATTGGGGGTGCAATATAGCATGTTTCTATTTGGGATAATTACGCATAAAACTATATCATAGCGTAACATATTGAGTATTGTGTGACATTTAAGTTAAGGTGAATCAAAGTTAAAGCTATAATATACAGTTTGGCTAATATTTATTTAAGGCATACTGTAAGAGCGCTTAAGTTATTTATTTTAAATACATTAAAATAAGACCTTTCTTAAAGTGGTGTTTTTTTCTTTTTTGATTCAGTGGTTTTTAGTTCTTTTTTAGCTTTTATAGGCATTATAATTCCTGGCCACGGATCATGGTTTTATTATATCGCGGAGGGTGTATGGAGATCACCGGTTCTGTAGGCATGGGTTGTGTGAATAATAGAAATGATGTTTTGGTAGTACAGGATGCATTAAAGAAAAAAGCATTTCCGGAGTTGGCTGTTGATGGAATCATAGGCCCGCAAACAATCTCGGCTATCAGAACGTTTCAACGCAAATTTTTGCGCCAGCCGGATGGAATCATTTCGGTTGGCGGAACTACTGCGCAGCATCTATTTTCTGGTACAGCTGATTCTGCGAATCTTCTTCCTGTAGATATGTCAGGTGGGCTGATTGTTAGTCAAGGGCAAGTCACTTTTGATGCCGAAGGTAATGATAACCCGGCAAGTATCTATTTTAGTCGTGTGCTACACTGGCCTGGTGGATTGTCAGGCGTTACAATTGGTAGAGGCTATGATATGAAAACCCGCAGTGAAGGGATTGTTTATGCCGATCTCATTCAGGCAGGTGTGTATAGACAGATGGCAACATTGATGTCAAAAGGTAGTACCCTGTCGGGAAACAATGCACGAAAATTCGTCCATGAAAATAAGACAATCTGTGGGGCGATAACCCGAAATATGCAAGTTAATTTATTTAATAATATTTACCCACAATACGTCAGCAGTGCACAGAGTTATTATAATAAGTATAAAGATGATACCTGTGTCTCGTGGAACGATATGAAAGACATTTTAAAAGAAATCATCATTGATATGCGTTTTCAGGGTGCATTGCGAGACGATGATATCGCCTTTTTTGGTCAAAATGATATTGATGTTGTTATCCAGCTTATTGAGTTGACGCCACGGATCCGTAAGTATGAGAATGGTCGTCATCGCGCAGATTATTTACGTAAAGGAATGTAGCATGAAGATGTTGTTTTTGTTCGTGGGTATTGCGTTCAGTTTTCCGGTCTTAGCCAATACAACTGCAACCAGACAGGATGCGCCTGTCATCGCTAAAGATATTGCGGCCTGCTACGGTACGCAGGGAGCAGGTATCTGCCTGCAATCTCTGGTGGATAAAGAAAAAATAAAATATAACTCGGCATGGCAGAGTCTCACGGACAGCTTAACCAATGTCGAGAATAAACAGCTATTGCTTAAAGAATTGACCGAAGGCAAACAGGCTTGGGAATCGGCATTACCGCATGACTGTCAGGCAAAAGGTTTGCTTAATGACAAAGATAGCCCGGCATTTAACGATGCTCTGTCCGAATGCCTGGCAATCGGTTATGCAGCTCGTACGGATTTCTATAACGGCTTTAATATTCTGGATGAGAGATCTCAGCAGAAAAAACTGCTGGAAAAAATTCTAAAAGAGAAACAAGAGAAGAAAGAGAATAAATAATAGAGAAACCGAAATGTGCGAGTATGCAGGCAATGAAAAAACTCGATCTTGCTATGTTAAGCTTAGTCCGACGGATTTTTCATTTCGTGCTTGAACTTGCCGAAGCGTTAGACGGATGCCACGCTTTTTCACTTATGAGAGTGATGGCACCGTTTAAACAGGAGTTAAATGAATTATTTGTTATCGATATGAACAGTCGAGTAATATGATGATTAATATCCTGCATTGTTCTTAATAATAGTGCTTCGTTTTCCTTTCTATATCTCAAACACTCATGATATAGCCTCATTTTAGAGGGCGCTTCCTGTTGATTAACACAATTGTTAGACAGGGGCTTCGTCTTATGCGTTATTTTTTTTATCTTTATCAATGAGATTTATACATATGTTTCCTCTGTGATGCGTAGTAGTATTGAATACGATTAAATAAAAGTATTTGGCAACGGGGCTGTGATGCTAAGAGATAATTTTAACGATCTGTTCTACTTTATCGTCGTTGCCCGTGAACGCAGTTTTACTCGAGCAGCAGCAAAATTGGGATTATCTCAATCGGCATTGAGCCATTCAATTCGTGGGCTTGAAGAGCGTCTGAAAATACGTCTGTTAACCCGTACTACCCGCAGCGTCGCGCCTACGCAAGCCGGTGAGTTTTTAATTAATAGTATTGCGCCACGCTTTGCGGATATAGAAAACGAATTGATCATGTTGAGCAACATGAGTGAGAACATTGCCGGGAATATCCGCATTACGCTCGGTGAGCATGCGCTGCAATCTACCGTCTGGCCCGCGCTGAAACCCTTTCTGCAGACCTATCCGGATGTGCATGTGGAACTGGTAATTGATAACACGCTGACCGACATCGTCAGCGGGCGTTTCGATGCGGGGGTACGTCTGGGCGAGCAGGTGGCCAGAGATATGGTCGCGGTGCGTATCGGGCCGGACTGGCGGATGGTGGTGGTGGGGTCGCCCGACTATTTTTCTCGCTACGGTAAGCCGCAAACGCCTCATGATTTGCAGAACCACAACTGCATCAATCTGCGCCTGCCGACTCTGGGAGGCTTATATGCCTGGGAGTTTTCAAAAAACGGTCAGCAACTCCGCGTCAAAGTCGAAGGGCAGCTTACGTTTACTAACCTGTCCTCCCGTCTTGATGCCGCTTTGTCTGGTATGGGGTTAGCCTTTGTCCCGGAAGATTGCGTCAAACAAGATATCGCTGATGGGAAGTTACTCACTGCCCTGGACGAATGGTGCGAACCCTTTCCGGGATATTACCTTTACTATCCCAGCCGCAGGCAGCATACCCCAGCCTTTGCCCGGTTAATTGAAACCTTGCGCTATCACCCGTAACCGGTGCGATGGGGAGACGCTTGCCGTCTACGGGTGTCGACCATAATCCCCGCTCTCAACATTGGATTGCCGCTTACACGCCGTTTAAAAATAGTTACAACATACTATTGTTTCGGGCTACCTCGCCATCCGTTGACCCCTTATCCGGGAAATGCCGTTTCTGCAGACGATTGCCGTCACGTTTGTTTAGAGATTACTACGCTTATTAAGAGTGATCTGCTTCTCAGGAAAGCTTCAAAAATTTATGTTTTGTTTAATGTGGGGACAGTAGTGTTTACCACCATTAAATAAAGACCTGACAGTAGACAGTGACGTTTATTTCAGGATGGCAAATGTATTATGAGGTGGTAGATGTTAAGGCTATTCATTGTGTGCTGGGCTATTGGGTGGGCAGCTTTCGTCCCGACTGATGCAGAGGCAGCCATTTACGGCGAACAGCGGATAGCGCAATGGTGGGACGGGTTTAAACAAGATGTGACCGAAACCTGGGACCATCCACAGAGTTATGATCTCTATTTACCTTTTCTCACCTGGCATAACCGCTTTACCTACGACAAAGAAAAAACGGACCGCTATAACGAGAGGCCGTGGGGCGGCGGTTTCGGTGTATCCCGCTATAACGCCGATGGAAACTGGAGCTCATTGTATGCCATGGCGTTTAAGGACTCCCACAACAAATGGGAACCCATTATCGGCTACGGCTGGGAAAAGGGCTGGTATCTGGATCAAAACCGCGATTTTCGTCTGGGGCTTGGCCTGACGGCAGCGGTGACCGCGCGACAAGATTTCGCCAATTATGTTCCTTTGCCTGTCGTGCTGCCGCTGCTTTCTGCAAGTTATAAACAGGCCAGCGTACAATTTACCTATATTCCAGGCACTTATAATAATGGCAATGTCCTCTTCGCCTGGTTCCGCTACGGTTTTTAACCGCAGGCAGATTACGCAAAAAGGATGAGAGTCGTGTATGTGAGCACTGCGACTCGTGGGAGAAAGCGCCGGTGTTTATTGGTATGACGATAAACACCGGCTTTGACGCATAACCGATTGCTGCGCAAATTTCGACACATTGTTGACGTTGCATTGCGCTATGGAATGTTATTTTATAACAGTTAATGGCGGTTGCGGGCTGCCCGCATGTTGCGACTTATCAAAATGACGTCTTCTTTTTGAGGGCAATACCCTATGAAAATCAGTCAGATTTTAGCGATTTCGTTGTCGGTTGTTTCTGGTAGTGCGATGGCGTTTCAGGCGAAAGATAAAGATCCCGCTGAATTTTCCCGCCAGCAGATCCGTGGGGCAGAATTTGCTATCTATGATCAGGCCATCACTACGCAGGGAATGCCTGGCTTAAGCCTGGGAAGTTGCGCTGCCACACCGGTGAGCGGCTGTAATTGCCCGTTCTGCACCATGTTGCGCAGTCAGCAGGTATAAATCACGCGATTCGACTTATGAAAAACGGGAGGACGCATATGTCATCTCGTTTTTATTTGTCTACTGCCCGCCATTGAAAATTATCCAGCCGTTTCAGCGGAAAATGCAGAGAAGGATTCTGCCTGAATGCCGCCAGTAAATGTAAATACTCCACCGTTGCCGTCACGCGCGGGCCGCGCTAACAGGATGAGGTAATGATATTTACAGGTAAATAGACGTTGCTACGGTATACCTTTGGCCGTTCAGCGGTATCACAGTTGGTCTTTCCTCCGCACGGGATTGGTCTTAGGTGCGGTTTGGTCACTTCCTGATAACAGAACCCACTTTGGTGATTTTTTTACGTCTGCTACCTGGCATAGCCTGCGGGTCTTAACTGGTGTAAAACCACTGTCCGTCTTTCCGGACTGTCAGAACGTTTTCTGAGCAACTGCCGCAAGGTTGTGCATCGTTGAGGAAAAAAATCTTAACTAATAGTAAGTTTAAAGGCAATAATTTACTTTTCAAAAGTTAAGTTAAGTTTCGCTAAAAACTAACTAATTGAATTTCTTTTCTATTTTTTTTGCTTATTTTTTCTTGCTGCCAGTAACTCGGCGAAAAGATTCTCGAATCCACGTACTTTTTCTGCAAGATCGGCGAGATGGCGCTCTTTTTCCGACTCGGGCAGGGAATCGAACAGTTCTAAAAGTTTTAACTGTCTATCGTCCAGTTCGGTTGGCAGCTCTTCTGCGGGAACAGGCGACATGTCTTCATCGCCGTAGAGCAGCCAGGTTGGAGAGCATTTGAGGACTTTGCTCAATTTAAAGAGATTCTGGCCTCGCGGTTCAGTCTCGCCGGTTTCCCATTTAAAAATCGTGACGTGAGAAACCTTCACAGCATCGGCCAGGCGTTGCTGTGACATATCAAGTTCATTTCTTCTCCGCCGAATGCGGTCACAGAGCTCTGCGTTCTTCATAGGGTTACTGTAAATTAATTTGACTTACCTTTTGTTAAGTTATAGGTTTATAACAAATATTAACCAGACGATGGAGCTGTGTTTGTAAAACTGGCTTCGTGAAGCAGACCAGAAATACTGCGCTTGACCTACGCAGGTTAACCTTAGAGGAAAGACCAAATGACCGAATGGATTTATGTGGATCGCACAAAATATGCCGATGATGGTTGCGATTGGACTCCGGCTATCCTGTGGCAAATGAATGCTAGTGCGCGAGCCAGAAGTCGTGCTGTCTATATTCCCGCTCCCCGCCCGGTGCAGGTCGCTAAACCGAGTGCGCCCATGATCAGGCGTACGCCAGTGGCAGCGACACCAGGTGATAAAAACCAGGAAAAGGTCACGAAAACACATATTGGCATCGTCATTCATTCGCGAGGCGAAAAAATCGTACGTCTGCATGAAACGGCGACGGCCTGGTCAGTGAGCGGCCAGGAAAACTATGACAAAAGAAACGGTACGCGCATCGGCGCATCGGGTGCGAGCTGCCTGATGCTGGAAACCATCAAACCTGCCGAAAGCAAGGTGGTCACGCAAGAATCAACGGCGGGTAGCGAACTGTCAGCACAGGCGCTGGTGACCATCATGCAAGACAAAACATTGTCGTATCAGGCCATTCTTACCACCATCAAACTCAGCCACCCTGAGGTCAGGATGTCGATGTCGCAATTGCAAAACCGGATTAAAGGCATGATGCAGTCAAAACTGGTGGCTTTGATCCGACATGATGATTTGCCAGTGACGCATTTCACTCTTGGCCATGTAGATCCCGGTTTTTATGCTCTATCGAGTAAAAATCTAAAGGGATAGACCCTTTTTCCAGGGCAAAGTTTCCAGGCAGAGCATGAGTTATATCAACCCCGTTATCGATGTGTAATCGGAGAGGTATAACCGTGTTTATTTTTTATTAACAATTACTTATGTTAAATCCTCGTTTTTGATCTTGCCCGAACTGTGCGTTTAAAAGTTTGCACAACTTATAATTGGAGAGTATAAATACTGGTATTATATACAGTACAATTGAGGGGGGCACGTGATTCACAAAGAGACGGCGGTGCTAAATCTCCCCGACGATGGGCGTGTCCTGATCACGTGTAAAGATGGCGCTATCTCAAGTGTTCGCGTTGTCCAGGATAATGAGCATATGGCTTCACTTAAAGCGTTGCTTGAGCTGGCCAGGTTGGCTGGCTATACCGTTACGAAGAATGACGGTGCCGAGAGGTAAAAGCGCAGCAGGCCTGAACAACCTGTCCGCGTTATTTCTGAACAATTGCTGCGTTAACGGGAGGACCCATGACGCAGTTCAATACAAGTCATTTGGCGAGTGGATATACCCATTCTGCTGTAGCAGGATTTCATCACCATCAGTTGTGGCAGTCTGAAACTTTTTTTAATCTGTCTTTGTTCTGGGTTTTTAATGATGAACCTGCGGCATACGTATGCCCCAACCAATGTAATTCAACCGAGGTGGCGATATGATTTATCCAACAGCAACGGGAAAACTGGACGAATCGGGACGTCTTTTAACGCTCGAGTCGGTATGGATCCAAGGGAAATTACGTATGTGGGGCCGCTGGTCCTTTATCGGGAACGGACGTATGGGCAGTATGTTTACTGCGTTGCTGGCGTCGCAAACTATCTCTAAATCTGCCATTCAGCAGATATTATCGCACCTCAAAGAATCCGGAATGAACGATGAAGAATTACACCAGTACTTTGTCGACTTGATGAGTGAAAAACAGCAAACTAATCTTGTCTTCTGTACGGACAGTGAAGGATTGATGATGGATGAAGTTATCGCGACTGTACTGATTCAAAAAGACAATGTCGCACTGTTCAATATTATCAGCGACCGTTATCGACATCGGATGAGTAAGAAATCCATGGCGCGAAAATTAAATGAAAAACATCCGGAATGGAGCCTGCGCACCTGCGAAAGTCGCATCAGCGTTTATTTGCAAGTGGCTGAATCTATGTTGTATATTCCCATGTGTGAAAAGTTTGATCGAAATCCGCAGCGATTTCGCTTGCAAGGTTGCGCGCGGACTGCTTGAATTCATATAAGCTTGATAAGTAGTATAAGGAAATAGTGAGTAAAGGCCGCCTTGCGCGGCTTTTTTATTGCTTTTTATTTATGTGAAAATAAATGTAGAAGTCACTTGCAACATTGCGCGCTGACTGCTTGAATTCATATATGCTTGTGAAGTTATATACGGAAGTAATTAAAAAAGCCGCCTTGCGCGGCTTTTTTAATTGTCGTTTATGCGTCTGAAAATAAATATAAAAATTACTTGCAGGGTTGCGCGCGGACTGCTTGGATTCATATAAGCTTGTGAAACAACATACTGCGAATTAATAGCCTATTTGATGCATTTTGTTTTTGGTATTACTCGATTTTCTTCATCTAAAAGTGAACTAACTATCGAATAAAAACGGCCGAAAGTACGGTTGTTCATTTTTTCTGGTCTCGGGAATCATTGGGCTGTCTATATTTAACAGAAGCGCCTGAGGGCAGGAATATTAATTCTATAAATCAAGAATCACCCATGTAAGGTGTTTTGAAAGCACTAATACTTCGGAAGTAATGTCATGAAAATACGTGCAATGTTTCGCGGCAATATAGCCCTGAACGAAAAAATAAAACAAATCAAGAACCGGTTGACTACGCGGTACCCGGTCTTTGTCGGATTGCCTGCAGGTTCGGGCAACGATGAACAGGGGACGTCTCTGGTTGCCATCGGGGCCATGCTGGAATTTGGGTCGACAGAAAATAATATTCCACAGTACTCCTTTCTGCGCCTTCCGCTACGCCAAAACATCGGCAACATACAGGCACACTTCCGGTCTCTTTCACCCAAGGTCAGCCGTGGCGAAATAACGGCCTCCGCGATGTTCAGACAAATCGGGCAGGAGGTGGCGGGTTACTGCAAGGCGGCGGTGCCGTCTGACATTGTGCCAACCAATACATCGCCGTTTACTGTTTCCCGGATTGGCATTGGCGTTTTAAAACAGGCCATCACTTACGTTCTGGAGGATTGAACATGGCATTGAGTAAAAGGCTTAACGTGCATGATAAGGGGGGCGGTTGATGGAAAATATGGCCGATCTCAACGCGACATTTCGGCAACTGATCATGCTGGCATCGGGACTGGAAAATGTCATCCTGGCCGGGCAGACGGGGGAAATCCCAAGCGATTGTTATGCCACATACAAGCCAATTCCGGTGCGGGTATATGGACATTCCGAGCATAGCATGACGGAGATTGTCCCCCAAGAAGCCTTCGCGGACTCACTCGGTACAGAATGGACTGATTTGCAGGACACCGTTTTTAGCAGCATGGAGTTTACCTTGTCCGTAAATATTTTCAATGAGGGGGCGGACAACGCCACTGTGCGTCTGCATAACGCAAATCTTCGCAACCCGGTTAGCGCGTTTCTTTTTCGAAACGGTATTGCATGGCGCAGCACCAGCGCGTCTCGCGATCTCACCGCGTTGTCGACATCCAGCCAGAAAGCGAACTGGCAGACGGATATCCACCTCTTTATCAAAAAGACCCTTTCCTACCCGGTGCTCCGTGCAGCGGGATTCACGATCGACGTTCAAAAACAATGAGGGCAATAATGACTTACTCCGTTGATAACATTATCCCGGTCAATCTCTATCTGACCGCCGCCGGCCTGGGATACGGCGACTTTTCCTCTGCGCTGATTTTTGCAGGTTCCACCGATCTCAAAAGCGGAGTGACTTTCGCCGTTGACACCTGGCGGGATTACAGCTCGTTGAATGAAATTGCTGAGGATTTCTCAGCCTCCAGCGATATTTATCTGATCGCCACACGTTATTTCACTCAGATCCCCAAGCCGAAGTCGGTCACCATCTGGATGAAAAATGCGGCGGATGCATCGTTACTGGATACCGTTAATAAAGCGGAAGATGAGGTATGGCGTTACCACTTTTTCTTCAAAAACAGCGATCTGACCAAAGCGAATCTGTTGCAATTAGCTGACTGGTCTGATGCGGAAAGCCACCCTATCTGGGTGACCACCAGCGAAGCCGGGGCGACCTCTGCGTCCTCAACCACGGACATTGCGGCGGTAATGGCGGCAAAAGGCAATCGCCATATTTTCATGGGCTATCGCTTACCTGCTGCTATTGTTGCGGATTCGTCACAGGCCTACACCATGGTTCAGCTGGCGGCGACGTTCAACAAGTTTAAGCCGAATGCGAAAAACTCCGCAATCACCGCCGAATACCAGGTACTGACCGGTATTGCTGGCGATGATCTGAAAACAAGCAGCTACAGCGCATTGAAATCCAAAAATTGCGCGTTCTTTACCGAGATCGAACTATCGGGCGAGACGGATAGTTTACGGGCGATTAACACCAGATCCATGTCGTCTTATAACGAATTTATTGACGATGTGATCAACCTGGACGTGCTGAAAAACCATCTGCAGGTGGATGGTTACAACTACATCACCGGTACTAGCACCAAACGTGCCCTGACGCCGGCTGGATATGCGGGCTTGCTTACTGCGCTGACTACAACCTGTAAACGTTTTTACGACAATGGCGTACTCGGTAAAGGCACTTATGTCGATCCGAAAACAGGTGAAGTGGCGACGGCGGAAAATGGTTTCGTCATTCTGGGCAAACCGGAAGACGTATTCAATTTAACAGACGCGCAGCGCAAAGCCCGTGAATACCCGGCAACCACTATTTACGCCATTTTGGCACGCGCAGGCCATGTGGCTGAGATCAACGTTTATATTGAGTAACATCTGGAGCAACTCTAATGGCAATGAACACCTATGGCACTGATGGTGCCAAACTGACAGTTTTCGGTATTCCGCTGGATGAGTTTGGCGAAACCGATCCACCAATTACGATTGAAGGCCTTGAGGATCGTTCGACCCTGAAACGGGGTCTTGGCGGCACGTCTGTGCGTCTGGACAATAAAACGCGTCCAGTAAAACTAACGGTTAACCTGATGCCGGGTTCGGAGCAGGCTCGTCAGATTATTGCGGCAGCGAAAAGTGGTATCGATGCCACCTTTACCTTCTACCAGTCCGGCACGGCGGAATATTTTGCCGGGTTTGATGGTGTGCTGACAAAACGCGGTAACGTAGAACGTGGTGGCAAAACCAAAGTGTCGGATGAGCAGTTTGTTTTTGAGTTTTCTGACAGTGAGGAGACCTAATTGATGGGGCGCAAAATTACGCTGATTATGGGTGAGAACGAGTACAGCGGTATGACAGCATCGGCCAAAGAACAGGTCGAAATGCTGCAGATTGCCGCGCAGAATAGTTTGCTGCCCGCGCTGAGTGAGGGGGGCACTGATATGGGTGTCGTGGCGGTCATGGCATCGTTAGATGGCATGCAGCTTACTCGCCTTAAGAACCTCTGTATCGGAGGAGGGAATATCATTCGCGTCAGTGATGGTGTGCCGGTAGCTGAAAACTTGTTTCAGGACAAAATCCATTACTGGCTGTTGCTCCTGGGGCGGGTATTGCAAGAGAACATCGGCCCTTTCTGGCAGCTCAGCGTACAGAGCGAAAACGGCGCAAACGCGGTGAAAATGGAGACCGCAGCGCTATAGACTGGCTCCTGTGGCGGCCCTGTGTTGGGGCTGGCCAACTTTGCCCACCTTTAGCGCGTTGGTCTGAGATGCTTGATGGCACCTACTGCCTGGAAGATGTCCATGCCATGCATCAGGTACTGGATGACATTACCGAGCAAGCTGAAAAAGCAAGAAGCGCCAAAACCTGAAAGCCCGCCAAAGGCGGGCTTTTTGCCGCCTGGAGAAATTAGAATGGCAGAAACCATAGACTCGCTGCTGGTCTCTATTGGTCTTGAAACAGACGCAAACTCCTTTAAGAAGGCGAGTAATGCGATAAAAGATGTCACTGACGGCATGATACAGCTTGCTGCGGTGGCGGGTGTTAAAGTCGATTTTAATGCGCTAACTGCAGGCGTAGCAAAATCCTGGTCTGAATTAAAACGTCTCGCCGATATCACTGCCTTTACGGTTAATCAAATCCGTGGACTTGAATTTGCTATGCGTAGAATAGGCGCTGCTAATCCGATTGCCTCCGGGCAGCAATTTGCACAAATGGTTCCTGAGTTGGCTCGCAAAGTGCGAAACGGCGAGTTTGACGCACGAGCCTATAAGGGAACAGCATTCAATCCTGAGCAGTTCGCCCAAATAGAATCTGTGGATCGCGTGGCGGCAACGGGATATCTATTAAATGCCTATCAATCCATGAGTCAGCAGCAGCGGCAACAGTTCCGCCCGATTCTGGGTTGGCAGGAAAATGACGATGTGACGCGGTTGGCCGAACGTGGCAGTGGTTTTTTTCAGCAAAGCATGAGCATGTCTTCTGATTACGATCGGTCTTTTGATCCAGAGTTAAATCAAAATGTTCAGGTATTCAACGATGAAATGGCGAAGTTGTCGCGCAATTTCGAGAACCTTGCCTATGCGCTTGGTGAAGATCTTCTGCCCATTGTGAATAGTGTGCTGGAAGCGATAAACAGCTTTATTAGGGCCAATCCAGTTGTTTCGGAGATCATACTGGGTGCCGGTAGTGCGCTTGCCAGCGGCAGTATGCTCAACAAACTCATGGGACCATTGTCTGTAGCAGGAGAGGGCGGCTGGCTTTCGGGACTGTTATTTAATCCTATGACGGTTGGTGCGGCGGCGGCATTGACACCGGGTAACATGTCCTATTCCCGTGATGATATTCAAGAGATGAGTGATCCACAGTTTTACTGGAAGCGTCGCCATCCAGGAGAATCTCCCCAGCAGGAAGGGGAAGGAATCACACCTTATGAGGCGTTCCTTCGTCAGCGCTCATCGACAGTAAAAAGTGCATTATATAATCAAAATGCGCGCCAGTATCTTGATTCGCTTGCCTACGGGGTGGCGGCGATGGATAACACGCAAAACAGTTCCGCCTTCGGTCGGTATCGATTTGCGTCCAATGCCTGGGGAGATGCAGCGGCGGCTATGGGGCTGAAAGATTTTTCGCACCAAAGCCAGGATTTGGCCGCGTTGTGGTTGATCCAGCGTGCCGGGCAACTGGATAACGTCATGAAGGGAAATTTCCTGCAAGCGACAAACGGTCTTGGCGATGTTTGGGCTGCTTTACCCTCGTCACCTTATGCTCAGCCGACGCGTAGCGTTGATGAGATAAATATGCTGTACGGCTATCAGAACACCCCTCCGTACTCTGCTTCTTACAGTTTCCTTCCTCCCGCCTCGCCCGTTAGTTTTAACCAGTATGTTGATCTGAGCATTTCTGGTGTGGGGATGAACGAACAGCAGATTCAGGACTCGGTGCAACGGGCGCTTACAGAAACAGGAAACAACCTCGAGCGCTCATATGACAACGGAGGGTGGTAAGAATGTCACTTGTCGGAGTATTTACAAAATTTCGTCCTGAGATTGGTGGCATTTTTTTTGATGCGACCCTGGACGAAACCAGTACGTTAATGACCATAGTGAGCAGTTATCCGTTAGAAGATGCCAGCACGGCTAATGACAATGCCGTCACGAAGCCGCTGGAACTGACGATGACCGTGGCGATTTCTGATAACCCGATTAAGGCTATGACGGCCGGAGAAGACAACCTCTCTGGTCTCACCAGTATGGGGGGCAGTCTCGTGGGCGGAACAGCTTTATCGATGCTGTCAGGTGGCGCGGCGGCCTTGGGTGGTCTTGCTGCGACGGCAGGCATGACGTATGCCAATTCCGGGCAATCACGTTCGGAGTCGGCATTGCTCTCGTTACGCAATTTGCAACGTAATAAAACGTTGCTGAAAATCGTGGGTGTAGGGTCGTCTTACGACAATATGCTCATTACAAAAACGCAAGTGAAGAAAGTAAAGGGGGGTGAAGGCGCGCAGGAGATCATTGTGGAAATGCAACAAATAACTATCGTCACACGTGATGACAGTGCCATCACCACTAACAGCAATCTTCCCAAAAATGATCCTGTCGCAACGCAGGGGCAAAAATCGGTAAATCTGGGACAGGTGCCTGTGAAATGAAAACAATACCTCTTAGCGCGGGATTGGCAAATTTCTCATTTACCACC
The DNA here is from genome assembly GCF_003925915.1 of Phytobacter sp. MRY16-398. Classification (NCBI taxonomy): domain Bacteria; kingdom Pseudomonadati; phylum Pseudomonadota; class Gammaproteobacteria; order Enterobacterales; family Enterobacteriaceae; genus Phytobacter; species Phytobacter sp. MRY16-398. Next base: position 3,802,735 of record NZ_AP018756.1, on the reverse strand, counting down.
CGGCTTAATGACACGCAGTTGAAATTCACTTTCCGATGGCTTACTCGCTACGGTTATTTCAGCGTCGATATTTTTAATAGCGATGGCAGTGCGCTGACCCTTGGGCGGGCTTTACACGTTGGTGTTAATTTGCTGGACGGATTAAATACCCAAATCGGAAATATTGTGCTGGAGGGGGGCAAAGCTACAATCGCCAACCTCGGTATAGACAATAAACTGAACTGGTATCCCCATGACTAAATTATTTGGCCGAAAATATAGCCTGACGGTGACATCCGTCGATGGGGAGGAACTGGTAATCGTACCGCCTATGCAGGTCCAGTTTCAGGTGACGAATATGCCCCAGGATCAGGTATCGACAGCAACTATTACCGTCTTCGGTGTTTCCGCAAAATATCGCCAGCTGATTCAGCACTATGATACTTCGGAGAAGCATTATGGTTCGGTGAGACTGGAGGCTGGTTATGATGAATCCGTCGGCGAAGTGTTTTCCGGGCAGATACAAAGCGTTGAAGTGGGCCGCGAAGGGGTCAATGTTTATCTCCGCCTGAAATGCTTATTGGCTATCTGGTCGGACGCGACCATCGGTAAAACATGGGGAAATAAAACGCAGGCGAGTGAAATATTACACGATGTCGCCCGCTCTTTTTATTACCCCGTGGAAATGGTCGGTGATTTTTCTGATTTACCTACCTTTAATTATGGCCATACGCTTGCACATAGCTCTAGCCGTGACTTTCTCAACAAAATGAAAGCGGCATGGGGCTATGAGTGGCTGCTCGATCATAATCGTGTTGTGATCATTCGCAACGGTGCCTCCCGTCCCATCACGCACCAACTCAGTGCCAGTAACGGTATGGAAGGGGTGCCGAAGTGGAATCAGCAGGATATGGAAGTCGATGTTCGCTTGAACACTATTATCCAGCCAGGCGATCGGGTGCATATTACCTCCGATTTCTGGACCATTAATTACACTGGGACACAACAAAAGGAATTTCAGGCCCTGGCGATGGCGCATACCACGTCGGGCAGTTTCCGCGTGTTATCGACCTCGCATCAAGGGGATTATTGGAATAACGACTGGAAAACGACAATTCGCTGCCAATGGAGGAGTACATGATGAACAGTTCTAATCCTCTGTTTGCAGCATTACAGGCGGCAGGTCGAGACGCCATTGGCGGATTAATGGTGGGGATGCCGGGTCACATTGTGGTCTTTGACAACCAGACGCAGCGCGCACAGGTTCAATGCGGTATCCAGCGGCGGTTGAGTGATGGCACGCATCAGACGATCCCCGTTTTAATTAATGTCCCAGTGAAATTTTCCGGTTCATCGGAATGGGCTGTTTTCCATGAATTGCCCGCTGGCACTGAAGGATATATCCATTTTAGCCAGCGCTCCGTGGATGCCTGGCTTGATATGGGGGGACCCGCGCCTCCTGTCAGCCCCTCGATGTTTAATGCGAGTGATGCCTTTTTTTCGCCCGGTTATCGTTCGGCAAAAACGGCAATACCCAATCTACCAGCCAGTGGGGTAGGAATGAGCAATCTCGACGGTTCTGTGCGCATTCATTTGACCCATGACGGTATTGTGTTATCTGTCGGCAATTCGACCCTGTCATTGACCGAATCGGGTATGACTTACAGTGGCCCCCGTTTTACCAATACTGGCGAAACAACGCTGAATGCACGTACGCACATCACGCAAGGGGGGCTCGCAGTAGGCAATATTGAGTTCGCCTCCCACACGCATGGTGGTGTTGAACGCGGCAACGCCAAAAGCGATGGCCCTCAGTAATGAGGAAGATAAAAGACTCAGCCCTGGCATTAGCCGGGGCTTTTTTATGGGAGTGGCTTCGTGATCCGACATTTTACAGAGGGTGACATTGTGACCAGCGGCGACCATTTCCTGACCGGAAAAGAGGCTACCGCTCAGGCGATTACCCGCAGACTGAAATTATTCCTTGGTGAGTATTTTCTGAATATTTCCGAAGGTACACCCTGGTTTCAGGAGATCCTTGGAAAAAGTTCCCGCGACATGGCGGCAGCCAATATTAAGAGCCGTATTCTCGATACGGATGGTGTCGTGGCTCTGGGGGCATTTTCATTCGATTTTGATGCTAAAACACGCATGATTACCGTTAATGCATCAGTCATCGATAAGAACAATGAGGCGCTGGAATACGCTTTCAACGAAGAGGTGATTTAATGGCCGATATTAACAGAGACGGGGCGACCGGCACCACGCTGGCAGAATATAAAGAACGCGTTGAGGCGGCCTACCTTGATATAGACGCGGGCTGGAATATCGACCCTTCGACGCCGGATGGGCTGGCGATTGCTATCTGGGCTGAAATGCTGGCTAACCTCGACGAAGAAGTGATCAATAGCTACCAGTCTGTTGATCCCGATTCCGCGATTGGCGTGCAGCTTAATCGTATTGCGGCCATTTCTGGCAATGTGCGTAAAGTCGCAACCTTCTCAACAGCCCGCGTCACCTTTACGGGTGTTCCGCTGACAGTCATCCCGGCCGGGACCCTGGTTCGTCATCGATTGACCAGTACGCTATGGAAAACGGATGCCGATGTCGTCACCAATACCGACGGTCTGGCAACGGTTGGCGTGACCTGCATGCTGACCGGTGAACAAAATGCCAATGCGGGTACGCTAACTATCATTGCCACGCCAATTGGAGGCATTACCGCAGTAGACAACGCCGCGGCGGCTTCTCTGGGTACCGATGAAGAGAGTGATGATGCCTTTCGCGTACGGCGCAATGAGTCGGTGGCACTGCCCGGTAATAACCAGCGCGACAATATTTATGCGGCTTTGATCAATGTGCCCGGCGTTAAGCAAGTCAAAATCTATGAAAATCCTGACTCCGTGTCCGATAGCAATGGCATCCTGGCGCACTCGATGGCCATTTTTATTGATGGCGGCGAGCAACTGGACATTGTTGCCGCGATGGCGGCTAACAAGAATCCAGGATGTGGCCTGAATCGTTATAACACGTTTATTCCCAATAAAATCAGTGTAGATACCACCACGCCGCTGACGGCTCAGCCATTTAACGCCACGTTTTTCCGCCCGGAAAATGTCACTGTCTACGTCAAGGTAACGATTGTGTCCGACACGCTATCGGCCACGGATAATGCCCGTATCAAAGCGGCGATCGTAAACGATTCCGTCTATGGCTTTCTTGAAACCAACGGCTTTGCCAAAACCGGGTTCAGGATCGGTGAAGCGATCGCCTCCGGGCGTTTGTATACGCCTGTTAATAAAATTGTGGGCAACGACGATTATGTCGCCAGCATACTGATTGGCACGCGTGCTGATGATGTGACGCACTCGCTGTTAAATTTGGCGTTCTATCAATTGGGGGTCTTTGATGTCGGCAATATTGAGGTGACATATGCAGCACCGTGATAAAGCCCGCACACGCATATACTGGCAATATAAAAATTCGCCGAAGCTGATTGCCTGGTTACTGGCATTACCGGACATCGCACAGGCGCAGCTTGAAGATCAACTGGCGAAAATCAAAGCCATTCTGGATATTGATAACGCCGAAGGTGAGCAGCTCGACATCTGCGGACGTATTGTCGGTTATCACAAACGCCCTGTCGGGACATTCTATCCCGCCTGTGCTCCGGCGAAGGTCAGCGACATGTTATTTCGTCGCATGATCAAAGCCAAAATCCATAAAAACAACAGTGCGGCGACCATCGATGAGATCACAGCCGCAACCAACTATATTCTGGACACCGAAGCGCGACTGCTTGATGGCCAGGATATGACCATGCGCCCGATCTTTTACGACTATCTCGATCCCGGGTCGCAGCAACTGGTCAGAGATTATGATCTGATTCCTCGCCCACAGGGGGTTGGGATCAGATCCCCGCGCATACTGACCTACACCCCTTTTGGTTTTGGCAAGTATTACAGCAATTTTCGTGTGCCTTTCTGGCATGGTGATGGGATTCACTTCTACTCTAACTTGCAACTAGCCCTGGTATATGACAGTGCAAACCGCAAAATATCGGGCGCGCTCACTGCGAATCGTGGTGTCACCGTCTCCAGTGTGGATGTGACACTTTTCTACACCTCTAATGGTACGACGGTCACGCAAACTGCCGTGACCGACACGGCGGGGCGGTTTTTTGTCACGGTTCCCGTCGCCGCTCCTTTCTATGCCGTCGCTCGTGCTCAGGTCTGGACACCACTGTGTCAGTGGGAAAACGTCGAGGGCAAGATGGATGCGAACATTTTCTATAACGGATCCGTGAAATACGACGGAACACATACTTATCGAGGTTAAAAAATGGCGAATTTGACCGAAACATCCGAGTTTACGGCGGATGTGCTACGTCTTGATACTGACACCCCGGTAAAAGGCTTTGATGGCACCGATCTCGGCCCTGCGAATGCGCAGGCCCAGGCACTGGCCAACCGTACGCAGTGGCTGAAAGATCAAATCGACGGTGAAGGGGTCGCGAATGCGGCGAAAGAGGCGGCGGAACTGGCAGCATCCGATGTGATCTCTCAACTGAGCGCCTACGTCAATGCCGCGCAAACGTCCTATACGTCAGCGGCGAAGGCGGCATCGACAGCCTCATCTGCCCGTAACGATGCACAGACCTACGCATCCAACGCCGAAACGGCAGTCAAAAATGCGGTGGCGGATGTGGTTAACCTGGTGGCAGATTATTCGACCACCGCCAGCACCTATGCAGCGGCATCGTCGGCGAGCGCAGCAGCGGCACAGAAGGCAGCAGGCACGGCAGCCGCAGAGGCGGTGTCGACTGTCTCCACGCAGCTGACACAGTATGTCTCTGACGCCCAAATAGCACAGACGAATGCCCAGTCCGCCGCGAATACAGCGCAGACAGCAGCGAGCACGGCGGCCAATAACGCGGCGGCTAATGTGCAGTCACAGCTTAATTCACTGGTGACTCAGGCAAGCAGTTCGGCCAGCAATGCTGCAGTTTATGCACAGGGGGCGAAAGATTCTGAGACGGCGGCTCAGGCCGCCGTGGTACAAGCACAATCTGTCGTACAGGGTGCCGCAGATGCCGCGGCGACTTCGGCCGCACAGAGCGCTGCTAAGGAAGTTGAGACTCATCTGGCGGGCTACGTTAACGATGCCCGTACCGCTGCCAGCGATGCCCTGTCATCTGCGGCAACGGCTCAGGATGCGGAAAATAGAGCGACCACGGCTGCGGATTCGGCAAAAACAGATGCGGATACTGCTCATACCGCCGCCGAGACGGCGACAGTTGCGGCACAAACGGCGGCTGCAGATGCCGCTCAGGCTGCGGCGGCAGAGGCAGTATCTGGCGTAGTCAGTCAGATGTCTGACTACACCCAAACGGCGAGCACGGCGGCTGTGAATGCCGCTGCCAGTGCGACGGAGGCGAAAAATGCCGCGAAAACGGCGGCGACCGACGCGGCAAATGCCGCCGCCGCGCAGGTGGCTCAGACCGCTGCCACTCAGGCGGCCGCCAGCGTAACCTCGCAACTTACGGGATATGTGTCTGATGCCAGAACCGCGGAGACCAATGCGAAAAACAGTGCCGATGCCGCTCAGGCTGCCGCGGATACTGCCACATCAGCGGCGGCGACCGGTGCGGCACAGCAGGCGGCAGAGAATGTCGTAAGCCAGTTATCCGCCTATGTCGCCAGTGCACAGGGAGAGGCCGAGGCAGCGGCGGCTTCTGCTTCGGCAGCAGCCACTTCTGCAACAGCAGCAGAAGCATCGGCTCAGAGCGCCAATGCTTCTGCACAGGCATCGGAAAGCGCGGCAGCCGTTGCCGAGTCGGCGGCGCAAACGGCGGCCGGTTCGGCGTCTCAGCAGGCCGCAGCCGATACCATCGCCAGTGTTCAGTCTCAAATGGCGAGCTCACTCAGTGATGCTCAGCATGCCGCTGATGTAGCAACCGCGCAGGCATCTACGGCTAAAAATAGTGCAATTGAGGCCGATGGCTCAGCTTCTGCTGCTGCGTCTTCCGCTCGGGATGCTGCCTCCGCATTGAATAACGTTAACGCTGCTATCGGCGATGCTGCAGCGACAGCGGCGACCCAGGCGGCCGCCACCGTCAGTGACGCCGTCAAAGGCTATGTTACGCAGGCGCAGACTGCACAATCGAATGCGGAACAAAGCGCAACCTCGGCACAGTCTGCACTAAGCGGCGTGAATCAGGCGATTGGTAATGCCGCTCACACGGCGGCTACGGAAGCCGCGCAGAAAACGGCGGATAACCTGGCGACGCTGATTAATACCGCGGTTGATACCGCCACGGCTGACCGTGCTAACGAACTGGGCACATATGCGACAAAGGCTAGTAACAGCGCGACGGCGGCGGCAAACAGTGCGACCGCTGCGGCAATCTCTGCGCAGAATGCCGCCAACAGCGCACTCACCGTGCAAACGCAGGCAACTGCGGCTGCGGATGCGGCCACCCGAGCGACGGCAGCAGCAACAACGGCAACCAACGCTGCCGCAAGTGCTGCGACTGATGCTGCCAGCCAGGCGCTGGTGGGCGTACAAAGCCAGCTTGATGCCTATACCTCTTCCGCCAGCACTTCGGAAAAAAACGCGAAAGACAGCGCCAGTTCGGCGGCAACGTCCGCTACGACGGCATCTGCCATGCTTAAGTCAATCAATGACCTTCTCGGTGACTACCTCTATCCCGGTGGTAGTGAATCTGCACCACTGAAGACTACCGGTGCGTTTGAACTCGCCTATGCCATTAGTTATGACATCAGTGAAGACGCAAGCTATATGCCACAGGTACAGGTATTACGTAACGATGGATCGTCGGCATGGGTGGACTATCCTGCCACTGTTGTTACGGACAATAGCGGTGCGCTTAAAGCAGCCGGTATTGATGTGCGGACGGCTAGCAACGGTTATCTTTATCTCCGGGCTAAAGGGGGCGGGATTATTCCTGCTAACGTGGCACTTTCAGAATTATTTAACGGACTGGATGTGAGCAGTTCGGTGAGTGCAGCAGGCTATGCCTTCCCGTTCCGGTTGCGTGTGATCAAGCAGAAAGTGTCGGTCTATGATAACTGGAAAGACTGGACCTCTGCTCCGTTTTTACCTTCGGCATTTACCAATTTTGATTTCGCGCACGGGCTGAGCCTCGACGTCAAATCTGCCTACGCGAGCATTCTGACTGAATTTACGGCAAATTACTCGGTGTATTCCGCCGGCGATATTGTGACGGGTTTGGATAACTGTAACTCCAGTGGTACATCTATTGGGCCAATAGCGATTAAGGTCACTCCAACCAACGTCAAAATGGTTATTGGTAATTACATGAACCTGTATTACTCAAACAATATATCATCTTCTTTTTACAAGATTTTTACTGATGCCGCGACATGGGCTAAATACACCCGATTATATATCCGCATTCTGTATAAAAAGATTTAACCCTATTAACGCATAATTTCATCAACAGGATGGAAAATGATATACGCATATTACATCAGAGATAACGACTATTTTTACTATGGTTCTCCATATCCCGATGCGCGGGAAGCCACTCAAGAGGAGATTGCCGCGCATTACGCAGAAATTGAAGAGCAGGTAGAAGTAGAGAAACAAAACGAGGTTAATTAACCCTCCAGATTTCTACCTGACCTTATATTTTCCTCCATCCACCTTAAGGTGGCTTTTTCAGTTCTGGAGTTCCCAACGATGGATCAGAAATTTTTCCGCGTGCCTTTCGCACAAAGCGGCGATACTCAGTCTATTCCCGATTCAGCCGACAGCAACGGGTTCGTAAGTTATGCAAAGGGTTGGGGTGTTGATTACGCAAAAGACCCAAACGCAGACATCAATGCCAAACCGGTGGAACGTGAAGCGATGAACTCGGTACTCAATGCGATCACTACCGCAGTGCGTCAATATCAAACAAACGGCTATCCGGAGTGGATCTCCACTGCCAACAACAATGGCGCGGCATACGGCTATGATGCTGGCGTCGTGGTTGAATACAACGGTGCGTTATATTTGTCGCTGTCAGGCAATAACACCGCTACGCCAGGCGCTAATGTGGCGAAGTGGCAATCCTACATTCAGCGCGAAGCAACTGCCGAAGAGGCGCTGGCCGGTGATGGCGCCACGCAAGTTATGACGCCGCGCAGAACAAAAGCGCTGGCATCCTATCTTGACGAACAGTTAAAAACGACCATCACCACTGCCCTGAGCCCCTTTATTTTACCGGTGGGTGCTATTGTGCTGTGGGGCAATGCGATGCCGCCAAGCGGCTGGCTGGAGCTTAACGGTCAGGCATTTAATACGGGGGAAAACCCGGAACTGGCCGCACTATATCCATCGGGGCGTGTGCCTGACTGGCGAGGTCGCTTCGTGCGTGCATGGGCGCATGGTTCTACAATTGATCCGGATTCTGGCCGAGGAATCGGCAGCGTACAGGACTATGCCCTTGTTGATCATGCGCATTATGCAGGGATAGAGAGCTATTACAGATACGATATTCCATCGCAACCAACAAGAAACTCCCCTGGCGGAGAATCGATCCGGCAATACAGTGCAAGGACCGGGGCCATTTCACCTGCACCAGCGGTAAATGTGGCATCTGAGGTTCGCCCGACAAACATCGCAGCAATGTACATTATTAAGACCGATAAAGCTGAGTCGGATGCGGGCGCGCAAACACCATCTGCGATCATTATCAGCCCGGCTACGGTAACGATGAACGCGGGAACCTCACGGCAATTCACGGGTACCGTTTTACCGTCGATACTGGCACCTGGATATGCCGTGTCATGGGCGGTGTCCGATGCAACATTGGGCAGCATCAGCAAGAGCGGTGCGTATACCGCGATCGCAGGAAAAAGCGGTACACAGACAATTATTGCCAGCATTTCTACCGGGCTGACAGCAACGGCTACCGTTACCCAGCAGGTTTATCTTACTAACATTACTATCGGTACAGCACCGTCGGCATTGCTGGCGGGAAACAGCTATTCACTGCCAGTGACCTATTCTCCAGCCACGTATACCGAAATGGTCAATGCGGCATCGTCAGACGCATCTGTTGCAGCTCTGGCGGCGGATGGTTCGCTCACCATCACAGGGGCTGGGACGACTACCCTGACCCTGACGGGGGCCAGTAGCGGTGTTACAGCATCGATTACGATCACTGCAACCGAGGTTGCGGCGAAAGAAATCTATTTGCAAATTGCCGATAATCTCTCAGAAATCAGCAGTGCAGGGGCATCTGCTATGCAGGCGGCACGAGGTAACCTGGGGCTCAAAACGCTGGCGACCAAAGACGCTTTAAGCGCCGGTGATGTGGGGGCAGTGCCACAGGCCAGTACGACGCTGGGGACAGAGGATCTGAACACCATTACGTCACCGGGGCGTAAGTTCCAGTCTCTTACCAGCAATGCCACAACCGCCAGACATTATCCGGTGGTGCTGCCGGGGATGCTGGATGTGATCAAAACGGCGGATAATAGTCTCCGTCAAATCTACTATCCGTATAACTCCACCGATGTTTACCACCGATTCTGCGTCAATGTGGTGGCGACCACGCTGGTATTTAGCGAATGGGCCAGCAGCGGTAATTTCCTCTCGGCGGCCAGCAATCTGGCCGACGTCGCCGATAAAGCCACAGCACGTAGCAATTTGGGGGTGGGGTATACGGTTTCCACGCAAGCCGCACCCATCAATGCCAGTGGTTATGCTGATGGCTACATGTGGTACCAGGTGGAGGAATAATTATGCCGATGTTTCGCAAGATTCCAGGGGGTAATTTCGCCCCCGTGATTGCGCTGAATATTAAAAGTGCTGACGAGCTGAAATCGGTGGACGCGGCGTGGGTGTGTAATGGCGGGGTGTTTATAAAGGTTTTTCCGGACAGGGAATATCAGGATCCCTCGGCCTATTACAATATGCAATACGCCACCAACCCAACGCTGACATTATCAAACACATCGGAAAGTGCGGTACGGGATTCGTTTGTTATCTCCCCTGTAATTATCCCTTTGTTGCAACCTTTGCCGCAACAGGGCATGGATATTGACTGGTCAACGATAGATATTATTACGCTCGATACTGAGGAGCAGTTGCCTTTTGCCCCGAGGTGGAACTACGGAACAGATACCATGACTGTACAAACGGAGTTTGATGGCACAAAGCAAACTGCAACGTTTATTACGGGTAAGAAGGTCATATTCACTGAAAGTTATTTCCCACCACCTCAAGATCAGTTACGTCTGCTGGGGGCTGGAAAATCGGCTGGTGAAGGTGCAACTATTTTTCTGAAATATCACTGGTTTGACTATTCCCCTTTTTATGGCAGACAGTTTGGCGTTCGTTGGCGTTGGCACAGTCGACTTAATAAACAATACTTTGAGCACATTTTCACCAACCAGAACATGGTGCTAAATTCGCTGAACTAACCCATCGGAATAGGAGTGATAGCCGAGAGGTTATTTTAAACAAATCGCTTGCAGGGTTGCGCGCGGGTTGCTTGAATCCATATAAGCTCGAGAAACTACAGACGCAGCAAGAAATAAACATAACCCGCCCAGCGTGGGTTTTTGTTTTTATACGGTTGAAATGATTTTGTTCCAGCCGTTGTGAATGATTGCATTGAAATACAGACCTCTTAATAGAGGCCTTTCCTTTTTCTGGCCTCGGGAATCATTTATCTGACTTTTTTAATAAAAGAACCCGAAGGCCAGATTTTCCTTTCTATTCCACCTCGAAAATTCGCAGGTGAGAGACCATGAAAATGAACGATCAACCCGGAAATATTGTTACGCAATTCTTTGCGTGGCTTGGCGTTATTGCATCGGGTCTTGGACTGAGTACGCAGGATGTCGTGTACATGCTATTCGGCCTGATTGGGGTCGCTATCTCTGTCGCGTCTTTTTGTTATGGGCGTCTTGATGCGCGACGTAAACGCAAAGAAGACGAAAAGCGTACCGAAATGATCAGTCATTACCTGAGTGATATTCAGGATAAACCCCATGTTGAACGCCCGGCGGCTATGCAGGTCGCGGTCGACGCGCTTGAAAGGGTAGGTGAATAATGGCGATGTCTACAGGCCTTAGAAACAAATTGTTAGCGATGGCAGGGGCCGGTTCTCTGGCTATTGCTGGCACGATGATCCCTCAACTTGAAGGGGTTCGCTATGCACCTTATCAGGATGTCGGTGGGGTTTGGACGGTCTGTTACGGCCATACGGGAAGTGACATTCACCCCGGGAAAAAATACACAGAAAATGAATGTCAGTCGCTATTACAGAAAGATTTAGCTCCCTTTGCCCGTACGGTGGAACTCGCTGTGAAAGTCCCGGCATCTGAATACCAGAAAGCCGCACTTATCACCTTTAGTTACAACGTGGGCGCTAATGCCTTTGAGCGCTCCGCGCTGCTACGACAGTTGAATGCCGGGCATTATCAGGCCGCCTGCGATAGTCTGCGTCAGTGGATTTATGCGGGCGGACGGCAATGGAAAGGCCTGGTGAACCGACGTGAAGTAGAGCGTGAAGTATGCCAATGGGGGCAGAAATGAACCGCTTACTGCTTGCGGCAATGGGCGCGCTGATTGTCATACTCGCAGCCCTTAGCTGGACCGTGAACCATTATCGCGACAACGCGCAGTTATACAAAGCACAGCGCGACCAGGCGACCAGCTCGCTGACTTTGGCAAATAACACCCTTACAGATATGCAGGCACGCCAGCATGATGTGTCCGCTCTTGATGCGCAATACACTGGAGAATTAGCCAATGCTAAAGCTGAACTGGAAAAACTACATGCTGATGTCGCTATTGGTCGTAAGCGGTTGCAGCTCAACGCCACCTGTCAGGCGGCTCGTTCCGCCAGCTCCCCCCGCGTGGATGATGGCTCCAGTGCCCGACTTACTGACACCGCTGAACGGGATTATTTCACCCTCAGAGAGCGTATCGATACGGTTACGCATCAGCTGGCAGGGTTGCAGCAGTATGTTCGCAAGCAGTGTATCTACTAACGTACTGCATATCGCCGTGTAAGCGTATTTCCTTTCACATCATCTGGTACAGCGTAAAACCTATATCAGCGAGACCGCCTGCTGATATCCCTTTCACGCTGCACATCAGACATTCACAAAGGGTAAAAAATGGTTATCGAAAACTGGAAACAATCCTGGAAGCTGTTCTCTGTTCAGGCGCTAGCTGTCGCAGGCGTTATTCCTGCTATATGGGCTGGGCTGCCTGACCATATCAAAGCCATCATTCCTGCTAGCTGGATGGGAAGTATCACCGCACTAGTGGCAGTATGCGGGATTATTGGTCGCCTGGTGAAACAGCCAGCAGCGACGAATTCCAAGACACAATGATGATTTACCTTTCGTTTTAATGATCAGCAAATCATACCTGCCATACCTCTCTTTTCAAAATGCGACTGGATCCACGCAAACTGAGGTGTCTTACTCGTTACCTCATAAAAGGGAATATCATGAAAAAATTCATTATTGCGCTTGTACGCCTTATGTCGGCCTGCGCGTATGTCGAATAATTTATGGACTGTGCTAACTCACCGGGTACGTCAACCGGTATCTGCAATACAGGTTATTGCAAACAACCCGGCGCCGAACGGTATTTAACACCACCATGATACATATATTTCCCAAGGGATTTAAAAGCTGAAGTATGTGCGGAAAAGTTTATTTTTTCTTTTGGGAGATATTTCTCGCGACCCGGTTTGTTGAAGTAATATTTAAGACATCCCCTGTTCAATACGCTAAAAGGGAATGCCCGAAATGCTCACGGACGCCGGAATGAATATGGAGTGGTTGAACAGCCTGCTTGCCCATTTTGCATCACACCCGATGCAGATGTTCGTGTTGCTGTTTATGGTGGCGTTTAGCAAATCCACGGTGCTCATCTCCACCGTGCTTCCCCCGGCGTCGGTGATGCTGGTCGCGGCGCTCTCCGCAAGTCACTTAAGCCTGCCGCCGATCATGGCGTGGCTGGCGGTCACCGCAGGGGCAACGCTCGGTTCGTTGGTGAGTTACCATCTGGGCTTACTGATGACCCATAGCGACCATTTTCATCGCGTGATGTCCCGGCATGAGGAGACATTGCTGCGCGTTCGCAGCAAGTTACAGCGCAATGGCGCCGTGGTGCTGTTTACGTCCCGTTTTATCGCCTTGCTGCGCTATCTCGTTCCGCTTGCGGCAGGAATGCTGCGCCTGAATCCGGGCAAAGTTTATGGCATCTGTCTGCTTTCGTCTGCCATATGGGCCGCGCTGTTTGTCGGGGTAAGTGCAGGTGTTAGTCTGTTCCTGCCGCTACTGTTTTGATGCGAAGCGAAAGAGGTTCCGCTCCGCTCAGATTTACAAAATCCAGGTACCGCCATTCCCACCGTTCTGTGCTGAGGGTATCGCTGGATACAACGGCGTGAAGTAGCGTGAAGCGTTCGCCAGTGGCGGTTGCAACTGGCGATCCGGATATCAAACTATCGGGTAGCGAGAGGCGGGCGTACCGTTACGTGATGCGCTGAACAGCGCCAGACGCGCCTCTTCCCAACGCTGCCACAACTCAAGGTCTTCTACGGGGGGAATGGTCACCAGTTCCCCCTGATCCAGGCCTGCCAGCGCCGCGTCCACCAGATTTTCGGTGGTCATTACCGACCCCGCGGGCAATGAGTCCAGCGTCACGCCGGAGTGTCCCCAAATTTCTGTCGCCGTCGCGGCAGGCAAAACTGCCTGAATACGCACTGCGCTTTCGGCAAACTCCTCCTGCAAGCCACGGGTGAAATTCAGCACCCAGGCTTTGGTGGCGCTGTATACGGCGCTACCTGCCCGGGCGTGAAAGGCCAGTACAGACGCGATGTTGATGATGGTCCCGCGGTTTTGTTCAACAAAGCGTGGCAGGGCCGCCAGCGTCAGGCGCATCAGCGCCGTGGTGTTGAGTGTATTGAGCGCTTCATGTGAATCGGCATCTGAGGAGAGAAACGGCGCGAGATTGGCGGCCCCGGCATTATTTACCAGCAGCTCGATGGCACTGTTTTGCCGTAACGTCTCTTCAACACGCTCAATGCCCTCTGTTTTGCTGAGGTCGGCAACCAGTGTCGTCACGTTGACGCCGTAGCGTTTTTCCAGCGCACTGGACAGCGCCTCCAGGCGGTCAGCGCGTCGTGCCACCAGCACCAAATCGTAATTGCGGGCCGCCAGTCTGTCGGCATAAACCGCACCAATGCCTGATGATGCGCCAGTGATAAGCGCGCTAATGCGTTGCGTAGCCATTCTCATACCTCGTTAAAACGAAAGGGGGATAAAAGGTTTTATAATGAAACAAAATTCAGCATGAGATATTTGGTTTTATAATGCAACCATTTAGCATGGCAAAATGTGCGATCCGGCGACGTGGGTTATTAACGCGTTGATTTATCGATATCAGGATAGCGGGGCGCGATCTCGTCGGGTTGCAGGACGCGGCCATCTTCTGCCAGCAGTTGTAATTTTTGCAACGGCTGGCGGTGCCGGGCATCAACGAGCACCGTACCCTGCTCATCCCCGGCAAAAAGATGCTCATTGCCCCATTGCGACAGGGCAACCAGCACGGTTTGCAGAGCGCGGCCTTTTGCGGTCAACACATATTCCTGCCACGCGCTGCCATCGGAGGCGGGCTGCAATTGCAGAATATCTTGATCGACCAGCAACTTAAGGCGCGTGGTGAGCATATTTTTGGCGATACCCAGACTTTTTTGAAATTCACCGAAGCGTGTCATGCCACGCAGCGCATCACGCACGATCAATAACGACCACCAGTCCCCAACTACATCCAGGGAACGGGCGACGGGGCAGGTGCTGGCTTCAAGACGGGTACGTTTCATATTCACTCTCCGGTTAATGGTTTTATTATAAAACTACTGAGCCCCGTGGGAAAGCGATGTTGTGGCAGGCCACTTCTGTGCCCTAATTCACTGCAAAGCGTTACAAATGTGTCACACTTTCTGTTCACCACTATCAGGATGAGGAAGTCAGGATGAAACAGTCTCTATGGACACTCGCGCTTGCCGCGCTGTTACCGTTCACCACAACCGCGCAGGCAGACACTGTTCCGCAGGGTTATCAGCTTGAACAAGTGCTGATTATGAGCCGCCATAACTTACGTGCGCCGTTGGCGAACAACGGTAGCGTGTTGGAACAATCCACCCCCAATAAGTGGCCAGAATGGGAAGTTCCGGGCGGGCAATTGACTACCAAAGGTGGCGTGCTTGAGGTCTATATGGGCCACTACATGCGTGAGTGGCTGGCCGGGCAAAAACTGGTGACCTCTGGCGAATGCCCGGCACCGGGAACCGTTTATGCCTATGCAAACAGCCTGCAACGTACGGTCGCGACCGCGCAATTCTTTATCACCGGCGCGTTTCCAGGGTGCGATATTCCTGTCCATCATCAGGAAAAAATGGGGGCGATGGACCCGACATTTAACCCGGTTATAACGGATGGATCCGCCGAGTTTGGCGAGCAGGCGATTAAAGCGATGGAGGCGCAACATCAGCACGATGCGCTGGGTGAAAGCTATAAATTGCTGGAAAAAATTGTCCGCTATGACCAGTCACCTTCTTGTAAAGAGAAGCAGAACTGTTCACTGGCGACGGCCACCGATACCTTTAGCGCGTCGGTACAACAGGAGCCTGGGGTTTCCGGACCGCTGAAAATCGGCAATTCACTGGTAGATGCTTTCACGTTGCAGTATTACGAAGGCTTTCCGTTGGATCAGGTCGCGTGGGGCGAGATCAAAACCGAGCAGCAATGGCGTTTGCTCTCGAAGATCAAAAATAGCTATCAGGATGCCCTGTTTACGTCACCTGATGTGGCGCGCAATGTGGCGAAACCACTGGTGAAATACATCGATAAAGCGCTAGTGACCGATGCGGCAAACACGCCGAAAGTGACCGTGCTGGTAGGCCATGATTCCAACATCGCATCGCTGCTGACCGCGCTTGATTTTGCGCCATATCAGCTTCATGACCAGTATGAACGCACACCGATTGGCGGCAAGATCGTCTTCCAGCGCTGGTATGACAGCGAGCGCAAACGCGAGTTGATGAAAATCGAGTATGTCTACCAGAGCAGCATCCAGTTGCGTAATGCGGAGGTGCTGACCCTGAAAGCCCCGGCGCAACGCGTGACGCTATCGCTGAAAGGCTGTCCGATTGACCGTGAGGGATTTTGTCCGCTGGAGAAATTCAATGCGGTTGTGAGCGCGGCGGCGAAATAAAATAATCCCCCGCGCAGGCGGGGGAGAGTCTTATCAAACGTTTTGACGCTCAATCGTTTGTTCACCCCAGAAGAGCGAATCTTTGTCGGTTTTTTCGAAGGCGCGAATCAGAACCTCATCGCTGCCTTCTTCCCAAATTTTTTCGGCCAGCGCCTCGTCGTAACCTGCAACCTCGAAGATCGCTTCGGCAATTTCCGGTGAGGTGTTGCGTAAGCTGGCCCATTCCCCAACGTGATGGGCTTTTGTATCTTGATTAGGCATTCATCTCCTCCTGTGGAAGTTTAGCCGTTCAGTTTGACTGCCAGACCGGCAACATATTCACCCTGGTAACGGGCAATCGCCAGTTCTTCGGGGCTTGGCTGACGCGAACCGTCGCCCCCGGCGATGGTCGTTGCACCATAGGGAGTGCCACCGTGTACCTGAGAAACATCAAACAGCTCTTGCGCAGCGTAACCGATGGGCACAATGACCATGCCATGATGTGCAAGCGTAGTCCATGTGGAGGAAATGGTGTGCTCCTGGCCGCCCCCGGTTCCCGTAGAGCTAAAGACGCTGGCCAGTTTGCCGTAAAGTGCGCCGGAGGCCCACAGCCCGCCCGTCTGGTCAAGGAAAGTGCGCATCTGGCCGGACATATTGCCAAAGCGGGTCGGGGTACCAAAGATAATGGCGTCGTACTCGGCCAGCTCCTGCGGTGTGGCGACTGGCGCATTCTGTGTTTTCCCGCCGGCTTTCAAGAACAGTTCTGCGGGCATGGTTTCGGGTACACGCTTGATAACCACCTCTGCGCCTGACACTTTCTCTGCACCTTCTGCTATTGCATGGGCCATGGTTTCGATGTGTCCATACATGGAATAATAAAGCACCAGCACTTTAGCCATTTTCATCACTCCTCGTTTCGATGTTACCAGACGGCATTTTGCCGCGTTCACTTAAGCGTATGCCCTGGTGGGCAGAGTGCAAATTTGAACGTCATTTCCTTGATTGATAACAATTTGCCCATGGGCGGGTAGCGGTTGCGGTTAACGGCATTTAAAACGCTGCCTAATTCTTTGCCGATGCTGCTCCCGGAAATAAAAAAGCCCCAACACCGGGGGATGAAGGGGCGAACACAATGTCAAGTTAGTTTACTTACCGCCACCGCGCAGGTTTCCCACCTTTGCGGTTTCGATGTGTTAATTCTACTTAAAGTGTTTATCAAGTCAATTAACTATCATTGATTTGTCATTACAAAGTCATTAATAAAGTCTTTTTTGTGCTTTTTTACTGCTTAGGCATCTGAAATTCGAACTTGTCTAAGGTGAGATCGCCTGCTTTCTGAATGGCTTGTGAAAGCTCGGCATAGAATTTTTCGAGACCGTACTCTTTGATTTGCAATAAGGTGGTTTGAATGGGTGCGCAAAAAACGTCAGCGTGACCAGCCGCAACTTTTTTATTGTTCGGCGGTAACTCACCCGTAATCGCTTTAAACCAGGTTCTTGTTGCGCCTTTGAGCGGCGTCGGTGCTTTACTGATGTCATCCTGGCCGATTAACACTTGCATGGTCGGGAATTGATTAGCGAGGACGGCATCCGAGAGATGTGAAAAGAACTGGCTGAACATTTCAAAAGAATTAAGGTCATGCACTTTTGGCTGAGTCGATAACCTGTTTTTATTGCCGATTCTACTTGCGGGGGGTTGAGTGTTAACGGCCGGCGTTGTAGTGTTAATGGTATCCAGTTGGAGATTAAACAGCAGATCACAGTGAACTCTTCGCTCGTTGACATCGGTAAATCTTTCGAGGAACTCTTTAATAAACTGCACAATCGTCTGGTCGTGCATTTCTTTGTTTTTAAGCCATGTTTCACGCATAAACTCACCTGGCTCCGGGTACCAGTCAGGTGTCTTCGTGAGAGGAGGCTTAATCTTGCCTTTGCCATCAAATTCGATGAACTCTTTACCATCACCAAACGCAAAACAGCAGTTTTTGAAATCGGGCATTAACTGACCATCGCGAAAAGCAATGGCACCTTTAATCCAGTGAACCAACTCAGGGGTGATTGAGTAGGTTGTCTCTTTTGAATCACGCAAAACATGACTAAGATCGGCTGGCGTTTTTAAGCCTGGGTCAATACCCGAAATTTCAAGAAAGATGTGTGCCATTTTATAAGTTCCTTGTAGGTTTACCAGGCCACTATAACAAAGATGTTACTTTTCGACCAGTGAAGGGTAAGCCTGGAAATTGTGAAAAAAGATTACGTCTCGTTTTCCACAAAAAAGTGATGAGCCAAGATTAAAGAAAGTCACCACAATGGAACTCAAACAAACGTCTTTTCATTACACATTTTTTACTGCCACTTTTGGCTGGCAGCTTCGTTGTAAGCGCTGGCTGCTTCCTCAATGGTGTCAAAGGTGCCCAGCGCTTTTAATTTGCCATTAACCTGAATATGCGCCCGAAAACGAGAACCTCGCTGAGTTACCCCTTTCACACCTAATTTGTTTCTTTTTCGATGCTGGCGGTAAGCCTGACTGGCTGCGCCAGTAGACTCGCGCAGATTGGCTATCCGGTTATCTCTTTCGCCACGCTCATTTAATATTGCACAACAGTGGTCAATCAAATCAGGTAATACGCCTTTCTCCAGCCACCATATCAGGCGATGCGTGCGATAAAGGTTCTTCTGGAATCGAAAGCGTCGATAGCCGTTATGTACCAATACGCCTATTTCATCGCCGATTTTTACGCGTTTACCCGGGCTGACGGCCCAAAATACGCGGCCTTGTTCAGCATCGTATCGGATTAGCGGTTTGAGTTTAATGAAGGCTGCAATCTCATTCGCGATTTTCTGTTTCACACATTCATCCCTGTTAGCAGACATCTATAAAGTCAGGATAACCAGCTCAGAACAACCAATATGGCGATGATGACGCAAAAGGCTTTAAATGTCTTACGTGACTCGGCGTAAGCGGGATTCGTCACTGTGGTTCTGGTTTTGCCGCGCATTCTTCAATACTCTGAATGGATAAATGCCGGTTATTTTTTTGCGCATTCCGACAAATAAAAAGGCTGCAAAAAAGCAGCCTCCTGGTACAGGGAACGATTTAATGCAAATATCCCTGAACCACACGATTTTTCAGAAGGGCAACCTTACCCGATTTGTACAACACCACCTGATAAAACCCCTGAGAATAAACATCACTTGTTTCGCCATGTTCATCCCGCGCTGCGGGTTTATCATCAATATAAACTTGCTGACCATCGATCCTGACGGTGACCCCATATCCTTTAACGGTCCGAGTCGCAGGTGCGGTATTGATATGGCAGTTGGGGATCTGTTTTTGCTGACCGGGGGTGAGGGCTATGCCTGCGTCGATAAAACGCCGCAGATCGTCGCAGGAAATAGTGTCCCGGTTTTTATGTGCCGCCTGGGCGAATTGCGTTGAATCATGATGATGTTTATATCCCGCCGCCGGTTCGACAGGGTAGAGCGCCTGAGCATTACGCATCGCCTGCGCTTGCGCCTGGGCGTTGATGCCGTTTTGACGGTTCTGTTCAGCGACATAGCATGCATCGCGTGAAATGCCCTGGGCCTCGCAATCATTCATACGTTGCGCAGCGCTTGTGCATCCTGCCAGAAAGGCCACCGGAACAAGTAAAAATAACTTTTTATTCATTATAATCAATAACCTTGCTAATTATTTTAAAGGGTGGCGGTGTTCATTCTTGTGTTGCTATACCCGCCAGGGCTTTGTCGCAGCACTATTACGGAGTGCCTGCGTCTGTAATCGTTCAGCATGCGCAACGTTCAGTACTGGCGCCGCGAAGAAAGTCAGCGAAATGGCGCTTATCGGCAGTTGAATGTTTGCTCATGAGAAAGCAGTTTTACGTTTTTAAAGTCATTAATATGTCTTTTTATGTCGTGCATTTTAGACTTATCTTTTATTTGGTAAAGTCTTTTTGATGCTTATTTTTGTTGTCATTTAAAGTATTAATAAGTCATTGAGTTGAAAGGGTGTGCTTAGTCTGCGGTATCACCGGAACGTTTGCTGTCTGTACCACGCTCTGGATGGCTGAACAGTATCGGTTGGCGCGGCATTGCGTTTATATCTGCGGGAGACAGTGGAGGCGATGTATATCGTTGATTATTATAACATTAATTAAAGATACTTTGCCTGTTGCAATTTGACACATTTTAAACGCAGCCGTTTTTTTAAAGCATAAGAGCGGCTTATCATTATGCTGCTTAAAAAATCAACGATTTGCCCGATTTCCTGTTGCAGGATATTACGATTCACTGACTGATTAACCTTGCTCTACTAAGCTTAGTTTCACGTGGCGAAGACATCGGTACATTGGTGTCGCCGCGCGGTGAAAGAATCCTCTTTTACTGAATGCAGTATGATGTCTAATGTTTCACACAACCGGAGGTCAGAAATGGCAAACCATCGTGGTGGTTCAGGTAATTTCGCTGAAGACCGTGAAAGAGCATCAGAAGCAGGTCGTAAAGGTGGCCAGCATAGTGGGGGTAATTTTAAAAATGACCCACAACGTGCCTCGGAAGCTGGTAAGAAAGGGGGCAAAAGCAGTCACGGTAGCCGCAGCAGCTAGTACTCAGGTGTTGTGGTAACGGTTAATCCTTTTGACTGTTGCCGTCTGCTCGCCGCCGGGTTTTGCCCGGCGGTTTTTTTTGAGTTGAAGAAACTGGCCGCAGGTCGCAAACTAGGCGGTTTCCGTTAACCGGTTTGTAACATGCGTACCTCGCGATTCCAGTTCTCCGTTAAACCCCAGGAAGCGCTCCTGATCCTCATCACCATGTTCTGGGGTGGGACATTCCTTGCTGTGCAATATGCGGTCACAATGAGCGGCCCGTTCTTTTTTGTCGGCCTGCGTTTCGCGACGGCCGCGCTGGCGGTGGCGTTACTCTCCTTTAATGTCCTCAAAGGTATCACCTGGCTTGAAGTTAAGGCCGGTGTCGCCATCGGTGTGGCGATTGCGCTGGGCTATAGCCTGCAAACCTGGGGGCTACAGTCTATTCCCAGCAGTAAATCGGCGTTTATTACTGCCATGTACGTCCCGCTGGTGCCGCTGTTGCAGTGGTTATGTCTGGGACGTATACCGGGGCTGATGTCCTGCATTGGCATTCTGCTCGCTTTTATTGGTCTGATTTTGTTGGCCGGGCCGGACGGCAACATGCTGGCGTTGGGGAAAGGCGAAATCATTACGCTGGTGGGCGCGGTGGCGATTGCCGCTGAGATCATTTTGATTAGCGCCTGGGCCGGGAAAGTGGATGTGCGTCGCGTCACCGTTGTGCAACTGCTGACAGCTTCGCTGGTGGCGTTCGCGGCCATGGCGCCGGCCGGAGAATCCCTTCCGGATATCTCGCCTGCGCTACTGGGGCTGGCAGCGGGGCTGGGCATTTTCAGCGCGATTATTCAGGTCACCATGAACTGGGCACAGCGCAGCGTCTCGCCAACACGCGCTACGGTTATTTATACCGGGGAACCGGTGTGGGCGGGTATATTTGGCCGTATGGCGGGAGAACGCTTGCCGCTGCTGGCTATTCTGGGTGGCGTGTTTATTGTCGTCGGCGTGTTAGTCAGTGAGCTGAAATTAAAAAAGAAAACGGCGCCGATGAAAGCGCCGGAAACGACGGCTGAACCGGAGTCCTGATCAGCAGGCCGGGCGCATCAGCGTATGGTAATGACGATTAAACCACACCAGGCCCTCCGGGGCAGGGTGGTGGATGATAGCTTTAATCTCGCAAAAAAGAATATCGTGCGTCCCCACACTCACCACCTGATTGATATGGCAGTCAAATGAGGCCAGCGCCCCCTCCAGCCGTGGGCAGCCGGTTTCACCGGTTTGCCATTGCGCTGCGGCAAAGCGCTCCGCCATCGCCGTCTTCCCGCCAAATAAGTTCGACAGTCCCTCCTGACCTGCTGCCAGCGTATTTACGCACAGCGCCCGGTTATGATTAAACACCGGCCAGACCGATGCCGCGCGATTCAGGCAGACCAGAAGCGTAGGCGGTGAATCGGTGACGCTGCACACGGCGCTGGCGGTAAACCCCGCCTGGCCGGCTTCGCCATCGGTGGTGATAATATTGACCGCTGCCCCTACACAGGCCATGGCGTCGCGGAATGTCTGTTGATTAATCGCCATCATCACCTCTCAAATAAGCTGGCAAGCGTCGTTGAACGCCAGTCGCGGCAGGCGGCCATACAGCTTGCTGGCATCGCCATAACCAATATTGACCAGCAGATTACTGCGCCAGGGGGTATCGCTGAAAAATGTCTTATCCACCAGCGCGCGGTCGAAGCCGGACATCGGTCCGGTATCCAACCCTAAGGCCCGACAGGCAGCGATAAGATAAGCGGCCTGCATGCTGCTGTTACGAAACGCGGTCTCTTCTGCCAGTTGCGGGCTTGACGTAAACCAGCTTCGCGCGTCGCCATGAGGAAAGAGTTCCGGCAGTCGCTCATAGAATTCGGCGTCCCAGGCGACAATTGCGGTTACGGGCGAGCTGAGCGTTTTGGCCAGATTCCCACTCGATAATGCCGGACGCAGCCGCTCTTTGCCTTCCTCGCTGCGGATAAACACAAAACGTGCCGGGCTACAGTTGGCTGACGTCGGTCCCATTTTGACCAGTTCATAAATCCCGGCGAGTGTCGCATCGCTTACCGGTCTGTCCTGCCAGCCGTTGTGGGTGCGGGCGTCATAAAACAGGGTATTCAGCGCGCTTTGGCTCACGGCTTCACTCATAACAACTCCTTTTCGGCAATGGGCAGTAAGGTTTCCAGCCCGCTGAGTAACAGGGTATTAAAGGCGTCACTGTCGGTGACATTACAGGCGTGCCCACCGCGTTCCATCAGCCGGATTTCACTATGGGGTAACGCGTCGTGTAGCGTTTGCGAACAGGTCCAGGGCACCAGCAGATCGTCCCGTGAACAGATAATCAATACAGGGCAGCGGATCTGCGCTGCCGTGGCGCTAAAATCGGCGCGTTTCAGGGCGTTCAGGCGCCGCAGTAGGTTATGCTCGCCCTGAAAATGGGCGAGGGCGAGGGCTTCCTCCGCCTCCATGCGCGGCGCGTGCTCCTCCAGCCAGTCAGCGGGGTAAAGAAACAGCGGCTGCGCCTCAATCCATGCCTGTGCGCCGCCGGCCTGCAATAAGCGCTCGCGGACGTGAAAACAGCGGCGGGTGTGATCGCTCAGTTGTAGCCAGCCATTGACCAGGACCAGCGCGCTAATGCTATGCGGGTAATCCTGCGCCATTTGTAACCCGACCAGTGCTCCCAGCGCGTGGCCAACCACGCAAAAACGGTCAATGCCCGCCTGTTGCAGGGCGCTCAGCAGTTCTGCGGCCATATCGGCGATACGGTAGCCATCCGGCAGTGTCGCCGGGTTATTGCCGGTGCCGCATTGATCGTAGCTGACCACCTGATACCGGGTTTGCAGGGCCGCCGTTTGCGCCAGCCAGTAGCTGGCATTGCCGCCAAGTCCGGCAATCAACACCACCACGGGTGCGCCCGCAAAGGGCGGTTCACTGAGGATCAGTTTCATGCAAACCTCACTTTGCGATATGCGCGACGGTGGCGATTTCGACCAGTGCCTCCGGCTTGACCAACCCGCACTGAATACAAAAACGGGCGGGTTTATCGCCGGGGAAGAACTCCGCATAAACTTCATTAATCGCGGCGTAATTTTTCCAGTCGGTGATAAAAATACTGTTGAACGTCACGTCCTCCATCGAGCCGCCCGCCGTTTCGATAACGGTGCGGATCGTCTCCAGCACGTGACGGGTTTGCGCCTTTGGGTCGCCGGGGTAGACCACATTATTTTGCTTATCAAAGGGTAGCGTCCCGGAGACATAGACCACGCCATCTGCCAGCGTACCTGGCACAAACGGCGCAATCGGGGTGGTGGTTCCGGGAGGAATAATGACCTGTTTTGGCATGGTGTTCTCCTTAAGCAATTTTGACCCGAGGCTGAGGGGAAAGGGCGTTGCAGAATGTCCCGACATCGCTGACCCAGCCAAAGAACGTTTCGATGTTAAAAAGCGCGGCCTGTTGTGCGAAAGCGGGGCCAGCCTGGTGGGTGGCGTCTTCCAGAACCACGCCGAAATATTCGAGGAAAAAGCCGTCGCGCAGTGTCGACTCCACGCAAACATTGGTGGCTATACCGGTAAACACCAGATGGCGGATGCCACGGCTGCGCAAAATGCTGTCCAGCGGGGTGTTGAAAAAGCCGCTGTAGCGGGGCTTCGGCAGCACAATATCGCCGTCCTGCGGCACCAGCTCATCCACTAACTGGTAATCCCAACCGCCTTTCGCCAGCAGTTTGCCCTGTAACTCAGGACGTTTGCGCATGGTCTTAAGCGCGTTGGACTTGTGCCAGTTCGGCGAGCCCGGACCGCCGGCTTCCACATACTGCTCATCCCAGCCATTCTGAAACCAGATAATGAGCATGCCCGCTTCGCGCGCGGCGGCAACGGCGGTCTGAATCTTTTCTATCACCGGCGCGGTGGCGGAGACATCAAACCCCGCCAGGTCGAGGTATCCCCCTTTTGTGGCATAGGCGTTTTGCATATCTACCACAATCAGCGCGCTCTGCGCCGGGTCGAAGCGCAGCGAATCGGGACGGGCGTCAAGCGTTATCATCAGGCGACCTCACGGGTAGGGGCAGGGATCTGGCTGCGGCAGTTCATCAGTGGCTGGATACGCTCACCGAAGGCCTCAATGCCAGTCAGAAAATCATCAAATGTCAGCAGCACGCCATCGGTACCGGGAACAGTAGCCACCTCATCAAGCAGACGCGCGACGGTGGCATACGAGCCGACCAGCGTTCCCATATTGATATTGACGGCGGAGGTGGGGTCAGCCATCTGGCGCACGTTGGTATCGCTGCCGGAGCGGGTATCTTTCTGGCTTTGCTCGGTCAGCCACGCCAGCGCTTCGTCATCCGCGCCTGCCTTGTAGTGTTCCCATTTAGCGCGTGCGGCTTCATCGGTTTCATCGGCGATAACCATAAACAGCACGTACGAGCCCACGTCGCGCCCGGTTTTTTGTGCCGCCTCGCGCATCCTTTCAGCGGTAGGCGCAAATGCCGTTGGGGTGTTGACCCCTTTGCCAAAGCAGAAGTTGTAATCAGCGTATTGCGCTGAAAACGCCATCCCGGCATCGCTTTGCCCGGCGCAAATCACTTTCATGGGCTGCGACGGCTGCGGGCTGACGCGACAGTCATTCATGGTGAAAAACTCACCTTTGAAATCGCTTTTCCCGGTGCCCCATAAATCGCGCAGTACCTGGACATATTCGGTCAGGTAGTCATAACGGCGTGAAAAGTACTCATCGCCGGGCCAGATGCCCATCTGGTCGTATTCCGGCTTTTGCCAGCCGGTGACCAGGTTGACGCCGAAACGACCGCCGGAAATGGAGTCGATGGTGGAGGCCATGCGCGCCACGATGGCGGGCGGCAGCGTTAAGGTAGCGGCGGTGGCGTAGATCTGAATCCGCGATGTCACCGCAGCCAGTCCGGCCATCAGGGTGAAGGATTCCAGATTGTGATCCCAGAATTCTGTTTTGCCGCCAAAACCCCGCAGCTTGATCATCGACAGAGCAAAGTCGAAGTGATAATGCTCGGCCTTTTGCACAATCGCCTTATTGAGTTCAAAGGTCGGTTTGTATTGCGGCGCATGGGTGGAAATCAGCCAGCCGTTGTTGCCAATCGGAACGAAAACACCAATTTTCATCTCGTACCTCGCGTTGTCGGTTGAACGTCGGGCGTGGCGTTGCATCCTGCACTCTCCTGTGAGCCTCGCATCAACGATTTAGCAAAGGAGATGCCAGTTTTGAAAACTACATTGTTATTAGTGTGTTAAACAAAAGTTGACGAAATGCAGATTAAAAAAGTGGACTAAATGGTCAAAAACAGTGCACAAAAAACAGGCGCTCTTGCGCCATGGCTGTGCAGGGGTCGAGTCGGCTCGCGCCATTTGATATGCTGAGAAAAATCAATAAGGAGAAAAAGATGGCGCAGGATACGGCGAAAAAAGCGGGCAAGCGGACACAGGCGGTGAACGAGAAAAAAGAGGCCATTCTGGCTGCGGCGCTTGAGACCTTTTCCCTGTATGGCATTCACGGTACGCGCATTGAAAAGGTGGCGGAGCGAGCGGGGGTGTCAAAAACCAATCTTCTCTACTATTACCCTTCCAAAGAGGCGCTCTACCTTGCCGTGTTGCGCCACATCCTTGCTATCTGGCTGGCACCGTTAAAAGCGTTTCGTGAGGACCTGACCCCGCTGGTGGCGATTGGGGAGTACATCCGCTTAAAGCTTGAAGTTTCGCGTGATAATCCGCAGGCGTCACGGTTGTTCTGCATGGAGATGCTGCAAGGCGCGCCGGTGCTGAAAGAAGAGCTGGAAGGATCGCTGAAAGCGCTGGTGGAAGAGAAATCGGCCATTATTGCCGGTTGGGTAGCCAGCGGCAAACTGGCACCGGTCGACCCGCATCATCTTATTTTTATGATTTGGGCCTCAACCCAGCATTATGCCGATTTCGCCACTCAGGTAGAGGCGGTGACCGGCACAACGTTACAGGATGAGGCCTTTTTTCAGCGCACGGTAGAAAACGTGCAGCGGATGGTGACCGAAGGCATCCGCGTGCGTTAGTTGGCGGTCGGGAAAGGGCAGCTCAGATCACCCTCACCGCACTGCAGGAGAGACGAAAGCCAGGCTTCGCGCTCGTTCGTTTTATCGGTCATGCACTGGTTGATGACCATAGGCTGCGCGCTGCCTTGTTCTGAGCCGGAGCCGATAAACGCACAGTCGGCATCGCGCAGGGCAATCCAGTTTTTCTGCGCTTTTTTCAGTAAGTCACGCTGTTGTGGCGTGGCGCGCTTGAGTGCCGTCTGCCAGGTCTGGTTGAGTTTTTTGTCCGCCTTGTCGTATTGATCGGCGCTACACATGTTCATTTCTGTCTGCGAGATAGCGTTGTCGCAGTCCTCCGCCAGTGCGCTGGCGCTGACCAGCAAAACCACCCCTGCAATCAATAAACGTTTCATATTTTCTCCGTATAAAAAAATGCCGGATAGCATTGTGCATATCCGGCATACGGTACTACTGCTTCGCGCTGAATTGTAGCCCCGACATTCAGTACATTATCAGCGAGTTTTGCGCCCTTAGCCGATGGTCATCAGGCTGGCATTGCCGCCTGCGGCCGCGGTGTTGATACTCAGCGAACGCTCCAGCCATAAACGCTCCAGCAAAATGTTGCTCTCACCACGGGCAAAACCCTGTACCGAGATGATGGCGCCATCGCGCGTCGCGATATGTCCGCACAGTTCACGTAGCTGATCGGAGTCACCGTGATAGATAACCGCATCAAATGGCTGTGAAAGCAGGTTATCGAGCGCGGCCAGCGTGATCCTTGCGCTGACACTCTCTGGTAACGCGTTATGCAGGGTGCGGTGAAGCTCATCATCTGGCCACAATACCCGACAGCCGCTGGCGAGGGCTGCCGCAAGCTGTGTCAGGCTATCTTCTGCGTTGTCGGCCATGCAAAGAACCGACTCGCGGGGCAGCAGCGTCCAGGTATTGCGTTCACCGGTAGGGCCGGGGAGTACCCGCTGGATCCCGGTCTGGGCCAGTTCGCCAAACCGCTGGCAAATAGCCTGCAATGCCGGTTTATCCTCTGCCCAATGTGTCAGCGCATCCAGCGGCTGGATCAGGCTCGGTTTAAGCTGTGCATCAAGCGGGAAGCGGGTATCGTGACGCGACAGCGTCTGCTTGATGGCCGTTTCCGGGCGGCTGGCGAGCAGGCGATAAAGGTACAGCGGTCCGCCAGCTTTAGGCCCGGTGCCAGATAGCCCCTCTCCGCCGAAGGGCTGTACACCCACGACCGCGCCGACCATGTTGCGGTTTACGTACAGGTTGCCAACATGCGCGCTGCCGGTCACCTGAGAGATAGTCTCATCAATGCGGGTGTGAACACCCAGCGTCAGGCCATAACCTGCGGCATTAATCTGACTTACCAGTTTGTCGAGATCGTTGCGGCGGTAGCGCACCACGTGCAGCACCGGACCAAAGACCTCTTTTTTCAGCTCGTCCACACTCTCCAGCTCAATGAGCGTTGGCATTACAAAGGTGCCGGTTCGCCATTCACGGGCATCAAGGGTGTTTTCATGGGCCGTCTGGAACACCGGGCGACCTTTCTCGCGCATTGCCTGAATATGTTTCTCAATATTCTCTTTGGCTTCGCGGTCAATCACCGGACCGATATCCGTTGTCAGGCGTCCTGGATTCCCCATGCG
Source organism: Phytobacter sp. MRY16-398 (assembly GCF_003925915.1). Classification (NCBI taxonomy): domain Bacteria; kingdom Pseudomonadati; phylum Pseudomonadota; class Gammaproteobacteria; order Enterobacterales; family Enterobacteriaceae; genus Phytobacter; species Phytobacter sp. MRY16-398. The sequence continues at coordinate 3,774,197 of NZ_AP018756.1, read as the reverse complement.
ACATTCCGCCATCGCGCCGCGCAGCATGGTGAGGGTATGTTCGGCAATCTCTTCCTGCAGGCAGAGTACGCGCAGTGCCGAACAGCGCTGTCCGGCGCTATCAAAGGCCGAGGCGAGCACATCGACCACCACCTGCTCGGTCAACGCAGAAGAGTCGACAATCATTGCATTCAGCCCGCCTGTTTCGGCGATAAGCGGCGTCGGACGCCCTTGTGCATCCAGTCTTGTGGCAATATTGCGCTGTAACAGGCTTGCCACTTCCGTAGAACCGGTGAACATCACGCCGCGTACGCGGTTATCTGACGTCAACTGCGCGCCTACGGTTTCGCCCCGGCCTGGTAGCAGTTGCAGCACGCCCGACGGGACGCCCGCTTCCCGCAGAATAGCGACACCCTGTGCGGCAATCAGCGGTGTCTGCTCTGCCGGTTTTGCCAGCACGGTGTTACCGGCCGCCAGCGCCGCCGCGATTTGCCCGGTGAAAATCGCCAGTGGGAAGTTCCACGGGCTGATACAGACCACCGGACCCAGCGGGCGGTGGGTTTCGTTAGCAAAATCTTCCCGTACCTGGCCTGCGTAATAGCGCAGGAAATCGACCGCTTCACGGACTTCGGCAATCGCATTGCTGAATGTTTTGCCTGCTTCGCGTACCAGGATGCCGAGCAGTGTCTGCATCTGATCTTCCATCAGTACCGCCGCACGTTCGAGGATCGCCGCGCGCTCCTGGGGCGGGGTGGCAAACCAGATAGGCGCGTTATTCACCGCACTTTCCAGCGCGCGCGCCACTTCACTGCCGGAGGCTTCCCGAACATAGCCAACAACATCTTTCGGCTCTGCCGGGTTGAGCACGGGCTCCATTTCACCTTCCGCTACCGGGGTTTCCAGTAACGGTTTGGCCTGCCATTTCTGTGTCGTGCTGTTGAGCAGGGAAGAGGAGAGGGAGGCCAGTCGATGTTCATTGGCCAGATCCAGCCCTGCTGAGTTGATACGCCCCTGTCCGTACAGCCAGCGTGGCAGCGGGATTTTCGGATGCGGCAGGCCAACATGGCCTTCTTGTGTCGCCAGTTTCTCTACCGCCAGCACCGGGTCGGCCACCAGTTCATCGAGCGGCAGCGATGTATCGGCAATACGGTTCACAAAGGAGGTATTGGCGCCGTTTTCCAGCAGGCGACGCACCAGATAAGCCAGCAAGGTTTCGTGGGTGCCCACCGGAGCGTAGATGCGGCAAGGGCGGTTCAGCTTGCCGTCAGAGATTTTACCGACCACCTGCTCGTAGAGCGGCTCGCCCATGCCGTGCAGACACTGGAACTCGTATTGACCCGGATAGTAGTTTTGCCCCGCCAGTTGATAGATAGCGGCCAGAGTATGGGCGTTGTGGGTGGCGAACTGCGGGTAAATCAAATTCGGCACGGCGAGCAATTTTTTCGCGCAGGCCAGGTAGGAGACGTCGGTATAGACTTTGCGCGTATAGACCGGATACCCCTCCAGCCCTTCCATCTGCGCGCGTTTGATCTCGCTATCCCAGTACGCGCCTTTCACCAGACGGATCATCAGACGACGGCGACTACGTGAGGCCAGATCCGTCAGGTAATCAATGACGAACGGACAGCGTTTCTGGTAGGCCTGAATCACAAAACCGATGCCGTTCCAGCCCGCCAGTTCTGGTTCGAAACAGAGCTTTTCCAGCAGATCGAGAGAGATTTCCAGCCGGTCGGCCTCTTCGGCGTCGATATTGATGCCGATGTCATACTGGCAGGCAAGCAGCGCCAGTGATTTCAGGCGCGGGTAGAGCTCGTCCATCATTCTGTCGTACTGGGCGCGGTTGTAGCGTGGGTGCAGCGCAGAGAGCTTAATGGAGATCCCCGGCCCTTCATAAATGCCGCGGCCATTAGAGGCTTTCCCAATCGCGTGGATCGCCTGCTGGTAAGAGACCATGTAGGCCTCTGCATCGGCAGCGGTCAGCGCGGCCTCACCCAGCATATCGTAGGAGTAGCGGAACCCTTTTTCTTCCAGTTTGCGGGCGTTAGCCAGCGCTTCGGCAATGGTTTCCCCGGTGACGAACTGCTCGCCCATCAGGCGCATCGCCATGTCCACCCCTTTGCGGATCAGCGGTTCGCCGCTCTTGCCGATAATGCGGTTAAGCGAGTGCGACAGGCTGGCTTCGTTGTGGGTAGAGACCAGTTTGCCGGTAAAGAGCAGGCCCCAGGTGGCGGCATTGACGAACAGCGAGGCGCTGCGGCCAATATGCGATTGCCAGTTACCATTGCTGATTTTGTCGCGGATCAGCGCATCGCGGGTGGCCTTATCAGGAATGCGCAACAGCGCCTCTGCCAGGCACATCAGCGCCACCCCTTCTTGCGAAGAAAGTGAAAATTCTTGCAACAAACTCTGTACCATACCCGCCCGGCCGGACGCGGTCTTTTGGTTACGCAGCTTCGCCGCCAGTTGGCTGGCTAACTGCTGGGTATTTTCGGCAATAGGCGGCGCAAGACGCGCCTGCTCAAGCAGCATGGGAACCGCATCCGTTTCCGGGCGACGCCAGGCGGCGGTGATAGCGGCACGTGAAACCGACTGCGGCAAAATGTTTTCGGCGAATTCGAGGAAAGGCTGGGCACTTTCATCAGCGCTGCTATCGGCTTCATCGCTTTCGGCGTACTGACCCGCATGGGTCGCAGGCAATTCTGGAATTATTTCGTTATTTTCGAGTTTTTCCAGGTAGCTAAAGATGGCCTGCTTAATCAGCCAGTGTGGTGTGCGGTCAATCGATGCAGCAGCGGCTTTCAGTCGCTCACGCGTCGCATCATCAAGTTTAACGCCCATGGTGGTGGTACCCATGTTTTTCTCCTGCAATTTTTGTTGTGTGCAGACTATCCGTCATGTTGCAACTTTGTGCAACCTTGTTAAATGTGACTGGGTTAACAAGGTCAATATTGAACGATAAGTTAATTGTATGTAACTGGAATTGGCATACTGAATTACGGTTAAAGGCGAGTGAATTTGCGGTAGATAACACTTTTTTAAGGTGCAACCTTTGAAAGTGTGACATGGTGCAACCTGGTGGAAAATAATGACGGTTTCGGGATGAAATTAATGTAAATGCTGTGTTAAATCATTTGTGAATAACCGGGGCTTCCGGCAGGATACGGTCGCTTCATAACAACAATCACATCGCTACCCCGTTCCGGTGGTGAAGATAACGGGTAAATCCTGGAGACTTTTATTGATGGCAATTAGCACACCGCTGCTGGTGACCTTTTTCATTTATATCTTTGGCATGATTCTCATCGGGTTCTTTGCCTGGCGTTCAACGAAAAACTTTGATGACTATATCTTAGGTGGTCGTAGTCTGGGCCCGTTAGTGACTGCGTTATCCGCAGGGGCATCGGACATGAGCGGCTGGTTGCTGATGGGGCTGCCCGGCGCCATTTTTATCTCGGGTATTTCAGAAAGTTGGATCGCCATTGGCCTGACGCTTGGCGCGTGGGTCAACTGGAAGCTGGTCGCAGGTCGTCTGCGCGTGCATACCGAGGTCAACAATAATGCCCTGACGCTGCCGGACTATTTTACCGGCCGTTTTGAAGATAAAAGCCGCCTGCTGCGTATTATCTCGGCGGTCGTCATTCTGGTGTTCTTCACTATTTACTGTGCCTCCGGCATCGTGGCGGGCGCGCGTCTGTTTGAAAGTACCTTCGGCATGACATACGAGCACGCGCTATGGGCGGGTGCGGCGGCAACCATCATCTATACCTTTATCGGCGGTTTCCTGGCGGTAAGCTGGACCGATACCGTACAGGCGAGCCTGATGATTTTCGCCCTGATCCTGACCCCGGTGATTGTGATCCTCTCCGTAGGTGGCCTTGCGGACTCGCTGGAAGTTATCAAGCAGAAAAGCATCGAAAATATCGACATGCTGAAAGGGCTGAACTTCGTTGCCATTATTTCGTTGATGGGCTGGGGACTGGGATATTTCGGTCAGCCGCATATCCTGGCGCGCTTTATGGCGGCGGATTCCCACCACAGCATCGTCCACGCCCGCCGTATCAGCATGACCTGGATGGTCCTGTGCCTTGCCGGGGCCGTTGCCGTGGGCTTCTTCGGGATTGCCTATTTTAATAACCACCCTGAACAGGCTGGCGCGGTCAATCAGAACGCAGAACGCGTGTTCATTGAACTGGCACAGATTCTGTTTAATCCTTGGATTGCCGGGGTGCTGCTGTCAGCGATTCTGGCGGCGGTAATGTCCACCCTGAGCTGCCAGTTGCTGGTGTGCTCCAGCGCACTGACAGAAGATTTCTACAAAGCGTTCCTGCGTAAAAATGCCGGGCAGACCGAGCTGGTCTGGGTTGGCCGCGTGATGGTGCTGCTGGTGGCGCTGGTATCCATTGCGCTGGCGGCGAACCCGGAAAACCGCGTGCTGGGCCTGGTCAGCTACGCATGGGCAGGCTTTGGCGCGGCGTTTGGCCCGGTGGTGCTGTTCTCGGTCATGTGGTCAAAAATGACGCGCAACGGCGCACTGGCCGGGATGGTTATCGGTGCGGTCACCGTTATCGTCTGGAAGCAGTTCGCCTGGCTGGGGCTGTATGAAATCATTCCGGGCTTTGTGTTCGGTAGTCTTGGCATTGTGGTGTTCAGCCTGCTGGGTAAAGCACCGTCTCGCGCGATGCAAGACCGCTTCGCCGAAGCAGACGCACATTATCACTCTGCGCCACCGACACGCTTGCAGGCCGACTGATCCCTCTTGCTAAACCCGCTTCGGCGGGTTTTTTCTTGATATAACAGTGCATTTACGCTCTTATCACATTGCTTAAAACAATGAGGATAGCAAGATGAAGATAAAGACAGGGGTTACTGCACTGGCGTTCGCGGGTTTACTGGCAGGCTGCGTCGCACAGACGGCAAAACAGGCGCAGCAGCCCGCCCAGAGCTGCAAAGCCGACAATCAGATGCAACAAACCACGCTCTATTTCGGCTTAAGCCGCCCGGCAGGGAAAGATGTCACCGCACAGGAGTGGCAGCAGTTTGTCGATACGGACGTGACGCCGCGCTTTCGTGATGGCCTGACGGTGTTTGACGCGCGCGGACAATGGCTGGGTAACGACGGCAAAGTGGCGAAGGAAGCGAGCAAAGCGTTAATGCTGATCCACGGGAAAGATGCTGGAAGTGAAAGCAATATCGAAACGCTGCGCACGCTCTACAAAACCCGTTTCGGGCAGGAGTCTGTGATGCGGGTTGATCAGCCGGTTTGCGTACAGTTCTGATAAAAAAAACGGCGGGTGTGAAGCCCGCCGTGAGAATTAAAGCACAACGCCTGCAAAAGCGGCGGAAAGCAGACTCACCAGCGTTGCACCATAGACCAGGCGCAAACCAAAGCGTGAGACGACATTCCCCTGCTGCTCGTTAAGCCCTTTAATGGCGCCCGCCACGATGCCGATAGAGGCGAAGTTGGCGAACGACACCAGGAAGACGGAGAGGATCCCAAGCCCGCGCGGCGTCATTTCAGCGGCAACTTTCTGCAGTTCGATCATCGCCACAAACTCGTTAGCCACCAGTTTGGTCGCCATAATGCTGCCCGCATGCAGGGCATCGGAAAGCGGAATGCCGACCAGCCACGCCAGCGGGTAGAACACATAGCCAAGAATTTGCTGGAAGCTGATGCCAAACAGGGTAGAGAAGAGGGCATTGACCGCGCTAATCAGGGCAATAAAGCCAATCAGCATGGCCAGGATAATCATCGCCACTTTGAAACCGGCCAGAATATATTCCCCCAGCATCTCAAAGAAACTTTGTGATTCGTGGAGTTTTTCCAGCTTAATTTCCGGTTCGGCTTCCGGGCGCGTCGGGTTAATGACTGACAGGATAATAAAGGTGCTGAACATATTAAGGATTAACGCCGCCACCACATATTTGGCATCCAGCATCGTCATATAGGCGCCGACAATCGACAGCGATACCGTCGACATCGCGGTTGCGGCCATGGTGAACAGACGACGTGAGGACAGGTCGGCCAGAATCCCTTTGTAGGCAATGAAGTTTTCCGACTGGCCAAGGATCAGCGAGCTGACCGCGTTAAACGACTCCAGCTTGCCCATGCCGTTGAGTTTTGACAGCAGCGTGCCGATAAGACGAATAAAAATCGGCAGAATACGCCAGTGCTGCAAAATACCGATCAGCGCGGAAATAAAGACGATAGGGCACAGAACGCCGAGGAAAATAAACGCCAACCCTTTTTCACTCATCCCGCCAAAGACAAAGTTGGTGCCTTCACCTGCAAATTTGAGCAGTGTTTCAAAAAAGCCAGAGACATATTTAATTAGCGTCAGTCCGCTTTGCGCATGCAAAAAGAACCATGCCAGCGCCAGTTCAATAACCACTAATTGCAGAATAAAGCGCACGCGAACTTTGCGGCGGTCAAAGCTGGTGAGCCATGCCAGAGCCAGAATGACGACCAGCGCCAGCAGAAAATGTAGGAAGTTGATCATGTCGAAAATTGTGCAGGTAATTGGGGCGCTCATTTAGCCACAGCCCGTATACTCAGTAAACAAAAAGTTAATGATTTGTAAGCTAACTTTTTGCCATATACCTTCTGATTCTGCATAACAGCCGTTTCGATCAGTCTTAGTTTGCGACCCGGTTACATCCTTTCATTATTCATATTAATTTTCGCTTGAGTTTCTTTTTTCCGTAATGATAATCACTATCAAAGAAATTTACTTTTCTTTTCAGCAATTGACCATTGATGACAGCAGAGGCGTCCGCATGTTTGTTCCATTTCTCATTATGTTACGTGAAGGCCTCGAAGCGGCACTGATCGTAAGTTTGATTGCCAGTTACCTCAAGCGCACTCAGCGCGGACGCTGGATTGGCGTGATGTGGATTGGTGTCTTCCTCGCCGCGGCGCTATGTCTGGCGCTCGGCATCATCATTAACGAAACCACTGGTGAGTTCCCGCAGAAAGAGCAGGAGCTGTTTGAAGGCATTGTCGCGGTGATTGCCGTGGTGATCCTGACATGGATGGTCTTCTGGATGCGCAAAGTCTCCCGCAACGTCAAAGTGCAACTGGAGCAGGCGGTAGATAACGCCCTCGCCAGCCGAAACAACCATGGCTGGGCGCTGATCATGATGGTCTTCTTCGCGGTGGCGCGCGAAGGGCTGGAATCGGTCTTCTTTCTGCTGGCGGCATTCCAGCAAGATGTGGGGATCTGGCCGCCTGTGGGCGCGGTGCTTGGGCTGGTTGCGGCCGTGGTACTCGGCTTCCTGCTCTACTGGGGCGGCATTCGTCTGAACCTCGGTGCGTTCTTCAAATGGACCAGCCTGTTTATTTTGCTGGTTGCGGCAGGTCTGGCGGCAGGGGCGATTCGCGCCTTTCATGAGGCCGGACTGTGGAACCACTTCCAGGATGTGGCGTTCGATCTGAGCAACGTGCTGACTACGCACTCTCTGACGGGCACGCTGCTGGAAGGCATTTTCGGCTATCAGGAGACACCGAGCGTCAGCGAAGTTGGCGTCTGGTTCCTCTACTTAATTCCTGCGCTGGTGCTGTATGTCATGCCATCGCGCTCAGGCTCGCAGCCTTCCAGAGCTGCACAATAATCGCTGTACCGGGTGAATTATAGTTACAACATACTTTAAGAAGGGAAGGGGTCATGGCAATTCATTTTCGTCGTAGTGCGTTACAGGCAGGGATCGCAACGCTGCTTTCTTGCGCGTTTGCTGCCCATGCAGCGGATGTCCCTCAGGTAAAAGTGACCGTCACGGACAAGCAGTGTGAGCCGATGAATCTGACGGTAAACGCGGGTAAAACGCAGTTCCTCATCGTCAACCAGAGTCAGAAGGCGCTGGAGTGGGAAATCCTCAAAGGGGTGCTGGTGGTTGAAGAGCGCGAAAACATTGCGCCGGGCTTTAGCCAGAAGCTGACCGCTAACCTGCAGCCGGGTGAATATGACATGACCTGCGGCCTGCTTACCAACCCGAAAGGCAAACTCATCGTTAAAGGCCAGGCGACGGCGGATGCGGCAAAAAGCGAAGCGCTGCTGAGCCTTGGCACTGCTATCACCGACTATAAAGCCTACGTGACGGCCGAGACAGCCGAACTGGTAAAAGGGACAAAAGCCTTTACCGATGCGGTGAAAGCGGGCGATATCGAAAAAGCGAAATCGCTGTATGCGCCGACGCGCCAGCACTATGAGCGTATTGAACCGATCGCTGAGCTGTTCTCCGACCTGGACGGCAGTATTGATGCCCGCGAAGATGACTACGAGAAGAAGGCAGACGATCCGAAATTCACCGGTTTCCACCGTCTGGAAAAAGCCCTGTTTGGCGACAACTCGGTGAAAGGCATGGACACCTATGCTGACCAGCTTTACACCGACGTGCAGGAGCTGCAAAAACGCATCAGCGAGCTGGCGTTCCCGCCGTCAAAAGTGGTGGGTGGCGCTGCGGGTCTGATTGAAGAGGTCGCGGCGACCAAAATCAGCGGTGAAGAAGACCGCTACAGCCATACCGATCTGTGGGATTTCCAGGCTAACGTCGATGGCGCGCAGAAAATCGTCAATCTGCTGCGTCCGCAGTTGCAGAAAAACAACGCCGAACTGCTCGGTAAAGTGGATGCGAACTTTAAGAAAGTCGACGCTATTCTGGCGAAATACCGTACCAAAGACGGCTATGAGACCTATGACAAGCTGACGGATGCTGACCGTAACGCGCTTAAAGGGCCGATCACGACGCTGGCGGAAGATCTCGCTCAACTGCGCGGTGTGCTCGGTCTGGACTAACTATCATGAATGACAAAGAAGAGTACGGCGTTAGCGAGCCTTCGCGTCGCCGTTTATTAAAAGGTATGGGCGCGCTGGGAGGCGCCCTTGCCCTGGCCGGAGGATGTCCGGTGGCGCATGCGGCCAAACCGCAAAGTGCGCCAGGCACACTCTCCCCGAATGCGCGCATGGAAAAGCAGCCCTTTTATGGTGAGCATCAGGCCGGGATTTTGACGCCGCAACAGGCGTCGATGATGCTGGTGGCGTTTGATGTGCTGGCGTCCGACAAAGCCGATTTGCAGCGTCTGTTTCGTCTGTTAACGCAACGTATCGCTTTTCTGACCGAAGGGGGGCCGGCGCCGGAAACCCCTAATCCGCGCCTTCCGCCGATGGATTCCGGTATTCTCGGGCCGTTTATCGCACCGGATAATCTGACCATCACGGTTTCGTTGGGTGATTCTCTGTTCGATGACCGCTTTGGCCTGCGTGCGCAAAAGCCGAAAAAATTGCAAAAGATGGAGCGCTTTCCCAACGATGCGCTGGTCTCTTCATTAAGCCATGGTGACCTGCTGGTGCAAATCTGCGCCAATACCCAGGACACGGTGATTCATGCCCTGCGCGATTTGATTAAACACACGCCTGATTTACTGAGCGTTCGCTGGAAGCGAGAGGGGTTTATCTCCGACCACGCCGCGCGCAGTAAAGGAAAGGAGACGCCGGTAAACCTGCTGGGCTTTAAGGATGGTACGGCAAACCCGGACAGCAGTGATAACGCGCTGATGGACAAGGTTGTGTGGGTAACAAGCGATCAGGCGGAGCCTGCGTGGGCCGTGGGCGGTAGCTATCAGGCCGTGCGTATCATTCAGTTTCACGTGGAGTTCTGGGATCGTACGCCACTCAAAGAGCAGCAGACTATTTTTGGTCGCGATAAGCAAACCGGCGCGCCGCTGGGGATGCACAACGAGCATGATGTCCCCGATTACGCCAGCGACCCCGGTGGCGATGTGATTGCCCTGGACAGCCATATTCGTCTGGCAAATCCACGTACGCCAGAGACGCAGTCGAGCCTGATGATGCGCCGGGGTTATAGCTATTCCCTGGGTGTCACCAATGCCGGGCAGCTTGATATGGGACTCCTGTTTGTCTGCTATCAGCACGACCTGGAGAAGGGGTTTCTGACCGTGCAAAAACGTCTCAATGGCGAAGCGCTGGAGGAGTATATTAAGCCCATCGGCGGCGGCTACTTCTTCGTGCTGCCAGGGGTTAAAGACCAAAACCAGTATCTCGGGCAAGCACTGCTCGAAGCCTGAAAAAAGAATCCTGCCTGAAGCCAGGCAGGATAATCTCTTATCTGTAGCATCCGTTCACACTTTTTCTGCCATCAAACTATCGATTTTTCGTATGAGAAAGTATCTGTTATTTTTCTGTAATATTCTTCGTAGACACTCTTTTCCATAGCGCAGGGTAAACGCTCGTTACCTTTCGGTGAAAATAATGTTGCGTTTATGCTAATTCCTGATGTACTTATTACATAGAATTACTGCCCTGCGGTGATGTCGTCACCTGGAGATCGCGGATGGTAAAGTCCACAACTGGACGTAACACCAACAAACAGCGCAACACCCGGCTCGGGGATGCACACTCCGGCAGTAAACGCTTCACCTCTGAATTTCTCTCCTTTATTCCTGTTTCTGATTTAACCGACATGGCAAGCGCTGATGACGGCTGCTTTGTTATGTCAATTTCAAAGGCAAGACATGGCTTAAAAGGAAGCCAAACCTCAGACGTTCGTGCGCATAATCGTGCCGATTTTGGTGCGTGTGATGTAAACCAACAACTCAAGGTGCTATCCATGGGAAGACAGAAAGCAGTGATCAAAGCTCGTCGTGAAGCTAAACGTGTGCTGAGACGCGATTCGCGCAGTCACAAACAGCGTGAAGAAGAGTCGGTCACCTCGCTTGTGCAGATGAGTGGCGTTGAAGCAATTGGAATGGCAAGGGATAGCCGTGATAATTCACCGATTGTTGCGCGTAATGAAGCTCAGGCGCAGTACCTGAATGCTATCGAGAGTAAACAACTGATATTCGCGACCGGGGAAGCCGGCTGCGGTAAAACATGGATCAGCGCGGCGAAAGCGGCGGAAGCCCTGATTCATAAGGATGTGGACAGGATTATTGTAACCCGACCGGTTCTGCAGGCCGACGAAGATCTCGGCTTCTTACCTGGTGATATTTCGGAGAAGTTCGCCCCTTATTTCCGGCCCGTCTATGATGTGCTGGTGAAAAGGCTGGGTGCGTCCTTCATGCAATACTGCCTGCGACCAGAGATTGGTAAGGTAGAGATCGCGCCGTTCGCCTATATGCGCGGACGTACCTTTGAAAATGCGGTTGTCATTCTTGACGAGGCTCAGAATGTGACCGCTGCGCAAATGAAAATGTTCTTAACGCGCCTCGGGGAAAATGTGACGGTAATCGTCAACGGTGATGTGACTCAGTGTGATTTGCCCCGCGGGGTGCAGTCTGGTCTGAGCGATGCGCTGTCGCGTTTTGAGGAAGATGAGATGGTAGGGGTGGTGCGTTTCACCACAGACGATTGCGTCCGCTCCGCACTCTGCCAGAGGACGCTGAAAGCCTACTACTAAGATTTTTAGCGCATGATAAGAGCCCGGGAAACCGGGCTTTTTTTTGCTCTAAATAAAATCACTCACAGGTTTTTCATGTACTAAAACAGGTGGGTACATGTCGTCTGATAATCCTGTTAGTGTTATGCGCCGCTTTTTAATTATCAACATTGCCGTTGGCTATTTCGCCTTAGCTGTATGTGACAACTTCTACGGATCGGGCGCTGCCACTGATTGTTTTTAGGTGATGCTGGTAAATGCGGAACATAAAGTAAAAGTGTCATTATTTAAGAGGGAATTATGCGCGGGATTGTATGTATTTTAGGGCTGTCAGTCGTATTGGTTGGCTGCGATAAAGCGGTTGAAGATAAAAAGATTTCTGAACTGACAAGCGAAGAAGCTCAGACTTTATGTAAGTCGCCGCAGGCAATTGAGCAATTAACAAACAACTTCAAAGCGGGCACCAGTGAGTTTTTAACCCAACATCCCTTTAACTATTATCCTTTTAGCGATCGTAACGTTGACTCGACCAAAAGCATTACTGATTCGGAGCTGAGAAGAAAAAGTCGTATTGATGACAGTTTTCTCTATTCCGCTGATACCTTTAACAAAGGCTTTGGCCAGACTGACGTTCTGAAAATAAGTAACCCGACGCTTTCTGCAACAGGCCAGGACAGCCTGACCTGTAGTGCCCAGGCTGATTTCAGCAGTGATGAGATTTACGGTAAAGCCTTCTCAACGCCGGTCTCCTATACCATCACTAAGGCTGACAAGAAAATTATCACCGAAGGGAAATTCGCGCTGGCCGACATGAAGCAAAGCAAAGTCGAGCCGACGGCGGGCCAAAAGGCGTGGCGTGATAAATATGAAGCAGAATTAAATGCAAAAGATCAGGCGCTGAAAAACGTTGCCGACAGCGAATACCAGCCGATTTCTACAAAAGATCTCTTTTATATCTATTTTGCCCAGACTCCGCGCCAGTTTAACGATGATGAGCTGATGGGACTCTTTAGCAACAAATGGAACAACACCAGTGATTCATTTGCGAAAGAAGACATCAAAAAAGAAGAACTGCCGCAAATTAAAGCAAAAATTGCGCAATATAAAGACATCAAAAATATCGTCATTTATTCCACCACCGATGGTTCTTATCATGATGAGGACTTCCTGAAGCTGAAAACAGCGTCGGGTGAAAACGCTATCAAAATTAACGATATGGGGATCTTCACCCTTACCGATAGCAGCTATGACTTTGCAAAGAAAGGCTATGAATATCATAACTTCCTTTGCAACATGAACGGGGGCATCACCGTCAACGAACGGGGCGTATCGTTATCTGTCGATAAGACCGTCCGTGGCTGCACAGTGCTGGTTCCTGACGATCAGGCCCGTGAGATCTCTGCGAAGTTCGCCGATTTCAAAGGCAAAGGCAAAAATGTCAGCACCTCAGCGAAATATTTCATCCATATCGACAGCATTAATGGCGATCGTAATACCATTGAGGCAACGCTGGTAAAAGATGATGTACAGCTTATCGACCCTGACACTAAAGCGGTGATTTTGCATACGGTCATCAATTAAAAGACTGTTCAGCGCAATGAAAAATTGACGCCAGAATCCTGATTATAAATAGCCGGGCTTGTCCCGGCTTTTTTACGCTTATCGTTTCTGTGATACCCTTCTTTTTTATCCCTTATGCCATCAGGAGAGTCGTAAATGACCGAAGGCCCGTTAAATGAAAATGAATTGCAGTGGCTGGAAGAGACATTGGTCGCTTATGGCCACAGCGATGAGTCCGTACTCGATGTGGCGGAGCTGGATGGTATGTTGACCGCCGTATTGTCCGGCCCGGTGGTTGTCGAGCCGGATCGCTGGCTGGTTGCCGTATGGGGCGGCGAAAAGAACATTCCGCGCTGGAAAAACGATCGTGAAATGAATCGTTTTATCGATCTCTGCTTTAAGCATTTGAACGATATTGCCGAGCGCCTGAGTGATTACCCGGATCAGTTTGAACCCGTCTTTGGTTACAACGAAGTGGACGGTAAGAGCTACACGGTGGTTGAAGAGTGGTGTTTTGGCTATATGCGCGGCGTGGCGCTAACCGACTGGTCAGGCTTGCCGGAGGAGCGTAAGGCCGATCTGGATATTATTGCCTTGCACGGGCTGGAAGAAAACTTTGAGCGTCTGGATGAATTCACCGAAGAGGAATTCAATGAAAGCGTAGAGGCTATCAGGCCTGCCGCTCTGCGTCTGTATGAGTACTGGTCGGCGAATCCACAACAGCCTGTTGCTCAGAAACCGCAGGTGAATGGTGTAAAAGTCGGGCGTAACGATCCTTGCCCGTGTGGCAGCGGTAAGAAATTCAAAAGCTGCTGCCTGCACTAAAAAAACCGGGCTCCTGATGAGCCCGATTTATTATCCCACTTCCGGCAGCAAGCCTGCTGAAATCGCAAACTGTACGGCAATAATAGTTACGCCGCAGGCCATCACCAGGCAGAGCATAGGTCTCCCGCCCAGAACACGATATTGCGCTTGTCCATGCGCCTTACGGCTTTGCCATGCGAGCAGGGCGGGGATCAGCAGGGCCAGCACCGCAAGCGCCACGCCAGCATAACCGAGCGCCATCACAAAACCGCGCGGATAGAAGAGGGCGAAGGCCAGCGGGGGCAAAAAGGTTATCGCGCCGGTTTGCAGACGCCCGACAGCCGTGTTGCGGCGCTGGAACAGGTCGGCCAGGTAATCAAATAGACCAAGCGACACACCTAAAAATGAGGTCGCCAGCGCCAGGTCGGCAAACAGATGAACAGCCAGTTCCACATGCGCGGAGGCAACCACTTCGCGCAGCGCCTCAAGAAGTCCATTCAGTCCGGCATGGTTAGCCAGCATTCCCATAAAGGTTGAAGACTCAATACTGCCAAGGGTCGCCAGTTGCCAGAAAATATAGGCGACCAGCGGGATCGCGCTGCCGGTGATAAATATCCCGCGTAGCTTGCGAACGTTACCGCCCATATAACTGACAATGCTCGGCACGCTGCCATGAAAGCCAAAAGAGGTAAAAATCACCGGCATGGCGGAGAGGGCCAGCCCTTTTTCCAGCGGCAGGGTGAGTAAATTCACCTGATGAACATGTGGCAGGAGCAGCGCGAGCATTACCACCAGGAAAATAATCTTGGCGCTAAACAGGAAACGGTTGAATAAATCGACCAGTGATGTGCCAATACAGACCACGCCACCGGCGACAAAGGTAAACAAAAATACCCCGCCTGATGACGATACATTGATGCCAGTCCATACGCTGAGGCTGGACGCCAGCAGCTCACCGGCGCCGCTGATATAAGCCGCCGTCAGGGCATACATCAAAAACATCATGCTAAAACCGGTGATCCACTGCCCGTAACGCCCCAGGTAACGTCGCGCCAGGCTACCGAGCCCTGTGTCGGCGGGCACGTGCTGATAGACTTCGAGCAATAACAGCGCGGTATAACACATCAGTCCCCACAGGGCGAAGAGTAAAACCAGCGTTACACTAAATCCGACCCCGGCGGCGGCCAGCGGCATCGCCAGCATCCCTGCGCCAATAGTGGTACCAGCCACAATAAAAACACTGCCAAGTGCTCGATTCTTCACACTTTCCTCTGGATTCAAACCGCATTCTTTATCAAATATGCGGCGCAGAGTATGTGAAAAACCGATCTGCGTCAAACGGGGCTTACAAACAGTGTAAATAAATAATTACATGAAAAGAGGCGCTTGCCTTTGGTCGTTTGGCTGGCGGTCTACAGGCTACGCGCAATGCAGGTAAACCTGTCTCAGCGCAATAAACCCTTATAAAGATGTGTCTATGATGCATCTTTTAAGCGGAGGGTGTATGGCGTCAATTCATGGTCATGAAGTACTTAATATGATGCTGGAGTCAGGGGAGCGTTATTCAGAGCAAAGCCTGGAAGCGGCAATCTGTATGCGCTTTGGTAAGGATGCCCGTTTTCATACCTGTTCAGCAGAGGATATGACGGCAGCGGAGCTGGTGGCGTTTCTGGCATCGCGTGGGAAATTTATTCCTGCGGAAAATGGGTTTTCTACCCACGAAAGTAAAATCTGCCAGCACTAAAAAATAATGCGGTAATGTAGAGTCATTACCGCATGTTGCTTAATTTGCGGTGTCGAGAGTAGACAGTTCTTTATCGATAAAATAAAGACCTTCGCCGCTTTTACCCGCCAGCGTCAGTTTATCAATAACGGATTTAAACAGTTTTTCTTCTTCATGTTGTTCCGCTACATACCACTGCAGGAAATTAAACGTCGGATAATCCTGCGAGGTCATTGCGACGTGCGCCAGTTCGTTAATTTTCTGGGTGATCAACTGCTCGTGTTCGTAAGTCGCACGGAACAATTCATCCAGCGAAGCGTATTCGGCAAACGGCGACTGAATAGTGTTAATGCGCGGTAAGCTGCCGGTATCTGCCAGATAATCAAACAGACGCTGCATGTGCGTCATCTCTTCCTGCGCATGGCGGCGCAGAAATGCGGCGGCACCTTCAAAGCTGTTATAGCTGCACCAGGCGCTCATTTGTTGATAAAGCAGAGACGAAAAAAGTTCGAGGTTCATCTGCTCATTGAGTTTTTCAATCATTTCAGCTTTAAGCATGGCGCCACTCCGAAAAATAATAAAAGAGGTAAAGAGCGGCCACTATAATTTGTTATTTAATTATTTGCAAAAGGTAAAATAAAAAATAATTTTTATTAAAAATGAGAATGGGAATAACACGCATTGCAGGAAAATAAGCGGGGAAATGATAATTATTCTTTTATTTAAATAAAGAGTAATGCCAGCGGTGGAGCACTGGCATTAATTGTTACCAGGCTCTGGCGGCCGGCACGTTGTTGAGCGCCATACCACGGCACTGGTACTGAATGGTGATGGTCGTGTTCATACAGACGGAACCACTGATCAGGCTACAGGTCGAAATGGGCTGACCATAGGCCACTGCGGTCGCATAGCCCATTTGTTGACACTGCTTGTTGGCGGTTCCCTGGGTGGTGTATTCGTCATAGTGTGCGTTTTGCATCATCGCCTGATTAAAGCTAAGACGGATCAGACCATTGGTCGTATCAACATTGCTGACTTTGGGTTCTTTGGTTATTGAGCACCCGGCGAGCAGTAGCAGCGAGGCGGCAACAAGGATTTTGTTCATGAAAGCGCTCTGATTCATATGGGCATTGTTGCATCTTACCGACTTATTACGCGGGCAATCGGCAGAATAGCCTGCTTAACTGACCTTTTTACGTGCAACGACGGGGCAATCAGGTCCATTTCAGGCAAAACTGTGAACGCAATTTGCTTTTTTAAAACTATTTTTCATTAAATTTGAAAGTCTGTTTATCAGGTAGTAAGGTTAATCCAATTTGGCAACTTAATGCATTAACCAGGAGATGAAGATGAAGATTGCACTGATGATGGAAAACAGCCAGGCAGGGAAAAACGCCGTCATCCTTAAAGAACTGAAAGCGGTTGCAGATGAAAAAGATTTTCCGGTCTTCAATGTGGGTATGAGTGACGAAAACGATCATCACCTGACCTATATCCACCTTGGTATTATGGCCAGTATTCTGCTGAATGCTAAAGCGGTCGACTTTGTAGTGACGGGTTGCGGTACAGGGCAGGGGGCGCTGATGTCCCTCAATATTCATCCTGGCGTTATTTGTGGTTACTGTATTGATCCGGCTGACGCTTTCCTGTTTGCCCAGATTAACAACGGCAACGCGCTCTCATTGCCGTTCGCCAAAGGGTTTGGCTGGGGTGCGGAGCTGAATGTGCGCTTTATCTTTGAAAAAGCGTTCACGGGCCGTAAAGGTGAAGGCTACCCGCCGGAACGTAAAGAGCCGCAGGTGCGTAATGCCGGTATCCTCAACCAGGTAAAAGCGGCGGTAGTCAAAGAGAACTACCTTGATACCTTACGCGCCATCGATCCGGAACTGGTGAAAACCGCCGTTTCCGGCCCGCGTTTCCAGCAGTGCTTCTTTGAAAACTGCCAGGATAAAGCCATCGAAGCTTTCGTGCGTGAGATCCTCGCCTGATACCCCTGAGGTCAGCACACGCTGGCCTCTGCTTTCCCTTCCGTGTTCACCCGCCACTATTTCCTTAACTTATCCAATTATTTTTTAAAAATACAAAAAAATTTTAGATTGTAAGTCCCAGATTCTATACGAATTTTTAACAAAAACTGTTTTTCTTTAAAAATAAAACGTGATTTCTATCACGTAAATATTGCTTTTTGTGACGGAGGTCATATTATATGCACATCAACCGATAACACCTGCATAACAAATCGCCGGAGCAAAACATGAAACTGCGCAAAATCCTGAAAAGCATTTTTGAAACCTACTGCAAAACCTTCAAAGATGTCCCCCCGGGTGCCATGTTCTGATGATAAAAAAACCTGCCGAGGCAGGTTTTTTTATGTCCGCAACAAAAGGCGGAAGGGTGATAAAAGCGGCGATCTTCGCCGCTTTTTGCTATCAGAAGAAAGCCGAGACCAACATGTAGCTGGCAGCACAGGCGCAACTCACGCCAATCAGACCCGGAATGATAAAGCTGTGGTTAATGATAAATTTGCCGATACGCGTGGTGCCTGAGCGGTCAAAGCCGATACAGGCCAGGTCACTCGGGTAGGTCGGCAGAACAAAATAGCCGTACGAGGCCGGGAAGAAGGCGATCAACATTTTGGGTTCAACGCCCAGCATCAGACCCATTGGCGCAACGGCGGTCAGTGCGGCGGCCTGGCTGTTTACCAGTTTCGAGACGAGGAACAGCACGATAGCGTAGGTCCACGGATGGCTTTTCACGACCCCTTCCAGCGCCATTTTCAGTTCGTTCAGATGTGCCTGGAAAAAAGTATCACTCATCCATGCAACACCAAACACCGAGAAAATAGCCACCATTCCCGCTTTGAATACCGCACCGCCTGATATAGCAGAAGCGTTGACCTTACAGACCATCAGCATCACGGCACCGGCAATCAGCATCATCATCTGAATGACCAGGTTCATGGAGAGGGGGGAAAGTTTACCTTTTACGTCGAAAGCCGGGCGCAATTGCGGGAGTGCGCCGAGTAATACCACGACCAGGATACCGGCAAAAAAGATCCACGTTGACCAGTAGGCCTCTTTGGGGAAGCGCTGATTCATCAGCGTTTCGCTACTGCCATAAATGAATTCACGCTGTTTCGGATCTTTTAATTTTTCCTGGAATTCTTTGTCGTCTGCCAGATCTTTACCACGGCGCAGGCTCCACAGCGCGGCGATAGCGACCCCGAACAGCGAGGCCGGAACAGAGACGGCCAGTATTTCAAGGATACTCCAGGCATGACCAATGCCGTGTTGCGCGGCAAGAATGGAGACCAGCGACACGACGGCAACGGAGACCGGCGATGCGGTAATCGCCATCTGCGAGGCAATAGAAGCCACGGCCATCGGACGTTCCGGGCGGATATTTTTCTTAAGCGCAATGTCGGCGATGATAGGAAACATGGTGTAGACCACATGCCCGGTACCGCAGAGAAACGTCAATGTCCATGTGGTGAACGGTGCCAGCAACGTAATATGTTGGGGATGGCGACGTAATAACCGCTCCGCAAATTGCATCATCACGTTCAGACCGCCTGCGGTTTGCAGCGTAGCTGCGCAACCAATAACGGCAAGAATCGTGAGCATAACATCAACCGGCGGCTTGCCCGGCTCCAGACCAAATACAAAACTCAGGAGAAAAAGGCCAATACCGCTGATTAAACCCAGCCCCATCCCGCCAAAACGTGTCCCTATTAATAAACAGAGAATTATAATGATAAATTCAATGGTAATCATGACTCACCTTGTCCTGGACATTAATACATTGAATAGATCATTACATTTTGTAACGTCTCTCAATGAGAGCCAGATCCAATTTGAGCAAAATTAATAAAAGCAATAACTTATATACTTTTTATTAACAAATAATTCATACCCTGGCAAAGTAATGGGTCAGTCGGTGGGGGGATTAAACATCGACTGACGACAGGAAGGGGTAACGCGGAAAAATTAACAGGCAATGGAAGCGGAATACTGAATAGTGAGAATGTTTTTTAATTCTTCGTTATTGTTTTGATATTCTGCGCGAATGTTGTTTATGAGTTCGAGAGTGGCCATATTACTGTCCAATGCGATCTCTTCGGCCAGACATTCCAGTGCACAGATACGCAGGGCCTGGTTTTCCATGAGTTGCTTTAGAACATCCTCAACAGAGACAAAATTATTGTCCACCATATCAACCGCCTTAATAACCGGCCAGGTCCCTGACGCCTTAATATATTCGAACAGTTGCATCATTCGCGTCACACTTTTTTGCGCCTGAATGCGCAGAAACACCCCCATAGCAGGAAGGTTACGCGTCATACACCCGTTGCCAAGAGAGATATAAAGATGTGACGCATGAAACTCAAGATTCATCTGAGTATTCAATTTCTGCGTCATTACAGAGGTCATCATAATAATATCCTTATTACAGAGTAAGTTTTTGCACGTGTTAAATTAATACGGCAAACCATTCAGGTATCCATCTGCCTCAACGTGAGTTGCATAAGGATTACAGAGGAAGAAGCGTATCCTAAGTTATATTACGTTATTGTTCATTTCGCCCATATGACATGTGGATGATAGTTTTATTCAGTCATAAATATTCGTTTTCTCTTACAGAGGGTGCACTTATTCCGACAGGCAAATAAACCTATCTTTCAAAAGCCTGCGGTTTCTCTGGTTACCTGAAAAGTGACGGCTTGCGCTCGCCTGGCGGCAAGAATGTGACTTAAGAACGATTTTGAAACACCGTTTTGATTTAATATATGGACAATTGATGACAACAACAGGGTAAGGAGTAGGCAATGAAAAAAGTGGCGGTGTTGTTAGCGCCAGGGTTTGAAGAGGCAGAGGCGATTATTACCATCGACATTCTGCGTCGCCTGAATATCGAGGTTGAAACGCTGGCCTGCGCGCAATCACGTGCGGTAGTGAGCTATCACAATATTCCGATGGTGGCAGACAGCACGCTGAGCGAGCGTGCTGACACACTTTACGACGCCGTGGTGCTTCCGGGTGGCCCGCAGGGCAGTGTTAACCTTGCCGCGAACACAGAAGTTATCGCATTTGTTAAGCATCACGATGCGCAGAACAGGCTGATTTGCCCGATTTGCTCCGCGGCCGCAAGAGTGCTCGGCGGCAATGACCTGCTGGATGGCCGCCGCTACGTCTGCTCCGGCGATTTGTGGCAAGGGGTTCGAAACGGCGAGTACGTTGATGCCCCGGTGGTGGAAGACCGCAATCTGTTAAGCGGCAAAGGTCTTGGCCACGCGTTTGATTTTGCGTTTGCCCTGTCGGCACGCTTGCTGGGCGATGAAACCCCCGTGCGCGATCACGCAGATCATATTTATTACCATTGGTAACTTGTACACCCCGATACACCTTGTATCGGGGGACAAGGATAACCGAGCTGGAGCTATGGATTATCCTGCTAATACCCTTCTGGTTTGTACGACAAATACGCCCATTTTTATGTCTTAATCCGCTGAATTTATGTACGGAATTACTGTAATTCTGCGGTGTGATATTGCTCTCCTATGGAGAATCAATTTCCCGCTAAAACTACTGCCAGCACAGGTATCCAGGGAAGCACGGATCCTAATGCCTTGTTTTATGACCTTTTAAGTTAACCGGTAGTTATTTTTCCCTACGTAAAAGAAAGTCAAAGCTGGAGTTAACCATGCACAAATTCACTAAAGCGTTAGCAGCCATTGGCCTTGCCGCCGTTATGTCACAATCCGCTATTGCTGAAACAATGAAACTGGGTTTTTTGGTAAAACAACCTGAAGAACCCTGGTTCCAGACTGAATGGAAATTCGCCGATAAGGCGGGCAAGGATTTAGGGTTTGAGGTGATTAAAATCGCCGTTCCGGATGGCGAAAAAACACTGAATGCCATCGACAGTCTGGCAGCGAGCGGCGCAAAAGGCTTCGTTATCTGTACGCCGGACCCGAAATTAGGTTCCGCGATTGTTGCTAAAGCGCGCGGTTATGACATGAAAGTCATTACCGTGGATGATCAGTTCGTTAATGCCAAAGGCGAACCGATGACCTCCGTTCCTCTGGTCATGATGGCTGCCAGCGAAATCGGCGCGCGTCAGGGTCAGGAATTGTACAAAGAGATGCAAAAACGCGGCTGGGATGTGAAAACGACCGGCGTTATGGCGATCACGGCCAATGAACTGGATACCGCACGTCGCCGTACCACCGGTTCAATGGATGCGCTGAAAGCCGCGGGCTTCCCGGAAAAACAAATTTACCAGGTACCGACAAAATCAAACGATATCCCCGGTGCGTTTGATGCCGGTAACTCTCTGCTGGTGCAACATCCGGAAGTGAAACACTGGCTGGTGCTGGGTATGAACGATAACACCGTCCTGGGCGGCGTGCGTGCAACCGAAGGCCAGGGCTTTAAAGCTGCGGATGTGATTGGCATTGGTATTAACGGTGTGGACGCGGTGAGCGAGCTGTCTAAAGCGCAGGCGACCGGCTTCTACGGTTCTCTGCTGCCAAGCCCGGATGTGCATGGCTATAAAACCAGCGAGCTGCTCTACAACTGGGTGACCAAAGGTGTTGAGCCGCCGAAATTCACTGCGGTTACCGATGTGGTGCTGATCACTCGCGATAACTTCAAAGAAGAGCTGGCGAAAAAAGGGTTAGGCGTGAAGTAAATCTCTGATGGTTGTGCCCTCCCTTATCAGGGAGGGCCAGAAGTACACTGAACTGATTCACGGAGACGTTATGCAAGACTCTACTCCTTATCTTTCCTTCCGCGGCATCGGCAAGACGTTCCCCGGCGTCAAGGCCCTGAGCGATATCAGCTTCGACTGTCATGCCGGTCAGGTCCACGCGTTGATGGGGGAGAATGGCGCGGGTAAGTCGACCCTGTTGAAAATTCTCAGCGGTAATTACGCACCGACGACCGGTACGCTGGCAATTAAAGGACAGGAAGTTAGCTTCGCGGATACCACGGCGGCGCTCAATGCCGGTGTGGCTATCATCTACCAGGAACTGCATCTGGTACCGGAAATGACGGTGGCGGAGAATATCTATCTCGGCCAGTTACCCCATAAAAGCGGGATCGTTAACCGCTCACTCCTCAATTATGAAGCGGGTCTGCAACTCAAGCATCTGGGGCTGGATATTGATCCACAGACGCCGCTCAAATATCTCTCCATCGGCCAGTGGCAGATGGTCGAAATCGCGAAGGCGCTGGCACGTAACGCCAAAGTTATTGCCTTTGATGAACCGACAAGCTCACTGTCGGCGCGCGAAATCGAAAACCTGTTCAGGGTTATTCGTGAGCTGCGCAAAGAAGGGCGCGTCATTTTGTATGTTTCGCACCGCATGGAAGAGATCTTCGCCCTCAGCGATGCCATTACCGTGTTTAAAGATGGACGTTATGTCCGTACGTTCACGGACATGCAGCAGGTTAACCATGACCAGCTAGTACAGGCGATGGTTGGCCGCGACCTGGGCGACATCTACGGCTGGCAGCCGCGCGACTATGGCGATGAACGGCTACGCCTCGATCAGGTTAAAGCGCCCGGTGTTCGCACACCGATTAGCCTGACGGTACGCAGCGGCGAGATTGTTGGTCTGTTCGGTCTGGTAGGGGCAGGGCGCAGCGAGTTAATGAAAGGTTTGTTCGGCGGTACGCGAATTACCGAAGGGAAAGTCTTTATTGACGGTGCTGAGGTTAATATCCAGAAACCATCCCATGCCATTCGCGCCGGTATGATGCTCTGCCCGGAAGACCGTAAAGCAGAAGGGATTATTCCCGTCCACTCCGTACAGGAGAATATCAATATCAGCGCCCGGCGTAAGTTTATCCATGCAGGGTGTTTGATCAATAACGGCTGGGAGGCGCAGAACGCCGAGCATCATATTCGTAGCCTGAATATCAAAACGCCCAGTGCCGACCAGTTAATTATGAATCTTTCCGGTGGTAATCAGCAGAAGGCCATTCTGGGACGTTGGTTATCGGAAGAGATGAAGGTCATTTTGCTCGATGAACCCACTCGTGGGATTGATGTGGGGGCCAAGCATGAAATCTATAACGTTATCTATGCGCTGGCAGCCCGTGGTGTAGCGGTGTTGTTTGCCTCAAGCGACCTGCCGGAAGTCCTTGGCGTCGCCGACCGCATCGTGGTGATGCGCGAAGGCGAAATTGCCGGTGAATTGCTTCATGGTCAGGCCGATGAACAGCGAGCGCTCAGCCTCGCGATGCCTAAAGTTAGCCAGGCTGTCGCCTGAGCAAGGAGAATATGATGTCATCTGTAACTTCTTCTGGCGCACCGAAGTCGCCATCGGCCTTTAGCCTGGGCCGCATCTGGGATCAGTTCGGTATGCTGGTGGTGTTTGCCGCACTGTTTATCGGCTGCGCCGTTTTTGTGCCGAACTTCGCCTCGTTTGTGAACATGAAAGGGCTGGGGCTTGCAATCTCCATGTCCGGTATGGTGGCCTGCGGGATGTTGTTCTGTCTGGCCTCCGGTGACTTCGACCTTTCGGTTGCATCCGTCATCGCCTGTGCTGGTGTTACCACCGCTGTGGTGATCAACATGTCAGGTAGCCTGTGGCTGGGCGTATTTGCTGGCCTGATGCTGGGCGTGGTGAGCGGGTTTATTAACGGTTTTGTGATTGCCCGGCTGAAAATTAACGCCCTGATCACGACCCTTGCCACGATGCAAATTGTGCGCGGGCTGGCTTATATCATTTCTGATGGTAAAGCGGTCGGTATTGAAGACGAGAGCTTCTTTACGCTTGGTTACGCCAACTGGCTGGGGCTGCCTGCGCCAATCTGGCTGACTGTCGCCTGCCTTATCGTGTTTGGCTTCCTGCTAAACAAAACGACGTTCGGTCGAAACACCCTGGCCATTGGCGGCAATGAAGAAGCGGCGCGTCTGGCGGGCGTACCCGTGGTGCGCACGAAAATCATTATCTTTGTTCTGTCCGGGCTGGTATCCGCGGCGGCAGGGATTATCCTGGCCTCGCGTATGACAAGCGGTCAGCCGATGACCTCTATCGGTTATGAGCTGATTGTGATTTCGGCCTGCGTGCTGGGTGGGGTTTCGCTGAAAGGCGGTATCGGTAAAATCTCTTACGTGGTCGCCGGGATCCTGATTCTGGGGACGGTAGAGAATGCGATGAACCTGCTGAACATCTCGCCGTTTGCCCAGTATGTGGTGCGTGGTTTGATCTTGCTGGCTGCGGTGATTTTTGACCGCTACAAACAGAAGGCTAAAAGAACTGTGTAATCCTCCTGTCATCGCTATGATGATTGATCTTTAAGCATACCTCCAGTAACCCATCAACCGCCAGAATGGTTGATGGGTTATGCATAAAATGGCGAGCAGCGTCACACTGTCTATACTTACATGGCTAATGATAATGAAAGGTTATCGTATGAGACCTTTCACCGTTGACCATTAAGGAGGAAACCAGGGTGGCTGACCTGTTATCTGAACCGCCTGTCTTTTCCGGAAATTTTGCTTTTTTCTTCGATCTTGACGGAACCCTCGCTGAAATCAAACCTCACCCTGACCAGGTTTTTGTTCCGCCGGATGTTCTCAAGCGGCTCGCACGCCTTGCTGAAATGAATGATGGCGCGGTGGCATTGATCTCAGGGCGCTCAATGGCAGAGCTGGACAAGCTTGCCAGGCCTTACCGTTTTCCCCTTGCCGGGGTTCATGGGGCAGAGCGCCGCGATATCAACGGTCAAACTCACCGGGTCACGTTGCCAGATGAGATCATCCAGCCGCTGGAACAGGCACTGACTACGGGAATGGCCGCACTTGAGGGTGCCGAGCTTGAAAGCAAGGGGATGGCGTTCGCTCTGCATTATCGGCAGGCACCGGAGCATGAAGAGGCAATCTTCGCTCTGGCACGCAAAATGGTTGAGACCTGGGGCCAACTGGCGATGCAGCCAGGCAAATGTGTGATCGAACTTAAACCGTCTGGCATCAACAAGGGTGCCGCTATAGACGCGTTTTTACAGGAGTCGCCGTTTAGGGGAAGAAAACCGGTATTTATCGGCGATGATCTGACGGATGAGCACGGCTTTGAGGTCGTGAACGCGAAATCAGGTATTTCGGTGAAAGTAGGGGCTGGTGCAACTCACGCGCAATGGCGTTTGGGTTGTGTGAATGACGTCCATCAGTGGCTTAAACGTATAACTGACCATCAAGAACAAGAAAAAAAGGCGCTAACAAACAGGAGAGATGGCTATGAGTCGCATAGTCGTAGTATCTAATCGCATTGCTCCGCCTGACGATAAAAAGTCCAGCGCAGGTGGGCTGGCCGTAGGGATTCTGGGAGCATTAAAAGCCACGGGCGGATTATGGTTCGGCTGGAGTGGTGAAATCGGTGATGAAGATGCACCGCTGAAAAAGGTCTCGCGTGGAAATATCACATGGGCTTCCTTTAACCTCAGCGAAGAGAATTACGAGCAATATTATTCTCAATTTTCCAACGCCGTGTTATGGCCGGCTTTCCATTATCGCCTGGACCTGGTGAAGTTCCAGCGTGAGGCATGGGAGGGCTATCAGCGGGTAAATTCCCTGTTGGCGGATAAGTTATTACCGCTGGTAGAAGATGATGACAATCTGTGGATCCACGATTACCATCTGCTGCCTTTTGCCAGTGAATTGCGCAAGCGTGGGGTGAATAACCGTATTGGTTTCTTCCTGCATATTCCTTTCCCGACCCCGGAAATCTTCAACGCGCTGCCGCCGAATGCCGAACTGCTTGAGCAGTTGTGTGACTATGACCTGCTGGGTTTCCAGACCGAGAGCGATCGTCTGGCGTTCCTTGACTGTCTGTCTACCCAAACACGTCTGACAACACGTGGCGGTACGCACCATACCGCATGGGGCAAAACGTTCCAGACCGAGGTTTACCCTATTGGTATCGAACCGAAAGAGATTGCCCAGCAGGCTTCGGGGCCGTTGCCACCCAAACTGGCGCAACTTAAAAACGAGCTGAAAAACGTCAAGAATATCTTCTCCGTTGAGCGTCTGGATTACTCCAAGGGGTTGCCGGAGCGTTTTCTCGCCTATGAAACGCTGCTGGAGAAGTATCCGCAGCATCACGGCAAGATTCGCTATACGCAAATCGCACCGACCTCGCGTGGCGAAGTACAGGCCTATCAGGACATTCGTCATCAACTGGAAACGGAAGCGGGGCGCATTAACGGGAAATATGGTCAGCTTGGCTGGACGCCGCTCTATTATCTGAACCAGCACTTTGATCGCAAAGTGTTAATGAAAGTCTTTAGATACGCGGAGGTCGGGCTGGTCACACCACTGCGTGACGGGATGAACCTGGTCGCGAAAGAGTATGTTGCCGCGCAGGATCCTGCGAACCCGGGCGTACTGGTGCTGTCGCAATTTGCCGGTGCGGCAAACGAGCTAACCTCGGCGCTGATTGTTAACCCTTACGACCGGGATGATGTGGCTGCCGCGATGGACAGGGCACTGACGATGCCGCTGGCTGAGCGTATCGCGCGTCATGCTGAAATGCTTAAGGTGATTGAGCAAAATGATATCAACCACTGGCAAGAACGGTTTATAAGCGATTTAAAGCGCATCACGCCACGTAGTGCTCACAGTAGCCTGCAAAACAAAGTGGCGACCTTCCCGAAAATGGCCTGACAAGAGCCCCTTCCGTTACGCGGGAGGGGTTATTCGCTTAATGGCACCAGCAAGACATCCACTTTACACGAACCGACTATCGCTTTAGCGGAGCAGGCTGCTCGCGCAAAAAAACTCTGATTGTGATTCCCACAGATAACCAGGTCGACGCCCTGTGTACGACAGGTATGCAGCACGTGCTCACTGAGCTCACCAGAGGTAATAATCACCTGTTCAATGGGGTAATCAGCGCGGCTGACCAGGTCATTCATAAACTGTTGCGTCTCTTCCTGCAGAATCTCGCGCACATTCTCCATCATCGGTGCCGCAAGCTGGTTATACATTTCGGGATCGGACGTTAGTGTGATGAGGGTTAAGCGGGAGTGAAACGGACGTGCTATTGACACCGCTTTTGCCACCAGGGCGTGGCTTTCCGGCGAGGCCGATACCGCAACCAACAGATGCGTGTAGCCCATGACTGGCTCCTTATCTATGAGGTTCACATATCACCATTACTCCGTTTGCGCCAACGTAGCAATAGACCAATATGACAAACTTGTGAAGAAACTCATAAATATTCATTAATTAATCTTATGAAATGGACAGCCTGATGTTTAATCATCTTAATTATAATTAAGCGCTTAAGCTAAATTTTAAGAATTTAAAGTTAAATCCCTAAATTATTAATCGTCCTGATTAACAAATTTAAAATGATCCCGCGCGGCAATTAATAAGCGTGGCTGTATTTCTAATTTATTGTTTTATAAAGCTATTTATTATTGTTTCTTTATTAGAGACGAATTGCGTATTTTAAACGCCTAAAGATAGTACACATCTGACCACTGCGCTGTATTTCGATATGTCATATGAATGAGTATTCGCATTAAAAGAATAGAAAAATGGATTGTTAGAACAAAAAATAATCAATTCAGAAGCAGGACTGATAGATTTCTTACCAGGAAATGCGTAAATTATGTGACGTGGATCACATTTTTTCCAAAATTTCACTCTGGTCACATTGTATGTCTCAGCACCTACGAGTACAGTTGCGTCGAATTAGGAAAAATCTTAGTTCTTTGTAAGAAATGATTAAGAGTGTGGCAAGGTAAAAACATTTGAGCGAGAGACCTGCCGCACGAGATCCTAAGTCTGTTATGCATTTAGCCTTTCTTTTTATACCGGGTTTTTTCCCGGCGACATCACGGGGTGCGGTTTGTCCGCATAAGATACAAGTTGGTTATTCGGGATGGGAAAAATGCATACATCCGAGTTGCTGAAACACATTTATGACATCAATCTGTCATATCTGCTCCTTGCTCAGCGTTTAATTAGTCAGGACAAAGCGTCCGCCATGTTCCGCTTAGGTGTTAACGAAGAAATGGCGAATACGCTGGGAGAGTTAACTCTTCCACAGATGGTTAAGCTCGCTGAAACAAATCAAGTTATTTGTCAGTTCCGCTTTGACAACCATCAGACCATTACGCGTCTGACTCAGGAATCCCGTGTGGATGATTTACAGCAAATCCATACCGGCATTCTGCTCTCTACTCGTCTGCTGAATGAATCTACCCAAGCAGGTGAACCAGCCCGGAAGAAAAGGGCGTAATCATGAGCGAGAAAAGTATTGTTCAAGAAGCCCGCGACATTCAGTTAGCAATGGAACTGATCACGCTGGGCGCACGTTTGCAAATGTTGGAGAGTGAGACGCAACTGAGCCGTGGTCGTCTCATCAAGCTTTATAAAGAGCTGCGTGGTAGCCCGCCGCCGAAAGGTATGCTGCCATTCTCCACCGACTGGTTTATGACGTGGGAGCAAAATATTCATGCTTCAATGTTCTGTAATGCCTGGCAATTCTTACTAAAAACCGGGTTATGCAGCGGCGTTGATGCGGTAATTAAAGCCTATCGACTCTATCTCGAACAATGCCCTCAGCCTGAGGAAGGGCCACTGCTGGCTCTGACCCGTGCCTGGACTTTGGTACGTTTCGTGGAAAGCGGAATGCTGGAGTTGTCTCGCTGTAACTGCTGTGGTGGTAACTTTATCACCCACGCGCATCAGCCTGTTGGCAGTTTCGCCTGTAGTTTATGCCAGCCGCCTTCTCGTGCGGTAAAAAGACGTAAACTTTCCCGGGATGCTGCCGATATTATTCCACAACTGCTGGAAGAACAGATCGATCAGGCTGTTTGACCGAACAAGGTGTGGGACAAACTCCAGCAGCGGTGAAGTTATACCGCTGCTTTTTTTTTCCCTGCCTTTCGTGAAAACCCTGCGATTTGTCTTCCTTGCCATAGTCATTAGCGGAAGGATGATGTCGTGCTTATCGTATTAGGTTACATAGTGGTTGTGGGTGCTGTCCTTGGCGGGTATATGATGACCGGCGGGCACCTTGGCGCACTTTATCAACCGTCCGAGCTTATCATCATTGGCGGCGCTGGCATCGGTGCGTTTATCGTCGGCAACAATGGTAAAGCCATCAAGGGCACCATCAAGGCGTTACCTTTGCTGTTTCGCCGCTCCAAATACACAAAAAGTATGTACATGGATTTGCTGGCGCTGCTCTATCGGCTGATGGCGAAGTCTCGCCAGCAGGGGATGTTCTCCCTTGAACGGGATATCGAAAACCCGAAAGAGAGCGAGATTTTTGCCAGCTATCCGCGCATCCTTGCCGATGCCACCATGCTCGAATTTATTGTTGATTATCTGCGTCTTATCATCAGCGGCAATATGAACACCTTCGAAATTGAAGCGCTGATGGACGAAGAGATCGAAACCCACGAAAGTGAAGCGGAAGTCCCGGCCAACGCCCTGGCGGCGGTAGGGGATTCGTTGCCCGCATTTGGTATCGTTGCGGCGGTTATGGGCGTGGTTCACGCACTGGCCTCGGCGGACCGTCCGGCGGCGGAGCTTGGTGCGCTCATTGCTCACGCGATGGTGGGAACCTTCCTTGGTATTTTGTTGGCGTACGGCTTTATTTCTCCGCTGGCCAGCGTGTTGCGTCAGAAAAGCGCCGAAACCACCAAAATGATGCAGTGCGTCAAGATCACACTGTTGTCGAATCTGAACGGCTACGCGCCGCCAATTGCCGTCGAGTTTGGGCGTAAAACGCTGTACTCAACCGAACGTCCGTCGTTTGTCGAACTGGATGAACACGTGCGCGCGGTAAGAAACCCTAACCAACAGACAACGACTGAGGACGCATGAAAAATCAGTCCCATCCTATCGTCGTCGTAAGACGCAAGAAACATAAAGGACATGGCGGGGGAGCGCACGGCTCCTGGAAGATAGCCTATGCCGACTTTATGACGGCGATGATGGCTTTTTTCCTGGTTATGTGGCTTATCTCAATTTCTAGCCCTAAAGAACTGATTCAGATTGCCGAATACTTTCGTACACCCCTTGCAACAGCGGTAACGGGTGGACCAAGAATTTCGAATAGCGACAGTCCGATTCCGGGCGGTGGCGATGACTACACACAGCAGCAGGGTGAAGTTAAAAAACAGCCGAACATTGATGATCTCAAGCAACGCATGGAGCAAGCAAGGCTGAAAAAATTGCGCGGCGATCTGGACCAACTGATCGAAGCCGATCCGAAATTGCGTGCTTTACGCCCGCACCTCAAGATCGATCTTGTTCAGGAAGGTTTGCGTATTCAGATTATCGATAGCCAGAACCGCCCGATGTTTAAAACCGGCCGGGCAGAAGTGGAGCCCTATATGCGTGACATTTTGCGGGCTATAGCACCGGTACTGAATGGTATTCCGAACAAAATTAGCATTTCCGGACACACCGATGACTATCCCTACGCCAACGGTGAGAAAGGATACAGCAACTGGGAGCTTTCAGCGGATCGTGCAAACGCCTCGCGACGAGAACTGGTTGTTGGGGGTCTCGACGATGGAAAAATGCTTCGAGTCATTGGCATGGCAGCCACAATGAGGCTGGCAGAGCGCGGACCGAATGAGGCGATCAACCGCCGTATCAGCCTGTTGGTGCTAAACAAACAAGCAGAAGAAGCCATTCTGCATGAGAACGCCGAAAGCCAGAATGTGCCAATAAGCGTCATTACACAGCCGGAGGCAGAAGCGGCGCCAGCGCCAGCATCCGCGCCTGCGGCGGCAGTTACAACATCGCCACAACCCGAGTCGAGGTGATTGCGTGAGCATGGATATTAGCGATTTTTATCAGACGTTCTTTGATGAAGCTGACGAGTTGTTGGCCGACATGGAGCAGCATTTGTTAGACCTGGTGCCAGAAGCGCCGGACTCTGAACAACTCAATGCCATCTTTCGTGCCGCCCACTCTATTAAAGGCGGTGCGGGCACGTTTGGCTTCACCATTTTGCAGGAAACCACGCACCTGATGGAAAACCTGCTTGATGAAGCCCGCCGTGGGGAAATGCAGCTCAACACTGACATCATTAACCTGTTTTTGGAAACCAAAGATATTATGCAGGAACAGCTCGATGCCTATAAAAGCTCTACGGAGCCAGATGCCGCCAGCTTTGAATATATCTGCAATGCGTTGCGTCAATTAGCGTTGGAAGCCAAAGGGCAAGCTGTTCCGGCTGCAGCCAATAGCGCCAAATTGTCCGTTGTTGAAAGCGCCGCACAGGACGCTGAGGCTGCCGCTCCGGCGAGCCCAGCCGATGACGGAAAGCTGCGTATTGTGCTGTCGCGTCTAAAAGAAAACGAAGTCAGCCTTCTGGAAGAAGAGTTGGGTAACCTCGGTACGCTCACTGACGTTGTAAAAGGGACGGATACCTTACGCGTCACGCTGGATGGCGGTGTAAGCCAGGATGATATCATTGCGGTGCTGTGCTTCGTTATAGAAGCAGACCAGATCGCCTTTGAAAACGCCAGCGTACCTGCGGAAACCGCGTCTGCGGAAGCTGCAACGGTTGAAGCCGTTGAAGAGGCCGCACCAGAAGCAGCAGCGGCCCCGGTTTCAGCCCCGGCCCCGGTTGTCCAGGCTGCACCTGTCGCGGCGCTGAAAGCGGTCGCCAAAGAGCAACCCGCAGGTCGTGAAAAACCGGCCCGCGCCAGTGAGTCAACCAGTATCCGTGTTGCGGTAGAGAAAGTTGACCAGTTGATTAACCTCGTCGGCGAGCTTGTTATTACGCAGTCGATGCTGGCTCAGCGCTCGAACGAACTTGACCCGGTCACCCACGGCGACCTGATTACCAGCATGACGCAGTTGCAGCGTAACGCACGCGATCTGCAAGAATCGGTCATGTCTATCCGTATGATGCCGATGGAATATGTATTCAGCCGCTTCCCGCGTCTGGTGCGTGACCTCGCGAGCAAGTTGGATAAACAGGTTGAACTGACCCTGCAAGGTAGCTCAACAGAACTGGATAAGAGCCTGATTGAGCGCATCATTGACCCGTTAACGCACCTGGTGCGTAACAGCCTTGACCACGGGATTGAAGTTCCGGAAAAACGCGTTGCAGCGGGTAAATCACCGATTGGCAACCTGACCCTTTCCGCAGAACATCAGGGCGGCAATATCTGCATCGAAGTCACCGACGATGGTGCAGGCCTGAACCGTGAACGTATCCTGGCAAAAGCCATATCGCAGGGTATGCCAGTGCACGAAAACATGAGCGACGAAGAAGTCGGCATGCTGATCTTTGCGCCGGGCTTCTCTACCGCTGAGCAGGTGACCGATGTCTCCGGGCGTGGCGTGGGCATGGACGTGGTGAAACGTAATATCCAGGAGATGGGCGGCCACGTTGAGATCAAATCACGTCAGGGCGCAGGTACCACAATCCGCATTCTGCTGCCGTTGACCCTGGCAATCCTTGACGGCATGTCCGTTAAAGTGAGCGATGAAGTGTTCATTCTGCCGCTGAACGCGGTGATGGAATCGCTGCAGCCGCGCGAAGAAGATTTGCACCCACTGGCCGGTGGCGAGCGCGTACTCGAAGTGCGTGGCGAGTACCTGCCGCTGGTAGAGTTGTGGAAAGTATTTGATGTTAATGGCGCGAAAACCGAAGCTACGCAGGGGATTGTCGTTATCCTGCAAAGTGCCGGTCGTCGCTATGCATTGCTGGTTGATCAATTGATTGGTCAGCATCAGGTAGTAGTGAAAAACCTTGAAAGCAATTACCGCAAAGTGCCGGGAATTTCTGCGGCAACCATCCTTGGTGATGGTAGCGTTGCGCTGATTGTTGATGTTTCGGCACTACAGGGATTAAACCGTGAACAACGTGTGGCGCACACTGCCGCCTGACTGAGTTAAAAGAAGGTAAAAACATGACCGGTATGAGCAATGTAACAAAACTGGCTGGCGAGCCATCGGGTCAGGAATTCCTGGTATTTACCCTGGGCGATGAAGAATACGGTATCGATATTCTGAAAGTGCAGGAGATTCGTGGCTATGACCAGGTCACCCGTATCGCCAACACGCCTGACTTTATCAAGGGTGTCACTAACTTACGTGGTGTCATCGTGCCCATCGTCGACCTGCGCGTGAAGTTCTGCCAGGTGGACGTTGAATACAACGATAACACGGTGGTCATCGTCCTGAACTTTGGTCAGCGCGTGGTTGGGATTGTTGTCGATGGCGTATCTGACGTGCTGTCGCTGGCTGCGGATCAAATCCGCCCGGCACCGGAATTCGCGGTTACCCTGTCCACCGAGTACCTGACAGGTCTTGGCGCGCTGGGTGAGCGTATGCTGATTCTGGTCAACATCGAAAAACTGCTGAACAGCGACGAGATGGCACTGCTGGATATCGCAGCTACCCACGTCGCCTAATCGCGCGTCCTTAAACCCCTGCGCCATCGCGTGGGGGTTTCTTTCCTTTCCTGCCATTCACTCGCGCTTTTTGTTTTTTATTCATCTGT
Source organism: Phytobacter sp. MRY16-398 (assembly GCF_003925915.1). Lineage (NCBI taxonomy): Bacteria > Pseudomonadati > Pseudomonadota > Gammaproteobacteria > Enterobacterales > Enterobacteriaceae > Phytobacter > Phytobacter sp. MRY16-398. The sequence goes on along the minus strand of NZ_AP018756.1, from coordinate 3,740,247 downwards.
CCTGATTCCTGTATTTATCACCGTAAATATAGCGACGCAAAGAAATACCTGACGATAAATGATGTGAATGTCCGTTATGTTGCGTGTTAATACACACGGCACATTGTATTTACTGAATAATGACGCATTACGTATATGGGGTTTCTTTAAAAGAGACAGATGGCAGCATAGCGTTGAATTTGTTTTAGTGTGCGTAAATAATGTTTTCTTTCGGCTTAACTTCCTATATTATAGAATCTGTTACGCAACTGAATTATTTGAATTCTAATTTACGTCAAATTGTAAGAAACTTTCATTAATTTGTTGAATAGCATAGATATTTATAATTTTTTATTTGTCAGTGACATGCAATTTTAGGAATGCCCGATGTTATGCAGCGATGGAAGTGCAATTTTTTAATTGTTACTGCGTGATGAATAAACTGCGCTTTTTCCGGAACTGTACTATGAAAAAATATCTGTTTCTGTTGGCCTGCATATTGCCGCTGGCGTTACCGGTTAAGGTTTCGGCAAGCAGCAGTGGCACCCTTGGCGTATCCCTGACGCTGACGAACGGCTGCCTGGTTAATGGTTCCGCCAGCCAGAATGGTATTTCCTTCGGTACGCTCAATTTTGGCGACCATTCCGCCACCTTTTCCGAACTCTCCACGCAACTGTCGAACAGCGGGCCAGGTGGGAATGCATTTGGGATCCAGTGCACCACCAATAGCTACAGTGTACAGATAACCGGTAATACCAACACCACGGCGCCCACGTCGCTTGTTGGTATACCCGGAACTACGGCACGCTATCTGCGAAGCGCCAGTAATAGCACCCAGGGCGTTGCCTACAGTCTCTATAGTGACAGTAATTTTAATAACGAGATTGCCAATAACACAGCGCTTCCTCGTCTGTCGACAGTTGACGGTGTGGATTATTACACGCTGTATGGCCGCATTCGCGGCGGTGGTAAAAATACTGCGATTGCACCGGGTAACTATTCAGATACTATTTATGTCAGTGTGAATTATTAACTTTAACTGGTTGAAGTCATTTTTTAAGGCCTGCATTTGTTATGGGCTTTTTATTTTAAAAAATGGTCGAGCATCATAATAAAGTTAATAAAGAATAAACTTATTTTTTAAAGTTTAAGCGCTGCTTAATTTCAGTGGTTTCACCAGTGCGAATAAGCATTTTAAATATGCTAATGGTGAATTTACGTTATACCATATATTGTGATATTCATCACATTATTGCTAATATATCCTTTTCATATATCTTTCTTGTTACGCTTCATTATAATTAACTTGTTGAAAAACAATCAAAATATATACTAACACACCCTTTAGGGGCGTTGGGCATATTCAGTGGTCGAAGCGTTGGACATCAACTAAATTTTTCTTATTACTCCTATTGAGTTACGCACATCCGTTTTTAATGACGTTGCTCTTTTATATTGGATGAACGCTCGCCTTTCCCGGAGATATAATATGAAGAAAATACGCCTTATCCTGTTAACTGGATTGGTGACGCTGTCGGTAAATAATGCCGATGCGGTTACCAGTAACGGTATTATTGGGGCGACGTTGACATTATCAAACGGATGTTTAATTAATGGTTCTCCCTCTCAAAGCGGTATCAACTTCGGTACACTGGACTTCGGTACAAATCCCGCCACATTTTCTCAATTGACCACTCAACTTTCTAACACGGGCGCTGGCGGCAGTTCGTTCACTATCCAATGCACGACCGCCAGCTATACCGTCCAGATAACCGGCAACACCAATACTGCAACACCAGGCACCACAGTGGGAACGCCGGGTACAGTGGCACGGTATTTGCGTTCCGCAACGCCAACGAACACGCAAGGGGTGGCGTACAGCGTTTTTAGCGACAGCGCGTTCAGTAATGAGATCGTTAACGGTGCCGCCATCCCGCGAACCACCACCAGCGGTGGAGTGGATTCTTACACGTTGTATGGGCGCATTACTGGCGGGGGTAACAGCGTAACGGTATTGCCTGGGACCTATACGGACACCCTAAACGTGAGCGTGACCTACTAGCGTCAATATGATGCAACCAGAAGGAAAGTGCGCTTCTCTCGCGAGAAGTCACGGGGTGTTGCGCGCCATTTTTGGGCTATCGCTGAGCATGAGTGTACTGCCAGGGCCTGCGGTTGCCGTCACGGTGACGCAACAAACTTTTACCGTTGGCGCGACCATTACACCCGGATGTTCTGTAACGAGAGGCGTCGGTGGGGTTTTGGGCGCACTTGATTTTGGTACTCATACGGGGGTGGAGAGCGGCCAGATCTCCACCAGCTTTGTACCGAATGCCGGAATGTCACTCGCCTGCACGCCGGGTGTTGCCTTAACCATGAGCATCAATGGTGGGATGTATTACTCAACGGTACGCAATATGCAGCTAAACGGTGGAACACAGCGGGTTCCGTATCGCATTTACCGCAGTAGCTCGTTGGCGGCAAACACAGAAATTGGTGCTAATCAGTCGGTGTCAGTCACCTATAGCGATGCCAATAATATCGCGCTCAGCATCTTTGGCGCCGCGCAACTGTCCCCGTTCGGCACAGCGGGGACATATTCTGATCAATTGACTGTGACATTGACATGGTAAAGGGAGAAGGGAAATGAGCGTCACCTCCGGCGCCGCAAGGGCGGCAGGTTTAATGATGATGCTGTGTACTGCGGTGGGAGACGCCAATGCGGCAGCCACAATCTTACTCTGGCCGATTGATCCCTGGTTAGGATCAGAGAATAAAGCCACCGAGTTGTGGATCCAGAACCAGGGCAACACGCCAGCAACCATGCAGGTGCGTATCGTCCGTTGGCGCCAGGAGCGTGGCGATGAGCGCTATCAACCGCAGACGGATGTGGTCGCCAGCCCGCCTATTGTCACTATACAAAAAGGGACTAAGCAGCTTATCCGCTTGATAAAACAGACGGAGATACCCGCAGGCACAGAACAGGCATACCGAATCATTGTTGATGAAATCCCTCCAGCCAGCTCATCTCAGGGACAGATGGGTATCAAATTGCAAATGCGTTACTCCATCCCGCTCTTTATTTATGGCAAGGGGATTACTACTTATCCTGAGAGTGCAAACCATGCGCTGGTGGATCCGCGCGAACTCAGTTGGCAAGTCGTACGAGAAAATGGAAAACCTGCGCTGCAGATACGTAACCAGGGTGATGTGCATGTTCGTTTGACGGCTGTCTCCGCCCGACAAGGTGGGCAAACACGGGTCATTGCTGACGGACTGCTGGGTTATGTCCTGCCAGGGGAAACGCGTTCCTGGCCGCTCCCTGCCGGGTTGCCTGCCCCTGTAGAGCTTAAAGCGACAATCAATGCCAGAGAAAGTGAATGGCAGTCTCCCGCCAGGTAATTTTCCCGGCGATGATCATGCTGCTAGGCAATTCGGCTAATGTCAGAGCACAGCAGGGCGATGACACACTTCCACCGCCGCCGGATGCACAAGTAGTGAATGAACAGGTGGTGTTTCATCTAAACCTGGTCATAAATCATTATGATACGCAACAGGTTGTACCGGTGACGCGACGTGGCAGTGCTTATTTTGTCGCCAGCGCCGATCTGCAGCGTTGCGGAATATCCGCAGATTATATTCCTCAGGGAGAGGTAAACGTGTCAGCGTTACCCAACGTGCGCACTGACTACGATAGCGAACGTCAGCGGCTATTGCTGTTTGTTCCTGATGGGTGGTTGCCGGAGCGGTTTACCGCGTTCAATGGCGGACAGCAGCGTAGCCCCTTACCCGATGGGCGTGGCGCGCTGCTGAATTATGATGTCTACACCAATAACACGGAAAATATCGGTACGCGTGCTTCTCTTTGGCATGAGTTTCGCTATTTCTCCGGAAATATGACGTTTTCCTCGACCGGGACAGCCATCTCCCGCCTTTCGGGTCAACCTGCGCAACAGGATGGTTATACCCGTTATGACACCACCCTCCATTTGACTGATGAAGACAATGCTATCCAGTGGAGTGTGGGGGATGTGATTTCCGACTCGCTAAGTTGGAGTAACAGCGTACGCGTAGGGGGGATCAGCTATGGGCGTGACTTTTCACTGCGTCCTGATCTGGTGACCTGGCCCATTCCGTCATTTTCCGGCGAGGCGGCGGTTCCGACCTCGGTTGATGTATTCATTAATGGCTACCGCGCCGGGTCGAAACAAATTGAGCCAGGCCCTTTTACCCTGACCAATTTGCCTTATATAAACGGTGCAGGGAATGCAGTACTGGTCACCACCGATGCGTTAGGACGCAAGGTCAGTACCACCATGCCGTTTTATGTAGCCAGCGAGTTGCTTAAAGAGGGGCTCAGTGATGGTGCGACAACGTTGGGGGGGCTGCGGCGTAATTACGGTATCGACAGTTTCGACTATGGCTCCATGGTGGGAAGTGCGTCTTATCGCTACGGCCTGACAGATTATTTGACGCTGGAGGCTCATGGGGAAGGGGCGCAGAAACTGGCGCTGGGCGGCGTGGGCGCTGTCGCGAAATTGTGGCGTCTTGGGGTGGTGAATACGTCATGGACGCAAAGTCAGATGCGGGGCGACAGTGGTAGTCAATTGAACTGGGGATATCAGTACAGTACCGGTATGTTCAGCATTGCCACGCAGCATATCCGTCGCGATCGCGGTTTCGGCAACCTGGCGCTGTATGAACAAAACTACTATTACGACCATCCCAATGACAATAACACGCCGCCAATAGCCAGTTTGAGTCGTAAAACGGACCAATACTCACTCTCTTTTAATCTCGGCGATTTTGGCAATATTGGCGCGGCATGGATTGGCGTTCGCAATTTTGACAACAGCAAGACTGAATTGCTTAACCTCTCATGGAGCCGCAATCTGTGGGGAGACAGCAATATTTATGTTTCGGCAAGCCGTGACAATGGGCGCGGTGACTGGAACGCCGCAGTCTCGGTACAAATTCCGCTCGGCGATCGGGACAGCGTGTCTCTGAGCGTGGATAACACTGCGGATACGGGCACGGCGCAGCGGATTAATTACGGACATTCGATGCCCTCTTACGGTGGTTTGAGCTGGAATATGGCGCTGGCGCGACAGACCAAAGGCGACAGTTATCAACAAGGAACGCTCGGCTGGCGCAATAACAACGTTGAATTGCAGGGGGGTATGTACGGCTACAGCGACATGCGGACATGGTGGGGGGAGGCGATGGGATCGCTGGTACTGATGGATAACGAATTCTTCTTCGCCAAAAGAATCAATGATGCCTTTGTGGTCGTGAGTACGGGGGGAGAGCCGGAAATTCCGGTAAATTATGAAAATCAACTCATTGGAAAAACGAATAAAAATGGCTACCTGCTCATAAGCGGCGTGTCCTCGTATTATCCGGCCAATTACAGCATTGACACCCTGAATTTACCCGCCGACACGCAGATCATTGAGACCGAGCGGCGGCTTGCTCTGCGTCGTTACTCAGGCTATCTGGTGGAATTTCCGATGGTGCGCGAGCGGGTGGCGAGTGTGATCCTGCATGATGAGCAAAACAATCCGTTACCGCTCACCAGTGAAGTGAGTCGCCAGGGCAAACCGACGGCTATTGTGGGCTATGACGGTATTGCCTGGCTGGAAAATCTGGATGAAGTCAGTGTGCTTAATGTCCGGTTACCCGATGACACACGCTGCACCGCTAACCTGACCCTGAATGCCAACCCAGAGCATAAGCTGGAAACGTACGGCCCGCTTGTGTGTAAGAGGAGCAACTGATGCGTCGTATCCTGTTAATGCTGTTATTACTGTCGGGAACGAGCGCACAGGTTTGGGCTGCCTGTACCGCCAGTTTATCCAATAACAGCCCGTCATTTGGCACGTCAGTGACATCTTTTACCCTCAATAGCGCCGAGCAACCGGTGTCTACCAATATCTATCTTGATTGCGACTCCGCGCTGTCGCTTCTGACAAATGACTACGCAACACTCACTATGACAGGTGCCTCAACGCTGGTTGCCAGTCGTGGGGCGATGAAGCGTACCGATGATTTAACAGTGACGGATACCATCCCGGTGAAATTATGCGGTGTGTCTGGCTGTTCGTCGGGCGAAGTCACGAACGGTGGGGCTGGCTATACCTGGAATGGCACTTTTCTTTTGACGGTACTGGGATCGAAGCGCTATACGCTGCCACTCTTTCTACGCACTGTGACCGGTCAAAGCGTTTCGGCTGGCCCCTATGCGGGGACGTTAAACCTGAATCTCTACTACAACATATGCGCGGTGGGGACCATTTTAACCGGTTGTACGCAGTTGCAAAGCGGTAACCTGGCGCTGAATCTTACGGTAAGCATGACAGTGACCAACGATTGCACTGCGATTTCAGCACCTAATGTCAATTTCGGCAGTGCGCCAATCGCGAAGGCGTTCCCCGCCATTTCACAATCGATTAGCGTGACCTGCACTAAAGGGTATGCCTATACCATTGGTATCAATAATGGCAACAATGCCAATGGGACGGTACGGCAGATGGCAAACGGTTCAAATCGGCTGAGTTATGAAATCTATAAAGGCAGCACATCATCCCGTTGGGGGGCTGCGGGGGCGGAGCGCTGGTCCAGTGGGACGTCTTCATCGATCAGCACCGATGGCACGTTACGCACCTATAACTATACGGCGCAGGTCATGCCGAATCAGACGACCCCACCGGGAGGAACATACAGTGACACATTACTTATCGATCTCGCTTTTTAGTTGAGTTATCGCTTTTTAACATTCCAGACGAAGGAGATTTCTACGGTTAATATTGAGACGGTTTAATTCCCTTTCGCAAATGTAAAGTTCTATAGCCCCTTGCCGATAACACCGTTAACAAGTTTTCAGGAAGGTGTAGCATGTTGAACCGTATTCGCGTTGTCACAATGCTGATGAGTGTACTGGTAGTGTTTGCGCTGCTGCAGTTGCTCTCGGGCGGGCTTTTATTCTCTTCTCTTAATCAAAATCAGCAAAGCTTTGCGGTTTCCAACGATCTGCGCATGCAACAGACCGAACTGACGAAAACCTGGGAACTGATGCTGCAAACACGTATCAACCTGAGCCGTTCATCTGCGCGTATGATGATGGATCCGAACAACCAACAAAGTAGCGCTAAAACTGATTTATTAAAAAGCGCGAAATCCAGCCTGGCTGATGCGGCAAAACACTACGATGCCTTCCGTGCCATGCCATCGGTACCCGCGATGGAAGAGGCGCGTCAGGTGCTGGATGAAAAGTATAAAACCTATGCGGCCGGACTGACAGAACTGGTGCAGTTTCTGGAAGGCGGCAACATGGATGGCTACTTTGCGCAGCCAACGCAGGGTATGCAAAACGGTCTCGGTGATGCGATGGGCAAATATGCCCAGTTAAGCGAATCGCTGTATCGCAAAGCCTATGACGAAAGCGTGAGTGATTATAACTTTGCAAAATGGCAGATGGCGGCCCTCGCGCTGGCCCTGGTCGTTGTGCTGGCGTTGGTCTGGTACGGCATTCGCCGCATTCTGCTGGCGCCGTTGACCGCCGTCATTAAACACATTCGTGAAATCGCCAGCGGCAATTTGACCGATACGCTGGTGGTTGAAGGGCGCAGTGAGATTACCGATCTGGCCCAAAGCGTTGACCATATGCAGCGCTCGTTGATTGATACGGTAACCAATGTGCGTGCCGGTTCTGATGCTATTCATTCTGGCACCAGCGAAATCGCCGCGGGTAACAATGACCTGTCATCCCGTACCGAAGAACAAGCCTCGGCGTTGGAAGAGACGGCGGCCAGTATGGAAGAGCTGACCGCAACGGTGAAACAGAACGCCGAAAACGCCCGTCAGGCATCGCTACTGGCGAAAAGCGCCTCCGAAACCGCTGAACGCGGCGGTAAAGTGGTGGATGGCGTGGTGAAAACCATGCATGACATTGCCGCCAGTTCGCAAAAAATTGCCGATATTACCGGCGTCATCGACGGTATTGCCTTCCAGACCAACATCCTTGCCCTCAACGCGGCGGTTGAAGCCGCCCGCGCCGGTGAGCAGGGTCGTGGCTTTGCGGTGGTTGCTGGCGAAGTGCGTAACCTTGCCAGCCGCAGCGCCCAGGCGGCAAAAGAAATCAAAGCGCTGATTGAAGACTCTGTCTCTCGCGTGGATACCGGTTCGGTACTGGTTGAAAGCGCCGGTGAGACGATGGGTGATATCGTCAGTGCAGTAACCCGTGTAAACGACATTATGGGTGAGATTGCTTCGGCCTCTGATGAACAGAGCCGTGGCATCGACCAGGTTGCGCTGGCGGTATCCGAAATGGATCGCGTCACGCAGCAAAACGCCTCGCTGGTACAACAATCTGCCGCCGCTGCGGCTGCATTAGAAGAACAAGCCAGCAGGTTGACGCAAGCGGTTTCTACTTTCCGTCTCTCTTCTGTCCCTACAAAAACCGCGCAAGGACCGCTTAATCCGGCGGCAGCCATTACTTCGGCTCCTTCCAGAGCCCGTCAGCTAACGACCGGACAAAACGATAACTGGGAAACTTTTTAACTGCTTTAACCCGCGGCACTTTGCCGCCTGATGGGAGCGTTGATGTTAAACCGTATTCGAATTTCTACGACACTTTTTTTGATCTTGATCGTTTGTGGCATTTTGCAGGTAGGGAGCAACGGATTGTCGTTTTGGGCGTTTCGTCAAAGCACCGCCCATTTATCAGAAGTTGAAAAAAGTAACATCCAGCGCAACGCATTGATGCAAACCCGCGCCTGGTTATTACAAGCCAGTACATCATTGAATAAAGCCGGTACGTTAACGGCGCTGAGTTATCCGCCGGAAGATATCAAAGCGCTAATGAAACAGGCGAAAGATAATCTGAAAGATGCCGATAACAGTATTAATGAGTTTCTGAGTATCCCGGCGCTGACCGATGAAGGTAAGCGTCTGCAGGACGGAACGAAAGTGGCTTATACGGCATGGCATGGCGATCTGGAACACCAGGCCGCGTGGCTTGAAAGCAACCAGCTATCCGACTTTATGTCGGCGCCGATTCAGCAGTCGCAGGATGTATTTGATAAAAACTTTACGGCCTGGCAGCAGCATATTAACCACTTTGTGGAGACTGCTAAGGCAGAGGGTCAAAGCAATTACCAGCGCTCAGCGGTGATTTTCGCCGTGGTGGTCGTTCTGGCGGCGTTGCTGACGTCGGCGGCGCTGTGGTGGTCGCGCAAGATGATTGTTCAGCCGCTGGCCATTGTCAGTAGTCACTTTGAGAGTATTTCCGAGGGCAATCTGGCCCGACCGATTGCGGTAGTGGGTAAAAATGAAATTTCGGCCATTTTTGCCAGCCTCAAAAAAATGCAGACCGCGCTGCGTTCTACCGTGACCGAGGTGCGTCACGGCAGCTACGCGATGCATACCGGTATCTCGGAGATTGCCGAAGGCAACAACGACCTGTCGGCGCGTACCGAGCAACAGGCGGCGTCGCTGGCGCAAACGGCGGCCAGCATGGAACAGTTAACGGCGACCGTGGGACAAAACGCCGATAACGCCCGTCAGGCATCTGGTCTGGCACAGAGCGCGGCGGAAACGGCGCGTAAAGGCGGGCAGCAGGCGTCGAATGTGGCAAGCACTATGCATGAGATCGCCGCCAGTTCGCAAAAGATTGGCGATATTATCAGCGTGATTGACGGTATCGCTTTCCAGACCAATATTCTGGCGTTGAACGCGGCGGTAGAAGCGGCGCGGGCAGGTGAGCAGGGACGTGGTTTCGCTGTGGTGGCCGGGGAGGTGCGTAACCTCGCCAGCCGAAGCGCGCAGGCTGCCAAAGAGATCAAAGGCCTTATCGAAGAGTCGGTTTCACGCGTTGAGCAGGGATCTGCGCTGGTGGATACCTCTGCGAAAACCATGATGGAGATCGTCCACTCTGTCACCCAGGTGAACGATATTATGGGCGAAATTGCCTCTGCTTCGGATGAACAGCGCCGGGGTATTGAGCAGGTCGCACTGGCAGTAAGCCAGATGGATCAGGTGACCCAACAGAATGCGGCGCTCGTTGAAGAAGCCGCCGCGGGAACCGATCAGTTAGCGCATCAGGCAGATCATCTGACCTCTCTGGTGGCTGTGTTTAAGTTAGAAGAACATGTCGTTACATCAGACGCGGTACTCCCCAAAGGAGTGCCGGTTGTATCCTAAATCAGAATGAGAAGGCGCTATGACATCATCAATGCCTACTGGGCAAACGTCATCACTCATGCAACAGATGACTCAGCGTCTTGCGCTGTCTGACGCGCATTTTCGTCGAATATGTCAGTTGATTTATCAACGCGCAGGGATCGTGCTCGCCGACCACAAGCGGGACATGGTCTATAACCGTCTTGTTCGTCGTTTACGCACCCTTGGGCTGGATGATTTTGGTCGCTACCTGAGCATGCTGGAAGCGAACCAAAATAGCGCCGAGTGGCAGGCTTTTATAAACTCGCTGACCACTAACCTCACGGCATTTTTCCGGGAAGCTCACCACTTCCCGGTCCTTGCGGAGCATGCCCGTAAGCGTACCGGCGAGTATCGCGTCTGGAGTGCTGCGGCGTCGACTGGTGAAGAGCCGTATTCCATTGCGATTACGTTGGCAGATGCACTCGGTATGGCGCCGGGTCGTTTCAAGGTAATTGCCAGCGATATTGATACCGAAGTGCTGGAAAAAGCCCGTAACGGTGTCTATCGCCAGGATGAATTGAAAACGCTGTCGCCGCAACAGCTACAGCGTTACTTCATGCGCGGAACCGGGCCCCATGCCGGTCTGGTGCGCGTGCGTCAGGAACTGTCGAATTATGTTGATTTCACTTCGGTGAATTTGCTCGATAAACAATATAACGTCCCTGGACCGTTTGACGCGATTTTTTGCCGTAACGTAATGATTTATTTTGATAAAACGACGCAGCAGGATATCTTGCATCGTTTTGCACCATTGCTTAAGCCTGACGGACTACTTTTTGCCGGGCATTCGGAGAATTTCAGCAACCTTGTGCGTGAGTTTAGCCTGCGTGGTCAAACCGTTTACGCGCTGAGTAAGGATAAAGCATGAGTAAAATCAGGGTAATGTCCGTCGATGATTCTGCATTGATGCGCCAAATCATGACCGAAATTATCAATAGCCACAGCGATATGGAAATGGTGGCGACGGCGCCGGATCCGTTGGTTGCACGGGATTTAATTAAAAAATTTAACCCTGATGTGCTGACGCTTGATGTGGAAATGCCGCGGATGGACGGTCTGGATTTCCTGGAAAAACTGATGCGCCTGCGTCCGATGCCAGTCGTGATGGTTTCTTCCCTGACGGGAAAAGGCTCAGAAGTGACGCTGCGTGCGCTGGAGTTAGGGGCGATTGATTTCGTCACTAAACCCCAGCTCGGTATTCGCGAAGGGATGCTGGCCTACAGCGAAATGATCGCCGAAAAAGTGCGTACCGCCTCGCGCGCGCGCCTTGCGGCACATAAACCCATGTCGGCAGCCCCGGCAGCGTTGAAGTCTGGTCCGTTGTTAAGTTCGGAAAAATTACTGGCCATTGGCGCTTCAACCGGAGGAACAGAGGCAATTCGTCATGTACTCCAGCCATTGCCGCTGTCAAGTCCGGGTATTCTTATTACGCAGCACATGCCGCCAGGGTTCACACGTTCGTTTGCCGAACGCCTGAATAAGCTGTGCCAGATTACCGTGAAAGAGGCGGAAGATGGTGAGCGTGTCCTGCCAGGACATGCGTATATTGCGCCGGGCGACAAGCATATGGAGCTGGCGCGTAGCGGGGCAAACTATCAGATTAAGATCCACGATGGGCCGCCGGTGAACCGTCACCGTCCCGCTGTGGACGTACTGTTTCATTCGGTCGCGAAATACGCCGGGCGCAATGCCGTGGGGGTTATCCTCACCGGTATGGGCAATGACGGTGCGGCCGGAATGTTAGCGATGCACCAGGCTGGAGCCTGGACCATTGCACAAAATGAGGCAAGTTGTGTGGTGTTCGGCATGCCGCGCGAAGCTATCAATATGGGTGGCGTCAGCGAAGTGGTCGATCTTAGCCAGGTAAGCCAGCAGATGTTGGCAAAAATTAGTGCCGGACAGGCAATACGTATTTAACGAGGAGTGATGTTTTATGGCGGATAAAGAGCTCAAATTTCTGGTTGTCGACGACTTTTCCACGATGCGTCGTATCGTGCGCAACCTGTTAAAAGAGCTGGGGTTCAACAACGTCGAGGAAGCCGAAGACGGCGTTGACGCGCTGAACAAACTCCAGACCGGTGGTTTTGGTTTCGTCATTTCCGACTGGAACATGCCGAACATGGACGGACTGGAACTGCTTAAGACGATTCGTGCTGACGGCAACATGTCTTCGCTGCCGGTACTGATGGTCACGGCAGAAGCGAAAAAAGAAAACATTATCGCGGCGGCTCAGGCTGGCGCGAGCGGCTATGTAGTGAAACCTTTCACTGCTGCAACCCTGGAAGAGAAACTCGGTAAGATTTTCGAGAAACTCGGCATGTGAGGACTGGACGATGATTCAACCTTCAATTAAACCTACGGAAGAACATTCAGCCAGCGATATCATTGCCCGTATCGGTAGCCTGACACGTATGCTGCGTGACAGTTTACGTGAATTGGGATTGGATCAGGCGATTGCTGAAGCGGCGGAAGCCATTCCTGATGCCCGTGATCGTCTTGATTACGTGGTGCAGATGACCGCGCAGGCGGCTGAACGCGCACTCAATAGCGTCGAGGCGTCGCAACCGCATCAGGATGCGATGGAAAAAGGGGCCAAATCCCTGTCCAAGCGTTGGGATGAGTGGTTTGAAAATCCTATCGAGCTGAAAGATGCCCGTGAACTGGTGACCGACACCCGTAAATTCCTCGGGGATGTGCCGGGCCACACCAGCTTCACCAACGCGCAACTGTTAGACATCATGATGGCGCAGGATTTCCAGGACCTTACCGGTCAGGTTATCAAGCGTATGATGGATGTGATTCAGGAAATTGAACGACAGCTTCTGATGGTGCTGATCGAAAACATTCCCGATCAGTCTGCGCGTCCGAAACGTGAAAACGAAAGTCTGCTCAATGGGCCGCAGCTTGATGCGACGAAAGCGGGCGTGGTGGCAAGCCAGGATCAGGTTGACGATCTGCTCGACAGTCTCGGTTTCTGATGCTCTTGCACTGAGCCATACTGATAAAACGGGAAGCAGCAATGCTTCCCATTTTTTTAGCTCATCGTGGACAAGGAAAATGAGGCGGTGTTATTGAGCATATGTAGCAGCATTGGCAGCAGTAGCCCACCGGATGACATTCTTACCACGCAAAGCAGAGCCGAAAAAGTAAACAGCCAGATAAAGGTGGCTGGCGCGTGGTATTGCGTATGCATAAGCGCAAAGGCTACCGAAGTCACCACGATGCTCTGCTGCCTGGTAAAGCGTCCCCAGCGCAGAAAGGCGTTGAGTAAGAAGCCGCGAAAAATCACCTCTTCACAAAACGGGGCAATAAAACAAATGGCGAACGCCAGACCCCAACGCGCAGAAACCGAGTAGTTCTTTAGCGATGCAACCCACTCTTCTTCGATCCCCAAAAACTGCCAGACAATATTGAGTGCGATAATAGCCAGTAAGCCCAATGCGAAATAACCGGGGTTAAATTGCCCCAACGGCATAAAAGGGTAGTGATGGTTGTAGTATCGCCAGAGCAGGAGTGTGCACGGCAAGCTCACGGCCAGGCCGACAAATAGCGCAGCAAAACCTGAATGATAGAGCGCGGCATAATTGGGCAGCAGTGCCACAATAAAGAAAAAACAATGATAAATCAGTACTGCTGCGAGACACATCATTGTGTGATGACGTCTCTGCTCCTGATTGAACAGCATGGTTATCATCCCTGTGTTAATTACGTTTTATATCTTTTTTATAGGCATACGCTGCAAAAGCAGCTTTTCTGACCCACGCGGTAGTATATCGTTGGCGGATAAGTACATGCACTTTTCCTTTTCTCAAATCGCGAAAACCCCGTGTTTTTATGCCTTACTCTGCCCATTAGACCGACTTGACTCTGGCATTATGTCATCAAACATCTACCCGTGGATTTGAGCCGTGGCAGACGATAGCGACGACAAAACAGAAGCCCCCACACCCCACCGAAAAGAGAAGGCCCGTGAGGAAGGGCAAGTTCCCCGATCGAAAGAGCTGACATCAATATTGATGCTCTTTGTTGGGGTGGGCGTGCTCTGGATGGGTGGGGATGCGTTTGCCCGCAAACTGTCGGGCATCATGTCGTCGGGATTACGTTTTGATCATGGCATTATCAATGACCAAAAAATGATCCTTGGGCATCTGATCGCGTTGCTCAAAAATACTGCGCTGGCGCTGTTACCGCTGGTGGCAGGTGTGGTGCTGGTGGCGCTGGCTGCTCCCCCGGCACTGGGTGGCCTGGTGTTAAGCGGAAAATCGATACAGTTCAATTTTTCTAAAATTAACCCGTTGAGTGGAATTAAGCGCCTGTTTTCGGCGCAGGTCGTGGCAGAGCTGGTCAAGGCCATTATGAAAACGGCCCTGATGGGCAGCGTGGCCGCCTTTTATCTGTGGTATAAATGGCCGGAAATCATGCGCCTGATGATGGAGGCACCGGTCACTGCGATGGCCAGCGCGCTGAATCTGGCCGGGATGTGTTGCCTGTTGGTCGTGCTATCGATAATCCCGATGGTGGGATTTGACGTCTTCTGGCAGATCTACAGCCACCTGAAAAAATTGCGCATGTCCAAACAGGATATCCGTGATGAATTTAAACAGCAGGAGGGTGACCCGCATGTTAAGGGGCGTATCCGCCAGCTACAACGTGCCGCGGCGCGCCGTCGTATGATGGCAGATGTGCCGAAAGCCGATGTGATTGTAACGAACCCGACGCACTACTCCGTCGCACTGCAATATGACGAGAATAAAATGAGTGCGCCAAAAGTGATTGCGAAGGGTTCTGGTTTGATTGCGCTGCGTATTCGTGAAATTGGCAGCGAAAACCGTATTCCGATCCTTGAGGCGCCGCCGCTGGCGCGCGCCCTGTACCGCCATGCTGAAATCGGTCAGCAGATCCCTGGCCAGCTTTACTCGGCCGTGGCTGAGGTTTTAGCCTGGGTATGGCAATTGAAACGCTGGAAGCTTGCCGGGGGCAAACGCCCGGCAAGACCTGAAAATCTCCCAGTGCCAGAGTCGCTGGATTTTATGAACGAGAAGGACACTGATGGCTAATCTGGTGGCAATGTTGCGTCTGCCTGGCAACCTGAAATCAACACAATGGCAAATTCTGGCGGGACCCCTGCTGATTTTGTTGATTCTGTCGATGATGGTTTTGCCGTTGCCGGCATTCGTGCTCGACCTGCTTTTTACCTTCAACATTGCGCTCTCGATTATGGTGCTTCTGGTGGCGATGTTCACCCAGAAAACCCTCGAGTTCGCGGCATTTCCCACCGTATTGCTGTTTACCACGTTGCTGCGCCTGGCGCTGAACGTTGCCTCTACCCGTATCATTCTGTTGGAAGGCCATACCGGCACGGCGGCGGCGGGTAGGGTGGTTGAAGCCTTTGGTCACTTCCTTGTTGGCGGTAACTTTGCCATCGGTATCGTGGTGTTCATCATCCTCGTTATCATCAACTTTATGGTTATCACCAAAGGTGCGGGGCGTATCGCGGAAGTGGGCGCACGTTTTGTACTGGACGGGATGCCGGGTAAACAGATGGCTATCGACGCCGACCTTAACGCCGGGCTTATCGGTGAAGATGAGGCGAAACGTCGTCGTTCCGATGTGACCCAGGAAGCTGACTTCTACGGCTCCATGGACGGTGCGAGTAAGTTTGTGCGCGGTGACGCCATCGCGGGCATCCTGATCATGGTTATCAACGTCATCGGCGGCCTGCTGGTGGGGGTGTTGCAGCATGGCCTGTCGATGGGCGATGCGGCGCAAAGTTATACCCTGTTGACCATCGGTGATGGTCTGGTGGCACAGATCCCGGCGCTGGTTATCTCCACCGCAGCGGGTGTTATTGTGACACGCGTGGCAAACGATGAAGACGTCGGTCAGCAGATTGTTAGCCAGTTGTTTACTAACCCACGCGTAATGGTGCTCAGTGCCGCGGTACTGGGTCTGTTTGGCCTGGTCCCAGGTATGCCGAACTTTGTCTTCCTGCTTTTCACCGTGGGTCTGCTGGCGCTGGCCTGGTGGCTGCGCGGTAAAGAAGAGAAGGCGCCGGCGGAAGCGACGCCAATCAAGATGCCAGAAAATAACCAGGCGGTGGAAGCCACCTGGAATGATGTGCAACTTGAAGATTCACTGGGCATGGAAGTGGGCTATCGCCTGATTCCGATGGTGGATTTCCAGCAGGATGGCGAACTGTTGGGGCGTATCCGCAGTATTCGTAAAAAATTCGCCCAGGACATGGGGTTCCTGCCGCCGGTGGTGCATATTCGTGACAACATGGACTTGCCGCCAGCCCGTTACCGCATCCTGATGAAAGGGGTGGAAGTGGGGAGCGGTGATGCCTATCCGGGGCGCTGGCTGGCGATTAACCCGGGGACCGCAGCAGGTTCGTTACCAGGGGAACAGACTGTCGATCCGGCCTTTGGCCTGGCGGCTATCTGGATTGAGAGCGCCCTCAAAGAGCAGGCGCAGATCCAGGGCTTCACCGTGGTTGAGGCCAGTACGGTTGTCGCAACGCACCTGAACCACGTGATCGGCCAGTTTGCCCCGGAGCTGTTTGGGCGTCAGGAAGCGCAACAACTGCTTGACTGCGTGACTCAGGAAATGCCGAAACTCACCGAAGATCTGGTGCCGGGAGTTGTTACGCTGACAACGCTGCATAAAGTGCTGCAAAACCTGCTGGCAGAAAAAGTGCCGATCCGCGATATGCGCACCATTCTGGAGACGCTGGCAGAACACGCTCCGCTGCAAACCGATCCCTACGAACTGACCACGGTTGTTCGCGTGGCGCTGGGCCGTGCGATTACCCAGCAATGGTTCCCTGGCAGTGGCGAAGTGCAGGTTATTGGCCTTGATACGCCGCTCGAACGCCTGCTGTTGCAAGCATTGCAAGGCGGCGGTGGGCTGGAGCCGGGCCTTGCCGATCGTTTACTTGAGCAAACCCAGGAAGCATTGCAGCGTCAGGAGATGCTTGGCGCGCCGCCGGTACTGCTGGTCAACCATGCGTTGCGTCCGTTGCTGTCTCGCTTCTTGCGTCGCAGCCTGCCACAACTGGTGGTGTTGTCGAACATGGAAATGTCAGATAACCGTCCGATTCGGATGACGGCGACCATCGGAGGCAAATAATGCGTAAGCTTGCCGGGTTACTTCTCGCGTTGCCTTTGTTTGTCCATGCCGCCGGAAACGGCGCATGGCAGGCAAGCAATATCGGGGTCATTCTCAGCAATCGTGGGCAGGCCATGTCATCGCGTGTTCTTGCCCCGTCGCAGCCGGTCAATGGCCTGATGACGGTAGTTTCGTGGCGTTATGAGCTAATCGGCCCGACGCCTGCGGGGTTAAATACACGCTTGTGTAGCCAGACACGCTGTGTGCAACTGGACGCCCAGAGCGGAACCACTGTCGCCTTCGCCGATGTGCCCGCGATTGAGCCGTTACGCTTTATCTGGGAAGTCCCCGGCGGTGGAAGATTGATTCCTGCCCTCAATGTTAGCAGTATCCAGGTTATCGTTAACTACCGCTAGCCGCTCGTCTTTTCACCAGCCATCATCGTTCTTCTCAGGAATCTGATGGCTGGCTCGCAAATTATGACCCTGCCTTTTGAATCAAAAGAAACACTGTTTTATAAATCAGTGAAGCGCGTTGCGGCACTCTTTGTATTTTTGCCATTTGCCTTCCAGTCGTGGCAGAAACAGAAAGGTATCCCAAAGCACATACTCTTACTTTAGCCGTGTAAGCATTACCTTTGGCGAAGCCGGATTGCCAGAGGTCCCTCACTAATAAACAGGGTTAACGGCAATGAAAACACGTAAAATTGGATTGGTTAACTACCTCGCCTATGGTTCGGGCGACTTCCTGGGGGCGGGCACGACAGCACTTACCGCCGCATGGCTACTCTATTTCTACACCACGTTCTGTGGCCTGACGCCTATCGAAGCGACGTTTATTTTTGCGGCTGCCAGGGTACTGGATGCGGTGGTAAGTCCATTGATGGGCTTTTTAACCGATAACTTCGGCTCGACCTGGCTGGGTAAACGCTTTGGTCGCCGTAAGTTCTTTATCCTGTTAGGTATCCCCTGTGTGTTCAGCTACTCCATTATGTGGGTAGGGGACATGAGCTTCTGGTATTACCTGCTGACATATCTGCTGTTTGATGTGGTCTATACCATGATCCTGGTGCCGTACGAAACGCTGGTGCCGGAAATGACCGATGATTTCAAACAGAAAACCAAATTCTCCGGCGCGCGTATCTCGATGGCGCAGATGTCCGCTATCCTCGCCTCGTTCCTGCCGGGTCTGCTGCTGGCCCACTTCGGTAAAGACAACCCAATCTCTTTCTTCTACGCAAGCCTGGTGTTCTCTGTACTGTGCGCGCTGATGCTGACTTTTGTCTGGTGCTTTACCTGGGAGCGTCCGCGTGAAGCGTGGACCGAAGCGGCGCTGCGCGCCGAAGCTGAGAAAAAACACCTGACGCTGGGGCAGAGCCTGCGTCGCCTGTTTGTTGAACTGAGCTCAACGCTGCGCATTAAGATTTTCCGCCAGCACCTGGGGATGTACCTGGGCGGCTATATCGCACAGGACGTCTTTAACGCCGTCTTTACCTACTATGTTGTTTTCGTTCTGATGCAGGAAGCGTCTGTCGCGTCTAACTTGCTGGGCACCATGGCTATCTTCCAGTTTATCGCCGTTATCGCCATGATCCCGCTGTGCATCCGTTTTGGACCGGCGCCGTCTTATCGCATGGTGGTGGTGCTGTTTGGTCTGAGCGCGGCATCTTTCGCCATCCTCTACTGGGCGGGCCTGAGCGACATCTATGCCTTGTTGCTGTTGGTGTCTGCCGTTGCCGGTCTGGGCCGTGGTGGTATCAACTACGTACCGTGGAACACCTATACCTATATCGCGGATATCGATGAAGTGGTTACCGGCCAGCGCCGGGAAGGGATCTTCGCGGGCATCATGACCCTGACCCGGAAAGCCTCTCAGGCCGGTGCGGTCATGCTGGTGGGGATTGTGATGCAGGCATCCGGGTTTGTCTCCGGCCAGAAAACGCAGGTGCCGGAAGTGAGCCATACCATCCTGATGATCATGTGCTTCGGTACGTTGCTGGTGCTGGCCTGCGGTTTCCTGGTCTCTCTGCGTTTCAAACTGAACCTGAAAACTCACAGCGTTCTGCGTGAAGAGACGGCCAAAATGCGTGAGTCCGGTCGTGTTATTCCGGAAAGCGCAACGCCGCAAGCGCGTGCCACCGTTGAGATGCTGGCCGGCATGCCGTTTGAGTCCCTGTGGGGCAACAACAATATCGGCTATCTGAATCGTAATAAACCTGCCGCGCCTTCCCTGAAAGAAAACGCGTCACTGAAATCGACTTACAACTGAGGTTAAGAATATGAAGGTTTGGCCTGTCAAACATAGCCCGTTACTTTGTCAGCCAGAGCGTTTTATCGCCCGCGACGAGCTGAAATCATTGATTCAGAAGATCACGCATAATCTGGTCAATATTCACGACACCACCGGCGAGTTTTTACTGCGGCTTGACGACGGGCGTGTGATTGACACCAAAGGTTGGGCGGGCTGGGAATGGACCCACGGCGTCGGTCTGTACGGTATGTATCAGTATTACCAGCAGACGGGTGACCAGACGGTGCGTGACGTGATTGATAGCTGGTTCGCTGACCGTTTTGCCGAAGGCGCGACGACCAAGAACGTAAACACCATGGCACCGTTTCTGACGCTGGCGTATCGCTATGAAGAGACCCGGAATCCAGCTTTCCTGCCGTGGCTGGAGACTTGGGCTGAGTGGGCGATGAATGAGATGCCGCGTACGGATCACGGCGGTATGCAACACATCACTCTGGCAGAAGAGAACCATCAGCAGATGTGGGATGACACCCTGATGATGACTGTTCTGCCGCTGGCGAAAATCGGTAAACTGCTTAACCGTCCTGAGTATGTGGAAGAGGCGACCTATCAGTTCCTGCTGCATGTGCAGAACCTGATGGATAGGGAGACAGGCCTGTGGTTCCACGGCTGGAACTACGAAGGTTGCCATAACTTCGCGCATGCCCGTTGGGCGCGCGGCAATAGCTGGCTGACCATCGTCATCCCGGATTTCCTGGAGCTGGTGGATTTACCGGCAAACAATGCGGTACGCCGTTATCTGGTACAGGTGTTGAACGCACAAATCGCTGCGCTGGCGAAATGCCAGGACGACAGCGGGCTGTGGCATACGCTGCTCGACGATCCGACATCCTATCTTGAGGCGTCGGCAACCGCCGGTTTTGCCTACGGTATTCTGAAAGCGGTACGTAAGCGTTATGTTGGCCAGGAATATGCGCAGGTTGCTGAGAAAGCGATCAAAGCGGTGGTGAAGAATATCTCACCTGAAGGCGAATTGCTGCAGGTCTCATTCGGTACCGGTATGGGCAGCAATCTCGATTTCTACCGCCAGATCCCGCTGACTTCTATGCCGTATGGTCAGGCCATGGCGATGCTGTGTCTGACCGAGTATCTGCGTAAGTATTTCTAAGCTTCCCCGCGGCGCGAAGCTTGCCGGGGCTACCTTTGGTGCGGGCGGTAGATGCTGTGAACGTTT
Organism: Phytobacter sp. MRY16-398; assembly: GCF_003925915.1. Classification (NCBI taxonomy): domain Bacteria; kingdom Pseudomonadati; phylum Pseudomonadota; class Gammaproteobacteria; order Enterobacterales; family Enterobacteriaceae; genus Phytobacter; species Phytobacter sp. MRY16-398. The sequence continues at coordinate 3,719,456 of NZ_AP018756.1, read as the reverse complement.
TCGACCTTTTTAGCCAGGGCTGACCCTTTTTCCCGACCGCAGGCAGCGGGGCGGGAGGCGAACACAGCGCGAAGCACCGCTTTCTTCGCGGGGCCGTGGGGATTATAAAGGGGAACGCGGTGTTCCCCTTTACCCGTTCACGGGTTCTGTCGCGACAGAAAAGCAAGGAACATAAGGTGAACGGAATGACCATCAGAGCCGCATTTTCCCCTCACCCTGGCCCTCTCCCCAAAGAGGAGAGGGGACCGTTCGTGCTCGAATTTTTGTGGCGATTCCTCAGCCTTGGGGGCTGAGGGGGTCTTTATCATGCATGGCGATATAAAACAAAACCCGGCATTTGCCGGGTTTTTTTACAGACCGTCGATTTACATACGTTCGATGGTTTCGATACCGAGCGTATCCAGACCCAGTTTCAGGGTCTTCGCGGTCAGTAGCGCCAGTTTCAGACGGCTGTTGCGGACTTCTTCATTCCCGGCGCTCAGAATCGGACAATGTTCATAGAAGCCAGAGAACAGGCCCGCCAAATCGTACAGATAGGCACACATCACGTGCGGTGTCCCTTCACGGGCAACCACATTCAACGTCTCTTCAAACTGCATCAGGCGTGCGGCCAACTGGGCTTCGCGATCTTCGCTGATCACCACCTTCGCGGCGAGAAGGGCGCTTTCGTCGACCTCTGCTTTACGGAACACCGACAGCACGCGGGTATAGGCGTATTGCATATATGGCGCGGTGTTACCTTCAAACGCCAGCATATTGTCCCAGTCGAAGACATAATCGGTGGTACGGCTTTTGGAAAGATCCGCGTATTTCACCGCGCCGATACCTACGGCATTAGCCAGTTTTTCCAGCTCGTCTGCTGGCATATCCGGGTTCTTCTCGGCCACCAGACGACGGGCACGCTCCAGCGCTTCATCAAGCAGATCAGCCAGTTTCACCGTGCCGCCCGCACGGGTTTTGAACGGCTTGCCGTCTTTACCCAGCATCATGCCGAACATATGGTGTTCGAGAGAAACAGACTCCGGTATATAACCGGCCTTACGCACGATAGTCCAGGCCTGCATCAGGTGCTGATGCTGGCGGGAGTCGATGTAGTACAGCACACGGTCTGCATGCAGCGTTTCATAACGGTATTTGGCACAGGCAATGTCGGTGGTGGTATAGAGGTAGCCGCCATCTTTCTTCTGGATGATCACACCCATCGGCTCGCCTTCTTTGTTCTTGAACTCGTCCAGGAACACCACGGTTGCGCCTTCGCTCTCCACTGCCAGCCCTTTGGCTTTCAGATCGGCCACGATCCCCGGCAGCATTGAGTTATAGAGGCTTTCGCCCATCACGTCTTTACGCGTCAGGGTAACGTTCAGGCGGTCATAGGTCATCTGGTTCTGGGTCATGGTAATGTCGACCAGTTTGCGCCACATCTGCAGGAAATATTCATCGCCACCTTGCAGTTTCACGACGTAGCTACGGGCGCGCTCGGCGAAAGCTTCATCTTCGTCGTAATGCTTTTTGGCTTCGCGGTAGAAACCTTCAAGATCCGCCAGCGCCATTTCACCCGCGTTTTGCTGCTGTTGCAGCTCCAGCCAGGCAATCAGCATACCGAACTGGGTACCCCAGTCACCCACGTGGTTCGCGCGGATCACGTTATGACCGAGGAACTCCAGGGTTCGCACGGATGCATCGCCGATGATGGTTGAGCGCAGGTGGCCAACATGCATCTCTTTCGCCACGTTCGGCGCTGAATAATCGACAACGATGGTTTGTGCCTGCGGCTTCGTGATGCCCAGACGGTCGGACTGCAACGCCAGGCTTACCTGGTCTGCCAGAAACTCCGGGGCCAGGAAGATATTGATAAAACCAGGCCCGGCGATTTCCACTTTGCTGGCGATCCCGCTGAGATCGAGATGAGTCAGTACCTTCTCGGCCAGTTGTCGCGGTGCCATGCCCAATTTTTTGGCAATTGCCATCACGCCATTAGCCTGATAATCGCCGAACTGGACTTTTGCAGACTGGCGGACCTGCGGTTCGCAATCCGCATCCGCACCTGCGGCAATGAGCGCCTGACCGACTTTTTCTGAGAGTAGAGCCTGAATATTCACCGGGATACCTTACATTGATGACGCGGCACATAAGGGCAGGCCGCGTCCGGGTGTTGATTATGAAAGGCGGGAGTATACTGCAAATGCCCGCAGGCGTCAGCACCGTAACCCGGTGGTTAACGTCAAAAAGCGTGGCCTGTTAGCGCCCGGATGAACGCTTAACACATTCGATCATGGACGTGTTTTCATCCCCCTCATCCGAAACGCCAGGCGCCTGATCTTACTCGCTATCCTGCGAGGGGGATTTATCCGTAGTATAGTAAGAAGAGTTTATTTCTTTGAGCGTACTATGACTTATTCCATTGGCGAATTTGCCCGGCTTTGCGGGATAACGGCGACCACACTACGCGCCTGGCAGCGCCGCTACGGTCTGCTCAAACCGATGCGCACGGAAGGTGGGCATCGGCTTTACAATGATGACGACGTGCAACAGGCGCTTAAAATTCTCGACTGGGTGAAAAAAGGGGTGCCTGTTAGCCAGGTTAAACCGCTGCTGGCAAGGCCAGAGATGCGGCGAACGAACAACTGGGTCACCCTGCAAGAGAATATGCTTTCACGGCTGAAAGAGGGGAAGATTGACTCTCTGCGACAGCTTATTTACGACTCCGGACGCGAATATCCTCGCCCGGAACTGGTCACGGAAGTGTTGCGCCCGTTGCGCAGTAAAATGTCCGCCAATATTGCGGCAATGATGACGCTACGTGAAATCCTCGACGGCATTATTATCTCCTACACCTCGTTTTGCCTTGAAGGGGATAAGCGCGCGCCAGGCGATAATTATCTTATCACCGGCTGGCATCTGACCGACCCTTGTGAAATCTGGCTTGAAGCGCTTCGGCTGACCGGGCAGGGGCATCGCATCGATATCCTTCCGGTTCCGCCAGCTATGCTGGCACCGGAGATTTTGCCGACAAGAAAATGGTTGCTGGTCACCAGCGGTAAGTTATCGGCCGCGCGTAAAAAACAGATTGAACTGTGGCAATCGCAGGTCAATTCTCTCGACGTTATTACCCTCTAGATCCTCTCTTCTGCTTGTGTTCATGGTCGCTGCATAGCGACCTGGACGCTTACGCCTTTTTCTCAAATTAAGCATAAAAATTAATCACATTTAATCTCTTGATATTTAAGGGTTATAAAATATTTACGCAACAAAACTTGGACAAATATAATTAATTGTGTAAGTTTTAGATCAGGCGATAGCCGCGTTTTGTCAACGGAAAGGGTAAGACCCATGAGCACCATGCAGTCCGTCATTGATCGGTTTGTTCATTACTACGCTGAACTGGACAGCCAGCCGCCTTCGGCGCTGAGCGCGCTCTATCATCCCGATGCTGTGTTGCAGGATCCGTTTGGCGAGCATCACGGATTCGTTGCTATCCATCGTTACTTCACCCATCTACTGGCAAATGTTGAACAGTGCCGTTTCGCTATTGATCCCCCGCTTTGTGATGGTCAGCGTTTTGCGGTGACCTGGACCATGCACTGGTCGCATCCGCATATCCGTGGCAACGAACCCCTCACGCTGCCAGGCTGCTCGGTCGTGGAAGTGCAGGGGGAGCATGTCTTACATCAGCGTGATTATTACGACGCCGGGGAGATGCTGTATGAGCATCTTCCCGTTCTGGGCTGGGCGGTCCGCGGTGTGAAAAAGAGGGTTCGCGCATGAAAACGGTGCTTATCACGGGTGCCAGTTCGGGTATTGGCGAGGGGCTTGCTAAATCCTTCGCCGCCGATGGCTACCTCGTCATTGCCTGCGGGCGCGATCCATCGCGTCTTGAGGCATTACAACAATTCAGCCCCAACATTAGCGTGCGCCTGTTCGATATGACAGGCAGGGACGCTAGTCGCCAGGCGCTGGCCGATTGTCATGCCGATCTGGTTATTCTCTGTGCGGGCACCTGCGAATATCTGGATCATGGGGTGGTGGATGCCGCTCTTGTCGAACGGGTGATGAGCACCAATTTTCTTGGCCCGGTGAACTGTCTTGCCGCGCTCCAGACACAGCTTAAACCCGGAAGTCGCGTTGTGCTGGTCAGTTCGATGGCGCACTGGCTGCCATTTCCCCGTGCCGAAGCCTATGGCGCGTCAAAAGCTGCGCTCAGTTGGTTTGCTGACAGTTTGCGCCTGGACTGGGAGCCGAAAGGGATCGCTGTCACCGTGGTTTCGCCGGGCTTTGTCGACACCCCGCTGACCCGTAAAAACGACTTTTCTATGCCTGGTCAGGTGAGCGTCGGGCAGGCGGTAACGGCGATTCGTCGCGGTCTCGCAAAGGGCAAAACACATATCGCATTTCCGGGCGCTTTTGGGTTGCTGTTGCGCTCGCTCTCCTCTCTTCCCGCCGTTGTGCAGCGGGCATTCTTACGCAGGATGGTACGGCCATGAACATTGCAATTATTGGTAGCGGCATTGCCGGGCTGACCTGTGCATGGCGGCTCGCCGGTCATCACAAGGTGACACTATTTGAAGCACAAGCCACGCCCGGCGGGCATACGGCTACAGTGGATGTCACTACCCCACAGGGGAGATGGGCCATTGATACCGGTTTTATCGTCTACAACGATCGCACCTACCCGCGTTTTATGGGGCTGCTCAGCGAACTGGGTATCGCCGGACAGAAGACGCAAATGAGTTTTTCCGTCCACAATCCGCAAAGTGGGCTGGAGTATAACGGTCACACCCTTGCTTCGCTGTTTGCCCATCGCCGAAATCTCATTAACCCATCTTTCTGGCATCTGCTCAGCGATATCGTGCGTTTTAACCGCCAGGCAAAACAGGCTCTCGCGGGCAAGGTAGATGAGAAAGCCACACTGCAAAGCTTTCTCGATGAGCACCGGTTCAGCGCCTTTTTTGCCCGCCATTACATTCTGCCGATGGGGGCGGCCATCTGGTCATCGTCCCTGCAAGAGATGCGGCGTTTCCCGTTGCCGCTGTTTTTGCGCTTCTTTGAGAATCATGGACTGCTGGATGTGACCCATCGCCCGCAGTGGTATGTGGTACCCGGCGGTTCGCGTGAGTATATCCGCGCCATGCTCGCCAAACTCGGCGATCGCCTGACGCTGCATCTCAATACGCCGGTGCAGAGCGTTACCCGCCACGATAAGGGGGTGGAAATCCAACTTGCCGATGCAACCTCTACGTTTGACCACGTTATTTTTGCCTGCCACTCCGCACAGGCGCTGGCGATACTTGCCGATCCCACGGTTGCGGAAACAGAGATTCTCGGCGGTATCGGCTGGCAGCGTAACGAGGTGGTCTTGCACAGTGACCGACGCTGGCTCCCGCAACGTGAGCGTGCCTGGGCAAGCTGGAACTACCGCCTGAGTGAGCAGGATCAGGCCAGCGCGTGCGTGACCTACAACATGAATATCCTGCAAGGGCTGCCAAAGGAAGCGCCTTTATTCTGCGTAACGTTGAACCCGGACACGCCCGTTGATGAACTCTACGTCTGGAAACGCTTTGTTTATGAGCATCCGCTGTTTAACCCGCAAAGCTGGCAGGCACAGGCGCGGCGCGGTGAGATTAATGGCCGTCAGCGTAGCTGGTTCTGCGGCGCTTACTGGTACAACGGCTTTCATGAGGATGGTGTTCGCAGCGCGCTCGATGTGGTGCAGGGCATCGCCCATGGGGAGGGCCAGTAACATGAACAGTTGTCTTTATGAAGGTGTTTTACGCCATCGGCGTCTTCTGCCCCGTGAACACCATTTCAACTATCGCGTATTTATGGCCTGGCTCGATCTGGATGAGCTGGACGCACTCCCGATGTCAGGCATTCGTCGTAACCGTTTTGCTCCCGCTGCCTTTTATGACGAGGATTATCCGCTGGGATCGCCGCTTAAGGCGAAAGTTCTCGAACGGCTGGAAAATCTGACCGGCGAACGTCCGCAGGGGCGGGTGATGTTGCTCACTCAACTGCGCTATTTCGGCTTCCATTTTAACCCGGTCAACTTCTATTACTGCTACGACCAGCAAGACGTTCTGTGTTGGGTGCTGGCCGAGGTGCGCAATACGCCCTGGAATGAACGACATTACTATGCCGTTGACGGACAGAATGCCCGCCCGCTGGAAAAAGCGTTCCACGTTTCCCCGTTTAATCCGATGGATATGGTCTATCACTGGCGCTTTAACCGTCCTGGAAAAACGTTGCATATGCATATCGAAAACCATCAGGAGGCGAAGGTCTTCGACGCCACGTTGCGTCTGACCCGGCGTCCATTAACGCGCGCTGCACTCACATCCTTGCTGTTGCGTATTCCGCTCATGACGCTCAAGACCGTGATGGCCATTTATTGGCAGGCGCTGCGTCTGTGGCTTAAGCGCGTACCCCTTTATAACCATCCCGTCAGCAGGAGTGAACGCTCATGACCGATCCCGTCTTTGCGCTTGAACCCGATATGCCGCGTAATGCTCGCGTCGCGCGCTGGTTGCTCTTTCGCCTTCTGAACGGTTTACGCGTGGGGTCTCTCACGGTTCGTGAGGGGGGGCAAACTTACCATTTTGGCGACACTGCCGCCGCGTTGCGCGCAGAGGTGCAGATCCTTTCCCCGGTCGTTTACTGGCGTTTACTGACTGGCGGTAGCCTTGCGGCGGCGGAAGCCTGGATGGATGGCGAGTGGGAGACGCATCAGCTTACCCCGCTGTTGCAGATTTTAGCGCTCAACAGCCAGGTTTTAGGAAAACTGGAAAGCGGCTTTCGCCTGCTCGGGCGTCCGATTGAGCGGCTACGCCACTGGACACGGCGTAACGACCGTCTGCAGGCGCGGGAAAACATTGCCGCGCACTATGACCTGGGGAATCTTTTTTACGCCCAATTCCTGGATGAACAGTTGCTCTACTCCAGCGCGCTGTTCACCGCGCCCGATCAGGATCTCGCCAGTGCGCAGCAGGCAAAAATGGCGCGATTGTGCGAACAACTGGCGCTAACGCCGGACGATCACCTGCTGGAGATCGGCACCGGATGGGGGGCCATGGCGGAATATGCCGCACGTCATTATGGCTGTCGGGTGACCACCACCACGCTATCACGCGAGCAGTACACGTGGGCTCAGGCACGCATTCACCAGGCAGGCTTGCAGGATAAGGTTCAGGTATTGCTGTGCGACTATCGCGACCTGACCGGACAGTTCGACAAACTGGTTTCGATTGAGATGATTGAAGCGGTAGGAAAACGCTATCTCCCGACCTTCTTTCGAACCTGTCAGGCGCGCCTGCGCGCAGGTGGGAAAATGGCAATTCAGGCCATCACCATTCAGGATCAGCGCTACAGCGATTACAGCAAAAGCGTCGATTTTATCCAGCGTTACATCTTTCCCGGCGGTTTCTTGCCGAGCATAACGGCAATGAACAACCTGATGACCCGCCACACCGATTTTGTGGTGCGCAATGTGTTCGATATGGGGCCCGATTATGCCCGCACCCTCGCGCACTGGCGTCAGCGTTTCGTTCAGGCCTGGCAAGAGATTGAAAAGCTGGGGTTTGATGAGCGTTTTCGCCGCATGTGGCTTTACTATTTTGGCTACTGCGAAGCGGGTTTCAATGCACGCACCATCAGCGTGGTGCAACTGACCGCGGAACGTGTATGAACCGCCATCTGCAGGTTTTCATCATGGCCGTGGCGTTCGATCTTTACTGGACGCTGGTGGTGCTGTTTCGTGAGCGCGGCATTATCGTCTGGCTCGCACTGGCGATGCTCGCCTGCGTTATGCTTGCGCCAGCGCTGCGCATATATGCCCTGGTGCTGGCCGGGGCTGGCGGCTCGCTGGATGCCCTCTGGGCGCTTACCGGATTGATCCGCTTTAGCGGAGATGGCGTGCTGCCATTGTGGATGGTGGCGCTGTGGCTGATGTTTGCCGTCGTCTGGACCCGACTTACCCACACCAGTGCCTTGCCGGGTTGGACGCTGGCGTTGCTGGCGACGCTGGGCGGGCCAGTTGCTTACTATGTCGGTGAACGGCTGGGGGCGATTACATTCCTGCAACCGAACTTTATTGTGCTGAGCTGGCTCGGGCTCGGATGGCTGGTACTGGCGCTTTTTTTCCATTTATTGATGGGGAGGCGGCAATGAAAGCTCTGCGCTTTGCACTGCTATTACTGATAGCCGCCGCTCCCTTAGTGAGCGCCTCTGCCTGGCTAAACTGGCGCAAAACCGGTGACGCAACATTAACCTGGGGGCCCTTTACCGTTTATACCTCGCAACTGCGCACGCCGCAGGGGCGTTATATCGCAGCGGATCAGGACCAGGCGTTAATCATTACCTACGCGCGGGACATCACGCGTGATGAACTGGTCGATGCGACTCGCGAACAGTGGCAGGCGCTGGGCATTCTGACGCGGGAAGCGCAGAGTCAGGCCTGGCTACGCACCCTGGCAACGCTCTGGCCGGATGTCCGTTCGGGCACGCAACTGGCGTTTGTTCTGCACGATAAACAAGGGCAGTTCTGGTATCGCGCTTCGGCGGCGCAAAAAGCCTTTACCCCGCTGGGGCCACCGCAATCCCTGGCGTTCAGCATCAGCTTTCTGGCCATCTGGCTCGATCCCCATACGCAATACCCCAGGCTGCGTCAGCAGCTCATTGGCGGTGAACAATGAAACGCATTCTGGCACTTGGACTGACACTTCTCTTAATGCTGACGGGCTGCAGTAGCGAGATAAATGACTATCAACGCCAACAGCCGCCACTCGATATATTTCACTACTTTCAGGGCAAGACCGAAGCCTGGGGCATGGTGCAGGACTATAGTGGTAAACAATTGCGCCGCTTCCACGTTGAGATAGAGGGCGACGTGGTGGGCGACACGCTGACACTCAACGAACATTTTGTGTACGACGATGGCGAAAAACAGCAGCGGGTGTGGCATATCCGGCGTACCGGTAACGGCCGCTATGAAGGGACTGCTGGCGATATCGACGGTGTTGCACGGGGGCAGGCGGCAGGCAATGCCTTTAACTGGCGTTACAGCATGAACGTGACGGCTGACGGGAAAACCTGGCTGCTACACTTTGATGACTGGCTGTATCTGCAGGACGATACATACCTTTTCAACAAAACCGCCATGAAGAAATTCGGCATTACCGTTGCAACGGTCACGCTCTTTTTCACCCGAAAAACACAATAAAAGGAGAGGGGTATGAAAACTCAACCGACGATTGGTATCAGCGGCTGTTTGACCGGCTCGGCCGTGCGTTTCGATGGCGGACATAAGCGCATGGGGTTTGTGATGGACGAACTTGCCCAGTGGGTGACCTTTAGCCCTGTCTGCCCGGAGATGGCTATGGGGCTGCCCGTTCCCCGCCCGGCGTTGCGTCTGGTTCAGACCGCCAGTGGCGAGACCCGGATGCGCTTTAGCCAGGCGCCGAATGAGGATGTCACCCAGAAAATAGATGACTTCACCACGGCGTATCTGCCCCGCGTTGCCGAACTGGCCGGTTTTATCGTCTGTGCGAAATCACCGAGTTGCGGAATGGAGCGCGTGCGACTGTATGATGAAAAAGGCGGGAGAGGGCGGAAAGAGGGGGTGGGGCGTTTCACCGGCGCGTTACTCTCGGCGTACCCGTGGCTGCCGGTGGAAGAAGACGGTCGCCTGCACGACCCGGTATTGCGCGAGAACTTTGTGGAGCGCGTATTCGCGTTATATGAGCTCAATACCCTGCGGGCACGCGGTCTGACCCGTCATAGCCTGCTCGATTTTCACAGCCGCTACAAACTCCAGTTGCTGGCACATCATCAGGCGGGATACCGGGAGATCGGGCCGTTTGTCGCGTCACTTTCCCAGTGGGACAACCTGGAGGCGTTTTTCGAGGCTTACCGGGAAAAGCTGATGGCGATCCTCAAACACCCGGCCTCCCGCAAGAATCACACTAACGTATTGATGCACATTCAGGGGTATTTTCACGGCAAACTTACGCCTCGTCAGCGCGGTGAGCTTCGGGAGGTGATTCTTCACTATCGCGCCGGGCTGCTGCCGATACTTGCCCCCTTAACGTTGCTCAAACATTACCTTGGCGAATACCCTGACCACTATCTGCTGGCACAAAACTATTTCAATCCCTATCCCAACGATCTGGGGCTTCGCCTGAACCTCAAATAACCGGGTGGCAGTGACGTCAGACGCGGGCGATGTCACTGCATAACCTGAGTTGGTGACGTGCGCAGAACAGGGTAAAGTATCGCCCGAATTCATCGCATGGGAATAAACAATGGCTGGTTGGCAACATATTGACGAACTGCAGGATATCGCTGCAGATCTCCCGCGTTTCATTGAGGATCTGACACACCTTGTCACCCGCCTGGGGCTGGATATCCGTGACCTCAATGCTGACCATATCTCCTTGCGCTGTCACCAGAACGCGACGGCCGAACGCTGGCGTCGCGGCTTTGAACAGTGCGGTGAGCTGCTCTCAGAAAACCTTATTAATGGCCGACCTATCTGTCTGTTCAGGTTATCGCAACCGGTGCAGGTCGCGCACTGGGCATTTAGCGTGGTCGAACTGCCGTGGCCGGGGGAAAAACGTTACCCGCACGAGGGGTGGGAGCATATCGAAATTGTACTGCCGGGTGAGCCGGAAACCCTCAATGCCCGCGCGCTGGCGCTGCTTTCGGATGAGGGGTTGAGCCAGCCAGGCATTTTTGTGAAGACCAGTTCGCCAAAAGGTGAACGAGAGCGTCTGCCGAACCCCACGCTTGCCGTGACCGATGGTAAAGTCACCATCAAATTTCACCCCTGGTCGATAGAAGAGATAGTCGCCAGCGAGCAATAGAATCTCACTGTGTGAGGGCGCTCAGCACGCAGGTTGCCAAATAATGCCATGCTGAGCACGCTGCATCTTAAAGGAAGAAGAGATGACGTTACTGGAAATATGTTGCTATAGCGCAACCTGTGCGGAGATCGCGCAGCAAAACGGGGCGGACCGCATTGAGCTGTGCGCCGCGCCGAAAGAAGGCGGGCTGACCCCCTCACTCGGGACGCTTAAAGCCGCCCGTCAGCGGGTCACCATCCCTGTGCACCCGATAGTGCGCCCGCGCGGGGGCGATTTTTGCTACAGCGACGATGAATTCGCCGCCATGCTGGAGGATATCCAGGCCATTCGCGAACTGGGTTTTCCGGGAATGGTAACCGGCGTGCTGGATGAGGACGGCAATGTCGATATGCCGCGTATGCAACAAATTATTGAGGCCGCAGGGGGGATGGCGGTCACTTTTCATCGCGCTTTTGATATGTGTGCAAAACCGCGTGAAGCCGCTGAAAAATTGAGAGATTTAGGGGTTGCCCGCATTCTGACGTCAGGCCAACAGGCGAGTGCAGAAAAAGGTCTTTCATTAATTATGGAACTAAATACCCATTCAGGTGTTCCAATCATTATGGCTGGCGCGGGTGTCCGTGCAGCGAACCTGATGCGTTTCCTTGACGCAGGCGTGAAAGAAGTTCACAGCTCAGCGGGTATCTGGACACCATCGCCCATGCGTTATCGCAATACAGGATTGTCCATGTCGTCGGACGCCGCCGCGGATGAGTATTCGCGTTATGGTGTGGACGGCGAGGCAGTGGCGGTGATGAAGACAATGATTGTTCAGCATCGCCCATAACCGGTTTTTACCGCGCATCATGTCGCCCAATATGATGCTTGCTCGTACCAGGCCCCTGCATTTAACAGGGGCCTTTTTTTGTCTATAGAAAACCCCCAGCTAGGCTGGGGGTTCCGGAAAGCTTTCAGCTTTAAGCCAGTTATTAAAACCCCTTTTGATTTGTTAAAACAGCTTGCGGTCTGGCAACTGCAAAAGTTCAACAAGAAATCAAAAGGGGGTCCCGATGGGGGACGAAAAGAGCTTAGCGCACACCCGCTGGAACTGTAAATATCACATAGTTTTTGCGCCGAAATACCGAAGACAGGCGTTCTACGGAGAGAAACGTCTGGCGATAGGCAGCATTTTAAGAAAGCTGTGTGAGTGGAAAAACGTACGGATCCTGGAAGCTGAATGCTGTGCAGATCATATCCATATGCTTGTGGAAATCCCGCCCAAAATGAGCGTATCCGGCTTTATGGGATATCTGAAAGGGAAAAGCAGTCTGATGCTTTATGAGCAGTTCGGAGATCTGAAATTCAAATACAGGAACAGGGAGTTCTGGTGTCGGGGATACTACGTGGATACGGTAGGGAAGAACACAGCGAAGATACAGGAATACATAAAGCACCAGCTTGAGGAGGATAAAATGGGTGAGCAGTTGTCGATCCCTTATCCGGGCAGCCCGTTTACGGGCCGTAAGTAAGGAAGTTTGATGCAAATGTCAGATCGTATGCGCCTGTTAGGGCGCGGCTGGTAACAGAGCCTTACAGGCGCATCTGAAAAACCTCCGGCTATGCCGGAGGATATTTATTATCTTTCGCCTGCCTATTCCGGCCTGCAACGGCGTTGGCTTTCCTCGCTCACTCCGGTCACGTAGTTATCTACGCTCCCGGGGATGCGCCGCGTCGCCGCCTTGTTGCAAACTGAACTATTCTGGCGAAAGGGCTTCGTCACTCATCACGGTTTACGTGCAATTAACACGGCGCGCACCGGGGCCGGGTAGCCTTCAATGGTCCTGGTGTGGTCATTCGGATCAAGGAAATCAGCCAGTGATTCCGTCACCATCCATGACGTACCGCGCTGCTCCCCGGTGGTGGTCGCACAGACATCGGCGATACGGACATCAACAAAGCCGCACTTCTCAAGCCAGTTTTTCAGCGCCGCCGCCGAGGGAATAAAATAGACGTTACGCATCTGGGCGTAGCGATCACCCGGCACCAGAACGGTATGCTCATCACCGTCGACAACCAGCGTTTCCAGTACCAGTTCACCGTCTTTCACCAGTTGATCTTTCAACTGCCACAGGTGCTCCAGCGGTGAGCGACGGTGATACAGCACGCCCATGGAAAAGACGGTATCGAAGGCATTCAGCGCCGGAAGTTGCTCAATACCCAGCGGCAATAAATGGGCGCGACGATCATCCCCCAACAGCTTACGCACTGCTTCAAACTGACACAGGAACAGTTGCGTCGGGTCGATGCCCACGGCCAGCTTTGCCCCTGCGCCAATCATGCGCCACATATGATAACCACTGCCACAGCCTACATCGAGAATAGTCCGGCCCTGCAAGTCAGACAGGTGCGGCAGCACGCGATCCCATTTCCAGTCGGAACGCCATTCCGTGTCGATATTGATGCCATACAGAGAGTAAGGCCCTTTACGCCACGGCATCAGATTGCGCAGCAGGGTCTCCATGCGCGTCAGTTGCCCTGCGCTTAACGGTGTTTCGCTTTCGGCGGTGACGCTATTAAGCAAGTCGAGATGCGACGGCGTCAGCTCGGGTAAGAAATTCACCGCATTGGTCCACTGTTTGAACTGACCATGAAGCTGGTCACGTTGCCAGGCGGCAATCTGCGCCGGCAGGGTTTCTAACCAGTGAGACAGGGGGCTGACGGCGATTTGCTGATAAAAACGCTCGAAGGTGATCATGCCTGGTCACCCGCTTTCAGGGCAATCAGCGAACCAAAGTTAAAACACTGGAACCAGACTTCGCTATGTTCAAACCCGGCCTGTTGCAGGCGGGATTTATGCTTCTCGACCGAATCCGTCAGCATCACATTTTCCAGCATGCTGCGTTTCTGGCTGATTTCCAGCTCGCTGTAGCCATTGGCGCGTTTAAAGTCGTGGTGCATGTTGAATAACAACTCGCCGACGTTGGCATCTTCAAAACTGAATTTCTCGGACAGCACCAGCGCGCCGCCGGGATTCAACCCCTGATAAATCTTATCCAGCAGCGCCTGACGTTCTTCTGGCACAAGGAACTGCAGGGTAAAATTCAGCACCACCATTGAGGCGTTTTCAATGGCGATATCGCGAATATCGCCTTCAATAACCTCGACCGGCGTAGGCGCTTTATACGCATCGATATGACGGCGGCAGCGTTCAACCATTGCCGGCGAGTTATCAACGGCAATGATTTTGCAGCCGTCGTGATGAATATTACGGCGCACGGAAAGCGTCGCGGCGCCTAAAGAGCAGCCCAGGTCGTAAATCTGCGTTTGTGGCTGAACGAAACGCTCCGCCAGCATGCCGATCATCGAGATAATATTGGAGTAACCCGGGACGGAGCGCTGGATCATATCCGGGAAGACTTCGGCAACCCGTTCATCAAAGGTCCAGTCGCCCAGGCTGGCGATAGGCGCGGAAAAAAGCATGTCGCGGTTAGACATAATGTAAACATCCGGGAAAACAAAGTGGCGTATTGTGCGCTAACGCAGGGAGAAAACCAACTCCCACGGCATATACCACAGGTTTGCGACCACCATCAGTAGTAGCGAACTCCAGGTCGCGCTCATTCCGGAACGACGCCAGCTTAGCTGTCGGTGATGAAGCCCGTAGTAATGCATTAAACGTCCGGCAATAAGCAGGATGCCGCACACGTGAACCATCCAGGTTTCAGCACCGTTCATCTCCATAAATAACAACAGCACCAACGCCAGCGGAATGTATTCCACCGCGTTGCCATGAATACGGATGGCGCTTTGCAACTCGCTGAACCCACCGTCGCCATAGCTGACGCGGTATTGCATGCGCAGACGCACAACATCAAATGAAAACTTAATGAGCAGTAACGCACCCAGCACGGCATACAGCGCGCTTACCATACAAACTCCCTTTATACGCGGATGGCCTTACAATGATAGGTAATCCATTCAGAAAAGAGAAGATTGCTGAGGAATGGACGGAGGAGTGCCAATAGAGGGCAGCGCCTGCTGAAGATCTTTCCACAATACATCCACGAGTTCCGGCGACTGGCCGTTATCAGGGGTGTGCAAAAACAGATATGGCGTGCTCTGCTTCTCCCATTGCGGCAGCTTCTCCAGCCAGACGCTGAATAATTGACGGTTCTGTTCCATATCGTCACTACCGATAAAGCGGATTAATGGGTTTTGTGCGGTCACCAGGGCATGAACCGGCAGCTTAGGCTTCTTGCGCTGCGCATCTATCACCGCTTCGCTGTGGGGGATGGCGCTGTGAATAGGGCGGCTATCCAGAATCACCCGGTTGACGCCGCGCTGATGCAGACCGCGGTTAAGCGACAACTCCGTCTCGCCTTTAGCAAAAAATTCCGGGTGGCGCACTTCAACACCGTAGGTGAAATCCACCGGAAGCGCATCCAGGAAAGCCCACAGTGCCGAAAGATCGCGCGGACCAAACGTGGCGGGCAGTTGTAGCCAGTACTGGCCGATACGCGTTTCCAGCGGCGCAAGACGGGTGAAAAATTCCTGCGTCAAATCGCTGCACTGGCGCAGCGAGGCCTGATGGGAAATGGTCGCCGGAAACTTAAAGCAAAAGCGAAAATCATCGTGGGTTTGATCGTACCAGCGCTGGACAATTTCGGCTTTCGGTAGGGCATAGAGCGTGGTGTTGCCCTCCACGCAGTTAAAGTGGCGGGCATACTCTTCAAGACTGGTGATGCCAAGGCGCACCCATTTCGGGTGCGACCATTGCGGCAGGCCAAGGTAAATCATAACGCGGCCAGAATCTCCCCGGTGCTGCGCACGCGACCAATTCGCGGGAAGATATTTTTCATGCTGCCCTGATGCTGTTCGCTGCTGGCGGCGGAGCAGGCATCTTCCGCAACCACCAGGTTAAAGCCCAGCTCCCAGGCGTTGCGGGCGGTGGATTCCACGCCGATGTTGGTGGAAATACCGCACAACACGATGGTGTCGATACCGCGGCGGCGCAACTGCAACTCCAGATCGGTACCGTAGAATGCGCCCCACTGGCGTTTAGTGACCTCAATGTCGCTCTCTTTCTTGCCAAGCTTCAGCGGATACGTCCACCAGTTTTCCGGCAACGCGTGACCGCCAGTTTGCGCATCGACCGGCTGTTTTAACGCTTCGGCAAAATCGGCAGACCAGCCAACGCGGACCAGAATGACCGGCGCACTGTTAGCGCGAAACGCCTCAGCCAGCGTCGCGGCCCGTTTCACCACATCCTCAGCGCTGTGCGGACCACCGGCAAACGGCAGAATACCTTCCTGTAAATCAATAACCACCAGGGCGGTGTTGGCAGCATTAAGTTCAAGCATGATAACTCCTGAAAAAAGAATGAGGTCGCACTTACCTTACGCGGTATCCTGCTGCACCCGGTTTACAAATTTTGTTAATTTTTGTGAGAATACGCACTAAGCGTGCGCAGCAAACGCGCGTACAGGCGGTATCGGGCTTATCGTGTGCCATTATTTCCAGTATAATAGCCGCCTTTTTTCATCCAGTTGTGACATTCAGCTAAAGCTGCGACATCGTCGCCTGCACGGCAGGCAACAATCAGCCTGCGGCAAAGTTAAGGGATATCTCATGCGTACAGAATATTGCGGACAGTTGCGTAAGTCCCACGTGGGGCAGCAGGTGACTCTGTGTGGTTGGGTCAATCGTCGTCGTGATCTCGGCAGCCTCATTTTTATTGATATGCGTGATCGTGAAGGCATCGTTCAGGTGTTCTTCGACCCGGACGCCGAAGCCTTCAAACTGGCTTCCGAACTGCGTAATGAGTTCTGCATCGTGGTGACCGGCACCGTGCGTGCTCGTGACGAAAGAAACGTCAACAGCGATATGGCGACCGGCGAAGTGGAAGTGTTTGCCAGCGAACTGACCATTATCAACCGCTCTGAGCCGCTGCCGCTGGATTCCAATCAGGTTAATACCGAAGAAGCGCGTCTGAAATACCGCTATCTGGACCTGCGTCGTCCGGAAATGGCCCAGCGCCTGAAAACCCGCGCCAAAATTACCAGCTTCGTGCGTCGTTTTATGGATGACCACGGTTTCCTTGATATCGAAACCCCGATGCTGACCAAAGCGACGCCGGAAGGCGCGCGCGACTATCTGGTGCCTTCACGCGTACATAAAGGCAAATTCTACGCGCTGCCGCAGTCTCCACAGCTATTCAAACAGCTTCTGATGATGTCCGGCTTCGATCGTTACTACCAGATTGTGAAATGCTTCCGTGACGAGGACCTGCGCGCTGACCGTCAGCCAGAATTCACCCAGATCGACGTGGAAACCTCCTTCATGACCGCACCGCAGGTGCGTGAAGTGATGGAAGAGCTGATCCGCAACCTGTGGCTGGACATTAAAGGCGTCGATCTGGGCCAGTTCCCGATCATGACTTTCGCCGAAGCGGAGCGTCGTTACGGTTCCGATAAACCGGACCTGCGTAACCCGATGGAGCTGGTGGATGTAGCCGATCTGCTGAAAGACGTTGAGTTTGCGGTCTTCTCTGGCCCGGCCAACGATCCGAAAGGCCGCGTTGCCGCGCTGCGCGTTCCTGGCGGCGCCTCTCTGACCCGCAAGCTGATTGATGAATACGGCAACTTTGTGAAGATCTACGGCGCGAAAGGCCTGGCTTACATTAAAGTGACCGAACGTGCGAAAGGCATGGAAGGCATCAACAGCCCGGTGGCGAAATTCCTGACCGCGGACATCGTTGAAGCTCTCCTGGATCGTACTGGCGCACAAGACGGCGACATGATTTTCTTCGGCGCTGACAACAAGAAAGTGGTAGCTGATGCGCTGGGCGCGCTGCGTCTGAAACTCGGTAAAGACCTGAGCCTGACCGACGAAAACAAATGGGCGCCGCTGTGGGTTATCGACTTCCCGATGTTTGAAGACGACGGTGAAGGCGGCCTGACCGCAATGCACCATCCGTTCACCTCACCGAAAGACATGACGGCGGATGAACTGAAAGCCGCGCCGGAAGAGGCGGTTGCGAACGCTTACGATATGGTTATCAATGGCTACGAAGTGGGCGGTGGTTCTGTGCGTATTCACCGTGGTGACATGCAGCAGACCGTGTTCGGCATTCTGGGCATTACTGAACAGGAACAGCGCGAGAAGTTCGGCTTCCTGCTGGATGCGCTGAAATTCGGTACCCCGCCGCACGCAGGCCTGGCATTTGGTCTGGATCGTCTGACCATGCTGCTGACCGGCACCGACAACATTCGTGACGTTATCGCTTTCCCGAAAACCACTGCGGCTGCTTGTCTGATGACCGAAGCACCGAGCTTTGCTAACCCGGCTTCCCTGGCGGAACTGGGTATTCAGGTGCTTCCGAAAGCGTCAAAAGAGATTTCGGAGAACGAATAATATGCAATTTAAGTATCCCGTTTCTGTCTTAGTTGTTATTTATGCCCAGGACACGAAGCGGGTGCTGATGTTGCAGCGACGCGACGATCCCGATTTCTGGCAGTCGGTTACCGGCAGCCTGGAAGAGGGAGAGTCCGCATCGCAAGCCGCCGCGCGCGAAGTAAAGGAAGAGGTCGCCATTGACATTGCGACTGAGCAACTGGCCTTAATTGACTGTCAGCGCACGGTGGAGTTTGAAATTTTTGAACATTTACGTCATCGCTACGCCCCTGGCGTGGTGCGCAATACCGAATCCTGGTTCTGTCTTGCGCTACCCCATGAACGGTCTGTCGTGTTCACTGAACATCTGGCTTACCGCTGGGTTGATGCGCCGCATGCGGCCGCGTTAACCAAGTCATGGAGCAACCGGCAGGCGATTGAAGAATTTGTAATTCATGCCGTATAAATCAACGGTTAAGTGGAGAGTTTCTTATGGCAGGTCACAGTAAATGGGCCAACACCAAACACCGCAAAGCGGCACAGGATGCCAAGCGCGGTAAAATCTTTACCAAAATTATTCGTGAGCTGGTTACCGCAGCGCGCCTTGGCGGCGGCGATATCGGTTCCAACCCGCGTCTGCGTGCGGCAGTGGATAAAGCGCTGTCGAACAACATGACCCGTGACACCCTGAACCGCGCTATCGCACGTGGCGTGGGCGGTGATGAAGACGCGAACATGGAAACCATCATTTATGAAGGTTACGGTCCTGGCGGCACAGCGGTGATGGTGGAATGTCTGTCTGACAACCGCAACCGTACCGTTGCCGAAGTGCGCCATGCCTTCACCAAAACCGGTGGTAACCTGGGCACTGACGGTTCCGTTTCTTACCTGTTCAGCAAGAAAGGCGTGATCTCTTTCGAGAAAGGCGACGAAGACACCATCATGGAAGCGGCGCTGGAAGCGGGCGCGGAAGATGTTGTGACCTTCGACGACGGTGCCATTGACGTCTATACCGCATGGGAAGAGATGGGCGCAGTGCGCGATGCACTGGAAGCGGCAGGCCTGAAAGCCGACAATGCCGAAGTCTCCATGATCCCGTCAACCAAAGCGGATATGGATGCGGAAACCGCACCGAAACTGCTGCGTTTGATCGACATGCTCGAAGATTGCGACGATGTGCAGGAAGTTTACCATAACGGTGAAATTTCTGACGAGGTTGCGGCTACTCTGTGATGAGGCAACTTATCGCAATAACCGGAGACGCGTGATGTCTGTCATTCTCGGTATCGACCCGGGTTCACGCGTAACCGGTTACGGTGTGATTCGCCAGGTAGGCAGGCAACTGACCTACCTGGGCAGCGGATGCATCCGTACAAAAGTTGATGATTTACCGTCGCGCCTGAAATTAATTTATGCCGGTGTGACGGAAATCATCACCCAGTTCCAGCCTGATTACTTCGCGATTGAACAAGTCTTTATGGCAAAAAACGCCGATTCTGCGCTCAAGCTTGGGCAGGCGCGCGGTGTGGCCATTGTGGCTGCTGTAAACCAGGATCTGCCCGTGTTTGAATATGCGGCCCGTCAGGTCAAACAGACCGTCGTTGGTATTGGCAGCGCCGAGAAAAGCCAGGTTCAGCATATGGTACGCACCTTGCTGAAACTTCCGGCGAACCCGCAAGCGGACGCCGCCGATGCGCTGGCGATTGCTATCACCCATTGCCATGTCAGCCAGAATGCAATGCAAATGAGCGATACCCGGCTTAATCTGGCGCGCGGGCGGCTGCGCTAAGTAACGCGCTGATTTTTTGGGCATCCTCAGGCGTTGACGGGTTATAGACAATCATCGTCAGATCTGGCTGCCCTTCAACGGCAAAACTCGAATACTCCAGCGATAATCTCCCCGCCTCGCGATGAATCAGCACTTTCGTGCCTTCGCCCATCGTGTCGATGGTATTGCTGCGCCACAGTTCGGCGAACAGCGGCGACGCGGCCATCAATTCATCAATAAGCGGTTTCACTTCTGCTGTTGCGCCTGAGCGGGTAGCATCTGCGCGAAAAGCGGCGACCAGCGACTGCGCCAGGCCTTCCCAGTCTGCCTGGACCTCACGCACCCGTGGGTCGAGAAAGATACGCCGCAGAATATTGCGCTCGGTATGGGGCAGCTTTGCATAATCGGTCAGCACGACGGCAGCGGGCTGATTCCATGCCAGTACACACCAGGTCGCGGTGCGGATCATCGCCGGGCTGAGCGTCATACAATCCAGCACCTTTTGCAGCCGCGCCGTGACGGCCAGCGACGGGGTATAACGCACCTCAGGGGCGCGTCCGAGCGCCAGATGGAAGACATGTTCACGTTCGGGTGGGCTAAGTTGTAAAGCGTGGCATAAGCGCTCCAGCACTTCTGCTGACGGGGTGCCGCCGCGCCCTTGCTCCAGCCAGGTATACCAGGTAGCGCTAATACAGGCCAGATGCGCCACCTCTTCACGGCGTAATCCGGGTGTACGACGACGCCCGGTATGAAAACCAAGCGCATCCGGGTCGAGCCGCGCACGGCGGTGTTTGAGGTAATCGCCTAACTCTGTGGGACGGGTATCGCGCTGCATCCTGTTAGTCCTTATACCACGATAATGTCACTACTTTTCACCTCTGAGGATATTCATCACTATCACATGATGAGTCAACACAAGGGGAGTGAGCTATGCATGTTTTTCTGACGGGGGCGTCTGGCTGGGTTGGTTCAGCCGTTGCTGAAGATCTACTGGCGGCCGGGCATCAGGTTACCGGGCTGGTGCGCAATGCGCAAAAAGCACAGGCGCTGGTGGCCCTGGGAATGCAGGTGGTCACGGGAACGCTGGACGATCATCAATTGCTGCATGATGGCGCAAGCCGTGCCGATGCGGTTATCCATACTGCCTTCAACCACGATTTTTCACGCTTTAGTGAGAACTGCGCGCAGGATGAGCGCGCCATCCAGATTCTGGGGGAGGCGCTACACGGTAGCGACCGCCCTCTGTTGGTGACCTCCGGGGTGGCGATGATTGCCCCAGGACGTCTGGCGACAGAGAACGACCTGCCGTTTGTCGCGCCAGCGTATCCACGCCGTTCTGAGCCTGCGGCACGTGAGCTGGCAGACAAGGGCGTGCGGGCCGCAACGATACGCCTGTCGCCTACAGTCCACGGCGTGGGCGATCACGGATTTATTCCCATCCTGATGGACCTTGCGAAGCAAACGGGTGTGTCTGCCTGGCCTGAGGACGCAGAAAACCGCTGGGCGGCGGTGCATCGTCGGGATGCTGCCACGCTTTATCGGTTAGCGCTGGAGACGGGGATGACTCAGGCGGTTTATCACGCGGTGGCGGAAGAGGGCATCCTGTTTCGCGATATCGCGCAGGCCATCGGTAAACATCTTGGGGTACCCGCAGAGCCGCGGGCGAGGGAGCATTTTGGCTGGTTTGCTGATTTTGCATCTCTCGATATGGCCGCAAGCAGTGAACAGACGCGCGCGGTACTGGGCTGGAACCCGACGCATCCAACGCTACTTGCTGACCTCGCGCAGGCGCAATATTAGGCCAGTAAATTAATACACTTCGCTTTTCATCAATAAGCGGCTGGATATCTATCCAGCCTTTTTTTATGATACAGCATTCTTACTTCGGCCATTAACGCAGGAGCGTCATGTGATAGGCAGACTCAGAGGCATTATTCTGGAAAAACAGCCCCCTTTAGTCCTGATGGAAGTCGGAGGCGTGGGCTACGAAGTGCATATGCCGATGACCTGTTTCTATGAACTGCCGGAGGCGGGGAAAGAGGCCGTGGTCTTCACCCATTTTGTGGTGCGTGAAGATGCGCATCTGCTGTTTGGTTTTAACAACAAGCAAGAGCGCACGCTGTTTCGCGAACTGATCAAAACCAATGGCGTGGGGCCAAAACTGGCGCTGGCTATTCTTTCCGGCATGAACGCGCAACAATTTGTGAATGCCGTCGAACGCGAAGACCCTGCGGCACTGATTAAACTGCCGGGTATCGGCAAGAAAACGGCAGAGCGACTGATTGTCGAAATGAAAGATCGCTTTAAAGGGTTACATGGCGACCTGTTCACGCCAGCCGCCGATCTGGTGCTGACATCACCCGCCAGCCCGGCTGCGGATGATGCAGAGCAGGAAGCGGTTGCCGCACTGGTGGCGTTGGGCTATAAACCTCAGGAAGCCAGCCGGATGGTTAGCAAAATCGCCAAACCGGGCGCCAACAGTGAAACTCTGATCCGCGAAGCATTACGCGCCGCGTTGTGAGGTAAAGGATGATTGAAGCAGACCGTCTGGTCTCCCCCGACAGCGTTATTAATGCGGAAGAGGTCGCGGATCGCGCGATCCGCCCTAAATTGCTGGCGGAGTATGTGGGTCAGCCGCAGGTGCGCTCGCAAATGGAAATTTTTATCCAGGCGGCGAAGCTGCGTGGTGATGCGCTGGATCACTTGCTGATATTCGGCCCTCCGGGGCTTGGGAAAACTACCCTGGCGAATATCGTCGCTAATGAGATGGGCGTCAACCTGCGTACCACCTCGGGTCCAGTGCTGGAAAAAGCGGGCGACCTGGCGGCAATGCTCACCAACCTTGAGCCGCATGACGTATTGTTTATCGATGAAATTCACCGTCTCTCGCCGGTGGTAGAGGAGGTCCTCTACCCGGCAATGGAAGATTATCAGCTCGATATTATGATCGGCGAAGGCCCGGCGGCACGCTCAATCAAAATTGATTTGCCTCCCTTTACGCTGATTGGCGCAACGACGCGTGCAGGTTCATTGACCTCACCGCTGCGTGACCGTTTCGGTATTGTGCAGCGGCTGGAGTTTTATCAGGTGGCGGATTTACAGCACATTGTCGGGCGCAGCGCCCGCTACATGGGGCTGGAGATGAGCGAAGAGGGCGCGCTGGAAGTCGCTAGACGTTCGCGCGGCACGCCACGTATCGCTAACCGTCTGCTGCGCCGGGTGCGTGATTTTGCCGAAGTGAAGCATGATGGCGCGATTACGCTTGATATAGCCTCTCAGGCGCTTGATATGCTGAACGTGGACGCGGAAGGGTTTGATTACATGGACCGCAAGCTGCTGCTGGCGGTCATCGATAAATTCTTTGGTGGGCCGGTAGGGCTGGATAACCTTGCCGCCGCAATCGGGGAAGAGCGTGAAACCATTGAAGATGTGCTGGAGCCCTTTTTAATTCAGCAAGGCTTCCTGCAGCGTACCCCACGTGGCCGCATGGCGACGGTCAGGGCATGGAACCACTTCGGGATCACGCCGCCGGAGATGCCCTGAGATTTTCCCGCATCAGCCATTGTCGCTATTCTGAATGGCAGAAAGGCCGAAACAACGGGTTTCGGCCAGATAAGAAGGGTCAGGTAGCGCTTTTTTTCATCATACTGAAAATGAACAACAGCGCGGCGCACAGCACGACAGACGGTCCTGCTGGTGTGTCGTAAAAGGCAGAGAAGGTTAGCCCACCGGTGACGGCAATCATGCCGACACCTACTGCCACTCCCGCCATTTGCTCTGGCGTCCGGGCAAAGCGGCGCGCTGTGGCCGCAGGAATTATCAGCAAGGACGTGATAATCAGCGCCCCGACAAACTTCATCGCCACCCCAATTGTCAGCGCGGTGACCAGCATTAACAGCAACTTGACACGCTGCAACTTCACGCCATCGACAAACGCCATCTCCGGACTGATGGTCATCGACAGCAGGTTACGCCACTGCCAGAACAGGATCCCGATAACCAGTACAACACCAACAGCAATGGAGATTAAATCCGTGGGCGTGACTGCCAGCAGGTCGCCAAACAGGTAGGCCATCAGATCGACGCGAATATTCGACATCAGGCTGACAACCACCATGCCGAGGGATAACGCACTGTGAGCCATAATCCCCAACAATGTATCGATAGCAAGGTGAGGGCGTTTTTCCAGCCAGACCAGCCCGGCGGCAAGCAGCAGCGTGACGGCAATCACCGCATAAAAGGGGTTAACGTCGAGCAGCAAACCGAAAGCGACACCGAGCAATGAAGCGTGGGCGAGGGTATCGCCAAAATAAGACATGCGACGCCAGACCACAAATGAACCCAACGGGCCAGCGGCGCAGGCGAGCATCATCCCGGCTAACCAGCCGGGCAACAGTAATTCAATCATCCGCGTCCATTTCCCTGACGTAATATAATGCGCCCCTGCAAATCATGACGATGATTATGGCGGTGGCGATAAATACCCAACTGCTCTGCGCCGCGTGGGCCGAACATTGAGATAAACTCAGGGTGCATGGAGACCACTTCCGGTGCGCCGGAGCAGCAAATATGGTGATTCAGGCAGAGGACTTCATCCGTTTTTGCCATCACCAGATGCAGGTCATGGGAGACCATCAGTACGGCGCAATCAAGCTCGCGACGTAATTGATCAATAAGATCGTAGAGTGCAACCTGACCGTTAACATCGACCCCTTGCGTTGGCTCATCCAGTACCAGCAACTGTGGCTGATTGAGTAGGGCGCGAGCCAGCAGCACGCGTTGCGTTTCGCCGCCGGATAATTTTTGCATCGGGGCATCGACAAGGTGCGCGGCATTCACACGTTTTAGCGCCGGAACAATATCATCTTTACGGGTGCCGGGCCGCAGACGCATAAAGCGACCCACGGTCAACGGCAGCGTGGTGTCGAGATGCAGCTTTTGCGGCACATAACCAATACGCAGGGCATTGCCACGCTTGATCGTCCCGGTATCGGGTGCTACAAGCCCCAGTACCACGCGCACCAGCGTCGATTTCCCCGCGCCATTGGGGCCGAGCAGGGTAAGAATTTTACCGGGTTGTAGAGTGAGCGAAATGTCAGACAGTACGCGTCTTTGGCCGAAACTGACGGAGACATTTTCCAGCGTTACCAGATTAGTCATAGCATTTAAAGGGTTGCACAAGTTGTCGAATGTTATAATATCACATTCCGCATATTCATTACGATAATTAGTCGCATTATGTTACATAAAAATACGCTTCTTTGCGCAGCGCTTTTCACCGCCTTATCCGGCGGAGTAATGAGCACCGCAAACGCCGCTGTTGTCGCGTCGCTCAAGCCTCTGGGCTTCATCGCTTCCGCGATTGCGGATGGGGTAACGACAACAGAAGTACTGCTCCCCGATGGGGCTTCTGAGCACGATTATTCCCTGCGCCCGTCTGATGTAAAACGCTTGCAGAACGCGGACTTAGTCTTCTGGGTAGGCCCGGACATGGAAGCGTTCATGGATAAGTCCGCGCAGCAGATTCCGGCGGCAAAGCAAGTGCTCATGCAGGAACTGCCTGGCGTGAAACCGTTACTCATCAAGGGCAGCGATGATGACGACCACGACCATGACGCAGGCCATCACGGCGACGAAAATAGTGACGAACATCACCATCATGGTGATTACAACATGCATCTGTGGCTTTCACCAGAGATTGCACGGCTGTCGGCGGTTGCAATCCACGATAAATTAGTAGAAGTTATGCCCCAAAGCCGAGCACGGCTGGACGCCAACCTGCAAGCGTTTGAGGCCAGTCTGGCACAAACCGACAAAGAGGTTGGCAGCGAGCTGGCGCCAGTGAAGGGTAAAGGTTATTTCGTTTTTCATGATGCCTATGGCTATTTTGAGAGGCATTACGGGCTGACTCCGTTAGGTCACTTTACCGTCAACCCTGAAATTCAACCTGGTGCGCAGCGTTTACATCAAATCAGAACACAGTTGGTTGAGCAAAAAGCAGCCTGCGTTTTTGCTGAGCCACAGTTCAGGCCAGCGGTCGTTGAAGCTGTTGCCAGAGGGACATCCGTTCGAATGGGAACGTTGGATCCCCTTGGTACCAGTATCAAGCTTGGCAAAGAGAGCTATTCGCAGTTCCTTGCCCAGTTGTCTAACCAGTATGCGAGCTGCCTGAAAGGAGATTAACGAGGAAGTGGATACGTGCAACAGATAGCCCGCTCTGTCGCCCTGGCATTTAATAATCTGCCCCGACCCCACCGCGTTATGCTGGGGTCACTTACAGTTCTCACTTTAACGGTTGCCGTCTGGCGACCGTATGTCTACCACCCCGAATCCACGCCGACACCCATCGTCAAAACCATCGAGCTGGAAAAGAAAGAGATTCGTTCGCTGCTGCCTGAGGCCAGTGAGCCTATCGATCAGTCTATGCCCGACGAAGTTGAAGACATTCCCCAGGATGAACTTGACGATAAGACTGCCGGTGAAGAGGGCGTGCACGAATATGTCGTGTCGACCGGCGATACGCTGAGCAGTATCCTGAATCAGTACGGCATCGATATGGGTGATATCAGCCAGCTCGCCGCGGCAGATAAAGACCTGCGTAACATGAAAATTGGTCAGCAGATCTCCTGGACGTTGACCGCAGATGGCGATCTGCAGCGCATGACCTGGGAAGTTTCCCGCCGTGAAACCCGCACTTATGACCGCGTTGATGGCGGCTTTAAAATGACCAGTGCGATTCAGGAAGGCGATTGGGTCAACTCCGTGCTGAAAGGCACGGTTGGCGGCAGTTTTGTCAGCAGTGCGAAAGAAGCCGGCTTGACCAATGTCGAAATCAGCGCCGTCATCAAAGCGATGCAGTGGCAAATGGATTTCCGTAAACTCAAAAAAGGCGATGAGTTCTCTGTGCTGATGTCCCGCGAAATGCTGGAAGGGAAACAGGAACAGAGCCAACTGCTGGGTGTTCGTCTGCGCTCTGATGGTAAAGATTATTTTGCGATTCGCGCCGACGACGGTAAATTTTACGACCGCAACGGTACCGGGCTGGCGAAAGGCTTTATGCGTTTCCCCACGTCGAAACAGTTCCGCGTCTCCTCCAACTTTAATCCGCGTCGACTGAACCCGGTCACGGGTCGCGTTGCGCCGCATAAGGGCGTCGATTTCGCCATGCCGCAGGGGACGCCGGTTCTCTCTGTGGGTGACGGCGAAGTGGTGGTTGCCAAACGCAGTGGTGCGGCGGGGTATTATGTCGCGGTGCGTCATGGCCGCACCTACACCACGCGCTATATGCACTTGCGCAAATTGCTGGTGAAAGAAGGGCAGAAAGTGAAACGTGGCGATCGCATCGCGCTCTCCGGTAACACCGGTCGTTCAACAGGCCCGCATTTGCATTATGAAGTGTGGATCAACCAGCAGGCGGTTAACCCCTTAACGGCGAAACTGCCAAGGACCGAAGGTCTGAGCGGTACCGATCGCCGTGATTATCTGGCGCAGGTGAAGGACATCGTTCCGCAATTGAAATTCGATTAACGCCTTACAGCATACAAACCGGCGTCGACACACGCCGGCTTTTTCTTTTGTAGGAATTAACGCACCTCGTTACACTATTCTTACTTTGCTTACTTGAATACTTGCCTGCGGAACATGCATGGAAACGAAGAAAAATAATTCTGAATACATTCCCGAATTTGAAGAAGGCTTTCGCCACCCGCGCTACTGGGGCGCGTGGATGGGTGTTTTTGCGTTTGCCGGTGTAGCGCTGCTCCCTGCGTCGTTACGCGATCCGTTGTTGGGAACGCTGGGGCGACTTGCCGGTAAATTTGGTAAGAGTGCGCGTCGGCGTGCGCAGATCAACCTGCTGTACTGCTTCCCGGAAAAATCAGAAGCGGAACGCGAAGCGATCATTGATGAGATGTTTGCCACTGCACCGCAGGCAATGGTACTGATGGCTGAACTGGCGCTGCGTGGGCCAGAGAAGATCCTGCCGCGCGTTGAGTGGCAGGGCCGTGAGATCATTGATGGGCTGCGCGACAACAACGAAAACGTCATTTTTCTGGTCCCGCACGGCTGGGGCGTTGATATCCCGGCAATGTTGATGGCATCCCAGGGGCAGAAAATGGCGGCGATGTTCCATAATCAGGGCAATAAGGTGTTCGATTATGTCTGGAATACGGTGCGCCGCCGCTTTGGCGGACGTCTGCATGCACGTAACGACGGTATCAAACCGTTTATTCAGTCCGTACGCCAGGGGTACTGGGGCTACTATCTGCCCGATCAGGATCACGGTGCTGAGCACAGCGAATTTGTTGATTTCTTTGCCACCTATAAAGCCACGCTACCGGCGATTGGCCGTTTAATGAAGGTGTGCCGTGCACGCATTGTGCCGCTTTTTCCGGTGTATGATGCGACGACGCACAGGCTGATCATTCAGGTTCGCCCACCGATGGACGATCTGTTAACGGCGGATGACGTCACCATTGCGCGCCGAATGAACGAAGAGGTTGAAGTGTTCGTCGGCCCGCACCCTGAGCAGTACACCTGGATTTTAAAACTGCTGAAAACACGCAAGCCGGGCGAGACTGAACCGTACAGACGCAAAGAGCTATTCCCGAAGAAGTAAAAGACCACCTTCTTAGAAGGTGGCTTTTTAGAATGCCCCCTATAAGGGGGGCTACTGTCTCATTCCTGTTACTACTCTAGCAATTCCATCTGCTGTTCATGCATTTGTTCCTTTTTCTCCTGATGCCTCACATATCTCCTGATAATTTCTTCATTCACTCCCACCGTATCGACAAAGTAGCCACGGGACCAAAAATGGTTACCCCATAGTTTCTTTCTTATATGTGGAAAACGATTGTAGAGCCTGATTGCACTGCGGCCTTTCAGATGCCCCATCAGGGTTGATATCGAGATTTTCGGCGGGACTATTACAACCAGATGTACATGATCTGGCTGAACATTTAACTCCAGAACCTCACAATCTTTTATTCCGCATAGGATGTAGATTGTCCTGTAAAGTTCCTTGCCCAGATTATCTTTCAGGATCCTGAAACGGTACTTTGGCGTCCATACTATGTGGTATTTGCAACGCCAATATACATGTGATGAACTCCTGTAAAGCCCCATGTCGGTTTGTCTCCTTTTACTTGTGGTGAGTAAGCAGAGATATTCCGGCATGGGCATTCTTCAGGCTATAGCCTTACAGGATCAATCACCACCTCCCCAGGAGGTGGTTTAGGGGTGACAATAAAAAAACCCCGCCAGGCGGGGTTTTTGCTTTTTGGATACTGCTTATTCCACGGTCAGAATGCGCGTGGTGTTAGTGGTGCCCACGGTGCTCATCACGTCGCCCTGGGTGACGATCACCAGATCGCCAGAAATCAGGTAACCTTTGTCACGCAGCAGATTGACCGCATCGTTGGCAGCGGCAACGCCTTCGCTCGCGCTGTCAAAATGGACCGGCGTTACGCCACGGTACAGCGCGGTCAGGTTCAGCGTACGCTCATGGCGGGAGAGCGCGAAAATCGGCAGGCCGGAACTGATACGTGACGTCATTAACGCCGTACGCCCGGACTCCGTCATGGAAATAATCGCCGTTACCCCTTTCAGGTGGTTAGCGGCATACATTGCCGACATGGCGATCGCTTCTTCCACGTTATCAAACTGGATATCCAGGCGGTGTTTAGACACGTTGATGCTGGGGATCTTTTCCGCACCCAGGCACACGCGCGCCATCGCGGCAACGGTTTCTGCCGGGTACTGGCCTGCGGCTGTTTCCGCAGAGAGCATAACCGCATCGGTACCATCCAGCACGGCGTTTGCCACGTCCATCACTTCTGCGCGAGTGGGCATTGGGTTGGTGATCATCGATTCCATCATCTGCGTGGCGGTGATGACCGCACGGTTAAGCTGACGCGCACGACGGATCAGCGCTTTCTGGATACCCACCAGTTCCGGGTCGCCAATTTCTACGCCGAGGTCGCCACGGGCAACCATCACCACGTCGGAGGCGAGGATCACATCATCCATCGCTTCCTGGCTGCAGACCGCTTCTGCGCGCTCAACCTTGGCGACAATTTTGGCGTCACAACCAGCGTCGCGCGCCAGGCGGCGTGCATAGTTCAGGTCTTCGCCACAGCGCGGGAAGGAGACGGCGAGGTAATCCACGCCAATCAGCGCCGCAGTTACAATATCTGCTTTGTCTTTATCGGTCAGTGCTTCTGCAGAGAGGCCGCCGCCCAGTTTGTTAATGCCTTTATTGTTAGACAGCGGGCCGCCCACCGTGACTTCGGTGAACACTTTCATGCCCTGAACTTCCAGTACTTTTAACTGAACGCGGCCATCATCGAGCAACAGGATATCGCCAGGCACCACGTCAGCGGGCAGGCCTTTATAGTCGATGCCGACTTTTTCTTTATCGCCTTCGCCTTTGCCGAGGTTGGCATCAAGCAGGAATTTATCGCCAATGTTAAGGAATACTTTGCCTTCCTTGAACGTGGACACGCGAATTTTCGGTCCTTGTAAATCGCCAAGAATAGCAACATGACGTCCCAGTTTTGCCGCAATTTCACGCACTTTATCCGCACGTAATTTATGATCTTCCGGTGTGCCGTGTGAGAAGTTCATGCGTACCACGTTGGCGCCTGCGGCGATAATCTTCTCAAGATTATTATCGCGGTCGGTGGCCGGGCCTAAAGTGGTAACAATTTTGGTTCTGCGAAGCCTTCTGGACATGTAATACTCCGTTGTCTAAAACAACCAGGTGTTGCGTGAACATGGATTCAGTTAAGTTATCAAAATGAGAATTTAACCGAACAGCGTAAGATGTTACAACTTTGTTATTACTATCGGTCTATTAATGTTTGTCGCTCCGGATGAGCAACTCCTTATCAAAGCGCGATTCTTTCAGTGCTTCTTTGACACGCTTCAAGTTATCCCGGAATTTTGCGCCACGTCGCAATGTGAAACCGGTGGCGAGAACGTCAATAACCGTGAGCTGTGCCAGACGCGACACCATGGGCATGTAAATGTCGGTATCTTCCGGAACGTCGAGGGTAATGGCCAGTGTCGCTTCCCGCGCAAGCGGTGTATCGGCTGATGTCAGCGCAATGACCATGGCGTCGTTTTCCCGCGCCAACTGTGCCAGTTCAACCAGACTCTTTGTGCGTCCGGTATGAGAAATCAGCACAACCACGTCATCATCACTACAATTCATACAACTCATGCGTTGCAGCACAATGTCGTCGGTATAAATAACCGGTACGTTGAAGCGGAAAAATTTGTTCATCGCATCGTGCGCGACGGCCGCGGACGAGCCAAGACCGAAAAAGGCGATTTTCTTTGCCTGCGTTAGCAGATCTACGGCGCGGTTGACCGCCGTCATATCGAGCGACTGGCGCACATGGTCCAGGCTTGCCATCGCTGACTCGAAAATTTTGCCAGTATAGGCTTCGACACTGTCATCTTCATCGACGTTGCGATTAACATAGGGGGTGCCGTTTGCCAGACTTTGCGCCAGATGCAATTTAAAATCCGGAAACCCGCGGGTATCCAGACTGCGGCAAAATCGGTTCACCGTTGGTTCGCTGACACCTGCTTGCTGGGCAAGGGCGGCGATACTGGAATGAATGGCTTGATCGGGGAAGGCGAGGATCACTTCCGCCACTTTGCGCTCGGATTTGCTAAGGTGTTCCAGTTGAGACTGGATTTTTTCCAGCATATTCATTTTTAACGAATCGCTCATCAGTGAAACGATTCCACAGAAAGGTGAAATCGTGATGCGTTTTAGCAAGAATATACCTTTCTGCCGCAAAGAAAGGTAAGCGACAACGTTAAATGTTGTTGTTTTTTTTCATTACATGATCGCAGTCGGATTTTATTCGCCGCGTATCGGGCAAACATCCAGCATTTTCAAGGCGAAAACCCAGATTTTCGCCGAAGAGAAGAAGAACGCACACGTAGCCAAGCGTTAGCAGTTTCGGGAATTACGTAAAAGCAGTACAGTGCAGTGTAATAAAATTACAACTAAAACCTGGCATAAGCACCAGGATAGCCAACTGAGGAGAATGACATGGCGGTAACGCAAACAGCCCAGGCATGTGACCTGGTCATTTTCGGCGCGAAAGGCGACCTCGCACGCCGGAAATTGCTGCCTTCCCTGTATCAACTGGAAAAAGCGGGTCAGATCCATCCGGATACGCGTATCCTGGGTGTCGGACGCGCCGACTGGGATAAAGAAGCCTATATAAAAGTGGTGCGTGAAGCGCTCGAAACTTTCATGAAGGAAAAAATCGATGAAAGCTTATGGGACACGCTGAGCGGCCGCCTGGATTTCTGCAACCTGGACGTTAATGATACCAAAGCGTTTAAACGCCTTGGCGCCATGCTTGACCAGAAGAATCGCACCACTATTAATTACTTTGCGATGCCGCCAAGCACCTTTGGCGCAATTTGCAAAGGCCTGGGCGAGGCGAAGCTGAATGCGAAACCTGCCCGTGTGGTCATGGAAAAACCGTTGGGTACCTCGCTTGCCACCTCACGCGAAATTAACGATCAGGTTGGCGAATATTTCGAAGAGTGCCAGGTCTACCGTATCGACCACTATCTGGGTAAAGAGACGGTACTGAACCTGCTGGCGCTGCGCTTTGCCAACTCCCTGTTTGTGAACAACTGGGATAACCGTACGATTGATCACGTGGAAATCACGGTGGCGGAAGAGGTGGGTATTGAAGGTCGCTGGGGTTACTTTGACCAGGCAGGTCAAATGCGCGACATGATCCAGAACCACCTGCTGCAAATCCTTTGCATGATCGCTATGTCTCCGCCGTCCGATCTCACCGCAGACAGCATTCGTGACGAAAAAGTGAAAGTGCTGAAATCCTTGCGTCGCATCGATCGCTCGAACGTGCGCGAGAAAACCGTTCGTGGTCAGTACACCACCGGCTTTGCGCAGGGCAAAAAAGTCCCGGGCTATCTGGAAGAAGAGGGCGCGAACAAATCCAGTAACACCGAAACCTTCGTCTCTATTCGCGTAGATATCGACAACTGGCGTTGGGCGGGCGTGCCGTTCTACCTACGCACGGGTAAACGCCTGCCGACGAAATGCTCTGAAGTCGTGGTCTATTTCAAAACGCCGGAGCTGAACCTGTTTAAAGAGTCGTGGCAGGATCTGCCCCAGAACAAACTCACCATCCGTCTGCAACCAGATGAAGGTGTGGATATCCAGGTACTGAATAAAGTGCCAGGGCTGGATCACAAGCACAATCTGCAGACCACGAAGCTGGACCTGAGCTATTCCGAAACTTTCAACGAAACGCATCTGGCGGACGCTTACGAGCGCCTGTTGCTGGAAACCATGCGTGGCATTCAGGCGCTGTTCGTGCGCCGTGATGAAGTTGAAGAAGCGTGGAAGTGGGTTGACTCCATCACCGAAGCCTGGGCGATGGATAACGACTCGCCGAAACCGTATCAGGCCGGGACTTGGGGACCGGTTGCCTCTGTGGCGATGATCACCCGTGATGGCCGTTCGTGGAACGAATTTGAGTAATCAGGTTGTTGCCAATGTTACGGAGTTTTACCGGTAACATGATCTAACTCAGAAATCAGGCCAATATTTCAACTTTCAGGCTCCGACTGGATTCACCAGCGGAGCTTTTTTTATTACACTGGCTACAGTAATTTTGCCTTTGGGCGCGGTGTGGCGGCGTTTCTGCTGGAATTAAAATGCTGAAAACCTCCTGCATACCGTTGTCCCGGACAGATAAATTTCAGGAGCCTTTATGAATCCAGTATTGTTACGCGTAACAAATCGCATTGCTGAACGCTCGCGCGAAAGCCGAACTGCCTACTTAAAACGCATCAATCAGGCGAAGAGTGAAACCGTACACCGCTCCTCGCTGGCGTGTGGAAACCTGGCCCACGGCTTTGCCGCCTGCCAGCCTGATGACAAAGCTTCGCTCAAAAGTATGCTGCGTAACAATATCGGCATCATCACCTCCTATAACGATATGCTTTCAGCACATCAACCTTACGAAACCTATCCCAATATCATCCGCAAAGCGCTGCACTCAGTTAACGCGGTCGGCCAGGTAGCAGGCGGTGTTCCGGCCATGTGTGACGGGGTTACGCAGGGTCAGGACGGGATGGAACTTTCACTGCTCAGCCGTGAAGTGATCGCCATGTCGGCGGCAGTTGGTCTGTCGCATAATATGTTTGACGGGGCGTTGTTCCTTGGCGTCTGCGACAAAATCGTCCCCGGCCTCGCGATGGCCGCGTTTTCGTTTGGTCATCTGCCCGCCGTGTTTATCCCGTCAGGTCCGATGGCCAGCGGTCTGGCAAATAAAGAAAAGGTACGCATTCGTCAGCTTTATGCAGAAGGCAAAGTCGATCGTATGGCGCTGCTGGAATCCGAAGCGGCCTCTTACCACGCGCCGGGTACGTGCACTTTCTACGGTACGGCCAATACCAACCAGATGGTCGTTGAATTCATGGGCATGCAACTGCCAGGTTCTTCCTTCGTGCATCCGGATGCACCGCTGCGTGAAGCGCTAACTTCGGCTGCAGCACGCCAGGTGACACGCTTAACCGGCAACGGCAGCGAATGGATGCCGATAGGCAAAATGGTTGATGAAAAAGTGGTGGTAAACGGTATCGTTTCACTGCTGGCAACCGGTGGCTCTACTAACCACACCATGCATCTGGTGGCGATGGCGCGCGCTGCGGGCATCATTATTAACTGGGATGACTTCTCAGAACTGTCGGACGTGGTGCCGCTGCTGGCGCGACTCTATCCGAACGGTCCGGCGGATATTAACCACTTCCAGGCGGCGGGTGGCGTACCTGTGTTAATGCGGGAACTGCTTAAGGGCGGTTTGCTGCATGAGGATGTCAACACGGTGGCCGGTTTTGGCCTCTCCCGTTACACCATGGAACCGTGGCTCAATAACGGTGAACTGGACTGGCGCGAAGGGGCGGCAGCGTCGCTGGATGCGGACGTTATCGCCACAATTGAGAAACCCTTCTCTCGTCATGGCGGTACCAAAGTGCTGAGCGGCAACCTTGGCCGCGCGGTGATGAAAACCTCTGCCGTACCGGTTGAATATCAGGTCATTGAAGCGCCGGCGGTGGTATTTGAGAGTCAGCATGATGTGTTACCGGCCTTTGATGCGGGGCTATTGAACAAAGATTGCGTCGTGGTGGTGCGTCACCAGGGGCCAAAAGCGAACGGCATGCCAGAATTACATAAACTTATGCCGCCACTTGGTGTATTATTGGACCGCTGTTTCAAAATTGCGTTGGTTACAGATGGACGACTCTCCGGCGCATCAGGTAAAGTGCCTTCAGCGATTCATGTGACACCCGAAGCGTATGACGGTGGATTGCTGGCGAAAGTACGTGATGGCGACATCATCCGTGTAAACGGACAGACCGGCGAATTGACGCTGCTGGTCGATGATAACGAGCTTGCTGCACGTCAGCCGCATATTCCTGACCTGAGCGCTGCGCGCGTTGGCACGGGACGCGAGCTGTTTGGCGCACTGCGAGAAAAACTTTCCGGTGCCGAGCAGGGCGCGACCTGCATTACTTTTTAAAACGACAAGATTTTTAGTTCAGGCGAGAGAATAATTCTGATGAAAAATTGGAAAACGAGTGCAGAAGCAATCCTGAAAACTGGCCCGGTAGTGCCGGTTATCGTTGTCAACAAACTGGAGCACGCTGTCCCAATGGCGAAAGCTCTGGTTGCAGGCGGCGTGCGCGTTCTTGAAGTGACACTGCGTACTGCCTGTGCCATCGATGCGATTCGCGCGATTGCAAAAGAAGTGCCGGACGCCATCATCGGTGCTGGTACCGTCCTTAACCCGCAGCAACTGATAGAAGTGACAGAAGCGGGTGCGCAGTTCGCGATTAGCCCGGGTCTGACTGAGCCGCTGCTGAAAGCCGCCACCGAAGGCACCATCCCGTTGATTCCGGGTATCAGCACAGTTTCAGAACTGATGCTGGGCATGGACTACGGTCTGAAAGAGTTCAAATTCTTCCCGGCGGAAGCAAACGGCGGCACCAAAGCGCTGCAGGCCATTGCAGGTCCGTTCTCTCAGGTGCGTTTCTGCCCGACTGGCGGTATCTCTCCGGCGAACTACCGCGACTACCTGGCGCTGAAAAGCGTGCTGTGTATCGGTGGCTCCTGGCTGGTTCCTGCCGACGCGCTGGAAGCAGGCGATTATGATCGCATTACGAAACTGGCTCGCGAAGCGGTAGAAGGCGCGAAGTAATCTGTTTCAGTGGGCGGCGTATTATTGACTGCTCATAAAATTGAAAAGCCCGGTAAGCATTACTGCGACCGGGCTTTTTTATATTCTTTTTCACCAGTGTAAAAGCGTCTCTTCAATAAGATATTTAATTATCAAAATTGCAGCTTTAAACTCCGCTTCTGTGCATCGTCAGCCGTTTTACGGGTTTTACGTGATCAAAGACGTTTGCATTTTATCAGGAGCAAAGGAATGTTTCGGAATATTTTTTGTATCAGCATATTGATGATGCTGTCGACCAACGTATCTGCAAGTATTGTCATGGATATTACACGAGTGATTTATAACGCAGGGATGCGTGAAGTCACCATCCCCATTACCAACCGCAGTAATAAACCGGTCCTGGTACAAAGCTGGCTTGATACGGGTAATAAGGCCAGCTCTCCCGCATCTAATGACACGCCCTTCATCATTATTCCTCCTATTACTCGTGTCGATGCTGAAAGTCATCAGACTTTGCGCCTTCATGTGGTTAACAGCTCGGCGCTACCGCGCGATCGTGAATCTCTTTTCTGGCTCAACGTGCTGGATGTACCCATGAAACTCCCGGCAGGTGAGGGGGTAAACCGCCTGCAGGTGGCGTTACACACGCGGGTGAAATTGTTCTATCGCCCGGAGGGATTGCGCGGCAACCCGGAAACGGCGGTGCAGGCGTTGAGCTGGCACAGCTCGAAGCAGGGTGTGACGGTTAGCAACTCCGGCGCCCGGTATGTGTCGCTGGTGTCAGTGGCAACCAAAAGCGGAAACTGGCCGGTTGATATGGTTGCGCCCGGTGAATCGCGTAATTTTCCATTGCCGGTGAAGAGCGGTACGCCAGCACAGGTGACATGGATAGATGATAACGGCATGACGAAGATATATGACGTCGTTATTAAATAATTGAAGGAGTATATAATGATCAGGGAACGTCTGTTTTCAATAATAGTTATATTAAGCGCGCTGTTATTTTCATTCTCTGCGCAGGCATGGTGTACATTAGTCTCTTATTCACCGGGCGATCAGCCGGCCGGCATAGTTACCACTACCGATGTGAGAATATTCTCAACAATGCGGATGCCGAAAGATATTGCAGTGGGGACCGAGTTTTACAGAGTCTTCACGCGGAATGACACCTATATCTATTACCGCGCCAATTGTAATAATAACTCTACATACACTAATTATTATGTGATGGGACGATTTGTCGGCGGCATCACGCCTGCGCTGTCATCATGGCAGGGGAGTAGTCGGGGAACTGTCTATCAGACCGGTATTGCGGGTATTGGTATGGTAGTTCTGACCGATGGTCGGGCAATTGGAGATAAAAGATATAGTTTTGGGTCTTGCTATACCAAGTCTGACTATTCCTGCAATACCTATACATCAAACGGTAATCTCAGCTTTGTACTCATCAAAACGGGCGATATCACGGCCAGTTCTATTGACCTGTCCACCTTGCCTAAAGTGGAAACTGTGGTGGGAGGGAATAATTCACCTGGCAGCGACGTTCCGGTTTTTCGCCCCATTTTTAATGGCAGGCTTACCTTTACCCAGGCGACATGCACACTTGCAGAAGCCAGTAAAACGGTGGATCTCGGCAAATATAAAGCGTCAGAATTTACTGCTACGAATACGGCAACCCCGTGGGTGAAAGCATCTATTGATCTGCTCAATTGCAATTACGGTGGGGCACAGTCTTACGGTCATTACATAGAGAATAACAGTAGCAGTGGCAGTAAAACAATCAGGGGCCCCATCACAGCTAACGCCATCTGGAGCCTGAGCCTTACCCCCGCCACCAGCGTCATTGATGACGCAAACGGGATTATGGCAATCAGCAGTGACTCAAACAGTGCCACGGGTATAGGGATTCAGCTTTCGAGTTCAAACACGACGCTGCAGCCAATGACGTTCTCGCAGCCGACAACCGGAACCCTGGTATCAGGCACCGATGCCACCATGACCATTCCACTGTATGCCCGCTATATCAAAACCGGAGCAGCCGTGACGCCAGGCCGGGCCGATGGGAAACTGACCTATCTGATCGAATACAAATGAATACAATAGCCCCGGTAAGCGAAGCAATACCGGGGACTGCCGTCGGGTTTAACCCGTAACTTTCACCGCTGCTGCCGCGGCTTTTGCGCGTTCAACAGCTTCTTCAACGCTATCTGCCGTTGCCAGCGCAACACCTAAACGACGCGTGCCGTCGATTTCGGGCTTGCCAAACAGACGGACCTGCAGGCCCGCACCAACGGCATTTTGCACGTTATCAAACGTGACGTTCTGGCTTTTCAGCTCCGGTAAGATCACCGCCGATGCCGATGGCCCGTACTGGCGGATTTGCCCAATGGGCAGACCAAGGAAGGCGCGAACATGCAGGGCGAATTCTGAAACATCCTGAGAAATCAGCGTGACCATGCCTGTGTCGTGCGGGCGTGGAGAGACTTCGCTAAAGACCACCTCATCGCCGCAGACGAATAATTCGACACCAAACAGCCCATAGCCCCCGAGCGCCAGCACTACTTTACTGGCGATCTCTTTTGCACGTTCCAGCGCAAGGTCGGTCATTGATTGTGGCTGCCAGGATTCACGATAGTCGCCATCTTCCTGACGATGACCGACTGGCGCACAGAAATGCACGCCATCTGAGGCGCTAATGGTCAACAGGGTGATTTCAAAATCAAAATTCACCACACCTTCAACGATAACGCGACCGGCACCCGCGCGCCCGCCTTGTTGCGCATATGCCCAGGCTTTCGCCAGTTGCTCGGCGCTGCGAATGAAACTCTGGCCCTTACCGGAAGAACTCATGACGGGTTTGACGATACAGGGCAGGCCGATCTCATCAACGGCCTGACGGAACGCCTCTTCACTGTCGGCAAAGCGGTAGCTTGATGTAGGAAGGGCAAGTTCTTCGGCTGCCAGACGACGGATACCTTCACGGTTCATGGTCAATTTGGTTGCCCGTGCACAGGGCACGACATGCTGCCCCTGAGCTTCCAGCCCCAGCAGTGTGTCGGTGGCAATCGCTTCGATTTCCGGCACGATAAAATGCGGTTTTTCCTGCGCGACCAGCGCTTTTAACGCCTCACCATCAAGCATATTAATAACATGCGAGCGGTGGGCCACATGCATTGCGGGCGCGTCGGCATAACGGTCTACGGCAATGACTTCAATGCCCAGACGCTGGCATTCAATCGCCACTTCTTTGCCTAATTCCCCTGAACCCAATAACATTACGCGAGTCGCCGCCGGACGCAGCGCAGTACCTAATAGAGTCATAGTAAGTCGACCTTCTTAAAAAAATCTGGCGGCAGTATATACGAAAACGTTTGCGTCTGTCTTTTACGACTTGCGCTCTGATAAATGACGCAGTAATATACTGTATATAAATACAGTTAAAAGGGGCTGCATCATGGCGGTTGAAGTCAAGTATGTTGTGATTCGTGAAGGTGAGGAAAAAATGTCTTTTGCCAGCAAAAAGGAAGCTGACGCTTACGATAAAATGCTCGACCTGGCCGAGGTACTTGAAGGCTGGCTGGGCGAAGCGCCAGTGACGCTTGAAGAAGACCAGTGCGATCAAATGGCGCTCTGGCTGGCTGAACAAAAAGATGTGCTCAGCCATATCCTCAAGTCCGGTAAGTTACCGGGTGCGGATACCCAGGAGAGTGCACCAGCAGTGGCTCAGGATGACGCAGAAATTGAGTCATCAGACGCGGTTGATATTAAGTCAAAAGCGAAACGTTCTGCCGCCTGATCCCGGCTTGCACTGCCAGTAATTTGTACCATGCTTTGATTGGGCTCTATGCACAGGAGAAAAGCATGAAAATAGCAGGAGTGTTGCTGGGTACAATATTACTGGCGGGCAGCGTAGTCGCGTCGGCTGCTACTGCCAAATCGGTGAAATTTCCCTCTTGCGAAGGCATGAACGCCGAGGGGATTGCTGCGAGCGTCAAACGCGATTATTTGCAAAACCGCATCGTACGCTGGGCTGATGACCAAAAAAAACTTGGCCAGGCGGATCCCGTTGCCTGGGTTACTCCGAAAGACATACGGGGTAAGAACGATCAATGGGATGTTCCCTTGACAGTTCGCGGCAAGAGTACTGACATTCACTATCTCGTCAAAATCGATTGTAAAGCAGGAAAAGCGGAGTATCAGCCTCGTTAAGGCTGCGACCTTTTCTCATCTTTTGCTGTTTTAGACATTTCCTGACACCCCCTCGCTTAGGCTTCTCGTTTACGAAACGATTAAGTGAGGGGAATCATGGCAAACTGGTTAAACCAATTACAGTCTCTTCTTGGCCAACAAGGCCAGTCATCGTCATCCTCCGGCGGGCAGGATCTCGGCAAATTACTCGTGCCCGGTGCCTTAGGCGGGCTTGCTGGTTTGCTGGTCGCCAGCAAATCCTCTCGCAAATTACTGACCAAATACGGTACCAGTGCGCTGCTTGTTGGTGGCGGGGCCGTGGCGGGCAGCGTGCTGTGGAATAAATACAAAGACAAAGTGCGTGCTGCCCATCAGGGGGAAGCGCAGTTTGGTCAACAGAGTTCGTCTATTGATGCGCGCACGGAACGCCTTATTCTGGCCCTGGTGTTTGCCGCGAAGAGCGACGGACATATTGATGACAGAGAACGTGCCGCTATCGAACAACAACTGAACGAGGCCGGTATTGAAGAACAGGGGAGAGCGCTGATTGCGAAAGCGATCGAACTACCGCTGGATCCGCACCGTCTTGCATCCGGCATCAAAAATGAGGAAGAGGCGCTGGAAGTGTACTTCCTGAGCTGTGCTGCGATAGATATTGACCACTTTATGGAGCGCAGCTATCTGGCCGCTTTAGGTGATGCGCTTAAGATCCCGCAGGAGGTTCGGGACGGTATCGAAGAAGACCTTCGACAACAAAAAAAGGGGCTCATCGACTAACGCTACTTTCTCGTTTCGCTTGCATCACGCGCGGCTTTTGCCAACCTTATAGTGTGTTAAACAAATAAGAACAGAGCTATGCCGCCGAAAGCTAAACAAATCCCCCACGCCATGACAGTTCATGGCGATACACGTCTGGACAACTATTACTGGCTGCGCGACGACACCCGTTCGCAGCCAGATGTACTCGAGTACCTGCAAGCTGAAAATGAGTATGGCCGCTGCATTATGGCTTCCCAGCAGGCGCTACAGGATAGTCTGCTGGAAGAGATCATTTCGCGTATTCCGCAGCGCGAGGTTTCAGCGCCCTACGTTAAGAATGGCTATCGCTATCGCCACATCTTTGAGCCGGGGTGTGAGTATCCCATATACCAACGCCAGTCTGCGCTGTCTGCTGAATGGGATGAGTGGCAGGTGCTGCTCGACGCGAATCAGCGCGCTTCGCATAGCGAATTTTATACCCTCGGTGGGATTGCCATCTCGCCGGATAATACGCTTATGGCCATTTCCGAGGATTACCTGTCGCGCCGCCAGTACGGAGTACGCTTTCGTAATCTGGAAACCGGCAACTGGTATCCGGAGATGCTCGACAATGTCTCACCGGGGTGTGTCTGGGTTAACGATTCAGAGACCCTTTATTATGTGCGTAAGCATGCCACGACTCTGTTGCCTTACCAGGTATGGCGTCACACCGTCGGAACGCCCTCAACGCAAGATGAACTGATTTACGAAGAGGCGGACGACACTTTTTACGTCAGCCTGAGCAAAACCAGCTCCCAACACTACATCATTATTCATCTTGCGAGTGCGACGACCAGTGAGGTATTGCTGCTGGATGCTGAATTGCCGGATGCACAGCCGCTCTGTTTTTTACCGCGTCGTAAGGATCACGATTACAGCCTCGATCATTTTCAGCACTCGTTCTATTTGCGTTCAAACCGCGATGGCAAAAATTTCGGCTTGTATCGCACCAAAGTGCGCGATGAAAGACGCTGGGAGGTACTGATTCCTGCCAGAGATAATGTCATGCTGGAAGGATTCACCCTGTTTACCGACTGGCTGGTGGTTGAGGAAAGACAGCGTGGTCTCACCAGTCTGCGGCAGATCAACCGCAAAACGCGAGAAGTCACTGGAATCGCGTTTGACGATCCGGCATATGTTACCTGGCTTGCTTATAACCCGGAGCCGGAGACCTCGCGGCTGCGCTATGGCTATTCCTCCATGACGACGCCCGATACCTTGTTTGAACTCGACATGGATACCGGCGAGCGCCGGGTGATCAAACAGACGGAAGTGGCCGGGTTTGATGCCAGTGACTATCGTAGCGAGCATTTGTGGATCCGCGCGCGGGATGGCGTGGAAGTGCCGGTATCGCTGGTCTACAACCACAAACACTTCCGCAAAGGGGAAAATCCGTTATTGGTCTATGGCTACGGATCCTACGGCGCCAGCATGGATGCCGATTTCAGCAGTAGCCGGTTAAGTTTGCTCGATCGTGGTTTTGTCTATGCCATTGCCCACATTCGTGGCGGCGGGGAACTGGGGCAGCAGTGGTATGAGGACGGTAAATTCCTGAACAAAAGAAATACTTTCAACGACTTTATCGATGTCACGGATGGGCTGTTAGCACTGGAGTATGGCTCTCCGCTTTTCTGCTACGCCATGGGCGGCAGTGCGGGGGGGTTGTTGATGGGGGCCGTCATCAATGAGCGTCCGTCACTGTTTCACGGCGTCATCGCTCAGGTACCGTTTGTGGATACGCTCACTACGATGCTGGATGAATCCATCCCTCTGACCACCAGTGAGTTTGAAGAGTGGGGGAATCCGCAGGATGAGACCTACTATCACTACATCAAACGCTATAGTCCGTACGATAATGTCGGCGCCCATGACTATCCCCATATGCTGGTTACCACGGGGCTGCATGACTCTCAGGTGCAATACTGGGAACCTGCCAAATGGGTCGCGAAACTGCGAGAATTTAAAACGGACAATAATCTGCTACTGCTTTGTACCGATATGGATTCCGGTCACGGCGGCAAATCAGGCCGTTTCAAATCCTACGAGGGCGTGGCGCTGGAGTTCGCTTTTCTGGTCGCGCTGGCGCAAGGCACGCTCCCGGGCAAAAAAACGGATTAATTATCGTCGAGATAATACTTTAACGTCAGCCGTAGTTCCGGACTCATTCGGTCCAGATTGTTG
Organism: Phytobacter sp. MRY16-398; assembly: GCF_003925915.1. Classification (NCBI taxonomy): domain Bacteria; kingdom Pseudomonadati; phylum Pseudomonadota; class Gammaproteobacteria; order Enterobacterales; family Enterobacteriaceae; genus Phytobacter; species Phytobacter sp. MRY16-398. Next base: position 3,676,053 of record NZ_AP018756.1, on the reverse strand, counting down.
AACAACCAGCGCAGGTAACCGGGGTCGCGCTCTGCGACTTCGGCAACGGCTTTACCCCGATATTTACCGAAGGTGAAGGTTGTCAGCAGAGCGGGTCTGCCGGTAACCGTTGCCATTTGGTCCGGGGTCCAGCCTGATGTGTTGATAATGTCAATTAGCAAGGCCGCGGTGATATAGCAATCATAAAGCGCCCGGTGATGATGCAATCCGGCAGGTGTCTGCACGCTAAGTTTGCGTGATTTATACAAAGCCATATTGCTGTATTTAATGCCGGGCCAGAGCCGACGCGCCAGTTTCATGGTACAAATCCATTCACCGGGCATTTCGGGTAAGACGCGCCTGTCGAAGCTGGCATTATGGGCGACATACCAGTGACTGCCGTAGTAGTGGGGAATAATCTCTTCAATCCACGGTTGATTCGCCACCATGGATTCGGTTATCCGATGGATAGCCATCGCCTGCGGACTGATAGGGCGATCCGGGCGCACGAGATGGCTCATTGGATTAATAATCTGCCCGTTCACCACATCCACGGACGCAATCTCGACAACCCCGCCCTGCAAATCGCAGGTTTCGGTATCGATGACGCGCAGTACGGTTTCGGCGGTCATTTGCTTTTCGGCTCGTAAGGCAGACGAGACAGATTGACGGACGCCAGGCGGTGAGCAATAAGCCGTTCACGAAACCAGTTGCGCAGGTGTTCTGGCTGTTCGCGTTCCACCACCTCAGCGACAACTGGCATGTTATAGCGCTCTTTAAAAGCTACACCGGCCGCCGCCAAATCGACGTTGACTTTGTCCATCTCTTCCTGTGAAAGACGGGCCAGATTGGTATTCATGCGTTTCTCCTGGGTTTATGCCGCAAAAGTTACTAAGCCTGTTGCAGAAAGACAAGTCTGCCGATGATGATACTCGACGAGACCATTATACAGAGTTATTCTCGTCGCTTTAAACATAACAAAAAGGAATGCCAGACATGTTATTCACCGCATCCCACCTGACACGCGCGTTGGTTTTTGCTGCGGCTCTCGCCACTACGCCTGCCGTTTTCGCACATGCTCATCTGAAAAACCAGTACCCGGCAGCAAATGCCGAGGTGACGGCCGCCCCGCAGGCATTAACCCTCAATTTCTCAGAGGGCATTGAACCCAAATTTAGCGGTGTCACCCTGACGGGGGCGCAGCAACAGAGCATCAAGACAGGTGCGGTCAAACGTAACGAACAGGACAAAACCCAAATGATCGTTCCGCTGGCGCAGGCGCTGCAACCGGGCAATTATACCGTTGACTGGCACGTCGTCTCGGTCGATGGCCACAAAACCCGCGGTACCTATACTTTTTCAGTGAAATAAGATGCTAACGGCTGGCTATATTGGGTTGCGCGGCATCCATTTTGCCGCCGTGATGCTGCTTTTCGGCTGCGCGCTCTTTATTAGTCGGCTGGCGCCTCGCCATCTGCAACCTGTTATGGTAACGCGTTTTACACTATTAACGCGTATCTGCCTTGGCATGAGCATGTTGAGTGCCGTCTTCATGTTTGCCCTACAGGGCGGGATCATGGGTGATGGCTGGACAGATGTTTTCAGTCCGCAAATCTGGCTGCTGCTTACCGGCACACAGTTTGGCAGTATCTGGCTATGGCAGATTATCATTGCCGTTATGACGATGCTTGTCGGTTACCTGCAACCACAACAGCAGGGACGGTTGATGTTGCTGGCAGGCGCGCAACTGATCCTGATGGCGGGCGTTGGTCATGCCGCCATGCACGATGGCATGGCGGGCATATTACAACGTACAAACCACGCTTTTCATTTGCTGTGTGCCGCGGCCTGGTTTGGCGGATTATTGCCAGTGATATTTTGTATGCGGTTGAGCCAGGCCCGCAGGCGAGATCATGCTGTTATGGCGATGATGCGTTTTTCACGCTATGGCCATGTCGCTGTCGCAGGTGTGCTTGCCACAGGTATTATCAATACCCTGTTGATTCAGGGCAGCATGTGGTCCACACAGACAAACTATGGTCGCATGCTCTTGATCAAATGTGCGCTGGTGGCGCTAATGGTGGCAATAGCGTTAGCGAACAGGTATGTTCTGGTTCCACGCTTAGGCCTGAAAAACTCGCAGGCACGACATTTCCTGATTTGGATGACATGGACCGAAGTGGTCCTGGGCGCGCTAGTGCTGGCGGCGGTCAGCCTGTTCGCAACCTGGGAACCCTTCTGATTAACCGGGCGAAAATGATGAAAAAAACCATTCTGACGATGCTTTTACTGGCATGTTCCGCTGGCGCCTTTGCCGCGCCGTCGGTGATTACCGTAAGCCGCTTTGAAGTGGGTAAGGACAAATGGGCATTTAATCGCGAAGAGGTGATGCTCACCTGCCGACCTGACCATGCGCTTTATGCCATCAATCCCAGCACACTGGTGCAATACCCACTCAATGAAGAGGCGCAAAAGCAGGTGGCAAGCGGTAAAACAACAGCGCAGCCTGTCAGCGTTATCCAAATTGACGACCCGGCCAGACCCGGTGAAAAGATGAGTCTTGAGCCCTTTATTGCCCGAGCGGAAAAGCTCTGTTAATAAACGAAAGTATCTGGCTGATTTTCCATAAAAAACCGCAAGCCTGATTCCTCAGAACTTGCGGTTTTAACATTTTTAAGCGTGACGATAACCGAATTTTTCAGACCGGATTTGCCGCAAACTGGAAAACCTGGCGTCGTCATCTATTCTTAAAGTGCATGGCGACTTAGCCTGCATTAATGCCAACTTTTAGCGCACGGCTCTCTCCCAAGAGCCATTTCCCTGGACCGAATACAGGAATCGTATTCGGTCTTTTTTTGGAACCCTTTCCAGACAAGCACTTATGTGGCTTCGTCCGAAAATGTCCGAAAATCGTCCGAATTCCCATATTCGGCGACCTAACCCTTATACCAGAATAAATTCCTTTTTGCGCGGATCTAAATACTTTTTCGTAGTCGCTTCTGAGGAGTGCCCCAACAGCCGCTGTGCGAATGCTTTGCCTTCTTTTTTGCCGTGAATTTCTGAATATTCAGCCTCATGCAGGCGCCCGGCCAGACTCCTGATTTCATGAAACGTAGGAGGGGAGTCGCTGAAAGCGATCTGAGATAGTTTTCTTGCCTTCACGAAATATTTGGTTAACCCGTCCGGGTGAATCGACCCCGCCAGGCTGTTTTTTCTGACACCAGCAGAAATCAAAAAATCCGTAGAATTACCTTTCCGGCAGCGCTCAATGACATCCCCCAGGACCAGACCGGCGCAACGCAATTCCAGATCCAGAGAGATGGCGATCATCATTCCCGTTTTTATGTGGACTACGTGAAGCCGATTATCTCTGATCTCTGAAAAACGCATTTCCACTATGTCTTCGCGGCGTTGGCCGGTGACCAGTGCAAGGTCCATTCCGTTGCGAAACCAGACGGGAAGAACTTCCGCTTCATGCCTTATCGAGATAAAGGTTTCAAGTTCCAGGCGTTCCCGTTTAACTTTGATTGTTGGCGTTCTTGTGGGTTCAACCGGATTGGCTACCACCCGGCCATTCACGATGGCCTCACGGAACACATCTGACAGGACCGAACGGTAAGTGGTAGCCATCGTCATTTTGTCCTCATCTGTCCAGCGCTTAAGAAAGTCTGCAATATGCAGAGTAGAAACTTTTGCGAGGATCATTTCCCCCAGCGATTGGCGGATCACCTCAAGATGTCCTTTACGGGATTTCAGCGTGATCGCCGAAAGCTCTCTTTTACCCAAAATTTCCCAGTATTCTTTTAGCCATTCAGCAACAGTGTATTCATGCTCGCCTTTCAACTGCTCGAGCAGCGTGACCGGGGTGTAATTTTGCTCAAGATAGTGATTAGCCTCGATAGCCTGGGCAACCGCTTCACGTTTGGAAATCTTACCGAGAGAGATCTCCTTGCCGGTGAGCGGGTTGCGCCAGGCGTACGTTTTGCGTGACTGGCGGTATGTCAGGTTTCTGGGGAGATTCTGATCATAATTTTCCCGCCTTTTTGTCATGTTGCAACTTCTCCAGTAATGACCCCTTTCTGGGGTGTCTTGTATCCATTCCGTTAACCGGGGCGACTGAACATAATTTGTTTGGGCGTATATAGATGGCGTTGGGGCAAACCTGGTAACTCGTCCCGTGTTTTTCCGGAGCAGGGTAGATGTTCCCCATCCGAGCCCACCGCCTTAATGTGTTCAGCGTTGGGGGTTTTACATACGTCTCTTTGGCCCATTCTTCGAGAGGCATCAGTTTTGACATAACGTCTCCTTAGCCCCGGCCAGAAGAGTAATCCCCCAGCCAGGTAAAAGGTGATTTTTGAAAATCAGTTCTGGGTCAGTTTTTGCCAGATAGCTGAAACGTATTTGACCTGGTGCCGGGCGTCGGCCAGTGCGTTATGCATGTCGCCGTCGAAAGGGATCTGATAGCGCGGGTTGATACCGACAACTTTGCCCAACTCGACGATGGTGCGCACGTCACGGTCATTCCAAAACGGCACGGACAATTCCGCGCCAACCTGTTCATATGCGCGGCGCAAAATTACATTGTCGAATGAACTGCCATTGCCCCAGAGCTGCACATACTTGATGCCGTTGGCTGAATTCGTGTGAATAAATTCGTCGAGGTTATCGATGGCGTCCATCAGCGAAATAGCATCGCCGCCTGTTATCGCTGCGCGCGCCTCTGCTGACTGTTTCATCCACCAGATTATTGTGGCGGCGTCAGGTTTCGCGCCGAACTCCATTGCGGACTCGAGGCTGACAATCTGATAGAACTCCTCACCCGTTTTGCCTGTTCCCGGATCGAAAAATACCGCGCCGATGGCAACAATCGGTGCTTCCGGATTGTTGCCCATCGTTTCCAGGTCAACCATCACATGCGTCATCAGGGTGTACGATTCGCCATCGTTAATTTGATGTCCGGTATCAATATTATTATCTACGGCAGTTGCCTGTGGACGAGCTGCAGCACCGCTTTCAGTTGACACATTTTCTGCTTCGCCCGGCGGTACCGCAGAATCAGTCTGGGCTTCATCACGGCCAGTTTCTTCCATCTGCACATCGTCGGCAGCCTCGTTCTGTAGTGTGGTTGTGCTGGTGGCGGATTGGTGGCCCATCAGGTTATCGATGGAGAAAACGCCATTACCGAGATTCGCAACTTCCGTTGTTGTTTTAGAATCCCCTGCAGTTTTGCCTGCTGCTTCTGCAACCTGCTTGCCTACAACAGCAAATCCTGTTTCCAGATTATCGAGGCTCTCAACCGGTTCGGTGCCCTGAATCACCGCAGCGACGACGGAGGCGCTGTTAACCTGCCGGGCTGCAGCCAGGGTTTCAGCGGTTGGTGCATCGTGGTTGCTTTCAGCCAGACTTTTGTTGATGTATCGATTTAGAAGCGCCGGGAAGCGATGGACGTCTTCGGCGGCGCCGCGGATGAGTGCGAAGATTGCAGCTCGTGAGAAATCAAGAATACCCGGTGTCTTGCGCAAAGCCGCAGACCACTCTTTAAATGGACTTTCTTTGTTGCTGACGATTTCTTTTGCGCGACGGTGGATAGATGCCGGGAAATTGTAAATGTCGAAATCCATCGGTAGCGTCGCCAGGGCTATCTCAATGTCCAGCGTATCCAGCGTGTGGATGTAGTCTGGATTGCGGTCTGTTGGAATTCCACCGCCAGCAGTTGTTCCTGAATCAGTTCGCTGAATAGCGGCCACGCGTTTGCCAGCCTGCCACTCCTTAACCAGTAAGCCGCGGTCAATATGATGAGTTGCTGCCCATGCCTGCATGAACCGCAAAACCACGCCGAGTTCATGACGTGCCGAAGGGGCAAATACTTTTTTTACAGCGTCAGTGAGCTTCCAGATCTCTTGCCAGGAATATTTTTTTGCCTCCGCCACATTCTCGGCGGCCAGCATCAGGTTTTGAACATAATGGTTATCTACGTCAAGCATGAGATCGGAGATCATGATCCGCTGGTCAGCGGTGACGTGATGGGCAAACTCATCGCAAATGTACGCGGCAAGGAACTGCTGGCGGAATCCCAGTTGTGCTGCCGGATGCTCCATCTTGTCGGTAACATCCTCGCTTCGTGTTACCGGTTCTTTAGCCGGTAAGTTGCCGCTTTGCCAGTCTTCCACCAACTGATTGCGGGAATCCGGTTCACTAGAGATCCAGTTCGTCACAAAGTCGACCAGCAGCGTCGGGGCATGCTCACCATCCTGAGGGAATACAGCTTTGACTGCCTGCACCAGTTTCCACTCGACGTGCAAGGACAGGTCGGAAAATTCAGCAACGTCACTGATGGCCTGCATCAGGTTCTGCATGTATGAGTTGCCTTCATCCAGTGACAGCTCGGTGGCGGTAATCTGCTGCGCCTTCGTAATATGGGTCTGGTATTTATCGTTCAGCAGGTGAATGGCAATGCGAACAGCCAGCCCACGATTTTCCAGAGGAATACTTGCTTCGTCAGATGTAGTCGGGAGTTCTTCTTTCGCAACTGGTACTAATGAGGTCGTAACCTCGCTGTTGCTTAGTTCCGGTTCCGGCGCTGGCCGGGAAATCAGCTTCCACGAACGTCCGTCTTCGTTGAGTTCGTAGCGGTCGCACCAGGTATTGTCCAGCTTACCTTCTTCCGGCAGGTCATCAACAACAGGCCAGTCTGTCCGAACCGGCTGCAAATAAGGCGCGCCGCGCCCGGTTTCGATTTCTGCATCTTCAAGAATATTGGCAATTTCGCGTTCAGCGCGGGAATCGGATTTTGCAGATAGCCAGCAAAAAAGGTGTTTAGCGTCAGTCGCTTTGGCTTTCGCTTTAATCAAAAACGCGTATGTCTGCATTGCGTTCGGGCTCCTAAAGGTTGTAAGATTCCCGGCAGCTAATGGTTAGCCGCCTGCGGTTGGTCATTGGTCAAAACTCGTTCCGGAAAGCTTTGGTCGGCTAACCGGGCACTAACCCGCTTCGGCGGGTTTTGTGCTTTATGGGGTACTGATCTTTGCGTCGGACAGTTGCGAGACGAGAACACTGTCGAGCGCAACCAGTACCGGGTCGAAAATGCTGCTATGCGGAATTATGGTTACAGCGCGGATCACTTCGGCGACGCTGGTTTCGGACTCAGGTTTGCAAAGGTGGTAGCCGCCTCCCGGGCCTTTTTGACCGCGCACGATTTTGGCCTTCCCCAGCTTTGATACGATCTGTTCAACGTAAGACGGGGAAAGCTTCAGTTCGCTGCTAATGGTCGCAACAGTGACAGGTGCGCCGGTATAAAGCTTTTTCATTACAGCGACGACGCGCACTGAGGCAATGATACGTTTCATTCCAAATTCCATAACTTATCCCTTATCCGGCTCCCGGCCGTAACCGGGGTTATCGTCGATAGCATCTTGCAAAATTTGCTTCGCTTCTGCTGGTGGTAGCGTCAATGCCAGCCTGATGGCGGTGCCGAAGGTCTCGGCGACGAGTTCGAATTTGCTGGCCAGGCGGTTCGCTGCATCTGTCTGTTCCGATACCGCTTCCATTTCAAACTCATGTTCCTGATAAACCTCAGTGAGAACTTCATCCTCAACTTCCTGCCAAAGAGCTTCCTTCACTTCCAGCACCGGTAGTCTGCCGATGAGCTGCTCAGCGGGTGCGGTGCTGAAACGCAGCGCTAATTCGTTTGCTGACATATCTCCTCCTAAAAAGGCCCGCCGCGAGGCGGGCAAAGAAGATTTATCCAATTTAACCAGAACAGGTCATCGCCTCCTGTTTGGTTATGATGGCGGTATTGCCATCACGATGCCCCGTGCACTGGGCATCAGGCTGGCTACAGCCGTAAGTCATTGGTAAAAACTCGTTTAAAAATGAACTGCAGGCTGTTGGTCGGCAGCCAGAATACTTATCGGGTAGCATTCGCCTTTAACGCTTTGCTCCGCTGCGGCGGCATTACAGTCATCTTCTGTTTGATACACACCCAGCGGGGTATCAGAACACTCGCCAGTCAGCGCACAAACGGTGATGACTAAATAAAAAAACGTGCTCACGCCTTAATCTCCGGGTTGCCTTTCTGCGCCAGGAAATAGCAGAACTTACGTGTTAAGGCGGTTAACCAGTTAAGGCGGACTGCTTGTTGCCCTGTTGCCACACGTGCGAAATCTGTCATAGAAAAATCCTCACGATGATGTCTGTTTTGCTTTGCCGTTTGCGCCCGGCTGGCGGAACGTTGGTCTGCTGCGCGTTAAAAACTGAAATCTTAAAATCAACGTCGCCATCTCATCCGGTGTTTCGTATGCCGCCGGCAGCTACTTCGTGGGCATCCTGCCTGAATGGGATTCGTTGAGTTTGCGAAATGAGTTTCACATGTCGTGAATGTGTAGTCAATACAAAATGTGAATATTAAAATTCACAATTCGTAAAATTTTCTACTGGTAGGAAATTTGGGCCAAAAAAAACCGGCTCTTGGCCGGTTTTGATGCACCTGAATTTATTCTTCGGGAGGGGAGTATCGCCCACGCAGATATTTGGCAACGTACTCATCAATTTCTTTCAGCCTGATTTCAAGCATATTGATCATTTTTTGTTGTTCAGCATCAGGTAGTTGATTAAAGAGGGAGAGCATTTTTTTCTGAGATTCGTTCAGCCACTGGCTTTGATCTCCAGGCTCACCGAAAAGCAGTTCTGATGGTGTAGTGCCCAGCACTTTAGCTAAAACTATTGCGTCATCAGCACCTACACTACGGATGCCAGATTCGTAATTGGCAACGCGCGGGGCTCCTGACCAGCCGCATAATTTTGCAACTTGCCCTTGGCTCCATCCTTTTTGAAGTCTGAGCTGCTTTATGCGCTCGCCAATCTTTTCAGTAATTGTGCTCATAAACCGATCTTATCACGGAAGGTGAATTCCTCGCGATTCACGTCTTGTATTGACATTAATTTCACGATATGTGAATAATGAGCTACACAAGACAGGAGAAACGCATGAACCTTATTTCTGAATACCGCAAACGTGCCAACGTTTCGCAATTGGCGCTGGCCCAAAAGATTGGGTGGAACCAGCCGCGGTTAGCAAATTATGAAACCTTCGTTAGAACTCCCAGCCTCACTGATTCACGGAAAATTGTTGAAGGACTAAATCAGCTCGGTGCGGCCTGCTCATTGGATGATGTTTTTCCACCTGAACAGTAGGTTTTCAAAGGAAAAAATATGCAAACGCTTACCTCTCATGACTTTAAACACGCTGCCGCCGTTTCGCTGAAATCGAAAAATCAGATTGAACCTCGCCGCCGCGACAACATGAAACGGATGGCGATCAATACCGCCGTCAGCGAATGGGAAAAAACGTTGCCTGGTCAGGCTCAGGAACAGATAGCGCGGCTGGTGGCGGAAGAATGGAAACGCACTGGCGGCAAGGGGATCACAGTCAACAAGCTGAACTTATTCCGCTATCTGCGTAACGAAAACGGATCCGAAAAATACAACCGCTATGTCATGCAACTGGCCCCGACGATTTCAGCAGTGATGCCAATCGAGATAGCACGCGCCTACGGCCTCCGTTCCGGCAAGACCGAAGCAGAGTTGGTGGCGAGCGCCATCAAGGAATGCGCAGAAGCACACCAGGCAAAGCTGTTGGGCGCACCACTACAGCGCCTGGAAAAGGAAATTTGGGAAGCGGCCACGTCGCTATACGCGATGCTCCCGAAAGAGGTATCAGAGCCAGCGCTGGCGCTGCTCAGCACTCTGGCGCCGCAGTGTTTTTAAACGAGCTTTGACCAATGACCATAACGTCCGGGCAACCGGGCATCAGGAGTAACCATGGCCGCGCTGCCTTACATGCAACTTTACATTGCTGATTACCTGGCGGACACCATGCATCTGTCCACGGAGGAGCATGGAGCGTATTTGCTTCTCATGTTCAATTACTGGCAAACGGGGAGGGCTATACCAAAAAACCGTCTCGCTAAGATCGCTCGCGTTTCAGATTCGCGCTGGGCTGAGCTTCAAACTGCCCTGAAAGAGTTCTTTGAAGACGACGGAGAAAGCTGGGTTCATTTGCGCATTGAGCGTGACATCGAAACGGTCACGTCATCTTCAAAAAGTAGACCGGCTATTGAGGGGGGAACCTTCTACAAGGGGCATCTGTACTTCATCACTGGCCCTGATCTGGATGTTGTGAAAATCGGGTATTCAAAAAATCCATGGTCACGACTTAGTGAGCTACGTAGTAGCTACGGTAGCTCACTAACCGTAGTAGCTACGATTCGCGTCGTAGCCAAGCCGAAAATTTCCGTAGCTACGGTGCTTTCCGAGTTCAAATCGGAAGGTGACTGGTTTGTTAAAAATAAATGCATTGAATTGTTAATTTCGGGCGTCAAATCTGGAGAAATCACTACTGTAGAAGCTATTTCTCAGTTCGTAGCCGACTACGTTAGCAACTACGACAGCTACGGTAGCAAAGCTACTGTAGTAGCTACGGGAACTACAAATACAGATCCAGATAAAGATACAGATCTAAAAGAAAACCCAGAGAGAGATATACGCGCGCAAGACAATTTTTTCCCACCCATAGGTAAATTCCCGATCACCGAGGACTGGGCGCCAGGCGTTGATTTTGTCGGCCAGGCGGCGCTCTGGGGTATTAATCTCGGTGAAGAGCCGGGTTACACCGACGTTGAATTGCAGCAATTCCGCGACTACTGGAAATGCGAAGGGAAGGTGAAGCACCACATTCAGTGGGAACAGACTTTCGCATCCAGCCTGAAAACATCACGTGCCAAAACTGCAGCCCCGGCGCAAGTCTCGCGTCGTCAGCCTGCCTTTGGCGTTTCGACACCCGACACGGCGATCCCGCCGGGATTCAGGGGGTAACCATGAAATCGACGAGTGACATTCTTGGTCGTCTGCAGCGGCTGATCCCGGCAGGTGTTCAGCCGAAATTTACCAGCGCTGCCGAGTTAATGGCCTGGCAACAGGAGGAGGGACGTAAACGAGCTGCGGAACTGGAAAAAGAAAACCAGCGCGCTCGCTCTGAGAAGATTTTTGGCCGGTCTGGTATCTGCGATTTGCACCGGAATTGTACCTTCGCAAATTACCAGGTGAGTAACGATGGACAAAAACACGCGCTGACGCTGGCAAAAAGTTATGCCCATAACTTCGGCAGCGGTTTTGCCAGCTTCGTTTTCAGTGGTGGCTGCGGTACCGGGAAAAATCATCTGGCTGCCGCCATCGGTAACTACCTGCTGCAGCATAACCACACAGTGCTGGTTGTGACCGTTCCTGACCTGATGCTGCGAGCCCGCAAATGCTATGACGAAGGGCAGTCCGAATCAGTATTGCTGGATGACCTGTGCAGGGTTGACCTGCTGGTGCTGGATGAGGTCGGCGTGCAGCGCGACACCCGAAATGAATGGGTATTGCTGAATCAAATTATCGATCGCCGCCTGGCGGCAATGAAACCTGTGGGGGTGCTGACCAACCTGAATTTTGACGAGTTATCGAAAATCCTGGGAGAACGGGCTATGGACCGTCTGACCATGGATAACGGCATCTGGGTGAATTTTACCTGGGGGAGTTACCGCAAAAATGTAACCCATTTGCGGATTGTTAAATAACCAAAACGAGTATTGACCAATGACCAAACAAAAACGAATTACTCAGGCTGACCGACTGGTTGTGTATGTCAGCCAGCACCCAGGCATTACCACCCCGGAAGTGTGCGACGCGTTTAACTCTGACTCCGGTTCGACGGGGCAGCAACTGGCTGTGTTAGTACAGCGCGGTGTCATGACCCGTAGTCACAACGGCACCCACTGGGAATATACCGTTGTGCCCGGCAGCGATATCCCCGATATCGAGTTACCGGAACTCGGTCAAAAAGCCGATCCGGAAGTTCTCCGCATGGCGCTTGAAGAAGCTGCCCTGATTGAATCACGGGGGCACTGGCTGCGCGCTGCTACGAAATACAGCGAGATTATGCGACTGGCAAAGAGCAGTCAGGAGATTCAGGACATTTCCCGATTGCGTAACCGCTGCATTCGCAATGCCCGCGCGCGGAGGGCAGAAGCATGCTGAAACCTGAGCAACGCGCCATCGTTGATTTTCTGGCGCGCGAAAAATCCATTTCCACACGGCAGGTTCGCAGTCTGCTGGGCTGCGACATCAAAGAGGCCTACGACCGCCTGAAACGTCTGACGCTGGCAGGCATCGTGAAAAACGTTGGTAAACCTCACCACCCTGAATACCGGCTTACACATCGGTGGCGTTCGCGAGTGGCACCCGCTGCCTGTCCACCAGCGCCGCAAACTGCAGCGCAGATTTGCCGCGAAAAATGGCAGGGCTATCAGGTTCACAAAATTTTCGGGAGCGCACAGAAATGACCATCGTTGCAAACAAACATGTAGCCCGCGTGGGCCACGAATTTGCAGCCGCAATGACGGCTGACACCCCGATTATCGAGATCGCCAGGATGGTGTCTCGCCTGGCTACTGCACTGGATAAACAAACCGAACTGACCGAGCAGTTGGCGATGGAGAACACCATTCTTCTTACTCCCGACAACTGGTTAAAACATAGCGAGGAAGGTGCAGCGGCGTCCGCAATTGCAGAAGGTAATGGAGCTTCGGAGGACGAGGCGTTGTTGGCTGGAATGAAGTCAATCATAGCTTGCATGCAATCCCTCGCCACATCCGCAGCAATCGCAGCCCTGCGGGAAGAAGCCACAGAGGCGGCATTTAACAGCGATAAACATGCTGCGCTTTGTGACCGCGCATTCGTTTCAGGTATGCAGGCAGGCTGGAATTTCGGTGTGGATGAGGATGTGACAGGGTTCCAGCAATCTCTGGAGGCATATCGCAAACCAATGCGCGAAGCCTGCCGCCAGCTTCGTGAGATCAAAGGGGAGGTGCAATCGTGAGCTTTGAATACGTGAACTTCCATTACGGCGTTAATGCTTGTGTCGGTCGCCGCGTTGTTGCCTACGGCGAACCCGGCACCATCGTTAAAGATTTCGGCCATTACATCGGTGTGGTGCTGGATTCTGCGCCGCACTCCTCACCGGGCCGATATCACCCGATCGACGGCATTGTTTATGGCGACGTGGTGGATTACGAACCGCCGAAAATGAACGCGCGTAAGTATGAGGCCAAACGCAATTATCAGGAATTTCAGGATGCCGATTGCGGTTATGACTTTCACGAATGGTTGGGCATCAATAAACCTCGCGTGGATTATGACCACCATGGCAATTGCCGCATGTACCGTATCGGAAACTACCGCGATGTGAGTATTTACGGTGAATGGTGCCCTACCAAGAAAGCAGCTAAAGCCAGTTACAAAGCAGCATTACGCGCCAGCAAAGGAGCACGGTCATGAGCACTGAGAAAAAATACTGCTACCGCTACGTTGACGGCAATGATAGCGACGGCCGCGCAATCGTCATGCTGTGGAAGCGCGTCATTATCCGCGAGTCTGAAAAGACGTTCTGGCACACCGACGATATGCCAAACATGGATTTAGAACAGCTCGTTAAGTACCGGACCGGCGGGCCGAAAGAGCGGCGGAAATACTACGTTAAACGTTGCTTAAAAGGTGCTGAGCGTTCCAGTTATCACTACACGAAGGAAGAGGCGCTGACGGCTTTTGTTCACCGCAAGTTGTACCAACTTTCGCGTATGACCCTGACGGCTGAAACTGTGCGCCTGTGCCTGAAAGGGCTGGTAAATCACGGTCACATCTCTGGTGATGATGATGGTCAAGTAACCAGGTTCAGTAAAATCATCGCTACTCCTGATTCCACTCTGATAGCGGTAGATGAACCAGGCCCGGAAGCATCAACTTACAGTTGGGGAGAGTACTGATGATTCAGCTGTATAACGCTGACTGTTTCGATATTTTCCCGACATTAGCCAGCGGCAGTATCGATATGGTTTGCGCTGACATTCCATACGGCACGACTCAGTGCAGTTGGGATACCCCGTTGGATTTGCCCCGAATGTGGCTCGAGCTATATCGAGTGGCTAAGCCGTCGGCGGCCATCGTGCTGTTTTCGGCACAGCCGTTCACCAGTGTGTTGGTCAACAGCAATTTGCGCGACTGGCGAACCGAATGGATCTGGGAGAAGGGTAACGCGACTGGCTTTTTCAATGTCGCAATTCAGCCGCTGCGTGCGCACGAAAACGTCCAGGTGTTTTACCGTCGCCAACCGACTTATAACCCGCAGATCACCCATGGTCATGCGCGGAAAAAATCGAAGCGTAAAACGGTAAATTCCAATGTATACGGCAAAGCAGTCTCGTTGACCGCTTACGACTCCACCAGCCGGTACCCGCGTGATGTTCAATTTTTTTCGAGCGATAAACAGAAAAGAAAATACCACGACACGCAAAAGCCGCTGGATTTGGTTCGGTACTTGATCGAGACGTACAGCAACCCAGGCGATTTGGTGCTGGATTTCACCATGGGAAGTGGCACGGCGGGCGTTGCCTGCCAGCTTACCGGGCGAAACTTCATAGGCATTGATAGTGACCCGCGCAGCTACAACACGGCATGCGGGAGAAATGGCGTTGACGAAGGGAGGTGTGCCGCATGACGGATTCGCTTATCTCCTATGCCTGCAGTCGCATCAGCGAACTGGAATCCCTGTTGCTGGTGGATGTTCCCGAGACTGTCTGGCCTGCCGAGGTAGCGCTGGTTTACACACAAGTTGAACGCGCCGGGGATCTCCCGGCGCACCACCAGCGCCGCCTCAAACATCACATAAACCGCATGTGGCTGGAAAAAGTGCCAGTACCTGAAATCGTTATAGCAGCCTGTTCTCTGGCGGCTGTCATGGAGAAATACGCGTGAGAGAAATCATCGTTGATAATTTTGCTGGTGGCGGCGGAGCATCTACCGGGATTGAAATGGCAATTGGTCGCAGCGTGGATATCGCCATCAATCACGACGAGAATGCTGTGGCGATGCACACCACAAACCATCCAGGCACACTGCACTATTGCGAGAGTGTTTTTGACGTAAATCCTCCGGTTGTCACCGCATGTATGCCAGTGGGTCTGGCATGGTTTAGCCCGGACTGTAGGCATTTCTCCAAAGCGAAAGGCGGAACCCCGGTGGAAAAAGCAATTCGTGGCTTAGCCTGGATTGTGGTTCGCTGGGCGCTGACAGTACGACCCCGTGTCATGATGCTGGAAAATGTTGAGGAGTTCCGCACCTGGGGACCGCTGCTGGCGGCGGAAATGCGTCCAGACCCGGATCGCGTAGGCGAGACGTTTAATGCGTTTGTCAGCATGCTGTCCGATGGCATAAGTATTGATCACCCGGCACTGGCCGAGTGCTGCGAGTTCCTGAATATCGATCCAAACAGTAAACAGGCGCAGCGGCTGGTCGCCGGGCTGGGCTATGCGGTCGAACATCGTGAGCTGCGCGCGTGTGATTACGGAGCGCCGACGATTAGAAAAAGATTCTTCATGGTGATGCGTTGCGATGGCACCGCAATTTGCTGGCCGGAGCAAACCCACAGGGATCCGAAAACAGCCGCGGTTAAATCAGGTGAACTTAAACCCTGGAGAACGGCGGCCGAGTGTATCGACTGGTCGATACCGTGCCCGTCAATTTTCGACCGCAAAAAGGCCTTAGCCACAAATACCATGCGAAGGATTGCGCGCGGTATTGAACGTTTCGTGGTGAACAGCGCAACGCCGTTTATCGTGAAGTGCAACCACACCAGCACTAAAACGAATTACGACTGTTTCCGTGGCCAGTCGCTGGACGAACCAACGCAGACGATTACCAAAAAGCACGGTTTTGCGATCGCCACTCCGGTAGTGGCTCCGATTTTTGCTGGAACTGGTGGCTCATCGTTCCAGATGAAACCGCGCCCGGTGGATAAGCCATTTTTCACACTGCTTACGCAGAACCGGACAAATATCATCGCGCCGCGCCTGGCACCGATAATTTCCCGACAGTTCGGCAACAGCATCGGTCACCGTGTTGATGAGCCGAGCGCCACCGTAACCGCTGGTGGCGGTGGTAAATCGCAGTTGGTGATGCCAACATTGATTCAAACGGGATACGGCGAGAGGCCTGGGCAATTGCCGCGAGTGCCGGGATTAGACAAACCACTGGGTACCGTTGTCGCTGGCGGGGCGAAACATGCGCTGGTGGCGGCAAACCTCGTAAAACACTTTGGCGGGAATTATTCAGGATCTGGTCTGGCACTTGATGAACCAGTTCATACGGTGACAACTACGGATCACCATGCGCTGGTTACATCGAGCATCGTCAAAATGCGTGGCACGAATATCGGTCAGCCAACCGATACACCGTTGCAGACCGTAACGGCGGGTGGTCTGCACTTCGGTGAGGTGAGGACCATGCTGGCTGAAAACGAATATGACGAGCACCGGGCGGGGCAAGTGGCGGCATTCCTGCATGAGTACGGCATCAGCGAGTTCGTAACGATTGAGAGTGTGGTATATCGCATCGTTGATATCGGCATGCGCATGCTGCAACCCCGCGAGCTGTACCGGGCGCAGGGGTTCCCGGAGTGGTACATCATCGACCGCGACTATCAAGGTGTGAAGTACGCCAAAGACAAGCAGGTGGCCCGGTGTGGCAACGCCGTTCCGCCACCGTTCGCTGAGGCACTTGTACGCGCAAATCTGTCTGAATTTTGTTCAGCCAAAGTAATTGCGGCATAAAACGAAAAGGCCTGCGTAAGCAGGCCTTTCAGCATGAAATGCATGTATTATTTGATTCTGAAATTGGTCTGAATTTGTGTAGTCTGTTGACCAATGATCGGTTGTGAACCAGCTTGTGCAGGGGTTGAACGATTATAATTATTAATCGGGGTAGAGGTTGTAGCCCCTTGATTGTATGCCAAATATTTCGCAGTGGCAGTGCGGTTATTGGTCATATTGATTCCACCCTTCCGTTAAAATAGTGTTGTTGACAAAGAACTGTTGTGTGCCCCCAACGTCAGTTACGTGGCGACTTAATTGCATAGCAGTTCGGAACTGGTAGGAGCAAGTATCAGTTGCTTCTATTAAACATCTCACAGCTTCATAGCGCAGGACATTACCAGCGCCAAGTATTGCATTGACATCAAAGGGTTGCCCAAGTTGAAGTTCAGCCTTGATGTCATCATAAATATCTTTTATCAATCGATAGAGCTCTTCATTAGGTTTTTCAATCTTTAAACCCAACTCAAGTGCTTCGACTCGGTTGATGGTATAGTCATGACTGCCAGATTCACTACATAAAAAACTAACAATGGGATCCGCATCCTCAGGTCTAGATAGCTGATTTACTAAGAGTTTTTTAGCCAGCATCTGTATCTGAGCTTTAGTGCGATACACTCGGCCAAGCACTAAAGGATGTATCTTTTCACTTAAAGAATGAAGTATTTGCGCTAAACCTGCATCATCTTCTATTCCGAATTCTTCTTTAGCAACTGCAATGTAACCTTTGATTTCCTCAACGCTAACCGCCCAAGGTTGCAGTTGACCGCCGATGTTGACTTGCGGGTTTAAGGGACCATTAACGCTTGGATCTATAGGACCAAGTGTTGCTTGCTTGGTCATAATTATGTTGTTAGCCCCAAGACTCATTAAAGTGCCAGCGCTCAGACACTTAGAAGGAATGATAACTTCCAATTCCTTACAAAATTGCCTAAGCAGGTTTACAATACTCCATGCTGCCAAAATGTCTCCACCATTGGTATAAATGAAGAGACTTATCTTAGGGGTGTCACCGATTTCATCTAGATGGTTTGCAAAGAAATCAAACACATCGGAAGATATCTGTGTACCCAACACGGGCCTGTCGCCCGTGATATATGTAATAACTTTAGAACCACGGCTTTCTTCGAGTTTTTTATATAATTCTTTTCGCTGTGCAAACATACATATCCCAATCAACAATATCAGCTAACTAACTGATTTTAATGCATTCCCTGAACATTAAGTTTGACGTCTGTTTCTACGTACAGATCACCATCTTGATAATGTATAATAAGTTTTAAGCTTTAATCGGCAAAAAAGCTATAAACTTTAAGGGCATTTTTAAGCATTAATCACGAAATATGCTGCATATTTGCTCCAGCGAAGCGCGCGGATTTTAAACAATAAGATTTAATAACGGAAGTGTATGTATATACACCCTGATATTTAGCCAGTTAAATTTAAAAATGAAAGTTATCAACTCAATTCTCTTAAGTGGACATTATTCTTGTGCCTGCACGACATGTAACCCCATACATGATTCCATATCACAGGTGTACAAACTGACAGCATTACTGTATGCATATACAGTAATGCTGTCAAGAGGATAGATTCTATAAAAGTTAAATGCGCATTCAATTCTTAGACGTTTAATAGTTACTGTTGTTCGCCGAGGGGTTTGTAAGCGCAAACCTGCCAGAGATGTATGGAAAGAAAAACATTGCAGCGTAAGCAAGCCCCGCCATATGCGGGGCTTTTTACATCATGATCTTGTATTGAAAATTCTGCTGTATAGATGTACTGTATGAATATACAGTTAAGCGGTGGGGGACTATCATGAAAATAGAATTAACCATTGATCGTACTAAAGAACTTCCGAAGGGCGCAGTTCCTGCTTTGGAAAAAGAGTTACTGAAACGGCTTAATGACCAATATGAAAATTGCAACCTTGTTATCCGCCGAACGGGCTCAGACGGGCTGACCGTATTTGGTGGTGATAAAGACGATAAAAAGAAAGTTGAGAAGATCCTTCAGGAGACATGGGAAAGCGCCGACGACTGGTTTTACTGAAATGCGCTGTCACTGAGTTTCCGTGTGAATGAAGGGGGTAGGGGAGTGGAAGAACCAGAAGAATTGCCAAACAAGGGGTATGTAGTCATCAGATGTCACGATGGGGTCATCGTCGCCAGACTGCAATGTTTTCCTGAATGTGAAAGGGCTTTAATGTACCGCCGTGGTGGGCAGGTATCATTTATGCCTATTCAGGATGATGAGATTATTGGCACACCATCCCTGTTTACACAGATGCTCGAGCGAGCCGGTTACCGGGTTTCTCCAGTTTCTGATATATTGTCTTAGCCAGCCTGAACAACTGGCAGTCTGCTGCGCCACGGAGAAAACCATGGCGCAAAAAAAATCGAAAAACCTCACTTTCCTGACGTCTGTCGACGCCAGCTTTTTTGCATACCTTGCCGCCGGGTGGGGTGTCGCATGAAAAAAGGCTGGTTCACGCATACCGACCTCACTGCAGAACAAGCTGCCGAGCTGGTGGCCCGCTATGCAGCAAATCACGTAAAAACCGAAAAAAGCCTTTCATCTGACTATAAGACCTGGATTGTCAGTGCCAGATTACCTGAGTCAGAAAACCCCCCGCGCCCAGATAAAACTTACCAGTGGAGGCACTGGGAGTGAGTATGCAAATTTATCCAATCGTGCCGATGGGCAAGCCCCGTATGACTCGCGCCGACAAGTGGAAAAAGCGCCCTGAGGTTATGCGTTACCGGGCGTTCTGCGATGAGGTGCGGCTACGTGGCGTAACCCTGCCTGAGTCTGGTGCGCATGTCACGTTTGTCCTGCCTATGCCCGCCAGTTGGAGCAAAAAGAAACGCCAGCAACATAACGGCCAGCCACACCAGGCTAAGCCTGACTGCGACAACATGCTGAAAGCCCTGATGGACGCGCTCTATGAGGATGATGCGCACATCTGGGATTGCCGCATAACCAAAGTGTGGGGCGAGTTCGGGCAAATCATAATCCGGGAGGCGGCATGCGCGCCTTGCTGAAACCGGATATTGCCCGCGAAATGGGCGTGGTGCTGCTGCGCCCCGGCAAAGAGCTAATGCATATCTTCACTTCTGGTCGCGTACTGGTGGAGCGTCAGCCAGAGAGCATGGCTGACCTTCCTTCGGGCGCCGTACCGCCTGCCCGGCAGATGCTTATTAATGATGCGGCATTGTGCCCGTTCTTCACTCATCAAAAGGTTATTAATGCGGCTGGAGGTATTAATGGGCTTGAGGCCTGGTTACGGCGCCGCGGTAAAAAGTGCCAGTGGCCGCACTCAACTTATCACCACAAAGAGCTGGTTACGCATCGCCATGCTGGTGGCGCCGCACTGCTTTGCTGGCACTGCGATAACCAGTTGCGTGAAGCCCCCTGCCAGGAACTGGATCAAATCGTAGCCAAAAATGCCGCCACCTGGATTTTGCGCGCCATTCGCGGTGAGCTGCGATTTGCCGACGACCACGAAGTAACTCTGCCAGAGCTGTGCTGGTGGGCCATTCTCCGGGGAGTTACTCATGCCATACCGGAAGAAGTTTCCCGCCGGGTGCTTGGTTTGCCCCTTGAAACAATAACGTCTGTTATGCGCGAATCCGATATTGTCCCGTCTCTGCCAGCCTCCAGCATACTGGCGGAGAAAGTCGAAAAGGCGGCATTACCTCAGCCACCAGCCATAAAGCCCGTGGTTTCAGTCACGGTTGATCCCGTGGCGCCGCAGACACTATATGCGCGACCAAAACGCATCCGCTGGGAAAATCCAAAGTTCCTCGCCTGGGTGAAGACCCAACCGTGCACGTGCTGCGGCAACCCCGCCGATGATGCCCATCATCTGATTGGCTGGGAGCAGGGTGGAATGGCGACCAAAGCCCACGATGCGTTCACCATTCCACTCTGTAGAAAACACCATACCGAGCTACACAACAGCCCGGCGGCGTTCGAGCGCCAGTACGGCACACAACCTGAATTAATTATCAAATTGCTGGACCGTGCCTTTGCGCTCGGCGTTCTGGCCTGATATCTGGAGAAAATTATGCGCGACATGTATGAAGTAATGGATATGTGGGGAGCTTGGGCTGCATCCGACAATAGCGGTGTAGATTGGCAATCAATCGCAGCAGGTTTTAAAGGCTTGCTGCCTTACGGTAAAAAGTCCCGACTTCAATGCGATGATGATGAAGGGATAATAATTGACGGCTGTGTAGCACGTTTGCGAAAGTACAAGCCG
Organism: Phytobacter sp. MRY16-398; assembly: GCF_003925915.1. Classification (NCBI taxonomy): domain Bacteria; kingdom Pseudomonadati; phylum Pseudomonadota; class Gammaproteobacteria; order Enterobacterales; family Enterobacteriaceae; genus Phytobacter; species Phytobacter sp. MRY16-398. The sequence goes on along the minus strand of NZ_AP018756.1, from coordinate 3,655,071 downwards.
GAAGAGTATGAATTGATTATTGCTCATTTCGTAATTGGTATATCATTACGAATGATTGCGAAGAAAATGAAATGTTCTGATGGAACCATTAGACATAAGTTACAATCTGGCTTGGGATTTGTTTCCGGAGCAATTGCGATGATAAAGGAATAATAATATGCAAGATGACACTGAATGTAATTTCTTTCTTTCTGAACGCCTGACGGTCGAGGTATATAAGCGGCTGCTGGATGAATTTGATGCGGTAATTTGTGAATCTATAGCCATGAACCAATTTACAGCTGGCAGGTACGTTGTAGCTCATGTTGGTTTTGGCTCTCAGATATTCACAAGATTATGTATACATGGAGAATGTTTGCTAAGTGCCGCGCCAATGTCCAGATGGTATAAAAAAGATTTTCATTTCTGGGATTTAAGTTGCATAGCCGCTCATGTTAGAGCACTTATGGAAGGTTATCTATTTTATATGTATATATCTGAGGAGCCTCTTTGTGAAAATGAGTGGAAGGCGAAACTATGGACTATGCATATGAATGATTGTATTAAACGGTTGAAACTCATGCAGTCCACTGGGGACGCTGATAAAATCACGTTTTTTGAAACTGAACGAGATAAAATTCGTGATAATTTGAACTCCAATGATTTTTTTCTTAAATTGCCAAGCTCTGTAAAGAAAAATTGTTTGAATGGTAAGTTTTTGATGATTTATCCCAGGGATGAATTGATCTTAAAATATAAAATAGATAAAAATTTATTTGATAGTATTTTTGATATTTTGTCTAATTATATTCATATTTTACCCATTTCATTCTACAATCATGAACCAAATAAAAGAGGCTCAGGTATGTTTAATGAAACTGACTTGGGTTATATGTGTTTGTGTTTAGATATAATCATAACGTTAATGCGTCAATGCAATGAAAGATTAGCAGGTGCTTTCCCTGATGCCCAGTCATGTAGAAAAGGGAAAAAATCTGTATTTTCTCCGGGGCCTAAGGCTAATTTACCTCAACTGGTAAGAGAGCATCAAAATCGCAATATAAAAAAGAAAAGAAAAAAATAACGCGTACGCAAAAATTACTGTAATCTGCTAAGAGTGGTCACTTAGACACGGACTTAAAACAACTCCTAAACCCCGCTTCGGCGGGGTTTTTTCATTTCTGGCCTCGGGAATCACACACAACCTTCACTTTTACGAAAGCGCCCGAAGGCCAGATCCCTCCTTTCATCAATCACGCACAGCACTTCCCAAACGTGGAGGTGGAGTATGTATCGAATGGACAAAATCACAACTGGTGTGAGCTACGGTTTTGCCGGAGCAAACGGAGGGTTCTGGGTGCTCCAGCTACTGGATAAAGTATCGCCCTCGCAGTGGGCAGCGTTAGGCGTTCTCGCGAGTATTCTTTTTGGTCTGCTGACATATCTGACCAATTTGTATTTCAAAATCAAAGAGGATCGGCGCAAAGCCGCCAGGGGTGAGTGATGGCAAACAGGGCAAAGCTTAGCGCGGCGATGTTATCTCTCATCGCTGCAGGCGCATCAGCACCGGTACTGTTTGATCAGTTCATCAGTGAGAAAGAAGGAAATGCGCTGGTGGCCGTTGTCGATCCTGGTGGCGTCTGGTCACTGTGTCACGGCGTAACGGTCATTGACGGCAAGCCTGTTGTTAAAGGCCAGCGTACAACGGAAGCACAGTGCAAGAAGGTAAACGCCGTCGAGCGTGATAAGGCGCTTGCATGGGTAGACCGAAATATCAAAGTTCCGCTAACTGAACCGCAGAAAGTAGGCATTGCGTCATTCTGCCCGTACAACATCGGCCCATCTAAATGTTTCCCCTCAACGTTCTACCAGCGCATCAATGCTGGCGACCGCAAAGGTGCATGTGAAGCAATTCGCTGGTGGATTAAAGATGGGGGCCGTGACTGCCGGTTAACCAAAGGCCAGGCGAACGGCTGTTATGGGCAGGTAGAGCGACGGAATCAGGAAAGCGCTTTGACATGTTGGGGGTTGGAACAGTGAATAATAGGGTGAATCCATGAAGATAAAATTTGAATTATCCACCGCGCATTTCGCCGAAGATCTTCGCCCTTCGCATGGTCCTCTATTCTGGCCTTGGTGGCGTTTAATTTCTTTCAGCGTTGTTCGTCAGGATATCCGCTCACCATCAACTGGACGGCGCATGTGGTTTTATACCCGCTGGGGTGCTGGCTATGTGGGTGTTTATATCGACAGGCGTGCAATTCGATGAGCCGCTTAATAGCCATTATTGCTGCAGCCATTATCTTGCTGATTGTCTCACTGGCATGGGGTGTTAATCACTACCGGGACAATGCCTTGAACTACAAAGAGCAGCGCGACAAGGCAACCAGCGCGCTGACGCTGGCGGAAGACACCATTAACGATATGACAGTCCGTCAGCGTGATGTCGCCACGCTCGATGCGAAATACACTGGAGAACTCGCAGATGCTAAAAAGCAGCTTGAAGATCTACAGCGTTGCGTTAGCACTGGTAAGTGTGGGTTGCGCGTCAACGCCAAATGTCCAGCGAACGGAACGGCCAGCGCCCCCGGCGTGGATGATGCAACCGGCCCCCGACTTACTGACGCCGCTGAACGGGATTATTTCACCCTCAGAGAGCGAATCGAAACAGTCACCAAACAACTGATGGGCCTGCAAACGTATGTGCGTGAGCAGTGCCTGAAATAAAAAAACCTAAGGAGAGGAAAATCCGATCTCTCCTCAGGGTGACCTTTGCTCTACTGTCCAGTGATTTATTTAAGTCTGCTTATTGAAAGGTATACATCATCTTTCTGATACTTAGCGTAAACGTCCTCGACTACTGGGAGATACTTGTTAAACAGCGCTTCAATCGTTGTTTCGTCATATCTCTTGTTAGCGATTTCGTTTGCTACGAACCTCATCGTTTCAGAAAAAATAAAATCTTTATCTGTCATTTCTTTTCTCCATTTACTCAGGTGTAACGAATAGTTTTTCGTATCTTACCCCTAATCGAATAAGCACTTGGCATTTACCGCATCAATAAGCGCCTCGCACGCGCAGCCTAACGATATCTTTCAGTCGTGAGCCTGGGGCATTCCGCTTTATCGGGCGGTCTTCCCGTGCGACAGGCTCACATCTAAAAGGAAACAACCATGAGCAAAGAACTTTCCGGCGCTGCTGGCGATGTCCTGCATGCGCTTTTCTTCCGTGGCGCGCTGGTGGATGGTGATTTGCCATCAAAGGCTGGCGCTAATGAACTGCGTGAGCTTGGTTATGTGATGACGCAAGATACGGTGACGCCGTTCGACGGGGAAAATCATTACAACTTCCTCACACCTACCGGGCAAGAGTTCGCAATCAGTTACCTGGTGGAAAGTCGCTTCGGCAAGAAAGCGGATTTTCAGATTGGAGCGGGGGAGACGTTCATTAATAACACCACTCTACAAGGCAATATCCACTTAACTGCCGCCAGCGACCAATGCTTGATGGAACCGTTAACGGATACAGCATCAGCATGCGACAACATCCGGGTGTTAAATAAACCTCTTTTTGGTATCAACTCGTTTTCAACTGCAATCGTCAAACTCTCTGATGAGATGCGAGAAGCTATTATTGCAGCCGTTCGTGACAGCGGCCAGTTCGTTGAGAAACCAACTGGCGACGAGCAGCAGTCGGTGGAGTTCAGGGCTGACCGTTTAAAGGCGACGGTTGGGGTAAATGACAGCGGTGAATCCACCATCCAGCAGCAAATCCAGCAGGCGGCTAACCTTGCCGAAGCAATGAGAGGAGTACTGAGCCGACACGAATCTGCATTGGCGGGTATGGCCTCTGCTCGGGCTGCTATTACGGAAAGCATTAACCAGGCTGTGAATGATGCCATTGTTAATGCACTCAGGCCGGGTGGTGTGCTTTACGCCTTCCGCACCAGAACCTGAACACCTCCGTTTTAACGTCAAAATATCTATTCATGCAAATGATAATCTTTATCACTTGAGCGGGTCCTCTCGGAGGGGGGCTTTGCCACGGGGCGGCGGACTCGCGGGAATCGGCTGGTTTTCGTATTTTATAGTCATCATCATCATGTGTGCAGGTTATTGATTTTCCGGGACCCGGCTAATCAATGATGTCGAATCGTACAAAAAGTGTTCACCATCATGGACCAGGAAATCGCGGCCTTAAAACTCAATATCAACCAGCTAGCCGGGATCACTGGCGTCCATCGCCAGACGGTTGCAGCAAGGCTGAAAAATGTTGCTCCGGCAGCAGGCAGTAACAGCAAGCTCAAGCTCTATTTCGTCACTGATATTTTGAGTGAACTGATGATTCCGACCGTCTCCACGGCAAACGTGGAAGAGATGATTCCGGCAGACAGGCTCGCACACTGGAAGGCTGAGAACGAGCGGCTGAAATTTGAAGTCGATACAAAGCAGCTTATTCCAGCCGAAGACGTTGCCCGAGAATTTTCACTGATGGCGAAAGCCGTCGTCATGGTGCTTGAAACTCTCCCGGACATTCTTGAACGCGACTGCGCACTTACGCCAGTTGCGGTGTCACGCGTGCAAAACGTGATTGATGACCTGCGCGATCAGGTCGCACAAAAAGTAATGGACGCCGAACCAGAGGAGGATGAGCCAGAGGAGGACTGATGGCAAAAAGGGCATCAGCCAGGGGTATCCGACGTGATGTCTCCGGTATATTACGTGCCCCGCGTCGTATGCAGGTGGCCGATGCGGTCCGCTCATATATGCGTGTGCCGATGGGGGCGGGGAACTCCGTACCGTGGGATCCAAATCTTGCCCCTTACATAATTGAGCCGATGAACTGCCTGGCATCCCGTGAATACGATGCCGTGGTGTTTGTCGGTCCTGCCCGAACAGGGAAAACCATCGGTCTGATTGATGGCTGGATTGTCTATAACATCGTCTGCGACCCCGCTGACATGCTGGTCATCCAGGTATCCGAAGAGAAAGCGCGCGAGCACTCCAAGAAGCGACTCGACCGCACTTTTCGCTGCAGCCCGGAAGTGAAATCACGGCTCAGTCCACGCCGTAATGACAACAACGTCCACGACCGCACGTTTCGCGCCGGTAACTATCTCAAGCTCGGCTGGCCATCGGTCAATATCATGTCGTCGTCTGACTATAAAAGTGTGGCGCTGACGGACTACGACCGTTTTCCCGAAGATATCGACGGGGAGGGTGATGCCTTTTCCCTGGCGTCGAAGCGTACCACCACCTTTATGTCCAGCGGGATGACACTTGTGGAAAGTTCGCCAGGTCGGGACTTTCGCGATACGAAATGGCGTCCCTTGTCTGCGCACGAAGCGCCGCCGACAACCGGGATTCTGTCGCTGTTCAACAGCGGTGATCGCCGTCGCCTTTACTGGCCGTGCCCGCATTGCGGGGAATATTTTCAGCCGGAAGTCGCCAACATGACAGGCTACCGTGATTCACCAGATCCTGTACTGGCAAGTGAATCCGCCTATCTCCAGTGTCCTGCATGTAAAGGCAAAATTACGCCGGAGATGAAACGCGAACTGAATATTCGTTCTGTCTGGCTACGCGACGGGGAAAAAATAGACCGTGACGGCAACAGATATGGCGAGCCGCGGCGCTCGCGTATCGCATCATTCTGGATGGAGGGGCCAGCCGCTGCTTACCAGACCTGGGCGCAGATGATCTACAAATTCCTGACTGCTGAGCGGGAATATGAAGCCACCCAGAGTGAGGAAACGCTAAAAACCGTCGTTAATACCGACTTTGGTCGGCCATATCTTCCCCGCGCTCACCTTGAACAGCGTAAGAGCGAACTACTGGAGCAGCGCGCCGAGGAAATACCAAAACGCACCGTACCTGACGGCGTTGAATTTCTTATGGCGACGGTTGATGTGCAGGGTGGTAAGTCCCGGCGATTCGTGGTGCAGGTTACCGGCTACGGTGAACAGGGCGAGCGGTGGGTGGTTGATCGCTACAACATCCGGCAGTCCTTACGGGCCAGTGAGCACGGCGAATGCTATCCCATTGATCCGGCCAGTTACCCGGAGGACTGGGATTTACTCCTGTCCGACGTGTTCGAAAAGTCCTGGGCTCTGGCAAGCGACCCGACAAAACGTATGCACCTGATGGCAATGGCGGTCGATTCCGGCGGTGAGGATGGTGTCACCGACAACGCCTATAAGTTCTGGCGCAAATGCCGCCGGGAAGGGCTGGGCAAAAAGATTTATCTCTTTAAGGGGGACAGTGTCCGCCGCTCAAAACTCATCACGCGCACATTCCCTGACAACACTGACAGGTCAACCCGTCGCGCAAAAGCCGCAGGCGATGTGCCGCTTTTTCTTCTCCAGACCGATGCACTGAAAGACCAGGTGAATAACGCCTTATGGCGCGAATCCCCCGGACCGAACTACGTGCATTTCCCGAAATGGCTCGGTAGCTGGTTTTACGACGAGCTGACGTATGAGGAGCGTTCACCTGATGGAAAATGGAGTAAACCGGGTCGCGGTCCGAATGAAGCCTTTGACCTGCTCGTCTATGCCGATGCGCTGGCAATCCTTCTTGGCTACGAAAAGATTAAATGGCCGAATGCGCCAGACTGGGCACGGCGGCAAACGTGGCTGGAGAACGCGCCGCCGGAAACTGGCGAAGCGCCATCCCCGGCTGTTGCACCGCCCGTTACCCGAAACACGAAAGCACGGGACAACACCGTGACGGAAACCAACGACCAGGATTCCAACCCCTGGGTCACAGCGACAGGAGGCTGGTTGTGAAACGAAGTGATATCGAGGCGATGGTACAGCGTTACGTTGAAGCTGAAATGGCTGTCCTTGACGGGAAGTCCATTACTTTCAATGGGCAGCAGATGTCCTATGAAAATCTGTCCGAAATCAGGAAGGGGCGGCAGGAGTGGGAGCGGCGACTTGCCGACAGTGACAGGCAAAACCTGGGGCGACCCGGCTATAAACTGGCGAGGTTTGGCTGATGTCTCTACTGGATGATGCAATTGGTCTGATTTCGCCGGGCTGGAAGGCTGCGCGGCTTCGCTCGCGAGCGGTGATTCAGGCATTTGAAGCCGTAAAGCCAACCCGCACACACAAGGCACGCCGCGAAAATCGCTCAGCCAATCAGCTTAGCCAGAATGGTGCAGTTTCATTACGGGAGCAGGCGCGCTGGCTGGACAACAACAACGATCTCGTCATCGGCATTCTCGACAAGCTGGAAGAGCGTGTGATTGGTTCTGAGGGCATCATTGTTGATCCGCATCCGGTGCTTAAAAACGGCAATATTGCGAAAAAATTTGCCAGCCAGATCCGTTCTGCATGGGCGGAATGGTCCGTTTCGCCTGATGTCACCGGGGAATTTACCCGCCCTATGCTGGAGCGTCTTTTATTACGCAGTTGGTTACGAGACGGGGAGGTGTTTACCCAGCTTGTCAGCGGCAATGCCATGGGGCTGTCACCCGTAGCCGGGATCAGTTTCTGGCTGGAAGCTCTGGAGGCTGATTACGTACCAATGCAGAGTGACGAATCACAGGGGCTCATTCAGGGTATTTATAAAGACAACTGGGGCAGGCCAAAAAAATACCAGGTGTACAAGACCAGCCCGGTGTCAGGCCGGCAACTGGAGACCAAAGATGTGGCAGCGGAAAACATGCTGCACCTTAAATTCACCCGCCGCCTGCACCAGGCCCGTGGCACGTCGTTGTTTTCTGGTGTGCTGATGCGCCTGAGTGCCCTTAAAGAGTATGAAGACTCCGAGCTGGTGGCCGCGCGTATTGCGGCGGCGCTGGGGATGTACATCAAAAAAGGCGACGGTCAAAGCTATGGCGATGATGCGGGGGCACCTGCCCAGGACGGTGATCGCGACCTGCTGATTCAGCCGGGGATGTTGTACGACGACCTTCGTCCCGGAGAGGAAATCGGGATGATCAAATCGGACCGCCCGAACACCAACCTTGAATCATTCCGCAACGGTCAGCTACGTGCCGTTTCTGCCGGAGCGCGCATCAGTTATTCCAGCGCATCCCGAAACTACGACGGCACCTACAGCGCCCAGCGTCAGGAGCTGGTGGAGTCCACCGACGGGTATTTTGTCCTTCAGGACTGGTTTATCGGTTCGGTGACCCGCCACATTTACCGCGCCTGGCTGAATCTGGCGATCCTCTCGGGAAAAATCACGGTACCGCGTGGGCTCGATATGGACACGCTCTATTCCGCTGTCTATTCGGGGCCGGTGATGCCCTGGATTGACCCCGCAAAAGAAGCGAACGCCTGGAAAATACTTATCCGTGGTGGCGCGGCAACGGAATCCGACTGGGTCCGCGCAAGAGGCAGCAATCCTGATGATGTAAAACGCCGCCGAAAAGCGGAGATCGATGAAAACCGCGAACTGGGACTGGTGTACGACACCGACCCCGCCAATGACAAAGGAGGCACCAGTGCCGAAGCAACAACGAAACCGGGTGAGCCGCCGCCCGAAAGCCAGCGTAAAAAATAACTCCTGGTTTCGCATGAAGGCCAGCGCGGCTGATGAGGCGGATATTTATATTTACGACGAAATTGGTTTTTGGGGGGTGACCGCAAGACAGTTTGTCAGTGACCTGCAGGCGCTGGGTGATGTCAGCCACATTAACCTGCATATCAACTCTCCCGGTGGCGATGTCTTTGAAGGCATCGCCATTTTTAATGCACTCAAATTCCATGGCGCGGCAATCACGGTGCATATCGATGGCATCGCCGCCTCTATGGCGTCGGTTATCGCCATGGTCGGCAACCCGGTCATCATGCCGGAAAATACCATGATGATGATCCACAAGCCGTGGGGATTTGCAGGCGGTGACGCGAACGATATGCGGGATTACGCCGACCTTCTGGACAAAATGGAATCTGTTCTGATCCCCGCGTACGCAGAAAAAACGGGGAAATCGGCAGAAGAAATCGCGGCCATGCTGGAAGACGAAACCTGGATGAACGGCAGTGAATGTGTTTCCCAGGGATTTGCAGACCAGACCACACCATCACTGCAGGCGATGGCCTGCATTCAGTCAAAACGTATTGAGGAATTTGAAAAGATGCCTAACGCCATCCGTAATATGATCACGCCGCCGCGCAACACCACGGCGCGTGAACCTGCGAGCCCGGCAACCCCGCAGCACCAACCGGCAGCTCCCGTTCTGGATGAAAATGCCATTGTCGCGCGGGTTGTGGCTGAACAGAAAGCCCGTGTAAGCGGCATTCAGGATGTGTTTGCCATGTTCGGTGGTAAACACCAGGAACTGCAGGCCGCCTGCATCAGCGATGTCGAATGCACCGTCGCCATGGCGAAAGACAAGCTGCTGGCCGAACTGGGCAAAGACACGACCCCGTCGAATAAAAATAACCCGCCCCACATTTATGCGGGTAACGGAAATATCGTCGGCGACGGCATCCGTAAATCCCTGATGGCCCGCGCAGGTTATGAAGCGCAGGAAAAGGATAACTTTTATAACGGCATGACGCTGCGCGAACTGGCCCGCATGGCGCTGACTGAGCGCGGTATTGGTGTTTCAGGTCTTAACCCGGTACAGATGGTGGGGCTTGCGCTGACGCACAGCACGTCTGACTTCGGTAACATTCTGCTGGACGTATCCAACAAGGCGCTTCTGCAGGGCTGGGAAGAGGCGACAGAAAGCTTCGAATTGTGGACCAAAAAAGGGAGCCTGAGCGATTTTAAAACTGCGCACCGCGTCGGCATGGGGGGCTTTCCGTCATTGCGCCAGGTGCGTGAGGGGGCCGAGTATAAGTACGTCACCACCGGGGATAAAGCTCAAACCATCGCGCTGGCAACCTATGGTGAGATCTTCTCTGTCACCCGTCAGGCCATTATCAACGATGATCTCAATCAACTGACTGATGTCCCCATGAAAATGGGGCGCGCGGCTAAAGGGACTATCGGCGATCTGGTTTATGCCGTGCTGACAGGTAACGCAAAACTGTCTGACGGTAAGGCGCTTTTCCATAGCGACCATGCGAACCTCAGTTCAGGTGCTATCTCGGTATCCAGCCTGGACGACAGCCGTAAACTGATGCGCCTGCAAAAAGAGGGCGACCGCTCTCTCAATATCCGTCCTGCCTTTATGCTGGTACCCGTGGCGCTGGAAACGCTGGCAAACCAGACCATCAAATCCGCCAGCGTTAAAGGGGCTGATGCCAACTCCGGAATTATGAACCCCATCCAGAATTTCGCCGAAGTCATTGCCGAGGCGCGGCTGGATGATGCCGATCCAAAAGCCTGGTACCTGGCTGCAGCGAAAGGAAGCGACACTATTGAGGTGGCCTATCTCAATGGTGTGGATACCCCTTACATCGATCAGCAGGATGGCTTTACCACTGACGGTATTGCCACGAAAGTGCGTATCGATGCAGGCGTAGCCCCGCTGGACTATCGCGGTCTGACGAAATCCTCCGGCCAGTAATTACCGACCAGACAATCACGCCCGAAAGGGCTTTTTTTATGCCTGTAAAACGGCTCCCCGGAGCCGTGGAGATCCTCTATGAAAAATTATGTTCAGGACGGTAACACCCTGGCGTTAACCAACGCAGGAAGCTCTGTTATTACCAGCGGCACGCCCGTCGCGGTCGGTGATTTACTCGTCATTGCGCTGACCGATATTCAGCCAGGCAGCACCGGAGACGGTCTTGCAACGGGTGTTGTTGCGTTACCAAAGCTGTCCACTGACGACATTGCCCAGGGCAAGACCGTGTATTTCAAGGACGGGAAAATCCAGCTTGCCAGTACCAGCGCCACCCCGGCAGGGAAAGCCTGGGAAGCAGCCGGAGCCAGCAGCACATCAGTGCTGGTCCGCCTCAATGGCTAATCCCTTCGAACAAATGGCGGCGCGCATGGATGCCGCCACTGTCCGGTGTATGGGTGAACCGGTCACTATCAATGGCAACGACTTTATCGCGGTAGAAAGTCATTTTGTGCCTGAAATGGGGCCGGTAACCGGTGATGGTATCTCGCTGGTGGTGTTCAGTGAAAACTACCAGCCGCGCCGTAATGACGCGCTGATCTGGAAAGGCACGGAGTACAAAGTTACGCGCAGCCAGTTTTTTAACGGTAAGCCACAAATATGGATTGAATAGGAGGTTGTCATGTCCGCTATTAACGGGCTTGAGCAGGCAATTGCAAACCTCAACAGCATCAGTAAAACGGCGGTCCCCCGTGCTTCTGCTCAGGCTGTTAACCGGGTCGCTGGGCGCGCCGTCAGCCGAAGCGTCCGCACTGTCGCAACGGACACGAAGGTGCCACGTAAGCTGGTAAAACAGCGGGCGAGGCTGAAAAAAGCCACTGTCAGCAAACCCAGGGCAACAATCCGGGTCAACAGGGGAAATCTGCCTGCGATTAAGCTGGGTGTGGCCAGCGTGAGACTATCACGGCGAAAACGCGACAAACAGGGCGCTAACAGTGTCCTGCGGATTGGCCCGTTTTCTTTCCCTGGTGGTTTTATCCAGCAACTGAAAAACGGTCGCTGGCATGTCCTGCGGCGAACAACGAAAAGCCGCTATCCCGTGGAGGTTGTGAGTATTCCTCTGGCGGCCCCGTTAACCGAGGCGTTTAAAGCGGAGACAAACAAGCTGATGCAGTCCGATATGCCTAAAGAGTTGTCTGCTGCGCTTAAAAACCAACTGCGACTGGTATTAATCCGATGAAACACCCTCAAATCCGCGCTGCCGTTCTGAATGCGCTTAAAGACAACATCACTGATTCTGTTACCTGGTTTGATGGCCGTCCGGCATTTCTTGAGGTTCAGGATTTGCCTGCCGTCGCCGTCTACCTGACCGATGCGCAATTTACTGGCGCAATGGTGGATGAGGACCAGTGGTCAGCAACGCTGCATATCGAAGTCTTTCTTAAAGCCGATCTGCCTGATGCGGCGCTGGATGAATGGATGGAATCACGGATTTATCCCGTCCTTTCAGACATTCCAGGTCTGTCCGATCTCATCGAACTGATGACCCCTCTCGGCTATGACTATCAGCGCGATGAAGACATGTCGACCTGGGGAGCGGCAGATATGCAGTATTCAATCACCTATATTATGTGAGGCAACTATGGCAACACCTAATCCGCTGGCACCTGTTAAAGGTGCCGGGACAACACTCTGGCTGTATTCCGGTTCAGGCACAGCGAATCCGCTAGTCGATACCGACTGGACGCGCCTGGCTCAGATCAAGGAACTGACCCCCGGCGAACTGACGGCGGAGAGCTTTGATGATACCTATATCGATGACCCTGATTCTGACTGGACGGCCACCGGACAGGGGCAGAAATCTGCGGGCGACACGTCATTCACCCTGGCCTGGAAACCCGGCGAGCAGGGGCAAATCGCGCTGGCACAGTGGTTTGAAGACGGATCAAAACGTACGTATCGCATCAAATACCCTAACGGTACGGTGGATGTGTTTTACGGGTGGGTCAGCAGCCTGGGTAAGGCGGTGACGAACAAGGAATACATTACCCGCACGGTCAAGGTCACTAACAGTGGTAAACCCTCACTGGCCGAAGATACCACCACCCCGGTCATTGCTGTTTCGGGCGCGTCTTTTGATAAATCGACAGCGGCTGTGGCTGTAGGAGCAACCACGACCCTGAACCTGTCCGTTCTGCCTGCCAGTGCGACCGATAAATCATTCCGCCTGGCGTCATCCGACCCGTCAAAAGCGACAGTCAGCGTGGCCGGCAGTGTTGTCACCGTCACGGGTGTTGCAGCCGGAATTGCCGAAATTCTCGCGATTACGAACGACGGCTCGTTCGCGGCTGTCAGCAAAATCACCGTATCCTGATCGGAGTCATGCATGTTTCTGAAAACTCAGCCGCTGGAATACAACGGCGAAACCGTCACGCTTTATGAACTCTCAGCACTGCAGCGTATTGAGTTCATCGGCTATATCGCCGACGTGAATAAAGATGTTCCTGCGGACGAAACAGAAGTCAGCCCGGAAGCGCTCAACGGTATCGTGACAACCCTCAATGTGAAGATTGGCGCGCGGATCGTCGCTATGTCTCTGTGGCAGAAGGAAGGGCAAAAAGGGCCATCGGTCGATCAACTGCAGGAGGAGGTACTTTCCGGCTGGCCGTTGCCTGCCATTGGACAGGCGGATTTTATCGTGCGGGAACTCTCAGGAATGTTGCCCGTTGCACCTGACGCAGAATCAAACGCAGATACGGAATCCCACTCCCCGGAAAAGCTTACGCCGCAGCCCTGAACTTCGCCCTTAAACTGGCCCGTGAGTTCCGCAGACCTGACTGGCGTGTGATGCTGGCGCAGATGTCCTGCACCGAACTGAGTGAATGGGAGCAATTTTACGACGTCGAGTATTTTCAGACGGACCTGATCGATACCCATTTCTCATGCCTGAGCCACCATATCACCGATATGGTCTGCAAAGACCACGGGCTCACCCCCGCAGATTTCAGCCTGCTCAATCCCCAGACACGTCCGGAACCGGACACCGAAACGTCCGACGAGGCCATGATGCTGGCCGCCGAAGGCATTACAGGAGGAATACGTTATGGCCCAGGCGGTGGGTGATCTCATTGTCAATCTGGATTTAAACGACGCGAAATTTACCGAGCGGTATAATTACGTCAAACGGGGGCTGGAAGGGATCGGGTCTGCGGCAAACGATGCAGCGCTGGAAGTGCAAAGTGCATTTACCCGGCAGGAGCTGTATGCGAAAAAAGCGGGGATTTCGATTGGTCAGTACAATGCCGCCATGCGCAGCCTGCCCGCGCAGTTTACTGATATTGCGACGCAGCTTGCTGGCGGCCAGTCTCCGTTTCTGATTCTTCTCCAGCAGGGGGGTCAGATCAAAGACCAGTTCGGTGGCGTTAAAGGTGCGCTGCTGGGCGTCGCCGATTACGCCAAAACGCTGGCGGGATTTATTACCCCGACCACGCTAGGAGTTACGGCACTGGTGGCCGGTGTCGGGCTCCTCGCCTATAACTGGAATCAGGGGCGCTTACAGGCGAATGCGTACAACCAGGCCATCGCGTCCACCGGGAATATCAGCGGCCAGACCGCCGACAGCCTGGCGCGCATCACCGCCCAGATAGCAAAAAACGCTGATGCGGGTAAATCAGCGGTTGCGGCAGCGGTCGCGCAGGCCACCGGGCTGGGCCTGACAGTTGATCAGATCAGACAGGTGAGCGAGACGGCTATTCTGCTGTCAAAAAATACGGGAGCCAGCGTAAAAGACCTGGTGGCCGAGCTGGGGAAAATTCCCCAGGACCCGCTGAAAGCATTTGTCGATATTAACCAGCAGTACAACTTCGCTAACCTGGCACTGTATGAACAGGTCAGGCATATGGTTGACCTGGGGGATAAAGCCGGTGCCACAAAACTGATCATCGACTCACTTGGTGACAGCCAGAAAAATTTCAAAGACGCCTCAAAGTCAGACCTGGACGATCTGTCGAATTCCTGGCAGGGTCTCATTGAAAAGGTAAAAAATTACAAGTTCTGGAGTGACCGGGTCGCCGATAATGCCACTACGGCTCAACTTCCCGAGTTTCGCCCAGGTACAGGATCGGTAGTGGTTGATGGTATCAACGACACTATGGCCCAGGGGAATAAAGAACGCCAGCAAGCTTTAGATAACCAGATTGAGAAAGAAAATCATCTTGCTGCGATTAAAGAACAGCAACGTAATGCCACTGCTGAATTAAACCGGCAACAGGTCTCGGCAAATATTGAAGCTGATAAATTTCTGGAATCAGCCAGGACAAACGCTCAGATCCGTAACGATCTGCAGACGAAATATCAACGGCAACTTGAACAGGGGCTTATCACACAGGACAAATTCAATAAGCTAACCGCCGCGATCAATGAAAAATATAAGGATCCCAAAACCCCAAAAACAACGGTTCCGGCAGGTGACAAAGCAAGCGACCGGGAAGCGGCTGAACTTATCGCCCTGCAGGCACAGCTTAAAGTGCTGCAGCAGCACACCGGATTAAATGACGTCATCAGTCAGCAGCGTAAAGACCTCTGGAAAACCGAGGCTCAGTTCTCTGTGCTGGAAGAGGCAGCAGGCCAGCGCAAGCTGTCAAAAGAGGAAGAATCGCTGCTGGCAAACAAAGCGCGCATTCTTGCCCTTGCACAGCAAAAAGCCCTTTTGGGCGACCAGATCACCGCGCAGGAACAGCTTAACAAGCGGATGGACACCGCGACGAAATACACCAATCAGATGTCAGCGAAGCAGTCGGCCTTAACCGATTCTGCGACATTAAGCGACCGCGCCGCCGGGCGTAACCTTGCGTATGCACAACTCAGGAGCGGATGGGAAAATGCCGGGGGCAAGACGACTGACGTCGATTATCAGCGTGAACTGACGGCGTTGAATCAGTATTACGCTGCTGAGGACAGTCTTCGCGGTGACTGGCTCAGCGGGGCTAAAAAAGGGTTTGCCGAGTATCTGGATTCAGCAACAAACGTGTATTCCGCCATGCAGAACGCCGCATCCAGTGCACTTGGCGGCATGAGCGATATGCTGACTGATCTGGTGACCACCGGGAAGACTTCCTTCAAAAGTTTCACTGTTTCCATCCTCAAATCGATTATTCAAATCACTAATCAGTTGCTGGTGGCGTATGCCATTCAGAAAGCCATGGGATGGGTTGCCGGTTCTTTCGATGGCCCGCAGGGCGGTGGCATTGGCAGCCGCAGTTTTGTTGGCCCGGTACAGGCCTGGAAGGGTGGCTATATCCCTGAATATGATGGCGGCGGTTATACCGGGCCCGGCGGGAAATACGAGCCAAAGGGGATTGTTCATGGTGGTGAGTTCGTCTTCACCAAAGAATCGACAGCGCGCCTCGGCGTGGGAAACCTTTATCGCCTGATGCGAGGATACGCAACCGGAGGGCTGGTGGGTGCCGGTAATGTGTCGGTACCGACTATGGGAGGGATCAGTGTTTATGCCCCGGTCAGTATCAGCCAGCAAAGCGGTGGCGGCGAAGTGAGCCAGGTGAACACCGCCGACACTGCACGACTGGTCCAGGGCGTTGTGCAGCAGAGCATCACTGATCGCCTGAAAAAGGAGATGAGTCCGGGTGGAATACTTTACTCCAGGGGGTAAGCGGTGACAGATACATTTACCTGGCGTACGCGCAAGACGGCACAGGGAACTGAAAGCGTCCGAACACTCCAGGCACAGTTTGGTGACGGATATAAACAGGTCAGCGGAACGGGGATTAATGATAAGTCCGAAACATGGGATCTTGACTGGACGGGAAAACGAAGCGATGCCGCAGTACTGCGTGCGTTTCTTCTTTCTCACGTCACCACGTCTTTCTGGTGGACCAACCCCTGGGGAGAGAAAAAGCTCTACCGGGTGAAGGCTGATTCATTCAGCGTCTCATTCCCTTCCGGAACAAAAGCGACGGTAGCATTCAAGTTTGAGCAGGCATTTGCGCCCTGATCTTTTCGTCCCCCATTAACTGCTGCCTCAGGGCAGTTTTTTTTATGGTGAATTTATGAGCTTTACCAGCGACATACAACAACTCGAGCCCGGTAATCTTATCCAGCTTATTGAGATTGACGGGACAGGTTTTGGCATGGAAAACGTACTGCGCTTTCACGCTCACAATATCCAGGAAGAAGGCTGGGCATCATTTGCTGGTGAAAATCTGCCGGCAATTATGTGGCAGGGAAATCAGTACGATCCTTATCCCTATGAGCTGAAAGGGGTGGAGCTTTCCAGCGCCGGTTCGCAACCGACACCCACACTCTCTGTCGGGAATGTCGGTAACTACGTGACAGCGCTGTGCCTTGAATATGATGACCTGGTTAAGGCCAGGGTTAAAATCCACACCACGCTGGTTAAATACCTCGATGCGGCTAACTGGATTTCCGGGAATCCTGCCGCTAACCCGAACGAAGAGCGGGTACAGGTATTTTATGTTAATGCCAAAAAAGCCGAGACCCGGATTCAGGTTGATTTTGAGTTGTGCTCTCCCTTCGATATACAGAGCCTGCAGTTACCCTCCCGACAGATAACCCCTGTCTGTACCTGGTGCCTCCGGGGGCTGTACCGGAGTGGAACGGGGTGTGATTACGCCGGAACGCTGTATTTTCTGAAAGACGGCACCCCGACAACCAATCCCGCGCTGGATGTCTGTGGAGGACGACTCCCTGACTGTGAGGCGCGTTTTGGCCCCGGAAATCCTCTGCCGTTTGGCGGGTTTCCGGCGGCAAACCTGCAGGGTAAATAATATGCGCGAAAAACTGATGGCGGCCATTCGCGAACATGCCGCTGCGGAATATCCCCGTGAATGCTGCGGTGTCGTCGTTCAGGCGGGACGAAAACAACGTTATATTCGTTGTGAAAATATCTCTGATAAACCAGAAGGACATTTCACCCTCTCGCCAGCCGATTATTTAAATGCCGAAAAACAGGGTGAGATTATTATGGTTGTTCATTCGCACCCGGATGTGGCTCAGTTAATCCCCTCAGAGACTGACCGTATTCACTGTGATCACTCGGGGCTGGAATGGGGCATTATTTCATGGCCGGAGGGTGACTGGTGTACGTTTTCCCCGCGCGAAAATCGTGACTACACCGGACGACCCTGGGTACTCGGTCATGCGGATTGCTGGGCGCTAATCCGTGAATACTATCGTCGCGAGTTTAATCTTACTCTCGGTGATTACTCTGTCCCGCGTGAGTGGTGGAATAACGGAGAAAAACTGTACGATGATAACTGGCAGTCAGAAGGCTTTATTCAGGTTGAATTAAATCAGATGCAACCCGGCGACATTATTATGATGCAGCTCAGCGCCCCCGTAACCAATCATGCCGCCATCTGGTTAGGTAACAATATTATTCTTCATCATTCTTCCGGCAATCTTTCTGCCCGCGTTCCTTACGGTCAGTATTATCGTGAGCGTACAGTCAGAATTGTCAGGCATAAGGAACTCATGAAATGCTGAAAACGCTGACGCTTAAAGGTGTGGTCGCAAAGAAATTTGGCAGGGTTCATCGCTTTCACGTTGCTGACATTCGCGAAATGCTTCGGGCCATGTGTTCACAGGTGCCGGGTTTCAAAAAATACATGTCCAATGCGCACCACAGCGGCGTGCGCTTTGCCTTTTTCCGGGATGGTGAAAATATTGGGGTGGAAGAGTTTGAACTCACGTCCACGGCCAGCGAATTTACCATGATGCCAGTTACTGAAGGTGCCAAGCAGGGCGGTGTTCTCCAGATTGTTATAGGCGCGGTGGCGCTGGTTGCCGCATTCTTCACTGCTGGTGGCTCACTCGCCCTGTGGGGAGCTGCGATGTCAGCCGGTGCGATATCCGCCACGACAGTCTTAACCGGCATCGGTCTGTCCATGATGCTGGGCGGCGTGGTGCAGATGCTGACACCTCAGCCCAAAATTAATATCGGCGCCAGCAGTAGCACAGACAATAAACCCAATTACGCCTTCGGTGCACCTGTGAATACGGTGGCGATGGGTTACCCGGTTCCGCTGCTCTATGGGAAACGTGAAATTGGCGGGGCAATCATCAGTGCCGGGTTATTCTCCAGCGATCAGCAATAGGCACGTTTGTTCAGGTACAGCCGCCGCCGGGCGGCTTTTTTATGGGTGAATTATGCATATTCAGGGCAGGAAAGGCGGGGGCGGTAGTGCACATACGCCAGTTGAAGCACCTGACGATCTGTTGTCGACCGCAAAATTAAAAATGCTGCTGGCCATCGGCGAAGGCGAAATTCAGGGCGAACTGACGGCTCAGCAAATTTTTCTCAATGATACGGCGCTGGCTAACGCTGACGGCAGTTACAATTTCTCCGGTGTAGTCTGGGACTGGCGGCGTGGAACGCAGGATCAGACGTACATTCCGGGGATGCCGGAAATAGATAATGAACTGGCTGTGGGTGTTACGGTCACTCAGTCTGTACCCTGGACCCGCCAGTTTACAAACCTGACGCTGGACGCGGTTCGTATCAAGCTTTCCCTCCCGGCTCAGTACCGGTACAAAGACAACGGCGACATGGTGGGCACCGTGACGGCTTACGCAATTGATTTGTCCACTGACGGTGGTGCCTATCAGACCGTGGTTGATGCGACGTTTGACGGTAAAACCACCTCTGAGTACCAGCGCGATCACCGTATTAATCTGCCAGAAGCCACCACCGGATGGGCTGTTCGTGTCCGACGGATCACGGCAGATTCGACTGGCAACTCAAAGCTGGTGAATGCGTTTAAGGTATTCTCATGCGCCGAGGTCATCGACAGCAAACTTCGCTATCCGAATACCGCCTTACTCTATATTGAAGTGGATGCGAGCCACTTTAATGGGAGCGCCCCTAAAGTGACCTGCGTCCCTCTGGGCCGCCGGATCCGTGTGCCGTCAAACTACGATCCTGTTACCCGCGAAAGTTCCGGTGCATGGGCAGGCGACTTCAAATGGGCATACAGCAACAACCCGGCATGGATTTTTTACGATCTGGTGCTTGATAAGATTTTCGGCATGGGCAACCGTGTGGATGCTTCCATGATTGATAAATGGGAAGTCTACGCCATTGCTCAGTATTGCGATGAAAAGGTATCTGACGGTGCGGGCGGTACTGAACCGCGTTTTACCTGTAACGTTTACATCCAGAGCCAGCAGGATGCATACACCGTTCTGAAAGACCTGGCTGCAATATTCCGGGGCATTACGTTCTGGGGTAATGAACAGATTTACGTCAACGCTGATGTTCCGGTGGCAGATCTGGATTTTGTTTATACCGCCTCTAACGTGGTGGATGGTCTGTTTAACTACGCGGGTGGCTCCTATAAAAACCGCTACAGCTCCTGCCTGGTGTCATGGTCTGATCCGCAGAACCATTACAGCGACACCATCGAGGGCGTTTATGACAGCGATCTGGTAGCTCGTTACGACATTAATCAGACGCAACTGACTGCTATTGGCTGCACCTCGCAAAGTGAGGCGCACCGCAGGGGGCGCTGGGTACTACTGTCCAACGCAAAAGACGGCACAATCTCGTTTAACGTCGGTCTTGACGGACATATTCCGCTGCCTGCATCCGTTATTGGTGTTGCGGACCCGTTCCGCGCCGGAATGCAGAATGGAGGGCGAATCAGCGCGGTAAACGGCAGGAATATTACGCTGGATCGCGCTGTTGAATATGCGTCCGGTGACAGGCTGGCGCTGAATCTCCCCGACGGAACAACGCAGACGCGTACCATCAGCGCGATCAGCAGCGATAAAAAGACCGTCACGGTCAGCACCGATTACCGGATGGCTCCCGTTGCTGGTGCAGTGTGGGCCATTGACAGCGACAGGCTGGCTATTCAGCAATTTCGTGTGACGTCCGTTGCTGCAAATGACGACGGTACATTTAACGTGTCCGGTGTTCAGCACGACCCCAATAAATACCGCTTTATTGATGATGGTGTGCGGATCACGCCTGCACCGATTACGGTAACGCCGGTTAATGTGCTGCCTTCGCCGAAAAATATACTTATCAGCCAGACTGATTTTATCGATCAGGGGCTGACGGTCGCCAGCCTGAACAGTACCTGGGACAAAGTTGATGGTGCTGTCCGGTACCAGGCGCAATGGCGCAAGGACAATGGCGACTGGATTAACGTTCCGGTTGCCAGTGCCCAGGGCTTTTCCGTTCAGGGCATTTATTCCGGCAATTATGATGTGCGAGTGCGTGCCCTGAATGCGCAGGATTCGTCGTCGCCCTGGGGTTATGCCGATACGACCCACCTGACGGGAAAAAATGGTACACCGGGCACGCCGCAGTCACTCCTTGCTTCAAATGATGTGGTCTGGGCTATCGACATTACCTGGGCGTTTCCTGACGGATCCGGTGACACTGCATACACCGAACTACAGCGTGCCACCACGGACGATAAGGCAAATCCCGAATTGCTGACGCTGGTGCCTTATCCGGCGGCCAGCTATCAGCACGGGCCAATGCTGGCAGGCGTGCGGCAATGGTACCGTGCACGGCTGGTGGACAGAATTGGCAATGTCGGCGAGTGGACCGCCTGGGTAATGGGGCAGTCATCGGTTGATGTCAGCGCCATTTCTGCTGAGATTCTTGAGCAGATGAAGGACACTGCGGTATTTAAAGAAATCATCGAAAACGCAGTTGAAACCAGCAAAACTGTTGCTGACCTCGCCACGGCAATTATCCAAAACGCCGACCAACTGGCGGCGGCAGTGGGTGCGAACCGGCAGACGGCAGAGGCCATCATTGGTAATGCACTGGCCATCGCTGATGTTGTCGTAAGACAGACGGCGCAGAACGGCGCAAACAGTGCATCATTCACTCAGTTGCGGGAGGTGATCGCCACTGAAACACAGGCCCGCGTTACGGACGTAACGCGCCTGGAGGCGAAAACCGACCAGAATGCTGCACAGGTAACGCAGCTCACGCAGGCGCTCGCCGATGAGACGCAGGCCCGCGCGACGGCGGTTGATACACTGACGGCGCAAACGGAGGACAATACTGCTAACGTAACCCAGCTCACACAGGCGGTGTCCACCCTCGACAGCGCTACCGCTTCCCGTTTCGACGAACTGTCAGGGAAAACGGCTAACGCGGCTGGTGGGGTGCAAAACACGGCGGTGGCGTTGATTGAGAACACACTGGCGCAGGTGAGCCAGCAAATGAAACAGAGCGCTCAGTACATCGATAACGTCGCAAGTATTCAACGCGTTGAGAACGTAGTAGCCAGCGGCAATGAGGCTACAGCGCAATCATTGCTCCAGCTCCGCACGGATGTGGCGGGGAATACCTCGACTATAAACAGTCTGTCTCAGTCCGTATCTAATTATCAGCAGGCATCTGCCACTCAGATAAATTCGTTGAGTGTGACGGTAAACGGTCATACCTCGTCTATTGCCACGAATGCCCAGGCATTAGCGGATATCAGCGGCAACCTGAACGCGATGTACTCGATAAAAGTCGGCGTGGATTCAAACGGGCGTCAGTACGCGGCGGGGATGGGGATTGGTGTGCAAAACACGCCTGCTGGAATGCAAAGCCAGGTTGTCTTCCTGGCTGACCGCTTCGCTGTTATGTCTCAGGCAGGAGCCGCCGTCACACTGCCGTTTGTCATTCAGAACGGACAAACCTTCATTAACGATGCATTTATCCGTGATGCCAGCATTCAATTCGGGAAAATCACCGATTCATTGAAGTCTGATAATTTCGTTTCTGGTCCTGGTGGCGCCGGGTGGAATCTGCCAAAAAGTGGCAATGCTGAACTCAACAACGTAACGGTGCGTGGTAACGGAGAATTCACCGGGAAAATAATAGCGACGAGTGGGACGTTTAAAGGCACAGTTCAGGCTGAATCATTTATCGGTGATGTGGCTGTGGGGCAGACGTTTAGTGATATTGAGGGAGATAATGTCACCCGAAATTTTGTATACACCGATTCCGGTAACCTGCCTGGTGAAAAACACGTAGTAGTAATGGCGCTGGTTAAGGTCCAGTTGTCTGCGACTGAAGCCGGTGCAGGCGTTACTCAGACACATGGGACGGCGATTCTCACCATTGGTGGGTCGAGCAGAACCATTGACGTTTATACCCCACCAAATACTGACAGATCGCGTCCTACGTACGTCACGGTTATGCACAGCGCCCGCGTGACCGGACAGACGGTGAATTGTTCGATTCAGATGCGCAGTGATAATTCGACATACCATGCGAACGTTGGTATTTATTCCCCGACAATACACGTATCCAGAGGTTCCGGTTCGTTCACTCAATCCTGATTTCAACCCGCTTCGTGAGCTGACCCCTTGAAATTGTAGAGGTTCTGTATGACACCAACAAAACATGGCAACGTGAAAGCATTCGGGTGTTAAATGTTGAACCAAAGTTTGTATTTAAAGGGGCGTCGAAAAAAGTTGATAGCAAGCACTTTCCACCTTAGAAAGGGAAAAATGTTAATTTGCATATAGTATTCAAAGCAAAATAAATACCAGTGCTTGTGATAGTCTACCTTGAAAAATGGTACCACTATTTTTTGCGAGGGAATTGTGCATAAGAAATTATTTTTATTTATTACTATCTTCGCTCTATCTGGCTGTGTGAACATTTACACATATCGAGAAGATTACAAGCCTCTTTATACCTTCTACAGCTCAAAACCAGCACAGGATGTACAGGAATGTATCCTGTCAGAATGGCAACAACACCCGCTTGGGTATCCCGTGACACATCAGAAAACAGGTAAATATTTTAGCGTACTTGGCGTCAGTGATAATGCTGATTCTTATGAGGAAAATGGCAAGACTGTAATTAATTTTTACTCGCTAAGGGGCTCACTAGATCCTTGGCGAGGTATAAAAAAAAGAACGGAAGCCATAAAACGCTGCCTGTAAAGTTTAAAGATGAACCCTGCTCCGGCAGGGTTTTTTATATCTGGAGAACACATGATTTACACAACTGGCACCATAGCCATAAGCGGTAATACGCTGACGGGTACTGGCACGAACTTTACAGCAGCAGGCTCGTTACTCCGCGTTGGCTGCACTCTGGTCACTCTGGCAAACCCGGTACAGGTATTCCAGATAACGGCAATCAACAGCGCCACCCAGCTCACCATAACGCCAGCGGCGAACCCGGCAATTGCAGCGGGTACCGCTTATGCCATCCTGCTGAGCGATAGTCTGAGCGTTGACGGCCTGGCTCAAAACATCTCTGAGACGCTGACGCTGTATCAAAAAAATATGAGCGGTTTCGCCGACGTGATGAACGGGGCGGGTGACGTCACTATCACAACAAACGGTGTAGCCGTCACGGTTCCCGGCCAGAAGTCGCTGGCAAAAAAAGGGGCTAACTCAGATATCACTTCTCTGAACGGGCTAACAACACCGCTCAGCCAGGGGCAGGGCGGGACGGGATTAGCAAGCCCGTTTGGCACCGTCACCGGGTCGTTTTGCCAGGGTAATGATTCGCGGCTGAATTCGCTGGATCGGAAAACTGGCGGAACCGTACTGAGCACAACACGACTAATAAATGAATCTGCCGGGAGTGTAAACCAGGAGACTCCACATATGGAATGGGGGTATGGCGGATCATTAACGCCGCATAAATCCGTTGCATATCACTATGTTTCTTCGACGTTCTCTGGGTTTTATTTGAACGTTATCGCGGGGCCGACGGCGTCATTTTTTGGGTTTAACTCTACAGGCTCGGCAACAGCGCCGGGGTCGTGGATTTCAAACTCTGATGAGCGCCTGAAAACTAATATAGAACGCATTGCGGACCCCCTGGAGAAAATGCAGGCCATTCGCGGTGTTTCGTGGAAACGTCTGGATGGCATCTCGCCTGGCATCGGGTTCATTGCTCAGGAGGTTCAGTCCGTATTCCCGGATAACGTTTTTGTCACTGGCAACAGAGAGCTGGACGACGGTACCGTAATTAAAGACGTTCTAAGTCCTGACACTGCGGGTGTTGCAGCAGCGCTGCACCATGAGGCGATTCTGGCTCTGATGGCACAGATAGACGCACTGACCGCACGCGTTGAAGTACTGGAGTCCAAAAAATCTGACGAGCCGGTAGCAGGGTAACCAGAGGCCTGAAAATTTACACTCCATCTAAGCACTTCATTCAAACGGTGCTTTAACGCAAACTGCTCAATCTTCATTCACCCACAAACGAAGCGCTATCTTGATCATTTGCGCT
Source organism: Phytobacter sp. MRY16-398 (assembly GCF_003925915.1). Taxonomy (NCBI): domain Bacteria; kingdom Pseudomonadati; phylum Pseudomonadota; class Gammaproteobacteria; order Enterobacterales; family Enterobacteriaceae; genus Phytobacter; species Phytobacter sp. MRY16-398. The sequence continues at coordinate 3,630,371 of NZ_AP018756.1, read as the reverse complement.
TAAAAAACTACTGTATATAAAATCAGTAATAGTGGGTGTGTCGTATGCAATTCATCAAACCAGCCGATTTTCCGCGCGCAGTTGTCGCGCTACCTTTGTTCAGTGACCTTGTTCCGTGCGGATTTCCGAGTCCCGCAGCGGATTATGTTGAGCAGAGAATTGATTTGAACGAACTTCTCATTCATCACCCCAGCGCGACGTATTTCGTCAAAGCCAGTGGTGACTCGATGATCGAAGCTGGAATCAGCGAAGGAGATTTGCTGGTGGTGGATAGCTCTCGTACTGCTCAGCATGGCGATATCGTCATTGCTGCGGTAGACGGTGAATTTACAGTGAAACGACTGCAACTCCGGCCAACGATTCAACTGAATCCAATGAACAGCTCATATCAACCGATTCGAGTGACAAGCGAGGACACGCTCGACATTTTTGGAGTGGTGACCTTTATCGTGAAAGCGGTGGGTTAACCTTGTTCGCGCTCTGTGACGTCAATTCGTTTTACGCGTCCTGCGAAACCGTGTTTCGACCTGATTTGAAAGGGAGACCAGTCGTTGTTTTATCAAATAATGACGGTTGCGTAATAGCCAGGAGCGCTGAGGCGAAACAGTTCGTTGTAATGGGCGAACCTTACTTCAAACAGAAAGATATGTTCAAAAAACACGGCATCGTCGCGTTCAGTAGCAACTACGAGCTTTACGCAGATATGAGCAACCGGGTGATGACGACGCTGGAAGAAATGAGCCCTCGCGTAGAAATTTATAGCATTGATGAAGCATTTTGCGACCTGACCGGAGTAAGTAACTGCCGGGTGCTGGAGGAATTTGGTCGGGAGATTCGTGCCACTGTGCTGCGGCGCACTCACCTGACAGTGGGTGTCGGAATCGCACCAACAAAGACTCTGGCGAAACTGGCGAACCATGCCGCCAAAAAATGGCAAAAGCAGACTGGCGGGGTAGTTGACCTGTCAAATGTTGATCGCCAGCGGCGGCTGATGGCCCTGGTTCCGGTTGAGGACGTCTGGGGAGTGGGGCGACGAATTACCAAAAAGCTGAATGCGATGGGGGTCAGAACAGCCCTCGATCTGTCCGAACAATCCACTTGGGTAATAAGAAAGCATTTTAACGTGATGCTGGAGCGAACCATCCGGGAGCTACGCGGCGAGCCATGTCTCGAACTGGAGGAGTTCGCACCTGCTAAACAGGAAATCGTATGCTCTCGTTCATTCGGTTGCCGGATAACTGACTATGAAGAGATGCGACAGGCCATCTGCAGCTATGCGGCCCGCGCTTCTGAGAAGTTACGCAGTGAGCACCAGTACTGCCGGTTTATTTCTGCGTTTGTTAAAACTAGTCCGTTCGCGCTTAACGAACCCTATTACGGTAACAGTGCCTCAGTGAAGCTGCTGACGCCAACACAGGACAGCAGGGACATAATCGGCGCGGCAACGCGTTGTCTGGACAAAATCTGGCGTGACGGTCATCGGTACCAGAAAGCCGGAGTTATGCTGGGCGACTTTTTCAGTCAAGGCGTAGCACAGTTAAATCTGTTTGATGACAACGCACCGCGTGCCGACAGCGAACAACTGATGACTCTGCTGGATCAACTCAATGCAAAAGATGGGAGAGGAACTCTCTATTTCGCCGGGCAGGGAATCCAGCAGCAGTGGCAAATGAAGAGGGAAATGCTCTCGCCGCGTTATACGACGAGATTTTCTGATTTACCGATTGTTAGATGATGGCATTTGCCTCACGAAACAAAGATCGCTTGCCAGTAGGTGAAGTGCTTAGTGTTTTAAAGCCCCTACGGTGCAGCATGTCTGCCATTTGGCTGGAGTCGAAGAAACAAGTTGCTTGAAACGGATGCTGAGGATAGGCAGTAAGCCACTCATCAAGTATGAGTTTAGCAAAGCCTTTCCCTCTGAAATCCGAATTGATATTAACGGCGCGAATTTCGAGGACTGGTTGGTCAATTGGTCCACGAGCAACCATTAACCAAATGAAACCGATCTGCTTTTCATCTACCTCACGGATCAGAATATACAAATAATGCCCTGTGTATTCTCCTGATTCACCACGCCTGATTACGTCCCTTAATTGTACTTCTAATACTTTGCCTTTTCGCGGATCGAGAAATTCTTTCGAAAAATTGCCGGTTTTAGCTCCCTTAGTTAACTCATCCATGATAAATGGCATGTCTTTGAGAGTGACAGCCCGTTGATAATAACCAGCCATGCACTGGCCCTCCTTATTGGCAATATTAAGGCTTATGATATAGGCATTATGAGGCCAGAACTTTGATTTTTTACGTTCCCAACAGAGCGATCTACGGCATGCCATGTAAAGTGGTCTGCTGGAACAGCCCCCTCGGCTGCGATTCTTCCCGCCTCCTTCCCACCAATATCCTGTCGCATCCATTCCATGGCCGCTTCCGGCGTCAAAACCAATGGTCGCCGATCGTGAATATCTACCAGCCCCTTATCCGCCGCTGCTGTCACAATCAAAAATCCCTCTTCTTCATCGCCACGTTCGAACGGTGTGCTTCCAATGCAGGCCATAAAGATTGGATTGCCGTCGGCGCGGTGAATGAAGTAGGGCTGTTTCTTGTCACCTTCCTTTTTCCATTCAAACCAGCCGTCAGCGAAACAAATAGCCCGACCATGCTGCCATAGTGGTTTAAACATCCTGCTGGTGGCTGCTGTCTCGACGCGAGCATTAATCAATGGTGCTTTATCCCACCACCCGGGAGCGTAACCCCAGATTACAGGATCAAGATGTAGTTTCTCGTCGCGTTCACTGAGTAGGAGAACTTTCGTGCCGGGAGCGACGTTATACCGGCCAATCGGCTCGGGGTCATAAGCTATGTCGCGTTCGGCTTCTTCCGCTAGGTATACCAGATATTCTTCACGAGTTTGAGCCTGGGCAAATCGTCCGCACATATGCACCTCCAGCCAGTTAGAGTGAAAGTATAGAGGAAGAGAAAAATGCGGCGCGTACCCGTAAGCGGATTAAGATTCAATAGTAGTTCGGAATGTAATTTTTTGGCTCTAATCAATAAGCAGTCGGGGCAAGCTTTAGAAAATTAACACGGGCCGAAAATAGGTTATTTCAGTGAAAAAACCACACTAAGTTTGTCCGATTTTGGTCCGAATATGTCCGAATTACTTAGCAACTTGCTGATTTTAAAAGGGCACAAACACACGCTTGATTGGTTAATTAATGCGCAGATTGCCTATTAACTTATTGAAAATAAAGGGTTGTGATATATCTGGGCGAGAAAAGGAATCGTATTCGGTCTTTTTTTGGCTCTTAGTTTCCCAAAAGAGCCAAATCAGGGCATACAGAAAACAGTCAAAATTCCCTGCATACGATCTAAACCATAACATACTCTGCACCGCGGGCGTCCAGGTATTTTTGGGCATTTTAAGTTCTTATAGCCAGAAGACGTTGCGCGAAATTCTCGTCCCGCTCCTTAACGATAGGTCAACAGCGCCATTCCTGTAGGTTGAGACGTTCTGCTATGGGGCTCGCCCCGACCGTCTGGCATGATAAGCGCGGCCTCGATGTTGTGATGATGATTCGAAATCTGGTAAGTCGTGCTGCTGTGGAAAGGCAGCGCATCAGAAAATTCATTTGCGCGGCGTTAACTCTTGTTAAAAAAATTTAATTATCAGGGCGCCATGGCCGATAAGGTAATCAGATTTTTTAAGGGACTGAACATGTTATGAAAACAAAAATGATATTACCCCTGGTTTTATCACTTATTTCGCAAATGGCGCACAGTCACGATGAGTTGATAAATAATGATTTAAAACAATCAGTTGTGAATTTTTTCAAACGTGCTGCAGGTGACCCTAAGGGGTGTGATTTTTTTAGGGAAGGATTTGCAAAAGATCCAAATAATCAGCAGACGAAAGCATTGATGACAGGGTTTTGCGATAGTGAAATTGATTTTACAAAACCAGTATCATTCTCTGAGGTGTCGAAACATGTATCTGAGGGGCATCCTTATGTCTGTGGTGTTATCTCAGGGGAGACGAACCCTGGACGAAAAATAGGCGTACGATTCATTACTGCAGAACCCTATCATCTGGTTATTGGCTTTAAATACTCACGCCGGCCCATTGCATATAGCGGTAACGACCAGTTCACGATTGATGAATATCATCGACAGATCGAGACCTTCAATAAGCTCAACAGCGAAATTTGTAAATAAAAATCCCTCAGGAGAGGGAAATCCGCTCTTCTCCTGAGGGAAGCAATTGCTTGAAAGCTAATAAATTCTTCGTTACGACCCTTAGTTTGCTAATTATAAAGAATATATGCTTTGAGAATCGTCCTGGTTTTCATTAAGCAACTATTAGCCAGCTATAGTCATTGCATCCATGCTTCATTATTATTCCCTGGTAAGCTTCATTCACCGCTCTGTCCGAGCGGTTTTTTTTGCCTGAACAAGCGTTAGACAGCAGGCCTGGCTGGCAAAGTCTCGAAGAGAAATGGGGGAGCGGTGAGTGGGTTTCCATAATGGCGCTGCCGCTTTCTCCTTCAACCTTGTCATGATGCCTGAACATAACAAGAGACGATGACCGAAAGGCTGTGCTAATGTCGTATGCAATTTAAACAACTGAGGATAACGACATGAGCAAAGATGTTGTGGTAATACTCCCCGGTGGAAAGGTCGATCACATCTCGGTGGCGGACGACCTAAAGAAGGTCAGCTACAGAAATGATCAGCGCTCCTTCCTTGATATGCCGATCGAAACGTATGTGCTGGATGGCAAAGAGTTCCTGATAGCCAAGTTTTCTGAATTAGTCACTACGCGTGAAACTGAACAGGCCATTCGTCAGTTTTATTAACCTGCCACCAACAACTGGATTAAACCGTGGTCTGTACGGGAAAATGATTTTCCCGTGTTCTGCAGATGGCGCATAAATTATTTTGCACGTGTTAGAAAGGCCTCACGTCGAGGCCTCACATCAGGAGGCTTTTTTAGGCCATCTCCGTCTGACTGGAATACAGGCTTTTGCCGTAAGACGTGAACCACACCCTGAACAAATTGCACCGTGAGGGTAATTTTTATCCGGGCAAAATTGCGTGAAAAAAAACGAATTTCCTTTGCAGACAGGACAAACGAATTTTAAGGTTGGAATAGCCCCTCCGGGCCGTTAAATGGAAAAACCACAGTAGCATGAAAAAAAAGCCTTGAAAGATATATCGTTACGTTTTGGCCGTATCATCTCGTTTTTTACTATATGAATGCGCTGCATCAATTTGTGTGCTGACCAGCAGAACCGCGATGCGCGCCAGACAAGAGCACGTTATTGGTTGAATGTTGGTGTGGAGATATTTAGTAAATAATAGGAATAAAATAATAATTACTGGCAATGAAAATGAGAATAAAAAAGGTATTGATACCAACAGTAATAACAAAGAGCAGTGGTGATGCCACTGCTCTCAATATTTAGCGGAAAAAATCGGCCAGACTGCTATTCATATCGTCGAGTAACTGGAAGCGGCGACGATATTCGGCACGTTTCTTACTTGGGATACTCTCAAGCGGTTTCCGTTCCAGCATTAATGGCAAACGCCATCGCCAGGCATTATCTTTCTCACCATCAATAGAGGCCCAGAACTCATCATAGCTGGCATGGAAATGGCGGCCTTTGCTAAAGCGGTAACGCAACGCGCGAAAGACATGACCATCATCGCTAACGCCATAAACCGCGCTAATGCCGGTGTGCGCGCACATCTGCCACAGCACTTCTATCAGCAAACGTTTAGGGAAAATACCGTAGCAGGCACGTGTTGCCACTTTGATGACTTCATGGGAGATGTTTCTGCGGGGGCCCTGCAGACCGCCAATCACTAAGGCACGCTGGCCTTTTTCCTCGATCACGCTGAATGTGGCGCTCGCCAGCAGGACATTGTTGCCGTCATACAGCCACAGGGTGCTTTCGCCTTCACGCTCTGCTTTATGGGCGCAGGAGGCAAAAACGTTAAATTCGGTATCATCTTTACCTTTGCACTGCAAGATGTGCTGATGGTTGACTGCGGTCATTGCATCGGCAGCCCTGGCTGACAGGCAACTGTCAACCCACTGATAGTGGCTAACAATCGCATCGGCACGCTTTGCCGCATTGAGCCCCAGCGTCAGATATTGACGATGCGATTTACTCGGCAGTGTCACCTGGGCATTCAGTAAACGCTCAAATCCCGGACGTTGCGATAATGCGCTCAGCATTTTTACCGTTGAAGACCAGAACAACAGCGAACGGAGCAGGAATTTAAGGCGATAATTTCGTTTAGTCCAGATAGGGCCAGGAACCAGACGTCCGGAGACCAGCTCGCGAATAATATGCTGATGGTGATTTTGCAGGTGTTTTTCTTGCAGACTGATATTAGACACGGTAGGGCCCTCTGAATGTTCAATAGCTATTCTAGGGATTACGCCGTGGCAAATTAACCTGAACACTGTGGTTTATTTCGGGTTCGTTTAACGAGGATTTAAGTTGCACCGAATTTGAACATGATTACGCAGAGTCAAGTCTCCTTTCTATACTAAAAATAAGGGGGAGTTATGTATCAACGTATCGATGGGAATACCTGGCGGCATATCTGGATCGTAGGTGATCTGCACGGCTGCCATCAGCGTCTGTTGAATGAACTGCGCGAGCGCCACTTTGATCCCTATAAGGATTTACTCATATGCGTTGGCGACTTAATTGATCGTGGCCCTGACAGTCTGCAGTGCCTGCAATTGCTTAAACGACCGTGGTTTAAAACGGTCAGGGGAAACCATGAGCAGATGGCTATCGACGCGCTTAACGCGGGGGAGATGACTCTCTGGTCATTCAATGGCGGCGCCTGGTTCAGTAACCTCAGCGAAAAGGAACAGCACAGGGCTTACGATGCGCTACGGGAATGCGAGCAATTGCCTTACATTATTGAGCTCCACTGCGCCAGCGGGGTCAATATTATCGCCCATGCCGATTACCCGTCCGATCATTACGCATGGCAAAAACCCGTAGACAAAGAATCGGTACTCTGGCGTCGTGAGCGTTTGAGTGAACATCTGGCGGGGAAGGGGGTAGCCATTGCCGGTGCAGACCACTTTTGGTTTGGCCATACTCCGCTTAAACATCGCGTAGATGCCAGCAATCAGCATTACATTGATACCGGCGCCGTCTTCGGCGGTGAAATGACGTTAGTGCAGGTACAGTAGTTAAAAATCACTGTACTCCTGGGCAGGGCGCCAGAAGCCGTCAATAAAATCTTCCACCGGATAGCATCCGCCATAGCGCAGACGTTGTACTTCCATAGCGACAAGACACTGTTGTTCGGTATTAAAGACATCCACAACGATGTCCTCACACCCACCGTCCAGGTAGCAAACAAACAAGACCAGAGCGAACATTCCATCCTCGGTTCATTACAGCATGATGTAATTGTAGGGGATGATTGGAGGCAGGGGAAATGAGGCAGGTAAATAACCCGTCTCATGGACGGGTTCCCATTGAATCAGGCAAGACGCATGACCCAGGTATCAGATTTCTGATCGTAATGCTCGCGGTATAAAACTGAATGTTCGCCGTCAAGGATCGCCGGAATGCTGGTTTCCGCGTCCCAGGCGTCAAGCTGCATACATAAATCCGGGTCGGATTTACAAGGGATACGCAACGTTCGCTCACCCTGTTTTTCTCCTTGCAGCTCGGCATCATCGATTTCGAATGCGCCAATGCGCACGTTAGCTTTCGTCATAATGCTCTCCGTTGATGGTAGTCATGTGGTACGACCAGTTCAGCCGCCCAACATTCAGCCTGGTACAACACAGAGCAAGATGCCAGTCAGAAAATGCTGTTTTTTTGCTCGCCGTCACGTATTGCTGGCGAACAAACGGCCATCCCTTACCAGTTCGCGTGGATAGCTGTTTTTAAGTCTGCTGCCCACTTTTTTCGCCAGACCCAGCGGTTGGCGCTGATAAGTCACGATAACATCATCTTTTGCCGGAGGGGTTTCCGGATAAACATCGCGCCCGCGATACCACTCTTCCGCCTCCTGATGCGTGAGTTCAAAGGCGAGCGGGTTATCCACTCCCGCCAGGGCGATGACGGCCTCATGCTGCCAACGATAACCTTTATTATGGCTTTCAGCGAGCTTGATACCAGGCCGTGAGAAGCGCACTTTGCCAATAAGCGGCTCGATCTGTGCCGGGAAGAGCCAAACCTCTTTATCCCGTTGCCACAGTACCAGGTCTTCGTGCCAGTGCAGGCCAACGGCGGCCGCTGCGTTAACTAACTGAGCCTCTTCCTTAGGCTTCATACGGGCAAACGGGAAGTTACCCACTTTGTAGCCTGGGGAGGGCAGCGGTGCGATTGCCGCGGTTTTACGCAACCGCGCGACAAAGAACCCTTCGCAGTCATAAATTTGTGGGAAGACATGTAAAAAGCCTTCCTCCGTCAGTGCTTGTTGCGCGCCCGTAAACAGCGTATCAAGGGGCAAAAATTCCACTGCATCAGGATATTGCGCTTTTAGCCAGTGGCATATGGCTTCGTTCTCGTCGCGATTTAGCGTACAGGTTGAATAGACCAGCGTGCCGCCCGGACGCAGGGCATGAAAAGCACTATCGATCAATTCGCGTTGGGTTGCGGCAATCTCAAGATTACTGGCATGCGACCAGTTCTTTAATGCATCCGGATCCTTACGCACCACACCTTCGCCAGAACAGGGCGCATCAAGCAAAATGGCATCAAACATCTCTGGCAACGCGGGGCCGAAGACGCGGCCATCGAAATGGGTTAACGCGACATTAGATACACCGCAGCGGCTGATATTGGCGTGCAGTACTTTCACGCGGCTGGCGGAATACTCATTGGCGAGGATGGCGCCGCGATTGCCCATACGCGCGGCAATTTGGGTGGTTTTTGAACCCGGGGCCGCCGCAACATCCATGACTCGTTCCGGCATTTCGCCATCGGCAAACAGGGCGCTAACCGGCAGCATGGAACTGGCTTCCTGGATATAAAACAGGCCGCTTAAATGTTCCGCGGTGCTACCGAGCGGCAACGCCTCTTCATCATCCCGCTCAATCCAGAACCCTTCGGCACACCACGGAATTGGCGTCAGTTGCCAGCCATAAGGTGCAATCAGCGTCAGAAAATCCTCAACGGCAATCTTGAGCGTATTAATTCTTATACTGCGTCGTAAAGGCCGCTGGCAGGCCGCAATAAATGCGTCGAAGGAGAGATGGGCTGGCAGCAAATCACGCATTTGTGCCAGAAATTCGTCAGGAAGATAAACAGCGTTTTGAGCCACAGGTTATACCAAGGAAAGCAGAGAGGGGCGCAGTGTAACATACTCGCTCCGGCGCGGGCACGCCGGAGCGGTAAGGCATTAACGTGGCAGGGCGGTACCCCATTGACGCCACTCTTTAGGCTCGCTTTCCTGCAACAGGAAATGTTTGCCTGGTTGCGCTTGTGGTGCCAGCGGGATCCCCGGCGGCGTGGCAAAGGCTACCCCACCGCGAATAAACTGGTTAAAGGTACCGGTTTTCACCACGCCGCCGGTCAGGCCAAAGTCCAGCGAATAGCCGGAAGCCAGCCAGAAGACGGAATTATTTCGCACCAGGTGCTGATAACGTTTACTGATCCGCAAGCCAACCATTACTCGATCTGACAGGGAACCGAGCATCAGGCCTGTGACAGTACCCACTTCGATCCCACGGAACAGCACAGGCGTGCCAATATTCAGCGAACCGGCCTCCGGTGCTTCAACCACCACGTTCAAACCGTCCAGATAACGGGAGTCGGTGATTGTAGTTTCCTGGATTTCAAAATCGCGACGCGCCTCGCCGTGACCAGGTTCAACATTGATATAGGGCTGCAGGATCGTATCAAGATGCTCAACACCCGCCGCAGAGATTTGCGGTGTGACAACAGAAAAACGGGTGCCGCCACGGGCAAAAGTCTGCACATATTCAGGATAAAGCACCCCGGTTGCCTGGACTTCGCTTCTGTCGGCAATGAGCTGGAGATTCGAAATCTGTCCGATATCAATGCCCAGATAGCGAATCGGCATACCCGTAGCCAGTTTCCCGGCATCATAGGCGTGCAGGGTTATCTGACTTCCCACGGCGCGTGCGGCGGTCTCTGAGGCGTACAGAATACGTTTGTCGCCTTTACGGGCGCTGGCACTGGCGCCGCTGAGATTATCGAAACTGATAGCTCCTTTCAGAGCACGGGACAAGGGCGACGCCTGCACCGTCAGGCCGCTACCGTTCAACTGTACTTTCGCCCCGCCTTCGGCCCAAAAAACGCTATTGCTGGTCAGCAGCGAACGATATTCCGGCTTGATATGTACTTCGATATCAAACGCATCGGCGCGGGGGCGCACGGTAATGATCTCGCCGACTTCAAATTTACGGTAGAGCACCACCGAGCCTGCCTGTACATCCGGCAGGGTATCGGCGGTGAGCGTCAGGGTGGTTGTCGGCAGATCGCTCAGGCTGTTTTCCAGGGCTTTATCGAGATTAGCGAACAAGGGATAGCTGGACTTCATCTCGCCTTTGCTGCCGGGCAGAATACGAATACCGCCGCTGAGCCATTCGTTGGCGCTGGCGGCGAGAAACTCCACGCCATCCAGTCCCATTTTGACGTCAATACGACTGTTAACCACAAACTTGCTATCACCGTGCACCAGTTCGCGGTACTGCGGATCGATAGCCAGCGCAAACGAAACGCCTTTATTGGTTAAATTTCGCTCCAGCACCTGGCCGACTTGTACGCCATGTAAAATCAGCGGTTGTCCCGCGTCAATGCCATAGCTTTCCGGTGCGGTGAGCGTCAGGGTGATGACCCCGGGTTGCTGCAACAGATTTTTTGTCGCCGGAAGCACCACAAAGTGATTGCGAGGTTCACCTTCACCAGGAACCAGCTCCAGCGTAGTGCCTGTCAGCAGCGAACTGACATTGGGGTTATCAAGTGAAATTTTGGGGCTGCGCATTTCGATACGCGTATTGTCGCGCAGTAAATTAACGACGCCCGGATCCACCGTCATTTCACCGGTCACTGCGCCACCAGGGTTGAGATTGAGTTTGGTTAACTGCCCCACCTGCAACCCCTGATACATCAGGGCAGTCGAGCCCGCTTTCAGCCCATCTCCGCCTGGGAGATCAAGCTTGATCAACACGCCGCGTTGGCTATGGGCGAGATCTTCGTAAAGACCGTACTCATCATCCTGGGCCGCTGGCTGTGATGAGTCCGGAGAGTCGAATGCAATAGCGCCATTAACCAGCGCGGCGAGGCTTTCAAGCTCGACTTTTGCGCCACTCAGGCTCACATCCGCTTTGACACCTGAAATATTCCAGAAGCGGCTGCCTTTTTTTACCAGATTGGTAAACCGGCGCTCTATCAGCACATCAATAGTGACGCCTTGTTTGTTGTTATTGATGGAGTAATCGTAAACGCGGCCGACCGGAATTTTTCGGAAATAGACTAGCGACCCGCTGTTAAGCGAGCCCAGATCCGGGGCATGAAGATGAATCATCAGTTCGCCATTATTCAGGCGATATTTAGGCTGCGTGTCGAGGGCGGTGAAATGCTCTTGCGGCTCCCCTTTACCGGGCATCATACCGATATAGTTACCCCCGACCAATGCATCCAGCCCGGAAACGCCCGCCAGCGAGGCTTTTGGCGTGACCAGCCAGAATTGCGTCTCACTGCGTAAGGCATCTTTCATATTGGCTTTGATGCTGGCGCGCACTTCGATTTTTTTCAGGTCTTCGCTCAGGCGAATATCCTGAACGGTGCCCACTTCAACACCCTGATAACGAATCGGCGTTCTGCCTGCGACGATACCGTCGGCAGACATAAAATCGATGGTGATGGTATTACCGCGATCTTTATAGCTTCCCCAAACCAGCCAGCCTGCAATCAGCAGCGCAATGACCGGCAGCAGCCAGAAAGGTGAAATGCGGCGTTTTGTTTTTATACGCGCTTCAGTCGGCGAAGCGGGGGTTTCCTGACTCATGTGCATCCCAAAGTAAGCGGCTGTCCAGCCATTCCACAGCAAGAATAGTCAATATTACGGCTGCGCCGAAATAAAACGCAGCCGGTCCCATGGTAAAAGCAAGTAACTGGTCGCGGTTAATCAGTGACATTGTCAGTGAGATGACAAACAGATCGAGCATGGACCAACGCCCAATCCAGGTCACAAAGCGCAGAAGCAGGATGCGTGTACGTAACCCCTGTTCAAATTTGAAGTGAATGCTAAGAAGCAGTGTAAACAGCACGATAACTTTGGTAAACGGCACCAGAATACTGGCGATAAACACGACGCCTGCAACGGCAACATTACTGTTTGCCAGTGACATAATGCCGGACAAAATCGTGTCTTCCTGCCGTGCCCCATTGACGTAAACCACCGAGATGGGAAGAAGATTAGCCGGAAACAGAAAAATTAACGATGCGATAAGCGCAGCCCAGCATTTTTGTACGCTCTGACGGCGGCGATAGCGCAAAGGGATATGGCAACGCGGGCAGCGACCTCGCGGATCCGGGAAGCCGGTGAAGTGACATCCCAGGCAGATGCGCAACTTTTCATCAGGACGATTTGCCGGTCGTTGCGGGTAGAAACGCTCCCAGAGCTGCTCCACGTTCAAGTGAATCAGCGTCAGAATGCTTAAAATCACCAGAGCAACAAAAGCGATAAGGCCAACACCTGGTTGCAGAAAGGCATAGTCCTGCACTTTGATCGAGGCAACACCGATGCCCACCAGATAAATATCCAGCATGACCCATTCTTTTAGCTTTTCCAGCATCAGCAGAACCGGGCGGAGATTCATCCCCAGTATGTTACCGAACCATAAGTAGGCGATCGCGGCGACCAGCACCAGCGGGGCTCCCACGGTACAAAACAGTACCATCGCGGCCGTGAGCGGATCGCCCTGTGCGGTCATCTGCCAGATCCCCTGGAGCAGGTTAGCGTCGATGCGTGTTCCCAGCAGGTAGAAGTGCAGCAACGGCTCGCTCCATGCGAATGGCATGAGCAGTATCATCGTCACGGCCATTGCGGCCAGGCGGGTTAATGACCAGTCTCGACCGTCGCGAATTTTCGCATCACAACAGGGGCAGAATGCACTTTGGTGCGATTTCATGACCGGAAGGGCGAAAAGCGTATCGCATTGCGGACATCGCTGATAATGTGCGCGGGGCAAGGCGTCGCCGATGGCGTGGACGGCCATTTTTTTAGCAGGCGTTATCTGTCGGTTTTTCAGGGCCATTGCATGCATATGAATAAATCAGGAATAAATCTATCTTAACTCATGATGGGAACTTCTTGAGCATCAATGCATTTAATGCTTATTTTAATAGGCTAAACTGCATGACCGAAGTAAGACATAAAGTGATTGGATAATGAACAAAATAGAATTTTACGCGGATTTAAACCGTGATTTTCAGGCGTTAATGGCAGGTGAAACCAGTTTCTTAGCGACACTCGCTAACACCAGCGCGCTGCTTTTTGAGCGACTGAGCGACGTGAACTGGGCCGGTTTCTATCTCCTTGAAGGGGATACGCTGGTATTGGGGCCGTTCCAGGGCAAGATTGCCTGCGTGCGTATTCCGGTTGGACGCGGCGTTTGCGGTACTGCTGTGGCACAAAATAGCGTGCAACGCGTGGAAGATGTTCATCAGTTCTCCGGGCATATTGCCTGTGATGCTGCCAGTAATGCCGAAATCGTACTGCCCATTACACTGAATAATCAGATTATTGGCGTACTTGATATCGATAGCGTCGCGTTCTCGCGCTTTACTGCAGAGGATGAACAAGGGTTGCGTGAGCTGGTTTCGCACCTGGAAAACACGCTTGTACAGACCGATTATAAAAAATTCTTTGCGAGCGTCGCAGGATAATCAACGGATAACGTAGCATTTACGGATAGCGTCATTATAATGACGCCTGTTCATGCCTGCGGCTTGTTGGCAACGTCCGTTGTAATCAGGAAATTTCATGGAAAATCAACCTAAGTTGAATAGCAGTAAAGAAGTTATCGCCTTTTTGTCCGAACGTTTTCCTCACTGTTTCAGTGCAGAAGGCGAAGCGCGTCCCCTGAAAATCGGTATTTTTCAGGATTTAGTAGCACGAGTTGAGGGCGAGATGAATCTCAGCAAAACTCAGCTTCGTTCCGCTTTACGTCTTTACACTTCAAGCTGGCGTTACCTGTACGGTATTAAAGCTGGTGCGACCCGTGTCGATCTCGACGGTAACCCGTGTGGCGTTCTGGATGAGCAACATGTTGAGCACGCCCGTAAACAGCTTGAAGAAGCCAAAGCTCGCGTTCAGGCGCAACGCGCTGAACAACAAGCGAAAAAACGCGAAGCCGCCATTGCAGCAGGTGAGACGGAAGAGGCTCCGCGTCGTGAGCGTAAACCTCGTCCGGCACCGCGCCGTAAGGAAAATAGCGAGCGTAAACCTCGTACTGACAAACCTGCCGCAAAACCCCAGCGTGCGCCACGAGAAGAACGTCATACGCCAGTTTCAGATTTATCTGCACTGACCGTAGGTCAAAACCTCAAGGTTAAAGCGGGTAATAATGCGATGGACGCCACCGTCCTGGAAATCACCAAAGATGGCGTTCGCGTACAGCTTACTTCGGGTATGTCGATGATTGTACGCGCAGAACATTTGATGTTCTGAAACGGAGGCCTGGCCTGGCATGAACACTTTGTTTAAGCGCACAGCGTTGGCTGGTCTGTTATTAGTAACAGGCCAGGTTTTCGCAGTGGAAGATATTACCCGTGCCGATCAAATTCCGGTGTTAAAGGAAGAGGCTCAGCACGCGACGGTGAGTGAACGCGTGACCTCGCGGTTTACCCGTTCTCACTACCGTCAATTCGATTTGGATCAAGCCTTTTCGGCAAAGATCTTCGATCGTTACCTCAATTTGCTGGACTACAGCCATAACGTGCTTCTGGCCAGCGATGTTGCACAATTCGCGCAGAAAAAAACGCAGTTAGGTGATGAACTTCGCACCGGCAAACTCGATGTTTTCTACGATCTCTACAATCTCGCGCAAAAACGCCGTTTCGAACGCTACCAGTACGCACTGAAAGTGCTGGAGCGCCCGATGGATTTCTCTGGCAACGACACTTTCAACCTTGACCGCAGCAAAGCGCCATGGCCGAAGGATGAGTCTGAGCTTAATGCTCTGTGGGACGGCAAGGTCAAATATGACGAGTTGAGTCTCAAACTCACTGGTAAAGATGATAAAGAGATCCGCGATACTCTGACGCGTCGTTATAAGTTTGCCATTCGCCGGCTGGTGCAAACCAACAGTGAAGATGTGTTCTCGCTGGCGATGACCTCGTTTGCCCGCGAAATTGATCCGCATACTAACTATCTGTCGCCACGCAATACGGAACAATTCAACACTGAGATGAGCCTTTCTCTGGAAGGTATCGGTGCCGTTCTGCAAATGGATGACGACTACACGGTTATCAATTCGATGGTAGCGGGCGGTCCGGCGTCGAAGAGCAAAGCCATCAGCGTGGGCGATCGTATCGTTGGCGTCGGTCAGACGGGCCAGAATATGGTCGATGTCATTGGCTGGCGTCTCGATGACGTAGTTGCGCTGATCAAAGGTCCGAAAGGCAGCAAAGTTCGCCTCGAAATTCTGCCTGCGGGTAAGGGAACGAAGACGCGGATTGTAACGCTGACGCGTGAACGTATTCGTCTTGAAGACCGTGCAGTGAAAATGTCGGTGAAAACGGTCGGCAAAGAAAAAGTTGGCGTACTGGATATTCCTGGTTTCTATGTGGGTCTGACGGATGACGTCAAGGTTCAGTTGCAGAAGCTCGAAAAACAGAACGTTAGCAGCGTCGTGATTGATCTGCGCACCAACGGTGGCGGAGCATTAACGGAAGCGGTTTCCCTTTCCGGTCTGTTTATTCCGTCAGGTCCTGTGGTTCAGGTTCGCGACAATAATGGCAAAGTCCGTGAAGACAGCGATACCGATGGCGTAGTCTATTATAAAGGCCCGCTGGTGGTGCTGGTTGACCGCTTCAGTGCCTCGGCATCTGAAATATTTGCTGCGGCGATGCAGGATTATGGTCGTGCGTTGATCGTGGGTGAGCCCACCTTCGGTAAAGGTACCGTTCAGCAGTATCGTTCGCTGAACCGTATTTACGACCAGATGTTGCGTCCGGAATGGCCTGCGCTGGGTTCAGTGCAGTACACGATCCAGAAGTTCTACCGTGTCAATGGCGGCAGTACACAGCGTAAAGGCGTTACACCCGACATCATCATGCCGACGGGTACGCAGGTAACGGAAACGGGCGAGAAGTTTGAAGATAACGCTCTGCCGTGGGATAGCATCAATGCGGCTAACTTTACGAAGTATGGCGACATGAAACCGTTTGGTCCGCAACTGCTGCAGGAACATGATGAGCGTATTGCGAAAGACCCGGAATTCCAGTACATCATGAAGGACATTGCTCGCTTCAATGCCCTGAAAGATAAAAAGAATATCGTGTCGCTAAACTATGCGCAGCGTGAAAAAGAGAACACCGAAGACGATGCTATTCGTCTCAGTCGCCTCAACGATCGCTTCAAACGTGAAGGCAAACCGCAGCTGAAGAAACTGGAAGATCTGCCGAAAGATTACCAGGAGCCGGATCCCTATCTGGATGAGACCGTCCATATCGCGCTGGACCTTGCCCATCTTGAAAAAGATTCCCCGGCGGCTGACCCCGCTCCCGCAAAATAACCCTCCAGCAGGCACAAGAAATTGTGCCTGTTTTTTTAACAAGCTCCACATGGCGTAAGCATTGTGCTACAAAATGTAAAGTTGTGTCTTTCTGGTCACTTACGGCTCACTGATGCTTGAAAATAGCCGGATTAACCATACGATGTGGGTAATCGCATAGTGCGTTTTGTTAATTAGAGGTTAAAAGAAAATTATGATGCGTATCGCGCTCTTCCTGTTGACTAACCTTGCCGTCATGCTTGTCTTCGGCCTGGTGCTTAGCCTGACGGGCATTCAGTCGAGCAGCGTGCAGGGATTATTGATTATGGCGCTGCTGTTTGGTTTTGGCGGCTCTTTTGTTTCACTGCTGATGTCGAAATGGATGGCACTCAAGTCCGTAGGCGGTGAGGTTATTGAACAGCCGCGTAACGACATGGAACGCTGGCTGATGAATACCGTTGCTACTCAGGCTCGCCAGGCGGGTATCGCTATGCCGCAGGTGGCTATCTACCATGCGCCGGATATCAACGCATTTGCGACAGGTGCCCGCCGTGATGCATCGCTGGTTGCTGTCAGTACCGGGCTTTTGCAGAATATGAGCCGTGATGAAGCCGAAGCGGTTATTGCCCACGAAATTAGCCATATTGCAAACGGCGACATGGTCACGATGACCCTGATTCAGGGGGTGGTGAACACCTTCGTTATCTTCATCTCGCGTATTCTCGCGCAGATTGCATCAGGCTTTCTTAGCGGCAACCGTGATGATGGCGAAGAGAGCAACGGTAACCCGTTGATTTACTTTGCGGTAGCGACCGTGCTGGAGCTGGTTTTTGGTATTCTGGCCAGCATTATCACGATGTGGTTCTCGCGTCACCGTGAATTCCATGCCGATGCGGGTTCTGCAAAACTCGTTGGTCGTGAAAAAATGATTGCCGCTCTCCAGCGTCTGAAAACCAGCTACGAGCCGCAGGAAGCCAGCAGCATGATGGCATTTTGCATCAACGGTAAAGGCAAGTCGTTAAGCGAGCTGTTTATGACTCACCCGCCGCTGGACAAACGTATCGAAGCGCTGCGTAGCGGGGCTTATCTCAAATAAGGCGTACGCCTGAAATGAAAAAGCGCGTCATATGACGCGCTTTTTTTATACCGTACGCGGCTGTGTGATCCGCAAGCCGCTGACAATAGCGGCGACGGTCGCCAGTATGCCTGCCAGCAGGAGTGATGTATGCGTCCCGCTCTTATCAAACACGTTGAAGAGTAACGCCACCAGTGCCGCCCCGGAACTCTGCCCTAAGAGACGCGCGGTACCGAGCATACCGCTGGCGCCACCGCTACGTTGACGCGGCGCGGAACTGATAATCGTATGGTTATTGGGCGACTGGAACAGACCAAATCCCGCCCCACAAAGGGCCATTCGCCAGATAATATCCACATCCGTAGGGGCTGTGGGCAGCATCGCAAGCGCAAACAAGCCGCACGCCATCATGGCAAGCCCAAGCGCGCCCAATAATCCGGCATGGACACGTTCAATCAGATAACCCGCTAACGGTGCCATCACCATGGTCGCTAACGGCCACGGGGTTAACAACAGACCGGTATCCACTTCGCTGCGCCCAAGCACCGATTGCATAAAGAAGGGGAGGGAAACGAGAGCCAGCATTTGTGCGCAAAAAGAGCAGATTGATGTACAAATCGATAATGAGAACAGCGGGATACGCAACAGGTCGACGGGTAACAGAGGCACCGGCAAACGCAGTTGCCGACGTACAAAGAAGGTGCCGATCACCAGCATGGCGGCGATTTCAGCGAGCACCAGTGTGGTGGATTGCCCCTGGGCGAAGCCACTCATCGCGGTTATCAGTAAACCAAACGTTAGCGCGTTCATCACTGCGCTTGGGAGATCGAATTTCGGCATTGCACTGCGTGAACCATTGGCGGGCAAATAGCGCAGCGCCAGGACCAGCGAGAGTATGCCCAGTGGCACATTAATCAAAAACAGCCACTGCCAGGAGGCGACAGAGAGAATAGCCGCGGCAATCGTCGGGCCTGCCGCCGAGGAGACAGCAACCACGAATGAGTTGATTCCCATCCCGCGTCCCAGTTGACGCTGGGGGTAAATCAGGCGAATTAATGCAGTATTCACACTCATTAGCGCCGCGCCACCGAAACCTTGCGCGACACGAGCAAGCGTCAGCGTGAGTAACGAATCTGACAGCGCGCATAACAAGGACGTCAGCGTAAAAAGCACCAGCCCGCACTGGTAGACGCGACGGTAGCCGAACATGTCGCCGAGGAAGGACAACGTCAGCAGGGAGATGACAATCGCTATCTGATAGGCGTTAACGACCCATATTGAGCTGGCTGGTGAGGCGTGCAGATCCCGCGCAATTGTAGGCAGTGCAACATTCGCAATAGCGCCGTCGAGTACGGCCATGGTAATGCCAATAACAATCGTTAAAATTGCCCCGTAGCGTTGTGGGACCGGTAAGCCGTCTGGTGTGGATTTATTCATGGGAAAAGCTGGGTTTTGCTTGTTCAATGATTTGTATAATGATTCTATCACCCGCATTTCGGTTTTATATCGCAGATTTGTAACGAAGTGACCAAACTCGGATTGCGACGGGCAGGCGAGAAATTTATAATAAAAAACTATTCTGATTTTTATAAAACACGGGCGATGAGGTGACTAATGGCTATTGCAGATTTGGATAAACAGCCAGACTCTGTGTCTTCTGTACTGAAGGTATTTGGCATTCTGCAGGCGCTTGGCGAAGAACGTGAGATCGGGATCACCGAACTTTCGCAGCGCGTCATGATGTCAAAAAGCACCGTATATCGCTTTTTGCAGACGATGAAATCACTGGGCTATGTTGCTCAGGAAGGGGAGTCAGAGAAATACTCTCTCACCCTCAAACTGTTCGAACTCGGTGCACGGGCGCTGCAAAACGTAGACCTGATCCGCAGTGCTGATATTCAGATGCGTGAACTCTCTCGCCTGACCAAAGAGACTATCCACCTGGGCGCGCTGGATGAAGACAGCATTGTCTACATCCATAAAATCGACTCTATGTATAACCTGCGCATGTATTCACGCATTGGTCGCCGCAACCCGCTGTATAGCACCGCGATTGGTAAAGTATTGCTGGCGTGGCGTGACAAGGAAGAGGTTGTGCAGATCCTTGAAGGCGTAGAGTACAAACGCAGCACTGAGCGCACCATTACCAGTACCGAGGATTTATTACCGATGCTCGATATCGTCCGCCAGCAGGGTTATGGTGAAGATAATGAAGAGCAGGAAGAAGGGTTACGTTGCATTGGTGTGCCAGTCTTTGACCGTTTCGGCGTCGTCATTGCCGGGCTGAGTATCTCCTTCCCGACGCTGCGTTTCTCCGAGGAGCGCCTGCATGAGTATGTCAGTATGCTCCACCATGCTGCGCGTAAGATTTCTGAACAGATGGGTTATAACGATTACCCGTTCTGAGTGTGAAAACGCCGCCTTGATGGCGGCGTTTGTTTATCCATTATCGACGACGGTTTCGCTTTTGCGCAGTACCGGACATTGCGTGAGTCCGATAATACCGCTGCTTGAGTGAACATATTGTGCTGTGCTGACGCCCCGGGCCGTCAGATATTTACACTGTAATCCCAGACCTGCGGCATTTTCATGGCTGCCAATCAGCACGCCATATCCACTTAGCAAAATACCAACCCAGACCAGTGCCACGACAATAATTGCCCGAATAAGAGTGCGCATTTTCATTCCTTGCGTTTGGATACTGTTTTCAGGCTACCGTTTTGGCGGTATACCGCACACCCGAGCATTCCTAAAAACTCCGATTAGAGATACAGTTAGTCGCGGTTTAAGGGAAGGTGCGAATAAGCAGGTCATTTCTTCCCAAGCTGACTCGCTGATTAAAATTTCGCGGATCTGGGCCGATTTTTTTCCCGCAAACACATCGAATCAGCCTATTTAGGCTATTTTTTCCACCATTTCTGGCGTTATTTCCGGTTTTTACTGAGATCTCTCCCACTGACGTATCATTTGGTCCACCCGAAACAGGTTGGCCAGGGTGAATAACATCGCCAGTTGGTTATCGTTTTTCAGCAGCCCCTTGTATCTGGCTTTCACGAAGCCGAACTGCCGCTTGATGATGCGAAACGGGTGCTCCACCTTGGCACGGATGCTGGCTTTCATGTATTCGATGTTGATGGCCGTTTTGTTCTTGCGCGGATGCTGCTTCAAGGTTTTTACCTTGCCGGGACGCTCGGCGATCAGCCAGTCCACATCCACCTCGGCCAGCTCCTCGCGCTGTGGCGCTCCTTGGTAGCCGGCATCGGCTGAGACAAATTGCTCCTCTCCATGAAGCAGATTACCCAGCTGATTGAGGTCATGCTCGTTGGCCGCGGTGGTGACTAGGCTGTGGGTCAGGCCACTCTTGGCATCGACACCAATGTGGGCCTTCATGCCAAAGTGCCACTGATTGCCTTTCTTGGTCTGATGCATCTCCGGATCGCGTTGCTGCTCTTTGTTCTTGGTAGAGCTGGGTGCCTCAATGATGGTGGCATCCACCAAAGTGCCTTGGGTCATCATGACGCCTGCTTCGGCCAGCCAGCGATTGATGGTCTTGAACAATTGACGGGCCAGTTGATGCTGCTCGAGCAGGTGGCGGAAATTCATGATGGTGGTGCGATCCGGCAGGGCGCTATCCAGGGATAATCGGGCAAACAGGCGCATGGAGGCGATTTCGTACAGGGCATCTTCCATGGCACCGTCGCTCAGGTTGTACCAATGCTGCATGCAGTGAATACGCAGCATGGTCTCCAGCGGATAGGGCCGTCGGCCATTGCCCGCCTTGGGATAAAACGGCTCGATGACAGCGGTCATATTCTGCCATGGCAGAATCTGCTCCATGCGGGAGAGGAAAATCTCTTTTCGGGTCTGACGGCGCTTAGTGCTGAATTCACTATCGGCGAAGGTGAGTTGATGGCTCATGATGTCCCTCTGGGATGCGCTCCGGATGAATATGATGATCTCATATCAGGAACTTGTTCGCACCTTCCTTAAGGAACTAATGCTAACCTGGTAACATAGAGTGGAGTATCGGAGAGTGGAGTGAAAAAGTTTAGATGGCTAATACTGATCGCCGTACTGGTGGTCTGCCTGTTGCTCTGGACTCAAATGCTAAATGTGATGTGCGACCAGGATGTTCAGTTTTTCAGCGGCATTTGCGTCATCAATAAATATATCCCCTGGTAGGGGCTTTTTTGTCGTTAATGATGTCCTTCCGTCTTGCCAGTGGTAAAATGTACCTCTTTGGTTGAGGTGGTAAAATGAACGAATTAATGAATTCAGGCGCGCTTAATATCGCGTCTTTTGTCGTTTCGGTGGTGGTGTTGCTGGTCGGGCTGGTGCTGTGGTTCTTTATCAATCGTGCAAGCTCGCGGACGAATGAGCAAATCGAATTGCTCGAAGCAGTGTTAGATCAGCAAAAGCGTCAGACCGCATTGTTGCGTCGTTTGTGCGAATCGAACGAACCGGAAAAAGAAATCGCTGCTCCGGCACCGGTTGTTGAGGAAGAAGGCAAAGACGACGAATTTATTCGCCTGGTTGCCGAGCGTTAATTTCGTAGGGTGAGGGGCTGTATGGCGCGTAAAAATCTCTGGTTTAATGCCGCACTTCCTCACCATCGTCCCGACGGATTTACTAATCTCACGCCAGGTGGTCATGCGCCTGGCGATGTAAAGCGTTGGCGGCAAGAGCGCAAAGCCGCAGGATTACCCCGTCCCCCCGCAGAGGGCTATGCCAGTTTTACTGCCCAGTGGCGGCAGCATGCAGAAATTCAGGGCGACGATGACAGGGTCTGGTGGTTAGGCCACTCGTCAATTCTGTTGCGCCTGATGGGACAGTATATTTTGACCGATCCGGTATTCTCAGATCGGGCATCGCCACTACGTTTTGCAGGACCGCAGCGACGAACACCGCCTGCACTGACCATTTCCGAACTCCCTTCGCTCGATACTATCGTTATCTCGCACAATCACTATGATCACCTTGATGTCAGAACGATGCGCGCGCTTATCCAACGTTTTCCACACGTGACGGTTTTTGTCCCCCTCGGGCTGGGAAACTGGTGCCGTCGTTTGGGGGCGAGCAATGTGACGGAACTGGACTGGTGGCAAAGCGTGGTATTCCAGGGGCTTGTGTATACGGCTGTGCCAGCTCAGCACTGGAGCATGCGCACCCCCTGGGATCGCAATAACGCCTTATGGTGTGGTTGGGTTGTGGAAAATAGTGCACATCGTTTCTGGTTTCCGGGAGACACGGGTTACTGCGAGGCGTTACTGACTATTCCCCAACGGTTAGGGCCGCTCAGCCTCGCAGCGCTCCCTATTGGTGCATACGCTCCTCGTTGGTTCATGGCCTACAACCATATGGATCCGCAACAGGCGGTAACGTTATGGCAGCAGTTGGGTAAACCGCTAACGTTTCCTATTCACTGGGGTGTTTTTGAACTGGCGGATGAATCACTGGATGAGCCGCTGCGCGAGTTGCATAACGCATTAAGCGAAACGGCAGATGACATTACGAACTTCATGACGCTGAAAATTGGTCAGTCTTTTTCTTTGCAAAATACGGATGAGTAGCACTGGTACTAATTTATTATTTAGAAGAAGTTAAATATTTTTTATTTTTATCGAAACGTTTTTATTGCCTTTTAATGAGGCACTGTCATCAGACTTTCATTATTTTGGTGCACACTCCTGCTTAATTGCACAACAAATATTCGATGGTAAACCAACACATTTGATTAGTTACAAGAGGGGCGCATTTCAGACCTTCCTGATTAGCGAAAATTGGCATAGGTATGCGTTAATGCTGTTACTGATATAAGGTATGCCGGAATATTTTTATCCCCCCACGTGGACGAATGGAACTCATTGAGCTATGGTAAAAAAGATGGGTTATCAAACGGAGCCAGAAGGCGGGCTGCCTGTCGTTACGAGGTTATCTTGTATGCATAAATGTGCATCGGTTGTATTGATAACCTTAGAATTTGTGCGACGGATCCAGGCCTTTTTAAAAATGGCTTGCCATAATTTACGTTGTGTGTGATAACACGTTTTGGGTCAAACGAGGTACAGTTCTGTTTATGTGTGGCATTTTCAGTAAAGAAGTCCTGAGTAAACACGTTATCGTTGAATACCGCTTCTCTGCCGAACCTTATATTAGTGCCTCAAGCAGTAATGTCTCAGTTTTATCTCAGTTAATGCCTACGGGCGAAGTATATACATTAAGGAATATTGCAAATGGCAAAGATTAAAGGTCAAGTTAAGTGGTTCAACGAGTCCAAAGGTTTTGGTTTCATTACTCCTGCTGATGGCAGCAAAGATGTGTTCGTACACTTCTCTGCAATCCAGGGTAACGGCTTCAAAACTCTGGCCGAAGGCCAGAACGTTGAGTTTGAAATTCAGGACGGCCAGAAAGGCCCGGCAGCTGTTAACGTAACTGCTATCTAATTTCAAAACCACTGGTACTTGAGACGCCACTGGCGTATCAATGTCAGCGAAAAGCCTCGCCATTGTGCGGGGCTTTTTAATTGTCACCCCTAAACCACCTCCTGGGGAGGTGGTGATTGATCCTGTAAGGCTATAGCCTGAAGAATGCCCATGCCGGAATATCTCTGCTTACTCACCACAAGTAAAAGGAGACAAACCGACATGGGGCTTTACAGGAGTTCATCACATGTATATTGGCGTTGCAAATACCACATAGTATGGACGCCAAAGTACCGTTTCAGGATCCTGAAAGATAATCTGGGCAAGGAACTTTACAGGACAATCTACATCCTATGCGGAATAAAAGATTGTGAGGTTCTGGAGTTAAATGTTCAGCCAGATCATGTACATCTGGTTGTAATAGTCCCGCCGAAAATCTCGATATCAACCCTGATGGGGCATCTGAAAGGCCGCAGTGCAATCAGGCTCTACAATCGTTTTCCACATATAAGAAAGAAACTATGGGGTAACCATTTTTGGTCCCGTGGCTACTTTGTCGATACGGTGGGAGTGAATGAAGAAATTATCAGGAGATATGTGAGGCATCAGGAGAAAAAGGAACAAATGCATGAACAGCAGATGGAATTGCTAGAGTAGTAACAGGAATGAGACAGTAGCCCCCCTTATAGGGGGCATTCTAAAAAGCCACCTTCTAAGAAGGTGGTCTTTTACTTCTGGCTTCGCATTCCCCGATGCGCCGAATGGCGGTAAACTTGCGTCCTTTAAAGAGTCCCGGAGTTGCTATGCCCTTCAGTTGCCCACTTTGTCACGCCCCCTTGACGCGTTCCGAACATAGCTTTTCCTGTCCACAACGTCATCAGTTCGACATCGCGAAAGAAGGGTACGTCAACTTACTGCCCGTGCAGCATAAGCGTTCGCGGGATCCGGGTGACAGTGCGGAAATGATGCAGGCGCGCCGTGCGTTTCTTGATGCCGGACACTACCAGCCGCTGCGCGATGCGATCGCTTTACAGTTACAGACGCGCCTCCCTGCGCAGGCAGAGGCGATACTGGATATTGGCTGTGGGGAAGGGTACTACACTCAGTCCTTTGCTGAGGTCGCGCAGCGTAAAGAGGCCCGGACGTTTGGCCTCGATGTTTCAAAAGCCGCCATTCGGGCAGCCGCGAAACGTTACCCTGAGGTGATGTTTTGCGTTGCCTCCAGCCATCGCCTGCCTTTCCAGAATGACAGCATTGACGCTGTCGTACGCATTTACGCACCCTGCAAAGCAGAAGAACTGGTACGTGTGGTAAAACCGGGGGGATGGGTCATTACCGCAGCGCCTGGGCCACGCCACTTGATGGAGCTGAAAGAGTTAATTTACCGCGAAGTACAGTTACATGCGCCTGATAATGGCGAGATAGAAGGGTTTCGCGTCGTAGAGCAGCAATCACTGAGCTATCAGATGGAATTAACCGGTGCCGAGGCCGTCGCGTTACTGCAAATGACGCCCTTTGCGTGGCGGGCAAAACCGGATGTCCGGGAGACACTGGCAGCGAAAGCGCGCTTTAACTGTCAGACCGATTTTACCCTGCATTGTCTGCAGCGCGTTGATTAAGGCGCGAAGTGTGACCAGAGGATCTCAATACCGATCCCGATAAGAACGATACCGCCAAGAATTTCTGCCCGTTTGCCCAGCAGCGGGCCAATAAACCGACCAATCATCATGCCGAGTGTGGACATCACCAGTGTGGCGCAACCAATCGCCAGCGCGGTCGTCAGAATATTCACCTGCAAGAATGCCAGACCCACCCCTACGGCCATCGCATCAAGACTTGTCGCAATCGCGGTAGTGACCAACAACCAGAAACCGTGGCGATGCGGCGCTTCCCCTGCGTCATCCGTCTCTGCGCGAAAACCTTCCAGCACCATTCTGCCGCCAAGGAACATCAGTAAGATGAAGGCAATCCAGTGATTCCACTCCAGCACAAACTGGCTGGCAAGCATCCCCAGACCCCAGCCAATAAGCGGCGTCAGCGTTTCAATAACGCCAAAAATCAGGCCAGTGCGGAGGGCTTCGGAGAATTTGGGTTTATGCAGGGTCGCCCCTTTACCGATTGATGCAGCGAAGGCATCCATCGACATGCCAAAGGCGAGAAGAATTGTGGCGGATAAATTCATGCGAGCGTCCTGACCGGGAGTTCCATATAACACACCACTGCCCCCAGTAAACAGCAGTTGATGTGTCAATGGTCTCGCCTGACTGGATAACTCTCAGTCCGTACGTGCCACGTTTTGCAACGAGTATGTTGACACGTACATTTCCAGCAAATGGAAATCGGCTACTCCCCAACGACGGGCGCAACATTAACATATTTTGAGAATATAAAACAACAACAGAGAATTATTAATCCATTTACCAATTGATAACGATTAACATTTAGATTTATAGGTGAATATAACGTTAAAAAGATTAAGCACTTTCCCGTGGGAAATATAGCAAAGGCTATAAGTGTGCTTATTTAATATACATTGTGGATGTAGGTGACTACATTTAACTTATTGAATTTTAATCATTAATTTATATATACTTTCCAGGTCATCAATATTTTTTACCCGAATAAGCAAGCGCCTTTGTTCTAATTGCATCACCAGCACGCCATCCTCGGATAAGTTCATCTCCTTAATTCGGTTATATTCTATCCATACGCTGGAAAAGAAAAACCCCCGCGATTTGAAGATGATCTTCGGTGTGCGAATCCAAAAAAGGTAAATGGCTAATAATGCCAGCGCGGATAATAACCATGTGGTTAATGGCGTACCGTTATTTGTGACATTGTTGTAAATAAGGATAACCAACAGGCCAACAAAAATAGCCGCATCAACACGGCTGCGACGCAGCAAGGGGAGGGCAAGCAGGGTATCGCCGTGACGGCGGGGCAGGATAAGTTCATCGTAAATGGCAAATGCCAGCAGGGCGGCGATAAACAACATCAGTATGCTGTCCGTGAGCGTCATGGTTCCTCCTGATAATAAAAAACCGGGGCAAGGCCCCGGTTATAACACAACGGATTACAGACCTAACAGGCCAACCGCATACCCAACGATCCCGATGACGAAGAAGCCAACGATGATCCACAGCGGGTTCACTTTCTTACGTAACAGCCACATACAGGCGAAAGTCAGCAGTAGCGGAACCAGACCTGGCATCAACTGATCGAGGATGGTTTGCACTGTCGTGACGTTTTGTTTACCTGTCTGGTCGGTAATACGCGAGACCACCAGCGGAATGTTAACGTGTGTCCACTTATTAACCAGCGCCCCCATAACAAAGAGGCCGAGAATGGATGCCCCTTCTGTCAGTTTCTGCAGGAAGCCGCCGCCCATATCCTGAACGATATCAATACCCTTACGATAACCATAGGCTACACCGTAATAGCGGGTTGCCAGGCGCACCAGGTTAAACAGGAAGAAGAACAACAGTGGCCCAAGTAGGCTGCCGCTCATGGCAATACCCGCACCAAGCGCTGCGAATACCGGACGTACGGTACCCCAGAAAATGGGATCACCCACGCCCGCCAGCGGCCCCATCAGACCCACTTTGATACCGTTGATGGCACCATCGTCAATCTCTGCCCCGTTCGCACGCTGTTCTTCCATCGCCAGCGTTACACCCAGCACCGGCGCTGCAACATAAGGATGGGTGTTAAAGAATTCCAGGTGACGCTTAATAGCTTGTTTACGCGCGTCGTTGTTCTCCGGATACAGGCGTCTGATAGCCGGTACCATCGAGAAGCAGAAACCCAGCGCCTGCATACGTTCGAAGTTCCATGAACCCTGAAACAGGTTAGAACGGATGAACACGCCACGAATATCACCCGGAGTGAGTTTTTTCTCAGTGGTAGTTTTAGTCGTCATATCAACCATTTCGCTCACCTGTTAGTCCAGTTCGTTATCGAGATCGTTATTACCAGCAGCCTGTGCAGGCCCGCCAGCAGAGCGGTTATATTTCGGGCTCAGTTGGATATAAAGGATGGCCATCACGGCACCAATCACACCCAGCGCAACGAGGTTGAAGTTAGTAAACGCCGCCGTCACGAAACCAAGGTAGAAGAACGGCATCAGGTAGCCTGCGCGCATCATATTGATAACCATCGCATAACCAACCACCACGATCATGCCGCCAGCGATGTTCAGACCGCTGGTTACGACTTCCGGAATGGCGTTCAGCATACCCTGAACTTCACTGGTCCCGACGGAGATAGCAACAATAACGGCCGGGATAGCGATACGCATGGCCTGAAGGAACAGGGACGAGACATGGATCCAGGACAACGCCGTGAGGTTGCCGTTGTTTGCCGCCTTATCCGCCGCGTGCTGGAAGGCCACGGTGATGGTACGCACAATAATGGTCAGTACCTGGCCTGCTGCTGCCAGTGGGATAGCCAGCGCGATACCAGCGCCGATACTTTGATGACCCGCGATAACCAGGACGGTTGAGATAATAGAGGCGAGCGCGGCATCGGGCGCGACCGCCGCACCGATGTTCATCCAGCCCAGCGCAATCATCTCCAGGGTACCGCCGATGATAATACCGGTTTTCATATCCCCCAGGACGATACCCACCAGCGTACAGGCCACTAACGGACGGTGAAACTGAAATTCATCGAGTACCGATTCCATACCGGCAATACACGCGACGACGAACACCAGCACAATCTGAAGAGTGGTAATCTCCATTGTACTTCTCCTATGCTAAACAAACGTAAGTGTGAAACTGAGTCAACCAACCCGGCGCGGTTACTTCGCGACCTTATTGATCAAATCCATCATTTTCAGTTTCGGGTCGTTAGAAACTTTGCGAACTTCCAGCTCGATATTGCGTTCGTTGAGCTTTTTGAAGGCCGCAATGTCTTTTTCATCCACCGAAACCGCGTTGTTCACCTGAGTTTTCCCCTGCCGATAGGCCATACCGCCGATATTGACGGTGGTGATTTTCACACCCTCTTCAACAATGCGCAGTACGTCAGTTGGGTTGGTAAACAACAGCATCACCCGCTCACCCGCGTATTTCGGGTTGTTGTAAACACGGATCATCTTGGCAACGTCCACCACGTGCGCCGTCACCCCGGGAGGCGCAACCTGTGTGAGCAGCGTCTTACGTACGTTATCGGCTGCAACTTCATCACTGACGACGATAATGCGCGTCACGTTTGTTTCTTTGGTCCAGCGTGTTGCGACCTGACCATGGATCAAGCGGTCATCAATACGGGCAAGACCAATGACCATATAGTCATTCGGTCCCATCGGTTTTACTGGAGCCGCAGGTTTAGGGGGCGCAACGGGCGTCGGTTTTTCCACAGGTTTGGCTTTCAGCGCTTTCACGCCTTCGCGTCCTGTTTCCACCGCGACAGCCACCAGTTCATCAAAGGTTGGGTTGTCGTCTCGCGCCATCAGTGTTTCCACGAGCATAGGAATATTGACGCCAGCCACCACTTCATAATGCTCTTTATCGACGACAATGCGGCTGGCAGCATTGAACGGGCTACCACCCCATGTATCAACGAGAAATAGCACGCCCTGATGTGTATCGAGCTTTTCCAACTGCGCGTTGTATTTCTCGATTAACGTCTCGGCGTTTTCACCGGGAACGAAATCGATCCAACCGACGTTCTCTTGCTCGCCCAATAGCATTTCGGCGGTTTTGAGTAACTGTTCCGCAGCCCAACCATGTGTGCCTATCACAATAGCAATGGTCACTTGCTACCTCCTTCGTTTTTGTCGTTAACACATCATTAACTGATGCGTTCTGAATCTCTCTGACAGCCCGAATCGATTCAGACAGGGCTTAGAAAGAAAAAACTAAGACTTCCGGGAATTATTTTAGATAGTGAAAAAATAATTTATGTGATGAACATCCGTAATTTAGCTTTAGCGTACGGGAAATTTCGGAGCGAAAAATATCTCTCAAAATGCAAATTCAGGTAAATCTTTGCAAAACCCAAAGTCTCTCTGATATGTTTAACATCCGTTTACATTATCAGGAGTACAGGGCATCAGCCCGCCGTATGGACCGTCACCGACGCCAGTTCCCCCTTTGGCCTGTTTGCGCCAGCCATTCTTTAACCTTGAACCCCCTTGTTGTCATCATGCCTGCGCACCCCTACGCGCGGACTCATCATGCCTTTAGCAGGAGCTTGCCATGGAATTCTTAATGGACCCCTCAATATGGGCGGGGTTGTTGACACTTGTTGTTCTGGAAATTGTTCTTGGTATTGATAACCTGGTATTTATCGCCATCCTCGCCGATAAATTGCCGCCAAAGCAGCGAGATAAAGCGCGCCTGATTGGCCTCTCTCTGGCGCTGGTGATGCGTTTAGGCCTGTTGTCTCTGATCTCCTGGATGGTCACGCTGACAAAACCGCTCTTCTCCGTCATGGATTTCACCTTCTCTGGCCGTGATTTGATCATGCTCCTCGGGGGGATATTCCTGCTCTTTAAAGCGACGACCGAGCTACATGAAAGGCTGGAGAATCGTCAACACGACGAAGGACAGGGTAAAGGATATGCCAGTTTCTGGGTGGTAGTAGTACAGATTGTTATTCTTGATGCTGTCTTCTCGCTTGATGCGGTGATCACAGCGGTCGGGATGGTGAACCATCTGCCGGTCATGATGGCTGCCGTGGTCATTGCCATGGCGGTGATGCTGCTGGCATCCAAACCGCTGACCCGCTTCGTTAACCAGCATCCAACGGTGGTGGTGCTCTGTCTGAGCTTCCTGCTGATGATTGGTCTGAGCCTGGTCGCGGAAGGTTTTGGTTTCCATATTCCGAAAGGCTACCTGTACGCGGCGATTGGTTTTTCAATCATTATCGAGCTCTTCAACCAGATTGCCCGCCGCAACTTTCTTCGTCATCAGTCAACGCTGCCGCTGCGTGCGCGTACCGCCGATGCGATTTTGCGGCTGATGGGCGGCAAACGTCAGGCCAGTCAGACGCAGGATACAGACAGTCAGTCGCCGGTATCAGTGCCGGAAGGCGCGTTTGCCGAAGAAGAACGTTACATGATCAATGGCGTGTTAACGCTGGCTTCCCGCTCGTTGCGTAGCATCATGACGCCGCGCGGTGAAATCAGTTGGGTCGACGCTAACCTGAGTGTGGAAGAGATCCGCCAGCAGCTTCTTTCCTCACCACACAGCCTGTTCCCGGTCTGTCGTGGGGAACTGGATGAGGTGCTGGGTATTGTTCGCGCGAAAGAGATGCTGGTGGCGCTGGAAGAGGGGACGGACGTTGCAGCAATGGCGTCGGCCTCGCCCGCGATCGTCGTGCCGGAAACGCTGGACCCGATAAAACTGCTGGCCGTATTGCGCCGTGCCCGTGGCAGCTTCGTCATCGTGACCAACGAATTTGGCGTGGTACAGGGGCTGGTAACACCGCTGGATGTGCTGGAGGCGATTGCCGGTGAGTTCCCTGATGCTGACGAAACGCCGGAAATCGTCGCTGACGGCGATGGCTGGCTGGTTAAAGGCGCCACCGATTTGCATGCTCTGCAACATACTCTTGGCCTGGACACTTTGGTTAACGAAAACGAGGATATCGCCACCGTTGCGGGCCTGGTGATCGCCATTAATGGTCAGATCCCCCGTCCGGGTGACAAGCTGGAGCTTGCGCCGCTGCATATCAGCGTTATCGAAGCCAATGACTATCGCGTCGACCTGGTACGTGTTGTTAAAGAGCGACCGCTTCACGACGAAGAAGAGTAATTTCCCTATGGCATAAGCGGCATCATTAGCCCTTTACGCCGTGCTGGCGGGGAAGTCCACCCTGCCAGCCAACGCGGAAACTCTTTAATTGGCATAGGCTTCGCGTACAGAAATCCTTGCAATATATGCACCCCCCGTTGCCGCAGATGCTGCGCCTGACGGGGGTTTTCTACCCCTTCCGCCACCAGTTCAATATTCAGACGCTGCCCCAGGGCGATAATCATATCTGTCACCGTCGAGTTCACCGCATCCGTACCAATAGCCATGGTGAAGGACTTATCAATTTTTAAGACATCCGGGCGCAGTCTCTCCAGCCAGGACAGTGAACTGTTGCCCGTACCGAAATCGTCAATGGCGATTTTAGCCCCCCTGCGATGAAGCTCGCGCACCATACGGTAATCCACGTCATGCAGCGCGTCGCGCTCGGTAAGCTCTATGGTTAATTGTTGCACCGGGTTCGCGTGATACCAGAGGCGATTAAGATCCTGAAGCAACATGCCATGGCGCAAGTGGCTCGGCGCGACATTGATACCAATCTGAAACGTACTATCCGCCGGAAAAAGCCCAAGCTGGCGCTGGGTTTCCGCCATCACATAGCGTGTCAGTGGGGCGATTAAATTGTGCTGTTCGGCGATGGGAATAAAAACATCGGGAGGGATCCAGCCCTGACGAGGGTTGTTCCAGCGCAGCAGTATTTCGACGCCAATACAGGTGTTATTGTTCGCCTCCAGAAGCGGCTGGCAAAATAACTCAAATTCCCGTGCGGCAAGGCCCAGATTGATCTCGCCGGAAAAGCTCATACGGCTGGCCGTGGCCAACCAGGCAATATAACCAATCAGTAAACTCAGCAGCAGCCCCAGCGGTAATTGCGACGGCAAATGACGCCATGCCAGTGCGCCTGCTCCCGGCCCGGTCACGCTGACGATAAAGGGAAAATGTTCTGATTCCTGTTGATAACGCTCTTCATTATTCAGCTCCGGCAGACGATTACTGACGCCGCTACCATAGGTCAGATGACGGTCATTCATGCTCAGGCTGGCGGAGGTAATCAAGGGCTCATCAGGTTCCAGCATTAAATTGGTCAGCAAATCGATATTAACAACCTCGATAATGCCGCTCTGACCGTCAGTGGCGGCGGGATACCACATGATCATCACCGGGCTGTTTTTTAAAAGCGACTGATCGGTGGAAAGCATCATGACTGGTTTTGTCGACGGTAACGCGGGTTGCAGTTGCTTAATGGGCACATCCCGATAACCAAATATGCTCGAGCAGTACAGAATCCCGTCTTTTATAAGCCCGATGTCACGCACGGTCTGCAAACTGGCGGCCTGAGTGCGCAATTGCAGGTGGGCATTGGCGCAAGATGTCCCGACGAGGGGCAGAATCACGTCACGTTTGTGTTCAAGAGGTAAGAGTAATTTATCGAATGATTCAACAGCATGTGCGGTGAAAGCGACAATTTTCTGCTGATTAATATTGCGCTCCGAAATAAAGAGAATGGCGAGAGTGGAAACGAGCGTCACCATTGCCAGAGCTACGCAAATTGCTAAGCGCTTGCGCAGATAGCTTTTAATAATTCTCTGTGCTGTTTGCATGCCGTGACCGCCTTAAAAGCCACTGGCCTGGAATTTCCGCCAGAACAAAGAAAGTGTAGTTGGGAAAGCGGGAATGCGATGAGAAAAGGCACGGAATTTAGCCCTTCCGTCGTAGAAGGGCTGGAAAAGAGTATTAGTCGCACTGAACCTTAATGGCGAGGCCGCCACGAGAGGTTTCACGATACTTAGCGTTCATATCTTTGCCGGTCTCGTACATGGTTTCGATAACCTTATCCAGTGAGACTCGGGGGGCGCTGGTACGGCGC
This sequence comes from Phytobacter sp. MRY16-398, assembly GCF_003925915.1. NCBI lineage: Bacteria > Pseudomonadati > Pseudomonadota > Gammaproteobacteria > Enterobacterales > Enterobacteriaceae > Phytobacter > Phytobacter sp. MRY16-398. The sequence goes on along the minus strand of NZ_AP018756.1, from coordinate 3,596,512 downwards.
ATGGCCATACGGGAGGCATTAATGGCTTTGACGGAGGCGATAGCATTACGCTCAATGCAGGGCACCTGTACCTGACCGGCTACCGGATCGCAGGTGAGGCCAAGGTTATGCTCCATGCCAATTTCCGCCGCCACGCACACCTGTTCCGGGCTGGCGCCCAGTAACTCCGCAAGGCCCGCCGCCGCCATTGAGCAGGCGACACCCACTTCACCCTGGCAACCCACTTCGGCACCGGAAATCGATGCGTTCATTTTGTACAGTGCGCCAATCGCGCCTGCGGCAAGGAAATAGCGGATATAAATGTCCGGGCTGACGGATTCGATAAAGTGGTCATAGTAAGCCAGCACTGCCGGGACAATACCACAGGCACCGTTTGTCGGCGCTGTCACCACACGCCCACCGGCAGCGTTCTCTTCATTCACTGCCAGCGCGAACATATTGACCCAATCGATCACATTCATTGGATCACTGGATAATTTATCGCTGGCGACCAGCATACGGCGCAGCGCCGAGGCGCGACGCGGGACGCGCAGTGGGCCAGGCAGCACGCCTTCTGTATTCATCCCGCGATCGATACAGGCACGCATGGTCGCCCAGACATGACCAAAGTACGCTTCGATCTCCTGCCTGCTATGCAGCGCGAGTTCGTTTTGCATCACCATGCCAGAGAGTGACAGGCCGGTCTCTTTGCAATAATTCAGCATATCGCTGGCGGATTTGAACGGGTAGGGAACGGTCACTTCGTTGAGCACTTCTTTACCAAAATGTTCTTCATCGACAATAAAACCGCCACCGATGGAGTAATAGGTCTTGCTGTAGACTTCGCGCTCACCATTCCACGCGTGGATGCTCATGGCATTTTCGTGCAGCGGCAGGTTATCGCTGTGAAAACGCATGCCGTTATCCTGCGGGAAATCGACTTCCCGGCGGCCCTGCGCCAGCAACAGGCGGCCCCGGTTTTCCACATCGCGAATAAACGCAGGGATGGAATCAATGTCTACCGTGGCCGGCTCATTGCCAGCCAGACCCATAATAATGGCGATATCGGTATGGTGGCCTTTACCTGTCAGCGACAGTGAGCCATAAACGTCCACCGCGACGCGGGTAACGCTTTCCAGTAATCCTTTTTCGACCAGGTCATCGACGAACTGTTTCCCGGCTTTCATCGGGCCAACAGTGTGGGAGGAAGAGGGACCAATACCCACCTTAAACATGTCGAATATACTAATCACATTAACACTCCTGACAGGGTTACCGGGGGTTCCAGTAACGATGTAATAACTGCGCATAGTGTAAGAGGGAAGCGTGAAGGCAGCTTAATTATTCACATGAATTAAACTAATGCCTGACCCCGATTTTACTAATAGCGCGCGGCCACATTCCGCTGTCTTAAAAATGTTTCGTGATAAGTATAGTCAAGGGCGAAGCCCCACCTGCAGCGCCAGTTCACGAATTATGCCTGCGGTCATGCCCCAGACAAAATAATGCTGATACCAGGAGAGCCAAACCCGGTGCGCGTTGCCCTGACGGTGAATGTCCAGCGGGTGATAGCGCCCCAGGCGTAGCGCCTCGGCAAGCGGCATTTCAAACACCGAAGCCACCTCATCTTCGCTGGCATGGTAGTGCAGGTCAGGGGGAATGATCCCCACAACGGGCGTCACGCGAAACCCGGTGACGCTGTCAACCGGCGGTAGCACACCGATAACCTCGACGGAGTCGGGCGGGATGGCGACCTCTTCTTGCGCTTCGCGCAGTGCCGCGGCAATCAGCGAGGTATCGGTATCATCAACGGCCCCGCCGGGAAAGGCGACCTGCCCGGCGTGTTTTCGTAATCGCGGCGAGCGCTGTGTCAACAGTAACCCTGGCTGCTCGCGCCGCACCACCGGCACCAGCACTGCCGCCTGCCGCGCATTTGCGGCGGTGGGGTGTAGCTGGGGGCGTAAAAGCTGAAAACGCGAGAGAAAATCATCGAGGGTTAAGTTTGGCTGCGCCACGGTTTAGCTCTCCAGTTGCTGCAAGATACGGTTAACTTTATCAAATGTTTCCTGATATTCAGCCTCTTCGTTGCTGTCCGCCACGATGCCGCCCCCCGCTGAGCAGAAGATTTGCCCCGCCCACGCCGTCAGGGTACGAATGGTGATGCTGGTATCCATGGCACCGCAAAAACTGATGTACCCAATACTGCCGCACCAGGCATTACGCCGTTGCGGTTCCAGTTCATCGATAATCGCCATGGCGCGAATTTTGGGCGCACCGGTAATCGACCCACCCGGAAACGCGGCGCGTAGCACATCACTGGCATGCAATGTGGCAGGCAGCTTTGCTGTCACCGTACTGACCAGATGGTGAACCGCCGGAAAGGGCTCTACGGCAAACAGCGTCGGCACGCGCACGGAGCCGGGCACTGCCACCCGACCAATATCATTGCGCATCAGGTCGACAATCATCAGATTCTCGGCCCGGTCTTTCGTTGATGCGGCCAGTTTTTGCGCCTGTTGCGCATCGTCCCGGGCGTCAGGCAGGCGCGGGAGCGTGCCTTTAATGGGACGCGTCTCGATAACATCATCCTGAAGCTGAATAAACCGCTCCGGCGACAGGCTTAAAATCGCGCCTTCTTCCAGGCGTAAAAAAGCACTGAACGGAGCGCGATTCGAGCGGTTCAGGCGGCAAAAAGCCTGCCATTCATCACCGACATAATGCGCCTGAAAGCGCTGTGCAAGATTAACCTGATAACAATCGCCGCTGTGCAGCCAGGCCTGTACCTGACGAAATTTCTCACCATATTCAGAGCGCGTCATGTTTGCCTGCCAGGGGGAGGTCAGGCTAAACGGGACGACGGACGGCGGCGTTTGGGCGTTAAGCCAGGCCAGACGCGTCTGCGGCTCCCGGTAGCTCAGCAGCGTGACGTGCTGTTTATGGTGATCCACCACCACGGCCCAGTCATAAATTCCTGTCGCCATATCCGGCAGTAAAATGTCTTTTTGCGCAAATGCGGGCAGTTTTTCAAAGCGACGCCCTAAATCGTAACCGAACAGTCCGAGCGCCCCGCCCTGAAACGGTAGATCGTCGTTAGCCTGTGGGCGGATCCCGGCCTTGTCGATGGCCTGCTTCACCAGGCTAAACGGATCCTCTGTGGACTCGCGCGCGCCATCCGCATCGGCGATGGTAGTCTGTTCACCCCGGGTGACAAGTGTTGAGAGAGGATCGGCGACCAGAATATCAAAACGGTTGCAGGCATGGTCCGCGTGACCAGAGTGCAGCATCATCGCCCACGGCAGATGATGTATCAGAGAAAAATAGTGCTCTGCGGCATCGGGATGCCACGGTAACGGTATAACAGCGGGGGAAAACGTCTTCATCAGTCCTGGCTCTTTACGCGATCGCTGGCGCATAGCCACGGCGCATGAAATAATTAGCGCGAATAATTTAGCAGGAGTTCACGATGTTTGCAGGTTTACCTTCCCTCAGCCACGAACAGCAGCAAAAAGCCGTCGAGCGTATTCAGGAATTAATGTCACAGGGCATGAGCAGCGGTCAGGCCATCTCGCAGGTGGCGGATGAATTACGCGCCACCCATAAAGGCGAACGTATTGTGGCGCGCTTTGAAGACGAAGATGAAGACGAGTAAACCCTGAGTGCGGAGGCGGTGAATGGAAAACGTGATGCCTGAGACAGTACCGGATGCGATCCTTGCGTTTATCACCGAGGCCGTTATCCCCGGCGATCTCACGCTTCCTTTTCACTACCCACAACCAGAGCAATGGCACGCGTGGCATTGCGGTTTTCGCTGGCACGGCGTCACCGGGGAAAGCCTGGTGGCTGACACCGCCGGGATGTGGCAACCCGGCTGGTATTTGATAGCCCTTAATGGACTGGACGATCCGTTCTTTATCGATTTGAACGAAGCGGCAGATGGCTACCCGGTCTATTATGCCGCACACGGCGCGGGTCGCTGGCAGGCAGAACGCATCGCACCCGGTTTGCACGCCTTTCAGTCCCTTTTACGTCAGCTATGCCATGCCGATGAGGCGACCACGCTGGCGTTACTTGAGGCGCATACCGAAGCGGACAGTCCATTCTGGCTTGAGGTTCGGGAAGCGCGCCAGGCAGACGATGGCGACGACGATAACGTCCCTGACGTAGATCCGCAGGACTGGCAGGCGGGGCGTCTGCTCATTACCGATATCGGCCCGCAGAAAATCAAAGTGGTTCAGGTCCTCAGAAAAGCGCTGAATTTACCGCTGGCTGACGCGCTGAGTTTTGTCGCCAGCCCGCCGATTTGTGTGGGTGAGGATTTTCGCCTGCGCTTGCGCCCACTGGAGCGCGAGTTACAGGCCACTGGCGCTCGCGTTACCTTTGTGCCTGCGGGCCCGGTGCTGGAAACTCTGCGGTTAAATATGGCGCTTGGCATCGACGCGCTGATTGCCTGCGTGAAGGCCGGGCAGGGTAAATCGCTCTACTATGATGTGTATTCAACACACGACGGGGCTTTTCAGGCGGGCGATGCGCTTTATGTGGTTGCCAGCGATGACGCCGAAGCCGCGGCAGCAACGGGGCGATACCACCACTTTGCCTGTATGGGCGAACATTTTCAGTCCGTTGTGGAACTGGCGATCCAGCAAAAGCCTGACGCCTGCGACAGTGAAATTATCCGCGCACTTAACCATTACCTTGAGTACGACGACTTTTTGGATATGGAATAAATTCCGGCGCGGGATGCGCGCCGGATTGTGTCCTGTCAGACGGCGGCAACAATTTTAATTTCGACTTTGTACTTCGGGTTCATCAACCCGGCCTGAACGGTGCAGCGTACAGGCGCATGACCGGCGACAACCCACGCGTCCCAGGCTTTGTTCATCGCCGCGAAATCACTTTTATCCACCAGAAAGATTGTCGCATCCAGAATACGCGTCTTATCGCTACCCTGTCTGGCCAGCACGGCGTCAATCTGCGCCAGGGTGTTGGCGGTTTGTTCAAAGGCGTCGGCATCAAGATTTTCCGGCACACCCGTGTAGTAGAGCGTCTGGTTATGGATAACTGCGTCTGACCAGCGGGCGTCGGCATCAATGCGGGTAATGGTCATATTTTATTCCTCATGGTTTTCCTTATGATTGCGGGCAAGACTGCCACAGACTGGCGCAAAACCCAATGCCCTGACATAATCGCTGGCGATTTATCCAGTGTGGGGGCAGTGTGACGGACGATTTTGCAACAGACGGTCAGTTGGCCAAAGCGATACCGGGTTTTAAACCCCGTGAACCACAACGTCAGATGGCCCATGCCGTCAGTGACGCAATTGCCCGCACACAGCCGCTGGTGGTAGAGGCGGGCACCGGGACCGGGAAAACCTATGCCTATCTGGCTCCGGCGTTGCGCGCCGGCAAAAAAGTGATCATCTCAACGGGATCCAAAGCCCTACAGGATCAGCTTTACAGCCGTGATTTACCCACGGTGGCAAACGCGCTCAAATTCACCGGCCATACCGCGTTGCTTAAAGGACGTTCAAACTACCTCTGCATTGAGCGACTGGAACAGCAGGCGCTGGCGGGGGGCGATCTGCCGGTGCAAACCCTCAGTGACGTCATTTTATTACGCTCCTGGTCAAATCAGACCAAAGATGGCGACATCAGCACCTGTGTCAGCGTGGCGGAAGATTCTGCCGTCTGGCCGCTGGTGACCAGCACCAATGACAACTGTCTGGGCAGCGACTGTCCGATGTACAAAGACTGCTTCGTGGTAAAAGCGCGCAAAAAAGCGATGGATGCCGATGTGGTGGTGGTCAACCATCACCTGTTCCTGGCAGACATGGTGGTGAAAGAGAGCGGTTTTGGCGAGCTTATCCCGCAAGCCGAAGTGATGATCTTCGATGAAGCGCATCAGCTTCCGGATATCGCCAGCCAGTATTTTGGCCAGTCTATCTCCAGCCGCCAGTTACTGGATTTAGCCAAAGATTTCACCATTGCCTACCGCACCGAGTTACGTGATACCCAGCAGTTGCAAAAATGCGCCGACAGGCTGGCGCAGAGCGCACAGGATTTCCGCCTGCAATTGGGTGAGCCGGGATATCGCGGCAACCTGCGAGAACTGCTGGCCGATGCCCATATCCAGCGGGCGTTGCTGCTACTCGATGATGCGCTGGAACTCTGTTATGACGTGGCAAAACTGTCGCTTGGACGTTCGGCCCTCCTCGACGCGGCGTTTGAGCGCGCAACGTTGTACCGCGCACGGCTCAAACGGCTAAAAGAGATCAATCAGCCCGGTTTTAGTTACTGGTATGAATGCACCTCGCGTCATTTTACCCTGGCGCTGACGCCGCTTACCGTGGCGGACAAATTCAAAGAGGTGATGGCGCAGAAAAGCGGTAGCTGGATTTTTACCTCGGCGACGCTCTCGGTGAACGATGATCTGCACCACTTTACTGCGCGGCTCGGCATCGAAGAAGCGCAAACGCTGCTGTTGCCAAGCCCGTTCGATTACGCCCGCCAGACACTGCTTTGTGTGCCACGAAACCTGCCGCAGGCTAATCAACCAGGAGCGGCCCGCCAACTGGCGGCAATGCTCAAACCGATCATTGAAGCGAACAATGGTCGCTGCTTTATGCTCTGTACTTCCCACGCCATGATGCGTGATCTCGCTGAGCAGTTCCGCGCCACCATGACGTTGCCCGTTTTGCTGCAGGGAGAGACCAGCAAAGGGCAGTTGTTGCAGCAATTCATCACCGCGGGAAATGCCTTGCTGGTGGCGACCAGCAGTTTCTGGGAAGGGGTGGATGTGCGTGGCGACACGCTGTCGCTGGTCATTATCGACAAACTGCCGTTTACCTCGCCGGACGATCCGCTGCTCAAAGCGCGGATGGAAGATTGCCGCCTGCGCGGTGGCGATCCATTTGATGAAGTCCAGCTTCCGGATGCGGTGATTACCCTCAAACAGGGGGTGGGGCGCCTGATTCGTGACGTTGATGACCGGGGCGTGCTGGTCATTTGCGATAACCGTCTGGTGATGCGCCCTTACGGCGCGGTGTTCCTCGCAAGCCTGCCGCCCGCACCGCGTACGCGGGATATTCGCCGCGCGGTTGCCTTTCTTGCGGCCTCTGTGACGGAGTAATTTGGCGCAGACTGTGTTAATATGCGCGCCATTTTGTTTTACCGGGACTGCGATTACCCATGCGAATTCTGGCCATTGATACCGCCACAGAAGCCTGTTCCGTCGCGCTGAACAACGACGGAACCCTCTTTGCTCATTTCGAACTCTGCCCACGTGAACACACGCAACGTATTCTGCCGCTGGTGAAGGATGTTCTCACCGAGGGCGGCGTTGCGCTGTCTGAACTGGATGCGCTGGCCTTTGGCCGTGGTCCGGGGAGCTTTACCGGCGTGCGCATTGGTATTGGTATTGCACAAGGGCTGGCGCTGGGCGCGGAGTTGCCGATGATTGGCGTCTCTACGCTTGCGACGATGGCAGAAGGTGCCTGGCGTAAGTCGGGGGCCACCCGTGTGCTGGCAGCCATTGATGCCCGTATGGGCGAAGTCTACTGGGCGGAATATCAGCGTGATGCCGACGGCGTCTGGCACGGCGAAGAGACCGAAGCGGTCCTCAAACCCGACGCGGTGACCGCGCGCCTCAGCGCGCTCTCCGGCGAGTGGGCAACCGTCGGCACCGGCTGGCAAGCGTGGCCGGATATGGCAAAAGATACCGGCCTGACGCTGACAGACGGCGGCATATCGTTGCCGGAAGCACAAGATATGCTGCCTATCGCGCACCATCAGCTTTCGCTGGGGCATACCGTTGCCGTTGAGCATGCCGAGCCGGTTTATTTGCGTAACGAAGTAGCCTGGAAGAAACTTCCGGGCCGGGAATGAATCTCAGTAATTACAAGGCTGAGTGAAGGAGTCGCATCATGGCGAGTCAAAAAAGAGGTATGCGCTGGTTACTGGTGGGTGTGGTCGCCGCAGCGTTAAGTGGGTGTGTTTCTGTGCCTGACGCGATCAAAGGAACCAGTCCGACGCCGCAGGATGATCTGGTGCGCGTGATGAATGCGCCAAATCTCTATATCGGTCAGGAAGCCCGTTTCGGCGGCAAAGTGGTGAAAATTGAGAATCAGCAAGGGAAAACCCGCCTTGAGATAGCCACCGTGCCGTTAGATGACGGGGCGAGACCGATCCTGGGCGCAACCTCTGTCGGGCGTATTATGGCCGACGTGAATGGCTTCCTCGACCCGGTGGACTTCCAGAACCAACTGGTGACCGTCGTCGGGCCGATTACCGGCATCTATGACGGTCAGGTGGGCGGCGCTGCCTATAAATTCGCGGTGATCCGTGCTGATGGCTATAAACGCTGGCATATCACAAAGCAGGTCGTACTGCCGCCGCAACCGATGGATCCGTGGATGATGGGGCCACACCCGTGGCATCGCGGGTACGGCGGTTGGGGCTGGTATAATCCCGGCCCCGCCTATGAACAGAGTGTTGTAACAGAGTAACGATCTGTTCTGCATGAAAAATGAAACAGCGGCTGGTCCGCTGTTTCTTTATTTGAAAACCATAACAAAAATAATTAGTGATGCGCTTCGCAACCTTCAATTCGAACAATTAATAAACTGGTACGCTGAGTTAATATAATGTTAACGACTTGTTTATTAACAGGGGTTGTGATGACGACAAATACACAGTTTAGAGGTGATGCATTGAAGAAGGTTTGGCTAAACCGTTATCCCGCCGATGTGCCTGCGGATATTAATCCCGATCGTTATCAATCCCTGGTTGAACTCTTTGAACACGCGACTGCGCGATACGCCGACCAACCTGCGTTCGTCAACATGGGGGAGGTGATGACCTTCCGCAAGCTGGAAGAGCGTAGCCGCGCTTTTGCCGCATACCTGCAACAGGGCTTAGGGTTGCAAAAGGGCGATCGTGTGGCGCTGATGATGCCGAATCTTCTGCAATATCCGGTGGCGCTGTTCGGTATTCTGCGCGCGGGCATGATAGTCGTGAACGTCAACCCGCTGTACACACCGCGCGAACTGGAACATCAGCTTAACGACAGCGGCGCATCCGCCATTGTGATTGTCTCCAACTTCGCCCACACGCTGGAAAAAGTGGTCGACAAGACGCAGGTTCGCCATGTGATCCTGACCCGCATGGGGGATCAGCTCTCTCCGGCGAAGGGCACGCTGGTTAACTTTGTCGTTAAATATGTGAAGCGCCTGGTGCCGAAATACCATCTCCCGGATGCTATCTCGTTTCGCCGTGCGCTGCAGGCGGGCTACCGTTTGCAGTATATCAAGCCGGAAGTCACGACCGACGATCTGGCGTTTCTGCAATATACCGGCGGGACGACCGGGGTAGCCAAAGGGGCGATGCTGACGCACCGCAATATGCTGGCCAACCTGGAACAGGTGAATGCAACCTACGGTCCGTTGCTGCATCGCGGTAAAGAGTTGGTGGTCACCGCGTTGCCGCTCTACCACATTTTCGCCCTGACTATGAACTGCCTGTTGTTTATCGAACTGGGCGGACAGAACCTGCTCATTACCAACCCGCGCGATATTCCGGGGCTGGTGAAAGAGCTGGCGAAATACCCTTTCACCGCCATGACCGGGGTAAACACCCTGTTTAACGCATTGCTCAACAACGACGATTTCCACAAACTCGATTTTTCCTCGCTGCACCTCTCTGCGGGCGGCGGCATGCCCGTACAGCAGGCCGTTGCCGAGCGCTGGGTGAAACTTACCGGCGAATACCTGCTGGAAGGCTACGGTCTGACAGAATGCTCGCCGTTGGTGAGCGTCAACCCGCATGATATTGACTACCACAGTGGCAGTATCGGCTTGCCGGTCCCGTCGACAGAAGTGAAGCTGGTGGACGATGCCGGCAATGAAGTTCCACCGGGTGAACCGGGTGAATTGTGCGTGAAAGGCCCGCAGGTCATGCTGGGTTACTGGCAGCGCCCGGCGGCGACCGATGAAATCATCAAAGATGGCTGGTTGTACACCGGCGATATCGCGGTGATGGATGGCGAAGGCTTTATGCGTATTGTCGATCGCAAAAAAGACATGATCCTGGTCTCCGGCTTTAACGTCTATCCGAACGAAATTGAAGATGTCGTAATGCAGCATGAAGGCGTTAAGGAAGTGGCGGCCGTAGGCGTGCCTTCCGATGCCAGCGGCGAAGCGGTTAAAATTTTCGTGGTGAAAAAAGACGACTCGCTGACCGAAGAAGCGCTTATCGCGTTTTGTCGCCGTCAGTTAACGGGTTACAAAGTGCCGAAAAGGGTGGAGTTCCGCGCTGAGCTACCGAAATCCAACGTCGGTAAAATTTTACGACGAGAATTGCGTGACGAAGCGCGCGGCAAAGTAGACAATAAAGCCTGAGCTATGCGTTAGTCGCCAGAACGCCGGTTAATCCGGCGTTTTTTGTGGGCGCAAACTAAAGAGAAGACGATTTGAATTACCAGATGATCACGACGAACGAGGCGCTGGCAGCGCTGTGTGAAGCTGCGGCTGGCACCGATGCTATTGCGCTTGATACTGAATTTGTCCGCACCCGTACCTATTATCCCCAGCTTGGTTTAATCCAGCTTCATGACGGGGAGAATGTGGCGTTAATCGACCCGTTAACCATCACTGACTGGGCACCGTTCCGCGATCTGATTACCAATACTCAGGTAACAAAATTCCTCCACGCCGGTAGTGAAGACCTCGAAGTCTTCCTCAACGCTTTCGGCGCCATGCCGCAGCCGATGATCGATACTCAAATTCTCGCGGCCTTCTCCGGGCGTGCGCTCTCCTGGGGGTTTGCGGCAATGGTGGAGCAGTACACCGGCGTGGCGCTGGATAAAAGCGAGTCGCGCACTGACTGGCTGGCCCGTCCGTTAACGACACGTCAGTGCGATTATGCGGCGGCCGATGTCTGGTATCTGCTGCCTATCGCGCGAAAATTGCTGGCTGAAACCGAAGAAGCAGGGTGGCTCAATGCCGCGCTGGACGAATGCCGCCTGATGATGCAACGGCGTGGCGAAATTCTGGCGCCGGAAGAGGCATGGCGTGACATCAGCAACGCCTGGCAGTTACGTACCCGCCAACTGGCATGCCTGCGTTTGCTGGCGGACTGGCGTCTGCGTAAAGCCCGCGAGCGTGACCTGGCGGTCAATTTCGTTGTTCGTGAAGAGAATCTGTGGGCCGTGGCGCGTTATATGCCGGGCAGCATGGGTGAGCTCGACAGCATTGGCCTTTCCGGTAGCGAAATCCGTTTTCACGGTAAAACGCTGCTGTCTCTGGTTGCACAGGCGCAGGCTCTGCCGGAAGACGCGCTGCCGGAGCCGCTGTTGAACCTGGTGGATATGCCCGGCTATCGCAAAGCCTTTAAAGCTATCAAGGCACTGGTACAGGACGTTAGCGAAAGCAAAGGGCTGAGCGCAGAATTAATTGCTTCTCGTCGGCAAATTAATCAGTTACTTAACTGGCACTGGCAATTAAAACCGCAGACAAATTTACCGGAATTAATCAGTGGCTGGCGTGCGGAATTGATGGCTGAGCGGCTCAACGCATTATTAACGGAATATCCGCGTTAATCCCTGTATATAAAGACAGGGGTTAAGCGTTAATAAAAGAAAAAAGGCAGAGGGTTTCTGCCTTTTTTATTACTCCTGGCGCAGCGATCAACTGCCGGATTATTTCGTCTCTTCTGGTTCTGGCAAGGTAACGTTGAGTTCCAGAATGGAAATATCGTCACCACGTTGTTCCAGTTGGACTGAAACCATTTCCGGATCGATTTGAACATATTTACAAATCACCTCCAGAATATCCCGCTTTAGCTGCGGTAAATAATGTGGTTCAGCGTCACTGCGACGGCGTTCCGCAACAATAATTTGCAGACGCTCTTTGGCGATGCTGGCGGTGTTCTTTTTTCTGGAGAGAAAAAAGTCGAGTAATGCCATAACTTATCCTCCGAACAGGCGTTTGAGGAAACCTTTCTTCTCTTCATCAATGAAGCGGAAAGGACGATCTTCTCCCAGTAGACGTTCAACGGTATCTGCGTACGCTTTGCCTGCATCGGCAGTGGTATCCAGAATAACCGGTTCCCCCTGGTTGGATGCGCGAAGGACTGACTGATCTTCGGGGATCACGCCAACCAGCTTAATGCGCAGGATCTCCAGCACGTCTTCCATGCTGAGCATATCACCTTTATTAACGCGCCCCGGGTTGTAGCGGGTCAACAACAGGTGTTCTTTAATCGGTTCCTGGCCGTTTTCGGCGCGGCGCGATTTGGACGCCAGGATGCCGAGGATACGGTCAGAGTCACGGACGGAAGAGACTTCCGGGTTGGTGGTGATGATCGCTTCATCCGCGAAATAGAGGGCCATCAGCGCGCCGGTTTCAATCCCCGCCGGTGAGTCGCAAATAACAAAGTCGAACTCCATTTTCTGCAGCTCATCAAGCACCTTCTCTACGCCTTCACGCGTTAACGCGTCTTTGTCGCGCGTCTGCGAAGCCGGGAGAATATAAAGATTTTCCGTACGTTTATCTTTAATCAGCGCCTGATTCAGCGTCGCATCGCCCTGAATGACGTTCACGAAGTCGTACACGACGCGACGTTCACAGCCCATGATGAGGTCGAGGTTACGCAGGCCGATATCAAAATCAATAACGACGGTTTTCTTTCCCTTCTGGGCCAAACCGGTTGCGATGGCCGCGCTGGAGGTGGTCTTACCCACGCCCCCTTTACCCGAAGTAACAACAATAATGCGTGCCATAGGAGTTCCTTGTTAAAAGGGCTTAATCTAACGGTTGAATAGTCAAAGCATTATTCGCTAAACGTAAGCGCGCCGCTTTGCCATAAAAATCGGCCGGGATTCGATCGCTCAGCCAGTATTCCCCTGCGATGGATACCAGCTCCGCCGTGAGGTGAGTACAAAATATTTGCGCATCCTTGTCGCCGCTTGCGCCAGCCAGCGCGCGGCCACGCATCATGCCGTAAACATGGATATTGCCGTCGGCAATCAACTCTGCGCCTGCGCTGACGTGACTGGTGACAATCAGATCACAGTTTGGCGCATAAACACGCTGCCCGGAACGAACAGGAAGATCAATCAAGCGTGTTTTTGTGACCGGAGTAACAATGGGGGCCTCGGGGACAGGAACAGCAACCTGACGTTGCGGCTTTTCTTTGCCTTCGGTCAGAAGCGGCAACCCGGCACGTTCGATGTCGGCTTTCAGTTCGCTGTCTTTACAGCCGCTGATACCGACAACCCGTAACCCCGTCGCCAGAATAGTCTGTTGAATCGGCGACCAGTTGACCGGGCCCTCAAGGTCAGAAACATTAATAACAACAGGAGCATGTTTTAAAAAAGCGGGAGCCTGAGCGATTTTGTCTTCTAACGCCTGGCGAATAACCTCGGGTTTTGCATCATGCAAGTGAACCACAGATAAGGTAAAACTACTGCCTTTTAGCTCGATGGGCGTGTTTGACATCCTGACCTTACTCATTTTGCTATTATCACTCATGAGTGAGCGATATTCCGAAGACTATCAAGCATGTTATAGTCACTATTATATTCAGGCAAGTAACCACCCCTTAATTCAGAGCAAAAGTATGTTTTGTGTGATCTACCGAAGTTCCCGACGTGAACAGACTTATCTGTATGTCGAAAAAAAAGACGATTTTTCACGCGTGCCGGAAGAATTAATGAAAAGCTTTGGCCAGCCTCAGTTAGCCATGTTATTGCCCCTCGACGGACGTAAAAAACTGGCCAGTGCGGATCTGGAAAAAGTAAAAGAGGCGTTACGTACGCAGGGATATTATTTACAGATTCCACCGCCGCCAGAAAATTTGTTGAAACAACATTTAGACAGCGAAAGATAGCCATCCCCGCCAGTCAAAGTGGCGGATCGATTCCGCCATTTGCTTTCCTCTTGCATACGCATTGAATGACAAAGTTTGCTATTTGACAAACCGCCATGTGGCGCGGATAGTCATTTTTCGCACTTGTTCAATGCGTTACTTAGGGGAAAGACATGTACCAACATCATAACTGGCAGGGCGCACTCCTGGATTACCCGGTGAGTAAAGTCGTGTGCGTTGGCAGTAACTATGCGAAACATATTAAAGAAATGGGCAGCGCCACGCCGGAAGAGCCGGTGCTGTTTATTAAACCGGAAACCGCACTGTGCGATATTCGCCAGCCGCTGGCGCTGCCACAGGATTTCGGTTCCGTACATCACGAAGTTGAACTGGCCGTGCTCATTGGGGCAACGCTGCGTCAGGCGACCGAAGAGCATGTACGAAAAGCCATTGCCGGTTATGGTGTGGCGCTGGATCTCACGCTTCGCGATCTGCAGGCCAAAATGAAAAAGGCGGGTCAGCCGTGGGAAAAAGCGAAAGGCTTTGATAATTCCTGCCCGATCTCCGGTTTTATTCCGGCGGCAGAGTTTACCAGCGATCCGCAGAACACGACGCTTGGGCTCAGCATCAACGGTGAAGTCCGCCAGCAGGGGACCACTGCCGATATGATCCACAAAATTGTGCCGCTGATTGCTTACATGAGCCGCTTCTTCACGCTCAAAGCCGGGGATGTCATTCTGACCGGTACGCCGGAAGGTGTTGGCCCGCTGCACGGCGGGGACGAACTGGAAGTGAGTTTCAACGGCCTCTCGTTAAAGACCCGCGTATTATAAGTCGATTTGCCGCCTGAACGGCGGCAAAACTTGCATCCCCATGCCAGACTGGTTATAAGGTGCTCCTTGGTTTTAAATGGCGAACTGATTTATGAGCGACACACCTTTCTGGCAAAGCAAAACTCTTGAACAAATGACGGACGCGGAGTGGGAATCGCTGTGTGACGGATGCGGTCAGTGCTGCCTGCATAAGCTAATGGATGAAGATTCCGACGAGATCTATTTCACCAATGTGGCCTGCCGCCAGTTGAACATCAAAACCTGCCAGTGTCGTAACTACGAGCGTCGCTTTGAGTATGAGCCGGACTGCATCAAGCTGACGCGCGATAATTTACCCACCTTTGAATGGTTGCCGCCCACCTGCGCCTATCGTCTGCTGGCCGAAGGGAAGGCGCTGCCGGTGTGGCATCCGTTGCGTACCGGTTCGAAGGAGATGATGCACAAACAGCGCATCACGGTTCGCCATATTGCGGTAAAAGAGTCCGAAGTCCGCGACTGGCAGGATCATATCCTCAACAAGCCAGATTGGGCGCAATAATCTCTTTTGTTATATCGCGACTTGCCTGAGATGATTAAAAAGTGATTTAAAACAAGACCCTAAAATGTTTGCATGTCTTAAATAAGCTAAAACATCAATGGGGTCTGTCATGAATAAATTCATTGTGCTGGTAGCGGCAGGTGCTCTGCTCGCAGGATGTACGGCGTCTAAACCCTCTCCACAGCGGCACGCTATCGCCTTTATGGAAAATCACAGCTCAACGGACGGTGGTGTCCGGTTCTCGGCAAGTGGTACATATCGCAACATCATTCCCGCCTTTGAAGAAGCATACGATAAAGGAAAATTGGACCGCATAGTGGGTCATGATGTGCATTACGCCATTAAGTATGCCGGAATACTCAGAGAGCAGGCCAGCCGTCATCTCACCGAAACATATGACAGATCTGGCGATAGGGTACAGGCGGATTCGAAAGATGCCGACTCGATAGGCAATGAATTATCGGCAACGTATCTGGATGGCTATAACGGGGTGTATTAGGCCAGTCTTATCAAGGGTGTATCGCGCCGCTCGGTGAAGTAACACCTACGGGAAGCGTATGCAATTTCGCGGCAATAAAAAACGCTCCCGAAGGAGCGTTCTGTTAACGACCGAAGAGGTCGCGTTTTTTCGGTTTGAAGGGCTGTGCGATGAGCACCAGTGCCGCCACAACAAAGTAAGCGACAAAGATACCTAACAGCCATTGCGGCATTTCCAGCGACAGGAACTGCCACTGTTTTTCAGCACAATCGCCCGAAGCAACAAAGACCTGCGGAAGCCACTTATCCAGTGGCAGCCACGAAGGGAAACGCGCAGCAAAGTCGCAGGTCATAAAAGGAGAAGGGTGAAGCTGGATCATGGTGTGTTCATACGTCAATTGGATACCGCGCCAGGCGCTGTACAACCAAATTAAGATGGCGACGTAGCGCAACGGCGTCTTCGGCGCAATCGCACCGACGATACCTGCACCCATCACACCAAAAAGAGCAGAACGCTCATAAATACACAGGACACAGGGTTTCAGCAGCATGACGTGCTGGAACCACAACGCCACTAATTCAAGTGCCAGTGCGGTGAACGCCATTAATAGCCAGGCGCCGCGCCCGCGAGAGCACTTGTTTAAATATCGCAACATAATCATTTCCCTGGGACATGCGTAGACACAGCAGTGTAAACGAAATCACTTAGCAAGCCACTATTGCATAAGAAAATAATACGTAATCGGATGTTTATCATGCGAAAAGTCAAATCTTGCTGTCAGGAATGTAAGCAAAGCGCTAACAGGAAAAGCATTTATGATAAATGTGGTAAATGACTTTCAGTAAAGAGGGAATAGTCGTGAATAAAATGGGGAGTAAACCGTACATCGGGTGAATCTTTCAAATTGGATCGGCGATCCCCTTTTTCTTCATTTCGCCTGCTATCTGCCCCCGAAGTGGTCTGGTATGATGAGTGATCTTTGCTTAGTTGTATAATGGAAATCTCACTATGGTTATAAAGGCGCAGAGCCCGGCGGGTTTCGCGGAAGAATACATCATTGAAAGTATCTGGAATAACCGTTTCCCTCCGGGGTCGATACTTCCAGCAGAGCGCGAACTCTCCGAACTGATTGGCGTCACTCGTACTACATTGCGTGAAGTGTTACAGCGTCTGGCCCGCGATGGCTGGCTTACTATTCAGCACGGTAAACCCACAAAAGTAAATAACTTTTGGGAAACGTCCGGGCTCAATATTCTGGAAACACTGGCGCGTCTGGACCATGAGAGCGTTCCACAACTCATCGATAACCTCCTGTCGGTGCGTACCAATATCGCGACCATCTTCATCCGTACCGCATTCCGCCAGCATCCAGAAGACGCGTTAGCCGTGCTGGCCAGCGCGCGCGAAGTGGAAGATCACGGCGATGCGTTTGCTGAACTGGATTACAACATTTTCCGTGGACTGGCTTTTGCCTCCGGCAACCCGATTTACGGCCTGATCCTCAACGGTATGAAAGGGTTGTATACCCGCATCGGGCGTCATTACTTCGCAAGCCCGGAAGCACGCAGCCTGGCGCTCGGTTTTTATCACCGTCTGGCAGAAATCTGTGAGCAAGGTTTGCATGACCAGGTGTACGAAACCGTGCGTCGTTATGGGCATGACAGTGGTGAAATCTGGCAGCGCATGCATAAAACACTGCCTGGGGATTTGTCCATCAACGGGCGTTAAGCAAAGCGAAGCCCCTCCGGCGGAGGGGCTTTTTGCTATCAGAGGGTATTGCTGCGGGCAGGGCAGCGGTCCAGCAGTTCTACACTACCATCTTCGTTTTGCTGTTCCAGCAGTACATCAAACCCCCACAGCCGATGCACATGTTTGAGCACTTCCCGGCGGCCTTTGTCCAGCGGGGCGCGATTGTGCGGAATATAACGCAGCGTCAGAGAACGATCGCCGCGCAAATCCACATTCCATACCTGGATATTGGGCTCCAGGTTGCTCAGGTTATACTGGGATGACAATTTCGAGCGGATCTCACGATAGCCCTCTTCGTTATGAATCGCCGCAATTTCCAGATAATTATTGCGATCGTCATCCAGCACGGTAAAGAAGCGGAAATCACGCATGATTTTTGGCGACATAAACTGGCTGATAAAGCTTTCATCTTTAAAATCGCGCATGGCGAAATGCAGCGTTTCCAGCCAGTCGGAACCGGCAATGTCCGGGAACCAGTATTTGTCTTCCTCCGTCGGAGACTGACAAATCCGTTTAATATCCTGGAACATCGCAAACCCAAGGGCATACGGGTTAATGCCGCTATACCACGGACTATTGTAAGGCGGCTGGAATACCACGTTAGTGTGGCTGTGCAGGAATTCCAGCATAAAGCGGTCTGTCACTTTCCCTTCGTCGTACAGATGATTGAGAATGGTGTAGTGCCAGAAAGTGGCCCAGCCTTCATTCATCACCTGGGTCTGTTTCTGCGGATAAAAATACTGGCTGACTTTACGCACGATGCGCAAAATCTCACGCTGCCATGGCTCCAGCAGCGGGGCGTTTTTCTCCATAAAATAGAGCAGGTTTTCCTGCGGCTCAGAAGGGTAACGGCGCGCTTCGACAACGGCTTTCTCTTCTTCACGTTTAGGCAGGGTGCGCCATAGTGTGTTAACCTGGCTTTGCAGGTACTCCTCACGGCTTTTCTGGCGGGCTTTCTCCTCCTGCAGGGAGATCTTTTGCGGACGTTTATAACGGTCAACGCCGTAATTCATCAGCGCGTGGCAGGAATCGAGCAGTTTTTCCACCTCTTCCACACCGTAGCGCTCTTCACAATCGGTGATGTAGTTACGGGCGAAAATCAGGTAATCGACAATCGAGCTGGCATCCGTCCAGCTACGGAACAAATAGTTATTCTTAAAGAAAGAGTTATGCCCATAGCAGGCATGCGCCATGACCAGCGCTTGCATGGTGATGGTGTTCTCTTCCATCAGATAGGCGATACAAGGATTGGAGTTAATGACAATCTCGTAGGCCAGACCTTGCTGTCCATGCTTATAAAGTCGCTCGGTTTCAATAAATTTTTTACCGAATGACCAGTGGGGGTAGTTAATGGGCATCCCGACACTTGAGTAGGCGTCCATCATCTGTTCGGAGGTGATGACTTCGATTTGGTGCGGGTAGGTATCCAGGCGGTAAAGTTTCGCCACCCGGTCGATCTCTGCGAGATACACATCCAGTAGATCGAAGGTCCAGTCAGGTCCATCACTGAGACGTATGGTGTCCTTATTCATGGAATCAATCGTAGCCATTAGCGCGCCCTCGTTGTTAGCAACTCTCTCTGTATGGAGAGTCTCATTTCAAGCATAGAACACACAATAAAAACTGTACGTGACGTCGCTTTTTTTCTTCGCGATAACACCTTGCAAGAGAGGGGTAAAAAGCCTCTTTTGCAGAATTTTATTCTGTGGCGAAATGTCGCGCAGCAGGAGATTCTAAATATCCTGACGCCTTTATTTACGGAAAGGTGTGAGGGGTGTCACCATAAAAAAGCCATATGTTGAATAACATTTTCATCTGAGTTATCAATTTGTAATCAGATGATTGTGCTTTACATATGGGAGCAGGTTATGCGAGTCGTTGTACTGGGAAGTGGCGTGGTGGGGGTTACCAGTGCCTGGTATCTGAGTCAGGCGGGACATGAGGTGACGGTCATTGACAGGGAATCTGGCCCGGCGCTGGAGACCAGTGCGGCGAACGCAGGGCAAATCTCGCCTGGCTACGCAGCGCCCTGGGCGGCACCAGGCGTACCGTTGAAAGCGATTAAATGGATGTTCCAGCGCCATGCGCCGCTGGCAATTAGTCTCGATGGCACCTCCACTCAACTCAAATGGATGTGGCAGATGCTGCGTAACTGCGACACCCGCCATTATATGGAAAACAAAGGCCGCATGGTGCGGCTTGCAGAGTACAGCCGCGACTGTTTAAAGCTGTTGCGTGAAACCACCCAAATTCAGTACGAAGGGCGTCAGGGCGGGACGCTACAACTGTTCCGTACCCCAGAGCAGTACGAAAACGCCACCCGGGATATTGCCGTACTGGAAGACGCCGGGGTGCCTTATCAACTGCTGGAGTCAGCCCGGCTGTCAGAAGTGGAACCGGCACTGGCGCAGGTTGCACACAAGCTCAGTGGTGGTCTACGTTTGCCAAACGATGAAACCGGCGACTGCCAGCTCTTTACTCAGCAACTGGCGCAGATGGCGGCGCAGGCGGGCGTCACATTCCGCTTCAACACCCCGGTCGACAGGCTCCTGTACGAGGGCGAGCAAATTTACGGCGTCAAATGTGGCGATGAAGTGGTGAAAGCCGATGCTTACGTCATGGCGTTTGGTTCCTATTCCACGGCGATGCTAAAAGGAATTGTCGATATCCCGGTCTATCCCCTGAAAGGTTATTCGCTGACTATACCCATTGCGGAGGAGGCGGGCGCGCCGGTTTCGACTATCCTCGATGAAACCTACAAGATTGCGATTACCCGTTTTGATAACCGTATTCGTGTCGGTGGAATGGCGGAGATCGTCGGCTTTAATACCGAGCTTCTTAAACCACGCCGCGCCACGCTGGAGATGGTGGTCAAAGATCTCTTTCCGCGCGGCGGACATGTGGAGCAGGCAACCTTCTGGACCGGGCTGCGTCCGATGACGCCAGACGGTACGCCGGTGGTGGGGCGTGCTCCGTTTAAAAACTTATGGCTGAATACCGGGCATGGCACGCTGGGCTGGACGATGGCCTGTGGCTCAGGGCAACTGTTGAGCGACCTGATTTCCGGCCGCACGCCAGCCATTCCCTTTGAGGATTTGAGTGTGGCGCGCTACCAGCCGGGTTTTACCCCATCGCGGCCGCAACATTTGCACGGTGCTCACAACTAAACCGTCCACCTAAAAACAAGGAGAACGTATGTCTCGTCCTGTCCAGGCGACTGTCGACTTACACGCACTTCGGCAGAACCTGCAGGTAGTCAGGCGTGCCGCACCACACAGCCGCGTCTGGTCAGTGGTGAAGGCTAACGCCTACGGTCATGGAATCGATCGGATCTGGCGTGCGCTGGAAGGCACCGACGGTTTCGCGCTGCTTAATCTGGAGGAGGCGATCCTCCTGCGCGAGCGCGGCTGGAAAGGGCCGATTCTGATGCTGGAAGGCTTTTTCCACGCCGACGAGCTGCCGCTGTTTGATAAATATCGCCTGACCACCAGCGTGCACAGCAACTGGCAGGTTAAAGCCCTGCAGGATGCCCGGCTTCATGCGCCGCTGGATGTTTACCTGAAAATGAACAGTGGCATGAACCGGCTGGGCTTTCAGCCTGAGCGTGTGCAAACCCTCTGGCGGCAACTGCGGGAGTTGAGCAATGTGGGCGATATCACTCTGATGGCCCATTTTGCCGATGCGGAAAAACCGGACGGAATTGCCGGGGCGATGACACGCATTAACCATGCGTCGGAGGGGCTTGATTGCCCGCGTTCGCTGTCAAACTCCGCCGCCACGCTCTGGCACCCGGAAGCTCACGGCGACTGGGTGCGCCCCGGCATCGTGCTGTATGGCGCGTCCCCGTCCGGGGAGTGGCAGGATGTGGCTGGCAGTGGCATCAAACCGGTCATGAGCCTGACAAGCCAGATTATTGCCGTGCAAACGTTGCGTGCGGGGGACTGTGTGGGCTATGGCAGCCGCTATCGTGCCTCACAGGAGCAGCGTATTGGCATCGTAGCCTGCGGTTATGCGGACGGTTACCCGCGTCTCGCCCGAACCGGTACACCCGTGCTGGTGGACGGTATTCGCACCGGTACGGTAGGCGCCATTTCGATGGACATGCTGACGGTTGACCTGACACCGTGCCCGCAAGCGGGCATCGGTACGCCAGTTGAACTTTGGGGTAACGAGATCAAAATTGATGAAGTGGCCGCTTGCGCAGGGACGGTTGGCTATGAATTAATGTGCGCACTCGCACCGCGCGTCCCCGTTGTGACAGTGTAACTATGGTGAGGCGGTCACTCCGCCTCGTCATCCGCGACCCGGACACCAACCTTACGCACCGCGTCTTCTTCTTTCTCTGCAACCGTCCAGATCATGCCGGCAAACTCCACCTGATCGCCTACCACGGGCGCTGCCCCGAGCAGTTGCTCAACAATCTCACCGAGTGTTTGTTGTTTATCACGGTACTCCAGTCCCTCTTCCAGACCATAAATCAGCGCCACATCGGCAAACTTCGCATCGGCTTCGAGAATAAAATCCCCAAAGAAACGCTGATCCAGCGAGACGGGAGGAGACTGGCTAAACAACTTACCCAACGCGGGCAGGTCGCGTTCACGACCAATCACGCACAGCACGTCACCTTCACGCAGCCGCGTGCTACCGGTAGGATGGAGCAGCGAATTATCGCGAAACAGGGCGGCAATACGCGTTTCGGAAGGCATGTGCAGGTCGCGAAGGGCGGCACCCACGCACCATTTATCGGCGCTCAACTGGTAGACAAACTGCTCCCACGGATTTTCCGGATGGATATCCAGCCCGACGCGGGAAACCGGCCAGCCCACGGGTGGGACCACGACTCTGGCTTTTTTCGCCGCCCACGACAGCGATGTCCCCTGGAATAGCAGCGAAATCAGCACCACAAAGAAGGCGACATTAAAAAACAGCCGCGCATTGTCCAGACCGGCCATCATCGGGAAGACGGCAAGAATGATCGGCACCGCGCCCCGCAGCCCCACCCAACTGATGAAAATGCGCTCGCGCAGATTGAAACCGCGAAACGGCAGCAGCCCGGCGAATACTGACAGCGGACGGGCGAAAAAGATCATCCACGCCGAGAGGATCAGCGCCGGAATGGCAATCGGCAGCAAATCAGATGGCGTTACCAGCAGCCCCAGGACAAGGAACATGCCGATTTGCGCCAGCCAGGCCAGACCATCGAAGTTTTGCTGAATGGCGTAACGATTGCGTATCGGACGATTGCCCAGCACAAAACCACACAGATAGACCGCCAGTATCCCGCTGCCTTCAATGGCGGTGGTCACCGCGAACACCAGAATGCCGCCGCTCAGCGCCAGCAGAGGATAGAGCCCGGCGGGCAGGGAGATGCGATTGATCATCTGTTGCAGCAAATAGCCGCCCGCGAGACCTAACACGATACCCAGCCCAAACTGCTGAATAATGTGCACGACAAACATCCAGCTCAAGCCCGCATGATGCTGCTGAATCATCTCAATCAGTGTGATGGTCAAAAAGACCGCCATCGGATCGTTGCTGCCGGACTCAATTTCCAGCGTTGAACCGACACGCTCGTTCAGCCCTTTCCCGCCAAGCAGTGAGAACACCGCAGCCGCGTCCGTCGAGCCAACAATCGCGCCGATCAGCAACCCTTCCATGATATTGAGGTGGAACAACCAGGCCGCCATCATTCCGGTCAGCCCGGACGTGATAAGCACTCCCACCGTCGCCAGAGAGAGGGCGGGCCACAGCGCCACGCGAAAGGAACTCGCCTGGGTTCGCATCCCGCCATCAAGCAAAATCACCGCCAGCGCGAGGTTACTGACCATATAGGCGAACGGATAATTGTCGAACGGAATGCCGCCAATACCGTCAATGCCTGCCAGCATGCCAATGGCGAGAAAGATAACGAGGATCGGGATACCAAGACGGGAGGAGAAAGAACTTAATAAAATACTGCAGGTTACAAGTACTGAACCCAAAATAAACAGACTAATTACCGCCGCTGCATCCAATGTCGTGCGTCTCCTCTTACCCGGAAAATGGTGAAACCCATAACCGCTCAGTGCCTGAATACGCTGAGCAGTTATAGTTTAAAAACCCGATATATATTAACGGCAGAAATACAGATTTAATCAGTCGGTTAAACGTTTTTTTATGCGCCCAATACGGGATGACCGGAAATAGTCAGTCGTGAGCGCTCATCATGCTCTAATACCGCATGCGCGCCGAGAGGCAGCGTGACGGTCTCTTGCTCGTGACCAAATGCAAGCCCCGTTATCACCGGGATCGAGAGCCTGCTTCGCAGGTATTCCACCATCGTATTAAGATTGTAGCCCGCATCGTATTCATTTGGATCGGCGCTGGTGAAACTGCCCAGTACGAGCGCCTTCTGACGCGCGAGAATGCCGCAATGCAGCAACTGCAACAGCATACGTTCCACGCGGAAAGGATGCTCATTGATATCCTCAACCACCAGAATACCTCCCTCAATGGCCGGAAGCCACGGGGTGCCAATAAGCGAAACCAGCATCGCCAGATTCCCACCCCATAACGTGCCCTGGGTGTGACAACGTGGGCCTTCGCCGCGCCACTCGACGGTCAATTCAGGCTGGCGCAGCGCCTGCCAGAAATGACGCCCGGTAAATTCATTCAGTGTTGGTGCGCCGAAATTGCCGGCCAACATCGGGCCGCTAAAGGTGATCACGCCGCCACGGGCTAATAAGCCCATCTGCACCACCGTAAAATCGCTGTGTCCACAGATAAGTAACGGCTGGGATTGTTGTCGGCGAATAAGGCCCTGCCAGTCGATATCTTCCAGCAGGCGGCTTGCGCCATAGCCGCCGCGAACGGGGAGAACGATAATATCCGCACCTTCGAGCGCGACCAGGCTGTTGAGATCATGGAGACGTTCGCTCTCCTGACCCGCAAAGCGTTGGTCGCGGCGGGTAATGACACAACGGTTATCCACCTGATGTCCCTGTAACTCCAGCCGTTGAACCCCAAGCGCTGCCGCCTGCTGATTAATGCAGTAACCGGAGGGCGCAATCAAATGAAACCTCGACATGGCAATTCCTTGCTGACATCTAATTGGAAACGGTTATCATGCCGCTAACCCTGTTTGTTGTCATCCATAGTGATGCGTTCACCAAAGAAGGATTGCGTGTGAAATTGAGATGGTTTGCTTTTTTAATTGTGCTTCTGGCGGGTTGTAGCTCGAAACGCACGGACTACCGTAACCCGGACTGGAACCCGGAAGTCCCGGTAAAACGGGCCATGCAGTGGATGCCAGTCAGTGAAAAAGCGGGGGCGGCGTGGGGCGTCAGTCCGCGTCTGATTACCGCGATGATTGCGGTTGAGTCAGGCGGCAACCCCAACCTTGTCAGTAAATCAAACGCCGTTGGGCTGATGCAGTTAAAAGCTTCCACCTCCGGGCGCGAAGTGTATCGCTATATGGGCTGGAGCGGTGAACCTACAACCAGCGAGCTGAAAAACCCGGAGCGCAATATCTCCATGGGGGCTGCGTATTTGAGCATTATGGAGCACGGCGTACTGGCGGGAATAAAAGATCCGCAAGTGATGCAATATGCGCTGGTGGTCTCCTATGTGAACGGTGCAGGCGCGCTGCTGCGGACATTCTCATCCGACCGGAAAAAAGCGATCGACAAGATTAACGACCTGAGCGCTGAGGGCTTTTTTGAACACGTGGTAGAAAACCACCCGGCACCACAGGCGCCGCGCTACATCTGGAAAGTACAGAAAGCGATGAACGCCATGTAAACGCCATATCAATGTGAAAAGACCCGCCTGGATAAGCGGGTCTTTTTTTTAGCGAACGCGGCTGGCGCGTTCGCGGGCCTCGCGTTCGAGCGCAAAAATAATACGCTGGAGTTCACGCTCAACGCCGGGGCTGACGTTAAGAAAGCGAAAACTCAGACGCGGCGTGGTAATGGTTTCGTTTTTGCCGTCTACCACTTTTCGCTCACCGATGGCGATAAGCTGTGCGTCAAAATAGAACTGTCCCCATGAGGCCATATCGAGCTCTATCTGGGAAAAGCGCATACCTGCCTGCAATCCTTCCGGAACAGTGCCATCCAGTAACGCGCCCATACCGCCGAGTGAAAGGTCGAACAGGCGGAAACGCAGCTCCGTCTTCTTGTCCGGCATTTTGGCTTTACAGAAATAGGCGGGGTGCAGCGGGGCGTTGATGCGAAAGTATTCGCGACGCTGAATGAAATAGAGGCTTTCTGGCAGTTCAGAAATAAAAGCGGGCAAAGCCTGATAATCGCCGCTGTGCAGTGTGGGAAGGGTAAATTCGACTTTGGCACCCTGGGTTTCGGCGGTGATGGTCACTTTTGTGGCGCGCTGCACTGCTGTGTTATCAAACTCCTGACTACCAAAGTCCATGATCAGTTCTTCGGGGTTCACTTCGAGGATCTTACTGATGAATTGCCCGCTCGACCACGCAATGCACACAGGTACCTGGCTCTTTTGCAAATCACGCAAGACGCCGAGTACGGCTAATGGACTATTTTTCAGGAACTGCT
The DNA here is from genome assembly GCF_003925915.1 of Phytobacter sp. MRY16-398. Taxonomy (NCBI): domain Bacteria; kingdom Pseudomonadati; phylum Pseudomonadota; class Gammaproteobacteria; order Enterobacterales; family Enterobacteriaceae; genus Phytobacter; species Phytobacter sp. MRY16-398. The sequence goes on along the minus strand of NZ_AP018756.1, from coordinate 3,570,530 downwards.
CACTGTACTTACTCACGCCGAAAGGCTCCTTGATCACTGACAGACAGTCTTGATGCACTATCGGCAATTCCGGAGAATTCTTAATACAAATTCATAAAAATATTCTGAGGAATTGCAATTAAGTCCGTGAGATGAAAATGCTTTTCACACTATCGCCTATACTCTAGTCAACGTGCGGGAATTATGCACGATACGTACATATGACGTTGTAGCAGGAGAAAAGTAAATGGGCATCATCGCGTGGATTGTTTTTGGTCTGATTGCAGGGGTTATCGCAAAATTAATCATGCCTGGCCGGGATGGCGGCGGATTCATTTTGACCTGTCTACTTGGGATAGTGGGGGCGGTAGTCGGTGGTTGGCTGGCGACCCGCTTTAATTTTGGCGGCGATGTAACGGGTTTCAACCTTCATAGCTTCCTGGTTGCGGTGGTGGGTGCCATCATTGTACTGGCTGTCTTTAGGCTGTTACGGCGGGGTTAATTGTTTCCGTAAATGAATAAGGCCGGTGAGTGTGTTCACCGGCCTTTTCTTTTATTATGCTTTTATTGTGTTACTGTGCCGCCGCTTTTTGCGGTTCGGCTGCCGTCTGGGTAACCGGCTGACTGGCAGGCAGACTGTCACAAGGCTGCTCTTTCGGACAGACCAGATCGAGCATTTTCAGCGTCACGCCGTTTGTCCAGCCGAAACCATCCTGCAACGGGTATTCTCCGCCGCCGCCACCTGTCCCGGTGCTGCTGACATCATACTTCTCAACCAGCTTTTTCTCGCGGTCATAGGTATGTTGCACGTTTGACAGGAAGCGCCATGTGACATCCATCGACAGTTTTTTCTGGTCGTAGTTTTGCAAACCGGCGACCGCGACCCATTGCAGGGGCGCCCAGCCATTTGGTGCATCCCATTGTTGACCACTGTTGACGGTGGTTGTGGAGATCCCGCCTGGTTTCAACAGCCGCGACTGCGTGGCTGCCGCTACTTTCGTCGCGCGATCTTTCGCCGCCGCATTCACATACAGTGGGAAGAGGGCGGCCGCCGTCAACTGATTACGAACCTTTTTGGTTTTCAGATCGTAATCGGCATACCAGCCCTCTTTATCATTCCACAGGTTGGCTTCTATGGCTTTCTGGCGGGCCGAGGCCAGCGCTTCATACTGGCTCGCTTTAGCGCTGTCGCCGGATGCCTGGCTGGCGCGGGCGATCATTTTTTCCAGCTTGAACATCAGCGCATTCAAATCCACCGGTACGATGCTGGTGGTGCGGATAGTCCCCAGTTGTTCGGGGTTATCCATCCAGCGTGAGCTGAAATCCCAGCCCGATGCCGCAGCGGAGCGCAGATCCCGGTAGATCTCTGTTGCCGGACGATTGGGGTTGTTCTTCGCGGTGGTAACGTCATCCAGCCAGGATTCCGGGCGCGGAGTGTCTTTATCATCCCAGTAGCGGTTCAGCACCGAACCGTCATCAAGCTTAACGACCCGCTTGCTGGCCTGACCGTTTTGCAGCCCCTCCAGCCCGTCCATCCAGTAGTGGTACTCTTTTTCCATCTCTGGCAGGTAGGTCTTGAGCACGTCATCACCGTCATGGGATGCCAGTAATTCAACCATAAATGCAAAGAAAGGCGGTTGGGAGCGGCTCAGATAGTAACTACGGTTGCCGTTGGGAATGTGGCCCCAGGTATCAATTTCATAGGCGAAGTTAGCCACCATATCTTCAATTTTGTCCCAGTGTCCGCTCTCCGCCAGGCCCAGCATGGTGAAATAACTGTCCCAGTAGTAGACCTCGCGAAAACGGCCTCCCGGCACCACATAAGGTTTCGGCAGGGGGAGGAGAGAGTCCCATTTACCGGCTTTATCCGTCGTGCGCGTTAGCACGGGCCACAGGCCATCAATATGCTCACGCAGGTTTTGCCCTTCCGGGGGAACATACTTTTCCCCTTCTTTTGGCAGATCAAAGTTGACGTTAACAAAGTGGCGAAGATCAAAGCTGGTCTGGTTTCGCTGCATACGGTAATCCGCAAGGATCATCAAGGGGTCACCCTTGGGAACGGCATCGGCGAAGGTTTTTTGATCGGGAAAGAGTTTGGCGCTTTGCACATCGCTAAACAAAGGGCCGAGCAGGATATCCGGCGGCTGTGGGGTGTTGGGCGCATCTGCCGCCAGAGCCGACGGGATAAGTGAAAGCAGGGCGCCACCCAGTGCGATATGCATAGCAAGATACAAGGTGCGCTGACGGCGCAAATCTGGTCTTGTCATTAAATGTTCTCCTTAGCGGGTGAAAAGCGAGGCCGCAGTAGCCAACCTTGTGAAAACCTTAGTCGAATATCAGCCGAACGGCGTGCCCTGTGTGGCATTTTCCGCCCTTCCAGACAATTTACCTTGCTACCCATACCTATAAGTAAAAATTATGCCTTAATAGCTCTTTGCACGCATTTTGATCATTTCTTTAACTCAAATTAGGTAGAAAACAGGTATTTCCGCAAATAAATAAGATTTCCGTCAAATAAAATAACGGTGATTGATCAGTTTTTCTTATTGAAAAAGAATTGTCATATTTGTTTTGCATCAAATAAGCTGAATTGATTCATTTACTGGCCATTCACATTGAGTTAGCGATGCTAAATAGTGTCGCACTGAAAACAATTTATTTAGCGGGGATAAAATATTTTCGCAGTTGATTATTTCGCTATGGTCAGACCAGGTGAATAATATTCACTTTGCACGGTTTTGATATTTCACTTTATCGACCTGAAGGGTCTTGACTTATCAAGCGTCATTCAATATTCCGCACAGTAAATGTGGCTTTTAGGCTACTAATAATGAGGGGTTAAATATGCAAAATTAGCTTTTTAGGATTTATCTGATAACAGGGCGGGTGTGATATGTTCTCACTGCGGTTTGATGGATAAAATCATTAAATACAGTGGCTTGATCTTCATTCGAAGGGGCTTTCGGCTCTGCCTGGCTATGATTTCTACTATTAGAAGACCTAAGTGAAATTATTTCTTGAGAATTATCTTAATTTAGATAAATTTTAAATATTCATTTTTCATTAAGGCTGAGATGATATTGAATTGTATCGTCTCGTCTGTAAAATTTAGACACGATTATCATTGATGAAGTCATATTTCGCTGCCTTGCTGGTGCAACGGCTCGTGCGGTAGCTATGCCTTTAATTCATTATTTGATCGGTTTGCAGGGTAAGGGAGAGACTTATTTTGAAAGAATGAAAAAGTTCTTTCCTAAACGTTCCAGTTCCACACAGTAATATATTTGCAATGGAAATCACCGTTATGAAAATGCGAAATGTATTAGCCCTTCTGTTTGTTTTTGCACTCTCCGCATGTAAAGCACCACCGCCGGCGACGCCCACAGACGACACGATTGTGACCAGCGAGGTGAATGGCACCACGCTTACCCACCGCTATGCGGTAAAACCACCGAAAGAGTTTCAACCCATCAAAGAGAACTACCGTGCACTCTATCCTGCGTCGCTGATGAGCACGCCGGATTACGGCGGCAAAATGATCCGTCAACTGCAAACCGGTAAAACCTACGTTGTACTGGGCCAGGTTGAACACTTCTGGATGGCTCTGGCCGATGAAGGTCAGGAAGAGTTGATTGGTTATGTCCCGATGCGTGCTGTGGTGAAAAGCGAGTTGTACGACGAAACGGTACGCAAGCAAACCCCGCGCCTGAGAACCCGCCAGAAACAGACCTGCGTGTCGGTTGATGGTAGCAGCAAAGCGTGTAAAAACAGCAACTCAGGTACCTGGATTCTTAACTAATTCGCCATCATGAGCGATGGATATGAAAACTAACTTCGTGGTACGCCAGCTCATCCTGGCGTTTTTCCTTACGCTGACCACCCTGGTCAGCGGTTGTGGATCGACTTCACATAGCGTACCTGCCAGTTACACCCTTCAGTTCCAGGCGCACCCGCAGGTCAATGCATCCGCGCCGCTCAAAGTCAGGGTTTTGCTGTTGAAATCCGACGCGACATTTATGTCCGCCGATTTCTGGTCGCTACAAAACAATGCGGGAAACACCCTTGGGGGTAACCTGCTCAACAGCGATGAGTTCTTCTTACTGCCCGGTCAACTGACAAAAACACTCACCGGCCAGGCTACCCCGGAAGCACGCTATATCGGCGTGATGGCGGAGTATCAGGCGCTGGATGGCAAAAAATGGCGGATCTCCATTCCGCTTCCCGTGCAGGGTGAAAGTCGCTTTTATGAATTCTGGAAATGGTCGTCTGACTCACTTGAAGCCAGCGTTTTTCTCGACGTGAACGGGATCCGCGTCGTTTCCAGATAGCGTCCAGTCTTAACAGGAAAACAGCATGAACAAAGCAGAAAAGGTCGTCTGGACCGAGGGTATGTTTCTGCGTCCTCATCATTTTCAACGTGCGGAAAGCCACCTGCATAGCCACATTCGCGAATGGGGGGCGTTACAACGGCCCTGGCTATGGGGCTTTCTGGACCTTGAACTGGATGACGCAATGTTGCGCCAGGGCTGTATCGCGCTGAGCTATGCCAGCGGTCTGCTACCGGATGGCACCTTTTTTTCCTTTCACGATCCGCGCCATGCGCCCGCGCCATTAGCCATTGGGGATAACGTGACCAATGAGCGTGTCGTGCTGGCCTTACCTGCCCGCCGGGGTGGGCGTGAAGAGGTTATCTTCAGCGAAGATAAAGAGTCACTGGCGCGCTACGTGGCCTGGGAAGCCGAAGTGGATGATGACAACGCCATTTCCGTTGGTCCGGCGGCCGTGCAGTTTGGTCGTTTAAGCCTGAAATTGATGCTGGAAAAAGATCTGACCGCCGAGTGGACGGCGATGGGTGTGGTTCAGATACTGGAAAAGCGAAACGATAATCACATTCGTCATGATTCGGCCTATATTCCGCCGATGCTCAACGCCACCAACAGCGCGCCGCTGTACGCGATGATCAACGACCTGCAAAGCCTGCTCTCCCAGCGTAGCCAGCAGTTTGCTCAGCGTCTGCGCCAGCCTGGCCGCTTCAATACCACGGAGATGGTCGAATTCTCTCTGCTGGCGTTGATCAATCACCACGTCGGCTTGATTTCGCATCTGAAAACCTTGCCGCTGCTGCACCCGGAAGAGCTGTGGCGCGAATGGCTGGCCTTTGCCACCGAATTAACCACCTGGACATCCGCGCGTGCGCCGGAAGAGGTACTACCGGTTTATGACCACGACAACCTCGCCGGCTGCTTTAGCCGTCTGGTGCTGATGTTACGTCAGGGGCTGTCGCTGGTGCTGGAAGAACATGCCATTCAACTGCCGCTTACCGAACGCACCCACGGCCTCAATGTTGCGACGCTGCCGTCCACCAGCATGGCGCGGGAGTTTGGTTTTGTCCTGGCGGTGAAAGCCAATGTGCCAGGCGAGATGCTGCAAACCCATTTCCCGGCGCAGATGAAAGTCGCCCCGGTCACCAAAATCCGCGATCTGGTGCAACTCCAGCTTCCCGGTATGAAGCTGCGGGCAATGCCCGTCGCGCCGCCGCAAATTCCCTGGCATGCGGGCTACAACTACTTCGAACTGGAAAAAGGGGGCGAGCTGTGGAGCGAAATGGAGAAATCCGGCGCCTTTGCGCTGCATCTGGCAGGTGAATTTCCAGGACTGGACATGGAATTTTGGGCCGTCCGTAGCCCGAAAGATTAATAGCGAGCGCAAGATATGCAGGAACAACACGCTAACGGCCGTGATGCCGATGTTGCGGGCGCGGGGGGTAACAACCCTCTGGTGACCGCCGCTAACCCGCTGCTTAACGCGATACCGCAGATTCGCCACTCTGTTTCACACGACGACCAGGCCGGTCTGCGCCAGCAACTGATTGATGAAATTCGCCGTTTTGAAGTGCGCTGCCAGCAATCGGGTCTTGCGTATGAAGTGATTGTCGGGGCGCGTTATTGCCTGTGTACCGCGCTGGATGAAGCGGCGGCGCTGACCCCCTGGGGAAGCCGTGGCGTCTGGTCCGGCAGCGGCCTGCTGGTGACCTTTCACAACGAAACCTGGGGTGGCGAGAAATTTTTCCAGTTGCTGGCGCGCCTGTCGCAAAACCCGCGTGAGCATATCGTCCTGCTGGAGCTGATTAATTTTTGCCTGTTGCTGGGCTTCGAAGGTCGCTATCGGGTCATGGACAATGGGCGAACCCAGCTTGAAACCATCAAGCAGCGTTTGTGGCAGATGATTCGCGGCGTACGGGGAAATTATCCGCCGCCGTTGTCGCCGCATCCGGAAGATCAGCCGGTGCTGCGCAAACTCTGGCGCCCAATGATCCCGCTGTGGGCCTGTGTGGCGCTGGCCGGGTTTCTTGCCTGCCTGTTTTATATCGTTCTTAACTGGCGACTTGGCGATAACACGAACCCGGTACTGGCAAAAATTTACCAGACCACATTGCCAGAAGCGTCCATTGCCCAACCTGCGCCATCGTTGCCGCCTGTGCTTAACCTGCGCGGCTTCCTGAAACCGGAGATCGACGCCGGGCTAGTCGCGGTGCGCGATGAAACGGATCGCAGCGTTGTCACCCTAAAAGGCGACGGGCTGTTTGCGTCGGGGTCAACGGTGGCACGTGAAAACTACGCGCCGGTGATTGACCGCGTCGCGCAGGCCATGAACAACGTCAGCGGCAAAATTCTGGTGGTGGGCTACAGCGATAACGTGCCGATCCGCAGCGCACGCTTTGCTTCCAACTATGAACTGTCCCTCGAACGCGCGCGCTCTGTACAGTCGCTGTTGCAAAAACATTTAAGTCAGCCGGATCGCGTGAAAGCGGAAGGGCGGGGTGAAATGAACCCCATCGCGCCGAACAATACGGCGGAAAACCGCGCCCGCAACCGCCGCGTGGAGATAACGTTACTGGTTTCGCCGGGTAATACGGCAGCCGAACTGAACGGATTGCCACAAGGAAACTAAGGATGAATAGTCTGCTTTCAATTCTGACGAACCGCATATTGTGGGGTTTTCTTGGGATGACAGCGCTGGCAGCGGTGATATGGATGATAGGTCCGCTGCTCTCTGTCGTTGATTCACGCCCGCTGGAATCTGAACAAAACCGAATTATCACCATCGCGGTGATGTATTTCATCTGGGTGCAAAGCCACATTATTCCGCGTCTTTACAACGCGTGGCTAAACCGCAAACTGATGGACAACCTGAAAAGCGACAATGCGCCGAAAGAGACGGCGGATCACAAACGGTTGAACAGCGAAGAGCAAATCCTCGCTGACCGTTTTGAAGAAGCGTCTCAGGTGTTGAAAAAAGCGCATTTCAACCAGCCGGGTCAGCGTGGCGGGCAATGGACCCAGCGTTTCAGCACGCAGTACCTGTATCAGTTGCCCTGGTATGTCGTCATTGGTGCGCCGGGCGCCGGGAAAACCACCGCGCTGGTCAACTCCGGGCTGCAATTTCCGCTGGCCGACAAATTTGGTAAAACGGCGCTGCGTGGGATTGGCGGTACGCGCAACTGTGACTGGTGGTTTACCAATGAAGCGGTTCTGCTGGACACCGCCGGGCGTTACAGCACCCAGGAGAGCGAGCAGGCTCAGGATGCCAGCGAATGGCTGAAATTCCTCGGTCTGCTGCAAAAATACCGTCGCCGTCAGCCCATCAACGGGGTGATTGTCACCGTGAGCGTTGCCGACCTGCTCACCCAGTCAGGCGATGCCTCACGCGAACAGGCGCTTAATCTACGCAAACGCCTGACTGAACTGCATGAACAACTGGGCATCCGTTTTCCGGTCTATGTGCTGGTGACGAAAGCGGATCTCCTGAAAGGCTTTCGTGCCTATTTTGCCGGGTTCGATAAAGCCCAGCGTGACCAGATCTGGGGTTTTACCTTCCCCTGGCAGGAGGGCAAGCAGGCCGATTTTGACCTGATGGGGCGTTTTACCCAGGAGTACGCGTTACTGCAACAGCGCCTCGATGCGGCCTTACCGGATATTTTGCTGCACGAGAGCGATCCGAAAGCGAGAGCCGAAAGCTACCTGTTCCCTCAGGAATTTGCCGCGCTGCGTCCGCTACTGGCCGATTATCTGCAAACGCTGTTTGCCCGCTCGAACTTTGAAACCGAATTTTCACCGCGCGGTATCTATCTGGCGAGCGGTACCCAGGAAGGGTTGCCGTTTGACCGGGTGATGGGAGAACTGGGACGTTCACTCTCGCTTCCTCGTGGTAATATCGGTGACAGTTGGGATAGCGTCAGCAAAGAGGAGCCGGTACCCGGCGGTAAAGGACAAAGCTTCTTTATCAAAAACCTGCTGCAAAACGTTATTTTTCAGGAAGCCGGTATTGCCGGGCAGAATCGCTGGTGGGAAATGCGCAACCGGGCGGTCATGTGGGCCGGTTATGCCGCGCTGCTGGTTCTGCTGGTGGTGATTAGCGGTCTGTGGCTGACAAGTTACAGCAACAACAAAACCTATTTGCAGGAAGTCGAAGCCAAAGTGCCTGGTATCAGCCAGGAGATTAAAGCGCTGCGCGAGCGTCCGCAAGGCGATGTCTTTGCCTTACTGCCGCTGCTAAACAGCCTCGCGGCGCTGCCGCAAAGTGAGGACTTCGATGTTAACAGCCCGCCACTGACCCGCCGTATGGGGCTGTATCGTGGCTATGACGTCTCTGACGCATCGCAGGCGTTGTACCAAAAAGCGTTGCAGGAGCTGCTGTTACCGGATGTGGCGTCACGCATCACCACCTGGCTGCGAAATGATAACGGCAGCGATGTGGAATACAGCTACGAAGCGTTAAAAGCGTATCAGATGCTCTACCAGCCGAAACATTATGACGGCAAGTTCCTGCATCAGTGGGTCATGCTCAACCTGGAGCGTAATCTGCCGCAGAACATGACGCAGGCCCAGCTTCGTCGTCTGGAATGGCATTTGACCCAACTGCTGGAGCCGCAAATTCAGTCCTCGCCGTTTGCCAAAGATGAAGCACTGATTGCCAGGGAGCAGGCGTTAATCAACCAGCAACCGCTCGCGGCGCGCGTCTACGGACGCCTGAAACGTCTGCTCGCGGCGGATGAAAACCTCAAGCCGGTTTCGCTGGCCTCGCTGGGTGGCCCGCAAAGTGAGCTGGTGTTCTCGCGCAAGAGCGGTAAGTCGCTCAATGACGGTATCCCCGGTTTATATACCCCGGACGGTTACTGGCAGCATTTCGATAAGCAGATTGGCACTGTGACCAACGCGCTGCATACCGATGATGCCTGGGTACTTGGTTCCACCGTCAAACAAGAAGATCAGCAGCAGACGGATAACGCGGTACGCCAGCTTTACGCGCGGGATTTTATCAGCCAGTGGGACAGCTTCCTGAGTGATATCGCGCTCAACAACAGTGCCAATCTTTCACAGCGTATTAATACAGCACGGCTGCTCTCGGGCAACAGTTCGCCGCTGCGCCAGTTGGTGGTTAACTTAAGCCAGGTATTGACGCTGACCCGTGACACCCCGGAAGAGGGCGAAAAAAAGCCGGAGGAGGGCAACAGCACCAGCCGCACACTCAACGTGTTGTTTGGCAATCGTGATAACGCGAACGCTGCGCCCGCCGCCGCGACGGCGCAGACGCCGGAACAGCGGGTAACGGAACACTACGCGCCGATTATCGAACTGGCTCAGCCGCTGGAAAAAGGCGGCAAAACCATCGTGTTTGATGATTTTTTAAAGCAGGTTGATGAACTTTATCGCTATCTGACAGCGGTACAGGATGCGGCCAACAGCGGCATGCCTGCCCCCGGCGGTGAAGCCATCAGTCGCCTGCAGGCCAGCGCAGGGCGTCTGCCCGGCGGGTTGCAGTCCATGTTCAGCAATATGGCGGTGGGCGCCAGCAGCGATACGCAAAGCCGCGAGCTGGAAAATGTCCGCAAGCGCATCAGTGTCGAAGTGGGCGGTTTTTGCCGCCAGGCCATCGCCGGTCGTTACCCGCTGGTTCGTAACGCCAGCAGTGAAGTGACGCCAGACGATCTGGCGCGCATGTTTGCCCCTGGCACCGGCCTGATGGACAGTTTCTTTCGTGACAACCTGACCAGCAAAGTGGATACCACCCAGTCACCCTGGCGCTTTATGCCGGGCATTGATGGTAAGACCTTGCCAGGTAGCGAAGGATTACTGGCGCCGTTTCAACAGGCGCAATCTATTCGTGATGCGTTTTTTGCCGGGGGAAGCACGACGCCCTCTTATCGTGTGACGGTGCGTACCGTGAGCATGGACAACGCGATTTTGAACCTCACGCTGGATGTGGATGGGCAGATTCTCCGTTACAGCCACGGTCCACAGGCGGTGCAACTGGTGAACTGGCCAGGGCCGGGCGGAACCAACCAGGTACGGATGCAGCTTGGGCTGACGAACGGCACCACCTCGACGCTGGTGACCAATGGAGCATGGGCGCTGAACCGCTTTGTTGACAAGGCGCGTGTGACACCGGGCAGCAGCAGCCTGAGCCGCCAGGCAACCTACAACGTTGATGGACACCAGGTCACGCTTGAGTTCATCCCTGGCAGCATTCGCAACCCGTTTCAGCTTCCCCGTTTCGCATGCCCTTAACCGCAAGGAAAGTCGAATGACTACGACGAGTGCAATTAGCTGGTATGGAAAATTGCCCAGTGCCGGCGACTTCTTACAGCGACGTTTCCCGGACGCGCTCCAGCGTCAATGGTCCCACTGGTTTCAGGTGGGGCTACTGAACTGGCAAAAAGAGCAAGAGCGTGCGGCGGACAGGCAATTCGGCAATGCGCCGATATGGAATTTTGTCGTGCCGCCAATGTTAGGTGGTCAGCAGGTGCAGATGGGCTGTCTGTTACCCGGTCGCGACAGCGTCGGGCGGCAATATCCGCTGTGCGCACTGCTGGCGATAAATCCACTGGAGTGGTCTCCACGCCAACTGGCGCAGTCGGGGGACTGGTATGAGCAACTGGGGCGAACCCTGCTGCATGCGATCCGCAACAGTTACTCCGCAGAACAACTTGATCAGGCGCTGCTGTCGATTCCCACGCCGCAGCCCGTGGTAGAAGAAAACCGCTCGGAAATCCTCGATGTTATCGGTTACGAAGGCGACGCGGCGCCGACGTTGAGCTGGCGTCAAGCCGCAGAATGTTTTGACCCGCTGCGCCAGACCAGTTTCTGGTGGACCAACCGTAGCGATGGCTATCCGCTCTATACGCATGTGCACAGCGGCAATTTTACCGGGCAGCTTTTTACCATGCTGTTCGATCCGGCCGGCGGTGCACGACCGGGGCGCCATGGTCTTTATCCTCCGATGTTTGATTAAGCGAATCTGTGTATGACTCTTGAAACCTTACTTGAACCCATCAGCCCGACGCAGCCCTGTGGTGAAAACCTGGAGTATGACGCTGAGTTTCAGGCGCTGGAACAGGCAAGCCAGGGCAAAGCGGAACAGCAATTTGGTGACACCATTATTCCCGCAGAGCCGGCAGACTGGACGCGTGTTGAAAAGCTGGCCACCGCGCTGCTGTCACGCACTAAAGATCTGCGCGTCATGCTGGCGCTGACCCATGCCTGGACGCGTCGCCGTGGTCTGGAAGGGTATGCAGACGGGCTTTCACTTATTGGCCAGGCACTGGCCCTCTATTGGGATGATCTGTGGCCCGCGTTGACAGAAAACGGTGAAGAAGATCCGTTTTACCGTATTAACGCGTTGGCAGAACTCAGTGATAAATCCACACTCACCGCCACGCTGCGCCAGTCGATTTTACTGCGTAGCAATGGCGATGAGCTGACAGTCCGCGACGCTCAGGCGCTACTGGACGGCAGCAAAACAGAGTGCCCCAATTTTCCGGGCGGACGCGTACGGCTGGTTGACGAACTGGCCCGCGCCGGAAAAGAGGCCACCAGCGTCATGATGCAAATCGAAGGACGGTTGCTCACCATCCGTAGCTGGCTGGTGGAACGTCTTGGGGAGAGTGGTGCGCCGGAAATGGAACAACTCATTAAGACCGCAACCTTGATTAACCGCGCAGGTCGCGCAGGCGACGAGGCGCAGCCCGACGAGACAGCAACAACTTCTATTCCTCAGGCGTCGGCGACGACACCCGCCGCAGCGCCTGTCAATCATACGGACTGGCGGAGCGTGCAGCTTAACAGTCGCGCCGATGCGCAACTGATGCTGGAAAAAGTGAAGCTCTATTTTGCTCAGCATGAGCCAAGCCATCCCGCCCCGCTGATGATTGACCGCGTACAGCGGCTGATCGAACTGGATTTTATGGCGATCGTTCGCGATCTGGCGCCGGATGGCGTGCAGCAACTGGAAAACATATTTGGGCGTCACCCATAACCTTTGACGACAGGGTGAAACAATCCCGATAGCGTCACCGCGCATCTTCGATGGAGAACATCATGGCAACGAGTAACAGTGGACAAAAATTTATCGCGCGTAACCGCGCGCCACGCGTTCAGATTGAATACGACGTGGAAGTGTATGGCGCGGAGCGCAAAATTCAGCTTCCGTTTGTGATGGGGGTGATGGCCGACCTGGTGGGTAAACCGGTTGAGAATCTGCCTTCTGTTGACGAACGTAAGTTCCTTGATATCGATATCGACAACTTCGATGAACGCATGAAAGCGCTGAAACCGCGCGTGGCTTTCCAGGTGGACAACACGCTGACCGGAGAAGGCAAACTGAACGTCGATCTGACCTTCGACAGCATGGAAGATTTCCTGCCGGATGCGGTGGCACGCAAAGTCGAGCCGCTGAATTCACTGCTTGAAGCCCGTACTCAGCTCTCCAACCTGCTGACCTATATGGACGGTAAAAACGGCGCGGAAGAGCTGATTGCTAAAATCCTGAAAGATCCGACACTGTTGAAATCGCTGAGCCAGATGCCGGACAACCGTGATAGCACGTCAGGTAAAGAGGAGTAAATCATGAGCAATGTAACCCAACAGCAAGACTTGCCGCAGGGCGAAACATTCAGCCAGGACGAGTTTAGCGCGCTGCTCAGCAAAGAGTTTCGCCCGAAAACGGAACAGGCGCGTTCAGCGGTCGAGTCTGCGGTACAGACGCTGGCCCAGCAGGCGCTGGCTAACACCGTCACCTTCTCCTCGGACACTTATCGCACGATTCAGAATCTGATTGCCGGGATTGATGAAAAACTCTCTCAACAGGTCAATGAGATCATTCACCACGAAGAGTTTCAGAAACTGGAAAGCGCCTGGCGTGGGCTGAGCTATCTGGTCAACAACACTGAAACCGACGAAATGCTGAAAATCCGCTTTATGAGCATTTCGAAGCCGGAACTGGGCCGCGTTCTGAAACGCTACAAAGGTGTCGGCTGGGACCAGAGCCCTATCTTCAAAAAAATCTACGAAGAAGAGTACGGTCAGTTCGGTGGCGAACCCTTTGGCTGCCTGGTTGGCGACTACTATTTCGATCACAGTCCGCAGGATGTGGAACTGCTGGGCGAGATGGCGCGTATCGGCGCGGCGGCGCACTGTCCGTTTATTACCGGTACCGCACCAAGTGTGATGCAGATGGAATCCTGGCAGGAGCTGGCGAACCCGCGCGACCTGACCAAAATTTTCCAGAACACCGAGTACGCCGCCTGGCGTTCGCTGCGTGAATCGGAAGACTCCCGCTACCTGGGGCTGGTGATGCCGCGCTTCCTGTCACGCCTGCCGTACGGTATTCGCACTAATCCGGTTGATAGCTTCGACTTTGAAGAAGAGACCGATGGCGCTAACCACAGCAACTACTCGTGGGCGAACGCGGCGTATGCGATGGCGACGAACATCAACCGCTCCTTCAAAGAGTATGGCTGGTGTACCTCGATTCGCGGTGTCGAATCCGGTGGGGCGGTGGAAAACCTGCCATGCCACACCTTCCCGAGCGATGACGGCGGCGTGGACATGAAGTGCCCGACTGAAATCGCCATCAGTGACCGTCGTGAAGCCGAGCTGGCGAAAAATGGCTTTATGCCGCTGATTCACCGCAAAAACTCTGACTTTGCCGCCTTTATCGGTGCCCAGTCGCTGCAAAAACCGACGGAATACCATGACGCCGATGCGACCGCTAACGCGCGTCTGGCCTCCCGTTTGCCGTACCTCTTCGCCTGCTGCCGTTTTGCGCACTATCTCAAGTGCATTGTGCGCGACAAAATCGGCTCTTTCCGCGAGCGTGATGAAATGGAGCGCTGGCTGAACGACTGGGTGATGAACTATGTCGATGGCGACCCGGCAAACTCCTCTCAGGAGACCAAAGCGCGCAAACCGCTGGCCGCCGCCGAAGTGCAGGTGCAGGAGATTGAAGATAACCCCGGTTACTACACCGCGAAATTCTTCCTGCGTCCGCATTATCAACTGGAAGGGCTGACTGTCTCACTGCGTCTGGTATCAAAACTGCCGTCGCTGAAAACCAAAGAGGCATAAGAGCGGAGACGCCGCAGGCTGGCCGTGAACATGCCTGCGGCACCGTGCATCATACATACTGTTTAATCCATTGGTTAGCAAGGAGCACACCATTATGTCTGGTTCACCCGTTCAGATAGCGGAGGGGATGTTAAAGATTTTAAATCCCGAGAAGCAAAGCGCAGCGGATATCGTCTTGCAGGCGGCCATCGATAGCTTTGTCTCTTTACCACAGGATATGTGGACCCTGGCAAAGGACATGTTTGATACCGAGAACAGTGGCCTCAATGAGAGGGAGCGCATTCGCCTGGGCGAGCTAACGAAACGTGGGGTGACGTCCAAAGACTTCTGGCAACTTATCTATATTGTCATCAATCGCTATGTCCACGGCTTAAATCACGAGCAGTTGGAAAAAATAATGCTAAAAGTGGCTGGCTCTCAATTAGGTAAGTTGGCCTTTAAAACGGTTTTTGCCAGTGAACTGGCCTCCTGGTTCGGCACATACATCATCCCGCGCTTTTTACTTTCTGCAAAAATAACCGGTGTGCTGGGTGTCGGGGCAATGATTTCACGGTCCATTTATAGCTCAAGGGATCTGAAAGAGCTTAATGAATCTATTTACTATGCCTTGCGCGAGGCGGGCGATCTGGATTTGCTTTATTTTATGGTAGAGGACGTACTGGAACCGTGGATTGAGGCGATTAATTATCTCAGTACCAACAGAATGTTCACCGAGCAGATCATTGACCATTTTGTTGCCAGGGCGCCAAAGGCGTGAAGAATACAGCAAACGGTATTTTCATCCTTATGCCTCAGGCACCGCAGGAACAGGGTGGTTGGCCCTTAACGATGAGTGAGTTTATTCTTATAAATCCTGCGAACAAGAAAAAACAAACCGCAGACAACCAGGAGAAACAGCACTTTTCCTGTTAATGCGCCGGTGGAGTAGGGATTGAGCGATTCATATTTAAGAACCAACCAGAGCGATTGAATGATATCCACAAGGGTATACACTCCGGCAAGCAGTAAAATAAACATTGCAGTCAGCGCGAGGAATTTTTTCATTTTCAATCCTTAAATTTGAAAGGGCAGGGAGTGAAAGAATAATAGCATGTCATTCGATGTAGTAAAAACCAGTGTACAATATGAAAAGTGTTATTCGGACTCATGCGATGCTGTTGCCATAGAAGTACTTTTCAAAAACAATAATCATCATTAACGAAAAACAGACAGTATGGTTATTGATATGTTTTTTAAGAACGACGGTCATATTTCCCCTGGTTGCGCTGCGCTTACCGGGGCTACATAAGGAACAGGTTCGGTGAGGTTTGCCGCATCCGGGAACAGGGAGCTGGATATGAAAAAACGTTACATCGCACTTAGCCTGCTGTGTTGTTTCGCGACGGGACTGGCAAACGCTGAGACCTATGAATACCCGCGAGCAGAGCCGCTACCCCAGGATGACACCGCGAATTTTCTGCGAGATACCGGGTTATTGACAGGGTTTGACGTCAATATGAGCAGTGAGCGTTT
Source organism: Phytobacter sp. MRY16-398 (assembly GCF_003925915.1). NCBI lineage: Bacteria > Pseudomonadati > Pseudomonadota > Gammaproteobacteria > Enterobacterales > Enterobacteriaceae > Phytobacter > Phytobacter sp. MRY16-398. The sequence goes on along the minus strand of NZ_AP018756.1, from coordinate 3,554,634 downwards.
TGCGCAAGCCTGGTTCTCGAAAACCAACGAACGGGAGCGGATCAAGGCTGAAATGTATTTTCTTGGCGTGATGGATGCGACGGAAGGAAAAACCTGGTGCAGTTATCAACGGCTACTTCCCTCCTCAGCCCATGAAAATCTCTCTTCCCGTTTTGCGAATTTAACACCGCAGGAGCGTCAAACCCGGGCATCAACCCTTATTATTGAATCACTGTCTGCTGTTTTTCCCTGTAAAAAAGAGCAGAAAAAATGAGCTTGTTTTATAAAATGTTAAAACAGCATCATTATTCTTTGGCGCGGCGTAAAGAATGCCCGCGTAGTGATATATGTAGTGATATATCTGGAACTGCCTATCACAATAATGTTATGTAAATTAAACTATTCCCAGGCTATCCGGAAAACGGGTTCCGGGAACACAATATAATCTATTTTTAGAATTATTTTATTAGACAATTCACAGCGTTAATCTTCGCGACCCTTGTTGTTCAGAGGGTGCAAAGCATATCCGTCAGGGTCATGATGGCGGATATGAGGGAGAGGTAAAATATGGACGGTTTTAGCTGGCCCCATATTTACCCATTAGTTCTATACCATCAGCGATGACTGGTATATACACGCTTTTTCGAAAGCAATAATCATCATTAACGAAGAGTAAATATTATGGCTATTGATATGTTTCTGAAGGTCGATGGCGTTACGGGTGAGTCGAAAGATTCTAACCACACCGGCTGGACTGATATTACTTCTTTTTCCTGGGGCGCTTCACAGCCAGGGAATATGAGCGTCGGCGGCGGCGGTGGTGCCGGTAAAGTTAATTTCAATGACCTGCATGTAAACGCATTAATTGACAAATCCACAACGGCAATCCTGAAACACTGCGCCAGCGGCAAGCACTTAACCAAAGTTGAGCTTTCTGTCTGCAAAGCGGGCGGTCAGCAGGTTGAATATGCGCGCATTACGCTGGAAGAAGTGTTAGTAACTTCCGTGCAGTACACCGGTGCGGATAATGGCGACACCGTTGGCGTAACTTACGCATTCCAGGCTGCAAAAGTGAAACAGCAGTACTGGGAGCAGTCTTCTTCTGGCGGTAAAGGCGCTGAAACCAGTGCCGGCTGGAATATCAAAGAAAACAAAGAAGCGTAAGGTCTTTTGCAGCGATCCCGAAAGGGATCGCTGAAAGCGTTAAGGGGAGTGTATGGCAAATTATCTCATCTCCATAAAGCGTCTCTGGCAAACTGACAGTTCAACGATCAGTACGTATGATATTTCCGGCAGTACGATAAGTGGTTATATTCTTGAACGCCCCGGACCTGATACGACGGAATCCGGGCTAAGGAAGGTGCGAACAAGTTCCTGATATGAGATCATCATATTCATCCGGAGCGCATCCCAGAGGGACATCATGAGCCATCAACTCACCTTCGCCGATAGTGAATTCAGCACTAAGCGCCGTCAGACCCGAAAAGAGATTTTCCTCTCCCGCATGGAGCAGATTCTGCCATGGCAGAATATGACCGCTGTCATCGAGCCGTTTTATCCCAAGGCGGGCAATGGCCGACGGCCCTATCCGCTGGAGACCATGCTGCGTATTCACTGCATGCAGCATTGGTACAACCTGAGCGACGGTGCCATGGAAGATGCCCTGTACGAAATCGCCTCCATGCGCCTGTTTGCCCGATTATCCCTGGATAGCGCCCTGCCGGATCGCACCACCATCATGAATTTCCGCCACCTGCTCGAGCAGCATCAACTGGCCCGTCAATTGTTCAAGACCATCAATCGCTGGCTGGCCGAAGCAGGCGTCATGATGACCCAAGGCACTTTGGTGGATGCCACCATCATTGAGGCACCCAGCTCTACCAAGAACAAAGAGCAGCAACGCGATCCGGAGATGCATCAGACCAAGAAAGGCAATCAGTGGCACTTTGGCATGAAGGCCCACATTGGTGTCGATGCCAAGAGTGGCCTGACCCACAGCCTAGTCACCACCGCGGCCAACGAGCATGACCTCAATCAGCTGGGTAATCTGCTTCATGGAGAGGAGCAATTTGTCTCAGCCGATGCCGGCTACCAAGGAGCGCCACAGCGCGAGGAGCTGGCCGAGGTGGATGTGGACTGGCTGATCGCCGAGCGTCCCGGCAAGGTAAAAACCTTGAAGCAGCATCCGCGCAAGAACAAAACGGCCATCAACATCGAATACATGAAAGCCAGCATCCGTGCCAAGGTGGAGCACCCGTTTCGCATCATCAAGCGGCAGTTCGGCTTCGTGAAAGCCAGATACAAGGGGCTGCTGAAAAACGATAACCAACTGGCGATGTTATTCACCCTGGCCAACCTGTTTCGGGTGGACCAAATGATACGTCAGTGGGAGAGATCTCAGTAAAAACCGGAAATAACGCCAGAAATGGTGGAAAAAATAGCCTAAATAGGCTGATTCGATGTGTTTGCGGGAAAAAAATCGGCCCAGATCCGCGAAATTTTAATCAGCGAGTCAGCTTGGGAAGAAATGACCTGCTTATTCGCACCTTCCCTAAGAAAAAGGATTCCGGAAGGATCTTATAGATTGCAGTGGCATAATAGTAATATTCCCACTGTGCAATCACATAATCCTGTTCCTTTGCTTTATAACTCATCCGTTCCAGTCTCACGTTATATCTTAATTCATAATGGGAATTACCCTGACAACACAGATGGCTGCCTGCTTATTGGCGCAACAAAAGGTGATAACTTTGTCGGCAACAGCGTAACGAAATTGAATGAGCTGAAAAATTTCCTGACGCAAGAAGGTATTGAGAATTTTACAGTAACGATTACATCATGTTATGTAAATTGCAGTAATTAGAAAGGGACGGGTCATGCTCAAGACATTTATTGTTATCAGCACGTTGTTTTTTGCTTCACTTTCCACAGCCGCAGAACAGACCCTGCACCAGGGTATTCTTCAGGTCTACTGGCTGCCCGTATGGAGCGACGATGGTCAGCGAAATACGCCAGAACTGAAATACCGTTATTTCGTCACTAAAGATGGCGACAATGTCGAGAAGGTCATCAACCTTAATGTTGACAAAAAAAACGCTGAACCTGAGCAACTCAAGCGTTACTTTACCCATCTTCCATCTGAGTTTTTGACCTGGAAAGAGGGGCACATTGAGCGTGCTGGTGCTATTACGGTCGATAAACTTACCGGATCGACAGAGTGCGATCATCGTTACTTTACTGGCGAGTTGAAGCATTTCACACCTGCGGATAAAAACGCTGTTGATACCAATATAATTGAAAAAAACGCGGGTTGTGAAGCCTTCCCCTGGATGATGACCTATACCCTAAAATCAGGGGTAGAGAATAAGCACTTCAAGCAACAACCCGATGACGGGGCGAAAGATTTACAGCCTGTCACTTCCGGAACGCCACTGGTAAAAATAAAAACAATCAACGCTAACTGGATTCAGGTTGCGGTACGTGATGAAAATAAACCCGGTCTGCTGGGCGAGGCGCGGGGATATATTAAACTTAATGATTTACAACCCATTAATTAAGCCACTGAGGCTTCACTGGCATTTTTATTTTCCAGCACCAGCGTTATCAGAACTGACCCTTTTCGGAACGCTAATAACTCCAGCAGGAATACGCTATGCGATTCACAATAGTTACCAATAAACCCGGCCATCAACCTCCGCAAAGCCGCTGCGATTTTTATCCGCCGGGAGGCACCATTGGACGCGGAACGGACAATAACCTGGTGCTGCCGGACAATGAGCGTGCCATTTCGCGCCTGCAGGCAATCGTACATATCGCCGGGAACGGTGAATGCCGCATTACTAACCGTGGCAATGTGACCCGAGTCGTACTCAACGACATTCCGCTGGAGCGGGGCCGCCAGGTTGAACTGCAGGATGGCGATATCCTGGATATTGACGAATACCGCATTGAAGTGACCGATTTGATCCTGGACACCCAGCCAGTCAGCCGTATGGCGGCGAATGTGCAGGCAGGACTTACGCCCGATCCGGCCCCGGTGGAGAAAAAAGAGAACGCCACCACCGCCGTGCCAACGGAGATCTGGGACAGTCTGATGCAGGAGTTTTCCATCTCCGACAGCATCTCCAGTAACCGTGCGAAACCAGAGCCCCAGGCGCTCAATCCGTTTGCCGCGCCGAAAGAGCCGGAACGCAACCCGGAAGACCCGCTGGCCTTATTGAGTAAAAACGAATCCGCTGCCGCGCCGCGTACCATCGACACGGACAAGCTGTTTAACGACGAACCGCTGTTCAAAAACGACAGCATTTTCGCCGATGTCACGCCGTCAACGCTGGTGCCGCCCGTAGAACCCACGGCTAAACATGACGCACCCGCGCCGGATGAACTGGATCCGTTAGCTCTCTTTGGCGGTGCCGGGGCGAGCACGCAGCAGGCACGAGATGACGATCCGCTGGGGCTACTCAGTGGCGCCGTGCCGCTAAGTCATGTAGATGATGTTGCCCCGTCTGAGCCGAAGAAAGCGGAACCGTCCTGGCAGGCACCTGTCCCGCCGCAGCCTGAACCGGTGGTGCCGCATGACGATATCGTGCCGCACACCGAGCCAGAGGATGTGCAGCCGCTGTTTGTTGCGCCGGAACCCGTGGCGCCGGAAGCCAACAGCGAGATGCCGGAATATGTCCCCATCACGTTACCCACGCCGCAAACCGTACAGCGTGCCGCCGCCCAGACGCCAAAAGGCCGCTTGCGTATTGACCCGGTACAGAGCGAAAGCGCGCAATCTGCAACGACCAGCAGCGGTGAGAGCAGCGGTGATGTCCTTAAAGGCGAACTGCTGGATGCGCTGCTGGAAGGGATGGGGCTCAGTGATATGCAGCCCACGCCGCAGTTTGATCGGGAAAACATGCGTCAACTCGGACAGATGTTGAGCATGTTTTCGCAAGGGACAGTGGCGCTGTTGTCATCACGCTCAATCCTTAAACGTGGGGTAAAAGCGGACATGACGATGGTGCTCGATGACGCCAACAACCCGTTTAAATTGCTGCCTTCCGGCAAAACCGTGTTGATGCAGATGTTCGGTACCCGTATGCCCGGCTTTATGCCGCCGAAAAAGTCGGTGCGCGATGCGTTGATCGACTTACAGGCCCACCAGTTAGGGATGATCTCCGGTATTCGCGCCATTATCGCCGCCATGCTGCAATCCTTTAACCCGGAACTGCTGGAAGAGGACGCGAAACGCGACGGCGCCACTGCGCGTCTTGGCATGCTCTCCAATCGCAAAGCGGCGCTGTGGGACTATTTTGTGCGTTCTTACGCTGAAACGGCCGGTGAAATCGATGACGACTTCCACACGCTGTTTGGCGAGGCGTTCCTGCATGCCTACGACATGGAAGTAAACCAGTACAAAGATTCACAAAGCGCATCGGAAGAACAACAATGAATATCAGCACCGCCTCAATGTCCCGACAGGGCGCGCGTGCGAGTAACCAGGATCAAACCGGTGAAAGCATTGGCGAGCGCGCCGCATGTTTCGTGGTATGCGACGGTATTGCCGGGCTTCCCGGCGGCGATGTGGCGGCCGAGCTCGCCCGCAATGCCATCATCACCCGCTTCGATGGCGACCAGCATCTGAATGCGCAATACATTCGCGAGTATATCAACGAAGCCAACAACGCCATTCGCACCGAACAAAAAGCGACTGAGCAGTTTCAGCGTATGGGCACCACCATGGTGAGTCTGTTTATTGACCGTGATTACCATCTTGCCTACTGGGTACATGCGGGAGACAGCCGACTTTACCTGTTTCGCCGCGGGTGGCTGTACCACGTCACCACCGATCACAGCCTGGTACAGCAGATGAAAGACGCCGGACACCAGACCGAGGGTATTAACAGCAACTTGCTCTATTTCGCGTTAGGGCTGGGTGACGATGAGCGCGAAGCCAGCTACAGCGATGTGGTACCGATTGAAGATGGCGATGTGTTTTTGCTCTGCACCGACGGTTTCTGGCACGGGGTGAGCGAAGAGCAGATGAAACAGTCCCTGCATATGGTCAATACCCCCCATGAATGGCTGACATTAATGAATCAGATACTGCTGCGCACCAACGTGGAAAGTCATGATCAGCAGGACAATTACAGCGCCGTAGCGGTATGGGTCGGTGCTCCACAGGACACCACGCTTCTGCACTCGCTGGCGCAAGCGTCGCAGTTTTTCCCTCTTCGTGATTGATACAGGCTTACAAGGAATTTTATGAAACTTTGGCTTCCGGGGCTGGCGCTGTTCGCGGTCTGTTTTGGCGCTCAGGCTGAAAACTACCGTATCGTGCAGTCTCCTACACAAAAACTGGATATCTGGATCGACGACATCGCGGATAACTCGCCGAAAAGCTGGTGTGCGCGGGAATTACCGCTGCGTATCGTGGCGAATGGCGATAAAAAAGTCACCGTGCTCGACAGTTTTATGCCGCGTCTGGGCGCGCTGCTCGAAAACCAGTGCGGCACGCTGGCGCTGGTGCGCTGGAAATTGACCGATGCGCAAAACAACACGCTGGCCCAGGGGACCGCAAGCAAAGCGAAAGACTGGGCGCCGGTTGTCACTCCGGCGGCTGCGGCGACAAGTACGCCGCCTGCGACCAATACCGCCAGTGGCTTACAACTGCCGGAAGGACGCCCGGAAGATAACTCCCCGGCGGCGAACCGCACGCCGTGGCAGGAGTTTACTCTCCAGGATGGCTGCCATCTGCGGACATTCTGGCAGGGTGATAGCAGCAGCCCGGCGCTGTTTATCCCGGCCAAAGACGACGGCAAATGTGAGAAGGGCGGCTGGCTCAATGGTCGCAGTGATGTTAGCCAAATCACCAACGGCATTGAGCGTAAAACCACCATGACCTTTGTCCACGGTTTCCCGGTAAGCGGGTTGAGCGAGAGTGCGGACGCCGACCGTCTGTTGATAACCACAGTGAACAACGAGCGAATGGTGGCCAGCGAAGGCAGTCTCGGGCAGAGCTGGATGATCCTGCCTTATGTGCCTTCTCTGAGCGGCTGGCAGGCAAACGGCACCGTCGCCGTCGAAGTTTCTCGCGAACTGGCCAACGATCAGGCCCGGCTGCAGGCACGGCTTGACGAGGTGCGTAAGGTCTGGACCCCGTGGTTCGCTCCCGGTACGACCCTCAACATTTTGCTGATTGACTCCCTGCGTCCGCAACTGCGCGACCCGGCGGTCGGTACGTATAAGGCTGTGCACTAGTTTTCCCCCTAATCCTCAAGAGGGGACCGAGCGAGCAGCTCACCGCGTAGCCCGGATAAGGCGCTTGCGCCGCCATCCGGGACGGCCCCAGGTGGCGCGATGCTTACCGGAGCTACGGTACGAGGGTATGCGCTGAGCGCAAAAAACCACAATTTCATTCGTTTTACACAGAGGAGCGGTGATGAACACACTAGAGCAACAACTCGCGGGAGAATCCCTCCGGGAGAGTCTGGGGCAACTGGAAAACCGCATTCGCACGCAGCCCACCGATGCCGACCTGCGTGCGGCCTTTACGCAAATGCTCTGCCTTGAGGGCAACTGGCCACGCGCCCTGGCACAGCTCAAAAGCTGGCTGGCGCTGACGCCACAGGCGCAGCCGACCATCACCCTGCTTGAACAGACCATCAATGGTGAACGTCAGCGTGCAGAAGTGATGGCCGGACGGGCGCGTCCTGCGATGCCGGACAAACAATGGCCGTGGCTGGCGGCAATGGTTGCCGCCCTCGATCTTTCCGCTACCGAAGCCTGCTCACATCGCATTGGGGCGCTGGAACAGGCCGAGGCCATCCCTGGCGAACTGACCTTACAGGATGGCACCACCCACAGCTTCAACTGGCTGATGGATGGCGACTGCCGCTTTGGCCCGGTCTGCGAGGCCATCGTCAACGGACGCTACTTCTGGCTGCCGTTCAGCGCGATTGAAGAGATGGAGTTTCAAGCCCCGGCGAGTGTCATCGATCTGGTCTGGCGACACACCCGCATTCGTCTGCACGACGGTAGCGAGCAGGTGTGCCAGATCCCGGCGCGCTATCCGCTGGACAATCAGGTTGAAGACCGCTTCTTGCTCTCACGCACCACCGAGTGGCAGCCGCTGCCGGGCGAGGAGCCCCATTACATGGGGCGCGGCCAAAAAGTGTGGCTTAACGATACGGCGGAATTTCCGCTGCTCGATTTAGCCAGCCTGCGTTTTGCCAAAGGCGATGCGCATGAGTAGTCAGCCTCAGGACGACCGCGATCTGCTGCGTAGCGGCTGGCGCGCCAGAACCGGCAAAGAGTCGCCGGGGGCGCGCGACAAAATGCAGCCGTCATTGCTGGACCGCCTGACCGATGACGCGCCGGACAAAAAGCAGGAGCCGCTCAACAGCAATCTGGTCTCGCACAATGCGCTGCGCCGCCACGTACTGCGTGACCTGCAGTGGCTGTTCAACACCATCAATAACGAGGCGCAAAACGATCTCTCAAAATTGAGTCACGTGCGCCGCTCGGTCGCCAATTTTGGCGTGGCGCCACTGGCCGGTCAGCGCATGTCCGACATTGAATGGCAGGATATCCAGCGCAAGCTTACCGACGCGATTTTGCATTTCGAACCGCGTATTTTGCCTCAGGGGCTGATGGTGCGCTGCATCTCCGATACAAAGTCGCTGGATCTGCACAACGTCTTATCGATTGAAATCAAAGGCCGCCTGTGGTGCGTGCCGTATCCGTTATCCTTTTTGTTTCGCACCGATGTCGACCTGGAAAATGGCCATTTCGAGTTAAAAGATGTGGGGTAAGCGTGGAGAGTAAATTACTCGAGTATTACAACCGCGAACTGGCCTGGCTGCGGGAAATGGGTCAGGAGTTTGCGGGCCGCTATCCGAAAGTGGCGGGGCGGCTGGGAATGCAGGGCATGGATGTCGCCGACCCGTATGTCGAGCGTCTGATGGAAGGGTTCGCCTTTCTGACCTCCCGCGTGCAGCTCAAGATGGACGCCGAATTTCCCCGGTTCTCTCAGCGTCTGCTGGAGATGATCGCGCCAAACTACCTTGCGCCCACCCCGTCAATGGCGATTGCCGAACTGCAGCCTGACCCGGCAAAAGGCGATTTAAGTAAAGGCTTTGTGGTGCCGCGCGGCACCATGATGGACAGCCAGACGCTCAAGAAAAATGGCGTCACCTGCAGTTACACCACCGCACATGATGTGACGTTACTGCCGCTGAGCATTAGCGCCGTCGAACTGGGCGGCGTACCCGCCGACCTGCCGCTGCTGCGTATCGGCCTCGGCCAGAGCGGGGCGGTCAGCGCACTGCGGATCCGGCTGCGCTGTGACGGACCGGTGAAACTCTCACACCTTGATTTTGACCGCGTGGAGTTCTTTTTAAGTGGCCCGGATATGCAGGCACTGCAACTGCTGGAGCTGCTGATGGCGCACCAGGTCGGGGCGCTGGCGCTGATTCCCGGTACCTCAACCGCGCCGCTGGTTCTGCCGGAAGACGCACTACGTCAGGAAGGGTTCGAGTCCGACCAGGCGCTGTTGCCGGACGATTTGCGTAACTTTGACGGTTACCGTCTGCTACAAGAGTATTTTGCTTTTCCGTCGCGCTTCCTCTTTTTCAGCCTGAAAGGGCTGCGTCCACTGCTGGCGCAGAGCGGTGATGCCACCACCTTTGACATCATCATCCTGCTGGATAAAGCCGATGATCAGCTTGAGCGCGTGGTGGATAAAAACCATCTGGCGCTGCACTGCACCCCGGTGGTGAACCTGTTCGCCAAAGTGGCGGAACGGCAAAAACTGAGCGACAGCCAGCACGAATACCATCTGGTGGTCGATAACATTCGTCCGATGGATTACGAGATTTACGCCGTTACCCGTATTCATGCCAGCGTTGACGGGCAGCGTGATGATCAAGAGTTTCGTCCGTTCTGGCGCAGCCAGAGCCAGGATAACGGCAACTACGGCGCCTACTTTTCACTGCGCCGCGAACAGCGCGGCCTGTCCGAACATGCCCAGCGCTACGGTACGCGTACCGGGTATATCGGCTCGGAGGTGTTTGCCTCGCTGGTGGATGAACAGCACGCGCCCTGGCGCGATGATCTGCGTTACATCACCGCCGAAGTGCTCTGTACCAGTCGCGATCTGCCGCTAATGCTCCAGCAGGAGATGGGCAAATTTGTGCTGCCGGACTCACTGCCGGTTAAAAATCCGCATCTGCGCAAAGGGCCAACGCCACCGCGTCCGGCGCTGGCGGAAGGGTTCAGTACCTGGCAACTGGTGAGCCAGCTACAGATGAATTACCTGAGCCTGATGGACGGCGAAGAAGGGCAAGGGGCGGCGGCGCTTCGCCAATTGCTGGGTCTCTACACCCGGCTGGCGGAAGCTCCGGTGGCCAGACAGATTGACGGCGTGCGCAAATGCGTGTTGCAGCCGGTACACCGCCGGGTACCGGAGCCGGGGCCGATTGTCTTTGCCCGTGGCGTGAGTATCTCGCTGACGGTGGACGAACAGGCGTTTTCCGGTTTTAGCCCGTGGCTGTTCGGTAGCGTACTGGAGCGTGTCTTTGCCCGGCTGGTGGCGATGAACAGCTTTACCGAGTTCACGCTCTACAGCCAGCAGCGCGGCGAGGTGGGCTACTGGCCACCGCGGATGGGCAAAAGGGCGCTGATATGAGCGAAACGCTGACCCGTCTTTCGCCCGTGACGCGGGCAACCGCCATGCCGCCGTCGTTCTGGCAGAACGTGATGGCGGCGCCCTGGCGTTACGATCTGTTCACCCTGTTGCGCCGTGTTGATGCCCAGGGCGGCGAGCGTTATCCGCTGGGGCGCGCGCCGCTGCCGCGCTTTGAACCTCTGCGTATTGGTCAGAAACCGTCGCTCGGTTTTGCCCCTTCGACCCTGGCAGAGGTGCGTCAGCGCGACCAGTCATCTCTGTATGATGTGTCGATTTTAAGTTTTGGTCTGTTCGGGCCGAACGGGCCGCTGCCGCTGCACCTGACTGAGTATGCGCGCGAGCGGCTGGATCACCATCAGGATGAGAGCCTGACGGCGTTTGCCGACCTGTTTCATCACCGCCTGACGCTGTTGTTTTATCGCGCCTGGGCCGATGCGCAACCCACTGTTTCACTGGATCGCCCGGACAACAAACGCTTCGAGCGGTATATCGCTTCGCTTATCGGCATGGGGCAGCCGGGGCAACTGGAAAAGGGGTCTCTTAGCCCGCATGCCCGTTTCGCCCTGGCCGGACATTTAACGCGTAATGGCCGTGACCCGGAAGGGCTGGAGAAGATCCTGCGCGCCTACTTCAACGTGCCGGTGAAGGTGGTGGCGAATGTTCCACAATGGATGCCTTTGGGTGAGCGAGAAAGAGCGCGGTTACAGGGCGGACGTCGTGCGCCGCGTCTGGGGGAATCGGCCTTTCTGGGGGCGGCGGTACGCGATGTCGCCCATAACTTTCGCATCGAGCTGGGGCCGCTGGATGCTGAAACCTACCGCCATTTTCTGCCCGGAGAGGCCTGGGTAACCCGGCTTCGCGACTGGGTTCGTCAGTATCTCGGCATTGAGTATCAATGGTCCCTGCGCGTGTTGTTACAGAGTCAGGATGTGAACGGCGCGGCGCTGGGCGGTTCAGGGCGCCTGGGCTACAGCGCCTGGCTGGGTATGCAGCCGCAGCCGCTTGCTCGCGGTGATTTGGTTTTCAGTCCGGAGCGGTGATCCCTCACCGTCTCCCAGGCGTTATCTCTTACATTCACGGAATCGATCATGTCAGAAATTAGCCGTGCCGTGCTCTTCGGCAAACTGGATACGCTGTTATTTTCCTCGCTGGAAAGCGCCACCGCCTTTTGCAAACTGCGCGGTAATCCGTATGTGGAACTGGTTCACTGGCTGCATGCGTTAATGCAACAAGACCAGGGCGATCTTCAGCAGGTGATTCGTCATTTTTCATTGAGCGAGGAAGCCTTAACGAAGGATATCGTCCACGCGCTGGATAGTCTGCCACGCGGTGCAAGCTCCGTCTCCGATCTGTCTGAGCATATTGATAACGCGGTCGAACGCGCCTGGGTCTACGGTTCGCTGAAATTTGGCGTCAACCGCATTCGCGGCGGCCACCTGCTGATTGGCTTATTAAAAACCTGGAGCCTGGCAACGGTCTTAAAAGGTATCTCGTCGCAGTTTGAACGGGTGCGCGTTGACGCGTTGCTCGATGATTTTGACGCCATATTTGCCGACAGCAAAGAAGCCGCGCAGTCTGTTGCTGTGCCGGAAAACGCAGCCGCCGCACCTGCACGTCAGGGGAGCCTGGCGCAGTACGGGCAGGATCTCACCGCACGGGCGCGTGACGGCAAAATCGACCCGGTGGTCGGGCGTGATGAGGAGATCCGCCAGATGGTGGATATCCTGATGCGCCGCCGTCAGAACAACCCGCTGCTCACCGGTGAAGCCGGGGTTGGTAAAACGGCGGTGGTGGAAGGGCTGGCGCTGCGCATTGCCGCAGGCGATGTGCCGGAACCGCTGCGTGATGTGCAGTTGTGGTTGCTGGATATCGGCATGTTGCAGGCCGGCGCGAGCATGAAAGGGGAGTTTGAGGCCCGTCTGCAGGCGTTGATCAATGAAGTGCAGTCCAGCCCTGTGCCGATCATGCTGTTTATTGATGAGATCCACACCCTGATTGGCGCGGGTGGCCAGCAAGGAACGGGCGATGCCGCTAACCTGCTCAAACCGGCGCTGGCGCGCGGCCAGTTGCGTACCATTGGCGCAACGACCTGGGCTGAGTACAAAAAATACATCGAAAAAGACCCGGCGCTGACCCGTCGCTTCCAGACGGTACAAGTGGCCGAGCCGGATGAAGAAAAAGCGGTACTGATGCTGCGCAGCACCGTCTCGGCGTTGGAAACACACCATCGGGTGCTGCTGTTAGATGAAGCGGTGGTCGCGGCGGTGAAGCTCTCCCATCGTTATATTCCGGCGCGCCAGTTGCCCGATAAAGCCGTGGCGCTGCTCGATACCGCCTGTGCGCGTGTCGCGGTGAGCCTCAGCGCGCCGCCGCCGCAACTGGAAGATTGCCTGCACCGCATTGCCGGGCTGGATGTGGAGATAGAGATCGCCGGGCGCGAGGCGCGAATGGCGGCCGGTGACGAAAGCCGCGTGGCAACGCTACAGGCCGAACGCGAGCGTCTTGGTGAGACGCGTGATGCCCTGACCCGGCGCTGGCAGCAGGAGCAGGGGCACGTGGATGAAATTATCCGCCTGCGTCGTGCGCTCAGCCAGGCGGCGGAGGAGGAACACCCGGCGCTGCGCAATGAACTGGAACAGCAGCAGCAGGCGCTGCGCGAGGTTCAGGGGGATGCGCCGCTGTTGTTTGCCGCTGTTGATGCCAATATCGTTGCGGCGGTGGTCTCCGACTGGACCGGCATCCCGCTGGGCCGGATGGTGAAAAATGAAATCGATGCGGTACTGAAACTGGCGGATACCCTCAATGAGCGGGTCATTGGTCAACGCCACGGTCTGGAGGCCATAGCCCGCCGGGTGCGCACCTCCCGCGCGCGGCTGGATGATCCGAATAAACCGGTTGGCGTGTTTATGTTGTGCGGTCCCTCTGGTGTCGGGAAAACCGAAACCGCTCTGGCGCTGGCGGAGTCGCTTTACGGTGGTGAACAGAATGTCATCACCATTAATATGAGTGAATTCCAGGAGGCGCATACCGTCTCCACCCTGAAAGGCGCGCCTCCGGGCTACGTGGGTTACGGTGAAGGGGGCGTGCTAACCGAAGCGGTGCGCCGTCGTCCGTATAGCGTGGTGCTGCTTGATGAAATCGAAAAAGCGCACCCGGATGTCCATGAAATCTTCTTCCAGGTATTTGATAAAGGCTGGATGGAAGATGGCGAAGGGCGACATATCGATTTCCGTAACACTATTATTATCCTGACGTCGAATGTGGGGACTGAACTGATCAGCGGTATGTGCGCCGACCCGGAACTGTTGCCGGATCCCGATGCGCTGCGTGATGCGCTGCGTCCTCCGTTACTTAAAGTTTTTCCCCCTGCGCTATTGGGCCGTCTGCTGGTGGTGCCGTATTACCCCTTAAGCGAAGCGATGCTCGCGTTGATCGTGCGTCTGCAAATCAAGCGCATTCAGCGTCGTCTTGAGGAGAACCATGGCATTGTCTCTGAGGTGGATGAAAGCGTCATCACGCAAATCGTCCAGCGCTGTACGGAGGTGGAATCGGGCGGCCGAATGGTCGATGCGATTCTGACCAATACGCTGTTGCCTCAAATGAGTCAGCTTTTGCTTGACGCCAGCGCGCGCGACGAGAAGTACCGACGTTTACACGTTACCTTTGCACAGGGCGAGTTTCACTGTCAGTTTGCGGCGTAATGCCATTATCAAGAGAGTTTTCCATTATGACGGATCACGAAAACAACCGGACTGTACCGAACGCACTGCCGACGGGATACCGCTTTAATGAGTTCGAAATCAAAGAGGTGATTGGCGGTGGCGGTTTCGGCATTGTCTACCGTGCCTGGGATCATCAGCTCGAACGCACTATAGCCATTAAAGAGTTCATGCCCTCAACGCTTGCGGTACGCAATGACGACATGACGCTGGTGTTGCGTAGCGAGCGCTTTGGTAAGGCCTTTTCCGCCGGACTGAACAGCTTTATTCAGGAAGCGCGTCTGCTGGCGCGTTTTAATCACCCGAACCTGCTACACGTGTTGCGTTTCTGGGTGCAAAACGACACCGCCTATATGGGGACGGTCTTTTACAGCGGCACCACGCTCTCTCGTTTGCGCGAAAAGAACCCGCAGATGATCAACGAAGCGTGGATCCGCCGCACGTTACCGATGCTGCTTGGGGCAATTAAAACCATCCACGACGAAGGCTATCTGCACCGCGATATCTCGCTGGATAACATCCAGATTCAGGATAACGGCCTGCCCGTCCTGCTGGATTTCGGCTCTGCCCGCCGCAGTATTGGCTCGGTCTCCGACGAGACCGAAACCATGCTGCGCCCAGGCTATGCGCCGATTGAGCAATACACTGACGATAATGAAAGCGAGCAGGGACCGTGGACAGATATCTACGCTCTGGGTGCCGTACTCCATACGCTGATCGTGGGCTCACCGCCGCCGGTGAGTGTGGTGCGCAGCATTCAGGATGGTTATCAGCCGCTGGCCCATCGCCATCTGCCCGGTTACTCCCCGTCCTTGTTACAGGCGGTGGACAAGGCGCTGGCGCTGAAAATGGAAGACCGTCCGCAAACTATTGATGAATTTGCGGCGCTGATCGAAATGCCGGTCGCCGGACTCGACGATGTGCTGAACGTGAAAAAGCCGGGCACCATGCTGGTTCCCATTGAAGAGGTTGAAACCAAACCTGGCGTCCTGGACTGGCGGCGTTACAAAGTGCCAGGCCTGGTGGCGGCCGGGGTGCTGGTTGGCCTGATCGCCGGCGGCGTGCTGTTCCATCAGGGCAATGCGCCGCAGGAGAATGCGAATCAGACGGCAAGCACCGGTCCTGCCGATACCCCCGTCGCGCCAGCCACACCGGCCGCTCCGCCTGCGCAAAACAGTGCGCCGGTTTCGACGCCGCCAGCAGCTACGTCCACCACCGCAGCGCCAGCACGTGATACGGCGTCGACTGCCCCGGCACAAACCGCACCTGTGGCGGCGGATAAACCCGCTGCAACCACGCCGCCTGCGGCGATTGCACAGGTCTATGTGCGCATGAATGAGGGAGAAAAACTGACCCTCAACGGGGAATCGCAGTCGATAACACCGGCCAGCAATGGTTTCGCGACCCTGAAACTGCAGCCGGGCCAGTATGCGCTGGTGTTGCAGGGTAACGGTCAGACCCGTTACCAGACGTTAAATATCACCAGTGCCGGTACCTGGCTGGTAAATCCGCAACCGTAATCTCTTCGCTGCCGGTGCGCAATATCGCTCCGGCAGTCTATCGGTTGCATAAAAATAAATGTGGCAATGCCCTATACAGCCAAAGACCGAACTATGAATGCATTTACACACACTGTTGATGGTGGCAATGAATTTACGTTTGTCGTGTCTCGCGCCAGTGCAAATGCCGACGATAAAGTACATGCTGTCGCCGCCAGAACGCTTCGCGAACTAAAAGATACGCTGACCGATTTTTACCTTGAGTCGACGCAAATGTTGACGGTTGATGGCTACCCGGCCGTTGAGCTTTTCTATCAGTTCAAAAATGATAATCGCGTTATCTTCCAGCGTCAGACCATTATTTTACTGGACGCAGCGCCAGCCGGAAAAAAACTGGTGAGCTATGTGGCGACCTGTCCGGGGGAATTTAACGAACGTCATCAGCAGCAATATCAGGAAATTATTCAGAGTATTAAGTTTCATCGTGGGAAGTAGATCATTCTGCACTTTACCGTGCTTTTTTGCGCCAAAGCAGGGGAACACGGGGTGTGGCTTAGCCAGAATATTTGAACGGCAAAGTAACCTGATAATGAAAATTACCGGCACGAGCGCTTATATTATTTTGGATATTGATGGCTGGAAAATTAAAGCACAAGGTGAGAGGGTTATCGGCGGTTTTTACGCTGTGATGAAAAGCATGCAGCAGTTTGAACCGCCGCATGAAAAAACACCGCTCACGGATGAAATAAAACAGAAGTATATCGATGAGGCGATGGCAAAAACAGCACGTTCACATATGGTGATCCATTTCGTTTAATTGCTGTTTCGCTAAACTGCATATTGCCAGGAATTTTCTGAAAAGAAATGGCTGGCACCCTTCCTCGATATCAATGAATAGATAAAACGGACGTTATTGCCCGTTTTTGTAATATCCTCACTGACTGCTGGTTGATTATATTTGTCGTTCGGGCACGATAATTTAATGATTGCACCTGGTTCTTCATGATTTTTGTAACGGAATTAACCTTATGCTCAATCGTATTACCGTACAGCTTCCCGTAGACGGGCTATTGTTCTGGAAACTGTCAGGGCGTGAAGCGCTGTCAGAACCTTATGCACTTGGCCTGACGTTGCTGGGCACCGATGCGCGCATAGACCGCAGCCAGTTGCTGGGCAAATCCGTCACTGTGACTGTCCCGACGCAGGATATGACATCGCCGCGCTATTTTAACGGCAAAGTGACCCGTGTGGCGGTGAGCGCCGTGGAACTGTCCGGCACACGCTACGCGGTCTATCAGCTCAGCGTTGAATCCGACTTATGGCCAATGCAGCGTGACCGTAACCTGCGTATTTTCCAGGGGCAGACGGTACCGCAAATCGTCAAAACGCTGCTCTCTGAAAGCAAGGTTAACGTTGAAGACAAACTGAGCGAGAGTTACCGCGTCTGGGATTACTGCGTACAGTATCAGGAGAGCAGCTTCGACTTTATCAGCCGCCTGATGGAACTGGAGGGTATCAGCTACTTCTTCCGCCACGAATCCGGGCGCCACGTCATGGTGTTGACCGATGCCGCCAGCCAGCATCAGCCGTTTGCCGGTTACGAAACCATTCCCTACCACGTCACACCGTCCGGCGGCAGTACCGACGAAGAGGGGATCAGCCAGTGGGCGTTAACGGACAGCGTGACGCCGGGGATCTACAGCCTGGACGATTACGATTTCCGTAAGCCGAATGCCTGGCTGTTTCAGGCGCGCCAGAATCCAAACTCGCCGGAGCCCGGCAGCATTAACGTTTATGACTGGCCGGGGCGCTTTGTTGACCATGGACACGGTGAATTTTATGCCCGCATTCATCAGGAACGCTGGCAGGTTGAACACCAGCAGATACAGGGCAGCGCCACCGCGCTGGGCATCACCCCTGGGCATACTTTTACCCTCTATAACGCCCCCTTTTTCAGCGATAACGCGGAATACCTGACCACCGAAGCTAACTACTGGCTGGAAGAAAATGCCTACGCCAGCGGGGGGAGCTCGCAAACAATGCACCGCATTGATTTCACCGTCATTCCTTCTTCGGTCACATACCGTCCGGCGCAAAAAACGGCCTGGCCGCGTACCTATGGGCCACAGACCGCAAAAGTCGTCGGTCCGCAGGGAGAGAGCATTTGGACCGATCGCTATGGCCGGGTGAAAGTGAAGTTTCACTGGGACAGGCAGGCAAAAGGCGACGATACCAGCTCTTGCTGGGTGCGTGTTTCCAGCGCCTGGGCCGGGCAAGGCTTTGGCGGCGTGCAGATCCCACGTGTTGGTGATGAAGTGGTGGTCGACTTTATTAACGGTGACCCGGACAGGCCGATTATCACCGGGCGTGTTTATAACGAAGCCAGTATGCCGCCGTGGGATCTGCCTGGTGATGCCACCCGGATGGGCTTTATGACCCGAAGTAAAGATGGCAGCGTCGATAATGCCAGCTTCCTGTTTTTTGAAGACAGTCCGGGTAATGAATCGGTGCAGATGCATTCCGAGAAAGACATGATGGTGTCGGTCGAGAATGATCAGACGGTCAATATCGACGGTAACCGGACAACGACGATCAAAAAAGAGCAGAAAGATGATGTGACGGGCGATGCCACGTTCTACTACCGGAAGAAAAGGACGACCACGGTGGATGATGTTGAGACCGCGACCTTTAACAACGGAGAAAAAACAACCATCAAGAATGGTCGACAGTTAGATATTGTCAGCGGTGGGGATGAAAGCAATATCACTGGTGATCAAACTACAAATCTGGATGGTATCCGCAATGTCACTATCTCTAAAGGGGAAAAGTTGACAATCAGCGCTGGCGGGCAAGAGGAAACAATCACTGGCGACGTCACGAAAAAAATCAAAGGCAACTGGGTTCAAACAATTGAGAGTGGAACGACACAGATCTCCTCACCAAACCTCATCCGAATTGAAAGTAAAACAAAGGTCGAAATAGATTCACCCGAAAGCTTTTATACCAGTAAAGGTTCAAATCTATCAGTGTACGGAGCTTCACTGTCATTTAATGGGCTAAGCTCATCAACAAATGGAACAAGTTTTAGCTGGACGCCATTAAGTATTTCTACTTCCCTGACCAGCGTAGTGCATGCTCCAATGAATACAGTAAGATCTTTAACTAAAATAGAATCATCAATACAGAATGTCGCTATTGGGTTTCTGCATATGTTTATGTAAAGGGGAAAGTATGAGTTTTTTATCAGAACATTCAAACTCAATAGCGCTGGGCGTGATACTGGTTTTTATTTTTATCTGCCTTAAGGGATTGAAGGGGCAAAAAGAAGATGTTACAGAAATAAGATACTGGTTATCGAGAGATAAATGGCAGGGCGAGGTGACGACGGCAACATTGCGCGAGTGGAAACAGACTTCCACTACGCATAATTTTGATTATTTCTTTATTGTTACCTTTGATGCAAATCTGGAGGGTGGGGTGAAACAATATAAAGCGGCTGCCGCTCTAAAAGTATCTGAAATCCCCCAGCTTAAAAAAGGGATGCCCATTGTGATTAAATATCAGGGTGTTCCGCCACAGAAAATAGCAGTACTGAGCATGCAAGCTGAGCATTGATGATAAATATGAGATATGTTACAGATGTCATTGTATTCGCCGTCCTGGCTTTTTTTGCCTATGTTATTGTGTCTTTGCTTATCAGGGATATCAGGAATGCAAAATTAAAATCGCATATCCGCAAGAATGGCGTGCTTGCACAGGCTGAAATTTTGAATGTTGAAGCCTACACTGGAAAAATTTCAGATTATACAAATATTAAACTACATTATAAATTTACCACTGATGAGGGTGTTGATATCGTTGGAACAGGAAGTGCGGTTATTTATACTTCTGATTTAAGACAATATCAAATAGGGAAGTTTTTTGATGTTACGTACAATAAAGATAATCCGTCTCAAGTTATTATGGAAATAGAGAATGCATCTTTAAAACGTCGGCGGCGATGATTTTAATAAAATTATTGGTTGCAAAGGCACTGAAAGGGTTCCTGGCGTACAGCCTGGCCCTTGAGATGAAAATAAAGAAAACATCTGGCTGCATGCGATTGTAAATCAATAAAAGGGTAAATTGGTTGGCCATTAAAATAAAATTCATATGAACATTTTTATCAATGTTATGAGTGACCCTTTCTTTATCTCTGGATTGATTATCACCCTTGCGGGGCTGTGGTCTGCCGTTGCTTTTTTTAAGCAGTATGGGGTACAAGCGCGGTTATTGCGCGACTGGGTATCACGCGAAGAATGGGCCGGGAAAACCATTCATGTTCCTCTAGAGTCCTGGCAGCGTACCGGTACGAAGCGTGGCGAGTATTATCTTTATGAATGCTATTTCTTTGCGGATTTCGCTAAAAAGAGAAAGAAATACCGTGCCAGGGCCGCTGTTAAACCCAATGATATTCATAAACTGAAAAAAGGGTTAACCCTGACGGTAAAATACAGTGATGACAAACTGCCACGGATTGCAGTAATGAACGTGTTTGACTAAGCTTTTCTGGCTGCGTTTATTCTGGAAATAACTCTGCGTATACACGAAAGGTCCAAATTAATGGAATTTTTTGACACTTACTGGTATCTGCTGCCCATTGGGATATTTTCAGCCGTCTTTTATATTATCTACCTTAGCTTGCGCGATAACCTTATTGTTTATATTAAAGACTCCTTTAGGCAAGCATCAGTGCTTAAAACCGGTATTGGTGCCAATGCGGATATTATTGTCGCCAGGCAAACGGGGATGTGGGATGCAGAAAACCCTGTCTATTTACTGACGGTGAACTTTAAAACCCGTGAGGGGCAGGAAGTACAGGCAAGCTTCTATACATCTATGAACTTTGAAGAGAGAGAACGCTTTAAAGCCGGTAATGGCACCACCATCAAATATGACCCCAAAGACCCGAAAAGAATTGCGTTATACGATCGGCCACTCATATTAGGCGAATAAGGTATTACGGATGAAGATTATTAAACCTTTGCGCCTGAGCGTGCTCCATCGCCCTTTCCGCTGGCAGGGTAAAAACCATCTTGGCGTGTCGGTGATGGCGCTGACCGATATGGGGGAGGCCCCAACACTGCGTCCGGAGATGGAGCTCTGGCAGCTTGCCGCCAGTGAACTGCAAACCAGCGGCGGCGTTATTGATATGGCGATGCCGAAAACCCGTGCAGAATTCCTGGCCACCGGCTATGCCTATACTCACCACCAGCAGGAAAAAACGGCGGTGATGACGCGGGTGGATATCGACAATCTCAGTAAATCACTGGTGGTGTTTGGCGACCGTTTCTGGTCGGGCAGCAAAATGACCCCACCGCAGCCTTTTGGCGACATGCGTCTGGACTGGACGCGCGCCTGGGGTGGTGCAGGCTGTGAAGAAAACCCGCATGGGGTGGGGTTTTGCCCGGAAAATCATCAGGGACAAAGCCTCCACCGCCTGCCGAACATTGAGTCCCTCCATGGGCGCATGACCTCGCCAAAACAGAGGCCGGAGCCTGCGAGCTTTGGGCCGCTTGATCTCTCCTGGCCGCGTCGCTTTCGCCGGATGGGCAAAAACTATGACGCTGGTTGGTTGCAGAACGATTTTCCCGGCTTTGCCCGCGACATCGACTGGACGGTGTTTAATGCCGCCAGCCCCGATCAGTGGTGGGACAGAGACACCCTGCCTGAACAGGCGTCGTGGCGTATCTGGAATATGCACCCGCAAAAACCTGTGCAGGAAGGCACCTTGCCGCCCTGGCATGCGCGCTGCTTTATCAGCCGGTTGCGCCAGGAAGAGACCCTGTTTGAAGAGATAACCCTGCGCGCAACCACCGTCTGGTTTTTCCCGCATCTGGAGCAGATGGTACTCATCTGGCAGGGGCATATCCGCATTAATGAAGACGACGCGGCGGATGTTTTGCACTTAATGCCCGCGCTCGAAAAAAACGGTGCCGGGCGTTCGCTCAACCACTATCGCAAAGTCCTCAGCCAGCGGCTGGATAAAGAAAAAGGGGCGTTGTTCGCGTTTCGCGAAAAGGATCTGCTGCCGGAATCGCTAATCGGCCCGTGGCTTGACAGTGAGGTGCAGCAGACGCCGAGCCCGATGCGCGACAACATAAAGAATCGCGAAAAACTGCTGCGCGAACAGTACCGGGAAAGGCTGGAAGCAAACGGGCGCGACATTGGCGACCTGCTCGGCAACATCGAAGAGCCTGAGATGCCTGCCCTCGATGAATTGCCTGAGTTTATGGAAAAAATGGAGCGTAAGGCGCAGCAGATACAGGCCGACGCAGAGCAGCGCAAACGCGAAATGGAAGCGAAATATCCGCACAGGGATGACCAAATGCCGCGCGGGCCGGAATCACTGCATCGCATGCAGGAAATGCTCCACCGCAACAGCGACCTGATGAGTGAGAAAAAGCGCGAGCAGGCGAGCGAGGCGTTGCATCAGATGTATCTGGCGGCTGTGGCCCAACAGCCCCCCGCCGTACGCCTGACAGGTGACCTTGCACAGATCATCCGCCAGCGTGCCGGACGTACATTCGCGCAAGGGGGCGATTTTAGCGGTATGGATCTCACCGGCGCGGACTTTTCCGGTATGGATCTCAGTGGTGCGAATTTCACAAAGGCGCTGCTGGAATGTGCTGATTTCCGCAACAGCAAACTGGATGACGCCTGTTTTGCCGGGGCGATGCTTGCCCGTACGCAATTTGGGCGCGCCTCATTACAACGATGTGATTTTACCGGGGCAAGCCTGGCGCTTGCTCAGTGTCAGGATAGCGATTTTAGCGGTGCACGCTTTAAAGAGACGCAGACACAAAATGCCTTATTCGAGGCGTGCATCTTCGATAACGCCAGCCTGGATGGATTGCTGTTACGCGAAACCGGGCTGAGCCGCTGTCGTTTCCACCACGCCTCGCTGGACGGCTGCATCTTTATGGAACTCACCCTGGCAGAACCCGATTTTCACGGTGCGCGGCTGCATAAATGCGCGTTTATGCAATCGGTGCTGGTGGCCGCAGTGTTTAGCGACGCGCGGCTGGATAGCTGCTCCTTTGTCCAGACTCAGGCGGAACAGGCGAGTTTTGCCGGGGCCACTTTAATCGCTACCGCGATAGCGGCCGAAAGTACTTTAGCGGGCGCCGACTTCCGCCAGGCTTCGCTCATCCAGTGCAACCTGCGTCAGACGCCGCTCGCCGGCGCGCAATTCACCCTGGCGAAGCTGGAGAATTGCGATCTCAGCGAAGCGGATTGCCGCGCCAGCCACTTTGGTCAGGCAAACCTGATGGGGAGCCTGTTTGTGCGCACTGATTTTCGCGATACCGATTTCACCGATGCCAACCTGATGGGGGCGTTGCTGCAAAAAAGTCAGCTTGGCGGGGCAAATTTTAGCGGGGCGAATCTTTTTCGCGCCGATCTCTCGCAGGCGTTCATCAGCGATACCACCCGCCTTGATGGGGCATGGACGAAACGCATCAAAACGCTGCCGAAGCGCGATGGAGAAGTGATATGACGATGCTCACCGCAGCACAGTTGCAACAGCGGGTGAAAGGCGGCGAGCCGGTCAGCGAAGTCTCCCTCGACGGGCTGGATTTGCAGGGCTGCGATCTCTCCGGCGGTATTTTTCAGGAGGTCTCGCTGGAGGGCGTCAACCTGCAAGGGGCCAATTTGCAGGAAACGGCGTTCACCGAATGTGCGTTAAACGGAGTAAACCTGCGGGGAGCCCGGTTAACCCAGACGGTGTTTAATCAGTGCGAAATGGCGAACCTGCGGGTGGAGGAAACGCCGCTTGATGGATGTATCTTCAACCACTGCATGCTGACGGGCAGCCATTTTACGGGCTGCTCGCTACAGACCGTGCAATTTATGCACTGCGCGCTGACGGACAGTCACTTTGATCGGGCAATACCTGAACGCAGCGTCTTTTTTGAATCACCGCTGGCTCATGCCCGCTTTGCCGGGTGCCGTTTTCTGCTGACTACCTTTTATGGCATTGATCTGCGTACAACGGTGCTTGAGGGCAGTCAGTTTGAACGGGTGGTCTTTTTCGATTGCGATCAGCGCGGGAAAGATTACGCCCGGCACGGCTTTACCGGCTGCCAGTTTACCGACAACCAGTTAGACGGCGCGGATTTTAGCGGCGCGCAGCTTACCCAGTGCAATTTTAAGGGGGCGTCGTTACAGACCGCGCGGTTAAACCAGGTCAATGCAACCCAGGCGCTGTTTATGGAAGCGAATCTGCGCGGCGCGCAGTGTCGTGGCAGCGTTTTTGATCAGGCTATTTTTGTCGGCGCCACGCTTGAGCAGGCCGATTTCAGCGAGAGCCGCCTGTTTCAAAGTATCCTGCAGCAGGTGAATGCTGTCGGTGTGCGTTTTACCCTTTGTGACCTGACCTACAGCGATTTTACCGGTGCCGACCTGCGTCTGGCCGACCTGCGCGGCGCGACCTTTTCCCGCACCCGGATGCACCGGGCGAATCAGGAGAATGCCCAGTTCACCGGGCGTCAGGGCATTCTCGAATATGACGAAGAATTATTGGCTGCTGAGGCCTGGAGCCTGCAGCGCCAGAGCCGCCGTTGAGGAGAGATAATGAGTAAAGTCAACCATCTGATGGCCCAACCCATACTGCCGCCCGTACAGGCATCGGCGGTGGTGACCCACTGCTTTGCTGACGGCAGCCTGACGGTAGAAAGCGAAGGGCGTGGCTGGCATTGTCGCCGGGCTGCGAGTTGTGTTATCGCACCGCAGACCGGCGATACGGTGTTGATTGCCAGCGTAGAGCGCCAAATCTGGCTGCTGGCGGTACTGGAACGGGCCAACCCGCAGGTTGCGGAGCTCAGCGTGCCGGGCGATCTGCATATTCGTAGCGCGGGGGAGCTAAGCCTGAGTAGCGAGGCGCTCCGTGTCACCGCCGGGCAGGGTGACTGCCATATCGACGAGATGAAATACAGCGGCGAGAAACTCTCGGCGTGGGTCAGCCTGTCGCGCGTTGTTGGCAAGCGGGCAGAATCTGTCTGGCAGACCGTCACCCAAATCAGCCACAGCCTGTTTCGCACGACCAGACAGACCGAGCAGGTTCGCGCGGGGCAACTGGACATGAAGGCTGAGGATTATGCGCGCCTGCATGCCCACAACACGGTGATCACGTCCAAAGCGATCACCAAAGTCGATTCTGAACAGATTCATATGGGATAAGGAACCGCCATGTTTGCGAACTGCCAGCTTTTCGGGGTTGATTTGGCCTTTCCGGATGTCTGCCTGACGCCCATGCCAGCCCCTACGCCCATTCCCTATCCGGATATTGCGCTGGGGCCGACGGCAATCCCCAATGCTTTTAATATCCTGTTTATGGGAATGCCTGCCCACAATATGGCGACCATCACGCCACTGACCAACGGCGATAACCCCGGCGTGGCAACAGGCGTGGCCTCTGGGACCGTGATGGGACCGTCCCGGCATTTAACCGGTGCGTTTACCGTGCTGCTAAAAGGCACTCCCGCCACGCGATTGACCAGCGTGAGCCTGCAAAACTCCACCAATGCGATTGGTATGCGTATCGTGCCGAGCCAGTTCAAAGTGCTGATGCTTGCGCCGTAATAACGGAACAGGATTGTATTAAGGGATGAATATCTCGACATTTGAAATTGTGAATGTTGTTGTAACGATTGTGCTGATATGTCTCTTTTTCGGGCTGGCAAAAAGAGTAGCGCGTAACCTTGAGCGCAAAGAGCAGGACATTCTGACTAATGGCAGCGATGTCAATATCACCATTTTATCCATGAAGCAAAGCGGGTTGTTTATTAATAACAACCCGGTGATTGAAATGTCATTACGGGTAGAACAACCACAGTTTAATAAAAGCTGGCTGGTCGAAAAACATAATGAAACGGCGTGGCTAATCGCCGTTGCAGCTTATCAGGTGGGGAATGTTTATCAGGGTAAGCTGGGGCAAAATGACAAGAGCCTGGTCTTTGTAAAAGACGGTAGCGGCAAACCGCTGCCTGCGATACAGCAGTAAGGAAAGACAGGGAAGGGACAATCGTGATCGATTTACATTCTGATATTCGGGAAATAGAGCGTTATGCAAAACAGTATGAGCACTATATTCCGTTTACTAATGCGCGGACGCAGCACCGCATGCTGTATGACTACATTGCGCATCCATTGGTAGATGACCCGCAAGAAGCCGCGTCGACAAAATGGTATGACACGCCTGATCAGGTCAAGCCGCTGGATATCTGTCGCGACAGGGCCATAGGCGCGCTTGTCGGGCTCGCCGTGGGCGATGCCGTGGGCACCACGCTGGAATTTATGCCTCGGGACCATCGTACCGTGACGGATATGGTGGGTGGTGGGCCATTTCGCCTGAAACCCGGCGAGTGGACCGACGACACCTCTATGGCCCTGTGTCTGGCTGAAACAATGCTGGAGCGCAAATATGCCAGCAGGCAATGTTTCAGGGACAAGCTGGTGAAGTGGTATCGCGAGGGCTATAACAGCGTTAACGGTGTCTGTTTTGATATTGGCAATACGACCCGTTATGCCCTGGAACAATATGAGATTAACGGGGCGGACTGGTTTGGTAATACGGCCCCGGAAACAGCGGGAAATGCATCCATTATTCGATTAGCGCCTGTACCGATCTATTTTCGTCGCAATTTCGCTCAGACATTCTATAACGCGAAAATTCAAAGTCAGGCCACCCATTGCGCGACCGAGGCTGTAAGTTCCGCACATTATCTGAGCTGCTTACTGCTTCTGCTGATTAATGGGTACGACAAAGAACGTGTTTTTTCCCCACAAATGATGCCGTTAGAGCCGCGCGTGCTGATCATCAACGCTGGTGAATATAAAGAAAAAAGCCGCGACCAGATCCGCTCCAGTGGCTATGTTATCGATACGCTGGAAGCGGCCATGTGGGCGGTATGGCACACCGACAATTTCCGTGATGCCATCTTGCTGGCGGCGAACCTTGCCGATGATGCCGACAGCGTGGCGGCGACGGCCGGACAACTTGCCGGTGCTTTATATGGCTGGTCGGGGATTCCGCAGGAATGGAAAGAGAAGCTGGTTCAGCATGACCGCATTGCCTCTATGGCCGCGGCGTTATTTGACCAGGCGCCGGATGAGGATACGCCGACGGAATAAATAGTGGCATGACTGAGGTTGATAATAACCTCGGCAGATAGCCAGGAACACGGTCTTATATTGTGCCCGATACAGAGCGATAAATATAACGACCAGTACAGAGTGGGAAATACAGTTTACCTCACCAGACATCAAAATTTAGTAAAAATACCGCAATCTTAGCGGGTGGATTTTTTCTATCGAATGGCATTTGCGCTGACGATTTCAGCGCGTTGCTACTTTTAACGGAATGAACCTTATGCTCAACCGTATTACCGTGCAGCTTCCGGTCGAAGGGCTGCTGTTCTGGAAACTGTCAGGGCGTGAAGCGCTGTCAGAACCTTATGCACTTGGCCTGACGCTGCTGGGCACCGATGCGCGCATGGATCGCAGCCAGCTACTGGGAAAGGCCGTCACTGTGACTGTCCCGACGCAGGATATAACATCACCGCGCTACTTTAATGGCAAAGTGACCCGCGTTGCGGTGAGCGCCGTGGAGCTGTCCGGCACCCGCTACGCGGTCTATCAACTCAGCGTTGAATCCGACTTATGGCCAATGCAGCGTGACCGTAACCTGCGTATTTTCCAGGGGCAGACGGTACCGCAAATCGTCAAAACGCTGCTTTCTGAAAACCAGGTCAATGTCGAAGACAAGCTGACCGGCAGCTATCGCGTCTGGGACTACTGCGTACAGTATCAAGAGAGCAGCTTCGATTTTATCAGCCGCCTGATGGAACTGGAGGGCATCAGCTACTTCTTCCGCCACGAGGCGGAGCGGCATGTTCTGGTGCTAACCGATGCGGCGACCCAGCATCAGCCGTTTGCCGGTTACGAAACCATTCCTTATCACGTGACACCGTCCGGTGGCAGTACGGATGAAGAGGGGATCAGCCAGTGGGCGCTGACCGACAGCGTGACGCCGGGGATCTACAGCCTGGACGATTATGATTTCCGCAAGCCGAATGCCTGGCTGTTTCAGGCCCGGCAGAACCCGGTCTCACCACAACCGGGCAGTATTGATGTGTACGACTGGCCGGGGCGCTTTGTCGAACACGATCATGCGGATTTCTATGCCCGCATCCGCCAGGAGCGCTGGCAGGTGGAGCATCAACAGATTCATGGTAGCGCCACGGCGCTCGGTATCGCGCCGGGTAACACGTTTACCCTCTACAACGCCCCCTTTTTCAGCGATAACGCGGAATACCTGACCACCGAGGCTAACTACTGGCTGGAAGAGAACAATTATGCCAGCGGTAGTGGCTCGCAAACGATGCACCGCATTGATTTCACGGTGATCCCCTCCACCGTTACATACCGCCCGGCGCAAAAATCAGCCTGGCCGCGTACCTATGGGCCACAGACCGCAAGAGTCGTCGGCCCGCAGGGAGAGAGCATCTGGACCGATCGCTATGGCCGGGTGAAGGTGAAGTTCCACTGGGACAGACTGGCGAAGGGCGACGATACCAGCTCCTGCTGGGTGCGTGTCTCCAGCGCCTGGGCAGGGCAGGGTTTCGGTGGCGTACAGGTGCCACGCGTCGGTGATGAAGTGGTGGTCGATTTTATTAACGGTGACCCGGACAGGCCGATCATCACCGGGCGTGTCTATAACGAAGCCAGCATGCCGCCGTGGGCGCTCCCCGCCGCCGCCACCCAGATGGGGTTCCTCAGCCGTTCGAAAGATGGTTCTTCTGACACCGCCAACGCCCTGCGTTTTGAAGATAAAGCGGGGGAGGAGCAGGTGTGGATCCAGGCCGAACGGAATATGGACACCAACGTTAAGAATGACGCCACGAGCACCATCAACGGCAATAACAGCCACTATGTCCGTAAAAACGAGCTATTACGTGTGGAGACCAACCAGACACTGGTCACCAAAGGGAAGTCTCTGGTATTAACGGGCAAAGATAAGCTGGAGGCGGTATCTGAACAGTATGTGGTCAGTTCGGGTACACGGCTACTACTGGCATCCGGCGAAAGCGCTATCGAGCTGCTGGCTAACGGTACGATCAACCTGATTGGTAATGACTTTAACTTTTTTGTAAAAGGCGACGGGCATATCACGACCAAAGGGAAGTTGTACCTGAATGCGGATGACGGCAAAGCCGGGGTCGACGCGCCGGGTGAACGCCTGAAAGGAGATATCGATAAGGCGGTTGAAGAATATTTCACGCCAGGGAAAGAAAATAAAGCGGGAGGGGCGGTTCCCGGTGCGGCGGCTGGCGCCCCCAAAAACAGTGCTAAACCGGTCTCCAAACCCGCCGTAACGACGGGGTTCGGTGATGATGTTGACCAACTGGCATCAAAATCCCCGACGCTAACGAATGATCTGAAAAAACTCAAGGACGATGGCTGGACCCTAAAAGAGGGTAATGAGGGATGGGGGACGATGGCTAACCGTAAGACCCAAACGATCACGGTAGATAAGGGCGCGTTGAACGACCCGGCACGAACGGTACAACTGCTATCGCATGAGAGCGGCCACGCAATGTATACGCCCAAAGATGATTTCTCTTCCCGTGATGCTTACCTCAACAGTAAATTAAGTGATGAGGGGGCGGCTACACTGAACAATATTAAAGTTCAGAGAGAAATCCTCGCCAACGGGGGGCCGGATATCGGCATTTCGGGCAATCCGGCCAACCAAAAAAGCTATAATTCGATTTACGATTCAGTTAAGAGCGGAAAGATGACAGAAACGGAAGCGCAGTCGAAAATCGGCCGAATCTTCGGACGAGGCGAACAGACATCGGTGACCGGCCAGGACTACGAAGATTATTATGGAGGATGGTATGACAAAAATTACCCGGCTAAATAAAGCCTGTGCCATCATATTCGCTAATTTACTCATGACAGGAGTTGTCGAGGCAAAAATGCAAAACGAAGATCTCTGGCAATTTATTTCTCATCTCAGCACATCTGTTAAAACCGTTAACGTGAATACCATTAACCGCTTCGCCTTGCCGGTTACTGAGGTGTCACAAAACGATAATTTTGTCTTCTATACCAGTGATGCAGTAAAACTGGCCAGCGGTGCAACGCTGTCGGCATTCGACCTGCGGGTGAATAAAAAACCAAACAGTAAAGTGTTGTTTGCGTTCGATTATGCAGGGCAATGTATCTCGCTGGGCGAGGTACGTCAGCACTATGCGAAAATGGACATTACCGATACGCCGCGTGGACATTCGGTCCATGAAGTCACCAGTCATACCGCTGCAATTGGCGACGGCCAGGAAGTCACCTTCAGTTTCGCCGAAACGAATCCGGACTGTTTAAGCAGTGTGGTGATTACCCGCGAGAAATAACGTGTGATTCAGGCTGACATCTGCGCAGCCTGAAATCTTTTTGTTGTTTATGCACGTTTAACATCCCTCTTTTTATCTGGATTGCTGTTTTTAAGTGAGTGCCCCTTGCATTCATCTCAGCGATTGCAGGCGAATTATTTTCATTAAAAGGCAAATGATGAAATATCACCTCCAGGAAGGTTCCTTTCAGCTTTTCCCGGCCGCATGGCAGGACACCAGCATGACGCTTCTGCGCGATGACGAAAGTGGGTTATCGGTTGTTGTCAGCCGTGGCCCCATTCCCGAAGGCAGCGATGCCGAGAAAGAATTTCATCGCCAGTGGGATCAACTGCGCGCACAAATGGGCGAAGTGCAGCAGAGCGCGTTTACCCGCGTGCTTGTCGGCCCACAACAAAATATTCGTGCCGTTGAGGTTGAAACCGCCTTCTTACGTGCTGACACCCGCATCTGGCAGAAGCAACTGGCGATGCAGGCGGTTGATAAACCCATGCTGCTTATTTTTACCTTCTCTGCATTGCGTCCTTTTACCGACCAGGATGCAGAACACTGGAATGCCCTCAAACAAAGTCTGACGCTGAATAACAATCGGAATGTATAAGCGATGAGTGACAAGCACGCAGCCCGTAAGGGTGACGATATCATCCATTCAAGTATCTTCGCTGATATCACCAGTATTGTGGCCGAAGGGGTCGCTTATGCTGCGATTGGGTCGGCGGTAGCCGGGATCGCGGCGGTTGCGGCACCCTTTGCCGGGGCGGGTCTGGCGGCGGCAGGGCTGGCTGCCGTCGGTTCCAGTTGCGTGCTTGGCGGCATTATCGGGGGGATTCTTACCAACGTGCTGGGTAAGGCGGATGATATCTCCAATGCGGCCAATAAACTGGGGGACTGGATTTTCCCTCCTTCTCCCGCCGGAAAAATTGACAACGGTTCGCACAACGTCCTGACCAATAAGCTGCCCGCTGCGCGCGCCGCCGGTATGCTCACGCCTGCCGGTACGCCACCGCCACCGGAACCGCAGCCACCGGAAAGTTTTGCCGATTATGGCGGCATGCTGCTGTCGATGGCCGCACAGTTTGGCAGCAACATGTGGCAACCGCCGGTTGCATCCGCTGCCGAAGGCACCACGGCGCTGGAAGAAGACAAGGTGAAGTGCGAGAAACACTCACCACAGCAGTATCTGGCGGAGGGGTCAAAAAGCGTCGTAATCAATAACCAACCCGCCGCACGCGCCAAAGACCGAACCACCTGTGAAGCCACCATCTCAGAAGAGGTCTCACCCAATGTCATCATTGGCGGTGAAACACTCACCGTCCGGGATATTAAAAGCGGCAAGTTTCCGGGCCTGACTGTCATTATGGCGGCGACAGCCCTTTTCCGAGGACGTTTCGGTACCATCCTCAAATCAATGCCTTGTGCGCTGGCTTCCGCCGCCGGGGGCATGCTGACGGATATGGCGATTAACGCCGTCTTTGGGTCATCACATCCGGTCCATGCTGCAACCGGTGTGAAAGTCCTGAACGATGAGGCAGAACAGGACTTTAGCTTGCCAGGGCGCTTTCCACTGGTCTGGCAACGTAGTTACAACAGCCTTACCCGCCGCGAAGGCCTTTTTGGCCTGGGCTGGGCTACCGCTTTCGACGGCTACTTACAACGGGAAGGCGATAACGCCACCTGGTTTGACGACACCGGGCGTGAGCTCAGCTTTACGCTGCCTGCCATTAACGAAGCGCTTTACAGCATCAGTGAAGGGTTAATCATCCGCCGTAACGAGCAGGGTGATGTTGCTATTGCCGATGACGATGGTGCTGTGTGGCGACTGTTCAAACCAACGCGCTCTGACCCATCAATATTGCGACTGGCATCGCTCAGCGATGAGTACGGCAACATGCTGGAAACCGGCTGGGATGAGCATGGGCGGCTGGTGCGTATTCATGATGCCCCTTGTGCCATTGATGTCTCGCTGTTTTATGGCGATGAACGTTTCCCGACCCGGGTTACCGAGGCCCGCCATTCGGATGGTCAGCAATCCTGGCTGCTGACACGCTGGCGCTATGACCATCGTGGTCAACTGGCTGCTGTCGAAGATGCGACGGGCGTGGTGACGCGTGAATTTCGTTATAACGATGACGGACTCATGGTCTGGCACCGTATGCCTGGCGGGCTGGAGAGTGAGTATCGCTGGCAGAAATTTGACCACTGGCGAGTCGTGGAAAACCGTACCAGTAGCGGAGATGGCTGCCGCTTCACCTACGATCTGGCCGCGGGATTAACCACCGTTGAACAGTATGACGGACACAAGCGTCAACACTACTGGAATGCGCAGGCTTTAATCACCGCATTTGTCGATGAACGTGGTGAACGCTGGGAATTCGAGTGGAATGACGACGAGCAACTGACCCGGCGCGTTGATCCCCTCGGCCACGCCACGACCTTTGTCTACGATGACATGGGCAACCGTATCCAGGAAATCGATCCGGACGGCAATATTCAGACGACCCAGTGGCTGGCGCAGCGCGCGCTGCCGACGGCTATCACCATGGCCGATGGCGCCACCACCCGTTTTTATTATGATGAGCACCACGGGCTGGCGCGCATCGTCGATCCATTGGGGCAGAGTACATTGCTCAAGCGCGACGCTTTTGGCCAGGTGGTGGAAGAGGTGGATGCGGCAGGCAATACGCGTCGCCAGGAGTATAACGAGGCCGGACAGATTATCCGCGAGACGGACTGTTCGGGGCGTATCACCCGTTATCGCTTTTACCCGCTCGGTTGGCTGCAGTCGGTGAAAGCGCCGGACGGTGAAGAAACCCGCTATCACTATGATGCCGCAGGTCGCCCACTGCAACTGGAGCGGGCGGAGGGCTGGCAGGAGTCTATCGGCTGGAACTCACGTGGACTACCGGAATACCATATTACCCCGGACGGTAAGCGCCACGAGTTTAGCTGGGATGACGCAGGCCGGCTGGTGGCAACCCGTAACGCGCTAGGGGAAGAGGTGCGCCGTCGCTGGGACAGCCGCGACAGATTAACGGCATTGCAAAATGAAAACGGGGAAGCGTACCACTTTGAGTGGGGGGCGGATTCGCTGCTGCTTGCTGAAACAGGGCTGGATGGTGTCGCAACACAGTATGAATATGATGCCTGCCGACGCACTGTGCGTCGTACTTTCGCCGCCGGGCATTCACAGGCTTTAACGCATGAATTTCGCTGGGGCAAGGCGGGCCAACTGCTTGCCCGCAGCACCCCGGAAGGGCAGACCCGTTATCACTACTCTGCGAATGGGCAGGTTACGCGAGTGGCGTTACATCCCCCACTGGGTGATGACGTATGGAGTCAGGAAGCTGAACAGGAGCTGATCTTTACCTATGACGCGTTGGGACGTGTTATCAGTGAAGAGGGTGAAAACGGCAGGCTGGGCTGGACTTATGATGCGCTGAACAACCGTACATCGGTGGAGTTACCCGACGGTCGTCATCTGAAATATTTCTATTACGGAAGCGGGCATCTGCTGAGCCTGGCTCTCGATAATCTGCCGATAAGCGACTTTACCCGCGATGAGTTACACCGGGAAGTTGGCCGTACGCAGGGCTTGCTGACAAGCCGCAATGAATACGATCGTCTCGGACGCATCCATCGCCGGGATGTGTTCACCGGCAATGCGCAGCGTCCGGCACCCGCACGCTGGTCACGCCGCTGGGATTACGACTACCGCAACAACCCGGTGCGCGAAGAGCGTGATGATGATCCGTTTAACTGGTGTAACTGGAAATATGACAGCGCCGGGCGTTTGCTGGAACAGGACGGCACGTCCCCCGGAAAAGAGCAGTGGCGCTGGGATGCGGCGGGTAACCCGCTGGATAACAGCCTGCAGCAGTCTGTTCGCCATAACCGTCTCACCCGCTTAAATGGCATTCAGTGGAGCTATGACATTCATGGGCGGACCACCGAAAAAGACAACGGGCAGACACGCTGGCACTATCGTTACGACGGCGAGCACCGGTTAACCGATGTGGTGGCCGTCCCGAGGGATCGCAACAAACCACAAACGCAGGTCAGTTTCCGCTATGACCCGCTCGGCCGGCGTATCAGCAAAACACGCCAGCAGACGCTGGGTGGCAGGCCGGTAGGAAAGCAGGTGACGACACGTTTTCTGTGGGAAGGTTTTCGCCTGTTGCAGGAAATTCACGACGATGTGCCCCTGACTTATGTCTATAGCGACGCGGAAAGTTATGAACCGCTGGCGCGTATCGATGGCACGAAGGATCCGGATATCTTCTGGTTCCACTGTCAGCCAAACGGTACGCCGGAACGGATGACGGACCGTGAAGGACATATCCGCTGGGAAGGGCAGAACAGCGCGTGGGGTAAACTGTTGCACGAGTCGATACCGCAGGAGACGGGCTATGCGCAGAACCTGCGTATGCAGGGGCAATACCTGGATCGGGAGACCGGGTTGCACTACAATTTGTTCCGTTATTACGACCCGGATAGCGCCAGGTTTACCCGGCATGACCCGATAGGGCTGGCGGGGGGGATAAACCTTTACCGGTATGCGCCGAATGCGCTGGGGTGGATCGATCCACTTGGACTGTTTTGCGGTGTAGCCAAAAATGCTAAATGGAATAAGTCTAGGCAGGGAGTTGAAGGACCTGGATTGAGAGATCATTATGCTAAGCATGGTGATCAAGTTGGAGCTGGTTCAGTTAGAGAATATGATTTCAGTGCCAGAACTACTATCCAAGATGGTAGGAAATTTACTTATAGAGATAGATATACTAATAAACCGAGAGTCGGTTATTACGACCCCAATACTGGTTTATTTACAGCAACAAGTCAAACAGGTAAAACACCTACTATACTGACTCACTTTCCTGAAAGTTGGGATAATCTGAGAAAATTACCTGGTTTTTCAGTGCCGAATTAGCGAGGTTGATCCATGCCAGATAAAATGAGCAATATTGTTCAGTTAATAAACAAAGGGTATCGGCTACCCCATGATATTGAAGTCGTGGCTGGGGAGATATACTCCGCATTACAGCACAAAGAATTAACGAGTGACGATGTGATTAATGAATTTATTAATAGCGTTGTGACGTCTAAATATAAGGATATTGTTGAAATTACATATAATTATATGAATAGGTTGATTTATTCTGGTGATAATTTACTGTATGAGGAATTTTTGAAAGTATTACATTTATTTGACTCAATAAATACATTGTCTTTTTTAGGCCTGAATGTATCTGCTGAAATTATAGAGAAATCTGATGCCGATATGATTTTCTTTCTAAAAAAATATGATAAATGGGCCAGAAAATTTATTTCTAAATATATATCAGGTAAGCAATGGTGGCAAAGGATTGTTTATTAAAAATAATGCAAATAAATATAGGTAAGCAATTGGTTTATTAATGCTCCATAATCACATGCTGCGCATGATAAAGCTGTTTGTGCGACTCTTGTATTACCATTATTGTCTACTCATATATCCGTCGAAGATCCACTGCGTGGCGATAAGATCTTCTTCCGGTCAGCATTTCTTAAGGTACTACGTAATTAGGGCGGCATGAATAGTACATGGTTATACGGTTTTCGTAACAGATTCTGATATAGCCAACTTTATAATTCTATTATATTTTTACTTGCTAACACACTGATTAAAAATAAAATAATGTAATTATTGATAATCTAAGTTATCTGAATATGTCGATTGCGGATGTACTATGACGCAGTAGTCCCAGAATGGTACGAACGAAACTGGTAGTATCAATTGACGGGCGGGTAGATTCGTCGCCTTGACCCGATAGGGCTGGCGGGGGTAAGACCTTTACCGGTATGCGCCGAATGCGTTGAGCTGGATTGATCCGTGGGGGTTGACATTAAAGGAGGGCGACTTTACAGGGAGCCCAGATCTCTTCCCAATTAATGGAACAAAACAGAATATTGTAACTATTGCAATGCAAGGAACGCGAGATAGAGATTTCACCGAAGCTTTCAAGTTGGCTGGTATTTCTAAAAGTGAATCGACCGGATATACATGGCATCATGTCGATGATTTTGATCCGGTCACAGGAATGACAACAATGCAATTAGTGAAAACATCTGCACATGAAGCTACTTTCCCACATAAAGGTTCAGTCTCACAATTCGAAAAACATTTTGGTGTTAAATATGGTTCCCAAGAAGCCATTGCTGTCTCTCATTCCAAGGGCTGGTTGAAAGGACGTGTTCCGAAAAAATTACGAACAAGCTGCCACAATTGAGGTGTAGAATTATGAATCATTTCAGTAAATGTGAAAAAAAATTGGACGCGCGGATATTGGTAAAGTTGAGGAGAAACTATCTATCATCCTTCCCGAAGATTTTGTTTTACATTATTTACAATTTAATGGTGGTGTTCCAGATAAAAGTTGGTGGGACAGTGATGATGACTTTGAGCCAATAGAAGTGGCAAGTTTTAAACCGTTTGTTTATAATAATCAGACAAATGACGATCCAAAATCTTTAATCGATGGTTGCTACATCACTATGTTGGAAAGAAATGTCATCCCTAAAAATCTATTTCCTTTCGCAAATGACTGGGGTGGGAATTTCTTCTGTTTAGATTTAGATAATTACTCTATTATATATTATGCAACCGATTCTTTTGATGAAGATTTGACTATGCAAGAGAATCACATAAACCTTCAAAGGTTTCTGACAAATTCATTTGAAAACTTTATTAATGGATTGGTAAAGGAAGTGGATATTACTTAAAAGATTTTTTGGAAAACATTTCACCCCATTATCTAATGGGGTGTGATTGTTGCGAAACTTATTTGCTTGTAAAGCTCTATGGTAAACTGCAGGCCTTTTAATTCAAGATAATCAATACATAACGTGGATACTCACATTCCAAAGTTTTCGGGATGCCTCCCGTATAATTAATGTGATATTTTATGAATATCAGACATGAATATAATGAAGCTTTAAATAAGCTAGAAGCTGATATTAATGATGGTTTGAGAGATTTAATAAAAATATATTGTGTGGCTATTGATTCTTTTGACAACGACATTATTGACTCTATTGCTTTATACGTGACTGATATGGGAAATAAAGATACGCGTCTATATCTGCAAGAAATGTTATTAGAAAAGCAAGATCCTTATTTAGTAAAGGAATTTAATTCATGGATAAAATAAATAATATTAAAATAAAAGCCGGGAAATAAATTAAACCTCCCGGATTTATTTTTTTAACTCTCGTTCAGCAC
The DNA here is from genome assembly GCF_003925915.1 of Phytobacter sp. MRY16-398. NCBI lineage: Bacteria > Pseudomonadati > Pseudomonadota > Gammaproteobacteria > Enterobacterales > Enterobacteriaceae > Phytobacter > Phytobacter sp. MRY16-398. The sequence continues at coordinate 3,517,057 of NZ_AP018756.1, read as the reverse complement.
ACTAAACGTCCCGTTCCACATCCTCTTAAGTAATCGTCTAAACTGAAAAAAATTCCCTGTGCAGTTCCTGTGCTTCGTTGTTATCCGCAAGTAGGATCAGGCAGCCTTCCATCTGTTGCGTTATTACGACCCGGATAGCGCCAGGTTTACCCGGCAGGATCCGACCGGGCCGACGGGGGATAAGCCTTTACCGGTATGTGCCAAATGCGTTGAGTTGTGGGGATCACCATGGGGTTAACGGCCTGTGGTGCCGGAAGCGCTAAACAGTCCGCGAGAAATATGTCTTTCGTGGACTGGATTAAAGCGAAAGCAAAAGGTGGGAATAATACCCATGTGTATATGGGGTATAAAGATGGTAAACCCGTGTATGTGGGTATAAGTAAGGATGTGGATATTCGTGCTGGACAACATGGTGATAGATTCGATAAATTAGTTCGAATTACCGAAGAACCACTGAATCGAGGGCATGCTCGGAGTATAGAACAGGCAATTATTCATAATAATCCACACTTTGAAAATTCCATCAATAGTATTAGCCCGACGAGGAAGTTATATTCAGATGCTGTTTCGTGGGGCGAAAATTGGCTTAATAACAACGGAGTTACTATAAAATGGCCGACAAGTTAACTGTAATGTCAGGAAATAAAAAGCAAAAAAAATGGCCAGAGGCAGGTGATGTTTTTTATTTTCAATTGAGCGATGGTCGGTTTGGTTATGGCATGGTCGCTTTAGGGAAAATAGATGTCGGCCCATTTAAGAATGCTATTGTCATATATATATATGATAATTTCACATCATCTCTCGGTGAAGATATTGTATTGAATAAAGAAAGATTGTTATTGCCGCCAATTATTACTGATGCTTCATGCTGGAAGAATGGATATTTTGTAACATTAAAAAATATAGATCCAAATAGTATGGATATCTATCCTGAACATTATTTCAAAAACCCGATAAGAAATAAGATTTATGATCATCATGGTACAGTAACTAACTTGTTAATTGATGGAATACCCGTAGGTGAAGAGTCAATTCAATTCCATAGAAGTATTATAAAGTCTATAGAGTATGTATTAAATTAACACGAAAAGCTGGGACAGATTTTGAATCTTCCCGGCTTTTTATTATTTAACCCTCAAGCAAAACACTAAACTCCTCGCTCAGTTCTTGTATCTTGCTGTTATCCTCCGGGGGATAGTACATTTCTCAGAAACTACTATGATGACGGTCCACCCGGTCTCAAGTCCTGCCGCTTCTGGCCAGTTTGTTTGAGAAGCTGGCTGTGGCTGAATGAATAACCGACGGGGGCTCCGTTATTACGACCCGTATAGTGTCAGGTTTACACAGCAGGACCCGGGCTGGCAGGGGGGATAAACCTATACCGGTATGCGCCGAATGCGTTGAGTTGGGTGGATCCCTGGGGGTTATTATGTAAGTCCGCATATAGCGGAAGACGAGGCGTAATTAAAGCTAAGGCAGATTTGAAAAAAATGGTTTTACTGTAATTACTGAAGAAGTCACAATGAAAGTGAATGGTAAGAGGATAAGAGCTGATATTGTGGCGAAAGATGCAAATGGTAATTATCATGTCTTTGAAGTAAAAAATGGTAAAGGTAGGTTGACGAGGGGGCAGAAAGGTTCAGGTGTATACGATAAAGGGGCTGCGAATACGAATGATGGTTTAGGTGGTGGTGGAATCAGTCCATCAAAAGGCACTAAAGAGCAATTTGAAGTCTCTACAAATGGGCCTAATGGTATACCTGTAGATGGAAAGGTAAATATTGTCGATGCAACGTTCTGGCTTCTCCGATATTAAAATAAAGGTAACCCATGTCATTGAAAGAGTTAAGATATGAATTTGAGAGTCGACTTGATTTTTATCTGAAAAGTATGTTTGATGGACAAGAAGGCGTTAAGCTTGGGAAAAATAAGGTCACAATAAAAAAGGGTAAATCTACTGCTCATATTGATTTTGTTTTTCTTAATAATTTACATGCTTATGGAGCTATAATTGTAGTTAAATCACCGACTTTAAAATCAGAACTCGATACATTTCATCCACCATACAAATCAAATTTACCGAATGATGAATATATTTACCGTATGTCTACAATGGGTGAAAAAGATGGTTGTCCATTATTGCCATCGACAGAAGATGGGATTGAAAAAACCTGTAGATTATTACTTGATAGATTAAAAAACGCTCAGCTTCCGGCTGTTTTTAATTTATTGGATGTGAATGAAGATTTGGTGGGGGATATAATTAGCCATCCTAAATATTATTCATATCCATTCTTACTCATATTGCTAGCAATTAAGAGAAATAATATATCTAAAAATGATATAGATGGTGATATATTATTCAGCGAAAAAACATTAGGGTTTAATAGTGATAAGGATATTAAATTGGAATTTAATAAAAAAATCTTTCAACAATATTTATAATAAAAGCCGGATAAGAAATTAAAATTTTCAACTTGAATGTACGAACGAAATTCATAGCCCTGACCCGATAGAGTCGGAAAGGAGGATAAACCATTCGCTGGCGTTACGACATTCACGGCCGCACCGTGTAGAAGAATAAGGGTCAGACGCGCTGGCATTATCGTTACGACGGCGAGCACCGCTTAACCGATGTGGTGGCTGTCCCGAGGGATCGCAACAAACCACAAACGCAGGTCAGTTTCCGCTATGACCCGCTCGGCCGGCGTATCAGCAAAACACGCCAGCAGACGCAGGGGGGCAGGCCGGTAGGAAAGCAGGTGACGACGCGTTTCCTGTGGGAAGGTTTTCGCCTGTTGCAGGAAATTCACGACGATGTGCCCCTGACTTATGTCTATAGCGACGCGGAAAGTTATGAACCGCTGGCGCGTATCGATGGCACGAAGGATCCGGATATCTTCTGGTTCCACTGTCAGCCAAACGGTACGCCGGAACGGATGACGGACCGTGAAGGACATATCCGCTGGGAAGGGCAGAACAGCGCGTGGGGTAAACTGTTGCACGAGTCGATACCGCAGGAGACGGGCTATGCGCAGAACCTGCGTATGCAGGGGCAATACCTGGATCGTGAGACCGGGTTGCACTACAATTTGTTCCGTTATTACGACCCGGATAGCGCCAGGTTTACCCAGCAGGACCCGATAGGGCTGGCGGGGGGGATAAACCTGTATGCTTATGCTCCAAATCCCCTCACATGGATCGATCCATTAGGTCTTGCTAGATGTGAGGCTGGAGTTGCTTCAGGCAAAGGCAGCAACATAAATGGAAAATGGTTAAAGGGCTCTCATGGCAATGCTGGCTTATTCCCATCCTCTGTTGCTGATAAATTACGAGGGCGTCAATTTAAATCTTTTGACGATTTCAGAGAGAGTTTCTGGAAAGAAGTAGCTAATGATACTCATCTTTCTCGACAATTTAGCCCTTCTAATATTTCCAGAATGAAAGGCGGTAAAGCTCCAATAGCACATAATTCTCAGTGGAATGGGAAAAATAGATCTTATGTTCTTCATCACAGAACGCCGATCCAACATGGTGGTGGTGTTTATGATGTTGATAATATATTAATTGTTACTCCACGATATCATCTTGATATACTAGATCGCACTTACCATTTTTGAGTATTCATATGAAAAGACAAGAGCTTATAGAGTTAATTGAAAAAATTCAGCGTAGCGAAGGCACTGAAGAAGAAGCTGATGATGATATTGACTTACTTTGTAGAAGTGTTGCAGATCCTCAGGCTGTTAATTATATCTTTCAAGAGGATCTTAGTGCTGAAGAAATAGCTGATAGGATAATGAATTACAAACCTATCCAGTTATAAACGCAATCCGGGAAGATATTTTTATCTTCCCGGATATTTATTATTTAACTCTCGTTCAGTACACTAAACATCCCGTCCTTAATTCCCTTAACCACCTGTTTAGCCTGGTAAAGCTGCTCACGCAGTTCCTGCACTTCGTTATTGTCAGCGATGATGGTCAGGCACCCCTCCAAAATCTTCACCGTCACGCCGCGTCCGATCTCAAATCCCGCCTCTTTTAACCAGTCGCCTTTGAGGGTCAGGCTGGGGTGGGATGAATAGTAGGTTTTAGTAATATTCCGGCGGTTTTCGTGGCGGACTCTGACATAGCTGACTTTGTAGCGGCGCTGTGTTTTGGAAATGGTGACTTCTGGCTTAAAATAGCCTAGTGCAGATAAGGGACTATCAGGGTGTGGTGGTAGCGTGTCTGTATGATGCAGGTGTTTTTAGCATGTTACGGTGAAAACTGGCGGTACGATTGGCGCAGGGGAAAGAACTGTTCCGATGACCCGATAGGGCTAAAAGGTGGATTAAACTTATATGCTTATGCACCGAATCCGTTAAGTTGGATTGATCCGCTAGGTCTAACAGGTGAGTGGGTCAATCCAAATGATATCAATTTTTCGCAGAGAACAATTTCATCTAATGATTATGCTGAAATTATGAGAAATGGTCAGTGGGACTGGAATAGATCTCCATTAAATGTAATTAATGTTAACGGTCAATTAGTTACTTATGACAACAGGCGATTAGATGCAGCCTTAGAGGCAGGTTTGGACAAGGTCAAAGTTACTATAGTTGACCCTAACTCACCTCATCCCGATTCATTTACTGGAAAAACATGGTGGCAAAAACTCCAGCAAAGATTCAGAGATCGCCGAAATATTAAAGCCGGCGGAGTTGTCCCAGATGAAGGTTTAAGTACACGTCCTAGGAAATGTGGATAGTCAAATGAAAAACATTATATCTGAATTATGGAATCAGGAACTTCTTCCAATAAAAGATGCCCTTTACCTCTCCGATGGAAGAGCTTTTTCTTATAAAATTGCATCCTACCCTACTCCAAGAGTAGAGAAAGGTGAATCATTTGACTTTGTTGATTTTTATAATAAAAACAAAGATGAAGTTACATCCATTGATACGATAATGAATATCAAATTATCTAATGGTTGTTACTGCTGTGTTGGTGAGGGTAGCTACGGCTCAGAGGGATTTATTGCATGTTTAGACAAAAATAAGGTATTGAAATGGGTTATTTATTCAGAAACATCAAACCCATTTTTTAATATTTATGAGTATGAAGATGATACTATATTGGCAGAATCAACTGCTAACGTAAAAATAAAAGTTAACGTAAATAACCCAACGAATTTGGATTTAATGAAATAATTAATATGGCCGAGAAAAACTTTCGGCCACAACACTTAACCTTATTCAGCACACTACTAAACCAGAACTTCGTTCATTCCCTTAACCGCCTGTTTAGCCTGATAAAGCTGCTCGCGCAGTTCTTGTATTTTGAGAGGCGTACATTACCATTGGATACGCTGAATAAACTATGTAAAGTCTATGAAGTTCTCGCCCCTATCCATGCTGATGCTGGGCCAGCAATACCCTGGGTTAACCAACCAGGTAAGGGAACACTGTTCGAGCTTTCTAAATCTATTAGTCAGCTTCATGCAGAAGGTAAGATAAGAGAGATATGAGGTTGAAATGACTAGGGAGTTTTATAATTTTAAACCAAAGAAAAATTTATATGATGGAGCGGAGGATGGATTTTATAAATTTAACATGGAAGTAATCATTCCCAAAATTGGTAAACATATTATATTTAATAATATAATGGCGAGGCCTATATGGGAATTTGATTCAGTCTTCCAAAAACAAATTTCCGATGAAATTAGCGGTGTTAAAACAATTATTTATGAAAATGATAATATGCCTTCATATAAATATATGAACTTAGATGTGTATGTATATAGTGATAACGTTGATGGTTGTGCTGTAAATATTATTGTCGCGGCAGGTGAAAGCCAACCATCCAGGTTTAAAATAATATTATTAGGCTATGCGATCGAAAAATAATTCGTCAAAGAAAAGTATCCATTTTTTGTATCTATAAAAATGGTTGGGTAAATGTTAGAGGATCCGGATATCTTCTGGTTCCACTGTCAGCCAAACGGTACGCCGGAACGGATGACGGACCGTGAAGGGTATATCCGCTGGGAAGGGCAGAACAGCGCGTGGGGTAAACTGCTGCACGAGTCGATACCGCAGGAGAGGGACTATGCGCAGAACCTGCGTATGCAGGGGCAATACCTGGATCGTGAGACCGGGTTGCACTACAATTTGTTCCGTTATTACGACCCGGATAGCGCCAGGTTTACCCGGCAGGACCCGATAGGGCTGGCGGGGGGGGATAAACCTTTATCAGTATGCGCCGAATGCGTTGAGCTGGGTGGAACCGTTAGGATTAAGTTGTTCCAGCGATGCTAAGGCTCTTAGGGCAAATACGGTTGCTGCTGGTAAAGTAGAGCCTAATTTCAAAAACTCTGCGCACCATATTATTATGTCAAATTCTACTGATTCACGAATGGTTGCTCTTCAAAACAAAATGAAAACTCTGGGTATAGATATCAATACTGCTGAAAATGGAATATTTTTGCCTTCAAATAGTAAAGTTCAACTTCCTTCTGGAAATACTTTACCTAATCATGAAATTATCCATACAAACGCTTATAAGCAGAAAGTTTTTGATCTTTTAAAGTCAATAAATAATAGTGGCGACCTCTTGAATGAATTGAATAAAATAAATTCAGAAATGGCTGGTGGTATATTATAAATTTTAGGAGGCATTATGTATGAATTAACAGAGCTTGAGAAAAGATATGTTGAAGTAAGCTCAGATTGTGAGAAGTACTTGTCTAAATATATATCTTGTTTATCGTCAGATCTGAATGGTACTGTAATAAGCAAAGGTGCTTTGTATAACCTGCGACCTTATGAGATGGAGCGGGCTGGTTTTAAAAAAGGCAGAAAACTTAATAAATTACCATCCGCCATAAAGAATACACATGTTTACTATTTTGATAAACTAGATCGTATAATATTGACTGAAATATATGGGCAGTCTGAAAATATAATTAACAGAGAGTGCTGCATATATGGTGACAACTCTTTGGAACGTTTGTACTTTACAAGTGCAGGAACATTAAGAAATATATCTGTATCTTTTTTTGAAGAATCAATAGTCAAAAAAGATATAAATTGGGGAGCATATGGATGTTGTACATCTGACTATGTATATAATGGCTCTATTTTAGAAAAAATAACTGTGCGACAGAAAGAGCATAAGAATCCTTCATTTTCAGAGTTTGATGTTATCTTTAAATATAAAAATGATGAACTGGAAAGTATTACAAATGTTTTCCCTAACGGTTATCAAGAACAGCGATTTCCATAGCCATAAATAAAATAAGCCGTGAAGTGGATATCAAATCTTCCCGGTTTTTTATTATTTAATTTCCGTTAAATCCACTAAACCAGTATATCCTTAATCCCCTCTTTAGCCAGATAAAGCTGCTCGCGCAGTTTTTGTATTTTGCTGTTATCCTCCAAGGGATAGTACGTTTCTCAGAAACTACTATGATGACGGTCCACCCGGTCTCAAGTCCTGCCGCTTTTGGCCAGTTGTTTGAGAAGCTGGCTGTGGCTGAATGAATAACCGACGGGGACTCTGTTATTACGACCCGGATAGCGCCAGGTATATCCAGCAGGACCCGGCAGGGCTGGCGGGGGATAAACCTTTACCGGTATGCGCCGGATGCGCCTAATCCGCTTAGTTGGATCGAACCGCTGGGGTTAAGTTGTTCTTTTGACAGTAAATCAAATCGTTAGCGAAATTATGAGACTGGACGTTTTACTAAACGACCAAACGATCCTTCTGAATTAGTAAATAATGGTAGAATTAATAAAACCGATATTGATGCCTGGGCAAGTCAAGGCGGTATTCCTAATACATGGGGACATGATCCAGTAAAATTCCCTGGAGGTGGATTCAAATATGATGCAGGTAGTTATACCGTACATGGTCGTGGCGCTAATCCATTAGCGGCAGCCAAATTCCCTAACTCCAATGCTGCAAATGGCCCAACAGTAAGTATGAAAAATACTTCGACTGGAGAGGTCTTTAGAACTGATGGTACATTGGGAACGTTCAAATTAGATCCAATGGTGCCCATATCCCTCTTGATGGTTCATCTTATTAAGATATTAATATGAAATTACGAGAAATAAAGGATAAAGTCTCATCTCTTCCTACGGTAATGGATATATCGGATGAGCTATTGATAATTAGTTTTTTAATGACCGTTGAATCAGATGACTTAATCGAAAACAAAGATGTTTTTAAATGCATAATAAGGTCATTAGAGTTGTCCTATACTGATTATGGTTTTATGGAGTTGACAGAGGAAAATGAGAGTATATTTATTGGGTTTTATTATTGGTTGAAAAAAATAGATAATAAATTTAATTTGGGATTAAGTGAAAATACTATAGATAATTTTAGTTTGACTGTTGAAGATATTAAAAAACTGATGCCATAAGTAACCAAAGCAGTTATGCTGATGCTGTACCTCATGTTCATATTGAAACAGTCCCAACATCCAGTGTTTCTAATGGGAATTATCGCCCACGAGACGTGACTGGCAGACATACAGCCACTGGTGGGATTTCTGACCGAGGAACTAATCCGAATCATAACGCTGATGTTCACATTCCAATGGCTCCGGGACGCTTCCCGTATAATTAATGTGAGGTTTTATGGATATCCGACATCAATATAATGAAGCTTTAAATAAGTTAGAAGAACATGTTAATGATGGGTTGAGAGATTTAATAAACATATATTGTGTGGCTATTGATTCGTTTGAAAATGACATTGTTGATTCTATCGCTTTATACGTGATTGATATGGGTAATAAAGACACTTGTCGATATCTAGAAGAGATATTATCAGTAAAAGAAGATCCTTATTTAGTAAAAGAATTTAATGAGTGGATAAAAGAAATTAAGAAAAAAAATTAAAATAAAAATCCGGGCAAGGAACTAAATCTTTCCGACTTTTTATATTATCGTTCAGTCCACTAAACAAGCACGTCCTTAATCCCCTTAACTACCTATTTAGCTTGATAAAGCTGCTCGCGCAGTTCTTGTATCTTGCTGTTATCCTCCAGGGGATAGTACCTTTCTCAGAAACTACTATGATGACGGTCCACCCGGTCTCAAGTCCTGCCGCTTTTGGCCAGTGTGTTTGAGAAGCTGGCTGTGGCTGAATGAATAACCGACGGGGACTCCGTTATTACGACCCGGATAGCGCCAGGTTTACCCAGCAGGACCCGATAGGGCTGGCGGGGGGGTTAATCTTTATCAGTATGCGCCTAATACGCTGGGGTGGATCGATCCTCTTGGTCTTAAATGTTCTCATTCAGCAAAGAATCCGAAGGAATTCCACGCAGCTATAAATGATAAGTGGGGTCATAAAATGACACCCGCTGATATGAGAGAAGTACAAAAGACAATTGACAATATTAAATTAAATAGACCTGCTTATTCTCGGGATGGCATACCATATTGAGAATAATTTTAAGATATCACCTGATAGTCAACGCCTTAATACTGGAAGTTGCCCCTATAGAGAATGGACTGTAAAAACCCCTGGTGTTGGAAACCGAGGGGCCTGGCGCATTGTTGTTGATACAAAAACAGGTCAAGCATACTATAGTCATGATCATTACAACTCGTTCATAGAGATAGATCTTGGAGGATGGAAGTAATGAAAATAATTACTTTATCTATTGATTTTAAAGAAATAAATAATGCTGCTGGATTTCATGATAAATTTAAGCAGCTGTTTGGTTTTCCTGATTTTTATGGTAACAATTTTCATGCGTTTATTGATTGCCTTACCAGCTTGAGAATCCCGGAAGAAGGAATGACATCTATAAATATAAAGCAGAATGAATATATATTACTTGAAGTTAATAATATCAATCAGTTGCCTGATAATCTTAAACACGATTTTCTCTTGTCAATACAAGAAGTAAATAGTAGAAGTATTTTATTTGGTGAGAAGGCCTCTATATTATTACTGCTTTGTAAGTCTTAAAAGTAACAACAAAAAAACCGGGTAGAAAATTAAATCTTCCCGGCTTTTTTATTATTTAATCCCTAGTCAATCCACTAAATAAGCACGTCTTTAATTCCCTTAACCACCTGTTCAGCCTGGTAAAGTAGTTCCCTCAACTCCTGCACCTCGTTACCCTTTGCCATCAGCACAATACATCCCTCCGAGATCCTGACCGTCACGCCCCGCCCTGTCTCAAATCCCGCCTCTTTTAACCAGTTGCCCTTGAGGGTCAGGCTGGGGTGGGATGAATAGTAGGTTTGGTAATGTTCCGTCGGTTTTCGTGGCGGACTCTGACATCGCTGGCTTTGTAGCGACGCTGTGTCTTGGAAAGGGTGACTTCTGGCTTAGAATAGCTCGGTGCAGATAAGGGAATATCAGGGTGTGGCGGTAGCGTGTCTGTAGGATGCAGGCCTTTTTAGCATGTTACGGTGAAAACTGACGGTACGATTGGCGCAGGGGAAAGAACTGTTCCGATGACCCGATAGGGCTGGCGGGGGGGATAAACCTTTATCAGTATGCGCCGAATCCTCTGTCATGGACCGACCCGCTTGGTCTTTAATGTGGTTTAGCCAAACAAGGCGAAGATTTATATGTTGGTACATATGGTCAGGTACGAGGAGGCAACCTTAGATCTGGTCTTAATCCAACACATACTCCTCATCATGCAGTTCCAAATGCTGCCAGCCGCTACAACATATTGTAGAGGCATTACTATTAACTTACGGAAAGATCTTCATGAGTTAATTCGTCCGAATAAAAAGTTATGGAAAAGGCTGGAGACTTAAAGATGAAGCGTTACAATTTTTGCTAGAACATCAGCCAATGCCATCGGAACAACTCCTGACACAGGAGCTTATTAATAAATATGATGATGTTAGGAAATATTTTATTGAAAATCCTGCTAAAGAGGCTATACCGCTATTTATGCAATCATATGGAGATGGGGATGGTAGGGGAGTATATCAATTAGTTGAGGATGTTTTTTATGAATGTGATATTAACGATGTTGTAATATCTATTTCAAATATACTTGAAAACCCTCTTACAGCTAAAGGCGTCAGATATTGGGTAACTCAACTTGCAGCTTCATATCCTGATAAAAGGCTAATTCACGGATTGAATATATCATTAGCATCAGAAGATGGTGATATCTCTGAGGCAGCAATAATTGCTTTAGATATTATTAAATAAAAATAAGCCGGGGAAATATTGTACCTTTCCGACTTTTTATTATTTATTCCCGTTCAGCTCACTAAACCAGTACATACTTAATCTCCTTAACTACCTGTTTACCCAGTAGTACCCGATAGGGCTGGCGGGGAGATAAACCGTTATGCGTATGCGCCGAATGCGTTAAGTTGGGTAGGTCCATGGGGGTTATCTAATAGTGGTATATTAGATAAAGTTATGGCTGGTAAAGTCGGAGACCGACCATCTGCCCACCATGTCATATCCGTTGAGGTGTGGAAAGAGAAAAAATCATTCTTCAATAATATTGGTATTGGAAAAGATATGAACTCTGCATTTAATGGTATTCATGTTCCAGGTAGCGCATCAGCGATGAAACAAGATGCAGGGAAAGGTATGGATGTTTTCCACAGCAGTAATCATCATAATTATAGTGACATTGTCCGTCAGCGCATTGCTCGTGTTGAACAACAATATAATTCCGGAAGATTGGATGCCAAAGGGGCGGGAATAGCTATAAGGCGGATCCAAATTGACATGAAAAATAAAATTTGGATGGGACATGCTCCCACAACAAAATGCAGGAGAATGAATTAATGTGCTATTATGTGATAATGAATGATTTTAAATCAACACTTATGCCAAGAAACTTACAAGGCATTGTTGATGAGAAATTAAAAATCGATGTAAATTGGGAAGTAAAAGGTTCTGATTTTTCGTTTCCTTATAGAATCAAAGATAATGCATGCCCAGAACATATTTTTTTGTTATGCAATAAAGATGTTGGGGCTTTAAAATTTGATTATTATAAAAAAGACTTTGGGCATTTGATTGACAAGTCTCTGTTTTCAATTTTTGAAAACTATAATCACAATGTTTTTTTTGATAGAGATATAACACCAGTATCGATTGGAAATGGCCAGATTCTTCGTGATGATTTCAAATATGTATACTTTTCGGGCGATAATGTTATAGATGAAGAAAAATCTATTCTTGAAGAAGATAAGTTCGGGGATATCATACCTTTTAAAATTGAATTTAAGGATGATGCACTGGCATATGATATCCTCTCGTTCAGCGACACACTACTAGGCGGCTTTATTATTATTAAGCAAGAGGTTAAAGAAGCAATTGAAAAAAAAAGGTTCCGGGGTTTGAAATTTGTGCGACTGGAAAATGCTTTAGACGTGTTCTGTGAGGATTATTTCTACGAGATAGATTCCAATCGTAAGAGAAAGCGTAATAAATTACCTTAATTGCTGGGATGTCTTCACCAGTAACGCTCAGCCCACTTCGCCCTGACGCTGGTCACGCCGCTGGGATTACGACTACCGCAACAACCCGGTGCGCGAAGAGCGTGATGATGATCCGTTCAACTGGTGTAACTGGAAATATGACAGCGCCGGGCGTCTGCTGGAACAGGACGGCACGTCCCCCGGAAAAGAGCAGTGGCGCTGGGATGCGGCGGGTAACCCGCTGGATAACAGCCTGCAGCAGTCTGTTCGTCATAACCGTCTCACCCGTTTAAATGGCATTCAGTGGAGCTATGACATTCATGGGCGGACCACCGAAAAAGACAACGGTCAGACGCGCTGGCATTATCGTTACGACGGCGAGCACCGGTTAACCGATGTGGTGGCCGTCCCGAGGGATCGCAACAAACCACAAACGCAGGCCAGTTTCCGCTATGACCCGCTCGGCCGGCGTATCAGCAAAACACGCCAGCAGACGCTGGGGGGCAGGCCGGTAGGAAAGCAGGTGACGACACGTTTCCTGTGGGAAGGTTTTCGCCTGTTGCAGGAAATTCACGACGATGTGCCCCTGACTTATGTCTATAGCGACGCGGAAAGTTATGAACCGCTGGCGCGTATCGATGGCACAGAGGATCCGGATATCTTCTGGTTCCACTGTCAGCCAAACGGTACGCCGGAACGGATGACGGACCGCGAAGGACATATCCGCTGGGAAGGGCAGAACAGCGCGTGGGGGAAACTGCTGCACGAGTCGATACCGCAGGAGACGGGCTATGCGCAGAACCTGCGTATGCAGGGGCAATACCTGGATCGTGAGACCGGGTTGCACTACAATTTGTTCCGTTATTACGACCCGGATAGCGCCAGGTTCACCCGGCAGGATCCGATAGGGCTGGCGGGGGGGATAAACCTTTATGCGTATGCGCCGAATCCGTTGGGGGGGATCGATCCTCTTGGATTGAGAAAATGTTCATCATCACGTAAACCTGAAAAGGTAAAATCAAAATCGACAGGCAGAACGAGGCCCAGGAACAAAAATGAAGAATTTGCTTTAGATCATGTAATAAAACATCTTGAAAACGGTACGGTAATTATTAAAGCGGATCAAATTGGAGATCCTCACTTTAAAGGTAAAGGATGGTCTAAAGTGGAGCAAAAAATGAATGGCGTAATTGTTCATTATATGGCGAAATTTGATAAGCATGGAAGAATGACTCATGTGACTGATTATAAGATTAAGGATTAAACATGAAATTCATCTATAAAGATAGTAATCAAAAAACTTATCACTGGAAGCAGTGCGAGAAATTGAATGCTCCTTTTATAGAGATTAGTCAAGTTGATCGGGAGTATGCGAATATATTTTATGATGTTACAACCTCCCAGGTTAATTTGGAAAAACTATCCGAGGATATTAGAGGTATATATATAAGTTATGCCAAATTCTTTATGTGCGAACATCAAATTATTGATGATTTATATGAACAATATTATTTTTTTAATTTGATAGTAAAGAGTGAGCATGCTGAATTTATTGCTGAAGCATTATATGATTATCTATTTGTAAAATTAAATCCTTAAGGAATATAGACAATTAGGGAAGGTGCGAATAAGCAGGTCATTTCTTCCCAAGCTGACTCGCTGATTAAAATTTCGCGGATCTGGGCCGATTTTTTTCCCGCAAACACATCGAATCAGCCTATTTAGGCTATTTTTTCCACCATTTCTGGCGTTATTTCCGGTTTTTACTGAGATCTCTCCCACTGACGTATCATTTGGTCCACCCGAAACAGGTTGGCCAGGGTGAATAACATCGCCAGTTGGTTATCGTTTTTCAGCAGCCCCTTGTATCTGGCTTTCACGAAGCCGAACTGCCGCTTGATGATGCGAAACGGGTGCTCCACCTTGGCACGGATGCTGGCTTTCATGTATTCGATGTTGATGGCCGTTTTGTTCTTGCGCGGATGCTGCTTCAAGGTTTTTACCTTGCCGGGACGCTCGGCGATCAGCCAGTCCACATCCACCTCGGCCAGCTCCTCGCGCTGTGGCGCTCCTTGGTAGCCGGCATCGGCTGAGACAAATTGCTCCTCTCCATGAAGCAGATTACCCAGCTGATTGAGGTCATGCTCGTTGGCCGCGGTGGTGACTAGGCTGTGGGTCAGGCCACTCTTGGCATCGACACCAATGTGGGCCTTCATGCCAAAGTGCCACTGATTGCCTTTCTTGGTCTGATGCATCTCCGGATCGCGTTGCTGCTCTTTGTTCTTGGTAGAGCTGGGTGCCTCAATGATGGTGGCATCCACCAAAGTGCCTTGGGTCATCATGACGCCTGCTTCGGCCAGCCAGCGATTGATGGTCTTGAACAATTGACGGGCCAGTTGATGCTGCTCGAGCAGGTGGCGGAAATTCATGATGGTGGTGCGATCCGGCAGGGCGCTATCCAGGGATAATCGGGCAAACAGGCGCATGGAGGCGATTTCGTACAGGGCATCTTCCATGGCACCGTCGCTCAGGTTGTACCAATGCTGCATGCAGTGAATACGCAGCATGGTCTCCAGCGGATAGGGCCGTCGGCCATTGCCCGCCTTGGGATAAAACGGCTCGATGACAGCGGTCATATTCTGCCATGGCAGAATCTGCTCCATGCGGGAGAGGAAAATCTCTTTTCGGGTCTGACGGCGCTTAGTGCTGAATTCACTATCGGCGAAGGTGAGTTGATGGCTCATGATGTCCCTCTGGGATGCGCTCCGGATGAATATGATGATCTCATATCAGGAACTTGTTCGCACCTTCCTTAGAAAACACTAACTCTAAATAACTGCGCGGAATAGGGCTACACTTTTTGCAAGCCCTTGCAGGACAAGGGATTAGAGCTTTTCTCTCCGCTAAGAGGAGCTACGCCGGGCTTGCTATGTTTTGCTCTTGCGTAGCTGCCACATGTTAATAAATGGCAAGTGTAACGGTATTAGACGCAGCTATTTAGTATTTTCATGGGGGGGATCTTGACTGTGAAATGGAGTAACATTATAACCTGTTCAGGTCCTACGACCCGGACAGCGGACGGTTTACGCAGCATGATCCAATAGGGTTGGCGGGGGGATAAACCCTTATCAGTTGCGCCTAACCTTCTTCGTTGGATAGATCCGCTGGGGTTAATGAATTGTGGTATCAAATATGGTGAACTGGATAGCTTAGTCGGCCAACAGGTGTGAAGGCTCGATTAAATGTAAGCCATATAAATACTGAAACGCACGCAAATACCAATATTCAACCTCCCGGATTTATTACCGGAGCTGGTTGTAATCGGGCAAGAGGGCACTTGCTTGGTCGTCAATTAGGTGGCTCTGGTGATGATGTTCGCAATCTAATTACTATTCAACAACGACCGGCCAATACACCAGTGATGAGTGGAATAGAAGGTCGAATAAGGAAGGCTTTGGAACAAGGGGAAGTTGTTGATCTAAACATAACTCCTATTTATCATGGCCCTTCCAGAATACCGGCTGGTATTACAATAAAAGCAGAAGGATCAGGAGGATTCTTCGAACACGTTACAGTACTTAATCCACCGGGAATGTAAATATGCCAATAAATAATCTAATTTCGATACTAACACCACCAGTTTCCCCTTCAGAATCGGGCAAGGTGATGAAATGGCCTTTGATTGAGGATAATTTATCTTTTCCGTCTGATTATGTTGATTTTATAAATACATATGGCTCGGGTCGTATTGCAGAATTTATTGTTATATTTAACCCGTTTTGTACACTAAACAAGCACATCCTTAATTCCCTTAACCACCTGTTTATCCTGATAAAGCTGCTCGCGCAGTTCTTGTATTTTGAGAGCCGTGCACTATCATTGGATACACTGAATAAACTATATAAAGTCTATGAAGTTCTCGCTCCTATCCATGCTGATGCGAGGTCAGCAATACCCTGGGTTAACCAACCAGGTAAGTGAACACAGTTAGAGCTTTCTAAATCGATTAATCAGCTTCTTGCCGAAGGTAAGTTAAGAGAGAAATAAGGTTGAAATGATGAGAGAGTTTTATAATTTTAAACCAAACAAAATTTTATATGATGGGACGGAGGAGAGATTTTATAAATTTAACATGGGAATAATCATTCCCAAAATTGGCAAGTATATAATATTTAATAATATAATGGCGAGGCCTATATGGGAATATGATTCAGTCTTCCAAAAACAAATTTCCGATGAAATCAGCGGTGTTAAAACAATTTCTTATGAAAATGATAATATGCCTTCATATAAATATATGAACTTAGATGTGTATGTATATAGTGATAACATTGATGGTTGTGCTGTAAATATTATTGTCGCTGCAGGTGAAAGCCAACCATCCAGGTTTAAAATAATCTTATTAGGCTATGCGATCGAAAAATAATTCTTTAAAGAAAAGTGTACATTTTCTGTATCTATAAAAATGATTGGGTAACTGTTAGAGGATCCGATATTTTCTGATTCCACTATCGGCCGAACGGTACGCCAGAACGGATGACGGAACGTGGAGGGCATATCCGCTGGGAAGGGCAGAACAGTGCGTGGGGTAAACTGCTGCACGAGTCGATACCGCAGGAGACGGGCTATGCGCAGAACCTGTGTATGCAAGGGCAATACCTGGATCGGGAGACCGGGTTGCACTACAATTTGTTCCGTTATTACGACCCGGATAGCGCCAGGCTTACCCAGCAGGACCCGATAGGGCTGGCGGGGGGATAAATCTTTATCAGTATGGCGTAAATGGGCTCTCTAGAAGAGACCCCCTCGGATTAAAACAAGAAGAAGTTATACGTTATATGAGTAAAGACGAAGCTATTGCATCAGCCTCGGAACGCGGTGGTAAAGGTGGATTAGTTCCTAATAATCGTGGTGATAAAGCCATATGGGTTAACCATGATAGTCGACCTGGATTTAACCCCGGAAATGTAAAATATCGAGCAGTTATAACGGTTAATGACTCTGGAGTAGAACTTCTTAATCAGCATAGTGATATATCTAAAGTTGATTATAAAGAAACAGGATTAAAAGACGGCGTTCTCTCGAAGAGAAATGAACCTGGAGCAAAGGGTATTGGTAAAAATATTCTGGCCAAATTTAATGATAAAATTACTTCATTCCAGATTGAAAGCAAAGATGCTAAAGGAAATTGGAAGAAATGCGGTAAGAGGATTATTTAATGAATTTTGAAATGTATTTGCATAAGATTGAACATTTTATCAATGCGAGAGCCGAGATGAAAAGCTTTGGCGAGTATGTTTATGTACAGGACGAGCCAAATTTGTTTCCTGTTTTTTTAAAAAAAGAAAATGGAAAACTCGCAGAATTGAGCCATTGGCAAACTTGTTTTCCCAAAGGAATGCCCCTGCGTGCGTTGAAGGGATTAGGTTTAAGTGAAGATGAAAGTTACGCGTTCGAAGTTTTCCTCTCGCGACTAGGTTATCTGTTTCAAATTGATAACCGACAGCGTATAGATAAAGATATTTTTATCTTGTTTTATATATACCAACTCGTTTCTTTAAAAAATAACAATGAAGATTACGCAATAAAAGCAAAAAATTTCTTTTTGAGATTTTTATGTTTTGAAATGGGGATGGATTATGATGCTTATGACAAACTATGCGTTACCAGTGACGGGTTCTGTATAAATACTACTCGCAATGATAATGTACCAGTATTGCCTTTGATAGAGCACTTTTATGAACTGGTTGCAAAAGAGAAAAACTACGGCGATATTAAATTAATAAAGAATTATCAAATATCGGTATTGAATTTCTTGTTCATTGAGGATGGTCGGGATAATTATCTACATTTCAATGATACAAATTGCTATCTTAGCGACCCTAATGGCTTTGTATATATTTATAAAAAATCTCAGAAAACCATATATAAAGCCCTGGGGCAGTGCTTTGATAAATATCAGTCTACAGGGAATTTATTAATATCAAATTTTATACTGATGAACTACTCATATTACATCATTAGGAATAATCCTGCCGATCTTAAGTTTTTAAGAAAAAACGTTCCTTCGGAAGTCTTCCAAAAAATTATTTCGGCCATAATATATAGAGGTTTTTTTGTTGATGAGGATGAAATATTTAAATTAATTGGTAAGGAATATAGGGTTATTCCTAAAAGAGATAAAGGGATGTTGTTTAATTTAATCTATTCGATTTAACATACTCGCTTTAATATATTAATATTCGACAGCAATAAGGGGTGACATCATTTCAACGTTGAAGCAGGTGAAGAGGCCTTGCTGTTCAAAGGGGAAGGCATGGTTAATAAAGAACTTTACGGTATTCAATATTGAAAAAAGTCATGGAAAACTCATGCAGAGCATGAATGGATGCCTGTATTAATCGTGCGGATCTTTCGCTTAACCAAAGTGCCATGTGACCTTTCGTTGATGCCCGGCGTCGGAGGTTATGCCAATAAACGCTTAGTGAACCGGAGCGGCATCCGCTGGCGTTACGACATTCACGACCGCACCGTGTAGAAGAATAATGGTCAGACGCGCTGGCACTATCGTTACGACGGCGAGCACCGGTTAACCGATGTGGTGGCAGGCCTGTAAGAAAGCAGGTGACGACACGTTTCTGTGGGAAGGTTTTCGCCTGTTGCAAGAAGTTCACGACGATGTGCCCCTGACTTATGTCTATAGCGACGCGGAAAGTTATGAACCGCTGGCGCGTATCGATGGCACGAAGGATCCGGATATCTTCTGGTTCCACTGTCAGCCAAACGGTACGCCGGAACGGATGACGGACCGTGAAGGAGATATCCGCTGGGAAGGGCAGAACAGCGCGTGGGGTAAACTGCTGCACGAGTCGATACCGCAGGAGACGGGCTATGCGCAGAACCTGCGTATGCAGGGGCAATACCTGGATCGTGAGACCGGGTTGCACTACAATTTGTTCCGTTATTACGACCCGGATAGCGGCAGGTTCACCCAGCAGGACCCGATAGGGCTGGCGGGGGGATTAAACCTCTACCAATATGCTCCGAATCCGTTAAGTTGGAGCGATCCTCTTGGTTTAACCTGCAAGTTAACAAACCAGTAGTTTAAGAATAAACTTAGATCAATTTGAAATCAGAACACCGTAGGTGGTAATCGGGGAATTACTGGCGTTGTATCACAGAATGATGCTTTCAGATTAGGTGAAGTATTTGTAGGTCCTAATTATAGAGTTATGTCCAGCGGTCAAGGGCTTGTGTCAGAACATGGTTTGAGAATATTCAGATTCCCTGCTGATAAAAAGGGATTTGATCGTGTTAACGGTCATCCATGGTCGAAGACAGGAAAACAAGTGAATTTTAAAACCAAAAATATGGATGGTGATGTTATTGCTAATGTTCACTTAGAAGTGGAGGATTTTCGGCCGTGAAAAAGAATAAACCTCAACTTATCTTATACGATATGTCTTCAACAATGTTCGATCCGCTTAGTGAGTGGGAGCCTGCTTCTCTTGAAGATACATATGCAGCTGTTGATTTATGCATTGGGATGAATGATGGTGAAAAAGGAAGCAACTATTTCTATGTGAAAATTGCCACCCCAGAAGCCTTGAGAAAGCGTTCAAGGAATTTTCTTATAACAGATAATAGAGTTATTGTAATTGATTATTTTGATTATTATTTACTTAGAAAGGTAATCGAAAATATTTTAAAAAAATGTACAAGAGAAAATTGGGATGAATCTTGTCTTGTATTACAACGCTATTTTTCATGGGAATATGAAGATTATCAGTATGAAAAATAGATAGTTAATTTTGTGAAAGATAAGTAATAATAGAAAGCTGGGAAAGAAATTAACTCTTCCCGGCCCTTATAGCGAAGCTGTGCTTTGGAAACTCTGTCTTTGGGCTTTGAATGGTGCGAAGGAGTATCGGGAGCGGTAGCATGTCTGTATGATTCGGGCGTTTTAGCAGATTATGGTGCAGATTGACGGTACGATTAGTGTTGGAGATGAGATTGTTCCGATGACCTAACAGGGCTGGCCGGGGGATAAACCTTTACCGGTATGCGCCGAATGCGTTGAGTTGGGTGGATCCCTGGGGGTTACAACGGCTTTGTGCATTTGGAAATAAGAGCGGGCCAAAAGGTATTCGTGAGCGAAATTTGGCACCCAATAAGCATGGCTTGCTTCCTTCACAAGCAGGTAAGGCTAGACCTCAAGGTAAATCAGTGACCAGAACACCTGAAGAATCTGGTTTACAGGGACATTATCATACTTTACGTGAAGATGTGAAAATGCCTGGTGGGTTAGGTATTAAACACGATGGGCGTGATATGCCGGGAGGGTATATGTCTCCTGGACACTCAACAGTGTATCCTACTAGAGATATGACGCCAGATGAGTTCAATGATTTCTTTAATTCATTACCATGGGAGTATGGTGGTAAAATATGGAAGATTTAATAAAAAATTTATTGCTATTGAAGGTTTTTATAATGAAGAAACACGTAATTTTATTGAGTTAGTCCAGCATAATGGAATTACATGGTCGAAATATGAGTTACAGGAAACCGCTCTAAATCAATACTATTATCTTGTCCGTTCCTTAATTCTTGAATATGATCCTGATTTAATGTTTATGCTGTGTTCACCCGATAGTGAACATAGAAGAGTATCTTTGAAATTAATAAAAGATGGCCTGCTTGATTTTTCTTTGTCTGATTTGTTTATCGAGAAACTTATAAATACATCGATCAATGGCAATGATGAAGAAAAGAAATTGTCGAGAAATATTATAATTTCACGTGGATGGCTGTTAACTCGGAATGAGTTAGTCGGGAATATCATATCTGATTTTTATAAAAAAGATTTAGACTATTATTTATATAAAGATATTGGTGAACTTTTGTACGTTATAAAAAATAATGCATTATTAAATGCACATATAAAATTAGGAATGCGTAGTCAAGATAAAGACATAGTTGAGTTGGCTAATGAACTGCAAATGAATTTAGTTGGCGGATAATTCTGCATTTGCATTCTCAATGGAAGATTTTAGTTATGAGGCGAGACTGCATTATATCTTCCGCAGATACTATGACCCGGAGTATGGAAAATTTACATAACCTGGTCCGATAGCGCTGGCGAGGGGACTGAATACATATGCTTATGCGCCTAACCCGTTAAGCTGGGTCGACCCGCTTGGTCTTAAATGCTGGAGTTCAGCCAGACGAGATTACTGGAAAGCAGAAGCTGAAGCTGCGCCAAAGGGCATGTATTCATCAGTGAATATGTTAAGAATGCGTTTTGGGTTAGCTCCAAAAATAAGAGTTAGAGAATTTCACTTTAAAAATCGAAAAGAAAGGGTAAGAAATGTGTCATTGGAGTTGAACCATCGTCATTGGCCTCAATGCGATGGTTAGCATGTGGATATTCCATATAACCTCGAGAAAGTTACGCCCCGGGAGCATGCCGCTAAGGATCCCTATAGATATCCGGGTAGTGAGTTACTTGAAATATTACAAGGTATTGGAAACTATAAAGGATTTTAAAATGAAACTAACTGAATTTATGCAGTCAGATTTTTATTTGAATTATCTTGATGATTTAGATAAGGAAATGCCAGTTAAAATAGATCGAGTATCAATAGTACATGATGTTATTCTAAAAATAGAGCTAGATTCTTTAAATTATGCATCGTTGACTTTAGATGATATAAAATGGCTAATTGAAAATCACAGGTTTAAAACAATACGTTATATATTGAAAAAACAAGAAACATATACTGAACCAGATGGCGGTAAGGATAATATTATCAATTTGGCGCCTCAGGTAAATTTCCCTGTCGGTCATCTGATTGAATGTTATTTATTATCGAGAAGACCAGGTGATTTACTTGAGTATGTAACGAAAATTCAGATCCCTGGCCCTAAAAAATACGTAAAGGAAATTGAAAAAATATTTTCAGAAATAAAGCCCTCATGACTTGAATAGCCGGGCGGAAAATCAAATCTTCCCGGTTTTTTATTATTTAATTCCTCTTAAATTCACTAACCAAGCACGTCCTTAACCCACTCTTTAGCCTGGTAAAGCTGCTCGCACAGTTCTTGTATTTTGAGAGACGTACATTACCATTGGATACGCTGAATAAACCATATAAAGTCAATGAAGTTCTCGTTTCTATCCATGCTGATACTGGGCCAGCAATACCCTGGTTTAACCAACCAGGCTGGAGGTACAGGCAAACATTATGATCCTATAAATGGACAGGGTTGTATATGCAACAGGATGGAAAGAATATTATCTATGCAGGACGTGGTGATGCACCAAAGCGGAGGCTAAATAGTTACAACAAAGGATTATGAATCTTAATGGTAGAGCTAAATCAACGAATTCCTTAATAAATCTCTTCAATAAAATTAGATCATTTAGACCTAATAACCCAAACGCTAGTGCATATGACATTGCGGGTCATAGCAGTGATTGGGTGGGAAAGTATCTAAAGATGCGTTATCAATTCTGAAAGGTAATTGTTTATGACAGTAAAATATAAAGAGGGCGACATTTTTGTCATTCCTATGAGTAATGGCAAATATGCGCTTTGTCAGATTGTCTTTGCTCCAAAGCAAAAGTTCAAACAAGCGATAGGGTTCTGTATTTTATCAATACAGAATACCAAAAAAGTTAGAGATAGCGGTGCACTAACACCATTATCTTTTGAAAAGTTTGGCAAAGAGATGAAAGTTATTTTTACTGGTAATCAAAATATTACTAAAGGCCTTTGGAAAATTATCGCTAACGCTGATCTCACAGAAGACAAAAAACAATTAAAAATATTTAATTATGCAGGTGGTTTATATGATGGTGAGGAGGAAATCAGAAGGTTGTCTGTTGCTGAATATCCTAATTACACAACGATGGGGGTTTCCGGATTTGAGCTTGTCGACAATGTTCTGACCAATATGTGATCATCAGGGGAAGGTTACTTCCCCTGTTAGCTATCGTAGAGATTAACTTTGATAAATATAAGTATTATATATAGAGTGATAAAGATATGTACCATATAAAGGAAAAATAATCCTACATTAAATAAACGCCTGGAAATATCTCAAGCACTTTGCTGCCTTTTTTTTATATATCACATATTACGCCCGATTTTCCGCCTTTCATTTCTTTCACCCCCTCTTTAGCCTGATAAAGCTGCTCGCGCAACTCCTGTACCTCGTTACAGTTCATCATCAGCATAATGCACCCCTGTGAGATCTTCACGGTTACGCTGCGCCCGGTCTCAAATCCCGCCTCTTTCAACCCGTCGCCTTTGCGATAAAAGCTGGAATGTTGTGAGTAGTACGTGGTAATGCGGGTTTTGCTGTTTATGTGGCGGGTTCTGCCTTAGAGTGGCCCGGCGCAGATAAAGGACTATCAGGGGGCGGGAGCTTGTCCGTATGATATGGGCGCTTTTCGTATGTTATGGTGAGTCTGTTACTGAGGAGGTGCTTTGATCGATTTTTTGTTGAATAGCATTGCTACTGTATTAATTACTGTATTTGATACCGAAATAATACCGCTAACCAGGCACATATAAATTAGTATATTTGCAATGTTGTGACTGTTACTGCATTGCAATCCATTATTAAGCTGATTATAAACAGTGTAACTCAACAGCAAAACCAGAATGATTTTTGCCAGATAAGTAAGCGAGTCAGTTAAATTAAAATTCATTTTGCTCATCACCTAAACGGCACACCTGAGCGTGAGCTGGAATGAGAATCGAAATCACAGGTCGCACCAATGTTTGATACAGCCGCATTGCCACCACCACTCACCTGAGCTATTTCAAAAAAAGTTAATCCTCTGATGCTTAACATAAAATCCCTCTTGTTTGGCTTCAGCATCTTGTGCCCGCTGACTATTACACACACAAAAATTGTGTGAAAACGGTTTTGTGTAAATGTTTGTAAGTTTATAACTTATTAAAAAAAAGCGCTTTTTAAAAGAAATACCGGTTTAAGCTTGGATTTACATTTGTTTGAAAGATGTAGGTAAGCGGCAAATCTGTGAGGGACTCTTGAAATTAATCCGGCGTATCTAAGCGCTGTTATGATCGACCATCGCGAATAACACAGTGCAGCATTTTGTGAACCCTCGATACCCCACAAAACCATCCATCCCCGACGAATTTCCTCGCCTCGTCATACTGCGTGCTACCTGATCCTGGCTTTCACTCTATGGCGGCAACTGCTAAAATCCCTGCCCAAACAGCGACCTGACCTGGCCCAGGGTAACCCTGGCTATTCTTATGCTAAAACTGTTCGTCCGATACACCTCCGTTGGCGTGATCAATACGCTTCTCCACTGGCTGGTGTTCGCCATTCTGTTCTTTGCAGGCGCCAGCCAGACGATAGCCAATCTTGCTGCCTTTTGTGTCGCCGTGACGTTTTCATTTTTCGTCAACGCCCGCTGGACATTCAAAGCCCAGGCGACGACCATTCGCTACGTGTTGTATGTCATTTTTATGGGGGCTATGGCGGCGGGCGTCGGTAAACTGGCCGATCGCGCGCATATTAACCCCGTGATTACACTCGTAGCGTTTTCTGCTATCAGTCTGGTTTTCGGTTTTATCTACTCCAGATTCATTGTCTTCAGGGTGAAAAAGTGAAGATTTCTTTGGTTGTTCCCGTCTTTAACGAAGAAGACGCCATTCCTGTTTTCTATCAGGCGGCGAAAGAGACGCTTTCTGAATACGATCTTGAAATTGTCTTTATTAATGATGGCAGTACAGATGCCACGGAGCAGATTATCAATGCGCTTGCGAAGGCAGATCCTGGCGTTAACGCGATTAACTTTATCCGTAACTTTGGTAAGGAACCCGCATTGCTGGCAGGGCTCGAATATGCCACGGGGGATGCGGTTATCCCAATTGATGTGGATCTTCAGGACCCGTTAGAGGTTATTCCTGAGCTTATTAATAAATGGCAGGAAGGCTGGTCCGTGGTCCTTGCCAAGCGTAGCGACAGAAGCAGTGACAGCCATTTCAAACGAAAAACTGCCGGCTGGTTTTACCGGATTCACAACAAAATAAGTTCACCGAAAATTGAAGAGAACGTAGGGGATTTTCGTCTGTTGTCACGTGAAACGGTCGAAAATATCAAGCTGCTACAGGAACGCAATTTGTTCATGAAGGGCTTATTGAGTTGGGTTGAGGGCGAGGTAGCGGTGGTCGAGTATACCCGCTCAAAACGGGTTCGCGGAGAGTCGAAATTTAACGGCTGGAAATTATGGAACCTGGCGCTGGAAGGTTTTACCAGCTTTTCTACCTTACCGCTCAGGGTCTGGACCTATCTTGGCTTTTTGGTCGCCGCGCTCTCATTCCTTTATGGGACATGGATGATTATCGATAAGCTGATATGGGGAAATGCGGTGGCCGGTTATCCGTCGTTACTTGTATCGATCCTGTTCCTGGGGGGTGTGCAACTCATTGGTATTGGGGTTTTGGGTGAGTATATTGGTCGGATTTATATCGAGACCAAAAAAAGGCCTCGCTATATTGTAAAAGGCGCGAAAAAGGATAAGTAATGTTTAAGTTTAGCCTGAAAGAAGTCGGATTCTTTCTGTTGTTGTTAATTATTGCACTTGGTGGTTCTTACTTTTTGACAATGCGTTATTTTTCCCTGGACCCGGACTCTGCCAATAGTCCTCTGGTCTGGCGGGCGTTTCTTACCGAGGGGTTTTCCGCTTTTAAAGACTGGGCACCCACGCCGGATAACTGGTATTTCACCACCTATCCCGTCAATTTCCTCTTTTTTGCGCTGATGGGGAGCGACGGCATTCACCCGCTGGTTCTGTCTACGTCAGCATTTGTGGGGTTAAGCGCTTTTATTCTGGCATCGGTCGTTTATACGATGTCGAAAGCCTGGCATGCACTGCTTGCGGCTATTTGCCTGATTCTGCTCCCGGCTTACGTTTACACCTTTGGTTTCGCTGCACATCCTTTTTCGCATTACTCTACCAATTTCTTTGGGGTACTGGTCTTTGCGCTGGCGTTCTTCAATATCCAGAAAAAATCCCAACCTGTACTCTGGCTGACGACCTTTATTGCGCTTTTTGCCTCTATTTCTGACCCGTGGTTTTTGGCCACGTATTTTCTCCCGTTACTGCTGACCTGTGGCTATTTTAGCTGGCGGCGCCTTCTTCCTAAGAAGTTCAGTATCATATTGGGTGTGAGTTTTATTCTCAGCATGTCCCACGCTCTGCAAAGACTGATGGGCTTGCCGATTCAGCGTTTTAAACTGATGCCAGTGGCGCAATGGCCGGATAATGCCGCGTGGGTCGTTCAGCTTTTAGGAAAGAGCCTGAACCTCTTTTTTGTTCACACGCCGCTGGCCTATATCGCCTCTTTTGTTATCTGGATGGCCCTGTTCCTGTGCGCCGTTATTATTTGTTTAAGGAAAGGCACTGAGGCGATTTTTGTCTCACTGTTCAGCTTCTTTACCGTCTCCGGCATTATTTCCTCATTTATTATCAGCTACGATGCCCCCGCTGATATCAGCGCCCGCTTTTTTGTCAGCGCGGTCTGTTTTGCTATTGTGATGGTCGTTCTGGCTTTTTCATTTACGAAAAAGGCCGTGATTGCGCTGGTATTCCCGCTTTATATTGCCTCTTCTCTCTATTCTTATCAGGTTACTACTAAGCCGTTGTACGACCAGGAAAACCAGACGTACGACTACATCTCCTTCCTGAAAAAGAATAATCTGACTTTCGGTTACGGGGATTACTGGAAATTATCTAACAACGTTAACTGGCTATCGTTTGGTGAAATCCATATTTCCCCGGTAATGTTTGATCAAACCGATTTCCATATTCAGTTTGATAACACGCGCCCTCAGACGCTGAGATCGTGGTTAACCGATGCTTACGTGCAAACTTCGCCGGAGCGCCAGTTTGTGGCGATCCCCGCAGTCGAAACGGAAACGGCGCCCCATCCGCGCCTGGAGGCGGTGAGGGCGCAGTTGGGCAAACCTGACGAGACGCTGCTCTACGCCGACATGACGATTTTCGTTTATCACCACCGGATACCGCTACGCTAAGCACAACGGTGAGCCCTGAGGTATCAATTCACATCAGGGCTCACCGATTCATCCTCTCTAATAACCCGACAGGCAGGGAAAGCCAATCTCTGTTCTGAGCAAGGGCCCCCCTGTAAGCGCAATTCAGACGCTGCCGACGCTCTGGCGTTTTTCCAGTCGCCGGTAAAGCGTACTGCGTGAAATTCCCAGTTTTTTTGCCGCCAGGCTCATATTGCCCTGGGCCTCACGGATGGCGATTTGCTCATCGGCAGGGGCAGACAGCATAACGGGCGCCGGGGCGGGAGTGGGATCGCCGGGCAGATCCGCCAGCCGGACCACCGAATGATCATCCGCCAGCGCCAGTAATACCCGCAACTGGCTTAACAACTGACGCACATTGCCCGGCCAGGGGCGGGCGGCAAGGGCGTGGATAGCCTCTTCGCTAAGGGTAATATCACGCGCGCTGGCGCCCAGCTCCTGCCACAATTTTTGGATAAACTGGCGAGTGTCGGGCCATTCGCGCAGCGGCGGGATGCGCAGATGAAACTCCTGAATGCGGTACAGCAGGTCTTCACGAAATGCCCCTGCGGCCACCAGCGCGGTAAGATCCTGATGGGTGGCGCAGATCAGCGCAAAATTGACGCTGTAGGCAGTATTTGAGCCGAGCGGCGTCACTTTTTTCTCCTGCAATACCCTAAGCAACCGGGTTTGCAGACCCGGTGGCATATCGCCGATTTCATCAAGAAACAGAACGCCGCCGTGGGCTTCGCGGAATTTCCCGCTATAACCTTTCGGGTTGGCCCCGGTAAATGCGCCTGGGGCATAGCCAAACAGCTCCGATTCAATCAGATTCTCGGGCAGGGCCGCGCAGTTAATGGCGACAAAATTACCCTCCCGCCACTGGCTGCGGCTGTGTAACTCGCGGGCGCAATGCTCTTTACCGCTTCCTGTCTCGCCGGTGATACACAGGGCAATCCCGGCATTGATAATCCGCAGCGCTTTCTCTTTTTCCGGGTCAACCGTAACCGGCGTGCGGGCGACGCCACGACCCATATAGCGGCGCGTGGGTGTGGTCTGGCGGGCGTAATAACGCTGACGATTGCTGGCTTCCAGGGTGGTTTCACCCGCATTAAGAGTAATGCCTGGAAACAGTGTCTCGATCGCTGTCGCACCAAAGTGTCCCGGTGTGAGACAGAACTCGTCTATCGCCAGCTTATTTGCTCCCAGCAACATGTTCTGCTCAAAAATCAGCAGCAGCTCCTGAGCGCTTCCCAGCACGCTGGCGTCACTGTGCAGGCTCAGCAACCAGCGATCGGCACTGACGGTGCTGGCGGCCCACGCATGCTCAATCTGGCAGACTGCCCGGCGAATCAGGGCGGCCGCATCGTGTTTCGGCAGTTGCGCCGGGGTGGAGATGTCCAGTACGCCGGCCACGGTGCCGTCCGGGCGGAACACCGGTGAAGCGGAACAGAACAGCCCGGCATTGCGGTTAAGGTAGTGCTCACCGCCGGAGACCTCGCAGTGGCGCTGCATAGCCAGCGCGGTGCCAATGGCGTTGGTTCCCCGTGCATGTTCACCCCACAAATTGCCCGGCGCCAGCGCATAACGCTGCGCTTTATGCAGGAAATCGGCATTGCCGTGGGTTTCCAGTACCAGGCCGGTGGCATCCGACATCACCATAATAGACGGATGGCTGGACAATTCCGGTTGCAGCCTGGCAAGAAGCGGCGCAACTAACTGGCTTATCCAGGCATTTTCCGCCCGCGCGTCTTTCAGCATCGACCTGGCCACCCACGGCTGGGTGTCGTCGTCGCGGTGAAGCCCGTAATTGAGGCTACGCTGCCAGGAGTCTTCCAGTTGGCAGGGAAGCCCGGTGGTCTGCGGGGCGAGAGTAAAAGACGGTACGCGATGCGGCATGGCACACTCCGGAGAACTGAGATGTTACAATTGTGTAGCATAAAAGTGTCCCGCGTGTAGCGATGGACGACACAGTTCGCGAAGGGCGGTGCGATTTTTTTCTCCTGTCAGACAGCAATGATAAAAATTTTAATTTCGTAACCTGCTGTTTTAGAAAAAGATACAAGATTTTCTCTGTTCGGCGCAGGTTTTGGCATAAGAGCTGCTTATGAAGAGATGTCCGCACAGGGCGCGACGCCTCACCTGTACCCATAAAAATAGAGGAACATCTTATGAAATACATTCACCCTGGCCAGACTGGCGCTAAAGTCTCCTTTAAAAAACGTTATGGCAACTACATTGGCGGTGAATTTGTCGATCCTGTAGAAGGGCGCTGGTTTACCAACACCACGCCGGTGACCGGGGAAGTGATTGCTGAGTTCCCGCGTTCAGGTGCCGCAGACATTGAAAAGGCGCTCGACGCCGCCCATGCCGCCGCAGACGCGTGGGGCAAAACCAGCGCGCAGGATCGTTCCAACGTGCTGCTGGCGATCGCCGATCGCATTGAGCAGAATCTGGAGCTGCTGGCACTGACGGAAACCTGGGATAACGGTAAACCGATCCGCGAAACCCTGAATGCCGACTTGCCGCTGGCGGTGGATCACTTCCGCTACTTTGCGGGCTGTATCCGCGCACAGGAAGGGACCGCAGCAGAAATTGACAGCAATACCGTCGCCTACCACATTTATGAACCGCTGGGAGTGGTCGGTCAGATTATCCCGTGGAACTTTCCACTATTGATGGCCGCCTGGAAACTGGCGCCGGCGCTGGCGGCAGGTAACTGTATCGTACTGAAACCGGCAGAACAGACCCCGCTCGGCATTTGCGTGCTGATGGAGTTAATTGGTGATTTGCTGCCGAAAGGGGTGCTGAACGTGGTGCACGGCTACGGTACCGAAGCGGGTGAACCGCTGGCGCGCAGCAAGCGTATTGAAAAAATCGCCTTTACCGGATCAACGCCGATTGGCCGCCACATCCTCTCTTGTGCTGCAGACAACATCATTCCGAGCACCGTCGAACTGGGCGGTAAATCGCCAAATATCTACTTTGAAGATGTGCTCAATGGCGACGAAGAGTATATCGATAAAGCCATCGAAGGGGTGGTGCTGGGCTTCTTTAACCAGGGCGAAGTCTGTACCTGTCCGTCACGCGTGCTGGTACAAGAATCTATCTACCCGCAGTTTGTTGAAAAAGTCGTGGCGCGTATGGAAAACATCCGCAAAGGCGACCCCTTTGACACCGACACCATGATCGGCGCGCAGGCCTCCCGCGAGCAGTACGACAAGATCCTCTCTTATATCAATATCGCCAGAGAAGAAGGGGGCGAAATCATCACCGGCGGCGCGCACGTTGCGCACGATAACCATCTGCAAAACGGTTTCTATATTCAGCCGACATTGATCAAAGGCGAGAACCATATGCGCTGCTTCCAGGAGGAGATCTTCGGGCCGGTTATCGGGATCACCACCTTTAAAGATGAAGCGGAAGCGCTGCGTATCGCGAACGACACGGAATATGGACTGGGGGCCGGGCTGTGGACGCTGGATATTAATCGTGCATGGCGCATGGGGCGCAACATTAAAGCCGGTCGCGTGTGGACCAACTGCTACCATCTCTATCCGGCCCATGCGGCATTTGGTGGCTATAAAAACTCCGGCGTAGGGCGTGAGACCCATAAACTCGCGCTGAGCCACTATCAACAGATTAAAAACTTGCTGGTGAGCTACAGCGGTAAGGCGATGGGCTTCTACTAATACCGCGTTTATTGCGTCAACATCGGGGAAAAGCGGGGCAGCCATGCTCCGCTTTTCTCTTTTTAACGGCGAGGTACCCTGCGTAATGTATGGCCGCCTTGCACATATGCCTCTTTTTTCTGCGCATTGCCCGCCTGTTTTCGCACTAAAATGGCGTTGTGGCGAATAAAACATCAATTAGCAGACTAAGCTGCACGCAATATGCAACTTCTTACAATCTGGCACTAATTAATTCGTCATTGTTGCCGATGAATAGTGTTACCTAACGGAAATATTGCGCAATCAGGGTGAGAATGAGCGGTACTGCGTGCAAAGACCGACACAGCTAGTCGGGTGATTTTTATGCCAGTTGAATAAATAAAAGAGAAAGTAAAATTATGTCCAGACATATTCTCATCGTGGATGACAGCCGGTTGTCACGCATGATCTCAAAGCAGTATGTGCTCAGCCAGCACCCTGAGTGGCAGATTGAAGAGGCGATGACGGGCGAGCAGGCTATTGAGATGGCGGCCATCAAAAAACCGTATCTGATCCTGTTGGATGTCAATATGCCAGGAATGGGCGGTCTTGCGGCGGCGGCTATCCTGCGTGAGACGCACCCGGATATGCACATCGTACTGCTGACGGCTAACGTGCAGAACTCCGTGCAGGCGCAGGCCGACCAGCTTGGTCTGGGCTTTTTATCCAAACCGATTAAAGAACCGCAAATTCGCGCCATGCTGCAAAACCTGGAGTCGAACTGATGATCGATTTGACGGATATGAGCGAAATCGAAGCAGACAGCCTGATGGAGATCTTCAATATCGGTGTGGGTCACGCGGCTGCCGCGATGAGTGACATCGTTAATGAAGAAGTCCGCATGTCTGTCCCGTCGGTGCGCATTACCACCCGTTCGGAAGCGGCCGATGAGCTCGGGGCCGGTCTCTCATTGTGTGGCATCAGCCAGCAATACAAAGGGGCTTACGCCACCGAAGCTATTCTGATGTTTCCGGAGACCGCCAGCTTTGAAATCGTCCGCATGATGGTAGGGGATCTCATCCCTGCCCATGAACTGGGTGAGATGGAGCGCGAAGCGATGAGCGAAATCGGCAACATTGTGCTCAATGCCTGCGTGGGCACGCTGGCGAATATGTTTCAAAAAGAGTTACAGGGTTCATTGCCCGTGTTTCGTGTGGGGACCAGTGAGCAGATCCTGAACCCGTCGCACGACCCCAGCGACCCATCGGTGCTGATGTTGCGCATCGATTTTTCGCTGGAACGTCAGGAAATTGAAGGGTATCTGGCTTTTATCCTGGACATGTCGGCGTTGCGTGATTTGCGCGAACAAATCAGCCTCTATATTGAACGCGTTGAATCTGGTTTTGCTTCCGACGGGCTCTGATAACCATGAATGACAAGCTGCTACTGGATGCATTTTCCGCCCTGAGTCTGGGCGTGATTGTTGTTGATGCGAACTACAAGATTACGTTGTGGAACGCGTGGTTAGAAGCACATACAGGTCGTGCGGCAAGCGCAGCCAAAGGTCAGGATTTTTTCGCGGTTTTTCCGGATTTGCGTAACCACCGGGTTGGCGTAGCGATTAAACAAGCGATATGCCACAACTTACCGGCTCTGTTGTCGCAATCGCTGCATCGTTCGCCTTTCCCGCTGTTTGCGGAACCCGCACAGCCCGGTGAGCGTTTAAGCCAGGCAATCACTATCGTCCCGCTGGGCGATGTGGAGCGTTACTGCCTTATTCAAATTGTCGATGTCAGCATGGCCGTTCGCCGGGAGTCGCTGTTACGCGAACAGGCACATGTGCTGCTCTCACAATCGTTATCCGACGGACTGACGGCGGTGGGTAACCGTCGCTATTTCGATCTGTGCATTGAGAAAGAGTGGCGTGCCAGTAAGCGTAATAACAAACCACTGGCGCTGTTGTTGATTGATGTGGATTACTTCAAGCGCTACAACGATCGTTACGGTCATCAGCAGGGCGATCTGTGCCTGCAACAGATAGCGGCGGCTATGCGAGGTTCACTGTTGCGCCCCTATGACATGCTTTTCCGTTACGGCGGGGAAGAGTTTTGTGCGCTATTGCCGGAAACGCGCTCGGCTGATGCCGTCGTCGTGGCGGAAAGATTACGTGCGAGTGTTCAGGCGCTGGGGCTGCCGCATTCTGGTTCGCCGGGCGACATCGTGAGCGTCAGCGTAGGTGTTGCCAGCCTCAACCAACGCGTGCATACAGACTATGGCAGCTTAATTCAGGCGGCGGATGACGCACTCTACGAGGCTAAGCGTTCCGGGCGTAATATTGTTCGCGCCAGCACCGCAGCCAGGAGCCAGGCGTAATCCCCGCCAAACCGTCGAGCCGGGTTAAGCGGGGATTCGAGCACAGCAAAGCGTTTTACCACCGGGGCCTGCAATGCAGGCCCTGCTCACTGGCAGCGTGTTTTTCTACGTAGCCCCACGCTGCGTAAAAGTGTCACCACAACACGCAGCAACGTAAACCGGCAAAACACCGGCTGCTGATACTGGAGCAGTGTCAGAAACATCGCCATCCTCCATGCTACCGCCCGTCAGTGAAAAACGGGAAGCAGGCCAAAAACTTCCAGAATAACGGTTAAATAGACAATCCCGCCGCAGACGATAACGGTGTTGAGCACGGCATTATTGCAGGGCGCACGGTAAGCGGCTGTGGCGAAGCGCTGGCGGGCGCTTTTGACCAGGAAAGGTGGCAGGATCACGCTCCAGATGGTAAACGCCAGCCCGGCATAGCCGATGGCGTGGACAAAGCCGTTGGGGAAGAACAGGCACACCGCCGCCGGGGGCAGGTAGGTCACAATAGCCGTTTTGCAGCGCCCGATGCCGTTATTGGCAAAATGGAACAGGTCGGCGATGTAATCAAACAGCCCGAGCGTGGCAGCCAGTAGCGAACTGGCAACGGCAAAGTTACCGAAGAAGGTCAAAATCAATTCCATATAGCGGCTGGTAAAAATCCCGCCAATCGCCTCAACAAACACATCAATATTGCCGCCTTTGGCGATGATCGGCGAGAAGTCAGCACGACTGATATTGCCCATGGTCACCGCCAGCCAGAAGATATAGAGAATCAGCGCAAATAACGTTCCGACGATGATGGAATTTTTAATGTGGTGAATATTCTCTTTACCGTAGAGCTTCACCAGGCTTGGCACATTGCCATGAAAACCGAAAGAGATAATACAAAACGGCAGTGTCATTAACACATAGGGCAAATAGCGGGTTTGCGGCAAGGCGACGCTGGCGGTATCGAACAGATTATCAACGTTAATCGTGCCGATCATGCCGGAAAAAGTGGCGAAAAAAGCGATAAATTTACCGAAGATCAGAACGGTGGTGATGCGGCCCACCAGCAGCGAGCTGTACCATGCAATCAGGCTGACAATCACACTAACCAGAATAATCGACACAGGGGAAGGTAAGTGCATCCCGCTGTATTTGGCGATGGTGTTCGATAATACCGCCGATGAACCAGAAATATAGGCGTAGGTCAGAATATATAAAACAAAACCGAAGGCGAGGCCGACCACGAAATTCCAGCGTTTGCCGAGCAGTTCCAGGGTAAATGTATTAAAGCTGGCACCGACATCAAAATGCAGATTCACCTCAACCAGCATTAATCCGGTCATCAGCATCATCAGTGAAATAGCGATAAGGATCAGGGTGGCACCCGGAAACCAGACGCCCGCCATCGCGATAGGCAGTGAAAACATACCGCCACCCACCACGGTGGCAATAACAAGCATGGCGCCGCTGGTCAGCCCGGCGTCACGAATCGGTTCAGATAAAGAGAGGGCCATAATAGATATTCCTGAATAAGTATCCTACCCGTCGTTATTCAGATTGCACACGCATTGGCAGCAACGCGAATAGTCAGGGTAGCGTTATATAAGTTTGAACATCATTTTTTATCGGCGAGAAACAAAACTGCCCCATCAGGTCATGGGGCAGGAAAACACATTAAATGTATTCAAAGCGTGCGGTAAAGAAACGCAACTGTTTAGGTTCGTAAGTGAACCGTAACCCGCGAATATCCTCTTTGTGTTTATATAACTGAATAATCCCATCGGCGACGACATCCATATGCGCATAGGTGTATACGCGGCGCGGAATGGTCAGGCGTACAGTTTCCAGTTTCGGTTTATGGTGCTCGCCAGTTTCTTTATTACGCCCGGCGGAGATAATACCGCGCTCCATGCTGCGCACCCCGGTTTCCACGTAAATACTGGCCGCCAGGCTCTGCGCCGGGAACTGTTCCTGGCTCAAATGCGGGCAGAAACGGCGGGCATCCAGGAATACCGCGTGGCCGCCAACGGGTTCAACAATCGGCACGCCCGCCGCTTTCAGTTTGTCACCGAGATAGCGTACCTGCTTAATACGGTGCTCGATGTATTCAAACTGCATGGCTTCACGCAGGCCAATCGCCATGGCTTCCATGTCGCGTCCGGCCAGGCCGCCGTAAGAGGGCATCCCTTCGTAAACCACCACCAGCTCACGCGCCTGAGAGAACAGGTCGTCATCGTTCATGCACAGGAAGCCGCCGATATTCACCAGACAGTCTTTTTTACCGCTCATGGTGCAGCCATCGGCATAGCTGAACATCTCATGCACGATCTCTTTAATGCTCTTATTCTCAAAGCCTTTTTCCTGCTCTTTGATGTAATAGGCATTTTCCACGCAGCGCGTTGCATCGTAATAAACCTTGATGCCATGTGCGCTGGTAAGCTCACGCACCGCACGCATGTTCTCCATTGAAACCGGCTGCCCACCAGCCAGGTTAACGGTCACCGCCAGGCAGATATAGGCAATATTTTTGGCCCCTTTTTCATCGATCAATTTTTGCAGTTTATTCAGGTCGATATTGCCTTTAAACGGAACGTTCAGCGTGGCGTCATGCGCTTCATCACGCACGATATCAACAAAGGAGGCGCCATTTTTTTCCTGATGATAACGGGTAGTGGTGAAGTACATATTGCCCGCCACATACTGTCCCGGTTTTATTGCCAGTTGTGATAACAGGTTTTCCGCGCCACGTCCCTGGTGGGTAGGCACAATATGTTTAAAGCCGAACAACTCACGTACGGTGGCTTCAAGGTGATAGAAGTTGACGCTGCCTGCGTAGGCTTCATCACCCATCATCATGCCCGCCCACTGTTTGTCGCTCATGGCGTTGGTGCCGCTATCCGTCAGCAGATCGATATACACATCTTTGGAGTTCAATAAGAAGGTATTCAGTCCTGCTTCTTCCATTTTTTTAAGACGCTCGTCACGGGGAATCATTGAGACGGTTTCAACACTTTTAATACGGAATGGTTCTGCCGGATAGATCATTTTATATCTCCAGTGAGTTCTTTAATTTAAAAAGTTATAGCGAATCGAATTCCTCCAGTTAATTCTGGAGGCGTCTTATTGTCCTTTCCCTTTCCCGGGAATCATTTGGCAAACGCATCATGCGATAAAGAGATGGCAAAGGGAATAGCGGGAGGGTAATTCGATTTTGGCGCTTTTTTAAATAATGTAAAACGGGTGATAAAGTTCACGGTAATAATAAAATATATTGTATTTTCAATTCATTGCGTGAGTGATAAGTCATGATGACATAAAAAAGAGCACAATAAACCCGTTTATTCTGGAACATTCGGTGAACGACGTTTTTTTGTCGCTGTTTTGAAATGTGAACCAGCGAAGCGAAATTGAGAAATAAATCCCGTTTTCGCTTTCATTCATTTCATAAAGACCACTTATTATCGTCAATATTACTTTACGGGTAGAGTGTGTTGTGATGTAAAAGCATTGTTTTTCAGTTAATTAAATGAACCGTAAAGAGTGGGGCGCCTGGTTTTCCGTTCACAAAGTACACGGGTACTGGCAGCGGGAGTGAAGGGAAAAATGAACCGGGCGCAGCCATGATGGCCGCGCAAAGAAAGGTATTAAGCCTGGCGGGACTTACGTTCACGCAGATATTTGTAGATGGCGTAGCGGGTGATGCCAAGACGGGCGGCGACAATCTTCACAGCGTCTTTTAGCTCAAAAATGCCATTATTATACAGTTGGTTAACCACCGCTTTGTTTTTGAATTTGCTGGTTATCATGACGTCTCTTTGTACGCTGGCGATAACGTTGTCTGCCGCTTCCATCACAACCTCATGCGGGCTGGCACCGAAATGTTCGGTAAAAGGCATGGGTTCCTCACCGTCCGGGATCAGAGTTTCGAGCATCTGGTGAAAGGGAACAGAGAGATTGATATTGACGCAAAATAGCCCAATCGCTTTGCCTTCTTCGCCAAAGAGCACCGATGTCGCTGATTTAAA
Source organism: Phytobacter sp. MRY16-398 (assembly GCF_003925915.1). Lineage (NCBI taxonomy): Bacteria > Pseudomonadati > Pseudomonadota > Gammaproteobacteria > Enterobacterales > Enterobacteriaceae > Phytobacter > Phytobacter sp. MRY16-398. The sequence continues at coordinate 3,479,535 of NZ_AP018756.1, read as the reverse complement.
CAACTCGCCTTTTTTATTTCGCGTAAAATAGCTCAGCGTATTATTGATGCCGGTCTTGTTAAACAATTGCAGCGTTTTGAGTCCCATATCGGTAATGGGCGAGCCGATCGTTCTGCCGGTGTGGTGGCCATTAATAATTTTATTCACCGACGCGTTGTGATCTTCAAATGAATGCAGCACCACTTCGCAGTGTGGACCTATCAGGCCTGCGATCATTTCTGCAAGGTGTGAAAATGATTTCATGCACTCGGTATCTGCGTCGGTAAATAAACCGATATCCTTGATTGATTCATCTTTATTCATTGTGATCTCCATTGGGTTTATTTTTCGCATCATATCGGGCATCGGAAACGGCTTAATAGAGAACGCTAAACAATATGAAGTGGATCACTTAAATAGAATAATGTATTTTGAATCAAGATGTTGCATTAAAGCCGGTAAATAAATATTTACTCTGTGCAGAATTATTGGCAGCGGTAGTTTTGGGAAGTGAAATAGCAATGATGATCAGGGATATTAAGGTGGCGGGGCGCTGTTTGTCTGACAATTATTCGATTATGCGCGAGCAACAAATATAAACTGCTCGCACATTTTATGTTGGCTAGTCGCTTTTCTTTTCCAGATGCCCGAGATCTTTTTCCGGGAAGCAGTAATCTCGCACGCGGCGTTTTAGCTCTGCGGCATCCGGAAAACCGCCATCCACTTTACGGTCCCAGATAACCTTTCCGTCGATATCAATGACAAAAATACCGCCCGTACCCGGTACCAGGGTGACGGAAGCTAAGTCGGCACTAAAGCTGTGAAGCAGTTCCTGCGCCATCCAACTGGCGCGCAGCATCCAGTTGCACTGGGAGCAGTACTGTAAGGTGATGGCGGGTTTGTTTTGCATAATCATGTTAACCAGCAAGTGTAAACGTTGGCTTAGTGTAGACAAAAGAATGCGCAAAGCGTGAAGAAATTGCGAAGTTGTTGCAACTGATAATGGTTATCATTATGATTCCGATCAAGATAAAGAGTGGTGCAGTGTGTCTTGTGCTGACAGCACGCGCTCAATAAAAAGACTGGAAGCAACGGTGGGCCTGATACTAATAAATTCTAAGGCTTGCAACATTATGGGTACATCGCAACTTTCCCGGACACCGTTTCGCAAGAGCGTTCTGGTGACTTCACTGCTCGCAGCACTGTATCAGACCTCCGCCGTGGCGGCTGATGCTCACGTAAAACAGACCACCGCAACCGATACCCGGCAGGACAATGCCGAGGAGATGGTTGTTACCGCACCTGCGCCGGTACTGAAAGCGGGCAGCAGCCATACGGTAAGTGCAGAGGATCTGCAAAACAAAGGCGCCAACGACTTTGGTTCAATCATGCGCTACGAGCCGCTTATTAGCGCCACCGGCGCAAGCGGGGGTTCCGGCAATGGCAAAAGCGGCTTTGACCGTGGTGGCTATACCGGATACAACATTCGCGGCCTGGAAAGTAACCGTGTCGGTATCGACGTTGACGGTATTGCGCAACCCGATGCCACCGGGCGCAGTTATGTCAGCCGCTCCGGCCTGAATACCTTTGGTATTGGTCGCGATTATATCGACCCTTATATGTACGGTGGGATTGATATTCAGTCTGGCGCCACCTCCACCGAAACCGCCAATACTTCTATCGGCGGCAACGTCTCGTTCCAGCCGAAATCGGCAGACAATTACCTGCACGCGGGTAAGCAGACCTACTTTGGTTACCAGTCGGATTATGATTCAGCGGATCGTAGCTGGCACAACGGCCTGACGGCGGCGGGCGGCGATGAAACCCTGCGCGGCATCTTTGTTTACAGCCGTCGTGACGGTCAGCAGACCCGTAATAACAGCGGCACAATTGACGCCTACCCGGCCAACTGGCACTCCGATGCGATGCTGGCTTCCGGTATCTGGCAGCCGAATGAGGCGCATAAATTTACCGGTACGCTGGATTACTACCACAAGACCAACCACACCCATTACGATGCGTGGAACAGCGCAGGCAGTTCCATTATCGGCAACGCCAACCAGACCAGCCAGACGCGTCGCTGGGGTGTCAGCCTGAAAGATGACTGGACGCCAGTGAATGCCTGGCTGGACAGCATGTCCACCAAAGTTTACTACCAGCATACGGAAGCCCACGACTGGACATACATGCCGGACAGCACCACGCTGTCGATGGAGACGGTAAATTCAAACTATGATACCGATACCTGGGGCATCACCAACGTGCTGACGACAACCCTCGGGCGCCACGATTTAAGCGCCGGTTTCAACGCCAGCACCAGCAAAACACAGCGTCCGTTCAGCCAGTCGCCAATACCGAGTGTGTTTAGCGAGATTATGCAGCCGGAAGCCGATAGCCGGGGCTACACGCTGGGGGCGTTCGCCCAGGATCAGATTAATTTCGACCTTGCCGATCGTAACTTTGCGATTATCCCCGGCGTGCGCGTTGTGCATCAGTCAATGAAGCCGGACAACCTCGCCAGTCTGACCAGCAACAGCACGGTGCTGGATGAATCCGACGTGTCCACGCTGTATGGCAAAAACTCAGACACCCAGTGGCTGCCGTCGCTGACCTTCCAGTACGATCTGACGCCGCGCCTGATGACCTACCTGCAATACAAACGCGGGGCGGAATTCCCCAACGCCAGCCAGTTGTACGGCTCCTGGAATCTGGGCTCAAACTATGCAGGGCGCGGGCAGTATGCGCTGGTGGGTAATACCGACCTTAAAACCGAAACCAGCGATAATCTCGAATGGGGGATGAAAGGCGAGGTGACGGAAGGCATTACCCTGCGCACCGCGCTGTTCTACAACAGTTATAAGAACTTTATCGCCTATACGCGTTACACCCGTACCGGCAACCCGGACAAGTTCACCCGCGTGCCGTCCAACATTTACACCATTTATCAGGCGGAAAACCGCGATAAAGCCTTTATCTATGGCGGTGAAATCAGCACTAAATTTAACTTCGGCACCTGGTTTGAAGAGGTTAATGGCCTGAGCGCGACCCTGGCGTATGGCTATACGCAGGGCCAGTCGAAATCGAGCTATATGGGCGACAAATACATCGACCTTGATAGCGTCGCACCGATGAAAGCCATTGCAGGCGTGGCCTGGGATGACCCGGCAAAACGGTATGGCACCGCGCTGACCGCCACCTTCGTCAAAGGCAAGCAGGCCACCGCGACCACCCGTGAATCCTACAGCAATACCGGTTCGTCCCTTGGCGAATCCAGCGCCGAATACATGCGCGTGCCGGGCTACGGCCTGCTGGACTGGACCGCGTACTGGCAGGTGGCGAAGAACGTCAAACTGCACGGCGGCGTTTATAACATCACCGATCGCAAATACTGGGATTACCTGAACAGCCGTACCCAGGAGGAGACCACCAATCAGGATGCTTACGACAAAGCGCTGGCCGTCATGCCTGGCCGTACATGGCAACTGGGCGTGAACGTCGATTTCTGATTTTTGTTCCATTTAACCTGCCCTCCGGCCTGTGCGCCGGAGGTTTAATCTCATAAAGGAAGCACACCTATGACCCATTCATCGCAAGATTACGCCGCACTCTGGCAGCAGTATCAGGAGATCAAAACCGCGACGCCGGGCAAATACGCGCGCGACATTGCCAGCGAACTGGGGGTAAGCGAAGCGGAACTCACGCACGCCCGCACAGGACATGACGCCACCGCGCTGATCAATGACGCACGCGAGATCCTGAGCGCACTTGAGTTGGTAGGGGAAACGAAGTGCATTTGTCGCAATGACTATGCGGTTCATGAACATCTGGGCAGTTTTACCAACCTGCATATCAGTGAGCGTGCCGGTCTGGTACTGAACCCACGGGCGCTGGATTTGCGCCTGTTTATTAGCCAGTGGGCCAGCGCCTTTTTTGTGCGTGAAGCAAGTGCGCACGGTGAACGCCAGAGCATACAGTTCTTTGATCATCAGGGGGACGCGGTGCTCAAGGTGTACGCCACGGAACAGACCGATCGCGCTGCGTGGGGTGAGGTGGTTGCCCGCTTTAGCGCCCCGCAAGTACAGCCGTTAACGCTGCAACCCATCGACGCACCTGGCTACGCGCAGGATGCCGACGGCGCGGCGCTGGATAAAGCCTGGCGCGCAATGACCGATGTGCATCAGTTCTTTGGCCTGTTGAAACAACACAATATTTCCCGCCAGCAGGCCTTTCGGCTGGTCAGGGATGATCTCGCTATGCGGGTGGGTAACGATGCGCTGTCGCAACTGCTCAATACCGTGCTGCGGGAGGGTAACGAAATCATGATTTTCGTGGGCAACCGTGGCTGCGTGCAGATCTTTACCGGCGCGCTGGAAAAGGTGACGCCGATGAAAGGCTGGCTCAACATTTTCAACCCGGCCTTCACCCTGCATCTGCGCGAGGAGACCATTGCCGAAAGTTGGATCACCCGCAAGCCGACCGCCGACGGGTATGTCACCAGTCTTGAGCTGTTTGCCGCCGATGGCACGCAGATCGCCCAGTTGTACGGCCAGCGCAGCGAAGGCCAGCCGGAACAGAGCCAGTGGCGCTCACAGATTGACGCGCTGGCAGAGAAAGGAAAAGCGGCATGAAAAAACTCGTCCTGCTGCTGGCGGCACTGCCGCTGATGGCCAGCGCCGCCGCCGAACGGATTATTACGCTTGGCGGCGATGTCAGCGAAATTGCCTGGGCGCTGGGGGCGGGGCCGCAGATGGTCGCGCGCGACAGCACCAGCACCTGGCCTGGCGAGGTGCAAAAGCTTCCCGACGTGGGCTATGTGCGCCAGTTGAATGCCGAAGGCATCCTCTCGCTGCGCCCGACCCTTGTACTGGCAAGCGCCCAGGCGCAGCCCTCGCTGGTGCTGAAAAAAGTGGAAGAGAACAACGTGAAGCTGGTCAACGTTCCGGGCGGTTATGACGTGGCGGCCATTGATAAGAAAGTGGACGCTGTCGCCGCCGCCATCGGGAAAACCGCACAAGGGACCGAACTGCGCAAAAAACTGGATGCCGAAATCGCCGCGTTGCCGACGCAACCGCTTAACAAACGCGTGCTGTTTATCCTCAGCCACGGCGGGATGGGGTCGATGGTCGCAGGGCAGGAGACCGCTGCCGACGGGGCGATTCGCGCCGCGGGTTTAATCAATGCGATGCAGGGCTTTAGCCACTATCGCAACCTCTCGCAAGAAGGGGTGATTGCCAGCAAACCGGACCTGGTGGTGATTTCCGCCGACGGCGTCAAAAGCATGGGCGGCGAAGAGAATCTGTGGAAACTGCCCGGTCTTGCACAAACACCTGCCGGGCGCAGTAAGCAACTGCTGATCGTGGACGATATCGCGCTGCTCGGTTTTGGCGTTCGCACCCCACAGGCGCTGAAAGTGCTGCGTGACAAAGCGGAGCAACTGCCGTAATGCGCCCTGTGACCCGCTATCTCTGGGGGCTGACGGTGCTGCTGGCCGGGCTAACGCTGATGGCCAGCACGGTGGGGGCGATGCAGCTCCCGGTTGCCAGCCTCTGGCACAGCGGTGATGAAGCGTTGCGCCAGATTTGGCTGACTATCCGTTTGCCGCGCGTGCTGCTGGCGCTGGTTGTAGGCGCATCGCTGGCGCTTTCCGGCTGCGTGATGCAGGGGCTGTTTCGTAATCCACTGGCGGACCCAGGCTTGCTGGGTGTCAGCAGTGGTGCGGCGCTGGCGGTAGCCTGCTGGCTGGTGCTGCCGTTGACGGTGCCTGCTCTGGTGGCCCTGTATGCCCCGATGCTGGCGGCGTTTCTCGGTAGCGTCGGGGTGATGATGGTGATTTTCATCCTCAGCAAAACCCGAGACAGTTCGCTCTCACGACTGTTACTGGTAGGGATTGCCATTAACGCCCTGTGCGGCGCGCTGGTGGGTGTGCTGTCGTGGATCAGTAATGATGCCCAGTTGCGCCAGCTCTCTTTGTGGGGGATGGGTGGGCTTGGGCAGGCGCAGTGGTCAACGCTTGCCGTCGCCGCTACGCTGATGGTGCCCTCTGCCGTCGTGGTCTGGCGCGTGGCCGGGCAGCTCAACCTGCTGCAACTGGGCGATGAAGAAGCGCATTACCTCGGCGTGAACGTGCCCATGCTGCAGCGGTTGTTGCTGCTGTGTAGCGCACTGCTGGTGGCGGCCAGCGCTGCCATCAGCGGCATTATCAGCTTTATTGGCCTGGTGGTGCCGCACCTGATGCGCCTGTGGCTGGGGGCGGACCATCGGGCGCTGGTGCCGGGTTCGGTGCTGGCCGGGGCGATACTGTTGCTGATTGCCGATACGATTGCGCGCACCGTGGTGGCGCCTGCGGAAATGCCTGTGGGGCTACTCACCAGCGTACTGGGCGCGCCCTGGTTCTTGTGGCTTATCTTCCGTCAGAGGAGGGCGACCCATGGTTAAGTGTTTAACGGCTGAGCACCTCAACCTCTGGGTGGGCGCGCGCCAGTTGATTAACGATGTCTCCGTCACCCTCGAAGCAGGGGAACTGGTGGCGCTGATTGGCCCTAATGGCGCGGGGAAATCGACACTGCTGCGCCTGCTGACCGGGTTTTTAAAGGCCAAAGAGGGGCTGTGTTGTCTGGATGGCCGCCCGCTACACGACTGGCCGCCCGAGGTGCTCTCCCGCCACCGGGCGGTGATGCTGCAACAAACCCGGATGCAGTTTGACTGGCCGGTTGAGGGGATTATCGCCATGGGGCGTGCGCCCTGGGGACCGGGCAAAGAAAGTGAGATTGTGCGCAGCGTGATGGCGCTGACCGGTTGTTGCGAACTGGCGGGTCGCCGCTATAGCACGCTCTCCGGCGGCGAGCAGCAGCGCGTTCAACTGGCACGCAGTCTGGCGCAGCTCTGGCAGGATGATGGCCCGCAGGGTTGGCTGTTTCTTGATGAGCCTACCTCAGCGTTAGATCTCTACCATCAGCAGCAGCTACTGCGCCTGATGAAAAGCCTGACCCGGCGCGGAAAACTGCACGTTTGTACGGTGCTTCACGACCTGAACCTGGCGGCGCTGTGGGCAGACCGGATTTTGCTCTTACATCAGGGAAAACTGGTGGCGCAGGGCACGCCGCAGACGGTTATTCAGAAATCGATCATCGAAAAATGGTATCAGGCGGATGTGCGGGTGGAGCAGCACCCACACAGTGAAAAACCGTATCTCTTTTTAAGCGAATAAACACCCGGCGAGAGGTCTCGCCGGGTTGTCGGTTATTGCAGATCGAAACGGTCGAGATTCATCACCTTCGTCCATGCGGCGACGAAGTCAGCGACAAACTTCTCTTTGGCATCGTCGCTGGCGTACACCTCGGCAAGCGCACGCAGAATCGAGTTAGAACCAAAGATCAGATCGGCACGGGTAGCGGTATATTTCACTTCGCCGCTGGCCCGGTCGCGGCCTTCAAACAGCTCCGCTTTCTCATCAACCGGTTTCCACGCGGTGCGCATATCCAGCAGATTCACGAAGAAATCGGTGCTGAGCACGCCAACGCGGTCGGTGAAGACGCCATGCCGGCTGCCGTCATAGTTGGCACCCAGCGCACGCAGGCCACCGACCAGAACGGTCATCTCCGGCGCGGTCAGCGTCAACTGTTGGGCTTTATCAATCAGCAGCGTTTCGGTCGGCATCTCATCTGCCACGCGGCGATAGTTGCGGAACCCATCGGCCAGCGGCTCCATCCATTTGAACGACTCAACGTCTGTCTGATCCTGACGGGCATCAACGCGGCCCGGTGTGAACGGCACGCTGATTTTCACGCCAGCATCGGCAGCCGCAAGCTCAATACCCACGCCGCCTGCCAGCACGATGACGTCGGCCAGCGACGCTTTACCGGACGCCTGCTGAATCTCTTGCAGTACTGGCAGTACTTTGACCGCCGTCGCATTCACTTCCCAGTCTTTTTGTGGCGCTAACGCCAGACGCGCGCCGTTGGCGCCACCGCGTTTATCACCACCACGGAAGGTGGACGCAGACGCCCAGGCTACGGAGACCAGCTCGCTCACCGACAGACCCGATTCGGCAATCGCCGTTTTCAGGCTGGCAATGTCCAGATCGCTCGGTTGGTGGATGGCGGCAGGCAGCGGATCCTGCCAAATCAGATCTTCGCTCGGCACTTCCGGGCCAATGTAGCGGGATTTTGGCCCCATATCGCGGTGGGTCAGTTTGAACCAGGCGCGGGCGAAGGCCTCATTAAAGGCCTGCGGATCGTTCAGGAAGCGGCGGGAAATTTTCTCGAAATCCGGGTCGAAACGCAGCGTCAGGTCCGTCACCAGCATGGTCGGTTTGCGTTTTTTCTCCGGGTGGAACGGGTCAGGAATGATGTCCGGCGCATCTTTCGCTTCAAACTGAATCGCCCCGGCCGGGCTGCGGGTCTGTACCCACTCGTACTTGAAGAGGTTCTCGAAGAAGTAGTTGCTCCACTGGGTAGGGGTTTGTGTCCAGACCACTTCAAGGCCCGAGGTAATGGCGTCGGCACCCGCACCGCTGCCATAGCTGCTTTGCCAGCCTAAGCCCTGAGCTTCAATAGACGCCGCTTCTGGCTCGGCGCCCACATGGTCGGCTGAGGCCGCACCGTGGGTTTTCCCCAGCGTATGCCCACCGGCAATCAGGGCGACAATCTCTTCATCGTTCATACCCATGTTGCCAAAGGTCGCACGGATGGCCGCTCCGGCGGAAGTGGGTTCACCGCTGGCGTTCGGACCTTCCGGGTTGACGTAAATTAACCCCATTTCGGTGGCGCCGATGGCCTGTTGGGCAAGGCTTTCTGGATGACGGTGCTCAAGCCAGTTTTTTTCATTACCCCAGTTTACGTCGAGGTCCGGCTCCCAGACATCTTCGCGACCAGCGCCGAAACCGAAGGTGCGAAAGCCTGAGTTTTCCAGCGCCACGTTACCGGCGAGGATGATCAAATCACCCCAGGAGATCTTCTGCCCATATTTTTGTTTCACTGGCCACAGCAGGCGGCGTGCTTTGTCGAGACTCACGTTATCCGGCCAGGAGTTGAGCGGAGCGAAACGCTGCTGCCCGCGGCCTGAACCGCCGCGTCCGTCGATAGTGCGATAGGTCCCGGCACTGTGCCAGGCCATACGAATGAACAGCCCGATATAACTACCCCAGTCAGCAGGCCACCACTCCTGAGAGTCGGTCAGCACTTTTCTGATATCGGCTTTTAGCGCGGAGTAATCGAGTTTTTTAAACTCTTCACGATAATTGAAGCTTTCGCCTAAAGGATTGGAACGGTTGGAATGTTGATTAAGCAGGTCCACGCGCAATTGCTCTGGCCACCAGTCACGGTTGGTGGTGACACTGCTTTTCTTCGCGGGTTTTGCGCCGCCTTCATGAAAAGGGCATTTGCCTGCGGAGGATTCCGGGGACGTATCTTCTGACATGCTCATATCTGGCTCCATTTGCACTAGTGAGTCTCGTTACGATATACACTGCTTCCAGTTAGAGGTATTTGAATGAATCTACAGATTTGATAGCCAATTCCTTTCTTATAAGCAACACCGTTTGTGGGGAATTAAAATAAAAACGGCTCTTATCGACTCATCATTGATCAAGACCGGTACAAAGCGGTATTGCCCCGATCACAAGCGTGTGCCTGTTTTTGTAAAATCGCCATTTTCAATGCATAAAAAATGCGCCGCTCAACATCGTGATGTCATATATTTTTGTCAGTCTGTGCGTCCAAAACGGATAAAAAGGAAGCCACAATGTCGCAACCGCTTTACGTATTCGATCTGGACAATACGCTGATAGATGGCGACAGCAGCACCATCTTTAGCCGTTTTCTGGTCCGCGAAGGGTATGTCAGCGACCCGGAATATTTGCTGCATGAAGAACGCCTGATGCTCGATTACGCACGGGGGGAGATGGATTTGCAGGAATACGTTGCGCTGATCCTCTCTCCGCTCATCGGACTCAGCCGTGATGACGTTGACCAACTGGTGGCGCGCTGTGTGCAAACCGACATCCGTCCGCGTATTTACCCGCAGGCGCTCGCGCTTATCCAGTTATTACAGGCGCAACATCAGCCGATGCTGATTATCTCGGCTTCGGTCAGCCTGCTGGTGAAGGCAATCGCGCCTGTGCTGGGTATCCGGCACGCCATTGGTATTGAGGTTAAAATGGATAACGACCGCTATACCGACATCATTGACGGCACCCCGAGCTATCAGGAGGGCAAAATCACCTGCCTTCACCACTGGCTCGACGCGCATCCGCAAGCCAATGGTCCGCTGACGTTTTATACCGATTCAATTAATGATCTGCCCCTGTGTCTGCGTGCCGACGAGGTTTTTCTGGTCAATCCCTGTTCACAGCTCGCCGCCCAGGGAGAACAGCACCGTTGGCCGGTGCTGAACTGGCGTCTGGACTAAACCGCTACGGCGCTTTATAAAGCGGAACCGGCTTTCCGGTGATATAGCGGCGTCGCAGCCAGGCGGACGCCGCATCCATCGCCATCACGATCGCCACCAGAATCAGGGTGATAAACATCACCACATCCCAGTTCCACAGGCGCATGTTTTCGGCGTAAATCAGGCCGATCCCGCCCGCGCCGACAAAGCCCAGCACCGCCGCTGACCGGGTATTCGATTCAATCTGGTAGAGGCTGAGCGACAGAAACGTGGGGAAGGACTGGGTAAAGGTACTAAAGCGGTGTTTTTGCAGACCGCTGGCACCGACAGCCGTCAACCCGCGAGCCGGTGAGCGGTCCACCGCCTCGTGGTTTTCCGCATACAGACGCCCCAGCAATCCGGTGTCCTGCATGATGATCGCCAGCACCCCGGCCAGTGGCCCAAGCCCCACGGCCCTGACAAAGATAAGCCCCCAGATAGCCATATCAACACCGCGCAACATATCGAACAGGCGACGCATCAAAAACGCCACCACTCCGGCGATACCGCCTTTCATAATATTACGTGCGGCAAAGAAGGAGAGCAGCAGCGCGATAAAGGTGGCGGTCAGGGTCCCGGCAAAGACGATGGCGAGCGTCATGGCAATTTGGGTGAAGTAGTAGCGAAACGGCCAGTGCATAAAGTCATGCCAGACAAACATACGCAGGATGTAACGGCCAATTTGCGTGATGCCGTTGAGTGCCTGATCGGCGGGAATGCCGAACCGGGCAAAAAACCAGACGTAATAGAGCAACCCCGCCAGGGCAATCAGACCAAGACGGCGCAAATAACGCCCCTGCGCCCGAAACAATGTCTTATGCTGCTGACGGCTTAATGCCACATCGGGTGCGGCCTGCCAGTGACTCATTTTCCACCCTCCAGCACCCACTGGCGCAGACGGCCAGACAGGGTATCCAGTGCCGCAACGACGACAATAATCAGCAATAGCGTGATGCTGACCTGATCGTAGCGGTCAAGTTTGATATTGGTCATCAGCTCCTGGCCGATGCCGCCAGCGCCCACCAGCCCCAGAATGGTGGAGGAGCGGAAGTTGATCTCAAGGCGCATAAATCCATAGGAGAGAAAAAGGGGCTTCACCTGTGGCCACAGGGCGAAGCGGACGCGCTGAAAATGGCTCGCGCCACAGGCGGCCAGACCGCGCACGGGGCGGTCATTAGCGCTTTCAATCGCTTCGTAGAAGAGCTTGGTCAGACTACCAACGGTATGCAGCATGAGCGCCAGAAAACCGGGGATCGCGCCAATGCCAAAGGCCATCACAAAGATAACCGCCCACGCCAGTTCCGGCATGGTACGTAAAAATGCCACCAGCGCACGGATACCAAAACGGACCAGCGGCGGCGACCAGGTGTTACCTGCCGCCAAAAAAGCGAATACCGTTGCCAGGACAAACGATACCAGCGAGGCTGCCAGCGCCAGTTGCAGGGTTTCCCAGATAAGCGGCAATTGTATAGGCAGGCGATAGCCCCAGTAGGCCAGCGACCCCTTTGTGTGGCTGTCGGCAAAGAGCGTGGATACATGCAGCGTCGGCATGGTCTCCCGCATGTAGTCGAAGAAATTCGGCAGTGAATGCCAGATGGTGTTCAGGTTAAATTCCGCTGCGTTTCCGGCAGTAAAATAGAGTGCGAGTAAGACAAGCGACCAGGCGACCGTGTCACGTTTCTGGCGCATTCTGATGTTCTGGTAATACTGCTCAAACGACGTATTCGTGTTCATGGCTAACCGGTCTCAGGCGGAGACAACACTCGAACAAAAGCCCCGGGCGTTCAGCCAGGGGCTATTTTTTTAACGCACACGAGTGCGAATTAACGTGCGGCCACCAGCTCACGTTTCATATCGATAATCTGTTTGTAATCTTCCACGCTGCCAGGACCGATATGCTGGGTGCCGCCCATCGCCTTGATGAAACAGGCATGGTCGTCGGTATCCAGTTTTTTGATGGCGGTGACCACTTTGGCTTTAAAATCAGCCGGCAGGCTATTGCTCACCAGAATAGGGCCGTTCGGGATCAGCGGTGATTTCCAGATAATGCGGATCTGTTTCATCAGATCCGGATGATCCATGCGAATGAGGCGGTTAAACGCGCCCACGCTGTAGCCGGAGTTATAGTCGCCGACCATGGAAGTCCAGGTTACTGCGCCCGCGAACTGATTGTTCAGTACACCCAGAATGTCCTGCTCGTGGCCGCCGGAGAAGGTGACGCTGGAGAAGAAGTTGTTGTATTTGTTGTCGGCAGTGCCGCCGAACTGCTGTTTGAACGTCTGGTTCGGGATCAGGAAGCCAGAGGTGGAATCCGGATCAGCGAAGCCGAACGGTTTGCCTTTCAGGTCTTCCAGTTTCTTATACGGGCTGTCTGCTTTGACGATAACCACAGAATAATAGCCGCGCGACTGGTCTTTATCGTCCACGGCGAGGCCCACAATATCCACCGCTTTCGGGTTGTTGATATAGACCGAAGCATACGATGCAGGCGACATGCTCAGCACCACGTCGACTTTGCCGCCCAACAAGCCCTGAATAACGCCAGAGTAGTCAGACGAGTTACGCAATTTGGTGTCGACGCTCAGTTCCTTGTCCAGAAAGTCTTTTACGCACTGGTTATCGCCAATTTGCTGGGTGGCGTTCTGCCCGCCGAGGATACCCAGATTTAATTCCTTCGGTTGTTCAGCCGCGTTCACCTGCCACGCCAGCAGAAGACCTGTCATCAATGCCGATAAACGTAATGCGCCTGAAATATGCTTTTTCATTGTCATTGCCTGTGTCGTCTCAATTGAAGGAAGAATTAATGCAGTTGACTTATTTCATCACCATAAAGCGTGTGCAAAACATCCTGCGTCAGCGCAGAAGGGGAGGCGTCAAAAACAATCCGTCCCTGTGCAACACCGATAACACGCGTGCAGTATTCCTTTACCAGTTCCACGGAATGCAGGTTTACCATCACGCTGATGCCTTGCTCACTCACTTCTCGTAACACGCGCATAATGCGCTGCGTATTTTTGGGATCCAGCGAGGCGACGGGTTCATCCGCCAGTAAAATCGAGGGGTTTTGAATTAACGCCCGACAAATTGCCACGCGCTGCATCTGACCGCCGGAAAGGGTTTCCGCACGTTGCAGCGCGTGCGGCAGCATGTTGAGCCACTCCAGCAGTGCAATAGCTTTTGCGCGATCTTCGGCTGTAAAGACTTTGAACAACGACTTAAAGCTTGAGGTCTGGCTAAGCCTGCCCAGCAGTACGTTGGTCAGCACGTCGAGACGCGGCACCAGGCAAAAGTCCTGAAAAATCATCCCGCACTGGCTGCGCCACTGGCTCAGCTCACGGCCTTTAAGGCGAGAAACATCGCGCGGTAGACCGACATCGGGGAAACTCAGGATCTCACCGGATGTCGCGCTGTGCGTTCCGTTGAGCACATGCAGCAGGGTGGATTTACCGGCGCCGGAGCGGCCAATCACGCCGACCATCTCACCGCTGTGCAGGTCAAAGCTGATGTCCTGCAACACAGTCTGATGGCTGTTGTAGGATTTGCTTACGTTTTTGACGCTCAGCACCTTATGCAGCGGGGCGCTGTACAAGTGGTGCGACGAGGGCGCCAGGGTTTCCGGGTGTTCTGCCAGTGCGCTGTTCATGTGTCATCCAGATTTTTCACGAGAATGCCCAACATTACGGGGATTGCGTGTGATCGTTTTATGATGAAACAGAGAACAAATAATGAACGGGGCGAAAAAACGTTCTGGGCGTAAAGCTATTGAAAAAGCATAAAAACGATAAGGTCGTTATGGGCGAGGGGCGGACGCTATCATCAACCTCAGCTATTTTGATTTACGAAGTTGTGCTTACGGTTTACTCCCGGTAGAAGCAGGCAAGAAACATCAGTTGTTTTTCTTATCGCATCATGCATGAGTGGACAGCAATTTCGATTAAAGGAGGAATCAATGTCACATTCGTCATCAAGAAGAAAAGTTTTAGACATAGAAGGCCTTCTTGCGCACAGAGCGTCGCACGCACGGAGTTGCACTAACCACGTAGCGAACAGATTGGGAATCACCCGCAGCGAACTACTGATGAAGGTTGAGAAAGAGACAGGCGCAAGTCTGATTTCGCCGCTTACGGAAGATGAGTTAATGAAAGCGTTTAACTTTGGTGAGCTAAGCTATGTGCAGCAAATTGAATTATTCAAACGTTCTTATTTAGAGAAAAAGAATTACGCCAAACCTTTTTATGAAAAAACAGCAGCAAAAAAAACGAACGCACCCTCATGGGATCAACTCGACCAGAAAATAAAAGATGTCGTTGTCGATATTTTTTACCAGGGCATAAGACATCCAGCAAGCTTAATCGAGGCTGCAATTGCTGGCAGAACAGCGCTTATTAACTTCATCCGGGAAGATTCATCACTCATGCGTTATGAGCCTACAAGACACAGAATCAGGTATTTACAATGAAGAAAATAATGTTAGCGATTATTTTGTTGGCTTTAGCTCCGTCAGCCTTCAGTGCTGAAAAAGCAGATATTATCGCCGGGCCAGAAACTGATACTTGTTGGCATAATAATGCTGACCGTGGAAAAGCTTCTGAATGCTTACACGCTCTTAGTGACAAAAGCAATAAAAGCATGGATGAGTTAATTGCCAAAACAGTTGGGCAAATAAAGGAGAACAATACTGGGCCCGTATATAAAAGCCAGGATCCTCAACTGACCATTGGTGATGTCTTCAGTAAGCTTTTCCTGGAGTCGCAAAATTCATGGAAAGAGTATCGCAAGAACTTCTGTTTAGGCGTTGGGTCGCAAATCGGTGAGGATGCCTATGATTACTGGCCCTATATTTATCAGTGCCAAATCAACCTTAATAAGCGGCATACTGAAGAGATAAAAATGCTTCATGCCGATGAAGAGTGAGTGAGATTAGTAATTGAGCGTAGTTGCCTGCTGACTGACTTTTGTAGTTCAGCAGGCGTAACCCTGTTAATGGATTGATTTGATGACATGATGTTTTCGTGCTGGTGGACGGGGTGATGGTGATGAGCATTGCGTTCTTTGCCAAAGGCTTCGGCAATATCGACTGGTGCATCCTCCGCGATCGTCACCGAAAGAGATCCTGGGCGTCTCCGGCTGAGTTTTCAACTTCTCTGGCAATACTGCCTGTATCGTCACGCCGTTGTACATCGGCTACATCCCGGCCGTTAACCTCGCCATTCTTGACCCTGGTGCGATGCGTACCCTTAGCCGGGTCTCATTTCTGCCTGTCATTGTGTCCCTGAAACGTCTGTAAATTGCCCCGCCGAAAACGGCGCAACAGTATCCGGCTATAAGCGCAGCGGCGCGAAACGCACCATTCAGAATGTATAGATTTGTGCTCTTTTGCTGACACCACGTTGACAAACATTTGCCTGGTCAGTAATTTCATTTGTAATTATTGACCAGGCAAATAACATGAAAGACGTTACAGATACCCCTAATCCTAAGCTCCATCTCGGCTTACTGATTCATCTGGCGAACCAGTTTAAAGACCAGCTTATCAGCCACTTTTTTGCCGACACGGATATCACCGCTGCGCAATTTAAAGTCCTGATCAGCATTTACAAAGGTTTCAACAGCCCGCTTGAAGTCAGCAAAAATTTGTTGATGGATGCCGGGGCCATGAGCCGGATGCTCGAGCGGATGGTGAAGCGCGAACTGATCCTGCGCACTCCCAATCCGGAAGACAAACGTCAGGTTATCCTGGCGCTGACTGAGAAAGGGCAGAAAATTTGCGATCGCTTTCAGAACGAAGCGCTGTCTTCCATTCTTGGCTCGCTGACTGCCCGTCTGACCCCAGAAGAATCCCGCCTGCTGGTACAGCTATTGATCAAAATGCTGCCAGACGAGGCCACCAAACCCCATCGTTAAGTTGTCCTGAATAAGGTTACGATAAAGATGCAAAATTCATCTGCACAACCAGAACGCGCACCCAGCAAACGTAAGCGCAACTTCGCCATACTGCTGGTAATCCTGGTGCTTATTGCCGCCGGGTGCCTGGCATGGTACTTCCTGTATGCCCGTTATTACGAAACCACTGACGATGCCTACGTTAATGCCAACCTCGTGACACTGACCCCGCAAATTGCCGGAACAGTCACCCAGGTCGCCGTTGATGAAGGGGATTACGTCACCAAAGGCCAGCCGCTGGTATTGCTTGACCCCAGCGACACGCAAATTGCCCTGCAACAGGCGGAAGCCAACCTGGCCAGCACCGTGCGTCAGGTCCGCGGTCTGTACAGCACCGCAGACAACTACCGCGCTCAGGTGGCGGCGAAAAAAGTGGCCCTGCAAACCGCGCAGAACGACTTCGCGCGTCGACAGAAGATTTTTGCCAGCGGGGCGATTGCGGCAGAAGATATGTCGCACTATCGCGATGCCGTGGCCACGGCGCAGAGTGATTTAGCGGCGGCGCAACAGGCGTTGAGTACCAACCTGGCGATGGTGGATGACACGGTCATCGACAGCCACCCGGAAATCAAAAGCGCGGTGGCAACCCTGCGCCAGCGCTATCTGGATAACGCCCGTAGCACCATTGTGGCGCCGGTCAGCGGTTTTGTGGCGAAACGCGCGGTCCAGTTGGGAATGCGCGTTGACTCCGGCACGACACTGATGTCGATCGTCCCGCTGGATCAGGTCTGGGTGGATGCCAACTTCAAAGAGAGCCAGATGAACACCATGCGTCTGGGGCAGAAGGTAGTCCTGACCGCCGATCTGTACGGCGATAAAGTGGAATACCAGGGCACCATTGAGAGCTTAGGTATTGGTACTGGTAGCGCATTCTCGTTGCTGCCGGCCCAGAACGCCAGCGGCAACTGGATCAAAATCGTTCAGCGTCTGCCGGTGCGTATTACCCTCGACCCGCACGATATGGAGAAACATCCGCTGCGTGTCGGGCTGTCGATGTTTGCCAAAGTGGATATCCGCGACACCGAGGGCCATCTGCTGCCGCAAAAAACGGTCGCAGCACCGCGCTTTACCACCGATGTGTACCAGAACGCGCTGGATAAAGCCGATCAGATGGTGGCGAAAATCCTTCATGACAACAGTCAGTCGGTAGCGGCAAACAGCCGCTAAGAGGGGCGTTATGCAAGATAAGGCGGCCTTTACGCCACCCAGCCTGCTGCTCGCCACCATTGCGCTGTCGCTGGCGACCTTCATGCAGGTGCTGGATACCACCATCGCCAACGTAGCGTTGCCGACCATCGCCGGCAACCTTGGCGTGAGTTCGGACCAGGGGACCTGGGTTATCACCTCGTTTGCAGTCTGCAATGCCATCGCACTGCCGTTGACCGGGTGGTTTACCCGGCGCTTTGGGCAACTGAAGCTGTTTGTTGGATCGGTCACACTCTTTACTCTGACCTCGTTCCTGTGCGGCTTTGCCCATAGCATGACCGAGCTGATTATCTTCCGTGCGCTGCAGGGGTTTTTCGCCGGGCCCATGTTCCCGATGTGCCAGACGCTGCTGCTGGTTATCTTCCCGACCACCAAACGCAGCATGGCGCTGGCGCTGCTGTCGATGGTGACCGTGGTGGCGCCCATCGTCGGGCCGATTACCGGGGGCTGGATCACCGATAACTACTCCTGGCCGTGGATTTTTTATATCAACGTGCCGATCGGTATTTTTGCGGCCATCGTCGTGTGGACGCAGTTGCGCGAACGTGAGGAGACCACCACGCACGCCCCCATTGATTACATCGGCATTATGCTGCTGGTGCTGGGCGTGGGTCTGTTGCAGGTGGTGCTGGATAAAGGCAACGATCTCGACTGGTTCTCGTCGACCGAGATCATTGTTATGTCGGTGATCTCAGCTATTGCGCTGGTCTCCTTTGTGATTTGGGAGCTTGGCGAGCGCCATCCGATTGTGAACCTGCGGCTCTTTGCCGACCGTAACTTCGCCATCGGCACCACCACACTGATGCTCGGCTACGCGGCGTTTTTTGCCATCAACATTATTCTGCCGCAGTGGTTGCAAACCCAGATGGGCTACACCGCGATCTGGGCGGGGCTGGCGGCGGCGCCGATGGGCTTCCTGCCGCTGCTGCTTACGCCTATCGTGGGGCGTTATGCCAACCGGGTCGATCTGCGGATTCTGGCGTCGCTGTCGTTCCTGACCATGGGGGTGTCGTGTCTGCTGCGTGCGCAGTTCAACACCAGCGTGGATTTTCGCACGATCGCCGAAGTGCAGATGTTTATGGGTATCGGTGTAGCGCTGTTCTTTATGCCGATCACCACGATTGTGCTGTCGAATCTGCACGGCAATGAAGTGGCGGAAGGCTCCGGTCTGGCGACGTTCTTCCGCGTGCTGGGAGGCTCTTTTGCCTCGTCACTGACGACCTGGCTGTGGTCGCGGCGAGAGGTATTTCACCATGCGAATCTGACCGAGAGTGTCTCGGTGTATCACCCGCCTGCCATGGATTACCTCAATAAGATGGGTGGCGTCACGCAGCAGCACCTTGCCGCAGTGGATAAAACCATCGAACAGCAGGCCTATATGATGTCGACCATCGACTATTTCTGGCTGTTGGGGTGGGGGTTTATGGTGCTGGTGGTGATTATCTGGTTTGCGAAACCGCCGTTTATTCGCGCCGGTGCGCCGGGGGCAGCGCCAGCGGCGGGGCATTAATCAGAGTGAGAAGGGACGCTATATTAGCGAGAAGGAAAGGTTCCGTTCACGACACAGCCATTTTGGACGCAATGAAACCCGTGGCTACCCTCGATGGGGCCGCAGGGATGGTGCAGGGGGCCGCGGTGGCCCCCTTTACCCGTTCACGAGGCTGATCGTGACGGAGCTCGCATGAGTTTTCGTGAACGGAACCTGGTCCACTTAACTGACATGTACTGAATAATGCTATGCGTATCCCAGGCGCTACAGCATTCACTAAACGGGAACCAGGAATCACCGCCGGGCAAACATCATGCCCTGGCTTACCACTTTTATAGGATTTTCTATGGCACCACTGTTGTCCGGCAACGATGGCCGTTTACTGCAACATCGCTCATTCGTCTCGTTTTGGCTGGCGCGCACCAGCTCAAGCTTCGGCTTTCAGATGTTGTCTATCATCGTTGGCTGGCAAATCTATTCGCAAACCCACAGTGCCTTTTGGCTGGGCATGATAGGCCTGGTGCAATTTTTCCCTTCCGTTATTCTCGCACTGCCCGCCGGACATATTGCCGACCAGTTTGATCGCCGTCGGGTCGTGATGTTTGGCCAGATACTGGAATGGGCGGCCATTGCGCTCCTCGCCTGGCTGACCTGGAAAGGGGATGCCAGCGTTGGGGTGATCTTGTCGCTGATTTTTATTATCTCTTCGGCGAAAACCCTTGAATCACCGGCGATGATCTCAATGCTTCCTGCGCTGGTGCCCACCTCGATTTTGCCGCGTGCTACGGCCGCCAACGCGGTATCCGGCCAGGCGGCGCAGATTGTCGGGCCTGCGCTGGGCGGTTTCCTGTATGCGGCTGGTGCGGAGGTGGTTTATGCGGTGACGGCGGGGCTGTATCTGCTCTCGTTAATGCTGGTGCTGACGTTGCGCTATGAGCAGGCGCTGCCGCCGCGTACCCCGCCGACGCTTTCCTCACTGTTTGCCGGTGTCGATTTTATCCGTAAGCGCCCGGATGTCTTAGGGGTCATCTCCCTCGATCTCTTTGCCGTCCTGCTGGGCGGGGCAACGGCGCTACTGCCGATTTTCGCTCACGATGTGCTGCACACCGGCCCCATTGGTCTGGGTGTGCTGCGTAGCGCCCCTGCCGTAGGGGCGTTGCTGATGGGCTTCTGGTTAAGCCATCGTGCGCTTAAGCGCAATGTCGGGATGATCATGTTTATGAGTGTGGCGGGGTTTGGTGTTGCCACGCTGGTTTTCGCGCTGTCGAGCTGGATGTGGCTGTCGCTGCTGGCGCTTTTTGCGCTGGGCGGCTGTGATATGGTCAGCATGGTCATTCGTGGTTCGCTGGTACAACTCGACACGCCGGATGAGATGCGCGGGCGCGTCAACGCGGTGAACTCCATTTTTATCAATACTTCAAATCAATTGGGTGAGTTCGAGTCCGGGATGCTTGCCGCCTGGCTTGGTGCCGTGCCTGCGGCGGCCATTGGCGGTATCGGTACGCTGGTGGTGGTGGCGCTGTGGATGAAGTGGTTCCCTAATCTTCGTAAGCGCCAGCGGCTGGAAAGTGGGGCGTAGCAATAAGGCGCGGGCAATTCAATTGCAGATTGCCCGCGCATGACGAACGGCCTGTTGCTATCTTTTCCTGACGGGAGAACCGATCACACCGCGTTGCGCACAGGAGAAGCTCATGTCAGATGAAACGTTACCCACCCTGCGTTTTGCCATCAATTTAGGTAATGCTGTGTTGGCCTCGTTGACGCCTGATGGTCAGCCAGCAGGTATCACCGTTGAACTGGCAAAAGATATCGCCCGTCATCTGCATTGCCGCCCGGAATTCATCACTTATCCTGCCGCCGGGAAGGTGGTTGAGGACGCCGGCCAGGACGTCTGGGATATTGCCTTTTTGGCAATCGATCCCAAACGCGAGGATCGCCTGCGCTTTACGTCCCCGTATATCACCATTAAAGGGACCTTGCTGGTGCGCGAACAGAGTGACTGGCGAAGCGTTAGCGACATGGATAAGCCGGGTGTCGTCATCAATGTGGGCAAGAATGCGGCCTATGACCTCTGGCTATCACGCGAGTTACATCATGCAACGCTGAACCGCCTTTCATCCTCCCAGGCGGCGATTGATGCTTTTTTAGCGGGGGAAGGTGAGATGGCCGCCGGTATTCGCCAGCCGCTTGAGGCCGCAGCCCAAAACAATCCAGGCTTTCGCGTGTTGCCGGATGATTTCACCGAAATTCAACAGGCCATCTGCGTGGCAAAAGCCGATGATCGGTATTTTGATGCCATAACAGAACGGCTCGCCCGGTTGGGTGAAGAAAACACCTTGTCAGAAATGATTGCCGGACATATTCGCCAGTAGTCTTCAACCGGTGCAAACCCTCATAACTCCGGCTGTGACTGGGCGGCCTCGCGAAGGGCGCCCGGCGGGTGGCCGACAATGCGCTTAAAGGCCCGGCTGAATGCCGCGAGCGAACCATAGCCCAGTCGCAGCGCTACGGTTTCGATAGCCTGGTTTTCATGGCTAATGTACTGGATCGCCAGCCGCATACGTAGCTCGCTGAGATATTTTGCCGGGGTGCTACCGGTGGCAGAGAGGAAACGTTCAGCAAAGACAGAGCGGGATGTTCCTGCCTCTTTTGCCAGGTCCGCCACGCTCCAGTTAATGCCCGGCTGTTGATGCATGGCGTAAATCGCCCGGCTCAGCCGTGGGTCGCGCAGCACCTGCACCCAGCCGGTGGCTTTGCCGCAACCGGCTTCCACCCAACCGCGCACAATCAACGCTGCGACCACATCCGCCAGCCGCGCCAGGATACCCGCAAACCCGACCTGACGGGTCATTGATTCGCGCTCCATGGCGGCAAGCAGGGGGTGAATTTCCGGCCAGGTTGACATCAGCTTACTGACCATCATCACTTCCGGCATCGCTTTAATCAGCGGCTGCATCCCGCCCAGTTCGAAATCCATACATCCGCTGAATATCACCACGTTTTCACTGCCTTTGCAGGGTTCGCAGGTGATTTGGCAGACCGAGCCGCAAATGGCTTCGCCGTGAAATGCGGAGACCGGCGTCGCCGTCGCGTTGTCATCCGAGAGCAGGGCATGAGCGTTGCCGTTGGGAATAAACAGCGCATCGCCGCTGTTGAGCGCAAAACGGGTACCGCTCTCCATCCGTAATACCGCCGGGCCACGGCTAACGAAATGAAACTGGGCTTTACCGGGTGCGGCGTCGAAGGCGAAACCGAACGGCGCGCTGGCCTCAAAGCGGCGGTATTTCACGCCAGAAAGGCGCATACCGCGCAGTAACTCGCTGATGAGATCGGGGGTCTGAACCGCCATCGCTACAACTCCGGACGAATTATCAATAATTGGAGATTATATGTCATAGATCGTCCGTGGGGAACTTCCTATGCTTTGCGACACAGGTCACATTTTATGACGGGAGAGAACAAATGAATGCAGATGTTGCGGTGAGAGAGGTGACTGCGCCCGTAAAGCCCGCCTGGCGAGCCGTCTATTCACTGGGGCTTGGGGTGTTTGGTTTGATTACCGCCGAGTTTTTACCCGCCAGTTTATTGACGCCCATGGCGGCGAGTCTGGGGGTAAGCGAAGGGATGGCCGGGCAGGCGGTGACCGCCACGGCACTGGTGGCACTGCTGAGTGGGCTGTTGATTGCTGCCGCCACGAAAAATATTGACCGTCGCTGGGTGCTGATTTTCTTTTCGGTATTGCAAATCATCTCCAGTCTGCTGGTGGCCTTTGCCCCCTCGCTGCATGTATTGCTGCTTGGGCGTCTGCTGTTAGGCGTGGCGATTGGCGGCTTCTGGGCGATGTCGACCGCCACCGCGCTAAGGCTGGTGCCCATCGCCCAGGTGCCAAAAGCGCTGGCGATTATCTTTTCCAGCGTGTCGGTTGCAACAGTCGTCGCCGCACCGCTAGGCAGCTATCTGGGCAGCATTATAGGCTGGCGTAATGTCTTTCTTCTTTCAACCGCACCGAGCGCGCTGGCGCTGCTGTGGCAATTATGGGTGCTGCCATCCATGAAACCGGAACACAGTAGCAGCCTGAGCGCACTGTTTCGCGTACTGCGTCGACCGGGCATGGTGGGCGGGATGCTGGCGAGTATTCTGATTTTCAGCGGCCATTTTGCCTTCTTCACCTATCTGCGACCTTTTCTGGAGACTGTCGGGCAGGTGAGTGTGGAGAGCATTTCGTTGATCCTGTTGGGATTTGGGCTGGCAAACTTTGTCGGCACCTCCCTCGCCGGGCATCTGCTATCACGCAATTTACATCTGACCCTGGCGCT
This sequence comes from Phytobacter sp. MRY16-398, assembly GCF_003925915.1. Lineage (NCBI taxonomy): Bacteria > Pseudomonadati > Pseudomonadota > Gammaproteobacteria > Enterobacterales > Enterobacteriaceae > Phytobacter > Phytobacter sp. MRY16-398. The sequence goes on along the minus strand of NZ_AP018756.1, from coordinate 3,456,177 downwards.
GGTGCCGTTTGGAATGGGGCTGATGGCGGTTGCGATGGTGCTGTTTGGGCATCTGGCGTTGCTGGATGGCTTGCTGGTTACCCTGTGGGGCTTTGCCTTTGGCATGGTGCCGGTAGGCTGGAGCACCTGGCTTGCGACGACCGTGCCGGATGAGGCGGAAAGCGCGGGCGGGCTGCTGGTGGCATCGGTGCAGCTTGCCATTGGCGCGGGCGCGGCAGGCGGTGGGGCAATATTCGACGTCAGCGGGGCAAGCGGTGTCTTCACCGGCAGCGGGTTACTGCTGCTGACGGCGATGTTCATTGTATTTATCGGCGTGCGGACAAAACCGGTCGCCGCATAAATACCCTGCAAAAGAGCGCGCTTTGTGCCGGATGAACAGCCCAAAGCGCTGAGTGAGACAGTGGCGACCTTTTCCATTAAGGATAAAGGGACGCTATTCAGGACGCCGTTTCTTCTGGCACGTTGGTGCCCATGCCTTCGGGCAGAAACGGCGCGATTTCAGCCAGTTCGTCCTCGCTCAGTTTGAACCCGGCAGCCCCCAGCAGACCGTCGACCTGTGCCGGGCGGCGCGCGCCGACAATCGCACCGGATATGGCAGGCTGTCTCAGCACCCAGGCAATCGCCACCGCCGCGGGTGTCAGCCCGTGGCGATCGCCAATCCGACGGAAGGTCTCCACCAACGCAAGGTTTTGGGTCAGCCGTGGCTCCCGAAAGTCCGGACTGCGGGTTTTGCGCCAGTCGTCATCGGGGAGGCGGGCGATGCGTTCACGCGTCATCGCACCGCTCAGCAGACCTGATTGCAGGGTGGAATAGGCGATGACGCCGACCCCCGTTTGCTCACAGAAGGGCAGGATGTCAGATTCGACCTCGCGCATGAGTGCTGAATAAGGCGGCTGGAGTGAGGCAATCTCCGTAACGGCCTGGGCGCGCTTGAGTTGTGCGACGTCAAAATTGGAGACGCCGATGGCGCGGATCTTTCCTTGCCGATGAGCCCTGTCCAGCACCGAGAGCGCCGCCTCAATGCCGTCATCCGGGCCGTCTGCCGGGAAGGCAGGCCAGTGGATCTGATACAGATCGATAGTTTCTGTCCGAAGGCGGCGCAGGCTTTCGTCAATCTCCCGAAGTAACGAATCCGGTGCCAGGGAGTGCGAAATCTGCCGACTTATCGGATCCCAGACCAGGCTGCCTTTGGTGAAGACTAACGGACGGCGCGAAGCTGGCACCCGGCGCAGCAGTCTTCCGACAATTTCCTCGGCATGACCCAGACCGTAAACGGCGGCGGTGTCGATCCAGTTCACGCCGCGTTCCACGGCGTATTCCAGCGCGGACAGGCTTTCTTCGTCATCCTGCGCTCCCCAGCCAAATTCCCAGCCCGCCCCCGCGATGGCCCAGGTTCCCAGCCCGATAGGTGAGATAGTGAAATCGGCATTCCCCAGTTTTCTGTGCTGCATGGTTTAACTCCTCAATCAAGTAGACGGCGCCAGTGTGTCACGGTAGATAGCAGGCGATAAGCCATGTTATGTTTGATGAACTACTGAATAATTCTCATCAATATGACAATCGATCTGCATGAACTTGACGCCTTTGAAGCCGTGGCACGGCATCGCAGCTTCCGTAAAGCGGCCGCTGAGCGAGGTGTCTCTGCCTCGGCCCTGAGCCATGCCATGCGTGGACTTGAAGAGCGACTGGGCGTGCGTCTGCTCCACCGCACCACCCGCAGCGTTACGCCCACCGAGGCAGGCCATCGCCTGCTGGCCCGGCTCGCTCCTGCTTTGCGTGATGTCGCCGATGCGCTCGCCGACGTGACGGCATTACAGGCGGTACCCGCAGGCACGCTGCGTCTGAATGTACCGCGTCCGGCGGCCTGGTTGGTGCTGGCCCCGATACTGGCGGGATTTGTGGCGAAGTATCCGTGCGTAAAAGTCGACGTTGTGACTGACGACGGCCTGGCTGATATCGTGGACAGTGGCTTTGACGCGGGTATCCGTTTTGGCGAAAGCCTGGCCGGAGATATGGTGGCTGTTCCTGTCGGTCCGCCGCAGCGCTTCGTTTGTGTTGCGTCGCCGTCTTACCTGAAATTGCGTGACGCGCCGAAAACGCCGGACGAACTGCTGGATCACGCCTGTGTTTGCCGTCGTTTTCCAAGTGGCCGCCATTATCACTGGGAATTTCTGGTCTCAGGAAAATCGCTGACCGTTGCTGTTGCTGGCCCATTGGTGTTCGACGACGATATGTTAATGATTCAGGCTGCACGCGACGGTGCAGGCATTGCTTACGTTTACGAGGCGATGGTGAGAGAAGAGGTAGCCGCGGGTCGGTTGGTGTCTCTACTGGATAGCTTCAGCGCGCCGCCGGGGCGATTTTTCCTCTACTACTCCGGGCGGCGGAATCTGCCGACCGCGTTGCGGGCCTTTGTCGATTTTATTCGCGCAGAAACGCCATCGCTTTAAACACCGGAGTACCAGAAAAATACCCACTGAGGGAGAGAGCTATGTCAGTTGAAAATCTATCCCGGATGGGGGTAGCCAGAGTGGCGCTTCTTGTGGATGAAGCGGGTCATCAGTTCATCGAGAAATGTCCTGTTGGTGAAGTGGAGTACCATTTTTATCAACAGGCGGCCAATGCACTCACCCACGCAGGCGTTGCCGTGCCGAAACTGTTATCTGCCGATCCTGAGTTACGCAGGCTAAGACTGGAATATATACCCCGTGAAGTTGACCAGGATGAAGTCTGCGCAGATGAAATACTCATTATGCTCGGAAACTTACATCGATACACCGCCAGTCCGCAGTGGCTTTACCACAACCATGCATGGTCAGACTCCGCGCTTGAGCACGCTCTTCTGCTCCTGGCGTTACCCGACAAAAGTGCACGACAATTTCGGCACTTCCGGCAGTGTAGTGATGTTTTGTTTGGTTATCAGAATCTGATTTCTGGCGATAGCAATGCCGGTAATTGGGGAAGAAGAGCGAACGGTGATGTTGTGCTTTTCGACTGGGAAAGATTTGGAAGAGGAAGCCCGGCCATCGATCTGGCTCCCCTTATAAAAGGAATGGGAGCGAAACACGCCTTTACTGATCTTGCCGAACGCTATTGCCAGTTATCGGGTCAGCGTAATTCCACAGCGCTGGCGAGAGAAATGGCTATTGCTAAAGCATGGATCGTCACCGAAGTGATTACGCTGCTTTATGAGCGGAAAAAATCAACCTTTCCTTTGTATCTTAACTGGTACAAAGAACATCTTCCCGACTGGTTAGATAACATAGAGAAAATGCTTTGAATAAATACGGGCATTAAAAAGCCGTCTGCTGACGGCTCAGGTTCACTATTTAGCTGTATTCAATAATAGTGAACCCTTCATCTGCACTCGGTGCTGTGAAATAACGCGTTATCATTTCAAACTCTTCATCTGTTGCTGCAAAATCGTGCGCGCCTTCGGCGTTACGGGCGCGTAAACGGGCTTTGCATATATCGTCAGAGACGTTGAGATAATGCAGGCAATTATTAGCACCCGACGCCGTAATGATATCCATCATCCATTCACGATTCGCCCGTGTATTTGCCGGAAAATCCAGAACGACCGATACACCAGCGTTCAGTAAGGATATCAGATGTGGCTTCATGGCATTTTTGAGCTTTGCTGCGCACTGCACATACGCCGCGACGGACTGTATTTCATCTTTATAGAGTGCAGCCAGCCACGTGTCCTCACTGATAATGATCGTGCCTGGCGATGCCCCCAATCTTGCAGTTAACGTGGATTTACCCGAAGCGATTTTTCCACATAAAAGGTGAAGAGTTGGTTTTACTGCTTTGACAGGTGTATCCGTATTCATGCTTTGCCTCACTGGATGATTACCGGTAAGGCCCGCCTTACCGGCGGGAAGATGACGAGCGTTATCCCACCTGACAGGGGCAGGTGATAATAATTAACGCATAAGAAGATACTGAACAGATTTTTATCATCAGATGAAGCTAACAGGGGGAGGGTGAAAAGTCACATGTTTTGAGAAAGGATTACTGAGGTCTTCTTTGGTCCGGGCCTTTCCGGGAAGCATTTTTATATATAATGAGCAGGTCTTAATCCCCGATATTAAGAGAATATCCTCATACGCAAGGCAACGAAGATGAAATCCGAAAGTGCGTTAGTTTTAGAAGAGCTCAGGTCCAAATTGCGCCCCGCATCGGTGGCTCAGGTCGGTGGTTTTCGCCCCAGTGCAGATCCTCTTACCTCCTGGTTTTTAAAAGGAGTATCGCTTGCAGGCGAAGGGCTGCCTGTCTGGAGAGGGAAACCGATGTTTCCGCTTCTTCAGATTCGTATCGATGAGCTTCCTGTTATTCCTGAACAACTCGAGAATGTCGCTCTTCTGGTTCTCTTTCATAATATGGAAAGCCATCCTTTTGACCAACCCCATGGTGAAGGCTGGCTAATTCGTGAATATGCCACGCTTGAGGGGCTTGAGTTATTACCTGAACTGGCCACGCCGTATCGCGCGTTTCCTGTGCGATGGTTAAGTGTGAATGATGATGCGCCGGGCTGGGAGGATGCCTGGGATATTCTTGATCTTTCTGCCGTAAACGATGATGAACCAGCCAGTGACAGTTTCTTTGAGGACTTTAGCCGCTACAGGGGAACCAAAGTTGGCGGATACCCTGCGGAAATACAACATGGTGTCGGGCTTGAGGATTTCGTCTTTCAGGTGGGATCTGAAGAAAAAGTTAATTGGATGTGGGCGGACAACGGCATTGGCTATTTTCACAAATCACCAGACGGCGTCTGGCGATTTTCATGTCAGTTCTACTGATAAATTGACCTGTTTCCTCTGGTTATGACTGATGCGCAGGAATGCGGGCAATCACCTTAATTTCAAAATCGAATCCCGCAAGCCAGTTGACGCCAACAGCAGTCCAGTTTGGATAAGGGGGATGCGGAAAAACAGACTGCTTAACCTGCATAATGGCGGGAAATTGATTCTCGGGATCGGTATGAAAGGTCGTGACATCAATCAAATCATCAAAGGTACATCCAGCAGCATCAAGAACCGCTTTCAGGTTATCGAAGGCAAGTCGCACCTGAGCGGCAAAATCGGGTTCCGGCGTGCCATCTGGCCGGCTTCCGACCTGACCAGAAACAAACAGCAAGTCGCCAGAACGGATCGCGGCGGAATAACCGTGTTCATTATAGAGAGCATGGCGATGAGCAGGAAAAACAGGTTCACGTTGAATCATAGGGTTTCCTCTTTTCAAATAGATAGCGCAGATGAAGCAATACAGGATGGAATGATTTAACATACGTGATGTATGTGTAATAATTATCACATACATCACGTATGTCAAGTGAGATACGCGATGTATGTCAAAAAGGAGAGGGTATGGCTGTTAACCGCCGAATCGAGGCGATGGAAGAAAATCGCGCAAAAATGATTTCAGCCGCGCGTAAGGCCTTTGCAGAAAAAGGCTTTGCTAATGCATCAATGGATGAATTAACCGCAAGTGTGGGTCTGACGCGCGGTGCGCTTTATCACACCTTTGGCGATAAAAAGGGGTTACTTGCCGCGGTTGTCACCCAGATAGATAGCGAAATGGCTCAGCGCGCAAAAGCCGCTGCCGCAACAGCCAGCGATGACTGGGAGAGATTGCTGGCCGAAGGCATTGCCTACATTCAGATGGCGCTGGACCCCGAAGTGAGGCGTATTGTCCTGCTTGACGGCCCGGCTTTCCTGGGCGATCCCGCTCAATGGCCCAGCCAGAATAGCTGCCTTGAATCCACCCGACAAACCCTGACAAGCATGATTGAACGCAAGGTCGTCAAAGAGATGGATGCAACGGCCGCTGCGCATCTGTTGAACGGAGCGGCGCTCAATGCTGCACTGTTGATAGCCGCGAGCGACGCTCCGCAAAAGAGACTGCCAGACGTTATTAAGGTGTTTACGCTGCTTGCCAGCGGGTTACGTCATCATTCAGGCGAATCGCACTAAGATCGCTGCGGGATGCGGCTGGCCGGATCTGAGGGGAGACCAGAGGCGCGCCGGATAAGTCGGATACTTAGTCCGGCGCCTGCCGCCAGACATACCGCCATCGCCAGAAGCGCCACGATAAAGGCATGCGTGATATTGGCTCCGCTTTTAGCGGTGTCCAGCATGCTGTAAAAAATGCCGCCGATGACCGCGACGCTAAGCGCAGTGCTGATTTGTAATGTCGAGCTGGTCACTCCGGCAATCATACCTGAAAATGCCGGAGCAACACGGCCAGTCACCATCCGCACCAGCGTTGGCATTGCCAGCCCCTGGCCAAGACCAGTAACAAAAAGGAGTACTGCAAGCGGTAGCATCGCGGGAGAGTTGCCCGTCAGCGTACTGGCAATCAGCCAGGCAAGGCCTGCTAACCCTGATGTTTCGCATCCCATCCCGATTGTACTCAGGTAATTTCCGACAAAACGCCTCATGTAAGGCGTCAGCAAGGGGCCAGTCAGAAATCCGACGCCGAATGGCAGGAAAAGCAGGCCTGCGGCCAGGGCATTTAAATGCAAGGCGCCTTGCAGATAAACAGAAAACAAAAGAAAGAAGGCGCCGATGGAATAAAACAGCAAAACGATCGCCAGTCCCTGGCCCAGCCCCGGCGCGCCTAACACCGCCGGATCAAGCAGCGGCGAGCCGCCATTTTGCTTAAGATGACGTTCATAACGCCATAACAGAGAGGCCAGCAGCGGGACCGCAAGAAATAACAGCCACGTCCACCAGGGCCATCCCGCCTCACGGCCTTCGGTCAACGGTATAATCAACGCGCTCAGGGTGACTGTTGCCAGCAACATGCCGATGGGATCCAGTCGCTGTACAGATTGCGCCCGTGTTTCTTTCAGCAATGGCAGGCCAAAGAGAATAACCAGCAGCGCCACCGGCAGGTTAACGAGAAAAATAGTTCGCCATCCCAGATGAAACAGGTCCGCAGAAATCAATAGGCCACCCAAAACCTGTCCGATAACGGAGGCCAGGCCAAACACTGCGCCATAGATACTCAGCGCTAACGGCTTCTCCGCTTCCGGGAAAATAGCCTGCACGGAGGCCAGCGCCTGAGGCGCCATAATGGCGGCCGTGGCGCCCTGTAACATGCGCCCGGTAATCAATACCCACGGTGACCAGGCTAAACCGCACAGTACCGATGCCGCAGCAAAACCGATAAGCCCAAGAAAAAACATCTTCCCACGACCATAAATATCACCCAGCCGACCGCCGGTAATTAATGTCACCGCATAGACGGCGGCATAGGATGAAATGACCAGTTGTTCAGCGGAAGAGGAGGCGCCCAGCTCGCTTTGCATGGCAGGCAGCGCAACATTGACGATAAAAAAATCGAGCGGCGGCAAAAATGCGCCGACCAGTAAAATGACAAACATGGCCCAGCGACGCGGCTCGGCTTGCGTGATGGAATGTGTCGACACAGGACACTCATCTGCTAACGGTTCAGTCCCGATGCCGCTGGAGCCACCGGTCGCGATGGCAACGTTGTCTTGTAATTTGTTCATGCCGTAAGCCTCCTGAAATCGCCGCCCAGGGCGGTTTATTGAGGAGGCTATGGTGATATTTACATAATTGTTTTGGAACTGACACTTTTGTATATTCGATGTTCATTTTTGAACGGTGAGACAATGGCATGGAATGGGGCGATGTCCGGGTGTTTCTTGCAGTCATCCGTAAGGGGTCTTTTGGGGAGGCTGCACGCAGCCTTGGCGTGAGCCATCCAACGGTGGGGCGCAGAATAAAGGCGCTTGAGGATGAGGCGCAGCAAGCGCTATTTCGTCGGACAAATGAAGGTCTGGTACTGACGGACGCTGGCGACAGGGTCATGACGCTGGCAGAAGCGATGGAAGATTCTGCGCTGGCGATGGAACGGCGCCTGGCAGGGAATCACGAACGTCTTGAGGGGATATTGCGAATCTCATCAGCAGAGTGGTTTGCTAACTATGTTCTGGCACCTGTTCTGGTCGAACTGACGCGCCGCCATCCGGCCATTGTCCCGGAAATTATCGCAAGCTACCGCTTACTTAATCTCTCGCGTCGTGACGCTGACATCGCCTTTCGCATCGTTCCCTTTACCGAACCGGATATTGTCCAGCGCCGCCTGATGAGTATGCCCTATGCGCTGTATGGAACGCCGGAAACCGCGTATATCGCGCAACATGATCCGGCCGCAGTGGGGCTTATCCTTATGAATACGGCACAATCCCACTTTTCCGACGTGGCCTGGCTGCTCGACAGGTTCCCTCAGTCCCGGCGAGTGTTCACCAGTACCAGCAGGGCCGTTCAGGCGCAGATGTGCCAGCGTGGAATGGGGATTGCCGTATTGCCACGACCTATTGGCGATGCCATACCTGGATTACAGTCGATTCATATGCCGGAGCCGCCGCCGTCCAAAGATATATGGGTAGGGTATCACTATGACCTTCGACATATGGATCGCCTGCGGGTAATGCTGGATATCGCCGATGCAATGCTTGCGGATCCCGCGATGACCGCAAAATGACTCTGTTTTGGCTCTATGCTGCTGCCGGAATAGTGGCGGCTTGGTATTGCGAGCAAAGTTGCCACAATACTGGTTGAGCAGCCTGCAGAACCCCTGAAATATCTGGCCTCATTGCGATTATCGATCCTGCAAATCTGGCATCAAAAAAGATCCTGACGAGAAGAGCTTTATTACCCGTGAGTTCAGAGGTTCTGACGGTCTGCCCGGTGAAATTCGGCAACGGGCAGTGTAAAAACAGGCCTGCATATAACGCGAGATGTTCGCTCATAGCGGGCCTTTTGTTCAGTCGGTTTATCCGCTTTGGGCCAGGAACGGACGTTTCACACTCCTGCTTATGTGGCCAAAATAGGTATGCCACTACAGGGCATCTCCATCTCTGCCATGATGCAATTATGGCGAATTGTGTTTATATATACTTTTTTCATCGGCTGGATTTCCGCCGCATACACTCTTTCGGATGATGACGAAACACCATGAATCTTCGTGAAAACATTGTGAGTCAGTTCAGCCTGCTTTCGCCTGAACTCCAGCGCGCGGCGGAATTTTCCCTGCAAAACGCCAACCAATTAGTGGTGCAATCCATGCGCGCCTTCGCCGCAGAAGCCAGGGTTAAACCTGCCACGCTATTACGGCTGGCGCAGCGTCTGGGCTATAACGGTTGGGGGGAATTGAAAAGCGCCTTTATCGACGATCTCGGCTTACGAAATGATACATATGTATCTAAGGCGGAAAAGTTGATCGCGAAAGGAACGCAACCCGCGCTGTACGAAGAGGTGTTCCTCGCGCATCAGGCCAATCTGGCCTTCACCCAGGCTGAGAATCAGCACTCCATGCAGCAAGCCGTTACGCTGCTGGATGAGGCGAAGCAGGTCTATATTTGCGGTTTCCGCGCCAGCTTTCCCATCGCCTGGTCGTTGTTTTATGTCTATCGATTGTTCAATCGCCACGTGTCGCTGATTGATGGGCTGGCCAGTAATATCGAAGTATTTACCCGCGAGATCACGGCAGAAGACTGCCTGTTATTGACCAGCTTTGCGCCATATTCCCGCGAATCCCTCGACGTTCTCAATGCGGCCAGGCAGGCCGGGGCGCGGATTATCGCCATCACCGATTCGCCGGTTTCGCCGCTGGCGCAGGCTGCGGATTGCACGTTGCTGTTCTCCCTCAGTAGCCCATCGTTTTTCCCTTCGGTGGTTTCCGGTATGGGCGTCGCCGAGTGTTTGCTGGCGATGCTGGTTGCCCGCCACGGCCGTGAGGCGGTGAGTAAAATTGAGAGCGCCGAACGTTATCTGCAAAGCTCCGGGGCGTATGTGATGCCCGGTAAATCCTGATAAATGATTCATTTGCTTCCATCATAAGAAAATGAAATGCATTTGAATCATTATTGCGTTGACGAGATCCAAATAGATCCTGCAAGATGCTTTCAACTTACCCGAAAGCGATTTCTAAAGCAGGAAGAAAAGCATGAGTCAAATCATTCACCGCAGCCTCCGTACCACGCCAGCCGTGGCGGTCAGTGCGCACGGGGCTTACATCACGGATGCCAGTGGTAAACGCTATCTGGATGCTTGCGGCGGTGCGGCGGTTTCTTGTCTCGGTCACGCCCACCCGGATGTACTGGCGGCGATGCACCGGCAGATTGATCAACTGGCCTATGCCCACACCAGTTTTTTCACCAGCGATACGGTGGAACAACTGGCAGAACAACTCGTTCGCACCGCGCCCGGGTCTCTGAACTACGCCTATTTTGTCTCCGGCGGATCGGAAGCGGTTGAAACGGCGCTGAAGCTGGCGCGCCAGTATTTCGTTGAGATTGGGCAGCCGGAGCGCACGCTGTTTATTGCCCGTAAACAAAGCTACCACGGAAATACGCTGGGGGCGCTGGCCGTCGGCGGTAACGAGTGGCGTCGCCGCCAGTTCGCGCCGCTGTTGATGGATGTGGTGCGCGTATCGGCCTGTAACGAATACCGCGACCGTGCGGCGGGTGAAAGCCAGCAGCAATATACAGAACGCCTGCTTGGCGAACTCGAAGCGGCAATTCTGCAAGCCGGGCCGGAAAAAATTATCGGTTTTTGCGCCGAAACGGTAGTGGGAGCAACCACCGGCGCAACGCCACCTACGCCGGGTTATCTGCAAGGCGTTCGTCGGTTGTGTGATAAATACGGCATTTTGTATATCGCCGATGAGGTGATGTGCGGCATGGGGCGTACTGGCTCGTTGCACGCCTTTGAGCAGGATGGCGTTGTTCCTGATATCGTGACCATCGCAAAAGGTTTAGGTGGGGGATACCAGCCCATTGGCGCAGTACTGGTCAGTGAGAAAATCGTTGCCGCGCTGCAGGCCGGTAGCGGAATGTTCCAGCATGGTCACACCTATATCTGCCACCCGACAGCGGCAGCGGCTGCGCTGGCAGTGCAACAGGTTATCGAGCGGGATCATTTGCTGGAGCAGGTGCAGCAGCAGGGCACGTATTTGCAGCAGGCGCTGCATGATGTTCTGGGCGAGTTACCGTATGTCGGTGATACCCGCGGTCGCGGCTTGTTCGCCGGGGTGGAACTGGTACGCGATAAAGCGCGTAAAACGCCATTCGATCCGGCGCTGAAACTGCATGCTGCCATCAAAGCGCAGTGCATGGCACACGGGCTACTGGTCTATCCGATGGGCGGAACTATTGATGGTCAACAGGGCGACCATATCCTGATCGCACCACCGTTTATTGTCAGCCGTTCAGAGCTCGATTTCATTGTTGATACCCTGCACAAGGTTATCAGCGAAGAGACGCACAAACTGGCGAGTCATCCGCTATGAATCGTTTACCTGCCTTGTCGGAACCGCAGTGGAGCGATGAACAACGCCAGCTTGCGGAGGAGATCATCAACGGCCCGCGCGGCGCACTACTGCCGCCGTTTGAACCGTTGTTGCGCAGCCCGGAACTGATGGCGCATGCGCAGCGGATGGGGGAGTATCTGCGCTACCGTAGCGCGATTGGGCAGCGATTATCAGAACTGGCAATCCTCCTTACCGCGCGTCATTGGTCGCAACCGGTTGAATGGGCTATTCATGCGCCAATCGCCAGGGAGAAAGGGATCGCGGCACAGGCTGTGCAGGCCATTAATGAACAGCGTCTACCGGAGGCGCTGGCGGCTGATGAATGGGTGGTTTACCACTTTTGCCAGCAGTTGCATCAGCATAAAAAAGTCAGTGACGACATCTGGCAACAGGCTATCGACCTGTGGGGTGAAAAGGGGGTTGTCGATCTGATTGGTATCAACGGTTATTACAGCTTTCTTTCAATGATCATGAACGGCGCGCAGACGCCTGTACCCGACACCAGGGATTTTATTATTCCCGCATAAATAATTCGCACGCATTTATTTTTATATCGCGTGCGAATGTAGGGATGCAGTTTTTATTCTCAACGACAATATCATTTTTATGATGTTGCGCGAAAACTCCTGTTTGCTGTCTTAATTACGCTGAGGGTTATTATGTCTGCATTATTGAAAAAATTAAAGATTACACTGGCACTGGTAGCCTGTTCGGCAAGTTTTGCCGCGATGGCACAAGAAAAATTATTAGTGGGCGTGGATACGGCGTTCGTTCCCTTTGAGTTTAAGCAAGGTGATAAATATGTCGGTTTTGATATCGATTTATGGGATGCCATTGCGAAGAAAATGAATGTCAGCTACGAATTACGTCCTATGGATTTTGGCGGCTTAATTCCGGGGCTGCAATCGCGCAATCTGGATGTGGCAATGGCCGGGATCACCATTACCGATGCCCGCAAACAGGTCGTGGATTTCAGCCAGGGTTACTACGATGCGGACCTCTTAATAGCGGTGAAGAGTGGCGATAATTCCATTACCAAATTCAGCGATCTGGCCGGTAAAAAAGTGGGGCTGAAGCAGGGCACCGCAGCCGCAAGTTTTATGAAATCCAAATATAAAGCCAACTATGTCGAATTCCCTAATATCGATAATGCCTATCTCGACTTGCAGGCAGGCAACCTGGACGCGGTAGTTCACGACTCCCCGAACGTGCTGTACTACGTGAAAACAGCCGGTGGCGGCAAGGTGAAATCGACCGGGGAAACGGACAGCGTTCTACCGCAGCAATATGGTTTTGCAATGCAGAAAAACAGCAGCCTGACACCGAAAGTCGATGCCGCGATACAGGCATTACGTGCGGATGGCACCTATGGCAAAATTTATTTCAAATGGTTTAACAAACAACCTAAATAATCCCCGTCAGGCCGGGTAATACCGGCCTGAACCGAGAGTGAATTGACCGCATTATGAATTTCGAAACGAAATATATATGGGAATCACTGCCGCTGTTATTACAGGGGCTGCAACTGACAATATCGATCTCAATGGTTGGTTTAGCGGGCGGTTTTATTATTGGTCTGCTGACCGGAACCTGTCGTGCTCTGGGTGGCGGTATTGCGAAAACATTATCATTAATTTTCGTTGAGCTGATTCGCGGCACACCAATTATGGTTCAGGTGATGTTTATCTATTTTGCCTTGCCAATGGTACTGCCTGTTCGCATCGATCCAATTACGGCTGCGATTGTCACCATTATTATTAACTCCGGCGCGTATATTGCGGAAATCACGCGCGGCGCGATTTTGTCCATCAATAAAGGGTTTAAAGAAGCCAGTCTGGCGATGGGGTTATCGCAGCGCGCCACACTGTGGTACGTGATTATGCCGCTGGCTTTGCGTCGCATGATCCCGGCGCTGGGCAACCAGTGGATCATCAGCATCAAAGATACCTCGTTGTTTATTGTTATCGGCGTCGCGGAATTAACGCGTCAGGGCCAGGAGATCATCGCCGGGAACTTCCGTGCCCTTGAAGTCTGGACAGCCGTAGCGCTGATCTACCTTGCCGTCACCCTGTGCCTGAGCTTCCTGCTGAAGCGACTGGAGAAAAGGATCCATATTTTATGAGCATGGTTGAATTTAGCGCGGTCGCAAAACATTTCGGTACCACGCAGGTGCTGCACGATATCAATCTGAAAATTGATGCCGGTGAAGTGGTCGTGATTATCGGTCCTTCCGGTTCGGGCAAATCGACGCTGCTGCGTTGTATCAATAAACTGGAAGAGATCTCCTCTGGCACCTTGCTGGTCTCCGGGATGCACCTGACCGATCCCCACGTCAACGAGTGCGATATCCGCCGCGAAGCGGGGATGGTGTTTCAGCAATTTCACCTGTTTCCTCATCTGACGGCGCTGGAAAATGTGATGTTTGGGCCTATCCGCGTGCGTAAAATGAGTAAAGCAGCAGCCCGCGAACAGGCACTGGCACTGCTGGAGCGTGTTGGACTGCGCGAGCGTGCCGATCACTATCCTTCCGAGCTTTCTGGCGGTCAGCAGCAACGTGTGGCTATTGCCCGTGCGCTGGCGGTAAAACCGAAAATGATGTTGTTTGATGAGCCAACCTCTGCGCTCGATCCGGAGTTGCGCCATGAAGTATTGAAAGTGATGCGTTCACTCGCGGATGAGGGGATGACAATGGTTATTGTGACGCACGAAATTGGCTTTGCACGCGATGTGGCGTCGCGGTTGATTTTTATTGATGGTGGAACCATTGCTGAAGACGGCCCGCCTGATATCCTGCTGAATGCCAGTAGCAATCCGCGCCTGAAAGAATTTTTACAGCACGTTTCCTGAACAGAAGTGAATTCATCGCATGAAAAAAATCGACATCAGTGGTTCCTCGTTTGAGATTGGCCTGCGTCTTGGCGAGTTAGGCCGTGAAGCCTGGCATCAGAAACTGACGCTCACGTCGCTGTGGCAAACGGTGATGACTATACAGTCATCCGCTCAGACCCAGGTAATGCGTGCTGCGGTGCAGGAACATTACCCGCAAATCTGGCAGGAGCTGGAAGGGTTGGCGCAGGGGCTGGAGGCCACCATTGAACAGGTCTTTGCCTGGAACTGCCGTGGCGACCTGGTGCGCTCGACGTCGGATGGCTGTACAACGGTTGCCGGGATAAACGCCGCTGGCGAGCGGATTATTGCGCATAACGAAGATGGTTTTCCCCAGTTACGTGATGACTGTTTGCTGGTCACCATTAATCCGGAGTGTGGTCTGAGTTTTACCAGTTTTGCCTATCCGGGTTCGATTTGCGGCCACACCTTTGCGGTGAATGAAAAAGGGATCGTTAACACGGTTAATAACATCCGTGCAGTGCATCGCCCGCAGGGATTGCCGCGCCAGATCCTGGCCCGAGCCTCGCTGAATGCAAACACCCTCGACGAAGCCATCGCCATTCTAACCGGGCAGCCCCGCGCCGGGGCATTTCATCATATGCTGGGGCAGATGGGCGATACGCGGCTGTTCAGTGTCGAGGCCACAGGCCGAGGCTGTTCTGTTATGCCACTGACGACAGCGGACGGACATGCCAACCATCTTGTGCATGCTGCTCTTGCTCACGTTGAGCAGGTAGTAACGGACAGCTCTGCGTCGCGTCAGCTACGTCTGGTGCAGTGGCTGGAGAATCACCACCCGTTTGACGCCACAGCGGCAAAAGGCATTCTCTCTGATAAACATGATGCCGTGTTGCCTATTTACCGGCTGGCTGCCGATGATCCGGATGATGAGAACACCCTCGCCACGGCAGTTTTCACCCTCGATGCAAATCATGTCAGGTGGCAAATTTTCGGTATTAATCGCGACGCTGCCGAATCGCAGGGTGAAGTGCGCTAATGTGATAGCTTGTAATTTCTATGCTGGTTTATCTTCCTCCGATAACCAGCTAGATTGTGACCTGCTCCCCTTTTGAATAAGGCACCTCAATGTTAGTCATGTAGTTGTTGGCGTTGCGAACTTCTTCTCCTCGCGCTTATCTGACCTCCCACCTCCATACAGAGTCTGTCTACTTAGTGCTGGTCCTGATATACCGGTGAATAAACAGGGTGCAGGGCGTCGGAGGTTAGAAAAAGTTAGTTCAACGGTTTGACTGAAAAATTTCGCTTAAACATTCGTTACCTGAGCGACATCAGGGAGCTTTCAGTAAGAACCGTGCTGCTGGTGACGGATTTGAGCGCAGCTTAAGCGAAGGGGCGGTAGAATAAAAATGGACATGCTGATTTCGCCTGCCGGAGATAGCTGTTTCGTACCAGAAAAGAGCATATGTAAAAAACGGTTTTGGCCCCATCAATTTTAAAAGTGCATTCATATTGATACAATGCCAATACTGCTCTCCATGCAGATAAAGTAATGCGATATTTATTTTGGCTGCTAATGGTTTATGAGGTAATAAATGGATTTGTTATTGTAAAAGTTTTCTGAAATACATTTTGCGGATTATTTAAAACTTGTCAGTAATATCGATGTTATGGCGATGATCACAGAACGTGCCATTCCCTGTGATGAGGCCTCTCGTGATTTTAAACTCATACTCGACGAGAATGCCCGCCATTCAGATTTGGGCTATTACCGAATCACGGATGATAAGCAGGGTAATTTTATCGGCCTCGCCAAACTGGCATCTGTGGCTGACCAACCGAAGACCGCCGAACTGGGCTATATGCTGCTACCGGAATATTGGGGGCTTGGTATTGCGAGCAAAGTTGCCACAATACTGGTCGAGCAGGCCTGCAGAAACCCTGAAATATCTACACTCATTGCGATTATCGATCCTGCAAATCTGGCATCAAAAAAGATCCTGACGAACAAGAATTTTATCACGCGTGAATTCAGAGATTTTGACGGTCTGCCCGGCGAAATTCTGCAACGGGCCGTGTAAAAACAGGTCTGTGTATCATGCAATATCTCTGCTTCGAACCCGAAGCGAAATGTCTATTCAGACTGTGTTGGCTTATTACGTTGAACAGCCGCCCACGCCAGTCTGCACGCATGTAAACTTAACGAATTAGCCCCACCCGCAAAATCAGGATCTGCGGACTGCACGGGATCATCTTCCCATCCGCAGACGGCGCAAATTTCATAATTCCCTCTCTCTTCGAGCGTTCTCTTACCGCAGCATAAACAGGGAGAGTGTTTATTTTCTTTCATTTTTCCACTGTCCCTGGTTGTTCAGATTTTCCCATCTGCTCTCCTTATTGCCAACTCCATACAAAAAATGTCGGGCGCATCAGCTATTGCGTTACTCTGAATAGTGCGACAAGTCATCACTCATCTCTTGTAACTCGTTGATCAATCTTGCCACATGGAAACCATCGCAGACGGCATGATGTACCTGAACGGCGAGGGGTAACAAGACTTTGTCACCCTGTGTGTAGTATTTACCAAGGGTAAACATGGGGGCAAAAAAGTTCTGCATATGGGCAACATTGATATTAAAACCGGTAAAACTTACCCAGGGATTAGCCGATACAAAAAATATATTTTCCCGCGACTCTTCTTTAGGCAGATAGGAAAGGTTATTGCGATAGCGCGCCACGTCTTCTGAAAAAGCGTTCTGGAAGTGGTGAATATTACCGTCGTAATGACTCCATAATGACGAAAAGGTCTCCGTTTCATCATGGAAAATCGTATAGGCTGGATGGCTGTCATTCCATACGACAAGCTCGTTGTTCTTGATGGCCATACGAAATTCCGCATGCCTGTTCACTATTTTTGCAAGGAGGAAAATCATCGTGGGGTAAAATTTCCAGCCGACCTCCTTAATATGTTTTAGCAGCGCGGTAATATCGATTTGCACAGTTTGGCTAAATGTACACTGCGCGAAGCTCTGGAATGCGTCGAAATGTTCTTTCCTTGCCCAGCGCGATAAGTCGACAACGGTATATTCCGGAGTTATATTTTTCATTTTTAACCTTTGATTATCCATTATATTTTAAAGGGTAGCCTAAGATTTTTTCATAAACTAATCAAGCTTGCGGGGCCATGGCCATTTCGCACGGGCAGGGCGTTTTTATACTCGTGTCACTCTTCACCCAACGGTAAAAACGCAATCACCCTAAAGAATCTTCATGGTTAGCCGTTAACTCATCCTGGAATGAAGCAAGTTCGTTAAGAGCGAACACACTAAAAAGGATGAATGATGACGGATACCCCTTTCAAATGGACCTGCTTAACCTGTGATAAGGAGATCGCGCAACACCTTGAATATTGTGCTGAATGTGAGGAAAAACGGTACAGAAAAATCGGTGGCCTGCTGTTCCTGCCACTCCTCAATATTTTGCTCATGGCCTACGATTATTTCACGTCTCTGATAGTGACATTAAAACTGGGTACGAACATGATCGGTCGTATTCCTGTTTACCAGACATCCTATCTTTTTACTGCCGCTGGGATTAACCTGATTTTACTGCTCCTGGTTATCTATGTTACGTCTCTTTTTGTGCGTAAAAAGAGAGCGTTACCTCTGGCGTTTAGCGTGCTACTGGTTGCCAGTATCGCGATCATGATGATTGACCGGGCCATCACTTCATACTTATTCGCGCCTCTTGCGCTGAATTTCGACATGATTATGCCTATTGTCAGATACATAATTTTCGCCTGCATATGGATACCGTACTTCCGTTTTTCGGTTCGGGTTAAAAAGACGTTCATTTGGTAATATCATATATGCCCCCGTTCCTGGCGCATATTGGTTGCATGAAGTGATCGTTTCCATTTGCAAATAAATCAGGTCAGGCATGAAAAGGCTCTGGCCTGTATCGATCACGCTTGAGGATTTTTTTGATTCTTACCAGATAATGTCGTCATCTGGCATTGAATGACATCTCTGTCATACGTGGAAACTCTTTTTTACGGGCCAGGTCACGCGTTGATTGCTTCAAAAAAAAGACTGTATTTGTTATATTATTGCTCATTGGTTATTCACCTCTGCGGTGCCAAAAAGAACAAGATTCACCGCGACCCAGGACAATAAAATGTTAGATTACCGCTTCCCGACAGCTTTGCAGATGGTTCTCAGCGTAGCGATGGCGGAGCAATTGGGTGAACGTTCGACGAGTGCGATTCTGGCCTACGGCCTGGAAGCAAACCCGAGCTTTATCCGTAAATTAATGGTGCCTCTCACGCGTGATGGGATTATCGTCTCTACGCTTGGCCGCAACGGCTCTATTCATCTTGGTCGTCCGCCCGAAGAGATCACCCTGCGCGATATCTACCTTTCGGTCATCGAAGATAAAAAGCTGTGGGCGTCGCGCCCCGACATACCGGCCCGCTGCGTGGTCAGTGCCAACGCGTGCTGGTATTTCAAATCGATTGCCGATGAAGCGGAGCAGGCGTCGTTAGATGTACTCGCTCGCCATACCGTGGCAAGCGCGCTGGAAAAGGTCAAAAAAGCCGATACCAGCGGGTGCGATCTGCTGCCTGAACTGGATGATCGGATTAAAAAAGCGCTTTAATACTTTTCATATTGCGAAAAAAAACCGCCTTCACAGTGAAGGCGGTTTTTTGTTATCTGCAACAGTGACTCAGGCTGGCAAAACCTCTCTTTCCACTTTACCGCGCGTGACGAATTTACGCAGTGTCACGTAAAACACCGGGGTCAGGAACAGACCGAACAGCGTCACGCCCAGCATGCCAGAGAACACCGTGATCCCGGTGACGCCGCGCACTTCCGCCCCCGCGCCGTGGCCGAGTATCAGCGGGATCGTCCCGGCGATAAAGGCGATAGAGGTCATCACAATCGGGCGTAAACGCAGGCGACAAGCTTCAAGCGCCGCTTCCATGATTCCTTTGCCCTGGATTTCCAGCTCACGGGCAAACTCCACGATCAGAATGGCGTTTTTACAGGCAAGCCCCATGAGTACCACCAAACCGACCTGCACAAACACGTTGTTATCGCCACCGGTCAGCCAGACGCCGAACAGTGCGGACAGCATGGTCATCGGCACGATAAGGATCACCGCCAGCGGCAGCGTCCAGCTTTCATACAGCGCCGCCAGAACCAGGAACGCAAGCAGAACCGCGACCGGGAAGACGATCAGCGCCGTATTACCCTGAGTGGCCTGCTGGTAGCTCAGGTCCGTCCATTCAATATTCATCCCATTGGGCAGGATCTGCTTAGACATTCCGTCCAGTTGTGTCATCGCCTGTGAGGAGGAGAGTACGCGAGGATCGGCATCGCCAATGAGATCCGCCGCCGGATAGCCATTGTAACGAATCACCGGGTCCGGCCCGTAAGTCGTACTGATATTGACCATACTGCCAATCGGCACCATTTCGCCCTGATTATTGCGGGTACGCAAATTGGCAATATCTTCCACGCTTTCGCGGTATGGCCCGTCGGCCTGCGCCATCACGCGCCAGGTACGACCGAACTGGTTGAAATCGTTGACATACGACGACCCCAGATAGGTTTGCAGCGTACCGAAAAGATCGGTCAGCGACACGCCCTGTGCTTTCGCCTTATCACGATCAACCTGCACATCCAGTTGCGGCACGTTAGCCTGGTAGGTGGAGATTGGGAAGTGCATCCCTGGCGTTTGCATAATCGCACCGGACATCGTGTTCACCGCGGTTTGCAGCGCGCCATAGCCAAGCCCGGCGCGGTCCTGAATATAAAGCGAATAGCCAGAACCCTGACCCAGCCCTAATATCGGCGGCGGCAAAATGGAGAAACCGAAGCCCTGCTGGATTTGCGCGATTTTGGCGTTGATCTCCGCGTTAATTTCCGCAGCAGAATGTTTACGCTGATCGAACGGTTTCAGGCCAAAAAAGACCGTCCCGGTATTTGGCGTATTGGTGAACTGCAACGCATTCAGCCCTGGAAAGGCGACCGCATAATCCACGCCTTCGGTATTCATCCCGATTTCGCTCATCTTGCGGATCACCGCATCGGTGCGTTCCAGCGAAGAGCCTTCCGGCATTTTCACACCGCCAATTAAATAGAGCTTATCCTGTGTCGGAATAAACCCGCCGGGGACGGCTTTAAACATCACGCCCGCGGCGCAGAGCAGCAGCACATAGACAACAAACACCGCGCCACGGCGTCCGAGCGTTTTGCCAACCAGCCCCTGATAGCCGTCCGAGCTACGGTGGAAAAAGCGGTTAAACGGACGGAAAATCCAGCCGAACAGACGATCGATAAGGCGGGTAGGGTAGTCTTTCGGCGCACCGTGCGGTTTTAACAGCAGGGCAGCCAGCGCTGGTGAGAGCGTCAGTGAGTTGATGGCCGAGATCACCGTCGAAATCGCGATCGTCACCGCAAACTGTTTATAGAACTGGCCGGTCACCCCGGAGAGGAACGCCATCGGCACGAACACCGCGCACAGCACCAGCGCAATCGCGATAATCGGCCCGGAGACTTCACGCATCGCCTGATGCGCCGCCGCAAGTGGAGCCAGCCCCTCTTCGATATTTCGCTCAATGTTTTCCACCACCACGATGGCGTCATCCACGACGATACCGATAGCCAGCACCAGGCCGAACAGACTCAGGGTATTCAGCGAGAAGCCAAGCAGGTAGAGAATACTGAACGTGCCCACCACCGATACCGGCACCGCGATCAGCGGAATAATCGACGCGCGCCAGGTTTGCAGGAACAGAATCACCACCAGCACAACCAGCACCACCGCTTCCAGCAGCGTTTGCACGACTGCGCGAATGGAATCGCGAACAAACACCGTCGGATCGTAAGGGGCCGCCCATTTCATATCATCCGGGAAACGCTTCGACAGTTCGTCCATCTTGGCGCGCACCGCGTTAGACAGATCGATGGCGTTGGCCCCCGGCGACTGGAAGATACCAATCCCGACCGCGTCTTTGTTGTTAAGCTGCGAGCGCAGCGCATAGCTTCCGGAGCCCATTTCAATTCGCGCCACGTCACGCAGGCGGACCAGCGAGCCGTCTTGCGCCGTTTTCAGAATAATATTGCCAAACTCTTCTTCCGTGTGCAGGCGACCCTGGGCGTTAATGGAGATCAGGAAATCGCTCTCTTTCGGCAGCGGCTCGGCGCCAAGCTGCCCGGCGGAAACCTGGACGTTTTGCTCCTGCATTGCCGTTACCACATCGGATGCGGTCAACCCACGTGCCGCCACTTTATTGGGATCCAGCCAGATGCGCATGGCGTATTCACCGGAGCCAAAAATCTGGATTTGACCAACGCCCGGCAGACGGGCCAGCTCATCCTTCACTTTTAGCGTGGCGTAGTTACGCATATACAGGGAGTCGTACTTACCGTTGGGTGAAAACAGATGCACCACCAGCGTCAGCGTCGGCGACTGTTTCTGGGTGGTGATACCCAAACGCCGCACATCTTCCGGCAGACGCGCTTCGGCCTGTGATACGCGGTTTTGCACCTGAACCTGCGCCTGATCGGGGTCAGTACCCGGACGGAAGGTGACAGTGGTGACCAGTACGCCATCAGAGCCGGCAACGGATTTCATGTACATCATGTTTTCAACGCCGTTGATCGCTTCTTCCAGCGGCGTCGCCACGGTCTCTGCAATCACTTTCGGGTTTGCGCCGGGATACTCCGCGCGTACCTGAACGCTGGGCGGTACGACATCAGGATATTCGCTGACCGGCAGCAGCGGGATAGCGATCAATCCTGTAATGAAAATCAGAATCGACAGCACCGCGGCGAAAATCGGCCTGTCGATAAAAAAGCGGGAAAAGTCCATGTGTCGGATTCTCAGGTAAGGGATCAGTTGAGGGCGGTGCTGGTGGTCATGGCAACGGTTTTCGCGTTAACCGGCATACCCGGCATAAACACTTTTTGTAAACCATCGACGATGACTTTATCGCCAGGGTTCAGCCCCTTCTGCACGATGCGTAAACCGGCAGCCAGACGCCCCGGCGTAATATCGCGACGCTGCGCTTTACCTTCTTTATCAACGATATAAACATATTTGCGATCCTGGTCGGTCAGCACTGCTTTGTCGTCGATAAGCGTGGCTTTGAACTCAGCGCTGCCCGGCAGACGCACGCGGGCAAAGAGCCCTGGCGTGAACTGACGCTGTGCGTTATCCAGGATTGCGCGCATACGGATAGTGCCGGTGCTCGGCGTTAACTGATTATCCAGAAAATCCACTTTGCCCTGATGGGGATAGCCATCCTCGCCAACCAGGCCAATCTCAACCGGTAACGCCAGGTGGTTACTGGATGCGCCTTGCCCGCTGCGGGCGAGGTTCTGGTAGTGGAGGTAGGTCGACTCATCCACGTCAAAGTAGACGTAAACCGTCTTTTGCGATACCAGCGTGGTGAGTACGCTGGCGCTGTCGCCCGCCGTGACCAGGTTACCGCTGGTGATCAGCGCACGACTGGCGCGGCCATCAATGGGGGCGGTCACTTTGGTGAAGTCCAGGTTAAGCTGTGCGGCATCAACTGCCGCCTGCGCTGCACGAATGTCGGCCTGCGCCTGGGCGGCGGCAGAACGACGCTGTTCCCACTCTTCACGGGAGACAAGATTGGTGTTGATTAATTTATCGGTACGGCTGGCCTCACTTTGCGCCAGGCTGGCCTGCGTTTTGGCTCTCGCCAGCGTTGCCTGCGCCTGTTCCAGCGCGGCGCGATAGGTTCGGTCATCGATGGTGAACAGCACCTCGCCTTTTTTCACTTCCTGGCCGTCGGTGTAATTCACTTTATCAATGTATCCAGAGACGCGGGGGCGTAGCTGAACGCTTTCCACCGCTTCAATCCGACCGTTAAAGCTATCCCACTGGCTAATCGATTTCACGACCACGTCAGCGGCGCTCACGGCAGGCGCTTGTGGCACGGCATTTTGCGCGACACCCTCATCGCATCCGACGAGCATGACGGAGAGTAATACCGCTCCCAGCGCATTCAGACGAAAATTAACCCAATGTTTTTGCAGGCTCATTATTTTTATTCCGGTAATTGTAGCCGCCGGGCAAGACGCAGCAGGGGACGCCGCGCCACTTCCTTTGTCCGGGCTGGCTTAAGGCCATTTGTGTCGTTCATCGCCACAAAACTGTAACAGTTGCGAATACACTATCGCGGCGATTGTAGGGAGGTGCTAAATTAAGTGCAAGAATAATTGTTGCACTTTATGTGCTGTTTGCGTCAGGAGCAGAAGTCAGATTTCAGGCAGGGATTTAAATGCAATAATAAAACTTGCATTTATTGCAAAAGCAGGCCACCTTTAAATGCAACAGACAAAGATGCTTTTTTGGTAAGCCGCGCGGGAGGAAACAAAATGAACAATGGCGCATTTATTCAAGATTTACTCGACTGGATCGACAACAACATTGAAAGCCGTCTCGATATCAATACCGTTTCCAGACGCGCCGGTTATTCGAAGTGGCACCTCCAGCGGATCTTCAAAGAGCATACGGGCTATCGTCTCGCCGAGTATATTCGTGCGCAAAAGCTGCAAAAATCGGTCGAGCGGTTAGCCCGCAGCGACGAACCGATTTTGAATGTGGCCATCGCGTTGGGCTTTGACTCTCAGCAGTCTTTCAACCGCAGCTTTAAGCGTCACTACGGGCAGGCCCCTGGCGCATGGCGACGCAGTATTGGCCGCGCTGAAATGCAGCGATTAGGCTAGCAATCCACATAGCTCGCATCCGTTCAGGATGATATTGGCGGCCTGCCAGCGGCAGGCACATTGAGTGAGGCGGGTGTCGGGCTGGCACGCCAAAGCCTCAGAGAAGACGAAAAAGGGCGGCGATTTTTTCTACCGCGTCTTCTATTTCCTTCTCCGTGTAAGCCGCAAAACCCATCAAAAAACCGGTTGATGCCGGTTCATTTGCATATAATTCGGCAAGCCCAAGCATATCAATACCTGCACGTCGGGCGGCTGCGGCGACGGCTGCTTCGGAAATGCCCTTCCTGAGATGGCAGGGCATCTGCATTCCGCCCGTTGGCGTTATGCCAACGACAAAATCAGAAAGACGCTCTTCAATCAGGCTTGCCAGTTTGTCACGGCGAGCAACATAAACTTCCCGCATCATCCGGACATAGGAACCAAAATGGCCACCCTCCAGAAATTTGGCGACGGTCAGTTGCGTGATGGAGGCGGTATGACCGTCCATTAACGTCCTTGCCATCGTCAGCGGTTCAACAAGTTCTGCGGGCACAATCATCCAGGCAATGCGTAGCCCCGGAAAAAGAGACTTGGTGAACGTCCCGATATAGATTGTCCGGTTAAAGGCGTCCAGCCCCTGCACGCAGGCCATCGGCTTGCCTTCATAGTGAAACTCGCTGTCATAGTCATCTTCAATAATCCAGGCCTGGTGACGGTTTGCCCAGTCGATGACCGCCAGCCGTCGGTCAAGAGACAGGGTGACGCCGGTAGGATACTGATGGGAAGGGGTAAGATAGATAGCTTTCGCCGGCGCTGTCAGAGCATTAAGTGACTCGATACACAGCCCTTTCTCATCAAGCGGAACCGGAAGGCTGTTCAGCCCGGCAGCCTTAAACGCTTTTTGCGCCCCCTGATAGGTCGGATCTTCAATCACGATGGCATCGCCGCTGTCCATCAGGACATGAGAACAGAGGGCGAGCGCCTGCTGGGAACTTGTCAGAATGATGATACGTTCTGGCGTGGCATGCGCGCCGCGTTCCAGATTGACATACTCTGCGATGGCCCGCCGTAACCGCTCTGTCCCCTGAGGCTGGCTTTGCTCCAGCGCACGGTGGCGATACTCTTTTAGTACCTGCCGCTCAAGTCGCTCCCAGGTTTGCACCGGAAACAGACGAGTTTCGGGGATCCCCGGCGCCAGTGGGCGAGGCGATGAAAATTCACGTATCCCCCCACTTTTGTACATCACATTTCCCCGCGCACTGAGCGTGGGTTCACGTACCTCAGCGGCGGACTGGCGTTGCCGGGAATGTGATTTCAGAAATCGGGCGCTGGCAGAAACAAAGCTGCCTTTACCCGTGTGCCTTTCAATAAACCCCTCCGCATGCAGACGCGTATAGGCGGCTTCAATGGTGTCGCGGGAAACATTGAGTGAGATGGCTAATGCACGCGAGGCGGGGAGGGCTTTGCCGTGAGATAAAATGCCTTCCAGGATAAGTGCGCGTATTGCTCTCTGGATCCTTTCATGAAGAGGCAGTGAGCCGTTTGCCGGATCCATCATCCAGGCCTTTACCGTTTCAAGCTGGGTATGCTTAAACATCCGTTTCTCCGTTATTACTTCCGTCATCATCCAGTCTATAACAGGATGGTCTGCTGCCAGAAGATAAATTGGTCTGCTGCATTGTGAAAAATTGGTGGGGCTAAACCTGCCATTTTAACCTTATCATTATTCCCGAAGCGTCAATGACAGGCAGGGTGGAGCGGCAGCGATAAGGCGCGTCATATATCGGCACGTTGCCTGTGCTTTTCGTGTTTGAATAAAGCCAACACCTACGCTGCCTGCGTTTGTTAATTAATGATTCACTCCAATACAGAACAAGCCAGAAAATAAAGAGGTTATTATTATGAATACAGTGGTTATCACAATTGAAGCAGCCAGCGAAATGGATTATGAAAGCTGGTTGCCGCTGTGGAAAAATTATCAAATATTTTATAATGTTGATATTCCTGACGCGGTCACAACGCGCACCTGGGAGCGCTTTGCCAATCCAATCGAGCCGATATTCTGTGCCGTCGCGAAAAGTAATGGCGAGGTGGTGGGTTTCGCCCATTATCTTTTTCACCGTTCAACCTGGGCGGAAAGTGATTACTGTTATCTTGAAGATTTATATGTCAGCGAAAATACACGCGGCAAACAGATTGGCAAACAGTTAATTGAATATGTCCAGAAAGAAGCCAGAAAACGCCATGCCAGCCATCTTTACTGGCACACCCACGAAGCGAATTATCGTGCGCAAAGATTATATGACTGGATAGCGAAAAAAAGCGGCATGATTGAATATCGGATGCAGGTAAGATAATCCGCGCAATGGCTCCCCCTTCAACAAACGCCGCAAAGCCTGTTTTATTTAGGGGGAAAGTGCGTAAAGACAAGGCCAGTGATAATTTACAGAAAGAGTATTCAACACTGGCTTTTCATCAGTAATGCGGCTCCACAGAGATAGCATGGGGTTTCTGGCGTCGGAATACCCCCGGCGGCATCCCTACATATTTCGTGAAGGCGACGTTGAAGGCGCTCGCTGACTGATATCCAATGCGAAATGCGATCTGTTCGATTTTATCCGTACTGCTCAACAGTGCTTTTCTGGCCAACGACATTCGCCAGAAGAGCAGATATTGCATGGGCGGCATACCGACTGTTTCGTTGAATATGGCGAAAAAAGAGGAACGCGACATCGCACAGTGGCTGGCGAGCTGTGCTATTTGCCAGTCAATGTCGGGTTTTTCATGGATGAGATGCAGCGCGATGGCGATCTTTTCGTGTTGTAATCCCCGCAAAATACCTGCCGTTCCCGACAGACAATCATGGCTTCGCAACGACTCAACCAGTAATAACTGTAAAAGACGCATCAATACCACTTCACGTCCTGGCCGCCGGGCCTGGCTTTCATCAAGCAGAAGTTCAAGCAGGGTGACAAAACGCTGTTGTCCTTTCACCAGGATCTCGTTGGGCAGTAACGCGACGATAAGCTGTTTGTCCGGCGTGTCGAATTCGCAGTGCCCCACATTCATCAGAAATTCAGCCGGTCCTGTTGTTGCGCCAATTCGCACGTGCCCATCGCCAATAAGGGTCGGCGTCGTAATGTCCGTCGGCGCAGACGTGCCCGCATTGGTGTTTTCAAACGTGTAGGTTGCGGGTATCAGAAGGAAATCGCCGGATACCAGCAATTTTGGCGCTTTGCCGTTAATGCTTATCAGACATTCGCCTTGTAACACTGCGCAGTAAAACGCCTCTCCGCAAGATTCCCGGACAATGCGCCACTGACCCGCTCCCTCAACGAGTTTGGTATGGGTGGGCCTGGGGTTGAGCAAGGTAACAATATCGGTTAACGGGTCTGACATTGGACGCTCTCTAAATTTTACTGGATTTTTGATTATATATTGTCCAGACAGAGGCGGCTATGATCGTTGCTCTTGCCAACAGAGAGGATTAAACATGTCGACTGCACTGATTACCGGATGCTCATCGGGTTTTGGGCTTGAAACAGCAAAACTCTTTTTAGACAAAGGCTGGAAAGTGATTGCAACCATGAGAACGCCCGATCCGACGCTGTTACCTGAAAGCGACAACCTGACTCTTTTGCCGCTGGATATCACTTCCGCTGACAGCATTGATAATGTGGTGAAAAAGGCCGGGGCGATTGACCTGCTGGTGAATAATGCTGGTTTTGGCGCACCGGTCCCTGTTGAACTCACGCCCCTGGCAACCGCGCAGCTGTTAATGAACACCAATGTTCTGGGGACGCTCGCATTAACCCAGGCGTTTCTGCCGCTAATGAGAGAGAAAAAGTCAGGGGTTATCATCAATGTTTCATCGTCAGTGACAACCAAAGCAATGCCGCTGATTGGGCTTTATCGTGCAAGTAAAGCGGCGCTGAATGCCTGGAGCGAGTCATTAGCCATTGAGGTCAGGCCATTGGGTATTCGCGTTCATGTGGTGTTGCCGGGGCGCTCACCAGAGACGAAGTTTGGCGAGAATGCGCGGGCCTATTTTGGCGGACAAGACGATCCGGTGTATGGCGCGATGGTGGATGCGTTTATTCAGATGGCGCGCGATAGCCATTCGCCGGTGACTCACGCCGGGGATGTCGCGAATGCCATTTTTGCCGTTGCGAACGATCAAAACGCGCCGCTGTATACCGCTGCCGGTGAAGATGCCAGGCATTTTTTACAAGAGGCGCAGCAACGTTCACCCTTTTCTTACTGATATTCGAGGGTGAAAAGGGGAATGAATCGACGAGGCGATCATGGTGGTGATGAGTATGAAGCAAGAGAAGCTGTTACTATTTTTTGCTATTAAGGATGGCTGAGAGGCCATATTGCTGCTTATTGCCAACAGGTAACGACATGATGATTAAACTCGTAGATTCATCGCCCGCCGTCACGGCTGATGAGCTTGGCGATATTGAAGCATCGCTGGGCGTCTCTTTCCCTGATATTTTAACGTCGTTATGGCTCATCAGTAACGGTGGCAAGCTTGAGGATGGGCGGCGCGTTTACCAGAGTGAAAAATATGAAAACGATATCAAATACTTTCTGTCGATTTTGCGTGCTAACAGCCCAGGTTTGTTGACCGCTGATGGCTACTACAGAACGCTGGTTGTCGATAAGAAGATTCTCCCGGCAAACTTTCTTCCCTTTGCCATTGACGGCGGTGGGTTTCCCTACTGTATGAATCTGGATGATGGGGCCGTCTATTTTGCCAATCTGGAAAGCCAGAAGAATATTTTTCTTGAGCAGAGTCTCGAGAGTTTCATCAGCAAGGTGATAACCGAAGATGAAGCCTGGGGATTTTAATTCCCTCGTTTTCTTGCAAGCATTGCCAGATATGAATTCGCTGAGGGCAGAGAAACCATCACTGCCCTGAGGTCCCGATAAAAGGAACCCGGAAGATGTCCGTAGAACTGGAATATTATGCCGATGATGAAGGCACCGCAGTTGATTTGCTTTTACCGATATTCGGTTCTGAACCTGTTCAGTGCATAAATCTGGAAGCGCATTCGCCTGATGACAAAATGAGGAACGATATCCAGTTTCTTATCGAGAAACAGAACGCTTTCTCGCAGAAAATCACAGCGGAAACTCAGGTTTACTGCAAACGGGTGTACGGCGCAGAGGCGACAGACCTTATTCTGATGAAAATTTATCTGTCTCCTGATGCGAAAGATAATTTCGGGTTTATGTTTGCAACCGATATAGATCGTGAACACGGAATAGGGCTCAAATTTGTAGGGCTTGAGCTGAAAAGCGTGGGGAGCAGCGAAACCGCGTTTTTATAACCCCCACCTCCCGAGCCGCATTTTCCCCCTCACCCTAACCCTCTCCCCAAAGAGGAGAGGGGACCGATCGTGCTCGCATTTTTGTGGGGATTCCTCAGCCCACAGGGTGAGGGGACTTTTTCGTGCGGCCTGAACGTTTTGTAGCCCGGATCAGGCGCTTGCGCCGCCATCCGGGGCCGAGGGGATTGTAAAGGGGAACGCGGTGTTCCCCTTTACCCCTTCACGTGTCCGGAGGTTCCATTTCGCCATGAATATTAAGTGAACAGAACCCTCATCCATAGCCGCATTTTCCCCCTCACCCTAACCCTCTCCCCAAAGAGGAGAGGGGACCGATCGTGCTCGCATTTTTGTGGGGATTCCTCAGCCCACAGGGAGAGGGAACTATTTCGTGCGGCCTGAGCGTTTTGTAGCCGGGATCAGGCGCTTGCGCCGCCATCCGGGGCCACGGGGATTGTAAAGGGGAACGCGGTGTTCCCCTTTACCCGTTCACGTGTCCGGAGGTTCCATTTCGCCATGAACCTAAGGTGAACGGAACCCTCATCCATAGCCGCCTGGCCTCCTCACCCTGCGATGATCTCGCTTTCTGCGACTGACTTATAAGCCATACGCACTGAGATCCGGCCCCTGCGGAACAATCCCATTTGGATTGAGCGCTTTGATGGAATAGTAGCCCTGCTTGATGTGATCAATATTCACCGTTTCCCGGATGCCCGGAACCGCCAGCATTGTCCGCAGATAGCGGTCCAGATGCGGGTATTCCGCAAGCTTACGCCGATTACATTTGAACACCCCATGGTAGGCGGCATCAAAACGCACGAGGGTCACAAACAGACGGATATCGGCTTCGGTTAGCTGTCCACCGCAGAGAAATTCCCGCGTTGCAAGACGCGTTTCCAGCGTATCGAGCATGGAGAACACATCGCTGACTGCCTCCTCATAACTGACCTGGGTGGTGGCAAAACCGGCGCGGTACACACCGTTATTCAGCGTTGGATAAATCTCGGCGTTGAGCTGATCAATCTCTTCACGCAGGGCGGCGGGGTAGAGATCAATACTGCCACGCGCCAGTTCGCCAAAGCCGCTGTTGAGCATCCGTATGATATCAGCGGACTCGTTATTCACGATGGTATGGGTTTTCTTATCCCACAACACCGGGACCGTCGCGCGACCGGTAAAGGTTGGATCGGCTTTGGTATAAAGCTGATGCAGCCACTCGACGTTATTGATCGTGTCGCGGTCGGTGCCGGGGTAATCGCCGAAATGCCAACCTTCCTCCAGCAGCCAGGGTTCAACCACCGAGACACTGATAACCTCTTTCAGCCCTTTCAGCTTCCGGGCAATCAGCGTACGCGAGGCCCACGGGCAAATCAGCGCGACATACAGATGGTAGCGTCCCGGTTCGGCGATAAAACCGCCTTCGCCGGTAATACCGGGCGCCCCGTCAGGCGTCACCCAGTGGCGAAAACTGGAAGTCTGGCGCACAAACCCGCCTTTTTCATCGGTGGCCTGCACCGGGTGCCAGTCCGCCGTCCATTTTCCGTCAATCAGCATGTGTACTCCTTTAGCCTTTAAAAGGGGTCGGTTTGAGCGCGTATTTTCCATCCCCGGTCAGCGCCAGAGCAAGCAGACCCACTATCCAGAATGCCGGGAATTCCCAGCCGCCGTTCGGGTTAGTGAAGAAAAAGCCAGCCGGGCCGTGAACGGTGAAGATAGCGCCCAACAGAATCGGAATCAGCACGATGGCAACGATACGGCTATAGATACCGAGGATCAGCGCAATCGCCCCCACCAGTTCAACCGCCATGGTGAGATAGGCCAGCCCGCCAGGCAGACCGAGAGAGGCAAAAAACTTCGCGGTACCCGCCGGGGTAAAAACAAAGAATTTCAGGCTAAAGTGCGCCAGAAACAGAATACCCAGCGCCAGGCGCAACAGCAGAGATGCATAGGGAGCAGTACGTGAATCAGTCATGGTTGTGTCCTCTCGAATAGGTTGATGAAAGGACTATAGAGTGTTTCCAGCCCAATGATTATTGGGTCAAAAAGAGGATATTTATTTCCATAATGGAAATAATCATGGCTACGACAGCGAGGCGTACGTTGCCGCCAGAAAATCGATTAACACGCGGGCTTTCTGCGCCAGATAGCGGGCCGGGGGATAGACCGCATAGAGCGCCAGCGGCGGCGCCTCAAAAGGAGCCAGAATGGGCACCACACGCTGCGCATTCAATGCTTTTTCAGCGATAAACATCGGCACTCTGGCAATCCCCAACCCGGCGCAGGCGGCCTCCATACAGGCTTCCGCATTGGAGAATTTGATTCGCCCGCGAACCGGCTGCAAATGCATTTGCTGTTGGGTATCGCGAAACGGCCAGTGCCAGGGATCGCGAAAATTGGTATCAACAATCAGGGCGTGCTGTTCCAGCTCTGACCAGTGTACCGGTTCGCCGTGGCGTTCAAGGTAGCTTTGGGCGGCGACGACCACACTGCGAATCGGGCATAAACGGCGGGCAATCAGGCTGCTGTCACTCAGGCTGCCGATACGCAGGGCCAGATCAAAACCTTCATCCACCACGTTAACGAGCCTGTCGGAAAAGCTGACATCCAGTTCGATATCCGGGTAGCGGCGGGCGAATTCCACCAGATGTGGCGCCAGTTGTGAGACGCCAAACGTGACAGGGGCCGAAATGCGCAGCAGCCCGGAAGGGGCGTTGGCGCTATTGCGAACGGCATCATTAAGCGCGTCGTAATCGACCAGAAGCTGACGGATTCGTTCGTAGTAGGCCAGGCCCACCTCGGTGGGGGTCAGTGAGCGGGTGCTGCGGCGCAGCAGGTTAACGCCCAGTTCGCTCTCCAGCCGGGAGATCAATTTCGATGCCTGACCGTGGCTGGTACCACACCGTTGCGCCGCCGCCGTAAAACTGCCTGTTTCCATCACCGCGACAAACATACGGTCGCAATCCAGCCGCTCCATTCGTTCTACCCGCTTCTCATCAGCAAAAAAATACCATAGCAAAACCCAGGGGGGACCGCTTACGTTTTCACCTGGTCACAGCGCGTGTTTCTTGCCTTTTTGTTACAACGTCACGTCATCAAATGCCTTAATAAGCCACTGTTTGAACTGTTGCACATCGCGGCGGCTGGCTTTATCCGCGCTGGTGACAAAATAGTAATTGCCGCCGGGAAGCGCCCCCGGCAGGGCAATATGCAGTAGCCCTTGTGCCAGCGGATACTGGATTAGCAGTTCGCTTGCCAGTAACACGCCCTGTCCGGCAATCGCCGCCTGAATCGCGTGTGTCTCATCATCAAAACGGATCCCCGTCTGCACGGCTAAATCCGCCGGGCCAAAAGTCTCTTTCCAGTGGTGCCAGTCCGGTTCCGGCGTTGGCACATGGCGGTTTTCGATGTGAAAGAGCGTGAGTCCGGCCAGATCCTGCGAGCTTTGCAGCTTTATAGCCGGACTGGCGACCAGCACAAAACGATCCCGCCAGAGTAGCGTGCTTTCCAGCGACGCGTCCGCCTGCATGCTGTAGCGAATGGCGCAGTCGGCCATCGCGCCGCGCACATCCACCAGGCTGGTGCTGCTGTGAAAGCGCAGTTCCAGGTCCGGGAGCTGGCGGTGCAAAAGCGGCAGGCGCGGCACCAGCCAGTTGGTCAGGAAATTCGAGGTGGTGCTGAGCGTCAGCGCATCGGGCGGGGCACCGGCCTCGATAAGCGTGACGGCCTCGCGCAGGGTGGTGAACATATTCTCCGAGGCGCGAAAAAGGATCTCGCCGCTGGCGGTGAGCGTTACCGCGCGGGCGGAACGGGTAAACAAGCGCTGGCCGAGGGTCTCTTCCAGTTGACGAATCTGGTGACTGATAGCCGTGGAGGTGACGCCAATTTCCTCGGCGGCCAGTTTAAAACTGGCGTGGCGGGCAACGGCATCAAAAGCGCGGATCGCGCCAAGCGGTGGCAGACGACGTAATTTCATGGATGAATTTAACTCATCTTTTGCTGAAAACTATGACTTTGATTGCGTCAATCAATAAGGCGTAGCCTGTATGAAGAGCAAGTAATCCATGAGGATTATTCATCATTATTCAACGAACAGGAAGCCTGATGACGCACATTAATCTGACGACAACGCCACAAACATCGCGTTCTCTTCCTCTGCTGGTACCGGGCATTGCCCAGGCGCTGATTGCGCTGGATTACGCCATTGTTTACGTGGCGCTGCCCACGCTGGCGCAGGATTTGGCGCTCACGGCTGGTGAAATGCAATGGGTTGTTTCCCTTTACGGGCTCATTTTTGCCGGGCTGCTGCTGCTGGGGGGAAGCCTCTGCGATCGTCTGGGGGCCCGGCGGATATTTACCATCGGGATGGGGCTGTTTTTATTCGCGTCCGTCATCGGTGGGCTGGCGCAGAGCGCCGCGCTGCTATTAATTGCTCGTGCGGGTCAGGGCGTTGCGGCAGCACTCCTGCAACCGGCGGTACTGGCGCTGATGGCGCAGCGTTTTCAGGGCGAAGCCCATCGCCGGGCGCTGGCTATCTGGAGTGCGATTGGCGCGCTCGGGCTGGTGGCAGGCGTAATGCTGGGTGGGCTGCTGGCCGAGTTAAACTGGCGGGCTATCTTCTTTATCAATCTGCCACCAGGGCTGCTGGCGCTCTGGCGGGTTAGCCGGGACTTTCCGCTGTTGAGAAGCGAAGGAGAGAAACAGCCTGGAGGGTTTGGGGCGCTGGCAGGCTGTGCCACTGCCGGGGCGGTCGTCTGGGCGCTGATGCGCTACGCCGAAACCGGGCAGCCTGATTTTCTGGCAAACCGTCTGGCGCTGGGCATGCTGGTGCTGTTTATCGTACATGAGCGCTTTGCCGCCAGGCCACTGTTGTCGGAACGGCTTCGCACGTTACCGGGGCTGCAAAGCGGCTGGCTCAGTAGCGCCTGCTATATGGCAAGCGTCGGTAGCCAGTTCTATGCCATGACGCTGTTCTGGCAGCAGACACTGGCGCTGGGGGCGGTGGTGACCGGGCTGTTGTTTACCCCGCTGGCAGTGTTGATTGTGGCTGGCAACGGTCTCTATACCCGCCTGAGCGTACGCTTTTCCAGCGCGGGGGTGTTAACCGTTGGGTTTGCTGCTGCGGGGCTGGGGCTGTGGCTGCTGTCGACGACGCTCACTGTGCCGTTTTCGCTTGCCTTTATGCTCGGTATTGCGCTGAGTGGCCTGGGACACGGGTTGATTTATCCGGCGATGTTTGCCATCGGGCTGACGGCCACGCCTGTGGCGCTACAGGGGCGGGCCAGTGCGCTGATGGTCACCACTCAGTACACCGCCGGGGCGATGATGCTGGCAATTATCACCGTGCTGTTGGGGGCGCATCCGTCACTGGAGGCGTGGCGTCTGGTGTTCCAGTGGCTGAGTGGGGCCGCGCTGGTGGGAATGTGTGTGGCATTTTGCGCTCGTCGGTCGGCGTAACCGGTGACTAATGTGTTCTTCGCCTGTCACACAGGGCAGGCGAAAACTCGCTAACCCATTAAATCCAATACTCTCGCCCGGTTCACCGCCTGAATACGTCCGCTCACCGCCAGCTTTTCATACAACTGTTTAAGGTGCCACTTGACGGTCTCAACCGAGATGCCAAGCGTGCGGGCGATGCCTTTATTGGAGTGTCCTTCGGCGATGAGCTGTAAGATTTGCTGCTCGCGTTCGGTCAATCGTAGCCCCTGCGTCGCGGCTTCGTGTGTCGGCAGGGGGGGAATTCCCCCGGACATCAGCATCGCCCCGGCGCTGGCGATGACGGCGGTTAATGCCGTATCAAACTGGGACTGTTCACGCAACCGGCTGAGCAGGGCCAGTAAAGGCGACCCGCCATCGAGCAGCGTGCGCTGCATGTTTTGCGCGACGGCGCGCGGGAGTGCCGGAACGCACGCCGCCATAGCCTGTTTTTCCTCACCGGCTTGCCAGAAGGCCACGGCCTGCTGGATGCGCAAGCGCGTTGCCGCCAGCCATTCACCACAGCGCTCCTGCTCATTTATCACGGGAGTCAGCGTCGCTGCCGCCGTCAGCGCATCGCCTTCGGCCAGTAACAGGCGGCTTTCGCAGATCCCCCTGTGCCAGCCGACAACCCTATTTTCCACCGCCCTTGGCTCGCTCGCCAGTTGCTGGAGTAAGGCGAACTGCCTGCGGGCGTTATCTTTCTTGCCGGTATTCAGGTGGAGGATGATTTCTTCGGCAAGCAGCGCAATGCGCGCACGCCACCAGCCGCGATCTCTACACAGTTGCCCGGCATGGCGTAAGAGTGTCATGGCCTCATCAGGTTGCGCATTCAACTGCGCCTGACGCGCAAGCACCACGTAGCACAGGCTAAGACCATCTGACGGGCAAAAATCATCAATCATGCCCAGACGCAGGTTCAGCAAACTGTTGACCCGTTCGCTGTCGCCGCGCTCCCAGGCGATTTCGGCCAGCAGCGGGGCCAGCGTGGCGCCACTACTGGAATTTTGTCCGGTATGGTGCTCCGCATGGTGCAACGCCTGGATGGCCTGGCGTTCGGCTTCCTGCAGATCCCCCTGACGCAACTGACCGAGTGCCAGCACAAAGACCCGGTAGACCTCAACAAACAGGTTGCGGTTGGTGGCCTGGTTGCCGGAAACGTGCTGCTGCACCTCCAGCGCTCGCTGCGGGTGGGCAAGGGCGAGATGGCAATAACTGAGGATGTTGCAGACCAGTCCATCCACCCAGATATCCCCGCAGGGCACCTCATTCAGCAACGGTTCAACCAGCGGCAGACTGCCGGAAATATTATCGGCGAAGGCCTCACAAATGGCGCGCACCACGCGCTGCTTTACCCACGTTGACCGTGGAAGATGCTCTGCGCGTGTCATCACCATCGCCTCAATGGCATCAAGCAACTGGCGGGCGTCGCTAAAGCGGCAATGGTGCGCCAGCGCCCAGGCCAGATTGAGCTGTAGTTCAATGCGCGAAGGATCGGGCGTGGCAGGCAGATGGTGGATCCAGCGCACCATCGTGTCGATATCGCCTTCTTCCGCCAGTGATTGTGCCCCAGCTTCTGCATGTCGGGCGAGCGACTTCCCGGCCGCCAGCGCATGGCGTATCGCTTCTGCCCAGAGCTGCTGGGCGGCGAACCAGTTACCCGCGCGCTCGTGAAGCTGGCGAATGTCGATGGTGGCATCCTGTTGCAGGCGATGGGAGAGGGCATCGCGCATCAGCGGATGGTAGCGAAACCAGAATCCCGCTTCATCCAGGGCGCTAAGAAACAGATTGTGTTGCTCAATCCAGGCAAGCATCTCTTTGCCGTTATTTAACCCCGTCACCGCATCACACAACGCCGGATGCAGACGATTCAGCAGCGAGGTCAGCATCAGGAAGTGGAGCACGCTGGAAGGCAGCGGTGCGAAAATGACCTCTTCAAGATAGCGACTGATTGAGCGCGAACCGCCACTGAGTACTCCCCCAATGCCGGGCATTGCGTCATGCCTGCGCGGAGAGAGGGCGGCAATTTTCATCCCTGCGACCCAGCCTTCTGTCAGTGTCATCAGTTGCGGGATATCGCGCGTATTAACCGGTGGCGTTACCGACCGGGCGAAGTAGGCCTGGGCTTCGGCATCGTTAAAGCGCAATTCACTGTCTTCGATTTCCGTGTACTGCTCCCAAAGCCGCAGGCGGCTGAGCACCAGAGGCAGGCGGTTGCGACTGCCGATAACCAGATGTAACGACGCCGGGGCATGCTGGAGCAGCCAGGTTAGCCCATCATGGATTTCGCGGCTTCGGATGCTCTGGTAATCATCGAGAATCAGATAGAGCGGGTGTGAACAGTGGTGAAGCTGGTTGACCAGTTCTGCCAGAAACAGTGAAAAATCGCCAGGATGCGCCCCTTCCGGGTATCGCTGGAAGGTATCGCTCCAGCCCGGATAGAGCGGGCTCAGCGCTGCCAGTAGGTAGCGCATAAAGAGTAATGGCGTGCTGTCTTCTTCTTCCAGACTGAGCCAGGCCAGCGCATCGCCCTGTGCCTGACGGTGTTGGTACCATTGGGAAAGCAGCGTGGTTTTGCCAAACCCGGCAGCCGCGCAGACCAGCGTCAGGCTACCGGAGGCGGCGTTGTCCAGCCGCGTTAGAAGACGGTCGCGTTGCAGCACGACGCCAGGGGTACGCGGCGGCGTGAGTTTTGTGAGGATCAGCGGGAGGTTGCGTGTAAATCGGAAAGGTTCTTCGTCAACGTTCTCTATGGGCAGGTGACCTGTGGGGGACAAAAATGCCATACAACCGCAACCTCGTTCTGTTCTCTTTCCCCCGAGTGTACCCAAGGAGGCAGGGCGGAACCAGCGTCACACCCGGGCGACTCGTCACTTCGCGTGCTCACCCCCCCATCAGAGGGGGTAGGCCACGCCTCGGGCGGGCGGTAGTGTAAGCCCAGTCTGCTGCCGTGGCTAAGGCAGTGTTTTTTGTCAGGATGAGGTGAAGAAAGTATGGCTATCGAAAATAAAGTCGCGCTGGTAACCGGTGCCGGTCAAGGGATTGGGCGAGGCATTGCGTTGCGTCTGGCCAAAGACGGCGCAGCAATCATGCTGGTGGATATGAAGGCAGAAGCGCTGGAAGCCGTCGCCGCTGAGGTCAGAGCCTTAGGGCGCAAAGCCGCGACGTTCGTGGCCGATATCTCCGATCGTGAACAGGTCTATGCGGCTATTGCCCAGACGGAACGCGAACTGGGTGGTTTTGACATCATCGTTAACAACGCCGGTATCGCGCAGGTACAACCGCTCTCCGATGTCACCCCGGAAGAGGTGGATCGCATTATGCGGATTAACGTGCAGGGTACCCTGTGGGGGATTCAGGCCGCGGCGAAAAAATTCGAAGAACGTAAGCAGAAAGGCAAAATTATTAACGCCTGTTCTATTGCCGGCCACGACGGTTTTGCGATGTTAGGCATTTACTCGGCGACCAAATTCGCCGTCCGTGCGCTGACGCAGGCGGCGGCAAAAGAGTATGCCAGCCGTGGTATTACGGTGAATGCTTACTGTCCGGGGATTGTGGGCACCGGGATGTGGACCGAAATCGACCAGCGTTTCGCGGCGATCACAGGCGCACCGGTGGGTGAAACGTATAAGAAATATGTCGAAGGGATTGCGCTGGGACGCGCGGAAACCCCGGATGATGTGGCAAGCCTGGTCTCTTACCTGGCAGGCCCGGATTCTGACTATGTCACCGGCCAGTCGATTCTGATTGATGGCGGTATTGTTTACCGTTAAGCCTGTTTTGATATGGAAAAAGGGCAGCAGGCTGCCCTTTTTTATGCGTGCGCCAAATCAGTTAAAGCGCGCGGTAATCGCCGCAACACGTTCGCCAAATTTAGTCGCTGTGGCAAGGTCGCCAGACGGGATTTTATCCGCGCCCGCATCGGACGGAGACTGCACCAGCAGGCCCACAGAACCGCCCAGGTTGTTCAGATCTTCACGCGACGCGGCCAGCGTATTCGCCGGCGGCAAGCCAAGGCTCACCCACACACCGCCGTGCTGAGACGCCAGGGTTTGCAGGTACTGCAACGTCACCTGTTTGTCACCGTTCAGGCTGGCGCTGTTGCTGAAACCCGCAAAAATTTTATCCTGCCAGCTACGGGTAAACCACGCTTTAGAGGTGGCATCAGCGAACTTTTTAAATTGCCACGGTACGCCGCCCATATACGTCGGCGCGCCAAAAATAATCGCCTTCGCGTCGTTTAACTTTTGCCAGTCGCTTTCTGTGATTTCGCCATTTTCATTAATAGCAATCAGCTCAGCACTGGCGCCGGCAGCAACATTTTCCGCAACCAGGGAGGTGTGGCCGTAGCCAGAAAAATAGACAACAACGATACTCATAGGTAGTCCCTCAATGGTGAATGATTATTCTTTATTACCAGACAGACTGTATTTCCCGGCGCCAAGAAACATAATGCACAGGCCGCCGAGGAAATAGAGTGCTTCACTTTCAAGTCCCCATGCCCCGACTTTGGTCAGGGTAAAGAATTTATCTGTACCCACCAGCAATGTTGCCACCACAATGTTAAAGGCATAAATAAAAGCGGCAGGGCGGGTTAACCAGCCAATAATGATCAGCACGGGCGCAACAATTTCGCCGATATAAACACCCTGGGCGATAAATCCGGGTAACCCCTTTGCTTCAAGCATCGCGGAAATCCAGTCTACGCCGTGGTTCACTTTGGCAACGCCATGAAAAAGCATTAAAATGCCGAACGTTAACCGAAGCAGTAATCGGCCAAAATCAGGATGTCTGGTGTACCGGGTAAACGCTTCATCAAATTTATTCAACACGATGTCATCTCTTATTTTGTTGCACCACGGATTGCCGCGTTATTGCGCGAAAGGTGGTCAAATATTCGCAGGTTTATTTTATCGACACAGTGGGTGAGCAAGATATGTATAAATACTTTGTCATTCAGGGTGCCTTAGTATCCAATAGATACCTGAAGCGATTTATACACATTATCTTGTGGTCATGAAAGAAGGCACCTGAAGGCCACTAAGTTTCCCTGAGGAAACCTTGTAAGAGAAACTATCGTTATGAATAAACTGCAATTACCTTACGATGTTTACGACGATCGCTGCCCGACGCGTGATGTGCTCTCAAGGCTGGCCGATAAATGGGCGCTGCTGGTTCTGGGCTGTCTGGAAAAAGAGCCGCAGCGTTTTAACAGTTTGCGACGACATATTCGCGGGATTACGCAGAAAATGTTGACGCAGACGCTGCGCAAGCTGGAGCGTGACGGGCTTATCTCGCGGAAAATTTTCCCCACGGTGCCTGTCACGGTGGAATACAGTTTGTCGCCGTTAGGCAAAACGCTGACGCACACCATGTCGTTTCTGACACTGTGGGTAGAAGACAATATGGACGCCATGCTGGCGGCCCAGGCGGCCTTTGATAAGGCCAATCCCGCCAGCTAGCAGGACATCCACAGCCTGGACGTATTGCGTGAATAATGTGACA
This sequence comes from Phytobacter sp. MRY16-398, assembly GCF_003925915.1. Lineage (NCBI taxonomy): Bacteria > Pseudomonadati > Pseudomonadota > Gammaproteobacteria > Enterobacterales > Enterobacteriaceae > Phytobacter > Phytobacter sp. MRY16-398. The sequence goes on along the minus strand of NZ_AP018756.1, from coordinate 3,415,928 downwards.
CAGTGAACACACCTGTCAGACAGGCGTTAAAAAACGACACTCCTGCCTGAGGAGTGTCGTCAGTTTATTGGGGCCGGGCAGTGTCGAGGGTAAGGACGTCACCGCTGCGCACTTTAGCCAGTGCGCTGACTTGCTGATACAGCACGGGGATCCCGGCTTCCCTGGCGATAATCGCGCTATGAGAGTGCGGGCTACCCTGCAGCAGGGCAATCCCGGCGATGTTTTTCTTCTCCAGTTGCAGCATGACGGACGGGTAGAGATCGCTTGCGATAAGAATACTCGGGCGCAGCGGCGTCGGGATGTTTTCCAGCGCCTGTGCCAGATGAAGATGTGTGCGATGCAGTAAATCTTCTATATCGATATAGCGTGCCTGCAAATAGGGATCATCCAGATGGCGATACTGGCTGCTCAGTTCCATCAGCATCTTGTGCCACGCCCATTCCGCCGTGCATTTTCGCTGGCGCAGCATCTCCCAGGCGCTATCCATCAGTTCCTGATCGTCAAGAAGGGTCTGGTGACCGGCAAAAATGGCGGCGATCTCGGGGGAAAACTTCTCTTCCGCCAGGCGAATCAGGTCGCTCAGATCGTCCAGCGTGTCCTTAACGGCACAGCGCAGACGAGCCATTTCCTCTTCCGGTGTTCGCACGGTGGCCTGGGCCAGCGGCAGTTCGACAGGGGTATAGCGCAACGCCTGGCCTTTAATCTGGACTGGAATATCTGGCGTTACCGCAGGTTGCTGCACCGTGAGCGTTTCCCCGAAATTTTCCTGTGCCAGCCGTTCAAAGGCCGCCAGCGCCAGCGCTGCCTGCGGGCCACGGGCAATCAGGCGCAGGGTGTCGTGACAGCGTACCTGCAGCAGAGCGATTTGGTTGATGCTGTCCGGCCTGACACATTTCCCCTCTTTTTCCAGCAACAGCCGGGCGTTAAAACCGGCCAGCGCAGCCACCAGGCGAGATGCCGGGCGAACGTGCAGGCCGTTAGGGTTGTTCACGGTCACTGCGACGGTGAGCGCCTCTTCCTGTGTCTCATCGTCAGTTTGTGGTTGTGGGGGCGCTTCCTGCCGGGCGTCGAGACCAAGCTGAACGCGTTTTGCCTCAAGCGCGTTTTGCGCATCGGCAATCACCTTGTCAATGCCAGACCCCGTGGCGGCGCTAACCGTGGCGGCCAGTGTGCCTTCCACCAGTGGCGCGGCGCACAGACGCACTTTTGCGGCAATGTCCGGGTCAAGCAGTTCCAGGGCGGTTTCCGCGCTTAGCAGGGCGCTACCGATATCCATCATCACCAGCACATGATCGGTGTCGGCCACCGACTCAATGGCCTCCATGACTTTAATCGGATCGGTGCCGATCGGATTATCAGGATCGTCAATCCCAGCGGCGATGGCTAACTTGCAGCCATCTCCCGTTAACATCTGCCGGGCCAGTTCCCCGACACCCTGGCCCAGTTGGGCACTATGAGAAACAATCACCAGGTTAACCATCGCCGTTTCCTTCTTTTACGCTTTTGCGGCTGCCGCCAGCATCTGCACCATAAACATCACCGAGGTTGCGCCAGGGTCCTGATGACCAATACTGCGTTCGCCCAGATAGCTGGCGCGGCCTTTACGGGCCTGCATGGTGATGGTCGACTGAACTGCCTTTTCCGCCACCTGGCTTGCGGCCTCCAGAGCCGCGGGAATGGACAGGTTTTGCGCGATGGCCTGCTCCAGCGATTCCGCGACGGGCAGCCAGACGTCACACATGGTTTTGTCGCCGGGCTCTGCTTTACCACGGCTGATTACCCCTTCGGCGCCTTCACGGATCATCTGATGCAGCTCAACAAGCGTCAGGCTTTGATGGGCCTGGGTCGCCTGCGCGGCGCGCAGAAAAAAGGTGCCAAACAATGGACCGCTGGCCCCACCGACGTTAGAGAGCAGCACCATACCGGTGTTTTTGAGAATAAAGCCGATGTCTTTGTCTGCAATGGCGGGCAGTTTTTCCACCACTTTGCTAAAGCCGCGATGCATGTTCAGGCCGTGGTCCGCATCACCAATGGCCCTGTCCAGGCCGGTGAGGAAATCACTCTCTTTGGTGAAGACCTCGCCGCAGCGGTAGAGCCAGTCAACAATTTGGTTTCTGTTCAGCGACATAAAAAATTCCTTAGTTACCCCAGGTCATGGCCGGTGTATGGACAGGCGCATCCCACAAAGCGAGGATCTCGTCGTCGGCTTTCAGCAAGGTAATGGAGAAGCCGCCCATGTCCAGTGATGTACACCAGCTACCGACCAGGTTGCGTTCGATGACAATACCGGCTTCCTGGCAGCGAGTTTCCAGCCGGTTGTAAACGCCGTACAGCTCAGACAGCGGCGTTGCGCCCAGGTTGTTGACCATCGCAATAACGCGATCGCCGCGCTGCAGGGCCTGTTTGCTCTGTTTGACTTCCTGCCAGCTTCCGCTGGTGTGATCCCATTCGCGCAGGGTGCGGCTGTAGTTGCCATTTTCCAGCAGCACGTTAAACATCTCGTCGACAGTGGTATCAAGTGAGCTAAACGGGCGGCGGTCGATCCCCGGTTCGCCGTGGATACCCACGCCAAATTCCATCTCGTTGTCCGCAAGGGTAAACGAAGGCTGACCGGCCGCAGGAACCGTACAGGCGCTTAAGGCGATACCAATGGAGTGCCCCTGATTGTTGAGCTTACGGCCCAACTGCGCGCAGGCATCCAGTGAGTCTCCGCGCTCGGCGGCGGCGCCGACCAGTTTTTCAATCAAGACGGTATTTGCCACCCCACGGCGTCCGGCGGTATAGAGACTGTCTTTCACGGCGACGTCGTCATCCACCACCACGGTTGTGACCTTCACGCCGCTGTCGTGCAGCAGCTCAGCGGCGGTTTCGAAATTGAGGATATCGCCCGTGTAGTTTTTGATGATTAACAGCACGCCTTCGCCACCATCAATGTTCATGGCGCATTCGAACATTTTATCCGGCGTGGGGGAGGTGAAAATCTCGCCAGGGCAGGCACCGCTTAACATACCTTTGCCGATATAGCCGCAGTGCATCGGCTCATGACCGCTGCCGCCGCCGGATAACAGCGCCACTTTCCCGGCGACCGGGGCATCGGCGCGGGTCATATACACCGGGTCCTGGTGCAGCGTCAGCTCAGGGTGCGCTTTTGCCAGGCCTGCTAATTGTTCGCTTAATACATCTTCCACACGGTTAATCAGTTTTTTCATTATTCATACTCCGCAGGAGGTGAGCCAGGCCATCCGCAGCGCGCAGGCCTGATGTTGTAGGGCATCAGCGGCGGATACCCGGCGTGCGGGGTTCCCTGGCCGATGTGCTGATTCTCCTCTGGCGAGAGAAAAAGAAAATGCCAAAAAATTGGGTTTCATAGTGAAACACCCTTGCGGATAAATGTTTCATAACGGAACACTTTTGCCGGAGAAAGGGGGAAAATGCGAGCAATGCCCGCCTTTTTTACCCCGGTTCCGATGCAGAATATATTTTGTGCAAAAAATCGGCGAACCCGGACAGCGATCAGTGCCAGCCACTCAGTGCTGCGGCTAACGCGAGGCGGATCGCATCCTGGGTCAGCGTTATTGACGCAGGTTCCATAATGGAACGTTTACGTTGATTTCTTTTTTCGGCTGTAGCGACAATAACGTCCCTTACCCGACTCAGACGGAACCGCGCATGACACAGCATCAAACGGCAGAACAGGAGGTTGCCACCTTCATCGCTCACTCCTGGCAGCGCTGCGAAAAAATCATGCAGCGTGACACCTGGGGCACGCCGCACCAGGCACAGGGGCTGACGTTTGAGACGATCAGCCGCCGTAAAACCGGGCTGCTGACCATTGGTCAGGCGGCGCTGGAGGATGCCCTGGAATATATGGAAGGGCGGCCCTGCGCGCTGTTTATCCTTGATGAGTCTGCCTGTATTTTGAGTCGCTGTGGCCATCCCGACACGCTTGACGCGCTGTCCCGGTTCGGCTTCCTGCCGGGCAGCTACTGTGCGGAAAGTATTATTGGCAGTTGTGCGCTGTCGCTGGCGGCGATGATGGGCCAGCCGGTAAAGACGCTGGGCTGCCAGCATTTCAAACAGGCGCTGTTCCCGTGGGCCTTTTGCTCAACGCCGGTATTCGACAACCATGGTCGGCTGTCCGGGTCTATTGCGCTGTGTTGCCGGGCGGAACATGCTTCCCCGGCGGATCTGTCGCTGACGCTGGCAACGGCCAGAGAAATTGGCAACTCGCTCCTGACGGACAATTTGCTGGCGGAATCTAACCGCCATCTGAATCAGATGTACGGCCTGCTGGAGAGTATGGATGACGGCGTGATGGCCTGGAATGAGCAGGGGGTGCTGCAATTTCTCAATGTGCAGGCGGCGCGCATGCTGTTTCTCGACGCCCAGGTCAGCCAGGGGAAAAACATTAGCGATCTGGTGACATTGCCCGCGCTGCTTCGCCGGGCGATTAAACATGCCCGGGCGCTCAATCACGCAGAGGTGACGTTCGAAAGCCAGCACCAGTTTATTGATGCGGTGGTGACCCTCAAACCCATCGTCGAAGAGCAGGGGAATAGCTTTATTTTGCTGCTACACCCGGTTGAGCAGATGCGTCAGTTAATGACCAGCCAGTTGGGTAAAGTCAGCCATACCTTCGAGCAGATGCCCGCCGACGATCCGCAAACCCGCCGACTGATTCAGGCCGGTCGGCAGGCGGCGCGCGGGGCGTTTCCTGTTCTGCTGTATGGGGAAGAGGGGGTGGGTAAAGAGCTGATGTCGCAGGCCATTCACAATGAGAGCGAACGCGCCGGGGGGCCGTATATCGCCGTTAACTGCCAGTTGTATGCCGACAGTGCGCTGGGGCTGGATTTTATGGGCAGCGCGGCCACGGAAAATGAGAAAGGGCGCCTTAGCCGCCTGGAACTGGCCAATGGCGGTACGCTGTTTCTGGAAAAAATCGAGTATCTGGCCCCGGAGCTGCAATCCGCGCTATTGCAGGTTATCAAGCAAGGGGTACTTACCCGGCTTGAGGCCAGGCGTCTGGTGCCGGTGGATATTAAAGTCATTGCTGCCACCACGGTCGATTTGGGCAATCTGGTGGAGCAAAACCGCTTTAGCCGTCAGCTTTATTATGCTTTGCGCGCCTTTGAGGTCGTCATCCCGCCCCTGCGGGAACGTCGCGACAGTATTCCTGCCCTGGTACAAAGCCGTCTGCGCGGGCTGGAGCGACGATTTTCCTCACGGCTTAGGGTAGATGACGATGCGCTGGCCCGGCTGGTGGCCTACTCCTGGCCGGGGAATGATTTCGAGCTCAACAGCATTATTGAAAATATCGCGATCAGCAGCGAACAGGGCCATATTCGCCTGAGTCATCTGCCGGAGTGGTTGTTTAACGAAGGGAGTGCACCGCAGGAACCGGGCGCCAGACTGGCTGCCAATCTGACGTTTTCCGCCGTTGAAAAAGAGGCCATTATCCAGGCTGCCAGAGTGACCAACGGGCGAATACAGGAGATGTCGCAATTGCTCAATATTGGTCGTACCACCCTGTGGCGCAAGATGAAGCAGTACGACATTGACGCCAGCCAGTTTAAGCGCGCACACCTGCGCTAAGGGCTATTCGTGCGCGGTGCAGAACGCGGCCAGCGCGGCGGCAAGGGCGGGTGGGTTCTCCCACGACATATTGTGCCCGCAGTCGGCCAGTTCCACCGTGGCGATCCCCATGGCGCTCAGTTGCGTAAAATCAGCATCTGGCAGGGATTCTGCGCCAAACAGCAGGCAGATGGGCTTATTGAGTTTAACAAACATTTCAAACCACTGATTGCCGGTAATCAGGCTGGATGCGCCACGCCAGACGGCCCAGGGGGCGGCGGCCGATAAACTTCCGGTCCAGGGGTTTTTATAGTTGTTCATCATGAGCGCATAGACATGGGTAATATAAGTCTCTTCATCGACCCGACAAATCTGGCGGCTAAAAAATCCCCCATCGGGGCGGAAGTTGGGCTCCGAGACTATCAGACCACGTAAACCGCTAAGTTGGGTTGCGGCTTCAATGGCAATACTGCCCCCCATGCTATGTCCATACAGGAAGTAATCATCAAGCTGTAAATGGGCGATCAGTTCGCAGACAACAGCGGCTTGTTCACTGATGGAGTAGCGAAATTCTTTTGGTTTCTCGCTATAACCGTAACCTGGCAGGTCAATCAGGATGGCGCGTCGGCCCTGGAAGTTTTTATCGCAGACCACGCGGGGGTACTCGTAAGAGGAGGCGCAGCCAAGGCCATGCACAAAGACCAGCGGCACACCGTCGCCGGGGAGATCTAACCAGCGGACAACACAACCGGCCTGGGTAGAGAAAAATGCGTTCATCGGTTTTTCCTTGTGATGACGTTTTTTGCGCGCGCCGACAGCATCCACGCAACAGCATGAGACCGCTATCATTGTCCTCCGTTTAGGGTATGTCAAAAATTATAAAACCTGCCATGTTTACTCACGGTCTACGGCCTGAAAGCAGGGGAGATCCTTTCCCCTGTCTGCGCGGGTTTAGAACGAGGCGCGTTTATAGGGAGCGTATTGCGCTTCCCAGAAGGTTTTCTCGATTGCCGCATGCAGTTCGTCGTCGCTGGCCTGCGGGGCAACGCCATCCTGCTGAGCCGCACGCGCAGTGGCTAACGCAATGGCGCGTGAAATCTCACCAATATCTTCCACTGCCGGTAACAGGCCGCCGCGCTCCAGGGTGGCCTGCGGTGAATGGGCGGCCAGCGCCTGGCTTGCGGCCATTAACATATTTAATGAGATGGTCACTCCCTCCTTCCCAGTACTATGCTGAGGACAGGCTTTCATTCGGAGAACCATCATGGAAAACATTGCGCTTATTGGTATCGATCTGGGTAAGAACTCTTTCCATATTCATTGTCAGGATCATCGTGGGAAGGCCGTTTACCGTAAAAAATTCACCCGACCAAAGCTAATCGAATTTCTGGCGACATGCCCAGCAACAACCATCGCGATGGAAGCCTGTGGCGGTTCTCACTTTATGGCACGCAAGCTGGCAGAGTTAGGGCATTTTCCAAAGCTGATATCACCGCAATTTGTCCGCCCATTCGTTAAAAGCAACAAAAATGACTTCGTTGATGCTGAAGCTATCTGTGAAGCAGCATCACGTCCATCTATGCGTTTCGTGCAGCCCAGAACCGAATCTCAGCAGGCAATGCGAGCTCTGCATCGTGTCCGTGAATCCCTGGTTCAGGATAAGGTGAAAACAACTAATCAGATGCATGCTTTTCTGCTGGAATTTGGTATCAGCGTTCCGCGAGGTGCTGCCGTTATTAGTCGACTGAGTACCCTTCTTGAGGACAGTAGTTTGCCTCTTTATCTCAGCCAGTTACTGCTGAAATTACAACAGCATTATCACTATCTTGTTGAGCAGATTAAAGATCTGGAATCTCAGTTGAAACGAAAGTTGGACGAAGATGAGGTTGGACAGCGCTTGCTGAGTATTCCCTGCGTTGGAACGCTGACTGCCAGTACTATTTCAACTGAGATTGGCGACGGGAAGCAGTACGCCAGCAGCCGTGACTTTGCGGCGGCAACAGGGCTGGTACCCCGACAGTACAGCACGGGAGGTCGGACGACATTGTTAGGGATTAGCAAGCGGGGCAACAAAAAGATCCGAACTTTGTTGGTTCAGTGTGCCAGGGTATTCATACAAAAACTGGAACACCAGTCTGGCAAGTTGGCCGACTGGGTCAGGGAGTTGTTGTGTCGGAAAAGCAACTTTGTCGTCACCTGTGCTCTGGCAAACAAGCTGGCCAGAATAGCCTGGGCACTGACGGCGCGACAGCAAACTTACGAAGCATAAAGGCAGAAATACACCAGTTTAAACAATCATTCATCTGGTTTTGCGAATACTGATATTGATGATACAAACGGCCCACCGGCCTGTTGAGGAACCTGTAAAACGGAAAGGCTCGCTGAAGCCGTATATTTTCTGGAGGTTCATCAGGCGCGGAACTCATCGAGGCGCGGGAATAAAATCCCATTCAGACGCCGGATAGATTCAAGCAAGCCAACTTATCGTCAAAATCGGTGTTGCAAAAACGGGAGTGACCATAGATTCCGTTACCCGCTTTGCGTTACCGGCGAGGATCCCAAGCCCCAGCCCTGGGAAAATGTAGGCGTTGTTGCACTGGGCAATCTCGTAGACCGCGCCATCGTAATGCACTGGCGCAAACGGGCTGCCGGTGGCAATCAGCGCCGCGCCCTGGGTCCATTCAATCAGGTCACGCGGCTGCGCTTCCGCCCGGGAGGTCGGGTTGGAGAGCGGCATAATGATCGGGCGCGGACAGTGGCTGTACATCTCTTTGACGATCTCTTCGCTGAACAGGCCCGGCTGACCGGAAACGCCGATCATGACCGTCGGGTGGGCGTTACGCACCACATCCAGCAGAGAGATATTGTTCTGCTCCACATCCCAGTGGGCGATAGCCTCGCGCGGGGTCACCAGTTTTTGCTGGAAATCGAGCAGGTTCGGCATGTCGTCCGTCAGCAGGCCAAAGCGGTCGACCATAAAGACGCGGCCGCGCGCCTGGGCTTCGCTTAAGCCTGTTGAGACCATGTAAGCAATGATTTTTTCCGCAATGCCGCAGCCTGCGGAGCCACCGCCTAAAAAGACGATCCGCTGATCCTGTAAATTGACGCCTGCGGTACGCGAGGCGGCGATCAGGGTGCCCAGCGTAACGGCGGCGGTGCCCTGAATGTCATCATTGAAGCAGCACAGTTTATCCCGGTAGCGGTTGAGCAATTTCGTCGCGTTCTTCTGGGCGAAATCTTCGAACTGTAAGAGGACATCCGGCCAGCGGGCTTTGACGGCATCGATGAACATGTCCATAAATTCCATGTACTGATCATCGCTAATACGCGGATGCCGCCAGCCCATATAAAGCGGGTCGTCCAGGCGTTGGGCATTGTTGGTGCCAACGTCAAGCATGATAGGCAGGGTAGTAGCCGGGTTGATGCCGCCGCAGGCGGTATAGAGTGAGAGTTTGCCAATGGGAATCCCCATTCCGCCCACGCCCTGGTCGCCGAGGCCCAGAATGCGCTCACCGTCTGTCACCACAATGACGCGGATATCGTTACGTGAAAATTGTTGCAGCATCTCATCAATCTGGTGGCGGTTCGGCCAGGAGATAAACAGGCCACGGGCCCGGCGATAGATGTCGGAGAAATGCTCGCAGGCTTCGCCCACTGTCGGGGTATAAATGATCGGCAGCATTTCGCTTAAATGCGTGCGCACCAGGTTATAAAATAATGTCTCGTTGGTGTCCTGAATATTGCGCAAATAAACATGTTTTGAAATATCACGTTTGAAATCGCAAAACTGCGCCCATGCCCGGTCGGTTTGTTCTTTAATAGTTTCTACCGTGTCAGGGAGCAATCCATTTAAATTGAGTGCCTGGCGCTCTTCCTGGGTAAACGCCAGCCCTTTATTTAATAATGGGGTTTCCAGCAATACTGCGCCAGTATAGGGCGTGTACAGCATCTCTTTTTTTAACATGTTACGACTCCTGAATAAACACATACCTTGCCTGCAAAAACGGCAACGTATTGCCGCTATTAATGAGGTCGCCTGGTGTTGATGAAGTTACGCCATGCCATTCTAATCGCACATGGCGCAGACTTTGGGTTTGTTTAATTTATTAAAACTTTAATTAGTTAAATAACATCTGTTGATACTTGATTTATGAAACCAGATATATCATGAACCCTTCGGTTATAACGCCCAGCGCCGTTCCTAATAATATGGACGATGACGCCGATTCGACATAAGTATCACTGCGCAGGGCAAACATCCCGGCGGCAATAGCCGAAGGGGTGGCGCCAATAATCACGACTTGCTGCATCAGCGTATGATTCAGGCCGAACGCTAAGCCGGCAACGGCCATCATGATCGGCTGAATTAAATTTTTAATACCAATATTGGTACAGGTCTGAATGTTGAAAGAAGGGCGCTCGCCGTAAAACAGCAGACCGAGTGCGAAGAGCGATAAGCCACCGGCGATTTTGCCTACCATCTCAATCGGCGAGCTGAGCAGATGCGGCAACTTCACGCCCGCCAGGCTCAGCAGAATACCGGTTACCGGGATCCAGACGATAGGGTTACGCGCCGCTTTCCACAGATTTTGCAACACCATTTTCACCGGGTTCAGGTCTTCGGTGTGGTTTTTATCGCCCATACGGATAAGGACAATGGTCAGCGGAATCATAAATACGCTGGTCACCACGTTGCCAATTAGCACGCCTAAAAAGCCTTCCGGGCCGATTAATACCGCCAGTACCGGCGCGCCAAAATAGGCCATATCCGGGAAGGCGCAGACCAGTGATTGTATGGCGCTGGTCTTAATATCGTGACGAAACACAAAACGGGACACAAGCAGGGTAAATAAATAAGATCCCATCAAACCAATAACCAGCACTGCCATAAATGACAGATTCTGTATTTTCTCCGGGTCAGTATTTAATGCGCCAATAAAAAGATGAAAAGGTAGAGCGAAACGGATAACCACAGATGCCATGACATTCGCATCTTCACGTTTGGTATAGCCTAATTTTCCACTCAACCAACCTAATACCATGATGAAAACTAAAGGGAACAAAGATTGAAGTAAAATCGATTGCATAAATTATCCTGTGCCAATGTTTTATTATATGGGTACTGACAGTGGATAATTTAGCGGTCTCTTCTGTAATAGTGAGTGACGGTAGTCACACTCACTCCGCTTTAAATAATTACAGAATGCTTACTTTAGTTTAATTAGTGAGGGGAGATGATGTGCTAATAATATTGCTTTTGCGGAAAATCGCAAGCCGGAAAATACCGGCCTGCGTAAGATAATTATTTCATTGCACAGTTAGCGCATTGTTTATTCTGGATCTGCTGGAAAAAGTCATTGCCTTTATCATCAACCAGAATGAAGGCCGGGAAGTCTTCCACCTCGATTTTCCAGATAGCTTCCATTCCCAGCTCCGGGTAGGCCACACACTCAAGGCTTTTAATACTCTGCTGCGCCAGTACCGCCGCCGGGCCGCCAATGCTGCCGAGGTAAAAGCCGCCGTGTTTATGGCAGGCATCGGTCACCTGCTGGCTGCGGTTGCCTTTTGCCAGCATCACCATGCTTGCACCCTGCGCCTGCAACTGATCGACATAAGAGTCCATACGTCCGGCAGTGGTCGGGCCGAGGGAGCCGGAGGCATAGCCTTCCGGTGTTTTCGCCGGGCCTGCGTAATAAATCGGATGATCTTTCACATACTGCGGCAGTTCTTCGCCACGGTCGATGATCTCCTGTAATTTCGCATGGGCGATGTCGCGGGCGACGATGATCGTGCCGGAGAGGGAGAGGCGGGTGGAGACCGGATGCTGTGACAGTTGTTTAAGAATGTCAGCCATCGGTTGATTGAGGTCGACTTTTACCGCATCGCCTTCGCCCGCTTCGCGCAGTGCCTGCGGAATGAATCTGCCCGGATTCGACTCCAGTTTTTCAATCCAGATACCGTCGCGGTTAATTTTGGCTTTGATATTGCGATCTGCTGAGCAGGAGACGCCCATGCCCACCGGGCAGGAGGCGCCGTGGCGCGGCAGGCGAATCACCCGGATATCATGAGCGAAGTATTTCCCGCCGAACTGCGCGCCGAGGCCAAGATTTTGCGCCTCGATCATCAATTCTGCTTCCAGTTGCGTATCGCGGAACGCCTGACCATGTTCATTGCCTTCGGTCGGCAGTTCGTCATAGTAATGGGTGGAGGCGAGTTTGACCGTTTTCAGGGTGGATTCCGCAGACGTTCCGCCAATCACGAAGGCGATATGGTACGGCGGGCAGGCGGCAGTACCGAGGGTACGCATTTTTTCCACCAGATATTTTTTCAGCTTCGCCGGGGTGATCAGCGCTTTGGTTTCCTGGTAAAGGTAGGTTTTGTTCGCCGAACCACCGCCTTTCGCCATACACAGGAACTTGTACTCGTCGCCATCGACGCTGTAGAGATCAATCTGTGCGGGCAGGTTGGTGCCGGTATTCACCTCTTTGTACATATCCAGCGCCGCGTTTTGCGAGTAGCGCAGGTTATCTTCGGTATAGGTGTTATAGACGCCGCGCGTCAGCGCCGCTTCATCACCACCGCCGGTCCACACGCGCTGGCCTTTTTTACCCATAATGATCGCCGTGCCGGTATCCTGGCAGGTCGGCAACACGCCTTTGGCGGCAATCTCAGAGTTACGCAGGAATTGCAGCGCCACGTACTTGTCGTTTTCGCTGGCATCCGGGTCGGTCAGAATAGTGGCTACCTGCTGCTGGTGCGCCTGACGCAGCATAAAGGCGGCGTCGTGGAAGGCCTGTTGCGCCAGCAGGGTGAGTGCCTGCGGCTCAACTTTCAGTATCTGCTGCCCCTCAAACTCGGCAACAGAAACATGCTCGCGGCTGAGGAGATAATATTCCGTATCGTCATGCGCCAGCGGGAAGGGATCCTGATAGTAAAACGGTTTCGTCGACATAGCTCTCTCGCTTTTTGTAAGGTTAGAGCCGCATACATCCATGCGGCAGCGACAAAAAAACGCCGCCGGAGCGTGTCCGGCGGCGAGGAATCAGAACATCATGGAAATCCACGGATAACCAATCAGCAGCAGGGCGGCCAGGAAGATGGCACCGAAAATGGTCCCCAGACGCCAGTAGTCTTTGGTGGGCAGGTAGCCGCTACCGTAGTAAATCGGGCTCGGGCCGGTACCGTAAGGGGTGATAATCCCCATCACGCCCAGCGAGGTGACCATCACCAGCACGAACACTTGCATGTTCATCCCCGGAATGGTTGACGCGATGGTCAACATGGCGGGCAGCAGGGCGGTGGTGTGCGCCGTGGTACTGGCGAACAGGTAGTGCAGCAGATAAAACGCCAGCAGCAGAACAATGGTCGCCACGCCCGGTGAGACATTGCCCATCAGCGAACCGCCTTCTTTACCCAGCCATGCGATAAACCCGGTGGAGGAGAGGCCATCTGCCAGCGCCACCAGAGTGGCAAACCAGACGAAGGTGTTCCATGCGGCTTTGTTGCTGGTGATGTCGTTCCACTCCAGCACGCCGGTCCATAACATCAGCACGATAATAAGCAGTGCGGCGAGGGCCGGTTCCAGCCAGTTGGCGGCAAAGATCCACATCACCAGGGCGGAGCAGACGAACACCAGCAGCAGGATTTCGTTGCGCGACAGTTTGCCCAGTTTTTCCAGCTCACGACTGGCCCACAGCGGCACTTCATCGTTCACTTTTACTTCCGGCGGGTAGAACCAGTAGGCCAGCAGCGGCATGGTCAAAATCAGCAGAATACCCAGCGGCAGGAAGGCCAGGAACCAGGTCCCCCAGGAGATGTCGAGCCCGGTAATGCTTTTCACCAGTGCCAGTGAAAGCAGGTTTGGCGCCAGCGCGGACAGGAACATGGAGCTTGTAATACAGGCGGCGGTGATCGCCACCCACATCAGATAGGAGCCAATTTTACGTGCGCTCGGATCGTTGGGTTTTGAGCCGTACAGCGGCGGCAGGTTGGCGATAATCGGGAAAATGGTGCCGCCACTGCGCGCGGTATTCGACGGTGTGAACGGCGCCAGCAACAGATCGGCGAAGGTAATGGCGTAGCCGAGTGTCAGGCTGCGACGGCCCAGATATTTCACCAGAATCAGCGCCAGGCGGCGGCCAAAGCGGGTCTTATCGTAACCGGCGGCAAACATAAAGGCGCCGAAGATAAGCCACACGGTGGAGTTGCTAAAACCGCTGACCGCCCACTTAAAGGACTGCGCGGCGAGTTTGAATTTAGGATCCACCAGTTGTTCCGGGCTGAACAGCAGCCACTGGCTGCACAGCGCAATCACGACAACACCGGTCATACCGATAACCGCGCCAGGCAGGGGCTCAAAGATAAGCCCGACGATCACACCCACGAAGATGGCGAAATAGTGCCATGCGAACGGCGGCAGACCTTGCGGAACAGGTACGAACAGCAGGAGTACTGCGACAATAACCGGTAGCGCCAGCATCAATAGCTTGCTCTGGTTACCACTCTTTTTACTACTCACCTGTGACGGTGCTAAAGCGGATGATTTCTCGTTCATAATAGCGTTCTAAGGTTGATAAGGATTCAGTTTTCACGCCAGACAATGGGAATTTAATGACTTTAGTTACAAAACTTTTTTTACTTATTAAATTCAACTCTGGCACGTTAAATAAATGGGTGTTTCCCGCAATAAGCTTTGCGAGGAATTAAAAATTGGGTCTGTTTCTATAATGCTGCTTTCGCTTTTTCGACAATTGATCGCGATCAAGAAAATTATCTAATGGTGTTATTGTATGCCGCCAATATAAAAAATAGCGGCATTTTGTGGTTTTTGCTGAATCGATACACTTTTTGTCAAACTTTGTGGATCTTAATTAAGATTTTTACCCGCATAATTTTTGTAAGATATTGATTTAATTGTATTTAATCTCTTTTATTTCAGCCTGTAGTACTTACTTGTTAGTAACTTGTAAGTTATATTTGTTAGCGCAAATGTTAATTCTATTTTATTTAAATAATAACACCTTTGAGTTAGCGATGTTATTGAGTGTATTAAATAGTTTTTTAACTAAAGTAAGCAATTAAGAAACTAAAGAAATTATTATATTAAAGACATGTATTCGGCAAAAACGACAACGAAAATAATGTCCGATAAGAATTCTCAAATTTCACTTTTAAAGTTTGGAGTTTATTTATGAGCCATTACTCGCAAATTCTCACCCCCTTTACACTACCGAATGGTACCGAGCTTAAAAATCGTCTGCTGATGGCACCTATGACCACCTGCACAGGCTATTTTGACGGTACGGTCAGCAGCGAGCTTATCGAGTACTACCGTGAGCGTGCCGGGGCTATCGGGGCGGTGATTGTCGAATGCTGCTTTGTTGACAGCCTGGGCCTCGCGTTCCCTGGCGCCATCGGGATTGATAACGATGCAAAAGTGGCCGGGCTGGCGAAAATTGCCGACGCCATTAAATCCAAAGGATCGAAAGCTATCCTGCAGATTTACCACGGCGGCCGCATGGTCGACCCGAAACTGATCGGTGGTCGCACACCGGTTGGCCCAAGCGCGCTGGCGGCACCGCGTGACGGCGCGGCTACCCCGGTCGCCCTGACAACTCAGGAAGTGGAAGAGATGGTCGCGAAGTTCGGTGACGCCGTACGCCGCGCTATTCTCGCGGGTTTTGATGGCGTTGAGTTACACGGCGCGAACACCTATCTCATTCAGCAGTTCTATTCGCCAAACTCCAACCAGCGTGATGACGAGTGGGGCGGCAGCCGCGACAACCGTGCGAAATTCCCGTTGGCGGTGCTTGAGATCACTCACAAAATGGTCCGCCAGTATGCGGATGACGCCTTTATCATCGGCTATCGCTTCTCGCCGGAAGAGATGGAAGTGCCTGGGATCCGCTTTGATGACACCATGTATCTGCTGGAAAAACTGGCCGCGCGTGGCCTGGATTATCTGCACTTCTCCGTTGGCGCAACGCTGCGTCCTTCCATTGTTGAGACCACCGATCCTACACCGCTGATTGAAAAATATGTCGCTCTGCGTTCCGAAACCCTGGCCCAGGTGCCGGTGATGGGCGTGGGCGGCGTGGTGAACGCGGCTGACGCACAGGACGCGGTTGACCACGGCTATGACCTGATTGCCGTGGGGCGCGCCTGCATTGCTTATCCGGACTGGACGGATCGCATCATGCGGGGTGAAACGCTGGAGCTGTTCATCGACAGCACCCAGCGCGAAGCGTTGACCATCCCGGAACCGCTGTGGCGCTTTTCGCTGGTGGAGGCGATGATCCGCGACATGAGCATGGCGGACAAAAAATTCAAACCGGGCGTGTACACCGAAACCGTACAGGATGATACCCGCGAGCTGGTGCTCAATATCAGCCTTGAAACCGACCGTATCGCGGATATCGAACTGCTGTCAGGCACGGGCGATGATGTGGATTTTGTCACCAGCTTTGATGAGATTCGTTCACGCATTCTGACCGCCAACAGCCCGCATGTGGATGCGATTTCCGGGGCAACCAGCCAGAGCGAATCGGTGAAAAAAGCCGTTTCCAAAGCGATGGTGAAATCGGGTAAAGCGCTGGCGCAGGAAGAGGGGGCGGACGACACCACGCCGAAAAATTATGATGTGGTGGTGGTCGGCAGCGGCGGTGCCGGACTGGCGGCTGCGATCCAGGCGCATGACGAAGGCGCACGCGTGCTGATTGTGGAGAAAATGCCAACCTTTGGCGGTAACACCATTAAAGCCTCCGCCGGGATGAATGCCGCAGAAACCCGCTTCCAGCGTGTGAAAGGCATTCAGGACAGCAAAGAGCTTTTCTATCAGGAGACGCTGAAAGGCGGCCAAAACCGCAACAACCCTGAGCTGCTGCGTTGCTTCGTGGAACATGCGCCGCAGGCCATCGAATGGCTGGCGAATCGCGGCATTATGCTTAACGACATCACCACCACTGGTGGCATGAGCATTGACCGCACCCACCGTCCGAAAGACGGTTCAGCGGTCGGCTGTTATCTGATTAGCGGTCTGGTTCGTAATGTGACGAAGCGCGGTATCGACGTGATGCTCGACACCTCGGTGGAAGAGATCCTCTGCGAGCAGGGTAAAGTGAGCGCGGTACGTCTGATCAATGACGAAAACGAAACCCTGACCATCGCGGTGAAAAGTGTGATTGTCGCCACCGGCGGCTTTAGCGCCAATAGCGAGATGGTGGTGAAATACCGCCCGGATCTTGACGGTTTTGTCACCACCAACCACAAAGGGGCGACCGGGGCCGGTATTGCACTGCTTGAACATATCGGGGCAGGCACGGTGGACATGGGTGAAATTCAGATCCACCCGACGGTGGAACAGAACACCTCGTACCTGATTTCCGAATCGATTCGCGGCGGCGGGGCGATCCTCGTTAACCAGCAGGGCAACCGCTTCTTTAATGAAATGGAAACCCGTGACAAAGTCTCCGCGCAGATCATCGCCTTGCCGGAACATTACGCTTACATCGTGTTTGATGAACACGTACGGGCGAAAAACAAAGCGGCAGATGAGTATATCGCCCGCGGCTTTGTCACCAGCGCCAGCTCACCGCGTCAGTTAGCGGAGAAACTGGGGATGGATTATCATGCTTTCCTGGCAACGCTGGAGCGCTACAACGGCTTTGTTGAACAGCAACACGACAGCGATTTTGGTCGTACCACCGCACTGCGTAACCCGATTAATGAAGGGCCGTTCCACGCGATCCGCATTGCGCCGGGGGTTCACCATACGATGGGCGGTGTAACCATTAATACTGAGACAGCGGTGCTGAATAAAGCGCAGCAGGTCATTCCGGGGGCGTTCGCCGCAGGCGAAGTGGCCGGGGGGATCCACGGTAGCAACCGCATCGGTGGTAATGCGGTGGCTGACATCATTATTTTTGGTTCACTGGCCGGGCACCATGCGGCAAACTGGGCGAAAGCGCAGGCCTGATGATAAGCCCCGGCAGAGACCGGGGCATTTTTTTAGGAGTGAATATGGAACAGCAAGAAGGTGTCTGGTCATACTCCGCCGTCCTGATGGGATCGCCGATCCTGCTCAAACTGTTCAGCCACAACCCCTCGCTTGCCGCCGACACCTTTCGCCTGATCAAACGCTATGAAGATCTGTTTACGGTCAACCGCACGCCTTCGCAGGTGATGGATATCAATCTGGCCGCCGGGCAGCATCCGGTGGCGGTTAGCCGTCCGGTCTTTGCATTAATTGCCTGCGCGAAGGCGGCAAGCCTGGTCAAGGGCGGCTGCTTTAATCTGGCGATTGGCCCGCTGGTCAAGCGCTGGCGGATTGGTTTTCGCCACGACAACACCGTACCGCCCGCTGAGGAACTGGCTGCACTGCTGGCGCTGACCGACCCACAAAACGTATTGCTGGACGAGGCCGCAGGCACGGTTTATCTGGCGCGTTCGGGGATGGAGATCGATCTGGGGGCGATTGCCAAGGGCTATATTGCTGACCGGGTACGCGATTTCCTGCGTCGCGAAGGGGTCACGCAGGCGTTGATTAATCTTGGCGGGAATGTGCATACGCTCGGCGCGCCACAGGGCGGGTGGGGCATCGGACTGAAAAAGCCGTTTTCGACGGCGGATGCGCTGGTGGGGGTTATCGATGTGCAAGATAAATCGGTGGTCACGTCGGGAACCTACGAGCGCTATTTTGAGGTAGACGGCAAACGTTATCATCACATCCTTAACCCGGCGACGGGATACCCGCTCGACAACGAACTCGACAGTGTGACGGTGATTTCAACCGACTCACTCGATGGCGATATCTGGACCACGCTGCTCTATGGGATGGGGGTGGAACAAGGATGCCAGGCGCTGCGCAACAAGCCGGAGATCGAAGCAATCTTTGTCACAAAAGACCGGCGGGTGGTGGCCTCATCCACGCGTAATGTCCTTTTTACGCTAATGGATGATAGCTACACCTTTACTGACAGTACTGCTTAAGCAATCCGTACTGCTCTTCCAGCAGGCGATAACGATAGACCGGGCGACCCGTCACCCCATAGTGGATGGTGGTAAATAAAATGCCGATCTGCGCGAGCCACATCAAATACTTACGGCAGGAGACGCGGGAAATATTGACCGCGCTCGCCAGCTCATCGGTCGAAAACTCGATATCCGGGTGCGCATCAATCCACTGACAAATGGTCCGCAGCGTCTGCGGAGTAAGCCCTTTTGGTAAGCGTCGGGTATCGGCAACCTCCTGCGGCCCGCCATGGAGCAGCCTGTCCACATCCGCCTGTTCGTAATACTGCTGCGCGCTCATCAGTTTCTTCTTTTCCTGCCAGTGGGTCAGGGCTTCTTCAAAGCGTGGAAACTGGAACGGTTTGATTAAATAATCCACCACGCCGTAATGCATCGATGTCTGAATGGTCGCGGCATCGGAGGCGGAGGAGATCATGATGACGTCGATTTTCCGTCCACTGGCGCGAATGATCGGGAGCAGTGACAGGCCATTATCCTGCTGCATATAGACATCAAGCAGGATCAAATCGATATCCAGCGCCGGGTCGTTAATCATATTTTCGGCCTGACGCAGGGTGGAGGCGACACCACAGCAGGTAAAGCCAGATAGCCGCGTGGTATAGACGCGGTTCAGCTCCGCCACCATGGCGTCGTCATCGACAATTAATACATTAATCACACGCTCTTCCTCTCACTGTCCCATGGGAGTTGTACAAAAAATTGAGTAAATACGCCAGGTTCCGACTCCACCGTAATGCTGCCACCGAGATTTTCGCACTGCTGGCGGGCGAGGAACAGCCCGACGCCCCGGTTTTCGCCTTTGGTTGAGTAACCTTTGTAGAAAATGGCATCGATATGTTCCGGGGAGATACCGGGACCATCGTCGCTGACCTCGGCGCTTAACCAGCCGTTTTGATAGTGCAGCAACAGGCCAATTTCGCCATCGGATTGATCGGTCATGGCGTCGAGGGCGTTTTCAATAAGATTACCCAGAATGGTTACCAGCGCCGTCACCTGCTGCTGGTTGGGGTTATCCGGCACCAGGGATTCATTCGCCAGAGTCAGGATAACCCCGGCTTCTCTGGCACGATTGATTTTACCCAGCAGAAAACCTGCTACGACGGGCGTCTGTATCTGATGCTGCAGGGTGCCGATGTCGTTCTGATAACCTTCTGCCGTCTGTAACACATACTCTTCGAGCGTGTCATAACGCTTCATGTTGAGCAGGCCGAGGATCACGTGCAGCTTGTTCATAAACTCATGGGAGTGGGCGCGGAGAGCATCCACATAATTGACCATCCCGTCGAGACGTTGCAGTAGCTGACTGATTTCGGTTTTATCCCTGAATGTGCTGACCGCGCCAATGACCCCATCCTGGCCGCGCACGGGCACACTGTTGCACAGCAGCAAATGCCCGTTGCAGCCGATCTCCTGATCGGACAGCGGCTGTCCGCTTTGCAACACGGTTTGCAGGTCGGCAAACAGCGGCGTGTGGCGAATATCGCGGGTGCCGTGGTTATTGGTGCTGAGCAACATCTGGCGCGCGGCCTGGTTGGCGAGGGTGATATTGCCCTCGCGATCAACGGCAATAACCCCCTCTTTGAGCGATTGCAGCATGGCCTGGCGCTGTTCAAACAGGGTGGAGATTTCATAAGGTTCCAGGCCAAAAAGAATACGCTTGAGCACCCGGACCAGCGCCCAGATGCCAAGCGAGCCGACCATGGCGCTAAAGAGCATGGTGAGCAGCAATCCCCAGCGGCTGTGGCTTATCTGTTTATCCACTTTACTGAGCGAGATACCGATGGCGACCACGCCGATTTGCTGGTGTCGGGCATCAAATACCGGTGTAAAAACGCGCAGCGCCTCGGCGAGGACGCCGTGGTTGACCGAGACATTCTCCCGGCCATGCAGGGCGGGGATCAGATCATCACCAATAAAGTGTTTGCCAACTTCACTGGCCTCGCGATGTGACAAACGGATGCCGTCCATATCGGTCACGACGACAAACAGCAGATCGTTTCTGCGTTGTACCGCCTGGGCAAGGTCCTGCACCGTTTGGCTCCCGACAGGCATCGAGAGCGCGCGTTTGATCTCCGGTTCATCGGCAAGGGTGCGTGCAACGGCCATCGCAGTGTCCTTCACCCCTTCCCGGGTGACATTGGCGATCTGGACAAAATAGAGCGCGTAAACCACCAGTAACACCGAGCCAATAACGCTGCACAGCATCAGCGTAACCAGGGTACTGAGTTTCATGGTGCGTTTGCGCGAAGCAGGATGTGGATGCCTTCCGTTCACTGCGGCCTCAAAATCATTCACAGAAAGAGGGTAATTATCGCCGAAGGGGCGCATATCTCAAAGCGGCTAACGGCTTGTCACCTTTGGATTTATCCCCTCAGTTACGTGACACGTCTCGCAAGGCAATTATATGAATCGCTTTATAGTAGGGCAGGATAAATAAAAAGGAGGTAATGATGAGCACTTTGTTAACGGTAGCGGCGAAAGCGCGACGTAATGACCGGACAACGGAGATAGACAGACTCTCAACAGACGATGTCCTGCAACTCATTCATCAGGAAGATGTCGCTGCTCACGACGCGGTGGCGCACTGTTTGCCTGATGTAGCGAGAGTGGTTGAGCATGCCGTGGCGGCACTCAGTCGCGGCGGGCGAGTTGTCATTATCGGGGCCGGCGCCTCTGGCGAACTGGCGCAGCAGGCGATTAATGATTTTGCCCCGGACAGCCAGACACAGGTGCGTTGCATTGCGGTTAATGACACGCATGCCGACGACTACGACGGCGGGATTGGTGCCCTACAGGCGATAAATTTTAACCACAATGATGTGCTGCTGGCGCTCACGCTAAGCGGTAAAACGCCGTGGGTATGGGGCGCGCTGCGCCAGGCTAACGAGACCGGCGCAATGGTGGCGGTACTTACTTCCGATCAACATAGCGAAGCCGCAAGCCTCGGGGATATCGTGATTGCGCCGCCAACGGGCGCGGAAGTGGTTGCGGGCTATGGGAATCCCAAAGCACGGCGCGCGCAGCAATCTATTCTGACCATGTTAACGACCACGCTTGCCATCCGCAGCGGCCGGGTATACAGCAACCTGCGGGTGGATATTCCGGCGACGGAAAATAAATGGCAGGAGCGCCAGATAGCGATCGTGATGGCGGCCAGTGATTGTTCACGCAAAGAGGCAAAAGCGGCGCTGGCAAGCTGCAATCAGCAGTGCAAAACCGCCATTCTGATGCTGCTCAGCGGCATGGATGCGTGGGATGCGAGCGAAGCACTACAGCGCAATAACGGCCATCTGCGCCTGGCGCTGAAAGAGAAGAGAGGGTGAGTTTCGGGCCACATGGCATAGGTCATGTAGCCTGCGTTGTGGAGTAAAACCGTGAAAAGCTGAGGAGCGTGGGTAAATCCACGCGCCTCAGAAGCGCAAGACCGTGCGATCAAGAAACGGCTGCACGCTTCAATTCATTCAAGAAGAGACACGCGCGAATGCGTGTCATGATTCCAGCTAAAAAGCACCAGATGCCAGAGTCCCGGTGCTTTTCGGGAAGGGTCAATTAACCCCTTTATCCCAAGAGACGTCAGACGGTTACGCACATTCCACGACCGGGGGACACCGCCTTCACGCACGATTTCCTGCCAGGGCGCAATGGCATCATTCAGGTCAATACCTGCGGCGAACAGCGCCTCAGCATTTCTGAGATCAATAATTTTATCGCTGATAACACTAACCCTGACGATTTCAAGGTTGCGACTTCTGTTACCGCTGTGCGACTGCATGGCCGCTTCTACCCCTTCTGGCGAGGAACTGAGGTACAGCGTAGGTTGATGGCTGTCTGAATATCTGCCCGGCGCTCTGGAACCCGATAACGCAAAATGCCGATATGCGGGATCAATGGCCCGGTAAAAAACCCCATCGATATTCGTTAAATAATTTGTCAGATCCATACGTTCTCTCATTTCTCTTCTGAGAAATACCCTCTACTGCGGGCGCCCGTCACCCATCTGGTTTGCCTGCCAGCGCTGGTTATGCCTGGAAAGCACAAAAAGCAGCAACAGTCGGTTAGCGTGAAATACTTATGGCAGCGCCAGATGAGCTTTATGTTCATCAAATAATGCAATTAAGTGGTCGGCAACGACTCTGACCCGTCGTGACCCGGCTAAGTCTGAATGCATCACCAGCCATAACGGCTGATCCACACCAGGATCGGGATTAACGCAGTGCAGACCGTTTTTCCTTGCCATAAAGTGCGGTAAAACGCCTAAACCGAGACCCGCTAAAACAGCGGAGACCTGAGCCGCGAGCGTGTTTGCTTCCAGCCTGCATGGCCTGCCGCGAAGCATTCGCGTTATCCAGCGCGCCGCAGGCAGGTGTTGGTGTGATTCCGGCCAGCCTATATAGTGCGCATTTTGTAACGAGACTCCCGCGGGCCCGCCAGATACTTTTTTAAGATATGCCTCAGCGCCGTATACGCCAAATCCCACCGTTCCCAGACGTTTTAGCGTCAGATTTCCGCTCTCTGGCTTGACCATGCGTATCGCTAAATCGGCATCTCTGCGATGCAGATTAACTGACTGCACGCCGCTGAGCACTTCCACCCGCAGTTCAGGGTAGTTGTTCATCAGCCTTTCCAGCGAGGGCAGGATGAAATGCGTAGCCAGGTTGTCCGATGTTGCCAGCCGGACAAGCCCTGCAACATTACCCTGTAGTTTAGCTTTCTCACCAAAAGCGAGCCCCGCGTATTCCAGCGCTTCCGCCTGCTCCAGTAGCGCTTCACCATCATCCGTTAACCGGTATCCGCTCTGATGTCGGCTGAAAAGCGGCACGGACAGCGACTGCTCAAGCCTGTCCAGCCTTCTTGAAATCGTAGCGATGCCCATTTCCAGAGCTTCTGCTGCGCCGCTCAACGTCCCCGCGCGGGCGATGGCCAGAAAAATGCGCGTATCGTCCCAGTTAAAATTGGCACTCATAGTTTTTCCGTTTATGGAAAACGGCTCTCCATTTTCAGGTCTGTTTTATCGATTTTAACAAGTTAATACTGTCGTTCCCATAAGGAGATAAATATGAAAAAACCAACATTAACGCCATCGCTCAACCTGGCTGCCATTCCCATTGCCGGACCTCGATGCGCTGTTCAAGAAATGAAAGGCGCGGCTGCCTGAAATCACTAACCAAAAAACGCCTCAGTCACATTTCCACTTTTTTTAAGAGTATTTATTTTATGAATGAAACGGCTGTACACGTAAGTTTCGTGCCGGTGCGCGCCTGGCTGGCAGTTACCGTACTTGGGATCAGTGCATTTTCAATCGTGACAAGCGAGCTTGCGCCGGTTGGTATGCTCAGTACCTTAGCAAAGGATTTGAATCAGACTGAATCCGGGGCGGGTCTTGTCGTGACCGCCTATGGCTGGGTTGGTGCGCTCGCAGCGCTGCTCTCCGGCGCGATACCCGCACGCATTTCCCGCAAGACTCTGCTTGTTGGCCTGATGCTTATTCTTGCTTTGTCCTGTATGGCTGCAACTTTTTCTTCTTCCATGAGCACATTTATGAGTGCGCGCATGGCCGGGGCACTTGCGCACGGTGCGTTCTGGGCAATGATTGGCATAGTGGGCGCGCAGCTTGTTCCGGCGCAAAAGCTTGGGCTTGCCACCTCAATCATTTTTGGCGGCGTCTCGGCAGCCAGCGTTCTGGGTGTACCTCTTTCGAGTTTTATTGCAAGCATGGCCGGATGGCGTAATGCCTTTATGCTCATTTCGCTGCTGGCGCTGGCTGCCGCCTGTGCATTATTCTGGACGCTTCCCGCACTGGCGGCGCCGCAGCCACTAAGGCTGCGTCTTTACTGTGGGCTATTCAAAAACCCGGTGCTCATGTCCCTGTATTGTGCAACAGCCTGCATTATTTCGGCCCATTTCGCGGCCTTCACCTATCTGGAACCCCTGTTGATGAAGGTCCATGGCGTACCGGCGGCTTCCGTCTCGGGTTTGCTGCTGGTGTTCGGGCTTTCTGGCCTGGCAGGGAATGTCATTGCCGGTAAGCTGATTGACCGGCATCTTAAAACGCTTATTTTCACGTCACTTCTTTTGAGTGCCCTCGCACTCGGTATGCTTGGTATGAGTAGCGTCGCACCTCTTCCTTTCTGGTTAATGGGGATGCTGCTTGCCTTGTGGGGGGCGGGTATTTCGATTGTATTTGTCGGGTTGCAGACGTGGTTACTTCATAGCGCCGGCGATGCCGCACAACCGGCGTCAGCCATTTATGTCGCAATTTTTAACGCAGCGATAGGAACCGGTGCCCTTGCGGGTGGCCAGGTGTTAGCCGTGACAGGCTTTCAGGGGCTGGCGTTACTGGCAGCAGGTATTATTGTGGGCAGTATGATGCTTGTACTGGTGTTGAAAAATCCCGTGAAAATGCACCAGGGAAAATTCGACTGCTGATAAAAACGCGGCGATGGCATAAGGGACGCAACAGACTTGCGCCCCTTACTTTAATAATTAGCTTTGACAGAAACGGAGCCGGTTGCCAAAGGGATCATGGACTTCCATAACCTCTCCCCAATCCTGCTTGATGATTTCCGGGCGACCGTAACCATAATGTTTGTCGTGTAGTTCCTTTCTGAACAACGCAATATTGTTCATCGGGATAAATATCGTTGCGCCTGGGGTGGCGTCACCGTGATGTTCAGAAAGATGCAACTGCAAACCATCGCGGACGATGCCCATATACAGGGGTAAGTCGGGTGCAAAACGGTGTTCAAACTCAACGCTGAATGACAGAAATTCAAGGTAGAACTCCTGTGCTTTTCGGACATCAAAAATTCGCAGGATGGGTATCGATTTACTGAACTGAATTTGAGACTCAGGAACCTGCGGACGTAACGATGCCGCCGCCGTGTTCCAGTCTCTAAAGCCTAACTGATGCGAAACCATTTCGAGTGCGGTGGAGTAAGAGATCGTCTGCTCATGTAACGCAAGAGAGGCTTTTAACTTTGCAGCCATGTGTTTGGCTTGCTCGATAGAAAACATAATTGCTCCTGTCGTCAGGAAATGAGGGTGCTCGCATTACCACATCCCGACCATCAAGAGTGGTTGAATCAATGAAGTTGAGAACAAACATGCTTTCACCTTTTCCCATTGGGAAGCGAGCGGCAGGCAGCATGAGCCCTGAAAAAGAATACCCAGACCCTGGACATTCCTCAAGCTTTCGGGGCGTATGAAGAGGGCGGCTACCAGTCCAGGTAGGTAGGCGTAATAGATATCAGATGCAATAAACACAGCGCCCGTGTCTTGCTCACCGCAGATCTGACGCCCACTGAGTGCGAGTAGATGATGTTGCTTACATCATGATAAGTTGATTCAGGATGAGTAGGTCACCGAAGCCAACACCTTTACGTAAAAAGGAATGTCAGATGGATTTAGAAACCGCACGTCTAACGCTTGAACCTTATAATGACTCACACTACGAAGGTTTAAGAAGGATGGATAGCGATACCCGTGTGATGCGTTATATCAACCAGGGTATTGCTAAAACACCCGAAGAGACCTGGGAAGGTATCAGACGTGTTCAGGCCCGTTGGGAGCGATACGGGTACTCGTGGTGGGTAATCAAAGAAAAAGCGTCCGGGGAGATCGTTGGTGCAGCCTGCCTCCAGCACCTGGCAAATGTGGATGGCGCGCCGTTAGAGATAGGCTGGCGACTCGTCCCGGAACATCATGGCAAAGGTTATGCGACAGAAGCTGCTAAAGCGATTATTGCTTTCGCGGTAGAGCGAACAGGCACAACGTATCTGGTGGCTGTTGCCGATCCTGACAATATCCCCTCGCATCGCGTTATGCAGCGCTTAGGGATGACGTATAAGGCAATAGAACAACATTATGATGTGCCCTGCGTCGTTTATGAACTTACGCTTCAACGTTCTGAGTAAGGGTTATTAATCATTCTGGGGAGGCGAATATCCTTTCGCTCCTCTTCATAGCAGACAAGGTTGCGCTGTCGACGGGCATGTGTGTGCCAGACGCAGATGCTATTGCTGGCACATCAACGCAAGCAGTGAATCTTTGAGATACCCCTCCAGCAGAGATGCGCAAATGCGTGTTTCATATGACATCATGCCCGCCGGTGGATGAAGCAGCCAGGCAGTAAAAGGCGGGACCGTGTAGTGGCTTAAAAGGGGGATTAGCGCCCCCTTTTCCATTTCGTTTTTGCAGACCGGAAATTGCAAAACACCGATGGCATGACCAGCTAATAACCAGGTGAGGACACTGCGCCAGTGAGTGGACTGTAATTTAACATCAACGGGAACGTTAATGAGTTGGGCATCAGCGTTGATCAATGGAATGCGATGGCTGGCAAATACACCAGAAACAGCAGCAAATGGATAACCAGCCAGCGCATCCGGAGAGTCCGGATAACCCATTCTGGCCAGCAAAGCAGGGGAGGCGAGCAACACTCTGCGCACGCTACCAAGCGGACGGGCGACAAAAAAACCTTCTGAGACCTCTCCCAGCCTCAGTGATAAATCCACCCCCTCCGTGACAGGATCGATAACGCGGTCGTTAAAAATGACATCGATCTGTAGTCCTGGATGTTCGTTCTGAAGCTGCAACAGTGCAGGCATCAGCAGGCTTTCCCCGGCAGAATAGGGCGCCGCAATACGGATTTTGCCTTGCAGCCCCTGATTTTCTTCATTCACGGAAAGCGCGTGTTCTGCCGCCTGAATGGCCGCTTTGCTTCGCTCATAAAACAGATTACCGCTATGCGTCAGAGACATGTTCCGCGTGTTGCGCCTTAGCAAACGCGTACCAAGATGTGCTTCCAGTTTATCTATTCTTTCACTGACGGCGGGTTGGCCAATGCCAAGATCGCGGGCTGCAGCCGACATGCTGCCCCGCTCAACGACCCTGATGAATATGCGCATTGCTGAGAAGAGATCCATTTAGCAATTATATCGGTTTTACCGATAAATGTAATTCGACACAGGTATCTACTGCTCTTCTGCGAAATGATGAAAACTCAACGCTCAGGTAAGCGTTAAGCAAAATAGTAATCTATTTCATTGAATTATTGGTGGAAGGTAATTATGTCAGATATCAGGCTTTTCATGTTCCAGTCAGGAACGCAGCAGTGTAAATATCAGCATATAAGGATGAATCAGGGCGTGGGAGAGAATTATGAAATTCCTGTCCCCTGGTTCCTGCTGACACATCCGGATGGTTTTACTCTGATTGACGGTGGTCTGGCTGTAGAAGGATTGAAAGATCCTTTTGCCTATTGGGGAAGTGCGACAGAGCAGTTTAAACCGGTGATGTCAGAAGAGCAGGGCTGCCTGGAACAGCTTAAAAGGATTGGCATCGCCCCGGAGGATATCCGCTATGTGGTACTGTCCCATTTACACTCCGATCATACGGGGGCGATTGGCCGTTTCCCACATGCCACTCATGTGGTTCAGCGGCGAGAGTATGAATATGCCTTTGCTCCTGACTGGTTTACATCTGGAGCCTACTGCCGACACGATTACGATCATCCTGAACTTGACTGGCTTTTTCTCGACGGCTTATCAGATGACAACTATGACCTTTACGGTGATGGCACGTTGCAGTGTATTTTCACGCCAGGGCATTCACCGGGACATCAATCTTTTCTCATCAGATTACCCGGCGGTACATATTTTACGCTGGCGATTGATGCGGCTTACACCTTAGATCATTACCATGAGAGGGCGCTCCCTGGCCTGATGACATCCGCCACTGATGTCGCTCACTCTGTCCGCAAGCTGCGCCAGCTTACCGAGCGATATAACGCGATATTAATACCCGGTCATGACCCTGAGGAATGGAAAAAAATCAGGCTTGCTCCCGCCTGGTATAGTTGAATCATTGCTCGCTCTGTAGTAGTGCATTGAATTTGGCCACCTGAACAGATGTGATATGCTCATGTCGGAATAATACAGGTGCCCTGATGAAAAAAGGAATTTCAGTGCAGCGTTGAAACGTAAATTCGTTTAGCTAATTATTGTTCAGAACTACACCGTGGCTGAAACAGCCACTGCAACAATAATCCAGGGAGTCGGGCAATTACGGGGCGAGCGTTCGGGAATTAATATAAAGGTGTTTAAGCGCCTTTTAATGTCCCAGAGCCAAACCATAACTGTTTCATGTTTGGCTTAACGATTTGATTATTTCAGAAGCGAACTGAGAGATTAATTCATTGCTGTGTTCGGATAGTAACGAAAAACGGGGGAGTTCGGCGATAAGACGCTCTCTGGTTGGCTCAAAATAGTCGGGAGCATGCGGCCCTGTCTCTATACAGCATTGGGCGAATCCCCATAAGATGTCGAGTATTTCAACCGTAAGTAACTCATCGGCGCTATCAAGAATCTCTAATATAAATGGAAGGGCAATATATCCCGCTGGCGCCATAGAAACATGCTGATGACAGAGTCCGCACCAAAGCTTATGACTGGCGGTCATTGCTGCCTCGTGATCGTCAGACGCTAATTGTAATAATAGCTCAGGAACATCGTTTGCGGGTCCATATGCTGTACAGGATGAATTCCAGTTTATAGCATAGATTCTTTCCTCCAGCGATGCATTATTCATCGGTAATTTCCTTTGTTCTTAATGAGTATAATCAACAGTTTTTTTGCATTAACGATAATGTAACCAAAACTCGTGCTATTAAAATAAATAGCCTTAAGCGCACCACTGCTATTATAGCCATTTGGCGGTTCTAAAGTCAGCATCTAACTTGATAACTGTTTTAAGGAAAATCCACACCTCATACATATTTACTTACGTTAATGTTCTTCATCTCACTTGGTGGATTAAGGATCTTAAGTCATTAATACTGGGACTGTCAGCGTTAGCGTTTTTACCTGTCAGTACGCAACTGCAAAGCGCTATATCTCCAGGCCAATTAAGGATATCTTCTGATGCGCAGCCGTTTTATAACCCACGCAGTATCTTTTTTTTTGCCATTGACAGGCTTCATCATAAGTTTACCGGGGCACGCAGAATCTTTAACGGACAGGGCCGAATATCAACAGATAAGCGGGCTTATCAGGGAACCTCTCACGCTGTCCGTCACGTTAAATAACGGCCAGCCTGCAATACTTGATGCTTTTGTCACACGTCCGGTTAGCAAGAAGCCTTTGCCGGTTGTGTTAATCACCAATGGAACTACCGGTAAGGCCGAGTTTGACCGCTGGACGCTTAACCCAAACCGGTACTCCTCAACAGCAATCGCGTTTGCACGCCATGGATATGCTGCAGTGGTCGTCCTGCGGCAGGGATATGGTCAGTCCAGTGGCGCTGCGGAATATGCAGGACACTCGTGCATTCAGCCCTTTCATCTGCAGGCCGGAGAGCAGGACATCCAAAATATGGTTGCGGCGCTTAACGCTGTGCGCCGGAATTCATGGGCATCCGTTGATAATGCGATGCTGGTTGGTATGTCCGCCGGTGGATTTGCCGTTATCGCAACGGGTGCCACAAATCCGCCAGGCGTAAAGGCAGTGATCAATTTTGATGGCGGCAGAGGGGCTATCGACGGGAAATCTCTTTGTGATAAGACGGGGCTGATGAAATCGTATGCACAATACGGAAAAGCGGCGAAGATCCCTTCGCTGTGGCTGTACGCAGAAAACGATAAGTCGTTTCCCCCGGATACAGGCCGAGAGATGTTTAATGCCTATCAGCAGGGTAAAAGCCCGGCCCGGTTCGTCGTCATGCCTCCTTATGGGAAGGATGGTCATGTCTTTATGGATTCTGCGCCGGAGAGTTTCTGGTGGAATACCGTCGCTACTTTTCTTGAGCAGTACCATCAGCCGTTTCAGGAGATAATCAGGCTTCCCATCGTAAATCTCATTGAACCGCCAGCCCTCAATGCTGCCGGAAAAAAAGCCTTTTCCGAGTATGAAACAACGCAGCGATATGAAAAAGCCTTTGCCACCGATCCGGACGGAGACTGGGGCGCTGCATACTGGGCCAGAAACAGTCAGGAAGCTGCCGCAACGGCGCTTAATATCTGTACAAAGGAACAACGGAAAGGGGCACCTCAATGCACGCTGTACGCTATCAACAATAATTACGCCGCAGAGAAAAGACACTGAAATAAGCGGATAGAACCGCGGTCCTGGACCAGCGTGGCTGACACCCGTCTGTTTGCGTCATGCATAAAAATCAGGTTTCACTCTGAATTAACACGATGGTGTCGTCTTTTTCCCGGCTGCCTCATCGAAGGCTTTTCGGGACGCCTCAATATCCTGCCATGTATCCCTGATCCAGTCGGTGAATCCGGCGAGGGGTTTTAGCATCGAACGACCACGGTCAGTGAGCTGATATTCCACCCTGGGTGGAAGCTCCGGGTAATAATAACGGTTCACGAGACCATCTCGTTCCAGGTTGCGTAGCGTCAACGTCAGCATACGTTGTGAGATATCGGGAATGCCGCGTCGGATGGCGCTAAATCGCAGGGGGATATCAGGCGAAAGCGACAGCAGCGAAATAACAAGAATGGTCCATTTATCACCCAGCCTTTCCAGCACACTTCCTGGGGCACACGGCGTCAGTTTCGGTCCGTCGGGTGTTTCAATGATCGGTCTGCCATTAATCTCACGCACCATAACTTTTCTCCGCTGAAGGCTCCTGATAGTTACCTCTGTGTAACCAGGGACCAAAAATGTGCCGTCTTGTGGAGGAAATCATAATAGTTCCATACTGTGACCTTCAATAGTTACTATCGAGAACTTTCATGAACAAAACAGCAGAATTTCTTGTTTTTGGCGCCACCGGACAACAGGGCGGGGCGGTGGCGAATGCGCTACGGGCGGCGGGCCGTGAAGTCAGGGCCTTTGTGCGTGATCCGCATAGCGAAAAGGCGCAGGCATTGATGGCGGCAGGCATCACGCTTGCCGTCGGTAATCTTTTTGACAGGGCTTCCATTGAGCGGGCAATGGTGGGCATCAAGGGGGTTTTCAGTGTTCAGACCAGCTCTCCGCAGGGAGAGATAAGTGATGAGCAGGAGATCATTCAGGGAAAAGCCATTGCAGACAGTGCCCTGGCGGCCGGAGTCAGCCATCTTGTTTATTCTTCGTCCGGCGCGGCGGGGAAAGGCCCTACAGGTATGGGGCATTTCGACAGCAAGTCGGAAATAGAAAATTATGTCCGCTCTTTGCCACTTTGCTGGACGATCACGCGTCCGGCCAGCTTTATTGAAATACTGATGCTGCCCGGTATGGGGCTGAACACCGGGAATTTTTCCTTCTTCATGCAGCGTAACCAGCCGATGCAAATGATCACGCTGGACGATCTCGGGCGTATCAATGCCCGCATTCTGTGTAACCCGCAACAGTTCGCCGGAAAAGTGCTGGAAATCTCCAGCCAGACGCTGACAGGGGAGGATCTGGAGCGTGCTTTCTCAAACGCCGCAGGTTTCCCCATCCACTATCAGCGCTTTCCCGACGCACTATTAACACAAAACAGCTTCCTTCGTCGGCTTACCGAACTGGTAGACAATGGCATTGTCGCGGGCGTTGCTGATATTCCGGCACTGGAAAAGATGTTCGGTGAAATGATGAAATTGGATCAATGGCTTACGGGACCCGGAAGACAACACTTTCAGGCCGCACTTAACGCCCCACAGGCTGAAATCGCGCTACGATAAACCTTTATCGACAACGCTCTGGCTCACCGGCCACGTTATTCCAGCGTGGCCTTTGCTAACGGCACATCCGACGTCGCGCCCCCCGTCATCTGAGCCGGGACGGCGCGAAAGGAATTCATTGAGATTGCATAGCCATAAGTTTGCCGGAAACGCACCGCGAACAGCAATCAGAAGCGGTATGTCACCTTCAGGCTTCCGGTGGGCGATGTTTTTCGCTGAACAATGGGGCTATTACGTGCATCCCCCGTTAATTGCGTAAAGCCAGCTTCGGTAATCACGCTCCAGTCCTGATTAATCTTGTACGTCCAGTCAATATTCGTGGACCAGGCATAAATGCCGGAACCGGCATCATATCGTGTAAAGCCCGATGCGGCCGACTGCGATGCGCTTACCCCGTAGTAAGTCTGCATATACTTGCTCGTCCCCCAACTGCCGGTTAGCGCCAGCGTCACGGCATTGCTCGATGACTTATAGAGCGGGCTGACAATGCCGAAATGCAAGGCCGTACCATTGTCTCGCTCAGAAAGGGGCACCTCAGCCTGCAATTGCACATTAAGCCAGTCGGTCACCTCATACCCCAGGGTCGGCACACCGATAGCTGAACCTTTGATATCGCCCATACCGCGTAAATTGTCGCTTCCGCCGTTTATCGAGTCGCTGTCCACGTCACGATCTTTACGGCCTGCACGGTAGCTCAGCGCTGCGCTGTAATTAAATTTGCCGATGTTGTTGCCGTAACCGAGACCGCGCGTGGTGCTGACGAAGAAGCCGTTTGCCATAGCGTAATCAACTACCAGGGCAGTGGTGACACGACTTTTATCCGAACCCGAATAGTAGGGCGCAACATCCACGCCTCCACCCAGGGTCAATTCGTTGCTCTGTTTCTGTTCCGCCGCCAGTACCGGGGTGGTCAGTAATGCCAGGACAACGCCCGGCACCATTTTTTTCAGGCTGCGGCACGGAAATGAACAGGGGGACTCAGGATGCAGGTTTCTGTTTTTCATTAAAGAAGTCCTTGTTGATTCAACTGATTACAAGGCAAACGGTTGTTAATCGCCAGAATGCTCAGTGTGAATGCTTACCCTAAAGTTCTCATGAGCCAAAAATGAAGAAATGCTGAAGCAAGTGCCAGTGCTGCAAACCTGATGGATTTCCTGCTACCGTCTTTTCTTCAGACGATCTTCATTCACTGTTGATACAGTAACCATTGTGAAAATTCTCCTAATCGAAGACGACCTGGATCTGGGCAACGGCGTGCGTATCGCCCTTGCAGATCAAGGGTTTGATGTCATATGGGTTCGCCGCAAAGAGGATGCGCTGCATCAGATCGATGCCTGCGTGCCGGAACTCGTGTTGCTTGACCTTGGGCTGCCCGACGGTGATGGCATGAGCCTGATGACGTACATGCGTCAGCAGCTCAAAGGGATCCCCGTCATCATCCTCACTGCGCGAGGCACCCTGCAGGATCGCCTGAGCGGGTTGGATGCCGGTGCAGACGACTATCTCGTCAAACCTTTTGTTCTGGCCGAATTGTTGGCCAGGGTGAGGGCGCTTGCGCGCCGCAGTTACGGTTTTCAAAATGAGGTGATAGAGATTCGGGGGTTAACGCTTCATGTGCCGACCCGACGCGTGACAGTGAGCGAACGTCATATTGAATTGACGGCCAGTGAATACGCGCTGCTTGAAATTTTAATGTTGCGCACCGATCGCGTGCTGACACGCAGGTTTCTGGAAGAGAGGGTATTCGGCGCAAAAGAAAATATGAGCAACGCGCTCGATGTGCATATGGGCAATTTGCGTCGCAAAATTGGCGAAGGCTATGTGCGAACGGTGAGGGGCGTAGGGTATGTCATTGATACCGTGCCTATCCAGAAAGGGGAAGGTTGATGCGAAATTTCTGGCGACAACTGAGAACCCCAACGCTCGTGCGGCGAATTATGGTCGCTCAGATGCTCCTGCTTACACTGCTTTGGTCTCTATTTCTGACCTTCGTCTTGTGGGAGGACTTGCGCAGCCCCTCAATACTCACGGGCAGTAAGACCTACGACGCCATTTTTACCCTGGTTCAGAGTATGGACGAGCGACCGCAGGAGCGAACCGCCGTGCTTGACGCGTTCAGCAAGGCGTTGCGGGAAGGTTATGGCGGCGGTGAAGATCCTGAGCTCTCAATCAGCCTGATTGTTCGCAAGAATAAAGCACTCATTTATTCATCCCCTGGCGCGCCGACAGGGGTGATAAATACCCGGTTTGGGGAGATTCAGCGTATTCAGAGCGAAGGGCGCGCCTGGACTGGTCGTACGCTCAAGTCAGACAACGCTGACGTGGAGGTAACGCTTGTTACCCCTGCCGCAGGCTGGAATTTCTTTTTTTCTCTGAACTCGCGTGGCTACTACATATTGCCGCTGCTGGTGTGCATTCCTTTTCTTTTGTTTCCAGCGTGGTTATCCATCCGTATTGCGATGCGCCCGTGGAACAAAGTGGTTAATGAAGTTTCCTTACGACCATCAGACGATCTCTCGCCCTTAAAAGAAGTGCCGAAGCACAAGGAGCTTCGCCAGATGGTTGATGCGATCAATATCTTTCTTGCCAGGGTGCGGGAAAGCACGGAACGGGAACGGGTATTTATTGCCGATGCCGCTCACGAGTTACGTACGCCGCTCGCGGCGATGCGTATCAATGTTGAAGCGTTGCAGTCCTATGTCAGCAGCGACAGGCAACAGGAGTTGCTGGCAGGGATTATTCGCAGCAATAGCCGTGCGGCGCGTCTCGTTAATCAGTTGCTATTGCTGATGCACAGCGAAGCGCGCATTGACACGGTAATGGCGCCTGTGCCGCTGACGACGCTCATACAAGAGCGTATGGCGGCGTTGTCACCGCTGGCTGCTGAACGCGGGATTGAGCTTGAATTTTACTCCCATGACGAAATCTGGGTGACCGGCGTCAGGGAACGCCTGATGTCGCTTATCGACAATGTCATTGAAAATGCCGTGAAGTACAGCCCGCAGGGCGGGCGGGTTGAGGTAGAGGTCCGAACACGCGATGAATCCACGCAGCTACGTGTCTCAGACGCCGGCCCTGGCATTCCCGTTGAATTGAGGGAGCGCGTATTTGATCGATTTTTTCGCGATCCCGGGCAGATGCAAAGCGGAAGCGGCCTGGGCCTGGCCATCGTCAAAGCGGTTGCCCAGCAACACAACAGCAGCGTAAGCCTCAGTACATCTGCAGAAGGTGGACTGATGGTGACGGTTGACTTCCCCAACCCCCAGGGACGCCTGAAACACAACATCTGATCCCTGCCTGGCGGAGGGCCTCTACCAGAACAATGGAGTTGAAAGTGAAATACCTGTCTCTGGCAACACTGTTCTTTTCAATCTTCATGAGCGGGTGCGCCATCACTGTCAGTGATTTAAAAAGCAGCCAGTCATCTTTTGATGGCAGTTTTACCAGCCAGACGGGGCCCTCCGATACCTATAGAACCTTACGGCACATGGCAAGGCAGTGCCTGGAATATGAGGCCTATTCAGGAAATCCGGTTATCGTATTAAGTGAGTTTGACGCGGAGCACAAAGAAGGTGAGATCAACCAAAAGTACCTTGCGGATGGACTGTTGATTAACAACACGCTTATTCAGGTGGAAAACCAGGGTAGCGACAACGCGAAGGTCAGCTTATATACCACCAAGAACATCCTGAGCGTGGGGATCCGGTCGCCAAAAATAGGTGATATAAAGCGCTGGATCGGCGGGGATAAAACGTGTTAGCTCAACACGCTTGTAGAGATTCAGGCTTGTTCTCAGATGGCGTGGCGGGTCGTCATGCTGTTTTGACTTATTTAAACTCAACGGATTAACCCCGCCAGCAATATCAGGATCGCAAGATGTGTCCGGCTAATGAAAACAGATTTTGCCTGTGCTGGTATTTCAGGAAGAAGAAAAATACCCGCAGAATATCCGTTTCTCGCTCATTTCTCCGCTGACATACGCAGGGCCAGCCAGGCCCCCCAGAACAAACTGGAAAAGAAGCGAATCGGGGCCTCAAATCCGGCGCCAAAGAGTAAGGCAAAGACATCATCTTCTGACCGTGGTGGCTCTGCGCCCTGCAGAATTTTGTTCATTTTAGACCGGACCTCTTCGGGTTCAGCGCCATTCATTCGCCAGCGATTTGCCCATGCGGCCATCAGCACGGGTTGCGATGCGTAAGCGCGATAGTTTCCTGCAACGACCAGCGGGGCATTCGGTTTCAGGCGCATCGCAATCTGGGTCAGAATATCGTGTTTTGCCTCATCGCCTGGCAGATGGTGCAACACGCCAATCATAATGGCGGCATCGAAGGCGGGGGAGGCATCCAGATCAGAAACCGCACCGGGAACAGCTTCAACGCGGTCGGCTATTGCGGCACTGGCGATATTGGCACAGGCAAGATCGAGCATTGGTTGAGAGGGATCGACGGCGACAAAAGACCAGCGAGGCTCCAGTGTCGCAGCGGCGATGATCTCCCCGGCAGTTCCTCCGGCCCCCACCACCAGCACACGCGCAGGCTTCGCTTCGCCCAGCACGGCCGAGAGCATACATGCAGAAAGTTCGTGGCAGGCATCATATCCGGCCAGCGCAATCCGGCTTTGTTGGGCGTATTCCCTTGCGCGAGTGGCGTCGAATTTAGCAGCAGAATCTTGGGTCATGGCATCTCCAGGCAGTCATCCAGGTAGTAGGTCATTCTCTCTCGTTGACGTAGAATAAAAGATTCTGGGTAATAAAGTTCGACAAATACATGATTGAAAGTCTGAATATTCCACGAAGATATGATCGTCTGACGGCCTTCCTGCACGCTTTTCCGCTCCATGTGGAACAGTGCGAGTCGCCAACGTCGGCAAACCTGCTGATTATCGATGTGAATTGCTCAGGCGGGCCGACCCATTTGCTCTACCGCGCCAGAACATCGGGTGGTCTGCCTGCCGGGGCGACGCTGTGTGCCGCCGCGAGGGTTGATTTTGGCGGCAGTGCGAACCCACTGGTTAGCGCATTACCGGACGAGCTGTGCTTTTCCATGGCGGAGATGCCGCAATTACTTGGCCTGGCTGAACTGATCGTGGCGGAGTACGATGTGAACCGTTGCGGTGGCGGTGCCGTCCAGACCCGGTTGTGCGAAGTCGTGGTGGTATTAGCCATTCGTCGGGCAATCGCGCAGGAAACCGTGGATGCAGGGCTGTTAGCGGGACTTGCCCACCCTAAACTGCACAGGAGCCTTGTCGCTATACACGATGATCCGGCGCGGAAATGGCAGATCCCCGACCTGGCTGCGATTGCCGAAATGTCCCGCGCGCAATTTATCGAGGTGTTCAGGAAAACGGTCGGCGCCTCGCCGGGGGCATATTTGACCAACTGGCGGTTAGCGCTGGGCGCGGCCAAATTACGATCCGGACGGAGCGTTAAATCCGTCGCCGCGATGGTGGGCTTTGGCAGCGCTGAGGCATTCTCGCGCGCATTTATGCGTAAATTCGGTTATTCGCCCGGGAAGTGCAAAGTGCAAGGAAACCATAACGACACGGCATAATCAGGCTGGTCTGCCGCAATCCGCCATTGTGGTTTCGTCATGTGTGACCCCATTCTGTTACTGGCTGGTTTATTCATATCTCTGAGGGGGGCTGGAATGTCTCAAATGACGTTTCACTTTCAGTGAGCCAGTCAGAGTGCGTCATCCGGTGCGGCTGGTGGGCTATCCGGCTCCCAGGAAATAATATCGCCGGGCTGACACTGCAGCGCCTCACAGATTTTTGCCAGCGTATCAAACCGAATGCCTTTAACCTTCCCGGACTTGAGCAGCGAGAGATTCTGCTCGGTGATGCCCACAAAGGCTGCCAGCGCTCTGGACGTCATTTTCTTCTCTACCAACACTTTGTCCAGATGAACCACGACAGCCATAATCAGATAAACTCCTTATTTTCTTCTTCCGCTCTGATCCCCTCAACCAGGGAGTGAAACGTCACAAGCAGCAAGCCGCCCGCTAATAACAGAACAATATCGCCGATCAGCAGGGTGACCTGGTAGAAATGTTCCGGCCACCAGACGACCAGAGGGATCAAAAAGCGGCACACTGGCAGGACGATCCCAAGGCTTAGCATCGCTATCGCGATTTTACGTACACTGTGCGCCAGCGCCTGAGTGAGGATCTGTTTTTGGCGTACCAGTTGCGTGACTTTCATACCTTGCCAGATAGCAAAAGCAAACAGCCCCGTCGGGAAATAGAGAATCACCAGCAAAAGTAGCTGGTTAAGTGACGATACCGTCGTGGTTGGCAAATTATCGCCCTGAATCTCGGCGAACCTGAGCATACTGGAAATAAAAAACGACGAACCCGTGAAATACATCCACAGCGGTGTAATTACCACCAGGATAAGAAATAGCGGTAGCACGCCGGTGATGAGCGCCAGGCTGATTTTATTTCTCGCACCTTTCACAATGAACCTTCCTGAATAATACGCACTATTTTAAGACCAGTATGCTAAAGCATGACATAAGCATCAGCGCGATAGCAATCTTGCTGGCGTTCAGACCTTTAGCGCCGCGTTTTAGCCAGGGGTTTGGCCATACGCGGTAGACACCAAAAGCGATATATGATGCCTGAATCGCCCAGGTCAGCATTCTGAATAAGTAACCCGGCTTACTGAGGTGCGTTATTGTCTGCATCATCTCCACGCAGTAAATAATAATGCCAACGGTCAGGATATAATTGACTAAGCGAAGTTTGTAATGCGAAGCCCAGTTTCCGCACACAAACAACATGGTCGAAGCAAAGGCGAGTATTGCCCAGAGAATATCAATCCAGTTCACGGTGTGCCTCTGTTTCAGAAGACGGCTGGGTGAGTAACAGCCGAACAGCCGGACCAATCACCGGCCATCCGGTGTCGGAGAGGATAACCACGGCGCTTTTACGCTGCGGATCCAGGGCGATAGCGCTGGCAAACCCCGAGGACTCGCCGTCATGCCAGGTGATATCGCGCCCATGTATGCGGGTTGTAAACCAGGCATAACCAATCCGTGAATCGGGATCGTCAGTGGCAAATCGCGGCGGCATCGCTTCGCTTCCTGCGAGTTTTCCTGCCAGTAACGCCTGCGCATAATTTGCCATATCGACAATGGTCGATCGTACTCCCGCGGCGGGGGTAAATGCGTGCAATACCCACGGCGCTTCGCTGAATCCGGAAACTGACCAGCCGTGGCTGAATGTAGGGGTGACGGGTGTCGAATCATCTGCGATGACGGAGCTTTTCATTTGCGCTTGCGCAAAAACCCGTGTGTGCAACAACGTGGCAAAAGATTGATGTGATGCGCGCGCCAGCGCCAATCCCAGCAGGGCATAGCCGGTATTGGAGTAATCAAATACAGCGGGTTTTTCAACGCGGGTGGTGTTCACCATCTCTATTAATGTCTCGTCATCGTAATTCCAGAAATTGTCACGCAGGATGATGGCCTTAATCACCTGAATTTTCTGTCGTAATGATGTCGCCAGCGGCGGCAGGCCAGAGCGATGTGATGCCAGTTGCTCAAGTGTTATCTCGCTCGCCGGGCCAGTGATTTCCGGGACGAGTTCTCCTACGCGGGTTTGTGCCGTTGCTTCACCGCGTCGCTGCGCTTCAATCAGCAGGCTGCTGGTCATGGTTTTGGTCAGGCTGGCAATTTCATACTGTTTTGCATAATCACTGTTCCACAGCGCATATTGTACGCCTCGCGGGGTGATGAAGGCGGCGGCAACGCTGCCTCTTGATCCTTTCAGCAAAGGGGTTAAAAACGAGGCTACCGTTGCATCTCCCGTCTGATGCAAAGACGGTGAACTAAATCCGGGTTGCAGGTAGATCCCCGCCGCTATCAGCGACACAAAAGCTGTACCGGCGGCTAACAACCGCGTACGACTGCGCACAGAGTGCTTCTTCATTGTTGTCCGCCTCAGAATTCATACTGAATCAGTGATGACAGGGTGTACTGCATTCGGCTTTTCACTAACGGACTCTTACCCGCCTCATCAAACAAGTATGCCGCGCGACCGCTCACTCCTGCGGCTACGTTTTCGCTAATGTGCCAG
This sequence comes from Phytobacter sp. MRY16-398, assembly GCF_003925915.1. NCBI lineage: Bacteria > Pseudomonadati > Pseudomonadota > Gammaproteobacteria > Enterobacterales > Enterobacteriaceae > Phytobacter > Phytobacter sp. MRY16-398. Next base: position 3,375,602 of record NZ_AP018756.1, on the reverse strand, counting down.
ACCAGCCCGGTAGACACTCCACCAAGCTGGAAACCCGATGACGGGCGATAGACAGAAAAATCAGTGCGTTGCGCCTGGCTTGTGGTGACACCGTAATGGCGCTGCTGATAACCGCCGTTCGCCCAGGTGATATCGCCAGCGACTGAAAAATCGACATCCCGCCAGTGCCATAGCGTTGCCTTCACGCCACTGTTTAACGTCATGCCCGGATCCTGCGTTTCGCCCCCGTATCGGTGCTTTTGTGTTGCACTTAATGCGCGCAACCATACCATCCAGCCCTCACGTTGATACCGCAATTCCGCACCCGCCATGAGGATGTCGGACAGGTCTCCCATCCCTTGCAAGTCACGGTTTTTTCTGCCGGAAAATGGGTAGTTGAACACCTCTTTTCGCCCCTCATCCGGTGTTAACAGCAGGCTCACGGCAAACGGGGAATCCGCTGGCAGCGTCCATGCCAGACCGTCTGTAGACAGATCCCAATATCCCCAGCCATCACTCTTAAGGCTTACGCCACCTTTGAGTAACGGACCTGGCGCAGCGTGCTGTGACCCCGAATAGACGGGGCTGACTGCAACGCCGAGACCCGCGTACCCGGACAGATCCGCGCTGTGTAAAGGAACACAAAGCATGATTCCCGCAAGCGAAACGCCATATTGCAGACTTCTTTTCATTCGATGCCTCTCCTGGCAAACGGTAGGTTGAAGTGTGTGCAGGCTAGCCTGGAGTTTATCGTTTTACAATAAATTTTTATTGTTTTATATTAAGTCAACTGAGCGGATAGATGATTTCAGGAAATGGCGATGCCACGGTGTACAGGTAAGAAATTTATTGTGACAGGCGCGACGCTACGCATTGCGCCTGACGAGGCACATTTGACAGTGCTGTGAGTGTTATCGCTAAAAACCGGTAGCTTAAAAATGGCTAAGCATATGATCCAGAAAAGCGCGTACCGCAGGATTGGAACGTCGACTTTCATGCCACACGGCCGACATGTCATGCCGCTCCACCGCGAAATCACAGAGCAGCGGAACAAGCTTTTTGTCGCTTACCCGGGACGCCGCCATAAAATTCGCGGCCATACCGATTCCGGCGCCGGCAACAATGGCGGCAATGACGGCTTCGCTGGTATCCGCAATGATCGTTGATGACGGCACAATGTCTATTTCGCGCTCCCCGACGCGAAACGGCCAGCGAAAAAGCTGCCCTGTATTTTGATAACGCAGATTAATCGTCGTATGCCCGGATAAATCATTGGGATGCAGCGGAGGGGCGCAGCGGGCTAAATAGTCAGGCGAGGCGTAACAACCTATCTGATAGGGGGGAAGGCGACGCAACAGGAGGGTGGAATCCGCGAGCTCGCCAAGTCGAATGGCAATATCAATATTCTCATCAACGAGGCTTACTCGCTGGTCGCTCAGGCGTAGATCAATGGTCACTTTTGGATGAAGTGCGCAAAAGGCGGGAAGGAGAGGGGCAATCATATGGATACCCACCGGCAGTGACGCCGCAATGCGTAATATCCCTGCGGGCTCCGCGCGAGCGTGTTTCGCTATCTGTTCAATCTCCTCCGCATCCCGTAGCAACCGCAAAGCCCGCTCATGCAGTTCGCGCCCTTCGGCAGTTAACACCAGTGAGCGTGTCGTTCGGGTGAATAAGGTAATGCCGAGTTGTTTCTCAAGGCGCTGAATACTTTTACTGATGGCTGAGGGGGAAACAGAAAGCGAACGGGCAGCGGCACTATAGCTACCCAGAGCGCCTGCGCGAGCGAATGCAATAAGACCTGTGAGCCTCTCAAAACCGATTTGTTCCTTCATGGCATAAGTAAAGCGAAATTCAGCCATATTATCAACCTGGGTTATTGATCCTATGCTCTGTCACCTGAGGTCTTTTAGAGCGAGATGATGATGACTGAGATGATGAAAGCAGTACAACTCCATGCGTTTGGCGGGCCAGAAAACCTGCTTTATGAAGATGCACCCAGACCACATGTGGGCAACGACGATGTCCTGGTGCATATGCAGGCGGCCAGCCTTAACCCGCCGGACTGGTATCTGCGCGATGGCTTTCGCACACTGCCACCGGAATGGCGCCCCGATCCCGTTTTTCCCCTTATTTTGGGTACTGACGTATCAGGCATCGTTGCCGCCGTCGGTAAAAATGTGACTGCGTTTCGCCCCGGAGATGACGTCTATTCGATGGTGCGTTTTCCTGAAAAGGTGATGACGGGCAGCGGCGCCTATGCAGAATATGTCAGTGTGCCTGCATCCGAACTGGCACTCAAACCCCAGGGGATTGGGCATGTGGAGGCCGCCGCCGCGCCAATGTCGCTGCTTACCGCCTGGCAGTTTCTTGTCGACACAGGGCATGATGCGGTTAATCCCTTCCAGCCTTTTCCTCATAAAGCCGTGCCATTAAAAGGCCGGACGGTGCTGGTCAATGGCGCTGGCGGCGGCGTGGGGCACCTTGCCGTGCAAATCGCCCGCTGGAAAGGGGCGAAAGTTATCGCTGTGGCCTCTTCGCGCCATGAGGCGCTGTTGCGTGAGCTGGGGGCCGACGAATTTATCGACTACACCACAACGGCAGCCGAGGAGGTGGTCAACAATGTTGATCTGGTTCTCGATGCGGTGGGCGGGGCGCATATGGAACGCTTTCTGCGTTGTATAAAGCCAGGCGGGGCTCTTTTTCTGGTTAACCCTTTGGGTTTTTCCGCAAGGGACGAGGCCGCGCAAAAAGAGATTACGGTCTCTTCCACCCAGGTACGCTCCAGCGGCGCGCAATTAAATGAAGCAGTCCGTCTTCTGGAAAATGGCCTTGTCCGGGTGGTTATTGACAGTACCTATCCGTTAGCCCAGGCCTGCGCTGCCCATCAGCGTGCTGCGATGGGCGGGATTCAGGGTAAAATTGTGCTGACAAACCTCTGATAATGACTCCTCTTACGAGTTAATGAATACATCGCAGGGCTATGCGCCACAGGGGCATGACTCTATACTTATCAACGGTTCAGGTCAGGCTATACCGGGTCTCTGTATCGCCTGGCCTCCTTGCGGTAACAGTGTGTGATGGTGAAAAACAGAAGATCTCAAGACTATGATAACAACCGATGAGATTCACTTTGCTGAATGGCAACTCTGGCCCCAGCTAAGGATTCTGTTGCACCGGGGTAAGCCGGTAAAAATTTCGGCCAGAGCATTTGATGTTCTGGTGGTTCTGATAAGGGCCGACGGTAAAGCGGTCAGTAAAGCGTCTCTCATGACCCAGGTGTGGGGAAATGAAATCGTCGAAGAGAACAATCTTCAGGCGCAAATTTCAGCGCTTCGCCGCCTGTTGGGGCGAGACCGGCATCTCCTTGTTACTGAATTTGGCAGTGGCTACCGCTTTAACATCAAGAACGTACCGTTGCAGGCATCTCCCGACCCGGAAATACCGGTTCCGCCTGTTACCCCCTTTCTGAGCTCGATTTTAGGGCGCGACCAGGCGGTGCAGGAACTCTGTGCCCTGCTAAATCAGCACCCTCTGGTGACGGTAACCGGTCCTGGCGGCGTGGGTAAGACGCGTCTGGCGTGGGAAGTGGTTAACCAGTTGCACCCGCAATTTCCCGATGGCGTCTGTGTGGCGGAACTGGCCCATGTTACCGACGCATCCAGCGTGCTTTCCGTTATTTCTCAGGCGTTACATCTTCCCTTAGCCGGTCTTGAACAGGATGCCGATTTACGCCAACAGCTCGCGCGACGTCAGTGTTTGCTGCTTATTGATAACTGTGAGCACGTGACGAGCAAACTGGAACCGCTGATAACGCGGCTTCTGAGACTGGCTCCCCGGATCAAACTGTTATTGACTAGCCAGGTGGCGCTACAGGTTGCTGGTGAACAACAATATTTACTCCCGCCGTTGCAAGTCCCGCACGAAGAGGGTGCCGAGAACGCCACGTTAATCTCTTTTGCCAGCGTCCGTCTCTTTATTGAGCGTGTCCGGGCCAGTGCGCATGATTTCCAACCCTCAGCACGTGAACTGGTGTTGATTGGTGAATTATGCCGTCATCTTGATGGCTTACCCCTGGCTATTGAACTTGCGGCCTCCCGTCTGCCCTTTATGAGTGTGAGTGAGATTTATCATCGGCTTGAGGACCGCTTCCCATTATTGAGCAATACCCACCGTTCGCTGGAGCCCAGACATCAGAAAATAGTGACGACGCTGGAGTGGACTTATCAGTTACTCAACGCGCGTGAGCAGCGATTATTCAGAATGCTGGGCATCTTTACCGACACGTTTAGCGTGCAATCCGTCAGTGATTTTCTGCGAACAAAAGACAACCATAGCTGGCAGATTATTGACGATTTGCAGCGCTTGTTGTCTCTGTCGCTGATTCAGGTCAGTAGCCAGGCGCCTGTTACGCATTTTCGCCTGCTGGAAACCATGCGCCAGTTCGCCTGCGCGAAGCTCCGGGATGCGGATGAATATGTTGCGCTTGCAGCCGATTTTGCCCATTACAATAGCGTGCTGGTGGAACAGGCGCAGAGGGACTGGCTTAGCTTACCAACGGAGCAGTGGCGGGAGCGTTATCGCCCCATCCTTAATGATTTGCGACGCGTTTTACAGCAAACATTAACTGAGGGGCGCGATCCCTCAACAGGGCTTGCGATCTTACAGGCGATGACGCCGTTCTGGATTGAATACTCACTCTATGATGAGTGTCAGCGTCATATTTACCCTCTGCTCTATGAAAATAACGCGCGGGTCGTATTAACGTTACATCAGAGAATGCATCTGTGCGCCGCAGCAGGTAAGGCATCGACCTGGGCAAAAGGCCCGACATCTGAAACCCATTTGGCCTGGCAAACCGCACTGACGCTGGCGGAAAAGCTCGACGATAAAGAGATACGTTTACAGGCGCACTATGGGTTATGGCTGTATTGCCTGCGCACGGGCGCTCCTGGTAAAGCGCGTGAACATGCGCAGTCAATGTGCGAACTGGCGCGATCCATCAATGATGCAGAAGCCCATGCCGCCGGGCTGCGTATTCTCGGTGTCTCCCTGCATTTTTTAGGTCAGCATAGCGAAGGCCGCGATTATCTGCTGCAATCTTTGGCCTGGTACGCGCAGGAAAGTATGAGCCACTCCTTTCGTTTTGGTCTCGATCAGGAGACCGCCGGCATGGCTTTTCTGTCTCGCTTACTCTGGGTTCAGGGTGAGTATAAGGCCGCAAAACAGATGGCGTTGCGCGGCGTTAAAAAAGCCGCCCGTTTGCAGCATGCCTGTTCTCTCTGCTGTGCGCTCGCCGAGGGCGCCTGTATGACAGCGGCGCTGGAACGCCGTCCACGTTGGGTGGTCAGGGCCGCGAACTGGCTTGTTCAACTGGCAGAAAAGCATGATTTGTATTTCTGGAAAACCTACGGCGAGCTGTTTCTTGTCTGGTCCCAACAGTTCCGTCATAGCGATGTCAGTCAAACCACACTGTTCAGTTCGCTGCGGGCGACGGGATTAGACTGGCAATACTCCCCTTTATTGTCAGAAATTGATGGCGCGCTGGCGCAGAAAGCCGCCAGCGAGGGGCCAGACAACTGGTGCGCGCCAGAACTGATGCGTCTTTGCGCCACGCAATCACCAGCCCAGGAGCGACGTTTATTGCTGACACAAGCGTTGGATAAAGCGCGTCAGCAGCGGGCCCACGGCTGGGCTCTGCGTATTGCCTGTTCACTGGCAACCGTTCAGGCCGAAGCCGGGGAAAACGGGGCGGCTAAGCAGTTAATTCAGAATGCCTTAAACGATGTCGATGGTTCACACCGGGCAACAGAGGTAAGTAATGCGCTGGCCCTGTGTGCCCGAATAGGGCGCTAATCTTTACGTCTCACGGCAATGAGCATCCCGCTGAGTACGAGAGCGGCCCCCGCCGCAGAAATCAGCGTCCAGCTTTGCGTTGCCTGCCATAACCCGGTAGCTGTCAGGGAACCACAGGCGCCACCAATAAACATAACGCACATAAAGAGGGTGTTCAGACGGTTTCTGGCATCCGGGCGCAACGCGTAAATGGTGTGCTGGTTCGCTATCAGTACACATTGTTCGCCCGCATCCAGCAACAGAATGCCCACCACCATCCCCGCCATACTGTTCCAGCCCCAAAAAACAATCCAGGCCAGCAGCATGAGAATGACGCCCAACATCACCATCCGGAAGGGGCCCTGACGATCGCTGAAACTCCCCGCCAGAGGGGCACACAGAATGCCGATTAACCCCAGCGCCGCCAGTGTTCCGGTTACCCCCGCGCCGTAATCGTAGCGATGGGCTAACCAGAATGGGAGTACGGTCCACAGCACGCTGAAGGAGGCAAACAGCATGGCTTGTGTCAGCGTTGCCTTGCGCACCTGCGGTTCGCTTTTCCACAGTTGCCCGAGTGAACGCAATACCGCCAGATAGTTAAATGTTGGCGCAGGCAGCGACTGCGAAGGCAAAATGCGCACGATAAAAACGACGGCCAGTAGCGTCATGAGCGCGCCGAACAAAAAGACACCCCGCCAGTCGAAATATTGACCGATGAGACCGCCAATCGCCCGCCCGGCAAGGATACCGGCGAGAACGCCGCTCATCACGGTACCCACGGTTTTACCCCGGGATGACGGCCCGGCGAGAGAGGCGGCCAGCGGCACGATTTGTTGGGCCACGGTTGCGGACATGCCCGTAATAAAAGAGAAAAACACCAGCACGGTCGCCGTTGGGGATAACATCATGCCGAGCAGCGCCAGGAAAAGCACCTGGGCCTGGCGCAGGATCAGCCGCTGACGTTCAATATAATCGCCTAATGGGATGAGAAAGAATAACCCCGCCGCATAACCTAACTGGGTCGCCATGGGGATCAAAGAAACCGCATTCCGTTCATTGGGAAAGGCGCCCGCAATCAAATTCAGAACGGATTGATTAAAATAAATATTCGCCACCACGATACAGCAAATAATAGCCAGCATCAGGATCCTGGCAGAAGAAAGCGCGTGGTTGTGGGTCTGCATTGACCGCTCCTCACCCGGAATAAAATGTTGCCGCAGTATAAGAAGGGGTGATGCTTAACGCTTTGCGCGTTTTTTTCAGACGTCTGAATTCTGCTCCGCAAGCCCCTGAATGCATTATTTGTTACTCATATTCTTCATCTGGTCATTGTGTTTACTATGAGGAACAAGACATGGATTTAAAACTGACAGGAAAAGTGGCGCTGGTCACCGGAGCCCGAACCGGCATTGGTTTTAGCATTTGTGAAGAACTGGCGGCAAACGGGGCGCATTTAGTCATGGTATCCAGACAAGAGTCTGATCTGATCCTGGCCGCGAAGAAGATTGCCGATAAATATGGCGTTTCGGCGCTGCCTGTTGCCGGGGATGTGACCGATCCCCACCTCCCGGCACGGGTGGTTGAGCACGCAGAAACGGTTTTTCAGGGAATTGATTTACTGGTCAATAATGCCGGAAGAGCGCATGCGGGTACTCTACTCACCACGTCAGAAGAGGACTGGCAATTAATGACGGAGACCAAATTCTCTGCCATGCGGCGCTTTTGTAAGGCGGTTATTCCCGGCATGCAGAAGCGAAACTGGGGGCGCATTGTTAATATTTCTTCTATCGGCGGCATCTATCCAAACCCACAACTTACCGTCTCACATGCCCTGAGTGCGGCAATTAACAATCTGACCCGGAGCTTAGCGTTGAGCGTGGCGCCGGATGGTATCCTGGTCAATGCTATTGGTGTGGGCGCTGTCGCGACTGATAACTGGGCGCAGAATATGCTGCCGAATGTCCGCCATCGTCGCCCTGAACTGGCTGAAAAAACGGACGACGAGGTGATGGCACTGTTGGGTAAAGAGAAAACCCCGGTGGGGCGCTTTGGGCTTCCTGAGGATATTGCGGCAATTACGGCTTTCCTGCTTTCAGACAGAAATCAGTTTGTTACCGGCCAGACAATTGAAGCGTCCGGCGGGGCAGAGCGCTTTATGTGATTTTTTCCACGTTTGGCTGAACCGCACCGCAAAGCCGGGGCGGTTCGTCAGCCGGATGGAGAGCAGTCAGTGCAGCGTGAATAAAGAAAATGGCTGAGGATTAAAACCAGCGCTGGAAATAGCTGAGACAGTATGTGGTTTTAAATATGGCTACAATCTCAGACGCTTCTCGTGCATGACTGGCACGATAAACATTTTCGATAGTGATCAGCAAAAAGCCTGAGTAATGATAATTAATAACATGCCGAACAGTCATCCTCGCAATATACATCGTTAGCGAAATATATTATATCTTTTAATTCCACAGCGTAGCAGTTGGTCATAAATAACTTTGCAGGCTTATGATTATCACGGTAAGAACACCGTAATATGCTGGGCCGTTCACATTATTTATGCAACAATCTTAATTTTCTTAGGATATATTTTCCGCAGATCTTTTTTTGATTTTTTTATTAAATTAAATTGCGTAATTGACGATAAGTAACGTGATAGCCCACTTTTTGTGACTCCTCAAAAAGAAATGAAAAACCGCAATCGAATAAGAAGTAAAAATGAAACTATTTTTTAAATATTAAAAAAGAACACTGAGGATACGTCTATGTCAAAGCTGTTACCGTCAATAAAAAATCTGCCTGTGGCTGCCAAACTTTTTGGCGGGTTTGCAGTTTTAATCGTTATTATTGTTCTGTCCTCACTTATCAGCATTCAACAGTCCGCGAGTATCCGTGAGCATGCTTTAAAAGGTAAATTAATCAGTGAAATCAGCACCGAGCTCAATACGGCGCGACGTAACCGTTTGACTTATCAATTAAACCATGATGAAAAATCACTGCAGGCGAATAGAGTCGCCATTGATAAGATGGATCAAAAAGCGATTACGGGTCTCGACTTTACCTGGGACAGCGATGCCCGTGTTTTGTTTGATGAATTGCGCAGTACTATTCCTGACTATGCCACCCACCGTGATACGTTCGTTAAACTCGAACAGGTGACGGTCGAAAAATCGCAGAATTTAACCTCTCCTGCTCTCAAAACCCTGCTCAATAAATTCAGTACCCGCCTTGAGCAGCAGGAAACCATTTCAAAAGATAAAGTCGCGTTGCTCAATCACCTCAATAACACCTGGGCGGCCGCTTATGAAATTCAGTCATCTGCCGGAAAATTGGGGATGGATATCTTTAAGGCTCAATACGATGAGGCGATGAAGATTCTCCATTCCGAAAATGTCACTTTTACAGCCGAAGATAAAGAGATGGCTCAGGCATTCCTGAGCGGAATGCAGGATAATGTTGCCGCTTATGCTAATGCCCAGAAAGAGTCGCAGAGTGCCGCGACAGCGCTCACCGGCGTTGCAGAAAAAATTAATACTATTACCAATGATTTGGTAACTGGTCAGACTCAGAAAAATATCGATATTATTCAACGTGTGATGATCATTATGGGCATCGTCGCCGTGTGCGCAGTGCTGACAGGGTTACTGGTTGCCTGGCTGCTTACCCGCCAGATGACCCGCCAGATTAAACACAACCTGACGCTGGCGGAACGCATTGCCGAAGGCGACCTGACCGCGATCATTGAGCCGCAGTCAACCGATGAACTGGGCCGCCTGACAATGGCAATGGGCGTCATGAACGACAAGCTTCGTGACATGATCACCCAAATTAAAGAGTCGGTCATTCACGTGGCGAACGACTCGTCGGACATCTCCGCAGGCAACACTGACCTTGCCTCCCGCACCGAAGAGCAGTCAGCCGCGGTAGTCGAAACGGCGGCGAGTATGGAAGAGTTGACCTCAACGGTTAAGCGCAACGCAGACAATGCGCGTGAGGCCAGCCAGCTTGCAGGCGTGGCGGCAGAGCATGCGCGTTCCGGTGGCAAAATTGTCTGGGACGTGGTCAGCACCATGGAAACCATTACCGAAAGCTCCAACAAAATTACCGACATTATCAGTGTAATAAATGGTATTTCGTTCCAGACCAACATTCTTGCGCTTAACGCAGCCGTTGAGGCGGCGCGCGCCGGTGAGCAAGGGCGCGGTTTCGCGGTGGTGGCGGGTGAAGTAAGAAGCCTTGCCCAACGTAGCGCCCAGGCTGCCAAAGAGATCGAAGGATTGATAAAAGAGTCGGTACAACGCGTGACGACCGGCTCAGAAATGGCGAACAAAGCCGGTACCACCATGGAGCAGATTGTCTCCTCGGTCACCAATGTGAGTGGGATCATGAACGAAATCTCCAGCGCCTCGGAAGAGCAGAGCAGGGGTATCGATCAGATTGGTAAAGCGGTAACGGAGCTCGATTCCACAACCCAGCAGAATGCGGCGCTAGTTCAGGAGTCGTCTGCGGCGTCATTATCACTGGAACAACAGGCCGAACAACTGGCGCAACTGGTTTCCGTGTTCAAACTGAATTCAGAAACGGCTAAGCCGAAATACGCCCCAGCGGCAGCGCGCGCTAAGGTTAGCCTGCGACCCGCAGCGTCAACAGCGAACGGTTCTGACTGGGAATCGTTCTGATTACCAGCCCAAAAAAACGGTGCCCTCTTGAGCGAAGAGGGCACGGCTTAACACACAACGAGAGGCCCGGAAAACGCCGGGCACTTAACCGGTGCGTCTGAACACACAGCCGGAATTCATCTCAGCTCGTCGGGCCACGCAATAGCGTAGCCAGTATAATTTCTGACAATGTTCGCAAACCCCCTCGGTCCCAGATGCATGCCCGCAATAAGCAGATTTTCACGCACGGCTTGTGCGAGGATTCTTTTGCGCGTGTCTTCGGCCTGTGCGGGGTCGGCATCAAACAAAATCGTCACGGCGGGCTGTGCCGTCTGAATATGCGGATAATGGACAATGTCGCCCCATATCAGCAGGCTTCTTTCATGCGCGTCAATGCGAAACCCGCAATGCCCCGGCGTATGACCCGGTAACCAGACCGGGGTAATGCCCTTTATGATGTTGTCTGCGCTAAAAAAACGCACATTCTCTGCATAGGCATCCAGCGTTTGTCTGGCCAGACGGAAATTACGCTGGCTGTGTGCACTCGCCTTTTTTAATTTGCCATCATCGCGCCAGTGACTCGCTTCGAGAGGATGCAAAAAGAGTTTCGCATGTTCAAATACAGGCCGTCCTTCGGCATCAAGCAGGCCGCCAATGTGGTCCGGATGGCAGTGTGTCAGTAATACGCTGTCCACATCGTTATGATTGACGCCGCTAGCCGCAAGCCTGGCTTTGAGCTGGCCCCCCGCGTTGTTCAACCCGCCTGTACCGGCATCAACCAGCATGGTTCGCCCCCGGCCGCGAATAAGATAGCCGTTGATATGGATATTGCCGGGCTCAGTCATTCCGGCCTGGCGCTGAATGGCTGCGGCATCCGCTGCTGCAATGCCTGACAATAAATCCAGGCTGACAGACATATCGCCATCACTCAGCGCCGTTACCTGAAAATCGCCAATCTGGCATGTTGGGAAGAAGGGCGCGTTCATCGGTATCTCTCCTGAGGATAAAATTCATTCCACTCTTGCCTGCTCTTTGGATCGGTATATGAGCACTCCACGAAATACAACATTGTCCTGCCTCCGCATGAGTAACCGCAGACAACCACTCACTCTGCTTAATGATTTTTACTCATGCTATAGGGTGTTTTGTGGTCTGGAAATCGATAATATTTCACCTGTCAGTGATATTTACTCACTAAACGGCATGGTCAGTTGCGAAAGAGAGCTCTTTTTATGCGCAGAAAAATACCCAGTAGCACTTCCCTGCAGGCCTTTGATGCCGCCGCACGACACGGCAATTTTGCCAGGGCCGCCGAGGAGCTCTCACTGACGGAAGGGGCCATCAGCCGCCAGATAGCGCGCCTTGAATCGCTGCTCAACTGCAAACTGTTTGACCGGACAGGAAGCCGCGTAAAGCTTAACCCTGCCGGAGCACGTTATGCCCGGCATGTTCACGAAACGCTGGAGCGGCTTGAAAGAGACACCCAGTACATCATGGGGTTACCCGAGGGGGGCAAGAGTCTGGATATTGCCGTCCTGCCGACCTTTTCCAGCCGATGGCTGATCCCCCGTCTGAATAGCTTCACGTTGTTGTACCCGGACATAACCTTAAATATTGCCGCCATCACCGACCCGTTTATTCTCACCGGAAGCGGCTTTGACGCCGTGGTTCATTTTGAACATCCCGCGTGGGCCGGTATGCGCACGCAGTTTCTGTTTCAGGAAACACTGGTTCCTGTGTGTCACCCTTCGCTGTTATCGCAACAGGATATTTTTGAACAGTTAAACGCACTGCCGCGCATTCACCGACGGCAAAATCCCGAGGCGTGGCATCTGTATGCCCGGGAAAAGGGGATACACCTGGATAACCCAGGGCAGGGGGTTCGCTACGATCTGCACGAAATGGCAATAGCCGCCGTGATGGCAAGGCAGGGCGTGGCGCTGGTGCCGAGGATGTATGTCGAAAATGAGTTGAAGCGTGGCCTGCTGGTTTCACCCTGGCCCGAATCCGCAACCCTCAGCAAACGCTTCTGTTTAGTCAAACCGAGCGAAACGGGAGCGAATAGCGCCGCATTAGAGGATTTCGAGCGCTGGTTACTTGCCGAAATAGCGCCCCATCCAGAAGCATTGGCGAAAAAGCTTTAACAGCAAAAGTCTCTGTCAGAAAGCGTACAGGCCCGCTCTCTTCAGATTGTGATACTACAAATATTAGGGATCGGGTGCGGGTAGCCTGCTGTTGACCTCAAGTTAACTTGAGCTTTTATGATGGCTGCCACGGACCAAGAGGGAGTTATTCTGGATATGAAAGATATTGATGTTGGATTCACCCATGTTGCTTTTATGGTCAGGGACCTGGAGAAAAGTATTGCGTTCTATCGCCGCTATGCAGGCATGGAGGTCGTACATCAGCGCGAACCCGGCATTCCGGATGCGCGCAAAGTCGCGTGGTTAAGCGATCATACCCGCCCGTTTGCGCTGGTGCTGGTTCAGGCGGACACCGTAACGGATACGCCGCTGGGCCATTTTGGTCACCTTGGCGTTGCCTGTGCAACCCGCGAAGAGATTGACCGCAAAACCGAGATGGCCATCGCGGAAGGCGTATTAAGAAAAGCGCCGGAAAACCTGGGTGACCCCGTCGGTTACTATGTGTTTTTTGCCGACCCGGACGGCAATACGTTAGAACTGTCATTCGGCCAACGTGTTGGGCTTGAAGCGATCGCCTCTGTAGACCGTGGCGCCCAAGCGCAGGAACGATAAACACAGAGCGTACCGCCTCGCAGATTTTCGTTTGCGGGGCTTGCAACATATCGATGCGGCCCATCGCCCGGATGATTAACGATAAGAGAGGATCCATGACACAGGCGTTGCCGCTACTCACCCCGCGATTATTATTGCGCAAACTGACACCCGCTGATTTGCCGCAGCTTGCGCGCTACCGCAGCCTGCCCGAGGTCGCCCGGTTTCAAAGCTGGGTTCATTACACTGAGCATGATGCGCAGACATTATATGCGCAGCAGTGTTCGCTGGCGTTCAACAGCGAGGGGACCTGGTATCAACTGGCCGTTGAGCGGCTGGACGTGGGGGCGCTTATCGGCGATATCGGCATTCATTTCTTTGATGAGGGAAGACAGGCTGAACTGGGTATGACCTTTGATGTGGCATATCAGAAGCAAGGTTTTGCCAGGGAGGCAATGGGGGCTCTCATCGCGATGCTGTTTAATGATTTTGCAAAGCACCGGCTCACCGCGGTTGTTGATACCCGCAACACAGCGGCTGTGAACCTGCTGGAAAAACTCGGCTTCCGCCGCGAAGCACATTACCAGCAGAATATTTTCTTTAAAGGCGCGTGGGGTGATGAGTATCTCTATGCGCTGTTAAAGAGCGACTATAGCCAGGCTTCTGCTGCATCGTCCGTGTAAATCATCGCCGCATCATCATTTTGCCCGGCACGCGTCTTCGATGCCAGTTCGTTGCCGGGCACCCTGCTTACCGGCGCGCTGGGTTGCGGGCCTGTTATTTCTCTGGCACAGAGATGCGCCGCTATGGTCATATGAGCCATTACTCATTAACAGGGCGAAAAGCATGCGTAATCTTCCACCCACTGCCACCTTGCGCGCGTTTGAGGTCGCCACGCGCCATGCCACCTTTACCTCTGCCGCCGAAGAACTTTTCATTACCCAAAGCGCCGTCAGCCATCAGCTAAAAAACCTTGAGGAACTCTGGGGGTTGCAACTTTTTCAGCGCGGTAAAACCCTGAGCCTGACGCCTGCCGGTGCAGCGCTCGCGCCGCTGGTGCGCGAATTTTTCAGCAAACTGGATACGACCCTTGCCGATCTGCGTGAACAAAATGGTCGGGTAAGATTGCGTGTCAACACCACCTATTCGTTTGCGCTGAAATGGCTGTTGCCGCGCCTGCCCGCCCTGGCGCGGTTACATCCGGAGATTCTGGTGTCGCTGGACAGTTCGGATAAAGCCATCAATTTTGCGGGGAGCGAGTCCGATGTGGCCATTCGCTTTGGTCACGGTAACTATCCTGGGCTCTTTACCGAGTTTTTGTTTCGCGAGCAGATTTTTCCGGTCGCCAGCCCGTCACTTTTGCAGCGTTTTGGTACGCCGGCTGAACCCGCCGAACTGCTGCGCTACCCGCTGCTCACGCGTGACGGCGCTGACCTGGTGCCAAAATGGGACGCCTGGTTTGAGCAAACTGGCGTCAATATCAACGTCCTGCATGAGAGCGTGCGCTTCGCGGATACCAATATGACGATTGAAGCCGCGCTTCTCGGGCAGGGTATTGCGCTGGCGCGCAGCGGACATGTGGAAAAAGAGATTGCCGAGGGGACGCTGACACGGCTTTTTGATATCCGGTTTCCTTCACCGGCCGCCTATTACTTTGTCTGCCCGCAGGGGATTGAAACCCAGTCGCATGTTGTGAAATTCCGCCACTGGTTACTGGATGAGTCACTGCAGGCGCAGCGGCGGTATCGTTAAAGTATGAGTATTTATTCATGGCGGGATGACAACACTTCACTGTTCATCGTGGTCAGGGCTGTTTAGCATCAATGCATGCCTGTAACGATGATTTCGCTGACGCTATTTGCAGCCTTGCTGCATGCCACCTGGAACGCGCTCTTACACGGGGGCGCAGACAGGCTATGGTCGATGACCATCATGTGCGTTGCCATTGCGCTGGCAAGCGCAGCCGCTGCCCTGTTTCTGCCGCTACCCGCTCGCGCAAGCTGGACATATGCGCTGCTGTCCGCGCTGCTGCATGTGGGCTATAACTGGTGTCTGGTACGCAGTTATCAGAGTGGCGAGCTAAGCCAAACCTACCCGGTTGCACGAGGCTCTTCGCCGCTGCTGATCACCTGCGCGGCGGCGCTGTTCGCCGGTGAAAAAATCGCCTTTCATACTCTTTGCGGCATCGTACTCGTTTCGTCCGGGATCCTGATGCTGGCATTCAGACAGCGTCGGCTGGCAATGCCGGGGGTGAAACAGGCCCTGGCGACCGGGGTTTTTATCGCCGCCTACAGCGTGGCTGATGGTATGGGGGTACGGCTTTCCGGCAATGCGCTCTCTTATACCGTGTGGATGAGCATGCTCTGGGGGCTGCTGATGCCGGTGCTTTATATCATCCTGCGTGATAGCAAAAGTTTGCTTCGCTGGCAGCCAGGCTTGCTGAGTGCGGCGGCAGGCGGGCTGGTATCACTGCTGGCTTACGGCATCATTATTTTCGCCATGGCCGCCTCACCGATGGGCGCCGTTTCCGCGCTGCGTGAAACCAGCGTGCTGTTTGTGGCGGTGCTCGGTTACCTGTTTTTCGGCGAAGCGTTGACGTTTAGAAAATTACTGGCGTGCGTGGTGATTGTCACCGGCACACTGATCATGGGCTAAGTGAATCAGGAGAATCAACGATGTCAGAAAATCCGTCCATCGCGCTAATTGGCCCCGGTGCAATCGGCACAACCATTGCTGCCGTGTTGCATGAAGCTGGCCGCGCGCCGCGACTTTGCGGACGTACTGCGCATCCGAAGTTAGTGTTGCGTCACGATGAGGGTGAAATTGTGGTGCCGGGGCCGGTATTGACCGATCCGACGAAGATCGATCATCCCTGCGATCTGGTTTTTGTGGCGGTGAAAACAACCCAGAACGCTGACAGCGCAGGCTGGCTGAGCGCGTTGTGTGATGAAAATACGGTGGTCTGTGCGCTGCAAAACGGCGTGGAACAAAAAAACCAGCTTGCGCCCTGGGTCAATGGCGCAACGGTACTGCCCTCAGTGGTCTGGTTCCCGGCGCAGCGTGAAGCGGATGCCTCCGTCTGGCTGCGTGCCAGCCCGCGACTGACGCTACCGGATGTCCCACAGGCAAAACGGGTCGTGGAGGCCTTGCAGGGGACGCGCTGCGCGGTTGAGCTGTCGGCGGATTTCCCCTCTGTCGCCTGGCGTAAATTGTTGCAAAATGCGGCGGCCGGTTTGATGGTCCTTGCCAATCGCCGCGCCGGAATGTTCTCCCGCGAAGATATCAGTGAACTGACGCTGGCGTATTTGCGCGAATGCCTGTCTGTTGCCAGGGCCGAGGGGGCGGAGCTGGACGACGCGGTCGCGCAGGAGATTCTGGCGGGTTTTAAACGCGCGCCAGCCGATTTAGGAACCTCGATTCTTGCTGACCGTCAGGCTAACCGGCCAATGGAGTGGGATATTCGCAACGGCGTCATACAGCGCTATGGTCACCTTCACGGTATTCCCGTTCCCATCAGCGATGTGCTGGTCCCTCTGCTGGCGGCGGGCAGCGAAGGGCCGGGCTGATCCGCGCCGGATTGATAATTGACCTCTGCGAGCGCCGCCTCTTTTAAGCCGTCTTCCCCGAAGACGGCCTGGCCGCGCATCCTCAGCGTGAGCTAAACGGCGCATAATCCATCCCGCTGCTGCGACCCGCAAGGGCAGCAGAACTAACCTGCACAGACAGACGTTATCGCCTTCCCCAAAAACTATCCTTTTCCTTTAAAATTATACTGGATATTTAACCAGGTAATTGTATACTAATTCTGCAAGTTGGTTGTTTTTTAGCATAAGTGGTGAACGCTATGGTGATTCCTTTGGACACTCTCAATTTGAACGATCGGTCGCCGAGGATGAGCAGCCGTGAAATCGCAAAGCTGACAGGGATAGCCCACAACGAAGTCAAACGCATGGTCAAAAGCCTCGAGACAACGCAGCGTTTGTCGCAACCGGTACAGATGCAGCTCTATGAACGGGAAGGGGAGATGCGTCAGGAGTTCCTGCTTAACAAGCGGGATTCCGTGTTGACCGTGGCGCGTATCTCACCCGGTTTTACCGCCGATATCCTGGACAAATGGCAAGAGCGCGAGCAAACCATGAATCTGCCGGACTTCACCAACCCTGCGGCGGCGGCTCACGCCTGGGCCGAACAGTATGAAAAGCGTCAGCAGGCAGAAGCGCAGCTCGCGCTGACACTGCCAAAGGCTGAGTTTTTTGACTGGTTCGTCAACGTCGATGAGTCGCTGGGTTTCCGCCAGCTTTGTAAAATGCTCAAGGCAAAAGAGCCCGAGTTTCGTCAGTTTTTGCTGGAGCGCAATATCATGCAGCGCGTCAGCGGGACGTTACTGCCGGCGAAGCAGTATAGCCAGGCGGGCTATTTTACGGTGCACGATGGCGTCGGTGAAAACCAGCGCACCTGGTCACAGGCGCGCTTTACCGCGCGGGGCGTGAAGTGGATTGCCGGGCTGTGGGCCGGGCATCTTGCCTCACGTCAGATAGATCTGCGCCCGCCTGAACGTACTGAACCCAGCGCGCCAGGCCGCAACTGGCTATAAGTGCTGCGCCGGGGTGTCCGTGCTTTTGTGAATGCCCATCGCCATTACCTGCGCCGGGTGGAATAGCGACAAGCTTTCCACCTGCGACAGAAGCAGGACTTTGCGGAAATCTACCGCCGCACGCACGTCGATATCATGGGCGTCGTACCATGCGCTGTAGTTGTGCTCAACGTGCAGGTCCAGGGTTTCGCGGTCACGATAACCGCTCAGCATCGGGATCAGCACAATGTTATTGGCATCCGCGCTGTCGAAGGTGGCGGTGTGGATCATGCCAATATAGATGCGCTGCGATGTCAGGGTTATCCAGGCGAGATCGCCTTTCTCCATACACTGATAAACCAGCCCCTCAACGCCGTTGGCGCGGGACAAATGCTTATACAACTCCCTGCGCCCGCTGGTATCAAGGCGGGCGGTTGGCGACCAGTTAGAACGCCACAAACAAAAAACGACGGCGAAGGCCAGCATAATGACTACCGGTGCCTGGATGCCTAAAAAGGTCCAGTTCATAAACGTCATATGCCAGTGGTGATATTCCGGGCCAAAAATAGCGGGCAATGCATTGGTGACGAGTGAGCCTGTCAACAGCGCCAGCCATAAAACGGCGGTAGCCAGCATACCCTGCAAAACAAACACGCAGCCATACAGGGCGACAAGGAAATAGACATCCCAGCCAAAGCTACGTTTGAATTTGAAACGGGTGGAGAGGTCATGGGAGCTGTACCAGTAACCACAGACCATCAAAACCATAAAAATCGCTGTGCCCATCCCTAAGCCCTCTTTAACGCATCGACATGCCGTTTGAAATCATCCTGCACCTTCTGGCAGTGGATATTCACCGACGTGTTACCATCTGCGTCAACAACGATCCGCTCGCCATCCTCAATGGCGTCCTGAATTTCACTGTGGCTCATCACCTGCAATAAGGCGTCCGGGCTGGCAAATAAAGAATTAAAAAACGTTCTCATCAAAAGACCTCCGGCACTAAGTATAGAGGCAAGTGAAAACTCTTCTGGTTGCAGCAGGCGTGAAGACGAGGATGGGAAGAAAATCCAGATTATCGCTACCCGGTGAAAACACCGCTTTACTGGTCTTCTTCACGTTTGCGGCGCAGCGCCAATAAAGGCGTCACCGATATGCCATGGATAAATACGCTGAGGGTAACAACCGTAATGGCAATATCCACCATCCTGCTTGCCTCGCTTCCCGCCAGGCCATGAACCCAGGCATAAGCGATATAGTTCAGACTGCCGATGCCACGGATACCGAGCCACCCGAGGCTTATGCGATGAAACAGCGATTCGTTTGCGCGCCATGTCAGGATTAATACCGCCAGTGGCCGGACGATCACAAAGATAATCAATGCCAGCATCAGGGCAGTGGCGTCCCAGTGTAATGCGAAGGTCACCCCCAGAACGATGACCAGCGTCGCCGCCAGCAAACGCTCTACCGTATCGCCAAAAGACAACGCATCGCCGATGACGAGACCGACTTGCTTTATTGGGTTGCGCTCTTCCAGCGCATGTCGGGTATGGGGATTTACCTGCATTTCCGCAGGCAAATCATGGTCGTATTCCTCAGAATGGCGTTTCTGCACGCTCACTTCCGCACTACGCAAGCCGACACCTGCGGCAAACGCCGCCAAAAAACCGGACGCACTCACCGACATGGCCAGCGAGAAGCTCAGACAGATAAGGGAAAGCGCGATGAAATCGCTGGGGGCGACTTCCCCTTGCGCATGGCGGGAATGGGTGGCTGCAAGGCCAATGACTCTGCCAAGAAGAAAGCCGATCGCTAACCCGCCAATCAGCGCCCAGACCAGATCGACACTCACCCAGCGTAGCCATTCATCGGCGCCGATCGTACCGCCTGCTTTATACCAGACCACCGCCAGCATCAGAAACGGCAGGGCGGTACCGTCGTTCAGACCGGCCTCGCTGGATAACGCGATGCGCAGCCGGTCACCGTCGCGTGCGTCGTTGATTGCCACCAGACTTGCCAGCACGGGGTCGGTGGGGGCCAGGATAGCGGCTAACGCCAGCGAGAGGGGCCAGGAGAGATCTGCCAGAAAATGTGCCGCGACCATGATGCCTGCGATAGTTAACAGCATACCGGGCAGGGCCAGCATCCACCCCATTTTCCAGTACGGGGAGCTGAGCGGCAGGCGAATTTTAAGGCCGGTAATAAACAACGAGGCCGCCATCGCAATCTCGGTTATTCGGCTGGTTAAGGAGGCGTGTTGGACGATATCAAGATTGATCAGGCCAAAACCCCAGGGGCCACAGCCGATACCGACGATAAGATACAGCCCAAAGACGGGGACCGGTACGCGGCTAATCCACCCATAGGACAACGACATCAAAAGTAATAAACCACCGGTTGCTGCGGTCCACGCCAGATATCCCATACACCTCCTCAATCCTCAGCACAGCGTCTGTTCATCGAAAGGGTATAGCCCTTAACCGGGCGTTCTTCCAGGTCGGACAGTGAGTACAAAGAACAAGCAGTGACTTCATCTCTTTGAAAGTAAATGAATTGTATGGCCTGGATACTCCTGATTCTGGTTTTAAATACGCCTTATGTGAAATTTCCTAAGCTTTATTGACATGAATTTACAAAAGAGGTGGGTTGTGTCACAGACTACATCGCCTTTATGGGCGCGCGTCACCGGTGTTCTGGTGACCCTTTTCGGACTCGCATTTTTGCTGCCCGGCGGCTGGCTGGCCTTTATTGGCGGTTCGCCCGGATATCTGCTTTTTGGCTGCGGCTTCCTGTTCAGCGGTGTGTTGTTGTGGAGAAAGCGTCTGGCCGGGGTCTGGATTTATCTTTTCACCTTTGTCCTATGCGTCATCTGGTCTTTGTGGGAAGTCGGCCTGGATGGCTGGCAACTGATGCCTCGTTTACTGCTGCCTGCGGTTTTGGGCTTGTGGGTAAGCATGCCCTGGGTGGTTCGCCCTCTGACGCGCTCTGCGCCAGCCAGACGAAATGGCAGCGCCATCGCCCTGGTGTATGTGGTCGCGATTATCGGCATTTTCTGGAGCGGCTGGCAGATTTCGGATGCGCGTTTTGTCCATCATCAGCCGTTTCCGGCAGAGAAAACAACCGCCCTGACAGACGGCGAAAAGGACTGGAAATATTACGGGCGCACCGCTGAGGGTCAGCGATATTCACCGCTGGCGCAGATCACGCCTGCGAATGTCGCGCAATTGAAACTGGCGTGGCGCTTTGACTCTGGCGATGTCATGCAAAAGGGGGAAGACAAAGCCGGGCGTGAATTTAACCTTGAAGTTACGCCCATCAAGGTGGGTAATGCGCTCTATATCTGTACGCCCCACCGCCAGGTGATCGCGCTTAATGCCACGACGGGTAAGATGCTGTGGCGGTTCGACCCGCAGAACGATACCTCGGCCAATGAGTATCTGGCCTGCCGCGGCGTGGCGTGGAGCGAAAATACCGATGATACAGTTTGCCCGCAAAAAATTATCACGACCACGGCGGATGCCCGTATGGTGGCGCTCAACGCACAGACGGGTAAACCCTGTGCAAACTTCGGTAAGAATGGCTTTGTCAGCCTGACCGATCATCTGGGCGATGTGCCGCCCGGTTTCCATTTCATCACCTCACAGCCGATGGTGATGGATGGACGCATTGTGCTGGGGGGCTGGATATACGATAACCAGTCTACCGGCGAGCCCTCCGGCGTTGTCCGGGCCTATGATGTCAACAGCGGTGAACTGGCCTGGGCCTGGGATATGGGGCGTAACCCGCCCACCGCGCCGCTTAACCCGGGTGAGAACTATACGCGCGGGACGCCGAACGGTTGGGGAACCTATACCGCGGATGCTCAACTGGGGTTGATTTATATTCCGTTGGGCAATGCCACGCCTGATTATTATGGTGCGGGTCGACGCCCCTTTGATGACCGTTACTCCAGCGCTATTGTGGCGCTGGACATCCGCACCGGGGCGGAGCGCTGGCATTACCAGACGGTACATCATGATGTCTGGGATTATGATGTGCCCATTGGCCCAACGTTAATTGACCTGCCCGCTGAGGGTGGTGAAACGGTACCCGCATTGGTGCAGACCACCAAAATGGGACAGTTGTTCTTGCTCGACCGACGAACGGGCACACCGCTGGCGCAGGTTAACGAAAAGCCCGTTCCACAGCATCCCTCGCTGCCTGGCGAGCGTTTATCGGCAACACAACCTGACTCCGTGGGGATGCCGGATCTCTCTCCGGCTGATTTGCGCGAAACCGATATGTGGGGTGCCACGCCCTTTGATCAGCTCTGGTGTCGCATCCAGTTCCACCGTTACCGCTATCAGGGTAAATTCACGCCGCCTGCAGAGGGCACGTCCATTGCCTACCCGGCCTTTGACGGCGTGATTGACTGGTACGGCGCCTCTGTCGATCCGCGCCATCATGTGCTGATTGCCAATACCAGCTATATCCCGTTCACCATGCAGGTAATGAAAAGCGAAGAGGCGATTAAGCAGGGATTAATGCAGAAATGGGCCGGTTGGGGAAGTGGAAAACCCTATCCCAAACCGAAAGAGTTTTCCGTCGGGCCGCAATATGGCACCCCCTGGGCGGCCATCGTTAAACCCTGGCTGGGCGCGCTGGATGCCCCGTGCAACGCGCCGCCGTGGGGGAAAATCTACGCCATCGACCTGGTGAGCAAAAAGATTATCTGGGAGCGTCCGGCGGGAACCACCCGCGATATGAACATTTTCGGCACCCATACCAATCTGCCCTTGCCGACCGGGATTTTCATGATGGGGGGAAATGTCATCACCCAAAGTGGGCTGATTTTTACCGGCGCCACAGCGGATGATTACCTGCGCGCGTTTGACGAGGCCAGCGGCAAAGAACTCTGGCGCGCACGGCTTCCGGCAGGAGGGCAGGCAACGCCAATGACCTACCAGGGCGATGATGGCAAACAGTATGTGGTTATCGCTGCCGGTGGGCATGGGGGGCTGGGAACCCGCTCCGGAGACGCGTTAATGGCGTATGCCTTACCCTGAGTAAGCGTTTATCAGGCCGTCATCCTTTATTTTAATTCTCAGACCTGCTTATTCGGCAGGTCTTTTTTATCGGGCCAGAAAAGGGGAACTATCGATGTAACTCTCTTTTCTGTTGGCATTATTTACGCGCAATCTTCATGCAATATTTCAACAAGCGTAACGGTATTTTGGATTTAACATGGCGCTTGCCGCCTGGCTTATTTTTCATGAGACCGTCTATAGTTAATCTCTTATTGAAAACAGGAGGCGGTTTTTATGCTGTATATTGAGAAAGATGATCCCCGTGAAGCACCCGAGTCCGGAGATAAAAAACCTGATCCGGATAAAAAATAGAAGAGTCTAAAGGCCACGCTGTGTGGCCTTTTATATTTTATAGTCAATGAGTTGTGACTTTGTCGTGAGCGGGCGTCTTACGTTTTTCTGAGGGCGAGCCTGTCTGCGTCATTTAGCTGATTCGGGCATCTATAATCAGATGCATTAACGCGGGCGAATAAATGGCATATTGATACCATTACCGAAAGCCATTTTCTCTATCGCTCCGGCGCAATTTTACCGCTTCGTTTTGTAACGTTTGCTCATACTCTTTTTTAGAGCGACAGTGTTTTTTTCACTACGATTTTTTCACAACAAACAGACAGACGGAATATTCCCGGCTTTGCCACTCGGTTTAGCAAAAAATCTTTTTAACTGCCATAACAGATACGTCACCCATGGCGTGAGTAAAAACGCGTTATTCATCAGGATAAGACGTAACGCATTTTACCAAACGGGAGTGCGCGTACATGACTGGTCTGAGGAAGCAAAATGAGCCTGCAAAAATGTACCGTCATTTACGACGGCAAGGCCCTTGTCGGCCCGGCGGACATGCCGCTTATCGATTTTCTTGATGCCTGCCATATCACCTTGCCCCACGTCTGCTATCACCAGGCGCTGGAGCCGCTGCAAACCTGCGATGTCTGCTGGGTTGAACAGGAGGGGACGCTGGTCAGAGGCTGTACGTTGCGTAGCCAGGATGGGATGGTCATCAATAGCGCCGACCAACATGCGCGTGCCGCCAGAGAGGAGGGGATGGATCGCCTGCTGGCAAAGCATGAACTCTATTGCACCGTCTGCGAACACAATACCGGTGACTGCACGCTGCATAACACCATGGTGGACATGCATATCCCTATCCAGCGTTACCCTTTCCAGCGCAAGCCTTATGTGAAAGACGAATCCAATCCGTTTTACACCTATGACCCCGATCAATGCATCCTGTGCGGGCGCTGCGTGGAGGCCTGCCAGAACGTTGAAGTCAACGAGACGCTGAGCATCGATTACACGATGGAACATCCGCGCGTGTTATGGGACGGCGGTAACCGCATCGCGGGCTCAAGCTGTGTCAGTTGCGGTCACTGCGTCACGGTCTGCCCGTGTAACGCGCTGCTCGAAAAAACCATGCAGCCCGATGCCGGTCCGTTCACCTCTATGCGCCAGTCCCTGAAACGTCCGCTGATTGATGTTATCAAAACGCTGGAGAATGCCACCGGGGCAGAAATTATTTCCGGCATTTCGGTTATTGATACCCATCTGCGACAGCCGGAGATCAAACGCACCAAGACGGTCTGTACTTACTGCGGCGTGGGGTGCAGTTTCGAAATGTGGACCCGCGACAGGCATCTCCTTAAAGTGCAGCCGGTGATTGATGCGCCGGTGAATGGCATTTCGACCTGTGTGAAGGGCAAGTTCGCGTGGGATTTCATCAATAGCCCGGAACGCCTGACCACGCCGCTTATCCGCGAAAATGACCGTTTTCGCCCGGCAAGTTGGGAGGAGGCGCTCACCCTCGTCGCGCAACGCCTGCTGGCTATCCGTGATGAAACAGGGCCGGACAGCATTGGCTTTATAGGCTCCAGTAAAGGCAGCAATGAAGAGGCTTACCTGACGCAAAAAATCGCGCGACTGATCATCGGCACGAACAGTGTCGACAACTCATCGCGCTATTGCCAGAACCCGGCGACCGAGGGGCTTTTTCGCACGGTAGGTTATGGCGGCGATGCAGGCACGATACACGACCTGGAACAGGCGGAACTGATTGTGATTGTGGGCAGCAACACGGCAGAGAACCACCCGGTTATTGCCTCGAAACTGAAATCCGCCCGCAAACACCGTGGACAAAAATTGCTGGTTGTCGATCCGCGCCGTCATGAGATGGCAGAACGCGCCGATCTGCATTTGCGTATCCACCCAGGCACCGACCTGGTATGGGCATCTGCGATGTCGCGCTACATGTTTGACCACGGTTATGCCGACGAGGCGTTTCTTGCCGCACGCGTGAATGACGTGGAGGCGTATCGCCATTCGCTGGCCCCGTTTACCCTGGACTATGCCGCGCAAATTACCGGTATCCAGGAAAACACGCTGCGCGAAGCGGCGGAACTGATAGGCCAGGCGGGAAGCATGTGCATCCTGTGGGCGATGGGGATAACGCAACACAGTCATGGCGCGGATACCAGTACGGCGTTGTCCAACCTGCTGCTGGTGACCGGTAACTATGGCCGCCCCGGAACGGGGGGCTACCCGATGCGTGGTCACAACAACGTACAGGGGGCCAGTGATTTCGGCTGCCTGAAAAATTTCTATCCGGGGTACGAATCGGTCAGCGACCCGCAGGTGCGCGAGAAGTGGGCGCGGGCATGGGGCGTGGCACCAGAAAAACTCTCACTCGACGTGGGTGAGGACAATTTTATGATGGTCAAGCTGGCGGCCAGCGATCAACTTCGCGCGATGTATGTTATCGGTGAGGAGACCGCCTTTTCTGACGCGGACACAACCAATGTGCATCAGGGCTTTACGGAGCTCGATTTCCTGGTGGTGCAGGATCTCTTTCTCAGCCGCACGGCGCAGTTTGCCGATGTGGTATTGCCGGGGTGCCCGAGCGTGGAAAAAGAGGGCACCTACGTCAATACCGAGCGACGCATCCAGCGGTTTTATCCGGTGATGCCGCCGCTCGGCGACAGCCGACCGGACTGGCTTATCCTCACGCAACTGGCCGCGAAAATGGGGTATGACTGGGGTTATACCCATCCGGGGCAGATCATGGACGAAGTGGCAAAGATTGCCGAAAGTTTTGCCGGGGTCAGCTACGCGCGTCTGGAAGGCTGGAAATCACAGATTTGGCCGGTGAGCCCTGAGGGCGTCAGTACGCCATTACTTTACACCGAGCGCTTTAAATTCCCCGACGGACGTGCCCGTCTTTATCCCCTGAGCTGGCAGCCGCCTGCGGAAGAGGCTGACGCCGAATTTGACCTTATCCTGAACAATGGCCGCATGCTCGAACACTTCCAGTCGACCAACCAGAGCGGCAGAGGGGGGCGGACGATCAGCCTCTCGCCCGAATGGTATGTAGAGGTGAGCCCCGAACTGGCGGCGGGACGCAGCCTGAATGAGGGCGACTGGGTGAGGCTGAGCTCGCGCAGGGGAACGCTTGATGTCCCGATTGTCGTGACGGATCGGGTGCAGGGTAACGTGCTTTTCATCTCTATCCATCAGGGCAAGCCGGGGATTAATCAACTGACCGGCGAGCATCACGATCCGGCGGTGAATACGCCTGCCTATAAAGAAATCGCCGTTCAGTTGCAGCCGCTGCAACGGCCTGCTCACCCTGGCCCCTTACCCGCACACAATTTCCGCCACGGCAAGCGCACCCCCATTAACAAAGTGCCCGTGGAGGAGAAATGGCGTCGTGATGATTATGACGAGCCACCGGCGCATGAACCACATCCGGAGAGATTCTGATGGCGAAATCGATAGAGTATCAGCCGGAACCGGCAAAAATCGGGCCGGACGCCCACGACGAACTGGAACGACTGCTGGAGACCTTGCACCAGCATGGTGTATTGCGTTTAGTCAACGATCTGGTGGCAGCGAATAACGAGGTCGCGCAGGTTCTGGTGAAGGGGCTGCAACGGGAAGGCACACTCAATGTTATCCAGAATGTGTCGGTCATTGTTCTGGCGCTCTCCTCTCTGCCGCCGGATCGGGTCTATAAACTGGCCTTTGGCCTGCGGGATATGGCGGATGCGCTGAGCCAGCCTGAACAGACCCGCGAGCAAAAGGCGCCCGGCGTGCAGGGAGTCTGGAAAATGTTGCAGGATGACGACCTGTGGCGCTCGCTGCAGCCTGTTCTTAACGGGCTTAAAGCCTTTTCCCGCCGGATGGAGGAGCAGGTCGATAAGCCCATCTCTTCATATACCGGCAAACCCAGCGACGCCTAGCATGAGCCCGGAAACCGCACTGCTGCTGGCTCGTGGTCAGTTTGCGTTTACCATCGGCTTTCATATTGTGCTGGCCGCCTTTACCCTTGGGCTGGCGCAATTTTTGATGGTGCTTGAAGGCCTGTGGCTCTGGCGAAAGCAGCAGGTCTGGCTGAGCCTGTGGCGCTACTGGAGCAAGATATTTGCCCTGAATGTGGCGGTTGGCGTGGTGACGGGTGTGGTGATGGAGTTTTCCTTCGGCACCAACTGGAGCGGGCTTGCCAGCCGCACGGGGGCCGTGCTGGGCCCGATGCTCTATATGGAAGTGCTGGTGGCCTTTTTCCTTGAGGCCGGATTTATGGGGGTTATGCTATTCGGGATGGGCAAGGTGCGCCCGTGGGTCCACTTTATGGCGACCTCTATTGTGGCGCTGGGATCGTTTTTCAGCGCCTTCTGGATCCTCGCGGCAAATTCATGGATGCAGACACCGGATGGCTTTGTGATAGGTGCAGAGGGGCGTTTTGAGCCTGTCGACTGGTGGGCGGCGATTATCAACCCTTCGTTTCCGTTGCGGATGGCGCATATGGTCGCGGCCGCCATGCTCGGCACCGCCTGCCTGGTGGCGGCCTGTGGTGCGTGGCACTTGCTGCGCGATGCACGCCATCCGGCGGCACGGCACATGTTTTCTCTCGCCATGTGGATGCTGTTCGTAATGGCCCCCCTGCAAATCGTATTGGGCGATCTGCACGGTGAAAACACGCGCGATCACCAGCCGGTGAAACTGGCGGCTATCGAAGGCAACTGGAACCCGCCGCCGCCGGGCGAGGGCGAACCGATGCGCCTGTTTGCCATACCGGATATGGCGGCCCGCCGCAACCACTATGAGGTGGCGATACCGGATGTGGGTTCCCTGTACCTGCGCCACAATTTGCAGGGAACAATTCATAGCCTCAATCAGTACCCCCAGGATACGTTGCCCTGGGTTCCGCTGGTCTTCTGGTCGTTTCGGGTGATGGTTGGGTTGGGGCTGCTGATGACCTTTGCCGGGGTTGCCGGCCTGGTGGTGCGCCTGCGCCGCCGTCTGTTTCACGCACGCTGGCTGCTTCGCCTGATGGTGCTGATGGCCCCGGCGGGGTTTGTCGCCATGCTGGCCGGGTGGGTGGTGACCGAAGCCGGGCGACAGCCGTGGACTGTGTACGGTCTGCTGCGCACGGCTGAGAGCGCCTCGCCCGTATCGCCATCGCTGGTGCTGGGTTCTCTGGTGTGTATTGTGACGGTCTATCTCGCGCTGTTTGGGCTTGGGCTATGGTTTTTGCTGCGCATTTTGTCACGCCCGCCGCAACGGGACGAAGAAGGGGCAATGCCGGATGTCGCCAGGCGTACAGGGCAGGGGGGCGCAGAATGAGTGAACTTCTGGGGCTTCCCTGGTTACAGACCCTCTCTGCTGCGGCGCTGGCGGGGAGCCTGTGGGTCTATGTTTTACTCGATGGCGCCGATTTAGGTACGGGCATGTTATGCGCATTCCAACGCGATGCCGACGCCCGCCATCAGCTTAACCTCTCTTTATTGCCCGTATGGGATGGTAATGAAACCTGGCTGGTGCTGGCGGCAGGGGGCCTGCTGGGGCTGTTTCCGCTGGCCTATGCCATTATGCTTAGCGCGCTGTATGTGCCGGTCTTTATGATGCTGCTGGCGCTTGTGGCGCGCGGCATGGCCATTGAATACCGGCACTATGCGCCACGCCTCTTCGACACGATGCTGGTGAGCGGTTCATTACTGGCAAGCATCTCTCAGGGTGTCATCGTTGGCACTCTGATTATGGGACTCCCCAACGACGGCCTACAGTTTACCGGGACGGGGTGGGAATGGCTGAGCCCTTTCCCTCTCTTTTGCAGCATAGCCCTGATTACGGGCTACTGCCTGATGGGGGCGGGATGGCTGAACTGGCGTTGTACGGGCAGTCTGGAATACCGGGCAAGGCGCGCTATTCCCTGGCTTAGCGCCCTGACGCTGGTTCTTGTGACCGGGTTACTGGTCTGGACCATTTTCCTTCATGAGACCTGGCGGCAGCATCTCCTCAACCCCTGGCTGTGGGGGCCGCTGTTAACCATTGCGGCTGCCGGGCTTGCGGTGCTGTGGATTAGCCTTTCACGGCACTATGTGTTCTTGTCGATGGCCGCCATTCAGATACTGGTCAGTTGTGCGTTCGCGGCGCTGGCCTTTACGTTGTTCCCTTTTATTGTGCCCGTGAATCTCCTGATTCAACAGGCGGCGGCACCGGTGAAGACGCAACAGTTTCTTCTCCTCTGCTTTGGCCTGCTGGCGCCGATAACCTTAGCCTATAACACCTGGGTCTTTCGCGTATTTAGCGGCAAGATTCATTAGCTGCCCGCCAATTAAAGAACAGACATTTTCGCCATGATGAATAAATAGACGGGTACGTTCAAAACATATTCCGCTGCGCTTGTTATTTTTATTTTATTGTCTACGGAGAGGAACAATGAATGGAAACTTAATTTTTGTTCTATCCTTTATATTCTTAATCGGTAAATAAGATGGAGCGTAATCGATGCAGCCTTAATAAAAGGCGGCAGATAATTCAGATTAATACCTAAAACTTACCGTTCTGTTTATTCAAAGCCGTTAATCAGGAGACGCGCCTATGAAAGCACTCGCCTATCATGGACCTCATAACGTTAAAGTGGATACGATGCCCGACCCTGGTCTTGAGGCCCCGGATGATATTATTCTGCGTGTAACCGCAACGGCTATTTGCGGCTCAGATTTGCACCTCTATCACGGTAAAATACCGGGTACCCATCATGGTGATATTTTTGGTCATGAATTTATGGGCGAAGTGGTTGAAGCGGGCCCGGAAGTCAAAAATGTCAGTAAAGGCGACCGCGTTGTTATTCCATTTGTGATTGCCTGCGGAGACTGTTTTTTCTGCCGACTGCAGCAATACTCCGCCTGCGAAAACACCAACAGCGGGAAGGGCGCTGCACTGAACCGTAAGAGCATTACGCCGCCCGCGGCCCTGTTTGGCTACAGTGACCTCTATGGCGGTATTCCTGGCGGGCAGGCAGAGTATGTTCGCGTCCCGAAAGCCAACACCGGGCCGTTTAAAGTCCCCGCACACTTGCCGGATGAAAAAGTGCTTTTCCTCTCCGATATCCTGCCAACGGCCTGGCAGGCTGTGAAAAACGCGGAGATAAAAAAGGGGTCAAGCGTGGCCATCTACGGCGCCGGACCGGTAGGACTACTGACGGCGGCATGTGCGCGACTGAATGGGGCCGAGCAGATTTTTATCATTGATCACAATGATTATCGGCTGGCGTATGCCCACCAACGCTATGGCGCCATTCCCATTAATTTCGATAAGAATGATGATCCCGCCGCCTGGATCATTGAAAACACGGCGGGCCATCGCGGTGTCGATGCGGTGATCGATGCGGTTGGCTTTGAAGCGAAAGGCAGCCTGACCGAGACCGTCATGAGCAACCTCAAGATTGAAGGCAGTAGCGGCAAGGTCCTCCGGCAAGCCATCGCAGCCGTGCGCCGTGGCGGTATTGTCAGCGTGCCCGGCGTCTATGCCGGATTTATCCACGGATTTATGTTTGGCGATGCCTTTGATAAAGGGCTGACCTTCAAAATGGGCCAAACCCACGTCCATGCTTTCCTGCCTGATTTACTTGAACTTATCGACCAGGGCCACCTCTCTCCGGAAGAGATTGTGACACATCATCTTCCGCTTGAAGAGGCGGCGCGGGGCTATGAAATCTTCGATAAGCGCCAGGAGGAGTGCCGTAAGGTTATTCTGGTGCCGGGCCTGAGCGCGGAAAAAGCAACCCTCTGATGGGAAACGGCGGTTGCCTGCGCAACCGCCATGTGGATGACAGGAGGAAAATAATGACAACACCCGCTTTATCTATCGCCAACGAACTGGGGCGATTGCTCACTGAAAAGAAGTTACGATTGACGACGGCCGAATCCTGCACCGGTGGGTTAATCGCCTCAGCGCTCTGTGCTTCTGACGATACGCCCTCGTTTTATGGCTGTGGATTTATCACCTATACGGATGGCGCGAAAATCACGGTGCTGGGCGTCAAAGAAGAGACAATTTCAGCCCATACCGCGGTGAGTGAACAGACGGTGAAGGAGATGGTTTCCGGCGCTATCGCCCACTCCGGGGCGGATGTCAGCCTGGCCGTCAGCGGTTATGCCGGGCCGGATGGTGGTGAAGATGGCACCCCGGCCGGGACGGTCTGGTTTGCCTGGCAACTTCCTGACAATGTCATTGTCGCTAAAGTAAAACATTTTGAAGGTGACAGTGAATCGGTTATAAAACAGGCCGCCAGTTATTCATTAGGCACCTTAATTATGCTATTAGCGGATGATCAGTAAGCGCATTTCTTTCGTCAGGTATGTAGACCTGCCATCGTCATCAATAATTTAATCAGTGTGCTGGCGATAAATAACGCCAGCACACTACCAAACCACAGTGAAATAAACCACATCACTTTTTTCACTGCGCCGCTTTGTTTACTGTTCATCAATGATAACCCTCCCCATGTTCAATTTTCCCGCGGAACACATAATAGCTCCAGAAGGTATAGACAAGGATGACGGGAATAATCAGTAGCGCCCCCACCAACATGAATCCCTGACTTTGCGGCGGTGATGCCGCCTGCCATAGCGAAATATCAGGAGGAATAATATTTGGCCATATACTGATGCCGAGTCCGCTAAAACCGAGGAAAATTAACCCCAGGGTCAATATAAAAGGCAGGGTATGGTGTTGCGGGTTATGTAAGGTACGCCATAACCCCACGCTTAAAATCAGTACCAGCAACGGAACGGGCGCGAAAAACCAGAGATTAGGGAAGCTAAACCAGCGCGCCGCGATCGCCTCGTGGGTGAGCGGTGTCCAGAGACTGACAATCGCCATGGCCAGCAGTAAACCGAGAAGTAATGTCCTGGCGGCCACCCGCATTTTTTGCTGCAACGCGCCCGCGCTTTTCATCACCAGCCAGCTTGCGCCAAGCATGCCATAGGTAATCACCAGTCCAAGACCGCAAAACAGGTTAAATGCCGTAAGCCAGTCCAGCGCGCCGCCGCTAAAGGTGCGACCCGTGACGGTAAAACCATTGATCACCGTGCCAACGACTACTCCCTGCGTAAAGGTGGCAAGTAATGATCCTGCAAGAAAGGCTTTGTCCCAAAAGGGCTTATGGTGGGGTGTCGCTTTAAAGCGAAACTCAAAGGCAACGCCGCGAAAAATAAGGCCGATGAGCATCAGCGTCAGAGGAATAGCCAGTGCGTCGGTGATCACCGCGTAGGCGAGGGGGAAGGCTCCAAACAGACCGGCGCCACCCAGCACCAGCCAGGTTTCATTGCCATCCCAGACCGGTGCGACGCTATTGACCATGATGTCTCGTTCCCCCTCGTCCGTGATCAGGGGAAAAAGAATGCCAATGCCAAGATCAAAGCCGTCCATCACGATATACATCAGCGTGGCGAAGACAATAATGACAAACCAGATAAGCGATAAGTCGATACCCATTATTTTCTCTCCCCGGTCTGTAAGCTCTCCCCAGCCGCAGAGAGCGGGCGTGCGGGTCTGCCGTCGGTGGGGTGCTCATCCCACGGCTGCGGGCCTTTTTTAATCAGGCGTGCGATATAGCCATATCCCACACCGAAGACGGAGGTGTAGACGATAATAAATGTCGCCAGACTCAGGCTCATCTGCAATGTACTGTGTAACGAGACGGCGTCAATCGTACGCAGGAGGCCATAGACAACCCAGGGCTGGCGACCTGACTCCGTTGTCACCCATCCGGCAAGCAGGGCAACAAGACCAGCCGGACCCATCCACAGCGCGAAGTGCAGAAAGGGCCTTGAGGTATACAAGCGGTGTCGATATCGCAGCCACAGCGACAGAATACCCAGCGCTATCATCAGCAACCCCATCCCGACCATCAGGCGGAAAGACCAGAACACAATGGTGGAGTTTGGCCTGTCAGCTTTCGGGAAGTCTTTTAGCGCCGGAACCTGGTCGTGTAGAGAGTGAGTCAGAATCAGACTGCCCAGCGCGGGAATGGCAACGGCGTAACGTGTGCGCTCTTCCTCCATATCCGGCAGGCCGAAAAGTAATAAAGGAGTGGCTTCGCCTGGCGGGTTTTCCCAGTGTCCTTCAATGGCGGCTATTTTGGCCGGCTGATGCTCAAGGGTGTTGAGCCCATGCATATCGCCTACAAAAGCCTGCACCGGGGCGACGACCAGCGCCATCCACATCGCCATCGATAACATCTTTCTGATGGCAGGGGTGTCATTGCCACGCAATAAGTGCCAGGCCGCAGAGGCGCCGACAAAGAGGGCGCTACTTAAAAAGGCGGCAATCGTCATATGCAGTAAACGGTAAGGGAAAGAGGGATTGAAGATGACCTTAAACCAGTCGGTAGGGACCACCTGGCCATTTACAATCGAAAACCCCTGTGGCGTGTGCATCCAGCTATTGGACGCCAGGATCCAAAAGGTGGACATCAGCGTGCCGAGCGCCACCATACAGGTCGCGAAGAAGTGCAGACCGGGGCCTACCTTATTCCAGCCAAAGAGCATCACCCCTAAAAACCCGGCCTCAAGGAAAAAGGCCGTTAGTACTTCATAGGTCAACAAAGGGCCGGTAATACTTCCGGCAAATTGCGAGAAGCCGCTCCAGTTGGTTCCGAACTGATAGGCCATGACCAGACCGGAGACCACCCCCATCCCAAAGTTAACCGCAAAGATTTTTAACCAGAAATGATACAAGGCGCGCCAGTCAGGGTTTTTGGTCTTTAACCATAACCCCTCCAGCACCACGAGATAGCTGGCAAGCCCAATCGTGATAGCCGGAAAGAGAATATGAAAAGAGACCGTAAAAGCGAATTGTATTCTTGCCAGATGAAAGGCATCTAATTCAAACATCACGATCCCCTTATCAAAAAAACACCCCTTGGCTAAGGGGTGAATAACACAGGCATGCGACTGCTGATGTTATTTGGGTTGTGGTTCCCCATTTCCGAGTTCGGCACCGGTTAGGGGGTCGACAGAAGGGTCAGACTGGGTACGTTTAGCCATGGCTTTCACCAGCGCCTGCTGCTCTTTGCTGAGCGTGACAGAGGCTAAACCATCGCCACCGTCAACGGCAGGCTGCGGATCGGCAACGTACTCAAAGTTTTCATCACTATTCCAACTGCCACGCGGGTCGTCCCCTTCGGACATGTTGTAATAGACGTTGGTGTATTGTTCGATAGGCGGCAATTTGCCCGGCGGGAAATTGTTGCGAATCGAATAGAGCGCTTTCTCAAAAGAGAGCATATGCGCGGCTTCACGGGTCATTAAGAAGCTCAGCGCATCTTTCACACCCGGATCATCAGTGACGTTAATCAGGCGCTCGTAGATAATTTTGGCACGCGCTTCGGCCGCGATATTCGAACGCAGATCTGCCGTTACTTCACCAATGGTGTCAATATACGCCGCCGTCCAGGGATAACCCGCAGAGTTCGTCAAAGCCGGGCCGCCGCCGTAGAGCAGGGAGGTGACATGGCTGTCATTCCCGTTCTGCGTTAACGAACGGTAAAGCTCTGCTTCGTTCTCCGTCCCCTCTGCAAGCTCGCCCTTAGCGCCTTTATTGAGCATTCCCACGAGAGAGCCGATGATTTCCAGGTGGCTCAGTTCTTCGGTAGCGATGTCCATCAGCATCTCTTTGCGACCGACATCATCATCCCCCAGCCCTTGGGTAAAATAACGGCAGGCTGCGGCTAATTCGCCTTGCGGGCCACCGAACTGTTCCAGTAAAAGGTTGGCGAGACCGGGATTCGGCTCACTGACGCGAACGGTATATTGCAACTGTTTAACGTGTCGAAACATAGTCTCTCCTGATGTGTCGTGTTATTTTTTCGCTTCTACGCCGTCGGCGGCGTCACGCAGTAAAAATTGTTCGGTCACATCCGGCAGATGCTTAAGTGCCCAGTCGGCCATGGCCTCTTCCTGGGCGAGGATTTGCTCAAAGGTCGCAACGCTTGCGGTATCGCCCACCTTTTTTGCCGCGCTGATTAATGAGGTATAACAGGCGATTTCGAACTGCTCGAAAACGTAGCTGCTAATCGCGCCTTTTACGATCTCGTCCGAAGCGAACATGCCGCCCGCGGCCTGACCCATGGCGCTCATTTTACTGGTGGCATCTTTCATGATGGAGCGGTTGATGCCGTTGCGATCAAGCACCTCTTCAAGAAGGGTGATCTGCCCCTGAGTCTCCGTCAGGTGTTGTTCAATTCGCGCGCGCAGGTCCGGATAATTATCGATACGTTTGCTCATGGCGTTGAGCATGGATTCGGCCTGTTTTTCCATCGCGTGGGCATCGCGCAACCAGTCGTGATAATTCTCTTGTGGGGTCATGTTCTTTTCCTTTCATCGTCGTCATTTTTACTTACCGGTAAGTGAAATTAAGCGAATGCATTACGAGGGCGTCTATTTGCCTTCGGCTTTTTTATTAATCGATGAGGTGGCAATTTTTGTGAGAAGATTATCGGTGGTTTTTTCTTCTTCAAGCGTCGCGGAAAGCAGGTCATAGGCTTTTTTAAGCCCTAACTGGCTTGCCAGCGTACAGAGCGTGCCGTAAGAAGCAATTTCGTAATGTTCAACTTTTTGCGCAGCGGCAATAAGCCCGGCATCACGAACACTGCCTTTTTCTGTGGCTTCGATAACTTCATTTGCTTCGTCAATAAGCCCTTCCATCGCATGGCATTTCATACGCTTGAGCTTGATATTCGGTTCGGCTTCAATGAGCTGGTCGAGACGCTCAATTTGCCCCTGTGTTTCTTCATAATGTTTTTTAAACGCGTCAGCGAGTTCAGTATTCGACGATTCGCGGGCAAGTTTCGATAATGCACGAGTGAGCTGCTTTTCTGCACTGTAAATATCAGACAGGCCATGGATAAAGAAATCAGTCAGTGAATTGATCTGCATAAATATTACCCTCGAGGTCAGCGAAAATAATAGCGAGCCGAAACCGACTCGCTATCAGTATTGCTATTAAACCAAACGTTAAACTTAATTAATCAGTGAAAAATTAGTCACCCGATTTGCGGCCGCCGCCATGGCTTTGTTGACCGCCTTTTTTACCTGCTTCAGAGGCGCGTTGCGGATCATTTTTAAAATTACCGCCACTATTTTGACCACCTTTACGACCTGCTTCGGATGCTTTTTCACGATTTTCTGCGAAATTACCAGAACCGCCACGATGTTCAGCCATGTTATTTCTCCAGTTTCGTTGTTTAAATAAAACGACATATTTTGCATCTCATGTCGTCGGTGTTCGTATTAAAAACTAGCCGAGTACTGAAATTAGTCAAAGCGAAGCGGTAAACTTATTATCGAATAAAAATTAACCTCGTGGTTTTATTTTAAGCGATAGTGGTATCTGGCATATATCTTTTCAAATAAGGGGGTTAAGTCAAAGTTCAATGCAAATGCATTAATAACGTGAGTTACTATCTATCAAAACCAGGGATCCTGACGGCTTTTCTTGACATTAATTGACATTTCTCGCCGGTTTTTTATCTGCGATTGATAACGTATTTTAATCATTTTAAGACTTATCTCAGAAGGGGGGATACCCAATAAATTGCTGATAAATGACAAAGATACCTAATTAGGGGTGGTTCATGTCCTGCTCCAAAAGTAAGCGAAACAGCAGAATTGGGTACGATCGCTTATAGAGACACACAACCGCAGGCGCAGAGGGATTTCCCCTGCATCTGGTAGCAATGACATATTCCTTATGCTGATTAAGCAGGAAACTCACTAACTGGTCGCATTCGGACAGTGCCTGAACCGGTCAGAGAGATAAATAAATGGGTGATGAGGAGACAGTATTGTCGGGTATGCAATAAAACCAGGCCGTTACAGAATAATAAGGAGAAAAGGGATGAGAATAACGCTGAAAATGAGTTGCCTTTTATTCTTCTTTATTCGGTAGCTTGCGATTGGCTAAACATCTCACCAGACGTAACTGCCAGGGGGCAAGACGAAGCGGTATATCGTCGTTATCAGAGTAATGAATAGTGATGATATCGGGTGAAGTAACGGTAGTGTTATCTGCTATTGTCGATTCATTTTGCTCTGGTGGATCTTGTGCTGGCATGAACAACTCTCCTATTTTTTACGGTTTGACTGCGTGTGCAGTGCAGTGGCAGGGTAAATGACTTCATGTTATAAGCTCCTTGTTTGCAGTGGGTTAAGTGTTAGCGGTAAAGCCGTCAGTAAGCTTCAAAAAAAGTAAACGAGCCGTTACCGACTCGTTTATGGACACTCAATGAGTATTAAGCGTGGTGATAAAATAAACGTTATTTTTTATCACCGCTGTGGCTGTTCTGGCCACCTTTTTTACCGGCTTCAGAAGCACGTTCAGGGTCATTTTTAAAATTACCCCCACTGTGCTGTCCGCCTTTTTTCCCTGCTTCTGATGCTTTCTCACGGTCTTCTGCGAAATTACCTGAGCCGCCTCTATGTTCCGCCATTCTATATCTCCCGTATGGGTTTTTGATATAATCGATACGACAACTAATACCGTATCAATCGCGTTCAGGAATTAACTCTAGCTGTTCACGTAAATTCGTCAAAGCGCAGCGCAGAAACATTTTGTCGCAAAGCGAGGGGAGTAATTTATTTGATTTCTAAAAATAAAAAGTTGCAGCGAAAATAAAACGTTATTGAATCAATAGAGTTGGTGATAAATGTAATTCAGGAATATTCATTACATCCGTTATTTGTTGTGTGATGTTGCTGGTTTTTTCTGCCATTAAAGCTGTATATATACAAATCTTTACAAATGTTGTGCGCACAAATTCTACGCTCAGTAAGAACTGTGTATTAAATCGATGGCTTATTGAATATGCCATTCTGCGTTTTTGACGTGTTACGCCTTTTTAATACGCCGTGGCTGAGTGTGACATCGGAACATAAGAAGTTGATTTTACGTGAGAGGGCGAATGTCAGATGACGTGAGTCGCTTATCAACATGAGGAGACGAATATGCATTCCGAACATCAAGACTGTATCGATGCCTGTTATCAGTGTGCCATCGCCTGCGAGCATTGTGCCGCAAGCTGTCTGAACGAAGATGACCTTGCGATGATGCGAAATTGCATCAAGCTGGATGTGCAGTGTTCCGCGCTGTGTCGCCTGGCGGCTCAATTTATGACGCTGGAAAGCGATCATATTATGCCGCTTTGCCGTATTTGCGTGGATGTTTGCAGAGCCTGTGCGGAAGAGTGTGGCAGGCATCAGCACGCGCATTGCCAGCAATGTGCACAGGCCTGTCGGGCCTGTGCACAAGCGTGCCTGCAAATGGTCGCCTGAGATCCCGATATTAAGTTACTCGGGAACTGTGCCTTCCCCTTGTTGGGAAGGCCATTTCCAGTTTTGCACCTCGGGGAGATCCTCGCCATATTCCCGCACATATTGATGGTGCGCGGCAATCTTCTGTTGTAACGCTTCCAGAATATCCTCCACATTTCCCTGCAAAGACGGTATGCGCAAAAGCGCCTCCTGGGCCAGATGGAAACGGTCGAGCCCGTTAAGCACCGTCATATCAAAGGGTGTCGTGGTGGTGCCTTCTTCCATAAAGCCGCGAACATGAAAATTTTGATGGTTGTTACGCAGGTAAGTGAGACGGTGAATCAGACTTGGATAGCCGTGAAAAGCGAAGATAACCGGTTTATCACGCGTAAAAATCGCATCAAAAGCCTCTTCACTCAGGCCATGCGGGTGTTGATCCTGCGTCTGTAGCGCCATTAAGTCCACCACATTCACCACCTGGATACGCAGTTCTGGCACATAGCTACGCAGAAGGTCGACGGCAGCAAGTGTTTCCATTGTCGGCACATCGCCCGCACAGGCCATCACCACATCCGGCGCTTCGCCTTCCGATACCGTACCGGCCCAGTACCAGATGCCCATCCCGGCGGCACAGTGTTTTGCCGCACCCTCCAGCGTCAGCCACTGTGGAGCGGGCTGTTTTCCGGCCACAATGACATTAATGCGATCCCAGGTTTGCAGGCAGTGCCCGGCTACGCACAGTAACGTATTGGCATCCGGCGGCAGATAAATACGGACAATCTCGGCTTTCTTGTTGGCGACATGATCGAGAAAACCCGGATCCTGATGGCTGTAACCGTTATGGTCCTGTCGCCAGACATGGGAAGAGAGCAGGTAGTTGAGGGACGATATTGGCGCGCGCCAGGGCAGATGGCGCGACACCTTCAACCATTTGGCATGCTGATTGAACATGGAGTCGACAATATGAATGAACGCTTCATAGCAATTGAACAGACCATGACGTCCGGTCAGCAGATACCCCTCAAGCCACCCCTGACACTGATGTTCGCTGAGGATTTCCATGACCCGGCCATCGGGCGCAAGTTGCTCATCATACGATTTAAGCGGTTCCAGCCATGTACGGCTGGTGACGTCAAAAACGCGGCTTAGCCGGTTCGATGCGGTCTCATCCGGTCCGAACAGGCGAAAATTATCCGGGTTACGCTGAAAAATACCTGCAAGCCACGCTCCCAGTGCGGCGGTGGATTCTGCCTGGCTATCGCCCGGTGAGGTGACCTCTACGGCGTACGACGCCAGCTCAGGTAAGATCAGCTCTTTGCGCAGCCGACCGCCATTCGCCCAGGGCGAGGCTCCCATCCGTTTATCGCCTGTCGGGGCAAGGGCACGCAGTTCTGGATGCAGGCGTCCCTGCTCATCAAAGAGATCGTCGGGATGATAGCTGCGCATCCAGTGTTCCAGGATGTGTCGGTGTTCTTCATTTTCACGGCACGATGAAACCGGAACCTGATGCGCGCGCCAGAAATTCTCCACTTTTTTACCGTCAACCGTTTGTGGACCGGTCCATCCTTTGGGGCTGCGAAGGATAATCAGCGGCCAGCGCGGCACGGATGCAGCGGCACTGCCGCTTCGCGCCGCGTGTTGGTAATCACGAATGGTATCCAGCGCGTCGTCCAGCACCTGGGCCATTTGGTGGTGCATGATTTTTGGCTCGTGGCCGCTAACCAACAGCGGTTCGTAGCCATAGCCACGGAATAGCTGGCGCAGGTCTTCATCGCTGGCGCGACCGAGAATGGTCGGGTTAGCAATTTTATAGCCATTGAGATGCAGTATGGGTAGAACCGCGCCATCGCGGGCGGCATTGAGAAATTTAATACCGTGCCAGCTTGAGGTGAGTGGCCCGGTTTCTGCTTCACCATCACCAATGACACAGGCGGCAATCAGCGTTGGGTTATCGAACACGGCACCGAAAGCATGGGAAAGCGAATAACCCAGCTCGCCCCCTTCGTTAATGGAACCGGGCGTTTCCGGCGCCGCATGGCTGGGGATCCCGCCGGGGAAGGAAAACTGGCGAAACAGCTTTTTCATGCCTTCGCCATCGGGGGTAACGTCGGGGTAGATTTCGCTGTAGGTGCCTTCAAGCCAGGTATTGGCCACCATACCCGGCCCCCCGTGTCCGGGGCCGCACACATACAGCATATCGAGATCGCGCTGACGAATGGCACGGTTCAGGTGGGCATAAATAAAGTTCAGACCCGGCGTGGTTCCCCAGTGTCCCAGCAGGCGGGGTTTGATGTGCTCTGGTTTGAGGGGCTCGCGCAAGAGCGGATTGTCCATCAGGTAGATTTGCCCGACGGAGAGATAATTGGCTGCTCGCCAGTAACGGTCAAGCAAGGCGAGATCATGGTCGGTAAGTGAGTTTATCTGGGTCATGCAGTTCTCCATGCAAGGGGTTATGCGTGCCACGCAGATTCAGACGCAGTACAGGCCAAGTATAGACAGGGTGATTTTGGCGACGGCATAACGCCGCAAGGATGGAAACATCCGCACCGGCGTGCGGATTTGAACGAGGAGGGGTAGCGGTGAGGGATCTTCGGATTAAAAGCGGTCAGACGATACTCTGAAAACCCATCTGCTGCATGACCTGATCGCCGGTATTAAGCTGCTGTTGCACCGCATCGATATCTTTTTTCACGTCGCGGTCATCTTTGTCTTCATCGCGCATTTTGCTTTTGACCATCGACAACAATGAGCGCAGTTCACGCACGACATCTTTTAATAGCTGCGCGTCTTTATGCCGCGAGTCGCTCTCCTGCAACTGCTCACGGATACCACTATAAAGCGATTGCGTCAGGCCAGCGCTATCACTGGTTTCGCTGTCATCACTCGCTGACTTGTGGTTTTCCTGGCCGCCGTCGGAGGCGCGTGCAGCGGCCATAGCGTCAGTTTTGCTCCCGGCATTGCCGTCTGCCAGGGACTGAATCGCACTGTACGCCGCCGTACCGCTGCTACTTGTGTCGACGCTATTGCTTGTACTGGCGCTGTCACTCTGCCCGAGTTGCGATGCCGCCTGACCCATCTGGGCCGAGAGTTGTTTAAGCTGTTTAAGGACGTAAGCAGAGGCATTGCCAAAACGCATCAGCATGGCTTTAAGGCGCTCAATTTCTCGCTTTATCGCTTCCAGTTTGGCGCGCGCGTCGGCTTTGCGTGAGGCGGCGCTGAACTCATTCAACCGGTTAACGGCTTCAAGGTCGTTTTGCAGATTAGTGTAATAATCTTTCGCCTGTTGGCTCAACGAGACCGTGCTATCGGCGGTGGCCGTTGCCTGCTGTGGCAGCGCGGATGCTGAATTTTGTTCGCGGTTTCGGGACGTCGTGTCCGATGTCGCGGTGGATAACGAAAAGCTGGCATTACCTGTGAGGGTTGGTCGTAGCATGCGTATCACTCCGGAGGTCCATTCTTTCTATTAACGGCACGCTTTGCGAAATGCTTTAACACTATTCACACCCTCTCAGGGCGCTGCGCCAGAAGAGGGTGCGAAAAGGCGGGGGAGTCAGGGTTGTGGCGGAAACTGACCTAACTGCATGAACAGACCGAGCCAGTCCTCCATATGCCATGTGGCCGTAATACGCTCACCGTTAAGCTGATGCATTTCATGCAGGCGAATGCTCACTTTTTTACTCGTCGCGGCAATCCCCATAAAGGTGCCTTTATGCGTACCGGTTATCTCGGCGCGCACGGCAATCTGCCCCGGTACCTGGATTACGTCATGAATAACGATACGCACATCCGGGAACGCCGCGGCAAACATCGCTATGATTGGCTTGAGCCCTTCCGGCCCTGGCTGCTGGCCGGGCGCTAACGGGATATCGGCCCAGTCTGCGGTAACGGCCTCATTAACTAAATCCGGCTGTTGCAGGCTAAAGGCCTGGTAGAGCGTTTCGACGGCTTTACGTTCCGTCAAAAGGCGATGGGCGATTTCTTCATGGTCTGACATGGTTTTACCTCTGGCTGGGACGCTTTTTGGGGAAATGCTTTAATGTGCCGCCAGTATCCCATCGGCAGGTGGTATAAATGAAATAGATAACAGATATAGAGGAATATTCGTTCTATGGATTTTAGAGGGCTTGATCTGAATCTGCTGGTGGCCTTTGATGCGCTGATGGAAGAGCAGAATGTCACTCGCGCGGCTATTCGGGCCTCGGTGAGTCAGCCTGCGATGAGCGCGGCATTGTCGCGCCTGCGAAGCCATTTTGCCGACCCGCTCTTTATTCGCAGCGCCTCTGGTCTGGTGCCGACTGCCAGGGCGAAGGAGATTGCGGTCCATGTGACGAAAGCGCTGCAGGAGCTGACAAACCTGCTGACGCCGGATGACGCCTTCGCGCCGCAGGAGAAAAAAATCGCCTTTACGCTGGGGATGTCTGAGTACCCAACGCTGGTGTTGCTGCCGGGTATTATGCGCGCCATCAGCCAGCAGGCGCCTGGGGTGACGATCCATGTGCATACGTTTGTTGATCGTGATGAAGCGGTGTCGATGCTGGATGCCGGCAAAGTTGATCTGGTCATCGGCATCGCGCCCACCCAGTCAGAAAGCCGCATCCTCTCACAGCCGCTTTTCAGCGATGAGTTTGTCACCCTGGTGCGGCGTGACAGCGGTGCGGCACGCGATGGCATGACGCTCGAAACCTATCTCAGCATGGGGCACATCCTTGTCTCCCCGGAGGGGAGCCATTATGGCCTTGTGGACGAGTGGCTCAGGGCCAAAGGGTTACGCCGGGAGATCCGCCTGACCT
The DNA here is from genome assembly GCF_003925915.1 of Phytobacter sp. MRY16-398. Taxonomy (NCBI): domain Bacteria; kingdom Pseudomonadati; phylum Pseudomonadota; class Gammaproteobacteria; order Enterobacterales; family Enterobacteriaceae; genus Phytobacter; species Phytobacter sp. MRY16-398. Next base: position 3,332,379 of record NZ_AP018756.1, on the reverse strand, counting down.
TACCGGTCATGGTTGCTGTGTCCTCCATTGTTCAGCAGACCCATTATGTCGCGACGGTGCTCAGGCGCAGCGTGCTTGCCAGCGAGCAGAGCAGGGACGTGGTGATGCTGACGCCACCCGTAGAACTGCCTGCCATTGAGTTCAATTTGCTCTGGCACCGCCGTTCAGACGGGGGGAGCGCGCAAAAGTGGCTGCGCAAGTTGATATGCGCCTGTGCCAGCGAACTGATGTAACAAAAAGGGGGGTTACCCCCAGTCCAGCCCGCGCGGTGAGCTGGAAAAACCGACCTCCCGCAGCAGGGTAAAGAGCGGCATCTGGCGTACAGGCGTGTCGTTAATCTCCTCCAGCGTGAAGTGCAGACGCGGCTCCCGGCGCAGCGCAACCGCCAGCGCACGGAAGACCTGCCCGGCGATGGCCTCGTCATCGTCCATCCAGACAATCATCTTTTTTCCGCCCTGAGCAAGGTAGAGGCGCAGTATGCCCCCGGCAATCACAATCAGCGCGCCATTGCGGCGAGTCGGCACCAGTGAGGAAGGATGAACCGGCCACGGCAATTGCGTACCGAAGGGGTTCGCCGGATCGCTGGCAGACAGCGCAACCGGCGTGAAGACCGCTTTTTCAGGTTGTGTCGTCGACAGCTCGCGCAGACGGTCAATGGTCAGCCGTTCGGCAAATTGCGTACCGCCCATCCCGTCTACAAAACGCCCGCGCAGAATACGCCCGGCATCTTCCATATTGCGATAGACGGTCTGCATCGCCGGAAAACCGCCAGGCAGGTTCTCCATCATCACCGCCCGTCGGCTGACTATGCCGTAGCGGTCGAGCATATTGTCTGCCAGCGCAAGTAACCATTCGGTGTCACTGAGTGTATCGGCGAGCAACAACGACCAGCGCCCGGCAAGCGTCGGCGTACTGAACGACATGTGCACCGCCCTGGCCGGGTGGGGCGCCAGCGCCGGACGCCCGCGTCGGCTTCGAACGCGACGCTGAGATGACGGGCGGGACGTGCTCCCCATGCGGGATAACGCGCGCAGAGGCGACCAGATATCGGTGGTGATATACCCCAGCCAGACCAGCCCCCACAGCGCTTCATGCAGGGCATCTGGCGTCAGCGTCTCATCGCCTGGGGCGCGGTGCGAATCAATAAGCGCGCTGAGCTGGTGGGCGAACCAGGCTCCGCCGTTGGCAAGTGCCGCCAGAATGTCCCGCTGTAGCGAAGAGAGTGCCGCGCTGTCTGCGTGCGGCACGCTCAGGGTTTCCGCTGCATACTCCTGGATATGCAGGGCGACCAGCCCGTCATCATCACCAAGTTTTTTCTGCCCGGACCAGATCACTTCGCCCGTTGAAAGCAGCTCATCAAGCATCTCCGGGGCGTAGTCCCGCACGCGTGCGGGTAAAATCTGGCTTTCCCACAGCGTTGCCGGTAAGCCCAGTCCGGCCAGTTGCTCGATAACGCGCAGGACGCCGTCAACGCCTTCAAACACGCCGCCGGATAAGTTGCTATGAAACGCCGGGCTGCCATCAGACCCGGCAAGCAACCCCTGGCGCTCCAGCAGCAGGCGGGTAAAAGCCGTCGCCGGGACCGGGCGTGTCGCTTCGCGGGCCGCTTGCAGCGAGCGGATACGCAGGCGACGGAAAATCTCTTCACCCACCCAGTCTGAGGGGGAGCGCGCGTCTGGCTGTGCGGGTTTCCCGGCGCGCAGGCGCATTACTTTGCCCTGGTCGCGCAATTTTTCCAGCGCCTCTTGCGCCACGGCGACGCCAAGGCCGAAGGCGAGGGCGATCTGCTGGACGGTAAACAACGTGTGGGTCTGAACATAGCGCAAAAATAAGTCAGCGAGCGGGGTCGCCACCGGATTAAGCCAGATGTCGGGCAGATCCGCTGGCAACCGTACCCCCAACGCATCCCGAAGCCGTGCGGCATCGTCCATACAGGCGATGCGCTGGCTTTCGCCAATCGTGACCCCAAAGGCGCGCCGTTCCGCCAGCAGTTCCTCCAGCCAGAGGTTAACCGCATCCCGATTCTCCCGGTGGCGCGCGGCGAGATCGTCTGGCGTCATCGGGCCCAGTTCGCGCAGCAGGTCAAAAAGGCCTTCTTTGCCACGGGCTTTGCGATCGGGGGCCAGGCGCTGCAACTCATCGTCGATCTGGCGAATGACCAACGGATCGAGCAGCTCACCGGGATCGGCCTGGCCCAGCAAGTTACCCAGCAGTTCGCTATCCAGAGACAATACCGAGGCCCGGCGTTCGGCGAGCGGGGCATCGGACTCATACATAAATTCTGCCACATAGCCAAAGAGCAGGCTGGCGGCGAAAGGCGACGGGGTGGTCGTCGTCACCCCGGAAATCTGCACTTCCCCGGTGTTCAGGCGGCGCATCAGCCTGTCCAGCGCGGGCAGGTCGTACACGTCCTGCAGACACTCGCGTACGGTTTCCAGCAAGATGGGGAAATCCGCATAGCCGCGTGCGATCTCCAGCAACTGACCCGCACGCAGGCGCTGTTGCCAGAGGGGGGAGCGACGGCCAGGCGTGCGCCCAGGCATAAGCAATGCGCGCGCGGCGCACTCGCGAAAACGGGCGGCAAATAACGCAGAGTTGCCCACCGCATCCCGGACAAGTCGGCCTAATTTTTCGGGTTCGAAAAGAAATACGTCGGCGTCCGGCGTTTTTCCCTCGGTATCCGGTAGCCTGGCGACGATACCGTCGTCACTGGCGACAATGGAGGCGTCTGCCCCCCATAACGCGTGAAGACGTCCGGCGATCGCCAGCGCCCAGGGTTCATGCACCCGACGGCCATACGGCGAATGCAGGATGACGCGCCAGTCGCCCATTTCATCGCGACAGCGCTCGAGCACCAGATGTCGGCTGCCCGGAATGATCCCCGTGGCGCTGCGTTGCTCCTCAATGAGCCCTTTGATGTTGGCAAGCGCGTTTTCATCGTGGCTTAACCCCGGCAAGGCGAGCGCGTTGGGTGAGGCGAGAAATGCCTCGTCGGCAAGGGCATGCATAAAATCACCGATCAGTTCGCCGAGTTCGGCGGGACGCCCGTTCCCTTCGCCGCGCCAGAACGGCAGCCTGGCGGAGCGACCGGGGGCCGGGGTCACAATCACCTGGTCATGAGTGATTTGCTGGATGCGCCAGGAGGTGGCCCCCAGAGTGATGATGTCATTGACGCGGGACTCGTAGACCATCTCTTCATCAAGCTCGCCCACCCGCCGGGCACCTGGCTGTTCTTCCCCTTCCGGGAGCAGGACGCTGAACATTCCCCGGTCAGGGATGGTGCCGCCGCTGGTCACCGCCAGCAGATGCGCGCCGGGGCGGGCGGTGAGCTGGCCGCTCTCCCGCTGCCAGATAATCCGTGGCCGGAAAGCAGAGAAATCACCGGAAGGATAGCGTCCCGCCAGCATATCAAGCGTGGCGTCAAAGACATCCCGTGGCAGCGCTTTCCACGGCGCTGCGCGACAAACGGTGGCATACCAGTCATCCACGTTTAGCGCATCCATGGCAACGGCGGCGACAGTTTGCTGGGCCAGCACATCAAGGGGATTTCGCGGCGGGGTCAGGGTCTCGAGTTTACCCGCCAGCATACATTCGACCACGACCGTGGAATCAATCAGCTCACGCCGGGTGCGCGGATAGAAAAGGGCTTTCGATATACCGCCCACCTGATGTCCGGCGCGGCCGATACGCTGTAAGCCGCTGGCAACAGAAAGGGGGGAGGCAATCTGAATAACCAGATCCACTGCCCCCATATCAATCCCCAGTTCAAGGCTTGATGTGGCGACCACGCAGCGCAATTCCCCGGATTTCAGCGCCTGTTCCGTGATGGCCCTTTGTTCTTTTGATACGGAGCCATGATGCGAACGGGCGATAAACACCTGCCCGGTTTGTGCACGGTTGGATGTCGCCCCGGAGGACGAAACAAAGTGCGCAGAGTCGCTTTGTTCTTCGGGCGCTTCTGCCATGCGTGAGGCAAAGAGTTCATTGAGCCGGGCAGTCAGTTTTTCCGCAAGACCGCGGGAGTTGGTAAACACAATGGTCGAGTTGTGGCTGAGTACCTGGTCGAGGATACCGGATTCGATATGCGGCCAGATGGAGCCTTCTCTGCCCGCGTGGCTGATTTCCCCGGTTCCGGCGCTGGTGGAGAGGACGTCATCGAGATTGGTAACGGGCACCACAATACGAATATCCGGATGGCGAAGGGCCGGTGGGTTGACCACGGTAACCGGGCGATCGCCCCCCAGAAACTGCGCAACATCGTCCGGTGAACGCACCGTCGCGGACAGGCCAATACGTTGGGCTGGTCTGGCAAGCAGGGCATCTAACCGCTCCAGGCTGAGGGCCAGATGCGCGCCACGTTTGTTGCCCGCCACCGCATGGACTTCATCGACGATAACCGTTTCGACACCGCGCAATGTTTCGCGTGCCCTGGAGGTGAGCATCAGGTAGAGCGACTCCGGCGTGGTGATGAGGATATCAGGAGGATGGCGCACAAGCGTTGCCCGCTCCTGAGAAGAGGTGTCGCCTGTACGCATCGCCACGCGGATTGCCACTTCCGGCGCGCCGTGTTTTTTCCGCTGCTCGCTGATGCCCTGTAACGGGATCTGTAAGTTGCGCTGAATGTCGCTGCCCAGGGCTTTTATCGGCGAGATATAGAGAATGCGCGTGGTTTTTTTTCTCTCGACCGCCTCCTCAGCGGGGGCGTCACCTTCACGATAAAGCTGGTCCAGGGCGTAGAGAAAGGCCGCCAGCGTTTTACCTGAACCGGTAGGCGCGATGGCGAGCACATGTTCCCCGGCATTGGTTGCCGCCCATGTCTGCGCCTGTACCGGCGTGGGGTGCTGAAAAGCGCAGACAAACCAGTCGCGGGTGGCGGGCGAAAAGATCTCAGCCAGTACGGAGGGTAAAATGGTTTTCTTTGACATCTTTCCTGCTCCCTGTGATGTCTGCCGCGACCGGAATAGTAATTAGGGTAGAAGGATAAGTGTAACGCAGACGCCGGGGGTTGAGCCGATGGGATTTTGCCCTTAATAACAATGACGTGATGGTTTACGCAGAATTTAATATCCCCGGATAGACATTACGGATATCGTAAATACGGCGTTTATTCGGGATGAGGGTTGAGATGAAGATCTACTGGAGTGGCAAAGATATTCCGGAGCTTGCGGGGCTGCCTGCCAGCGTCGGCCATAAAAATTACAAAGAAGCCCGATCGCGTGCCAACAGCCATGTGGAGACCTGGCTGGGGGGCGTTGTTTATTTGGGTTTGATGGTGGGGCTCTCTGTCGTTTTTGATCGCGTTTTCCCTGGTAAAGGGACATTCGCACACAGTTTTGTGACCATTATTTGCGCGTTGCTGCCCGCCACCTTTATCTGGAATCAGATCATGATTTATGTCATGCGCAAATATTATACGCATATCCTCGTACGCAGGTCGGCGGCGTGCGGAGAAGTAGAGAAAACGGCGGAACGGCTGATGGATGAAGCTGATGAGCGTGAGTTTCAGCAATGGCGCGTGCTGCGGCGGTTTGGTCGGTGGGGGCTGTTTATTGTGATGCTGGCGGCTATCTGTAGTCTGGCGACATCGGTGTAGCGATACGGAACCCGGATGGCGGCGCAAGCGCCTGATCCGGGCTACTAAATGCAACAATTTCAAACGGTTGAAACGGCGATTACTGGTAGTTGGCGAAAATTTCAACAATTGCATTCGCCGGGCCGGGCTGCACCGTGCCGGTGGTACGCACATAACGTGCCGCCATATTCACCGTGCCGTCGCCGGAAACTGTGGCGCTTCCCACGGCAAAAGGCCCTGCCGCGATATTGCTGCTGATGGTGCTGGCATCGGTGGCCGTGTTCAGCTTGACCGGCTTTGTGGGGTTGCCGCTGTTCTGGCTGGCGTAATCACCCCATGCCAGTTGGATGCCCACGCCTTGCGCCCCGGTGCCGTCAAGCGCGAAGATACCTTTATCGGTATTAATCACTGTGGTGCGGGGGACGACTTTGATCGTTACGGCCTTATTCCCCGTAAACGTGGATATATTAGCGGGGTTCTGATAGGAGCCATAGGCAGCAGGGCAGATTAGCCGGAAGCTGGCATCCACCCATGGCGTACCGTAACCCTCTGGGGCATTGGTCGGAATATTGCGCTTACCCATCTGCACCGTTTTTGCCGCATTGACAAATTCACAGGTGCCGGAATAGATAGACGTAGTGATTCGCGGGATGATCTCATTCACAATACACTGATCCCCCGTCCATTTGGTATTACACGTCCCAAAGGTGTCTCCGGCCACAGGGCCAACTGTTTGGTAAACCTCAGGGCCGGTAACCGTCACTTGCCCGTAGGGAAGCGTATCGGTTGCCGATGAATACCGCCATAAACGCACGAAGACCCAGGGATTGATTATGAGGCCAGTCGAAATATAAGGCTGCGTAAATTTTTGCAATAGATTACTGGTGTTTGGCGACCACGGGGGGATCGGCTTTCCATTATTTTGCGAAGCACTATCAGCATCGTTATAGGAGATGCCAATCCCGTCAATATTCGTTTTATAGATTTTGTAACCGGGCTGCTGACCAACGCAAACTTCGGAGGAGTTTAGATTTGTTGCAAGGTAATAAACCGTACTTACATTTGCGTTTGGCAATACGTTGTTCGCTGGTGCCAGATTTAGTGATAATCCGGTAAGCATTGTGCAGTTCGGAATACCAGTGCCTAATGTGACGTTGGGGGGATAAAGTGTCGCCATATAATCTATCGTACCTGTCACGGTATAACTCACTGTGGCTGCATTAAGTTCCCCGCTGCCTAAAGCCCCGATAATACAGCCCGCCACTATTACTAATCGCATCATGCCTCTCCTTGGTTCTAACACCGTCCTGAAGGGGCACAGTACAATAACTCACCACAGAAAGATATTATATCTTCCCAAGTTACGGATTTGTCGGGTGTTTTTCGCTCAAACGATAAATCACGACAATACGTTTTTCGGCTTATATTTTTGCGGGTAATAGAAACCCTGACCGGGCGAGGTTGCTCGCGGTCATCAGGGTTTTCCTTCTGTACGGGAAGGCGATGGGATGCATCCGATGATGTGGCGGGTATGATGCATGGACGGTGAATTATTTTCAATACAAATCAGATTGGCAATCCAATATATGAGGCTTATTTGTTATTGTGCGCAACCGAACCCGAATGGCGGCGCAAGCGCCTGATCCGGGCTATCACAAGCGTGAAGGTGAGCAGGTAGCCCCGGTAAGCGGTAGCGCCACCGGGGAGTTTCTTGCAGGAAGAGGTTAGTGACCAACCAGCAGAGCGGAAAGACGCGCCTGCACATCGACGCAACCGGCCAGCACCAGATTGCCATTGATCAGCCCATTATCGGCGAGAAACGCATTACTGGTGCCGCCTGCTTCAACAATAAGCAACAGTCCCGCCAGCGCATCCCAGCTATTCATATGCTCCTCATAATAGGCATGCACCTGCCCGGTGGCGACGTGGGCCAGCATCAGCGCCCCGGCACCAAACCGGCGATACTCCATACCTGCATTGATCACACGGGCAATCGTGCGGGTATAGTTTTCCACCGGCGCGCGGCTCGAGCGCCCCATCCCAATAATCACCGTATCCGGATCCGGCTCGCGTAGCGTCAAACGCTGCTCGTTAAGAAACGCTCCCTTGCCACGGCGGGCAACGAAAAACTCATCACGATCCGGGGCATAGACAATCCCCAGTTCAATCACGTTATGGCGAACATAAGCCAGCGAAATACACCAGTAATCCATCCCCTGAATATAATTGGTGGTCCCGTCGATAGGGTCGAGCACCCAGGTACCTTGCTCACCTCCTTGCAGACCACTCTCTTCTCCGAGGAAACCATCCTGTGGGCAGTGGCTGTTGAGCCAGCTTTTGACCTCCTTTTCGACAAACAGATCCGCATGAGATACAAAATCCTGGCGGGCCTTTTTATCGACCTGTAACCCCGCGTTACGTAATGCCTGCGCCTGTGCGCCCAACTGGCGAATCAATGCACATAATGACTGCTGCTGTTCTTCCGTCATGGCCTGCTCTTATTGAGATAATGGCGACGTGCGCCGATGAATTAATTGCACATCCACCCATGTCGTGCGCGAAGGCTGTTGCGGATCGTCGGCCCGTTCCAGCAGGCGGGTTAAAGCCTGGCGGGAAATTTCCGCAACATCCTGATGCAGGGTGGTCAGTTGATAACTGTATTGCGCCGTTTGTGGCGTATTGTCAAAACCAATGAGCTGAAAATCGTCCGGGGCGTGTCTGCCGCGCTGGCGCATCCCGTCAAGAAAACCGCAGGCGAGCTGCGCATTGGCACAGAAGATGCCCTCAAGATTCGCATCTGCGCTTAAAGCCGCCTGAACACCCCCGTCGTACCCCTCCGTAGGGGCGATGAGCGCCTGCAGATCGCGCGTGGTATCCACACCGAGTGCCTGCAACGCCTGATAAAACGCATCGCCACGCATCCGCCCGGCCCAGGTGGAGTGAGACGTATTGAGCCAGCCGAAACGTCGGCAGCCATTGCCGACCAGTTGCCCGGCGGCGAGCGTCGCGCCGCAGACATTGTCGGAACAGACATAATCCACAAACGGGATATCCGGCTGACGGTTGATACCCACCACCGGGATCTGTTGTGAAACGCACTCGTTGACCAGTGATTCCGGTGGTTGCCCGGAGGTGACGATGACCCCGGAGACGCGAAACTGGGCAAAGCGACGCAGCGTGCGGGCCAGATCCTGCTCGCTGCGAATTTCGCTCACCAGTGCCTGAAAACCGCGACGCTGGATCTCGCCAAGCAGAGCGTCAAGCAAACTACTGCGAAACGGATCGCTGATGCGCGAGACCATGACCCCAATCAGATGACTGCGGCGGCGATTCAGCCCCTGGGCGAGGAAATTGACCTGATAGCCGAGCTCCTCTGCCGCGCGCAATACACGCTCACGGGTGTCGGGAGAGATACTGCCGTTATTGCTGAGCGCGCGGGAGACCACCGCCCGCGAGACGCCCGCCCGGTGGGCGACATCCTGCGCGGTCACGCTCTGTTTACGAGGCAGGGCGCTCATGCCGGGCGTTCCTCACCGTCAATCTGGGGCGTATCCAGTGGCAACTGGAGGCCGTCGTGACTGACAAACAGGCCATCCCAGGGCTGACAGGCGGTCTTAAGATCATCGAGTATCGCGTCATAGCAGTGGTAGAGCCCAAAAGCCGGGATAGCCAGTTGCCGGAAAAGCGCCAGACAGGAGGGGAAATCGCCGTGTGAGGCATCGTCGCTGAGCGCGGTCAGTGAAGCGCACTCCTGAAAGGCGAGGTCGGCCCCGGCCATTAACGCGATGGACGCCGCCGTCGGGCGACCGTCGCCGCTATAAAACAGCGTCCGCCCGCCAAAGGTAATGCGAATGGCGCGGTTGGTCAGTTCATGCCGGGTTTCGGCGGTGCGAATATGCCAGTCGTGCCAGTGCCATGCGTCGGTGGTGTCGCGCCAGTCGAGATCGAAACTCAGGGTGGTCTGCGGCCAGTTAGCCAGCGCCGCCAGTTGCATCAGTACCGGGCGCTGCTGTGGCTGACAATAGATAACCAGCGGTTTCTGGCGCGAGAAGCTTTTCCAGTAGTTCAGCAGAGCCGTCAGCCCGACGCAGTGATCCGGGTGGACATGGGTGAAATAGATAACGTCGATATCGTTGATATCCCCTCCGCGCTGCCAGAGTGCCCGGGGAATAGTGGGGCCGCAGTCGATTAACCATTGCCGGTTCGCCTCGTCAATAACCCGCAGCGCAGAGGTATTTTGTTCACGGGAGAAAGCGCTACCGCAGCCAAGAACATCGATTTTCATTTTTCCCTCACCAAAAATTTTTTAGGCTTCTGAGCACTGCCCTGGGCCAAACGGATAAATAAAATAGCCTGATGACCAGAGTCTTAATTAAATTGTCACAAATACCCGACAAAGTAGGCTCACATAATGTCGAGTCAACATTGCATTTTTTTTACATTCGAATGAACACGTGTTCATCGGCGTGAAAAAATAAGCAGCGATTTTTTGGGTAGCGAATATGAGTTATTTACAGATAAGCGGTCTTAAAATTAGCTATGGCGATAAGGTCGTGCTGCATAATATCGATCTGCAGGTCGAAAAAGGGGAAATGATTGCCCTGCTGGGCCCGTCGGGCTGTGGAAAAACCACACTGTTAAATGCGCTGTGCGGTTTTATTCCGGTACAAAGCGGGGAGATTGCCGTTGCCCATCGCGATATTACCCACAGCGCGCCAGAGCAGCGCAATATCACCATGGTGTTTCAGAGCTACGCGTTGTGGCCGCATCTGACGGTGGCGCGCAATATTGGCTACGGGTTAAAGCTGCGCAAATGGCGCCGCGACGACATTGACCGCCGGGTTACGGATCTGCTGAACATTGTCAATCTCACCGGTCTTGCGGATGTGAAGGTGACAGAACTTTCCGGCGGCCAGCGCCAGCGTGTCGCTCTGGCGCGTGCCCTGGCGATCGAACCCGACGTGCTGGTGCTTGATGAACCCCTGTCGAACCTCGATGCCAAAGTCCGCCTCAATGTGCGTCATGAAATTAAGGCGCTGCAAAAACGCCTCGGATTCACCTCATTAATTGTTACTCACGATCAGCAGGAAGCGCTGGTAATGGCCGATCGTATTGCGGTGTTAAATAATGGCCGAATCGAGCAGATAGGCACCCCGGAGGATATTTATCAGCGTCCGGCAACGCCTTTTGTTGCCGATTTTATGGGGGCCGATAATAAAATTCCCGCAAACGAACTCTTTGCCGTGCAGAATATTTCCCTGCGTACCCAGGGGAAATATTCAGCCGACGATTTCCGTGACCGCACTCTTTATTTTCGCAGCGCCGATGCGGCGCTCAGTGCATTAAGTACGGGCACCCCAGAAGAGGGGTTAACGCTCAATGGCGTTGTCGAGCAAAGTGCGTTTCTTGGCAATTTATATCGCCACAGCGTGCGCTGCCAGGATCGACTGTTACTGGCGGATTCAACACAGTGCTGGCCCGCGCAGTCAACCGTCCGGCTCCACGTCCCGGCACCCGCGTTACATATTTTTCCATCATCACAAGCAAGTTGACATCATCGTGTTCATTTTGGGGATAGACCATGTTTATTAAAACGAAAGCTGCGGTAGTGACTGCATTGTTTTTGAGCTACGGCGCACAGGCCGACACCATCCTGAACGTTGCCACAGCAGGCGATCAGAATATGGTGGATTACGTAAAAACCTGGCTGGGGCCGAAATTTGAAGCGGCGCATCCTGGCGTCAAAGTCCAGGTGGTGGGCACCGGTCCGGGCGATGCCGGTTCGAACAAAATCATCGAGAAACTGACCGCGCAAAAAGAGAGCGACGCGAAAACCTGGGATATTGATGTGGCGGTCGTTCACCAAAAAGCCGGTGGCGAACTGGTGGAAAAGGGGCTGCTTGCGAAATACCGTCAGCAGATCAGCACCGGCAGCATGGTGAGCGCGGATAACGCGAAAAATGCTCTCGGCGTGAATGTCGACGGGTACGTCATGCCGATGTTTTTAAGCCAGACCGCTATCGCCTGGAACAGCGAGGCGATCAAAATCCCGCCTGCCTCCTACGATGAACTGGTGAACTGGGCGCAGAAAAACCCGCAGGCCTTTGGCTATAACGGGATCAAGAATGGTATGTCCGGCGTGAGCTTTGTGGTGGGCTGGATCTACGCTTATGGTACGGATGCTCAGCGTCTGTCCGCACTGCCTTACGACAAAGGCGTGGAGAAAAACTGGAGTCAGGCGTTCGAGAAGTTAAAGGCATTCAACAAGAACGTGACCTTCACGCCAGGCAATGCCGGGACGCTCGATATGCTCAGCCGTGGCGAGATCACGATGGGGCCGGTGTGGGTGGATATGTTCTATAGCTGGAAAGATCAGGGCAAGCTGCCGCCGTCCATCAAACTGACGCTGCTTTCGCCGGGTATGCCAGGGCAACCGATGTACTACGTCACCCCGGCAAAGGCGGCAAATCCGCAGCTTGCGCGTGAGTTTATCGAGCTGGCAACCAGCCCGGACGTACAGGCGCAAGGCATTGTGAAACAGTTTAACTGGTACCCGGGTATTGATGCCGAACATGTGAAGCCGAAGCTGGATCCGGCGACCTGGCAGAAACTGTTTGCGGAAATTTCGCCGAAAGCGCTGGCGGATTACGGCAAAAGCTTCCCGATTACCCCTTACTTTGACGACATAAAAGAGGGCTATGAAAGCCAGGTCGCCAATTAATCATACCCGTCATACTTCAAGCTGCAGGTGCGTTGGCTACACGCGTTCACCCGAATCACTTACCGGCGTAAGCGCATCGGGATTTACTCGTTTGCCGCCTGCCTGCAACTGGAATTATTGAGGGTATACCGTCAATGTTCAGGCGCGACACGACGTCGCCCTGAGCTTTTTTTCTGACACCAGGTTTTGCTATGCGCCGTTCGTTGAAAAATGTGTTACTGGTCGCGCCTGCCGCGCTGATGATTGCGGTACTCTTTTTATATCCGCTGGGGTTCTCGCTGGTTGCCGCGTTTACTGACGATGCCCGAAAGCTAACGCTGGCTCATTTCAGTAAAGTCTACGCGCTCTATTCCAGCGATATTGCCTTTACGCTGGTGATTGTGCTGGTTTCAGTCGCGCTGCTGGCGGTGATTTCCATCACCCTCTCGGCGGTGATCACCTTGTCACCCTGTCGGCCCATCGTGCGGATGCTGGGGTTTTTGTACCGCCTGCCGCTGTTTATCCCCTTTATTGTGGCCGCGCAGATGATGCGCACTTTTCTGGCGAAAAACGGCCTGATGAACAATGCACTGGTGGCAACCGATCTCTTTACGCCGCTGGAGACCGTCTCCTGGCTGGGCTGGAAAGGGATCATCATCACCTTTGTCTGGAAACAACTGGCGTTCGCCACGCTGCTTATCTGCGGCGCGATGGCGGCGCTGGAGCAGTCACAGATACTGGCCGCCCGAAATCTTGGGGCCTCGCGTCCACGTATTCTGTTCGACATCATCCTGCCGCAGGTATTACCCGCCATCGGCGTGGCGCTGGTGCTCTCCACCGTAACCATGATGTCGGTGCTGTCCGTGCCGCTGATGATCGGTGTGGGGACGCCAACGATGATGACCGTGGATATGGCGTTTCGCGTTAACTCCTACGGTGACTATGCCGTGGCAAACGCGCTTGGCGTGGTGTCGCTACTGATTTGTGGCGCGCTGTCGTGGTTCTACCTGCGCCACAGTCTGCAACAGAAGGGAGGCGAATGATGAAAGAGGCAACAATGACATTACCGGAAACATGGCTTGCGAAAGGGCGCAGGAAACTGAGCGCCAGCCTGCCTCTGCAAACGCTGCTGTTGCTTTTTATGCTGTTGGCGATGTTTGGCCCGTTATTGAATTTACTTATCTGGACGGTGGCGGAGAGTTGGTTTTTCCCTCATGCGCTGCCCGGTCAGTGGGGGCTGAAATACTGGTATCAGGTGTTCAGCCCCTATAGTGATGTCTCCGGCTCGCTGCTCACCAGCGTGTTTATCGCCGTGTTGTCGGTGGCCGTCTGCCTGCTGATTTCGGTCCCGGCGGGGTATGCGCTCTCACGGCGCGGGATGCCGCTGCGGGTGCTGTTTATGCTGCTGTTTTTGATTCCGCAGGCGTTCCCGAACCTGACGGTATATATGAATATCGCCCGGCTGTTCTATCAGTGGGGTCTCAATGGCACGATAGCCGGCGTGGTGCTGGTGCACAGCGTACACGGCCTGATGTATTCGGTATGGATCTGCGTGGCGGCGTTTTCCGCCGTGGATCCGCTGCTGGCGAGGGCGTCACGGAATCTCGGGGCCGGGCCAGTCTACACCTTCTGGCATATCGTGCTGCCGCAGGCCTCGCCGGGCATTATCGCCGCCAGTATTTTTGTCTTCCTCGAATCGCTCGATGAGTTTACCGGCACCTTTTTCGTTGGTGCGCCGGACATCACCACCTTACCGCTGCTGCTGTATAACGCCAGTATGTCGGGGAACTATCAGGTGTCGTCCATTACCGCCCTGATTTTGCTGGTGCCGTCGCTGCTGTTTATGCTGGTCATCCATAAATTTATGCGCCCGGAGATGTTGTCAAAACTGGGGAAAGGGTAAACCCGAAATGGCAGGGCGGGAAACGGCCCGTGCCATTGCGCCTTCATCAAATAAATCACTACAATGCAAAATTATTATCGACGACAAATTGAGAATTTATGGAGCGCATCAGTGACATTTCGCTTTTCCTGCGGGTGGTGGATTTAGGCTCCATCAGCGCCGCCGCACGCAGTGAAAATCTCTCTCTGGCGGTGGCCAGCAAGCGAATACAACGCCTGGAGGAGAGCCTGGGGGCCAGGCTCCTCAACCGTACAACCCGGCGTCTTTATCCCACCCCGGAAGGGGAATTGCTGGCATCACAGGGGCGGCCGTTGATTGAGGCGTTAAATGCCCTTGGCGAGAGTTTGCATACCAGCCGCTCCGAAGTGACCGGGACTATCAGAGTCACGATGTCAGCGTCCTTCGGGCGTTTATACATTTCGCCGCTGCTGGCGGAATTTCAGTCGTTACATCCGGACGTCAATTTTGTGGCGCACCTCAGTGATGAAGTGGTCGATCTGGTAAAAGGGGGATACGACCTCGCTATCCGCATCGGCAATCTTAAAGACTCAAGCCTGGTCGCGCGACGGATCGCGCCAAACCGGCGCGTGTTGGTGGCGTCGCCCTCCTATCTGGCGCGACGCGGTGTGCCGCAGCATCCTGCCGAACTCGAAGCGCATGACGGATTACTGATGACGGACGCCGACGGCAAGCGGGATATCTGGACATTGCTCGCCCCTGGCGAGGGAACCTTTCGGGTAAAAATAAACAGCAAGATCGAGAGCAACTTCGGTGAATTGTTACGTGACGCGGCGGTATATGGACGGGGGATCTCACTCCAGTCTGTCTGGCATGTTGCCGATGATCTCAAGGCCGGGCGCTTGCAGATTGTCCTGCCTGATTATCCGGTGCAGGAGAGTTTTATTCACGCTGTCACACCCACACGCCTGATGCAGACGCCGCGCATTAAGGCCTTTATTGATTTTCTGCTGGAGAAGTTTGCCGAGCCTGCCCCCTGGGAGCGATAAGTCGGGAACAGAAACAGAGCCAGGCTGATTTCGGGTAATAACGCGCTAAATTGCCACGTTTGTCTATTTCTATTTCTGGATAGGGCAGTCATGACCCGTCCAGACACCTTATTATTTTTGTCACCATAAAACCGATAAAAATAAACTGCCGCTCAACATCCCCTTAAGTCAAATTAAAAAACAATGGCGTTAAAACCTACCAAAAATAAGTAAGTCGTTGTTAAGATTAATCTTAGAGTTAATCGTGAAGCGAATCTCTGTTAGAGATGCCATTATTTTTGACGTAAATTTATTCATAAAGATTATGTTACAAATTCTACGAATTTCTTCACAACAAAGGATGTTTGGCTCATGAAGAGTATAAAACCTGGCGTATTACTGACAGCCTTATTTCTGACCGCATGTGGCGGCGGTGGCGGCGGCGGTGGGGGCGATGACAGAGCGCCTGCGCAAACCACGACACCGGTTCAAACCGATAACGGCAATACCAATACCGGCAATACCAATACCGGCAGTACACCTGAAACCCCTTCCCAGGCTCCCGCGAGTCTTGCAACCGGCGGGACCCTTTCTGGTTATACCTACACCACGCCGCAAGGGTTTGCCTATACCATGCGTGGTACGGGGATCTCCGCAGGCTATGTGCAAACCCAGAGACTTGTACGCACGGACGGTACGCCCGTTTCGGCAACATCCTGGTGCTGTGGTCGTATGAGCTACACTACATTCGGTACCTGGACAAGTTTCGAAACTGGTCAACATGATGTTTTCTACACCGGTGATGCGACCGCGGTCGCCAATGTACCGACACAAGGCACGGCAACGTACGTTGGTAACGGCCTGCGTGAGAGCAATCGTAGCGATGCCACCTTCAATATTGATTTTGGCGCCAAAACCATCAACGGAAACATTGCCGCCAGCGATACCTTCGGCAGTGCAGTGACGATGCAGGGCAACATTGCTAACGGTGGTTTCTCCGGCAATGCGCAATCAGGCGGGCAGAACGGGACGTTTGTTGGTCATTTCAACGGCCCGGCAGCACAGGAATTGGGTGGTCTTGCCCAGTTCGCCGACAGCAGCAAAAACGCCTCCTTTGGTGCAACACGCCAGTAAAAGTGTTTCCGGCCAGCCCGCCTGGCCGGTGATTTCCTGATGGTAAGTAATTTATGAATGTCTTGCGTATTGGGGCACTGAGTGTGCTTTGCCCATTTGGTGCCGCCTTTGCCGCACCGCCAGAAACGAACGCTATTCCCGCCGCTCCCCATTTTGAACGTCTGACGACACCGGATACCTCCACACCATCCCGTGGAAAGACGCGGCATGTGACAAACGTTCAACTGGCTGAACAGCCCGCGCTGGCGATGGCGTTGCTCGATCAGGCCGTGCGGGACGGGCAATGGCAGGTGGTCAGCGCGATTTTGCCGGTTTACGAGGCATCGCCAAACCCGGATAACACGCTGATTCACTTCGCAAAAGCGGGGCTTGCCCGCAGTCAGGGCAATTATGCTCAGGCCATTGACCATTACCGTGCCATTCTCAGCCTGCACCCTGAATTTGCCGCGGTGCGGCTCGATCTGGCACGCGCGATGTTTGAAAATCATCAGTATGATGCGGCGGAATATCAATTTCGTCGGGTACTGCAAAGCAGCCCACCGGATAATATTCAACGTGTTATTGCGCAATATCTTGAACGCATTCAGAAAGGCAACGCGCTAACGGGGACGTTGAGTGTCAGCTATCTCAACGACAGTAACGTGAACAATGCGTCTTCAGGCAAAACGATCCGCGTTGGCGACCGTCTGTTTATCCGTAATAAAGACAGCTTCCCGCAACGGGGAGAGGGGCTGTGGTTTAGCGGTGCGATGCAAAAGGATGTGCAGCTTTATGATCAACACGGGCTGCGCTTTCTGGCTACCGTGAACGGGAAAAGCTACTGGAATAACCACAAGTTTGATGACATCACCAGCCGTCTCTATGCCGGATATCAGTGGCGCGATTTCCGCCAGCAGTTTGCGCTGCTGCCCTTTTATGAAAAACGCTGGTACGGCACCGAGAATTACTCCTCTGGTCCGGGCGTGCGTGCAGAGTACAGCTATCTGTTGTCGCCCACCTGGCAGGTGAGTCAGGCGCTTGAGTATCAGAAATTGTCTTACGATGATGATGCTTACCGTTTTCTTCGCGGCTATAACCGTTACACATCAACGACGTTATCGCATGCATTAAGTAGCCGGGTTTCCACCTATGCGGGCATCGATTTTCTCGATCAGCAAACTTTTGTTAAAAGCGAGTCCAGTCACCGGGTGGCCATACGTGGAGGAATACAGGTGGATTTACCCTGGCAGATCTCGTTTTCTGCCGGTTCAGCGTTTGCGCGCCGGGACTACCAGGCCGACAGCGAAATCTTTGCTACCCGCCGTAAAGATAGCGAACAGATCTATAACCTCTCGGTCTGGCATCGCGATCTCTATTTCTTTGGGGTGATGCCGAAACTGAATTTCAGCTATAAGCATGTGGACAGTAATATCGACTTTTATGACTATCGCCAGCGAAATGTGACGTTGTCACTTGATAAAAATTTCTGAATATCTGCACGTTAAACGGTAATAGCGGCCACATCATCGATTGCACCGATGTCGCCACAGGTTCTGCAATCGGCTTAACAGGTACATTGTTCTCTCCCCGGTAAGCGCCGGGGAACCGGCCCCGTGTTTTTCACCGTCACGGTGAGAAGGTGAGTTTTACAATACCTGGCCGGTAAAAAATAATGTCGCGCCCATACTGGCAATAACAGCATGCTTTTTATTAGCGATTGGCTAATCCCATAATCTCGAAATTTTGTGATGTGTGTCGGTAATACAGAAAATGATTTCCACCCTATACAATGATTGCCCCCTGATATGTCGCAACATTCCTATTTCAGTAAAGCGTTAGCAAAGAAGCCCACGATTTCAGGTGCTGAAACGTGTAATTCATGAGTCCCGGAATGAATAATCCTCTGGAGTGCATAGCCACCGGTAATGCCATCATCACCATGACCTGTACAGACTGACTGCATCCCCGGCCTGTCTGGGGTTTGAGGCGGTTGGCGTTATTTCTATTGTGGCGTAATAATATTTTTTTTATTTTCTTATGGCAAAATTAAAATAGTGAGGCTAACGTTTGTAAGCATTTTTATTTATTTTATTGCTTGCCATAGTTTGCATTTTAATAAATAAAAATAGGAGAAAAGTATGATATTTTTTTATTTCGTCATGCATTTGTAGGTCTGGTGTATTTATTAATTTTTCGTCATATTGCGGCAATAAATTAATGAAATGCTCACTTTCGATATAAAGGTGCAGGGATGGTTATGGTTACTCTTCATCGGCGTGTTAATTCAGTGAAACGGTTTAAATCAGGAACCTGCTTATTTGCAGTGAGCATGATGTTGCCATTTTTCGCCTATGGCGCGAACCCTGCCTACGATGAGCTGATTATTCAGGCACGAAAAGGGGATCGCCAGCCGCTGCTAACGTATCTCAATGCCCGTGAGCAAACTGCGCCGCTGACGCCAGAGCAAGTTGCCGACTGGCTACAGGTATCCGCTTGGGCAGATAACGATGCACAGACGCTGGAAGTATGGGGCCGCTATCAGGACAAAATGGTCATTCCGGTCCGCGGACAAATCGCCGTGGCACGCGCTCTGCGCAATCTGAAAAAGTGGGATGAATCACTGAATGTCTGGGAGCGCGTTTTGCGTGAGGAGCCCGACAACAACGACGCGCGAACCGGATGGATAATGACCCTCGCCGATGCCCGGCGTAACGAAGAGGCCATTACCGCCGCACAGCAGTGGGCAGAGCAGTCTCCTGGGCCGGAACGCGATGCGCTGCTGGCTTATGTTTACAAGGCGCAGGGTAAAAACTGGGATGCGTTACTCGCCGCGACCCGCGTTGATTCGGATTCACCGGCAAGCAAAAATGTGGTGCCGACACTGTTGTCTGCCATGACGGCTAACCGGATAGCCGGCCCCGCGCTGTCGCTTTACGAGCGCAACCCGCAGTCCGATGCGATCACCCGCCAGCTTGAACTCGATGCCGCCGCCCAGACAGTACGCGCGGCGTTTACACCCGCCCGCAACGAAGAAGAGCGCTATCTGGTGGCCGATCAGGCGCTTGCCCGCTATGACGCCTTCATCGCTGCCTGGAAAGATAACCCCGAGGCGCAAAAGGATGTGCGGCGCGCCAGAATCGACAGACTGGGTGCCCTGGTGATTCGCAAACGCAGTGCTGAGGTCATTGCCGAATATGAAGCGCTGGAGGCCGATGGAAAACACGTCCCCAATTATGCCCGGCGCTGGGTTGCCTCTGCCTGGCTTGCCGAGCGACAGCCTGATAAAGCGGAATCAATGCTGGAAGCGGTTTTCTACCCGCATGGCCCTGTCGCGGTGATGCCGCTCACCATGGATGACCAGCAAGACCTTTTCTATGCACGTCTCGACAATAATCACTTCGATAAAGCAAAGCAGCAACTGGACACCTACATCAGTAAAAGCCCTTACTTCATCTATTTCGAGGGTTCACCCACACCGCAACCTAACGATAACTGGCTGCTCGGTCAGTCATTGCTTATCGACTATTTCACGGCAACCAATGACTTAGCTGCCGCACAAAAACAAGCGCAAACGCTGGTGAGCAAGGCTGCGGGTAATCAGGATCTGCGTATTGCTTTAGCGTCGGTCTTGCTGGCGCGGGGCCTCCCGCACGCGGCAGAACGCGAACTTAAGCTTGCTGAGGTCATTGAACCCACCAACCTGGCGCTGGAGAGACAGCAGGCCTCGACGGCGCTGGAATTGCAGGAGTGGCGGCAGGCCAATGAACTGACCAGTGATGTGGTCGCACGCAGTCCCGATGATTTCGCTACCCGTCAGCTCGAACGCCTGCTGGCGGTACACAATAAAGCGGAGCTGCGTATCAGCGGCACGCAGGGGATTTCGTCGGACAGCCCCATTAGCGGCAAACATGATTTCACCCTGAACACCGCTCTCTACAGCCCGCCCATAAACGATAACTGGCGACTCTTTGCGGGCTATAACTTTGCCAGCGGTGAGTTTGAAGAAGGCAAGGGGATTAACCGCGATATTGGCGCCGGTGCTGAGTGGACCTCACGGGATAACTGGGCCGAACTGGAAGTGTCCGGGCATAACTACGGCGACGGGCAGAAAGTCGGTGGACGCCTGTCTGCCTGGCACGATTTTAATGACAACTGGCGGGTGGGTGGTTCGGCGGAGCGGTTATCGCGTAATACGCCGCTGCGTGCGTTACGCAATGGCGTAAGCTCCAACGGCGGCGACCTTTGGCTGCGTTGGTATCACAACGAACGTCGCGAATACCAGTTTTCACTGGCGGGCGCCCATTTTACGGACGGCAATGATCGCCTGGAGTACGGCATCAGCGGCAAAGAGCGGCTGTGGACCCGGCCGCGTTTTACGCTGGATTTCATCCCCGCCATCAACGGTAGCCACAACAGCAAAGACAATGCGCCTTATTACAACCCCAAACGTGACGTTTCAGCCGTTGCGGGCCTGCGCGCGGAGCACGTGATGTATCACCATTACGATACCGTCTGGAAACAGCAGTTTATCGTGGGCGCGGGGGGCTACTGGCAACAAGGACACAATAGCGGTGCCATTACTCAGCTTGGCTACGGGCAGCGCATTCAATGGAATAACGTAGTGGATGCCGGGGTGACGCTCTCCTGGGACAAACGTCCTTACGATGGCAAGCGTGAGCGAAATATCGCCCTCGCTTTTGATCTGAATGTCAGATTTTAAGGACACGCATGTTTAAACACTGGCTACGCATCGTCATTGTGATCGCAGGGTGGGTACTGGCAAACGTGTGTGCCAGCGCGCCAGCGCCACGCTACCTTTCCCCCTCCGCGCGGGCGCCACTCTACGCGGAACAGCCCTGGCCAAAAAACAGCTTCCTGGTGCTGGCGTACCACGACGTGGAGGATAACGCCGCGGATCAGCGCTATCTTTCCGTGCGCACCAGTGCGCTTAACGATCAGTTTGCCTGGCTGCATGTTAATGGCTACCACCCGATAAGCGTGCAGCAGGTGCTCGATGCTCACGCCGGCAAGAGTGTCCTGCCGCCGAAAGCAGTACTGCTGACCTTT
Source organism: Phytobacter sp. MRY16-398 (assembly GCF_003925915.1). Taxonomy (NCBI): domain Bacteria; kingdom Pseudomonadati; phylum Pseudomonadota; class Gammaproteobacteria; order Enterobacterales; family Enterobacteriaceae; genus Phytobacter; species Phytobacter sp. MRY16-398. The sequence goes on along the minus strand of NZ_AP018756.1, from coordinate 3,311,038 downwards.
GATGACGGTTACAGCAGCTTTATCAAACGTGTTTTACCTCTGCTCAAATCCTATAAATGGCATGCCTTATGGGCACCTGTCGGCATTTGGGTAGATGCGCCAGCCAATGTTCCGATTGATTTTGGCGGGCTAAAGACGCCACGCGATAAATTTGCGACCTGGCAAATGGTACGCGAAGCCAGCCAGTCGTCGCTGGTGGAGATTGGCGCACACACCTGGGCTTCGCACTATGGGCAACAAGCGAATCCGCAGGGCAGCCGCGAGCCTGCCGCGGCAAATCGCGGATTCAATGACGCCACCGGGCAGTACGAAACCGATAGCCAGTTTGAGCAACGCATGAGCGCTGACCTTGTGCATATCAGCCGGAAAATTACCGAGGTGACGGGACATTCACCGCGCGCGTGGGTCTGGCCGTATGGTGCGGCGAGTGGCACCACGTTGAGGCTGGCGAAGCAGCAGGGTTATCAGATGGCTTTTACCCTCAATCAGGGCCTGGCCAATGCGGCAAACCTGGACGACATACCCCGTATGCTTATCACTGGTAATCCGTCGCTTCGTGAGTTTGCCGACCAGGTCGCGCAGGTCAGAGAGCCTGAGTCTATGCGGGTTATGCACATCGACCTGGATTATGTGTATGACAAAAACCCCGCGCAGCAGCGTAAAAATATCGATGCGCTCATTCAGCGCGTCTTTGATATGCATATCACGCACGTATTTTTGCAGGCCTATGCCGACCCGAAAGGGGATGGCAATGTGCAGGCGCTCTATTTCCCGAACCGCTGGCTGCCGATGCGCGCCGATTTATTCAACTTTGTCGCATGGCAACTCCAGACCCGCGCGGCTGTGAGTGTCTATGCCTGGATGCCGGTGCTGGCTTTCAATCTTGATGCCTCTGTTCCACGTGTGATGGCATGGTCGCCGGGCGCCGGGCGTACAGCGCCTGACAGCAGGCACTATGCGCGGCTGTCACCCTGGAGCCCCGTGGCCCGTAAGCGGATCAACGATATCTACGAAGATTTGGCTCGCCATGCCAGCTTTCAGGGCATTTTGTTCCACGATGATGCGTTTCTGACGGACTATGAAGATGCCTCTCCGGCAGCGCTGGACGCGTATCGCGCTGCCGGGTTTCCTCACGACATTGCGCAAATTCGTGCCAATCCCCAGCTACTTGAGCGCTGGACGCGCTTTAAAAGCCGGGCGCTGATTGATTTCACCGAACAACTCACGCAAACCGTTCGATCCATACGCGGCCCGCAGGTGAAAACGGCGCGCAATATCTACGCGATGCCGGTGCTGGAGCCAAAGAGCGAAACCTGGTTTGCCCAAAATTTGAATGATTTCCTTGGCACCTATGACTGGACGGCACCGATGGCGATGCCGTTGATGGAAGATATTTCGCCGAAAGACGCGAACGACTGGCTGGACAGGCTGGTCGGGCGCGTGGCCCGTTACCCTGGCGCAATGGAGAAAACGGTCTTTGAGTTGCAGGCGCGTAACTGGCGCAAAGGGGCAGGGCAGGACGGCATCAGTGATGAAATGCTTATCGGGTGGATGCAACAACTTCGGTTGAGCGGCGCCAAAAACTACGGCTATTACCCGGATGACTTCATCAACGATCAACCCCGGATGGCGGAGATACGCCCCGCTTTCTCATCATACTGGTATCCACAAAAATGACCGATCGCATCATCGCATTCCTGATCCTTTGCCTGATGTTCAGTTTTCCGCTCGGTGTGGCGGTGGTCTTTACGGGTGAAGTGATTCTGGATTTCGTCTTTTTCTGGCCGCTGTTTATGTCTGCGCTTTGGATGAGCGGTGGCCTCTATTTCTGGTTTCATCGTGAGCGTTACTGGCCATGGGGGGAAGGGACACCTGCGCCAACGCTTGCGGGAAATCCGCTGATTTCCATTCTTATACCGTGCTTTAACGAAGGGCTGAATGCGCGGGAAACCATCGAAGCCGCCCTGGCCCAGCGTTACGACAATATCGAAGTCATTGCCATTAACGATGGTTCGAAAGACAACACGGGCGCTGTGCTGGATCAATTGGCCGAAGAGTATTCACGGCTGCGGGTCATCCATCTGGCGGAAAACCAGGGCAAAGCGGTAGCGCTTGCGGCCGGAGCCGCCGCGGCACGCAGTGATTTTCTGGTCTGCATTGATGGCGACGCCTTGCTGGATAAAGATGCGGCGGCATATATGGTCGCGCCGTTGTTAAATCATCCGCGCGTGGGGGCGGTGACCGGTAACCCGCGTATTCGCACGCGATCAACGCTTATCGGGCGGGTGCAGGTCGGTGAGTTTTCATCAATCATCGGGTTGATCAAGCGAACCCAACGTGTCTATGGGCAGGTTTTTACTGTTTCCGGCGTCATTGCCGCGTTTCGTCGTCGGGCGCTGGCTGAGGTGGGTTACTGGAGCCCGGATATGATCACCGAAGACATTGATATCAGTTGGAAGTTGCAACTGCGCCACTGGTCCATCTTTTTTGAACCCCGTGCGCTGTGTTGGATCCTGATGCCTGAGACGTTAAAAGGGCTCTGGAAGCAGCGTCTGCGCTGGGCACAGGGCGGTGCCGAAGTCTTTATTGTCAATATGCGTCGCCTGTGGGGCTGGGAATATCGACGCATGTGGCCGTTGTTTATTGAGTTTTGTATGTCCAGCGTGTGGGCATTTGCCTATGCGATGACGATTGTGCTGTTTCTCATCGGGCTTGTCATCCCTATGCCTGATTCACTGCATGTTCAGCATCTCTTTCCACCCGCATTTACTGGCCTGATGCTTGGCGTCGTTTGCCTGCTGCAATTCGCGGTCAGCCTGTTTATTGAACGGCGCTATGAAAAAGGCATTGCGGCGTCGTTGTTCTGGGTTATCTGGTTTCCGGTGGTGTACTGGATGTTGAGCCTGTTCACAACCCTGGTGGCTTTCCCGAAAGTGATGCTGCGGCGCAAACGCAGCAGAGCGCGTTGGGTCAGCCCCGACCGCGGTATCGGGAGAATTGAACCATGATCGAACCGTTAATTTTTACTGAACAGCGTCTGTTTCCGCGCATGCTTGATGTGTTTTTAACGCTTGTTGCCTGGTTGGGATTTTGCTGGCTGATCTATAGCGGGCTGGTGGTGGCGATAAAACACGATCCCTTTATGGGCGTCCGGCCGTTTTATACCACGCTCAGCACCCTGAGTGTCTATCTGCTGGTGGCTTGTATGATCAGTCTGACACTTATCGGCTGGGCTAAATATAACCAGCTACGTTTTCGCGTTGAGCGTCGTCGGCGTCGCCCCGGCCTTGAAGAGCATGAAGTGGCGGCAAGCTTTAATATCACACCTGAACTCGCGCAGGCGATGAGTCGGGCCCAGGTATTTACCCTTGCCCATTATGATACCGGTGCGATTGACCGTGTGTGGATGGCAAAAATGCTGGCAGAAAACTAGGGCAGTCTTGTCGGGAGAATAGATCCACGCCGAAGCGTGGATCTTTCTCAGTGGCCGGTGCCGTTATACGCTAAACGGCGCTAATTCAGAGCGCGCCTTCGCCTTCGTAAGCCTGACGATAAAGCTCGATGACCTGCTCTTTCGTCGCTTTTCGTGGGTTGGTTAACTGGCAAACATCTTTTTTGGCGTTCTCCGCCATAATGGCGAAGTCTTCCGGTTTAACCCCCAGGCTTTTCAGATCGGCAGGAATACCGACCTGTTTGCTCAGGCGACGAATGGCGGCAATCGCCCTCACGGCGGCTTCATCGGTCGACAGACCGGCGACTTTCTCACCCATGGCTTCGGCGATATCACGGAAGCGATTAAGGTTGCCGATAAGGTTAAATGATTCAACATAGGGCAGAAGAATCGCGTTACACACGCCGTGAGGAAGGTTATAGAAGCCGCCTAACTGGTGCGCCATCGCATGAACATAGCCCAGTGACGCGTTGTTAAATGCAATCCCGGCGAGGTACTGGGCATAGGCCATATTGTCCCTTGCCTTCATATATTCACCGTTGGCTACCGCTTTGGGCAGGTATTGCGTGATCATTTTAATGGCTTGTAATGCGGCGGCATCGGTTAACGGATTCGCCATTGTCGACACATAGGCTTCAATAGCATGCGTCAGCGCATCCATACCGGTTGCAGCGGTAAGGGAAGGGGGCATGCCAACCATTAATTCCGGGTCGTTGATGGAAATTTGCGGGGTGACGCGCCAGTCGACGATCGCCATTTTCACCTTGCGTTCCGTATCCGTAATAATACAGAAGCGGGTAATTTCAGAGGCGGTACCAGCCGTGGTATTAATCGCCATCAGCGGGATCATATCGTTGCTGGATTTATCCACCCCCTCGTAATCGCGAATATTCCCGCCGTTTGCCGCAACCAGGCCAATACCTTTGGCGCAGTCATGGGAGGAGCCGCCACCGAGTGAGACAATCCCATTGCAGCCATGTTCACGATAGCATTCGATGCCGGCCGCGACGTTTTTATCCGTGGGGTTTGGCTCTGCGCCGCCAAAAATATGTACATCGATACCGGCTTCTTGATAAATCTTCGCAACATTATCAGCCATGCCGCTTTTTGCCAGAAATGCATCCGTGACGATAAGGATTTTTTTCACATTTAACGTTTTTGCCAACGTACCGGCTTCCTGAACACTACCTTCACCAAATACATTGCGTGTTGGTAGAAAATAATATGTCGACATTGATCATCCCCTGTTCATAAATGTGATTGTTAGAGTGTCCATGACTGCTTTTAAACTCCTGGCAACGTATTCCTGCCGCAGAATAACGATACTCTGCTGATGCGAATAAAAGCGCTGACTGAACATGCGCAGGCAATGTTAAGGAAAAGCTGACAGGGAACAGTGAACAACCTCACAAAACACAGGGGTTTTTAACAATAAACATCAAATTTATTTACAGGGAGGGTTTCTAATTATCACTTTATGTTATTAACTTGTTGTAAAAGAACGGGTGAAAATGGCGGGTAGTGGGGCATTTTCTCTTTGTGATCAGAAAGCTTGCAGGTTTTGTTTAACATTGCAGAGAAAAGTTAAACGGGGCGACAAGGTGGTCGGTGTGTCGGTGTGGTGATGCGAGGGTGAGCAACACACGCTTCGCTTGCTGCTTTAGTCTGCTGAGCGGATCTTTCGGGTGCTGAATAAAGTGCGCATGGTTGCGTTTAAGCCAGCGTGAAGACGTTTATTTTAATCGCAAAGCAGTGAAAGGCGCTAATTAAAGCAAATGGCCGCTCTGAAAGAGGAAAGGCATTTCCAAAAAACGCTAAAGAATACATGATGTATACATTGAACGAGATAAATCGATTCTGTTATTTTTCTGCGTTATAAACCTGTTCGCTACCGATTTCCATATTGAGCTTGCTTATTATGGCGTGGGGTTGAAACAGTGATTACGCGCTGAGGGAAAATCACCGTTTTTATTGATCGTGGCGGGGGCAATATGAATAAAACTCACTGGGATGAAAGTGGCTTATTTCAGGCAATCCTCGACAAATGTCCCGTCGGAATAGCGGTAATTGATTATGACGGACATTATCTGACTGTTAATCCCGCTTATTGCGATATCTATGGCTATACGCAGCAAGAGATGTTGCATCACTCCTTCACCATGATTTTTCCAGCCGCAGATAAACAGGCTGTTCTGCAACGTCATTATCAATTTATCAAAGAAGGCACCCGCCTTGGCGGAGAGTGGCCTGTCCTGCATCATGATGGTTCGCAAATGACGGTCTTTTCGGAGTCCGTGACCTTTTATCCTGCCCAGGGACTACCGGCCAGGCTGGTCTACGTTCAGAACATCACCGAACGCAAAAAGGCGCAGGAGCAAATGAAAATTGCGGCAGCCGTGTTTGATGCGAGCCAGGAAGCCATTGTCGTGACCGACTGCGACAATAATATTATTAGTATTAACCCGGCTTTCACCATCCTGACGGGATGGTCTTTGGAGGAGGTGAAGGGGCACAATCCTCGGGAATTTAAGTCGGGCCGCCATCCACGTTCTTTTTATACCGAGATGTGGCAGGCATTAAACGACAGCGGACAGTGGATGGGGGAGGTCTGGGACCGGCATAAAGACGGCACTGAATTTCTCAAAGAGCTGAGCATTTCGGTGATAAAAGATCCTGCGGGCAATGTGATTAATTACGTTGGCATGTTTTCCGACATTACCCTACGTAAAAAACAGGAAGAACTCATCTGGCAACAAGCAAATTATGATGCGGTCACCGGTTTGCCCAACCGTCATTTGTTTCAAAGCAAGCTTGAACAGGCGGCCCGCCACGCCTCGCGCACCCACCGTATCATGGCGCTGATGCTCATCGACCTCGATCAATTTAAATCGGTTAATGACAGTATGGGGCACCGGGCGGGTGATGAATTATTAGGCCGCGTGGCTATGCGCTTACTTGAATGTGCCAGTAACGCCGAATGTATCGCGCGCCTGGGTGGCGATGAATTTGCCATCATTATCCCGGACATTAACGATCCGGCGGAATGTACGGATATTGCCCGCAAGATTCTCCGTAAACTGGAAATTCCATTTACGATTAACGGCGAGACCATGTTTGTCTCGGCCAGTATTGGCATTTCTCTTTATCCCACTGATACAGAAAACCTCGAAGATTTATTCAAGAACGCCGACCAGGCGATGTATGCGGTTAAAAACGCGGGGCGAAAGAATTTCCGCTACTACTCCCGCGCCCTGCATGATGCGATTCATGCGCGTCTGCGGATGATGAGAAATTTAAGAAAGGCGCTCGAAGAGAGCCAGTTTGTGGTCTATTACCAGCCGATTGTCTCGCTCACCACGGGGCAGATTACCCGAATGGAAGCACTGGTTCGCTGGCTCCACCCGGTACAGGGGATTATTAGCCCGGATACCTTTATTCCGCTGGCCGAAGATACCGGTCTTATCGTCCCCATGGGCAACTGGATCGCAAAACAGGCTATTACACAACTGGCTTACTGGCGGCAAAAATATGACCCTCAACTCAAAATGGCTATTAATCTGTCACCAATACAGTTACGCAGCCAGGAGTTTGAAGATATCCCCTGGATTCGGGATCTACAAAATCATAACCTTATGGGTGATGCGGTCACCATTGAAATCACCGAAGGGTTGCTGCTTAATTCGGAAACACGCGTCAACCACAATTTAAAAATGATGCATCAGATTGGTATTCAGATTGCCATCGACGATTTCGGCACCGGCTATTCATCACTGGCCTATCTGAGAAAATTTAATATTGATTTTCTCAAAATTGATCGCTCCTTCGTGGAAGATTTAAAAGGGGTGGGGTTTGAACTTTGTACGGCCATTATTGCGATGGCGCACAGTCTGGGGCTCGGCGTGATTGCGGAAGGCGTTGAAACAGAGGAGCAGAAAAAATTGCTGATGGAACTGGGGTGCGACGCTATGCAGGGGTATCTGTGTTCGAAACCCTTGCCCGCCGATGAGATCGAAAAGCTACTGGCGCCGTCTTATGTCCGATAACGCTTCTGTTTCATAAGGGGCCGCATTACGCTCACCACCCGCAATGTGAGGAATCCCCACAAAAATGCGAGCACGAACGGTCCCCTCTTCCTTGAGGAAGAGGGCCGGTGGAGGGGGGGGAATGCGGCTCTGATGGTCATTCCGTTCACCTTATGTTCCTTGCTTTTCTGTCGCAAAAGTCTATGTGTCACGGCTGATGAACAGCCGCGATACCCTGATCATTATGATTTAACGTAGTCGCTGTAGGCGTTTTGCAAAACAATATGATCGGCAATATATTTTGCGTCATGCCAGACGCCGTAAATAAACGAAGAGGCACGGTTGACCAGATTCGGCAGGCCAAGGAAATAAATGCCACGTTCTGCTGAAATACCGCGTTTATGGAACGGCAGGCCTTTTTCATCGAAGGCATCCACCTGTAGCCAGCCGAAATCAAATTTAAATCCCGTCGCCCAGATAATGGTGGTAATACCGGCAGCGGCAATATCTAATTGTGCCAGCGGGTTGAGCAGGCATTCCGGGTCCGGCAGTAACGTCCACGCCTGCGGCTCCGGTGGCAGATCCAGCCCGTTGCGTTCGATATAAGCGTCCGCATCGCGCAGTACATCAAAATAGGCGTTATCGCCCGCAGCGATATTCTCCGCCAGCCCCTCGGCAAAGCGCAGCACACCGTTATCCCAGCTTTGGGTAATGCCCACCAGCGTAATACCGGTATGCGCCAGGCGTCGGAAATCGACGGTTTTGCCCCCTTCATAACCGCTCACGGCAAAGGCAACGTGCTCTTTCTTCGGCTTTATTTTCACTTCATCCCACAGACCCAGCGCGCCCAGCCACCAGCAGTAATCACGGTCGCGATAACTGCGCGGTGGACGATAATGTTCACCGACTGACAGATAAACGTCACGCCCTGACTGGCGCAGCTCTTCGGCAATTTGCGTACCGGACGCGCCTGCTCCAACAACCAGTACGCCGCCTGCGGGCAGTTGCTGCGGATTTTTGTAAACCGAGGAGTGGATCTGATGCACCCCGGCGCTTTGCGGGACGATCTGCGGAAACGACGGTTTTTGAAACGGGCCGGTGGCGGCGACCACATTGGCGGCTTCAAATTCTCCGGCAGAGGTCACCACGTTGAATCCGCTGCGTCCTGCCAGGCGAGTCACCTGATTCACGTCAACGCCCGTGCGCACCGGGGCATTAATCATCCTCGCATAGTCTTCAAAATACTGTGCCATGCGCTCTTTGGGTGGGAAAGCTTCCTGGGAGATATTGTCGAATTGCAGCGACGGAAAGCGGTCATGCCACGCAGGCCCGTTCGCCACCAGCGAATCCCAGCGTTCAGAGCGCCAGCGCTCAGCAATACGGCTGCGCTCCAGCACGACATGGGGCACGCCCATTAATGTCAGATGCTCGCTCATGGCAATACCGGCCTGACCTGCACCGACAATCACAGTATTGATTTTTTCTGTTGGCATAGTGAATCCCTAAATATAAGCGACCCTCGATATTTTTATCGCTACGCGGCATCGGGGCGGTATGAATGATAATCAGGCATTTTTAAATGCAGCGCGGCGCAATAGCCCGCGTGCATTTCTTCACGGTTTATTAATGTCTGGCTTCAACATTTAATATTTTCCCCAGACCTAGAAACCTATTGGCGATAATTAACATCGTGGCGGTGACGGCAATATAGATAACCGACAGGGCAGCGAGTGTTGGATCGGCAAATTCACGCACATAGTTGTACATCGCCACCGGAAGGGTCTGCGTTGCCTGGGTCGTAATAAACAACGATGCGGTAAATTCGTTAAAGGAGAGGATCGCGGCAAACAGCCAGCCGCCAAACAGTCCTGGTAAAATCAGCGGCACGGTGATGGTCCATACCACGCGCAGCGGCGATGCCCCCAAACTTGCCGCCGCCAGTTCAATGCGCTGCTCCAGGTTTTTTAACGACACATACACACTGCGCAACACAAACGGCAGTACCAGGACGATGTGGCAGAAAATCACCAGTGGGTAACCGCGCCCGAGGTTGAGTTGCGACACCAGCATCAACAGCCCCAGGCCAATGGTGAAGTGGGGGATAAAGAGCGGTGACAGCAGAATGCCTTCCAGCACCTGCTTGCACGCAAAGGAATAGCGTTCAATGGCAATGGCCAGCGTGGCGCCGATGATCACCGCCAGCGACGACGCCCACGCGGTGACAATCAGCCCGGAGTAAAAACCGTGGCGGAAATCGTCATAACTCACCGCCCGCTCGAACCAGCGCAGCGACCAGCCTTTTGGCGGGAAAAACAACACGGCAGTGCTGCTGAACGAGGAGATAAACACCACGATGGTCGGCAGCATGACAAAAACCAGAATAGCGGCGACCAGCAGGCGGCCTGCCAGTATCGTCAGTTTGTCGTTAAGTGAACGGGTCATATCAATGTTCTCCCATCGCGTGCAGGAACCGGGTCATGCGTTTTAGCGCCATCAGCAACAGGATGGTCAGGATTAAACCGGCGATGCTCAGCGCGGCAGCAAACGGAAAGTTCATCGAGGAGAACCCCAGTTGATAGACCATTGTGGCGACGGTGCTGACGCGTCCCCCGCCAATCAGTTGCGGTGTGGCAAAGGCGCTAAACGTCCAGGCAAACGCGGTAGTCAGGCTGGCGACGATGCCGGGGATGGACAGGGGGATCGTCACGGTCAGCAGGGCGCGGATTGGTCCCGCGCCAAGACTGGTAGCGGCTTTATCATAATCGGGATTGATGTGCGATAGCGCGGTTGCCAGCATCAGCACCATGATCGGCATGGTGACATGCACCAACGCCAGCACCACGCCCGTTTGCGTAAACATAAACTGAATGGGGGTGGAGATAACACCCAGCGCCAGCAGCAGGCTATTGAGGAAGCCGCTGTTACCCAGGACGATAATCCATGAGTAGGTGCGCACCACTTCGCCGAGAAACAACGGCGTGATCGCAATAATCAGAATCGTGGATTTGACCCAGATTGTGCGGGTGCGCACCAGGGCAAACGCCAGCGGATAACTCATCAACAGGCCAAAAAAAGCGGTTTTGGCGCTCAGCATAACCGTGTTGATAAACGCATCGGCATAGACGCTTTTGAACAGACCGCTAAAGTTTGCCAGCGTAAATCCGCCCACGTCGAGCGAACCGGGGATATAAGCGCGCACGCTGAACTGCATCACCGCCAACATCGCGATAACCAGCCCGACGGCGGTTAGCGTCGCGGGAATAATGAACCAGGGTAAAAATGTCGGTTTTCTCGTCATAACGTGCTGCCTGAGTAATGTGCTGCCGGTAGAACCAGGGCGACGTGTTCGTCGCCCGGCAAATCAATGAGACATGATGTTTTCAGAGAACCACTGACGCCACTGTGCGGTTTTCTCCGCACGCAGTTGCGGATCGGTATTGATGGAGGCATTCCACTGGGCGGGTGTGGTCAGCATACCCGGCAGTTTTGCCAGTTCAGGATCGATATGGGCGTTGGTTACCGTTGGGCTACCGTGATAAATCTTCGCCACCTGCTCCTGTATCTCGGGCTGTAAGGCAATATTGATAAACTTATAAGCCAGTTCGCTATGTCGGGTGCCTTTGTTGATCCCGATGGTATCAACGCCCAAAATCGCACCTTCTTTTGGCATTGCCAGTTTGACGTCCACCCCTTCGGCCATCATGTTGTAGGCGTTCATCGAGAGCATCACCTGTACCGGTGTTTCGCCAGTGGAGATCAACTGCTGACTGTTGGCATCATCGGTATAGAAGGATTTGATATTCGGGATCAGCGCCTTAAGCTTCGCCTGGCCTTGTTCCCAGTGCGCTGCGTCGCTGCCGGAGAGTTTGGCGGCCACTGCAATGATGTGGCTCGGATCCCAGTCAGGCAGCGCCAGCGTGCCCTTGAGCTCAGATTTCCACAGATCGTTCCAGCTCTCGAAGGTTTCGTCTTTGGGGACTAAATCCGGACGGTAGCCGATGGTGTAAACGTAACCCCAGACGCCGAGGTGATAGGGGCTGACTTTGGCCTGTTGGACAAGGTTCGCGGCGTTGGGGATTTTGCTCATATCGAGTTTTTCAAACAGGCCGGAATTGGCATACAGATAGCCCACATGCGCAGTCGTAAAGGTCACGTCAGTTTCCGGTGACCCGCCGGCCAGTTTGGCTTTATTAAGGCGATCGATGGTGCCGCCGGTAACAAACTGCACTTCCACGCCGGTCTCTTTGGTAAAGGCTTTCGCGATGGTTTCATCGATCAAATCTTTGAAGCCGCCGCCCCAGGTGCTGACAATCAGTTTGTCTGCGGCCATCGCATTTCCTGCGCTTAGCACACATGTGGTCAACAACGTTAAGGCACGAATTTTACGCAACATATTCTTATCCCCATCTATGAAATGGCTGTTGTGGCAGTCTGAAACCCGGCGCGCCAGAACGGTGCAAGCGGTGTTCCCTGGTGTGAAAGCGATAATGACGTGGTGAACGGATGGCGTAAAACAGCCTTTTCCTCGCCGTTGCATCGGAATTTCTGAGGCTAAAAAAGGCGCTGCTTTGCAACGGATTTTCTTAACCAGTGATAAGGATGAAGAGAAGAAGGGCACAACAAAACCAGGGGATTATGCTGTTATTTTTCATTTGGCATGATAACTGCATAAAAATTAGCACTATTAGAATGACTGGCGCGACATGATCGCGTCGGCGATCTCAGGAGAACCTGCATGCTCAGTCGCATTACCCAGCGTCAGCTGGAATATTTTGTCGCCTCTGGGGAGGCGGGCAGCATCATTGGCGCCTCAGAACGTATCCACGTTTCATCACCGTCGATCTCTGCTGCCATCACCCATATCGAATCTGAACTGGGCGTACAGCTCTTTGTGCGCCATCATGCGCAGGGCGTTTCGCTGACTGCCATCGGTCATCAGGTTCTGAAAGAGGCAAAGCTCATTCTGGAGCAGATGATGAATCTTTATACTATTGCCTCGGAGTCCATGAACAATGTGCGCGGCCCGCTGCGGGTAGGCTGCCTGGACACGCTGGCGCCGATGCTGACGCCTGAGCTGGTATTCGGCTTTGGACGCGCCTTTCCCGGCGTGCGCATTACGCTTGTCGAAGGCAACCATGAACAGTTGCTCAAACAGTTGCGCACCGCCGATATCGACATCGCGCTGACTTACGATTTAGTCCCCGCCAGCGATATTGACTTCACCGCACTGGCCCAATTGCCGCCCTATGTGATGGTGGGGGAACATCATCCGTTCGCGACCCACTCAGCGGTGACCATCGAGGATCTGGCGACCATGCCGATGGTCTTGCTGGATATGCCGTGGAGCCGCGAATATTTCCTGGGGCTGTTCAGCGAGGCGGGCGTTACGCCCAACGTGGTGATGCGCTCCAGCAATATGGAGGTGGTGCGCTCGATGGTGGCAAATGGCGTGGGATTTGGTATCGCCAACGTGCGGCCAAAAGCGCATTTATCCCAGGATGGCAAACGTCTGATTCGCGTGCGGCTGGCAGGGGCGAACAGGCCGATGCAACTGGGTTACGCGACCGCAGCCCACACCCAGCATTCAATGGTGGTTAACGCTTTTGCTGAGCGCTGTCGCATTTTTATCTCCGATCAGTATATTCCCGGCATGGCGGCACCGAGCTATTTCGATCCGCAGGTGGTACGGGTGGCGTGATACCGGGCGGGGCGGCAACTTAGTAGCCACGCGCCGGGAAGACCTGGCCGGTCACCGGCTCGCCGCGTGCGGCGCGCTGAATGTTATCCACCACCTGTTGTGCGGCGCTGGCCGGAATGGCAACGGAGGCCAGATGCGGCGTGATGAGCACGTTGTCCATGCGCCATAACGGATCGCCCGGCGGCAGCGGCTCACGCTCAAACACATCCAGCGTGGCCTGTGCAATCTGTCCTGAGCGCAACGTCGCTGTCAGTGCCGCCTGATCGACAATCGCACCGCGCGACACATTGATAAAGGCGGCGCCACAGGGGAGGCGAGAGAGCCGGTCTGCGCTGAGCAGGCCCGCCGTCTGTGGGGTGAGAGGTAGCATCACCACCAGAATGTCGCTCTGGCTGAGAAAATCATTCAGCGAGGCCAGTCCGCTGCGACAGTGAATACCGTCGATGGCTTTAGGTGTCCGCGACCAGCCGCGCACGTCGAACCCCTGGCGTGCCAGTTCCCGTGCCGTATACGCGCCCAGTTCCCCCAATCCCAACACCCCAACGCGAATACCAGAAGGGCTACGCGGGTGGAGGTAATGCCAGCGCTGTTCACGCTGCGCGCGCTCGAATGCCGGGATATCACGTGCGTAACGCAATACCGCAAAAAGCACGTAGCCTGCCATCATGCGCGCCATATCAGGATCGGAGAGACGAACAATCGGAACCGGCGGCAGATCGTCGCGCCCCACCAGTGAATCGACCCCCGCGCCGAGATTGACCAGTAACTTAAGATGGCGGTAGGGCGCAAAGAACCCGTGTGGCGGCTTCCATGCCAGCGCATAGTGCACCTCATCGGGGTTTTGCACTGTTTCGGCGCGGCAAATCGTCACGCCGGGCAAACGTGGCGCAAGAAGGGCCGACCATTCTTCGAAACTATCGAATTCGCTGTAAAACACTAAGGTGCTCATGCGCTGTGTGTCCCCATCAGATTGACCACCGCATCAATGGCCAGCTCGTAGCCCACCGCGCCCAGTCCGGCAATCACACCGGTTGCCGCTTTGGAGACAAGGGAGTGATGGCGAAATGGCTCACGCTTCCAGATGTTGCTCATGTGCGTTTCAATGATCGGGCCATCAAACATCAGCAATGCATCCAGTATGGGGACGGAACTGTAGGTCAACCCCGCGGCGTTGATAATTAACCCTGCGGCGTGCTGACGCGCCTCCTGGATCCAGTCAACCAGCACGCCTTCGTGGTTGCTCTGGCGAAAATGCAAAATCACGCCGTGTGTCCCGGCGCGGCGCTGGCAGCGTTCGCCAAGACTGGCAAAGCTTTCGCTGCCATACGTGCCGTTTTTATCCAGGCCATATAAGTTGGCGTTCGGCCCATTAAGAAAGTAGATCTGCTGTGACATGCACACTCCTGATTAAACGTGCGGATGGGTAGCGGTCATCGCCGGATGCGCATCAAAGAGGGCAAACCATGCGGCGGTAAGCGGATGGCTGGCACGCCAGTTGAGTTCGGCAAAGCGAAAGTCGAGATAACCGAGCGCACAGCCGATGGCAATAAGGCCGATATCGTCGGGTTGATCGCGAAAACTGCTGACCTGGTGTTCAATCTCCGCCAGCGCGGCGGTGACTTTCTTCAATTGGGCGTCGGCCCAACCTTGCCACTGCTTTTCAGGCGGGCGCGCGGTGAACTCGTAGCGCGCCAGTAATGCGGCATCGATAATGCCGTCGCCCAGCGCCTGGCGTGCCAGACTTTTCCAGCGTGCCTCGGCGTTTTCCGGGTATAAATGGCCCTGCGCACGCGTATTGAGGTATTCACAAATAACCCGGCTGTCATAGAGACAGAGCCCGTCTTCGGTACGCAGCGCCGGGACTTTTGCCAGCGGGTTAAAGAGGGCGATACGTTCGTCGCGCACCACCGGGTGCGCGGCGGAATCCAGCCGTTCTATCTCCTCAGCAAGCCCCAGTACGGTTGCGCATACCATCACTTTGCGAACATAGGCGGAGGTGGTGGCAAAAAAGAGTTGCATCATGACGCCACCTGCAGCAGCACTTTGCCAATGTTGGCGTTGGCTTCCAGAATGCGATGGGCCTCTGCGGCCTGGGCTAAAGGCAGGGTTTGATAAATGCGCGGCGCGATTTTTCCGGCGGCGATCAGTGGCAGCAGATGTTTACTGATGCCCTGCGCCAGGCGTGTTTTCTCGGCCAGGCTTTTGGGGCGCAGGGTGGAAGAGGTCAGACTCAGCCCTTTGCGCATCACCTGTTGCAGGTCCAGTTCAATCTTTGCCCCCTGCATAAATGAGAGACTGACGTGGCGCCCGCCCGGTGCCAGCACGCTGAGATTGCGTGCCACGTACTCACCCCCCACGTTATCCAGCACCACATCCACACCACGCTCCCCGGTTGCCGCCAGAATGACGTCGACGAAATCCTCGCCGTGGCGGTCAATGGCGCGCCATACTCCGAGTTGTTGCAGTGCGGCAATTTTTTCCGCGCCGCCCGCGGTTGCTATCACGCGCGCGCCGCACGCCTGTGCACACTGAATAGCAAATGTTCCTACGCCGCTGGCTGCCCCGTGAATCAGCACGGTTTCCCCAGGCTGCAAGCGGCCCAGTTCAAACAGGTTATGCCACACGGTAAAGGCCGCTTCCGGCACGCCTGCCGCCTGCGGGAGAGGCAGGTTTTCGGGAACGGATAAACAGAGTTCGGCACGTGCCACACAATAATCTGCATACCCTCCGCCGTTGAGCAAGGCCATGACCGGGGTGCCTGGCGCGGGGGCGTCAACGCCTGCACCCAGCGCGACGACGGTGCCTGAAACCTCCAGCCCCAGCACATCGGTGACTCCCGGCGGCAGCGGCATGCCGTTGCGTTGCAGAATATCGGGGCGATTGACCCCGGCACTGGCAACGCGAATCAGCACTTCACCTGCGCCCGGTTGCGGCACCGGGCGCTGCACCTGTTCTAAGACCTCCGGACCACCTGGTCGGCCCGCAATTATGGCGTTCATCATTTCAGGTATCATGCGCGTGTATCCCGGTCTGCCGCGCTAAATGCGCAGACACCTTCATCATCAACGTTAATACCCACCAGGCTACCGACGGGCCAGCGTGTCAGCGCATGAAGACCGGACTGGCGTGCAAAGAGCGTGGCGCTACCCAGCGCAGGCACATCGAGATGCACATCGACATGATCGCCCTGAAAGACATGGGCAATCACCGTGGCGCTGAGCAGTGACTGCGGGCCCAGGGCGGCCAGTTGAATATTTTCCGGGCGAACAAAGACATCCAGGCGTTCGCCAATCGTGGCATGTACTCGATCCGCTGGCAGGCGAAGCACACTGCCGCCCAGTTCCAGCATCGCCACGCCATCGCGACCGGTGTAGCGACCTGGCAGAATGTTCACATCACCCACAAACCCTGCAACAAAGGGATCCTGTGGACGACGATAGATCTCATCCGGCGTGCCTATCTGGCGAACATGCCCCGCAGACATCACCACCACGCGATCGCTCATGCTCAGCGCTTCGCCCTGATCGTGCGTCACGAAGACCGTGGTGACGCCAAGCTTGCGCTGAATGGCTTTCAACTCAACCTGCATCGACAGGCGCAGGTTTTTATCCAGTGCGGAGAAAGGTTCATCAAGCAACAGGACTTTGGGGCGGATCACCAGCGCACGCGCCAGCGCCACACGCTGCTGCTGCCCACCCGAAAGCTCGCGTGGTTTGCGATGGCCGTAACCGGCAAGTTTTACCAGCGCCAGTGCCTGTTCAACACGTTCAGCGATTTCGGCTTTGGGTACGCCGCGCATGCGCAGACCGTAGCCCACGTTTTTTTCGACCGTCATATGCGGGAACAGGGCGTAGTTCTGAAACACAATGCCGATTTCACGCTGCCAGGGCGGGGTATCTGTCACCAGATCGCCATCAATGAAAATTTCGCCGCCATCCGCCCCGGCGAAACCCGCCATCAGATTCAGCAGCGTGGTTTTGCCGCAGCCGGACGGGCCAAGCAGTGTGATAAATTCCCCTTCTTCAATCATCAGGGAAATTTTGTGTAAGGCGATGGCGTCGCCAAAGCGTTTGAGTACGCCATCGAGTCGTACGGCAACGTGCCTGTTGCTCATGTCGGGTTGCAGCCTTGCGGGCTGCGGGAACGGGGTGACTTCTGCACTGACCATGTAATCTCCAGAAAGGGGCTATCAAATGCCTGAAACCAGCATACGGCTTAAACGCCGAAGACGCGGTTAGTGCTTCCCGAAGCTGGTGTTTGGAAAAGGTAAAGCAGAGATAACGCGAAGCAGAGGGAGGCAGGGCGAGCCGGCGCACGCCCTGCAATCAAGGGAACCTCAGAGGGGATGATGCCGCGACAGTGTTATCTTTTTTGACACATCCAGGTCGCAAGACGGCGTAGCAGGGCGTCACAGGCGTTTAGCTGTTCGACGGTAATGAACTCATCCGGTTTATGGCCCTGCGCCATACTGCCTGGCCCGCATATCACGCTGGGAATACCGGACTGATGGAACAACCCGCCTTCGGTCCCGAAGGCGACGGTGCTGAATTTTTCCGATCCGGTGAGATGGGCGACCAGCCGTGCGGCGGCACTTTGCGCAGCGGTGTACAAACCGGGGTAACTACTGATGGGATAAAAGCGGATCGCTGCATCACGATTTACCGCGTGCATTGCGGGCAGGAGTTCGCGCTGTGCGTAACTTTCCAGCTCACGGGCCACCTCCTGCGCATCATCCTGCGGCAATGTTCGCACCTCAAAGTCAAAGGTACAGTCGGCGGGCACGATATTCAGCGCCCGGCCACCCTGGATAAGACCCGTTTGCACCGTAGTAAAAGGGGGATCAAAACGCGCATCATGATGCTCCGGCGCGGCCAGCCGCTGGCCGATTAGCGTCAGATGATGGATAAGTTTTGCGGCATATTCGATGGCATTGACACCCTGCGGCGCATAAGCCGAGTGGCAGGCGGCGCCCTGGACTTCACAACGCACGCCGAGTTTGCCTTTGTGACCAAGAACCGGTTGCAGTTCAGTGGGTTCGCCAATCAGGCAGATAGCGGGCTTGTCCGCACGATGGGAGAGCGCATCCAGCAATGTTCGCACCCCGAGGCACCCGACTTCCTCATCATACGAAATCGCCAGATGCAGCGGTTGCGCCAGCGGCTGCGCAAGAAAGTGGGGGATGGCGGCGAGAATGCAGGCAATAAAGCCTTTCATGTCCGCGGTGCCACGGCCATACAGTTTGCCATCGCGCTCCGTCAGGGCGAAGGGGGGGACGCTCCAGTTCTGCCCGTCAACGGGCACCACATCGCTGTGGCCCGATAGCATAACGCCACCGTGACCCGGCGGGCCAAGCCGCGCATACAGATTGGCTTTGCTGCCTTCGGCGTTGTGAATCAATTCGTAATCAACGCCGAGCCCGGTTAAATAGCGCCCGACAAATTCGATCAGCGCCAGATTCGATTCTCGGCTGGTGGTGTTAAACGCCACCAGTTGTTCCAGCATTTCACGGCTGGTCATCATCAGATCTCCTTGCCGTTACTCATCGCCGGGTACGCCGTAACCCGGCGCGCTACGGGGATCGAGCGCCCGCGTTAAATAGTCCTGCATCTGGGGTTGATAAACCTGCCAGAGTTTGCCGAGTTCATCGATAGGGGCGGCGTCAGCCCAGTCGACGCGCAAATCCACTATCGGCCAGACGTGAGAATCCACGATCGACAGCGCCGCCGAATGCAGCGGACCGGCTTCCCCGCCTGCGCGCAGGCCCGCGTGCATGGCGGCAATGAGCCTGTCAGCAAGATGGCCGGATTGCTGTTCGAACGCGTTTATCATCGCGACAATGACATTGGGATCCGCGAGCATGTTGCCCGCCGCCACGCAGTTCTCGCCGCTCAGGGCGTTGTTGACCCCCAGGGTTTTTTCGCCGCTGTAGAAGGCGCTTTCACCCCCGGCGGTCAGCACAGTCACCTGCCGGTACAGAGAATAGTCATCCGTGTCCAGGCCGCTTTTCAGCGCGGTTTCGGCACTCTCGCCCTGTTGTAATCTGTCAAGAATACGCGGCCCCAGCGCCGGTAAGGTGATGTTTTGGGTTGAGACCGCGCCAACCTTGCTGCGCAGCCAGGGGCAGCGTGCGCCCACCGCGATACTGGATGAGCTGATGGCAATGCCCAACTGGCCGGTTTGCGCGCAGCGACCAATAATCGATATCGTCATGATCTTATTCTCCCCCAGGGGTTTGCCATTCGTCCGGAATCACCGCGATAACATCGATTTCCATCAGCCACTGCGGCTGACCCAGCGCGGAAATAACCAGCCCGGTTGAGATGGGATAGACCCCCTTTAGCCATTTGCCGACAACCTGGTAAACTGGCTCGCGATAGCGGGGGTCGATGATATAGGTGGTTGTTTTGACGATGTGCGACAGATCGCTGCCCGCCTCTTCCAGTAGCTGTTTTACGTTCTTCATTGCCTGCTCAGCCTGGGCTGCCGGGTCGCCAAGCCCCACCAGATTGCCGTCGAAATCGGTGCCAATCTGGCCGCGCACGTACACGGTATTGCCTGCACGCACGGCCTGGCAAAGATCGTTATCCAGTGACTGATTGGGGTAGGTGTCTTTGGTATTAAATTTGCGAATGCGGGTATGTGTGCTCATCGTTGCCTGCCAGTAAGTGGGTTCCCCGCAAGGTATACCCGCTCAGGCAAAACAAACAAAACAGCATAATCCGAGGCTTTAGTTTAGAAAATGCGAACACCCGTCCAGGCCTTGAGCGACGGGTGTCAGAGAGACTGTTTTCGTCACTTACTGCCCGCTATACCTGGTTGCGCTTCTGATGGGAATGAGCAAAGGCAGGATGCAAAGCACCAGTAGCGCGACAAGAATTAAGGTTTGTTGTACCCCCATCACATCGCCTGCCATACCGTAGATGACGGGCATCAGGGCGCCACACCCCAGTGACGCGGTATAGAAAATGGCAAACGCGCGGGTTTGCTGTTGCGGGCGGGATAGCTCGGCAACACTGCCATAGAGGATCGAGGAGGTGCCGTTCAGCGCCACACCCAGAGGAATCAACAGTAACCAGATAACGTGCAGCGGGGCATATGCCATCCCCAGCACGATAGCGGAGGTGATTATCTCACTGGCCGCGACGCTTTTGATGATACCAAGCCGGGTCGACAATATTCCGCAAACCAGCTTACCAAATGCTCCGCCAATAAAGATTAAGGTCAGCGCAAAGCCAATTTGCGTCGCCGATGCCCCGCGTGCGGCCATCAAAAAAGGCAGAAACGTCAGCGTGCCCGTGCGCGTTGCGTTATCAATACTGCCGATCACGCATAACGCGGCGAAAGCCCTTCGACGCAAGGGGTCGGGAAGATTTAGCGCCTGTTGATGAGGCTGGCTGTGTGTCTCTTCGGTGGTGAGCGGCTTTGCCTGCGCGGCCATGCTGCCAACCGGCAATAACAGGTACAGGCCCAGGGTGACGAGGAAGCCAAAGAGGGCAATCCACTGCAGGGCGCTTCCCCAGGAGATGACGAGCAGGCAGGCCGACAGCGTGCTGGGAATCACCCCTTTGCCGACATCGCCAAAGAAGTTATATGTGCTAAGCGCAATACGGGCCTGCTTCGCGGAATAATATTGCGTAATAAAACTGGATGATAAGGGATGCTGAACGCTGGCGCCCAGCCCACCGATGACAATCAGTACCATGAGCTGTATCAGCGTTGATGAGGTGCCGTAGAGGAGCAGCGCGACGGTCAAAAGCAGGGTGCCAGCCATTAAGACTTTGCGTTCGCCGTACTTTCGACCTAATTCCCCTGCGGGGATCTGAAAGGCTGACATCGCGCCGGAGAACAGCATTTTAAGCAGGCCTATCTGAGCCATGGAAAGCCCGAATTGCTGCTGCCAGATAGCAAAAAGGACGTAATGCAGGTCGGTGGCGCCGTCATGGAAAAGGTGAGCAAGACTGGTTGCCCCCAGGACTTTGCGGCTGTGTGACTTTTCGATGCTAACCGGATGCGTGTTATCGGGGGAACCGGACGTCAGGCTCATGCATTTGCTCCACGGTACAAAAGAGTATCTTTACATTAAATTTCCCCTCGCGAAAATAATGTTTGAAAGTTTATTTGCATAAGCATTCAGGGTTCTGCTCTGTTAGGGGGATTTTTTATTTTTTCGCCGCGTGTTCCGACTTTTTTTGCTGATATCACAAGGGTTAAGATTCAGAACGGCTTAACAGGTTTGTATTCTGGCTTATTCACTATTTTAAATAGGGTTACTATATCAATTTAAATATTAACCAGTGTGTTACTTGAATTTTCTCGCGATAAGTTAACAGCCGCGATTCACTTATCGCATTTGTAATGTTGCTCACGCAAACTTATTGCACATTCACCGTTTGTTGCGCAACTTGCAAGCGAGATGATTTGCCTGCTTTTTTGATGAAATTGAGAATCGATACAGTATGCGGGTACTTAACCGGTGGGCATCAGGCACCGGTTTCACAGCGCACTCTTGATATTGTTACGATGCATGTTCCTATTTTATTTTGCCTTTTCTGATGACATACTATGCGCAAATGTGATTGGACAGATTTCTGCATGCTCTGGTGTTTTTTAGTTGCAGGTATGGGTAAGCAACATGAAGAAAAAGAAATTATTTATATCACTGGTGGTCACGGTTGCTTTCCTTATCGCTTCAGTTTTATTGACATTCCAGATGTTCTCTGCGCGTACTCAGACTATAAATGAGCTTAATATAAATGTCATAAACTTAAGTCGCACGCTTGATACTTATTCGGAAGGCATTATTCGTCAAGGTGAGATGCTTATTAAAACCATTTCCAGCATGACAGAAATCTATGGGCTAAATCATCAGAATATCTCACGCATCCGAACACTCTTGTCGGAACAAACAATATTTCTTGAACAACTGAATAATATCGTCATTTACGATGAAAATGGAGGGGAGATCCTTGCCATGCGTGATATCCCGAAGGGAAGCAGAAATGGCGCAGACAGGTCCTTCTTTATCTATCATCGTAATAATCCCTCTAAAAATATCTTTATTGGTCCTCCTGTTGTCAGCAGAACAACGGGTAAGTGGGTTATTACCATCAGTAGAAGGCTCGAGGATGCTAATGCCCTGTTCAGAGGTGTGGTCGTTTTAACGCTGAACGTTGAAAATTTTCTGGAAACATATGGCAAATTAGATATTGGCAAAAATGGTTCTATCTCGCTGATTAGCGATTCAGGGACGCTTATGGTCCGCTTTCCGTTCAGTGAGGAATATATTGGAAAGGCTTTCTCTGATTCGCTTCTGTTCACCCATTATCTGAAAGAGAGCGACTCAGGAACGGCAACCGTGATCTCTCGTGTTGACCATATTGAACGTATTTTCGCTTTTCAGAAAAATAAGCGCTATGGGTTAGTCACAACGGTTGCGGTAAGTACAGATGAAGCCTTAAATTCATGGCGGCATCACGCTGAGATTCTGAGTGCGACCATTATATTCCTTGTTGGATGTGCTTGTTTTTCAGGCGGTTATGTTTTTAAAGAAATGAGCAGACGTGTGCAGCTTAATAAAGAACTTACAAATGCAAAAGAGTCATTGATGTCTGCTAATGCACAATTAAAAGAGATGGCTTCGGTTGACAGTTTAACAGGCCTGGCTAATCGCCGGGAGTTTGATGATATTTTCCCTCAAACTATTTCGGAATGTGCGAAAAATAAAAAATCGATATCGCTTTTGCTGATCGATGTTGATTTTTTTAAAAATTACAATGATAAGTATGGCCATGTGGCCGGAGACGACTGTTTACGCAGTGTGGCGGCAATAATAAAAGCGAGTTTAACAGAGTTTAATGCTGTGACAGCCCGCTATGGCGGCGAAGAGTTTGTAGTTATCTTACCCGAAGCAGAGCCAGAATTAGCAAAGAGAATTGCCGGGTCGATTACGCGTAATATCATCAGCGAAAGAATAACCCATGAAGCCAGCCCCTTTGGGGTGGTGAGTGTCAGCATAGGTGTTTCACATGCACGCGCGACCGATCTGGACGATGACGGAACGTCACTCATTGAAAGTGCCGATACGGCACTTTATCGTGCGAAGTTTTCTGGCCGCAACCAGATTAGCATGGTCTGACAGCTTCTTACTGAACCAGCTCGCTTTCCTGGCTTGTTTTTAAAACCGTTGAATAAATGCTATCGAGCAAAGAGATTAACGGTTCGTGGTCATCGCAGGGTTAACCTGACTTCCGCTGTAATGCTTTTCCTTCACCCAAAGACGATACTGCCCGGGCGTGCGATGATAATGTTCGCGAAACGCGCGACAGAATGTTGACTGCTGTCGGTAACCCAGATGCATGGCAATATCGGTGATTGAGTGACGGGTATCGTGGAGTAAATCGCGGGCAATAACCATTTTTCGATAACGTATATATACGCCAGGAGTCATACCCGTTATTTTTTTAAATCCCCGCTGGAAATGCCAGGCAGAATAACCCGATTTTTGCGCCAGCACCTTGAGTGGCAAAGGCGTTGCAATATTGCACTCTATCCAGTCGATAATGTCCTTTATCGTTAATCTCATCAGGCATAATGCGCTTTCCTTTGTCATTTCAATACCCTTTTATTGGCAGCATCAGGGGAGCCACCGTCATATAGCAGCGTCCCCCGACAGAAATAATAATCGCTTTCTCCGGGCCGGCTTAGGGTAA
Source organism: Phytobacter sp. MRY16-398 (assembly GCF_003925915.1). Taxonomy (NCBI): domain Bacteria; kingdom Pseudomonadati; phylum Pseudomonadota; class Gammaproteobacteria; order Enterobacterales; family Enterobacteriaceae; genus Phytobacter; species Phytobacter sp. MRY16-398. The sequence goes on along the minus strand of NZ_AP018756.1, from coordinate 3,287,158 downwards.
ATCTTCGCGTGCCCGTTTATTGCATCAGCAGTCTTCGATAATCAAATAGACTGCGTTCAGCGGCCCGTGAACGCCAACGACTTTAATCAGTTCAATATCCGCCGTTGAACTTGGCCCGGCGATGAGATTGATACAAGAGGGCAGTGTTTCGCCTGACTGCACCCGCTGGCGAAGGATCTCCGCCAGTTGCGTGACGCCAGCCAGTAACCGGCTCTTGTAGATAACAAACAATGTCGTCGGAGGAAGCAGGCTGATGGCACGCCCCTGCAAGGGAGAGGAAAAGAGCACGACGCCGCCTGTTTCACAAAGGCCGTATTCGGCAAAGACCACACCGATGTTTGCCGCAGCGGCGTTACGCAAGTTGTCTTCTCTTCCCGGCGAGGCCCAGCAGTGTGTCGGGAACGTCTTCTGTAAGTGCGCCGTAATGCCCGCGTTTACCAGCCGGGCATCGCCGCTTATCAGTACCGGACCGCCGCCATAATGTTTACAGAGACGTTCGGCAACCTGTGGCAGGGTGGTAAGGGAGGCCCGTTCGCAGTGAGCCTGCATGACCTGTGCGGCAAAGGCCATAAAACTGTCGCAAGGTTGCTGTGCTATCTTTTCGGCATAGCGGCTTCTTAGCGGCGCTGCATGCGTCGTGGGCAATGGCTGAGGGATGCGGCGCGGTTCACGGCCAAGCTGCCGGGCAATGTTTAGCATGAAGGCATCACGGTTTTCCATTATGCGTCCTCCCCATTTTTACGTTGCTTTTGATGCGTTTTGAACCAGCTTCGGAAACTTTCTCCATCAGCCTGTGGCAGATCCCGAGCTTCCGTCCATTTGCGGATAGCGGCGATGCTAAAAGGCATCTTCCCGTTGCGAATCATCAGTTGCGCGGCGCGTGCGCCCGCCACCATACCGACCTTCCACAGAGCGTGATGACGATTAGCGTAATTGAACAGATGGACGGTCTGGCGTTCCATCGCGGGGGTCATTCCGTTTTCAGCCAGCGTCCGGCGGTGCTCAAGAATTAATGAAGACAAGGGGATACGAACCGGACAGACGTCATCGCAGGCCGTACATAACGAGCAGGCATAGGGCAGGTTTTTGAAATCCTTATAGCCACCGAGCAGCGGCGAGAGTACCGCGCCAACAGGGCCAGGATAAATGGAACCGTAGCCATGTCCACCAATATGGCGGTAGGCAGGGCAGGTGTTCATGCAGGCACCGCAGCGTATACAGCGCAAGATATCCTGAAAAGGCGAGCCCAGTACCTGCGAACGACCATTGTCGACAATCACCAGATGGAACGCCTCAGGCCCGTCGCTTTCTGCGTGACCACCGGGGCCCGTAAGCCAGGTGTTGTAGCCGGTCAGGCGGGCGCCCACGGCGCTGCGAGCCAGCATGGTCAGCATAATGTCCAGTTCTGCAAATGAGGGCACCACGCGCTCCATCCCCATCACGGCAATATGCGTTCGCGGTACGCTGGTGCAGAGCCGGGCATTGCCTTCGTTGCTCACAAGGCTCAGCGTCCCGGTTTCCGCGACCGCAAAATTGCATCCGGTAATGCCGATATCGGCGGTGAGGAAATCTTCGCGGATCTTCTGGCGAATAAAGCGTGTCATCGCTTCCGGGGTTTCGGCACCCTCGTAACCCAGTTTCTCCCGCAAGACGCGCTGAATTTGATGGCGGTCTTTATGTATGGCAGGAACAACCACATGGGAGGGGGCGTCGTTGGCCAGTTGCAGGATATACTCGCCCAGGTCGGTTTCGACGACCTCAATGCCTGCCGCCTCCAGCGCGGCATTCATGCCTATCTCTTCGGTCACCATTGACTTCGATTTCACGATTTTGCGGGCCTGCTTCTGCTGCGCAACCTGCAAAATGTAGCGGGTGGCATCTTCGCGCGTGTTGGCAAAAAAAACGGTGCCGCCATTCGCGGTGACTTTTTCACTGAGCTGATAGAGATACGCATCCAGATTTTCGAGAACATGGGCGCGAATATCCGCAGCGCGGGAACGCCAGTCGGGCCAGTTCTCAAGTTCGTCGATCATTTTCTGGCGATTAATGCCAATGCGATCCTGCGCGTTCGCGACCGCATGACGCATCACCGGATCGTCGATTTGCTGCTGTACCCGATCATAAAAGGGGAGGTTACTGGTTTTAAGAAACATAGGGATTCCTTAGCGGCTCATCAGCACATCGGCGATGTGCAGTACACGAACGTTGTGGCCTTCGCGCTGCAAGCGCCCGCCAATATTAATCAGGCAACTGGCATCTGCGCCGATCACATAATCCGGCCTGGCTTCCATAAGATGCGCCACTTTTTCCTTCACCATCTCCCCGGAGATTTCGGCCATCTTGACCGAGAAAGTTCCGCCGAAACCGCAACAGGTCTCCTGAGCGGCAAAAGGGATGATTTCCAGTTCGCGAACGCTACGCAACAGGGCCAGAGGTTCATCGTGTACGCCAAGCTTGCGAAACAGACTGCACGAAGGATGATAGACAGCCCGCCCCGGCAGGCGCGCACCAACGTCCGTGACGCCAAGCTGGTTTACGATAAACGAGGTCAGATCAACCATTCGGCTGGCAACTTTCGCCGCGCGCATTGCCCAGTCTGGTTCATCCCTCAGCCAGTCCTGATAGTGGCGAATCGCGTTCATACACGACCCGGCGGGTGAAATAATGGGATCGTCGTTGATCTCAAGGGCGGTAATCTGCGCTTTCATACCTGGCAACGCATCGGTAATGTAGCCGCTATTGATAGCCGGTTGACCGCAACATCCCTGATGTTCAGGAAACTGGACACGACAGCCCAGTTGCTCAAGCAACAGAACACTGTTTCGGGCCATCCGTGATTTAAGCGCGTCGCCAATGCAGGTGACAAAGAAATTAACGTTCATATTATTTTGCTTCCGGAAAATATAATGACTCGCGTCTTTTTTCAATAAGACAGTCAGTGATGGTGTTGTTAGTCACCTTATTAAATTATGTATTTAGCGAGCCACGCGCAGCCCGCCGGAGACGCCACGGCTTAGTACCAGTTGCCAGAGTTGAATATTTCTGGCGCGAAATGCGCCCGCACAAGCGGTGAGGTAATAGTTGAACATACGCTGAAATTTCAGGGAGTAGTTTCCTGATAATTGCGGCCAGGCCTTATTGAAGCGACTATGCCATGCCATCAGGGTCTTATCATAATCAGCGCCGAAATTATGTAAGTCTTCTATGACGAAATAAGGTTCACAGGCTTGCGCGACCTGTTTTACGGAGGGCAGGCAACCATTAGGGAAGATATATTTATTGATCCAGGCATCAACGTTATATTGGGTTTTATTCGAACCGATGGAATGCAATAAAAAAAGACCATCGGGTTTCAGGCAGCGATCTACCGCCTTAAAATAGGTGGCGTAATTTTTCGGCCCTACGTGCTCGAACATGCCGACAGAAACGATACGATCGTACTGTTTATCCAGATCGCGGTAATCCTTGAGCAGGATTCGCACATCCTTTCCGGCACTGAGGCTCTCGGCGTAGGCTTTTTGCTCTGCGGAAATCGTAATGCCTTCCACACGCACGCCATAGTGGTGCGCCGCATACTCTGCTAAACCGCCCCAGCCGCAGCCAATATCCAGCATTGTCATGCCGGGTTTAAGCTGTAATTTTTCGCAAATCAGCGCCAGCTTGTTTTCCTGGGCGACAAATAGCTCATCGGCCTCTTTCCAGTAGCCGCAGGAGTATTGCATGTTGGGATCGAGCATGCGGCTAAAGAGATCATTGCCCAGGTCGTAATGCACTTCGCCGACTTGCCAGGCGCGTTTGCGTGACTGTGGGTTAACAAGGCGGGCAAACGCGATGCGCAGAAGATCGGATAAACGGGCGGGGCGTTGTTCGTCCAGGTGGGCGCGCAGCAATTTATCAAAAAAGATATCAAGCCGTTTGCAGTCCCACCAGCCTTCCATATAACTTTCGCCAAGACCGAGCGAACCCTGCTGTAAAACGCGTTTAAAAAAACGGGTATCGTGCACCCGGATATCCCAGGGTTCAGCGCCATTAATTTCAATTCCCGCCTGTGATAGCAGTTCTTGCACAATGCGCAGCCAGTGGTTTGGTGTGCTGATCACATCGACGGTACATTCATTAGCCATCATCTCTCCTTTAACGTAGCGTGCAGCCAGCCAGAAAATATCCCTGTCACGCCAGTCAATGTTTGCGAAAAGGCTTATCCCTCAGGCAGATGGCTGGTAAATTATTCATGACGGGTGAACCAGATTTATGACCGCTTCATTATTCAGTAAACCCGCCTTGTCTGCGCTGTGCTATCAAGACAAACTTCATCGAATAGAGGCCAGGTGCTTATGTGCTCTACGTTAGTGTTACCGCCGAGTCAGCCGGTGAACGGCCAGCCCGCCCCGGTGCTGATGGCATTGCCGCGCGCGGTTTACTTTCGCAGCTACCCCCTGATGGGCGATACGGGCGTGGACATGCATGAGCACCCCTTCGCTGAATTCCTCTATGCGCGCAACGGCAGTATGCGTGTGGAAATTGAAGGCAAGACGCTGGTGGTTCCCGTTCTCTATGGCGTGTGGATCCCGGCTCATGTGCCGCATCGTATTCTTGCTACGAGCGACGTGCTGCTGGAAAGTCTCTACGTTGAAGCCGATTTCGCCACCATCGCTTTCAGTGGCAGCAAAGTGGTGGTGGTCAGCGATTTCGTGCGTGAGTTTATTCACTACGCGACACAAAATGTGCCGGAGTTGTATGACGATAAAGGGGAGGATGGGCAACTTGTGCAAGTGCTGATTTCGTTACTCAGACGGTTGCCGGATGCCGGTCTGGCCATATCATGGCCGGGCTCACCTTTACTGATGAAGGTCTGCCGCCAGATCCAAAAAACACCGGGTGACGCGCACAGCATTGAGAAGTGGGCCTGCGATAGCGGCATGTCGGTGCGCACTTTTTCACGTCGCTTCAAAAAAGAGACCGGCGTGGCGTTCAGTGAATGGAAAAAACGCGTGCGCTTGCTGGAATCCGTTGTGATGCTCAAAAACAAGCGTAGCGTTACACAGGTTGCCCTTGATCTGGGCTATTCAAGCCCGGCCGCATTCACCTTTGCTTTTCGCGCCATGTTCGGCGTGCCGCCGACACGGTATTAGGTTGTTTCCTGGGTAAACCGTCTTCACTCAGATTGCCGTTGCCCTTGTGTTTAAGTCCCTCAGAGAGCAGGGCACAACCGCGCAGCGTTTACTTCTCAGTCAGCATCGACAAAAAACGTTTCACCGTTCGCGAGCGTTCGAAACGTCGCCAGCACAGCGCGATCTCGGTATAGAGCGTCGGTGAGATAAGCGGATGATGAGTAACATTCGGCGGAGAAATGACCACCATTGACTGCGGCACCAGGGCAAAGCCGCTGCCTGCGGACACCATGCTGATGGACGACGAAAGCTGTGAGCACTGTAGCGCGTTTTGCATATCAATCCCGCAACGTGCGCAGCAGGAGTAAACGCGATCATATAAACAGGGAGCAATCTCCTGTGGGAACAAAACCACTGGCGTATCCCGGAGCTGCTCAAGCGACAGCGAACCGCTTGCTGCGAGAGGGTGATCGCGATGCAGTACCACCACCATTGGTTCCCGGTCCAGTATCTTTACTTCGAACGCTTTACTGCTCTCACAAGGCAGCCGGACGAATGCAATGTCCAGTTCCCCCTCCGCCAGCATCGTTGTAAGAGAGGACATGTTGGCTTCCAGTTGATGAATCTTCACCGCCATGTTCTGCAACTGAAAATGGCGAATAAGCATGAAGATCATCGGATGAAAAGCGTCTGAACTGGTAATCCCGATCGACAGATTGCCGTTGAGCCCACGAGCAATACCCCGAACTTTTTCGACTGCTATGTCGCTCAACGCCAGGATCTCACACGCGTCTTCATAGAAGGCTTTTCCCGCTTCGGTCAGCTCCACGCCACGCGTCAGGCGTCTGAACAGCGGTGTACCCACTTCCTCCTCAAGCCGCTTGATTTGCTGGCTCAGGGGAGGCTGCGAAATTCCCAGCGCTTTAGCCGCCTTAGTGAAATGTCTCTCGCGTGCAACCGTGACGAAATACCGCAGATAACGAAGTTCCATATCTAAAACGTCTCAAACCAGCATGGTTTCTATATTGGAACTCCCGGCTGAATCGGGTCAACATTTATTTAACCTTTCTAAAAAAAGTTGAAGAGGACGAGCATAATGATGCATTCATCGGCATGCGACTGTGAGGACAGCCTGAGCGAGACCGTACGTGGGTTCTCTGCCCGGCACCCTGACAGCGTGATCTATCAAACATCGCTAATGAGCGCCCTGTTAAGCGGCGTATATGAGGGAAACACCACCATCGCCGATTTGCTGGCACAAGGTGATTTTGGTTTGGGCACTTTTAACGAACTGGACGGCGAACTGATTGCCTTTAGCAGCCAGGTGTACCAGTTGCGCGCCGACGGTAGCGCCCGCGCCGCGAAACCAGAGCAGAAAACGCCGTTCGCCGTGATGACTTGGTTCCAGCCGCAGTATCGCAAAACCTTCGATACGCCGGTCAGCCGTCAGCAGATCCACGACGCGATCGACCAGCAGATCCCTTCCGATAACCTGTTCTGCGCGTTGCGTATTGATGGCAACTTTCGCCACGCCCACACTCGCACGGTCCCGCGCCAGAAGCCGCCTTACCGGGCGATGACCGACGTCCTGGACGACCAGCCGGTGTTTCGCTTTAACCAGCGCGAAGGGGTGCTGGTCGGATTTCGCACGCCGCAACATATGCAGGGTATTAACGTGGCCGGTTATCACGAACATTTCATCACCGATGACCGTCAGGGTGGGGGCCACCTGCTCGACTACCAGTTGGAGAACGGCGTGCTCACCTTCGGTGAAATTCACAAACTGATGATTGACCTGCCCGCCGACAGCGCTTTTTTACAGGCCAACCTTCACCCAGGCAATCTGGATGCGGCTATCCGTTCCGTTGAAAACTAACAGGAGAACCATCGTGAACAGTGATAAACAGGTTCGCCAGTGGGCGCACGGCGCCGATATGGTTGTCGGCCAACTGGAAGCGCAGGGCGTTAAACAGGTTTTCGGTATTCCGGGTGCGAAAATCGACAAAGTGTTTGATTCCCTGCTGGACTCCTCCATTGAGACCATCCCCGTACGCCATGAGGCGAACGCGGCGTTTATGGCGGCAGCGGTAGGACGGTTGACGGGCAAAGCCGGGGTAGCGCTGGTCACCTCCGGACCGGGTTGTTCAAACCTGATCACCGGCATTGCTACCGCCAACAGCGAAGGCGACCCGGTTGTGGCGCTGGGCGGGGCGGTGAAGCGGGCGGATAAAGCGAAACTGGTGCATCAGAGCATGGATACCGTCGCAATGTTCAGCCCTGTCAGCAAATATGCCGTCGAGGTCAGTTCCCCGGACTCGATTGCCGAGGTTATCTCAAACGCGTTTCGTGCCGCCGAGCACGGCAGACCGGGGAGCGCGTTTGTCAGCCTGCCGCAGGATATTGTCGACCAGCCCGCCACTGGCGCCATTTTGCCTGCCAGCGGCCCGGCGATGATGGGCCCGGCACCCGAATCGGTGATTAACGATGTGGTGAAGCTCATCGACAATGCCAAAAATCCGGTCATCCTGCTGGGTCTGATGGCGAGTCAGCCTGCCAATAGCACGGCGCTGCGTAAGCTGTTGGAGAAAAGTCGTATTCCGGTGACCAGCACCTACCAGGCCGCCGGGGCGGTAAACCAGGAACACTTCACCCGCTTCGCCGGGCGCGTCGGCCTCTTTAACAACCAGGCGGGCGACCGGCTACTGCATCTGGCGGATCTGATTATCTGTATTGGCTACAGCCCGGTGGAGTATGAGCCGTCCATGTGGAACAGCGGGGATGCCACGCTGGTGCACATTGATGTGCTGCCCGCGTATGAAGAGCGTAATTATGTGCCCGACATCGAACTGGTGGGGGATATCGCCGCCACGCTGAACCAGCTTGCCAGTCGGATTGACCACAAACTGGAGCTGAGCCAGCGCGCGTCAGAAATTCTGGTCGACCGCCAGCATCAGCGGGATCTGCTCGATCGCCGCGGCGCCTCGCTCAACCAGTTTGCCTTGCATCCGCTGCGTATCGTAAGAGCCATGCAGGACATCGTAAATAACGACGTGACGCTCACCGTGGACATGGGCAGCTTCCACATCTGGATCGCCCGTTATCTCTACAGCTTCCGGGCGCGTCAGTTGATGATCTCCAACGGTCAGCAGACCATGGGCGTCGCGCTGCCATGGGCGATTGGCGCCTGGCTGGTGAATCCGGGGCGCAAGGTGGTTTCCGTCTCCGGTGACGGCGGCTTCCTGCAATCAAGTATGGAGCTGGAAACCGCGGTGCGTCTTAACGCCAACGTGCTGCATATCATCTGGGTGGATAACGCCTACAACATGGTGGCCATTCAGGAAGAGAAAAAATACCAGCGACTTTCCGGCGTGGCGTTCGGCCCGGTCGATTTCAAAGTCTATGCCGACGCTTTTGGCGCCAAAGGCTTTGCCGTGGAGAGCGCCGATGCGCTTGAGCCCACACTTCGTGCGGCGATGGATGTCGATGGCCCGGCCGTGGTGGCCATTCCCGTTGACTATAGCGATAACCCGCTGCTGATGGGCCAGCTCCATCTCAGCCAGATTTTATGACTCACTATAAGGACAGAAAAATGAAAAAAGTTGCTCTTGTAACCGGCGCAGGCCAGGGGATTGGTAAAGCGATAGCGCTTCGTCTGGTAAAAGACGGCTTTGCTGTTGCCATTGCCGACTATAACGATGAGACGGCGAGCGCCGTTGCCGATGAAATCAACCGTAACGGCGGCAGCGCCATCGCCGTGAAGGTGGATGTCTCTGACCGCGATCAGGTGTTTGCGGCGGTCGAAAAAGCCCGCACAGCGCTGGGCGGTTTCCACGTTATCGTCAATAACGCCGGGGTTGCGCCTTCCACGCCCATCGAATCCATCACATCGGAGATTATTGATAAGGTTTATAACATCAACGTGAAAGGGGTGATCTGGGGGATTCAGGCGGCGATTGAGGCGTTTCGCAAAGAGGAGCACGGCGGCAAGATCATTAACGCCTGCTCTCAGGCGGGTCACACCGGTAATCCGGATTTGGCCGTCTACAGTTCCAGTAAGTTCGCGGTTCGCGGTTTAACCCAGACTGCCGCACGGGATCTTGCTCCGCTTGGGATCACCGTTAACGCTTACTGCCCGGGTATCGTTAAAACGCCGATGTGGGCGGAGATTGACCGCCAGGTGTCTGAGGCTGCGGGCAAACCGCTCGGCTACGGTACCGAAACCTTTGCCAAACGCATTACGCTTGGCCGCTTGTCCGAACCGGAAGATGTTGCCGCCTGCGTCTCGTACCTTGCCGGGCCGGATTCCGATTATATGACCGGCCAGTCTCTGCTCATCGATGGTGGGATGGTGTTCAATTAAATTCGACGATACCCGTCATGCTTCACGTTGCCTGTGCGCTCGGCTGGTCACGTACTTACCTACGTTATTCAGACTCGCGGCGTTCATGTAACACGAATTATTAAGATATAAGCTCTGACATGAGTTTTCCCCTGCATCCGTGCAGGGGCTTTTTTTGCAATAAAATAAGGGGGGACTGACACAGTGCAGTGCAGTGCAGGCGTGGCGTGCATGGTTATTACGGCTAAACCCGCAGTTTTGTCGCCATTAAACGAGGCGCTGTAGGCCATATGTGAAATGCAGCACAGGTATGTGGCAGATAATCACCTTCATTCGAATGGCTGGCACGCCCGTGAATGATAAAGTCATTATCAGCGTGCTTACGGGCCGCTTTCCAGGCGTTTTAAACAGAGCGTACTGGTTTAGAGATATTGGGTCCCCTCCGCTGCGGCTTCCGCAGCACAAAATCCGCGAGCTGTAATGTCAAAAAGAAACTCAATATCCGTTTGCTCAATATTCATCTTTTGACGGAACAACGCCTCAGTGTATGCGACACGCCATGTATTCATAATAATGGTGGCGAGCAGATGCGCCGTAGGGTCCGTCTCTGGTTGCCCGGCATCTGACGCCAACATTTTTCCAAGTTGTTTGCAAATAATATCAAATTGCATAATGCCAAAGGTGCTCAGCGTTGTGCTGTCCGCAACAACCTGCCAAAATTTAACGACATTCTGGTTAATCATAAAAACTTTATGTTTTTGCTCAAGTAATTCAGCCGTCAGCCCCTTCAATTTGGCGAGCGGGGACCGTTCGTTACGGTTCTTAAGGCTTTCCTCCAGTAATTCCGTTATCTCGCCCATGCGGTCAAACAACAGTTCTTCCTTACGCACAAAATAGTTAGACACTGTCATCTTCGATACATTTGCCGCCTGCGCAATATCACTAATGGTTACGTTATCAAAACCATAGCGGATAAAAAGCTGAGTGGCTTCATTTGAAATGTGTTGGCGGGTAAGTCTCTTCTTCTGTTCTCTCAGCCCTTCCGGTTTGTTTGCCTTCATTGTTTTCCTCTCTCACCGATCAGCGGACAAATCCCCCTTGATCTTTTATTTGATATAAATTTATACTCGATAAAAGTTTATATCAAGTAAAAATAATGGTCGAAACCAATTATGGGCACCATCATAAACCTAATTTTTATTGTTAACTCACTGTTTTCTTTCACATCCATTTATCTGGAAAGCCGGGTCGATACACATCGGAGACTACCATGCTATTGATAACATCAGCGATAACGCCTGCCTCTCTAGCCCAGGGGGACGCCAGCACAGGCGGTGTGGGCCGAAAACGGGGCATTCTACGTATGGCCTTTCTTGCCTTTATTGTTTTTGCTGGCATTTGTGCCTGGTGGATAGTCAACGGTTGGTACATCGAAGAAACCGATGACGCTTTTATCAAAGCGGACAGTATCTCCATTTCATCAAAAATCGGCGGATATGTTGAGGAAGTCCTGGTGACGGATAATCAAGGGGTACGAAAAGGGGAGCCACTGCTCCGTCTTGATAGCCGCCATAGCCACGCAGCGATCGATAAAAAAGTAGCTGATATCGCCAGGTTTGAAGCGGACAAAGCACAAGTGCAGGCGCAAATCGCACAACTGGAGGCGCAACTCATCCAGGCCGATGTGCAGCAACAAGCCGCTCGCCTGGCCGCCCAACATGCAGAAAATGAATGGGCTCGCTATCAACCACTGGTAAAGACAGGGGCGACCACACCACAGCAACTTGCCGACAGGGATAACGCCCGTCAACAAGCCTGGGCGCAATTACATGCCCTGGAAGCCGGAGTAAAAGCCGCCCGGGCAAAAATTGTCGAGTGTCACGCCGAAGAACAAGGATACGAGGCCCAGTTGCAGGGCGCCAAAGCCGACCTGCAAAGTAGCAACCTGGATTTAGAAGATACTGTTTTGCAAAGTATGCAGGATGGAACGGTGGGAGATGTGGGGGTCAGAGCAGGCCAGTACATCCAGGCGGGTTCACGTTTAATGTCGATAGTGCCAACCAAAAGCATTTACGTTATTGCCAACTTTAAAGAGACCCAGGTTGGTCGCATGCAGCCCAATCAACCCGTACGTTTACATATAGATGCTTTCCCCGGAAAAACTTTTGCAGGCCATATTGAAAGTCTTGCGCCTGCAACCGGATCGGAATTCGCATTATTGCCACCGGAAAATGCGACGGGTAATTTCACGAAAGTCGTGCAGCGGGTTCCGGTTCGAATTCGTTTCGATAATCAAGACATGCCATCAACGGTGATTGCAGGCCTGTCAGTAAGAGTTGAAGTTGATACACGCCAGGAACCTCAACATCATGGCTGAGCAAATCAAACCCAAAAATAACGCAACACTCACGGACTGGATCGCTGTTGCAGCAGGCGCGGCCGGTGCCCTTATGGCGACACTCGATGTCTCGATTACTAACTCGGCCTTACCGCAAATTCAGGGCGCAGTAGGTGCTACGGGAACAGAAGGAACCTGGATTACCACCGGCTATATGATGTCCGAAATTGTGATGATACCGCTGGTGGCATGGCTGACAAAATGGCTTGGGCTACGTAACTTGCTGGTTATGAATGCAACACTGTTTATTGTTTTCTCTTTTTTGTGTGGCTTTTCATCCAGTTTGCCGTTTTTGATTGCGGCCCGCGTGGGGCAGGGGTTCTGTGGCGGTGCCATGATCCCTACCGCGCAATCGATCGTCCGAACGCGTTTACCGTTACATCAACTTCCGGTCGGGATGACTGCATTTGGCCTGACAGTCATTATGGGGCCCTTGTTGGGGCCCGTTGTCGGGGGCTGGCTTACTGAAAATGCAAACTGGTCATGGTGTTTTTTTATTAATGGGCCAATCTGTCTCGTCATGTTAGTCATGCTACTTTGCGGATTACCTGCAGAGAAAATTAAATCGCATGAGTTTGTTAAAGCGGATTGGTTAGGAATTGCGGGTCTGGCGCTTGGTCTCAGTACATTGATAGCGATTCTGGAAGAAGGACAGCGAGAAAACTGGTTTGAATCAACAATGATTTGCAGGCTCAGCGTGATTTCGGTGACAGGCTTGTTGATGATTATCATGTCGCAAATACATGTAGAAAAACCCGTGTTAAACCTCAGGCTATTTAGAAATAAAAGTTTCTCCTCTGTCATCATCATTATATTCGTTACCGGGATTGTGCTTTATGGCATTGCCTACCTGGTGCCGCAATTCCTTTCACATATCGCAGGGTATAATGCTGAGCAATCCGGTGGCGTATTGTTGCTTGCCGGGATACCCGCATTGTTATTAATGTATATTTTGCCCCGTCTGGTGACGAAGGTGGATATCAGGCTGATCGTTATTCCTGGCCTGGTGCTATTTGCAATAAGTTGTTTTATGGATACGTCACTTAGCATACAAAGCTCTGGGGATAGTTTTGTCATTTCACAACTGGTTCGCGGCACCGCGCAAATGCTCTGTATGATGCCACTAAACCAGGCGGCAATGGCGGCGGTGACAAAAGAAGAGTCGGGTGATGCCGCTGGTTTATATAATATGGCACGTAACTTAGGTGGGGCAATAGGACTTGCGCTAATAGGGACATTTTTAGACAGAAGAGAAGCATTCCATAATACTGTTCTCAGAGAGTCAGTACATGCCAGTTCTCCGGTGGCTCAGTCTAAGTTCGAGGCGCTTGCAGGATCCTCCGTGGGCGGGAATAGCCGGTAATGACTCCAACTTACTGATAGTGTTTTATGTTCAGATAATGCCCGATAACCTTGTCATGCAGCTCCACCGATTTTGAGAACGACAGTGACTTCCGTCCCAGCCTTGCCAGATGTTGTCTCAGATTCAGGTTATGTCGCTCAATGCGCTGAGTGTAACGCTTGCTGATAACGTGCAGCTTTCCCTTCAGGCGGGGTTCATACAGCGGCCAGCCATCCGTCATCCATACCACGACCTCAAAGGCCGACAGCAGGCTCAGAAGACGCTCCAGTGTGGCCAGAGTGCGTTCACCGAAGACGTGCGCCACAACCGTCCTCCGTATCCTGTCATACGCGTAAAACAGCCAGCGCTGACGTGATTTAGCACCGACGTAGCCCCACTGTTCGTCCATTTCAGCGCAGACAATCACATCACTGCCCGGTTGTATGCGCGAGGTTACCGACTGCGGCCTGAGTTTTTTAAGTGTCGTAAAATCGTGTTGAGGCCAACGCCCATAATGCGTGCACTGGCGCGACATCCGACGCCATTCATGGCCATATCAATGATTTTCTGGTGCGTACCGGGCTGAGAGGCGGTGTAAGTGAACTGTAGTTGCCATGTTTTACGGCAATGAGAGCAGAGATAGCGCTGATGTCCGGCAGTGCTTTTGCCGTTACGCACCACGCCTTCAGTAGCTGAGCAGGAGGGACAACTGATGGAGATGGAAGCCACGGGAGCACCTCAAAAACACCATCATACACTAAATCAGTAAGTTGGCACCATTACCCCCAGCCCGAACTGATTAAGTCTGCCAGGATAACGCAGGACACGGTTAAAGGCCTGTCGGAATTCAGTCACAGGAAGATGCGTGGTGCAGGCATGGCTGGGTAGCAGTGAAATGCTGCCGGGAAGTGCACTGTCGGGAATGCATTCGACTTCAGCTTTTCGTTCAGATTTGCGCTGAGCGGAGGCAATGTTGCCCTCACGTGATGCGCAGATCGCAGTACCTCTTCCTACATGACTCTCACAGAGGCCTTTCAGACACAACACTTCATATGCCCTGATCACACAGCCTCTTGAAACACTCAGTTGCCGGGACAGATCTCTCGTAGAAGGGAGAAGGGCTGCGTGTTCCGTCAGGCCGTTAAGAATATGCCATTCAATTTGCCCCGCAATTTGCAGGTAAAGGGGAACAGCAGCCTTGTTACGGTTCAGTCGAAATTCAATCATTGAGACATACCCGGACCAATTATTTAATGATATTGGACCTGTGACACGCGCCACGAAAGGACCACTATACGACTTTAAAGTTATGTTATGCGGACAGGGCAAGCCCCTGATGCCGTCGAGAGAAAACCGTGTTCACCAGAATTGAAACTGTCACCTTTGATTATTTTGCATCTGTCATGGGTATCACCGGGCTGGGCCTTGTGTGGCGCTCTGCCGCTATGGCGTATCCTTTACCAGTATGGCCGGCAGAAGTCATCCTTCTCTCCGGTTTGGTATTATTTCTTATACTGATTTTGACTCAGCTGCTTCGCGTGTTTTTCTGTCATTCCTGTGTGGTTCAGGAGTGGCGTTCGCGGGCAGGCAGAAACTTTTTTTGTGCTGCTACCATCTCTGGATTCCTCCTTGCTATGGCGTTACTTCCGTACAGCTTCATGGCGGCTAAGCTGCTCTGGATAGCGTCTCTATGCGCACAGCTTATCTTCCTGGTCAGCACGTTCCGGCGCTGGCTGATTGACGAACTGGAAGCACACGAGATCAGTCCCGTCTGGCTTATTCCTATGGTTGGTAATGCCTCGCCCGCTTTTACCGGTGGTGTGCTTGGCTTTTACGCACTGAGTAAAATGATGTTGTTTTCAGCCATTCTTTGCTGGACGATTTTTATGCCTCTCATTATCTGGCGTATTGTTTTTATCACTCCACAGACAACCAAAAAGGCCATGCCGGGCCTGGCAATCATGATTTCTGCGCCAGCGGTTATTGCTGTCGCGCTCGATTGTCTCTACGGGACGATGACCGAGCTCGCACAGTTTATGGCATGGACTGCACTTTTTTTTGGCATCGTGCTGGTCAGCCTGTGGCGAAGAATGCTTCCCGGGGCCTTCGGCCGTGGATGGTGGGGATTTACCTTTCCGTCAACCGCGCTTGCTTCAGCACTCATCAGGGTTGATGTGGCGATAAAGGATCCACTCAATCATATGATTGCCATCAGCGCGCTGTGGCTTGCCACGGGCGTAGTCTGCGCGGTGGCATACCTGACATGCCAGCATGTCATAAGGCCGGCCGTTGATATTGCAGACACTAAATCCGGGCCTGACAGGCCGTCCCGCTCATAAGGCCTATCTGTTACTGAAAAGAGTCTCGCTGCTGAGCAGTTTTATGCCCTGCGGCGAACTTTCCAGAATACGCCTTTCTCCTGCTGAGACTGTCCGGGTGAATGACAGTCCGGTACCGGAAGATAATGATATCTGCACCTGTTCAAGTAATGCTTCGCCTTTTGCATCACTCACTTCCATAAAACCTATTTCAGTCTGATTCTCAAATATATGTAACCGATGTTTTTTCATCATTGCTGTCTTTTCCCCGGTTGTACGTACAGTTCGTTATACCCAGCAGCCTGGCTTTCCAGGACTCTCTGAGCGGTAAAGAGTGCAGCAAGCTGAGTGGCGTCTTCAATACGATAGCCCTGAAGAATTCTTGCCGTGAGCTCTGCCGAGAACAGATCTCCGGTACCTTTCGGTGCGCCTTTATAAAAGCAGTGTTCCGTGACGGTAACGCTGTCAGGTGTGACACAGAACACTTCCATTGTTTTCTGAGTTATCACAGTTGCCGCACTGGTTACCACGACCCATCGGGTGTTTTTAGTCAGCAGTGTGCGGGCGCCCTGTACAATATCTTCCCTGTGTTGCAACGGACATCCGCAGAGCTGAGACAGCTCAAAAACATTTGGTGTTAATCCTGTAGCCAGAGGGACAAGGTGTTCCCGGTAAAAAGTCGCAAGCTCAGGAGCGACATAAAAGCCCGTATCCTCATCACCCATCACAGGGTCGATGATAACCCGGATGGAAGGATTGATTTCACGAAGGCGGATGAGCCACCCGTGGAGGGCCCTTGCTTTTGCCACACTGCCAAGATAACCCGTCAGCACAGCCTGTAAACTGCCGGCCTGTCCCCGTTCTTCGATAGCACGCAGATAACCGTGAAACCACGCATCCGGAATTTCTCCGCCATAGCTGGCAGGAAAATGTGGTGTATTACTTAACAGAAATGTAGGGACAGCAAGTGCATGAATGCCATGTTGCGTTAAGGCCGGCAGGGCAATACTGTTGCCCACACTCCCGTAGGTGACCTGAGACTGGACGGAAATCACATCTGGTTTATCCACCAAAAGCGGTACTCTCGTTGTACTGCTCACCTGTTTTCACCCTTAATACCTGGCCAGAAATATTCGTCAGGCAGGCTGCGCGCCCCAAAAATAGCCTGACCGACGCGCACTACGGTCGCGCCTTCTTCAATGGCCACCTCAAAATCTCCGGACATACCCATTGATAATTCATGTGGTGAATAACCCCCGGGTTCCAGGTCAAGGATGTGATCTCTCAGTTCACGCAGACGCACAAAACAAGCCCTGATACGTGCCTCATCACGTGTGAATTCCGCAAGTGTCATCAGTCCCTTAACATTCAGGGCATCACATCCGCGCAGTTGCTCTAAAAAAGGGATGACATCCGGCAAAGCCAGGCCATATTTGCTCTCTTCCTCAGACGTATTAACCTGCACATACACATCCAGGCTCCGGTCCTCGGCCAGAAGTCTTTTATCAAGTTCAACAGCAAGGCGCATACTGTCCAGAGCCTGGAATTCGCTGGCAAAACGTGCCACCACACGGGCCTTGTTGCGCTGCAGGTGACCAATGACTGACCACTTAAGATCTGTCAGATCGTTCATTGCCTGTGCTTTTTGCCATGCTTCCTGCACCTTATTTTCGCCCAGCAAAGTACATCCAGCCTCATGGGCAAGACGAATGTGTTTTTCATCCATGGTTTTACTGACTGGCAGGAGCCTGACGCTGGACGGATCTCTGCCCGCGCGTTCACACGCTTGCTCGATTCGTTTTCGGACAGCGAGCAGGTTATCCCTGAAATCCTGGACGCTTTCTGCGCGTGGCCACTGACCATGCATGTCATGACGCGTTCGGGCATGTTTTTCAGTCTCAACAGCATCAGCTTCGGAAGAAAGCGTTCGGGTAGAACAGGTATTTTCTGGATCGTGTACAGGCATAAATGGACTTCTCTGTTGCGCTATTTTATTATTGACATAGGCTATATATCTATTTGTCATAGGTCAATAATGATTATCGGAAAAACCGCAAGCGATATCTTTGAACACGTACGGTTGCGTGTGCAGTCAGGTGAGCTCTGTCCGGGAGACTCGCTCCCCCCCGTGCGTGAACTTGCCACGCAGCTTGACGTGAACCGCAATACGGTTGCGTCTGCTTATAAACGACTGACGGATGCCGGCATTGCTGAATCTCGTGGCAGGAATGGCACAATCATCCGGGGTACTGATGCTCCTGCTCAACAGGAAGGCACCCCTCCGGGTCTCGCGCTTATTGATCTCGCCGGTGGTAATCCCTCACCGGTATTACTACCGGATATGGCTGTTGCGCTGACCAGCATTCAGCTGAAACCGCGGTTGTATGGTGAGCCTCCGGTGGGAGATGAGATAGGCCGCTATGGCCGGGCGTGGTTAGAAGAAGATATCGATGTGGATTTTGAGCTGTCGCTGAGCAGCGGTGCGGTTGATGCCATCGAACGTATTTTGTGCAGCTATCTGATTGGCGGCGATCGCGTTGCCGTTGAAGACCCCTGTTTTCTGAGCAGCATCAGTACCATAAGAAACAACCGTTTTTTACCCGTGGGCGTTGGCATGGATGAGGAAGGTCCGTGTACTGGTCTTCTTGCTGAACAGCTGGCGTCAGGTGCTCAGGCTGTCATTATCACGCCCAGAGCACATAACCCGACGGGCTGGGGACTCAGCGAACAGCGGGCAGGGGAGATCCGCGAACTGCTTATTCAGTATCCTCAGGTGCTGGTCATTGTGGACGATCATTTTTCATTGTTATCCACCTGCAGCTATCACCATGTGATACCCCCGACCACCCGCCACTGGGCGCTGGTGCGTTCGACATCTAAATTCCTTGGACCCGACCTGCGCCTGGCCTTTGTCGCCAGCGACAGCGAAACCGCAATGCGCCTGCAGCAGCGTCTGAACGCCGGTACTAACTGGGTCAGCCATATCCTGCAGGATATGGTGCTGGCCACCCTGCAGTCTGCTGAGCTTTCAGCGTCAATACAGCAGGCCAAAGAAATCTATCATTCCCGCCGGCAAGTTCTCCTCAGTGCACTGGCAGGCTGCGGGATCGAAATGTCCTCATGCCATGACGGACTGAACATATGGGTACCACTGCGGGGACAAAGTGCCCCGGTTGTCATGCAGATGGCGCAGCGTGGCTGGCTGGTTCGCGGAGGGGAAGCCTTCGGACTGAGCCACAACTGCAATGGACTGCGTATTACCGTCTCGGATCTGAAAGAAGAGTCAGCCGGGATATTTGCTGAAACTCTGGCGGCGCTGCTGAAGCATTAAATCCCTTCAGCCCGTTATGCTGGTTGATGATTAACAGACTTTACGGAGCTCAGTTGAATGCGCGTACATTTTATTGTTCATGAAAGTTTTGAAGCCCCAGGCGCCTATGAAACGTGGGCCAGAAAAAAGGGGTATGAAGTGACCTTTTCCCGCGTCTATGCGGGGGAAAAACTGCCATCTTCAGTGGAGAGGATTGATTTCCTTATCGTAATGGGTGGGCCACAGGATCCGGCTACGAGTATGGAGACATGTCCGCATTTTGATTCGAAAGCCGAGCAGGCCGTCATTCTGCAGGCTGTGAAAGCAGGCAAGGCGGTCATTGGTATCTGCCTGGGTTCGCAGCTGATCGGTGAAGCCCTCGGTGCGACGTTTGACCACAGCCCGGAGAAAGAGATCGGTAAATTCCCGATCACACTGACGAATGAGGGCCTCGCTCACCCGCTGTTCTCACATTTCGGCCAGTCGCTTGAAGTGGGTCACTGGCATAATGACATGCCTGGCCTGACTCCGGATGCAAAAATTATTGCCGCGAGTGAAGGCTGCCCGCGCCAGATTGTCGCCTACAGTGAGCTGGTCTATGGCTTTCAGTGCCACATGGAACTGACGCGAGAAGTGGTTGAGTTACTGATCGAAAACTCGCAAAAAGACTTAAGCCGTGCTGCAGAGTTCCGTTTTGTCGAGACACCTGACGTGCTTCGCGCTCATGATTATGACGGGATGAATCAGAAGCTGTATGCGTTCCTTGATAAACTGACGGAAAAATACCGTGACCGGGCAGATATCTGATCCCCTGTAAACAGTGCGTTGAGAGCCGGTGCGACTGGTACCGGCTCTGGCTGGAAAGATAGTTATTCTTTTCTGAGCCACGTCCGGGTAGCTCTGGCGAGGCGTTGCGCTATCATGGCAATCTCATTTTCCGTCGATATCAGTGCAGGCAGCAGACGCACGGTTTTTTCTCTCGTCACATTAATGAGCAGTTTTTCCTGCGAAGCGCAGATATCAGCCAGCTCCTCGCATGGCCTGCTGAACTCAATCCCGGCCATCATGCCGTGGCTGCGTATAGCTGTAACACACTCAAAATCCTGCATCTGTGATCGCAGGTAATCACGAAGCAGTATGCCCCCTTCACTGGCATTCATTAAAAGATTGTCCCTTTCAATAATATCAATGACCTGACAGCCGACGCGGCAGGCCAGGGGATTTCCGCCAAAGGTCGAGCCATGATTTCCCGGCATAAAATATCCTGCGGCTTCTCCGCTCGCGAGACATCCTCCCACGGGAATGCCATTACCCAGGGCTTTCGCAACTGTAATTACATCCGGAAGAATGTCCGCATGCTGGAAACCAAACCATTTTCCCGTTCTCCCGAGGCCAGTCTGGACCTCATCCATCATAAGAAGCCAGCCCTGCTCGGTGCAGATCTGCCGGACCGATCTCAGAAAGTCGGGTGACGCGACATTCACGCCGCCTTCACCCTGAACGGGTTCCATGAGTACAGCCGTTACCTGGCAAGCCTGACCGGCTATCTTCCGGATGGCGTCAATGTCCCCAAATGGCACCCGCCTGAAACCCGGCACAAGCGGAGCAAAACCTGCGTGACCGGCAGGATTTCCGCTGGCAGAAAGCGTGGCAAATGTCCGGCCATGAAAACTTTTATCCATCACAATAACTTCAGGTGCCTGGAAACCTTTGCGGGCACCATGAAGCCGCGCCAGTTTAAGCGCTGTTTCATTGGCCTCCGCACCGGAGTTACAGAAAAAGGCCCGGCTCATGCCCGATATCCGGCAGAGTTGCTCTGCCAGCCTTTCCTGCCACTCGATAGAAAACATGTTGGAAGTATGCAGTAGCCTTGACGCCTGGATGGCAATAACAGCGGCGATCTCGGGATGAGAATGCCCGAGGGATGTAACCGCCACGCCCGATATTGCATCCAGGTACTCTCTTCCGAAGGTATCAACCAGATAATTTCCTCTGCCGCTAACGAACCTGATGTTACGACGTTTGTAAACGTTCATCAGGTGATTTATCTCACTCATTACCTGCTCTCTTTTAAACGACACATTTTCAGTATTATGTCATATGACACAATATTTTTGTCATATGACATAATTTTTTTTGTGTGTTTTGTTCTCCAGAAAACGCACAGAGTCAGCCTGCTGCCGTTCTGGCAGCAGGTTAGCGTAAGCTGGTATCTGGACTGAGATGAAAAGAAGGGTATCGGGCTCGCTGATGACGGATAACAATCTACAGCGAGTCTTACTGATTACTCTGCAGGTGCGTGGTAGTTGATCTGACATTGCGGGCCATAACATTTAATGGCCATACAACCTGCTTTACCGCTGCGGCAGTTATGTTTGACGTCGAGGTTATGGAGCCTGACATTATACACGGTGTCAAAATTGAGCCCGTCATCAGCATTACCATGTACGTCCAGATTGCCCATATAAACATTTGTTAAGTGCGAACCACGTATACCGTGTCCTCTTGGGCTGTCGTAAAAGCCAGCGCCGTCCTCGCCTGACTGGATTACCCGCAAATCTGCCACCCGCCGAAAATACACGTTATGAAAGTAGTCTTTCTCTGTATTGCCATTGTTATGCAGTTTCAGATCAATGGCAGTGACATGACTTGCACCCTTGATATGAATACCGTCGCTACTGTTTTCCACCTCAATCTTTCTGAGGAGGATATTGTTACAACCGGTATGCTCGCCGGCTGTCGGGTCGCCCGCGCAGTCAAGGAATATGCCGATGTGATTGTTACGCAGATCCTGACTCTCAGGATTCTGGTTAATCGTTCCGACAATTTTAACGTTCTCGATACTGATATTGCTGACATCAGATGAGTAAAAGAGAGGCGCATTTATCGTTGAGCGGACAGTATCACGCCAGGTGATTATGGTTTCTGGTCCGGTACCAGCCAGATTAACGTTATTTTTTAGTAAAACCGTACGGGACTGCGCATAGGTTCCGGGACGTAAATGAACGGTTCCACCGCCACTCCCGGCCACTTGTGTAATGCAGGCATTTATATCCTGCCCCGGAGAACATGTGATGCTCGTTGCGGCTGCTGATACCTGGCCACTCAGCGCGATGAGGGCTATTAAAATCCTTGATAAAACTGACATTAAGCTGTCCCGTTTATAATTTGTTAAGCCCGGGATAAAGCGGGCACACTGTCTCATCGAAGAATAAGTTTGATCCCGAGATAGCTCATCATTAGCCCGCCGGCTTTATCAAACCAGTTTCTGTAACTTATATAAGCCTTTCGGGGCTTCTCGGAAGAAAGCAGCCATGCAACTGTCCCGTACCAGGCCGCATCGATACAAAAAGCCATAACCGGAAGTAACAGATAGAGATATGGCGATATATGTTTGCTCAGAATGGCAGCAAAAATACTGCCGAAAACGATGGCTGTGTTAGGGTTGCTCAGCTGTATAACCAGTCCTTTGATAAAAGCATTACCGGGTCGCATAACCCCGCTGGCAGCGGTGTGTATGTCTGTCTTTCCTGACCTTGTCAGCATCCGGAACCCCAGCCACAGAAGATAGACTCCCCCTGCAGTTTTAAGTGCCGCATACAGCCAGGGAACGAGCACCAGTAAGGAGTGCAGGCCTGCCAGCGCTATCGTGGAAAAAATCATGCAGCCCACTCCCATCCCTGCAGCGGCGGCCAGCGCACTGAGTCTTGAGGAGGTAACAGCAGTCTGCGCTATCATAACGAAGCTGGGTCCGGGACTCATTGCTCCCAGCAAAATCGCGCCAGCGACAGAAAGCAGGGCCAGGATTGAATCAGGCATATTATTCCCCGGTTATTTAGTTAGTGGTTTGTCAGGTCAGGTAGCGGGCAACACTTTTATGGAAATTATTTCCTGACGAAGATGCCCCTTGGCATAATCCCAGGTCAAATAAAATTTGACACAGGACAATGAAAGCCAGAGTAAGTTAAATAATGAACTGGTGCATTGATGAGAGTGTTTCGAAATATCTCATCCGTGAGGCAATCGTCATAAGGCTCAAATCACAATGACTCCCGCTGTTATGCGTTCTGTCAAAATGTTGCTGAGCCATAACGATATACCCTGCACTTCTTTGAGGTTATCGGGATCTGAATCGGGAACAGCGGTCGATCCGATAGTACCGGTTTTCGGATCTCAGCGGAAAACAGGACATGGCGCCTTCCCACTGACCTGGTTCAGGACAGGCGGTGTGTTAAAAAAATCCGGGCATCTTCGCTCGTGCGGTTAAAGTGTAACGGTGTCACTGAAATACCGCAGTGATTCACCACGCCGGATTCCGTTCCGCTGAGCTCCTCCGCGTCACCATGCCGTAACTCTATCTCACACTGGCTGACCGATCCCTCTTCTGCCACAACGCTGACGCTGAATCCACTGAGGCTTCCGTTCCCCTGGCGGGTCACTGCAAATGGTTTTACTTTTTCAGGAGCAGTATCCGGGAAATTAACATTCAGGCAGACCTCATCGGGCCAGCCCGCCGACAGCAGGGCACGGAGAACGTCAGGCGCATGCCTTTCGGGCGTTTCCCAGTGCGGCTGAACCCTTTTATCCCGGTGGGCAAGGCTGAGGGCCACAGCAGGGATCCCAAACAGCCTGCCCGTCAGGGCGGCACCGACCGTTCCGGAAAAGAGGGTTTCATTACCCAGGTTCGGTCCGCGGTTGATACCGGACAAAATCAGATCAGGAAGCGCACCGGCCATCAGGTGTCCGCAGGCGATGGCCACGCAATCAGCGGGGGTGCCGGCGACGGCATATTCCCTTTCCCCCCGGCAGTCCATCCTGACAGTCCGGTGCAGGCTGATACCCTGTGACGCGCCGCTCCTTTCATGGTCAGGCGCCACAACCCAGACTTCGGGGGCCAGCTGCGCGGCGATTTTTTTCAGTACAGCCAGCCCCGTTGCGTCGATCCCGTCGTCATTGGTGATGAGGATGCGCTGACGGAGGTAATTCATGGAAGTCATATTTTTCCTTATGTGTTGAATGAGACACAGCGTTTCTTAGGCGGACCTTTACTGTAACAGACTCCTTCACTGAGATACGGCTCATTCCGGGGTAATGGCATACATTGAGAGGGCAGGGTAGACCCGGCATCCTTAATCCGGCACGGTTGCACACCTCTCCTCAGCCTGGGCATGAAAGCTCCCCTGCACCCACCTTGTAAAGAGTACCGGTAAAAGCGGTTTCGCATTCCTGCCAGTCTGGCATCCCTGACTCAAATATGGTTACCTGAGGAGCAGGGGGTCGTTCTGCTGTTCCGTTGTCTGCTATAAAATCGACTTAAGAGTGGTATACAAACAATGCAATCATCACTTCCAGTTCACGTAACAGGAAAAGCGTTATGCCAATTTCTATTAAAGCGACGAAAAATACACGCACAGGTATCAGGGGAGTACAACGATATGGGGATATGTATCGCTGGCGTGTTGATGCAGTCAGATTCAGAAGCCTTACAGGACAAGATCCAACACCCCCATTCATTGCCCGTCTTAATGAGCGTGTATCCGGATGCGTGGACTCGCTTGGTTTTCATACGATTGAGGATGCTGGCGATGACCTTTGCCGGTTCTTAAAAGCGATGACCGGGGGGGCGTTTGAGTACTGATGACCTGACCCGAAATTACCCGGGCTGCTGAACAGGCCCGGTTGCAGGCAGAACAGCGTGCCAGTTAACAGAGCAATCCGTTAATTTACGCCATTCTCTCAGACATTATTTTTTTACGCGATACCCATCTGTTTCGATGAAAATGAGGGTGGTTTAATCAATAAGGGTGGGACAAAAGGTCAAAAATGAAACAGCATTTATCTGATATTTAACATAAGACAGATGATGCACATCATCTATGTAGTTGCAAAGTTGTAATGTCCGTTCTGGGCTAAGTTAAGATGCCCGTCACGTAGATTTACCCTCAAGGGATTCTGATTACGGCTCATGCAGCGGAGTTTTTTACTTTGAATGAAGTTTACCGACTTAAAATCATTCAGGGGGGACGACCGGCACCTGACAACGCAGATGGCCACGCAGCGCCTGGGTATCTCCTGTCAGCAATATCAAGCCAGGGCATGTGAAAATTTCGGTGGCTTGATAGTGACGCTTAATTGAGGTTAATCAACATCTGTTATTCATGCTCAACATGTAATGTAGGTAGAATTATAGGTTATTTTAAATAATCAAAAATTTATTATATTAATCAATGATGAAGCACCAATGCATCAGCGTTTACGAAACATCAACGCTGATGTCGGTGCTGCTTACCCATCCATCAAGCCTATCAGCCCATTCCTGCATCATCACTTTACGCTCATCAAGATAGGTCGCATGGTTGTACGCGCGGCGAACATTGTTGGTATCAGCATGCGCAAGCTGAGCTTCGATAGCATCAGGTCGATAGCCCATCTCGTTTAAACGGGTACTTCCTGTAGTTCTGGTTGCATGTGGGCTATAAGTTCCGCTCCAGCCGAGGCTTTTAAGTAGCTGACGCAGCGAGTGTGATGTCATCGGGCCACGTGGGTTGTCCCGGCCCGGAAAAAGGTGCTGTCGATGCCCGGTTAATCCTTGTAACGTTCTGAGCATATTAACAGCCTGGGAGGGAAGGGGAATAACGTGTTCTCTGCGAGCTTTCATGCGCGTTACCGGAATGGTCCATAGGGCATTATCGAGATCGAATTCTGCCCATTCTGCCTCGGTGACTTCGGCTGGTCGCGCCAGCGTCCACCACATTAGCCACATGCAATAGTTAACCTGATATGAGCTGCGACTGTTATCAAAACAGCTTAATAGCTTCCCGATTTGTTGTGGATTCAATGCCTGTTTGTGCTGTGTCTTATTCGCCGGAAGCGCCTTGCGTACAGGCCAGACAGGATCGCTGTCAGCTCTAAGCGTTGCCACTGCCAACTCGAAAACCGATGAAATGGTACGTCGGGCTTCAGCAGCAACAGTCGGAGCGCCGCGTTTAGCGGTTTCCTGAAGAATTTTAAGAATGTGGTGTGGGGTGATCTCTCTGACAGGGAGCTTACCGATTGCGGGGAAAACCACACGTTCAAGCATATCCAGTCGGCGTGTTTTGGTAATTTCGGCCCAGTCTTTCATCTGCAACCACTCTTTGGCGATCAGCTCAAAGGTGTTAGAAGCGTCATTGACCTTGCGGATCTTATCTAACTGACGAGCCAGTGTCGGGCTAACTCCATCTGCGACTTGCTTACGCGCTTGCTCGCATTTCTCGCGAGCTTCGGCGAGCTTTATCGCTGGATACTCACCCAACGCAAACATGCTTGATTTTCCGTTGAGTTTAAATCGATAGCGCCATGCCTTTTTGCCATTGGGTTTCACTTCGAGGTAGAGACCATTAAAGTCATTGAGTCGATAGAGTTTTTCTTTTGGCCTGGCAGTGCGGCATTGCGTATCAGTGAGCATAGCGGGTCCTTGACTATTTCTTATACCGTTATTGTACTCACCTAAAATGATAATGGAAACGGATTATACTCACCTATGTACTCATTTTAGACTGCGCTTCCATGAGATCACATGAGACAATGTGGAATAAAAAATCCACGCAAGCGCGTGGATTTTAGAGGGTTTTGTGAGCTTCAAGAGATGTTCTGACACCTCATGAGACAACAAAAACGAATTAGACGTTGAACAGGAAGTTCATCACATCGCCATCTTTCACGATGTAATCTTTACCTTCTGCGCGCATTTTGCCCGCTTCCTTCGCGCCTTGTTCGCCTTTGTAGGTGATAAAGTCTTCATACGCGATGGTCTGCGCACGGATAAAGCCTTTTTCGAAGTCTGTATGAATTTTACCTGCCGCCTGCGGGGCAGTTGCGCCAACCGGGATCGTCCATGCGCGCACTTCTTTCACGCCCGCAGTGAAGTAGGTTTGCAGGTTCAGCAACTGATAACCGGCGCGAATAACGCGGTTCAGACCCGGCTCTTCAATGCCCAGTTCGGCCATAAATTCTTCGCGGTCTGCATCGTCGAGTTCAGCGATATCGGACTCAACCGCCGCACACACGGCAACGACAACAGAACCTTCGGCATCGGCGATTTCACGCACTTTATCGAGGTAGGGGTTATTTTCAAAACCGTCTTCGTTAACGTTCGCGATGTACATGGTCGGCTTGAGCGTCAGGAAGCTCAGGTATTTGATCGCGGCTTTGTCTTCTTCGGTCAGGTTTTTCAGCGCACGCAGCATGCCTGCGTTTTCCAGTTGAGGCAGACATTTTTCCAGCGCCGCCAGCTCTGCTTTCGCGTCTTTATCGCCGCCTTTGGCTTTTTTCTGTACGCGATGAATAGCGCGCTCACAGGTGTCGAGATCAGACAGCGCCAGCTCGGTATTAATAACCTCGATATCATCCGCCGGATCCACTTTATTATTCACGTGAATGATATTGTCGTTCTCAAAGCAGCGTACCACATGACCAATGGCTTCGGTTTCGCGAATGTTGGTCAGGAACTGGTTACCAAGGCCTTCACCTTTGGATGCGCCTTTAACCAGACCGGCGATATCCACAAACTCCATCGTGGTTGGCAGAATACGCTGCGGCTTGACGATCTCCGCCAGCTTGTCCAGACGCGGATCGGGCATCGGTACGACACCGGTGTTCGGCTCAATAGTACAGAAGGGGAAGTTTGCCGCTTCAATACC
Source organism: Phytobacter sp. MRY16-398 (assembly GCF_003925915.1). Classification (NCBI taxonomy): domain Bacteria; kingdom Pseudomonadati; phylum Pseudomonadota; class Gammaproteobacteria; order Enterobacterales; family Enterobacteriaceae; genus Phytobacter; species Phytobacter sp. MRY16-398. The sequence continues at coordinate 3,259,659 of NZ_AP018756.1, read as the reverse complement.
TGCTTTGGTGAGCGCGTTGAACAGGGTGGATTTACCTACGTTGGGCAGGCCAACGATACCGCATTTGAATCCCATGATGTGATTACCTTAATTTCTGAATAATCAATCCGTTATATAAAACAGATTGCATAAAAGTTAATAACTTTGCCTATTATACACGTAACCGTTGTATCGCGCGGCAAAAATGCCAGAGGGCGCGTGTTACTGGGCCTTAAAGGCGTGCAGACGGTTGGTTGCTTTTGTCAGGCCGTCTTTCAGCCAGATTTCCGTGCAACGTGCCGCTTCATCTACCGCTTCGTCAATCAATTTCTGTTCAGAAACAGGCGGTTTACCCAGCACAAAACCGACAACTTTGTTTTTATCGCCCGGATGACCAATTCCCACGCGCAAACGGTGGAAATTGGGGTTATTGCCCAGTTTACTGATAATGTCTTTCAACCCGTTGTGGCCGCCATGACCGCCGCCCAGTTTAAACTTCGCCACGCCCGGCGGTAAGTCCAGTTCATCATGGGCAACCAGGATTTCGTCCGGGTTGATGCGATAAAAGGTTGCCATCGCGGCAACGGCCTTGCCGCTAAGATTCATAAAAGTCGTGGGGACCAGCAGACGCACATCTTCGCCCGCCAGATTAATCCGTGAGGAATAGCCAAAAAACTTCGGTTCTTCACGTAGCGGGGCGCGGCAACGTTCAGCCAGCAGATCGACGTACCAGGCGCCTGCATTATGGCGTGTCGCGGCATATTCCGCGCCGGGATTTGCCAGCCCGACAATCAGTTTAATCGTCACTTTTTCTTCCTGACCAGGTCAATATCTGGCGCGTAGTTTACGTCGTGCGGCGCGTGATGACAAAGTTCTCAGGACGAAACGGGGAAAAGGGCAATGATTACCCATTTGAACCATTAGAAATACAACTAGTTCAGAGGGTTATTTGTAAATATATGTGGTCTTAATATGTGTAATTGTGATCCTGGGCGCAATCGCCATAACCCCCCCTGTCTATACTTTACCCACAAGCATTGGGGTTATTCCCTTTCAACCCATCGTTCCGGAGGTGACACCATGAAACGCAAAAACGCTTCGTTACTCGGTAATGTGCTTATGGGCCTGGGGTTAGTCGTGATGGTAGTCGGCGTGGGTTACTCTGTTCTGAATCAGTTGCCGCAGCTTAATCTGCCGCAGTTCTTCGCCCACGGCGCCATTCTCAGCATTTTTGTCGGCGCAGTACTCTGGCTTGCAGGCGCGCGTATTGGTGGCCATGAGCAGGTCTGTGATAAGTACTGGTGGGTACGCCATTACGACAAACGCTGCCGCCGTGACGGACACGGTCATAGCTAACGTATAGCAACACAAACAAGCGGTTTCCTCAGGAAGCCGTTTTTTTTGGCTTTTTTCTTGACCCTTACGTAACGTTAGGCCCGAGAGTGGCAGTCAAGGGGAAGAAAAGGAGCCGTTATGTTAATTCAAGCTGGTGAACTGGCACGTCGTGCCGGGATCACTGTCCGTACACTGCACCACTACGAACATATCGGTCTACTTACGCCTTCATCCCGAAGTGCTGCCGGTTACCGTTTATACAATCTCGCTGACGTCAAACGCCTGCATATGATTCAGGTACTGGCGAAGGCGGGTATGGCGCTGGCAGCTATCAAGGATTACCTGGCGCGGGAGACGCGTCCGCTTCACGTTCTGCTCGATGAACAAATCAGCTTGCTTGATGCGCAAATGCGCACGATCCAGACGTTGCGCCAGCAACTGCTGATGTTAAAGCGTGGAATGGAAAGCGGGTCTGAACCTGACCTGGAGTCCTGGTTACTGACACTGGAGTTAACGAATATGTATAATCGTTGGTTTAGTGCTGAGGAATTGCGCGACCTACCGTTTGCCGCGCATGACGAAGAGCGCAGCCTTGTATGGGCGAACATGGTGGCGGAAGCCAAAGCGCTGATGGCGCAGGGGTGCCCGGTTGATGATGAAAAGGCGATGGATCTGGCAACGCGCTGGATGACGCGCCTGGAGGAGGATACTGCCCGCAGGCCGGAGTTTTTGACCCGGCTCAATGAGATGCACCTGGTTGAGCCGCAAATGCGTGAACAGACCGGAATTGATGATGCGACAATTAATTTCATCACCCGCAGTTTCGGCGAAAGCAAACTGGCTATCTGGCAGCGCTATCTGACGCCAGAAGAGATGGCATTTACCCGCGCGCATTATTTTGACCGGATGATGGAGTGGCCGCCGTTAGTCAGTCGCGTTCGCCAGGCGGCACTCGAGGGGCTTGACCCGCTGTCAGAAGAGGCGCAGGCGCTGGCAAACGCCTGGCTGGAGCTGTTCCAGTCCTATGCCGGAACCGATCCGCAAACCCAACAGAAGTTTCGCCTGTCGATGCAGCGGGAGCCGCATCTCATGAAAGGAACCTGGGTGACGCCAGACATGCTGCAATGGCTGCAGCAGGCGGTAGATGCCCTGATGCGCAAGCGCTACGGGGCATCGGGTTCATCATAAATCCGCTAACGCGGCGTCACGGTTTGGCCAGAACGACAACCGGCCCGCAATGGGTTTGATACCCGCTCGCGCCATGGTGCGCAGCGGCTGAAACTCCAGATTGCTGACGCGCAACTCGGTGCCTTCCGGCAGGCGATTGACAAAACGCTGGAAGGCATCGAGCCCACCCGCATCAAGCAGCGGTACCGCATCCCATTTGAGTATCACGACCCGTTTGCCTGCAATCCGCGATTCCAGTTCGGTGAACAGACCGTCGGCGGCGGCGAAAAACAGCGGGCCAATCACACGTAACACCAGAATATCGTCCGCCACGTCTACATTGACAGGCGACAGACGGGTCATGCGCGCGATACGGCGCATAAACAGTAGTGATGCCAGAACGATACCCACGCTAATGGCGATAACCATATCGAACAACACGGTCAGCGACATACAAATCAGCATGACGATAATGTCGTCTGTCGGCGCGCGACGCAGCAGGTTTACCACTTTATGCGCTTCACTCATGTTCCAGGCCACCATCAGCAGCAGCGCGGCCATGGCGGAAAGCGGCAGCCAGGAGAGCAGGGGCGCGAGCACCAGCAGGGCAAGGATCACCAGAACCGCGTGAATAATGGCGGAGACCGGGGACGATGCTCCGGCGCGGACGTTGGCCGCTGAACGGGCAATCGCCGCCGTAGCGGTGATGCCGCCAAAGAAAGGCGCGACAATATTCCCAAGCCCCTGACCTATCAACTCGCTATTGGCTTTATGGCGTGTTCCGGTCATGCCATCAAGCACAACCGCGCAGAGCAGAGACTCAATGGCCCCCAGTAATGCCATCGAGAACGCGGCGGGCAGCAGCGCCTGCAGAGAGGACCAGCTCAGGGTGAAGCTCGAACCCGGCAAATCCCAGGGCAACACGAGCTGTGGCAGCAATTGTGGAATACCGTTGCCCTGTGAACCGTCTGCCAGTACGTAGTGAAATTGAGAGCCAATGGTGGCGACATGACCACCCACCAGATTAACCACCGCCATCACGGCACAACCGGCAAGCAGTGCCGGTAAATGCCCCGGCAGGCGAATGCGCAGACGAGGCCACAAAATCAGGGTGCCGAGGGTAACGACACCGATGGCCGCATCACCGAGGTTAATACTCGGCAATGCCATTGCCAGCGCGCCGACTTTTTGCAGGTAATGTTCCGGCATATGGGCAACCTGCAAACCGAGGAAATCTTTTATCTGCATGGTACCGATGGTAATCCCGATACCTGACGTAAAGCCCAGCGTGACGGAAACGGGAATATATTCGATCAGGCGACCAAAGCGGGCGAGGCCAAACAGAATCAAAAAGACGCCTGACATCAGCGTCGCTACAAGCAGCCCACCGAGACCAAATTGCTGCGATACGGGATAGAGAATGACGACGAAAGCGGCGGTAGGGCCGGAAACGCTATAGCGCGAGCCCCCGGTCAGTGCGATGACGATACCGGCGACAGCGGCGGTATAAAGCCCGTATTGCGGCGCAACGCCGCTACCAATGGCCAACGCCATGGCCAGCGGAATGGCGATGATGCCAACCGTCACCCCGGCAATCAGGTCGCGCGTGAAACGCGCCAGGCTATATTTTTCCTTCCAGCAGGCCTCAATAATGGCGCTGAATGGCATGACGTGTGGAGAAAAGAGTCTTTTCACAGAAGAGTAATCCCTGGTCAAATATCACCAATACAAATTTGTATGCGCGATGTTTATTAGTCATACAAATAAAACACAGGAATAAAAAAACCCGCCGTAGCGGGTCTTTGTGCCGATTCCAATCAATGTTCGAACATTGCGGAAATGGATTCTTCGTTGCTGATGCGACGAATCGCTTCGGCCAGCATGCCAGACAGAGTCAAGGTACGCACGTTTGGCAGCGATTTGATTTCATCCGTCAGCGGGATGGTGTCACAAACGACCACTTCATCGATAACGGAGTTGCGCAGGTTGTTTGCCGCATTGCCAGAGAAGATCGGGTGAGTCGCGTAAGCAAACACGCGTTTAGCACCGCGCTCTTTCAGCGCTTCTGCTGCTTTACACAGCGTACCGCCGGTGTCGATCATGTCGTCAACCAGCACGCAGTCACGGCCTGCGACGTCACCGATGATATGCATAACCTGAGAAACGTTCGCACGCGGGCGACGTTTATCAATGATAGCCATATCGGTATCGTTAAGCAGTTTTGCGATAGCGCGAGCGCGAACAACGCCGCCGATATCCGGAGAAACCACAATCGGGTTATCCAGATTAAGTTGCAGCATGTCTTCCAGCAGAATAGGGCTACCGAATACGTTATCAACCGGCACATCAAAGAAGCCCTGGATCTGCTCAGCGTGCAGGTCGACGGTGAGGACGCGGTCAACGCCTACGCTGGAGAGAAAATCCGCGACAACTTTTGCGGTGATAGGTACACGTGCGGAGCGCACGCGGCGGTCCTGACGGGCATAACCAAAATAAGGAATAACAGCGGTGATACGGCCTGCAGAAGCACGGCGCAGGGCATCAACCATAACAACCAATTCCATCAGGTTGTCGTTCGTTGGAGCACAAGTGGACTGGATGATGAAAATATCACCACCGCGTACATTTTCATTAATTTGTACGCTGACTTCGCCATCGCTAAAGCGACCTACGGCGGCGTCGCCGAGAGAAGTGTACAGGCGGTTGGCAATACGTTGTGCTAGTTCCGGGGTGGCGTTACCAGCAAAAAGCTTCATATCAGGCACGAGAAGAACCTCAGGCATGCGTCCATTGGTGGATAGAATAAGCCATAAATGTGCGGTTCAGACATAATTCTATCCATGCGGTGTATTAAAGAGCGCGATGCAACGTCTGGAACAAGTGACGTTGTCACCGGGACTCAGCTTGCCCGGCGAGGGCGCTGGCGAGAGGCGAGAGGTTTACACCTCGTGCGACAAAACCGCGCAGCCATGCCGGGGCTTGCTCTAACACCTGAAGAGCAGCAGACTCTGTGTCAAATTCAGCAAAAACACAGGCCCCTGTGCCAGTCAGGCGCGACGGCGCGTATTCTAGCAGCCAGGTAAGCGCCTCATCAACCTTACGAAAACGTTTTCTTGCGATAACCTCGCAATCGTTGCTGAATTCACATTTTAGTAACGTTTCTATTGACCGCTTTGGTGTATTTCTCGGCAATTCCGGATCGCGGAAAATGGTCGGGGTGGGGATGCTGACGCCAGGATGGGCGACCAGATACCATTTCTCTTCGGGTTCCACGGGGGTAAGTATCTCGCCGACACCTTCGGCAAACGCCGCGTGGCCCCGGACAAACACTGGTACATCCGCCCCAAGTGTTAATCCCAGTTCTGCCAGCTCATCAACCGATAAACCGCAATGCCACAGATGATTGAGCGCCACCAGCACCGTAGCCGCGTTTGAGGAGCCCCCGCCCAGACCGCCGCCCATCGGCAGACGTTTGTCTATCTGGATATCCGCGCCGCTGCCAGCAGGCAGGCGACCCGTTTTATGCGCCTGCTGCATCAACAAACGGGCTGCGCGCACGATCAGGTTTTCTTCCTCCGGCACCCCTTCAATAGGCGTTAGCAACCGAATAACGCCATCTGTTCGCGGTTCAAAGCTTAAGGTGTCACCGTAATCAAGAAACTGAAACAGGGTTTGCAGCGTGTGATAACCATCAGCCCGTTGCCCGGTGATGTACAAAAACAGATTGAGTTTCGCCGGTGCGGGAAAGCGCGTCATCATTTCGCAATCCAGTTATCCATTTTGAGCTTAATACGCTGTCCGCCATCGCTTAGCTCAAGACTGGAGGGCAGGGCTGGCTTCGTATTGCTGTCATAACCGCCGTACACCACTTTCCAGTTTTTGCCGCCCTGGCTGTAGTTAAGCTCGCTGAGGCGATACTGGTCGTCAAGCTTGTAGTCGGTCGCGTCGCCGGGCAAGCCCAGAATCCACTGACGCAGGCTGTTCAGTGGAATAGGCATACCGGTCAGTTCGCCAATCATCTCTTCCGCATCGGTGGAGGTATAGTGCTTGCCTTTGTTGTCGACCAGCTCTACTGCGCCAGGCTGGGCGTTGAGTTCCAGCTCCGTGCTGCCCAACGGGTTTGTCAGCAGCAGGCGATAGCGATCCTGCCCGGTCTGTTGCCAGAAAAAGCGGGCATAGACTTTCTGCTCATCGGAGATAAAAGCGAAAGCGCCACGTGTCTGAAACTGGTTCAATTTGCTGACGTCTTGCTGATGTTGACGCCACTGAGGGGCATCCGGACTCTGGCCCGGCCCTTTAGGCGCATTGAGGGTACAAGCAGTCAGTACGAGGCTAGCCAGCGGCAGCAAACGAATAAGGCGAAAGTCCGGCAAAGTCATAATGATGACGAATCCTTGAGGTGCGTTGCAGTAAATATTCTTAATGCTAGCGCCGGGCAGTGATAGCGTCTACGTTCAAGTTGTCTTAAATCATTAAATTACCGATTACTCCAAAAGGGGGCGCTCTCTTTTATTGACCTCGCGCATCCTGTATGATGCGCACAGTCTAACCTTATCAACGTTGGTACTATTCCCACTCACATGACTCTTCTGGCGCTCGGCATCAACCACAAAACGGCCCCCGTTTCGTTGCGAGAACGTATTACGTTTTCGCCGGATACGCTTGACCAGGCGTTAGACAGCCTGCTGGCGCAGCCGATGGTGCAGGGTGGTGTGGTGTTGTCAACATGTAACCGTACCGAGCTTTATTTAAGCGTTGAAGAGCAGGAAAACCTCCATGAATCGCTGGTTCGCTGGCTGTGTGATTACCATCAGATCAGCGAAGAAGAGTTGCGTAACAGCCTTTACTGGCACCACGATAACGACGCCGTCAGCCATTTAATGCGTGTGGCGAGCGGGCTGGACTCGCTGGTACTGGGCGAACCGCAGATCCTCGGCCAGGTGAAAAAAGCGTTTGCGGATTCCAACCGCGGTCATCTGAAAGCCAGCGAACTCGAACGCATGTTCCAGAAGTCGTTCTCCGTCGCCAAACGCGTGCGCACGGAAACCGATATCGGCGCGAGCGCGGTTTCTGTCGCCTTTGCTGCCTGTACCCTGGCGCGCCAAATCTTTGAATCACTCTCGTCGGTCAGCGTCATGCTTGTCGGTGCGGGGGAAACTATCGAACTGGTGGCACGTCATTTGCGCGAGCATAAAGTGCAGAAGATGATCATCGCCAACCGTACTCGTGAACGTGCGCAGGTTCTGGCAGATGAAGTAGGGGCGGAAGTGATTTCCCTGAGCGATATCGATTCGCGCCTGAAAGATGCCGATATTGTTATCAGTTCTACCGCCAGCCCATTGCCGATCATTGGTAAAGGCATGGTTGAGCGGGCAATGAAGGCGCGCCGCAACCAGCCAATGCTGCTGGTGGATATTGCCGTTCCGCGCGATGTCGAGCCGGAAGTGGGTAAACTGGCGAACGCCTATCTCTACAGCGTTGACGATCTACAAAGCATTATTCAGCACAACCTCGCGCAGCGTAAAGCGGCGGCGGTGCAGGCTGAAACTATCGTTGAGCAGGAAACGAGCGAATTTATGGCCTGGCTGCGCGCGCAAAGCGCCAGCGAGACAATTCGTGATTACCGCAGCCAATCTGAGCAGATTCGTGATGAATTGACTGCCAAAGCGCTGGCCGCCCTCGAACAGGGTGGCGACGCACAAGCCATTATGCAGGATCTGGCCTGGAAACTGACCAATCGCCTGATCCACGCACCAACCAAATCTCTTCAGCAGGCCGCCCGTGACGGGGATGATGAGCGCCTGCATATTCTGCGCAACAGCCTCGGGCTGGAGTAGCACAACAATCTCTAATAACAGGGTGCATTTACGCCTATGAAGCCTTCTATCGTTGCCAAACTGGAAGCCCTACACGAGCGTCATGAAGAAGTTCAGGCGCTGTTGGGTGACGCGCAAACCATCGCCGATCAGGAGCGATTCCGCGCCTTATCCAGGGAGTATGCGCAACTAAGCGACGTATCGCGCTGTTTTACTGACTGGCAACAGATTCAGGAAGATATCGAAACCGCACAAATGATGCTCGATGACCCGGAAATGCGCGATATGGCGCAGGAAGAGTTACGCGATGCAAAAGAAAAAAGCGAACAACTGGAACAGCACCTGCAAATTCTTTTGCTACCTAAAGATCCTGACGATGAGCGCAGCGCCTTCCTGGAAGTGCGTGCCGGGACCGGCGGCGATGAAGCGGCGTTATTCGCAGGCGATCTGTTCCGCATGTATACCCGTTATGCCGAGTCGCGTCGCTGGCGTGTAGAGATCATGAGCGCCAATGAGGGCGAGCATGGCGGCTATAAAGAGATCATCGCGAAAGTGAGCGGCGAAGGCGTTTACGGACGGCTGAAATTTGAGTCCGGCGGCCATCGCGTACAGCGTGTTCCGGCAACCGAATCTCAGGGACGTATCCATACCTCTGCCTGTACCGTTGCGGTAATGCCAGAATTGCCGGAAGCCGAACTGCCGGACATCAACCCGGGCGATCTGCGCATTGATACCTTCCGTTCATCCGGCGCGGGTGGGCAGCACGTTAACACCACCGACTCCGCGATTCGTATTACCCACTTGCCGACAGGCATCGTGGTGGAGTGTCAGGACGAACGTTCTCAGCATAAAAATAAAGCCAAAGCCCTGGCCGTTTTGGGTTCGCGTATTCGCGCGGCGGAAATTGCCAAACGCCAGCAGGCGGAAGCCTCAACGCGTCGAAATCTGCTGGGTAGCGGCGATCGCAGCGATCGTAACCGCACCTATAACTTCCCGCAGGGGCGTGTGACCGACCACCGTATCAACCTGACAGTCTACCGTCTGGACGAGGTGATGGAAGGCAAGCTGGATATGCTGATTGAGCCGATTGTGCAGGAATATCAGGCCGACCAACTGGCAGCGCTCGCCGGACAGGATTGATGGACTATCAACACTGGTTGCGTCACGCGATAAATCGACTTTCGCACAGCGAAAGCCCGCGACGGGATGCGGAGATTTTGCTGGGCTTTGTAACCGGAAAAGCGCGCACCTTTATTCTTGCCTTCGGCGAAACTGCGCTTTCGGACACTGAGCTCGCGCGGCTTGATGATCTGCTGGCCCGTCGTGGACAGGGTGAGCCGGTCGCGCATCTTGTGGGGGTGCGCGAGTTCTGGTCGTTGCCGCTGTTTGTCTCGCCTGCGACGTTGATTCCGCGCCCGGATACCGAATGTCTGGTTGAGCAGGCGCTGAACCGTCTGCCGGAACAGCCGTGCCGGATCCTCGATCTGGGCACCGGCACCGGCGCTATCGCGCTGGCGCTGGCCAGTGAACGTCCGGATTGCCAGATTACGGCGGTCGACGTCATGCCTGATGCCGTCGCCCTGGCTCTGCGTAACGCGGAACATTTAGGAATAACGAACGTTTCGGTGCTGACCAGCCACTGGTTTAGCGCCCTGGAAGGGCAGCCGTTCGACCTGATTGTCAGCAATCCGCCTTACATTGATGAGCAGGACCCTCATCTTGCCATGGGGGATGTGCGTTTCGAGCCGCGTTCTGCACTGGTTGCGGCACAAGAAGGACTTGCGGATCTGGCGTGGATAATCGCACAATCAAGGCGTTTTTTGCGCCCTGGTGGCTGGCTGCTACTGGAACACGGCTGGCAGCAGGGTGAAGCGGTACGTGCGCTGTTTGGCGAACAAGGATATGTGCAGGTGGAAACCTGCCGGGATTATGGTGATAACGAGCGTCTGACGCTCGGGCGCCTGCCGCAACAGGAGTAACAGGGAATGAGTGCGTTCACGTTTCTGATAAGCCTGCATTTGACCACGGTGGTTCTGACCATTAGCCTGTTTGTGCTGCGATACTGGTGGCGCTTTACGGGTGATCCTCGCGCACAGGCGCGCTGGGTGCGGGTTGTGCCCCATGCAGTGGACACGCTGTTATTGCTCAGCGGCCTCGGGCTTATCGTTGTAACGCGCTATATCCCATTTACTGCTAATGGCGCATGGCTGACGGAAAAGCTGTTTGGCGTTATCATCTACATCGTTTTGGGTTTCATTGCGCTGGGACGACATCGTCCGCGCAGCCAGCAAACGGGGTTTATTGCGTTTTTGCTGGGGCTGGTGGTGCTGTACATCATCATTAAACTCGCCGCCACAAAGATACCGATACTGGGGTAAGACATGCGGTCGTTAGCCGATTTCGAATTTAACAAAGCACCATTGTGCGATGGAATGATCCTGATATCTGAATTGATTCGTGATGATTTTCCCTCGCAGTTCGTGCACGACGAACTTGAGCGTCTGATCCGTCTGGCGCGTGAAGAAATAAGTGAGGCTCAACCGCAGGACTTGCAACTGGAGAAACTCCTTGAGCTGTTTTACGGCGAATGGGGTTTTAAAGACACCCGCGGTGTGTACCGTCTGTCGGATGCGTTGTGGCTGGATAAAGTCCTGCAAAACCGTCAGGGTAGCGCGGTGTCACTGGGCGCCATTCTGTTATGGGTTGCCGGGCATCTGGATATTCCGCTGATGCCGGTGATTTTCCCGACGCAGCTCATTCTGCGCGCTGAGTGGCTGGATGGGGAAATGTGGTTGATCAACCCCTTTAATGGCGACACGCTGGACGAGCATACGCTGGACGTCTGGCTTAAGGGTAACATCAGCCCTGTGGCTGAGCTATTTAATGAGGATCTCGACGAGGCAGATAACGCGGAAGTCATCCGTAAGCTGCTCGATACTTTGAAATCGGCGTTGATGGAAGAGCAACAAATGGAACTGGCTTTGCGTGCCAGTGAAGCCTTGTTGCAGTTTAACCCGGAAGACCCGTATGAGATCCGCGATCGTGGCTTAATTTACGCGCAACTCGAGTGCGATCATGTTGCGCTGCACGATCTGAATTACTTCGTAGAGCAGTGTCCTGAGGATCCCATTAGCGAGATGATCCGTGCGCAAATTAACACCATTTCGCACAAGCAAATTACACTGCACTAAACTGAATTAATAGACTGAATCTTGATAAGGGAATTATATGACACAAAAAGTGGTTAGCATTGGCGATATCAATGTCGCGAACGATCTGCCGTTTGTTCTGTTTGGCGGTATGAACGTGCTGGAGTCCCGCGACCTCGCGATGCGTATTTGTGAGCACTACGTAACTGTTACCCAGAAACTGGGTATTCCGTATGTGTTCAAAGCCTCTTTTGACAAAGCCAACCGTTCCTCCATCAAGTCTTACCGTGGGCCGGGCCTGGAAGAAGGGATGAAAATTTTCCAGGAGCTGAAACAGACGTTCGGCGTGAAAGTGATCACCGATGTTCACGAAGCCAGCCAGGCTCAGCCCGTTGCTGACGTGGTTGACGTGATTCAGTTACCAGCATTTCTGGCGCGTCAGACCGACCTGGTCGAAGCGATGGCGAAAACCGGCGCTGTCATTAACGTGAAAAAACCGCAGTTCGTAAGCCCTGGCCAGATGGGTAATATCGTGGATAAATTCCATGAAGGCGGTAACGATAAAGTTATCCTTTGCGACCGTGGCAGTAACTTCGGTTACGACAACCTGGTTGTCGATATGCTCGGCTTTAGCGTGATGAAAAACGTCTCTGGCAACTCGCCGGTCATTTTCGATGTGACGCACGCATTGCAGTGCCGCGACCCGTTTGGCGCCGCGTCTGGTGGCCGTCGTGCCCAGGTTGCTGAGCTGGCGCGTGCGGGTATGGCGACAGGCCTGGCCGGTCTGTTTATTGAGGCGCACCCGGATCCAGCCAACGCGAAATGCGATGGCCCGTCCGCACTGCCGCTGGATAAACTGGAGCCGTTCCTGAAACAGATCAAAGCGATTGATGATCTGGTGAAAAGCTTCGATGAGCTTGATACCAGCAAGTAATCGGAGCAAAGCGTCTTAAGGTGACAGTTTGTCAACCGAACGGCGAGTAACAAAACAGGCATAGCTCCGGGCAATCTTTCATGTGTCAGATTGCCTCAGTCGGGTTGGTAGCTGTGCCTGTTTTAACAGCCCCCAGCCTGTTTTGTATCACTCTCACCGCGATTTTATGGCATCGGGAGCCTTATCGAGACTGCTGAGATCGCACTCCAGTTCAACATTATTCTTAGGTATCCAGATCCCCGCCGTAAACCCTCCCCATGCTTGCAGACGAAGCTGTGCGCGTCGTCCGCGGAACGCCACTTTGATGAGCGAGGGAGAAAAGGTTGGATGCAACGAGAACCAGGCAAAGTCGCCGATGCCGATATCCACTGAACGTCGCGCCTCTACGGTAAGAATGACCGTCCCCCAATGACGTCTTTTCGTCTCTTCGAACTCCACTTTCAGTAAGAACCCGTTATTCTCCGGCTGGTTACCAAAGCGCCCTTTATTGGGATCGTCCGGGAAGATAACAGGACGAGAAAAGGCGGGAAGTTCCGGTGAGTGTTCTGGCCGCAATTGGCCGGAAAAAGCACATGCTGTTTCCAAAACGCTTTGCGGAGGCGCCAGTCGAGGGGATCTCACGCTTTTTGGGCTCGATCGTGACAGGGTGATTTTTCCGGCGCTGATTTCGCCTTGAAAGATCACAAAAGTGTTATGCGTGGGAAGACGACCAGAAGGGGTCCGGTTTGGCGTGAGAATGTTGTACTTTTTAAGAGCGTCTAAATCGCGTGCAAGCCAGCTAAATGTTGGGCCGACACCACGTTGGAGTGGTAGCTCACGGCGCCAGCGTATATTTAGTCGTTCAAAGGTGCGTACTATCGCAGGCTGGATGGCTTCCCTATTGGTTTTGATGTAAGTAGCTATACCTGACAACAGTTCATTGAATAACTGATTGGTATAGCGGTAGTAGGGCGAGCCTGCTGTTTGTGCCTTTGCAAGGCTCAGAATTGCCTGCGCGACGGCGTGATGTTGCTCTTGTGAACCTTTTTCCTGCGCCGCAGAAAGAGATTTGCTGGCAATAATCACATGGGTATCAAACGCCCATGCGGCTCGTTCCTTGAGCGATATGATCGGGAAAGCATCTTGCTGCGCAAACAACTGCGGAAATCGTATCGACAGAAGACCAATAAGTATTGCGGCCCAGGGATCTGTGAATAATACAGTGACATCATCCTTGCGAATGATGTTATCCCTGACAGCCTGAACCTCTGCCGAGGTTCCTGCATCCAGTGCACGTAACAGCGCGCGTAATCGGGGGGCGGCAGGTGTAATGCTAAGCTCAAGATCTTCCGGGGCAAACGGAGGTGCCACTACCGTGATCAACGTACCACCTTGATAAAGCGGCAACAAACAACGCTCAATCCTCACTTTTTCGATGGCTGCCGTTAACCGCACCCGATGACCCAGCCAGGGGGCGCGATCAGGCGCGTCCGGTATCTGGAGTTCAAGCCGCCCGGAAAATATTTCCATTTTTGATTCGCCGCGAAAGAGAGTAAACGTTTCTCGTCCGCCTTGTTCCTCGGACAGACCGAGCGAAATACGTCTTTTGTCTGGAGAAACCGCAACGGGCAATGTTTTGATCATCTCTGACACAGGCGCTGCACCGGAAGATCCCCATTCCTTATACAAGGGAAGGGCTGTGACATCAGAGCTAAACCATGGTGGAACTTTTGTCTCAGTCTGCTGCTTTATCGAATTAAAGAAAGTGGTTTTGCTTCCCGAAGACAGGAGGGCGGAAAAAGTGGGCAAGATAACGTTGTTCGTTTTTCCCGCTTCTACATAAAAAATAACCGATTGCGGTGCCATACCCGCAGGTGCAATGTCAGCCCAATAAATGCCGGGACTGATATTTTCTGATGAGAAGGTGCGGTTATTGGGTGTGGCAATCCAGTCGGCGAGAAATCGCTCTTTGTTTTGAATGCGAATCGTGCCAATGGAAAGGTCACGCGGTGCCACGAAATTAAGCGTTGTTTTCATGGGACGGTCACCCATTGTTCGAAGAGAGGCTCTTTAGGTTGAAAAAGCTGTGAGAAATGGCCTGTACCGTCTATCGCAATGGCATAAAGTGCGTTAATTCCCGGAGGTACGGTTGTACACCAGGGCAATGCATCGCGCGTCTCTTTGTTTTTCAACCAGGGCGGTGAAGGTTCATCCCGCTGACTAATGGCAAAATCAAAATTGGGCATTCGCTCTGGCGGGTCGGTCATGACTACCAGGGGTAGCTCAAAGTTCTGTGGATAGACAAAGGGCGTGGGATCGCTTTGGGTTACAGCAAAATAGGGGTCGAAAGGTTCATTATCTCGCCAGTGTTCAAAATAAATTCGCCGCAATGATTTGAGATCGCTCTGCAAATCGCGGCTATTGACTCCCCAACCTGAGCGGGAATAGCGCGCAGAGGAGCCGCTCAGCCCTTTAAGACATGTTTGCGTAAAGCGCCCAAATTTACGGTTACTACCAGCGGCATCCGTCCCTTCATAGGCCAGTTGCCCTTCCGAGGCCGCACAGAGCAAGGAGACCTGATTACGGCTCACGGCAAAAAGATCCGGCTCAGGATAAAACAGACAAGGCTGCGCCTGAGGTCTCAGTTCGAATTTAGAAACAAATTGGCCGCATGCATCGGAAAATAAAAACGCAGCGGAAATCGTCTGGTTTTTTCTTAATGCGGTCGAAAGCTGCCCGAGATTGAAGTGCGACCAGACATTGGTGATATCGTGGTTCAAGTCTTCCAAAAAGAGCACCGGTTGCTGTAGATGCGATGCACCGTGGCCACAGCAATAAAAAAAAGCCACATCGCCCGGCTGTATGCATAAACGCTGATACCAGGCCAGCCCGCGTGTAGAGACGTTTAACTCTGTTGCGGGGTCAACAGGTACCGCAGCGGTCCATGGGTAGCGATTTGCTGTGACGGGTGGATCGGAAATCAATACATCGAGTGTTGCCAGCGGCGCGGCAAGGCGATCTTGATTATCGAGTAACCAGTCGCAGACAAGTTTTGCGCTATCTGCAGCGCTCGGTAAGGGAGGGACCGAGCGTAAGTCAGCGTCAACACCTTGCCCGGCGCGGGCGAAGGGATAATTTCCCACACCGACAACAAATGCGTGTGTCTTCGGGCCAATAACGTGACGATCCAAAAGTAGCGTCATTGTCTGTCCCTCACAAAATACCAGACGCGTTAAGCCGCGCCCGGGTCCGTGCGTAAAACTGCGGACGCTGGAAATATTTCGAGTGCGTATCAGTAATGCCAGCCACAGAATTGAACATCACGTCTTCTGCTCCCGCATAAATCATGTCGGCACGGAAGGCCAGGGGATCGATCGGATCGAAGACATTGAACCAGTGCTTAACGCACTCCGGTCGGCGGCGAGGCGACCCGGCAGGAAGGTTAGAAGACAGGACACCGAGCGCGGCAAAAAGACCGGGTTGCGAGCCCACCGTGAAGAGCGCATCAACTTCAATATCTTTGGGTAATCCAGCGGCTTCCGGGTTGGTCAACATATCGGTGAGGATCACTCCTCCCATACTGTGTCCAACCACGATCAGCGGACCTTTAGCGGCTTTCTTCGCACTATAAGCGCGCATAAGGTCGCCACGTACAACATCCTGAATGGCATTTCGCGTTTTGCCCTCCTTGAGATAGACAAAAACATCTCCCATAAACAGACCGATGGCGGGGCTGAGACTTCCACGTACAGCATCAAACCCCAGCGTTGATGCCGCATTCGAGATACGTCCTGTTACTGCAGAAATCGCATTACTGATCGCACCTCCAATACTGAAAGTACCGTCGACGCCTTCTTTCAGCCGGTCACTAACACTTTGCGCAGTCGCATCCGCAGGAAACAGGCTGGCACTTTGCTCTGACGCAATGAGCACAAATGCATTGCGAAACGCCTGAAGTTCCTCACCTGACAGCGGACGTTTTTGGCTCATGGCCTTGTCTGCAATCTCTGAACAAATTGCATCAAGGGCAGCAATAGGGTCTTGCTGCCCTAGCGCGACGATGGACAAATCAGACGTCTTATCGCCCGTGCTCCCGAGCCCGTCATCAAGGCCGGTTAACAAGGGGAGGTTTAGCGAGAAGGTGGCAATATTCGTATTGGTTTGAAATACCTCGGACGGAATGGGGGCGACAAATGTTCCCCACATCGGCGAATAGATGTCGACGGGGTTACCGTCAAAAACCAATTCCCGATAGAACGTATTGCGGTTAGCAACCGCGAGTGCGTAATCAGCGTCTGCACGCGTCGCGACACCATGGACAAAAACGAGTTGCGGCATGTTTATTCCCCATATCTTGTTATAAAGGGGGTCCTGAGTGTCCTTATGCCGGGCCTTCACCGTGAAGCACCACTTACCACGCTCAACTTTAAAAAGCGTAGCTAAGCGCAACGGTAAAGCAATATAAAAATCGGGGTTTTTATAAAGGGGAGAATAAAGGGGCTTTTACCTGTTATCGGATAGGAAAAGACGGAGAGTATGGCTGATCCTCTCCGCCTCTGTTGAAATAGTTTACATCGGGGTATATTCCGTCGGGAAAATACGACTGAATATCAGGCAAAAATCGTCATCAAATAGGCCGCAAACAGTGCCAGATGTGCGGCGCCGTTAAGGACATTGGTGCGACCCGTTGAAAACGAAATATGGCACAGCATCAATGACGCCAGCATCACCACCAGCTCCGGTTTGCCCAGGCCAAACATCAAATCATTCCCGGTCACCCAGGCAATCAGCGTGACAACCGGTACGGTTAACGAAATGGTCGCCAGAACTGAGCCGAAGAACAGATTCATTGCGCGCTGCACCTGATTATTTAATACCGCTTTCAGGGCACCCAGGCCTTCGGGAGAGAGAATCAACAGCGCAACCAGGAAGCCGGTAAAGGCAACAGGCGCATTCATTTCCGTCAGCAGATTTTCCAGCGGATTGGCATTCATCTTGGTGACCGCAATAACGGCAATCAGATGGACCAGCAGCCAGACGGTGTGCCAGCCGCTGCTATGTGCCGACGGTTTGCCGTGGTGCGGGTCATCATCGTCGCCGTCATCTTCGTGCTCATAAACGAACAGACTCTGATGCGTTTTCGTTTGAATCAGCAGGAATACGCCATACATAGCGGCAGAAATAAGGGCCACCAGTAATGATTGTCCGGTCGTGAAATTGCCGCCTTCTAAGGCCACCGGGAAGACCAGAACAATAATGGCCAGCGGGAAGAGGGCAATCATATATTGCTTGATGCCGAACAGGTTCACATATTGCGTGGCAAATTTCCGCCCACCGAGCAATAACGAGAAGCCAACCAGACCACCGCTAACGATCATAATGATGGAATAAAGTGTGTCGCGCATGAGCGTTGGCGCAGCATCGCCGGTTGCCATTAACGCAGAAATCAGACTCACTTCAAGAATAACGACAGAAAGGCTTAAAATTAATGAGCCATAGGGTTCACCGAGACGGTGAGCAAGAACATCGGCGTGGCGTACGACGCTAAATGCGCTGGCAAGAATCCCCACCAGGGCCAGAGCATTCATTCCGATTATCACTGGCAGCGACTGACTGTTTCCCCAATAAAGCAGGGCTGCCAGTGCCAGAACCGGGAAAATGAGCGAAGTCTCCTTGTGGCGGGTTTTAACCGCCTCGTGCGTTGTTGTCATTGTTGATCTCCAACCAGCAGGTATTTGTAATTATAGAAAGAAATTCAGGGCGCATAAAATAACAAACATTCGCCTTTCATTATCCCTTTTTTACGCTTTTTTACGTCATGCGAATTTTCTGCTTTGAGATGAATATTTATAAAGATTTAATGGAAAATATAGTTAATTAACAATGTAATGCCATTGGGGTTTTGTCGAAAATCAAAATCGGTTGGATAAGACGGGAAGAATAAACCAGACTTAAGTTTTTGCTTAAGGAGGTATATACGATGCCCTATAAAACGAAATCAGACTTACCCGACAGCGTGCAACATGTCCTGCCTGCTCACGCCCAGGAAATCTATAAAGAAGCCTTTAATAGTGCCTGGGAGCAATATAAAGATAAAGACGATCGCCGCGGTGATGCCAGCCGCGAAGAGACCGCGCATCGCGTAGCCTGGGCGGCGGTAAAAAATGATTATGAAAAGGGTGACGATGATAAATGGCATAAAAAGCGATAACCCTCTGAAATAGTGAGCCACATTTTTATATTGCCAACATGATGAATCGCCCTTCGCCTTACGCCCCATAGAGTTCACTTGAAAACGGCCTGTGAATTGCATATCGTCATTGAAAAGCGCCAGGAAGGCAGCAGTAAAGTCGTCGCAAGGAAGCAGGCAGTGGCGGAGGTAGAAAGAGATGTTGACGCGTGATTTCTTGATGAAGGCAGATTGTAAAACGGCGTTTGGAGACATTGAGGAATCGCTGTTATGGTCGGCGGAGCAACGAGCAGCATCGCTTGCAGCGACGCTGGCTTGCCGCCCGGATGACGGCCCGGTATGGATTTTTGGTTACGGTTCGCTGATGTGGAACCCGGCTCTGGAATATGACGAGTCCTGTACTGGTACTCTTCCCGGCTGGCACCGCGCATTTTGTTTACGTCTGACGGCGGGACGCGGCAGCGCATGCCAGCCCGGACGTATGCTTGCACTAAAAGAGGGCGGGCGCACCACCGGCGTGGCCTATCGCCTGGCAGAATCCACCCTACACGAAGAGCTTTCCCTGTTGTGGAAACGCGAGATGATCACCGGCTGCTACCTGCCGAGCTGGCGCAAGCTGGAGCTTGACGACGGGCGTACGGTAAATGCGCTGGTATTCATCATGGACCCGCGTCATCCGCTTTATGAGTCCGATACCCGCGCGCAGACCATTGCGCCGCTTATTGCCTCAGCGAGTGGCCCGCTGGGTACCAACGCGCAATATCTGTTCTCGCTGGAACAAGAGCTGATCAAACTGGGTATGCAGGATGATTGCCTCAACGAGCTGGTGGGAAGAGTGCGTCTGCTGCTGGAGGGAGAAAAACCAGGTCCGGAGATGCAACCTGGTTTCGCCTGAGTGTGATGCTAACTTATGCTGGAACGTAACTGATGGAATGTTCCAGCGACTGGCTGTGGCTATCGATCAGCACATTCCAGATGCCGCTGTAAGGAACCGCCAGATACGCACTGGCACGATCCTGAACGCTTAACACATCAGTCTGACTTGCGGCCTGACTCTTTTCGCTCATCAGATGGATATGGCAGCTCTCAGAACAACGTACTACCACTGTATCCCCACCAAATAACTTCAAACTTGTTTTTACCAACGCCATTGTTTTAAACCCCGTATATATCGACAACGCACTCCCTGCGGGAAAATCCCGTGCGTGATTTTGTTCACAATTCACTCATTGCATAACACCAAAGGGAAGGGGTTCAGATGCTGACTTTGATCAAAAAATGGCGTAACGATTAAACAATAATGACAAAATTCGGCGGGGGATTATGTCGGCGCGTTAAATTCGGGGAAAAACGCGCCGACAGAAGATTAAATGCGGAAATGCCCCGCAGTTTCAGCAAGCTCGCCCGCTTGTTCCTGCAACGCGCCTGCGGCGGCGGCTGACTGGATCACCAGTTCGGCGTTTTGCTGCACCATTCGGTCAAGATCGATGACCGCATGGTTAATTTCCTGGATACCTTTCATCTGCTCGTTCGTGGCGACGGTGATTTCACGCATAATGACCGAGACGCTGTCAATGCTGGAGACAATTTCCCCCATACTTTCCCCGGCCAGGCGCACGTAGCGGGAACCCGTTGCCACGCTGTCTGTTGTCGAATCAATCAACGATTTAATCTCTTTCGCCGCCTGCGCGCTGCGACTGGCAAGGTTGCGCACCTCGCCGGCAACAACCGCGAAACCACGCCCTTGCTCGCCTGCACGTGCTGCTTCGACCGAGGCGTTCAGCGCCAGGATATTGGTCTGGAAAGCGATCCCGTCAATCACGCTGGTAATATCACCGATTTTGGCCGACGCCACTTCGATTGTCTGCATGGTTGAAATGGCCTGCGATACCACTTTGCCGCCGCGTGACGCCGCCTCAGAGGCGCTGTGCGCCTGTTCGTTGGCCTGAGCCGCAGAATCGGTTGACTGGGCGACGGAGGCGGTAATCTGCTCGACGGCACTGGCGGTCTCGCGAAGGCTCGAGGCGGCCTGTTCGGTACGCCCTGACAGATCCTGGTTGCCTGTCGCAATCTCTTGTGCCGCCTGCTGAACAGAGTGGCTGGAATCGCGCAGTTTAACCATCACTACGGCGAGTTTATCGCTAAAGGCGTTAAATGCATGGGCGATTTGCGCCACTTCATCGTTACCCTGTTCCGGCAAGCGCTGCGACAGGTCATCTGTGCCGCTGCTAATTGCGTTCATCGCGTCACGAATGGTGATCAGGCGCTTGAGCATAGTGGCGACAATCCAGTGCATGAGGGCACCCGCCAGCATGACCAGTACAATCAGCGAAACGGCTGAGGCTTTTAATTGCGCACGCAGGCCCGCCGTGGCGTCTGCGCTGTCCAGTGCGACAACCAGCAACCAGTTGGTGCCGTTCACTTTGGTGGCAAGAAACGCTTTTTCCGCACCGGCAAAGAGGCCCGTGAGCGGTTTACCCGCTTGCAGATCGGCAAATTGTACTTCCCTGATGGCCTCGCCAAACGGTTTCAGCGTCAGTTTGCCATCGTTGGCGGCAATCACGCTGCCATCACTGTTAAGTAACAGTCCGCTGCTGTTTGGGGTGGGTTTAATACCCTGGACGTTGGCCACCACGCTGTCCATTGACACATCACCTGCGACCACCGCTTTAAGCGTACCGTTTTCTTTGACTGGTACCGCGAAGGTGACCACCAGTTTCCCGCTGCCTGCATCGACATAAGGTGCGGTGACTATCGGAGCATCCGCTTTGGCGGCCTGCTGATACCAGGGACGAATGGTCGGATCATAATCCGCAGGCACACCGTCCGGGTTTGAGAATTTGGCCGTTTTACTGGCGTACCCCACATAGACGTTGATAAAGCCGGCGGCCTGAGCAATCTGGGTGAACACCGGAACGGGGTCGTCGGTTAGGGCGACTTTCTGGAGAGAGGAGATGGCGGTCGTTTTACTGCTGACCCAGTCGCTGATAGCGAGGCTATGGCTGGAGCTGGTGCTGGTGAGGATGTCTTGCTGAGCGTCCTGATTATGCTGGCTGGTTACCTGGTAGTTAATAACGGTGTTAAGAAGAAGAGCAATAGCGAGACAGCCCGCCGTCGCCGCAATGATACGAGCGCGAATTGACCTGAACATATTTATGAGTACCTGCTGTGTTGTCTTTAATGCCTATCGGCAGCACAGCAGGCAAACTTGATGCCAGAGAGGCACCCATAAGAAAAAAGTATTAAAGAATGATGAATATTAGAAGGTCAGCACTTTATCTGCCGACAGCGTCCACTGCGCCAGTTCGACCAGGGTGCCAATCGCCACGCCATCCACTAAGGGCAACGTCGTGATACCGCGCCCGTCGGTGCAGGTCTTACACAATTTCACCGGTACATTTTGCGCAGTAAGGATTTCCAGCATTTGCTGAATATTGTACCCCTCGGCGGGTTTTTGCCCACGCAGCCCGGCGGTCACCGCATCGGACATTAAAAACAGGCGTAAATCGAGGTCGGCTTCTTGCTCGCGCAGGGCGATGGCCAGACGCAGACTGTTAAATAAGGATTCACTACCGTACGCCGCGCCGTTGGCGACAATCACGATCTTTTGCATCTTCACTCCTTCGATAGGGCATGGTTATTGCTTATTACTCTCCAGCAGACAGCCACGGAGAGTAAGCATGAATAATTATACTGATGCGACACCCGACGCCACCGACTGGTTTCGCTATGCGCGTCAGGTCCAGAAACAACAGCTTTACCAGCTCACCCAGCTTGGCGTGCTGGCGGGAAAAATCAGCCATCTGACCCATATGTTGCAGTGCGAACGCGGCGCATCGAATATCTGGCTGTGTTCAAAAGGGCAGCTTTACGCGCTGGAATGTCGTGCCAGCAGCGCCCTTGCCGATGAGAACATCACCCCGTTTTTACCGTTACTCGCCACGCTCAGGCCACTTGCCAGTAGCGCATTATGCCACCGTATTGCCGCCGCTGTTGGGTGTCTGGAACAACTTCCACAGTTACGCGAACAAATAAAAAACCAGCGTATTACGGCAGAACAGGCGATGGCGCAGTTCAGCCGTACCATTAGCCATCTGCTGAGCATTATTCCGCAGCTTAACGACAGCGTTGATGATCCCAGAATCGTTAAACATCTGGTGGCCCTCTACAGTTTTATGCAGGGAAAAGAGCTGGTAGGGCAAGAGCGCGCGCTGGGGGCGATTGGGTTTACCCAGGCGGCATTTAGCGATGCATTGCGCCAGTCGCTGGTGGACCGCATTGATGGTCAGCAACCCTGTTTTGAGGCCTTCCTGTCACTTGCGGCGCCTGATGTCAGTGCGATATTTGCCCGCGAATGTACCGCCGGGCTGGAGATTGAACAGCTCCGTCGCCAGGCCTGCACCCGCGTGCCCGCCGCAGACGGCGGCGAAGGGGCGCTACGCTGGTTCGCACTGCAAACCCAGAGGCTGGAACATCTGCGTGCGCTGGAAGAGTTGCTGATCAATGAACTGATGCACACGACAGCGACCATGCTGGAGGAAGACGACGACGTTAATGTCAGTAGCTGGATTGAGGAAACGACGAGCGACCGCCTTTCCGCGCGGCTCGACAAACAGCTCTTACCCCTGGTGCGCCAGCAAGCCCGTGAACTGGAGCAGCTTAGTGCGCAACTGGCCTCATTACAGGATTCCATGGAGGAACGCACGCTGATTGATAAAGCGAAAAATATCCTGATGAATCACCAGAACATGAGCGAAGAGCAGGCCTGGCAATGTCTGCGCAAAATGGCTATGGACAAGAATCAGCGCATGGTTGAAATCGCCCGCGCGCTGCTCACTGTACGGGCATTATGGCCTCTAACACCTAAGGAGTAGTTGCACATTCTGCGGGCATTCCCTGCACATGTGCAGTGCGAAAACATCCTGAAAACAGGTGAAAAGCACGAAAAACAGCGGCTTGTAACCTGGCATAGTGGTTGCATTGTTAAGTGTGTAAATGAATACATTTGTGGCGGGGAACCAACGGCGGTTCACTGACCATACGGATAAAGGCGTCCATTGGTGCGAAAGCATCGACGGGCGCTTTTTTTTTGCTTCGGGAGTGGGTATGGGCGATTCATCGGTTTTACTAACGCGCAGGCGTTTTCTACAGGCAGGAGCAGCACTGGGCGGTGCGATGCTGATGCCCGGCCTGATGCAGTCCGCGTGGGCGGCAGGTTCCGACAAACCTGAACTGACTACTGTTCGTGTCGGGTTTATTCCGCTGACCGATTGCGCGCCGCTGGTCATTGCTGCCCTGAAAGGGTTCGATAAAAAGTACGGCATCACCCTGGTGCCAACCAAAGAGGCCAGTTGGGCGGCGGTGCGCGACAAACTGGTCTCCGGCGAACTGGACGCCGCGCACGTGCTTTATGGCTTGCTGTACGGGCTGGAACTCGGGATCGCCGGGAAAACCCAGTCGATGGCCAACCTGATGACCCTTAACCAGAACGGTCAGGGGATCACCCTTTCCAGCGACCTGCTGGATAAAGGCGTCACCGATGGCGAGAGCCTGAAAAAACTGATTGGGCAGAGTGCCCCCGGAACATACACCTTTGCCCATACCTTCCCGACCGGCACTCACGCCATGTGGCTCTATTACTGGCTGGCGAGCGCGGGCATCAACCCCTTTACCGACATTCGCACGGTGGTCGTGCCGCCGCCGCAAATGGTGATGAACATGCGGATCGGCAACATGGTCGGTTTTTGCGTGGGTGAACCGTGGAACGCCCGCGCCATTAATGACCGCATCGGATTTACCGCTGCGACCAGCCAGGCCGTGTGGCCGGATCATCCGGAAAAAATTCTCGGCACGCGCAGCGCCTGGGTCGAACAAAACCCACACACCGCCCGTGCGCTGGTCTGTGCGGTGATGGAGGCATCCCGCTGGATTGATGCTTCCGATGATAACCGCCGGGAAACCGCGCGCATCCTCGCGCGTCGGGCGTGGCTTAACACCAAAGAGCAGTATCTGACCGGGCGCATGCTCGGTGAATACGACAACGGTGCGGGCAAGCGCTGGCAGGATGCGCACGCTATCCGCTTTTTCAATGACGGCCAGGTGAGCTACCCATGGCACTCCGACGGCATGTGGTTTTTAACCCAGTTTCGCCGCTGGGGGCTGCTGAAAAGCGCACCGGATTATGCCGCCATCGCCGGGCGCATTAACCGTATCGATATCTGGAAAGATGCCGCCACGGCTATCGGGGGCATTACGCCGCCTGCGCAGACCATGCGAACCAGCACACTGATGGATGGTACGCGCTGGGACGGTACCGACCCGGAGCAATACGCCAGACGCTTCGACATTCAACGAACAGGGGCCTGATATGAAACATCAACAGAACACACAGCGCGTTACGCCGCCGTCCATAGCTGGCGAAGTGATTACGCTGCCTCCGGTCAAAGTCCGCACCCGTAAGCCGGCCTTGTCGCGTAAAACTCGCGCGGTAGCCGAACGTGTTGTTCCCGCGCTGCTGGGGCTTGGGCTGCTGCTTATCGCCTGGGAACTGGCGGCAATCAACAGCAAAGGCTTTCCCACCCCGCTCAGCACGCTGGATTCGGCAATGACGCTGTTTGCCGACCCGTTCTATCGGGATGGGCCGAATGACATGGGGATCGGCTGGAACGTACTGGCTTCATTGCAGCGCGTCGCCATCGGTTTTGGTCTGGCGGCGCTGGTGGGGATCCCGCTGGGTTTTATGATTGGCCGCTTTATCTTTCTGGCGCGGATGTTCAACCCGCTGATTGCACTGCTGCGCCCGGTCAGCCCACTGGCATGGTTACCGATTGGCCTGCTGCTTTTCCAGAAAGCGGAACCGGCATCAAGCTGGACCATTTTCATCTGTTCTATCTGGCCGATGGTGATTAATACCGCCGAAGGGGTGCGCCGCATTCCGCAAGATTACCTCAACGTGGCCCGCGTTCTGCAGTTGTCCGAATGGACAGTCATGCGCCGCATTTTGTTCCCGGCGGTGTTGCCCGCCGTGCTCACCGGCGTCCGCTTGTCGATCGGCATCGCCTGGCTGGTGATTGTCGCCGCGGAAATGCTCACCGGCGGCCTGGGGATCGGTTTTTGGATCTGGAACGAATGGAACAACCTCAATGTGGAAAACATTTTAATCGCCATTGTCATCATCGGTGTGGTCGGTCTGCTGCTGGAGCAGGGGCTGATGCTGGTGGCACGTCGCTTTAGCTGGCAGGAGAAATAAGATGAGCAAAAAACCCATTATCCAGGTGCAGGCGGTGAGCCAGCGCTTTTCGACCGCGGGCGGTGAGTTTGTGGCGTTGCAAAATGTCTCATTCGATATTCATGAAGGGGAAACGGTCAGCCTGATTGGTCATTCGGGCTGTGGGAAATCGACCTTACTGAATTTGATTGCCGGTATCACGCTCCCAACCGAAGGCGGTTTGCTGTGCGATAACCGGGAGATAGCGGGGCCTGGCCCTGAGCGCGCGGTCGTGTTCCAGAACCACTCTTTATTACCGTGGCTGACCTGTTTTGACAACGTGGCGCTGGCGGTGGATCAGGTGTTCCGTCGCACCATGCACAAAGCGGAGCGCCGCGAGTGGATTGAGCACAATCTGGAGCGGGTACAAATGGGCCACGCGCTGCACAAACGTCCGGGGGAGATCTCCGGCGGGATGAAACAACGTGTCGGCATTGCCCGTGCTCTTGCCATGAAACCCAAAGTGCTGCTGATGGATGAACCTTTTGGCGCGCTCGATGCGTTAACCCGCGCCCACCTGCAGGATGCGGTCATGCAGATCCAGCAGTCGCTGAACACCACCATTGTGCTGATCACCCATGATGTGGACGAGGCGGTGCTGCTTTCTGACCGGGTACTGATGATGACCAACGGCCCGGCGGCAACCGTCGGTGAAATCCTTGACGTCAATCTGCCGCGTCCGCGTAACCGGGTGCAACTGGCTGATGACAGCCGTTATCACCACCTGCGCCAGCAGATCCTCCATTTCCTCTATGAAAAACAGCCGAAAGCGGCCTGAGGTGAGTGAGATGACCCTGCGACTGTTAATCATTGGCAACGGCATGGCGGCCACCCGCCTTGTCGAAAAACTCAGCGAATCGGCTGCCGACCGCTATGCCATCACGATGATTGGCGACGAGCCGGGCCATGCCTATAACCGCATCCAGTTATCACCGGTGCTGGGTGCAGAAAAAGCGTTCAGCGACACCGTCCTGCACGATGCGCAGTGGTATAAAGCGCGCGGCATCAGGGTACTGACGGGGGAGACGGTCACCCAGGTTGATGTGTCGGCGCGTCGGGTCATTACCACCCAACGCGAGTTGACCTGGGATGAACTGGTGTTTGCCACCGGATCGACGCCCTTTATCCCGCCCGTACCGGGCCACGACTTACCGCATGTCCATGGCTTTCGCCGTATCAGCGATGTGCAGGCCATTCTGGCAGGCAGTGGGCCGGTGGTTGTCCTCGGCGGTGGCGTGCTGGGGGTTGAAGCGGCTGCGGCGCTGCGCCGTCATGGTGACAACGTCACGTTGGTGAACCGCGGCGAATGGCTTATGGAGCAGCAGCTTGACGCACAGGCCGGGGGGCTGCTGGCAGCGCATCTGCGTGAGCGCGGCATTGACTGCGAACTCTCTGCCAGCATCCGCTGTATTACACCCGATAGCGTCACGCTGACCAACGGCCGCGTTTTGTCGGCAGGTCGCGTGGTAATGACCACCGGCGTGCGCCCGGCGATAACCCTTGCCCAGGCCAGCGGTATTCCCTGTGCCCGTGGCATCGTGGTGGACGGGCAGTTGCGCAGTGCGGTCGCCGGGGTGAGCGCCCTCGGTGAATGCTGTGAAATTGCCGGACAAACCTGGGGGCTGGTGGCCCCTTGTTTGCAGCAGGCGGAGATTCTCGCTGCGCGTCTGCTCGGCACGCCTGAGGCAGACTTTCACTGGCAGGCGGGCGGGCTGCGACTGAAAGTGACCGGCATCGACCTGTTCAGTGCCGGGGACGTGCAGGCGCGTGATGGCGATGACATCTGGACCAGCCTCGATCCCCTCAGCGGCCATTACCGTCGCCTGCTGGTGCGGGAAAACAGACTGTGCGGCGTACTGCTGCTGGGCGATTGTGCCAGTGCGGCAGCACTCACCGAACGATTAAATACGCCGGAACCGCCGCAGGCGGGCTGGCTTTTTGACAGCTTTACAGCGCAGCCAGCGGCTGCCGGGATCCCAAAGATGACAAAACCTACTCTGGTTGTGGTTGGACACGGTATGGTCGGCCACCATTTTTTAGAACAGTGCGTGAGCCGCAACTTGCATCAGGCCTATCACATCGTGGTATTCGGCGCGGAGCGTTATGCCGCCTACGATCGCGTGCATTTATCCGAGTACTTTGCCGGACGCAGCGCGCAGTCGCTCTCCATGGTCGAGGGGGATTTTTTCGACCAGCACGGCATTGAGCTGCGTCTCAACCAGACCATTACCGATATCGACCGCGCGTTACAGGTGGTGCGGGATGCCCGGGGGCATGAAACGCGCTGGGATAAACTGGTGCTGGCAACCGGTTCATACCCGTTTGTGCCGCCGGTTCCGGGGCATGATGCCCGTGGCTGTTTTGTCTATCGCACCCTGGATGACCTGGATGAGATTGCCGCGCGAGCAAAAAACGCCACGCGTGGCGTCGTGATTGGCGGCGGGCTGCTGGGGCTGGAAGCGGCGAATGCGTTAAAACAACTGGGGCTGGAAACCCACGTGGTGGAGTTCGCCCCGGCGCTGATGGCCGTTCAGTTGGATGAACAGGGCGGCGCTATGCTGCGCAAGAAAATCACCGCGCTGGGGGTGCAGGTTCATACCAGCAAGGCGACCCGGGAAATCGTGGCGAATGGCGACACGCTCACCCTCAACTTTGCCGATGGTGAGAGCCTGACGACCGACATGGTGGTGTTCTCCGCCGGCATTCGCCCACAGGATGCGCTCGCCCGCAGCGGGGCGTTGGACCTGGGGGAACGCGGCGGGATCACCATTAATGAACAGTGCCAGACCTCGGATGAAAACATCTTCGCCATTGGCGAATGTGCGGTGTGGGAGGGCAAAGTCTATGGTCTGGTGGCGCCAGGATATCAGATGGCGCGTGTAGTGGCGGCTCATCTCAGCGGCGAAGCGGCGGCGTTTACCGGTGCGGATATGAGCACAAAGCTGAAATTGCTTGGCGTTGATGTGGCGTCGTTCGGCGATGCCCACGGGCGCACACCCGGCTGCCTGAGTTATCAGTGGACCGACGGCCCGGCGCAAATCTATAAAAAAATCGTGGTCAGTGAAGATGGCAAACAATTGCTCGGCGGCGTACTGGTGGGGGAAGCCAGCGACTATGCGACGCTGCTACAAACCATGCTCAACGGGCTGGCGCTGCCAGCACAACCGGAAAGCCTGATCCTGCCTGCGCTTGCTGGCAGTGCGCCAAAAGCGCTCGGCGTGGCGGCCTTGCCGGACAGCGCGCAGATTTGTTCCTGTCATAACGTCAGCAAAGGCGATATTTGCCAGGCGGTCAGCGCGGGCGCCAGCGACATGGGAGCCATCAAAAGTTGTACCAAAGCGGCCACCGGTTGCGGCGGTTGCAGCGCGCTGGTCAAACAGGTCATGGAACACCAACTGGCGTCGCAGGGCGTGGAAGTGAAAAAAGACATCTGCGAACACTTCCCGTACTCGCGCCAGGAGATCCACCATCTGGTGCGCGTCAACCATATCCGTACTTTCGCACAGTTAATCAGCCGTTATGGTCACGGGCAGGGCTGCGAGGTGTGTAAGCCGCTGGTCGGGTCGATTCTGGCCTCCTGCTGGAATGAGTATCTGCTCAAACCGGCGCACCTGCCGCTGCAGGATACCAATGACCGTTATTTTGCCAACATCCAGAAAGACGGGACCTATTCCATCGTGCCGCGGATGCCCGCCGGGGAGGTCACGCCGGATGGTCTGATTGCCATCGGGCAGATCGCCAAACGCTATCAGCTTTATAGCAAAGTCACCGGCGGCCAGCGTATCGATCTCTTTGGCGCCCGTCTGGAGCAGCTTCCGGCCAT
This sequence comes from Phytobacter sp. MRY16-398, assembly GCF_003925915.1. Classification (NCBI taxonomy): domain Bacteria; kingdom Pseudomonadati; phylum Pseudomonadota; class Gammaproteobacteria; order Enterobacterales; family Enterobacteriaceae; genus Phytobacter; species Phytobacter sp. MRY16-398. The sequence continues at coordinate 3,230,020 of NZ_AP018756.1, read as the reverse complement.
CTGGCAGGAGCTGGTCGATGCCGGGTTTGAAACCGGGCACGCCTACGGCAAGTCATTGCGCACGGTGAAATCCTGCGTTGGTTCGACCTGGTGCCGCTATGGTGTGCAGGACTCCACCGGGCTGGCGGTCACCCTGGAGCATCGATACAAAGGGCTGCGTGCGCCGCATAAGATAAAAATGGCGGTGTCCGGCTGTACCCGCGAGTGTGCGGAAGCGCAGGGGAAAGATGTGGGGGTGATCGCCACGGAGAAAGGCTGGAACCTCTATGTGTGCGGTAACGGCGGCATGAAGCCACGTCATGCGGATCTGTTTGCCAGCGATTTAGATGAGGCCACGCTGATCCGCACCGTTGACCGTTTTCTGATGTTCTACATCCGCACGGCTGACCGCCTGCAACGTACCAGTACCTGGCTGGATAACCTGGAGGGCGGCATCGACTATTTGCGCGATGTTATCCTGAATGACAGCCTGGAGATTGCCACTGAGCTGGAAGAAGAGATGGCGCGGGTGGTGGACAGCTATCAGTGCGAGTGGCAGACCACGCTTAACGATCCTGACCGTCTGGCGCTGTTCCGCTCGTTTGTTAACAGCGACGTGCCGGACGAAACCGTTCACCGCGAGGTTGTCCGTGACCAGCCGCAACTGGCGGCGGCACCGGAGCAGTCAGAAGGGCAACTGCCGTGGCGGCCATGGCAGGTTATCTGCGACATTGCCGCGATACCTGAACAGGCGGGGATTGGCGCACGGCTGGGTGAGCGGCAAATCGCACTGTTCCGCTTTGGCGAAACCATCTATGCGCTCGATAACCACGAACCGGGCAGCCACGCCCAGGTTCTGTCGCGCGGGATCTTAGGCGACACGAACGGTGAACCGCTGGTGATTTCGCCGCTCTACAAGCAGCGTATTCGTCTGCGTGACGGCTGTTATGCGGAAAGCGGTGAACCGGCGGTCCGCGCCTGGCCGGTTAAAATTGAAGGTGGCAAAGTGTGGGTCGGCAACCAGGTCCTGTTGATGCGCGCGGAGGCATCATGAGTACCCGCACCACCTGCCCGTATTGCGGTGTGGGCTGCGGCGTGGTTGCGACCGTCACTGACGATGGGGTGAGCGTGGCGGGTGACCGCGCGCACCCGGCAAACGCCGGTCGGCTGTGCGTGAAAGGGGCGGCGCTGGGGGAAACCACCGGGTTAGCGGGGCGGCTTCTGGCTCCGCAGGTGGATGAGCAGACGGTAAGCTGGCAGGCGGCGCTGGATGCTGCCGGGGAACGCCTGAACGCCATCATCAGCGAATTTGGTCCGCAGGCGGTGGCGTTTTATGCCTCCGGGCAGTTGCTCACCGAAGATTACTATGCCGCCAACAAGCTAATGAAAGGCTTTATCGGCGCGGCAAATATCGACACCAATTCACGGTTGTGCATGTCATCTGCCGTTACAGGCTACAAGCGGGCCTTTGGTGCAGACGTTGTGCCGTGCAGCTATGAAGATATCGAAAAGAGCGATCTGCTGGTGCTGGTGGGGTCGAATGCCGCCTGGACCCATCCGGTGCTCTACCAGCGCATTGTGCAGGCAAAGCATGATAACCCGGCGCTAAAAGTGGTGGTCGTTGACCCGCGCGTCACCGCCACCTGTGATATTGCCGACCTCCATCTGCCGCTAGCGCCGGGGAGCGACGCCGGGCTGTTTGTCGGCCTGCTGAATATGATTGCGAAGGGAAATCAAACACTTGTCGATTTTGATGAGGGCGAGGCCGCACTGGCTGCCGCGCGTGCGTGGACACCAGAGGTGGTCGCGTCATTCTGTAATTTGTCGCGTGACGTTGTCACAACGTTTTATGACTGGTTTATTACCGCGCCACGGGCGATGACGTTGTTCACCATGGGAATTAACCAGTCATCGAGCGGCAGCGATAAGTGTAATGCCATCATGAATGTGCATCTGGCCAGCGGCAAATTTGCCCGTCCGGGATGCGGCCCGTTTTCGCTGACCGGACAACCGAATGCCATGGGCGGGCGCGAAGTGGGCGGTCTGGCGACACAACTGGCGGCACACATGAATTTTGAAGCGGCGGACCTTGCCCGGCTGGCACGTTTCTGGGGGACGGAGCGGCTGGCGCAAACGCCGGGACTGATGGCGGTCGATCTGTTTGAGGCCATCGGGCGTGGCGAGGTGAAAGCGGTGTGGATAATGGGCACCAATCCGGCGGTTTCGCTGCCGGACAGCCATGCGGTGTGCCGCGCACTGGCGGCCTGTCCGCTGGTGATTGTCTCTGAGGTGGTGGCGCAGACTGACACCAGCCGCTACGCTCATATCCGTTTTCCGGCGCTGGCCTGGGGGGAGAAAAATGGCACAGTGACCAATTCCGAGCGACGCATCTCACGCCAGCGGCCCTTTTTACCCCCGCCGGGCGAGGCAAAAGCTGACTGGTGGATAATCTCACAGGTCGCGCAGCGCCTCGGCTTTGGCTCCGCGTTTGCCTGGCAGCATCCTCATGAGGTGTTTTCTGAACATGCGGCGCTTTCCGGCTTCGAAAACAACGGTACGCGGGCGTTTGATATCAGTGAACTGGCCGGGTTAACGCGCGAACAGTGGGACAGACTGGAACCCTACCAGTGGAGCGTGACCCCGGCGGCATTACAACGCGGCTGGCGGCCTTCCGGGCGTTTACGCATCGTACCTGTATCGCCCGCACGCGCAGTGGCGCAACCGACGGCGCACTATCCACTTTTACTTAACACCGGGCGGATCCGCGATCAGTGGCATACGATGACCCGCACTGGCACCGTTGCGCGGTTGATGCAGCACATTGCCGAACCCGTGGTGGATATTTCCCCGGCGGATGCTGCCCGTTTTGCACTCAGTGAGGGAGACCTCGCACATATAAGCTCTCCCCGCGGCGTTATGGTGGCTCGAGCGCGTATTCAGCACGGTCAGCGGGAAGGTGAACTGTTTACACCGATGCACTGGAACCACGCCTTTGCGCGGCAGGGGAAGGTTAACGCACTGGTGGCCCCGGTGTGCGACCCGCATTCCGGGCAGCCGGAGAGCAAACAAACGGCGGTGCGCATCGCCGCCTGGCAGCCAGACTGGCAGGGCGAATTCTATGCGCGTGAAATGCCGCCGCTCCCCGCCAATCTCTACTGGGTGCGCAAAGCGACGGATAGCGCCTTGCATTTCACCCTGGCGGGCAATGGCGATGCGTCGGCATGGCTGACGGCATGGTGTCAGATGCAAGATTGGCAGATACAGACTGTTCGTGCCGGTACGGTGAAAAATCTGCTGGCCTGGCATCACGGGCAATTGATGCTGGGGTGGTGGAGTGATACGCGGCTTCCGGTTATTGCACATGATGTCATTGTGCAGGCATTTATCACCGCGCCGGCAACGGCGCAGGCGCGGCATAGCCTGTTAGCCGGGCAGTCACCGTCCAGCTTACCTGTGCCGGGGCGCACGGTCTGTAGCTGTTACAGCGTGGGGGAAAATGCGATTCGCGCCGCGATTGCCAAAGGGTGCGACAGTACCGCAGCGCTGGGGAATGTCCTGCGCTGCGGCACAAACTGTGGCTCCTGTCTGCCGGAATTAAAAGCGCTACTGTCCGAAGCGGCCAATTAAACCTGCCGCGCCCAGGGTGTGGCCTTTGAGTTTGGCAAACAGCTCGTCCCGGGTTAATCCTTTGGGGAGATCCGGGGCGAGGCTGGTGGCAATCAGGGTAAAGGTGTAGTGATGTGCGCCGCTACCCGGTGGAGGGCAAGGACCATACCACTGCACGGTGCCGGGGGTATTTTTACCGCCGGTATAGCCTTTGCCGTCACGCAGATCATTTTCGGCAAAACCGGTGCCGGAAGGGGGAATGTTGTAGGCCACCAGATGGGTAACGCCAAGGCCCATCGCCCCTTCAGGGTCATGTACGACCAGGGCGAAACTTTGCGTTTTTGCAGGCGGATTGTTCCACACCAGTGCCGGGGAAATATTCTCTCCCGTGCAGTTAGGATTGCTGGTGGCGTTGCCCGCGAATCTTTTCTCCATCAGCGCGTTATCACCAAAAGCAGGGGATTGCAGTTGGAAAATGTCGGTGGCGCTGGCCGACACGGCATACAACAAAATGGAACTGCACATGGCCCATCGTAGTGTCTGAGTCATTCGCTTTTTCTCAGTTATCAGCATTCAGTTAACTGTAGTCTGGCGAAACGGGAAGGATTAAGGATTTTCCTGAAATTTGCGCAAAAGCTGAAATTGTCGGGCAAAGCCGCTAACCTGAACGACTGGCGATCATTTCCAGCCCGGAGCGACCCCCTACAAACGTGATGCACTGGTTTTCCTCTTCCCCAATACTGCTTTTATTCTTGCCGCTGGCGGGAAGCGCGGTCAGTGGCGTACAGACCGCCCCGCAATCCTGGTATGTTCAGCAGGCTCAACATCCGTTTGATAATGATGGTGATTCTCTGCCCGATCTCGGAATGACGCCCGACAAAGGCAGCAGTGAAAAACATCTGGCCGAAATGGCGAAAGCCTTTGGCGAAGCCAGCATGACAGACAACGGGCTGGATACCGGAGCACAGGCGCGCCAGTTCGCCTTTGGTCAGTTGCGCGATGTGGTGAGCGATGAGGTAAACCAGCAGGTAGAGTCCTGGCTGTCGCCCTGGGGCAAAGCGACCATCGATGTCAAAGTTGATGACAAAGGGGGCTTTAACGGCAGCCACGGCGACTGGTTTGTCCCTTTGCAGGATACGTCCCGCTATCTCAGTTGGAGCCAGCTTGGTCTGACCCAGCAGGATGAGGGGCTGGTCGGTAACGTGGGTATCGGGCAGCGCTGGATTTCCGGTGACTGGCTGCTGGGGTATAACACCTTCTACGACAATCTGCTCGATGAAAACCTGGCCCGTACCGGACTGGGGGCTGAGGTGTGGGGACAGTCGCTGCGTTTTTCCGCCAATTACTATCAACCGCTCACCGACTGGACGTATCGTTCGGCAACGCTCCAGCAGCGTATGGCGCGCGGCTATGACATTACCGCTCAGGCGCGTTTACCCTTCTGGCAGCAACTCGATACCAGCGTCAGTCTGGAACAATACTTTGGTGAGAGCGTGGATTTATTCGACTCCGGGACGGGGTATCGTAATCCGCTGGCGGTAAAAGTGGGGCTGGATTACACCCCCGTACCGCTGGTAACGCTCTCGGCGCACCATAAACAGGGAGAGAACGGCGAAAGTCAGAACGATTTAGGCCTGAAACTGAATTATCGGTTTGGTGTTCCTCTCTGGAAACAGCTTTCCGCCAGCCAACTGGGAGAGGAGGCCTCTTTGCGCGGCAGCCGTTACGATAATCCGGTGCGTGATACGGTGCCGGTATACGAATATCGCCAGCGCAAGACACTCTCAGTATTTCTCGCCACACCGCCCTGGGATTTACAGCCTGGCGAAACGGTGGCACTTAAACTGGATATCCGCAGCACGCACGGGATACGCGAGTTACGCTGGCAGGGTGATACTCAACAGCTTAGCCTGACGCCGCCTGCTCATCCCAGCAGTACGGAAGGCTGGTCGATCATTATGCCGAAGTGGGATAACAGTGAAGGGGCGACCAACGAGTGGCATCTGGCGGTGATTGCCGAAGATGAAAAAGGTCAGCGCGTCTCATCCAATGAGATTGTGCTGACGCTGACGCCACCGCTGGTTGACACCTCTGACGCGACGCCGCGCTGGGAGCTGATGGCGCCTGACAATTAGAAAATGCGTTCCTGATGAACCCAGACCGCTGCTTCCACGCGGGATTTCAGGCGCATTTTTTTCAGCATATGTTTCACGTGCACTTTTACCGTACTCTCGGTGATGTCGAGGCGACGGGCAATCATCTTATTCGGCAGACCCTGCGCGATAAGCTTAAGAATGTCGCGTTCGCGCGGCGTTAACTGACTGATATCGCGATCCGAGGTTGCACGGTTGGCGCGCAGGCTGGCAGCCAGCACGGGGGTTAGCGCATCGCTCAGAACCATCTCACCCGCGGCGGCCTGCTGGAGGGCTTTGAGTAAATCTTCTGGCTCCATATCTTTAAGCAGATAGCCATCGGCGCCGCGTTTAAGGGCAGTGACAACATCCTCTTCGTGATTCGATACGCTAAAGACCACCACGCGACCCGACAGCGTTTTTTCACGCAGTTTATCGAGCGTTTCAAGGCCATTCATCCCCGGCATATTCAGATCTAACAGAATCAGGTCCGGGTCCAGATCCTCTGCCAGTTCGATGCCTTGTTCGCCATTGCTGGCCTCGCCGACGACGGTGATTTCAGGCGACATGCTGATAAGTTGCTTGACGCCGGTACGCAACATCGGGTGATCATCGATGAGCAAAATGGTAGCCGGTTCCTGGTTAGTCATAGTTATCTCCTTGCACTGATGAGAGAAGATTTTCGGGAATAAACGTCACGGTCACATCGGTACCGCCGGACTCACGCCGTCGAACCTGGCAATCGCCACGTAAACTTTGCGCACGGTCGCGCATGATAATCAAGCCATAATGGTTTGTTCGCGCTGCGTTTTCCGGCACGCCACAGCCATTGTCGCGAACTTGCAATATTACCCGTTTTTCCTGCTGGACGACCGAGACGATAACCTCAGTCGCGCCGGAATGTTTCAGCGAATTGCTTAAGGCTTCGCGGGCAATCTGCAATAAATGGATTGCCTGATGTGAGGGCACGAGACGCGCAGGGAGCTGGTAATCCAGCCTGACCTGAAAACCGAAGCGCGCGCTGTATTCCTGACAACTGGACTCCAGGGCCGGGCGCAGTCCAGGCTCTGTTAATTGTAAGCGGAATGTCGTCAACAGCTCACGCAACTGCGCCCATGAGGTATTGAGCTCGTTTCGGATTTGCCCCAGCAACTGCTGGCTACTCTCAGGCAGGTCGCCGCCCTGCATCTGCAAACAACTGACCTGCATCTTCATACAGGAGAGAGACTGGGCGATGGAGTCATGCAGTTCCCTGGCGATGGTGGCACGCTCTTCCATCACCATCATCTGCTGCAGATGTTCCTGATGACGGTCCAGCGCCAGCGTCGCGGTTAACTGCTCGACAAGCGTATCCACCAGTTGTTGCTGATCGTGGCTAAGATGCCTGCCGTGGGGGAGCTGCGCGAGTAGCAAGCCATATTGTGTATGGTTGTCCGCCAGGCGCCATTTCAGGGTGGAACTGCCGCCAGCGGGAGCAGGCAGGATGCCGCGCGGACATAAATGGCACCCCCGATCATCACAGGTAATATCCGAATGGCAGGTGAATTCCTGGTGGTTTTTCTCATCTTCCATGTCGTAAACGCGCAGCTCAATATCATGCAGCAGCGTCAGGTTTTGCAGCCCGTGAAGCACCGGTGACAAACGTTCGCACAAAGGAATACGCGAATGCAGACGATGGTTGGCCTGCCACAGGAAAGAGAGAATCTGGTTTTTTTGTTCAAGTCCGGCGGTTTTTTCCTGAACGCGCTGTTCAAGGACGGCATAACTTTCCGCCAGCTCTTCCGACATATTATTCAGGGCGGTACCGAGGGTCGCCATCTCATTGCGTCCGCTGATTTGTGCCCGCCGGGTAAAGTTACGCTGGCTGACCGCCTGGGCCATTTTCAGTAACTGTTCCCACGGCTGGAGCAGGCGGGCGCGAAGCCAGACAACGGTAAAGAGCAGCAGTAAGCCCAGCAAGATGGCCATCACCCGATGCAGGATCACCACGCGCGCCATGCGCTGTTCGGTGCTGTGATCGAAGGCGGTAACCAGCGTGTCGATTCGATTTACGTAGGTGGCTATTTTATCGGTGACAGCCTGAGGCTCCTGGGCCTGCTTAAGGGCTGGCGCGACCTCATTGCGCCAGAAATGTTGCAGCGCCTCTAACTGCTCTTGCTGCCCGTCACGTTCGGCGACATCGGCCAGTTCAGAACTGAACGCCGTTTGCTCCATCTCTTTGAGTAATACGTCGTCTGCCGGGCGCAGTGGCACGCTTGCCAGCAACCGATAACTTTGCATACGCAGCGAGCCCGCTTTGTTGATGGCGTGGGCACTGCCCTGAACGCCAAGCACCAGCCAGCCGGAAACCGCCATACCCGCCACACCGATAACCGTCGACAGCAGCATGGTCAGCGCGACCTGGTTAACCAGGGAGAGCGGTGTAAAGAGGCGTTTAAGCATAGAGGGCAAGGCTCCGGCGCACGGAAATAAAGAGTGGTCGATATTGTCCGCCATACCCTGAGGTATACCCATACCTACAAAGAAGTACTCCTTTATCGTTGTCGGTATCCATAAAAGGAGTGGGTCTTTTTCATCAGGCGACAGGGTTGTGAAAAACCACACTTTTTTAAGAAAAACGATCTACTCACTAATGAGCATGGCTATTTTTTGCTCGTCGTTACGCACACTTTTCCTTTGATTTATATCAACTTACCTTGCGCTGTAAAAACTAATGTGGCCTCGTCAAATCAATAACCAGAGGTGTCTATGAGTCACTCTTCTACCCCCCAAAGGGCGTCAGGCCGAATTATTAGCGACTGGCGTCCGGACGATCCGCTTTTCTGGCAACGACAGGGGCACGGCATCGCCAGCCGTAACCTGTGGATTTCGGTTCCGTGTCTGTTGCTGGCGTTCTGTGTGTGGATGTTGTTTAGCGCCGTTGCCGTAAACCTGAATAAAGTTGGCTTTCAATTTTCGACTGACCAACTCTTTATGCTGACTGCTTTACCGTCCGTGTCGGGCGCACTGCTGCGCGTACCGTACTCTTTTATGGTCCCGGTATTCGGTGGCCGCCGCTGGACCGCGTTCAGTACCGGCATTCTGATCATTCCTTGCGTCTGGCTGGGCCTGGCGGTTGAAGATACCTCCACCCCATTTAGCACGTTCATCATCATTGCGCTGTTGTGTGGTTTTGCCGGAGCGAACTTTGCCTCCAGTATGGCGAACATCAGCTTTTTCTTTCCAAAAGAGAAGCAGGGGAGCGCGCTGGGGATTAACGGCGGTTTCGGTAACCTGGGTGTGAGCGTGATGCAGCTTCTGGCACCGCTGGCTATTTCGTTTTCGATGTTTGCTGTGTTTGGCGCAACGGGTGTGGCGCAGCCTGATGGCAGTATGATCTTCCTGGCGAATGCCGCATGGGTATGGGTGCCGTTGCTGGCCGTCTTTACTCTCGCCGCCTGGTTTGGCATGAACGAACTGACCGCCTCGAAAGCGTCACTGAAAGCGCAGTTGCCGGTGTTAAAGCGTAAGCATATGTGGATCATGAGCTTTCTCTATCTGGCAACCTTTGGTTCGTTTATTGGCTTCTCTGCCGGTTTCGCCATGCTGTCGAAGACCCAATTTCCGGACGTAGTCATCATGCATTACGCCTTTTTTGGCCCACTCATCGGCGCGCTCACCCGTTCTGCGGGTGGGGCGCTGTCGGACCGGCTGGGGGGGACGCGTGTTACACTCGTGAACTTCATCCTGATGGCTATTTTTAGTGCCTTACTGTTCCTGACGCTGCCAACCAATGGCGTGGGCGGGAATTTTACCGCCTTCTTTGGCGTCTTCCTGATGCTGTTCCTGACGGCCGGGCTGGGCAGTGGCTCTACCTTCCAGATGATTTCAGTCAATTTCCGCAAGATGACGCTGGAACGGGTGAAAAACGCTGGCGGCAGTGAAGCCACGGCGCTGCGTGAGGCGGCAACCGAAACCGCTGCTGCACTGGGCTTTATTTCAGCTATTGGGGCGATTGGCGGCTTCTTTATCCCGAAAGCCTTCGGCACCTCGCTGGCGCTCACCGGTTCCCCGGCGGGCGCAATGAAAGTGTTCCTGGTGTTTTATATCGCCTGTGTGATGATCACCTGGGCTATCTACGGACGGAATTCTAATAAAAAGTAAGTAAATGTTGATTATCCTTGCGCGGGCCTGGCTCGCGCTTTTTTTTGATCTGACTTAGTTACAACATACTTTAAGAGGGAGTTACCCACGACAGAGAAAAACCCTCGTCTTCAGGGGGCTATACCCCTTAATACCTGCTTAGCGCATTTTTTCTCGCTTGCTGTCATTTTGGTTATTTATTTTCTTTATATATCAATAAATTAAATTTAAAACCATTCTACCCTTTTGGAGGTAGATAGTGATTTCCCTGCCTTTATGAAGCCCTTACAGCTTGATCGCCATCAATTCTTCTCGCCTTTCAGAGCGTTACTTTCGCCGCAAATGCTGTAACCCCTAATTTGTGCAATGTCGATTTATCAGAGAGCCGTCAGGCTCCATACAGGAGAAACCCGATGAGTAAATTCCTGGACCGATTTCGCTACTTCAAGCAGAAGGGCGAAACGTTTGCCGATGGGCACGGCCAGCTTCTCGAAACAAACCGGGACTGGGAGGATGGATACCGCCAACGCTGGCAGCACGATAAAGTCGTGCGTTCTACTCACGGTGTAAACTGCACCGGGTCTTGCAGCTGGAAGATTTACGTCAAAAACGGTCTCGTTACCTGGGAAACCCAGCAGACCGACTACCCACGTACCCGCCCTGATATGCCAAACCATGAGCCACGCGGCTGCCCTCGCGGTGCCAGCTACTCCTGGTATCTTTACAGTGCGAACCGCCTCAAATACCCGCTGATGCGCAAACGCCTGATGAAAATGTGGCGTGAAGCGAAAGTGGCACACCCTGATCCGGTGAACGCCTGGGCCTCGATCATTGAAGATGCTGATAAAGCGAAAAGCTTTAAACAGGCACGTGGACGCGGTGGTTTTGTTCGCTCCTCCTGGCAGGAAGTGAATGAGCTGATTGCGGCCTCTAACGTCTACACCGTGAAAACCTACGGTCCTGACCGCGTGGCAGGCTTCTCGCCGATCCCGGCGATGTCGATGGTCTCCTATGCTTCCGGCGCACGCTACTTGTCGCTGTTAGGCGGTACCTGCCTGAGCTTCTACGACTGGTATTGCGACCTGCCGCCAGCCTCGCCGCAGACCTGGGGTGAGCAGACCGACGTTCCGGAGTCCGCCGACTGGTATAACTCCAGTTATATCATTGCCTGGGGTTCCAACGTACCGCAGACCCGTACCCCGGATGCCCACTTCTTTACCGAAGTCCGCTACAAAGGCACCAAGACCGTTGCCGTAACCCCGGACTATGCCGAAATCGCCAAGCTGTGCGACCTGTGGCTGGCACCGAAGCAGGGCACCGATGCGGCAATGGCGCTGGCGATGGGCCACGTCATGTTGCGTGAATTCCACCTCGATAACCCGAGCCAGTACTTTACCGATTATGTGCGTCGCTATACCGACATGCCGATGCTGGTGATGCTGGAACCGCGTGAAGGATACTACGCCGCGGGCCGTATGCTGCGCGCATCGGATCTTGTGGATGCGCTGGGCCAGGAGAATAACCCGCAGTGGAAAACCGTTGCGCTCGCTGATAACGGCGAAATAGTGGCGCCGAACGGTTCCATCGGTTTCCGCTGGGGCGAGAAGGGCAAATGGAACCTTGAACAGCGTGATGGCACGACCGGCGTTGAGACAGAGCTGCAACTGAGCCTGTTGGGTCGTCAGGATGAGATCGCGGACGTTGGCTTCCCGTACTTTGGCGGCGACAGCACCGCGCACTTTAGTAAGGTTGAACTGGAAAACGTTCTGCTGCATAAACTGCCGGTTAAACGCCTGCAACTGGCCGATGGCAGCAGCGTGCTGGTGACCACCGTTTACGACCTGACCCTGGCGAACTATGGCCTGGAGCGCGGTCTTAATGATGAAAACTGCGCCACAAGCTACGACGATATCAAAGCCTATACGCCGGCCTGGGCTGAAAAAATTACCGGCGTTTCCCGCGCCAATATTATCCGCACCGCCCGTGAATTTGCGGATAACGCCAACAAAACGCATGGCCGCTCGATGATCATCATCGGGGCCGGGATGAACCACTGGTATCACCTCGATATGAACTACCGTGGGATCATCAATATGCTGATCTTCTGCGGCTGTATCGGTCAAAGCGGCGGCGGCTGGGCACACTATGTAGGCCAGGAAAAATTGCGCCCGCAAACGGGCTGGCAACCGCTGGCGTTTGCCCTGGACTGGAACCGTCCGGCGCGCCATATGAATAGCACCTCCTACTTCTATAACCACTCCAGCCAGTGGCGCTATGAAACCGTCACCGCACAGGAGCTCTTGTCGCCGCTGGCGGATAAATCACGCTACACCGGCAGCCTTATCGATTTCAACGTGCGCGCCGAGCGTATGGGGTGGTTGCCATCTGCACCGCAACTGGGTACCAACCCGTTGCGTATTGCCGAAGCGGCGAAAAAAGCAGGTATGTCTGCGGTGGATTACACCGTGAAATCCCTGAAAGAGGGCACCATGCATTTTGCGGCGGAGCAGCCAGAAAACGGCAAAAACCACCCGCGTAACCTCTTTATCTGGCGTTCAAATCTGCTGGGCTCCTCCGGTAAAGGCCACGAGTACATGCTCAAGTACCTGTTGGGTACGGAAAACGGTATTCAGGGCAAAGATCTCGGCAAGCAGGGCGGCGTGAAGCCGGAAGAGGTGGAGTGGAAAGATAACGGGCTCGACGGCAAGCTGGATCTGGTGGTGACGCTGGACTTCCGTCTGTCGAGCACCTGCCTGTACTCCGACATCGTACTACCGACGGCAACCTGGTATGAGAAAGACGATATGAATACGTCGGATATGCATCCGTTTATTCATCCGCTGTCTGCTGCCGTTGATCCGGCCTGGGAGTCTAAAAGCGACTGGGAGATTTATAAAGCGATTGCCAAAAAATTCTCCGAAGTCTGCGTGGGCCACCTCGGTAAAGAGACCGATCTGGTGACTCTGCCGATTCAGCATGACTCTGCCGCTGAACTGGCGCAGCCGCTGGATGTGAAAGACTGGAAAAAAGGCGAATGCGATCTGATCCCAGGTAAAACCGCACCGCATCTGATTGTGGTTGAGCGTGATTATCCGGCGACTTACGAACGCTTTACCTCCATCGGCCCGTTGATGGAGAAAATCGGTAATGGCGGTAAAGGTATTGCCTGGAACACCCAGAGCGAAATGGACCTGCTGCGTAAGCTCAATTACACCAAAGCGGACGGCCCGGCGAAAGGCCAGCCGATGCTTAACACAGCGATTGATGCCGCAGAAATGATCCTGACGCTGGCGCCGGAAACCAACGGCCACGTGGCGGTCAAAGCCTGGGCAGCGCTCAGCGAATTTACCGGTCGCGACCACACGCATCTGGCAACCAACAAAGAAGAGGAAAAAATCCGCTTCCGCGATATCCAGGCCCAACCGCGCAAAATTATCTCCAGCCCGACCTGGTCCGGCCTTGAAGATGAGCATGTCTCTTATAACGCAGGCTATACCAACGTTCATGAGCTCATTCCATGGCGCACCCTCTCCGGTCGTCAGCAGTTGTATCAGGACCATCAGTGGATGCGTGACTTCGGTGAAAGCCTGCTGGTCTATCGTCCGCCCATTGACACCCACTCAGTGAAAGAGGTGATGGGCGAGAAGTCCAATGGTAACCCGGAAAAAGCGCTCAACTTCCTGACGCCGCACCAGAAATGGGGGATTCACTCCACCTACAGCGACAACCTGTTGATGCTGACCTTAGGCCGCGGTGGTCCGATTGTCTGGATGAGTGAGACGGATGCTAAAGACTTGGGTATCGAAGATAACGACTGGATTGAAGTCTTTAACAGCAACGGTGCCCTGACTGCCCGTGCGGTTGTCAGCCAGCGCGTGCCAGCCGGGATGACCATGATGTACCACGCTCAGGAACGTATCGTGAACATTCCGGGGTCAGAAATCACCGGTCAGCGCGGGGGTATCCATAACTCGGTAACCCGAATTACGCCAAAACCGACCCATATGATCGGCGGCTATGCCCAACTGGCCTATGGCTTTAACTACTACGGAACGGTTGGCTCCAACCGCGATGAGTTTGTGGTGGTACGTAAGATGAAGAACATTAACTGGCTGGATGGCGAAGGCAATGACCAGGTACAGGAGAGCGTAAAATGAAAATTCGTTCACAAGTTGGCATGGTGCTGAACCTCGATAAGTGCATCGGCTGTCATACCTGTTCCGTCACCTGTAAAAACGTCTGGACCAGCCGTGAAGGGATGGAGTACGCGTGGTTTAACAACGTGGAAAGTAAGCCCGGCGTCGGTTTCCCTAATAACTGGGAAGACCAGGAAAAATGGAAGGGCGGCTGGATCCGTAAAGTGAATGGCAAATTGCAGCCGCGGATGGGTAACCGTCCGATGCTGCTGGGAAAAATTTTCGCCAACCCGCATCTGCCGGGCATCGACGATTACTACGAGCCGTTTGATTATGACTACCAGACGCTGCACACCGCGCCGGCTGACAGCAAACACCAGCCAATCGCCCGTCCGCGCTCGCTGATCACCGGCCAGCGGATGGATAAAATCACCCGTGGGCCAAACTGGGAAGATGATCTGGGAGGCGAGTTTGAGAAGCTGTCGAAAGACAAAAACTTCGAGAACATGCAGAAGGCGATGTACGGCCAGTTTGAAAACACCTTCATGATGTATTTGCCGCGTCTGTGCGAACACTGTCTTAACCCGGCGTGTGTGGCGACCTGCCCGAGCGGCGCGATCTACAAACGTGAAGAAGATGGCATTGTGCTGATTGATCAGGATAAATGCCGTGGCTGGCGTATGTGCATCACCGGTTGCCCGTATAAGAAAATCTACTTCAACTGGAAGAGCGGTAAATCCGAGAAGTGCATCTTCTGTTATCCGCGTATCGAAGCCGGTCAGCCAACGGTCTGTTCCGAAACCTGCGTGGGCCGTATCCGCTACCTCGGCGTGCTGCTGTATGACGCGGATGCCATTGAGCAGGCGGCAAGTACAGAAAACGAGAAAGATCTCTATCAGCGCCAACTGGATGTGTTCCTTGACCCGAACGACCCGAAGGTTATCGAGCAGGCAATTAAAGATGGCATTCCGCTGAGCGTGATCGACGCCGCCCAGCAGTCGCCGGTGTATAAAATGGCGATGGACTGGAAGCTGGCGCTGCCGCTGCACCCGGAATATCGCACGTTGCCAATGGTCTGGTACGTGCCGCCTTTGTCACCGATTCAGTCTGCAGCGGATGCAGGTGAGCTGAGTAGCAACGGTATTCTGCCGGATGTGGACAGTTTGCGTATCCCGGTACAGTACCTGGCAAACCTGCTGACCGCAGGGGATACCGGGCCGATACTGCTGGCGCTGAAACGCATGCTGGCAATGCGTCACTACAAACGTGCGGAAACTGTGGACGGCAAAATCGATACTCGTGCGCTGGAGGAAGTGGGGCTGACCGAAGCACAGGCGCAGGAGATGTACCGTTACCTGGCCATCGCCAATTACGAAGATCGTTTTGTGGTCCCGAGCAGCCATCGCGAGCTGGCGCGCGAAGCGTTTCCTGAGAAGAGCGGTTGTGGCTTTACCTTTGGTGATGGCTGCCACGGTTCGGACAGTAAATTCAATCTGTTCAACAGCCGCCGCATCGATGCCATTGATGTTTCAGTGAAAACGGAGCCACACCCATGATTGAGCTGGTCGTTATTTCCCGTCTGCTGGAATACCCGGATGCTGCTCTGTGGCAGCATCAGCAGGAGTTGATCGAGGCGCTGCAATCGTCAACGCACTTCACGGCGTCTCAGTCACAAGGTGTTATCGATTTTTTGCAGCAGTTGACCTCGCAGGATCTGCTGGATGCCCAGGCAAACTACAGCGAACTGTTTGATCGGGGGCGCGCCACCTCATTGCTCCTCTTCGAGCACGTACACGGCGAGTCCCGCGACCGTGGACAGGCAATGGTCGATCTGCTGGCGCAATACGCCCGGCAAGGTCTGGAGCTGGACAGCCGCGAGTTGCCGGATCACCTGCCGCTCTATCTGGAGTATCTGGCGCAACTGCCGCCGGCGGAAGCGTTGGGCGGATTGCAGGACATTGCGCCGATCCTGGCGCTGCTGAGCGCTCGTCTGCAACAGCGCGACAGTCACTACGCGATGCTGTTTACACCGCTGATCGAACTGGCGAATACCGCTATCGATCAACAAAAAGTGGCTGAAAAAATCGCTGATGAAGCGCGTGATGATACCCCGCAGGCGCTGGATGCCGTCTGGGAAGAAGAGCAGGTGAAATTCTTTGCCGAACAGGGGTGTGGCGAATCTGACATTACTGCGCATCAACGTCGCTTCGCTGGCGCTGTCGCACCGCAGTACCTGAATATCACAACCGGAGGACAGCAATAATGCACTTCCTGAATATGTTCTTCTTTGATATGTACCCGTACATTGCCGGGACGGTGTTTCTGGTGGGGAGCTGGCTGCGTTATGACTACGGCCAGTACAGTTGGCGTGCCGGTTCCAGCCAGATGCTGGACCGCAAAGGAATGGTGATTTGGTCAAACTTATTCCATCTGGGGATCCTCGGCATCTTCGCCGGGCACTTCCTGGGGATGTTGACGCCGCACTGGATGTACGAATCCTTCCTGCCCATCGAAGTGAAACAAAAAATGGCGATGATTGGCGGTGGGGCCAGCGGTGTGATGTGCCTGGTGGGCGGTATCATGCTGCTGAAACGCCGACTGTTCAATCCGCGGATCCGCGCGACATCCACGGCGGCCGATATTCTGATCATGACTTTGCTGATGGTGCAGTGTGCGTTGGGGCTGTTAACAATTCCTTTCTCCGCACAGCATATGGATGGCAGCGAAATGATGAAGCTGGTGGGCTGGGCCCAGGCCGTGGTGACGTTCCACGGCGGGGCTTCCGAGCATCTTGACGGGGTAGCGTTTATCTATCGTATGCATCTGGTGCTGGGGATGACGCTGTTTGTGCTGTTCCCGTTCTCGCGGCTGGTGCATATCTGGAGCGCGCCCGTTGAATATCTGACGCGCAAATATCAGATTGTCCGCGCCCGCCGCTAACTGGACCGTGTTTTGATTCCAACCCCGCATTCGCGGGGTTTTTTTTCACCCCAACCCAGGTTATTACCAGCGGCAGCAAACAGAATCAATACGCCGCCCATCAGTTGTGTGGCGTTGAGCGAATGACCAAAGATCAGTTTATCGACCACAATCGCAATCACGGGATAAATAAAGGAGAGCGATCCTGTGATGGGGGTTGGCAGCTTCTGGATCGCGCTATAGAGCAACTGGTACATCACGCCGGTGTGTACGATCCCAAGAGTAAGTAAGATCAGCCACGGATAGTCGGCGGAAAACACAGGCCTGCCGGTCAGTGGCAACAGGAGAACGACCCCGGTTAACACCTGGATAAAGGCAATATGCTGCGGCGCTATCCCGCTGAGTTTGCGGGTGATGATTGCAGTCAGCGCATAAAAAAAAGCGGCGCTAAGGGCCAGCACAATACCAGAAAACCACTGTGCGGAGTGGCCGGACGTGAGCTCGCCGGAGAGCAGTATCACCACCCCTGCGAAGGCCAGAAAAAGCCATCCCCATTTGACCAGGCTGACCCGCTCGCCCAGCGCCATCCCCATTAAGACCAGCATGAACGGCTGCGTATTGTAGACCACTGTCGACAGGCCAATTGAGATACGGCTATAGGCGGCGAACAGCAATAACCAGTTGACGACCAGGGCGATACCGCCCGCAATGGCTAATGCCAGCGTGACTTTAGTCAGCGGACTAAAGGGCTGTTTACTGGCGCGGATAAAGATAAACAGTGTGAGTGCGCCGATCAGGCATCGCCAGAAAACCACTTCCGTGACCGGTAATCCCGACAGCAAAACGAATGCGCCAATGGAACCGGAAATCAACATCGCCAGGCTCATCTGCCAGACGCCTTTTTGCCTGTTATTCATAAACCACCTCCTGAATGATGGCCCTTATTGTCGAAAATGGCAGGCCACTTTTACAGAGATGATGTAAGGTGGAATTTGCGTATGACGTTTATTAATTAGGTAAAACCAATGGAAAGCCTTATCGATGAAATCGACCGACAAATTCTGGCGTGTCTGGTGGAAGATGCGCGGATGTCGCTAAAAGTATTAAGTGGTCGCGTCGGGCTGTCGTCACCCAGCACGGCAGAAAGGCTCAAACGCCTGGAAGAAAAGGGGGTGATTGAGGGGTACGCGGCGCGGGTGAATCTGGCGGCGTTAGGGTATACCTTGCAGGCGCTGGTACGTGTTCGGCCATTGCCGGGGTTATTACAGAAGGTGGATAAGTACATTCAGGCGATGCCCGAATGTATCGAGAGCGATAAGGTCACCGGGGAGGATTGTTTTGTTATCCGGCTGGTGGTGCGCTCCATTGAACAACTGGATACATTGCTGGATGGTTTAGCGGAATACGCACAGTGCAACACCTCAATTGTGAAAAGCTCGCCAGTCAAACGCCGTTTGCCACCCGTGTAATGATTTTGGCATCCCGATGCGCTGCGTTTATTCGACGTACGGACCGGTAGCCCTGATAAGCGCAGCGCATCAGGGGAAATGTTGCTTCTCATCCTTCCCGGCATGGGGAGGATATATGGCATTAAAGATTTGATTTGGCAGTGTGCTACATGAAGTGATGGTGGTGGGGGAAGGATTACTCGTCGCTTCGCTCCTCGCCCTTCGGGCCGTTGCCTGCGGCAACGTTGTCTCGCTTTCGCTCGACTCTAACCTTAGTCGAAGGTTCTCACCCTTCCCGGCATGGGGAGGATATATGGCATTGAGGATTTGATTTGGCAGTGTGCTACGTGAAGTGATGGTGGTGGGGGAAGGATTACTCGTCGCGCTGCTCCTCGCCCTTCGGGTCGTTGCCTGCGGCAACGCTTTCTCGCTGCGCTCGAATCGAACCTTAGTCGAAGCTTCTCATCCTTCCCGGCATGGGGAGGATATATGGCATTAAAGATTTGATTTGGCAGTGTGCTACATGAAGTGATGGTGGTGGGGGAAGGATTACTCGTCGCGCTGCTCCTCGCCCTTCGGGTCGTTGCCTGCGGCAACGCTTTCTCGCTGCGCTCGAATCGAACCTTAGTCGAAGCTTCTCACCCTTCCCGGCATGGGGAGGATATGTGGCATTGAGGATGTGATTTGGCAATGTGCTACATGAAGTGATGGTGGTGGGGGAAGGATTCGAACCTTCGAAGTCGATGACGGCAGATTTACAGTCTGCTCCCTTTGGCCGCTCGGGAACCCCACCAGGGGTAATTCATATTGTCTGGAACTGCTTTGAAGATGGTGGTGGGGGAAGGATTATTCGTCGCTTCGCTCCTCACCCTTCGGGCCGTCGCCTGCGGCAACGTTGTCTCGCTTTCGCTCGACTCGAACCTTAATCGAAGGTTCTCACCCTTCCCGATAAGTGCAAACTTCGCAAACTCTCACCGGTGTTACCACATTGCAGTGGTCAATAATGGTGGTGGGGGAAGGATTCGAACCTTCGAAGTCGATGACGGCAGATTTACAGTCTGCTCCCTTTGGCCGCTCGGGAACCCCACCACGGGGTAATGCTCATACTGGCCTGCCTCCGTTTCAGGAAGCGGGGCGCATCATACCAAATGACGCGCCGCTGTAAAGCTTTCCTTCAACGAAACTGAACCGTTTGCGTACTTTTCATCCGTAACGGATTAAAGCTAATCAATTCATTCCGTTAGCGATTAAAGAATAATCGTTCTGTTACCGTAAACGAAGACACGTTGCGCCAGCACCTGATACAGCGCACGGCTCAGGACATTCTTTTCAACATCGCGGCCCGCACGCATCATATCTTCGGCAGTGTAAGTGTGATCGACGTGAATGACGTCCTGCATAATGATTGGACCTTCGTCCAGATTATCGTTTACGTAGTGTGCCGTTGCGCCGATGATTTTTACCCCGCGCTCATAAGCCTGGTGGTAAGGACGCGCGCCGATAAATGCTGGCAGGAACGAATGGTGAATATTGATTATCTTATTCGGAAAACGGGAGACAAAACCCGGCGTCAGTACACGCATGTACTTCGCTAACACCACATAATCCGGTTGATGTGCTTCAATGGCTTGCGCCATCCGCTCATCGTGCTCTTCGCGGGTTAACCCTTCATGGCTGACCAGTTCAAACGGAATATCAAAGCGCTCAACCAGCGAACGCAGCGTTTCATGGTTGCCGATGACCGCTGCAATATCAATATCCAGCCCGCCGTAGTTGGCTTTCATTAATAAGTCGCCAAGACAATGTGCTTCTTTGGTCACCAGAATAACCACGCGACGCTGTCCTGCGGGGTTCAGTTCGCGGACAGAACCTTCCGGCAGCGCGCTGTCCAGGTCGGCCAGCAGGGTAGAGTCGTTAAAAATACCTTCCAGCTCGGTACGCATGAAAAAGCGACCGGTGCGGTGGTCAACAAACTCATTGTTTTGCACGATATTGAGTTCGTGTTTGTAACAAATGTTAGTAATCCGCGCGATGAGACCTTTTTGGTCAGGGCAAATGGTGCGTAATACTTTACGTTGTAATGAATGCATTGCCGGGTAAATCCTGTTGATGGTGTTTGCTATGAGTTATCGCTGGGCGTATTGCCCGCAGCACTTTTTGAATTTCTTACCGGACCCGCATGGGCACGGATCGTTACGGCCAAATTGCGGACGTGTGCCGTCAATATAATACCACCGGCCGTTCTCCTTTAAGAATCTGGAACGTTCAATAATTGCTCCCGCTTTGCCATCCTCATTGAAACGGGCAATAAAACTGACGTAACCTTCTGTGTCGTTTTTCCCGCTGGCATGTTCGAACACCGTCAAACCCAGCCACTGGGTACGGTTGAAACCGGCTTCAATGTCCGGACGAAACGTGGCGGCATGGCAAGTCGGGTGCCAGGTGCTGACCAAATAGTCGGCGTCTTTCATCACAAATGCGCTATAACGGGAGCGCATAAGATGTGATGGATCTGGCGCAACCTGTGAGCCAGACAGATAAGGCTGGCAACATAGGCTATACTCGACTGCGCTACCGCAGGGACAGAGTTGAGACAAAATCGGCTTCCTGTACAAAAATAACGGCACTATAAGCCAGAGTAGCGTTATGTTAACTGAGCTGTAGCTTCGTGGCTACGCCAGTCGTTCCGGGGGACAAAAATCCAGGTAATGAGAACGGTTAAAATTGGGTTGGCGCTGGGATCAGGGGCCGCCAGAGGCTGGTCACACATTGGTGTGATAAACGCATTGCAACACGCAGGGATCAAGATTGACGTCGTGGCGGGGTGCTCTATTGGTTCCCTTGTGGGCGCCGCGTACGCCTGCAATAAACTCCCCAGACTGGAAACGTGGGTACGCTCTTTCAGTTACTGGGACGTCCTCAAACTTATGGATCCGTCGTGGCGACGCGGTGGATTATTACGCGGCGAACGTGTTTTTAACCACTATCGGCAAGTCCTGCCCGAAACGCTGTTCACTGATTGCCAGTTGAAATTCGGTGCTGTAGCAACCAACCTCAGCACCGGGCGAGAGCTATGGTTTACCGAAGGCGATCTTCATCTGGCGGTGCGCGCATCGTGCAGTATGCCGGGTCTTATGTCACCCGTTGCCCATAATGGCTATTGGCTGGTTGATGGCGCGGTGGTGAATCCCGTTCCTGTCTCCCTGACGCGCGCGCTGGGGGCGGATATCGTTATTGCCGTCGACTTGCAGCATGACGCGCATTTGATGCAGCAGGATTTAGTGTCGACGACGTTGATGGAAGAGGCGCAAGAAGGTGTTGAGAGTGATGAGTTGCGCTGGCATGAACGTCTTCGGGACAGGCTAAGTAAAATGAAGGCCCGGCGCACTGTTGTTGCACCTACGGCAATGGAAATCATGACCACCTCCATTCAGGTGCTTGAGAATCGACTTAAGCGCAACCGAATGGCTGGCGATCCCCCCGATATTTTAATACAGCCACTTTGCCCGCAAATTTCGACACTTGATTTTCATCGGGCAGAGGCGGCAATCGCAGCGGGGCAACTTGCCGTTGAAAAGAAAATCGATGAACTACTACCGTTGGTAAGGACAATAGTCTAAGTATGTTTTTTTTATTCGAGTTCAGCAAATTCTGACAGGCGATTATTGATAGATCATGCCACTATTTATTTATCGTCGGGCAGGGGAGATAAGATGACGCAGCCGTTAGCAGGAAAACAGATACTGATCGTTGAAGACGAACCCGTCTTCCGCTCGCTGCTGGATTCCTGGCTCTCCTCTCTGGGAGCGGAAACACTGGTCGCAGATGACGGTGTCTCAGCGCTCGAACAGTTGGACAATGCTTCCCCTGATCTCATGATTTGCGACATTGCCATGCCGAGAATGAATGGCCTTAAGCTTGTCGAACATTTGCGCAATAAAGGCGACCAAATGCCGGTGCTCGTCATTTCTGCAACCGATAACATGGCAGATATTGCGAAGGCGCTGCGTTTAGGGGTACAAGACGTTTTACTTAAGCCGGTTAAAGATCTTAATCGTCTAAAAGAGACCGTATTCGCCTGTCTCTATCCCAATATGTTTAATTCGCGTGTCGAAGAAGAAGAACGTTTGTTCCAGGATTGGGATGCACTGGTTGAAAATCCCCAGGCCGCGGCCAAACTTTTACAGGAATTACAGCCGCCGGTTCAGCAGAAGATGTCGGGTTGCCGGGTTAATTACCGCCAGCTCGTGTCTGCCGATCAACCCGGTCTGGTGCTTGATATTGCGCCAATATCGTCACACGATCTGGCTTTTTATTGCCTTGATGTGACACGCGCAGGCAATAATGGTGTTCTGGCAGCATTATTACTGCGTGCATTGTTCAACGGCTTACTTCAGGAACAATTGTCACATCAGCATCAAAAACTCCCCGAAATGGGTAGCTTGCTTAAGCAGGTAAACCAGTTACTGCGCCAGGCAAATTTGCCCGGACAGTTTCCTCTGCTGGTTGGGTATTATCACAGCGAATTAAAGAACCTTATTTTAGTGTCGGCAGGCCTTAATGCGACATTAAATACTGGCGAACACCAAATTCAAATCAGTAACGGCGTACCGTTGGGTACTTTAGGAAATACGTATCTGAACCAATTGAGTCAACGGTGCGATGCCTGGCAATGTCAGGTATGGGGGGCCGGTGGCCGTCTGCGTTTAATGTTGTCTGCGGAATGAGCAATCGCAACGTATTACGCAGATAGCTTTACCTCCTTTTTAAAGCGAGTGGTACTATCGCCACAGTTTTGCGTATTAATCCTAATTAAACGTTATAGCGTCCTTTTCAGACCAGGTCATTACGATGGTACTGATATACTCAGATGCGAATTAATTCATGAACATGCTCAAAGCGTGAACAGACCAGGAGATTTTCAATGGCTGCCATAAATTCGAGAGTGACTAAAGCAGTTATCCCGGTTGCGGGATTGGGAACCAGGATGCTGCCTGCGACAAAGGCGATTCCTAAAGAAATGTTACCGTTGGTTGATAAGCCATTAATTCAGTATGTCGTGAATGAGTGTATCGCTGCGGGTATTACCGAAATTGTTCTGGTTACGCATTCGTCGAAAAATTCTATCGAAAACCATTTCGATACCAGCTTTGAGCTTGAGGCCATGCTGGAAAAACGCGTGAAACGTCAGTTGCTGGAAGAAGTTCAGGCTATTTGCCCGCCGCACGTTACCATTATGCAGGTCCGTCAGGGGCTGGCTAAGGGGCTTGGACACGCGGTGCTGTGCGCGCATCCGGTTGTAGGAAATGAACCGGTGGCGGTTATTCTTCCTGACGTTATCCTGGACGAATTCGAATCCGATCTTTCCCAGGATAACCTTGCGGAAATGATCAAGCGTTTCGACGAAACCGGAGCCAGCCAGATTATGGTTGAGCCGGTTGCCGATGTGACTGCGTACGGTGTTGTTGACTGTAAAGGCGCTGAACTCAAACCGGGTGACAGCGTACCGATGGTCGGTGTGGTTGAAAAACCGAAAGCGAATGTCGCGCCGTCTAATCTCGCTGTTGTAGGCCGTTACGTTCTCAGCGAAGAGATTTGGCCGCTGCTGGCGAAAACGCCTCCGGGAGCAGGCGATGAGATTCAGCTGACCGACGCTATCGATATGCTTATCGAGAAAGAGACCGTTGAAGCTTATCACATGAAAGGCAAAAGCCATGACTGCGGTAATAAGCTGGGTTATATGCAGGCTTTCGTAGAATATGGTATTCGCCATAACGTACTTGGTGAAGAATTTAAAGCCTGGCTGGAAGACGTTGTCGGTGTCGCTAAAGCGTAACCTGATTTAGTCCCAGGGAATAAAGCCGGATTGATGATTATCACTCCGGCTTTTTTATTGCCTGTAGACACCTTTGGCGTGCCAGACCAGGCGCCAGGAGAAATCTTTGTCCAAAGTGGGAATATCGATAGGGGAACGTTGGTGAGCAAATAGTATCAGCAATGCACGTTTATCTTCATCGTTACAGAATATTGCTCAGCAACAATGGCTAAAAAAATGGTCAAAAAAAATCCCGCCATCGGCGGGATTCTTCATAAAGGCTTAGGATTATTCCTGGATCAGGAAATCTTCCAGTTGTTTACCTTGTTCGTCCATCGCTTTTTTGATTACTGCTGGGGTACGGCCCTGGCCAGTCCAGGTTTTAGTTTCACCGTTTTCGTCAACGTAGCTATATTTAGCCGGACGTGCAGCGCGTTTAGCTTTAGTTCCGGTTTTAGCTGCGACCATGCTGTTCAGCAGTTCATTCGGATCAATACCATCAGCAATCAGCATTTCACGATATTGTTGCAGTTTACGAGTACGTTCTTCGATTTCAGCAGCTGCAGCGCTTTCTTCTTCACGACGCTCGTTAACTACCACTTCTAATTTTTCCAGCATTTCTTCGAGCGTTTCCAGAGTGCATTCTCTTGCCTGCGCACGAAGAGTACGGATGTTGTTCAGAATTTTAAGTGCTTCGTTCATTGTAGTAATCTCAAACTTATATTGGGGTGGTTTGTTGAGCTAATAATAGAGCGTTAATTTGAGTAGTGCAATAGGTGAGAATGTAAGGAATTCAAATTTCCTCTTTATTTACCACATTTTTAAAAACCGCTAACTTAAATTTTTCTTGAAGAACCGCACAAAAAAGCCATATAGAAAGCATTATCACCCGAACGGCTCAGGTGTTTAATCAGCGCTTTTAACTGATTAATCTCATACGAATTATAGTTTCGATGGATAAATATCAACCTTTTTTATTAGGGTTCACAACAGCGTCGTTTTGCATAAAACATTAATAATTTCTTGAGCCTGGCGCTGAAACTTCTTGTTTTTTATACCCAGAAAAGGCGCGGTGCGCTTATTGTCTGTTTCTTTGTCAGCAACAGCTTACGAGAGAAAAATAGCGTGAAGTATATCGCTGAAATCATGTCCGCAATGTAAGTAAAGTGTACGCCCGGCATTCTAGGTGGCATGTTAAAATATGATACAATCCTGCCGAGGAATATCACACTTTGATTGGGGTCTTGCGGGCAATGGCGCAACTTTATTTCTACTACTCAGCGATGAATGCCGGAAAATCCACGGCTTTACTGCAGTCTTCCTACAATTATCAGGAACGTGGCATGCGCACGCTGGTCTATACCGCGGAAATTGATGACCGCTTTGGGGCAGGGAAGGTAAGTTCACGTATTGGCTTATCGTCGCCGGCGCGTCTTTTTAACCAAAATACATCCCTTAAGGATGAAATTAATGCTGAGCACCAGCGCGAACCTATCCACTGCGTTTTAGTTGATGAAAGTCAATTTCTAACCCGCCAGCAGGTATATCAGTTGTCTGACGTTGTCGATGAACTTGATATTCCCGTGCTCTGTTATGGATTAAGAACCGATTTCCGTGGCGAGTTGTTTATTGGTAGCCAATATCTTCTGGCGTGGTCAGATAAACTGGTTGAACTAAAAACGATCTGTTTCTGCGGACGTAAAGCCAGCATGGTGCTACGCCTTGATCAGGCGGGTCGGCCATATAATGAGGGTGAGCAAGTCGTTATTGGCGGTAATGAGCGCTATGTATCCGTTTGCCGTAAACATTATAAAGAGGCCCTCACAGAAGGCTCTCTGTCCGCTATTCAGGCGCGAGTAAGAGGATAGTTCAACTGTAGCTACGTGCGCTGCTGATTGATTACGGGCTCAAAAACAACGCTTAAAAGCCTCAGGATTTGCGCCCGGGACAATAAGAGCGTCGTGTAGTGCATATCACCTTTATGCGGCGCTAACTGCTTCTACAGCGATATCAGGGCACACGGTCTGGTGGTTGGATACTCAGTGTGCCTCTCCGCATTCCCTTCGTTTATCCCCGCCACCTGTCTGCTCAGACGTATCTGTGCGTATGAAAATACTCGCATAGCCAATATCAGCCAGCCAGTGACCTCTGTGGGATGTTTACGCTTACGGCTGTGGACTTAAGTCGATTCGACAGAGATAGTCTGCTGTTAGCAGAAGAATGAGGCGGATTTAGCGCGGTTAGAGATTACATCAAGGTATGTTGAAACTATAAAAAAGCCCCATCAAAGAATTGATAGGGCTTTTGTCGTTAACCTGCCGGAAAGTTCAACCGGTCATATTGCTTTACTGACAGGCGTTACCCATCAGGCAGGTTATCGTAGCCAGGACAATTAAGCGGTTTTCTTCGCTTTTTTGTCTGCTTTATCCGCTTTTACTGCTTCGGCTTTCACTTCTGCTGGCGCGCCTTCTTTGAACTCACGTCCGTAGTAGGTATCCAGCAGGATTTGTTTCAGCTCAGAGATCAGCGGGTAACGTGGGTTAGCACCGGTACACTGGTCATCGAACGCATCTTCGGACAGTTTGTCAACGTGAGCAAGGAAGTCAGCTTCCTGAACGCCTGCTTCACGGATTGACTTAGGAATGCCCAGTTCAGCTTTGATGGTTTCCAGCCATGCCAGCAGTTTCTCAATTTTCGCAGCAGTACGGTCACCAACAGAAGTCAGACCCAGATGGTCAGCGATTTCTGCGTAACGACGACGAGCCTGCGGACGGTCGTACTGGCTGAATGCAGTCTGTTTCGTCGGGTTGTCATTCGCGTTATAGCGGATAACGTTGGAGATCAACAGAGCGTTCGCCAGACCGTGCGGAATATGGAACTGTGAACCCAGTTTATGCGCCATGGAGTGACACACACCCAGGAAGGCGTTCGCAAACGCGATACCCGCGATGGTAGCAGCACTGTGTACACGCTCACGTGCAATCGGGTTTTTAGAACCTTCATGGTAAGACGCTGGCAGGTTTTCTTTCAGCAGTTTCAGCGCCTGCAGAGCCTGACCATCGGAGAACTCAGACGCCAGTACAGAAACGTAAGCTTCCAGTGCGTGGGTTACTGCATCCAGACCACCGAATGCACACAGTGATTTCGGCATGTCCATGACCAGGTTTGCGTCAACAACTGCCATATCCGGGGTCAGAGCATAGTCTGCCAGCGGATATTTCTGACCAGTGGCATCGTCAGTTACAACTGCGAACGGCGTCACTTCTGAACCGGTACCGGAAGTGGTGGTGATAGCAACCATTTTCGCTTTCACACCCATTTTCGGGAACTTGTAGATACGTTTACGGATATCCATAAAGCGCAGCGCCAGTTCTTCGAAGTGAGTTTCCGGATGTTCGTACATGACCCACATGATTTTCGCCGCATCCATCGGGGAACCACCACCCAGCGCGATGATCACGTCAGGTTTGAAGGAGTTCGCCAGCTCTGCGCCTTTACGTACGATAGTCAGCGTCGGGTCAGCTTCAACTTCGAAGAAGACTTCTGTTTCTACGCCAGCCGCTTTCAGCACAGAGGTGATCTGGTCTGCATAACCGTTGTTGAACAGGAAGCGGTCAGTCACGATCAGCGCGCGTTTGTGACCATCAGTAATCACTTCATCCAGCGCGATTGGCAGAGAGCCACGGCGGAAGTAGATAGATTTCGGAAGTTTATGCCACAACATGTTTTCAGCTCGCTTAGCAACGGTTTTCTTGTTGATCAGGTGTTTCGGACCAACGTTTTCAGAGATGGAGTTACCACCCCAGGAACCACAACCCAGAGTCAGGGAAGGTGCGAGTTTGAAGTTATAAAGGTCACCGATACCACCCTGAGAAGCCGGGGTGTTGATCAGGATACGTGCGGTTTTCATTTCCGCGCCGAATTTCTGCACGCGAGCCGGCTGGTTATCCTGGTCAGTGTACAGGCAAGAGGTGTGACCGATACCGCCCATGGCAACCAGTTTCTCTGCTTTTACTACCGCATCGTCGAAATCTTTCGCACGGTACATTGCCAGAGTCGGAGACAGTTTTTCGTGAGCGAACGGCTCGCTTTCGTCAACAACAGTCACTTCACCGATCAAAATTTTGGTCGTTGCAGGAACCGTGAAGCCTGCCAGTTCAGCAATTTTGTATGCCGGTTGGCCAACGATGGCGGCATTCAGCGCGCCATTTTTCAGGATAATGTCCTGAACGGCTTTCAACTCTTTACCCTGCAGCAGGTAGCCGCCGTGGGTAGCAAAACGTTCGCGAACAGCATCGTAAACAGAATCAACAACCACTACTGACTGTTCGGAAGCACAGATAACACCGTTGTCGAAGGTTTTAGACATCAGCACAGAAGCGACAGCACGTTTGATATCAGCGGTTTCGTCGATAACAACAGGTGTGTTGCCTGCGCCTACGCCGATAGCCGGTTTACCGGAGCTATATGCTGCTTTCACCATGCCCGGGCCGCCAGTTGCGAGGATCAGGTTGATGTCAGGGTGATGCATTAATGCGTTAGACAGTTCAACAGAAGGTTGGTCAATCCAGCCAATCAGATCTTTTGGCGCGCCGGCAGCGATAGCCGCCTGCAGAACGATATCAGCCGCTTTGTTTGTTGCATCTTTAGCGCGCGGATGTGGAGAGAAAATGATTGCGTTACGAGTCTTCAGGCTGATCAGCGACTTGAAGATTGCCGTAGAAGTTGGGTTAGTTGTTGGAACGATACCGCAGATGATACCGATAGGTTCAGCGATGGTGATGGTACCAAAAGTGTCATCTTCCTCAAGGACACCGCAGGTCTTCTCATCTTTATAAGCGTTGTAGATATATTCAGAAGCAAAGTGGTTTTTGATCACTTTATCTTCGACGATACCCATGCCGGATTCGGCAACGGCCATTTTAGCGAGAGGGATACGGGCATCAGCGGCAGCCAGGGCGGCGGCGCGGAAGATCTTGTCAACTTGCTCTTGAGTAAAGTTGGCATATTCACGCTGGGCTTTCTTCACGCGTTCAACGAGTGCGTTAAGTTCAGCGACATTAGTAACAGCCATAATGCTCTCCTGATAATGTTAAACTCTTTTAGTAAACCAGCTGTCCGAAACGACAGTATAGACAGACCGGGTGCAGGTTGCGTAAATTACAGAAAAACAAGTAGTTAACGCCTTGCCCAACCTAACTGATTTACTGAAAGAGCCTCAACGAAACATCATTCAAACTGATGGTTCTACTCCCTGACGACGTCTCCAAGAGTACTCACTTCTGAGTACCGATTACGTGATCTAAATCAAGTTACAGCAAAGCTGACACCTTTCAGCAGGCTGTTTTTGGGCATTTGTATCAAATGTTAATGATAAAAGGGCGGCGCCAACTAACATTATCATAATTAGTACAAATGCATAACATGCCGGGATGTAAGGAAGATGACAGGATTTATGGTGAGTTGTGCTGCAAATAATCGTATATTTAGCAGGGTCTTATTGTTTCTATACTTTCTTCTTTGCCTTGCAATGCTGCGGAGCACTCTGTGACTCAAACACTGTTTGACTTTCCTACCTGGTCTAAGTTTTTTATCGGCCTGTTCGCGCTGGTCAATCCTATTGGAATTATTCCTGTCTTTATTAGTATGACCAGCTATCAAACGGCTGGGGCGAGGAACAAAACTAATCTCACCGCGAACCTTTCCGTTGCCATTATTCTCTGGACGTCGCTTTTTCTGGGAGACGGGATTCTTCAGTTATTTGGTATTTCGATTGACTCGTTTCGTATCGCCGGGGGGATCCTGGTAGTCACCATAGCGATGTCGATGATCAGCGGCAAACTGGGTGAGGACAAACAAAACAAGCAAGAGAAATCAGAAACGGCGATCAGAGAGAGTATCGGCGTTGTGCCGCTGGCTTTACCTTTAATGGCAGGGCCGGGGGCCATCAGCTCGACTATTGTCTGGGGCACGCGCTACCACAGCGTGGAGTACCTCGCGGGATTTTCAGTGGCAATAGCTCTTTTTGCTTTTTGTTCCTGGGGCGTGTTCCGCATCGCTCCCTGGCTGGTGCGCCTGCTTGGGCAAACCGGGATTAACGTGATTACCCGTATCATGGGTTTATTGCTGATGGCACTCGGTATTGAATTCATCGTTGCAGGCGTTAAAGGGATATTCCCGGGTTTACTACACTGATTGCTGCCTGGTGAAATAATGCTGCGCAGGGCGTTCGAAACGCAGCATTATCAGCAAATCATATAACTAAAGTCAGAAAAAACCATAAATATAATAAATCAACATGATTTAAATAAGTGCTTTTATTTCAGTGCATTACATTTCGTTACATTGCCAGATGGCGAGAAATTAATCCAACGACACTGTTATTTCCCTCACACGATACTCTGGGGCTTGCTGTCAGATAATTGAAATGATATTAGTAATTTCGTCGCTCAGACAGACAAATGTGCTAGATAATAATCGAATGTTGATTTTTTGTGCAAAAAACGCGCAATCGTATTGCGAATGTAACAACACCGATGAATTGCTGTCTATCTGTATGATTTAAAATACTAATTTTTTATTTAAGCATGGTTGCGCGCTCTTGCAACACGGTTGTAAAGCCGAATAAAAGAGAATTAGTTAACAAATTTGCAAATTGTATTGGCGACGTAATGGGCCATTTGGTACTTTCCGGCCCTGTATTTATCTTAAGAATCTACGCAGATGAGAATTATTTTCAAATACAAATCTCATCCTGCAAATGCAAGAGAAACAGGCGTCTCGACAGGGGAGACGTGTAACAAAATCGACGTAAGGGCGCCATCCGAGCGGCTCGTAAGAAATAAAGTCGGTGATAGCAAGCAGTAAAACGATGCCTGACAGCAGCCAAAAGCTCCTGCGCTGTACAGGCCCCCTTTAGGGGACAAAACAGGCTGGCATTAATGTCAGTAATTATAATGAGTGGAGTATCAACACAATGTCCATCATCACAAAAAAAAGTCTCGTAGCGGCGGGCGTTCTCTCCGCGCTAATTGCAGGTAACGTAGCCATGGCGGCGGATGTTCCTGCTGGCGTTCAACTGGCAGAGAAGCAAACGCTGGTTCGTAATAACGGTTCGGAAGTACAGTCTCTTGATCCGCATAAAATTGAAGGCGTGCCGGAATCAAACATCAGCCGCGATCTGTTTGAAGGCCTGTTAGTCACAGATGTTGAAGGCCATCCAAGTGCCGGCGTCGCTGAAAAGTGGGAAAACAAAGATTTCAAAGTCTGGACCTTCCATCTGCGTAAAGACGCGAAATGGTCCGACGGCTCGCCGGTTACGGCACACGACTTCGTATATAGCTGGCAGCGTCTGGCAGATCCAAAAACTGCATCCCCTTACGCCAGCTACCTGCAATATGGTCACATTGCGAATATCGATGACATCATTGCCGGTAAAAAACCGACCTCAGACCTGGGCGTAAAAGCGCTTGATGACAATACCTTCGAAGTCACGCTGAGCGAACCGGTTCCTTATTTCTACAAACTACTGGTACACGCCTCTGTGTCGCCCGTTCCTAAAGCCGTTGTCGAGAAATTCGGTGATAAATGGACGCAGCCCGCGAATATCGTGACTAACGGTGCGTACAAACTGAAAGATTGGGTTGTCAACGAACGTATCGTGCTTGAGCGTAATACCAATTACTGGGATAACGCGAAAACGGTAATTAACCAGGTAACTTACCTGCCTATTTCCTCAGAAGTGACTGACGTTAACCGCTACCGCAGCGGTGAAATCGACATGACCTATAACAACATGCCGATTGAACTGTTCCAGAAACTGAAACAAGAAATTCCAAAAGAAGTCCACGTCGACCCGTACCTGTGTACTTATTATTACGAAATCAATAACCAGAAAGCGCCGTTTACTGACGTTCGTGTTCGTACCGCGCTGAAACTGGCTCTGGATCGTGACATCATCGTCAATAAAGTGAAGAACCAGGGCGATTTGCCAGCCTACAGCTACACTCCGCCATACACTGACGGTGCGAAACTGGTTGAGCCGGAATGGTTCAAATGGTCACAAGACAAACGTAACGCAGAAGCGAAAAAACTGCTGGCTGAAGCAGGTTACACGGCTGACAAACCGCTGACTTTCAACCTGCTGTACAACACCTCTGACTTGCATAAAAAACTGGCTATCGCGGTTGCTTCTATCTGGAAGAAAAACCTGGGTGTAGACGTCAAGCTGGAGAACCAGGAGTGGAAAACCTTCCTCGACAGCCGCCATCAGGGCACCTTTGACGTGGCGCGTGCAGGCTGGTGCGCGGACTATAACGAACCGACATCCTTCCTGAATACCATGCTGTCTGACAGCTCCAACAACACCGCGCACTATAAGAGCCCGGCCTTTGATAAGCTGATTACCGACACGCTGCAAGTCACCGACGAAGCGCAACGTACGGAGCTTTACACCAAGGCTGAACAGCAGCTCGATAAAGACTCTGCGATTGTCCCGGTGTATTACTACGTGAACGCCCGTCTGGTGAAACCGTGGGTGGGTGGTTATACCGGTAAAGACCCGATGGATAATATCTACGTTAAAAACTTGTATATTATCAAGCATTAATGGCAATGAGTGGGGCAGGGTAATCCTGCCCCACAGTGTCTTATTTCATCGCACTACAAAGGCACAGGCCAGAAGGTACGGGCAATGTTGAAATTTATCCTACGTCGCTGTCTGGAAGCGATTCCGACGCTATTTATTCTTATTACTATCTCATTCTTTATGATGCGTCTTGCGCCGGGTAGTCCTTTTACCGGTGAGCGTACGCTGCCGCCAGAGGTCATGGCGAATATCGAAGCGAAATATCATCTGAACGATCCGATTCTGACCCAGTACGCCAGCTATCTGAAACAGCTCGCGCACGGTGATTTTGGGCCGTCATTTAAATACAAAGATTACACGGTGAATGATCTGGTCGCGGCCAGCTTCCCTGTTTCTGCGAAATTAGGCGCTGCGGCGTTTTTACTGGCGGTGATTTTTGGCGTGAGTGCGGGCGTCATTGCCGCGCTGAAACAAAATACCAGATGGGACTATTCCGTGATGGGGCTGGCGATGACCGGGGTTGTGATACCGAGCTTCGTTGTCGCTCCGCTGCTGGTGATGATTTTCGCCATCACGCTTAAATGGTTACCCGCCGGGGGATGGAATGGCGGCGCGCCAAAATTCATGATCCTGCCGATGGTCGCATTATCTCTGGCCTATATCGCCAGTATTGCGCGTATAACGCGTGGCTCGATGATTGAAGTGCTACATTCAAACTTTATTCGTACCGCACGTGCGAAAGGCTTACCGATGCGCCGCATTATTTTCCGCCATGCGCTGAAACCCGCATTGTTGCCCGTGCTCTCCTATATGGGGCCCGCCTTCGTCGGTATTATCACCGGCTCAATGGTTATCGAAACGATTTACGGTTTACCCGGTATTGGCCAGTTGTTTGTGAATGGCGCATTGAACCGTGATTACTCGCTGGTATTAAGTTTGACCATACTGGTAGGGACGTTGACTATTGTATTTAACGCGATTGTCGATGTGCTGTATGCCGTTATCGATCCGAAAATTCGTTATTAACACTGGAGTACGCCATGATGTTAAGTAAAAAAAACAGCGAGGCGCTGGAAAACTTCAGTGAAAAACTGGAAGTAGAAGGTCGCAGTCTGTGGCAGGATGCACGACGTCGCTTTATGCACAACCGTGCAGCGGTCGCCAGCCTTGTCGTCTTGTTCTTTATCGCGCTTTTCGTGGCCCTGGCGCCGATGCTATCGCAGTTTAGCTATTTCGATACGGACTGGGGCATGATGTCCAGTGCGCCTGATACAACCTCCGGGCACTATTTCGGGACGGATTCATCCGGCCGTGATCTCCTGGTGCGCGTAGCCATTGGTGGGCGTATTTCGCTTATGGTCGGTATTGCTGCCGCGCTGGTTGCGGTTATCCTGGGAACACTTTACGGATCACTGTCCGGTTACCTCGGCGGTAAAGTGGACTCTGTGATGATGCGTCTGCTTGAGATCCTCAACTCATTCCCGTTTATGTTCTTCGTTATCCTGCTGGTGACTTTCTTCGGGCAAAACATCCTGCTCATTTTTGTGGCTATCGGTATGGTTTCCTGGCTGGATATGGCGCGTATCGTCCGTGGTCAAACGCTGAGTCTGAAACGCAAAGAGTTTATTGAAGCGGCTCAGGTCGGTGGGGTATCGACGGGCAATATTGTCATTCGTCATATCGTTCCCAACGTGCTGGGTGTCGTGGTGGTGTATGCCTCGCTGTTGGTGCCGAGCATGATTCTGTTCGAATCGTTCCTGAGTTTCCTTGGCTTGGGAACGCAAGAGCCGCTAAGCAGTTGGGGCGCGTTGCTCAGCGATGGCGCGAACTCGATGGAAGTTTCCCCGTGGCTGCTGCTGTTTCCGGCAGGCTTCCTGGTGGTGACGTTATTCTGTTTCAACTTTATCGGCGATGGGCTGCGTGATGCTCTCGACCCGAAAGATCGTTAAGGAGTGCTGTTATGAGCAAGCATGAAACCTCATTGGCGCCACAGGCGCAGCAGCATTCGGGCATTCTTCTGGATGTTAACGATCTGCGTGTGACGTTTAAAACCCCGGACGGTGACGTTACGGCGGTAAACGACCTGAACTTTAGCCTGCGTGCCGGTGAGACTCTCGGCATTGTGGGTGAATCGGGTTCGGGTAAATCTCAGACCGCATTTGCACTGATGGGCCTGCTGGCATCGAACGGGCATATTGGTGGTTCGGCGAAATTCAATGGCAAAGAGATTCTGAACTTGCCTGAGCATGCGCTGAACAAATTGCGTGCCGAGCAGATTTCCATGATCTTCCAGGACCCGATGACCTCACTGAATCCGTATATGCGGGTCGGTGAGCAGTTAATGGAAGTGCTGATGCTACATAAAGGCATGGGTAAGGCCGAAGCATTTGAAGAGTCGGTCAAAATGCTCGACGCCGTGAAAATGCCGGAAGCGCGTAAGCGTATGCGCATGTACCCGCATGAGTTTTCCGGCGGGATGCGCCAGCGCGTAATGATTGCTATGGCATTAATGTGCCGGCCAAAACTGCTCATTGCCGACGAACCGACTACCGCACTGGACGTGACCGTACAGGCGCAGATCATGACGTTGCTCAATGAGCTTAAACGTGAATTCAACACTGCCATTATCATGATCACCCACGATCTCGGCGTGGTAGCGGGCATCTGTGACAAAGTGCTGGTGATGTACGCCGGGCGTACTATGGAATACGGCGTGGCGCGCGATGTGTTCTACCATCCGGCACATCCCTATTCGATCGGTCTGCTCAATGCGGTACCGCGCCTCGACGCCGAAGGTGAAGAGTTGCTGACCATCCCTGGTAACCCGCCGAACCTGCTGCGGTTGCCCAAAGGGTGTCCATTCCAGCCGCGTTGCCCGCATGCGATGGAAATCTGTAACAGTGCTCCGCCGCTGGAGGAGTTTGCCCCAGGACGTTTGCGCGCCTGCTTTAAGCCGGTGGAGGAACTGGTATGAATGCCGTCACAGAAGAAAGAAAAGTACTCCTGGAAATTGCTGACCTGAAAGTCCATTTCGACATAAAAGACGGTAAGCAATGGTTCTGGCAGCCATCCAAAACACTGAAAGCGGTAGACGGCGTTACGCTGCGTCTGTATGAAGGGGAAACCCTCGGCGTGGTGGGCGAATCCGGTTGCGGGAAGTCGACCTTTGCCCGAGCGATTATTGGGCTTGTCAAAGCAACTGACGGCAAAGTGGCCTGGCTGGGCAAAGACTTGCTCGGGATGAAGCCTGATGAATGGCGCGACGTGCGCAGTGACATTCAGATGATTTTCCAGGACCCGCTGGCATCGCTGAACCCGCGTATGACCATTGGTGAAATCATCGCGGAACCGCTGCGTACTTATCATCCGAAAATGCCGCGTCAGGAAGTGCGTGACCGCGTCAAAGCCATGATGATGAAAGTGGGCCTGCTGCCAAACCTGATTAACCGCTACCCGCATGAGTTTTCCGGCGGCCAGTGTCAGCGTATCGGTATTGCCCGTGCGCTGATCCTCGAACCGAAGCTGATTATCTGTGACGAACCGGTTTCTGCACTGGACGTGTCAATCCAGGCACAGGTGGTCAACTTGCTGCAAAAACTGCAGCGGGAAATGGGGTTATCGCTGATCTTTATCGCCCACGATCTCGCGGTGGTGAAGCACATCTCCGATCGCGTGCTGGTCATGTATTTGGGACACGCGGTGGAGTTGGGCACCTATGACGAGGTGTACCACAATCCGCAGCACCCTTATACCAAAGCGCTGATGTCTGCTGTGCCAATCCCGGACCCGGATCTGGAAAAGAACAAGCAGATTCAGTTGCTGGAAGGGGATTTGCCTTCACCAATCAACCCGCCGTCGGGCTGCGTGTTCCGTACGCGTTGCCCGATTGCCGGACCCGAATGCGCGCAGACGCGCCCGGTGCTGGAAGGTAGCTTTCGCCATGCGGTCTCGTGCCTTAAGGTTGACCCGCTCTAAATGAAAAAGGCTGACGAAAGTCAGCCTTTTCTTTTTACTACTCGCGCCAGAGAATGTGGCACAACTTATGATCTTTCTCACGACAGAGCAGTACGCGGGCAAAGACATCGTTGATTTCGCCACCGTCGCTATCCGCGAGGCCAATCACCACCTCGGCGAAAAAGTCCGGGTTCAGATCGTAATCAACATGCTCTTGCCAGTCTTCGCTGGGATCAAACAATTCCGCACCGCCACGCTCTTCAAACTGAAGATTGAACAGAATGATATCTGCCGGGTCGAGATTATCCGCCGCAAGTTCGAGAAAAATATCGTAAGCCTGCTCCAGCGTTTCGTCTTCGCTCAGGCGGTTGTTCAGATCCATTTCCATAATGACTACCTGTTTAATATCATTTGGGCACGTTTTACAGCAATGGGCTAAAGAAGTAAAACAGTCGTTCTGCAATCCGGTGCCAGAACGGACGTTTAACCCACAGACGTGCGTCCAGCAAGCGAGACCGCGAAATATAATCATCCTGCACGGCCGCCAGATCGCTGCCAAAGCCGGTATCGTCGATAACCAGTGTAATCTCAAAATTAAGCCACAGACTGCGCATATCAAGGTTCACTGTTCCCACCAGGCTTAACTCGCCATCGACCAGCACGCTTTTCGTATGCAGAAGGCCGCCTTCAAACTGATAAATTTTTACCCCCGCAGCCAGCAGTTCGGTGAAAAAGGCCCGGCTGGCCCAGCCAACCAGCACCGAGTCATTCTTACGCGGCAGGATAATGCTGACGTCAACGCCTCGTTGCGCGGCGGTACAAATGGCATGCAGAAGGTCATCGCTGGGGACGAAATAGGGAGTCGTCATAATCAGGTATTCGCGCGAGGCATAAACCGCGGTCAATAATGCCTGGTGAATAAGGTCTTCCGGGAATCCCGGACCAGAGGCGATGGTGTGGATTGTGTGCCCGCTGGCCTGCTCAAACGGCATGATATTGGCATCCGGTGGCGGTGGGAGGATGCGTTTCCCGGTTTCTATCTCCCAGTCGCAGGAGTAGACGATCCCCATCGCGGTAGACACCGGGCCTTCCATCCTTGCCATTAAATCGACCCATTGACCGACGCCTGCATCCTGTTTGAAGAAGCGAGGGTCCACCATGTTCATACTGCCGGTATAGGCGATGTAATTATCGATAAGGATCATCTTGCGGTGCTGGCGCAGGTCCATCCGACGCAGAAACACACGCATCAGATTAACTTTTAACGATTCGACCACTTCAATACCTGAATTGCGCAGCATGCCGGCCCACGGACTGCGGAAAAACGCCACGCTGCCTGCTGAATCAAGCATTAAACGGCAATGCACGCCGCGGCGGGCCGCCGCCATCAAGGATTCGGCGACTTGATCGGCCATTCCTCCTGGCTGCCAGATATAAAACACCATCTCGATGTTATGGCGGGCTAGCTGAATGTCGCGGATCAATGCCTGCATCACGTCATCTGAGGAGGTGAGCAACTGGAGCTGATTACCTTTCACCCCCGCAATGCCCTGACGCCGTTCGCAGAGTTTGAACAGAGAAGTGGCGACACTGCTGTTTTCAGTCGCGAAAATATGGTGATACGTCTTAAGGTCTTTTAACCACTTGGCAGTGGATGGCCACATCGCGCGAGCGCGCTCGGCGCGGCGCTTACCAAGATGTAGTTCCCCAACGGACAGATAAGCGATAATCCCCACCAGAGGGAGAATATAAATAATCAGCAGCCATGCCATGGCAGAAGGGACCGCACGGCGCTTCATTAGAATGCGCAGCGTCACACCAGCGATGAGCAGCCAGTAGCCCAAAAAGATCAGCCAACTCACAACCGTGTAGAAGGTTGTCATAACAAAAAAATCCTTTTGAAAATCTGATATAAGGAGTTTACGCATAAGGACTCATCTGGCAAACAAAAACGGCGCTGAAAAGGACTGGTCTGGTGACGTCCAGGGTTTATAATGGGCGTTCTTTTTTAGGAAAGAGTCATAGAAATGAAGCGTAGTAGAACGGAAGTGGGGCGCTGGCGTATGTCCCGGCAGGCCAGTCGTCGCAAGGCGCGCTGGTTGGAAGGGCAGTCTCGTCGCAATATGCGTATCCACGCGATAAGAAAGTGTATTCTTAATCGGCATCGCAACGCGTTAGTTTTTGATTTTTACGGGTTCTGATGGTTCTGGGCACCTTTATGGTGCCCATTGTTTTTTATCTCTTACTCAAAAAGGGTGGATGCTGCATGACTGTTATTGATAGTTTGATTGCTTTTACCCTTGCGGCGACACTGCTGACGCTCACTCCGGGTCTCGATACCGCACTAATTTTACGTACTGCCGCGGTGGAGGGACGGAGTCAGGCATTTAAAGCAGCCTTCGGCATTAACACCGGTTGTCTCATATGGGGGGCTGCCGTTGCCTTCGGCCTTGGGGCATTAGTTGCGGTGTCGGAACTGGCATACTCTATTCTCAAATATTGTGGCGCTGCCTATTTATGCTGGCTGGGCGTGAATATGCTCATTCGCCCGCGTACCGCTGTTTTCTCTGTTGCGGGTGAAGATAAAAAGCAGAACTGGTTTATTCGTGGCATGTTAGGCAATGTACTGAATCCGAAAATGGGTATTTTCTACGTCTCTTTTTTGCCACAGTTTATTCCGCATGGGCAGCCGCTTATTATTTGGACATTTGGCCTTGTGATGATTCATGTGGTGCTGGGAACCATATGGTCAACAACGTTAATCGCGGCGACGCGCCCACTGTCATCATTTTTACGTAAAGAAGCCGTTATACGCTGGATGGATCGCACAACCGGCGTTGTGTTTTTGCTTTTCGCAACCCGCCTTGCGCTAAGTAAACGTTAATTCGCCTTTGGATAACCATGAATAAAGAAGCCATTATTTTTCTCGCCCTGGCGATTGTCAGTGAAGTCATTGCGACCACTGCGCTTAAAAGTTCCGATAGTTTTACCCGCCTGGTGCCCAGCATCATCAGTATTGTTGGCTATTGTATTGCATTCTGGTGTCTGACCATCCCAATGCGCACTATACCTACCGGAGTGATTTACGCCGTCTGGTCCGGGGTAGGGATTGTATTAATTGGTACAGTGGGCTGGATTATTCACGGACAGAAACTGGATTTTCCGGCGATGCTGGGGATGGGGTTAATTATTGCCGGCGTGGTTATTATTAATTTGTTCTCAAAAACGATTACCCATTAAAAACGGATAAAACAAAGGGGTATTATGACGCTTACCCCTTTGTTATTTCCGACAGTCAGAACACTTTCTTAAACGGCTTAACGATGACGTGCTGATAAACACCCGCCGCGACGTACGGGTCCGCGTCGGCCCAGGACTGCGCCGCTTCCAGAGATTCAAATTCTGCGATAACAGTTGAGCCGGTAAAACCCGCCGCACCCGGATCGTTACTGTCTACGGCTGGCATAGGGCCTGCCGTTAATAAACGACCTTCGTCATGCAGCAATTGCAGACGTGCCAGATGAGCCGGGCGCACGGAAAGGCGTTTTTCGAGGGAATCAGCAACGTCCTGTGAGAAAATTACATAAAACACGGGTAGGGCTCCTTCATGATGAGAAAACAACTACGTTATGTGAATCCATAAGTGCCTGCAACGCAAAGATGATGGCGCGTGAATATCCTCTTTCAGAGTGCGCTTTTTTTAACCGTATGCGCGCAAAATCTGGGTCAGACACGATGGCTGGTTGAATATGATTGCTATTTGCATTTAGAATCTAGCTTTGCTTTTTCAACTGAAACGATTATGACTTCAATGGCCCTTGATTTACCCCGTCGCTTTCCCTGGCCGACACTGTTGTCCGTCGGTATGCATGGCGCTGTCGTGGCGGCCATCTTGTATGCCTCGGTACATCAGGTTATTGAATTACCGGCACCCGCTGCGCCGATTACGGTGACCATGGTGACACCGGCAGAGCTGGAGCCGCCGCAGGCGGTGCAGCCACCACCAGAACCCGTTGTGGAGCCGGAACCCGAGCCAGAACCCGTTCCCGAGCCGCCAAAAGAAGCGCCGGTGGTGATCCACAAACCTGAACCGAAGCCAAAACCTAAACCGAAGCCGAAACCGGAGAAAAAAGTCGAGCAGCCTAAGCGTGAAGTAAAACCGGCAGAACCCCGCCCGGCGGCACCGGTAGAAAGTAACGCTCCGCCGCGCCCGGCGATGAATAACGCGCCAGCCATAGCCACCAAACCTGTGCCGTCGGTCCCGGCAGGCCCGCGCGCATTAAGCCGCACCCAGCCTCAATATCCGCCGCGTGCACAAGCCTTACGTATTGAAGGACGTGTTCGCGTGAAATTTGACGTACTACAGGATGGCCGTATCGACAACGTGGAAATTCTTTCAGCACAGCCGGCGAACATGTTTGAGCGTGAGGTGAAAACGGCCATGCGTAAATGGCGTTATGAACCGGGTAAACCGGGCACCGGCATCACGGTTAATATTATCTTCCGTATGGACGGTGGCGCGACAATGGA
The DNA here is from genome assembly GCF_003925915.1 of Phytobacter sp. MRY16-398. Classification (NCBI taxonomy): domain Bacteria; kingdom Pseudomonadati; phylum Pseudomonadota; class Gammaproteobacteria; order Enterobacterales; family Enterobacteriaceae; genus Phytobacter; species Phytobacter sp. MRY16-398. Next base: position 3,188,792 of record NZ_AP018756.1, on the reverse strand, counting down.
TTAAGCAAGGAAGCCTCCCGATGGAGGCTTTTTTATGCCTGCACGGGAAGCGGTCGCGGTTTACCGTCGTTATCCACGGCAACATATATAAACAGTGCCTCCGTGGCTTTATAACGTTGACCAATAGGTTCTGAGGCGACCTTTTTAATCCAGACTTCGACGTTGATGGTAACCGACGTATTACCGCGTTTCACACAACGCGCATAACAACACACCACATCGCCCACGGCGACAGGGCGCAGGAAACTCATGCCATCGACGCGGACAGTGACGACGCGTCCGTGGGCGATCTCTTTAGCAAGGATTGCACCGCCCATATCCATCTGCGACATCAGCCAGCCGCCAAAAATATCACCGTTCGCATTGGTATCTGCCGGCATTGCCAATGTGCGCAGAACAAGTTCGCCCTGCGGTGCATCCTGAGTGTTAGACATGGTTATCTCATCAATAAAGAAGGGGGAATTCTGGCGGGATGCTACTATGGATTTATGGCTGAAAACAATTAGATAAGCTGATATGTAGAAAAAAAACCGGGCACAGCCCGGTTTTTTATGTGCCACTCACGGTTTATCGTCCTGCGGCATGTGACGATAGATATAAACACCGCTTAATACGGTAAAGATAAGAGTCAGTGCCGTTAAGCCAAACACTTTGAAATTCACCCAGATATTTTGTGGCAGCCAGAAGGCGATATAAATATTGGCCAGACCACAAAGGATGAAAAACAGCGCCCAGGCAAGGTTGAGGCGCTCCCATACTACCGGTGGCAGGGTGAGTTCTTTACCCAGCATGCGCTGGATAAGTGGTTTTTTCATTACCCACTGGCTAAACAGCAAGGCACCGGCAAACAGGGCGTAGATAACCGTGACTTTCCATTTAATGAATTCGTCATTGTGGAAGAAAATCGTCAGTCCACCGAAAACGGCCACCAGTACAAATGTAATCAGCGCCATTTTTTCGACTTTACGGTAACGCACCCAGCTATAAATCAGGACAACAGCCGTAGCGATGATCAAAGCTGTCGTTGCTGCATAAATGTCATACAGCTTGTAAAAAGCGAAAAACACCACCAGTGGGAGAAAATCAAGAAACTGCTTCATTCTACGGTTCCGTTAAATTGCCTGCTATCGCAGGCGAAAAATCACTGACGTATCAGCATATACAGGCGAAACAGATAAATGAGCAAAGCGACAGATATCATGTTGCTCACCGTGTTTGCGACCACCGCACCGACTTCCGGCGTAAGAAACGCTAAATTATGTGCAAACATCAGCAGTGCGATTTTTGCCAGCAACCAGCCGATGACCGCAGGCGCGACCAGACGCATATTGTTCCAGCCCAGACGCATACTGCCGCGCATCGCCGAGAAGACGCCCGCGCGATCCTGAACCATCATCACCGGTGCGAACGCCAGCAAAATAGCCAGTAATACGCCGGGTACGAAGATGAACATCATGCCGATTTGCACCATAAAGGTTGTCAACATGAACAGGATAAACAGCGCGGGCAAAACCGGCGCACTGGCACCGATAGCACGAAGCGCGCTAACGCGTTGCCCTGCCGAGATCATCCGGATCATCATCAACGTGCTGCCCGCCAGGATGGCATTCCCGATCAAACCGGAGAAGGTGGCTGCCGCTGATAAGCGTAACAATACCTGCTGCTGTTCCGGCGTCATATTGCGCACCAGGTCAAACAACCCGGTGCTTTCCGCCAGATAATCACCTTCACCCAGGATCGAAAGCTGGGCGTCACTGGGCGAAAAGACGCGCCCTAACAGCACTGTAATAAATGCACATAGAAGTGCAATCAGTAAAATGGTAACAAACTGATTACGAAAAAAATTCCCCGTGTCACGGTAAACGGATTCTGCCGTGATAGACATGCACTCTCCTTGAGTTCTGCAATGTTAAATTCATCACAATTGTACCCTGAAAGCGTCATCGGTGGCAGCCTCCGTGGATGTATGGAAAAGCATATCTTTGTAAAGCGGTGGTAATCCGTAATACGCACGGGCGCGATCGCAGGCCTCATTGGCCTCGTCATTCTCGCCCGACATCATAAATTCGCGGCAAGGATATGGTCGTTGCTCATAAATACGGCAACGCGCTGACTCACCCGGAATGCCTTCCAGCGCGACACAATGGCTTCGCTTCTGATTGGTTCCGCGCATACAGCGTAAAAAAGGGGTGACAGGCTCAGTCAGTTGAGCCGGTACGGAACCGCCAGCGTCATCCGCCTCGGCCCAGTAGAAAGAGACACGAAAATAAGCACAACAGGCTCCGCACGACATGCACGGGTTGAGATCACTCATGGCACACCTGCAATAACTACGCATCAATTCAAATTGTGAGTTCATTAAAGTAGACCCATGAACACGCGTCGGCAAGAGGGAACGATGACGATTTTTTTAGCAAGTTTAAACGGCAAAATTGATGTGAATACAAAAACTAAAAGTGTGAACTGGCAGTCAAAATTAACTCAGATCAATAAATGTTAAATTAACGAATGTAATGTGATCCAGATTGGATCACGATGTACTTATTTATAGGTATATTCACGGCGCCTATGAAAAACCACATACATGGAGTGGATATGAATAAATTAGCCGTGGCAGCATTGATCCTCAGCAGTCTTTCCGCAGGTGCGTATGCGCATGAAGCGGGGGAATTTTTCATGCGTGCCGGTTCCGCGACTGTGAGGCCGACGGAGGGATCGGATAATGTGTTAGGGAGTCTGGGAAGTTTTAACGTCGATAATAATACCCAGCTCGGACTGACCATGACGTATATGGCAACGGACAACGTTGGCGTGGAATTGCTGGCAGCGACCCCGTTTCGTCATAAAGTAGGGACCGGCCCAACCGGTAATATCGCAACCGTTCACCACTTGCCCCCAACGCTGATGGCACAGTGGTATTTTGGTGATGCCGCAAGTAAAGTCCGCCCGTATATTGGTGCGGGTATCAACTACACCATGTTCTTTGATGAAAAATTCAACGATACGGGTAAATCGGCTGGACTTTCTGATTTGAGCCTGAAAAATTCCTGGGGCGCGGCAGGACAGGTAGGGGTGGATTATTTAATTAACCGTAACTGGCTGATTAATGCCTCAGTCTGGTACATGGATATTGATACGGACGTTCGCTTTAAAGCGGGAGGCGCGCAGCAAAGCGTGAGTACGCGTCTCGATCCGTGGGTATTTATGTTTGCTGCTGGCTATCGCTTCTGATAGCTGCTACAGAAAACTGGCCGCATAAGGGTGGCCAGTTTTTATCAACGAGAAATTCAGGTGAGTTTTTTCAGCACACCGTACGATCCCCAATTGATGACTATTGCGGCAATAACCCCTATAAGCCATGGAATACGTGAACCGGCAAAATAGTAATGGCCTATATAACTGCCAAGAGTGAAACAGGTGAAAATCGTCGCAATTGTAAACCAGCCTCTTATCAATGCGGCTTTATTAAGCATATGGACATCCTTCCCATTAAAGACATCAGCGTCTGACGGATGATGAATACCTATGTAGTTTACTGTCATCCGTGTCCCACATATCCGCGACATTATTAAGCCTTAGCGTTATGCAGGCAATGCAGAATTGACCCGCGATAGCCGTCGCGAGTCAGGATTGTGTTGTAGTTAACAGTCAGCCACCGGATGAAGAAACGGGAAACGACAGGTCGCTGAAAACGAATAATAAGACAGACGCATCAGCAGAGAATGAGTGCTATTTGTGAAATGGGACTGTGCAGACGCTGTGTCAGTTAGCGGAAAAAAACGCCCGGCGGCGGGCCGGGCGTCAGGAGGCATTACTGACGAGTGCCAGCTTTCATCGCCCGGACAAACGCGCCAAGTTCTTCGAGCATCACGGCAGGTTTATCAAGGTTCTTCTCAATAATTTTGACGATAGCGGAACCTGATATTGCCCCGGCAGCGCCCGCATCAATGGCTGCGGTCACCTGGTCAGGCGCAGAGATACCAAACCCTTGCAATGGCGGCGCAGCATGATACTCGGTCAGTTTTTCGACCAGGTGGTGGAGCGGCAACGCGGCACGGTTTTCCGCCCCGGTAACCCCGGCACGGGAGAGCAGATAGGTATAACCGCGACCGTGCGAGGCGATTTGACGCAGCAACTCGTCATCGGCGTTTGGCGGGCAGATGAAGATCGGCGCGACATTATGCCGCAGCGCGGCCTGACGGAACGGCGCAGACTCCTCCACTGGCACATCGGCGACCAGCACTGAGTCGACACCCGCTTTCTCGCACTGGGCATAGAACTCATCTATACCTCGGCTAAAGACGAGGTTGGCGTACATCAGCAGGCCAATCGGGATCGTCGGATGTTTCTGGCGAATCGCGGCCAGCATTTCAAAACACTGGCTCGGCGTGACGCCTGCGGCAAAGGCGCGCAGCGTGGCGTTTTGAATGGTCGGGCCATCTGCCAGAGGGTCTGAAAACGGGATCCCTAATTCCAGTGCATCGGCGCCAGCTTCAATCAGCGTATCGATGATTTTCAGTGATTGCTCAGGTGAGGGATCGCCCAGCGTGACAAAGGGAACAAATGCGCCTTCCTTGCGTTCCTTCAATTGTTTAAAAAGTGTCTCGTAGCGTTCCATCAGATTTCCCCTCGCGCTTTCAAAATATCGTGTACGGTGAAGATATCTTTATCTCCACGGCCAGACAGGTTAACCACCAGCAGTTGCTCTTTTTCCGGGTTCTCACGCATCATTTTCAGCGCATGGGCCAGGGCGTGGGAGGATTCGAGTGCCGGAATAATCCCTTCGTGGCGGCACAGCGTCTTAAAGGCTTCGAGTGCTTCGTCATCGGTAATAGAGACATAATCCGCACGACCGGTGCTGTTCAAATAAGCGTGCTGTGGCCCCACGGACGGGAAATCCAGCCCCGCAGAGATAGAGTACGACTCCTCGATCTGGCCTTCATCGGTCTGCATCATTGGGGATTTCATTCCGAAATAGATCCCCACGCGGCCATGCTTAAGCGGCGCGCCGTGTTCACCGGTTTCGATACCGTGTCCGGCAGGTTCGACCCCAATAAGGCCAACACTGGTTTCTTCAATGAAATCGGCAAACATGCCGATCGCATTGGAGCCGCCGCCCACGCAGGCGATGACGGCATCCGGCAGGCGGCCTTCTTTTTCGAGGATCTGCACTTTGGTCTCTTCACCGATCATCCGCTGGAATTCACGCACAATGGTCGGGAAGGGGTGCGGGCCTGCGGCGGTACCGAGCATGTAGTGCGCGGTATCGTAGCTGCCAGACCAGTCGCGCAGCGCTTCATTACAGGCATCTTTCAGGGTGGCGGAACCGCTGTGTACCGGGATCACCTCTGCGCCCATTAAGCGCATACGGAAGACGTTTGGTGACTGACGCTCCACATCTTTCGCGCCCATGTAGATGCGGCATTTCAGGCCGAGCAGGGCGCTGGCGAGCGCCGATGCCACACCGTGCTGCCCGGCACCGGTTTCGGCGATGATTTCCGTTTTACCCATCCGTTTGGCCAGCAGCGCCTGTCCTAATACCTGGTTGGTTTTGTGTGCGCCGCCGTGCAGTAAATCCTCACGCTTCAGGTACAGGGTGGTATTCGTCCCTGCGGTAATGTTCTGGCATTTAGTCAGTGCGGTCGGGCGACCGGCGTAGTTTTTCAGTAAATCGGTGAATTGCGCCTGAAATTCAGGATCTTTTTGCGCGCTGACAAAGGCTTCTTCCAGCTGACGCAGTGCAGGCATCAGGATTTGCGGCACATACATGCCACCAAACTCACCAAAATACGGGTTTAATAATGTCGTCATGGTTTTCTTCCTTAATAAGCGCGTAAAGTTCGGAATACCGAGGCCACTTTATCGGCGTCTTTTTTCCCGGGTTCAGACTCTACGCCTGAATTGAAATCGAGTCCGGCACAGCCGGTTTTGGCCGCTTCTACGCAGTTATCTGCGCCAAGTCCGCCTGCCAGCAGTACGTTGTCCAGCGTTTGCCCTGACAGCAGGCTCCAGTCAAAACGCTTACCGCTACCGCCCTGGCCGTTATCAAACACATACTTATCGACATGGTTCAGGTCGCGGGCCGGCAGGGTGTCGCCCACGCTCAGCGCCTTCCAGATTTGTACGCTATCCGGCAACTGCTTACGCAGTGTGTCGATATAGTGCTGGTCTTCACTGCCGTGTAACTGTACGGCGACTAACCCCAGTTGCTCCACGTTGGCCGACACGGTTTCGACAGGCGCATTACGGTACACACCAACGTACTGGAGCGGTGCGCCCGCCATAACCGTGCGGGCCTGGGCGACGTTGACGGCACGGGGGGAAGAGGCGACGAAAATCAGACCGCCATAAATCGCTCCCGCTTCATAAGCGACCAGCGCATCTTGCGGACGCGTCAGGCCGCAGACTTTATTTTCGCCAAGCAAGACGCGTTTAACGGCGGCGTCCAGATCGTCATGAGACATCAGCGCGGAACCAATCAGGAAACCATTAGCGAAATGGCTCAGTTCACGCACCTGGGCGTAAGTGTTAATCCCTGATTCGCTGATAACCGTTACCCCTGCGCCCAGGCGCGGAGCCAACTGACGTGTACGATTCAGATCGATAGACAGATCGCGCAGGTCGCGGTTATTGATGCCGACCACTTTTGCCCCAAGCGCGATAGCGCGCTCCAGCTCTTCTTCATTGCTGACTTCGGTCAGTACACCCATGCTCAGGCTGTGGGCGACGGCAGAGAGCTGGCGGTATTGCTCATCATCCAGTACCGAGAGCATCAGCAGGCAGGCATCGGCCTGGTAAAAGCGCGCCAGATAAATCTGGTAAGGGTCGATAATGAAGTCCTTACACAGAATCGGCTGATGCGCGATCTGGCTGACAACAGGCAGGAAATCAAAACTGCCCTGGAAATATTTCTCGTCGGTCAGTACGGAGATGGCCGATGCATGGTGTTTGTAAACCCCGGCGATACGCGCCGGGTCGAAATCATCGCGAATCACCCCTTTTGACGGGGATGCTTTTTTGCATTCCAGGATAAACGCGGTGCGCGTACCCTGCAGGGCGTCGTAGAAGCGACGAGTGCTCGGCACCACGTCATTCTGAAAACTGGCCAGCGGCTGCTGCTCCTTGCGGGCGGCTACCCAAATCGCCTTATCCGCGACGATTTTTGCTAATACGGTTTGCATTCTTTACCCTCTTGCCGCAAGTGCGGTGACTTTGTCATAGGCGGCGCCGCTGTGCAGCACCTGCATAACTTTTTGCGCGTTAGCTTGCAAATCCTCTTCACCATGTAAACGCATCAACATGGCGACATTTGCAGCGACGGCGGCCTCATGGGCGGCTTCACCTTTACCTTGTAGTAAGCGTGTCAGAATGTCACGGTTTTCTTCCGGTGTTCCGCCTGCCAGTTGCTCCTGGTGATAGGGCGTCAGACCGAAATCAGCAGCGGTAAGCTGGTAGCTTTTGATCTCGCCGTCACGCAATTCAGCCACCACCGTCGGGGCATGCAGTGACACCTCATCCATCCCACCGCTGTGCACAACGGCCGCACGTTGATAGCCCAGAACACGCAGGGTTTCGGCAATGGGTAACACCAGTTCCGGGCTGTAAACACCGATCAACGCCAGCGGCGGGTGCGCCGGGTTAATCAATGGCCCCAGGACGTTAAACAAGGTGCGCGTTTTAAGCTGCTGGCGCACCGGCATCGCGTGGCGGAACCCGGTGTGATACTTCGGTGCAAATAAGAAACAGACCCCCAGTTCATCCAGCGCAGTGCGGGATTTATCCGCATTCATATCAAGATTAATGCCGAAAGCTGCCAGTAAATCGGATGAGCCGGAACGGCTGGAAACGCTGCGGTTACCGTGTTTGGCAACCTTAAGCCCGCAGGCCGCCGCCACAAAAGCGCTGGCGGTGGAAATATTGATACTGTTGCTGCCGTCGCCACCGGTGCCCACGATATCGGCAAACGGGTAGTCCGGGCGTGGGAACGGCGCGGCATTTTCCAGTAACGCGGTGGCCGCCCCGGCGATTTCATTGGGGTGCTCACCACGCACTTTCATACTGACCAGCGCTGCGGCCAGTTGTTCAGGCTTCAGCTCGCCGCGCACCACGGCAGAGAAAAGCTGGTGGCTTTCCTGTTGGCTCAGGGTTTGCGCCTGATACAGTTTTTCCAGTACTGGTTGCAGGGTATTGGTCTGCTCCAGTTTCTGCAGCGCCCAGGCCAGGGTTTGTTCCAACAAGCGGGCGCCTTGCGAAGTCAGAATGGATTCCGGATGGAACTGGAAGCCACACACGCGATCCGCATCATGACGCACGGCCATCACCATGCCATTAAAATGCGCGTTGATGGTTAACCCTGCCGGAATGTTGCTGCCCACCAGTGAATGGTAGCGCGCCACAGGCAGCGGGTTCGCCAGCCCGGCAAACATTGCCTGACCGTCATGTTCAATGCTTGAAGCTTTACCGTGCAGGATTTCGCCTGCCTGACCGACATAGCCGCCATAGGCTTCTACAATTGCCTGATGTCCCAGACAGATGCCGATAATCGGCAATTTGCCGCGCATGCGGGTCAGCAACTCAGGCATGCAGCCTGCTTCTGACGGCGCCCCTGGCCCTGGCGAGAGCATCAGCACCGGGTTTTTCATGGTCGCCAGGCGGTCAATCAGGGTTTGTGCCGGAACATGGTTACGGTAAATCACCACGTTATGCCCGCTGGCGCGCAGCTGATCCGCCAGGTTATAGGTAAATGAGTCGATATTGTCGAGCAGCAGAATGTCAGCCATCAGAATGTCTCCTGAGCGTTATGCGCTTTAGCAATGGCGCGCAGAACCGCGCGGGCTTTATTACGTGTTTCATCGGCTTCTGATTGCGGCACTGAATCCAGTACCACGCCAGCGCCTGCCTGAACGGTGGCGACACCGTCTTCAACCCAGGCAGAACGAATCACGATGCAGGTATCCAGGTCGCCGTGGGCGGTGAAATAGCCCACCGCGCCGCCGTAACTGCCACGGCGGGAGCCTTCTGCATCGGCAATAAGCTGCATGGCGCGTACTTTTGGGGCCCCACTGAGCGTGCCCATGTTCATACAAGCGCGATAAGCGTGGAGCACGTCCAGGTCCTGTCGCAGTTCACCGACCACACGCGAAACCAGATGCATTACGAAGGAGTAGCGGTCGACTTTGGTCAGATCTGCCACATAGCGACTGCCTGGAGTACAAATGCGCGCCAGATCGTTACGCGCGAGGTCAACCAGCATCAGATGCTCGGAAAGCTCTTTATGGTCGGTACGCATTTCGAGTTCAATACGGCTGTCCAGGTCACGATCCAGGGAACCGTCGGCGCGACGTCCGCGTGGGCGAGTCCCGGCGATCGGGTAGATTTCAATCTGGCGTGAGGTGGCGTCATATTTGAGAGAGCTTTCCGGCGAGGCGCCAAACAGGGCGAAGTCATTGTCCTGCATAAAGAACATGTACGGGCTTGGGTTGCTCTTTTTCAGCACTTCATAGGCGGCCAGCGGTGACGGGCACGGCAGGGTGAAACGACGAGACGGCACGACCTGAAAAATTTCACCGGCACGAATCGCTTTTTGCATGTGGCGCACAACCGCGCCGTACTCTTCATCGCTCTGGTTGCATTCGCAGCGCATATCGCTGACAGATTCAACCGGCAATGGCCCTGGCGGCACATTTAATTGTTCATGCAGGGTTTCAATTCGTTGAGTCAGTCGCGCTTTTTCGTCAGCATCGGCGGAAAACAGGCTCACCTGAATGCGGGTGTGACGCTTCTGATGGTCGATCACCAGTAAGGTTTCTGCCAGATAAAAGCAGTAGTCCGGGCAGCGACGGTCATGGCTCAGTGCAGGTAAATCTTCGAATCCGGCCACCAGGTCGTAGGCAAACAGGCCGCCGAAGAACATGGCTTCACGCTCATCGGCAGGGACATCGACCAGCACCTGTAACAGACGGAAGGCATCGAAAACAGAGAGTGAACACAGGCGTGCGTCTTCGTCGAGCAGGGTGCTGACGGGCGGAAAACGTAAGACGCGAGCATCTGCCCGGACGGTGTTTTCTACACCAGCCGGAAGCGCGGCATCCAGCAGCGGTAACAGAGACGCGCCGTTTTGCGTTAACGCCTCAATAGTGACAGTGTCACCCAGTGCGGTAATGCGCAGCGCGCTATCCACCAGCAGCAGGCTTTTTAAATCGTTTTTGCTGTCGATATCGGCGGATTCAAGCAACAAGGTTGCCGGGCGTGCACCACACAGTTGATGGAATAACGCGGTCGGGTTCTCCCGGTACAGCGCGTTGCTGGTGAGCAATTCGAGTGTCGGTTTTTGTGTTTGCATAGTTGCTCTCATAAATGTGTTCAAAAAAAAGCCCGCTCAGTTGGCGGGCCGGGTATCGGTGTGCTGAATACGCACGTGAAACACTGCCCAATGTCAGGGAGTGCGCCACCAGCGGTTTACGGAAATATGCATATTCATCAGTGATACCTCGTGGAGTGAACTTGCGTACTAGTTAACTGGTTCGAGCGAGGAAAGTCAACCCTCGATTTCAGAAAATCGCCGCAGAACGTTATGATAGGGCACAGTTATTGTTTTATCGGCCACGGGAGCCGCTTTTGAGCGACACGAATTACGCAGTGATTTATGACCTGCACAGCCACACTATTGCCTCCGATGGCGTCCTGACACCACAAGAACTGGTCCACCGTGCGGTTGCAATGCGCGTAGGGACCCTGGCGATTACCGATCACGACACTACCGCCGCCATTCCCGCTGCGCGTGAAGAAATTGAACGTGCCGGGCTGGCACTCAAACTCATTAGCGGTGTGGAGATTTCCACCGTCTGGGAAAACCACGAGATCCACATCGTGGGGCTGAATATGGATATCGAAAACCCGACGCTGTGTACATTTTTACAGGATCAGCATGAACGACGCCAGCAGCGCGGCAGACTGATTGCCGAGCGGCTGGAAAAGGCGCATATTCCGGGCGCATGGGAGGGCGCGCAGCGACTGGCGCAAGGGGCTGCCGTCACGCGTGGCCATTTTGCCCGCTTCCTGGTGGAGTGCGGCAAAGCCACCAATATGGCCGATGTATTCAAAAGGTATCTTGCGCGCGGGAAAACCGGATATGTTCCACCGCAGTGGTGTACAATAGAACAAGCTATTGAAGTGATTCATCATTCTGGCGGAACGGCGGTCCTGGCCCATCCGGGTCGATATGATCTCTCCGCTAAATGGTTGAAAAGACTGCTGGCGCATTTTGCCCAAAGCGGCGGAGAGGCGATGGAAGTTGCCCAATGCCAGCAGGCTCCCAATGAGCGTAAACAACTCGCCGAGTATGCCCGCCAGTTTGGTTTACTGGCCTCGCAGGGATCGGATTTCCATCAGCCATGTCCATGGATTGAGTTGGGGCGCAAGCTTTGGCTACCGGCTGATGTTGAGGGCGTCTGGTGCAAATGGGAGCAGCCGCAAAACAGTGAAGAGAGGGAAGTATGAGTCAGTTTTTTTATATTCATCCGGAAAATCCTCAACCGCGTCTGATTACCCAGGCCGTTGAGATTGTCCGTAAAGGCGGGGTGATTGTTTACCCTACCGATTCCGGGTATGCGTTAGGCTGTAAAATTGAAGACAAAGGGGCGATGGAGCGTATTTGCCGTATCCGTCAATTGCCGGATGGCCATAACTTTACCCTGATGTGCCGCGATTTGTCTGAGCTATCGACCTATGCGTTCGTCGATAATGTGGCTTTTCGTCTGATCAAAAATAACACCCCAGGTAACTACACCTTTATCCTGAAAGGAACGAAAGAGGTGCCGCGTCGCCTGTTACAGGAAAAACGTAAAACCATCGGTCTGCGTGTCCCGGCGAATCCAATTGCGCTGGCGTTACTCGATACCCTTGGCGAGCCGATGCTCTCTACCTCGCTGATGCTACCTGGCAGCGAATTTACCGAGTCCGATCCGGATGAAATTAAAGACCGTCTGGAAAAGCTGGTGGATTTGATTATCCATGGCGGGTATCTGGGGCAACAACCGACAACGGTGGTCGATCTTACCGACGATGCCCCGGTTGTTATTCGTGAAGGCGTCGGCGACGTTAAACCTTTCCTATAATGAAGCAAGCCGCTATACTACGCGGCCATTTCACAGGCGCCGCAGTGGCCTGATGACCTTATTCGACGCCTGTGAAGGCGACACCCGAGGAAGCTCTATGAGCGAAAAGTTACAGAAAGTGCTGGCGCGAGCTGGCCACGGCTCCCGCCGTGAAATCGAAACCATCATCGAAGCAGGCCGCGTCAGCGTAGACGGCAAGATTGCCACGCTGGGCGATCGCGTTGAAGTGACCCAGGCGCTGAAAATTCGCATCGACGGTCATCTTATCTCGATAAAAGAGTCCGCTGAACAAATCTGCCGCGTGCTGGCGTATTACAAACCAGAAGGTGAGCTGTGCACGCGTAACGATCCGGAAGGCCGTCCGACCGTTTTTGATCGTCTGCCAAAACTGCGCGGCGCTCGTTGGATTGCGGTTGGACGTCTTGACGTCAACACCTGTGGTCTGCTGCTGTTCACCACCGACGGTGAACTGGCGAATCGCCTGATGCACCCAAGCCGTGAAGTGGAACGTGAATACGCGGTGCGTGTATTCGGCCAGATTGAAGAGGCCAAGGTGCGTGAACTGTCACGTGGCGTTCAACTGGAAGATGGTCCGGCAGCATTCAAAACCATTAAATTTAGCGGTGGTGAAGGGATCAACCAGTGGTATAACGTGACCCTGACCGAAGGGCGTAACCGCGAGGTGCGTCGCCTGTGGGAAGCGGTTGGCGTGCAGGTTAGCCGTCTTATTCGTGTGCGCTATGGCGACATTCCACTGCCGAAAGGGTTGCCGCGCGGTGGTTATACCGAACTGGATCTGGCCCAAACCAACTACCTGCGCGAGCTGGTAGGGTTGCCGCCGGAAACCGCATCAAAAGTGGCGGTCGAAAAAGATCGTCGCCGCATGAAAGCCAATCAGATTCGTCGTGCGGTGAAACGCCACAGCCAGGTGTCAGGCAATCGTCAGGCACCGGGTAGCCGTCGTTCCGGTGGGCGTAACAGCAACGGCTAATTTCCTGACGTTTCCGGTTACCTTGCCGGAAACGTCCTCTCGTTCCCGCATATTATAATTTCCGCCATACTGCGCTGGAAAAGCGTGACACTGTCACATGTGTGGGCGAGTGTGATGGTTGAACAAATCACTGGCATGGCAGCAGTGCCGCATTGTTACGCTGCTGCCAGCGGTGTCTTAATAGTCGATACCGATCTGTGCCTTGACGCCCGCTTCGAAAGCATGTTTTACCGGGCGCAGTTCACTGACCGTATCGGCAATCTCCAGGATATCGCGATGACAGCCGCGACCGGTGATGATCACCGTCTGGTTTGCCGGGCGCTTTTCCAGCGCATCAAGAACGGTTTCCAGCGGCAGGTAATCGTAAGCCACCATATAGGTCAACTCGTCGAGCACCACCATATCCAGCGATTCGTCCGCCAGCATACGTTGCGCATGTGTCCATACCTCAAGGCAGGCGGCAGTGTCGCTCTCGCGGTTTTGCGTGTCCCAGGTGAACCCGGTTGCCATCACCTGAAATTCGACACCGTGCGGTTCCAGTAAATTACGTTCACCATTAGGCCAGGTGCCTTTAATAAACTGAATGGCACCGACCTTCTTTCCGTGGCCGACGGCACGTGCGGCGGTGCCGAATGCAGCGGTGGTTTTGCCTTTACCATTGCCGGTAAAAACGATAATGATGCCGCGCTCTTCCTGCGCTGCCGCCACGCGGGCTTCGACCTTGTCTTTCACCCGCTGCTGGCGTTGCTGGTAACGTTCTTCACTCATTGTGATATCCCCGGTTTTCGTCCTGGCTGAGCATCAAAACTCATGCCTGTTTTGCGACGGCTGTCATCGCCCATCAGCCATAGATAGAGCGGCATAATATCGGCTGGCGTTTTTAATTTCTGCGGATCTTCGCTCGGGAAGGCACTGGCGCGCATCTGCGTCCGGGTACCGCCCGGGTTGATGCAATTGACCCGTAAACGGTTTTGGTACTCCTCAGCCAGCACTTGCATCATGCCTTCGGTGGCAAATTTAGAGGCGGCATAGGCCCCCCAATTTGCACGGCCCTGGCGGCCAACGCTTGACGATGTGAAGACCAGCGAGCCGCTTTCCGCTTTGAGTAATAAAGGAAGGAGCACCTGGGTCAAATAGAAAGTGGCGTTGACGTTAACCTGCATTACGTTATCCCAGACGGCTGGCTGCTGTTCGCTCATTGGGCAAACATCACCCAGCACGCCAGCGTTATGCAGCACACCGTCCAGTCTCGGGTAGTGTTGCGTTATCTCGTTAGCGAGACGCTGACAATCATCGGGTGTACAGGTGGCCATGTCCAGTGTGTAGAGGCTGGCGGCCTGGCCGCCTTCGGACGCTATTTGCCCGGCAACGGCCCGGAGTTTGTCTTCGTTACGCCCCAGTAAAATGACGCGCGCGCCGTAGCGGGCATAAGTCAGCGCCGCTTCTTTGCCGATGCCGTCACTGGCACCGGTGACCAGAATAATGTGGTTTCGCAACAGGTCGCGTTGTGGCTGGTAATGCACGCTAACTCCTTGGTCTCAACCCGTTTTTAAATCGTGTTGGCTTTATGCCTGAAACAGAAAGCGATTTCAATCAGTCTGGCAGAGAGTCTCCCGTGCGTTGGGATAATGTATAGCGGAATGTGCTGAAACTGGTCGACTGAATATCCGAAAGGGTGGCAATGCGAGACGCGCCAGAAAGGCTCATGTACACTGAATGCGATTGTTAAGTGGCTGAACCAAGGTGGAATGCGTGGAATTACTGTCTGAATATGGTTTGTTTTTAGCCAAAATTGCGACTGTTGTGGTTGCGATTGCGGTGGTCGCAATTCTTATTGTTAATCTGACACAGCGCAAACGTCAGCGGGGGGAATTACGTATTACCCGCATGAGCGAAGACTATAAGGAAATGCAGGAAGAGATGGCTGTGGCGTTGCTGGACAGCCAGCAGCAAAAGCTGTGGCATAAAGCCCAAAAGAAAAAAGCCAAACAGGATGCAAAAGCGGCAAAGGCCAAAGCAAAATCTGGCGACATGGCCTCAGCGGGCAAACCACGCGCCTGGGTGCTGGACTTTAAAGGCAGCATGGATGCCCATGAAGTGGGCGCGCTGCGCGAAGAGGTAACCGCAGTGTTGACGCTGGTGAAGCCAGAAGATCAGGTGGTTCTCCGTCTGGAAAGCCCCGGTGGCGTTGTTCATGGTTACGGGCTGGCTGCGTCGCAGTTGCAGCGTCTGCGCGATAAGCAGGTTCCGCTCACCGTCGCGGTTGATAAAGTCGCCGCCAGCGGCGGTTATATGATGGCCTGCGTGGCGGATAAAATTGTTGCGGCGCCGTTTTCTATTATTGGATCGATTGGCGTTGTGGCGCAGATCCCCAACTTCAACCGCTTCCTGAAAGGTAAAGAGATTGATATCGAACTGCATACCGCCGGGCAGTTCAAACGCACGCTGACTCTGTTGGGTGAAAACACCGAAGAGGGAAGGCAGAAATTCCGCGAGAGCCTCAATGAAACGCATGACCTGTTCAAAGGCTTTGTGCATCAAATGCGCCCGCAACTGGATATAGAACAGGTAGCGACCGGCGAGCACTGGTATGGTTCTCAGGCACTGGAAAAAGGGCTTGTCGATGCGGTCGGTACCAGTGACGAGCTGCTGCTGGGGCTGTTTGAGAGCCATGAGGTCATTGGCTTGCGCTATCAGCAGCGCAAAAAGCTCATCGACCGCTTTACCGGAAGTGCTGCAGAAAGCGCAGACCGGTTGCTGATGCGCTGGTGGCAGCGCGGACAGAAACCGCTGATGTAAGGCGAGTACAAACAAAAACGCGAGGCCATGGCCTCGCGTTTTTGTTTAATCGATCAGATGGTATTTTTCAGACAGTTCATGCGCCAGATATTTGAACATATTGAACACCGCAGTGCTTTTCCCGGTCGGCAGCCCCTGTTCATCAAGAAAATACTCGCCGCTGAACACCAGCACCCCGTTGCGCTGGCTTACGCCGGTTGCTTCAATGCCGGACAGTGTGTCTTCATGATCGCGGATAAGTTGGTTTGCCAGCTCAAGCAGAGACTGACGATCGATAGGTTGCTTAGTTGGCTCCATTTCGCCCCCTCCTTAAAAATTTAACAAGTTTACGCCCCACGCGGCCCAGGGGCAAATTTTCCCTGCGCAGGCAAGGGGTTTCCCGTTACGGTAGTGCTGGCGTGATTCGAATTTGCATGCTAATAAAGTTGCGTAACAAATTTTATCAGGTACAGTGTGACCCTTTCGTCAATCTGGCAACAGATTTGCTTGACATTCGACCGTAAAATCGTCGTGCTGTATCGTAGACTAGCGAAAAAGCCTGTTAACTCAATCATCTGCTAGCGATTACTTTCGCTTATGGTCAAGAAAAGGGTTGATATCCATTGTCGCCACCGCAATATCATTGGCTCGTCGCCAGCGGAAGGTGAATCAATGTGCGACGTATTCCTGGAAGAATTTTATTAGGTAAAGGTGAATATGGGTAAAGCTCTCGTCATCGTTGAGTCCCCGGCAAAAGCCAAAACGATCAATAAGTATCTGGGTAATGACTACGTGGTGAAATCCAGCGTAGGTCATATCCGCGATTTGCCGACCAGTGGCTCAGCACCTAAAAAGAGCGCTGACTCTGCCTCCACCAAAACGGCTAAGAAGCCTAAAAAGGATGAACGCGGCGCTCTCGTCAATCGCATGGGCATTGACCCATGGCACAACTGGGATGCGCACTATGAAGTGCTGCCCGGAAAAGAGAAGGTGGTTTCTGAGCTGAAATCGCTCGCTGAAAAAGCCGACCATATCTATCTCGCAACCGACCTTGACCGCGAAGGGGAAGCCATTGCATGGCACCTGCGGGAAGTGATCGGTGGCGATGAAACGCGCTATAGCCGCGTGGTGTTTAACGAAATCACCAAAAATGCGATTCGCCAGGCGTTCGAAAAGCCGGGCGAGCTGAACATTGATCGTGTGAATGCCCAGCAGGCGCGGCGCTTTATGGACCGCGTAGTGGGTTACATGGTTTCTCCACTGTTGTGGAAGAAGATTGCCCGTGGCCTGTCCGCTGGCCGAGTACAGTCGGTTGCTGTGCGTCTGGTAGTTGAGCGTGAACGTGAAATTAAAGCCTTCGTTCCGGAAGAGTACTGGGAAGTTGACGCTAATGCCGCAACGCCGGGTGGCGATTCTCTGCCACTCCAGGTGACGCACGAAGGGGATAAACCTTTCCGTCCGGTTAACCGCGAACAAACGATGGCGGCAGTTAGCCTGCTCGAAAAAGCCCGTTACACGGTCCTTGAGCGCGAAGACAAGCCGACCAGCAGCAAGCCAGGCGCACCATTTATTACTTCCACATTGCAGCAGGCGGCAAGTACTCGTCTTGGCTTCGGCGTGAAGAAAACCATGATGATGGCCCAGCGTCTGTACGAAGCAGGTTACATCACTTATATGCGTACTGACTCCACCAACCTGAGTCAGGATGCGGTCAGCATGGTGCGTACCTTTATTGGTGATAAGTACGGCAAAAAATATCTGCCGGAAAATGCCAACCAGTACGCCAGCAAAGAGAACTCCCAGGAAGCGCACGAAGCGATTCGTCCCTCCGATGTTGGGGTTGAGGCTGACGCCCTTAAAGATATGGAAACTGATGCGCAGAAACTGTATCAACTGATCTGGCGCCAGTTTGTCGCCTGTCAGATGACGCCGGCGCAATACGACTCCACCACTATTACCGTGGGCGCGGGTGATTATCGCCTGAAAGCACGCGGTCGCATTTTGCGTTTCGATGGCTGGACGAAGGTGATGCCAGCGCTGCGTAAAGGCGATGAAGACCGTACGCTGCCAGCGGTAAACACGGGTGATGTCCTGTCGCTTATTGATCTGACACCTGCTCAGCACTTCACCAAACCGCCTGCGCGCTTTAGTGAAGCGTCGCTGGTTAAAGAGCTGGAAAAACGTGGTATTGGCCGTCCGTCAACGTATGCGTCGATCATTTCGACCATTCAGGACCGTGGCTATGTGCGCGTGGAAAACCGTCGCTTCTATGCGGAAAAAATGGGTGAAATTGTTACCGACCGTCTGGAAGAGAACTTCCGTGAGTTGATGAATTACGATTTCACCGCGCAGATGGAAGACCGTCTCGACCAGGTGGCAAACCACGAAGCGGAATGGAAGAAGGTGCTGGACAGTTTCTTCGGCGATTTCTCCCGCCAACTTGACCAGGCGGAAAGAGATCCGGATGAAGGCGGCATGCGCCCGAATCAGATGGTGCTTACCAGCATTGATTGCCCGACTTGCGGTCGTAAGATGGGGATCCGTACCGCCAGTACCGGGGTGTTCCTCGGTTGCTCCGGTTATGCACTTTCACCAAAAGAGCGCTGCAAAACCACCATTAACCTGGTGCCGGAAAACGAAGTATTGAACGTGCTGGAAGGCGACGACGCGGAAACCAATGCGTTGCGCGCCAAACGCCGTTGTACAAAGTGCGGTACGGCGATGGACAGCTACCTGATCGATCCGAAACGTAAACTACATGTTTGCGGTAATAACCCGACCTGTGACGGTTATGAAATCGAAGAGGGCGAGTTCCGCATCAAAGGTTATGACGGTCCGGTGGTTGAGTGTGAAAAATGTGGCTCTGAAATGCACCTGAAAATGGGACGTTTCGGTAAGTACATGGCCTGTACCAACGACGACTGCAAAAACACGCGTAAGATCCTGCGTAATGGCGAAGTCGCGCCACCGAAAGAAGATCCGGTTCCGTTGCCGGAACTGCCGTGCGAAAAATCGGACGCGTATTTCGTTCTGCGTGACGGCGCAGCCGGGGTTTTCCTCGCGGCTAACACCTTCCCGAAATCGCGCGAAACGCGTGCACCGTTAGTGGAAGAGTTATATCGCTTCCGCGACCGTTTGCCGGAAAAACTGCGTTATCTGGCGGATGCGCCGCAACAGGATCCGGAAGGGAATAAGACCATTGTCCGTTTTAGTCGTAAAACGAAACAGCAGTATGTTGCGTCGGAAAAAGACGGCAAAGCGACAAACTGGTCGGCGTTTTACGTTGATGGGAAATGGGCAGAAGCCAAAAAATAACGCTGTAAATTAATAGCTTAAATTGAGGGCCGGTTATCCGGCCCTTTTTTTTATAACATGGTTATTATTTTTTGTTCGAATCTATACATAGAAGATATAAATGATATAGTGGTTATAGTTAAATCCTTTTTTATTATGAAATCGTCTTAAGCGATTGCCCGTTTGCGCGAATTTGGATGGTCTTTCATGAAATTACAGCAGCTTCGCTATATCGTTGAAGTGGTGAACCATAATCTCAACGTCTCCTCAACGGCAGAAGGTCTTTATACCTCTCAGCCAGGCATCAGTAAGCAAGTTCGCATGCTTGAAGATGAACTGGGGATACAGATCTTTGCCCGCAGCGGTAAACACCTCACGCAGGTAACGCCAGCCGGACAGGAAATCATCCGTATTGCCCGCGAAGTTCTCTCTAAAGTTGACGCCATTAAATCGGTGGCGGGGGAACATACCTGGCCGGATAAAGGCTCGCTCTATGTTGCGACCACCCATACGCAGGCGCGTTATGCGTTACCGAACGTGATTAAGGGATTTATCGAACGTTATCCCCGGGTCTCGTTACATATGCATCAGGGGTCGCCAACGCAAATTGCGGAAGCTGTCTCCAAAGGTAATGCGGATTTTGCTATCGCTACCGAAGCACTGCATCTCTATGACGACCTGGTGATGCTTCCGTGCTACCACTGGAATCGCTCGATTGTGGTGACCCCGGATCATCCTCTGGCAGGTAAGCCATCGGTGTCGATTGAGGAGCTGGCGCAATATCCGCTGGTGACATACACCTTTGGTTTTACCGGGCGTTCTGAGCTGGATACCGCCTTCAACCGGGCAGGGCTGTCGCCGCGTATTGTTTTTACGGCGACCGATGCGGACGTTATCAAAACCTATGTGCGTCTGGGGCTTGGTGTAGGGGTCATTGCCAGTATGGCCGTCGACCCGATTTCCGACCCGGATCTGGTAAAACTGGATGCGCAGGAAATTTTCAGCCACAGTACGACCAAGATCGGTTTTCGTCGCAGCACGTTCTTGCGCAGTTACATGTATGATTTCATTCAGCGCTTTGCGCCACACCTGACGCGTGATGTGGTTGACGCCGCCGTGGCGTTACGTTCGAACGAAGATATTGAGGCGATGTTTAAGGACATTAAACTTCCGGAAAAATAATGTTAGCGGGGTAGCCTTTTATAGCAAAAGGAGCCCCTTAACCTTCCCTAAGTCGAATTATTGTTATCATCCTCTTATTTCCATCTGATACTTTTGCCTGATTGATTTTCCCTCCTGTTACATAATCTGTCATAAATTTGCGACAAACATAGAAACTAAATTGCCCCTTCGCAAATTTTTCACTTCAATAATTTATTTGCGGTCAAAAGATTAAATATTCTTTGAACAGGATGCGTAAATTCACTAGCTTTTCGACTAAAGTTTCTTTAGGATTTATCTCATCCATGATTAATTGTACCGATTGTTGGTGCCTAAAATGATAAGTGATGTCGATTGTACGAGGTTAGCAATGCCATCAGGAAGCGAAGAACCGCAAAGGGACCCGCAGCTCAAGCGTAAAGCGTGGCTGGCGGTATTTCTGGGTTCTGCCGTCTTTTGGGTCGTGGTAGCGTTAATTATCTGGAAATTCTGGGGTTAAAATGGCTGTGACAGGTCGCTCTGAGCCAGTGAAGCAAGTGTGTCATCCGCATGACAAACCGAAAGCAGCGAAACCGCAAGCTTCAACTACTGTTCCGGCGTCCTGGAAATTGACGCCTCAGCAGCAAGCGTTTATTGACATCTTCGCGGAAGACGAAGTGCCAAAACAATAATTGTTATCATTAGAATTAGCGAGGTAATTAACTCATGATTCTGATGTGTACTTGTGTACTGTTAAATAAATACACCACAGCAATAATAAATTGCGTCTCAACGCAGCTTCAATGAATACATTCTTTGGTGTGTATATGATGAATAATCGCCGTTCTGTAAAATACTGGTCATGGATGAGCGCGTTTTCTTTTTCCCTGTTGTTTTGGGGAGAGCTCATCAGGATATGGTTATCCTAATCAATTGAAAAACCTCGCTCAGGCGAGGTTTTTTGCTTTAATCTCCAGCACTTGCCCACCTGACCTCAAGATTTAGCCTTTTGAGTTGTTATAAAAACGTTACGACATGTTTGTGTTATCTTTAATACAGACCCTGATAAGCATCAGGGTTTCGCTATCCCTGTTATTAAGGAGGAGCTTATGTCGTCTACCCTACGCGAAGCCAGTAAGGACACGTTGCAGGCAGAGAATAAAACGTATCACTACTACAGCTTGCCGCTGGCCGCAAAGGAACTTGGGGATATTGCGCGTCTACCCAAGTCGCTAAAAGTATTACTCGAAAATCTCCTGCGCTGGCAGGATGACGATTCTGTCACAGAAGAAGATATCCGTGCCCTTGCGGGATGGCTGAAAACAGCCCATGCCGACCGTGAAATTGCTTACCGTCCCGCCCGCGTTTTGATGCAAGACTTTACCGGCGTCCCGGCGGTGGTCGACCTTGCCGCCATGCGTGAGGCGGTTAAACGCCTCGGTGGCGATACCGCTAAAGTGAATCCGCTTTCCCCCGTTGATCTCGTTATCGACCACTCCGTCACTGTCGATCATTTTGGTGATGACGACGCTTTCGAAGAGAACGTCCGCCTTGAAATGGAACGTAATCACGAGCGCTATGTTTTCCTGCGCTGGGGACAGCAGGCGTTCAGCCGTTTTAGCGTCGTGCCGCCGGGAACCGGAATTTGCCACCAGGTCAATCTGGAATATCTGGGCAAAGCGGTATGGAGCGAATTACAGGACAAAGAGTGGGTGGCGTATCCGGACACCCTGGTGGGAACCGACTCGCATACCACGATGATCAACGGTCTCGGCGTGCTGGGGTGGGGTGTCGGTGGGATTGAAGCGGAAGCGGCTATGCTGGGCCAACCCGTCTCCATGCTGATTCCTGATGTGGTCGGATTCAAACTGAGCGGTAAATTACGCGAAGGGATCACCGCCACAGACCTCGTTTTGACCGTAACCCAGATGCTGCGCAAGCATGGTGTAGTGGGCAAATTCGTTGAGTTTTACGGTGATGGCCTGGACTCGCTTCCTCTGGCTGACCGGGCGACTATCGCCAATATGGCGCCGGAGTATGGCGCGACCTGCGGCTTTTTCCCGATTGATGGCGTAACGCTTGAGTACATGCGTCTTAGCGGACGTAGCGAAGAGCAGGTTAGCCTCGTTGAGGCTTATGCCAAAGCGCAGGGGATGTGGCGTAACCCAGGCGACGAGCCCATCTTTACCAGCACGCTTGAGCTGAACATGGATGATGTTGAAGCCAGCCTGGCCGGGCCGAAACGTCCCCAGGACCGTGTGGCTTTGGGAGATGTGCCTAAAGCTTTTGCTGCCAGTACTGAACTGGAACTCAATACCGCCCAGAAGGATCGTAAGCCAGTAGAGTACGTGTTCAAAGGTGAAAAACATGAGCTTCCTGATGGCGCGGTAGTGATCTCTGCGATTACCTCTTGTACTAACACGTCGAATCCAAGTGTCCTGATGGCTGCGGGGTTGCTGGCAAAAAATGCGGTCAAGGCCGGGTTAAAACGTCAGCCATGGGTGAAAGCCTCACTGGCGCCGGGCTCGAAAGTGGTTTCTGATTACCTCGCTCAGGCGAAACTAACGCCGTATCTCGATGAGTTGGGATTCAACCTCGTCGGGTACGGCTGTACTACCTGTATCGGTAACTCGGGGCCGCTGCCAGAACCTATCGAGCAGGCCATCAAGCAGGGGGATCTCACGGTTGGCGCGGTGCTCTCGGGCAACCGCAACTTCGAAGGGCGCATCCATCCTCTGGTGAAAACCAACTGGCTGGCATCACCGCCGCTGGTGGTCGCTTATGCGCTGGCGGGTAATATGAACATCAATCTGACCACGGATCCGCTGGGTCACGATCGTAAAGGCGATCCGGTCTATCTGAAAGATATCTGGCCATCCAGCCAGGATATCGCCCGCGCTGTCGAGCAAGTCTCCACCGATATGTTCCGTAAAGAATACGCAGAAGTTTTCGAAGGGACAGCGGAATGGAAGGCGATTCAGGTGGAAAGCTCGGACACCTACGACTGGCAGGGTGATTCAACTTATATTCGACTGTCTCCGTTCTTTGAGGATATGGAAGCGAGTCCGAAACCGGTTGAGGATATTCACGGTGCGCGCATCCTGGCGATGCTCGGCGACTCCGTCACCACCGACCATATCTCACCGGCGGGTAGCATCAAAGCCGATAGCCCCGCAGGTCGTTATCTACAAAGCCACGGCGTCGAGCGGCGGGATTTCAACTCGTATGGCTCGCGTCGCGGTAACCATGAAGTCATGATGCGCGGCACATTTGCTAATATTCGCATTCGTAACGAAATGGTCCCCGGCGTGGAAGGGGGAATGACCCGTTATTTACCGGGTGAAGAAGTGGTTGCTATCTATGATGCCGCGATGCGCTACCAGCAGCAGGGGACGCCGCTTGCGGTCATTGCCGGTAAAGAGTACGGTTCCGGCTCCAGCCGTGACTGGGCGGCGAAAGGACCGCGCCTGTTGGGCGTGCGGGTGGTGATTGCGGAGTCTTTCGAACGTATCCACCGCTCAAACCTGATTGGGATGGGCATCTTACCGCTGGAGTTCCCGCAGGGCGCAACGCGTAAAACGCTGGGGCTGACCGGGGAAGAGAAACTGGATATCGCCGGGCTGAATCAGCTTACACCCGGTGCGACCATTCCGGTGACATTAACCCGCCCTGACGGTACGCAGGAGGTGGTGAATTGTCGCTGCCGTATCGATACGTCCACAGAGCTGACCTACTACCAGAATGACGGCATTCTGCATTATGTGATCCGCAATATGCTGCATTAAACGTCCGCTATGCCGGGTGGCTGCGTGACAGTTACCCGGCATATTCAGGTTATTCGCTTAGCAGATGACCCATCTTCGCGGCTTTGGTATCGAGATAGTGCGCATTTTTCGGGTTACGCCCGACAATCAGCGGCACGCGTTCAACGATATTGATTCCGGCCTCGGTGAGGATCTCGACTTTGAGTGGGTTATTGGTCAACAGACGTACTTCATCCACACCCAGCAGTTTGAACATATCGGCGCACAGGGTGAAGTCGCGTTCGTCGGCGGCAAATCCTAACTGATGGTTTGCTTCCACGGTGTCGTAACCCTGATCCTGCAGCGCATAGGCGCGAATCTTGTTGAGCAGGCCAATATTACGACCTTCCTGGCGGTGGTACAGCAACACGCCCCGGCCTTCCTCGGCAATGTGCGTTAATGCCGCTTCGAGCTGGAAACCGCAATCGCAGCGCAAGCTGAACAGCGCGTCGCCCGTCAGGCATTCCGAATGGACTCGTGCCAGAACCGGTAACTGCCCGGAAATATCCCCAAAGACAAGTGCAACATGATCCTGCCCGGTTGCCAGTTCTTCAAAACCCACCATCAGGAAATCGCCCCATGGGGTTGGCAGTTTGGCTTCTGCCACGCGTTTAAGCTGCATGTGATTCTCCAGATTTATGCTGGCCGTCAGACGATTGGCCTTTTGTATAACGTCATTTTGCCACAATGCGCTTTACATCACTAACCACCTCCTGACGCATTGCTGTTAAAACGCACAAATCTGGCACTTTTCCCGAAAATGTTATTTATCAGTTATGATTGTGAAGTTACAGATCAAAGGAGAAGAGATGTTTTCTATTGCAAAGCGCACGACAGTCGGTGCGGGAATACTGTTAATTATGCCGGTTGTTGTATGGATATCAGGCTGGCGCTGGCAGCCTGGAGAAAGCAGTGGATGGCTGCGCGCAATGTACTGGATGACGGAGACCGTGACCCAACCCTGGGGCATTATCACCCATGTGATTCTCTGCGGCTGGTTTTTGTGGTGCCTGCGTTTTCGATTAAAAGCGGCACTCATGCTGTTTGCTATCCTGGGCTGTGCGATCCTTGCGGGCCAGGGGGTGAAATCCTGGGTGAAAGAACGGGTACAGGAACCCAGGCCATTTGTGGTCTGGCTTGAAAAAACACATAATATTCAATCCGATGAGTTTTACAGCCTGAAACGTAAAGCGCGAAGCCAACTCGTGGAAACACAGTTAATCAACCAGGCGGCTATTCCTGAGTTTTTACGCAAACACTGGCAAAACGAAACGGGGTTTGCCTTCCCCTCAGGCCATACCATGTTTGCTGCAAGTTGGGCGCTCCTTGGTGTCGGTTTGCTTTGGCCTCGTCGTCGTACCTGGACCCTTGTCGTGTTACTGCTGTGGGCTACAAGTGTCATGGGAAGCCGATTACTGCTGGGCATGCACTGGCCTCGCGATCTGGTTGTCGCGACACTCATCTCCTGGATGCTGGTGACAATCGCCACCTGGCTTGCGCAACGCCTGTGTGGACCGTTGACGCCACCCGTCGAAGAGAAGCAGGAAATCGCCGAAAGGGAGCAGGAAAGTTGAAATTCTGCATTTAGACCCTAAATCAGTATGAGGTGTCACGCATTTCCGTTTCCCGCCAGACGCTAAAATGGTAGTTTATAAGGCTGGATGCAGTCAGTTGAACATAACTTATTCGCTCATAACCACATAACGGGAAGTAATGTGAAATATTTACTCATTTTCTTATTGGTGCTGGCGATTTTTGTCGTTTCGGTCACGCTTGGTGCACAAAACGATCAGCAGGTGACCTTCAATTATCTGCTCGCCCAGGGCGAATATCGCATCTCGACATTACTGGCCGTTCTTTTTGCTGCTGGTTTTGTCATTGGTTGGCTGATTTGTGGTCTGTTCTGGCTGCGCGTACGTGTTTCTCTGGCGCGTGCGGAGCGGAAAATTAAACGACTTGAGCATCAACTCGCGCCTGCTACCACGGCTGCTGTGAATCCCGGTACGCCGGTAGTAAAGGAATAATCGTATATGTTGGAGTTGTTGTTTCTGCTGTTACCTGTTGCGGCTGCATACGGCTGGTACATGGGGCGCAGAAATGCTCAACAAACTAAGCAGGACGAAGCAAACCGGCTATCGCGTGATTACGTAGCCGGTATGAACCTGCTTCTGAGCAACCAACAAGATAAGGCGGTGGACCTGTTCCTCGACATGCTCAAAGAGGATACCGGCACTGTCGAAGCCCATCTTACCCTCGGAAACCTGTTCCGCTCGCGCGGCGAAGTCGATCGCGCTATCCGCATTCACCAGACCCTGATGGAAAGCGCGTCGCTCTCTTATGACCAGCGATTGCTTGCCGTTCAGCAACTGGGCCGTGACTACATGGCCGCAGGGATGTATGACCGTGCGGAAGATATGTTCAATCAACTTGTTGATGAGACAGATTTTCGTATCAGCGCGCTCCAGCAGCTCTTGCAAATTTATCAGGCGACCAGCGACTGGCAGAAAGCCATTGATGTTGCGGAGCGGCTGGTTAAGCTTGGTAAAGATAAGCAGCGAGGCGAAATTGCCCATTTTTACTGTGAACTGGCGTTACAGCAAATGGGGAATGACGATATGGACAAGGCGATGGCCTTGCTGAAAAAAGGAGCGGCCGCCGACCGCGATAGCCCGCGCGTGTCGATCATGATGGGACGCGTGTTTATGGCAAAAGGGGAATACGCCAAAGCGGTAGAGAGCCTTCTGCGTGTCATCGACCAGGATAAAGAACTGGTCAGCGAAACGCTGGAAATGCTGCAGGTGTGTTATCAGCATCTGGGCAAACAGGACGAGTGGGCCGCGTTCCTCCAGCGCTGTGTCGAAGAGAACACCGGCGCAACAGCGGAATTGATGCTGGCGGAAATTATGGAAAACCGCGAAGGGCAGGATCCTGCGCAGATGTACGTCACGCGTCAATTGCAGCGCCACCCAACGATGCGTGTTTTCCATAAATTGATGGATTACCATCTGAACGAAGCGGAAGAAGGGCGCGCAAAAGAGAGTCTGATGGTACTGCGCGACATGGTAGGCGAACAAATTCGCAGCAAACCGCGCTATCGCTGCCATAAATGTGGTTTTACCGCCTTTACGATGTACTGGCATTGCCCGTCCTGCCGTGCCTGGTCGACCGTTAAGCCTATTCGCGGTCTCGACGGGCAGTAGTATTAAAAAAAAGCGTACTTTAGTTACAACATACTAATGGTTTTTTTCACCCGTCAGGTTTAGCACCGCAGTCTCATCGCCTGGCAGTGGGTGAATGGAGCCTGTCAATTCCGCTGTAGCACAGGTAGAATGCTCGCCGTTTATTATTCGCGCCTGAGCGGGTGCCCTCATCAAAGAAGGTCTCATCATGACGTCTACTGCTTCATCTATTTCCCGCGCGTTAACGTCTTCTCCGGTCGTGGTCGCGCTTGACTACGATAACCGTGATAAGGCTCTGGCCTTTGTTGACCGCATCGATCCCCGTGACTGCAGGCTGAAAGTCGGCAAAGAGATGTTCACGCTGTTTGGCCCGCAACTGGTTCGCGACCTGCAACAACGCGGTTTTGACGTGTTTCTGGACTTAAAATTTCATGACATTCCAAACACGGCAGCGCA
The DNA here is from genome assembly GCF_003925915.1 of Phytobacter sp. MRY16-398. Classification (NCBI taxonomy): domain Bacteria; kingdom Pseudomonadati; phylum Pseudomonadota; class Gammaproteobacteria; order Enterobacterales; family Enterobacteriaceae; genus Phytobacter; species Phytobacter sp. MRY16-398. Next base: position 3,161,035 of record NZ_AP018756.1, on the reverse strand, counting down.
CGCGGTAAAAGCAGCGGCAGATTTAGGTGTGTGGATGGTGAACGTACATGCTTCTGGCGGTGCACGAATGATGACCGCCGCCAAAGAGGCGCTTCTCCCTTTCGGTAACGATGCGCCACTTCTTATTGCAGTAACGGTACTCACCAGTATGGAAGCCAGCGATCTGCAAGGATTAGGTATTACCGCTACCCCTGCTGAATACGCAGAACGTCTGGCGGGCCTGACGCAGCAATGCGGTCTGGACGGTGTCGTCTGCTCAGCGCAAGAAGCGGTGCGCTTTAAAGCGGCTTTTGGTCAACAATTCAAACTGGTGACGCCGGGTATTCGTCCGCAGGGCAGTGAGGTGGGCGATCAGCGTCGCATTATGACCCCGGAGCAGGCGCTGGCAGCCGGTGTAGATTATATGGTGATTGGTCGCCCGGTCACGCAGTCTGCTGATTCTACTCAGACTCTGCGCGATATTAACGCATCTCTTGGCCTGGAGGCGTAATGAGCGATAACAATAGTCGTCTGGTCTATTCCACCGAAACCGGGCGAATTAATGAAGAAAAAGCGCCCGTTGAGCGCCCGAAAGGCGATGGCGTTGTGCGTATACAGCGTCAGACCAGTGGCCGTAAAGGGAAGGGGGTATGCCTGATCACCGGTGTTGAAGGTGATGACGCCGCGCTTGCAACCTTAGCCGCTGAGCTCAAAAAGAAATGTGGCTGCGGCGGCTCAGTAAAAGATGGCGTTATTGAAATTCAGGGCGATAAACGTGATTTGCTTAAATCGTTACTGGAAGCGAAAGGGATGAAAGTTAAACTGGCAGGCGGGTAAGATTTCTGCCTAAGAGAAAGGCCGCGATTTTCATCGCGGCCTTTTTAATACTGCTTATTCAGACCTGAAAGAAAGTATCTTTATTCTGTTTTAAGTGCCGTGATGAAGCGAATTATTTACCAACCTGGTGACCGATAATACCACCAACCGCCGCGCCACCCAGTGTACCCAGCGTGCTACCATCGGTTAAGACAGCACCACCTAAAGCACCCGCGCCGGCACCGATTGCGGTATTACGATCGCGTTTAGACCAGTGACCGCAAGCACTCAGAGACATTGCCAGGGTTACAGCCAGCAGAGCGGCTGCCATTTTTTTGCTTGTTAACATCATCATACTTTCTCCTGAATAGTTGATTCACGGAAAGTGTTCTCTTTAAGTATAGTGCCTTTAGCCTGTACTAAAGACTTTCCGTAAAACCTTATGGCGCAGGTGTTACTAAATTCACGCGTGTGATAGTTACGTCCTGTTATATCGCTGAATATAATTTTACGTCTGAACATTTTTACCGGCAGGGTAAATAGTCTTAATTGGCGGGTCAGAATAGTCTCAGATATGAAGGAGATAGCCCGACTGAGCGGGCTGTTTCTATTAAAGCGAAGCGGCTGTGTTGACGATATCGACCAGAAGACCAGATTCCTGCAACTGGCGCTGAGCATCTGCGGGGATACCCGCATCGGTGATTACACGATTAAAGCAGTTGCCCACGCCCAACGTGTATGGATGCACCGCGCCAAATTTTGAGCTGTCGGTCAGGACAATGGCTTCGTTGCCTTTTTCCAGCACCGCGTTAACCACGTCAGAGCGCATCATATCTCTGCCGGTAAAACCGGTATCAGGCAACCAGCCATCAATACCAATAAATGCCTTGCTGAAATGCACTTGCTGAACGTATTGCCGGGTAAGGGGGCCGACGACGCTTTCACTCTTCTTCTGATAGATACCGCCCAGCAGAATAACGTCACACAGGGCATCTTTAAGGAGATGTGCGATATAGCTGCTAACGGTAATGATAGTGATGCCACGTTGCTCACCAAGACGACGGGCCAGCAGCGCGTTGCAGCTACCGTTTTCGATAAATACCGTTTCGCCGTCACTTACCAGCGATGCGGCGTAGTCAGCAAGCTCACGTTTTACGGTGTAGTTATTCATCATGCGCGTTTCGACGTCGTCGCTATCCAGCGGAACGGCAAAACCGTGCGTACGACGCAGGTAACTCTGTTTTTCAAGGGTATTGAGGTCCTGTCGGATGGTCACTTCGGAAACCCCTGTCATTTTTGACAGATCCGAAACGCTCATTCGCCCTTTATCGATTACCGTCTGCAGTATTAATTGTTGTCGGGAATTCATGTCCACTACTTTCAGAGTCGTTACGTCTATTAATAAAAAGCTATAACGGCGCCACCTTCCTGTGGTCCGCTAACGCGAGAGGGTATCAGTCAGACTTCCCAGGGTGTTTTAGGGGTGCCTGCAGGTGCGGATTTATCCGCGTTATCAAGGTGCTGTAATTCAGCCTTCAGAATTTCCAGGTTACGAATGGCGGATTGGTAATCGCCCGCAACCAGAATGTCCAGCACGGTATCGAGCCGTCCGGTCAGTTGCTTTACATCAATGTCGGCCATGTCTTCACCTTTATGTTTGAAAATTAACAAAATGAATGATGCAGAAAACAGTGTAAAAAGAGAAGGGGAAAAGCGAAATCTCAAAATATTATAAGTACTAATTATATATTCATTAAGTTACATACAGCTAAGGTTGCTGCTGGATTAGTCTTGCTCTGCGCACACTGCGCTTTTATTTCCGGAGGAGTAAGTCTATGACAGTTATCAACCAGGCTACGTGTAAACTTTTTACGGATAATGAACGTTTTACGCAACTTTCGGGCTACTACGAAGAAGAACGCCGCACTGTATGGATGATGTTGCGCGCTCAGCCTCGGCCCTGTTTTAACCATGTATTAATCGAAGAGATCATGAACATCTCCTGGCTTGTCCGGCAAGCGGGATTTGCCGTCGATTTTTGGGTAACGGGCTCGCTGGTACCCGGCATGTACAACGTGGGGGGCGATCTGAACTTCTTTGTTGAGTGCATTCAAAATGGCCGCCGGGAAGCACTGCGTGCCTATGCCCGTGCTTGCGTCGATTGCGTACATGCGGCGTCTCGAGGGTTCGATACTGGCGCGATTTCGCTGGCCATGGTCGAAGGCAGTGCATTAGGCGGCGGCTTTGAAGCGGCGCTGGCGCACCATTTTGTCCTGGCGCAACGCGATGCTCGCCTCGGATTTCCGGAAATTGCCTTTAACTTGTTCCCGGGCATGGGCGGTTATTCGCTGGTGGCCCGTCGCTCAGGGATGAAACTGGCGGAGGAATTGATCTACAAAGGCGAGTCTCATACTGCGGAGTGGTATGCGCAACAGGGTCTGGTGGATGAGCTTTTTGAGCCCGGACAAAGCTATCTGGCTGTACGTACGTTTATTGATACGCTGCAACCCCGGCTCAATGGTATCCGCGCGATGTTGCGCGCGCGTCAACGCGTAATGCAGCTTCCTCGCAGTGAGCTCATGGACATTACCGAAGACTGGGTTGATGCCGCCTTCTGCCTGCAACCGAAAGACGTGGCCTATATGGAACGTCTGGTGCAGTTGCAGAACCGGCATTCATCCACCAGTTTAAGTAAAGCAAGCTAGCCCTTTTTCCGCGCCTGATAGCGCTTATACCATCGCTCGAATACGGCAGCGGGCATGGGTTTAGCAAATAAAAATCCCTGCCGTTCGTTGACGCCGTTCTTGGTAAGGAAGGCGTCTTCTTTCGCATTTTCAACCCCTTCGGCTATCACCTGTAAATTCAGCGCCTGTGCGACCGCAACAATCGCCCGCACCAGCGACTGCGAAACAGACTGCTTATGGATATCCTTAACGAAGGATTGATCGAGTTTTATCGCATCTATAGGAAAACGCGCCAGTTGTGAAAGGGAAGAGTAACCGGTACCAAAGTCGTCGAGATGTACCTGAGAGCCCAAATCACTGAACTGCTGAATCACTGACAGCGCAAGATCCGCATTTTCAATCAGACAACTTTCTGTCAGTTCAACGTCTATCGGGCAATATTCAAAATTCAGATCATGCAAAGCCTGTTTTAAATCGCTGAATATCGACTGGTCTGCTAACTGCCGTGCTGAGACGTTTACCGCCACACGCAAATTGATGCCCTTATCACGCCACTTCGCGACCTGACGCACGACATCGAGCATAACCCAGCGCCCCAGGGGCACAATCAGCCCTGATTCTTCTGCATAGGCAATAAAATCCTGCGGCGGAATTAACCCACGTTCCGGCGACTGCCAGCGCACCAGGGCTTCCAGGCTGCGCACTTCACCACGCCAGGTGACTTTGGGCTGATAGTGAATCACCAGTTGGTCATTATCGAGTGCTTTACGCAGGTTAGTATCAAGCCATAAATACTCGAAAACCCGCTGATTCATCTCGGGAGTGAAAACACAGAATTTCCCACGTCCGTTTTCTTTTGCGATATACATCGCGGTATCGGCGTTACGAATAATGCTTTCGCGATCGTTACCATGCTGTGGGGCAAGGGAAATCCCCAACGAACAACCGGTGTAAATCTCGATTAGGCCAATCCGGAAGGGCTGGCGCAGACGGGTGATAATACGCGAAGCCATCGCCTCCAGCGCGCTTTGCGACGAATCTGTCGCCAGGACAATAAACTCATCACCTCCCAGGCGCGCCAGAGTCTGGCCTTCGTCCAGACAGCTTAAAATCGCCAGGGCCACGGCCTGTAAAAGTTGGTCGCCGAACATATGGCCATAGGCATCGTTTACTTTTTTGAAATTATCCAGGTCCAGGTAAACGATACCAATTTGCGTGTCGCCACGATTATCAATCGCGTTGCTGATTAACTCATGAATAGCATTACGATTGGGCAACCCGGTAATGGTGTCGGTATTCGCTAAAACCCGTAAACGCTCTTGTGCCCGACGTTCTTCGGTAATATCGGTGCCAGAACAAATAAGGAAGATTTCGTTTTTTCCGCTGCCGCTGTGTACGAATTTATTGCGAAATAAGAACAGACGTTGCCCCTTTCGCGTTTTAATCCAGCGTTCGACTTCGTAAGAAGCGCCGTTACGGAAAAATTCAGAGATATTGCGTTTAGAGGCTTCGGCTTCGTTATGGCTCATAAAGAGTTTAAAAACGTTTTGCCCTATAACCTCTTGCTCTTTTAAACCCGTATATTCTTCACAAAGTCGATTAAAGCGCTGGATATTGCCATGGCGATCGAGGATGACGATTACGGAATTGGCTTCGGAAACAACCTGTTCAGCAAAGGAGAGCCCTTGAACCAGATCCCGTGCCACAGATGACGTGTCATTCCACGCCGACGCGGTTCCGGCCCACTCGGTTTTATTGATTTTGCGGCCAACTAAATGAACGGGAACATTATCGCCAAATAAAGATATATGCATAGTCAGGCTGGAAGTAATAACGGTCATTTGTCGTAGCTGTGTTGCCTGCTCATCATTAAGTGTCACCACCTGACTTGACTCAGAGTCTTCATCAGGAGCGAAATGTAATGCGTTGCTGTCAGCGGTCAATCGCCAGAATGGGCTGCTGGAACCCAGGTAACGAAACAGTAGATTCTGTTCCTGATCGTCTCTCATGCTGTCTCCCAACCCACCAAAAAGCGCAACGGTTACTCATCTAATGACGGATTAACCCCCTTTTATTAAGGGGTAATCAGGGATGAAGGTATTGTTTTTATTTACAATCTTATAATAAAACGAGTTCCGTACAAAAGAACAGCGGATGCGAAAAAATGGATAGAACGCCGTAAAAATGTGCAAAGTTATTTTATTGTGGTCGCTTTTAATGCTTTTTGTGAGGATTTGAAAAAAAATGAGGGTGGTATCGCTTTCAAAAAGAAATTTTTGCTCCCTCTGAATGAAAGAGGGAGCAAAACAACGTGGTTTATCAGGCGGCTGGGCGCGCGATAATACTACGGGTTTCCATACGAACTTCCGCAATGGTGACATCAATAACGTCAGTCACTTTATAAACGGTTTCGCCCTTAATTTGCACGGTCCCGGTTTCCTGGCTGCATACTAATTCATCGCGTACTGCATGCAGGAACGGTGCCGGGATAAACGCAATGGCGCCGTTATCCACCAGACGAACACGCATGCCGCCACGGCTGATATCGATAATCTCGGCACTAAATCGGGTTTCGGTACCGGCTTTATTCTGCAAGAAACGGGCATACAGCCAGTCACCAACATCGCGTTCCGCCATGCGATTAAGACGACGACGCTCAGCCATCTGCACGGTAGCTTCGGCCTGTGGGCGTTCTGCGGTTTCACCTTTGATTACCGCTTTCAGCAGGCGATGGTTGATCATATCGCCATACTTACGAATAGGGGATGTCCAGGTGGCGTAAGCTTCGAGACCCAGACCAAAATGTGGACCTGGATCGATGCTGATTTCCGCAAAGGACTGGAAGCGGCGAATGCGACTGTCGAGGAAACCGGACGGCTGTGCGTCCAGCTCGCGACGCAGCTTACAGAAGCCATCCAGCGTCAGCACTTCTTCCGCATCCACGTGCATTCCGTGGCCTTTCAGTAGCGTGGCAAGCTGTTCACTGTTCGCCGGGTCAAAGCCCAAATGCACGTTATAAATGCCAAAGCCGAGCTTGTCTCGCAGTACGCGAGCCGCGCAGATATTGGCGGCAATCATTGACTCTTCCACAATACGGTTTGCGATTCGACGCGGCTCGGCAACGATATCCAGTACTTCGCCTTTTTCGCCAAGAATGAAGCGATAGTCTGGGCGGTCTTTAAACACCAGCGCATGGGTCTGGCGCCACTGAGAACGAGCCTGACATACGCGCTGCAGCAGACGAATTTGAGTAGCGATAGCCTCGTTTTGTGGCTGCCAGCTACCGCTGTTTTCCAGCCAGTCAGAGACCTCGTCATAAACCAGTTTGGCTTTTGACGTAATCGTCGCGGCGAAGAATTCGATATTGTCTTCGATAGCGCCTTGCGCATCCAGCGTCATGCGGCAGGCCAGTACCGGGCGAACTTCATTAGCGCGCAGTGAACACAAGTCATCAGACAGTTCACGCGGCAGCATCGGAATGTTGAAGCCTGGCAGGTAGTTGGTAAAAGCACGCACTTTGGCGATGTTGTCCAGCTTGCTGCCTTCTGCGATCCACGCGGTTGGGTCGGCAATCGCAACGGTCAGTTGCAGTTTGCCTTCGGCGGTCTCTTCAACATACAGCGCATCATCCATATCTTCGGTGCTGGCGCTGTCGATGGTAACAAAATCCAGCGAGGTCAGATCGATACGCTCAAGGCCTTCATCCAACATGGCGGTCGCAACACCATTTGGTGCTTCTTTTTCAAGATTATGACGTGCCAGGGTGACCCACCATGGCACAAAATGGTCGTCACCGAAGGTGATGAATTGCGTCAGCTCAGCATAAAAGCTGCGATCGCCTTTGAGCGGATGACGGCGCATTTCAGCAACCGCCCAGTCACCATCTTTGAAATCGTGCGTCACGCCACGTTCAGCGCGGCAGGGGATAACATCTTTAATTAACGGATGGTCAGGAACGATAGAAAGACGGTCATCTTTCTTCTGCACCCGGCCAACAAAACGGCTCAGGAACGGCTCAACCAGCTCTTCAGGTTCAGCGGATTCGCGTTCCTTTTCTGTGTGGATCACAGCGATAATTCGATCGCCGTGCATCACTTTTTTCATCTGCGGCGGCGGAATAAAGTAGCTTTTTTGCGCATCGACTTCGAGGAAACCAAAGCCTTTTTCCGTGGCTTTAACGACACCTTCCGCACGGGGTGTTTGGGAATGAAGTTGCTGTTTTAGCTGCGCGAGCAGCGGGTTGTCCTGAAACATAATTTTGTATTTTCGTGGCTGAAAGAGCGGCTGACAGTTTTACGCGAATCTGCCTGTTGCAGCAAGCGCTGTTTCAGCAAAATGCCCGTCCCTGACTTAGCAGAAAGCCACATGCCGGGTAAGGGCGCTTGTAGCAGAATCAGGCGATGTCACCGAGGGCAATTTTCAGACGGTTTAACCAGCCGCATAACGCGCACCAGATAAGCAATCCAATGGCTGATGCTTCGTTAATGCCATTCTCTTTCAACTGAGCAAAATGCGCCGGGCTAAAACGGTCGGGCGCGCAGGTCAACATCTGAACAGCTTGCACAATGGCACCTTCTTTCTCGCGAGTTTGTCCGAGGCATTTCAGTACCCGATCACCACTCCGCACCGCTTCGGCAAGGTCATCATCACCGTGCCAGCGTTGCCAGGCTTCGCTAAAGCAATTTACGCTACCATTTATACGTGCAGTGTAGAGAGTGACCAGTTGTGTAATGTTGTCGTCCACCAGCGCCGGGAGCGCGCCGCTATAAATTTCACCCATCGCATCCAGTGAGGGGTACTCATGCGCCAGTACGGGCGCGAGAAGCTGAAAAGCAGGCAACGGTTGCCAGTTGGCAAGTGACTCCATCTGACGTGCGCTGGCGGTGCGTAAATCCACCGGCGCAATGCCTGGTGTCCACTGTGCTTGCGTTGCATCAAACAAGGCATGTTCGGCCTCTTGCTGCATTTCCATGCCGGGGATCCAGCGCACAGGCTGTCCCTGTAGCGCCTGAAAAGTGGCGATGGCGCGCGCCTGAAAACCAATAAAACCGATAACCTGGCCCATCAAAATAATGTCGTATTCTGTTAATCCCACGTCATCAAGCTGCTGGCGGGCACGGGCGTCAATAACGCCAGGTGACAGCGCGAGCTGGCGGGCATATTGCGTAATTTGCGCCAGACGTCGATTGCTCTCCCGCGAAGAGTCCGGGCCGGGAAGGGGGGCCAGACGTGCGGCATAGTGATTACACAGGCGCTGCACGCCATATACCTGAGCGACAGTCAGTGCAGTACTCAGACGGTCGTAGGCGCTGAATGTATGCAGGCGATTGACCGTTACGCGCTGGGGAAACAGGAATTTGTACAGTGTTCGTGCTGGCGTCAGCCAACTGTTGCACGCCTGAATTAATGCATCGGGCAGGGTGAGGTTTAACAGAAACGGGTCGTCAACAGTGGCTGCTTCGGGAACTAAGGGTAGCGCCTGAGCCTGACGGGCGCTCGACTGGGTTTCATGATACCAGTGGCTTTTGCCGGAAACACGGCGTTGTTCCATGGTCGTTCCTTGGTCTAAAAGTGGCGATCCGGACTCGTCGTTATGCTGGTACGCGGATCTTTTTCGCTGTTTTATCCTGGCGTAAGCGGTGGAAGGGATGAAAGAATGTTACGTGATAATAAATATCAGAAAGATATATATAACGTTAAAGCGCACAGGCTGCAGGATGTGGGGGACAAGCGGGAATACAAAGGGGAAAAGGGGTAATGAAATGCGCCCCCTGTGGCAGGGGGCGAGGGCGATTATTTCAGTTCCAGCTCGTTCATTGCAGCGATGTTGAAACCGCCATCAACGTGAACAACTTCACCGGAAATACCTGCGGACAGGTCAGAACACAGGAACGCAGCGGTGTTACCGACATCTTCAATGGTAACGGTGCGGCGAATCGGGGTAACTGCTTCGCAGTGGGAGAGCATTTTACGGAAATCTTTGATACCAGATGCCGCGAGGGTGCGGATCGGGCCAGCAGAGATACCGTTAACACGAACACCTTCCGGGCCCATCGCGTTCGCCATGTAACGAACGTTCGCTTCCAGAGAGGCTTTTGCCAGACCCATAACGTTGTAGTTAGGAATAGCACGTTCTGCGCCCAGGTAGGACAGAGTCAGCAGTGCGGAGCCTGGGTTCAGCATTTCGCGGCAGGACTTAGCCAGTGCCACAAAGCTGTAGGAGCTGATGTCATGTGCGATTTTGAAGCCATCGCGGGTTACGGCATTTACGTAGTCACCGTCCAACTGGTCGCCCGGCGCAAAACCGATGGAGTGAACGAAACCGTCAAATTTCGGCCATACTTTAACCAGTTCACTGAACAGGGCTTCGATGCTGGCATCTTCCGCAACGTCACACGGCAGTACGATGCTGGAACCCAGTTGAGCGGCAAACTCTTCCACACGGCCTTTCAGTTTGTCGTTCTGATAAGTGAACGCCAGTTCAGCGCCTTCGCGGTGCATAGCTTGCGCGATACCGTAGGCGATGGAAAGTTTGCTGGCAACACCCGTTACCAGAATGCGCTTACCGGTAAGAAAACCCATAGCTTTAATCCTTATAGTCATTGCTTTTATTTACTTTAACAATCAACAGCTTATGATTGCCATTTCAACATAAATCAAAACGAAATCGAATTATCCCAGCAGCCGCCGTCGGTGTCACGTTTTTTCCGTGATGGCAGGACACGCCCAAGGATATGTATAAGACTGACTCATTAACAGTTCGATACCGCAAAAGTATATCATCACTCTGTCATTTCGGGTCATCCAACCAGCGGGAAAAAATGGAAATATAAGCGGAGCGATATGAATGAGACATCTGGGTGATATCTGTCCATGTTCTTTTAAAGGGCAATGATATTTTATTGGGATATGAAACGTTTTAATTTATCAAGCATACTTTTTCACGAGACGCTTTTGTGAAGAATATGTCGTTATGTTACTGGTTTCTTCTCATTCACCTCTAATTTGTAGCATTGTGACACTGAACTGGCTGTGAAGTAAGTCAAAGCTGATTTTGCTCAGCTTTTCTGATGACGTTTAACCTTCAGCAACAATGGAAAAAATACACTCTTTACATAAACCGGGTTTTAATGCTTATCATATTCAAAGATTAATATGTTTGATAATTTTCGCTTAATGCATTCTTTATGTGAATCACATGACCTTGTTCTATGTAAAAAACTAATTAAAAAGATCTGTTTTTTTGTTTGGGTGTCATCATTCTGGATGGATCTAATATCTATCCATGATGAACTATTGTATATTCACCTCAATGGATGGTACCTGAAAAGCAAGGAGTTCACTATGAGAAAATTTATAACAGTAATAAATGTGATGCTGATGTTAACTGGGAAGACAGTTTATGCGGAAAATATTGATATTACCGTAGATGGTACAGTGATAAGGCCTTACAGTGTCAATCTCACAAATAAAGTCACGTTGGGGAGTGGGTTGTCGAATTGCGCAATGATCGGCAGTGCTAATACGATTGATATGCGAGGGGTGTGGGCAAATAAAACCGATGGAAATCCAAATGTGAGTTATTATATATCTATAAGTAAGGCAGACAGTTCAGCTGTCGAAGTTTGTTCGGGACAATATGCGAATTATCGCATTTACAAAACGTCGGTTGACGGTATTGGTATCTCCTATAATGATGCTGATTCACGCTCAGTATCTAAAGGATATCCAATAACACCAATAGCGATGACTAAATATGAAGTAAATGTAAACTCGACTAGCGTCCATGTATGGGTGGACGTACGTCTGTGGCGTTATTCGGCGGCAGCAGATTCACTACCATTCGGTTTATTAAATATTCAGGGGCCAGCTATCGCACAGGGGGTTGGAGCTAGCTCGGCTGGCGATGTGATAGATCGTTGTAGTTCTCTTTCAACAGGAACCAACCCCAGATTATGTCTAACGGACATCATTAAATATCCGCAAATTACAACATCCGTCTATTCCGGTACCTGTGAATTTGTCAATGCGTCAAAAACCGTACAAATGGGCAAGCGTAATATCCCGGCGAATGCGGCCGAGGGATATGGCACCGCATGGGTGGATGCCAGTTTTCAGTTACGTTGCCCGGATGCCTGGGGCTATTATTCAAACCCTTCCAGCCCTACGACTATAACAAGAAACAGTGCCGTGATGGTCACCGTTAAGCCGCGTGATGGTGTGGTTAATGCCTCCAAAGGCATTTTCAAACTCGACGGCTCCGGGGCGCAGGGCGTAGGCATTCAGCTTGCCTGGGGAGATTACGGCAGCCAGGGTGAGACACCAGCGAAACCGGTACAGCTCAATACGCCGACTAATGCGAGCGGCATAAGCAGTAATTTTGCCGCCGGACCTTACGCCAAAGGCAGTAATGCCGTGTCGGGGGACGGTACGATAAAAATGGCCGCCCGGTATATTCGCACAACGGGTACAGTACAACCAGGACCGGCGAATGGCCTGGTAGAAATCCTGGCCAATTATCAATGATGTATGGCAGAAGAAAAATCGGTCCGCCGGAACGGGCCGATAACGCTGCACAACCCCTTTCAGACTAATAAAGATGGTCAGACATATTTACCTGATAAAATCCGGGCAAATAACCAATAGCGTCAAATGAAAATCATCATGGTGCTATTTGCCGGGCGCGAAGAGCGCCCTACGCAGTATCAGCGATCCTGCCGCCAGGCATCGGCGGTCAGCGCCTCGCCAAAATGTCCGGCAATCAAGCGCTTAGTCAGATCGTGAAGCGGCGAAGCCAGCACGCTCGCGGTACTCCCGCGTTCAACCACTTCACCCTGATGCATCACCAGAACCTGATCGCTGATATGTTTCATCATACCGATATGCTGGGTCACATAAATATACGAAATACCCTGTTTTTCCTGTAATTCCAGCATCAGATTAATCAGTTGCGAGCGCATTGACATATCCAGCGACGCCAGCGCTTCGTCGGCAATAATCACCTTCGGGCGCAATATTAAGGCGCGAGCCAGCCCCAGACGCTGTTTTTGCCCCGGCGCGAACATGTAAGGATAGTAACTGGCGTGATCGGGCAGCAGGCCAACCATGCGCAACGTTTCATAGATGCGTTTTTGCCGCGCCTCCGGCTCCAGGTCTGTGTTCAGACGTAGCGGGAAATCGAGGATCTGCGAGATGCGCTGACGCGGGTTTAGCGAGGTCGACGGGTCCTGGAAAATCATGCGGATACGTTGACTACGAAATGAATAGTCGCCGTAATGCAGAGGATGATCGTCAATCAATAACTCACCGGTGGACGGTTCCACCATGCCTGCCAGCATCTTTGCCAGGGTCGATTTGCCAGAGCCATTCTCGCCGATAATGGCCAGCGTTTGCTTCTCACGCAGGGTAAAACTGAGCGATTTAACCGCTTCCACGGTTTGTGGACGAAACCACCCGGTACGATAGCGGAACGTCTTACTTAGATTGCGCACTTCGAGCAGCGTTTCAACCATCTCACTCTCTCTCCATATTCAACGGGAAATGACAGGCATACAGATGGTTTTTCGCACCACTCAGACGCGGTCTTTCTACACATTTACGCTGGGCATAAGGACAGCGCGGCCCAAGGCGACAGCCGATCGGCAGATGTTCGAGCAACGGAATGGCACCCGGCATGGTGTTCAGGCGGCTTTTATGCGGCATGGCACTGCCAAAATCAGGAATGGCGCGAATCAACGCCTGGGTATAGGGATGATGCGGTGTCGTCACCAGTTCTTCGCTTGGTGCGGTCTCCACGGTTTGCCCACAGTACATGACATTAATGCGGTCGGCCCATTTACTCAGCATCTGCAAGTCATGACTGATCAACAAAATGGTGGTGTTGTTGTTCTGGTTTAGTCGAGTTAACAGACGGAAGATTTGCGCCTGCGTTGTCGGCTCCATGGCGTTTGTCGGTTCATCGGCAATCAGCAGGCGTGGTTGGTTGGCCAGTGCAATAGCGATCATCACTTTCTGGCATTCCCCTTCGGTCAGCTCATAGGGGAAACTGCGCATCGCGTCTTTATGATCTTTAATGCCCACACGGTGCAGCAGCTCGATAGCGCGCTGTTTGCGCCAGCCAAAACGACGGAAGAAGCCGCCTTTCCACGTCCAGCCGGGGATATTTTGCATCAACTGTTTGCCAATTCGTTCAGACGGGTCGAGACACGACTGCGGCTCCTGAAAAATCATGGAGACGTTATGGCCAAGCAGCTTGCGGCGCTCGCGCGCGGAAAGCCGCATCAGATCGATATCATCAAAACGCATACGGTCGGCGGTCACCCGCCAGTTCTCTTTCGTCACCCCGCAAATGGCTTTGGCGATAAGGCTCTTACCGGAGCCGGATTCACCCACCAGACCGCGGATTTCCCCTTCGGCCAGCGTCAGACTGACCCGGTCAACGGCCTTAACCCAATCGTCACCGGTCTTCACTTCAATGGTCAGATTGCGAATATCCAGCAGTGGCATTATTCCACCCCCGCATTAATCGCGCGGCGAATACCATCGCCCAGCAGATTGACTAACAAGACGCTCAACATAATTGCAGCACCCGGTAGCATTACTGTCCAGGGGGCAACATAAATGAGTTCCAGTGCATCACCGAGCATGGCGCCCCATTCCGGGGAAGGGAGCTGTGCGCCTAAATCGAGGAAGCCCAGCGCCGCGATATCCAGAATGGCCATCGATAGCGAACGGGTAATTTCGGTGACCAGCCCGGCGGTCATGTTTGGCAGCACGGCAAACCACAGAATATTCAGCGTGGATGCGCCATCAAGACGTGCGGCAATAACGTACTCCTTTTCCAGTTCATCATGCACCAGGCTGTAAACAGACCTCACCATGCGCGGCAGAAGCGCCAGCCAGACGGCAAACATGGCATGAGAAAGGTGCGGCCCGGCGAAGGCCACCACAATGATGGCCAACAGCAGCGACGGAATAGAGAGCAGGGTGTCGAGAATATGGTTGAGTACCGCTGAGCGCAGACCATGGGTCGCCCCGGCGAAGACGCCCAACACCAGCCCAACGAGCGTGGCGGCGAGCGTCACCACAAACGCGCCCCCGACAGTGGGGGCCGCGCCGCTCAGTAAACGGCTTAACACATCGCGCCCCAGGTCATCGGTGCCGAGAAAGAAAGAGACCTCGCCATAGCGTGACCAGGACGGCGGCAACAATTGGTAGCCCAAAAATTGCTGATCAATGCCGTAGGGCGCAAACCAACCACCGAACACGCATAACACCGCCAGCGCCGCACAGCCGTACAGGCCGATCATTGCCGGCGTGTCGCCATAGAATTTTCGCCACGCGGTGAGCAGGGTGCTGGGCGGGCGCTTTTCGCTATAGACGCTATCGTAAGGCATACCATTCCTTATGTTTCAACGGGTTCGCCAGTGCGCCCAGAATGTCAGAAAGCACGTTCACGATGATAACCAGTGAGCCTATCACCATTACCCCGGCAGAAATTGCCGCATAATCTTGCTGGCGGATTGCGTTGATGACCCAGCGCCCCAGGCCTGGCCAACTGAACACCATTTCGGTAATCATCGCCAGCGTCAGCATGGTCGAAAACTGCAATCCCAGGCGTGGGATGACCGGCGGCAGGGCATTATGCAGAACGTGGCGGCGCAAAATAGTCAGGCGGGACATACCACGCGTGGCGGCGGCCTTAATATAATTTTTGTCGAAAACGTCGATGGTGCTGATACGCATTAAACGAATGACTTCGGTGGTTGGAGCAACCGCGAGTGTCAGAACCGGCAACACCATATGACGGATGGCGCTGATAATCATCTCGTCACGCCACGGCGAATCAGAAAGCCATGCATCGAGGATAGCGAACCCGGTAACAGACTTCACTTCGTAGAGCAGATCGAAGCGGCCAGAAACCGGCAGCCAGCCCAGAGTCAGCGAGAAGAACAGTGTTAAGAGCAGCGCCAGCCAGAATACAGGAATGGAGAAGCCGAGTAGGGCGATGGCGCTTATCAATTTATCCTGCCATTTATTGCGCATAATGCCTGCCATCATGCCTATGGGAATACCCACCAACAAGGCAAAGCCAAAGGCGAGGATGCACAGTTCCATGGTTGCCGGGAAAACCTCTTTCAGTTGTTCAGAAATCAACTGACCATTGATGCTCGACACGCCAAAATCCCAGTGCAGTAGCCCGTTAAACCAAAAAACCCAGGCGTTCCACAGCGAGGCGCCCTGCAATGGCGCATGGGGGGTGAAATAGCTCAAACTAAAGCCGATAAAAGTCAGCAGAAAGAGCGTCACCAGCAGGAGCAACAGGCGGCGTAAGGTAAAAATGATCATGGTTTTTTCACCTCTTCTTCTTTTTCCCGCGTCACCCCGGCAAACGAGGCGCTGCCAAACGGGCTCAGCACCAGCCCTTTAATATCGTAGCGATAGGCCTGCAGACGAAGCGATGAGGCGAGCGGCAGTACCGGCAGTTCCTGCGCCAGAATATTTTGCGCCTCATCGTAGGCATCAATGCGCGAGGCAAGCTGCTGCGACGCCAGCGCTTTTTGCAGGACGCTGTCAAATTCGCGGTTACACCAGTGGGCGAAATTGGTTTGGGAATCGATAGCCGCGCAGCTCAATAACGGACGAAAGAAACTGTCCGGATCATTACTGTCGGTTGCCCAGCCAGAGAGGGTGAGGTCATGGTTCATGTCCATCAGACGCGCCTCCTGGAAACGGCCTTCAACGGGAACAATCACCACCTTCACGCCAACCTGCGCCATATCGGCCTGAATCAGTTCTGCTGTTTTAAGCGGACTGGGGTTCCAGGCCTGCGAGGTGGTCGGCACCCATAAATGCAGCGTCAGGTTTTCCAGCCCCAACTCTTTAAGACGCTTTCGCGCTTTCTCCGGATCGTATTCGGTAACCCTGGCTTCACCGTCATAAGCCCAGGACGCGCGTGGTAAAATCGATGCCGCCGTTTCAGCCGTGCCGTAATAGATGGACTGCATCAGGCGCTGGTTGTTAATCGATAAGGCCAGCGCATGGCGAACTTCCGGGTTATTGAGCGGCGCTTTGTCAGTATTAAACGCCAGATAGGCGATATTCATGCCCGGACGCAGGGTCAGGCGCAGGCGCGGATCGTCACGCAAAATGGTTAACTGGCTCGCGGCAGGCCAGGCCAGCACATCGCACTCACCGGTCAATAATTTCGAGAGTCGGCCAGTACCACCGGAACCCAGATCCACCACCACTTGTGGCATCAGCGGTGTGCCACGCCAAAAATGGGCGTGACGTTGTAACCTGACATACTGCCCGGCGCGGTACTCTGCTAACTGGAACGGTCCGGTGCCGACGGGCTGGCGATCAAGAAGTTCCTGACGGTCGGATTTTGCCAGCATTGCTGCATACTCCGCAGACATCACCGAGGCGTAGTGGGTCGCCAGATGCCATAAGAAGGAGGCGTCTGGCTGGCGCAGACGAAACTCGACGGTGTGGTTATCGAGCTTACGCACGCTTTGCACAGAATCAGCGAATTGCAGACTGTCGAAATATGGGAAGTTGGTGCCGTTAACGTTATGCCAGGGGTTGTCGCGATCAAAAATGCGCTGAAAGGTAAAAACGACATCGTCTGCGTTGAAATTACGTTTGGGCTTGAACCACTGCGTCGTCTGGAAAGCAACGCCATCACGCAGGTGGAAGCGGTAGGTCGCACCGTTATCCATCACTTCCCAGCTTTCCGCCAGTTCGGGCACCAGGCGGTAGGTATAGGGGTCAACGTCCAGCAGGCGGTCATAAAGTTGCGCTGCCAGCGTATCGACAATCAGGCCGCTGCCCGCTTTCTGTGGATTAAACGTGCTCACTTGCCCGTTGACGCAATAAACGAAGCCACTGTCGCGAATATCGGCAGTCGCCGCCTGCGGTGAAGCAGAGTGCGCAATACCGGCCCACAGGCTCGCGGTGATTAGCAGGAAAGGGGAAAGCAGACGCATGTTTTATTCAACGATTTTAGGTTCATGTGCAAAGTGTATCGCACTTGCCATAGCTTCGTACAAATGTCTGATAACGACTGCTGTTATTGTCAGCGATTTCAGCTTATCTGGTGCTTTTTCAGCAGCGCCCGCAACTGGTGATAGGTCAACCCCAACAGCTCCGCCGCCCGTTTCTGATTAAATTTTGCCTGCTGCAAGCTGTTTACCAGTAACTCGCGTTCCTGCTGATGCTGGAACTGGCGGAGGTCGACAGGCAGCGTCGGTAAACCGCCCGACTCAGGCAAAACCGCTTCAACGATTGGCGTCTCGTTGTTAAAGGGGTCAATGATGATCTCATCAAGTGGCGTTTCGCTTGTCCCGTGCCGGTAAACCGAGCGTTCAACGACGTTTTTAAGCTCGCGAATATTCCCCGGCCAGTTATAACGCATCAACGTTTCGCGCGCGCGCTCTGTAAATCCGGCAAACAGCGGCAATTTAAGTTCGCGGCACATTTGGATAGCAAAGTGATCGGCCATCAGCATGATATCGCTCTGGCGCTGGCGTAACGGGGGAAGTTGCACCACATCAAAGGCCAGACGGTCCAGTAAGTCGGCGCGGAAAGTGCCTTTATAAACCATCTCCGGCAGGTTGGCGTTGGTGGCGCACACCAGGCGTACATTCACCTGCAGAGGCTGGCTGCCGCCGACGCGCTCCAGCTCACCGTATTCAATCACGCGCAGCAGTTTTTCCTGAACCAGCATCGGGGCGGTGGCCAGCTCATCAAGAAACAGGGTGCCGCCGTCGGCGCGCTCAAATCGACCTGGATGACGTTTTTGCGCACCGGTGAAGGCGCCCGCTTCATGACCAAACAGCTCGGTATCAAGCAGATTTTCATTGAGGGCAGCGCAATTGAGGGAGATAAACGGCCCTTGCCAGCGGCTCGACAGATAGTGCAGACGGTTGGCGATTAACTCTTTCCCTGTGCCGCGTTCACCGATGATAAGTACTGGTTTATCGAGCGGCGCCAGACGCGAAACCTGTTCCAGCACCTCAATAAAGCTGTTGGACTCGCCCAGCAGATTGTCTCTTTGTTCAGCCATGATGAATTTCGCCACTTGTTAGCGTTATTCACCACTCTAAACTAAAAATGCACAACGGTAAAATAGAGTGTTTCTTTTAAAATCAATAAATTAAAAAATTGGCACGAAGATTGTAATACCGGAGAGCAGGGCAAGGCCCGATTACAGAAATTAAGAGGAACAGATTATGGGTATTTTTTCTCGTTTTGCCGACATCGTGAACGCCAACATCAACTCGCTGCTGGAGCGCGCCGAGGATCCGCAAAAGCTGGTGCGTCTGATGATTCAGGAAATGGAAGACACGCTGGTCGAAGTACGTTCAACCTCAGCCCGTGCGCTGGCAGAGAAAAAACAGCTCGTACGCCGCGTTGAGCAGGCGACCGCGCAACAGGTTGAATGGCAGGAAAAAGCCGAGCTGGCCCTGCGCAAAGATAAAGACGATCTGGCGCGTGCGGCGCTGATCGAGAAGCAGAAAGTGACGGCGCTTATCGATACGCTGGAGCAGGAAGTGGTGCAGGTTGATGAAACTCTCGCCCGGATGAAAAAAGAGATTGGCGAGCTGGAGAGCAAACTCAGCGAAACGCGCGCACGCCAGCAGGCGCTCTCTTTACGCCACCAGGCGGCGAGCTCGTCCCGCGATGTGCGTCGCCAGCTTGATAGCGGCAAGATTGATGAAGCGATGGCCCGTTTTGAGTCTTTCGAACGTCGTATTGACCAGATGGAAGCCGAAGCGGAAAGTCATGGTTTTGGTAAACACAAAACGCTGGATCAGCAGTTCTCTGAACTGAAAGCGGATGACGAAATCAGCGAACAACTGGCGCAGCTGAAAGCAAAAATGAAACAAGATAATCAATAACATTTTTGCAAGACATTGCAGGCGGCATCGGGAGATGTCGCCCCATTATCACCTGTAAGGAGTACACATGAGCGCGCTTTTTCTGGCCATTCCCCTGACGTTATTCGTTCTGTTTATTTTGCCGGTCTGGTTATGGCTCCATTACAACAACCGTACCTCACGCGGTGAACTACCGCAAAGTGAGCAGCAACGGCTGATGCAACTGACCGACGATGCACGGCGAATGCGTGAACGTATTCAGGCGCTGGAAGACATTCTTGATGCAGAGCATCCGAACTGGAGAGATCGCTGATGGCAGGTTTAAACAGCAATAAAAAGTTATGGCGTATCCCGCAGGAAGGCATGGTGAAAGGGGTGTGCGCCGGTGTTGCGCACTATCTGGATGTACCGGTGAAGTTGATCCGTTTGATAACAGTGTTGGCCATGCTGTTCGGGCTGTTTTTCCCGGTTGTGGTGGTCTATATCGTTATGACCTTCGTTCTGGACCCGATGCCGGAGAGCGCAGTGGATGCCGAAAACACCCCAACCAGCAGCCAGCTTCTGGATGCCGTGGACGCGGAACTGGAAGCCGGTGAGCGTCGTCTGCGCCAGATGGAGCGTTATGTCACCTCCGACACGTTCTCTCTGCGCAGTCGTTTCCGACAGCTTTAATGAAGAGGTATCAGGCAATGGCAACCTGGCGACAGGCTACACAGAAAGTTAAACCGGGGATGAAAATCGCCGGGAAAGTTGTCCTGCTGGCCGCGTTGCGCTATGGCCCGGCAGGAGTTGCAGGCTGGGCGGTGAAATCGGTGGCGCGACGCCCGGTAAAAATGTTGTTGGCTTTTGCGCTTGAACCGTTGCTCAATCGCGCGGCGAGCCGATTCTCGAAACGCTTTATGAAGTAACCCGTGCGCAAAATGCGATAACAGCGCTACAACCGGGTTGTAGCCGGGCGTATAGTTGGCGAAGGAATTAACAAAACCAAAGGAAGGAAAGATGTTAAAACAAACGGTTATCGCCGCTGCGCTCGCTGCCAGCACACCCACTTTTGCCGCGGAGCACTGGATCGACGTACGGATCCCGGAGCAGTATCAGCACGAACATATTCAGGGCGCACTGAACATACCGCTCAGTGATATTCAGGCCGGAACCTTCTCGCCACTGGCAAAAGAGGACACCCTGTACCTGTACTGCAATTCCGGGCGTCAGGCGACGCTGGCCCAGGAGGCATTACAGCAAATGGGTTACCAGCATGTCATCAATATGGGCGGTATAGCCGGTCTGAATAAGCCTGTCGTTACCTCCAAATCCAAATAAACCTTCTGGCGGCGGGGCATTCGCCTCGCTACCGTTGATATCTGCCGAAGTGCACCTCATCTCATATATCCTATGAATAAATTTTCTGATTTCATGGCGGCACGGAATGACGATTGAACGCTGGAAAAATGAACTTAATGCCCTGGTAAACCGGGGAATGGATCGCCATCTGCGGTTAGCCGTTACGGGGCTAAGTCGCAGCGGAAAGACGGCGTTTATCACCGCAATGGTGAATCAATTACTTAACGTTCACGCAGGCGCGCGGCTTCCCTTGTTTAGCGCGGTACGTGAAGAGCGACTGCTTGGTGTTAAACGCGTTCCTCAACGTGATTTTGGTATTCCGCGTTTTACCTATGACGAAGGGCTTGCACAGCTCTATGGTACGCCACCCGTCTGGCCAACCCCGACACGCGGTGTCAGCGAGATTCGACTCGCGCTGCGCTTCCGGTCGCAGGAGTCGCTGCTGCGCCATTTTAAAGAGACCTCCACGCTGTATCTGGAAATTGTCGATTATCCAGGGGAATGGCTGCTGGATTTGCCGATGCTGGCTCAGGATTATCTAAGCTGGTCACGACAGATGCGCGGCCTGTTACAGGGACAACGTGGCGAATGGTCGCAGAAGTGGCAGGCCTTGTGTGAAGGGCTGGATCCTTTAGCGCCTGCCGATGAAAACCGTCTGGCAGACATTGCCGCTGCCTGGACAGATTATTTGCATCAGTGCAAACGCGAAGGGCTGCATTTTATTCAGCCGGGGCGTTTTGTTCTGCCCGGTGATATGGCCGGCGCACCTGCATTGCAATTTTTCCCATGGCCCAATGTGGACGAAACGGGGGAAGCCAGACTGGCGCAGGCGGGCAAACACACTAACGCGGGCATGCTGCGCGAGCGGTTTAACTACTATTGCGAACATGTGGTGAAGGATTTTTATAAAAATTACTTCCTGCGTTTTGACCGCCAGATTGTGCTGGTGGATTGCCTGCAACCGCTCAACAGCGGGCCACAAGCCTTTAATGATATGCGTCTGGCGCTGACGCAACTGATGCAAAGCTTTCACTACGGTCAGCGGACGCTGTTTCGCCGTCTGTTCTCGCCGGTTATCGATAAGCTGCTATTTGCCGCCACAAAGGCGGATCATGTCACGCTCGACCAGCATGCCAATATGGTGTCGTTGCTCCAGCAACTGATTCAGGATGCGTGGCAAAACGCTGCGTTTGAAGGGATCAGCATGGACTGCGTTGGTCTGGCCTCTGTCCAGGCGACACAGAGTGGCTTGATTGATGTTAATGGCGAGAAAATTCCTGCATTACGTGGCCATCGGCTGAGCGATGGTTCTCCCCTGACATTTTACCCCGGTGAGGTGCCGGCGCGTCTGCCAGGCCAGGCATTCTGGGAAAAACAAGGGTTTCAGTTTGAGTCCTTCCGCCCTCAGGCGCTGGATGTGGATAAGCCATTGCCGCATATCCGTCTGGACGCTGCGCTGGAATTTTTATTGGGAGATAAATTGCGATGAGTGAACCCCTCAAACCGCGTATCGATTTTGCCGGGCCGCTGGAAGCGGAGACCGTCATGCAGGTCAAGGCCGCGCAAACATTCAGCGACGATCTGGCTGATAACTTCGCGCCAGTCAATCCCGACGAGATCCGCGAAGAAGGCCCGGCAGAAGCCGCAGTAGAAGCGGCGCTGTACCCGAAACGCAGCCTGTGGCGCAAAATGGTGCTCACCGGGATGGCGCTGTTTGGCGCAAGCGTTGTCGGTCAGGGCGTGCAATGGGCGATGGATGCCTGGCAAACTCAGGACTGGGTCGCCATGGGCGGGTGTGCCGCTGGTGCATTGATTGTCGGTGCGGGCGTTGGGTCTGTGGCGACGGAGTGGCGTCGGCTATGGCGATTGCGGCAGCGAGCCCAGGCACGAGACGAGGCGCGGGAACTGCTTCACAGCCACGGTACAGGGAAAGGGCGCGCATTTTGTGAAAATCTGGCGCGCCAGGCCGGGCTAGACCATGCGCATCCTGCACTCCAGCGCTGGTATGCTGCGATTCATGAGACACAAAATGACAGGGAAGTGGTCTCGCTGTATGCCCATATCGTCCAGCCTGTATTGGATAACCAGGCGCGGCGTGAAATCAGTCGCTCCGCGGCTGAGTCAACATTAATGATTGCCGTCAGTCCGCTTGCGCTGGTGGATATGGCGTTTATCGCCTGGCGCAATCTGCGTCTGATTAACCGCATTGCGACGCTTTATGGTATTGAGCTGGGGTATTACAGTCGACTGCGTCTGTTTCGCCTGGTGCTGCTCAATATTGCCTTTGCCGGCGCCAGTGAAATGGTGCGTGAAGTGGGCATGGACTGGATGTCGCAAGACCTTGCCGCACGTCTTTCCGCCCGTGCCGCGCAGGGGATTGGCGCTGGCCTGTTGACTGCCCGATTAGGCATCAAAGCCATGGAACTGTGCCGCCCGTTACCGTGGCTTGGTGATGACAAACCGCGTCTTGGCGATTTTCGTCGCCAGTTGGTGGTGCAGCTCAAAGAGACGGTGCAAAAAGGCAAAGCGTCGAAGCGAGATGGATAGTTCTCTCTTGCCGTTAAGTTTACTGTGGTTGTTTTTACAGAAGTCCCATTTTGGGATAAAATGGATAGGGTCCCACGATGGGACAGGGATAATTCAATGAAGATCATATCCATCAAAGCGCTCAGAGATTTTTGGACGACACATCCGGATGCGGAACAGCCCTTAAAAGCATGGCACGATGAGGTTCAGCAGGCTGAATGGAAAACGCCTGCAGACATTAAATCTCAATACCGTAGTGCAAGCATCCTCAAAAACCGGAGGGTCGTGTTCAACATTAAAGATAACGACTACCGTTTAATTGTCTCGATTGCGTATCAACGAGGCTGGGTGTTTGTGAAATTTATAGGCACACATCATGAATATGATGTTGTCGATGCAGACAACGTTGAACGAGGGTAATCTGTATGCAAATCAAGTTAATCAAAACGGAACAGGATTACGAAGCCGCGTTAAAAGCGGTTGCCCCTATGTTCGACAATGAACCTCAAATGAACACACCTGAGGGTGATTACTTTGAGGTGATGTGTTTGCTTATCGAAGAGTATGAAAAAAAACATTATCCAATCGATCCTCCTGATCCGATTGAAGCCATAAAATTCAGGATGGAGCAGCAAGGATTGACCGTCAGCGATCTGGAGTCTGCAATTGGCAAATCGAACCGGGTATACGAAATTCTGAACGGTAAGCGCAATCTGACGTTACCGATGATTCGAAAACTCCACTGTCAGTTTGGCATTCCCCTGGAAAGCCTTGTTGGACTATAAATTGCGCGCTGCGCGTTTAACTTTACGGCATAGCGCCCACTTTTCCGCCATGCTGTCAATATTTCTTGACAGACATCTTCCTGCCAGAGAGGAACTGACATATCATCCCGGCATTCGTTGATTATCTGGGGTGATATTTCCATGCGTCTTGAAGTCTTTTGTGAAGACCGACTCGGTCTGACACGCGAACTGCTGGATTTACTGGTGTTACGCGGCATTGATTTACGCGGAATCGAGATAGACCCTGTCGGGCGCATCTACCTGAATTTTGCTGCTCTGGAGTTCAATACATTCAGCAGCCTGATGGCAGAGATCCGCCGTATCCCTGGCGTAACCGACGTGCGCACCGTGCTGTGGATGCCTTCCGAGCGTGAGCATCGTGCGCTGAGCGCGGTGCTGGAGGCGCTGCCGGAACCCGTTTTATCGCTGGATATGAAAGGGAAGATTGAACTGGCGAACCCGGCGAGTTGCCAGCTATTTGCGCTGGACCAGAGCAAACTGCGCAATCACAACGCGGTACAGCTCATTTCCGGTTTCAATTTCACGCGCTGGCTGGAAAGCAACCCGCATAACTCTCATAGCGAACATGTTGCCATTAATGGGCAAAATTTCCTGATGGAAATCACCCCGGTCCATCTGGAAGGCGAATCCGGCGAACCGGTTCTGACCGGCGCGGTGGTGATGCTGCGTTCCACCGTCCGAATGGGACGTCAGTTACAAAACCTTTCGCAACAGGATCTGGGCGCTTTCAGCCAGATTGTCGCCGTCAGTCCGAAGATGCGCCAGGTGATGGAGCAGGCCCGGAAGCTGGCAACACTTACGGCACCGCTACTGATTACCGGTGACACGGGGACGGGTAAAGATTTGCTGGCCCGAGCTTGTCATATGGCCAGTCCGCGTGCGGCGAAACCCTACCTGGCGCTGAACTGCGCGTCGATTCCGGAAGATGCCGTCGAAAGTGAACTGTTTGGTCATGCCCCGGAAGGGAAAAAGGGTTTTTTTGAACAGGCGAATGGCGGTTCTGTGTTGTTGGATGAAATCGGCGAAATGTCGGCGCGAATGCAGGTTAAACTGCTGCGTTTTCTCAATGACGGGACTTTCCGCCGGGTTGGGGAAGACCATGAGGTACACGTCGATGTGCGGGTGATTTGCGCCACCCAGCGCAACCTGGTGGAGCTGGTGCAAAAGGGGATGTTCCGCGAAGATCTCTATTATCGCCTGAATGTTCTGACGCTGAATCTACCGCCGTTGCGGGAGCGTCCGCAGGATATCATGCCGCTGACCGAACTCTTTGTTGCCCGTTTTGCCGATGAGCAGGGCGTTCCCCGGCCTAAATTGTCGGCCGATCTGGGTAACGTTCTGACCCGTTATGGCTGGCCGGGCAACGTTCGTCAGTTGAAAAACGCGATCTACCGTGCGCTTACCCAACTGGAAGGCTACGAGCTACGCTCACAGGATATTCTGCTGCCGGACTTTGATGCCGCTACCCTGCCTGTCGGCGAAGATGCGATGGAAGGGTCGCTTGATGAGATCACCAGCCGCTTTGAGCGCTCGGTACTGACACAGCTTTATCGCAGTTTCCCCAGCACGCGTAAGCTGGCAAAGCGCCTTGGCGTCTCGCATACGGCGATCGCGAATAAACTACGGGAATATGGTTTGAGCCAGAAGAAGGGTGACGAGTAATACGAATTGCCCGGTAAACAGCGCGTTACCGGGCAGACTTTATTAGCCTTTCAGCACTTCAAGTGCGGCAGCATAGTCAGGCTCGTTGGTGATTTCATTCACCAGTTGGCTGAAAATGACATTGTCGTTTTCGTCAATGACCACCACAGCACGTGCCGCCAGACCTTTCAGCGCGCCTTCGGAAATGCCCACACCGTAGTTTTCCAGAAACTCAGCGTTACGCAGCGTGGAGAGGGTGATCACATTGCTCAGACCTTCCGCACCGCAGAAGCGAGACTGGGCGAATGGCAGGTCAGCGGAAATGCACAGAACGACAGTGTCGTTTACGCCTGTTGCCAATTCGTTAAATTTACGCACAGATGCGGCGCATACGCCGGTATCAATGCTCGGGAAAATGTTCAGAACTTTACGTTTTCCTGCAAACTGGCTTAATGCAACGTCAGACAGGTCTTTCGCCACGAGAGAGAACGGTGCGGCTTTGGAACCGACCTGCGGAATCTTACCGGCAACGGAAACTGGATTACCCTGGAAATGGACAAGCTGTGACATATATATCTTCCTGTTTACATATAGTTAACTTCGTCGCTAGTGTATTCTGAAAGCAAGGACCACGGCAAACCTAATTTCACATCTATAATCGTGGAAAAGGCGGCAGAGGAGAAAGGGATGAGAAGCGTTAAGGTTTATGATGAAACCTGGCCGTTACACACGCCATTTGTCATTGCTCGAGGTGCGCGCAGCGAGGCTCGGGTAGTGGTTGTTGAACTGGAAGAAGACGGCGTCAAAGCCGTAGGTGAATGCACGCCATATCCCCGTTATGGCGAGAGCGAGGCTTCGGTGATTGCGCAGATTATGTCGATCCTGCCGCAACTGGAAAATCGTTTGACCCGTGAAGAACTCCAGACACTGCTTCCTGCCGGTGCGGCGCGTAATGCCGTCGACTGTGCGCTTTGGGATCTGGAAGCCCGGCGACAGGGAATGACGCTCGGGCAGTATGTGGGAGTGACATTGCCCGCCACAGTCACTACTGCGCAAACCGTGGTCATCGGTACGCCTGAGCAAATGGCCGCCAGTGCCTCGGCGCTGTGGGAGACGGGAGCAAGGTTGCTTAAGGTGAAGCTTGACGATCATTTGATCAGCGAAAGGCTGGTGGCAATACGTGCCGCTGCACCGGAAGCCACGTTGATCGTTGATGCCAATGAGGCCTGGCAAAGTGAAGGTCTTGCTGCCCGTTGCCAGCTTCTGGCCGATCTTGGCGTGGCAATGCTCGAACAGCCTCTTCCGGCAGGCGATGATGCCGCGCTGGATAACTTTATCCATCCTTTGCCCATCTGTGCCGATGAAAGTTGCCACACGCAACGGGATCTCGCCGCGCTGGCGGGGCGCTATGAGATGGTTAATATCAAGCTCGATAAAACCGGCGGGTTGACAGAAGCGCTGGCGTTAGCCCGTGCGGCGCACGAACAGGGTTTTGGCCTGATGCTGGGCTGCATGATCTGTACTTCACGCGCCATTGGCGCGGCACTACCGTTGGTGGGTGAGGTTCGCTTTGCCGATCTCGACGGCCCTACCTGGCTTGCGGTAGATGTCGAACCGTCGCTGCAATTCACCCCTGGTCAGCTTCATCTCTCCACATCATGACGCAGTAGCGCTGTCATCGCGCTGAGGTATTTCTCGCTGGCTTCATCGGCTGAAACTGGCGGGAATTCCAGTGTGATGCAGTGCAAATTCATATCTGCGCACCAACTACCGAAAGAGCCGGGTGTTTCGTAGCCGACACTGGTGACCAGCGGTAAATTAAACGCCTGCGCCAGCCACTGACCAAAGGCGCTGTTGCGTGGATCTTCCACACAGGCCAGCGGATCGTGAAACGACACCACCCAGGCGGGGCGGACCTGGTGAATCAACTGGCACAATGCTTTAGTTTCGGGTTCGGAGCCGGGGGCATCACCTGTCGATAACACTACATCACGCGCTTCGGCGGCGCTGTTCCAGCGGTAAACCGTTTCGCCGGGTTTCCAGTTTGCGGCCGGAAAATTACGATTTAAATCCACGCCGCTGGCATTCGCACGCAGGCCAAGCTGGCAACCATCCGGATTGACGGCCAGCACAACATGGTGTCGACGAAGTTCTGGTTTCAATGTCCGCAAGGCGCAGGAAAGCGTCACAATAGAAGAATTTTCATCACCATGGGTTCCCGCAATGATAAGCCCGCTGGCATGTGAAGCTTCGGTTGCCGGAAACCAAATGAGCGGGGCACCTAACAGAGAGTGTCCGTAATATTCGCTACCGGAAGGAAAGGCGCCCCGTTCCGGGCGTGGGCGTGAAGCAGGCATAGTCATCCTTATTCTGGTTGGCTTATTGCAAGTGTTGGGCATATTTCTCGCCTGGGCAAATTATTGCTGTATTCAGGCAAAAAGGAATAGCCGTCAACTTTCCATCGACGAAAATTTGCATTCGCTCTTTCTAAAACAAATAATTACCTCATCTTTCGTTTTGCTTCAAAACATAAAAGGGGATCTCATGAAGCATCCTGTCTCGTTGCTCAGTTGTGCGCTTTTACTCTGTGGTTTTTCCTCATCGCCCTGGGCTGCGGATGTTCCGCAGGGCACGGTGCTGGCTCAGAAACAGGAGTTGGTTCGCCATATTAAAGACGAACCCGCATCGCTTGACCCGGCGAAGGCGGTAGGGCTGCCGGAGATTCAGGTCATTCGCGATCTGTACGAAGGCCTGGTCAATCAGAATGAGAAAGGCGACATCATCCCTGGCGTGGCCACCAAATGGCAGACCAGCGATAACCGCGTCTGGACATTCTCCCTGCGTAATGATGCAAAATGGTCCGACGGCACGCCGGTCACCGCACAAGATTTTGTTTATAGCTGGCAGCGCCTGGTCGATCCGAAAACAACGTCACCTTTTGCCTGGTTTGCGGCGCTTGCAGGAATCACCCACGCGCAGGATATCGTTGATGGCAAGGCGACGCCGGATAAACTTGGCGTGACGGCGGTCGATGCCCATACGTTGCGGGTGCAACTCGATAAGCCGTTGCCATGGTTTGCGAACCTTGCTGCGAATTTTGCGTTTTACCCGGTGCAGAAAGCCAATGTTGAAAGCGGCGCTGACTGGACGCGTCCAGGCAACCTGGTCGGCAATGGCGCTTATGTGCTGGAAAACCGGGTGGTGAATGAGAAAATTGAACTCAAACCGAATACCAATTACTGGGATAACCGTAAAACCGTCATTCAGAAAGTGACATTTGTACCGATCAATCAGGAAACGGCGGCGACAAATCGCTATCTTGCCGGGGGAATTGATATCACGGAGTCCTTCCCGAAAAATCAGTACCAGAAATTGCTCAAGGAGATTCCCGGCCAGGTTTACACCCCGCCGCAGCTCGGCACCTATTACTATGCCCTTAATACGCAAAAAGGGCCGACAGCCGATCCGCGCGTACGTCTGGCGCTGAGTATGACCGTAGACCGCCGCGTGATGGCTGAGAAGGTGCTGGGTACAGGGGAAAAACCGGCCTGGCGATTCACACCGGACGTTACCGCAGGCTTTAAACCACAGCCTTCGGCGCTGGAAAAGATGAGCCAGGCGGAGCTCAATGCCCAGGCGAAAACCCTGCTCCAGGCCGCGGGTTATGGCCCACAACGTCCGCTGGAATTGACGTTATTGTATAACACCTCCGAAACGCATCAGAAAATCGCGATTGCGGTGGCATCGATGTGGAAAAAGAATCTGGGCATTGATGTCAAACTGCAAAACCAAGAGTGGAAAACGTATATCGATAGCCGTAATACCGGCAACTTTGATGTTATCCGCGCCTCATGGGTGGGGGATTACAATGAACCGTCTACCTTTCTGTCGCTGTTAACATCTACCCATAGTGGCAACATCGCGCGTTTTAACGATCCGGCATATGACAAGGTCATGAATCAGGCTGCGCAGGAGACACAGGCCGAAGCTCGCAATGCGGATTACAATACGGCTGAGAAGATCATCGCGGAAAAAGCACCCATCATTCCTATCTATCAATACACCAATGGTCGCCTGATTAAGCCATGGCTTAAAGGCTATCCCATCACTAACCCGGAAGATGTGGCGTATACACGCACAATGTATTTGATTAAGCACTGAGTTTTCTGACGGGTATAACGTCTTTCGACATCTCCGCTGGCGCTTATGCAGCGCCAGCGCCGCATTTTCCCCGTTTACCCATAGGCCGACGCCTGCCATCGAAGGAATGTGAAGCGTGGAGACGAACGCGCATACGCCTTTGGTCAAAAAATGGTCGAAATAATGTGTTATAGTGATTATGTTTTAACCACACATGAGGATTATATGCACACCGAATTAGACCCCACTCAGTTGGCAATTGAATATCTCCGTCGCGATAAAAGCGGATTGACGCCTGCGCAATACCTTAAGAAATTAAAACAACTCAGGCTGGAATTCGCGGATTTGCTGACGCTCTCGCATAGCGAGCTAAAAGAAGAGATCGATTTTGCCTGGCGGATGGGCATCCACTAAATAACGCCCATCGTTGAAAAGCGCCCTCGCAAGGGCGCATTTTTTTGTCACGAATTCAGGCTGCCAGCACTTTATTACGCCCACTGTTTTTTGCACGGTACAGCGCTTCATCCACACGCTTAAACAGATCGTCCAGCGATTCTCCCGCCAGATGGCGAGCCACGCCAATACTCACAGTACATCCCGGAAGTTGGGGAATATTGATACTGGCGACGGCCTGGCGTAACTGTTCAGCGATGCCAACAGCGGTTTCCTCTGTCGTATGGGGCAACAGCAACAGAAACTCTTCGCCGCCCCAGCGGAAAACATAATCTCCGTGACGGCAATGTTGCTCAAGCGTGCGGGAAAGTTGTATCAGGACTTCATCACCTTTCTGATGCCCGTATTGATCATTGATGCGTTTAAAGTGGTCGGTATCGACCAGCAACAGGCTGAAATCGAACGCGGTCGGCATAATCTGTTCAGTCAGATGGTAGAACTGTCGGCGATTGAGTAAACCGGTGAGTAAATCGCGGTGCGCGGCATATTCCAGTTCCTGCTCAAGGCGTTTCTGCTCAGTGATATCATGAATAATGCATAGCATCAGTCGGTCATTATAGATTTCAACCGGGCCAGCATAGGTCTGAACATGGCGGGTTGAGCCATCAGCCAGCTTATGTACAAAATTGAGCGGCTTATGGCCGCCAGGCAGATGGGCGATTTCAGCCATCACTGGCAAAATACCACGTCCGAGGGTGTTGATCTCCCAGGTGTGTTTTTGGCACATCTCATCGTACGAGTAGCCGTAAAAACGCAGTGCAGCGAGATTGGCATCAACGATCAGGCCATCTCTGGCGGGGTCGATAAGCAGGATAGGTGCGGAGTTGGTATAGAAAAAACGGGCATAAAAGCCCTGTTTGCGATGGCGGTATGTTGTTGAGCGGCTGGCTTTAACTCTGGCGGATGTTCCCGAGGATAATCCTTCAAAAAATATCACTTCACCTATGCCACTGATTTCGCGCAGGGAGGCTTTACAACTTAAACTCACCTCTTCGCCATCAATGTGAACAGTCCAGACTTCGATAATATTGTGTTGATTCCTGAGACCTGGCAGGTACATGGCCAGGCTGTGATGTGCATATGCTGAATATGTCCCGGTTCTCAATTCCCGTACTGAACGCTCAGCGGTCAATTTCTTCGCCACTGCGTTGGTGAAGAGCAATTCTTCTGTCTCAGGTGAAATCACCCAAACGGGTGTTGTCAACAGGTTTAGCGCATCCAGGCGATCTGTAAGCATGGATTTATCCCCTTATCGTGCGCGTCGCTTTAGTCTTTGTAACTTATCGAATAATAGCGTTTTCGGCAGTTTTATTATCAGACTTGAGGAAAATCTAACGCAAAAAAATGTGAATTGATATGTATCGTTGCAATAAGCAAATTTTACTTTTGATTGATTGATATATCAGAGAGGAAAAAAGGAGTGTTTGCCGCATTGTGAGTTATTGCCGGATGCCAGACTTCCCAGCCATTACGCCCATTTTGTTTGACACGATACATCGCGGCGTCCGCTTTAAATTTCAGATCCTGAACGGTGTCACCGTGCAGGGGATAAAAACTGATGCCCACACTTAATGACACGTTTATGACATGCCCTTGTTCGTAAAATGGAAAATGAATAGTGTCTACCAGTCTTTTTGCCAGTATGGTGATTTCCTCATCTATACAGTCAGGTACCAGCAAAATAAACTCATCGCCCCCAAGGCGCGCCAGCGTCATTTTTGCATTGACGCAGGTCGAAAGTCTTACGGCGACGGACTTCAATAATAAATCGCCAATGTGGTGTCCAAAGGCATCATTGACCTGCTTAAAACGGTCAAGATCCATAAACAATACGGCAAATCGCTGCCGCTGGGCTGCTGCGCTGGCAAGGCAAGCATCCAGTAAAATATCGAATTGGATCCGATTTGCCAGGTTGGTCAAGGGGTCGAAATGGGCCTGCATCTCCAGTTGATGGTTTAACTGACGCAGGCTCTCGGTGAGTCGCGAGGTGCGGATCTGGGAGTCAATAAGTGAAATAAACAGCATTATTCCCAGTACAATCAGCGTGGAGGTCGAGACCCAAATTGAAAGGCCGGCTTCGCTCACGCTGGTATGTGTAGAGTAATAGGCAGTACTGCGAACAATAATTCCAGCGCTGTCTTTACCATTGCTAAACTCAACGGCGCTCATCGCCACATAATGCATGGCGCATATCGTGATACCGAGAACGAGACCAGCGAAAACCCGATAGATAAATGCGCCGTGATGGTTGACCTGGCGAACAAAGGCAAGCCATAGCGAAAAACAGGAGGCAAAAAAAGCAATGGTTACAGAGAGGATGAGACGCGGCGTGTTCCAGTAGAGAGTGACGTAATCGGTGAGGGCGGCCATACCGAGAGCATGCATTCCCACTATGCCCAGACACAATAAACAGGTCGCCAGGATAAGACGTTTAAAGGGCAGTATCTCTTCGCTGACAACAACGTTGATGGCCAGTGTTGCGGCAATTAAGGCAACAACGAATGAAGCAATGGTTAACACCAGGTCGTAATGCATCACGATAGGCATGCGCATTGCCAGCATACCAACAAAATGCATTGACCAGATTCCCATGCCTAGTGTCGCACCGCCACAGAGTCGCCAGAACAGCGCGCCGCGAACGGTGGATGAAAAAATTTTGCTGGCGCTATCCAACGCCACAAATGAGGCAATGAACGCCACAACAAAAGAAATACCGATAAGTATGGGGTCCCACGATACATAAAGCATTATGCATTTCACGCCCGCTGAAAAGGAAAAAGTTAATTCTAATTTTTATTCTAGCAGCTAACCTGGCGAATTTATGTTGTTGGAAGTATTTATTATTTATACTGCTATTTAAGTTGAATTAAAAGTAAATTATTATTATCGGCATTCACATAAATAACTTTAGGGTTATGAATCATTTTAGCATGGCTTAAATATAATTTAAGCCGCGTGATGGATTAAATTTTTGAGATATAAAGCTGCTTTTTGTATGGCGGATTACCTCCTGATATGACAAGTTATTTAGATATCTTAACTTTAAAATTTGCTGTATCTCTGGGTTTTTGGATTTTAATGTCGCCCATAAGTTAAATTTAAGTGAAGGTAAGCTAAACATGTCTTACGATCAAATTCGGGGTGAAAAAGTTATTTTCGAATGCTATAAGAATATTATCCCTCGCGAAGTATTGTTGGTGCCCCATGCTTAAAAATATTAGTGTAAGAAGCTTTATATTATCATTCCTGATTGTCTCTTTTTTCATCATCGACCTTTTAGTGATCGCCATCTCAAAAAATATGGCCTTATTTACAGCAATTAGCGTGGTTTCGGTAGCAACATTGAGTTTGCTTTGGCTGTATATGACGTATTATTTAGTCACGCCAATTAATACGGTGAAGAAAAGTATCGAAGAGGTGACCGCTGGCAACCTGTCGATTACGATTCCCGAATTTGGCAACAATTGTGCCGGGCGCTTAATTCCAGGCATTAATAGCCTTTCTGCAAGTATCGCAACGCTGGTTAATGAAATCCGTCTCTCTTCACAGAACGCAATGGATCTCTCCGATCAACTGGCATCGCGAAGCGGCGAACTGTCGGTTAAAACTGAAGAGCAATCTGCGGCACTGGTGCAGACAGCGGCCAGTATGGAACAGATAGCCAGTAGTACCCAAAATAATGCCGAAAACACGCGGCTTGCCAGTACCCGGGCGAACGATGCCAGTGCGAATGCGCGAAAAGGCGGCGACTTGATGGGGCAGGTGGCGAAAAATATGCAGTCCATTACTGACTGTGCGGGCCAAATGGCAGATATCATCTCCCTTATTGATGGCATTGCTTTTCAGACAAATATTCTCGCGCTGAACGCTGCTGTGGAAGCGGCAAGAGCGGGGGATCACGGTAAAGGCTTCTCTGTGGTAGCAGGAGAAGTCAGAGGCCTGGCGCACCGCAGCGCCGAAGCGGCCAAAAATATTAAGTCGCTGATTGCCGTCACCACGGAAAACGTCACGCAAGGGGCGACAGTCGTCAACCAGGCCGAACAAAATATGCATGAAATTGTCTCCGGTGCGAGTGTGGTCAGCAAGTTAATGGGTGAAATTGCCGTATCGACCCTGGAGCAAGAAAAAGGCATTTCGCAGATTACACTGGCACTGTCTGAGCTGGAAAAAGTGACGCAGAGTAATGTCACTATGGTAGAAGAACTGGCTGGTTCTTCTGACATTCTGAAAAACCGGGTTATCGAACTGCAGGCTCGTACCTCTAAGTTCCGTCTGGCGGACAACCAGGTAACAGACACTGGTCCCGTTACGACACCCTCAAGCGTTCCTTCCGAAAATCGTAGAAATCGTCAGGCAAGCCCTGCTATCGGTAACCAGGAAAATTACTGGCATTCGTTCTAATTTTCAGGTCATCCCGCCTCTGGCCCGCTCATGCGGGCTTTTTTTAATATTTGTAACGAATTCAGCATGATGGTTGCTTAACGGGCGCAGAGAGCTAGACTGACAACAGCACTTATGTTGATTGGGAGGCGCTGTGGAAGCGATCAAAGGAACGGATGTTGATATTCCGGATGCGGTTTTCGCCTGGCGTCTGGATGGAAAGGGCGGAGTCAAACCGCTGGAACCGGATGATGTGATTGATGCACAGCATCCTTGCTGGCTGCACCTGAATTATACCAATCAGGAGAGCGCGCAATGGCTCGCATCAACGCCGCAGTTACCTAATAGCGTGCGTAACGCGCTGGCCGGTGAAAGCCTGCGTCCACGTGTCAGTCGCGTAGGGGAAGGTACGCTTATCACGCTGCGCTGCATTAACGGCAGCACAGACGAGCGCCCGGACCAGTTAGTGGCCGTGCGTGTTTATATGGATGAACGGATGATTATCTCAACGCGTCAGCGTAAGGTGCTGGCGCTGGATGATGTCGTGAGCGACCTGGAGGAAGGGACCGGGCCGACGGACTGCGGCGGCTGGCTGGTGGATGTTTGTGATGCATTGACCGACCATGCCAGCGAGTTTATTGAAGAGCTACACGATAAGATTATCGACCTTGAAGACAATTTGCTTGATCAGGAGATTCCCCCCAGAGGTTTCCTTGCATTACTGCGTAAACAGTTGATCGTGATGCGTCGCTATATGGCGCCACAGCGAGATGTTTTTGCCCGTCTGGCCAGCGAGCGGCTGCCGTGGATGACCGACGATCAGCGTCGTCGTATGCAAGATATTGCAGACCGACTGGGGCGGGGACTTGATGAGATTGATGCCTGTATCGCGCGCACGGCGGTGATGACGGATGAAATCACGCAGGTGATGCAGGAGTCGTTAGCGCGCAGAACTTACACCATGTCGTTGATGGCAATGGTCTTCCTGCCCAGCACCTTTTTGACCGGGTTGTTCGGTGTCAATTTAGGCGGAATACCCGGCGGTGGCTGGCGATTTGGCTTCGCACTTTTCTGCATTATGTTGGTCATCCTGATAGGGGGTGTTACCTGGTGGTTGCATCGTAGTAAATGGCTGTAAAATTTCACTTTTTTAACAAAAATTGAACATAAAAACGCCGTTTACTTTGAGCGATATCAATAAATGCTCTACGCAACCAGTGCAATATTGCACTCGCAGGTGAATGCAACGTCAAGCGATGGGCGTTGCGCTCCATATTGTCTTACTTCCTTTTTTGAATTACTGCATAGCACAATTGATTCGTACGACGCCGACTTAAAAGAGTCGGCTTTTTTTTGCCTCTCAGTTTGTCCGGTCTACCCTTAAAGGATGGCAACGCGAAAGAAGGAGGCGAAAATGCGTACATTAACCACACTGCAGATGAGCGACCCACTTCCAACAGATCCGGTTCCAGTGCCTGACCCTATACCAAAACCGCAGCCCATTCCCGACCCGCCGTTCGACCCGGACCCTCGTCCCATTGTCGATCCACCGCCGCACAGATAGAAAAAAGCCCTCTGTGAAAGAGGGCTGATGGCTTACTTGATTTCAAGTATATCGAGGCGGCTGGCAGCGAAATCGCCGTCGTCTTCATCAGGCTGCCAGCCTGCTGGCCGTAAAGGGATCTCTTCGCGGTCAAAGGCGAGGTCGCCACCGTCCACTACCGCAGAACCGTGATGAATAGATTTGAAATCAAACAGGGTGGTATCGCTCAGATGCGAAGGCACGACGTTTTGCATCGCACTGAACATCGTCTCAATACGCCCAGGATAACGTTTATCCCAGTCGCGCAGCATATCGGCAATAACCTGACGTTGCAGGTTCGGCTGTGAACCGCACAGGTTGCAGGGAATGATAGGGAATGCTTTTGCTTCGGCAAAACGCTCGATATCTTTTTCGCGGCAGTAAGCGAGCGGGCGAATCACGATATGTTTGCCATCATCGCTCATCAGCTTGGGCGGCATGCCTTTCATTTTGCCGCCATAGAACATGTTCAGGAACAGCGTTTGCAAAATGTCGTCACGGTGATGGCCCAGCGCGATCTTAGTGGCACCCAGCTCAGTGGCCGTACGGTACAAAATGCCGCGACGCAGGCGTGAGCAGAGCGAACAGGTGGTTTTCCCTTCCGGAATTTTCTCTTTTACGATCCCGTAGGTGTTCTCTTCGACGATCTTATATTCGACACCCTGCTGGTCCAGGTAAGCTGGCAGAATGTGTTCCGGAAAGCCCGGCTGTTTCTGATCGAGGTTGACCGCCACAAGGCTGAAATTGATCGGCGCGCTTTGTTGCAGATTGCGCAGAATTTCCAGCATGGTATAGCTGTCTTTACCGCCGGAGAGACAGACCATGATGCGGTCGCCTTCTTCAATCATATTGAAGTCGGCAATCGCTTCGCCCACATTACGGCGCAGACGTTTTTGCAGCTTGTTCAGATTGTATTGTTCTTTTTTGGTAATTTCTTGATTTTGCGACATGAAAAAAAGGCTCAATTCAGGTGTTCAACGTCAATCAGGCATGCCTGACCAACAGATATGGGCGCTAAAGCGAGATTGTAGCAATGCTTGACGGCGAATACAGGATTTTTATCGCGGAGACGATGGCAGGAATGAATGCCGCTATTAGCCCGGCGTAGCGTAGCCACCGATAATAAACCAACTGAGAAATGCGACAGCGACGATAAATACGATGATGGGGAAAGCAATACCCAGCCTCATAACTGTTCTCTAATGCCAGAGGTGAAAAAGCAGAAGAGCACATTACCCAAACCGGATCGGCTCTGCAAATGTTATAACGCGAAAAACGACTATTGCTTAACGGCTCTCACCAGAATGACCGTTGTGAGCACTTATTGAGTCGTTCAGCGGTAAGAGGAAAGGGCATTGCCGTTACGTTGAGAGAACATAACGGCGGACAAAGACAGGTATTCAGGATCTGCGGTTAGTCAGCACAAGGCTGAACTTCTTCCATTGGTTTTCGCGTTGACGCTGCAGGCTCCAGTGAATCTGCATCGTGCGGCGAGTTCTGCTTAATTTCATTCAATCGTTCTCAATGGCTAAGGAGTCGTCAGACCAATGTTCAGGTCTGAACATGAGTATGGCGCACTTATTTGACAGTTTTATATCAGCGGCGTCTGTTTGGCAGGATTTTCAGACAATGCGCCACTTTTTTACGCGTATTGTGAGGTTTTGCCTGTCTTTCAGGCCACTTTCTTTTCCGGAAATTTGCCTTTCACTACGCCATCGTAATAGTGGCCTTTCGATACAACCGTCAGAAATACTGTGAAAATTCTTTCCGGCACGCCGTGGTACTGCCAGGTGCTTTTATCGTGAAAACAGACTTCCAGCGTGTTTGTGCATTCATCATAGCCAATGGACGCAATACGGGAGGATTTTACGGGATGGTGTCGCATGCTGGGTGTCCTTTACAACTCGGCGCGGGGAAGGTTTATCATCCACCAGATGCGCCGTCTGTTGCAAGACGCACAGAAATAAAAAGCCTGCAAATATGCAGGCTTTTTGTTCAACTTATCTTGTTATTCCGTCGAGCTTTTTTCCGATTTTCCTGCCATTTGGGCGAGGAAGTCATAGCGTTTTTGCAGATCGGCGGCGGCATCTTTCCAGAGCTGTTCTGCCACTTCCGGTTGCTGGGCGTTAAGCCGCCTGAAGCGTTGCTCGTTGAGCAGCGTTTCGGCCAGCGCATCAGACGGTGGACGGGAATCGAGCGCCAGCGGCAATTTGCCTTCATCCGCACGGCGCGGGTCGAAGCGATACAGTGGCCAGAAGCCGGTTGCCGTAAGTTGACGCATCTGATCATGGCTTAACGCCAGATCATAGCCATGCTCCTCACAGGGACTATAGGCAATGATCAACGACGGTCCAGGGTAGGCTTCCGCTTCCTGAATCGCTTTTACCGTCTGGTTGAGCTGCGCGCCAAGTGAAATCTGCGCGACATAAACATGGCCGTACATCATCATACTGACACCAAGATCCTTACGTGCCTTACGCTTGCCATGTTCACCAAACTTGGTGACCGCTCCAAGCGGCGTGGCTTTGGATGCCTGACCGCCGGTGTTGGAATAACATTGCGTATCGAGCACCAGGATATTGACGTTCTCGGTGAGGCTGAGCACATGATCCAGACCACCAAAGCCAATGTCATAGGCCCAGCCGTCGCCGCCAATCAGCCAGATCGATTTCTCGACCAGCGCATCAGCATCGGTTAACAGCTCTTTGGCCTCCTCGACACCGGCCAGTGCCTGACGCAGCGAGGCAACCTGTTCACGACGCTCTTCCGGTGTCGCATCGGCATGCAGCGCATCGTTGAGTTCGCCTGGAATATGCGCGGCGAACTGTTCCAGCAGGCGCATCACGCGTTTGCGGTGCTGATCGACCGTCAGGCGGAAGCCCAGACCAAACTCGGCGTTATCCTCAAACAGGGAGTTCGCCCATGCCGGGCCACGTCCTGCCGCATCAGTGGTATACGGTGTGGAAGGTAAGTTACCGCCATAAATCGACGAACACCCGGTGGCGTTAGCTATCAGCATGCGATCGCCATACAGTTGGGTTAACAGCTTGATGTACGGCGTTTCGCCGCAGCCGGAACAGGCGCCGGAGTATTCAAACAGCGGGCTGATAAGCTGCGAGGTGCGAATATCGATACGTTCCAGTTTGCTGCGGTCAATTTCCGGCAGATTGAGGAAGTAGTCGAAATTCACTTTCTCTTCTTCAACGTGCTCCAGACGCGACATCATATTGATGGCTTTGATTTCCGGGTTCTGACGATCTTTGGCCGGGCAGACTTCCACGCACAGGTTACACCCGGTGCAATCCTCTGGCGCCACCTGCAGCACGTACTTCTGTCCACGCATATCACGAGATTTCACATCCAGTGAATGCAGGCTTGCCGGAGCCTGTTCCATCGCTTCGGGTGAAACCACTTTGGCGCGAATGGCTGAATGTGGGCAGGCCGCAACGCAGTGGTTACATTGCGTACAGAGCTCCTCTTTCCAGACAGGGATCTCTTCGGCGATGTTGCGTTTCTCCCAGCGAGTGGTGCCCATCGGCCATGTACCGTCTGGCGGCAGCGCAGAGACGGGCAGGGCGTCACCCAGGCCTGCCAGCATGGCGGCCGTAACGGTTTTAACGAAATCGGGGGCGGCATCGGAGACTACGGGTGGGCGGGGCGCGCTGGTCGGATTCACCTGTTGTAGCGGAACCTCAAACAGCGATTCGCGCGCCATTGCCAGAGCCTGCCAGTTGCGCTCAACCAGTTCCTGACCTTTGTTGCTGTAGCTTTTGGCAATGGCCCCTTGCAACTCCGCCAGCGCGCTGTCGCCTGGCAGGATGCGGGTCAGATGGAAGAAGGCCATCTGCATTACCGTGTTGATTCGTGCGGCCAGGCCACATTCGCGGGCAATTTTCGCGGCGTTAATGACGTGGAAATGGGCTTGCTTTTGGTTCAGCACAGCCTGTACTTCCTGCGGCAGTCGATCCCACACTTCGTCGGCACTGTACGGGGTGTTGAGCAGGAAAATGCCGCCAGGTTTCAGACGCTCCGCCATCTGATATTTATCAATAAACTGCAATTGATGGCAGCCAACGAAATCCGCCTGCGAGACCAGATAGGCTGAGCGAATCGGGTGCTCACTGACGCGCAGGTGCGAAACTGTCAGGCCGCCCGCTTTTTTGGAGTCGTAAACAAAATACCCCTGTGCATACCACGGCGTTGAATTACCAATAATCTTAATGTTGTTCTTGGTGGCTGAAACACTCCCGTCACTGCCAAGTCCATAAAACAGGGCTTCCAGTCGGGATTTTGATGGCAACGTATTTTCCGGCAATGGCAGTGACAGGTTTGTCACGTCATCATAAATGCCGACGGTAAAACGCGGTTTAGGTTTGCTGGCGCGCAGTTCATTGAAGACGGACAGAACGCAATCCGGGCCAAACTCTTTGGATGATAATCCGTAGCGCCCACCGATAACCCGGGGCAGGGTTTCGCGTTCACCGCTATTAAAGGCTTCTGCGAGCGCGGTCATCACGTCCAGATAGAGAGGTTCTGCCAGCGCACCAGGCTCTTTTGTGCGATCGAGTACGGCTATAGTTTTTGCCGACTCCGGTAAGACGGCAAGCAGATGCTGCGCGCTGAACGGACGGAACAGGCGCACTTTCAGTACACCGACTTTCTCACCGCGAGTGAGCAGTTCGTCGACGACTTCTTCACAGGTACCAATTGCCGAACCCATCAGGATAATGACGCGCTCAGCCTGAGGATGACCGTAATACTCAAACGGCTTGTACTGGCGTCCGGTGGCGGCGGCAAACGCATCCATAGCCTGCTCAACGTGGTCATAGACGGCGTTGTACCAGGGGTTAGTCGCTTCACGTGACTGGAAATAGGTATCCGGGTTGGCGGAGGTACCGCGAATGACGGGGTGTTCAGGATTGAGCGCACGGGAACGGTGGGCATCAATCTCGTCCTGTGGCATCAGGGCGCGGATCGTATCGTCAGAGAGCGGTACAATCTTGTTAATTTCGTGCGAGGTACGAAAGCCATCAAAGAAATGAATAAACGGCACACGGCTTTTGAGCGTCGCGATATGTGAAATCAGCGCAAAGTCCTGCGCCTCCTGCACACTCCCCGCACAGAGCATCGCGCAGCCAGTCTGACGGACAGCCATCACATCGGAATGATCGCCGAATATTGAGAGCGCATGGGTAGCTACCGTACGGGCCGCCACGTGCAACACGAACGGCGTGAGCTGACCGGCGAGTTTATACAGCGTCGGGATCATCAGTAACAGACCCTGCGACGAGGTAAAGGAGGTAGAAAGCGCGCCCGTTTGCAATGCACCGTGTACCGCAGCAATGGCCCCGGCTTCGGATTGCATCTCCACAACGCGTGGCGTATCACCCCAAACGTTATTTAGCCCATTCCCGGCCCAGGCGTCTGCCTGCTCAGCCATGGTTGAACTGGGGGTAATAGGATAGATGGCGATAACTTCACTGGTACGGAACGCCACCGAAGCGACCGCGCCATTACCGTCAATAGTGATCATATGGAAACTCTCATTGCTTAAATGTCAGTTTTAAAGCGGCTTTATGCTTGCATCGCGACTCTCTGGTGCACCAGTAGGGCAGTTACAAGCATTTTTTTATTAAATAGATTTATTACGTTCGTTCTGGTGTATGTTCGCTTCGCTTTCAGGGTTATGGCTCATAGTCCGTTCTTTTTTCAGACCTGCAGCCGCCCCTCATCATGCTTTCAGTCAGTATAGACAGCCAGGAAGCAAAGGTTTTTGATCTCATGGGCTTTAGCGAAAGTTATAAGCCTGAGGAATATATTGCATTCCGTCGTTCGGGCGCTGGTCGTAACCTGTTGAGCATGTCGCGTCATGTCCACTCCCGGAAAATAGCGCAATTTTGTGATCGCCATTTTCCCTTGAGTAGCACTAATTCGTTTTGCGAGGAGGGTAGGCGAACGTCTGTAACGGGCCGCAGAAAAAAATTTTTCTTCAGGGCTTGAAAAACCGTTTACGGCGCTTATTTTTATCAGCGGACAAGCCACGCTTGCCTTTAACTTGAACTTTTGAATCCAACATTCAGGAGGTTAATTTATGGCACTCAGAACCTTGTCAGCACTTCCGGGCTTTTCTGATTCTGTCTTTGCTGACCGATTCAACCGTATCGACAAACTTTTTAGTCAGTTAACCGGGGATTCGCCTGTTTCGGCGTTACCGGCCTATGACCTCAAAAAAGTCGACGAAAATAACTACCTTCTAAACGTAAGCGTTCCAGGCTGGAAAGAAGACGAGCTGGAAATCGAAACCGTAGGCGGCACGCTGCATATCTCTGGTAAACGTGCGGTAAATGACTCTCAGGATGAACAAGGGTGGATTTACAGAGGCATACGCCGTTCTGATTTTCGGTTAAGTTTCTCGCTGCCAGAGCATGCTAAGGTCAGCAATGCGAAACTGGAAAGCGGGCTTTTAGAGGTGAATATCTACCAGGATATTCCTGAACATGAAAAACCCAGGAAAATTGCCATTGAGAACAGTCAAAAAGTGATTGAGCATCACGCCGGATAATTTCCGTTAATAGTTTGCCTGTCTTAGGCCCGCTCTGGCGGGCCTTTTTTGTACACGCAATCTGCCTTTTATCAGGGTATCCGCAGGGGCCTGTTGGCGCGCAATGTCTTTTCTGCCAATGCAGTTGCTCACAGCTTCCTGGATACGTTTAAACATCGCATACAGCTTTTTACTTTTGCTCCCGCAATATAGCCGCTGCAAGTTATCAACTTACAGGGTCATTGATGATGGGTAAGACGTTAAGAACGGCGTGGTTTTTACTGATTTTATCATTGGGCTCGGCGGCAGCTTACACAGAACAGCCTCCGGTTCTTCTGCAAGGGCATAATAATATTGTCCGACATTCCTCAGGAGAGGGTGATCTTGCCGAAAATCCGGATGAACATGTCCGGGAATCGATGGAGCAGTTCTTCCGTAAGG
The DNA here is from genome assembly GCF_003925915.1 of Phytobacter sp. MRY16-398. Taxonomy (NCBI): domain Bacteria; kingdom Pseudomonadati; phylum Pseudomonadota; class Gammaproteobacteria; order Enterobacterales; family Enterobacteriaceae; genus Phytobacter; species Phytobacter sp. MRY16-398. The sequence goes on along the minus strand of NZ_AP018756.1, from coordinate 3,117,824 downwards.
CACAACGCTAAAAAGGTGTGCGAGTAAACGTCTTCGAAGCCTGTCCATCTGACAGGTTTTTTTATTTCCAGCCTGCACAATGGCGCACGATTATCTCGTTATACATCAATTTTGACTGCGTCTTATCTCTAAATCCGTTTCAGGCATAACGTCAATTACTCTATTGCGATGTGCTATTTTGCGTTTGCGCAAAAAAATAGCATCAAAATGTTTCCAGAGCGCATAAAGGTGCAGTTTCGGTCTCGACGTAACGGACTGTGCTGCCTATGATGCTTAGGTTTTGCTAAATCATTGGGGGATGAGAAATGCGTTCAGCGTTTTGGGTAGGGTGTGCTGTTTTATTACTCTCTGCATGCAGCAGTGAACCCGTTCAGCAGGCAACGGCCGCACATGTGGCGCCGGGGTTACGTGCGTCAATGTCCAGCAGCGGTGAGGCGAATTGCGCAATGGTCGGTGGGTCATTGTCTGTCGCACGCCAACTGGATGGATCTGCAATCGGGATGTGCGCACTCCCTAACGGCAAACGTTGTAGCGAACAGTCGCTTGCCGCCGGAAGTTGTGGCGCTTACTGAGCCTGATCGGCCTGGGTATAAATTAACGTTTGATCGGCAGTTGTCAGCGTAAGCTGACCATCGGTCAGATCGACCTGGGCACCTTCACTGAGCATTTTACCGATGATGTTGTCCAGTGCGTTGCGCTGGGCATCAGCACACATCATCCGCGTCATGGCCATCTTTTTCACCGTCAGCGTGCCTTCGGACAATTTCCCCTGACCCGTAAAGCGATTGCACATACTGCCAGAGACAACCATTTTATTGTCAAAATGGATGTCTGCCGGATGCTCGCCTTTCTCGACAGCTTGTCCGTTGACCGTATCGAGCACGAAACGATGCTGTGCAAGCTGCGTCTCGTTTACTGAATTCTTGCTCACACCATGGCTTACACAGCCGGATAGCAGCACGCCAAAGGCTAACAGGGTAATGATCCTTTTCATTGGGTCCTCAAAGAAAATCAACGTAACGGCAGGATAGTAACAGACTGCGGTAATTGAGTGTTGGCAGGAATTGTCTTAAAGGGTTCCCTTCGGATGAAGGGAACCGCAGTGTTTACACCAGTGCGTTCGGGCAGGTTTCGCCGTTCTCAAGCTGGCGCAGATTATTCAGTGTGGTTTCTGAAATGCTGATCAGCGCTTCTGCCGTCAAAAATGCCTGATGGCCGGTAAAGAGCACGTTATGGCAGGCTGACAGTCGACGGAAAATGTCGTCCTGAATGACGTCATTAGATTTGTCTTCAAAGAAGAGATCGCGTTCGTTCTCGTACACATCCATCCCAAGCGAACCGATTTTCTGGTTTTTCAACGCTTCAATCGCTGCCTGCGAATCAATCAGACCGCCACGACTGGTGTTAACGATCATGACGCCATCCTTCATTTGATCGAAGGCCGCGTGGTTAAGCAGGTGATAGTTTTCCGGCGTCAGCGGGCAGTGCAGGGAGATAACATCGGACTCGGAAAAGAGCGTCGTAAGGTCGACATATTCTACGCCTAACTCGAGTGCGGCAGCGCTCGGGTACGGATCAAACGCCAGCAGTCGCATGCCAAAACCTTTCAGGATCCGCAGCGCGGCAACGCCAATTTTCCCGGTACCGATAACCCCCGCCGTTTTACCGTACATGGTAAAGCCCGTCAGCCCTTCGAGTGAAAAGTTGGCGTCGCGGGTACGCTGATACGCGCGGTGAATACGACGGTTCAATGCCATCATCATCCCGATAGCGTGTTCTGCCACGGCTTCCGGGGAATATGCCGGGACACGTACCACGTGGAGTCCCAGCTCTTTTGCCGCATCCAAATCGACATTGTTGAAGCCGGCACAACGCAGTGCGATGAATTTAACGCCATGCTTTTTCAGCTCTTCCAGAACTGGGCGACTGCCATCATCGTTAACGAAAATACAGACGCCTTCGCAGCCATTAGCCGTTTTTGCCGTTTTCTCTGTGAGTAGAAAGTCAAAAAATTCAATCTCGTAGCCGAACTGCTCGTTTACGTGCTGCAAATACTTTTTATCGTATTGCTTTGTGCTGTATACCGCGAGTTTCATAAGACTTTCTCCATTAGGTTTGTCACCACATTAACATGGTTAAAATAATTGTGTAAATACTAAAAAATAATTGATAAACAGAGACATATAAAACAGTTTAAAACATCTACGCTTAAAAGGGGCAGCGACTTCACCTGTCAGGCTAAACATGCCACAATAATGGCCAGAATCGGCTTAATTATACGCAAAATCAGGATATTAACTGCCCATGAAGGGTAAATACAAAGCCGCAATCGCATTGCTACTGCTGTTTATTCTGCTGCCGTTGACGCTGCTGCTGACGCTCGCGTATTGGGTGCCGACGCTTGCAGGCATCTGGCTGCCCGCAGGCACACGTATAGTCTTCGAAGAAAGCCCACGTTTTACCCGTCACTCGCTGCAAATCCCGGACCTGCATTACCTGATTGAAGATTGTCCTGTGGCGCTGGTCAAAAATGCGCAACTGACGCACCCGAGCCGCTGGAAACTGGATATAGGGTCGCTGGACATCAACACCTCCTGTTTAGCGAAACTTCCCGAGACAGAACCGTCGCCTGGTGCGCCGACAACGCTGGCCGAATGGCAATCCATGTTGCCGAAAACGTGGGTTAACATTGACCGTTTCACCGTCTCGCCCTGGCAAGAGTGGCAAGGAAAAATCTCGCTGGCGTTATCCAAAGAGAATCAGGATCTCCACTATGACGGCGACCAGGTCTCCTTTAAGGCTCGTCTGCGCGGGCAGATGCTCACCCTGACACAAATGCAGTTACGTCTGATCGAGGGCGAACCGCCTGTCACGCTGGGCGGCGAGTTTGTCCTGCCAAATGTACCGAACGGCATACCGGTTAATGGTCATGCCCAGACCACGCTCACGCTGCCAACGGAACCGTCGCTGGTCGATGCCGATCTGGAGTGGCGCAATAATGAAGGGCAACTCATTATTACCGCACGCGACAATCCGGAACCTATTTTGGATCTGCCCTGGCAGGCGACACGTGAACGGTTAACCATCAGCGATGGCCGCTGGAACTGGCCTTATCAGGGTTTCCCACTAAGCGGACGCGTCGGATTACGTATTGATGGCTGGCAGGAGGGGTTGCAGAAAGCAGAAATCAGCGGGCGTCTGAACGTTCTGACGCAGGGCGATGCCGGAAAAGGGAATGCGGTACTCACCATAGGGCCGGGGCGTCTCAATATGGTGAACAGCGATATGCCACTGCAACTGACGGGTGAAGCTAAACAGGGAGAGATGATCTTCTACGCCGTGCTGCCTGCGCATCTTACGGGCGGGCTTAGCGACCCGACACTGGCATTTACGCCCGGCGCGCTGTTGCGCTCAAGCGGACGCGTGATCGACGCGCTCAATATTGATGATATTCGCTGGCCACTGGCGGGCGTCAAAGTTACCCAGAAGGGCGTGGACGGGCGCTTGCAGGCCATTTTGCGTGCCCATGAAAATGCGATGGGGGATTTTGTTTTACACCTTGACGGCCAGGCGCGTGATTTTCTACCAGATGATGGTTTGTGGCAATGGCGTTACTGGGGGACGGGTAACTTTACCCCAATGAACGCCCGCTGGGATGTCAACGGGCGCGGCGAATGGCGTGATAAAACCATTTTGCTCAGCGATTTATCTACCGGTTTCGACCAGTTGCAGTACGGCACGATGCATGTAAGCTCGCCACGTCTGGTATTGAATGAGCCGGTACGTTGGCTGCGCGATGAGGATCACCCCTTTTTTAGTGGCGCGTTAACCCTGGATGCCGGAAAGACTACCTTCACTGGCGGGAGCGTGCTGCCACCTTCAACGTTAACGTTTAGCGTAGAAGGGAGCGAACCCACCATCTTCCAGTTCAAAGGCGATTTACGCGCTGAAAAAATTGGCCCGGTACGGGTAAACGGGCGCTGGGACGGTGAGCGCCTGCGCGGACAAGCCTGGTGGCCGCGCCAGTCGCTGACGGTGTTCCAGCCGTTGGTGCCGCCAGACTGGAAGATGAATTTATTGGACGGTTCTTTGTATGCCCAGGTGGCCTTTTCTGCCGCCGCCGGGCAGGGTTTTGAGGCGGGTGGGCACGGGGTGTTGCGTGGCGGCAGCGCCTGGATGCCGGATAACCAACTTTCCGGTGTCGATTTTGTTCTACCTTTCCGTTACCGCGAAGGTAACTGGCAACTGGGTACACGCAGGCCGGTTTCGTTGCGTATTGGCGAAGTGGTGAATCAGGTGACGGCACGCAATATTGCCGCCGATTTACAGGGCAGTTATCCCTGGAGTGAAGAAAATCCCTTACAGTTGAGTAACGTCAGTATTGATGTACTGGGCGGCAAGGTCACGATGAGTCAGTTACGTTTACCGCAACACGATCCGGCTCTGCTCCGCTTGCGCAATATCTCATCAAGCGAGTTAATCAGCGCCATTAACCCTAAACAGTTTGCGATGTCCGGTCCTTTTGACGGCGCGCTACCGTTATGGCTCGATAACAACGGCACATGGATTATCAAAGACGGCTGGCTGCATAACCCCGGCCCCATGACTTTGCGCGTGGATAAAGACACGGCAGACGCGCTGGTGAAAGACAACATAGCAGCCGGTGCGGCTATCAACTGGCTGCGCTATATGGAGATTTCACGCTCCTGGACGACGCTCAATTTGGACCGTCAGGGCGTGCTAAAAATGAAGGCGGCCATTAAAGGCACCAGTTTTGTGGAAGGAAAAAGTAATACGGTGAACCTGAACTATACCCACGAAGAGAATGTCTTTGCGTTGTGGCGCAGTTTGCGCTTCGGCGACAATCTTCAGTCGCTGCTAAAACAAAAGGCAAAGCTGCCTGCGGTTCCCTGTGCGAACGGAAAAGAGTGTGAGGATAAACAATGAAAACCCTGCCAGTGATAATGATGACGATGATGCTGGCTGCCTGTACGCCGAGGATTGAAGTGGCTGCGCCAAAAGAGCCGATCACCATCAATATGAATGTGAAGATCGAGCACGACATCAATATTAAAGCGGATAAGGAAGTGGAGACATTGCTGGAGAAACAGAACCCTCCTGCGAGTGCAGGAGGGTAATAACACTTAGGCTGCGACCAGGCTGTCGATCGCCGCTTTTGCGTCGGTTTGCGCTTTGGTGGCAACTTCCGGACCGTAAGCAATACCTTCTGCAAACACGAAGTTCACGTCGGTAATACCGATAAAGCCCAGGAACAGTTTCAGGTACGGTGCAACCAGATCGCTTGGGGTATCTTTGTGAATACCGCCGCGGCTGGAAACAACAACAACGCGTTTACCGGTTACCAGACCTTCCGGGCCTTTCTCGGTATAACGGAAGGTGACGCCAGCACGAGCCACCAGGTCAAAATAGTTTTTTAGCTGTGTCGGGATGTTGAAGTTGTACATCGGGGCATTAATGACGATCACATCATGCGCTTGCAGTTCAGCAATCAGCTCGTCAGAAAGGGCCAGCGCTTCCTGCTGACGCGGTGTCAGCGGGGCATCTGAAGGACGCAGCGCGCCAACCAGTTCGCCATCCAGTACCGGAATAGGGTTTGCCGCCAGATCGCGAACGGTGATCTCATCAGCGGCGTGTTTTGCTTTCCACTGATCAACGAAATAGTCAGCCAACTGACCAGACTGAGAGTACCCTGCCAGAATACTGGATTTAAGAACTAATACTTTGCTCATGGGTGTATCCTTGTTATTTGATATGGGGGCGCGTGCCCCGTTACTGAATGACACTCTATTCACAAAATTGCTGCATGAATAGCGCAATATATCGAATCCTCTATTCAAATTTCTTGAACAAGAAATGATTTATTACGATGTGGTATCCTACAAGTATTAAGCCAAAGAGATTTTTCCCGTCAGTGCGCTGACCGATAACACTATGACAGAACAAAAGAAATTGACCTTATCCGATCTTCATCAGCAGTTAGACTTGCTGATGCTGCGCGATCGGTTGCGTTTTGCCCGCCGCCTGCAGGGGGCAAAGAAAGTTAAAAATCCTGAAGCACAGCAGGGCATTTTTCAGGCGATGGCTCAGGAGATGAACGAAGCCGCAGGGAAGGTGATGCTGCGTGAAGCCTCACGTCCCGCCATTACCTATCCCGATAACCTGCCGGTAAGTCAGAAGAAACAGGCGATCCTTGAGGCTGTACGTGACAATCAGGTCGTGATCGTTGCGGGTGAAACCGGCTCCGGGAAAACCACCCAGTTACCAAAAATTTGTATGGAACTGGGGCGTGGGGTGAAAGGGCTGATTGGTCATACCCAGCCGCGCCGCCTGGCGGCACGCACCGTCGCAAACCGCATTGCCGAAGAGCTACAAACCGAGCCGGGCGCTTGTATCGGCTATAAAGTCCGTTTTAGCGATCATGTCAGCGACAACACCCTGGTGAAGTTGATGACTGACGGCATCCTGCTGGCTGAAATCCAGCAGGATCGCCTGTTGATGCAGTACGACACCATTATTATCGATGAAGCGCACGAGCGCAGTCTGAACATTGATTTCCTGCTCGGCTACCTGAAAGAGCTGCTACCCCGGCGTCCGGATCTGAAAATTATCATTACATCGGCGACCATCGATCCGGAACGTTTCTCGCGCCACTTTAATAATGCGCCGATCATTGAGGTATCCGGTCGTACTTATCCGGTGGAAGTGCGCTACCGGCCTATTGTTGAAGAAGCGGACGATACCGAGCGCGATCAGCTACAGGCCATTTTCGATGCGGTGGATGAACTAAGCCAGGAAGCGCCGGGCGATATCCTGATTTTTATGAGCGGTGAGCGTGAAATCCGCGATACCGCCGATGCGCTGAACAAGCGCGATCTGCGTCATACGGAAGTGTTGCCACTCTACGCGCGGCTGTCTAACAGTGAGCAGAACCGCGTTTTCCAGTCACACAGCGGGCGACGCATTGTACTGGCGACTAACGTTGCGGAAACGTCGCTGACGGTGCCGGGGATTAAATATGTGATTGACCCCGGTACTGCGCGTATCAGCCGCTACAGTTACCGTACCAAAGTACAACGCCTGCCGATTGAGCCGGTTTCCCAGGCGTCTGCTAACCAGCGTAAAGGGCGCTGCGGGCGTGTTTCCGAAGGGATCTGTATTCGTCTCTATTCAGAAGACGATTTCCTCTCCCGTCCGGAATTTACCGACCCGGAAATCCTGCGTACCAACCTGGCGTCCGTTATTCTGCAAATGACCGCGCTGGGGCTGGGCGATATTGCCGCGTTTCCTTTTGTTGAAGCGCCGGATAAACGCAATATTCAGGATGGTGTGCGTCTGCTGGAAGAACTCGGTGCTATCACCACTGACGAACAGGCCACTGCTTACAAGTTAACCCCGATGGGGCGTCAGCTCAGTCAGTTGCCGGTAGACCCGCGTCTGGCTCGCATGGTGTTGGAAGCGCAAAAACACGGCTGTGTACGCGAGGCGATGATCATCACCTCGGCGTTGTCTATTCAGGATCCGCGTGAACGTCCGATGGACAAGCAGCAGGCGTCCGATGAAAAGCACCGTCGTTTCCACGATAAAGAGTCTGATTTCCTTGCGTTCGTGAATTTGTGGAACTACCTTGGCGAGCAGCAGAAAGCCCTCTCGTCAAATCAGTTCCGCCGCCAGTGCAAGCTGGACTACCTCAACTACCTGCGCGTGCGCGAGTGGCAGGATATCTATACCCAACTGCGCCAGGTGGTGAAAGAGTTGGGGATCCCGGTGAACAGTGAACCGGCAGAGTACCGCGAAATCCATATCGCATTGCTGACCGGGCTACTGTCGCATATCGGGATGAAAGATGCCGATAAACAGGAGTTCACTGGTGCCCGCAATGCGCGTTTCTCTATTTTCCCTGGTTCCGGTTTATTTAAAAAGCCGCCGAAATGGACCATTGTGGCTGAACTGGTGGAGACCAGCCGCCTGTGGGGGCGCATCGCGGCGCGTATCGATCCAGAATGGGTAGAGCCTGTCGCCCAGCATCTGATCAAGCGTTCTTACAGTGAACCGCACTGGGAACGTTCGCAGGGCGCGGTGATGGCGACGGAGAAGGTGACGGTTTACGGTTTGCCGATCGTGGCTGCCCGTAGCGTGAACTACAGCCAGATTGATCCGGCCCTGTGCCGCGAGTTGTTCATTCGCCACGCGCTGGTGGAAGGCGACTGGCAGACGCGCCATGCGTTTTTCCGCGACAACCTCAAACTGCGCGCCGAAATCGAAGAGCTTGAACATAAATCCCGTCGCCGCGACATTCTGGTCGATGACGATACGCTGTTTGAGTTCTATGACCAGCGCATCAGCCATGATGTGATTTCTGCCCGCCACTTTGATAGCTGGTGGAAGAAGGCGAGCCGTGAAACCCCGGATCTGCTCAACTTTGAAAAGAGTATGCTGATCAAAGAAGGGGCGGAGAAGGTCAGCAAGCTGGACTACCCGAACTTCTGGCATCAGGGCAACCTGAAACTGCGTCTTACCTATCAGTTTGAACCGGGTGCGGATGCCGACGGCGTGACGGTGCATATTCCGCTGCCGTTGCTCAATCAGGTTGAAGAAAGCGGCTTTGAATGGCAAATACCGGGGCTGCGTCGTGAGCTGGTCATTGCCCTGATTAAATCGTTACCCAAACCGGTACGACGCAACTTTGTGCCAGCGCCAAACTATGCGGAAGCGTTTTTAGGCCGCGTAACGCCGCTTGAACTGCCGCTATTAGATGCGCTGGAGCGTGAGCTTCGGCGTATGACGGGGCACACGATTGATCGCGATGACTGGCACTGGGATCAGGTTCCCGATCATCTGAAAATCACCTTCAGGGTGGTAGATGAGAAGAACAAGAAACTGTCAGAAGGGCCGTCATTAAGTGCACTGAAAGCGTCGCTGAAAGGAAAAGTGCAGGAGACTCTGTCTGCGGTGGCAGACGACGGTATCGAACAAAGTGGGCTGCATATCTGGAGCTTCGGCCAGCTTCCGGAAAGTTACGAGCAGAAACGCGGCAACTATAAGGTGAAGGCCTGGCCCGCGCTGGTGGATGAGCGCGACAGCGTAGCCATCAAGCTGTTTGATAATCCGCTTGATCAGCAACAGGCTATGTGGAGCGGCTTACGCCGTCTGCTGTTGTTGAATATTCCTTCGCCCATCAAATATTTACATGAGAAGTTGCCGAACAAAGCCAAGCTCGGGCTGTACTTTAACCCGTATGGCAAAGTGCTGGATCTGATTGATGATTGTATCTCCTGCGGCGTCGATAAGTTGATTGACGAGGCGGGGGGGCCAGTCTGGACGGAAGAGGGCTTTACGGCGCTGCATGAGAAAGTCCGTGCTGACTTGAATGAAACGGTGGTTGAGATAGCCAAACAGGTCGAGCAGATCCTCACGGCGGTGTTCAATATTAACAAGCGTCTGAAAGGGCGTGTGGATATGACCATGGCGCTGGGGTTGTCGGATATTAAGGCGCAAATGAGCGGGCTGGTCTACCGTGGTTTTGTTACTGGCAATGGTTTCCGCCGTCTGGGTGATACGCTGCGCTATCTGCACGCCATTGAGAAGCGTCTGGAGAAGCTGGCGGTTGATCCGCACCGCGACCGGGCACAAATGCTGAAAGTCGAGCAGGTTCAGCAGGCGTGGCAGCAATGGCTGAACAAGCTACCGCCAGCGCGTCGTGAAGATGAAGAGGTCAAAGCGGTTCGCTGGATGATTGAAGAGCTTCGCGTCAGTTATTTTGCGCAGCAACTCGGCACACCGTATCCGGTTTCCGATAAGCGCGTGTTGCAGGCGATGGAGCAGGTGAGCGCGTAGTTTTTTCTTGCATCCCGAATGCGGCGCAGATTTTCTCCCTCTCCTGTGGGAGAGGGATCCCCACAAAAAATGCGAGCACTAATGGTCCCCTCTCACTGAGGGAGAGGGCCTGGGTGAGGGCATCAGGCCGCACGATGCCCTCCGGGAACTAACGCTTACGCATTCACCCACGCCAGGGTAAATCCATCCCACCCTTTAACGCCTACGGTCTGTATCGCGGTCGCGGTCAGCCGTGGGTCTTCGCCCAGCATCTCAATAAAGGTTCTGACGCCCTGAACCCTTGCGTCATCACTCTGTGGGTTGGTCACTTCACCGTCGCGAACCACATTATCACCAATGATTAACGTACCGGGGCGGGAATAGCGCAGCGCCCAGCGCAGGTAATCCGGGTTGCTCGGTTTGTCGGCATCAATGAAAATCAGATCAAACGGCGGATGTTCGCCCAGTTGTTCAAGGGAATTGAGTGCAGGGCCTTCAATAAGTTTTACTCGCTCAGCCACTCCTGCCAGTTGCAAATTCTGCCGGGCAATACTGGCGTGATGCGCGTCGGCTTCCAGCGTCAACAATTCCCCGTCGGTTGGTAATTCGCGCGCCATCCAGATGGTGCTGTAGCCACCGAGAGTCCCTATCTCAAGGATACGTTTAGCCCCCGTCATGCGCACAAAAAGGGCCAGTAACTGACCCTGGTTGGCCGCCACATCAAAGGCGGGAAGCCCTGCCTGCTGGTTATTCACCAACACCTGCTCAAGGATGTCATCTTTTGGGATGAGTTTTTCAATCAGATAGTTATCAACATTGGACCACTGTTTCTGCATAACATAACTCCCTGGTTAATCGCGCACTGCGGGCGTGGACCATCCACCGCCGAGTGCGCGATATAAATCGATTTGTGCCAGTAACAGGTTACTTTTGGCCTGAACGACGCTGAGCTGCGCGGAGAAGAGCGTGCGTTGGGCATCAAGCTCATCAATATAGGACGAGTAACCATTGCGATAGCGGTTTTGCGCAATGCGTAATGCCTCCTGCGCGACCAGCGTCTGCGCCTGCAATTCCGCCAGTTGTTCCTGCAAATGCGTTATCGCATCCAGACTGTCGTTGACCTCTTTAAAGGCATTTCTTACCGTCTTTTCATAGCTATACAGCGCCTGGTTTCGTTGTGACGCTGTCACGTCTACCTGCGCATTCAACGCCTGACGATTAAGCAACGGAGCCAGAATACTGCCGCCGACACTCCATAGCTGGAGCGGGTTATCCAACAAGCCGGGCAGGGTTCTGTCCTGAATGCTGCCTGTGGCGGTGAGATTAATGGATGGCAGCAAACTGGCGCGCGCGGAAGCCAGCGTGGCATCGGCGGCGATCAACTGTTGCTCCGCCTGGGCAATATCCGGGCGACGATTAAGCAGTGACGATGGCAGGTTTGACGGGATGCTCAGCGGCGTGAGTTGATCGAGCTCATTTTGCCGGGCGATGCTGCCAGGGTTGGCGCCAATGAGCAGACTAAGCGCATTTTCCTGCTGGGCGATTTGGTGGCGTAAACCGGGAATTTGTGCCCGCGTCGCGCGCATCTCAGAATCTGACTGCATCAGTTCCAACCGCGAGCTGTATCCCGTTTCATACTGACGCTGCGCCAGCCTGAACGCTTCTTCCCGGGCTTTTAAGGTCGATTCTGTTACCCGTAATTGATTATCAAGCGAAAGCAGACTGACATAGCCGGAGGCAACCGAGGCGGCGACGGTTAAATCAGCCGCTGCGGCTGCGGCTTTTTGTGCCGCCAGCGAGGCCTGTGCGGCATCGCTGGTAGTGCGATGAACGCCCCAGATATCCACATCGTAACTGGCCGTGAGCGTGCCTTTATACAAGGTGCTGTAGATAGGCAGGCCGGTGGCCGCAGACTGGCTGCGGGCGCGCGTGCCGCTCACACCGGCACTGAGCGAAGGAAAAAGACTGCCCTCTGCGCCGTAAACCCGTGCCTGGTACTCATTGACCCGCTCACGGGCAATCAGCACGTCACTGTTATAGCGCAGCGCCTGGTCTACATAACCGTTGAGCGCATTATCGTGAAAATTGCGCCACCAGACCTTTTCGACCGGGCTCGACGGACCAACGGCACTCCGCCAGGCCGCCGGGATCTGTAACGTGGGTTTCGCCGGTTTTACGTCAACGGACTGACACGCCGTCAGCAGCAGACAGGTGAGTGCCACGAGAGGACGCACAGTCATTGCTTCGCCTCCCGGGTATCGATATGGACCTGAACCGACATGCCGGGGCGCAGGCGGGCGACGTCTTCTTCTTTGCCATTCACTTCAATGCGCACCGGGATACGCTGGGCGATTTTCACAAAGTTGCCCGTGGCGTTGTCCGGTGAGATGGCGCTAAATTCCACGCCAGTCGCCGGAGAGATACTCTCCACACGACCTTCAAACGCTTTACCATCGAGCGCATCGACGGTGAATCGTACCGGCTGACCAGGATGAACATTCGCCAGTTGCGTCTCTTTAAGATTGGCGATAACCCAGTGTTGGGCGGGGACCAGCGACGTCAGGTGCGTACCGGCGGTGACATATGCCCCCAGTCTGACGCTAATTTGTCCAAGCTGGCCGTCGCGCGGGGCGACAATGCGGGTGTTTTGCAGGTCGATATCTGCCAGTTCTAGCGCCGCTTTGGCATTTTCCACATCCGCTTCCAGGGAACCGCGATTAACGATAGCGGTTTGCAGATCCTGACGGGAGACGTCAAGGGTGGCCTGTGCCTGCGCAATACTGGCATTGCCCTGCGCCGCGCTGGCGAGAGCCGCGTCGCGTTCACGAACAGAGAGCGAACCGTCTTCACTCAGGGCTTTTACGCGTTTAAGGTTCGCCTGCGACTGGATATTCTGCGCTTTCGCACTGGCCAGCGCTGCCTCGTTACGCTGAATCACCGCCTCGGCACTTTTCCGTTGCTGAATATTGTTATTCAGCGCGGCGATTTTCATTGCCAGTTGCGCCTGTGCCTGATGGACGCGCTGACGATAAATACGATCGTCAATCTGCATCAGCAGCTCGCCTTTTTTCACCCTGGCAAAATCCTGAACATTCACCTGCGTAATATAGCCGTTCACCTGAGGACTGATGAAGGTCGTCAGACCGCGCACGTAGGCGTTATCGGTAAACTGGGTTTGCCGGGTAAAAGGGGGCAACTGCCAGGCATAAAGAATCACCAGTACGCCAACAATGCCAATAGCGGCAGCGGCGAAAATTGATACAACACGCAGGTTACTGCGGGTATTTGCCCGCTCTTTGGCGGCATCCTGCTGGCTCATAGATACTCCAGTAAAGTTAACACTCTTATTTTTTGGTTCCGGTTGCCTGTCTTAATACGATACGCGCGGTGATACGCAGGCGTAGCAGTCGCCAGAATATCCACACCAGGGTGGCTGCCGCGACGGAGGCGGTTAACAGATAAGTATCGTTATAAGCGAGAATATTCGCTTCCAGGGTCGAGACGTTTTGCAGTTGGGTGGCGGCCTGTACGCTCAGTAACGTACTGTCACCGATCATGCTCTGGTACATCTGGCTGTAGAGTTGCAGCCGTTCGTTGACCAGTGGGTTAAGCGTGGTGAGCTGGTCGGCAAGCAGGCTGGAGTGGTATTTCTCACGCCAGGTCTGGAATGTCCCCAGAATGGCAGAGCCCAGTAGCCCGCCAATATTCTGGCTCATCCCAAACAGTACCGAAAAGCTGACCAGATTACGCGGTTCGGCTACCACACCGCCGATCCCGGCCAGCATGGCGGGCGCGAGAAAGAAGGCGCTGCCAAAACCGAGTAAAAACTGGCTTATCAGCAGTTGGTCCGGGCGCGTCAGGCTGGTTGACTGGCTGTCCATCAACGAGGCAATGATCATCAATACCAGCGAGGTAACGATAGGCCAGGACAGGCGTTGGGGCTTGATCGTCAGACAACTGGCGATAATGCCGCAGATAATCCCGGCAAGAATAGACCACGCAAGGTTGGTCATCTGTTCGTTCTGCAAACCGACATACTGCAACCAGCCAAACACACCGGTGTTTTGCTCTGCCAGCACGATACGGATTAACAGCATGATTAAACCAAGCCGCACAATGCTGCCGCTGGAGAGCCAGCGCGTATTTAAGAGCGGGTTGCTGCGGTTATGCTCGAACACAATGGCACTCACGATTAGCACCACCGCCAGCGCCAGTGACCAGCCAATCCACGGCGCTTCAAACCACCAGTCGAGACGACCCAGCGACAGTACGGCGCAAATCAGCGCCATACCGGGCGCAAGCAAAAAGAAGGTAATAAAATCCTTCTTTTCAAAGACTTTTTTGCGATCGCCGGGCGGAAGTTTGAGCATCATCACGCAGGCGAGGGAGATCAGCGCCAGACCCAGTTCGAAAAAGTACAGGCCACGCCATTCATCAAGTTGCAGGAGTTCGGTGGAAAACAGCCTCGCGATGGGAATGGCCAGCGACGAACCGGTGATGCCGATCGTCAGGGCTTTCAGTCGATGACGGGCAGGCCATGCCTGAATTTGATAATAGATCCCAAGCGAACTGAGCGCGGCAGCGACCATGCCGTGGGCCGCGCGCACCAGTAAGGCTGAACTGAGATCATTAACGAAGAGGTGAAAGAAGGTCACCAGCACGTACAGCACCAAAAACCCTTCGGTAAAGGCGCGCAGCCCAAACTGCTGGCGGAACTTGACCAGCAGCAGGTTAATAGACACATTCGTCATTACGTAGACGGCGGGCAGCCAGGCAATTTCCGTCGACCAGGCGGCAAAGGTACCTTGCAGGTTTTGCAGATTAGCGGTGACCATGGCATTACCCAGCGCCCCGGTCATACAGACCAGCAGGCCGACGATGCCATAGGCGATGCGTTTCGGCGTGCTGTGAAACGGGGTCGAGGGTGATCCCAGCAGCATCGGCTTTTCGTGGGGCGCCCATTCTCGTGGCGCATACGGATCGCTTTTCGGCAGGCGCATTACTTCTTCTCAACCTCAGTGAGCAGTTTTTCCAGCACCCGGCGGGTTTGTGCCTGCTCCTCAGGGCTGATGACCGATAAAATTTCTTCGCGCAGGCTATCTGCCACGGTCTTTACCTGATGGTAAAGCGCCATGCCTTGCTCTGTTGCGACCAGCAGGCGTTTGCGCTTGTCCTGATCGGTCAGTACGCGCTCTACCAGTTGCTGTTCCACCAGGCGATTAATCAGCGGCACCAGTGTGGCGTTCTCAATGCCCAACTCCTGTGCGAGTTCACTCTGCGACAGCGGGGTTTCATTACGCGCGATCGCGGCGACCGCAACCCAACTGGCCTGACTCATGCCCAACCCTCGCAGGCGACGGTCAACCGCCAGGCGCCAGTGATGGGCCGTGAGATAGAGCAGGTGAGAGAAAGTGAGGTCGCGGTTATCCATATCGTTTTCTGATGATTAGTTAGATATCTAACGAGTTTATCGTTCACGTCGTGAATATTTCAAGTGTATTAGAAAGCTCAGGTTTTGTTGGAAAGCGCTTAAAGATAACAATGCCCAGGGAAGGGTCGGCATAATGGACGGGATCGTAGGGTGCTTTACGCTGTAGTTACGCTTCACTAAGCTGTACTGAGGCTTAAAAATGGAGGGCTCTTTCCATGATGAATTTTCCCCGCCTGGCTGAACAGACGCTTGCGGCTGCCAATACGCTGGGTCAGTGGCTGGCGCAAAATGATTTTGTTAGCAAGCCGATCCCCGTGCGTGCCGATGCGGTCATCATTCCTGGCCATTCAGTGATTCCAGTGATTGATGCCGCCTGTGCTATAGCTTCGGCTCAGCATATTCCGCTGATCATTAGCGGCGGCATTGGGCACTCCACGCCATTCCTTTACGCCGCGGTTTCCCGGCACTCTGCCTACAATTTAATCCCCACCACGGGGCGCAAAGAGGCGGAAATCATTGCGGATATCGCAGAGAAATTCTGGAAGATTAAGCGCAAAACGATTTTTGTCGAAAAACAGTCGACGAATTGTGGCGAAAATGCCCGGTTCTCGATGGATATGATGTTGTCGCACGGCATGAACGTCAAAACCGTATTGATTGTGCAAGATCCCGCGCTGCAGCGCAGAACGATGGCGACATTTACCCGGGCAAGCCAGGGCTGCGCCAGTGCCCCCCACTGGCTGAGTTACTCAGGGATTACCCCTGAGCTGATGAATACCGCTGATGGTCTGGCTTTTGTATCCCCGAAAGAAGGGCTATGGCCAGTTGATCGGTATTTATCACTGATTCTGGGCGAAGTGCCGCGCTTAAGAGATGACGCGCAGGGCTATGGCCCGGCAGGACGCGATTTTATTGTTCACGTTGATTTACCCCCGGCGGTTGAGGAAGCGTGGCAGGTTCTTCAGTCCGATGCGCTACTTTACGAAACGCTGCGCCGGCGTTCGCTGGTTTAAACGATGCCCGTTTGCGTCGACGCTGGCGCAAACGGGCAATCAATGTTGGTTTGATGTTATTCCATTGTTGCGTTTATGCTTTTCTTTTATGAGTTGACTCACAAAACTCGCTCTCCACCCTGGGAAACAGACCGTGCACTTGTAGATTTTTAACAATGAGTTCACTTGTTAAAAACAATGTCATTACAGGAGCAGGTCATGACAGCACCCGTACAGCACCCTATGTATATCGATGGTCAATTTGTTACCTGGCAGGGCGATGCCTGGATTGATGTCACCAACCCGGCAACGGAAGCGTTGCTCTCGCGTATCCCGGACGGGACCGCGGAAGATGCGCGCAAAGCGATTGATGCCGCTGATAAAGCGCAGCCTGCGTGGGAAGCATTGCCTGCCATAGAACGTGCCGGGTGGTTACGCAAAATTGCCGCGGGTATTCGTGCCAGAGCGAGCGAAATCAGTGCGCTGATTGTTGCCGAAGGCGGCAAAATCCAGCAACTGGCGGAGGTGGAAGTCAATTTCACCGCCGACTATATCGATTATA
This sequence comes from Phytobacter sp. MRY16-398, assembly GCF_003925915.1. Taxonomy (NCBI): domain Bacteria; kingdom Pseudomonadati; phylum Pseudomonadota; class Gammaproteobacteria; order Enterobacterales; family Enterobacteriaceae; genus Phytobacter; species Phytobacter sp. MRY16-398. The sequence goes on along the minus strand of NZ_AP018756.1, from coordinate 3,101,005 downwards.
TGTCGGAGTGGGCGCGTCGCTATGAAGGTGAAATTCTCCAAAGCGACCGTCCCGGCGAAAATATCTTTGTCTTTAAACGTCCGCTGGGTGTTACCACCGGGATCCTGCCATGGAACTTCCCGTTCTTCCTGATTGCCCGCAAACTGGCGCCAGCGCTGATTACCGGCAACACCATTGTCATCAAACCGAGTGAATTTACCCCTAATAACGCCATCGCTTTTGCGCAGATAGTGCATGAAGTGGGATTACCCAAAGGGGTCTTTAACCTGGTGCTGGGCCGGGGTGAAACCGTGGGCCAGGAGCTGGCGGGCAACCCAAAAGTGGCGATGGTCAGCATGACGGGCAGCGTGGTCGCGGGTGAAAAAATCATGGCCGCGGCGGCGAAAAATATCACCAAAGTCTGCCTCGAACTGGGCGGCAAAGCCCCGGCTATCGTTCTTGACGATGCCGATCTGGAATTAGCGGTGAAAGCCATTGTTGATTCCCGCGTGATCAACACCGGACAGGTCTGTAACTGCGCCGAACGTGTTTATGTGCAGAAAGGCATTTACGACCGTTTTGTTAATCGCCTGGGCGAGGCGATGAAAGCGGTGCAATTTGGTGATCCGGGCCAGCGCAATGACATCGCAATGGGGCCGTTAATTAACGCCGCCGCCCTGGAGCGCGTGGAATCCAAAGTCGCCCGCGCGGTGTCGGAAGGGGCGCGTGTGGTGCTGGGCGGTAAAGCGGTAGAAGGTAAAGGCTATTTCTACCCGCCAACGCTGCTGCTGGATGTGCGTCAGGAGATGTCCATTATGCATGAAGAGACATTTGGTCCGGTGCTGCCGGTTGTGGCATTCGATACGCTGGAAGAGGCGCTGGCGATGGCCAATGACAGCGATTACGGCCTGACGTCCTCTGTCTATACGCAAAACCTGAATACCGCGATGAAAGCCATTAAAGGGCTTAAGTTCGGCGAAACCTACATTAACCGTGAGAATTTTGAAGCGATGCAGGGCTTCCATGCCGGCTGGCGTAAGTCGGGGATTGGCGGCGCGGATGGTCGTCATGGGTTGGAAGAATATCTGCAAACCCAGATGGTCTATCTGCAGGCATAACGGGATATCCCCGGTGGCGCTTCGCTTACCGGGGCTACTCAGGGATACGCAACCACACCGCACACATTTCGCGAGTGGCGCGATCGCGTAGATACTGTGAACGTCTTCTACCTTTTTAGCCACGACTCTTTTTCCCGCATGACAATCACAGCGACATCTTTGGCCCCCCTGGCGCAGAGCGTGCAGCGAGGGGGTTGAGTCCCCGCTGAAATCGGTGAGACGAAGACCCGATGACAAGGTCAGGCCGCCAGGGATGGCGGACTGAGGTTTGTCGAGACAGGACGTCGAGTCAAACCGACCGCAGGCAGCGGGGCGGGAGGCGAACGCAGTGCGAAGCACCGATTTTTTGCGGGGCCGCGGGGATTGTAAAGGGGAACGCGGTGTTCCCCTTTACCCGTTCACGTGTCCGAAGGTGACATTTCGCTATGAATATACGGTGAACGGAACCCACCACCTGCGCTGCATATACCCCTCACCCTGACCCTCTCCCACAGGGCGAGGGGACAATTTCGTGCGGCCTGAACGTTTGGTAGCCAGGATAAGGCGGTTCACCGCCGCATCCGGGACATCACACAACTCACACCTTCGTTTCAATCCAGTTCATCATCAGATCCGGCCATACCGCGGCAGGTAACCCCTGCGCATCGCGGATACCAAAACCATGTGCACCCTGCTCGAAAAGGTGCATCTCAACCGGCACGCCAAGACGACGCAGCGCGCTAAACATCACCACACTGTTTTCTACCTTTACCGCCGGGTCATCCACCGCGTGGAGTAAAAAGGTCGGCGGCGTATTACTGTCCGCGCGTTCTTCTAACGAATAATGATGAATCTGCTGCTCCGCAGGCGTATCGCCAATAAGTTCATGGCGAGAGCCGGGATGGTCAATCTCCGCCCGCATGGTGATAACCGGATAAACCAGCGCCATAAACGCCGGACGGGCACTAAATCCATCAATGTCATCCAGAACCGGAGAGACCTTTTCGGCGTAGCGTGTCCCAAGGCTGGCGGCGGCATGGCCCCCTGCGGAAAACCCCATTACGCCAAGGCGCTCCGGGTCAAGCTGCCATTCCTGCGCCCGCGCCCGCAGGGTTCGCATCGCGCGCTGAACATCGGCAAGCGGGGCGTTGGCACCTTCGATATGACCGTCACCCGGAAGGCGATAGGTCATCACAAAGAGTGTGTAACCCCGGGCGTTGAAGAAGGGCGCCAGGGCGCTGCCTTCTTTATCGAGTACCACGCGGCGATACGAACCGCCCGGCGTCACGAGGATACCAACCCCATTGGGTTTTTCCGGCGCGTAAACGGTGATTTGTGGCGCACGAACGCCGGTGACAGAACGGTCAAACGCTGACGGGCCAGTATGATTTTCTTCCAGTTGAAAAACCGTCGGGCTGGCAATGGCGCCGGGCGCTTCGCCCTGCGGCCAGACCGGAAATGTCGCGCAACGATCTACCGCGTCTTGCATAAGGGCAACTAACTCTTGCGTACTGATGTGCTTCACGCCGTATCTCCACAAATTGAAACGGTGGTTTATATCACAGGCATCAGCCAGAAAATGTGGGCGAGGTGGGAAAAGCGGGTGGCAAAACCACCCGCTTCATAACTTAGAGTTGGCGGTATTTTTCCAGAACGCGAACCAGTTGGGTGACGAAGCCATATTCGTTATCGTACCAGGAGACCGTTTTGACTAACTGCAGGTCGCCCACCTCGGTGATTTCGGTCTGCGTGGCGTCAAACACCGAACCGAAATGGCTGCCAATCACGTCAGAAGAGACAATCTCCTCGTCGGTATAGCCGAAGGATTCGTTATTCTCGGTGGCTTTCTTGAGCGCCTGATTAACGTCGTCCGCGGTGACTTTTTTGCCGAGAACGGAGACCAGCTCTGTGACGGAACCGGTTTTCACCGGTACGCGTTGAGCATGACCTTTCAGCTTACCGCTCAGGTCAGGAATGACCAGACCAATCGCTTTAGCTGCCCCTGTGGTATGCGGAATAATGTTTTCCGCAGCGGCACGGGAGGCACGAAGATCCTTCCCGCGAGGTCCATCTACCAGTGCCTGGGTGCCAGTATAGGCATGGATAGTGGTCATCGTACCCACCTTAATGCCAAAACTGTCGTGCAGCGCTTTTGCCATCGGGGCAAGGCAGTTAGTGGTGCAGGAGGCAACGGAAATAATGGTGTCCTGGGGGGTGATCGTGTCGTCATTGACGTTAAAAACGATGGTTTTCATCTCGCCGGCCGGGGCAGAGATCAACACTTTTTTCGCCCCTGCTTCCAGATGCGCCTGTGATTTTTCGCTGGAGGTATAGAAACCGGTACACTCCACGATGATCTCAGCGCCTGCGCTGCGCCAGGGAATGTGTTTTGCCTCTTTTTCTGCATAAACGGTGATTTTTTTACCGTCGACGATCAACGAATCTTCTGTGAAGTCCACGCTCCAGCGGAACGGGCCGTAGTTTGAGTCGTGCTTTAACAGATAAGCCAGCACTTTCGGGGAGGTCAGATCGTTGATAGCAACAACTTGTGCATCGCTGCCCACTTCGAGCAAACGGCGCAATACCAGACGACCAATACGCCCGAAACCATTAATGCCAATTTTACTCATCACTCTTCTCCATCGGGTTCAAAAAAAACACTTCACCAGGCATAGCCTGGGTTACACACAACGGCAAATGACAGCTTCTCATCCAGACGTAAGCGATTGATAATTGATAAAGAAAAGTTAATGAATTTTTAAGAAAAGCCCGGTATGTTGGCTTTTCTTCTGTTTCGTTTCAGGATTTTCATATGCGCAGCAACTATTCCGGGCTTCAAATTGCTATACACTGGCTGGTGTTTCTTCTGGTCATTGTCACGTATTGCGCCATGGAGTTTCGTGGTTTTGCGCCGCGCGACTGGCGTCCCTATTTCAATATTGTCCATGTCTCCTGTGGCATCACTATTTTGGTATTGATGATCGCACGCCTGTTGGTTCGCCTGAAAAGCCCGACACCGCCCATCGTGCCGAAACCGTCACCGATGCTGACCGGACTGGCGCATCTTGGCCACCTGATCATTTACCTGCTGTTTATCGCTCTGCCGATTCTGGGCCTGTTAATGATGTATAACCGCGGCGGTAACTGGATTGCTTTTGGTTTGTCGATGCCACACGCAGCCGAAGCCAACTTCGATCTGGTTGATATGCTTAAGGAATACCATGTGACGCTGGCGATGTTTGGTTATTATGTCATCGCCCTGCATGCTTTGGCCGCGCTTGCACACCATTATTTCTTCAAAGACAATACGTTATTGCGCATGATGCCGAAGAAACGTGTATAAATATAAATGCGATAGCGGTGTCATCATGCCGTTATTTTTAAGCCTCGCCTGGTTGCGGGGCTTATTTTTTGCTTAAAAGAAATGTGATCGTCTTTGGTTTTTCACCGAGAAAGCAGGGCGGCTATCACATTTTGGGCGTTAGTTGCTGTGCGAAATTCGAACTGTCAGTGTAGATAGTATATCTATTATAGAAACACTGTCATAAATGGAGGGGCTATGACACAGCCTGCACAGCAATCTCTCGAACGGACGGTTTTGTCGGAGGATGCCACTACGTCACGCAAATTACGTAAAGTTCTGCTGGCCACGGGCGTCGGCCATTTCGTCGAATGGTTCGATTTTGGTCTCTACGGAACACTCGCGGCCATCATCGGTTTACAATTCTTCCACGCGGAAAATCCCAGCGTGGCGCTGTTGTCATCGTTCGCCGTCTTTGGCGCGGGCTTTGTCATGCGCCCACTCGGTGGTCTGTTTTTTGGTTCTCTTGGCGATCGGAAAGGGCGGCAAAAAGTCCTTGCTACCGTCATTCTTCTGACCTCGGGCGCGACCTTTGTGATGGGGTTGTTGCCGACCTATCAGCAGATTGGTATTACGGCCACCGTGTTGCTGGTAATAACCCGACTCGTGCAGGGCTTTGCCGCCGGTGGTGAAAGTTCCGGTGCAACAACCTACCTGGCAGAATACGCGCCCGTTAACAAACGCGGCTACTTTACTTGCTGGATAGATAACTTTGGCTTTATGGCATTTGTGGCAGGCTCTGGGCTGGTCTTTCTGTTGACGGCATTTCTGGGCGAAAGCGCCATGAATGACTGGGGCTGGCGAATCCCGTTCCTTATCGCCGGGCCATTAGGCTGGGTTGGTCTTTATCTGCGAACGCATCTGGAAGATTCACCCGAGTTCCTGGAAGCGAAAAAACAGGGGCAAACGGACGCCACACCGCTGCGCTCTGCGGTGACTCACGCCTGGGCGGCGCTGCTTTTCTGCGTGGGATTTGTGGTCATCAAAGCGGTCGGCCACTGGACGCTGCAAACCTTTATGCCCGGTTACCTTTCGACAGAGCTGCACTATTCGAAGCTGGATTCGTATGCCATCACCACGATAGGCCTGTTTTCGGTCGCGGTACTGGTACCCTTTATGGGCTATTTATCCGATAAATTTGGCCGTAAGCCGTTGATGCTGACGGGATGTGCCGGTTTTATTCTGCTGAGTTACCCGGCGATGATGCTCATGGCCAACGGTGATATGTTCTCAGCGGTGCTGGCAATGGTGATGCTCGGCGCGTTTATCGCGGCCTTTGACGGTGCCTGCAGCGCGGCGATGGCGGAGCTCTTTCCCACCAGTGTACGTTATGGCGGGTTGTCCATTGCCTACAATTTCGCTGTCGCCTTCTTTGGTGGTATTACGCCGTGGTTCTCTATCTGGCTGATAACCTCGACGGGGGACAAATTCTCTCCGGCGTATTATGTGATGGCCGCTGCGTTGATTACCTTCCTGACAGTCCTGCGCGCCCGCGAATCGGCTGGCTTGCCCCTGAAACGTTAATCGGTCGCCCGGTAGCCATGTTGCTACCGGGTGTTTATCTCTTGTGCTAAAAGCGATCAAAAAGCGATCATTCGATCGGTTTTGTCGATCAATGATATATTTTTATTTGATTAATCCTTTCAATGGCATAGACTCAATTCTGTTCTGCCTGTTAGGCCAACACCAGAAAAGGCAGAACATGTTGCCCTGGCAAGACCTACGCGGTCTTTCAGCTAGCTCAAGGATGGCGTAATAGTTCTTGCCAGGGCGACACCCTTAAATCCAGCCATGATATTTTACCGTGGTCGTGCTTTATTTATGTCGGTATGTTATTCAATGAGATTGAACAGACCCGACGTTGATAACGCACCTTAAAGGAACACGTTATGCTGGAATTGAGACCTGGCTGCGAATGCTGCAATACCGATCTTCCCCCCGATTCCACCCAGGCGCGCATTTGCTCGTTTGAATGCACATTTTGTGAGGATTGCGCGCAGAAGATGGCAATGCGCTGCCCGAACTGCGGCGGTGAATTGGTCAGCCGACCCCGCAGGCCGGCGGCAAAACTGGTGAATAACCCGCCATCAACAACCCGCATTTTTAAACCGCAGGGGTGCGCTTAATTATTTACGCACAGGTAAGATTCCGGGCGTAATAATGCAGCGCTTTTTGATAGCGTTTAATATTCTCTGTCGGTGGATGTTGTGCAAGGAGTTCCAGCATCATCGACATCGCCTTATCGTGTTCGCCAAGGTTATGCAGGCACAGGGCATAAAAGGGGATAATTTCCGTTGCCTCAGGCCAGGTCGCCAGTGTTTCGGCAAAACGGGCTTTGGCTAAAGTGTATTTCCCCAGACACCGGTAAGTGCAGGCGAGGCCAAATAGCGCTTCAAACTTGTCTTCTCCTTCAAGGCCTGCCTCTAAAGCGGCTTGATAATATATTTCCGCTCTATCCTCAACGCCCTGGTTGTCCCAGGACCAGGCAATATTGAGCAGCGCGCGTGCCTTTAATTCCTCAATATTAATCAGGCTTTCAAGTAATTCACGGCTTTTTTCATAATCGCCCCCTTTACGCAGAGCAATGGCGGTGTGCAGGTTTTTTTCCATAGGTTCTGTTTAAAAGCCTCATCCAGATTTACGTCATCCCCGACAGTAAAATGAATAACAGGAAAGAGAAAGAGGATTTTCCTCGATACACGGCGTCATTGATGCTGACCTTGCGTTCGCGCTGAGATGTGCTTTGGTTGAATAAAGTGACAGTCGTGAGGATAAATAAGGAAGCGAAAAATGGTGACTGATTTATTGCTACGCGTGGCACTGGCGGGGTTACTTGGCGGGCTTATTGGTCTTGAACGTCAGTTGCGCGCGAAAGATGCTGGATTAAGAACGCATGTTCTTGTCGGGATTGGTAGCGCGCTGTTTATGATTGTCTCCAAATATGGTTTTGAGGATATTTTGCAGGAAAATCATGTGGCCCTGGATCCCAGCAGGGTGGCGGCACAGGTGGTCAGTGGCGTGGGTTTTCTGGGGGCCGGGACCATTATTATTCAAAAGCAGATCGTCAAGGGGCTGACCACAGCCGCAGGGATGTGGGTCACATCAGCCATTGGGCTGGTTATTGGCAGCGGAATGTATGCCATTGGCATCTATGGCGCATTTATGACGCTTTTCGTGCTCGAAGTCTTCCGGCAGTTAAGTCATCATTTTTTGAGCAAGCATTATGGCGTGCAGATAAAACTGAAACCGGAAAGTGTACCCATCGTTTTGGTCGCGTTGCAGGAGAGGAACGTTAAATTTGCCTTTCGCTCCCTGAAAAATAGCCAGACGGGAGATAAAACAAGTGAATTATTTCTCGTGTTAACGCTACGCCCCGGTACGCCAATAAGCGATATTGGCGCGGATTTATCCCGCATTGAAGGCGTGAAATCGCTGGCGGTTAAATGAAAACCGGCTTATGGCGAAAACGCCTGTGCGCCAGGATGGCGATCCTGGCGCACAATAAGACTTAAACCACGCGGAACGTTCCTACCGTTTGTGTCAAGGTTGACGCCTGTTCCTCCAGAGAGGCTGCAGCCGCTGCGGCTTGTTCAACTAACGCGGCGTTTTGCTGCGTCACGTCATCCATCTGGTTCACCGCCACTCTGATATGTTCAATGCCGGAAGATTGTTCTCCGGATGCTGATGAGATTTCGGTCATCAATGAAGAGACTTCATGAATAGAGGCCATGATTTCATCCATTGTGGAGCCGGCCTGACCGACCAGCATCGAGCCTTCAGATACTTTGGCACTGGACGCTTCTATCAACTCTTTTATTTCCTTAGCCGCGGTCGCGCTTCGCTGCGCAAGTCCCCGGACTTCACTGGCGACGACAGCAAAACCACGGCCTTGTTCTCCCGCTCTTGCCGCTTCAACTGCCGCATTTAATGCCAGAATATTCGTCTGGAAAGCGATCCCCTCGATGGTCGCGATGATCTCAACGATTTTTTGCGAACTGTCGGAAATAGAACTCATTGTATTAATGACATTGTGCACTACCTTGCCACCACGCTCCGCGACAGATGAGGCAGTGGCTGCCAGCGTACTGGCATGCTGCGCGTTAGATGTGTTTTGGCGCACCGTTGCCGTTAGTTGTTCCATGCTGGCCGAGGTCTCAATAAGTGATGCGGCTTGCTCCTCAGTCCGGCTCGATAAATTCGTATTTCCGATCGCCACTTCTCTGGCGGCCTCGTCAATTGACGCTGCTGAATCCTGAATTTTTTCGACAAGTGAACGTAACTGCATCTGCATGGCATCGAGCGCGCTAAGAAGTTGCCCGGTTTCATCACGGGAGTGTCCTTTAATCGAAGACGTTAAATCACCTTGCGCAATGGACTCTGCGGTTTTTACGGCAATCTGCAACGGTGCAGTAATGATACGCGCAACAATAATGCACAGTGCCACAGCAATAATCACGCTCAGGAGGGCGCCAAAAAGAAGAATTGAGCGGGTTTGCGTCTCAGTAGACTTCACGGTGTCTTGCCTGACGAGTAGTAATGCGCTTTCCGCATTAATCATCTCATCAATTATGCCCCGCATAGTGTCCATCTGACTTTTGCCTGTATTCGCTTCGAAACTGGCATTAAAGTCATCAATACTCATCTTTTGGTTCACGACTTCCCGGCGCTGGTTAATAATTTTCTCGGCGACGTCGTGTAACCACAGCGAATACTGTTCAGAAAGGTGTTTTAGGCGCTCTTGCTGAGCGGGATTGTCGGCGGTAAATTCTTTAAGTGCGTCCCAGTGGCTGGAAAATGATTTCATGCCGATGTTGTAAGGTTCCAGCATCTCCTCTTTACCCGTGAGCGCAAAACCGCGTAAGCCGGTTTCCATATTTACCAGGCTTAATGTCAGTGCTCTGTTCTCATCAATGACTTGATAAGTATGCACATTCCAGTTGTTTGCGTTAACCAGAGTGGAAAAATTATAATAAAATACGCCACTTAGCACCAATAAGACCAAAATAATCAAGCTAAAAGCCGATGTTAACTTCCGACGGATGTTCATATTCTTAACCATATCTTCCTGCTCCAGCGTGAAACCAAAAATAATGCGACTGTATAAGTTTTCAATAAAAGTATTATCGTCATGGGGTTTTAATAATTTATATTTCGTGAGAAATAAATGAGTCTGGCGTTACACATAGCTATATATCAATAAGTTGAAGGCGACGGAATCTTTTAAAAATGAGGGTTATTGACATTGCTGCTTGTTATTATTTAGTGAAGCTTAATTAATGCAAAGCATGTCTAAACTTCTTCCGATAATATATTTATTTTATTCTTCACTCACACATCTTGCCGTTTCGCAAGATATATTCCTGTGCGTATGTAGGACGCAACAAAATTGCACATGCATTGCTTAAAAATATATCGGTTATAGATGACGCTATATCAGGGCGTTTATCCTGGGTCGGGATAATTATCTGGCCAGCGGGAAAAAGCAGGGGGAATGGGTTCACTTTTGGCCTTTCCGATGGTGCTGACGATGCAGGCCAATCCCCATACAATTCAACCAGTGAGTCATTAAGACGCGAAGGGTAGCTTGTGTGCTGGTTTTTTTATTTGTTAACGCAACACATTAATTTTACAGCAAGACATCGAATCATGTACCATACCCCCCTATAGTATAAAAAGGAGTGGCTATGCCGCATTCACCTGAAGATAAAAAACGTATCCTCACACGGGTTCGTCGTATCCGTGGGCAGGTCGACGCACTGGAGCGCGCGCTGGAAAACGGCGATCCCTGCATTGCTATCCTGCAACAGATCGCTGCCGTACGCGGTGCAGCTAACGGTCTGATGGGGGAAATGGTGGAGATACACCTGAAAGATGAACTGGTCAGTGGTGATACTACGCCCGATCAGCGCGCCGCCCGTATGGCGGAAGTCGGTCATCTTTTACGCTCTTATCTAAAATAAATTCTAACGTACACCTAAAAAGGAAGTGTCTGATGAAATCACGTGCTGCTGTTGCGTTTGGGCCGGGTCAACCGCTCAAAATTGTTGAGATTGATGTCGCGCCGCCGAAGAAAGGCGAAGTTCTGGTACGCATCACCCACACCGGCGTTTGCCATACCGATGCCTTTACTCTTTCAGGTGATGATCCGGAAGGCGTATTCCCGGCGGTCCTGGGCCACGAAGGCGGCGGTATTGTTGTGGAAGTCGGTGAAGGGGTGACCAGCCTGAAACCCGGCGATCATGTTATTCCGCTGTACACGGCAGAATGTGGCGAGTGTAAGTTCTGTAAATCCGGTAAAACTAACCTTTGTCAGGCCGTTCGCGCCACACAGGGTAAAGGCCTGATGCCAGATGGCACCACCCGTTTCTCCTACAATGGTGAACCGATTTACCACTACATGGGCACCAGTACGTTTAGTGAGTACACGGTGGTTGCAGAAATCTCCCTGGCAAAAGTCAACCCGCAGGCGCCGCTGGACAAAGTCTGCCTGCTCGGCTGCGGTGTGACCACCGGTATTGGTGCAGTACACAACACGGCGAAAGTGAAAGAGGGCGACACCGTTGCGGTGTTCGGCCTGGGCGGGATTGGTCTGGCGGTTATTCAGGGTGCGGTTCAGGCCAAAGCCGGTCGTATTATTGCCGTGGATACCAACCCGGATAAATTCACCCTGGCGAAAGAGATGGGGGCCACCGATTTCGTCAATCCTAAGGATTACGAAAAACCGATTCAGGAGGTGATTGTTGAACTGACTGACGGCGGTGTTGATTTTAGCTTTGAATGCATCGGCAATGTGGATGTGATGCGCGCGGCGCTCGAGTGCTGCCATAAAGGCTGGGGCGAAAGCGTCATTATCGGTGTGGCCGGTGCGGGCCAGGAGATCAAAACCCGTCCGTTCCAGTTGGTAACCGGTCGCGTCTGGCGTGGTTCAGCATTTGGTGGCGTAAAAGGGCGTACCCAGTTACCGGGAATGGTCGACGATGCGATGGCAGGCAAGATTCGTCTCGACCCGTTTATTACCCATCGACTCCCGTTAGATCAGATCAACGACGCCTTCGATCTCATGCATCAAGGCAAATCCATTCGTACCGTCATTCATTTCGGCGACAAATAAGTACACGACTGGCCAGCGGTTACGCCGCTGGCATTTTCAATGTCTAAATCTGTGACCCGCCTGACATTTTTCCCCTTAACATAAATCCCACAATTGCCGATACCTTTCTTACAGGCGTGTTTTACGCATCTTATATAAAAGAGAGTCGATAGCCATGGATAACACAGCAGCGATGCACAGACAGCAAAGCATTGGATTTATGCACAATATTCGATTGGTTCCCTTATTTTCCGCTATCCTGAGTGGCATTTTGCTGTTATTTGCGCTGAGTTCCGGGTTAGCAGGGTATTTCTTGATGCAGGCTGACCGAGACCAGCAGGATGTTACGCAAGAAATCCAGGTTCGTATGGGGTTATCTAACAGTTCCAATAACTTACGTATAGCGCGTATCAGCCTGATCCATGCCGGGGCGGCCAGCCGCATTGCGGAAATGGATGATATGAGAAAGAACATTGCGGATGCGGAAAAACGTATCAAGCAAGCGCAAGATGGCTTTAATACCTATATGGCCCGTGCGGTGAAAACGCCGGAAGATTTAGCGCTCGATGGCGAATTGACCACGCGCTTTAACGCCTATTTCGACGGTATGCAGCCGATGCTGAAATATGCCAAAAACGGCATGTTTGAAGCGATCATCAACCATGAAAATGAGCAGGCGCGCGTTTTAGACAGCGCATTTAATGAATACCTGCTTAAAGCCATTCAGATTCGTAGCGATCGCGCTGCTCGCCTCGGTGAACTGGCTCACCAACGCACTCAGCTTGGGCTGATCTTTATGGCAGGGGCTTTTGCTATCGCGCTGTTCTTAACGGTCATAACCTTTACCGTATTACGTCGTGTGGTCATTAATCCGCTGCAGCGCGCTGCCAAACGTATTGAACATATCGCGGCCGGAGACCTTACCGTCGCGGAAGAGGTTACCGGACGCAGTGAGATTGGTCGTTTGACCCACGATTTGCAGTTGATGCAGCACTCCCTGGTCAAAACCGTTACCACTGTGCGTGATGGCGCGGAAGAAATTTATCGCGGGACCAGCGAGATCTCTGCCGGGAACACCGACCTTTCTTCACGTACTGAACAGCAGGCTGCAGCGATTGAGCAGACCGCAGCCAGTATGGAAGAGCTTACAGCGACCGTGAAACAGAATGCGGACAATGCGCATCATGCCAGCAGCCTGGCGCGTGATGCCTCCGGTAAAGCGACGAAAGGCGGTGAGATTGTTGATGGCGTGGTACAGACCATGGGCAATATCACCTCCAGCTCGAAGAAAATCTCTGAAATTACTGCGGTCATTAACAGTATCGCCTTCCAGACAAATATTCTCGCGTTGAACGCCGCGGTTGAAGCTGCGCGTGCCGGTGAGCAAGGCCGCGGTTTTGCAGTGGTAGCCAGCGAAGTCCGTACACTGGCAAGCCGCAGTGCGCAGGCAGCGAAAGAGATTGAAGCACTGATCAGCGAGTCAGTGAGTTTGATTGATAAAGGCTCAAGTGAAGTCGTGGCCGCAGGTGAAACGATGGATGAGATCGTGACGGCGGTGAAACGCGTTACCGATATCATGCTGGAAATTGCCGCTGCGTCGGATGAGCAGAGTAAAGGGATTACTCAGGTAAGCCAGGCTATCACCGAGATGGATAATGTCACCCAGCAGAACGCCTCACTGGTAGAAGAGGCAACGGCGGCGGCAACGTCTCTGGAAGAGCAGGCTGCGCGTCTTACCGAAGCGGTTGGCGCGTTTCGCGTGCATGCCGGTGGCACAAGTCGTCCGGTGAAATCTTCATCAACCCCGACGAAACCCGTCAGTACTCAGCGCCCTGCGATGGCACATGGCAGCGAGAACTGGGAAACGTTCTAATGGTATGAGGGCCGTAAGGTTCGTCGTAGAGGCCGTGGTGAATATCGCCACGGCTTTTTTTATGAATGAATTGGGCGTGAATCGCAAGGATGTTGTAAATTACCGGCAATATGACGTGAGACTACGTTGTAATAAATAGCGAGCAGGTATTTGTGACAGGAGTCTTTAGTAATGAATAAGCTACTTATTTTTATACCACTTTTATTTATATCCTATGGTTTATCGGCGGCCTCCACTGGCAATATAACCACCTCAAAAATAGTGGACCAATGTTTCGATAAGTACGGTGAAAATAATGTTGAGTGTTTAGAGGAGATGAGTGACAAATCTGAACATCAACTTAAAAAAAGCTATCAGAAAAAATTAAAAGAAATCAACAGTTTTGATTATACAAAATGGTGGATGGCAGATGAAAACCGAAGAACTGGCATGGCTGACGCCTTAAAGAAAAGTCAGGTGCAATGGTTGAAATATCGTAGTGATTACTGCAATGCGGCGACGACCGCTGCACAAGGCACGCACTATCTCGGCGCTGCTTTTACAAGTTGCGAAATTAATATGAACAAAAGGCGAATTGCTGAAATTGAAATGATCAAACTGGATACAGAATAAGCTCATTTTTTGTTAGAGATCCCACAACTTGCCAGCATAAAAAAATCTTAGTTAAAACTTCATGTTGAATAACAAACCCGCCATTGCGGCGGGCTTGTTGATAACGCGGCCAGTTTACGGCTTATCTGGCAACGCGTAAGCAATAATATAATCACCGCGATCCGGGGACTGACGTGCGCCACCCGCATTGATAATGATGTACTGTTTGCCCGTTTTTGGCGAAACATAGGTCATCGGGCCAGACTGGCTGCCGACCGGCAGACGCGCCTTCCAGATTTCTTTCCCCGTTGCGGTATCAAACGCACGCAGATAGAAATCCTGGGTGCCTGCGAAGAACAGCAACCCGGACTGGGTAGATAGCGATGCGCCCAGCGTCGGCATCCCGACCGGGATCGGCATATGCATGCGGATACCCAGCGGACCGGTATCCTGAACGGTACCCACGGGAGCCTGCCACACTATTTTCCCGGAGGTCAGGTCGATAGCGGACATTGTCCCGAACGGCGGTTTCTGGCACGGAATACCCAGCGGTGACAGGAAACGTTCGCGCATTGCGCCAAACGGTGTGCCATCCATCGGTACAATACCCATCTCAATCCCACTGGCGTTTTTCGCTACGTTTTCACGCGGCACCATATAGTTTGCCAGGCCCAGACGCATATCGTTCACAAACATCAGGTTGTTAGTCGGATCGACCGAGACGCTGCCCCAGTTCATGCCGCCCAGCGACCCCGGATATTGCAATGCGCGATCCAGCCCCGGCGGAGTGAAGACACCCTGATGACGCATCCCTTTAAAGGCGATACGGCACATCAGCAGATCGACAGGCGTTGCTCCCCACATGTCGGACTCTTTCAGGGTTTCATTACCGATCATCGGCATGCCCACCGAGTACGGCTGAGTAGGGGAATAACGTTCGCCTTTCACATTACCAGCCGGAACCGGGCGTTCCTCAACCTTCGCCACCGGCTCACCGGTTTCGCGGTTGAGCATAAAGATCATGCCCTGTTTACTGGTCTGTACCAGTACCGGCGTGGTCCCGCCTTTGCCATCCGGTAAGTCATAGAGCAGAGGCTGTGAAGGTAAATCAAAATCTCACAGATCGTGGTGGGTGGTCTGAAAATGCCAACGTACATCGCCGGTTGTCGCATCAACCGCCACAATCGACGAGCTGTATTTATCATCCAGCGCGGTACGTTCACCCGCCCAGAAATCTGGCGTGGCGTTGCCGGTTGGCAGATAGATCAGGTTCAATTTGGCGTCGTAAGACATCGCCGACCAGACGTTTGGCGTACCGCGTGTCCAGGTTTTCCCCTCAGGCGGCAAGCCTTTCATGTCCGGGTTACCCGGATCCCACGCCCATGCCAGTTTGCCTGTATGGACATCATAGGCGCGAACCACGCCCGGCGGTTCGCCGGTGGAGAAGTTATCCGCCACGCGGCCACCGATCACAACAATATTGCCGGCCACCAGCGGCGTGGACGTTTGCTGATAATAACCCGGTTTGATGTCGCCCATGCCGATGCTCAGATCAACGGTACCGTTATCACCAAAGTCTGCGCAGGGTTGCCCGTTATCGGCATTCAGTGCCACCAGACGTGCATCGGTGGTGGGCAGAAACAGCCGACGTTCGCACGTAGCAGGCTGAGTCTGTACCGTTGGAGAGGCGGCAGTGTGCGGCTCTTCGTAATATCCTAAGCCACGACAGCGCTGCCAGTTTGGCGCTGTCGCTTTTGCGTCGTAGCGCCATTTCTCTTTACCGGAATCCACATCCAGCGCCAGCACTTTGCTGTATGGGGTACAGACATATAACGTGTCACCAATTTGCAGCGGCGTGTTCTGATCTTCCGCGCCGGAGCCATTGCTCTGCGGAATATCCCCGGTATGTGCTATCCAGGCGACTTGCAGCTTGTCGACATTCTGTTTGTTGATCTGGTCAAGCGCCGCAAATCGATCGCCATGGGTGGTATTGCCCCAGTGTTTCCAGTCGTGCTGTTCACTGCCAGGCTGAACCGGTTTAACGGTAATCGACTCGGTTGGGGAGATCACATTCCACGTTTTAAACATTCCGCCAATACTGACCAGAAGTAAAACGGCGAGGATCGCCGCGACGCTAAACGCAGATTTGTTAACCGGTTTTACCGTCTGCCGGGCGCGCATAAATGGCCACAGCAGTGCCGCCAGAAATGCCAGCACGGCAAAGGTAAACAAGCGTGAGAACAGGGGCCAGAATGCCCAGCCGGCATCGTAAATTGCCCAGATGATGGAAACAATAAAGCCCAGCGCATACAGAATGAGGCCGCCGGGACGATTTCGCAGGATAAGTATTGCGGCAACCAGCATCACAATCCCCATCGCAGTAAACCAGACGCTGCCGCCTAATGTGATGAGTTTGATGCCAGGAATGCCGATGGCCAGACCGATGACGAGCATCAGAATGGCAAGGAGCCAGCGCAGAAGGGTAACCAGCCTGCGTGGGGTGCTGCCAGGTGCCATATCCATCTCCTTAAACACACCGTTTATCCGGTACGCAATGATAAATCCTGTACCAAATGGATAACGGTTTTAGAGGGTTATCGTTTTATTGCAGATGTTATCGAGGGAATCCGCGTGAAAAACTCACTGTTTGCATGGTAAGCGAACCATTTGGTGAATTTGCAAATATGATAAATCTGTTAAATTGCTTGATGCAATTGTTAATAAATTAGATCGC
The DNA here is from genome assembly GCF_003925915.1 of Phytobacter sp. MRY16-398. NCBI lineage: Bacteria > Pseudomonadati > Pseudomonadota > Gammaproteobacteria > Enterobacterales > Enterobacteriaceae > Phytobacter > Phytobacter sp. MRY16-398. The sequence continues at coordinate 3,084,280 of NZ_AP018756.1, read as the reverse complement.
ATTATTTGAGAATTGGCCCGCACAGGGCGGGCCTTGCTGTTCAGGCGATACGCAGCGTATCGGCGCTTTGCGACGGGGTAATCGTGACAGGGATGGATTTAGAGGTTGGTGTGCCGGTACCGTCACCGTAGCGGGTCAGGGGAACCAGTGGGTTCGTTTCCGGGTAATAGGCTGCGAGATTACCGCGAGGGATAGCGTACGCAACGAGACGGAAACCGGTAACCTGACGCGTAATGCCGTCGGTCGACAGGGTGGTGATATCGACGCGGTCGCCATCGCTCAGCCCCAGGGCCAGAATATCATCCGGATGCATAAACAGGACGTCGCGCTGACCATAAACGCCGCGATAGCGGTCATCCAGACCATAAATCGTGGTGTTGTACTGATCGTGGGAGCGTAGTGTTTGTAACACAAAGGGTGCGCTGATCTCCGGGCAGACGGCATCCGGCAGCGGCGCGCTGCTGAATTCCGCTTTCCCGGATGGTGTGGCAAAGGTGAGAGATGCCGCCGCGTTCCCCAGCCAGAATCCACCGGGTTCTTCGCAGCGGGCGTTGAAATGAGTGAAGCCGGGGATGGTAGCGGCAATATGATCGCGAATCAGGTTGTAATCATCGGCTAAGGCCAGCCAGTCCAGCTTGCTGTTGCCCAGTACCGCATGGGCGATACCGGCCACAATCGCGGTTTCTGATTTTTGCGTGTCTGCCAGTGGTTTACCGATGCCTTCTGAGGCGTGCACCATGCTAAATGAGTCTTCGACGGTCACGAACTGACGGCCTGTCGCCTGCATGTCTTCTTCGGTTCGTCCCAGGGTCGGTAAAATGAGCGACTGCGCACCCGGCATCAGATGGGTACGGTTGAGTTTAGTACTGATGTGCACAGTTAAACCGCAACGTTTCAGCGCCTCGCAGGTCAACGTGGTATCCGGCGCGGCGGCAGCCAGATTACCGCCCAGCGTGATAAGCACTTTCACTTCATCACGCAACATAGCCTGAATCGCGGCCACGGTGTGATGTCCCGGAGCGCGTGGGGGGTCGAAACCAAAGTGACGCGCCAGGCTGTCGAGCAGGGCGGCAGACGGTTTTTCATCAATTCCCATTGTCCGGTTGCCCTGCACATTACTGTGTCCGCGCACCGGGCACAGTCCTGCGCCCTGTTTGCCCAGATGGCCGCCGAGCAACTGCAAATTGACGATTTCACGTACCGTGTCCAGCGAGTGTTTATGCTGGGTAATGCCCATCGCCCAGGTGCAAATAACACGCCTGGCGCTCTGCCAGACGGCGGCGGCGTCACGTAATTGCTGCTCACTCAAACCGGATTGCGCTTCAAGGGACTGCCAGGACGTGGCATCGATTTGCGCAAACCAGGCCTCAATGCCGTTAGTGTGTTGCGCGATAAAGGCATCATCAAAGATACCGGCTTCGCCGTTCGCCAGGCGCTGACGGTGGGTTTCCAGTAAGGCTTTTGCCATCCCGCGTACGGCGGCCATATCGCCACCCAGATTGGGCTGGTAATAGGCAGAACTGATCGCGCCCGCCATCGAGGTGACCACTTCCAGCGGTTTTTGCGGGTCAGCAAAACGTTCCAGACCACGTTCACGCAGGGTATTAAAGGTGACGATACGCGCGCCGCGATCGGCAGCATGACGCAGGCTGTGCAGCATACGCGGATGGTTGGTGCCGGGATTCTGCCCAAAAACGAAAATGGCATCGGCCTGTTCAAAATCGGTGAGATGAATGGTGCCTTTACCGACGCCAATGCTGCGTTTTAGCCCGGCGCCGCTGGCCTCGTGGCACATGTTTGAACAGTCGGGGAAATTATTCGTGCCGACCATCCGGCCAAAGAGCTGATAAAGGTACGACGCTTCATTACTGGCGCGACCCGAAGTGTAGAGTTCCATCTGGTTCGGGTGGTCCATCTCACGGATATGGCGACCAATCAGGGCAAAGGCATCATCCCAGCTCACCGGTTCGTAGTGATCGGTTTGGGGATTATAGCGCAGCGGTTCGGTGAGTCGGCCCTGATATTCCAGAAAATAGTCGCTCTGGCGGTTGAGAGCGCTGACGCTGTGGTGCGCAAAAAAGCTGGCGTCAATCTGGCGGCGTGTTGCCTCCCAGGTCACTGCTTTCGCGCCGTTTTCGCAGAAACTGAAAGTACTTTTATTGTCATCACCCCAGGCACAACCGGGGCAGTCGAAACCACGGGCTTTATTCATGCGCAGCAGGTTGCGCAAGTTTTTAAGGGCATTTTTGCTGTCGATAACGAAGCGGGTGGTTGCTTCAAGAGAACCTAATCCACCGGCAGCGGCGCGATAGGGTTTTATGGCAGTTTTGAATTTCATGTGTTCTTCCGGACAGCGGATTGCGCTTATGCAAATACTACGCTGCGTAACAGCAATCCTTAATCAACAACTATCTTTTATCACACAATTAACAATAAGTTTACCATTTGCGCAACTGCCCGTGCCTGCCGCGCGTGCAGATTAATCCGGCACGGTTTTACGAATAGCGGCGATCAGCGTTTGCACGCCGATGGAGAGGGGGGCATCCACGCGGGTAAGAATGCCAATAGGATCGCCCATACCCGGCGGAACAATGGGGAGCGCGGTGAGTGAACCTTCGCGTAAATCGTTTTTAACTGCGCCGGAAGGTACAAACCAGACATAATCAAAATTGACAGTCAGTTGTCGCGATAGTGACGCAGACAGCGTTTCAATACAGCCGGTCGGCAGTTTGCAGCCCTGACTTTGCAGCAAATCCTCCGTGTTCTGGCGTGGCACCGTACCGGTAGGCAGCACAACGACGGGCCACTCCAGCACCCGGCTCAGTGTTATCGTGGTTTGCAACAGCGGATGGTTGGGGCGTACCACCAATTTGAGCGACTCAAGGAACAGCATCTCATAGGTCAATCCGCTCATCAGTTCCGGGTCTGACATACGACCAATGCCGACATCCAGCTCACCCGATTTCAGCCCGGCCAATAACATCGGATTGTTAGTGGTGGCCACCTGAATGGTGATATCGGGTTGCTGCTTATGGACCTGGCCAATTACCGACGGCAGAATGCCCAGCGCCGCAGTAGGTAACGCGCCAACACGGATCACCGCATTGTTCTGCTCGGGTTTGTAGTTGAGCGACTGCCCTGCGGTATTGAGCGCATCAAGTACCCGGACTGCATGTGTTAAAAACTGCTCGCCCACCAGGGTAAGTTGCGCCCCCAGACGACCACGTTCAAACAGACGTGTGCCGGTGAGTTGTTCCAGTTCATTGAGCGTCTTGGACAGTGCTGGTTGACTAAGGTTGAGGGTCTCTGCCGCACGCCCCAGGGTTCCCTGCTGAGCGACGGCGACGAATGTATGCAGATGGCGCAAGCGTATGCGCTGATTGAACAAACCGTTTTTTTCCATAAGATGATGTAAAAACGAAGCGATGTCCGTGGCAAGTAAAGTTGCTTAATTATGTTAACTTGGTAGCAAAACATTCTTAACATTTAATCTCGTTGAGTTACAAACAAATTTTCCCGGCAGTGTGATGTCAACCGCATGTCTGTGAGGGTTTAAGCATAATTTTTGGTTATGCAAATAGCCGGAAATACGGCATTTTTGGTTTTATGCCGCGATCACACTTCGTAAATTATCTCCCACAGGCCAGCAAGGGCTTCTCTACACTCCAGGTAATACACACTGGAGACATGACAACATGGCGAACACCATCACGGCTGATGAAATTCGGGAACAATTTTCGCAAGCAATGTCAGCGATGTACCAGCAGGAAGTTCCGCAGTACGGCACCTTGCTGGAGCTGGTTGCGGACGTCAATCTGGCAGTCCTTGAGAATAATCCCCGCTTGCATGAACAACTGGTTAACGCAGACGAACTGGCGCGGCTGAACGTCGAACGTCATGGGGCGATTCGTGTTGGGCGCCCGGATGAGTTGGCGACGCTACGACGGATGTTCGCGATTATGGGTATGTTTCCGGTGAGCTATTACGACCTGTCGCAGGCGGGTGTTCCGGTACACTCCACCGCCTTTCGCCCCATTGATGATGCGGCTCTGGCGCGTAATCCCTTTCGCATCTTTACGTCGTTATTGCGCCTTGAGCTGATTGAGGATGTGCAGCTTCGCGATAAAGCCGCCGCCATTTTACAACGCAGGGATATTTTCACCCCGCGTTGCCATGAACTCATTGCCCTGCATGAACAAACCGGCGAGTTCACTGCCTCTCAGGCGAGTGAGTTTGTGAAAGAAGCGCTGGAGACCTTTCGCTGGCATCGTCATGCCACCGTGGACGCCCTGACATACCATGCGCTGCACAATGAGCACCACCTGATCGCTGATGTGGTCTGCTTCCCTGGTTGCCATATTAACCATCTGACGCCACGCACCCTGGATATTGATCAGGTACAGGCGCTGATGCCGAAATATGGAATCGAGCCCAAAATCCTGATTGAAGGGCCGCCACGCCGTGATGTGCCGATTTTATTGCGCCAGACCAGCTTCAAAGCGCTTGATGAAGCGGTATTGTTCGCCGGTGAGCAGCAGGGGACACATACTGCCCGTTTTGGTGAAATCGAACAACGTGGCGTGGCCCTGACGCCAAAAGGCCGGGCGCTGTATGATCGGCTACTTAACGAAGCGGGAACCGGAAAAGACAATCTGACCCATCAGTTACACTTACAGGAGATGTTTCACGCTTTCCCCGACAGCGAAATGCTACTGCGCCGCCAGCAACTGGCCTACTTCCGTTATCGCCTGACGCCCTCCGGCGAGGCTCACCGGAAGGCGATTCGTCCGGGCGACGATCCGCAGCCGCTTATTGAGCGCGGTTGGGTTGTTGCGCAACCTATCATCTATGAAGATTTTCTCCCCGTCAGCGCGGCCGGGATCTTTCAGTCAAACCTTGGCAATGAAACGCAACAGCGTAGCCACGGCAACGCCAGCAAACTGCGTTTCGAAGAGGCGCTTGGTTGCGAAGTGCTTGATGAGTTTACCCTCTACGCGCAAGCGGAAGAGCGCAGCAAACGACGTTGCGGTCTGTTGTAAAAAAGGTACTCTGCTACGGATGTGAATAAACAGGATGTTGTCATGGAAAATCCCTCCGCCCCGATAGCAGAAACCCGCCACGGCACGCTTTTGGGCACACTGGATGATGATTGCCTTAGCTGGCGCGGTATCCCTTACGCGGCGCCGCCCGTTGGTCCACTACGCTGGCGGGCGCCACAGCCGCCAGCGCCCTGGCAGGGGATCCGCGTTGCTGATACATTTTCTGCCGCCAGTTGGCAAAACAGTGAAACCTGCACGCAGATCGCCGGTGGCGATCCGGGAAGGCTTTCCGAAGATTGCCTTTATCTGAATATCTGCGCGCCTGCCGCGCGTAGTGGGTCACTCCCGGTGATGGTCTGGCTGCACGGCGGCGGTTTTACGATGGGGGCGGGCGATCTGCCGCCCTATGATGGCAAAGCACTTGCCCGGCGCGGCGTGGTGCTGGTTACGCTCAATTATCGCCTTGGCCATCTCGGCTTTTTTGCCCATCCGGCCCTGCAAGGAGAAGAGGAGGAAACCCTCTGTAACTTCGGCCTGCTCGATCAAATTGCGGCGCTGCATTGGATTAAAGAGAATATCCACGCTTTTGGCGGTGATGCCCGCAATATTACGCTGTTTGGCGAATCCGCCGGGGGGCGTAGCGTGATGTCGCTGATGGCCTCGCCGAAGGCAAAAGGGCTGTTCCATAAAGCCATTATCCAGAGTAGCTATACCTTGCCGGATACCCCGCTTGAGCGTGCGCTGGAAAAAGGGATTGCCGTTGCAGAGCATCTCGGCGTGCCTGACGCCACGGCAGAGACGCTGCGTGCGATCCCGGCTGAGGCATTCTGGCCGCTCGCTTCCCCGTTAAAAATTGCCCCCGCGCCGATTGCCGGAGACAGCGTCTTACCCGTGCCAGCGCTGGACGTTTTTTTCAACGCAACGCAGCATCCGATGCCGGTTATTGTGGGGTCGAACAGCGATGAAGCCAGCGTAATGGCCGAGTTTGGCGTCGACCTTGCCGGGCAAATTGATAAGTTACGGCGCGAGCAGCGTTTTGGCCTGGGGATCATTAAGCTGCTTTACCCTGGGGTAAAAGGGGATGCGGAACTGGGGCGTCAGGTCTGCCGGGACATGGCTTTCACATCGCTCGGGCTGGTGGTGATGCAGGCGCAACAGCGCATCGGGCAGCCGTGCTGGCGTTACTGGTTTGACTACGTTGCAGAGGCCGAGCATGACACCTACGCCAACGGCGCCTGGCATGGAAACGAAGTGCCGTATGTGTTTGATAACCTCATGCTGACGGAACCGGCGCGCCATTACGTCAATGAGCGAGACCTGGCGTTTGCGGCAAAGGTTGCGGATTACTGGGTAAGTTTTGCTCGCGAGGCCAGCGTCACCTGCGATGTGCTGCAGGGGCCTGTACGCTGGCAGTCTTGCGGCAAAGGGCGCGACAGATTGCTACGCATGGGACTGAATAAACATGCGGGCTTTCGCATGACCAATCGCTTTATGCGCGCACGCCTGATGCTGTTTAAACGGGTCATGAGGCATCACGTCAAACTTGATTAATTATTCAGTAAACTCGTACGAAATGCCGCCAGCCCGGCGGCATTATTCTGTGAATCTCTCAGTACCAGACGATAGCTCGCACCCGTCTTAACGCTTTGCGCATAGGGGCGCATCAGCCGTCCGGCACGAATATCCTCCGCGACCAGGGTTTCATCGGCAATCGCCACCCCCAGCCCCTGGATGGCCGCCGTGATCGCCAGATCCATGGTGTCGAAGTGTTGATTTTTTTTCATAACCCACGCTGCGCTGTCCTGTTTCGCCAGCCACAGTGACCAGTCCGTTTTATCTCTGGTCGGATGCAGAAAGGTCACATTACTGAGCCTTTCATCGGCTGTTAATTGCGTGCTCATTACCGGCGTCAGCGCTTCATCAAACAGCAGATCGCCCGCGCTGAAATGGGTGCCAAAAACAATTGCCGCATCATACGGCTCGGTTTTGAAGTTAACGCCATGGTCAGTGGTGGTGGTCAGTGCTACCTGCACGTCCGGGCAGGTCTGCTCAAGCTGGATAAGCCGTGGAACCAGCCAGCGCATCGCACAGGTTGGCGCTTTCAGACGAACGACCGTTTGTTGCGCGCGCGCCTGTGCGGCAAGCGTTTGCAGGTGTTCAAAAGCCGAACGCAATTCCGGCAGCAGGGCGCTGCCCTGAGGCGATAACCGCAAACCACGCGCATGACGTTCAAACAGCGGGAAACCAAACCATGCTTCCAGCGAAGCAATCTTACGGCTTACCGCGCCCTGCGTCAGACATAACTCTTTTGCCGCATGGGTAAGGTTTAAATGGCGGGCTGTGACCAGAAAAGCGTCAATAGCGTTCAGTGGCAGCGTACGGTTCGGCATGGCAACTCCAGCTATGCAATTTATTCATGGCTATTATGACAACAAATCGATTGTGGACTCAACGCGCTTTTATTTGAATGGTTATGCACTTTTAATGAGAAAGGATTAAGAATGACTCTGCGTACACCGGTGAAAACCCGCTCTAAATTACCCGACGTGGGTACGACCATTTTTACCGTTATTGGCCAGCTTTCCGCACAGCATGATGCGATTAACCTTTCTCAGGGCGCGCCCAATTTTTCCTGCGACCCGCAACTGATCTCCGGCGTGACCAGGGCGATGCAGGCCGATCATAACCAGTACGCCCCGATGACGGGTTTACGCCCGCTGAAAGCACGCATTGCGCAGAAAATTCACGACCTGTACGGCACGCAGTATGACGTGGACAGCGAAATACTGATTACCGCCAGCGCCAGTGAAGGTCTCTATTCGGCCATCAGTGGTCTGGTTCATCCGGGCGATGAAGTTATCTATTTCGAGCCGTCGTTTGACAGTTATGCGCCGATTGTCCGTCTGCAAGGGGCAACCCCCATCGCCATTAAACTGACGGTCCCTGATTTTGCGGTGAACTGGGAAGAAGTTCGCGCGGCCATCACACCCCGCACGCGCATGATCATCATTAACACGCCGCATAACCCGAGTGGCCAGGTCTTTTCCGCTGATGATTTGCAACAACTGGCGGCGTTAACGCGTAACACGGATATCGTGATTCTGTCTGACGAAGTGTACGAGCACGTGGTCTTTGATGATCAGCCGCACCACGGTATGGCGACCCATCCGCAACTTGCGGAGCGCAGCGTGATTATCTCGTCCTTCGGTAAGACCTATCATGTGACGGGCTGGCGCGTGGGTTATTGTGTCGCGCCCTCTGAGTTGATGGATGAGATTGTGAAAGTCCATCAGTTTTTAATGTTTTCCGCCGATACGCCAATGCAGTACGCTTTTGCCGAGCATATGACCGATCCCCAGACCTGGCTGTCGCTGTCGGCGTTCTACCAGCGCAAACGCGACTTGTTGCAAACCCTGCTGGCAGAATCGCCATTTCGCTTATTACCGAGCGCGGGCTCGTTCTTCCTGTTGGCGGATTACAGCCATTTCAGTGACGAGAGCGACAGCGAGATGGTCAAAAGGTTAATTACCGATTACGGCGTTGCCACCATTCCGTTATCGGCGTTTTACACTGATGGCACTGATAACAAATTGATTCGCCTCTCTTTTGCCAAAGATGAGGCCACACTCAGAGCAGGCGCGCAGGCCCTGTGTCGTGTTAAGCCACGCTAAGGAGCGTTAATCGTGAAATTGAAAGCACTCTTTCTGGGCATGGGCATGCTTTGCTCATTATCTTCTTTCGCCGCCACCCAGTTACGCTACGGCCTGGAAGCGGAATATCCGCCATTCGAAAGCCGTAATGCGTCCGGCGAACTGGAAGGCTTTGATATTGAGCTGGGCAATGCCATCTGTAAAGCCGCAGAACTGAAATGTACCTGGGTTGAAACCTCGTTTGATGCGCTGATCCCAGGCCTTGTGGCGAAAAAATTTGACGCTATCAATTCAGCGATGAATATCACCGAGCAGCGTCGTCAGAGCATTGATTTCACCCAGCCTATCTATCGCATTCCCTCTCAGTTAGTGGGCAAATCGGGTGATGGGATGGAAGCGACAGCCGAAGGTCTGAAAGGCAAAACCATCGGTGTATTGCAGGGTTCCATTCAGGAAACTTATGCAAAAGAGCACTGGGAAAAGCACGGTGTCACCGTGGTGTCTTATAAAGATCAGAATATGGCATGGGGTGATTTGCTAAATGGCCGCATTGACGCCTCGCTGGTCATGTCGGCGGCCGGGCAGGCAGGTTTCCTGAGCAAACCGCAGGGTAAAGGTTTTGGCTTTATTGGCAAACCGGTATCAGACGATACGATCCTCGGCAGTGGCATCGGCTTTGGGTTACGTAAAGGTGACGAGGCCACCAAAAAGCAACTTGACGCCGCAATTGATAAAGTACGCGCCGACGGCACCATCAAAACCCTGGCGGAGAAATATTTCCCGGGTATTGATGTTAGCGTCAGCGCTAAATAACAAGCCCACCTTTTCTGACCCCAGCCGTCGATGTCCGGAAGGGGTCTTTTTATATCCGAAATCATCTCGTGTTCCGATCCGATACGCCATGGGTGCTTAATGCGGCAATGGCGTATGCGCCGTTACGTTTGCGCTATGACCAGGCGCGAAAAAGAGTGGCGATACATTTAGCAACGTAATGGGATGTTTTCCGCTCCGCCAAAATTATACCTTTCTTTACACCGTTTTCAGGTCGATCCCATCGACAAAAATATTTCAAGCTTTGCGCAGAATATCACCCGTCAACAATTGGATTCTCAATCAATTTTGTCTAGAGTGTGCGGTCATAACCGTTAGCTTTTGCCGTGGTTTTGTTTTGTACAAAACCGCTTCTCACGACCATAAGGACGTATTATCAGGCATGAACCGCAGACGTTTCATTAAGGCATCAATGGCGCTGGCCGCAGCGTGCGGGACTTCCGGCTTTGCTTCTCTGTTCTCCCGTGCGGCGTTTGCTGCTGATTCCGATATCGCCGATGGTCAGAGTCGCCGTTTCGATTTTTCCGTATTGCAGTCCATGGCACATGACCTGGCGCAACAGCCGTGGGGCGGTGCGCCGCGTCCACTGCCGGATACGCTCGCAAACATGACGCCACAGGCCTACAACGCCATTCAGTACGATGCGCAACATTCATTGTGGAACAATGTTGAGGGTCGTCAGCTTGACGTGCAGTTTTTCCATATGGGGATGGGTTTCCGTCGCCGTGTGCGCATGTTCTCGCTTGATCCCGCAACCCAACAGGCGCGTGAGATTCATTTCCGTCCTGAATTGTTTAACTACCATGATGCAGGCGTCGATACGAAGCAGCTTGAAGGGCAGAGCGATCTGGGGTTTGCCGGTTTCCGCGCCTTTAAAGCGCCTGAACTGGCTCGTCGCGATATTGTCTCTTTCCTGGGCGCCAGCTATTTCCGTGCGGTAGACAGTACTTACCAGTACGGGCTCTCTGCACGTGGTGCGGCAATCGACACCTTTACAGACACACCGGAAGAGTTCCCGGATTTTACCGCCTTCTGGTTTGAAACGGCGAAAGCCTCTGATACCTCTTTTACGGTCTATACGTTGCTCGACAGCCCGAGTCTGACCGGGGCCTACAAATTCGTGATCCACTGTGAACAGAGCCAGGTGATCATGGAGGTGGATAACCACCTGTATGCGCGTAAAGACATCAAACAACTGGGTATCGCGCCGATGACCAGTATGTTTAGCTGCGGTAACAATGAACGTCGCGTGTGCGACACCATTCATCCGCAGATCCATGACTCCGACCGTCTGGCCATGTGGCGTGGGAACGGGGAGTGGGTTTGCCGCCCTCTGAACAATCCGCAGAAACTGCAATTCAACGCTTTTTTGGACAACAACCCGAAAGGCTTTGGTTTACTGCAACTTGACCGCGACTTCTCTCACTATCAGGACGTAATGGGCTGGTATAACAAACGCCCAAGCCTGTGGGTCGAGCCGCGTAACCAATGGGGTAAGGGCAGCGTTGGATTAATGGAAATCCCGACCACCGGTGAAACCCTGGATAACGTGGTCTGTTTCTGGCAGCCGGAGAAACCGGTTCGTGCGGGTGATGAGCTGGCATTTCAGTATCGTCTGTACTGGAGCGCAATGCCGCCGGTACGCTCGCCGCTGGCGCGTGTCTATGCCACCCGCACCGGTATGGGCGGCTTCCCGGAAGGGTGGGCGCCTGGCGAGCATTACCCGGAAAAATGGGCGCGCCGTTTCGCCATTGATTTTGTCGGTGGTGACCTGAAAGCCGCTGCGCCGAAGGGGATTGAACCGGTTATCACCTTGTCTAACGGGGAAGCCAAACAGGTTGAAATCCTGTATGTTGAGCCTTTCGACGGCTACCGTATTCTGTTCGACTGGTACCCAACGTCCAACTCCACCGACCCGGTTGAAATGCGCCTCTTCCTGCGCTGTCAGGGGGATGCGATCAGCGAGACCTGGTTGTATCAATATTTTCCGCCTGCGCCGGACAAGCGCAACTATGTGGATGATCGCATCATGCGCTAAATCGGTAACCTCCCTCGGGGAGGGAGGTTCTGATACGAGGAGATGTCATGGATTCCACCGACAGCCTGATCGTCGTCAATGACCATCTGGCACTGCATGCCATTGATGAGCGTTTTGTTCACGATCTGCACCAACTGATCGTTAAAAACCGCGAATGGCTACAGCATTTTCTGGACTGGCCGCAGTATGTGCGCTCGGTTGACCAGACCCGGCAAACCGCGCAAAGCAATATTATTCTGCATCAGCGCGGCTACGCCAAAATGTTCCTGATCCTCGAAGATAACGTGCTGGTGGGTGTGCTCTCCTTTAACTCCATCGAGCCGACCAACAAAACCGGCTATATCGGTTACTGGCTCGATAAAGACAAAGAGGGAAAGGGGATTGTCTCCGCCTGCCTGCAGGCGTTTATGGCATTTTACGCTCGTCGGGGTGATGTCCGCCGTTTCGTCATTAAATGCCGTGTCGCGAACGAGGCAAGCAACCGTGTCGCGCTGCGTAACGGCTTCATCCTCGAAGGGTGTCTGCGGCAGGCGGAGTTCCTGAACGGCAGCTTTCATGACCAGAATATCTACGGGCAGATTATCGATCGCTCATCATAGCAGCCCGGCCAATGGCGTGCGGGTAATATACTGTGCGCCATTAATCACCTTCTGACCACGCAGCAAAATACTTTCGCCATCCGGTGCCTCAACCACCGCGTCATCGGTGATTTCAATATGATTCTCGATCAGCACATTGCCTTTGATACGCGCATTTCCCAGGATAACAACTTTTTCATCCAGCAAAATCGGTCCGCCGATTAAATGCGCATTGCCACCGACAAGAACGTGGTGTTTGAGCACACAGTTGCCTTCGATGGTGGCATTTTCCGCAACCTGAGCACTGTAGCGCAACGTAGGAATGGCATCTTCATCACTTCCGGCCACAACGCGCGCTTTGCCGTAAACTTTGGCACAGTCGCACACCCAGACGTCATTTTGCTCATTGCCTTCCAGCAGGGCGAAATCAAACACCTCGGCGCGATGTTCTATAAACGCGAACTTAACGATGGCATCGCCATAAATTTGCGCCTGGTGGACCACGCGCGAATGGGTAACCGTGGCGCGGTCATAAATTTGCAGTATTTGTTGATTATCCGGCGTAAGGCCCTGCGCGGCGATGATTTCACAGCCGTGTAAAATACGCGCGTTACCGAACAGGTGGCAGGCACCACGCACAGTGGATGTCTGCACAGTGACGTTGTCACTTAATACGACACCATGACTTAGCTCTGCCGCATCAACCCAACTGTTACCGCCAATTTCAACGTCATGGCAAACAAGACAGGGTTGCGTCAGACGGGCGTCATCACGCACATGACTGTTGGCAAACACCATGCTGTTCACATCATAAATCCAGCAATTTCCTTCTTGTGAGAGGGTGGTTTCATCTTCCACCCAGCCACCAACGGTGCCGGCCGTTACATCACCAAAATCACGCAACGCAATAATCTGGCGCAGCGAGACCTTCTGTTTTTCGCCGTTAATCTGATAACTGAACGCACGGCGCTCATCACTGAGTCGGTATTTAGTCATTGTTTGCTTCCATTAATTCCCCACGATAAACGTAGCAAACTTTGCGATACTGGCTATTCAGAATGAAAAAACATAAAATGCATTTAAAATACATCTTATAAGTTTGCGCTTATATAGGGAAAAAATAAGGAACAACCATGACCACGTTTGACGACAGCTATTTTACTGAAAAATATGGACTGACCCGCACTCACTCAGAGGTACTGCATGCCATGCAGTTTGTGAAGCCGGGCAAAACACTGGACCTGGGCTGCGGCAACGGGCGTAACAGCCTCTATCTGGCGGCCAATGGGTTTGATGTGACGGCATGGGATAAAAACGCCGCGAGCATCAATAATATCGACACCATTCGTCAGGCCGAAGGGCTCAACACGCTGCAAACCGCGATTGTGGATTTGAACGCACTCAGCTTTGAGGGTGAATACGATTTTATTCTCTCGACCGTGGTGATGATGTTTCTTGAGCCGCAAACCATTCCGGGGCTTATCGCCAATATGCAGCGCTGCACCAAAGCGGGAGGTTACAACCTGATTGTGGCGGCGATGGACACGGCCGATTTCCCCTGCACCGTTGGTTTCCCGTTTGCCTTTAAAGAGAATGAATTGCGTGATTACTACGCAGGGTGGGAACTGGAAAAATACAATGAAGACGTCGGTGAGTTGCACCGCACCGACGCCAATGGCAACCGTATCAAACTGCGCTTTGCGACCTTACTGGCGCGTAAAGCTTAACGCGCCGCCAGCAGGCATAACTGTAGCGCGACCTGGTATGAGGCCTCGAACGATTTCACCGGCAGAAATTCAAATTGCGAATGAAAATTGTGCGCGCCGGTAAAGAAATTCGGGGTTAATAACCCTTTTGCAGACAGCGCCGCGCCGTCTGTGCCGCCGCGCATGGGGGTGGGTTTGGGAGTGATGCCAAGCGTGGTCATCGCCTCGAACAGTAAATCAATTGCGCGTTTGTCTTCGCCGATGGCGTTACTGATATTGCTGTAAATATCGCTGATGCTGTATTCCACTTTCGCGGTGGGGTACTGCGCGGCGATTTTTTTTGCGACATCGGCAATCTGCTGTTTCCTGCGCTCAAAGCTCGCTTTGTCGAAGTCACGGATGCTGGCGCTAAGATGCGCGTGTCCCTGAACAGCTTCCATCCCATTGAACCACACATAGCCTTCGCGGCCTTCGGTATGTTCCGGCGTTTGCTGGCGGTCAAAGTGGCTGATGTAATCCATGGCCATCAGCAGTGGGTTAACCAGCACACCTTTTGCCGACATCGGATGCGCGGTGACGCCGGTAAAATGGATAGACGCCGAGGCGGCATTGAAGTTTTCAAAAACAATCTCGCCTTTTTCGCAGCAGTCGATAGTCCAGGCGAAATCGACATCAAAGCGTTTTAAATCCAGTGCCTTCGCCCCACGCAGGCCGACTTCTTCATCCGGAACAAACGCCACGACAATATCCCCGTGTTGCTGTTCTGCCGTCAGGTTTTCCAGCAACGTCATCACAACCGTGACAGCGGCTTTGTTATCTGCCCCCAGTACGCTGGTGCCATCGCTAAAGATGATCTCTTCATCAAGGTAGGCGTTAATTTCCGGGTGTTCCTCCACTCGCAGCCAGATATCTTTGCTGGTGTTCAGACAGAGATCTTCTCCCTTGAAACGCAGAATTTGCGGATGAATATCCGGCGACAAACCCACGTCTACGGTGTCGATATGGGTGATAAAACCAATACGCGGCGCGCCCGGCACCGTGCCTTTTTTCACCGCAGTGACCGTGGCGTGTTCATCCAGCACAATCTCATCCAGGCCCAGCGTTTGCAGCTCTTGCGCCAGTGCGCGCGCCATGTCTAATTGCCCGGGCGTGGTCGGTAATGTCGTGGCGGCAGCGTCACTTTGGCTGGTGATAGCAAGATAGCGAAAGAAGCGTTGCGTTAATTGACTGGCGAGGGGCGATGTCATAGTGATTCCTTCTTTATTTGACTTATCAGGTGCTTGCAATATTACTTTAATGTTATTTATGGAAGCGCAAACAACAAGCACTATTTGGCTCATGGAAAGAAAACGACAGGAAAATCTATGACTAGAAAACAGACAACAGTTGCGCTGGCCTTGCTGGCCCTGGCAGTGAGTTCCTCTGTGGCGGCAAAAACCCTGGTCTACTGTTCAGAAGGATCGCCAGAGAATTTCAACCCGCAACTCTATACCTCAGGCACCAGCGTCGACGCCAGCGCGGTTCCGGTTTATAACCGGCTCGTCGATTTTAAAGCCGGGACGACCGAACTCCAGCCAGGGCTGGCCGAGAGTTGGGAGGTCAGCGAAGACGGCAAGGTGTATACCTTCCATCTGCGTAAAGGGGTGAAGTTTCAGAGCAATAAATTCTTTACGCCGACGCGCGATTTTAATGCCGACGACGTCATTTTCTCTTTCATGCGGCAAAAAGACCCGCAGCATCCTTACCATAATGTCTCTAACGGCAACTACTCCAATTTCGAAAGTCTGGAATTTGGCAAGTTGATTACCGCTATCGATAAAGTGGACGACAACACCGTGCGCTTTACGCTGGCACATCCCGAAGCGCCCTTTGTGCCTGACCTGGCCTGGTATTTCGCCTCTATCTTATCTGCTGAATACGCCGATGCGATGCTAAAAGCCGGGACGCCGGAAAAAGTGGATATGGAGCCAATTGGTACCGGCCCGTTCAAACTGGCTCAGTACCAGAAAGATTCCCGCATTCTGTTTACCGCCTTCCCGGAATACTGGCAGGGCAAAGCAAAGATCGACCGT
Source organism: Phytobacter sp. MRY16-398 (assembly GCF_003925915.1). NCBI lineage: Bacteria > Pseudomonadati > Pseudomonadota > Gammaproteobacteria > Enterobacterales > Enterobacteriaceae > Phytobacter > Phytobacter sp. MRY16-398. Next base: position 3,068,366 of record NZ_AP018756.1, on the reverse strand, counting down.
CTGGTGTTCAGCATTACGCCAGATGCCTCAGTACGTCTTGCCAAGCTTGAGAAAAATGAATGTCAGGTGATGCCGTTCCCGAACCCGGCGGATTTGCCGCGTCTGAAAGAGAACAAAGACATTACGCTGATGAGCAAATCGGGGTTGAATACCGGTTTCCTTGCCTTTAACACGCAAAAAGCGCCGCTTGATAACGTTAAAGTGCGCCAGGCGCTGGCGATGGCCATCAATAAACCGGCCATTATCAATGCGGTATTCCAGGGCACCGGAACCGCCGCGAAAAATCTTCTGCCCCCTGGCGTCTGGAGTGCGGACAGCGAATTGCAGGATTACGCTTACGATCCGCAAAAAGCCAAAGCTTTATTGAAAGAAGCCGGGTTGCCAGAGGGCACCACCATTGATTTGTGGGCGATGCCGGTTCAGCGGCCTTACAACCCGAATGCCAAACGGATGGCCGAGATGATTCAGGCCGACTGGGCGAAAGTCGGGGTCAACGCGAAAATTGTCACATATGAGTGGGGGGAATATTTAAAACGGGTGAAAGGGGGCGAGCATCAGGCGGCGCTGATGGGGTGGACAACGGCGACCGGCGACCCGGATAACTTCTTCGGCCCGCTATTTACCTGTCAGTCTGCCAATGGCGGTTCTAACTCGTCGAAATGGTGCTACCAGCCGTTTGATAAAATCATCGCCGAAGCGAAAACCATTACCGATCACGACAAGCGCGTGGCGCTGTATAAAGAAGCCCAGCAGATGATGCACGATCAAATGCCTGCGGTGATGATTGCCCATTCCACTATTTTTGAACCGGTACGAAATAACGTGAAAGGCTATGAAGTCGATCCGTTCGGTAAACATATTTTCTACCAGGTCGATATCAATAAATAATCAGACGCGCCGGTGCCTTGCGCCGGCGTAAGCGTCCTTTATTAGAACAGTGAGTATTATATTTTTCTGAAATTTGAGCGTGACAGCTTTTTTCCACCATCGCTGTAGCCAGTTGTTTGCTATAACTTTTAGTGCATATACAAACTCAAAGGGACCTTCCATGCGTACTGTATTTAAAGTTGCCGTGCTTGCCGGCCTGCTTGCGTTATCAGGCTGTGCGTCAAAAGTGACTCAACCTGAACAATATTCCGGCTTCTTAAAAGACTATTCCAACTTACAACAAACAACGTCCGCAAGCGGTAAGCCCGTATTGCGTTGGGTTGATCCTTCATTTGATCTGAGTAAATACGACAGTATTGTCTACCATCCGGTAACCTATTACCCGGTAGCAAAACCGACCAGCCAGGTGAGCCAGCAAACGCTCGACGGGCTGTTGACCTACACGAACACCAAATTGAAAGCTGCCGCCGCACAGCGTAAACCGCTGGTGACCTCTCCGGGGGCGCATAGCCTGATTTTCCGTGGCGCCATTACCGGCGTGGACAGCAGCAAGCAAGGCCTGCAATTCTACGAAGTGATCCCGGTTGCGATGGTGATTGCCGGTACGCAGGCCGCTACAGGTCACCGGACTATGGACACCCATCTCTATTTCGAAGGTGAATTGATTGATGCACAGACCAATAAGCCGGTGATTAAAGTGGTGCGTCAGGGCGAGGGTAAAAGTCTGAGCAATGCCAATGCGCCGATGACGGTAGATACGCTTAAACAGGTCATTGATAACATGGCGACCGATGCCACCATGTTTGATGTTTCCAAAAAATAAAAACAGGCGCGCCATCCCAGAGGATGGCGCTTTTTTTTCAGGCTAACTTCCGTATAAACGACAGCGTTCCCGGTCGCGAAAACATCACTAAATTTCCCGTCAGAATCAGCAGCAGGCCGACAACCCCGTTCATATGCCAGACATAACCTTCATAGACCGTTGAAATACTCAGCGCGACCAGCGGAAACAGCAGAGTACTGTAGGCTGCGTTGCTGGCACCGATACGGCCAACCAGGGTGAAATAGGCGCCAAAGGCAATGACCGATCCAAAGAGGGCGAGATAGACCAGCGCACCCAGATAGCTGAAGGTCCACTCAGGGGTAAAATCATCGCCGCGAAACAGGGCTATTGCGCCCATAATAATTGTCCCGTAGAGCATCGCCCAGGCGTTGGTGGTCATGGTTTCCAGCCCATTGCGTTGGTGGCGCATACTGATCATATTGCCAAGGGAAAAGCCAAATGTACCCAGCATCGAAAGCCCAATACCCAGTAACAGCGTGCTGTTCAGACCGCTGGCCAGCAAATCATCCCAGAATAGCGTCACAATGCCCGTCAGCCCCAGAAAAGCCGCATGATAGAAGCGCGAAGGGGGCTTCTGACCGAAGAACAGAAAACTGTTAACCGCATTAAACAAGACGGCCATTGAGAAAATGACCGACTCCAGCCCGGTGTTAATCCACGCGGCGGCGTTGTAAAAACAGAGGAAGTTGAAGCCAAACACACAGCATCCTTGCAGGATGCAAAAAAGATGATCCCGCAGGACAAGTTTGCGCAGCCGCCGCAGGGCAATCAACACCACCATGATGGTGAGTGATGCGAGCGCAAAGCGCCAAAAAATAGAGACCGGCGCTGCGACCGGCCCCTGTTGCAGAAAAATGGCAATCCATGTCGTGCCCCATATCACCACCACCAGACAATATAAAAAAATGTTCATTGCGATCCCCGTTACGCCAACAGGTTTCCAGTCTTGCCAAAAAATGCCTCTCCGGCTTGCATAAACCCGCCGGTCACTTGCAAATTCTTGCGTTTTTTTGGCGAAACACTGGTATCGGGCAGGCGCAATTCATAGACTGAGATTCTGGTGACATTTTTGTTAATTGCGTCCATGACTGTTTATAAAGCCTTCGAAAATCTGCAACATCACAATGCCGTTCTGCATGACTCGGTTGCGCTGCATTCTGGTATTCAACTGGCGGCATGGTCTAATAAGCGCGATAACATCACCCAGTATTGTGATCACCACACCCTAAGCCTGTACATTGCCGACGGTTACGAGAGCTACCATAAAACGTCGCAGGGCTGGAAAAATGGCGGAGGGCCGGACAGGTTTTGCCTGATGCCAAAAGAGAGCGAATCCAGTTGGGATATCCGTGATGATTTGTCGTTTGTGCATCTTTATTGCACTGACGAACATCTGCGGGACATTGGAGAGAAGGTGTGGGATCGCAGTCCGGCGTCGTTTACCCTTGATGAGAAAACCTTCGCCCAGGATGAGCGCATTACCGCGCTCTACCGCCAGTTCTTACTTGGCAGCGACTGGCATCAGCAGGCGAATCAGCTCACGCTCAGTACGGCTTCTACGCTGCTTCTCACCCATCTTGTCCAGCATTACAGCAATGTGCAGTGGCGTTTGCCCACCGTTAAAGGCGGTCTTGCGCCTGTGGTACTGCGTCAGGTGCTGGACTGGATAGAGGCGAATCTCGCCCAGCCGCTGTTGCTGAGCGATCTGGCGGCGCAGGCAGCGTTAAGTGAATACCATTTCGCGCGGATGTTCCGCCAGTCGATGGGGGTTGCGCCGCATCAGTATGTGATGCATCGCCGGATAGTGCAGGCGAAAGCGCAACTGTTAAATACCGGGCTGCCGCTGACGACAATCGCGATGGCCTGCGGTTTCAGTTCTGCCAGCCATTTCAGTAACCGCTTCCGCGCCGTTTTTGGCATGACGCCGTCGCAATTACGCGCGGCGCGCCAGTGACAGTGCGGCATAGCAGACGCCCCCTGCAACCAGCCCCCAGAAGGCTGACCCCACACCCAGCAGTGTGACGCCGCTGGCGGTAACCAGAAACGTCACGATGGCGGCATCACGCTCTTTTTCCTGGGACAGCGCCTGGAACAGGCTGCCGCCTATCGTACCGAGTAAGGCAAGCCCTGCAAGCGTCTGGATCCAGCTCAGCGGTAAGGCTGCCAGCAATGCGGTGATCGAGCCGCCAAATACGCCCGCTAGCAGATAGAATACACCCGCCGCCACCGCAGCCTTCCAGCGCTGTGCGGCGTCGGGGTGCGCATCCGGGCTCTGACAAATTGCCGCCGTAATGGCGGCGATGCAGATAGAGAAAACCCCAAACGGCGAGAAAAGCAGCGCCAGCCCTCCGGTAAAAATGATCAGCGGCGACACAGCCGCACGGTAGCCCGCCGCCTGCATTGTCGCGAAGCCTGGCGCATTTTGTGACGCCATCGTGGCGAGAAAAAAGGGTATGCCGATACTGATAAACGAGGTCCAGTTGAAGACCGGACGGGTAAATTCCGGTACCACAAAGGCAACGTCGAGTTTCGCAGTGACAATATCGCCGCTAAGCCAGGCGACCAGAGCGCCAATAATCAGTGTCGCCACAATGGCATAGCGTGGGGCGAGGGCTTTACAGACCAGCCAGGCCAGTAGCATACTGCCGCACAGCACAAAATGGCCCTCAACGTTGTGAAACGCCTGCAAGCCGAAACGCAACAGGATCCCGGCGAGCATAGCTGCCGCGAGGGTATGCGGAATAATTTTCATCAGCCGGGCGAACAACCCGGTCACGCCGCAAAGCACAATCAGCGCATTAGCAAAAATAAACACGCCGATGGCTTCGGCAAGCGTCAATCCTTGCAAGCTCGTCGCCAGCAATGCGGCACCGGGCGTGGACCAGGCGGTCAGTATTGGCATGCGATACCACAGCGACAGCGCGATGGTGCTGACACCCATGCCTAAACCGAGCGCCGTCATCCAGCCGGCAATTTGTGTGGCGCTGGCCCCCGCTGCGGCAGCAGCCTGCCAGATAATAGCGGCAGAACTGGCATAGCCGACCAGTACGGCCACAAAACCCGCCAGAAGCGTGGTAAAAGGAAACACGTGAGTGCGCATGATCTTTCCTCGTGCGTTATAGCGTCCAAAGAATGTACCATTGTGCGTTATAGCGTACAAGCATGCGCAGCGAGACTGACAGGAGGAAAAATGGATCTAACACATTATCTGGCGAGCACCTTAAAAAATCTCCGTCAGGCACGCGGCTGGAGCCTCTCACGTCTGGCTGACGAGACGGGCGTGTCAAAAGCGATGCTCGGGCAAATTGAACGTAATGAGTCCAGCCCCACGGTGGCTACGCTGTGGAAAATCGCCACCGGTCTCAATGTGCCGTTTTCGTCCTTTATTGCGCCGTCGGAAAGCGAAACACCCCATTCCTTCGATCCGCAGCAGCAGGCTATGGTGGTCACTCCGCTGTTCCCCTGGGATGAAGCGCTGCATTTTGATCTCTTCTCGATAATCCTGGCGCCGGGCGCCCTGAGCGAATCAACGCCGCATGAGCAGGGGGTCATTGAACATGTGGTGGTGATTGGCGGGGTGCTGGAGATGTGTATTGAAGGGCAGTGGCGAACCCTGACGGCGGGTAGCGGGATTCGTTTCGCTGGCGACCGTCCCCATGCCTATCGTAATAGCTCAGCACAGAGCGCGCATTTCCACTCGCTTATCCACTACCCAAAAGAAAAAACCGCAAGCAAGCTTGCGGCAAAGAACGACGACGAGTAAACAACAACGTACAACGTGACGAGGAATGTCCGATTACGCGTCCTCTTCCAAATGGCCTCTTTGGGCCTGCCCAGGCCACTCTGTCACTTACTCATGTAAGCTCCAGAGGTTGCCGCTTGCCGCCGCGACGCCATTTGAACGCTTTCGCGTAATAGTGGTTACCTTAACCTGCGCCGTTACGGCTGGAAAATAGCAATTTCATCAATGCTTTGCCGCCTGGCGGAAATTGGCCTTCGCCACAGGTGGTGAAAAGCCGGGGATGTGACTACAATAGCCGCCATTTTGCACATAATGGATAACGACGATTGTATGCGCCTGCAACCCCATCATCTTGAACTCTTAAGCCCTGCCCGTGACACCGCGATCGCTCGCGAAGCCATTTTGCACGGTGCGGACGCGGTCTATATCGGCGGCCCGGGGTTCGGTGCCCGCCATAACGCCAGCAACAGCTTGCAGGATATTGCCAGCCTGGTGCCGTTTGCCCATCGCTATGGCGCGAAAGTGTTTATCACACTGAACACCATTCTGCATGATGATGAGCTGGAGCCTGCTCAGCGCCTGATTACCGATCTGTACGAAACCGGGGTGGATGCCCTGATTGTGCAGGATATGGGGATCATGCAACTCGACATCCCGCCGATTGAGCTGCATGCCAGTACCCAGTGCGACATCCGCAGCGTAGAAAAGGCGAAGTTCCTCTCCGATGCCGGTTTTAGCCAGATTGTATTGGCGCGTGAGCTGAACCTGCAGCAGATCCGCGATATTCACGCCTGTACTGACGCGACCATCGAGTTCTTTATTCATGGCGCGCTGTGCGTGGCCTATTCCGGGCAGTGTTATATTTCCCACGCCCAGACGGGGCGCAGTGCCAACCGTGGGGACTGCTCGCAGGCCTGCCGCCTGCCGTACACCCTGAAAGACGATCAGGGGCGCGTCGTGGCCTATGAAAAACATCTGCTGTCGATGAAAGATAATGACCAGACCGCTAATCTTGGTGCGCTAATTGATGCCGGCGTACGCTCCTTCAAGATTGAAGGGCGCTACAAAGACATGAGCTATGTAAAAAACATTACCGCGCATTATCGCCAGATGCTGGATGCGATTATTGAAGACCGAGGCGACCTGGCGCGGGCATCGGCGGGGCGCACAGAGCACTTCTTTATTCCGTCCACCGATAAAACCTTCCATCGCGGTAGTACTGATTATTTTGTGAATGCGCGTAAAGGCGATATCGGTGCGTTTGATTCGCCGAAATTTATCGGTCTGCCGGTCGGTGAAGTGCTGAAAGTAACCAAAGAGTACCTGGACGTAGAAGCCAGCGAACCGTTGGCAAACGGCGATGGTCTGAACGTACTCATCAAGCGCGATGTTGTCGGTTTTCGCGCCAACACGGTAGAAAAAACTGGCGAAGGTCGTTACCGCGTCTGGCCGAATGAAATGCCCGCGGAGATGTATAAAGTGCGCCCGCACCATCCGCTGAACCGTAACCTGGACCATAACTGGCAACAGGCACTGACCAAAACCTCCAGTGAACGTCGCATCGCCGTGGATATTGAAGTGAGCGGCTGGCAGGAACAACTGGTGCTGACCCTGACCAGTGAAGATGGGGTCAGCGTGACCCATACTCTCGACGGGCAATTCGATGAGGCGAACAACGCGGAAAAAGCGATCAATAGCCTGAAAGAGGGCGTGGCAAAACTGGGTCAAACCATCTACTACGCGCGTCATATCGCTATCAACTTGCCGGGTGCGTTGTTTGTGCCGAACAGTATGTTAAATGCGTTTCGTCGCGACACCGTTGAAATGCTTGATGAGGCGCGTCTGGCGAGTTACCAGCGCGGCAGCCGTAAAGCTGTCTCTGATCCGGCACCGGTCTATCCTGATACCCATCTGACTTTCCTGGCGAACGTTTACAACCATAAAGCGCGTGAGTTCTATCAGCGTTTCGGTGTGCAACTGATTGATGGCGCATATGAAATGCATGAAGAGAAGGGCGATGTGCCGGTGATGATCACCAAACACTGCCTGCGCTTTGCCTTTAACCTGTGCCCGAAACAGGCCAAAGGGAATATCAAAAGCTGGAAGGCAACCCCAATGCAACTGGTGCATGGCGATGAAGTGCTTACGCTGAAATTCGATTGTCGGCCATGTGAAATGCATGTGGTTGGGAAAATCAAAAATCACATTCTGAAGATGCCGCTCGCCGGGAGTGTTGTGGCATCGGTAAGCCCTGAGGATCTGTTGAAAACGCTGCCTAAGCGCAAAGGCGTTTAAGACAGCACATCCCGCACAGTCGCGGCAGGGTATGTGCCGCGACTGTATTTACATTTTAGCGTTTATCATCCGGCAACGGCGGTTTTTTACCGTCTTTGGGCGGCTGTTTGCCGTCATGCTTTGGCGGCTGGCCGTCGCGGTGATGCGCGCTGTCATCATGCTTCCACGCTTTCCCGTCATTATTCCTGTGCTCCCGCGTATGTTGCGGGTTTTTGTCGTCATGACGCGGCGGCTGACCGTCGTGCGTTAGCGGATATTTTTGCGGTGGGACAGGCGCGTTGTCTGCGGCAAACACATAAGACGACAAACTCATGGCCACAATGGCAGACAGTGTCACGATCTTTTTCATACTCACTCCTTCTCTCATTTATCTGAGTGACACGGATTTCAACAACAAATCGTGGAGAGAGTATGAAGACATCTTTAATTAAGAATATTCCTTCCATAGTAACTGTAAAAAATAAACGAATATGTTACCTGATAGACAGTAATTTTATTATTTACTGCAATTTATGCGTTGCATCACACTATTAACATAATTTTCACAGGTCAAATAATGATACTCGCATCTCATTTTGTTAGTCTTTGATTTTTATAGTTTTAATTTCATTATGCCCGTGTGGACTTTATTGGGTTTCGTTAAAGATTTCACTTAGTTTGACGATAATTACACTGTGATCAAAATATATTCGTGGAATTTCCCGGCACTGTAAAAATCATAAACTTGATGTATAGCCTGCTAAGTTCCATAAATTCACCAGACGCTCCACCCTATAAATGATCTCATAATACATAAAAGGTGAAATATGTTATCTATGGCGAAAAGGTTTTTAACCGCACCCTTAGGTCGCAGCCGCTCACAGCCTGCGAATGGTACCTATGATTGCCAGAATATGCCTCAGTCATTATCAGCAGCGGGTTTAAGCAATAAAGCCAGCGGTATCCTCATGACATTCGTCCCCCCTGGTGCCGACTATTCAAGCGTGAGCCAGGCGTGGCAACGGTTTTCTTCTCCAGCCTTAACGGTTATTACGCTTTCTTCCAGTGGCGCATTGAGCAGTAGCTGTCGTGATACGACCTATTGTGATGCGGCGGGGCAACAGGGTAGCTGGTTAATGCTGCCCAAAACACTCATTGCCGGGCACGAAACCCATATTATTGATTTACATGTTAAAGATACCCGAACAGCAACAGATCGCATCATTGCAATTCAGAACGAGCTGGAGCGGTTACAGGTACGCATGCCGCTCTCCTCCGACCATACCTTTGCCATGGTGTACTGTGACGGGCTCTCTGCCTCCGAAGGCTTTCTGATGCAGGCCTGGTATAATTGTGGGCGTTTTCCCTGCCTGGCTATCGGCGGTTCAGCAGGCGGCAAACTCACCTTTGACGGCACCTGGATAAGCGTGAATGGCAAAGTGCTGCAGGGCAAAGCGGTGATTATCTTTTGCAAAATGGCACCGGGAAAATCCTTCGCACCCTTCAAAAGCCAAAACTTCAAACCACGCAATAAAAGCTGGCTGATTGCTCAGGCGGATCCGGTCGCCCGGACGGTGACGTCAGTCTTTAATGAACAGGGTGAACAGAAGCCTTTCACTGCTGTTCTGGCCGAACTCCTGCAATGTGGTGAGCAGCAGGTGGCCGAAAAACTAAAAGGGCTCACTTTCGGGGTTAAAGTCGGAGATGAATATTTCATTCGCTCTGTCGCAAAAATCGATGCTGAAGGCGTTCATTTTTTCTGTGATCTGGAATTTGGCGATCGCTTGCATTTACTGGAAGAAACCGACTTTAAGCAAGCGACACTGCATGACTGGAAAAACTTTATTACCGGACGAGGTAAACCGGCGGCCATTCTGATGAATGACTGTATTTTGCGCCGTCTTGGCAGCGAATCACACTTACACAATGCCCATTTCTTTAAAGGCTTGCCCGCTGCCGGTTTTTCCAGCTTTGGGGAGATCCTCGGCGTTCCCATTAATCAGACGCTCTCCGCGCTGGTCTTTTTCAATCATGACGTGAAAGCCATGGCGCATTTCCCGGTGGAATATGCACGATATGCCGGGCATTACGCACAGCGTGCGCTGCGCCGTTGGGAGGCACTGAATGATTTTCAAAGCGGTGTGATTAATCGTGTTGTGGCATATCAACAAAAATTGGGTCCCCTGATGACGGCATTACCGATGCTGGAAGCCGCGACGCAGACACAAAACGACACCTTAGGAATGGCAGAAAATAGCATTCGTTCGATCAGCGATATTGCGCTCAAGAGCCAACAGGCGCAAAACCGGCTGGTGGAAGGGCTGGATGACCTGGAGAAAATCTCAGCGGGGATTAATGAGATAACCAGCGGGATCAGTAACATTGCTTTTCAGACAAACATTCTCGCGCTCAATGCGGCGGTGGAAGCTGCGCGGGCGGGTGAAGCAGGGCGCGGATTTGCCGTGGTGGCAAGTGAAGTCCGGCGGCTGGCGCACTCGTCCAAAGAGCAGGCAGACGCGACGGCCGCCAATATCAACCAGGCGGTAAATACGATTTCCCGCATCCGTACCGTTGCCAATAATACCGTGGAGACCGCCAGCAATATGGCTCAGCACTCCATTTCCGCGGCTGACACCATCGCGGCCATGAGCAGTAAAACCAATAACGAACGGGATAATATTGTGAAGCATCTCAGTAGTCTGCACGCCCTGACATCCGGCATGGATGCGATGCAGGAAGCGGTGGCGCAGCTGACAGTGTTGCAAAAACTCTCTACCCGCCACGGCCAGCACTAAAAAAGCTGCCCTGATGTTCAGCATCAGGGCAGCTTTGCAAGCCGCTTGTATACGTCGCCGGGTCATAAAACTAGTGCGACTTAAACCCCGCGGCGGTCATCAGTACGCGGAAAAACAGGCCGACCAGCGCAAGGGCCAGCACACTGCCGCCCCACAAAACGACCAGCCACATCAGGCGCTTCCATAAGGGTTGTTGCATCAGTGATATCCCTCCCCATGCTGAACTTTGCCGCGAAATACGTAGTAGCTCCAGAAGGTATAGACAAGAATAATCGGGATAATCAGCAGCGCGCCAACCAACATAAAGCCCTGGCTTTGTGCGGGGGCTGCCGCCTGCCACAGGGTGATGGACGGCGGGATAATATGCGGCCAGATACTGATGCCAAGCCCGCTGAATCCGAGGAAGATCAGCCCGAGCGTCAGCACAAACGGTAATTTTTCGCTCTGTGGATGATTCAGGCTGCGCCATTGCCACAGGCTCAGCAATACGACTAATACAGGGACGGGCAGCAGGAAAAACAGATTTGGCAACGTAAACCAGCGGCTGGCGATGGCCGGATGGGCGAGCGGTGTCCAGAGACTGATTACTGCAATTACCAGCAGCAGGGCCAGTAAGAGCCGCTTTGCGAGCTGGCGCATCCGCGTCTGCAAGCTGTTTTCGCTCTTCATCACCAGCCACGTCGCCCCCAGCAAGGCATAGGCGACCACCAGTCCGAGGCCACAAAACAGAGTAAACGGGCTCAGCCAGTCGAAGGGGCCCCCGGCGAAGGTGCGCCCGCTAACCGGAAAACCGTTAATCACCGCCCCAACAACGACCCCCTGTGTGAAGGTAGCCAGAATCGAGCCGCCTAAGAACGCTTTATCCCAGAAAGGACGGTGCGCGGGTGTCGCTTTGAAGCGAAACTCAAAGGCTACGCCGCGAAAAATTAACCCCACCAGCATCAGCGTGAGCGGGATGGTCAACGCATCGATAATCACCGCATACGCCAGCGGGAAGGCGCCAAACAGCGCCGCACCGCCGAGCACCAGCCAGGTTTCGTTGCCGTCCCATACCGGGGCGACGCTATTCACCATCACATCGCGGTCTTCGGCGTTTTGCGTCGCGGGAAAGAGAATGCCAATCCCCAGATCAAAACCGTCCATCACGATATACATCAGGGTGGCAAAGACGATAATCACAAACCAGATAAGCGAAAGATCGATACCCATTACGGTTTCTCCTGCAGACTGTCGTGAGTATTCACCGCAGAAAGCGGCCGGGCGGGGCGTCCATCCTGTTCACTGGCAAAGGATTCATTCGCCTGAGGCCCTTTTTTAATCAACCGCACCATGTAGCTGTACCCCACGCCAAACACCGAACTGTAAACGAGGATAAAACCCAGCAGGCTGATGCTCATGTGCAGCGTGCCATGGGCGGAAACGGCATCGGCGGTGCGCTGCAAGCCATAGACCACCCACGGCTGGCGGCCCACCTCTGTGGTCACCCAACCGGCAAGAATCGCCAGCAAACCCGATGGCCCCATCAATAATGCGAACCACAGAAACGGGCGCGAGTGATAGAGGCGCTGCTTGCGGCGCAGCCACACGGCGACAACACCCAGCAATATCATCAACAGACCAAGCCCCACCATCAGGCGAAACGACCAGAACACCACGGTCGAATTAGGCCGGTCTTCTTTGGCGAACGATTTCAGCGCGGGAACCTGTTTGTCCAGGCTGTGGGTGAGGATCAGGCTACCCAGCGCCGGAATCGCCAGCCCATAGCGGGTGCGCTCTTGTTCCATATCCGGCCAGCCAAACAGCAACAAAGGCGTCGGCTCGCCGGGTGGGTTTTCCCAATGGCCTTCTATCGCCGCAATTTTGGCGGGCTGATGCTCCAGCGTGTTCAGCCCGTGCATATCGCCGATCAGCGCCTGGATAGGGGCCACAATGAGCGTCATCCATAGCGCCATGGAAAACATGGTGCGAATGGCCGGTGAATGATTGCCCTTAAGCAAGTGCCAGGCGGCCGACGCGCCAACAAACAGCGCGCTGCTAAGGAACGCGGCAACGGACATATGCAACAGGCGATACGGGAAGGAGGGGTTAAACACCACCGCAAACCAGTCGACAGGTACCACCTGGCCATTCACAATTTCATAGCCCTGCGGCGTTTGCATCCAACTGTTGGAGGCGAGGATCCAGAAGGTGGAAATGATCGTCCCCAGTGCCACCATGCAGGTGGCGAAGAAGTGCAGCCCTGGGCCAACCTTATTCCAGCCAAACAGCATCACCCCTAAGAACCCGGCTTCGAGGAAGAACGCGGTCAGCACTTCATAGGTCAGTAACGGGCCGGTGATGCTACCAGCAAACTGGGAAAATCCGCTCCAGTTGGTGCCAAATTGATAGGCCATCACCAGACCGGAGACCACGCCCATGCCAAAATTGACGGCGAAGATTTTCGACCAGAAGTGGTAGAGCGAACGCCACACTGGATTGCCGGTTTTCAACCACAGTCCCTCCAGCACCGCAAGGTAGCTGGCAAGACCGATGGTGATCGCCGGAAAAATAATATGGAAGGAAACCGTAAAGGCAAACTGGATCCTTGCCAGATGAAACGCATCTAAACCCAACATACTTAACCTCTGAAAAATGGCTCTCCCGCAAATGGTAAAGAGCGGCGGAGAGGATTATCAGAGGCAGAAAAGCCAAATTTATCTATAACAGTTGGTAAAAATGTGCTTTTTAAGCGTGCTGATATAGAATGAATGCAGGGAAGGAGAGAGCGATGAAAAAATACCAGCGCCTGGCGCAGCAAATCATTTCGCAAATTGAACTGGGCGTCTGGCGACCCGGCGACAGGCTGCCCTCGTTGCGTGAACAGGTGACCAGCAGCGGGATGAGTTTTATGACCGTCGGCCACGCTTATCAGTTGCTCGAAAATCAGGGCTATATTACCGCCCGGCCTCAATCGGGCTATTATGTGGCGCCGCGCTCTCATCGTCCGCAAACCTTACCGCCCGCCACCTTAAAGCAAGACGAAGCGGTGGATATCAATACCTATATTTTTGATATTTTGCAGGCCAGCCGCGATGCCTCGATCTTGCCCTTCGGTTCGGCGTTTCCGGATCCGCGGCTGTTTCCTCTGCAACAACTTAATCGCTCATTAGCCAATGTCAGTAAAAGTGCGACTGCGGTCAGCATCATTGAAAACCTGCCGCCGGGAAATTCCGGGTTGCGTCATGCCATCGCCCGTCGCTACGCCCAGCAGGGGATGACCATTTCACCAGATGAAATCGTCATTACCGCCGGGGCGCTGGAAGCGTTAAACCTGAGTTTGCAGGCTGTAACAGAGCCAGGTGACTGGGTGATTGTCGAAAATCCCTGCTTTTATGGTGCGCTACAGGCGCTGGAGCGCCTGCGCTTAAAAGCGCTGTCGGTGCCGACGGATATTAATGAAGGTATCGATTTACAGGCGCTGGAGCAGGCGCTGAAATCCTACCCCGTTAAAGCCTGCTGGCTAATGCCTAATAGCCAGAATCCGCTCGGTTTTACCCTGAGTGCAGAGAAGAAAGCGCAACTGGTGGCGTTGCTGATGCAGCACAACGTGACCTTGATCGAAGACGATGTCTACAGCGAGCTCTATTACGGGCGGGAAAAACCGCTACCTGCAAAAGCCTGGGATACCCAGGACATGACGCTACACTGCTCATCGTTTTCCAAGTGTCTGGTTGCCGGGTTTCGTATCGGGTGGGTCGCAGCCGGGAAACATGCCCGCCGGATCCAGCAGTTGCAGTTGATGAGCACCTTATCCACCAGTTCGCCCATGCAAATGGCGCTGGTCGATTACCTTGGCACGCAACGCTATGACGCGCATCTGCGGCGTCTGCGGCGCGCCCTGGCTGAACGCAAGCATCAGGCATGGCAGGCTCTGGTGCGTCATCTGCCTGCGGAGGTGAAAATTCACCGCAGCGACAGCGGTTATTTTTTATGGCTGGAGTTGCCGCCAGAGCTGGATGCCGGAGAATTAAGTCAGCGTGCCCTGGCCCATCAGGTCAGCATCGCGCCGGGCAAAATGTTCTCCACCTCCAGAGAACCGACGCCGTTCTTTCGCTTTAATGCATCCTGGCAATGGGGCGAGCGGGAAGAACGCGGCGTTATTCTGCTTGGCAAAATTATTCGCGAAATGATGAAATAAAAACGCAGGCGGTTGTTCTTATTTTCTGAATAATATTTTCTCAAATTAAAAATATCTCTGTGGAAATTTAAGCCGCAGAGGTCATTATTTTCTGTACTTGCCCATCAGGCATTCATACGAAATGTGAATGGCAACATAAATTAACCTTTCTCTGCTAACTCCTTGTCTATACTCCAGAAGATGCACCGCCAGCATTTTCGCAATAAATGTAATGCGCTGTATGTCACAACCTGGCGAAATTTCTCATTGACGGGATTCAGCCTTTCGGCGCTCCGTCTACCTTTAAATCAGGAGATATTTTTACGGCAAGGCGGCCGCTCATTTTCATTACGACAGGAGTAAAACATATGAGCAAGAAATTTGCCCCGAGCTGCCTGTGTGCGCTGGGCATGACCCTCATGACAGCACACGCCGCCGAGCCGACGGAAGTAGGGAAAGGAGAAGGGCGTCTGGATATTATCGCCTGGCCGGGGTATATCGAACGTGGCCAGACGGACAAGCAATATGACTGGGTTAGCCAGTTTGAAAAAGAGACGGGCTGCGAGGTCAACGTAAAAACGGCAGCGACCTCCGATGAGATGGTCAGCCTGATGGCTAAAGGCGGTTATGATCTGGTGACCGCATCCGGCGATGCCTCGCTGCGTCTGATCATGGGCAAACGCGTACAGCCCATTAATACCGCGCTCATCCCGAACTGGAAAACCCTCGATCCGCGCATTGAGAAAGGTGAATGGTTTAACGTCGGCGGTAAAGTGTACGGCACGCCCTATCAGTGGGGGCCAAACCTGCTGATGTATAACACCAAAACATTCCCGACGCCGCCAGATAGCTGGTCGGTCGTCTTCGTGCAGCAAAATCTGCCGGATGGCAAAACCAACAAAGGCCGCGTGCAGGCCTATGACGGGCCGATTTATATCGCCGACGCCGCGCTGTTTGTCAAAGCCACTCAACCGCAGCTTAGCATTGAAGACCCCTACCAGCTAACCGAAGCGCAGTATCAGGCGGTGCTGAAAGTGCTGCGCGATCAGCACGCCTTAATCCACCGTTACTGGCATGACACCACTGTTCAGATGAGCGACTTCAAAAACGAAGGCGTCGTGGCGTCCAGCGCCTGGCCGTATCAGGCCAACGCCCTGAAAGGGGAAAACCAGCCCATCGCCACCGTGTTCCCGAAAGAGGGGGTAACGGGATGGGCAGATACCACCATGTTGCACGCGCAGGCGAAACACCCCAATTGCGCCTACAAATGGATGAACTGGTCGCTGACCCCGAAAGTACAGGGTGACGTCGCCGCCTGGTTTGGCTCACTGCCGGTGGTGCCGCAAGGCTGTAAAGCCAGTGATTTGCTGGGTGAAAAAGGCTGTGAGACCAATGGTTACAGCTTCTTTGACAAGATTGCGTTCTGGAAAACGCCTGTTGCGGAGGGGGGCAAATATGTCCCTTATAGCCGCTGGACGCAGGATTACATCGCCATTATGGGTGGACGTTAATCGGTCAGGAGTGATGTATGACCTATGCTGTTGAATTTGAAAATGTCTCGCGGCTGTATGGTGATGTTCGCGCCGTCGACGGTGTCAGTCTGGCGGTAAATGACGGGGAGTTCTTCTCAATGCTGGGGCCATCTGGCTCCGGCAAAACCACCTGCCTGCGTCTTATCGCCGGTTTTGAGCAATTGAGCGGCGGCGCTATTCGTATTTTTGGCCGTGAGGCCAGCGAACTGCCCCCCTGGGAGCGCGACGTCAATACTGTTTTCCAGGATTACGCGTTATTCCCCCATATGTCGATCCTCGATAACGTGGCGTATGGCCTGATGGTCAAAGGCGTGGACAAGAAAACACGCCATGCCAGCGCGCGCCAGGCGCTGGAAAAGGTGGCGCTGGATTTTGTTCACGCCCGTAAGCCATCGCAACTTTCCGGCGGCCAGCGCCAGCGTGTGGCTATCGCCCGGGCACTGGTTAATCAGCCTCGCGTTTTACTCCTTGATGAACCGCTGGGGGCACTGGATTTAAAATTACGCGAGCAGATGCAATTTGAGCTGAAAAAGCTCCAGCAGGATCTGGGGATCACTTTTATTTTTGTCACCCACGACCAGGGTGAAGCGCTGTCGATGTCCGACCGGGTGGCGGTGTTCAACAATGGCAAGATTGAGCAGATTGATACGCCGCGTGAACTCTATCTGCGCCCACGCACGCCTTTTGTGGCGGGTTTTGTCGGCACGTCTAATGTTTTTGACGACAGGCGCGCGGGCGCGTTGTGTGCGATGAACGGCGTTTACTCTCTGCGACCCGAGCATATTCGCCTTAATCAGCCGGGGGAAATTCAGGTCCAGGGGGTGGTACAAGCGGTACAGTATCAGGGGGCGGCTACCCGTTTCGAACTGAAACTTACCGACGGCGAAAAACTGCTGGTCAGCCAGGCGAACATGTCCGATGCGCTGTTGCCTGATACCTTAGCACCGGGGCAAACGGTGCTGGCGTCGTGGTCGCGAGAGGCGATGGTGCCGTTACAGGGAGCGGGGTGATGGAGATGAGCCTTTCCCGTTCACCCCAGCGTAAACCGGGCAGCCGCCTGAGTGGCCTGTTCTGGCGCAAACCGGCGCTGGGGTTGTTCCTGTTGTTGCTGGGGCCACTGATGTGGTTCGGCATTGTGTATCTGGGGTCGTTGCTGACGCTGCTATGGCAAGGCTTCTACACTTTTGATGATTTCACCATGTCGGTAACGCCGGATTTCACCCTGGCGAACCTGCAGGCGCTGTTCAATCCCGCCAATTACGACATCATCTTACGTACCTTCACCATGGCGGTCGCCGTGACGCTGGCAAGCGCTATTCTGGCCTTCCCGATGGCATGGTATATGGCGAAATACACCAGCGGAAAATGGAAAGCCTTTTTCTATATTGCGGTGATGCTGCCCATGTGGGCGAGTTATATCGTCAAAGCTTACGCCTGGACGCTGCTACTGGCGAAAGACGGTGTTGCCCAATGGTTTCTCGGTCATATGGGGCTGGAACCTGTACTCGGCGCGCTGCTGACGCTGCCTGGCATCGGCGGCAATACGTTGTCGACCTCCGGTCTGGGGCGTTTTCTGGTCTTCGTCTACATCTGGCTGCCGTTTATGATCCTGCCGATTCAGGCGGCGCTCGAACGGTTGCCGCCGTCGTTATTGCAGGCGTCAGCGGATCTTGGCGCCCATCCCCGACAGACCTTTCGCCATGTGGTTTTGCCGCTGGCAATCCCGGGTGTGGCCGCTGGCTCTATCTTCACCTTCTCCCTGACGCTGGGTGATTTCATTGTGCCGCAACTGGTGGGGCCGCCGGGGTTCTTTATCGGCAACATGGTCTATTCGCAACAAGGGGCAGTCGGCAACATGCCAATGGCGGCAGCCTTTACGCTGGTCCCCATTGTATTGATTGCCCTTTATCTGGCGTTCGTGAAACGTTTGGGAGCGTTCGATGCACTCTGACCGCGCACCGTTATTTCTCAAAATTGCCGCCTGGGGTGGGGTTATCTTTCTCCATTTCCCGTTATTGATAATCGCCATCTATGCTTTTAATACCGAGGATGCCGCGTTCAGCTTTCCCCCGCAGGGCTTTACGCTGCGCTGGTTTAGCGTGGCGGCGGCGCGGGGCGATATCCTGGATGCCGTGACACTGTCACTGCAAATTGCGGCGCTGGCGACTCTTATTGCCTTAATCCTTGGCACGCTTGCTGCAATGGCTCTCTGGCGCAGTGAGTTTTTTGGCCGGAACGCCATCTCACTGTTGCTGCTGCTGCCGATCGCCTTGCCCGGCATTATTACCGGGCTGGCGCTGTTAACGGCATTTAAAACGGTGGATCTGGAACCCGGTTTTTTCACCATCGTTGTTGGTCATGCCACGTTTTGCGTAGTGGTGGTTTTCAACAACGTGATAGCCCGATTTCGTCGCACGTCGTGGAGTCTGGTTGAAGCCTCAATGGATTTGGGCGCCACCTCATGGCAGACGTTTCGTTATGTGGTGTTGCCCAATCTCGGTTCGGCGCTGCTGGCCGGGGGAATGCTGGCGTTTGCCTTGTCGTTTGACGAAATCATCGTCACGACCTTTACCGCAGGGCATGAACGCACCTTGCCGCTCTGGTTGTTAAATCAACTGGGGCGCCCGCGTGATGTACCAGTAACCAATGTGGTGGCGCTGCTGGTGATGCTGGTAACGACCATCCCGATTTTGGGCGCCTGGTGGCTGACCCGTGACGGTGAAACCGTAGCCGGAAGCGGCAAATAACTGACAACTCTGAAAGGATAGCGCTATGCAACATCAATTATTTATCAATGGAGCACTGGTCGACGGCGAAGGCGAGAAACAGGCCGTGTTTAACCCGGCCACCGGCGAGGTGTTGCTGGAGATTGCCGAAGCCTCGCCTGCGCAGGTAGACGCGGCGGTGAAGGCGGCCGATGAGGCCTTCAAAACATGGGGACAGACCACGCCAAAAGCGCGCGCCGAGTGCCTGCTGCAACTGGCGCAGGTGATTGAAGACAATGCCGAAACCTTTGCAATGCTTGAGTCACTGAACTGTGGCAAACCCTTGCATTGCGTGCTGAGCGATGAAATTCCGGCGGTCGCGGATGTCTTTCGCTTCTTCGCAGGTGCCGCGCGTTGCCTGAACGGACTGGCCGCCGGGGAGTATCTGGAAGGGCATACCTCAATGATTCGCCGCGACCCGGTTGGCGTTGTGGCCTCTATCGCCCCGTGGAACTACCCGCTGATGATGGCGGCCTGGAAGCTGGGGCCTGCGCTCGCGGCAGGTAACTGTGTGGTGATTAAGCCGTCAGAAATCACGCCGCTGACGGCGCTCAAACTTGGCGAGCTGGCGCAGGATATTTTCCCGCCAGGAGTACTGAATGTGCTGTTCGGTCGGGGGAAAACCGTTGGCGATCCGCTGACCGGACATGAAAAAGTGCGCATGGTCTCGCTGACTGGCTCGATTGCCACCGGTGAGCACATTATCGGTCATACCGCCTCTTCGATTAAACGTACCCATATGGAGCTGGGCGGCAAAGCGCCGGTTATTGTGTTTGATGACGCCGATCTGGATGCGGTTGTCGAAGGCGTTCGTACTTTTGGTTTCTACAATGCCGGGCAGGACTGTACCGCTGCTTGTCGCATTTATGCCCAAAAAGGGATTTACGATGCGCTGGTTGAAAAACTGGGGGCCGCGGTGGCGAGTCTGAAAATGGGCCCGCCGGATGATGAAACCACCGAGCTGGGCCCCCTGAGTTCCGAAGCCCATTTAGCGCGTGTCAGCAAAGCGGTGGACGAGGCGAAAGCATTAAGTCATATCCGTGTGGTGACCGGCGGCAGCAAGCGTGAGGGGGCGGGTTTCTACTTCCAGCCCACATTGCTGGCCGGGGCAAAGCAAGACGATGCGATAGTGCAACGCGAAGTCTTTGGGCCGGTCGTCAGCGTGACGGTATTTGATGATGAAGAGCAGGTGCTGGACTGGGCCAATGATTCGCAATATGGCCTGGCATCGTCCGTGTGGACCAAAGATGTTGGCCGCGCGCACCGCCTCAGTGCGCGTCTGCAATATGGCTGCACCTGGGTCAATACCCACTTTATGCTGGTCAGTGAAATGCCCCACGGTGGACAAAAACTTTCGGGGTACGGCAAAGATATGTCGATGTACGGGCTGGAAGATTACACCGTGGTTCGCCACGTGATGATCAAACACTGAGCTTTTAACCCGGTTTAGCGTGAGCGTGGGAGTTACCGTTTCTGTAGCCGTTTATTCACAGGTACAGAATAATTGAGGTAACTCTCACGCTTTATAATTTCTTGTGTGTCAAAAAACGTAAAGATGGTATATTCCTGACAATGCTTAACGCGCCTTACCCGCGTAGCGTGACCAACATTAAAATAAAACCTACAAATGTACTACTGCATATCACGGTTGGGATTGTCACATTAATTTAATTAGTGCGAC
The DNA here is from genome assembly GCF_003925915.1 of Phytobacter sp. MRY16-398. NCBI lineage: Bacteria > Pseudomonadati > Pseudomonadota > Gammaproteobacteria > Enterobacterales > Enterobacteriaceae > Phytobacter > Phytobacter sp. MRY16-398. The sequence continues at coordinate 3,047,689 of NZ_AP018756.1, read as the reverse complement.
AAATTATCATCATATCCCGCCATTGATAATGTTGCTTTTTTAGTCTCTGGGGGAAACAAAATGAGTAAAGTCGTTGTGGTACTGCTGCCTGGCGGTATCCCTGAGTATTTGACGGTTAATGATAGCGACACCACCGTAACCTGGTCCGTAAACCAGACAGCAGAAGGCGCGTCCGGTCTGACGTTGCCTATAGAAACTTATTTCTGTGAAGGCGAGGAGCTTCATTTTGCCCGCTATGAACCTGCGTTAAGTAGCGCAATGACCGGGCAGTATTTTTTAAACGCCTGAAAACCATGCCGGTTAATAGTGCAATTGGCAGGTAATCGCGTTTCATAAACGTTTTAAATAAACTTAGCAGGCTATGTGAAATAGAGCATGACCGGTGATGCGACGGCAGGGATGCACGGCGTAAAGCGTATTTCATATTAAACACGTGAAAATAAAAAAGGGCGCAGCGGCCCTTAATATTCAAATGATTCGCAGGCTAGCGTTTCAGGATGTTTTCATTATCCCGTGGAGCCCAGTCTTTTTCTGAGAAATCATATATAGAATAAGACTGATCGCGTAACCCATTGGCGCGTAACATTCCCCGGACATCCGCTGGCAAATTCTCATCACGAAAAAGCTCAGCTATCACAAACATTGCGTCGCTAAAGGAGAGCTGTTTAATTTCAAAGGGTTTCCAGCCAGTACGCTTGAAAATAAGATGCCACAGAGCTTCTTCCCCGGCCAGTGCCACATAAGGACTGGCATACTTCTCCCGATGACGAGACAGCAGGACTTCCAGAGTAAAAATATGTGCGACGCGTTGCTTCGCAGCAGATCCCCTGGCCGTCGTTTCGTTCGTCAGTTCCTCGTGCGTTATGTCATTGTTTTCACACACTCTGGTCTCGATGGCTTGCCATAGATCGTCAAACTTTTGCATTACTGTTACCCTGTAAGAATTAGTTACGGCATTGAGACAATACCAGAGAAATCAGCCATCCGCCAAAGTAAGCATCCGGTGAATTTATGACAAAAATGAAAGCATCCCGTTCTCTTTTTTTATGTCAATTTCACGCCAGGCTTAATCTTATGATTTATAAAAAACTTAACGTAAATCAAAGAGGAAAAATATATAACTCACGGACTGAGTGGCCTGAGAAAACAACCGGATGTTGCTTGCGATCAATATTGTCGTGGGGGTAGCGTCCTACATTGAAAGTTCATTCCCTCCTTAATGAGACGCCTCAATGAGAATCACACCGTGGGTGTTGATCGTGCTGGCTGTAACCAGTGTGCTGAGTATTGAAAACAGTCTGGCTAAAACACAGATATTGAGTGATGCACAGGTTAAACAAAAGGTGATTGAGGAGTCCATTGCAGCTTACCCGGGGCCATGTGCCTGCCCGTTTAATCAGGCCAGAAATGGCAGTAGCTGTGGTAAGCGCAGCGCATGGAGCAAACCGGGTGGCTATGATCCTGTCTGCTATGCCAGTGAGGTGACACCGCAGATGATCAAAGACTGGCGTGAAGAACATAAACAATAGATGGCTCATGCAGTAGTGTCAGTTTTTGTGACCGAGCGCTTAAGCCCGCCATCCTGATGTTCAGTACGTTTTAATGCCGTTTACTCTCGCTGTTATATAGTGGCGCCAGTGAGATATTCAGGACGTTAAAATGTTCGAATTTGCATGCGATAAATGCGGAAAAACCGTGATTATCGAAGATTTGGCAGCCATCGCCAAAGATAAGGCGAGGGGAATAACCTATTGTCCCCATTGCCACGCCAGCATTGCAGACGAAAAAATTGTCGCTCATGCAAAAATCAGGGCGACTGAAATGATTCACGCCGCTCTCGATTCCCTTCAGGCGAGACGTAAGGCCTCCGGCACCGGGGCGACCACCATCATCAGAGAACTTCAAACGCATTCTTAAACGCCTTTTTCTTTCGTTGAATTATCAGAGTCAGCCTGTCATGTCCTTTGAAGGTAGACTGAGATGCCACAGTGTATGTTTAAGGGTTGAACAAGGGAGGTTTACATGGTCAGGCGTGCTTTCGTGAGTTTTTTCCTGCTTTGCGTATTTGCCGCAACCGCTGCTGATGGTGGGAATGGGGGTGACGGGGGAAACGGTTCTGATGGCGGCAACGGATCGGCTGGTGCGGCTGGCGTCAGCGCTGCGGGCCGCGCGGGTTGTCCGGGTGGCACAGATCCAGATCGGTCGGGAAAATTTTATCTTCCGGGTACAAAAGAGCAATGCAATCCCGGCAAGCAGGATGCAATGAAAAGCGCCAGGCAGTAGTGTTGAAGCGGGCTGATTTGCATCCAGTGATGGCCCGGCTTCGCAACGCGGGCATTACGAATACGGGTAAAGGGCAGTAACGAGAAGCGACGGTCACGCGTTGCCAGTCCGTAAAATCAGGGTCACGTCAATTTCCCCCTTCGTGATAAAGCGCACGATTAGTGAAAAAACTTGATAAATGTCAATAAAAGCGGCATATTGCGCCCGTTTTGTTATCACAGGGTTAGTGTGGCTATGTCGCTTTATCAAAAAATGCTGGTTTTTTACGCAATCATGGCGCTGCTTTGCGCAATTATTACCTGGTTTTTATCCAGCGACCGTAAACGGATCCGTTTTCTGAGCGCGTTTCTGGTGGGCTCAACGTGGCCGATGAGCTTCCCGGTGGCCTTACTGGTCTCACTGTTTTGATCTTTTGATAAAGAGTGACGCAAGGCGTGACCAGTTAGACAAAAATAACCTTAAAAAATGTGCAACATAGTCTGCGTATGTTTTCCATGGAAAGGAGGCGGACGATGGACTTGTTCATTAAGATGTTAATGTTTTATGCCGTGATGGCATTACTGACGGGCGTAGCGACCTGGTTTTTATCCAAAGAGACTCGCCGGATCAAAACGCTCAGCGCGTGCTTAGTTGGCGCAACATGGCCGATCAGTTTCCCGGTTGCCCTGGTGTTCTCATTTTTCTAGCATACTGAGCGCGTGTAAAGCGATAAGGCCCGACCCACCGGTTATGGTGGCCGGGTCTTTTTTATGGCAGCAGCGTTTTGAGTTTCTTGCGCGCGGTGGGAGAAATATCATGCGGATGGCTATAACCCATGTTTTCCACTGACCGGGTATAGAGAGCGACCAGCCAGTCGTAAACATAGCGCGTTGCAGCATGAACAGGTTGTTCGCCTAAACGCGTTAACCGTTCCGTCGAGCCAGAACTCGCGGAGGCGAACACAGCGCTGCCTTTCTGCACGCGGCTGGCAGGGCGCTGCGCTTCCGGAACATCGGCATAACCCAGCCAGGCGACAAAATTACCAATGGCGGCGTACAACTGCGCCGCAGAAGCGGTATCGCGCTGCATAATCTTCTGCAACTGCTCCGGCATATTCAGTCGGTAGCTACTGATGATGATGATTTCCGCCATCTGCCGCACCGTGGCGGACGAGAGGCCAAGCCGGGCGGCGTTCTCATCATTACGACTCCACTGACGCAAGTGGTTGATCCACATCGCGTGCGCCTGTTGGCCCGCATCACGCGCCACTTGAGGCTGTTCGCTGCTCTCTGCCGCCTCGCCAAACAGGTCGATGGCATCGTTAAACAAGCCGCTGACCTGTTCTTCGCGCGGTTGCTGAACCTTCCACAGAGAGTCAAATTGCTGCATATCCGGCAGCAGGCCTTCCAGCAATTCGCCATGACGCGCCGCATGGGTCTGCAACTCACGCACGACCGCTTCTGCGCGGGTACGCTGAGCGGCATTCTCTTTTGCGGGGGCGATAAGCCAGGCCTGCATCAGATCGCGCAGCGCCAGTTGATGACGTTCACGCAGGGATTTGAAGCGATGCTGACGCAGCGCCGGGGCGGTTGCCTGGGCGAGCCACTCAAGAACCCGTTGTAAACTGCTGGCATCCAGCGCCTGCAGCGTCCCCCAGTGCTGGCCCGGTTTCCCGACCAGTTGTTGCACCACTTCATCAAGATTCTGTCCGCTGGTAAAACGGGCATCGTGCGGGGTGATGGTCCAGACCAGGCCAGGCAGTGCGGTCTCGTGGCCCGATTGCGTCTCCTTCACCCAGTTCAGTAACGCTTTCGCCGTTGCCGTCGTGGTTGAGCGATGCGCCGTGGCATTGCAAATCAGTAAGACATCCGGCTGTAATTGCTGACGATAGCTCTCCAGCAGCCAGCGGCATTTACTGTTCCACAGCGGATGTCCCTCCTGCGGCGCCGGGGTGGGGATATCCAGAATATCCACACCGTTCAGTTCACTGTTTTCGACCGGAAGCACCAGCTCTTTGGTTAACAGCGCCAGCGTCGAAACAGGAATACTGACCGCATTCTGTAATTGATCGTCCGACCACGGATGCACCACCACCTCACCGGCAATGGCTTCATTGTCCTGTTCCGTAGGGGTGAGAAAACCTTCGGTCGGCAGGGCGAAGTTATCGACTAACAGGCTCAACGGCGCCGCCAGTTCCCGGGCGTTTCCGGTCTGGTGCAGCGTATGCGCCAGCGATAGCCATTGTTGTGTTAACTCCTGTTGCTCACCCCACAGCAGTGCCCAGGCACTGGCGCGAGCGCTCAAGTCCAGCGATGGCAGAAGGCAGGCGAACTGATACCACAGCGCGTCGTCCATATGCTGTTGCGATGACGGCACCACCGAGCGCCAGAAACGGGCAATTCCCCCGACATCTTCCGCGCTAATGCCCGGAACCGGGTTTGGCTGGCGCAGTGCGCGCCATTTTGCCAGACGGCTTTCAATAACCGTCTTGTCGACGACACGCACTTCCGGCATGGCCTGCGCGTGCGCGATGAAGACCTGCACCAGTTCCGCCTCGCTAATCAGACGTAAGCGCAGGGGAAAATTATCATCAACACGCGGATTTTCGCGGCTGAAACGCAGCGCCATACTGGTCAACATATGGCCGGGGTTGAGATGGCTGAAATAATCCAGCGTCTTCTCACCCAGCAAGACATGTAAACGTCCGTTGCCGCTGTCGCACAGCGCGGCAAGTAAATGGGTTTTGGCTGCCTGAGCATGCCCGTACAGCCCAACGGTGCAGGGCATTTTCGCGGCGCTTTCCAGCGCAGATTCCTGCGCCGTTAGCGCCGTTAAGCGCGCCAGTAGCGCGTCCGCGTCATCATCCAGCAACGGTGAAATCTGACGGTTTTCATTGATCCATGCACTGATCGCCTGGGTCGTGCTCATACTTGCACTCATTTCAGATACACACTCCCGCTGTCGATCCAGTAATGGCTGCCACTGTGGCGGCGATCGGCCAGCGTATTCAATTTGAAGGTTAACGCATCGGCGGGAACCGGCGTACCATCCTGCAGCCAGGCTTCGCTCAGAATAAACGATTCCGGCCCCTGGTGTTTATTGCCGCCGCTAAATTGCAGCCGCACATTCAACACCCCGTCGCCGGCGATGGTTTTCGCCAGGTCAGAAGAGTTAATGCTCAGCGTGTAGAGCGGGGTGGCAGGCCAGCGGGCGTTTGCCAGTTGACGAAAACCGAGCGTGACATTACCACGCAGCGGGAAATGCAGACGGGCATCCAGCTTCGCGCCCGGTTTATCCAGATCGATATCGTGATACCAGATATTCTCATCGCGCAGGGTGTTGACCACGTTATCCAGCACGCCGAGATAGCGCACGGTCGAGTAGGCGCCGATGTCAGCGGCTTTAAAGTTAAAGCGCGGCAGGCGCAGATCCAGCGCCAGGCTGCACAGCATTGCCCCTACCGCCGCGGTCGATTTCGGGTTGCCGATTTTGCCTTGCTGGCTGAACGGATACCACTCATGCACGCGGTACTTATCAAGCCAGATCATGCGGTTAACCGGCACCGGCTGCAAATGGCGAATCAACGCCTGCACACCCGGCAGACAGCCAGGACGTCCGGTAATCAACAGGACATCACAACAGTAATGACTGATGGCCTCGCAGACCGCGTGCAGCGGCGAGGCAAGAGTAAATTGCCCGGCTAGCATCGCGTCCTGTAATTCGCGGAAGTTGACCTGAATCGGCACGCTCAGCACATCAAACTCCGGCGAGCCGGCAGGGAGCGCATGGTCGATCGCCTGTTTGAGGTAGTTCATCACGTTGCGCGTTGGCAACTGGCTCAACAGTTCGCCGAACGTGGCATACAGTCCGGCAAGCGGATCGTTAACATCACTCTCTTCCCACGCCGCCAGAATGGCATGGCCAATGGGCATGAACAGTTGCAGGGTGGTTTGTTGGCGCAACACCGCCTGCGTATCAATACGCCCGGAGTCGCCAAACAGGGTTGCCAGCAACGAGGCGGCATCCGTAATCCCGGCTTTTTGCAATTGGGTTTGCATCGCAGGCAGCACGCAGCGCTGAATCACATCCAGCAGCACATCGTCACCCGCCACTTTAAACCCTTCACGGAACAGCAATTGCGGGGTGATTTTAACGTTGCTGCCGGTACCATCATCAAGTTGATAATGGGTGATCGCCATATCGGTTGTGCCGCCGCCGATATCCACCGAGGCAACGCGCAGGGAGCGTCCCGGCCGCGCGCCTGGAGCTTCGGCCCGATCGGGACGGGCGAGGGAGGCAAAAAAAGTTTCGGTTTGCCCGGCGTAGCGGGAAATCGCCTCGTTATACAGCCAGACGAGTTGACCGCAACTGGCTTCGTCCCACTCCATCTGGATATGCGGAACCGGCACCACGCTTTTTTCCTGCTGCTTGCGATGCGCAAAGTCATCATCTTGAGGATGCCAGCCCATGGCTTTCCAGACCAGCGCAATGGCTTCGAACATCCGGCGGCGGAAAATTTCACGTTCCTGCTTCGGCATCGCCGACGGCAGGGTCAGAATAATGGTACGCAACTGACGCGGCGAGGCGGGAAAGCCCAGACGCAAACGGGTGGCGACGCTATTAATCTGCCCGAGCGCCTGTGCCAGCAGCTCGCACAGCATATGTGTCATCAACGTGCTGCGACTGTATTGTGGCGAAAAGACGGGCAGGCGCTCATCGACGGGCAGGGTATACAGCGGCTGACCTTCATCGTTCATCAGGTTCATCAGCGGAAACGCGGTTGCCAGAGGTTCGCGCTGCGTTTTACTGTTCATCTGGCTAAAACGCCAGTCCTGCAATACCGGGGTTTCATCCCAAAGGTAACGGCGCGGGCTGGAAATTCCGCTGTTGCCTTCGGTTCCCAGACGCTGCATCGCCAGTTTGCGGGCCTCGTCGCCGACACGCACAATAGAAGGCCAGATAAACGCGTCTTCGCGTCCGCTTTCTACCGAGAAATGCTGTTTGCCAAAGCGTGCTTCGGAGAACTCCAGGCGGCTGGTGAACAGGGGTTCATTGAGGAATTGCGGCTCACTTAAGGAACGCACCTGCAGCTCGGCGGTCTGGCGCAGGCCATCGTTGGCATCGCCATGATCTTCAATAATGACGCCACAGGTGTGGGTGTTGCCGACATCGAGAATTAAATCCACCGGGATAGCCGGGGTGCTCAGCGTGTGGGTGACAATTTTCACCTCAGGCACCAGAAGCTGTGTTCCCAGAAGGGTAAGCAGGTTCAGCCAGTGCGCCTGATATTCAAAGCTGCGCAACGCCTGGGTAATTTCACGCTCACTGCGTTGTTCATCCTGATTGATGTGCTGAAGAAACGCTTCCCGTAACCAGCCATCTACCCAGGTCTGATCGAGGAAATCCGCCACTTCGTCATCACGCCAGGCCAGCGCGAAGCGTGTGCCGTTAAGAATATCGTTCTCTTGCGGTGCCAGCGCTGACGGGGAGTTGCCGTTGATCTGGCTGTCGAGGGCCAGGGTTACGCGGTGGGTATTCCCGGCGCCATCCGGTTCACTCAGTTTACGAATTTGTACCCGCGCCCAGTTTTCTGGCCCTTCGACGAAGGTACGCGGCGGGTTGAAGCGTAAGAACGGTATGGGCAGCCACACGCCATCGAGCACCGCCAGCGACGCGTGCAGCGACTGGGTGCTTTCCGGTTTGACCACCTCGGGCATGCCGCCATTGTGCGCCGGTAGGGTATAGCGTTCATTGACCAGATCGTAATCCAGGCGCAACAGTGGACCGTTCGCCGTCTTACGTACAAAGCGACCGCTTTGTGCCGACTCCTGTGGCGTCAGGCCAAAATCGAGAAACTGGACGCCACTGTTGGCGATAAGTGTGACGCTCTGTTTGTAATCACAAAGATTAACCAGCATAAAATCAGGCACCTGTTTTTCTGAAGGTCACCGCAACGGGCGTGGTATTCGCTTCAAAGCGCGCACTGCATTCCGCGATATCATTGGTTCCGGCTTTGCAGGAAATCTCCGGCATTGGGTAGCGGGAACCGTCGGTGCAACGTGCCGTGCTGCGACTCTTGATCATTAAAACCCCGGTTTCGTGCAGGCCGGAGTACAGGTCGGCGCGACAGCTCAAATTATTGCCCTGAATAACGCGCGCCGTGCCTTTATTGTTCTGGATCTGAAAACGCATAGTGACATCTTTGCCGGTGGCCTGGTCTTTCACGTCCATCACGACGCGCCAGTTACCATTCAGGAAACGGGTTGAGCCCGTTTTCACTTCCAGCGCGTCCATGACCAGCGCATCTTTCGGGATAGCGGTGATCACCAACGGTTTTTTCTCATGTACCACGGGTTCAGGTGTTTCCACTTTGGGCGCTATCACCTCGGCCTGATGGAGCGGCAGATTTGCATTCAGCGTTGGGGTGTGACGCACAACGGCGACCGGCGCAGGTTCGGGGCTGGCCACCACAGGCGCAGACTGTACGATTTTCGGGGCGGGGGCTTCATGTTGCTGATTTAACCATAATGGCACCGCAACCGCCGCAGCCACGGCGGCCGCAATCGGTAAAACCCACAGGCCGTAGCGGCGACGTTTTACCGCGACAGGGGCTGGCGTCGGTTCCGGCTCGGGAACGGGCTCAGGTTCAGCAACCGGCGAGGCCATTTGCATTACCGGTTCGTCTTTCGCTACGGCTGTGCTGATTCCCGGCACAGGCGCGAGCAGCGGTTCGTCGGCGTGGCTTATCGTGACCGTGGCAACAGGCTCTTCGGCAGGTTCCGGTTCTGGCTCAATAACGGCAAGCGGCTCCGGAATATCTTCTTTACGCAGGCATTCCAGCACATCTTCTCTGGCACTCTCATTGAGATTAACAAAGCCCCAGAAGGTGATGACCGGCTTACCGTCAACAAGAAAAACGTGGTTTTCACCGGGAAACTGCAACGCTTTTTCCAGCAGTGAACCAAACAGTTGCTGTGCTGTTTTTGGCGACTGCATGCATTTGCGGCTGAGGGTCGCGGCGCTGTCCAGGGTGCTTTCCAGGTAACGTAAGGCACGAAAGCGCGCATCTTCATCGGCGGCTTTCCAGGCCTGGGCGCGGCCTTCAACAGGGGAGTACCAGTCAACGCGGTCGCCTTCATCATTCACCTGCGGTATGGCAAGGCAGTCAACCAGCGCCTGCTGCTTACGCAGACGCAGGGCTTCACGAATTTGTAACGCCGAATCAAATACGGCCTGACCGCCGCCGCCCACGGCTTGAAAATCATCAAGATCGCCGCTGCGCAAGAGTGTTTTTGCCACGTTTTCATCCCATAGACTTTTTCACGCATCTACTGTACGCAATGTCATCACAAACAAACGGCAGAAGAGAGCGCAAAACCATTGAATTCTCGACGCATTGAGACCATCTCATAAACCTTGACGGCAAGAAGTTCGTTTAAGTTGAATGATAAATTTAATTTTGCTGGAAAATTCAGCAAAAACAACTGGATTAGAATAACCTGATAGTGATTCGTTATTTGCCAGTTCACTTCTGCTGTGCTGAGATTAATACTCCAAATAATAAATAAGGCCCGAATCTATGTTCGCAAGGAAATCCCTGCTCGCGCTGGCGCTGAGCACGCTGTTACCTGCAGGCGCCGTGTGGGCGGCAAACAATGACACCCTTGTCTATTGCTCCGAAGCCTCGCCGGAATCGTTTAACCCGCAAATCGCCAGCTCTGGCCCATCGTTTGTTGCCAGTTCACAGGTGCTGTATAACCGCCTGGTGAACTTCGATCCGGTGAAAAACACCCCGATTCCGTCACTGGCCACCGCCTGGACAATCTCGCCGGACGGGAAAACATACACCTTTACGCTGCGTCAGGGCGTCAAATTTAACAGCAATAAATACTTTAAACCGACCCGCGATTTTAATGCGGATGACGTTATTTTCTCCGTCATGCGTCAGAAAGACCCTAAGCATCCTTATCATAATGTTTCGAAAGGAAATTACGAATATTTCAGCGATGTTGGGCTGGATAAACTGATTCAGGATGTCAAAAAGGTTGATGACTATCACGTTCAGTTTGTTTTGAGCGAGCCTAACGCCGCGTTTCTTGCCGACTGGGGAATGGACTTCGCCTCCATCCTCTCTGCGGAATATGCCGACGCCATGCTGAAAAAAGGGACGCCGGAGAATGTCGATAACTGGCCGATCGGTACGGGCCCGTATGTCTTACAGCAATACAAAACCGACGCGCAAATCCGCTATCTCGCAAACCCCAACTATTGGGACGGCGAGGTGCCGACAAAACACCTGATTTTTGCCATCACCCCGGATGTCCAGACGCGTCTGGCGAAACTGCAAACCAACGAGTGTCAGATTATCCCGGCGCCTGCGCCGGTTCAGTTTGAGCAGATTAAGGGCAATAAAGATCTGACCCTGCACACTATCGATGCGCTGAACGTCGGCTATCTGGCGTTTAACACCGAGAAAAAACCGTTTGATAATGTCCTGGTGCGTCAGGCGTTAAATTACGCTACTGACAAAAAAGCGATTGTCGATGCGGTCTTCCTGGGGGCGGGTACCGTGGCGAAATCGCCGCTGCCGCCGAACATGCTGGGCTACAAAAAAGATCTGAAAGATTACGGCTACGATCCGGAAAAAGCCAAAGCACTGCTGAAACAGGCCGGGCTGGAGAAGGGCTTTGAAACGACCCTCTGGTCCATGCCGGTACAGCGTCCGTACAACCCGAACTCACGTCGCATTGCGGAGATGATCCAGAGCGACTGGGCGAAAGTGGGCGTGAAAGCGAAAATTGTCTCTTATGAGTGGGGCGAATACCTGGCCGGGATGCGTCGCGGTGAGCATGATACCGCGCTGTTTGGCTGGATGTCGGATAATGGCGACCCGGATAACTTTGCCGACACCCTGTTAAGCTGCGCCAGTGTGAAAAGCGGTTCGAATGCCGCACGCTGGTGCGATAAAGCGTATGATGGCCCGGTACTGCAGGCTAAACTGACCAGCGATCCGGCAAAACGCGCCGGGCTTTATGGTCAGGCGCAAGAGGTCTTCTATCAGCAGGCGCCGTGGATTGCGCTGGCGAACGGTAAAACCTTCTATGCCACACGCAGTAACGTCACGGGTTATAGCGTGAGCTTAATGGGCAGTGATTTTTCGAAAGCAAAACTGAATTAACAGGGGTAGGCATGTCACATCTGGATGAGGTAATCGCCCGCGTGGACGAAACCATTGCACAAAGCGTGATTGCAAATATGAACGAGCTGCTGATTGCACTGAGCGACGATAGCGCGCTGAGCCGGGAAGAGCGTTATACCCAGCAACAGCGCCTGCGTCACGCCATCTCGCAGCATGGTCGTCAGCATAAAGAGGATATGGAAGCGCGACGCGAGCAGCTCACCAAAGGTGGCAGTATCCTGTAAATCAGAACTGGCGTCTGGCAACCAGCCAGGCGCCAATCACCAGCAGAACCGCACCGCATACCGGGCCAATCAGGGCTTTGAGTGCCACCCCCTGGCTTCTGACCACATCCATCACCAGCCCTCCAATCAACTGACTGGCTACCAACACGGCAATGGTGGTGGCGGCCCCCACGTACTGATAGCCGCTGATACTGGCGAAGACAAAAAACGAACCGAGCAGGCCAGGGATCAACGTCCACCAGCGGACGGTTGCCGCCAGTTCGCTAAAGCCGGACAGGCCGTGTTTTACCAACAAGATACTGACAAACAGAACGATCCCCACCAGCGAGTTCAGCAACATCGCGATCAATATAGTGGATGACGACTGGGTGATGCGCACCATCAGAGTATTTTGCACCACCAGGCCAATGCCAGCGGCAACCAGAAAGCAGAGGGTAAGGGTCTGATTCATCAGATGGCGTCCGGGTCCTGGCGCTGATCCAGTTGCAACTGCATAAACGTCAGATCCAGCCAGCGGCCAAATTTGGTGCCCACCTGCGGCATCTGCGCAGTGACGGTGAAACCCAGTTTCTCATGCAGATGGATAGAGGCATGGTTCTGCGACTCGATGCCAGCAACCATTACATGTTTGCCAACGCGTTTAGCCTCGTCAATCAGTCGCGCCATCAGCGCCTGACCGATTTTCTTACCCTGGTGATCCGGATGGACGTAGACAGAATGCTCGACCGTGTGACGGAAACCGTCGAACGCGCGCCAGTCGCCAAACGACGCATAGCCAGTGACAACGTCACCTTCTTCGCTTACCAGTACGGGATAACCCAGTAGCGCACGTGCTTCGAACCAGGCAATCCGGTTATCCACGTCAACAGTTTTGTCATTCCAGATGGCCGCAGTGTGCACGACGGCGTGATTGTAGATCTCTGCAATTGCCGCGCAATCGTCTTTACTGGCGTAACGAATATTCATGGTTGAACCTCAGTGATTGTTCACTATAGTATTACGATATGAATACTATTACAGACAACATAAATCAACGGATCAGTGCGCGAATTCGCGTTGAACGGGAATCCCGAGGCTGGTCGCTTAGCGAACTGGCCGAGCGCGCTGGCGTCTCGCGCGCCATGATCCATAAGATTGAACGCGGGGAAAGTAGCCCTACGGCGACACTGCTTGCCCGCTTATCCGGGGCGTTTGGCATTAGCATGTCTACCCTGATTGCGCGCGCTGAGATGCAAGAGGGTAAGCTGTTGCGCTTTGCCGACCAGCCCGTCTGGCGCGACCCACAGACGCATTATTTGCGCCGTCATATCTCGCCGCGCAGCGATCTGCCCATCGACCTGGTACAAATCGATTTACCCCCTGGCAGCAATATCCCGATGCCAGCCTCTTCTTACGCACTTGCCAGGCAATTGATCTGGCTGCAGGAGGGGGAGCTGGTCTTTATGGAGGGTGATACGCGCCATGAAATGAAAGCGGGGGATTGCCTGGAGCTCGGCCCGCCTAACGACTGTCGCTTCATTAATGAAACTGACACATCCTGTCGCTACCTGGTAGTGCGCCTTAATCCAGGTAGTTAACAATGGATGTGCATCTCCTGTTTTCCACGACTAGTATCAATAGAACTTTTCATGGGAACAGGAGAGCAACATGAAACAACAGCATGACCGCAACCGCCGTTGGGTTCTGGCCTCAAGGCCAAAGGGCGCACCGACAGTCGACAATTTTCGGCTTGAAGAAGATACCATTGCCACTCCAGGCGAAGGCCAGGTGCTGCTGCGAACCGTCTACCTTTCACTTGACCCCTATATGCGCGGCAGGATGAGCGATGCGCCATCTTACAGTCCGCCGGTGCCGGTTGATGGCGTCATGTGCGGCGCTACCATCAGTCGCGTCGTACAGTCACAGCATAACGATTTCCACGAAGGCGACTGGGTGCTGGGCTACAGCGGCTGGCAGGATTATGAGATTTCCGGCGGTGAAGGGCTCGTCAAACTCGGCGAAAATCCTGAACATCCATCGTGGTCGCTTGGCGTGCTCGGGATGCCGGGTTTCACTGCCTATATGGGGTTATTGGATATCGGGCAGCCAAAAGCGGGAGAGACGCTGGTCGTCGCTGCGGCTACAGGGCCGGTAGGGGCGACGGTCGGCCAGATAGGTAAAATCAAAGGGTGCCGGGTTGTGGGCGTTGCTGGCGGCAGTGAAAAATGTCGCCATGCGGTGGATACACTTGGTTTTGATGCCTGTCTCGATCACCATGCCAGCGATTTTGCCGAACAACTGGCGAAAGCCTGTCCACAAGGCATCGATATTTATTTCGAAAATGTCGGCGGCAAGGTATTTGATGCGGTATTGCCATTATTGAATACCGCAGCACGAATTCCGTTGTGCGGGCTGATTAGTGGTTATAATGCGACCTCTTTGCCGGATGGTCCGGATCGTGTCCCGTTATTAATGGGGACGCTCCTGAAAAAAAGAATTCGCTTGCAGGGGTTTATTATTAGCCAGGATTATGGTCACCGCATCAACGAATTTCAGCGTGACATGTCGCAGTGGGTTAAAGAGGGGAAAATCCATTATCGCGAGCAAATCACTGACGAACTTGAAAGCGCGCCAGAGACCTTTATTGGCTTACTTGCCGGGAAAAACTTCGGTAAAGTTGTGATTCGCGTCGGCGAGGATAACTAAAAATGGTGGTGACGGTGAAAACCGTCATCATAATACGTGCAAAATTTTTAAAAACGTCTTTAATTATACAAGCATAAGGAATCGACGACCTTATCGGTAACGGTTCCTGGTAGTTGTGCATAAAAAATAATATTTTGTTCTAACTTTACGCGTCAATCCAATACCAGGCATGCTTATACATAATATATCTTCGTAAATTATGTTCACCGACACGCTACCAGGCTGAAAATAAATAAGAATTTGGACGGGACACAATCACATGCTTGATTTGGAAAAAGCGCAGCGGACGAGCCTTACTATGCAGGTAGAAGCCAGTCTAAAGAGTGCGCTTATTATTGGTGCGCTTAAACCTGGCGCCCGGCTCATCACGAAAGAAATTGCAGATCAATTAGGAACCAGTATTACGCCTGTCAGGGAAGCATTACTGCGTCTTGTTTCCGCAGGGGCACTTCATGCTACTCCTGCGCAAGCATTCCTTGTTCCGGACGTGGGTAAGGCGCGATTCATAGAAATTAGTGATATCCGCAAAAAACTTGAAGGCATGGCAGTTCGCGCTGCCTGCAAAAATATGACGGCAGGTAAAATTCATGAATTGCGTATTCTTGCCGAGGCTTTTAGTGAGGCGGCAAAAACAGGAAATACTGAATTGACTTTGCAGTCGAATCGCGTATTTCGTTTTGCCGTATATCATTATGCGGAAATGCCCACGCTTGCCGCAATAATTGAACAATTATGGGTTCGGATTGGCCCATGCTTTAATTATCTTTATCCTTCATCACCTGAGTTATCGCGTGGATATGATTATGGCGATTTATTATCCGCATTCGAGAAAGGCGACGAAAACGGTTGCGAAAAAGCAATATACCGCACCATTGATGATGGCGCAGGCATACTGTTAAAGCAGTTCAATAGCTGAGTGATAGTTTAGTCTTGAAATCATTCAGTGCAATTTGATGATTTTTAAATGCTCCCCACCAAAAATTTGGCAAAGGGGAGCATCATCATCACGTTTTTTGTCTTCAGCGATTTTCCCTCTTAACTCCCTGGGCTGCCTGCCGATAATCGATGAGTGCTAAGTTGAGCGCTAACATTGATGTGACGCAAGGAGTTTGGGATGTCTTTTAGCCAGGGGTTGAAAAATATAACTATCAGTAAAAAGCTGTCAGTCGGGTTTGGGATTGTGCTTTTTCTGGTTGCCATTGCTACCGTTCTGAGCGTATTGCGGTTTAAAGAGATCCGCGACGTCTACGCAAAAACCAACCTGATTTATAGCGTTAACATTGAGGTCTTTCAGGCCAAGATTAACCGCCTGAAGTATCTTTATGGTGATGAGAAAGCCGGTCCGATCATGTCCGACTACGTAAAACATGCGTCGCAGCTCACCGCCAGTGCAAGTGAAATGTCATGGAATGATGACGAGAGCGCGCTGTTGCATACGCTATCAGGCCATCTGGCGAACTTTGAAGCAGGGTCTGCGGAAATGCAGCAGGCGACGAAAGCCATGAAATCCGTTCGCGAGACCCTGGACCTGCTCGGAGCAGACGATAAGCATGCACGCTTTAGTACACTCATCTCCACACCTGTGGCTGATAACGCATTAAGCGCCCGGATTTTTGATCAACTGATTGCCATCGGTGGGGTGCGCGATGCTGCGTTAATGGTGCGTTTTAGCCCGACGAAAGAGACGCGCGATATTCTCGATGATCGCTTCAACAAAGCGCAGGCTGGGGTACAAACGCTTTCAGGCGAGCTTCCGGCTGAGCTGGTTTCTCCGATGCAGGCATTGTGGGATGAAACCGCTCGTTATCGCGACCTGAGCATCAACTATTTTACTGCGGTTCAGGCGATCAAAACGGCTGAGGATAAAGTTAAAGTCGCTGGCGATGACAGCAGCGCTGACATCAAGAAACTGATTGCGCGGGTGAAAACCTATAACGATGCACTGGCGGATAACTCCAGTACCACAGCGGCCATTATCGGCATTATTGCCATTCTGATTGGCGTAATTGTCTCTTGGTGGATTATTCGTCAGATCACCCGTCCTGTTGTCCATAACCTGGCGCTGGCCGAGCGTATCGCCAGTGGCGATCTCAGTTCGCAGATCACCGCACAAAGCGACGATGAACTGGGCAAACTCACCGCTGCAATGGGGCGTATGAATAGCCGTCTTCGCGAGATGATTTTTGACGTTCGTAATAGCGTGGCGCAGGTTTCCCATGCGGCAACGGAGATTGCCGAAGGCAATACCGATCTCTCTTCCCGGACAGAGCAACAGGCCGCCGCCGTCGTGCAAACGGCGGCCAGTATGGAAGAGTTAACCGCGACGGTGAAAAACAACGCGGATAACGCGCGTAATGCCAGCAGGCTTGCGGCGCAGGCTTCGAACACGGCCAGTGAAGGTGGCAACGTGATGCGTGATGTGGTGAAAACGATGAGTGATATCCACAATAGCTCAAACAAAATTGCCGACATTACCGCGGTCATCAACAGTATTGCCTTCCAGACCAACATTCTTGCACTTAACGCGGCGGTAGAAGCAGCCCGTGCGGGAGAGCAGGGACGCGGCTTTGCGGTGGTCGCCAGTGAAGTGCGTAGCCTGTCTCAGCGCAGTTCCCAGGCGGCGAAAGATATCGAGCAACTGATTACCGAGTCGGTGTCACGCATCAATACCGGCAGTGAACTGGTGGCTAAGGCCGGGGAAACGATGGGGCAAGTGGTGCAGTCGGTCACCCGTGTTAATGACATCATGGGTGAAATTTCTTCTGCCTCTGAGGAGCAAAGCCGCGGGATTGAACAAATTGCCCGCGCGGTGGGTGAACTGGACAGTACCACGCAGCAAAACGCCGCCCTGGTGAGCGAGTCGTCAAGCGCAGCAGGTTCTCTTGAAGAGCAGGCGTTACGCCTGGAACAACTGGTTGCGACATTCCGTCTTGAGTCGGGCGCGACGCCGGTAAAATCATCGACGCCTGCCAGGCCGCAGCCGCCAGTCTCAACGCCGCGTAAACCGGCTGAGGTGACCAGCGACGACGGCTGGACGACCTTCTGATAGAACAGAGGCCCGCTTTGCAAAAAGAGGGCCTCTGGTTATTCAACCGCCATCACTCAAAGCGATAGGCAACCGATAAACCTACGCCATAATTGCGCCCCGGCGCCGGTTCGTAGTAACGGTTATTGGATTCGTTAACAATCACCGATCCCACATATTCACGATCAAACAGATTATCCACGCGCCCGAACACATCCATCATCCAGTTACCGTAGTTAAATTTGTAGCCGGTGTTCAGGCCGACCACCGTCCAGGACGGTGCGGTTGCCGTGTTTTCGTCATTAGCGGCGATATCACTCATATAGTGCACATCCGCACCCGCATACCAGCCTTGTTCGGGGACATAGCCCAGTGATGCAAAGCCCATATTGCGCGCGATACCGGGGATCCGGTTGCCGTTGCAATTACTGTCCCCGCAGACGTCGCTGCGGTAGGTCGCATCCAGATACGTCCACGCCAGTTTTGCCCGCCAGTTTCCGGCGAACTGCTGATCGAGCGCCAGCTCCGCACCCTGACGGCGCGTTTTGCCGGCGTTTTTATAAGTGGTGCGTCCGCCGCTACTGGTATCGGTGACAATTTCGTTATCGGTATCGGTGCGAAAGAGTGCTGCACTGAGTAAGCCATAACCCACGCGAGTTTTGCTGCCGATTTCGATGGTATCGTTTGTCGATGGCTTAAGGGCAAAATTGAGTCCACTTTGCCCGCCAGAACGGTAAGAGAGCTCGTTAATGGTAGGCGTTTCAAAACCACGCCCCGCCGCCGCATAGAGATTCCAGCTATCGGTCAGCGCATATTTCAGCGACCCGGCAGGCAGCCATTTGTGATAGCTGGCATCACCGCTGTCATCGCCGTTGCTCGCCGTAATATAGTGATCGTTTGAGTCAAACCAGACCGAGCTATAACGCAGCCCCGCATCCAGCGACAGCTTATCGGTCAACTGCCAACGGGTTTGCACATAAGGGTCGACGTTCCACATCAGGTTGCGTTCGTTACGACGCAAATTCCCTTCACGACCATAATCCGGCGCGCCATTGACCATCACAAAGTTTTCATAGCCTTTGCGCTGTTCGCTCATGGTTTCGTAATTCAACCCGCTGGTGATAGTCACCGGTACCAACAGTTCGCCGCGATGGGTCCAGCGAGTATCGATCCCCTGGTAATGGCGGGTCAGGTCGATTACGCCCCCGGCGTGCTGTGGGTTCAACTGGGGGCCGCGAGGAATTGACTGGTACTGGGTGGTTTCACGCTCCCCGGCGTACATCATGACACTCACATCGTCCTGCGCGCTGAGCTGGCGCTCATAACGCAACCCGGCCTGTGTCTGTTTAACCGTTTTGCGCGTGTCGTACTGCACGGCACGCGGTGACTGGCGCGGGTTATCGTGCCACTCCTCTTTTGTGAGACCGCCCGGATCGTTCGCCTTGATGTCCACGCTATTGAAAATCAGCGTCAGCTTACTGGCCTCGTCGATACGCACACCCAGTTTGGCGTTGGCGAGATTTTTACGCGCACCGCTGCGATCGCGATAACCGTGGGTGACAAAACGGGTCGAGGAGACCGTGTAATCTACATCGCCCGGCTGTGTGCCATCGCCCACCGCACCGCTGGCTTTAGTGCCATAGCGCCAGCTTCCGTAACTGCCGTAATAACTGCTGGCTTCAAGTTCCGTTGGCTGATGGCCCGTCTGGGTGGTCACATTCACCACACCGCCAGATGCATTGCCGTACAGAGCAGAGAAGGGGCCGCGCAGGACGTCGATACTCTCGACACTGGTGAGATCGATATTCGAGGTTTGTCCCTGTCCGTCCGGCATGGTGGCAGGAATACCGTCGACATACATGCGGATACCGCGCACGCCGTAGGTCGAGCGGGAACCAAAACCGCGAATGGAGAGCTGTAAATCCTGCGCATAGTTCTGGCGATTTTGCACCTGTAAGCCAGGCACGCCGCCCAACGATTCCGAGAGGTTTATTTGAGGCGTGGCCTGACGAATATCGTCGCCGTTCACGACACTGATAGCCGCCGGGGTGTCGAGTTCTGAAACTGTGCGGGGTGTCGCGCTGACGATCATCGTTTGTTCATTGTCGGCCGCCAGCACGGCAGGCGCGTAGATGACCGGAAGTAACAGCGCTGGAAACGCTGTTCTTGAAAGGGCAAAAATATTCATAAATTGACCAGAATAAGAAACGAACCAAATGGGAACATGGCGTAATGTTAATATCTTTAACAATTCATGAAAACTTTAAGGGCACATTACGTTAACAAAAAGTGTAGACGTTACCGCCGATGACAGTAAAAACAGATTTACTGCTCCACATTGCACGCAATAATGATTACTATTCTCAATTAATAAGGCAGGGCTATGACCCTGGCGTCATGGAAGCATGTGAAGCAAAACTATATTTGTTTATCAAAGGGAGTCGTCATGTCTTTACGTCATTTATCTGCGCCACGTCTGCGTCGTTCACTGTTGTTAGGTTCACTGCTGCTCGCCGGGACATTTCACGCCCAGGCCAGCGAAGAGATGCTGCGTAAACCGGTCGGTAAAGGTGCCTACGAAATGGCCTGGAGCCAACAGGACAACGCGCTGTGGGTGGCTACCTCACAGAGCCGTAAAACCGATAAAGGCGGCGTGGTCTACCGTCTGGATCCACTTTCACTGGACGTGACGCTGGCTGTCCATAACGATCTCAAGCCGTTCGGTGCCGCCATTAACTCCCGGACGCAAACCCTGTGGGTGGGGAATACCACTAATGGCGCCGTCACTGCCATTGACGCGAAAACGGGCGATGTGAAAGGGCGCCTGGTACTTGATGACCGTAAGCGCAGTGAAACTGTGCGTCCGCTGCAGCCGCGTGAACTGGTGGTGGATGAATCGACTAACACCGTTTACATCAGCGGTATCGGCAATGAGAGTGTGATTTGGGCGGTAAATGGCGAAACCATGACGCTCAAATACACCATTACGGGGACCGGTAAATTCAGTACGGGTCTGGCCATCGATGCGGCGGCAAAACGCCTGTATAGCACCAACGGTGACGGGGAATTGCTGACTATCGACACCGCCAGCCACAAAATTGTGGCGCGTAAGAAATTGCAGGATGACGGTAAAGAGCACTTCTATCTGAACCTGAGCCTGGACACCGCAGGCCATCGCGCCTTTATTACCGACTCCAAAGCGCCTGAGGTTCTGGTCGTTGATCTGCGTAATGGGGCTGTACTGCAAAAGATCGCCGCGCCGGAATCCCTGGCGGTGCTGTTTAACCCGACGCGTAACGAGGCGTATGTCACCCATCGTCAGGCGGGCAAAGTCAGCGTGATTGATGGCAAAACCTATAAGGTGGTGAAAACCTTCGATACGCCAACGCATCCGAACAGCCTGGCGCTTTCCGCCGATGGTCAGACGCTCTATGTCAGCGTGAAACAGGCGGCCAGCAAAGAGAAAGAGGCCACTGAGCCTGACGACATCATCCGTATTGCCCTCTAAGCACGCATAAAAAAAGCCAGCCGGTGGAATACCTGGCTGGCTTTTATTTTTACACGTCAGATTATTTCGCGGTTTCTTCTACAAGCTCAGTGGGAGCAGCGGTAGCGTCAGCCACGACCGGCGCGGTGCTGTGAATTTCCGCTACGCGTTTACGCACACCGAACCAGCCAATCACCAGCAGCACAATCAGCAGTGGGAGACAACCTATGGTCAGGGTGCCGTTCGGGTAGTCAAACGCCATCAGAACCAGCACAGAGAAGAGGAACATCAGCGTTAACCAGGAGGTGAACGGTGCCCCAGGCATTTTAAAGCTGACTTCCGCCGCTTTACCTTGTTTGATGGCTTTGCGCAGACGCATCTGGCAGAGCACGATAAAGCCCCACGACGCGATAATGCCCACAGACGCCTGGTTAAGAACGATTTCAAACACCTGTGCCGGAACCAGATAGTTCAGGAACACGCCCACAACGTAGACCGCCAGGGTCGCGAGGATCCCCGCGTACGGTACGTGCTGTTTGTTCATTTTGGACATGAACTTAGGCGCGGAACCCCCCATCGACATGGAACGCAGGATACGCCCCGTGCAGTACAAGCCAGAGTTCAGGCTCGACAGCGCAGCGGTCAGGACCACGATATTCATCACGTCGCCCATGTACGGCACGCCCAGTTTGGAGAAGAAGGTCACAAACGGACTCTGCCCCGGCTGATACGCCATCCACGGCAGCAACAGAACCAGCAGCACCACGGAACCAACGTAGAACAGGCCGATACGCCAGATAACGCTATTGATCGCTTTCGGTACGGTTTTTTCCGGGTCTTTACATTCACCGGCTGCGGTACCGACAAACTCGATAGAGGCAAAGGCGAAGACCACACCCTGGATCAGAACCAGCGCAGGGAGCAGACCGTGGGGGAAGAAGCCGCCATTATCGGTGATCAGATGGAAACCCGTCGCGTTGCCGTCCAGCGGTTTACCGGATCCCAGGACGATAGTCCCGACAACCAGGAAAGCGACAATGGCCAGTACTTTGACCAGCGCGAACCAGAATTCCATTTCAGCGAACCACTTCACACCGATCATATTCATGGTCCCGACGATGGCAAGCGCACCAAGGGCAAATACCCACTGCGGTACATCGCCAAACGCACCCCAATAATGCATATATAACGCAACGGCGGTGATATCCACGATGCCGGTCATCGCCCAGTTTACGAAATACATCCAACCGGCGACATAGGCCGCTTTTTCACCCATAAATTCACGGGCATACGAGACAAAACTGCCGCTGGAAGGGCGGTGTAATACCAGCTCACCCAGCGCACGTAAGATGAAGAAAGAGAAAAGACCACAAACCAGATAAACGATCGCCAGTGATGGCCCCGCCATCTGCAGACGCGCTCCGGCGCCTAAGAATAACCCCGTTCCGATTGCGCCGCCGATAGCGATCATCTGTACGTGGCGGTTGCCCATCGCTTTGTTATAACCCTCTTCGTGAGAGTTTAACCAGCGTCGTTTCGCGGCCTGATGCTCCGCCGCGTTGTTGTTGGTTGTTTTCATTGCGTTACCCGTTGACCTGTCTGAATCTTTTGGAACTTCCTCGACCCCACAGAGCAGCAAGACAATCGTTTGCTCTGTTGGGAAAGCGTTCTGTCTTTTCAATCATTCTACGTATGAATAAGACACAACATGGCGCAGCATCCTACCTGCATTTTTTTGGCGACGCAAAACATACCAGACGAAAAAACGATGGGTATGAGTTGAATTTGTGACGTAAGTGTTACTTGACAGTTTAACTGATTCAATATGGCGAAAAAGACGGCAGAAATGACTAAGCATGCAAAAGGAAAGACGATGTCGGCGAGGTTGCACGGCACAGGGGAATGCGGCCTTATTCATAAGCGCAAATAATGACTACCGTCCCTCTGCGGGGGCTACTTTGCAAATTTTTTGCTTATTTAATGTAAATTAATTGTTTCACAAGGCCGTAAGCCCATTCCAATAATGCAGACATGTTACCCAATAAGAGCGTGCTGCATGTCTTATCGTCTGAGTTTGCTGGATAAAAGCCCGATTGCGGAAAATGAAACCGCACAGGATGCGCTGAACCGTACGTTACAACTGGCGCAACAGGCAGAAAGAGGCGGCTTTCACCGCTTCTGGATTGCGGAACATCACAATACGTCCCAACTCGCCAGCCCATCCCCTGAACTGCTTATCGCCTGGATTGCAGGACAAACGCAGCGGATCCGCATCGGCTCCGGCGGCGTCATGTTGCAACACTACAGCCCTTATAAAGTCGCGGAAAACTTCAACGTGCTGGCTTCGCTGGCTCCTGGCCGTATCGATATCGGTATCGGTAAAGCGCCAGGCGGACTGCCTCTGTCCACACGCGCATTACAGCGAGGATTGCACCCGCAAGATAAGGGGAGCTTTGCCGACCAACTCGGTGAGCTGGATAACTGGCTTAACGCGAAGCAGGCTACTGCCGATGCGGAATCTCTGGCCGCCACACCGCTTCCCACAGAACGTGCGCAGGGGTTTCTGCTCGGCGCGAGCCTTGAGAGCGCACAACTGGCGGCGAAACTCGACTGGAATTTCGTTTTTGCGGCCCATCTCAATGGCGACAGAACATTGCTACGTGACGTTGTCACGCAGTGGCGAGCGCTGAGCCAGCGCGACCTGATTGTCGCCGTGCAGGTGATTGTTGCCGACACGCAAAACGATGCCGAACGGCTGGCGCAGCAGGTGGAGATTTGGGGTGTTGAACTGGAAAACGGTCAACGGGTCAGCGTTGCCAGCGAAGCCCAGGCTCAGGCCTTCGCACGTCAGGCAGGAAGCCCGGCGGTACGAATTTTCCGCCGGGAACCGTCGCTGATTAAAGGCACCGCAGAAACTGTGCTGGCCGGGCTGGATGCGCTGGCAGCGGAATTTGGCGTGGATGAGTTCATTCTTGATAACCCGTTGGTTGACCCCAATGCGCGTATTGCTTCATTGCGCCTGCTGAGTGAATCCTGGCGGCAAAGCACGGTTATCCAGGAGGTGGCGCAATGAGTTTTGTTCAACAACTGATTGACTGGCGGCGTGAGTTGCATCAGTACCCGGAACTGTCTTTACAGGAGTTTGAAACCAGCCGCCGGGTAAGCCACTGGCTGGAAAATGCCGGGCTGCGCTTAGTCCCCACCACCTTGCCTACGGGCGTGGTCGCGGAGGTGGGCAGTGGCGACAAGGTGATTGCTCTGCGCGCGGACATTGATGCCTTACCGATTGAAGAGGCGGTCGACGTACCTTATGCCTCGCGCAATAAAGGGGTGATGCATGCCTGCGGCCATGACATCCATACCAGTGTCATGCTTGGTGCGGCACTGTTGCTAAAAGAGAAAGAATCCGCTTTACCGGGACGCGTGCGGCTGATCTTCCAGCCTGCGGAAGAGAATTTCGGCGGCGCAAAGCGGCTCATTCAGGCAGGCTTGCTAAACGGTGTCAGCGCTATTTTTGGCATGCACAATGAGCCTGGCCTGCCCGTGGGCACGTTCGCCACGCGCGGCGGCCCGTTTTATGCCAACGTTGACCGCTTTGTCGTGCAGGTCGGCGGTAAAGGGGCGCACGCCGCGCGTCCCCATGAAGGTAATGACGCCATCCTGCTCGCCAGCCAGCTTGTGGTCGCGCTACAAACCATCGCCAGCCGGAATGTGGATACCCTGGATTCGGTGGTACTGAGTGTTACCCGGATGCAGGGCGGCAATACCTGGAATGTGCTGCCGGAGCAGGTCGAACTGGAAGGCACGCTGCGTACCCACCGTAGTGAGGTGCGTGAAAAAGTGAAGGAGCGCGTCAATGATATCGCTGCCGGACTGGCCCGCGCCTTTGATGCAGAGATCACCGTGCGCTGGTTCGAAGGCCCATCGGCGCTGGTTAACGATGAACGCTGGGCCGCCTTTACCCGCGACGTTGCGGACTGGCACGGCTATGACACGCAGGTAGCACAGTTGCATATGGGCGGGGAAGATTTTGCCGTCTATCTCGAACATATTCCCGGTGCGTTTGTCAGTATTGGCAGCGCCAGTGAATATGGCTTGCACCATCCGTCGTTTAATCCTGATGAAGCATTAATTGAAGACGCCGCGCGCTATTTCGCGTTGCTGGCTGAAAAAGCCTTACTCCAGCCATAACGGAATAAAACAACCTGGGGCGACAGCTCCGGGGAACCTGTTGCCTGAAAATGAGGATGGATTATGTCACAAGCTCGTCAACTGCGCCTTGGCACCATATTGCATGGCGCATCCGGAAATATGTCCGCGTGGCGACACCCGGCAGCCAAAGCCGACGCCAGTATTAATTTTTCTTTTGTTCAGGAAACGGCATTAAAAGCCGAAGAGGGAAAATTCGATTTTTTATTTGTCGCCGATGGCTTATATATTAATGAAAAATCCATTCCTCATTTTCTAAACCGTTTTGAACCCATCACCGTATTATCGGCACTGGCGAGCGTCACCCGCCATTTAGGGCTGGTTGGCACGTTGTCGACCTCCTATAGCGAACCTTTTACCGTGGCGCGTCAGTTTGCCAGCCTCGACCATTTAAGCAACGGGCGCGCGGGCTGGAACGTCGTCACCTCGCCGCTGGAGGGCTCGGCAAAAAACTTTTCTCGCCAGCAGCACCCGGAACATGCGCTGCGTTATCGCATCGCCGATGAATATCTGGACGTGGTGAAAGGACTTTGGGACTCCTGGGAAGAGGATGCCTTTGTTCGCGATAAAGCGACAGGGCAATTCTTTGACCCGCAAAAACTGCATACGCTTAATCATCGTGGCGATTTTTTTCAGGTCGCCGGGCCACTGAATATTGGCCGCACGCCACAAGGACGACCCATTATATTTCAGGCGGGCGCATCTGATGATGGCAAGAAATTAGCGGCACGACACGCTGATGCGATTTTCACCCACCACGAGACGATCGACGAGGCCAAACATTTTTATCGCGATGTCAAAGCGCAACTGATTAATAATGGCCGTCGCGAAGATGAATTACATATCTTCCAGGGCGTCAGCGTGATTGTTGGTGATAATGCGCAGGACGTCGAGCAGCAATATCAGACCACCGCAGCGCTGGTCTCCATTCAGGATGCGCTCAATTACCTTGGCCGTTATTTCGAACACCATGATTTTAGTCAGTACCCGCTGGATGAACCTTTCCCGGACATTGGCACTCTGGGGCAAAACAGTTTTCGCAGTACCACCGATGAAATCAAACGTCATGCCCGTGAGCGCCACTTAACGCTGCGTCAGGTGGCGCTGGAGGCGGCCTCACCGCGCCCGCGTTTTTCCGGCACCCCGGAGCAGGTGGCAGACGGCCTGCAACAGTGGTTCGACGAGCGGGCAGCCGACGGTTTTATCATCCAGGGCGGTACGCCGGATACTTTCCCACGCTTTGTCGACACCGTGGTGCCGATTTTGCAGGCTCGCGGTCTGTTCCGTAAGGCCTATCCCGGCACGACCCTGCGCGAAAGTCTTGGTTTACAACAACCTGCGAATCAATTCACAAAACAATAAAGAGAATACGCTATGCAGAAATCATCGCTCCTCCTCGCAGTGACACTGGCGTTCGCGCCGCTGGTCTGGGCCAATGACGTCACGATTAACGGCACCGGCGTTAGCCTTGAAGCTAACAAAACGCCCATTAACACGCCGCGCAATGCCGACGCGGTGGCCCGCTTGCCGAAAGATTATCATCTGGCGGTACCGGGAAAATTTACGGTGGCGGTGGCCGCCCTTAACTCGCCGCCGCTGACGGTCTTTTCTGATGACAACAAAACCCTGCTCGGCAGTGAGGTAGATATCGCCCGTCTGGTTGCCGACAGCCTCGGTCTGGAACTGAACGTGGTGCCGACCTCCTGGGAGGACTGGCCGCTCGGGGTCACCTCCGGCAAATATGATGCGGCAATCAGCAATATCACCGTCACCAAAGCGCGCAAAGAGAAGTTTGATTTCGCCACCTACCGCAAAGATTCCCTCGGCTTTTACGTGAAATCCAGTAGCCCGATCAAAGCCATTGAGAAGGCAGAGGACATCGCCGGGCTGCGTATTATCGTCGGCTCCGGCACCAATCAGGAGGCCATTCTGCTGGCGTGGAATGCGGAAAACGAAAAGAAAGGGCTTAAACCGTTCACCCCGGTCTACACCAAAGATGATGCCGCCCAGACGCTGGCACTGCAGTCCGGTCGTGCGGATGCCTTCTTTGGCCCGAATGTGATTGGCGCCTGGAAAGCCGCGCTGACCAATAAAACCCGTCTGGTAGGCAGCGTGGACGGCGGCTGGCCGAAAGCGGCACATATCGCGGTCACGCTGAAAAAAGGCAGCGGCCTGGTGGAGCCGGTACAGATTGCGCTTAATGGCGTCATTAAAAATGGCGATTACGAAAAAGTGCTCAATCGCTGGGGTGAGGGCGTTGAGAAGATCCCGACCTCAGAAATCAACCCCGCCGGATTGGGCGACTAAGGAGGCGCAGATGAGCGAACGTTTCCGTGATATCTCCCCCGACGCACCGGAATTGCAGCCCGTGATAGCCGGTCTGTTTGGCGAATATGCCGCCCGTTATGGCGATTATTTTTCTAAAGATGCCGAGGTGGAACTGACGGAGTGGTATCTGCCGCCGCAGGGGCTATTCATTGTGCTGGAGCGTGACGGGGCGATTATCGCCACCGGCGCGTACAAACCGAAAGATGCCCACACGGCGGAAATCAAACGCATCTGGACACAACACACCCTGCGCAAGCAGGGGCTGGCCAGTAGAGTGGTGGCCGAACTGGAACGGCGCGCGGTGCTGGCGGGCTACAGCCGCATCTTTCTGACCACCGGCTTTCGTCAGCCGGAAGCGGTGCAGCTCTATCTTCGCCAGGGTTATGAAGCGCAGTTCGATCTGACGCGCGACCCGGAGGAGTACAGCCAGCCACCGTTCGATGGCCGCCTGCGGTTTACCAAGACCTTAGCGGTCGACACGCTCAGTAAAACTGCCTGAGGGATAAACATGAAAACGACAGAGTCTATCAAAGTTGTCCCGGCACGCTACCCAATGCGGATCGTCGGGGCTGTTATCGCGTTGATCGTACTGGCGATTGTAGTCCAGTCCGTCGCCTTTAACCCACGCTGGGAGTGGCGCGTTTTTGCCCGCTGGTTCTTTGATCCCGTGATCCTGGAAGGTCTGGGTCAGACGCTGTTATTAACGCTACTCGGTACGGCATTAAGCGTTATCTTTGGCGGCGTGCTGGCGCTGGCGCGGTTGTCCAGCTCCTGGCTATTGAGCAGCCTGGCGTGGAGCTATATCTGGCTGTTTCGTTCACTGCCGCTGATTGTGGTACTGATTATTCTCTACAACTTCTCTTATCTCTATGACACGCTGACGATTGGCATTCCGTTTACGCAACTGAGCTGGGCGCACTACGAAACGGTGAATGTGCTGGGGCAATTTTCCACGGCGGTGGTTGGCCTGACGCTGGTGCAAAGCGCCTATACGGCGGAAATCATTCGTGGTGGTTTTTTAGGGGTCGATCACGGGCAGTATGAGGCCGCCGCCGCATTAGGGCTTCCTGCCTGGCGACGCACCCTACGCATTATTCTGCCGCAGGCGCTGCGGACCATTTTGCCGTCCGGTTTTAATGAAATTATCAGCCTCGCTAAGGGAACGGCGATGGTCTATGTGCTGGCGATGCCGGAGCTGTTCTACACCATTCAGATGATCTACAACCGCACCCAGGAGGTGATCCCGTTACTGATGGTGGGTGCCGTGTGGTATCTGGTGATCACCAGCGTGCTGTCGGTGATTCAGCATCTGGTTGAACGCTGGCTGGCGCGCAGCGAACGTCGCTCCGCCGTCAATTCCCGCCGGGTGCGGGCTACGACACCTGCCCGTGTCGCGCAACCACAGGAGCCGATTCATGCCAGCCTCTCTTAATGGTCATATTTCGATTACCGGGGTCAGCAAATATTTTGGTCGTCATAAGGCGCTGGATGATGTGTCGCTTGAGATCCCGCCAGGCACCGTGACCGTGATTCTCGGACCTTCCGGCTCCGGCAAATCGACGCTTTTGCGCACCATTAATCATCTGGAGCGTGTCGATGAAGGCTTTATTCAGATTGATGGCGACTATATTGGCTATCGCCGCAAAGGGGATAAGCTCTATGAACTGAAAGAGCGCGAGATCCTGCGCCAGCGGGTAAACGTGGGCTATGTGTTTCAGAACTTCAATCTGTTCCCGCACCTCACGGTACTGGAAAACCTGATTGAAGCGCCGATAGCCCATCAGCGGCTCAGTCGCAAAGAGGCCATTGAGCAGGCGTATCAGTTGCTCGATGTGGTAGGGCTGCGCAATAAAGAGGATGCCTGGTCACGCCATCTTTCTGGTGGGCAGCAGCAGCGTATTGCCATTGCCCGCGCGCTGGCGCTGCGCCCACGGGTAATGCTGTTCGATGAACCCACCTCTGCGCTGGATCCGGAACTGGTTGGCGAAGTGCTGGATGTCATCAAAAAGCTGGCCCGTTCCGGTACAACCCTGGTGGTGGTTACGCACGAAATCGGTTTTGCCCGCGAAGTCGCGGATCAGGTGGTGTTTATGGTAGATGGCAAAATTGTGGAGCAGGGCGACAGCGACACGGTGCTCAACCATCCGCAGCATCCAAGGACAAGGCAGTTTTTATCGAAGGTGTTGTGAGAGACGAACATGCTGCTTCGCCGGATGCGAAGCAGCGTACGTTCATTTTCAGGCGGCGGAAGGCGTAAGTTGAATACGCTCCAGCGAACCGACAATAAACAGATAAGAGAACAGGCCAATTAAGCCCATCGATCCCACATACAAAATGGCGTAATCAAACGACTGGGTACTGGAGAGAATCACCCCAATCACCAGAGGCGTAATAATACTGGCCAGGTTGCCGCACATATTAAAGACGCCACCCGCAATGCCCAGCACTTCTTTCGGCGAGGTATCGCTCAGTACGCACCAGCCTAAATTACCGAAGCCTTTGGCGAAGAAGGCCAGGCTCATGGCGGCAATGACCACCACTTCTGACTGGGTGTAGTTTGCCACCACAATCACGCAGGAGAGCAACATGCCGCAGATAACCGGGAATTTGCGCGCAGTGGTCAGGCTGTAACCGCGTTTTAATAACCAGTCAGAAAACACACCGCCCATCAGGCCGCCAATAAACCCGGCGATCGCCGGAATACTGGCAATAAACCCGACCTTGAGAATCGACATCCCTTTTGCCTGATATAAATAGGTCGGAAACCAGGTCAGGAAGAACCAGGTGATAGACGTTACGCAGAACTGACCGATATACACGCCGATCATCATGCGATTCACACAGACGCTTTTGATCTGGGCAAGGGAAATCTTTTCCGATTTCTTCGCATTACCCAGCTCCGGTTCGCCGCCGCCTTCGCGGATATAATCCAGCTCCTGCTGGTTGATTTTCTTGTGCTGTAGCGGGTCGCGAATCTTCGCCAGCCAGACAATTCCCAGCACCACGCCGATAGCGCCGATGTAATAGAACACGTAGTGCCAGCTCATGTTATGCAGGATAAGTGTCATCAGCGGCGTGACAATCCCGAGCGAGATGTACTGTGCGGCCTGATAAACCGCTGTCACGAAACCGCGCTCTTTATTGGGGAACCACTGTACGCTCAGGCGGCTGTTCGCCGGAAAGGCCGGTGCTTCAATCGCCCCCATTAGCAGGCGCAAAATAACCAATACAATTAACGGACTGGCAAAAAGATAAATTGTTCCCTGAAACATGGTGACGATTGACCAGCCAATTAACGCGCAGCCATAAACAAGGCGCGAACCATATTTATCCAGCAGCCATCCGCCGGGGATTTGCATAATGACATACGAAATGCCGAATGCCGAAAAGGCCAGTCCGAGTGCTTCTGGCTCAAAGCCTAATTCTTTACTCATGATAGGGGCGACCACTGAAAGGGTCGCGCGGTCAGCATAGTTAAATACCGTAGCCAGAAATAAGAAAATAAGAATACCGTGGCGCACGCTGGTGCGCTTAATAACATTACTCATAATCGATTCCTCGACGAGGTTTCCCCCGACGTGTGTATTAAACGGGAATGACTCCGTCGGTTATTTACTTCGTGGCGTTGACCGAACGGACAAGCAGGCCGGCCAGCGGCAGCACGCTGTTGCTATGGCAGAGCGGGTACGTTGTCTCTCGGCATAAGATGGCGCCAGTACAGGCACTCAAGGTCATGGAACACTCCTTTTCTTTATGTATGTTTGCGCTAACATTTATATAAAAATACCCAGAGAGGATCCATAATAAATGTATAAATGTGCCCTCACGATCACATATATTCTGCAATTGCATTATTTATGGGGAAAATTAAAAGATCTTAATCGGCTGCTGTTTTTTTAAAGGTAAATGGATAAGCGTAATAAATATATTTAAAAGTAACGAGCAGGGATAATGCCAGGATGTTGACGCAACCTGTGACTGTGACGGGTTATTTATATTGCGTGCGCGAGAAATAAAAAACGCTGCTCCGTCGGGAGTACAATAATATGGCGAAACAGCGGGGCATAACTATGCCAGTCTTCATGCTGCAATAAATAAAGACGGGAATATTTCCCGTCTTTATGACCTGTTACGGACGTTTGCCAAATTCACAGCTTAGCTGAGTCCAGGCGCGCGCTTGTTCACTCAGCGTGAAGCCCAGTCCATGACGGTCGGAGACGTACATGCGGCCATCGCGCAGTTCAAGCTGCTCATTAAACAGCGGGTTCAGCCATTCGAAGTGCTCCAGCCACGGCTCAAGCGGGTAGGCGGCAGAGAGGTGCAGGTGCACTTCCATGGCAAAGTGCGGGGCCAGTTTACGGCCATGCTTCGCGGCCAGATCCATGATTTTCAGGAACGGAGAGATACCGCCAACGCGTGGGGCATCCGGCTGAACGAAGTCGCTGGCGTTGCCCAGAATAAGCTGTTCGTGTTCGCGGAAACTGGTCAGCATTTCGCCGGTCGCGATGGGCGTATCCAGTGCGGCGGCCAGTTGGGCGTGGCCTTCCACGTCGTAGGCGTCCAGCGGCTCTTCAATCCAGATCAGATTGAACTGCTCCATTTTACGCCCCATGCGAATGGCGGTCTCGCGGTCCCATTGCTGGTTCGCGTCAACCATCAGCGGGAAATCATCGCCCAGTGCTTCACGCACGGCGGTCAGACGACGGATATCCTCTTTGGTGTCCGGCTGACCGACTTTCAGTTTGATACCCCCGATGCCATTTTCACGGGAGATCACCACGTTTTTCAGAACCTGATCCAACGGTGTGTGCAGGAAGCCGCCGGAGGTGTTGTAGCACTGTACGGAATCACGGTGCGCACCAAGCAGTTTTGCCAGCGGCAGACCGGCACGTTTTGCTTTCATATCCCAAAGCGCGATGTCGATAGGGGAGATGGCCTGTACGGCCATACCGCTACGGCCTACGGATGCGCCAGCCCACAGCAGTTTGCTGTAAATTTTGTCGATATCGTTCGGGTCTTCGCCCAGCAGATTATCGGCAATTTCTTTGGCGTGAGCATAAATACCCTGGCCGCCTGCACGTTTCGAGTAGCTGAAACCGACGCCTTCGAAACCGTCACGGCTGCGAATTTCCGCGATGATAATGGCAACTTCGGTCAGCGGTTTCTGACGACCGGTCAGCACTTTCGCATCACTTACGGGGGTAGCCAGCGGCAGGAACGCGAGGGAGAGTTTTACCCACTCGATACGGTCGCCGGTTTCGGCGGCAGTTTTAACACCCTGCGCTTTGGCATAGGTTACAGCAGCGGAATTCGCACTTACGGTCATGATTGACTCCTGTGAACGGTAATAATGTTTGCGCTAACATTTTTAATTCAGTTGAGAATAGACCGCCAGCATTTTGCCGTCAATATGTACAATTGATCACAATAAGAGACGTCAAAGAGAGGTTTTATTTGTGCTGGCTCACACTTCAAAACAGTTTGTGAAATTGTCTAGCTTTAAATGATATCGCTAACATTACGGTGTGATTCTGTTTTTAATCTACTGATTTTAAAGCTGATTAAAATAATGAGAGAGAAGCGAATTAAGCTAACAAATCGCTTATAATCCCTGTCACAAAAAGAAGCCGTTGTGAGTTTACATGTCGAAAACCTCTCGTCCTGTGCCCCCCAGGGCCCCCACATTAGAAGATGTCGCCCGCGCGGCGGGGTTGTCATCAATGACCGTCAGCCGGGCACTGAACACCCCGCAACTGGTGCGTCCTAAAACCGTGGAAAAAGTGCTCGCGGCGGTCAAGGCTACCGGCTACATCCCCAACGCGCTGGCGGGGGGGCTGGCGTCCCGGCGCAGCAAACTGATTGCCGTTGTGGTCCCGCAAATCAATAACAGCATGTTTGTCGATACCATTCAGTCGATAAGCGATGAGCTGGCGGTACGCGGTTATCATATGCTGCTGTGTGTGGCGGGTTACGCCCAGCAAACGGAAGCAGAGCTGGTGGCTACGCTCTTATCACGTCGTCCGGACGGTATTGTCCTCACAGGGATCCACCACTCAACGGAATTAAAGCGTGTGATCCTCAATGCCAGCGTACCGGTGGTAGAAATCTGGGATCTCACCCCCACACCATTGGATATGCTGGTGGGCTTTTCCCATGAAAAAGTGGGGGAGGCAACGGCGGATTATTTGCTGCGTAAAGGCTATAAACGCCCCGGCTTGCTGTGGACGGTAGATAATCGTGCGGCGCTGCGTAAAAGCGGACTGTGCGAGGCGCTGGCGCGTAATGATATTCGCGAGCCCGCTTTTGTGGATGTCTCGCTCCCGGCGCGTTTTGCCTCGGGGCGGCAGGGGCTTCGCGATTTGCTGAAAAAGGGTAGCTTCGATGTGATTGTTTGCAGTTCGGATACCCTTGCTCAGGGGGCGATTGTTGAAGCACAGGCCAGCGGATTACGGGTGCCACAGGATCTGGCGGTGATTGGCTTTGGCGATCTGGATTTTGCCGCCGATACCCATCCCTCCATCACAACGGTCAGCGTCGACCGGCAGGTTATCGGTCAACGTGCCGCTACGCTGCTGGCGGATCGCATCGAAGGGCTGCCTCAGCAAGAAACTATTGTGGATATTGGATTTCATTTTGTAGAAAGAGATTCGGCATAACGCTATGAAAATTAATGTGATCGGCACTAGTGGTAGCGGTAAAAGCACGCTTTCGCGGCGGCTGGCCGCGCAACTTAATGTGCCGTATATCGAAATGGACAGGCTTTACTGGCTGCCGGAGTGGCAAGGGCGCAGTGATGAGGACTTCTACGCATTGTTAGAAGAGACGCTGAATGCCACGCCAGGCTGGGTACTGGACGGCAATTACAACCGATCGCGGCCGATCAAATGGCGGGATGTCGATCTGGTTATCTGGCTGGATTACGGTTTCTGGCGTACCCTGCGCCAGGCGGTGCTTCGGGTGATTCGCCGGGCATGGCAGGGAAAAGAGCTGTGGCCTGGCACCGGCAATACGGAAAGTTTCCGTCGCGCATTTTTAAGCCGCGAGTCAATCCTCATCTGGACATTAAAAACCTGGCGCCATAACCGGGTACGTTACGCGGCCGATATGGCCAACCCGCAGTATCAACACATCCGCTTTGTGCGTCTTACCAGCCCACAGCAGGTCGACACCTTTCTTGCCAGTTTGACGTAGACTTACTGTTCACTCGCAAGAAAGGAGGTCATATGATCACCGTTTATGGCGCACCCGGCTGGGGTTCAGCCATCAGTGAGCTGATGCTGACGCTGGCGGATATCCCTTATCAGTTTGAGAATGTTGAAGGGTTCGATTCGCCGGGGCATAACCAGGAAAAATTGCTGAAACTCAACCCGCTTTGCCAGGTGCCTACGCTGCAACTTGACGATGGCAGCATCATGACGGAATCGGCTGCCATTGCGTTAATGATCCTCGATGAACACCCGCATCTGGCGCCGCCGACGGGCACGCCTGAACGTAATCAGTTCTGGCGGCTGTTGGTCTGGCTGGTGGCAAATGTTTACCCGACATTCACCTATGCCGACTATCCCGAACGCTTCGTTCCCGGTGCGGCGCAAGAACTGCGCGACCACTGTATCGCGTATCGTAAATCACTCTATATCTGGCTGGAACAGCAGTTACATGCCACGCCGTACGCGTTTGGCGAACAGCTAACGTTGTTAGATATCTATATCTGTGTAATCAGAACCTGGGGGCCACGGCATGACTGGTTTAAGGAAAACACGCCGAAAATCAGCGCGATTGCCGATGCGGTTTGCGCGCAACCCAGGCTGCAGTCCGTTTTGCGCCGTAACGACATTATTTGATAACTGACGTTTTTTCAGTGTGGTAGGTTGGTTGTCCCACTATAAGGAGCACACCATGCCACATGTTGATATCAAATGTTTTCCCCGTGACCTGAACGATGAGCAAAAAACCGCGCTGGCGGCCGATATCGCCGATGTGATCACCCGTCATTTAAGCAGCAAAGACAGTTCCATCAGCGTCGCGTTAACCGAAATCGACCCGGATGCGTGGAAAAGCGAAGTATGGGATACGGAAATCGGGCCGCAGATGGACACACTCATTAAGAAGCCCGGTTATCAGATGTAATGGCTTGCGGGGAAATGTCTGCGCACGCTTTTCCCCTCACCCCAACCCTCTCCCCAAAAGGGGCGAGGGGGGACGTAGCAGTGATAAGGCGTTTACGCCGCATCCTGGAATTGTCCCCGGTGGCGCTGCGCTTACCGGGGCGAGTTTCAGGTTAACCTGGAACTTTTATCGATTTGCCGCTGGTGACGAAATTGCCGCCGCCCAGATGGTGGATGGTGTTCAACTGGTCATTATCAAACTGCCAGTGGCCGTTGCTAAAGGCGCGTTCATCCGCAGCGGCCGAGACAACCTCACCAAACAAGGTGTCATACTTTTCCATTGCGGCAGTAGGCGGCAACAGGCGGCATTCCATCCACGCCAGACATTTTTCCTCTACGACCGGCAGCCCCAGTACCGGGCCAGCGATGGCCGGAATACCGTAACAGTTGAATTTATCCTCTTCGCGACCGCTAATGCTGCCCACCGCCCAGGTCCAGCGGGTGGCCGCCACGCCCGGCACCACAATGCCGAACATACCGCTGCGTTCAATCAGTTCACGCGACCAGGCGCTTTTGTCCACCACGATCGCGATGCGGGCGGGGGAAAATTCAACGGGCATTGACCAGGCCGCCGCCATAACATTGCGACGGTCGATACTCTCATCACGACTGGTAATCAGTATGGTCGGGCCGTGATTCAGCAAGCGGCTGGCGTGATCCAGCGCCACCGGACGGAAAAAACTCATAAGCCACTCCTTCGTTCTGTCGTGCAGGAATTAAAGCACAGATGCCCGGTACTAACACCGTGCATTGCATGTTTATCCCGCACAGAAACAATCTTCAGGTCATTATTCTCTGTGCCCGTACAGTTATTGACCTCAGGCAAGCTCACATGCAGCATGGAAATGCAGACAACAACATAATAAATGGAGAATTATCAATGGATACAGGGTTTCGTCTTCATCCCCAGCGCTTACACCATTTTATCGAGAAAATCCTGCACTATGCGGGCAGCGAACCACAGGAAGCTCGCCTGGTTGCGGACCATTTGCTGGCGGCAAATCTTGCCGGACACGATTCTCATGGCGTAGGGATGATCCCGAGCTATGTTCGCTCCCTTGAACAGGGCTACCTGCAACTTAACCGCCATGCCAGCGTGGTGAAAGATATGGGCGCGGTGGTCACCCTGAACGGCAATCAGGCTTTTGGTCAGGTCGCCGCGCATGAGGCTATCTCACTGGGCATTGAAAAGGCCCGACAACATGGCCTTGCCGCCGTTGCGCTTCACAATTCCCATCATATTGGACGTATTGGTTACTGGGCCGAACAGTGTGCCGCAGCCGGTTTTATCTCCATCCATTTTGTCAACGTCGTCGGCGATCCGATGGTGGCCCCGTTTGGCGGAAAAGACAGCCGG
This sequence comes from Phytobacter sp. MRY16-398, assembly GCF_003925915.1. Taxonomy (NCBI): domain Bacteria; kingdom Pseudomonadati; phylum Pseudomonadota; class Gammaproteobacteria; order Enterobacterales; family Enterobacteriaceae; genus Phytobacter; species Phytobacter sp. MRY16-398. The sequence goes on along the minus strand of NZ_AP018756.1, from coordinate 3,010,748 downwards.
TTCGGAACAAATCCTTTTTGCGTGGTTTTCCCCCGGGAAGGGCAATCGCCCCTGTTGCTGGACTACGCAACCAGCGCCATTGCATTTGGAAAAACGCGCGTGGCTTACCACAAAGGCGAGCCGGTGCCCGATGGTTGTCTTATTGACGCGCAGGGGCTTCCCACTAACGACCCGGCGGTTATGCATCGTTCGCCGCTGGGGGCACTGGTGACGTTTGCGCAACATAAAGGCTATGCGCTGGCGGCACTGTGCGAAATTATGGGGGGAGCCTTATCCGGCGGACAGACCACCCATCAGGGCTCTTTGCAGGCCAGCGTCGATGCTATTTTCAACTGTATGACCACCATTATTTTAAACCCGGACATGTTTGCCGCGCCGGATATGCAGCAACAAACGCAGGCTTTCGTTGAATGGGTGAAACAGTCGCCGCATAGTAATGACGAGCCGATTCTGGTGCCAGGCGAGTGGGAGGAAAACAACCGCCGTCTGCGTAAGGCGCAGGGGATTCCGTTGGACCCGGGAAGCTGGCAGGGGATTTGTGCGGCGGCAGTGCGCGCCGGGATGCCGCAGGACGAGGCCGATCGCTTGCAGGCAGACTGTGAGCAAGTGACACTGTAACGAAATGGCTGCGCGCACTGCCGCGCAGCCGTCATATCAGGAGGTCTGCGGTGCGTTGGCGTTACGGGCGACCACAATCTGGCCTCGCCCCTGTTCTTTCGCCATATAAAGCGCAAGGTCCGCTGCCCGGATCAGATTTGCCGCCCGCGCATGCTGCGGCCAGGTAGCCAGACCGATCGAGATTGAAACCTGCCCGATATCATGCGACTCATAAAATATGCGATGGTCCAGTACGCTTTGCAGTAACCGTTCAGCCAGTTTTTTGGCATCGGTCTCGCTGGTATCCGGCAAAATAATCAGAAACTCCTCGCCACCGTAGCGGAAGGCAATCCCGTTATCGCCCACCGTATCCTGTAACAACCGGGCAATCTCGCGCAGCACTTTGTCACCCGCTTCGTGTCCGTGGCTATCATTAAGCTTTTTAAAGTAGTCGATATCGATCATCAGGCAACTCAGCGAGGTTCCGTTTGCCATCGACTGATCAACCAGGCTGCGAAGGGTCTCATCCAGATTATGGCGATTACGCAACCCGGTCAGCGAATCATGGGTCGCTTTTTCTGTCAGGGTATCGCGCAATATCTGGTTTGCCAGCGCAAGCGCGATGGTCTCTGCCATCAATTCCAGATAGGCGTAGGTCGGCTCTTTCTGCTGCTCATTATCAAAGGTGAGCAGGCCGATAATCTTGTTTTGCGCGATTAACGGAACACAGATGGCCCGTGCGGCCACCTCCGGCACAAGATGTTCGCAGGGCATATCTACCGAATCGTGCGACGGACAGTGCAGTTGTCCACGTTTTAATGCCCAACAGGCATCGGGGGTAAAGGGGGCATCCTCGCCGGGCGGCAGGAGCCAGCGGGCCGCGCATTTCATGCGGTTTGTCCGCGAATCCAGAATGTAGAGTCGCCCCCCCATGTCGGGGATGATTTTCGGCGCGAAACGGCCGACGACCCTGACAATGCCCGCATGGGAATCACAGCCCTGTAGACGTTGCGTCATCCTCGCCAGCAGTGTGCGCGAAGCCCACTCGGCATCACGTTCTTGCTCCAGACGCTGTCGGGCCAGACCGTTCTCACGAAAAATATGGATGGCCTGCGCCATATCGCCAATTTCATCTACCTGCGCCAGTACCGGTGTTTCCACCGCATAATCCTGTGTCGCCAGCCGGTTCACCACGTCGCTCAGCGTGACCACCGGGCGCAAGATGCGGTGTTTGATAATAAACCCAAGTACAAACAAGAAAAGCAGGGCGGTTATCGCCACCATCACCTCAGACACCGTGCGTAGCCGTTGCGATAGCGCCGTCGCCTCGGCAATGACGCTTGCAGTGCGTTGATCCGCCAGGCTGCGAAAATGGGCAAAACGGTATTCGGCCTGAGCAAGTTGGTCTTCATACTGCTGACCAAAGATGATATTCATGCCTTCATTAATATTGCCCGCTTCCACAGCGGCTATGGCAGCACGCTGCTCATCTTCAAGTTGATCAAAGACTTTAAGGCCATCCCGGAGGATCAATATTTCTGCTGACGTTGCGCCGTTATCGTGTAAACCCAGCAAATGGTTTTCGAACTGGATATCGGTCTCCAGCATTTGTCGCCAGGCCTTGATGTTCTCCGGCTGCCGCTTCACCACTGCCTCACGCGCAAGGTCACTCAACGCATACGCTTCTCGTTCAAGATCATCGGTCAGCGTATCGAAAAGGCGAATCTGGGCGACAGCTTCCCGTTCGGCTCGGTCCGCACCTGATGCGCTGAACAACGCAAAGCCGGAAGAGAGTGTCAGAACAACGGTTGCGATGTATGCAAAATTTGTGATCGTTGCGATACGCACGTAATCACCTTTTTATATTAGGGAAAATCAAGAGAGATCTTCTAAGAGTTTACTATTCTTCTATATAAATCAAGACGCAACATTACCGTAATTTATACGTCACATTTCCTGCCTATAGTCAGCCGCATCAAATCCCAAAGAGGATAACAATATGTATGCTCCCCTGACGTTCGTGCAGGTGGACGCGGCCCGTTGGATGAAGACCACGGGTATCAGACGCTTTCTCATTGTGGGAGAGCGCTAATGGACGCGTTCACAGAAATCCGCCTGGAAGGTGTGTCGTATGCCTTTGGCAGCAACACCGTTCTCAATCAGATCGATCTCCTTATTCCCGCAGGCACTATCGTGGCTTTGCTCGGCCCCTCAGGCTGCGGCAAAAGTACGCTGTTGCGTTTACTTGCCGGATTAACACAACCTGCTGACGGCACCATTACCTTCGGTTCGCGTCTGGTGGCGAAGGCCGGATGGGCGTTGCCGCCGGAGTCCCGTGATATTGGCATGGTTTTTCAGGACTATGCGCTGTGGCCGCATATGACGGTGGAAGAGAATATCGCTTTCCCGTTAAAGATGCGTAATGTCCCGCGCGCTGAACGTGAAAACCGTGTCCTGCAAGCGCTGGCGCGCGTTGGCCTTAGCGAGTTTGCTAAGCGCAAACCCTCCGGGCTCTCGGGTGGCCAGCAGCAGCGAGTGGCGCTGGCACGGGCCATTGTCGCCGAGCCGCGCGTGTTGTTGTTTGATGAACCCCTTTCCAATCTCGACAGTGAGCTGCGCGAATCTTTGTGCCGTGAGATGGCCTCGCTGCTTCGCCAGCTCGGCATCACCGCCGTTTATGTCACCCACGATCGCCGTGAAGCCGAGATCCTCGCTGACCGTATTGTTCATTTGTCTGCCGGTCGTGTAGACGCCATTCGTTCTATTACAACAACCTCAGGGGAAATTGCATGAAAATATCTTTGAAACAAGGAGTTGCTTTAGCCATGGTGTTATCGTCCGCTATGATGTCCAGCGCTCATGCGCTCACCGTTTATACCGCCGGTCCGGGCTCTCTGGCGAAAGGTCTTTCCAGCGGATTTGAGAAAAAAACCGGGGTGAAAGTGGATATCTTCCAGGCCACAACCGGCAAAGTCATGGCGCGCCTTGAAGCTGAGCAGGCCAACCCGCAGGCGGACATTCTGATTTCCGCCTCCTGGGACACCGCAGAAGATCTGCATAACCGTGGCTGGTTGCTGCCTTACCAAAGCGCCAACGCCGAAAAGGTGCCTGAGATGCTCAAAAGTACGGATTATGTCGCCCAGGGCGTTTCCGCGCTGGGTATCGTCTGGAATACCAAAAGCGGTACGCCAGAGCCGAAAGAGTGGAAAGATCTGACGGCGGCTGCGTTTAAAGACAAAGTCACTACCCCGGATCCGGCCCTGTCTGGCGCATCGCTGGACCTGCTGATCGGTCTGCAAAACGGCATGGGCGAAGGCGCCTGGACACTGTTTGATGAACTCAAGAAAAACGGCATGGTGGTTAGCGGTCCGAACGCCCAGGCGGTCACACCGGTGATGCAAGGTGCAAAAGCAGCGGTGTTTGGCGCGGTTGACTATGTTACCTATGGCAACATTGAGCAGGGTGAATCACTGAAAGTCATCTTCCCGGCCAGTGGTACCGTGATTGCGCCACGTCCCATGATGATCCTCAAATCCACACAACATGAAGCTGACGCTAAAGCGTTTGTGGACTATGTGCTGTCGCCGGAAGGACAGAAACTGGTGGCCGATGCCTGGCTGATGCCGGCGCGTACCGATGTGCAGGCCAAACGTCCTCTCTTTAACGAGTTGAAAATTCTGCCGACCAAAAACGACGGCACCAGCGAGCGCGGCGCCGTGCTCAAGCGCTTCAACACACTTTTCGCTCAGTAATCATCATCTGACGGGGGCAACCCCGTCTTCTGGATACTCGCCGTGAACCAACGATTAATCTCGCTTGTGACCGTGGCCGTGCTGATGGTTCTGGTCGCGTTGCCGTTGCTGTTTATTGTTCTGCAGGCCGTTTTCCCGCAGTTTAGCGCTGGCTCTTTGCAGGGCGCGTTTTCCGGGTTACGCCCGCTGTTTTCTGAACCACAACTCCCGGCAATGTTTGCCGGAACGCTGCAAATTGCCGCAGGCGTTGCGCTGCTGAGCGCCTGTATTGGCCTGCCGCTGGGGGTGGCGCGTGGACTGTTCGATTTACCCTGTCCACGGATGTGGGATCTGCTGTTTCTGATCCCGTTTCTGACGCCGCCCTATATTGCGGCGCTCTCCTGGATGCTGGTTTTGCAAACCAATGGTTATCTTGCTCAGTTATTGGGGTTCGATTTCAATGCATTGCTATTCAGCAAAAGCGGGATCGTGCTGGTCATGACACTCAATATTTTTCCGGTCGTTTATTTCGCGGTATCCCGTAGCCTGCTTGCCAGCGGGCAGCGTCTGGCGCTGGTTGCCCGCGTGCATGGCGCAACGACCAGGCGTGCCTTTTGGCATGTCACGCTGCCTATGTTATCGCCTTCGCTGGCGGCAGGCATGCTGCTGGCCTTCACCCTGGCGATTGAAGAGTATGGCGTACCTGCCGCGTTGGGCACCCGTTCCGGCGTGGTGATGCTGACCGTTGGTATTGAAAAAAAACTGGCCGACTGGCCCATCGACTTGCCGGGCGCCTCCATGCTTTCGCTGATTCTGATCGTGATTGCGCTCAGCGCCTGGTGGTTACAGGGCAAGTTGACCGGTGGAAAGGACGTGACCAGCGTGACGGGTAAACCCACGGAAAATATGGGGGCGAAACTGGGTATCGCGACCGTGCCGGTGGTAGGGGCGATGGCATTTGTCGGCTTTCTGGCGGTGCTGGTGCCGGGGCTGTCCATGGCGATCACCGGCGTGATGTCGACCCTGTCGGGCGGCTTATCACTGGCAAACGCCACGACTGCCCATTATGCCGCGCTGTTTGCTCAGCAGGGCGATGCCTTAACAGCCCTGGGGACCAGTTTGTCACTGGCTTTTGCGTCGGCATTGGTCACCGGTTTTGTCGGGCTGCTTGCCGCCTGGCTTGTGGTGGTTCAGCGCATCAAAGGGCGCAGTGTTATAGACGCCCTGTCGCTGATGCCCGCCGCGCTACCGGGTATTGTGGTCGGGGTAGGGCTGATTCTCTTGTGGAACCGCACGTTCTGGCCCGTCTCGCCGTACAACACCTGGGCTATTTTGCTGCTCTCGTACTGTTGCCTGTTGCTGCCCTGGCCGGTGCGCTATGTCGGGAGTGCGCTGCGTCAGTTAGGCGGGAATCTGGAGCCAGCCGCCCGTGTTCATGGCGCCAGCCCCCTGCAGGCATTGCGTTTTATTGTTCTGCCACTGGTCTTTCCGGCCATGCTGGCGGCGATGCTGATGGTTTTTGCTATCGCGTCGCGTGAGCTGGTGACATCGCTGCTGCTGGCCCCGGCAGGAACGCAAACGGTGGCGGTTTTTATCTGGCGGCAGTTTGAACAGGGATCGGTTGGGCAAGGCATGGCGATGGCGACGCTGGCGCTCATTACCGGGCTCGCATTGATGCTGACCGCGCTGGCGATTATGCAGCGGAGCACACAACGATAAATCCACGGCACAAAATCCCCTGTGCCCTGAAAAAAATGAGATATAACAGAAGGACATCTATTGCAGGAGCTTCTTATGACCTCGTTTTTGGACGACTATTTCGCCCGTATTGGCTATACCGCTGTCCCCGCTGTGAATCTGGAAACATTGCGTACATTGCATCTGCAGCATAACAGCAGCATTCCGTTTGAAAATATTGAGGTCGTTCTGCCTCGGGAAATCGAACTGAGCGATGAGGCCATCTTTAATAAACTGGTGATTGCCCGTCGTGGCGGCTACTGCTTTGAACAAAATGGCCTGTTTGAGCGCGTATTGCGCGAAATCGGCTTTGAGGTGCGCAGCCTGTTGGGGCGTGTGGTGCTGGCAAATCCGCCGCAGATGCCGCCGCGCACGCACCGTGTCGTGCTGGTGACGTTAGGGGACGAGCAGTGGATTGCGGATGTCGGCTTTGGCGGGCTCACGCTCACTGCGCCTGTACGCCTCAAGGCGGATATTGAGCAGGAGACGCCGCATGGTCTGTACCGTCTGCAACAGGCCGGGCCGGACTGGATTTTGCAGTTTCGCCACCACGATCGCTGGCAGTCTATTTACCAATTTGAGATGGGGCAGCAGTATCAGGCCGATTTTGTGATGGGGAATTTCCACTCGGCGCACTGGCCACAATCGCACTTTCGCCACCATTTGCTAATGTGCCTGCATCAGCCGGACGGCGGGAAATTGACGCTGACTAACTATCACTTCACCCACTGGCGCAACGGGCATGCGGTGGAGGAGAAGACCTTACCGGATACCCAGGCGTTGTATGACATCATGCAGCAACGATTCGGCCTGGGTACGGATGATCCGCATTATGGGTTCAGCGTTGAAGCGCTCGACACCGTGATGTCGCGTTTCGATCTTCATGGGGAAGGGGCGTAAAACAGCTCGCGATGAATCATGGCATCCAGGTGTCGATCAAACGCCGCATCGTCGACATCTGGCATGCCAAGCACATAGATGCCGTCAAGCCCGCAGACCAGGGCAATTAAGCGCCAGGCGATGTTTTCCGTCGAATCATGGCGGATAAACTCACCCGCTTTCACGCCCGCATCAATAATATCGACCACCTTTTCATGCCACATTTCCATCGTCAGCACATAAGCGCCTTTTAACTCGTGCTCTTTGTTTGCCAGCAGTTGGGCTTCCCGCCACAGACGGATATAGGGATCGAAGCCATCTTCATTGCTGCCAAGCATGGCATGCAACCGTTCGCGCCAGCTTGCGGATTCGGGTAACAGATCCACATCCAGCAGTTCGCCCATCACCCGCACAAACGCCTGCGCTTTTAGCTCTGCGCCCGAGCTGAAATGGTGATGTACCTGGCCCGTGGCGACACCGGCTTCGCTGGCTATCCTGCGCACGGTCATCCCGGCAAATCCGTCGCTTAACGCAACGCGTATCGCCGCCTGCAGGATCAATTCCCGGCGCTCGTCCCGACTCAAATAGCCCATATATCCCCCTAAACGTGAAGGAAACGGAGTCTAACAAAAAGCTGGACAGTTGTTCAACTTTCCGTAGGATCGCCATTCTGGACGCGTGTCCAACATAAGTTATGAGGAAATTATGGTTCGTCAGTGGTTAACATTGGTCATTATCGTGCTGGTTTATATTCCGGTCGCTATTGATGCCACCGTCTTGCACGTGGCATCACCGACATTGAGTGCAGAGCTGGCAGCCAGCGGTAATGAGTTATTGTGGATCATCGATATCTATTCTCTGGTGATGGCGGGCATGGTGTTGCCCATGGGGGCACTGGGAGACCGCATCGGTTTTAAACGCCTGTTGCTGACGGGCAGCGGTCTTTTTGGGCTGGCCTCCTTTCTGGCGGCCATGTCTGCCAGCGCGGAGCAGTTGATTGCCTCGCGCGCCATTCTCGCCATCGGCGCGGCGATGATTGTTCCGGCGACACTTGCCGGTATCCGCAACACATTTTCAAAAACAGAACATCGCAATATGGCGCTTGGCGTCTGGGCCGCGGTGGGCTCCGGCGGCGCCGCGTTTGGCCCATTGATTGGCGGCTGGTTGCTGGCTCATTTCAACTGGGGCGCCGTGTTTCTGGTCAATGTGCCGATCGTGATGGTGGTGATGGCGTTGACCGCGCGTTATGTGCCTCGCCAGCCGGGGCGGCGTCAGCAACCGCTCAATCTCAGCCAGGCGGTGATGCTGATTGCGGCCATTCTCATGCTGGTATGGAGCGCCAAAACGGCGCTCAAAGGTAGCGTTGCCGCCTGGGGGGTGGTCGCGGTGTTCTTCGTAGGAGCGACACTGCTGGCCGGATTTGTGCGTCGGCAACTGGCGGCGCCTGTCCCGATGATCGATCTGCGCCTGTTCACGCATCGCATCATTCTGAGCGGTGTGTTAATGGCCGTGACAGCCATGGTTGCTCTGGTCGGTTTTGAGCTGCTGATGGCGCAGGAGTTACAGTTTGTTCACGGCTTTACGCCGTTTGCCGCCGGACTGTTTATGCTGCCGGTGATGCTCGCAAGCGGGTTCAGTGGTCCGATAGCCGGTATGCTGGTCTCCCGCCTCGGCTTACGCCAGGTGGCATCCGGCGGCATGGCGCTGAGTGCCTTTAGCTTTTTGGGACTGTCGATTACAGACTTTTCCACCCAACAAACCCAGGCCTGGATCCTGATGGCGCTGCTGGGGTTTAGCGCGGCCAGTGCGTTACTTTCTTCTACAGCGGCCATCATGGCTGCAGCCCCGAAAGAGAAAGCGGCCGCCGCAGGGGCTATTGAAACCATGGCATACGAACTGGGGGCAGGGCTTGGCATCGCGCTGTTTGGTCTGATTCTCACCCGCAGCTTCTCGTCTTCGATTACGCTACCCGCGGGGTTAAATGACACGCAGGCAGCGCTGGCGTCGTCATCAATTGGTGAGGCATTCCAGTTGGCGAAAGAGGTCTCACCCCCCCAGGCGGAAGGGATTATGCATGCGGCCAGAAGCGCGTTCGTCTCGTCGCATAGCGTGGCATTAAGTACCGCCGGCATCATGCTGATGGTGCTGGCGGTCGGCGTGTGGCTGAGCCTTAAAGGTGTTGACAGACAGGCTAGCAAGGACGGCTAAGACGGGGATCCAGCATAAAGGGTTCGGACTTTACGCTTTTGAGGACTTTCGCCGCCTGTGGGTGTTCGGGGTTAAACAGCGCGTTCCATTCGCCGGTGATGGTACTGGGGACGCGCAGTACCAGCCCGTTTTGCTTTGATGCCAGCCACTCATCGCCGATGTGTTGCGTGGAAACAGGCGGCGGGTCAGCTTTCCAGTCTTCGGGCAGGGCGGTCAAATCCAGCGTCGCGATAAGATTACGTGGTACATCGAGGGTTAAGAAACAGTAGCCCTGGGCGATATCTTCAATCTCAAGATGTACCAGTGTTTCCAGCACGCAGAGAGCTTTTGATTCACCCAGGTAGACGCATTCATGCCCCGGTGAATTCCAGCGTCCGCCAAAGGTTCGCGCGCCGTAACCGTCGAAGGCGGTCAGCGCATAGCGTTCTTTGACCAGACGCCAGAAGGTGACAGTTTCCATTAGCCGATCACACCATGCTCAAGGCGACCAATCAATGTCAGTACCGCTTCCGCACCGGCGGGTGTCGAGAGAAGCTCTGCGGGTTTTTTACCGCCAAGGCCTTTCGCGGGTTTATTGAGCCAGGTGGCCATACGCTCGCTGTCACCTTCAAATAACTCACGAGCGGCGCTGATCACTCGTGCCAGCGTGTAGACGCGCGCACTCTGTTCTGGTGAAAAGCGTTTTTCCGCGCTGTTAAGCCTGCGGCTATAGGTATTACGATCAATGCCAGCCATTCGGCACAGCGTGATTTCATCAAGAGAGACGGCGCCAGCGATATCACGCAACACACCTGCACTCAGACCGGCATTAATGCTGTCATGAGCGGCAATCGCCGTGGCGGGCAGCCCCAGGATGCTGAGCAGGTCGTGCGGGATCGCGCGTACGCCCGGTGTATAGAGTTGCATTTTTCTGCTCCATCTGTTCATTTGATATTAATTTTAGTTCAAATGAACAAGGGGGGCAATGATCACTACTGATGCCGTGTCGCCCACCAACAAAGCAGGGATCCGCCGCACACCATAAACGCGCCCTGCCAGAAGGAAAACGAGAGCGGGGCGCTCAACACGGCGGCTGCCAGCGCCGAGGAGAGTACCGGTGTGAAGTACGACGCGGCAGCGAGTACGGCAACGTGGCCGTGTAAAATGCCGGTATTCCAGGCCGCGTAGCCGAAGCCCAGCGCGACGGCGGTCATTGCCAGTTTGATCACCACAGGAAGTGTAAAATGCATGGCGGGTTGATCGGTCAGGGCAAATTTTATCCATAAGGTTGCCGCCGTCAGCAAAATAAAGAGCGTAATGCCATTCGACCCTTTGGCATATTTACTGGTGACGGTACAGTAAGCTGCCCAGATAAATGCACCGGCAAAAGCAAGAGAATAACTTAACGGGCTTGAGAGAATATTTTGTGTAATATCGTGAAGATTCAATCCCTGTTCGCCGCCCAATACCCAGCTCACCCCCATGACAGCCAGAATGAGACCCGGAATGACCCACAGAGTAGCTTTTTGTCCATTAAACAGGATCGCAAATAGAATGGTTAAGCTCGGCCATAAATAGTTAACCATGCCGACTTCTATCGCCTGCTGGCGTGTTGCGGCAAACCCCAGTGACAGGGCGAGGCAGAGTTCATAGCTGACAAATAAAACGCTGCCCATCAGTAAATAGCCGCGAGGGAAACGGCGAATATCGGGAAAACCGACCGTGAGAATAAGTAAAATGCCGCTCAGGGTATAAATCATCGCCGCACCGCCGACCGGACCTAAGCCTTCGCTAACTGCGCGAATCAGACCCACCATCGTACTCCACAACACGATGGCTAACAGCCCGGTCAACGTGGCTCTCTTCTTATTCATGTAACTCTATTCCCTTAAAAAACAGCAAAGAGGGAATTTATAGCACTTTACTTAGCATGCCTACTAATAAATCACGATGCAATATCACCCCTTTAGGGGTAATTAAATGCGCCAGAAAAGACTATTAAGAAGTTGCTGCGTTGCAATATTGATTTGCCGCAAATTACGCAGGGATATAGCTGTTAGTTTTCCTCGCCAGTACACCCGTCATATTTCAAGTTGCCGATGTGTTGGCTGCGTTCGCTTTTCGTAAGCACCAGGGAATCCGTTCTCTTGCCGCCTTTGCGCAACTCGAATTATTCAGGGGCTCTCTTCATATAACGAGGAACACAATGGACATCAGCCGCAGGCAGTTTTTTAAAATCTGCGCGGGTGGTATGGCCGGGACAACCGTTGCTGCGTTGGGATTTGCCCCCAAAGCGGCACTGGCGCAGGCGCGAAATTATAAGCTCCTGCGTGCGAAAGAGGTTCGAAATACCTGCACATACTGCTCCGTAGGTTGCGGGCTATTAATGTATAGCCTGGGTGATGGGGCGAAAAATGCCCGTGAATCGATTTATCACATTGAAGGTGACCCGGATCATCCGGTTAGCCGCGGCGCGCTGTGCCCGAAAGGGGCGGGCCTGCTCGATTATGTTCACAGTGACAACCGTCTGCGCTACCCGGAATACCGCGCCCCGGGGTCTGACAAATGGCAGCGCATCTCCTGGCATGACGCCTTCGAACGTATTGCCAGACTGATGAAAGATGATCGTGACGCCAACTTTGTAGAGAAGAATGCGCAAGGTGTAACGGTCAATCGCTGGCTCTCTACCGGGATGCTGTGCGCCTCGGCAGCCAGCAATGAAACCGGCATGCTGACGCAAAAATTTGTGCGCTCTCTCGGCATGCTGGCGGTAGACAACCAGGCACGCGTCTGACACGGACCAACGGTAGCAAGTCTTGCTCCAACATTTGGTCGCGGTGCGATGACCAACCACTGGGTTGATATCAAAAACGCGAACGTCGTGATGGTGATGGGCGGTAACGCCGCTGAGGCACATCCGGTGGGATTCCGCTGGGCGCTGGAAGCAAAAAACAGTAACGATGCGACGCTGATTGTCGTCGACCCGCGCTTTACGCGTACGGCGTCGGTGGCGGATATCTATGCGCCAATCCGTTCCGGTACCGACATCACTTTCCTGTCGGGCGTACTGCTGTACCTGATCGAAAACAATAAGATCAACGCCGAATACGTCAAACACTACACCAACGCCAGCCTGCTGGTGCGGGACGATTTTGCCTTTGATGACGGCTTGTTCAGCGGCTATGACGCGCAAAAACGCCAGTACGATAAATCCTCCTGGCACTATCAGTTCGATGAAAACGGCTATGCCAGACGGGATGAAACGCTGACCCATCCGCGCTGCGTGTGGAACCTGCTAAAAACGCACGTTTCCCGCTATACGCCGGAGGTGGTGGAAAATATCTGCGGTACGCCAAAAGAAGACTTCCTGAAAGTCTGCGAAGTGCTGGCCTCCACCAGCGCGGCAGACCGGACCACCACCTTCCTGTATGCGCTGGGCTGGACGCAGCACACCGTGGGCGCGCAGAACATCCGCACTATGGCGATGATCCAACTTCTGCTCGGCAATATGGGCATGGCTGGCGGCGGCGTTAACGCGCTGCGCGGTCACTCCAATATTCAGGGCTTAACAGACTTAGGGTTGCTGTCGACCAGTCTGCCGGGCTATCTGACGCTGCCGTCAGAAAAACAGGCAGATCTGCAATCTTATCTCACGGCAAATACACCGAAAGCCATGCTGCCCGATCAGGTGAACTACTGGGGTAACTATCCGAAGTTCTTCGTCAGTCTGATGAAATCTTTCTATGGCGATGCCGCGCAGAAGGAGAACAACTGGGGCTTTGACTGGCTGCCGAAGTGGGACCAGGCCTATGACGTTATCAAGTATTTCAACATGATGGATAAAGGCAATGTCACAGGCTACCTCTGCCAGGGCTTTAACCCGGTGGCGTCTTTCCCGGACAAAAACAAAGTGGTGCGCAGCCTGAGCAAGCTGAAATACATGGTGGTTATCGATCCGCTGGTCACGGAAACCTCTAATTTCTGGCAGAACCACGGCGAAATGAATGATGTGGATCCGATGGCCATCCAGACCGAAGTTTTCCGTCTGCCATCGACCTGTTTTGCCGAAGAGGAGGGTTCAATTGCCAACTCCGGGCGCTGGCTACAGTGGCACTGGAAGGGGCAGGATGCGCCGGGTGAAGCGCGCAATGACGGTGAAATTCTGGCCGGGATTTACCATCGCCTGCGCGAGATGTATCGAAGCGAAGGCGGCAAAGGTATTGAGCCGCTGCTCAAAATGCGCTGGGCGTATAAGCAACCTGAAAGCCCCGAGCCTGAGGAAATAGCAAAAGAGAACAACGGTATTGCGCTGGCGGATCTCTACGACCCGGCGGGGGCGTTGATTGCGAAGAAAGGGGAGTTACTGAGCGGTTTTGCGCTGTTGCGAGACGACGGAACCACCGCGTCTTCCTGCTGGATTTATACCGGTAGCTGGACCGGGCAAGGCAACCAGATGGCTAACCGCGATAACGCTGACCCGTCAGGGCTAGGCAATACGCTGGGCTGGTCCTGGGCGTGGCCAATGAACCGCCGTGTGCTTTACAACCGCGCTTCGGCGGATATCAACGGTCAACCCTGGGATCCGAAACGCATGCTGATCCAGTGGAACGGCAGTAAATGGGCGGGTAACGATATCCCGGACTTCAACACTGCACCGCCGGGCAGCGCGACCAATCCGTTCATCATGCAGCCGGAAGGGCTGGGACGCCTGTTTGCGCTTGATAAGCTGGCAGAAGGGCCGTTCCCGGAACACTACGAGCCGATGGAAACGCCGCTCGGCACGAACCCGCTGCACCCAAACGTGATCTCCAGTCCGGTCGTCCGTCTGTACGAAGACGATGTCGCCCGTCTTGGCAAGAAAGACAGGTTCCCCTATGTCGGCACCACTTACCGCCTGACGGAGCATTTCCACACATGGACCAAACATGCGCGCCTGAACGCTATCGCGCAGCCGGAACAGTTTGTCGAGATAAGCGAAGGGCTGGCGAAAGCCAAAGGCATTGCCAACGGCGACCGCGTGAAGGTCAGCAGTAAGCGTGGCTTTATTCGCGCAGTGGCGGTGGTTACGCGTCGTCTGCGCACGCTGCACGTTAACGGCCAGCAGGTGGAAACCATTGGCATTCCGCTGCACTGGGGATTTGAAGGGGTGGCGCAGAAAGGCTACATCGCCAATACCCTGACACCCAACGTCGGCGATGCGAACTCGCAAACGCCGGAGTACAAGGCGTTTCTGGTCAACATCGAGAAAGCGTAAGGAGCGACGATATGGCAATGGAAACACAGGACATTCTCAAGCGCTCCGCGACAAATCCCATCACCCCCGCGCCACGTGCGCGGGATTATAAAGATGAAGTGGCCAAGCTGATTGATGTCTCTTCCTGCGTGGGCTGCAAAGCCTGCCAGGTGGCCTGCTCTGAGTGGAATGATATCCGCGATGAAGTCGGGCACTGCGTCGGGGTGTACGACAACCCGGCGGATCTGAGCGCCAAATCCTGGACGGTGATGCGCTTTAGCGAAACCGAACAGAACGGCAAGCTGGAGTGGTTGATTCGCAAAGACGGCTGCATGCACTGTGAGGATCCGGGTTGTCTGAAAGCTTGCCCATCCGCCGGGGCGATCATCCAGTACGCCAATGGGATTGTTGATTTCCAGCAGGAAAATTGTATCGGCTGCGGCTACTGCATTGCCGGGTGCCCCTTTAACGTCCCGCGCCTCAATAAAGAGGATAACCGGGTCTATAAATGCACCTTGTGTGTGGATCGCGTGAGTGTCGGCCAGGAGCCGGCCTGCGTGAAAACCTGCCCAACCGGGGCCATTCACTTTGGTACCAAAAAGGAGATGCTGGACGTCGCGCAGGCGCGCGTGGAGAAACTCAAAAAACGCGGCTATCCGAATGCGGGGGTCTACAACCCGCAAGGCGTTGGCGGCACACATGTGATGTATGTGCTGCACCATAATGACCAACCGGCGTTGTACCACAACCTGCCGAAGGATCCGGTCATCGACACGTCCATCAGCCTGTGGAAAGGGGCGCTGAAACCGCTGGCTGCCGCCGGATTTATCGCCTCGTTTGCCGGGTTGATTTACCACTACATCGGCATTGGGCCGAATAAAGAAGTCGATGACGACGAGGAGCATCATGAGTGATTCGAAAATAATTGTGCGCACCCGGTTTATTGATCGCGCCTGTCACTGGACGATGGTTATCCTCTTCTTCCTGGTGTCGCTGTCGGGGATATCGTTTTTCTTTCCGACGCTACAATGGCTGACGGAGACCTTTGGTACACCGCAGATGGGGCGCATCCTGCACCCGTTCTTTGGCGTTGCGGTCTTCCTGCTGCTGATGGTGATGTTTGTGCGCTTTGTGCATCACAACATCCCGGACAGGCAGGATATTCCCTGGCTGAAAGGGATTGTGGAGGTACTGAAAGGCAACGAGCACAAGGTCGCGAAAGTCGGCAAATATAACGCCGGGCAAAAGATGATGTTCTGGACCATCATGAGTATGATTTTTATCTTACTTGTATCCGGTATCATCATCTGGCGCCCCTGGTTTGCCCAATATTTCCCGATACAGGTGATCCGCTATAGCCTGCTGATTCACGCAACCTCTGCCGTTATCCTTCTTCACGCCATCCTGATTCATATGTATATGGCGTTCTGGGTGAAAGGCTCAATTAAAGGGATGATCGAAGGGAAAGTGAGCCGCCGCTGGGCACGCAAACATCATCCGCGTTGGTACCGTGAGGTCGAAAGACAGGAAGCCAAAGAAGAGAACATGCACGGGCTCAGATAGCGTTCGCCGGGTATACCAACTGCGTATTTACCCGCTTACCCGGCCTGGCGCGTTCACAGGCGTCAGGCTGGGGAGGGGGGCGGTCAGACATTGGTGATCAACGCGTCGATGGCATTGACGACGTCTCGCCTGGCCGACCTGAGGTTACAAATAAAATCTTTATGATGAATCCGCGACGTTTCCAGATTTGTCAGCATCGGGGAATAAAGCGTTAGCGATTCAAACTCGACATTAATTTTGGGTGCGACATTGAGATGCCATAAAGGCAGCTTTGGGTTTCGCATAAGAGGAATGATGACTCGGGTAGAAAAATCATCATAACAATCGTCCTGAACAATCATATAATATGGCAATATTTTATTGGTTTGCGAAGAAGGATTTCGATATACATTAAATTGTCTCAGCATTAAAGCACCCTAAAATATTCGTCATCCGTAATAGTTCCATGTTCTGCAACAAACTCATTCATCGCTCGAATAAATTCCTTTTCATTTTCAGATAGCTTCGTACCATTAGGCTTTCCTTTTGGTTTCGCCTGTGGCGCGTTGCTTCTGGCATGTGAACGAGGCGCCGCACTATGTACGGAATAATTTTTCATCAGTTCATCTCCCTTGTGTTTATGTAAACATTATCAATCCCCCCGCACAAAAAACAATACTGAACCCCCTGGTAATTCCCTTTCTGCGAGAACAATTCCAGAAAAAAAGAAACACGTGAAATAAAGGCAACTGCATCGGCAGCGGTAACCGATGCAGGAAGACACTTATTCAGAACGGTTCGGGAATAATACGGAAAGGATAATGGGTGGGTTTAACTTTACCTATTTTGCGTTTCGGGAACTCCACCGGATCGTCCGGAATATCCTCATAAGGGATCTGCGTTAGCAGGTGGGTAATGATATTCAGCCGTACACGTTTTTTGTCTTCGGAGCGGGCGACAAACCACGGTGCCCATGAGGTATCGGAGGCTTCGAACATCGCGTCTCGCGCAACAGTGTAATCATCCCAGCGGTCGAAGGATTTGATATCCATGGGGGATAGCTTCCAGGTCTTGCGGCCATCGTTCACGCGGTCGCGCAGACGGCGTTCTTGCTCTTCCGGCGTCACCTCAAGCCAGTATTTCAACAAGATAATGCCGGACTCAACCATAGCGCGCTCCATCATTGGGATGCTTTCCAGAAATTTATCTACTTGTTCCATTGTGCAAAATCCCATCACGCGTTCAACCCCGGCGCGGTTGTACCAGCTACGGTCAAAGATAACAATTTCACCTGCCGCCGGCAGATAGGGAACGTAACGCTGCAGATAAAGCTGGCTTTTTTCGCGCTCAGTGGGGGCGGGCAGGGCGACAACGCGGAAGATACGTGGACTGACGCGTTCAGTAATGGCTTTGATGGTGCCGCCTTTGCCCGCGCCATCACGCCCCTCAAAGACGATGCAAACTTTGAGCCCTTTGCTGACAACCCAGCGCTGAAGTTTTACCAGTTCAACGTGAAGCCGGCGTAACTCTTTCTCATATTCCTTGTTTTTAAGCGGCGCCGCAGGAGGTGCGTCAGCGATGGTGCTGATGTTTTTCTTCTTTCCCATGACTCTCTTCCTCTTTCAAATAAATAACGAGACGCCTAAGAAGTGTAATGGTCGGTTCAGGTGCGCGCGAAAATTACTCGTGTCATTGTATTTCAGGGGGTTCCGATATATCGCACAGGGTATGAAAACATTCACAGCCTGAGCTGAATGTATGGATGAATATGCCAGCAGGAGAGTTTGAACTGGTTCACACTTAACGAATGGTCGATAATGCTTGTTGCATTCTATTAACATGTGGTTGTGGTATGAAAAAGACGATTTTTTCGTTAGCACTGGGCACTTTTGGCCTTGGCATGGCGGAATTTGGCATTATGGGTGTGCTGACCGAACTGGCGAAAGATGTAGGGATCTCCATTCCGTCGGCGGGCAATATGATCTCCTTTTATGC
Source organism: Phytobacter sp. MRY16-398 (assembly GCF_003925915.1). NCBI lineage: Bacteria > Pseudomonadati > Pseudomonadota > Gammaproteobacteria > Enterobacterales > Enterobacteriaceae > Phytobacter > Phytobacter sp. MRY16-398. The sequence continues at coordinate 2,992,847 of NZ_AP018756.1, read as the reverse complement.
TTTTGGCGTGGTGATCGGCGCGCCGATTATCGCCGTGTTCTCCAGCCGTTTTTCCTTGAAAACCATTCTGTTGTTCCTGGTCGCCATGTGCGCGGTGGGGAATACAATTTTTACCTTTTCATCGTCATATACCATGCTGGCCATCGGCAGGCTGGTGTCGGGGTTCCCTCATGGCGCGTTCTTCGGCGTTGGGGCAATTATTCTGTCTAAAATCGCTCCTCCGGGAAAAGTGACACTGGCCGTTGCGGGTATGGTCGCCGGGATGACGGTAGCTAACCTTGCGGGTGTACCGCTGGGAACCTGGCTTGGTCATGCCTTTAGCTGGCGCTACACCTTCATGCTGATTGCGCTGTTTAATTTGCTGGTGCTCGTTTCCATTCTCCTCTGGGTTCCTCAACTTTTTGATAAATCCGAAACCCGTTTTACCGAACAGTTTCGCTTTCTGAAAAAGCCAGAGCCGTGGTTTATCTTCGCCGCCACCATGTTTGGCAACGCGGGCGTCTTCGCCTGGTTCAGCTTTGTTAAGCCATTTATGCTGAACGTGTCCGGCTTTTCGGAAATGTTCATGACGGTCATCATGATGCTGATGGGGCTGGGAATGGTGTTGGGTAATCTGTTAAGCGGCAGATTGTCGGGACGATATAGTCCGCTGCGTATCGCAGCCACCACCGATCTGGTGATTGTACTGTCTTTGCTGCTGCTGTTTGCTTTCGGCGAAAACAAAGTCGCCTCTTTAACGATGGGTTTTATCTGCTGCGCGGGTCTGTTCGCTCTGGCGGCACCGCTACAAATTTTGCTTTTACAGAATGCCAAAGGCGGTGAATTACTGGGTGCGGCAGGGGGGCAAATTGCCTTTAACCTCGGCAGTGCCATCGGCGCTTATTTTGGCGGCCTGATGATCACGCTCGGTCTGAGTTGGGATTACGTCACGCTGCCCGCCGCAATCCTTTCGTTCTCGGCCATGTCAGCGCTGCTTATGTACGGGCGCGTAAAGGCGAAGCGGGTTCGGGCTGACGTTAGCGCACTGGCCTGAAAAAAAACGCTCTCAAGGGAGCGTTTTTCGTCACATCACAATTAATCGCGCAGCCACGGCGTAATGCTTAAGCCCACCAGAATGCCTTCCGGGCTGAGAAAGCGGGTGATGCTTTGTCCCCAGGGCTCAAGGCGGTTATCCACGAGCAGGGCGTAGCCTTTCTCGCGCAGCACACGGGTTGCGCTGTCAAGATCGGCGACTTCGAACTCAATCCAGCTTTGCGGCGCGGGAATATCGGCAGGCCATACTTCTGTGCCAAAGCAGGACTGTGCCGCCTGATGCAACGGCCAGAGTGCAAAATGTTTTGCGTCGTCCAGCGCGCCATGTTCGGCTAACAGGTAATCTTCATTGCCCTCCATGGGCTTAATGGGAAGACCTAACGTCTCCTGGTAAAGTGCTTTACTGTCGCCCACGTTGCGTGGGACTGGGCCAAAACCTGCAATAAACAACACATCCAGGCCACGGGTCGAAATATCCATATCTGTTTCACCTCAGTCGGTATGCGGAAAAATATCAATAAGACAGCGCACGTATAACGGCATGCAAAAAAATATGCGGTTATGCGGGGCCATTTTTAGCGCTTACATTGCTTTTTACAACAGATAACGCCTCTCTCGCCATGAGAAAAAACAGGCGCAAAAGCGCCTGTTTAAGTAGGTGTCTTACATCAGTAACCGGTTGATTCTGGCTATCTCCTCTCGCCACTGCGCCTGTAGCAACGGTTTTTGATGCGCCGGTTTACGCGCCAGATCCTGCTCAAGGCGGGTTTCCAGAGCAATTAACTGCTCCAGTAACGCATCGCTTTCATCAACCAACTCCGTTGATGCCGCTTTTGCTGTTACCGGCGTCTCATCTCCCTGTTGTTGCTGGCGCAGACGTTCGTAGACCACCTCGACGTCGTGCCATTCGCTAAACTGCCCCTGTTCAACCAGCCAGAAGCGGTTACAACTCTGGCCAATCAGCTCACGATCGTGGCTGACCAGCAGTACACCGCCCGAGAACTGTTGCAGCGTTTGCATCAGTGCCTCTTTACCGCTCATATCCAGATGGTTAGTCGGTTCATCGAGCATCAGCAGGTTGTAGCGTGCCAGCGACAGGCCAACAAATAGCAGCCGGGAGCGCTCGCCGCCGCTGAGCGTTGCCACTTTTTGTCCGTGACGAGCCCAGGCAAACCCGGCGCTGATTAACGTCATTTTGCGCAGTTCCGCCGAGGGCGCGAACGGTTCCAGCGCGTCCAGAAGCGTCGCGTCATCGGGCAGTTGCTCCAGCGTCTGATCATAGTACCCGGCATGCAAACGTGGATGAACCGCCATCCCAGGAGCCGCGATATCACCGGTCAGTTGACGCCAGATAAGCCGAAGCAGGGAGGACTTCCCACAGCCGTTTTGCCCGATAATGGCAATTCGGTCGCCGGTTTTCACGCGCGCCAGCGGCACGGAAAAGAGCGGTGGTAAACCCGGCGCGGCGCTGACGGGGAGATGTTCCATCTCCAGCAAACGGTCGGCAATCAGCGGTTCGCCCTGGAGTGTTAAACGCCACAGACTTCCTGCCGTCAGTTGCGTCTGGCTCTCTTTGAGGCGCTCTACCTGCTTTTCCATTTGCTTTGCTTTGCGCGACAGATCTTCATTGTCGTAAACACGCCCCCAGGTCGCCAGCCGTTTGGCGCTGCTGGTAACCCGGTCAATCTCTTTTTGCTCTGCTTTGTGGCGCAATGCATCGCTGGCATCCCGCTCCTGCAGCGCCTGACGCGCGGCAGAGCAGGGAAGTGCGAAGTAATGCAGCCGGTTATCGCGAAGGATCCAGGTGCCATTGGTCACGGCATCCAGTAGCGCCCGGTCGTGAGAAACCAGCACAAAGCTACCAGACCAGCGCTGTAGGAATCGCTCCAGCCAGAGCATGGTTGGCAGATCGAGATGGTTACTGGGCTCATCCAAGAGCAATAAATCAGGATCGGTGATTAACGCGCGGGCCAACAATAGCCGGGTATGTTGCCCGCCACTGAGGGTTGCCGCAGGTAGGGCTATCTCATGTTCACTGAGTCCCATTCCGGCTAACAGCGCTTGCGCACGCCAGCGCTGAACGTCACGTTCGCCCGGCGCAAGTCGGGCCAGCACGGCGTCAAGCAGGGTGAGATCCAGCAGCGTGTCGGGCAGATGTTGCTCAACGCGCGCCATCAGGCAGTGATTCGCCACTGAAACGCTGCCCGCAGAGGGCAAAACGGTGCCATCAAGAACTTTCAATAGCGTACTTTTGCCGCAGCCGTTGTCGCCAATGAGACCAAGCCGGTCGCCTTGTTTCAGGGTAAAGGAGATATCAGAAAATAACGGACCAAATGCCGTTTCAACACGTAATGATTGTGCAGACAGTAATGTGCTCATTGCTTACTCAAGAGTTACAGGCATAGGCATGCCTCGTCAAACATCGCTGACGATAACCCGGTAAGCCCGAGGAAGGGTGTTAGTTAGCTTCGCTCAAGCCGAAGTTATCGCAGCACGATACCGATAACGCTTGAGCTGGTGCGATCACCAAAGGCATGTGAAACGAGAAAACGTTCACAGTACGACATAATTATCCTCCTTTTATTTATCCGGTTAATGGGTAGCAGCAGTGTAGCGAGGTTTTACCGAGGATGCCAGCATCGGCGTCATGGGCATTTACAGTTTTTTTATGCCGGTAAACCTGCGCTCAGGAGCCCAGTCATCATGCACAATGATTACTATCGACTGGCCGGCGCCGATGCTAATCCCTATCTGGTTATGGCGACAGTACTGATCGGTATGCTGTATGGTCTGGAACAGGTTAACGATACCGAGCTGCCGGATATTCTCAATAACGCGCCACTGCTACCGCTTTTTCAACAGGACGCCCTCACTCTCTTCGCCCAATGCGACTACCTCAAGGCGGCGCTGGGCATTGAATTTTCCCGTTACTGGATCCATAGCCGATTGATGGAATTAAGCGCTTTCGAAGGCATCGTGACGGCCGAAGAAACGCATTTCCCGTCATGACTCAGTGCATCTTGTGAACAGGTCGTAGTGCCGGAAAAAACAAAAATAGCGGCGGATAAAAGGAAAGAAACCCGGCAACATCGCGCTGCCGGGTGAGTCATCAGATAGAGGTTCGACGATAGTTGCGATATTCCGGCAACCAGAAGTTATCGTCAATTGCCTGCAACAGCGCCTCTTCGGACGTTTTCACAGCAACACCTTCTTGTTGGGCGACTTTTGCCACCGCGAAGGCGATTGCGCGGGAAACGATATGGATATCTTTCAGCTCCGGTAAGACCAATCCTTCACCGTTAATGACCAGCGGAGAGTATTTCGCCAGTGTCTCACTGGCGGACATCAGCATATCGTCGGTAATGCGCGATGCGCCGGAGGCAATCACACCCAGACCAATACCCGGGAAGATATAGGAGTTGTTGCACTGTGCAATAGGCCAGGTTTTCTCGTTCCAGGTTACCGGCGTGAATGGGCTACCTGTGGCGACCAGCGCCATACCGTTCGTCCAACTGATAATGTCCTGCGGTGTCGCCTCAACGCGCGAGGTCGGGTTTGACAACGGCATGACGATCGGACGCGGGCAATGCTTGTGCATTTCACGGATGATCTCTTCCGTAAACAGCCCCGGCTGGCCGGAAACACCAATCAGAATATCCGGCTTAACGTTACGCACTACGTCGAGCAGCGACAGCGCATCGGTCTGCGCATCCCAGTTCTGCAGATTTTCGCGCTTTTGTACCAGCTTGTTCTGGAACGGCAGCAGGTTCGGCATCTGGTCGGTGAGCAGGCCAAAGCGATCCACCATGTAGACTTTCTGACGGGCATCGGCTTCGCTTAACCCTTCACGCTGGGTCTGGGCAATAATCTGCTCGGCAATACCGCACCCGGCAGAACCCGCGCCGAGGAAGACAATCTTCTGGTTGCTGAGCTGGCTACCCGCCGCGCGGCTGGCTGCGATCAGCGTACCGACCGTCACGGCGGCGGTTCCCTGAATATCATCATTGAAGCAGCAGATTTCATTGCGGTAGCGATTAAGCAATGGCATCGCGTTTTTCTGGGCAAAATCTTCGAATTGCAGCAGCACATTCGGCCAGCGATGTTTCACCGCCTGGATAAATTCATCAACAAACGCGGTGTACTCATCGCCGGTAATGCGCGGATGGCGCGAGCCCATATATAGCGGGTCGTTAAGCAACTGCTGATTGTTGGTACCGACATCCAGAACCACGGGCAGTGTGTAGGCCGGACTGATACCACCACACGAGGTATAAAGGGAGAGTTTACCAATAGGAATGCCCATACCGCCGATACCCTGGTCACCCAGGCCGAGAATACGTTCACCGTCAGTGACCACAATCACTTTGATGTTATGGTTCGGCACATTTTGCAGTATGTCATCCATACTGCCGCGGTCTTGCAAGGAGATAAACACACCGCGCGCGCGACGGTAGATTTCCGAGAAACGTTCACACGCCCAGCCTACGGTCGGGGTATAAATGACCGGCATCATCTCATCGAGATGGTTCTCGACCAGACGATAAAAGAGGGTTTCGTTGGTGTCCTGGATATTTCGCAGGTAAATGTGCTTGTCGATATCCGTCTTAAAGCCCTGGTACTGTAACCAGGCGCGTTCAGCCTGTTCTTCAATGGTTTCCACCACGGCTGGCAACAGCCCCAGCAGGTTGAAGTGGCTTCTCTCTTCTACACTAAATGCGCTGCCTTTATTGAGTAGCGGGAACTCAAGTAATACAGGCCCGGCATAGGGAATATACAGCGATCGGTTTTTATTATGCTTCGTATGCATTTTACAGCTCCTAAGTCGACGATTCCGGCGCGAATGCCTGTTCGCGCGGGTACAGCGGCGCGCGCCAGTATAAAGCATACATATGGTAAATACTTCTTGTTCACGCGATTTGGGAGATGAATTTTACGAGGTGTAATGCCACCCCGGGCGGGGCGGCATGAAAGGGGAAATGTACGTTATTCAACGCGACGATGACGACCAGAACGGTGCGTCACGGTCACTTCCTGATCGTCCTTATTCACCACTTTCCTGATATTAGAGACTTTGTAATCCAGCCCCATAATATGACGTGCCTGACGGTTCGATTTCATGCTTACTCCTTAATCCAGTTGATGTTTCAAGGACAAGCCCGGCGCGATGACTGGGCGAAATATAACCTGATCCAGTGCGACTACAGGGTAGCCGCAAAAGTGATGGTCCCCTAATCCGCCAGCGAGTGCAATGATCGATGTCCGCTTTCGGAACAGTCCGGCTGCGGTTAATGGGCGGCAAAAAGCCAGCTCAGATCGCCGCCCAGTCGGGTGCTGTGCAGCGGGCGCAGGGCGGAAATTCGCTGATTTGTCCGGGCATCGCAGGTTTGCAGCGCACACCAGCCCTCAAGCCAGGCAATGCTGGAGGCCTGCTGAGTAAAAGCGCTGTCCTGGGGGATACCGGTCTTACGGGTGAACACATCCGGATTGTCGAACCCGGACAAAATGCGCCGGGCCAGTCGCTGCAACGCGTTATCATTTTCCGCCGTCACCTCAACACCATTACTGCGCGCGAACAGGGCAATCATCACCAGCGGCTGAATGGCATAGTTGTGATAGGAAAAAGCGCGCTGCTTGCGGCGCAGTTCATTGGGTAAGAAACCCTCGCTATCCACCTGGTTTGCGGCGGTGCGGTACATCGCCAGCGACTGGTCAAAGAGATCGCGTCGGTCGGTGACAATCGCCGTCGCCATAATCGCCCAGGCCGCCCAGTAGCTGTGGTTGTTAACGCGTTTTAATGGCAGGTCACGCCAGTCCGCCACGGTCAAATCGGCCAGATGACTGAGCCAGTGTTCAACGTCGGCTGCTTTTTGCTGCTGTCGGTCTAACGGATGCGCAGGGGAGAATTTCAACCGCAGCCAGGACGATGAGAGCGTTGCCAGTGCCCACTTTCGCATCGATTTCCCGGTGTGGTTTTTGGCAACAGCGGTTAATGCGCCGGCACGCGCCCAGGCATCCAGGCCATTGACCACGCAATCTGCCCGCGCCGGGTTGCCATCGCGGGCGAATCCCGTCACGACCTGGCTGACCACTTTTTCAAGTTCAGTGATCGCCTTTGTCTGCTCATGGAATGCCTGGTCGGCTTGTGGATTCAGCGTGGCGCGAGCGCTGTCCGACCCCTCATATTTACTGGTGAAATCTAATGCCCCGGTAAAGGGGGCCGGAAATGAAGGGCAGGTAAAACGGGAAGCAGCATGGTGTTGCGGTGGTTGCTGGTAACCTGCCGGGGGTTGCAAACTGGCCCCGGCAGATGTCGCCGTGACGGCGGCAATAACCAAACACAACCTTCTGACCAAAGCGAACATGGGTAACCTTGCGCGTCAGCATAGTGAGACACTGACTATAGCATGGTCATGAAATAATTAGCCTTCGCTACTCCCGAACACATGCACGGCGCGATGCAGACGCGCTGCGCGCTCAGAGAGATTTTCTGCCGCACTGGTCACGTTTTCCACCATACTGGTGTTGTTGTGCGTCATCACCCCGACGCGGGAAACGGATTTATTGATAAGCTCCAGGGCCTGCGTCTGTTCATGCGTTGCGGTGCCAATCTCTTTGATCATCGTCGACATCGTCATGACGTTATCAATCATCGCCGTCAGGTGGGTTTCGGTGTTTTCCACCATCTCAACGCCGTTTTTGACATTCGCCACGTTCTGTTCGATAAGTGCCTGAATCTCCCGCGCTGCCGAGGCTGAGTGCTGTGCCAGGTTGCGAACTTCCGCCGCAACAACCGCAAAACCACGCCCTGATTCGCCTGCTCGCGCCGCTTCTACCGCGGCGTTCAGCGCCAGAATATTCGTCTGGAAGGCGATGCTGTCAATCACGCCGATGATATCGACGATTTTGCTGTTATCCTGGGAAACGGCCTGCATCATCGAGATTGTTTTCTTCATGATGGCGCCGCTGTTTGTCGCACTGACGCTGGTTTCATCTGCGCGGGTCATCGCCTCAGCGGCGGTTTCAGCGGTCTGCCTTACCGCGCTGGCAATCTCCTCAACGGCGGCGGCAGTCTGGTGCAGGTCCGCAGAGGTTTCTTCTGTGCGTTTTTGCAGGGACTCGCCTTCTTCGCTAATGCGCAGGCTAATGTCACGAATGCCATTGATCTGCGCGGAGACATCACCGACCAGTGAATTGAGGTTAAGGCCTGACTGATTGACCAGGCGCATCAGTAAACCAATTTCATCCACGCGATTAAAATGGCGATAATCGGCTTTACGCCCGGAGACCACTTTTTGCATCTGGGAGAGGATAACTTTCAACGGACGACAAATTTGCGCCTGTAAATAAACCGACAACAGGGCCATTATTCCGATTGTCGTACCGACTTTTTCTACCAGATTAAAGGGGGCAAATTGCATCGCCACGAATAATGCGGCGGCGATAAAAAGGCCAAAGTTAGCCCGCCGCGTTACACTCATGCGCTGGAAAATGGATAAAAAAGAGAGCAGGCCACGTCGTACTACCAGGCCTTTATAAAAACGATGTCCGCCTAATTTATTATCATTGACTAACTGGTAAAGTTTTTCACTGGCGGTAATTTCCTCGCGCGCTGGAATATTACGCACTGAAATATAACCAGTAAGTTGCCCTTGTTGATAAACAGGGGTGACGTTTGCACGAACCCAATAATGGTCGCCATTCTGACGGCGGTTTTTCACCATGCCGGTCCAGCTATCGCCTTGCTGAATGGTAAACCACAGATCGCCAAACGCGGCGGGGGGCATATCCGGGTGACGAATAAGATTGTGAGGTTCACCGACAAGTTGGTCCTCAGTAAATCCGCTGGCGTCTATAAATGCTGTGTTTGCATAAGTTATATGGCTATGCGTATTCGTTGTCGAAAGCAGTGTCGTACCTTCGTTAAGCAAATACTCTCTCTGTGTAACAGGAGTGTTACGCTTCATAAATAACCCCACAATAAACTGCGTACAATAAACAGGATTTTTTCTGTCGGTGAAGGTGTTTTTTTTATTAACCCGACAGAGAGTTTTTTTGTTATTACTTGCACATTTTCCACGAACAGCCATACAACTGAAAGTAGCTGCGATAAATATTTTTTAAGCCATGCTTACGGTAATTTATTTAAATATTGTTATGATTTTGCAAAAGAAAAATGTCATGATGTTTTTCACCAGGATGAAAAACAAGACTTAATGCAAATTAAAGGCGGGAAATACAGGAAAGCATAGAAAATAAGCGATCAAAAATAGAAACATTAACATAGCAGACTAATATATTCGCAAAACCGTAATATTTTTGTCATTATCAGATCAAAATCTTCTGGTGGATATATAGTACATACTAAAGTGTAGCTAAAAGTCTGCTGGTGAGCGGTTAAAATGTTTATCTGTAGGTTAGGCAGTTTCTCAAGGTGGGTGGGCTAGTCCACGATAACAGGCACAGAAAAGGCTTTAATCAGTGAACGGAATTTGAGCTTCCTTGTTACACTATTACCATTGCGTCTATTCATGCAGTTTTTGTGTGGATATTTTTTTGAGGGAAGTACTCAGTGTTAGCGACTTTGATCTATCGTAGCCGGCTTAATTATGCGTTGGATCCTTCGCAACTGGCTGGGCTTGTACAGCAGGCAAGCCTACGGAATACGGCACTGCAGGTGACGGGTGTGTTGCTGTTTGATGGCAGACAGTTTTTACAGGTACTGGAAGGCCCCATCTCTGCAGTCAACGCGGTTTTTGAACGTATCAACAAAGATGTTCGTCATGCACACGTCGTAGAGCTGATGCGTGATTTTGCGCCACATCGCCGCTTCCTTGACCAGGGGCTGGTACTGTTTGACCTGAGAAATACCAGACCGAGCGCAGTACTGCGCATGGTGATTAAATTTGGCAGATTAAAATACCACCTTGCGCGCAATGATCGCGTCTATAAATTTATTCGCAATTTTGTCGCGTCACCGCTTCCGTCAAAACACGTTTTAAATTACCCCGCTGAACGCTGGCGATTGAATACCACACTTCCGCCGTTTGAGCTGGCGAACGTTCCCATACTACATAATCAACCCCGTCAGTTTGCGTTTCAGCCCATTGTTGACCCCGCGCGCGGCAATATATCCTCACTCGAAGCGTTAATCCGTGGGCCGGATGGTGGAAGCCCGCAGGACTATTTTTCAACCATTCCCGAACATAAATTGCACGAGGCGGACCTGGCGTCAAAAGGCTGGGCACTGGCGATGGCGCGCCGTCTGGGGATTGGAAATCACAAGGTGGCCATCAACTTGTTGCCGATGTCACTGGTAAAGATACCCGGCGCCGTGAACATTTTGTTGGATCACATTAAACGCAATCAACTCGATCCTGAGCAGGTCATTGTTGAGGTGACAGAGGATGAGATGATTTCCAGCTATGACGAATTTACCTCCGCTATTCGTCAGTTACGTGCGGCGGGAATTGGCCTGGCGATCGACGATTTTGGTTCCGGGTTTGCAGGATTGTCTCTGCTTGCCAAGTTTCAGCCGGACAAACTCAAGATTGACCGCAGCATCGTCACCGATATCCATATGCACGGCCCGAAGCAGGCTATCGTCAAAGCGATTATCGATTGCTGTGCTGAGATGCAAATTACCGTAGTGGCCGAAGGCGTGGAGAAAGTGGAAGAGTGGTGCTGGCTGGAAGCCGCCGGGATTGAGCGTTTTCAGGGTTTCCTGTTTGCCCGCCCGATACTCAACGGTGTCTCATCTATTAACTGGCCGCAGCGCATAAAACGTTAAGCGGGGGGCGACATAAAGAGATGGGAGAATACGATCAGGTCATTCTCGTTTTTATGTCGCCAGTGTCATCTTCATGGCTGAATAGCCAACGTGAAGCAGCGCCGGATATATCCTTTTAATAACGTCATCTAACAGGTTTTATTTCATTATAAAAAGACACTTCACTCGCTGATGATAGCGCGAGATATCTCAGTTCATCCTTAGCGCAACATGATTTTGCTTATAAATCATCGTATTTTCATGCTTAACTTAAAGAACGGGATGTGAAGCACGGGGAAAAAATGAACATCAATAAACATATTTCAGGCGCACTGGCTCTGGATTCCTCCCTTGGACGTAGCATCACTTTTTTCATGACCGCATTATTACTGGCGGGGGTGATGACCAGTAGCTGGACGCTGACCCGCTCCTGGAATCGTGCCGTAGAGGATATGGAACGTAATGCTATCAACTTGTCCGTTTCCCAGGCGCGTCAGGCAGAAGATACCGTTTTACAAACAGAGCTGGCGCTGCGTGATATTCGCCGGACCATACCGGCAGACAGTATTTCGACATTGAATGCCGGTCGCTTCGATGTGCTGTTAGCTGAGCTGAAAGAGCGCTTGCCACAACTGCACGGATTGTTCATCTATGATGCGCAGGGAAACATGAAAGCCACGGCGCTTGGCCGGCTCCCGATGGTCACCAACAGCAGCGACCGCGAATATTTTAACTATCATCAGCGTAACGGGCATAACAACATTCATATCGGACGGGTAATTTCGAGCCGTTCAACAGGCGATCTGGTGATTCCCGTATCCATGCGCATCAGCGATTCCGCAGGCGGTTTTGCTGGCGTAGTACTCGCCACCATCCGGGTAGATTACTTCCGTCACTTTTATAGCTATTTCGAACTGGAAAACCGGGATCTGCTGGCCTTAATGATCACTGACGGTACGGCGCTGTATGTCCGTCCTTTCCCGGATGATGTCATTAATCGCAACCTTTCAGCGAGCCCGCTCTTTACCCGTGAACTGGCGAAAAAAGATCGCGGTAATGCAACCTGGGTTTCGGCGCTGGATCACGTCGAGCGCATCTATGGCTTTGCGCGCCTTGAACGTTATCCGCTGGTCGTGGCCGCCGGTTATGACAAACCGGCACTCTGGTCACGCTGGCTCAAGGACAGTTTGCCGGACCTGGTGCTTAATGCCATGTTGCTGCTCGGCACCTTACTCATGGGAATTATCGTTTTTCGCCAGGTGCGAATGAATGTGCGTAATCAGACCGAACTGGCGGAACTGCGTGATGAGCTGACCAGCATCAACCACACGTTGCAACTGATGGCGCTGGCCGACGGTTTAACCGGGCTTGCCAACCGCCGTCAGTTCGATCTGTTTTTGAGCCAAAGCCTGAAAGCCTCTTCATTGAGTAAAAAGCCGGTTTCACTGGTGATGCTCGATATCGACTTTTTTAAACGCTATAACGACTTCTATGGCCATGTGGCGGGCGATAACTGCCTGCGCGCGGTGGGCGAAGTCATCCAGAAGCTCAAACTGCGTAATTCCGATTTGATTGCCCGATACGGGGGCGAAGAGTTTGCGATCATTTTGCCGGATACCGGGCCAGAAGCCGCGCTGTTTGTTGCTCGTCAGGCGGTGACGGCGGTGCGCAGCGCAAGAATTCCGCACGTCGAATCGGGGGCGACAAACAAAGTCGTCACCATCAGTGCGGGCTGTTTTTCCCTGATCGGCAGCGGTAATGAAGATGACGCGAATCGCCTGAAAGAGGGGGCAGATAAGGCGCTGTATATGGCAAAAATTCAGGGCAGGGACCGGGCGCTTGCCAACCCGGAGGCCCTCTAAAGATTACAGGCTGGCCAGCGTCTTGGTGAGGTAATGGCGCTGGATGCCTTTTTCCGGAAAGTCATCCAGCGTCATCTGCAGTACATAACCCTGCTTTTGGTAAAACGCTAATGCCTGAAAGCTGAACGTATCCACCAGTGATTGCTGGCAACCCTGTTTTACCGCTTCTTTCTCTGCGGCCTTTATCAGTTCTGTACCCAGCCCGCTACCGCGCAGGGTTTCGCTAACCCATAAATAGCTGATACACAGCCATTCGCTTTTACACGTGCCAATCAATCCGCCGGTCATTTTACCGTTTACATCACGACAAAAGACGCCAACAGGTCCCCATTCACGATTGCGGAGAAAGGGACGATTAAACTCCCGTAAACCGTCCAGTAACTCGTTTTGTTCTTGCTCAGTGACTTCCGTCGTTACGCGTAAAAACATAAGGCATCCTTTTTAGGGTGTTACCAGTTGGGGCCGTATTGTAGAGCGCCGCCATTCTCTGAGAAACGGCGGCGCTTAAAAAATCAGTTGTTATACAAGATATCCTTTAGTGCGGGCTGGGCCTTGCCCGGTACAACCAACGTCCCACAACTGTCCGGTCGTGGTTTACCCGCCAGCACGGCCTGAACAAAGGTGAGTTCATCTGCAAACGCGGTATTCACAATGCCGTTATGGGTGATGCCCTGATAGGTTTTCCATTCAAGCGGGTTACCTGCCGCGCACAGTGCCGCCACGGCGGCATACTGGTGATAGGGCGACAGCGTGCGATCCGCCAGACCGGTCGCCAGAAACAGCGGCGCGGGAAAGCGTGCTGATGGCATATCCGTGACGGGTTTTAACACAGAGGTGATACGCTCGCTGCCGCCAATAAACGCATTGTTGGCATTCAGGTGCAGGCGGCGTTGAACATGCCCGAGTTCAGGCATGCAAGAAACCCTGGCCCGTGCCAGCAGCTTTGCCCCGTTGTCTGTCACCAGCGATTCAGGCGCTGGCGCATCATCCGCCAGCGAACCTCCGATCAGGCGTAACATTTCCAGGCGGGGTGGTGTGCCATGAATTCGCCCGTCACCCGCCGCAACGGGGCCGTCAGGGAATGTCGCCACCAGACCGGTGGCAATGGTCGCCAGTAGTTTGAGTTCCGGCGCGTAGCCCGGGGCAATATAGCTTGCACCCAGTGAGGCCCCCGAGCCTTGTGATTGTCCGGTTATCACAAGGCGATTAGCGAGCTGCTGCGGGTGGGCCTGCAACGCCGCGCGGACGCTATCAAGCACAGAGCGTCCTTCGGCTTGCCAAATCAGATAAGGGTGCGGCCCCGGCCCGCCAAGCCCCTGATAATCCGTTGCGACGACGGCAACCCCCTGTTGTAACCATTTATTGATGTAGCTCGCGTCGCGCGGTGCATGTCCTGTCCAGGAGGGGGCGCAGGTGTCAGCGACACCCAATGTGCCGTGTGCCCAGGCAACCAGCGGCCAGCCGCCTGATGGCGCTCTGCCTTGCGGAAAATAGAGCGTCCCGCTCACGGGGACAATACCGGCATCCCAGCGCACGTCGCGGGAGGTATAGAGGATGCGCCGCGATTGTGCCGCAGCGATCTCCGGCTGGTGTTTCATGGGCTCTTCACGCAGCATAACGCCGGGTTTATCGGGGAGCGCACTATTCCAGCGGTAAAACGGGGATAAATCCTGATCGCCGACCTGCGGCCCGACGGGTAAAACGGCAAGGCTAACCACTGGCACCAGTATGCTTAACACAAGCGCAAGTCGCAAAAGGGGGTAATATCTCACGTGATGTTCTCCAGACCCGGCATCAGAAGGGCGACATAATCATCGAGCAATATTGCGCCATTATTAACAGTATGCCGTAATCGTTAATGCACGCCGCGATAAAAAAATGAAAGATAGGGTAAAAATCTGTCGCTTAATCAAGGATGTCACTGATGACGAACACCACGCAAATTAACCAGTACGGTCAGCAGGTCGGTTTTGCGCTGCCAGACTGGCAACCCGTTGCCAAACCTGCACGCGTCGCGCTTACCGGCCAGTACTGCCAGTTAGCGCCCCTCGACTCAAACCATTGCGATGCGCTTTTCCAGGCTTTTTCGCTGGCAGAAGATGATCGGGACTGGACATGGCTGGGCGCAAATAAACCACAGACGCGCGAAGAGATGGCTGCCTGGATCGCTCACAAAATTGCGGATGACAGCCTGGTGCCATATGCCGTCATCAACTATACCGATAATCGTGCCTGCGGCGTGGTGTGCTGGAGTGCGATTGATACCGTTAACGGGGCCATTGAAATCGGCCATGTGACCTGGTCCCCGCTGATGCAACGCAACGTGATGGGTACAGAAGCGCTCTATTTATTGCTGAGCCAGGCCTTCGCGCTGGGTTATCGCCGGGTGGCATGGCGCTGCGACTCAACGAATATCGCTTCACGACGCGCCGCTGAGCGCATCGGGTTCACGTTTGAAGGCCGTTTTCGCCAGGTGATGACCCGCAAGCAGCGCAATCGCGATACCGACTGGCTATCCATTATCGACAGTGAATGGCCTCCGCTGCGTGCAGCGCTCGAAGCCTGGCTTAACCGGGAGAATTTCGATAGCAAAGGGAAGCAAAAACGTGCACTTGAGAGTTTTATCCAGAGACCTGAGCAGTGTAATACCGCAACAGACTGAGCATCAAAAATGCCGTTCAGCCTCTTCTGCGAACGGCATTTCAGGTCTGACTTACATTACGGGCCGGGTTTTTAAACGACTGACGCTCACCACGATCGCCAGCAGCGTCGCGCCCGCCGCCAGCCACAACCCCAGACGTACCGCGAACGCCTCCTGGGCCAGCGTGCCTGACGGCGCGTAAACTGACAAAATCACGCCAATAAAAGCCGCCCCCAGACACTGACCAAACGTGCGCATGATAGCCAGAATACCCGACGCATAGCTGCTGTGTTCCCGGGAGGCGCTGGCCAGCATCTCCCGGTTATTGGGGCTTTGAAAACAACCAAACCCTATCCCACACACCAGACCACGCAGGCGGATATCCCACACCGGCGCGTTTTCCGGCAACAGCGCTAACAACAGGAGCCCGACGCCAAAGAGGCATAATCCAACAGTGGAGATAACGGCCGGGGCATAGCGATCGGCCAGCCGTCCGGCGTGGGGAGCAACCAGCACAATCCCGACGGGCCAGGCGGTAAAAAGCAGCGCAGAGGTAAACGCGCTATAGCCATAAACGCTCTGAAACAGAAACGGCAGCGCAACGAAGGTCATCCCCTGGCTGACGAACGACGCGAGCGAAGTTAAGGCGGCCAGAGAGAAGCGGGCAGAGGCAAAAAGCGTAAGTGGCAGTAAAGGTTGTGCCGCCCGGCGCTGACGGTAAACAAAAGCGATACCCGAGATAACGGCAACAAGCCCGTAGATCGCCGGGGTTAATAGCGAGCCTCCGGCTTCACCGGGCCGCGAGAAGGCGTTTGAGGCCATGATCACGGCCCCCAGCATGATGGCTGAAAAGAGGGCGCCAGCAACATCAAAGCGCCCGCGAATGATACCGCGATGGACAGGCACCACGCGCAGCGTCAGTAACAGGGCGATGACACCAAAAGGGAGATTTATCGCGAACAACCATTGCCAGCCGAGGGAGGAGAGTAAGGCACCGCCGATCACCGGGGCGATGGCCGTATTGGCGGCGATGAGCAGGGCGTGGATCCCCAGGATCCGCCCCAGTAAACGGCCAGGGAAAATGGAGCGCAAAATGGCAGGCGCAATACTTAATGTCGCGGCACCGCCAATGCCCTGCAACAGTCGCATCGCCACCAGCATCTCCAGTGAGGTCGACAGCGCACAGCCCAGAGACGCCAGCGTAAAAAGGCTTATCCCGGCGGCAAAGAGGGCACGAAAGCCCGTCCGGGGAGCCAGTGCGGCGAAAATGGCCAGCGTCATGGCGGCGGATAACAGATAACCATTGGCAACCCACACCGCATCGCCGGAGGAAACCTCAAGCACACGGGCAATTTGTGGCAGGGCGATATTGACCATCGAGCCGTCAAAAACAGCCATCGTGGTGCTGGTCATTACCGCCACCATCGCCAGACGGCGTTCGTGTCCCGGCAGTCCTTCATCACCCGGCTGGTCAGAGAACAAATGCATAAAAAACCTCTGCGAAATAGATGCGAGAGGTCACTATAATGACTGGATATACAGGGCGGAAGACGCAGCATTTGCACTTATAACCTGCACCAAACGCCTTATCTCAATACAGGACATATGATGACCGAACCCGATCTGAACCTTCTGTTTGCACTGGACGTTCTGCTTGCTGAAAAAAGTGTTGCGGGTGCGGCACGCCATCTGGGGCTAAGTGCCTCGGCGATGAGCCGCACGCTCGGTCGCCTGCGGGAGACCACCGGCGATCCCTTACTGGTGCGGGCGGGGCGCAACATGGTGTTAACGCCCTATGCCGAAAGGATCCGCGCGCGTACGCAAAACGCGGTTTTCGAAACCCGCGCGTTACTGCGCCCGGCACAGACCGAGCTGAACATCAGCACCCATGAACAGCTTTTTACCCTGCGTGCCAACGACGGCTTTGTGGAAGTGTTCGGCCCGGCACTGGTTGCCGAAGCCGCGGCCATTGCACCGGGTATCACTCTGCGTTTTGCCGCAAAGCCGGAGAAAACGCCGCATCCTTTACGTGAAGGGCTGGTGGATCTTGAGATTGGCGTGCTCGGTGAGATGGGGCCGGAGATCCGCGTCCAGGCGCTGTTTCGCGACAGGTTCGTCGGCGTGGTGCGAAAAGGGCATCCGCTGGCCCAGCTTAAAGAAGTGACAATGTCACATTACAGTGAATGGAAGCATGTCGTGGCCTCGCGCCGGGGAACACTTTCCGGCCCGGTGGATGACGCACTGGCAGAGGTCGGCCTTACGCGCAAAGTGGCAGCCCTCGTTCCCGGTTTTCCCGCTGCGCTGGCTGTGGCCCGGGCGACGGATTTGGTGGCGCTGGTTCCGGCTTCGTTTCTCATTCATCGGTCGGCGGTCGCCGATCTGTCGGTATTCGAACTGCCGGTGAAAACACGCGGGATCACCGTATCGCTACTGTGGCACCCCCGAACAGAAGGCGACCCGGCGCACCGTTGGTTACGGACGTTTGTACGTGACGTATGCCAACGCCTGCTACCGGAAAACTGAACTGTCTTGCAGGGAAAAACAGGCGTACTATCGCTCCTCGCGTGATATTTCAAAAGGATAAAAAATGGACGTGGAAGTACGCGAGGCCAGACCCGACGATTATGCTATGTGGTCTGTGCTGTGGCAGGGCTATCTTGATTTTGCGGGCAGCACGCTAAGTGAGGCCGTTACGCGCGCCACCTGGGCGCGCATTCATTCCCCCGAATCCACACTGTTATGCCGTGTCGCCGTTATGGATGGGCAACTGGTGGGTTTTGCCCTGTGCGTTATGCATGAGGGTACCTGGGTCACGAAGCCCATCTGTTATCTGGAAGACCTTTATGTGGATGCACAACTGCGCGGTCGCGGTGCGGGGCGAGCGCTGATTGAGGCAATTCGTCAGGAGGGTGAAAAAAGCGGCTGGGCAAAACTCTACTGGGTGACCCGGACGAACAACCCAGCCCGAAAACTGTATGATCAGGTTGCGGAACTGGGCGATGTCGTCCGTTACAGCATCAGTCTGTGACTACAGGCCGAAAAAATAGCGCAGGCCTGAGTAGGCTACCATCCCGGCAATAACGGTGGCAAAAAGCCCACGCGTGATAATCCCGGTAATGGCGGCGATCGCAGCCGCCAGTAACGATATGCTTATTCCGTTGCTGGTCAGGGCCGGTTTCTCGATAAGTTCCGCCGCAATAATGGCAGCCATAATGGCGGCGGGAATAAACCCCAGCCACTGCTGAACGACCGGAGCCAGACGAAAGCGGGAAAGCAGTAAAATCGGCACCGTGCGCATCAGCGCCGTCACCAGGGCCGCGATCGCAATCGTCAGTAAAATATTTCGCTCCATCTTATTTCGCTCCTTTCTGCGTCACGCGTAACAATACCGTAGCCAGTGTTGCCGACAGAGAAGCGGCGACAATCACAATGACACTTAACTCCATATGACCGGCGGCAAAGAGCGTAACGAGTACCGCTATTGCCACGCTGAACGTTTCGAGTTTTTTCTGCCGACTGGCAAACCAAATCATCAGCACCAGACCGATAAACATCGATACCAGACTGAAACTTAATCCTTCCATTAATGCAGGTGGCAGCGCCGAGGCCAGGCATCCGCCCACCACACAGGCGAGGATCCAGTTCAGCCACGCGGCCAGGTTAAGCCCAAACATCCAGGCAAAGGGCACCGTTCCCTGATGGCCGCCGCGCTGAACCGCCACGCCGAAGGTTTCATCGGTCAACAGTAAGCCACTCACGATTTTCTGCAGCGTTGTCTGCTCGCGAAAGAACACGCTCATTGCCGAGCTCATCAGCAGGTAGCGTAGATTCACCAGGAACACGCTCAGCACCACCGAAGCCATTTCTGCCCCCGCAGCCCAGAGCGAGTAAAACAAAAACTGGGCCGAGCCGGTATAGAGCGCGGTCGCCAGAAACGCCGTTTGCCAGACGGTAAACCCGGACAACGTGCCGATAGCACCGGCGGCGAAACCGATACTCCAGTAGCCGGGGATGGTTGGCAGGCAAGCGGCAACACCGCCACGAAACAGGGCTGTAGGGTCATCCTTGCGCATGGCGTCACTCTTCATCAACATCACTTTTCCCTTTCTTTCTTGTCCGAATGTGCAATCTTAAGGATCCTGAAAAATCGCGATAGTAAAATCCTGCGCATTTATAAAAAATGGCGGTAGAGCGGGCTGGAGAACGAAGACGTGACGCAAAACAGACGGGATGACATCAAGTTGTGGCGTGATAATGAACTGCACGGAGGAATGGAGATCCTGCGGGCCTCATGTTATGAGCACAGTTATCCGCCGCATTTCCATGACGAGTTTGTGATTGCGGCGTTTGCCCGTGGTGCCCAGCGCACCCGAATATGCCGACAAAAAGGGATCGCGGCGGCGGGAACGGTAATGGTGATTATGCCAGGCGAAGTGCATACCGGGGAGGCGGTGCAGCGCGATGAAGGCTGGGATTATTGCGCGTTTTATCCGTCGCAAAGCCTGATCAATGACGTCGCAGAAACCGTGCTGAAAGGGCGAGGAGACGTCAATTTTGGTACCGAGGGCATGCGACACGACCCGCGGATTGCCCGGCGAATGCTGCATGCCGCCCAGGTGCTCAATGCCAGTGATGACCCGCTGGAAAAAGCGTGCGTGATGTACCAGATACTCAATATTCTCATCGGCAATTATGGTGAACGGACAGTCAAAGGTGCACGTCAGGATGTGATGCGCGCCGACATCCGCAAAGCCATTGAATTTCTGCATAGCAGTTACGCGCAGACGCTGACCGTGAAAGAGATTGCGACCGTCGCGGGCTTAAGCGAGTTCTATTTTATGCGTACCTTCCAGGCCATGACCGGTTTGTCAGTGCACCAGTATCTGACGCAGATTCGCCTGGTCAGAGCAAAAGGGCTGCTTTCCCGTGGGATAAGCGCATCGCAGGTCGCCAGCGATGTCGGTTTCTTCGATCAAAGCCATCTGATAAAACACTTCCGCGCACACTTTGGCACCACGCCGGGCTTATTCGCTGCGGCCTCGGCCTGACGTTCTCACCTATCCAGGCACAAACAAATGATAAACAGAGAGTATTTTGACGTTCCCTTTGCCGGGCACACCCTGCGTGGCGACTCCTCTTATGGCAGCAATGGTCACGTATTAATGATTCACGGCGGTTCGAAAGACCGGGAGGTCTTCGCCCATTACCGCCAGCTACTCGATGAAATGGGCTACGGGACCACCGCCTTTGACTGCCTCGGACATGGCGCATCGACAGGTTCGATGAGTGAGTCCTCGCTGGACAGCCGCACCCGGCAGGCGCTGGCGGTCATCGCGCACCTCAATGTGCCGCTCACCGGCTGTCTTGGCTCCAGTATGGGGGCGTATAACGCTATACAGCTCAGTGCGCGGGTGGATTTACGCTCGCTTATTCTTCTCGTGCCCGGTGTCTATACCCCCGTGGCCGCAACGGTAAACTTCGGCCCGGCCTTTTCACAGATAATCCGCCAGGAGAAGAGCTGGCAGGACTCGGATGGCTGGCCGCTGCTTGCCGGTTTCAGAGGGAAGATACTGATTGTCGCCGCAGAGCGCGATGAAGTCATACCACAAGAAATCCCTGCGAAATTGCATAATGCCGCAATGGAGGCG
This sequence comes from Phytobacter sp. MRY16-398, assembly GCF_003925915.1. Classification (NCBI taxonomy): domain Bacteria; kingdom Pseudomonadati; phylum Pseudomonadota; class Gammaproteobacteria; order Enterobacterales; family Enterobacteriaceae; genus Phytobacter; species Phytobacter sp. MRY16-398. The sequence goes on along the minus strand of NZ_AP018756.1, from coordinate 2,971,898 downwards.
CTCTGGAAAACGCTCTTTATTGTCCCGAATGCCGGGCATAACAGCGTATGGAAAAATATTACCCAATCGGCGGCATTGACGGAAAAAGCACATGCGTTTTTCCGTACCTGCTTAGCGCCTGTCGATAAAGCCTGAAACGTTACTGCGTGGCGCTTTTGCCAGGGCTGACAATCATCCAGACCGCAAGACAGACGATCAGTGCCCCGATGCCAAAACCCTCACTCAGGGTTTCCCCCAGTACGAGGTAGCCCCACAACACGGCAAAAGGGGGGATTAAAAAAGTGACCGTTAATGAGCGCAGCGGGCCAATATCGGCAATCAGCCGGAAATAGAGAATGTAGGCCACCGCGGTGCAAATGAGTCCAAGCGCGATAACGCTTGCCCAGACATTGCCCTGTAGCCAGCCAATGGCAGGGCCGCGACCGACTGACCAGGCAAAGAAGGGCAAGAGAAACAGCGTGGCGCCGAGCTGGCTGCCGAAGGCGACCATTTTCGGATCCAGCCCGCCGCGCTGGCTTATCCAGCGGCGCGTCAGAAAACCGGCCAGTCCGTAACAGGCTGTGGCGACAAGGCAGGCGATAACGCCTGTGACAACGCTGGCGGTCACGTCTGTTTTACCTGTCGTCGTGATGATCATGATGCCGACAATCCCTGAAACCACGCCTCCCCATTTACGTAGTGTCAGCGTCTCGCCAAAAAAGAAGCAGCCGATCAACGCCCCCATCAAGGGGGTGGTGGCATTGAGGATCGCAGAATAGCCCGCCGGTAAGCGCGTTGCCGCCAGGCAATACATCAGAAAAGGCAGGCCAGAATTCATCACCCCGAGTAGCAGTGCCACGCCAAATTTTTGCTCAAAACGAAAGGGGGATTTCATCATGACCAGGATGGCGGCAAGACCGATAACGCCCAACAATACGCGAAGAAAAGCGGTCGTGACGGCGCCGAATTCGGGTGCGGCAATGCGCATAAACAGGAAACTGGCCCCCCAAATGGCAGCCAGCAGGAAGAGTCTTGCGTAATCAGAAGGGCGCATGTGATACCTGTTTGTTTCATCAGAAGGTGGCAGAAAAACTAAAACGTTAGCCAGAGGCATGACAAGCAAGGATTTCTTCTATAATTAAGTTTTCCTAAATCATGGAATCGAGGCGACGATGAAATTGCCACCTTTACATGCGCTTATGTGCTTTGAATCTGCGGCAAGACACATGAGTGTTAAGCGGGCCGCTGAAGAGTTATGCGTTACCCCCAGTGCCGTGAGCCAACAAGTATCCAAACTCGAAGAGATGCTGCATTCACGCTTGTTCATTCGAGGCGCGCGGGCGCTGGAATTGACAACAGAAGGGCGCATTTATTTACGCGCTATCCGTCCGGCCTTTGACCAGATATCCGAAGCGACGCAGCGTCTGCTGGACGAAGAGAAGCAAAATAGCATTACCGTCAGTTGTACCAGCGGCTTTGCTATTCAATGGCTGCTGCCGCGCCTGCCAGCGTTTGAGAAGCAGAATCCAGGCGTTGAGGTGCAAATCAGTACCACGAATCGTCAGGTGGATTTGTTAACCGAAGGGATTGATTTTGCTATCAGACACGGTTCCGGGCACTATCCGGGCCTGGAGGCGGAGTGCCTGATTAACGATCGTCTTCTTCCGGTATGCAGTCCGGGGCTTATTCCCGATGGACAAACACTTACCTCGCTGCTGGACCTGACCCAATTCACATTGCTGCATGATGAGCATCGCATGGACTGGGCCGTCTGGTTTAAGGCGGCCGGTATCGCGCATGCCATTGAGGAAAAAGGGCCGGTATTTGTTGATTCCAATGGCGTACTGGAAGCGGCGATTGCCGGGAAAGGCATTGCGCTTATTCGAAGCACCCTTATTCGTGATGAATTGAAAAAAGGGCTGTTGATCAATCCGTTGCGCGTCGCCATTGATTCGCTGCTGGCCTATTATCTGGTCTATGACGAATCGGCGCTGCTCCAAAAAATGAGTCGCAAATTCCGCGACTGGATTGTCTCTACCGCCAGCGCGGAGAGCAATGAATATTCAGCCTGAAAGACCAGCAACCCGGTCTTCACCATCAGGCAGTAAACGTCGAATCTCTTAAGGGGAACAAGATGGCCGGACGCCGTATTTCTATCGAGCAAAGTGATGCCTCCTGACCCGAGCGCTATCAGAAAGAAGCGTTATTATTACAACGCGTGTTATCAGACATACCTGTCGCTATCCACCATATTGGCAGTACGGCTGTTCCCGGCCTTGCGGCAAAACCCATCATCGACATCCTGCTGGAAGTGACCTCGCTACATCTGCTGGATAAACATAACGACACCCTGCGCCAGGCGGGTTACACGCCGCGAGGTGAGTATGGTATTGCGGGCAGGCGCTATTTTGTAAAAGGCGAGAATCAACGAACCCATCATCTTCACGCCTTTGAGCTGGGCAGCCAGCACACGGTACGACATCTGGCATTTCGTGATTATTTGCGCCAGCATAGCGATATCGCTCAGGAATACGAAAGGGTAAAACGCGAGGCGGCAGAACACAGTGGAAACCTGTCTGAGCGCTACAGCCAGCTCAAAAATGATTTCATACAGCGCCATGAAGCGCTGGCGTTACGGGAAAAATCACACCGTCAGCCGGGCTGATTTCACGTTATCGATAACGCGCATTGCACTCTTTTTAAGCAGCAAAAGCACCATGCCCGTGCACACCAAATGTGCACACGCCGATCCCTGACAGACGACAGGGATCGCATCTGTCACACTCCCTTGCAAGATATCGCTTACTTTTCAAAACCCTATGAAATTAATCATTGCCACTGACTAAGTTGGCATGTTTCATGCCTCTCTAATATTGTTCAAGTAACTTTACTGATGTTCAAATTACTTTCAGAGAGCACGCCATGACACTGACCCGTTTGACTTTACCTGCCTGTCTGACACTGGTATCCGCCAGCCTTTTTTGCGCCCAGGCGTTTAGCGCCGATCTGCTTGAAAGAATTAAAGAGGCCAAAGAGATCTCCGTTGCCACGGAAGCGCGATACGCCCCCTTTGAGTATGTCGATAACGGAAAGATCGTCGGCTACGACGTTGACCTGATGAACCATATTCTTGCGAAAGCATTGCCGGGCGTGAAGGTGAAACAACTGGATCTGCCTTTCCAGGGCATCCTGCCAGGGCTGGATGCGAAGAAATTCGATTTCGTGGTCACTGCCGTTACCGTCAATAAACAGCGTATTGAACACTTCGGCTTTACCGCACCGGTGGCGGAATCCACCGTTGCTCTGCTCAAAAGGGCGGGAGACGACGCCATCAAAACCCCGGATGACCTGAGCGGCAAAGTCGTGGGTTCACAGGCCGGTTCCGGTCAGTTGCAGGTGCTGCAATCCTTTGACCAGGCGCTGCGCGCGAGCGGCAAACCAGGCATTAAAGAGATCAAACAGTATGTGGCGTTTGATGAAGCCTATGCTGACCTGGCGTCTCGCCGACTTGATGGCGTTGCCCAGTCGCTCTCAAACCTGGGGCCGTTAATCAAAACCCGTCCCGGCGTGTTTGCCACGCTCCCGGAGATGATCGGGCCACAAACCTTCTTTGGTTGGGTAGGGCGTAAAGATGCCGACAGCGCCTCCCTGGTCAAGCTTATCAGCGACGGGATTATCGAAGCCAACCGCGATGGCACCATGAAGGAACTGCAACAGAAATGGTTCGGCTTCACGATGACCGTTCCGGCGACAGAAATGCCTGAACCGGCACTGTGAGCAGTCAACAATGACGGATTTCATAACGCGCTTTATCCACTGGCTTCCCATGCTGGCGCAAGGGGCGCTCATGACAGCGGCGCTGTGCCTGACGGCGATGGTCGCCGGTTTTCTGGTGGGTATTGGGGTATGGCAGATGTCGACAAGCCCGTTACGCATTTACCGTATGACGGCCCATGGATGGGTCAGTCTGTTCCGGGGAACCCCGGTGCTGGTGCAGTTGCTGCTCTGCTTTTATTTGCCGTCGCAGTTGGGTCTCAACATTCCCGGCTTTGTGGCCGCCGCGCTGGCCTTAACGCTGAACACAGCCGCCTGGCAATCGCAAATTCTTAAAAGTGGTTTCGCCAGTATTCACCCCGGCCAACTGGAAGCCGCCGCCATTTGCGGGCTGAGTCCCCGACAGATTTTATGGCGTATTCAGGTGCCGCAGGTTATCCGGACAACGCTGCCGTCGCTGATTTCCGAACTGATTGATGTGATCAAAGCCTCGGCGGTGGTGTCGGTGATTGCGCTGACCGACCTGATGCGTGTGGGGCAGCAACTGGCGTCGTCCACCTACCAGCCGTTGCAGGTCTATCTGGCCGTCGCCCTGGTCTACTTACTGCTGACCAGCCTGCTGGCGCTGTTGGGCCGCCAGGCGGAACGCTACTGGCAGAGGGAACAACGATGACTGAACTCGCACAATACCTGCCTGCCTACGTTCAGGCGCTGGGGGTAACGCTGTGGCTAAGCCTGTGTGCCGCGTTCGGTGGCATGTTGTTGGGGTTTGCCATCAACGGGCTCTGTGGCAGGCGCGGCCTGATGTTTCGCCTGTGGCGCGTTTACGTCTGGGCTATCCGTGGCACACCGTTTCTGGCGCAGCTTGCCGTCATTTACTTTGGCCTGCCGTCTGTCGGCATCATGCTGAGCGCGACGGAGGCCACGCTGCTGTCGCTGACGCTGTATAGCGCTGCCTATTTCAGTGAAATTTTTCGCACCGCGTGGAACAGCATCCCGCCGGGGCAGCGCGAAGCGGCACTCGCCAACACTATCTCTACGCGTCGCTGCTTCTGGCATATCCAGATGCCGCAGGCCGTTCGTTTTGCGCTACCGCTGTTGGGTAATCAGTTCATTCTGACCATTAAAGAGAGCGCCATCGCGTCAATTATTACCGTCCCGGAATTGACCATGACGACGAGTCAGATTGTGGCCAATACCTACAGCTATATCCTGCCTTACACCCTGCTGATCATCAGCTACTGGCTGCTGGCCCAGGGGGTCAGCCTGAGCGTAAGAACACTGAGTCATGTACTACGAACCGGAGAATAACGTGAGCAATACCTCTGCGCCGGTGCTCGAAATGCGCCATGTAGGCAAGTCATTCGCAAACCATGTAGTGCTGAATGACATCAATTTACGCGTCGATCACGGTGAGATAGTCACCCTGATTGGCCCGTCCGGTTCCGGGAAAACGACCGCGCTGCGTTGCATGAATTTTCTCGAAGCCTATGACAAAGGCGACGTGCTGATTAAAGGGCAGTTGCTCGGTTATTCCGGGACACAGCGTGGCCCCGCGCATGTCGACAGCGCCAGCCTGATTGCCGACGTGCGCAGGCCACTGTCGATGGTGTTCCAGCAGTTTAATCTCTGGCCGCATATGACGGTGCTGGAGAATGTCGCCGCACCGCTGGTGCTGGGCAAAAAGATGCCACGCCAGGCGGCAAAAGCGGCGGCAATGGCTGCGCTGGGACGCGTCGGGATGGCGCAAAAAACCGATGACTGGCCGGTGAGGTTGTCCGGGGGTCAGCAACAGCGGGTAGGCATTGCCCGCGCACTGGCCCTGAACCCGGAACTCTTGCTGCTTGATGAGCCCACCTCGGCGCTCGACCCGGAACGTGTAGAAGAGGTGCTGGACGTTATCCGAAGCCTTGCCGGACAGGGCATGACCATGGTGATGGTCACCCATGAGATGGCGTTTGCCGCCCATATCTCGTCACGGCTGGTGTTCATGGCCGATGGTCACATTATTGAAAGCGGTACACCGCGCCAGATGTTCACACAGCCGAAAAGCGAGCGCCTGAAAAGCTTCCTCGCACCGCTGTTTCGCAGGCCGCTACAACCCGAAGAGCTGGAGAAATTACCATGATGGAAACGAGCTTACGGGTCGCCCGCCAGGTTGACGAGGCGTGGCTGAATCAGTTGCTGGCGCAACTGGCGGAATTTGGCAAGTTAGCGAATGGCGGCGTGGATCGTCAGGCGCTGAGCGAGGTGGAACTGGATGCACGGGCGTGGATTATTGATCTCGCCTGCGAACTCGGTTGCGAAGTCTACCGCGACGCCGCCGCCAATTTATTCTTCCGCCGTCCGGGACGATTAGCCGTTTCACCCGTCGTCACCGGCAGCCATATCGATACGCAGCCATCCGGTGGCAACTACGACGGTTGTTACGGTGTGATAGCCGGGCTGGTGTGCCTGAAAGCGCTCAATGACGCGCAGGTTATCACCGGGCGTCCGATCGAAGTGGTTATCTGGACCAACGAAGAGGGCAGCCGCTTCGCGCCGGGAGCTATGGGCTCCAGCGCCTTCGTCGACCCTGCGAGATTGTCCGATCATCTTGGCGTGATGGGCGTGGATGGCGTGTCGTTTCGCGACGCGCTGGCACAACATCAGACGCGTTTTGCGTCGATCCCGTTGCGTCCTGACCGCGAAATGGCCTGCTTCGTGGAGTTACATATCGAGCAAGGCCCGGTGCTGGAAAACCGGAATTTGCCGCTGGCTGTTGTTAAAGGCATTCAGGGCGTGCGCTGGTATCAGGTTACCTGCCATGGGGTATCGGCCCATGCCGGGACCACGCCGATGACACTGCGCCAGGATGCGATGACTCTGGCCCGCGAGCAGCTTGTTTACATTGAGCAGGCAATGGGCGATACAACAGATGACGCGTTGCGTCTGACGTTTGGCCGCTGGCAGGTCACGCCGAATGCCATCAACACCATCCCGTCATGCGTGCGTTTTACCCTCGATTTTCGTCATCCATCGACGGAAAAACTGGCACAGCTCGATGCGCTGATGAGCTCGCTTTCGAGTGAACATGTCACCGTCGAGCCTTTATTGAACAAAGCGCCGGTCACCTTTGACGCCGGTATCAATCACACTCTGCAAGCGGCCGGAAATGCGCTGGATATCGCTCATATGGAGCTGCTGTCTGGTGCGTTTCACGACGCCATGTATCTGGCCGAACACTGTCCGACCAGTATGCTTTTTGTCCCCAGCCATCAAGGCATTAGCCATAACCCGGCTGAATATACCGATCCTCGCTCACTGGCGGCAGGCGCCCGCACGCTGGCCTGCGCGCTGACTGAGCTATCCCAATCATTTGAAGGAGTTAAATCATGACTGTAACTGCACACTACCCAACCTGCTGCGAAAAAGACAATGGCGATGCGCTGGGGACCAACCCGACGGCAACCTCGCCAATTTCAGCCGATGGCGCGCCAGTATTCAATGAGCTTTATACCATTCCACCCCGCTGCGGACGCGCCGTTTTACTGAAAAAAGGGCAGGTGATTAAGATCATCAACACCCCTGGCAGCCAGGTGTGCGATACATGGTTTTTTAACAGCAGCGATCTCAGCGAATTTGCCTCTATGGAGCACACCCGTGCTTTTATCGACAAAATCATCCCGCAGCCGGGTGATGTGCTGGTGACTAACCAACGTCGCGCCATCGCGACGCTGCTGACCGATACCTCACCGGGTGTGCATGACACGCTGATTGCCGCCTGCGATCTCTACCGTTACACCAACATGGGCATTACGGAGTACCACGATAGCTGCGCCGATAATATGCGTATGGCGCTCAATGCGATTGGTCTGCGCGCCCGCGAAGTGCCACAACCGCTCAATTTATGGATGAACACGCCGGTAAATCCTGATTATTCTATTTCCTGGTTGCCCACCGTCAGTAAAGCAGGTGATTATGTAGAGATTCGTGCCGAGCTGGATTGCGTGGTCGTGATGTCCGCCTGTCCACAGGACATCGTGCCGATTAACGGCTGCTCACCGAAAGAAATTCAGTTCGTCGTTGTGGGATGATTTTTCTTGCCAGGCCTGCGCGACGCAGGCCACAGGCAGACTTTAATGAAGCAGACAGATGAAAAAAAACGCTGACATCAAATCTACCGGAACCCCGCTGGGAATGCGGCTGCGCCACGCCCGCCTGGTGCAGGAAATGACCCTCAAGCAGCTTGCGCAAAAGGTGGAATGCTCGGAAAGTCTGTTATCCAAACTGGAAAATGACGCAGCTTCGCCGTCGCTGGCGATGTTGCACCGTCTGGCAAAGGCGCTGGAGACCAGCATTGCCGACCTGATGGCCGATGACTGGACCGCCGATCAGCCCGTTCTGAAACCTGCCCAGCGTAACCGTAAACGGTTTTTGCAACGCAGCAAAAAAGGGGGGATTGAGCTTGAGAACCTGACCTGGCATCACAAGGGCGGTTTGCTGCAGGGCAATATTCATATTATCGAGCCGGGTGTCGCCAGTGACGGTCTGATTGAGCACCACGGCGAAGAGATGGGCTATGTGCTGGAAGGTGAACTGGAACTGCGTCTGGGAGACGATGTCTGGACCCTGGAGCAGGGGGATTCGTTCTATTTCCCGAGCCAGATCCCGCATGGTTACCGCAATATCGGTACCGTGGTCGCCAGAGTGCTATGGGTGAACACGCCCGTGACGTTCTGATCGTAATAAGACGAAAAAACCACGCCGCAGCGTGGTTTCGTTTATGCGGATGTTATTACAACCCGCGCTGTGCCATCTTTTTCGCAAGGTCAACCAGGCGGTTAGAGAAGCCCCACTCGTTGTCATACCAGGCGAGGATTTTCACCAGATTTCCGCCAATCACCAGTGTCGACAGCCCATCGATAATGGACGAGCGCGGATCGCCCTGGTAATCGCTGGAGACCAGCGGTTCGTCGCTGTACCCCAGAATGCCTTTCAGCGGACCGGCTTCGGCAGCGTTGCGGAAAGCCGCGTTCACTTCGTCTACCGTCACATCGCGTTTTAAGGTTACGGTCAGGTCAACGATCGACACTACCGGCACCGGCACACGTAAGGAATAACCGGTGAGGCGTCCGTCCAGTTCCGGGATAACTTTCCCCAGCGCTTTCGCCGCGCCGCTGGAATACGGCACGATGGAGAGTGCCGCCGCCCGCGCGCCACGCAGGTCTTTTTCTGGCTGGTCGTGCAAGGCCTGGCTGTTGGTGTAGGCGTGAGTGGTATTCATCAGTCCATGTTCGATACCAAAATTCTGATGCAGCACCTGCGCGGCCGGGGCCAGACCATTCGTCGTACAACTGCCGTTGCTCACAACAAAATGGCGCGCGGGATCGTATTGCTGGTCATTAACCCCCAGCACAATGGTCAGGTCATCGTTTTTACCCGGAGCGGAGATAATCACGCGTTTCGCGCCGCCGCTGCTGATGTGTACCGCGGCTTTTTCGCGATCGGTAAAGAAGCCGGTGGCTTCAATCACAATATCGACGCCAACGTCACGCCAGGGAATATTTGCCGGGTCGCGTTCGCTAAACACCCGTACGGCCTTACCATCAACAATTAACTGGCCTTCGCCTGCTTCGACGGGAACGGGAAGGGTGCCCAGTAGTGAATCGTGTTTTAACAGATGCGCCAGCGTTTTGCTGTCCGTCAGATCGTTAATCGCCACAATCTGAATTTCTTTATCGCCCAGCGCAGCACGCAGTACGTTACGACCAATCCTGCCAAAACCGTTAATGCCGACCTTAACCATGATGAACTCCTTCTTATCCGATGTCTGTCATCACTGTAGGTCGGCGGCGGTTTGGCGTAAACGACAAATAAGGATCACTTTACGCCATTTTACGGCAGTGGAAGCGCTGACGATACTCGCCTGGGGTAAGGTGTAACTGGCGTTCGAAAATCCGCCGTAAATTGATACTGCTGCCAAAGCCGGTCTCAGCGGCAATCTTGTCCAGCGTTTCGTTGGTTTGTTCCAGCCGGTTACGCGCCGCGGCCAGGCGTGCTTCGGCAACGTAACGCGCCGGTGGAGCACCCGTTTCGCGCGTGAACACACGGGTAAAATTACGCGGGCTCATCGCCGCACGTTCCGCCAGCTTGTCCACCGACAAGTCTTCGTTCAGATGGGAAAGGATCCAGCTTTGCAGGTCACTGATGGGACCCACGCTACTGGCCTGCTGCAAATTGTAACGGCTGAACTGGAGCTGACCGCCAGGACGACGCAGATACATCACCATATTCTGGGCCACTTCCAACGCGAGGCTAAACCCGTAGTCGTCTTCAACCAGCGCGAGCGTCAGGTCAAAGCCCGAACTGACGCCGCCGGAGGTCCAGACAGGGCCATCCTGAACATACAGGGGGCCGGCTTCGAGGGTGATGTCAGGAAAGCGTGTTTGCATGGTTTCCAGCAGTCGCCAGTGGGTGGTTGCTCTTCGTCCACTGAGTAATCCGGCTTCGGCCAGCAACATCGCGCCACCGCAAATAGAGACCACCCGCCGCGCATGGGGGGCAGCAAGGCGTAGCCAGTCGACCACCGCGGTGCCTTCGTCTTCATCCTCGCCGCGTCCGGTAATCATGATGGTATCCCAGGGCTCACGCGGGTCGATTTCATGCAAACGGCTATCGGCGAGCAGGTTTAACCCGGATTGACCATGGATGACCTGGTGAGGTTGGGTCGTAGCGAGAGAGAAGCGGTAGCGCGGCTGCGGGCCGTCTTGTGCATGCAGACGATTAGCCTGCATCAGGATGTCGGCGATACCGGCGGCTTCAAACAACATGCCGCCATCAGGAACGATTATCAGGAAAGTCTTCATGTCCTGAAATGTACGCTTATTACAATTTAAGTCAACAGGAAGAGGGTGGAAAGGGGTTAACGGCGCAGACAGCGACTGACATCAATAAAGGGGGGAATACCCCCCTTATTGTTCCATTATATTAGCTTTGCATTTGCTGCCCATTGCGGAGGAAATGCATTTGAACACAACATGGGCTCGATATTAAGTACATTCACGGTAACCTTGTTGTGTATGACAAACGGGTCATTTTCCAGATACGCGTAAATATCTTTTTCATTATCACCGTGAAACAGAATATACCCTCCGGTACCGCTTGTGAGAGGTCCGGCCAGGATGACACCTGCTTTACTGATACCCTCAACCAGCCACTTTTTATGCGCATCAATATGGGCACCCAGCTCTGATTCAGAGCATAAATAATACAGCGTTACGGCGTATAACATAGCGAGATCCTATTAGTGTGCAATGCTGTCAATAAGTTGGGGAATAGCGTTCAGCGCGCGCAATATTTCCTGCTGCTTAATATTTTCGCCTTTTGATGCCCCCTCGACCCGAATAAATTTCACCTGGGTGATGCCCAGAAAAGCAAAGAAATGGCGCAAATAATGTTCCTGAAAATCCATTTCTGACAGGGGTGTGTTGTGATAGAAACCGCCCCTCGCAGAAGCCACAACCACTGTCTTACCGGTCGCAAGCCCCACCGGGCCATTTGCCGTGTAGTGAAACGTCTTACCAGGTTGCGCGAGCCTGTCTAACCACGCTTTCAACTGGCTGGCGACCGTAAAATTGTACATCGGAGCACCAATGACAATCATATCGCTGGTCAGAAACTCGTTGACGATCTTTTCTGAAAGGGCATATTCAGTGGCCAGTTCAGGTGTGGTCGCTGCGCCAGATACTGCTCTGAACCCGGCAGCAATGTCGCCCGTTAAGTGAGGTATTTCGTCTTTAACCAGATCACGATAAATAATATTTTCACACTGTCCGTTTTCCGTTAGCGCTTTTACAACTTCATAAGATAACTGACGGGAAACGGAATTTTCCAATGTAATACTGGAATCGATATGTAGGATTTGCATGATAAATACACCTGTGTAATGTCACTGTTTAAGGTTGTGTGCTGCTTTATCAATAAGCGCCGCAACGTCCTTCGGGTGCGATACCATTGACATATGACTTGACGGGAGGTGGGTGATATTAGCGCCAGCTTCTCGCGCCAATAAGTTTTGTACGGCAGGGTTAAGCGCGTTGTCATTTTCCGTGACTAAATACCACGACGGCTTATTGCGCCAGGCGGCATGGTTCACTTTTTCATTGAAGGCTTTCGCTGCTATCGGTTGTTGTGCTGCGGCAAGTAAACGCGCCTGAGGCTCAGGCAGATCATTTGCCATAACGTTTTGGAACATCTCCGGGTTATCCAGCCAAATCAAGCCGTTGTTATCTGGCTGCATCCCACTCATGGGGGCATTCAGGCGCGTAAGGGTATCGGTAACAGATTCACCGCTGTCGGGCACCAGTGCCGACAGATAGACAAGCCCTTTCACGTTTTCACCATTTCCGGCCTGGGTAATCACCGCGCCACCCCAGGAGTGGCCGACAAGCAGTACGTCGCCGTGTTGCCGTTGCAGGACGCGCTCCGTTGCCGCCACATCATCGTTAAGAGAAGTCAGCGGGTTTTGTACGGCGGTAACGTTATACCCTTTGGCCTGCAGGAGCGCAGTGACAGCGGACCAACTCGATCCATCGGTAAATGCGCCATGAACCAGAACGATGTTTTTGATAATTGACTCCTGTGCGCCAGCGCTTGTTGCAAAAATGAGGCAGAGCAGAAACGACGCGTGTCGCATGATTTTATTGATGAAAAAGGACATAGCAGGGTATCCCGATGCGCATAAATAACGTTTCCAGAGTGTAACGCCATGCCGAAAGCGATATTAAGTGTCATTAATGACAGGTATCATGCAAAATCGGACATTGTGTTTTTCAGGACTTGATGATGAAAATTGCCTTACTCGCGGTGCCGGGAAGTATGAAATCGGCCCTCTTGGGGTTGTCTGATATGTTCTGGCTGGCAAATCAGGTGGCTGAGCAAAACCCGGCGCTGTGTCATCGCGATGCCGGTAACGAACCGGGTTTTAGCGCGCAGATCGTTACGGCGGATGGTCATCCTGTCATCGATGCGCAGGGCAGGCGGATTGAAAGTGAAGGATCCTTTGAGGGCGATAAATATTCGCTGATTATTGCCAGCGGCATGCGTCTTGATGAAGAAAAATATCCGCTTTCCAAAGCGGCAATCACCGATGCAGCGCGGTGGGTAAAAGCACAATATCAGCAAGGATGTGCCGTTGCCGGTGCCTGCGCGGGGGGCTTTATTCTGGCAGAAGCCGGGCTGTTAAACGGACGGATGTGCGCGACAACATGGTGGTTATATCACACGTTCCGGGAACGCTATCCGCTTACAAAACCCGTCTGGGGGAAAGCGCTGGTGGAAGACCGGAATATCATCACCACCGGCGGGCCGCTTTCATGGGTGGATCTGGCGATACACGTTGTCAGGTTGTACGCGGGCGATGAGATGGCAAAACTGACTGCTGATATGGCTGTTGCTGATAGCCAGCCACTCTCACAACATCTCTATGCCCCGGCGGGATTTTTGAATTCGCGCCATCCGTTACTCATTAAAGCCGAACACCTGGTGCGTTTTCAGGATCCATCGATAACGGTCGAGCAGCTTGCCGCATCGCTTAATATGACCACCAGAACGCTCAATCGCAAAATGACAGAACTCACGCAGGAAAGTCCCAAAAGCTTTATTACTCGTGTACGCATGGAGACAGCGGCTATGCTGCTGGAAAATCGCGGCAAGACGGTTGCACAAGTCGCAACAGAGTGTGGATACAACGATGAAACGGCATTCCGACGCGCATTTAATGCCGTGATGGGCATGTCTCCGGGGATGTACAAAGAGTGGGTGAAAAACCGATCCAGAGACATGCGCGGAGAAATAACGCGTTAACGGCTCTCTTTTCCCCGCCCGGTCCGGCAAATAAAAAACAGGGCGATAGCGCTTACAAAGGGAAATACCGCCAGTTGCAACCAGGGGTAGATGGCATCGGCTGAGGGCGTTAACGCCCGGTCGAGCTGGCTGCCCAGCAGGAAATTACCCGCCAGCACCGCAATACCGCCAGCGGTTGCCAGTGCACCGTAGTGTGCACCCAACATGGACGGCGCGGCAAATTGCGGGATCAAATCTTTTGCTGAGGGCACCAGTAACATCTGTCCCATCGTCAGCAGCGTAACAAAACAGGCGGCGGGCAGCAGGCGAAGCCAGGAGTCCGGGGGCGTCGATGCGGCGAACAGAGCGACACTCAGAAACGACGCGGACAATAGCAGAAAGCCGCAGGGCAATATCCGCACCGCGCCAACGCGCCGGGCAAAGCGGGCGAGGGGAAGCTGAAACAGAATGATCAGCCCCGAAGCCAACATAAACAACGGCCCTAAATCCTTCTCGCTGCCGCCGGCGCGGGCAATCTCCACCGGCAATGCCAGGTATAATTGGTTGTAGCTCAATAGCCATGAACTGTAGGCGATAATAAAGGCCACAAACCGCGGCTGGCGAAAGGTGGTCCACCACGGCGTAATATGCAGCGTCGTCTGGCGTGACGGATTGCGCGGCAGGCAAAAATGCAGCACGCCAAGCGCAACGATAAATACCGCAGCCCCCGCCAGAGCGACCTGGCGAAATCCCAGACCGGCCAGCATGGAACCCAGAACAGGGCCGAGCACCGCGCCAAGTTCGCCGCAGACGGCAAAGAGCGCGAACCATTCCGCGCGGTTGCGCTTGCCGCTCGCTTCACTGTCCGTACCCGCCTTTGCCAGCAAGGCTTCTATGGACGGAGAGAAAAGGGCGCCGCCAATGCCTGTCAGACAAGCGCCGAGAATAATCGGCGTGATACCGTCACCCAGTGCCAGCAGCAGATACCCCACCACCCGGATAACACAGCCGCAGAGTATGATGCTGCGGGCGCCGAAGCGGTCGGACAGGGCACCGCCAACGATAAACATGCCCTGTTGTGAAAAGGTTCTTAACCCGAGAATCAGGCCGATCATTCCACCGGAAAGCAGCATGTCATCGCGAAGAAAGATCGCCAGAAAGGGAACGACAGCGTAAAAACCGATATTGAATACAAACTGGCTGCCCAGTAAAACGGGCGGCCAGAGGTGTGTGGCGGGGCGAAGTAAATGCATCCAGATAGTCTTATTCAGATAAGGTAGTGAATATGCTTCTTGCCATGAAACGCCGATATTTCAATATGCGTTTTCACCCGAAAGACCTCCCAGAGTAACTCTTCGGTCAGAATTTCCTGCGGGGTGCCCGTGGCAATGACCTGGCCTTGTTGCATGACAATCAATGCGTCACAGAACATGGAGGCATGGTTAAGATCGTGAATAGCGACAATACTGGTCACCGGCAGCTCACTGATGAGTTGCATCAGTTGCATCTGGTGATGAATATCCAGGTGGTTGGTTGGCTCATCCAACAAGATTTCGCTCGGTACCTGTGCCAGTGCCCTGGCGATGTGCACGCGCTGGCGTTCACCGCCCGATAAACTCAGCCATCCCTGATCGCTTTTTCCGAGCATATCTACCCGTTCAAGCGCCGCATTTACCGTCTCATCATCGTGAGATGTCCAGCCAGAAAAAGCGGAATGGTGCGGAATGCGCCCCAGTTTTACCACGTCGCGAACCCGCATATTGGATTCGGTCATCCCGTGCTGTTCAACGAAGGCAATGCGACGGGCAAGCTGCTTTTTAGGCATCCGGGCGATGTCGTGACCATCGAGCGAAACCGTGCCTGCATGCGGGCGACGTAATCCGGCAAGTATACGCAGCAACGAGGATTTTCCGGAACCGTTGGGGCCAAGTAATCCCACCGTTTGTCCCTGGGAGACAGCCAGTGAGACATTATTGACGATGGTTTTCTTAGCTATCTTCCAGGTAATGTTTTCAGCAGTGATGCTCATCACTTGTTCCTTGAACGATAGATAATGACAGCAAAGAAAGGCACGCCAACCAGCGCGGTGACTACGCCGACCGGCAGGCTCTGCGGTGCGATCAGCATTCTGGAGGCGATATCAGCCAGCACCATCAGGATTGCGCCTGCCAGCGCACTGGCAATCAGTAGCGTACGGTGAAGCGGGCCGAAGAAAAAGCGCATCATATGCGGCACGACCAGACCGACAAAGCCGATCGATCCCGCCATACTGACAATGGTGGCGGTCATCAGCGCTGTGGCAGTAAAGAGGATCAGGCGAACCACGGGAACATTGATACCAAGTGACGCTGCGGCATCGTCGCCAAAGGTAAAGGCATCCAGTGCGCGAGAGTAAAAAAGGCATACCGCAAGACCAGCCAGCAGAACGACCAGTATCAGTTGAAACTCCGGCCAGCGAACGCCGCTAAAGCTGCCAAGGAGCCAGAACATCACGTCACGCGCCTGTTGTGCGCTGGCGGAAGTACTGATGGTATACGCCGTGATGGCATTGAAGAGTTGGGATGCCGCGACGCCCGCCAGAATCGTACGCTCATTACCGCCACGTGCGCCGTTGGTGAGAAAGGCGACAAACGCAAAAGCGGCAAAGGCCCCGGCAAACGCACCTGCGGACAGGGAAACTGCGCCAGTACCGATACCAAGCACCACAACCGAGACGGCACCCGTTGACGCGCCAGCGGATACGCCGAGTACATAGGGTTCCGCCAGGGCATTTTTCAGCAGACTTTGCAAAACGGCGCCACACATCGCCAGCCCCGCACCACAACAGGCTGCGACCAACGCACGGCTAAGACGGAAATCCCAGATCACACTTTCATGGATGCGGCTGAGTGGCACGTCGGTGAATCCGGCTTTGTTGGTCAGCGCATAAAAGACGCTGCTAAGCGGAATGGACAGTTCGCCGACGCTGACGCCTGTGGCAATCACTACAAAAAGAAGAATCAGCGCCAGCACTGTTGATGTGGTGAGTATCAGGCCCTGGCGGGCCTGTTGTACTGCGGAACTCATCAATTCAGTCCCATTTTTCTGAGCTGTTCGGCAACCTGTTCAGCACCATAGATAGTACGAATTGTCGGGTTCATCGCCTGGCCGTCCATCACGACGATGTGACCTTTTTTAACAGCATCGAGCTGGCTGACGGCCGGATCGCTTTTCAGGAATTTAATTTTTTCTTCGGCGTTATCCAGTGCCCAGCGGTTGCGGTCAAGACTGGAGACGACGATGACATCCGGGTTAGCGGCGATAATGCTTTCCCAGCCAACTGTTGGCCATTCAGTTTCAGAGGTAATGGCGTTGTGGCCGCCCAGGACATTCGCGATAAATCCTGATGCGCTATTCTTGCCGCCAACATAGGCATCAGCAGACGGCGATGAGCTGGAGAACCAGAAGACAAACGAGAGGTCTTTTTTGTTCTTGCTGAACTCAGCACGCAGATCATTTTCACGTTTTTTGAAATCGGCAATCAGCGCCTTACCGCGATCTTCTACGTTGAAAATGGTCGCGAAATCCATAATTTCCTGGTAAAGGAAGCTCATATCCCATAGCTTCTGGCGGCTACCGTACATATCGCCAACGCCTTTCTTCGTGGCGCACATCCCCGGCGACATATAGCTGTTGACGCCAACGGTGCTGAGATCTTCACGTTTAGCGACTTTGCTTTCCGGCCCCAGTAACAGAGGGATTTGGGCAGGAACGAAGTCCGGGTTTTGGGCGAGGATGGATTCGAGTGTCGGGATTTCAACGGTCAGATTTTTGATTTTACTGTTTTTTTCTGCAAGTGATGGCAACACTTTTGTCGGCCAGAATGCGCTGGCAACCACTTTGTCCTCAAGGCCAAGTAACAGAAGGATCTCGACAGTGTTTTGGCCCAGCGCGACGACGCGCTCAGGGGCTTTGGTGAATGTTTCTTTATATCCGCAATTTTCGATGGTAACAGGGTAGGTAGTAGCAAACGCGGAACTGACCGAAGCGAAAACCAATCCTAAAGCACTGATGACCTTTTTCATGTAACGCTATCCTTCGTTAGCGGGTTTCCAGGGCAGGAAACGGGTAAAATCGTAAATGAGAATTAATAACAAGGCGCGGTTTTATACAATGCCAGGGAAAGGGTGTCAACGGTAATGGTAATCATTTGTTATTAAGGCATTTTTATGCGTTAAGAATTTGAATTAAAGCGCAAATGAATTGAAACGTAACGCTAAGACCGCAAGAGCAGAAATAATGGTCGTGAGTGTCGGCCTGGCGCGAAACAGGATCGGCGAAACGTTAGCGAACAAACAGGAACATTGTGATGACACAAGATGTGCTGGCATTACTCATACAGAATGAGCAGAAACTTCATCATGCGAAAACGCGAAGTCAGAAAACGTTGCTGGAGAAATTGCTGCACCGCGATTTTTTTGAAATTGGTCGTTCAGGTCAGCGGTACGACAGAGAACATGTCATCCGTGCGTTAGTCATGGAAACCGATGATCAGAAAATCCAGTCCGATGATTTTGCGTTATCTGTGGTGGATGATGCGTGCGTGTTATTGACGTACCGAAGTTTTACGGTTGATGAGCAAGGCCGCATCGGTCGACAGACATTGCGAACATCGTTGTGGGTGAAGCGCACAAGCGAAACAACGGACTGGCAGATGCGATTTCATCAGGGAACGCTAACAGATGAAAACAGTGGCAGAGTCGGCAGTGAAGAATGATAAAGGTCAGCGCGGTGGCGCCGTTGAACACGCATTCAAAGGCGACAAATGACCAGAACAAAGGATGACCAAACAAAGTCGGATTCTGCGGCACCTTACCTTAGTGCGCATAATGTATATTATGTTAAATGAGATTATTGTTGTGATTTAACTAAAGCGCACTCTGTTCTACTGCTACTACGTTAACCGCCTGCATTGCATGTACGAAACCTCAGCCTGTATGGCGAAGCTGATTCGATTACACTCTCACTCCGGTCAACAGTTACTTTGCCCAGTCTTCCAGAATCAGACCCGGCACCCGCTCAAACTCCCGCGTATTATTTGTTACCAGCACGACGCCAGCGGCAATAGCATGCCCGGCAATCGCGGTATCGTTCGGACCAATCGGCGTACCAGCCAACGCCAGCGCAAGCTTTATTTGCGTAGTGGCATCCACTGCCGCCCGGTCCCAGGCGAGCACGGCATCAAGGCGAGCACAGAACGCATCAACCAGCTTCGCATGATGCGGCGACGCCTTTTTACCGATCGCGCCGAAGCGCATTTCCGCATAGGTGATAGCCGATACTACGATTCGATTGTTGCGCAACACTGCCTGCTCCAGACGCTTAATAACGCTTTCCGGATGCTCGCGCATGATGAATGAGCAAATATTAGTGTCGAGCATAAAGGTTTTCTTCATAGATCAAAGCGTCCCTCATCACTGACCACATCTTCACGTTCTGCCATAAAATCCGGGTCGGCTTTTTCTAATTGCGCGAAAGAACTCCACGTCGGTCGCACCGGGCGCAGGATGATGCAGTCCCCTTCCCTGATGATCTCCAGTTCGCTCACTCCTTCGAAATCCAGATCGCGAGGCAGACGGATGGCACGATTGTTGCCGTTTTTGAAGATGGATACGGTTCGCATGACGTCCTCCTGATTATATGGCTTTATGGCATACCTACATATGCCAAGTATATGCAGATGCCTTACATATGTATACTTAATGCTCAACATAATTAAAATCGACCACTTACACCTCAAAACAGGGTCTGCCGTACCAGACTGTGACGGCTAAGTCGTTTATTTACTGGATCCTCTTCTCTTTTTGTCATCCGGAACAAATTTACGTTATGTTGACGGAATGTTTCCTTCATCCGTCCTCACAATGTTTGATACGCACGATGAAATTTAACGCCTTCATGCGCCTTGGTCCCGCATTCTTCCTTTTACAAACCGCAACGACCCTCAGCCTGTTGGCTGGGCATGTATTCCGTCTGGCTCTGGCATGGTGGTGCTTAAAGGAAACCCATTCAGCGGTCGCCTTCTCATCATTGATCGCGTTTTCCGTTGCCGCCGAGATTTACCTGAAGCCTTTTCTCGCCTCATTCGGCGATCGGTTTCACCGCGTAAAGTTTATTAACGGCTGTCAGCTCGCGGTTTTCGTCATCATGATGCTGTTTTCTCTTGCCTGTTCGGCGGGACAATTCCACCTTGTTTTACTGACCGCAGGCCTCATCGCGATGAGCGCGGTGGCATCAGTCAGAGAGCCCACCATCATGGGTCTGATCCCCGATCTGGTCGATGACGGTCATATTTCACGCGCCATATCCAGCCGCTCGGCCATTAATTCCGTGATGATGCTCACCGGGCCGGTGCTGGCCACCTCGCTAATCGCGTTGTTTTCTATTGGCCTGGCGCTTTATGCCGCCGCGTTACTGCAAGGATTATCGTGCCTGGCCTGCGTTCTGCTTGCGAAACGGCCTGTGTGCGTGCATTCGCCAGGCGCAGGTGAAAGCTGGTTCAGCAAAACGAAAGGCGGATTTGTCGCTATCTACCGTGTCAAATCAGAGTTTCACATCGCCTTAATTTCCGCGCTCATCAATTTTACGATGTTCCCCTTCTTTTCTGTGACCATTCCGTTTTGGATAAGCACGGAGTTGCACCTGCCCGCCTCGTACCTTGGGGCATTTGAATTTTCCTTCGCCATCGGATTACTGGCCGGCAGCCTCTACCTTAATGCGGCAATAACCCGAAATGTTGGACGTTTCTGGAATGTCGTTATCGGGTTTATTTTGTTGGGTGGGAGCGTCCCGGCTATTGTGCTGGTTCCGGATATCAACATCTCGATTGCGCTGGCCTTCTTCTGTGGCCTGGCGTTCAACTTAATCAATGTGAATCTCAGCACCTTAAGAGCGACCGCCACCCCCGGACATTATCGGACACGGATGGCGGCCATGTCGGCGTTTCTCTCGAGTCTGGTCAACCCCTTCGGCGTCCTGATAGCAGGCGGGTTTATTCACTGGCTGGGTGTGAGTGTGTTCACGCTCTTTTCAGGGCTTGCCGTGTTAATGATAGCCCCACTGCTTCTCTGTTCATGGCATCTTAAGAGGGCGCTGTCCCTTGACGAGGGTGAGATGAAAGGCTATTACGAAAAAACCTACCCGAAGGCCTTCACCAAAGAGGGATAAGAAACACAGTCCTCAGTCCGTTTACGCGTCAGGCGCAACCGGACTGAGTCTGGATGTTAATGGACTTTCTGAGCGTTTAACCGCGCCCGACAAACGGCATTTTGGTCGCCATCACGGTGATAAACTGCACATTGGTATCAAGCGGAACGCTGGCCATGTAGACCACGCTGTTAGCGACCTGCGACACATCCATCATCGCTTCCACCGCCAGTTCACCATTGGCCTGCTTCACGCCTTTAGACATCCGCTGCGATAGTTCCGTATACGCATTACCAATATCAATCTGCCCACAGGCGATATCGTACTTTCTGCCATCGAGCGAAATGCTCTTCGTCAGCCCGGTCACGCCATGCTTGGTTGCCGTATAGGCTGCCGAATCAGGCCGCGGTGCGTGCGCCGAAACAGACCCATTGTTAATGATGCGGCCCCCCTGCGGGGTTTGTTCCTTCATCAGGCGGAATGCGCCCTGAGCACAAAGGAACATTCCGGTCAGATTGACATTCACCACGGCGGACCACTTCTCGTAGCTCAGCTCTTCAAAGGGGATACCGGGAAAATTGGTTCCGGCATTATTAAACAACACATCAAGGCGCCCGAGCTTATCCTTGATCCGCGCAAATAGCGCATTGACCGATTCGGGGTCGGTTACATCAGTCGGTACGACCATGGTCTGGCCACCTTCACTGCTATCTTCCATCGCGGCAACTGTCTCCAGTAGCGGATCCAGACGACGGCCAGCGAGAACAACAAAATAGCCGGCACGGAACAGCGCCAGCGCCGTTGCCCTGCCAATCCCGGTGCCCGCGCCGGTGACCAGGGCAATCTTTCTTGAGGTGATCATCACTGCTTCCTTTATTTAATAGTTTGATAAACAAAATAATAGCAGTCCTGCTCAACGGGTCAGACTGTTCTCGGGACGCTGTCCGGAAAGCGCCTGGGCAAGACTCGCCAGCACCATTTCCCCCATCGCGGTACGCGTCTCCACCGTGGCACTGGCGCGATGCGCCTGCAACACAACGCTGTCCAGGCCAAAAAGCACCTCAGGAACATTCGGTTCATCAACGAAAACATCCAGCCCCGCACCGCTGATGCGTCCTTCGGTTAACGCCGCGACCAGATCAGGTTCATTGACCAGTTTTCCGCGAGCGATGTTCACGAGGAAGCCATCCTGTCCCAGCGCATCAAGGACGGCGGCATTAATAATGCCTTCCGCTTTGTCCGCAGAAGCGGAAAGGATTAGCGCGTCGCTCTGGCGGGCCAGTTCCTGAAGGTCAGCTATAAATGGGTAATCAAGGTCTTGCATGGCATGCAGGTCGGTATAGCTGATCGGGCATCCGAATGCCGATGCGCGGGCGGCAATGGCGCGCCCTACCCGGCCCATTCCGACAATGCCGACCCGCATGCCGCTGAAACGGCGGGAAAGCGGAATGGAACCCGGATGCGGATTTTTCGCCCACAGGCCGTTACGCACCACACGGTCGCCGGAACAGATACCGCGACAGGTCGCGATCAGCAGGCCAATGGCAAGGTCAGCCACATCTTCTGTCAGCGCGCCAAGCGTGGCGGTAACATGAATTCCACGTTTGCGGGCGTAGTCCAGATCGACCGCATCCACACCAACGCCATTAATAGCGACCACTTCAAGCGCGGGCAGTTTTTCCATAAGCGCATTGCTAATACCCGTATGACCACCGGAGACAACGCCACGAATGCTATTACCGTGTTCTTTAATAAAGGTCTCTTTATCGTCGATCTCAAAGTAACGGTAAACGGTATAGAGGGCGTTCAGTTTCTCGCTAATCGCGGGAATTAAAATAGGGTTTAACTGTAAAATACTGGGTTTCATAACATCAGATCCATAGTTGCGCCAATCAATGGCTGGCGTGTTAGTCGTTATTGCCTGCGCACTGCTGAATTTATGGCAGGTCTCTTTCAAGTATTTCAATGGCGATATTTTGCGGTCCGCGAATAAAG
Source organism: Phytobacter sp. MRY16-398 (assembly GCF_003925915.1). Taxonomy (NCBI): domain Bacteria; kingdom Pseudomonadati; phylum Pseudomonadota; class Gammaproteobacteria; order Enterobacterales; family Enterobacteriaceae; genus Phytobacter; species Phytobacter sp. MRY16-398. Next base: position 2,949,140 of record NZ_AP018756.1, on the reverse strand, counting down.
CACCCGCGCACACCGGGACGAAGCGTTTTTGGTTCCTGAGTAAATACCACGCCGCGTTTTTTTAATTCGGCGGCCACGTCATCGAGGTTGTCGACCGTCAGGCCAAAATGGTCCAGCCCCTGGTATGGCGGCAGTGGCGCTGGCGCAACGCCATCACCTTCAGTCACTGGCGCGATAAAGATATCGATTCCGGCAAGGCGAATATCCACTTTGCCTGGCTTACGGATAATTTCGGCATCGAGGCAACGCTCAAACCATGACGCGGTCAATTCCGGGTCCGGGCTGCGCAGTTGTAAATGGTCCCATTTAAACTTAATCACTTCTCTCTCCCTCGTAATAATTCCAGCCTGGCCCCATGACATTGTGAATCTTTAACGACGCAGGCTGGATAAATCAGTATACAATCGCTGTGGTATTTAACGTGTTATTCCGCTAATGGCGTTAATCCATTTCAATTCGGGATAATGGTCCGAGAAGGAATGAATAGGCGAATGCGCCAATCAAACACATAATCCCCATCATATTGAGCGCCCAAAAGAACTGGCCCGTCGCATGCAGAATATAACCAATCATGATCGGCGTGGTGACGCCAGCAATATTAGCGGCAAGGCTGGTGATGCTGCTGGTTAACCCAATATATTGCCGTGGCGCAATTTCCGACACGGCAGCCCAGGACGACGACCCTACCCCCTGCGCAAAGAAAGAGACGGTTAAAATAGCGATAATCAACTCATTCGAGGTGACGAAATTAACCAATAAAATAGAAGACCCCAGCAGCGTACCGATGATCAACGGCGCCTTGCGCGCTGCTGACATAGAATAACCACGGCGAATGAAATAATCAGAGAAGAAACCCGCTAACAGAATCCCTGCGGTTGCGCCGAGAAATGGCAACGCCTGGAAAATCCCCACCTTAATCATCGTCATCTGACGCTCTTCGACGAGATAAGTCATAAACCAGGTGGTGAAAAATACCAGGATGGCATTATTGCAGAATTTACCCAGGCAAATCGCCAGAATTTGACGGTGTTTCAACAAGCGCAGCGCATTTTTCCAGTCAAAACGGTCACGCTCTTTTTTACCGACAAGGCCGCCGCCCTCACGAATATGCTTCAGTTCCGCCGCATTTGCCGAGCGATGATTGAGCGGATCGCGGTACCAGAAGTACCACAGAATACCGAAAAGTACGCCAGCACCACCGGTCAGATAAAAGGCTGAACGCCAGCCAAAACCATTCGCCATCCATAAAATCAGACCGGTGAATAAGGGGGTACCGATGTATTGCCCCATAACATATACGCTGGTCGCAAATCCCCTTTCGCTGGTCGGAAACCACATGGTGACCGCGCGTGCATTAGAGGGAAAAGCCGGTGCTTCAAGGGCCCCAATCGCCAGTCGTGAACCGAACAGCATATTAAATCCGCTTGCCAGCCCTTGCGTCATGGTCGCCAGCGACCAGGTAATCAGCGAAAAAGCGTAAGCAATACGGGAGCCTAGCACGTCGGCAATAATACCACCGGGGATAAGCGCAAAGGCATATGTCAGGCCAAATGCCGCGAATATCTGTCCCATCTGAACTTTATCGAGAGTCAGATCTTTACTGATAAACGGGGCCAGAATACCAATACACGACCTGTCGACAAAATTAAGGATTGTCGCAAACAAAATAAGGCCCAGCATGTAATATCGAATGCGTGTTGCCTTTCGCGGTGTTGCTATGTCGGCCTCTCTTGCTGCCTCTGCAAGCTCTTGTTGTTGCACATGGTTCATATTTTTGTCCTTCATGGATTTGTAGGTGTTCTTTTATTTACCGCCCTGCAATTTCAGAGAGGTAATAATTATGGGTAAGTGTTCTTGCCGACGAAAATGTTCAGTAGTCGTTATAATTAATGCTTTATATTTACCGTCATTCATTTTGTCGTTTTTATCATTGAGTACTTATTTGACGGTAGAATAAGGTCTTGTCAGGATCAATCTTGATTAAATTAATCAATATAAATATCTGTCATCAGAACTCAGGAGTGTGACGAGTGAGTGATAGATTGCATCTCTTCGTTGACAACATCCTTATTCAGGTATCTCAAAATGCCATGCAATGAGAAAACGAAGCGGCAGAGTATTTATTTCCTCGCTTTATGTCACGTCATCACCAATATCTCACCATTTTGCGACCTGGCTATCAGTTGATTATGTTAATCAACATTGATTGAACAACGACTGAAATATAAAGTTTATTGATTCGGTTCAGTGGTGATCAGGCTCAATGATGGAACCCAAGACTAAAGTAGCGCCATGGCTTACGCTGGAGGAGGTTCAGGACTTTCTCGGCGTGCGTGCGCAAACCATCTATGCATACGTTAGCCGTGGATTGATTGCCTCCCATCCGGATCCACACAACATACGCCGCAGCCTGTACAGCGCCGAGAATATACAGAAGCTGAAACAGAAGAAGCAGCAAGGCCGGAAACGGGAAACGCTCGCCGCAAATACCCTTTTTGGCACCGAACCCAGTATTCCGACAGCTATCTCGACGTTTGCCCGTGGTCGTCTGTTTTACCGGGGAAAAGATGTGATCAACTTTGCTAAAGAGGCGACGCTGGAAGAGACCGCCCGCCTGCTATGGGACGCAGAAAGCCTGGACGCGTTTTCCGTTCAGGCGCGTGATTACCCGCCCTATCCGCCGGATCGCACGCATGCGTTTGTCGCGCTGGCAACGTCAACCGCCACGGGCCACTCCACCCATGCGCGCACGCCACGCGTACTGCATGCAGAAGCGGCAAACCTGGTCGGCCATCTGGCCTCGACATTTGGTGCCGAAAATACCCCCTCTTTGCTGATTCATCAGCGTCTCGCAAAGGGCTGGGGAAAAGAAAAGGATGTGGCGGATCTCCTGCGCAAAGCGATGGTGTTGCTTGCCGATCATGAGCTGACCAGCTCCGCGTTCGCCACGCGTATTGCCGCCTCTAACGGCGCATCGTTACCCGCCTGTCTGCTGACCGGGCTGGCGACCTTTACCGGCCCGCTGCATGGCGATGCCACCCCGCGCGTGAAAGCGCTGTTAGATGAGGTCGAGCGTTCCAGTGCCGAACAGGTGGTTAACCGTTATCTCTCCTCGGCGCTGCCGATCCCGGGCTTCGGCCACCATCTGTATCCCGATGGCGACCCGCGCGCGGTTGCCCTGCTGGAAGAGTTCGAGCCGCCGCAAGAGATCGCCAAATTTATCGAAAAGGTCACGACCCTGACCGGGCTTTATCCCAACATTGATGCGGTGCTGGCCGCTCTGGTAACACGTTACCGGCTACAGGGCGATGCGGCCTTTGCGCTTTTCTCCATCGCCCGCAGCGTCGGGTTGCTGGCGCATGCGATGGAGCAAATCAACACCTGTAAGGTGATTCGCCCGCGCGGTCGCTATATCGGGCCAGATCTGAATGTGCCGGTGAACGGGCGCAACTGAGCAGGCATAAAATAAATATCCTCCGGCATAGCCGGAGGTTTTTCAGATGCGCCTGTAAGGCTCTGTTACCAGCCGCGCCCTAACAGGCGCATACGATCTGACATTTGCATCAAACTTCCTTACTTACGGCCCGTAAACGGGCTGCCCGGATAAGGGATCGACAACTGCTCACCCATTTTATCCTCCTCAAGCTGGTGCTTTATGTATTCCTGTATCTTCGCTGTGTTCTTCCCTACCGTATCCACGTAGTATCCCCGACACCAGAACTCCCTGTTCCTGTATTTGAATTTCAGATCTCCGAACTGCTCATAAAGCATCAGACTGCTTTTCCCTTTCAGATATCCCATAAAGCCGGATACGCTCATTTTGGGCGGGATTTCCACAAGCATATGGATATGATCTGCACAGCATTCAGCTTCCAGGATCCGTACGTTTTTCCACTCACACAGCTTTCTTAAAATGCTGCCTATCGCCAGACGTTTCTCTCCGTAGAACGCCTGTCTTCGGTATTTCGGCGCAAAAACTATGTGATATTTACAGTTCCAGCGGGTGTGCGCTAAGCTCTTTTCGTCCCCCATCGGGACCCCCTTTTGATTTCTTGTTGAACTTTTGCAGTTGCCAGACCGCAAGCTGTTTTAACAAATCAAAAGGGGTTTTAATAACTGGCTTAAAGCTGAAAGCTTTCCGGAACCCCCAGCCTAGCTGGGGGTTTTCTATAGACAAAAAACCGACAGCATCTCTGCTGTCGGTTTTTACAGGCTCAGGGGCTAAATCAGGCGTTCAGCAGTTGCTGACCGCACGCTTTCACGCTTTCCAGCAGCACTTTAACGTCCTGCAGGTTGACGGTCGGGTTCAGCAACGTCAGTTTCAGGCAGGTGATGCCATCTGCTTCGGTTACACCCACGTTCGCCGCGCCAGAAGCCAGCAGCGCATCGCCGATACGCTGGTTCAACAGGGCAACAAATGCCATATCACCCTGCGCCGGACGGAAGCGGAACAGCACGCTCGCCAGTTGCGGTTTCATTACCAGTTCCAGTTGCGGCTGTTCAAGAACCCAGGCGGCCACATCCTGCGCCAGCGTTACACCGTTATCGATGATTTCGGCATATTTCTTCTGACCCAGTGCTTCAAGGCCCATCCACAATTTCAGGGCGTCAAAACGACGGGTGGTCTGTAAAGACTTCGATACCAGGTTCGGAACACCGTGCTCTTCGTCAAAGTCGGAGTTCAGGTAAGCCGCCTGGTAACGCATCAGTTGATAGTGACGGGCATCTTTGAGCAAGAATGCGCCGCAACTGATGGTCTGGAAGAACTGTTTGTGGAAATCCAGTGTCACGGAATCCACTAACTCAAGACCGTTCAGGTAATGACGATACTTCTCGGACAGCAGCAGTGCGCCGCCCCAGGCTGCATCGACGTGAACCCAGATCCCTTCTTTTGCCGCCAGTGCTGCGATATCGGCCAGCGGATCGATAGCGCCCGCATCGGTGGTGCCGGCGGTTGCGACAATCGCCATCACCTGCTCACCGTTGGCTTTCGCCTGCGCCAGTTTCTCAGACAGATCGCTCACGTCCATGCGTGAGAATTCGTCCGTTTTTACCAGCGTGACAGAACGGTAGCCCAGCCCCATCAGCGCCATATTCTTCTGCACAGAGAAGTGCGCATTTTCAGAACAGAACACTTTAAGCTTGCTGAGATCGCCCGTTAAGCCGTTCTGCTGAACAGAGTGACCCTGACGCGCGAAGAATGCATCACGCGCCAGCATCAGGCCCATCAGGTTACTCTGCGTCCCGCCGCTGGTGAACACACCCGCGTCGCCCGCCCCGAAACCGACCTGCTCACGCAGCCATTCAACCAGCTTCACTTCCATGATGGTGGCTGACGGGCTTTGATCCCAGGAGTCCATACTCTGGTTTGTGGCGTTAATCAGCACTTCCGCCGCCTGGCTAATCACCAGACTCGGGCAGTGCAGATGCGCTACGCACTGCGGGTGGTGCACGGACAGACTGTCTTTGAGGAAGTACTCCACGGCGCGCTCAATAGCGGCCTGGTTACCCAGGCCCTGAGAGTTGAACTCTAACTTGATGCGCTCGCGGAGCTGCTCGACGGTCTTGCCCTGATACATCTCAGGTTGCTGTAACCATTGCACAACGGCTTTCGTGCTTTGCTCAATGGCGTCCTGATAGGCAGCAATGCTCTGCTCAGAACCTGACAGAATCGGATTAATATCAGACATGCGATCGACAACTCCGATTAAACAGGCTTAACGCCAGCGTTCAGCAACGCGGTTTCAAATTTATCCAGGAAGATTTCCAGTTCTGCATTGCTGATCAGCAGCGAAGGCAGCAGACGCAGTACACAACCGTTACGGCCACCGCGCTCCAGAATCAGACCCGCTTTGAAGCACTCTTTCTGCAGCAGCGCAGACAGTTCGCCATCAGCCGGGTAGCAACCCATGTGATCCTGCGCTTCGTTCGGCTTCACGATCTCGATACCGATCATCAAACCCAGACCGCGAATGTGACCGATAACCGGGTAACGTTGCTGCAGCTCGGCCAGTTTGCCTTTCAGCCACTCGCCCTGCACAGCGACTTTATCGGCAATGCGATCGTCTTTGAGGATTTTCAGCGTGGTCAGGCCGGTAGCCATTGCCAACTGGTTGCCACGGAACGTCCCGGTGTGGTGACCCGGAGCCCATGCGTCAAACTGTTTTTTGATACCCAGTACAGCCAGCGGCAGACCGCCACCCACAGCTTTGGACATGACAATAATGTCAGGCTCAATGCCCGCGTGTTCAAAGGCGAACAACTTACCGGTACGGGCAAAACCAGCCTGCACTTCGTCGATAATCAGCATGATGCCGTGTTCCTGGGTCACTTTACGGATCCGCTGCAGCCACTCAGCCGGGGCCGGGTTAACACCGCCCTCGCCTTGTACGGCTTCCAGGATCACAGCAGCAGGCTTACGCACACCGCTTTCGACGTCGTTAATCAGGTTATCGAAGTAGTAGGTCAGCGCTTTGACACCGGCTTCACCACCGATACCCAGCGGGCAGCGGTACTGGTTCGGATACGGCATAAACTGGACTTCTGGCATCATACCGTTGACGGCTTCTTTCGGTGACAGGTTACCCGTCACGGAGAGCGCGCCATGGGTCATGCCATGGTAACCACCGGAGAAGCTGATCACGCCAGAACGGCCAGTGACCTTTTTCGCCAGTTTCAGTGCGGCTTCAACGGCGTCAGCGCCGGAAGGACCGGTAAATTGCAGGCAGTACTCTTTACCCTGACCCGGCAACAGCGACAGAAGATAAGATGAAAACTCATCTTTCAACGGCGTGGTCAGGTCGAGCGTATGTAACGGTAAGCCACTGGTAATGACACTTTGGATGCTCTGAAGCACTTCAGGATGGTTATGACCAAGCGCCATCGTCCCGGCACCTGCGAGGCAGTCAAGATATTGATTGCCCTCCACATCAGTGATCCAAACGCCCTGTGCTTTGGCAATCGCTAAAGGCAATTTGCGCGGATAGCTGCGGACATTGGATTCAAACTCAGCTTGTCTTGCTAAAAAGGTTTCATTGCTTTGCGGTAATGAATTAGCACTCAAAGTATCAATACGGACTTTATCCGTCATCATATCACTCCTACAACCGCGGGTATGTTTAACGCCGGGTTGAATTAATGTTTAAGGGGGGGTGTAAAAAACGCGGCTAATATATGTTTTTTTAGCAACGGACTCAATATTTTATTTTCCACACCCGTTTAAGCTTTTTTTATTTGAAATCAATGAGAAACAACGCAACTGGCTTTAATGCAGGCATCATAATTTGTAACTAATTCTGTTACTTAGTGAGTAATGCCTGTTTTATGTACAACATCATGATAACAACGCCGCCTTAACCTATATTATGGTTATTTATTCTGGCTTTGCTGTCATTTAAAGTTAATGATGATGGAAGCAGTTGAGTGCATTATTATTTTTTTTACTTCTTTGCCATAAAGCGTAAGGAAATTATCGATCCGGCGGGTTAAATCACTTACTATGCCCGCGATAAAAATCCAGCACGTCGCGATAGCGGGTAAAAGCGACGATTTCGTTTGTTAAAACTAACGAGAAAACGTGACGTTTTCTCGCAAGCTTACCCTGCGCGACAAAGAAGAAACGCGTATTGCAAAAGGAATTAATAATTTAAGTCATAAATAAGTAACACCCCGGTAACGCGTTACAGGCAAACATGTTATCGACAACGGGAGCAACATCCTGGGTTGTAACCAGAAATGTTCGCGGGCGGACATTTCGTAAGGCGTAAGCCGCTGACGTAACGGGTATCTCCCCTTCACGCAGCCCGCTTCCCTTATGCCGAGAATGAAAATTTTCATGCCATTCCTTATATGGCGCCCTGATATGAGATTGTTATGACTCGCATTTATCCACAAATCGTTGTTGCGAAATTTGGCGGCACCAGTGTTGCTGATTTTGACGCGATGAACCGTAGTGCCTCCATCGTCCTTGCCGATCAAGATGTTCGTCTGGTTGTATTGTCCGCCTCTGCTGGCGTCACCAATCTGTTAGTGGAGCTTTCCGCTGGCCTGGAGAGTGGTGAACGCACGGACAAAATCGAAACGCTACGCGCCATCCAGTACAACATTATTTCCCGCCTGAGCCAGCCAACCGCTATCAGTCAGGAAATCGACCATCTGCTCGAAAACATCAGCCGTCTTGCCGAAGAAGCGGCCAGCGTCAGTTCAACGGCGTTGAACGACGCGTTAGTCAGCCACGGCGAGCTGATGTCCAGCCTGCTGTTTGTTGAAGTGTTGCGCGAACGCGGCGTTGAAACACAGTGGTTCGATGCCCGCAAAGTGATTCGCACAAATGACTGTTTCGGCTGTGCAGAACCGGTGCCTGGGGCAATCGCAGAACTGGCGGAAAAACAGCTACGCCCGCGTCTTGAACAGGCGCTGGTGATCACTCAGGGCTTTATTGGCAGTGATGCGAAGGGACATACGACAACGCTGGGTCGCGGCGGTAGCGATTACAGCGCGTCACTGTTTGGCGAGGCATTACACGCCGCACGTGTGGATATCTGGACCGATGTTGCCGGGATTTACACCACCGATCCCCGCATTGTTCCCCAGGCGCAGCGCATGGATAACGTCTCATTTTCTGAGGCCAGCGAAATGGCGGCCTATGGCGCCAAAGTGCTGCATCCGGCCACTATGCTGCCTGCGATGCGCAAAAATATACCGGTCTTTGTGGGCTCCAGTAAAAACCCGTCGGCGGGCGGCACTCTGGTGTGTTGCCATGCGGATAACCCACCCCGCTACCGGGCGCTGGCCGTGCGTCGTAAACAGACGCTGCTGAAATTGCACAGTCTGAATACCCAACCGGCCTGCGTTTTTTTAGCTGAGATGTTTGCGGTGCTGTCGCGACATAATACGGTGATTGATTTGGTCACCACCTCAGAAACCAGCATTGCGCTGATCCTCAACGCATCGGGCGCAACCTCCGGTGATGCAGATTCATTGACCACCTCGTTGTTGACCGAACTCTCGTCCCGCTGTCGCGTTGAGCTGGAAACCGGTCTGGACCTGGTGACGCTCATCGGTAACGACCTGACTCAGGCGTCAGGTGTCTGCAAAGATGTATTCACTGAGCTGGAAAAACATCACGTGCGGATGATTTGCCACGGTGCGTCCGATCATACGCTCTGTTTCCTGCTGCCGGCCGCCTCCTCAGACAGCGCGGTAAAAGCGCTTCATCGCAGTTTATTTGAATAAGACTGCGCAACCCGAAGCGAGCGCATACCCTGCTCGCTTCGGGTCAGCGACCTACGGTATTTAAGCCGGGCTGGTTTCTGGCGTTACCCCTTCAACGTGCTGCGGCTTAAGTTTTGCCACCAGCGCCGAAACATTCACGTTGTCCGTTTTCTCGGGATCCAGATAGGTTTGAGCATAATCAAGCCAGACGCCCGATTGCAGGAAGAGGATAAACAGCTCCCGGTCCAGGTGATGTTCATTGACCATACTGACCATGATACCCAGCGCTTCAGAGAGCAATTTCCCCGGTTTGTACGGTCGGTCAATGGCCGTTAATGCTTCGAAAACATCGGCAATCGCCAGCATTTTGACCTGCATACTCATCTGAGAATCATTAAGTTGATATGGATAGCCTTTGCCGTCTACCCCCACCCGCAATCATCGGCACATTGGCCATTGTGCGTGGGAATGGCAGATTATCCAGCATGATAATGGTCTGCATAATGTGTTCATTGATTTTGTAGCGCTCTTCCTCATTCAACGTGCCGCGCCGGATACGCAAATTATAAATTTCGCCATAGTTATACTGGTGCAGCGGTTTTTTCAGTTTGAAGTGATATCTGTCAGCCTCTTTACTGACATCGGTGCGGTAGACGATGTGCTCTTCTTTATCTGCGAGCATCGGCTCCTGTACGGGTAACGTCGCGGCGGGCTGACGTTGTTTACGCATCAACTCGTCTTGTGAAATGCCTACCGTATCGTCGAGTGTGCGCGTCCAGCGGTAGTTGGCAATCTTATTAATACGTGCCAGTGCATCATCAGAGAGAAACTCGCTGCCAATATTACAGCGGGCAATAAAGTAGAAATCGTCATCAAGCTGGCGCAGTGTCGCGTCCAGCGCCTGCGCCTGCGCATCCGCATTCTCCCGATGATGGCGCAAGAACTCAATTTCTTCTTCCCGTTTAAGCAGTTCAAAGCGCATGCGGATTTCATGGATCCGGTTGTAGATCTGCTCAAGCTTGGTGGCTTTATCCACGACAACTTCCGGGGTGGTGATCTTCCCGCAATCATGCAGCCAGCAGGCGGTATGTAATTCGTCCCACTCATTTGCGGAAAGCGTAAAGCTGGCGAAAGGCCCGTCTTGTGCTTCTACGGCGGCTTTTGCCAGCATTTTTGTGATAACCGGGACGCGCTGGCAATGGCCACCGGTATAGGGGCTTTTCTCATCAATCGCCCCGGCGATCAGTTTAATAAAGGCATTGAGCAGTTTCTTCTGTTCTGCCAAAAGATGTTGCGCTTCGATCGCCACCGAAAGCATGCCGACCAGCGAATTAATCAACTGAATTTTTGCATTTTCCTGTTTATCGCTCAGCACATCGGTATTAAACAGCAGCAGGAAACCCATGGGGTGATTATCGTGGGTTTGCATCGGTACGGCGACATAACGCACCGGGAGATGCGGTAAAAGAAACGCCATCAGTGACGGGGGGATATTTTCACGGGTCAACATGCCGCTTACCGTCTGCCCCTGTAGTAATTGCCAGAACCTGGCGTAGTGTTCATGGTCAACGGCGAGCGGTTGAATGTCCGAGAAATCGATGTTTTCCTCGCGCCAACGAAACGCGGCGGGCGTGAACACATTCGCATCCTGATTGGAAAGAAAAACCATTCCGCCGGTCATGTCAGCGATTTCCGTCGTTTCGGTCAGTAGTCCCTGCATCTGCTGGGTAAAATTATTCTTAACGGTCAGCATACTGCCCATCGAAATAAATTTGATCAGCGTCTGTTTCATTTTTGCCATCGCAGTATGCAAGTCATCTATCTCTTCGATGATCGAGCGGCCACCAGGACGCTCTTCGGCCTCAAAATTTAACTGGCTTATCTCCTCCGCATCTTCACGCAGTCTGAGTAACGGATGAGAGATTTTGCGCGAGAAATACCAGATAACCGGCAGGCTGAGGAGGAGTAACAGGAAAGCGATCAACGTAGAACGATCGCTGATTGCACTGGCATCGGCCGTCAAAAAAGCCGCCGGGGTGGCAATCACCAGTCGGTAGTCATTTCCCGAACTGTGAATGTTAACCACTGAGCCATACCAGTCTTCGTTTCCAACAGTGAAAATACGACTGTGCCTGGCATCGTCATGTGCCAGTAATGATTGTAATACCGGCAAGTTATCCATTTTCATACCGCCGTTATTACCAACCTCACCTGTTGGCAGGCTGGCAATAATCTCACCGGACTCTGACAAGATGGCGGCCTGGCTGCCAGGCGGTAGCCCTTGTTGTTGCAAAAAGGCGGATAGTAAAGCGAGAGATACATCGAGACCCATCACCGCATGCTGATTATCAGCCCGCTGACTGTAGGTAAAACCGGTTTCGCCTGTGGCTTTAAAAATATAGTTGGGTGAGGTAATCAGTCCTTTTTCGTCGTGGGCGAGCGTATACCATTTCCGGGTGCGGGGATCGTAATTATCATAGGGCACAGTGGCCGATGAAATAATGTTTTGCGCACTGTCTAAATAAAACGCTTTTTTCTCGGGAGGATTTGCCTCAAATCGGTAATTTTGTACCAGCCATTGGGCGTTAGCCGGGCTTTTAAATAACGCCCGATTTTGGTTCGTTAAGCGACGAAGAATAAAAAAGTCTCCGTTGTCCCAGGCGCTGTAGACGGAGCTGGCGTAATCATTCTGTTGCAGGATCGTGATGAAGCTACTCAACTGCGCCATGCGCTGTGGTTCTGTCATGGCATCAGCGACAGGCATCTTCGCCAGCATATTGACCGAACTCGCCATTGTGCGTGTCAGCGAATTCAGTTCCGCCGCCATCGCTTTACCCGTTTGTTGGTAGCGTTGATGTGTGCTGACTTCCGCAAGCTTTGTCAGCCGGCTATGGTTGAAAAGAATGATAATGCTGCCAATTGAAACAATGAGTAGTGTAAAAAGAACGGTTATCTGGATGTGCAACGGATATCGGTTTTTTAGTTTTCTTATTCGCGTTTTCATTGGCGCTTTTCCTTGGGCTTTTCCAGGAAAGATACGAATACATTTCTAAGCATAACCGAAGCCGTTAAAAGCGACAGGCGGCCCAAAAAAAGACTATTTTTCTGCGTATTAAGGCAGAATTTGCCCGATCCTGTCATGCATTAAGCCCTGCAAGTTGTCGTTACCACTGGCAGAGCAACATTGGTCAGCCGCTCTGCGCGTGTGCGCAATACGCTTTAACGCATTGACTTACCCCGTAATAAGCCGAAAATGTGCCTCCAGGCGACAACCTGAAATACTGGAGTATCCCATTAACCGCTCACGTCGTTTGTTTCCATTAACGAAAATCAAAAAAGCCAGTGTGTTTATGGCAACGGCGCTGTTACTCGCCAGTTGTGCCTCTAAGCCACCCGTCTCGCTCGTTACCCCGCTTCCGCCGGTCGCTAAACATCCCATCGCGGATAAAAGTTTGCAAAACAACGAGCCGGTGCGTGGGATCTGGCTGGCAACGGTTTCCCGTCTTGACTGGCCGCCGCTTGCCTCGGTGAATGGCGTAGGCAGTGCGCAAAGCCGTATTGATCAGCAGCAGCAAGCCATGCGGGTAAAACTGGATAAGCTCAAAAGCCTTGGCATCAATACCGTCTTTTTCCAGGTAAAACCGGATGGCACGGCGCTGTGGCCGTCAAAAATTCTGCCCTGGTCCGATACCCTCACGGGGAAAATTGGTCAGGATCCGGGCTACGATCCGCTGCAATTTATGCTCGATGAAGCACACAAGCGCGGTATGCGGGTACACGCCTGGTTTAACCCTTACCGTGTATCCACCAATATTAAACCCTCAACGGTGGCCGCGCTGAATTCAACCCTGCCGCTGCATCCTTCCAGCGTCTTTGTCCTGCATCGCGACTGGGTGCGTACGGCGGGTGACCGGTTTGTTCTGGATCCTGGTATTCCGGATGCGCGGGACTGGATAACCAGCATCGTGGCGGAGGTTGTCAGCCGTTATCCGGTCGATGGCGTGCAGTTCGATGACTACTTCTATACCGAGACGGCGGGTTCTGCGCTTAATGACGGCGAGACGTTCAGAAAATATGGTCAGGGATTTGCGTCGAAGGCCGACTGGCGACGGCATAATACGCAGCAGTTGATTGAACAGGTTTCGCGTACCATCAAACAGATTAACCCGGATGTTGAGTTTGGCGTCAGCCCTGCCGGGGTATGGCGTAACCGCTCTTTCGACCCGGCAGGTTCCGATACGCGAGGTGCCGCTGCCTATGATGAGTCTTTCGCTGATACCCGCCGCTGGGTCCAGCAAGGATTGCTGGACTACATCGCCCCGCAGTTGTACTGGCCGTTTGCCCGTGACGCGGCGCGTTATGATGTGCTGGCGAAATGGTGGGCGGACGTTGTAAAACCGACCAAAACCCGCCTGTATATTGGCGTTGCGCTGTATAAGGTGGGCGAACCGTCAAAGAATGAGCCGGACTGGACGGTCAATGGCGGTGTGCCGGAACTGAAAAAACAGCTCGATTTGAATGAGTCGACGCCGCAAATAAAAGGCACGATTCTGTTCCGCGAGGATTATCTGAACCAGCCGCAAACCCAGCAGGCGGTCAATTATCTGAAACGTCGCTGGGGTAATTAATCACATTCTGGCGGGTGCCATTACTGCACACCCGCCAGGATATTAATTGCCGATCCCTGCCGGATTATATCCCATATGAAAGCTGTCGCTGAAATGTATCACCTCCAGCCCGACTTTCCTGAATAAGATGTCCAGTGATTGCTTGGTGTGAATGGTGATATGTCCATTTCGTGGCGCAATATACCAATGGTTCATTCCCTCACGGGTGGTTGAGTCATTGACCAGTGTGGAGAAAAATATCGCCCCTTCGTTTTCTTTCAAATAATCGCAGGCAGCCATAAGCGTCTCAACGGGCGTGGGCGTATGTTCAAACACCTCAAAACAAACAATCAGTTCAAATTTACCTGTCGGGAGATGGTTATTAAGGTGGAACGGATCCCAGCCAACAGCATCCACACCCTCTGCACATAACAATTGCGCAAGCTGCCCATCGCCACCGCCGTAATCCAGAACACGCCACTCTTTAATCGCTTCAAAATTGGACATAATTAATTCAAGATTACTTTTCGAGCGGGCACCTGTAAAATCTGGATCATGCAGCACATATTCATCGTTATAGATATGCGTTTTAAAATCATCAAATGTCCAGTCATCGAAAGCATGGGTATAAATTAATCCGCAGTTTTCGCAGCGATGGTAATAAATGGGCACGCCGGTGAGCGGAAGTACGGCATGATCAGGTAATGTGCTCAAACAAGAGGTGTTGAAATCAAGCACACCGTGCAATTGAGCGTTTCCGTCACATATCTTACATTTCGAACGTTGTTGCAGCCCTTTAATAATCATACACCCTCGCGATAACCAGCTCATTGCCTTCAGATTAGCTTTCAACGATACCAACCCTGACGACAACTCATGTAGAGAAAAACCCCCCTTTTCATAGCTAATTTGCACCATCAGCGAGCATATTTGTTTCTGTCGCTTCAAAACCCGTATGTCGCGCCAGCGATGTCACATCACATCAGGTGCCTTAGCATTTTGATATTCTTATCGTTCGGTTCCTGATGCAGCTCAACGCAATATTTTTCGCCGTAGACTTCGAGTAATTTTTGTACCGTGCCGCGACTGTTTCTGCTATCCATCCACAGCTCTTCTCTTGCCTTATCGCCAATTTTAACCATCTCGTTGTGGCTTAGTGCAGGCGGGGTTGTGCCGAAAAACAGCATACTGTTCTTTTTATAATTATCCTGTGCATGTTCATTACCTAATTCATCAACGGCTAAACCACACTTTAATAATTTTTTAACTTTCGTTTCCTGGGTGTCACAACCTTGCAAAAGGAGAAGACTAAAAGCAATTATTACTGCTCTTGTGAGTTTCATTCCTGACCTTAACTAAAATAAAAAGCCGCGATTTCATGCAATTATATTAAAATCCGTATGAAAGATGTAGTCTGTCTTGAAATAACTGAGAGCACGCACCTGCAATTAAGGAAAATAAATGAGCACTGCAAGCACCTCCATCGCATTAGGCTATTCTGATGTCCCGCCGGGACATGTGGCATCGGTCGTCACCTGTCTCGAAATGCGTTCCAAACCGCAGCAGGAAACCTTACCTCTGCCCGAGGGCATCACCCTGGCGCCGCTGGTTAATGTGGATTTGGTCGCCTACCGCGCGCTGTTTCGCAAGATTGGCGCTAAATGGCTGTGGTTTTCCCGTCTCTATATGGCCGATGACAAACTGACCGCTATCCTGAACGACCCGAACGTTGAAGCCTGGGTTATTCGCGACGGCGCAGAGGATATCGGTATGCTTGAGCTGGATTTTAGTGAACCCGGTCAATGTGAACTGGTGTTTTTGGGGCTGGTAGAGGGCACAACCGGCAAAGGGCTGGGCCGCGCCGTTATGAGCAGAGCGACAGAACGCGCTTTTGCGAAACCCATCGAACGTTTCTGGGTACACACCTGTACCTTTGACCACCCGTCGGCGCTCAGTTTTTATATCCGCTCAGGCTTTGTCCCCTACGCTTTTCAGGTTGAAGTACAGGCCGACCCGCGCCTGACAGGCCATTTACCTGCCGACGCCGCACCGCACATTCCGCTGATCAGATGACGTTGTAAGCGGCGCGAAGCGTATTGAGCAGCGCCTGCGCCGCCGTGGAAAGCTGCGCATGGTCGAGGCGAAGAATCCCCACGCGCCGTTCGATCACCGGGTTTATCAAGGGTACACACACCGCCCCCAGTTCGATCATCTGTTTTTCGCACAACGCAGGCACCGCGCTTGCGCCAAGACCACTAGCCACCATACGACCGACCGTCACCAGTTGATGACTTTCAAAGGCCACTTCCAGCTTATGCCCACTGCGGGCCAGTCTCTCTTCAAGCATGATGCGTACCGCTGAAGGCCGTTGTAGCGTAATAAAATCGAGCTTGAGCAGTTCACGCCAGCTAACCTGCTCCTTTTGTGCCAGCGGACAGTCGCGCGGCACCACGGCCAGAAAGCGATCCATGGCCAGCGGCGTAAAGTGCAGGCTGGACGCGGGCTCCGGCTCAAAGGCGATCCCCATCTCCACCCGCCCGTCGCTTATCATTTCGATAACCTGTTCGTTAATGACATCGTGCACCGTCACGTTAATGCCCGCATAGCGATCGCGAAACGCCTTAAGCACAGGGGGGAGCGCATTGGCAGCGAAAGATGGCATCGCGGCAACCGACACCTTGCCTCTCTGTAACGTAAAACGCTGACGCAGCGCCTCTTCGGCGTTATCGCAATCGGCTATAAGCTGGCGCGCCATCGGGAAAAGCGCCTCGCCTTCCGGCGTAAGGGTGACCCGCCGCGTGGTCCGCGTCAGCAATGCGCCCCCCAGAACCTCTTCCAGCCCGCGAATCGCCAGACTCAGGGCCGGTTGCGACATATTCAGCTTTTCGCTCGCATGGGCGAAGTTAAGAGTGTGAGCTACCGCTAAAAACGCGCGTAACTGTTTGATGGTCATTCTCATTTATCATTTCATTAACTTATTGAAAAAGATTAATTAACAAAAGATTAATAAGAAAAGCAAATCAATCCGTCACAAAATCAAAATTAACAAATCATTTTGCGCCCCGGATGATGCCGCAAAAGGACAACACAGGGGCAAGCGAATGGCTGGACTGGATAAACGCGTCGCAAGTTATCAAGAGGCGCTCGAAGGGCTTAGCAACAACATGACGGTACTGGCTGGCGGCTTTGGCCTGTGCGGTATTCCGGAAAATCTCATCGCCGAAATCCGCCGCCGCGATGTACACGGCCTGACGGTGGTTTCCAATAACTGCGGTGTCGATGGCTTTGGCCTTGGCGTCCTGCTGGAAAGCCGCCAGGTCCGTAAAGTCATCGCCTCTTACGTTGGCGAAAACGCCCTTTTTGAAGAGCTGGTGATCAAAGGGGAGCTTGAAGTGGAACTGACGCCGCAGGGTAGCCTGGCCGAGAAGATCCGCGCTGGCGGTGCCGGTATTCCGGCTTTTTTCACCGCCACCGGTTATGGCACCCCTGTCGCCGAGGGCAAAGAGGTGCGTGAATTCGCCGGTCGCCCGTACATTCTGGAAGGGGCCATTACCGGCGATTTCGCCATTGTTAAAGGCTGGAAGGCCGACTGGTACGGCAATGTCATCTATCGCCACACGGCGCAAAATTTCAACCCGCTGATGGCCACCGCCGGAAAAATAACCGTAGTGGAGGTGGAAGAGATTGTGCCGCCAGGTGAACTCGACCCCGCCGCCATTCACACCCCCGGAATCTATGTGGATCGCCTGATTCAGGGCCGATTCGAAAAACGTATTGAACAGCGCACGCTGCGCGCATAAGGAGCCGGTATGTTGACACGTGAACAGATGGCGCAGCGCGTGGCGCGCGAACTGCGTGATGGCTACTACGTCAATCTGGGTATTGGTATCCCAACACTGGTAGCGAACTTCGTCCAGCCTGGCGTTGATGTGATGCTGCAATCCGAAAACGGCTTGCTCGGTATGGGGGCGTTTCCCACCGAAGCTGAGTTAGATGCCGACATGATCAATGCCGGAAAACAGACGGTGACCGCCAGACCCGGCGCGGCCATTTTCGACTCGGCGCAGTCCTTCGCCATGATCCGTGGCGGCCACGTGGATTTAACCGTTCTTGGCGCTTTTGAAGTGGATGTCGACGGCAATATCGCCTCGTGGATGATCCCCGGCAAAATGGTGAAAGGCATGGGCGGCGCGATGGATCTGGTGGCGGGCGCGGAAAACATTATCGTGGTGATGACCCATGCCTCAAAAAGCGGTGAGTCCAAACTGTTGGATCACTGCACCCTTCCGCTGACCGGGGCGAACTGCATTCGCCGCGTTCTCACTGACCTGGCCTATCTGGAAATTGAAAATGGGGCGTTCGTGCTTAAAGAGCGCGCGCCGGGCGTCAGCGTTGACGAGATCGTCAGCAAAACTGCCGGGCGCCTCATCGTGCCTGATGTGGTCCCCGAGATGCGTTTTCAATGAGGAGCGAACAGATGCAGGACGTGGTAATTGTCGCAGCAACCCGCACACCCACCGGTAATTTTCATGGCGCGCTGGCCCCACTCCCGGCGGTTGAGCTTGGCGTCGTCGTGGTGAAAGCGTTGCTGGAAAAGAGCGGAATTCTTCCCGATCAGGTAGACGAGGTGATTTTTGGCCAAGTGTTAAGTGCGGGCTGC
Source organism: Phytobacter sp. MRY16-398 (assembly GCF_003925915.1). Lineage (NCBI taxonomy): Bacteria > Pseudomonadati > Pseudomonadota > Gammaproteobacteria > Enterobacterales > Enterobacteriaceae > Phytobacter > Phytobacter sp. MRY16-398. The sequence continues at coordinate 2,930,660 of NZ_AP018756.1, read as the reverse complement.
GGGCAAAACCCGGCGCGTCAGACGGCGTTGCATGCAGGGATCCCGGTGACCACACCTGCGGTGACCATCAACCAGGTTTGCGGCTCCGGGCTCAAAGCGGTGTTGCAGGCGGTGCAGGCGATCCGCAGCGGCGATGCGCACATTGTGATCGCTGGCGGTCAGGAAAGTATGAGTAACGCGCCCTATCTGCTGGACGGCGCGCGCGCCGGGTTACGCCTTGGTCATAGCAATATGCTTGATAGCGTGATTCACGACGGTTTGTGGGATGCGTTCAACGACTATCACATGGGCATTACGGCGGAAAACCTCGCAGAAAAATACGCGATTAACCGTGCGCGTCAGGATGCCTTTGCCCTTACCTCACAGCAAAAAGCGGTCGCTGCCCGTGAGGCCGGGCGATTCAGCGCGGAAATCACACCCGTTAGCGTTCCGCGCGGCAAAAAAGAGCCGCTTGTGGTCAGCCAGGATGAGCCGCCGCGCCCGGAAACCTCGCTGGAATTATTAAACCGTCTGCGCCCGGCGTTTCGTCCGGATGGCGGAACGGTGACGGCGGGCAACGCGTCATCACTCAACGACGGTGCCGCAGCAGTGCTGGTGATGAGTGCGGAGAAAGCCCGCGAGCTTAACCTTACCCCAATGGCCCACATTGCCGGCTATGCGGTGGCGGGTGTTGATCCGGCGGTAATGGGGCTTGGCCCGGTTCCGGCAACGCGTGCGGCCCTGAAACGCGCAGGCTGGGATATCAACGACCTTGATCTGATAGAAGCTAACGAAGCTTTTGCCGTCCAGGCGCTGGCCGTCGGCGACGAACTGGGCTGGAACAGCGAGCGCGTCAATGTGAATGGCGGCGCGATCGCCCTCGGTCATCCGATTGGCGCGTCGGGCTGTCGCATTCTGGTCACGCTCCTGCATGAAATGCAGCGCCGTGATGCACATAAAGGGCTGGCGACGCTTTGCGTCGGCGGCGGTCAGGGCGTCGCGCTGGCGGTGGCCCGATGAAGGAGAACAGCATGCAGCAGACCGTGGTCATCGGCGCAGGCCTGATGGGGATCGGCATTGCCACCCATTTCGCCCGCTTTCATCAGGACGTTCTGATCTACGATACCGACCCGGCTCGTCTGGCAGAAGTGGCAGGCGCCGCGAGCGCCATCCTTAGCGAACTGCGGGACGCCGGGCAATTCAGCGACGCAGACAAACCGGCGACGCTGGCGCGGCTTCACGTGACAACGTCACTTGACGATCTTGCGGATGCCCGCCTGCTTATCGAGGCAATTCCTGAACGCCTGGAACTTAAACACGCGCTTTATGCCGAGCTGGAAAAACGCATTGCCTCCGATGCGATCATTGCCAGTAATACCAGCGGCCTGCCACCGGATGCGCTGGCGGCAAAACTGGCGCATCCCTCGCGTCTGCTGATCGCCCATTTCTGGAACCCGCCCCACTTTATTCCGCTGGTCGAAGTGGTTCCCGGCAGCCAGACCGACCCGCAGTACGTTGAGACGGTGTATCAGTTTTTACGCCGCCTTGAACTGGAGGCGGTAAAGCTTGACCGCGCCGCTCCCGGTTTTATCGGCAACCGCCTGCAGTTTGCCCTGCTGCGGGAAGCCTTACACATCGTCCACAGCGGCATTGCCAGCGCCGGGGTGGTGGATCAGGTGATGCGTGCGTCGCTTGGTCGGCGCTATGCCATGGTGGGCCCACTGGAAGCGGCGGATATGACCGGCCTTAACACCGTACTGGACATCTATAGCCACCTGCTACCAGAGCTTGCCCAGGGCGATGCGATGCTCGAACTGATCAAGGAAAAAACGCAACGCGGCGATACCGGCGAGCGTAGCGGAGACGGATTTTATCACTGGGATGAGGCGCGACGCGTACGCATCCAACAACGACGCGCCTGGCAACTGCGTCATGCCCTAAAGCCTTAATGACCGGTTCTGTCCCCTACAAAAACAAGATTCAGGAGTCATGATGAGCGTAATAATTGCCCTGGCTGCACTGGCCTTGCTGATGGTCGCGGCTTATCGCGGCTACAGCGTCATTTTGTTCGCCCCGATTGCCGCGTTAGGCGCCGTGCTTCTGACCGATCCCGGCGCGGTTGGCCCGGCTTTTACCGGCCTGTTTATGGAGAAGATGGTCGGGTTCGTTAAACTCTACTTCCCGGTTTTTTTACTCGGCGCGGTGTTTGGCAAGCTGATCGAGCTTTCGGGTTTTTCCCGTTCGATTGTCGCCGCAGCAATCCAGTTATTAGGCCGTCGCCACGCCATCCCGGTGATTGTGCTGGTGTGTGCGCTCCTGACCTATGGCGGGGTCTCCCTGTTTGTGGTGGCGTTTGCGGTTTATCCATTTGCGGCTGAACTGTTCCGCCAGAGCGGCATTCCGAAACGGCTTATCCCCGCCACCATCGCACTCGGCGCATTCAGCTTCACGATGGATGCCCTGCCCGGTACGCCGCAGATTCAGAACATCATCCCTACCAGTTTCTTCGGCACCAACGCATGGGCAGCTCCCTGGCTTGGTTTGATCGGTTCGCTATTTATTATTGTGGTCGGCCTTTTTTATCTCGAACGTCAGCGGCGCAAAGCGCAGGCCAATAATGAAGGTTACGGCACCGACTTACAAAATGAGCCGGAAACGCCGGATAACATCAACCTGCCCAACCCGATTATCGCCATTGCGCCGTTGATCCTGGTGGGTGTCTTCAATTTGCTGTTTACCCGCTGGATCCCGGTCTGGTATGGCGCCACGCATGAACTGACGCTCCCCGGTCTGGCGAAACCTATTGTCACCGAGGTGGGTAAAATTAACGCTATCTGGGCGGTGGAAGCGGCCCTGTGCGCAGGCATTTTGATGGTGGTGATCTGCGGCTTTCGCAATATTCGCGGACGGCTGGCAGAAGGCAGCAAAACGGCCGTGGGTGGCGCCATTCTGGCGGCAATGAACACCGCATCTGAATATGGATTTGGCGCAGTCATCGCCGCTCTGCCAGGCTTTCTGGTGTTGTCCAAAGGACTGGCGGCGATCCCCAATCCGCTGTTGAACGAAGCCATCAGCGTTACGGTGCTGGCCGGGATCACCGGCTCCGCGTCCGGGGGGATGAGTATCGCGCTGGCGGCCATGGCCGATACGTTCGTTGCCGCCGCTCATGCGGCCCACATTCCACTGGAGGTATTGCACCGCGTGGCATCAATGGCCAGCGGCGGTATGGATACCCTTCCGCATAATGGCGCGGTTATCACCCTGCTCGCCATTACGGGTTTATCACACCGACAGGCGTATGGCGGCATTTTCGCCATCACCCTGATTAAAAGTCTGGCGGTCCTGTTTGTGATCGGCGTGTTCTACATGACCGGTATTGTTTAAGGAGAACAAGATGCATCTGAACGGTAAAGTCGCGCTGGTAACGGGCTCCACCAGCGGCATTGGTCTGGGGATCGCCTGCGCGCTGGCAGAAGCGGGCGCAGAGCTTATTCTCAACGGTTTTGGCGAGGTAGATCGCGCCAAAGAGAAAGTCGCTCGCTATGGGGCAAGGCCCGGTTATCACGACGCGGATCTTAGCGACCCGACGCAAATTGAAGCCATGATGCAGTATGCGGAAAGGGAGTATGGCGGCGTGGATATTCTGGTCAATAACGCCGGGATCCAGCATGTCGCTCCTGTCGAACAGTTCCCGGTCGAAAAGTGGAACGCTATCCTGGCGATCAATCTGTCGTCGGTCTTTCATACCAGCCGCCTGGCGCTACCGGGAATGAAAGAGCGCAACTGGGGGCGCATTATCAATATTGCTTCGGTGCATGGCCTGGTGGCCTCGAAAGAGAAATCCGCCTATGTCGCCGCCAAGCACGCGGTAGTCGGCCTGACGAAAGTGATCGCCCTGGAAAATGCCCAGACCAACATTACCTGTAATGCCCTGTGCCCCGGCTGGGTGCTGACACCACTCGTACAACAGCAGATTGACCAGCGCATTGCCTCCGGGATCGCCCCCGACATGGCTCGCGATTCACTGCTTGGCGAGAAGCAGCCCTCCGGTGAGTTTGTCACCCCGGAACAACTGGGCGCGCTGGCCCTCTTTTTATGCAGTGACGCCGCGTCCCAGGTTCGCGGCGCGGCATGGAATATGGACGGCGGTTGGGTCGCTCAGTGATCGGAAAAGGCTCGTCCCCGCTGATGCGCGGGACGAACCTGTGACTAACGGTGTCGGTACCCTTCAATCCCCTGAAAAAGCAGCATCCCGGCAAGCATGGCCAGCACGAAGATTAGCCCCTGAGTGAAACCGGCCCCCAGCAGCACCAGCCCGGGGCCGGGGCAGATACCCGCCAGCCCCCAGCCAGTGCCAAATAACAGCGACCCACCCACCAGACGTTTATCAATGTGACTGGAGGTGGGCAGATGCATCTTATCGCCACAGAGTGGCCGTTTGCGTCTGGCCGCCGCGCGAAAGGCAAAGAAGCCAACGCTAATGGCCCCACCCATCACAAAGGCCAGCGAGGGATCCCACACGCGGGTGATATCCAGAAAACCAATGACTTTTGCCGGATTGGCCATACCGCCGACAATCAGCCCGATACCAAACAGCAGACCCGACAATAAGGCAAAAACTTTGTTCATCAGAGCACTCCTTTTACGCTCAGCCACGCCAGAAACCGACCAGCCACACGGTAATAAACGCGGCGGCCATAAAGGTCAGCGTGGCGACCAGTGAACGCACCGACAGACGCGACAGGCCGCACACACCGTGGCCGCTGGTACAGCCGGAACCGTAACGTGTTCCCACCCCGACAAGAAGACCGGCCACGACCAGCATCGGCCAGGACGTCGTGATGCTAACCGCGGGTAGCGGCGCCACCAGACGCCAGAGCACCGGGGAAAGCACCATGCCGAGCAGAAACGCTATTCGCCAGCCCTTGTCGTTATTTGCCCGCGACAGCACGCCGCCGAGGATGCCGCTGATCCCGGCGACCCGTCCGCAAAACAGAATCAGCATTGATGCCGCCGCACCAATCACCACCCCACCGATGGCGCTTTCCAGCGGCGTGAAATGTGTCCAGTCAATCATCATTCCCCCTCCTCGTTTTCCGGTGTCGGGCAATAGAGTGTGTAAAGGGTGTTGAGCAATATCAGCACATCCGGTGCCGCGACCCGGTAGAAGATCTGCTTTCCTTCGCGCCGGGTTTCCACCAGTTGCTGGCGACGCAGCCCCCCCAGTTGTTGCGAGAGTGTCGGCTGCGTAATGCCCAGCGCCTGTTCTATCTCGCCCACGGACGCTTCGCCCTGGCTGAGGTGGCACAGCAACAGCAGGCGGTCTTCATTGGCCATCGATTTCAGCACCCCTGCCGCTTTGGCGGCAGCAGCGTACATGTGTTGTTTATCGGGTGTCTTCACGGGTGACTTACCTTTATCTACAACCGTACACAATATACTTTTTAATATATTATTAAATTATATATTGTTCAATGGCATTTTGGGCCAGCAGAAACACCTTCACTGCTGCCTCAACAATCCATGAAGTACACAATTCTCCTCATTGTCGGGCTTTGTTACAGATAAAGCATTAGGGCTAAAATTGAATAAAAAACAATAAAAACAGAAAGATAAGCAAAAAAATATCTGTTGTGAGACAGTGCCATTAATGTCGGCTTAAGGTTGTTTATTTATATCTGGTTCACCGTTATCTATGAGGGACATTCCGGTGAAAAATATATTTGCTCGCAGCCAGCGCATCATGCACTGGCTGGTGTTATTGATGATTGTTATCGCCTACGCAGCAATGGAATTAAAAGGCTTTACCAGCAAGGGCAGCGCGCCGCGTGCGTTGCTGGTTCTCACCCATTACACAGCGGGGGTAAGCGTGCTGATATTAATGGTGGTGCGTGTTGGTCTGAAACTCACCCATCATGATCCGGACATTATTCCGCAGCCGCCGCGCTGGCAGACCATCTCCGCCAAAGCCGTACACGGTTTGCTTTATCTGATGTTTTTAAGTTTGCCGCTGCTCGGTGTGCTTTCACTCTATGTCGGGCAGGTGGAGTGGTCATTTTTGGGCCTGCAAATGCCCATCGCCGCGGCGAAAAACCCGGAGCTTCAGCACAGCCTGAAATCGGTCCATGAATTGATCGCCAACGCCGGTTATTTCCTGGTGGGCCTGCATGCCGCCGCCGCGCTGTTCCATCACTATATTGTTCGCGATAATACCCTTGAGAGGATGCTGCCTTTTATGCACCCACGCGCTAACCGGAAATAGTATCGGCTAACAGGGCTCATCACTTTCTGTCGCAGAAGGGTGATGAACCCTGTTTCAGTCTGCCTTCACCACCACGACACCGGCCTTTTCAAGCGCGGCGATTAGCCCGGCATCGGCCTCTTCTTCCACCACCATCGTATTCACCATCGCTAACTCACCGATGACATAAGAAGAGGCCGCATTTATTTTTTCTGCGGATGCCAGCACGACGGTCTCTGCCGCACGGCGGGAGAATGCCCGTTTGACGCTGGCTTCTTCGTAATCGCCGGTGGTCAGCCCCGCCTCGGCATGTATTCCCGTTACCCCCATAAAAAACAGATCCGCATGGATGGCGGAAATCCCTTCGATAGCGGCAGTTCCGGTAGTGACAACCGAGTGTTTAAAGAGCTTTCCACCAATCAGAATGACATCGATGCACGGATGTTCCACCAGCGCGAGGGCAATGCTCGGGCTATGGGTTACGACGGTGATATGCAAATCCGGCGGCAAGAAGGTGATCAGCTCCGCCGTCGTCGTCCCGCCATCAATAATCACTACCTGACCTGGCAGGATAAGTTCAGCCCCCTTCTGTGCCACCCGCTTTTTCGAATCCAGGCGCAGGGATTTGCGCTCGGCGAAGGTGGCTGTCGCTCCCGACGCGGGGAGCGCCCCGCCGTGGACGCGCTGTAATTCCCCCTCTGCCGCCAGTTCACGCAGGTCACGGCGAATGGTGTCTTCCGATACCGCAAATTGCGTGCTGAGTGCTTTCGACAGCACCTGTCCTTCACGGGCGAGTTGTTCGAGGATAAGACGCTTGCGTTGGCTGGTAAGCATAAGGCTATTCCTGTTTTTGCACGATTGGTCTTGATCATGCACGAAATTGCTGTTTATGATGCCTACTCTACGTATGGAGGTGGTATTGTGCAATCAAAACGTGCAGAAGTACGCATTGCGGACAGCAAAATCCTGTCCGACGACTGGTATACGCTCATCAAATATACCTTTGACCTGCGCCGCCGCGACGGAGAGTGGCAACGACAAAATCGTGAAGTGTATGACCGCGGCAACGGCGCAACGATCCTGCTGTATAACCGCCAGAAACGGACGGTTATCCTGACCCGTCAGTTTCGTTTTCCGGTCTTTATCAACGGACATGACGGTTATCTGATTGAAGCCGCCGCTGGCCTGCTCGATAACATGGATCCGGAAAACCGCATTAAAGCAGAGGCCGAAGAAGAGACCGGCTATCGCGTGGCGAATGTACAAAAGGTCTTCGAAGCCTTTATGAGCCCCGGTTCTGTCACTGAAAAACTGTTCTTTTACACCGCAGAATACCAATCGGGCGACAAGATAAGCCAGGGCGGGGGTATTGAAGCCGAAGGCGAAGACATTGAAGTCATGGAACTGACACTGGATGACGCCCTTGCGGCCATTGACAGCGGCCTTATCTGCGACGGTAAGACCATCATGCTGCTCTACCATGTCGCGTTAAAAAAAATACTGTGAGGGCATCATGAACCGACAAATCATTCTTATCGCTGGCCCTTATCGCAGTGGGACACTGGGCAAGGCTGACTTAATCGCGCAGAACCTTGCCAGACTTGAAGAGGCCGCGCTGGCGGTCTGGCAACGCGGCCATATTCCGGTGATTGGTGAATGGCTGGCCCTGCCACTGGCAAAAGCCGCGGGTTCCACATCGCACGGTGATGAAATCTGCGAGGCGATGCTCTATCCGGTCGCGCATCGGTTGATAACCCGCTGTGACGCACTCTATCGCATTGCCGGAGAATCCCGCGGGGCGGATATGGATATCGAGGTCGCCAGACAACACGGCCTGACAATTTACCCCTCGCTGGAGAGCATTCCTGCCGTTTAATCGACAAAACCGCTATCCGCCTCAGCGCGGATAGCGGCTCATGCGCTTTTAGCGATTTACCGAACGTGCAATACGCGTATACGTATGTCTGACACCGCGAATGGCCACGCTATAGGCCAGAATATTTTCCGGCAGCGCCATCCCCATATAGCCCGTATCGCCAATATGATGCAGATCGGCCCCCGCCATTTTACTCATCAAGGCAATCTGGCGAATGGTGTTGATATCGGCCCCTTCCTGTGACGTTCCGATAGCCGTCATCGCCAGGACGCCTTTAGCATGTGCGCAGTCAATAAGCGCGGCGACCTTTTCCTGACTCATGCCTGGCACAGTACCGGGGGCCGGGATCAACACAATATCCGCGCCTTGCTCAGCAAACCAGCTTACATCGTCTTCGTTAATAATGGCGCTTCCACTTTCCCGTACCACACCGGCACCATGCATTTTACCGGTAATCAACACTGCACTGTCGCCAATCGCATCGCGTATTTCTTTAAGCGCCAGCCCAAGCGCCTTATTGCTCACGCCATTATTGGGGTTCCCGGTAAGTACAAGGATTTTAGCCCCCATCTCCACCAGCTTACGCGCATTATCCGCCGTCGCCGCGCGTCCCGGATTCATTTTCCAGATGTCATCATGATTGCGGGCAAAGTTGGGGTCGACCGCCTCCAGATTTACGCCAATGATTCGCCCGGTCAGATGCGCTAAACGATGTAACACCTCTTCCGGTTGGGTATCCGCAGGCATGCCCTGAATCTGTGGATGTTCGCTATCAAACATATTGATAAGCAGAATATCCGCCCCCTGTGACGCCGCAAGCTCTGCATTGGTCACGTTGTTAAGCAGCGGCTGCGTGATCGCGATCGTTTCACTGATCAACACGCGCCCTTCACTGGCACGAATCGCATACAGCAACGCCGCTTTGTCCATCTGTACCAGGTCAGAAGCACTGCAGTCCAGTAAACGTTTGGTTGTCATATCTCCACCTTTTGTTTGTGTACCATTTATGTACCACTTAATCACCTTAAATAAATCATGCGTTCAAAAACCAGTCTGAAATGTCTATTTCGCGATCAATTTCACGTTTTTATCGGCATTGATTACACGTAACCACGATGACAAGTGGCGCAATATGATTAAGGATTGGTACACTAAAGATTGATGCAGAAATTCATTCTGGAGATGCAATGCCCATTGTCTTTTCCCTCAATCCATCAGACGGCTTGCCGCTGTATATTCAATTGATCAATGTCATCAAAACAGCCATTGCAAAAGGAGAGCTACAACCGGGTGATGGCATACCTTCGGAACGTGAGCTCGGGGAAACGCTGGCGATAGCACGGGGTACGGTACGAAAGGCATTCCAGCAGTTGTTTGATGAGGGGATCCTTATTCGCCAGCAAGGTGCGGGCACTTTTGTCGCCCCGCACCTGCGCCAGTCACTCCCCTTGTTGGAAAGCTTTAGCGAGATGGTCGATGCCAGCGGAGGTCAGGCACAAAGCGAGTTGGTTGGCTATCAGCGTCGGGTTGCTTCATCGCTGGAGCGTCAGATCCTGCAAGTAAGCCCAGGGCAGAACGAGGTGGTTGAACTGACCCGAGTACGCAAAATCAATGGCATTGCCATCTCCGTGCAAACGGCGCTGTTACCTGCCCAGTTGCTGGAAAAAATAACCGATCTGCCTGAATCGCTTTATCGCTACCTGGAACAAAAAGGTATGCCGGTACTTCGCGCGAATCAGCGTTTTGCCGCCGTCGCGGCTGATGACAGGCTGGCACATTATCTTGGCGTTCAACAAAAAACCCCCCTTTTATTGATCACCCGTACAGGTTACAGCCATAACGATATTCCCGTGGAACATACCTGTACCTGGTGCCTTAGCGATTACCACGACTTCACCCTCGAACTCCGCAGGGCAAATTACAATGAAAACGCATGATTTTGCGCGATAAAAAATCGCCTTAACCGGTTAATTCCGGCAAATGACGAACGCCCTGGCGTATCGCTTAAACAATGAGACACGCTCGCCTATCACCCGCCAGAATTGCGCCCATTCTGCACATTTCATAAGTGACACTGTCACATCATTTTTCCCATTATCGTCTATGATCACCTTCGTATGCATTGAGGTGTCGCGTTCTTAAGGCACTTTTTGGCCATTGATCGCTTTTGCATTAAACGAGGTAACTGAATGGAGTCAACATCATTTCATAAAAGCTGGGGTGCCGAATGGCTTGGGAACGGTACCGTCCAGTTTCGTCTCTGGGCATCCGGTCAACCCGGCATCACCCTACGGCTTGCAGGTAAAGACCTGGAGATGCGTCCGTGCGACGAGGGCTGGTTTGAACTTACCGTTGAAAACGTCGCGCCCGGTACGGAATATCAGTATGTTCTTAACGATGGTATGACGATTCCCGACCCGGCCTCTCGCGCACAAAAAGCGGATGTCAATGGTCCGTCTCTGGTCATTGACCCCACGCAGTACCGCTGGCAGCACCCGCAGTGGCAGGGGCGTCCGTGGGAAGAAACCGTTGTATACGAACTACATATCGGCACATTTACCCCGGAAGGCACCCTCCAGGCAGCCATCAGGAAACTGCCTTATCTTGCCGAACTGGGAATTACCCAAATTGAAGTAATGCCCCTGTCGCAGTTTGGCGGCAACCGGGGATGGGGCTACGATGGCGTACTGCTCTACGCACCGCATTCCGCTTACGGTACGCCGGACGATTTCCGCGCTTTTGTCGACGCCGCCCACGGTCTTGGGCTTTCTGTGGTGCTTGATATTGTGCTCAACCACTTTGGCCCGGAAGGCAATTATCTCTCCTTGCTGTCACCCGACTTCTTCGATACCTCCCGTTCCACCCCCTGGGGGGCGGGGATTGCTTATGATGTGGATGCGGCCCGTCGCTATATCGCGGAAGCGCCGCTCTACTGGTTGACCGAGTTTCGCCTTGATGGATTGCGCTTCGATGCCATCGATCAGATTAAGGATAAATCCGAAAAACACATTCTCACTGAGATCGCGCAGCGCATTCGTCAACAGGTAACCGACCGTCCCGTTCATCTCACAACAGAAGACAGCCGTAACATCACCGACCTGCACCCGCGCAATGAAGACGGTTCCGTCCCGCTTTTTACCGGTGAATGGAACGACGACCTCCACAATGCCGTGCATGTGCTGGCAACGGGCGAAACCCACGCGTATTACCAGGATTTCGCAAACGCCCCTGAACAATGGGTTGCCAGGGCGCTTGCCGAAGGGTTTGCCTATCAGGGTGAAGTCTCCCCGCACAGCGGCGAACCGCGCGGTGTGGACAGCCGAAGCCAGCCACCCACCGCCTTTGTCGACTTTATCCAGAACCACGATCAGGTGGGTAACCGCGCTTTAGGTGACCGACTGATTAGCCTCGCCGGGCCGGAACGCAGCCAGTGTCTGCTTGCTGCCCTGCTGCTCTCACCGCACATTCCGCTGATCTTTATGGGTGAAGAGTATGGCGAGACGCGGCCTTTCCTGTTCTTTACCGATTTCCATGGCGATCTCGCCCGCGCTGTACGCGAAGGCCGCGCAAACGAATTTTCCGGCCACTCCGGCTATGACGGTGTCGATGTCCCCGATCCCAATGACGAACGCACCTTCACGATGTCGAAACTCAACTGGCGGGCGCAGCAAAGCGCGGAAGGCAAAGCATGGTTGTCTTTAACCCGTGAACTGCTGTTGCTGCGCCAGCAGTACATTGTGCCGTTACTCGCCCACGCGACGGGCCATAACGGTACGGTCGTGGATACCGCGCCCGGCTATCTCGCCGTACGCTGGACGTTCCCTGCCGGCACGTTATCGATGGCGCTTAATCTCGGCGAACAGGCCCGGCCCGCTCCCGAGCTTCCTGGCAAAACGCTGTTTGCCCGCCCCGCTATGACAACCGAACTGCCTCCACACTCGATTGTGGTTCGCCTCGCGTCAGGAGATGCGCAATGACCATTCCAACGGCAACCTACCGTATTCAGTTTCGTAACGGCATGACCTTTGATCGCGCCGCGGCGCTGGTGCCCTATCTTAAACGCCTCGGCATGAGCCACCTGTATGCCTCGCCGGTTTTTACCGCCACCACAGGGTCCACCCACGGTTATGACGTAACAGACGCCAATGAAATCGATCCGGCCATTGGCGGGCGCAAGGGGTTTGATCGCATGGTCAACGCGCTCAAAGAGGCCGGGCTGGGTCTGATCCTCGACATTGTGCCAAACCATATGGCGGCATCGCTGGAAAACCGCTGGTGGCGCGATGTTATCGAACACGGTCCACAAAGCCGTTACGCCCACCATTTTGATATCGACTGGACGCGCCCGCTGACACTGCCTTTCCTGGGCGATACCTTTGAAAATGTGCTGGCGCGTGATGAGATCCGCGTGCAGCCGGCCCCGGAAACCGGACATCCCGCCTTTGCCTATTACGACAGTTTTTACCCATTGACACCGGAAAGCTGGCAGGACGACCCCGCCGCGATATTGAACCTGACGGATAAATCAGCCATCAGCGCGTTGCATGAGCGGCAACCCTGGCGACTCACCTGCTGGCGTGACGCGCCCCATTCGCTCTCCTACCGCCGCTTTTTCGAGATAACCGGTCTGGTGGGGGTACGCGTTGAAGATAAAACCGTCTTTGATGACACCCACCGGCTGATCCTCGAACTGGTGCATAGCGGCGTTGTTGACGGGCTGCGGGTCGACCATATTGACGGGCTGGCAGACCCGAAAGGCTACCTTGACCATCTGCGCCAACAGGCCGGGCCGGACTGCTATATCACCGTGGAGAAGATCCTGGGTGAAGGCGAACAGCTACCTCAGGACTGGCCCATCTCCGGGACCACCGGTTATGAATTTATCGCCGCGTTATCCGACGCACTGGTCGATGGCGACAATATGGAGACCCTGAGCCAGACCTACGAAGAGGTGCTGGGCAGAACTGTTGATATGGCAAACGAGCTGCGGGCCGCGAAGCTGCTGATGTCGGGGCGCAATTTTGAAGGGGAATTCAACACCCTGCTCAGGCTCAGCCTGGAGATTGCCACGGCGGAAGGTGTCGCGCTCGATGAAACCGCCCTCAGTACGGCCCTGCGCGAATTGCTGGTCGCCTTCCCCGTCTACCGTACCTACGGCACTGACAGTGGGTTACCCCCGGCGGACCGTGCTCTGCTGCAAAAGGTGGCCGATTCGGTGAGAGCGCTTGGTACCCTGCCGGATCCTGAAGCGCTGGATTTCCTGCAACGGATTCTTGTTGGCGAGGTGAAGGAGAGCACCGCTCATAATGTGCTCACCTTCCGCACCCGCTTTCAGCAACTGACCGGGCCGCTGATGGCGAAATCGGTGGAAGATACCCTCTTTTTCCGTCAGCACATGGCGCTGGCGCTCAATGAAGTGGGCTCTGAACCGCTACCGCGACCGTACGCGCTGGCCGCGTTCCATGAGGCAATGCAAACCCGCCGCGAGCGACAGCCGGATGCCCTGTCGACCACCTCCACCCATGACACCAAACGGGGTGAGGATACCCGCGCCCGGCTCTATACCCTCACCGAAGCGCCCGAACACTGGGCGCAGTGCGTTGTTCGCTGGCGCGAAATGAACAAGTCCAAAGTGGTGCTGATAGATGACGGCGCCGCCCCGCGCTCCGGCAGCAAATGGATGATCTATCAGGCGCTGGCCGGCGCCTGGCCCGTTACGTTACGCCCGGACGATCATAAAGGCCTCAAAGCCCTTGAAGCCCGCTTTCTCCCCTATGTGGAAAAAGCGCTGCGCGAGGAGAAACTGCGTACAAGCTGGGGTGACACCAATGACGCCTACGAACAGGCGGTGCTCGGCTATGTCACTCATCTGTTCTCGGCGGAAAACCAGCCGTTTCTGGTCGATTTCCACCTCTCCCTGCAACCTTTTATTCGCGCCGGACTGGTGAACAGCCTGACCCAGGCAATAATTAAGCTTACTGCGCCCGGTGTACCGGATATTTATCAGGGGAGCGAGGCGTTCAACTTTAGCCTTGTGGATCCCGATAATCGCCGCGAACCGGATTTCTTTGCGCTGGCCAGCGCGCTTGACGATGAGGAAAAGCCGCTCACTACCGACAAAGACGCCTGGTTTAGCGGCAGGACGAAACAGCAGGCCATCGCACTCCTTGCCCGTTTCCGCCAGCAAAAACCGCTGCTGTTTCGCACCGGTGACTATCTGCCGCTTTCAGCGTCAGGGTCGCAGGCGAAAAATGTTATCGCCTTTGCCCGTACCACTGGCAAGGAGGCGCTGGTTGTTATCGTCCCGCGTCTGGTCTTCGATTCGCTGGCCGCTCACCCCGACCGGCTCTACCCGCCAGGGTTGGAGACATCGGTCACGCTGCCGGATGCGCTTGCCGGACGGCGCTATCGGGATCTGTTTACCGGAAAAGAAGAAGACCTGAACGACGGCGTTAACCTGGCGTCAGGTGATGGCAGTCTGCCCGTACGCGTTTTGTATAGTTCATTTTAACCTTTTGTATTTATGGCAAAATCTTAATTCGCGGGAGAAGGAAAAAATGTCAGACGGAAAGTCATTTACCATTACGGCAGGAAATTATCACCAGCTCGGTGCTAATTACGATGGTGAGGGCGTCAACTTCGCGCTCTTTTCCGCCCACGCGCAGCGCGTTGAGCTGTGTCTCTATGCTCCCGACGGCAAACAGGAGATTGCAAGGCTCGATCTGCCGGAGTACACCCATGAAATCTGGCACGGCTACGTTCCCGGACTGAAACCCGGCGCACTGTATGGGTTTCGCGTCCATGGGCCTTACGACCCGGAAAATGGTCACCGTTTTAACCCGCATAAACTGCTGGTTGACCCGTACGCCCGCGAACTGGTTGGCAATGTGGAGTGGAATGAATCGCACTTTGCCTACGACCTGTTACATGAAGATAAAGATCTGACGTTTGATACCCGCGACAGCGGCCCCTATATGCCCAAATGCCGGGTGATCGACCCGAATGAATTTGACTGGCAGGACCAACATCGCCCGGTCATTCCCTGGTCCAGTGCGGTTATCTATGAAACGCACGTGAAGGGCTTTACCCAGCTCAACTCCGCCTTGCCGCAGGAGCTGCGCGGCACCTTTGAAGGCATGGGCCACAAGGCGACGGTGGATTACATCAAAAATCTCGGCATCACCTCGGTTGAACTGCTGCCTATCCACTGGTTTCCGGATGATCAGCACCTTCTGGACAAGGGGCTGAAAAATTTCTGGGGCTATAACACCCTGGGCTTCTTTGCCCCGGCTTCGCGTTATTACGGTCCGAAAGGCATTCAGGGCGTGCGCGATATGGTCCGCGCCTTTCATGATGCCGGTATCGAAGTGATCCTCGATGTGGTCTATAACCACACGGCGGAAGGCAACGAACTGGGCCCGACGCTCTCGTTTAAGGGGATCGATAATTTCTCCTACTACCGTACCTTGCCTGAGCAGCATCGCTATTACATTAACGATACCGGTACGGGTAATACGGTGAACACCTCGCATCCACGGGTGCTACAAATGGTGATGGATTCGCTGCGTTACTGGGCAGAGTCGATGCATATCGACGGCTTTCGCTTTGACCTGGGGACCATTCTGGGACGTGAACCGGAAGGCTTCGACCAGCGCGGCGGCTTTTTTGACGCCATGATGCAGGACCCTTTGCTGTCACGACTGAAATTGATTGGCGAACCCTGGGATATCGGTCCGGGCGGCTATCAGGTAGGTGGGTTCCCGCCAGGCTGGGCCGAGTGGAATGATAAATATCGCGACACGGTGCGTGAATACTGGCATGGCGATAATGTCTCCAGCGATTTCGCCGCCCGCCTGCTGGGCTCCGGCGACCTGTACGATCTGCGCGGACGTCGCCCGTGGGCCAGCGTTAACTTTATTACCGCCCATGACGGCTTCACGCTTAACGATCTGGTGTCGTACAACGACAAGCACAACGAAGCCAACGGCGAAGACAATAAAGACGGCCACAACGATAACCGCTCCTGCAACTATGGCGCGGAAGGTCCAACAGAGGATGAAGGCATTAACGCCGTGCGCGAGCGGCAGAAACGTAACTTCCTTGCCACACTGTTCTTCTCACACGGCACGCCCATGCTGCTTGCGGGCGACGAGTTTGGTCGCAGTCAGTTGGGGAACAATAACGGTTACTGTCAGGACAGTGAAATCTCATGGGTGCACTGGGATAACCTGCCGGAAACGGCCAGAACACTGCATGAGTTTACCCGCCACGTCATTAAACTTCGCGCCGACCAGCCGCTGCTGCGCCGTGAAAACTGGCGCGATGGCATGGTGATCGAGTGGTTTAA
Organism: Phytobacter sp. MRY16-398; assembly: GCF_003925915.1. NCBI lineage: Bacteria > Pseudomonadati > Pseudomonadota > Gammaproteobacteria > Enterobacterales > Enterobacteriaceae > Phytobacter > Phytobacter sp. MRY16-398. The sequence continues at coordinate 2,914,217 of NZ_AP018756.1, read as the reverse complement.
CGCCGGGGGCGGTTTCCAGCAACCGGAACAGTGGGATGAGGGTTCGACACTCGGTGTCTATATCGGTCGCCCGGACCTGCAAACGGAAAAAGGTATCTGGCACGATGTTCTGATGCTCATTAACCCGTTTGAAGGCAATGTGCCGTTTCGTATTCCGCAGTTTGGCGAAGGTGGCTGGGTGCTGGAGATTTCCACCGCAGAAAACGCCAAACGTGGGCTGGTTATCACCAAAGAGATGGATTTTGAACTGGAGGGCCGCTCTATCGTCCTGTTCAGGCGTCCATAGCGATACGCACCTTCGTTTAGGGTAAAAAGACGTGACACCGTCACGTTAAAAGCCATTCCCCTGAGCAGGCCACGCGCCTGCTCACTTTTAGCCCGCCTGCTTCCTGCTGCCGTTTACGCCCTGCCTGCAACTCTATACACTTCCAGCTTCGCACGACCATACAAGCAAAAAACAGATGAACAAAACGCGCATTAACCTTCCCGCCGGTTATTTTGGCATGGTACTGGGCATTATCGGCCTGGGTTTCTCCTGGCGATTTGCCGCCACCATCTGGCCTGTCACCACCCTGCCTGCCGATGTGCTGGTCATTCTCGCTATTCTTATCTGGGCGCTGTTGATGTTTGCGTTCATCACCCGTCTGATACGCCATACAGGCACCCTGCGTGAGGAGATCGGCCATCCGCTGAAAAGCAGTTTTGTCAGCCTTGCGCCTGCCACCAGTATGCTGGTCGCCATTGGCCTGACACCCTGGTGTTATACGCTTGCCCTGATCCTGTTTCTGGTTGCCGTTACCGCCCAGCTAACCTATTCCGCCTGGCAAACCGCCGGATTATGGCGCGGCACGCACCCGAAAGAGGCCACCACGCCGGGGCTGTACCTGCCTGGCGTGGCGAACAATTTTATCAGCGCCATGGCCTGTGGCGCGCTGGGCTTTACCGATGTCGGCCTGCTCTTTTTAGGCGCCGGTATTTTCTCCTGGCTGAGTCTCGAGCCGGCCATTCTGAGTCGCATGCGTAATCTGGAAGAGATGTCGCCTGCGGTTCGCACCTCGCTCGGCATTCAGATGGCCCCGGCGTTCGTTGCCTGTAGTGCCTGGCTGATGCTGAACGGCGGTCAGGCGGATGTCTTTGCCAAACTGCTCTTTGGTTATGGTCTGCTGCAAACGCTGTATATGATTCGCCTCATCCCCTGGTACAGCGCGCAGCCGTTTAATCCCTCTTTCTGGAGCTTCTCGTTCGGTGTGGCATCGCTGGCGACCACGACCCTGAAACTGGGGCACGGTTCTCCCGACGGCGCACTGCACTGGATCGCCTTCCCGCTGTTTTTCGCCTGTAATCTGGTGATTGGGCTACTGATGGTGAAAACCTTTATGCTGCTGGTACGCGGCAAATTGATCATCCGCGAACCACACCCATGAGTGATAACACCGCCCTTATCTATCGCACCTTTGGGGCGCCAGAATCAGTGCTGTCACTGCAAAGGGTAGAGGCAGAGGAATTGGCGACTGACAGGGTGCGGGTCGCAATGGCGCTTTCCCCGGTCAATGCCTCCGATCTGATCCCCATCACCGGCGCATATCGCCACCGGATCACCCTGCCCGCCATTGCCGGTTATGAAGGTGTGGGCACCGTTATTCAGGCACCACCGCAGGCCGCCCATCTGCTGGGAAAACGGGTGTTGCCGCTGCGCGGACAGGGCACCTGGCAACGTCTGGTTGACTGCCCGGCGGCCTTTACCGTGCCGGTACCGGACGATATCAGCGATACGCTGGCGGCCAGGGCGTACATCAACCCGCTTGCCGCGCTGTTAATGCTTAATCTCTACCCGCCAGCGGGAAAACATGTGCTCATTACCGCCGCCGGGTCGGATTGCGCCGCTCTGCTCGGCCAGTGGGCGCTCAAGCGTGGTGCGCTGAGCGTCACGGGCGTTCATCGCTCGCCCGTTCATCGGCAAAAGCTGGCTGAATGCGGCATTCGCCCGCTTGAGGAGACGCGCGCCGCGGAAATCGAGACCCTGGCGCAAACGACAGATATTGTGTATGACGCCACCGGCGGAAAACTTGCCGACTTACTGCTCTCATCCATGCGCAAAACGGCGCTGTTTGTCAGCTATGGCCTGCTTTCCGGCCAGCCTTATCGCGTTCTTCCCCACCATCCACCGACCCAGTGGTTCCATATTCGCAACGTTCTGGATGCTGTCTCAGCGGCGCAGTGGCAGGCGCTGTTCGCTGAACTCTGGCCGTTACTGCGCCAAAGCCAGCTCAATGACGCCAGCCTCTTTCCGCTGGCTCACTGGCAAGAGGCCATCGCGTTGTATAAAACGCCGGGCAGGACGCGCAAACCCCTGCTCGCTTTTTCCGCGAAGGCGTAGCGTGACGTAAGAGGCTACCGGGCGTTGAAATACTCAATAGTTTCTCTGACTTTGCGGGCAGCACTTTTCAGGGTGTCGATGTCAACCGAGCCAATAGCCATGCGCAGCGCGTGCGGTGTGTGAATGGAAGTACTGAACGGTTCTGCGGTGGTCAGTGAAATGTTCTCTTTAAGTAATGCGCTGACCACACGATCCGCGCGTACCTCTTCCTGTAACGGCAGCCAGACAAAATAAGAAGACGGATGGCTTACGCAGTGCAGCGGCGCCAGATACTCGCGCGCCACGGCCTGCCGGTAGCGGGCATCCTCCCTTTTTAACTGCTCCAGCCGCGCCACTGTGCCATCCAGCACCCAACCGCAGACAATCGCCGTCATCAGGGCGGGCGTATTCCATGTGGTTGCCCTTATGGCACGTTCAATACCCTGCTTTTTATCCGCGGGCGCGACCACCATCCCCACGCGCAGCCCGGAGGCCACATTTTTCGAAAAGCCCGCCAGATAGAGCGTTCTTTCAGGCGCGTAGTGGTGGATGGGCAGCGGCGGGTTATCCACCAGCCAGACATAGGTGGCATCTTCGATAATCAGCAGGTCGTGTTCGCAGGCGATAGCGGCTATTTCGCGGCGAAACGCATCATTTGCCACCCACCCCAGAGGATTATGCAGCGTGGGCATGGTGTAAATGGCTTTCACCCGACGCTTTTTGCACAGCTTACGCAATGCCTCAGGATCCATCGCCTCCCCGCAGGCCGGTACCGCCACCAGTTCCAGATGAAACTGTTCGGCCAGCACCTTAAAGCCGGGGTAGGTCAGCGTGTCAACCGCGACCACATCACCGGGTTTGAGCAACCCCATCACCGCGACCGCCAGCCCGTGCTGCGTCCCGTTGACAATCATCAGATTCTCAGGGGCCGTCTTTACCCCGAATTGCGCCAGGTAATCAGCAAACACGCTACGTTCGCTGGTTTTCCCCCCGTGCGGCTGATAGCGCAGCAGCGATTCAATATCACCGCTGACCGAAAGCTGGCGCAGCGCGGTTCTCAGTAACTCCGCCTGTTCGGGCAGTGCCGGGTAGTTAAAGCTCAAATCAATCACATCGGAGGCGATCGCATGACGATCGATACCCTGCCCGCGCGGCAGCATGATCTCTCTGACAAACGTCCCGCGCCCCGTCTCACCGCTGACCAGCCCCATGGCCTCCAGTTCCGCATAGACACGGGTCGCCGTGACCAGCGAAATATGGTGCTGAGCCGACAAAACGCGGTGGGTCGGTAACCGTGTTCCGGCTACCAGTTCACCGGATTTGATGGCCCTGGCAAACTCGTCAACGAGGCTTTTGTAGCGTGCTTTCACGATTGTATCCATGACAATAATTTGATTGTCATGAATTCTCGGCCGTATGCTCAGTGCTGTCAAACAAGTTCAGATAACAATAACCACACATTGAGGTGCACTGTGCAAGAGAAGCAAGACAACCCGCCCCTGAGCGGCTGGATAAATGGCTTTGTCGGTATGATCATTTTTAGCGGTTCGCTTCCGGCCACCCGCGCCGCGGTGCTGGATTTCGATCCCCTGTTTCTCACCGTCGCCCGCGCCTCTATCGCCGGTCTGCTGGCCCTATTTCTGGTCATCACCCTGCGGGGAAAACGCCCGAACGGCGCCCAGGTTCTCTCCCTGATGGTGGTCGCACTTGGCGTGGTGGTTGGCTTTCCTCTGCTTACCGCCTTTGCCCTGCAACAGGTAACCTCGGCGCACTCCATCGTGTTTCTCGGTCTGCTGCCGCTCGCTACCGCCATTTTCGGCGTCCTGCGCGGCGGTGAAAGGCCACGTCCGGCCTTCTGGATTTTTTCAGGTCTGGGCAGTTTACTGGTGACCGGGTTTGCCTTAAGTCAGGACATTGCCGTTTCGGCGGTGGGCGATTTACTGATGCTGGCGGCGGTGGTTGTCTGCGGCCTGGGCTATGCTGAAGGTGCCCGCTTAACGCGGGTACTCGGCGGCTGGCAGGTGATCAGTTGGGCGCTCATCATTGCGCTGCCGTTAATGTTAACCGTTGCCGTGTTAACCCGCCCGGCCAGCTTTTCAGGGATCAGCGAACCCGCATGGTTTTCATTGGGTTATGTCTCATTGTTCAGCATGCTGATTGGTTTTGTGTTCTGGTATAAAGGGCTGGCGCAAGGGGGCATCGCCGCAGTCGGGCAGCTACAGCTTCTGCAACCCTTTTTTGCACTGGCGCTGGCAGCGACGTTTTTACAAGAGTCCGTCAGCGTCATGATGATCCTGGTCACTATGGGGGTCATTGTTTGCGTGGCAGGATCACGCAGGTTTGCACGTTAACCGGTTTATCTAAGCACTTATGCCCAATATAAGTGCCTTTTTCACGGCAGGAGGAGCAGTATGCTAAGAGGTCTGAGTGCCTTTCCACTCACCCCTATTACCAACAACAACGTGGATGAAGCCGCGTTTGTTCATCTGATTACTAACCTTGTCGCAGCGGGCGTGGACTCCATCGGCGCAGTGGGTTCGACAGGCAGCTATGCCTACCTCACGCGCGATGAGCGTCGCCGCGTAGCAGAGCTGGCCGTCCAGCACGCCGAAGGGATTCCGGTGCTGGTGAGCATCGGCGCGATCCGCCTGGACGATGTGCTGGCGATTGCCGAAGACGCACAGCGCGCCGGGGTGAAGGCCGTTATGATGGCCCCGGTCTCCTATCAATAGCTTAATGCGGAAGAGGTTTATACACTCTACGAAACCGTCACCCGCCACCTTTCCGTGCCGCTGTGTCTCTACGATAACCCGGCGACCACCGGTTTTGCCTTTACGGATGACTTACTCGTTGAGATTGCCGCGCTTCCCGCCGTCTCTTCAATCAAGCTTTCTGCGGTCTCAACCGATCCCACGAAAGGCAAAGAGCGCCTTGACGATTTACGCGCACGCATCCCTGCGTCCGTCACCATTGGGATCAGCGGCGACTGGCAGGCCGCAACCGGCTTTGCGGCCGGCTGCGATGTCTGGTATTCGGTGATTGGCGGGCTATTCCCACAGGTAAGCCTGGCCCTTACCCGCGCCGCGCGGGCGGGGAATCATCGGCTTGCAGGCGAACTGTCCGACCAGCTAGAACCGCTGTGGCAACTGTTTCGTATTCACCGCAGCCTGCGAGTGATGGCAGCGGCGGCGGAAATCATGGGCGTGGTCGGCCCTTCCTGTCTGCCTTTTCCTCTGCGCCCACTGGCAGGCGAAGACAAAGAGCACCTGCACGCGGTCCTCAAGTCCACCGGCCTGGTGTAGCGTTTTCTACGGGCAGGCCTGTGCGTCGGTCTGCCCGTTTATGATGTCAATGGAACGTCTTAAGCGCCGCTCGTACCTGTTCTTGTAATACTTTCACCACTGGCCCCCTGCCACTTTCCGGGCTGGTTGTCAGATAGGTTTTGATAGCCTGCGCCAGTAATTTCAGGTTCGCTTCGGATTTATTGTTATGGAAGGCTGCAAGCGCGTTATCGACACTTTGGATATTTTTACGGACGGTCTTACCAAATAATCCACTGGTGGTTGAATAGGATATAAAGTCAGCAGGGCTCATTACCCCGGCAAGACCCGCCATCACGATATTGTCTTGCTCAATTGCCGCCTCCAGCGTCTCACTGGCCATCTCAAGTGATTGTTCAAGCGCCTGTGTATCAGGAAAATGCAGTTTTTGGGCCTGATTTTTACTTTCTTGCACTTTGGCCAGTGGAAATGCCAGTCCATTCTCTTCAAGGATAGCGGGATTTATCTTTGCCAGTTTTTCCATTTTACCGATATTAATTTGAATATCTTTTGTTAATTGTTCTTCTTTATATACCAGGGCTTCATATTGCTCTTTTAATAATTCAAGGCCAAATTTTTCATTAAATTCCAACAGCCGCTGATTGACATCTGTACTGTTCATACCTTCGTGAATGGTATTGAAATAGATAACTTTCCGGCTCATTAACTTGATATATTTTTCTTTGATGGCTTCGCGCTTTTTGGCGGCAACAATACTCTCTTGTTTTAATGCTTTTAATAGCAGCTCCACCTCTTCTCTTTCACGATTGAGCATTGCTTTGCGGATATCGCCGCTACCGCCTATTGTGCGGTTGCTTTTTAATAAGGATTGCTCTTCTTCACCTTTGATTTCCCGATAGTCTGGCGAATTGAGTTTATTGTCTTCAATACCCAGATGTTCCGGCGTCTCGGGGACCATCTTATCGTTATTGTCGCCAATTTTACCTGTCAACGCGTAATTCCCCATCCGCCACTCGGCAGCCGTATATTCAAACAGGGTTTTGTTAATGAAATAAAGTGCTTTGGCTTTAATAACCACGCCGATAGAGGCAACGGCTTCCGGCTTAAAACTGTAGTCAATAATTAACGGTTTAATAGCATCAAATGTCCGTTTTTTGCGATTAAATTTCGCGGCTCCCTGCAGACCCGCGTTACTGTGTAACATGGCCTTCCCTTGAGCAAAGAAACCGGCACTCAGCGCGGCGATAACCTGTGAGCCGATATTCGCCCCCAGCTCGGCGCGCAGCAAAATAGCGCCGCTAAATTTCGCATGATCGCCTACCGACCAGACCCCCTCCTGACCTTTGGCATTGAGCAGAATATCAATGTCCAGATTCGCATCTGCGCCCAGGGAGCCATAAACCTCAAGGCCAGGGAATACGGGGAATATCATGGAAACATGCAGCGGCAAACCGACCGCGAGCTCCTGTAGCGAAAGTGATTTTTTATAGCCAATCTCACCAAACATCTGTTCAAGATTTAGCCGGGCGCTAGCCCCAAATGCGGAAAACCGTATCTCATCCAGCTTCGGTTTGAATGATCTGATAGTTAAGCCTGTTTTATTCAGGTTAACCCCTTCCACTTTGAAAGCCACGGAGCCGAAGGGAAGAAAATCCATCAATCCACTATTAAAATCAGGAACAAAATCGGTCATTTCCTTGCCATTACTGTTCTCGCTGGCAGGTAGTAGCTTAAGTGTTGCGCTCTCCACGGAAAACCCGTCTTTATCGACCTGCCCATTCTGAATATCCAGACCAAACAGCGACGTCGAGACATCAGCCGATGCGAGTGATCCTTTAAATCCGTCAGCATCAAAACCAATTTCTAACTGTTTCGCTTTCCCTTTGACTTTTGCCCGTTCGAGCGTTGCATTACTGGAAAGCGTCATGGATTCACCGTTTTGCTTAATCAGTAGTTGCAATTGTTCCAGCGTAAACCCGTCGAATAAAGTGATCTTATCCGGTCCTTTCACAATAGCGGTGGCAAAGCTAATTCCATTTTCGTCAATGGTGACATTGCTAACGCTGCCTTCAACACCAATGGATTTAATAAGCAGTTTTGCTGATTTCATCGAAAAACGTTTCTGATCGTGGCTATAACCTAAATCAGTCGCGGCAAAGCTAAACGCGTCATAATTGGCCGTAATCTGCCCATCATAAATTTCGATATGCGTTATTTTCTCTTTGCTGTCATAACTTATTTTCGCGCTTCCCTGTGCATTAACCTCAGAGAAGAGCATTTTTAACGTCGCATCAACACTAGCAGACCAATGACCGGGCTCTGCTGTGGCTTCGCCTTTTATGTGTTCAAGTATGATCTTTTCACCCAGCAGACGAATATTTTGCCCCGTAATATCTCCGCTGCCTTTTACCAATCCTTCCTTGATCTGCAACTGCGCGATTGTTGCTTTGATATCCAGTTGGGTCAGTTTTTCGAGATTGAGCCGGGCATTCTCCAGCATAAAACCATCGTTGTTACTCAACTGCGCCTTTTCTATTGTGACCAGGCCTGCGCTCTCTTTAAAATTTGTCATACTCCCCTGTTCAAACGTCCCATCGGCGGCCAGATTCAGTTTAAGATGCGCATCCGCTTCCCAGTCATAAATCTTAAGCCCGGCTTTTTGCGCCTCGAAAATCGCCCCCTGTGCTTTTTTATATTCCGCCGTAACGTTCGTTGCGGAAACGGTACCGTTACCAAGAGAAAATTCCTGCAACGAAAAGGCCAGTTCATCCAGACCCTCATTACTGACGCTCAGCGACGTCATATGCAATTGACGTACAACAAAAAAATCACCGCCAAATACAATTTTATTAACCAGTGAAATCGGTTCTCTGGCTTGTAAAATCGCACCGCCTTCCCAGGGCAGAATTAATGTCAGCTTACCGTCCTCGCCATAGCTGCCCTGGTAATCAAACAGGCGATATCCCAGCGCGAAGGTGGCATGCAAACCGCCTTTTTGTTCGTCTTTATCCTCTTCTTTTTTCTGGGTCTTTTTCAGGCCAATCGAGCCCACTTTCAGCCAGATGATATGCAAATCGATACTGGCGAGATCTTTCTTGCGCTCCTCTGGGGTGGCGGCTTTTTTGTCTTCGTGGGTGGATTCTGTCTTTTCGCCTCCCCACCACGTGGAATAAATATGTTTCCCTAAGTTAAAAACGCTGGTGACCGGGTTTTTAACTGCCTGAATAATCATTTGCAGATAATCCAGTACCGTACGCAACCGGCCCACCGCTCCGTCACCATCGGCGGCGACCAGTAGCGTGTGGCTGTAATTCACTATCGTCTCGTTCGGTAAATAGGTCGCCACTTTCCCGGTGAGAAACAAAATCCCGGTTTTGACGGGCGCGGGAATGGCATCCCAGATATTAATAGCGATAGTCAACGCATTGGCGAACGTCGTCACTTTGCCCACAATTTGGGTAAAGGTTTCAAGACGGGTCAACAGATAGAGTGTTCCCGTATCGGCAAGCGTCAACAGACCATTAAGCCCAAGCGTTTTGAACTGTGAATTCAGAAGCGACCACGTAAAATCGGACACCACGCTGCGCTGCATCACGGCGTTCTCGCCCTGCCACGCATAACGCTGTATCGTGCCGGAGCCCGCAGGCATCCGGTTGTCAGCGAGATGACGGACGCTGCCGGAGGCCTGTGCCTGTTTACCCAGTTGTGTTGCCTCGGCCTCCAGCCCTGGATCGTCATTTAGCGCCGCGCCCTTCATCTGGCGTGTCGCACTCACCCGTCCTTGCGCCTGCTGCACAACATGCCCCAGTTCATGGGGTAGATGGTGTTCCTGACCCGGCGCCAGGTGAACATCGCTCCCCTGCGCATAGGCGTGGGCGCCATACTGCTCGGGTTTGTCCGAGTTGTAATGCACCCTTACATGGTCCAGCGACATGCCGGATACCCCTTCCATGCCGGTTTTTAATTTGCCGGGAATGCCCGTTTTTGCCGATGAACGATTATCCTGTAACGCGGGGCGCACCGGATGTTGCGCCGCCTGCTGGTGCGGCTTTCCCGAGGCGTCTGCGCGACGTTGCGTGTACTTTGCCATGGTTTAGGGCTCTTGCGGCGGCGAAAACGGCGATGCGCCAGAAGACGAAAAACGCATCGTTTTGTTCTCTTTGTGAAACTCCTGACGAATACCGCCGATCAATTCATCGCGGTACACCACACGCTGGTCATGGCTGATGGCCTGTAGCGCGCACTGGCGCAAGACGTTGATGATTTGCCCCCCGGAGAGTTCAAAATCATCGGCAATTTGCACCAAATCAATGTCATCGCCTAATTCACACACATCCTCAAACGCCTGCTGCCAGAGCAGTAAACGTTCATCGGGGCCGGGTAAGGTAAACTCGACCATGTTTTGGAAGCGGCGGGTAAAGGCCTCATCCATATTGGCTTTAAGGTTGGTGGCCAGAATCACCGTGCCGGGGAAATCTTCGATGCGCTGCAACAGATAACCTGTTAGCTGGTTGGCATGGCGGTCGTTTGAGGATTGCGTGGCGGTACGCTTGCCGAACAGGGCGTCTGCCTCATCAAAAAAGAGGATCCAGTCTTTATAGCTCGCGGCGTCAAAGACACGAGAGAGGTTTTTCTCCGTTTCGCCAATGTACTTTGAGACCACCATCGCCAAATCCACCCGGTAGACCTCGCGTTCACTCACCTTTGCCAGCAATGCGGCAGTGAGCGTTTTCCCGGTCCCTGGTGGGCCATAGAAGAGCGCGCGATAGCCCGGTTTCACTTTCCGATCCAGTTGCCAGTCTTGCATCAGGGTATCGCCGTAGGTAAGCCAGGCGCGGATCTCGTCGACTTTCGCCATCACCCGATCATCTAACACCAGCTCATTCCACTGTAGCGGCGTCTCCAGAGGGTGAGCGGGAAAGTCCATGCTCATCTCCGGGCGCGGATGCTGGCCGGTGATGAGAAATGCCAGCCACGGTTCATTCAGGCGATAGACCCCGGCCCACGCGGGTAACGCCGGGTCGGCAGGCATCAGTGTCGTGACCTGCTCGGCCATAAAACGGTGTCGGGGCGAGAGAATATGCATGGTCTCAAGCCGCCAGGCCGGGTCGTTTCCCGCTAACAAAAAGTTAAGCGTCTGCCCGGTAGGCACAAACCCGCTGAACGCTTTATCCGTCACCCCGCCAAATTCACTGAACCCGCGATCGGTATGCTGATTAAGCCCAAACAGCCGGTCCAGCGCGTCGGGGCGAATAGCGGGTGCCAGTGTCAGCGCCAGCGCCAGCCGCTCGAAAACATTCAGCTCCCAGTGCAGCACTAAATCAGCGTAGACGCTGCTGTGCCGTTCAAGCGCCGGAGGGGCTATTTCCAGCCAGTGGTTTTCATGCCCTGGCTGGCGCAGATAACAGCGAATGACCTGTTCAATGACTTGTGCTAGCCAGCCCGTTTCACGATAAAGCGCAGCAATATTGTGCTCCGGGGCAATCACGCGATGCCTGGTTGACGTCATGTTCTCTGTACCTCGTTAATCTGTCGTCTGGCCCGTTGACGCCGCGTCGCGGCCGGGGCGCGATCCGAAGACCGGCCCGGCAGATAAACGCGACCCCTGCCGAATCGTTACGCGGCAAAGGCTGCCGCTTTTGCCGCCCCCAGCCCGGCATTTAACGAATTGAGTGACGCCGTGGCGCGGGCCAGCTCGGATTTTGCAGACTCCAGTTGGGTATTTGCCATATTGCTGGCCGCCAGGGCCGACTGATAACGTTCAACGGCGCGCTGATAACCGCGTTGAATCAGGGTATAGAGCGCGTTGTCCTGCTGGCTGCGAATGACAATGTTGAGTTGGGCGATATAGAAATCCGCCTGGCGGGTCAGATTGTTCAGTGTTTCGCTGGAGTCGCGATACTCCTGACGCGCGGTATCCATCGCCAGCCGGGCCTGGATAGCCTCCTGTTGCAGGCTCAGTACACGCTCGGACAGTTCTTCGTTCCTGCTCTGCGCTGAGACAGTCTCCGTGTCATTTGAGGTGACACTGTCACCTGACGCATTATCCGCAGACACAGCGCTGGCGGACGCCTCAAGGGTGACAGGCCTGTTGAGCTGCCCCAGTTGCGCTTCATATTTCTGGGTCTTCTCATTTTGCTGGGACATCAGGTTTTGGTTCTCCCGCTGTGCTTTACCCAGCGCTTTGAGCACCTTCTCAACACTTTTGATAACCGCATTCACCCGTTTCTGCGCGAGGCTCTCCTGAACATCCGCAGAGGTTCCCGTCAACAGGGTCAGCCACTGCTGCGCCTGTCTGGCTTCCAGTGCCGACACGCTGCCTGCCTGGTCCACCGAGGCTGCGCTGGCATAGCTGCTTTGTAGCGCCGTCAGGGTTAATGCGACGGCGTTATTGGCATCGCTTGTAGCCTGGTTTAATACGGCGACCAGCGCATCGGGAATCACGTTGTTCGCCGCCTTCTGGCGATTAACAAATCCCGAGAGTTTCTCCACCACGTCTGCGGAAAAGATCAACTGTTCGATCAGTTCCGCCATGTGGTTGCTCGTCTCCCTGACGTTTCTCAGGCTCTTGTCCGTCTGCTGGCTGACCAGAATGGAGTAACGCTGCAGCGTCTCGACGTTAGCCACCAGGGTTTTAGCCTGATTCAGGTTCGCCAGCGCCGCGTCTTTTTTACTGTCGGCATCGGTCAACAGTGCAGCGAAATTGGCCTGTTTCGCCGTCAGAGACGTCACCACAGTCGTCAGTTGATTAACCCGAAATTGCGCTTTATTCACCTGACTTGTCAGCGCGTCAATCTCGGCATTCTTCTGTTCGGCAATGCCATTTTTCATGCTTTTCATCCTCTGCGCTCCTTATGGGTTAACTTTCGGTGGGGTGTTCGTTGTTATCGCCACTAGCGCTGGGGGCCGCGGCGGCGGCTTTCGCGACAACGGGTGCATCCTCACGACTGCCCGCCAGCGGAATCAGCGTTTCCGCCTTCGCGCCGAACGCCAATGTGCTACTCCAGGCATTCGCGTTGATGTTGATGGCTGACGGCACCGCCAGCACCACCGGCAGATATTCGATACCGGGGACCAACAGCGCGCCAAAGTTGTCGGTCATGTCGTCCGGGATAACCGCTTTCATGCTGCGCTCGAGTCCTCCCGCAACCAGTTGCGTACTGCTGCAATGCGCCACACGGTAATTGGCGCCCGGCACCTGTTCGGCAATCGCTTTATTGAAGTAAAAACCGATCGCCGCATCGCCACTTTGTGCATCGGTGTCCTCACTCGTCATAAAGCCTCCGGTCAACGGCTGCCCTGAGTGCAATAACATGACGCGAAACTCCTGTTGGGTGATGTCTTCACTCAGCGGCGGTAGCGTGAACAGCACCGATTTTTTGTCCGGGCTAAAGGCAATGCCTTTTGCCTGGCCAAGCGGGGCCTGCAGGGTGACGGGGAGCGAAACACTGGAGAGGATGTTATTGAAAGAATTGATATATTTCTGATAAGGCAGGCTCAGCACGACATATACGCCTGCCACGTAACTGACGCCTGCGGCCAATAAATCACCGTCAATATCCGCGACCGCTGACCCTGATGCGCTCACCGGCAGCACCACCTGCCAGCCGTCATCTGCGGTCACCGGATGGAAATATTTCGTCTGCTCGGTATTAAACAGCGCCTCTATCTGCTCGAGTTTCACGCTCCCGGCATTTTCCGCTTTCGCGATAAAGACATAATGTTCAGGGTTCGCGGCAGGGATAGTGATGTCGCTTGCCAGGTGGATCCCCGCGCCTTCCGGCCAGGTGGTAAAAGGTTGCTGATACGGATCCAGACTCACGGCAATACCGTCAAATGTGCCAGTGACGCTGGCGATGAGATTGAAGTTAAGCGCCCGATTACAGTCCTCCACCGCGCTGTTAATGGCGCGCATTTCGCGCCCGGTATCCTCCAGTGCCCCTTCGGCCAGCTTCTCAGCATTGCTGGCCGTTGCAAGCGTGGTTTGCCCGGCAACCACCTGCTGGGAAAGTGCGGTAAACTGAGCGTTGGCCGCCCCCTGCACCGTTTTCAGTGCCGCACGGGCCAGCGCGGATTGATTCACCAGATCGGTGGCAATCACTTCGGAGCTTGCCGCGGCGGCATCCATTGCCAGCCGGGTGATGTACTCCGCATGATTGGCGGTCGTGCGGATAAAGCTATTGGCTTCGAGCGTCTTTCGGTAGATATCCGTGCCGTAACAGGCGGCTGCGGCAATGTTTAACGCACTGCCCAGCTCCGCCGCCAGCGTCGAAATCGCCTTCGCCGCGGCCTGAATGCCCGCCGCCGTGGCGGCGCTATTGGTGACGGTGGTCGCAGTGGCCTGTTGCACCAGCTTCGCCGACGCGTCCAGATTGGTCGCCAGGTTATCGCACTCCACCCCCTGCTCGCTTATCAAACGGCTGGCCAGCAGTTGTTGTTTCACCTCCGTCAGACCCTCATAGGCGTTGAGCTGTGCGCCCTGTGCATAGTACAAACTGTATTGCGCGCTGCAGTTCTGCGATTGCAGTTGTTGCTGCTGCGCGTACAGGCCCGCAAGGGTATTTCCAGCGGCGCTCTGCACGTTTTCCCGGTACGAGTTCATCGTTTCACCTTCCCCTTCGTTCGTTGATTAACGTTCCACGGCTTACCCCGTCACAGCGCCGCTCAAATCGGCCAGGTGACATAAATCGGTTTGCCCATCCACGGCAATCGCACAATGGTGTATGACAACGACGAACGACGGATGAGAATGTCGTAAGCGCGTCGCTCTACCACCAGATCCCAGTGCTCACTTTTTTCTGTCAGGGTGCCGCCCCTGACCAGCCAGTTACCCTGAAATCCCGCCACGGATGTTGTGCCAATAGCGGGCCAGTACTGCGCCACCGCCTGAATCAGGCTGTGGACGATCTCTGTCTCGTTGCTGTTGATCTCGATACCGCCTTCCAGCGGCTGTGCGAGTGGCAGCCCACACAACACTTTGTTCAGCATCAGGTGATGCTCTTCGCTGTGGGATTGCCCGCAAATGAGGTATTGCAGGTAGTGCGTAGCCGCCCGCTGTGCGCTGGCGTTGACAAACTGATCGTGATGAATGAGTTTCAGGCGCTCAAAAAGCGGCTTGATATAGCTTTGCAGCAGCACAATGCCCGCGTTATTGATAACCATCGGCCCAGGACCAGGACCAGTCCCGGGTTGCGGTGATGAAACGCCCGGCACATCCAATGTTTCGCGGGCGATCGCGGTCTGTTCTTCTACCGCTAATGGTAGCGTCCGGCTTGCATATTCAAGGTGATGTCGCAGGCTGTGGCTGGCGGGCAGACCGGGCGCGCTGAGCGCATCGCGCAACTGCGCCACTGTGCAATCCCCGTGGCGTAATAGCCGCCAGCAGAGCTGGTTAATAAGCCAGGATACGTTGACCTCCCCGGCGCGGGTCAACCACCCTTCCAGTAAACCGGCCAGCAACAACGCCTGACGGACAGCCTGGCTGATAAAGGGCAACGGCAGCGCGGGAAGAAGCAGACAGAGTTCGCGCAGCACACTGGCACTGACAGGCGCACGTTGACCGGCAGAAGTAAAAATCTCACACAAGTGCACCAGCGAGAGGTGGTTTTGCAACCGGTAGCGCACCGCCGGCTGGTCAAAGTATGGTGCAACCGCCCGTCGAAACCCCTTCAGGTCATGCCGTATTAACCCATGCAACCATGCGTCGACAGACATTGACGCCGTCATCACCCGTGCAGGTAGCATGCCGGAAATCAACCAGCGCGTTAGCGCATCCTGGTATTCGTCTGGCTCGTCGGGTTGATCTGCCCGTTCCCCTTCGGGAGAAGACGCGGCATCCGGCACCGCCAGCGTATCTGCCACCTGGCGGCGCGGCAGGTGAACTTGTGTTGCGCCACGCAGGCGCTCGTCCACTGCCGGACGTTGCACCTCTGACGGCGCCAGCGGATAGAGTGCAGCATCTAATTTCCCCTCGCTCCGATCGGTCCGGGCGTTTTGCTGCCAGCGGCGGACCATCTCCGGGATCGTGGTCGCCGTCTGGCGAGCGAGGAGCGTCCACACGCGCGATAGCCACTGTCTGGACGTCAGGGCGCCCCCCGCATGCCCGAACAGCGCCTGGAATAGCGTGATGACGAGGATGTTATCCGCCACCGTTACCCCGGACTGCGTCAACCGTCCCTGTCGATTCCAGCGGCGCAGCGTATCCAGCAGTGCCAGCGCCGGAGCGCTTAAGTCTGGTGACAGTAGCCGCATCAGCCGATGCAGCGTAGAGAGCGTGGCCTCACCCTGCACGGTCAAAATGGCCAGCAGACGACGGGCCAGAACCTGTTCATCAACGCTGCCGGTACGCGACTGGCGTATCACCGCCAGCAGCGCACCGGGCGGTGAAGGCATCAGCAGCAATGCGCGTAGCGCAATCAACGCTGTCCGGGGAGTCACATCCTGGCTGGGGTGTCCACCCATGGTAAAACGCCCGTAACGCAGATAATCACGTAGCGGTTGCCAGCGATGACTGCCCGCATGGTGTCGCTTACGCTGCTGCTGAACCAGCTCGTGCAAAATGACCAGCAGTTCAAAATGGCCGGGATGCGGTTGAGGCACGGCGGCCTGCATCAGCATCGTCAACAACAGAACATAGTCCATGCCGGTACGGGCGCTGATAGCCACCAGGGTTTCCTGCACGAACTGACGGCGGCTGAAATGGCTACCGGAATTGACCAGTAACCACGCCAGCAACACCTCCCAGATAAGCCGTCGCGGCTGATGGCGCTGGCGCAACAGTGCCTGGGTGCGCGTAATGTGCGTCATAATAAAGCGGTGATCGCGCGGCTCCAGCACGGCGACCAGTTGCGCCAGTTGCGGTGTACTTAACCGCTGTAACAGGTAATCACGCACCTGCGACGCGCGCCCTTCCTCACGCAGGATGCCCGCCGTTCGCGTCCGGTCTTTCGCAGCAAGTTGCGCCAGCAGTTCCGCCAGATGGACCACATCACCATTATGCCGCCAGTTATCCGCGCGATGGTGCAACAGCCGCTGGAACTGAAACCACAGGTCATCGTCATTCGGCTGCGTTATCGCAGGCGCGGGCTCGCGGGTCTCTTCATGTTGTAAATCGGCCAGCACCTGCAAAAAGAGCGGTGCGACACGCCCGCTTATCTGCAAGCGTTCAACCGCCTGGGCCAGGCCTGCCACAAGCTGGCGGAAATCCAGTTGATAGTGCTGCGCCATTTGCCAGAGTGTGGCGCGGACAAACTGGCGGGTATTGAATAAGCTTCCACGCTCAACCAGCAGATGGGTCAGGATCCAGTACCATAGCTGTCCGCTAAACCCGCTGTCCTGGCGTAGTACGATGCGTTGTTGTTGCTGGCAGGCAATGACCCTGTCGGCATAGTGGCAGATAAACCCCGCATGCCACGGCTCAAGCCGCCTGATGGTCTGACGAATCTGTTTGTCGCTCCATTGCCAGGCCATACGCCGCCGCGCAACCTCCCTCTGTCCCACGTCGCGGATAAGCCGGGTGAAGGGCTGCGCATCCTCTTGTAACAGTTGCGCCACCAGTGGCAGCAACGAGAGACGCTCACTGCGCCACCAGGGCGACGTGCCGTGCAGTAAAAACCAGCGCAACGCGTCCAAATCGGTCATCTCACCCGCCACCGTGTGACCCGGCAATACCGATGCCGGAAGAAAACGCACCTCCTGGCGGTGAAACGCCCGACTTAGCGCCTCCTCCAGCGCGGCTTCAAACCGCTGCGCTAACGTCTCGTCCAGGGTATTAAGATCGATGGTCCCCAAATCGAGCTCAAGCGACGCAATGCGCCAGCGCTCGGTGACCGGGCAGTGGCGGTCGAAAAAGCGCGTCAGGATCGCGGGCATCACCTGCTGGCTCCACTGGCTGATTGCGTTTTGCAACGCGACGCCGCTGGCGGGGTGATCGAAGCGCGTCTGCCATTCACAGCGGGCGATCATATGCTCAGGCACCGTCATCTGACCTCCCGTTGTCCCCGGTATGCAGGGCATTGAGAAGCGCCGCCGTCGCCTGTGGCGCAAAAGCTGGAGGGGATTGTGTCACGTCCGGTAGACGCAGGTTGTACCACTGACACCAGGCGTTGATAAGCATCGTCATTTGCCCAAGATTGCACTGCCGAACGTCCAGAGCGATATGCCCCGGCCAGTGCAACTGTCGCAGCATATCCAGACTCTGCAAAAAGGCAGGATCACGGGTTAGCATCACATAATCCGGCAGCACCAACGTGGCGGATAGTCCACTCATCGGCGCCGCGTCATCCGGCGGCATTGCAGACGGGTGTGTTTGCAGTAAACCCTGTTCAACCAGCACCATGCCCTGGCGTACCCCCCCCAGCCAGGCCAGTTGATCAACATACTGCTGCAGGTCATTGACCGTCAGTGACGCTGTATCCGGCAGTTGCAATACGCACCGGCTGCCGATGGATACCGCTAAACCCGCGGCGTTTTTTTCCAGCGACACATCACCGGTGATCGGGTCATCTCGTTCGGGTTGCCGGAACGGTGACGCGCTGCCTGCCGACAACCACTCAACAAATAGCGGCTGTTGTAATAAGCGCCCCAGAGTGGCGGCCAGCAGACGCAAATGTGCAGGCAGACCCAACAAAATGGCGCATTTCAGTTCGAATGTGCTGAAATCGGCAAAGGCCTGCTCCGGCAAATGGCTCTGACGCTCCAGCCTGGCCAGATCCCATTGTCCGTCACGTTGACACACCCCGTCTTCATTGAGCACCCGTTCGATAATGCGAACATTGCCGTCTCCGCGCACAATCGCCTCTTTCAGCCGTAGCCGCCACTGGAGTATCGCCTGCAGGGTAAGAGGAACGTCATCGTTGCCTCTGGCCGGGAGGGTGGTTCTGGCGCACGCGGCGGTGATGGCTTGCGGGCTGTCGAAACTTTTCAGGTATAGGGCATCAATTAACGGCACCATCGGCGGCGGACAGGCCATCTTCCACTGGCGATACGCCTCCTGTGAAAGGTGATAGCGCCCCGGCGGTGTAACGGGCGTGGCGCGCCAGCTATCGCCTGCCTGCGCCCGACGGGAAGAGAGCGCCTGTAAATTCAGCAGCCAGGTGCTTTTCACCACGATCCGGGTTTTCAGCTTACCGCCAGACCACTGCAGGGCATCGATAATGGCGTTGTACACGTCAGCCGGTTCACCGTGGCGCGCCAGAAGGTGGCTGAGCATCTCATCACGGCGCTGCTCCGCGTTTTCGGTACTCTCCATCGCCTGTACCAGGCCATAGTGATACGCATTAAAGGGATCGCGCTGAAAACGTTGCCACGCCAGTTGTGTTTGCAGGCGGGCATCGGAGGGGTCATCCGGCGCGATATACTGAAAACGCTCGCCGCCCAGCAGCAGCGCCTGGACATCGGGCACGTTATACAACGGCTGGCAAAACAGGGTCTGAATCGCAGGCTGGTCGGGAATACCTCGCAGCGGATCTGGCCGGGTCAGTAAGCTTCCGACATCCTCTGGACCAGTGACGGGCGTTCGGGTGAAGCCAAACGAAAACAGATTGCCCAGATTGGCCAGTTGTGCGAACTGGTTGGCCATCACCTGGTCGAAAAGCATCAGGTACCCTTTGAGCTGCCGCGCCTGCGCTACCCGGTAGTCCGGCGTATCGGCCTGCAATGAGTTCGGCCCAATGGCATAAATATTCGGAAAGGTGTTCTGAACCGAGTAATAGGCCGCGATGTTGCGATAACGCCCACCCGGCAACGGGGGCGCGACATCAATTTTCGCATCAATGCTGCTGTTCTGATGCCGGGCCTGCAGTTGTGCCAGCGCGTTCAGTGCCGCATGCTGTGCCGTCGCCCCCGCAGTGGCCCCCTCTGTTTGCGCGGATGACGGCGTAAAACGCAGTCGTGCGACACAGCCTTCCTGTAGCGAAATGCTGTCAGCATCGTCGTTTTCCGTATCGCTAAACCGGCACCCCGCCACTCCCTGCACACCCTCAACACCGCTGAGACAGACCACAATATCCATCAGGCGGATACCGCAGCGTTTTTGCGCCGCAACAGTGCCATCCGGGATCCAGCCGTTATGCATTGCCGGCCCGTTGAAAATAGCGCAGGCATCCAGCCCCTGCGCCCGCAGCTCCCCATAGCCGCAGCGCGGGGCCAATGGCGCCACATAGCCCGCCAGCGCCTGGTTGATTTGCGCATATACCTGCTGCGCATCGGCATCCGGCGCCATAAACAACGTGGCGGTGACATTGATGACCTGCGCTTTCAGTAGCGTCGGTGCCAGGAACCCTTCTCCGAGATTACGCTGGCCGTTAAGCAACCTGTCGATACGCGCCAGCAGGCGCTTTACGCCGTCATCTTGTGCCGGGAGCGCTTTGTCCGCGACATCTACCGCCACCTGATACCAGCCAGTCGGCGCCTGCCCGCGCAGCAGCGGCGTCAGGTAGACGTTATCGACCTCCGGCACGTTATCCAGCACCAGCCTCTGGTAATCCTCAACAGTTATGGGGCCAGTGGTCAAAATCTCTTCGGCAGCAAAGAATTGCTGCGCCCAGGCAATACGTTGATCGGGGCCGGTGAGCACATCTTCAATGGGGAAGCTGTTCACATAGCCCAGTTCGGTCAGGGCATAGCAAAGCTGCTCAAGGATCGTCACACCCGGATCGCTGTCGTTGTAATTACTCCACGTCTGACCCGCCATCGCTTTGAGGTAGCGAATGCCTTCCTGTTTGAGAAAGGTGATGTTTTGATCCGCAGGCAGCGGGCCGGACTGAATGCTATTTTGCGTCACCTGCTGCGCCAGCGGGATAGCCGGTATCATCTCGCTCATCACCAGGCCTCCGATAAGGTATTTTGCGGCATCGACAACGTTGCGCTGGCGGCGCGCGCAGGCCCGTCGTTATTCGCGCGGATAAACGTCAGTTGATGCGTCAAGGCCGACACCAGAACCCGGCGCGCGTCGGACGGGACAAGCAGGCCGTCTGTGGCTGGTTTTTCCTCGCCGTTGTCGGCATCTGACTTGCACAGTTGCAGGCGCTGTACGGCGGCTACCCCGTCGAAGCTGGCTAAAAAGCTCAATACCGCGGCATGGCTGACCCCAAGCGACATCGCGTATTGCACCTGCGCCGCGTCTATCCACGGCGAAAGAAACAGCGTGATCCCCTGGTTCAGAGCATGCAGCAAATCGTTGGCATTGACCCATGCACCAATCACCAGGGTGGCTATCACCTGTACGGGTTCGTATTGCAAATTACAGACCGACACCTGCGCCATCGCCGATAAGCGTCGGGAGAGGTAT
The DNA here is from genome assembly GCF_003925915.1 of Phytobacter sp. MRY16-398. Lineage (NCBI taxonomy): Bacteria > Pseudomonadati > Pseudomonadota > Gammaproteobacteria > Enterobacterales > Enterobacteriaceae > Phytobacter > Phytobacter sp. MRY16-398. The sequence goes on along the minus strand of NZ_AP018756.1, from coordinate 2,893,291 downwards.
TGCTGGATCAGTTGCAAACCATCCGGCGACACCGCCGGGCGGAGCGCACCGATAGCGCCAGCGTTGTCATACCGTGGGATCACACCGACGCACAGATCGCCAGGCCGGGTCGTCGGCAACATCCGGGTATAAAACGCGTTGGGATACACCTCACGCGTCAGGGTCAGGCTATCCCACTGGCTGCTCAGCCGATCTTTTGTCCTGAGCCGCTGGCAAACGCGTTGGCGAAACATGACAGGGTCTTCCGCCGGGCTGCCGCCGATAGAATCAAACGGCTGAATGACCCCGGCAATGGCGGGCTGAGTGATAAGCGGCGCGACAATACTGCCTGCCGGTAATTTTGGTTGCTCGCCAGGTGACAACGTCACGTTAAGCTGGCGTTGTACCCGCGCCGCCAGCGCATTGCAGTACACCACTTGCACCCGCTGCGCGACATTTTGCGTCATCAGCAGCCAGCCACACGGCTGCCCTGGCGTCACGGTCGCGCTTAACACCGCAGAGTCCAGCGCCATATCCTGTGGCAGGTCAAGCACCATAATGCCGGAACGGCGTAGCCCCCCCGTCTCATCACTCACTACGCTGAGAGGTTGCCAGCCGTGAATACTCCAGTAAAAGAGTTGGATCTCAGCCGTCGCACCATCCGGGTCGGCCTCCTGCGTCAGTTCAATAAACAGACTCAGACGGCACGGCACCACCACCTGTGCGAGAGAGAAAAAGAGTGAACCTGCTGCCTGATTAACGCCCTGGAAAAGCGCCAGCCCGGCAGTGTTAGCCGCATCTGGCTGTAATGCCATCGTCGCCAGCGAGATCTGTGCAGCCTCTTCCCCGGCAGCCTTACGGAAATAGCAGTAGTCCGTTAGCGTCCCCTGATGAATAAGCGTGAATGCGTTGTTTGCAGCCAGCGGCCGGGTGAAATCGAGATATTGGCTCGCCTGATAATTGACCAGCGCCCGATTGGCTTTTGGCACCCAGGGCAGGTTTGGCATCGGCGTGGTGTCGCTTTTGCCAAACAGCGACATCAGCGCCTTGGCATTCTCCAGGCTGATATCCGCCACCAGTTGCGGGTAGAGGTTAAAACCAAACCCCGGCCCTGGCGCAATCAGGGTCATCCGCATACCCGGCCCGGTCGATACGCTCTCCATATTCCAGGCCAGGGCCGTCGGGAAGCGGAATGTCCAGGTACTGGAAGGCGCATTGAGGCAGGTTTTACCCGTCTCCTGTTGGGCAAACAGTCCGCCCGGAAGCTGCGGTTCTGTCGGGGAAAAAGTGTGTGGCGTGCTGTGTAGCCGCTGCCAGATCCGCTGCCACCACGAACGGCGTGCAGCCGATTCTGGCGGTGGCGGCGCGTCATCAGAAGGCGGCACAATCGTTAGCATCGCCGGTAATATCTGCCAGCCCATGGCGCTGTTTGCCTGCCAGGTCACGCGAAACGCGCTGTTACTCCAGGTTTTCGCCTCTTCGTCGTCTTCATCCGCCCATTGGTTCCAGGTGGCGTAATAGCGGGCAAAGTCGGGCGGCTGGTTATCCCAGAACAGTTGCAGACTCAGCGTGGTGAGGGGCTTGCCGAACAACTCCGGCGCGTTGAGGTAGCAGTGATGCCCCACCTCCGGGATAGGGCCAAACACAGGCATGACTTTGTCAGCCACCAGCGGCCCGTTGTCGTTACTGAGGCTTAACGCCTCGCTCTGGGTCACGTTGACCGCTATGGTCAGGCTGAGCAGCCGCGGCGGCTGGCGCAAATCGACCTTCGCAGGCATGGTAATCCGGCACCAGGGGGCGGTCATATCAAAGGGCGCGGGGGGCACGGCAGTGAAGGCCGATACCGGTGGAAAGGCGCTGTTCAGGTTCACTGTCAGCACCAGTTGTTGCGGTTTATCGCCCCGCTGCCACACGCCACAGGCTGTGGCATCCAGCCACTGTTGTGCGCCGCTTAAGGCGATTGCCGCACCCTGCCAGGCTTTGGGATCGACCGTCTGCGCGAAGGTAAAGGTCAGCGACACTTCACGTGCCCCGCCCGCCAGCCATAACATCGGGCTGGCAAAAGCAAACCCCTGGGTTTGTGTCTGTGGCGCGCGGTTCCCAAACCAGTCGCTGGCAAGGACCGTATTATCAGCGCCCCGACGGACCTGATTCGACGGAGCCAGCGTGTTCACATACTGCTGCCAGTCGCCATTGTCATCCTCTGCGTAGCGGCAACTGATTACCGGTCCGGGGCGGGCGGTGTTGATCTCTATCGGCTGTTGACTTGCAAAGATAATCGGCTGTTTTTGCGGGTCCTGGCCTGCCAGAAATGGCGTACCGGCAGGCAGTATCACCGGGGATATCCCCTCAACCGGCGTCAGACAGATCACCGTATGATCCGGTTGCGCCATGCGTTGTTGCTGGTGCAAAAGCTGCTGATAGTAAAAGTCGAGATGACGGCCGCTAAAGGTGTTCAGGCCCGTCCGGGAAAATTCCAGCAGCCGGTTAAAGGCAATGATCAACGCCGTATCGGGGAAACCGTTCTGCTCTTCGCTTAATGCATCGAAAGCCTTGTTGGCATGGGTTATCACCTGAACGAAGAACGAAAAGACCTGCTGATAGAGTCTTTCAAGCGTACTCATGACCTCTTGCGGCGAACGTGGATAGGAAAACTGCGCGCCGCGAAATTGCCACGCATCGCCAAACGCACTGAGATCCAGGCCCGGCAAGGTGCAATCAGGCCAGGCTTGCGCCAGCCAAATCTGCATATCCACCCGCCGCCACAGGCACGGCGAGAGGGTCGCGTTGACCTCCTCGCTAACGAATTTCTGCAACGGAAAGGTCACGGCGCTCTGCGGCAAATAGTGATGCCAGGTATTGATCTGCACGAACATACTGTCCAGAAGAGAAAACAGGTGCGCAACCGCCTGTTTATCTTCGGTATTCGGGGTGGCGGCGGCAGGCAGCGCCTGAAACTGTTTTAGCCGTTCCTGCAATTGGTTAAAACGAAAATGCAGGGGTTGATACGGCGTTTTACCGATCACTGCCAGCAGAATCGCGGGCTCTTTTAACACCAGCGCGCGCCAGTTTCCCGCCGCCTGGTTGTGCTCATCGTAAAAGACAATCAGATCCGCGATAGCGGCGACAAATGCCAGACGATCGCGCATATCACGGCCATCAATGGCAATGCTCTCGGGATCCAGTCGCCGGTTGATGTCGCCCGCCAGGGCATCGATGTCAACGTTGATGCGCACCCTGCTGCTCCACGGTCAGATTAGTCCCTTCCAGCAGAGAGAACGGGAAGACATGGTTATGCCGCGAGTTGGTTTGCCTTATCAGATAACCGATATGGATCACCACCATGGCAGGCTCTGGCGTAAAAGAGACATCAATGGATTCAACGGTGATGCGCGGCTCGTCATTAAGCAGCGTGAGGCGCACGGACTGGATGATTTCGTCTTTAAGGGTCGCATCCGGCTGACGGAACAGAAAGCTGCGTAACTCGCTGCCGAAATAGGGCAGCAGGCAGCGTTCGCCGCGCGCGGTACGCAGCACCAAATCGATCGACTGATTGATATTATCCTGCGCGCTGTTCATCGACACTTGCCGGATGGCCCCTGAAAACGCGGGGGGAAATTGCCAGCCGCGACCAAGAAAATCACTCTCACTCATCCCCTAGCCTCCGATAATGACCGTAAATTCACCCATCACAATTGAGCCCCCGTGCGCGGTCTGATCCCCGACTCTGGCCGCCGGTAAACCGCCAATGAAAACCGTTGCAGACCCTTTGATAATGGTGTCCGGCGGCCCGACGCAGACCAGCATGTCGCCGAGTCGGGCGGCAGGAAGTTTGCCAATCAGCACTGTCGGACAACCCACCTGAATAATGGGGCCGCCCACATGGGGGATCGGCGGAAGCCCTGGCGTCACCATCGGACACTGATAAAAATCGGTCAGTCTTGCGGCTGGCGGCATCGTTGCCCCTCCTCTTAATTGATCATCACAATTGCACCCTTGAGGGTCAGTTCCGCACCGCCCTGCACCTGCGCGCTGGCATTGCCCTTCGCACTCAGGGCAATGTCGGCTTTGGCATTCACATTCATGCCGGAAATCGCGACGTCGCCGGATGACGCCTGGAGACTGACCCCCATTTTCCCGGTGATATTGACCTTCTGATCGGCCTGAATAGTGATAGATGCGGGACTTTTGAGTTCAATGCCGGACGACGACATCGTGATGGCATTGTTGTGTTGATCGGTGATAGTGATTTGCTGCTTTTTATCGTCCAGCACGATGACATTTTTTGCTTTGGTGGTGATGGTCATAATGCTGTCCTTATCGTCAAAGACGATACGCATTTCACTGTGCGTGACGATGGCCTTCTTGCTGTTATCCGCATCGGGTTTCAGATCGCTGAAAGGGGCTCGCTTACCGCTGTAAACGCTACCGAGGATCACCGGAAAACAGGGGTCAAGATTGAGGAAGCCGACGATCACTTCATCTCCCACTTCCGGCAGGAAAAAAGCGCCCACGCCGCTGCTGGAATAAAAGTTGGCCATCCTCGCCCAGACGCCGTGCCCTTCGGTATCAAAGAGTGGCAGCGTGACCAGAATCCGGTACGCATTGTCCGGGTCCTGATCGATTTTCTGCACCGTGGCGTTAAATAACCCCTCCACGCCGGGCAGAACCCCGGCTGCCGCAGGCGCCATCACCTCATGTTGCTGAACAAACCACAGGGAAGAGAGACCCAGCGAGGCTCTGGTAAACCAGTTACCATCGGCGAATTCATGCTCAACGCCAGAGACAAAATAGTCGCCATCAAAACGATCGCCGACGCCTGCCAGCGTCAGCCAGACGCCCGGCAACACCGCCGCGTTACCCGCCACACGCACCTCACCGGTGATTTTTGCCAGTTCGCTTTTCTGCATTTGCGCCTGTGACCATTGGGTCAGCGCGCCATTGTTGAGCGTGGCGGTAGACTGGAGAGTAAAGGTGGGTAGCCCCACTACTGCCGAAAGTTTTTTGCTGCTGATGTTACCCGGTCCACTGAGCGTATTTTTGGCCGTGGCTGAGATACACTTCTGGGTCGCGTAGTCCCAGGCGCTGGCTTTTACCTCGCTGAGTTGGGTGACGGCGTCCATATCCGCGCTGAATTGATAAAGATTCTCGCCGTAGGTCACCGTCAGTATCGACGTGGTGTTTTGAGTGGGCGAAAACACGGACACTTTGCCGTTCAGCGTGCTGACCACCAGGCCATTGATATCGGCGCGGCTGAGCATAAAATCCCAGTCGCTGCAGTAATACTGCACCAGTTCCGCCAGGGTCAGCGACGTGCTGGCGACGTCGCTACTAAGCCCGGACTGACTGATCAGCGCGCTTATCACACCGCTGTCGGTTTGATTCTGATAAACCGTGCTGCGGCGGCCAACGCTCATTTTGATGGCTTTATCGCGGCACTCTATCGACAAAATGGGGCCAATATTGCCCTCCACCTGTACCGACTGGCGCGTAACGATGCCGGAAAAAACGCTTTTATTCTCTGCGTCGTAGCCCAGCGAGATAACGATTTCCGCACCGGGCACAAAAGTTGACGAGGCGCTAACAGTAAAGTTTTCCGCATCGGCGGAGCCATCGAGAATCTCAAGCGTGGCGCGGCCAATACGGTTAATCCGCTGATCAACCTGAATACGCAAAATCTGATAATCGCCGGGGATAGCACGGCCATTAGCCGTAATGGTATAGCTTGCCAGGCCGCCAGACGGAGGGTTGCCGCTCATGCGTCACCTCCCTGGGTTAACGGGGGAACCTGTAGCGTGGTGCCCGACGTCAGATGGCGAAATTTATCGAGCTGGTTAAAGGCCGCCAGTTGAACATAGAACGTCGGGTCGCGATAAATCGCCTGGCTTATCTGCGGCAGGCTGTCGCCATCCACGATGGTGATGCGATGGGTCAAATCCGGTGATTTACGATCCTCTTCTTTCGCCGCCGTTGACGGGTCAAGGTACGAGGTAAATTGCAACGCGACTTTGGCGCGTAGCGCGGTGCCATCGGGGCGAAAAAAGGTATAGGTGGTATCAAAGGTCTGCAACACTCCCTTAAACGAGAGGCCTTGTCCCCAGTAGAGGATCACATAGTTTGGGCGGTGAATATTGCCGTTATAGTCGTAGACGGTCTTTTTGAGCTGGTTTATCTCCTGCGTCAGATCGGTACGGGTGCTGTCAACCACGCCGGTACAGTCAATCACCAGGTCAAAACTCAGTTGTTCCCCCGGCGTCGCCCGATATTTAGACGACAGTTTGCCGCTGCCGGGAGCCTGTTCTTCGTTGTAACTGACGCTGCGATTAATGCGCATTTGCTCGGGATTGAGGATCACGACATATTCGCCGCCTCTGACTTTGCTGGTGAATTTTTCATCACTGTAGGCCACCATCCGCATTTTCTTTATTCCACCCATTGGCCCTTCCTGAATCAGTAACGTTTCGATGGGATGTGCCGGAAGACCGTATGACTTAACGCTCCAGCGGATTTTTTCTGTCGCTCGTTTTGAGCTGGCGCAGACAAGCCTGAATCACCTGCTGCCTGAGCGTCTGTAGCTGTTGTGGGTCTAACTGCGTCTGCGTTGGTTCGGGTTGACTCTGAATCGCGGTTTTGATGACCAGTTCACGTATCTCAACGGGCATAGCGACCTCTTGCGACGTTAGTAAGTGTCAAAGTTGGGCATGTCGAAGTACTGATAAGCAAATTCCAGTGTTTCGATGAAAATCTCACTCTCCTGCGAACGTAAGTTGCTGGCTGACCATTTCACCGGCCAGGCGGCAATAAAATTCCAGTCCATGCTGATGTGACCATTTTCATCAAGGAGCCAGACCTTGATATCGCGGGTTTTGATAGGGGCGGACAGCCCATTATCCAGCGTATCTTTCACCCAGCCGATCAGCGCGGACTCCGCATTGACCACCCCGCGTCGCAGCACCAGGTTCTGAAACGATGTCTGGGCAGGAAGGCGGTACTTGAACCGATTTTCCCCGCCGCACACCACCTCTTCGATACCCAACTCCTTGCTCAGGCCGCTTACCTCCTGGAAGGCGGCATCACTGCCGCACATCCCGGTGATTGAGACGCTGAAATAAAAGCTGGTTTGCAGGTTATGATCCATTGGTCACAACAAGCTGTTCGTGAGCGATTTCCAGCGTATCCACGGCCACTTCATTGGCATCGGATTTCAAATCTGTGCCGGTGATTTTGGTCGGCCACGCATTGTTCAGTTGCCACTGCATGGTGACCGCGCCATTTTCATCAAGCAGCTTAATGAGTACCGTTCTGCGTTTAACGGTGTTCATCTTGATTTCATCCATCCACGCCCAGAAGTTGTTGTCGTTGACGAACACGCCACGCTTCATTGTGATGTTGCCGTACTTCGCAATTCCGGGCATTTTGATGGTCGAGAACAGCGTGCTATTGCTGTGCCGGTACTCAATCACCTGCACCTCTTTGTCCATCCCCGAAACTTCCTGAAACGCTACCCCTTTGAGTTCCGAGCCCAGATCAACCTCAAACCGGAACTTGGGCATAGGCCATGTAGTGCCTTCTTTGCTGCCGTCATCTGCCATGAGCATGCTCCTTAACAGTCGCTAATCAGTAAATTGACTCATTGATGTGTGAACAGGCCTTACCGCATCACTCAGCCTGATTTCGCCATTTCCTGCTCAAAGGTGATGACGAGGAATTCAGCCGGACGCACGATGGCGACCTTCACGGTGACATTAAGAAAACCGTTCAGGATATCGTCGCCCGTCATGGTGGAACCCAGGCCGCAAAAGACCTGAAACGCATCATTTGCCGTGGCCCCCTGTAACCCACCTTCTTTCCAGATATCGGTCAGGAAACTGGAGATTTCGCTGCGCACCGCCGCCCAGGTATTCGCCGTGTTCGGTTCGAACACATACGCGCGCGCCGCCAGTTTCACGGACTGTTCGAGGAAGGTCATGGTGCGGCGAACCGAGATGTAGCGCCAGTCCTGGCTGTTGCCATCCAGGGTTCTCGCCCCCCAAATCAGGATGCCCTGCCCATTGAAAAAACGGATAGCATTGATGGACTTACCCGATACCGCGTCAACATTGAGATCCGCCTGTTGGGCATCGGTTAAGCGGATGGGTAACCGCGCTGCCCCGACAATGCTGGTATTGGCGGGGGCATTCCAGACGCCGTTCAGGTTGTCATTCACGGTATATACCCCGGCCATCGCGCCGCTTGGCGGCAGCAGGTTAGAGCAGGTCAGAACGTTATTGATGATTTGCGAATAGGTTTTTGAGGCGTTGAGCAGCGCGGCATTGAGTTGCGAATTGCTCATCGGGTTAGTTTGCGGCGGTGTTTCAATCATTGCGAGGATCTTCGCGACCACCGGGTCCTGTGCCGACGGCGGGTTAATCACCGCCCCCAACTGTTTAATGTCGCCACCAAACAGGTTCGTGAAATTGATATCACTGCCCTGCATGATGGTCGTACCGATAAAGGGATAATAAGCAACGCCGTAATTTAGCCCGTTTGAGCCGGTACTATTGCGAAACGCCTCAATATCATTGGTGTACATGATCGGGTCAGGCGTATCGCCGCCGATAATATCGAACAGGCAGACTGCGGTCTGCAACTCCGCCGCCTGCAGCAACATACTCTGCATCAGGGTGCCGTTATCCGCCGGGGAAAGCAGCGTGGCTTCCGGGCAGATGTACATGGTGGGTTCCTGTTCGTTTTCCAGCAGCGCCAGACCACCTTGCAGATCGGCGAGTTTCACGTTCGGGTTAACGATTTGCGCCCCTACATCGCCGGGTTTACCGCTGGACTCCCCATAGCTGCCGACCGAAACAATGTAAGCATCGCCGCCGCCGTTGAGATAGAACAGGCGAATGCTGTTATAGAGGTAATAGATGGTATTCGGGTCAGGTACTATCGAATAATAGGTGCCGTTCAATAACAGATACTCCCCCTTTTCCGGCTGCGTTTTTTGCGCCACCAGATAGTACTCAGGGTTGTACTGCGACGCGGGATCCGCCGGTGGCTGCGGATTCGCATTCATGTAGATGGCCTGAAATTCGGCAAAAGAGGTGATCTTCTGCGCCTTGTTGTAGTAGGGCTTGCCCTGATACTGCGCGTTGGGTGTATAGCCGATAAAGGCCGGAACCGCGGTGGCGACAGGGACCACAGAGTTCGGAAAGGCATTCAACTCGTTGATATACACACCCGGAGTTTTGATATTGGATGCTAGCATGTCGTGGTTTTCCTTTGGTTCACTGAGTGAAATTCCTGTACTGCGTGTCGTTAGCCTGAAAAGGCATTAGCCCAAAAACATCAGAATCCGACCCCTGTTCGCCTGCGGGTGATGCGTGTTGCGCCCCTTTCATCAGACATACACATACATAACCGACACGGGCTGCTGATCCGCGGAATACGCGGTAAATAAACGATCTGCCGCAGGCGTTGGCAGCACAGACATCACCGTCTGCTGTCGGGTACGCCCGCTCTGCGTCTGGGTACGCGGAATATCCATCAACGCAAAGCGCTGTGTTGGCGCCTGTTGCAGGGTAATGGTTGAGGTGCTGCGGATTACCCAGCCATTTTGTCCATCGACATCCCCATTGCGAACGCTGGCAGGGTTGAACGTAACCTGCCCTGATGCGTCCACTATCTCTGGGTTTTGCAAGCGCCGCTGTCCGCGCGGGATCAAGCGATATTCCCAGACGGTGGCGCGCGCCTGGAGCGTCACCGTAAAAGCCTGCCGGGGGAGCAAATCCGCCGGATAGAGACAGATTTCACCTGTCGCAATAGCGGGCGCGCTTTGCGCTTGCGCAGCGCCCATGATCATGGCGCCCGGCCTCTGCCCATCAGCAGTAATACGCTCACTACTGAATCCCAGCACCCCTTTCCACTCCCCGGGGAGTGCCGTGACCGCAAGCAGCCAGGCATTGGGCTGCACCAGCCAGAAACGCAATGGGTTGCGTGCATCCTGGGACACGCAATACTGCAAAAATGCCGTTCTGCCCGTCGGGGCATAGCCATAAATGCGCCATATATTGCCTGCTGCCACCAGGCTCAACCCCAGACGACGCATGAGTTCATGGGTGTTTTGATCCGGCACGAGTGTGGCGTCACGCCAGACGCTGTCTGGATAAAACTGATGCTGTAAGGTAATTTCCGCTATCACAAACATCAGCGTCTGGCCTGAGCCTGGCTGCCGACCTGTTCGAGAATGGGCGATTCCCCGCTTACCTGATTCGCCTGAATCGCGATATGACGAATTTTGTAGATAATCGAAGGTTGATACCGCGCCCCCAGCGCACTCCAGAGGTTGTGGGTGTTTTCGTAAGGTGAATTTTCAATTTCAAACTGCAACTGCTCAATACCGGCCGGGATATCAGGAAAATTCTGCCGCTTGATGATGGGATTCGCCTGAAAAAACGCGATAACCGCAGAGAGAAAGCGCAACGATTCGCTATAGTCATCAAAGCTGGCGGTAAGCAAGACATCCAGATTAAATCTCACCGTCGGCATCATCTGCCTGACGATATTATTTTTCGTATCGGGTGTGGTACGAGTACCATAAAAGGGCTTGCTGGTTTCATGCTCCAGATTGATAAGCGTCAGCACTAATTTATTTTGATTTTTTAAAGGCAAGCCGCCGCTCAAATCGACCAGATTATTTAAAACAACCATATTTCCTGCAATATCGAATTGGTTGCGTAATTGCTGATCAAGAATGTCTTTAAGATAACTCAATGCTTCATCAATCATGTCACGTCCTTAATGAGGGAGTTGCAAGTCGCCACACACCAAAGCGCTAATCTGAGACTGTATAATGTTTGCGGACAAACATTACATTCAGGCAACACAAAGCCCATAAAAAATAAAGACAACAGGATCCAGCGCCTTTAATTTTTAAAGACAAGAGTGGTGCTCTGTCAAAAAAGAGACAGAGAAAATTATTTTATCGCTAACCGTGATGTGCTGTATGCATATTCAATGGGCAATACCTCCCATACAATAAGAAATGCGCTCTTATCGTTTTTTATTTATAGTGAAAAGCTAAAGCAAGTGGCATATCGGCATGGTTCACATGCAACGATGTTTTTTCAGTATAAGCGGGAAATCAGAAAATTCTATAAAATTATTAAAAAAACACCATCATTTTAAAATTTGCTAATTTTCAAATAGATAGTGTTTTAAGACATCCCCTTCCACTTCACGCACCGGGCATCACGTCAGCAACGGAAATACAGGCGTAGCGCGCCATACAGGGCAGAAAATATGTTAAAAATGATGTAATGAAAAGCGCCGGTAAAATTTACAAAAAACGGGCATTAAGAATTTAAGATAAGTGATTTTAACTCGCCATTTCTTTTTTGCTTACGAAGTGTTTAGTCGTAGTAAAACCATTCTGAAACTATAAGATTAATAACCTTGCCGGGCATTATCTTTTCATTACATGTCAGACCAGATATTACTCTGATACGGTACAAATGTTCAGAACAACTGTTAAGAATATATTCAGCTTTACAGGCAGCAGCGAGGCTAGAAATAGCGAAGGGTATGCGCGCTAATCACACGCAGAGAGAAAGCGACAGGTGTCATTCTGAGTGTAAAGGATGTTCTATCACGCAAAATAATATGCTTCCGTTGTCTTTTTCTTTGTAATATAGTGCCGTATCTTTACATGAAAACCCAGGCTAATTGCCCGCAGCTTGTCACCTGGAGATTATTTGCGGTGTTATTATTTACAACGTCATGCATTACAGCCAGAACGCAGGCATGACGTTGCTGATATTATACCTTCACCACCGCTTTATTTTTATCCAGTAAAAAAGGTCGCAAATACCCTACCGTGTTGGATAACAAAATAACCTCCTCAGGCAGGTCTATTTTCAGTACATCAGTGACATAGTTGCGACGCGCCTGCATACGCGCCCACACCTGCGGGTAATCCTGCGCCAGTTCATCGCGCAGCGCCTCATCGGCCAGGCCAACGGTATCTTCAATGCTACAGCCGCCATAACCCGGCACCGAGGGAATAATATCGATTTGCAGCAGCATGCCGCTTTCCAGGCGGGCTGTTGAACCGGGGTAAATCGGCGAACTTAACCACTCTTCATCGGCAACCAGGTGGCCAGGATTGAGATGCCAGTGCCAGCGATCTTTAGGTAACACCGACTCCACCAGGCGGTAGACTTCTGCGCCCGTCACGCCTGGGCGGATAAACTCAAGCCACTGGACCACGGTGTGATAATAGGGAATGGCCACACGGGTCAGATAATCTGCAACCGGCTCCGCCAGCTCATTTTCACTGGCGACAACCCAGGCTGCACGGCTGGTTAACCCGCCTTTATAACCGACGGTCAGAGAAAATTTATCGCCGCGAGCGATAATCTTGTCCGTTGGGTAGAGACAGGCATTGGTAAATCGGTCGCCGGTGGCGGCAATCATCACCACATTGTTGGGCTGTCCCCAACCGGCCAGAAGGTGCCCTATCTCTTTTTCACGCCGCCCTGGCTCAACGGCATTGAGCGCCGTCAGCACCTGCGTGGAGGCGAGGTTTGCGCCGTACTCATAAAACGCAATTTCGCAGGCGCTGTTCAGCCGCCGTACGCCCCGCTCCGGGGAGATAAACAGCCCGGTGGCATTGCGCACATTGTCCCGCCCGCCTGCCGCGCTGAACACCGCGTCGAGAATAAATGCCGGAACATCAAACAGCGCTGAATCACCGGTGAATAATTTCCAGCCCACGACACCCACCCTGGCCGCAGCCGTGATGCCGCACGAGGCGAGCAACCCGGCCAACGGCGCATCCCCGTCCATCGGCTGGTTGGGTAATGAGAACAGCGGCGTGTGCAGGCATTTGCCGCCGTTACGCGCAAAGGGCACCAGTTTGAGGTTTTCATTGCCCATGATGTAGCTCAGCTCGCCATCGGCATTAACGACCAGCAATGCTTCCTCGAAACGGGGAATAAACCCGGCAAGATACTCAAAATTGGCGCCGTGCTCTTTGTCGGCATAGATAACCAGATGGGTAAAACCACTGGCCTGCATCGCCAGCAGGACATTACGCAAGCGCTGTTTCATGGTGTCGTCAGAAAGGACGGGGTAAGCAATATCCGGGTAGGTTTGCGGCGCGGATATCGTCTGTACGTGATAGCGCGGAACCGTTGTCATGGCGTCATTCCTTATGCGGCGGGAAAAGATCCTGATTGCTCTACGCCGTTGTGTTGACCAGAGCATTCTGACCATCAATACGTTGCGACAACATATCATGGAACAGACGGGTCGCCATGGATAACGTCCGTTGACGGGGTAAACAGAGATCGACCTTCACTTTTCCCATCAGGGGATCGGCCAGCGGTACCGCCACAAACATTGCCTGCGCATCCGGCTCCTGATGATGTAGCTGGGGCAAAATAAGTAGCGTCCTGCCCTGCAGCGCCAGGGTCTTTTGCACCTCCATCGAACTGGTAATAAAGCGCATATCGAAGTGGACGGCTTCGCGCCGGGCGGCGGATTCCAGTAACTGGCGCACCGCATAGTTGGCGGGAGGAATGGCAATCGGATGGGCGGCAATCTCTTTGAGGGTCAAACGCGGCTTCGTCGCCAGCGGATGGTGGGCGGCCATCAGAACCTTGTGTTCCAGATGACAGCAATGCGTCACCTGAATCTCCGCGCTGACCGGGGTATAAAAGGCCAGCGCCACATCCGCATGTCCGCGAATAAGCTGTTCGGCAATGTACGGGGCGCTGCCGGTGTCAATCTCGAACGACACCTCAGGGTTGTGCTGACCAAATGCCTCAATGACGGGCGCGATAAACAGCGCGACCAGGCTCTCGGCGGCGCAGATTTTTACCGTACCGGACACCACGCTGCGCCTTGAGGTGATGCGCGCCTTCACCGACTCCAGCTCACGCAATGTGGCGTCCACCGCCTGCGCCAGAAGCTCCCCTTCACGGGTCAGTTTAATCCCCCTCGGGCCTCGTTCAATCAATGCCGCGCCATAATAGTGTTCCAGAATATCGATTTGTCGCGTCACTGCCCCTGGCGCAACAAACAATTTATCTGCAGCCTCCCGAAAAGAAGCAGACTTTGCGACCTGACTAAAATATTTCAGCGCCCGTAATTGCATTGTCTCTCCCGTTGGATGAATCCATTGAAGCGACCTTATTACGCTGGCGAAATATTGGCAAACATCGACATAATTAGCGCCACATTGCACTTTTAGTAAGCACGGAGCGCCATTTTTGTGCATTCACTGAGCTATTCAAATCGTCATTACGCCACAATGGCCTGAATATGCGGCATGACCGCTTATTTATCGCTGCCCCATTCGGTAATCGGGTTTACGAACCAGGCACATTTTAAGTGCACTCGACGAAGTGAATATTTACCCCAGTAAAATCTCATCTCAAACGAAAAACAAATTCCATAATAAAAACAGATAATTAAATTTAATCATATTATTTTCTTATTCGTCTGACCTGCCGTGAGTGCATACATTTTTTAAACACTGCCTTCGCCTAATTGTGATAGTGAGCGGATCTGCGCCCTGTTATATGTCTGCTATGTCTTTTCACGTTTCACTTCGCCTGAACACATTGAGGAAGGCCATACGATGACAAACGAAATAAGTCATAGCGCGATAAAACCCAAAGCATCACGCAAAGAAGTGGTGGCTGTTGTGCTTGGCGCTGCGGTTGAATTTTTCGATTTCAGTGCTTATGCCACCTTTGCCGTGATGATCGGCAATATTTTCTTCCCCTCTGATAACCCCTTCACCAGTCTTTTATTGTCGGTCTCTGTGTTTGGTATCGGCTTTATTGTCCGCCCGCTGGGCGCCATATTTATTGGCAGCTATGCCGACCGTGTAGGACGTAAACCGGCGATGCTGCTCACCATGGTTTTTATGACCATCGGCACCGGCGGGCTGGTCTTTCTGCCCGGCTATGAAACGATTGGCATGGCGGCCCCTATCCTGCTGGTGATTGTCCGCATGCTGCAAGGGCTGGCCTGGGGTGGCGAAGCTGGCCCCGCGACGACCTTTATTATGGAGGCGGCGCCAGAAGGCAAACGGGCCTTCTACACCAGTTGGCAAATTGTCGCCCAGGGGCTTGCAGGTATCAGCGCCGGGGTGATTGGTTATACGCTGACGGTCATCCTGACGCCGGAGCAACTGTCGGCCTGGGGCTGGCGCGTGCCTTTTGCTTTTGGACTGATCATCCTGCCCATTGCCATCTACCTGCGCCGTAACCTTAACGAGACTTTCACTACTGAGAACAACGACGCCAGCAAGTCCACCGGCAGTCTACTCGGTGACGTGATGCGTAACTACCGTGGCCTGATTCTGGTGGGTATTTTTATTCTTTCAGGCAGTACCATTACGCAATATTTCCTCAATTACATGACCACCTATGCCCTGAAAGAGCTGGCTTTTGCGCCAGGCACGGCCATGGCGTCGACCATTCTTATCGGCGTGTGCGTGGTGGTGTTTTCCCTGGTGGGTGGCTGGATGGCGGACCGCTTCGGGCGCAAGATGACCATTATCGCGCCGCGCCTGATTCTGCTGCTCTTGCTGCTACCGGGCCTTGAGATGATCAATGCCTGGCGCAGTGAAGGCGTTTTCTTTGCCATCATCACCCTCTTTGCCGCTCTGCAATGTATCAGCGGCGCCGGCGTGCTGGTGGTGCTGTGCGAAAACTTCCCGCGCTATATCCGCTCAACCGGTTTTTCCATCGCCTTTGCCTTTGGCATCACCCTGTTTGGCGGGACGGCGCAAATTGTCTTCTCGTGGCTGATTAAATGGACCGGCGACCCGGTTTCTCCAGGCTACTACCTCATCGCCGCCAATATCCTCTGCCTGGCGGCGACACTGATGCTCAAAGAACGTACCCCTCATAAGGCCACCCGCCGCCTCAAAGCGCCGCAGGGTAAGATCCAGTTTGCGAAGGAGAAATCACAATGAACACCGTACTGAGCTGGGATGAGTGGGCCGCCTGCGACGCCACGGCGCTGGCAGAACTGGTCGAGCGCGGCGACGTCAGCGCCCGTGAACTGGCGCTACAGGCACAGGCCGCGACGCTGCGGGTTAACCCGCAAATCAATGCTGTCGTGGAACTGTTTGATGATGCCATCCACCAACCGGAAACCGACGGCACCTGTCTGGAGGGCGCGTTTAAAGGGATTCCCTTCCTGATGAAAGACTTAGGGCCGGGGGTAAAGGGGCGTTTGCAGGAGCAAGGCTCCGCGTTTATGCGTGGCAATCGTCCGGATGAAGACGCCTTTTTGACCACGAAAATTCGCCATGCCGGGCTTAATATTATTGGCCGCAGCGCCACGCCGGAGTTTGGCGTCTGCGGATCGGCGGAAAACCCGGCGATTTACGTAACGCGCAGCCCGTGGAACCCGCAATACACCACCTTTGGCTCCTCTGCCGGGGCATGCGCGTCGGTGGCCGCCGGGGTTATTCCCCTCGCCCATGCCACCGATGGCGGTGGCTCCATTCGCATACCGGCGGGGGCCAATGGGCTTGTTGGCCTGAAAAGTAGTCGGGGCGTCTTTTCAATTGGCCCGGCACTGTCGGATATCACCGGGTATGTCTCAACGCAAGGCTGTGTGAGTCGCAGCGTGCGCGACACGGCACGCTTTGTCGATAGCTGCCGGGGCGGCGCACCGGGCGAGTTTATGCCTTACTGGCAGCCCCCGCAGCCCTATAGCGAGATGATCACCCGCGATCCTGCGCCGCTGCGTATTGCCGTGTCCCACGAATGGGGAAATTACCGCGCAACGCCGCATTTTGTCGAAGAACTGGAGAAAACGACGCGCCTGCTTGAGGAGCTGGGCCATCAGGTGGAATGGGTGACGCCAGATATCCCCTTCGAAGAGGCCTTTGCCGCACAGACCGCCTGCTATATCAGCAACTTCGCGCAGTTTATTCAGCGGCTGCTGGAGAAAAACGATCTTAGCGCCCCGCCGGAGGATAAAATCGAGCCGATGAATATCCGCATCTGGCAAAAAGGGATTGGTATGTCCTACAGCGAGCGCTGGAAAATGCAGGATGCGTTTAACCAGATCTCCCGCAAGCTGGGGGCATTTTTCCAGACATGGGATCTGATCCTGACACCGACATTTTCCAAACCGACGCCGCTGCTCGGCGAGAAAAAGTACCTGACGCTCAGCGATAACCCGGACGTGATGGACTGGTTCTATTCCCTGTGGGATATCTTCTCCTATACCCCGCTTGCCAGTTTAACCGGCACGCCCGGTATTTCGTTGCCGCTGGCCTGGCAACAATCCGGCTTGCCGCTCGGCATGCATTTCCAGACGCGCCAGGGTAACGACGGGCTGCTGCTGCAACTGGCGGCCCAGCTTGAGCGCGCCTCCGGCGGGCGATTTATCAGCAACACCACGCCGCAGGTGCATGTCACCCGCTAATCTATTGCAGGCAAAGAAAAGGCCGGAGCGCATCACTGCCACTCCGGCCTTTTTTGTTTCTGCCCGGCAAACACCGGGCCGCTTCTCTTACTCTCCGGCCAGCCGCTTGTACTGGGCGTAGCGGTCTTTGGCATCCTGCTCGGTCTGCGTAAACAGCGTATCGGCCACCTCCGGCGAAGTACGTCCCAGCGAGGCATAACGCACTTCCCCCATCAGGAAGTCACGGAAACTCTCTTCCGGCTCTTCCGAATCGAGAATAAACGGGTTTTTCCCTTTCGCCAGCAGTTGCGGGTTATAGCGCCAGAGGTGCCAGTATCCAGCCTCTACCGCGCGCTTCGCCTCGCTGATACTGCGCCCCATCCCCGCTTTCAAACCGTGGTTAATACAGGCCGCGTAGGCAATCACCAGCGACGGTCCCGGCCAGGCTTCGGCTTCGGCAATGGCGCGTAGCGTCTGGGCTTTATCGGCCCCCATCGCCACCTGGGCGACATACACATTGCCATAGCTGACGGCCATCATTCCCAGATCTTTTTTGCGCGTCCGTTTGCCTTCGGCGGCGAACTTGGCAATGGCAGCCACCGGTGTGGATTTCGATGACTGGCCGCCAGTATTGGAATAGACCTCGGTATCAAACACCAGAATATTCACATCCTCACCGGAGGCCAGCACATGGTCGAGGCCGCCAAAGCCAATGTCATAGGCCCAGCCGTCCCCACCAAAAATCCACTGCGAGCGCTTGGTGAAGTAGTCCTGATTTTGATACAGGCGATTAAGCAGGTCATCGTCGCCCTTTTCAGCCGCCAGCAGCGCGCTCAGTTTTTCCGCCCGCGCGCGGGTACCTTCACCGAGATCTTTGTTCTCCAGCCAGTCGCGCAGCGCCTGCTGCAAATCCGGATGCAGCGGTTTTTCCAGCACGCTGGCCGCATCACTGGCCAGTTGTTCACGGATGGCGCGGCCTCCCAACATCATCCCCAGACCAAACTCGGCGTTATCTTCAAACAGTGAATTTGCCCAGGCCGGCCCCTGGCCTTTATGGTTTGTGGTCCACGGGATGGACGGTGCGCTGGCCCCCCAGATAGACGAACAGCCCGTGGCGTTGGCAATCATCATCCGGTCGCCGAAAAGCTGAGTAATCAGGCGCGCGTACGGGGTTTCGCCGCACCCTGCGCAGGCGCCGGAGAACTCCAGTAACGGGGTTTCAAACTGACAGCCTTTGACCGTGGCTTTGCTGAACGGATTCTCTTTGGGCGTCAAGGCCAGCGCGTGATCCCACACCGGGATCATCGGGCGCTGGCTGTCGAGGGGTTGCATCGCCAGGGCTTTGCCTTTCGACGGGCAAATATCCACGCAGTTGCCGCAGCCAGAGCAGTCGAGCGGCGAGATAGCCAGATGATATTCATAGTGTTTGGCCCCCTGCGCGGGCTTGCTCAGTAACGCAGCAGGGGCCACTTCGCGCTCTTCACTGCTCAACAGCGCCGGGCGAATGGCCGCGTGCGGGCAGATAAAGGCGCACTGGTTACACTGGGTACAGCCTTCAGGCTGCCAGACCGGCACCTGCATGGCGATACCGCGCTTCTCCCAGGCGGCGGTGCCGGGCGGGAATGTCCCGTCTTCCATACCCAGAAAAGCGCTGACGGGCAATCTGTCGCCGTTCTGGCGGTTCATCGGCTCAAGGATATTGCGAATAAAGTCCGGCATCAGTTTGCCGTCCTCTTTCTCCTCCTCTTCTGCATACGCCCAGTGGTCGGGAACGATAATCTCCTGCAGCGCATCCATCCCCAGATCGATAGCGGCATTGTTCATATCCACCACGTTCTGCCCTTTGCTGCCATAGGATTTTGCCACCGCTTTCTTAAGGTGCGCCGAGGCGGTTTTGGCATCAATAATGTCGGTCAGTTTAAAAAAGGCCGCCTGCATCAGCATATTAAAACGCCCGCCGAGGCCGAGTTTACGTGCGATATCAACCGCGTTCAGGGTGTAAAACCGCACCCCCTGGCGGGCAATAATGCGCTTCATTTTATTGGGCAGATGGCGCTCCACCTCTTCGCCAAACCAGGTGCAGTTGAGCAGGAAAATCCCGCCCGGATTGATGCCATCAAGAAGATCATATTTATCGACATAAGATTGCTGTGAACAGGCAATAAAATCGGCGTTATGAATCAGATACGGCGAAGTGATCGGGCGCTTACCAAAGCGCAGATGCGACAGGGTTATCCCACCGGATTTTTTCGAATCGTAGGCAAAATAGGCCTGCGCGAACATCGGCGTGTTATCACCGATAATTTTGATGGCATTCTTATTGGCGCTGACCGTACCATCAGAACCCAGCCCCCAGAATTTACAGGCGGTGATACCTTCACGGGAGACGTGAATGTCATAAACCGGTACCGGCAGCGAGGTGTGGGTTACATCGTCAAAAATCCCCACCGTAAAACCATCCATCGGCAGCGGTTTTTTCAGGTTTTCGAACACAGAAACAATGTGGCCTGGCAGAACATCTTTACCCCCCAGCGCATAGCGGCCACCAACAATCAGCGGTGGGTTTTCGTGATGATAAAAGGCATTTTTGACATCCAGACACAGCGGTTCCGCCTGGGCGCCCGGCTCTTTGGTGCGGTCGAGCACGGCAATGCGCTTCACGCTGGCGGGGATCTTCGCCATAAAATGGGCCAGCGAGAAAGGCCGGAACAGATGCACGGAAACCAGGCCGACTTTTTCACCGCTGTCGATCATCGCATCCACCACCTCCTGGATGGTGTCGCACACTGACCCCATCGCAATAATGATTTGCTCAGCATCCGGCGAACCGTAGTAATCGAACAGGTGGTATTCGCGCCCGGTGATACGGTAAATCTCCGCCATATACCCTTCGACAATCTCCGGCAGCGCCTGATAAAAGCGGTTGGAGGCCTCGCGTTCCTGAAAGTAGATGTCCGGGTTCTGCGCCGTGCCGCGAATGACCGGGTGATCCGGGTTTAAGGCATTACGGCGAAACTGGTTGAGCGCCTCCTGATCCAATAACGGCGCCAGCTCTTCATGTTCCAGCACCTCAATTTTCTGGATTTCATGCGAGGTACGAAAGCCGTCAAAGAAGTTGATAAAGGGCACGCGGCCTTTAATCGCGGCGAGGTGCGCCACCGCCGACAGATCCATCACCTGCTGGACATTGTTCTCCGCCAGCATTGCGCACCCCGTCTGGCGCACGGCCATGACATCCTGGTGATCGCCAAAGATATTCAGCGAGTTGGTCGCCAGCGCCCTGGCGCTGACATGAAATACCCCCGGCAACAGCTCGCCCGCAATCTTGTACAGATTGGGGATCATCAACAGCAATCCCTGTGACGCGGTATAGGTTGTGGTCAGCGCTCCCGCCTGCAATGCGCCGTGTACGGCCCCTGCCGCACCGGCTTCTGACTGCATCTCCATCAGACGCACCGGTTGACCAAACAGGTTTTTCTTACCCTGTGCCGTCCATTCGTCGACGTTTTCCGCCATCGGTGTTGAGGGGGTGATGGGATAAATCGCCGCAACATCAGTAAAGGCATAGGAGATCCAGGCCGCCGCAGCGTTGCCATCCATCGTTTTCATCTTTCCGGACATTTCTCGTTCCTCGAATGTGAGAGGCAAAGTCGCCGCCCGCTGACGGCAAACCGTAGTACCCCTGCATTGCACAGCCTGTGCCATATCGGGAAAACGTAATATCTGCGTTCAAATTCAAGGTATTAACTAAAAGTCCTGACTTGTGAGTCTTCCGACATTGCGCGGAATAAGACAGGCAGTCCGACATCCTGTTGAACAGCTAACAAAGTGTCAGCGCCGCCACAGCAGCGGCGGGTGTGGCGGCGAATTGTCCTGTTTCCAACAATTGGTCTGCATATTGTTCAGTGTTTGTTTTGCCACCCACAGAGGCGATAAATATAAAAATCAATAAATACAATCAATTATAGGTTCTGGCACGGCTGGTATGTTCCCTGCACTGGTTAATGGGCAAACACACAAACAGGAGAACACACCATGACCATGCGTCAATGCGCCATTTATGGCAAAGGTGGGATCGGCAAATCCACCACCACGCAAAACCTCGTCGCCGCTCTCGCGGAAATGGGTAAAAAAGTGATGATCGTCGGCTGCGACCCGAAAGCGGACTCCACCCGTCTGATCCTGCATGCGAAAGCGCAGAACACCATTATGGAGATGGCCGCCGAAGTGGGTTCAGTGGAAGACCTTGAACTGGAAGATGTGCTGCAAATCGGTTATGGCGGCGTGCGTTGTGCAGAATCCGGCGGCCCGGAGCCAGGCGTAGGTTGTGCAGGCCGCGGCGTTATTACCGCCATTAACTTCCTTGAAGAAGAAGGCGCCTATGTCAGCGACCTCGACTTTGTCTTCTATGACGTCCTCGGTGACGTGGTCTGCGGCGGGTTCGCCATGCCGATTCGTGAAAACAAAGCGCAAGAGATCTATATCGTCTGCTCCGGGGAAATGATGGCGATGTATGCCGCTAACAACATCTCCAAAGGCATCGTGAAATACGCTAAATCCGGCAAGGTACGCCTGGGCGGGCTGATTTGTAACTCCCGTCAGACCGACCGCGAAGATGAACTGATCATCGCGCTGGCAGAAAAACTGGGCACCCAGATGATTCACTTTGTACCACGCGACAACATCGTCCAGCGCGCGGAAATTCGCCGTATGACGGTTATCGAATATGACCCGAAATGCAACCAGGCCGACGAATACCGCGCGCTGGCGAACAAGATCGTCAACAACACCCTGATGGTCGTCCCGACCCCTTGCACCATGGATGAACTGGAAGAGCTGCTGATGGAATTCGGCATTATGGATGTGGAAGACGCCAGCATCATCGGTAAAACCGCCGCCGAAGAAAACGCGGCCTGAGCCGCCTTGTAACAGGAACACAGTTATGAGCAATGCAACAGGCGAACGTAATCTGGAAATTATCCAGGAAGTGCTGGAGATCTTTCCCGAAAAAACGCGCAAAGAACGCAGAAAGCACATGATGGTGACCGACCCGGAGATGGAAAGCGTCGGGAAATGCATCATCTCTAACCGCAAATCGCAGCCGGGTGTGATGACTGTCCGCGGCTGCTCCTACGCCGGATCGAAAGGCGTGGTTTTTGGGCCGATTAAAGATATGGCCCACATCTCCCACGGCCCGATCGGCTGTGGGCAGTACTCCCGTGCCGGGCGGCGCAACTACTACACCGGGGTCAGCGGCGTTGATTCCTTCGGGACGCTGAACTTTACCTCTGATTTTCAGGAGCGCGATATCGTCTTCGGCGGCGATAAAAAGCTCACCAAACTGATTGAGGAGATGGAGGAACTGTTCCCGCTGACCAAAGGCATCTCCATTCAGTCGGAGTGCCCGGTTGGCTTAATCGGTGACGATATCGAAGCGGTGGCGAATGCCAGTAAAAAAGCGCTCAACAAGCCGGTGATCCCGGTGCGTTGCGAAGGCTTTCGCGGCGTGTCGCAGTCGCTCGGTCACCATATCGCCAACGACGTGATCCGCGACTGGGTGCTGGATAACCGCGAAGGGAAGCCCTTCGAATCTACCCCCTATGACGTGGCCATCATCGGCGATTACAACATCGGGGGGGATGCCTGGGCGTCGCGCATTCTGCTTGAAGAGATGGGGTTACGCGTGGTGGCGCAGTGGTCCGGCGACGGCACGCTGGTAGAGATGGAAAACACCCCGTTCGTCAAGCTGAACCTGGTGCACTGCTACCGCTCTATGAACTACATCTCTCGCCATATGGAAGAGAAACACGGTATCCCGTGGATGGAGTACAACTTCTTCGGCCCGACCAAAATCGCCGAATCGCTGCGTAAGATCGCCGATCAATTTGACGACACCATTCGCGCCAATGCGGAAGCGGTGATCGCCAAATATCAGGCGCAGAACGATGCGATTATCGCCAAATACCGCCCGCGTCTCGAAGGCCGCAAGGTGCTGCTCTATATGGGTGGCCTGCGTCCTCGCCACGTGATTGGCGCGTATGAGGATTTGGGCATGGAGATTGTCGCCGCCGGGTATGAATTTGCCCATAACGACGATTACGACCGCACCCTGCCGGACCTCAAAGAGGGCACGCTGTTGTTCGACGATGCCAGCAGTTATGAACTGGAAGCCTTCGTGAAGGCGATTAAGCCGGACCTCATTGGCTCAGGCATCAAGGAAAAATACATTTTCCAGAAAATGGGGGTACCGTTTCGCCAGATGCACTCCTGGGATTACTCCGGCCCGTATCACGGCTATGACGGCTTTGCCATCTTTGCCCGCGATATGGACATGACGCTCAACAATCCCGCCTGGGGCGAGTTGACCGCACCCTGGCTGAAATCAGCCTGAATACTATCCTGACATCCCGTTTGTTCACCGATTTGTGGCGCGGGAGGAGAACATCATGAGCCAAACTGCTGAGAAAATTGTCACCTGTCATCCGCTGTTTGAACAGGACGAATACCAGACGCTGTTTCGCAATAAGCGCGGTCTGGAAGAGGCGCACGACCCGCAGCGTGTGCAAGAGGTTTTTGAATGGACCACCACGGCGGAGTACGAAGCGCTGAACTTTAAGCGTGAAGCGTTAACCGTCGATCCGGCAAAGGCCTGCCAGCCTTTAGGATCGGTACTCTGCTCGCTGGGTTTTGCCAATACGCTGCCTTATGTGCACGGTTCCCAGGGCTGTGTGGCCTATTTCCGCACCTATTTTAACCGTCATTTCAAAGAGCCGATCGCTTGCGTTTCCGACTCTATGACAGAGGATGCGGCGGTCTTCGGCGGCAACAACAACCTTAACACCGGGTTGCAAAATGCCAGCGCCCTGTACAAACCGGAAATTGTCGCCGTCTCCACTACCTGTATGGCGGAGGTCATCGGCGATGACCTGCAGGCCTTTATCGCCAACGCCAAAAAGGACGGGTTTATCGATGCCGCCATTCCGGTGCCCTACGCCCATACGCCAAGTTTTATCGGTAGCCACATCACCGGCTGGGACAACATGTTTGAAGGTTTCGCCCGGGCATTTACCGCCGATCACGTGGCGCAACCGGGCAAGCTGGCGAAGCTAAACCTGGTGACCGGTTTTGAAACCTATCTTGGCAATTACCGCGTGCTCAAACGCATGATGGCCCAGATGGAGGTGCCCTGTAGCCTGCTGTCTGACCCGTCTGAGGTGTTAGATACGCCAGCCGACGGCCACTATCGCATGTATGCGGGCGGCACAACGCAACAAGAGATGCGCGACGCCCCCGATGCTATCGACACCCTGCTGCTGCAACCCTGGCATCTGGTGAAGAGCAAAAAAGTGGTGCAGGAGTCCTGGGGCCAGCCCGCCACAGAAGTGTCCATCCCAATGGGACTGACCGGGACCGACGAACTGCTGATGGCGGTTAGTCAGTTAACCGGCAAACCGGTGGCCGATGAGCTGACGCTGGAGCGTGGGCGCCTGGTGGATATGATTCTCGATTCACACACCTGGCTGCACGGTAAGAAATTCGGTCTCTACGGCGATCCGGATTTTGTGATGGGGCTGACGCGTTTCCTGCTGGAACTGGGCTGCGAACCGACGGTTATCCTCTGTCATAACGGTAGCAAGCGCTGGCAGAAAGCGATGAAGAAAATGCTTGAGGCATCGCCCTACGGTCAGGAGAGCGAAGTGTTCATCAACTGCGATCTGTGGCATTTCCGCTCGCTGATGTTTACCCGCAAACCGGACTTTATGATCGGCAACTCGTACGCCAAATTCATCCAGCGTGACACGCTGGCGAAAGGTGAACAGTTTGAAGTTCCGCTGATCCGTCTGGGCTTCCCGTTGTTCGACCGCCACCACCTGCATCGCCAGACCACATGGGGTTATGAAGGGGCGATGAATATCGTCACCACCCTGGTCAACGCCGTGCTGGAAAAAGTCGACCGCGATACCATCAAACTGGGCAAAACGGACTACAGCTTCGACCTTGTCCGCTAACCATAATGCGCCCCGCCTTGTGCGGGGCAGCAAGGGGGAAACGATGCCAATAGTGATAATTCGTGAGCGCGGGCCGGATCTGTGGTGTTACATCGCCAAACAGGACCTTGAGGCAAAAGTCATCGCGATTGAACATGACACCCCGGATAACTGGGGTGGCGCTATTTCTCTGGAGGGGGGACGCCAGTATATCGTCAGCCTGCAACCTGGACGCCCCACCTTCCCCATCAGCCTGCGCGCCACGCGCGGCGCACTTTTGTGAAGGAGGTCAGATGAACGATAACGATGTCCTTTTCTGGCGCATGCTGGCGCTATTTCAGTGTCTGCCGGAACTGCAACCCGCGCAGATCCTGGCCTGGCTGACAGGAGAACGCGACGACGCCTTAACCCCGGCGTACCTCGATAAGCTCAATATCCGCGAACTGGAAGCGACCTTCCCGTCTGAAACGGCGATGATGTCGCCCGCACGCTGGAGCCGCGTTAACGCGTGCCTTCACGGTACGCTGCCCGCGCACCTGCAGGTAAAAAGCACCGCTCGTCAGGGGCAATTACGGGTAGCCTTTTGTTCACAGGATGGATTGCTGATCAATGGTCATTTTGGTCAGGGGCGGCTGTTTTTTATCTACGCCTTCGATGAACAGGGCGGATGGCTGCACGCGTTACGCCGTCTTCCCTCGGCTCCGCAAACCCAGGAGCCGAATGAAGTTCGCGCGCAGCTCCTGAGTGATTGCCACCTGCTGTTTTGTGAAGCCATTGGCGGCCCTGCGGCGGCCCGGCTGATTCGTCATAATATCCACCCGATGAAAGTGTCGCCAGGGATGTCCATTGCCGCCCAGTGCGATGCCATTACCGCACTGCTGAGCGGACGTCTGCCACCGTGGCTGGCAAAACGTCTTGAGAAAGCCAACCCGCTGGAAGAGCGGGTATTTTAACCGGCGATCCCCTGCGTCTGACCTGCGGATGCAGGGGGCCTTTCCCCGTTGTCCTCAATACGCCAATTGTCTGCTTTGTCGTAAACCTGACAGAGCATTCCCTTTAAAAATCAATAACTCATTCCTGGCTTGCGAATTGCAACATTGGGCACAGCCCACCAAGTCAATGAGGTCACTATGAAGGGAAATGACATTCTCGCGCTGCTGGATGAACCCGCCTGCGAACACAATCACAAACAGAAATCCGGCTGTAGCGCCCCTAAACCCGGTGCCACGGCGGGCGGTTGCGCGTTCGACGGCGCGCAAATCACCCTGTTGCCGCTGTCGGATGTGGCGCACCTGGTCCACGGACCGATTGGCTGCACGGGAAGCTCCTGGGATAACCGGGGCAGTATGAGCTCCGGCCCCAGTCTCAACCGGCTCGGCTTTACCACCGACCTGAACGAACAGGATGTCATTATGGGGCGCGGCGAACGGCGGCTTTTCCACGCGGTGCGCCACATCGTCAACCGTTATCACCCTGCCGCCGTGTTTATCTATAACACCTGCGTTCCGGCGATGGAGGGTGATGATATTGACGCCGTCTGTCAGGCGGCGGAAACCGCCACCGGCGTGCCAGTGATTGCCGTTGATGCCGCCGGGTTCTATGGCAGCAAAAACCTTGGCAACCGTCTCGCGGGTGAAGTGATGGTTAACAAGGTCATTGGACGGCGCGCGCCTGCCCCCTGGCCGGACGATACCCCCTTTGCACCGGAACACCGCCACGATATCGGCCTGATTGGCGAATTTAATATCGCCGGGGAGTTCTGGCACGTTCAGCCGCTGCTCGATGAGCTGGGTATTCGCGTGCTGGGCAGCCTTTCCGGGGATGGCCGTTTTAGTGAAATCCAGACCCTGCACCACGCGCAGGTCAATATGCTGGTCTGCTCAAGAGCGCTGATCAATGTTGCCCGCACCCTGGAACAGCGCTATGGCACCCCCTGGTTTGAGGGCAGTTTTTACGGCGTGCGCGCCACCTCCGATGCCCTGCGTCAACTGGCATCCCTGCTTGGCGACAGCGATCTGATTGCCCGCACTGAAGCCGTTATTGCCCGCGAAGAAGCCACGGCAAATCAGGCGCTGGCCCCGTGGCGCGAACGGCTACAGGGTCGCAAAGTGTTGCTCTATACCGGTGGGGTGAAATCCTGGTCGGTGGTCTCCGCATTGCAGGATTTAGGGATGACCGTCGTGGCGACCGGCACGCGCAAATCCACCGAAGAAGATAAGCAGCGTATTCGCGAATTAATGGGCGATGACGCGCTAATGCTGGAAGAAGGGAATGCCCGCACCCTGCTGGATGTGGTGTACCGCTACCAGGCGGATTTGATGATCGCCGGGGGGCGTAACATGTATACCGCGTACAAAGCGCGGCTGCCGTTTCTGGATATCAACCAGGAACGCGAACACGCCTTTGCGGGTTATCGCGGCATCGTCACCCTCGCCCAACAGCTTTGCCAGACCATTGAAAGCCCCGTCTGGCCGCAAACACACGCCCGCGCGCCGTGGCAATAAGGAGTGAAAGATGGCAGATATCATCCGTAATCAGAAACCGCTGGCGGTAAGCCCGGTAAAAAGCGGCCAGCCGTTAGGCGCCATTCTGGCGAGCCTCGGCGTTGAGCACAGTATTCCGCTGGTGCACGGTGCGCAGGGATGCAGCGCGTTCGCCAAAGTGTTTTTTATCCAACATTTTCATGACCCTATTCCGCTGCAATCCACGGCGATGGACCCCACCTCAACGGTCATGGGGGCGGACGGCAATATCCTTACCGCGCTCAATACGCTGTGCCAGCGCAACACCCCGAAAGCCATCGTCCTGTTGAGTACCGGCCTGTCTGAGGCACAGGGCAGCGATATCAGCCGCGTGGTACGTCAGTTCCGTGAGGATTTTCCCCGCCACAAAAATATCGCCCTCCTGACGGTCAACACCCCGGATTTTTACGGCACGCTGGAGAACGGCTTTAGTGCGGTGGTGGAAAGCGTCATCGAACAGTGGGTACCGGAAAAGCCTCAGCACGGCCTGCGTAACCGGCGGGTCAACTTGTTGTTAAGTCACCTGCTGACGCCCGGTGATGTTGAGTTGCTGCGCAGCTACGTGGAGGCTTTTGGCCTGCAACCGGTGATCGTGCCGGATCTTTCGCAGTCGCTGGATGGTCACCTGGCAAGCGGCGATTTTTCGCCGGTCACCCAGGGGGGGACGCCCCTGCGCATTATCGAACAGATGGGACAGAGCCTGTGCACGTTTGCTATTGGCGTGTCGCTGTCCCGTGCGGCATCGCTGCTGGCACAGCGTAGCCGTGGCGAGGTGATCGTGCTTCCCCATCTGATGACCATGGAACATTGCGACCGTTTTATTCATCAACTGAAGATCATTTCCGGGCGCGAGGTTCCCGCCTGGATTGAGCGCCAGCGCGGACAATTGCAGGATGCGATGATCGATTGTCATATGTGGTTGCAGGATGCCCGGCTCGCACTGGCCGCCGAGGGCGATCTGTTGGCGGGCTGGTGTGATTTCGCCCGTAGCCAGGGCATGCTCCCCGGCCCCGTTGTGGCGCCGGTCAGCCAGCCGGGCCTGCAACAGCTTCCCGTGGAGAAAGTGGTCATTGGCGATCTGGAAGATATGCAGGATTTACTCTGCGCTATGCCTGCTGACCTGCTGGTCGCCAACTCCCATGCCGCAGACCTGGCCGAACAATTCTCCATCCCGCTTATCCGCGCCGGGTTTCCTATCTTCGACAGGCTTGGGGAATTTCGTCGCGTGCGACAGGGATACCCCGGCATTCGCGACACACTGTTCGAGCTGGCGAACCTGATGCGCGAACGTCATCACCACCTGCCCGTCTACCGCTCCCCCCTGCGCCAGCAATTTGCCCAGGACGCTGACGGAGGCCGCTATGCAACATGTTAATCGCCAGTTCAGCACCATCTGTTCCGGTGAATGGTCGATGAAAGTCGCCTTCGCCAGTTCCGATTACCATCACGTGGATCAGCACTTTGGCGCTACGCCACGCCTGGTGGTGTATGGCGTCAAAGAAGATGATGTCACCTTGCTGCGGGTCGTGGACTTTACCGTACTGGCTGGTCATCAAACCGAGAAGATAACCAGCCGCATCAGCGCGCTGGAAGATTGCGTCACCCTTTACTGTGTGGCGATTGGTGAAACGGTATTTCGGCAACTGCTGCAAATAGGCGTGCGCGCCGTCCGCGTGCCCGAAGACACGCCGATTATCGGCCTGCTACAGGAAATTCAGCACTACTGGTATGACAAAGAACAGCGCAAAAGCACGCGGCTTCGCGATCCCAATCGCTTTTCGCAACTGCTGCTGGAAAGTCAGTGGCAGGACGACGATGAACGCTAAAGATTGTGTCGTTTCTGCGACAAACCTCACATAAACCACGACATTGCGCGTGGGCTTATGTGAGGAGGAATTATTAACCCACTGAAAAACATCATTTTTACGCTCTGGTACTGCTTTTGCTTAATCTTCATACCCGCTGTTGATTAACGCGGTGAATTGCGCCCTGCGCTGTCCGTCATAATCCTGGGAGCTGAGAGCATGTGGAACTATTCCGAGAAAGTGAAAGATCATTTTTTTAATCCCCGTAATGCCAGGGTGGTGGCAGAGGCCAATGCGATTGGCGATGTAGGTTCGATAAGCTGTGGCGACGCCCTGCGCCTGATGCTGCGGGTCGATCCGCAAAGCGAAACCATTCTGGAGGCCGGTTTTCAGACCTTTGGCTGCGGTAGCGCCATCGCCTCCTCGTCGGCATTAACGGAACTGATCATTGGCCGCACGCTGCAAGAAGCGGAACAGGTCACCAACCAGCAAATCGCCGACTATCTCGACGGGCTGCCGCCGCAAAAAATGCACTGCTCAGTGATGGGCCAGGAAGCGCTGCGTGCGGCAATCGCCAACTACCGGGGCGAAACCCTCGATGACGATCATGAAGAAGGCAAACTTATCTGCAAATGCTTTGGCGTAGACGAAGGCCAGATTCGCCGCGCGGTATTGACCAACGGCCTGACCACCCTTGAAGAGGTGATCAACTACACCAAAGCGGGCGGCGGCTGCACGTCCTGCCATGAGAGTATCGAGCTGGCGCTGGCAGATATACTGGCCGAGCAGCAGGCGGCTCCGGCTGTCGCGGTGGAGGCGACAAAAGATCCGCACTGGCAAGAGGTGATCGACGCCATTACCGAACTGCGCCCGCACATCCAGGCCGACGGCGGGGATATGTCGCTGATTAATGTCGCGAATCATAAAGTGACCGTCAGCCTTTCCGGTAGCTGTAGCGGCTGCATGATGACCGACATGACGCTGGCCTGGCTACAGCAGAAATTAATGGAACGTACCGGCTGTTTTATGGAAGTCGTAGCGGCGTAAGCCACACCTCACTATCCGTTATGGGGGAATAAAGATGAAACAGGTTTATCTGGATAATAACGCCACCACCCGTATCGACCCGATGGTGCTGGAGGCGATGATGCCGTTTTTGACCGAACACTACGGCAACCCTTCTTCGATTCATGACTTTGGTCTGCCCTCGCGCGGGGCGCTGGAGCGTGCGCATCAACAGGTCGCCGCCCTGCTTGGCGCCGATCACGCCAGTGAAATCATTTTTACCTCCTGCGCCACGGAAGCGACCTCGACGGCGCTGCATGCCTGCATTGAACTGCTGCCGGAACGCCGTGAAATCATCACCACCACGGTGGAACACCCGGCGACACTGGCGGTCTGCGAACACCTGGAGCGCCAGGGTTATCTGATCCACCGTATTGCGGTCAATGCCGAGGGTGCGCTCGATATGGCGCAGTACCGCCAGGCGCTCAGCTACCGGGTGGCGGTGGTCAGCGTGATGTGGGCCAACAACGAAACCGGGGTGATTTTCCCGGTGGCAGAGATGGCGGAGCTGGCCCATGAATACGGTGCGCTGTTCCACTGTGACGCGGTTCAGGCGGTAGGGAAAATTCCGCTGGCGGTCGGTAAAACCGCTATCGACATGCTCTCCTGTTCCGCGCATAAACTGCACGGCCCGAAAGGCGTCGGCTGCCTCTATTTACGTCGCGGCACGCGTTTTCGTCCGCTGCTGCGTGGCGGCCATCAGGAGCGTGGACGGCGCGCCGGTACGGAAAATATTGCCGGGATTGTCGGCATGGGCAGTGCGTGTGAACTGGCACAGGTTCATCTGCCCGGTATGGGCGAAATTGCCCGGCTCCGCGACTATTTGCAGGACGAGCTGGTCAATAGCGTGCCGTCGGTGATGGTCATGGGCGGCAAACAGCCACGGGTGCCGGGGACCGCGAATCTGGCGTTCGAGTTTATTGAAGGCGAAGCCATTTTGTTACTGCTCAACCAGGCGGGGATCGCCGCGTCCAGCGGCAGTGCCTGCACGTCAGGCTCTCTTGAACCGTCGCATGTGATGCGCGCAATGAACATTCCCTATACCGCCGCTCATGGCAGCATTCGCTTCTCCCTGTCACGCTACACGCGGGAAAAAGAGATTGATTACGTCATCGCCACGTTGCCGCCGATTATCGCCCGGCTGCGGATGCTCTCCCCTTACTGGCAGGACGGTAAACCGCTCCCGGCGACGTCCTCATTTGCGCCGGTTTACGGCTAAACGGAGGCGGCTATGGCCAGTGTGCTGATTAACGACACAACGCTGCGCGACGGCGAACAAAGTCCTGGGGTGGCATTTCGCGCCAGTGAGAAAGTGGCCATCGCCGAGGCGCTGTTTGCCGCAGGCGTTACGGCGCTTGAGGTGGGAACACCGGCAATGGGTGACGAAGAGCGTACCCGTATCCAGCTTGTCCGTCGCCATTTACCGGATGCGACACTGATGTCCTGGTGTCGCATGAACGCCGGGGACATCCGCCAGAGCGCCGATCTGGGCATGGACTGGGTGGATATTTCGATTCCGGCATCCGACAAATTGCGTCAGTACAAATTACGTGAACCGCTGGCGGTGCTGCTTGACCGGCTGGAGAGTTTTATCGGTATGGCGCGCACGCTGGGGCTGGCGGTCTGCGTCGGCTGTGAAGATGCGTCGCGCGCGGATGACGACACGCTACGCCAGATAGCAAGTGTCGCACAGCGGGCAGGCGCGCTGCGTTTACGTTTTGCCGATACGCTGGGGCTGCTGGACCCGTTCGCGACGGACGCGTCTATCCGTTCGCTACGGAGCTACTGGAACGGTGACATTGAGATGCACGCCCATAACGACCTGGGGCTGGCCACCGCCAATACGCTGGCGGCCATCCGCGCCGGGGCAACCAGCGTGAATACCACCGTGCTGGGGCTGGGTGAGCGCGCGGGGAATGCCGCACTGGAGACGGTCGCCCTCGGTG
The DNA here is from genome assembly GCF_003925915.1 of Phytobacter sp. MRY16-398. NCBI lineage: Bacteria > Pseudomonadati > Pseudomonadota > Gammaproteobacteria > Enterobacterales > Enterobacteriaceae > Phytobacter > Phytobacter sp. MRY16-398. The sequence goes on along the minus strand of NZ_AP018756.1, from coordinate 2,860,568 downwards.
TGCACCGTTGCCTGGCGCTTGAGAGTGGCGTTGATTTTAGCCAGTTGCCCACCCTCTGCCAGAAGGTCGCCGAGGCCGCCCAGCGCCCTATCGACGCGCAACAACCGCTGGTTGGCGAACAGGTCTTTACCCATGAATCCGGGGTGCATGTCGCCGCCTTGTTGCAGGACAGAGAGAGTTATCAGGCGATTGATCCGGCACTGATGGGCCGGGAATATCGTCTGGTACTGGGAAAACACTCTGGCCGCCAGGCGGTGGACGGCGTCTTTGCGCGTATGGGGTATCCCCTTAATGCGCTGCAAATCGACGTACTGCTTCCGGCCATTCGCCGCTTTGCGGAGAGCTGGAAGCGTACCCCGAAAGATTATGAACTGATCGCCATTTACGATGAATTATGCGGTGAGCCGATACGCCAGGTGGGAGGATGAATATGCAGTGGTTTTATCAGATTCCCGGTGTCGATGAGCTGGAGAGCGCTGAATCCTTTTTTGATTTTTTTTCCGTCCCGTATGAGCCCGCCGTGTTGCGAAGCCGCTGCCTGCTCGTGCTGAAAGCCTTTCACCATAAACTGCGCGACAACGTCCCGCTGCGTAATCTGCTGGAGGAGGACACACGCGCGCCGTGGCTGCTGGCCCGGCGGCTGCTGGCAGAGAGCTACCAGCAACAGATTAGCGGAGGTGGGCAATGACTCCGACCTTTACCTTTGGCGATGAGGTGCGTGTGACGCGGGCCATTCGTAATGACGGTACCATGCCCGGCTATACACGCGGCCAGTTGCTGGTTCGACGTGGCAGTACCGGGTTTGTTCGGGAATGGGGCGTGTTTTTGCAGGATCAGATTATCTACCAGATCCACTTTCTCGACGGTGACATCATGGTTGGCTGCCGTGCGCAGGAGCTGATCCCGGCAGGCCAACCCTGGGATGCCGGGATGCTGCAATTCGGCGATCCTGTCACCGCCTTACAGCCCCTTTCGGTCAATGGCGCGGTGGTGGTCAGCGCCGGCGCAATGGGTCAAATCGAAGCTACCGATCAGGGGCATGACGGCAATAGTTACACCGTCACCTTTTCCGGACGCTGGTTTCATGTACCCGCCAGCGCCCTGCGCCTAGCTGAGGAGATTGCATGAGTACAGCCTGGGAGCAATTCGGCCGATGGCGTCTGGCGAAGAGCCGCTGGAAGTGCGAGCCGCAGGAAATTCCCGCCGGTGAAAAAGCGGCCTTTGAACAGGCGTGGCGTCGACAGCGTTTTCTGGAACAGACTGTCGTTCAGCAGGCCCGTGATTTATCGGTCACCGATGACCTGTTACAGCGCATTGGATCATCGCTGGCAGAGTTACTCGCTGAGAGTGCGCTTAGCGGTGAAGAGCGCCTGGCGGTGGTACGTCATCATGCGCTGATGGAGCTGCAATTTGCGCGGATCACCGGGCAGGCACCTAAACCTGATGACCTGGCAGTGCTCGCCTGGTATCAGCGTAATCAGGAAAAATTCAGGCGCCCGGAGCAGCGGTTAACCCACCATCTGCTGCTCACCGTTGATGACGATAGCGAGAGTGTGCGCCGCCAGGCGATGCAGTTTTACCGGGACATTCAGGCCGCACGTGAGGTATTCCCCCGCCTGGCAAAACGCTATTCCCACTGTCCGAGTGCCTTAGAAGGTGGGCGGTTAGGCTGGATCAGCCGCGGTTTGCTGTATCCCGCGCTTGAATCCGCCCTGTTTGCCTTACCGGAAAACGGTATCGCCGCGCCGGTGGAAACGGAGCTGGGCTGGCATCTTGTCTGGTGTGAACGTATTCGCGAGCCTCAGGCGTTGCCACAGACAGAGGCGCTGGAAAAAGCACGGGCGTTTTTATGGCGCCAGCATCAGCAGCAGCGGCAACAGACCTGGTTAAAGCAGTTGATGGCCGGGATGGCGGATTGAGTGCGCTGGTTTCTGAGTTTGCGCGTTTTTAAGAACCCTGACCCGGCTGGCGCTGCGCTTAGCCGGGCTACCTGGCACCGAACCCGTAGATACTGTGAACGTCTTCAACCTTTTTAGCCACGGCTAACTCGTTTTCCCGCATGACAACCACAGCGACATCTTTGTGCCCCCTGGCACGTTCACGGGTTCTGTCGCGACAGAAAAGCAAGGAACTTAAGGTGAACGAGATGGCCATCAGAGCCGCATTTTCCCCTCACCCTGGCCCTCTCCCCAAAGAGGAGAGGGGACCGTTCGTGCTCGCATTTTTGTGGGGATTCCTCAGCCCATATGGAGAGGGTCAATTCGTAGCCCGGCTAAGGCGCGCCAGGCGCCGCATCCGGGAGAAAACCGCTTACAGGATCTGCGGCTTAATCTGCTCCAGCCACGACGCTACCCGCTCTTCTGTTAAATCAAACTGATTATCCTGATCCAGCACCAACCCGATAAACTTCCCGGCCTCAAGTGCGGCGGAAAAGGAAAAATCATACCCGTCGCCTGGCCACTCACCGACAACCTGCGCGCCACTGCCCACCACCGCGTCATAGAGGGGGCGCAACGCGCTGGCAAAGTTATCCGGATATCCCTGCTGATCGCCAAGCCCAAATAAGGCAACAATTTTACCGCTAAGATTGGCATCAGCCAGTTGATCGATAAACTCCCCCCAGGATTCATTTTCACACCCGGCGGCAAGCCCCGGCAACTGCCCGTCCCCCAGCGTTGGCGTACCGAGAACCAGCACCGGGTACGACAAAAACGTCTCCAGCGACGTGCGGTTAATATTGACCGGCGCATCCGCCACATCCCCCAGTTTTTGCTGGATCAGTTTGGCGATTTTGCGGGTTTTTCCCGTGTCACTGCCAAAAAAAATACCAATGTTAGCCATGTCGCGCTCCTGTTGAGAAAGAATAAGGCCGCCTGCAAACGGCGGATATCCCTTCTCCTGTTGCGAAGGCTGTGCCAGGTTTTTTTAAGGCCTTCTGTGCACTGAAATGGGTGAAAAAATGATTCTTTTTTGTGCAGGCACCGTCCTCTCTCCGCTATCCAGACCTGCTTTGAAGGCCTGTGAGGGCCAAATCAGGGCCAAAACACGAATCAGGATCAATGTTTCGGCGCGTTACCTGTTCGAAAGGTGCACTCTTTGCATGGTTAATCACACCCAATCAGGGCTGCGGATGTCGGGCGTTTCACAACACAAAATGTTGTAAATGCGACACAGCCGGGCCTGAAACCAGGAGCGTGTGATGACCTTTAATATGATGCTGGAGACCAGCGCACCGCAGAACATTGCGGGCAACCTCTCACTTCAACATCCCGGACTGTTTTCCACGATGGTTGAACAGGCTCCGATCGCGATTTCGCTGACCGACCCGGACGCGAGGATTCTGTACGCTAATCCGGCCTTTTGTCGCCAGACCGGTTATAGCCTGGAAGAGCTGCTCAACCAGAACCATCGCATACTGGCAAGCCAACAGACGCCGCGCAGCATTTATCAGGAACTGTGGCAAACGCTGCTGCAACAGATGCCCTGGCGCGGTCAGCTCATCAATCGCCGTCGGGATGGCAGCCTTTATCTGGCTGAGGTCGATATCACCCCGGTCGTCAACAAACAGGGCGAATTGGAACACTACCTCGCCATGCAACGTGATATCAGCGCCAGCTATGCGCTCGAACAGCGATTGCGCAATCACACCACCATGAGCGAGGCGGTGCTGAACAACATTCCTGCCGCCGTGGTGGTGGTCAACGAGCAGGACCAGGTGGTCATGGACAACCTCGCCTACAAAACCTTCTGTGCCGACTGCGGTGGCAAGGAGCTGCTCACCGAACTGGATTTCTCCCGGCGCAAAAGCGATCTCTATGCCGGGCAAATACTGCCTGTGGTGCTGCGCGGCGCCGTGCGCTGGCTCTCTGTCACCTGCTGGACCTTGCCGGGGGTGAGCGAAGAAGCCAGCCGCTACTTTATTGATACCGCGCTGCCCCGCACCCTGGTGGTGATAACCGACTGCACCCAGCAACAGCAACAGGCCGAACAGGGCCGTCTCGATCGTCTCAAACAGGAGATGACCACCGGGAAGCTGCTGGCCGCGATCCGTGAATCGTTGGATGCCGCGCTGGTTCAGCTAAACTGCCCCATCAATATGCTGGCGGCGGCGCGACGTCTCAACGGTGAAGATAACCATAACGTGGCGCTGGATGCCGCGTGGCGCGAGGGGGAAGAGGCGCTGGCCCGCCTGCAACGCTGCCGCCCTTCTCTCGATCTGGAAGAGAGCGCGCTGTGGCCTCTGCAACCGCTGTTTGACGACCTGCGCGCCCTTTACCATACCCGCTATAACAATGGCGAAAATCTGCACGTTGAAATGGCCTCTCCGCATCTGGCGGGGTTTGGTCAGCGCACGCAGATCCTTGCCTGTCTCAGTTTGTGGCTCGACCGTACGCTGGCCCTCGCCGCCGCGCTACCGGACAGAACGCTGCATACCCAGCTTTACGCCCGTGAAGAGGATGGCTGGCTGTCCATTTGGCTGACAGATAATGTGCCGCTCATCCATGTGCGATACGCCCACTCCCCCGATGCCCTGAACGCCCCCGGCAAAGGGATGGAGCTGCGGTTGATTCAAACCCTGGTTGCCTATCATCGCGGCGCAATAGAACTCACTACCCGCCCTGAAGGCGGTACCTGCCTGACCCTGCGATTCCCGTTATTTCATTCACTGACCGGAGGCCCACGATGACCCAGCGACCCGAGTCGGGCACCACCGTCTGGCGTTTTGATCTCTCACAGCAATTTACCGCCATGCAGCGCATCAGCGTGGTGTTGAGTCGCGCAACCGAGATAAGCCAGACGCTGCAGGAGGTGCTGTGTGTTCTGCATAATGACGCGTTTATGCAACACGGCATGCTGTGTCTGTATGACAACCAGCAGGAAATTCTGAGTATTGAAGCCTTGCAGGAGGCAGACCAACATCTGATCCCCGGCAGCTCGCAAATTCGCTATCGCCCTGGCGAAGGGCTGGTAGGAGCCGTACTGTCCCAGGGACAATCTCTTGTGCTGCCGCGTGTCGCCGACGATCAACGCTTTCTCGACAGGCTTGGCATCTATGATTACAACCTGCCGTTTATCGCCGTCCCCTTAATGGGGCCAGGCGCGCAGACGATTGGCGTGCTCGCCGCGCAGCCGATGGCGCGTCTGGAGGAGCGGCTTCCTTCCTGTACGCGCTTTCTGGAAACCGTCGCCAATCTGGTCGCACAGACAGTCCGGCTGATGACCCCGCCTGCCGCCGCCACACCGCGCGCCGCGATTGCCCAGACCGAACGCCAGCGCAACTGTGGCACTCCTCGCCCCTTCGGTTTTGAGAATATGGTAGGCAAAAGCCCGGCCATGCAGCAGACAATGGACATTATCCGCCAGGTTTCGCGCTGGGATACCACGGTACTGGTGCGCGGCGAAAGCGGCACCGGTAAAGAACTTATCGCCAATGCTATTCATCACAACTCCCCTCGCGCCGCCGCGCCCTTTGTGAAATTTAACTGCGCGGCGCTACCGGATACGCTACTGGAGAGCGAATTGTTCGGCCATGAAAAAGGGGCGTTCACCGGCGCGGTTCGCCAGCGCAAAGGACGTTTTGAACTGGCCGATGGCGGCACACTGTTTCTTGATGAAATTGGCGAAAGCAGCGCCTCGTTCCAGGCCAAACTGCTGCGTATTTTGCAGGAGGGTGAAATGGAGCGCGTTGGCGGCGACGAAACCCTGCGCGTCAATGTGCGTATCATCGCCGCCACCAACCGGAATCTGGAAGAAGAGGTGCGGATGGGCAATTTCCGCGAGGATCTCTATTATCGCCTCAACGTAATGCCCATCTCCCTGCCACCGCTGCGTGAACGTCAGGAAGACATTGCCGAGCTGGCGCACTTTTTGGTGCGCAAAATTGCCCATAACCAGGGGCGTACGCTGCGCATCAGTGATGGCGCCATCCGTCTGCTGATGGGATACAACTGGCCCGGTAACGTGCGTGAGCTGGAAAATTGCCTGGAACGTTCGGCAGTGATGTCAGAAAACGGCCTGATCGACCGCGATGTGGTGCTCTTTAACCACCGTGAGAACACGCCAAAACTCGCTATCGCCGCCGCGCCAAAAGAGGATAGCTGGCTTGATCAAACGCTGGATGAACGTCAACGGCTGATTGCCGCGCTGGAAAAAGCCGGGTGGGTGCAGGCCAAAGCGGCGCGTCTGCTGGGTATGACGCCCCGTCAGGTCGCCTATCGGATACAAATTATGGATATCAGCATGCCCAGGATGTGACGGCTCACTTTGTGACATTCAGCACATTGTCAGCCAAACGCCACATTTACGACAAACAACGACGAACAACGATTTTATAACGTCATATTTTTCAAGTAATTACATTTTATGTGAGCGGTACGGGTTTTGCAGCAGGAAGACATGACTACGCAAATTAAGGAGCGATCATGACTTCCTGCTCTTCCGCTACTGGCATGGGTTGCCAGGCGCCTGGTGAACCCTTAACTGATTTTATCGCCAACAAAGTGGCATCACACCCCTGCTACTCTCGTAGCGGTCATCACCGTTTCGCCCGCATGCACCTGCCGGTCGCCCCTGCCTGCAATTTGCAGTGTAACTACTGCAACCGAAAATTCGATTGCAGTAATGAATCCCGCCCCGGCGTCTCCTCGTCGTTGCTTACTCCCGAACAGGCAGTGGCGAAAGTACGCCAGGTCGCGACGGCAATTCCTCAACTGTCGGTGGTGGGGATCGCCGGTCCCGGTGACCCGCTGGCGAACATTGGCCGCTCCTTCAAAACACTGGAACTGATCCGTGAACAGCTACCGGATTTGAAGCTGTGTCTGTCGACGAACGGCCTGATGCTGCCCGATGCCGTTGACCGGTTGCTGGAGGTCGGCGTTGACCACGTCACCGTGACCATTAACACCCTCGATCCTGATATTGCCGCGCAAATCTATGCCTGGCTGTGGCTGGACGGTGAGCGCTACAGTGGCCGCGAAGCCGGAAAGATCCTCGTGGCCCGCCAGCTTGAAGGGGTGCGCAGACTGACGGAAAAAGGTGTGCTCGTGAAGATCAACTCGGTGCTGATACCCGGTATCAACGATCATTCTCTGGTGGATGTCAGCCGGACATTGCAGCAATACGGCGCCTTTATTCATAACATTATGCCGCTGATTGCCCGACCAGAGCATGGCACCGTTTTTGGCCTCAACGGTCAACCTGAGCCGGATGCGGCGATGCTTGCCGCCACTCGCGAGCAGTGTGGCGAGGTGATGCCGCAAATGACCCACTGCCAGCAGTGCCGCGCGGATGCGATAGGTATGCTGGGCGAAGATCGCAGCCAGCAATTTCTGTTTACGCCGACAGAAACGGCGCCTCAACCCTGGCTGCCGACATTACAAAAACGCGCCAGGCTACACGCCAGTATCGCCACGCAGGGCGAGTCAGACGAAGCGGATGCCTGCCTGGTCGCGGTCGCCTCCACGCGGGGAGACGTGATTGACTGTCATTTTGGTCATGCGGATCGTTTTCGTATCTACAGTCTTTCCGCTGCGGGCGTTGTTCTGGTGAATGAGCGTTTTACCCCCAAATACTGCCAGGGAAGCGACGAATGTGAACCCCAGGACAGTGAAGCACGTATGGCAGCGATCATGGCGCTGCTGGCGGATGTAAAAGCCGTTTTTTGCTCACGTATTGGCTACGGTCCCTGGCAGCAACTGGAGGCACAGGGTATTGAGCCTTGCGTTGATGACGCGTGGCAACCGGTCCTCCCGACGCTTGCGCGCTGGTGGGAAAAGGCGCGTCAACAGTGGCAACAAGACGATTGTCACAAGGGGGTGGCATGACCCTCATCGCGCGGCACTACTGGCTTGATCGCCTGGTACAGCTCTATGCGCAGGGTGAAGGTTGTTACCCCTTGCAGATGGGGCTTTCCGACGATCACTGGCTGGCGCTCAGCGCGCACAATACCGCGCCGTCGGATGTGGTTTTGCGGCGTACGTTGATGTCGGAGCTGATCGCCAGCCGTAAAGAGGAACGAACGCAACTGGCCGACTGGCTGGCATGCCATATGTTGCCGGGAGCAGATCCGATGCATCAGATCATTGCCAGTGTGTCGCTGGCATTCAACCATCTCTGGCAGGATCTCGGGCTGAGTTCGCGTGAGGAATTGCGCGAACTGATGACCGACTGCTTTCCGCAACTGGTGGAGATGAACAGTGAAAATATGCGCTGGAAGAAGTTTTTCTATCGGCAGCGCTGTTTACAGACAGAAGGAGAGATCATTTGTCGCTCGCCCAGTTGCGACGCCTGTTGCGAACGGCAGCTCTGTTTCGATACGTATTAACCCTTCTGGCCCTGCCCCCATGCAGGGCCTCAATTCTTTACCTTTCACAAATTGTTAAATCACGCACTTATGCCTATATTTTTAATAATCATAAGGGAGTTTTTGCTAAGCAAGCGTGTTCATTTACCTGCGGCGTTAATGTACCTTGTATTATCGAGAATGATGTGAGGCGTACGGATTTGTGAGGTAATGAATGTTTTCTTTTGTGGCCAGACAGGCAATTTTTGATAACAAATTAAACACTGTCGGTTATGAACTGCTTTTCAGGGATAGCATGGTAAACCGTTTCCCTGATGTTTCATCGGAACAGGCAACCACGCAACTGATTGAAGAACAGTTTTTTGGCGCGCCAGTGGGCCGCAAAGATGAGAACAATTCCGTTTACGTTAATTTTCCGCATCAATTATTGGTGGATGGCCTCGCCGAAACCCTGCCCAAAGACCGTGTCATCATTGAAATTCTCGAAACCGCCAGCCCCGACCATCGCTTGCTGGAAACCGTAAAACGGATGCAAACCCAGGGTTTTCGTATTGCCCTGGATGATTTTTCGCTGAGTAGCGAATGGGATGCGTTTATTCCCTATATTAATATTATTAAATTCGATATTCAGAAAAATACGCGTGAAGAAATTGCTGCTTATATAGGCAATAAGCGCGAGATGCTACGTCATGCAGTTTTTCTTGCTGAAAAGGTAGAAAGTTATGACGAGTTTGAAGCCTATAAAAAAATGGGTTTCCACCTCTTTCAGGGCTATTTTTTCAGCAAACCCGTAGTACATAAAAGAAACAAATTGTTACACAACCGCGCATTTGCCTTAAAGCTCATGCACGAAGTCAACGTCGAATCGCCAGATTTGAATCGCATCGAAGATCTACTTAAACGCGATGTGTCGTTGTCTTTCAAAATTATGCGTTACGCACAAAATATCCTTTATAACAAAAGGGGTATTTCAGGTTTACGCAACCAATCGTTGAAAGATATTGTGCTTTATCTCGGGATTAATGAACTGCGTCGCTTTGTACTGGTCGCCTGTTTAACTTCATTCGAAACCGTCAAGACTACCGAAATCTATTATTTAAGTCTGATTCGCGCCAAATTCTGCGAACTGGCTGCGGCCCGAACCCCCTCTCACCCGTTATCCAACGAAGCCTTTATGGTTGGGCTATTTTCGTTACTGGATGTGATCCTCGAAATGCCGCTGGAAGATCTCATGGCGCAAATTGCGGTTTCACAAGAGGTGATCATGGCTTTGCAGCACCAAAACGGCGTGCTTTATCAGTATGTTTGCCTTGCTATGCTCTACGAGCAACGCATGTGGGAAGAAGCCAGCGATATGGCGCAGGATATAGGGCTACCAGAAGCAGCAGTGACCGAGATGATGAATAAAGCGACAAAATGGGCCGATGAGTTACCGGTGAGTTTTGCAAAATAAATAACTGAAACCATTCCTTGGGTGGTTATTTTCACTGCTAAATTATTTATGGGTGAAACATTATTTCAGTTTTTAAATACACATATTCTTTTCATTTTATTTACACTTTTAACATCCATACTGTTTCGACCAGAGCCTGTTTTTTAACCATCACGGATTTCATCGCAATAAAATAAAAATATGTGATTAAGATCAATTAAAAATAATCAATATTTTCGCGTTTATTACCGATATAGGTAAAACCTTTTCATTAAAAAAATGATCACTATGAAAAAATTTTCTCAGGCATCTGTATTAGCAAAATTGCTCACTGGCTTTTCCATTCTTATAGCGATGATGTTAGTACTTGGTATTGTCTCCATTTATCAGTTGCACATCAGTAAATCCCATATTGATAAATTCCGCGATAATCGCATGCCGGGCGTCAGATATACCCTGGAAATGCGTGGCGTATTATCAGAAATGCGCTTACAGCAAATTCAGTATATCGGTTCCGTCACACCTGCCGAGCGGGAGCAACATCGTGGCGAACTGCTGCAAAACCAGGCGACATTTTTAAATGCCCAGCGCCAGTTTGCTAAAATTTCCGCCGACGCACCGGAAGATACCCGCACACTGTTTAATACCGTTGTCGACAACTTCCGTAATTTCGTCGACGTTAACGCCAAAGTTATCGAGGCTGTTAGCGCGGGCAGACTTGAGGAAGCATCCAAAATCAGCGGCGCGGTGTCGTCCAAATACCGTACCCAGTTGATGAAAGACCTTGCTACCCTGGTGGACAAAGAAGTGGCCAGCGGTGAAGAAGCGGGTGCGATTGCGCAGTCCGGCTACGACAAAGCGCTCTACACTTTCTGTGGGTTGTTGCTACTGGCACTGATTGCCACCGGGTTCATCGCCCTGGTTATCTCCCGTAGCCTCTCTCGCCAGTTGGGCGGCGAGCCTGCTTACGCCGTGGAGATCATGAATGAAATTGCCTCGGGTAATCTGAAAGCCGACGTCAAACTGAAAGACAACGACACCCAGAGTTTGCTGGCAACCATCAAGTTTATGAATAGCAAACTGGCCGATATTATCGATGGCATCATTCATGGCAGCGAAGCTATCTCCCTTGCCGCCAGTGAAATTTCTCAGGGTAACAACGACCTGTCTCAACGCACTGAGGAACAGGCCGCCTCACTGGTGCAAACTTCGTCTAACATGCAGCAGATTACGGAAAACGTAAAAAGCAACGCCGACAACGCCCGCCGGGCCAGCGAACTGGCGCGCGAAACGTCACAGACCGCCGTAAAAGGCGGAAAAGAAGTGGACGATATGCTCAAGCGGATGCATGAAATCTCCGACAGCTCGCAGAAAATCGTCGATATCATTTCTGTGATTGAAGGGATTGCTTTCCAGACCAACATCCTGGCGCTCAACGCCGCCGTTGAAGCCGCCCGCGCCGGTGAACAGGGTAAAGGTTTTGCCGTGGTCGCCGGTGAAGTGCGTACTCTGGCGCAAAAAAGTGCCAACGCCGCGAAAGAAATTAAGCAACTTATCGAAGGGACCGTCCATAAAATTACCGACGGCTCTCGTTATGCAGACACCGCCAGCCGGGCGATGGAGCAGATCGTCACCTCTGTTAATAAAGTGACCGATATTGTCGCGGAGATTTCCGCTGCCTCGACCGAGCAGCATCAGGGGATTCGTGAAATCAGCGTCGCCATCGACCAGATGGATCAGGTTACCCAGCAGAACGCCACGCTGGTGGAACAGGCCGCTGTCGCTGCTCACTCCATGTCTGAGCAAAGCGAACAATTGCGTAACTCCGTGCGTTTCTTCCAGTTAAAAATGCAAGATCCACGCTAAGAAAACGTGACGCCGGGAAACCGGCGTCTCTCAATCATCGTCCCCCCTCTTCATTCCTTCGCAACTCTCTTCTGACATCCCTGATACTACAACCCAGAAAACCCTTAGCATCATCCTGGAATACGGCTGGAATTTAGGTTTAGTACAAAGACCTGGTTACCATACGCACAACGTCTTTGAAACGTTTCCAGATTTGAAAATCTACTGACAGGCGTTGCCGAAGGATCGGAATCAAACATCAGGGAGGATAATGATGGCAATAGGATATTTTTTAGTCAGAGGCGACAAAACTACCTGTGGCGGCGTCATTATTGAGGGGGCAGATGATCATACCATCATGGGAATACCGCAGGCACGAGAGTTCGATAGCGTAACCTGCGGCAGATATTCTGGCGTTTATAAAATAATAGGGGGTGTTCCCCAGACATTTCTTCACGACAAAATGATGGCAGGGACGCTGCACAGCATAAGTAGCTGCCCATGCCGTTCTCGATTTATCGCATCTCAGCTCAACGATACATATGAAACAGGCGGAGGTGAGCGAGAGCCAACACAGCACGCGCAATCTGCCCATAAGCCAAATTTGACCACACCTGCTCCTGAACAGGAAAAACAGGAAGAAAAGCGCGAAGTGACGCTAACGATTGGCATTTTCTTTGATGGTACAGGCAATAACGCCGTCAATGCCGCAAACATGATGAAAGCATGTACGGCCGAACACTACCACATGTCAGGCAGGGAAGCCGAAACGCTTCTGGGTAAATGTGCACGAGATAAATTCGGTGTTTCAGGTATCGGCGCAACCAGTTATTTGGGGTATTACACCAACGTGCATTGGTTAGCAACGTTGTATAAACAACGTTTCTCACCAGACAGTACTGAGATTCAGCATCCCATTTATATTGAGGGTATCGGAACTGAATCAGGTAAACCCGACAGTACTATCGGACAGGGATTGGGGATATCCGACACGGGTGTTATTGCCAAGACAGACAGAGCCGTAGCTGTTATTGGTGAGCATATTCAGACAGTCCTGGCTGAATTGAATAATAATATTCCAGATACTCAGCTCATCATCCAGTCCCTCCAGTTCGATATCTTTGGTTTCAGTCGTGGCGCCGCGGCAGCCAGACATTTTGCCAACCGGGTATATGCGCGAGACCCGGCCATTATCAGCGCTATCCAGGATGGCATGCGAGGTATGTCCTTTACGGGGCTGCCCGCCGGAAAGACCCGTTTTATTGGCATTTTTGACACTGTGGCTGCAATTGGCACTCCGACAAATGGGTTCAATCCCCATAATGCCGACACAGGAGCAGTAAATATTGCGCTTCGTCCCGGCGTGGCAGAAAAAGTCTTTCACATCACGGCGGCACATGAATGCCGGTTCAATTTCGCGCTAAATAGCGTAAAACCCGCATGGCCGGAGCTGGCATTGCCAGGCGTACACTCGGACATTGGCGGAGGGTACCTGCCATTACTGGAGGAAAATCTTTTTTTGACGCGCCCGCAAACGGATACCGTACCGCTCCGTCAACCCGAAGAAGAGACCAGAGGTTACTATCAAACCCTAAAACAAATGGCAATCCTCGATAATTACCCTTGCATCGCCCCGATCATGCGTACCAGCGAGATTTCTGCAGAGACCTGGTTTGACGACCGCATGCCGTCTGATCGCTACGGAGAGCCACAAAAGCGCAGCTATGCTGCATTAACGTTGCGACACCGAAATGTCAAAAACGACTGGTCGAAAGTAGTGCTACGAGTGATGCTCGATGCAGCGCAGGATGCGGGGGTGTTATTTGAGGATATTCAAGAAAACGATAATTTGAATCTTCCTCCTGAGCTGATTCCGCTTTGTAAAAAAGCGATCGCAATAGGAAAAGCCGTGCGATCCGGCCAACCGCCGGAAAAATTTAGCGAAAAAGAATTGAATATAATCGCCACGAACTATATTCACTGCTCGGCGCACTGGAATGCCATTCTCACTGATTCGAGCGGCGTTATTCGTGGTGGCGCTTCCCCTGCCGAGCTGATTGGTTTTGTTAACCGGCCAGATGAAAATTGGATTCGAACGATTTATAACATGGACGGGAAAAAGGCATGATGTCAAAAATCCCCGCAGCCCTGATTTTGTTGATGGCTTTAAACGGCTGCCAGGCATGTGCACCGCAGACGCCGGAAGAAACCGGCGAAATGCCTTACGGCAAATGGCAGTTCGCCTTTTTTACCCCAGAAGCCTTACCCGCTTTAGTCTCACGTGCGTTGATTATCGACAGTGAAGATGTCGTTTATACCTTCGGCACGCTTGATAGAGTACCCGGCTATCCCGGGACCATAGGAACCTGGAATAACCGGGTCAGGATGCATGCACATTTCAACAAAGCGCGCCATCCTCCGGCCATGATGTTGTTCTGCTGGGACTCGGTGATTGATAAAAAAACGTACGAGACGCGGATTGTGTTTCACCGCTCCATCCACGACACCATGATGACGCCAACCGGGAAAGATCGCTTAGGCAACACAGCCTGGTACAAGACCCTGCTGATTGGTCTGGCACCGGAAGGGAAAGTCCGGATATGGCTGCAGAACAGCGCAGAGGGAGATAACCTTCCCGTTGAGCCACGAAGGCTCACCACCCTGTCCGGGGAAGGTCTTGATGCCTGTAAACAGGTGCCGACACTAATTGATTTTAATTACAGTATTCCTGATGGATATGACCAGTACGTAAAAGATTTCATCAAGGATAAAACCTACCCCTACGGTCGCTGGTGATCCTGGCTGAAATAACGGACTGTTCCATGGATGGAGAAATCTATGACACGTAAAACCCCCGCAGCCCTGATACTGCTGATGACTTTAAACGGCTGTCAGGCACATTCGCCGCAGACGCCGGAAGAAACCGGCGAAATGCCTTACGGCAAGTGGCAGTTCGCCTTTTTTACTCCTCACGCCTTACCCGCCTTTGTCACGCGTGTGTTGATTATTGACAGTGAAGATGTCGTTTATACCTTCGGCACGCTTGATAGAGTACCCGGCTATCCCGGGACCATAGGAACCTGGAATAACCGGGTCCGGATGCATGCACATTTCAACAAAGCGCGCCATCCTCCGGCCATGATGTTGTTCTGCTGGGACTCGGTGATCGACAAAAAAACGTACGAGACACGGATTGTGTTTCACCGCTCTATCTACAACACCATGATGACACCAACCGGGAAAGATCGCTTAGGCAACACGGCCTGGTACAAGACCCTGCTGATTGGTCTGGCACCGGAAGGGAAAGTCCGGATATGGCTGCAGAACAGCGCAGCGGGCGATAACCTTCCCGTTGAGCCTCGAAGGCTCACCACCCTGTCCGGGGAAGGTCTTGATGCCTGTAAACAGGTGCCGACACTAATTGATTTTAATTACAGTATTCCTGATGGATATGACCAGTACGTAAAAGATTTCATCAAGGATAAAACCTACCCCTACGGTCGCTGGTGATCCTGGCTGAAATAACGGACTGTTCCATGGACGGAGAAATCTATGACACGTAAAACCCCCGCAGCCCTGATACTGCTGATGACTTTAAACGGCTGTCAGGCACATTCGCCGCAGACCCCGGAAGACACCGGCGAAATGCCTTACGGCAAATGGCAGTTCGACTTTTTTACCCCCCATGCCCTACCCGCTGATGTCACGCGTGCGTTGATTATTGACAGCGAAGATGTCGTTTATACATTCAGTACGCTCGACTACACCGAGTCCGATCCTGCTGTTGTCGGGACCTGGAATAACCGAACGGGCAGCAGGAGTATTCGCTTCAACAAAGCGCGCCATCCTCCGGCCATGATGTTGTTCTGCTGGGACTCAGTGATCGACAAAAAAACGTACGAGACGCGGATTGTGTTTCACCGCTCCATCCATGACACCATGATGACGCCAACCGGGAAAGATCGTCTAGGCAACACAGCCTGGTACAAGACCCTGCTGATTGGTCTGGCACCGGAAGGGAAAGTCCGGATATGGCTGCGAAGTAGTGCAGCAGGCGATAACCTTCCCGTTGAGCCACGAAGGCTCACCACCCTGTCCGGGGATAAACTGGATGCCTGCAAAGGAATAACTAACCATTCTCAGGGTTATGGTTACACCAAAACAACCCGCGAGTTTATCAAGGATAAAACCTACCCCTACGGTCGCTGGTGATCCTGGCTGAAATAACGGACTGTTCCATGGACGGAGAAATCTATGACACGTAAAACCCCCGCAGCCCTGATACTGCTGATGACTTTAAACGGCTGTCAGGCACATTCGCCGCAGACCCCGGAAGACACCGGCGAAATGCCTTACGGCAAATGGCAGTTCGCCTTTTTTACCCCTCACGCCTTGCCCGCAGATGTCACACGTGCGTTGATTATCGACAGTGAAGATGTCGTTTATACCTTCGGCACGCTTGATAGAGTACCCGGCTATCCCGGGACCATAGGAACCTGGAATAACCGGGTCAGGATGCATGCACATTTCAACAAAGCGCGCCATCCTCCGGCCATGATGTTGTTCTGCTGGGACTCGGTGATTGATAAAAAAACGTACGAGACGCGGATTGTGTTTCACCGCTCCATCCACGACACCATGATGACGCCAACCGGGAAAGATCGCTTAGGCAACACGGCCTGGTACAAAACCCTGTTGATTGGTCTGGCACCGGAAGGGAAAGTCCGGATATGGCTGCAGAACAGCGCAGCAGGCGATAACCTTCCCGTTGAGCCACGAAGGCTCACCACCCTGTCCGGGGATAAACTGGATGCCTGCAAAGGAATAACTAACCATTCTCAGGGTTATGGTTACACCAAAACAACCCGGGAGTTTATCAAGGATAAAACCTACCCCTACGGTCGTTGGTGATCCTGGCTGAAATAACGGACTGTTCCATGGACGGAGAAATCTATGACACGTAAAACCCCCGCAGCCCTGATACTGCTGATGACTTTAAACGGCTGTCAGGCACATTCGCCGCAGACCCCGGAAGACACCGGCGAAATGCCTTACGGCAAATGGCAGTTCGACTTTTTTACCCCCCATGCCCTACCCGCTTTTGCCACACGTGCGTTAATTATTGACAGCGAAGATGTCGTTTACACGTTCAGTACACTCGACTACACCGAGTCCGATCCTGCTGTTGTCGGTACCTGGAATAACCGAACGGGCAGCAGGAGTATTCGCTTCAACAAAGCGCGCCATCCACCGGCCATGATGTTGTTCTGCTGGGACTCGGTGATCGACAAAAAAACGTACGAGACACGGATTGTGTTTCACCGCTCCATCTACGACACCATGATGACGCCAAGCGGGAAAGATCGGTTAGGCAACACGGCCTGGTACAAAACCCTGCTGATTGGTCTGGCACCGGAAGGGAAAGTCCGGATATGGCTGCGAAGTAGTGCAGCGGGCGATAACCTTCCTGTTCAGCCACGAAGACTCACCACCCTGTCCGGGGAAGGTCTTGATGCATGTAAAGAGGTGCCTACACTGATTGATTTTAATTACAGTATTCCTGATGGATATGACCAGTACGTAAAAGATTTCATCAAAGATAAAACCTACCCCTACGGTCGCTGGTGATCCTGGCAAAAAGGATCCCTGGCTGATCCTTTTTGTTTTCAGTTCATAAATCGGTCTTGCGAAAAACCATTTTTTACTGGGCTACCTGACCACCGCCTTCGGCTCCATAAACGCCGCTATCCCCCAGCGCCCCATTTCGCGACCGATCCCTGAGTGTTTAAACCGCCAAACGGTGCCCCGGCTTCGTGTGCCAGGGTATTGATTTGCACCCGACCGGAGATGATACGCCCGGCGATACGCTGTGCGCGCTGCACATCTGCGCCCAAAACCAACGCGCTAAGACCGTAATCCGTGTCGTTAGCGATTGCTACGGCGTCGTCATCGTCTCGATAGGGAATAATCGACAATACCGGGCCAAAAATCTCCTCACGGGCGATGCGCATACTGTTGTCCACATCGGTAAAAAGAGTCGGTTTCACAAACCACCCCTTCCCGCTGTTTTCCGGACGCCCTTCTCCGCCAGTCAGCAGACGTGCGCCCTCTTGCAGGCCAAGGTGAATATATCCCTGTACCCGCTGCCACTGTTTTTCGCTGACCATCGGGCCAATGTCCGTTTGCGGGTCGAGCGGGTCACCGGATTTCACCGCCGCAACCGCTTTGCGCAGCGCCTCTTCACACTCGGCTTTGCGCGATTGTGGCACCAGAATTCGCGTACCGGCGATACACGCCTGACCGCTGTTCATAAAACCGGCCTGGATGGCAAGCGGTACCGCTGTCGCCAGATCGGCATCGTCCAGAATCAAGGTTGGAGATTTACCGCCAAGCTCCAGTGTCACACGTTTAAAACTTTCGGCGGCATTACGCAAAATCGCCTTACCGGTCTGCGTCGAGCCGGTAAACGAAATTTTGGCAACGTCCGGATGACGGCTTATGGCCTCACCCACCACCGCGCCAAAGCCGGTAACGATATTGCAAACACCCGGTGGTAGCGCGGCCGTATGCAGCGCTTTCATCACCACATGGGTTTGTAACCCGCTCATCTCGCTTGGTTTGATCACCGCCGTACAACCAGCCGCCAGCGCCGCGGCGAGTTTGCCGCAGATAAACCCGGCGTTACTGTTCCACGGTGTAATAAGCCCGGCCACCCCGAGCGGTGTCATCTTCACCTGGGCTTTGCCAACCGCAGTGGAAAATTCAAATTGCCGTAAATCATGTATGACCTGATCAATCACCGCCACCGGATAACTGGCCATCCACGCGGAACGTGACGCCGGGGCACCGTACTCCTCGATAATGGCATGCAGCAGTTCATCCTGACAGGCGGCCATGGCATCACGCATTCGCTGTAAAACTGCCAGCCGCTCTTCAACACTTGTGTGCGACCAGTGAACAAAGGCCGCTTTTGCCGATGCAATTGCCCGCGCGGCGTCATCGGCATTTGCCATACGTATCCGCCCTGTTACCTCGGCGGTAGAGGGGTTATATAGATCAAAATAGTCCTCGCCCTGGGGCCGGGTAAATTCGCCATTGATCCAGAGATGTTCAAGCTGTCGCATAGTGTCCTCCACGGTTAATGCAGCCAGTCTGGCACAGCTTTATCGCGCCGATAATCCGGGTTATCCTGCAAGGGTTGTTTCGATTATCAGGATAATCTATGCATCGTTCAGGTTTGATTGAACTGGAAGTGGTGATGGCGGTGCTGCGTCGGGGAAGCTTTCGTGCCGCAGCCCAGGAGCTGGGGATGTCGGCAACGGCGGTCAGTAATGCCATCGCCGGGCTGGAAACGCGTCTTGACGCCAGACTTTTTAACCGCACGACTCGCAGTGTCGCGCTCACCGAAGCCGGACAGCGTTTTGTCGCCCGCATCGGTCCGGCATTGCAAGAGATCCAGCAGGCCGCGGACGAAATTCACAGCCAGCCTGATGAGCCTTCTGGTACCTTACGCATTAATGTACCGCAGGCTATCGGGCAGCTATTTTTCGATGAACTGGTGATTGCTTTTCTGGCGCGCTATCCGCAAATGCGCATGGAAACCGCCAGTGATGCCCGCATGATCGATATTGTCGCCGAGGGGTACGACGCCGGGGTTCGTCTGGCGGAAGCGGTTCCACAGGATATGATTGCCGTGCCGCTGACGCCGGATATTCATATGCGGGTGGTCGCCACGCCACAATGGTTTGCTGAACACGGCACGCCGCTCACCCCGGAAGCCCTCACCCGGCAGCAAGGTATCTGCATGCGAATGTCGCACGGGGGTATTTATCGCTGGGAGTTTGCGCGTCACGGCGAACAATTTGCCATTGCCGTGCCGCCGAGACTAGCCACCACCGACCTGTTTACATCCATTGCCGCGGTACGCGCCGGGCTCGGCATCGGTTTTTTACCGGAATTGTATATTGCAGATGATTTACGTTCAGGCCGGCTGGTCAGTGTGCTCAATGAGTGGACACAGCCCTTTAAAGGGCTGTGTTTGTATTACCCCGGTCATCGTCATATCCCTGCCGGTTTGCAGGCGTTTATCGCCTTTATCCGCGAGTACAGGCAGCACTCACTGTAACCCGGCGCGATCCAGACCATAGGCCGCATCCTGCGAGCCGGGTGCTATTTGTGCGAGAATCTGCAGGCGGTTCCAGGCGTTGATGGTGGCAATGGCAAACGCCAGTTCGGAAACTTCTACCTCGCTAAAATGATCCCGCACGTGGCGATAAACCTCATCCGTCACCCCTTGCGGACCGAGATGTGTTAAGGCTTCGGTTAACGCCAGCGCCGCTTTTTCTTTGGCGCTAAACAAGGGTGATTCCCGCCAGATAGCCACATGGTAAAGACGCAGTTCGCGTTCGCCGCGCAGTTTGCCCTGCTTCACATGCATATCCAGACAAAACGCGCAGCCGTTAAGTTGAGAAGCGCGAATATCCACCAGGTTTTTGATTGCTCCATCCAGTGAACTTTTATGTGATGCCATGCTGGCTTCAACCAGCGTGTTGATAAGTACAGGTACGGTCTGGAAGTGGTTAGCGCGAGTGGTCATTGTCATTTTCCTCATGAATTGATTTGACAGCCGCTATATTAGAGATTTATGACATACTAAAAAGGTACAAAAACAGACAAATAAGGTAGGACATGAGGTTAGGCTATCGTGACATTTACGAACGCTATCGGCACAACATTCTCAGCGGGTTGTTAAGACCCGGAGACAAAGTCCCTTCGGTGCGTGTGCTGGCTGACGAACTGGAGGTTGCGCGAAAAACCGTGGAAACGGCGTATGCCATTCTGGTAGGCGAAGGCTATCTGGTCAGCCAGGGTGCGAAAGGCACACGGGTAAACCCGGACCTGCTGGTCCCCAAAAAGGCAGAATGCCCCGTTCAGGCCTGGACCGCTGACACACAGCTCAGATCAATGGTAGATGTTCGCGACAGGGAGGGCTATTTCCGTCTGGGCATTCCCGCACTGGATGCCTTTCCTTACAAGAAATGGCTGCTTCTGTCCGGCAAAGCCGTGCGCGCTATGTCACCCAAAGAGATGACCAATCCCCCATTGATGGGCTATCCGCCGCTACGTGAGGCCATTGCCCGTTATCTGAGTGTTTCTCGTGGGCTGACTTGCACGGCAGAGCAGATTTATATCACTGGAGGTTATCGTAATAATCTTACGCTTATCCTCGATGCGCTGGCGGCGCGCGATGATAAAGTCGTTATTGAAAATCCGGGCTATATCTTTGGCCAGCAATTACTGAGAAAGAAGGTCGAAAACCTTCATTACGCGCCAGTCGACAAGCAGGGGCTTAACGTTGATTATCTGCTGAAATACCATTCGGATGCCCGCTTTGTCTGCATCACCCCCTCACACCATAGCCCGCTGGCGGTCACCCTTTCCCTGCCGCGTAAACGCCAGTTACTGGAGTGGGCCAATGCTAACAACGCGTGGATCATAGAAGATGATTATGATGGCGAATTCCATTACACCCGCAAGGTACTGCCTGCCCTCAAGAGTATTGATAATGAGGATCGGGTCATTTATATGGGCACATTCAGTAAAACGGTGATGCCTGCCCTGCGTATCAGCTATCTGGTCATGCCGCGCATCACCCTTAACGCCTTTCATGAGGCCGGTGAAATCACTGAAAGCGCACAACCGGTGCTGACACAAAAAATCGTTGCGAACTTCCTTGCAGAAGGACATTTCTTTCGCCATTTAAAGAAGATGCGCACGCTATATCAGCAACGTCGCCAGATGGCACTCGATGCGCTAAGCCTGGTTTTTCCGGATCTGTTTGATGTTGAGGTTAACGATGGCGGCATGCACATTATCGCTTTTTTGCGCCATGGCACAGAAGATGTACATCTGGCAAAAATCTGGCAAAACGCGCAGCTAAAGGTCAGTCCACTTTCAGAGTGGTATAACAGCCCTGAAAAACGCTACGGGTTAATCATGGGTTACACCAATATTCATAGCAGCGAAGAGGCGGTGGCGTTATTACAACGAGTGGCGAAAGAAACACGGGAATGGTTTAAGGCCTGAAAGGGGAACACGTCCCCTTTCAGGCAACTACTCAGGGCAAAGTACTGACGAATGAGATATCCCATGCCGTGGCAATAAGCGAAATACTGACGACCAGACCCATAACAACAGGCACCGCTCTTTCCAGCTTTTCCATTGCTTGTCCCTCTCTTTCGTTCTTGTTGCGCCAGGCTGCGGCAACAACGGATTTCCCTGGCCGAACGTATCGGCACTGGTGTGGCAAAGTAAAGTATAGAAAAGATCTTTCGTCCTGACAGACCTTTTCACATTTTTCCGCCGATTCTGATGCGCGTGTTTTAATCCTCTTTAATAGTATGTTGTAACTAAAGGCAGGAAAAAGAAAACCCGGCGCAAGCCGGGTTCGTTACACGCTTAACAGAATGCCATTAGCACAGCGGTTTCACAGCCTGACGCATGCCCTGCAGCAGGATAGCGTCGAGATCCAGAGAAACTTGTTCTACCAGTCCACTGACTTGAGTCAGGTCCTGCTCCCAGTGTTCGCTGACCGACAATACCGCTTTTACCAGATCGCTGGTGCTGATCTGATGATCACCATGTTGGCCCCACAGTTGCTGGTAACGGGTGATCCAGTGGGCGTCATCCTGCACCGGATAGGCTTCGCCATTGCGGTCTGCACGGTAGAAAGCGATCAACGCGGCCAGCGCAAAAGTCAGGCGCGCAGGCAGTTTACCGGTAGCTTTCTGCCCTGCCAGCAGTTGCGGAAGAATGCGGGTACGGAATTTGGTCATGCCGTTCAGGGCGATAGAGAGCAACTGATGTTTGATATACGGGTTACGGAAACGCCCGGTCACCGCGCTGGCAAAGGATTCCAGCTCATCACGCGGCAGGTCGAGCACCGGGATAATCTCTTCATAAATCGCTTTCTCAACAAAGGCACAGATTTCGGTATCGTTCATGGCCTCGCCTACGGTATCAAGACCCGCCTGGAAGGCAACCGGAACCAGTGCGGTATGCGCACCGTTCAGAATAGCGACTTTGCGTTCTTTATAGGGTTTGATGTCGTCGACAATCAGCACGTTCAGCGGATATTTGTCCAGACGTAGTTCGGCGGCCAGTGACTGCGGCCCCTGGATCACAAACAGATAGAAGTGTTCTGCGGTGTCGAGGAAGTTGTCATGGTAACCCAGTTCCGCTTCAATTTTTGCCACTTCATCGCGCGGATAGCCCGTTACGATACGGTCAACCAGCGTTGAGCAGAAGGTGTTAGCAGAATCGAGCCATGCCACGAACGCATCGCCCAGCGCCCAGTCCTGCGCATAGCGCAGCACCAGTTCACGCAGCGCGTCACCGTTGTAGTCAATCAGTTCACACGGGATGATGACCCAACCTTTATCTGCCGCGCCGTTAAAGTGGCTAAAACGTTCGAACAGCAGACGGGTCAGTTTCGCCGGATAGCTCACCGCAGGTGCGTCATCGAATTTGTCGCCAGCGTGATAGCTGATACCGGCTTCGGTAGTGTTGGAGAAGACGAAACGCATCTCCGGGTTATGCGCAAGTTTCAGGAACTCATCGTACTGCCCGTAAACACTGATTTCACGATTCACGGAACGGATCAGGCGTGAGTCGCTAACCGCTTCGCCCTGCTCATTCAGGCCACGAATGATAGTGGTATACAAGCCATCCTGGGTGCTCAGAGAGGGCGGGAAGTCGCTGTCGATCGGACGAACAATCACCACCCCGGCATTGAGGTCAGTGTGCTCGTTCAATAAATCGATCTGCCAGTCGACGAAGGCACGCAGAAAGTTGCCTTCGCCAAACTGAATCACACGCTCTGGGTAAGAAGCGCCGGGGAAATCGCGACGGTTAACTGTGTTCACAATGGGTTCCTTTTTTGATTAGTCATACAACCTAGGAAGATTGGTCTAATAACTTATCAAACTTTTCGACCATGAACCCCTGTTTTGATCAAAGCGAGACAACATTTCCAACGGCAATCACAAAAATACAACACCCGTCACAAAAACTTATAAAAGACGCTCGTCGCGGTCATCGCCCCATCTGGCATTAGGGCATAGCGCGGGATCTCACCGACCTTTTGCCAGCCGCACCGGGTATAGAAAGATTCCGCCCCGCTCCCGGTACTGGTGTCCAGTACCAGTACCGTTTTTCCCTGCTCACGGGCAACGATTTCAAGGTGTGCCATTAACTTACCGGCGATACCCTGACGTCGGGCACGTTCATGCACCAGGAGTTTGGCGACATCGGCACGATGCGGCTGGTTTTCGGGCTGGTTGACAATAAGCTGAACGGTGCCGTTTATAAGGCCTTCACTATTTTCATCTACCAGTACGACGCGTTCATTACGCCCTGCGCTGTCAGCCACACCCTGCCAGAAGGCGCGAGATTTTTCCCGCCCGAAAGGCAACATAAAGCTGACGGACGCCCCGCCCTGCACGCAGTTTTCTAATACGTCACAGAGTTCATCGATACGGGCACGGATTTCGCTGGCATCAAGGAGGCGAACTAAAGAGGTGGTGGTCATTTTTGTTCCTTAAAAATAACCACTATGCATTTTACATATTGTTAACACAATATCCCGTGTCATAGGTTTTTATTATGTCACTAGCGTTCGCGATGGTTTTTCGTCTTCATGGCGTACATCTTGGCATCCGCATCTTCCAGCCAGGCTTTTATATCGCCGTTACCGTTATGATCGAACTCACTTACCCCCCAGGAAAAGGCAAGCTTCCAGGGTTTGCCAGAGGACAAGTTCCAGGCCTGAGTCTGCTCCACCAGATACTCCAGGGCAATCCACGCCCCCTGCTCATGGGTGTCGGAAAAAAGGACTGCGAACTCATCCCCACCATAACGCACTAACAGATCCGCTTCCCGGAAGCTTGCGCGCATCACTTTTGCCATTGAGCGCAGGGCCTCATCGCCCTCGCTGTGCCCCCAGGTGTCGTTGATCTGTTTGAAACCGTCGAGATCCACCCACGCCAGCGCTAGCGGTTCAGCGCGACGACGGGCGCTGTTTATCGCAAATTTCACCAGGTTATCAAACGCACGGCGGTTAAACAGCCCGGTGAGTTCATCGGTGGTCGCGGCGCTCATCACCGCAAACTCATTTTCCACGATCAGCGCAAAATCTTTCAGAATATCCACCTCGGCGGATGAGAAATCGCGCGGGCTGCGGTCGAGCAGGCAAAATGAGCCGACCAGCGCCCCATCGGGCAGACGCAGCGGATAGCCTGCATAAAAGCGCAGATGGGATTCGCCGGTTACCAGTGGGTTATCACAAAAACGTTCGTCGCTACCGGCATCGTTGACGATAAGCGGCGTTGTGCTGAGGATGGTGTGTCCACAAAAGGAGAGATGGCGCGGCAGGCTTTCGTGGGCGGTGCCGTCACTGGTTTTAAAATGCAGAGTCTTTTCACCCACCAGGGTCACCAGCGCGATAGGAACATTGAACAACCGCTTTGCCAGCCTTGTCAGGCGGTCAAAACGTTCATTAGTTCCTGTATCAAGCAACCCGGATTCGCGCAACGACGCCAGGCGTTTTTCCTCATCAAAGGGAATTGCAGGAGTTTTCATAAAGTGCCTATCTCGCTAGTCAGTATCGGCAGGTGTCCGCGATTATAAGACGTGATCGAGCGACCGATTCGCGGTGTACAGGATAAAGCTTAGCGTATTCAGCACGTTTGTCAGTGTGAGTAGATTTGATTTTTGCCGCGGCGTTTTGCTTTATAGAGGGCGTCATCCGCCGCTTTCAGCCAGTCGGTGACGTTTTGCATCCCCTGGGTCGCACTGGCAATGCCAATACTCAGTGTACAGTGGAAGGCATATTCCTGAGTTACGCTCATCACGGCAGCGGAATCCATAATTCGCCCGGCAACGGCAAGCGCCTCTTCCTGGGTAGTATCCGGAAGCAAAATCACGAATTCATCCCCACCCAGCCGCGCCGGGGTATCCGTTTTTCGCGTCGCGGCATGCAGGATCTTCGACACTGTGACCAGCAGTGCGTCGCCCACTTTGTGACCAAACCGATCGTTAACTTCTTTGAAATTATCGATATCGATGAACATCAGCATTGAATTGCGCGGCAGTTCACGCAGTTTATCCAACTCATACTGGATACGTTTTTCCAGCAGGCGACGGTTGGCAATATCCAGCAGCGGGTCCATCATCGCAATGCGTTCCAGCTCGCGGCTTTTATTTCGCAGCTTTACGGCAATGTTGTCGGTCAGTACGCTGAGCGCCAGCATATAGATGGCAATCAGGGGCAGCGTCGTGAACATGGTGCGCTGAGACACCTCAACATAAAAATCCATCCCCTGCGCCACCCATGCCGCCGCAAAAGCGGCCAGCATTAACATCCCCGCTTTGCGCATCAGCTCAACGCCACCCGCCGAGAGGCGATCGGCGAGCAGGATCGTGGCAATGACCACCGACGGCAGGGGGTTAACCGACATCATGGCTATCCAGAAGCCACCCGCACCAGCGTCTAAGATCAGGTTTTGATGTTCCAGCGTCAGAGGGGTATCGGAGCGGCGGGCGCGCATAAACGCCAGTGTCGGCCAGATAAAGGCATTAGCGCCCAGTAAGAGTATCAACCACAGGGGACGATGGAGTTCCAACAATACGGAGAGGATAGGGAAAAAACAGAGAAAGGTCCCAAGAATACGCATCAGGTACATGCGCCTGACGAACCTGCCGCCAGTGATCCGCTCGCCTTTCTTCAAATTGTCAGATCCATTCATGGCGCAAATTTTTTCCGATACATATACTCGGTTATAGTATTGATGATGAAAATTTGTAGCAAGTAATTTAATAACTTATCGCTATCGTTTTGCCTTATTACATTGCAGATGCGCGCTGTCGAAACAGGAGATTGAGAAACCGTTCGGGCTTAGAAACTGACCGAAGGCTTTAATGTTTCTTCCAGTGGCGACTGACGCATACTGGTGCAATTTCGCCCCGCCTTTTTGGAACGATAAAGATACTCATCCGCCTCAGCGAGTAATTTATTAAAAGCCTCCGTCAACGAGCCGGAAAGGACCTGTCCGTTGCTGACGCCAATACTGACCGTCAGGCGCAGTGTCTGGTCATGCCAGTGAAAAAGTTGCCCCTCAACCGACTTACGCAGCCGTTCAGCTAACAGAAAACCCTGCTGCGGACCAGGCGTAGCGGCTATTACCGCGAACTCTTCCCCGCCCATCCGGGCAATAATGCCCTGCTCCCCCAGTTCCTGACGAACCTTCTGCGCAAACGAGGTGAGTATCCGGTCGCCGCACTCGTGCCCGTGGTTATCATTAACGCTTTTGAAGTAATCGATATCCAGCAGCATGACCGTCAGATGTTGGTTGGCAAAGCCATTACTGTCATGGTTGAGCGCTTCATACAGACCGGAACGGGAGTAGACGCGGGTCAGAAAATCGTAGTCCGCGCGCAAAGACACATGGCGCATCAAACGGTTGATGGTTTCTACGCTAACAGAAACGATGACCGGGCAAATTGCCATTGTGGCAATGCCCAGTCGGGCAGAAAACATGCGCGACATCTGTAACGGCGAGGCGACAAAAATATTGATCAACCCGTTGGCCACCAGGATGATCTCCAGCCCGCCGGTTATCAATGTCAGCAGGCAGGTCAACGGCAAGGAGAAAGTGACGGCGCACCAGATAAGCGCCGGCAGCGGGAATGCCAGACTACCCGCTCCCCCTACCCACACCGAGGCCAGTACGGAGACAATCAGCGCCAGTACTGGCAGCAACGTTTTGCTATTTAAAGCCAGCCGCGTATCCGGCCAGACAGCGGTCAGGATGCAGGGCAGGATCAGCACACCCGTCGAGAACTGCTCGCTGAACCAGTCACCAAAGAGCATCAGGAAATCCTGGTTGATGACTACCCCCATCGAGCCAAAGGCACCGAAAAGCGAGCAGAGCATTGCCGACACCAGACAGTAGCCAAAAAGATTAAGGGCGTTTATGGGTTGCGGCGCATGACGCATAAGCCGCTGCTCGCGTTGCACCAGTTGCGCCATGGTTATGATAAAAACCATGTTAGAAAAGTTAATCACCACCGATGACCAGCCCCACGAGGTGGTGACGCCGTCATAGATAAGCATCGCCACAAAGCTCATCAGATAGTAAGGCCAGCGCTGTAAGAAAGCGTAACGGGCAAAGATCCCTGCCATTACTGCATTTAGCGGCCAGAAGAGCGAAAGCGCCTCGACCAGACGCAGCATCGCCCCAACAAAATAAAAAAGCGTGGTGATCAGAAAAATCACCGTCGCATTGATGAACGGCTGATCATTTCGCAGCAGGCGAAATGTGGGCGAAAAAAGAGCGCGCATTACTTATCAATCCCAGGTAAGGATGTTGCAGGTCATTTCGACGCGACAAAAACGGCGTATAGCTTAACATGTAATGTCGATATAACAGGCTTTTAACATGTATTTGCCGTTTAATTCATTAGTGTTATGAATTCATTTGCAGGACCAGCCAGTGATAAATCACCCCGACGATATAGCGCTGCTGTACCTCTGTAAGTTCAGCGCCTGCAGGAATAGCGTGCCATTTTGCCAGACACCCCCGACAGCAGGTGGCCGTGGCATGCTGGGCAATAAAGACCGGATGACCGCGCATCGGCGTCTGTTTGCCGTCATTATGAGGTAGCGCAGGGGCCAGGCGCCGGGCAACAAAATCAGCCGCGTGTGCCGCGATAACCTCTGCGCCCTTATCCACGCAGTACTGGCGCTCTTTCGCCCCCAGCCGAAAGCGGGAACGAAAAGTGGAGCGGGCAAGCCGCGCAAACAAAGCGTCGTAGTCAGACATCAATACACCGAACGCCCCAGTTTTTGGGTCAGCGCCTCCAGTAGGGCAATCCCCGCCAGTGAATTGCCGGCCTCGTCCAGTTCCGGGCTCCAGACCGCAATGGCCATCTCTTGCGGCACAATCGCGACAATGCCGCCGCCCACGCCCGATTTTGCCGGTAACCCGACGCGCCAGGCGAACTCACCGGCATTTTGATACATGCCGCTGGTTGCCATCAGCGCGTTGACCTGGCGTGTTTGTTGCGGCGTTAACACCGGTTGCGCAAGGTGCGGCGCCGTGCCTTTATCGGCCAAAAAGAGAAAGGTCCGCGCCAGCTCGACACAGCTCATTTTCAGCGCGCAGTAGTGAAAGTAGTTTTGCAGTACCGTGGCAACATCATTATTGAAGTTACCAAAGGATTTCATCAACCAGGCAATCGCCGCGTTACGCGCGGAGTGTTCAAACTCGGAGCGGGCCACCACGCTGTCGAACGCGATATCCGGCGTGGCGGACAGTTTGCGCACGATTTCCAGCATCCGCTGGCGCGGGGCGCTCAGGCGGCTTTGCAACATATCGCAGACCACCAGCGCGCCCGCATTGATAAACGGATTACGCGGTTTGCCCTGCTCTATTTCAAGTTGCAACAGAGAATTAAACGGCTGACCGGACGGGTCTTTACCGACACGCGTCCAGATTTCATCCTCCTCGTAATGGTTCATCGCCACCACAAGGCTGAGGACTTTTGAAAGTGACTGAATGGAAAAACGCTCGTCGGCATCACCTGCCTGGAAATGTTCACCGTCGACGGTACAAATGGCGATGCCCAATTTATCCCCGCTGACGGTCGCCAGCGCGGGAATATAGTCTGCCACTTTTCCCAGACCTTTCAGCGGGCGTACCTGCTCAAGCAATGCCTCAAGTACGCTGTTATCCATGACTGTCGCCACACCCGATCCTTACTCGCAGCCGTAAAATGGGCTGCGAGTATAGCAAAAATCAGGCCGGGAGACGAAAGCGGGAAACGGCCTGCATCAGCGCGTGAGAATCATTATGCAGTTGCACGGACGCTTCGGTGGCATCCGTGACCAGTTCCCCGGTGCGGCGCGCCACCTTATTGAGCGAATGCAAACGACGGGTCATATGATGAATGCTCTCCCCCTGGCTTAGGGTCGCCGTGGAGATATCGTTCAGTAATCCGCTAAGATGCCCGACCAGGCCGGTGACCTTTTGCAGGTTATCTTCCAGCTTACTGACCGCGTGAGTACCGTCGTTAATGCCCTGCAAAGAGTGGTTGATCAGTTGCTGGATGGTTTGCGTCGAATGGCTGCTCTTACGCGCCAGCAGCCCCACCTCTTTGGCCACCACCGCAAAGCCGCGCCCGTGGTTACCCGCGTGCGCCGCCTCGATGGCGGCATTGAGCGCCAGAATATTGGTCTGGAACGCCACCCCTTCAATCAATTCGACGATACCGCGCATTTCAGACGCCCGGCCCACAATCGCCTGCATCGACTGGTTTACCGTCTCCATCATGCTGTCGCCCCCCGCCGCGACTTTACGCGCTTCATCAGCACGTTCACTGGCAAGCTGGGCATAGCCGCTATTGCCTTCAACATGGGATTCAAGGGTCGCGATATGGGCCGTCACGTCCTCAAGCTCTTGTGCCTGGCGGGTCGATTGCTGATACAGCTTCTGGTTGCCCTGCGCCAGGCTATCAATATTGTTCACCATCGAACGGGTGGCGTGACTCACCTGGCTGACCAGTTGCTGTAACCCGTGTTGCATGGTGTCGACGCTCAGGACAATCTGATCAACTTCACGGTTGAAGCGTTTGACCTCCGGCAATGGCGTGGAAAGGTCACCGGCGGCCAGAGTATTGATATGGGCAATAAGCCGACGCAGCGGTGAAATTACCCAGCGCGACATGCCAAACCAGACTGCAATGGCAATAACCACCAACAGCACAGGCACCAGCACAAACACCTGTTGCAGGCGCGCTAGCCCGCCCATTAAGGTCAGACGGCCTTCATCGGCCCGCTTTTCACTGGCCTGCTGAAAACGCGCGTAGTTGTCGTTAAAATCGGCCTGAAACGCCTGGGCCGGAACGGCAAAGAACGCATCGATAGAATTGGTTTTCACCAGCCCGTCGGCCTGTTCTTTGATCGCCCCGTAGAAAAGCTGGTAACTGTTGATCAGCCCGTCATCTTTGGGTGGATTCATCGCAAGCCATGCCTGCCAGGATTTCTGCGACGTCGCAAGCGCAGCCTGCGCCTCATCCATCAGGCTATGCCAGCTACCGTCAGAACCGGTCTCTTTATCCTGCATAAAATAGACGCCTGCGCGGTTAAGCAGATCGCTTGCTGCCAGTAACGCCACGCGGGCTTCATCGACTTTTACCTGTTGCAGGTGGGTTTGTTGATTGAGCTGTTCGTTGTGTTGCGCATCGCGCAACGACAGGGTAAGAACGAAGGAGGAGGCAATCTGGAGTGCGGAAAAAAGCCCTATTATCCAGAAGATACCTGCCAGTAAGCCAAACTGCCGTGGTGTCAATTGCCGAAAAATTCGGCGGAAAATTTGCTTTAAGTTCATGATATTCTTCTATAACCTCACGATGCCCGCGAGTTTACGAAAGAAGTATGACGAAACCATGACATCCGCAGACGGCGCGCCCCCGCAAGGGCGCGCATACGATCACAGGCGATCTTTCCATACGGTTTGCACGTTACAAAACTCGTGCAGACCGAAATGCGACAACTCACGACCAAATCCGCTTTTCTTCACACCACCGAACGCCACGCGGGCATCGCTGGCGCTGTAGCCGTTAATAAAGACGCCACCGCACTCCAGGCGGGCGGCAAAATCCTCTGCCAGCGCTATATCGGCGGTAAACACCGTCGCAGACAGACCGAAATCACTGTCATTGGCCAGTTCCAGCGCATGTTCCGCATCGCGCGCTACAGTGATGGCTGCCACCGGGCCGAACATCTCCTGACGGAAAGCGGTCATCTCTGGCGTCACATGGGTCAGCACGGTTGCCGGGTAGTAGTTCCCTGCCCCGGAGGTTTTTTCACCGCCGAGGGCCAGGGTTGCCCCTTCGCTGACCGTCGCCAGTACCTGAGCGTGCAGTTCATCACGCAGGTCATAACGCGCCATCGGGCCAAGGTAGGTTGTCTCAGCCTGCGGCTCACCCTGGGGTAAGGCCGCCGCCGCCGCGATAAATTTCTCCGTGAAGGTATCGGCAATGCTGGCTTCAACAATAAAACGTTTAGCCGCCGCGCAAACCTGCCCGGTGTTCTGATAACGTCCGGCCACTGCTGCTTTCACGGCCAGATCGAGATCCGCATCACCAAGGACAATAAACGGGTCGGACCCGCCCAGTTCGAGCACACATTTTTTCAGCGCGGCGCCGGCCTGAGCGCCAATCGCCGACCCGGCACGCACGCTGCCGGTAACGGTTATTGCCGCAATGCGCGGATCGTTAATCGCCTGGCTCACGCCGTCGTTGGTGGCATTCACCCAGCCAAAGACGCCCTGCGGCACCCCGGCTTCGGCAAAGATTTTGCCTGTCAGCGCCGCACAACCCAGCACATTCGGCGCATGCTTAAGCAGATAGCTGTTGCCCGCCAGCAGAATCGGCACCGCACCGCGCAGCACCTGCCACAGCGGAAAGTTCCACGGCATCACCGCCAGAATCGGCCCCATCGGACGGTATTCAATGGTCGCCCGGTTGTTTTCAACCTGGGTGGCTTCTGAACCCAGCATCGCCGGGCCGTGTTCGGCGTACCAGTCGCACAGGTTGGCGGATTTAGCGACTTCGCCGCGCGCCTGGGCTATCGGTTTGCCCATCTCTTGTGAAATCAACTGCGCCATCGCTTCGCCGTGACGGCGCAATACCTCACCGACCGCACGCAAAACCTGCGCACGCTCATTGACACTTTTTTGCCGCCACTGGCGATAGCCTCTGGCAGCAAGTTCCAGGGCAGCGTCGACGTCTTCACGGCTGGCCCAGGGGGTAGCCGACAGGGTTTCCCCGGTCGCCGGATTCACGGAAATGGCATGGGTGGCAGATGAAATTGACATAATTCTCTCGCTTTCGCTGTTCAGGTATTGCGCTATCGTCGCTGAATTTGTTATTCCTGAAAACTGAATAATATTAACTTCACTATTCACGAATGGAGAACACTATGGATTTAACGCAGCTTGAGATGTTTAACGCCGTGGCGCAGACCGGCAGCATTACCCAGGCCGCGCAAAAAGTGCATCGTGTGCCGTCGAACCTGACCACCCGCATTCGCCAGCTTGAGGCCGACCTGGGGGTGGATCTCTTTATTCGTGAAAACCAGCGGCTGCGTCTTTCCCCCGCCGGGCACAGCTTTTTGCGCTACAGCCAGCAGATCCTCGCGCTGGTTGATGAAGCGCGGATGGTTGTGGCCGGGGACGAGCCACAGGGGTTGTTTTCGCTCGGTTCGCTGGAGAGCACCGCAGCAGTGCGTATACCGGCCACACTGGCGAAATATAATCAGCGCTATCCGCGCATTCAGTTCGATCTGGCAACCGGGCCTTCCGGCACGATGATTGACGGTATTCTTGATGGCACGCTGAGCGCCGCCTTTGTCGATGGACCGGTGATGCATCCCGGTCTGGAAGGCATTCCGGTCTACCGTGAAGAGATGATGATTGTCGCCCCGCACGGCCACGAGCCCATCACCCGGGCCGCCCAGGTAAATGGTTCCAGTATTTATGCGTTTCGCGCCAACTGTTCCTATCGTCGCCATTTTGAGAGCTGGTTTCACGCCGATCAGGCTACCCCCGGGAAAATCCACGAAATGGAGTCCTATCACGGCATGCTGGCCTGCGTGATTGCCGGTGCCGGACTGGCGCTTATTCCGCGCAGCATGCTGGAAAGTATGCCCGGTCACCACCAGGTCGGCGCCTGGCCGCTGGCGGAAAACTGGCGCTGGCTGAACACCTGGCTGGTGTGGCGGCGTGGTGCGAAAACCCGCCACCTGGATGCCTTTATTGAAGTGCTGAAAGCCGATCCGCAGTCAGCCGTTTTTCCATAAAAATACTGAGCGGATCTTCTGCGTAAGGGGCAAAAGCCTCCCGCTGCTGGTATCCGCAGCGTGTATAAAGACGAACTGCCGACTGCTGTTTAATGCCCGTCTCCAGGCGCAGCGTATGGCACTCGCGCGCAACGGCCGCCGCCTCCAGGGCATTCAGCAGCTTATCCCCCAGTTGCTGACCCCGGTGGCGCGCATCGATATAGACCCGCTTCATCTCACCGGTACCATCGTCGTTAAGCACAATGGCACCGCAGCCGACCACCTCTCCGGACGTATGTACGATGGCTTGCATGATTACGCTCTCAGGTGGCAGGGTTGCCAGATCCAGCAGGTGATTACTCTCCGCCGGATAGAGTTGGGTTTGATAAGCATCCAGGGCGGCAATCAGAGTACGAATGCCCGGCTGGCTCGCCGAGGCGGGGATAAAGGTATACATGGGCTCTCCTGTTATGGTTCTGTTAAATTACGCGCAAACCCTGCTCACTTCGCCATACAATTAACTTATATATCCCTGTCCGGATTGCATAAATCGCGCCTGCGGCGGTAATTTACGCTCACGCGTAATCGTGATAACGGAAGAGAAATGAATACCAGAGCCCGCAAAGTGATGATCATCGGTACTGGCAATGTTGGCGCATCGGCGGCTTACGCCCTGCTGAATCAGAACATTGCCGAAGAGTTGATCCTTGTTGATTTGAACCGCGATCGCGTTGAAGGCCATGTGCAGGATCTGGCGGATGCTGCCGCGTATATGCCGGGCATGATGCATATCACCCACCGCGACGCCGCCGACTGTGCCGATGTGGACATTGCGGTCATCACTGTCTCCGGCGGCCCGCTTAAACCGGGGCAGACCCGCCTGGACGAGCTACAAAACACCGCGCGTATCGTTAAAAACATTGTGCCGCAGATGATGGAAAACGGCTTTAACGGCATCTTTCTGATTGCCACCAACCCGTGCGACATCATCACCTGGCAGGTGTGGAAACTCTCTGGCCTGCCGCGCAGCCAGGTCATTGGTACCGGCGTGTGGCTGGACACCACCCGGTTGCGGCGCGCGCTGGCGCAGACGCTGGATATCGGCGCGCAGAGTATCGATGCTTTTATCCTTGGCGAGCATGGCGACACCCAGTTTCCGGTGTGGTCGCACTCGTCGGTCTACGGTTCGCCGATTGCCGATGTCTGGAAGCGCCGTACCGGGCAGACGATCGATTTTGACGGACTGGCGGAGAGCGTGCGCAAGCACGGTTTTGAAATTTACGCCCGTAAAGGCTGCACCGAGTACGGTATTGCCGGGACCATTGCGGAAATCTGCCGCAATATCTTTACCGGAAGCCACCGCGCGCTGGCGATCTCCTGCGTACTTGACGGTGAGTATGGCGTAAGCGACGTTGCTATCGGTGTCCCGGCGGTCCTGACCCAGAGCGGCGTACAGCAGATTATTGAGTTACAGCTTGAAGAGGACGAAGTGGCGAAATTCAACCACTCCGTATCGGTAATAAAAGCCAATATCGCGCGCCTGCCCTGAGGGCGTGGCCCGGTTATTCCGCGATGGTTAACCGGGCAGGTAAAACGGCAAGTTTCTGGCGGATATCGTCACCCAGGTGACTGTCGGTGACAATATCTGTCAGTGAATCAAGACGGGCGACGTTAAACAGCGACCACGCCCCGTATTTACTGCTGTCGGCCAGCAACACCCGGCGCTGCGCATTATCAATCAATGCCCGTTTCAGCGCCGCCTTCTCTTCGGTTGGCGAGGTGATGCCTTTTTCCAAATCCCAACCGTTGCAGCTTACGAATGCCAGATCCGGCCAAATCCCCTGCAACAGTTTACGGCCATGATCGCCGATGCAGGACTGGCTGGTGTCATCAATACGCCCACCAATAATTGTCACTTCGATCTGCTTAAACTCGGAGAGGAACAGCGCAATGTGCAAATCGCTGGTGATCACCCGCAGCGGCAGATGCGTCAACTGACGAGCGAGTTCAATCATGGTGGTACCGGCATCAAGGACAATCGCGTCACCGGCTTTCACCAGCGACGCGGCCGCACAGGCGATGGCATGTTTTTCCGACAGGTTACGCTGCATTTTCTCATGCGTCGTCGGCTGCGAGGGGATAAACCGGTTAAGGGTAACGCCGCCGTGCGAACGGCTTATCACCCCTTCCTGATCGAGTTTGATCAAATCGCGGCGAATGGTGGCAGGAGACGCATTGGTGATGGTCACCAGTTGGTCTACCGTTACCAGATTATGGCCTTTCAGATAATCCATAATCTGTTCTAACCGGTTATATCCCTTCATATTATTCTCGTGTGATTTGCATAGCTAACTGGATGGAAACCGCCATGCTCTCCGGTTTCGCTTTTCCGGTCCAGGCGATATCAAAAGCGGTGCCATGATCCGCAGAGGTACGGATAAACGGCAAACCAGCAGTGATATTAACCCCATCGTAAAAGCCCAGCAATTTTAACGGAATATGTCCCTGATCGTGGTACATCGCCACCACCATGTCGTACATCCCTTCGTTGCACTGCATAAACACCGTATCTGGCGGGCACGGGCCGTAAACATTGATGCCTTCGGCTTTCATGGCCTCAACCGCCGGACCTACGGTGGTGATCTCTTCATCGCCAAACAGACCATTTTCTCCGGCATGCGGGTTCACCCCGGCCACCGCGATACGCGGATTTGCAAAGCCAACGCGTTTGAGGAACCTGTCCGCCACACGAATCACCGTCTTGATGCGATCCTGATTCAGGGTATCGAGGAATTTACGCAGCGCGATATGCGTAGTGACGTGAATCACTTTGAGTTTGTCGGTATAGAGCACCATCGCGTAGTCATTAATGTTGGTCAGTTTCGCCAACAGTTCAGTATGCCCCGGATAGTGGTGGCCGCCTAAGTGCAGTGCTTCTTTGTTCAGCGGTGCGGTGGCAATGGCCTTCACGTCGCCGGCCATCGCCAGTTCGGTCGCACGACGTACGCAGCGGTAGGCCAGATCGCCTGCCTGGGCTTGTACTTTACCGGGTTCCAATGCCTGCGGGTCCGCCAGCGGTTCATCCAGTACGTTAATCACGCCAGGGGCAAAATGGGCCTCACTGACCTGGTTAATAATGCGCAGTTCCGCATGCGGCGTGATGTTCAGCGCCAGAATACGGTTGAACGTTTGGGCACAGCCCACAACCACAACCGGCGCCCCGGACAGTTCCCCTTCGACCAGCGATTTAATAATAATCTCCGGACCAATCCCCGCAGGATCGCCCATGGTTACGGCAATAATGTTAGTCACTCGACTTCTCCTCAATAAAATGCAAAACCTTGCGCAACGTGGTTTCGTCGCCGAAACCGCCCGCTTTGGTCATCACTGGTCGTTGCCATTCGCAACCTGAAAAATATCCCCAGGGCACGCAACCTGCGGCGCGCCCACGAATCTGAAACCCTTTTGCCCCGAGCGCCCTGGCGACCGCTATCGCCACATCACCCCCCGAGAGATAGAGACCGTCAGGCGTACTGTGTTGCAGCACATCGCGGGTAAGTGCGCCTAAATAATCACAAATACGCTCGCCGCACTCAGCGCGGCTCACTCCCCAGCGCTCGCACAGCGCCGCCACCTGATGGCGCGCCTGTTCATCCGGGCAGGTATGGACCAGGCAATGGCGTCCACCGTTAAGCGCGGCGACAATCGCGGCGCGATAATCGGTGGCTGACGACTGAAAGACGTCATTAATGTCAACAAAGATGTGTTCGCAGCGTGGATGCTGCGCGGCTATGCTCACCTGTTTTTGAGCGATTTCACTCATTGAGCCGACAACCGCCAGTACTACCGGCTGTTTTTGCGGCGCCAGACGGCGTGACAGGGCATCACATAACCCGGCGGAACCGACCAGCAGCGGCCTTTCACTCGCCTGCATGGCATGGGTGATGATGTCATCCAGATCGGCGTCCGTTTGCGCATCCACCACCAGCAGCGCAGGGGCTTGCGCACTGCCACTCAAGAGTGCGACGGGCAACTGCGAGGGTGTGATGTTCTGGCTATGTCCGCTAAAGAGCGCGCCCACGTCCGCACGGGTAATCGGCGTTTTCGGATCGCTGGCAAACTCGGTGTCGGTAAGCAGCACGCCATTGACCAGGCATTTCCCCTCGCGGGTAATGCGCCCTGCAGCCGGAAATGCCGGGGCGATAATCACTGCCTTTGCCCCCGTAATTCGCTGCATGGCCATCACTTCCGCCCCCGGATTACCGCGCAACGTGGAATCTATCTTTTTCACCAGCCACGCGGGTGAAGAGAGACGCAGTACGCTTTCGGTCAATGCAGCGACCTTCTCGTACGCCGCCGTCGCCGTCATCGCCCGGCTGTCGCTGTTATAAATGAGCGCCTGCGCATCACTTTGATATGTCGCTTCCAGTGCCACTTCTACACGCATCCCTGCCTGTGCCAGGCTTACGCCCGCATCGTTTGCGCCTGTGAAGTCATCGGCCAGAATCACCACTTGCTGGACCGCGCTTTGTTTGTTCATCCCTACTCCGCGTCGTTACGTTCTGGGTATGATTATATTCAATCATAATTGATTATATGTGAGCAAGATCAACTTATTTAATTTGCGAATAAATTATAAATTTATGCCATACAGTGACCGTGATTGAAAAAAGATGATTGAGTTCAATCACCACAAAGACAGACAGGAGAACGTTGTGGTAACAATAAACAGCACCCTGATAAGCGGCGCAGGGGCCATCCCCGCTATCGCGCCTTTGCTTACGGGTAAAAAGAAACTCTTACTGGTCAGCGATGGCAACGTCATCAAACTTGCCGCAACGCAGCAAATTCTGACGCTGCTGCAGGCAGAAGGCCGACTGGTACAGATTATTGACAACGTACCGCCGGAACCCAGCCAGCATGATGTCGCCCGTATTCTCGCCGATGCGCCAGACGCGGCATTTGATCTGGTCGTCGGTATCGGCGGCGGCAGCGTTCTCGACGTCAGCAAACTGTTATCGGTACTTTATCACCCGAGCTCTCCGGGCCTTGACGCCCTGCTGGCCGGGGAAAAGCCGACCGCACGCGTACCGTCTTTATTGATTCCGGCCACCGCCGGGACCGGCTCCGAAGCCACGCCGAATGCGATTCTGGCGATCCCGGAACAGAACACCAAAGTGGGGATCATCTCTCCGGTGCTGCTGCCGGATTATGTCGCCCTGCTGCCGGAACTGACCACCAGCATGCCTGCGCATATCGCCTCTTCTACCGGTATTGATGCCCTGTGCCACCTGATCGAGTGCTTTACCGCCACGATCGCCAACCCGGTAAGCGACAACGTCGCCCTGACCGGTCTGCGTAAGCTTCTGCACAACATCGAAACCGCCGTCAGTGAGCCACACAACCTCACCGCGCGCCTCGAAATGTTGTGGGCCTCTTATTACGGTGGGGCGGCGATCACACATGCGGGTACCCACCTGGTGCATGCGCTTTCCTATCCGCTGGGTGGCACTTACCACCTGCCGCACGGTGTCGCCAATGCCATTCTGCTGGCCCCCTGCATGAAAGTGGTGCGCCCGTATGCCGTCGAAAAATTTGCGCAGGTGTGGGATCTGGTTCCGGGCGCGGATACCACGCTCAGCGATGAGGATAAATCCCACGCGCTGGTGGATTACTTTGCCGCGCTGGTAAAACGCCTC
Organism: Phytobacter sp. MRY16-398; assembly: GCF_003925915.1. Lineage (NCBI taxonomy): Bacteria > Pseudomonadati > Pseudomonadota > Gammaproteobacteria > Enterobacterales > Enterobacteriaceae > Phytobacter > Phytobacter sp. MRY16-398. The sequence goes on along the minus strand of NZ_AP018756.1, from coordinate 2,821,392 downwards.
AACCTGCCGGACAACCTGGAAGCGCTGGGGGTGCCGCGCGCGGATGTTCCGTCGCTGGCCGATGCCGCCCTGAACGTTAAGCGCTTGATGAATAATGCCCCTTGCACTGTTGATCACGCCGCCGTGCAAGCGATTTACCAGACATTGTTTCACTGATTTTTCATGGAGAGTTGTGCAATGAGTAAGAAAATTGAAGGCGTGCTGACGGCGATCGTCACGCCTTTTGATGAAGAAGGCGGATTGAACGTTCAGTCACTAAAAGAACAGGTCAATCGCCAACTGGCTGCCGGAAACGGTATTTTCTGCGGCGGCACAAACGGTGAGTTTTTTGTGCTGAATGAGCAGGAAAAAATCACCGTCACCGCAGCCTGTGTTGAGGAAGTGGCCGGTCGCGCCAATGTGGTGGCTCATATTGGTGAGATCGCTACCCGCGAAACGATTCGTCTGGGTAAACAGATTGAAAAACTGGGCGTCGACGCGGTATCCGTGATCACCCCCTATTTTGTGCCCTTAAAACAAAACGAATTAATTAACCATTATACCGCTGTCGCTGATGCCCTTAGCGTCCCGGTATTTCTCTATAACATCCCTGCCCGCACCGGGAATACTCTTGAACCGCAAACCGTTCGCGTGTTGGCGGAACATCCGAACATTATTGGCATTAAAGACAGCGCAGGCAGCTATGAAAGCCTGAGCGGATTTCTGAACGCCGTAAAAGATATCGATAATTTCGATGTCCTTAACGGACCGGACTCCCTGATTCACCGGGGGTTCGTGGAAGGGTGTTCAGCCTGTATCTCTGGCCTTGCGAACGTCGCCCCGAATGAAATTAATGCGATCTGGTCGCATTTCAGGGCTGGCGACGTGGAAGGTTCTCGTCAGGCGCAAGAAAATGTCACCGGCCTGCGCACCGATCTCTATAGCGTAGGGTTCTCTCCGGCGGCGATTAAAAAAGCAGTACAACTGATGGGCTATAACGTCGGCGAAAGTCGTTATGCCGTTTCATTCACCGAAGAACAACAACTGCAAATTCGCCAGATAGTGACGCAGTACGTGCGTTAAGGCGTTTTTCATTCGTCATTAGAATATTGGGCACCTCAGGTGCCCTGGCTTCACTCGCCCCAAAGAGAGGCAAAGATGAACACGTTTACTTCACAAGATACCCTGATCATTGTCGGTATAGTCATTGCCTATATCGTCTTTACCACCTGGCTTACCTTCCGTTTACGCAGTAAAAACTCCGGCGATTTTATGGAAGGCTCGCGCGCAATGCCGGCCTTTCTGGTAGGCATCTTATTGATGTCTGAATACATCGGCGCCAAATCCACTATCGGTACCGCACAGGCCGCGTTTGAAGGTGGGATTGCCGCCTCATGGTCCGTTCTGGGCGCGGCTATCGGTTTCCCGTTGTTTGGTCTGCTGCTGGTAAAACGTATTTATAACACCGGCAAAATCACCATCTCCGGCGCGATTGCGGAAAAATACGGCAACAGCACTAAGAACATCATTTCTATCATCATGATCTACGCGTTGTTGCTGGTAAACGTCGGTAACTACGTCAGCGGCGCGGCGGCTATCGCAACCGTGCTGAAAGTGAGTCTGCCGGTGGCAGCCTTTATTACCGCGATTGTCAGTACATTCTACTTCGCTTACGGCGGGATGAAAGGGGTCGCCTGGGTTACCCTGCTGCACAGCGCACTGAAATATTTTGGTATCCTGGTGATCATGGGCTTCGCGCTGTACAAAACTGGTGGTTTCACCCCTATGATCAGAGAGATGCCGCACTTCTACTGGACCTGGGACGGTAACTTTGGTCCAAGCACGATTTTCGCGTGGTTGATTGGCACCATCGGCTCTATTTTTTGTACCCAGTTCGTGATTCAGGCCATCTGTTCTACCAAAGACGTGAAATCCGCTAAACGTTCCACCTGGATTGCCTTCTGGTTCTGTCTGCCTATTTCCCTGGCGATTGCGGTGATCGGTGTGGCAGCCAAATATCTGCATCCGGAAATCAGCAGCCTGTACGCGATGCCTATCTTCCTGCAGGATATGAATCCGTGGATTGCCGGACTCGTGACAACGTCACTTGTTGCCTCCATTTTCGTGAGTGTGAGTACCGTGGCGCTGGCTATCGCCTCGCTGGTCGTCAAAGATTTCTACGTGCCTTACCGCAATCCAACGCCGGAGCAGGAATTTAAAGCGACGCGCTGGCTGTCTCTCTTTATTGGCTTCCTGCCGCTGATTTTCGTGCTGCTGGTCCCGGAAGTACTGAAACTGTCGTTCTTTACCCGTGCTATTCGGTTGTCCATCACCGTGGTCGCTGTGATTGCCTTCTATGCGCCCTTCTTTAAAAGCACCCGTGGTGCGAATGCTGGCCTGATTGGCGCCTGTGTCGTCACGTCTGTCTGGTACGTGCTGGGCGACCCGTTTGGTATTAACAATATGTATATTGCGCTGATTACCCCTGCGGTGATTATGGTTCTTGACCGTCTGATCCCGAATAAAGAACACCCAAAAGCGCCAACACCCGTTCAAAATAGTGGAGTTTGATATGTCCGTAACCGTTAATCGTGATGGTGTAATTCGTCAACAGGAAGACGCACAGGTACTGAGTGCAATGCTGCCCTCGCCCTGCCCGCAAAACCACGCGGCCAACATCCTGCCGCTACCTGATGGCACACTGATGTGTGTCTGGTTTGGTGGCACCCAGGAAGGGGTAGCGGATATTTCCGTATGGGGCTCACGCCTCGCACCGGGCAGCGAACGCTGGAGTGACGCGGTGAAGCTGTCTGACGATGCCACCCGCTCTGAACAGAACCCGGTCCTTTTTCTGGCCCCGGATAACGTACTGTGGCTGATGTGGACCGCGCAGATCTCCGGCAACCAGGACACGGCAATCGTCCGCTATCGCCAGTCGACCGATCTGGGTGTCAGTTGGGGTGAGATTGCCACGCTGCTTGATAAACCGGGCACCTTTATTCGCCAGCCGATCACCGTACTGGAAAACGGCAACTGGCTGCTGCCGGTCTTCTATTGCCGCACAAAACCGGGCGAAAAATGGGTGGGTAATGATGATGTCAGCGCGGTGAAAATCTCCGCCGACCAGGGGAAAACCTGGCGTGATGTTGACGTTCCGCAAAGTCTCGGCTGCGTGCATATGAACATCACCGCGCTACACAACGGCACGCTGGTCGCGCTCTTTCGCAGCCGCTGGGCGGATAACATCTATTACAGCCAGTCCACTGATGGCGGTGAAAGCTGGTCCGTACCGGAACCGACAACGCTGCCTAACAACAACTCGTCTATTCAGGTCACGACACTGGCGGACGGTAATCTGGCGCTGGTCTTTAACCACATGAGTGCCGCCGGTGCGCTGGAACGTCGCGCCTCCTTATACGATGAGATTGATGATGGCGACGGACGTAAAGAGCCGGAAGTGACCGAAGGGCGAAGCGCGTTCTGGGGGGCGCCGCGCGCGCCGATGACCGTGGCGATATCGCCTGACGGCGGGAAAAGCTGGCCGTGGCAGCGTCATCTTGATGAAGGCGACGGCTATTGCATGACCAATAACTCCCAGGAAAAACTAAACCGTGAGTTCTCCTACCCGAGCATCAAACAGGGCGCGGACGGCAGTTTGCATATTGCTTACACGTATTTCCGCCAGGCGATTAAATACGTGCGCGTATCACCAGAATGGGTTAAGGAGTCAGTGTGATTTTTGGCAATCTTAACGCCCTGCCGCAGGCAGGGTTACCTGCGGTGTTGCGCGATATTCTCGCGCTTCCCCAGTGTTCGCTCGCTGCACTGCAGACGCGCGATGACGGACGTTTTCAGTTACCGGGCGCAGAATGGTTCTGTACCGTTGGCCCGTCCAACACGCAACGGCGTGAAGACCGCCATACGGAATATCACCACCAGTGGGCGGATGTTCAGGTACTGCTGACGGGGGAAGAAATTATCTGCGCCGGTACGCAAAATACGCCGCTGGCAACGGATGAGGAACGTAAACCGGATCTGTTTATCACCACCACCGCAGAACTGCCGGTCAGTATGCTACTGCAAGCGGGTGATTTTGCCGTGTTCTTACCCGGCGAACCGCATCAGGCACTGTGCGCGGCGGCGGAACCCATGACCGTTCGCAAAGCGGTGTTCAAAGTGCCGCGCTCACTGCTGGGGGTGTAAACATGCCACATGCGATTGTAACGGGGGCAAGTTCCGGGATTGGCGAGGCCATTGTCAGCCGCCTGCTTGAGCAGGGGTGGAATGTCACCGGGCTTAGCCGTTCGAAGGTCACGCGCGACAACACACACTTTAACAGTGTCTGTGTCGATCTCAGCGACAGCGCGGCGCTGCGTGATGTGCTCAATACCCTGCCCGTGCCCCATGCGCTCATTCATGCCGCCGGAATGATGGCCGCCGCACCGCTTGGTGAAATAACGCCTGAGGTCAGTCAGCGGTTGTGGCAATTGCATGTGCTGGCGGCGGAAACACTGGTGAACCACTTCGCTCCACAGATGGCCTCCGGGGGCAGGATCGTGGTTATCGGTAGCCGGACGTCGCGCGGCGCGGCGGGACGATCGCAGTATGTTGCCACCAAAGCGGCGCTGGTGGGAATGGTGCGCAGTTGGGCAGCGGAGCTTGCGCCGCGAGGTATCACGGCCAACGTGGTGGCGCCGGGTGCGACGCAAACGCCGATGCTCAGTGCGCCCGGACGCGAAAGCTCGCCACCCAATATGCCGCCCATCGGACGGTTGATTAAACCGGAAGAAGTGGCCGCGCTGGTGGGATTCGTTCTGTCACCGGACGCGGCGGCCATGACCGGTCAGGAGCTGGTGATATGCGGCGGCGCATCGCTTAAGTAACGAAAAAGGGGTGACACTGTCACCCCTTTAACTTTCTCAACGGTGCTTATTTTTAACCACGCAAATAGACTTTGCCAATCAGATAAATGGTGGCCTGGCCGCCAATCAATACCCTTTCGCCACGCGCTTCGCAGCGCAGTTCTCCGCCACGGGCTGAGAGCTGGCGGGCCTGCAAAACGGTCTTACCGAGCTTATCCGCCCAGTACGGAATCAACATGCTATGAGTCGAACCGGTTACCGGATCTTCCGGCACTGATTCACCCGGACAGAAAAAGCGACTGACAAAATCGTGCTCGTCGCCCGGTGCGGTAATACAGACCATTTTGTTTAAGGGGGTCATCGCGGCGATATCCGGGGTAACGGCTTCAACCTGCTGTTGATTATCCAGCACCACCATGTAATCGCGTGCCACACGCACCTCTTTGGCCTGGGTGATACCGAGCGTTTCAAACAGCAGCGCAGGCGGCGTTTCCACCTTTTCTGTTTGCCAGGCCGGGAAGTCCAGCGTCAGCCAGTCGCCTTTGCGACTTACGGTAAGCGGGCCAACAAAGCGGGTAGTAAAGTTAATCTGCGTCTCGGGGTAGTCCAGATATTCGAAAATCACATGGGCTGCGGCAAGCGTGGCGTGACCACAAAGGTTGATTTCATACTGCGTGGTAAACCAGCGCAGCTCGAAACCGTCGTCGTTACGAACAAAGAAGGCGGTTTCCGATTGATTATGTTGTTGCGCCATTTTCAACAGCACGTCATCAGGTAACCATTCTGTTAGTGGACAAACGGCGGCGGCGTTGCCGCCAAACGTACGGTCGCTGAACGCGTCCACCATGTAGAAGTCGATTGTATGCATAGCCTTTCCTCTTGTTTTCCTTTTTGTTTTAGTTCGTTTTTCCCTTGTATTGCTTTTTGTTTCAACTGGCATCGTTGTGCCCCACCGAAAAATGAGACATTGATCACAAAAAGTTTGTATTTTGAGCAGAATTAGATCTAAGATCTGCACATCTTCTTCTCCTGCTACCGATCCCAAAATATATGACAACACAAATGGTTTCACGAAAAGTCGCGTGGCTCCGGGTGGTGACGCTTGCCGTTGCTGCGTTCATTTTTAATACCACTGAGTTCGTGCCCGTGGGGCTGCTGTCGGACATCGCGCAAAGCTTTGACATGGAAACACCGCAGGTCGGTATTATGCTGACGATCTACGCCTGGGTTGTGGCGCTGATGTCGCTGCCGTTTATGCTACTGACCAGCCAGGTGGAGCGCCGTAAGCTGCTGATTGGCCTGTTCGTGCTGTTTATTGGGAGCCATGTTCTCTCCTTCCTGGCGTGGAATTTCCATGTGCTGGTGATAAGCCGCATCGGTATCGCTTTCGCCCATGCTATTTTCTGGTCTATTACCGCCTCCCTGGCCATTCGCCTCGCCCCGGCAGGCAAACGCGCGCAGGCGCTGAGTCTTATTGCTACCGGTACGGCGCTGGCTATGGTGCTGGGTATTCCGATTGGTCGCGTCGTCGGGCAATATTTTGGCTGGCGTACCACCTTCTTCGCCATCGGTTTTGGTGCGCTGGTCACCCTGCTGTGTCTGATCAAACTGTTGCCGAAACTGCCCAGCGAGCACTCCGGTTCGCTGCGTAGTCTGCCGGAACTGTTCCGTCGCCCGGCGCTGTTATCGATTTATTTGCTGACGGTCGTGGTGGTTACCGCCCATTACACCGCCTACAGCTATATTGAGCCGTTCGTGCAGAATGTGGCGGGCTTTAGCGGTAATTTCGCTACCTTACTGCTGCTGATTCTCGGCGGTGCGGGGATCTTTGGCAGCGTGCTGTTTGGCAAGCTGGGCAATAAACATGCCTCCGGTCTTATTAGCGGCGCAATTGGCCTGCTGCTCATTTCGCTGTTGCTGCTGCGCCCTGCGGCAGGCAGTGAGATGAACCTTGCCGTGTTGAGCGTCTTCTGGGGTATCGCGATTATGATTATCGGCCTCGGTATGCAGGTGAAAGTCCTGGCGCTGGCACCGGACGCGACCGATGTCGCCATGTCACTGTTTTCCGGCATTTTCAATATCGGGATTGGCGCGGGCGCGCTGGTCGGTAACCAAGTCAGCCTGCAATGGTCGATGTCAGCCATTGGCTATGCGGGCGCCATTCCGGCGCTGGCCGCGCTGGTCTGGTCGGTCGTGATTTTCCGTCGCTGGCCGGTATCGCTTGAAGAAAGACAGCAACCGCACCATATGTAATGCCTCACCGTCAGCGGGTCGCAGTTGCGCTACCGCTGACGGTATTTATCTCCCCGCATCTGGCTCTGGCGGCCATCAGCGTAACGTCTGTCACATCAGGCAGCGGCGTGGTAGGTCGTAATGATTTCCAGCACGCCATTAATGATAAATTGCACCCCCATACAGACCAGCAAAAAGCCCATCAGACGAGAAATAGCCTCAATTCCACCCTTTCCTACCAGCCGCATTATCGCCCCGGAACTGCGCAGACATCCCCACAGGATCACCGCCACGGTGGCGAAAATCAGCGGTGGCGCAATCCACAACACCCATTCAGGGAAGGCGCTGCTTTCGCGCACGGTCGACGCGGAACTGATGATCATCGCAATCGTCCCCGGCCCGGCAGTACTCGGCATCGCTAACGGCACGAAAGCGATATTGGCCGTCGGTTCGTCTTCCAGCTCTTCCGATTTGGTTTTGATCTCCGGCGCTTCATGCATTTTCTGCGGCGGGAAAAGCATACGAAAGCCGATAAAGGCCACGATAAGCCCACCGGCGATACGCAACCCCGGAATTGAAATCCCGAAGGTGTTCATCACCACTTGTCCGGCATAATAGGCCACCATCATGATGGCAAAGACATAGACAGAGGCCATCAGCGACTGGTGATTGCGCTGGGCGCTGTTCATATTGCCGGCGAGCCCTAAAAAGAGCGCAACGGTGGTGAGCGGGTTTGCCAACGGCAGTATCACCACCAGTCCAAGGCCAATTACTTTCAATAAATCCATCATCTAATAAGGCTCTCCAGGGCCAACAAACGTACCGGAGAGTATATCTTCATCGCGACCTGCCCGGCAGTGGCTTTGCTTATCTCTTTATTAATTAAGAAAAAACAAAGAGATAGCTGACGAAAAATGCAGACATAACGCGGCTTTAGCAAATCGTGGCATAAGCTAATTCATTCAGTTGACTTATACTTGCCTGAGCAATAATATCTGCCGTGACTAATATACTTGCCGGGGCAACCACTGTGAAAAGCACAAGTGATCTGTTTAACGAAATCATTCCACTTGGTCGCTTGATCCATATGGTTAACCAAAAGAAAGATCGCTTACTTAACGACTATCTCGCGCCGCTGGATGTCACCGCCACGCAATTTAAGGTGCTCTGTTCTATCCGCTGCCAGGGATGTATCACCCCGGTTGAATTAAAAAAGATCCTCTCTGTCGACCTTGGTGCGCTGACGCGCATGCTTGACCGACTGGTCTGCAAAGGCTGGATCGAAAGAAATCCTAATCCGCATGACAAACGCGGCGTACTGGTGCAATTAACCACCGACGGCGCCGCGTTATGTGAGCAATGTCATCAATTAGTAGGGCAAAACCTGCATCAGGAATTAACAAAAAACTTAACGGCAGAAGAAGTGGCAACTCTGGAGCACTTGCTCAAGAAGATCTTGCCGTAACGAAAAAGAGGTATGACGATGTCCAGACGCAATACTGACGCCATCACTATTCATAGCATTTTGGACTGGATTGAAGATAACCTGGAATCGCCGCTCTCACTGGAAAAAGTGTCAGAGCGTTCGGGTTACTCCAAATGGCACCTGCAACGGATGTTTAAAAAAGAGACGGGGCACTCCCTGGGACAGTACATTCGCAGCCGTAAGCTGACTGAAATCGCACAGAAGCTGAAAGGCAGTAATGAACCGATCCTGTATCTCGCGGAGCGCTATGGGTTTGAATCGCAACAAACCCTGACGCGCACGTTCAAAAACTACTTTGACGTGCCGCCACACAAGTATCGTGTGACAGAAATACCCGGAGAGTCTCGCTATCTATTTCCGTTAAACCACTGTAATTGCTAATCGCCTGTTTTAAAGACGTATCGAGGAAATCATGAAACGTATTGCCTGTGCCGCCCTCACCGTGATGGTGTTACTGACCGGCCAGAGTTATGCGGAACAATTCGCACACCCTGCGAAACAGAACCCACGTGACACAATGGTAATGCCCACCTCCCATGAACAGTCGCCTTTCGACTTTAACCACATGGGAGCCGGGAGTGATAAATCCGACGAATTGGGCGTGCCTTACTACAACGAGCGCACCTAATCGTTTTGCCCCGCCTTCGGCGGGGCTTTTTTTATCTCTTACGCCTGAACTGCCCGACGTAAGCGAAAACCAAACACATTGATGTACAGCCCCGCCATAATCAGCACCGCCCCGCCCAGTTGCAACAGGGACAACGACTCACCCAGCAGTAGCGCGGCACTGGCCATCCCGACCACCGGCACCAGCAGCGACAGCGGCGCCACGCGCCAGGTTTCATAACGCCCAAGCAGCGAACCCCAGATACCATAGCCGACAATCGTCGCCACAAACGCCAGATAAACCAGCGACAGAATAGTCGTCAGGTCAATACTGACCAGGCTTTGTCGCATCGACGCCGGGCCTTCAAAGACCAGCGATGCCACCATAAAGGGAATAATCGGAATCAAGGCGCTCCAGACCACCAGCGACATGACCGGCGGGCGTGAGCTGTGGCTCATGATTTTTTTATTGAAGATATTGCCGCAGGCCCAACTGAACGCCGCCGCGAGGGTAAGGGCAAAACCGATCATCGGAATGTGTTGCCCGCTCAGGCTGGCCTCAATCAGCACCAGCACGCCGAAGACCGCCAGCGCAATGCCCGCCAATTGTTTCCCCTGCAGACGTTCGCCGAAAACGCCTGCGCCAAGGATGATGGTGAAAAACGCCTGCGCCTGCAGAACCAGTGACGCAAGGCCCGCAGGCATGCCGAACTTGATGGCGCAAAATAAGAACGCAAACTGCCCGAAACTGATGGTCAGACCGTAGCCCAACAGTAAGCGCAGAGGCACTTTAGGGCGCGCAATAAACAGCAGTGCCGGAAAGGCCACCAGAACGAAGCGTAAACCCGCCAGCATAAGTGGAGGCATGTTGTGCAGCCCGACTTTGATCACCACAAAATTCAGGCCCCATACCACCACAACCAACAGCGCCAGCAGTCCATCTTTACGCGTCATTCTTCGCCTCTGATTTTTAAACTTTTGTAAAAATTTACGTTAACGCAAAAAACAGTCCAGAGACAGATCATTATTTTTGGCAGGTCAGTTTTGGCATCCACGGATAAATCAACCGATGTACATCACGCTTTATGCATGTTATTGCTGTTAGACATCACAAAAAACTATAACAACAGGCATTGTCGGGCAGGAAAATGATCTCAACACAAAAGCGCTCTACCGCCGCGCTACTGGCGTCGTCGTTGCTGTTAACCATTGGCCGCGGCGCAACGCTGCCATTCATGACTATCTATCTCAATCGCCAGTACGCCATGTCCGTTGACCAGGTGGGTTACGCAATGACGACGGCGTTGACCATTGGCGTGGTCTTTAGTCTTGGCTTCGGTATCCTGGCGGATAAATTCGATAAAAAGCGCTATATGTTGCTGGCCATCGCCGTCTTCCTGCTTGGTTTTAGCGCTATTCCACTGGTCAGCCATGCCGGTCTGGTGGTGTTATTTTTCTCGCTCATTAACTGCGCCTATTCGGTATTTTCGACCGTTCTGAAAGCCTATTTTTCCGATACGCTGGGCGCGGCGGCGAAAGCGCGGATTTTTTCGCTCAACTATACGTTTATTAATATCGGCTGGACCGTCGGGCCGCCGATCGGCACGATGCTGGTCATGTACAGCATCAATCTGCCTTTCTGGCTCGCGGCCTTCTGTTCCGCGATACCCCTGGTGTTTATTCAGCTATTTGTTCGCCGCGTGCGCGTGGCGCAGAGCAGCGAAAACAGCGTGGCCTGGTCGCCATCGGTGTTATTGCGTGACCGCGCGCTACGCTGGTTTACCTTATCCGGCCTGCTGGCCTCCTTTGTTGCCGGGTCGTTTGCGTCTTGTATTGCGCAGTATGTCATGTCGATCGCCGACGGCGACTTTGCCGAGAAGGTCGTTGCCGTAGTACTGCCGGTGAATGCCGCAGTGGTAGTGACGTTGCAATATGGGCTGGGCAGTAAGCTGACGGCAAACAACCTGCGCCCGTTAATGGCCTTCGGCACCGTCTGCTTTGTGCTGGGGCTGGGCGGGTTTATGTTCTCAGGGGACAATCTCTGGTTCTGGGGCGTGTCGGCCGCCGTCTTTACCCTTGGCGAAGTGATTTATGCCCCCGGCGAGTACATGCTGATCGATAACATTGCCCCGCCAGGGATGAAAGCGAGCTACTTCTCAGCCCAGGCGCTGGGCTGGCTGGGCGCGGCAATGAACCCGCTGTTAACCGGGATTATCCTGACCACCCTGCCGGCATGGACGCTCTTTGTCATTATGATGGTCACCATCGTGCTGGCCTGGCTGATGATGCTGCGGGGGATGCAGGCAAAACCACTGGGTGCGTTGCAGACAAGCTAACGCCTGCCTGTGCTTTAGCGGTTCGGGCGGATCTGCGGCGAGTTGTCGAGCAAACGAATGGCGGGAACAAAGCAGGCCGCCACCGTCGCCAGCACCACCGCCAGCGCGCAGGCCAGCAGGACAGGCGTGCTGCCATAGTGCTGTGCCAGCGGACCGGCGGCAATTTCACCAACCGGGATGGCAACAAACGAGCCCAGGGCATCATAGGCATACACCCGCGCCAGTTTTTCAGGCGGGATATGGGTTTGCAGTGACTGCGCCCAGACCACGCCAAACAGACCAAAGCTCACGCCGGCCAGGAAGAAACCAGCCATCAATGCGGTCGTCGTGGGATAGATTCCCAAAGCCAGTAACGGCAACGCGCAAAAGTTAACCAGTATCACCCCAATAAACAGATCGCGTCGGGGACGCCAGCGCAGCGCAATCAGCGAACCGGCAATCAGGCCAATGCTCTGTGCCGCCACGCCGAGCCCCCAGCCGGTACGGCCAAAGGTTTCATCCGCCACGATGGGGCCGAGTACCATCGCCATCCCACTAAAGGCTGCATTGACAATAGTAAACTGCACCACAATCGCCCAGACCCAGGTACGGGCGATAAACTCTTTCCAGCCATCGCGCAAATCCTGCAGGATATTTGATTGCGTTTCATGTGATGCGATTGCCCCAACACGAATCAGTAAGTAGAGCGGAGCCGAGGCCGCAAAGCCAAGCGCATCAATCGCCAGCCCCCATCCAGGACCGATAGTGCTGGTGAGCATACCGCCAAGCGACGCACCAATCACCGTACCGCCATACACGCCAAGCTGGATAAGAGCATTCGCTTCGCGCAGGGTACGCAGGGGGACCGTCTGCGGCACCATCGCCGAGGAGGCAGGCAACGCGATGCCCGCCGCCGCGCCGTTAAGCGCGCCGAGCACAGCCAGCAGCATAATGGTTGCGCTGCCGTCGAGCACCAGCCAGGCCACCATCCCCTGGGCCACTGCCGCCACCAGCGAAGAGGAGACCAGCACCAGGCTTCGTGAATAGCGGTCCGCCAGCACACCGCCGAGCAGCAAGAAGATAACGTTGAAGAGTGAACGTGCCGCCACAACCAGCCCTAAGTCCGTCGCGGAGCCGCCGATATCCAGCACCGCAAACGCCAGCGCAATCGGGGCAATGCCGTTTCCCAGCACGGTCAGCAGGCGGCCAAAGAACAGGTAGCGAAAAGAAGAAGAGTGAAAGGCCCGTTGGCCGCGCGACGCCATCACCTCAGTGTCCACAAATCTGCTCCGATTTATCCCTTTTTGTCGCCATTAATGGCTCCCTTGTGTCTGGTTCTGGCCTGGCCGAATAAATAAAGAAAGGACATGCAGGGTGACCTGCATGCCCAAAGTATTCTGTTTGTCGTTATGACTGGCGGATTACCACACCTCTTCCGCTATCTGCGTAACCAGGCGCACTTTATCCCATTGTTGCTCTGCTGTCAGCGTGTTCCCCTCCTCCGTTGAGGCAAAACCACACTGCGGGCTCAGGCAAAGCTGATTCAGGCTGACATATTTCGCCGCCTCCTGTAAGCGCGCTTTGATGCCTTCCGGGTTCTCCAGCTCCCCATTTTTGGTGGTAATCAGCCCCAGCACCACCTGCTGTTTGCCTGGGCGAATAAAGCGCAGCGGCGCAAAATCACCGGAGCGGTCATTGTCATACTCAAGGTAGAACGCATCGACATTCACGCTGCCAAACAATACTTCCGCCACCGGCTCATAGCCGCCTTCGGAAATCCAGGTAGAGCGGAAATTGCCGCGACAGACGTGCAGACCAATCGTTAAGTCCGCCGGTTTGCCTTCCAGCGCTTTATTCAGTACGCGGGCATAGATTCGCGCCAGCTCATCAGGGTCTTCACCACGCTCCACTATCTGACGGCGCTGATCGTCAGAGCACAGGTAGGCCCAGACGGTATCGTCCAGTTGCAGATATCGACAACCTGCGGCGTAGAACGCATGGATCGCGTCACGCCAGGTGGTCGCAAGATCGTCAAAATAGTCTGCCAGGTCCGGGTAGACGGTGGCGTCGATATCTTTACGGCCACCACGGAAATGCAGCACGCTCGGGCTTGGAATGGTCATCTTCGGCTGGGCATTACCGCTGATGCTTTTCAGGTAAACAAAGTCTTCCAGCATTGGGTGATCGCCAAAACCGAGTTTCCCGGTCACCCGTACGCCGTGTGCTTTGGTCTGCACACCATTGAACTGGATGCCTTTATCCGCGTCGTAACGCTCAACGCCCTGCAGACCATCAAAGAAATCGAAATGCCACCAGGCGCGGCGGAACTCCCCGTCGGTCACCACATGCAAGCCGCAGTCACACTGCTGCTGAACCACCTGACGAATAGCCTCGTTTTCCACGGTACGCAGTTGCTGTGCGCTGATTGTGCCCTGCGCAAATTGTTGACGAGCCTGTTTAATGGCATCCGGACGCAGGAAGCTGCCTACTACGTCTGCGCGGAACGGGGCCTGATGACGCTGCTGCATGGTGATCTCCTTGCACGCCGGGCCAGATAGTTTCCCGGCGTGATAGTTCATTATTTGAATTTTTAGCCTTCTGGATGGCTAAACGTCCAAATAAAATGTCATACGCAGCATCTGTGTGGCAAACGAGATTTTCTCATCACACATGAAAAAAATTCATCTTGCCGCGAAACTGTACCCTTCATCTTCCCAGCCGGTTATCCCGCCGATCATAATTTTCACCGCCAGCCCCAACCGCGCCAGTTTGAGCGCCGCACGGTCTGCCCCATTACAATGGGGGCCTGCGCAATAGACAACAAAGAGGGTATCCTGGGGCCATTGCGCCATGCGTTCTGGTGTCATTTGCGAATGCGGCAGATGGATCGCGCCGGGAATATGGCGCCTGGCGAAGGTCTCCGGGCTGCCCACCACATGTAACAACACAAAATCTTGCTCTTCGTGGTTTAACGCGTGGTGAACGTCGGCGCAATCTGTCTCGACGCTCAGGCGGCGCAAAAAGTGGCTGGCGGTAATCTCAGGCGAGGCGGCAGGAACTTCCGATACATAGCTCATAGTGCTTTCTCCAGGTTTGTGTTAACACTAATGTAACGAAAACAGGACACAGCGACTGTATAGCTTTATGCCAGATAACCGCAAAAACATGACAATTTCACTGCCCCACGAACATCAACACCTGGTCGTCGCTCTCGCTTATGACGGTTTATGTACTTTTGAGTTTGGCGTCGCCGTGGAAATTTTTGGTCTGCCACGCCCCGAACTGGGCGAGAACTGGTATCGCTTCGCCGTTGCGGCGGTGGATGAAGGGGAACTGCGTGCGACCGGCGGTATCCGCATTGTGACCGAAGGCGGCGTGGAACTGCTCGAACAGGCCGATACAATCATTGTTCCAGGCTGGCGCGGCGCGCAAATGCCGGTACCGGAGACGCTTTGCCAGGCACTTCGCCAGGCCCATCAGCGCGGATGCCGGATAATGTCTATTTGCTCCGGGGTTTTCGTGCTTGCCGCGGCCGGGCTCCTCAACGGACGAAAAGCGACAACCCACTGGCGCTACACTGATCTGCTGCGTCAGCGCTATCCGGCAATCGAGGTGCTGGAAGATGCGCTCTACTATGATGAGGGCCGCGTGATGACCTCTGCGGGTAGCGCGGCAGGCATCGATCTGTGTCTGCATGTTGTCCGCACCGATTTCGGTCGCGACATCGCCAATAATGTTGCCCAGCGTCTGGTGGTTCAGCCCCACCGCGACGGGACCCAGACGCAAAAAGTGACGGCACCGGTGGCCCGTTCGCGGGAGAGTCAGTCGCTGGGGAAACTGTTTGATTTTGTGCACCAGCAACTCGCCGCAAGCCATACCGTTGAGTCGCTGGCCCGTCATGTCGGCATGAGCCCGCGCACGTTTTTACGCCGGTTTGCGGAATCCACGGGCACTACACCCGCCCGCTGGATTTTGCAGGCCCGTCTGCGGCGGGCCGAAGAGTTGCTAACCCAGTCACGAATGAATATCGACGTGATTGCCGAACAAATCGGTTTTAGCAATGGTGCCGCCCTGCGCCATCATTTTCAGCAACATTACGCACTCACCCCAGGACAATTTCGCAAAAAATTTACGCTGGTGAATAAATAGTTCACATAATTAAGCTATTGTTTAGATTCAATGAGGTAGTATTCCATTCAACGCGGCAAATAACGAAAGGTAAGTGAGGTTAGTATTATTCGATAAAAGGAGAGTAACCATGTTAGGAAATATGCATGTTTTTATTGCAGTGCTGGGAATCATTTTATTTTCTGGTTTTCTTGCTGCTTATTTTAGCCATAAATGGGACGACTAATGAACGGAGATAATCCCCCACTAAACAGGCCCCTCGCGCCGATACGCCGCGAGGGGCCTTCTTTTTTGCCGTAATGCAGGCAAAAAAAACCGCCAGTTCACACTGACGGTAAAATGCTTGCATGGATAGATTTGTGTTTTGGTCTATACGCTACCCTGTAGCCACAGGATTAACGGATCACGTTTAATCTACCCACCGTTTCCTAAATAAAGACTAAACGATGGCAAACTAAGCCCCGGAATCACATTTGTCATGGCCTTAATGTGACGCCACGCAAAATAGTGGGCCTTTATTTCCCTTTCATTACCAGACTCGCCGCCTGCGTAAAAATGGCATCCTCCACCCCGTCGCCCCTGTTTCTGCCCTGACGCTCTATCTCTTCAATGATATTGTCCCGATTAATAACCTTACCGCCCGAAATCAGCCCAATAACGGCGGCCCCAATGGCTAATCCAATGAGTCCCGTACGCTCGTCATTGAATTTCATACCGTTTCCTCTCTGTTCGACCTCTTTGTTGGGTCAGGAAAAATTTAGCATAGGGTTTACAGGCCGCCATTCCTCGAGGCTAAAAAGCGATAAAAATCTTACTGAATGCAGGGTTTTTAGATGAGGCGAAACGGTATTGCGTATCCTGATAATAGAGCCGAGAGATATTAATTCGGGCTAATCAACTGATTTTTCAGTACGCAAAAATGCCATGTCGGCAGGATGGCGCTTCGTGACTCTCTCTGACCCGCAGGCCAAAAAAAATGTAACGAAACCTGACATTCTGCGACTAAAAGGTGAGTGGTAAGCGCGTTATGCAACGTACCCATTGTTTTCTTGTGACGCCGTTCTCTCCCCCAACGGGCCGCAATTGCTCAACCCCCGTGCGCAATAAAACAAGCATCGTCTGGTTGCAGATCATGACAGGTAAAAGTGCAATTTTTGATAAGTGAGGCTGGTGTCATTTTTAAAGGAACATAAGAGTAAAAATACGCAGGCAAGAAGACGATAAACAGAGAGGGGTATAAGAGAGGATAAAATTTACACCCCGGCCTTCGCCAGGGCGTTTATTATGCAGCTAATTTTGCATTATTATTCAGTGCCACTTCAGCCCATAATGTTCGCGGACGACCTTTTCCAGTGCGACGCGATCAACGGTTACTGCCGCCCGTTCTTCGGGAATGGCCAGCCGATATTCGCAGCCGGGGATAATGGTAGTTAGCCGATGCAATCTTTTTTTATAACGGATCCATTTCATATTCATCCCCTACCTCTACAGCGCAATTCATTCTTGCTTTATTTTATTGTAGTCAGGGTAAACCTTGAGCGTAATGATAAAGATCATCTATTTGTTTTGTTTTATGAAAAAAACTAACGGGATACAGATTGTAGTGGCACAAATGTTAACACAATACGTCTGGATTTGCGTATCTGATATACAAGCAAACGTACAAAAGATATTCAGCCACCCTTCATATGAAAGTTGCATTTAAAATAAATAACGTTTTGCGCAAACACGCGGCTATTTTACCAGCCTGTTTCAGAAATACGCACTGACGCTCAGTATCCCGCTTAAAAATAACCCACGGGATATCTCTTTTAGCAGCAAAACGTTCTGTCAGACGACGGACTCTTCTTCATGTCGCTGTTTGTCATACTCTTTTTGCGCAGCCTCCAGAGTCGGACCATGTTCCAGCGCCCAGTGGTAAAGCGCCTCGAAAGGTTCACGCAGCGAATGTCCTAAAGGGGTAATACTGTATTCCACCCCAACCGGCATGGTGGGCAGCACTTTTCGGTATATCAAACCGTTGCGTTCAAGGCGCTTGAGAGCATCAGCAAGCGCCTTGTGGGTAATGCCATCCAGGCGGCGGCGTATCTCATTGAAGCGCGAAGGTTCCGTGCACAGTACGGTCAGGATCAGAATCGACCATTTGTTGGTGATGTGCTCAAGCACCGGACGCGTTTTTCCTACTTCTCTCAGGCTGTTGCAATCAATTTTTGTCATGTCGGTATATCCATTGATATCTGGTATAAACAAAGTGCGTAATTGATACTAAATATAAAACTTATATCATCTGTTTTCCACTCACTGAGGAGAGCAATGATGAACAGACTCAATAATAAAGTGTCCGTCGTACTGGGCGGAGCCAAAGGCATCGGTCTGGCGATTAGCCAACGTTTCGCCCACGAAGGTGCCGCCACCTGGTTTACGTCTCGTCGGGATGAAGAGTTGCAGGCCGCCGCTGCCACCATCGGAAACAATGCCCTGCCATTGCGCGCCGATGTCAGCCAGCAAAGCGAGCTCATCCGAATTATGGAAAAAGTGCAGGCCGAATCCGGTCATATTGACGTGCTGGTGATTAACGCCGGTATGTCGGAACATGCGACGCTGGAACAGATTTCCGCCGATCATTTTGAGCAGATTTTTGGGCTGAATGTCCGCTCTCCGGTGTTTGCGTTGCAGGCGGCCCTGCCCCTGCTGAAACCCGGCGCCAGCGTGGTGTTAATTGGTTCGATAGCCGACGTTATTGGCTCGGAAGGTTATGGGGTCTACAGCGCCAGCAAAGCCGCGCTGCGCTCTTTTGCACGTACCTGGACACGTGAACTCGCCCCCCGCGGTATTCGGGTGAATGTCGTCGCACCCGGTCCGGTGGACACGGAGATGATGGCCGCCGCATCGGAGGCGTTCCGTCAGGGGATCATCAGCGCCATTCCGTTAGGCAGAATGGGCACGCCGGAGGAAATTGCCAGCGCCGCGCTGTTCCTTGCCAGTGATGACAGCCGCTATATCGCCGGTGCGGAAATTTGCGTCGATGGCGGGCTGACCCAGGTGTAATAAAGACCGTGCTGTAAAGAGGCCGCTGTGCGGCCTTTAATCAAACCCTTTTATGTTCTGGAAAGCAAAGGGGAAAAAATTGTCTTTATTGGCAAGCTTGTGCATGTCGCTGCGGTGCAATTTCCACAGCCCAGTGTCACGATCATCTAGTATCCACGTCGCCAAAGCAACGATCTTTGGCGGCCCGTTCTGGCGATGAAACACATAGCGACTGGCCGCCCGTGTAATATATTAGTGTAATTCAGAGAGAATTCTGTCCGGCGATACACTGCCCAGGAAAGTATGGGCGGAGCTATCGAGCACAACCATCGCGGGCGTTACCTTTACGCCCAGCCGGTCTGCAAGTGCAGATTGTTGAATGATCAGATTTTTACATTTTTCCGTGCTGTCATTTGCCGGTAAAAATCCCGCCATCGCATTTTGCAGGCTTTTCGGGCGATCTGACGCACACCATACTCTGGCCATATCTTCGATAACCGAATCTTTTATTGATGACGGAACAACAGTCAGAAACGACATGGTCAAACCTGCATCCGTATATTTCTTTATATTTTTGACGACGAAGCTGCAATAGACGCACTGATTATCTACAAAAACTAACAACTTGTGTTTTTCCGGACTGGCCTGAAAGGTAATAGGTTCAAGCGCAGGTAAAGAGTGTGAGATATCTTCATAGGCCATCTGCGGCGTGGTATCGGTGGCGGGGACAGACGACGCCAGCGCTGCAGAACTGGCTGAAATCATAAAAACTGCACTTACTGCTTTAAGAAAACCCTTCATTCCCTTTTTCCTTCCTGATTTGGTTTCGGATTAACGCTACTGTGGCGGTGCCAGTAAACGCCTTATCCATTATTTTTTCAGCATTTTATTGCATAACTGTGCATCGCTTCGTTTAAGCAGGCCATCTTCGCAAGTCCGAACAGTAAAGCTGCGACATCACCTGTCACCGCACTGGTGAATCCAGAATGTCCTGAATAACGACCATTATCGTCATTTAAGACATTCCTTTCTTCCTTATGATTCTTCCATCGAATCAATGGTGACTGAAAGGAACCTGCTATGAACATCGCGACACAACCCAGTAAAGGCACAGCCGTGATCACCGGTGCATCAACCGGCATCGGTGCTATTTACGCCAATCGCCTGGCACGCATGGGTTACGACCTGATTATTGTTGCCCGCAATCACAACCGCCTGAATCAGATGGCAAGCCATATCACCGCCGATACGGCCCGCAATGTTGAGGTGGTGGCGGCCGATCTTGGCGATGCCGAACAACTTAACGCCCTCGAGAAAAAACTACGCGACGATGCCAGCATCACTTTACTGGTCAACAATGCGGGCACGGGCACACACACGCCGCTGTTATCCAGCGATGTCGACCAGATGCAGGCGATGATTAACCTGAACGTGGTTGCGCTGACTCGCCTGACATATGCCGTTGTTCCCGGATTCGTCGCGCGTGGCAACGGCGCCATCATCAACATCTCTTCCATCGTCAGCATCGCACCGGAATTGTTAAACGGTGTTTACGGCGGAACAAAAGCGTTTGTGCTGGCCTTCAGTCAGTCCTTGCACCACGAACTGGCCGACAAAGGAATACAGATCCAGGCCGTATTGCCAGGCGCAACGGCAACACCGTTCTGGGATAACGGCGGACTCCCGCTGGAGCAGCTCGATAAATCGTTAGTTATGAGCCCTTATGACCTGGTGGATGCCGCGCTGACAGGCTTTTTGCGCGGTGAACTTGTCACCATCCCTTCTTTGCACAACGAAGCAGAATGGCTGGCGATGGAAAACAGCCGCAAGGCCATGATCCAACATCTTTCGAGCAATACCCCGGCTGAACGCTACCGCGACAGCGCTGGCCGCTAACCCTTTTATCCAACAGGAATGACATGATGAAACTCACCGGAAACACTCTTTTTATTACGGGCGGCACCTCAGGCATTGGTCGCGCCATCGCCGAAAAATTTCACCAGCTTGGCAATCAGGTGATCATCTCTGGTCGTCGTAAGGCGCTCCTGGAGAGCGTGACTGCCGCCAATCCGGGTATGGATTACGTGGTCCTCGATGTCACCAGTGCTTCAGATATCAAAAAAGCGGCACAGCAAGTACTGTCTCGCTATCCGGCGCTGAACGTAGTGATAAATAACGCAGGGATTATGCCGTTTGATAATCCCGCCGCGGAACTGGATGACGAGATGGCCACCACGCTGCTGGATACCAATCTGCTGGGCACCGTTCGTGTGAGCGCCGCGTTTGTTGAGCATCTGAAACAGCAAGATGATGCGGTACTGATCAACAACAGTTCCATACTGGCCTTTTTGCCACTGGTCACTAACGCGCTCTATTCCGCAACCAAAGCCGCGATCCACTCTTATACCCTTTCCCAGCGCTTTTTACTCCGCGACGCGGGAGTGAGCGTGATAGAGATTGCACCGCCGTGGGTGGACACCGATCTGATCTACAAAAGTGGCGATGCACGGGCAATGCCCTTAGCAGACTTTATCGAACAGACCTTCGAGAAACTGGCTACGGATAACCCCGAAGCCATTGTCGATAGCGTGCTCCCTGCCCGCGCCAACCCCGGTGCGAATGAACACGCAATGGTGAACGCGTTTAATCAGGCGATGGTTGAAAACCCAATCCCGGTTGCGTGATCGGATGTCGGGCAGGCAACTGCCCTTCGCTGGAGTTTATGATGCAAAACCACATTTCCACGCCGCAACGCCGCGCGCTCTGGGCGCTGAGTATTGCTTATTTTATTCAGGCAACAGGTTCCCTTTCCGTTGCCGGTAGCCTGGCGCCTATATCCCATGAATGGGGACTCAGCGATGCGCAAAGCGCCCGTTTGCTCTCTATTTTCGGCCTGACGTTTGCCCTGGGTGCGCCGCTGGCGCAAGTAATGTTTGGCACGATGATGCGCAGAACCCAGGTCCTGGCAGGCATGCTGGTGTTCGCGCTGGGGGCCGCTATTTTTGCCATTGCGCCGAATTACGCATTGCTGGTCATATCGCGTATTGTGATGGGGCTGGGTGCGTCGCTGATAGGCCCGGTGCTGGTGGCGTTGGGCGCTGAGTTAGTGTCCCCCAGGGAGCGTGGCAGCGCCATTGCCATGATTTTGCTGGGCGTGTCGATGGCAAGTATGGTGGGTATTCCGCTGGCCGCGTGGATAGCCAATGCCTGGGGGGCGCGGTGCTTGTTTACCCTTGTCGCGCTGGTAAGTCTGATCACCGCTACAGGTGTGTGGCTGCTGGTGCCGAATGAGGTTAAAGGCGTCGATATCCGTTTGCGCCATGTCGGCCAGGTGCTGACCGACGGTAAATCGCTGTCCGCGTTTTTGGTGGTCTTTTTTATCACCTCCGGGGTATACGATATGTATGCGTTTATCTCGCCGATGATCCGCGACCGCTGGCACGGTGCGGCCACCGATGTCTCTATCGCGTTAACGGTTATTGGCGTGGCAGGCATACTGGGCAACCTTTTTGTCAGTCGTGCTGCACGCGTTTACAGTGCGGAGCGTTTACTGATCATCGGTATGACCTTGCTGGTCGCAGATATGCTGCTGATAACGCTGCTACCCGCTCAACTGGCGTGGTTGTTTATCCTGCTGGTGGTGTGGGCCTTTTCAACGGACCTGCTATGGCCAACGCAGCAGCGGCGCATCGTGGAAATCTCCTCAGCAGAAACGCGGGGGATTTCGCTGGCTTTAACCAGCGCCTTTATGTTCTGCGGTATTGGTTTTGGCTCAGCGGTCGCGTCCTGGCTTTATCCTCTGAGCGGTTTTTACGGTGTGATGATAAGCTCGATGCTGTTTTTGTTGCTGGCATTGGCCAGCCTGGGTATATCGGAGCGGCTACGCGCCCGTTCTGCGCAATGGGTAAATGTTGAATTGCCATAAAGAGGTTGCGATGCACCGGATAGGATTGATTATTTCTGACCACTTTCAGATGCTGGCATTGTCGACGCTGACGGTATTTGAGTTTGCCAACTTCGTGGCTGAAAAGCCTTTTTACCAGTTGACGGTCTATTCCGAATCCGGTGGCAAGGTGCGTTCCTCCTCTGGTATTGGCGTGGATTCCGAACAGTTGAGCGACGAAACCCTGGTTGATTCCTGGCTGGTGGCGGGGGTGCTTTCCCCGGTAGAGGAGCCCGCAAGCCCGGCGGTGATTCATTTTCTGCAAACCTCTGCCCGAAAAGCACGCCGTATCGCGGGCATCTGCACCGGCGCCTTTGTGCTGGCACAGGCCGGGCTTCTGGCGCAAAAACGGGCCACCACACACTGGGCGCACTCCCGCAGTTTCACCACGCTGCATCCCGGCGTTCAGCTTGAAGATGACCGTATCTTTATTATCGATGACACCATCTGGACTTCGGCAGGGATGACCGCCGGGTTGGATATGGCGCTCGGTATGGTGGAAAAAGATCTGGGCGCGGAGATTGCCCGTATTGTGGCACATCGCCTGGTCATGAATCAGCGCCGTTCAGGCGGCCAGACACAGCATTCCGAAATGCTGGCGCTGGCGCCTCGCTCAGATCGCCTGCAAAGCGCACTCGAATATGCCCGCAACAACCTGCATAAAACGCTGACGGTAGAACTGCTGGCCGATGCCGTGCATGTCAGCGCCCGCCAGCTCAGCCGCCTGTTTCGTCAGGAAACGGGGAAATCTCCGGCGAAAGCTATCGAAGGATTACGGCTGGAAGCGGCAAGATTGATGATTGAACAAAGCCGCCTCTCCCTGGATACCATTGCCCGTGAAGCCGGTTTTCGCGACCGGCGTCATATGCGGGAGGTTTTTATTCGCGGCTATGGTATTCCGCCGCAGTCACTGCGTACGGGCAGGTAGCATTAAGCAGTAAGGTGCGAGTCTGCCCGCCTCCCCGGTTTTTGCAGGCTCGCTTTTCGGTAGACGGCCGGGGTGATGCCATAGCGTTTTTTAAAGGCTTTGGTGAATGATGACAGCGACAAAAAACCACACCTTTCGGCAATGATATCCACCGCCAGAACCCTTTCATCAATCAGTAACCGTGAGGCCAGCGCCATACGCAAATGTGTCAGCCACGATTGTGGCGTCTGGTGATAACTGTGCGCAAAATACCGGGCAAAGGTTGCGCGCGATAAAAAACAGCGCTCAGCCATTAACTCAAGGGTCCACGGGTACGCCGGATCCGCGAACACTGCTAATAACGCAGGCGTCAGACGCTTATCACTCATCAGCCGCAGCATACCCGGAGGCGGTTCTCGCAGCGAAAGTAAAATCCGCAGCATCATCGCCAGCAGCGTATTTGCCAGCCCTTTAACCATCGCCATACTGCCTGGTAAACTGTTCTGGCTTTCACGGACTAACATCGTCAGTAACATTTCCAGCTCCGGAAAGCTTTTGCGCTCCGCAGGCTGAAGATGGATAAGCTCGCTCTCTTCGGCGAACAGCCAGGTGCAGTCCGCCCCAAAATAAAACTCCCCGCACAATACCTCAACGGACGGTCCCGAACCTTCCGTGCGTACCTGCGTCAAAATGCCATTATGATGCCCCTGCGCGGGTACCACTTGTCCCCAGTCCACCAGGCTTTCAAGGATATGGGGCGAACCCTGAGGAAGCAGCAGAATATCTCCGGCACGCACGTTAAGGGTTTTACCTGCAATGTGCAGGCGCGCCTCCCCCCGCATAATGACATGCCATGGCACAATCCCGGCTGGCAGTTGCTGATGGTCAGCAGCCCATCGCCCGTTAAACCGACAATGAAGATTCACCACGCATTGCGGTGCCAGCACAGCCAGTAATGAACTGAGGTTATCCACGCGCACTCCTGAGACGATAAGACAAAAAATAGAGGATTTGGGGGCAATAATAGCATGGCCTGCGCCCTATGATGTGTCCATCGCCAATACGGTGGCGCACATTAACTGACAGGAGAACACTATGAGCCGTTTAACCGCAATTCAGGTCGAAAATGCCACAGGCAAAACTGCCGATCTTTTCACAATGATCAAACGCGCAATGGGTAAAGTGCCAAACGCATATCAGACGATAGGTATCGCGCCCGAGATCCTGGGCCAGGCGCTGCAACACAATGCCACGCTGGCAAAAAGTACGCTGAGTAAACAGGAGCTGGAAGCCATTAACCTGGTCGTGAGTGAACTCTCCGGCTGCGATTACTGCCTGGCCGCGCATACCTTAACGGGCAAAATGGCCGGTTACAGCCTCGCGCAAACACAAGCACTGCGCCGGGGCGAATATCCGGATGATGCCCGTATTGATGCGCTGGTGAAATTCGTCGCAACCGTGGTCTCAACCCGCGGTACGCTGGCGGAAGAGACGGTAACCCGCTTCCTGGCGGCAGGTTTTAACGACCGCCAGGTTATAGAAATCATCAGTGCGATCAGCGCAATTCTGTTTACCAACATGGTCAACCGCGTCAATAATACCGTGGTGGATTTTCCACCCGTAAACTAAACACACTCGGACATTAAGATTTCTATCATGGCGGTGACGGGTTCTTTTGCACATCATTACCCGCCCCGCCGTTCTCACGGGCAGGCACGGCCTGACGCGCTACAATTTTTCCACCAGCGTTTTTAATTGCCTGAGTAAATCGTCTTTTTCATCTTCATCGCGGCCTCCGTACGGCCAGGTAGACTGGCGAATAACCAGACGCGTCGGCAGCAGCTCACGGATCCGCATCTGCGGGGCGGCCATCTGCTGAATCAACAACTCCACGGCGCGCTTCCCGAGCTTGTTGAAATCCTGCGCGACGGTAGTCAGAGGCGGCTGGAAATAGAGGCTGTCCGCCGTGTCGTCATAGCCAGTGACAGATACCGCCCTGCGGCCAGTACGATTGAGCTGTGCCAGCGCGCTCAACACCCCCAGCGCCATCTGATCGTTTGCCACGACAATGGCGCTGATCTTCGGATACTGATGTAACAGTTCAAAAGCTTTGTGCCATCCGCTGGCCGCGCTCCAGTCGCCGAAGACCGTCACCGCATTACGCACACCGTGACGATGCAATGCTTCACGCCAGCTACTGAGCCGCATCCGCGCGGAGACTGAACTTTCCGGCCCCGCCAGTAAGCCAAACTCCCGATGCCCTAATTCCCACAGATGCGTGTCGCAGGCACCGCAGCCCTCCATGTGATCAAAGCGTACACAGCAGACATCGGTCTCCGGCGAGATATCCAGAAACAGACAGCAGATATCCGGGTTCTCACTCACCAGTTTTTCGGCAATGCTCCCTTCCAACGGCAGATTAATAATCGCGCCGCGGATGTTCTGTGCGCGAAACTCATTCAGCCGCGCCTGTAACGAGGGGTAATCGGCTGTCGCGGGCATCGCGATCGCCACCTCCAGCTCGTGGGCGCTGGCGTGACTTTTGATCGCGGCGGCTATTTGCGAAGGGGCATGCAGCGTTAACGACGCGGTAATCAGGCCAATCGACGGCGCCGATTTCCCGGCCAGTAATTGTGCCGAGCGGTTCGGCACATAGTGCAACGCCTGCATCGCACGGATGACTTTATCGCGGGTACGTTCAGCCACCACCTCGGGTTTATTCAGCACGCGTGACACGGTTTGCTCTGAGACACCCGCCTCACGCGCCACATCTTCCAGGGTTGCCGTACGGCGTTGCATCGCCTTCTCCTTAACCTTGTGATAACAATGTCGCTCGCTAACATTATATGTCGAAAAGACGACAAAAAACGGCGTCTTTCGCACGGTTTCGTGATCGTTAATGGGTTTCACTTTCCCAAATATTGTGGCACCAAACAAAATATCTGATAACTCATCCATCTTGTCGAGCGAATGACATTTCATTTTATTATCAGGTATAGCGATGCAACATTACGATTCCCACGCGCGTCGTGGCCCCCGGTTCCACGATGTACTTGCCCGTGAAGACTGGCAAAATCAGACCATTACGCACCTTAACCGCTTAGCGGCTCACCCGACGTTTGCCAGTTGGCGAGACGTTCACGCCGCAAAGGAAAATCAGCCCTCAACGCACCGTCGTCTGCTGGACGGACAGTGGCAGTTTGCCCTGGCGCGCAGCCCGTTTGAGGTGGATGCCTCCTGGCTGGAAAGCGATCTGCCCGGTAGCCGCAGCACGCCAGTTCCTTCGAACTGGCAAATGGAAGGCTATGACATACCTATTTACAGCAACGTGCGTTACCCCATTGCAACCACCCCGCCGCGCGTGCCGGAAGAGAACCCGACCGGCTGCTACTCGCTGCTGTTTAACGTCGACGCGCACTGGCTGGATGAAGGGCAAACGCAGGTTATCTTTGATGGCGTTAATTCTGCCTTTCATCTGTGGTGTAACGGTGAATGGGTTGGTTACTCGCAGGACAGCCGCCTGCCTGCGGCCTTCGATCTGAGCCCTTATCTTCATACCGGCGAGAATCGCCTTTGCGTGATGGTGATGCGCTGGAGCGCAGGGACCTGGCTTGAAGATCAGGATATGTGGCGGATGAGCGGGATCTTCCGTTCGGTCTGGCTACTGCACAAACCTGCGCTGCACCTGAGCGATGTCCAGCTCACCCCACAGCTCGATGCGCTGTATCGCGACGCTGAACTGGTGGTTAACGTCACCGTCGCCGCCCCGACGCAGATGCTGGAGCACCTGACGGTCAATGTCGAGTTGTGGAACGACACACAGCGCATCGTCAATCATCAGCAACCGCCCGGCTCGCCGGTGATTGATGAGCGCGGCAACTATGCCGAACGCGCGGTGATGCGCCTGCCGGTCGAACGCCCGGCGCTGTGGAGTGCGGAGACACCGAACTGCTACCGCGCTGTGGTCTCCCTGTGGCGCGGCGATGAGCTGATCGAAGCCGAAGCCTGGGACATCGGTTTTCGTAAGGTTGAAATTGACAATGGCCTGTTGAAGCTCAACGGCAAACCGCTGCTGATCCGCGGCGTCAACCGCCATGAACATCACCACCAACGCGGCCAGGTTGTCAGCGAAGAGGATATGGTGCAGGACATTCGGCTGATGAAGCAGAATAATTTTAACGCCGTGCGCTGCTCCCACTACCCCAACGCCCCGCGCTGGTATGAACTCTGCAACCGCTATGGTCTGTACGTCGTCGACGAGGCCAATATTGAAACCCACGGTCTGGTGCCCATGAGTCGTCTCTCTGATGATCCGTCATGGCTCCCGGCATACAGCGCTCGCGTCACACGGATGGTGCAAAACAACCGCAACCACCCGTCGATTATTATCTGGTCGCTGGGCAACGAATCCGGCGGTGGCGGTAATCACGAAGCCATGTACCACTGGCTTAAGCGTAACGACCCGTCACGCCCTGTGCAGTACGAAGGCGGCGGAGCAAACAGCACGACAACTGACATTCTGTGCCCGATGTATGCCCGCGTGGAGAGCGATCTGCTGATACCGGCGGTGCCGAAATGGGGGATCAAAAAGTGGATCAGCCTGCCGGGCGAGCAGCGCCCGCTCATCCTGTGCGAATACGCGCACGCGATGGGCAATAGCCTGGGAAACTTTGCGGATTACTGGCGGGCATTTCGTGATTATCCGCGCCTGCAGGGTGGCTTTATTTGGGACTGGGCCGATCAGGCGATCACCAAAACCTTTGACGATGGCAGCGTCGGCTGGGCCTACGGCGGCGATTTTGGCGATAAACCCAATGACAGGCAGTTCTGTATGAACGGTCTGGTGTTCCCCGACCGCCGCCCTCACCCTTCACTTATTGAGGCCAAACATGCCCAGCAATTTTTCCAGTTTACGCTGCTGGCGCAAAACCCGCTGCGCATCAGTATTACCAGCGAATATCTGTTCCGCGCGACGGACAACGAAACACTGCACTGGCAGGTTCAGGCCGCAGGTGAAACCGTTGCCCATGGCAGTGCAGCTCTGGATATCTCGCCGGAGGGGCACAACGCATTGACGCTCGCGGAGACATTGACGCTGCCCACCGGTGCCGAAGAGGTGTGGCTGACGCTGGAGGTTATCCAGCCGCAGGCCACGGCCTGGTCAGAAGCCGGGCATCGTGTCGCCTGGCAGCAGTTCGCTCTCGCCGCCCCGCTGGTGCTGCGAACGCCTGTACGCCCGGCGAATGCACCGGAGCTTGAGGGCAGCGACAGTGCCTGGACGATACGCTGCGATAGCCAACAGTGGGTTATTGACAGGCAAAGCGGGCTGCTTACCCACTGGCAGGTCGACGGCGTGGAACAGTTACTGACACCGCTGCGCGATCAGTTCGTGCGTGCCCCGCTGGACAATGACATTGGTGTCAGCGAGGTAGAACGCATCGATCCCAACGCCTGGGTCGAGCGCTGGAAGAGCGCGGGGTTGTATAACCTCGCCGCGCGCTGTGTGCAGTGTGAGGCGCAACGTCTGGCCCATGAGGTGGTGATAGACAGCCGCTGGCACTACCTGAGCGGTGATGCCGTGGTAATTGTCAGCCACTGGCGAATGACCTTTGATGCCGAAGGCAAGCTGCATCTGGCGGTCGATGGCGAACGCGCAGGCACTTTACCGCCGCTGCCGCGTGTCGGGCTGAATTTCCAGGTGCCGGATCAGTACCAGCCGGTCTCCTGGCTGGGCTTCGGCCCGCATGAAAACTACCCGGATCGGCGCACCAGTGCCTGCTTTTCCCGCTGGGCGTTACCGCTCGATGAGATGACAACGCCCTATATTTTCCCCGGTGAAAACGGCCTGCGTTGCGATAACAAAGCACTGGACTGGGGGCACTGGCACGTCGCGGGAGATTTTCATTTCTCTGTGCAGCCCTACAGTACCGCGCAATTAATGGAGACCGACCACTGGCACAGGATGCAGCCGGAAAATGGCGTCTGGATAACCCTCGATGGCCAGCATATGGGTATCGGCGGTGATGACTCCTGGACACCCAGCGTACTGCGGCAATGGTTGCTGCTTGAGACACGATGGCAATATCAGTTAACGATCCACTTCCAATAATAATCGGGGGGCGTTAAGCCCCCAGGCATACAGGCATAACAAGATGGAACAGTCACAATGAAACTCTCTCAACTCGCACCAAGAGAACGACATAATTTTATCTACTTTATGCTGTTCTTTTTCTTTTACTACTTCATTATGTCGGCTTATTTCCCTTTTTTCCCGGTCTGGCTGGCGGAAGTTAACCATTTAACCAAAACCGAAACGGGGATTGTCTTCTCGTCTATCTCGCTGTTTGCGATTATTTTCCAGCCGGTGTTTGGCCTGATTTCCGATAAGCTGGGGTTACGCAAACACCTGCTGTGGACCATTACGGTCTTGCTGATCCTGTTTGCCCCGTTCTTTATTTTTGTGCTCTCACCTCTGCTACAAATGAATATTTTCGCCGGTGCGCTGGCAGGTGGGATCTATTTAGGGATCGTCTTCTCCAGCGGTTCTGGTGCTGTCGAAGCATATATTGAACGCGTCAGTCGCGCGAACCGTTTTGAATACGGTAAAGTTCGCGTTTCCGGTTGTATTGGCTGGGCATTGTGCGCATCGATAACCGGTATTTTGTTTGGTATCGACCCTAACATTACGTTCTGGATCGCCTCCGGTTTTGCTCTGGTGCTCGGCGTACTGTTGTGGATGTCCAAACCCGAAGGCAGTAACAGCGAGTTGGTCATCGACGCGCTGGGCGCCAATCGTCAGGCATTCTCAATGCGAACCGCCGCCGAACTGCTGCGTATGCCGCGTTTCTGGGGCTTTATTGTTTACGTGGTTGGCGTCGCCAGCGTCTATGACGTCTTCGACCAACAATTTGCCAACTTCTTTAAAGGCTTTTTCTCCAGTCCGCAGCGCGGGACCGAAGTCTTTGGCTTCGTCACCACCGGCGGGGAACTTTTCAACGCCACGATTATGTTCTTCGCACCCGCCATCGTGAACCGCATCGGGGCAAAAAACGCACTGCTGGCCGCCGGAGTTATTATGTCAGCACGTATTTTGGGGTCCTCTTTCGCGTCGTCTGCGCTTGAAGTGGTTATCTTAAAAATGCTGCATATGTTTGAGTTGCCGTTCCTGCTGGTCGGCACCTTTAAATACATCTCCTCGGCCTTTAATCCAAAACTGTCGGCCACGCTGTTCCTGATTGGCTTTAACTTATCGAAACAGCTTTCGGGGGTGGTGCTGTCGGCGTGGGTGGGACGGATGTACGACACGGTTGGCTTCCATCAGGCGTACCTCATTCTGGGCTGTATTACCCTGACTTTTACCGTTATGTCGCTGTTTACCCTGAAAGGCGGTAAAACGCTGCTGCCGGAACCAGGATATAACAGCGCCGCGTGATAACACGCCACGCAAGGGGTGACCAGGTCATCCCAAAAACGCGACGGCAGGCTATCTGGTACTGATGTGCCAGATAGCCGTCCGGGCGTGTAAGCGGTTAAAATAAAAAATATAAACGTTGCTTAATTAATTTCGCTATGTCTTAATAGCGCCATCGGTTTGGAATACAGACCTTATGAAAGCAGTTTTAGTAAAGCAGTCCTCAGTTCAAGTGTTATCCATAGATATCCTTCTTCGAGAGCCTCCTCCTAAGTGCCAAATAAGTCACTCTAACATTACAGGCCATTATTGCCACTCTGCGTGGCCCATAAAATTAAGGAAGTATCTATGTCTAATAAAATGACTGGTTTAGTAAAATGGTTTAACTCCGATAAAGGTTTTGGCTTTATCACTCCTGACGATGGCAGCAAAGATGTATTCGTACATTTCTCTGCAATCCAGAGCGACAGCTACAAAACGCTTGATGAAGGCCAGAAAGTATCCTTCACTATCGAAAGTGGCGCTAAAGGCCCTGCGGCCGGTAACGTTACCGCGCTGTAAGTTGCGCGCATTATCAGTGATGTTTACAACAGCGATGAAGACAATAGCCTGAGCAGATAAAATCTACTGATAAAAATAAACCCGCCGAGTGCGGGTTTTTTATTGCCTTACATTCAGCCAGCGGCTCGCTTTTATTCTTTCCGGTTAGCGGACCGGTTATTAAACAGCCAGCGCCTGACTTACCCCAAGGTAATTTACCCTCTGCCCTTGCAGCCCTTTTATCGACAGAGGGTTATCTGTATTTTCTCAGATGGACGTTCCCCGTACCCGGATAGGCTCTTTGATGGCATTCACGGACAACAACCGCTGGAGCGCATTAATAGCGGTGTCAGTAAGTTCATGCCCTTTGGTCAAGACCATCAGTCCATTCGATGTCAGGATATCTTCCTCAACCACCCATCCGGGCAGCAATTCGCGAATATGGGCAGAACGAACGCCACTCACGTTTGCGCGGAAATCTGACAACGCCTTAATGATGTAGTCGGGCAGTGGTGGCGTGGCCGCACGCAGAATTTCCCATGGCCGCTCCAGGCTCCAGCCACGGACGGCATGTTTTTCCAGTTCGAGCGCGGCACGCAGCAAATGCGCGCCTCGCAGAACCTCCAGAGGGACATTAGGCGCCGGCTCTTTCGCCTGGTGACGTATAATTCCCGCGACCAGTTCGAGGCGAGGAATGTTCTCAACCAACCGCCCGGCAACCTCCGGATGACCAAGCAGCAGTTTTTTCTCTTCATCCGTCAGTTTACGCTGGGCCGCATCAGCCTGGACGATATCCGCAGGAATACCGACACAGCCTATCTGGCTTAGTGACGCCGCGATGGTGTAAATCCATTCATCGGGCCACTCCAGTTTTGGCAAAGCATGATTCACACATGACTGCGCGAACGCGGAGCGCTGAAAAGCCCATGGCGCGACCATCGCGAGCACTTCGGTCAGCGTTTTCACCGAAGCGGTAAGCGTGGTGGCAAGCAACTCTTTTTCGGCACAAATAAGGCGATACTGGCGCACCGCCTCATTCAGCGTGGCAATCAGTTCGTCTTTTGGACAAGGCTTACACAGATAGCGAAAAATGGCCCCTTTATTGATAGCCGCAATTGAAGATTGCACATCGGCCTGACCGGTCAGCAGAATGCGAACACTGTCGGGAGAGATTTCCCGCGCTTTCGCCAGGAAAGTCGCCCCGTCCATGCCAGGCATACGCATATCGGACACGATGACAGCAAACTTTTCGCCCCAGCGAACGGCGTCAAGCCCGGCCTCGCCGCTCTTTGCGACCACTACTTCAAATTCCCCAAAAAGATTGCGTTCAATGGCGGCGAGCACATTGGGTTCATCATCCACGCACAGTACCCGAGCGAGGGCAGTATCAGTCATGATGGGTCTCCTTTATATGAGCAAGCATTTGCTGCCACAGAGGGAGCTGGTTCAGCATGCCTGTTTGTTCGAGATAATCGTTATCGGGTACGTTATTGTTCGCCAGCGCGACCGCAACATGTACGGTACCGATCGCACCGAAGCTATTATTCGTAAGGCGTGAAGGCTGGGCTTGTCGGGCAACGATCTCGACAAGATCGCCGGGCAATCCCCACAACGCCAGCATCCAGGCCCCCAGAGCGGCGCGGCTCGTGGGGGAATGGCCTTTAATATCGGGAAGCAGCAGAGCAATATTGGCGAGCAATGCGGCGGTCGACTCCAGCCCCTCGTGGCCACACATGCGGGCGGCGAGTTGCGAGGCGAGAAAGGCCTTACGTTGTAACTCACTGACACCAGGATCACTGTTCGCTTCGGTAAAAAATTCAGGGGTCTGGATCAATGACGTTATCTGCTCCAGCCCCAGGTGGGTGATGGCACTGCCGATATCATGAATTCGTGCCCCTCGTGTGAACCAGGCCGAATTTGCAATCTGCATAAACCTGGCCGTCAGCGCGGGATCGCGCCTGATGAGATCAGTAATACACGGGATATCACAGGCAGTCCCGGAAAGGCATTGTCTCAGTTCAGCGAATATCTCAGGTGTGGCAGGCAGGTGGCTAATATGCCCCGTTAAATCAATGAGCCCCGGATCGTCAATGGTCTGGCGTAGCGCGAGCGTACTTTCGATCATCTCGATCAGGGCCGTACTGTCACACGGCTTAGACACAAACCGGTGCGCGACCTGGAGCATTCGTTGCGTTGATGTGGGCTCTGAATAGCCAGAAAGGATGATCCGTACCGTACCCGGCCAGCGGGTGCGAACCTGGGTGAGCAACTCAGCCCCATCCATAAAAGGCATGCGCATGTCCGATACCACAACATCTGCCGGAGTCTGTTCAAGCATCGCCAGCGCATCAGGACCACTACTTGCAAAGCGGCATTCCCAATCAGGGTTATACATCATGACCGCTCTCTCAATGCCCGAGAGTATGCGGTTTTCATCGTCAACAAACATCACCTGCATGCCGTTCATCCCTCTTTGCGACTATGAAGCGGAAATTGCAATATGAACGTTGACCCCACCCCTTCCTCAGACTCGCAGCGGATATGTCCCATGTGTTTGTCGATGACCGTCGAGTAGACAATGGCAAGCCCCTGCCCCGTCCCCTTACCGACGGCTTTGGTCGTGAAGAAGGGATCGAAAATACGATCCAGGATACCAGCGGGTATGCCGCTACCATCGTCCTGCACCCGTATTTCCATAAAGTCACCGTTTTGCTCAGCGGAAATGACAATACGGCCTTTTTCCTTAACGCCTTTCTGCAGGGTATCGGCAATCGCATGGGCGGCGTTGACCACTAAATTAAGTATGGCCTGACCGACCATATCGCGCAGGCATGGCAGCAAGGGCAAATCGTCGCCAAAATGGGTTTCCAGATCAGCGACATATTTCCACTCGTTGCGCGCGACCGTCACGGTTGTACGAATGACCTCACGGATATCGACAGATTCTTTCTCATTTTGCGATGGGTGAGAAAACTCCTTCATGGCAGCGACAATTTTCGCAATGTGCTCAAGGCCTTCCAGGGACTCATCTAACGCTGAGGGAATCTGGCTGCGCAAAAAATCAATCCGGGCACGTTTTAAAACCGTGTCGAATGCCTCTATCGTCGGCTCATTGTCCAGTTTCTCACGCGCAACCTCGACCACCGCAAGCGCAGCATCAAGTACCTTTGTCAGCGTTGCATGGGCGGTTTTCACAAAACCGACATTGTCAGAAACATACTGAGTCGGGGTGTTAATCTCATGCGCAATACCTGCGGCAAGCTGACCAATAGACTCCATTTTCTGCGCTTGCAACAGTTGGGCCTGCGCTAACCGTAATTCCGATAATGCTTTTTCAAGCTCGAGCCGCTCGTTCTCGAGTTCCATCGTCTTACGAGCAACGACTTTCTCCAGACCAATATTCTGTTCCAGAATCGCAAAAGGCGTTGTATGGCTATGCCTGGCCTCTTGTGCAATACGGCGTTTCAGGACATCGATTGTTTTATCGCGGGCGAGAAGTTTGCGCTCATAATCGGCAAGTGACAGGCCCGCATTGGGTTCGTGGGTAAAAGAAGACATAATTTAGCCTCCGATAGCGACGCCTGTGAATGTCTGGTTTACGTGCAGCCCGTTGTACTGCTCGCCGTAGGTAGAAAAACCGATCACATTGTTCTGGCGCATAATGTCGCTAATCGGTTCTTCAAGCCCTTCTTCTTCAAACTGGAGGCGGCGAAGAATACAATCGCAACCGATGATGACACGCGGGTCAGGAATTATTTCATGAACCTTTTCAAACGATTGTCTGAAGGTCTCGATGGGATCTTCTGCTCTGCCAATCGAAATAATCAACCCCTCTTCAATCGCGCAATAGCAGGTTAACGAAAAATCGGCGTTCCATTTCTGAATGGAGCGTACATAAGGTTCATCGCCAAGCGAGAGCACCAGCGGGTTGCGAGAAAATATCGTGGGCGTCAACTCGTCCACGCTCAGGCCGAGAGATTCGGCGTAGACTTGTGCAGCAGGTTCGCCGTTAATTTCAAAAATGATCCGTTTCTCCGGATCGGCTTCGGTAATCACCAGTTCCACATCGCTGGGAACAAAGTGTTGAATTTTAAACGTCGCAAGAGGAGAGTGGGTCTCAATGACCGCAAAAACCGCTGCGTCTGATACAAATTTACCGTTGCCGTCGTAAATGAAGCTTTGTTCAAAGCGCAGGTCATCACCCGCCGATCCCCCGATGATAGGCACATTCCCTATCTGCTGATAAAGATTAGCCACAAGTCGCTCTTCTGCCATCGAAAGTCCATCGACAAGCAACAGACCGAAGCGATTAATATTCGGCCTTGCCTCGCTGTCGAGACGGATTTTTTCAGCCATGTCTGCAATAACGGCAGAGTATTCAACTAAAGGATGAATCATAAAAGCGGAGGCCCGAAATTCGCTCCCTAAGCCCAGGCCGAGCATCCCGGAGTGCTGAAAACCATCCAGACCAATTTGCCCGGAGGAGGTGCATCCTATAAGCGTGCATGAAAAGGTTTTTTTTAATTCGCTGCCTAATATTTCAAGATCATAATCCGGAGAGCAAAAAAATAAGATGGTTTCAATATCCTCATGACCAATCTTATTGGCAAATTCAGCTACAGCCTGGACAGGATCGCGTAATTCACTACTTGCATATTTTAGTTTGACATTCACGGCATATTCTCCGGCTGAGAAAAGCGATAGTGTTTATTTTAAACAGTACATGCTCAAAAAGATGCTCGTCTGGATTCAACAGTTGGGGAGTCATAAAAGCTGCCACCAGGCCACTTATGAATGCCTGTCTTAATTAGTTATACATGCATGGCATTTCTCTTCAAAGACGCACGTGAACTTTCTTTTCAGGCCGCCGTCTGGATCACTTTTGTTACCCTTTCATCCAAAACCCGGCTAATTAACGTACGTCTGTTTTTCGTTCGGCAAAATAGTGCGCAGGGGTGCTGCCCATCGTTTTTTTGAACATGGTGATGAAGGCATTCACCGATTCATACCCCAGGTTTGCCGCCACATTTTGTACCGAGACGCCACTTGCCAGCGCCTGGAGCGCAAGGATCAGATGGAGCTGCTGACGCCATCGTCCGAAGGTTAGCCCTGTCTCGCGTAGCATCAAGCGTGCCAGCGAGCGCTCGCTGAGCGCCAGCCGTTTAGCCCACGCTTTAAAGGTGCTGCGATCCTCCGGGTTACTGACCAGCGCATCTGCCATGGCGCGTATTTTGGGATGGGCCGAAACGGGCAGACTCAA
Organism: Phytobacter sp. MRY16-398; assembly: GCF_003925915.1. Taxonomy (NCBI): domain Bacteria; kingdom Pseudomonadati; phylum Pseudomonadota; class Gammaproteobacteria; order Enterobacterales; family Enterobacteriaceae; genus Phytobacter; species Phytobacter sp. MRY16-398. The sequence goes on along the minus strand of NZ_AP018756.1, from coordinate 2,784,696 downwards.
TTTCTGCTGCGGCATGGTGGCTAACTCGTCAAGCGTCACTCTGGTCAGTCTTGCGACATGGCTATCGGGCGGGTAATCGATGCCCTCACGCGTTAAGCGGTCCACCAACTCTTTAATCAGGGGTGAAATCGCCAGCGTGCAACATTTTTCCGGAAGCGCAGTGGCGCCGGGTTCAATAAACAGATAATTGAGATGGGCGTTCCAGGTCGCTTTAGCGCTGTGAGGAACATCGCCCGGTATCCAGACTGCGCAATTTGGCGGCACTATCCATATGTCATTTTCGGCGCGACAGATTACCGCGCCATACAGCGCAATGATCAATTGCCCTTTGCGATGTGTATGCACCGGCACTTCGGCCTCGTAATCAATAAAATCAAGATGCCGCGCCACTGCCGGGCACGAGGTGGCATCAGGGTCAAATAATGTTGTAACGAATTGGGGCTTCATGTGATTGGCAACATTTAGGTATTTTTTGACAGAATAGAGTATTTAATAGCATACGCAAGCCGGTAATAATCCCCGGCATGAACACATTCGCTCTCTTTCACAGTCATTTTTTACGCGCTACCAGCAAGCTATTACGCCGTGTGGCTTCTCCCGCACTGCTGAACGACGCTAACGCGTTGCTCTATTCTGCAAAGACTTTTACCGCCGCGATGCTCGCCTATTTTATTGCGTTGTCGATAGGTCTTGAGCGCCCGTCGTGGGCCATCATTACCGTATATATTGTCTCGCAAACCTCGGTGAGCGCGTCACTGAGCAGAAGCCTTTATCGCCTGGCAGGTACGGTCATCGGCGCCGGAGCGACCGTTTTGATCGTGCCCACTTTCGTGAACATGCCGGTGCTTTGCAGCGTGATGCTCACAGGCTGGATAACCTTCTGTCTCTATTTATCCCTCCTTGTACGCACTTCACGTGCGTATGCTTTTGTATTAGCCGGTTACACCGCGAGCCTGATTGGTTTTCCTGCGGTGTTTGATCCCGGCACTATTTTTAATATCGCCATTCTCCGCGTGCAGGAGATCATGATTGGTATTTTCTGCGCCGCGCTTATTCACAGATACGTATTGCCCGCGCGTATTTCAGGGGTGTTCAACAACAAATTAGCGCAGACATTACGCTCGGCCCGGCTGAAAATTGCCGACACCTTAGCAGGCAAACCCGATGAGCATTCCGATAGCCTTCATCTGGCGCTGGCACTGCAGTTTTTGCAGGGTATCAGCCACCATATCCCTTATGACTTTGCCCTTTCTGCGCCGGTCCGCCAGGCACGAAAAGCCATCCATGACAGGCTGGCTCGTCTGTTAATTGTGAATTGTGAATTACGCGATCGCTTACCGACGCCAGAGGAGATACCCGTCGAGCTGCGGTTGTTGCTAAAGGATGTCCAGGCCTGGCTGACTCATGAGGTGGAAAGCGAGCAGACGATCAGCGCAGAGGCGCTAAAAAAACGCAGTGAACAGTTAACGGCGTTATACGCTTCGCAGACACCAACAATGACAGATGCGATACGGGCCAGTTTTACGCGCCACCTGACAGAGGCCATCGTGCTTTTACAGCAATGCGAGCGCCTTTCTGATGCGGTTCGCCACGCGAAAAACACCCCTGCGCTGATGGAGGTCAAGGCTGCAAAAGGCTACGTATTCCACCGGGATCACCTTAGCGCTGCACGCACAGCGCTGGGGGCTTTCTCGATAATCTTAAGCGGCTGCCTGATTTGGATTTACTCAGCCTGGCCTGATGGCGCCACGGCGGTCTCTGTTCTTGGGGTCTGCTGTACGCTGTTTGCCAGTTTCGACACGCCAGCCCCCCACCTTGTGAAATATATTATGGGTTCCGTCTGGGGGTACTGATAAGCCTGTTCTATAGCTTTGTCCTTCTTCCGCAAGTGACCGATTTCGCGGTATTGGTTGCGGCGCTTGCCCCCGCCTATTTGCTGGCCGGATCGCTCCAGGCGCGCCCGCCCACCACATTTATGGCCATGGGGATCACCCTCACCCTGCCAATCCTTTGCGAATTAGGCGCGCATTACAGCGGGGACTTCGCTGTAGCCATCAATACCTCTATTGCCTTGTTTGCCGCCATCGGCTATGCCGTGGTCAGCATGAGTTTGTTGCAAACGGTGCAGGCAGACGCGGCCATTAACCGTCTGCTGAAACTCTGTCGACGCGATATCCGGCGCAGCGTGAAAGGTGTTTTTAAACCCGATGAGACGCACTGGACCAATCTGATGATAGACAGAACAGCCCTTTTACTGCCGCGTTTGCAACGCAGTGAGCACGCCTCAGAACAGGTGCTTGAGCATATGTTGCACTATCTGCGAATTGGCCTCTCTGTCATGCATTTACGCCACTGTTATTCGCGGGCGGAAAGAAAAACAGCCCGGGAGATCAATGACCTGCTTTACCAGCTTATTCACACGAAAGACATACCCGCCGTACGCGAGCGCATTGCGTCAATGATTTGCCTCTCTCTGCCTGCGCCAGATGAACAATCGCGCCAGGTTGTCGACAGGCTTGTTGACCTGCACTGCGCACTGCGAAGTAGCAAGAAGGAGCAAGAAAATGCTGAATGACATCAATATTGCGGGGGTATTTCTCCCCGGTCTGCTGGTCATTGCGCTTATTAGCCTGGCCTGCACGCTGTTACTCGTGCCGCTGTTCTCTTTCAGCAGGTTTTATTGCCGTTTGCCCTGCCGCCCGCTGATTGGTTTCTCACTGTATATCGTCACTTTTTTCCTGTTCCTGCAGGACGCTAACGCGCTGGGGTTATTTGCATGAAATCGTTTCTCTCTTTATTGACCCGCTATGCGCTGACGCTAAGCGCAGCCGCCGTGTCAGCTATTCTGGCCTTCATGATGTGGAAGCATTATGCGCAGACGCCCTGGACCCGCGATGGCCGGGTTCGTGCGGATGTAGTGCAAATTGCGCCGGATGTCTCAGGGCCGGTTATCAGCGTGGCTGTCAGAGACAATCAGTGGGTGAATCGTGGCGATGTTCTCTATTCCATCGATCCGCACTGGTTAACGCTGGCGTTGCTCAGCGCGCAGGCTGATGTCGATGCTAAACGTCATGAAATGCTGATGCGCCAGGATGCCGCCAGACGACGTGTGCAGATAAAAGGCATGATTTCCGGTGAAGATTTGCAGCAAACAAGCAGCGCGGCGAATATCGCAACGGCCAATTACCATGGTGCGCTGGCTGCGCTGGAACTGGCTGAACTCAATTTATCCCATGCCACCGTGCGGGCGCCGGTTGCCGGTTATGTCACACATCTGAGGCTTCGCCCCGGCGACTACGCAACTGCCGGAGAAACAAAGGTAGCCATCGTCGACGCGCAAAGTTTCTGGGTGGTGGGTTATTTTGAGGAAACCAAACTGCGCCACATTCGCGTGGGAAATACCGCGCACATTGCGCTGATGGGCTTCGAGCCCGTCCTGACCGGCCACGTTGAAAGTATCGGGCATGGGATTGGTGATAATAATGACGACACGGGCGGTCTTGGCCTGCCACAGGTTGAGCCGACTTTTAACTGGGTACGTCTTGCCCAGCGCATCCCGGTGCGTATTCACATCGATAACTTGCCGCAAGGGGTCGAGTTAGTGGCAGGCTTGTCGGCAAGTATCTCCATCGCACCTTAGGCCACGCTGGTTGTGGCAGTTATCCAAATCATTCCCCTTACGGCGTGGATAGCACCGCGCCGGTTGTCTCTTGTGGCGGTCGGAATGACGTTTCTCGCGTCCCGTCACAATAACATTCGGTGCGCGTGGAAAATAAGATATATTCCGGAGGAAAAATTCAGCGTCCTTTTACGCTCTTTTTTAAGCGTTTTTAAATTCTGCGCGCGAATTTGTCGGCACACGATGAGTTAAATAGATTTAAAAATTATTCACCCGCAGGTGCCAGGCGTATTTAAAATTGTTATTCTAGTTGTGCTTAATCACCTCTCTCCTTAAGGAGCACCCATGCCAGAGTACTGTTTTTTTAAAAAGGGTAAGCATACCGTTGCTCTGAAAAAATCAGATGAACAACGTGCATTTCAGTTGACTGAGCAGGGTTATGAAAAGCAGTTTGAAGAGGTCATCGCCGCGAATGAAAAACAGGCGCTTGCCCGTTTTGCTGATATTCGCCGGGAAAAGGAAATCGATCAGAATAACTTCCTGGCAGGCACTATTGCTATGCCGCTGATAGGCGTTATGACGGCGGCGGCAACGTCTCTTTTCAAAAAGAAGAAAGACGCAAGCAAAACATAACGCCCTTACATGAAGGGGCACCGGATTGACGGGCCGCAGCCCTGAACGTTGCAGCCCGCCAGCGGTGATAATCGTCACTGCGACAACATCCCCATTCACGCGTGAGCAGGGTTTATCTGTTTTATCGCCAGTTCCACGACATCTTTACTGAAAGAAAAATCACCGCTCAGTAACGCCGCAGCGTCAAACCAGCGCGCTTCAAAGACATCCGACGCGGCAATCGGTTCTCCCCCCTGCCAGGCACAAACGACCGGGATCAGCAGATAATGGTAACGAAGCTCGCCGGCGGCGTTGTAATCGAATGCTTCCAGGGGCACATCCGTCGACTGGTAAATAACCCTCAGCCCGGTCTCTTCGTTTACTTCACGCAACGCGGCCTGTTCTATGGTTTCGCCTGCCTCGATTTTTCCACCCGGAAAACCCCAAAAACCTGCGTCAGGTGGGTTAGAGCGACGTACAAGCAGTACACGAGATTCATGGACGATCACCCCCAGTACGGCGGCAACGGGATGTATGGTGTGTGGCATGATACGCTTTCCTGCGCGCACTGGCCGGGAGCGCCCGGCGCAGCGCCCTTAAATACGATTAATTTTTCACCCACTTACTCGCAGGCGCCTGATAGTTGCGAAAATACGCTACGACACTTTCGACATCGGTGGAAAACGGCAGCATATCGGCGTAACGGGCATGCATGAATCCCTCGGTAACCATTTTCTCCACCATCGCCTGTAGCGGATCGTAATAACCGTTGATATTCAGGAATGCGCAGGGTTTGTGGTGAATACCGAGTTGTGCCCAGGTCCACTGCTCGAAAATCTCTTCCAGCGTACCCGCACCACCAGGCAGTGCGATAAAGCCATCCGATAGCGCCGCCATTTTGGTTTTTCGCTCGTGCATATTTTCCACGACGTGAAGTTCACTCAGCCCCTGGTGCGCGATCTCCTTTTCAAACAGACCTCGCGGCATAACCCCCACCACGTGGCCGCCGTGCGCCAGGCAGGCATCGGCAACGGCGCCCATCAGACCAACCTTACCGCCACCGTAGACAAGAGAAATGTCGGCCGCCGCGAGGGTTTTGCCCACATAGCGCGCCGTTTCGATATACAGCGGATTTTCCCCGGAAGATGAACCACAAAAGATACCAATCGCTTTCATTACAACACTCCGTTGTTAGTGGAGGCGGTAATTTACCATATCTTTGTGTCAGCTTATTGCGCCTGTGGGTTGGACAATATCGGTCGGCACATTCAGGGAATTAAATGCGGAACAGTAAATTTAATAAGCTCAGTTTTTGTTCCGTAATTGTTGCGTACACTCACGTTAACCATTAAGGAGGTACGTATGAATATCGATAGCTGGCTCAATCAACTGCTTAACGCGTTCACCGAACAACAAAAACCCGCATGGATGCCACAATGCCTCTGGCTGTCACCGCAGCAGAAGATAGCGATTATCCGTGAGTTGATCTGTCCGGTGAGTAAAAAGTAAAAACATCATCTGGCGTCAGAGAGGTCAGATGATGTTGATAAACAGTGCGGCCTCCCCACCAACAACCGGGGGCGTCCGTGAGTCCGGAAATTCACTCCTCTTCGGCTTCCAGTGCCCGCTTGATATCATTAAGTTTTGCTGTCTGGCGGCGCATCTCCAGCAGATAGAGTGCTTCATAGGCTTCAATACCCACAAGGTTTTGTTCACCCAGCATATCTAAATCCTCTACCAGTAACGCGATCTCTTCCGGCGTGATTTTCGGTCTCATCATCACTCTCCTTTGGGTTAAACAAGCCAGCTTTGCGTCAAAAGACTAAAGGTAAGTATAACGGCAGTGGCTCCTTTTAACGAAGCAGCCGCCTTTTGTCGGCCTGGTGCTATTCGTACTTGTTTCGGTGTCGCTGGCAGTAAAGCAGAAGATAATCTTCAAATGAGGGGGGTAAATTGAACGTTATCGCCTGTTGCACCACGTGAATACCGTAGTGTTCAAAATAATCACTACGGGTTACGCGAAACTGGTCGATGAGGATTAGCGGTTTAGGATCAGACAGCGTGCTTTTTTGCTCGTCGATGACCTTCACTAAATACGTATCAGCATCTGTCGTAATAACATCATAACGAACAAGGCGATCGCCGGATTCGGCTGACAGATAGTGCGTTTTTATGGATGAGTAAATCATTGGCTTACTCCTTTTATACGCGACTTATCAGAAGTATATCCGCTTAAATGAGGAGTGAAATAGTAGCGTTCACATTTCTTAGATTCGTATTTACGTCTTCCTGGTGATAATACATTTCTGCCAAACGTAGACACAGCCCAAATTGACAGGCCCGCTTATCCAGGCAGGCCATGGTCAAATAAATTTACCCTTTCATTGGGGACGCAAGCGGTCCACCAACGATCTCTATTTCAACGTCATGACAGATCTCAAACCCTTCCGTAAGGCGCCAGACACCGGTCATTATTTTTCCTGTATCCATATTCTCAACTTTATCATGGGTATAGTAAGCCACCTGCACAATACCCTGGTGCTGGATCCAGTAATAACCCTCTTTCATGGGTACACTCTGCGAGTTACTCGCCGGAATGAGTGCTATGCAAGGTCACTCAAAATACGCGGCAAAAGATAAAGACCCAACAGGAGAATTGAGTCATTCAGGATGTGGAAACCGTGATGCCGGGTGCCTCCCGGTGTTCCTGACGGTCAGTCAGAAACGCATTCGCTATTCGCGACTTGCATGGTATGAAGACCAGCCCCACCGCTGAGGGGGATTCATCACGTCAGAACGATTGTTTGTCGGCTTGCCATACCGAACCGTTTAAGTTTAGCCGCAAAAGGTACGTTTCACCAGCCTGGCCCGCCGCGTATGTGCGCCATAACGAATTAATGCAAAGTAAACACATTCTTAACTACCCCATCGAAAATAGATAGCGAAAAAACTCAACTTCTTTCCCACCAGGCCGTTAATATAAATATGGGATAAAAAGTGAATGCAGATAGCCTGTCTGCGCGAGGAGAGAAAAATGCCGAAAATTTCTTTTGATCCTGAGTCCGGTGAACATAAGGTCATTGGTGTGATCACAACCGTCAATGTCACGCATGGCGGTTCCCTCTTCATTACTGAGACCGAAAACGGCGGCGTAACGACAACCACCGTCGAGTTTAATAACGGGGGATACGTCTCTTCTACACCAAACGAGGAGGGATTATGTGTCGCCAGCAAAGATGTGCTGATAACCTATACTGACGATCCAAATAACAAAGGCGGCATCACAATGAATGTGACCATGGATGAAAGCGTCAAATAAACGTCTGAGTACGGGTAATAAAAGCGTCGCTTTCAGGTCCTGCGGCGACGCTTTTAACGATGATTTATGCATTTCCTCTTTTGCTGCCTGATTAATTAATTTTTTGCCATTCATGGAAAATCCTGATTCTTATGAATGGACAATTGAATATATCATCATTCCTGTTGAATATTTAACTGACTAAACCATTTTGTCTGGAAAACGCCTTAACTTTCATTTTGAATGTTTCCAGGTCGTCTTGCTCCGCAAGTAATATGATATTTCCGCGAATATTATTTATTTGCTGTCGGTGTACATCCGTCAGTTTTTGCGCGGCAACAGGCTGGAGGAGGATAGCGGAAAGCGTTATTAATTTTTCGCCTGACCGTTCAGATATCACCCTGATAGCATCTGGGAAGTACCCAGGCGCACCGGCCATTACGCTGTTTATAATCAAGAAAAAATAGTCCATCGCGCACTCCCTCTCTTGAACGGGTTTTAGTACGGATTACTTCTATTAAATTACTTTTAATATATAGCCTGGCAATAACGTTGCATTGCTATTATCAGCACAGTATGACGCTGATTAACAAGAATTAATTATCGGGAAGAAGATCCAGATTCAGAAAATCACAGTGTACTGCCCGTTTCGAAACCGGAACCAAACAGGCAAGGGGTTCGACGGCACCAGCGAATGGCCGTCGAACCAGTGCGGAGAGCAGGTTATGAGGGCACCGAGCCTTCTGGCGCCGTCTGTTTTGCCAAAGTACGCGCCAGAATCGAAGAATATAACGGTTTCCCACCAAGAAATTGTGCGAGTAACGTCGCACCGAGGCAGGTAATAATCATCGGCAGTATGAGCTGATAATTATCTGTCATTTCCAGTACCAGGACGATCCCCGTTAGCGGAGCACGAACGGACGCAGCAAATAACGCCCCCATCCCGGCAATGGCAAACGTACCGGCTTGAAGCCCATAGGCCGGGAACAACTCCGCGACACCCACACCATAGGCGGTGCCGAGCACGGTACCTAACGCCAACATTGGCGCGAAAATTCCGCCAGGCGCCCCGGAGCAAAAACAGAGCAGCGTTGTAAGCAGACGGACCAGAAACATCACGATTAATGCATAAAACGTAAAGCCGCCGCTGGCCGCATCGGGGATCAATTCAAAGCCGCCTCCGGCCCCTGGCGCATAAAGCAGCGCAAGGATGCCACATCCGCCGCCTATACATCCCCCTACCACCAGGGTTCGCCATGTTCGCCCGCCATAGATATGCTGAAAACCATCCTGAAAAAGAAAGACGAGGCGATTAAATAATACGCCGACGAGGCCAAATAACATCCCCAACACGAGATAGAGCCACAGCGTATTGACTGGCGCATTGGATAACTGCCCTACGGCGATGACCGGGCTTTCGCCATTAAATGTGCGAAATACGATGCTTGCCATGATCACGCCAATAAAAACGGCTTTGATGGAGATAAGGTTATAGCGAAATTGCGGCCTCATCTCTTCGAGAATAAAGAGAATACCCGCCAGCGGTGCGTTAAACGCTGCCGCCAGACCGGCAGCCGCCCCCGTTGCCAGCAATGAATGGCGCGCCTCACCATGTTTTATCCGCAACAGGTCAGAGACCATTCGGCCAATATTACCACCGAGCTGAACGGTTGGCCCTTCTCTCCCGAGCACCATGCCTGCGCCGAGCGTTCCCATACCGCCAAAAAACTTCACCGGTATGACACGCCACCAGCGTACAGGGCGTAACTCTTCCAGCGCGCCTTCGATTTCAGGAATACCGGAGCCCGATGCTTCAGGCGCAAAACGCCTGACGAGAAAATAGCCCATCACCGCCAGCAGCCCGGAGATAATAAAAGCCATAATCCATAGCGCCCACCCGCTTAAGTCAGCCTGCTGCAGAAAACTTATTCGCCAGTGCTGCACGGCATTGACGGCGCGAAAGAATGCGACGCCAGCAAACCCTACGAGCGTGCCAACAATAGCAGCACAAATTAATACGGCGACGGGCGTCCGGTCACGGTACAGCAACGCTTTGAACATGCTTTTGCGTGCCAGTTCCGTTTCTGGAACTTGCACATCTGATGAACCAGGAACAATCATTTTTTGCAATGTCATCTACCAACAAGGGAGGAGAGTTTAACGCACCTTATGCCGACTAAACAAAAACGATGTCGTTACAGGACGTATCACTTCCCTTGCAACAGGTTCTTTCGCGCGGAATAACGCCCTGTCGTGTTGCTGTCAGCCCGCTGTCGTGTGGGTGTCGTGTTGCTCTTATCTGGCCCCAGACATACTTCTGCCGGGTAAACATTCAGCCAGGAGAATAACCATGACTATTTTCACCATCCTCAGTCATACCCCGCTGTGGGTATGGATACTTTTTGCTTTTCTTATAATGCGGGGTTATGCCGCTCTCTCAGAGAGAGAAATGAATATCAGTCAGTTGTTTATTTTACCGCTACTCTTTCTGATTTGGGGAGTATGGGGTTTAAAGGAAGAGTTTAATTTTAATGTTGCCTCATTAGTGGGCATGTTTAGCGGACTTGCGTTGGGTATTGTGGCCGGGTGGCGGTTATGGAAAAACCAGCCTCGTTTAAAAAACAAACCGCATAGCGACAGAATTATTCGCGCGGGCACGCCTCTGACACTGATTTTTATTATCATGGGCTTTGGCTCGAAATATTGTTTGCTGGTTTGGTTGTCGTTGCATCCGGAAGCACACTATGCCGTACAATTCAGCGCCCTGTTCGGCGTTATTACCGGACTTGTTGATGGGTTATTCTGGGGTGGGACACTGAATCTTTTTTCCTCATGGCGCAAAATGTCGCCACATGTACGAGGCGCTTAGGCAGATTCTGCGGCACTCTGGCACACCCTTTTGGCAAATTATGCGGCCTGCTGTCGTCATGCAGGCCCACGGAACATAATTACTCGCCGTTGAGTACCAGCTTATTATAGGCCTCTAATAGTTGCGTCTGAGAAACATAACGGTCGGCCACAAAAGAGATGGCGCCACATTTACCATTGCTAAACGTCACAAAGCTAATCTCTATCGCCAGGCTTTTTACAACCGCGCCGGGATAGATACAATTAATCTTACGTTCATACGGTCTGACATCGATTAATTCAGCAGGTTTATCTTTGATAAATAAAAGGACTTTCCTCATTTTTCATTCACATTAATCAACAGATACCTGAGTGGAATGTAATTATTACATCACCCTGGCTGGCATCTTAATTTCAGGAATAATCTGAGAGCACATAACACTCATCAAAGCGTCGTGCTTTCCGGATTTATTTTATCCCTCCCTTACAGCCGAAAAAAACAAAACATACTATGGAGATCAGGCGACATTAAAAAATAGTCTAACGTCACGAGACCATCGATTAAAGGTAGACATACTTAATGAATTATTACATCAATAAATTATTTCATTATCAACTATGTCGCTTGAATCACATTGCACCGCTTCGGTTAGCACGTTAACTTAACATTTGCGTAGCATTTAATTATCACGCATAAAAAACCGGGCATCAGCCCGGTTTTTTATGCTATTTCTGGCCCTACTCGCTCAGGCCTCGGTTTTTCAGCATCGGTTCAATCTGCGGATCATGACCGCGCCACTGGCGATAAAGTTCAGCTAAATCAGTACTATTGCCACGCGACAAAATCGCTTCGCGGAATCTTTGCCCGTTTTCTCGGGATAAACCGCCCTGCTCCACAAACCACTGGAAGCCATCGTCCGCCAGCATTTGCGTCCACAGATAGGCATAATAACCCGCTGCGTAACCACCGCCGAAGATATGGGCGAAGTAGCTGCTGCGATAACGGGGCGGTACCGCAGCGATATCAAGCCCTTCGCGGCGAATCGCCTGCGCTTCAAAGGCATCGACATCGCTGACCTGAGTCACGCCATCCAGACTGTGCCAGTTCATGTCCAACAAAGCCGCACTCAATAACTCCGTCATGTCATAGCCTTTATTGAACTGGGTACTGCGCAACATTTTATTGCGTAGCGCTTCCGGCATTGGCTCACCGGTTTGATAATGGCGCGCATAACGCGTGAACACCTCAGGATGGCTGGCCCAGTGCTCGTTAATCTGTGACGGGAACTCAACGAAATCACGCGGCGTATTGGTCCCCGACAGGCTGGCATAGCGCTGGCGGGCGAACAAACCATGCAGCGTATGACCAAACTCGTGAAACAGGGTGATGACATCATCCCACGATAAGAGCGCCGTCTGCCCGGCGGCCGGTTTCTGGTAGTTGCAGACATTGTAAATAACCGGTTTGGTGGAAAGCAGCGTCGATTGTTCGATGAAATTCCCCATCCATGCGCCGCCGCTCTTTGAATCGCGGGCAAAGAAATCGCCATAAAACAGCGCCAGCCCTTCATCATTCTGGTCGAATATTTCCCAGACTCGCACATCCGGGTGGTAAACAGGAATATCGGTACGTTCTGCGAAACGAATGCCAAAGAGTTGGCTCGCTGCATAGAACACCCCTTCGCTCAACACCGTGTTGAGCGCAAAATAAGGGGTGACCTGTGATTCGTCGAGGTCGTATTTCGCGCGTCGGACCTGTTCGGCATACCACGGCCAGTCCCAGGCCTGAGCGGTGAAGCCCCCCTGCTGTTCATCAATGACCTGCTGAATATCCGCCAGTTCACGTTCAGCGCGGGCACGTGCCGCCGGGGCAATACCGCGCATAAAATCAAACGCGGCCTGTGGATTGCCTGCCATCTGGTCGGCCATTTTCCAACTGGCGTAATCCGGGAAGCCGAGCAATGACGCCTGTTGCGCCCGTAATTGCGCCAGACGCAATACGATAGCGCGCGTGTCATTGGCATCCCCGCGCGAAGTCCGTGACCAACTGGCAGTAAACAGGTTTTCGCGCGTCTGACGGTCCCGCAGCGCGGCCAGCGCCGGTTGCTGTGTGGTGTTTAATAGTGAAAGCAACCAGCGATCGGTCAGCCCTTTTTCTCGCGCCGCATCGGCTGCGGCGGCGATAGCGTCATCGCTCAGTCCGTCGAGTTGATGGAGATAATCCACCACCAGACCACCGGCTTTGTCTGCCGCCAGCAGGCGCTGATTAAACTGGCTGGTGAGCGTCGCCGCCTCGGTATTTAATGCTCTCAGTACCGCTTTATCGCCAGCGGAAAGCGTCGCACCAGCCAGTATAAAGCGCTGATACATCACCTCGACCAGCCGTAAAGACTCATCATCCAGACCGGCTGATTCCCGATTTCGCCAGACGGATTCAACGCGCGCAAACAGGGCGTCATTGAGATAAATATCATTCGCCAGTTGCGCCAGTTCAGCGGAGAAGGCTTCGTCGAGTTGCTGTAAAAAATCATTGGTATGCGCGGAGGTCATCGCGAAAAAGACACTGGTCACTCGCGTCAACAACTCACCACTGCACTCCAGCGGCAAAAGGGTATTATCAAACGTGGCGGGAGCCGGGTTTTGCGCAATGGCGGACACCTCGGCGCGTTTTTCCTCAACCCCACGGTCGAATGCGGGGCGATAGTGATCCTGATGGATAAGATCGAAGCGCGGTGCCTGATAAGGCAGCGTGCTGACATCGAAGAAAGGATTCGTTACCGACATAATTTACTCCTGAATGCGGTTAGTTACCCCAGACCAGACATCCATGGTATTGGCTGTGATGATCTATCAGTAGCACAAAGTGAAGATTTTTTGCCAGGCTTAACTTAGGTTACCGCCACCGAGCGGTGCGTGCTATGGTAATACACCACAAAAAGCGTTGAGGAACAGCAAGATGATAATTTTGGTTACCGGGGCAACAGCGGGTTTTGGTGAGAGTATCACACGTCGTTTTATTGAAAATGGACACAAAGTCATTGCAACAGGCCGCCGTCAGGAGCGCCTGCAAGAGCTGAAAGACGAACTGGGCGACAATCTGTTTACCGCGCAAGTTGATGTGCGTAACCGCGCAGCCATTGAAGAGATGCTGGCAAATCTGCCTGCTGAATGGAAAGAGATTGACGTGCTGGTGAATAACGCCGGGTTAGCCCTGGGACTCGAGCCTGCGCACAAAGCCAATGTGGATGACTGGGAAACCATGATCGACACCAACAACAAAGGCCTGGTCTATATGACCCGGGCGGTGCTGCCGGGCATGGTGGAGCGCAATCGCGGTCATATCATCAACATTGGTTCGACCGCAGGGAGCTGGCCGTATGCTGGTGGTAACGTCTATGGCGCCACCAAAGCGTTTGTGCGTCAGTTCAGTCTGAACCTGCGCACCGACCTTAACGGCACCGCCGTTCGCGTAACCAATATCGAGCCGGGCCTGGTGGGCGGTACGGAGTTTTCGAATGTGCGTTTTAAAGGCGATGACGCGAAAGCCGAAAAAACCTATGAAAATACCAACGCCCTGACACCGGAAGATGTGACCGAGGCGGTCTGGTGGGTGGCGACGCTGCCAAAACACGTCAATATCAATACCCTGGAGATGATGCCAGTAAGCCAGACCTATGCGGGTCTGAGCGTACATCGCGCAGGCTAATTTTCCCGCCCCGGCCTGCGGGCCGGGTATGGGAACGGCGTCTATTTAATGGTATGGTAGCTGGGTTAACCTCTTAAAAAGTAAGTGCGAATGATCGTTGAAACCCAGCTCAACCCGACGCAACCCGTCAACCAGCAAATTTACCGTATTCTCCGTCGGGATATTGTTCATTGCCTGATTCCGCCGGGAACCCCGCTTTCTGAAAAAGAAGTGTCGATCCGTTTTGACGTTTCACGTCAGCCCGTGCGTGAAGCCTTTATCAAGCTGGCGGAAAACGGTCTGATTCAAATCCGCCCCCAGCGCGGCAGCTATGTGAATAAAATCTCCCTGGCTCAGGTCCGTAACGGCTGCTTCGTGCGTCAGGCCATTGAGTGTGCGGTCGCCCGTCGTGCCGCCGGGATGATGACGGACAGCTATTGTTATCAGCTTGAGCAGAATCTCAATCAGCAACGCACTGCCATTGAGCGCAAGCAGTTGAATGATTTTTTCCAGTTGGATGATGAGTTTCACCAGAAACTCGCGCAAATTGCCGACTGTCAACTTGCCTGGGATACCATTGAAAACCTCAAAGCGACCATGGACCGTGTGCGCTATATGAGCCTTGACCATGTATCACCTCCGGAAATGCTGCTGCGCCAGCATCAGGATATTTTTGATGCGCTGGAAAAAAGAGACGCCGATGCGGTGGATCAAGCGATGACCCACCATCTGCAGGAAATCAGCGGTTCTGTGAAACTCATCAGCCAGGAAAATCGCGACTGGTTTAGCGAAGAGTAATTCCCCTCCTCCTGTTTTGTTTTTGAAACGTTGTGCTGTTTTTGCGCGCTAAAAAGTGTGACGTTGATCAAAAACAAAAAATCATCTTAGCAAAAGCGTTTTCATAAGGCGTCCGTGACGGGGACGCCTTATGCCCCGGCATGTTTTGCGGATGATAAAAGGAGAAACCACCATGATGACTTATGATCGTAACCGTAATGCAATCACCACCGGCAGCCGCGTCATGATTAATGGCACAGGTCGTACCGGGAAAATTATCGCTATCCATGCCAATGGAATGACGCCAGCTCAGTTGCGTCGTAGCAAAACGGTAGAAGTGGAAGGTTGTGAAGGCCAGTTTGAACCTGTTGAACTGATTCGCCTTGGCCTGCACTAATGGTGTGATGCCGCCTGAAGGCGGCATTTAGATCAGAATTTCGCCGCGTACTGTGCAACCGTGGCTTTCGCGCCGTTCGCCAGCAATGCCTGATAGGCACGCGTTACCTGTTCAACAAAGATCGCATCTTTCGGCAGCTCAGTGCCAAAAATCGCCTCAATACCCAGCAATGCGTTAACGCGTGCTTCCCCTTCTGCACTGCCTGCTACAGCCTGCTGAATCACAGCCAGCAGCGGATCGCTCACTTCGATCGCATTGCCCTGCTCATCAACACCGCCCACATAGCGCATCCAGCCTGCAACCCCCAGCGCCAGCAGATCAAAGGCATGCTGATGGACACGGTGCCAGCGCACGGAATCCAGCATACGTTGAGGCAGTTTCTGGCTGCCATCCATCGCAATCTGCCAGGTACGGTGACGCAGCGCCGGGTTGCTGTAACGCGCAATCAGCAAGTCCGCGTAATGCGCCAGATCGACCCCTTTCACTTTCAGCGTCGGTGCCTGCTCCTGCAACATCAGGGCATGGGCAGCGCGACGATAGTTGTCGTCTTCCATGCACTCATTGATGTGCTGGTAACCGGCCAGATAGCCCAGATAGGCGAGGAAAGAGTGACTGCCGTTGAGCATGCGCAGTTTCATCTCTTCAAATGGCACCACGTCAGCGACGAGTTCAGCCCCGGCTTTTTCCCATTCCGGGCGACCTGCCACAAAGTTATCTTCGATAACCCACTGACGGAACGGTTCACAGGCCACGCCCGCCGGGTCGCGCACACCGGTCAGTTGTTCAATTTTATCCAGCGTATCGGCTGTTACGGCGGGAACAATACGGTCAACCATTGTTGACGGGAAGGTCACGTTCGCGTCAATCCAGTCGGCCAGTTCTGCATTAACCGCACGGGCATAAGCGCAAATAACATTACGTGTGACATGGCCGTTTTCCGGCATGTTGTCGCAGGACATCACCGTGAAGGCCGCCAGCCCTTTAGCCTTACGACGCGCCAGCGCTTCAACAATCACCCCGGCGGCAGATTTTGGCTGCTGCGGATTTTGTAAATCGGCGGCAATAAACGGGTGATCGAGCATCAATTGCCCGGTAGCCGGAGAGTGGCAATAACCTTTTTCCGTAATCGTCAGTGACACAATCGCCACCTGCGGTTCGCACATCGCCGCAAGAACCGCTTCCAGACCATCAACCCCGGCATGCAGTGCGCGTTTGGCGACACCGACAACACGCACAGTCCACGCATCAGCAGACATTTCCGCCACGGTATAGAGATTATCCTGCGCTTTCAGATCAGCAATTTGCTGTTCGCCGCCAATCAGATTGACCTCACAGTAGCCCCAGTCGCTGCCATGCTCTGTTGCCAGAATGTCAGCATAGACAGATTGATGTGCGCGATGGAACGCACCGAATCCCAGATGCACAATGCGCGGGACAAGACGTTGACGGTCGTATGCCGGAACAGCGGCATTCGCCTTTAACAGCTGATTTTCCATGGTTTTACTCATTTGATAGTTAAAAATCGCTTCATTGCGGTGAGTGACATCATCATGCTGTAAACCATCTCATTTGATTGGTATGACATCTTTGATTCAAGTCAACTACCATACAAGAAGGATGAGGTTTTGCAGCTTGTTTTTACTGAATTCATTCCCCCTCCCAGAGAGGGGGCAACAAAAGAGCCGTAAGTCTGGTTTTATTATCAGTGTTGTCCCCACTGTTGGTATTCGCCCTGGCGTCGGCGTGGCGCGGTTTCAGGCATTAGCGCCAGGCCAATCACCGAAATCACACCTAATACGATGACATACGCCGCCATACCGTAATAATGCCCACCGGTCATCTGCAGGATTTTCACCGCCACCAGCCCCAGAACACCGCTACCAATCAGAGAACCGACCTGCCAGATCAGGGCGATACCGCTGCAGCGGATATGTGTCGGGAATAATTCCGGGAAGAACGATGCCTGGGGTGCGTAACACATGCTGTGGCCAAAGGTAATAACCATGACCATCGCAATCTGCGTCAGCCAGTAACTGTCCTGATTGATGGCGAGGAAGAACGGAATAATGGCAAGCACCTGCAATAATGCCCCAGCGATATAAACCGGTTTACGGCCAATTTTGTCGCTTAATGCCCCCATCGCCGGGATGGCAATAATTTCCAACAGTACGGCGACGATCATGGCATCCATCAGGATATTGGCGCTTAAGTTATTTGCTTTACCGTAGGCCAGCACAATCACGGTAAACATGGCGAAGGTACAGGCTTCGATTAATTTCGCGCACACCCCTTTCACCACAATCCCCGGATAATGACGGATAACCTCGACAACCGGGCGGGATTCAACCGCTTTGGTTTCGCGGATTTTGGCAAACACCGGCGACTCATCAATACGTAAGCGAATAAACAGGCCAACGATGACCAACAGTGCGCTCAGCAGAAAGGGAATACGCCAGCCGTAATCCATCATCGCCTCTGGTGAGAGAACGCCGTTGAGTAAGGCAAAGAGGGCCATTGGCAACAGGAAGCCAGCCGGTGCACCAACTTGTACCCAGCTCGCAAAAAAGCCCCTGCGCGCCGGCACAGAGTATTCGGCGGTCATTAATACCGCCCCTGCCTGCTCACCTCCGACGCCAAAACCTTGTAAGACGCGGATCAGGATGAGTAATACCGGCGCCCAGATACCGATTTTTTCATAGGTTGGTAATAAGCCGATGCAGAACGTTCCCAGCCCGACGATTAAGATTGTGATAACCAGTGCTTTTTTACGCCCGACTTTATCGCCGATATGACCAAAGACAATGCCGCCTAACGGACGGGCTAAAAAGCCCACAGCATAGGTGGCAAATGCGGCCAGGGTACTGATAAGAGGATCGGTACTGGGGAAAAAAAGGTGACCAAAAAACAGAACAGCGGCCGTACCGTAAGCGAAGAAATCATAATATTCCGCCGCGGTACCGATGGCCGACGCGGTGGCGACACGTTTGATAACAGGTGTGTTATCTGTTGCGTTTTTGATATCCACTGAACTTACCATAATCGTATTCCCGAGTAAGAAGCTTGTTATTTGGGCAACATCCTTATCAACGTGTTAACTACCAGTTCCACAACGTGCCATCTTCCAGCCGGGCGACCGGCAGACACGCTGGATCGTAGGGGTATTTTGCCGCCAGTTTTTCATCAAACGCGATGCCAAGGCCTGGTTTGTCGCCTGGATGCATATAGCCATTATCAAAGCGCCAGCTATGTGGGAAAACTTCGAGCATTTGCTCTGAATATCCCATGTACTCCTGGACACCGAAATTCGGTACCCACAGGTCAAAATGCAGCGCCGCGGCATGGCAGATCGGCGAGAGATCGGACGGACCGTGCGAACCGGTACGGACCTGGTAGAGTGAAGCGAAATCAGCGATACGGCGCATACCCGTTATCCCACCCGCATGGGTAATCGTGGTACGGATATAGTCGATAAGCTGCTCTTCAATAAGTTGCTTGCAGTCCCAGATACTGTTAAACACCTCACCCACCGCAATCGGCGTGACGGTATGCTGGCGAATCAGACGGAAGCACGCCTGGTTTTCAGCCGGCGTCGGATCTTCCATCCAGAACATGCGGAACGCTTCAATGCTTTTACCAAAGCGCGCGGCCTCAATTGGCGTCAGACGGTGATGCATGTCATGCAGCAGGTGTTCGTGGAAACCGAATTTGCTGCGCACGGCGTCGAACAGTTTGGGGGTAAAATCGAGGTATTTCTCGGTAGACCACAGTTGCTCTTCCGGCCACACCCCTTTGGTTGCCGGTTCGTAGGCGAGCCCTTTACCTTTCGCCATGCCGTAGGTGGTTTTCATTCCCGGTACGCCGCACTGCACGCGAATCGCTTTAAAGCCCATCTCTTTGTGCCGCGCGTAATCTTCCAGCACATCATCAATGGTGTGACCCGTTGTGTGGCAGTAGACCATCACCCCATCGCGGGAAGCGCCGCCCAACAACTGATACAACGGCATGTTGGCGGCTTTAGCCTTGATGTCCCACAGCGCCATATCTATAGCGGATATCGCCGACATCGTGACCGGGCCACGGCGCCAGTACGCGCCTTTATAGAAAAACTGCCAGATATCTTCAATGCGGTGTGCATCGCGCCCGATTAACTGTGGGCAAAGATGGTCTTTCAGATATGAGGCCACGGAGAGTTCGCGACCATTGAGGGTGGCATCGCCGAGTCCAACAATGCCTTCATCGGTGGTGATTTTTAATGTAACGAAGTTACGCCCCGGACAGGTGACAAAAACCTCGGCCCCAACAATCTTCATTTTTCGTTCCTTACACCTTCACTGTGATGCAAGAAATTTATCTTTACGCATACTACCATACAAGTATAAAAGACAAGAAACCGATCCGTGATCACAAAAAAAGCGCCTGGATTTTACGCGCACCAAACGACACAGGGCCGCGCCAGCTCTCACTGGTGCGGCCCTGGTAACCCTTAAACCCGATACATGTCTCTTAACGACATGACGTTTTGCCTGTCGCCGCCTAAGCGGCAACTATGACTACCGGGCAGGCACATTAATTCGCCTGATGAATGGAACTAACCGCCCGATTCCGCCCCTGCGCTTCGGCAGCATCTTCCAGAATGCTAAGATCGCGGTCTTTGACTTCCGGCATCAGAATCGCCGACACCAGGCCAATCAGTGAATAGACAATGACCATCGCCAGAATCGGCAGCCATGAACCGGTCATGTTGCAGAAGATCCCCGCCAGAACCGGGCCAAAGCCTACGGCCACCAGACCACCCGCCTCTTTGGATATCGCCATCCGGGTAAAGCGATTACGCGAACCGAAGATTTCAGCCATGGTGATATTTTCCAGTGCGAACAGCCCCAGTACGGCAAAGTTATGAATAACAATCAACGCCGTCATGATAACGCCCGGACTGTAGCTCTTATCCACGACAATCGACAGCATCGGGTACGCCAGAATGATCGCCGAGATATTCAACAGAATGTAAGGCAAACGGCGACCAAATTTGTCCGACAGCCAGCCCAGCAACGGAATAGTGACAAAACCAATGATGGAGCTGATCATCAACGCATCCGTAGGGATAGATTTATTGAACATCAGCGTCTGCACCAGATACCCGGCAAGGAAAGTTTGAATCAGACCCGAGTTACCAGCCTGGCCGAAACGTAAGCCGGTCGCCAGCCAAAACGATTTGCTCGTAAACATCGCCCCCAGCGAACTTTCTGATGACTTACTCTGTGCAGGTGCGTGTTCGCCTTCGTTAACTTTTTCAAACACCGGGCTTTCTTTGAGGTTCATTCGCAGCCAGATAGCAAAGATCATGACCACAACACTCGCCAGGAACGGAATACGCCATCCCCATGCCAGCAGTTCTTCTCTGTCGAGAGCAAAGAACATCACCGCCCAGATAGCCGTTGCGCTCAGCGTACCGCAGTTAGTGCCCATCGCCACCAGCGAAGAGATAATGCCTCGCTTCCCTTTTGGCGCATATTCCGCCAGCATGGTCCCCGCCCCGGAAATTTCCGCACCGGCACCCAGCCCCTGAATAATACGTAACGTCACCAGCAACACAGGGGCAAATATGCCAATTTGCGCATAGGTTGGCAGTACGCCAATTAATGTCGTGCAGATCCCCATCATGGTGATGGTAATAAACAGCACTTTTTTGCGACCAATACTGTCGCCCATTTTGCCGAAAATAAACGCACCGACAATACGGGCGATATAGCCTGCACCGTATGTCCCCATCGCAAGAATAAGCGCCATCGCTGCGGATTGTTCAGGGAAGAATATTTCATGAAAAACCAGTGCTGCGCCTAATGAATAGAGCTGGAAATCCATAAATTCCAACGCGGTGCCCAGCCAGCCGGATACTGCCGCTCTTACCAGGTCTTTTGTGCTTCGCTCATGTGTTGTTTCTGTCATAATGGCTATCTCTAAGAGGTAGATGCGTATACGCCTAATCCTTCAGGCTGCCTCTTTATTGGCTGCACTCATTTATCCCAGTTACGTACAACGCTTATGCGTCTGAGATGTCATTTATTTGCCGCCTCGATGCAACATGAATAATTCTGCGTAGATAAAAATGTCTTTATTGTTCATCGGAAAAAGTCAGTAATACCTTGCAGCACTTACGCTGGTCCTTCTCAAATACTTCTATTGCGTCGATAACGTGCTGATAATCAAAAGCATGAGTAATCAGTTTATCCGGGTCGATTAATCCTTTTTGCAACCACTCGATAACCGTGGGGAATTTATTCGCGTTCAGGCGAGAAGAAAAAATAGAGAGCTCTTTACCCGTAATACCTTGCTGAATAATCTGGCAAGGATCGCTGGAGAAGCCCATCAGAACAATGCGCGCCGCCGGTGAGGCCAGGCCAATGGCCTCCTGCAGAATTGACGGGTGGCAGGCAGCGTCAACAATCAGCGTGGGTTTAAGCCCCTTCTCCGCTAAAAAGTCTTGCAGGGATTGCTGCCCGTTATTAATGACCCAGTCGGCACCACAGTTTTTTGCCATGGCAAGACGTTCATCGATACGGTCGGCCACAATAATTTGCTTCACGTTATTAACGCCTTTCAGCGCCTGAACGGTTGTTAACCCCATTGGACCAGCACCGTAAATTAGCGCAACGTCATTTTCTCTGGGAGCGGCCTGACCGGTGACATTCGCAGCGATGGTGAAGGGCTCAATCATCACGGCATGTTTATCGGAGATGGCATCTGGAATAGTGAACGCATTCTTAGCCGGTACTGTCGCATATTGGCTAAACCCACCGTCGCGATGCACCCCTAATACGACCAGTGAAGTACAAACATTCGGTTTACCAATTGAACAGGGATAACACTCACCGCAACTAATAACCGGATCAACCGAAACACGCTCACCAATACGTTTTTTATCAACCCCATCACCCACCGCGTCGATAATGCCGAAGAACTCATGACCAATAACGCGCGGGTATTTTGCAAAGGGATTATGGCCACGATAAATATGGCTGTCTGAACCACAAATCCCGGCAAGTTTCACCTTTACCCTGACTTCGCCTGCTGCAGGTACAGGCAATGGACGCTGTTCAATGACCAGGTTATTTGGCTCTCTGATAACCACACTTTTCATACGTAAATTCCTTGCATCTTTTATTGCGTTTTTTATTGCGATGAAGGGAATTTACGCAACTGAACTACTACCATACAAGTATAACGATCAAAAAAGCTGCGAGCGATCACAAAAAACGGGCGCTTACGCGCGCCCCCACCCGGCAACGATAATCAGCATGCCGCAAAGTGCGATGGCGGCCCCCGTCCAGTCATACAGGCTGAGTTTCACACCATCCACCACCCTCAGCCATAATAAAGCCGTGCAGACGTACACCCCGCCATAAGCGGCATAGACTCTCCCGCTGGCGGCAGGATGCAGGGTCAACAGCCAGACAAAAAGCGCCAGCGCGAGCGCAGCCGGAAGCAGCAACAGCGGCGTAGCGCCCCGTTTCAACCACAGCCACGGTAAAAAGCAGCCGACTATCTCACATATGGCGGTCAGGAAAAATAGCAGGGTTGTTTTGATCATCTCTCGCGTTTTCATTGTGTCGTGGTTGAACTATCTTAACGGATAACCCACTAATATGTGGACACCCGGCAGGGTATCCGCCCAGGGATGAATCGAGTAGAATTGCTCTGTAGCTTTTAGATCCCCTCAAGAAGGAAATTGCAATGAACATTTCACTTAGCAAACGCCTGTGCCTGACGGCAATGCTGACGCTGGGTGCCATCGTGTACACCGCCAGTGCCCCAGCGCAGACCAACAAGTTAGTGATTGAATCCGGCGACAGCGCGCAAAGCCGCCAGCAAGCAGCCATGGAAAAAGAACAGTGGGATGACACCCGTTCGCTGCGCCACAAAGTTAACAAACGTGTGGAAAAAGAGTGGGATAAAACTGACGTCGCCTTTGACGCACAGGATAATTGCCACAAAAGCGCTAACGTCAACGCATACTGGGAACCCAACACCCTGCGTTGCCTTGACCGCCGTACCGGTCGTCAGATTACGCCATAACCCCTTTCCTACTTCGGGCGTTTCCCCACGCCCGTCTTTGCTGTTGTCAAAAAGGATGTCCTATGACCGACGTTACCCATGTCAAACTTCGCCCGCTCGAACGTGAAGATCTGCGTTTTGTGCATCAACTGGATAACAACGCCAGCGTCATGCGTTACTGGTTCGAAGAACCGTATGAAGCCTTTGTCGAGCTGTCAGATTTATATGACAAGCATATTCACGATCAAAGCGAACGCCGTTTTGTGGTGGAATGTGATGGGGACAAAGCCGGACTGGTCGAGCTGGTTGAGATTAACCACGTCCACCGTCGGGCCGAGTTCCAGATAATCATCTCGCCAGAGCATCAGGGAAAAGGTCTCGCCACCCGCGCGGCAAAGCTGGCGATGGATTACGGCTTTACGGTGCTAAATCTCTATAAGCTCTATCTGATCGTGGATAAAGAGAATGAGAAAGCCATCCATATCTACCGTAAACTCGGGTTTATGGTGGAAGGCGAATTGATTCACGAATTTTTTATTAACGGCGAGTACCGTAATACTATTCGCATGTGTATTTTCCAGCAGCAATACCTGGAAAACCATAAAAGCAGCGGCGGAACATTGCTGAAACCCACCGCACAGTAAGCGCGGTGGTGAATGCCATCAATAGTATTCGATGGTGTTCTTGATGCTGTATTTCTTCGCGACAGAAGGCGTCACGCTCGTATCGACAATCTCCAGTTGGCAGGCCACCGGGTTATCATGCTTGTCGTACTCGCAGGTCTGTTTGACATTACCCAGTGGTTTATCATTCAGCGTGCTGACTGACGTATAATCGAGCTTCTTACCTTTTACATTCGATGGGGTCGAGACAACAGACAGATGCATATCTTTCGAGGTTGTTGATTTGCCCAGTGGATAGCCTTCGTCATCGTAACGGTAGTTGACTTCAACATCTTTACCACGCGCGGAAGAGATAAAGCCGCGCTCATCCGTATCCCACGTCAGCCCCGCGCTGGGAAATTCCGCCAACTGACATTTCCCTTGTAGACGAAGACGTTTTTCCTGGGTATCAGCATCAAGGTAATAGTTGGCATTCAGTACCAGTGAAACCCCGGTATTGTTTTCCAGATCATGCAGTTCCAGTGAATCGAAACACCCTTCTTTGGACATCGTGCCGCTGACGCGCTTCGATACCTCACCTTTTTCATTCAGTAATGTCTGGCTGAAATCTTTTACTGGACCGCGCAGTGGGTCAAAGTCGAATTCATTCGAAAAACTCGCCATCTCCGGCGTAAAAGATACAGGTCCTTTGTTGTCATCACACCCCGCCAGAATGGCCATCAGTGCGATGAGTATCATTTGTTTTTTCAATAGGTTCACCCAAATATCACAATGCGTTGCGCTTATCTTAGCAAATCTTGTAATTATTCGGGCAGAGACAATATCATTTCATCACATAAAGAGCGATTTCGCGCCCGTAAGGTTCCAGGCAACACCACAGACGGCCAGTAACAATAAAAAGAGCGCCGCACAGGCGGCAAAACGTCGACTTTGCGTGACAGGGAGAAAACGTTTGATAGCAACGATATAGCCCGCCATGACAGCAAAATCGAACACGATCCACAGCAGGCAAAGCGTGGTAATGCTGGTGGTAAAATCGCGGCTAATGGCAATAAACTGCGGGAAAAATGAGACAAAAAAGAGAATATCTTTTGGATTGGAAATACCGGTGAAAAATCCGCGCATAAACCCACCTGCCAGCACAGCCTTACCCTCCTCCTGTACCGGCCTTTGCGCCCAAATCTCACGCAATGACTGCACCGCTCCCCAGCCAATAAACACAGAACCGCCGATGCCCAGCAGCGCCAGATACCCTTTGTTCAGCGATACCGCCCCGGCGATAGCGAGAACGGCCAGGGTTATCAATACCAGCGAGGCGAGATTTGTTCCCAGAAGGGTTAGAAACGCCCTCGTATACCCCACGCGTGCCGCCGTCCCGGTCACTAACAGCACAACGGGACCGGGTGTTAAGAGTAAAAAAAGCACTGCGATAACATACGCGCTCAGGAGCGCAAGATTGAGTTCAGCCATAACGCGTTTCCCCCTGTTTTATCGTTCAGGGTAAAGGCGTACGCACCGGATGAAAAACGAGTTAAACTGGCCTCAATCGTGAGTAAAACTCAATGTAAATAAATCGCTATGAAACAAAATATTCCTCATCTCTATGCCTTACGCGCCTTTACCGTAGCAGCACAATCCAGCTCATTCAGCCAGGCCGCCGAATTACTCAATGTGACCCCTGGCGCAGTCAGTCGCCATATCCGCACGCTGGAAGATCACTTTGCTTGCCAGCTTTTTGAGCGTAATGGGCCGAAGGTGATGCTTACTGATGCCGGGCGCATGCTGGCGGTACAGTTACAACAAGGGTTTTCACAACTGGAAAATGCCTGTCGGCAACTGCGCAGCACCCATGTGCAGTTGCGGCTCAAAGCCCCTTCCACGCTGACGATGCGCTGGCTACTGGATGTGATGGCAGATTTCCGGGCGCAACACGAGACGCCGGAAGTCGAGGTATCCAGTATCTGGATGGATATCGACAATGTCGATTTCACCAAAGAGCCTTTCGATTGCGCCATCCTGCTCGGCAATGGACATTTCGGTGCGGGAACGCGCTGTTTGCGACTGTTTGATGAATGGCTGCTCCCCCTTTGCGCTCCTGATTTGCTTGATAAGGCGCGTGATAATCTGGCGGCCTGTGAGCTTATCCACCCCTCACGCGACCGCCGGGACTGGCGACGCTGGCTGAACAGTAGCGGCTTGTTTAGCGGGTTGAGTCTGGCGGGCGGCAAAGTATTTGATACCCTCGAACAGGGCATGCTGGCAGCGATGGGGGGACATGGTGTAACGATTGGCGATCTTCTGCTCAGCCAGAGCGCGATGGATCAGCATCTGCTGGTCGCGCCGTTCCCGCTGGCGATCGGTACCTGCGATGGCTATTACCTGGTCTGGCCTGGCGATTCGGCACGGCAGAATAATATCGACAAACTTGCCCTTTTTTTGCAGAAAAATATACCTCGCTATGTACATAACGATATAACGATACAAAACTAAGATAATGCGCATTCCTGTTTTGCGCAGATTTCGCTTAGCCTTACTTCTCAATACTACGCATTGAGCATTATTAATTAAGAAGGAGTCGCAAATGAAACATTCACTCTGGTTAGGTGCACTTTTGTTCATCGGCTCGGCATCTGCTTATGCCGCACCGGATTCCTGCGAAAGAGTAAAAAACGATATACAACAACGCATTATAAATAACGGCGTCCCCGAGACAGACTTTACGCTTACCATCGAACCCAACGATCAAAATAGCGCGTCGGGCGCCCAGGTTGTGGGCCATTGTAGTAACGATAACTGGAAAATTCTTTATACCCGCACCCGGGGTAGCGCGAATGCACAATCGGGGGAAATAACGCCGCAAGAGAGTGGCAAACCCGCCGCACAATAACTTCATTACCTTACAAAAATAATGGGGATTAGCCCTCTTCTTGATCCCCATTAAGATCCCCCTAACTCTTATTAAGTAGCATCACTCTCATCGTTAGCATGCTCGTAATTTCGACGGGTAATATTTTTCTATTATAAGCTATAACGGAGTGAGCTATGTCCATTGTTGAGAGTGGTGGCGGGATCAGCCGCCGAACACTCGTTAAATCCACTGCGCTGGGTTCGCTAGCGCTGGCGGCAGGCAGTTTTTCTCTGCCTTTTGGCATGCGAACCGCTGCTGCTGCGGTTCAAAGCGCCCTGCAACCGGCAGAAGATAAAGTCGTATGGGGCGCATGTTCCGTCAACTGTGGCAGTCGCTGTGCGTTGCGTTCACACGTACGCGATAACGAGGTCTACTGGGTCGAAACAGACAATACCGGGGAGGATGTTTACGGTAATCATCAGGTTCGAGCCTGCCTGCGCGGACGTTCAATCCGTCGTCGTATCAACCATCCGGATCGTCTGAACTACCCCATGAAACGCGTGGGTAAACGTGGCGAAGGTAAATTCGAACGTATATCCTGGGATGAAGCACTTGATACCATCGCAGGTAGCCTGAAAGGGATTGTGGAAAAATACGGTAACGAGGCGGTGTACATTAACTACTCCTCCGGTATCGTCGGCGGCAACATCACTCGTTCTTCCCCTTCTGCCTCTATTATTGCCCGCCTGATGGCCATTTACGGCGGCTTCCTCGGCCAGTACGGCACTTACAGTACGGCGCAGAGCCTATGCGATGCCTTACACCTACGGCTCCAACGAAGGCAACAGTACGTCAGACATCGAAAACACCAAACTGGTGGTGATGTTTGGCAACAATCCGGCTGAAACCCGTATGAGCGGTGGCGGCATTACTTATTTTCTGGAACAGGCGCGCGAACGTTCCAATGCGCGCATGATCGTTATCGACCCGCGTTATACCGATACCGCTGCCGGGCGTGAAGATGAGTGGATCCCGATACGTCCGGGCACCGATGCCGCACTGGTTGCCGGTATTGCCTGGGTATTGATTAACGAAAACATGGTCGATCAGCCATTCCTGGACACGTACTGCGTCGGGTATGACGAAAAAACCCTGCCAGAAGGCGCGCCAGCCAATGGTCATTACAAAGCCTATATTCTGGGCCAGGGCGACGACGGCATTGCCAAAACGCCGCAATGGGCTTCTGCCGTGACCGGCATTCCGGTCGACCGCATTGTGAAACTGGCGCGTGAGATTGGTCAAACCAAACCCGCCTATATTTGCCAGGGCTGGGGTCCGCAGCGTCAGGCAAATGGCGAATTAACCGCCCGCGCTATCGCGATGCTGCCCATTCTGACCGGTAACGTCGGTATCAACGGCGGGAACAGCGGCGCGCGCGAGTCCACCTATACCATTACCATTGAACGCATGCCGATGCCGGAAAACCCGGTAAAAACCAAAATTTCCTGCTTTAGCTGGACCGATGCCATTGAGCGCGGCGCAGAGATGACCGCCCTGCGTGACGGTGTTCAGGGTAAAGACAAACTCGACGTCCCGATCAAATTTATCTGGAACTATGCCGGTAACACCATCACCAACCAGCATGGCGACATCAACCATACCCATGACGTTTTACAGGACGACAAGAAATGCGAAATGATTGTCGTCATTGAGAATTTCATGACCTCGTCGGCGATGTATGCGGATATCCTGCTGCCCGATTTAATGACCGTTGAGCAGGAAGATATCATCCCGAATGATTACGCCGGCAACATGGGTTATCTGATCTTTATCCAGCCGGTTACCGCACCGAAATTTGAGCGTAAGCCGATTTACTGGATAACCAGCGAAATCGCCAGACGCCTGGGGCCGGATATTTACCAGAAATTCACCGAAGGGCGCACACAGGAAGAGTGGCTTAAGTATCTTTACGCCAAAATGCTGGCAAAAGATCCCCAACTGCCGTCCTATGACGATTTGAAAAAAATGGGGATTTACAAACGTAAAGACCCTGCCGGGCACTATGTGGCCTATAAAAAATTCCGCGACGATCCGCAGGCTAATCCGCTGAAAACGCCCTCTGGCAAAATTGAAATCTACTCCAACAGACTGGCCAGAATTGCCAATACCTGGGAGATTCCTGAAGGGGAAGTGATCAGTCCGTTACCGGTTTATGCCTCGACGCCCGAAGGCTGGGACGACCCGGCACGTAGTAAATATCCGCTACAGATGTTCGGTTTCCATTACAAATCCCGTACCCACTCCAGCTACGGCAATATCGATATCCTTGAAGCCGCCTGCCGCCAGGAGGTGTGGATCAACCCGATTGATGCGCAAAAACGCGGCATCGTCAGTGGGGATATGGTCAGGGTGTTCAACGGACGCGGCGAAGTACGCATTGCCGCTAAAGTCACTCCGCGCATCATGCCGGGAGTGAGCGCCATGGGCCAGGGGGCCTGGCACAACGCCGATATGCAAGGCGATCGCGTTGACCATGGTGGCTGCGTGAACACGCTGACCACCCATCGTCCGTCACCGCTGGCGAAAGGTAACCCGCAGCACACCAATCTGGTCGAAATCGAAAAGGTTTAAGGAGTAGCCGATGACCACACAATATGGATTTTATATCGACTCCGCGCGCTGCACCGGCTGTAAAACCTGTGAGCTGGCGTGTAAGGATTACAAGAACTTAACGCCGGATGTCAGCTTCCGCCGCATTTACGAATACGCGGGGGGAGACTGGCAGGAGGATAACGGCGTCTGGCACCAGAACGTTTTCGCCTATTACCTCTCCATCGCCTGTAACCACTGCGAGGATCCGGCCTGTACCAAAGTCTGCCCCAGCGGGGCGATGCACAAACGCGAAGATGGCTTTGTGGTAGTGGACGAAGATATCTGCATCGGCTGTCGTTACTGCCATATGGCCTGCCCGTACGGCGCGCCGCAGTTCAACGCCGAAAAAGGCCATATGACCAAATGCGACGGCTGCTACAGTCGTGTCGCCGAGGGGCATAAGCCGATTTGCGTGGAATCCTGCCCGCTGCGTGCGCTGGACTTCGGTCCCATTGAAGAGCTGCGTAAAAAATACGGTGAGCTGGCGGCTGTCGCCCCGCTCCCGGCGTCGCACTTCACCAAACCGTGCATTGTGATTAAACCTAACGCCAACAGCCGCCCGACAGGGGATACCACCGGCTATCTGGCAAACCCGCGGGAGGTGTGAGATGGGTAACGGATGGCATGAATGGCCGCTGGTGCTGTTCACGGTATTAGGGCAATGCGTGGCAGGTGGCCTTATCGTCACCGGGATGGGCTGGATGGCGGCGAAAAACGATGCGCCCGGACAGCAGCGAATTACGCGGAGCATGTTCTTTCTTTGGGTGTTAATGGGTATCGGCTTTATCGCCTCTATGATGCACCTCGGTTCGCCGATGCGCGCACTGAACTCACTCAACCGGGTGGGCGCCTCTGCGTTAAGTAACGAAATCGCCGCTGGCTCGATTTTCTTCGCCGTAGGCGGCTTCTGGTGGCTGGTGACAGTGCTGGGTAAAATGCCGGCTGCGCTGGGCAAAATCTGGCTGGTGGTCAGCATGGTGCTGGGCGTAGTATTTGTCTGGGCTATGAGTCGTGTCTATCAGATTGATACCGTACCCACCTGGCATAACGGATATACCACCGCCGGGTTCTTCCTCACGATGCTACTCGGTGGCCCGCTACTGGCGGCACTGCTGCTGCGTCTGGCGCACGTCACGTTCAATGGCGCGACCTTCGCCTCGCTGAGCGTGGTGGCGCTGCTGGCAAGCCTCGGTCTGGTGATTCTGCAAGGGATGAGCCTTGCCGGGATCCACAGTTCCGTGCAGCAGGCCAGCATGCTGGTGCCAGCCTGGAGTGAAATGCAGGTCTGGCGCATGGTCCTGCTGGCCGCAGGTCTCGGCTGTTGGCTCTGTCCGTTGATCATGCGAAAACAGCCACGTGCTGTCAGCCTGCTTGCCGGTGTCATACTGGTGGTTGCAGGCGAACTGGTGGGGCGCGGTCTGTTCTATGGGTTACATATGACTGTCGGTATGGCGGTTGCAGGTTAAGCAGAGATTCAGGGAACGTAATGACTGACACTTTTTACACAGCCGATTTCGCCTTTTCGGCACGCATTCTGGGGGCGCTGTTTTACTACCCGCCGGAAAGTGAACAGACGCAGGCGCTGATCGCCGCATTCCGCCAGGGGGAATGGCAAACCCAATGGCCGCTGGCGCCGGAGGCGTTGACCCCGCTCGTGCCGTTATTTTGCGCAGAAAGCAAAGAAACGATTCCCGAGGCCTGGCAACGGCTGTTCATCGGCCCGTGGGCGCTGCCTGCGCCGCCCTGGGGATCCGTCTGGCTGGATAAAGAAAGCGTACTCTTTGGCGACTCCACGCTGGAGCTTCGCCAGTGGATGCGTGACAACCACATCGTCTGGGAGGCCAGTCAGAATGAGCCGGAAGATCATTTTGGTACCCTGCTAATGCTGGCAGCCTGGCTTGTCGAGAATCAGCGCTACGCCACCTGTGATGAGCTGCTTGCCTGGCATCTTCTGCCCTGGGCCGGACGCTTTCTTGAGATTTTTGTAGCGGAAGCCCGTCACCCGTTCTGGCAGGCGGCGGGAAGGCTTGCCCGGTTAACGCTTAGCGACTGGCAGAGCCGTTTATTAATGCCGGTTGCCCAAAAAGCGTTATCGCGTTAATCCATGCCAATGCGCCCTTAAGGTGACAACGTCACTTTAAGGGCGCATTTTTAAGACAATTCTTTAGTTCCACCTCTTAGCCGTTATCCCATCAGCGATAGCGTAAATCCCCCGCAAAATCCGCAGGTTAAAAGATTCGCGCCAAACTGGAATCCTTCCCAGGTGCTTGCTATAGCTCAAATACCCTGCCGAACATGGCATAACAACACGCAACTCTCCGTTGCCATAACGCATGCACACAGGGAGACACACTGCAATGCACACTTCCGCACTCTCACGCGCCCTGCTGTTTACCGCGGCTATCGCCGTCGTACTGGCGCTCCTGGTTTGGGGTATTGGTCTGGATACAATCAGAGCCCGCCAGGTGGATTTGGTCTATCTCGGGCAACAACACTTGATTCTGGTGTTCAGCTCTATGTTCTTTGCTCTGCTGGTGGGTATTCCCAGCGGGATTGCGCTTAGCCGCCCGGCTGCGCGCGGTGTCGCCGAATACGTGATGCAGATTTTTAACGTCGGTAACACGCTGCCACCACTGGCCGTACTCGCACTGGCGATGGTCATCATCGGGATTGGTGATAAACCCGCCATTATCGCCCTTTTTCTGGCCTCACTGCTGCCCATTGTGCGTAACACCTATGCGGGGCTCTGCTCGGTTCCGGCATCGCTGCTGGAAGCCGCGAACGGTATCGGTATGACCAAATGGCAACGGCTGTACCAGGTGGAGTTGCCCAATGCACTGCCGGTTATCCTCTCCGGGGTGCGTATCGCCACAGCCATCAACGTGGGCACCGCGCCGCTGGCCTTTTTAATCGGCGCCAGCAGTTATGGCGAGCTGATCTTCCCGGGTATCTATCTGAACGATTTCCCGACCTTGATTCTGGGTGCGGCGGCAACCGCGCTGTTTGCCCTGATTCTGGACACACTGCTGGCGGCGCTGGGGCGTTTTTTGAGCCCTCACTCAGCCTGAACCCAATAATAAGAAAAGGAATCCCTATGAGACTGACTTCACGCCTGTTGGGGCTATTGAGTGCCACGCTGCTTTTTACGGCAAGCGTACACGCCGCCCCACTGATTCTGGCGACCAAAAGCTTCACTGAGCAGCATATTCTCTCGGCCCTGACGGTGCAGTATCTGCAAAAGAAAGGGTTTCAGGTGCAGCCACAAACCAACATTGCCACGGTGATTTCCCGTAATGCGATGATCAATAAACAGGTTGATATGACGTGGGAATATACCGGCACCTCGCTGATTATCTTCAATCATATTAAAGAGCGTATGACGCCGGAACAGTCTTACGAAACGGTAAAACGACTGGATGCAAAACATGGCCTGGTGTGGTTAAAACCTGCCGATATGAACAATACCTACGCCTTTGCGATGCAGCGTAAACGCGCCGAGGACGAGCATATCAATACCATGACCTTTTAATTTTTAAAATCGACAAATATCGTCCAGGAGCGCCGTAAATCACGGTTGGGCATAATAATCGATTAATGATGTTTCCGAACTTTGGCGAACTTTATCAAGCTAATATGTCCCACCGGTGCCCCATAGACAATTCACTGCAGCCCAGACGGATAAAGGCCTCGCGCTAAACCTCCGGTCGAAAATACCCCACTGATTCGTTGCAAGATGAGCGATCACTTGACGCCGTATAAACACCCAGTCAATAATAACTGTATATCCAACCAGTAATTTAGCTGAGGTAGCTATGTTCGTTGAACTCGTTTACGACAAAAGAAATGTTGAGGATTTACCCGGTGCAAAAGGCATCATCTTGGCTGAACTGACCAAGAGGGTGCACCGACTGTTCCCCGATGCGGATGTGAGGGTAAAGCCAATGCAGGCGAACGCGCTGAACAGTGATTGTACGAAAACTGAGAAGGAAAGGCTAAACCGCATGCTGGAAGAAATGTTTGAAGAGGCTGACTTCTGGATGGTGAGCGAATAGCCGGACGCTAACCTCAGTCTTTACGTAGATACAAGAACACTTCATTATCAGATTACCTTGTAAATTTTGATCCGCTTACGGGTGCGCACCGCTTTTCTCTCTTCCTCTATACTTTCAGTCTAACTGGTTGGAGGTGCTTATGTGCGGACGATTTGCCCAGGCGCAAACGCGTGAAGAATATCTGGTATACCTAGCGAAAGAGGCCGAACGCAATATCGCATACGACCCTGCGCCGATTGGCCGGTATAACGTCGCTCCTGGGACGAAAGTTCTCTTACTCAATCAAGGCGACGAGCAACTGCATCTTGATCCTGTAATCTGGGGTTACGCACCCGTGTGGTGGGATAAATAACCATTAATGAATGATCACATCGAGACAGCAGCCACCAGCAGAATGTTTAAACCACTATGGCAGCATGGCCGGGCTATCTGTTTCGCTGATAGCTGGTTTGAATGGAAAAAGGAAGGCGACAATAATATGCACAAAGTACTAAAGGAGATATGGGAATCGGCGGAGGAGTAGAATTAGATGCATTGTACTTATCAGCAGCGTCATAAATTGCATCTCGCTCTGATAACCGCCATTAGGACGGTTATCAGAATATTAATAATAATTCAAAAACATTTATTCATAATCAACTGTAATAAATTTCGCATCAGCGTACATACATTGTAATTTTTTTCTCATCGCGTTTTGTACTACGGAAAATGTTGAACCACACACAAATACAGACTCCTGATTAAATACCTTATCAAGTTCAGTCGGGTCCTTAAGGACAGGAATGCCATTATATGTTTCGAGATGGTATTTTGTATCAAAAATAACATTAATAAATTTCTCAGGATTTTTTATTTTCGCTATCGCTTTTGCTGAGAAAGAAGATAACCCCCAGATATAGAGTTCATTATTAATCCCATTACTTTCGATAATATCAACAAGTGATGAGCTCACCTTATTAAGGTGTGCATTATAGTCAAAAACAGAATTTTCAAAGGAGGAACATTCACAGAGCACTCGCAGCGCTGGTACAAGAGGCGCACTTTGCCTTTCGAATGCAATGACGTTAAAACCACAGCGCTGAATCAGAGTAAGAAACGATCTGGAATTGAAATAGTGTATATGATCCGGACAATTCACCGAATAACGAAGTACAGTGCTATCATGATAAACACCAAAATCCGGAACTTCGATAAAGAAATAACTATTACTAAATTTTTTCAGGACATTTAAAATTGCGAAAGGATCGAATATATGCTCAAGCACGTGCGAAAGTAGGAACACATTTTTTTTATTGCTGATCCCTATGTCGTCTAGAGCACTAGGTAATGTGCGCTCACAATTATTTAAATCGGAATACACAAAATCAAGGCTATCCAGTGAAACGCGGTCTACAAAATCAACGACCAATCCGCGTGATTGCGAACAGGCAACTCTAACCTGCTCGGCTAACTCACCTGGGCCACCTCCGATCTCAATGGCCATGCCATCGAGTTTAGTAATATCTAAACTTTTCTTAATAAACTCGAGTCGATAATCTCCTAATTCTCGGTCTGTAGGTAATGCATTTTCCGCATTATAAATTAACTCCAGAGGTACGTCATGATAAGTGCATGAGTGGTAACAATTTTCACAGATATATTGCTTAAATTCTACTTCATTATAAATTAACTGTGAACGTATTTTACAAAATTCGTTTTCAATGATCTTAATTTTACCGTTACAAACCGGACAAGTAGAAAAATCGTTCATGATCCCAAGAAACTCCGCAACTTTATGATGAGCCAGAAAAATAACATGGAAAGAATGCCAAAAACAATATATCAGATCTTATGAAGAACCAAATAAAGTAATAACAAAAAACAACTATTAGTATACTCACCATAAAAATAGTGATCATATGGCACTCAGGAGGTAGCCTTTTGAGTTATACGATATACGGCTTCTCGGAACGCGACAAAAACATCGTTTCGGCGTGGCATAATCACCTCCCGAAAATACTGTATATGAATACAGTAGTTTTTATTGAGCAACAGATCAACTCAGCTTGTGACTATCAATTTTTTGCACAGAGTAAGGGTTTGATTATTCTGCCACCGGCTCGTTAGTTTTACCGGATTCCAGTGCTGTAACGCGGGCAGTCAGGGCGTCAATCTGCGCCATTAGCGCCAGAATGGCCTCATGATGCAACGCTGCTGCAACACCAGCAGTATCAGGGCTGAGCACATCTTTAATTACGGTACCGTCGTCCAGTTCTCTGTTGCCAGTGACAAAAACGTTATCCGGGAATACAGACTGAACCTCCTGAGCAATGAACCCAATGCCAGGTGAAATGCCATCCAGACGTTTCCATGAAACACCGCGAATGGCCTGCATTTTCTCCAGGGGGGCCGCAATGCGTTCAATATTGGTTTTCAGGCGCTCATCAGAGTTTGAAATCCACGACCCCGGCGCTGTTGCCGAGCCTGTAGAGTTAAACCCAAAAAATGACGACGTCGACCCCGCGATAACGTTCAAATAAAACCCTGAGAACGTCGAGGAAACGTAGTGATATGCCACTGATTTATGCGGAGTTAATGACCCGCCATACCCCCATTCCAGATGCGGAGTTTCCTGGTTTACACTTCCAGCGGATTCATTTGTTAGTCGTGTTGTGCTCAGTACGGTTCCGCCAGTTTTCCGATCCAGCGAATTCAGCCGCGAATCATTACCCTGGCAAAACGATCCGGGGGTGGTGCCGAATGGGTTTGCTAATCCCGTCCCGCCCTGCCCCTGGCTGAGCGGTGTTGTCAGCCCGTTCAGAGAAGTGATATCTGAGTTAGCCCCTTTTTTTGCCAGCGACTTCTGACCGGGAACCGTGATAGCAGCACCGTTAGTCGTGATAGTGACGTCACCAGACCCATTCATCACGTCCGCAAAGCCGCTCATATTCCGCTGATACAGCGTCAGCGTCTCAGCAATGTTTTGAGCCAGACCGTCAACGCTCAGCGAATCACTCAGCAGGATGGCATAAGCGGTACCCGCTGCAATTGCCGGGTTTGCCGCTGGCGTTACGGTGAGCTGGGTTGCGCTGTTGATTGCCGTTATCTGGAATACCTGTGGCGGTGTAGTCAGGGAAATCAACGAGCACCCAACGCGGATAAGTGAGCCTGCTGCTGTAAAGTTCGTGCCAGTACCCGTCAGGGTATTACCGTTGACCGCAATAGAGCCAGTTGTGTAAATCATATTTTCTCCAGCATAAAAAAACCCGCCGGAGCGGGTTGAAATCAGGATTGAGTGAACGAACCGGAACCCCTGGATACGTGTATTGTAGGGGAATAAATACCGACGTTCGCGTGATATGTCGCATTATCACTGCGCATCTGAATCGAACAATTCACCACCTGTCCGGTAACGCGGGCGCTGTGCATAACCGTGACGTACGTAGGACGCGATCTGTCAGTATTGGGTGGGGTATAAACGTCAATGGTTCTGCTCGACCCACCAATGGTGAGAATCGCGGTCCCTTTTGTCTGAGTAATCCCTGCACCGGCCTCTGTCGCAGAAATCTGGACCTTAACCAGCGCCATTATCACTACATGCTTTTCACCAGGCAGGTTACCGGAATCGGTGTATACAAAATTTCGGGTGACATTATCCCCCTCAATATCACTAAACGTCTGGCCCACAGCCACATCACCGATAAATGATTCAGCCTGAACTGTGCCTTTAAACGTCCCGCTGGTCGCATTGATTTTCCCGGTAAACTCCCCGTCCGTCGCATAAACAGTCCCGCGTACCGTGACGCCGTTAAACGTCGCGTATCCAGATTTGTTAATATGCCAGCCGACATTCCCTGTCCCGTCCCAGGTATTTGACTGGATGTAGTTACCGATTTTCAGGTTGCCCACAGTCCCGTCCTGGATAAACGTGTCACGGATAAACGTCTGGCCGTTCTGAATAACAAACGGCAGCGTGACGGCTGAACCAGCCTGGCTCATAACAGCAAAACGGTCAGCAAGGAAAATAACCTGTGACTGCATGCCTGATGGTGTGTTCTGGACACCCAGCCCCATCCCTGCCGCGTACTGCACCCCGTTCACATCCACACCGACTTTAATCGAGTACATCGCGTTCAGGTTGCCGTTGATATCCGCAACTGCCTGGGCGTTAGTGGTGATGGCCGCAGTCTGGCCGTTTACCGTGACGCTCAGTGAGTTGATTTTCGTTGCAGAGGTCTGCGTAAAATCAGACATCGTTTTTGCGAAGTCCGTGATATTGGCGTTGCCGCCAGCGGTCGCATCCAGGGTTTTCAGCGACTCAGCGACAGCTTTGCTCGCGTCCACCATCACGTTATCAACACGCTGGATACCGGCACTGTTTGCGCCGTACTGAGCACTGAGCGTCATCCGGGTGTTGACCTGCGCCAGTGTCTCCTGAATCAACGCCACCGCCGTGTTTTGCACCCCACCAGCCGCGTTAGCCGTTTTCCCTGACAGTTCGTCGAACCGGGATGCAGTCGCACTGTCGAGGGTGGACACCGCCTGTGTAAGCTGGGTTACGTCAGCGGTATTGTCCTCCGTCTGAGCCGTCAGCGTATCAACCGCCGTGGCGCGGGCCTCTGTCTCGTCAGCCAGCGCCTGCGTGAGTTGCGTTACCTGTGCCGCATTCTGGTCGGTTTTCGCCTCCAGGCGCGTCACGTCGGTAGCGCGGGCCTGTGTTTCAGTGGCAATCACCTCACGCAACTGAGTGAATGAGGCACTGTTTGCGCCGTTCTGTGCCGACTGCCTCACCACTACATCAGCGATAGCCAGGGCATTACCAATGATGGCCTCTGCCGTCTGCCGGTTCGCGCCCACTGCCGCCGCCAGTTGGTCGGCGTTTTGACTGACCGCCTCTGCCAGCTCAGTAACCTTTTCACTGCTCTCCACGGCATTTTCTATAAGGTCTTTGAACAGTTCGGTATCCTTGATCTGCTCAAGCACGGCATCAGTGATGTCAGACACATCAACACTGGCCTGCCCCCTCACCCAGTCGGTGTAACCCGACTCGTTTCCGGTCCTGTCCACCAGTTGCGCGCGGTACCAGAAAATCTGCCCCGCCTTGAGGCCCATCTGCTGATATTTACGCAGCGGATACGGCACATCCGCCAGCAAAACCGCATCATCAGTCGTCCCCGTGGCGCTGTACTGAATTTCCGTTTTCAGCGTGTCGTCAGTGTTCGCAGGGAATCCCCAGTTCAGTTCAATGCCGAAAACCACATTGTCCGATGCCGTGAAACCGACAGGTTTAGGCGGATTTCCCGTTTTCCCGGTCAGCGTTGTCTCGGTTGAATATCCCCAGCCTGAGGAAATTTCAGCCGCGTTAATAGCCCGCACCCGCGCAAGATAACGTCCGGTGTAAATGGCCGGTACCTCAAACGACGCGGTAGAGCTGCGGGGTACGTTAACCCAGTCGCCATCGTTGCGCCGCCACTGTGCCTCGTACGAAATAGCGTTTGGTGCCTGTTCCCAACTGACGCGCATTGTCTCCAGGCTGATCCCCTGATTCACAACGGCGTAGCTGGAAATGACGATATTCGAAGGTGCAGACTGATTACCCGGTGGGATGACGCTTACCGGGCGCTGATCGATAACCGCGCCTGTATCGATACGGGCATATTTATCCGGGTCGTGTGCGGCACCCACGATGGTGAATGTGCCGTCGTCGTTTTCCGTAACACTGACGACGCGGTATTGCTGGGCATAAAGCGAATCTGACTCAACCACCCACACCGCCTGGGCTTCTGGCGTTGTAGTGAACACCGTCGAAACGGTGACTTTATTACCGCTGACAGCCTGAATGGTGCGGCTCTGTGATGCGCCTGTCGGGAGGTTCACCATGATGCGATCACCCGCTACGGCATCCGGCACACGGTCGAGCGTCAGTACCCGACCGCTAACCGCGCTGATGCGGCCACCCGTTACTTTTCCGACCAGCTCCCTGTCACTGACTGCAATGATGTATCCCGGCTGCGGAATATTCCCGTCGAGCCCGACAGAGAAGGTCACCACGCGGTCTTTGTTATTGGTCAGAATGCCCCAGCGTCCCTTACGGTTTGCCTCCGATTGTCGGGTGCAGCCAATAGCCGTCAGTTCAAGCTGGTTAAAGCCAAAGCGACGCACCAGATCCTGCTCGAATACAGGCTCCATTGCGTCGGAATACGCATTCGCCGGGTCGGAGTATGAAACCAGTGCAGAGGTATAGCGGGTTTTTGAGGTGCTGCTGCTGTACGTGAATTTACCGTCCAGGGTATTTGCGTTGGTGTAGCTGTAATCGACATCACGCGGCATGTCTGCGAGGGCTACAATCTGATTGCCGCCCCAGTACGTCATCCCCCGGAAAATGGCCGCAAAATCACGCAGCACGGTATACGCATCATTGCGATCCTGGACGTAAACGTTGCAGGTATAGCGAGGCTCCATACCGTCTCCGCCCTTCCCGTCAGGGACAAGCTGATCGCAGTACTGCGCGATCTGGTAAAGAGACCACTTATCGATATTTGCCGCTGTCAGGCGGTCACCAAGCCCAAACCTGTCGCTCACTACCAGATCGTAAAAAATCCACGCCGGATTGTCTGTCCACGCCCATTTAAATGCGCCTGTCCATGTACCGCTGTAGGTGCGTGTTTCAGGGTCGTAGGTATCAGGTACGCGGATTACTCGACCGCGAGGCTCGCAGGATATCTGCGGAATGGAGCCATTAAACTGGCTGGAATCGAACTCGATATACAACAGAGCGGTATTCGGATAACGCAACTTGGCGTCGATCACTTCTGTGTAGCTCTGCAAGGTCATGGTATCGCCGATTTTTGCGCTGTTCGCGTCTGCAGTGATTTTACGCAGGCGAACCGTCCACGTTGTGGCACCGGCTGGAAGATTAATACGGTGGCTGCGCTCATAACCTGACGTATTTTTCCCGTTAACTGAGGCACTGATTACCGTCTGAAATGTGCCACCGTTTGTCTGCAGATCAATCGCATAACTTATGGGATACCCGACTAAGTCTCCGTCATCTTCCTGCCGGAAAATGGACGGCCATTTGATACGCAGGCGAACGGCAGAAAGCAGTGTATTGGTCAGTGTTCGGGTCCACGGCGAAGCGCTGGAAACAACCACACCGCCCAGGCTGATTTCATTTTCACTACCGGGCATCCCATGAATATAGGTCTGTGCCTGCGTACCAGAGCGGAATTCCCAGGCCACACCGCTGAAATTTGACGAACCGTCAGCATTCAGCAGCGGCGTACCATCCAGAAAAATAGACTGCCCGGTGAGGCCGCCGGAAAATTCACCCTCACC
Organism: Phytobacter sp. MRY16-398; assembly: GCF_003925915.1. NCBI lineage: Bacteria > Pseudomonadati > Pseudomonadota > Gammaproteobacteria > Enterobacterales > Enterobacteriaceae > Phytobacter > Phytobacter sp. MRY16-398. The sequence goes on along the minus strand of NZ_AP018756.1, from coordinate 2,743,917 downwards.
CAGCGCCAGCAGGATTTTTGCTTTCGCGACCGACTGGAGATCGTCGGGCTGTTCTGTCGGCGTACGGGAAGATGAGGAGCCGCCCTTTCGCCCCTGAATTTTCTTATTTGCCATATTTCGCCCATAAAAAAACCGCCCGGAGGCGGTTATTAAATTGAAGTGTTTTTATTGCTGGTCTTCGACATAGATCCCGGCAGAAATAATTGCGCCGCCGATACGACGCTTGCCGTACAACAGAGGCACCGGATAGCCCTGCGACGTGGTATTCGTGACGCTACCGAATGCATATGACGGCTTATTGTCTGCTGATTGCGTTTTTGCCAGCCCGGTAGTCTGTGGTGAAAGGAGTTGTACAATGCCACCGAGTGACATCGATATCCCCATTGCAGCAGCAGCCCCCCATCCACCCGCAAAGGCAGTACCACCAAAGCCAAGCGCTGCACCGTTAGTCGCAATTGCAGCAACGGTAACAAGGGCAACACCGAGAATAGTCTGGAGCAATCCTCCACGCTTACTGCCGATGATAACCGGTACGACCCGAATGACTTCACCAGTAACCGGAAATCCCAGATCATCTATTCCGATATTTTTTTTACCTTTGAATACCGCGTAGGTAAGTCCGCGCCGCTGACTGGATATCATGAATTTTTCAAAGCCGGGAATTGTTGCTGCCAGTGCGCGCGTGGCTTCGTGGGTTGTACTGATCAAGCGTCGGTGAACTTTACCGAAGGTTTTACCGAGTATGCCACCAAGCTCAATCATAATCATTATTTCTTTCATAGCAACCTCAAGTAAAAACCCGCCGAAGCGGGTTTAATTAATTCCTGATGTATCTTTTTTCAAGTGGCGGTATGTTTTTCTTTTTCCGGTCATCATTAACCCCTTTGAAAAGGATTTTTTTTACAGGCAAATCGTATCCCGCGCCAGCACACATAGAGGCAAGGACATCAGGATCGGTAGGCTCGCCTGTTGATGAATTAATATCAAAAGACGCTACAGTTAATTCTTGTTTATCTGTTTTAGGAAAAATAAAAGCAGCAAATAATTGTTTTCCTGCATATGCCCCATAAGAATTCTTACCATTCACATATCCACAATACATATAAGTAGAGTCGGGATATGGATAATCCTGATGATAAAATTTTGCAGCATCAGGATCCTTCATTTCCTCTCTAATGGTCTTTTCTACGGCCTCCCTTTCAGGCTCTGTCAGAGGTCTTGCAGAAGAATTCCAGGTTATTAATGCAATGGATAAAAATAATAGCTTTTTCATCAATTGTTCCCCTTCATTTTTATTGAAGGTTAACACATGTCCTTATAACGTAGTACTTTCATTGTTCGTTCCATCCAGTAACCACCATACGGAACACGGTTGCTTAGCCTACCGTAAAGGTGATGCATCAACATGTTGCCTTCCAGTAGCACCCCGGCGTGATTCCATTTATTGGACTGCACCTGCATGATCACTACATCACCCGGTTGCGGGTCTCCAGACACTTCACGGAATCCGCATTCATACCAGTTATCCTGATATAAATTATCGGGGTACTTGTCCTCCCACCACGGATAATCGACGCGGTAATCCGGCAGCTCAATGCCGTACGTTTGCCGATAATAGGACATTACCAGCCCCCAGCAGTCGTAAACCCCCAGCACAAAAGGCCGCTCCAGCAGTGGCAATTCACCGCGCGGGTTGATTATACGCAGATCACCTTCCGGCCAACTGACAATATGCCAGGGGATAGCCATCAAATCGCATTGCGCCTTATCCAGTTCGCTGGGCTGTGTTGTCGCATCAGGGTGGCTGTGCACAATAGCGATCACCGTCCCCCAGTCCTCGGCGGCAGCATAATCCTCCGGCGACAGAACAAAATGTTCAGTGGGTTCTTTAGCCTGATTACGGCAAGGAAAATATCTCTCCACTCGACTTTTTTGCGACACGACACCACAACACTCACGGGGATATTCACTAGCGGCATGCGCCATGATGGCATTTATGGTTTTCTGACGCATATCAGCTCCTGATGAGTGACGTGCCGGGGAATCCACCAAATGGCAATTCGTTATCTTCGCCAAATCTTGGTTTGCATCCCTTGTCCAACGTTCCCCCACACTCATCTTGAGATGGGTCATCTACCGGATTCCCGTGCTTATCGAAATATTTCGTGCCTGCATAGTCACAGCCATCACCTGAGCGATATTTTCCACGAATGCACCAGGTGCAAAGCGAATGCAACTGGCGCGTCGGGATCATTAAGCCCTGCAGGTCCATCGGGCTGGTTAGCCGAAACTCGACAGCCTCTGACGTTTCTGAATTTTTCCCGTCGATATACCAGACCTGCAATGTTTCCTGAGTGGGATCTGCAGTGGCATTGCCGGAAGGAAAATTGCGCGCATCCAGATACTTCGCCAGCGTGTCGTGTATCGTTACCGTCGCTTTCAACAGATCGTCATATGCAAGACACAACGCAGTGATTGAACCATCGAGATTCGCAACAGTGAGTTTTGGCGTTGCACCACTACCGCTTGTCGATTTTTCCAGGCCATCAATCTGACATGGCCACGCTGAATACTCGACGCCCTGCCACCAGATGGATTTAGCCGGAAGTTTTGACTCATCCCCACCAGCGGAGGTTATTTCCGCTTCTGTGTGGGGAATATTTTGATTATGAAACCTCAAAACCCCGCCAACGCCAAACGCGGTACCGTCCACCTCAAACAACCGAACGGTGTTACCCGGCTCCAGTTTCTGATAATCGTTGTTTAAACTCATGGTGCAAACGCCTGTTCAAAAGTCACGGAAAGGTTGTATTTTTTATTGCCCAGCGGCGTGGGTTTATAGCCTGCACAACGGTATAAGCCCAGCGGTTCAAGCGGCGGCGTCCACTGAAATGCTTTCACCCCACCATGCCTGTCCAGAAAGGCTTTTATCGCAGTGATATAGGTTTCGTTCCCCGTAAACTCCAGAGTCCACTTTTGCGAGCGCGGATTGAGCCCATCGCCGGAAACCTGCGCATAACCATCGCCAAACTGTGCTTTGCGTGTTCGGAAACTGACTTCCTGCTCCGGGTTGATGCGCGGGCACCAGGTAAATGTTTCGATAGCCATTAACGACCTCCTTTAGCCAGATTCCATACGGCACCGCCTGGGGCAATATCACGCGCTATCAGTTCGCGATAACGGCGCTCAACATAGCTCCCAATCTCCTTGCCGAATTGTTCTGTCATACCGCCATCCGTCTGAACGCTGGTATTGCCATTACCTTCGATGGTGATATAAACCTGCGGCGAACCGCTGGCTGTCTGAACGTTATTTACACCTGAATTGACAGCACGTACCCCAAGAGAACCATCAGCAGCACGAGTCAGCGGCATAATGGCTTCTGGTCCTGCTTCTCCGAAAATTCCCGCGCCTTTGGCAAATGCAAATGTTTTCGGGGTGCTGTAAACACCATTGCTGTATGCACTGAGTGAAGGTGAGTCGTAAACACCACCCAGGGCATTTGCGAGATGAGGTGTAGGTACGGAGAAACTTTGTCCGGTGACAACCGTGCCAGATGTTGAAGACATAACCGAAGATGTGCCGCCACCACCGATTAGCCCGGTAATACCGCCGATAAGGGAGCCAAGCAGGCCTGATGTACCAGACGATTTACTCATGGCGCTGACAACAGCCATTTGCAAAGCTACTTTAGAAATCATTTCAAGGGCTGACAGCCCCCACTCTTTCCAGTCTGCCTTGCCGCGAACTAACATTGAGGAAACGTTATTCAGCGCGCTATCCATCGTTGTGGTAACTCCCTGTGAAACGGTCCCGGCGATGTCCATCGTGTTCTGTAGCCAGTTTTCATAACCACGTGACACACCATTACGCCAGTCGGCTTCTGATGCTGCGATAGCTCTGTACTTGTTATCAAGCTCAGTCAGCGCGACATTATATGCCTTAACCGCTTCGGTAGAATTTCTACCCCCTGCTTTGTCGAATGTTCGTTCTATCTGCTGGCGTTCTTCAAATCGTTGCCGCTCTCTGTCACTCAGCCCTGCGGTATCGGTCGCTGCTGTGGCCTCGTCACGGAATTTACGTGTAGCTTCGGTAAGCTGTTTCAGCGCCTCCGCCTGATCACGCTGTTTTTTAACGTTATCATCAGCCCGTGACGTCCATCGGGCCAGCTCTGCGGCCTGCTTACGAATTTCCTCAGTCTGTTCGGCTGTCCATTTAATGCCGCTCTGGTGCGCTGCAGCGTAAAGATCAGCCGCTTTTTCACCCTCACTGGCGCGTACCTTCTGAACCTCGGTCGCAATAGTAAGATCTTCTATTTTGCTGGCATACCTTTGAGCCTGCGAAGCGGCATCACGGTCAGCCTTTTCAGCTTCCCTGGTGGCGTCTGCTTTTGCTTTCTGTGCCGCTGCCACGTTCTGCGTGTTGTTGTAGTCATCAACCGCAGCCCGACGCCACCGCTTGGCAAAATCGGAGTTATCCGGACCAGAACGCCCCATATCCTGCAGGTCAAAATCAACCTGCTTATTAACCTTGGCAAGCCCCGTCAATCCAGCCAGTTCTGCCTGACGCTGCTTATTGAGCAACGCTTTAGCATCTTTGTCGGACACGCTGGCCTGCGGTAATGCCATTGGTACCTGCACCAGGCTGTTACGTGCAGAGAGAAGTGTGTTACCCAGACTCATGAGCCTGTTGAACTCAGAGTGTGCACCTGTCATTTTTAACAGCGAATAATAAGCCTCGTTTTGTCGCCAGGCCTGTTCGCGAATTAGATCATTTCGTCTTGTTTCTATTTCCTCCAGGGCTTTCTGAATGACATGGGAACGGTCGCGCATCTGGTTCAGCTTGTTTTCTTCAACCGTTAACTGGTCAGTCAGAATACCGAGCGACTTAACGATATTTGCATCATTTTCGCTGGTAATGCCTGGTTTGTTCCGCGCTGAATTCAGATCATCGATCTGCGTTTTCAGTGCGGTCACTTTCCCGGCCTGCTCATCTATCAGGCGGTTTTGCTCCACCAGCGCATCAACTGTTTTCCCCCTGTTACTGTCGGCATCCCCCAGGGACATCTTTGATGTTTTATCCCTGATCTGATCAATCTGCTGAGCGTAATCTTGGGCAGACTGGCGGGCCTGCTCTTGGTACTGGTACGCAGCATACCAGCCCCCGGCAACCAGCGTCAGCATACCCGGGATACCGCCAACTAGCGACACTAGTCCCGTAAGCCCGCTGCGCATAAGGCCTACTGCTGACGTGGCACGGTTTAACGACTCCTGAGAGGCTGTGACAGCACGGTTTGAAAGAACAAGCTCAGCATTCGCGGCGATCATTTCGCTGCGTTTTTTGATGACGTTATCAGCCGCCAGTACCGAGGCATTAGATCCTTTGGCTACATTCGCCTCGGCAACTGCAAGGTTATAGGCAGACGTGGCGGCACTGGCGTTAGCCATTGCTTTACGTTGTGCCTGTGCTGCCGCGTAAGCCTGCGCATCAGCCAGAGCAATTTGTGCTTTTCTTGCGTTAAGGAGGTCTGTAGCGGATGAAGTGACACCAGACACCATGCTGCCTAACAGGCGTGAACCGCCAACGGCGGCCAACACAGCAGCACCACCCGCAACTGTATTGAGATTGGTTGCCAGCCCATCAAGTGCACCCGCCAGCGCCGTGGATGCGCCCAGTGCATCATTCGCGCTACCAACCCAGGCCATAAAGCTGTTCTGGACTTTCTGTGCTGAGCCACTGATGGAGGCTGGCAACGTTGCGAACTCTTTGCGCAGTAATTCGACATTGGTCAGGAGGGGAACGATTTTATCTGTGGTAAGTTCACCGTTCTGCGCCATATTACGCAGCCCGCCCACCGTTGTTTTCATGCCATCGGCCAGCAGTTTCGCAAGGCGGCCACCGTTTTCCATGATGGCGTTGAACTCTTCGCCACGCAGCACGCCGGAGCCCAGTGCCTGACTCAACTGCGTGATAACGGAGCTTGCCTCCTCCGTGCTCGCACCGGACAATTTCAGTGACGTGGCGACCGTTTCCGTGACTTTTGCCACATCGGCTGACGCGTAGCCAGCATCACGCAGGGAAGATGCAATGCGAGCATAAAGGGTTGCGTTAGCCTCAAACGAGGTGCCTGTGCGCTGGCTGATATCCATCAAAGTGCGCTGCGCGGTTGCAAAATCTTCTGCGCCAGTGGATGCCAGTCGCAAGCGCCCGCTTAACTGGTTCCAGGTGTCTGCAAACTGGATAAGCTGATGCGTAGCAAATGCCCCGGCAAACGAGCCTGCCAGACCCGTCGCCGTAGATTTCACGCTTACCAGTTCGGCATTTAGCGCCGCAATTGATCGTTGCGTTTCCCGGGTGACGGCTGCGGACTGTCTGCCTCCCTGCTCCATTGTTTTGTAATAGTCCTGCCCCATCCGCGAGGCGCGGGCAATTTCACGCTGAAAAGAGCCGGAGTCAGCAGAGACCTTAATAATTAGTTCGCGCAACGTAGCCATATTTCACCCATAAAAAAACCTCGCAGAAGCGAGGTTATGTGACAATTATTTTAAAGGAGTCATGCCTTTAATTTAACTTCTTTTTACTACCCCAAACTCCTATAAATAGACTCATCACGTCCTTAATCTCAATCAATAAAGAAACTGATCATTTCAATGAGTCAAATTTCATTTTCGAAGCCACCATCGCCGTATATGCTTTGGAATCAACACTTCCCATTAGTTTGCGACCGTCGGTTAGCTCAAGGGTAAAAGTAACCTGTTTTTTATTTCCGCCAAGCAATGCCCCAGCCAAAACACCGACTGGGCCAGCCAAGACCCCGCCTACTACACCCCAACCAACGGTCCCGGCAATTTTTTTTACATTTTCCTCAGTGCTAATTTCTAAAAACTGAAAATTATTCGCAGCAACGCTTTCTCCCGTTAACTGGAATGCACTGTTTTTTATATTTAGACTTCCAAAATGAGTGCTGATTTCAGTATATGGAAAGTTCGCAAAGTGTACTTTTATCACTGCCATTTCCTCACCCTCATTGGTAAAAGATGAAGAAATCGTAACAAGAATCAATAGAACATCAAAGGTCAGACATCCATTTTTCAAGCTCAGAAACTTCTTCACCACCCTCGTCCTCAGCCCCCCATTTCAGCAGCAGGTCAGCCAAATTCGCTTTGCCACCCTGGGCATTGAATGCTGCCGCCGATATCTGGGCGGCCTGAACATCACCGCGCCAGTCACCAACAGGGCTTATCCGGTCATAGGCAATCCACATTTTCAGCTCACTGGCCGTCAGGGTGCTGCGCAGTTCGTGGAGCGTGCGCCCCAGTCGGAGCGCCAGCGTCATGAGGAAAAAGGTGAGAGGTTGCTTTACTTTTTTTCGGCCTGATCCTGATCCACGCCCAGCGCCAGAGCCACATTCAGGAGACGTTTATGCACCTGTCCATAAACTTCTGCGACGGTACCGATATCATCATCAGAAAAAACACGCTCGCCTGCTTCATCGCGAAGAACATCAACGAAGAGGATCGTGTCCGCCTCTTTATTGCGGATAAATTCCTGCGCAGCAGTCAGCTTCGGAGCTTCCTCACCATCTCCAAGTTCCGGCGGGGTGAGAAATTCGCGAAACTTAACCCAGGCATCACCTGACGGCTCGCGAAGGGTGACCGTTGCATTTTTCCATTCAGGAACGGTGATGATTTTTGTGCGGAAAGCCAGATCAGGCGCAAGTGCCAGTTCACGTAAGGACATTTTTATACTCTCTGTGTATCAAATGGAGGGGAAAAAGCGCCCGCAGGCGCTTAAGAACCGGATGCTACTGCCGTGATGCGTTTCGGCTTGCCTTTCACGCGAAGCGAATAGGTTGCGCCAACGACCTGGGATGTTGCTGCAGACCAGCTATTCTGACGAACTTCCACCAGTACATAAAAACCGTTACCGGAGGGGAAAACGACTTTCAGCGCCCGCAGCTCGTCATTTTCATAGGCCGTCTGCAGCGCCAGTTGCGCGGCTTCATCACCCACCCAGTTACGGGAAATGGACATTTCTGCCGGAGCCGCGAGGCCGTTGGTCTGCTCCTGCTCGGTGGAGCAAAGCGTGGTGACATCAATGTCACTTTTCTGGCCGCCTGTGTAGCTGATTTCCTTCGTGGCGCATTCAGCCTCAAGGAACGTCACGCCTGCCGTCGGGAAACCTGCAGCCTTAAAATCGTCTTCTGTGACGGGCGCAGAAGAGATACCGATCTGCGTGCCCTTTGTTTTTTCATACTTACTGGTCATGTTTGCTCCAGATGTAAAAAAACCCGCCGGAGCGGGTTATTGGATTAATGATGCGTGACGGTTCAGACAATCACAGATGCCTCAAGCGAGGCGCGGTGAAGACGGGTCTCTGGTTCATACAGTGGAAACTTATTAATGTTTTCCAGCCCAAGTACAGACAGGCTGGCAAGTGCCTGATCACGAATTTCGCGGGCCTCATCCAGATCGAGAGAGTACACATCCACCTGAACCGAAACAGTGGATTCAGCCTGCCCGCAGAGCGCATCGGCCATTGCGTCAGTCGGCAGCGAGAAGACAACCCAGGGTGGACTGACGGCAGGCTCCCCCTGTGCATTCAGCGGAACCACGTACGGATAAACCTGACCGTCTGCCAGTGCACCAATCAGCGCATAAATCGTTGCCTCAGTCATTTTGACAGCACCTCATCTATCGCCTTATTCATCCTGGCGATCACGGCGCGTGTCGCTTCTTCCTGCCGCGCATCAAACGCAGGACGCACAAACGGGTGTGCAGGCATATTCGACGTGCCTAACTCAACGAAACGCCAGTAAAACGCATTGCGCCGGTTACTGGCTTTCATGGTGTTGTCGCTGTTTCCCGTTTCGGGGTTAACGCCACGGATATGGACACCGGACGAGATCGCATTTCTGCTGCCCCGCTTCGTGACCACGACAACGTTGCGTTTCAGTTTCCCGGTACGCTCCGGTGCGCGTTTAATCACTTCCTCTTTAAGCACTTCTGCCCCGGCCCGTGTCCCGTCACGCAAAACCTTTTTGTTCTCCGCCTTGCTGAGCAACTCCATATCGTGGGAGATATCCAGCAGGCCTGAAAAATCCAGTTTATGGTCAATCACGCTTTTACCCCCTGCTTGCAGAGAACTTCCAGCCGTGTGGCTCGTTCATCAGGGACAGGCGGACCGGAGACTTCAAGCAACTGCCCACGAAACGGGCCAGTCAGCACTTTAAGGCGAGACGCTGCAGAAATATCCTGACGATACCGCAGCCACACACGCACCGTGGCTTCGGCTTTTTCTGCACCTGAGGCCATCAGTTCGCGCCCGCTGATGCCCTTCACCTCAGCCCAAACAGTTTTCCCATCCTGCCAGTCCTGTTTAGGCTGGCCCGAAGGTGACCTGACTGTTACTGAATTCTGTATGGTGACACGGTGACGATTTCGACCAGCCTGCATAACACCCCCTAAAGTGGAATATAGCGATAAGGCTCCAGCAGTGAAGCGAAGCCCCAGGGGATACTCATTTTTGCCACTTCGGTGGCTTCTTCCCGGCTCTCATTCCAGTGGCCCACCAGCAGCATCAGCGCGAGGCAAATGTCCTCGCTGATAACCAGACCGTCAGGATCGGTGTCAGGTACGACCACGTCATACAGCTTACGGTTGATAAAGTTTTCCGCACGCTTTCGTGCCGCCGCCGCCATCAGCGTTAAAAGAGCGTCGCCTGATGTGTCATCGTCATCAATACGGCACTGCATCCGCAGTTGTTCGAGTGAAGGAACCATGATTTTCCTTAGCCCGCAGCGAACTGCGGGCATAAAAAAACCGCCGAAGCGGTGGAGGCGTTTCCGGGGTTCGATTACGCGGCTTTACCCGCCAGCGCTTTAATCGCTGCAGTGTCTTCCAGCACACAGTCAAAGCGATGGAAGGCCAGGAATGCGGTCTGGTCATACTCAGCGTAACGCTCCACCAGGCGTTTAAGGGTCATATACGACACGCGGCGAATGATGAAGCGGTTAAAATCACCGAAATAAGCGAACTTAGCGCCCGCTGCAACATTCGGAATGGCCGGGTCGATAACATATGGCGTCTGGAGAACCGTAGCCGGTGCTCCGCCAATGATGCTGGGCAACCACAGCGGACGGTTCTGCGCGTCCACCATCTCTTCAATTACCTGCAGCGTCGCATCATTAAAGGCAAAGCGCACATTAGGACCATTGCGATATGCCGGATCAACGGCGTGTTTCAGGGAGTTCAGCTCAGTCCATTTAAAGGTTGCGGCGGCTGCTGTGCTGACCGTATTGGTCACTGATGCTGCCAGCCCCTTCGGCTGCAGCGGCGTACCAGCCCCCGTACCCAGCACAAGGTATTTCGCCTCACCGCGTCCAATACGGGACGCAATGCGTGACGCTAGAAATGCCTCAATATCCACACCGCTATCCTGCAGCAATTCATTGGATACACGGATGATTTTGGAGGAGAGTTTTTTTGCACCCAGAATGGCGGTACCGAACGTGGTATCACCCTCACTGGCTGCGGTATTTTCAGCAAGAAGTTCACCTTCTTCTGTCGTACCGTCGGACGTTGACCAGGCGATATCCTGCCCGGTGGCTGTCGTGAGGATTTGCGAAATACTGGCAATGCCACCATAGGCCCGCATGGATTCAACAATGCGGTTCTGGAACTGGGTCGGAACGGTATAACCGCCCTGCTCATCAGGACTGGTGCCCTGCGCACGCAGTTCACGTAATGCCTGACGTTCTTCTGCGCTCAGTTCAGCCACGCCACGGCGCAGGAAGCCATTAAATGCGGCAGCGCGGCGTTCACTGGCCTGTTGCTGTGGATCGCCATTGTTACCCTGCTGCTGGCGCTGCTCTCCTTCCTGATCTTCAATGTAAGTCTGATCCTGGCGGCGAAGTTCTTCTTCGCGAGCAATCTGGGCGTCCAGCGCGTCAAGCTCAGATTTCATCGCGCCCCATTGTGTGCGCTGTTCGTCAGTCCAGGCGGTATCGCCAATCTTTTCGTGGAGCGCACGCATATCGGCTGCGATGGTATTACGTTTCTGTTTAAGTTCATGAAGTGCCATAGAATAATTTCCTTACGCGTTAAGAAGAGTCAGCAGGCGCTCGCGCGCCATTCGTTGGTTAATGGCGTTCTTTAGCGCACCGCTGTTGCGCGCCTCCTGCCAGGCTTTCATAGAGCGGACGCCGGAATCAGCATCCTGATATGCCGGATACGTCACCGGCGAGACATCGTACAGACGGGAAAACTTGCTGATTTCACGGATAACAATGCCTTCGTCATCCTCGTACCAGTCGTCACCATCACGGGCCACCTGGAACGCAAACGAAGACTGGCTGATATCACCGCGTACCATCGGTGCAATGACCAGATCGCGAATGGTCTGCGTATCCGGTGCCAGAATGTTGTATTGCAGTCCGCGCTCATCAACACTCAGCGATAGCGTACCCGCCGCGCTGCGCCCAAGAATGAAATTCGGGTCATGGTTAAACAGTCCGCGTACGTCGTTTGTCAGAACGTCATCAAACGCACCGGGCTTGATGATTTCGCGAAAGCCCCAGAGTGGCTCGGAACGGGAATTGAACACGGAACCGTAACCGATGATCCGCGTGGGCTGATCGCTCTGCTGTTCTGCCCGAACCTCGCCGCTGTAACACCGTAATTCACGGTCATTCATCGGTTTTATCCTCTGTTGTTTTATCGGGTTTAAAATCGCTGGCAGGATTTGCGGCATTCACACTAACCAGCATTTCATCCAGCCCTTCAACCGGGTTCATGTCCTCAAAGGCACGCGCCTCATTGCGGCTCATCCAGCCATCGGTGATGGCAAAGTGATAGAACTGGGCGCGCTCCTGCGGCGTACCGCGCAACAGCCCCGTAAGATTGAAGCGGACGTAATACCCGGCGGCACGTTCGGCGCGGGTAAACAGTCGTCGGTTTAACTCCTGCTCCCAGTTAGTTACCCACGGCATCATCGTATAACGGACAAACTGAATGGCCTGCTGGGTGATGTTGCTGAACGTGGCCTTTTCCAGGTCGTTAATCATGTGCGCCGGGACGTTGAAGATCCCGGCAATCTGCGAGCGGTTGAGCTTTGACATGTCGATGATCTGCGCATCGACCGGGGAAACCGTCAGCGCTTTGTAATCCAGTTGCGCCGGGAGCAACATCGTTTTGTTTTCCTGGCTGCGTAAGGCCGCAACCGCTTTTTGCCACACCTTTTTCAGCCGCGACCAGCTTTCTTCATTCAGGTCGTTTTTAACGGAAATAATCCCGGCAGGGCGTGCGTTGCCGTTAAAAAATGAACTGGTGTACTGCTGGCCGCTCATCCCCATACCGATGGTTTCTGCGTGTTGCATGATCGGTGACAGACCCATTTTCTGGTTGTTACCCAGTGCGCGAACATGAATCATGTCGTCGGGACTGATAGCAAATGATCCCTCTTCGTTATAAACCCCGTAGGTGTAGCGACCGCCGGTATTCAGTAAAGTGGTTTCCCAGGGCATCGGGTTTTCAATCGACTGTACCTCTCCGCGACGGGAGCGCTTCACCCAGCCATAACCATTCCCCCAGCCCAGCACATGCCGCTGAGTGAGTTCGCGCCATTTATAGCTGGTCTGCCAGATGTTTGGCTCATCGTGCAGCAGGTAAAACACCGGATGGTCGCGCGCCGGAGCAACCGCATTCCCGTTCTTTCGCATGACGTGTAACGGCATTTGCGCAAGATTGGACGCGATCACATAAATACAGGAATACACCGCCGCCAGCTTCATGGCGGTCACCGGGCTGACGTAAATATCACGCCCCAGGCTGTTGTCAGCGTCGGCGCTCTCACCTGTCAGCGGCGTGGCGGGATTTTCGAGCGGTTCACTGCGGAAAATGGCATCAAGTAACACGCTTGCCCCCTTTTGCTGTCAACAGCGCCCCTGTAAGCAGCAATCCACCAGAAAACATCAACGCAGGGGCCAGCCCAAATTGCAGGTAAACCCCGCCCGTGAGCAGCCCGAAACCGGACAGCCCGATAATATCGATAATCAGAGATTTCATAGGATTAACAGGTCGTCATCCGGGTCGAGAGTGGAAAGGAAGTCGGGAGCATCGCCACCGTTCACAAGCACGCGGCTCATCCCGGTAAACAGCGCTGCAGGGCCATCGATTTTTGCTTCCGGTGTGGATTTGTTAGGGAAAATGTTGTCGTTTTTGTCCGGTTTGACGGTCACGTTCGACATCATCCAGTTCATTACCGGGTGATTTGAATGGTGGAATCTGCCCCCGTACGCCAGCGCCTCCACCTCTTTCATGGCTTCCGAAAAGTTGCGAACCGTCTGAGGCACCTCCACCAGCGGGATCCCTTCTTCGGCCAGCGCCAGGCTGAATTGTGTGGCACTCCAGGGGTCAAAACCCACCTCTTTCAGGCTTTGCCCGCCTATCCAGTCGAGCAAATCAGCTTTGATCTGATGATGGTCGATTACGTCACCATCGGTCAGCTCTAATTTTCCGAGCATGGCCCATCCCCGGTACATCTGCGCCATTTGTTCAGAGCATTTTTCCAGACGCCCTTCGGGTAGCCAGAATTTAAAGTCCGCATGCAGGTGGCCGTTATCGGCCCGCCATATCTTCGCGGCTGCGCAGATATCGATTTTATGGGCCAAATCCACGCCAACCCACATCGGGTACGTTTTCAGCTCATGCACGGGCGCGATGTCTTCACAAGCCTCCCACTTCATCATGTCCATCCAGGCTGATTCAGCGGTCACCCAGATATTCATATGCTTTGTGAAGAAATTAACGCGCGCGGACACCTGCTCTTTCGCTTTTTTCGCCAGACGGCGCAGATCATCCCACCGTTTACAGATGCCCAGTCCGGGGTTCGCTTTTTGCCATACCGTTTCATCAAACGGATCATCGCCTTTATCAAGGGTGAAAATGATGGCAAAAAAGCTGTCGTCTTTGACAGCGCCCTCAACCTTGCTGTTGTAGCCCTGCAGAACCTTTATGGCGTAGTCGCGCAGCTCATAGCAGATGCCCTCTTTATTAAATCCGGCGGTTGTGATGCCAAACAAAAGCGACTGCAGGCGCGCACCTGTTGCTGTCTCCAGAACGTCCCATACATCACGCGTTTTATGTGCGTGCAGCTCATCGACAATGCCACAGTGAATATTCAGGCCGTCGAGATTGTTGGCGTCAGACGATAACGGTTCAAACTTGGATGAGCTTTGCTCCTGGTAAATCGCCAGCTTATTGAATTCGAACAGTCGCCCCAGTGTCGCTTTCGCCTTTTTCACCATGTTTTTGGCGTCTTCGAAAACAATACGAGCTTGATCGCGGGTGGTCGCCGCTGAATAGACCTCTGCGCCCCCTTCGCCATCAGCCCCGGTCATATAGAGGCCAACACCGGAGGAAAGCGTTGATTTTGCGTTTTTTCGGGCCACTTCGTTATAAGCGGTCCGGAAGCGGCGAACCATCACCGGGCGTCCGCTACCATCATTACGCAAAACCACTTCCCCGGTCGCTTCATTCACCAGGGGAATAACAAAGCCGAAGATGTTAATCAGAATGAAAACATGCCAGTCCATTAATTCTATCGGCTGGCCTGCCAGTGCCCCCTTAACGTGAGGTACAAATTTATAAAAATTGAGGATGTGCTGCGCGCGCGCCTCGCTGAAAAAAATGCCCCGCTCCTCACCATGCGCCAGATCATCAAGAAAACGCTGGCAGGCCAGGCGCACATATTCACAGGCAACGATTTCCCCCGCCACCACCCGTTCGGCGTAGCGTATGCCTTCTGCCACCTTAGCCATTAATCCCTCGCTTTCATGAACTCAGCCAGCGGATCATCATCTTCTGACTTTCCAACGCTGACTTTCGAACGACTGGCTGGAGTCATACCAAATTCCTGGAGCCAGCCCCTAACCTCTTTTCTGGCTTCTCGGCTCTCACCAAAAAAGTCGCTCGGTTTGACCCTGACATCACCGGTAGTAGTGGTGATTGCTTTTGTCGCGCCCTCGCGTTCCAGAGTTTCTTTAATAAGTCGATAGTCAACGTAGGCGTCGACCAACATTTCAAGAGCCTTTCCATCAAGCTCTGTGAGTACGCCGATCCCTGCTAATTGATCGCCCAATCGCTTAAACCAGTACTTACCCTGCTTATCGAAATGCTTCGGAGTTGGGGGAACCCCTTTTGGGGGTTTTGGCTCATCTTTGTTGATCGGGCGCTTGGATGGGTTACCCCTCACCAAACGCAGATGGCTCGGGGTTTTCGGTGGTCCAGACATAATCGAAAACTCCTATTAATGATCGGCTGGGGATCCCCAAAAAAAGTTTCGCAACCTGCGGCGGTGTGAAGAAAGGTCAGGCGTCGGTCCCTGGGGCGCGCGGCTGTAGGGATTTGATCCCCCCCCCACCATGATGATAATCGTTATCATTAACATCGAAATGATTGCATTTGAAATGATTTCACTATTGCTTTTCGGTGGCCGTTTTCCTGCGGTGGCAAGGCCAGCAAAGGCTTTGCAGGTTGGCGTCATCATCGGTACCCCCTTGTGCCTTCGGCTTGATATGGTCGACGGTCACAGCAGCCACAGCGCGACCCTCTTTGAGGCATGACTGGCACAGGTGGTTATCGCGGCTCAGGATGCGAGTGCGGCGAATCTCCCACTTGCTGCCATATCCTCGCTGATGTCTGCTCCTGCCCTGCTGGTGCTGCTCCCAGCCTTCGTTGCGGTGCTTATCGCAGTAGCCTGAGCGGTCCGTGGTAGTGCCTGGGCATCCACGCTTTCGGCACGCTCGCGGTATTAGCGCGGGCATCAGCGCAGCCCATACAGCACACCACCAGGCTTAAGAGCATTGGCAAGGGCATTATTCACAACCTGGTTAATGTGTTCCGTAATAGCAGCCTGAGCGGAAGCCAGATCCGCCATCGCCGCATCTTGTCTGGTTAGTGCTGCTTTTGTCGCTTCAATAACAGCGTTAGCAGCCTGCTGGATTTGCCGCTGGATGGTGGGTTCACCGCTGTCATTTACCTCAACCGTCACTTTGAAACGGTCAGCCCTGAACACCACTGACTGCTGCTCGTCGCCAGTTGGTTTCTCAACGAACTGGCCGCTGTCACGAACGGCGGCAATAACAGCATCTCGCATCTCATCAGAAAGTTTAATCGCAGTTGATAACGGGTTAATTCCAGTACAAGAGGTAGCTAAGTGGATAGTACTAATGCTGGCGTCAGCATCACCGGATAGTTCTTTGCTCATAGCCTTTTCAGGCGTAAGAAACCCACCACGCGGATAATGCAAATCATCAGCGACAGTAATGCCCCAACTATCGTTAAATGGATGTGGCACGCCGAGTTCATCCACGGCAATGGCCGAGAGTTCAAACCCATCAGGGCAAATCACATTCAGAGAACGCTTGAAACCTGAATCTGTTTTGCCCACAAAATCCAGGCGGCCAACCAACAACTTTTCAGCTTCATTGCTGGCGTACACGTGAACAGTAAGGTGATCACTGGAAAGCGTAGAGCCAAGTGATGAAATGTTGACGATCACTTTTTTAATCTGGCAGTTCATGTTTGTTTCCTTTTAGGTGTGAGCCTGACGCACGGGAAGACCGCCCGATAAAGCGGAATGCCCCAGGCTCACTACTGAAAGATATCGTTAGGGCGTGCGCGTGCGAGGCGCATAAAAAAGCCCCGCGATTGCGAGGCTATGATGATGCAGTTAACCAACCACCGGGCCGGATGTGCTCGTTGCTGTGGGATCTGGAGCGGCGGCTGATACTGCCTGGAGTTGTTTAAGACGGACCTGCACCAGAGCTTCAACCTTATCGGCTTCGGCCTTTGCAGCCGCTGCGGCTTCCTGTGCTTTCGCTTCGGCGTGGGCTTTGAACCAGTCACGGATTTTTACCCAGCCACCAGCGATGAGCAGGAATGCACTGGTAGCGGCGGAGAAGTACAGCAATACACTCTCAAAGAACGTCATTTCGTTTTCCCTTGCCTGAGTTGTTCAGCCTGCCGGATGGCGGCCAGTTGGTTGTTTGCTTTCTCTATCGCAGCCAGCAGAGGTTCTATCCAGAGAACAGCCTGGCAGTACGTCAGTTGGCTGGAGGGAGTGGGGGCACTACCGGCTTTGTCAGTTCCGGAGGTAGCGGATTGCATTGCCCCGGCACGTAGACTGTTCGTGTAGTTGAGCAGCCCGTCAGCAACATAAGCAGGCACAGGGTAATCACACGTTTTTTCACGGCGGAGTATCTCGCGGTATTCGATAACGGTTGTTTCTGCTTTGGCGTCCACGGCGGCATTAGCATCTGCGGTACCGGATGCCAGCGCGCTGAATGCCTGACTTTCTGTTGCCTGCTGTTGAATGACTTTCGCCTGCATCAGGACATTGGCATCAGCGGTATCAGCGCGGCTGCTGTTGCTCGCATAGCGGGAACCAAAGAACAGGCCAAGCCCGGACACCAGCAGGATCAGTAATACGATGATGCTGGCGCGTGCTTCGGCGCTCACTGGTCTATCCCCCAGCACGCAAGCGCACTTTCCTGGTCCCGACGTTCAATCTGCCCATAGCAGTTGTTGGAACGTACCCGGCAATCTTTGCCGCCGTCTTTAATCCACCAGCGGATAGCTTCACATGCGCCTTTGCGATCGCCTGCGTTCATGCGCTGGTAGAACGTCGATGGAAAACACTTGCCGGGGCCGATGTTGTACGGGCAAAACGAGGCAATCCCGGCCTTCTGCGGTTCGGTGAGCGGCACTTTGATGTTTCTGTCCACCCACGCCAGCGCCGCATCACGCTCTTTCGCGTTCACTTGGTCACATTTAGCCTGCGTCAGCTTCATGCCCTGCACCACCGGCTTACCATCCACCAGCGTGGCACCACGGCAAATAGTCCAGATGCCGGAACCGTCGCGATATGCAGTTAGGCTGTTCCCCTCTTTCTCATTGAGGAACTGATCGAGGATGACCGTTGCTGGCGCACCAGCAAGGACCAGACCCAGTACTGCGGCGCTTAACTTTGCCTTCGCTCCCATTACTGGCCCCTGGCGGCTTTTCGCCGATCCTCTTTGATTTTGAAATACAGATTGGTCAGATACGTCAGCAGACCAAAAAGAATACTGGCGAGAACACCAATTGCCGCCCACTGCGAGGGCGAGACTTTATCCAGTAGCTGGAGCACCCAGAACCCTCCGTTTGCTCCGGCAAAACCGTAGCTCACACCAGTTGTGATTTTGTCCATTCGATACATGCTCCACCTCCGCTTTTGGGAAGTGCTGTGTGGTTAGATTGGGGGATAAAAAAAGACCTGCTCGGACGAACAGGTCTAAATCAGGGTATGCTCATTTTTATTGTGCGTGGTGCCGGGTGCCTCCCGGTGAAACACTGACTGGACAGCGTTCCGCATGCATCTACTTCCGAGGAGAACCAGTAATGCCCCGCCGCACAGGGGGGCTCACCACATCAACAATGTAAATTTTTTCGGATAATAACGTCAAGCGAATGGCTTCGGTCGCCGGAGCAATCACAACCAGACCAGTAGAGGGAACGGTCCAGCGACCAAAGATGGCGGCCTCAGCGCAAGCGCCTGACGGTTGGGCAATGAGCCGCCGTCAGTGAGGCCTGAATACAAAAAAGGCCCGCCGAAGCGAGCCTTAAAAATGACAAAGGCACCTGTTAAGGTGCCTTATCCACAGGGGCGGCAGGCTTGTCATCACCGTCTTGCCGCTCCTGGCTTCCTGGCGGAAGTCTCACAAGTCCCATAAGGGTACGGGCACAGTATTAGGCAACAATTAACATAAGTCAACCCAAGACATGGCCGGACAATTCAAGATACCAAAACCATAAGCTATCTAATTAAGTGAGGCATCCCCATGCCATGAAGTATTCCATTCCTGATCAACTCAAACTCTTGCGTGCTGATTTGAGGAACGATGTAACTACGCCCCTCCAATGTTCGAATCTTTATTCTATCAAGCCTTGCAAGTGATACCGTCATAACCATGTCGCATTTAACCCAGCAAGCAATATGCTCATTGCCAGGGATGGGATTAACAGATAGCTCATGGTGACAATCTCTTATCTGAATGGGTGCGGTTGTGCTGATTGGCACCACTGTAACCAATTGATTATGGTGGCGGTTCCTCGCGACAACTACTATCGGTCTCTTTTTGACAATTTCAGGCATAACCATTCATGCAAAATCGCACATCAGAACAGAACGCACAGCAGGTTGAAATTTTAATCCCATGAAATGATTCGCTTGGTGATGACAATTTGTTGATTTTACCCCAACAAAATCATGGATGCATTGTTATCATGGTTATGCGATGTTCAATAAAAAAGCCGCTCAGAGGAACGGGCAGAAATGTAGGCAATGCTGATTCTGTACCGGATCGAGAAGTACCTAATAGTCCGAGCTACCGATTTACCAGGAGAGCGCTCGCTTTTTCCGTTACTGCCTTTTAAACATAGCTGGAGAAGCCGAAACGACAACCCCACTACCAAATAGCTTAGTGGCATTGTGTGGTGCCGGGTGCCTCCCGGTGAGCCTTTGGTCAGCCACCATGACTCGCGCATACGGTTTAGCAAATAAAGCAATGCTGTTCACGCCCCTCCGCATAGGGGGATTCACCACTGGACTAATATAAAATCACTGCACCAGAGCCGTCAATGACTAGACGGATTTTATAAGGATATTGAAAAAAAGCCCACTCACAGGGAGCAGGCCTAAAGAGAAAAATAACAAAACAGAGAATACTGTGGCGCCGGGTGCCTCCCGGTATGCCTTCGGTCAGTTAACCAGGGCATGTGTGTAATAACACAACTTCAACTGATTACACCCCTCCGCTCAGGGGGATTCACCACATGGACAATATAAAATTGCCAGAGCTAATTCGTCAACGAGTTAAACTCATCGTTAAATCAAAACAATCGCTTTGACCATAAAAAAAACCTGCCACGGGACAGGTCATAAATCAGGGTTAGTTTTATAGTTGTTATGTATGATGCCGGGTGCCTCCCGGTGGGCAGTCGGGCAACTATGCACCTGCCCGTGTAAGCCACAGAGACAACAGACTGTCTTACACCCCTCCGCACAGGGGGATTCACCATGCGTCAAATTTAACATCTGAAGACGTTCGTTTCAATGCTATACGACGATGTGACAGGGGTACTGATGCAGTGCATCTCGCGAATACCCCTGTCGTATCGCCGGAAAGCAAAAACCCCGCCGAGGCAGGGTTTCGATGATTAAGCTGTGTGTCGAAGTGACCACTCTTAACACAATAATAGGTAAAATTCGTAACGAAAAGCTTTTTATGCAACTTTTACAACTCGATTTCGCTGCGTCCAGTCGTCCATTTCTAGTGTCGCTCCTGACATGATGATGCAGGCATCAATAAATGTTTCTGCAATCATCAGTTTCTGTCTGATTTTACCCTCAGAGCACTTCTCCCAGCGGGAAATTGTGGATTTCGAAACGTCATACATGTAGTGGAGCATAATAAGCTTAAGCTCATCATGGCGCCCGGTCTTACCCAACATACCCACTGCGGTATCAACAATGATGCCGTCGTTATCACAGCAGGACGGGCGGGATTTTCCTGCCTGAGGAATGAGTCCTTTGAATCCAGCGCCAACCGGAGACCAGTCAACCCGAGAACCTTCGTTAGAGGCCCATGCTCCCCATCGTTCAAGCACCATTTGAATATCACGCATTGTTCTCTCCCGATATTTCGCTGATGAGTAATCCCTGTGGGCTGAAATGTTTGAGACCTGATTCCATTTTCATTGCGCATTCTCCCACTTCTGACCGCTATAACGTTTAGTCTGTGTTCTTTGTTGTGGTGTGCACCGGCGGCGGGCCTCATCCTGGTCGACGGGCAGGAAGTGTCCGTTAAAGAAACGGCGATATACCGTGCCGAGCGCACCGTTGCGTTGTTTTGTGACATTGATTTCGGCGATACCTTTCGCCATTGACTCCGGGTTATAGACTTCATCGCGGTAGAGCATCATGATGATGTCCGCATCCGCTTCGATTTCCCCGGAGTTTTTTAAATCAGAGTTCATTGGGCGCTTATTGGGGCGTGATTCAACGCCGCGGGAAAGTTGACTCAGGGCGATGACGGGTATCTGGTTTGCCTTTGCCAGCCTCTTTAGCCCCTTCGACACCTCACCAACAGCCAGGTCATATCGTGCGGCACTCTGTATCCTGATAAGCGCCAGATAATCAATGACCACCAGTGCCATTTCCGGGTGTGCAATCTTCCACCGGGTGGCTGTCTGGCTAATCTGATCAAGCGTCAGGTTTGTGGCGTCAACCATCCAGACCTTGCGCCCGGTCAGTCGCCCGACGCCTGTCGTCAGTCGCGCCCAGTCCTCATCTTCAAATTTGTCTGCGGCCTTGAGGCGCGATACGGGCATTCCGCCCGCGGCGGAAACCATGCGCTCGGTTATCTGAATACTGGACATCTCCAGCGAGAAGAACAGTACGCCCTGCCCCCGCTCTGACACCTTATCGATAATATCCAGCGCCAGTTCTGTCTTGCCCATTGACGGGCGCGCGGCAATAAACACCAGGTCACCAGGTTCAATACCTCCCGTTTTCTCGTCCATCTCAGTAATGCCGGTAAGCAGCAGGTGACCCGCGTCGCGCCCCTGCATTCTGGCTTCCACCTTCTCAACGACGCCCGGGAGTAACTCATCAATCGCAACAGGCTGCACCAGTCCGTCATCGATACCGATGCAGGCCATAGCGCTTTGTGCCTGCTCCAGTGCAGCCACAGCAGCTTCACCGGTAGCAGCATTGCAGATACTATCCATCGCGGTTTCGATAACCTGATACGCATCCCGGACAGCTGCATTGCGCATCAGTGTTGCGACATACGAGGGTAGCGAGGATTTTGCCCAGGCGATGGGGGCCGTGGCACTGATAATGGCCTCATACCCGGGCATCTGACCGCACAGCAGTATCGGGTCAATAACGCCAGTGCCTCTTGCCTGTCGGCATACCCCGGCGTAAATATCCCGGTACTGGCTGACAGAAAACGCGGTTGCCGGCAGTCGGGATATCACATCCATCACTTCGGGATCCGCACCACGCAGGAGTATTGCGCCAATCACCGCCCCTTCCAGATCGGTGTTTTTCCACACAGGCGTCATTCGGTCACTCCATTGCCGCGATAGCTTTCCCAGTTAAACACCTGGCGGTTTCGCCCGCCGTCAGTGACGCGATCGACGATGCGCTCACCAATCGCATCTTTCAGTTGGTCAAATGTCAGGTTACTGATCAGGATGGTAGGCAAAATACTCTCGTAGCGGGCATTGATAACCTCCTGCAGGATGGCTGATTCGGCCAGGCTGCCAAACTGCACACCCACCTCGTCGATAATCAGCAGATCCAGTGAAATGAAGTGGTCCAGTACGTCATCCTCGGTGTGGTCGGAATTATTGCGCCAGGTGTTTTTTACGGCACGGGTCAGGCGCATAACGTCGGTGATTTCCACCCGCGCAAGATGGTTACGAATGATGGTTTTCGCCAGAGAAACGGCGAGGTGGTTTTTGCCTGTCCCGCATTTTCCCAGCATCACCAGTCCGGTTCCTGCAGCAAGGCGGTCTGGCCAGCTTTCGGCATAACGCTGACAGGCTGAAAGGTTTTTGGCTGCGCCCGGGGTTACGGGCTGATAAGTGGCGAATTCGCAATGTTCAAAGCGGCGGGCAATCCCGGCTTCGCTCAGCAGGTCAGACACGCGCAGCGAACGCAGCTTCTCGTCGACCTGAGCGATCTCATCGCGAATACAGGCGGGGCAACGTGAGACCTTGAAGTTTTCGTTGCCACGAAGGTCTTTGCCGATCAGCGTGAACTGCCCGAAATCGCCATGTCCGGCATTCGCAGTGCATTCAATGGTCCTGATTTCGCCACTGTGCCAGTGACCAAACTGCCAGGGTTTTTTATGCTCAACAGCAAATGACAGTTCTTCGTTGAGGTTTTCCTGCTGCGCTTTCAGCGCTGATTAAGATCCAACATGTTAATCACTCCGTTATCACCAGTTGCAGTCCGACTCGCCATAATCCTGCTCACTAAAACCCGATACCGGGAGTACGTTTCGTCGCCCACCTCCGGGAGCGGATGGTGCCTGCCAGGGTTCGTCAAAGTGTCGGTCAGGGCCGAAGAACGTCGCCGCCTGTTTCACGTACTGCGTTCCGGCGCTACCGGTTGCGCGGACATATGCCGCATAGCGATTTACGCCATCCAGCATTGCCACAGTGGTAACACCGTCTTTGATTCGAGCTTTCCAGGCTTTCCAGGCAGCAGCTTTAGAATTACCGCCAGCACGTTTAGGGTATGCCTGCCAGGCCTGCTCGAAGTCGTTGGAATAGTTCTCTTTGGAAGAGCGATTTTCAGAATAGGCTTTGCTACACACGCCAATATCTTGTGATTCTTGTTTTGAATTTACTTGTGGATCATGTTTTGAATTTACTTGTGGATCTGGGGTCAGATTCTGACGGGTGAAAACGCCATTTTTGTCAGAATCTGACGGGTGAAAACTGTCTGAACGTCCAGAATCTGACGGTTCAGATTTTGAAGGGTCAGAATCTGACGGGTGAAAACTGTTAGCCCTGCGTTGCTGTTTCATCGCGGCTACCTTGTCCTTCTCAATGCGTGCCAAAGCCTCCAGGCGATCAGCATTCAAATGATAAAGATTGGACGTGTTGCGATTACCTTTACGGCGTGAATCACGACGCAGCCAACCGGCAGACTCGAGTTCAGCAATGGCGGTTCTGACCGTACTTTCACCCAAACCCAGCTGGCGGCAAATGGTCTCAACGCTCGGATAGCAGACACCATCATCATTCGAGTAGTCAGCCAGACGAGCCATAATCACCAGCTTTGCACCCTTAATGTCATGCGCGGCGCATGCGTCCCAGACGTTACCGAGAATTTTGCTACTCATACAAACTCCTGAACTGGCGTGATTGTGTAGCCGCGAGCTGGCTCAATCCGAGTTTTAAGGCCTGTATCGTGGGCACCAATTTTTCTCACTTTCAGGCAAGCTGCGCGTTCAAGTGCCTTGATCTCCTTAAACATGGCTTGTTTTGAGCAGCAACAGAATTCAGCCAGGACCTGATGATCGATAACTCGCTCCCCCTCTCCATCCATAGATCCGCCCATCAAAATGCGAAGCATGACCAACCGCTGAAGTGGGTTATCGAATGTATATTCACGTACGAAGTCAGAGTGATTCATGATTCCTCCAGCATGCCGTGACATGTCACACCTCATTGCCCGGATGTGGGAAAACAAGCATTTCTCGCTTGAGGGGTTTTTTACCCACAAAAGTTCTACTTGCTGCTTCAATAGAAGTTGCAAGTTTTGGTGACGCATTTCTGTATCCGTAGGCAATAAGATTCAAATATCCTGTTGATGTACCGCTCTTAACTGCCAAAGCGTGCCACTCTTCTTTAGTGGAAGCACGACGCCAGGAAAGAAGTTCGTTTTCCATACCCACACCTCAATTTATCATTTTGGTAAAGTTTATCTTTACGATAACTATGAGGCAAGATAAATTTATCAAATTGGGTATTTATCATATTGCTAAAAAGTGGGAGTATTTGGTCATGGACATAAAAAACATTCGACGTCAGAACCTAAACAGGTTGATTGGTGAGTACATCGTGGAAGGTTATACCAAGGCACAAATTGCTGAAAAAATTGGTATACCCCCTTCTCAACTGAGTCAGTTATCTGGCTCTAACGCCTCTCGTAACATTGGTGACATAATAGCTAGGAGAATTGAGTCAAGTATGGGCCTGCCCCATGGCTGGATGGATTCAAAGAGAGCAGATGTTGATGCATCTGGTACCAAGCCTAACTTTTTCATAAATCCACTGACAAAAAATCAGCAACAATACCGAATTGAGGTGCTGGACACTGAGTTCAGTTGCGGAAGTGGCAGGATGAACATGGACTATCCTGAAATAGTTAAATCGATTGAACTTGATCCAGAGGAAGCTAAAAGGATGTTTGGTGGGCGTAGCCCTACCTCCCTGAAAATCTGCACGGTTGTCGGCGATAGCATGCTCGGGACTATTTTCCCTGGGGATCTTGTCGTTATAGACGTTACGGTAAACCGGTTGATAGGTGATGGGATTTATGCGTTCGTTTATGGTGACAACTTTCATATCAAACGCTTACAGCTGCTTAAGGACAAGCTGGTAGTCATCAGCGATAATTCAACTTACGAAAAATGGTTTGTATCTGAAACTGATCAAAGCGAGTTTCACATTCAGGGCTTAGTTGTCGGTAGATGGCAAATGTCATACAACCGTTTGGGGTGAGACTCATACATATAAAAAACCAGCTTCGGCTGGTTTTTTTATGCCCTGCACAAAATAATTTACTATATATATCAATATCATAACCACTAATTTATCATAATTTATCAAAAAGATATTTACCAAAATTTATCTTTGAGATAAAGTTCATTCATCGGCAAACAACGGAGCCAATGAAATGAATACTCAAATCACCGTAGCCAAAACCATCGGCAAAAGAATATTAAATCAAAGATCTTCGCTTCGACTCTCTCAGGATTTTTTGGCTGATCATCTTGGTTTAACAACCGAAACCATTAACAACTGGGAAACGGAAAAAACTGTTCCGTTTGCTTACCAGTTAATCCAATTGGCTAACATTCTTCATTCTGATGTTCTGTGGCTCATTTCAGGAAACGAGCAGTGCGGTGAATTTACAGAACCAACAAGTATTATAACGTCCAATCAACTTAACTCATGGCTTGCTGATATTGGCAATTGCAGAATGGCTTTATCTAACGCTATGGATTGCATGCCTCCGGAATTGTCGGCTATCGGTACACTAACTATCGTTTATGAAAAATTAGACGACTTGCAAGAAGCCATCTGCAAGCAAGCCGACAAAATTTAAAATTAATTAACATTATTTAATTAACACCTTTCTTGGTGGGGAAAAACTCACCCTGAGGAAATGAAAATGCAAAATTCCGTCGCAATTAATCAGCCAGTTAAAACGCCTCAAATGCTGTTCGGAACTGACAACATTAATGACTTTGGCAACCGCGTTCAAAGCTGCCGGATGGAAGGTGATTCAATGCAGCCGACCATCGAACCATGTGAGGTTGTGGCTTTCGTTGATTGCGGTGGATGTGCGCTTACCTCTGGCATTTATGTTTACACAATGGATGCTTTTGGTCGCCCATGCATTTTCATTAAGAGAATTGAGCCATTAGCTGATGGCTCATTAAAAATCATCTCTGATAACCATCATTACGAAACATTCACCCTTAACACCGATGAACAGAAAGAAATCAAAATTCACTGTCGGGTAGTAGCTTCTTTAGCTGTGAGGCGCTTCGTATGACTTTCATCATTGATAAATCGGCATATAGAACAGCATGCCTTTATGCGGCCTGCGGTTACGAGGTAATCGCTCGTCTTTATCTTAAAAAAGCATATGGTCGTTAATTATGGGTGTTTTAAAAAGACAGGATATTCAGGAAGTGAATATCAAAGCGGAGAAGTTGTCAGTCTTGACGCAAACATTATTTGAATATCACGACAAGTTAGACAGATTTCAACTTAAAACAATATGCGCTCTGGTTTATGACCTCGCCGCTGAGATTCATGGATGGACCGAAAAAGAAGAGGAAATAGTTATGGGTTTGGAGGAGGAAAAGCGCAATGGATAAATTAATCGAGACATATCGACGCCGAATTTTAAAAGCAGCGTTATTACGCCACCAGCGAAAAACAGGAAGTACCTGCATTGTTATTAGCCTGCCGAAAGGTGGAATTAAAACGCTGGAGCTAACCGAATTACTTTTGGATGGACTTCTTTGCCGTTTCGAGAGGCTGGCGCGTGGGCAAGAAGGTTCCGTGAATGGTGATAAATCAATCCGGGATATATATCGCAATGCAGTCGATGTGAATGGTCATGGTGAATTCCTGACCGAGAGCGGAAAATTGCTGATAGATGACCTAGTTGCAGAGCTGGTTAATCACGCAAAGAAAATGGCCGCAATTAAACAGGAGCAATCATGACCATTACTGCATTACGTGTACCTGAATGGGTACATGAACAAGCTGTTATTACCGTTCGCCGGTTCCGTCAGCGCCGCATCCAGGCCACCAGGATTATGTGCGGCAACATCAGCCTCAAAGTGAATCGCCGCTGGCGGCTGCTGTCGCGTGACGGCGGTAAGAACTGGATCGTCATGAGCCATGAAAAATACAACGGAGCGAAAGACAGAAAATGAAAGATACTCGCACCTTTAGCATGATTGATTTCGCATTACAGCGGCATGACACCCCTGCCGGCCCTCTTTTTGTTGCTCAGCGTCATGGCCGCATTAAAAAGTGTTTCACCCAGGAAACGGCAATCCGTTATCTGGCCTTCTTCATGACCAGCAAAGCTTTCGAACATTCGGGATTTCGGCAGCGGCACCCAATGGTACGCATTGACCGGGATGACCGGGAAGTCTGGCGTGATGGCGAAACTACCACCGAGTACCTGGAAGCTCACCAGCGTTGCGTTCGTCGCCTTCGCCGTATCCTGGCAAAAAAGCGCGAGGCTAAACAGTGGTGCGAAAAATGGGACGCGTTTCATGACCGCTATGTGAAAGAGCGTGACGATCTGCAGGCCAGCAAACCGGTGGGGGTGCGCTGATGGCAAGCCAGGATAAACCAAATCTGTTGTCTGTTGAGTCTGCACATCGGGTTTCTAACGTGAAACACCTGCGTCGGCGGTCGAAAATTTACAGTCCGGAAGAGTTTCTGGCTCTGCCAATGGTGCAGGAGTTTATCAAGAACAACCCGAACCAGTATTTCGTCAATGAAGAGACTGGCGAACAGATGATGGCTCAGGAACTGGCAGAGCTTTATTGCTCGGTCAATAACGGAAAGAAGATAAAAAAAGCCCTACGTCGTGCATTTGGAGAAAAAGTATGAATACCGTAACCATCAATAACAAACAACTTCCAGCAGTCGAGTATCGCGGGCAACGTGTCGTGACATTCTCCATGATTGATGATGCCCATAATCGCCCAGATGGCACGGCCAGCCGCGCATATCGTGAGAATCGCGATCGCTTCATTGAAGGTGAGGATTTCTTTTCCGTTAGCACCGACGAAATTCGTCGGGACAATTTTTATACGCTTTCTTCAATGGCTCGTGGCCACGTCACTTTTCTTACTGAATCCGGCTACCTGATGCTGGTGAAGTCTTTCACCGACGATTTAGCCTGGCGAGTTCAACGCGAGCTGATAAACGGGTATTTCCGGTCCCGGCATGCGCAACCTCTTACCGAAATCGAGATGATCGCCGCAATGGCCGCCGATGCCGTTCGCCAGCAAAAGCGACTAAGCCATGTCGAAGAGCAGATTGATACTGTCACCGAAGCCGTAGAATACATTAAGCGCGGCAACATGCGTGCTGGTTATGTCGGTTATCGCCAGGTGGTCGCCCAAAGCGGCATGACCGATGCGAAGTGTCGCAATCTGGTTAACGCCTACCGGATCCCGACTGACACCCACGAGTTCATGACGCCGGATGGGTTGCTTTCCCGCCGGGCTATCGTGGAGCTTGAGCCTTTCATGCGCACATTTCGCCAGATGATGTCCGAAGCAGAGCCGCGTGGCACACGCTGGTATCACCCGAAGATGGGCTTGTTTCAGGCTATTGGCTGGGAGGAAAAATGATGAATCTCCTGCCATGTCCGCTTTGCGGAAACGATCAGATCGGGGCTACAACGGTCATTTCATCCGTACCTGAGCATACTGAATGGGTTTCTCTGTACTGCTCGTGCTGCGGATTGAACCTGCCACCGAATGATCGTGAAGCGGCGTCGCTTATCTGGAACCAGCGAGCACCACGCCCCGAAAACGACCGGGAGCCGAAAGCATGAATATTGATTTCCAGGATAAAGGTGCCGTGGCCACGATATCCATCACCAGCTCCGTATTTGAGTTCCGGCGTCACAATCGCGTGGTTGATACTGTGCTTTTCCGGGAGTCGGGAGTCATCCACACGCGCAGCGGCTTTTTCCGGATGAAGACAGTTATCTCTGGCCCGTCAAATCGCATGCTTCGGGCATACAAGGTTGCACTACAGGAGGCTGCACGATGAGCAACGGTAATTTCCCAACATTTCCTGTCCCAGCTCGCCCCGGGTGTGGGCTGGGCGACAAAGGTATGACTTATCGCCAGCACCTCATTGCTCAGCTTGCACCCATCGTTATGGATGCGTTTTTCAATCAAGACTTTTGGGAGAATTACAACGAAATGGCTGGCTCTTTGATGAATGCCGTTGACGCGATTGTTGCTGCTGAACAGGAGACATCAAAATGACGCAGAAAATCCTTATTGATACCAGCAATCTGAGCACCATTGCCGTTTGCCTGGAGCAATTGGTCAACGCTGAGCGTGCACAGTTGAGTATTGAGCATCAGCTCGATCAATCAACCAGCAGCGCTGAATTTAGTTCATGGAGGAAAAGTGCGGAAAAGGCTTTGCGCGCGGTGAAAGCGAAGCGTCGCCTTATTACCGCACAACTCGCAGTCCTCCGTCAGCAGGAAAAAG
Source organism: Phytobacter sp. MRY16-398 (assembly GCF_003925915.1). Classification (NCBI taxonomy): domain Bacteria; kingdom Pseudomonadati; phylum Pseudomonadota; class Gammaproteobacteria; order Enterobacterales; family Enterobacteriaceae; genus Phytobacter; species Phytobacter sp. MRY16-398. The sequence continues at coordinate 2,714,297 of NZ_AP018756.1, read as the reverse complement.
AAAAGAACGAAGAGAATCGCCAGCAGCACAATGAATATCTCATTGCAGAGCTTCGGGAGATTGTTACGCCTTCTTCTTTCGTTCGCTGCGTCCGTTATGCAACCGACAAATTGGAGGCCGCCAGTGAGTGAACAAAATGTATTCGAACTTGTGAAGCTGATTAAGGCAGCTAATGGTGATCCATCATCCATTACTGACGTGATTTGGGAGGCTGGCTATCGCCAGCCGGAACGGACTGCAGAAGAAGCGGCAAAGATAACGATTGATGTATTTTTTCACTGTAATGCCTTTGGCATTTCGGCGGAATTCTGGCCGGATAATTACGACAGCATTTTGTTAGATCAATTGATGGCAGCGGTGGGAGGAAAGGATGGTGAGCTTTTGGGGGGCGAACCTTCCGCTATTGCAAAAAGTGTAATCGCTGCTGGTTTTGCGAAAAAGGTATGAGGTGGGTATGCAGACAATTATCCAGGTGGAACCAAATGAATGGGTTACCGAGCAGCTACTGATTGCGGTCACCGGCTTGAAGCCAGGCACTATCGCTCGGGCGCGAAAAAACTCCTGGCTTCTTGGCCGGGAATATAAGCACGTTTCACCGGACGGGGAACCAAAGCCCACCAGCGAATGCATGTACAACCGTAAAGCAGTTGACGCATGGGTTGCCGCACAAAAACAACCAATATGGTGATCGGGTTCGATGAAAAAGGTAATCTTGTATGGCTCCTGGACGTCAGGAGGAAATTATGAGTAAAACCTCATATCCAACGGGCGTTGAGAATCATGGCGGATCACTCCGCATATGGTTCAATTTTAACGGCCGGCGCATCAGGGAAAATCTCGGTGTACCTGATAACGCCAAAAACCGGAAGGTGGCCGGGGATCTGCGCACATCGGTTTGTTTCGCTATCCGCATGGGTAGTTTTAATTACGCAGCGCAGTTCCCGAACTCCCCTAACCTCAAACTGTTAGGTCTGGAGAAAAAAGAAATCACCGTAAAAGTCCTTGCTGAAAAATGGCTGGAACTGAAAAAAATGGAGATTAGCGCTAACGCACTGAGCCGCTATCAGTCGGTGGTAAGAAATATGGTCCCGCGTATCGGTGGTAACCGGATGGTATCGGCGGTGTCCAGAGAGGACCTGCTGTTTATCCGTAAGGATCTTCTTACCGGGCAGCACTCACCCGGGCGAGGAAAAAATCCGGTTATTACTGGCCGCGCAGTACCAACGGTCAATTACTACATGACTACCATGTCGGGCATGTTTCAGTTCGCTGCCGATAATGGCTACGCATCCGTCAATCCATTCGACGGGATCACACCACTAAAAAAGTCGAAAGCTGAACCTGACCCATTAAACAGGGATGAGTTTTTGCGTTTGATAGAAGCCTGCCATCACCAGCAAATCAAAAATCTCTGGTCGCTGGCGGTTTACACGGGGGTACGTCATGGGGAACTGGTCGCGCTTGCATGGGAGGATATCGACCTCAGGGCGGGAACGATGACAGTCAGGAGGAATCACACTTCGCAGGGAGACTTCACCCTACCGAAGACCGATGCGGGCACCGACAGAGTGATTCATCTTATTCAGCCGGCCATTGACACCCTGAAAAACCAGGCGGAGATGACCCGACTTGGGCGGCAGTATCAGATTGAAGTGAAGTTGCGGGAGTACGGGCGCTCAACCATGCACCCCTGCACCTTCATCTTTAATCCTCAGGTGACACGCAAAAACAGCTACGCCGGGCACCACTACTCTGTGCGTTCGGTAAGTTCAATCTGGGAAACGGTAACCAAACGCGCCGGAATAAGATACCGCAAAGCTTACCAGTCACGCCACACCTATGCGTGCTGGTCTCTGTCTGCAGGTGCCAACCCGACATTCATCGCCTCGCAGATGGGCCACAGTAGTGCCCAGATGGTGTACAGCGTCTACGGTGCCTGGATGGCAGAAAACAGCGCAGAGCAGGTTTCCTTGCTGAATCAGAAGCTTTCGGCTTATGCCCCATCCATGCCCCAGAAGGCGCATGGAGGTACGTAGAAGTCAGTGATATCGAGGTCTGCAGGCTCAAGACTGAACATATCAATACCATGTCTGACATGGTGGCGAAGATTGAGCAGATTCGAAAAACCGATCCTAAACATAACTGGATGTTGGGGCTGGATCTCGAATTCTCCGGGCGTAGCGACGGTATGAAACCCTTCCAGCAGGCCTATGACCTTGAGCTGGACAGGCCGCAAATCCGTCAGATGGACCCCGGGCTGGTCTATAACGCCGTCCGTGATGGCTTCGTCGATGCCGGTCTGGTCTACACGACGGATGGTCGGGTAAAAGGCTTCGATTTGAAAGTGCTGAAAGACGATAAAGGCTTCTTCCCCAGCTATGCCGTGACGCCGGTGGTGCGTAAAGACACGCTGGAGGCCAATCCGGGGCTGGAAGAGACGCTTAATACGCTTTCTGGTCTGCTCAACAACGACGTCATCATGACGCTCAACGCAAAAGTCGATATTGACCATCAGACGCCACAGCAGGTGGCGCAAGACTTCCTGCGTGAGAAAGGTCTGCTGTAAGGAGCGCCTATGGATACGATTCACTACATGATGGATAACTGGAGCTATCTGGCAATGCTCACCTTCCAGCACCTCTGGCTGGTGCTGCTTGCAGTCGGTCTGGCAATTGTGACGGGTGTGCCGCTGGGGATCCTTATCGTAAGGCATAAATGGCTGGCAACGCCCGTGCTGGGGCTGGCAACGATTGTGCTGACCATCCCGTCGATTGCCTTATTCGGCCTGATGATCCCGCTTTTCTCGCTGATCGGCCAGGGGATTGGCGCCCTGCCCGCTATCACCGCCGTATTTCTCTACTCCTTGCTGCCGATTGTGCGTAATACCCATACCGCGCTGGACAGTCTGCCTCCTGGCCTGCGTGAAGCCGGACGCGGCATTGGCATGACCTTCTGGCAACGTCTGCGCTGGGTAGAGATTCCCATGGCGCTGCCAGTGATTTTTGGCGGTATCCGTACTGCGGTGGTGATGAATATTGGCGTTATGGCCATCGCGGCGGTCATTGGCGCAGGCGGCCTGGGGCTACTGTTGCTCAATGGTATCGGCGGCAGCGATATCCGCATGTTAATTGCCGGGGCGCTGATGATCTGTTTACTGGCCATTGTGCTCGACTGGTTACTGCATCGCTTGCAGGTGGTTCTGACACCGAAGGGGATTCGATAATGATAAAACTGGAAAATTTAACTAAACAATTCACCCAGAAAAACGGCCAGACCGTGAAGGCCGTCGACAATATCAACCTGCACGTGCCGCAAGGTGAAATGTGCGTACTGTTGGGCCCGTCCGGCTGCGGCAAAACGACCACGCTTAAGATGATTAACCGCCTGATTATGCCCAGCAGCGGTAAGATCCTGGTCAATGACAAAGATACCAGCGACATGGATACTGTCAGCCTGCGTCGTAATCTGGGCTATGTTATCCAGCAGATCGGTCTGTTTCCCAATATGACCATTGAAGAGAACATTACCGTGGTGCCGCGCATGCTGGGCTGGGATAAAGACCGCTGTAAGCGTCGTGCCGAAGAGTTAATGGATATGGTGGCGCTGGATGCGAAAAAATTCCTTCACCGCTATCCGCGTGAGATGTCCGGCGGTCAGCAGCAGCGTATCGGGGTGATTCGCGCACTGGCGGCGGATCCGCCGGTCCTGCTGATGGATGAACCGTTCGGCGCGGTCGATCCCATTAACCGCGAAGTTATCCAGAATCAGTTTCTGGAGATGCAGCGCACGCTGAAAAAGACCGTCATGCTGGTCAGCCACGATATAGATGAAGCGTTAAAGCTGGGGGACCGGATTGCGGTGTTCCGCCAGGGGCGTATTGTGCAGTGCGCCAGCCCGGATGAGCTGCTGGCCAAACCGGCGAACGAGTTTGTCGGCTCTTTTGTCGGCCAGGACCGTACATTGAAACGTCTGCTGCTGGTTTCCGCAGGCGATGTCACCGACCAACAGCCAACGCTGACGGTACGTGAGTCGACGGCGGCGCAGGAGGCGTTCGCGATGATGGACGATAACGATATTCGCGCGATTACCGTGGTGGATGGCGACGGTAAACCGCTGGGTTTTGTGAAGCGTCGCGAAGCGCGTGGCGCGCAGGGCGATTGCGCCGGACTGCTGCATCCGTTCCGTATTACCGGGAAAGCTGAGGATAATCTGCGCGTGGTATTGTCGAAGTTGTATGAGAGTAATACCAGTTGGATGCCGATTGTTGATGAAGCCGGGCGCTACAACGGGGAGATTTCACAGGATTATATTGCAGATTATTTAAGCTCCGGCAAAACACGCCGGGTGCTGAATATTCACAGCGATGCCTGACCCCGGCTGGCGCGACGCTTAGCCGGGCTACGTATGAGGTATGTGCCGCACCAAACGCGTAGCCCGGATCAGGCGCTTGCGCCGCCATCCGGGTCTGGCTGTCGGTTTACGCCAATACACGCTCGGCGGCCAGCATCCCTTTCGCCATCTGCAAATTGATATACTGCGCCAGGTCGCGCTGTTCGGCACGCGGCAGATAAGGTAACTCCCCCACCAGCGGCGCAGGCAACTTGCGGCTGAGAACATTAATAATTTCAGCGTAATGCGCAAGCCCTGGGTTAATGCGGTTAGCCACCCAGCCAATCAGCGGCAGACCATCGCTGGCAATCGCCTGAGCGGTCAACAGCGCATGGTTGATACACCCTTCCTGTATCCCGACTACCATCAACACGCCCATTTGCTCTTGCACAACCCATTCGGAAAGCGGACGCAGATCGTTCATCAGGCTACGCCAGCCGCCCGTCCCTTCCACCACCACATGATCAACCTGCTCGCACAGGCTGGCCAGGCCATTGGACAACAGGGTGTAATTAATCGCAGAACTGTGCGCCACGCTACTTTCATCTTCGCTAAACGCAATGGGATTGACAGCAGAATACGGTAAATCAATGGAAGACACGCTTTGCAGCACCAGCGCGTCTTTATTGCGCAGACCTTCCGGCGTCTCTTTACTCCCTTTAGCGACTGGCTTGTAACCCGCGACGGTACTGCCGCAAGCGGCCAGCGCCTGTAGCAGCGCGCGGGACACCACTGTCTTGCCGACAGACGTATCAGTACCCGTTACAAAGAAACGCTTAAGCATCGCTAACTCCACCGTTATGCTACGAAAATATAAATCAGGAAAATAATTCAGTAGCGAAAGTCTACGTTAGGGATGCGGTGTTCAGCTTGAGATAGCGCAATTTTTAGTAGAACAGTGTAAAAATGTTACCCCTGCAACAAACGAATCAACAAGGATCCGTTATACATCGCGTCTTTCACCAGTGCCGCACCCGCCATAGTGCCCTGATTGGTGAATTGTGTGCTTTCGACGGCGATATGTTTGCTGTAGGCGGGCAGCGCCTGCTGGCGAATGCAATCAGCAATCGCCGGGAAGAGGATATCCGCCGCCTTACTGAGCGGCGAACCAATGAGAATTTTTTGCGGATTGAATAAATTCACCATAATGGCGAGAATGCGACCGACATTCGCCCCCACGCCACTGATAATGTCTTTCGCCAGCAAATCGCCCTGTTGAGCCGCTTCACATAACGACTCTACCGTCAGCGGCTGTTGATGCAACATCGAGCTCATGGACTGGCTCATGCGTAGCTGCGCCAGTTCCAGCACACTCTCCACGCTGGCAATGGTTTCCAGACACCCATGATTACCGCAGTAGCAGCGCTTACCGTATGGGTCGACCTGCGTATGGCCGATCTCCACCAGGCTACTGCTCCCTGCATGAAGCAGGCGACCGTCGGTAATGACACCGGCCCCAACGTTATGATCGATAACCACCTGGATAACATCACGCGCCCCGCGCGACGCGCCAAACAGCGCCTCTGCCATGGTCCAGGCGCTGATATCATGCTGCACATAGACCGGCACACCGGTGTGCTGTTCCAGCATTTCCCCCAGCGGCATATCTTTGACGTCTTCATAAAACGGCATGCGGTGCACAATGCCATGTTCCGTGTCGATAATCCCCGGCAAGGTGATAGCAATGGCGGTTAACCGCTCCAGCTTCTGCTGATGGCGGATAAAGAACTGATCGATATGAATAATGATGCGCTGCAGCAGCGGCTTTTCGTCGGTCAGCGGAAGCTCCTGACGCTCTTCCACCACCAGTTTGCTGCTTAAATCGCGTAAAGAGAGGAAGATCTCCCCGCGGCTGATGCGCAGCGAGAGATAATGCCAGGCTTCGGTCTCCACCACCAGCCCAACGGCGGGCCGCCCGCGGCTTCCCGGCTCCTGAATTTCGGTCTCCTGCACCAGGTGCGCTTCAAGCATTTCCCGCACAATCTTGGTAATACTGGCCGGCGCAAGCTGCGCCAGACGTGACAGATCGATGCGCGACACCGGGCCAAGCTGATCAATAAGGCGGTAGACAGCCCCTGCATTGGTCTGCTTAATCTGATCAATATGCCCAGGCTGACTATCAGCAACCACCTCTTACTCCCTTTATTTTTGAGCTCGAAATAAACTTTGGGATATGGTGAAGCACTTCAATAGTCGCCGTCAAATATTTACGTAGGCTTGTGATTTACCGCACGTTTTGCGGGCGTATACTGGCCACTTTTTATGCATTCGCCGCAGAAATGAGTTGCTGCCTGAAACGCTGTGCCGCTGTTCCCTGTTCATGATGCTTTGCCCATACGAGCCACATTTCCGATACCGCATCCGTTTCCAGGATCGGTACCCAACGCATTTCTGTCAGTTGCACGCGCCGAAATGAGGCAGGCAGAATCGACACCCCAAGTCCTGCCGCCACCAGCCCAATAATGGTCATCGCCTCCCCCACTTCCTGGGTAATCGACGGCGTCAGGTTATAACGGCGCAACAACCCAAGAATATCGTCATACAACCCGGTTCCCACATGTGGGTCGAAAAAGACAAACGGCTCCCGCGCCAGCTCGGCCAGCGATACGCCGCTTTTCGCGGCTAAAGGGTGATCGCGATGAATCATCGCCAGCAGCGGCTCGCGCAAAATCACCTGCCAGGCCAGCGTGTCAGGCAGCAAGGTATTGCGCATCAATCCAAGGTCAAGCTTGCCCTCATTGAGCGGGGCTATTTGCTCACGAGTATTGATTTCCCGGGTCTGGATATGCACATCCGGGTAAGACTGGCGAAACGACGACAGGGTGTCAGACACTGCGCTAATAAACGGTGCCGATGAGGTAAAGCCAATGCGCAAATCGCCGGTTTCCCCCTGATGCAGGCGGGACGCCCGGCTAACGGCATCATCTACCTGGCTTAATATCTGCCGACTGTCTGCCAGAAACTGTCGGCCTGCGGGCGTCAGCGATACGCTGCGGTTGGTTCGCGCCAGTAGCTTCGCGCCGATTTGCTGCTCAAGGATTTGGATTTGTTGGCTCAGCGGCGGCTGGGAAATATTTAACCGCGCCGCCGCATGACCAAAATGCAGCTCTTCGGCGACAGCAATAAAATAACGGAGATGGCGAAGCTCGATATTCATATTTTAAACATATCATTTGAGATTATTAATATATTAGACAGAACAATGACCGTTTCATACCCTTAAATACATCCCCGCCTGACCGGGATGTAAACTTAAGGATTTCAAGTGAGCCGTACAACTACCGTTGACACTCTTCCGGCAAGTGGTGTTGATGAAAATAATCGTTCTTTGCCGACACAATTTATTAAACGTGGTACCCCCCAATTTATGCGCGTCACCCTGGCGCTCTTCTCCGCCGGACTGGCTACCTTCGCCCTGCTTTATTGTGTACAGCCTATTTTGCCGGTGCTGTCGCAGGAGTTCGGCGTCTCCCCGGCAAACAGCAGTATTTCACTCTCTATCTCTACCGCCATGCTGGCCATCGGTCTGTTATTTACCGGACCGTTATCAGACGCGGTTGGCCGTAAGAAAGTGATGGTGACGGCATTGTTGCTGGCCTCATGCTGTACGCTGCTTTCAACGCTGATGACCAGTTGGCATGGCATTCTGATCATGCGTGCCCTGATTGGGCTGTCACTGAGCGGAGTTGCCGCCGTGGGCATGACCTACCTTAGTGAAGAGATCCACCCCAGCTTTGTCGCCTTTTCCATGGGGCTGTACATTAGCGGTAACTCGATTGGCGGCATGAGCGGACGCCTTATTAGCGGCGTGTTCACTGATTTTTTTAACTGGCGTATCGCGCTGGCGGCAATTGGCTGTTTTGCACTGGCTTCCGCGTTAATGTTCTGGCGTATTTTGCCGGAATCTCGTCATTTCCGTCCGAGTTCGCTACGCCCGCGCACCCTGTTCATTAATTTTCGCCTGCACTGGCGCGATAAAGGATTGCCCTTATTATTCCTTGAGGGTTTCCTGTTAATGGGCTCGTTCGTTACCCTGTTTAATTACATTGGTTATCGGTTAATGCAGTCGCCGTGGTTTTTAAGCCAGGCGGTGGTGGGGTTACTTTCCGTCGCCTATTTAACCGGCACCTGGAGTTCGCCACGCGCCGGAGCAATGACCGCCAAATATGGTCGTGGGCCGGTGATGGTCGCCTCGATTGCAATTATGCTTTCCGGTCTTTTATTAACGTTACTTCCTTCACTGTGGGCGATCTTTATCGGTATGCTGCTTTTTACTGCCGGTTTCTTTGCTTCCCACTCCGTCGCCAGTAGCTGGATTGGCCCACGCGCGCGCCGCGCCAAAGGGCAGGCTTCATCGCTGTATTTATTCAGCTATTATCTGGGCTCAAGTATTGCGGGTACGCTCGGTGGTGTGTTCTGGCATAACTATGGCTGGAACGGTGTGGGCGGCTTTATTGCGCTGATGCTGTTACTGGCGTTATTTGTCGGCAGCAGACTGCATCGCCGCTTACGCTAAAGCGGTACGAGTTAACATAGAGCCCCGGTCTATTTTCGGGGCTTTTGCTCTGTGCCCTGGCAGATCAGAACATTCCCAGTATCGACGATGCCCCTAAAAGTTCACGTACTGCGTCAAGCACCATAAGAGCAAATATGATCCACACAAAGGGATTCATCATTTAGGCTTTAGGGTTGATTCAACGTATATCACCTGCGACTTTTTCATTATGGTTCAGTTGGTAATGTCCCACCATAAACCGGCGAATAATCTTGTTTGTCCATTGATAAGCGCCTGAATCTCTGTACTCTCATTCATATCGTTCCGAACCCGCTTGCAGAGGCAATATGGATAACAATCAAAACTATCAATCCCTTACCCGCACCTTCATGCGCCTGAGCCGTTTTCAGCACCTCTCCGCCATCGCCGGATGGGACATGTTCGCCATGATGCCGCCGGGGGGCAGCACCGCCCGTAGTGAGGCGCTGGCTGAACTGGGGGTGCTACAGCACCAAATCCTGACCGACAAAAAGGTGGGTGACTGGCTGCGCAATGCCCTACAAGAAGAACTTAATGATGTGGAGCAGGCCAACCTGCGCGAGATGACGCGCCAGTACCAGCAGGCCGCGCTGCTGCCGGAATCACTGGTGGAGGCCAAAGCACTGGCGGGCAGCAAGTGCGAACATGCCTGGCGCACTCAGCGTCCGGCAAATGACTGGGCCGGGTTCAGCGCGAATCTGAAAGAGGTGGTAAAACTCAGCCGCGAAGAGGCGAAGATCCGCGCCCAGGCAAAAGGCTGCTCGCCGTATGACGCGCTGCTGGATATTTTCGAACCGGACATGACCAGCGCCCGTCTGGACGTCCTGTTCGCCGATCTAAAATCCTGGCTTCCGGACCTGCTGCAGCGCGTGGTTGACAAGCAATCGCGTGAAACGTTGATTGCCCCCGTCGGCCCGTTCCCGGTCGCCACCCAGCGCGAACTGGGGCTGGAAGCCATGACGCTACTCGGTTTCGATTTTAACGCCGGGCGTCTCGACGTCAGCGCGCATCCGTTCTGCGGCGGCGTGCCGGAAGATGTCCGCATCACCACCCGTTATGATGAAAATGAACTGCTGAGTGCGCTGTTTGGCGTGGTGCATGAAACCGGGCACGCCCGCTATGAGCAGAACCTGCCGCGTCAGTGGCTGGGGCAGCCGGTCGCGCTGGCGCGTTCTACCGCCATCCATGAGTCGCAAAGTCTGTTTTTTGAAATGCAGCTTGGCCGCAGCGAAGCCTTCCTGAAACGTCTGTTGCCCGCGATTATTCAACATTTCGGCGCACAACCCGCGTTTGAAGAAAGTAACTTCATCGCCTGGAACCAGCGCGTTAAACCCGGCTTTATCCGCGTCGATGCCGATGAAGTCAGCTATCCGGCCCATGTGATCCTGCGTTATGAAATTGAGCGAGCATTGATTAACGGCGAGATAGAGGTGGACGATATCCCCGCCCTGTGGAATGAAAAAATGCAGGCATGGCTGGGCTTGTCCACCGAAGGTAACTACCGTAACGGCTGTATGCAGGATATCCACTGGACGGACGGCGGGTTTGGCTACTTCCCGTCGTATACGCTTGGCGCGATGTATGCCGCTCAGCTTTTCCAGGCCGCGCGAAATGCCCTGCCAGGGCTGGACGAAGCTATTGCGCAAGGTGATTTTTCCGCACTGTTTGACTGGCTGCGGCAGAATATCTGGCAGCACGGCAGCCGTTTCTCCACCTCGCAGTTGATCGAACAGGCCACTGGCGAGGCGCTGAACAGCCGCTATTTCCGCCAGCATTTAACGGCGCGTTATTTGTAATCATCCCCGGCACAGTTCACGCACCGCGCGCTGAACTGTGCCAGCCCATCACTTTGAAAGGCAAAAATATGGTTGTGCTTCACCCCATGTCTGAAACGGACTTTGCAGGCTTTCTGGCCTATTTTATTCCCGACTATGCTGCGGAGATTGCCGCTAATTATCACCTCTCCCAGGATGCGGCGTTGGCGCAGGCAAAACGGGAAATTGCCAGCAGCCTGCCCGACGGTGTGAAAACGCAAGGTCAAAGCCTGAAAAGCATCGTGCATACAGATAACGGCAGCGAAGTGCAGATTGGCTATTTATGGTACCGGGCGAATGGGGAGGATCAATCGGCATTTATTTATGACTTTTACCTCCTGCCCGCGTTTCGCGGTAAAGGGCTCGGTAGCCGCGCGATGCAAAGTCTGGAGGCTCTGCTGGCAGGCGAAGGTATCCGGCAAATCAAATTACGCGTCGCCGCCGAAAATGCGCATGCCAAAAAAGTCTATGAAGCCAATGGCTACCAGGTCACCGGCTATAACATGAATAAATTGCTTTGAATCATGCCGGGGGGCTCTGTACTGGCTTTATTCGTACAATAACGATGACGTCCACCTTGCGGATGTACATGGATCAACTGATAACAATAAAACTAACCATCTGAAAATAAACACTTTCATCATCTAACAAAGACTACGTTCTGCGCCCCCCGCCTCGTTTGTACATCCCGTTACACGCCGAAACCAATCACTCACGGAAAGAGATCATCGCTGTCGGTATAGTCTCTTTCAACGGCCCCGCAGTGGGGTTGAACAATGAAACCAAATTCGAGGATATCAGAATGAAAAAAGTATTAGCTCTGGTTGTTGCCGCTGCTATGGGTCTGTCTTCTGTTGCGTTCGCTGCTGATACCGCAGCCACAACTGCAGCTCCGGCTACCACCACCACTACTGCTGCTCCGGCCGCTGCACCTGCTGCTGCCCCGGCTAAAACCACGCATGCGAAAAAAGTTCACAAGAAAAAAACCGTTGCACAGAAAGCTCAGGCCGCTAAGAAAAAACACCACAAAAAAGCAGCAGCTAAACCAGCTGTAGAGCAGAAAGCTCAGGCTGCTAAGAAAAAACACCACAAAAAAGCAGCGGCTAAACCGGCTGTAGAGCAGAAAGCTCAGGCTGCTAAAAAACACCATAAAAAACACGTAAAACACACTGCAACTAAACCAGCCGCTCAACCGGCTGCATAAGTTACCGTGTAATACCCCGCCTGCTGTACAGGCTGAGTAAATCGTCGGCGCTGAACCCTGAGGTGAAGCGCCGTTTTTCTCTGGAGGGCCTATGCTGCGACGTTATCGTTTCGAGTTCATCCTGTTAATGCTGATTGTCTGCGCGCTCATTGCCCTTCGGCTTTTTCTTTCCTGATGTAGCACGCTGATTTTACTCCCACTTTTTTCTCGCCCCGTCTATAGTTTATAAACCTGGGTTCACATTTAATAATCATAATTACCCCACCAGAGTGTGATATGCGAAAAACCGTTGTGCTATTGCTGGGATCGTTTTTTCTCTTTTCTGCTTACGGACATGCCGACGATGGTGATGATGACACCATTGATGCGGCTCAGATCAAGACGCTGTTCTTTGGTCATGATGATCGCGTTCGCGTGACCACTCCGACCCGCTCCCCCTGGGATGCGATTGGGCAACTGGAAACAGCAAGCGGCAATTTATGTACCGCGACGCTTATTTCGCCTCACCTGGCCTTAACCGCCGGGCATTGTCTGTTGACGCCGCCGAACGGCAAACCGGATAAAGCGGTAGCGCTGCGGTTTGTTTCGCAGAAAGGAACCTGGCGTTATGAAATCCACGGCATCGAAGGGCGCGTCGATCCGTCGCTGGGTAAAAGGTTGAAACCCGATGGCGATGGCTGGATCGTGCCGTCATCCGCGGCACCCTGGGATTTTGGGCTGGTTGTGCTGCGCAACCCGCCGTCCGGCATTACGCCGTTACCGCTGTTTGTGGGTGATAAAGCGGCGCTGACGGATGCGCTAAAAGTGGCAGAGCGCAAAGTGACGCAGTCGGGTTATCCGGCCGATCATCTGGACACGCTGTACAGCCACGAAAACTGCATTGTTACCGGCTGGGCGCAAAACAGCGTTCTGTCTCATCAATGTGATACGTTGCCCGGCGACAGCGGCTCGCCGTTGATGCTGAAAACCGCCGAAGGCTGGCAGCTTATTGCGGTCCAGAGTTCAGCCCCGGCCGCCAAAGATCGCTGGCGCGCCGACAACCGGGCCATTTCGGTGACCGGTTTTCGTGACAAACTCGAAGCGCTGGCAAAAGAGTAAAATCAGCCCTGCCGCAGATGACGAAAATGCAAAATGTCGTCCAGCGGCATGGGTTCGCTAAACCAGTAGCCTTGTAACTGGTCGCAACCGGCCAATCGTAGCATCTTCATCTGCTTTTCATTTTCCACGCCTTCGGCCACCACCATCATTCCCAGCGCACTGGCGATACGAATTGTGCCGCTCACCAGCGCCGAGGCTTGTTCATCATCATCTACCAGCCCGGCCAGGGATTTATCAATTTTGATCGTTTCAAAATTAAAGCGTCTCAGGTAGCCGATACTGGAGTATCCGGTACCAAAATCGTCCAGTGCGACCGACATGCCCAGCGCTTTCAGGGTGGTAATAGCGATATGTGCGCGCTCCGGATTTTCCACTACATAGGTTTCGGTCACTTCCAGTTGCAGACGTGCTGGCGGGAAGCGCGTACTTTTCAGCACCTTCGCCACCTTATCTTCAAAATCCGGATCGCGAAATTGCGCCGGGGAGATATTTACCGACAATTTTAAATCGCTATACGCCTGCAGATCGTTACAGGCACGACGCAGAACAAATTGCCCCAGTTCGTAAATCAGGCCACTGGTTTCCGCAATCACAATAAAATCATCGGGTTTAAGTTCGCCACCCGGGCGGCGCGGCCAGCGGACAAGTGCTTCGACGCCAACCATCGCCAGGCTACGCGCATCCACAATGGGCTGATACCAGACATCGAATTCATCGCGTTCCATACCGTTACGGATATCATTTTCAATCAGCAACTGCCGCTCGCGAGCACTGTTCAGCGCCGCATCGTAATGCGTGATGCGCCCTTTGCCGATACTTTTTGAGTGGTACATGGCGATATCGGCACGGCGGAAAAGCTCAGTACTGGTGCACTCCACCAGCGTGCCGCTGGCGATGCCAATACTGGCTCCAATATGGATCGTCCGCTCTCCCACCTGGATGGGGTTATTCAGATACGCCAGCACGTGCCCGGCAAATCTCGCGGTCTGCTCCTCTGCCCAGGGGCCGCCAATGGTCATGGCAAACTCATCGCCCCCCATCCGCGCCAGCATCCCCTGCGTCGGCACTTTCTCCCGTAACGTCTGGGCGATGGTTCTGATCAGGCGGTCCCCCACGTCATGCCCGTAAATGTCGTTCACATCCTTGAACCCATCAAGATCGACAAAGGCGACGCTCATCATACTGGTGTCGCCCCGCGCGGCGAGCTTATCGAGATGTTCAATCAGGGCGCGGCGATTCGGCAGGTGGCTCAGCCAGTCGGTTAAGGCAATCCGACGGGCAATATTTTCCCCTTTCGCCAGCTTATACAACCCGGCGCTGCTCAGGAGAATAAACAGGAGGATCAATCCCGATGCCAGCAGGGCGATTTGACGAATATTGGCAGAGGCCGCCTCGGCAGCTTCCGCGCCCGGCAGGCGCCGTGACCAGTCTAACCAGCCCAGCACCTCCCCCGCCGAACTTTCCAGCGGCACGGCGAATTCATCCGGCTTCTGCTCCGTGAACGCTAAATCGGCTATCTGGAAGGTATCGCCCAGCTCTTTAAGGATTTGTGTATTCAGGTGGCGGGTAATCACCAGATAACGCCGGGTATTATCATTAACCGCTAAATTACCCACCATCGGGCGGATAAGGCCTATCCCTATAAATGCGGTGCCGCTGCGGGTACGGGTAATCCCGGCATAAATGTCATTACTGGAAATCAGTGAAGCCGAATTATTACGGATGAGCGCCTGTAAACCCTTGCCAAAAAAATCGAGCGAATGTTCCGTAAATGTGGCGCTGTGAAACGCTCCCCATAAGACGTTGAAGTTTTCATCAAGAATAAAGGTGCCGTCATAGAGATTATTGACTTTAAATCCCTCACCCCAGGTTTTGTAGAGCCATTGGGTATCAAGCTGTGGGCGATACGCTTCCCGCACCGCGTCATCCCAGACGGCGTTATCAATGACCAGCGAGCGCACGCGATTTACCGAGGTCTGAATCGCCCCCTGCACGGACAGTACGGTGCGGTGCTCATCAATTTCGTTGGCTTTGCTACTGATCAGATGCAACGAAAGGTAGAGCAGCGCAACGATAGAAAAAATAAGCCCAATCCCTGCCAGGAAGATCATGACGAACAGGGTTTTGGCATTCGGGATATTCCGCCAGCTAAATGGGTTCAACATGCACTGCCCCCTCTATCCTTAACAGGAAAAACAGCCAGTTGAGGACTTCCGTTAACTAAGCGTAATACAGTCGGTGGATTTCGCTGCCTCTGATTCGGGCAGCGATCACATCAGGCGAGTTTTATTAGTATCATACCCACAATCAGTAAGATAACCCCCATCCAGCCTTTATTATTCAGGCGCTGGCCGAAGAGGATCCAGCCCGCCGCCAGGGTCGCGGCAATGCCGAACCCACCCCAGAGCGCGTAAGCTACTGACAAATCTATCCCTTTTACTGCCTGAGACAGCGCAGCAAAGGCACCAAGCACCGCCACCAGCGAGCCAATTCCGTATAATTTATGGCGAAAACCGGCTGAAAATTTAAGGAAAATATTGCCAACGATCTCCAGCACAATGGCCACCGCCAGCCAGGCGCCGTGAACCCACTCAAACTGTTGCATTGCGGCGCTCCTGCGGCGTCTTAGCCGCTTTCTGGGTGCCCGATTTGATAAGCACAATCCCGACCACCAGCGTCATCAGCCCGGCAATTTTCATCGGGGAGAGCGCTTCATCAAACAACACAACGCTAAACAGGGTGATCAATAAAATACCAATCCCCTCCCACAGGGCGTAGGCCACCCCGAGGGCAATCTTTTTAACCGCGAATGATAATAAAATATATGACAGTGCAATCATCACCAGCATCAGAATAAAACCGGCGTGTCCGTTGGTCACACTTGCCCACTTCATTGATAATGTGCCGGTTATTTCAGCCACAATGGCCAGCGCTAATAATATCCAGTAAATCATCATGCTTCTCCTGCTTGAGAATATAATCCTGCAGGGTTCTTCCCTAACGGAAAACCCGGTGCGTAAAAAATGAAAGTCGCGTGATTTACGCGAACCTAAGCAGAGAGAAAAGGACTATAGCGCCGAGCGCCAGTGTTGTTCGCCGGAAAGCAGAAAGACAGAAGAAGTAAGACGGGAAAAGCCAGAGATGAACGTCCTGAACAAATTATCCATAAAATTACAATATCCGCACATTGCTTCTCATCGCGGCGGAACGATTGTCCTCAGTAGTAAAACACGCTCTATTTCTACCACAGGCCCTGTTTTTCCTCAAATTCTTTTCACTTCTTTACCTGTGCTCACCAGGTTTGTGGAAATGGCATCACAGCCGCCGGTGAAAAATATCGGCGGCGGCAATACAGATTATTGTTCCGATTTCATCGCCAGCGCACGGTCTTCGGCGAGTAAATTCCACGATGCAATAAACAGCCCGGCAATCATTGGCCCCAGCACAAAACCGTTAATGCCAAAGAATTGCAACCCGCCAAGCGTAGTCAGCAAAATTAAATAATCGGGCATTCGGGTATCTTTGCCGACTAATAATGGTCGCAGGATATTATCAGCCAGCCCGACCACCACGACAAAATAGAGCGTCATCATTGTACCGGTGATAATTTCCCCGGTGGAGAAGAGAAAAATAGCCGCCGGAACCCAGATAAGCGCCGTACCGACCGCCGGGATCAGCGACATGAATGCCATCAGCGAACCCCACAACAGGCTGCCGTTAATGCCGGAAAACCAGAAGCCGAAGCCTCCCAGCGCCCCCTGCACAATTGCTACCACCAATGTCCCTTTCACCGTGGCGCGGGAGACGCTGGCAAATTTATGGAACAGGCGGCGTTTGATTTTGTCCGTCAGCGGAATAGCCGTAAATATTCTGCGAACCAGCCGGGAGCCGTCTTTCAGTAAAAAGAACAGCAGATAGACCATCAGACAGAAACTGACGGTAATACTCAGGGTATTTTTACCAATAATCACCGCGCTGCCCGCCAGATATCGCCCGGAGCTCAGCGCCACACCGGATAATTTTTCGCGAATGGCACCGACAGAGTCAAAGTCATTTTCCCGTAAATATCCCTGCGCCCAGCCGGGCAGATAACTAATACTGTCAGTAAAGAGTTGTGGTAAATCCGTGGCGTTATTTTGCAACCGTTGATAAAGCGCATTAATTTCCGCAATCAGTGACGTAACAATAATCATTAATGGAATAAAAACCAACACGCAGATAAGCAGTACGGTCAGCAACGAAGCAATACCGTCACGCCCCCGTAACCAGGCGGATAATTTCACCCGCAGCGGATAAAAAATAAGCGCCAGAATAACAGCCCAGATAATGGCTGCATAGTACGGCTGGATCAGGCTAAAAAACGCCACACTGACCAGCAACAACAGAACGATAAAAAAGAAATTATGGGTTTTCAATGCCGTCATTTTCGCCATCCAATGGTTAAACTGCTGCTAAGTGTAGTGGCTGGCCCAGTGAATGTAAAAAACGTCCGCCGCCGCGAAATAATAAAATAGCGTTTTTTCCCTTATTATTCTCATGGTTGCCTGCGGCCAGACGAGGGCCAGAAATACCCGAGTCGCGCATTTTTTCATCATCCAACAAAAATCCTTGTGTCATCAATCTCTTCACAAAAATCGCAGCGAGGCGGCTTGATCGGTACTCCTTTTTGGCGATACTGTATATATACACAGTAATATATAAAAACAGTCATCATGGATGTATCAGCGGCGAAAGCCTCACCTTTATCAGGACGTCTACAGGTTTGTCAGGCAGCCTTATGCCTGCCATTACGTGGGAGCGACATGCAATGACAACCAGCGCTTTTCCCAGCCCGGCGGCCGATTACATCGAAGGCGCGATCGACCTGGTGGCACACTTGATTAGCCACCCGTCCGCAACCTATGTGCTGCGCACCGCCAGCGATGCCATGTGCGGCGCGGCGATCCTGCCCGGATCCTTACTGTTGGTGGACAGCAGCCTGCAACCGGCGGATGGCGATATCGTCGTCGCCCGCCTACTGAGCGGTTTTACCGTCCGGCGTTTACGCCTCTCACCGCCGCGCCTGGTGGCAGAGAACGAAAACTATCGCACGGTATACATTGATGAGGAGGAAGGCGCGCATATTGTGGGCGTCGTCACCACTATCATCACGACGCCCCGGCGCACCCTGCACGTGCGCGCAGCCAGCGTGCGGGGGTGAAGATGCGGTCACACCAGGCGGATACCGGCGTCGATAAAAAAGAGCCCTCCGGTACAGCCACGGGCGTCATCGGAGGCGACAAACAGCGCCATGGCGGCAACGTCCCGGCCTTCAAGGGTGATATCCAGCGACTGCATGGCCTGGATCTCCTTTTCGGATTCCGGCGTGCGCCACAGCGCCTGCTGACGCGGGGTGGAAATCGCCCCCGGCACGATGCAGTTAACGCGAATGCCCGATGGCCCCAGTTCGCGCGCCAGCGTCTGGCTTAGCCCAACAATCGCCGCCTTTGACGTGGTGTAACCGGACATGCCCGGTCTGCCCTTCATAAAGCTGGTGGAGCTGGTCAGAATGATGTTGCCGCCCTCGCCTTTTTGCATCAGCGCGGCAACGGCCTGGCTGGCAAAGAATTGGTGATCAAGGTTCACCGCCAGGCTCTCGCGCCAGGCCTCCGGTTCCACCGTGAAGGTATCGGTCCGGTCGTCACGGGCGGCGTTATTGATCAGCACATCAATGCGGCCTTCCTGGGCGGCAATGTTGTTGATTGCCTCGCGCAACGCGGCAATATTTCGCACATCGACCGGATGAAAACAGGCGCCACGAGCCTGCGCCAGCGCACTCCCCGCCGTCATATCGATATCCAGAAAATGTACCCGGCTCTCCTGCTGGCGAAACGCCGTCACCAGATCCGCGCCAATCCCGCTGGCCCCGCCGGTGATCACCACCACTTTGTTTTGCAAACTCCCGTAACGGGTATAACGATGTTCGGTCATCTTTCTGTCCCATCTGGCGCCAGTAACGCCTGCATTATAGAACCGTCGAGGGTAGCGCGTTTGACGCCAGGCCGATAAGCAATGGTTGCGCCCGCCTGTCACGCGCCTCCCCTGGGTTAAGGTGACATGCCCATGAGCTTTGACATTAAGTGACAACGTCACGCAACAACTCTACAGGCGCGGTTGCGGCAGTGACTTTTTGACAGGCGGCATCATTAATCCATCGACGCCAAAGACAATCGCTTTCCTGTTCATTACCTCCCTCAGCGTTAATTGAGTCGCACGCCGCTTGCGGCATCAAACAGATGAGCATGACGGGCATCCGGCAGGATTTTCAGCGTTTCACCTGGCAGTGCCGCCACGCGTTGATGAAACAGCGTGGTCACTTTTTGCTGGCCGATATTGAGCAGGATCTGCGTCTCCGAACCGGTGGGTTCCACCACGTTGACATGGGCATCGATCGACGCCCCCGGCGTCAGCACAAAGTGCTGTGGTCGCACCCCGTAGAGCACTCGCTGCCCGATATTCAGCCCCGGCGTCTGGGCTACCGGCAGGGCAATGCCGTCATCGGTCATCACGATGCCAGGCCGCTCCACGTGCCCGGTGAACAGGTTCATCGACGGCGAACCGATAAAGCTCGCCACAAAGGCGTTGGCCGGGCGGTCGTACAACTCCAGCGGCGTGCCCACCTGCTCAATATGCCCGTCGCGCAGCACCACGATACGGTCGGCCATGGTCATGGCCTCAATCTGATCGTGGGTGACGTAAATCATGGTGGTGTTAAGCCGCTGATGCAGCGCCTTGATTTCAGTGCGCAGCTCCACGCGCAGTTTGGCGTCGAGGTTAGAGAGCGGCTCATCAAACAGGAACAGGCGCGGATGGCGCAGGATCGCGCGGCCCATTGCCACGCGCTGGCGCTGCCCGCCGGAAAGCTGCGACGGTTTACGCGCCAGCAGCGGCGTCAGCCCTAACGTGTCGGCGGCCTGGCGCACCTGGCTGTCAATTTTCGCCTTCGCCACGCCCTGCATTTTGAGCGAGAAACCGAGGTT
Source organism: Phytobacter sp. MRY16-398 (assembly GCF_003925915.1). Classification (NCBI taxonomy): domain Bacteria; kingdom Pseudomonadati; phylum Pseudomonadota; class Gammaproteobacteria; order Enterobacterales; family Enterobacteriaceae; genus Phytobacter; species Phytobacter sp. MRY16-398. Next base: position 2,694,239 of record NZ_AP018756.1, on the reverse strand, counting down.
ATCCGCCACCGTCATGTGCGGATAGAGCGCGTAGTTCTGAAAGACCATCGCCATGTTACGCTCCTGTGGCGAGAGATCGTTAATCACCTCGCCGTCCAGAATCAGCTCGCCGCCGTCGATACCCTCCAGCCCGGCAATCATACGCAGCAGCGTTGACTTTCCACAGCCGGAGGGCCCCACCAGGGCAATAAATTCGCCGTGGTGAATGGTCAAATCCAGACCAGGGATAATGGTCTGCCCGTTAAAACGTTTTGCGATGTTATTGAGTGTCAGGGTTGCCATTATTAATCCTTAAGTCCACCAGCGGTTAAGCCCTGTACCAGATAGCGCCGCACCAGAAGGGTGAAGGCAACCACCGGCAACATCACCAGCGTGCCGCTGGCGGCGATTTTGCTCCACTCCCACCCTTCGTATTGCAGGAAATTCACAATGGCGACCGGGGCGGTAATAGCGTTAGTACGGGTTAAAATCAGGGCGTAGAAAAAGTCGTTCCACGAGAAGATGAAACAGAGAATGGCAGTCGCCGCGAGGCCCGGTTTGACCAGCGGCAGCGACACCCGCCAGAAACTACCCCACAGGGAGCAGCCATCCATCCACGCCGCCTCTTCCAGCGTGACCGGAATGGCGGCAAAGAAGGTCTGCATCAGCCAGATAACAACCGCCAGGTTGAAGGTGAGATAGACAATCGCCAGTCCGATAATGGTGTCCTGCAGGCCAAGCCAGCGAAAGGCGAGAAAGAACGGAATGGTAAAGGCGATGGGGGGCGCCATGCGCGTCACCAGGATCCACAGCGCCACATAACGACGAGCGCGAAAACGCCAGCGCGTCAGCACCCAGGCGGCAGGTACGCCGAGCAGGAGCGAAAATACCGTGGAAATCACGCTGACCATCAGGCTGTTGCCAAACGGCTGCAGGAAATTCCCGGCAATCAACTGGCGATACGCCTCCAGCGTGGGCGTGAAAAACAGCGTCAGGTCGAACGCATCCATCGACGGGCGCAACGACATGATGACCATCCACAGGAAAGGTGCGAGAAACAACACCAGCAGCAGTAACGCCGCCAGCGTGCGCTTGCCTTTGAAACGCCACTTCTTGCGCCGCGTAACGGTGAACGCGAGCGGACGGCGTTCATCAGTGTGCTGTACTGTCATCATTCCACCCCGCACGGCCAATCAGCCAGCTTAAAATAAACACCCCGACCAGGATCACCACCGCGATGGCGCTGCCGTATCCCCACCAGGAAAAGTTAAAAGCCTGAATAAAACCGTAGTAGTTAGTGACTTCTGTCACCGAGCCCGGTCCGCCGTCCGTGAGGATATAAATCAGCGGAAAGGCTTTGAAGCTGTCGATCAGACGAAACAGAATGCACACCGCCAGTACCGGTTTGAGGTGCGGCAATACGATGTAGCGGAAGATGTTGAACGACGAGGCACCGTCAAGGCTTGCCGCTTCGCGCGGTTCACTAGGCACCATTTGCAGGGCCGCCAGCACCATCAACATGGTGAACGGAAACCACTGCCAGACGTCGGCCACCACTATCGCCCACAGCGCGGTGTCCGGGTTGGCGATAAGCGAGTTCAGCGGCAGGTTGATGCGCTCCAGAATTTGGTGCAGCGGGCTGATGTCCGGGGTGTAGATAATTTTCCAGATCAGCGCCACGATAATCGGCGGCAGTACCATAGGGATGAGCAACAAAGTACGCACCCCGTTGAGCAGCCGCGATGAGCCATTCAGCAGCAGCGCCAGCAGCAGTCCGATCAGCACCTGGAAGAAGACACTCACCACCGATAGCTTAAGCTGCGTCACCAGCGAGTTGAGAAAGCGGTCGTCATGCAGTAACTGCTGATAGTTCACCAGTGGGTTACTAAAGGTGAATGTCGCTTCCGGGTTAGTCAGGCTGAACGGCGTGAGGCTGGTGACCAGCAGCGCCGCCGCCGGGACCAGGGTTAACAGCGTCAGCACCACAAGCGACGGCGATAACCCCAGCAGCCAGGCGTAATGCTGGCGCTGACGCCAGCTTTTGAGTTGTGCCATCGTTTCAATTCCATAGAGCCTGAACTACAGGCGTAATTGTTGCAGGCAGTTTGGACCCGGACAGCGCGGAACAACCGGAGCGTACTTGAAGTGCGTGAGGATTATTAGCTTCGCACACCCTCCGGGCCGCCCTAACGGGCGTTCAAAACGCTATGCGTTTTGTGTGAGCCCTGCCCAGGGCCAAAATGGCAAATAAAATAGCCTGTATTCAGGCTCTAAATCTTCGCCCCGGCGCGTTTTAAATCCGCAATCGTCCCGGCCTGCGCCTGGGCCATCGCCTCTTTTGCCGAAAGCTGGCCGGAGGCAATCAGCGCAATGGCTTTGTTCAATTGCTGATCAACCTGCGGATAAAACTCCACGGTGCGGTATTTCATGTAACCGCCCTTGCCCGCCTGGTCGATGGCATCAATGGAAAGCTGTGCCAGATCGACGCCGTTGATCACCTGCTTAGAACGGAACACCGGCGAGTCGATATCGCTGCGCCGGGTCGGTGAACCGTATCCGGCGGCCAGCGTGCGTGCCGTGTTCTGTTTCGAAAGCGCCCACTGGATAAACGCCCACGCCGCCTCTTTATTTTTCGAACCTGCCGGGATACCCAGCGCATGGGTCGCCATGCCGGGGAACCACCCTTTTGGCCCATTGACCATTGGGCCAAAATGAGCCGTGTTCAGAGTGCGCGAGCTTTCCGCATTGCCCAGTTGTGCAAGGTAGGTCTGGCTGGCGTCAGAGAGGTTCACCCTTCCCTGTTTTAGCGCCTGCAAGGACTGGTCGGCGGTATAGGTGATGCCGCCGTTCGGGCCAAACTCGCGAATAAGGCGGGCAAAATAGTCAGCCGCCTGCACCGCTTCCGGGGTATCCAGCGTCGGGAACAGGTCATCCGGCGGCGCGCGGAACACGTTGCCGCCAAAGGCCTGCAGATAGGGAATAAAGGTCCAGCCATAGTGATTGTCGGTGACATACCCGGCGACGCGTTCTTTCTTGTTCACCGCCTGTAGAACCTTCACCAGATCATCGGTGGTTTTCGGGAATGCCAGCCCGGCCTGTTGAATCAGGTCATAGCGTGAGGCCCCGGTCAGCATGGCTTCCACCACATACGGGATGCCGTACAATTTGCCATCGCGTCCGGTTTCCGCCGCCAGGGTAGCAGGCAGAAAATCCTGTAACCCCCAGTCAGCCGGCGTGAGATTGGCGACAAACTCATCCAACGGGGTCAGCCAACCCGCGTTGATCCAGCGGCTGGTGTAGATAAAGGTAACGTTGACCACGTCATAGGACGATCCGCGTGTCGACAGCTCCAGGTCGGCACGCTGGTTATAAACCGGGAAGGCAGGCGTATCGAGCTGCACTTTTGCCCCGGTCAGGGCTTCAAATTCCGGCAGCCACTGGCGAATCAGTTGCGGCCAGGCGGTACTGAAGGTGGAGACATTGAGCGTTACGCCATCATATTTGCGGGCCACATTTGCCCCCCGCGCGATAGCCGGGATCATGCTGTAGACCCCGAACGCCGCCATGGCCTTGAGTAAATCACGACGCTGCATAGTTCACTTCCCTGTCTGGGGTATCGTTTACGGCATCCTGCGGACGGGTTACGGTGCGGCTACGGCTGCCGTCAATGGCGACGGCCGGTTCGCCTTCAATGGTGACGCGACGGACCAGACGTGGCTGGTTGCCATAATCATTGACGGCGTAATGCTGAGTGCTGCGGTTATCCCAGATAACCACATCGTCCTGCTGCCACTGCCAGCGCACGGTATTTTCCAGGCGGGTAATACGGTTTTGCAGTAATTCAAAAAGCTGTGCCGATTCACGGCTGTTAAAGCCGACCAGTTTTTTCACAAAGTGACCAAGTAATAAGGCGCGCTCGCCGGTTACCGGATGAACATGTACTACCGGATGTTCCGCTTCCCATACAGAAGAGACAAAAACATTTTTATGGTGATTAAGGCGATGTTCTTCGGTGACAATACGTTCTGCGCCGTAGTCGTAATTATTACTGTGAATAGCGCGCAGTGTACCGACAAATTGTTTTAACGATTCCGGCAATAATTCATAGGCTAATGCGGTATTCGCCCAGACGGTATCACCACCATATTCCGGGATGGTGACACCGCGCAGAATGGATATTTTCGGGAAAGCATCCACAAAGGTGACATCGGTGTGCCAGGAGTCTGCCCGACCACCACCTTTGGAGGCATCCAGCTCGAACAATTTAGTGCCCGCAGGCGACGGCACCGTAGGATGCGCCACGATCTTACCCAGACGCGCACCGAAGGCCTGATGGGCTTCATCGGTCAAATGATGCTGTTTACGGAAGAATAAAACCTTATATTTTACGAGTGCATTTTCAATTTGCTGAATATGGTTATCATCAAGATCAGCCGAAAGCGAAATATTGCGTATCTCCGCGCCAATATTTCCGGCAACGGGGTGAATTTCCAGTAAATCAGTATCGTGACGGGCAATGCGCTGGGATGAGGTCATGGTTGTTTTCCTTCAAAATTGTCCGGAAACCAACTCTAGTAATAAATGAAGTGTGACTAAAAAGATTTTTTGGTAATAAATATATTAACTGCTTACGCATAAGCTAAGCTGAAAAATGCAATTAGAGGCATTGCTGGTGAAATACACTGTCTTTTTATATTAATCCTGCGAAATGGTTTTTGATCCTGGTCAGATTAAGGGTTCATACCTCTTCGTTTTCGTATATGCGAAATAGGGAAATGGAGACGCTATAAGGTGGAAATATATATGTCAGGTGAAAATGGTAAGTTTCTGATGCGCGACTCGTGCCTTAGGGAGGCGGGCAACGGCCAGGACCGTGTAGATACCGTTAAAAACGGCTAATGGCACATTGCCAGTCGCGATACTTTCTCTGTTATAGAAACATAATTTCCGTAACGCCAACGCGAATGACTTTCATTATTAACCCATTCTCAGGATGACATTCTGGAAATATTTTCGGGCCAGATATAACCGCATTGTGAAAATAATGTAAATTTTCACACGAAAGTTGTATTTTGCATGTATCATAACAGCAGCGGGTTTTCCTGGTGAACACCTCTCTCTTCCGTTTCTTAATCCGGCGTATAAATGACCACACAAGTTCCTGTCCTTAAAGAAATTCACAATCTAAATTTGTCATATCTTTTACTGGCACAACGCGTAGCAACTGAAGATGCCAAACAAGCCGAAAGCTTTTTAAACATGGACATTGAATTAATTCAGACGGTTAAGCAACTAACCGCCACGCAAATACTCGCGCTGGCGCAGACAAATCAGTGCATCATTAAAGTTAAACCAAACCTGATCACCCCCCTTGCTGAACCGACCGGTGCTCAGGCCATTCACGGTCAATCTCAGCGTCGGCGTTAAGATATTTCTCTTTTAAATATTTACGGGTGTCGAATATTGTATTGCTTTGAGAATCTTTACGGGAATCACTCTTTTTAACATTCACCTTTGAAAGGGTACTTTTTTGCAATTCATGGCGCCATTCCACTGGTGTTGACGACGGTCGCAGGAATGCACAGCGATAACAGATAAAGTCCCGGGCAATATGGCCGATAATCACGATAAGTGCGGTTTACCTCTCAGGTCTGAGAGCATGACTGGGATAGGGTTAATACTGTACCGAGCGTGCACGTTGGATAACCATAAAGACAGGGGAATGTTGTCAACAATGCCACTGCAAATACTGAGAACTCTCCACCACAGGATCGGCATTTACGCATTATCCATAGTGTTAACCTTCGGTGCCCTGTATGGCGCAGGCCTGGGGGTGTACTATATCTATGCCCATGAAAAACTAGAAGATTATGCTGAATCCATTCTGGCACGCAGCAATAGCCTTATTTCGCAAGTTAAACTGATTGATGGGCTGCGACAAGAGTTTGCGGTCTATGAACCATGCAGTGCTCAATACCAGCAGGCGCTGCGTAAACGGCTCTGGCCTTACCCGCTTATTAAAGATATCGCCTATGTTGAGGATGAGAAAATTGTCTGTTCGGCCCTCTGGGGAAAACTGAACGCGCCCCTTTCGTTGAACATGTTCAGAAATAAGGTCAACCGGGGGAGCTATACGTGGGTCTTTGATGCGCAGATTGAAGAAAACATTACGGCAGACGTCTTTTATACCAGTAATTTCGCCATAACGGTGTCACCTTTTGCCTTCCAGCGTTTTTGGGAGGAAGCCAATAAGATGGATTTTGATGCCATCATAGGTGATTTCAAACATGAAAATCATTTTTTTATGATTGGAAAAAACACACACTTACTGGAGTCTATAGAACATAACAAAGCACACTCCTGGTTGTATTTTACGGAGCATGCCTGTAATAATACGAATGACATTTGCGTTATTGCCGGGACATCACTCCCTTTATTTTTCAAAAACAATCTGTATATCCTGATTTCTCTTTTTAGCGCATCGCTTATCATCGGCCTGCTGATTGGCGCGCTGTACGTTAATAACGTGTCACATAAAGAGTCTTTACTTTCCCGACTGAAACACGCAATCGAAAACCGCGAGTTGCATTTTGTCTATCAACCCATCTACAGGCTTAAAGACCGCCAAGTAACCGGCGTCGAGGTACTGTTACGCTGGACGGACCCTCAAATCGGACGTATCGGCCCGGATATATTTATTCCTCTTGCGGAAAAAAATGGCTTAATAAATAAGATTAGCCTGTATGTGGTTGAGCATTCCATTAGAGAGTGCGCGCCGATACTGCTGAACAGCGATATCACCCTTAGCATCAATGTGAGTTGCGCGGACATCTGCTCGGAGGAGTTTCGTGAAAAACTACTCAGCACGTTAAAAGATGAAAACGTTGCAGGCGAGTCGATTATTCTTGAAATTACAGAAAGGCAAAGTTCCGGTACAGAAGATATTAAACGCTCGATGGACCTTTTTAAGGGGACCGGTATTATGTTTGCCCTCGACGATTTCGGAACCGGTTATTCAAACCTGAACTGGCTTTCCTTACTTGACGTGGGCGAAATTAAGATTGATAAGTCGATAACGGATTCAATAGGAACAGAATCCACCAATAAAGATATTCTTCCTGGTCTGATAGAGATGTTTAAAAACATACCTAAAATAGTGGTCTTTGAAGGGGTGGAGACAGACATACAGTATCAGTTTCTGAAAGATAACGTACCGGGAGGCTGCGCACAGGGGTGGTACTTTGCAAAAGCGGTTCCTTTAAGCGAACTCCGTAGCGTCCTTACCGATCCCTGCGGCTCATTGCCTGCCTGAGCTTTTCGCCCTGGCAGGCCCGCGCTGTATGATACCACTAAGCTCCCGCCCATAACCGCTGCGCACGCAATCTAGAACGACGTTGCCTTGCACAGCGGGCAATTGTGGCAATACTCCACAGGTTGCACCGTTTTGTAATAAAAACAGCAGGTGCGGCGAAAGCGCACCCTGTTTCCCGCCACGTCTTTTTGCAGAGGCCGACGAAAACGTCTTAGCGGGTTCCATGGCAGGCCAAACAGTGACGGGTCAGCCTCTTCCAGCAGCCAGGCAAAATCCGCCTGTTGGCGCTTCTCCTGATCGGCGCTAAGCCCCTCCATCCGTCCCTGATATAAGGAGTAGACCCGCACAGCGGTATTTTCCCAGAGAATGTGCTCCGGCAGACCGCTCACCTGTGACAGGCTTTGCCACAGCGGCGCGAAAAACGTTCTGAATAAGGTACTGACAATGGTTTCACGCCACGCATCACGCGCACCCGGGGCGTACCCCGTCGCCGTAATATCGGCTGGCAACGACGATGTCCACAAACCGTTATCGTGCGCATATTCCAGTCGACACGCCGTGAGTGATAACGGCAGGCCTTTATCAAACACACTCATCGCGTAAAGCACACTTCCGGATGCGAGAAATGCCACTCTTTTGGCGAAAAGCGACGCGGCAATCGCCAGGTCCGGCGCACCGATAAGCGGCATCACGCGCGCAAGTACCTCCCGACAGGTTTGCGCATCCCGCAGGGCCTCGCCCGGCACGCTTCGCCAGTCTGCCTGTGCGAGTGAGCGCAGGCGAAACACGGTTTGCAGGTACGTATGTTCCTCACTCGTCAGCATGCGAGTCTCCCGGAAAAGGAATGCACAACGGCGTATGGAAGAAAGGATCGTCAATAATCCGACAGCGCAAATTAAACACCTTGTTCACCAGAGCTTCCGTCATGATCTGCTTTGGCGCCCCTTGCGCATACACCCGGCCTTGATGTACGGCCACCAGGTGATCGGCATAACGACAGGCCAGGTTCAGATCGTGCAGTACCATCACAATGGTTTTGCCCTGCTGCTGATTGAGGCCGCGCAACAGTTCCAGAATCTCAATCTGATGCGCAAGGTCAAGGTAGGTTGTGGGCTCGTCCAGTAACACAGTGTTTGTCGCCTGTGCCAGCGTCATGGCAATCCACACCCGTTGACGCTGCCCGCCGGATAACGCATCCACCGGGCGATGTTGCAGATCGGTGGTTCCCGTCAGGCGTAACGCCTCCTCCACCTGCTGTTCATCTTCCGCTGACCACTGTCGCAGCCAGTTCTGGTAAGGAAAACGCCCGAGGCTGACCAGTTGACGCACGGTGATACCCTCCGGTGCGACGGGGGTTTGCGGCAAGATGGCCAGTTGGCGGGCAATCTGCGCCGTATTGCTGGTGTGAATGTCCGCGCCATCAAGAATGACCGTCCCTGACTGTGGCGTCAGCAGTCGCGCCATGGCTTTAAGCAGCGTGCTTTTACCGCAGCCGTTGCTGCCAATCAGCACCGACACTTTTGCCGCTGGCAGGGCTAAATCCAGCGAATCGATCACCTGTTGCTGGTGGTAGCTGATGCTCAGCTTTTGCGTTGTGAGAGACACGTTTTCCTCATCGGTTACGTTCGCTGCCGGATAAGCAGCCATAAAAAGAACGGCGCACCGGCCAGTGCCACAAAAACCCCGGCCGGAATATCAGCGGGCCGAAACAGGGTTCGGGCCAGCAGATCGGCGGTGGTCACCATGCAGCCCCCACAGCAAACGGTAACAAAGGCCTGACCAAAAAAGCCCTGACGCACCACCCGCCTGGCAATGTGCGGCGCTATCAGACCGACAAAAGCCATTGCCCCCACCAGCGCAATCGCCCCGCCGGAGAGCACTACGCAGCCGAGCAACAACAGCACCCGCAGGGGATGTACTCGCACGCCGAGTCCGGTCGCCAGCTCATCATGCAATTGCAACGTTTTCAGGTAGCGCAGCAAAAAAACCACCACCGGAAGTGCCCAGAGATAAATCGTCAGCAGCCTTAGCACCTTCTCCCAAGTCGCGGCATAGACGCTACCGCTTAGCCACACCCAGGCGGAAAAGGTGGTGGTAAGCGGGCTAAAGACCAGAACTAACGTGACGACCGCCCCTGCCAGCGCCGAGACACCGACACCGGTCAGGATCAGGCGCAGCGGCGTGAGCCCTTTACGCCAGGAGAGCAGGAAAATCAGCCCAACAGCGCAGGCCGCGCCTGCCATCGCCGCCCAGGGCATCCCTGCGCTGCCGTATTGCAGGCTGAAAAAGGAGAGCCATATCAGCGCACCGGCGCTTGCTCCGGTCGTTACGCCCAGGGTATCCGGCGAGGCCAGCGGGTTACGTACCAGCGTTTGCATGATGAGCCCGGCCATCCCTAAGCCGCCGCCGGCCAGTAGCGCCAGCGCCACGCGCGGTAAACGTAACTCATGCAGAATAAAACTCTGCGGACGGGCGTCAGGCTGGAACAGGAGCCAAAAGGTTTGCGGCAGCGAAATCGCTACATCGCCGATACTCAGCGCCACAAGGGTAACGAGCATGGTGATGAGTAAACAAGCCAGTAATACTGGCAGCAAACGCGGCGAGAACTGGCGTGAAAAGGGCCCCACACGGAAAAGTTGGCTATTCGGCATGGTTCCCCCTGCGCTGCGCCAGCAAAATAAAGAACGGCGCGCCCATGAGTGCCGTCATCACCCCAACCGGAACCTCCTGCGGCAAAATCACAACCCGGGCGGCAATGTCTGCAACCAGTAGCAGCAAAGCACCGAGCACGGCACTGGCCGGGAGCGACTGGCGCAGATCGCTGCCAAACAACTGGCGGGCGATATGCGGCACAATAAGCCCGACAAAGCCGATATTGCCCGCCAGCGCTACCGCGCAGCCCGCCAGTCCAATCACCAGAACGCTGGCCAGCAATCGTACCAGTGCGATGTTGAGCCCGAGCCCACGGGCGATCTCTTCGCCAGCGTTCAGCACGTTCATTTGCCCGGCGAACAGACAGGCAGCGACCACCAACAGCACGCCAGGGAGCAGTACCGGGTACAGATGCACAAGATCATTTCCAGCAAGACTGCCCGCCAGCCAGAACAGCATGGTATCGAGCGTCTCCTGGTCAATAACGAGTATCGCCTGAGTAAAGGCGTTACACAGCGCGGTAATGGCAACACCTGCCAGCACCAGGCGCAGTGGGTTGAGCTGGCCTTTGCTAATACGGCTGGTGAACCAGACCAGCGTGCCGGTGGCACACGCGCCGGTAAACGCCAGACACAATGTGACCCAGGGGGAGCTAATGGCGAAAAAACTGCCCACCAGCACAATCATCAACGCCGCACCGGCATTAACGCCAAACAGTCCCGGTGCGGCTAACGGATTGCGGGTCAATGCCTGCATCAAGCCGCCCGCCACCGCCAGAAAGGCCCCTACCCCCATCGCCAGCAGGGTACGCGGCAAACGTGAGGTGCGAATAATAGTATCCACCGCGCTGGTCGGGTCCGCATGTAACAGCGCATTTGTTAACTGCGCGAAGGTATAAAAGCGGGTGCCTGTCATCATACTGACCACTGCCATCACCACCAGCAGCAGGCCACAGAGCAGAAATCGCCCTCTCATGCTCGCCCCCTGAGTAGTGCGTATTCCACATCGTTGAGGATTTGATTCGCTCCCAGAATGCCGCCGGACAAACTCCAGGGCACGCTGTCCACGACCCATAATTGTCCCGTTTTCACCGCCCGCAGTTGCTGCCAGAGCGGATGTGCCGTGAGTGTTTGATACTGCCGGGCGATCGCCGGACTGTTAGCGCGCAGTAAAATGAAAAAGATATCGGCATCCAGCAAAGGAATATTCTCCATGCCGGAGAAACGTAACGAAGCGCTTTGCGCCTGCATCGCCTGTTCACTCCAGGCAAAACCCAGTTCGGACATCACCGAGCCCGGAAAGCTTTGCGCAACGTAGCTACGAATATGATCAGGGCGCACCTCAATCACCGAAACCTGCGGGCCGTTCGCCGTATCAAATCGCGTCCGGATAAGATTACGCAGTGTGGCAACGCGCGCATCCCAGCGCTCAAGCAGTTGTGCCGCGGCGCTTTTCATCGCCAGCTTTTCTGCCACGACCCTCAGTGTTTTTTTGAACTCAAAGACATCATCAAGCAGCGCTACAGGGGCAATTTTTTGCAACAGCGGCGCGATATCCTGGTGACGGAAGCGGGAGGCAAAAATAATGTCCGGGTTGAGCAATACGATTTTTTCCAGCGCAGGCTGCGTCTCAAGCCCGAGCTGTGGTACACCGGAGAGCTGCGGGCGCAAATAACGATAAACCGGTTTCTCCGTCCAGGACTCAACAATGCCAGCGGGTGTGGCACCCAACGCAGCCATGCTGTCGGTCGCTCCCTGGAAAAGTGACACGGCGCGCAGCGCGGTCGGTTGACGGGCAAACAGCGTCGGTGAGACAACACCCAGCAACAGCGACTGGAGCGCGCGGCGGCGCGTCAGAGAAAATGAGAATGTGTTTTTCATCATCATGGATACCGCCCCGGAAAGGGGCGGTCTGAGTCAAAAATCAATACTGTAGCCGAGCGTGGCTGTGCGCCCGCGTCCGGCGAAATAGCGGTCCGGGTCAACAGAAGCGCTCTGGGAATAGTAGGTAACGTACTGCTTATTCAGCAGGTTAGAGATACCGAGATTCAGCTTACCGTAAGGCAGTTTGTAACCCACGGCAGCATCCACCAGCGCATAGCCCGAAAAGTCTTTTTCCGCGTCGTCGAACGCTTTACTTAACGCCCAGTTAGCCTGCAGGAACGTGCTCAATTCGGCATTCCAGTTGGCCGACCAACTGGCGATGATACGATCCGGGGAGATATTCAGGCCATCGAGTTTCGCATCCAGGCTGCCGTTGTCATCGCTGTCATAACGACCGCGCATGTGCGACCAGGCTAACGTCAGCTTGTGGTCCGCATTAGGGCTGTAGCCCGCGCTAATTTCGACGCCATCAATTTCTGTTTTTTCGCGACGGGCAACAAACGCATCATTGACCAGTTCCACGCGACTCCCCAGCTTCGAGGTAGATTTGTAATAACTGGCTTCGAGGTCAAACGGGGCTTGCTGCACCCGGAACCCGACTTCACTGTTTTTCGTGACGATGGGTTGCAGGCCGCTGTAGTCATTGAGTTTTACCCCCGGCGTATCGATGCCGCGCAGTACGCGCCCGACATCCGGCACGGTAAAGCCTTCGCTGTAGCTGGCAAACAGGCTGAGCGGCTCAATGGGGGTCCACACCACACCCGCGTTATAGAGCGTCTTATCAAAGGACGGTGTTCCGCCCTCCACTTTCACACGGTCATTCGCCCACACCGTCTGATAGCTGTCGATGTTCAGACGCGCGTACTCATAACGCACACCACCGCTTAATTTCACCGATTCAACAGGCGAAAACTCCATTTGTAGGAAAGGAGACAGGTCGGTGTAATTAATTTCCGGCACATAGGTGCGCCCGGTAGACCACAAATCCTGTTTCGAGTTATCAAACAGGGTATCGAAACCCAGCGTCGCTTTGATGCGATCATCCCAGATATCGTCCCTGGTCAGCGCAATTTTACTGCCGTACTTTTCGGTATAGGCCCGGCTCTGATCGTAGAGGGTGCCAATGGGCGCAATGGCAGGATCCTGGAAAGAAGAGGAGTTGGTTGCGCCAAACAACGCTTCATAGCGCTGATAGTAAGCGAGCGCCGTCAGCTTCATGCCCGCAAGGTTATGGTTATCGTAGGTTGTGCCCACGGTCCAGACGTCGTTGTGGGGGGCGCTGCCTTCCGGGTTACCCTTCACCGAAGTGGTGAGCACGCCAGCGTCGCGATCGCCCCTCACACTGACGTAGTTATCTTTGTTTTTCAGGCGATAACGGTTGAGGCTCAACTGTATGCGCTGATCGTTATCCAGCCAGTACCCCACCTTGGCCAGCATGTCCCATGCTCGGGAATCCATCAGGTCACCCTGCGTATTATCAACGCCGATGGCGTGATTATTCGCATCCTTAAACAGGCCCTGGTCTTCATAGCTCAGCGAGAAAAGGTAGTCGATATACTCTTCGCTGCCATTGATGCTGTAGTTGGTTTTATATGCCTGGGTATCACGGTCAAATTCCGCCGTCGGGGTGGTGGTTTCCACGCTGAAATGTTGGTTTACGGTGCCCGGCTGCGCGCGTTTCGTGATGATATTTATCACCCCGCCCGTGGCGCCGACGCCGTTGCTGGCGTTCGCTCCTTTGATCACCTCAATGCGCTCAATCATCGACAAGTCAATGGTGTGCATTTCTCGCCCGGTCGGGCGCAGCGGGTTTGACTGTGGAATACCGTCAATCATCACAAGCGGCATACGCCCGCGAAGCGTTTCGCCACTGCCGGACATTTTCTGCCGCGGAGGCGAAAATGACGGCAGTAAATTGCTGAGGATCTGCGAGGTGTCAGAGGTGATTTGCCGTTGCTGGGCAATTTCTTTTTCGCTTATTACCTTAATGACCTGGGGGGAGTCATTACGTGACCCCTCCGTACGTGTCGCGCTAACAATCAATTCATCATCACTACTTGTCGCATCCTGCGCATAAAGCGGCGACGTAAAGACCAAAGCCATCGCGCCGTATAAAGGGGAAAATCGCATGCAAACAACCCTCAATCATTATTCCCCATCTTTTTTGGGGATCATTCCGTAAAAGAAACAAATAACAACAATAAGAAATATTTTGATAATGATTATCAATATCATGAATGAAATGTAAAGCAGAGATGCGAATTTTTGCGCAATGCACGGTATACGCATTACGCAGGCGGATATGACGCCTCACTGGCGGCTAGCACCGTGTATTCCCTGCGCTGCGCAAAAAAAGTTTTTCTACAGGTTGAAGATCCGGCGACGCTCAATGGCGGACAACAGCGTGACCCGCAATAGCGGGTCGCGACATCCGGCGTGAATGAGATATTGAGAATAGCGTCCCTGCTGAGGCGCTCATCCAGAAAGCGGTGATCGTGATTGTTAAGCCCCAGTAAGCTTGAGATGAAGATGCTGACTGATCATACGCAACGGGTTGCCCGTAACGTTTTAGAATTTCTTATCCTTAAACACAGTTTGCAGCATCATGTAACGCTTAACGTTGCGTAAGCACAGTAAGCTTCTAAAAACCCGAAAAGACATCGGTTTTTTGCGAATATAGTAAAGTGTGAAAAGTTGGTACTTCTTGCTTGTCTTGTCGAACTTATCGCTATGTTTTTTATAAAAAGAGAAATAGCCCGAAAATTTCTTCCTGGAAGCGGTTATTCTTACTTCACCGTGGTTTACATAAAGAATTTGCGTGGCAAGATTCAGTTTAAACGGTCCGCCATATTGCTCTGCCAGTCGGTAAAACGCATCATAATCCTGCGCCGCGGCAAGCTGCGTATCAAAAAGGACAGTTTGCAAACGCGATGTTAAGGTGAAAACCTGATTTCCGACGATATTCTTTTTGTTAAATAATTGCTGGTTATAATCGGGTTTTGGATAAAGCCTTAAACTCTCCAGCGAGAGATAACCTGACGCATCACAAATATAATCATCAGCATATAAAAATGCATGCTGATTCAGTTTGTGTTGTTCCTTAAGAAAGGATGTGAGACGGTTTGGCAACCACTCGTCATCATCGTCAATGCCAGTGATAAAATAACCATTCGCAAGCGTAATCGCCTGATTTCTCACAGCACAAGCGCCGGAGTTATAATCATTTCTGATATATTTTATGCGAGGGTCCGCCAGACCCTCAATAAACCCTTGAAGGTTAAGGTAATTGGGAGAGAAATCATCAACAATGATCAGCTCCCAGTTCTCGTATTCCTGTTTCAGGATCGATTCAACAGCGCGCTTTGCTAATTCCTCTCTGTTCCACGTGGGCATATAGATTGAAACCAGCAGATTGGGTTTTACTACGGAATCAGATAACGCGTCTGACTCGGAAACCGTTTTGTAAAAACTCGCATTTTCAGGATCGCTTTCCGTAAAGTTCACACCATAACAATTAGCATAATCAAAGATTGCCCCTCTCAAAGAGCAATAACTAAGATTTGCTCCGCGCAAACATGCATATGAAAAATCGGCATTTCTCAGATCACTAAATGACAGATCTTCACCAGTAAAATCAGCGTTTCTAAAATTTAGACCCATATAATTCTTAAAACGATGATCACTTTTAAGAAATATATTTTTAATGCTCTTATTGCTATGCCGCTTAACCCTATATTGTTTTTCATAAGGGGCAGCTTTTTCATTTAAAAGCATGATTTTTTCCTGTCTTGTTCTCTCCCAGAGAGCAACAGCATATCAAGCCCTTTTTAAGCGATGAATAAATTTTACAATTTATAATTCCTTTTAAGAATTTCCTTATTAACACATGGCGTGGATATTAATTTTATTGTTTTTTATCAATAAATTAAGCGAGCTTAATATAATGTAATTTCATTGCAGAGTATTAATATGCCAGAAACAGTTTGCGCGGTAATAGTGCCAGTACACTGACGCGATGAGCCGTCCCGGAAAGAGCGGCAGGAAGGAATGGCGAAGTCATCATAAGGGGACCTCTGCCCCCTTTGAGATTTATTTCAGGCGCTTACCTGCCCCATCAATCACCTTCTCGCCATCTTCTTTAGCAAACGGTCCTTTCTGCGCATCCGGGAGAATATCCAGCACCACTTCTGAAGGACGGCACAGTTTCGTCCCCAGCGGCGTCACCACAATGGGGCGATTAATCAGGATCGGATGCTGCAACATAAAGTCGAGTAACTGCTCGTCAGTGAATTTATCTTCCGCAAGCCCCAGTTCTTCATACGGCTCAACATTTTTACGCAGCAGTTCCCGTACCCTGATCCCCATATCCGCAATGAGTTTGACAAGTTCATCGCGTGACGGTGGAGTCTCAAGATAATGGATAACGGTCGGTTCAGTACCGCTATTGCGGATCATCTCCAGCGTATTACGCGACGTGCCGCAGGCCGGATTGTGATAAATGGTGATGTTGCTCATATCAGTCTCATTGCAAAGTGAAAGAGAAACGTAGCGCCAGCGCGGCCAGCGTTACAAATAGCACAGGCAGAGTCATGATGCTTCTGGTGCGGAAATAATAGCCCCATGTGATGGTCACAGTTTTCTGCGAATGAATCGCACGCTGCGCAGGGGGTTGCCCGGATAAGACACCCGCGCCGCCATCCGGGGCTCCCCGATGCGCTACGCTTATCGGGGCTACTCACGGCTACGGTTTGTGAAGCTCACGCTGTGCAAGCTGCAAGGCGAGTGCTTCGATACGCTCGGCCATTTCCCGGGTCAACTCGGTCAATTGGGTATTTTGTTTGAGCAATTCCAGCAGTTGCGCCGACTGCTCCTCGGCAAGTATCTGGCGCTTCGTCATTGCCTCGTCCAGATCTTCGCGGTGTTGAGCATCGGCCAGCGCATGCGCCTGATCGCGCTCCGCCTGGCGGGTTTGAGCCAGCAGGATCAACGGGGCGGCATAAGCAGCCTGAATACTGAACGCCAGGTTAAGCAAAATAAAGGGATAGGGATCAAACTTCACGACGCCTGCCACGTTCAGAACAATCCACACGATCACCGCGAATGTCTGCCCAATCAGAAATGTCGGCGTGCCGAAGAAACGTGCGAAGGCCTCTGCTTTCAATGCAAACCACTCGTCGCCAAACGTATGCGTAATACCCTTAAGGGGACGATATAACCGAAATTTTTTATCTGTATGCATATCAAAAACTTCCTGTGGGAGACGTTGCCAGGATCGCCGAAAATGTTTGCTGTGGGCTCTGATGCCCTGGCATACGAAAATATACGCCAGGTATGTTATACGTTAGCTAAAGCGACGATATAAGGCCTTTCTGCCCATTATCACCGCCCTGTAGGAGGAGCAGCTCGCGTTAACGCTGCTCACACTCAATGTGAAGCAAAAATCGAATAAAAAACACGGCTCGCGCGTTTACACGTTAAACACATCAAGGATCATCAACATGACGCGTCTCGTGCCTTTTTTCGCCCTCGGATTATTCATCAGTTCCTTTTCAGTATGTGCCAGCCCGGCTAACTACAGTATCAACACGCAGAAAACGACGATCACCCTCTCCTGGCATGCCTTTGGGGATACTTCTGAGGCCAGCCTGGGAGATGTGAGCGGGAATATTGCACTCAATGGCGGAAACGAAGAAGGCGATAATATCAATGTTTCTATTCCGGTGGCGACGCTAAGGGCGTCTAACAGGCTGTTAACCTGGCAGATGAAAAGCAGCCTTTTCTTTGACGCCGGGCGTTATCCGAACATCACATTTATAAGCAGCCGCGTGGTGGCTCTGGGACAGGGTCATTTTCGAATTTTTGGCACACTGGCGGTGAAGAACATCTCGCGCCCGGTCATTCTGGATGCCTCAATGCCAGGCAAGAACAACGGACTCACCGGGGCGGATAACCTTTTCCTGCACGCCTCAACGACGATTTCCCGCTCAGCATTCAATATGGACAGTTTCGCCACGCTGGTAGATGACAACGTGACAATCAATATTGAGATTCAGGCCCGCCCACATCAGGCGGTATAAGCATACCCGGCAGCCCTTTACTGGCATGCCGGCGTCTCTCTTTTGCTATGAAAGCGCAGCCTGCAACGTCAGTGCGTTTTGCTTCAACTGGGATGCAGGGTTACGGCCAATCAACACAAACTGGTATCTTCCGGAGTGCCACCAGACGAGATTCATCTTATGGCGCTGCTCGTGATTCAATTCCGGGCTGGCGGGCTTGCCATCCGGTGAAATACACAGCGCCATCGGGCCGTAATCGGCATGCATCCAGGCGATTTGTGCAATCGAGGTGCTGTCATAGCGCAGCATTCGCACCATTTTCAGCTCTGCCCCGCTCAACACAAGTTGCTGCTCATTCGCCTGCAAACCTATGTCTTGCGCAGTACGCGTTAATCCACGCTGCAAGGCTGATGGAGAACTGTCCGCATCCAGCAACGTTTCCGCACTGTACAAAGACATATACTGTGCCTCAAGGTCACGAATTTTTTCGCTCTCCCCCTGCGCCCGCGTTGCCGGGCGTGCCAGATAGCCCAGCCCTGAGCCGATTACCAGAAAACTGAGCGAGGCGGCGATCAGCGCACGTCGGCTGACGCCCGTTGCTCTGACAGTAGTTTCTGGAGGTTGGGCGAGCACATTGGCCAGTTGCGCCTCCAGGCGAGAGTGCGGAGCCTCATTCAGAAGTGGCGCGAAGGCACTGGCAAAGTCTGTCTGGTTAAGCCTTAACATTTCGGTTCGTGCAGCCAGTTGTTCATCCTGACCAAGCGCGACCTCAAAGCGCTCTGCATCACTTGCCTGCATTTCGCCATCCAGCCAGGCCACTATCGCCTCATCGCTATACGGTGCTGTAAATCTTATTGATTTCAATATCGCTTCTCCTGTACAGGGTGCGGCGTGTGAATAAGCTGGGCGATTTTCGCTCTTGCCGTAGCCAGCCGGCTCATGATAGTGCCAATCGGGACAGACAAGGTATCCGCCGCTTCCTGATAGGTAAAACCTTCGACATACACCAGAAATACCGCATTGCGCTGTGCTTCCGGCAAGGCGCTCACGTACTGCATAATTTTCCCATAGTGCAGGCGAGCCTCATCCTGTTCATTCGTCTCCGGTGCCAGTAATTCATCGCTTTCGACAAACCCCTGCCCCAGGCGCACCCGGCGGGCGCGCACCTCTGAAATCCAGATGGAATGCAGGATAGTGAATAACCAACTGTCGATACGTGTGCCGGGGGTAAACTGCGCGCTTTTTTCAAGCGCGCGGACACAGGTAGACTGAACCAGTTCTTCGGCAACCTCGCGGTTACGCGACAGAACCAGCCCATAACGCCACAGGCGTGTCAGATGTTCAGCAAGATGCTGACGGACGTCACTGGTAGTGATTTTTTTATCCTCGTACCATTACTCAGGATTCAGGATGACCGTCGATAGCGGCCTGGAGATCCCTGTACTCCTCGCAACGCTGGCCGCAAAGTGTGGCAATGGTTTTCAATTGCGCTTTTGCCAGATCAGGACGCCCTTTCACCAGCCATGCTTCACCCAGGTATTCACGTACTTTGGCATAGGTCGGATCGAGGGCGATGGAGCGCTGATAATAGCCGATACCTTCATCAGTACGCCCCAGCTTACGCGTGGCATACCCCCGGTAATTCCAGGCCTCTGCAGTATCGCCGTTTTTAAGCGTGTTGAGCAGATCCAGGGCCGCCTGATACTCCCCTTTTTTTGCCAGATGGTACGCATAACGCGTTTTATCTTCATCGCTAATCTGGCTTGTTTTCTCGGGTACGCATTGTTTTCTTGCGCTGTCATACACCTGCCCTGTGGGACAATCGGGCGTTTTGCTGTTGGTATTATCGTCACCTGCGGCAAAAACCGGCGAACTTAGCAGAACAAACACCGTAGGCACAAGACGTTGAATAAATGCGGAATGTAATAACGAAGACAGGTTCATAGTGAGCTCCGGATTAACAAAAAGCGCGGCCAGGCAGCATACGACGCAGTACGCTGTCCCGTAACAGGTAGTGATGAAAAAGCGCGGCCTGCAAGCCTTTTCTCAGGGGCGTCCCCCGCTCCAGTTGCTCCCAGATATGTGCGCTTGCAATAAGGAAAATGACACTGGCTGCAGTGACCCAGTGCAGTGCCAGGGTAAAGCTATCGTAGCGCTGTCTTAGTGGCGGCGGCGTTGTTGCAGTCATAAATGTGATTCCATCAGTGTGTTGATGATGGATAAACGCCACACCCTCTGAATCTATTCGATAAAAAAAGCGTTTTTTTCGTTTTTATCCCGACGCGCAGCCCAGGGCCGGAAAATAGAAATGTCGATGGCGCGGTACATCAAAGAAGAGCAACCTTCGGTTTCATGAGCGTAATATGTAGTATTCTCTGAGCCATAACAGAATGTTAAATCGCGGATGTGAACCTTATGCCAAACGTTATTGAAGTCCTTCAGTACACATTAAACCCCGGAACCGGTGATGCATTTCACTCGGTAATGAAGTGCCAGAGCGTCCCCCTCCATACATCTTGCGGCATCAACGTTCTGAGATTTGGTAACTCACTCCATGACAACGATAACTATTATCTCGTCCGCGAGTTTGAAAATTTAGCAAAAATGGAGGCCGTTCTTGCGCAATTTTATGCTGATTCCCGCTGGCGCGAGGGGCCGCGAAGCGAAATCATAAGCATGATCCAGGAAAGCCACCGTGTTGTCATGTCGGGCGACTTGCCCATCGCGTGAAGTTCGATTTCAACCGCATGAAATCAAAGCATATTAGCCATAATTGTCCTACATCACGGGACTGAAGGTGGTTAAGGGGCGAGCGCCAACGGCGCAGTGAGTTGCAAATTAGCAACGCGGTTAACTATGCGCATTAGCCCTCTGGCCGCTGTCATCATTTCTGATTAGGCAAGTGGATAAGTGTCGACGCCGACCAGGAATAATCCTAATCGGACATTCTCTCTCATTCCCCGCTTGCCTGTAATCTGGCATGTAAAAGAATATGGACGCACTAATCCACACAGGAACAAAGGAAATGGCTTACATAGCGGCAACGCCACGGGCTTATATCGGGCAATCTGTTGGCAGTGGCCAGTGCGTGGCGTTTACTCAAAAGGCAGCCAATATGCCGCGAACAGCAGCATGGCGACGCGGCGCACTGGTTAAAGGAAATACATCGATTACCCCGGGCACAGCAATAGCAACGTTTGATGCCGATGGTCGATACGGAAATCACACAGACGGCAGATCCCACGCGGCGATTTATTTGGGGCAGGATTCTACCGGGATTAAGGTGCTAGATCAGTGGATGAGGCATGATGTTGACAAACTTGGCAGGCCGATTACTGTTCCACACACAGTTTCACCCAGGACTATATTCTTCAGGTCATCCCCTCGCGCTGAAAACAATGGAGTAAATTATTATGTCGTGGAGTAAAGCAGCGTTGCTAAGTGCTGCGATTATGTTGTTCTCTGGCGTAGCAAGCGCAAAAGGAATCACCTGTCCGGACTCACTTCAGGTTGATAACAAGCCGCACAGGCTTAACGATGTAAGCCTTTTTCAGGGGTTGCCAAAAAATCTTGGCGAGTTAATGCCGGATACGCAGGATAAAACAGAGTGGACGCTAAAAGATTACCAGGACTATGCCCGGGAAAATAATATGCCTCTGTATCTTGTATGCCACTACACCGGAAGTGAAAAGACCATCGTTCTAAAGGTGCCGGAAACAGCAAAAAAATGTTCCGCGAGGTATGGATACAGCAAAGAAGAGTTTTACGCCTCCTGCGAATAAATCCATCTTATTGCCAGATATCGCCCTGCTGGTGTTTCTGGCAATTCCTTTCCCACAGAAACGAGAAAGGCGTAAATTACAGGGCCCCCTCCATGAATAAGGATTATCTCCGGGGCATAGGCTTGCTCCATCGATACTCAGGAGCGGTCATGCACTGGCGGTGACGCTCCTTTACGGCGAGCGTTCCGGCCACGCGGCAACGTATATCCAGATTATCAGCGGCATTCAACTCATGGCTCTGATGACGGGTCACCTCAATCAGTACTGATTCGATATCTACCATGCTTTATCCCTGTACCTGATATGCGGGTCAGTCATATTCACTTTAAGATTGAGCAACCTTATGGGCCATTTCTTCACGTAAGTCATCAATAACATTCTGGACACGTAACACCGCTGATGACCTGCTCCCCATTTATTAACACGCGTCATCAACTATGGGATAAATTACGAACTTCCGCAGTTCGCTCTAAGCGGACATACCAATCTTTTTCTGGCTGCTTTGTGCCAGGAGCGGTCCTTGCGAAATGGGGTTATTTCAATCAAAACGTAACGTCACAACCAGCCGACGCTCTCTCTCCACTTATAATTAGTAACTTTATCATTTTCGCTTATTTTTTTAGAGATAGAGCGAGGCTCTCTTCCTAGATACTCAGATATTTCTGTCGGGGACAAATCAAAATCGACAAGCATGACTCTAAGTTTTTCCATTTCCTTTAAAGTCCAGGGCTTCCCAAAATTCTCATAAAGAGAGACCTTATGCTCCCTGATAGTTCGTTTTCTCTGAGTTTCACTTTCCCTCTGAAAAATCTCGCTTTTAAACTGTGAACGGAACTCTTTACAGAAATTGTCATCTATTTTTTTATTATACAGATTGCTAAAAATAAGTTGGGATGCCGGGTCTAAATCAGGCGTATCAATAATAAAAACCTTGACCTTCTCCATATATGGGTATTCAATCTTACCCAACATGCTTAGTTGTTTTAAATTAAAAAAACCTCTCAAATCAAAAGATTTAATGAGCTTTGATTGGATTACACTTTCAATCCTGCTTGCATTTGAATAACAGTAACTTGCCATTGGAAGGGCCCATACTACCAGTTGAGGAATATATTTTTCCAATGCAATACTCTGCCAATCAGTATCAAATGTTTGGCTTTTTGCTAGCATGTTTTTCGGCAAATCAGAATTTAACGTTGTAGATGCCCATATCTTATAATCCTTCGCTAAGGCTTGATAATGTTTTGTGTGGTTATGAATCTTATAAGCTGACATGAAGCGATACACGTCGTCATCGTGACCCGCGTCGTAAATTGTTCGGTTTCCTCTCAGGTAACCATCGTAATGTTCGTTTATCCTCCTACCTACATTACAACTTACCCCAACGTAAACCACACGATTGAAAAGTCCTTTATGGACAATAAGATAAACTCCGCTACAGCCAGATTTCCCGGCTTCTGATATAGAACCTAAAAATCTCCATTCCATAATTAAAATCCATTATTATTGCCACTCTTTTTTATTTATCATTATTTTATTGAAACTTCAATAAGTTAATCCAAGAGCTAAGGGCAAAGACTTATATAAGTATACTTATCATCGTTAGCACTTATATAGTGTAGTGGCGCAATGTACTTGAGGTGCATGTGGAGAAAATATATCGTTGTTGATTAACATGACCTGCTCCCCGTTGATTAGTACACCCCGATGTTAGTAATGTCTTCATAAGCCACATGAGGACATCCCCATGAAGAAGCGTTTTTCCGACGAACAGATCATCAGTATTCTCCGCGAAGCCGAAGCTGGGGTACCCGCCCGTGAACTCTGCCGCAAGCATGCCATTTCCGATGCCACGTTTTACACCTGGCGTAAGAAGTATGGCGGTATGGAGGTGCCTGAAGTTAAGCGCCTGAAGTCGCTTGAGGAAGAGAACGCCAGACTCAAGAAGCTGCTTGCCGAAGCCATGCTGGATAAAGAGGCGCTTCAGGTGGCTCTTGGGCGAAAGTACTGACGACAGACCAGAAGCGGGAAGCCGTGATGTTGATGTGTGATGCGACCGGTCTGTCGCAACGTCGTGCCTGCAGGCTTACAGGTTTATCCCTGTCGACCTGCCGCTATGAGGCTCACCGTCCGGCTGCTGATGCGCATTTATCAGGGCGCATCACTGAGCTGGCACTGGAGCGCAGGCGTTTTGGCTACCGTCGTATTTGGCAGTTGCTGCGCCGTGAAGGGCTTCATGTTAATCATAAGCGCGTGTACCGGCTTTATCACCTCAGTGGCCTGGGCGTAAAACGCAGAAGACGTCGTAAAGGGCTGGCAACAGAACGTCTGCCGCTGCTCCGTCCGGCGGCGCCCAATCTGACCTGGTCGATGGATTTCGTCATGGACGCACTTTCCACCGGTCGCAGGATCAAGTGTCTTACCTGCGTCGATGATTTCACAAAGGAATGCCTGACGGTCACTGTTGCCTTTGGGATTTCAGGCGTTCAGGTCACGCGTATTCTGGACAGCATTGCACTGTTTCGAGGCTATCCGGCGACGATAAGAACTGACCAGGGGCCGGAGTTCACTTGCCGTGCACTGGATCAATGGGCCTTTGAGCATGGTGTTGAGTTGCGCTTAATCCAGCCGGGCAAGCCAACGCAGAACGGATTTATTGAGAGCTTTAACGGACGATTTCGCGATGAATGTTTGAATGAGCACTGGTTCAGCGATATCGTTCATGCCAGGAAAATTATTAATGACTGGCGGCAGGATTATAACGAATGCCGCCCGCACTCCACGCTGAATTATCAGACACCGTCTGAATTTGCAGCGGGCTGGAGAAAGGGTCATTCTGAGAATGAAGATTCCGACGTTACTAACTGAGTGTTGTATCTAATCGTGGGGGCAGGTCACACCAGCCTGGGCGGCCAGCTTATCTCTATGGCCGACTACGCGGATAAGGTGGTCCTGGTCGTTAATACCGCCAGCCATTGCGGCTTCACGCCACAATACGGCGGCCTTGAAGCGCTCTACAAAAAATACGCGGCCCAGGGTCTGGTGGTATTGGGTTTCCCCTGCAACCAGTTCGGCAAACAGGAACCCGGTGGCGCCGAGGAAATCGCGCAGACCTGTCAGATTAACTACGGTGTGAGCTTCCCAATGTTCGAGAAAATAGAAGTCAACGGAAGCGCAGCGCACCCGGTGTTTCGTTATTTGAAACAGGAATTACCCGGCGTGCTGGGTGGGCGAGTTAAGTGGAACTTCACGAAGTTTCTGATCGGACGCGACGGTAAACCGCTCAAACGTTTTGCGCCCTTCACCACCCCACAGAAAATGGAAACCGCAATCCTTGCGGCACTTAAAAACTGAATTTTTCGCACATTCATTTTTAACGCTTTATGCAAAAAGAGGATCAACATACCGTCAAACTTTTGCTTAAACAGCAAGTAGCGTTCTGATGACTCTTTTAGTGGCAGATTCGTGCCAGCAACGAACGTTATGCTAATCAATGATGGGGGGCTCAGGCTGGATAGTCCGCTTAGCCAGTTTCTTTTGAAACAGTATGACCATTACAGGAAATCCTGATGCCGCTATTGCACTGACAACCAACAGTCTGTTCAGATTTTGCGTGGTTAATCCCTGGTCAGGTAATAATAAAGAGGACAGAAAGAATGCGAGAGTGGTTATCAGGAACATAATGGCTGTCTGTAATGAAGAAAAACCGGCTCGTTGTTCATCCTCAGGATACTGGACAGCCACCACCGAAGCGCAAACAAGTCGGCTATATGAGGCGCCAAGAAATAAGGTGATAAAGAGACCTGCATTATGATAACCCACCGCAGGAATCAGCAAACTTGCCACAAAGAACAGCGTCGATAGTGTTGCCAGCATTAGCGTAGATAAACGCGCCGTTAGAATACCTGTTATTTTTGTAGACAGATAACCTGCAATCCCTCCACTTAAGAACAATACGGGCAACAGGTTTTGTTGTGCTCCCATATATTGCGTCATTAATGGCGTTATTATGGGAATAATCAGCATTGGACTAAATTGTGCCAGTGCCGTACAAGAGGCAAAAAATAAGGTTTGCGTATCAATAGGCAATCTGGTCTTCCCGCCTGATGAGACCGTATCCCTGGGGATGATAAAGCCTGTCAAGGGTAAAGAGACCAGGCAAAAAGAACTGATTAACCACAGCGCCGTATGCCAGGCATAGTGTGAGCACAAAAATAATATAGTGGGCATTCCTACAATGCTTACCATCGAAAATGACGCAATTACCGTCGCCAACATTTTTCCGCGCAAATGCGCCGGTGCATTATTTATTAACAGGCTTGTACCCACCCCCATTGTCGTACCGCCGACCAGACCTGCGCAGAATCGTAGTATAAGCAGAAGACTAAAACTCGAGGTAAATGTCGTCAAAAGTGTCAGCAGGCCTAAGGAAGGTGCGAACAAGTTCCTGATATGAGATCATCATATTCATCCGGAGCGCATCCCAGAGGGACATCATGAGCCATCAACTCACCTTCGCCGATAGTGAATTCAGCACTAAGCGCCGTCAGACCCGAAAAGAGATTTTCCTCTCCCGCATGGAGCAGATTCTGCCATGGCAGAATATGACCGCTGTCATCGAGCCGTTTTATCCCAAGGCGGGCAATGGCCGACGGCCCTATCCGCTGGAGACCATGCTGCGTATTCACTGCATGCAGCATTGGTACAACCTGAGCGACGGTGCCATGGAAGATGCCCTGTACGAAATCGCCTCCATGCGCCTGTTTGCCCGATTATCCCTGGATAGCGCCCTGCCGGATCGCACCACCATCATGAATTTCCGCCACCTGCTCGAGCAGCATCAACTGGCCCGTCAATTGTTCAAGACCATCAATCGCTGGCTGGCCGAAGCAGGCGTCATGATGACCCAAGGCACTTTGGTGGATGCCACCATCATTGAGGCACCCAGCTCTACCAAGAACAAAGAGCAGCAACGCGATCCGGAGATGCATCAGACCAAGAAAGGCAATCAGTGGCACTTTGGCATGAAGGCCCACATTGGTGTCGATGCCAAGAGTGGCCTGACCCACAGCCTAGTCACCACCGCGGCCAACGAGCATGACCTCAATCAGCTGGGTAATCTGCTTCATGGAGAGGAGCAATTTGTCTCAGCCGATGCCGGCTACCAAGGAGCGCCACAGCGCGAGGAGCTGGCCGAGGTGGATGTGGACTGGCTGATCGCCGAGCGTCCCGGCAAGGTAAAAACCTTGAAGCAGCATCCGCGCAAGAACAAAACGGCCATCAACATCGAATACATGAAAGCCAGCATCCGTGCCAAGGTGGAGCACCCGTTTCGCATCATCAAGCGGCAGTTCGGCTTCGTGAAAGCCAGATACAAGGGGCTGCTGAAAAACGATAACCAACTGGCGATGTTATTCACCCTGGCCAACCTGTTTCGGGTGGACCAAATGATACGTCAGTGGGAGAGATCTCAGTAAAAACCGGAAATAACGCCAGAAATGGTGGAAAAAATAGCCTAAATAGGCTGATTCGATGTGTTTGCGGGAAAAAAATCGGCCCAGATCCGCGAAATTTTAATCAGCGAGTCAGCTTGGGAAGAAATGACCTGCTTATTCGCACCTTCCCTAATAGTGCCATATTGGCGATTAAAAAACGCTTCTTATTAAAACGACCAATCCAGTAAAAAGCGATAACGCCCGAAATGACTGCCCCCAATGTATACATACCGGACACATAACCTGAGAAGGATACGGGAACGGCAAAGTCTGCTGCCATAAAGGCAAAAATAGGATTGAACATCATATATTCCAGCGCATTCGTGAACTGGATAAAAGCCATTACAATGGCAATACGCATGAGGGCTTTATGATTAAACGTCTGTATGGCCTGAGACATAGCAAGCAACCTGTGGATGAAAGATATCCGAGTTTAACTGCTATCAATGCTGTGCATTAGGTGGTAAAAATGGCACTTATTGTTATCAATAATGGGATAATTGATGCGTGCGGCCCTGGATTTTACCAGCCTGAAAGTGTTCATTGCTGTGGTTGAAAGAGAGAGTTTTGTGGGGGCAGCGAAAGCCCTTGAAATGCCGACATCCAACGTGAGTCGTTGTATTTCTCAGTTAGAAGAAAAACTGAATCTTCAGCTCATTGAGCGCAGCACCCGCCATATGA
Source organism: Phytobacter sp. MRY16-398 (assembly GCF_003925915.1). NCBI lineage: Bacteria > Pseudomonadati > Pseudomonadota > Gammaproteobacteria > Enterobacterales > Enterobacteriaceae > Phytobacter > Phytobacter sp. MRY16-398. The sequence continues at coordinate 2,666,399 of NZ_AP018756.1, read as the reverse complement.
AACTCACCCAGGCGGGGCATCTACTCTACATTCGGGCGAAGCCACTGCTGGAGGCGCTTGAGCAAACTGAGACAGAATTAACGTTGCGGCAGATGCAACTCAAAGGCCCATTACGCATCTGTATTCCCAATGAAATAGGTCCTGCATTGCTGGGTTCTGTTATTGCCGATTTCGCCTGTCAGTACCCGGAACTGGAGATCAGCTGCGTCACAAATTTGTCAGGTTTAGAATCCCTTCGCGATGATCTGGATTTAGCTGTCATTGTTACCCGTGGTCAGATGGATGACAGTGACTACATAGCCCGTCATCTGATGACCATCCCTTGTACCGTTGTTGCCGCCCCCGCCGTCATTCAGCGTTATGGCATCCCTTCGCATATACAACAATTTGAAGAGTTACCCTGTATTACAACGGTCAGTGCACTGAAAGGCGCGCCCTGGCAGTTTATCGATAAAAAGGGGGGATTCGAGACAATTAAGGTTAACGGGCATTATCGGGTCAACAGCGGAGAGATGGCAGGACGAGCCGCTATAGCAGGTGTCGGTTTTGCAATTCTGGCGAAACAAGCCTGCCAGCCCTATATTAGCGATGGTCGGTTAATCGAGGTTGAGTTTGAGCAATCGGCAGCGCCATTGCAATTATTCGCGCTTTATTCAGATCGACGTTTTTTGCCTGCCAAAACAAGAGCGCTGATTGATTTCATGCATCAGAAATTAAGCAACATATCCACAGTAAAATAAGGCGGTAGTGAATAGCCGCGAAGCATCGCATTGGCACAAGGAAGAGGATGAACATACCGTCAAATTCTCCCCCGTGCGGCGACAGGTCAGCCGATTAACTCACCATGACAGGTAAAAATTCGTATCTGAGAATGCATGTTCGCCCCGCTTTTTCGGCTGTTTTTATAGACGGCAAATTTTCTGGAACGATAGTACCTGCCATCAGGCAGATATCCTGGCTGGAGTGGGCAAGATAGTGACGAAGCCAACACTGAGCCCGGGAAGCCAGCGAGCGTCCGCGAAAGGCGGGTAGAATAACCTCATCAGAAATTCGGTAACCCCGTAAAAAAGCGACCTCTGCCTTCTCGCAAATTATCAGTCCGGCACGGATCCCCTCTTCGTAAATAATATACGCGGCGCCTTCTGAAATATGATGATGGAGTTCTTCGTCATCAACGGACAACAGGCTGGCTGGTAAGGCAGGCATATTTCAGGCCTAACCCCCCGCCCTCTGGACGCGGTAAGAAAAGCGCTCCCAGGAAGCTGTCATGGTGTGCATATTCAATTTTTGGGTAAGGTGGTTGGAATGGGAAGAATTGTCGGTGATGGCGTTCTTAATTTCGACATTGTAGATGTGGCGATTGATCCACAACACCAGGGTAAAGGCCTCGGGCGAAAAATTATGGAAGCGTTAATGTTATGGCTGAGAGAAAAGGCAACAACGGGTGCTTACGTTACCTTGATTGCTGATGTTCCCGAACTTTATGAAAAATTTGGCTTCAAATGCGTCCGACCTGAGAGTGAGGGTATGTCGTTAATGTTATAAGTTCTCCTCTCCTTTGTACGACTGAGAACAATGCGTCGAGGAAGAAGGAAGAAAAAGGGGCTGCCCTACTACATTTTTATACACGATATACTTCCAGGCAGCCGCTTGTTCTAAAAAGTAAGGTTGGGGAGAGTTCGACCATTTTGCGTGCAAACCCGAATAGTTATTAAGAAAATTTTATGAAGGTCTGCTCACGAAGGCCCCAATCGGGTGTCATTAAGACAGCCCTGGCCGAGTAAAGTGGTATGCACAGCGTCAATAAGCGGGGTATGCGGCTCGTAGCCTAAAAAATCGATCAGTTTTGCATTAGCCATCTGTATCGCCTGTTCCCACAAATAGCGCATCTCCTGCATTTCATGCAGCGTGGTGTTGAAAGGTGCCATCGCCGTGATGAGCCACCAGGGAAAAGCTTTTACCTTCGCGTTAACACCCGCAAGCTGTGCGACACGCTGTATGGCTCCGGCCATTGCCATACCATCGGCATCCCAGTGTCCTCGCATATGAAAACAGGCAAAAGAGTCGAGTTGATCGCGACGCGCTAACAGCGCAACCAGCGTTTCGGCGACATCCGGCAGATAGGCCCACTGATGGCCTGTCCCGGTTCTGCCTGGGTTTTTAATTATTCGCGGGCGTTGACCCGGTTTGATCAATCCCTGCGAAAACCAGTTATTGCCTGCGTCAGGGCCAAAGAAGTCACCGGCCCGCAGAATCAGCACCTTTCCGCCGCGCTGCGCGTAAGCGAATAAGGCCTTCTCCATTTGCACCCGTATTGCCCCTTTTCGGGTGACTGGATTTTGGGGAGAGTCTTCCCGCAAGAGTGGAAAGGCGTCCGGACCGTAGTTATAAACGGTGCCGGGGAGAACGATTAATGCACCATTTCTCTCTGCGGCATTGATGGTGTTCTGCAACATTGGCAAAACCAGTTGTTCCCAGTGTCGATAACCGGGCGGATTAACAGCATGGACTATCACACTGCATTCTGACGCGGCAGCCGCGACCTGCTCAGCATTCAGCGCATCACCCTTTATCCACGTCATGCTCCCGTGCTCTTCATTCTGCGGGGCGCTGCGACGCAACGCGTGGACGTCCCATTTTTCGCGGATGAGTTTACGGGCGATTTCGCCACCGATTCCGCCTGTTGCGCCCAGGATGAGTACCTTGTTTGTGTTTTTCATTGTCTTACCTCTGCCGGATGTCTGCTTGACATCGTAGTGCCTGTGCGAGCTAAATGTAATTGCATGACATCAGACAGCAGGTATGCATTTTTGTATGAAGCTAAATATTCCATGGGAATGGTATCGAACCTTCCTGGCGGTGATGAAAGAAGGTTCCCTCTCGGGGGCAGCACGCATGCTTGCCATTACCCAGCCCACAGCGGGGCGTCACATAGCAGCGCTGGAATCCGCCCTTGGCCTGGTTTTGTTTACACGTTCGCAAACGGGCCTGCAGCCTACGGATGCGGCAGCCGCGCTGCAAGGCCATGCGCAAGCGATGGAAAACACGGCCAGTATGATTGAGCGTTCGGCTGCCAGCTTCAGTGCCCACTCCGCCGGGTTACATGGCGTGGTTCGCGTATCGGCGAGTGAAATTATCGGCACTGAGGTACTACCACCTCTGTTTGCACGAATTAAAGAAGACTATCCGCAACTTACCCTTGAACTGGTGCTCTCTAACCGAATGCAGGATTTATTGAACCGGGAAGCGGATATTGCGGTACGCATGAGCACACCGGTGCAGGAACAACTGATTGCGCGTCGGTTGGGCAGTATTGAAATTGGTTTGCATGCCTCGCCGTCTTATCTGGCACGCCACGGTACGCCGGAGAGTATTGACGCGTTGTTCACCCATACGCTTGTGGGCTTTGATAAAACGACGCCCTTTATTTTACAGGCACTGAAACACTTTCCTCAGTTGAATCGTGAACGCTTTACCGTGCGCACTGACAGCGATGTGGCGCAATTAAACCTTATCCGCGCAGGTGCGGGTATAGGAATGTGTCAGGTTCAACTGGCAGATTTCCCTGTTCCGTTAGAGCGAGTGATGCCTGGTTTCTTTGCCTATCATCTCGACACCTGGCTGGTTATGCATGAGGACTTGCGCCACAGTAAAGCCTGTAAAACGGTGTTCGATATTCTCGCCGTGGGCTTACAGACATATATCAATAATGCAGGTATGTAACAATCCCGTCGCGATAGCCGCGCTGCTGCTAACAGTAATGGCGGGTTTCACCTCGACCCGAACAGGATGATGTCGGCGCCGCCTTTTAACCGTTCTGTCCCGTTGATTAAGACACCTCAATTTACGTATTGCTTTGATCATTAGTATGAACAGCTTCAAACCGTGAACGTGATACTCACCACAGCCTGAATCACAGCCCGGAGATGAAAATGTCCCCGTTTCCGGGCGCACCCCCTATCTCTCTACCTGGTGGATATACAGCGAAACAGGTGTCTGCGCCGCTGCTCTGTTATGGTGCGAAAAATTGCACCATGCACACTCTCCTGACAATGACCTGCCGATTACTCAAGGTTTATGTGCAATGCGCACACTTCATTGTGTTACCTCTGCCCGGCCATTTTTGGCATACCTCTTGCTATTTCTTGCATAGCCATTCAGATAGCCACTCAGAGGTTCCACAATGTCAAACAGCAATGATTTTCCGCTCGTCGAAGCGCCCGCCTCCGGACGTAAAGGCGTATTTTCGATCTCCATGGTTTTGTTCAGCTTTACTTTTTTTACCGGCACGATGTTCGCAGGCGGCAAACTTGGCGTCTCCTTTTCTATCGTCAATCTTTTATGGATTGCGGTTATCGGTAACTTTTTGCTGGCCCTCTACGCCGCTTCGCTCGGCTGGATTGCCGCCCGTAGCGGGCTGAATACCGTACTGATGGGCCGCTTTTGCTTCGGAGAAATCGGCAGCAAACTCGCCGATTTTATTCTCGGCTTTGCCGAACTGGGCTGGTACGCCTGGGGGACCGCAACGGTCGCCATCTCACTGGTCAAAATCCTCGCCCTGCCCGCCGCCATGACCATCCCGCTGATGATCCTGTTCGGCATCCTGTTCTGCGTCACTGCGTTGGTGGGTTACAAAGGGCTGGACGCGCTGTCTCGCGTGTCGGTGCCGCTGATGTTTATTCTGCTGGTGGTGTCGATGTACCTGGCCGCCCATCACGCCGGTGGCTGGCAGGCGATGACCAAAATTGAACCGGGCGAAACCATGACCTGGTCTGCGGCTATCACCATGGTGTTTGGCACCTTCGCCAGTGGCGCGACCCAGGCAACAAACTGGACCCGGTTGGCCAATTCCAGCCGCACCGCTATCGTTGCCAGTATGAGTAGCTTTCTCATCGGTAACGGGCTGATGATTGTTGCCGGAGCGTGGTGCGCTATCGTCTATCAGCAGGCCGATATTGTGGAAGTGCTGATTTTGCAGGGGTTGTCGATCGCCGCGGTGGTAATGCTGTGCCTTAACCTGCTGACTATTCAGGGGCCGACGATTTACAACGTCTCGGCCGCCGCCTGCCATCTGCTGCGCAGCGAGCGCCGCCGTACCCTGACCGTGTTCGCCGCTGGCGTCGGCATTGTGCTGGCGATTGGCGGTATGTATGAAATGCTGATCCCATTCCTCGTTCTCCTGGGCAGTATCATTCCGCCCATTGGCGGCGTGATCCTTGCCGACTACTGGTTTTATCGCGGCGGTCGTTATCCTCTGCTGCAAACGGCCCGTTTGCCGCGCTTCAACTGGTTAGGACTGGGCGCCTATGCCGTGGGCGCAGTGGTGGCGTATCTGTCGCCCTGGATCGCCCCATTGGTCGGCATTACCGTCTCCGCGCTGCTCTACTTCGCCCTGACGCGTCTGAGCAAACGTCAGCCCGCCGCTGATTCGGTCGCGGAGCAGTAGTTATGAGCCTGACGGTCAGCGAAATCCTCGCCCTGGAGGAACTCTCCCCCATGCGCCTGCGTGCCGGTAAACAGGGGCTGCAACTGGCGGTTCGCTGGTACTACGTGGCGGAAAATGAAAATATCGCCGAATGGATCATGGGCGGGGAGCTGGTCTTTATCACCGGCATCAACCATCCCCGCGATGAAGACAACCTGATCCATTTACTGATGGAAGGCAAACAGCGCGGGATAGCCGGGATGGTGATCCTCACCGGCGATGCGTATATTCAGGCGATCCCCCCTCGCCTGATCGCACTGGCCGACGAGCTGGGCATTCCGCTGATCGAACAGCCCTATCTGCTAAAGATGGTGATTGTCACCGAACGCATCGGCACTGCGCTGGTGCGCAGTGAAAATGCCCTGCAATCGCAGCGCGATATTCTGTTGCAACTGTTAACCGGCGATTTTCCCGATCTGCACATCCTGCAGCAACGCGCTATCCACCAACAACTGGATTTTAGCCGCCCCCTGCGGGTAGTGGCATTGCGTCTTGAGGGGATACAAAACCTGTTTCGCCAGTTTCCACCCGGGCAGGCCGAGGCCTGGTTACAGCAGGCGCGACGTACCATCCGTCAGCGATTGCAGCAGCAGCTCAATCAGCAGGAGAATCCCTTTCCGCTGGTCGAGCGCAGCAATATGTTTATCTTCCTGCTGCCGGATGAGGACGGTGAGTTTTATCAGCAGAAAAAGTGGTTAGCACAGTGGCTGCTCGCGCTGGCGGAAGGTGACGACAGGCTGTCGCTACTGTGTGGCCTTTCCGCTCGGGTGCAGCAATTACAGGACTATCAGCGCGCGCTATCGCAGGCGCGTCAGGCCCTGGATCTTAGCGATACTCTGCGCCCGGCCCAGCGCATTACCGACTATCAACAACTGGGATTTATCAAGCTCCTCTCTGCCATCGGCGACCCTGCGCTGCTGAGCGATTTTATGCACGACACCCTTGGCTGCCTGATAGAACGCGATCGCAAAAGTCCGTGGCTATTGATGGAGACGCTGGAAACACTGCTCCAGGAGAACGGGAACGTGGTCAGAGCCGCCGAGCGGCTTGGCATTCACCGCAACACGTTACATCAACGCATCCAACGTATTGAAAAGCTGACCAGCTATCCGATTAGCCATCCGCAATTCCACCTCAACGCCTCGGTCGCGTTAACGATCTGGCGTATGTCACAAAACCATTTACGGGAATACTCATGAAAATTATCAACGCACGCCTGCGCCATAAAGAATCGCTTTATACCCTCGACTTAGATGACGGCGTGATCAAGAGCATCACTCCGCACACCGCCGTGCAGACGGCTGACGCCAGCGATATCGACGCGCAACAAAAGCTGGTTATCCCGCCGTTCGTCGAGCCGCATATCCATCTTGATGCCACCCTGACCGCGGGCGAGCCGGAGTGGAATATGAGCGGCACACTGTTTGAGGGTATCGCCCGCTGGAGCCAGCGCAAAGCGAGCGTAACGGTTGAAGATACGCGCCAGCGGGCGCTGAAAACCATCGGTATGCTGCGCGATAACGGCGTACAGCACGTGCGCACCCATATTGATGTGACCGATCCTTCCCTGACGGCGCTTGAGGCGATGCTGGCAGTGAAAAAGGAGGCGGCCCACCTTATCGACCTGCAAATCGTCGCCTTTCCGCAAGAAGGCATTGAATCCTTCCCCGGTGGCCGAGAGCTGATGACGCGCGCTATCGAGATGGGCGCCGACGTGGTGGGCGGCATCCCGCACTACGAAAATACCCGCGATAAAGGCGTCAGTTCGCTGGGCTTTTTGATGGATCTGGCCCAGCGCCATGGCTGTCTGGTCGATGTGCATTGCGATGAAATCGACGACCCACAATCACGCTTCCTGGAAGTGCTGGCGGAAGAAGCCCGGGTGCGTGGGATGGGCGCACAGGTCACCGCCAGCCATACCTGCGCCATGGGCTCTTACGACAACGCCTACTGCTCGAAACTGTTCCGCCTGCTTAAAGCGTCGGGCATCAACTTTATCTCTTGTCCAACCGAAAGCATTCACCTGCAAGGACGCTTCGACACCTGGCCGAAACGTCGCGGCGTAACAAGGGTGGCAGAGCTGGACCGCGCCGGGATCAACGTCTGTTTCGCGCAGGATTCCATTCAGGATCCGTGGTATCCGGTGGGCAATGGCAACATCATGCGTATTCTCGATGCCGGTCTGCATATTTGCCATATGCTGGGGTACGAGGATTTGCAGCGCTGCCTCGATTTGATTACCGATAACAGTGCCCGTGCGCTGTGCTTAGGTGATAACTACGGCATTGCCGAAGGGCGCCCGGCGAACCTGCTTATCCTGGATGCGAAAAATGACTACGATGCAGTGTGCCGCCAGGCCAAAGTGCTGACCTCTATTCGTCACGGTAAAGTCATTATGCAGCGCCAGCCGGAAGAGATTTGCTACCCGGTCTGACACGTTCCCCTCGCCCGGCCGGTTAATCTGTCGGGCCAGATAACCATCACCACAGCCGCTGGTTTTCATCATCGCGCAGATAAGGATCACGCGGCTCGCCTGCCAGACAGTCACTCATCGGCTTTTGCATCTGACATCATAACAATACGGGTAGCCCTTTTCGCCATGGCCCGTAAAGGGTGAATTTTTACGCCCGATTTCTGTTTCCGATAGTGATGGGTATTGGTGACAACGTTAAACGGCACGACCTGATCTTTCATATGTCTGTTATCACGCAGCAGAGAAGCGTAGTCCTTGGTAAGCGCGAGTAGGATTGCTGCAAGAAGCGTCAGGTTCACCAGAATATGGCTCAGCCACCAAAAAAGGGTATCTACGGGATTCCCTGTTTTTTTCGTCGGTATAAACATCATCGCCGCCGCAGGTAAGAGACCAAGAAAAAGCAGGCAGAGCGCCAGAGGCAGAGAGAAAGATGCGATGAGTTCAGCCGTCGGCGCGCCTTCAAAAAAATCCTGCACCCGGCTGTAGTCGATAAGTATGTCGTAGCGAAGCATGACGTAAGTACAACCCGCGCTGATAACCACCAGCCCGGCTAACAAAGGCTTACGCAAATACGGCAACATCATTACCGGTGTAAGGAAAAGGTTTATGCAACAGAAAAGGGAAACCGGCAGGCTGATAAAGAACAGCACCTGCTGAAAACAGGTGAACTCAACATGCGACCATAATGTTTGCCACAGCGAAATATTACCCAGGGTCGTAAAAAACAGGGCTGCGACCCAGGTCAGTTGTACCGGGTTGAGCCGAAACGACGAAAGACGAAGAAACATGCTCTGTTCTCAGCGTGTTAGAAATGTGCTGAGTATCAATAAGTCCGTGTCAGGAAGTTGTTAAGGTATTCGGCCCATTTATGGATACGTCAATTTTCTTATGACTCGCCTGCTTATTATCGAAGATAACCCCGAACTGATTGCCAATCTCTATGACTTTTTCGAGCCGCTGGGTTATGTGCTGGATGAGGCGCGTGACGGTGTCACAGGCCTGCGTATGGCAACGCAGAATAACTACGACGCTATTCTTCTGGATCTCATGCTGCCGCGTATGGATGGCATGACACTCTGTAGCAAACTTCGCTGCGACTATCAAAACCCGGTGCCAGTGCTGATGTTGACCGCACGCGATCCCGTTGATGACCGTGTGCAGGGGTTTGCGCTTGGGGCTGACGATTACCTCATTAAACCCTTTTCTCTCAGGGAATTGGATGCCCGTATCTAGGCGCTCGTCCGCCGGGCTCAGGGTCGGCAAGTTCAGGGGACGCTAAAATGGGAAGATCTGCTCGTGGATGCCAGCGCACCGCAGGCATGGCGCCAGGGGCAAATCATCAATTTGACACCCAGCACACATAAATTGCTGTTGTGTCTGATGCGTGCGGCACCGGGTGTGGTTAAAAAGCATGAGATGGAGTACCTGCTCTGGGGCGATGAGCCGCCGGAAAGCGGTGCGTTACGCACGCATATTCATGATTTACGCCAGCGTATTGACAAAAACTTCACACCTGCACTGATAGAAACCGTTCATGGCATCGGTTTTCGCCTGCACAAGCCTTTCGAGGTTTCTCAAGAATAACGACCAGGGCAGCCCAGTAATCATGAAATCCCTTTACCGTCAGATGACGCTCAAAACGCGTATTACTGTTTCGTTTGTCCTGCTGATGGTTGCCGTGATGGCGGTTCTTGTCGTAGCCGAACAGCTTGACTACGATGAGCTCAGAGCCTGGGCAATGACAGAAAACCTCGACAAGGCGGCACCGCATTTGGAAGAAGAGGTTGCCGGTGGCGTAGTGCCTACCCTGCCCGCCGGTAGCCTGCTGTATGACGCCCAAACCGCCCCCGATGCTTTGCTCCGGTACGCACCGGGCTACCATCTGTTGGAAGCGTCGGCCTACCGCCACCTGCTGGTCTTTGAACGCAATGCACAGCGCTTCTATTTTCTACAGGATGGCGAACCCTACGCCGGGCTTGAGTTGCTGATCGACGGGTTCGCACCGCTTGTCATTGCGGTGTGTATCCTGGGCGCATTCTGGATGGGACGCCTCACCTCAGCGCGCGTTACCGTCCCGATAACCCGGCTGGCGAACGCAGTACAACGCAACCAGAAGCCCTTACCTTTCATGGATTCTAATGACGAGATCGGCGTGCTGGCGCGCGCATTTGCCCAACACAGTGATGAACTTGAGCGGTTCTTGCACCGTGAGCGATGTTTTGCGGGCGATGCCAGCCATGAATTACGCACGCCGTTGGCTATCATTGGCGGTGCCGCAGAAACGCTGGTGCATCAGTTGCCTGCTGACAGCCATTTAGTGCCCGTCGCCGAGCGCGCCGTGCGCACCACACAGGAAATGGAGCGTCAACTGACATGCCTGCTTTTACTCTCGCGGGATCCGCATACGCTTCCCATCGCCAATGTCTCGTTACGCCCCTTAATCGAAGAGTGCATGGCGCGTTGCCAACCCTGGCTGGCACGAAAAAAAATCGAACTCAGGCTGGACGCGCCGCAGGAAACCCATCTGGAGACTAACGCTGAACTGGCACGCAGCGTCATATGGAACCTGCTGCGCAATGCGTGCCAGTACACCGTTGAGGGCGAAGTTCTTGTGACGTTACGCGACACCACCTTAACGGTCACGGATACCGGTCCTGGGCTGCCGTCAAGCATTGCGCCTCATCATTTTCAGCGCTTTCAGTCTGGATCTCCTCAACATGGCGAAGGGCTTGGATTATCGATTGTTCAGCGCATTGTCGACCATCTGTGCTGGCACATGACAGTCGACAGTTCGCAACAAGGCTGCTCTTTTACGCTGATCATGCATCGCCGTGTCTCGCCAGACGATACCCTGGGATAAGCCTGCGTATCACTGAGTATCCTCTTTCGAGAAACAATTTGCGCAGGCGGCCTGAATAGGGAGCATTCGATAATCACCACACGTGTGTTTATCACCGGGCTTCATTCTGTGGTTAAACCGATTTGTAACGCGCTTCCAGCTTATCCAGGAAGACAAATAACACCTGGTTCATTTCGCTGTAATCGTGCGCACGAAGTTCCTCTGGTGTATTAACGAAGCGATATTCTGCGGCGCGGTCCAGATCTTTCGCAGACTGTTCGATGAGCAGTTCCACAATATCCGGCGTCAGTTCCATGTGGCACTGGAAACCAATGACACGATCCGAGTATGAAACGATCTGACGTGGGCATCCCTCACTGTAAGCGATGATTTTCGCATCCGGCGTCAGACCCGGCATATCGTTATGCCAGTGGCCGACTTCGAGCGTCCTGGCAAAGTGAGAGAACATCTCATCGTTGCTACCGGCTTCTGTCAGGGTGATCGGGAATTTACCTATCTCTTTTTCAGGGCTGTGCGCGAACGATGCGCCGAGGGATTCACCGATCAACTGTGAGCCGAGGCAGATGCCGATAACGACTTTACCGGTATTAACAGCAGAATAAATGAGCGCCTGTTCGGCTTTAGAATCGAAGTGCGGACACTCTTCGACTGTTGTGGCTGGATCTTGCGGGCCGCCCATAACGATGAGGAAATCGATGCCTTCAGCGTCAGATGGCAACAGATCCCCTGCGTATACGCGTGAGAAAGTCACATCATGTCCGTGGCTTCTGGCCCATGTTTCATATGCGCCTGGTGCTTCAAAACTTTCATGTACGATAAAGTGTACTCGCATTAGGATAGGCTCCTGTAATACCTATGATAATCTGAAAATTAAATCACTCCCCCATCCAGTAAGGCTTTACTTCGGATGGTTCCAGGGTCGCTATCATAAGTGCAGGAGCTAAATCCGAAATGCCAGGTAGTATAGATAAAGCGCCAAGACATGATGAAACCACAGGGTGGTCAAGCACCGCGATAAGTTATCAACGTGGAGATACAGATCCTCCTCATCATCATATTGAGGGGCAACTGCTGTTTGCCACCAGGGGGGTTATGCTGGTTGAAACAGAAAATGACCGGTGGGTAATACCGCCTCAGCGTGCATTATGGCTACCGCCTCTTCAGATCCATAGTTACAACCTGCTTTCACATACAGACCTACGGGCCGTCTATTTCAGCCGCAGCCTTATCGCAGAGTGCGCGAATTTTACGAAGAGTCACCAGGTGCATGTGATTACGGCTACAGCACTGGTGAAAGAGCTGATAGCCGGACTCTTTTGTGATGACTACAGCAAACCGAGCCAACGGAAAATGGCTCTGTTGCTTCTGGAGATTCTCAGCGAGGCTCCCCCTTTAGCCGCGGAACTTCCAATGCCGCATGATGAGCGATTAGCCTGTGCGGCCAGAGAATTATTGGTTAATCATCGTTGGGAAGCATCGCTAAGCGATCTGGCTTATATCGCTACCATGTCCGAACGTACATTTTCGCGATTGTTTATTAAAGACACTGGATTTAGTTTTAGAACGTGGAAGCAGAGAGCCAGAATTTGTGCTTCGTTAGATCTTCTTGCCAACGGCATCTCAATCAAACAGGTCGCCTACCAGCTTGGCTTCTCATGCCCGGCTGCATTTACCGCTGCTTTTCGCGCCATCCTGGATTCAACACCACGCGATTTTTTGCCTTAATCTGGCTCAATAGCTGCCCCTCGCGCATAACAGCCCCTCCCCCTGACAGGCTTGTCTGTACAGTCCCGAAGGTGTATGCGAAATGGGGCTTTTAATGAGCCCTGAAAACCAGTGAGACAAGGTTACCAGGCAAATTAACGTTTCAAAGCCACTATCTGTAAATTTTTAGCCTCAACGACATCACCTTTTGTTGACACGAATGCACTATGTACGACATTCCCCGTACATTTATCTACTAAGGAAATATGTGGCTCATCATGCAATATATTTTTATGCCCCCATTCCATCAGGGAAATAAGAAGCGGTGCCAGCGATCGGCTTTTTGGTGTGAGAACATATTCATAGCGTTCACGTGTCCCCTCTTCCTGATAAGGGATTTTGCAAAGCAGATCGAGTTCAGTCATTTTTTTTAATCGGTTTGCCAGTGTCTGTTTTGCAATTTTTGTATGTGCGCGCATCGTCTCAAAGCGCGTCACCCCGTAAAAAGCCTCTCTTAGAATTAACAAAACCCATTGATCGCCAAGGAGTTCCGCTGCCGCCGCAAGCCCGCAAAGTTCAGGTAACAGGTACGGTAATGAATTATCTTTTGACATGTGTAGATTTGCCTCTTAACCTAAGTATTATTTTAAGACCTAGCTAATTAAGGAGAATACAATGCCCTTCGTAAATGTGCAAACCATCAAAGGGATTTTGAGCCCGGAGCAAAAAAATGAACTTCTACGTCGTATGACTGACCTTATTGTTGAAATTGAGGGAAAAGGCGATCCTGAGTTTCGGCGTTCGGTATGGGTCCGAATTGACGAGCATGAACCGGAACAGTGGAGTCTGGGGGGAATACAACCCACATCAGAAATGATTGCTGCAAAATTTGGCTCACCGCAGCGATCATAATTTAGCAGAGATAGTGTATCAGTGAGGGTTGTGGATTAAAGCAGGCTAATTTATTAACCTGCTTTCCTGCTAACCAATGCGGGATAAATTACGCGGGATAAATTACGCGCGATAAATTACATCCCAATATTACGCAGTTTTTCACCCGTCATAAGACGACGTTCAATATGTTCCAGCGTCACATTTTTGGTTTCCGGGATAAGCCAGAACGTTAATGCAATGAAAGCCAGATTGAGTGCGGTGTAGAGCCAGAACGTACCCGCCGCGCCAATCGCGTCAAGCAGAGTCAGGAAGGTTGCGCCGATAATCATGTTCGATACCCAGTTTGTGGTGGTTGAACAGGTAATACCGAAATCACGGCATTTTAAGGGCTGGATCTCAGAGCACAGGATCCATACGACCGGTGCCGCGCTCATCGCATACCCTGCAATACACATCATCGTCATACCGACTGAAAGCCATGAAAGACTGCTTGATGGCGAACCGTTATCGAACTGCATGAGGCAGTATCCGAGGATCAGCGTGCCGATAGCCATCACGCTAAAACCGATTTTCAGCGCAGGTTTACGCCCGGCTTTATCGACGGTGAATACCGCAATAAACGTGGCGAACATAAAAGTTAGCCCAACCACAAGGGTGGCGATCATCTGCTGCTCAGTGGTTGTAAATCCAGCCATTTTAAAAATGCGTGGCGCGTAATACATAATAATATTCATGCCCGTGAATTGCTGCATCGCCTGCAACAGCATGCCAAGGTACACGGCTCTACGCACATTACGATTAGCTTTGAACAACTGGAAACCACCCTGCGTCAGCTTCAAACTTTCGCGGATCTCGTTCAGTTCATCGCGCGCCTTTTCAGAGGTATCGCGCAACATACGCAGCACCTCTTCCGCCTCAATGTGTCGCCCTTTTTGGGCCAGCCAGCGTGGGCTATTGGGCAGAAACACGACCAGAATAATCAGGACAACCGCAGGCAACGCCAGCACGCCGAGCATGGCTCGCCAATTGCCACTGTAGCTGAAAGCAGTATCGGAAAGGAACGCCAGCACAATGCCTAAGGTGACCATCAACTGGTACATGCTGATCATCTTTCCACGCACATTTTCGCTCGCCATTTCAGAGAGATAAAGTGGTGCAGTGTAAGAGGCAATGCCGACCGCAACGCCCAGCAGCACGCGGGAGAGCAACAACACCTCGACATTGTGGGCAAAAGCAGAGCCAAGTGAACCTGCGACAAAAAGTATTGCGCCCGCCATCAGGCTGTATTTACGCCCAAGACGAAATGATAACCACCCGTTGAAAAGCGCACCTAGCGCTGCGCCCAGCATCATGCTGCTGACGACCCACTCCTGTAAACGGCTGGAAAGCGCAAAATGCTCGGAAATAAAGGGCAATGCACCGGCAATCACCCCGATATCCAGACCAAACAACAGCCCCGCAACAGCAGCCGAGATAGAAACAAACAAATTCATGCGTCGGGTATCACGTAGTGCGCGCGGTAACACTACAGAATCACTACTCATAGAAGCCATTTTTCCTGCCTGCAAAAAAGTAAGGTATCGAATGAAAGTAAATCAGCACCGGGGCAGAGTGTCAGTGAGTGACATGCGAAAATATGGACAAATTTGCTGTAACCTGTGTTTCTGTGATGGACTTTACAATTACACAAAAAAACATAAAAGTGACGACATTAATTAAGTTATTAATTTAAAAAAATAACTTAAACACCATCTCTAAAAAATATGGATTTTTGAATTTACAGAATATGGATTAACCAGGTGAGATTTTGAATGTTGACCCACCTGTCGCGTTCTACCTTTTCAGCGCTATTCTCCGCTATTGCAGTTCCTGCTGCCGCCACCGCCTGACATGGTCGACAAGGGCACGGAGTTTGGGCGCCATATTGCGGCGATGAGGAAAGTAGAGATAGAAACCCGGGAAATAAGGCAGATAATCATCCAGCAGTGAGACAAGTTGCCCGTTCTCAACAAAAGGTCTGAATGTATCCTCCGTGGCAAACGTAATCCCGCCACCGGCCAGCGCGAGCCGCAACATCAGGCGCAGATCGTTCGTCGTAATCTGCGGTTCAATCGCCAGATTGAAAGGTTCCCCCGCCTCCTCAAATTCCCAGCGATAAGGGGCGATATCTTTGGCAGGACGCCAGCCGATACAACGATGGTGAATCAACTCACGCGGGTGCACAGGGGCGTTATGCGCTGCAAGATACGCAGGCGAGGCAACCGCCATTTCACGTTGCTTTCCGGTAAGCGGGACGGCAATCATATCCTTTTCGATCACCTCTCCAAGCCTTACGCCAGCGTCATAACCCGCAGCCACAATATCAAACTCTTCATCGGTCACGACAATATCAACCGTTACGGCAGGGTTGTCCGCCGCAAACGAGGCAATCAGCGGGCCAGAAAGAAACGCTTCGGCTATCGAGGTCACGGCAATTCGCAGACATCCTCGCGGCACATTGTCAGACGCTATCTCTTCGAACGCCGCGTCAATACTGGATAACGGTGATGACAGCGATTCTCGTAGCCGTTCCCCTGCTTCCGTCAGGGTTACTGAGCGAGTCGTACGCATGACCAGCATTGTGCCGTACGCATCCTCAAGCCGCCTAATTCCCTGGCTGATCGCCGATCGGGTGACGCCCAGGCGTGCAGCAGCGGCGCTGAAATTACGCTCTTCTGCCACGGCGAGAAATACGGGTAAGAGATTGAGATCAATTTTCATTGTTTAACATCGCTAACCAGTGAGTCCAGTCAAAGCAGGGTACTGGAAACAATCGTGAAGTTCTATGATCGTTTCGAACTCAACTAAAGGAGCATGCTATGCAGAAAGTGATATTAATTACCGGCGCATCAAGCGGGATTGGCGAAGGGATTGCCAGAGAGCTTGGAAACGCAGGCGCGAAGGTGTTATTAGGGGCTCGCAGGCTGGAGCGTATCGAAGCCATTGCCGCAGAAATACGCGGCGCGGGCGGTGTTGCTCAAGCACGAGAGCTGGATGTCACCAGTCGCCTGTCGATGGCAAGCTTTGTGCAGGACGCGCTGGATAAATGGGGCCGCGTCGATGTGCTGATCAACAATGCGGGTATCATGCCGCTTTCTCCGCTTGCCGCAGGTAAACAGGATGAATGGGAGCGTATGATAGACGTCAATATCAAGGGTGTGCTCTGGGGCATTGGCGCTGTGCTTCCCGTGATGGAAGCGCAGGGTTCCGGCCAGATTATCAATATTGGCTCGATCGGCGCCCTTGCTGTCGTACCAACCGCCGCCGTCTATTGTGCCTCGAAATTCGCGGTCCGCGCGATTTCGGATGGATTACGTCAGGAAAGCCCCACTATTCGCGTGACCTGTGTCAATCCAGGTGTTGTGGAAAGTGACCTTGCCTCAACCATTACGCATCCGCAAACCAGGGCGGCGATGGATGTCTACCGTTCTGTGGCACTAAAACCTGCGGATATTGCCCGTGCCGTGCGGCAGGTCATTGAAGCCCCTGAGAGCGTCGATACAACAGAGATCACCATCAGACCAACCGCATCCGCCAACTGACACGCCTGACTGATAGCGGATAGCTGTCTGTTATTATTTCCCGCCCCTATGACAGATCAGGCATGAGCACGCGTGGATGAGCCCCAATCCACGTAAGGCTCATCCTGACAGTCCTGTTTTTTATAAACAGAGCGTTTTGCGAATCCATAGCGTATGAGCACTGTTCATATGGATTCAGCAAAACGCGGCGGGCTTTCGCTATGGAGCGCCTCAGCGTCAGTAGACGCCTGAACGTTACTTCCACAACTTATGCGCAATTTCCTGCAATTGCTGGGCGATATCCTGCAGGTTAATCCCCTGCTCCTGCACTGCCCCGGTTGAATGACGGACGATAAGCTTTGCTGGCAACACAGACGAACTGCGCGCTGAATCACCGTGGCCGCTATCAAGCAGACGACGCACCGCTTCCTTGCCCTGCAAATCGAGATCCAGCGAAACGGTGGTCAACGCCGGATGGAAGAACGAACTTTCGTAGGTCCCGTCATACCCCACGACTGATTTCTCCCCCGGAATGGCGACCTGATGCTGATGGAAGGCGCTCAGCACGCCGAGCGCCATCTGGTCGTTCCCCACCAGCACGGCGGTGAAATTCGGTGTTTCACGTAACATCTGTAACGCGCCCGCGTAACCGCTTTGCGCATCCCAGGTACCATGAAAAACAGTCACCGGTTTCAGTCCATAACTGTTAAGCGTGTCGATCCAGCTTTTGAGCCGCAGCCTGGCTGACACGGAGGTTTCCGGCCCGGCCAGTAGCGCAATCTCCCGATGGCCCAGTTCATAAAGGTGTTTGACGCTGGCACGGGTGCCGTCAGCCGGGTTAAACGAAACGTTAAACACAGAACTGTAGGGATCGACATCGAGGAACAGGCAAACGATGTCATCGTTGTCAGCCGCGATGCGCTGGGCCTCTTCGGTTTCCAGCGGCACGTTGATGATCACTTTGTCTACCAGTTGTGATTTCAGTTCGTTGATGGCGGATTGAATGTCTTGATTGACGTTCTCATCGATCATTGAAATCAACACCTGGTAGCCATCGAGGTTGGCGTAGCGTTTCACCGCCGCCGCCACCTGCGAAGGGGCATGGAGTGCCAGCGAGGTGGTCACCAGACCGACGGTCTGGCTTTGCTTACCCACTAACTGCTGCGCCAGCCGGTTCGGTACATAACGCAATAACTCTATGGATTTCTCCACTTTTAAACGCGTGGTTTCGGATACATTGGCAGATTTGTTGAGTACCCTGGACACGGTCTGGTAGGAGACACCCGCATGACGGGCTACGTCTTCCAGCGTTGCACTTTTAGACTTCATGGTCCGGTTCCTTATGTTGTTATACGCCAAGTGTAACAGGGGCGACCTGAAAAAACGCTCACCACACATCCCCTTGCCTCATTTTAACAAAATAAGTATGACGCTCACAACCTCCAACATTGTGAACAGATTCGCTAACGGTAACAAAAAACGCTGATTTATTTGCAGTTAATCACATATTCACAATCGTTAGTTTGCCTGTTTTTACATTTAGGCATTTTATGACACTGCTTATGTGAACGTAATACAAAACAATAAGAGGAATGATATGAACACTATGCTACGCACTCTCTCTCTTGCGTTAGCCACTGCGCTGACTTCAACTTCTTTGCTGGCTGCGACATCTGTCCCTATCGACTTTCACGGTTACCTGCGCGGCGGTGTAGGCGTGTCCGGCGATGGCGGACAGGTTGAGTGGCAAAAGAACAAACTGGGTCGTCTGGGTAACGAAACCGATACCTACGGTGAGCTGGAACTGGGTTCAGAAGTCTATAAAAAAGATGATGTAAGTTTTTACCTCGACAGTATGGTCAGCATGGTTTCCGACGGTTCTAACGACAACGAAACCACCATTGGTGACGACGCGCAATTCGGCTTGCGCCAGTTGAACCTGCAAATTAAAGGGCTTATCCCCAACGATCCTAATGCGGTCATCTGGGGCGGTAAGCGTTACTACCAGCGTCACGACCTGCACATCATCGATACCAAGTACTGGAATATCTCCGGTTCCGGCGCGGGGATTGAAAACTACAGCGTCGGGCCGGGTGCCGTCTCGGTAGCCTGGATCCGGGGTGACGCCAATGACGTTGATTACCGCGTCGATAATGACAATGACGTCAATATCAACTATATCGACGTTCGCTATGCGGGCTGGAAGCCGTGGTCAGGCGCCTGGACCGAGTTCGGCATTGACTACGCGATGCCAAATCCGACGAAAAAGCAGAAAGAGTACGGCGGCTTATACGAAGCGGATGACGGTGTGATGGTGACCGGCGAAATCAGTCAGGATATGTTTGGCGGCTACAACAAACTGGTGCTGCAATATGCCAACAAAGGGCTGGCGCAGAACATGGTATCACAGGGCGGCGGCTGGTATGACATGTGGCATTATGTGAACGATGCCAGCGGTTACCGTGTGATCAACACCGGGCTCATTCCGATTACCAGTAAGTTCTCGCTGAACCACGTGCTGACCTACGGCTCTGCTAACGACATTACGGAATATACCGACAAAACCCGTCTGGTTTCACTGGTGGGCCGCGCGCAGTATCAGATGACCAACTACGTGCGCCTGATCGGTGAAGTTGGCGGCTTCTACCAGAAAGATGACTACAAAAACGGTACCCATTACAAACAGAGCGGCGAAAAATATACCTTCGCGGTGGGTCTGGCAGATGGCCCGGAATTTATGTCACGCCCTGAGCTACGTGTCTTTGCTTCCTATTTAAATGATTCAGAAAATGGCAAATCATTTGAAGATGGCACCAAAAATAACACCTGGAACTTTGGCGTACAGGTTGAAGCCTGGTGGTAAATAAACATTCTCTTTTCCGTTATCGCTTAATTGGCTACATCTGTTAATACCGGTTGCTTATATAAATAAGCCCCTGGTTATGTCCAGTGCTGCCGTCGCGATATAACGCGAGATGATTTTGTTTATTAATGCATTACCCTCGTTATTTATCTCCGAGAACTGCCGGGTTATTACCTGACAGTATTTATATTGCCTTTGCTTTTCTTTTTTGTATTTCGGGATACCCTCACGGGTATCCCTTTTTATTTATGTGCGGGAAAAGAAATGTTCATCCAGTAATTTGCGCAGCGCATCTGACTGTTTGCCAAATATCGCATGCACCTGCTGACCGAGAATAATCACCCCCAGCGCCCCTTCATGTTGCAGCGCTTGCGGATCCACAACGGACAGATCTTTCACCGTCACCCGTAAACGGGTCAGACAGGCATCCACGGTCTCAATGTTCTCCGCACCGCCAAATGCCTTTGCCAGCCGCTGGATCAATTGCAGCTCAGCTTCGCTGATGGGCACTGCCGCGGTATTTTTCGGTTCAGAGAAGTAGTGCAGGAAAGATTTAAGACTCACCATCATCGACTCCTGATTTTCAACAGATAAAAAAAAGCCTGCCCGAATGGGCAGGCGTATAAGTCAGACATTACGCCTGACGGCGAACAACACGGCAATCCCACGGCGTCAGCACCAGCGAACCACTGACCGACGCGGCGGACAGGCAATCCTGATAGCCCTGCGGCAGGGTGATCGTCTGCTGCTGGGCGCTAAAGTTCTGGATAAAAACAAACGTGCTTTCCCCGTCGGTACGCGCTGTTGCCACCACCCCCGGCGGGAAATCCTGCTCAACGGCACGCGGCAAGGCCAGTTCATCAATAAGGCTGGCAAAGAAATCGCGCTGGAACGCCAGGTCGTTGCGTGAGGCAACGTGCCATGCTTTACCCTTGCCAAATTGATTGACCGTCACCGCCGGGCGGCCGGCATAGAAGTCATCCCGATAAGTAGCCAGCGGTTTGGCGCTCTCGGCATGAATCAGTTCACACAGATGGCGCACCTGATACGGCCCCTGTAATCCGGCATCGTTCCCTGCCAGCCCCTGCACCAGATTGCGCTCATTGTCGTCCAGGCAGTCGATCTCCTCGGCCCAGACGCCAATCAATTTGCGCAGCGGGCCCGGGAAACCACCGAGATAACAGAGGTCGCTCTCGTTCACCACGCCGGTCCAGTAAGAGGTAACCAGATGCCCGCCCGCCGCGACAAACGCTTCGGCGCGCTGCGCAAACCCCTCACGAACCATGTAAAGCATGGGCGCGATCACCAGTTGATAACGGCTGAGATCCGCATCGGCGTTAATGACATCTACCGCAATGCCTTTTTCCCAGAACGGGCGGTAGTGTTCATTTACCGTTTTTTCGTACTCCATGCCTTTATTGCGCGGCCCCTGGGCATCGTCCAGCGCCCAGCGGTTTTGCTGGTCAAAGATGACCGCCACACGCGCATCGGTGCGACATCCCAGCACCGGGGTGAGTTTTTCAAGCATGTCGCCCAACGCGCACACTTCACGCCCGACACGGGTATCAAGATGACCAACATGATCGATGATCGCACCGTGGAACTTCTCTACCGAACCGCGGCTTTTACGCCACTGGAAGTACTGCACCGAATCCGCGCCGTGGGCCACCGCCTGCAACGAGGACAAGATATGCATCCCCGGCTTTTTCACTTTGCTGGTTGGCTGCCAGTTGGTGACGCTCGGCGTTGACTCCATCAACACAAACGGCTTGCCTCCTTTTAGCGAGCGCATCATGTCGTGGTACATCGCGGTGTAGCAGGCGAGCTGCGTCTCATCTTTGTCCCGGTGCCACATGGGGTAGCTGTCCCAGGAGATAAAATCGATCGCTGGCGCAAGCTGCCAGTAGTCGTAATCGTAGAAATACTCCATAAAGTTGGTGGTCACCGGAAGCTGCACATTCGCCGCTTTCAACGGGGCAATTTCATGGCGGCAGAAATCAGTGACCTGCGCGGTGTTAAAACGTCGCCAGTCCAGATTCAGCCCATGGATCGACACTTCACCCTGTGGCGACGGCGACTGAATTTGCGACCAGTCCGAATAGGTGTGGCTCCAGAAATCGCTCCACCAGGCGTGGTTAAGGTTCTCCAGCGTCTGGTAACGGGCTTTCAGCCAGTCACGGAACTTTTGCTGGCACAAATCACAGTGACATTCACCACCGTACTCGTTGGAAATATGCCAGCCGAGTACCGCCGGATGCTGCGCATAGCGCTCTGCTAGCAGCGTATTGATTTTGAGCGTTTTCTCCCGGTAGACCGGCGAGGTCATGCAGTGATTATGCCGCCCGCCGTGCAGTGCCGGGACGCGATCGCGCCCGACACGCAGCACTTCCGGGTATTTCTGCGACATCCAGGCAGGCCGGGCACCGCTCGGTGTGGCGAGGAAAATATGAATTCCCGCCGCATATAACTTCTCAATAACCGAATCCAGCCAGCCGAAATTAAATTCCCCTTCCCGAGGTTCCAGTTTTGACCAGCTAAATATCCCGACCGACATGACATTGCATTTTGCTTGTTTCATCATGGCTATATCGTCATCGATAATACCGGGGTAATTCTCCCATTGCTCCGGGTTATAGTCCGCGCCATGCAATAGCGAGACAACCTTCGGGCTTAAAGGCGCAAATTTATTCATATTAAAGATCCTGAAATTTACAACACCAGCGTTAATTAAATACTTTTACCGAAGGCAGCACTTTTCCCTGACAATCAAACAATGCCTGGTTTTCCCGCGCATTCCCCTCTTTCCATTTGTCGTTGATATAGTTCATTCCCGCCTGCGTCGCCCAGGTATTTCCGGGGACCGCAATCCAGGTCGGCTCCCAATAAAAAATACCCTTGCCGCGATGGCCCTGAACATTGATAACCGACTGCATTAAATCGTGGATATAGTCATACTGCCCCTGCACGGTGCCGGGGTAGCCGCCCGCTTTCTCTTCTTTTTCCTGGAAGCTATTTTCGGCGTTATCGCAGTTGGCCAGCGTATAGGCGTAAGCCGCTTCCACCACAATCACATCTTTGTTGTAGCGTTTGCTGATGTCGTCCATATTGGCCTGCAACGCGCTGATCGGCCCGTTCCAGTAGGTGTACATCGACAGGCCAATCACATCGAACGGCACATTGCGTTTCGTGATTTCATCAAACCACCAGCGGAAGGTATCGTTTTTGGTGCCTTCGGCCAGGTGCAGCATAATCTTCACCTGTTCGCCGTTTTTCAAATTCTCCTTGAGCCCGTCAATGGCGGAATTGAGCAGCCCCGCCAGCCGGTCAAACTCACCGCCGCCCTGCCCCCAGCTTTTGCCTTCCGGCCAGAGGATACCGGAGTTAATTTCATTGCCGATTTGCACCATATCCGGCAGTACGCCCTCCTGTTTAAAGCGGGCAATGGTGTCGCGGGTATAGTCATGGATCGCGGTTTTTAGCTGCGGATAATCCATTTTTTCCCAGGCTTTTGGTTTGAATTGTTTGCCCGGATCGGTCCAGAAATCACTGTAGTGGAAATCGAGCAGCAACTTCATGCCCTGCGCTTTCGCGCGTTTTGCCAGCGCGAGCGTGGTCGCCAAATCGTTATCGCCCCCGCCGTATGCCTGGCCTTTAGCGTCCTTCGGATCGACCCATAAACGCAGGCGCACATAGTTCACGCCATTGGCTTTCAGGATAGCGAGCGCATCCTGCGGCTGATTCTTGTCGTTATAAAACTTCGCCCCGTGCTTTTCGGCATCCAGCAGCGTTGAGATATCCGCCCCTTTAATAAAGTCGGCTGGCATGCCGCTGAACGGGCGCGTCTTTAACGCGTCGGCGGCAAACGAACTGGCGGACAAACTACAGAGACAAACAGCAAGCAGAGCGGGTGTAAATCTTTTCATGTGGTTATCCTTTAGTGCTGCCGGAGGTCAGGCCGGAGACGAAGTATTTTTGTAAGGCAAGGTAGAGAATGGCCACCGGCACGGCGATCAACACCGCGCCCGCCGCGTAGGTGGTGTAACTGGCACCCATTTTTTGTGCCACCAGGTTGTACAGACCAATCGGCAGCGTGTATTTGTCCGGGGTGCGTAAAATGGTGCTGGAGAGAATGAAATCCCCCAGCGGACCGGTGAAGGAGAACAGCGCCACGACCGCCACAATCGGCTTTGACAGCGGCATGATTATCTCGATAAAGATGCGGAAGTTGCTGGCACCGTCCATGTGGGCCGATTCGTCCAGATCGCGCGGAATGGCATCGAGATACCCCTTCATCAGATAAGTATTCATCGGGATCATCCCGGCAACGTAGATCAGCACCAACGCCATATGACTGTTAATCAGCCCCAGCAGTTGCGACAGCACGAAGATGGCGATGAGCGCAGAGAACTGCGGGATCATCTGCAACAGCAAAAACAGCATCAGGCCATTCTGGCGCCCTTTAAAACGGAAGCGCGAAAAGGCGTACGCGGTAAAGCTGACGCTGATTAAGGTCAATATCATGGTCAGCAGGCTGATCTTCATTGAATTCCAGTACCAGGTCAGGTAGTTCACCTGGCCGTTAAACAGATCGGCATAGTGCTGGAACGAGAGGTTCTCCGGGATTATCGATGTGCTGAGCAGGCTGTTACCGGCGTTCAGCGAGGCACCGACCGTCCACACCAGCGGATAGATAATGACAAGCGATACCAGCACGATAACCAGCCAGGAGAGCGACAGGCGGATCCACTTTTCGCGGCGGATACTTTGTGATTTAGCCATTTTTCTTCCCTTATGCCATGTCGTCGTTTTTAAAGGATTTGGTGGCACGGAACTGCCACAACGCCAGGCCGACAACAAAAATCGACAGCAAAATGGTGATGGTCGCAGCAATCGCATACTGCGATGAGGACATCGTCAGCTTGTAGATCCACGACACCAGGATATCGGTGCCCCCCGCGTTCGCCCCTGCCACCGCCGGGCCGCCGTTGTTAAACAGGTAGATAATGTTGAAATTATTAAAGTTAAAGGTGTACTGGGTGATGATGATTGGCGCGATCGAATAGAGCACCAGCGGCAGCGTAATCGTGCGTAACCGGGTCCAGGTGCTGGCACCGTCCATCTTCGCCGCCTCGTACAGATCGTCAGGAATGGCCTGCAATACCCCGGTGGTCATGGCAAAGACAAACGGAAAACCGAGCCAGGTTTGCATCATGATCAGCGCTGTTTTCGTCCAGAAGGGATCGGTAAGCCACGCTTTCGGCGCAATACCAAAGAAAGCCAGAATAGCGTTGTTAATCACGCCAAAGGAGTCGTTAAACATCCCGGCAAAGACCAGAATGGTGACGAAGCCCGGCACCGCCCACGGCAGAATAAAAATGGTGCGCACCAGGGGCTTAAACCGCAGATCTTTCTGATTGACCAGAATCGCCAGCAGTACGCCAACGGTGCATTGCAGAGTGGTTGCCAGTAGCGTCCAGACCACCGTCCACTGCAGCACATCAAGAAACGTCGAGCGCCAGATCGAGAGGGTAAAGATATTGACGAAATTCTTTAATCCCACCCAGTCCACCAGTTTGGCGGGCGGCGTGTGGTAGAGGTTGTAATTGGTAAAGGCAATGGAGAAGCCGAACAGGATCGGGAAAATCACCACAAACACCAGCAGAATAAAGCCGGGGGTGATCATCAGATAGGGAAACCCATCGCTGAGCAGCATTTGATACTGCTTGCGCACGCTGTTAAGCGGCTTACCTTCATCGCGCTTTTTACCGTTAATCCATGCATCGCGCAGCGACAGATACCAGACCATCACGCCAAAGGCGATGATCAACAGACTGATGATCCCTTCCGCCAGTAAAAAGATGGAGTTATCACGCGGCACCTCTTCGCCAAGGGTGTATAACCCCCAGAGTCCTTCGCGCAGAAAATCATAGAAAATGCCGGTAAAACTGCTCAACAGTACAAGGAAGATAAGGCCTTTTAGCCACTGACGGTGATAGAACTGACCAAAGCCCGGCACGATGGCCAGCAGCAGCCCGCACCATGCATGACGGCCTGCACCTTGCGTTTTGGCAAAATTCTCGCTGGGACTGATAATCACGTACGACTCCTTTTCGACAACGGGAGGTTGCCCTCCCGTTCTGCTACAACAAGCGGTTACTGGTTACTGGCCTGCATGGCTTCAACTTGCATATGGATCTGTTTGGTGGCGGCATCGAGCGCGGCCTGCGGCTCCTGCTTGCCGGTCAGGCTCAGCTCCAGCGCCGCGTTTGCCGGCCCCCAGACTTCGCCCATCTCCGGGATGCCCGGCATGGCCGTTGCACGCGCGGCCTGCACCGCGACCGCACTGGCTTTCTCGTCGTTTTTGATCATCGGATCGTCAATCATCGCTTTCTGCGCCGGGATCTCGCGGGTAGCGATATAGCGCGTTTTCACGTACTGCGGCTGGTTGATAAATTCGAGAAATTGCTGCGCCAGTTGCTTATCTTTGCTCCAGGTGGAGACCACATAGCCTTTCACGCCCAGGAAGGAGCTCATGGGTTTGCCATCCGGCAGATTTGGCAGCGGCACCACGCCGTAGTTAACGCCAGCGGCCTCATACGGCTGGAAAGCCCACGGGCCGTTAATCACCGCCGCGGCTTTTTTCTCGGTAAACAGTGAATCAATGGCGTTCAGCCCGTTATCACCGAGGATCCCCGACGGGAAGACCCCCTCGCTGTAGAATTTTTTCAGGAAGGTGACCGCTTCCACCGCGCCGGGTTTATTCAGGCCGATATCTTTCGGGTTGAAGCCGCCCTTGTCGTTTTTCCCGAACAGGTAACCGCCCATCGGACCGATAGCGCCCCAGCTGTAATAGATTTGGTCAAACTTGGCCAACAGACCGTATTTGTTCTGCTCACGCTGTTTCTTCGAGTAGTCGAGCCACTCCGGCAGGCTTTGCAGCGGTTTGTCGATCAGGTCTTTGTTGTAAATCAGCACCAGCGTTTCGACCGCTTTCGGTACGCCGTACAGGGTGTTGTCCAGACGGAAGGCGTTGATGGAAGCCGGGGTAAAGGCGTCAACCTTTTCTTTGTCCAGATTCAGGGGGGCCAGCAGCCCTTGCACAACTGCGCCACCCAATTGATCATTGGGGATGACCAGCACATCCGGCCCGATGCCTGCCGGGCCATCCAGGCGTAATTTTTCCAGTTGCTGCGCGTAGGGCATCTCCTGAACATTCACTTTAACGTCGTACTTTTGCTCAAAGTCTTTGACGGCGTCCTGGATACCAACGGACTTTTTAATGTCTTCCCAGACGTTAAGCTGCTTTGTTGCCGCATGCGCCGACAGGCTAATAAGCTGGCCGGCAGCCAGTGCAGAGAGGATCAGTGCGGTAAGTGTTCTCTTTTTCATTATCACCCTCATGTCAAGGTATAACATTTTAGTGGTTTTCATGGTGCGACATCCGATGAGACAACGTTAAAATCACCTGATATCACTGGGGTTAAAACGTATTCATGCGCTCAATTCGATTTGTTATACGTTACGCTTGAGTGGCTAACAAAACGAGAATTAACTGTCAGTTGTGTGACAGACACAACAGAAATGGAAATTCGATATAGGGCGCTAAAACACTGGAAGTTATAGTCTGAGCATGAATTTTCGCGGTTGAGCAAGCCTGTCGCCTGATTGTTATACGTAAAACAAAAGCATCCGACAACGCGCTTATCGCTGCACATAACGGCTACTAATTTCGGGGAACGTTGATGTCCAATATACGACTGAGGAATGTCACCAAGCGCTTTGGCGACACGGTGACGCTGAACAATGTGAATCTGTCGATTGAAGACGGTGAGTTTGCCGTGTTTGTCGGCCCTTCCGGCTGCGGGAAATCGACCATGCTGCGCATGATTGCTGGCCTGGAAGAGGTCAGCGAAGGGGAAGTCCTGATTGGCGACGAGGTGATGAACGATGTCGCCCCCGCCCATCGCGGCGTGTCGATGGTGTTCCAGTCTTACGCGCTCTATCCACATATGACCGTGGCGGAAAACATGGGTTACGGCCTGAAGGTCAATAAAGTCCCGAAGGAGGAAATTCGCCGTCAGGTGGAGATGGTCGCCACAACCTTACAGCTCAGCCATCTGCTGGACAGAAAACCGAAACAGCTCTCCGGCGGTCAACGCCAGCGTGTAGCGATTGGTCGCGCGATTGTGCGCAACCCGCGCGTGTTTATGTTTGATGAACCGCTCTCTAACCTCGATGCCGAACTGCGCGTCGAGATGCGTCTGCATATCGCACGCCTGCACCAGGAGCTGAAAACCACCATGGTGTATGTCACCCACGATCAGGTAGAAGCGATGACGCTGGCCGATAAAATCGTGGTGATGAATTACGGCAATATTGAGCAGATGGGCTCGCCAATGGCGCTCTATTACAACCCGAAAAACCGCTTTGTCGCCGGGTTTATCGGCTCGCCGAAAATGAATTTCCTGCCTTCGACAGTACAAGCGTGGCAACCGGGCGAGTTGACGGTAACGCTCGCTCAGGGGCACACATTAACGCTGGCAATCACTACGTCGCCTCTTGAACCTGGCGCGGAAGTCACGCTGGGGATCCGCCCGGAACATCTCTCTACGGATGTCACGCGCGGCACGCAACTGGAGTTCCAGTGCGAAGTGGTGGAGCGACTTGGCAACAATACCTATCTCTTCGGCCAGTGCTATGGTCACGACAACATTAAAATCCTCCTCCCCGGCGATGTGCACTTCCGCCCATGGCAAAAAATCACACTCGCGTTTGACAGCCAGCACTGCATGATTTTTGACAATGACGGACTGCGTGTCAGCAAAGATATTGCCCTGCCAACCCATGAATAAACACACGGCAACAACCGCAGAGCCGATTACCCCTCTTCGGAGGGGCTTTTAAACAAGGTAAATCATGATGCAATTTAATCCGGTCGATCACCCGCATCGCCGTTACAACCCGCTGACCGATCAATGGGTTCTGGTGTCGCCGCACCGCGCCAAACGCCCCTGGCAGGGGGCTCAGGAAACCCCGGCGAAACAGACCCTGCCGGCCCACGATCCCGACTGCTTTTTGTGCCCGGAGAACACGCGCGTCACCGGCGATAAAAACCCCGATTACCCCGGCACCTATGTCTTCACCAATGACTTTGCGGCACTGATGACCGACACGCCGGATGCGCCGCAAAGCAGCGATCCGCTGATGCGCAGCCAGAGCGCGCGCGGCACCAGCCGCGTTATCTGCTTCTCGCCGGATCACAGCAAAACCCTGCCGGAACTGAGCCTGAGCGCGCTGGAAGCGGTGGTGAAAACCTGGCAGGAACAGACCGCCGATCTGGGCCGCACTTACCCGTGGGTTCAGGTTTTTGAGAACAAAGGCGCGGCCATGGGCTGCTCGAACCCGCACCCGCATGGCCAGGTGTGGGCCAACAGCTTTCTGCCCAATGAAGCCGAACGCGAAGACCGTCTGCAGAACGCCTATTTCCGCCAGTACGGCTCCCCCATGCTGGTGGATTACGCTGAACGCGAGCGCCAGGACGGCAGCCGCACCGTCGTTGAAACCGAACACTGGCTGGCCGTGGTGCCCTACTGGGCGGCCTGGCCGTTTGAAACGCTGCTGTTACCCAAAGCGCATATCCTGCGGATCACCGACTTAACCGACGCACAGCGTGGCGACCTGGCGCTGGCCCTTAAGCAACTGACCAGCCGCTACGATAACCTGTTTCAGTGCTCCTTCCCCTACTCGATGGGCTGGCACGGTGCCCCCTTCACCCAGCAGGATCAGAGCCACTGGCAGTTGCACGCGCATTTTTACCCGCCGTTATTACGCTCCGCCACGGTACGTAAGTTTATGGTCGGTTATGAAATGCTGGCTGAGACGCAGCGTGACCTGACGGCAGAACAGGCGGCCGAACGTCTGCGCGCGGTCAGCGATATTCATTTCCGCGAATCCGGAGTTTAACCATGAGTCTGAAAGAGAAAACACAGTCCCTGTTTGCTGAAAAATTTGGCTACCCTGCCACCCATACCATCCAGGCGCCGGGGCGCGTAAACCTGATCGGCGAACATACCGATTATAACGACGGGTTTGTGCTGCCCTGTGCCATCGATTACCAGACCGTGATCAGTTGTTCACCGCGTCAGGATCGTACCGTGCGCGTTATCGCCGCCGATTACGACAACCAGCAGGATGAATTCTCACTCGACGCCCCCATTGCGACCCACCCTTCACAGCAGTGGTCAGACTATGTGCGTGGCGTGGTGAAACATCTGCAAAAACGTGACAACAGCTTTGGCGGCGCGGATCTGGTGATCAGCGGTAACGTGCCGCAGGGCGCGGGCCTGAGCTCGTCCGCCTCACTGGAAGTGGCGGTCGGCACCGTGTTCCAGCAGTTGTACCACCTGCCGCTGGACGGCACGCAAATCGCCCTGAACGGCCAGGAAGCGGAAAACCAGTTTGTCGGCTGTAACTGCGGCATTATGGACCAGCTTATCTCGGCGCTGGGTAAAAAAGGCAGCGCGCTGCTGATCGACTGCCGCTCGCTGGGCAGCAGGGCGGTCTCCATGCCGGAGGGCGTCTCCATCGTCATCATTAACAGTAACTTCAAACGCACCCTGGTAGGCAGCGAGTACAACACCCGTCGTGAGCAGTGCGAAACGGGCGCGCGTTTCTTCCAGCAAAAAGCGCTGCGTGACGTGAATATCGATCAGTTCAACGCCGTCGCGCACGAACTGGATCCGGTGGTTGCCCGCCGCGTCCGCCATGTGCTGACCGAGAATGCGCGTACCGTGGAAGCCGCCAGCGCGCTGGAAAAAGGCGACCTGCAGCGTATGGGCGTCCTGATGGCGGAATCCCATGCCTCCATGCGTGATGATTTCGAAATCACCGTACCGCACATCGACACCCTGGTGGAGATCGTGAAAAACACCATCGGCGATAAAGGCGGCGTGCGCATGACCGGCGGCGGATTTGGCGGCTGCGTGGTCGCGCTGGTGCCGGAAGCGCTGGTGCCTGCGGTGAAAGAGGCCGTTGCGGCACAGTACGAAGCTAAAACCGGCATTAAAGAAACTGTCTATGTCTGCAAGCCTTTGGCGGGTGCGGGACTGGCTTAAAAACGCGCAGCGAAAGGATTCGTATCTTTTGATACGTACAAGCGTATTCAGGGAGATATGCACTCATCATCTTTGAAGCCTTTCGGGAAGTATTCCCGGAAGGCATTCCTCAGGCGTCGTCGGCCCCCGCGTCACACTCAGAGCAGGCGTTAATCCAGACTATTTTGAATTACTCAGCCATTCATCCACGGTGAGTGAAAACAGAAGGCTTGGCGGCGCATCGTTAACATCATAAATGTCTTTGATATAGCGTAGCCCTGCTTTCTCGAGCACCTTGCGCGACGCCAGATGGTTTTGTCTTACGACAGCGGAAATCTCGGTAAACGCGATATTTTCAAATCCATATCTCAGCGCATAGGTTGCAAATTCTGTGGCCAGACCCTTTCCCCATGCGTCAGTTGAAAATCGATAGCCAAGGTTATTAATCATAATATCGTCGTAACTTCGAATGCTCAGCCCGCCAAAACCAATGATTGTTTCAGGACGATCGCGCAGTGATATTGCCCAGTTTCCGAACCCGTGAGTGTGCCAATGGTCGAGCCAGCGAATGAGCACCGCTTTTGCATAATCAATGTCCGGGTATGGCCCGGCGGGGTTAAATGTGTTCGTCGCCGGATCACCATAAATCCTGAACAGATCGGCGACATCTGATGCCAGGACAGGACGAAGGGATAAGCGGGATGTTTCAACGTGCACATTAGACTCCTGAGATGTCATTGCAAGTACTCTGACTTAGGGATCTCTGATTTAAGCACACTTTTGTTTTGACGTTATCGCATTGATGCGGATTGGATATGTTAGCAATTCGCGCATAGCAGACCAGACCGCGCTTCGGCCTGTCTGCTTCGTGCCAGGCGTACCCGGCGTATCTGTGGCGCTGCAATCTTATGAGCGCTCACTCTGTTGTTCGGGGCGGTTATTGACGGAATGTCGGGACGAACAGCAGACGATACCGGAGACAATCAGAACCAGGGTGACGATGTGGTAGGTGTGTAGTTCATTGCCCAGAAATACGACGCCCATAATACCGCCGGAGACAGGGATAAGATGGGTGTAAATCTCACTTCGGGTAGTACCAATCAGCGATACGCCTTTATTCCAGAACACATATGACAGCCATGACGGGAAGATAATCAGATAAAGGATACCGATGATAACAGAGGGTGACACACTATAAATAACGCCCCGATACGCCTCTGCAAACGCGGCATGGAGAATAAACATCGGTACGAGTATTAAAGTCCCCAACAGGGAACTGAAAGCGACAAAGGATGTATTTGTTACCGTGGTGTCTTTAAAACGCAGAAATGCGCAGTAAAACGCCCAGCTCAACGCGGAAATAATGGTCAGCACATCCCCCAGGCCAAAAGCCTGCATCCGCCCGTTACCGCTGGCACTGGAAAATGCGAGGTACAGCACCCCCACCGTACTGGCCACGACACCCGCAATATTGCGCGCTGAAATGTATTCACGGAAAAGAAAATGGTTAATAAGCAGAACGAGGCAGGGTGTGCTGGAAATATAGATAGCTGCGTTAAGGGAAGTTGTGTACTGAAGGCCTATGTATAAACTGAGCGGGAAACAGACCTGCCCCAGGAAAGAGAGGAGAATGTTTATGCGAATATGCTTTCGCATCGAGGCGAAATCGACGCAGAATCGCTTCCAGTAAAACGAAAGCATCAGCAGGGTTGTCCCTCCCCAGCGGATTAGACTCAGTCCGTAGGGGTCAACGTACTGAACCAGTATATGCCCCACGACATAGTTTCCACCCCAGAAAATAGCGGCCAGCGCCAGCAGTAAGTAAGCCACACATCCACTCCTGTTCAGCATAATTAAAAACCCGGAGCTCCCTCCGGGCCGGTATCATCAGAGTTGCATCAATTTCTGCATCAGTTGATCGTAATAGCGCTCCGCGGTCCGCAGCCTCAGTAAACTGCCGAGATAGAACTCCCGGCGGGTCTCAGGGTACTTCCCGGCAATCACATCAATGACGTTATAAAGCCAGTCATCCCCGTGTTTGATATCAATGGTGATATGTTCCGTATAATATTTCACATCGCGATCGATAAGGCCCAGACGCAGACATCCATTTACCAGTTTTTCATACTGGGGCGGATCCAGCACCTCCGTCATAGCCATTACCCCAAGCAGTTTGTAATAGTGGCTGCGATTAACAGAACCGATCATGAAGGCATTGTGTCCGGCCAGTGCTTCTGCCCCGTACATGTCGATATAATGGTTTTCTGGCAGTTTTATATCCTGCCGCGCCAGCACATCTTTATAGAGATTGACGTGCGTAAA
The DNA here is from genome assembly GCF_003925915.1 of Phytobacter sp. MRY16-398. Taxonomy (NCBI): domain Bacteria; kingdom Pseudomonadati; phylum Pseudomonadota; class Gammaproteobacteria; order Enterobacterales; family Enterobacteriaceae; genus Phytobacter; species Phytobacter sp. MRY16-398. The sequence goes on along the minus strand of NZ_AP018756.1, from coordinate 2,633,145 downwards.
CACATTGTCACCATGCCCTATTTCATCCCACAGGTTTTCACTGATAGTACCGCGGGTTTCCGGCTGGGAGCCAATCAGCGTATAGGCAACCAGATCAAAGAAAATCAGATTAAGTGCGCTGTCGCTTTTGAAGAAATAATAGAGTTGCTCCGTTGAAGCATCCTTTTCCAGAAACTCAAAAAGGGGATGATGCGAAGCATTATGTGCATGCCACACCGTTTTTAAAAAATCACCATAACGCGGGGCTGAATTCACCTCTTCGGGTAGAGAAAGTTGCCCGAACTCATGTTCCAGCCATTCATTCTCGATGATTTTTTTAATTTCCAGCAACGCCGGGTCGTACTGCCGGGATGCAGGGGCAGAGAGCGGATGAGCCAGAACACTCTGGTAAATAATAAAAAGGGCATGCTGGGCAATTTTCTGATCCGCAACTGCGCCCTGATGATAGGCCCGGTGCGTTATGTCACGCAGTTTTTCGCTATCTGGTGTTTTATTCGTTTCACCATTGATATAGCTGAGCAGGCTCTGCGTGAAACCATACATATCTTCTTTAAAAGCCGGTTCGATCCTACGGATATTAAACATGCTGATTTCCTTTGTTATTAGGCGCACTAATTTTGTGGTTATCAGCAAGGTAAATTTTGTGATGCAGATCACATTAAAAAAGCATATATTTTAACAATAAAAGCCTTTTAGGTTGCCGCTTACCTGGTATTGTTTTTCATGAAATATTCAGCGAATAATAATATTCTTGTCACCAGATGGCAGAGCCATTGTTTTATGATGCTTATAATTTATCGCTAAAGGCAGAATAAAATAACCGCGTAAAGTTCGAAGGGAATTTCCCAATTTGATGTGCCAAATTTTGATTGTAATTAATAGCAAAATAACAATATCAGCACTACGTCATTCAATTCTGATCGTAAAAGAACGACTATGCTAAATAGACAGATGATTTCCAGCACATCACTTTATGCTGGCCGCTTCGCGCCAAAACGGATATAAAATTTCTGCTGTACGGAATGAAGCAGAAGCCTGCTTTAGCGGCCATCAGCAAATTTCTGTCATCTGCGAAAGTGACTGTTCTATCACCTGAAACGAACCATGTTCTTCAATTTGTTCAGACAATTCAGAGCCGCGCGCATTATCCCTTAACTGGCATTTCCCGGACACGGCTTCAGTTCATGTGGCGCAGGCTCTGTCCTTTAAGTTCCAGAGCCTTATATAGCCTCTTAACACGCTTTCCAATATATCATTGGGACATGCTATTAAGCTTTTCTTTTAATCTCAATAAATTATCGTAATACTCCCCGCCTTTCTTAACCCTTTGAAGTTCAAAATCGACCATCTGCCTGAAGGAGCGACCCTGCTTATTCACCGGGTTGGGATCAGCACCGTTGTCCAGCAGAAAAAAAACCTTCTCAAATTCGGATCTAAAAAAAGCCTCGACAAGTGGCGTTTGGCCTAAGGAGTCTCGTGTATTGATATCGGCTCCCCGCTTGATTAGCAGCGCCAGAGGTGAATTATTTGTTGATTTAATTGCCGAGAAAATAAGGGCCTCATGATACACCTTATCCCTGGCGTTAGGATCCAGCCCACCATCGAGCATCGCCTTCAGCCAGATGTCCTTGTCAGCTTTTGCGGTAATTTCAGCAGGGCTACCCGGCATATTCATTTGCGGCTGCAGAGGATCTGCTCCCGCGCGAACCAAATCCGTTATGATCTGCAATCGCTCAGGAGGGTTATTATTGTAAAAAGACTCATTCATTGCGAAAAATAAAAGTGTCAGCTCCTCGGCTCCCTGGCTATTAAGATCAGTATTTTTCGCCAGATGGAGAATGGCCTCACGATCTGCCGCCTGGATAGCCTTAGCCAAAACCAGTTGCGAACCCGTAAAATATTTTTCCGGTTCTATTTTTTTCATATCATTGCACGCCGATAACAGCACACACAGAAAAGAAAGCATAATTACGGATACACGTTTTTTCATGCTAACCCCTACTATGCTCATAACAGACCTGACAATTCTCCAGTCTGTCTGCCTCAAGCGAATAAAAAATTTTCTTTTATAAACCTTGTCTGCGTTTCCACTCGTCGATCACATCGCCCAGATTTTTGGGGATATCATTGCGGATCCAGGCCATGAAATCACGGTCGAAACGGAAGTTTTCCCCGCATTGTTCCATCATGAAACGACGAACGTTTTGCGTGTTTTTGTAGTGTTTATCTATGGCTGTGGAACGGGTGAGCAATGCGCTATGCCAGTCAATTTTCAACGTCCCAACTCCCAGAGTGTCTATTAATTAAAGAGTGGCCGCTTAGCTTTTGGGTTACCATTATGCGTCAGAAACTGCACAATGGCCTCAACCACCCCGGCCGCCAGGGGAAGCGATGCGTTTGTATAAGCCGCATTATTCTCTTCCCTGTCATCAGAATTCACCGCTTTAAGAACATGGTTTACATCCGGTAAAAGAACAAGGGTTGCTTTCGGGTTGGCTGCCTTAAACTGTCGGGCATCATATTCCGTTACCTGGAGATCGCGTTGCCCCTGTAATACCAGTACAGGTTTAGTAATACGCGCGATCAAATGAACTGGATTAAAGGAAAAAATGTCTATAAGAAACCTCTGCACTGCCGGATAAAATAAATGTTGCACAGCAGGATGCCTGTTCTGAACATTAACATGTCTACCCTGCTCCAGTTCGTTAATAACAAAAAACGCATCGTCCAGCAGAATTGCATTTTGCGGATTGGCTTTAAGCTGTTCTCTTAATACCTCCCCCAGCGGGCGCGAAGGTGTTGCGACCAGTATTAAACCATAGACATCAGGTTCCTGCGCCGCCGCCAATGCCACGATCCCCCCCTCACTGTGCCCGAGAAGCCAGATACAGGGGTTTTCCAGACGCTGTTGCAATACCGTTATCCAGGAACGTACGTCTTCTACATAATCACTGATTGTCACAGCATTGGCGTCCGTTATCGCCGCTGAACTGGCAAACATTCCACGCTTATCCACCCGCAACGTTGCGATACCTTTCAATGCCAGATTTTCCGCCAGAAGCCGATACGTTGACGCATTAACCCCAAGCGGATTATTACCATCGCGATCAGTCGGCCCAGATCCGGGAATAATCAGAATGACCTGTTCTGGCTTCGGACAGGGGCTAAGCAAGGTGCCTTTGAGAGAGCCTTGCGGGCCGGGTGCTTCCAGCAATGTTTCATATATGGTGTTATGCATAGCCAGGTGAGTCATATAAAGTTAGGGTGTAAAAAATACCAACGGCATTTTTTGTAATCCTTTGAATATAGGAATTAAAATGCTGACAATCCATATAGTTTTACTTTTATATTTGTGGTGATGCAAGATGATCACAAAACAATGTAACCAGAGGAAAAGAGACGTTCTGTTTGAGATACCTGATGAGTTTCTTTTCTTTCACAATCAAGGAGATTAAACTCATTTCACCTTAATCCGAGCACTCAGGTATTTCGTCTTGAATCGCATTGTTAAGCTGGCGTGCCCTGCGCTCTTATTTTCGCTATTTACGCTCTCCGGCTGCTCATTATCCCCGGCGATTCCGGTTTTAGGCGCAGCATTTCCCGGCTGGTTCTTCTGCTTATTAGGCGCCGCGCTGTTACTTATTCCCTGCCATATCCTGATTGTGCGTCAAGGATGGCAATCGCGATTTTCTCCACTGGTCTTCAGCTATCTGGCGCTGATGTTCCTGTTCGCCACGATTCTGTGGTTCCTGTTCTTCGTAAACTAGATCCCTATGACCCAATCCCGCTCAAGCGTTATCCGCAAAAAATGGCCCCTGCTGGCGCTCGTTCTCGCTGCGATCGTGGCGCTGACTCTGGTTATCTGGCAGTTGCAAACCTCGCCGGAAACCAACGATGCTTACGTTTATGCCGACACCATCGACGTGGTGCCGGAAGTGAGCGGGCGGATCGTCGAAATGCCGATTCGCGACAATCAGCGGGTGAAAAAAGGCGATCTGCTGTTCCGCATCGACCCGCGTCCCTACCAGGCGATGCTTGATGATGCCAAAGCGCGGCTGACCACGCTCGATGCGCAGATTATGCTGACCCAGCGCACCATCAAAGCGCAGGAGTACAACGCGCAGTCGGTCAACGCCGCCGTTGAACGCGCTAAAGCGCTGGTTAAGCAGACCACCTCTTCACGCATACGCCTTGAGCCGCTGGTACCGCAGGGGTTTGCCTCACAAGAAGATCTGGATCAGGCGCGAACGGCCGAAAAAGCGGCGCGCGCCGAACTGGAGGCCACTCTGCTGCAGGCGAAACAGGCTTCCGCGGCCGTGACCGGCGTTGATGCCATGGTGGCGCAGCGCGCGGGGATCCTGGCGCAAATTGCGCTGGCCGAGCTGCATCTCGAATTTACCGAAGTGCGCGCGCCGTTTAACGGCGTGGTGGTGGCGCTGAAGACGACGATCGGCCAGTACGCCTCGGCCCTTAAGCCGGTCTTTACCCTGCTGGATGACGACCACTGGTACGTGGTGGCAAACTTCCGCGAAACCGACTTGCAGAGTGTGCGGCCCGGCGTTCCGGCCAGAATCACCGTAATGACCAACCATGGCCGCACCTTCGAGGGCGTAGTCGACTCGGTCGGCACCGGCGTTCTGCCCGACGGCGGCAGCGTCATTGAAGGCCTGCCGGTCATTCAGAAGAGCATCAACTGGGTCCATGTCTCCCAGCGCTTCCCGGTTAAAATCGCCGTCAAAGATCCCGACCCGAACCTGTTTCGCATGGGCGCTTCCGCCAGCGCCGTTCTCCAGCCGCAATAAGGAGACGGCATGCAAAGCTTGTGGCCGTTTCTGACCCGGGAACTCCGCGATGCGCCGGGGCGGGCGAACTATACCCTGCGCCTGACGCTCAGCTGTGCGGTGCTGATTGTGCTGTTTATGACGCTGCATATTCCCTTCCTCGCCGTGGCGCTGATCGTGGTGTTTTACGTCAGCCAGCCTAACGTCCTGATGATTAAGCTGGTCAGCGTGGTTTTCGTGGTGACCGTCAGCGTCGCCCTGAGCGGCGTACTGCTGATTATTAAGTGGACCTATGACTATCCGCTAATTCGCCTGGTTGCCTCGGTGATCCTGTTCTTCTGTGCGATTTACCTGATGCGGGTCCTCGGCAAGCTGGGGCTGGCGTTTTTCGTGGTGGCGCTGGCAGTCATCTACGCCCAGACCTTCCCGTCGATGACCAGCCAGAGCGAAATTCTGGTACGCCTGCTGCTGTGGCTATGGGTGGCGATTAACACCGCCATTCTGGTGACGCTGCTGGTCAACGCCTGTTTCCAGCAGGCGTTCCCCGGCTATCAGTTTAAAGCCCGGCTGGTGGTCATGCTGCGCCAGACGGCGCGGATTCTTAGCCAACCGGATGGCGGGGCGCCGCAACCCTCCTTTAAAGAGATCGCCGGCCAGTTTAACCAGTTGCAGTCCCTGTACCAGCAAGCCGCCCGCGCCACGCCGGAGATTGCCGCCAGCCCGCAGGCCTGGCAATCGCTGATGGCCGCCGCGCTGCGCTGCTACCATTTAACGGCGCTGCTACAACCGGGCCGCGACCATTCCGATGCGCGCCAGCGGATAGCCCGCGCGCTGAACGCGCTGGCGGATAATCTGCCCAGCCCCACGGCGGCGGATATGGAGCCGTTGATGGTCCCACGCGATAGCGATAACAGCGCCATTTTGCAGGAGATCGCCGGGGTGCTGGCGCGGCTGGCGCGCGGCGAAACCATCGCGTTACCGCAGGGTGAAGTGGAAAAAGCGCCGCTGCTGCTGCCGGACGCATGGTCCAATCCCGCCTATCTGCACTTTGCCCTGAAAACGCTGCTGGCGACGCTGCTGTGCTACGTTTTCTATACCGCCGCCGACTGGCAGGGCATTCACACCATTATGCTGAGCTGCGTCATTGTCGCCCAGCCGGGTCTGGGCGCTACCCTGCAGAAAACGTGGCTGCGCATCGGCGGCGCGCTGCTGGCGACGCTGATTGCGCTGCTCCTGATCGTCTTTGTGCAGCCCTGGACCGACTCGCTGAGCGGCCTGCTGGCGATGACCCTGCCGGTGTTCGCGCTGGCCGCGTGGATTGCGGCAGGCTCAGAGCGCATCGCCTACGCCGGGATCCAGATAGGTTTCACCTTTGCGCTGGCGTTCCTGAGCTGGTTTGGCCCGCTCAGCAACCTTACCGAACTGCGCGACCGGGTTATCGGTATCCTGCTCGGCGTGCTGGTCTCCTCAATTGTACATCTCTATTTATGGCCGGATAGCGAAGCCCCGCAGCTCAAAGCGCGTCTGGCGCAGCTTTATCGCCAGCTGGCGCAGACCCTCTCCTCAAGCGACGATGAGTTTCAACTGGTGCAGCTATTTGCCGCGCTGACCGAGAGCGAAACCTTAATCAACCGGGTAGCCGCCGAGCCGCTGGGAACCTACGCCCACCCGTGGCCGGAAGCCAAAAACTGGCCGGTGCGGGCGACGTTCCATCAGGCGGAAGAGATCCTGCGCCTCAGCGAAGGCTATCGTCTGTACGCCGCGCCGGGGGATACTTTTTTACCCCGCTGCGCCCGGCGGCTTGAAGGCTACGCTGCCGATATCGACGCGCAGCAAACTGCAACAGAACGCCCTCAGGCGCTTCTCCCGGACCCGGCGAATCCATTTGGCGCGCCGCTGGTCAATGCGCTGGCCGCCCTGCCGGCGTGGCCATTTGCGTCTTCCGATATTCCGCGACAGGCAATGCAATCATGATTAAAACCTCCACTCTCCCGCGCGCCGCGCGATCCCCGGTGTTTGCCTTCGCCCTGACGCTGTTAACCGGGTGCGCACTAATTCAGGACGATCCCGGCCAGGTTCCGCTGGTCAATCCGCAGCAGGCCGAGCTGGCGCAGGTGATCCATCTGGCGAATAGCGGCTGGCCGACGGCGCGCTGGTGGGAAGGCTATCAGGATCCGCAGCTAAATATGCTGGTCAATCGCGCGCTGCAGAACTCCCCCACCATGCTGGCGGCGCGGCTGCGTATTTCGCAATCGCAGTCCACGGTCGAGCTGGCGCAGTCGGCAATGGGCGTGCAGGCCACCGCCGTGGCGGCGCAAAACCGTCTGCGGGTCACCAATAAACAGTTCACCTGGCCCTACTCCTTCTCCCTGCCGGTGGATAAAAACGGCCCCTGGTACACGCTGAATACGGTTGGCGTCGGGGCGACGCTGAATATCGATTTATGGGGCGCCGACCGCGCCCGCGTTGCCGCCGCGATTGGCGAAAAGAACGCCCGCCAGGCGGAGACCGCCGGCATCGAGCTGGATCTTGCCAGCAGCGTGGCCCAGCTCTATTTCGCGATGCAGGCAACTTTCCAGAAAATCGCATTACTTAATCAACTGGAGGCTATCGCCAGGCTCTCGGTGCAGGCGCATGAGCATCGTACCGCGCGCGGCGTGGAGGATAGCGTCGATGTCGCCAACGCCCAGGCGGAGCTGCTGGCGGCGCAGCAGCAGGTGATTACGGCACAGGGGACGCTGACGCAGTATCGGGAAACGCTGCGGGCGCTGATCGGCGCCGATGCGCATAGCATGCCGGAGATTCATCCCGTGCCGCTGCCGGCGCTGCAGGAGACGCTCCCGGATTCGCTTTCGTTTGAACTGCTGGCCCGTCGCCCGGATCTGCAGGCGCTGCGCGGCTACGTCAGCGCTTCAATGAACCAGGTGGACGCGGCAAAAGCGGCGTTTTACCCGCACTTCGATATCAAAGCCTTCTGGGGCTACAATGCGCTGAGCGTCGGCGATCTGTTTAAGTCCTCATTCCAGCAGATCAACCTGCTGCCGGGGCTCTATTTGCCGCTGTTTGACGGCGGGCGCTTAAACGCCAGCCTGAAATCGACGCGTACGGCGAGCAATATTTTAATTAAGCAGTACAACCAGGCGGTGCTGGACGCGGTGCGCGACGTGGCGATTAGCTCCAGCCAGTTGAACGATTTGAACCAGCAGGCCGCGCTGCAGCAGCAGAAAGTCGCGGCGGCGATGATGACCACCCGCAGCGCCAGCGCGCACCATCAGCGCGGACTGGTCAGCTACTATGCGGCGCAGGAGGCGCGTCGTCCGGCCATCGCGCAGCAGCTTGTGCTGCTGGATATCGAGGCCCAGCGGCTCAGCACCGATATCACCTTGATTAAAGCCCTGGGCGGCGATTACCGCGGTCCACAGTCTGCCAGACAGTGAAAAATGGAAACAGAGACGTTCAGCGCGTGTTTTTATGAGCAGGAATTGCCGATTTTTTGGAACCAATGCGCTCATGGCGGTAAATTTGATAAATCATAAAACTAAGAATAAAGGGAAAACCATGCTGATAGAGCAAGCGCCACAGCTTGAAACAGAGCGTCTGATTTTAAAGCAATATATGCTCGAAGATTTCCCGGCGCTATTTTAAGGACTAAATATGGTAATTGAACTCAGTTTTCTTGAAAAAATCGTCAATACAAAGAATATGCCCTGGCCATCTGACACAGGACACAATCGGCGCTGTGTCCAAAACGAGAATGTTCTACCGTGCTTGCTTTCTCAGGCAAAAGTGGTGTGTAACTTTATCCATATCACATAAAGCAACAAAGCCGGCTCGTTCATAAAAAGTGAATGCCGATGATGGTGCGTTGGTGTTGATAAAATCAAACCAGAGGCCAGCATCTTTAAGTATTTCACTGAGCAAACCGCTGCCAACATGATTTCTTCTCCATGCCGTGTCTACATAGAGATGCCGCAGACGTCCGGTGCCAGTTATTTTCGTAAAGGGATCGATGTTAAGTCCGCACACGCCAACAATTAAATCATCAGCATAAGCCCCAAGCAGTTTTTCTCCGGGCCTGTCAAAGCGGTTCTGTCCGTTTAACCAATTTTCTTCCAGTCGGTGTAGCATGTTAAATCCTTCAGCCATGCTCTTTAATTTTAACTCCGTAAACCCTGGGCTGGCCGGGGTAATGTTTGTGAATTGGATATTCATGAGCCGTTCCAATGATTTCGGTTTGCATACTTGGGCAGAATTGACAGCGCGTCCAGGGGAAATCTGCCGTGCCCGGATGTCCCCTGTGTGCCAGGAGCGGACGTTTCAAAAAGGTGCAGTATGCCAATCCTAAACTGGCGATGAACCATTTTAGGATCGAGTAAGGTAATCGCCTGAGCGATCACTTATAATACAATTACAGTCGCACTGAATTATGGGTAGACACATAAAGGTGCTATTTAATTCTGAATCGCCGGTTCGGTAATGCACACGGATTAATGCGTGGTAATGGCGATAATGGTTTCTAATTTATATCAACGCGATGACAAAGTAATCCTCCAGACACAACCGAAGCTATTGTGAAGGACTACTGAAAGCTTATTAACGCTCAACCCTTACTAAGTCAGGAGAGTAAGGGAATCGATAATTTCATGTTCTGTATTTTCAATCTCCAGATTGAGAATTTCAGAAATACGTTGAGTTCTTAATCCTTTGTTGATGTTAAACAAATCCATTTTATCCAGCGCATACATGGTGAGTGCGGTTAAGACAGCAGACAAAAATGAGGCCGCAATTATACTTAACGGCTCACCCATGCCCATGCCACTGAGCCAGCTTTCGATAGCGATACCCGCAAACATAGTTACCGAGCCTGCAATGAGCTTTAGAATGGCATCGCCTTTTTGCGCAGGTGATTTGTTTGCGTCCCTCAGGATAGGAGCAATTTGCATCAATATTTTTACGCCTTCCTTAACTACCCGAGCGATTTTTTTAAATACGCCAACGAAGCAGTTAAGGATCCCTTCGAGCAGCATGCTGATGAAGTTTTTAAAAAAGGAGAGTAGTCCACCTTTTAAAAGGTTAGCTGCCTTTTCCATAATATGCATTTTCATCCGGCCAAAGCGTTCCTTAAGCGCCTCTTTGAAACTGTTTGCGGCAATCCCATCTTCAATGCCATTTCTGAGACAGTCATTTAACTCATAGTAGAGCGGTTTTATTGCAAATAAAATCACTTCTCCCAGCAGTTGGTGGCCCGCAGCGTTGCCCGCATCGACAGCCAGTCTCTGTTGAACTTCTCTGTTGCTTTTGACATTACCCCACACTGTTTCATTTGTTTTCTTATCTAAGGCAATTTGTGCTTCGTCCATTCTCTTAATTTGATTCGCTTTTACTTCTTTGTCTTTTTCCGTAAGAACTATTTTATTCTGCTTATTTTTACTAAGTACGTAGCCCTGGTCAATTTGCTGTTGTAATTCGTCACGCGTCAAATCATGTTTAGCTTTATTGCCACCGGCATTATTTACCTGGCTGGTAATCACAATATTTTCTTCAATATTGATGATGTCTTTTATGTCATCAACAGTCAATGCTTTGTTGCTCTTGAGATTTTTGCAAAGTTCTGCGCAAGGCACCACATGATCTGCTTGAGCAGCTTGCCCCGGTAAACCTTCACTTTTGGCATATTTCTTGTTTTTATAAATAACGCTATCAGGATCATAACCATCTTGGGCAGTATTCTCGTCACCAAAATACTTTTCTTTAATCGGATCTGAATCTTTTCGCATCGTGGTTACGTTGCCATCGCGAGTCATTTTTCCCTTATAGTAGACTGACCGTTTATCAAATATCGCGATGTTCACCTGCTCATTGAGCTGTTCGGTATAACTATCAATCGTCGTATTGCTCTGCGGTTTGGCATACGAAAATACTTTGCATTCGTTATAGAGTCGTGACGCGGTGATCCCTTGCTTAGTACCAAGCTTAAATGACCGCATGGTGCCATCGATAAGGCCAAGGAAGACGGGTTCCAGAATTGAATTAGAGCCGCTTTCCACATCCATATTTGCGATTAAATCAGTAATTTCTGCGATATCTGAATCTTTAACTTCGTAACTATAGAGTTCGCCAACATAGGCAGCAGCCATATCGTTATTTTCAATAAACCGGGCATCTTCGGCATTGATTAGGCTTAATCCAAACAAGTCAGGCATCGCCAGGTTACCTTTCCTTGCTGCTGATTGGTGCTGTCGAATGTTAGCTAATCGCATTTTATGTCGTTGAGCATTATCCATGTCACTATCCTATATCCAGCAAGCAATTAGAAACTGTCATGACCTGCTCCCCGTTGATTAGTACACCCCGATGTTAGTAATGTCTTCATAAGCCACATGAGGACATCCCCATGAAGAAGCGTTTTTCCGACGAACAGATCATCAGTATTCTCCGCGAAGCCGAAGCTGGGGTACCCGCCCGTGAACTCTGCCGCAAGCATGCCATTTCCGATGCCACGTTTTACACCTGGCGTAAGAAGTATGGCGGTATGGAGGTGCCTGAAGTTAAGCGCCTGAAGTCGCTTGAGGAAGAGAACGCCAGACTCAAGAAGCTGCTTGCCGAAGCCATGCTGGATAAAGAGGCGCTTCAGGTGGCTCTTGGGCGAAAGTACTGACGACAGACCAGAAGCGGGAAGCCGTGATGTTGATGTGTGATGCGACCGGTCTGTCGCAACGTCGTGCCTGCAGGCTTACAGGTTTATCCCTGTCGACCTGCCGCTATGAGGCTCACCGTCCGGCTGCTGATGCGCATTTATCAGGGCGCATCACTGAGCTGGCACTGGAGCGCAGGCGTTTTGGCTACCGTCGTATTTGGCAGTTGCTGCGCCGTGAAGGGCTTCATGTTAATCATAAGCGCGTGTACCGGCTTTATCACCTCAGTGGCCTGGGCGTAAAACGCAGAAGACGTCGTAAAGGGCTGGCAACAGAACGTCTGCCGCTGCTCCGTCCGGCGGCGCCCAATCTGACCTGGTCGATGGATTTCGTCATGGACGCACTTTCCACCGGTCGCAGGATCAAGTGTCTTACCTGCGTCGATGATTTCACAAAGGAATGCCTGACGGTCACTGTTGCCTTTGGGATTTCAGGCGTTCAGGTCACGCGTATTCTGGACAGCATTGCACTGTTTCGAGGCTATCCGGCGACGATAAGAACTGACCAGGGGCCGGAGTTCACTTGCCGTGCACTGGATCAATGGGCCTTTGAGCATGGTGTTGAGTTGCGCTTAATCCAGCCGGGCAAGCCAACGCAGAACGGATTTATTGAGAGCTTTAACGGACGATTTCGCGATGAATGTTTGAATGAGCACTGGTTCAGCGATATCGTTCATGCCAGGAAAATTATTAATGACTGGCGGCAGGATTATAACGAATGCCGCCCGCACTCCACGCTGAATTATCAGACACCGTCTGAATTTGCAGCGGGCTGGAGAAAGGGTCATTCTGAGAATGAAGATTCCGACGTTACTAACTGAGTGTTGTATCTAATCGTGGGGGCAGGTCAGTCAGAATCCATGGGCGGTTTGGAGGCTACCTTCAGTAAATTCGGCAACTGTATTGATAATGATGTTGAAGATTTCTTCGTGTTCACTGCTAGTAAAGGCATGTTTTTTGATCAACGCTTTGGCTGAATTTGTTGAGGGTGGGTTACTTCTCATTTCTGAAATTTTATTTTGTGTAATTGCAGGCAGCTGCGCTCTCGTACCTATCCCGCAAATCAGCCAGTCCAGCTCTTCCATCAAATTGTCTGTGAGTTTACGACTAGTGGAAGCGCATGCTATGCCAAGTCCGAATGCAGCGACAATGAATTGGTCACGATTGGCAATTTGATCCAACAGCGCGGTGATCTGGCGTTTCAGTGCATGCATTTCGGCAGTATGGCGAGCCCGCTCCTCATTCCTGCCTTGATTAATATCACTCTGGCGACGGGCTTCAGTTGCAGAGTCATCCGCAACGCTTGCAGCCGCTCCAGCAGCACCTCCCACTACAGCAGCCCCTACAGCAAGAGCCTCTGCACCGAGCAGTGATCCTGCTAATGAAGCAGCACCCAAGACCGAGCCGCCACCCGTGAATGGAGCTAAAGCAACAGCAGCAACACCTACTGCAACTCCACCTGCGCAATACCCTACAATCTTCACTAATTTCATTCATCGCCTCAGATTATTATAATTATCTGATTAATAAAAATACGATCATTTTTATTCGTTCAAAACTTAATATCTTCTAATGTTGTTCATAATTCAAGGTGGACGAGAAACAGAAAAAAACTTCAGTAACTGACCTGCTCCGCGTTGATTAAGACACCTCAATGTTGGCCATGTAGTTGTTGGAGCTGTGAATTTCCACTCTTCGCTCATAAGGGACAACCATACTCAAATCTCCCACATTGCAGGAGATTTGAGTATGAACACGTCACCGTGGAACAAAGACCGTATCATCGGCCAAAAAAGACCACTTCAGATATCTCATATCTGGGGGATCAGAATCCGACTTGAACTGGAAGGTAAAACGCGCGATTTAGCTCTGTTCAATATGGCCCTGGACAGTAAGCTTCGGGGCTGTGATCTGGTCAAACTCAAAGTATCTGATGTTGCATATGGCAGCTCTGTTTCAAGCAGAGCAACGGTTTTGCAACAGAAAACCGGTAGTCCTGTGCAATTTGAGATAACCAAAGGGACCAGAGAAGCTGTTTCTGCATTGATAAAGCTTGGCAATTTGCACAGTAAAGACTTCTTGTTTCGGTCTCGGGTCGGAACTAACCAGCACATTTCAACCTGGCAATACAACCGAATCTTTCATGGGTGGGTAGAAAAACTTGGTCTCGACGATTCGCTGTACAGCACACATTCCATGAGAAGAACAAAACCTTACCTAATCTACAAGAAAACTAAGAACCTCCGGGTGATCCAACTTCTGTTGGGCCATAAGAAACTCGAAAGCACAGTCCGTTATCTGGGCATTGAGGTCGATGATGCGTTAGAGATCTCGGAGTCGATTGAAGTCTAAGGTTGTCGGGGCTGCAACAGCAGCCCTGTGCCAGTTGCGGAAGTTACTGAGAACAATCGGTGCCAATCAATAGGGAGCAGGTCAAGAGGCTGCATCAGTGCGGCCCGCAGTTTACTGCAGGCCTGAGAGGATCGGGTTGCACGTTATGTGCCTGGCGATCCCGTTATGTACCGCTAACGCTGCTGAGCTGCTACTTTGTCGCCATGAATAAAGAGAGACATATACCAAATGTCATCTTCGATGGCCGACATGACCACACCGGTTGTACGCGTCAAATGACAGTAACTATGAAGTAATTGCAGGGTCGTCTTTATGATCATCACATGCGTGCGGTACAGAGTGTCTGCGTTAATCTGCAGACCATATGTAGCAAGTTTTCCTTGCACTTCTGCGCTCAGGGTGTGCTGATTATCAAAGGCATTGAAAATCGGCGGAACCTTCAGGTCACTCATGTAAACATTGCGGCTGCCCTGGCGAAACTTTTCCTGCGCCGCAGAAAGGTATTCGTCGGCCAGGCGAATTTCAATCATGGCAGCGCCGAGATATCCCGGCCAGCTGGCCAGTGTCCCTGTGTGCATACGTAACCTTGTCTTACGGCTACCCCAGTTGCTGAAGAACTTCTGCACCCGTTGCGGATTATTGAAATCACGGATAGTGATCAGCGGCACGTCTCTCAGGCTTGGCCTGAGACTGGCTTCATTGAATGAGTGTTCGACGTCAAGTAATCTTTCAATATAATTTTCATTTAATTTCAAGTTGTTATTGCGAACCAGTACTGATGCTGCACTCTTTGCACCGAGCGTTACCTTCAGATACTGCATTATCATTTCATGACTGGCCATTAAGGTCAGGCGGGTAGCAAATTCAGGCGTAACGGAGTTGTTAATCCGTTCAGGACCATTTTTTCTCGCAGGCAGTATCCCTGTGACGATCAACCAGCAGTAGGCCTTCAGTGGTGCATCCACAGACTCCCAGGCCAGACAGCGTTTCACCAGATCGCGCCGAACCAGCGCCGAATAGCCAGCAAACTCTTCCTTTAGGGTTTCAGCGATTTCCAGCGCATAACGAGTATCAAAACCTGTCGCTTTCTCGATGACAACAAGCATAAACGCCAACTGGTAATTGGTACTGTAACGATCATAATCTGCAATGGTTTCTTCAGGAAGATCTATCGCTTCAACATCCACAGGAATCGCCTCTATCAGCTCATCACGCGTATTCGCCAGGTAGACTTCCAGAAAGCAGTAAGCCATATGTTTGATGGCTTCTGCATTAGCACCGGTATAGTGTTCTTCAGCCATCTGATTTACACGCGTCACGATTTCCTTTGTCTGTTGCCGCTCAGCAGCAGTCATTCCGCAATGAACTACCAGTTGATCAAAACAGAGCTGATCCACAAAGTCCATCGCTGCTTTCTGTTCTTTCGTAATACGAGTCATTTTTCTCTTCCTGGGACGTTGAATACGGCTGGCGCTATTATGTTGAGTTAGCTGGGCATGGGCTATTGCGAAAAAAACTGTACTTTTTTCTACACTAAGCTGGCAATCGGGAGGGCCTTTGGTAACTCGAATTATCGCTCCAGTAAGAAATATCTGCTTTGAACTCCAGGAAGGGGATGAATAATCCAGTGACAGTTATCAAAGAGAATGCAGTCTTCATGTACAGAACAGCTTAAGACATGTGGTGTTTCTTCAGAAGAAATAATCGACACATTCATTTTCAGCGCCATAGCGTTTGACATTCTCCCTATTAACTGGCGCTTTGGATAATTAGTTAAAGTTGTATAATCAGTGAGAAGAAGTTTTAACTTCAGCTCCTCGCTCACAGCCGCCGTTCCAATATCTCGTTTTTACACTAACTACGCGCAGAGGGGCCTGATATCCCTCGTTTACCAGATAACGGCATCCTTCCCTGGTCATCTGCCTTTTTCTGGTTGTGACCCCCGGCAAGTTTGCTGTCACAAAACCTCACGCAACCAGGCATCCACCTCCTGCACAAGGCGCAGGGGATTGTTGCCCTGACAATGGGCGTCAGCGCCCGTTTCTGCATCCAGCATCGTTAATCGCTTATTCGCCGACGGAATGGCGTTGTGCCATTCGATGCTCTGCTGCTTCCATACGGCACCCTCCTGGCCGCCAACAACAGTGAGAAAGGGAACATTAACCTTCGCGGGAGCGGCGGTGGCGCTTTGCCACTTATCGGCCAGAGCTGTCAGGTTATCGACGCCAGCCTTCCAGAGCAGAACTTGCATATTGCGGTGGGCTGCATCCGATGGAGTGTGCGTTTCTTTCTTCGTTGCTCCGGCAGCGGCAAGGAATAATTCTTCGGGACATGAAAGCGCGGGTGTCGCGACAATGGCCGCAAGGCGTGGTTCTTCCGCTGCCGCGCGGCAGGCGAAATAGCCTCCGAGGCTCATGCCGAGCATAGCCAGCTTTTGTGTATTCACGCCGAAACGGGCAACCAGAGTGTCGATCACTGCACCGATCGGTCGTTCGATTTCAGCTTCCCAGTACAAGTTCTGTTCTGCCACCAACCCCTGCCCCGGCAGATCGACCAGAGCAACCGCATAGCCGCGTTCCAGATAATAGCGCCCCTGTGACAGGAAACGGTCCTCGTGGCAGGTATCCGCGCCACCGATAATCAGGATTGTCGGTGCTGCCTGGTCGTTTGCAGGGAAAAAATGGCCCGGTAATTTACCGCCGGAATAAGCGACCTCAAAGCGCGTTGTCGGTAAGCCCAACTCTTGCATGGCCTGATCGAACAGCTCCTGTCCTTTGCGAAACAAAGCCGAAAAATATGCGCCCGGCAGGACGAACTGCCACGCTGAACGGTAGCAGGCAAACGCTTTAAGACGGGTTTCACCGGCTGCGCGCATTACGCCCTGTCCGGCCCAGCGCTCTGCCTGTGCCGCGAGCACCTCACCCTGCCGCTCGAAGGCCTGTGTCCAGGTGTCAGGGTTACCGTCCTCAATGTGCGACGCAATATGAAAGGCTTCGCCCACCGAAAGCCCGCCCGTCGGCCCCCAGCCCAACGCGCCGAGGAAGAATAAATCCATATTCGGATCGGCAAAGCGGTAACGCTGGGTAAGACGCGCTGTCGAGTAGTCGCCGCGTAACGTGCAGTTTTGTTCGGTCATGATGGTTGTTCCTTTTTTGGTTCAGGGCAGATCGTGTGGCGAAGGCGCTGTTTTGGATAATCTGGAAAAGTGAGGCCACTGACGAACCGTTTCACGTACGTCGATTTGTTTAGTGAGTCCATCATTCTGATCACCGGCTGGTCAGCATCTGCTTACGGGGTTTCCTCCGGAGAGAAAATGCGTCTGCGACAAAAGGGACTATAAGGAACTGGCAACCGGTCGTCATTGCGAAGAAATGACAAATTATTATTCAATCTTGCCACATGGCGAGACGTCTGAGCATAATGGTGGTATGCCAATACTTAATCAGTCGCTGGCCGGTGCCGACTGGATCGACCCGGATACGCTCCCTCGCCCAATTGTGACAATGGGCTTTCTCCTCACTGACCTGAATGGGTTTGAGCTGGAAGCGCATGCCCACCAGAAAGGACAGGTCATGTTTGTGCAAAAGGGCGCGCTGAGCTGTGAGGTTGCCGGAGGACTATGGATTGTGCCGCCGGGCAGCGCGATGTGGATACCCGGAGAGATCGCTCACAGTCTCAAGGCTGCGGGTGGCCTGGAGGGGTACAACACGTTCATTGCGTCAGACTTAGCGGCGGGCTTGCCTGCGACGTGCTGTGCCATATCGGTGACGCCTCTGCTGCGCGAATTATTGATCCGCTCTGCTCACCTTCCCGCTTTTTACCAACAGGGTGGCGCTGAAACCCGTCTTTTTGATGTGATGATCGATGAGCTCACCACTGCCCCGCCCGAGAAGCTTCACTTACCAATGCCTGTCGATACACGTTTGCGCCGGATGGCGGACCTGATGCTTCAATCGCCAGCAGAAAGAGGAACGTTGAGCGACTGGGCAAAGCGGCTTGGCTTCAGTGAGCGAACGCTTGCGCGTCTGATAAGCCGACAGACCGGTATGAGTTTTGGCCGCTGGCGACAGCAACTCACGATCATGCTCGCTGTCGAATGGCTTGCAAAGGGAGTATCGATCCAGCAGGTTGCCGGTTCGCTCGGCTACGAGAGCGTACCGAGCTTTACAACCCTTTTTCGCAAATTACTGGGAACATCTCCGGGGCGTTACATGGCAGAACGCCACCGGGATGCACAATCAATGAAGCGCTGAGCAGATCTGTGGCGCGAGTTTCATCCATTACAGGCTGGTTTCGCTGGCATCCCGACTTTCAGGATAACACTCTTCTTTGCACAAGGCTCCGACCCCCTGGGCAAGATTGCTGTTACATAGATTGTCAAAGCTCATTAGAGTTGTCTAATCGGAAGCTCATCAGGAATATCCCATAGTTGAGATGACTGCTTTGGGCCAGGAATGGACTGTGCTATCACCCTGCAGGGTTAATAAACCAGGGGCAAATTAGCAAGGAGCTTTACAAAGCGCTTCCTTACTTCTTTGTATCCGTTATCTTCATAAAATTTGTGCGCTCTGGTTCTTCTTTCACTGCTTGAAAGCTCAATCTGAGAACATTTTTTATCGAGGGCCATGCGCTCAGAGGCAATCAGAAGTTGCTGGCCTATCCCCGCCCCACGTGACGACTCATCTATGACCAGAGCTGAAATTAATGCCCATAAGCTATTTTCATGAACAGGTGTGATAAAGTTCATAACAACAACTCCACAAACCTCCTTATCTAATTCAGCCACTAAAGTACAAAGCGTACTCTGCGTCTCACAGATACGTTGTTCTAAGCTCTCAGTGTCTGTCTGATAGCCCAACTGTAGAAAAAGCTTTTTTAGAGAGGGAATATCTTTTGATTCTGCCGCCCTTATTAAAATCATTGTGATCATTTCCTTCGGTGGGGTTCAACAAAAAATATCCAGATTTCATCAATCAAATCAATAAAAGTTGCAAACCACACGAGGAAAAAGACAATTCAACATAGCCGTCCAGGAAACAGGCTTACCCAACCTGCTGTCATCCAGTATGGATTTTGATGTGATGTCCACGTCTGGCTCATAGCAGACCTTCAGATCAGTCAGTTTGACCGCTCCGAGCCAACAGCGGACGCTGCTACTCCCCAGGCTCGCATTAATCAGTTTACGGTGCGGCTTATTCATCTTCCTCCTATACAAATGGCACGAACGGAAAGATGTCACTCCCCCTCCTCCTGTATATCTACATCCACACAGAGTCATTAAGAAAGGGAGGCATGGAGATGCTCAGAGGTAAAAGAGCGGTTATTACCGGTGGAGGTGGAGGATTTGGCCAGGCGCTGTGCGTGTGGCTGACCCGAGAGGGTGTCGAAGTGGATTTTTGCGCGCGGCGGGCTGAGGATATTCAAAAAACCTGCAGCATCATCACTGCAGAAAGCGGCATTGCAAAAGGGTATATCTGTGATTTAGCCCGGCCTGAATCCGTTTCTCAGTTTTCTTCACAGCTTTTAACCTCAGATAAGCCCATCGACATTTTAATTCTCAATGCCGCTCAGTGGTTGTCAGGGAGCTTAGACGATCAGCCTGACACAGAAATTATTAATACCGTCAGTTCAGGTCTGACAGGTTCGATCCTGTTGACTCAGGCGTTGCTGCCTGGGTTAAGACGTTCAGACAGTGCTGATATCATCTCAATAATATCTTCATGTGGCGTCCCGAATTTTACGGACTCAATTGCGCATCCCGCTTTTTTCGCCAGCAAACACGGTCTCAGCGGGTTTACAACTAAACTGTCACAGCAGTTGTCCGAAGAAAATATCCGTGTTACCGGGCTGTATCCGCCGGATTTCGAACTTACGGGGTTAGAGACGTCTGTCGATGGTCAATCCAGGATGGGGGAACGTCTTTTGAATGGACGATCGGTCTGGGAAACGATTCGTTTCGTGCTGACTCAACCGCGCAGTTGCCATATCAGTAGCATCTACTTTCAAGGTCCAACTCGCGAGGACCTGAGTGGCAGGTCAAACGCCTGAGGCTCAGCTTTTCCCATGACAGCCTTGCCTAATCACGCAGCGAAAAGCTCATTAATAATGATGAATAAAAGTTGTAGCTCAACCCCTGTCACAGGGTTGAGCCACTGCTTATTTATGCGTCGTGCTGAGTCACCGTTTCGGGTTGTTGCAGCAGCGACCGTACCGTCTGATGGCGGTGCCAGTACCAGGCCAGCACTTGCTTGAATCTCTCAATCTCTTTCTTCAGGCCCGGCAGAGGAATTTTGCTGCGTTTTTTGCCGTGGGCGTTCGGCTGCACATGTTGTACGTGCAGGGTATCCCGGCCAAAATTTCTGAGGACGTTGATATTTTTAACATTATCCCAGTCCAGCAGTTCAGCCGTTTTCGGCAACACAATGCCCTGCCAGGTGATTTCGACCTGCGAACCGTCTTTCAGCGTAAAGGGAACATTCGGGAAATATTTAAGGACCAGCGCGGTCTCCTCTTCTCCCGTGGGCTGATAGCGCCAGGCCAGGCTCTCTTCATGCGTAGACGAGAAATCACGCTCATATTTCTGCCAAAGCTGCTGTTCGATGTTGTCGGCAATGGGCATTAAATCAACCCAACTCTCCGTCGGGAGTTCCGCTGCCACCGCAGCATAGGCGGTTTCTTCGACGGAAAAACCAACGTTACGCATCCTCTCAGTCAGCGGTGGGTGTGAATCAAAGGGATGCGGCACATTATGTTCACGCATGGCACTGATAAAACCGGGCGAATTTACATGTGCAGGCAAACCGGCGGCGATGGTTTTGCGGATCCCCAGTTCACTCTCATGCAGCGCGTTATTGGCAAACAGATCCCTTTCAACTTCATAGCGATAACTCGCATACGCTGAAATTTTGATCAGGGATTCAATGATCGCGGCAGGTGAAATGAGCGCGGAGGCATTGCTATCGGCAACGAACTCACGTTCACGGCTGTTGCGTTGCCATGCCAGTTCAAACAGCATGCGATACAAATACAGCGGATAGTAGACAATGAGCGTGGCCACATTCTCGCTCATCAGGGCAATATAGAGATCGAAACGGTGGAGCTTCGGCCCCAGTAACGCGCCCGATGCCGTGTCGCCTTCATGCAGGTGAGTCAGTTCATGAACCATGACGCCATCAGCCTGCGCAAGCGTCAGTTGGCGCAACAGCGGAATACTGACATAGAGTTTGCGGCCCTTTAGCAGATGGTCATTAACGCGCAGCGGTGCTTCTGTTACGTAGAAATTGGTGTCGATACCAGCAATAACATGGTCCGGCGGGGTTGTTCCTACTCTGGCAGCCAGCGCATCAATCCGTGACCACAGTGCAGGGGCGGCTTCGCGGCTCACGACTTCGCCTTCGATATTCTCCTCAGGCGGGAGCTTTTTAAAGATGCCTTTGATGATGTAGTAGATACCCGCCAGCACCATCAATCCGACTAATATAACCAGTTTTGGATAGTAGGTTTGCGTGAAGAAGGCGGTTCCCCAGAAAGAGAGCCAGACCAGCATCGCCCCTTGAACAATCACTTCAAGTGAACCTGCTAACATCAGGAATGACCGTGCCAGCATCAGGCTTAACAACTGGCACTTACGGTTTCTGAAGGCCAGTGCGCTGAATAACACGATCATCAGCAGTACAAAACAACCGGCAATCAACGTCCAGAATGCAACGTTGTCCATCATGTAGAACTGCCAGAGTTCAGAACCCGGTGCGCAGACCGCCTTTTTATAGTTGAGCAGATCTTCGGTAACCGGGCCGCAAACGCTTGAAGGTGGATTCTCTTGCAGGAACCCGGCAAGTTTCCCGGCATCCTGGTGTTGTTTTTGTGCATCCTCAATAAAGAATTGCGTGTATTCCTGATTGAGTGATCTATTCCCGTACTCAGCAAAACCTAGTGTGATCGCTGGTATAAGAAACAGGGTTAACAGTAACCAAAAGAGTACTTTTGTATAACCCATTTTCAATTCCGTTATGCTTTTCAACGTTATTAACTCATCCACTGTTTGTAATGGGAAAAACTGCTTTCGCGGAGATTACCGGAAGGAGTTTACTGTACAAGTTAAAGAGGAAAGTGCCCTCTTGCTATGCTTACACTATTTTACAAATGGTAGATTCTGATTGTAAACCTACCTTTGTTAGTAATGGAAACGGCAAAGTTATTTTCAGCAGCAATTTCAGTTTGGGATGAGCACAATGGTTGCTTTATTAAATTAAGGCTTCTGAAAAAGTCAGGAAAATATCTTGTTTAACCGTGACATTGCTGAGTAAGTGCAGGGATAATTCATGCGATAAACTATATTAACCCCAATAAAAACAACAAGTAACAAATCCATCTCTTGATCAACAACGCCTACTAATGCGCAATAGGATAATTCGTAATTTGCATTATTATTTTTCATATCAATAAAGATAAGGAGACTCTGCCTTTATGTTCCCACTTATTATTTGTGTGGTTTTGCCTGCATTATCGGGCATAAAAAAGGAATTCGAAATGGAATATGCTATCCCGCCTTGCTGCCTGCTTACTTAGCTTCTACGCTGTAACCCCTGCATTTTCAAAAAAAGGAAATAACACCATGAGGAGCTCACAATGAAGTTCAAGAATATATCTAACCTGTCAGCCGCAATATTCTTTACCGTAACGCTGGGTTGTACAGTTAATGTGGCATCAGCCGCCGAAGTGCAGACGACGGAACAAAAGGCCGCTACGACTGAAACAATCTCTCTTCTGGATGGAAAGCAGGAATTCCAATTACAGGGCTATGAGGTTCAGCCTGTTCCTGGCGGTGCGCCTGGGAAAATGTATGTCAATAAACAGGCTAAACGGGTGCTTATTATTGGCGAAGAAGATATCCCGTTGGCGGCCCGTGCTGCCAGTGAGGATGATTTTCTCACGGGCCTGAAATCCATTAAAGATCAGCAGAAGCAAGCCTCTCCCTCTTATAAGGTTGTCAGTGAAAAAACGGAGAACGTGAAGGGATTGAAGGTTTATCACATTGAGGCCACCAGCAATATGGACGGTACTGACGTATTTCAGGCAACCTTAATTGCTGTCGCCAACGGAAAATTCACCATTATTCAGGTCATTTCGAACCAGAAAGATAAGCCGGGTCACATCGCAGCGGTAAACAATATTCTCGGCAAATGATTTGACAGGCGCGCCCGGGAAGGCCCGGGGGCGTCTGTTCCCTTCCCCCTCTTCCCGGAGGAGCAAGGTAACCGAACGTGCACACTCGCAGGCTTTAGCGCATCACCTCGACATCCCCCAACTTTATCACTCACACTTAATCCAAAGACGTAGTCTGCGCGGGCATTGTGCTTTACACTGCGCGCTGCAAAAATTGAGTAGATAAACGGTTAATCAGGCGGTAATGGCGATGAACGGAACAATCACAACGTGGTTTAAAGATAAAGGTTTTGGATTTATCAAAGATGAAAACGGCGAAAACCGGTACTTTCATGTGATTAAGGTCGCCAACCCTGATCTTATCAAGAAAGATGCCGCAGTAACCTTCGAACCGACCACCAACAACAAAGGCTTGTCCGCGTATGCGGTCAAAGTTATCCCGGAAAGCAAGTACATTTATATTGCAGGTGAGCGCCTGAAACTCGCCTCGATCAAATCTTTTGTGGTATTCAGCGAAGAAGTGCCAGTTGAAACCGGGATCGATAAAGAAAATGCGGTGCTGTCGGTGGGGCTTCTGATGAACAACATCAAGCCGAAATCCGCGCAGAAACCAGGCGAAATGCGCTCGGTAAAAAAACTGGCGATCACCACCTTCCAGGGCACGACATTAATCTTCTCGGAAGATGAAATTGACGTTGAAGCCACGGTAAAAATGCTCAAAGTCTGACATCATCAGGCTGACCCTGTACCGACCTTGTGCGCGGTCCATTCGCCGCCTGTCGGCACGATTTTCTGCCCTCCTGGATGTTGCCGTATTAATCCGGCAATTTTCCCTCGGGCAGTAAAATAAGACTGCTATTATCTAAACCACATCGGCAGCATCAACTGGCTCAGACCTTAGGGAAAGACTTATGAACAACGAAATACCGCTTAAATTTTATGACATCGTGGATGAGTATTCGTCGGAAAGCGAGAAGCCGGTGAGCGAGTCAGAGCGCGATCCCCTGGCACACTATTTCCAGTTGCTGATCACCCGCTTAATGAATAACGAAGAGATCAGCGAAGAAGCGCAGCAAGAGATGGCCAGCGAAGCCGGTATCAGTGAAAAGCGTATCGATGACGTCGCGAATTTCCTCAATCAATGGGGCAACGAGTAACGCCCCATCAGTCTGTATCGGGAAGGCGGCAGCCTGTGGTGACTGTCCCCCTTCTCGCTTAGCGCCTGCCTGGCGCACTCATGCCAGGCGGATATGACCTCACAGCGTCAACGTCCCTTCCATCGTGATCACACTGCTGCCGCCCACCCGCACAACCGGTGTACCCTGCGAGGCGTCATACTCTGCCAACAGCAGGCTGGCACGCCCCATATCCACACCCTGCCTTACGCGCAAAGAGAGCGTCGTCTTAGCATTAAGCGAAGCCAGCAGCGCCGTCACTGCAGCCGTCGCACTGCCTGTCGCCGGGTCTTCGGTCATCCGCGGCGTAAACATCCGCGCCTGCAAATCACAGTCCTCTTCCTGTGTTGTGTCCAGGGTATAGGCATAAATGGAGACTGCGCCGTCCAGTGGCAGAACAGCCCGAAAACCTTGTAAATTTGGTACGCAGCGGCGTAGCGCGTCGCGGGAGGCGAGCTCCACAATCAGAAATGGCAGCCCCACCGAGGCCACCAGCGGCTGATGCACAGCCGTACTGATGCAGTCTGCCTCCAGCGACAGACAGGCGGCGACCTGCTCCGGGCTCACTTCGGAACGGCAGGATAACGGCTCCGGCACCCGTAGTTCGGCCCCGCTCACCACGCCGTTGTTTTTGAGCAGACGAACGGGTACCAGACCCGCCGCTTCTTCAAACTGCAATATCTCAGGCAGTGTCTCGCCGTTCGCCGCCGCGTAGCTTGCCAGCACAAAGGCAGTGCCGACATTGGGATGCCCGGCGAAAGGAATTTCCCGCGTGGGGGTAAAAATGCGCACATGCGCCGTGTTTGCCCTGTCGGCGGGCGGCAGTACAAACGTCGTTTCGCTGTAGCCGAACTCGGCGGCAATCTGTTGCATTTGCCCGGTGCTCACCCCCTGTGGATTACAAACAACGCTTTCAACTTAATGATTTAAAAGTATTTATTTAAATATTTAAAATTAGATACCGACTTTTATACCGTCAGCGGCATTTAATGACCATTTTTCATGGAGTCGTATTGGCGCTCGCAGAGTCGCCCGGCTTCTGCTGCCCGGTCAGCGTATTCTGCCAGTTGTCGATTTCGTTCGAGAGATTTGCTGAACACGTCGGTAAGCAGAATTCCGGTGTCTGCGGCTGACGGGCCAGCGCCGACAGTGTTGGCATATTGTCTGAGTTTGCTCCTGATACTGTCGAGTTGCTGCTGCAAGCCGCCAGCGCGCTGAGCGGCAAGCATAGCATCATTACGCGCCTGATCAATCTTGCGTTGCGCTTCCTGTTCATCATGTGCTTTCTCCTGCTCACGTTCTGCTTTGGCTTTAGCGTCTGCATCAGCCTGGTCTTTTTTGGCCTGCTCAATCCCGGCGTTGTATCGGTTGTCGCCGTGCACGTTCCAGGCAACGACAGCAAAGACCACCAGTGCGATAGCGACGGCGGCCACGGCAAGCTGTCGCCAGTATGCTTTCAGGATTGCGGCGATCATAACAGCGCCTTTTTAGCGGTAAGGTAGCGCGCCCGTCGGTCATCGATGCCATTCTGGCCGCCATTGATTATCTGCGTGACGCGAACCAGATCGCCCGTATATTTCAGGCATCCTTTCGATGCATAGAACCATGCCGCACTGCGGGCCGCGTATGCGTCCTGCGCCAGCAGTTCAGGCTGAGCCACCAGATCGACTTTCAGGGCATTGCCGCAGTCACGGTAATTCGTCAGGCCGGTGATCTGAATAAGCCCGCGTCCCCGATAAAACCAGCCATCAGTCGGCCCGTTGTTACCCATACGCTTGCTGTAGACCAGATTGGCAATTGCACGCTGGCGTTCCAGTGGCAACGATGGTTCACCCTGACGGCGGCCCAGCGCATTCGCCTGTGCCTTAGTGATGCGCCCGGCACGGACAAAATCAGCCAGGCCAGCAACGCTGTAATTGAAGCTTTCGACAAGTGAGCTAAACCCTGCGCTTTCGTGCCCGGCCTGGGCAATGAACATCGCCTGATCGTCAGGGGTAGTAATGCCAAATTCCCGCATTGCTGCGGTGATATGCGGGAACCAGCGCGCAGCGGCAGAACCGTTCAGGCCAGAAGCTTTCTGAAACTGATTAATGTCCATGTTGAGACCTCGATATTTTGAAGATCTGCACGACATTCCCCTTCGTCTTGAGGATTGCCGCCAGGAATACAGCGTTGATGATGACCTGTGACCAGTCGACGGAGTAGTAGCCATAGAATGTGCGTACCGGAATGCTCGCGCTGACGACGATCACGACGTAGGCAAGCCATCCACCCCACCGGCGGTGGCGGGCACCGTCCCGGCGGAATAGCAAAACACGGACAGCAATGCCCGCGCAGATGATGGCGTTGATAAGCAGAAGCACCTCATGACTGATCATCGTTTTTCCCTCCGGGCAATAAATCTCGCGGATTGTCAGAACGGTGATACAGCCAGATGCCGATGCGTACAGCGACGATAGAAGACACGAAAGCGCCGACAGAGAAAACAATGCCCGCCTCGAATGAGTCTTTCGTGATTGTGGGAATCAGGCTGGCAAGGCCTATGATTATGGATGCCGTGGCTTTGTAGAATAACAGGCCACATACGAAACTTAGCAGGCTTAACAGCAGGCGGCGCCGGATGGGATATTCAATCGCCGAGGTAACAAAAATCACCGCCCCGGCCAGTGCACCTAACGCCACCTCCGGAGGAACCCCGGCGAATACCGATGCCAGAGCCCCCAGGCTAAGCCCCTGATTCAGCGTATCCGCTGTCACATGGGACATGTTGACCACCGTTTATTGTGCATAGCGTACCCCCTTAGTTGGTAAGCTAATCATACACAATAAACCGTATACGGTTAATTATTACCACAGATAATTCCTAAATGCGCACTGGTTCCACCCACCATTTCTTGCGCAAGTTGAACATCTCCGTTAACTGCTGGCTATAGTGGTGATAGAATGTTTCACTTACACAAATTCTTACTTAACACAAATTTGATTGTTTTTAATGCAAACGGAATAAATCGTAATGGGATTTTTAAGGCTATTTTTGGCGTTATGCGTTATTGCTGGGCACTCTAGAACGCCTGTATTTGGTTATGTCGGTGTAAACTCTTGGTATGCTGTGAATCTGTTTTTCATTATATCAGGCTTTTACATGGCGATGGTTCTCAATGAGAAATATAAAGATGCTCCAGTTTTGTCATTCTACAAAAGCAGGGCTCTTAGGTTATATCCAACTTATTTTGTTGGTTTAATTATAGCTTTAATTGTCTCATGGGATGTATACGCTCAAGCTTTTTCATTGCTTTCCATTAGTTCAAAAATATTGTTCGTTATACAGAATACATTAATATTTGGTCAGGATACTTCATTTTTGATTTGCGCAAAATTAGCTACCGGAGCATGTCAAAACCCAATACTAATGACACCAAATCCTCCTGCTTGGTCGCTTAGCGTTGAATTAATATTCTATATTGTAGCTCCATTTATTGTTAAATCACCGATAAAGACATTTGCGTATTTTGTTTTTGGTCTTATTTATTTACTGATGTTAAATTTTGTTTCTTATCCAATATCATCATTATCACTATTTAGCATTGCACAAAACACATCGTTCTTCTATTACTGGTACCCATCATCTTTCGTATTCTTTGCGATGGGAGCAATGGGATATCAGTTTAGCAAGGGAATGATTAGCGGTAAAATATACCCTATAGCGATAATTTCATTCATTGCATCGACATACACGGTAACAATAATGCCACTTTGGCAAATGGCAATTATAGGTGTTGCTATCCCAACACTATTTTCAATAACAAAACACAATAAGATAGATAGAATTATAGGGGAGATGTCATTCCCTGCATATATACTCCACTTCCCAATTCTAACATTCATTGAAAGACATGTTTCTGATTATCCATATATATTTGAAAATGTAACTATTGGCACGACTGTTGCGTTGTGTAGCTGTACGATTGGCTTGATTCTTTATTTGACGATGGAGAAATATCTGGATCGTATAAGGCATGATAGATTTTCATTTTCAGGTAGCTGCGAAGCGCCAGCATTTGTTAAATTTATAATAATACCAGCAATTTTATCCATGCCATTGTTTACGATTGCTTATATAGTTTATCAATAGATAAAAGGGGCATCAGCCCCTTTTTATTAGTACCCGAAAATGCTTACCCCTCTTGAAAGCAGGGAATATTTCTGCGTTCCTGCTGCGATAGTCCCTACAATATTGAACACAAGACTTGATGCTGTTGATGCATCTGAATTGTAAACTGCCCTCACATTAGTTGCACTAATGATTTGCAGATCCGCATACACAGGAACGGCAGTAAAGGATGCCTGAGATACTGACAGAGTGACAGAAGTTTGCCCAGAGGTTGCCGTAAATGTGTTGATGGTTGCATAGTCGTATAACTTAGTTGGCGACATGTATTCCGGGAATACCACAGGCAGGCCTCCAGCATTCAAAGCGTAAACATTTGGGCCAATTTGAATATTTGTGTTGGCAGCAGCAATGGCGGCAACTCCAGATCCACCAAAGAATGTCCCATACTTAATATCTGAAAATGTATTCCCGCATTCAACCACATTGTTGATTGGTTGAGATCCGGTAAAAAATACACCATATGTTTCACCAGATACACCGAAGGCACTAAAGGTATTACCGGTTATTGTTATACCCTTGATAACAGTGGATGAGTAGGCGTTTGTCAACTGAATAGCCTTGCCGCCATCCTTCTGTAGAGCAAATCTGTTACCGATAATATCGATGCTGTCTGCGCTGCTGCTAGCGTTGTTGCTGATTGCAATTACTGCGCCATCAGCAGTAAGTTCACCGTTAGCGGAAATGCTTACACCGAAGCTGCCATCAAGGAAAAAGCAGGTCTGACTGAAATCACTAATCTGGTTACCGGTTGCGTTGATAGCCAATGTCTGGACTGCGTAGAGACCAGTTATTCCGTATACCATGTTGTTAGCGGTCATATTGACACCCTCGGCCCTGCCTCCACTCTGAGTTACTCGAGGTGGAATATATACAGGGTATGACATGCCAGTAAAGTTGTTCTGACCGATAAATACGCCCATTACGGACGAGTTCATGTTATTGGTGAATGCATACCGGATACCATAACCACCATTAACCACCTTGGAATCCTGGACGGGGTTATGGAATATATTTCCTGTTATCTTTATTGCCCATATGCCAGATAACAGGATTCCTGTCTGGCGAAGACCTTTCATCTCAAAATGACATTCTTTAATACTGTGCGGAGCTTTACCAGATCCAGTCCAGATGGTTGAGGCATTGATGCATACAGCATCATCAACACTTGGCTTGAACTTAATTCCACACACTACGGCCGTGTAAAGATTACCGCTTGGGTCAATCTCACTAGCTGTAAAAGCAACCAACGTGCTGGCTGAACCACCAATTGACGATGAAGGCCCGCAGCCGTACAAAGTGAAATTGATATTTGGTATGGTTGCAGTTTTATTAATATTTAAATTACATCCAGATGGAATAAAAACACCCGATGCACCAGACAAACAAGCTGCTTGTAATGCAGCCCAATCAATAGAATCTGACAGAGATGTAGCGAAAGGATAGACCGTTTGTGCTGCTGACAAAGTAGAGTAGCGCTCAGAAAGAGGGTGTAATGCCCCATCACCGATAACACCAAAGTCTTTAACAGATACAACGTCCCTCATCTTATCCTGAAAGGTTCGGTAAACAGCACCAATACCTGATTGCAAAAACCATCCAAATCCACCAACCACACCAGCGATAGCTCTTTCAACATATGCCCGCATAGTGCGATTATTAACCGCATCCTGGTCTGCTGTTGCATCTGCTAAGTTGGCTATCTTATTTTGTTGTGCGTCATAGTAATTGGATAATGTGCTTGGTTTTTTTAACGATAAGCCAAATAAACTTAATGCCCTTTGAATAAGCATTGTCAGCTTGTCGAAAGCATTCTCATGCACTTCGGCAAAGAATTTACCCTGGTTACGAAGATCTGTTTCCTGCGTAACTGGAAGAACACGAGTGATTGAAATTTTCCAGCCACTGGTAAGTGGTGTAGACAGCGTTACATTACCGCCCGTGTAACCACCGGCCCCGCTAACCGTATAGTTGGTATCAAGGATCAGCGTCGTCATATTCTGGCTCAGGTCCAGAATGGTCACGACAAGGTCCGATTTTTTGAATACCCTGAACGTATAAGGAAATTGTGTCGTCACACCATTCCCTACGTAATCATTGTGATCAACCTCTGTTGATACTGTCATCGCACTGTCTCCACCTGTCGCAACGTTCCGGTACGCTGCTTCTGGAGACATTCTATTACCTAAAACCCTAATTAGGATTATGCTGTGTTTTTTATTACCCTTATGGTAATTAAATATCTACTGGTGTAGACAAAAGACCTCTGTTATATGTATATATATACAGTGATTGCATGGAGAATACAAAATGCAGTGTCAGTATGATCACCCTCTGGAAACCGGCTTTGAAGAAAGAATTCATACAAACGAAGGCGTCAGGTCGCTTGTCAATAGCTCACATCTGATGACGCTTTTGCGAGAGCTAAGCGATGATGGCTTTAACGTTGATGGGGCAATGGCCGAGCTTGTTGCTCTGATGAACTACGTAACAAGCTCGCAGATGTCGATGAAGGATTTGCAGGCGCATCTGGATTACTGTGCAGAACAACTACGGCAACAGTTGCGCTGATACTCAGGCCGCGTGGCGGCCTGGGTTTAGCTTTCTGCTTTTTCTTTAAAACTGCACCACGCAAAAACAGCAGAAAACGCGATAAGGCCGAACGATAATGATCCGCCCCATATCAGTTTTTGAATAACTGCTCCGGCAAGAAATGCCAGAGCCAGCCAAAGGTAAATGCGTTTCTGTTCCATATTATTTCCCCAGCATAAATTGCGATGGCGGGATCAGGAACGTATTCCCCTGCTCTCGCTCTGCCCGACGCTGGTAGCGCTCAAGTGAGCCAGGGTCCAGCGCATCCTGAATGCGGTTAAGGATTAACCCATTCATGGCGGTACGCAACCAGAATACGTTCAGGAAAGGCGTATTGTCCAGCGCTGTGCGATACCAGTCACCTGATTTTGCGTCTCCGCGCGTGGTCTGTTGCAGCAGCGTAATAAGGGTATCAGCGTTTGATGCCGCCGGGCCAAGTAGCGATGTAACCGGCCCTGCTCCCATCCTGCTTACCTGACCAAACATAAAGTCACCAAGAATACCAAGGCCACCACCCTGCAATGCTGCAGCACGGAAAGTGCTGGCATCTGCCGGGCGCGGCGTCTGCCCCTTGAGCATAAGCTTTGACTGCATCGAAATGTAGCCGAACAGTGTTGCCCACACGAACAGATTTGCCGTGCCCACGAATGCGCCCTTGCCGTTACGCAGTAATGCGTTGGTCAGCGAGGTGGTCTTTGACTCTCCGAGTCCGGCCGGGGTATAGCCTCGCCCAAATACCTCGCGGCCCAGCACGTTCTGCAAGAAGCTTGCGGTGAATGATTTATACTGCCATGCAAATCGGTTTACCTCACCAATAACTGTACCCGGTACAGTACCCATCTTCATAAATGCCTGGGTGCGCTCTCCAGGTTCTGACATCGCGATATTCAGACGGTCAAGAACATACCCGCGTAACTGCCCTTCCAGCGTTTCACGCGCATCTGCAATCGAGCGATCGGTGACTTTCAGGCCTTTACCTTCAACATAGGAGGAAATCACCTCATCCGGCACGCCACGAATACCGCTGCTGGTCATGAACTTACGGCCTTCGGCATCGGCCATGTCCATTTTGCGGTAAATCTCCCACTCAGGATCGCCAATGCCGTGCAGATCAAGCACGCGCCGCAGGTCTTCCGGCAACTGTGCATAAGTGTGTTCGGCATTTTTCGCCAGCCAGTTGGTGATCATCATGGCGTTGCTGTTGCGCCCGCTCTCGGTCCAGAAGTTCATGAGGTTGTATTTAAAGAACAACTGCTGAGCGCGGCCCATTTTACCTGTTAGAGTATCGTCACCTGAGATGCGGCGGATGATCTCCTGTGTCATGGCGTCTGAATATACTCCGATAGACGACAGGATTTCTTTCTGCTCTGCGCCACTATAGCGGCTGAAACGCCCCTTCATCGCAGTGAGCAGTGCTCCCATGAAGTTCTGGCCCTGATAGCGCATCTCAGTGGCTGAAATTGGCACATCGTTAAACGATGAGATGACAGCGCCGCCAAGCTGAGACATGCGCAGCCATCCACGGATTCCGGCGGACACATTCGCCATGCCGACGCTACCAGGGATATTCAGTGAACCGTCTATCTGCGGCATGGTTGTACGGTTAAGTCGCCTGACCTGGGATGCAAAATCAGCCTGAGCTGCAGGTGACGCCGTTCCGCGCAGGTCTTCCGCAATGGTATCAGCCAGATATTTGAACATGTTGTTCGGGTTGGTACCGAGTACACGCATCATACCCGTGCTGCGCGCTGCATTATTCAGCCCACCAAAAAGCGCCTCACGCAGGCTTCCGGATCCGAACTGCTGGTTGTATTCATGCCATGAAACCCCGTCTTTAAAGTGCAGTACGCGTTCCTGGCTGGCGCGTTTCGCGGCATTCTGCGAACCTTTGAAGCCGTTCATCCAGTCCGGCTTATCACCAGACAGGTGGATACCTGATGCCAGACCTTCATAGACATTTTTAAGGAACTGCTCGCGGTCGGTAATGCCGTCAAATGTCACATCGTCCAGCCGATGGAGGATGGTATTGCGCCATGATTCGTACCCGGCGGCGCGAATTTTAAGGATGTCATGCGACTGGCGAACGATATAGCCTGGCACTTTACCAATCCACGCCCCAGCACGGTTTTGATCCGTGCGCGCAGACTCCTGCCACTTCGATATTATTTTTGCAGCTTCAATGGATTGCCATGTCATGCCGTCAAGCTTTTCACCACGGCCAATACGCCACATTGCATCTGCAATTTCACGGTCATTGCTGCCGCTACTGATGAATTTCACCAGTCCTGCCTGATCAAAGTCGTAGTTGATGCCGGAGTTGTACTTGCCGCGAAGCTGGGCAACCTCCGACGCCACCGATCGGCGGGAGCCGGTACGGGCATCATTGCGGCCAACGAGCATTGCCTCCAGCCCGATATCAGGTCGGTCCTTCCAGGTAGTTCGCAACTCGCCCAGGCGCTGGGCAGCAATACGGGTATTGATCGCTTTGTTGCGGGCCTCGATAACTTTCGCCAGTTGATCGCGGTTGCTGAGTTCTTCGGCGGCGCGCAGGGCTGCTTCTTCCAGTGACAGAGCTTCATTCCCGGCCAGAATGCGGTTAGTCGTGTCATTCATATTTTTAACCAGCGATTCCATTTCCTGCTCGCTGAGTTTTCGCCCTGCCGCCGCGTTAACGGTCATCTCGCACTGCGTCAAAAATTCATTTGCCATTAC
This sequence comes from Phytobacter sp. MRY16-398, assembly GCF_003925915.1. Taxonomy (NCBI): domain Bacteria; kingdom Pseudomonadati; phylum Pseudomonadota; class Gammaproteobacteria; order Enterobacterales; family Enterobacteriaceae; genus Phytobacter; species Phytobacter sp. MRY16-398. The sequence goes on along the minus strand of NZ_AP018756.1, from coordinate 2,599,506 downwards.
AGCCCCCGGTTAATCATGCATGCGGCAAACGCGCGAAATGCCTTGCCAAGTGAATTATCGTTTGCCTCTGCCCGGATGGCAGCAATATTCTCGCGCATCGAGGCAGCCATTTCAGGGTTAGTGGTGGCAATATCATTTAGTAGGGCATCACTGATGTTGAATTCGTTTTCCAGATCCGCAGTAGCCGATGTGAGCTCATGGTCTGGTTTTTGCGTATCCTGCCATACGCGATCGGCGCTCTGGCTTACGGTACGGCCCCCTTCATCGGGTACTGGCATTGGGTTCTGGATGCGTTCAATGGCCCGCTGTCGCAGCGCTGGCTTGTGCAGGTCATAGAATGGTTCGATGTCCGGCGTGCGACCTTCCATCATGTGCGCCACCGCAGCGCGGTACGCCTGCTGGTTAACGCTCCAGTCTGCTTCTCTTACAGCAGTAGCGGCTGTGCGCACTGCCCCGGCAACGGGTGACATCTGCATGCCGCTACGTATCTCCTGAGCGCGCTGATCGATGATTCCGGCAAGCTCTGCGGGTATCTCACCACGGCTTATTTGCGACTGCCTACCGCGCGCCTGCTCTGCTGCGGCATTACGCTCCAGCGTCTGGTTTATTTCTGCATTGCGGTCGGCGATCTGCGCCTTTTCGGCATCAATATCTTTGAGCGCCTGGCTGCGCGCCTCTTTAAACTTCATGCGCTGCGCCTGATACTCTACGGTGCGCTGCTGCACTGTGGCGTCCAGCGCGTCAATCTGGCGCTGATTGGTAGCCAGTTCTGTGCGCAGGTCAGCAACGTTATTGATAAATCCGGTTTGCAGTTCCTGCTGGCGTGAAAGGTAATCCGGCACCACATCGTTATACGCCCTGCTGTATGCGTAACCCTCAGCATCACGCGCAATGGCTGCTGACAAATCGGCATTAGTTCCGGCATCAGGGATGTTCACACCCTGCGGGATATTATCAGGCGTGACTACCGGCACGGGCTGCGAATCGACAACCGGTGCGGCGTCAGGATTTTCAGCAGCGGCCACCACGTCGCTTGACCTTCTGGACCGCACTGCGTCTGCGATCAGACCGCCACCAGCATGCATGAGGCCACCGGCCAGCGTATTGAAAAATACGCTCTCCATTGCATTGCCATAGGTAAAGTCGTTGCCCTCTGCGGCAGCAGCCTGTGCGGTAAATGGTACAGTCGCAACAGCCTGTGCGGCGCCGAGACGTGCACCTACAGCCAGACGCTCACCAAAGCGGCCAAGCATGGTTGCGGCCCGCGCCTCACCAGCAAACGGCACGAATGCCAGTGCAACGTTACCAGGATCGGCCATTGAGCCCGCCAGGCTGGCGGTAAAATTCAGCGGCGTAGCCACCAGTCCTGACGGAGCTGCGGCGGCGATCTGCTGTTTTGCCAGCGCATCACGGCGTTCAGAAACGACATGGTCAAGAAATGACTGCGTTATCCCGGAATCGGGTACGTTGATGCTTTTCACGCCGTACTCTTTCAGGCGCGCCTCTGCGTCTGACTTGCTGACTATGGTCGAGTTAGGATCATTGGCTAACTGGTCTGCCTGCGCAAAGCGGTACCCGGAAACTACTGGCCCCTCGTTAAACCCCTCTTTCAGAGATGAGAGCAGGGATTCGCCAAGCCCTGACGGCGCATTGCTGATCGGCTGGTTAATGCCCTGTCCGGGGTCATCGGTATAAATCGGCGGCATAATTATCTCCCCGTCTGCTGGCCGTTATTCAGCGTATTGATAATGTTGTCTCGCTGGCTTTCCATGGAATAGTTTTTCGACTGCCCAGGCGTATACGTCACCGGAGTCTGCGCAAATTTCGTGATGCTGTTCCACGTTGAGCGGTTCCCGGCGCCGAGTTTTGCCAGATCGCCGTAACTCATGGTAATGGGACGTCCGTTAGCATCGTTGACCAGCAGGCCATTCATCATCAGCGTAAGCCCTGTTTCATCGCTGTTCGTCACCCACTGCGCATTATCCTTGAGGCGTGATACGGTTTGCTCGCGGTTAACGCTTTCCGGCAAACGCGGATCGCCAATCAGCGGCATCACCTGGTCTGCTTTGAGGTTTTTCAGGTACTCGCTGGCACCGTCATTCACGTCGCGGATATCCTGCCCTGCGGTGACAGGCATGCGCCATGTACCGTTTGTCTGGTACTGCTCGCCCAGCACGTCCTGATACGCCTGTTTTGCAGCATCAGACGGAGACATGCCGCGCTGCATGTAGGTGTAGGTCAGGCGTTTACCCTGCTCGTTGAAGTTATTCCAGACAACAGCGCCGCCGGGCTGCAAGATCATAGTTCCGGCGAAGTCTTTAGCCTTGTCATTCCAGTTAGAGTCTGCGCTGTCCGCATCAGTTTTAGGCAGACTACCGCGCAGGTCAGACGTGTTCAGCGCGCGGTTTTGCCACAGTGCGTTTGCGGCCCGTGGGTTGTTCGTGGCCATGACAACCTGCAATGCCGGGTAGGCGCTTTTCTGAACCTGTTGCATAACCTGATCGGAGTATTTGCCAAACGACTGCGCCACCTGCTGGATAGCGACAACGCTGGTTTCTTTGCTGTTGTCGATCTGGCGCAACAGGTTATCAACCATTGACTCAGGTAGGATCTTCTTGCTGTTGATGCCGAGACGGTCTTTCTCAGACTGAATGCGCGACACCAGATATTCACCGGATGCCTGGTTATTCTGATACTGCTCAAAGGCATTTTTAGCTACAGGTGAGTTCAGTTGCAGCCATGTTCCAGGGTCTTTTTCTCGCGCAGTCTGCACTGCGTTAAGCTTGGCCTGGGCAGTGGCGTACAGCGCCTGCTTAAATTTGAAATCAGGATCCCCTTCCTGCGGCGCCATGGATTGCACTGCGGCGATCCCCTGCTGCGCTGTTCCGTTGACAATAGTCTGGTAGACAGGCTGCAACTGCATCGTCTGCTGATACTGCTGGTAGGTTTTCTCAAGCTGGATGCGCTCTGCCGGGCTTGCCTGTAACGGCATAACGGCGGCCCACTCATGTGCGGAAATTGGATTTACCGGCTTACCAGCTTCAAGAGCTGCCAGGTCATCCTGCATCCTGCTTTGTAACGATACGCGCCCGGCGGCGGCCTGCATGTCGTACATGCCAGCCATCTTGCTCATCATGGCTGATTTGTTCTGCGGGCTCATCGCATTCCAGAATGGCTGATTAACGAGGTTTTCCATCGTGGCATTGCCGGGGATAGCGCCAGCACTGCCAGTTACATTAGCCACATAGTTGCGGGTTTCTTCAAACGGGATTGCTGCAGCAAACTGTGCGTTAGAAACCTGCCCGGTACGCGGATCACCAATCTGTTTAATCCAGCCATCAACAGCGCCGGGCCCGGCGTTATACGCCGCCACCGCCAGCACCGGGTTATTGTCATATTTCTGCATCTGAGCGCTGAAATATGCCTGACCGATCTGAGCATTATATTTTGGGTCGTTAAGCCACTTATCACGGTCCCACGGAACCCCCGCCAGGCGGGCAGCTTCCGGTCCGGTTGACTCCATTACCTGCGCTACACCAGCCGCGCCTTTAGGTGAAACCAGTGGCGTACCGTCTTTGCTGAACTGATTTCCGCCGCTTTCGTGCCAGATCATCGCAGAGAATAACTGCGCCTCTTTCGGCGTATTAGTTACCTCTATTTTTCCGTCCGGGCCCAGCATCTGCTGAAACATGGGCGTATACCAGGCGTCGCTCGCGCGGTTTGCTGCCTGCTCACGCCATTTTATCCAGTTGCCCTCTACTTCCTGCGGGCTTTGCCCGTGCGCTTCGCCATACGCAATGATAGAACGGTAGGCATTCATTGCTGACTGGTTAAACATACCGGGTGAAAGTGCCTGCTGTTGCAACGCCTGCAATGTCCCTTCCTGCATACCGCTTTCATACTGGTTGATCTGACCAATCTCGTGCCTGCTGGCCTGCGTGGAAAACTGGATTCGCTGCTGCTGGGCCTGCTGCATGAATGCCTCACGTGAACCTTCCGGTAGAGTAAGAGCAAGCTCCTGAGCTTTGGCGTCAAACTGCTGTGTATACTCAGCACCTTTCCCGATCGCACTCTTTCCCTGCAAAGTGAGCAGGCCAGTTTGCGGATTTGTCAGCAGGTCATTACTGACAGCATGCAGTTGCAGTGATGCATCCTGCATCAGTGCCACATTTGCCCGCTGTTTGGCATCAGCAATTACACCAATTGCCTGATTTCCCACCTTTGCTAAGGCATCTCCGATATTTGGCTGATCAAATGCCTGCTGCGCAGGAGCCTGAACGCCAGTACTTAAAACCTGACGCCCCGATACCACTGGAACTACTGGCATAAATCCTCCTTAACGGCCTGTTGGTGTGCCGACGGCGGCAGAAATAGGTGCTGCATTAGCCTGGCGGAACGGGTTCCATTCACCTCCGGCCATTTTGTATGCGCCGTAGGCATTAAGCGGTGCAGTAAGAAGCGTGGTTAATGCACCCATATTTCCCTGACTCCGTGCAGCGCTGGCCTGATTCTCATAGTTAGTAGCCTGTACCTGATAGCCGTATGCCTCGCGCTGTGCGTTGTTCAGCGTTGTCAGTGCATCCAGTGAGCCAAATTGAGCAGTATCACCAGTGATATCTAGCGCTGTTCCGCTTGTGAGGTCTGCACCACTTGCGCCAAGAGTTGCAGCCTGAGTGCCGAGTTGCTGACGCATCTGGACGCGGCGCTGCTCTGCGGCGGCATTGCCTCTATTGATGGCGTCATTGGCCTGTGCTGTTGCTGTTTCTGCGTTCTGATTTGCAACAGAAGCCTGATATCTTCCGTTCTGGTACTGGTTATATGCTGACACGCCACCGAGGGCGATTGTTGCACCTGCCAGCGCTGTAGCCGGATCGCACATTATTTTTTCTCCAGGGTGAAGTGATGGAATGGAAGCCCGGAAACGCCATATGGAACTGGTTCAGACAGCGTAAACCCGAGCCAGTGAAGCCATGATTTGGCTACGTGGTTGCGTGCATCAACGTAGTTTTCAAGGCGCGGGTAGACATCAAGCATGACGCTAACAACATGACGGCAGCGACGCAGAAAAGTACGCTGATATTTTTCCAGATCGTCAGTCCCTACCAGCCACGGTATGCCAACGCCGCCAATCATTGAACCAGGGGCGACACCAAAAATAGTCACCACGCGGCCATTAATCAGCCCGGCACAGCAGAATGTTGACGCTTCATAGCCGTACTCAAGGACACGCTGCGCAGACCATCCATTTGTCGCCAGAAATTCGTCAGTGTCGGCCTGCCTGACGCGGGGCAGCATTTCTTCAATGTGTTGTCGTGTGCAGGGTAAAATCTGTGCATCGATCATCAGAATCCCCCTACTGTTACGCGAGGAATAACGGCGAGCACCGACAGCGGGAGCGGGTCAGTCTGGCGGATTTTGACGCGGCCATTTTTATCCCACTGGCTGTCAAGTTTGATCTCCACCTTACCGGTGGCGTCATTAACCTGATCGTCGTAAAACTCAAATTCGCGCTGCGGGTATTCGTACCACTTACCGCCCGGGGTACTGGCAAAAATACCTCGGCTGGCATTAACGACCAGAGTTACCGTATTGATAAGCTGTTTTTTATCCAGCAGCGTTTCCTGGTTGTTTACGTTGACGTCCAGCGTCTCAAACTGAGCATTGATTGGCAGGCCGATGTGCACAACTGCGCCTGGAGATTCCAGCGTGACGGCACCACCAGTAACCACTTTTTGCGGTTCAACATTGCCATCAGAAAGGATGTTTACCGTCTGCCCTTCAAGGTGAGACAGCCCTGAGAATGTTTCCCGCGCCATTTGCCAGTTAGTAGTTGCCACATTTTGCAGTACAGCAGGTACATCCCGGTTAACCTGAACGACAACGGCAGTACCGCTGCTGACGGAAACGATATCGCAGCGCAGTTCCATAGCCACATCAGCGCCACTTTCAGGATCCTGACCGGTATACGGCAACTGGATTTGTGCGCCAACGTCACCACTGGTGAAATATGTCCCGCCCGTAATAGTCAGCGTGTACTGCTGCTCATACGGCCATGAACCACTCCCACCAGTCAGCGTAACGGCGCGCGCATTTCCTGTGTTTCGCCCGTCATAACTCAGCCCGCAGTCAACAAAGAATGCGTCCTGGTCATCAAGGAACAGGCGGCTTGAGAGTCGCTCGATGTAGCGCACTGTCTGCCCGTTGATAACGCGCTGAACACTGAAATAAACAGCATCCTCACTGCCCTCGCTGATAGAGCAGGTGCTTTCGTACAGACCGTCGCTGGACTGCGGCGCCCATGCAAAGACCTGTTGCTCTCTGAGGTACGTCATCACCAGCAGTTTCCCGTCATCACGGACACAGAACGCACTGGAATACGGCACGATGGCAAATGACCAGTCGACAATACTGTGCTTCTGAAACAGGTGATTAGCCAGGATCGTCAGGTCATTACCCTGATAGCCGTCGACATCAAACGAGTAAGCCAGATCGCGGATAACGCTACCCTTTTCCTGAACAAAAAGCGCGATATTAGCAACTGCGATCGGTGGAACAATGCTGCTACCGTTAGAGCCCTGGCTGCTCAGAGAGAATGATGACGGTGTAAGCGTGTTGTTCTGGTCGCCTTTTGCCACAAACTCGCCGCCGGAGGTCAGCACAATCAGAGAACCAACGTCAATCAGGTGGCGTATCTGGTTTACCTGGCGCCCGGCGTAGGTATAGACAATCCGATCGTCATCCTGAATAGGCAGGTTTTTACCGAAGTCCTTATAATCACCAGTGCGGCTGGCCCATATGGTCTGCGGTTGCGCTGCTGATGCTGCGAAGAACAGGCGCTGCTGGTAATAGGTTACGGTGCTCGGGTATCCATTCACTGAATTCCACGCAAAACGTGCCCATTTGTACGAGGCTTTAGTGCTGCCAACGACGTTTGACGGGATACGGCTGATAACCGTCGCAGTTGCTGACAGAGCATTTGATGCAACAGCGGTGATACGCGCAATACCGAATCCGCTGTGCAGGTATTCCCACTGCACGCCAGTATCAGTATCACCAGTTCCGCCCCATCCATCCCAGGCCATCCCTTCATCATGAGACGGCCTTAATGTCCCCGTTTTCCCGGCGGTATTGGCGCGATAATAATTGCTGTCTGCACGGCGAACATCGTTAATCGCAGTTGTTTTGCTGGTCTCCCATACCGGGATAGAGTCAACGGCGGGTTGCTCAAGATAAAACAGCTTGCCCACCTGTTCCGCGCCAAAGATTGCCACGTTAGACGTCAGTGTGATCGTTCCGGTTTCAGCGCTGGCATAAACAGTCGACGTCTGAACAGTATTGATATCCTCAAACGGACCGTTGTTTGTGACAACGTCAACGATCTGCCAGTTATCGTGCGCATAGCGGCGCAGTTCTTTTGGCGGGTATGACGGGTGGCAGATCGTCATAACGTCGGCGCTCTGCGTGAATTTCAGGTTAAACAGGTCTGACTCTGCCCACGGCGTAGCGATTTCATAAATCACGTTCCCGGTCGTCAGCACTACTGCGCCGTCTTTGATCACACGCATGTAGTTGTGGCCGAACTCCAGCGCATAGGTCTGTACCGTTGAGAACTGGAACGGAATAAGGCGGCATTTGCGATCCGGATATTTTGCTGCGGCAACAAATTTTGTACCGGGGCGATTCTCCACCCCGCCATACTGCCGCACGATGAAGTTGTCACAGACGCGAAGCGCGACGGAGTATTTCGCCATGTCGATACGGCCGTAAAGCGACGGGCCAATTTCACCGCCGGCGAATGATGGTTGAATGAAGCTGACGGCCATTATGACAACCTCGCTTGCGTGAATTCGCTATCAGGCTGCGGCGGCTCCTGGGACTCATTCATGCTGCGTGAGCCAGCGCTCAGGATAACGCTCTGGTACATGCGCAGGGCGTTATTACCAAGGTCAGCATTGCCGGTTAGCGTCATATTGATGGCGGCACTCAGGCGCCAGGCCAGCGCCTCAATGAAAATGGCATCGTACATATTCACGTCAGCAACGCGGGCTACATATTTCAGCCACGCATCAGGCTGATCGGTGTAAATCAGCTTTCCGGTCAAATCTGCATCGCTGCCAACCTCGTACTGCACACGCTGATCTGCAGTAGGATTACGCACACCGGGCAGCATAATTTCAGTGATACGCAGGCAGTCAGTCGGGTATCTGTAGGCATACTGCCAGTCAGGCGGAGGGTTACCGGTATCGGCCAGCGCCGCGCGCTTGGTTGCGAAGTTCCAGTCAAAGTCTGCCAGCACGGCATCGCGGCACGGTTCGAAATGCAATGAGCATTCGCCGGCTTCTTTGCTGGCTTCTGTCAGGCTGTTAATGCTGCGGCTATTCCCGAGGTTGCTCAACGCGCGGTTACAGATTTCAATGATGGAAGACATGCGGCACCTTCATTCTAAAAAGGGGCCATCGGCCCCTGTTTATTACGCTTATCTGGTTAATGTTCAGTCAGCTTTTTTGCTGTCTTCGATCAACTCAATATTGCTGCCGAGATTCATATCCACTTCCTTTCCTTTGTCATTAATGACCTTCGGGAAGGTTGTTTCAAATTCGTCACCGGCATTGACCTTGCGGTTTTCGTGGGAAATCCACAGGTCAACATTTGCTTTATAACGCGGCATCAATTACCCCCTGTTAAGCTACGGTAAAGCCGCTGGCGTAGTTTTTGCCAACGTCAACACCAGAGTTAGTCAGGTACGCGGTAAACGCGCCTGCGGTAAGCGGGCCGGTACCGATGGTGTATTGCAGACCGAGGTAGCGCTGACCAACAGGGAGTGAGTTCAGCACAGCCGGGCTGAGCGCAATAACAATCGGCTTACGACCTGCTGTCAGGTTAGCGATCGGAATGTCATCGGTTTGCGAAATGACGTTAGCACTGGACAGGTTGGCGTTAGCCGAGGTGATAACCTGGAAACGAACGGTTGCAGCGCCCGCAGCGGTTGCAGTGGTATCAACACCAACCACCGCAAACAATTGGGTACCAGTACCAATATCGAGGCTGGTGCCGAGGTCAATGGTATTGGTAGACACCGCCGAAGCGGTGACAGCCTGTGCTGCGGAAAGTTGAAGCTGAGCATCAAGAATGGTCATGGTGTATCTCCTTAAGATACCAGGGTTTCAGCGATACCCAGCTGATCAACACGACGCACCGGGATACCCATAAACGTCAGGTTGTTCATCTGTGTGCCAAACTGAGACAGGGCGGCCTGAATAGCCAGCGCGTTGTTGGATTTCTCCAGCGCCTGAATCATCAGCCCTTCCTGAATTGAGCGGTTGGTGTAGAACGCCGCGCGTCCCATCGCAAAGTTGGGGATACGTGCGATTGCGCGCATCATCAGCTTGATCAGGTTGGTAGACGCGGTGGTTGCCTGGGTACCGGTTACACCTACCCAGTCAGAAACGTCGATGTTCGCGATACGGACTACATAGCGCCAGTCTTTGACGACAAGGCCTGCGTCCCACTGGAACAGAGAACGCGCTGCCTGATACCAGTTACCGCTTGCATCCTGTACGGACTCTTCGCCAAGGTCGCGAGATTTCAGGCCAGCAGATGAGCCCTGCGGGAATGGACAGAACACGGTCTGCTCACCCCATACCACCAGGTACATAGAGGCGTTATCGGAACCGGAGCCGCCAGCAAGGATCACGTTATGACCGTTACCGGCAGTCGTTGAACTGTAGCGGGTAGCAAGACCAGAGAACGTTTTCAGGTCGGTACCAACGTTGCCGTTGAAAATCTTCCCGGTCATTTCCTGGTTCATCGCTTCGATGAATGCAGATTCTTCTGACAGGCGGAAAGCTGCACTGTTGTTGTTCAGTTGCAGCAATTTCGCATCGATATGGCTGCGTGCTTCCAGCATTGCACACGGCTCAGTTACCTGGGCAGTGGTGGATTTGCTGGACGGAACACCCATGTTGTAGGCGCGCCAGTAAACAGACGGCAGGCCAGTACGAATTGCTACGACGTGGCTGGTCGGCTGGTTGGCCTGCATAAACACGACGTCTTCAAGAACGTCATTCTGCTGGGACAGCAGTTCTGCGATTGGGCTAATTTTCCCATCAGGTCCGGTGCGTTTCGACCAGTCCGCCAGGGTCAATTGACCTGTTGCAAGAGTTGCCATAATGGTTATCTCCTTACGGGTTCATGTTTGGGTACATACGTTGAGCTACGGACTGTGTCGTAGTTTTCGAGCCAGTAACCATGCCGTCTTCCGACATGGACTTACCGATTTTCACGAACGCTTTCACCAGTTCAGGGTGATTACCCAGGCCAGTCGCATTCAGATATTCTTTCAGTTCAGGCGTACCGAACTGATCCAGCGCGCGCTGCGCAACGCTGAGACTGGAAACGAGCTTGTCGCCGCCGATTTCTTTGTCGGCTTTGACGTCAGCGGCCCATTGCTCAGTCGTTTTCTGCCAGGCTTCGGTCTGCTGTTTCTGGATCTGCGGGAGCAGTTTTTCGCCGTACAGGTCGACCATTTTCTGAGCCTGCTCATTGGTCAGGTTCAGTTCGCGGGCCAGCGGTTCGAAACCTTTCAGGGCTTCCTGATCCAGTTCACCGTTCTTTCCGGCCTTAAATTCGTATTTCTCAGGCGCACCTTCTGGTTTCTGGTCTTTCTGTTCACCAGGCTTTTTCTGTTCATCACCAGGATTTTTCTCCTGAGTCTGCTGCTCCTGAGATTGCTGCTGTTGTTCCTGCGTCTGCTGTTGGGTCTGCTGGTTATCAGCCAGTGGGGACGTGGAAGTTGACTGCTGCTCTGATTGACTGGTAGAAGCAGCACCAGTAGCGGCTGTATTTGCCACACCACCATCAGCGCCCTGTTCATTGCACAGCCGACGGAACAGCAGACGTTCAAATAAATTCATGGTTATTCCTCTTTGCTGGCTTCGTTAGCCATTACCAGATACTGATCCGGGCAGTGCGCCATAACGCGCTGAAACAGAACCAGCGCCAGGTTGCGCTGCCCTTCGTTGAATGCCGTCACCTGCGGGTCTACGGTGAAACAGGAGCCAAACACCTGACCTTTTTCGAGCAGTGACCAGACAACACGGCGGCCCTGTTCACTGCCCATGACAAAGCGGATATCTGAGATTTCACGCTCAGCCATGAGCTTCTGTTTCGCCTCCGCTTCGGCGCGGCGCGCGTCATCGTCGAATTCGGTCATTGCTGCATCGCTCCTTTGGCCGCATCAGACAGAGCAGAGAGCACGCTCGGGTCTGTGGTCTGCGCATCGCTGAGTGTTTTTGCACCCTGCGCCGCCGCCATGCCCATCTGCATTGCCTGCTGTTGTTGCTGTTGCTGTGCGCGCTGCTGGCGAATCTGATCCACCTGCTCCTGCGGGAGAATGACGGTTGCGGAAACGCCGGACATGTCGGAAAAGGTGTCGATAGCCTGATCGACGTTGAGCTTGTCTAGCGCTTCCGGCTTGACAGCAGCAAGCTGACCGATGAACTGGACGGTGTTAGCCAGGCTGGACAGCCCGATAGATTTCTGGGCCTGCGCCATTACGGAGATGTATTCAACGCGAAGCGGCATCCCCTGCATTACTTCCGGCGGTTGCGGGAGCATGTTCTTGCGGGCCATGATGCTGAATGCGCGGTCAATGAGCGGATTAAGGCATTCATCGTTGAGACGTTCCAGCACAGGGCCAAGCATGAGAAGCTTCTCTTCTTTCATCTCGATCACCGCTTCAACGGGCATAGAGCGGGTGTTAATGCTTTGCAGCATCATGAAGAGGTCGACGAAGAATGCAGAATTGATGATCTGCCGCGTATCCTGGATATCAGCAAGCAGGTCAGCCGTGTTCGGGTTAACTATGTAGGCGGGCTTGAACCCGTCCTGTGCTGTCATGTTGTCGATGTAGGTGATATCGCCAGGCAGCAGGGAAACACGCTGGTTTTTCAGCGATGACGGGCCGACCATCGGCGGGTTAGTTGCTTTGTCGATCAACTGTGACTTGCGTTTTTGCTCAAGTTGCAGAGCTTTTACCTGACCAAGCGCCAGCATCCCAGGGCAGGATGAGCCGTAAACGTCCTCGCCATTGACCTCCCAGCGCGGGGCCATAATCGGGAACTCATCGAAGCCGGATTCGCGTAGCAGTTTTTTCTCATCGCCGCCGCACTCGTAGTAAACCGACTTATACGGCTTGTCTTTTGCCAGCAGGCTGCCCGTGTTGCGGTCCATGTTCGGGTAAACGGCGTGAGTAATCTCGATCCACTTCTCGTAATTCCCGCAGTCAAACATGCCCTTGACGCTTGAACTGACTTTATCAAGGCCAAACTCAGCGACAAGCTGGCGCACAGTCATGGAGAACTTGCGGAAACAGGTATCGACGCTTCCGCGTGCTGAGTTAGCCAGGTGATAACTGCCAATCGGGAACATCTGCGTGCGGATGATGTCCTGATCGTCATCAAGCACAGCCATTGCCCCGGTCGAGTAGATTCCCAGGCTGCTATAAAGCAGAGGCAGTGACTGGTACAGGTTCGACTTGTTGAACATATCGTTCATGCGGCGCTGCACGACTTCCAACCACACTTTTACCGGGCCGTAGTCCATCATGTCAGGGTCAGGAGTCGCCAGGCGGAACCACGGACGGGCCGGGGAAGTGATGCCGGACATCATGCCTGATGCCAGTGTGCGGGCTGCCATAGTGCCAGTCGGGTCGACAATGCGATTGTTGCGGTTATCGTCGCGGTTTACGTCTGACGTGAGGAATCGGCTGCCGCGCGGGTTGATGAAATCACTGAGTTCACGCCAGTGCGTCTCGAAAGAGGAGCGATCGTTGCACAGTTGAGCAAACTGTTTTTCCAGGCGTTCTTTCAGGGATTCATTGTCAGCCATTTTGATAACCCGTTACTGACCGAGCAGCGTTTTACCGCTGGTATTGGCCTGAGTGGTGACACCCTGAGCGCCAGTAAGCAGAGTTGAACTCTGACCAGCAGCAGCGCGGCGGCGGCGGGCTTCTTCATCGCGGGCAGAAACGACTGCGGCATCCTGCGTTTGTGGTGCAGCCTGAATTTCAGGGGCGGCGGTGACTTTCGGAGTGGAACCAATACACATTGCGATAACTCCGTGCGGATTAAATTATTACCAATTTAACCACATATGAATTATTTCGCGTAGGGTATTGACATGCAAAGCAGTGAATATTACCTTTTAGGTAAACATATTGCACTCTGACAAATGACTGATGGCCTGGTCGTTAATTGCAAACGGTGGAGTGTGATGTGTTTCGGTGTATGGCACATGCGCCGCAGCGGTCTGACAGTGGGTACTTTATGTGTCATTTCCACTGAGCAGGTAGCCGGAATGTGCAAGCCATCGTTTAGTCACGATGTTGCGACTCACCATCGTGGCGATACGGTGTGACACCTCGGAAGAGACGAGGATGCGAATTGAAGTGCGCTACATCCAGGGTGGAAGTCCCAGGATAACCAAGAGATCAGCCGGAGTAGCGCCCGGCACACAACAGGTAAGAGCATTAGGCAGACGGCAACTCATATCTTCGGAATAGCGATCGCGAAACGCCGACATGAGATTGTGACGACGCTCGTCAGTGCTCTTTCCGTTGTGGTGAATTGCAGCCCATTGAGGCAACCAGAAGATAAGCGCCTGGCCCACAACCGAATCACGTTAGGACCGTGGTAAACCGTAGTACCCATATTGCTGTGTGTAGTCTTGGCGGTGGCAGTTTCCTTGAAGGATTGTCATCGCCCTTTTTACACCAGAACGCCATTGCGATGACTTTCTGTTGTAACTAGCCACACCCACGTCAAGGAAGACACCCCGTCGTTGATACAATTCGCCCGGTTCGCCGGGCATTTTTTTAAGGTGATGAAAATGAGCGAAAAAAAACACGACCACGCATGTATCAATTGCTTTACTGGCAGTGGTCCATGCACAGGAAATTGTAATGTTTATGATGAAAACAGAGCCCTCGCTGCTGGTGTAATGCAGGAATACTTTCCTAATGGCGGGCGCGATTTTGACCACATTCTTTCACTTTATGATGCGATATACACAGGTAAAATACCTGGTTTATCTGCCCCTATCCCTAAGCTTACCCCACCACGCGCAGAAATGCTGGAATACGTCAAAGCCGCAATCGGTGAAGGTTACCAGCCTGAAAATGAAGCAGCTATTACCGACCTTTCATTGATTGATACCCTGAATGATCACGATCTGAATCGTGAATTCGGTAAGTGCTGGCAGTGGTACAACATGGGCGGCGGGCTTCATGAAACTTTTGAGGCTGCGCAACAAAAGAATAAAACAGAGGATGATTACCGAAGGTATCATCTCTACAACATGAAGCTGCAATGCCTTCATGCAGTTCTTGTGCAAAGAGGTGTCATTACAGAAGGCGAAGCAAAAATGATCGCCAAGATGGTCAATGCTGGATTCAATGAAATTACTTTTTAAGGTGAATAACATGAGCGAAAACTCAGCAGAAATGCCCCGTTATCAGTGCCACAAAAAAGTATGGGCGCTGAAAATTAAAGGTATACAGTACAAGCCAAACCCAGACACTACTGGTAAATCATGCTCTGCATCATACGGCGCTGTGATTACCCCGGAAGATGATGGATATGGGGAATTTGAGGTGTCCGCTGAATATATCTGCAAGCACAAACCTCAAATTGGTGGTTACTACGTGGTGTATGATGATGGCTACAAGTCATTCAGCCCAGCGAGCGCTTTTGAATCTGGATATGCGCGAATTTAAAGCCGTGACATGTCACAATCAGCCCGCTAATGCGCGGGCTTTTTCATGCCCACGGGTCGTAGTCAGTGATGGCACGGCCCTGCTGGAGCTTCTCTCCCGGTATAAACTGGCGTTTAACCACCGGCGCGGCGTAGGTCAGCACATAGGCGTCAGCATTGTTTGGCGAGCGTCCGAGCAGTTCCTTAACCTCGTCCTTGTCCTGTAAAATCTTTCTGCTGTCTTTCAGGCGAACCTTGTATTCTGGCGCACTCAGTTCGTCCGCTAAATCCTGGCTGTCGAGTTGAGCACCGAGTTTCAGCGCATCGCGGGCGGATTTGTACATCTCGCCGCGCTTGTTGCCCATCTCAGGGTCTGCCGTACCGCTGCCGAACTGAATAAGCGTCCACGTCCGGCCCCAGTTATCCCCGACTGATTTCAGCCCGGTTCCGTAGCCGTAGTCGATGAATACCGCATCGGCCTGGTACTGGTCTTCAAAATCGGCGATCACCTTCGCAAACCAGACATCATCAGTGGTGCGCGGGTACTCTCCCAATTTCTTGCAGTGCAGCCCCTGCCGCAGATAGATAACTGCCGGGTCTTTACCCTGGTGCGACGGGTCGACACCGAGGATAACGGCGGCATGCTGTACCTGTTCAGGCGTGATGACGCGGCCCACTGCTGGCTGAGTCAGTCCAGACGGAATGAACTGGTTTTCCGACGCATCAGGGAAGATACCGCGCACGCGCACCTTCACAAAGTCGCTGTCTTCGCCGTAGTCCTCAACCCATTTATTGAGCTGCTCCTTGTTCGTGCCCTCTACGGTGCGGCTGTCGATTTGATCGCAGTCCCAGCGATGGCGATATTTCCTGAAACACTCCCTGAAATGACCGGTGTTGCGCGTCGGGTTGCCGAACGCCACCCAAATAATCTCTGTGTCTTCGTCGGTAAGCGCACCTTCGGCCACCTCCCACACCAGATCGGCGATATTGGATGCTTCGTCGAATATCAGGATGATACGCTTACGCTCGTTATGCAGGCCTGCAAAAGCTTCTGTGTTGTGTTCCGACCACGGAATAGCATCTGCCCTCCAGTTAGAAACATGCCCCGGGTCGTTGCTGTACATCGCGGTGGCGGTCGTTGTGAACCAGTCTTTAGTGATGGACAGGTTTGACCATTTTATGATTTCCGGCCATGTCTTTGTGCGTAGCTGGTTTTCTGTGTTCGCAGTAACGACTATTTTGCAGTCGTCGCAGGTAGACATGCCCCAGTTGATCAGCATCGATATGAAAGCGGACTTGCCGATCCCGTGCCCTGATGCCCTGGCAATTTTAAGCGGCTGATACCTGGTGTTTGGGTTTTGAAGATGCTCGCCAATCTTTCTAAATGTCTTCTCTTGCCACTTGCGCGGACCCTTTGCATGAGACAGGTCAGTGCCCTCTTCACCCCACGGGAACGCATACAGCGCATAGCCCAGCGGGTCATGCGTGAAGCTGGCAATGTCTTCAACAAGCTGCTCTTCTGGCGAGATGGATCCCGGTGTCACTGGTCACCACCTTCACGTTCTTTGACGCGCTTACGTGCGGCGGCCATACGGTCGGCAATGGTCAGCGTACCGGAAACCTCAACGCGCTCTTTGAATGCGTTAACGTCGACGTGCTTACCGATGAGCTCAAGGTTTTTCACCTTGTCAGGCCATTTTATTTTCTTGAGGATGCCAACAAGCTCTTTGTCATCACCCCGGCCCTCAAACATATCAGCCAGGTCAAAGCCTGACAGATACTGGCGCCATACTTTAGGCCACTGAGAGACAGGCTTGATGCTCATGTCATCGTTCATAATATCCAGCACGTCCATCTGGTCGATTTCCACCAGGCGCAAGAGGACGTAATCGGCGCTGACGCGGAGGCGTTTATTACGCTCGGCCATCAATTCAGCTATCCGTTTCTTAATTCTCTCATCCCGCATCATGATGCTGGCTTTGACGTGCGCCGATTTAGGCGAGAATCCTGCGTTAATCGCTGCCTGAGCCTGATTCTCAGGACACTTGATGTATTCCTGTGCGTAAGCCTCCTGCATCGCTGTAAGGGGCTTATATTGCGTTGATTTGCGTTTATGCTCTTTTGTCGGCATGGCATTTACCATAAATGTTTACCATTTTGGTAATAGTAACACACAAAACAAAGCCGCCATATTCGGCGGCATTGAGATTTGTCTTAGCAATCGCGACATGTCACATGCCGTTATCCAAAGAAAGAATCTTCCAGTATGCTTTTCCACGGGGACAGATAGTCTTTCTTAGGCGCATATGATTTCGCTTAAGAATAGCAACCTGCATTTTATCCATTCTGGCCCTGATGTTTCTGGCATGCTGATAATGCCGAGTGCTGATCTCTTTTTCATAAGACCAGTAAAGCTGGTAAACCCTGGTCATTGTGCCACCAGTTTTGTTTCATGCCACCCCAGCGTTTGCCAGCACGCGCTTTCACCGATGAATGCACAGCCCTGCTTGTCGCCAGGCAATGCATCGCCGCACTTCGGGCACTGGCGCTTTGACTGTTCTGCAAGCTGCGCCTGTAACTCTGCATTGTCTTTGCGAATGAGCATGGAGATATATTCATCCATGCCATATGGTTCACGCTGCGGGCGGCGGAGAGCACAATTTTCCCGGAGCATTTCCACTTCCTGCGCGTCAAGCATCAGTTCAAACTTCCGATCGCCTGACGCTGACTGCCGGGCGCGTTGCGCCGCTTTGCGTTGTGCTGCTGATTTAGGCATTGATGAACCTCATTGCAAAGATGGCGATAACCAAAAATGGAGCGGCAACGGAAGCACAAAACATCAGGTTCCAGACAAGCGCCATTTTCTGATGGAAGCGCAAATATCTCATAATTCTGTCGCGCACTTTTTTGGCATCTTCCATATCTGAAATTTTCACAGGCTTAATCGGATATCCGCACATATCAATCCCTCCCACCCCTCGGCACACATGCCGTAATCATCGTGACGGCCGCATTTTTTGGCGTCATCTCTTTGATGACCTTCTGCGCTTCGTTGCACGCTTTCTTTGAATAAAACACCGTAGGGTCTTTGTAGTCGATATTCCCGGAGGCGTTAACGAGCATGATTAGCATCAGGTATTGCATGACAATTCCTCGCACTCCATGAACACCGCATCATTTCCGTTACCGGGAATAATAATCCAGTAGAACAACTCATCATCGAGGAAGAACAGGATGGCTATCACCTCACACCCCCTTCGGCGCATCTGGCATATCACGCCAATGCGTAATTGAATGCGGGTCTGGAATCGCGCACCCATCATCCCAAAATTGACCGCTCCATATTGCTGACCACATTTCCCCGTCTTCGTACATAACCATGACGGGGATTAGCTTATCCGGCATCCGCTCGCTTACCGGAATCCAGCCATCAGGCGCTGTCGGCGCTGCGGCGAGCATGTGCGACCACACCAGGCGGCGAGTTTCACGCATAGGGCAATCCGGGTCATTCCATGCATGGTGCTGACAGCCAGACTTATGCAGCATCATTTCCGGCGTCGGATCAACCGGGACCAGCACGTACCCATCAGGCACCGTTACAGGTTGCCAAGGATTACCATTCGCAGCATTGCGCCTAAACTCCAGCAACTCCCGATACGCATTGGCAGCCGGGTTATCACCGTGAGCCATGCCCATCAGTTCATCATCAGAGAATGAATTAGGCGGCAACTTGTAAGTCTTGTTTACAGGTTCAGGTTGCGCTGAATTACCGGACTGGAGGGCGGCGCCAAGACGTCTGTTAAGCTCCAGTGCCACCATAGCGATGGTCGATGCGGTGATTGAATGCATGCGCGGATTACTTGCTATGACTTCCAGCCACACGACATCGTTGAATCTGTCAAAGTCGAAATCATCCGGCAACAACGTTTCGTCTTTCATGATTTTCCCCCGTTGAGCATGGCGGCGCGAAATACACGATATGCTGCCAGCATCTGATTCTCTGGCACTTCGTCGTCCTCAGCATAAAACGCATCAAGTGCTCTCTGCATAACCGCAAAAGGTGGATTTTCCGGCACCGCAGGGACTATCGCCACACCAACTGACGTACCAGTGCTCAATTTACTTACGCTTTCTGGCGTGCATTGCGTGCCAGTAAGTTGCCCTTTCCAGTTATCTTGCCCCGCAGAGACTGGCGCGGGGTGGGCCGCGTCCTGCCGGAGGTCTTCCAGCGCTCCACCTATGCGCGTTATGTACTCAATCACATGGGAAGAGAGACTCTGGCAGTTATCAGCAAACAATCGTTCAGACACGATGTTGTAGTCGCTGAGTGTTGGATTGCTACTGCTTTTTATGAAAGCAACGATGGCCTCAAGCGCATTTTTGCTGCCTATGTAGTTGGGTACCGGCTCTTGCTCATGCGCCGCCAGGAGTGCGCGGGCCATTGCTTCGATTTCGTCATGAGACGGTGGAAGCGCCATGCTTTTTGAAAAGCTAGCTATCTGAGCCAGTCTGACTTTGCTCGGTAATTGTGCTGTCATGGTTTTATTACCTCACCTTTACCCGCGCAGTGCTCGCAAGGTTTATATGTGCATGCAGTAGCACCGTGTTGCAGGTTGTAATTTGGTACCTTTCCGCCTCCATTACACCAATGGCACTTTTGTTTTCTCGAAAAGCGCTGTCTTGCAATGGTTTTATATGCTGAATCAACTATTTCATTCAAAGACATACTCACTCCACCACGACTAAAGTGATGCCAGCTAATAACGCATGAGCTTTTCTAGCTGTTTCGATATCAAGTAACGTCGCTTCGCCTTTTGTAATCGTGCAATCGATGCGATATACACAATCTTCAAGAGCGCCAGCAAGCTCCGCAATCAGCGCCTTATCAGCGTCACGCTCTGTCAGCAGTGAGAGGATGGTATTAGGGTTAGCGCACTGCACAAATTTTCGGTTGTCTGCCGCATCCCTGCCCTGAAACTCAGCGATAATGAAGCCCGCATTTCCCTGGTCGTCATCGCAGCAAATCGCCTCCCATCCTTCGCCCGATTCGTTAACCCAACTTCCTTGCGTTGCATCATCAATAGCCGCTCTGAGTGCCTGAATCTGTTCGTTGGTCATGCTGTCGCTCCCATTAGTCTGTCGCGAATTTTCACCGTTTCTGCGTTGTAAGCATCAGCCCAGGCTTTGCGACGCTTATCCATAAGCGCGATGTGGCGGTATGCACGGAATGCAAACTTGCGGTCGCCATCGCGAGCCTGGTCCATCAAGTGTTCGCGCAGCATGGTGTAAAACCATTGATGCCCGTCTCCGTCGATATCGTCAGGCCAGTCAGCATCATTCATGAGCCAGTTACGTGACTCCACGCAGTGCAGGCATGTTTTGTATGCTCCTGAATTACCTTCATAAACCAAGAAGGTGCGCTCATATTTTTCGCCTGGAGAAATAGCCCCGTGACATTCACAACAACGATGAGTCTTGTTCGCTTTCACAACGCGCTCTGTTGAAAAGTCGCTCATGACTGCGCTCCTTTGCTCTCGACTGCGCCGCCGTTAACCACCGATGTATTTTTTCGGTTACTGCGGCACACCAGCGCCCAAAAATTCATATCGCAAATCATTGCTACGCGCATTTCCGCCGTCATGCGGTAACCCAGCTTATTTGACTTGCCGACTGAACGGCGACGCTTGCGCATTATCTTGCGTGTATGCGCCGCCTGCACTTCAACCTGCCGATGCCTTGAGGCATAAACACCCTTAGCGGGAACCTTCCGGGCTTGTTTTTGATAGGCGCTTAACAGGTCATGCACATCTGATGATTTAGACATTTGACGCCTCCCCTTTGCTCTCGCGAAGCTGGCGGGCGAAATCATCCGCATGCTCTCCGCATAGCCACCAGTTGTCACGGGTGTCAGAAGATATTGCTTGCTTTGATTTTTCCGAGCATTTCTTGGCAAACATCTCCACCCCTTCCGCTCTCAGCGCTGCGATTGCGGAGGATGTGGCGGAGGTTTCGATTGCAGGAAGCAATGCGTAATCGCAGATGGTGTCTATTGCCGAATCAACACAGTCGTCTTCGTTGCGTGGTCGTTCACCAACCATCGTTGATGACTGCATGATTACTCCCCAGCAGATACTGCTGACTTCTTCTGGCCACCCATCACAGGCATCACCGCGATAGTCATCAATTGCTGCTTCTGCGTTTTCTGCGGCTTCTTTGGCTGTTTTATGCCATTCGAAACCGTGCTCAGAGCCATACGAGAAAAACAAATCACCAGACTTAAGCGCTGCCGCTTCCGCCACCAACGCGTCGCGCTGCTCAGTCACTGCTACCAGTTGACATAGACATGCAAGCTCGAATTCACCACGCAGCGACACAATGCCTGTAGAAGTCAATTCGTTGATGCGCTGCTTTACGCTTTCCATCGTTACCTGTTTCATACTTACCCCCGCTTACCTTCATAAGTTATTGAATTTATTGATTACAAAAAGGATCGTTATTTCACACCACACCCGTGTCTTGCGATTAACAGCGCGTCGGCGATGGCCTGGCCTTTTGCTTTCGCATCCAGAGCCCGCAGTTCCGGGTAAAGCTGAATTGCCCGGCTGCGGGCCGCGTCCTTGTCGCTGCCGATAAGCCCCGCTGACTTCTTCCATGCCTGCGGCGTCACCAGCGTGTATGGAATGTTCAGCCCCTGGAGAATTCCCTCCGCTACCCCTGCCGCATGACCGAACGTGAACATGCTGGCTGTTCCCTGCCCCGGCATTGCGCCTACCTGTTCCAGCCAGGCATGCGATACGCTGTGCTGCCGTATCCATGCGGCCAGTGCCGCACCGTTAACTCTGGATTTGGTGCCAACCTTGATAGTCGGCATTGCCATGTGGTCGACGTACTCACCACCCGCACCAATCAGTACAACTGCGCCGCTGCATCCGGGGTCAATTCCAAGGTACATATCCATTTTTATCTCCTTACCTTAAAGGTAATCTATAACCACATACGGTTTTAATCAAGCCTGTTAAGCAAAAATAGTTACCTGAAAGGTAACACTCAGGACGTAAAAAATTGCGCCTGCGCGCTGTCGCTGTTTTAGCCCCTGAAACCTTCCGGTATGTCGCTGTCCGGCTCTGAAATAGCGTTTACATCCCGTCTCTGCTGCGCAGGAGGCCTTGCCCTGGACATTTGCACGCTTCTGGCCAGCTTCTGCTGCCACTGGTCGTGATGAAACGCTTTACCCTCAGCTTTCCAGTACGTGATGAAATCTGCCAGTTCAAACGGAGTGACGTCCATTTTCAGGCTTATACCCCACAGTGCCGCCCTGCGCATGAAATCAGGATCAGGATTCCAGTTGTCATGGATAGTGAATTTTCCAATGGCGCCAGATCCACCAGGAGGAACGTAATCATTGAGCACGTTGTTATTCGCTTCCGGGTCCGGATCATTATCACCAGAAAAGTTATCCACAGGCTGTTTCTGGTCTCCGCCTATGTGTGGGGTTTGATCTTTTATATCTTCTCTTCTCTTCTCTTCTCTGGTCCCATTTTTGTCCGCTTCTGATGCGGACATTTTGTGGACGTTTCTCTTGCTTCTTTTCCTGTCCGCATCCTGTGCGCGACGCTTTGCAGACTGCCCGTTATGGGCTTCAAAGCGCGGCATTACTAGGCTTTCGCCATTTTCCTCGAGCCAGCCGACAGCAATCATCGCCTGTGAAAATCCGGGGAAGCCGATCAGGTCATCGAGAGTGTCTGCACTGTATCCGTCAAGTAACCCGTCGACAGAGTGGACATCAAAAAGACACCATGCGGAATGTAGTCCGCCAACTATCCGCAATCTGTCCGCTTTTAATGCGGACGCCATGCGGACAACTTTAGGATGTGTGTGCAGGTCTGCACGCATCTTGATCCAGTCACCGGCCATAGGTCACCCCCATATAAGCCCGGATGAATTCAGCCGCAGCCTGTGCG
The DNA here is from genome assembly GCF_003925915.1 of Phytobacter sp. MRY16-398. NCBI lineage: Bacteria > Pseudomonadati > Pseudomonadota > Gammaproteobacteria > Enterobacterales > Enterobacteriaceae > Phytobacter > Phytobacter sp. MRY16-398. The sequence continues at coordinate 2,576,794 of NZ_AP018756.1, read as the reverse complement.
TTTATGGCGTTACCGTAACCTTTAAGTCTTCCTGTCCTGTTGCGGCCTGCCAGTGCTCGTAAAGAGGACTTACCGTGTCCCAGGCTTTTGGCAAACCTTGCAACCAGCGGGAATGTGCCGGGTTCAACTGGACGCCATTGCTCATCTCTACAAAAGAGCCAGTCCGCATCTCGCCAAAAACCGTTAACCTCAAGGGGCCGACAAGGTAGGCCTGTCGTGGAAGTTGATCCACTCTGTCTTTCCCTTCTCGCTGCGCCGTCATCCCTGATGTGTCTTTCCAGTCTCGCGATGTTGGTGTTACCCAACCGGTCAGTAATACCGAGCCCGGCAGTTTGAGGCATATCTTCGGTGATCCGTCCTGGTTCTTCCCGCTGTAGCAATGAGTAGAACCCGTCGAATCGTTCGCTACAGGCGTCTGCCATCCGGTTAATCGAACCGCTCCAGCGACGTGCTGTAGACCCCTCTTCGTTTCTGGCTGTGGATTGGTGTTCGCCATTGGCGTGGGCCACCCAGTAAGCCCGCTCTCTGATGTGCGGCGCGCCGATGCTCGCTGACGTAAACGGCACAAGCCCGAAGGCGTAGTCCATTCCTTCCAGGTCTGATTGAACAGTGTCGAACCATGCATTTGCGTTACCTGCTGCAACCTGTTCGCCAAAGACATGCTTAGGTCTGCACTCGCTGATGAGCCACTGGAATGCAGGCCATAAGTGCCGCTCGTCATCAAACCCAGCGCCTTTGCCAGCCTGGGAGAAAGGCTGGCACGGGCAGCTTCCCGTCCAGACTGGTCGATCATCTGACCATCCTGCTTTTCGTAATGCGTAACTCCAGACTCCAATGCCGGCGAAGAAGTGGCACTGGGTAAATCCTCGCAAATCGTTTGGTGTAACATCTTCAATGCTCCGTTCGTCAACTTCACCCGGCGCGATATGGCCACCGGCGATCAGGTTCCGCAGCCACTGCGCTGCAAATGGGTCGATTTCGTTGTAATAGGCAGCAGAGGTCATACATCCCCCTGAGCAGCCCTGAGCGCCATCACGAATTCGTTGCTGTGTCGTTTGGCGCTGTTATTTGCACACTCAACGCAGGTTCCGTTAATCACGTAGCGCTCTGCAATATGCCCGTTACGGCATGGCTTTCCGGTATAAAACCGGTTGAGGCCGGATTTCGCCGCCTCCATACGGGTAACTATTTTCACAATTGCCCCCTTTCTTGGTTATTGATATTGATAATTTTGCACCATCGCACGAAAATCGCAACCATATACGGATAAATATTACCATTGCGGTATTAAGGTCAAAAAAAAGACCGCACAGGGCGGTCTTTCTCTGGAAGCAGGAGGGTATCAGCGGGAGTAGAAGAACAGCACCAGGGGATCGGGATTTTTGATCCAGTTGCGGGCTTTACAGGCTTTAAAAATGTTATCCATCAGCTCTTTACCAGGCACTTTGCGGCGCCCGGTCAGATGCGTCTGGATGTAGTGCGCTGTCGTGCCAGCTTCAAACGCAAATTGTTCCCGTTCTTCCGGCGACAGTGCGAGCCAGCACTTTTTGAAATCAAATTTTTTTTCGTCACTCATGGTTTGCTTATCTCAGACTGTCTATTCACATGCCAATTATTACCTTTCTGGTGTGAAAATCAAGAATTATTACCTTTTTGGTGCGTTTACCTTTTTGGTAATATGCCTTTAAATTTATAAAGATATGTTAACTATTGAGGTGTGAAAAAAGAGAAATGAAAAGTATTTATGACATCCGGAGAGAAAATTTGAAGGAGATCCTCCGCACAGAATTTGATAACCGGCAGGTACGTCTTGCAGAAAGAATGCAGGTGCAGTCAAATCTGGTTAACCGTTGGTGCTCTGGCGCGAAGAACATAGGCGCCAATGTCGCCCGCGAGATTGAAAAGCTCGGGCGTAAAGCGCAGTACTGGCTGGACCTGGACCATTCAGCAGAAATCGTTAATGATTCGCCTGCTAATCCTGATGATGAAGGAACAATTGAGCAGCTCCTTTCCCGCCGTCTTCGCAACTGGATGGATCGCCGTGAAGACCTGGGAACTGAGGGCCGGGTGGCCAGCGCGTCAGGCGTCAGCCAGTCCACGATTAACCGGCTGCTTAAATGCGAGGCCAGCGCCACCATCGGTGTAATTTCTGCGGTTGCATCGGCGTTCGGGCGCCATGCCTACGAGATGGTTTTGCCGGAAAACGCGCCAGGGCTGATTAATTACGATCATACTGTTTACGCAGCGCTTCCGCAGGAAGAGAAGGCAAAGATTACGTCGTTTATTGAGTTCGTATTCGCACAAAACGCACCACGCTGACCCGCAGATTCTGAAAGGCTCCGGCATGGAGTCCATTTTCCCGCACCACAAAAGATTACCATTTGGTAACTTTTTTCTCGTATTACCTATTGACTGCATACATAATCGGTGTAAAGTTTACCTTATTGGTAATCATTGAGCCGCATCTGAACAAATACCCACTTCGGTAGTACAGTTGCGCGCAGCATTGTTACCATTTTGGTAAATATGAGGTGATTATATGCAGTGGAAAAAAATCGACGGTTGGTACTGCGTAACCATTTGCGGACTCATGAGCTGGAAGTTCAGGAACATCAGAGACGGCATTCGCTGGGCGCTGATTACCAAAGAAGCCAGAGAAGTAGAAGCCGCCTGGACATCGGAAAGTGAACGTCCAGTTTAATGGCCGCGAATACACAGTGCGCAGGCTGTCCTGCGGCTACCTATGGCGGTTAACAGCCGTCAGCAACTGCCGGGAAACGGTAACGCTGAATTACGAACAGATGGTGCGTGCTGGTCTCGGGAATATAACGGGGAAGAGGAAATGAGCGAATTAACGGTTATCGAAATTAAACCAGAGCAGGCGCCAACGCTGTATGTGCCTAACGGTTTGGATGTCTATCTCGAAAAAATCAGAGAACTGGCAAAAGAAGTTCCTGACGTTACCACGCAAAAGGGTCGCGATCGCATCGGTTCTCTGGCTCGCTCAGTTGGTTCAAGCAAGAAAGCGATTGAAGAGCCGGGGCGCGCTTATCTGAAACACCTTAAAGAGCTTCCAAAAGAAGTTGAAGCCGAACTGCGCCGCTTTGTTACCGAATGCGACACCATCCGTGACGAGATCTTGAAGCCTCGCGTTGAATGGGAAAAGGAGCAGGAACGCATCAAGCAGGAAGAAGAGGCCAGGATTGCTGCCGAAGCGCTGACTAAACAGGTCGAGGCAGACCATGAAATAGCCCTGCTGATGGATCGCGAGTTTGACCGCCAACGCGAAGAAGCCCGGTTAAAAGCGGAGCAGGAGCAGCGCGAGCGAGAAGAAACAATACGTCGTGAAGCTGCTGAAAAAGCTACCCGTGATGCGGAAGAGAAAGCGCAGAGAGAACGTCAGCAGCATCAGGATGCGCTGAGTGAAATCAGTGGCATTCAACAGCAAGTAATCATCGCACAGTCAGGGCGCTTAGGGGTTCGCCAGGGGGGCACAATTCAATGCATTAAAGAAACCCTGGCTGAAACTGAGGCATGGCCGATTGACGAACGATTTGGCTTGCTGACTGGCGCTGCTGAAAACGCAAAACAGCAAGCAATTCTGCAAATAAAACAGTTACTTGTTTCCGCCGAAGAAGCTGCCCGCGCTGCGGATGTTGAACACCGCCGCACCATCAAACGCCGCGTCATCTCTCAGCTGGTAGAGCAAGGCGTACAGGAAGAGTTCGCAAAGGCTGCGATGGTTGCTATTGCCAGCGGAAAAATTCAAGACGCCATTATTCGTTACTGAGGTGCTTATGAACCTGCAACAGCAATCAGCGCTGAAAAAAATCATGACCGAGTTTGGCCGTAACTTTGCCGAGTCGGAAATGATGCATCAGCGCCACACAGAGATGATCAACGCAGTGAACCTGTCAGACGTTGAACGCGCTATGGACTCATTGCTTCGCTGCGGCGTGCGTCAGGAAGTACTGACGGCGGCAATGGAAAGTGTTGAGTTCGAGGAAGTGGTTGGTGCGTTTGTCAGTGAGATGACGCGCATTGTGTGCAACTGGGATACCGCAGACCAGATCTGGCTGCAACGGGCGGTCGCATGAAACCTTCACTCTTCAACCTTCTGCTGCGTGGTGGGATGAGTTACCGGGATATAGGTGAAGTATTGGGAATGAAAAAGCACAAGGTTCAAAAGTTTGTTCTGGAGTTAGAGCGTAGGGGTTGGATTGTAGTTAAGCGCCAATTGGTATGTCTTTCAGATGGTTCTACCAGCAATTCAGTAAATGAGTACCGCAGGGGAAAAATATGAAACCTGGCATCTATTACGACATCAGCAACGAAGCTTACCACGCCGGTGACGGCGTGAGTAAATCTCAGCTCGACATGGTGGCGCTTAGTCCTGCACTTCTCCAGTGGTCAAAAGCTGCCCCTGTCGACGAAGAGAAGACCAAAGCGCTCGATATGGGGACCGCGTTGCACTGCATCCTCCTGGAGCCTGCGGAATTCGATAAGCGCTTTATCGTGGCTCCGGAATTCAACCGCCGCACCACCGCCGGGAAAGAGGATGAGGCCGCATTCCTGCGCGATGTAGCTGGCATGGGCATGACGGTAATGACCAATGAGCAGGGCCGCAAGCTGAACATCATGCGCGACAGCGCTATGGCCCACCCGGCGGCGCGCTGGATGCTGGAAGCGGAAGGGTATAGCGAGGCGTCTATGTACTGGACAGATCCGGAGACAGGCGAGTTATGCCGTATTCGCCCTGACCGCTACCTGAGACAGCTCCCGGTGATCGTTGATGTGAAGAAAGTCGCTGATATGGAGCGATTCTCCAGGCACGTCGAAGAGTTTCGCTATCACGTGCAGGACGCGATGTATCGCGAAGGTTTTAAGCAGGTTACAGGCGAATCACCTGGGTTCTTTTTCATTGCAGTGAGCGAAACCATTGATTGCGGTCGCTACCCGGTACGCGTGTTTGAACTTGATGCGCAGGATATCGACACCGGGCATGCGCTGTTCCGCCGCGATCTGAATACTTACCACGAATGCCGCATAAATAACGAATGGGGCGGAGTTGAAACCATTAAACGCCCTGAATGGGCCCGTAAACAGGATGCATTTTTATGAACGAATTAAGCCTTACCACAAATGCTAATGCCACTGTCGGCACGGCGGCGGCAATTTTCAGCCCGGAAGGTATGAATCAGCTCGTTCGCTTCGCTGAACTGATGGCACAGAGCAAAGCTACCGTTCCGCAGCACCTTGCAGGTAAGCCTGCTGACTGCCTGGCTGTGACCATGCAGGCCGCGCAATGGGGCATGAACCCGTTTGCAGTGGCGCAGAAAACACACGTAGTCAACGGAACGCTGGGCTATGAGGCCCAACTTGTTAACGCAGTGGTCTCATCATCCAACCTGCTGTCTACGCGCCTTGATTATCGCTGGGATGGCGACTGGTCGAAAGTAAACGGAAAGACAGATAAATCGCCGTCACTGACAGTTACTGTGTCAGCAACCATCAAAGGCGAGTCCGCTCCGCGTGAATTGACGATCAGCATGGCACAGGCCGGGGTTCGTAACTCTCCACTTTGGGAGCAGGATCCACGCCAGCAACTGGCATATCTGTGCGTCAAGCGCTGGGCGCGCCTCCATGCGCCGGATGTACTGCTTGGCGTCTACACCCCAGATGAACTGGAAGAAACGCGCCCACGTGTTGAGCGCGACATTACGCCGGCTACGTCGGCGGCCAGCATCAATACGCTGATCAACAAAAAGCCTGAATCAGACGTTCAGGAGCACCAGTCGCGCAAAGATGAGCGCAGCCAGGACGACATTCTCAAGTCATTTACCGAGGCCGCAAGTCAGGCTGAAAGCGTCGAAAAACTGGAACTTATTTTCAACGGTGGCGTGTGGCCGGACGGCAAAAAACGCCCTGGCGCTAAAGATGCGCTGACTGATCAATGGCTGGAAATGGCATCTGACGTTTACGAAGTGCGAAAAAACGAGATGCTCGACATCCCAATGTAATCACTACCGCGGCGCAGGGCGCGCCGCTTTTTCTGAGAGGTAACTATGGAAAAGGCACTTGGTAAAAAAGAACTGCTGGCAGTGGTTCCGCTGTCGATGAGCACCATCGAGAAGCTGGAAAAGGAAGGTAATTTCCCTAAACGCTGGTTCATCACTGATAAGCGCTGCGCCTGGAACGCTGACGAAGTCCGCAAATGGCTTGATGAACGTCAGGCTATGGGCGCCGTGGAGTTTCGTGGAAAAAAGCCGCCGGTGGAAAAAAGAATCTACCGCCCGGCGAGTAACGCGGCATGAAAACCGTAATCCGTCACTTTGAAAAATGGTCAGGCTGGTACTGGTGCCTGACTGCTCTTTCCGCCTGGCTTGTGCTGCTGGCGGTCATTGTCAGAGAGGGTTGGATCCGATGAAAAGCAATGCGTTTAACCAGAAATTTATTTGCAGTCGCCGCCTGGAAAACACGGTTGCGGTGACGCCGTTAGCCATGCAACTCGAAAAGAAAGCGCTGGAATATGAGATGGCCGGGAAATTCCGTGTCGCGTCTACCTACTGGCTGAAATGCCTGGATGCTGCGCAGGGCGATACAGAGCGCGCACGCATTGCGATACGTAGTGATCAGTGCATCACCCTGGGGATGGGGCTTCGCCGAGGTGAATACAGCGGCATCTGCAATCGCGGGGTTGTTTATGACTAGCCCGCACGACAACATCACCGTCGGAAGAGTGACGCTGGTTTATTCCGTGCGTCGCCGTGGGTGGGTAACTCCGGCAGGCCTGGTTATCAAAAATCCGATTAAAGCTCAGCTTATCGCTGAACGGCTGAATAGCTCACAGGGGCGTGCGGCATGAAAGAACGTGGAATGATTTTCAACTCAGAAATGGTGCGCGCCATTCTCGACGGTCGTAAGACGCAGACGCGGCGGATCGTAAAATCCGACTGTATGGATATTGGTGAAAAGGATGATGGCACGCTTTGGCCGTGGCGAGAACACGATAACGGCGGCGACTACTGGTATCCGTGCCCGTTCGGCGCAGTCGGCGATCGTATTTGGGTGCGCGAGACGTGGGCAGAGGCAGGAGCCAGCGCGCCGGAACTCAAGCTCTATCGCGCGAATTACCCTGAGCATGTTCCATCGCATTATGAAAACGTACCGCCAGTTGACGAAATTCGCTGGACACCTTCTATCCACATGCCGCGTTGGGCCAGCCGCATCACGCTGGAGATTACTGGCGTGCGGGTTGAGCGACTGAACGCTATCAGCGAGGAAGATGCCATGTCAGAAGGTGTCGGCCACCTCTATAAATATGACGAGTCGAAACCTATTCCTAAAGGTGCCAAACGCCGCTTTGCTGAATTGTGGCAGTCCATTTACGGCGAAGAAAGCTGGCAGGCTAACCCATGGGTTTGGGTAATCACGTTCAAACGTGTTGAAGGCGGTGCAGCATGACCGGGAAATACACTCTGATTTATGCCGATCCTCCATGGCAATATCGCGACAAAGCGGCCGACGGTGACCGCGGCGCCGGGTTTAAGTATCCGGTGATGAGCGTGCAGGATATCTGCCGCATACCAGTATGGGAACTGGCTGCTGAAAACTGCCTGCTTGCCATGTGGTGGGTGCCGACTCAGCCAGTCGAAGCGCTGAAAGTTGTCGAAGCCTGGGGCTTTCGGCTGATGACCATGAAGGGGTTTACCTGGAATAAGTGTGGAAGCCGGCAGACTGACAAACTGGTAATGGGTATGGGCCACATGACCCGCGCCAACAGCGAAGACTGCCTTTTTGCTGTGCGAGGAAAATTACCTGAACGCATTGATGCCTGGATCATTCAGTCTTTCACCGCGCCGCGCCTGGCGCATTCTCAAAAGCCCGATTGCGTACGAGAAAAACTGGTGAAGCTGCTTGGTGATGTCCCACGGATTGAGCTTTTTGCTCGCCAGACTTCACACGGGTTTGATGCATGGGGAAACGAATGCCACTCACCAGCATTGCAGCTTCTCCTGGCGTGCGCTGTTGATGTCGTTAAAACGGTGGCAGCATGAATCGCACTGACGCAGATCGCTATGAGGAGGAAAGCGTAATGCGTGCTGGCGGCATAGGGATCAGCAAAGCGTTAATACCGGATTATTCGCTTACCGAAATGCTTACTGCGGTGCTGTGCAATGCGCCGCTGGCACCAACTGACAACCAGGGGAGACTGCGCAATGAGCCAGAAACGCCCGTTGCATGAACTGCAACAGCAGATTGATCCGGCGGTGCTCAACGCGGCCGCCGATGAGTACGCCGACCTGATGCTTACCATGTGCCTGTGCATGAAACTGGCCGGGCCGACACGTGCAAATGTCCGCGCCTGTGCGCTGGCGTTAAAGCAACGCCTTGTGACATGTCACAGCAAGCAGTCGCTTGATTCCATCCTGAATAGTTGGGACCCGGTCGGCCAGTTCATGAGTATGCGCCGGGAAGTCAACAACGCGTCCGCCAAATATGGCGAACCAGCAGATACTTTTATGTGAGGTTTGTATGAAACTTAAAGAAATTTTGGTACAGAAATTGCCTAAAATGGGAGGGTGGCCAGAAGATGTGCATGCACTGGTGCAGAACAGCAGTGGGTGCGTTTATCAAGCTGGATGGGGTGAAAATTTATATATTTTACGACTGGCTGATGATTGGATGGATGCAGAGGTCACCCGCGAGCAATACGAAGCAGCACTCGCAGCATCGCAGAAGGTTGAGTGGGATGGCAGTTACCCCATCAAACCAGGAACCGATGTTGATGTTCATTTCGATGGCGATGATTCCCGTGTATGGACTGAATTCAGGGTTGAATACATGCGCGGCGATGTAGTGGTGCTTCACGATTATCGTAGTGATGATGTTGGTGCATATAGCAATAGACGCCTCAAATTCCGCCCCATCCGCTCAGAAGCCGACAAGAAGCGCGATGAAGCAATCAGAGCAATGCATGAATTTACGACTATCAAAAATAGTGAAATTATTCGCTCGGTCAAATGTATTTACGACGCCATCGCAGCCGGTAAAATCCACGGCGTCCGCATTGAATAGCCGCCACTGGCGGCTTATTTCCCTTCCATCCACTTCTCAAACTTGAGCGGGGAGAACGGCACCAGATCGGTGTGCTCCCCCGCTATCCAGGCATCAACCATATCAGCCCATTGCTGCAGCATGTAGGTGCGACCATCTGCATATTCCGCCCGGTTGTACACCGCGCGGACACCGCCCTGCTCATGCGCCAGTGCTTTCTCTATCCAGTCAGACGGGAACCCAGCTTCGTGCAACAGCGTGCTCCCGGTGCGCCGGATATCGTGCACAGAGAAGTCACCCAGTTTGTAGCCTGCGGCATTGGCCGCCGATATGGTGGCTTTAATGAGCCGGTTCAGTGCGCTACCAGAGACGGGTTTAACCAGCGTGTAGCGTCCTGGCACGATAAACTCACTGCCACCTGAGCACATTTGCAGACCGATAATCAGATCCTGCGCCTGACGTGAAAGGTAAACAACGTGCTCCCGCCCTGCTTTCATCCTCCCGGCCGGGATAGTCCACGTCCATTTCCTGAAATCTATCTCGCCCCACGTGGCATTAGTGAATTCAGCTTTCCTGACCAGCGTCAACATAACCAGTCTGACCGCCATTTTTATGATGTCAGTAGAGCCTACGGTATCCATAGTGCGGAAGAATATGCCGATCTCTTCCGGCTTAAACATGCGTTCGCGCGGTTTAAAGACGGCAATGGAGGAAGGTTTAATGTCGGCGGCAGGGTTAACAAAGCCATAACCACGGTCATTAGCATGACGGTACACGCTGTTGATTATCTCTCTGACCTGTACCGCCGTTGCCCGGCCTCCACGATCGACCAAGCGGTCGCATAAATCACGTACCATCCCGGCATTAATTTCTGTCATGAGCTTATTACCGAGAACCGGTAATACGTCTCTTTCGATTACAGACTGTTTCATGGCGCGAGTGCTGTCTGCCAGCGACGCATAGGCCATATACCTGTCGGTATGAATCCTGAAGCTTTCCGTACCCCGTATTTTATTGATACCGTCGCGTTTGGCAGCGGCAGGCGACCGGCCTGCATTGAGCGTTTTCTTGGCAGCAATGAGAGCCTCGCGGGCCTCCGCCAGGGTAATACCGTCAGGACCGTACTTTCCAATCGTCAGCGTCTCCCTGCGCCCGTTAATGCGGTAGTCGTAGCGGAACGAGACAGTGCCAGATGTGAGAACGGCTACATAAAGACCGTCCCTGTCTGTGACCTTGTAAATTTTGTCCTGCGGCTTGAGGTTTTTTAGTTTTGTATCGGTCAGCATGATTCACCCAAAAAGCATCCGTATTTTTACGTGATGAGAGTATACCTTTTAGGTAATACCGTCACCTGTGCCGTCAAAAAATGGTGCATAGAGTAAATAGATACTGTGAGATATAAAGAAAAACCCACCGTGTAAACAGTGGGTTATAGATGAAAGTTAATAGATAATACGTGATAAAATCAGGCTGTTGCTCATCCCCTGTGCATCTAAGACGACGGCGACGGGGTTGCCAACAAACGGGGTATCCGTAAAAACATCTGCGATGACATAACGTCTTTTCATTCTCTGCCCTGAATTCAATGAGGTACTTAACCACGAGTATCACAATTTAGCGGTCAGCACACCTGCCAGTTTCATTAGCATAAAAAATATCATGTATAGTAGACTCAATCGCTGCCTCTTTTTAAAAAAGGAATCAGATATGAAAAACGAGACGAGAAAACCCTTAATCCGTATTTGTCAGGATCTGCACTGAAAATGAGTATTTCTCAATTATAAAGTATTTCAGGAGATCGCATGCATACATTAGTGAGTTCATCTGTTTCTTTTTTTGAATCTTACATTCAAAAACTACCCCGCTGTAATCATACAAGACGGCAATATTTCTTACTTTTTCTGACCGGTATTATCTGTTTGACAGGCGGTGCGGCATGGAGCACGGCATATCTATTTGCTGGCAAACCGTATATCTCCGCATTATGTTTATCTGTTATTCTTGTTGGGTTTTATGCCATTAAGATGGCATTCAGTGGGATCACACAGAAAAACACGCTTATATTTTCTCACATGATATTGATTGTATGCATTTTGATCCCTTTGACAGATTATCCGCTTGACGCCATACCCCGCTCATCCCACTCTTACCTGTTGGTATACGCGGTTGGCGGGGCTTTATTTCTCAGGCATGAGCGGTTCTATGTAAAAACAGTGATGCCCTTTATTGCCTTTGCATTCTATTTGATCTACGCGGTGTCAGATATCTCCTTCACCAGCGAGTTACTTCATCCTCCCGAACACATCATGACCACAGGTGTTTTCATAAACTATTTTACTTCTGTTGCGCTTATTTTTGGGATATTAATCATCTTCCGGGGTGATTACACTAACGAGAAGTATCTCACCTATGCGTTATCGAAAGCGATAAAAACAAACCAACTTTCTGTCTACTATCAGCCACAAATCAATCGCCAGGGAAAAGTGGTTTCAGCAGAAGCCTTACTGCGCTGGAAACATCCCGTCAGAGGGTTTATACCACCAGATTATTTCATCCCGATTGCTGAGGCATCCGGATTAATTTTACCAATCGGCTATTGGATTTTAGAGCGCGTGAGCAATGATATCCACGCGATAAAAGATAAGATAAAAGACATCACTGTTTCTGTAAACATAAGCCCCATACAGTTGATGGATGCTGAATTCCCCGACACATTAGGCAGCATTCTCAATAAAAACAAGCTTAGCTTCAAAAGTATTAAATTTGAAATCACAGAAAGTGCTTTTATTTATGATAAGAAGTACATATTAAATGTCATGAATGATATCGCCCGCAAAGGTGTGTTATGGTCACTTGACGACTTAGGCTCTGGTTACTCTTCATTAAATATCTTAAATGAAATGCCATTCAGTGAAGTAAAAATCGATAAGCATTTATTAAAAGGTATTGATCATAGCTTAAAAAATAGAGTGATTTTAGAAAAAATCATCGAGATTGCAAACGATGTTGGTATGAACATCGTCGTCGAGGGTATTGAAACACAAACCATGGCTGACACCGTTTTTAAAATGGGGTGCGATCTGCAACAAGGCTACCTTTATGCAAAGCCGATGCCTTTAGATGAGTTCTTATTATTTTGTGAGCAAAGTAATACACACGTTGCCAGCGATAATCTGGATGTCACTGATGCTTATTTTCCACCATGTCTGACTGATAATAATGATCAGGCGTGACAGATAATGGCGGCGGTAGCCGCTTCGCCTGACAGAAGCGTTTTATAAGGTAATTTCAGAAAAGAGAGGGAAAAGCACGAAACGCAGGCCAATGCGCTATCAGATCGACTGCGATTAGTGAAGAATCGCTTATGTCCATTGCGTCATCTCTTTATCTGCTGGAACCATGCCATCATCTAATCATGATCGTCTCTTTTTAAATTCCCTTAGCAATTCGGCGGTTAAAAGCCAACTTCTTCCTTTTCAATACAGATTGCGAATAATAGCACAAATCGTTCAATAAATTTGTTGCATTAAATTTATGCAACATTCCATCGATCAATCGAATTAACTCCAATAGACATAAACTATCAATAATTTAATTTTTTTAGTTTTTAACGATCAATAGCTAAGCATAATCGGCTTTATGCCGATGTGTATTAAATGCCCTCTGCAGGAGCAGAGAGGCATAACTTCAAATTTAACAAGGAAAGAATAATGAAAAAAGTTAAGACCAACAGTCAAACACAAGGTTTAAGTATCAAAAATAAAATATTACTGGCATTTAGTGTGATATTGCTTTTGATGGTTTTTATTTCAGCAAACTCTCTATTCAGGCTTAATGAAGCCAAAGATAAAATATCCAAGATCGTAACGGAAGACTATCCAACGACTGCTCTTGGCAATAATGTCATAAGAGAGGTCAATAACGCAACAACGTTATTACTTAACGCAATTATAGAAAAAGAACCAGAGAGAAAAGATCAGCTTTTGCAGGCATTGAATGCTAAAAGTAAAGACGTAACGGCGTTATATGAACAGCTAAAGGAAAAAGCAGACGATGAACCCTCACAATTATTATTAAATAAGATATCTGAATTTCGCTCAGCTTACATTCAGTCACGCGCTTTAGTGATAAAAAATCTTAAAACCGATCCTGAGGCCGCCGTCAGTGAGTACACCACTCACACCCGCGCTTATGAAAGTCAGTATCAGGGGAAAATAATGGAATTTATCGATTTGCAACGTAATGAAATGCAGACATCCTATACGGGTTTTCTCGGTGACTATGCAGTGAGCAAGGCGACCATGATCGTTGTTTCACTGATCTGTTTGGCCCTTGGTATCATCATGGCTATTCTGATTTCACGTGCTATTGTCCGCCCTATCAATCATGCTGTAAGCGCAGCAACCCGTATTGCAGAGGGCGATCTGGGTACCGATATTGTCATCACCTCTAAAGATGAAACGGGAATTCTGACAGGGGCTATTGCCCATATGCAGCAAGAATTACGAAAAATCGTGACGGAAATTCGCAGTGGTGCGGAAAATATCGCGACGGGTGCCTCTCAAATCATGGCTGGCACGCGGGATTTGTCAGCGCGAACGGAGGAACAAGCCAGCTCTGTAGAACAAACCGCCGCGTCGATGGAGCAAATTTCCGTAACGGTGAAAAATACCGGCAGTAATACGGCGAATGCTTCCCTCCTTTCAGAAAATGCCAGCATCACGGCCAAAGATAATGAAAAGTTAATGTCATCTCTCACCCATGAGATCCACAATATCACTAATTCAGCGGACAAAATGTCTGACATTATTAGTCTGATCGACTCTATTGCTTTCCAGACCAATATTCTGGCACTTAACGCAGCGGTCGAAGCCGCCCGCGCAGGTGAACACGGAAAAGGATTTGCGGTCGTTGCCCAGGAAGTTCGCGTTCTCGCGCAAAAAACCGCAAATTCATCAAAAGATATTCGTTCTCTGATTGAAAATTCCATGCAGCAAAGTTCCCGCGGCCTGGATATGGTGCGCCAGGTGAGCGGCAAAATGGATGGTCTGGTGCAAAACGTCGATAGCGTCTCAAATATACTTAAAGAGATCGAACAGGCGAGCCTGGAACAAAGCGAAGGGGTGCATCAAATTAATATTGCCATCGGTCAGATTGATACCACGACCCAGCAAAATGCGGCCCTGGTTGAAGAGTCTGTGGCAGCATCAGAAATGCTTAATGAACAGGCCAGAGTGCTTAAAGATCTGGTCAGTGTATTTAAAATGGCCTGAATGCCCGTATAACATCTGTTATTTATAGTTAATGACCAGACAATCCGGTAATACGTTAACATGGTTACCGGATTGTCTTATTTATCGCCAAGGAAACCTGACCGTTGAGCCAGCGCACTGCCAGGCGACATCGCGACCTCAGCCCCTTGCTTGCCACTCTTTTTTAAGCAGCGCATAGACAAACGTAGAGTCGTACCGTTCTTCGCCCTGTTCATCTGTGAACGAGACAAACTCCTTAAAGCAGCCTTCCTGTCGCATATGCAGACGGGCACAGAGTTTTTGCGACGGCAGATTATAGTCTTCCACATAGGCATACAGGCGTCGGGCCTCTTTTTGCGTAAACAGATAAGTAAACAGCGCGCTCACCGACGCGGTGGCAAATCCCTGCCCTTCATACTGCGGGTTGAAGTGCCAGCCTACACTCCAGGTATGCGGATCGGGCTCGCCGCTGTTATCGGCAAAAAGATGTCCCACAAGCGCGTCACTTTCTTTAAGGCACACCGCGAACTGGCTCTCATCGCTGGCGCGTTTGACCACCTCTTCTTCGGCTTCTGCCAGGGAACGCATTCTCTCATCATAAAAACAGGGCACACGCGGCGATGCCATATACGCAAAAAACGCCGCCGCGTCTTTACGGTGAAAACGCCGAATAATAAGCCCTGGCATGGTCGTTAAAATCATCTCACTCCCCTGTTCATTATTTTCCCTTTCGCGCCGACTCAATAAGATTGTCGCTCTTCGCGGGTTCCATAAAAAAAGCGGCGCAGAGTCCAGATAAGCAGCGCCAGTAACGCAATTGCCCCCAGCATGGCAAAGGCCACGCTGTAGGAGTATTTTGCCGCAATGGTACCCGCAAGGCCGGGACTGAATGCCGCACCAGCCCCCTGCAACAGCATGACAAAGCTCTGCCCGGCGTTGGTATGGCCGCTGCCTTCCAGCAACTTGACGATGTAGCCCGGAACCGCCACACCCAGAAGGCCTGCCGCCACGCCATCCATAATCTGCACCGGTATCATAAAGAGCGGGTCGGCTGAGGTGCAGGCCAGCGCCGCACGCAGCGGCAGCACTATTAATGCCGCCGCAATCAGTAGCGGGTAGCCATATTTTTCCGCTCTGGCCGCCGCGAATAAGGCAACGGGGATCATCACCAGTTGTGAAATGACAACCGTCGCCGCCGCATACACGCCCGCGCTTATCTCCCCGCCCGGCGCCGATGCCACGCGCATACTGAGCATCGGCAACAGCGCGGCGTTAGCCAGATGAAAAAGCAGCAGCGTGACCCCGAGGGTGATGACCGCAGGGTGCGTGATAATAACGGACAATTTGGGAAGCGCCGCAGGATCCGCGCTGCCGCTTAATCCACGAGCGACGCGGTTATCAATATCCTCATGGCGAATAGCAAACACCGCCATCGTGGCGCAAATCGCCATACCGGTCATCAAAATGAACACGGCATCTGTGCCAAAGTAGAACACCAGCACACCCGCCAGTATTGCGGCGCTCATATTTCCGCCGTGGTTAAACGCCTCGTTTCTGCCCATTTGATGGTTAAAGCCGGATGAGCCGGTTAACCCAAGCGTGATGCCAGTTAGCAAAGGGGCAATAAAAGCCGCAGACACGCCCGTGACGAGCTGAGAAAAGCCGACGATATAGAGTGTCGGGAATACCCAGAGCAGCAGCGTAGCGGCGGTGATAAGCAGACCGCAGGTAATAAGAATTGCCCGCTTATGCCGTGACGCATCAGCAACCAGCCCGGAGGGCATCGTGGCAAGCAGCCCTGCCAGACCACCAAGCGTCATCATCCAGCCAATACTGTCGGTTTGCCAGTGATGTTCAGTGAGGAAGATCCCTAAAAAAGGGCCAAGACCGTCCCTGACATCCGCCATGAAAAAATTCACTAAACACAGTGCCTGTAGCGATCGTAAAGACATGCAACCTCTTCTTACGTGGCAATCCAGCGATGGTCTCGCATTCACAGAACGGGAATATGTGCCGTTGTTTGCACGCGGCCCTTCACGCATTCCATTTTAAAATCAGTAGGTTAAAAACCTGCGTGTCGCGTAATACTCACAAGAAGAGAGAGTAGCGAGTTTTCAAGTCAGTAGCATGATACATAAATGTAACAATTGATTCCGCTGGGCTTTTTTATCTCAGCGTCTGGTTTAGGGCGCGTAACGTCACGGGCGCGGCCACACCTGTTACATCCGCGACAATTACCGTTATAATCACGCAAATTCTTTACCAGGTTAGAAACGACGATGACAAAACTCACCTTACAAGAGCAGATGCTGAAAGCAGGCTTAGTGACCAGCAAGAAGATGGCCAAAGTCCAGAGAACGGCCAAAAAATCACGCGTTCAGGCTCGTGAGGCAAGAGAGGCGGTAGAAGAGAATAAAAAAGCCCAGATCGAGCGCGATAAGCAACTGAGCGAGCAACAAAAGCAGGCGGCATTATCAAAAGAGTATAAAGCGCAGGTGAAGCAGCTTATTGAGATGAACCGGATTGTGATTGCCAAAGGCAATATCGATTTCAACTTCACCGACAATAACCTTATCAAAAAGGTCGTTGTGGATAAGGCAACGCAGACACAACTGATCAATGGCCGTCTCGCCATCGCGCGTCTGGTGACCAACAGCAACGGCGACAGCGAATACGCGATCATCCCCGCCGTCGTTGCGGATAAAATTGCCCAGCGCGATGAGAGTTACATTGTCTTAAACAGCGCGCTGAGCGAAGACGTGCAGGACGAAGACGATCCGTACGCCGATTTCAAAATTCCTGACGATTTGATGTGGTAATCCGCAACGTTTAGTCCCCCCTTCCCACCGCACTTATGTAGCGCGCCGGGCATCCTCCCGGCGCCTCATCCGGATCTACGGGTTCGGTGCCCGATCGTAGAGGGGGGAGGGACCCCCTGCGAGCACGATCGGTCCCCTCTCCCTAGGGGCTGAGAGATCCCCAGTAATATGGTCAGTTCACCATGACCATATTACTGTACTCTTTACCTAACATTTTCAGTGCATTAGCGATATTCAGCCGCCTTAGTATTCCGGGCTCATGCCGCAGAACCTCAACCGCCAGCCTCACATAAGACAGGATCCTTTTGTCTTTTATACTGTTTGCCTGATAGCGCAGGTGGCGCTGCTTTTTCTCCGCCAGATACCCTGCCAGCCACATCACCAGACTCGCCATGGCCGCCACGACGCTCAGTACCGCCAGACGTCCATTGCCCTGGCTGCGGCTCAGCCTCAGTCCGAACCCGAAGCGCGGGCTTTTTTCATCCCGGAAGTTCTGCTCTATCTGCATCCGGCGACTGTACAGCGTCATTATCTGTGCTGGCTCCATACCTGCCACATTGCTGAACAGCAGCCACGGCTCCTGTGCGCTGCGACGATGCTCTCTCTGCGTTTTTGGCATTCCCCCTTTGCCGTGACGGCCTGCTCCCGGGCGTTTCTGCAGATAAAAGTGACCGTAACAGGGCGTGCGGGGTTTCCGGGCCAGGACGCCATAACCCACTCTTACCGGGTATTCGCCGGCATGAAGGTCGCTGATTTTCATCCAGCGTGTATCGCCGTCCATCCGGAAGCACACGAGCCCTCTGACCCGACCGACGAAGGACCAGCCCAGCAGACTGATGTGACGGAACCAGTCGGTGCGAAAGCCGGCATCGGTAATAATCGTGACCGCTTTTTCCGGCGGAACAGCCGCATGGAGGCGGTCGAGGAAGGCGCACTGTATCCTGCTGTTCTGGGCGAGTTCAGCCGGAACGACTTCGCTCATCAGCGGAAGTGAGCGGCCGTTACAGACCAGACTTGCGCGCAGCAGATGCCAGTTTTTATCAGGCCATCCGGTCCAGTCGACAGCAATAACGCAGAACGGCATGAGGGAGGTAATGGCACGGGTGAGCTGCATCTGGATACGGGGAAGGTCGCGGTGAAGGGCGGAGTTACCGAGGGCACGGTCGACCCGTTTGATTTTATTTTTGACGTGAGCGGAACCGGGAAGGGAGCGTCCGAGACTGGTCAGGGTGAGTTCAGCACCGTTGCAGAGCGCAACAGCCATGGAAGTGAGGACATTAATGCGGAAAGAATGAATCCCGCGTAAAGACGAGGAAAAGAATTTCTGGCACACTGTCTTTAAAGGCACGATGAGGTCTCTTCTGATTTGTTAGCGCAACCAGTAGATCACACTTCATCGTGCCTTTCACTTTTTCTGGGGATTCCTCAGCCCTAGGGGAGAGGGTCTGGGTGAGGGGGAAAATGCAGCTCGGGAGGTGGGTTCCGTTCACCGTATGTTCATGGCGACATGTCACCTTCGGACACGTGAACGGGTAAAGGGGAACACCGCGTTCCCCTTTACAATCCCCGCGGCCCCGCAAAGAAATCGGTGCTTCGCACTGCGTTCGCCTCCCGCCCCGCTGCCTGCGGTCGGTTTGACTCGACGTCCTGTCTCGACAAACCTCAGTCCGCCATCCCTGGCGGCCTGCCCTTGTCATCGGGTCTTCGTCTCACCGATTTCAGCGGGGACTCAACTCCCTCGCTGCACGCTCTGCGCCAGGGGGGCACAAAGATGTCGCTGCGGTTGGCATGCGGGAAAATGAGTCAGCCATGGCTAAAAAGGTTGAAGGCGTTCACAGTATCTACTGTTCAGAACGGGCTGGCGTGGCAGGCGTTTATCGGCGCTGCGCTGACCGGATGCACAAAATGCAGTTCGCTGGCGTGCAACATCAGTCGTGGTGTTCGCGCCGTGCCCGGTAGCGTCAGGCCACCATATAGATCGCAGCCCAGAATCGGATGACCCAGGTGCTGGCAGTGAATGCGCAACTGATGGGTGCGCCCGGTCTCCGGGATGAGTGCAACCCGCGTCAGTGGCAGTAACGCCCCGTCTTCCCCTTGCTGATAAAAACGTTCCACGACCCGATAGCGGGAGCGTGCCGGTTTGCCGTGTGCAGCGCAAATCGACATCAGCGGAAAGAGCGCCGGATCTTTGCCGATCGGTGCGTCGATCACTCCGTCGTCATCGGCCAGATGCCCACACAGCAACGCGGTGTAGACCTTGCTTACCGTGCGCTGGCTGAACTGGTGGCAAATCGCGGCATTTATCGCTTTGTTGCGTGCCACCACCATCAACCCGGAGGTGCCGAAATCCAGGCGGTGGACCAGGGTACAGCCGGGGAATATGTTAACCAGCCGGTGATGCACCGAGTCGAGGTTTTGCGGGTTTTTCCCGGAGAGGCTGAGCAGCCCGGCGGGTTTATTGATGAGCACCAGATGTTCGTCCTGCCAGAGGATCTCAATCTCGTCATGGCACGGCGGGGCAATAAAGGTATCGATAATCTCAGACATCAGGCTGCCCGGCAAAAAAGTGAGAGCGGATGATAGCGAATTCTCCGCCGCCTGGCGAATTCGGGCTTTACTGCACCTGTTCGCGCCACAGGGCGATCTCTTCATCAAGCCAGGCGATGAAAAGCGAGATTTCCCGCGCTTTCTCCGCCTGTGGAGAGGTCACCAGCCAGTAGTGCCAGGGATACGGCGCTGTGAACGTCGTTATCTGTACCAGCTCACCCCGCGCGATAGCGTCCCGGACCAGAGAACGGCGCTCCAGCGCAATACCGTGTCCCAGCCGCACGGCTTCAAGGACCAGATTCGAATCGTTGATGCGCAATCCCGCGGGCACAATCTCTTTTTCCAGCCCGGCATTCAGACACCAGCTTTTCCACGACTCCGTCGAAAAGATAATGGCACTCTTCGCCACCTCTTGCGGCGTGGCGGGTAAGTTGCCCTTGTTGTAGCCAGGTGCCGCAACGACAATCAGCTCATCAGAAAAAAGAAAGCGGCTCTCCATGCCTTCCCAGTCGCCCTGCCCCATACGGATAGCAATATCGATGCCCTCCTGTTGCAGGCTGGTGACCGTCAGGCTGGCCTGCAAACGTAATGAAATCAGGGGATATTTTTCGCGAAAGCGCATCAGGCGCGGCAGCAACCAGTGATTGCCAAAAGACGGCACCGTCGCCAGCGTCAGTTCCATCGTGCGCGGCTTTACCTGTACCAGCCGGGTGGCCTCCGAGATGTGGTTCAACGCCTCGCGTATCTGTAGCGCATAGAGCCGCCCCTCTTCGTTAATCTGCACCCCGCGCCCGTGACGGATAAACAGTTTTACGCCAACCAGCGACTCAAGGATTTTGATTTGCTGGCTGATGGCGGAATGGGTCACGTTCATCTCTTTTGCTGCCAGTGTCACGCTACCCAGGCGTGCAACCGCCTCAAAGCTTCGCAGGCTGGCGATAGGGGGGAAATCCGACATAGTGCTTTCCTCAAACACAGGGGCCACCAGGTTAACGTTACTACCCAACTGGCGTTATTACAGCGGCCACTGATAACCCAGCATGGTGTTATGCCCGTTAATTTTAACGCCGTCTACAGGCTGAGCGATAACCGCGCAAGATGTTAGAAACACTAACACATAAGGTTAGAAACCCGTGATATTCGCCCACGACCATTTGCGGTAAGGTCTCTCTGTTTTCGTTACCGGGGCAGGTGTCGCGGTCAATCACTTAATGGCTATTGCTATGTAGGGGCAGGAGTTACGATGAAACTCATTGGCATGATGGACTCGCCTTACGTCAGGCGTGTTGCGGTATCCCTGGAACTCTATGGCATCGAATTTGAAAGTATGCCGCTGTCAGTTTTTCGCTCATTTGAGGCGTTCGCCCACATTAACCCGGTCGTCAAAGCGCCAACACTGCTGCTGGATAACGGCGTGCAGTTAATGGACTCATCTCTTATTTTGCATTATTTCGAGGCCCAGGCAGGCGCAGACCAGAAATTACTCCCTGCGGAGCCTGGCGCGCTGGCACAGGATCTTCGTCTATTGGGGGTGGCGCTTGCCGCCTGCGAAAAAGCGGTGCAAAACATTTACGAGCGCAATCTCAGACCGGAAGAAAAGCAGCATCAGCCGTGGGTCGCGCGCGTGACCCAGCAATTGTTAGCCGCCTGCCGGGTGTGGGACACGCTGCTGGCAGGCCGCGCTGCCGCCCGGCGCCCCGATCAGGTTACCGTCACCAGCACGGTGGTGTGGACCTTTATTCAATCGATGATCCCGAATGTGGTGCTGGCCGACGATTTTAAAAACATTGCGTCACTTGCCCGTTCCTGTGAGGCGTTGCCCGCCTTTAAAAAATATCCCTTATGCTAAAACGGGGCGGGTGAATGACATGATTCATTAACCCGCATCCGCCCGTTAAAACGCAGTGATTTTTCTTCGTTTTTTTATGCCGTTATCTATACTCCAGATACCCTGCTCTTATCCGTTAAGGTTTCTTGTGTTAGCAACTATCCTCATCGCGCTTGTCGCCGCGATCCATGTCTACATTCTGGTTCTCGAAATGTTTTTGTGGGATACCAAAACCGGCCGCAAGGCGTTTAACCTGAGCGCCGATTTTGCCCGCGACACCCGCGTGCTGGCCGCCAATCAGGGGCTGTATAACGGCTTTTTAGCCGCCGGTTTACTGTGGGGGTTATGGCTGGGCGATGCCGGGTTTCAGGTCAAGCTTTTCTTCCTGGCATGCGTGTTGATCGCCGGGGTGTTTGGCGCGGCAACCGCCAGCAAGAAAATCCTCTATGTTCAGGCGCTACCGGCGCTTATCGCGATGGTAGCGCTCTTGATGCAATAAATGACGAACGATGGCGGAGATTAATCGTTCCGGGTCTTCTTGTGTTCCAGGTTTCGCGTTTCAAGAAAGCGGACAATCACGACGAAAAAGACGGGAACAAAGAAAACAGCGAGTAACGTTGCACTGATCATCCCGCCAAACACCCCTGTCCCAATGGCATGTTGCGTGCTATCACTTGCCCCTTTGGCAAGCATCAGGGGCACCACGCCCAGTGTGAACGCTAAAGAGGTCATGAGTATCGGGCGCAAACGCTGTCCGGCGGCGATCAGGGTCGCTTCGATGACGTTTTTGCCCTGGTGCATTAATTGTCTCGCAAATTCAATGATCAGAATGGCATTCTTGGCGGAGAGCCCAATCAGGGTTATCAGACCGACTTTAAAAAAGACGTCGTTCGTCATCTGTGCGACGATGACCGCCAGCACGGCGCCGAGCAGCCCCAGCGGAACAACCAGCATAACCGCGAAGGGAACAGACCAGCTTTCATAAAGCGCGGCGAGCACCATAAACACCACTAGCATCGACAGTACAATGAGCCCCGGAAGCTGCGATGCAGAGGCCTTTTCCTGTAATGAACTGCCTGCCCATTCGCCCGCAAAACCCGACGGTAAGTTTTTTGCAAGTTCCTCCATTGCCGCCATTGCGGTGCCTGTAGATTCACCAGAGGATGCACTTCCGGTAATTCGAATGGCAGGATAACCCTGGTAGCGATTCAATTGCTGCGGCGCGACATGCCAGGCAAGCGTCACAAACGTGGACACTGGCAGCATCTCCCCCTGGCGGTTTTTAACCGATAAATGCAATAGCTGTTCAGGCTGCATACGGAACGGCGCATCAGCCTGAACAATGACCTGCTGAACCCGCCCATTATTGATGTAATCATTGACATAGTTTGACCCCGTTGCGACAGAAAGGGTTTGATTGATTTCATCAAACGAGACCCCCATGGCTTCGGCTTTTTCCCTGTCAATGTTAAGGGCAAGTGTTGATCCCTCCGGCAGGCCATCAATATAGACATCGCTCAAATACGGGTTCTTATTGGCGCGCTGGACGAGATCATCCGCTGCCTTTTTTAGCGCCTGATAACCCTTCCCTCCCCGGTCTTGCACATAATAAGTGAACCCGGATGAGATCCCCATATCAGAAATAGCCGGAGGAAGCAGACTCATGGTTACCGCGTCTGACACACTCTCCATTCTTGATTGGATATGGTCAGCTTCATCCTGTGCGCTTGTCCCTTCTCGGTGTTTCCAGTCCTTGAGTGTGGTGAAAGCCATCGCCGAGTTCTGACCAGAGCCCGAAAAACCAAATCCGAGGATCATGATGTTGCTTTCAATCGCCGGTTGGCTGGCGATTTCCTCTTCAAATTTTTGAACCACCTTGAGCGTACGCTGCATCGTCGCGTCTGAGGGAAGCTGGATTGACGACATAAAGTAGCCTTGATCTTCATCCGGTAAAAACGACGACGGCAATGAAGAGAGCCCCAAAAAAAGCGCCATGCACAGCGCGGCATAGAGCACCATCATCCGTCCGGTCCGTTTCAGAGCAAATCCGAGGCCGGATGCGTAAAACGCAGTAAGTGCATGAAACCGACCGTTGAACCACGCGGAAAACGCGCGGCCTTTGCGGGAGGCATGATGATGGGGCTTTAAGATCGTTGCGCAGAGTGCTGGCGTGAGCGTCAGGGCCAGAAAGGCGGACAGTAAAATAGACACTGCCATAGAGATACAGAACTGCCGATAAATAATTCCGACAGACCCTCCGGCAAATGCCATCGGGATAAATACCGCCGTAAGCACCAGGGTAATACCAATGATTGCAGGCGTGATTTCATGCATAGCTTGCCGCGTAGCTTCCTTCGGGGAGAGCCCCTTTTCTTCCATCAGGCGTTCGACGTTCTCGACCACGACAATGGCGTCATCAACGATAATGCCGATAGCCAGCACCATACCAAACATGGTCAGAATGTTGATGGAATAACCGCTTAATAGCATCACCGTAAAGGTGCCCAGCAGCGCCACGGGTGCCACGATGGCAGGAATCAGCGTACAGCGGATTTTATGCAGGAAAAGCAGCATAACGAGGAAGACCAGAACCATCGCTTCAACGAATGTCTCCACCACCTTCATTATGGAAAGTTTAACGAAAGGTGCCGTATCAAAAGGAACCGTAAATTCCATTCCCTCAGGCAGTACACCTGACAGCTCAGCCAGCCGCGCACGGACACCGGACGCCGTGTTGATAGCATTTGCACCGGGCGAAAGCTGGATAGCGGCCGCCGTTGCGGGTACACCGTTTTCACGTATACCAAAGGTATAGCTTTGTAACCCGGATTCAACGCGGGCAATATCGGCCAGTGTCAGACGCGCACCGGAGACCGCCGATTTAAGGGTGATATTACGAAACGCCTCAACCGAGGTA
Source organism: Phytobacter sp. MRY16-398 (assembly GCF_003925915.1). NCBI lineage: Bacteria > Pseudomonadati > Pseudomonadota > Gammaproteobacteria > Enterobacterales > Enterobacteriaceae > Phytobacter > Phytobacter sp. MRY16-398. The sequence goes on along the minus strand of NZ_AP018756.1, from coordinate 2,552,374 downwards.
AGTTGCCCTCTGACGGTGATCGGATAGGTAACGGTCTGACCCGCGACCGCAGGCTCGTCTCCCGTTCTGCCAGGTGAAACAATCACGTTTTGCTGACTCACGGCGGTGAGTACGTCCGTAACAGAGAGCCCGTAACTGTGTAATTTCATGGGATCAAGCCAGATTCGCAGCGCTTTTTCACCGCCAAAGAGCTGGACTTTCCCCACACCCGGCACACGTCGCAGTTCATCCGTCAAATTTCTGGCGAAATAGTCGCTTAAATCCGCTTCCTGATATTCGCCGGTGGGGGATTTTAAACCCACCATCATCAGAAACCCGGAATTAGCGGCCTCAACGTTAATACCATTTTGCCGCACAGCCTGCGGTAAACGCGGCTCTACAATCTTTATCTGGTTTTGCAGGTCCATCTGGGCGAGTTTAATGTCTGTACCTGGCCTGAACGTTACGGTGATCGAAGCCATGCCGGTGGTATCACTGGACGATTCAAAATAGAGTAAGTTATCCCCCCCTGAGATCTCGCGTTCAATAAGCGAAACGACAGAGGTGTTCATGACATCCGGGCTGGCGCCGGGATAACTGAGCGAGATGATAATACCAGGCGGTGCGACCGCCGGATATTGCGCGACAGGCAGTCGGGGGATGGACAATATGCCGGTCAGTACAATAAACAGCGCGACCACCCAGGCAAAAATGGGTCTTTCAATAAAAAAATGCGGCATCAGAAATAATTCCAGTCAACTGACATAACGTTCATAAAAAAATAAAACGGCTCACTAGCCTGCTCCAGGCTACCCGGCGCAAAGTCATCTGCGAAAAATGAATGCCAATGATAAGAAGTTGATATTGACCACGTATGGCAGGTTTATGGAAAGAGTGTGGAGCCAGACATTGTTCTACATTTATGTCTCACTCCATCATTTCATTGTGAAAAAAGTCCAAATCATCCGCATCAATAAGTACACTGGCGTACCGAAGAAAAAAATGCTCAAAAAACACCCATAATAAAATATAAAATCATCCAGACCCGGCATGATATTGAGAAGTAAATTAAACACCAGAATAGTATAAATAAAGACAACAACGACATAGAACGTTATGACGGCTAACTCCTTTAATGCCCCCGGTTTCTTCTGGATGATAAAAAAGAAAAAAGCGATAACGACACACGCAAACGCAAGGGGCAATGAGATGACCGCCACATCCGTTTTTTCTTCAATAGCGTGCGCGACAAACAACCACGGAAAGAGCAATATGCATGACACCAGAAAAAATAAAAAAGAGTCCCAAATTACCTTTTGAAAAATACGTTCAATGTCTTTCATACTGTTTTCCCTGACACAATCTGGCACGCATAAATTACGCATAAAGCGCTGGCTTTAGACGTTATAAATCTTGAAATGAATAGCAATCGGCGTCTGGCCGGGTTTCTCCAGATGAAAATGATTGCATCAGATTGTTGATTGTTTATTTCGGGATTGTGTAGCCAGTATGGAGAAACCCTCACATACTCTAGATCTTTCGGAAAAACACATGAAAATGAAACTTTTTCGAACCGTGGCTGTCAGATTGTTCTTAACAGGGAGTAATATCAGACATGCAAACTTTACGCATATTGTATTCAATAACCTTTAAACAATTACGACATAAGATCTTTTAAGATAGAGTAATTTCTATCATCGGTACTGATGGAAGATAAAATGAACAACGATAACCTGATCATTGTCGCTGAAGACGACGATGAAATTGCCGACATACTGATAAGCTATTTGCAACGCGCGGGTATGAAAACCTTCCGGGCCAGGGATGGTGAGCAGGCAATTAATTTTACTCGCCTGCACAAACCAGACCTCATCTTACTTGATATCCATCTGCCTGTTTATGACGGATGGAATGTTCTTACAACCTTGCGCAAAGAGAGTAACGTACCGGTTATCATGGTGACGGCACTTGATCAGGATATCGATAAACTGATGGGGCTGCGGCTCGGGGCTGACGATTATGTGATAAAACCGTTTAACCCTTCGGAGGTTATTGCACGGGTTGAAGCTGTACTACGCAGAACCAAAGTAAACACAGAGGTTGCAAATACAAGGCCGATAAGAACGCCTTGCCTGACCATTTATCCTGATGATTTTTATGTTGAGATAACCGTCACGGATGAGGTCGTCACGCCGGTGTTGACGACGACGGAATTTAAACTTCTCACCTATCTGGCGCGCAATCCACGCAAGGTATGCTCACGCGAAGAGTTACTTGATGCCTGCCTGCCAGAAGGTGATTCACTGGACAGAACCGTGGACAGCCACATGAGTAAGCTGCGCAAAAAGCTTGAGAATGCGGGGCTCAAAGGGATCCCGGAGAGTATCAGAGGGCTGGGTTACCGCCTGGGTGAGAATAAATGAAAAAAGACCCTATTCTTAGTCGTCAAATATTGACCTATATGGTGTCGCTCACCTTCATCATTATTGCTATCGCCATCCTGGGCTCTTATTTATTTTATAGTTTCTTAATTTACTATCTGCCAGGGGGTGCCCTGACAGGAAATGAAGATGAGATGACCCTCGTGGACTGGCTGTGGATCATGATTGCTTCGCTGACCAGTCTGGTCGTGTCTCTCTTCTTTACGGTGAAACTCTCTTCAAGAATTTTGACGCCGCTAAATGCGGTAGCGTATAGCCTGAAACAGATTTCACAGGGCAATCTTGACGCAAGGGCAACCTGTACAAGCTCTCAATTGGGAGAGATGAATAATCTGGTCAATGATTTCAACGAAATGGCAGAAAAACTGCAGACACTGGATATTCAGCGCAATTTATGGAATTCGGCCATCGCTCATGAACTTAGAACCCCGGTGACTATTCTGCGAGGACGGCTGCAAGGACTGGTTGACGGTGTGTTCGAGCCCGCGCCCGTACTGTTCCAAAACCTGCTTAAGCAAACCGAAGGCCTGGCGCATTTAATCGAAGATCTGCGGGTTGTTAGTTCTTACGGCGGAGCCGGATATACGCTAACCCTCAGTGAGACCGATCTTGAGGTAACGATTACCAGTGTGCTGGATAACTTTTCGCCGGAATTTCAGCGCGAAGACTTTACTATCGCAACCGAACTTGAGCACCAGCGCTGTTTCTGTGACCCTATGCGCATTATGCAATGCCTGACCGTGCTTTTTGATAATGCCTTAAAATACTCATCGTCACGATCGCTACGGGTAAAAAATGGCATTGTCGGGAAAGAGAACGTCATCCTCGTTGAAGACAGCGGCCCTGGCATTCCTGAGGAACTCCACAGTCTCTTATTTCAGCCTTTTCAACGTGGAGAATATGCAAGAAAGAGTCACCCTGAGGGGTGTGGCTTAGGATTATCGGTGGTCAGAGCGATCATGCTCGCCCACGGCGGGAATGCAACTTACACCCTGACACCAGAAAATCACTCAATTTTTACACTGTCGTGGCCGGTGAGCCAGGACCAAAAATAACAATGCAGGCTCAATTGAGCCTGTTTTTACACAGCGTCAGATCCCACATCTCCCCTAATTTTACGTTCCAGCTTGCAGGGGTGATCTTTAGCTTCCCGCGCCTGGGGCTTAATGTTATTTCACTAAAATAGATTTCATCCCCTTGCAACATCAAATCGACACGACCATAGTCAATCTCTCCTGCCAGTTCCTGAGCCGCAATAATAGCGTTATAGAATAATGTTGGCTCCTCAACGGCATCAGGTGTGTTTGGGTATTCCATCTGGAAAGGTTGAAGCTTCCATGATCTGTCATAAACATTAATGTACTCATTGCCGTTTTCATCGGTAAAATCGGCTTCAACAAAACAAGCCACACCATGAAAGCAGTGTATTCTTAACATTTCTGGCGTCTGTTTTTTCACTGTCCCAGAAAAAATATCGATATACTCTTCGCAGAGAATAACCGGTGTTATAGATTTGTACTGCCATTCTCTGGTGGTGTAATACATGTTTTTATTGAGGGCTAGTTTTAATTTATTTAATGCTTTCGCAGGCTCAAATCTGCCTTTATCGGTACAAATTACCGCACTTCCACTGTCATGATTGCATTTTAACACAAAGCGTTCGGGTAACTGGCTAAAGTCAATATCTTCCACACTGTGATAGACGCCAATCAAGGGGATGGTTTTAACCCGTTTGGTTCTGGCATGGACATATTCTCTAACGGCGAGTTTATCCGCCAGTAATGTATAAAGAGGGTTGCGATCAAATACCAGACGATGACAAATTTTCTCACTCAATGTCACTGGCTTCATCAGGTTTGACGGGCGTTCGGAAAGTTTGTTGAGCGCGGCTGTATGAAAGTAAAGATCCGTAGTAACAAACACCCTGCTTTTTCGGATTAAATATTCAGCGTATTTGAGAATGTAATTAAGTTTATTCATGGTTCCTCCTGGGCACAGTCGATATTGTGTCGGAGGATGATTGATTTATATTGTTCAGTTAATGGAGAGAGTATGGAGCACGCGGCGATAAATCATACGTGTCTATTTAAATGCCAAAACCTGCGGGTTTTCTGAGGTCAAACGCAATGCCTTACAACAGCGACCACCGCAGCGCAGTGGTCGCCATGACATTATAAAGATTTACCCTCTTGCGCCTTATTTTCGGCCGCTTCAACGTCACGATACCAGCGCGGATGATGCTTCTTCGCCCAGCGGCGGCTGACTTTGCCTTCAATCATGCCTTTAATCGAGCCTTTCACCCAGAACGCCATATACATATGGATCAGAATGGCGTGAATCAGCACAATCGCGGCCGTCGCGTGGATTAATAAACTCCAGCGCACAAAGGTGATGGAGAAATAATGGGCAAAATAGGGTCGCCAGATAATAACGCCGGTGATCAGCAGCACAAAAATCAGGCTCATGATGCTCCAGAACATCATCTTCTGCCCGGCGTTATATTTCCCGACATCCGCCACTTTATGCTCGTTACCTTTCAGTACCTCAATAATCCCTTTAAGCCACGGGATATCCTGCTTATCAGGAATGTTGTGATGCACAAAACGGACAAACATAAACATCAGCAGAACGAAAATCAGTACGCCGAAGAAGGGATGCAAAATGCGCCCTACCTGCGGCGTCCCGAAGGTTTCGGTTAACCATTGCAGGGTGGGGAAAAAGAGCGCGATGCCGGAAAGTGACACCAGAAAGAAACTGATCACCACCGTCCAGTGACAGGCGCGGTCAATAAACTTTGTGCGCAGGATCATTTTGCTTTTACTCATGTCCCTTCTCCTCTTCGTCGTCATCCGTCTCTTTGTTCGGCCCTATTCCCACATAGTGGTAAATCAGCCCGGCAAAGGTGGCGATAAACCCGGCAGCGGAGAGCGGTTTGAGAACGCCTTTCCATAAATTAACCGGCGTGGAAATCTGCGGGTCGTTTGGCAGGTTGTGATACAGCGCAGGCTGGTCCGCATGATGCAGAACATACATCACGTGCGTGCCACCCATGCCTTGCGGGTTATAGACGCCCGCGTGGTCGTATCCGCGCTTTTTAAGCTGCTCCACGCGGGTTTCGGCCACGTTCAGCATCTCTTGTTTGGTGCCAAACTGAATCGCCCCAGTCGGGCACGTTTTCACGCACGCCGGTTCCTGGCCGACGCTGACCCTGTCAACGCAAAGTGTGCATTTATAGACACGGTTATCGTCCGGGTTCAGCCGTGGGATGTTAAACGGACAGCCAGCAATGCAGTAGCCGCAGCCAATACAGTGCTCGGACTGAAAATCCACAATCCCGTTGGCGTACTGAACGATCGCCCCGGCAGACGGGCAAGCCTTAAGACAGCCAGGATCTGCGCAGTGCATACAGCCATCTTTGCGAATAAGCCATTCCAGTTTGTCGTTCTGCGTGGTTTCGCTAAAACGCATCACCGTCCAGGACTTCGCGCTCAGGTCGGTTGGGTTGTCATACACGCCGTTGCAGTAGCCCACCTCGTCGCGAATATCGTTCCATTCAGAACAGGCGACCTGGCAGCCTTTACAACCAATACAGACGCTGACATCGATAAGTTTTGCCACTTCCGCGCGGAAGTCCCGCGCCTGAGGCGGCGGCGTCAGCCCGTTGGTTGCGGAACGCTTGATAACATCTTGTGATTGCATAGCCATAGGTTCCCTCCTTTACACGCGCTCGATGTTAACCAAAAACGCCTTGTACTCCGGCGTTTGCGAGTTGGCATCACCGACCGATGGCGTCAGCGTGTTGGCAAGGAAGCCTTTGCGCGTTGCCCCTTCAAAACCCCAGTGACAGGGTATGCCGATCGTATCCACTGGCTTACCGTCTATGGTCAGCGTCTGCAGACGTTTCGTCACCACCGCTTTCGCTTTGATAAAGCCGCGTTTCGAACTCACTTTCACCGTATCGCCTGCCGCAATGCCTTTTTTCTGTGCCAGCGCTTCACCAATTTCAATGAACTGATCGGGCTGAGCGATGGCGTTGAGACGCGCGTGTTTGGTCCAGTGGCGGAACAGTTCGGTAATGGAATAGGTGGTCGCGACATACGGGAAGGCGTCCGCTTTGCCCATATTGGCGATATCATCATGGAAAATACGCGCCACCGGGCTGGAAACCACCGCCGGATGCAGCGGGTTAGTGCCAATCGGCGACTCAATCGGTTCGTAATGTTCCGGGAACGGCCCGTCGTTCATTTTGTCCAGGGAGAACAGGCGCGCCACCCCTTCCGGGTTCATGATAAACGGCCCGACATGACTGCCCGGTGCGGCCTGGCTGTAATCCGCCACGTCCATCCCGCTCCACTTTTTGCCATCCCAGTGCAGCAATGCACGTTTGGCGTCCCACGGTTTCCCTGCCGGGTCGGCAGAGGCGCGGTTATAGAGGATACGGCGGTTTGCCGGCCACGACCACGCCCAGCCCGGCGTACAGCCAAGGCCATACGGATCGCTATTATCGCGGTTGGCCATCTGGTTGCCCTGCTCTGTCCAGCACCCGCAATACACCCAACAAAAGCTGCTGGTGGTGCCGTCATCACGAAGCTGGGCAAAACTGCTGAGCTGCTGGCCTTTTTTGACAATCAGTTGCCCCTTGTCGTCATAAAGATCGGCCAGCGCCATTCCGTTCGCTTCACGGGCAATCTCTTCCGGATGCGGATCGTACGGGTCTTTATAGTTCCAGTTGATGTTCATCAGCGGTGCCGGGTTTGCGCCCCCTTCCTGCTGATAAAGCTCACGCAGGCGCATAAACAAACGCCCGAGGATCTTGCCATCGTGCAACGCTTCGCCTGGTGGCTCCGCCGCCGCCCAGTGCCACTGTAGCCAGCGCCCGGAGTTGGCAATCGAACCGTTTTCTTCGGCAAAATAGGATGACGGCAGACGGAAGATTTCCGTTTGGATATCCGCAGGATTGACGTCATTCATCTCCCCGTGGTGCTGCCAGAAATTCGACGATTCCGTTACCAGCGGGTCAATCACTACCATGTATTTCAGCTTTGAGAGCGCGCGGGAGGATTTGTTTTTATCCGGAAACGCCGCCAGCGGGTTAAAGCCCTGCACGATGTAACCGTTAATCTTCCCTTCCAGCATCAGCTCGGCCTGGGTCATCACGTCATAGAGGCGATCCCACTTCGGCAGCCAGTCATAACCCCAGTTGTTCTCTGCCGTTGCATGCTCGCCCCAGAAACTTTTCATCATGCTGATAAAGAATTTCGGTGTGTTTTGCCAGTAGTTCACTTCGTTCACCCCCAGCGCAGGCGGGGTGATTTGCGAAATATAGGTCTGATAATCCGGCTGTTTTTCCGACGGCAGCGGCATGTAGCCGGGAAGATTGGTCGACAGCAAGCCAAGGTCGGTATAACCCTGAATGTTGGAGTGACCGCGTAGCGCGTTGACGCCGCCGCCCGCCATACCGATATTCCCGAGCAGCAGTTGTAGCATGGCCGCGGCGCGGATGATTTGCGCCCCGGCGCTGTGATGTGTCCAGCCCAGCGCATAGAGGATGGTCGCGGTGCGATCCGGCACGCTGGTGCTGGCAAGGATCTCGCAAATGCGGTTGAAATCGGCCAGTGAGGTGCCGCACAGGCGGTTGACCATTTCCGGCGTGTAGCGTTCTACGTGTTTTTTCAGCAGGTTCCAGACGCAGCGCGGATGGCTTAACGTCTCGTCACGCAGCGCGTTGCCCTTTTCATCCAACTGATAGAACCAGCTCGATTTATCGTACTGGCGTTTTTTCGCGTCATAGCCGCTGAACACGCCATCTTCAAACTGATAGTCGTCGCGGATAAGCAGGCTGGCGTTGGTGTAATGGCGCACGTAGTCGTGTTGAATGCGATCGTTTTCCAGCAGATAACGGATGACGCCCAACAGGAACGCGGTGTCCGACCCCGCACGGATGGGCGCATAGAGATCGGACACGGCGGCACTGCGGTTAAAGCGCGGATCGACCACCACCACGGTGGCGTCATTTTTCGTTTGTGCTTCAACGACCCACTTAAAGCCCACCGGGTGAGCCTCAGCGGCGTTGCCGCCCATGATCAGCACCACGTTGGCATTTTTAATATCCACCCAGTTGTTGGTCATCGCACCGCGACCAAAGGTGGGTGCCAGCGCGGAGACGGTCGGCCCGTGGCACAGACGCGCCTGGCAATCGATAGCGACCATCCCCAGGCTGCGGGTAAATTTGCCGTCGAGAATGCCGGTCTCATTACTCGCCGCCGAGGAGCAGAGCATGCCGGTGGTGGTCCAGCGGTTGACGGTCTGCCCCTGCGCATTTTTTTCGATAAAGTTCGCGTCACGGTCATCTTTCATTAACCGCGCAATGCGGTTAATGGCGTCATCCCAACTGATACGCACCCATTTATCCGAGCCTGGCGCACGGTATTCAGGGTATTTCAGGCGCGTTTCACTGTGAATATAGTCCAGCACGCCTGCCCCTTTCGGACACAATGAACCCCGGCTTACCGGGTGATCCGGGTCGCCTTCAATATGGTAAATGCTTTCTTTAACGTTTTTGGCCGTATCGCCAAGGCTGTACATCAGCATGCCGCAACCGACTGAGCAGTAGGTACAGTTATTACGCGTCTCTTTTGCTTTTAAGAGTTTGTATTGACGTGTTTCCGCATGAACGGAAAAAGATGATAAAAATCCGAGAGATGCAGCAGTGGTTCCTGCCATACCGCCCGCGCAGATTCGAAAGAACTGCCTCCGGCTGAGCTCCATGTATCCTCCAGCTTAAACTTAAGACATGAAAAGGGACGGAGATTATAGGGTCAATCGAAGCGGGAAACCATTACTCTTATGTGGTTATTGATACAGGTCAATTTTTTGATTGTATTGAAGAAAAAGGAAACTGATCGCAACGGGTTATTTGCGTGGTTAAACGCCTGTTTCGCCTTATCGCTTTTTAAAAAGATCGATGCAGGAAGCGGCTGTCCCCGGCAAAGAAACGCGTCGCCGGGTGGCATCAGCGACCTGCGTTGCGCAGCACGGCAAGCAGCGTCTGCGTTGGACGGGAAGCGGCTCAGTAACTTTTTGCAGATAAGTGTTGACGAGGTAGAACGATCGTTCTACCTTTATCACATGAACAAGACGCCAGGCACTACCCGAGAAAAAATCCTGACTACCGCTGAACAGTTGATCTATCAGAACGGTATCCACGCCACCGGCATGGACCTTCTGGTTAAGACCTCAGGCGTAGCAAGGAAAAGCATTTATCGCTATTTCGCGACCAAGGATGACGTGGCAGCCGCCGCGTTGAATGCGCGTGATGAACGCTGGATGCAGTGGTTCAGAAGAGAATCTGATAAAGGCGATACGCCTCAGGCTCGCATTCTGAATATGTTCAGCGTGCTCAAGAGCTGGTTTGAGTCAGACGGTTTTCGCGGTTGCGCATTTATCAACACGGCCGGAGAAGTGGGTGACCCTGACGATCCCGTCCGCCAGATAGCAAAACGGCATAAACAAAAATTGCTCGATTACACGCTCGAACTCACTACGCAACTAAACATTCAACAACCGGCCGCGCTGGCCAGACAACTGCTGATTCTGATGGAAGGCGCCATCACCCTCGCCTATGTGATGGGGGATAACAGCGCCGCCGACAATGCAAGGGATGTTGCGAAACTTTTGCTGGAGCAGGCCCCTGCATAAGGCCTGAGTAACAAAAACGCTTTCTTTTGAAATATCCACATTTGCAGGAGACGTAAGCATGCCCGATATTCAACCTCGCCCGCCCCTTCCTCCTTTCACGCGCGAATCGGCGATTGAAAAAGTGCGCCTCGCAGAAGATGGCTGGAACAGCCGCGATGCCGAAAAAGTAGCGCTGGCCTACTCGCTGGATACACAATGGCGTAACCGCGCTGAATTTGCCAATAATCGTGAAGAGGCCAAAGAATTTCTCAGCCGCAAATGGAAAAAAGAGCTGGAGTATCGCCTGATTAAGGAGTTATGGGCGTTTACTGACAACCGTATCGCCGTGCGGTACGCCTATGAATGGCATGATGATTCGGGTAACTGGTTCCGCTCTTACGGCAACGAAAACTGGGAATTTGAAGCCGATGGCCTGATGCGCCGCCGTTTCGCCTGTATCAACGATATGCCGATTAAAGAGAGTGAGCGCAAATTCCACTGGCCGTTGGGACGTCGCCCGGACGATCACCCAGGTCTTTCGGAGCTGGGGCTGTAAAGTTATCGCTTATCTTATGTGAAGACCCCGGTCAGGGTTTTAACCGGGGCTTTTCTCAATTCAACATGAACGGTAAATGTTCATAAACGTCATGAGACCCGTCCAGTGAAGTGAATTATCTTATCGCGTTATGGGTAGCCCCATGATTGACGTTTGCCCGGCAACGTTGCCGACCCGCCAACTGTTTTCAACGGTTCACTGATACTGTTTCTCTTTCCAGAGAATTAACGCGCGCTAAAACAGAGCTTGCCCGGCAAGATGACCGATTCCCATAGACAAAACCATGGCCATAGTGCTCCAGAAGGTAATCCTGATGATGGCCCTGACCGGATTGGCTTTGCTCACCGCCGAGGATATATAACCCAGGACCGCAAGTGATAACAGGGTCGAAAGAATAATAAAGATCGAAACCAGCGCTGTGGGAGCGAGCCAGGCAACGATGAGGGGCAACGCCGCACCAGCAGAAAAGCTCCCAGCCGAAAAGAGGGCCGCCTGCAAAGGCCGCGCAGAGTTCGTAGCTGTCAGCCCAAGTTCTTCCCTGGCATGGGCATCAAGCGCATCTTTCTTCATAAGCTGCTCTGCAACCTGCCTGGCAATGGCGGGCTCCAGCCCCCGGTGCATATACAGGGAAGTCAGCTCCTGTACCTCTCCCTGATAATCTGTTTCCAGTTCCTTTTTTTCCTGGGCGAGCGCCGCGTTTTCTGTATCAGACTGAGAGGAGACGGAAACATACTCCCCGGTTGCCATCGACATTGCCCCAGCCACCAGCCCGGCAACACCCGCCAGTAAAATCGCTGAAGGCTCAGGCTTTGCAGACGCCACCCCAAGCACAAGACTGGCAGTGGAAACAATGCCGTCATTCGCCCCCAGTACAGCAGCCCTCAACCATCCCACGCTTTCAATGCTGTGTCGTTCAAGATGCATGTTTCTGTTTTCCAGTAAATGTGCAGGTTAATAACACCAGTATTGCTCATATATAAAAATGCGCATTCCACGATTGTGGCTATTCAATCTTAAGATTGTATTAACGCTGAATAATAGCCATCCGTTAATCCGCAGGTTATATTATTCAGGATGTTGTTGGTGAAATGATAATAGATATCATAGTCGTTCAGTGATTATACAAAAAAGGTTATTTTTAATTGTTTTTTTAATTAAAAAGATGCTGGCTGGTTTATTTTCAGGAGTGCAAGTTTTATTGGCACACTCGAAGAGTGTTGCCGCCATGGTGACTTATCTGGCCGATCCGTCAGGGATATCACCGGCGGCGTTTTTTACTATCGCGGGCGGGCTGAACCTCTAATTTTTGCTTTTACACCGTAAAAGTCCGGCTTACGAATGGTCTTAATCGGCTCGAATACAAGCCGATTAAGCCAGGGTTACACTGTTGGAACGGTGCCACCATCTATCACATATTCCGTGCCGGTGATGGCCGCGGCATACGATGACGCCAGAAAAGCAATAAGATTCGCCACTTCAAGAGGTTTTGATGGGCGCCCCAGCGGGATCCCACCGAGTGCCTTCATAATTATCTGCTTTCCGCCTTCGTAATCGGTTCCCGCCTGCTGCGCCAGTCGCTCCGCCATTGCCACCGAGGCTTCTGTTTCAATCCAGCCGGGGGCAACGCGAACCACGCGAATGCCTTTTGGCGACACCTCTTTCGACAGGCTTTTGCTGTACGCCGAGAGCGCCGCTTTGGCCGCCGCGTAGCCGGTTGTCGATTCCGGTAACGGCAGCTCACGCTGGATAGAGGTGACGTGGATAATGACCCCACTCCCCTGCGCCAGCATCCCTGGTAGCAGTGCGCGATCCAGGCGTACCGCTGGCAGTAAATTAAGGTTGAGTTCCTGCTGCCACTCCTCTTCGCCCAGCGCCGCAAACCCGCCGCCGGGCGCCGTAGAGCCCCCCGCCACATGAATGATGACGTCGACACCCCCCAGGTGTACTTGCACAGCTTGCGCCACGCAGGCACAGCCTTCTACCGTGGTGAGATCTGCCGCCACGAAGGCATCGGCAACAGATTCCGTCGGTACATGACGCGCGGTGGTTAACACTGTGGCACCCAACTGTTTTAATAGCCCGACGACCGCTTTGCCGACGCCTTTGGTGCCTGCGGTCACCAGCACGCGTTTGCCCTGGAAATCAAGTTCTAAGGCCATCATACAATCTCCAGTGTATTGATTTTGTCACCCACCAGCCCGAAGGCATGCCTGAGCGTTACCGGGCTGCCGGGAAAATTGCCGACAACCTTCGAAGTGACGATGGCCCGCTCGCCTTCGCTATGCATTTCAAGCGGCTCAACGCTGTAGTCAAACGCGGCCTGCGCGGCACGTTGCCATGCCGCGATCGCCGTGTGCCCGTGATGGGTTTTACCTTCATCTTTTACAATAGCGTCGGTGGTAAAACAGTGCTGAACGCTGGCGATATCGCCGCCATTACTTATCGCAAAATAGGTCGCAATAGCATGCGGTAATAGTAAAGACATGGCTCCTGACTCCCGTTATTTACAGTGCGGGTATATTCAACATAGACTGTGAAATTAACAAGTACGCACGAAAAAGTGAGCTACTGAATTATGAGTAAGTTATATACGCCGGAAACTGCCGCAAGCGGCGTGGAACAGGTTCTGCGCCTTCTCGAAGGCCGCTGGAAATTAATTATTCTTTTTCATTTGTTCGATGGAAAAGTACAGCGCTATTCCGATTTTGAAAAACTGATCCCCGCTATTTCGCAGAAGATGCTCGCCCAGCAGTTGCGACAACTGGAGTCCGATGGTCTCGTCTCGCGCACGGTGTATCCGCAAGTGCCGCCAAAGGTAGAATATCGACTCACCGAGTGGGGCCAGGCGCTTTGCCCGGCACTCGATGCAATGCTCAAATGGGCTGAAAAACGCGAGAACTGCTGAGCGGTGAAGCCTTTGATAACGCGATAAAGCGGTATGCCAGCACCCTTGCGTTGTTTCTTTTTTGACTGTTCCTGTGAATTAATTCTCCGGGAGAACAAGCGAATTGAGAACGTGATCCTGCCACTTACCGTTTATTTTGAGATAAGAACTGGCATATCCCTCTTTAATAAACCCAAGTCGTTTAAGGGTATTTGCGCTGCGTAGATTATCAGGAAGGTGATTCGCCATAATACGATGCAAACCATAATGTTTATGGATATGGTGAATCGCCTCGCTGAGCACTTCCTGCATCAGGCCTTTACCCTGATAAGCGAGATCAATTGAAAACCCAAGGTAACACGCCTGAAAAACGCCATAGACAAAATTAGTAAAGTTGACGTTGCCAATTATTTTCTTCTCGCCTTGCATCGTAAAGACAATTGACAGATTTTTCTTTTCTTCGAATTCATTACAAGAGGCTTTTATCCTGGCGATAATGTTTTCTATGGAAAAGTACGCTTCATCGCGTAAAGGTTCAAAGTGCGAAAAATAGTCTCTGTTGTCCACGATATAACGCTGAAAGCTTTCAGCTAAATCTTCTGTTAATAACCAGGCATCAGTTCGTTGTGTTGAGAATAATTTCACTTTCCGTCTTCCGGGAAATTAATGGGGGAAGTGAGTGTATTGCTTAATTCCCTCTATTTCAAACATTTCAAATATTCACACCATGAATATAAAGTCTTCCCCCGCGTATTCTTATTTTATTATTCTTAGCGACCACGTTACGTGAGCCCCTGTCCGGGCTCTTACATAATGCCGATATCCATGGCCGTACGCTGGGTTTCGCAAGAGGCGCAAAAGCCACAGAGCGCCGCGGTCCTTCTGTCAAAAACGGCTGCTATAAACGCGGACACAACAAAAAATTTGTACCATAGGGGCCTGCGGACAACGAGGTGAAAAGGCATAAGAAGCTGCTAAAATTTACAACGAGGATATATCTTCATAATGTGGAGACAATACCTTCCATTGATCACTTGAATATGTGTTAAAAGTAAATGATTCTCAGTATTGCTTAGCAGCGAAACAATTAAGGCTTACTTAATGGATAATCAGGAACAGATTTATGCAGAGATTAAAAAGGCTCTGCGTGACGCACCACCTCGCGCTAAATCGGCTGAAATGCACCTGCAACTTATTAAATATGCTGATGAGTTGAAGCATGTCCCTAGCGACGTGGTGTGTGACCGAATTGGCGTCAATCAATCATTCAGAACAGTGGTCAGTAAAATGATTAAAATTGTCAATCGCCTGAAAGCAGCCGGGCTGGATGTTTCGAAAATTTGAGGGACTTTAGCCGTGACGTCTCTGATGGCGTGAAAACAAAACCCAATCAGCTTGCTTTTAATTGTAATAAAAGCGTCTCTTTTCGCCGTTAGCACTGACCCCGTGTGCACTCCCGGAAGATGCACACGCGCGCTTCTCACCACTGAATACCGGTTTTTCACACTTAAACTACAACCCGGTGTAAGTGGGTTCCACTCCCCACGCCTCGCCATACGCTGGCACTCATCTTGCATTACTTTTTTACCCGTACGGAAACAATGAAGGCAGAAAAGATGATTGACTACCATGTCGCGATTCGCGGTGCGCTGTTTGATATTGCCCAGGTCTGCGATAACGCAGACGATATCGCCCTTAATGCGCGTTTTATTGAGGACGGGCTGCTGTTTATTCGCGACGGAAAGATCCAGGCGCGAATGACCTGGCAGGAGGGAGAACAACATCTGGATGCGCAAAAAGGCTACACCGACAGGCGCGGTAAGCTGCTGATGCCTGGCTTTATCGATGCCCATGTGCATTACCCGCAAACGGAGATGATTGGCGCGTTTGGCGAACAACTGCTGGAGTGGCTGACCACCTACACTTTCCCGGTAGAGAGCCAGTTTGCCGATGAGGCTTACGCGGCAGAGATTGCCCGTTTCTTTATTGGTCAGTTGCTAAGCCACGGTACCACCACGGCAATGGTGTTCTGCACGCTGCATCCGGAGTCGGTCAATGCCCTGTTTAGCGAAGCGTTGCACCTCAACATGCGCCTGATCGCCGGTAAAGTGATGATGGATCGCCATGCACCCGATTACCTGAGTGAAACCGCCGAAGAGAGTTACCGGCAAACACGTGAGTTGATCCAGCGCTGGCAACACCAGGGCCGACTGGGCTACGCCCTTACGCCACGCTTTGCGCCGACCTCGACACCCGAGCTGCTTGATGCGGTGCGCCGTTTGCGCGAGGAATTTCCACAGACCTGGCTACAGACGCATTTAAGTGAAAACCCTAATGAGGTGGCGTGGGTGAACGATCTCTGGCCAGAGCATGCGCGCTATCTCGATGTTTACCATCATTATGGGCTGACCGGCGAGGGCAGCGTATTTGCGCATGGCATCCATTTGCATGATGAGGAGTGGCAGTGTCTGCATGATACCGGCTCCGCGGTCGCGTTCTGTCCAACCTCGAATCTGTTTCTCGGCAGCGGGTTGTTCCGCCTGCCCGCCAGTTGGCAGTACAAGGTACGTATGGGCATTGGCACGGATGTAGGCGCAGGCACCACGTTCAGCATGTTACGTACGCTGGGTGAGGCCTATAAAGTGGGCCAGTTGCAAAGCTATCGTCTGCGCGCCAGCGAAGCGTTTTACCACGCCACCCTTGGCGGCGCTCATGCCTTGCGTCTGGACGATAAAATTGGCAATTTCGCCGTCGGGAAAGAGGCCGATTTTGTGGTTATCGACCCGGCAGTCACGCCGTTGCAGCGCCTGCGTAACGAGCGCAGCAAGGATATTTATGAGCAATTGTTTGTGCTGATGACCCTCGGCGATGAGCGCAATATCAGCGAGACGTGGATTAATGGCCAGTGTGCATGGGGAAATGAGGACGCGCAGTGATACCTTTCCCGGGTAGCGGCGCAAGCGCCTTACCCGGGCTACCCTACCGAACGTAGCCCCGGTAAGCGGTAGCGCCACCGGGGGGAGTCAGCCGCACGTGAAAACGCAGCCAAAATTAGCTCCCGCGATAGGTTGACCAGCCGCCGGGAGCAATTAAAAACGGCAGATGGAAATGTTCCTCTGCCCCTTGCGCAACCACAAAATCAATTTGCGCGCAGGGAAACAGCGTCACCACATCCTGCTTCGCAAACCACTCCCCCGTCTGCGCCACCAGCCGGTAACGCCCCGGCGTCAGCGGCACGGGAAACGCACCAATTCGCCCATTCCCGTCGGTGATTCCCTGTGCCAGCACGTGCTCATCACGCGCCAGAAACACCGTCACACCGGGTGCCGGTTTGCCGGTAGAAATATCAAGAATATGTGTACTGAGGCTGCTCATTCGCCAATCGCTCCTGCCAGTCGTAATAAGGTAATTTCCCGTAACTGCTCCAGCGCCACCGCCGTCTCTTCGGCATCACTGTGGGTCAGCCGCTGCCTGAGCGCTTCTAAGATCTCTTCAGCGCTGCGCCCTTTGGCGCGAATCAAAAAGACCCGGCCAAAACGCGCTTCATAGTCTGCATTTCCCAACCGTAGCGCCTCGGCCAGTTGCCTATCATCTACGTTCACCGCCGACTGCTCCTGGCGCGATAACACGGCATGCGCCTGCTGCCCGCCAGGTTTTTCGCCAATACGTGGATGCGCGCTCAGCGCCTGTTCAAGCTCGGCGCCTCCCCAGGATTGCGTCAGCGCCTTCGCGGTGTGGTGCAACGCGGCAAGACTGGCAAACGGACGCGCGGCAACCAACGCCGCCGCCCAGCCAGGGAGCGCAACGCAAGGCTGTAACAGCGCCATCGCGGCATCAGCTTCCAGTTGATTAAAGTGATTCAGCGCGATCATCGTGACTCCTTGTCTTCGCAGCGGTAGCGGGTTTTTCTTCCGGAATAATCAGATTCAGCACAATCGCCACCAGACCACCGCAGGTTGCCGCCGAGCCAAACAGATTACCGATAATCGCCGGGAAATGGGCGAGAAAAGCGGGTACGGCTTCGACGCCCATACCGAAACCAAACGCCAGCCCGACAATCAGCATGTCGCGGCGGGTTAACGGGTTCTGGGTAATGATGCGGATCCCGGCCGCCACCACGCAACCAAACATCACCATGGTCGCGCCGCCCAGTACCGGCAGTGGGATCTGGCGCAGAATTTCACCAAACGGCGGAAACAGCCCAAGCAGAATCAGTACCACGCCGATATAGCGCCCGACAAAGCGGCTGGCGACGCCGGTCATCTGGATGACGCCATTGTTTTGCGCAAAGGTCGTATTCGGAAAAGCGCAGAGCATCGCCGCGATCATACAACTGATGCCATCGGCGAGGATGCCGCCTTTCAGCCGTGAGCGAAAGGCGCTGTCATCAATTGGCTGGTGAGAGATAAGACAGTTGGCGGTGAGATCGCCTACGGCTTCAAGAATACACACCAGTGACACCAGCGCCACGGGCAGGAAAATGGCGCCATTGAACTGAAAACCAAACGGGAACAGCGCAGGCAAACGAAACCAGGTATCGCCCAGGCCATTGAAATGAAACTTACCGGCAAGCGCCGCCGCAATACAGCCTACAGCAATGCCGACCACCACAGACGAGAGACGCAACCAGCGGTTCTTCGCACAGCTCAGTAATACAATCACCGCCAGCGTGCCTGCGCCAAGGGCGATATTGCTCATGCTGCCAAAATCTTTCGCCTGCACACCGCCGCACCAGTTATTCACGCTGACTTTAATCAGGCTGATACCTATCAGGGCAATCACGCTACCGGTAATGATAGGTGTAAAGATGCGTTTGAGCGGCTCAATAAAACGGCTGACGATAATTGGCACCAGCGCGGCAACGACATTCACACCAAACAGCATCGCCATCACATCCTGGGCGGTGCCACCCTGCCCTTTGACCCACATCCCACCAGCGATAGCCACGCCGAGAAACGCAAAGCTGGTGCCCTGCATGCAGATCATCCCGGCCCCAATGCCCCATACGCGGTTGGATTGTAAAAACGTGCCAATACCCGAGGCCAGCAACGACATGCTGATGAGATAAGGCATCCACTCGCCCAGCCCCAGCGTCGCGCCAATGATGAGCGGCGGCGTGATGATCCCGACTAACCCGGCCAGCACATGCTGTAACGCACTGAAAAAAGCGGGCAGCGGCGGGATCCGCTGTTCCAGCCCGTACAATAAACCGTTGTTTTTTTCATCAGACATGGTCTTGCATCCTGTTATTTATGAGCGTCAACGGCCTGATGCACAAAGCAGGCCAGAGTCAACGATCCCTGCCATCACTGTGAAACTTTAGATTCCTGACATTCAGTAAAGAAATTTTTGATTCACAAAAAGGCAACACTAATGCAAATACGCACAACAATAGTGCAACATAACAGTGCAATGCACGATTTACCCTGTGGTTACGCGTCTGCACATTCTGGTACGCAAATTGCTGAACCTCTGATACGCAGATAAAAGGAGATCAGAATGAAAGCACTGGTGATTGGCGCAGGTATTGGCGGGCTGAGCGCTGCCGTAGCGTTAAAAAATGCAGGCATCGCGTGTGACGTCTTTGAGGCGGTAAAAGAGATCAAACCCGTCGGTGCGGCGATTTCCATCTGGCCCAACGGCGTGAAATGCATGCGTCATCTGGGTATGGGCGAGATGATGGAGACTTACGGCGGCCCAATGCGCTTTATGGCCTATAAAGATTACCGCCAGGGCGAAACCCTGACGCAATTTAGCCTGGCACCGCTGGTTGAGCGGGTTGGTGGTCGCCCGTGCCCGGTATCGCGCGCAGAGTTGCAGCGCGAAATGCTCAATTACTGGGGACGCGATAAGGTGCAGTTTGGCAAGCGTGTAAGCAACGTGGAAGAGAACGCCGACGGCGTTACCGCGTGGTTTACCGATGGCACTACGGCGCACGGTGATTTCCTGATTGCCGCCGACGGCAGCCATTCGGCGCTGCGTCCTTACGTGTTGGGCTACACGCCGCAACGCCGCTATGCGGGTTACGTCAACTGGAACGGCCTTGTGAAGATCGACGAAGCGATTGCCCCGGCCGAGCAGTGGACCACGTTTGTCGGCGAAGGCAAACGGGTGTCGCTGATGCCGGTTTCTGATGGGCGTTTTTATTTTTTCTTCGATGTGCCGTTGCCTGCCGGGCTTGCCGAAGACCGCACCACGCTGCGTGACGATTTAACACGCTATTTTAGAGGCTGGGCGCCGCCGGTTCAGCGGCTGATTGCCGCACTTGATCCGCAGACCACCAACCGCATTGAGATCCATGATATCGAGCCGTTCGATAAACTGGTGCGGGGCAAAGTGGCATTGCTGGGCGATGCCGGGCACAGCACGACGCCGGATATCGGCCAGGGCGGCTGCGCGGCAATGGAGGATGCGGTGGTGCTGGGGGAGATTTTCCGTACGCAGACCAATATTGAAAGCGCGCTGCGAGAGTATGAAGCGCAGCGCTGTGACCGGGTGCGCGATCTGGTGCTCAAAGCGCGTAAACGCTGCGATGTTACACACGGTAAGGATATGGCGCTGACGCAGGCCTGGTATCAGGAACTCAAGGAAGAGAGCGGTGAGCGCATTATCAACGGGCTGTGCGACACCATTCAGGGCGGACCATTGGGGTAATCTGCTCGCAGACAGCTATGCACCGTAGCCCCGGTAAGCGGCAGCGCCACCGGGGATCAGACCAACGGCGGGTGCAGAATCTGCATTTCCTCCATCACGGCGGTCAGCTTCTGGATGACCATCTGCGCCGGACGGGAAAGCTGGCGCGAGGGGGCGGTGCACAGCGCCAGAGTCAGCGGACGCAACAGCTTGTTACGCAGCGGGACAAACGCCAGTTGCCCGCTCTTCACCTCATCCAGCACATCCAGCAGGCTCAGCACCGTCACGCCGCTCCCCTTTAACACCAGCGATTTGATAAGCCGGATATCGTTACAGTTGATGGTGTTCGCCGGGGCCAGATCGTAGTGGCGATAGAGCATGCCGACACGATCATGCACAATCAGGGGCGCGCCGGGCAGAATATGTCGCGCCTCGCTCAGCTCGCCCAACGACAGTGCCGATGCCTGGGCCATTTCATGATCCGGGCGCATCACCACCCCCATCTCCAGCTCAGCGAACGCCAGCACGTTTAACCCTGTCTGCCCCTCCGGATCGAGGATCAAGCCAAAATCGAGATCCGCCTGCCGCACTTTCTGGCTGACGGTATGGCTATCCGCGACCTGTAACACCAGCTCCAGCCAGGGTTGCCCGCTAATAATATCGGCCAGCGCACTGGCAAAGCTCCCCTCGGCCAGCGCCTGCACCATCCCCACGCTAACCGTGCCGCGCTTAAGCCCCTGCAACTCATCAAATTTCTGCCGGGTAAGCTGAAACTCTTTTTGCCAGCGCAGCAGATTGTCGTAGAGCAATTCTCCCGCGGTGGTCATCCGTAAGCCTTCCGGTAGCCGTTCAAACAGCGGCGTACCAAACGCTTCCTCGGCCTGCAGGATCTGTCGGTTAATGGCTGAGGGAGAGATATGCAATTTTTCGGCGGCACGGCGCAGGCTACCGCTACGAGCAACTTCGGCGAAGTAGAGGGCGAAACGCGAAAATGGACTCATGCAGCACCTGTACACTTTTTTGCAACGGGGCGGTGAATTAATGGTGATGGATGTGCACACCCTAATATGACAACAATAAAGTTACAACAATTAAACAATTGCTTTTCCGTGAGCAGGAAGGATGACCATGAATACAGCACTCCCCACCCCACCCGCCCGTTGCACCTTCGAACCGGAGGATTGGTTACGTCTGGCAAAATGCTGGCATCCGGTCGCCCGCGCCTGTGATATTAGCGCCGCGCCGGTCAAAGCCACGCTGCTGGATGAACAACTGGTGATTTACCGCGTGAAAGGTCAGGTGGTGGTCGCCCGCGATGTCTGCCCACATCGTGGCGTGCCATTAACGCTCGGTTTTCACGACGACGAAGGGATTGTTTGCCCCTACCACGGGCTGCGTTTCGGCGAAGATGGCCGCTGCAACCGCATCCCCTCCAGCCCCGGCCAGGCGGTCCCGGCGAAACTTAACCTGTTAACCTATGCGGTTGAAGAGCGCTACGGTCTCATCTGGACGTGCCTGGCATTTGACGCGGAAAACCCCCAGCCACTGCCGACAATGCCGCACTGGGATGACGCTGGTTTTCAGCAGATCAACTGCCCCGCTTTTGAAGTGAACGGTTTCGCCGGACGGCAGGTGGAAGGGTTTCTTGATGTGGCCCACTTCGCCTGGATCCACACGGCAACCTTTGCCGATGCCAGCAACCAGGTCGTCCCCGATTATAATCCGCAGGAAACCGAGTTCGGGTTTGTCGCCGATTACTGGAGTTCGGTAGGCAATTATCCGGCAAGCTCCCAACATCAGGCGCCGGAAGGCTTTCAGTGGTTGCGTCATTTCGAAATGCATCTGCCGTTTACCGCCACGCTGACGATCCATTTTCCCGGCGAGGCGCGGCTGGTGATCATGAATGCCGCATCGCCTGTCTCATCACGTGTGACCCGCATGTTCGCGCCTATCGCACGTAATTTCGATCTGCATGTCCCCGTTGAGGATGTTCATGCCTTTAACCTGCGCGTATTTGAAGAAGACCGCCTGATGGTCGAAACCCAACGCCCGGAAAGGCTGCCGCTGGATCTGACGCTGGAAGCCCATATTCCGGCAGACCGAAGTTCGATTGCCTATCGCCGTGGCCTGAAAAAAATGGGCTTTGGCGAGTTTTTCCTGGTTTGAGGTGCGCCATGAACGAGATGCTGAACGTGGTGGTTGACGGATTATGGTGTCAGGGTGACAGAAGTCTGGCCGTGCGGCTGGTTAGCGCCAGTGGCGAGTCCCTGCCTGGCTGGGAGCCCGGCGCCCATATTGATGTGCATCTGCCCTGCGGTCTGATCCGCCAATATTCCCTGACAGGTGACAACAGAGCGGGAAGTTACCTTATCTGCGTGGCGCAGGAGCGCGCATCGCGTGGCGGTTCACGCTATATCCACCAGACGCTACGCCCCGGCCAGAGGCTGCTGATTTCCGCACCGCGCAACCTGTTTGCTCTGCGCGATGATGGCCCGGTTCTGCTGCTGGCGGCGGGGATTGGCATCACTCCACTGTATGCAATGCTGCTGCAACGGGAGGCCACAGGCAGGCCATTTATACTGCACTATTTTGTTAAACGCCGTGAAGAGGCCGCATTTTTGCGCGAACTCTCCCGACCACTCAAACACGGTATTTGCGTGGTGCACTGTTCCGCTGAGGGGGAGAGCCCACGTCAGTGGCTGGCGACCCTGCTTCCCGCCCCCGGCGACGAACAGCGTATTTACACCTGTGGACCCGAGGGGTTTATGGCGGCGGTCAGGGACGCTGCCCTGAAAAAAGGCTGGGCGGAGACGCACATCCACAGCGAGGCCTTTGCGCCTGTTGCCCCGGCGGCGATCGCGCAAGATGCAGCGACCTTTACGATTACCCTGGCGTCCAGCGGGGAGAAATGGCCGGTACCGGCGAATAAGAGTATCGCGCAAGTGCTACAGGATAATGGCGTGGCGGTACCGCTTTCCTGCGAGATGGGGATCTGTGGGGCCTGCCTGACGCCGGTTGTCGACGGCGTTGTCGATCACCGGGATACCGTGCAATCGGCAGCAGAGAAATCCGCCGCCGCGCAACATATCGCGCTGTGCTGCTCCCGCAGCCACTCCGGGGAACTGGTGATTGACTTATAGTCACCCGCAGAGGGGTTATCATAAACACAGTCACTATTGTTCCCTATCTCGCTGACTAAACCAGCCCGTTTGTTAGCGTGTCTGGCTGAGGATAAGCCGATCGAACAAACGATCGCCGAGCCAGACACGCATACGGATGAGCATCTTTGCAAACTTACCGACAGCATAGCGGGTACGTGGGTTGTTGCTGTTCACGGCACGGGAGATCACATCTGCAATGACCTGTGGGTCACTGCCTGTCCCCTGCCCGTAGGTTTTTTTAATTGATGAAGCCACCTTCTTTACCAGATGTCCGTACGGGCCGCTGGCCGAACGTTTGACAATACTGTTGCTCGCGGCATCACCGAAACCTGTCTCTATGACGCCGGGTTCGATGATCACGACGTTTATGCCGAATTCTGCGACTTCCAGCCGCAAACAGTCCGACCATCCTTCCAGTGCATGTTTGGTTGCGTGATACCAGGCCCCCAGCACGCTGTACATCTTTCCTCCCATGGAACTGATGTTAACAATATGCCCGGCGCGTCTGGCCCGCATGGCGGGGAGCAGGAGTTGCGTGAGCCGCGCGGCACCGAAAAGATTAACCTCAAACTGATAGCGTGCTTCGTCCATACCGATCTCTTCTACCGGGCCGTAGAGACCAAAACCGGCGTTGTTGACCAGCACATCGACACCGCCAGTCTGATCCAGAATGGTATTCACGCCGGATACGATGTCCTCATCGCGGGAAATATCCATCCGTAGCGGTTGTGCGCCGAGCCGGACAAGGTCAGCCATTTTTTCGATACTGCGGGCAGCCACGTAGACCTGATAGCCATCCTGAATAAGACGACGAGCAATGGCCTTTCCCATGCCTGACGATGCGCCGGTGACCAGCGCGGTTTTCTTTTTTTGAGTAAACATAGGCACCTCGTTGAGTGAACTGTCTCCAGTTTGCCTGAGCAGATGCCTGATTGTTCTTGCCTGACGCGCCAGAGTACTTGCTAAGCGCGCCATCTGACGGTGAGAACCGCTTTGTGCCGAAGGGAAATGTTCAGTTTAATTAAGACGCAGAGAGCCCCTGACTGTTTCTGGCGTCTGACCAGTCCAGGCCATAAAGGCGCGGTAGAAGGAATTAGGGTCTTCAAAGCCAAGCAGGAAGGCAATTTCGTAGCCGGACAGGTTGGTATTGCTCAGATAGTGTCGGGCCAGTTTTTCCCGACAGCGATTGATAAGGACGCGGAAATTTTCCCCTTCTTCTTCAAGCCTGCGTTGCAGAGTGCGCTTGCTCATCCCCAGACGTTCTGCCGTTTTCTCAATCGTGGCTTCGTTACCCGGCAGCAGTTCCAGAAGTACCGCACGCACACGTTCGGCAGTGGAAGCCGTTTCATCTAACTGGCTGAGACGGCGGCGCAATTCAGGCTCAAATACCTGCCACATCCCTTCATTTACCGTCAAAAAGGGTCGCAGGATATCCGTGGCGGAAAAACGGATGTACGGCTTTTCTCCATACTGCATGGCGATACCGAAAAAGCGCTCATAGTGGCGCGCCAAAACAGCTTCCGGGCGCTGTGGAATCGCCACGCTTAGTGCCTTAACCGGTTCGCGGGTTGCCAGTCGTAGCAGCCGGAGTAAAAAAGCAAGCTCGGCGACCTGCAACGATATGGGGATGTCTGTGGCGAACAACCACCCCGGAGACACGGTCAGGCTGCCGGTTTGATCCACGGTAGTCTCAAGGGCCATCGGGGCAATGAGCTGTTTATATCTGGCCAGTCGCTGCACGGCCTGCATCATATTTGTGCTGCACAGCGCCGCGAAAAGAGGAGGGTCGAAGATTTCTGCAGAGACATGTTCAACCAGGCGCAAGGGAAAAGCCGCATCATTTGCTTCCCTCTCCAGTGCGCGCCAGAAACGAAAATAGTGGTCTGTATCGAGTCTACGATCTGGCCTGGAAAAGAGATCGTCAGGCAGGCCGGCTTTGCGCAGTATTTGTTCAGGCTGGAGACCTGCGTCTTTCAGAAGCGTTCTCCAGCCAATATCAAGAGAGAAAGTGCGGTTACGTGCCATTGTTAAATTTCCGAACGGGAATACTCATCAGGGTTTCGGATGACAGCATAACGTTTCAGTACGGGCGAAGACATTCAAAAGGCGCCATCTTTGGCGTAAAGCGCGCCAGGTACGGAAATTTAGCCCTGAACCCGACAAATGTCCGCTGCCTGTTTTAACAACTGACCGGTAGGCAGGCCTGCCCCGTGTCTTTATCAGTGTCTGACACGACACGAGCATAATGCAGGTCTGCTATGGTGGTAAATTGGCGATCAACTGGCCTTTACAGGTGGAACGCTTCAACTTCTTTCAAGAGCGTACTGGCCTGCTGACTCAACGAGTTTGCCGCAGTGGCCATCTGCTCTACCATCGCCGCGTTCTGTTGCAGGTTACCTTCCATTTGGCTTACTGCAATATTGACCTGTTCGATGCCATAACTCTGCTCGCCGGAAGAGTGGTTTACCTGATTAATAAGCTGTGTCGTTTCATCTACCATTCCCAGCGCATTATTCATCTTCGTTGTCACACTTGCCGCATACACGACGCCTTTGTTGATATTTTTCAGCGCCTCTTCAATTAAGTCGCGAATATCGCGGGCAGCAACGGAGGAGCGCTGGGATAAAGAGCGCACTTCTCCTGCCACTACGGCGAACCCTTTACCCTGCTCACCGGCACGCGCGGCTTCCACCGCAGCATTGAGCGCAAGAATATTGGTTTGAAAAGCGATACCGTCAATGATGGATGTAATTTCTGCAATCTTGCTTGAGGATAACGAAATATCGTCAATAGACCCTTTCAGCGCACCGAGTTCCTGGTGGCTTTCATTGACTATCGACTGGACCTGCCCAATATACGCATTCGCTTGTTTAGCGTTATCCATGTTGTGACTGACGGTAACTGACAACTCATTCATGCTTGCCGCTGTCTCCTCCAGAGAAGAGGCCTGAGATTCAGTCCGTGAAGAGAGGTCGTCGTTACTGACCGCAATTTCATTCGCGGCAGTATCGACTTCTTTACTTGCATCTTTTACGCTTGATAATGCCCCTCTGATTTTTTCAACCAGACCGTTAAAACTCTTTGCCGTAATACCCAGTTCATCGTTTTTATCAATATTTAATCGCAGGGTGAGATTCAGCGTATCGCTGATGGTTGCCATGCTTTCCTGAAGAGTACGTAACCCTTTTTTCAGATAGGTCAGGATTTGCCATGAGAAAAGGGCAATAAGTGCCACCGCAACAATAATGATGATGCTCAAAAACCACACTGTTTCGTGATATTGATTGTGGTTCTCTTCGGCATAATTAACAGCGATTTTATAGTTATATTCCAGCATTTCTTGTATCGCCGCGCTAAGCGCCACAGAAGCAGTGGCCGTAGTTCCTCCATCGGATACCATTAATCTCGCCGCATCAATACCTTCTTTCTCATAGACACTTTTCATGTCCATTACTTTTACTTTATAGTCTTCAAACGCGCGGATGGTTTTTTTAATTAATTCACCATCATGTTGGTCTGAAATCAGATTTGACTGGTATTCATTTAATATGCTTTGAACTTTATTTAACTCACTGGTTGCTGTACCTATGTGTTTTTCAAATACTTCTATCTGGTTTACCAGCAACGACATAAGAATCTGACGCCTCGCCTCTTCCCTGTGTAGCAACCCCTCACTGAGTTTACTGATACTCGGCATACTATTGGTTGTCACATATTCGAATCTGTTTTGTGCATTGTTGAGCGCTTTCAGACTAAGTCCACCCAGGGTGATCATTATCACAATTGAAAAAATAAATATTAAGGTCAGTTTTTTAAGAATGGTCATGTTCAGCCTCATCAGCGCATATACAGTTTTATTTTTATCGGCGCCGGTGGGCTTATCTTTATATCTGCAATAGATAAAATTTTAGTTAAGGAACCCTTACTTAGCATTAAGCAAGGTTAAATAGTTTTGAATGTTATTTATTTTATAAAGAAAAAATCACATATAAAACAGGTTATTATCGCAAAGGGAGGCATTAAATAAATTATCGCCCGGTGAGCGAGCACAACAATTACAACGGGATAACAAAAATATATTATATAAATACTGTTTGCGGATTTAAGCAATCAAAAAGTGATATAGTAGCCGTGCTACAACTTTTAGCGCGGCCACCACAGATATTGCATAGTCCGGTTATTCAGTCAAGGACGATATTTATCCCCTCACCTGACCCGGACTGCATTCTTTAAATTCACCAATAACGGGTGGCGTTATTTTCCCGCAAGTTCCCGGCGGATAATTTCCGCACCCGCACTTAATGCGTTGAGCTTACCATTGGCGACCCGACGCGATAACGGCGTCATGCCACAGTTAGTCGAAGGATAAAGCTTATCGGCATCAACAAACTGGAGAGCTTTACGCAGCGTACTGGCGACCTCTTCAGGCGTTTCAATGGTCGAAGTCGCCACGTCAATCGCCCCTACCATCACTTTCTTACCGCGAATCAGTTCCAGCAGATCCATGGGAACACGCGAGTTATGGCATTCCAGTGAAATGATATCGATATTCGATGTTTGCAGTTTGGGAAACGCCTCTTCGTATTGCCGCCACTCAGAGCCCAGTGTCTTTTTCCAGTCGGTATTGGCCTTAATGCCGTAGCCGTAACAGATGTGTACCGCCGTTTCGCATTTCAGCCCTTCAATGGCTCTTTCTAATGCGGCAACACCCCAGTCGTTCACCTCGTCGAAGAAGACATTAAAAGCCGGTTCATCAAACTGGATAATATCAACACCCGCAGCCTCTAGTTCTTTGGCTTCCTGATTGAGAATTTTTGCAAATTCCCAGGCGAGTTTTTCACGGCTTTTGTAATGGGCATCATAGAGCGTATCGATCATCGTCATCGGCCCGGGCAACGCCCATTTAATGGGCTGTTTAGTCAGTTGCCGCAAAAATTTGGCATCGTCAACAAAAACCGGTTTTTGACGCGCCACCGCACCTACCACGGTCGGAACACTCGCATCGTAGCGATTGCGAATTCTGACGGTCTCGCGTTTTTCAAAATCAACGCCGCTGAGGTGTTCAATAAAGGTCGTGACAAAATGTTGGCGCGTTTGTTCGCCATCGCTGACAATATCAATCCCTGCCCGCAGTTGATCGTAGAGAGATAAACTCAGGGCATCTTTTTTCCCCTCAATTAACTCTTCATTTTGTAATTTCCAGGGCGACCACAGTTTTTCGGGCTCTGCAAGCCAGGACGGTTTGGGTAAACTGCCAGCCGTTGAGGTGGGAAGCAATGTTTTCATAATAAATGACCTTTTAATCCTGGTTAATTAAAGAGCGTAGTTAGCGGACCATTGTTCAAGAATATTTTTGTAGGGTTTAATAAAGTGTTCTTCAGTAAATTTGCCCTGCTCAATAGCCAACTGACTGCGCTCTTCACGGTCATACACAATTTTGGTTAATGAATGATCCTGGTGGTTCAGGTCTGGCTGATAAAAGTGACCGGCGACAGCGTTAGCATTATAGATTTCAGGTCGATAAATCTTCTGGAACGTCTCCATCGTACTGATGGTACTGATAAGCTCAAGACTAGTGTAATCGCGCAGCAAATCACCCGAGAAATAAAAAGCCAGCGGCGCAACGCTATTTTGCGGCATGAAATAGCGAACCTGCAGGCCCATTTTGCTGAAATACTGCTCCGTCAGCGACGTGCCGTTGGGCTGGTATTCAATGCCTAATACAGGGTGCTGATTGCCCGTGCGGTGATAGATATCTTTACTGGACACGCTCAGGCAGATCACCGGTGACTTTTTGAAGTTCTCTTTGTAGGCACGGGAATTGACGAAATGCTTAAATAACTTGCCATGCAAGTCGCCAAAATCATCCGGAATACTGAACTTCTCCTGGCCTTTGTTGTGTTCTAAGAGCAATACGCTAAAGTCATAATCCCGCACATAAGACGAGAAATTATTTCCGACAATGCCCTCTATGCGTTCGTTTGTTTCTTTATCAACGATATTCGTTTTCAATATTTCAATTGCCGGAAACGCAATGTCATTGCCTTCATCGCCAATATTCAGTTCAGCGGAGATAATGTCAAGTTCAACAGAATAACGATTGGCGTGCGGGTTATCCCAATAGGCCAGGGCATTGAAACGGTTATTAATCATCACTAGCGTATTACGCAGATTCTCCTGACGATTGTCGCCTCTGGCCAAATTAGCGAAGTTAGTGGTGATACGGGTATTTTCTGAGGGGTTATAATTTTCGTCGAAGCGACTGCTTTTAATGGTAAATGTGAAATCTTTATTCATTGTAATTTTGCACCCTGAGTTCTGACATAAAAACTGGCTTATTTTATTAAGCGACCGGGTGTCTCATTCCGCAGTTTTCATGTTATCAATAAGTTAATAATACATATTTATGCCAGAGCCTCTGGATGAGAGAAAGCGAGTTAATTTCATTGCAACATGAGACATCGTCATGTTCGGCTTAGCGTCCGCTCGGGGGGCTGGCGCCGGGCGTAAAAGCCCGACACCCTGGCCGCGTGTTAATGGGTGTCGAGGAGCAAATTGAGGTTTTGCACGGCAGCGCCCGATGCCCCTTTGCCCAGGTTATCGAAGACGGCAGTCAGCAGTATTTGTCCATTTTCGGGGTTTGAGAAAACGCCAAGCTCCATGTCATTAGTGCCGTTCAGGCGCTCCGGGTTGATGCGCTCTGCATCACCCGCTGTTATGTGGGGCAGCACCTTTACATATTGGCTATGGCTGTAATGCTCTGTAAGGCAGGCATGGATTGCCACGGCACTGGCATTTTTGGGCAGCAAGCGTTGCTGCAACGGCACACTCAGCACGATCCCCTGACGGTACGCGCCGTAGGCAGGCATAAAGACGGGCGGTACAGAGAGCCCTGCGTAGCGCGCAATCTCCGGAACATGTTTGTGCCTGAGCCCCAAACCATAGACCTGAAACGCGGGCGCCGAATCGGCCTGCTCGCCTTCGAACTGTTCTATCGCCGCCCTTCCCCCGCCCGAATAGCCGGAAACAGCATGGATAGAAAGGGGGTAATCGGCAGGCAACAGTCCGGCATTGACCAGCGGGAGCAGAAGACCAATCGCGCCCGTTGGGTAACAGCCAGGGTTCGTAATGCGCGTTGACGTCCGGATGCGTTCGGGCTGGTCGGCACTCATTTCAGGAAAACCATATGTCCAGCCGGGCGTAACCCTGTGGGCTGAACTGGCATCGATAATCCGCACGTGCGGGTTTTCCACCAAGGCCACCGCTTCGCGAGCGGCCTCATCGGGCAAACACAAAATTGCGATATCGCAGTTGTTGAGCATCCCGGCCCGCAGGCGCGTGTCTTTGCGATGCGAAACAGGCAGCGTCATCAGGGTAATGTCTGAGCGACCGCGCAGTCGGTCATGGATCTGTAAGCCTGTGGTGCCCTGCTCGCCATCGATAAATACGTTAGTCATTGTGTTTTCCCGGTCACGGATAAAATTTTATGACATTGATGTTGTGCCAGGTTTTAGTGTGGGTAAAGTTGAATTATCTTTACGTCAAATTCAGTTTTTCTGAGGTATGTTGATGCGTGAGATTAA
The DNA here is from genome assembly GCF_003925915.1 of Phytobacter sp. MRY16-398. Lineage (NCBI taxonomy): Bacteria > Pseudomonadati > Pseudomonadota > Gammaproteobacteria > Enterobacterales > Enterobacteriaceae > Phytobacter > Phytobacter sp. MRY16-398. Next base: position 2,521,460 of record NZ_AP018756.1, on the reverse strand, counting down.
CCTTGATCAGTTACGCACACTGATAACAATTGCCGATACCCGCTCTTTCAATGAGGCTGCCGGACGACTGCACTTGTCGCCGCCAACGGTCAGCCTGCATATTTCCGAACTTGAAAACCGGGTGGGGGCGACATTGCTTTCCCGTACACGAGGCAACGTCAGGCCGACGGCGATTGGCGAAAAGCTGGTTACCCATGCGCGCCGCTTACTTGCTGATGCCGCGTATGTCCTTGACGATATCTCACGCCAGGCGCAGGGCCTGACCGGACAGGTAAGACTGGGGGCGTCTACAGGGGCTATCGCCAATCTGTTGCCACAGGCTATTGAAAAAATGGCGCGGCTTCATCCGAATATCGATGTACAGATTACCGTCCTCACATCTCAACAAACGCTTGAGCAACTGAAATCCGGTTCACTCGATATCGGTATTGTTGCGCTCCCACAACTGCGGGGTAATGGCCTGGAAATTGATGCCTGGCGGCGGGATCCTGTTGTCGCGTTTCTGCCTGCAAACTGGGATCTGCCGGATGTGGTGTCGCCTCAATGGTTGATTGAAAAACCGCTGATTCTGAATGGTTCCGGCACCCACTTATCACAACTGACAAATCAGTGGCTTGCAAAAACGGGACACCGGCCTGTACCGCGAATCAAACTTGATTACAACGATGCGATAAAAAGTCTGGTGGGCGCAGGTTATGGCGCCACGCTGTTGCCGCTTGAATCGGGCACGCCCGTCTCCGCTGATAAGCGCGTCGCGGTTCGTCCTTTAAAGCCCGCATTGTGGCGGGAGTTAGGATTAGCCTGGCGAGAGGGGGAAAATGAGATGTCGACCGCGCACCTGTTGTCAGTTCTGCGGGAATTAAAACAGGAGTGAGTGTGGGGATGGCGCGGTTTGTTCCCTCTCTCCTTTGGAGAGAGGGGGCCAGAACGGTGCGGTTTACTGCCATGCCTCTCCTTTAAGGGATAGGGCATAACGGCAGGTTACCCGCCGGGATAAATTTAGAAGGTTTCCCAGTTACCGTCGCCAACAGCAGGTGCGGTGGAAGCAACGGCCGTGCGCGGGGCAATGGTCGGTTTACCGGGTTTGCTTTGCAACAGCGCGCTGTGACCATTGACGCGGAAGACCGCGACGGCCTGACGCAGTTGTTCCGCCTGCTCTTCCAGTGCGGCTGAGGCCGCAGCGGACTCCTGCACCAGCGAGGCGTTCTGCTGGGTAACGCTGTCCATTTGCGATACCGCGAGGCTCACCTGCTCAATACCTTTACTCTGCTCGTCCGAGGCAGATGCGATTTCGCCCATAATATCGGTTACGCGCGTTACGGCATTAACGATCTCTTGCATGGTATTACCCGCTTCGGCCACCAGCGAGGTGCCGGAGTTGACGCGGTTAACGGAGTTTTCAATCAGCGTTTTGATCTCTTTTGCCGCCTGCGCACTGCGGCTGGCCAGTGTGCGAACTTCCCCGGCAACCACGGCAAACCCACGCCCCTGCTCACCCGCACGCGCGGCTTCAACGGCGGCGTTCAGGGCGAGGATATTGGTCTGGAAAGCAATGGCGTCGATCACGCTGGTTATCTGGGCTATTTGCTGCGAACTGCTGGAGATCTCGCTCATGGTGCGTACCACATCGCTTACCACACGGCCACCGCGAGCTGCGGTGTCGGAGGCATTTTTCGCCAGGTTTGAAGCCTGACGGGCGTTATCGGTGTTCTGTTTCACCGTTGCGGTCAACTGCTCCATACTGGCGGCGGTCTCTTCGAGTGACGAGGCCTGTTGTTCGGTGCGGGAAGAGAGATCGTTGTTGCCGGTAGAGATTTCACTCGCACCGGTATAAATCGAATCGGAGCTGTTACGCACCGCGCTCACGGTTTTGACCAGCGAGGATTGCATCTCGTGCAGGCCACCGGCCAGTTGGCTCATCTCATTGCGGCCTTCGGCGGAGATCGGCTGTGTCAGGTCACCGTCGGCGATAGCGCGAATATGCCCCATCACGCTGTGCAGTGGTTTGAGCAGCAGATGTTGCAGCCCCAGCCAGATCACCGTCATGACAGCGATCACCACCAGCAGAATTACGCCCAGGGTCCATTGCATGCTGGTGAAGCTGCTCTGGTTTTCCTGTGCGGCGGCCTGCAGGAAAGTGTTGTTTTCTGTGCGCCATTTCGCATAGCTGGCGTCCATATCATCCTGCGCCTGTTGGGCATCCAGGTTGCCATAAGCTTCGTAGTTGTTTGCCTTCAGGAAGGTGATGGACTGCTGCAGTACGTCGTGCATTTTGGTGATGTTTTGCGAAACTTCATTCGCTAACCCGGCATCCTGCCCTGCGACACGCGGTGTATTTTTATAGTTATTAAAGTACCCCTCGGCTTTATTGAGGGATTCAGTGGCGGTAGTGAGTAGCTTATCGATACTGGCAAGCGATGCCGGATCGCGTTGATTTTTTAAAAAGCGGATCGCAACACGGGTAACGGTGACGCGTGTTTTAATAAGCGTATTGACGCTATCGCCAAGATTTTCCTGCTGTGCGCTAAGGATGCCCGTGTTCTGAAAGTTCACTCTGTCATTATTGACAGCAGAGTAGAAAAGCCCGCCGGTAACTAGCTGAAGCAGACAAAATACCGACAAGGCAATGATGATGCCGGTGATGACGCGTATATTTTTGAGCATATTATGGTCCAGGGAAGAGGCAAAGTTGCTCAATATATATCGACACGACAGGCATTAACTTTATGGTGGCGCACGACGGACCTGTTAATTTTCGGGGTTGACAAGGGGGCTCATGCGTCTGTTTCCCCCTGCCCTTACCCACAATTTCACACTGACAGCGTCGTCTCTTGTCATGCTCCCTCAAGAGAGGCGATCTGCTGTAACGCATCGTCATGAAGATGTTGTAACTGCCCGTTGAGCGCGGGCGCATGGGCTTCGTATACCGTACCCGCCCCGTTACGCCGGTAAGCGGATCACATAGCGCGTGGGGCTGATAGACCCAGTGCCGATGATCGTTTTATTTTCTGCTCTTCCTACCCAGGCGAATAAGCCACTTGATCATTTCAAATGCCAGAAGTACTGTATATAAAAACAGTATTTATAAAAGAGGCCAGATCATCATGTTCGCCCTTGTTGACGTGAACTCGTTTTACACCAGTTGTGAGACCGTCTGGCGGCCCGACCTGAGCGGTAAACCGGTGGTGGTGCTCTCAAATAACGATGGCTGTATTGTGTCCCGCTCAGCCGAAGCTAAAGCCCTGGGCATTGGTATGGCGGAGCCTTATTTCAAACAAAAAGATCTGTTGCAGCGGCATGGCGTGGCGGTATTCAGCAGCAATTACGCCTTATATGGCGATATGAGCCAGCGGGTAATGACGACGCTGGAGGAAATTTGCCCGCGGGTAGATCAGTACAGTATTGATGAAGCGTTTGTGGATCTTTCCGGTATTCCCAACCTCAAACGCTTCGGTAAATATATTCGCGATACCGTTTATCAACGCACCATGCTGACCGTCGGGGTGGGCATCGCACCGACAAAAACGCTGGCTAAACTGGCAAATTACGCGGCCAAAAGGTGGCCAGCGCAGAGCGGTGGCGTGGTGGATATCTCAACGCCCACCAGGCAACATCGGTTGATGGCAGCCATCCCCGTAGAAGAGGTCTGGGGCATTGGTCGACGGCTAACGAAAAAGCTGAACACCATGAATATCACCACCGTGCTGGATCTGGCGAAATGCGATTTATGGTTTATCCGCAAAAACTTCAGCGTGGTACTCGAAAGAACCGTTCGCGAACTGCGTGGCGAACCCTGTCTCGGTTTTCAGGAATTCTCTCCGGCAAAGCATGAAATTATTAGTTCGCGATCTTTTGGTCAGCGAATTAGCGATTATTCCTCAGTCCGTGAAGGTATCAGTACCTGGGCGGCCAGAGCAGCAGAAAAATTACGTGCCCAGCATCAATATTGCCGATATATCGGCGCGTTTATAAAAAGTAGTCCACACGATCCTGATGAACCTTATTACAGTAATAGCGCAGGAATTACGCTACTCACCCCCACCCAGGACACCAGAGATATTATTGCCGCAGCAACGCGTAGCCTGGATATTATCTGGAAGCAAGGTCCGCGATATCAAAAAGCGGGTGTTATATTAGGAGACTTCTTTAGTCAAGGCGTTGCACAACTTAATTTATTCGATGAGTATGCCCCCCGGCCAAATAGCCAGACACTGATGGGCGTAATGGATCTCATGAACAAGAAAGGTAATAAAATGTGGTTTGCCGGCCAGGGCGTGACCCCGGCCTGGTCAATGAAACGACACCTGCTCTCGCCAGCCTGGACCACCCGAATTGAGGATATCCCGCTGGCACAGTAGCCGCCAGTTAGCGGCTACGCTTGGCGTGGCGCTCCCAGTTTTCCTGCTTCGCCTCTGCCGATTTGCGTAATGACACATAACATGCGCCGTTGCCGCCATGACGCGGTTGTGCGACGCAAAATGCCTGAACATCGTCAAATTCGGTTAACCAGCGGGCAAGATAGCTGCGAATAATATTGGCATGGGCGTTATCGTCGCGCCCTTTCCCATGAATTATCAGGAGATTACGCAATCCGTCTTGCCGCGCCTGATGCACAAAGCGAAATAGCAGTTGTCGACACTGCTCCACGGGCTGGCGTAACAGGCTGAGGCTGGCCTGCTGGGAGTACTTGCCGGTACGAAGCTTATCAATCACCCCGGTTTGCAACCCCTCGCGGCGGAATTCCAGTGGTGTATCAAGGGGTAAGACATCAAGGAACCCGGTGGTCAGGAAGTTATCAAGTTGCAATGTATCGATATGCTGTGGTGCACGCGTGTTTCGGGCCGGATGCCAGTGAACATCGGCACAGCGCTTAAGTGGCTGGACATCCTCCATGGCGTCAAGAAACAGTGATTTGTCATCAGGGTTCATGGTTTTGTCCTCCCGCTACATCTGAGGGACTTACTATAGCGGGCGCGGCAGCCCGCCACAATGCCTGATATTCAATTAATGGCTGACAATTAGTGAGGTATTTGAAGCAATTATCGAAAATTAATTTCGCGTGCTATTTAACTCTACTTAACTACAAGTTTACTGCCATTAACCTCAAAAATTTCAGTTAAATTATCGTGAAACTAATCACCATTTCATACTGGAATTATCTGGCATGGGAACTATAACTATATTTACCGCGCAAGGATGAAGTTTAAAATAATTACCGAACGGACGCGTTGCTGTGTGTACTGTAGAGCCTGACGGATGTCGGCAGGCTCTATTTTTTTATTTCCGCAACAATAAAGAATATATCATCTATTCAGTGACCCAACATTTCCTATAGTGAAAACTATTCACCCCATGAATAATTAATAATCTTTCTCGATTCTCTTTGATTTATTGCGCCTCTAATGGGGTATAGAGTCACTTTCTTGATCGTGCTAGATTGCGCCACTCCCCCTGTGCTATTGCGATATTTGAGAAAGGATTGCCGATGCTTACGCTACTTGAGGATAAAATTGCCACTCCGCTGGGTCCACTGTGGGTACTGTGCGACGAAACATTTCATTTGCGCGCGGTTGAGTGGGAAGAACATAGTGAACGCATGAATGAACTGCTGGATATTCATTATCGCAAGGAAGGTTACACGCGCATTCCTGCCACGAATCCCGGTGGATTAAGCCGCAAGCTTCTGGACTATTTCGAGGGCGATCTGGCGGTGATAGATACTCTGCCAACCGCCACGGCGGGTACCCCCTTTCAGCGTGAAGTCTGGAAAGCGTTACGTGAGATCCCGTGTGGCCACGTGATGCATTATGGTCAGTTAGCGGAGAGGCTCGGACGAATCGGTGCCGCGCGGGCGGTAGGTGCCGCGAACGGTTCAAATCCGGTCAGTATTGTGGTTCCCTGCCATCGGGTGATTGGCCGCAACGGCACCATGACCGGCTATGCAGGTGGCGTGCAACGTAAAGAGTGGTTGTTGCGGCACGAAGGCTACTTGCTATTGTGAAAAAAAGAGGCTCTTTGTGCTCTTTTTCGCGGCATTCTATGGTAAAAGCCTTACTGAAACGATGGAATATCAATGAGATGGTCTACTCCCCTGTTTCATCGTTTTTCACACCTGTTTTAATTCTACTGAATTGACGTTTCGCCAGGCTTACGTGTTCAAGAAAAAGATGATAAAATTGACTAAAATCAATTACGGCTTGAGCAGACCTATGATCCCGGAAAAGCGAATTATACGACGCATTCAGTCTGGCGGTTGTGCAATCCATTGCCAGGATTGCAGTATTAGCCAGCTCTGCATCCCCTTCACACTCAATGAACACGAGCTCGATCAGCTCGACAACATCATTGAGCGCAAAAAGCCCATCCAGAAAGGTCAAACTTTGTTCAAAGCTGGGGATGAACTGAAATCGCTTTACGCTATTCGTTCCGGCACGATCAAGAGCTACACCATTACTGAACAGGGTGACGAGCAAATCACCGGTTTCCATCTGGCGGGCGATCTGGTCGGCTTTGACGCCATCGGCACTGGCCACCACCCGAGCTTTGCTCAGGCGCTGGAAACGTCAATGGTTTGTGAAATCCCGTTCGAAACGCTGGATGACCTGTCAGGCAAAATGCCGAACCTGCGTCAGCAGATGATGCGCCTGATGAGCGGTGAAATCAAAGGCGATCAGGACATGATCCTATTGCTGTCGAAAAAGAACGCCGAGGAGCGCCTGGCCGCGTTTATCTATAATCTGTCCCGTCGTTTCGCTCAGCGTGGTTTCTCTCCGCGTGAGTTCCGCCTGACCATGACACGTGGCGATATCGGTAACTATTTAGGCCTGACCGTAGAAACCATCAGCCGTCTGTTGGGTCGTTTCCAGAAGAGCGGTATGCTGGCGGTGAAAGGCAAATATATCACCATCGAGAACAGCGATATCCTGGCTCAGCTTGCCGGACATTCGCGTAACGTCGCCTGATTTTATCCCCCTCCTTTTGACCTTTTGCCGGACGCTTAAATTTTTCTGTTTTATTGATCTGGCAAAAGGTTTTCCCTGTTTCATTCAGTACTTATAGGTTATCTTGTATTTACAGACTGTGGTGACAGATGTAAGGAGACCCTGTATGGCTAAGTATCAAAATATGCTGGTCGCCATCGATCCTAACCAGGACGATCAGCCCGCATTACGACGCGCCGTGTATTTACATCAACGGATTGGCGGCCGGATTAAAGCTTTCCTGCCGATCTATGATTTCTCTTACGAGATGACCACCCTTCTGTCCCCTGACGAACGCACAGCCATGAGACAAGGCGTGATCAGCCAGCGTACGGCCTGGATTCGTGAACAGGCAAAGTACTATATAGACGCTGGCGTCCCTATTGATATTAAAGTGGTGTGGCATAACCGTCCCTTCGAAGCCATCATTCAGGAAGTGATGTCCGGCGGCCACGACTTGCTGCTGAAAATGGCCCACCAGCATGACAAACTGGAATCCGTTATCTTCACCCCCACCGACTGGCATCTGCTGCGTAAATGCCCTTGCCCGGTCTGGATGGTCAAAGATCAGCCCTGGCCGGAAGGCGGGAAAGCGCTGGTGGCGGTCAATCTTGCCAGCGAAGAGCTCTATCACAACGCGCTGAACGAAAAGCTGGTGAAAGAGACGCTGCAACTGGCAGAACAGGTCAACCACACCGAAGTTCATCTGGTTGGCGCGTATCCGGTAACCCCAATTAACATTGCCATTGAACTGCCGGAATTTGACCCGAGCGTCTATAACGACGCGATTCGCGGCCAACATCTCATTGCCATGAAAGCCCTACGGCAGAAATTCGGTATTGATGAAAAAGTGACCCATGTGAATAAAGGCCTGCCGGAAGAGGTCATTCCGGATCTGGCGGAACATTTACAGGCCGGGATCGTCGTACTGGGCACCGTCGGGCGCACCGGGATCTCAGCCGCGTTCCTCGGAAATACCGCTGAACAGGTGATCGACCACCTGCGCTGCGACTTGCTGGTCATCAAACCGGACGACTACCAGAGCCCGATTGAACTGGATGACGAAGAAGACGATTAACCCCAACACGCAGCAAAATGCCCGCCACTCGCGGGCGTTTTCTTTTTATTGCTGACCTCGCCAGTGCTGCAAATAGTGCCGCAGCCAGCTTCCGGCAACACCGGGCGGCTGTTTTTTATTCCACAACATGTCGACAGGGATGCTTTGCGGCCAGCCTGGTACATCGACACGCGTCAATTTTTTTGCCCCGGAAAACTCATCCACCAGCGCACAGGGTAATGCGCACCAGCCAAATCCCTGTTCCGCCATACTGAGCAACAGCAGATAGCTCGGCGCAGACCATACCGGGCCGCGCGCGGGCGTATTACGGTTTTCCAGATAGGTATTAAGCCGCAGCTCACGCCAGGTGCGTAATTGCTCTTCAGAGACACTCCCCTGCTGCGCCAGCGGATGCCCGTGCGCCACGTAGATATCCATCTGACTCTGCATTGGCAGGCGCATCGCGCTGATGTCCGTCGGATAGGCATTGCGGGCTTCCGTTAAGCCTAATTGTGCCCGCCCTTTTTGCAGGAGATCGATGACATCCTCGTTTTCGCCAATCAGACACTCAAATTCGGTATGGGGATAGCGTTTGTCGAACTCTCCCAACAGATCCGCCAGCGTATCCGGGTTCAACGTATCGGAAAGGATGAACGTCAGCCGCGTTTCCGTTTCCCCCGCCAGCCAGACCGCCAGCTCATCCAGTTTATCGCTGGCGGCGAGAATGGCCTGCACGTAGCTGAGCGCCCTCACACCTTCCGGTGTCAGCATCGGATGACGCGCTGAGCGATCAAAGAGCGCCACGCCCAAGTCTGCTTCCAGATTAGCGATGGCGGTACTGATGGTGGACTGGCTTTTGCGCAGCTTCCGCGCAGCAGCAGAGAAGGAGCCAGAGGCAACGGTTTCAACAAAGGCAGTCAGAGCTTCAGGAGAGTAGCGCATTATGTATCTATTTTATCGATGGTATCTATCTTTAATTTATCTCATAAAACGATAAAAATCCTCTCAGCTAAGCCCGTCAAACGACAAAGAGGACCCAAAATCATGCAACAACCTGCCGTACAGCGCCGCACTCTGGCCGAGCGTATCTTTCACGCGGTGAGCTTCGAAGTGATCGCCACCGCCATTTGCGCCCCGGCCAGCGCCTGGATAATGCAGCGCCCGGTGTTGGAGATGGGTGGACTGACATTGTTACTGGCTACTGCGGCGATGATCTGGAACGTGATTTACAACGCGCTATTTGACAGGCTTTGGCCGGTTCATCGCCTGGCGCGTACCGCGAAGGTCCGCGCCTGCCATGCGCTGGGGTTTGAAGGGGGGTTTATCGTGATTGGCGTGACCATAGCCTCGCTGACGCTTGGCATCGGCCTGGTAGAAGCGTTCTTACTGGAGATCGGCTTTTTCCTCTTCTTCCTTCCCTACACCATGGCGTTTAACTGGATCTACGACATAGTGCGCGCCCGGGTGGTTCACCGTCAGGCGGCGCGCATATGTCAGTAAATGTTTCGGGTACGCCTGTTTTAACTGCGCGTTCCCGTCATCGTCTCTTGCTGGCTGTCGGCATCCGGCACGCCAGCGGGCCAGGGTCCTTTAACCACGGTAGTCGGTAGCGCCAGTTGCACGTCGTTCGCCGCCAGTTGCTCCATAATGCGGATATTAATCTCCTGCTGGATATCCATATATTTGTTGTAATCCGCGGTATTGACGATATGGACAACTTCAAAGTTGAGTCGATCGGTGCCGAAACCGAGAAAATGAGCGCGGTCGAATTTGGTTTCGCCGACGTCATTAATAATGGTTTTTATCATCTCACCAATCTGACGGAGTTTATCCGGCGGGGTTGACAAGGCGACACCGAAAGTAAAAACGATACGCCGGGTTTGCATACGCTTATAGTTATGCAGCGTCTGCTGCAGAAGAATGGCGTTACCACAGACAATCTGCTCTCCGCTCAAACTGCGTATGCGCGTGGTTTTGAGGCCAATATGCTCAACCGTGCCGGCGACATCGTTAAACACCACGAAATCTCCAATTTCAAAAGGCTTATCAAAACCAATCGACAACGAGGCAAAAACATCGCTGAGGATGGTCTGTACCGCCAGGGCGATGGCAATACCGCCGACGCCGAGGCTTGCCACCAGCGCGGTAATATTCACCCCGACATTCGCCAGAATTGACAGCAGCATCACGGTCCATACCAGCATCCGTAGCAGCAGTCCGGTGATGACCAGCGTCACCGGGTTTTTATGCATACCGGGTTCATAACGCAACTGATGCAGCCAGGAGATAATCCCCTGATCAAACCAGAGCGCCATTTGAATGGCGAGCACCAAAAACCAGGCATGACTGATTGTCGCGGAGAGATTTGTGGGGAGCTCAACAAAACGCAGGCTAAAAAGAAACGCGACGATAAAGAGCAGCACCTTGCTGGTTCTGACTAACATATCATTCAGCACCAGACGCATTTTCTGCGTGCTTTGATGCTTATCGCCCCAGCTCTGCACACCTTTACCAACGATACGCAGTAAACGGTTAAGCAACCAGTAGGCCAATATCGTAATGATGACGACCGTGAAGACAGCAATCCAGAACGATGGCGTCATCATTAAAGATATCAAATCGAAACGTGATAAAAATTCCATTCTTTCCCTCATCAAAGCCGTGAAGAGAAAAAGTATAGACGCAGACAAAAAAAAACCGCTCCGAAGAGCGGTTGAGATACGCGCAGAGAATTACAGCGCTTTCAGAATCGCATCGACGCTGGCTTTGGCATCGCCAAACAGCATCTGGGTATTCTCTTTAAAGAACAGCGGGTTCTGTACACCAGCATAGCCGGTATTCATAGAGCGTTTGAACACGATAACGTTTTGCGCTTTCCACACTTCCAGAACAGGCATACCTGCGATAGGACTCTTCGGATCGTCCTGCGCCGCCGGGTTAACGGTGTCATTCGCACCAATAACCAGTACGGTGTCGGTATCGGCGAAGTCATCGTTGATTTCGTCCATTTCCAGCACGATGTCATACGGTACTTTCGCTTCCGCCAGCAGGACGTTCATGTGGCCCGGCAAACGCCCCGCAACCGGGTGAATACCGAAGCGCACTTTCACGCCGCGCGCACGCAGTTTCTCGGTAATTTCCGCAACCGGATACTGCGCCTGTGCGACCGCCATGCCGTAACCTGGGGTGATGATGACAGAGTGTGAGTTTTTCAGCATCTCAGCCGTCTCTTCGGCGTTGATCTCACGGTGCTCGCCCACTTCTTCATCGGACCCTGTAGAGGAACCGTCAGTACCGAAGCCGCCAGCGATAACGCTGATAAAGGAGCGGTTCATCGCCTTACACATGATGTAAGAGAGGATCGCACCGGAAGAACCCACCAGCGCACCGGTGACAATCAGCAGGTCGTTGCTCAGCATAAAGCCCGCCGCCGCTGCCGCCCAACCGGAATAGGAGTTCAGCATCGAGACCACAACCGGCATGTCAGCACCGCCGATAGAGGCCACCAGATGCCAGCCAAACACCAACGCAATCGCCGTCATCACCAGCAGCGCCAGCGCCTGCAGGCCCACGCTTTCAGTACGAACAAAAATCACCAGCAGGACGAAAGAAACCACCAGCGCCGCAAGATTCAATTTGTGACGGTTTGGCAGCATCAACGGTTTTGAGGAGATCTTGCCGCACAGCTTGCCGAACGCCACGATAGAACCGGTGAAGGTGACGGCGCCGATAAAGATGCCGAGGAACACTTCGGTCAGGTGAATATTGACCAGGATCGGTTCCATGCCCGGTTCGTGGTAAAGGTAGCTGTTAAAGCCAACCAGCACCGCGGCCAGACCCACAAAGCTGTGCAGTACAGCAACCAGCTCAGGCATCTCGGTCATTTCAACTTTACGCGCCAGGCGAATACCGATAGCACCACCGATGATCATCGCAACGATAATCCACGCTACGTTGCCAGTGTCAGGCCCGAAAATCGTGGCAATCAGCGCAATCGCCATCCCGGCAACGCCGAAACGGTTACCCTGTTGGGACGTTTCATGTTTCGATAGCCCCGCCAGACTGAAAATAAACAGGATCGCGGCAACAATGTATGCAGCTGTAACTAATCCTCCAGACATGTGCTACCCCTTAGTTCTTCCGGAACATTTTCAGCATGCGCTGAGTGACGGTGAAACCACCAAAAATATTAATGCTGGCAATCAGTACAGCGATAAAGCTTAAGAAGCTGACCCAACCACCATGGCCGATTTGTAAGAGTGCGCCAACAACGATAATGCCGGAGATTGCGTTGGTAACCGACATCAACGGAGTATGCAAGGCGTGGGAGACGTTCCACACCACGTAGTAACCGACCACGCAGGCCAGCGCGAAGACGGTGAAGTGACCAAGAAACTCTTTAGGTGCAACGTCGGCCAGCCAGCCGAAGAGAATAATCACCAGCGCCATGATGCCGTATTTCAGCCATGGCGATGTGGGCTTAGCCTCTTCTTTCGCGGCGGCAGGTGCCGCTTTCGCCGCAGCCTGCGGTTGCGCGGAAACCTGAATCGGCGGAGCCGGCCAGGTTACTTCGCCCTCGCGAATGACGGTCACGCCGCGCACGACCACATCCTCGAAATCGACTGTCACATTGCCGTCTTTTTCTTTGCACAGCAATTTCAGCAGGTTGACCAGGTTGGTGCCGTAAAGTTGGGAAGACTGCGCGGCCAGACGGCCTGGCAGGTCGGTATAACCGATGATTTTCACGCCGTTTGGCGTAGTGACGACTTCGTTCGCCACGGTGTATTCGCAGTTACCGCCGTTTTGCGCCGCCAGGTCAACCACCACGCTGCCGGATTTCATGGAATCCACCATCTCGCGGGTGATCAGTTTCGGTGCCGGTTTACCCGGAATCAATGCGGTGGTGACGATGATATCAACGTCTTTCGCCTGGGCGGCAAAGAGTTCCATTTCCGCTTTGATAAACGCTTCGGACATCACTTTCGCGTAGCCGTCGCCGCTACCGGCTTCTTCTTTGAAATCCAGCTCAAGGAACTCAGCGCCCATACTCTGGACCTGTTCCTTCACTTCCGGACGGGTATCAAACGCGCGGACAATTGCCCCAAGGCTGTTCGCGGCACCAATAGCCGCCAGGCCGGCAACGCCTGCGCCAATGACCATCACTTTCGCCGGCGGGACTTTACCTGCGGCGGTGATCTGCCCGGTAAAGAAACGGCCAAATTCGTGGGCTGCTTCCACAATGGCGCGATAGCCAGCAATGTTGGCCATTGAGCTCAATGCATCCAGCGCCTGGGCACGGGAAATACGCGGCACAGAGTCCATCGCCATGACGGTAATATTACGGGCTGCCAGTTTCTCCATCAGCGGCGCATTCTGCGCAGGCCAGATAAAGCTGACTAATGTCGTGCCCGGATTAAGCAAGGCGATTTCGTCATCCGTCGGTGCATTCACCTTGAGGATAACGTCAGAGTGCCAGACGTTATTTTCGTCCACCACGGTTGCGCCAGCCTGGGTAAACGCGTTGTCATCGAAGCTTGCCAGTTTGCCCGCGCCGCTTTCAATCGCGACGGTGAAACCCAATTTAAGCAATTGCTCTACCGTTTTCGGCGTCGCCGCAACGCGGGTTTCATTGGCCAACCGTTCTTTTGGTACACCAATACGCATAGTTTTCCCTTCCATCGATTTTAGATGATGGTTTGTCAGTGATGCCCGGGCATGACATTGCCTGCCAGAGATAAATAAACAGACTGCATCCCGGAAAATAAAACAGTAACAAACTTTCTATAACCTACTGAAAATAACGCCTGTGATCTACCGCCAGAAAACAGAAATTCTCTTTTTATCTGTGAAAACCGGGCGGGTAGCAGGGCTGACAGGGTTATTTCCCTTTAATTCATTTAAACAAGCCGATATTCCGCTCAGGCGAAGCGGCAAAACACGATTAATCTCCGCTACAGATTGCTCTTTTAACAATGTATTAACTTAAAAAACTCATATGCTTTATGACTTTTGCTGGTCAACAGCCTGTTTTTTCAACATATCACTAAACGTTATCGTAAAACGTCTGGCGTGTAGCACACTCAGTGAAAAATGACGCAGACAGTCGTGTTGATTAAATGCAATAATCAGCGACGTTTTTAAGTCAACAACAACACCAGTATCTGGTTTGCGCAAGGCGAAGGATCATTTTTATGAAGCTTAAGTACACCCTCCTGGCGTCAGCACTTTTGTCCGTTACGACCCTGTCAGTCAACGCAGCGACAGAGTTAACGCCGGAGCAAGCGTCAGCATTGAAGCCCTACGATCGCGTTGTTATCACCGGTCGCTTTAACTCTATTGGCGATGCCGTTAAAGCCGCTTCAAGCCGTGCTGATAAAGAAGGCGCGGCCTCGTTTTATGTTGTAGACACCTCCGATTATGGTGAGAGCGGCAACCAGCGTGTCACCACGGACCTGTATAAAGCCGATGCGCCGAAAGCCGATGCGCCAAAACTGCGCGTCATCAATGGCGTTACTGAGTTGCCGAAGACCGATGCTATTGAGCTGGAACCGTTCGATACCGTTACGGTACAGGGTTTCTATCGCTCACAGCCGGAAGTAAACGATGCCATCACCAAAGCCGCGAAAGCGAAAGGGGCTGCCTCTTTCTATATTGTGCGTCAGGTTGATGCCAACGAAGGTGGCAACCAGCGGATTACGGCATATATCTATAAAGCTGATGCCAAAAAACGCGTACTGCAGAGCCCGGATGCCATTCCACGTGATTCTGAAGCAGGCCGTGCTGCCTTAGCGAAAGGCGGTGAAGAGGCCAAGAAAGTAGAAATCCCGGGCGTTGCAACTACCGCTGCGCCGAGCGCTGAAGTGGGGCGTTTCTTTGAAACACAATCCTCCACCTCAAACCGTTACACTGTCACGTTACCTGACGGAAAAAAAATCGAAGAAGTGAATAAAATCACGGCTGCGCAGATGGTTCCGTTCGACAGCATTAAGTTCACTGGTAACTACGGCAACATGACCGAGATCTCTTATCAGGTTGCGAAACGTGCCGCGGCGAAAGGTGCCAAGTATTACCACATCACCCGCCAGTGGCAGGAAAATGGTAGCAACATCACCATTAGTGCCGACTTGTACAAATAAGTACCCCTTCATTTTAAAGGCGGCCCTGGGTCGCCTTTTCTATTTTTTTCGCGAAATTAAGCCGTCACGCATTGCATGCCATTACGACTCTCCGTAAAATCCCGCGCCTCAGTGATATCCACCATTTTTATGCGCATAAGCAAAATAATTATTCTGGATTGAGCCCGTTCATAACAGGATACCCATGGAAAAGAAACTTGGCCTGAGCGCTTTAACTGCGCTGGTATTAAGCTCAATGCTCGGCGCGGGCGTTTTCAGCCTGCCGCAAAATATGGCGGAAATCGCCAGCCCCGCGGCCTTATTGATTGGCTGGGCGATTACCGGCGCGGGGATATTACTGCTCGCCTTCGCCATGCTTATCCTGACGCGTCTTCGCCCGGACCTGGACGGCGGTATTTTTACCTATGCCCGGGAAGGTTTTGGCGAACTTATCGGTTTTTGTTCTGCCTGGGGGTACTGGCTGTGCGCCGTTATCGCCAACGTCTCCTACTTAGTGATTGTCTTCTCTGCGCTGAGTTTCTTTACCGATACGCCAGAACTGCGCTTTTTTGGCGACGGTAACACCTGGCAGGCGATGGTGGGTGCATCCCTGCTGCTGTGGTTTGTTCATGCATTAGTGCTGCGCGGCGTGCAGACGGCGGCGAGTATTAATCTCGCGGCGACGCTCGCCAAACTGGTGCCGCTTGGCCTGTTTATTGTGCTGGCGGCCATGGCCTTCCATTACGATACCTTTAGCCTGGATTTCTCCGGTATCGCCCTGGGTGTACCGGTATGGGAGCAGGTGAAAAACACCATGCTCATTACCCTGTGGGTGTTTATCGGGGTTGAAGGCGCTGTGGTCGTCTCCGCCCGCGCGCGCAACAAACACGATGTGGGACGCGCCACCCTGCTGGCAGTGCTGGCTGCCCTCGGCGTCTATTTGTTGGTTACACTGCTGTCGCTGGGAGTGGTGCCGCGCCCGGAACTGGCGGCGATGCGTAATCCGTCAATGGCAGGCCTGATGGTCAGGCTGATGGGCTCCTGGGGCGATGTGGTTATTGCCGCCGGGCTGATTGTTTCGGTTTGTGGCGCTTACCTGAGCTGGACGATCATGGCAGCGGAAGTGCCGCTACTGGCCGCCACCCATCAGGCGTTTCCACGTATTTTTGCCCGACAGAACAAGAATAATGCGCCCGCGGCGTCGCTGTGGTTAACCAATATCAGTGTACAGGTCTCGCTGGTGCTGATCTGGCTCACAGGTTCCGATTACAATACGCTGTTGACCATTGCGTCAGAGATGATTCTGGTTCCTTATTTCCTTGTCGGGGCATTTTTACTGAAGATCTCTCGTCGTCCGTTGCACCGCGTCGTCGCTATCGGCGCCAGCCTCTATGGCTTATGGTTACTGTATGCATCCGGTCCGATGCATTTGCTGTTGTCGGTTGTGCTCTATGCGCCGGGGCTGCTGGTCTTTATCTACGCACGCCGCACGCATGACATAGCCAGTCTGCTTAAACGCCGGGAAAGAGTGCTGATTGGTCTGTTACTGATCGCCGCCGTTCCCGCCACGTGGAAGTTGATGGGGTAAGCAGCGCATGCGCCCCGTTGAGAAGGAGAACGCATTCGATGGGAAACTCGAAGACACGCCCGATATTGATTACCGGAGGAGGCCGTCGCATCGGTCTCGCCCTCGCCCACCATTTTCTCAGCCAACAGCAGCCGATTATCGTCAGTTACCGGACGCTCTATCCGGCGATTGAACAGTTAACCGCCGCGGGCGCGTTGTGCATTCAGGCAGACTTCAGCAGCGATGAAGGAGTGCTGGCCTTCGCCGATATTGTGAAGGAGAAAACCGAGGGGCTGCGGGCAATTATTCACAATGCGGGCGACTGGGCGGGTGAAAAACCCGGCGTTGCGCTGCCCGATGTGCTTTCACGGATGCTGCAGATCCACGTTCATGCCCCCTACTTACTTAACCATGCGCTGGAAAGATTATTGCGCGGATTCGGGCATGCCGCTGGCGATATTATTCACTTTACCGATTATGTTGTTGAGTGCGGAAGCGACAAACATATCGCCTATGCCGCCAGTAAAGCCGCGCTGGATAATATGACCCGCTCTTTTGCCAAAAAGCTGGCTCCAGAAGTGAAAGTCAACGCTATTGCCCCGGCGCTGATCCTGTTTAATGACGATGATGACGCGGAATACCGTCAGCAGGCACTCAATAAATCGCTGATGAAAATCGCCCCAGGCGAAAAAGAGATAATCGATCTGGTCGACTATCTGCTGACCAGTTGCTACGTCACGGGACGGACGTTTGGCGTCGATGGCGGCCGCCCGCTGCGCTAGTGGAGGCGGCTCCAGATAAAAATGAGCAGCCAGGCGCTGAGGCACCAGCAAAGTACCGCAGCGCCCAGCGCGTATCCCACCCGCATAAATCCGGTGAAGTACCACAGCGACAGCAGGTAAAGGAAATAAGGGATAATGGACCACATACCAAAAACGATGGTGGTGCGTAGCGCGTCCACGCCCCGCTCGGTCGCCACGATATAATGAGCGATTAAAGCAAAGGTCGGAAATAACGGTATTAGCCCGGCGATATAGTAATTTTTCGTTTTTGACAGCAATCCAATTAATAACACCACCAGCGCGCCAATTGTCGCTTTTATCACCAGCGCCATCACGTTCCCTTTCTCATAATGCCAACAAAGGCCTACAGCATAGCGGATGGGGAGCTTGTTTAGAAAAGATTAATGGCAGGATCAATAAAGGCAGTGTATGTTCATCTTTTTGACTCATCACGATGATATATGAATAAAATCGTTTTTGTGGAAGACGACCCGGAAGTGGGCGCACTTATTGCGGCATATCTGGGCAAACACGATATGGATGTGATAGTTGAACCGCGTGGTGACCGAGCAGAAGAGGTCATCGCCCGTGAAAAACCAGATCTGATTCTTCTGGATATCATGCTCCCCGGCAAAGATGGGATGACACTGTGCCGCGATTTACGCCAGCAGTGGACCGGCCCTATCGTCCTTCTCACCTCTCTTGATAGTGATATGAACCATATTCTGTCGCTGGAGATGGGCGCGAACGACTACATTCTTAAAACCACCCCACCTGCGGTTTTACTGGCGCGTCTGCGGCTGCATTTACGCCAGCAGGCCGGTGCCACACAGCAAGAATCCGCGCCGTCATCGCTAAAGCAGCATAAGACGCTGCAATTTGGCACGCTGACCATCGATCCGGTCAACAGGCAGGTGCTGCTGGCTGGCGAGCAGGTTGTTCTCTCAACCGCCGATTTCGATCTGCTGTGGGAACTGGCCACCCACGCAGGGCAAATTATGGACCGCGATGCGTTACTGAAAAACCTGCGCGGTGTGACCTATGACGGAATGGATCGCAGTGTTGATGTGGCCATTTCGCGCCTGCGCAAAAAATTGCTCGATAACGCCACCGAGCCTTTCCGTATTAAAACCGTGCGCAACAAAGGCTATCTTTTCGCCCCACACGCCTGGGATAACTGAGTCCGGTCCTCTTCGCGGGTGTCGCCATGAAAAAACTTTTCGTCCAGTTTTATCTGTTGCTGTTTGTCTGCTTTCTGGTGATGACCATGCTGGTCGGGCTGGTTTACAAATTCACCGCCGAGCGCGCAGGGCGACAGTCGCTGGACGATTTGATGAAAAGTTCGCTGTACCTGATGCGCAGCGAACTACGTGAAATCCCACCGCACCAGTGGAACAAAACGCTCAAAGAGCTGGACCTCAACCTGTCCTTTAACATGCGCGTGGAACCGATGAGCAAGTTCTCGCTGGAAGCACCCGCGCAACAGCGGCTACAGGAAGGCGATATTGTCGCGCTGGATTCGCAATACACCTTTATCCAGCGTATTCCACGCAGCCACTATGTCCTGGCTGTCGGCCCTGTCCCCTACCTCTTTTATCTGCATGAAATGCGTCTGCTCGATATGGCGCTGATGGCCTTTATTGCTATCTCACTGGCCTTCCCGGTGTTTATCTGGATGCGTCCCCACTGGCAGGAGATGCTGCGGCTAGAATCCGCCGCCCAGCGCTTTGGCGAAGGTCATCTTGAAGAGCGCATTCATTTTGACAGCACCTCCAGCTTTGAACGGCTGGGGATTGCCTTTAACCAGATGGCGGATAACATCAACGCCCTGATCGCCAGTAAGAAAATGTTGATTGATGGCGTGGCCCACGAGCTGCGCACACCGCTGGTCAGGCTGCGTTATCGCCTGGAGATGAGCGACAACCTGAGCGATAGCGAACGTAGCGCGCTGAACCGCGATATCGGGCAACTCGAAGGACTCATTCAGGAGCTGCTCACCTACGCACGCCTTGACCGTCCGCAGACAGAACTGAAACTGACCACGCCCGATCTCAACGCTTGGCTGGACGGTTATATGCTGGATGCCCGCAACGTCAACCCCGACCACCAGCTAGAACTCCATAATCAGCCCGGCGACTATGGTTCGCTGGATATGCGCCTGATGGAGCGCGTGCTGGATAACCTCATCAATAATGCCCTGCGCTACTGCCAGAAAACGGTCAAAGTGACATTACAGCTTGAAGGCTCGCAGGCAAGCCTGATTGTCGAAGATGACGGTCCGGGGATTGCCCCGGATGAGCGTAGCCGTGTGTTTGAGCCTTTTGTGCGCCTCGACCCCAGCAGAGACCGTGCGACGGGCGGTTGTGGCCTGGGGCTTGCCATCGTGCACTCCATCGCCCAGGCAATGAGCGGCGAAGTGAAGTGTGAAGAGAGCGCTGCGGGCGGCGCCCGTTTTTGTTTTCAGTGGCCGGTCTGGCACGACACCTCCCTCACCTGAAAAGCGTGACGTGCACGGTGTTAAGGTGTGGAAGGTTGTGCTACAACATAAGTATGTTGTAACTAAAGGAATGATAAAATGGCCGCATACGACCTGATAGAACGCCTTAACATCACTTTTCGCCAGCTCGAACAGGAACTGGTCGTCCTGAAAGGACAACTCTCCGATTGCCGTTTACTGGCGGGCCGCGTCTTCACCCTGCCGGACATCGCCAAAGGCGCGGAGCACGAGCCGTTGCCCACCATTCAGGTAAAGCAGCGGGTGGGCAAGCGTGCCGCCGACGCGGCCCTGCGCCACTATACCCATCTGTTTATTCAGCAGCAGTCGGAAAACCGCAGCAGTAAAGCCGCCGTGCGTTTGCCGGGTGTCATTTGTTATCAGGTGGATATGGCGACCCGCGCCCGACTGGAGCAGACCATTAACACCATCAATGCCCTGAAAATGACCTTTGAACGCATCGTGACCGTCGACTCCGGGCTGGCACCGACCGCCCGCTTCGAGTGGGTGCATCGCCATTTACCCGGTCTGATTACCCTGAATGCCTACCGCACGTTAACCGCCATTCGCGATCCCGCTACCCTGCGCTTTGGCTGGGCTAACAAGCACATCATCAAGAATTTCACCCGCGATGAGGTGCTTGCACTGCTTGATAAAAGCCGTAAATCGCCGCGCGCCGTCGCGCCGTGGACCCGCGAGCAGTGGCAGGAGCGTCTTGAGCAAGAGTACGCCGCGATTGCCTCTTTGCCGCAGCAGGCACGCCTGAAAATCAAACGTCCGGTAAAGGTGCAGCCGATTGCTCGCGTCTGGTATGCGGATTCGCAAAAGCAGGTGCAGTACGCCTGCCCGACGCCGCTGATTGCGCTGGTGAGTGAAGAACATGGCGGGAAAGTGCCGGACATCGGCGAGCTGTTGAATTACCAGGAGGACAATATCCAGCACCGTTTTAAACCACAGGCACAGCCGTTGACGCTCATTATCCCCCGGCTGCACCTCTATCTTGCTGATTAAACGGGCTTCATGCTGCCCACCATCGATTCCGGACGCACCCAGCTATCGAACTCGGCTTCCGTCAGGTAGCCGAGCGCCAGCGCCGAGGCCTTAAGCGTCAGCCCCTCTTTATGGGCTTTTTTGGCAATTTCTGCCGCTTTGTCATAGCCGATATGGGTATTCAGAGCGGTCACCAGCATCAGCGACTCATTGAGCAACTGGTCGATACGTTCACGATTCGGCTCAATCCCCACCGCACAGTGCTCGTTAAAGCTTTCCATACCGTCGGCCAGCAGACGCACCGACTGCAGGAAGTTATGAATGACCATCGGGCGGAAGACATTGAGTTCAAAGTTGCCGGATGCGCCGCCCATATTGACCGCCACGTCGTTGCCTAACACCTGACAGCAGAGCATGGTCATGGCTTCACATTGGGTGGGGTTAACTTTACCCGGCATGATGGAGCTGCCCGGCTCATTTTCCGGAATAGAAATTTCGCCAATCCCACAACGCGGGCCGGAAGCCAGCCAACGCACATCATTAGCAATTTTCATCAGTGATGCCGCCAGCCCTTTCAGCGCACCGTGGGCGTGGACTAATGCATCACAGGTGGCCAGCGCCTCAAACTTGTTCGGTGCGGTAATAAACGGCTGCCGGGTAAAGGCGGCCAGTTCTTCTGCTACTCGTCTGGCATATTCCGGGTGGGTATTCAGCCCGGTGCCCACCGCCGTACCGCCGAGCGCCAGTTCACCCAAGTGCGGCAGGCTCAGTTCGATATGTTTGAGGTTATGTTCCAGCATCGCCACCCAGCCGGAAATCTCCTGGCCGAGCGTTAGCGGCGTGGCATCCTGCAGGTGAGTACGACCAATTTTGACAATATCGGCGAAGGCAATCGCTTTTTCGTTGAGCGTTTTTTTCAGTACCAGAAGCTGAGGCAGCAGGTGTTCGCGCACGGCAATCACCGCCGCCACGTGCATCGCCGTCGGGAAAACGTCATTCGAGCTTTGGCTCTTGTTGACATCGTCGTTCGGGTGCACTTTACGCCCCATGCCACGTTCGCCGCCCAGCAGTTCACTGGCACGGTTCGCCAGCACCTCATTCATGTTCATGTTGCTCTGGGTGCCGGAGCCTGTTTGCCAGATAGCCAGCGGGAATTCATCCGGGTGTTTTCCGGCAAGCACCTCATCCGCCGCCTCGATAATGGCCTGTGCTTTTTCCGCCGCCAGCAGCCCTAAATCCTGATTGACCTTTGCCGCCGCACGTTTGGTCAGTGCCAGTGCGTGGATAAGCGAGACCGGCATTTTTTCCGTCGAGATGCGGAAATGCTCAAGCGACCGTTGGGTTTGCGCCCCCCACAGCTTGTCTGCCGGGACGTCAATCGCGCCCATCGAATCTTTCTCACTACGATGCGTTGTCATTACTTTCTCCCTGTTACGAAGTGATGTTGAGTACCGACATTGCTCACCTGCAAACAAAGCTTAAGTATTGATGCTTGTTATGACGACGTTTATTGCTTCGTGCGCTTAACCGGCGCAAAAAAACCGCCCCGAAGGGCGGCAGTTCTTATTTTACACAGCGTGCGCACTGGCCCGACTGGATTTGCTGGAAGAAATCGTTACCTTTGTCATCCACCAGGATAAAAGCCGGGAAATCTTCAACATCGATTTTCCAGATAGCTTCCATCCCCAGTTCCGGGTAGGCCACACATTCAAGGCTCTTGATACTGTTTTGCGCCAGAATCGCCGCCGGCCCGCCGATACTGCCAAGGTAAAAACCGCCGTGTTTATGGCAGGCATCGGTCACCTGCTGGCTGCGGTTGCCTTTTGCCAGCATGATCATGCTGCCACCTTGCGACTGCAACTGGTCAACGTACGAGTCCATACGCCCGGCGGTGGTGGGGCCCAGGGAACCCGAAGCATACCCCTCAGGGGTCTTCGCAGGTCCCGCGTAGTAGATGGGGTGATCTTTTACATACTGCGGCAGCGGCTTGCCTTCATCCATCAGCTCTTTGAGCTTCGCATGCGCAATATCACGCGCCACGATGATCGTCCCGGTCAGCGACAGGCGTGTGGAAACCGGATACTGTTTGAGCTGGCCGAGGATCTCTTCCATCGGACGGTTAAGGTTGACCTTCACCGCTTCGCCCTCACCGGCCTGGCGCAGCGATTCCGGAATGTATTTGCCGGGGTTCTGCTCCAGTTTTTCCAGCCAGATGCCTTCGCGGTTGATTTTGGCTTTGATGTTACGATCCGCCGAGCAGGAAACCCCCATCCCCACCGGACAAGAGGCACCGTGGCGCGGCAGACGAATCACGCGGATATCATGCGCAAAGTATTTGCCGCCGAACTGTGCGCCCAGGCCAAGCTGCTGGGCTTCGAGCAGCAGTTCCTTTTCCAGTTGCACATCACGGAACGCCTGGCCGTGCTCATTACCTTCGGTTGGCAGGCCGTCGTAATATTTCGTCGAGGCCAGTTTGACCGTTTTGAGCGTGGCCTCTGCGCTGGTACCGCCAATCACGAACGCGATGTGGTACGGCGGACAGGCAGCGGTGCCCAGGGTACGCATTTTCTCGACCAGATAACCTTTCAGTTTCGCCGGGGTGATCAGCGCTTTCGTTTCCTGATACAGATAGGTTTTGTTGGCGGAACCGCCCCCTTTGGCGATGCAAAGGAATTTATATTCGTCGCCGTCAACGCTATACAAATCGATCTGTGCCGGCAGGTTAGTCCCGGTATTGACCTCTTTGTACATATCCAGCGGCGCGTTTTGCGAATAACGCAGGTTATCTTCGATAAAGGTGTTATAGACGCCGCGCGCTAAGGCCGCCTCATCACCGCCCCCCGTCCATACACGCTGCCCTTTTTTACCCATAATGATGGCCGTACCGGTATCCTGGCAGGTGGGCAAAATACCTTTTGCGGCAATCTCGGAGTTACGCAGGAATTGCAGCGCGACGTATTTGTCATTTTCGCTGGCATCCGGATCACTGAGGATATCGGCAACCTGTTGTTGATGCGCCGGGCGCAGCAGGAAGGAGGCATCGTGGAAGGCATGTTGCGCCAGAAGGGTCAGCGCCTGAGGATCGACTTTAAGCACTTCCTGACCATCAAAATCGGCGACGGAAACGTAATCGCTACTGAGTAAATAATATTCGGTCTCGTCCTTTTTCAGCGGAAAAGGCTCTTGATAATAAAAAGGTTTATTCGACATTGTTCTCTCACTTACAGCACGAACTGGTTATTGTTTCGGCAGGACATCCATCTGCCACAAAAAAGCGAGTCCGCATATCCTACACAATTATTTAACAAAAACTGAGACTAGTACGACTTTTTGCCTGCTCTGATTACTTCGAACAAATTTATTGCTTTAATACGTGCAATTAAGTTGACCATGATGAAGGGCGGGATAATGCAAAAACTCATTAACTCAGTGCAGCACTATGCCTGGGGAAGTAAAAACGCGTTAACGGAACTCTATGGCGTCGCGAACCCTGACAACCAGCCAATGGCCGAGTTGTGGATGGGCGCACACCCCAGGAGCAGCTCAAAAGTGCAGGACGCGCAGGGTAACCTTCACTCGCTTCGCGAGGTGATTGAACAGGACAAAGCAGGCTTGCTGGGCAGCGCAGTCGCCGAACGTTTTGGCGAGTTGCCCTTTTTGTTTAAAGTGCTGTGTGCCGCCCAGCCGCTGTCCATTCAGGTGCATCCGAACAAACAGGCCTCTGAAATCGGTTTTGCGAAAGAGAACGCCGCCGGTATTCCACTTGATGCGGCCGAGCGTAACTACAAAGACCCGAACCATAAACCGGAACTGGTCTTTGCACTGACGCCCTTCCTGGCGATGAACGCCTTCCGTCCGTTCTCCGAAATCGTCTCTCTGCTACAACCGGTGGCGGGCGCCAACCAGGCTATTGCTCATTTTCTGCAAGAACCCGGCGCGGAACGCCTGAGCCAACTGTTCGCCAGCCTGTTGAATTTAAAGGGCGATGAAAAATCGCGGGCGCTGGCGGTGCTGAAAGCGGCACTCAATAGCCAGCAGGGCGAACCGTGGGAAACCATTCGTGTGATTTCCGAGTTTTATCCTGATGACAGCGGCCTGTTCTCCCCGCTGCTGCTCAATGTGGTGAAACTTAATCCCGGTGAAGCGATGTTCCTGTTCGCCGAAACCCCGCATGCCTATCTTCAGGGGGTAGCGCTGGAGGTCATGGCCAACTCTGATAACGTACTGCGCGCAGGGCTGACGCCGAAATACATCGACATTCCGGAACTGGTCGCAAATGTGAAATTCACCCCCAAACCTGCCAGTGAATTACTGACCCAACCCGTAAAACAGGCTTCCAGCCTGGAATTTCCGATCCCGGTTGATGATTTTGCATTTTCGCTGCATGACCTCTCTACCACCGGTAGCGATGTGGCGCAGCAGAGCGCGGCTATCCTGTTCTGCGTGGAAGGCGAAGCCGTGCTCAGCAAAGGGGATGAGACACTGGTGCTCAAACCCGGCGAGTCGGCATTTATAAGTGCCAGCGAATCTCCTGTGACGGTAAGCGGCGTGGGTAGACTGGCGCGGGTCTACAATAAGCTCAACTAGTTACTGAACTTTTTAGCAAGGATTGCTAAGCTCTACAAAGCCTTTTCACATACCCAGGCGGATGATCCCGCCTGGTTTTATTTTTAGGGATAATAACGATGAAAAAAACGCTGGTTGCTGCCGGAGTTGTTATTGCGCTCGGGATCATCTGGACAGGTGGTGCCTGGTACACGGGGAAACAGCTTGAAAGCCGTCTGGGGGAGATGATCAGCCAGGCGAATGAACAGATTAAACGCACCGCGCCTGAGGCCAGCGTGGAGTTATCTTCTCAAAACTACCATCGGGGCCTGTTCAGCAGCCAGATGGAACTGGTGGTAAAACCGGTCGAGGGTAAGGAAAACCCATGGTTTAAACCGGGCCAGACCATCGTACTGCATGAAAATATTGATCATGGTCCTTTCCCACTGGCGCAACTTAAAAAGCTGAACGTCATCCCATCGATGGCATCGGTACATTCCACCCTCGTCAACAATGAGATGACGAAGCCGCTGTTTGATATCGCCAAAGGGCAATCGCCGTTCGTCGCAGAGACCCGCATCGCTTACAGTGGCGATACCCGTACGGATCTCACGCTGCACCCGCTTAACTCGGAAAAAGAGGGCGAGAAAGTGGCCTTTAGCGGGGGTGAATTCCGCATCAGTTCCGATAAAGACGGCAATGCGGTTACCGTCAGCGGCGAGGCGCAGAGCGCGCTGGTTGATACGGTTAACGAATACGGTCAGAAAATTCAGCTCTCCCTCAATAACCTGAAAACGGAAGGCTCGACCCAACTTGCCAGCTTTAACGAGCGCGTTGGCAGCCAGAAAGTGACGCTGGACAAGCTGGCCATCTCTATTGAAAACAAAGAGATGGCGGTCATTGAAGGGATGAATCTGAACGGCAAATCTGAGGTCGCGAAAGATAACAAAACCATTAATAGCCAGCTCGACTACACCATCCAGAGCCTGAAGATCCAGAATCAGGAGATGGGCAGTGGCAACCTGACGCTGAAGATTGGCCAGATTGACGGCGAAGCCTGGCACCAGTTTAGCCAGCAGTATAACGCTCAGACACAGGCGTTGATGGCACAGCCAGATGTCATGAAGGACCCGGCGCTCTATCAGCAAAAGGCGGCGGAAGCCTTCTTTAATGCCTTCCCGCTGCTGTTAAAAGGTGAGCCTGTCATCACCATTGCTCCGCTGAGCTGGAAGAACAGCAAAGGCGAAACGGCACTCAACCTCTCCCTGTTCCTGAAAAATCCTGCCGCCGATACGGCTGTGAGCGCGCCGCCGCAGACGCTGGCCCAGGAAGTGGACAAAAATGTGAAGTCGCTGGACAGCAAGCTAACTATCCCGATGGATATGGCCGTTGAGTTTATGACTCAGGTTGCGAAGCTGGAAGGCTATCAACAGGATGAAGCAGCCAAACTGGCAAGCCAGCAGGTAAAAGGCCTGGCGGCAATGGGGCAGATGTTCCGTATTACGACCCTCGAAAACAACACCATTGGCACCAGCCTGCAATACGCTAACGGTCAGGTGACACTGAACGGCGAGAAAATGCCGCTGGACGAATTTGTCGGCATGTTTGGCCTGCCCTCAATGCCACCGCAGGAAGATTCACCGGAAACGCCGGATGATCCGACCGCTCCTGTCGAACCTGCGGTGCCGCAGCAGTAACCCTAAAGCCCCTTACCCAAGGGGCTTTTTTTCAGCTATATGCGCCGCTCAACCGTTACGCTTGAAAAATAAAATCGATGCTACGACAAAAGTCGTAATTGTCCTTATTTACCTGGAACTGAAACCAATCACACACTTTTTTTGTGGCTAATGGCATACTATTTAACCTGTATGAATTCATACAGGAGGTCTATATGTATCGCTCCATATTAGTACCCATCGACATTTCCGAAAGCGAACTGACCCGACAAGTCATCCCGTATGTTCAGGCACACGCCGTTATTAATATTGCGAAAGTCCATTTTTTGACGGTTATCCCTTCTCATCCTTATTATTCAACGCTGGGACTGGCATATTCAGCAGCATTACCAAAATTAAAAGACCTGCAAGAAGAGGCGTTATCGCGGCTGAATGAAATCGTCAAAGCATTTAAAATTCCAATGGAAAAAGTGCAGACGCATGCTGTTACCGGGACGCCTAAGGATCAGATCCTCAAACTCGCGGATACCATTCAAGCGGATCTCATCATCATTGCTTCACACCGGCCAGATATGACCACCTATTTGTTAGGTTCAAATGCCGCAGCGGTGGTCCGCCACGCAAAATGCCCGGTGCTTGTTGTTCGTTAGTCTGCTGAATGGATAGAAATATAACGTCATGACTCCCCCTGTAATCGTTGCAGGGGGAGGTAAAAAAGAGTGCCAACAGTCCACGGCCATTCTGACGTTTTCACGCGTAAAACTTCATCATAAATTCAATCTATTACCACTAATGCTAATGCGCTGCTGACATGTGGTATAATGTATCGCACTTTACTTAAAATAAGAGTGCGACCATGATTGATACCAACTTGCCATTAACTGATATTCATCGCCACCTGGACGGCAACATTCGGGCACAAACCATTCTCGATCTTGGCCGTGAGTTTAATCTTCCCCTTCCCGCGCAAACGCTTGAAACATTGCTGCCACACGTGCAGGTTACCGCCAACGAACCCGATCTGGTGAGTTTCCTTGCGAAGCTGGACTGGGGCGTAAAAGTGCTGGCCTCCCTTGATGCCTGCCGTCGCGTGGCTTATGAGAATATGGAAGACGCCGCGCGCCAGGGTCTGCATTACGTTGAGCTGCGTTTCTCCCCTGGCTACATGGCGATGACGCACAATCTGCCTGTCGCTGGCGTGGTTGAAGCGGTTATTGCTGGCGTGCGCGAAGGCAGCCAGGCGTTCGGTGTCGAGGCACGCCTGATTGGCATCATGAGCCGTACTTTTGGCGAAGCCGCGTGTTTACAGGAGCTTGAAGCATTGCTGGCTCATCGTGAGAGCATCACAGCGCTGGATCTGGCGGGTGATGAGCTGGGCTTTCCCGGTAGTCTGTTCCTGCCCCACTTTAACCGTGCGCGCGACGCAGGCTGGCATATCACCGTGCATGCGGGCGAAGCGGCTGGCCCGGAAAGCATCTGGCAGGCGATTCGCGAGCTGGGCGCAGAGCGTATTGGTCACGGGGTCAAAGCGATTGAAGATCCGGCACTGATGGCATTTCTGGCCGAACAACGTATCGGTATCGAATCCTGCCTGACGTCCAATATCCAGACCAGCACCGTGCCGTCACTGGCACGACATCCGCTGAAAACCTTCCTGGAGCATGGCGTGCTGGCCTCGATTAACACGGACGATCCAGCCGTGCAGGGTGTGGAGATTGGTCATGAGTATCAGGTTGCCGCCCCAGCCGCCGGGCTGAGCCGCGAACAGATTCGCCAGGCGCAAATCAACGGCCTGGAAATCGCGTTTCTCTCTACGGATGAGAAACAGGCTCTCAAAGAAAAGGTGTTACAGGGGTAAAAAAAAGCCGCTCATTTGAGCGGCTTTTTTATTCAGGTCAGATTGAGCGTTGAGCGATGTTTTGCCGACTCAATACCCAATTCAATAAGTTCCATTATCTGAATGGCCTGGCTTGCCGGAACCAGGTTTTCTCCCGCACCGTTTAACGCGTCACGAATAGCCGCATAATAGGCCGGATAGTTACCCGGCACCGTGAGCCAGGTTTCTTCAATACGGGCATCGCCATTGACTCGGGTTAAGACCCCGTCGCGCATATCGTATCCCCAGTCTTCCTGCGGCAGTTTTGCGCCCGATTTCAGGCGCTCTTCCTGCGGATCGAGGCCAAACTTCACGTAGCTACCACGGGTACCGTGCACGATATAACGCGCTGATTCCGCCGCGGCCAGCATCGTGCCATGCAGAATAACTCTGCGCTGCGGGTAAGAGAGCACCGCATGGAAATAATCTGTCGCCTGTGCGCCTGGACGCAGTTGCGCCAGATCCACCGTCAGCGAGACAGGCAGACCAAACAGATTGACGGCCTGATCCAGTAAATGCGGGGCCAGATCGTACCAGATACCGCTTCCCGGACCTGCCTGTTCACGCCAGCGGTTACGAATTTCCGGGCGATAACGGTCAAAGTGTGATTCGAAAAAGGTCACCTCGCCTAACGCACCGTCGGCCAGCAAGGCTTTCAGCGTCAGGAAGTCACTATCCCAGCGCCGGTTATGAAACACAGACAGCACGCGGCCACAGCTTTTCGCCAGCGCATCCAGCTCCCTTGCTTGTGACAACGTCACGGTGAAGGGTTTATCCACGACGACATGCTTGCCCGCTTCCAGCGCGGCTTTGGCGAGCGGAAAATGGGTGTCGTTAGGCGTGGGGATGACGATTAAGTCAATTTTCGGATCATTAAATAGATGTTTCGGTTCTGATACGACCGACACTGCCGGCCAGTCCGCCTTCACTTTCGACTCATCGCTACTGGAGATTGCCGCCAGCTCCATTCCCGGCGTGCCGTCAATCAACGGCGCATGAAAGGTTTTACTGGCATAGCCGTAACCAATTAGTCCGACACGGATATTGTCATTCATAAAGCGGCCTCTCGTTATTGGAACGTGTATTTCACACCATCTCTCTTTCAGGGACAACAGCGACATAAGCGCTTAAGGAATTTAACCGTGAAAAGAGGGTTCCTCATGCAATTACTTTAATGATACGGAATTTTCCAAAAACAGGCGTCGGTCCCTTGTCGTCCGCTGTTCGCCCAGGTAACATCCCAAATCAGACCTGAGGGAGTTGTAGAGTTATGGCCACTATCATCAATCGGATTATTGAATTAACAGGCTGGGTTGTATTGGGTGTTTCGACCGTTCTTCTGGTGTTCGCCAGTCATATCGATAATTACCAGCCGCCGGAACAGAGTATCGTCGCGCAGAAAAAATAAAATGCGAAGCGAACGCGGGTATACCTAATTATGGTACTGCGTTGCGTATTGCCAGGCGTGGCGAAGAGCGCTAATCTTCTTGACGGATGCCGTTCTGGCATCCATTTAACCTTAAAGAAAATTCCTAATTTCATGGCGATACATTCAGAGACAATTTACGTCCTGATAAGCCCGACTATTATTCGAACGAATTACCCGCGAATGTATTAATGCCTTTTTATAACATGGATAACGCTTAAAATGACCGTTCAGGATTATTTATTAAAATTCCGCAAAATCAGCTCACTTGAAAGTCTGGAAAAATTGTTCGATCACCTTAACTACACACTGACCGACAACGAAGAAATCATTAACATGTATCGCGCCGCGGATCATCGCCGGGCTGAGCTGGTTTCCGGTGGCCGCCTGTTCGATATAGGCCGTGTACCAAAGTCCGTGTGGCATTACGTGCAATAACGCCACTGGCATCTGGCGCATAATGCTTTATACTCCTCGGCCGATAAATCAGTGACCGCCTGTGAGGAACAAGCATGATAACGACACCTGCAGAAAGAATCGGCGGCTGGCTGCTTGCGCCTTTAGCCTGGTTGCTGGTCGCGTTATTAGGCCAGACGTTACGTCTCCTGGATGTCGCTAAAACTCAGGTTCCGCTAGTCATTGCCGCTATCGGTGTACGGCCCCTGGCGGAACTGTTGACCTGGTTTGCCTCTTTTGCCCTGGCGGCAGGCGTCTGGTATTACACGCTATGGCTGATTATCGCCTTTTTTAAACGCCGCCGTAGCGTCCTGAAACATATGATTATCTGGTTACTGATTAGCGTGCTGCTGGCGCTAAAAGCTTTTGCCTTCTCCCCTGTTTCTGACGATGTGGCGGTACGCGGGCTTTTGTCGGCATTACTCGCCGCCGCGCTGATCGTGCCCTATTTCAAGCGATCGCAGCGGGTCAAAGCGACCTTTGTGAACCCGTAATAACCTTACAGTTATCCTGTTGTCGCCCGGTGCTGTTTGACCGATAATAGGCGGCTTTTTTTATTTCAGGCCAAATAATGACAGACTATCTGCTGCTATTTATCGGAACCGTTCTGGTCAATAATTTCGTACTGGTGAAATTTCTTGGCCTTTGCCCGTTCATGGGGGTTTCGAAAAAGCTCGAAGCCGCGATGGGCATGGGGCTTGCTACAACGTTCGTTATTACGCTGGCGTCTATCTGCGCGTGGGTAATCGATACCTGGCTGCTCATTCCGCTGGATCTCATCTATCTGCGTACGCTGGCGTTTATCCTGGTTATTGCCGTGGTGGTGCAGTTCACCGAAATGGTGGTGCGCAAAACCAGCCCGGCGCTGTATCGCCTGCTGGGGATTTTTCTGCCGCTTATCACCACTAACTGTGCGGTGCTGGGCGTGCCATTGCTGAATATCAATCTCGGGCATAATTTCCTGCAATCCGCGCTGTACGGTTTTTCCGCTGCCGTCGGGTTTTCTCTGGTCATGGTGCTGTTTGCCGCCATCCGTGAACGTCTTGTCGTCGCCGATGTGCCCGCACCGTTTCGCGGTAATGCGATTGCCCTCATTACCGCCGGTTTGATGTCTCTGGCCTTTATGGGCTTTAGTGGTCTGGTGAAGTTGTAATGAATGCAATCTGGATTGCCATCGCGGCCCTGAGCGTGCTCGGGTTGTTGTTTGGTGTCGTACTGGGATATGCCTCGCGTCGTTTCGCGGTGGAAGACGATCCCGTCGTTGAGAAAATTGACGATCTCTTGCCGCAGAGCCAGTGTGGGCAGTGCGGTTACCCTGGGTGCCGCCCTTATGCCGAGGCCGTTGGCCTGCAGGGCGAGAAAATTAACCGCTGCGCACCCGGCGGTGAAGCGGTGATGCTGAAAATCGCCGAAATGTTAAATGTGGAGCCGCAGCCTATCGACGGTGACGTCGTCGTGCCCGAACCGGTACGCATGCTCGCCATTATTGATGAAGCGAACTGCATCGGCTGCACCAAATGTATTCAGGCCTGTCCGGTCGACGCCATTGTCGGCGCGACCCGCGCCATGCACACGGTAATGAGTGATCTCTGTACCGGCTGTAACCTCTGTGTGGATCCCTGCCCGACGCAGTGTATTGAACTGCGTCCGGTGGAGACGACCACCGCCAGTTGGAAATGGGACCTGCAGGCCATTCCCGTGCGCATCATTCCCGTGGAACAACATGCTTAAGTTATTTTCTGCTTTTCGCAAAGACAAACTGTGGGATTTCCACGGCGGTATCCATCCGCCGGAAATGAAAACACAGTCCAGTGGTACACCGCTGCGCCAGCTTCCGCTGGCGACGCGATTTGTTATACCGTTAAAACAGCATATCGGCGCTGAGGGTGAACTGTGCGTCAACGTGGGCGACAGCGTGCTACGTGGTCAACCACTGACCCGTGGGCGCGGGCGGATGTTGCCAGTCCACGCGCCAACCTCCGGTAATATTGTCGCCATTGCCCCCCACTCTACCGCGCATCCCTCTGCCCTGCCCGAACTGAGCGTCATTATTGAGGCTGACGGAGAAGATCGCTGGATTGAACGTGACGGCTGGAGCGATTATCGCTCTCGCGATCGCGACGCGCTGATTGAGCGTATACACCAGTTTGGCGTTGCCGGGCTGGGCGGTGCGGGTTTCCCGACCGGCGCGAAGCTGAAAAGTGGCGGCGATCTTATCGAGACCTTGATTATCAATGCCGCCGAGTGCGAACCCTATATCACCGCTGATGACCGCCTGATGCAGGACTGCGCCGCACAGATAGTCGAAGGTGTGCGCATCCTGATGCATATTCTGCAACCGCGCCAGGTGCTGATCGGTATTGAAGATAACAAACCGCAGGCCATTTCCATGCTGCGTGCGGTGCTGGCGGGTTCGCATGACATCCAGCTACGCGTCATCCCGACCAAATACCCGTCCGGCGGTGCAAAACAACTGACACAGATTCTGACCGGCAAGCAGGTTCCGCACGGTGGTCGTTCATCTGATATTGGTGTGCTGATGCAAAACGTCGGCACCGCTTATGCCATTAAGCGCGCCATTATCGACGGCGAACCTCTCACCGAACGTGTGGTAACACTGACCGGGGAGAGCGTCAGCAAACCAGGAAACGTCTGGGCACGTCTGGGGACACCGGTGCGTCACTTGCTGGAACATGCCGGTTTTTGTCCCTCCGCTGAACAACTGGTCATTATGGGTGGGCCACTGATGGGCTTTACCCTGCCCTGGCTTGATGTTCCGGTGGTGAAAATTACCAACTGCCTGTTGGCGCCCTCGGCCAGTGAAATGGGTGAGCAGCAGGAAGAGAAAGGCTGTATTCGCTGTAGCGCCTGTGCCGATGCCTGCCCGGCGGATCTGCTGCCGCAGCAGCTTTACTGGTTCAGTAAAGGCCAGCAGCATGACAAAGCCACTGCGCACAATTTGTCCGATTGCATTGAGTGCGGTGCCTGCGCGTGGGTCTGCCCAAGTAATATCCCGCTGGTCCAGTATTTTCGTCAGGAAAAAGCCGAGATTTACGCCATTGCGCAGGAAGAAAAGCGCAACGCCGAAGCTAAAGCGCGCTTTGAGGCGCGTCAGGCACGCCTGGAGCGGGAAAAAGCCGCTCGCGCTGAACGCCACAAAAAAGCCGCTGTCCAGCCTGCCGCAAAAGATCAGCAGGCAATTGACGCAGCCCTCGCCCGCGTGCGTGAAAAACAGGCCACCAGCGCGCAACCCATCGTGGTTCAGGCCGGAAGCGTACCGGATAATAGCGAGGTGATTGCCGCCCGCGAGGCGCGTAAGGCGCAGGCGCGCGCACGTCAGGCAGAAAAAGCGCAACAACAAGATGTGCCGGAAAGTAACGCTATCGCCAGCGAAGCTGTCGATCCGCGTAAAGCTGCCGTCGAAGCGGCGATTGCACGCGCTAAAGCCCGTAAAGCCGGAGCCACAGACACGCAAGCGGCTCCCTTCGCCGCTGAACCTGTCGACCCGCGCAAGGCAGCCGTCGAAGCCGCTATCGCACGGGCAAAAGCCAAAAAATTGCAGCAGCAAGCGGCCAGTGACGTCGTCGTGCCCGTGGAAGCCCCGGCCCCCGTCGCCGCTGAACCTGTCGATCCGCGCAAGGCAGCCATTGAAGCCGCTATCGCCCGGGCAAAAGCCAAAAAATTACAACAGCAAGGCGCCAGCGACGTCGTCGTGCCGGTGGAAACCCCGGCCCCCGTTGCCGCTGAACCTGTCGATCCGCGTAAGGCAGCCGTCGAAGCTGCCATCGCGCGTGCAAAAGCCAAAAAATTGCAGCAGCAGGCCGCACCAGCCCCTGCCGCCAATGACGATCCCCGAAAGGCGGCCGTAGCGGCAGCTATCGCCCGGGTTCAGGCAAAAAAAGCCGCACAGCAAGCAGTTAACGAGGATTAAATGGTTTTCAGAATTGCCAGTTCCCCTTATACCCATAATCAGCGCCAGACATCGCGCATTATGCTGCTGGTCGTGCTTGCGACTCTGCCCGGTATTGCAGCACAACTTTGGTTCTTCGGCTGGGGAACGTTGTTGCAGATTATCCTTGCCTGCGGGAGTGCGCTGGCGGCAGAAGCGCTGGTATTACGGCTGCGTAAACAACAAATCGGGGCCATCCTCGGGGATAACTCTGCCCTGTTGACCGGTTTACTGTTGGCGGTCAGCGTTCCGCCCTTTACCCCCTGGTGGATGGTGGTGCTGGGCACGGTGTTCGCGGTTATCATTGCTAAGCAACTCTATGGCGGCCTTGGGCATAACCCATTTAACCCGGCAATGATCGGCTATGTGGTCCTGCTGATCTCCTTCCCGGTGCAGATGACCAGTTGGTTACCGCCTTTTGAGATAGCCAAAACGGTTCCAGGCCTGATGGATGCCGTACAAATCATCTTCACTGGGCATGCAGCCACCGGCCATACGATGGATAGCCTGCGGATGGGGATTGATGGCATCAGCCAGGCAACACCCCTGGATACCTTTAAAACATCGCTTCATGCCGGGCATCCGGTCGATGAGATCCTCAAATCGGCCATTTACAGCGGCGTGCTGGCGGGTGCAGGCTGGCAGTGGGTCAATCTGGGGTATCTGCTGGGCGGTATCTTCCTGCTGTGGCAGAAAACCATTCGCTGGCATATCCCGGTAGCCTTCCTGGTTTCGCTGACTGTCTGTTCAACGCTGGGCTGGATTTTCTCACCACAAAGTCTGGCGTCGCCGCAACTGCATCTGCTCTCGGGTGCCACTATGTTGGGCGCGTTTTTTATTCTGACCGACCCGGTTACCGCCTCGACAACCAATAAAGGCCGCCTGATTTTCGGCGCCCTTGCGGGATTACTGGTCTGGCTTATCCGTAGTTTTGGCGGTTATCCGGACG
Organism: Phytobacter sp. MRY16-398; assembly: GCF_003925915.1. Classification (NCBI taxonomy): domain Bacteria; kingdom Pseudomonadati; phylum Pseudomonadota; class Gammaproteobacteria; order Enterobacterales; family Enterobacteriaceae; genus Phytobacter; species Phytobacter sp. MRY16-398. The sequence goes on along the minus strand of NZ_AP018756.1, from coordinate 2,485,598 downwards.
GCGTGGCCTTCGCCGTGCTGCTGGCAAACATTACCGTGCCATTAATTGATTACTTCACGCGCCCACGCGTGTACGGCCATCGTTAAGGAGTCGCCATGCTAGATACCATGCGTAAATACGGCATGACGTTGACGCTGTTCGCGGCGGCCTCAACCGGAATGACAGCAGCAATTCACCAGTTGACCAAATCGACCATTGCCGACCAGGCGGTGCAGCAGCAAAAGGCATTGTTTGGTCAGGTATTGCCTGGCGACATCTATAATAACGCCTTGCAGGAGAGCTGTTATCTGGTCGATGACCCGGCGCTGGGGAAAGGCAAACATAAAGTCTATATAGCCCGTAGAGACGATACGCCGGTCGCTGCGGTCATTGAAGCGACGGCACCCGACGGCTATTCCGGCGTTATTCAACTGCTGGTAGGCGCCGATTTTAACGGTACCATTCTTGGCACCCGCGTGACCGAGCATCACGAAACGCCGGGGTTGGGCGATAAAATAGAGTTGCGTATTTCTGACTGGATCACCCATTTCACGGGCAAGAAAATCGCAGGGGCCAATGACCCGCACTGGGCAGTGAAGAAAGACGGCGGCGATTTTGATCAGTTCACAGGAGCGACCATCACCCCGCGAGCGGTGGTCAATGCGGTGAAACGCGCCGGATTGTACGCGCCGACGCTGCCCGCGCAACTTTCCAGTTTACCGACCTGTGGAGAGTAACCATGAGCGAAATTAAAGACATTATTGTCCAGGGGTTGTGGAAGAATAACTCCGCGCTGGTTCAGTTATTAGGTATGTGCCCGCTGTTGGCGGTGACCTCCACCGCGACCAATGCGCTGGGCCTTGGCCTTGCCACTACGCTTGTGCTGACGCTGACCAATTTTACGATTTCACTGGTACGTCACTGGACGCCGTCTGAAATCCGAATTCCTATTTACGTAATGATCATCGCCTCCGTGGTGAGCATCGTCCAGATGTTGATTAACGCCTATGCCTATGGTTTGTATCAGTCGCTCGGTATCTTTATTCCGCTGATCGTCACCAACTGTATCGTGGTGGGGCGCGCGGAGGCGTTTGCTGCCAAAAAAAGCCCGGGCTTGTCTGCCCTTGATGGCTTTGCCATCGGCATGGGGGCAACCTGCACCATGTTTACACTAGGGTCGATTCGTGAAATCCTCGGCAACGGAACCTTATTTGACGGCGCGGATGGCTTGCTGGGCAACTGGGCGAAAGTTTTGCGTATTGAAGTGTTCCATACGGACTCGTCCTTCCTGCTGGCCATGCTGCCGCCGGGGGCATTTATCGGCCTTGGCATGCTGCTGGCTATTAAATATCTGATTGACGAGAGAACGAAGAAACGTCGCGCAGCGACCGTTGCCGACGAAACTGCCCACACGGTGCCCGGGAAGGCCTGATGAACAAAACAAAGCGACGGGAGATCCTCACCCGCCTGCGGGATGCCAATCCGCACCCGACGACAGAGCTTAACTTCAACTCACCCTTTGAACTGCTGATTGCGGTCCTGCTTTCTGCGCAGGCAACCGACGTCAGCGTGAACAAGGCAACAGCCCTGCTCTACCCGGTTGCCAATACCCCGCACGCCATGCTGGAGCTGGGTGTCGAGGGCGTCAAATCCTATATTAAGACCATTGGTCTGTTTAATACCAAAGCGGAAAACGTCATTAAGACCTGCCGTATTCTGGTGGAAAAACACGGCGGCGAGGTGCCCGAAGATCGTGCGGCGCTGGAAGCGCTACCGGGTGTCGGGCGGAAAACGGCTAATGTGGTACTGAATACGGCCTTTGGCTGGCCGACCATTGCTGTTGATACGCATATTTTTCGCGTCTGTAACCGCACCCACTTCGCGCCGGGGAAAAACGTTGAGCAGGTTGAAGAAAAGCTGCTGAGCGTCGTCCCGGCGGAATTTAAGGTCGATTGTCATCACTGGCTGATTTTACATGGCCGCTATACCTGCATCGCCCGTAAGCCACGCTGCGGCTCCTGCATTATCGAAGATTTATGCGAATTCGAGAGCAAAACCGAGCTCTGAATTCGCTTTACTCAGAACGGTCTAAAGACAACCAGCAAAATGATGACCGCCACGGCCACAATGACGATGGTCGTGGCGCGTGGCACCATCCCCGGCACCTTCGTGATTTCACCGCCAGCAAGGCGGCGTAAGGTTGCGGACAACATTCCGTGAATACCTGACAGCAACACCACCAGCACCAGTTTGAGAATCAGCCACAGATGCGGCATCTGCCCGTGTGCCAGCACCATCGCCAGCCCCATGACCCACAGCACGATCATCGCCGGGGTGGTGACTTTACGACTCCAGTTGCGCACAAATGCCGCCAGCGCTGTCGCCGTCGGCGCATTTTTGCCCACCGCCTGTGCACACCAGGCCGCAGCCGTGGCCATGACAAAAATTCCACCAATCCAGATTATCGCCGCGATGATATGTAGTGCGTTAAGCCACGAATGCACGTTCATGAAATGACTCCAAAGAGTTACGAAAGAAGGACTTTGACAGTATCGCGTAACACTGTCATCGACTTGCTCATTTAAAGGAAAAAATCCGTGAAAACATTGATCTACTGCATTCTGATGAACAAGGCAATAGGCGTGAGTAATGGGTTCTGCTGTTCATACTTTGCTATAAGCAAAAATGCATACCTGTAATGTTTTCTTGTTAACGCGCTTTATACGGCATAACTCGCATTTTTATCATATTATCTGTTGCTTATTAGCTTTTAATCAGAGCCAATGTTTTTTTATGACAAAAAAATTCTACAGATGTGTGATTTTTATCACATTGATGCAAGCGTGTTAAAAAAAGGATCTTTAGCTGAACGAAAACAAGGTCAGAGAGTGTCATGCAGGGTTTAAACCAACACATAAGACCATTAATTATAATCAGACCAGACTGATAAACTGCCATTACCGCTTAACAGCAGAAGATATCACCTTTGACCAAATTTTACCGGCCTGCATTAGTGAAAAAAACTGCCATTAATTACCTTGCAAAATTTAACTCTGAATAACATTTCCACCGCTGGATTATAATATCGCTAAAGATAAATGTAACAGATCATTACAAAAGCCTTGCCTCGAATCCCAGGATCAGGAACATTACCCGCCGTTTTCCCTCCCGCAATAATTATAAGCGCGATGAATACTGGGCATCGCGTCTCGAATCACCCCATTAATATGGGATGTAAAAAAGAGGTCTATGTGTCAACTGCAAACAAACCAACCGAAAGTGTGAGTCTGAACGCTTTCAAACAACCTAAAGCGTTCTATTTGATCTTCTCCATCGAGCTGTGGGAGCGTTTCGGCTTCTATGGTCTGCAGGGGATCATGGCTGTCTACCTGGTTAAACAACTGGGTATGTCCGAAGCGGACTCCATTACCCTGTTTTCCTCTTTTAGCGCGCTGGTTTACGGTCTTGTCGCTATTGGCGGCTGGCTGGGCGATAAAGTTCTGGGGACAAAGCGCGTTATCATGCTGGGGGCCATTGTGCTGGCCATCGGTTACGCACTGGTAGCATGGTCTGGTCACGATGCCAGTATCGTGTATATGGGTATGGCGGCGATCGCCGTCGGTAATGGTCTGTTTAAAGCCAACCCGTCTTCCCTGCTCTCCACCTGCTACGCAAAAGATGACCCGCGTCTCGACGGTGCATTCACCATGTATTACATGGCTGTTAACGTCGGTTCATTCTTCTCTATGCTGGCTACCCCGTGGCTGGCTGCAGAATTTGGCTGGAGCACCGCGTTTGCCCTGAGCGTCGTCGGTCTGCTGATCACCATCGTGAACTTCGCGTTCTGCAAGCGTTGGGTCAAAAACTACGGTTCTAAACCTGACTTCGAGCCGGTTCGTATGGGCTACCTGCTGGCTACCATCGTAGGCGTTGCTATCCTGATTACCATCGCCACATGGCTGCTGCATAACCAGGGCATCGCACGTATGGTGCTGGGTGTGGTTGCGCTGTGCATCGTGTGCCTTTTCGCAAAAGAGACATTTGCTCTGCAGGGCGCGGCGCGTCGTAAAATGATCGTCGCTTTCATTCTGATGCTGCAGGCCATTGTCTTCTTCGTCCTGTACAGCCAGATGCCGACATCGCTGAACTTCTTCGCCATTCGTAACGTTGAACATACGCTGCTGGGTATCACGTTCGAACCGGAGCAGTTCCAGGCGCTGAACCCGTTCTGGATTATTATTGGTAGCCCGATCCTCGCTGCTATCTATAACAAAATGGGCGATACCCTGCCGATGCCGTATAAGTTTGCCATCGGTATGGTGCTGTGTTCAGGTGCATTCCTGATCCTGCCGCTGGGTGCGAAGTTCGCCTCTGATGCCGGTATCGTCTCCGTAAACTGGCTGGTTGCGAGCTACGGGCTGCAGAGTATCGGTGAACTGATGATTTCCGGTCTGGGCCTCGCCATGGTGGCACAGCTCGTTCCACAGCGTCTGATGGGCTTTATCATGGGTAGCTGGTTCCTGACGACCGCCGGTGCGAACATCATCGCAGGCTACGTCGCAAACCAGATGGCTATCCCGGAAAACGTCACCGACCCACTGATGTCACTGGATGTCTACGGTCACGTCTTCCTGCAAATCGGTATTGTGACTGCTGTTATCGCCGCGCTGATGATCCTCGCCGCGCCGAAACTGAACCGCATGACCCAGAGTGATGATAGCGATAAAGCCGCGAAAGCGTCGGAAACCGCGACAGCATAAGACTGCGCACAGTTTCAGCAGAAAGCCGTTAACGCACGTTAACGGCTTTTTTTTTATACCCGCAGGTAATAACCTATGCCCGAATTCAACCACCGGAGTGAAGAATGAAACTGTTTTATAAACCAGGCGCCTGCTCACTGGCTTCCCATATTGTTCTGCGTGAAGCAGGTAAAGAGTTTGAACTGGCACGCGTGGATTTAGCAAAAAAATGCCTGGAAAATGGTGATGACTTTTTGGCTATCAACCCGAAAGGACAGATCCCGGCACTGGCCATTAATGCCGACACCCTGTTAACCGAAGGCGTGGCGATTATGCAGTATGTGGCTGACAGCGCACCGAAAAGTGACCTGCTGCCGCCGGTAGGTTTCCTGAGCCGTTACAAGACGCTGGAGTGGCTGAATTTCGTGGCAACTGAGCTGCATAAAGGGTTTACTCCCCTGTTTCGTCCGGATACGCCGGAAGCGTTCAAACCGACCGCTCGCGCTCTGCTGGAAAAGAAACTGGAGTATGTTGACGCGGCGCTGGCAGACCAGCAGTGGATTAACGGCGAGAACTTCTCCATTGCCGATGCATACCTGTTCACGGTACTGCGCTGGGCGGTAGCGGTGAAACTGAACTTCCCGCAGGCCGGGAATATTGCCAACTATATGCAACGCGTGGCCTCTCGTCCGGCGGTTGCCGCCGCTATGGCCGCAGAAGGGATTTAATCTTCCACGCTTTTGCCATAAAAAAAAGGAGTGGTTTCCCACTCCTTTTTCATGTTTCGCGTATCTGGCGATTATTTCCAGCACACCAGACAGTAGTTCTTCTTACCGCGACGTAGCAGCGTATAACGACCGAAGAGAATGTCCGTTTCCTGGAAGAAATATTCCGGGTCAGACTGTTTCTCACCGTTGATGGTGACCGCATTGGAGGCGATGGTTTTACGCGCCTGACCACGAGATGGCTGCAGCTCTGAGTCTACCAGCGCCTGCATCAGGTCTGCGCCTTTCTCCATTTCGATCATCGGCACACCGTCCTGCGCCAGTTGCTCGAAATCCGCCTCGCTGAGATCGCTCAGGTTGCCGTTAAAAAGGCTTTCGGTAATGCGTTTTGCCGCCACCAGCCCTTCTTCGCCATGAACCAGTTTGGTCACCTGCTCGGCCAGCACATACTGGGCACGCGGTGCTTTGCCGCTGTTCTTGTCTTCTTCTTCCAGAGCATTGATCTCTTCAATGTCCATAAAGGTGAAGAATTTCAGGAAGCGATAAACGTCAGCATCCGCGGTATTGATCCAGAACTGGTAGAATTTGTACGGGCTGGTTTTCTTCGGATCGAGCCAGACTGCGCCACCTTCGGTTTTGCCGAACTTCGTGCCGTCAGCTTTGGTGATCAGCGGAACGGTCAGGCCAAAGACCTGATTCTGGTGCAGGCGACGGGTCAGATCGATACCGGAGGTGATGTTCCCCCACTGGTCGGAACCGCCAATCTGCAGCGCCACACCGTGCAGTTTGTTCAGGCAGGCAAAGTCGTAACCCTGCAGCAGGTTGTAGGAAAACTCAGTAAACGAGATACCCTGATCGTCACGGTTCAGACGCTGTTTCACCGCTTCTTTGTTGATCATCTGGTTAACGGAGAAGTGCTTGCCGATATCGCGCAGGAAAGTCAGCACGTTCATATTGCCGAACCAGTCGTAGTTGTTGGCCGCAATCGCCGCGTTTTCACCACAGTTGAAGTCGAGGAACGGCGCAACCTGTTTGCGGATTTTATCCACCCACTCCTGCACCGTGTCTTCGGTATTCAGTTTACGCTCAGCGGCTTTGAAACTCGGGTCGCCAATCAGCCCCGTCGCGCCGCCCACCAGCGCGACAGGTTTGTGCCCGGCCTGCTGGAAGCGTTTCAGGCATAACAATGGAACAAGATGCCCCAAATGCAAGCTGTCGGCGGTAGGGTCGAAGCCGCAATAGAGCGCGATCGGGCCTTGCGCCAGTCGCTCTGCTAACGCTTCCTCGTCCGTCACCTGGGCTACCAGCCCGCGCTCTTGCAATTGTTTAATCAAGTTACTGCTTGCCATCAAATTCTCCATTTAAAACGACTGCACCTCTGCCGGTACACGACTTTTCGCCAGTTGCGAAAGTTACATAGAATAAAGCGCCGGATGCAGGAGCACCAGCGCTTAGCGCAACATTTTTCAGGGTTTACGGCGCGAGGCGATCAATTTTCCATGCGTCATTTTCACGCTGGTATAAAAAACGGTCGTGGAGACGATGCGCGCCTCCCTGCCAGAACTCCATTTGCTCAATACTGACGCGATAGCCGCCCCAGAAGCTGGGTAACGGCACTTCGCCCTGCTGGAACTTCTGCTTGAGTTCAAGGAATTTGCTTTCAAGAATGCCACGCGCGGAGATCCGGCTGGATTGCTGCGAGACCCACGCGCCAATCTGGCTGTCGCGTGGACGGCTGTGGAAATACTTCACCACTTCGAGGGTAGAAAGGCGCTCAGCTTTACCGATCACCATGACCTGGCGCTCCAGCATGTGCCACGGAAACAGCAGGCTGATAGCCGGGTTTTTCTCGATCTGGTGGGCTTTGCGGCTGCCCAGGTTGGTATAAAACACCAGGCCTTTCTCGTCATAGTGTTTGAGCAGCACAATACGCTGGTAAGGTTGACCGGTTTCATCAACAGTCGCAACGACCATCGCGGTCGGGTCGGCGAGTTTGGCTTCACACGCCTGACCAAGCCAGCGCTCAAACAGCGGCAACGGTTCGGAGGGAAGATCGGCACGGCGCAAGCCGCCTTTGGTGTACTCACGGCGCAAATGCGCGATTTGCTGCAATTGATCGTTATCAGACATGGCGTTAGCAAGATGAATTATCAGGTGGGGCTATTGTGCCCCCCCCTTGCGAAAATCTCAACGCCGCGGATTTTGTAACTGGCAGTTATTCAGTACGATGCGATCGCGCTTGTAGACCGTGGCGCCATCACCCTTCGACCAGAAAACATAAATACCGTCAGTGTAGCGTGTCCCCGACGCCGACAGACCTTGCTTGAGGATCAGCGGCGTATTGTCATAAATAAAGCTCACTTCCTGGCGGGGATGGTTCAATTTCACCGTAAGCGGCTTTTCGTCACACTGATAGTTAAGCGTATCCGTATTCATGCGCTCAACAAACTGGTTGTAGTAACTACACCCGGCGAGAAGCGCGGGCAGGCAGGCGATTAACACTCTTTTCATTAGGTTTTCCCGAGACTGTCCTGGTCATGGAGGACGCGAATAACGTCCTCCGTAAACCCCGGAGTCTAACGGTACGCAGCCTGGGTGAAAGTCAGTTAACTCTGATTCTGTCGCGGATTAGCCGGATAGATAGCCCCCAGCACGCTGGCCTGCGATGCCCCCGTTACCGAAGGTAAGTTGCCGGGTAAACCGGCCAGCGTACGCCAGGCAAGCCAGGCAAAGGCCAGGGCTTCCATATCATCGCCGCTGATTCCCGCCTCATCCGTCGTGGTGACCTCAGTACCCGGCAGCAGCGCAGAAAGGCGCGCCATCAACAACGGATTACGGCTCCCCCCGCCACAGACCAGCAACCGTTCGCAGCCGCCGCACAACAATACCTGTTCGGAAATCGTCACCGCCGTCAGTTCTACCAGCGTGGTTTCGACATCGCGCGGATCCAGCGCCGGGAAAATAGCCAACTGACGCTCAAGCCAGCCATAGTTAAAATATTCACGTCCGGTGCTTTTCGGCGCGGGTGCAGCAAAATAGGGATCGCTGAGCATGTTTTGCAGCAGCGGCAGGACGACTTTCCCACCACTCGCCCACTGGGCGTCTTTATCGTAGGGCTTGCCAAGCTGACGCCAAATCCAGGCATCCATCAGCATATTTCCTGGCCCGGTGTCATAACCGCGGACCGGCTTGTCCGGGAAAAGTAGCGAGATATTGGCGATGCCGCCGATGTTCAGCACTATCCGGCGCTCGATGGGATGTGCCAGTAACGCATGATGAAACGCCGGGACCAGCGGTGCTCCCTGCCCGCCAAGGGCAATATCGCGGCGGCGGAAATCCCCGACCACGGTCACACCGGTTAACGCGGCGATTTGATTGTTATCGCCAATTTGCAGCGTATGAGGCGCATCGCCGGTGGGTTCATGCCAGATGGTTTGACCGTGGCAACCAATAGCCACGATATCTTTTGCACTGAGTTGTTCTTGCGCCATCAGAGCAAGGACAGCTTCGGCAAAGAGTTTGCCCAGACGCGTATCCAGTTGGCCCAGTTGCGACAGGGTGAGTGGTTGGCCCTGGCAGATGCTTAGAACAGCCTCTTTCAGCGCTATCGGCATCGGCCAGGTGAGACTGGCCTGTTGGGCGACCATCTTGTCATCAATAGCGGCAAGCACAACATCCACACCATCAAGGCTTGTTCCCGACATTACGCCAATATAGCGACCCGATTTCATACGCCTTCCTCGTTGCAGGGCTTTAGACGCTCACTCCATCATAAAGTGTTTTGTAAAGCTATCGATTACAAATACTTTTTAACAATCGAATCAGCGCTCACTGAAGGAAAAACAGCGGCAGACGCTTATAATCGGCTTGTTTAGGACCGGTTAAATCCATCATTGTTATTATTTTTGCTATGTTTTGGCAGAAGATGTGACCTGGTGTGACTAAATGCCATATAATTTAACCATGACGGATGCTCAACTGAGCATGTTTTGGTGAACAGGAGATTCATAGATGATGTTACGTGCACTGGCAGTTACGCTGGTTGGATTTACTCTGGCGGGTTGTGTTAATGACAGTACTCTTTCCGGAGATGTCTATTCCGCTTCAGAAGCCAAACAAGTACAAAATGTCACTTACGGCACCATTGTCAACGTTCGTCAGGTACAGATCCAGGGCGGTGACGACAGCAATGTTGTCGGCGCTTTGGGTGGCGCAGTTCTGGGTGGCTTCCTGGGCAACACCGTGGGCGGTGGCGCCGGGCGTTCTCTTGCAACAGCGGCGGGTGCTGTGGCGGGTGGCGTAGCCGGTCAGAGCGTGCAGGGTGCGATGAATAAATCACAGGGTGTGGAGCTGGAAATTCGTAAAGACGATGGCAGCAGCATTATGGTTGTGCAGAAACAGGGCAACTCCCGTTTCGTCGCCGGCCAGCGTGTCGCACTGGCAAGCAATGGTCGCCAGGTTACCGTCTCCCCGCGTTAATGGCATCACTGCCTTCGCAGGCAACGACCTGAACGTAGAGATAAAAAAAGCCTCGCAGATGCGAGGCTTTTTAATTACAACTGAGCATTAGTCTCGCGACTGCAACTCAATGATGTTCTGTTCCAGCCTGGCAATCAGGCTAATCAACAAATCCAGCTCTTCCGGTGAAATACCCGAAAGAATTTCGCCCCGCGTTTGCTTAATCACCGTTTCCATTTCTTCGATGATCGGGTCAGCTTTTTCTGTCAATTTGATCCGTTTTGCACGGCGGTCATTGGCACAGGTCTGGCGAGAAATAAGCCCTTTCTCTTCCAGTTGGTCCAACGTACGCACCAGCGAAGGCTGCTCGATGCCGATCGCTTTTGCCAGTTGAATTTGCGACTGATCGGGAGGCAGCTGATGGATGTTATGCAGCGTGACCCAATGCGTTTGCGTCAATTCCAGAGGTTTCAGGCGATGGTCAATCAGAGCACGCCAGATGCGCACTAAGCGTGCCAGATCAGAACCTAATGGCGATTCCAATTTCATCTCCTTATAATTAGCTTGCTAAGTTATTATACTCATTTTAGAATAGTGTGCAGCATTTATATTGGTAAAACAAATGCATTGCTGCCTTCACCGTGTTCGCCCATTCTTAATATCTCCGTCTGGCGGTCTTCGCCGTCAAAACGAACCGGTGAACCTTTCTGTAAAGGACTAACGCTTGTGACGCTGACAATTCGCTCCCCGGAATTTCCCCTGCAGGACCTGATCTTCGGCGCTTCGGTCTACTTTCCCCCTATCTTTAAAGCAGTACTGCTGGGGTTTATGGTGTGGCTGGTTTTGCATCGCTTACTGCGTGACTGGATGTACGCAGGGGATATCTGGCATCCCATCCTGATGGATCTCTCACTTTTCGTGATCGCAATCAGTCTGTCTCTCGGCTTTTTGATCATGTGGTAACTATGCGCCTGAAATCACTTAAATACTTTTCGACGTTACTGGTTCTGGCCGTGGCGCTCGCCGCTGGCTGGTGGTTATGGAATTTCTATATGCAGGCCCCCTGGACGCGCGACGGTAAAGTCCGCGCCGAGCAGGTCAGCATCACCCCGCAAGTGTCAGGAAGCATTACTGAGCTGAATATCAAAGACAACCAGTTGGTTAAAGCGGGCGATATTCTGTTCCGAATCGACGACACACCGTACAAAATCGCCGTGCTGAATGCCCAGGCGCAACTGGCGCGCGCGCAAACCGATCTCTCCAAAGCCAACAATGAAGCCAACCGTCGCCGCCATTTGTCGAAAAATTATATTTCAGCAGAAGATCTCGATACTGCGAATATCAATGTGAAGGCGATGCAGGCGAGCGTCAATGCGGCCGAGGCCGCCCTGCAACAGGCGCAATGGCAACTTTCACAAACGCAGGTAAAAGCCCCCGTAGACGGCTGGATAACCAATCTTTCCACCCGCACCGGCAACTACGCCACCGCCGGGCAACCGCTGTTTGCACTCATCGACAGCCACTCTTTTTATGTGGTGGGGTATTTCGAAGAGACAAAATTGCGTCATATTCGGGAAGGTGCTGCGGCGCAAATCGTTCTCTACAGCGGCAATTTCACGTTACAGGGTCACGTTTCCAGTATCGGTCGGGCAATTTATGATCAGAGCGTCGAGACCGACAGCGGTCTGGTGGCAGACATCAAGCCGAATGTGCCCTGGGTGCGTCTGGCCCAGCGCGTGCCTGTTCGGATTCAGTTCGATTCCCTGCCCGCCGATGTGACGCTGGTGTCCGGCACCACCTGCACGGTATCGATCGGCGGCGCGAAGTGAAAATCGCGATTCCCCTGCCCTGGCTTACCGCGACGCGCCCTCAGTGGCGGTACGCCATGCGCAACAGTATTGCGATGTGCCTGGCCCTGACCGTCGCCTATTACCTCAATCTGGATGAACCTTACTGGGCAATGACTTCTGCCGCCGTCGTGAGTTTTCCGACCGTGGGCGGGGTGATCAGTAAAAGTCTCGGTCGCGTCGCGGGCAGCCTGTTGGGAGCGACGGCGGCGATGATCATTGCCGGACATACGCTTAACGATCCGTGGTTGTTTCTGTTCGCTATGGCCGCATGGATAGGTTTTTGTACCTGGGCCTGCGCGCAGTTCAGTAATAACGTCGCTTACGCCTTCCAGCTTGCGGGGTACACCGCCGCGATTATTGCCTTTCCGGTGGTCAATATTACGGACACCACCGAACTGTGGGATATCGCCCAGGCGCGCGTTTGTGAGGTGCTGCTGGGGATTTGCTGTGGCGGCATGATGATGATGATCATGCCGAGCACGTCTGACGGTACCGCGTTGCTGAGCGCGCTGAAAAAGATGCACGCCCGCCTGCTCGAACATGCCAGCCTGCTCTGGCAACAGGAGATAACTGACGCCATCCGCACCGCCCATGAAAATGTGATTGGGCAGATATTGACCATGAATTTGCTGCGCATCCAGGCCTTCTGGAGCCACTATCGTTTTCGTCGTCAGAACCGGCTTCTCAACCACCTGCTCCATCAGCAATTACGTCTGACCAGCGTTATCTCCAGCCTGCGCCGACTGCTATTGAACTGGCCGCATCCGCCTGAGAATACGCGAGCAATACTCGAAACGTTGCTGGCGGAGCTCGCCCGGCCCGGTGCGCACTTTTATACCGTAGCGCGCATTATTGCCCCTCTCGCGCCGGTGAATGACGACGACTATCGGCACCGCGCCTTCTGGCACCGCTTGCGCTATTTCTGCCGACTGTATCTTGCCAGCAGCCGGTGGCTGGCGCGCCTTGAAAATGCCACCCCGATAACCGAATTTACGCTGCCCAGAAGCCGTGCTCTGGCGCGCTTTACCGATAATGCCGAGGCGCTATGGAGCGGGATACGTACTTTCTATGCACTGAGTCTGGTGGGCGCCTGGACGATCACCAGCCAGTGGGAGCACGGCGATGCGGCGCTGACCCTTGCCGCCATCAGTTGCGTACTCTATTCGGTTTCTCCCGCCCCGTTTAATTCATTGACGCTTCTTCTACGTACGCTCGCGTTGCTGACATTATTCAGTTTCGTCGTGAAGTTTGGTCTGATGGTACAGATCAGCGATTTATGGGTGTTCTTGTTATTTTTGCTGCCACTGTTGACCACAATGCAGTTGCTCAAGCTCCAAATGCCCAAACTGGCCGGGCTGTGGGGGCAATTGATCGTTTTTATGGGATCGTTTATTTCGGTGACCAATCCTCCGGTCTATGATCTCGCGGATTTTTTAAATGACGATCTGGCGAAAATTCTCGGCGTGGCGCTGGCGTGGCTCTCTTTTGCCGTTTTGCGCCCAGGGTCAGATGCACGCAAAAGCCGCCGTCATATTCGTGCGCTTCGGCGAGGTTTTGTCGACCAGCTCAGCCGAATACCGACGATGAGCGAGCATGAATTTGAGTCGGTGGTTTATCACCATATTAGTCAGTTGAGTAACAGCAAAGATGCGCTCGCCCGCCGCTGGTTATTACGCTGGGGAGTGGTTTTGCTCAACTGTTCGCATGTGGTCTGGCAACTGCGCGACTGGGAGGCACGCTCAGATCCCTTGTCGAAAGTCAGGGATCTCTGTCTGAGCCTGTTACGCGATGTGATGAGTGAACGCGGCGTGCAACAGCGCCCACTGGCCGCAACGCTTAGCGAACTGCAACGGATTTGTGATGCGCTGGCACGCCATCATCAACCTGCCGCACGGGAACTGGCATCGCTTATCTGGCGATTGTATTGCTCGTTATCGCAACTGGAGCAAGCCCCGGCAGCAGGCACACTGGCCGATTCCGCTAGCGGATAACACCACAGGCGTAACGCGCCCCGCCACCGCCGAGCGGTTTCGGCGAATCAGACATGTTATCGCCGCCAACATGAACCATCAGGGCTTTGTCTTTCACGTCACTGAGTTTTTTCAGGCGCGGCGCAACCACCGCATCGGTCGCCTTACCGTCGTTGTTAACCACCAGCACCGGTAAATCTCCTAAATGTCCCATCCCCTCGGGGCCTTCGTGTTTACCGGTTTTATCGGGATCGAGGTGACCACCAGCCGCCTCGGCAGCAGAGGGTTTTCCGTCTTTCAACGCAGGCTCACACGATCCTTTTGCATGAACATGAAAGCCATGTTCACCGGGCGGGAGTCCTTTTAGATCGGGCGTAAATTTCAGCCCTTTATCGGTTTCGCTGATGTTCACCGTGCCGACGGACTGCCCCGTCCCCTCGGCAGTGACGAGGTTCATCTTCACTTCGGTACTGGCCGCCTGCGCACCGGCGCAGACGAACAGTGTCAACACTGCCAGACTAAAACGCTTCATATGACCTCCGTTTTTGGCTTTTGCCCTGTAAGTTTAAACCAGGGAAAAAGATTTGGCGGAAAGTCACCTTAGCGCTTATCAGGGAACATCGTAACCCAGGGCCGCTTTGCGGATGCGGAACCACTGCTGGCGCGTCATCTCAAGGCTTGCCGCCCCCAGCGCCGAACGGACGCGTTCAATTTTTCCGGAACCGATAATCGGCAGCGGCTGCGACGGCAGACGCATCACCCAGGCATACACCACCTGTTCAATACTCTGGGCATTCAGCTCTTGCGCCACTTTCGCCAGTTCATCACGCAGTGGCTGGAACGCCTCGTCGTTGAACAGACGTCCACCGCCAAGGCAGGACCAGGCCATCGGCCGAATGCGCAATTGCTGGAGTTGATCGAGCGTACCGTCCAGTAATAGCGGCTGGTGAACCGGAGAAATCTCAACCTGGTTGGTCGCCAGGGTAAACGGCAGGCGCGACTGGAGCAGCGAGAACTGCGCCGGGGTGAAGTTCGACACGCCAAAATGGCTCACTTTGCCGCTCTGGTGCAGATGCAAAAACGCCTCAGCCACTTCATCGGCATCCATCAGCGGATCCGGGCGATGAATGAGCAGCAGGTCCAGACGTTCGGTCGCCAGATTCACCAATGACTGTTCGGCGCTGGCGATAATGTGATCGCGGCTGGTGATATAGTGGCCCAGCACATTCTCAGCACGGGCAGTGGTGGCGATGCCGCATTTAGAGACAATCTCCATGCGTTGACGCAGATGGGGAGCCAGCTTGAGCGCCTCGCCAAAAGCCGCTTCGCACTGATAACCACCGTAGATGTCCGCATGGTCGACGGTGGTGACACCGAGATCCAGGTGCTCCTCAATAAAACTCACCAACTGACGGGCAGACATATTCCAGTCCATCAGTCGCCAGTAACCCATCACAAAACGGGAGAACTCCGGTCCTTGCGGCGCAAGGGTAATTCTCTGAACCATAACCACTTCCTCAGCAATAATTTGCCATGAGTATACGCAATTATGGCGTCAAAACAGTGAAGGTTGCTCAGGTTCTTCAGGCGGGAGGGCTTTATTCGCCCGTAATTTGCGCAGAAAACGCTGACGACACAGGCGCAGGACATCCTGTTTTTGGGCGTCGCTCATGGTTTGCCAGTTGAACCGTTCTTCGCGGCTGCGCATACAGCCACGGCAAAATCCCCGCTCATCTGACTGGCATATTCCCCGGCACGGGCTCTGGACGGGGAAAAACTCCAGTTGTTCTGGCACGCATCGCCTCCTGTAGTATTCGTCTCTCTTTATTGAAGACTGCGCGCGCGGAACCTGCAAGATTGAGATCGCATCTATTGCTACTTGCAATAGACCAATCGGTCTAGTAGATTGTGCCCATGAGCAGAAATACTGAACACGATACCCGCGAACACCTGCTGGAAACCGGCGAGCGCTTATGCATGCATCGCGGTTTTACGGGCATGGGGTTAAGCGAATTACTGAAAACAGCGGAAGTGCCGAAAGGCTCTTTCTACCACTATTTTCGCTCGAAAGAGGCGTTCGGGGTTGCGATGCTCGAACGTCATTATGCCGGGTATCACCAGTGTCTGACGGATCATTTTGCCACAGGCGCAGGAAACTATCGCGATCGCCTGCTCGCGTATTATCAGCAAACACTGATCCAGTTTTGTGATCAGGGGATTATCAGCGGCTGCCTGACCGTCAAGCTTTCTGCCGAGGTGTGTGACCTGTCAGAAACGATGCGTGAAGCCATGGACAAAGGTGCCAGTGGCATTATCACCTTACTGGCACAGGCGCTGGAAAGCGGCCGCCGTGATCAGTGTCTGACCTTTACTGGTGATGCGCTGACCCAGGCGCAGGTGCTCTATTCCCTGTGGCTGGGTGCCAATCTGCAGGCTAAGATTTCACGCAGTGCCGTGCCGCTGGAAAGTGCGCTGGCCCATGCGAAAACGATTATTGCAGCGCCTCTTTAACAGGCGTTTTTATTTCCCACTTTACTAGTCGACCGGTCTATTCAGGAGAATTTATGTCCAGCAATTTGTTTACGCCGCTGAAAATTGGCGCGATTACCATCCCAAACCGTGTGCTGATGGCTCCGCTGACACGTCTGCGCAGCATTGAGCCTGGCGATATTCCGACTCCGCTGATGGGCGAATACTACCGCCAGCGCGCCAGTTCTGGCTTAATCATCAGTGAAGCGACCCAAATCTCTGCACAGGCGAAAGGCTATGCAGGCGCGCCGGGCCTTCACAGCCCGGAACAAATTGCCGCATGGAAAAAAATCACCGCTGGCGTACACGCGGAAAACGGTCATATGGCGGTTCAGCTCTGGCACACCGGACGCATTTCTCACACCAGCCTGCAGCCTGGCGGCCAGGCACCTGTTGCCCCTTCGGCGATCAGTTCCGGTACCCGTACCTCCCTGCGTGACGCTAACGGCAACGCAACCCGCGAAGACACGTCGATGCCGCGAGCGCTGGAAACCAGCGAAATTCCGGGCATCGTCAATGATTTCCGTCAGGCCGTCATCAACGCACGTGAAGCCGGTTTTGATTTAGTCGAACTGCACTCTGCCCACGGCTATCTGTTGCACCAGTTCCTGTCACCGTCTGCCAACCAGCGTACCGACCAGTATGGCGGCAGCATCGAAAACCGCGCCCGCCTGGTGCTGGAAGTTGTTGATGCCGTAAGCGCTGCCTGGAGTGCGGATCGCATCGGTATTCGCGTCTCCCCTATCGGTTCCTTCCAGAACACCGATAACGGCCCGAATGAAGAAGAAGACGCACTGTACTTTATTGAAGAACTGGGTAAACGCGGGATTGCCTATCTGCACATGTCCGAGCCGGACTGGGCAGGCGGTCAGCCGTACACCGAGGAGTTCCGTCGCAAAGTGCGTGAGCGTTTCCACGGCCCCATCATCGGTGCTGGCGCCTACACGGTAGAAAAAGCAGAAGATCTGATTGCGAAAGGCTTGATTGACGCCGTGGCCTTTGGTCGTGCTTACATCGCTAACCCGGATCTGGTTGAACGCCTGCAGCGCAAAGCAGAACTGAACCCGCAACGCCCGGAAAGCTTCTATGGCGGTGGCGCGGAAGGTTATACCGACTACCCTTCTTTATAATCACTTCGTTGATAGCGGCAGGGATCCGCCGCTATACTAAAACTCTGTTTCGAATGACAATTCATTGACGCTTAAGAGGACATTATGCGCTTACTTCACACCATGCTGCGCGTTGGCGACCTGCAACGCTCCATTGATTTCTACACCAAAGTGCTGGGCATGCAGTTGCTGCGTACCAGTGAAAACCCGGAATACAAATACTCACTGGCCTTTGTGGGTTATGGTCCGGAAACAGAAACGGCAGTTATCGAACTGACCTATAACTGGGGCGTAGATAAATATGACCTGGGCAGCGCTTACGGTCATATCGCGCTGGAAGTGGATAATGCGGCAGAAGCCTGTGAGCGTATTCGTCAAAATGGCGGCAACGTAACGCGTGAAGCGGGTCCGGTAAAAGGCGGCACAACCGTTATCGCTTTTATTGAAGATCCGGACGGCTATAAAGTCGAACTGATTGAAGCCAAAGACGCGGGACGCGGTTTGGGCAATTAATGCTTTACGGGCGCCTGTGGCGCCCGCTGTTTTACATCCCTTCGCAAAATTTGCCATAATGCGCTGCCATTTTCCCTTAGCAAGAGACTCCAATGTCCGATAACGCCCAACTTACCGGTCTGTGCGACCGTTTTCGCGGTTTTTACCCTGTCGTGATTGATGTTGAAACCGCCGGGTTTAACGCCAAAACCGATGCACTGCTGGAGGTCGCTGCCATCACTCTGAAAATGGACGACCAGGGTTGGTTAATGCCTGACAGTACCCTGCATTTTCATGTTGAACCGTTTGAGGGAGCGAACCTGCAGCCGGAAGCACTGGCATTTAACGGTATCGACCCGAATAACCCGCTGCGGGGTGCCGTGAGCGAGCACGACGCGCTCCACGCTATTTTCAAGATGGTGCGCAAAGGTATTAAAGATCAGAACTGTAATCGCGCCATTATGGTGGCTCACAACGCCACCTTCGACCACAGCTTTATGATGGCTGCCGCTGAGCGCGCATCCCTTAAGCGTAATCCGTTCCATCCGTTCGTCACTTTCGACACCGCCTCGTTGAGCGGGCTGGCGCTGGGGCAAACGGTGCTCTCAAAAGCCTGCGCCACCGCCGGCATTAATTTCGACGCAACCCAGGCACACTCCGCGCTGTACGACACTGAGCAGACTGCGCTGTTGTTTTGCGAGATAGTTAACCGCTGGAAACGGCTGGGCGGCTGGCCGCTACCCATCGCAGATAGCGAGGCATAAAAAAAGCGACCCGAAGGTCGCTTTTTTATTGCGATGATTATTCCGCGTCCGGCTCTTCGGATTTGTACTTCGCCGCCGTCTCTTTGATCAGCTGCTGCAATTCGCCGCGCTGGTACATTTCGATTACGATGTCGCACCCGCCAACCAGCTCGCCATCAACCCACAGTTGCGGGAAGGTCGGCCAGTTTGCATATTTCGGCAGCTCGGCGCGAATGTCCGGGTTTTGCAGAATATCAACGTAAGCAAAACGTTCGCCACAGGCGGAGAGCGCTTGCACTGCCTGTGCGGAAAAGCCGCAGCTTGGCAGCTTCGGAGAGCCTTTCATATACAGGAGAATCGGGTTTTCAGCGATCTGACGCTGGATTTTTTCAAGGGTAGAGCTCATTGTCTTGCTTCCTTCAACTTCTTTTCGGCAGATAGTCGTCATTGTAACGGTTAAGGTGCGTAACCGAAAATAACATTTTGTTCACCACTCATTATTTTATCGTCTGTCGCGATAAGTTGCTTTTAAAATATCACTTATCTTATGTTTCACCGCACGCCAATAGTTCAACATTTGAGCTTCTTCCAGAGCCAATTGGTGATTTTTTTTGCGCTTGCTAACGAAACACAGTTTTAGATGCAAAAACCCTATTAACTTTTGTGCTTTTTTTAGATTAGAATCGACGCGGTTCTAAATCATACGCAAGCATTATTGAATGCCTGCACTTATCAGGGGATTGCTCAGTGGCGCGAATTCATACAGCTTCGATCACGCTCTGTGCTTTGTTGTTCACCACGTTGACTTTCACGCCATTAGCGAATGCTTCCGAGCAGACGCGAGGTTCGGCCGTGCATAAGACAACGCATCTGGCGAAAGCATCCGAGAGTAAGAAAAAAACCACCACAGAAAAAACATCAAAGAAAAGCAGTCGCACCGAAACAAAAACAACGGCTAAAGCCGGAAATAAAAAAGTGGCAGTGACGAAAAAATCGTCAACCAGCAGCAAAAATACCACCAGTAAGAATTCCTCCCGTCACAGTAAAACCAGCACGAAACCCATCGCCGCTACCGCTATGACGGAAAAATGCACAAAGCGTAAAGGCCATAAACCGCACTGTGTAAAAGTGAAAAACAGCAAACTTGTTGCGCTTTCCGATGCGCACAAAGTCCGCATCCAAAAAGTACAGAAAACTGCCATGTCCAAACTGATGAATCAGATTGGCAAACCTTATCATTGGGGCGGCACCTCCCCGATGACCGGCTTTGATTGCAGTGGTCTGGTCTATTACGCCTATAAAGATCTGGTGAAATTCCGCATTCCCCGCACCGCGAACGAAATGTATCACCTGCGTGATGCCTCTCCGGTCAACGTTGCGGAACTGGAAAGCGGCGATCTGGTGTTCTTCCGTACACAGGGTCGTGGTACCGCGGATCACGTGGGTGTGTATGTCGGCAACGGCAAATTCATTCAGTCACCACGCAGCGGCCAGGATATTCAGATTACCTCATTAAGCGAAGATTACTGGCAGCGTCATTATGTGGGTGCCCGCAGAGTGGTTACGCCAAAAACCATCCGCTAATCTCCTGCCTGCCGCTAATGCGGCAGGTAACTCTCTCTTTTTTCTCCCCTTTCGATTTGCTACCCTATCCTTACACTCAATAAGGTTATTGAGTGCATTACAACAATAAGGAGTGAAGCAATGTCGTTCGAATTACCTGCATTACCGTATGCAAAAGACGCCCTGGCTCCGCACATTTCTGCGGAAACACTGGAGTACCACCACGGCAAACATCATCAGGCTTATGTCACCAACCTGAACAACCTGATTAAAGGCAGCCCGCTGGAAGGTAAAACGCTGGAAGAGATTATTCGTAGCTCTGAGGGCGGCGTGTTTAACAATGCAGCCCAGGTCTGGAACCACACCTTCTACTGGCATTGTCTGGCCCCGAACGCAGGCGGTGAACCAACCGGTGCTGTGGCGGCTGCGATCACCGAAGCTTTTGGCAGCTTTGCTGAGTTTAAAGCGAAATTCACGGATGCCGCAGTGAAGAACTTTGGTTCAGGCTGGACGTGGCTTGTGAAAAACGCCGATGGCAAACTGGCCATTGTTTCGACATCAAATGCCGGAACACCGCTGACCACCGACGCCACGCCGCTGCTGACTGTGGATGTGTGGGAACACGCTTACTACATTGACTATCGTAACGCCCGTCCAAACTATCTGGAGCATTTCTGGGCGCTGGTCAACTGGGAGTTTGTCGCGAAGAACCTCGCCGCGTAATCATCAGGAGGGGAAACCCTCCTGTTTTTTTACTCCGCTGCTGTGCAGGTGCGTTCTGCGCTGGCTCTGCCGGAAAACAGCACCAACAGTAACGCCATCCCTGCAATAATCGCCCCGGTGACCGGCACAACGGTATACCCCAGACCACCCGAAATCACCGCGCCCCCTGCCGCTGCCCCCAGCGCATTACCCAGGTTAAACGCGCCAATATTGACTGACGACGACAATCCGGGAGCTTCATGTGCCACACGCATAACACGCATCTGCAACGGAGGCACTACCGCGAAGGTTGCCGCGCCCCAGATAACCATGCTGATTGCCGCACCGATTTCACTGCGTGCCAGCCAGGGAATAGCAACCATAATCACGATCAATAACAGCAAGAAGCCTTTCAGGGTCGCCATGACCGAGCGGTCAGCCAGCTTGCCACCAAGGTAGTTGCCGATGGAGAATCCAACGCCCACCAGCACCAGCATCGCGGTGATAAAGGCCGGAGTGGCATCGGTAATACGGTGCAGGACCGGTGAAATGTAGGTGTAAAGCGTGAACATCGCCCCTGCCCCCAGTACCGTCGTCAGTAACGCGGAAACCACCTGAGGTCGCATCAAGACCGCTAACTCTTTGCGCACATCAGGACGTTCGCCGGCACTGCCTTTCGGCAAGGAAAAATAGAGACTGACCATGGCGATAACCCCCAGCCCCGCCGTAGCAAGGAACGACATGCGCCAGCCAATCGCCCCGCCCAGCCAGGTTGCTGCGGGCACACCGCCAATATTGGCGATAGTCAGCCCCATAAACATGGTCGCCACTGCGCTTGCCTGTTTTTCTTTTGCCACCACGCTTGCAGCCACCACAGAACCCAACCCAAAGAAAGCGCCATGGTTAAGGCTTGTGATAATGCGGGAGAGCATCAGTGTTGTGTAATCAGGTGAAAGTGCTGACAGCACATTGCCGAGGGTAAAAATCGCCATCAGGAATACCAGCGCATTACGTCGTGCCCGGTGTGAAAGCAGCAATGTCATTAACGGTGCTCCAACCATCACGCCAATGGCATAAGCGCTAATAAGCATACCCGCTGCCGGGATCGAGACATCCACGCCCTGGGCGATAACGGGCAGTAACCCCATGGGGGAAAATTCGGTCGTACCGATGCCGAAAGCGCCAATCGCCAGGGCAAGCAGTGGGAAATTAATCTTCATAAATAGACTCCGGAATTGCCGTGTCGACGCGCGACACCGTCACAGAAGTCAAAAGTATGACATTAATCACAAAAAACAGAAGTTAGCGAAATGGGAAAAGACTATTGCTAATTTGATGACAATCGGGGAGTGAAACGAGGGAGAGTGGCCTCTCCCACGGGATAGATCAATGCAGTGCGGCAGTCAGCCCGCCAGCAACAATCAGGGCGAGTACAATCACGGTAGTCACTAAAGAAAACTTCAGGTCGGTGCTCATCAATTTTTCTCCTTATTAATTCCCACACAGAAAGTGATGTAACGCATTTTTGCACAAATAAACGTAAAAATCTTGCAGGATTTAGGGTGATACACGTTTTAGCACTTCCCCTTTTGGTCAAGATCAGACAAAATTCGACGCTAAATTTATTAGCGTACCGGCCATTGACTCCCCTCCTGACGTCCAGTGTCTTTTTCCCGGCGTATTGCAATCCCTTCTTTGGGTACAGGGTGATGGAAGGCAAACGTTTACCTTATGTATTATCAGGAGTTTACGATATGGTCTGGAGTAAGATCTGATGGCAACGATTAAAGACGTAGCGAAGCGAGCAAACGTTTCCACCACAACCGTATCACACGTAATTAACAAGACGCGTTTCGTTGCAGAAGAGACGCGTAACGCCGTCTGGGCGGCGATTAAAGAATTACATTACTCCCCCAGCGCGGTTGCCCGCAGCCTGAAAGTCAATCACACAAAATCTATTGGCCTGCTGGCGACCAGTAGCGAGGCGGCTTATTTCGCTGAGATCATCGAGGCGGTTGAGAAAAATTGTTTCCAGAAAGGCTATACCCTTATTCTCGGTAACGCCTGGAATAACCTGGAAAAACAGCGCGCCTATCTGTCCATGATGGCGCAAAAACGTGTGGATGGCCTGCTGGTCATGTGTTCGGAATATCCGGAATCGTTACTCAGCATGCTGGAAGAGTATCGCCACATTCCCATGGTGGTCATGGACTGGGGCGAAGCAAAAGCCGATTTTACCGATACGGTGATCGATAATGCCTTTGCCGGCGGCTATATGGCTGGCCGTTACCTGATTGAACGCGGCCATCGCGAAATTGGCGTTATCCCAGGTCCCCTTGAGCGCAATACGGGCGCAGGCCGTCTGAGCGGGTTTATGAAAGCGATGGAAGAGGCCCATATCACCGTGCCAGAAAACTGGATCGTGCAGGGTGACTTTGAACCGGAGTCCGGCTATCGCGCCATGCAACAGATCCTGACCCAGTCCTCTCGCCCGACCGCGGTGTTCTGCGGCGGCGATATCATGGCAATGGGCGCGTTGTGTGCGGCAGACGAAATGGGCCTGCGCGTGCCGCAGGATATTTCGGTGATCGGTTATGATAACGTGCGCAATTCGCGTTTCTTTACCCCTTCACTAACGACCATTCACCAGCCGAAAGACTCGCTGGGGGAAACCGCGTTTAACATGCTGCTTGACCGCATCGTGAACAAACGTGAAGAATCACAGTCGATTGAAGTGCATCCGCGCCTGATTGAACGCCGCTCGGTTGCCGATGGTCCGTTCCGCGACTATCGCCGTTAATCCTGCCGGGAGCAGTTCACTCCTGCTCCCGCAGCCATTCCCTGTTCAGCGTTTCGCTGTCGCCCAGATAACTCAGTAACCAACTCAGCGCCGGTGAGGCGTCATTCTGCTGCCAGGTCAGACAACAGGCGGCGTCCGGAAAGGGGTTTTCCAGTGCCAGTGCAACCCACTCACCGCGATCGATCCACGGGCGGGCGAAATGTGCAGGCACCATCCCAATACACAGCCCGGCAGACAAACAGGCCGCAGATGATTCCCAGTCCGGGGCGACAACCCGTTTCTGATTATCCAAAAGCCAGGTGATGCGTTTAGGCAGCGAGCGGGAGGTATCTTCGCGTACCAGTGAGGGCCAGTTGCGCAACGTATCATCACTGAGCGGTGATGCCATCGTTGCCAGAGGATGATGGCGGGCGACCACGCATTTCCAGCTCAGCATGCCCATATCGCGAAAGGTATATCGGCCCCCGACCGGAATCGCCTGGGTCGCGCCGATAGCCAGTTCGACACGCCCGTCGGCCAGCGCATCCCACACACCGTTAAACACCTCCTGGGAGACCAGCAGCTCGACATCGCTAAAATGGCGATAAAAATCGACAATCATCTGGCGCGTACGTTCCGGTTTGACGATGTTATCGACGGCAATAGATAGCTGCCCCCGCCAGCCGTTGGCGATTTGCTGGCATTGTTGACGGGTGATCTGCATTTTTTTGATAACAGAACGCCCCTCTTTCAAAAACCACACGCCAGCCGGCGTCAACTCCACATCCCGGTGACGGCGTTCAAACAACGGCACCGCCAGCCACTCTTCAAGCTGACGCACAGTATAGCTGACCGCAGAAGGCACGCGATGCAACTCCTGCGCCGCACCGCTAAAGCTGCCGTTTCGCGCCACGGCATCAACCACTTCGAGAGAATATTCTGACCACATAATCTGCCTGCAAAAATTTTGAAACCAATGCGCAAATATTAGCGTTTCACAAGCCGACTTGCACTCCTTAGACTCTGGAGCCCTGTTAACCTGCCATAAAAAAGAGATCTGCCATGCAACCTGGAAAAGGATTTTTAGTCTGGCTCGCGGGCTTAAGCGTACTGGGCTTTCTGGCCACCGATATGTACCTGCCGGCGTTCGCCGATATTCAGCAAGATTTAAATACGTCTGCCGCAGCGGTCAGCGCGACGCTGAGCCTGTTCCTTGCGGGCTTTGCCGTTGCCCAACTGGTCTGGGGACCGCTGTCGGATCGCTATGGCCGTAAACCCATTTTGCTAAGCGGCCTGGCCATTTTCGCCGTCGGCTGCCTTGGTATGCTGTGGGTTCAGGATGCTGTCTTGTTGCTGGTGTTGCGTTTTGTCCAGGCGGTCGGGGTCTGTGCTGCTGCCGTGACCTGGCAGGCGCTGGTGACAGATCACTATCCGGCGCAGCGTACAAACCGCATTTTTGCCACCATCATGCCGCTGGTGGGGTTATCGCCTGCCCTTGCGCCGCTGCTTGGTAGCTGGATTCTGGCGCACTTCTCCTGGCAGGCGATCTTCGCCACATTATTTGTTATCACCGTCATATTGATGCTTCCGGCACTGCGTCTGCGTCCTGGCGCGCAGAAACCGGCAAAAACCGCACAGGCGCTGACCTTCGCCGCGCTGTTGCGCGATAAAGCCTATCGCGGCAACGTGCTGATTTATGCCGCCTGCTCAGCCAGCTTTTTTGCCTGGCTTACCGGTTCACCGTTTATTCTTCATGAAATGGGCTACGGCCCGGCGGTTATCGGCCTGAGTTATGTGCCGCAAACCATCGCCTTTCTGGTCGGGGGCTACGGCTGTCGCGCCGCCTTGCAGAAATGGTCTGGTGCCCGTTTATTACCGTGGTTGCTGCTGGCCTTCGCATTGAGCGTTGCGGCAACCTGGGGCGTGGGGTTAATGCCTGGCGCCTCACTGACCGCCCTGCTGATCCCCTTCTGTCTGATGGCGATGGCAAATGGCGCAATCTATCCGATTGTCGTGGCTCAGGCGTTGCGCCCCTTCCCGCAGGCTACCGGACGGGCGGCTGCCTTGCAGAATACACTGCAGTTAGGGCTGTGTTTTGTCGCAAGCCTGGTGGTATCGGCTCTGATTACCCATCCGCTGCTCGCTACCACCAGCGTGATGCTGTCAACGGTTGTTCTGGTCGCTTTTGGCTACCGTATGCAGCGCCAGGAAAGTGAGAGTTATCAAGCGGATGAAGCCAGTGAGTCATCCTCGCACGCGTAATTTCATGAGCGACTATGTTACAGTTTAGTGATTAGCTTGCTAACAGTTTTCTGTTGTATCACCGGATTTTGAGGCCTATACTCTTTTCCGGCTAGTTACAAATACGATAAATATTAAGTATTAACGGGAGCCGGAGCGCTCCCGTTTGTCCATGGAAGGCCTTTCTGGCAAGGGTCATCTCCCTTCCTCTGTTCTACGTCGGATATCAGCCTCACGGCGCAAACCGTGAGATTTCTCACATACCTCAAAAAGCGTCTACGCTCTTTTAAGGTTCTGATCACTTGCTGGTGGTGGAGAAGTTATGAGTTCATCGTGTATAGAAGAGGTTAGCGTACGGGATGATAACTGGTTCCGTATCGCAAACGAGTTGCTGAGCCGCGCCGGTATCCTGGTTAATGGACCGTCGGCATCTGATATTCAGGTTAAAAACCCTGATTTTTTTAAACGTGTTTTGCAGGAGGGGTCGCTCGGACTGGGAGAAAGTTATATGGACGGCTGGTGGGAATGTGACCGGCTGGATGTGTTTTTTACGAAAGTCTTGCGTGCCGGGCTGGAAAAACAGCTTCCGCGCCATTTGAAAGATACCCTTCGTATCGCCGGGGCAAGATTATTTAATCTGCAATCCAAAAAACGCGCATGGATCGTCGGGAAAGAGCATTACGATCTGGGTAACGATCTTTTTACCCGCATGCTGGACCCGCAGATGCAATACTCTTGCGCCTACTGGAAAGATGCTGAGCGCCTTGAAGACGCGCAGATCGCCAAATTACGCCTGATTTGCGAAAAACTTCAGCTCAAGCCAGGGATGCGCGTGCTGGACATTGGCTGCGGTTGGGGCGGTCTGGCGCAATTTATGGCGCAAAACTACGCGGTCAGCGTCGTGGGTGTTACTATTTCTGCCGAGCAACAAAAACACGCGCAACAGCGTTGTCTGGGGCTGGATGTCGATATTCGCCTGCAGGATTATCGCGACCTGAACGATCAGTTCGACCGCATCGTCTCTGTCGGTATGTTCGAACATGTCGGTCCTAAAAATTACGACACCTACTTTACCGTCGTTGATCGTAACCTCAAACCGGATGGTCTTTTCCTGCTACATACCATCGGTTCACGGCGAACCGATCATAATGTGGATCCCTGGATTGACCGTTATATCTTCCCCAATGGCTGCCTTCCGTCAGTGCGGCAGATAGCGAATGCCAGTGAGTCCCATTTCGTGATGGAAGACTGGCATAATTTCGGCGCAGATTACGATAAAACATTAATGGCCTGGTATGAACGATTCCTCGCCAGTTGGCCAGAAATCGCCGATAACTATTCCGAACGGTTTAAACGCATGTTCAGTTACTACCTGAACGCCTGCGCAGGCGCTTTCCGTGCGCGGGATATTCAACTCTGGCAGGTGGTATTCAGCCGGGGTATTGAACACGGACTTCGCGTAGCACGCTAACAGCCCACCCCGCATTTGCGGGGTTTTTTCTTTCTGTCAGACAGTGCAGCTTGTTAACCAACGCCCCTTTTCTGCTGGCATAAAAAAGGAGAATACTTTTCATATTCTCCCTTATTAGTTCACTCTTTTTTCGCGGGATTATTCGTCGTTACTGACGACAGCGGCCGCTGCCTCTTTGGCCGCCAGAACGCGTTCAACCGTGTCGACAACCGCCTGCGTTTGCGGATCAATTTCGATGTTCACGCGATGACCCAATTTTTTACTGCCAAGCGTGGTGCGCTGCAACGTTTCCGGGATCAGATGCACGCAGAAACGGGTTGGCGTCACTTCGCCCACCGTCAGGCTGATGCCATCAATCCCAATAAAGCCTTTATAAAGGATGTATTTCATCAGCGCCGGATCCTGTACCTTGAACCAGATCTGACGGTTATTTTCGGAGGTCAGGATTTTAACGATTTCCGCAGTAGTCATAATATGGCCCGACATTAAATGCCCGCCAATTTCATCGCTGAATTTTGCCGCGCGCTCAACGTTTACCGCATCGCCGACCGCCAACTCACCCAGATTAGTGATGCGCAGCGTCTCTTTCATCAAATCAAAACTGATGTGGCTGCCATTAATCTCCGTGACCGTCAGGCAGCAACCGTTGTTTGCCACAGACGCCCCGGTTTCAAGCCCTTCCAGCATATGATCCGGTAGCTCGACGACGTGAGTTCGGAAATTGGGCTTATCATCGATGGACACCAGTTTTGCCGTGCCCTGTACAATACCAGTAAACATGCCTACCACTCCTGTATGTCATTTACGGCACCGCCGTTTTCTAAAACGCACAATAACAGGAGGAAAATCATGTTGCCAGCCTCGCGGGGCGGATGATGGCAAGGGAGGTATAAAACCACACGATAATCTCAATTCACCTTCTTACACAGCCAGATAGAGTGATAACCGCACTCCGGATCCTCAAACTGTACATCAACAACGGAGAACCCGTGCTGTGCCAGGATCTTCCGGTACTCCTCAGGCGCGAGACTCGCGTGATACAGCGGCTCGCCGGCGAATGTCCCCATCGCTGTGCCATTCGACGTACCGCTGGTAAACATTAATGCGCTGCCCGGGTGACTAAGTGCTGCAAAAAGGGGAAACATGGCGCGTTGATCGTTCTGTGTCAGATGAAAAAAGCTGTCCCAGGCTATCAGACCATCAAAGGTCTCATCCATCGCCAGATGGCGCATGTCACGCTGGATCCAGCGTTGCGTCGGGAAATCCGCCTGCGCCTGTGCAATCATCGCCGCTGAACCGTCCACGCCCGTGAGCGTAAAGCCGCTGCCAATAAAATACTCAGCAATGGGTTTTCCGTTTCCGCAGCCGATATCCAGAATATGCCCGCCCGGCCGGAGTAGCTGTAAAAATTTGTCGAGCCATTTTTTTTCAAATAGCTGACGAGAGCGCTGCCTGGCGAACTCCTCAGCATGCTTTTCGTAGAGCGAAAGTATTTGCTTCGCCGCGTCAGATTCCATGATGTTCAGCCTCTCTTTTTTAATGTCAGACACTAAGGTAAGGGAACTGACGTACAATGCTCACCTGCCAAAAACAGTGGGACTGATAACGTTCACTTATCGTTAACGTGGCAAAAATGTGCAACAAGCTGTAAGATTTGCCTGTAACTCTGATAATAGAATAAAGAAACAACCGCTTCGCGTTAACATCCCGGCACTGACGGGAGACGACGATACTTTTTCGGGCACGCGTTACCGTACCCCGACGCTTTTTTCGTGCTGGTTTTCCCCGGCGCCTTTCCTTTATTCACAACTGACCCGATGGGCATGATCGCCTGACTGGTTTACTCAAACTGAAAAGCAAGATGAACAAGGATTTGATCGCAATGCTTAACGCTATGCTGGATTTCTGACCATCCCCGCAGTGTCCCGGACCAGAAGACACATCTATATTTTTAATGAATTAAACATTCATCGCATATAACAACTATACCAAGGTGTTTTCAGTGCAGAAGTACTTTACAGAAGCGCGCCAGTTGCTCGCCCTGGCTATCCCGGTGATCCTCGCGCAGGTCGCCCAAACCGCAATGGGGTTCGTTGATACGGTTATGGCTGGCGGTTACAGCGCCACCGATATGGCTGCTGTCGCCATTGGGACCTCTATCTGGCTGCCCGCTATCCTTTTTGGTCATGGACTGTTGTTGGCACTGACCCCGACGGTGGCGCAACTTAACGGCTCCGGGCGTCGCGAGCGTATTGCGCATCAGGTACGTCAGGGCTTCTGGCTGGCCGCGACGGTGTCGATTCTGATAATGATCGTGCTGTGGAATGCCGGTTATATCATTCACGCCATGCATGACATCGATCCGCAACTGGCGGATAAAGCCGTGGGCTATTTACGCGCCCTGCTGTGGGGTGCGCCGGGCTACCTGTTCTTTCAGGTTGCACGTAATCAGTGCGAGGGGCTGGCGAAAACCAAACCCGGCATGGTGATGGGTTTCCTCGGCCTGCTGGTGAACATTCCCATTAACTACATCTTTATTTATGGTCATTTCGGCATGCCGGAGCTGGGCGGTGTGGGTTGCGGCGTGGCAACGGCATCGGTCTACTGGGTGATGTTTGTCGCCATGCTCTCGTACGTTAAACGGGCGGGGTCCATGCGTGACATTCGCAATGAAGCGCATTCTGGCAAACCGGATCTGGGCGTTCTGAAACGTCTGGTACAGCTTGGTCTGCCTATCGCGCTGGCGCTCTTTTTTGAAGTAACCCTGTTTGCCGTTGTGGCCCTGCTGGTATCGCCGCTGGGCATTGTGGATGTCGCAGGACATCAGATCGCCCTGAATTTTAGTTCGCTGATGTTCGTGTTGCCGATGTCGCTTGCCGCCGCCGTCACAATCCGTGTCGGCTTCCGCCTGGGGCAAGGGTCCACGCTTGACGCGCAAACAGCCGCACATACCGGTCTTGGCGTGGGAGTGTGCATGGCGGTACTGACCGCTATCTTTACCGTTGCGCTGCGTGAACATATTGCGCTGCTTTATAACGACAATCCTGAGGTCGTCACGCTGGCCTCGCAATTGATGCTGCTGGCCGGTTTGTACCAGATTTCCGATTCGATTCAGGTTATCGGCAGCGGGATTCTGCGTGGTTATAAAGATACACGTTCTATCTTCTTTATTACCTTTACCGCCTACTGGGTACTGGGTTTACCGGCAGGTTATATACTGGCGTTAACCGACCTGGTGGTTGATCGGATGGGCCCGGCTGGATTCTGGATGGGCTTTATCATTGGGCTGACGTCGGCAGCTATTCTGATGATGCTCAGAATGCGTTTCCTCCAGCGCCAGCCGTCGTCCATCATTTTACAGCGCGCCGCGCGTTAATATCGGCGTAGCCGTCATCGGGCGGCTACGTTTCCTTGCCAGGCGACCGGCTTTCAATGCGCGAAGATATGCAAAACATCCTGGTGAAACGAGAGAAATTCAGCAAAAGGAGTGCCTGATGGCTGGCATTGTTGCGTTAGTTTACTTTGTTGTAGGTTTCGTGACTTTCACGCGAAAAATCAAACTTTTTACCATTGCCTCCACCCTGCTTCTGTTTGTCGCACTGAAGATGATTGCCGTCAGCCAGCCACTCACACTCGTCTTTATCGCGCTCTTGGTCATCGCATTTGTGGTGTTGCTCGTCATGAAAAGCGAACGTGACAATAAAAGCGTCTTTTATTTCTCGCTTCCCTGCTGGCTGCTGATTGGCGCGGTGCTGATTCATCTGTTTTATCTCACCTGATTTTTTGTCACACAATTGTCTTGCGACACCCCCCGGCCGTCGCATGCTTTTGTGCAGCATGCGGATCATTCTCAGGCTATATATCTCCCGCAGATTCCTGAATGTGTTAACCCTCCCCTTGAAGTCAGTTGAGTATACGAAGGCACCGTTATGTCGATCCTTTACTTGTTACGATTGAACTTGCATCAGAGCACCTTTCCCGGCTTGCGGCCGCGTGCTTTGAAATACACTATGCCCCCACAGCGTCGGACCGCGTGAAGGTTGTAGAACACGACGGCAAGCGCATCCGCACCGTCCTCACCAACGGTTCGACCGGCCTCAATGCCTCACAGCACTCCCGAAACTCGACATCATCTGCGCGCTGGGTGCCGGGTATGAAAATATCGATGTCTCGGCTGCAAAAGCGCGAAATATCACCATCGCCCATGGACCGGGGACCAATGATACCTCCGTCGCCGATCATGCGATGGCACTGCTGATGGCAATCGGGCGGGGAATTCAAGTTAGTGTTAGATAACCTGCAGGCCTATTTTACAGGTCAACCGGTGCTTACCCCTGTCCGTTAAGCGAAGGTTATGGCGCATTGCGGTTTTTTGAGCCATAAAATGCAGGCCAGAGGGAAGACGCAAAATCACGTACTGTGCGGATAATCGTCAAAGCAATGCTCCGGAAATGCATTCTGCTCAATCATTATCCTTTAACATCAGTGAAATATGCCGTTCATGTATAAAAGTTCCGCAGTCGGGCGCATTCCGGTAGAAAATAGCGATTTTCTTCTTGCCACATCACAAGGCTGCCGCTAATATTCGTCCCCGTTGTCAGGCACAACAATGCGTTCATAGCTCAGTTGGTTAGAGCACCACCTTGACATGGTGGGGGTCGTTGGTTCGAGTCCAATTGAACGCACCATCTCTTTAGTGCGTCCGTAGCTCAGTTGGTTAGAGCACCACCTTGACATGGTGGGGGTCGGTGGTTCGAGTCCACTCGGACGCACCATTCAAGCGTTTCTTCTGTTTTTTCTTCTCTCTTATTTATCAGCCTTCAAAAAAGGCCCCGGCGTTGACCGAAGCCTTTAGTATGACCTTATTCCACCAGTGTCTGCATATCGATCACGAAGCGGTATTTCACATCGCTTTTCAGCAAACGTTCAAAGGCATCGTTGATCTGGTCCATGCGAATCACCTCTGAATCCGCCGTGATATTGTGCTTACCGCAGAAATCGAGCATCTCCTGTGTTTCGGCAATGCCGCCGATACACGAACCGGATACAGAACGACGCCCCAGAATCATCGGTAATGTACTGACCGCCGGTTCAATATCGCCTAACAGACCAACGAACACCAGTGTGCCGTCCAGCGTCAGTGTTGGCATATACGGATTGATATCATGGGCATAAGGTACGGTGTCGATAATCAGCTCAAACTGCCCTTTCACGGCGTCCATCTGTTGCGGATCGGTCGAGAGCACCACGTGTTGCGCACCCAGTTGCCGCGCATCCGCCTCTTTGCCCGGTGAGCGGGTGAACAACGTGACTTCCGCCCCCATCGCATGCGCCAGTTTCAGCGCCATATGCCCTAACCCGCCCAGACCAATGACGGCGACCTTGCTGCCAGCTTTTACGCCCCAACGACGCAGCGGCGACCAGGTGGTAATACCCGCGCAAAGTAACGGCGCAACGGCCTGTACATCAAGGTTTTCCGGGATGCGCAACACGAAATCTTCACTACAGATAATAGAGCGCGAATAACCGCCGTAGGTCGGCATGTGGTCATGGCGGTCAATGCCGTTGTACGTCTGAATGTTGCCCTCTTCGCAATATTGTTCAAGCCCCTGCTTACAGGAGGAACACTCACGGCAGGAATCCACCATGCAACCGATCCCCACTAAATCTCCGGCCTTAAATTTACTCACGCCCGGACCTACGCGGGTGACGCGGCCGACGATCTCATGCCCCGGCACCAGCGGGTACTGGCTAAACCCCCAGTCGTTGCGCGCCTGGTGTAAGTCTGAGTGGCACACGCCGCAATACAGAATATCGATAACCACATCATCCGCTCTGGGACCCCGACGCTCAAAATAGTGCGGAGCAAGGGGAGCCTTACTCGATTGTGCGGCATAGCCAAGTACTTTTATCGTCATCTTTATCACTCCGGGTTCTGACATAATTGACCAGGATTCGTCCTGAGACGGTACATACGTCCACGACGTCTGGTGTTTGAGTATCCATTGTCTGTATGTCCTGCGCTTTGCACTTTCTGTCATCCGGTAACGGTGAGACCGTAAGAACCGACACGCTCGATCATGTTCACTTCATTTCGAGCAACTTCTTGATTCTATTAATTGCGCAACAAACTCATCAGAATCATTTGAAGAAAAATCAATAAAAATGCACAATCGAGCAATAACGAGCATGGAAGACTGACGCTAATTTCGTTGATGAGGACTCAATCATGAACCACGCTGTACCCGACATCGCTTTTTTGCATGAACTTGCTGATGCGGCAGACAAACAGACATTGCCGCGTTTTCGCTCGCAGTTAAATCTGCATGTAGACACAAAACCGAAAGAGGGTTATCGCTTTGATCCTGTGACCGATGCGGACCGCGAAGCTGAACGCGCCATTCGCGCCATCATTGACGCCCGCTATCCTGACCATTCAATTATGGGCGAAGAATTCGGGATCACCGGAAGCGGGCCGTTGCAGTGGGTGCTGGATCCCGTTGACGGTACCCGGCCGTTCCTGTGTGGTATTCCGGTATGGGGAACGCTCATTGGCCTGACCGTTGAAGGCCGTGGGCATCTGGGCATGATGAGCCAACCGTTTACCGGTGAACGTTTTTGGGCAGATGGCAGGCAATCCTGGCGCAGTGGCCCACAGGGAACCGCTCCACTGAACACCCGAAAAGGACTTTCTGTGGACCAGGCGATTTTACACATCACCTCGCCTGAACCGGTTTCCCGTTTCCCGGAGGTTAATTTTGCTGCGCTGGATGACGCCGCGCTCATGACACGTTACGGCGGGGAGTGCTATGCCATGGCGATGCTGGCTGCCGGACAGATTGATCTCTGTCTGGAATATTCCCTGCAACCCTATGATATTGTGGCGTTAATCCCCATCATTGAGCAGGCAGGCGGCGTTGTAACCACTTTAAGCGGTGGTCGTCCTGAGGCGGGCGGGCATGTTCTGGCGGCGGGTTGCCCCGAGGTTCATGCTCACGCGCTGAAACTGCTTCATAGCTAAATCGGTTAAGCTGTGGCCATCGTATGCCGAACGCCTGAGTATTTGTTTCAAATTTGTTAGCATAAATCGATAGTTGCTTTATCCGTATCCCTTACTGAACCTTTGCCTTTTTGTGGGCAAAGGTTTTAGTTTCACGTCAACAAGGCAAATTCAATTTTGTGATAACTTAACACGTTGATAACACTTCGTTGTGAAACTGCCCAGATGATTTTTGAAACAGCGTTTTCATTTTCCTTTTGCCCGATTTTCATCGTATAATGGCATTCTATTCACTCTTGAATGGTTTCAGCTCATTGAACTGTAAAACTCAACCATTACATTATGACTTTCCCGGCTGGGCTGAAACACAGGCACACATTACTCTGCACGCTTTTTTGATGTCACCTATCCTTAGGCTGTGGCATTGCAACTTTCGTAACACAGGTTTGACTCCGAAGCTTCGCACTAACCGGAGCGTGATTTCCATATCCTTCTCAACTTAAAGACTAAGACTGTCATGAAAAAGACCAAAATTGTTTGCACCATCGGTCCGAAAACCGAATCCGAAGAGATGTTAGCAAAAATGCTGGACGCAGGAATGAACGTAATGCGTCTGAACTTCTCTCACGGTGACTATGCTGAGCACGGCCAGCGCATCCAGAACTTGCGCAACGTAATGAGCAAAACCGGTAAAAAAGCGGCGATTCTGCTGGACACTAAAGGTCCGGAAATCCGCACAATCAAACTCGAAGGCGGTAATGATGTTTCGCTGAAAGCGGGCCAGACTTTCACCTTCACCACCGACAAAACGGTTATCGGCAACACGGAAACCGTTGCAGTAACCTACGAAGGTTTCACCAGCGATCTGCAGGTTGGTAACACGGTACTGGTTGACGACGGCCTGATCGGCATGGAAGTCACCGCCATCGAAGGCAACAAAGTCATCTGTAAAGTACTGAACAACGGTGACCTGGGCGAAAACAAAGGCGTTAACCTGCCAGGCGTATCCATCGCTCTGCCAGCGCTGGCTGAAAAAGATAAACAAGACCTGATCTTCGGTTGCGAACAAGGCGTTGACTTTGTTGCTGCCTCTTTCATCCGTAAGCGTTCTGATGTGGAAGAAATTCGTCAGCACCTGAAAGCGCACGGCGGCGAGAACATCCAGATCATCTCCAAAATCGAAAACCAGGAAGGTCTGAATAACTTCGACGAAATCCTCGAAGCCTCTGACGGTATCATGGTTGCGCGTGGTGACCTGGGCGTAGAAATTCCGGTTGAAGAAGTGATCTTCGCGCAGAAGATGATGATCGAGAAATGTATCCGCGCGCGTAAAGTGGTTATTACCGCGACCCAGATGCTGGACTCTATGATCAAGAACCCGCGTCCGACCCGTGCGGAAGCAGGTGACGTGGCGAACGCAATCCTCGACGGCACCGACGCAGTCATGCTGTCTGGTGAATCCGCAAAAGGTAAGTACCCGCTGGAAGCAGTGACCATCATGGCGACCATCTGCGAACGTACCGATCGCGTCATGACCAGCCGTCTGGATTTCAACAACGACAGCCGCAAACTGCGTATCACCGAAGCGGTGTGCCGTGGTGCGGTTGAAACGGCTGAAAAACTGGATGCCCCGCTGATCGTGGTTGCAACCCAGGGCGGTAAATCTGCACGTGCAGTACGTAAATACTTCCCGGATGCCACCATCCTGGCGCTGACCACTAACGAAACCACCGCTCGTCAGCTAGTACTGAGCAAAGGCGTTGTCGCGCAACTGGTTGAAGAAATCGCCTCTACTGATGATTTCTACCGCCTGGGCAAAGAGCTGGCCGTACAGAGCGGTCTGGCGCAGAAAGGCGATGTTGTGGTCATGGTTTCCGGCGCACTGGTCTCCAGCGGCACCACCAACACGGCATCTGTACACGTCCTGTAATAATACCCGGATGAATATTCGTGTTTAAAAAAGCGCCTTCGGGCGCTTTTTTTATATATCAGAAGTCACCCCGAATAAAAAAGCAAATCGGATTTCACTATTTAAACTGCTTATTATCTAAGATGAATCCGATGGAAGCTTGCTGTTTTATCACACTTTTTTTAACGTTTTATACAAAGTCGGTGTTTCTTTGAGCGAACGATCAAATTTAAGTGGATTCCCATCAAAAAAATATTCTCAACATAAAAAACTTTGTGTAATACTTGTAACGCTACATGGAGATTAACTCAATCTAGAGGGTATTTATAATGAATCGTACTAAACTGGTACTGGGCGCGGTAATCCTGGGTTCTACTCTGCTGGCTGGTTGCTCCAGCAACGCTAAAATCGATCAGCTGTCTTCTGACGTTCAGACTCTGAACGCTAAAGTTGACCAGCTGAGCAACGACGTGAACGCAATCCGTTCCGACGTTCAGGCTGCTAAAGACGACGCAGCTCGCGCTAACCAGCGTCTGGATAACCAGGCTCATTCTTACCGTAAGTAAGAGTACCTGTGATGAAATGGCGCACATTGTGCGCCATTTTTTTTGTCTGCGATTTTCCCTTCCCTGTTTTTACTGCGTCACGGTCTTCCCGCTTTCTTCCGTATTCACATCTGCACTGGCATCACGATTCTGTGCCGATACAACGCTTTCCGTTGTTACCTTGCCGCTTTTGTTCGCCGGAATGGCGACGGGATAACCCGCACGTCGGTATAACGCTTTGTCTATCAGCGCCCTGTCACCACCACCCTGCTCTATGGTGCTCGCCAGTCCTGCCGGGAACGAGATAGGCAGCGTCTGTGTATTCTCCCCGACGTTCTGCGACAGAGGTCGATGTACCTCGATATAGTGGCGTCCATCGGGTTCTACGGCGTATTTGACCGGCTCGTTAAGGATGGTGACCCGCGTACCGGTATTCACCTGTGAGAACAGAGACTGAATATCCGCAGCGTTCATCCGCATGCACCCTGAACTGACACGCAGCCCTACACTGTCAGGCGCACTGGTACCATGGATGAGGTATTCGCCGTTGCCTATCCCCAGACGCAGCGCATAGCGCCCCAGCGGGTTATTTGGCCCGGCGGGTACCACAGCGGGCAATTCAATGCCTTGCGCCAGCGAACGCGCGCGGATGCCTGCGGTAGGCGTCCAGGTCGGGTTGGGGATCTTCTGGCTGATACGGGTGGTTGTGACCGGCGTTTCAAGCCCCTGCTGACCAATCCCCAGCGGGAAGACCTGAACGATATCTTTGCCGGGTGGATAATAATACAACCGCAATTCAGCAAGGTTAACAACGATCCCGTCCCGTGGCGTATCCGGCAGCAGCATTTGCGACGGAATGGTGACGACCGTACCCGCTCTGGGTACCGGTGCGATAGTGTTATTGGCTTCGATAATCAGCATTGCCGCCGTATCAAAGTGCCGGGCAATAGCCTGCAGGTTTTTATCGCTCTCCTGAACGGTGTAAGTCTGGTTTTGACCGATAAGACGACTTCCGGCCGGTGGGAGCGGATAATCCACAGCCCAGGCCATCTGAATAGCGCTAAAAGCGCCAATAAGAGACAATGTTATAGTAGACGCGCGTTTCATGCTGGATGTCCTGTATCACGGCAGAGGCCGAAAGCTGAATAACCAACGAGGCGCGGATGCACCTCGCGTAACAGGATGAAAGCTGTCTATTTAGTTTAGCTAATGTTGGCGGCTTTGGAGCGAATTGCGCGAATCATCGCTTCCAGCCCCTGAGAACGGGACGGGGTAAGGTGTTGAGTCAAAGACATCTTTTCAAACCACGGGCGCACATCGAACGCCAGGATGTCCTGCGCGGTCATCTGCTGGTAAAGAATGAACACAATGGCAATAAGCCCTTTGACGATGGCTGCATCGCTATCGCCCGCCAGCTCAATCATGCCTTCGTCGTTACGGTGCATGATAATCCAGACCTGGCTCTGGCAACCCTGAATAATGTTTTCCGGATTGTGCGCCTCGTCGCTGAGCGCAGGCAACCGCTGCCCCAGCTCAATGATGTACAGATACTTCTCTTCCCAGTTGGCACAGCGCCCAAAATTGCGCAGTAGTTTGTCTCTGTCGGGTAAAACGGCCATGTATGCCTCTCTGTTAGCCCAGCAACTGATGAATACGTTTCAGGCCAGCCACCAGACGATCCACCTCTTCTTGCGTGTTATACATCACCAGTGACGCACGACACATTGCCGGAACATTATAAAAAGCCATCAGCGGCATGGCGCAATGATGCCCTGTTCGCACGGCCACACCATAATTATCAAGGAAGCTCCCCACATCATAGGCATGATGTTTGCCGAGGTTAAAGGCAATGACCCCCAGACGCTCCTGCGGGCCATAGAGCGTTAAATCGGGCACATCCTCCAGCGCATTCAGGGCATAGCGCATCAGCGTCTGCTCATATTGAGCAATCGCATCCAGCCCAAGACCGCTGACATAATCGATTGCGGCACCCAGACCAATAATACCCCCGGTATTGGGTGTACCCGCTTCGAAACGCCACGGCGCTTTGGCATAGGTTGTCCCTTCGGTCAGACTCACGGTGGCAATCATAGAGCCGCCACCTTCCCACGGCGGCATGGCCTGTAAGATGTCCTCTTTGACATACAGCACGCCAATCCCCGTCGGGCCGTAGAGCTTATGGCCTGAGAAAACATAGAAATCGCAATCCAGCGCCTGCACATCGACCGTGTGATGCATGATGGCCTGCGCGCCATCAATCAGCACCTTCGCGCCATGTTGATGGGCCAGCGCTATCATTTCCGCTACCGGATTTTCAGTTCCCAGCACATTGGAGACCTGTGTGACCGCCAACAGCCGCGTACGCGCATCAAACAAGCCAGGCAGCGCCTCACGTTGTAATGTTCCGTCGATATTGAGCGGTATGACGCGCAGCTCAGCACCGACGCGCTCACACAGCATCTGCCACGGCACGATATTCGCGTGATGCTCCATGGCGCTGATGATGATATTGTCGCCCGCCCGCACCTGACTGTTGCCCCAACTGTTGGCGACCAGATTGATGCCTTCGGTGGTGCCACGCACGAAAACCAACTCTTCTGGTAACCGGGCGTTCAGGAAACCGGCGACTTGCGTGCGAACCTGTTCCATGCGCTGCGTGGCTTCGGCGCTCAGGGTATGGATCCCTCTGTGCACCGCCGCATAGCCGTGACGAAAAAACTCGGCTTCGGCATCAATAACCTGATTCGGTTTTTGCGCGCTGGCTGCACTGTCCAGATACGCCAGCGGCACCCCGTTAACTTCACGCGTCAGGACCGGGAAATCGGCGCGTACGCTGTGAACGGAAAAACTCATGCTAAGCCTCCCGCAAGGCGTTGGCCAATGCGCGCCAGCACCTGCTGCCTGAGCGCTTCGTCGCTGATCGCTTCGGTGAGCTCAGCGGCGAAGGCGTAAATGATCATCTTCTGTGCCGCCTGCTGATCAATGCCACGCGAGCGCAGGTAAAACATCTGTTCATCGTCAATACGACCGACCGTTGCACCGTGGCTACATTTCACGTCATCAGCATAGATTTCCAACTGTGGTTTGGTGTCCACTTCCGCCAGTCGTCCCAGCAACAGGTTGTTGTTGGTCATCTGTCCATCAGTTTTGATGGCGTGTTGCGCAACGTTGATCAGCCCGTTGAACACCGCGCGACCTTTGTCGCTGACAATGGTTTTGTGCAACTGGCGACTGTTGCAATAACCTTTATTGTGCTCAAGCCAGGTGCGGGTATCACACACTTCTGATTTCACCGGCATCGCCAGGCTGTTCATACGCAGCGTAGTATTTTCACCGTTGAGTTGAGTACTGGTATTGTGGCGTAACACCGCGCCGCCCAGCAGGAAGCTATGACTGTGCGCCGCTGCATCCGCGCCAAGACGCATGTCGTTATGCGCAAAGTGGTAGCTTTCCGGGTTTTCAAAAGCCAGTTTGACATGATGCAGTTGGGCGTTCGCCGCCACGTCCATGGTCAGCCGCGCGCCGGTGAAATGGCGATGCGTATTCAGACTGACATAATGTTCGTAGACCGTCGCTTCGGCCCCTTCGGCCAGTGAGATATGGTGGCGGTAATGAGCCGTATTCATCTCAGCCCCGCCCAGCCCCTGGGTGATATGCATCAGCAGAAGCGGCCTGGTCGCCCGCTGATTACGACCAACGCTAATATGAGTGATGCTTTGCGCCAGGCTTTCTGTTAAGTGTAAAAACACCTCCGGCTGCACCGGGGCCTGCAAAGTCTGACGGTCATCGTTAATGGTCACGGTGAAGCCAGAACCGGCTATATCATCACTGAGCGTCGCGTTGTAATACCCATCCACAAACACCAGGCGTAGCGCATCAACCGGCAATGCGAGTGCATCACACTCTTGTGCACTCAACGCACCCGCCGTGGTGACAAACTGGCTATTTAGTAAACCGTCGAGCGGTGTGTATTTCCAGTTTTCGTGTTTGCGCGTCGGCAGCCCTAAACGCAGCATTTGTTGCAGATGCTGTTGCGCCTGCTCTGAGCGCGCCCCACCCTGTTGCTCAAACAGATGATGCCACTGTTGCAGCGCGTTACTGCTGTTCTGTAAGCCAGCCATAACCTTGCTCCTCCAGTTGCTTAACCAGTGTGAAATCACCGGATTTCACAATGCGCCCCTGATACAGCACATGGACATAGTCCGGCTTGATGTAATCCAGGATCCGCTGATAGTGCGTCACAATAATGAAAGAACGCTTATCATCACGCAGCGCGTTAACGCCATCGGCAACGATTTTTAGCGCGTCAATATCAAGCCCGGAGTCGGTTTCATCAAGGATGCACAAATCAGGCTCCAGCACCGCCATCTGCAGGATATCGTTACGCTTCTTCTCGCCACCGGAGAAACCAACGTTAACCGAGCGCGTCAGCAGGTCTTCCGGCATTTTGAGCAACTTGATTTTGTCTTCCATCAGGTCCTGAAAATCAAAGCGGTCCAGCTCGTCCTGCTCACGGTATTTGCGCACGGCGTTAAGCGCCGTTTGCAGGAAGAACTGATTACTGACGCCAGGAATTTCTACCGGATACTGGAAAGCCATAAACACCCCTTCTCCGGCGCGATCTTCCGGGGAGAGTTCCAGTAAATCCTTACCTTTGTACTCGACGCTGCCGCCGGTAACTTCATAATCTTCACGTCCTGCCAGCGTTGCGGATAGCGTACTTTTGCCGGAACCGTTGGGTCCCATAATCGCGTGCACTTCCCCCGGACGCACATCCAGGCTCAGGCCACGCAGAATCTCTTTATCTTCAACGCTTACCTGCAGGTCTTTAATACTTAACATGTGTATTCCTTAATTCTTAACCGACGCTGTGCTCAAGACTAATAGCCAGCAATTTTTGTGCTTCAACGGCAAACTCCAGCGGCAACTCGGAGAACACGTCTTTACAGAATCCATTGACGATCATTGAAATGGCATCATCTTCGCTGATACCGCGCTGCAGGCAGTAGAACAGTTGATCTTCCCCGATCCGTGAAGTGGTGGCTTCATGCTCCAGTTGCGCACTGTTATTGCGGCACTCCACATACGGGAAAGTATGCGCCCCGCAATCCGGGCCAATCAGCATAGAGTCGCACTGGGTGAAATTACGGGCGTTGGTGGCGCTCGGCATGATCTTCACCAGCCCGCGATAGCTGTTCTGGCTATGACCGGCAGAGATCCCTTTCGAGATAATGGTCGATTTGGTGTTTTTGCCGATGTGAATCATCTTGGTGCCCGTGTCCGCCTGCTGGTGGCCACTGGTGAGCGCCACGGAGAAGAACTCACCGATGGAGTTATCGCCGCGCAGGATGCAACTGGGGTATTTCCAGGTGATGGCTGAACCGGTCTCCGACTGTGTCCAGGACATTTTGCTGTTCTCGCCTTCGCACAGCGCACGCTTGGTCACGAAGTTGAGGATACCGCCAGTGTTGTTATCGCCGGGGAACCAGTTCTGCACAGTAGAATATTTCACTTCTGCATCTTTATGGATGATGACCTCTACCACGGCCGCATGAAGCTGGTAACTGTCGCGCACGGGTGCGGAGCAACCTTCGATATAGCTCACGTAGCTGCCTTCATCCGCGATCAGAATGGTGCGTTCGAACTGCCCGGTTTTTTCAGCATTGATGCGAAAATAGGTCGACAATTCCATCGGGCAGCGCACCCCTTTCGGGATGTAGATAAACGTACCGTCAGAGGCGACCGCCGCATTCAACGCCGCAAAGAAGTTGTCATTGGAGGGCACGACGGTACCCAGGTATTTTTTCACCAGCTCAGGATGGTCATGAATGGCCTCACCAAACGAGCAAAAAATAATACCCTGTTCGGAGAGTTTTTCCCGGTAGGTGGTGGCAACAGAAACGGAGTCAAAAATGGCATCGACCGCCACTTCGCGCCCTTCACGGACCGGCACGCCCAGTTGGTTAAATGCCGCTTCCACTTCGTCCGTCAGGAAAGAATTTGC
Source organism: Phytobacter sp. MRY16-398 (assembly GCF_003925915.1). Lineage (NCBI taxonomy): Bacteria > Pseudomonadati > Pseudomonadota > Gammaproteobacteria > Enterobacterales > Enterobacteriaceae > Phytobacter > Phytobacter sp. MRY16-398. The sequence goes on along the minus strand of NZ_AP018756.1, from coordinate 2,442,790 downwards.
GCCAGTTTGCTGAACGGCCCCCGGCTGCGAAGCACAGGTATCATCACAACTTCCGCAGGAAGGCGCAGAATAGTAGCTGTAATCCTGATAATCGAGTTTCGCGTAATGGGCTTTCAGCCAGTGCGGCTCCTCCATCTCGAGCCAGGCGCGAAATGCGCTCAGGCGAAACTCCAGCATCCATTCCGGTTCGTTACGTTTGGCTGAGATCGCCCGCACGACATCTTCATTAATGCCTTTCGCCAGTTCGTCTGTGGTTAGCCGGGTAAAAAAACCCTCTTTATAGTTGAGGTTCCCGGTCCAGGTTTTGACATCATCAGTTGCTTCAGTATTACGAGACATAGTACCGCCTATACCCCAAAGCTTTCGCCACAGCCACATTCATTCTGGGCTTTCGGGTTATGAAATTTGAATAACTGGTTTAAACCTTCGCGCACATAGTCCACTTCGGTGCCGTCAATAAATGGCATCGCCGCGAGCGGCACGTACAGTCGTGCACCCTCATTTTCAAAAAGCAGGTCGTCTTTATCTGGCTGCGTGACGGTGTCCAGCACATAACCAAAACCTGCGCACCCGGTCTGTTTAATGCCCAGCCGGACTCCCAGCAGGTCGGGTTGCTTACGGGTTAATCCGCGAATATGTTCTGCGGCGGCGGGTGTCATCGTTAGCCCACGCCAGGAAAAGTCTGCCGGGTCGAACGTCTCTGATTGCAATTCCATAGTTCTACCTCACGTCATAAATCATGAAGGACATAACACTATGTTAGTGATAATGATTATCACTTCAACCTCTATTCCGAAGGGTTATTCGTGTACTGCCCGTTTTTTAAGCTCATGGTATAAGCATAGACTCTGTGCGAAGGCTTTACAGATAAGTGAAAAATTGTTTAATGGTTTGATAAATAATAGCTATTTTCAGCGGCAAGGAAGGTCTGTCTGCTTCAGTAAAAGATGTATAGGTAATACCTATTTTTGAGATAGGGAGCTAAAAAAGGGATCTACGAAAACTTTTCCTGATATCAGAAAGTTAACTGCATCACAAAACGCATAATCAACGAGATACGGCACATTTAACCGCCAGCAGAACAAATGCTCATTGCCTACTTCGGGAAAAAAGATGGGTCGATATGCCCCATTTTTCTACGGTGAGCCCTTTTTCCGGGCAGGTCAGAATTGAATAAGCGCCATTTAAATGCGCGTAACGCTCAAAATGGTCGGCATTATTCCCCACCAGGGTATTGATAACAGACTGGATAACGTGGCCGTGGGAAACAACGCACACATTGCCTTGCCGGGCTGAGAAGCCTGACAGCGCCCCAAGGACTCTTTGAGTGGCATCCTGTAGTGCTTCGCCATTTTGCGGCCCGATAGCCAAACTGCCGGAAAGCATCGCCTCAGCCTGCGCGCGCTCTTTCTCTGTCAGTTCGCTAATGCGTTTGCCTTCTAAGTCGCCGAAATGACGTTCGACAAGGGCAGGATTAAAGTGCAGCGGGCAATCTAAGTGCGAGGCAATTTGCCCGGCTGCGGCCACTGAACGGCCCAAAGGTGAAGCGATAATAGAGGTAATGGATTTGTCTGCCAGATCCCGACACAGTGCAGAGATCTGCCTGATACCGACCTCCGTAACCGGGCTATCAAGGTGCCCCTGAATTCTGTTTTCAACATTCCAGACGGTTTCACCGTGGCGGACCAGATAGATTTTCATCACACACCACAAAAAGTGAGGGTTGGGGAGACGATGTTATTTAATCGATGCTCGCAGTCAATGCAGCAATGATGAAATTCAGTATGTTTTTTAAAACCGCTGTTGTTGTACACAGCAAAACAGTACCGGGACGACGCGCCAGATAGCAAAAATTCGACGCAGAACAGTGACGCGCCGACGACAGGTCAACGGTTTACCCTTGCGTATTGCGAAATAACAAGACACAGTTATGCATAGTTTTCATACGCGAAATGAATGCATTACATAAGTCTTATAATGATAAGATGACCGAACACTGTCTCTACCCAAAGTGGCCGTCATCATGCGTTGGTTCCTGGGCATTCTTGCCATTGTCATTATCTTTGCTGTCCTCGTTATCCGCTCCCGATTAAAAGATACCGATGACGACTATTAATCCTGACCCTGGCATCAAAAAAAGTGGAATCGGGAGCCTGCATGGACATTGCAATAAAGCCCGTTAAACACAGGCCTTAATGCTATTCAGGATTGCAGCGTTGCCAGCCGGGCGGCAAAACCGACAAAAATAAGACCAATTAATGAGTTGCCGAGTTTTGCGAGACGTTTTTTCGTTTTCACAAACTGTGTCACATAGGACCCGGAGATAATCAGGAAGCTGAAATAACAGACGCTAATTAATTCCAGCGTACTGGCCAGAATAAAGAACGCCATTCCCGTGTTGGTATAATGGATGTCGATAAACTGCACGAAAAACGACACATAAAACAAAATCGCTTTCGGGTTGGTCAGGCTCAGTACCAGCGAACGCTTGAAGATATCGCCCTTATGTACCTCATGCTCACTCACGCTTTTGCCCTTACGAGAAAGCGCACTGTAGAGCATTTTCACCCCAAGCCAGAGCAGGTAAAACGCGCCAAGATAACGGACCAGATTGAACAATACTGGCGTTGTTTTGATAAGCGTTGCCACCCCCATATAGGCGAGGAACATCAACACCGCATCGCCGATAAACACGCCCGCAGCGGCGACATAGCCATTTTTCAGCCCACCCGCCACGCTGGTTTTAAGCACAAAGAAGGTATTCGGGCCAGGCACTAAGATAATGAAAATCGCCCCGATAAAATAAGACCAAAAACTGATAACACCATATTCGGCAAACACTTTGCCTCCTGCAAATACCGTTAAAGCCGATGAGCGGCCTATGCTACAAGAGCCGGCGGAGAAACTAAAGCGCAGGAAGACACAAAAGGCCCGCCTAAGCGGGCACAGATTTTCCATTAATGGTGAAGCATCTCATCAACAATCTGATCTTTTTTAAGCTGATAAGGGTAATAAGTTGGCCAGTTGTCCATCTCTTTTAGCAGCGCCTCCTGAGAGGTATTACCCATAAAGATATGGAAATGCGTGGAAGTGCGCGGTGCAATAATGTGATCGCTAAACTGCACAAACTTTGGCGCCTTACTGCTGGCATCCTTACATTCGAACAGGTAACGCACGCCCTTCTTGCCTGAGGTATACGTCAGGATTTTATGCCCGGCGTAATCATATTTACAGGCACTCACCTTGTCGCCGACATGGAATTCCATCACCCCATTTTCAATACCGATTGTATCGATATCGGTGGCATACCCCTTGCGGTAGTACGCTTTCAGTTCATCGAACGATTTACTCTTGTCTTTCTCTGCCTTTTTCCGCAACACCGGATCCAGATCGCCGCTTTGCAGATAAGGATAGAGAGACTGCCACATACCGTCCCAGTCGGTCAGCTTTCTGTCCCTGACATCGCTATCGTTAAATTCACCGTTCGCCGCTTTTTCCTCAATTTCACTCAACGGTTTTCCGTGCGAATGGTGGCCATGAGAAAAGGCATTCGCGCTTACTAAAAGCGTCCCCAGAACTATCGTTGTTTTTGCAAAATGGCTAACCAAAATCCGTCCCTCGGTTTACGAAAAGAAGCAATGTTATGTTATAATATAACATTATTCAAGATGTGAAATTTCCCTGTTAACGTTATGTGCTGCCCCCTGCTTATCAGATGGAAATTTCGCCATTGCCTGCTATAAACCAATGGTCAGGTTTTAACCACTTCGTCATCACTTCTGAGGTTCTTTTATCATGTCGATAGCCAAAGCACACAGCTTAAAGCAAGTTTATCAGATGCTTAACTCAGGGAAGTACAGTGAAATCGAACTGGCGTTCGATGTTGACGCGGATGCGTTTTTCCAGCTCTCAACCGAATATTGTGACGACGGCGCGAAAATTACCCGTCATGAAAATCACTTCGTCATTAAGCTCAAAAAAGTGGCGATTCCGGAGCTCGATTAATACGCTATCGCCGCGAAAATGTGACGTTTCGCGAAAGGCGCAGTGTGCTGCTCCGTAAGCAATATTGGCAGATCCATCGTGGGTGGATGGGGGACGATATCGTTTTTTGTCAGGAGAAAAACCGGAGGAGTCCGTTCTTGCGAACCAGTAACCGGCCGGCTGTGCGCCGACCGGGGGCAGGAATTACAGGTACAGCGAAGCTTCTCCTGGCGGGCGGGTTTTGAAGCGACGATGGATCCACAGATACTGTTCCGGCGCGCGCAGAATCTCACGTTCAATAACTTTATTGATATAGCTTGCGGCTTCGTGTTCATCTTTCGCCGGGTAATCGGTCATCGCCTTGCCGATATGCAGCGAATAACCTGAGCGATCAGCCTTACGCACCATGGTCACCGTCAACATTGAAGCTCCGGAAAGACGGGATAACACATAAGTACCGTTGGTGGTTGCCGCGTTTTCGACAGAGAAAAATGGCGCGAAGGTGCTGCCCTTACTGCCGTAATCCTGATCGGGGGCAAACCAGACGGCCTCGCCTTTTTTCAGTTCGCTCACCAGACCTTTCAGATTACGTCTGTCGATCATCGATTTATTGGAACGCATACGGCCTCGCGTCTGCACCCACTCCATCAACTCACTGTTATGCGGACGGTAGGTCGCCATCATCGGCTGGCACAGCCCCATCACGCGGCCACCGAGCTCCAGCGACATAAAATGGACACCGACAACCATCACGCCACGCTGGCTTGCCTGTGCGGCAACAAGGTTCTGGTAACCTTCAACGTCGAACCAGCGGCGCACCCGGCTATCAGACCAGAACCAGGCCATACCGGTTTCAAACAGCGCCATGCCGAGCGACATGAAGTTTTTCTCAATCATTGCTTCGCGGAGTTCATCGCTCATATTTGGAAAGCAAAGTTCCAGATTGCGGCGGGCAATACGTTCGCGACGTTTAAGGAAAGGACGGGCTAATTTCCCGAGGGTTTCTCCCAAACGGGAGAGAAGAGGATAAGGCAGTTGAACGAGCAACCAGAGCAGGCCAAGCCCTGCCCATGTGCCCCAGTGGCGTGGATGTAAAAACGCCCGTTTAAATGATGAATGCATTATTGTTACCTGTAAGCCTGTAGGGAGTAGCGCTTAAGGAAACAACGAATCACTTCATTAGGTCTTTATGCGTTACAGCGTCTGGCTTCGATGGCCATCGAAGCGGTTTTCAAACCCGCCCAATATAGCACGAATGGACAAGTCTGAATGTGAAAATGAATGAAGAAAATATGAATTTTTGCGACAGGTTTCCCTGTCGCAAATTTATCTCAGATGACCGCAGTAGTGAGGCGCGAAGTGCAGCATAATTTATCCTGCTCATCGTAAATATCAATTTGCCATACCTGATGGCGGCTACCGGTATGCACTGCACGACAGACGCCGCGCACACGCCCGCTCCGTGCGGAACGAATATGATTGGCATTAACCTCTATACCAACCACTTTCTTCTCGCCTTCGGTACATAAATATCCGGCAACGGAACCCAGCGACTCCGCCAGCACCACAGAAGCGCCGCCATGCAGCAAACCAAACGGCTGATGCGTGCGGCTATCAACCGGCATTGTTGCTTCCAGCGAGTCGTCATGAATTGCAATAAAACGGATATCGAGCAGTCCTACCATATTGCCCTCGCCCATCGCATTGAGCGCGTCAAGGGTTACCTCACGTTTCCAGATCATCCTATTATCTCCAGTAGCGCCTGCAACGGATGGCGTACGCCATTTCCTTCCACGCGTTTCACCTGGCTGCGACAGGAGTAGCCTGTCGCCAGACAGCGGCTACGGGGTAAACGTTGTAGCGCCTGATGCCAGGACAACTCGTAAATCCCCAATGAGTTAGCGTGGTTCTTGACTTCATGTCCATAGGTTCCTGCCATGCCGCAGCACCCTACGCTAACGTTTTCCAGCTTCGCGCCCAGACGGGCAAAAATGGACGTCCATTGCGAAACGGAAGCAGGCAGCGCTGTCACCTCAGTACAATGGCCAAACAGGTACCAGGATTCACCGCTGATAGCGCGATTCTCACGCCCTTCCAGTGCAGAAGGCAACCATTCGTGTACCAGCATGACGTGAAAATCGCCACGCTTCTCACCGAGCGTCTGCTTGTATTCATCCCGGTAGCAGAGCACCAGCGCCGGGTCGACTCCCACCATCGGCATGCCCAGTTGCGCAACTCGGTTGAGAAAATCCGAAGTTTTCTGTGCGGTTTTCGCAAAACGCTGCAAGAAGCCTTTGATATGCTGCGCTTTGCCATTCGGCGAAAAGGGCAGGACAACGGGCTGGTAGCCCAGTTTTTCCACCAGACGAACGAAATCGGCCACCACTTGCGCATCGTAGTAACTGGTGAATGGATCCTGCACCACCAGCACCGTAGTCGCTTTTTCCGCATCGCTCAATGTTTCAAGCTGTTCCAGCGTCAGGTTCGCCGAACGGTGGCCGATCATCTGCCGTTGTAATGAGGGAACAGACAACAGTGGCAGATCCACCATGCCAATATGTTTTTGTGAAAGCGAACGCACCCACGGCTGGCTCATAAAGAAATTGAACGTTTTCGGCGCACGGGCCATCAACGGCGCGTAGCTTTCCACGGTCGCAACCAGGTGATCGCGCAGCGGACGCAGATAGCGTGTGTGGTAAAGTTGCAGGAAGCGCGAGCGGAACTCCGGCACGTCTATCTTGATCGGGCACTGGGTCGAACAGGCCTTACAGGCCAGACAACCCGACATAGCCTCTTTCACCTCATGCGAAAAATCATACTCGCCGTGACGCGCATGCCAGCTATTGCGGGTACGCTCAATCAGCGAACGCAGGCTGGCGCGTTTTTCCGGCATCTCTTTTTCCAGCTTCACCGGGTCGATACCGCGATCGGCCAGCAGACGCAGCCACTCGCGCACCAGCGTGGCGCGACCTTTCGGCGAATGGATACGATCGCCGGAAATTTTCATCGACGGGCACATAGGGCTTTTGGCGTCGAAGTTGAAGCACAGGCCATTGCCGTTGCACTCCATCGCCCCACGCCAGGATGAGCGCACGGCAATCGGGATTTGCCGGTCGAAGCTACCGCGCTTCACGTCATCTACCTGCTTCATCGGCGCATCAATCCCCTCAGGGGGACAAATTTTACCCGGGTTGAGACGGTTTGCCGGGTCAAATGCAGCCTTCACTTTGCGCAGCTCTGCGTACAGTTCCGCACCAAAGAACGCCGGGCTGTATTCGGCGCGGAAACCTTTACCGTGCTCACCCCACAGCAAGCCACCGTATTTGGCCGTTAACGCCACCACATCATCAGAGATTTTCTTCATCAAAACCTCCTGTTGCGGGTCGCACATGTCGAGCGCCGGACGCACATGCAATACGCCTGCATCCACATGACCGAACATGCCGTAGCTCAAGCCATGGCTGTCAAGCAATGCGCGAAACTCGACGATGTAGTCCGCAAGGTGTTCCGGTGGCACACAGGTATCTTCTGCGAACGGGATCGGTTTTGCCGCCCCTTTCGCATTGCCCAGCAGGCCGACGGCTTTTTTACGCATCGCGTAGATACGCTCAATGCCCGCCAGGTCGTCACAAATTTGCCAGCCAATCACCCCGCCCGCCCCTTCCGCCATCAGGGAATCCAGGCGAGCGCACAGAGAGGTAACCTGCTCATTAATTAACGCCTCATCATCACCGGCAAACTCGACAATGTTCAGACCTAGCATGGTCTTATCCGGCACATCGGTGATGAGTTCATTTACGGAGTGCCAGATGATGTCTTCGCGCGCCAGATTGAGGACTTTTGAATCGACCGTTTCAACCGACAGTGCGCGCGCTTCCACCATAAACGGGGCATTACGCAGCGCGGAGTCGAACGAATCGTATTTCACATTTACCAGACGGCGTACTTTCGGCAGACGGGTGATATCCAGCCGCGCTTCGGTAATGAATGCCAGCGTTCCCTCCGAGCCCGTCAACACGCGGGTCAGGTCAAACTCGGTCATCTCATCATTGAAGACATGGCGCAGGTCGTACCCCGTGAGGAAACGGTTGAGTTTGGGGAATTTATCGATAATCAGTTGACGGTTGTCCCGGCAACGTTCGAACACGGTGCGGTAAATGCGCCCCACTGCGGTATTTGCTTTACCCAACGTCTGCGCCAGTTCAACGGGCACCGGTTGGGTGTCCAGAATATCGCCGCCAAGCAATACGGCCCGCACGCCGAGGACATGGTCGGACGTTTTTCCGTAGACCAGCGATCCCTGACCGGAAGCATCGGTATTGATCATGCCACCCAGCGTCGCACGGTTACTGGTGGACAGTTCCGGCGCGAAGAAATAGCCGTAGGGTTTAAGAAACTGGTTGAGTTGATCTTTGATGACACCCGCTTCAACCCGCACCCATCCTTCCTCAGGATTAATCTCCATAATGCGGTTCATATAGCGGGACATATCAACGATGATGCCCTGGTTCAGCGCCTGACCGTTTGTGCCGGTGCCACCGCCGCGCGGTGTGAACACCAGCGACTGAAAACGCGCTTCCGCCGCGATGCGTGAAATTAAGGCGACATCAGAAGTAGAACGGGGAAAGACAACGGCATCGGGTAACAATTGGTAGATACTGTTGTCGGTCGCCATGGTCAGCCTGTCGGCATAACTTGTGGCGGTATCGCCGGTAAAACCTTGTTGCTCCAGTGCCTGTAAAAAATTCAGCACCAATTGAACGACACCCGGTGCCTGAGAAATCTGTGGGATCATTACTCTTGACCCTGCCTGACTGTTAGTAGTTGTGAATAGTTAATCGTTTGCTTGCAGCATCCATCGTTGTATCACATTTTTTTCTTATGCGCCCACCAGAATTACGGGCAGAATCAGACTGTCAAAAACCGCTGAAATCATTAATCATTATCTTTACTGATTTCGCATCCTCTCACTTAAGGTGATTACGTTTTATGGCCTTTCAATCGCAGTCCCGGGATGTACCGCAGGTGATGCTGTCGGTACTGTTTTTAGCCCTTATGATCATCGCCTGTTTGTGGATCGTTCAGCCTTTTATTCTTGGTTTCGCCTGGGCAGGTACCGTGGTTATTGCCACCTGGCCGGTGCTTCTGCGCGTACAGCGCGCGCTGTTTGGTCGCCGCTCACTCGCTGTCATCGTGATGACATTATTATTAATTCTGCTGTTTATTCTTCCGGTTGCGCTACTGGTTAATAGCCTGGTGGATAACAGCGGTCCGGTCATTCAGGCCATTACATCGGGTGAAATGACACCGCCGACCCTGGAGTGGCTGAACAGTATTCCGCTGATCGGCGACAAGCTGTATAGCGGCTGGCACAACCTGCTGGATATGGGCGGCAGCGCGATACTTACCAAAGTACGCCCTTATGTCGGCACGACCACCACATGGTTTGTCGGTCAGGCGGCACATATCGGTCGCTTTATGCTGCATTGTGCCCTGATGTTGCTATTTAGCGCCCTGCTGTACTGGCGCGGCGAGCAGGTCGCACAGGGGATTCGCCATTTTGCCTATCGTCTGGCGGCCAGACGCGGCGATGCTGCGGTTCTGCTGGCCGGGCAGGCCATCCGTGCTGTCGCGCTTGGCGTGGTTGTCACCGCGCTGGTACAGGCGGTTCTGGGAGGAATTGGCCTGGCGGTGACAGGAGTGCCATACGCCACGCTGTTTACAGTCATTATGTTGATGACGTGTCTGGTACAACTGGGCCCGCTGGTTGTGCTGGTGCCTGCGATTATCTGGCTCTACTGGAGCGGCGACTCAACATGGGGCACGGTGTTACTGGTCTGGAGTTGCGTGGTCGGCACGCTGGATAACTTTATTCGTCCCATGCTGATTCGTATGGGGGCCGATCTGCCGATGATACTGATTCTTTCCGGCGTTATTGGCGGCCTGGTGGCATTTGGGATGATCGGGCTGTTTATTGGTCCGGTGTTACTGGCTGTTTCATGGCGACTCTTTTCCGCCTGGGTTAACGAAGCGCCCATGCCAGGGCCGGAGGAAAATGACGCGCTGGAAGAGATACACGATGCAGATGACACCCGCATCTGATACGCCAGCTTCGATGATTATGAAGCACTGCTAATCATTTATTTACTATTCCTCCCGTGCGCAAGCCTCCTGACAGGAGGTTTGCGCCGTTTTCCCCGCAAAATCTTAACCGCCGTTTAACTAATGAGACGAATCTGATCGACGCTAAAATCCCGGATGGCCTACTATAAGGTCACGGTTATAAATCAACACCTTGATTTATAAGCATGGAAATCCCCTGAGTGAAACAACGAATTGCTGTGTGTAGTCTTTGCCCATCTCCCACGATGGGCTTTTTTTTATCCCTCAAACAGGCGGTGAGGCAGGTTAACCTGCGGGGAAGAACTCTGTGACGCGGTTACGTCTGTCGCGCCTCATCGGGGGGCATCCTGAATCGTCCATACGGCAAATAGTAAGAAGCCGATAATGATAAGCCACCTCATACATTAACGCCTGTCATGACAGCACAGTCTACGGCGGGGCTGGTGTAGTCAAAATGCATGATGCCTTCCCCTTTGCTGTCCTGGATATAGATGTTGTACGCCTTCCCGTCATAGTTAAAATGGACAAATTCGACGGCATCCAATGTGCTGTCCCAATGGTCAAAGACATTCAGGCCTTTTATCGTACGAACCGTTTTGCCATTCACTGCTATATCCAATGTGGTATTGGCTAATTCAGCATGGTTGTAATCATATTTTATTACACTCATACCGTTAATACAGATAACGGATTCCTTCGTCAGCCAATTCCCATTAACCGGACCAGCCATAGCTGCGCAGGAATAAATACAGGCGGTTAACAATAATAACAATCGCGTCATAGTTCTACCTTAATTGCCGCCAGTGTTGAACCACATTCAGACATAAAAGTGTTATACGCATCTTCGCTATGTATTCTGAGGGCCTTTTCTCCCTCATCACATAACTGCGCCAGCGTATTTTCATAAGCATGATATTCGCGGGTAAGCTCTTTCAGGCGTGCAATGACAGCCGCTAACGTATCCGTTTGATAGAAATTCATTTTGCGCCATCCATGTTGCTAAAGTGCGCACCGTTGCCGGTAACAGCACAGGTTCCGTTATCAAGTAGCGCGCCAATCGGCAGATAATCAAAGGCCAGATGCGCGGTACTCACATCCTCTCCGTCGCACGCTTTAATATGATCGTTATACGATGCGCAGCCGTTAAGCGCGATGCAGGAGAGCACGGTCGCAATCAGCAATAAACGTTTCATGGCATTTACCTTAATTGAGATGAGATCATTGGGATGCGTGAATAAAAGACTCACGCATCTCGATATAAATAACCTGACAGAGTTTTCTGACTGACCGATAGCAAAATGTATCCGTAACCATCAGCAGGCAGGCTGTCGTTATTTTTTTGCAGTTCTGGTAGCCAACTAAAATAAAAGCGCAAGGTGTGAGCATGGCAATGCAGCCACATTCATACAGCTTTACGCGGTCGCGTAGATTCCCTGAAAAAACGAAAAGAAAAATATATCTGACGCAGCACATGCGATCAGAGGCATCTGCAAAGGATGGGTTGGAGTATTTGAATCGTGCAGATGTGTTAAAACGAGGCCAGTGTAATTCGATTGCTGACACATCTCTAAGGTAAGCGTGCGCAAACACATTTTGTTTCAGCTAAGAATTTACTTATTCCAGCCGGATTTCCGCCATAAAAAAACCCCACTTCGGAAGAAGTGAGGTTTTATCGTAAGGGAGTAATGGATTATTTGTTCAGTTCAGCCAGTGTCAGCCAGGTTTGAACCACGGTGTCCGGGTTCAGGGAGAGGCTATCAATCCCCTCTTCCATCAGCCAGGCCGCGAAGTCTTCATGGTCCGACGGGCCCTGCCCACAGATACCGACATATTTGCCGTGTTTTTTGGCAGCGCGAATGGCCATCGACAACAGGGCTTTCACCGCATCATTACGCTCATCAAACAGCTCAGAGACAACACCGGAGTCGCGGTCCAGCCCCAACGCCAGTTGCGTCATGTCGTTTGAACCGATAGAGAAGCCGTCAAAGTGCTCCAGGAACTGGTCAGCGAGCAGCGCATTCGACGGGATCTCGCACATCATGATGATCTTGAGTCCGTTTTCACCACGTTTGAGCCCCTGACGTGCCAGCTCTTCCACCACCGCTTTCGCCTGCTCAACGGTACGGACAAACGGTACCATGATTTCCACGTTGGTCAGCCCCATTTCGTTGCGCACACGCTTCACCGCCTCACATTCCAGCGCGAAACAGTCACGGAAGCTGTCGGAGACATAGCGACCGGCACCACGGAAGCCGAGCATCGGGTTCTCTTCGTCCGGTTCGTAACGTTCACCGCCGACGAGGTTGGCATACTCGTTGGATTTAAAGTCTGACAGACGCACAATCACCCGTTTTGGATAGAATGCCGCCCCCAGCGTTGCGATGCCTTCGGTCAGACGTCCAACATAAAACTCTTTCGGCGAATCATAACCTTTCATGATTTCGCGGATTTCGTTTTGCAACTTCACGTCCTGATCGTCAAACTCCAGCAATGCACGCGGGTGCACGCCGATCATACGGTTGATAATAAATTCCAGTCGCGCCAGGCCGACACCTTCATTCGGCAGACAGGCAAAATCAAACGCTCTGTCCGGGTTGCCCACGTTCATCATGATTTTGAGCGGCAGCGCAGGCATTTCATCAATGCTTGAGCTTTTCACGCTAAAGTCGAGCATCTCGGCGTACACATAGCCCGTGTCGCCTTCGGCGCAGGAGACGGTCACTTTATCGCCATCTTTCATGCGCTCCGTTGCATCGCCACAACCGACGACCGCCGGGATCCCCAGCTCACGAGCGATGATGGCCGCATGGCAGGTACGACCGCCACGGTTGGTGACAATCGCTGCCGCTTTTTTCATGATCGGTTCCCAGTCCGGGTCGGTCATGTCAGTCACCAGCACATCACCCGCTTCGATGCGATTCATTTCACTGATATCGTGAATCACTTTCACCGGGCCTGCGCCAATGCGCTGGCCAATCGCACGCCCTTCGGCGATGATTTTGCCCTGCGCATGCAGCGTATAACGCTCCATCACTTTACCGCGAGAGCGCACGGTCTCCGGGCGCGCCTGCACAATAAATAGTTTGCCAGTATGGCCGTCTTTCGCCCATTCAATGTCCATCGGCCGGCCATAGTGTTTTTCAATCTGCACAGCCTGTTTCGCCAGCTCCTGCACTTCCTCGTTGGTCAGCGAGAAACGATCGCGATTAGCCTGTTCGACATCTTCGATACGCACCTGTTTGCCATGCTCCTGGGTTGGTGCATAGACCATGCGAATTTTCTTCGACCCCATCGTGCGGCGCACGATAGCCGGACGCCCAGCCGCCAGTGTTGGCTTATGAACATAAAATTCATCCGGGTTGACTGCACCCTGTACCACCATTTCACCCAGCCCCCAGGCCGCGGTGACAAATACCACCTGATCAAAGCCGGATTCCGTGTCGATAGAGAACATCACGCCGGAAGAACCGATGTCTGAGCGCACCATCCGTTGCACCCCGGCAGAGAGCGCAACACCGCGATGATCGTAACCCTGATGCACGCGGTAAGAGATCGCACGGTCATTGAACAGGGAGGCGAAGACGTGCTTCACCGCCACCAGCACGGCGTCATACCCCTGCACGTTCAGGAAGGTTTCCTGTTGGCCCGCAAAGGAGGCGTCTGGCATATCTTCTGCCGTTGCGGAAGAACGCACCGCAAAGGATGCCTGCTCGTCATCAGCAGACAGTTTGGCATATGCCTGATGGATCGCATCTTCGAACGCCGGCTGGAACGGGGTATCGACTATCCACTGGCGAATCTGCGCGCCAGCTTTCGCCAGCTCGGAAACGTCGTCAATGTCCGTTTTATCCAGCAGGTCATAGATGCGCTGATTCAGGCCGCTTTGATCGAGAAACTGGTTAAACGCATCGGCAGTGGTAGCAAACCCATTGGGTACGCTTACGCCCATACCGGACAGATTAGTAATCATCTCACCAAGGGAGGCATTTTTGCCCCCAACTCTGTCTACATCATTCATGCCGAGTTGGTCATACCAAAGCACCAGCGGAGACGAGCCATTGTTGGACATCTAAACAATCCTTTTGTGATATTTGAATGGGGTAATAAAGCATTTACTACCTTTTCATCCTGGCATAATTATTCCGGCTGAAAAAACGGTGAATCGTTCAAGCAATTTAAATTTTTGTCTTTTCGGACACTTTCCCGTCAACGATTCCGTATTCGATAATCGGAAAATCCTCAAAGTCATTCTTTTTTTAGGCGAATAATAAAATTGAACCATACTTTTCATTAAAAGCAAAAATACCGTTTCATTTTAAAAATTCAGAAAAGACGCTACGCAGATGGGTGACTTTAATTTATGCTTTCAGATAATTACGCATGACAATCAGGAAGGGTAAAATGGACAGCGCTGTGGATCGCCAGGTTTTTTATATTTCCGATGGTACCGCTATCACCGCAGAGGTATTAGGCCATGCGGTGATGTCGCAATTCCCTGTTGCCATCAATAGCATCACGCTGCCGTTCGTAGAGAATGAAAGCCGCGCCAGAGCAGTGAAGGACCAGATTGACGCTATCTATCAGCAGACAGGCGTACGTCCATTAGTGTTTTATTCCATCGTACTGCCTGAAATCCGCACCATTATTTTACAAAGTGAAGGATTCTGTCAGGACATTGTTCAGGCACTGGTGGCACCATTACAGCAAGAATTAAAACTCGACCCGACACCTATTGCGCATCGTACCCATGGGTTAAATCCAGGCAATCTGACGAAATATGATGCGCGGATTGCCGCTATTGATTACACGCTGGCTCATGATGACGGTATTTCGTTGCGCAACCTGGATCAGGCCCAGGTGATTTTGTTGGGTGTCTCCCGTTGCGGCAAAACGCCAACCAGCCTTTATCTGGCAATGCAATTCGGTATCCGTGCAGCTAATTATCCTTTTATTGCCGATGACATGGATAATCTCGTTCTGCCTGTTTCATTGAAGCCGCTCCAGCATAAATTATTTGGTCTGACCATTAATCCTGAGCGCCTGGCTGCAATTCGCGAAGAGCGTCGTGAAAATAGCCGTTACGCTTCATTACGCCAGTGCCGCATGGAAGTGGCAGAGGTGGAAGCGCTTTACCGTAAAAATCAGATCCCCTGGTTAAACAGTACCAACTATTCGGTAGAAGAGATCGCCACCAAAATTCTCGACATGATGGGGCTTAACCGCCGCATGTACTAAGACACTAGTACATGGGTGACATTTTTGCTATCATGCTGGCCTTCGATGTGATGCGCATCACAACCTGCTATTGAATTAAGCAAGGATTGGTTTAAGGTGTGCGCATCGCCTCCGGCATTTGGCCGTTTGAGCACAAAATTTTGAGAATTCTGATGAACAAAACCGATGAACTTCGCACTGCGCGCATCGAGAGTCTGGTCACTCCGGCAGAGCTCGCGCAGCGGCATCCCGTTTCCCTTGCAGTTGCGGAACATGTCACACAATCCCGTCGCCGTATCGAGAAAATCCTCAACGGTGAAGATAAACGGCTATTAGTGATTATTGGCCCCTGCTCCATTCACGATCTGGACGCAGCAATGGATTATGCCCGTCGCCTGCAGGGGTTAAGGCAAAAGCACAGTGCGCAACTGGAAATTGTGATGCGCACCTATTTTGAAAAGCCGCGAACCGTAGTGGGCTGGAAAGGGTTGATTTCCGATCCCGACCTGAACGGCAGCTACCGCGTTAACCATGGCATCGAACTGGCACGCAAACTCCTGCTCGCAGTGAATGAGCTGGGCGTACCGACAGCAACCGAATTTCTGGATATGGTGACAGGACAGTTTATTGCTGATCTGATCAGTTGGGGGGCGATTGGCGCGCGTACCACAGAAAGCCAGATCCACCGCGAGATGGCGTCGGCGCTCTCCTGTCCGGTAGGCTTTAAAAACGGTACTGACGGTAACACCCGAATTGCGGTAGACGCGATTCGCGCTTCGCGAACCAGCCATATGTTCCTCTCGCCGGACAAAACCGGACAGATGACCATTTACCAGACCAGCGGTAACCCTTACGGGCATATCATTATGCGTGGCGGAAAAAAACCGAATTTCTACGCCGACGATATTGCCGCCGCCTGCGCAACTCTGCGTGAGTTTGATCTGCCGGAGCAACTGGTCGTCGATTTCAGTCACGGCAACTGCCAGAAACAGCATCGTCGCCAGCTTGAAGTCTGTGATGACATCTGTCAGCAGATTCGTGATGGCTCCACGGCAATCGCGGGGGTGATGGCAGAGAGTTTCCTGCAAGAGGGTACGCAAAAGATCGTCAGCGGCCAGCCGCTGGTATACGGGCAGTCTATCACTGACCCGTGCCTGAGTTGGGAAGACAGCGAAGTATTGCTCGATAAACTCGCTGCGGCAGTCTCCTCACGTTTGTAATCTTTTTTCCCGTCGGGTCTCCCGGCGGGACGCGTCCCCCTACCCCAAATGATTGGTTTTCCAAATATTACTTGCAGCCCGCACGGCAGGTATTAATAATAATTATCATTGTCATATCCAAACAGTTAGCGTGAAATGTCGAACAAGGATAAGCCGACCACTCCGGCAGAGAAACTACCTGCCAGCCCAGCCACTATTCATCCTGAGGATCGCCGCATCAGCAGCAAAACACTGTTGGGGGATTCGGCGCGCGTTGTCATTGAACATCAGGGACAAGAATATCTGTTGCGACAAACGCACGCCGGGAAATTGATACTAACGAAATAGAGGCTCAGCTCGAACAGCTAACCTCCAGTCTTTTACCCCAATCCGGTGGGCGACGGCTATAGTCATCGTTGCGCTCTGCATAAGGCTCCCGCAAGAAGGCATGCAGACGCTCCAGCTCTTCGGTATTTCCCTGCTCTGCCTGTTCAATCGCCCGCTGTGCGAGCCAGTTACGCAGCACAACCGCCGGGTTTACGTTTTGCATCTGCTGCTGACGTTGCGCATCCGCAATAGTCTCCTGTGCCAGACGCGCACGGTAGCGGCTAAACCAACTGTCAAACGCTTCGCGATCGATAAACTCGTCACGTAGCGCGCTGCAGGCGCTCATCTGCTCAGTATGGCTTAACATGCGGAAAGTGCGGGTATAGTCGCTGCCTTCACGCTCCATCAGAGCGAAGAGCTCGCTTAACAACACATTGTCATCCTTTTGCTGGCTAAAAAAGCCCAGTTTCTGGCGCATCAATATGCCATATTCGCTCAGCAATACCGGCTGATAACTGTCCAGCGCCGCATTGAGCACATCGGCACTCATAAAGGGCGACAGAGTTTGCGCCAGCCGTTGCAGATTCCACAGGGCAATTGTTGGCTGGTTATCGAAGCTATAACGTCCCTGGTAGTCCGAGTGATTGCAGATAAAACCGGGCTGGTAGTCATCAAGAAAACCGTAGGGGCCGTAATCAATCGTCAGCCCCAGAATCGACATGTTGTCCGTATTCATCACCCCATGGGCGAAGCCGACCGCCTGCCAGCGAGCCATCAGCGCAGCGGTACGGGCAATGACATCCCGGAACCAGACTTCATATTTGTTGGCGTCATCCTGCAGATGCGGCCAGTAATGGCGAATCACAAAATCCGCCAGTTGGCGTACCTTTTCGGGTTCGCGCCGATAATAGAAGTGCTCGAAGTGGCCAAAACGGATATGACTTTGCGCAATGCGCATCATCATCGCCCCCTGCTCAACGCTTTCGCGGTAAACAGGCGTGTCACTGGTGACAATAGAAAGCGCACGTGTCGTCGCAATCCCCAAATGGTGCATGGCCTCAGAGGCCAGGCTTTCACGAATGGTTGAGCGCAGCACCGCGCGGCCATCACCCATACGGGAATACGGCGTAAGCCCGGCACCTTTCAGGTGCCAGTCCAGCGTTGTACCATCAGGCAGTCGCTGTTCGCCGAGCAGGATACCGCGCCCGTCGCCCAGTTGCCCCGCCCAGACGCCAAACTGATGTCCGCTGTAGACCTGCGAAAGCGGTGACATTCCGGGAAGCAGCATTTCGCCCCCCCACACGCCAGCCCCCTCGTTCGGCGTAAACAGGGCGGGATCGATGCCCATGGTTTTCGCCAGAGGGGCATTATGCCAAAGCAAGCGGGCATTACTCAGCGGTGTCGGGGAAAGGGCAGTATAAAAACCAGGCAGCTCATCGCGCCAGCGGGTAATAAAAGACAGGGTCATAGTACCTCCTGTCTTTATTGTAGTGGGTTTAGAGGATGTTAAACACGGGTTAAAGGCAAGGTTATCCCTGAACCAGGCTGGTAATCTGAGCGGCGGGGACCGCTGGCCATAAATTCCCCTGCATGGCACTGAACTGATACGGCTTCACCCGCTTTAAGGTTTTTTCATCGTCAATACCGCCAATCATTACCGAACGGCAATAGGGGGAAATTTGTGAGACGATCGCGCGCATAAAGGGTTCGAACGAACGCGAGGCCAGCCGCTGATGTATAAAGTTTTTATCCAACACCACCCGCTTAAACAGCCCGTCAAAAATGGCGCGAGTGGAAGCCGCCCCGGCACCAAAATTTCCCAGGATTAAAGGATATCGTTCGCTAAACAAGACGAGAGAATTATTTTCATTACCTTTCGTCAGGTTGGGATAATTCTCATTCACAGTAAATTCGAGAAAAGGATATTTCGCTACCGTTTCGGCAAGTTCAGCATTAGAGATCAATGCATCGACAATAAGCGGTGAAATATGTATCCAGGCGAGAAGTTGATGCTGAATAAAGAATAGCTTACAGGACTCGAGTAATTCTAATTGCTCAGAAAAAAGCGTCAGCGTTTCGTCTGGGCTCAGGCGTGGCACTATCCGCTCTGCAGATGCCCGTACAGAACCTGCCCCAACGAAATTGACCACGATTTCAATCCCGACAAGCGTGCCGTAACCGTTGCGC
The DNA here is from genome assembly GCF_003925915.1 of Phytobacter sp. MRY16-398. Taxonomy (NCBI): domain Bacteria; kingdom Pseudomonadati; phylum Pseudomonadota; class Gammaproteobacteria; order Enterobacterales; family Enterobacteriaceae; genus Phytobacter; species Phytobacter sp. MRY16-398. The sequence goes on along the minus strand of NZ_AP018756.1, from coordinate 2,423,756 downwards.
GCAGGTTGTAGTAAAAACTCTGAGCGATAGGTGTCATCAAACGATACGATCATGGCGCCAACCCCGCATTAAGGTTGATATCCTGCATCGAAAAACCAATGCGCACATGCATCAACGTAGTTGAACTTAACAAAACTGACTTCATCATTTCCCATTATATTGTCGAAAATTCCTTATTTTCGTGCGCAAGCTTATCCTGGTTAAATTGCTCACACCAGCGTATGCCACGATACTGACAGCCCTTTAAGGTAACGAATAGTTAAATAATAAATATTGAAGGAAAAATGAATGAACGGTGAGGAAAATAACAAAATTTGCGTTTAGTTCACAAAAGCAGCGAACCGGTTAGCTATTCGCTGCTTGTTATGGGAAGGAGATTAGATACGACGCGCCTGCCAGAAATTCTTGCGCCAGTAGACATTGTTTAACGAAGAACGTACGACTCCCTGGCTGGTGGATGCATGGATAAAGGCATTATCGGTGTCGTAGATGCCCACATGCAGACCGTTATCGCCGGAGCCTGTTTTGAAGAACACCAGATCGCCTGGCAGCAATTCATCCTTATCGATTTTCGTTCCCACTTCCGCCTGTTTACGCGTATCGCGGGGAAGCTCTAGGTTAAATTTATCGCGGAAGGTCATCATCACGAATGCCGAACAATCAACGCCATTGCGGCTCATGCCGCCATAGCGGTAAGGCGTACCGCGCCAGTCGCGCAGTTGATCATTAAGCCCCGCAATGACGGTGATGGAATCAGAAAGGCGTGCGTTAGGTGGCGGTGCCCGATGACTGCTGCACCCTGAAAGAATTATTGCCGCCAGAAGAAACCAGATGCGCATCCAGCAAAACCTCTATTTTTGTTATGCTGGAATAATTTAGCGTGTGAATTGCAATTCTTGCAAGTTCCGTTTACTGCTATACCTCGGGAATGAGCATCCTGTGACCAGCCAGGTCGAGGCGACGAAATGGCATACCGTATGCGGTCGCCAGATTTTGCGGCGTTAACACCTCATCACGTGGGCCACTGGCAATCAGTTTACCCTGGCGTAATAGCCACACCTGATGCGCACGACGCAGTGAATGGTTGAGATCGTGGCTGCTCATAACAACGGTGATCCCTGCCGCCACCAGCTCGCTTAACATGCCATCCAGCGCGGCCTGCTGGGCGACATCGAGACTGTTCATCGGCTCGTCTAACAACAGGAGTTGCCCATCCGCATTCGCTGCCGGATGAATTTGCGCAATCACCGCTGCCAGCCGCACCCGCTGCCATTCGCCACCGGAGAGGTGATTGACAGTGCGCCCCAGCTTATCCGCCAGCCCAAGTTTATGCGTAATCTCTTCAACCACGTTGTCGTTGGGATGGTGATGCTGATGCAGTGCCAGATAATGCCATACCGGCATGGCGAAGGGCGGTGTCTGCTGCTGGGACAGGTAAGCGCGATGACGAGCCAGTTGCGGCGCATGCCATTGCTCAAGCGGGCGACCATTTAACTGCACACTGCCCTTTCCCTGCGTCAAACCGGCGAGACGTGCCAGAAGCGTGCTTTTCCCAGCACCATTCGGCCCGACGAGATGCAGCATTTGCGCTTTGTCGACCAGGGCCGTAATTGGCCCCAGTCTGCCTGCATCCTCAAGGTCATGAAGTTGCAGCAACGGCATTATTTTGCCAGCGCCAGCTTAATCGCTTCCATCAGGATAGGATCTTCGGGTGTCATATCCGGTGAGAAACGCTGAACAACCTGACCATCACGACCAATCAGGAATTTTTCAAAGTTCCACAGGATATCATCCGGATAAAGCGGTGCCCGCCCTTTGCTGGCCATGCGCTCATAAAAACCGCTGCCCTCCGGGGCGACAGCCTTTGGTGCCGCGGCAATCAATTTGCGATACAAAGGATGGCGATTTTCACCGTTAACATCGACTTTGGCTGCCATTGGGAAAGTCACCCCATAGGTCGTGCTGCAGAAGGTTTTGATCTCTTCTTCATTGCCCGGCTCCTGCCCGGCAAACTGATTACACGGGAAGCCGAGAACGATAAACCCGTCTTTCTCCCAGGCTTTCTGAATGTTTTCCAGTTGTTCATACTGTGGCGTCAGGCCACATTTTGAGGCCACATTCACCACCAGAATAACCTTGCCCTGGTATTTTTCCAGCGTGATATGTTCGCCATCAATTGTTGTAATCTCGGTGTTCAAAATATCCTGGTGCATAGCATCCCCTTAGTCGGTTCATTCGTACGCCGGATCTCTCGCCCGGCCAGTCATTAATAATAGCCAGATAATGCGCGATAATCCTTTTCCTGTCATTTACCCAAAAAAGGCATAAAACCAATGGATTAGGTAATTTTTCTTTTTTTGACGTGCTGTTGTTACACACTTTTACGTAATTATTGTCTGCGGGTGAATACGGGCATTGCGTCCTCCGGCCTTTTAGCGTCTTGCCGTTAGCAAGAGCCAGATGAACACCGGTGCCCCCAGTGTTGCCGTCACGACACCGATAGGTAATTCCGCGGCGCTCAGCGCCATTCGGGCAACGATATCGGCAAAAAGCAGTGCCGTCGCCCCCGCAAGCGCGCAGGCGGGCAGAAGCACGCGATGATCGGTGAGGCCGCAAAGACGCAGAATATGGGGGATAACCAGCCCTATAAAGCCAATGGAACCAGCCAGCGCGACGCTGACGCCCACCATCCAGCCGGTTGCCACCACCAGCACATTGCGCCAGAACCATAGGGGTAGCCCGAGTTGGCGGGCCGATGTCTCCCCCAGCGCCAGTACGTTAAGTGGCTGCGACTGAAAGCAGGTCCAGCCCATAACCGGTAACAGTGCGACCATCAGCCAGCTTTGTTGCCAGTCTACGCCGCCAAAACCGCCCATCATCCAGTACATGAGCTGGCGCAGGTCGAATGAAGTGGAAAAATAGATGGCCCAGGTCATCAGCGCGCTACAAATGATCCCCAACGCGACGCCGGCTAACAGCAGACGACTGGTCGACATATGCCGTCGGGCAAAGCGCAGCAGAATAAGCGTGATGACCAGCGCCCCGGCGATGGCGCATAACCCTAACGCCCAGCCAGGCAACAGACCTTTTCCCAGCAGTACGGCGGCTATTAACCCGACACCCGCACCGTTAGACACGCCCAGAAGCCCCGGCTCGGCCAGTGGGTTTTCAAACAACGCCTGCATAATCGCGCCGCTTAATGCCAGCGCCGCCCCCACCAGCAAAACCGCTAACGTACGGGGCAGACGTATTTGCCAGACAAAAAGTTGCCCACGGGCATCAAGCCAGTTTGCAGGACCAATCCACTGATCGCCCGCGCACAGGCTAATAAACAGCGCGATCAGCAAAAGCAGCGCAAGGCCGCAGAGCCACTGACCATTACGACGCTGTTGGAGTTTTGCGTAATTCAGCATGCAGTTCAATTGATGCGTTATTGAGTGAGTTGATTTTAAAGATGATATTCAGTATTGAAAGAAAAAGGCCGCAATTGCGGCCTTTTTAATTAGTCCAGATTACTCTGCTTTGGGCGAAGCGTTTTCGACGCGGCTTTTTAACTTCTGGCCGGGTCTGAAGGTCACCACGCGCCGGGCTGTAATGGGAATATCTTCGCCCGTTTTCGGGTTACGTCCCGGACGTTGATTCTTATCACGCAGATCGAAATTGCCAAAGCCGGAGAGTTTTACCTGCTCACCATTTTCCAAAGCACGACGGATCTCTTCGAAAAACAGCTCTACCAGCTCTTTAGCATCTCGCTTGCTAAGCCCAAGCTTATCAAACAGATATTCGGACATTTCAGCTTTTGTAAGCGCCATAGGTTCAATCCCTCAATGATGCCTGGAATCGCTCTTTTAATGCCTCTACACATTTGGCGACGGTAGCGGCAATCTCCTCTTCTTCGAGTGTACGGCTGGTATCCTGAAGGATCAGGCTAATGGCGAGGCTTTTATACCCCTCCGCAACACCCTTACCGCGGTACACGTCAAATAAGTTTACGCCAACTACCTGATTTACGCCAACTTTCTTACATTCGGCTAAAATATCTGCCGCAGCCACGTTTTCAGCGACGACGACAGCGATGTCGCGACGGTTCGCCGGGAAGCGTGAAATCTCCTGCGCCTGAGGAACCACGCGGTCTGCGACCTTGTTCCACTCCAGTTCAAACACCAGAGTACGACCATTCAGATCGAGCTTACGTTCCAACTCCGGATGCACGACGCCAATGAAACCAACGTATTCATCTTTCAGATAAATCGCTGCGGATTGCCCAGGATGCAGCGCCGGATTCGCCTCTGCGCGGAACTCAATCGCGGACAATTTGCCGGTCAGGTCGAGTAAGGATTCCAGATCGCCTTTCAGGTCGAAGAAATCAACGCTGCCTTTAGCCAGATCCCAATGCTCTTCATAGCGGTTACCGCAGATGGCACCCGCCAGCATCAGATCCTGACGAATACCTAAAGGCGCCTGGGTGTCCGGTACGAAGCGCAGACCGGTTTCGAAGATACGCACACGGCTCTGCTGACGGTTCTGGTTATAGACGATAGTCCCGAGCAGGCCGGTCAGCAGTGACAGACGCATCGCTGACATTTCGCTGGAGATCGGGCTTGGCAGAATCAGCGCTTCTTCACCCGGATGGATCAACTGCTGTACTTTCGGATCAACGAAACTGTAGGTGATCACTTCCTGATAGCCTTTGTCATTGAGCAGCGTTTTCACGCGCTTGAGCGACAGATTGGCTTCGCGGTGTGACCCCATCACCAGCCCGGCTTGTACCGGTGCATTCGGGATGTTGTTGTAACCGTACAGGCGCGCAACCTCTTCTACCAGGTCTTCTTCGATTTCCATATCGAAACGCCAGCTCGGCGCAACGGCCAGCCACTCATCCTGCCCTTCGGTGACTTCGCACCCCAGGCGTTTAAGGATGTCAGTAACCTGTTCATCCGCAATATGATGACCAATCAAACGATCCAGCTTGCTGCGGCGCAGACGGATGGTCGCCCGTTTCGGCAGCGTGGCTTCATTGGTGATATCAACAACCGGACCAGCTTCACCGCCGCAGATATCAATCAGCAGACGGGTCGCACGCTCCATGGCTTTGTACTGCAACGCCGGATCAACGCCACGCTCATAGCGATGGGAAGCATCCGTGTGCAGACCATGACGACGCGCGCGACCAGTGATGGACAGTGGGCTAAAGAACGCGGATTCCAGCAGAACGTTCTGTGTATCGCCGTTCACGCCAGAGTGTTCACCACCAAAAATGCCGCCCATAGCCAGCGCTTTATTGTGGTCAGCAATCACCAGCGTGTCGGTTGCCAGTTTGGCTTCGCTACCGTCGAGCAGTACCAGCGTTTCGTTCTCTTTCGCCATACGTACGACGATACCACCGTCGATACGATCCATATCGAAAGCATGCATCGGCTGACCCAGTTCCAGCAGAACATAGTTGGTCACGTCCACAACCGCATCGATAGAACGCACACCGCAGCGACGCAGTTTTTCTTTCATCCACAGCGGGGTCGGCGCTTTTACGTTAATACCTTTAACCACACGCCCCAGATAACGCGGACAGGCATCAGCGGCGTCAACGGTGATTGGCAGCGTATCGTTAATGGTGGCGACAACCGGGGTGATTTCCGGTTCAACCAGCGGTGCTTTGTTCAGTGCGGCGACATCGCGCGCGACACCCATGATCCCTAAGCAATCAGCACGGTTCGGCGTCACACTGATTTCAATGGTGTTGTCATCAAGTTTAAGGTAGTCGCGAATATCGGTACCAATCGTGGCGTCCAGCGGCAGTTCGATAATGCCGCTGTGGTCATCGGAAATACCCAGCTCAGAGAACGAACACAGCATGCCTTCTGACGGTTCACCGCGCAGTTTGGCCGCTTTAATTTTGAAGTCACCCGGCAGTACTGCGCCGATGGTGGCAACAGCCACTTTCAGCCCCTGGCGGCAGTTCGGCGCGCCACAGACAATATCCAGCAGGCGTTCACCGCCCACATTCACTTTTGTAACGCGCAGTTTGTCTGCATTCGGGTGCTGACCGCACTCCACAACTTCACCCACAACCACGCCGTTAAATGCGCCCGCCACAGGCTCGACGCCGTCAACTTCCAGGCCAGCCATGGTGATTTGATCGGAAAGCGCTTCACTGTCGACTGCCGGGTTAACCCACTCGCGTAACCACAGTTCACTGAATTTCATTATTTGTCCTGCCCTTATTTAAACTGTTTGAGGAAACGCAAATCGTTTTCGAAGAATGCTCGCAGATCGGTCACACCGTAACGCAGCATGGTCAGGCGCTCCATCCCCATCCCAAACGCGAAGCCAGAATAGATTTCCGGGTCAATGCCCACATTGCGCAGTACGTTCGGATGCACCATGCCGCAACCCAACACTTCCAGCCATTTGCCGTTTTTACCCATCACATCCACCTCTGCAGACGGTTCAGTGAACGGGAAGTAGGATGGACGGAAACGTACCTGCAGATCTTCCTCAAAGAAGTTGTTCAGGAAATCGTGCAGCGTACCTTTCAGGTTGGTAAAGCTGATGTTGGTATCAACAATCAGACCTTCCATCTGATGGAACATCGGGGTATGCGTCTGGTCGTAGTCGTTACGGTACACGCGGCCCGGCGCGATAATACGAATCGGCGGCTGCTGTTCTTTCATGGTGCGAATCTGCACGCCAGATGTCTGCGTACGCAGCAGGCGGGTGGCATCAAACCAGAAAGTGTCGTGGTCAGCGCGTGCCGGATGATGGCCTGGAATATTCAATGCATCGAAGTTGTGATAATCGTCTTCGATTTCCGGGCCCGTCGCCACGGTAAAGCCAAGCTCACCGAAGAAACTCTCAATGCGGTCGATAGTACGGGTGACCGGATGCAGGCCGCCGTTTTCGATACGGCGCCCCGGCAGGGATACGTCGATGGTTTCAGCCGCCAGGCGCGCGTTCAGTGCAGCATTTTCCAGATCGTATTTACGCGCGTTCAGCGCCTGCTGGACCTGTTCTTTTGCTTCGTTAATCACCGCCCCTGCAGCCGGGCGCTCTTCTGGCGGCAGCTCACGCAGGGTGGTCATCTGAAGGGTCAGATGCCCTTTCTTACCCAGATATTCAACGCGTACGTTATCTAACGCGGCAACATCTGAGGCATCATTAATGGCTGCCCGTGCACTGGCAACCAGCTCTGCGAGATGTGACATAATTTTCCTCGTTATGTCCTTGTTGTTGGACTTTTTACTTAAAATTCAGACACAAAAAAAGCCTCCTGTTGGAGGCTTTTGGCGTTAATTTTCCGTTTCTTCTTTCACGCGCTAGCCTCCCGGAGTCAGGTGCTAAAGTAAAAAAAGAAGCGGAAAATAGCAGCATTCATGCTTGCGTTACCTTGTGTGGTAAAAAGCGGATTACCTTATTGAAAGGGCTCACCGGAAAAAAGTCAATCTTCTGATGGTGTTATACCCTAAATAATTCGCGTTGCAAAACAGCGGCGAGAGAGTAAAACCACAGGAGCTTACTTAAGTAAGTGACCGGGTGAAAACCTCAGCCTACGCGCATGCAATGCGAGACATGACGGGTATAAACGAAAAGAGGGAGCATCGCTCCCTCTTCCACTGACTTATTAAGCCAGAGCTGCTTTCGCTTTTTCGACCAGAGCGGTAAACGCTACTTTGTCGAATACTGCGATATCAGCCAGGATCTTACGGTCGATTTCAACAGAGGCTTTTTTCAGGCCGTTGATGAATTTGCTGTAAGAAATACCGTTCTGACGTGCTGCTGCGTTGATACGCGCAATCCACAGTTGACGGAACTGACGCTTTTTCTGACGACGGTCACGATAAGCGTACTGACCTGCTTTGATAACAGCCTGGAAGGCAACGCGGTAAACGCGTGAACGCGCACCGTAGTAGCCTTTAGCTTGTTTCAAAATTTTCTTGTGACGTGCGCGTGCAATTACACCACGTTTTACGCGAGCCATGTTGCTCTCCTGTATCTATATTCTGAGTGCCCTTCTCCCGTCGCATTTATCATGCAAACGGACAGGGGCATAAAAAAGTTAATAAAAAGGTTAACGACTTATGCGTACGGCAGGCACGCGATTACCAGGCCCAGATCGCCTTTGGAAACCATGGCTTTCGGACGCAGGTGACGTTTACGCTTGGTAGCTTTTTTGGTCAGAATATGACGCAGGTTAGCGTGCTTGTGCTTAAAACCACCTTTACCGGTTTTTTTGAAGCGCTTAGCAGCACCGCGTACGGTCTTGATTTTTGGCATTTTAATAACTTCCACTTCGCATTGTTAATAAACGAAACCCAGGCGAACAAAACCTGTGAAGCCCAAAGGCGCCACAGGAATTGCTACTTGAAGGCCTTACTGTTTCTTCTTAGGAGCGAGCACCATGATCATCTGGCGGCCTTCGATCTTCGTAGGGAAGGATTCGACTACTGCCAGTTCACTCAGATCGTCACGGACGCGGTTAAGCACTTCCATACCGATCTGTTGGTGGGCCATCTCACGACCGCGGAAACGCAGTGTGATCTTGGCCTTATCGCCATCTTCCAGAAAGCGAACCAGGCTGCGGAGTTTTACCTGGTAGTCGCCATCATCGGTGCCAGGTCGGAATTTGATTTCCTTGACCTGAATAACTTTTTGCTTTTTCTTCTGTTCCTTAGAAGACTTACTCTTTTCATAAAGGAACTTGCCGTAGTCCATGATACGACAAACTGGCGGTTCGGCGTTAGGGCTGATCTCAACTAAATCTACTCCAGCTTCTTCAGCCTTTTCGATAGCTTCTCTCAGACTCACAATACCCAGCTGCTCACCTTCCAGACCAGTTAAGCGAACTTCCTGGGCGCGAATCTCGCCATTGATACGATTCGGACGTGCCGTTTGAACTCGTTTTCCGCCTTTAATACCTTATTCCTCCAGTTGTTGAAGACTGCGGCTGCGAATCTCTTGTTGCAGCTTCTCAATCACTTCACTTACGTCCAGGCTGCCCAGGTCTTTACCGCGGCGGGTGCGAACGGCCACTTTGCCTGCTTCCACCTCTTTATCACCACAGACCAACATATAAGGGACACGACGTAAAGTGTGCTCGCGGATTTTAAAGCCAATCTTCTCGTTTCTCAAGTCCGCTTTTACACGAATGCCCGCATTTTGCAATTTACGGGTCAATTCGTTGACATATTCAGCTTGAGAATCAGTGATATTCATCACCACAACCTGAACAGGGGCCAGCCAGGTCGGGAAGAAACCGGCAAATTCTTCGGTCAGGATGCCGATAAAGCGCTCCAGTGACCCCAGAATCGCGCGGTGAATCATCACCGGAACCTGACGCTCGTTGTTTTCGCCAACATAAGAGGCGCTTAAACGAGCCGGTAACGAGAAGTCCAGCTGGACTGTACCGCACTGCCATGCGCGATCGAGGCAGTCATATAATGTAAATTCAATTTTCGGACCGTAGAATGCGCCCTCACCCAGTTGATATTCAAACGGGATGTTGTTTTCTTCCAGCGCAACTGCCAGATCCGCCTCAGCACGATCCCACATCTCATCGCTACCGATACGTTTTTCCGGGCGAGTAGACAGTTTGACGACGATTTTCTCGAAGCCAAAGGTGCTGTACATATCATAGACCAGTCGAATACAGGCGTTGACTTCATCACGCACTTGTTCTTCAGTACAGAAGATATGCGCGTCATCCTGCGTAAAGCCGCGAACACGCATCAGGCCATGCAGCGCGCCTGATGGCTCGTTACGATGGCAGCTACCGAACTCTGCCATACGCAGCGGCAGATCGCGGTAGGATTTCAGACCCTGGTTAAAGATCTGCACGTGGCCCGGGCAGTTCATCGGCTTGATGCAATATTCACGGTTCTCGGAAGAGGTAGTGAACATCGCATCTTTGTAGTTGTCCCAGTGGCCAGTTTTTTCCCACAGCACACGGTCCATCATGAATGGGCCTTTTACTTCCTGATACTGATACTCTTTCAGTTTGGAACGTACAAAGGTTTCCAGTTCACGGAAGATAGTCCAGCCGTCATTGTGCCAGAACACCATGCCAGGCGCTTCTTCCTGCATGTGGTACAAGTCGAGTTGTTTACCGATTTTACGGTGATCGCGTTTTGCGGCCTCTTCCAGACGCTGCAGGTAGGCGTTGAGCGCTTTTTTATCTGCCCACGCAGTACCGTAAATACGCTGCAACATCTTGTTGTTGCTGTCGCCACGCCAGTAAGCGCCGGCGATTTTCATCAATTTGAAATGATGACAGAAACGCATGTTCGGCACGTGCGGACCACGGCACATATCGACATATTCTTCATGATGGTACAGGCCAGGCTTGTCATCATGGGCAATGTTTTCATCAAGAATGGAGACTTTGTAGCTCTCGCCACGCTTCACGAAGGTTTCACGCGCTTCGTGCCAGCTCACTTTTTTCTTAATGACGTCATAGTTGGTTTCGGCGAGCTCGTGCATACGTTTTTCGAGCGCGTCGATATCTTCCTGGGTCAGGGTATGGTCAAGATCAACGTCGTAATAGAAGCCGTTATCGATAACCGGGCCAATCGCCATTTTGGTGTTCGGCCACAGTTGCTTGATAGCGTGACCTAACAGGTGCGCACAGGAGTGGCGGATGATCTCCAGACCGTCTTCGTCTTTGGCGGTGATGATAGAGAGCGTTGCGTCATTTTCAATCAGATCGGACGCATCAACCAGCTCACCGTTCACACGACCGGCAATGGTCGCTTTCGCAAGACCCGGACCAATGTCCAGAGCCACATCCATTGGACTCACAGCACGATCGAAATGGCGTTGACTGCCATCAGGAAGAGTAATTACAGGCATTTCATATCCTTAATTCGCAGTGGTGACCCACACGAAAGATCACATGCAAAATCATATTTTAAATAATTATCAGCAGGTTAGATAAGGTTTTCGTCTTCACTCTGACGAATGTGTACATGCGCGTGTACAAAATGCTAAATGTACCCTTCTCTTCTACTGATAAGCTCACCACAGATAGTACACGTCTAATCAGTACGATAAAAGGTTAGTGTTAACCTCATCACACACTAAGCTCATCTACTCTCCCTTCTATTATGCTGTTAATAACCAGCGCCCGGACCGAATGCCTATACTTTATTTATCAAACTGGAGGTGCATATGTGCGGACGATTCGCCCAGGCGCAGACGCGCGAAGAATACCTGGCTTATCTCGCCGAAGAGGCCGAACGCGATATCGCATACGACCCCGAGCCGATTGGCCGATATAACGTCGCTCCTGGCACGAAAGTCCTCCTTCTCAGTGAACGCGACGAGCAACTACATCTTGATCCTGTAATCTGGGGTTACGCACCCGGGTGGCGGGATAAAACACCATTGATTAATGCTCGCGTCGAGACAGCAGCCACCAGCAGAATGTTTAAACCACTATGGTTGCATGGCAGGGCTATCTGTTTCGCTGACGGCTGGTTTGAATGGAAAAAGGAAGGCGACAAGAAACAGCCCTACTTCATTCACCGCGCCGACGGGGGGGCCAATCTTTATGGCATGTATTGGCAGCACGCCGTTCGAACGTGGCGACGAGGCTGAGGGGTTTCTCATTGTGACTTCCGCTGCTGATAAAGGCATGGTCGATATTCACGACAGGAGACCGTTGGTATTGACGCCGGAAGCGGCTCGCGAATGGATGCGACAGGACATTGGCGGGAAGGAAGCGGGAGAAATTGCAGCCGATGGTGCAGTACCGGCTGATAACTTTATCTGGCACGCTGTTACGCGTGCCGTGGGTAATGTTAAAAATCAAGGATGGGAGTTAATCGAGCCGATTCGTTAATACTTACAAGACATACTAAGTCGTCTGCTATGAGCGAAAAGCGGACGCCTGCATAGCGTATACAGGCGTCAGATATTTTGAAGTGGGCAAATTACTTAACCCGCATCCCCGTTTCGTCAATGACCTTCTCGCCATCCTCTTTGGTAAACGCTCCTTTCTGACCTTCCGGTAGAATATCCAGCACTATTTCTGAAGGGCGGCAAAGACGAGTACCAAGCGGCGTAACGACTATCGGCCGATTAATCAGGATCGGATGTTGAAGCATGAAATCAATCAACTGCTCATCACTAAATTTCTCTTCATCAAGACCCAGGCGTTCATAAGGCTCAACATTCTTACGCAGTAATGCACGCACCGTAATTCCCATATCTGAAATAAGATTAATCAGATCATCACGTGTCGGTGGCGTATCGAGATAATAAATTATCGTCGGTTCGTTACCGCTGTTACGGATCATCTCCAGCGTGTTGCGTGAAGTGCCGCAGGCAGGGTTGTGATAGATGGTAATTTTGCTCATATCTGTATCTCATTACAAAGTGATGGAGAGCCGCAACGCCAGCGCGGCCAGAGTGACAAACAGCACGGGCAGAGTCATGATAATGCCGGTACGGAAGTAATATCCCCAGGTAATCGTTATATTTTTCCGGGCAAGCACATGCAGCCAAAGCAGGGTTGCCAGACTGCCAATCGGGGTGATTTTCGGGCCTAAATCGCAGCCAATCACGTTGGCATAAATCATTGCCTCTCTGACGACGCCAGTCGCCGTACTCCCGTCAATCGACAGCGCGCCAATCAGCACCGTCGGCATATTATTCATTACCGACGACAGGAATGCGGTCAGGAAGCCGGTGCCGACCGTTGCTGCCCATAACCCCTTTTCTGCCAGCAGGTTCAGCACGCCTGAAAGATACTGCGTGAGCCCTGCATTGCGCAGACCATAGACCACCAGGTACATGCCCAGTGAAAAAATAACTATCTGCCATGGCGCACCGCGCAGGACTTTTCCGGTGTTGATGGCGTGACCTCTTTTCGCCACTATAAACAGTACTGCTGCGCCAGTAGCGGCTATCGTACTGACCGGGATCCCCAAAGGCTCCAGAATAAAGAAGCCGACAAGCAGCAATAACAGGACAATCCAGCCCGCCCTGAACGTTGCTGGATCCTTTATCACACTGGCAGGCGTCTTCAGCAGCGAAACGTCATACTTGGCAGGAATGTCCCTGCGGAAGAAGAGATGCAGCATGACCAGCGTGGCCGCAATCGCTGCCACATCTACGGGGATCATAACGGAGGCATACTGCGTAAACCCCAGACTGAAAAAGTCCGCCGAGACGATATTCACCAGGTTAGAAACAATGAGAGGCAGGCTGGCCGTATCTGCTATAAATCCTGCGGCCATCACAAAAGCCAGCGTTGTGCTCTTGCTGAATCCCATTGCAAGCAGCATCGCAATTACAATTGGCGTCAGGATCAGCGCGGCGCCGTCATTGGCGAACAAAGCAGCAACAGTGGCACCGAGCAATACTATCCAGGTAAACAGCAGGCGGCCACGTCCGTTACCCCAGCGGGAGACGTGCAGTGCGGCCCACTCAAAGAAACCGGACTCATCGAGCAGCAGGCTGATGATAATGACCGCAATAAAAGCCGCTGTCGCGTTCCAGACGATATTCCAGACGACGGGAATATCAGCGATATGGATGACACCGGTTACCAGCGCCAGCACAGCCCCGATACTCGCGCTCCAGCCAATACTCAGGCCTCTGGGTTGCCAAATCACCAGTACCAGCGTCAGTAAAAAAATACTCCCCGCCAAAAGCATCTCAGACTCCATTACATATGATTATTCGAATGTGTTTTTCTTTCTTAGCAGGAGGTGCAGGCTGATTTATCCAGCCATCCACGCACATCCTCCCACATACACTGCCAGGACGTCGTGATTGTTTCAGCGGCCCATGCTGGTATGTGGGGTGACAGACGATAGTGGATCCATTTGCCTTCACGACGGTCCAGAACCAGCCCGGCCTCGCGAAGGATAGCCATATGTCGCGAGATTTTGGGCTGAGATTCGGAAATGGCCGCGCAGATATCGCAGACACACAGTTCTCCTGACTCCCGGAGAAGCATGACGATGGCGAACCGTGTTTCATCCGACAGGATTTTGAAAAGCTGAACAGGTTGTAGCATTTTTCACTCCGTTCCCTTTAGAATATACATATGATAAATCATATATGTTAACTTTGAAATCACCTGCTCTCTCCGGAGAAGAATAATGGAACAATTTCCTGCCCTGAATACTGAATGCTTTGATCAACACATCGCTGAACGCCTGCACCTGGAGGAGCCGCCACGGATTCTTATCCTGTATGGCTCAGTAAGAGAGCGCTCCTACAGCCGCTTTGCCGCGGAAGAAGCTGGTCGCCTGCTGACGGCGATGGGCGCGGAGGTAAAACTGTTTAACCCCTCCGGTTTACCCCTGCCGGATGATGCGCCGGACACGCATCCTAAAGTCACCGAACTGCGCGGTCTGGTCAGATGGTGTGACGGGATGGTGTGGAGTTCTCCTGAACGGCACGGGGCTATGAGCGCAGTTATGAAGGCGCAGATTGACTGGATACCATTAAGTGAAGGCGCGGTTCGTCCTTCGCAGGGCAAAACACTTGCGGTAATGCAGGTCTGCGGCGGTTCACAGTCCTTCAATGCAGTGAACCAGATGCGTATTCTGGGCCGCTGGATGCGGATGTTTACGATCCCCAACCAGTCCTCCGTAGCCAGGGCATGGCAAGAGTTCGACGAAAACGGACGAATGAAACCTTCGTCATGGTATGACCGCATCGTCGATGTAGCCGAGGAGCTGTTTAAAATCACACTGCTGCTTAAGGGACAAACCGATTATCTTGCTGATCGTTACAGCGAGCGAAAAGAGAGCCATCAGGAGCTTTCATCCCGTGTCAATCAGGACAAAATATAACGTCTGCTCTTCGTTAATCCATACTGCATGAGCTTAACAACGTCCGCTCCTGGCACAGAGCGGACAAGATAACTGAGCTGAAGGTCTGCTGTGAGCGAAAAGCGGACGTTCTCATTTTTTCATTATCGTTAGGTTGTAGGACTAACCTATGATAGATCGTTGTGGTACAGGTCAGAACCGTAAACCTCGGATTGAACTAAGCACATCCCTATCAACTTATTATAGGAGTAAGAAATAATATGGAATACAAAATAGACGACATATCGGCCCTTTTAAGTGGCGTTCATGTAGTAAGTGATAATGAAGATGGTGATGGTTGGTTTTTCTCTCAAGATTTAACTACGAACTACGTTCCAGCCAGACTTTCGTTGAATGAAAACCTGACTGGGGATATTGATGGCGCGAGAGTGATTCTTATAAGCGCCCCCGGGGCTGTTGGTAAGTCAGTGCTGGCGAGGGAACTAAGTAATAAAACTGGTAGTATATATTTGGATTTATCAAAGGCTTCAAGTATTGCTGGTAATTATGTTATTGGCGGGTTGGCAAACAAAGATATTTTACCAGCATGGAATTCCGGATCGGTTGGTTTAATAATTGACTCTTTAGATGAGGCTAGGTTAAGAGTAACCCAAGATTCATTTGAAGACTTTTTGCTCGACGTCAGTAAAGTTTCAAAGAGAAATAAGAACCCAATAATTATATTTGGCCGAGTGGGTATTATTGAGGAGGCTTGGCTAATTTTAAGTGAGATTCATAATATTAATTGCCCTGTTTTCGATATTGAATTTTTTAATGAGTCTGAAGCTACTGACTTCATCGAAAAAAATCTTCTGAGATTATCTGAAAGTCAAAGGCAAGAATATAGACACTTATCATCTTCTCTTAGCATACATTCACAAGTATATAAAAGCTCAATCCGTGGTGTAGTTGACGAATTGAAGGAGATATCGGGCGCTGAATCCACTAGATTCTTCGGGTATGCACCGGTTTTGGAAGCCGTATCAAAAGTTATTGGCACCATCAAAAATCCATCTAGAATTCTTGAGGAAATGAAAGATATTTTGAGCGGTGAAATGTTGTTGAGTATATGCAAAGCTGTTTTGTCGCGAGAGCAGTACAAGCTGACTCAGCAGTTATCTGAAAAATTTGACTCAATAAAAGAAGATCTTTATTCAATCGATGAGCAACTTAGTCGACTTGCATGTAGATTATTTAACATCCCGCCGATAAATAGTATGAGTATGCTAAGTGGTGATTTAATTGCTTTGTATAATGATGCTGTTGAAAGTATGTTGCCTCAACATCCATTCTTAGACGGGACGGGAAGAAAGGTTGCTAGCTCTGTCTTTGAAGCATGCATATTGTCCTATGCATTGAGGAGTGAAAATAAAAGTATTTCTAATGCTGCAAAGAACTATTGCCTATTAGGCGTTTCAACGCCTAACCCATTCCTATTTGACTTTTTCGTTGAGTCTAGGGTGCAGCATGGTGATTTAGAAATTAATAGTTCCTTCATAGGAATTCTTTTCGACTCTGCTCTATCTAAGCTAAAAATTAATGACAGTGCTACCTTGATAGTTAATGATGATGAAGATATGAGGCTTCACGTTGAATTTATTATCTCTAATTCGAATGATGAAGAACCAAAAGAGATTGAGTTTACATCCGATGGATATAGCTCAATAGTTCTCGGAACTAAAGTAGGCAACGTTTTCATCAATACGGAATCTTCTGATGTTGAGTTCGTTTCTGGCGAACAGCTTGAGCTTTTCTCACCTATTAGTATTTCTTGTGACTGCCTTCGCATAAACAGCGAAAAGTTAATTGTTAAGTCAGTCAAAAAAGATGAGGGAAACACAAGCGTTATTCTTGAAGCAAACCGATTCGAAAGTAATCAAACTATTAATCCCCCTTTGGTCCGCCCTGGATCTGAGCTTTATGTGAACTGGCCATCATCAGAAGGTTTTCCATGGTCTGCGTTTTCAAACAAGCTTGTAAATTCTAATTCCGACGATCGGGTTGCTGATGCGTTAAGAGTGTTTCGGCGAATCGTTATGGCGTTTAGGTCTCACAGTAAAGGCCGCTTGGCAAGGCTTCAAGATAAAGTTAATCATGCTCGTATGTTACGAGGCGAGGACGGACGAATGCTTTTGTCTCAGCTTGTTAAAGACGGAGTGATAAGTCCTGAAAATCACATGTATTACCTTGAACCAAACCTTCTAGGAAGTGTTGCAGGTGCATCATTCTTACAGGTAAATACCAAAAACTATTCTGATGAGACACTTCAATATGTAGCGCGTGCGATAAAGCACACTGAGTGAGATAAAAACAATTTATATCTTATAACAGCCCTCCTTGAGAGGGCTTCTTCTCATACTATGACCTGTTACGTTGACGTGATCCCAATACGTTATCATGGTTCGATATTAGCAACGTCCGTTTTTGGCACAAAGCGGACGTGTTTCCTTTTTTGTTTTGGCTTGAAATATTCAACCAACAGAAGCATATCGCCTATTGTTTCACCTGACGACAGGCAAATCAGAAAATCTCGTCGTATAACGCGGCGAGAGCATTTCCCTCGTCATCTGCCACTGCTGCTGTATTCCTTGTCCAGCGAAATACAGAGTGCCTTTTCCTTCTTTGGCATTTAGCTGATCTAACAGTGTCATCAGTTGTTCGCTGTCACGACGCGGCGCGTTGTCGTCGAACAGATTCAACTGTGCTACGCCCTGACTGAAAAAATCGCCCAGCATTACTGCGGATTTCTGGTAGCGATGACCGTCACGCCGGATTTTTTTGTTCCAGTTCAGCAACGCGTGTCGTCAGTGCGTCAATCTGCGCCATTAATGCAAGGATGGCCTCATGATGCAGGGCTGCTGCCACACCAGCAGTGTCAGGACTTAATACGTCTTTAATTACGGTACCGTCGTCCAGTTCTCTGTTGCCAGTGACAAAAACGTTATCCGGGAATACGGACTGAACCTCCTGAGCAATGAACCCGATGCCAGGCGAGACACCGTCCAGACGTTTCCACGAAACACCACGGATCATCTTCATTTTTTCCAGCGGTTCCGCAATGCGTTCGATTTGAGTTTTCAGACGCTCGTCAGAGTTTGAAATCCACGTCCCGGGGGCTGTTGCCGAACCGAACTGATCAAACAGATACCTGGTATAACCTGAACTCGACGTCGGCTGGATAGCAATGACCGCCTTAGACCCCGCGCCCTGGACAGCCAGGCCGTGAAACAGGAACTGTGCCCCGTTATACACACCACTATTCCAGCCTGAGCTGGTTAACGGTGTAACTGTTTCTGTGCCAGCAGCGGGGGCTACAGCAGGAGATGCAGATCTCAAATAAACGCTACCGCTGATGGTTCCACCGGTTTTGCCTTCAACTGTATTCAGACGGTTATCATTTCCCGGACAAAACGATCCGGGGGTGGTACCGAATGGGTTTGCTAATCCCGTCCCACCCTGCCCCTGGCTGAGCGGTGTTGTTAGCCCGTTCAGAGAAGTGATATCTGAGTTAGCCCCTTTTTTTGCCAGTGACTTCTGGCCGGGAACCGTGACGGCCACACCGTTTGTTGTGATAGTGACGTCACCAGACGCATTCATCACGTCGGCGAAACCGCTCATATTTTTTTGATACAGCGTCAGCGTCTCAGCGATATTTTGAGCCAGTCCGTCAACGCTCAGCGAATCACTCAGCAGGATGGCATAAGCGGTACCCGCTGCAATTGCCGGGTTTGCCGCTGGCGTTACGGTGAGCTGGGTGGCGCTGTTGATTGCCGTTATTTGGAACACCTGTGGCGGTGTAGTCAGGGAAATCAACGAGCACCCAACCCGGATGAGCGAACCTGCCGCTGTAAAATTTGTGCCAGTGCCAGTCAACGAGTTTCCGGCAATAGCAATAGTGCCCGTTGTGTAAATCATGAACTACCTCACGTTAATAATGATCGTTTATGGCGATCAATAATGTAGAATTGATCGCCAGCACCAATCTGACTATTTTTTAAACTCAAATAAAATGGATATTCCAGTAAATACAGGAATGTTGAAATGAAACGAGTAATTGCCGTCGCACTGCTGCTGACGGGCTGTGCTGCTAATGACAGAAGTTACGCTTTCGAAATGGATTACCCGGTGGATGCGGCCAGGTTATCACTCAGTGGTGAGACTCACGTAAATATTAACTGTGCTACGAGAGAACTAAACGTTATTTCAGACACCAGCAATGGAATATTCAGCCGCCATATTAATAAGCGACTCAGTAATATTTGTTACCAGAAAACGGGTAAGCTCGATGTGATATACCGCTTTGAATCGGGAAAAGGCGTTAGACAAGACATGCTCGCAACACAATACCCTCGCGTTCCGCCAGCATCAAATCCCAACAAACTGAGCAATGGGAATTCGTAAACCACGCCCCTGAATTGTCTGGCTCCAACTGCGCTGATTCTTTGATATATACCTTCCTTGCAGTTGTGAGCCTGTCCATTTTAGAACAATCCCAGAATATCCTCCAACAATGCCATCAGTCGTGATATTTCCAGGGCAGTTGTTAATCAGGATCCACGGGTTAAAGGTGAGGTTTATAGCTAAGGTATTGTTCTGCAGATCGTAGTTCGCTGGCACGTCAAAAAAACCAACCACTCTTGGCATGCTTGATGCTGATGCTGCGCTCCAGATAAGAGAGCCGCTGCTGTCGAAAACATCAAGATAGCCGCTCTGCATTCCAATGTTTCTCGCTGTGCGTATCATTCTTCCCGCATTGTCCTCAAGAAGATTGGCACCGGGCAAACCATACTTATTTGCATCCAGTTGCAACCACCTTAAAGATCCGTCATTCCAGAATTGTTGCTGGGTGTGACCCAGCGTACTTCCGTCACCAAATGGGCTATCTACACGATAAAAACCCTTATCGGTTACGGCTCCTATCAAGCGCTGATCATAAAAAAGTGTAGATCTGTTTTGTGAGTCAACGAGCAACTTCCCGGAACCGTTGTAAACTTCAAATCCGCTCATTGAAAGTTATAAACCTCGACAGTAAAAGTAAATCCGGGACTGCCAGTGGTCGGCAAATAAAATACAGTAAAGCCGCCATCATATGCACGGCAGTAATATTCGTTTGAAACCAAGTCATAAGACGTCAAAATAGATATAAATGATCCGGCTTGGGTTATGCCGGGAAATGAAACGTCTTTTGTCATTTCTCCGGCTGCAAATGTTACAGAAGCACTCCCAATATATCGGATTGCATAATCACTTAAATCAACGGCAATGCGCCCTGCACCGTCCCAGCATTGTAACCCCTGTGGCATTACCATAACCCCATTCTGACGCGCAGCACGTTGTTGCTGTCGTATATTTGAATGAGCGTGCTGGATATCAACATCCTACCGCCACCGCCCACACCGTTAATTTCAAACATTCCTCCCTTATCAAGTCTCCATCCGGCAGAGCCGGCCACATAGTTGTTAGACTGGATATAGTTGCCGATTTTGGCGTTCTCAATAGTACCGTCCTGAATAAAGCTGGCACGAATAAATGTCTGACCGTTCTGAATAACAAACGGCAGCGTGACGGCTGAACCAGCCTGAGACATAACCGCGAAGCGGTCAGCAAGGAAAATAACCTGTGACTGCATGCCAGAAGGAGTGTTCTGAACACCCAGCCCCATCCCTGCCGCGTACTGCACGCCATTCACATCCACGCCCACTTTGACGCTGTACATCGCGTTCAGGTTGCCGTTGATATCTGCTACTGCCTGGGCGTTAGTGGTTATTGCCGCAGTCTGGCCGTTTACCGTGACGCTCAGTGAGTTGATTTTCGTTGCAGAGGTCTGCGTAAAATCAGACATCGTTTTTGCGAAGTCCGTGATATTGGCATTGCCGCCAGCGGTCGCATCCAGGGTTTTCAGCGACTCAGCGACAGCTTTGCTCGCGTCCACCATCACGTTATCAACACGCTGGATACCGGCACTGTTTGCACCGTACTGAACACTGAGCGTCATTCGGGTGTTGACCTGCGCCAGCGTCTCCTGAATCAGCGCCACCGCCGTGTTTTGCACCCCACCAGCAGCATTAGCCGTTTTCCCTGACAGTTCGTCGAACCGGGACGCGGTAGCGCTGTCGAGCGTGGACACAGCCTGTGTGAGCTGCGTTACGTTAGCGGTATTGTCCTCCGTCTGTGCCGTCAGCGTATCAACCGCCGTCGCGCGGGCCTGAGTCTCGTCAGACAGCGCCTGCGTGAGCTGCGTTACCTGTGCCGCGTTCTGGTCGGTTTTCGCCTCCAGGCGCGTCACGTCCGTAACGCGGGCCTGTGTTTCGGTTGCGATGACCTCCCGCAACTGGGTGAACGTTGCACTGTTCGCCCCGTTCTGCGCCGACTGCCTCACTACAACATCAGCGATGGCCAGGGCATTACCAATGATGGCTTCTGCCGTCTGCCGGTTCGCGCCCACTGCCGCCGCCAGTTGGTCGGCGTTTTGACTGACCGCCTCTGCCAGTTCAGCAACTTTTTCACTGCCCTCCACGGCATTTTCAATCAGATCCTTGAACAGTTCGGTATCCTTGATCTGCTCCAGAATGGCGTCGGTAATGTCGCTGAAATCCTCAGTCGGTTTGCCTGATGCTTCAACAAACGCAGAAACGCCGAATGCATTACGTGTCCGCACATACACATAATAGATGTGATCAAATTTGAGGTTCTGAATGGTCCACTGATTACCGCGCCCGAGGAATTGTGTGTTGTCCTCCATATCATTCGTCAGGGGGATCGGCGTCTCGCCTGCATACCAGTATTCAAACGAAGTGTCTGTCGTTGCCGTCACCGACATAACAGGAACCAGCGTTGCCTGTAACGGTCCCGGAATCCATTGAACAGAATTAGGTGCCATGGGCGCGCCAATAATCAGACTGACCTGCGTTTCCGCACCTTTCATCCCGTTTTCATTTCTTCCTCGCACACCAAGCGTGTAGCTCCCGGCGTTGAGTCCGTAGAACTCGTAACGGAACTGCTCTGTTTCAAACTGAGCAACAACTGCGCCGTTCGCGGCGTAAACATACAGTTCGAACACCAGTTTTTTCGTTGTGGTGGCCGTTTCCCACGTAGCCGTTACCTGAACAGTCTCGCTATTTGTGTTGATGATGCGCAGGTTTTCGACGTTGGGGACCCGGTACCCATTCAGCGTATCATTAGGGATCTCAAATACAGCCCCCTCGTCCACAATGGCCTGTTTATTTGGGTCATGCAGCGTGGCTGATATACTGTAAACGGAGTTGTTATCGTCCTCAGAAATACCCATGATGCGGAACAGTCGAGGCGCCACCGCCCCGGTAGTGATGACAAATACGGTACCGTCGCGCACCCAGACAGGAGCCTTTTTAAGGGTCACCAGGCGACCATCCACGCTGTCTATCTCATACTTAGCGAATTTGCCGTTCGATCCCATCAGCGACATCGAATCACCACCGCCAGCCAACTCATAAATGTCAGTATCAACAATGATGGTTGCGCCAGCATGCGACATGATGCGCCCACCGAGGCGCGTTGCCGCGTAATTGTTGTCCATCACTTCCACGATGTCGCCAGGAAGAAAACGGATTGCTTCGCGCGCCATCTTGAAAGTGACTTTTTTAGTCTCACGTCTGGCGGTTTCCAGCATCCATTTTCCGGTGCGAAACGCCTGTCCACGGGAAGTACAGCCGAAAGCCTCCATCGTCGTTTCGTTGTAGCCGTAACGATCAATCATCTCATCGTCTGAGACATATTCTTTTACCTGTTCCCATCCGTTATTTGGATCAGTCCAGGATACGACCACTGCGTTATAACGCTCTGATCGCTTCATCGAACTATAAGTGAACAGCCCGTCAACCACGTTAGCATTCGCAATAGAAGCCACCGGGTCCTGGGGATTATCCAACATTACTGAGAAGCGCATGCCATCCCATAATGCAATACCACGAAACATTCCGGCTATGTCGTCCAGCAGGTCTCGGGCACTCTTCTGCTCGGTGATATAGGCGTTCAATGTAAAGCGTGGCTCCTGGCCACCGTAACCATCGTCGACAAGCTGATCGCAGAACTGTGAAAGGACATACAGGCTACCATCATCAACATCAACATAACCTGCGCGCTTAGCGAGCCCATAGCGGGAATTTTTGACCAGCGCACGGAATATCCATGCTGGGTTATTGGTCCATGATGACTTAAAACCACCAGTCCAGATGCCGGCATAGGTGCGGGCAACCGGGTCGTAGTTATCAGGAACGTCGACAATCAGGCCGCGCAGGTGATACGTGCGCGTTGGCGTGTCTGTATACTGATCACGGTCCACCACGCAACCAGCTACAGCTGCGTATGGATAAGACAGGTTGTCATCGGTGATTTCAGTAAAACTGTTCCACACGGTACCGTTAGACAGCAGGTCACTACTGCTGTCTTCTGTGATACGGCGAAGACGAATATCAAATGGCTTGGTGTCTGGTGCATCAAAAAGATGTGCCTCAAGATATTCCCCGGATATTTTCCCGCTGATGGTCACTGTCTTCTGAACGTGCCATACAGAATTTGCAGCGCGGGTTTCGATCACCATAGTCACAGCAGTTTCATGCTGGTTTCCTTTCGTGTCCTGACGGACAAGACCAGACACGCCAATATTCATGCGCACGCGATCAACATCAGCATCAGTTACCGTTCTGACGAGTGGAGTTGCCTGAGTTACATCAGCATTAACAACCGTCGTCGCCTCAATGGACGAGAAGCCAGTGACTGGCGTCTGTGTTGCTGATCCCGGTCGCCATGCCACGCTGACACCATTGATGGTCACATTGCCCGCGGCATCGGTGACTGGCGTTTTGTTCAGCATAAATGAGGAAAGATGATGCTGGTCTACAGGACCGTAGATTGGTCCCTCACTGATGAGGTCCAGAACGCGGAGGAATTGCTTAGATTTAAGGTTGTCGTCGATTAATTTTGGTGTACTGCCGCCACCGCCACCTGATCCCATATCATCACCCTAACTGATCGAAATATTCCAGTCCTGGTTGTTCGTTGTGTCGATACCAAGGCTAATTACGTTACTGCCCACAACCATCTCACCAAGCAGTAGCGGTACAGGACGTCCCTGACCGACTCGGTTTTCCGCACTGGTAAATGAGTTGTTAGTGATAGAGTTCGTGTCCTGGTCCGCTGACGTACCTGTCTTCATGTGCGAAGTCATATAAAGCGAATACGCCACCGAAGCGACAGAGACGGCAACCATGATCCATGCAGCGGCTACGGCTGAAATTGAGCCTTCAACTACCGGGACAATCAGCACGCGCGTGCCGTCTTTGACACGGCGGTTCATGTGGAATTCAAGGTTTTCACCGCAGACGTCACTGCCATTGATGCGCATGCGAATGCGCGTGTTATAAAAGTCGCGCTTGAATGCCGGACACTGAGCCAACAGGAGACGAAGCCCTTGCGCTGGCGTGTCGACATTCATTGCGATCTGGCGGAAATGTCGTCGTAAATTCCCCGCAAATCCAAAAGTGAGCATTGTTCGTGTCTCCAGATGGAGTGAATGAGAGGGACGTGAATCTGTCGCAGCGGCTCGCGGCGGCTAAGCCTGCCGTGCACTTCGTGGTGCAAAATGGTATTGTCACCAAGCCAGATCATCGCGTGGCATGGGTCGCACTCAGGGAACGCCCGCCGGATGATTACGTCACCTGGCTGAATGGCGTTCATATCAACCTCATAGAAGCCGTTGGCCGCGATGTTCTGCAGATACAGGTTTTCGCCGCGCAACCACCAACCATTGGTTCGCTCAAAGTCTGGCAAGTCGATTCCACAAAGGTGATAGGCATCGCGAAAGAGCGTGTAACAGTCCATTTCGCCATGCATAAACCGGCGGCCAAGCAGATGCGGTACCGGGCGAAACTTACGTAGTTTCCCGCCACTGGCCAACCACCATTCAATACCCGTATCAAGTTGTGCCGTTCGGTCTGCGCCAGACAGCACCAGTTTTGGCTCAGGGTGAGAATGAAAAACGGCGGTGATTTCTCCCGCCGCTTCTGCTTCAAACCAGTCTCTGTCATCAATCCGGAAGTTTCGCGCTGGATCCGGATGCGTGTTACGACATCGCCACAGGCGGTCGCCGTCGATAATTAGGCCGCATACTTCATCGCCCGATGAGGTGGCATAGGCCAGGCATTCAGTTTCAAGCATCAGGACACCTTTGAGGAGCCGGGGTAGCCGCCGTATGGCAGCGAACTCGGTTTAGGGAAGCGCATACGGCACCCGCTGCGATGCTTAGAGCACTTATCGCGTGACAGGTCAGAGGTTGGGTTATCCTTCTCATCCGCCACCGCGCCGCCGGAATAGCCGCAACCATCGCCGCGATACACCCACTGGCACACGTCGGCGAGAATGGTGCGCGCCGGGATAATGGCATTATCGCAGTCCACGGGCGTGGCCAGGTTGTAGGTGACAGTCTCGAACGTCTCTTCGGCCATTTCCTCAATGACGTAGCGCGACACAGCCTCCATGGTAGGATCTGCATCAGCGTTTCCGTTCGGGAAGTTCACCGCATCCAGATGCTTAACCAGCACCTGTCGGCGAGTCACCACCGCGCCCAGCGCATCATCGAAATCGTGGTTAATGCCAGTAATCAGCCCGGTTATGTTCGCTACCTTCATCGTCGGGCGCGAGTACGTCCCCTCCGATTTCACTTCGAAGCCTTCTACAGCGATCGGATAGGCCGAGTAAGCGCGCCCCTGCCAGATGACATCGTTGTAATAACCGTTAGTTCCTGCGTGGAAGCGGATAACATCGCCTCCGAACGACTGGAGGTCGACTTCAAACAGGTCTAGCATTGCGCCAACACCGGCATCAACACTCTCGATGATTAGTTCTGCTGGTATGTCTCTCATCGCGGCACCTGCTCAAATGTTCCGGTTAACGTGTAAACGCCTTTGTTCTTCTGCATCGACCATGAACGGCACACATACAACCCTTGCACCCCAGTATCAGGTGGCGTCCAGTAGAACGATTCAACGGCCATGCGAGCCCTGAGAAAAGCATCCACAGCTTTTGCCACATTTGGCCTCACGCATTTCGAATCGTCATAACCAATAAACGTCAGCGGGTATTTCCCCAAAAGTGGGTTGATACCCTTTACCTGACGCTGTTCATAGCCATCGCCTAACTTCACGACGGCTACATCAGGCGTACGCTCGCCCGTGAATCCCGTCTGGGGGATCCATGTGAAAGTTTCTGGCATGGTACTTCCTGTTATTTGCGGGGTTGAAGCATGCCGCCGGGGCGAGTGCTTTGGTCTTTTATCTGGTAGAGGGCGACCTGTTTCATCATTCCGGCCATTTTCTGCATGGTGGCGTCGTCGATACCGTTCGTGGTCTGGATGTTGAACGCCACATTGAACACGGTGTAGCCTCCGTTACTGCCTGAATTGCCGATATCCTTATTACTGATCACCCGTCCATTGTCACCAGGAATCATGTACTGGCTGCCATTGCTGGCTTTGAAGATTTCAGGCTTCCCGCCCTCACCTACACGGTACATTGAGTTTGCCGAAACAGGGCCGCCGTTATAACGGGCACCCGCAAGCGCCATACCCTTTGCAGACAAAAGAGAACCGGCGTAGGCAGCCTGCCCAACAGCCGCCGCGCTACCATACGTTGCAATTGATGCGCTGACTGCAGCGGGTGCCCATGCAGAAGCAGCCGCAGTAGCTTGGGCCATTGTGGACGCCAGCGACGCTGCGGCTGCGGCCTGTCCCATCAACTGAGCCTTAACCCACTCTATGCCCATCTGAACAAGACTGGTAATTACGCTGTTGAGTATCGTTGAACCAATATTGGCAAACGCCTCCTGCAAACTCTGCGTGCCGTTAATCAGCCCGGTTAACGCGCTCGACGCACCACTTTGCAATCCTTCAAGTGAAGACGCCAACAGTTCATTCGCCTGACTCTGGTTACGATAAATTTCCCACTGCGCGGCGATGCGCTGCTGTTCGTACTGCGTATCTGCAGCGTTACGAAGCGCCAGCGCATTCTCATGCGTCAGTACACCCTGCTGCTCAAACTGCTGGATCAGTGCCAGTTCCTGTGCATGCTGGTTTGCCAAGCGCTGCACAGGATCGACCTCTCCGGCCGCCGACTGCAACGGCGTCACTGCCTGTTGTGAGCGGATTTTCGCAATATTAGCCTGATGCTGTTGCTCGAGCTGCTCGCTAGTCTGGTCGTACTGCTGTTGCGTGATTTTCTTCGCATCCAGGGCCGTTTTCAGGTCTTGCATATCCTGTTTATAGGACGCGTTTTCCTTCGTTTCCGGCAGCAGTTTCTCGGCAGCAGCTTGTGCTTTCAGTGCGTTCGCCGCGTCCCATTTTGATGCGGCATACTGCCCAGCCTGCGCGATTTGTTGTTGCGTGGCCCCTTTACCAAGTGACTGCTGAGCGGTAAGGATTGCCTGCTCACGGCTTAATTGCTGAGTGCTGTCTGCTGCCAGTTCTGACTGCTGTTTCAGGTTAGCCAGTTTCTGGGAGATACTTTCTTGTTGAGATGCACCTTTCTTGTTCTGGGCATCCAGTTTCTTCTGCGCATCGATGTTGTTATAGGTCGCAGCCGCATCATTCATCATCTGCACGGTATGCGGATCGTCCTTCGCGAAACCAGCATCTTCCGCAGCGTATTGAGCCTGCAGTTTTGCCCTGGCTGCCCCCTGTTTTTTGGATAATTCCAGGTTGCGCTCAGACTGCTTGATTAAACCTTTCTGACCAGATGTCAGGTTATCAGTAGCCGCCTTTAACCCATCAACTCTTAACTTTGCTTCTCCAGCCGCAGCGGCAAGGCTAATCAATTTCTCTGCCAGTGAATTTATTGAATCTTGCCCATCTGTTGAAGATGATTTCAGTTGTTGTAATTTTAGGGCAAGGTCTTGCAGGGCCTGAGGAGAAGGGTTTTTACTCAAATCAGAAAGCTGTTTGGCAAGATCAAATGCAGCCTGCTGGCTGATGCCAAACCTACTGGCAAGAGTATTTACGGTTGCAGAGAGAGAATTAGTCACTCCAGATGCATACTGGCCCAGACTGTTAGCCTGAGTAATTGCCTCACTCCAGTTATCGGTAGTGATTTTAAGACCCGCGAGCTCATCATTGAATTTTTTGATACTTGGCGATGCTCCACCGAAAGCAGCCATTGCTCTGTCGCCAAGTGTAACAAAGGAGTCAGCAGCGTCACTGATGGCTTTCGGTATCTTGGCGATTGCCTGGTTATATTCAAGCAATGCTTGATTACGCATAAGTGTAGCCACTTCGGCATTAGTTCTGGCAAGCGCGGCATATTTATCAGAGAGTGCTGCCACCCCCTGAGATGAAATGGTGATTACCTTATCCATGGCTTCGGCGGCATCTTTCAGCGCATCCATGGCATTTTTACCGCCATTTAGTGAAGTAATCAGAACACCAGTCAATACCGAACCCAGTGCAATGATAGCGCCGATCACCGCGCCGCCAGGCCCAAATGCACCAGCAAGCTGAGAGCCCTGCTGGCTGAATGCCACCAGCGCGGATTGGCCGCCCTGTACCTGGACGATAAAGTCCTGCACCTGATAACCAGCCTGTTGCATGGTGGTTTTCCAATTGCCGTGGCTTTTCGAGCTGGTATCCGTGGTGTTCTTCATGTCAAACAGCCGGCCAGTCAACTCACCTATTTTCTGTTTTTCTTCTTCTGTTGCTGATGATCCGGCGCGTAACTGAGCAGCAAGAATTGCCGCGCTACGAGCTGAACCTTCCTGCGCTTCTTCGAGCACAGCCAGTTGGTTTCCGAGCCCCTCAATTAAGGCCTGCGCACGGCTAAATTCACTGCCAACACCGCTTGCACCCGATTTTGCCTCTTGCATCGCGCGAGCAATAGCATTCAACGAAGAACTGGATGAACGTGATGCGGTGTCTATCGATTTCACGTACGCGGTCAACTCATCCAGAGAGCGCCCGGCAGAAGACGATGAGTCGCTTACGCTGTCCAGATCTTTGCTTGCTTCGATAAACGACTTGTTTAGTCCATCCAGCGCCTTCCCTGCGTCACTTGCATATTTATCGATGGAATTAAGACCTTTACCGGAATTTCTGGCCGCAGTGTCGATTTTATCCAGGGCATCCTGGGCCATGCGGCCGGCTTCTAGCAAGGGCAGCACATCTGCACTGATGTCATAAACGATACTGCCTGCGTTCTGTTCAGTCATTTACTTTTCTCCAGGCAATAAAAAACCCCGCCGGAGCGAGGTTGATTTTATAAAAATTGGTTACTTACACTTCGAGCTGTATACCAATTCGTATTGTTTGTTCTCTAAATTAATTTGGTTTTTACCGAATTCACCTGATGATGCAAGTGAGTACATAGGGTATTTAGAAGGTTTCAGCGTTACGCTGCCTGATTTGACATCGTAAACGAAGCGCGCACCTATGCGGCTAAGCTCTGTTCTACCGCTAACGATGCCGCACACTGAATCAAAGTTATCCGTTCTTTTTACTTCGACCGAGCTAAAATCCAAGCCGTAACCGGGATTAAAGTCGTTATCACATTTTGCTAAGGCATTTGCCTGAGAGATGGATCCTGCTGATGCTAGTATTTTCCATTTAGCGCATTCATCTGGCTTGTAGCGTGTTTCTAATATCTTTGTGACCGCTGCTTTAGCTAATGAAATGGTTGATACATCATTATTTGCAAAGCTTGGTGCAGCCAAAATAGAAAGCACGATTGCCAGAACTCTTTTCATATCCCTATCCCCATCGGTAAAAGTGATCACATCCTACCCAGGAATAGCACAAGCGCAACGGAGATGATGGTTTGTTGGGTTCAGAAAGCAGAAAACCCGCCGGAGCGGGTTTAATTTTTAAGAAGCGGTTATAGAACGCCAACTACGGATTTAAGTTAATCGCATCAACTATCATCGTCTGGACACAAAGTTGCCTGGCGTCGTAGGTTCGTGACCAGTGACAAAGCCAATTCTCCAAGTCCACTGCATCATACTCTTTTTTCGCGAGACCTTCGGCGATTATGACAACCTCTTCCCCTGGAGCTGTAAGTTCATAGCCGTTAAGTAAAAGGAAGATGTAACCAGCCATCATAGCAGTACGTTTGTTAGCGTTTGCGAAGGGGTGATTTTGTATGATGCTTTCAATGAGAGCTGCGGCTAATTTAAACATATCATCCGTCTGCTCATACCATCTAACCATGCTTGGTCGTGCCTGCGATGAACTGAGATTGTTTTCGCTTAAGACGCCAATTTGTTCGTTTGGCGTTTGGGTTTCAATTAACCGTCTGTTAATACTAATCAAATCATCGACAGAAAGATAATTTACACCCTCAACAATCTCAGCCATGAGCACCTACTTAGACGCGAGACAGTTCTTCCATGGCTCCCTCATATCGAGTGAAACCAAAGTCAAATGCATTTTTAACTTGTTCTGCATGACTGCAGTTTTCATCCATAGCCGCTCGTGGTGCCGCCTTGGTGTTTTTGTCACGGGGCGGAATGTACAAACGATCCGTCTTTCTCAGTGCGTGACTCATAGTGAAGCCCTCAGAATGCCTGCACTTAACGTAGTGCATAAAATTACAGTGCATTACATGTAGTAAGTACACTTTAAACAACAGTAGTTGTGTTTGTTCATTTAATACCATTACTCATATTTGATCAAGATGAAACTAAGTGAATCAGAATGAACTCTAGTACTTCTTTTGTGAGGTGCTAAAAGATATTGAGAGGTTCATACTATAGTCCACTATCACTACAATTCGCCAATCGTCTCGTTTTTCTTGCCATGTAATCTTCGGCTACCGCGTCGTACTCCTCACGTGTAAACCCTTTCTGATCAGGGTATTTGGCGGCCAGCAGGAGCTGAAACTCTGTCATAGTCAACGCCGCGGCCTCATCGCGGCCCATACCAAAGTGCGAGCGCGCGGCGCTGATGTAATCGAACGCCCTGAACTCGCTCGTCGTTTCACCTGATTCGTGGCGCTGCAGCCGGCGCACCTTCGCTTTGCCTATTACGCCATGCTGCAGTAACTGCTGTGCCATCACAACAATGTCATTACGGGGCATCATACCGGGCCGATACACGACATAGCGTGACCACCCTTTCCACTCGCCGATAATGGCGGTCAGGTCTTCTTCGCAGCATGCCTGCATAACATGCATCGCCGCCGATAGCAGACGATCAGCCAGCAGATTGAATGATGGCGACACCCAGGCGGGAATGCATTTCAGCGCCCCTACGCAAGCCACCAGCAACTGCTGCGCATCGCTGCCATTGACGGTGCCGTAAATCCTCACAATCTCGGCCGGTTCGCCCAGGCGGGCCATCGCAGCGAATGAGGGGCGCAGCAGGAAATCTTTACCTCCTTCCCGGCTATCACTGATGCCGATTTCGCCAATTTCTTTTAATGCTGTCATAGGCCATTCCGTGAACGATTATTATCAAGGGCAGCGCGCCGCCCTTTGTAATAGCCGCTAGCTGACGGTAACGGTGTGCGTGGCAACCTTGTTGCCTTCGACGGTATTAACGACGATTTGCGCGGTACCCGTCGCAACACGGGTGACCGTGACTGTATTCCCGGACACAGTTGCTGTGGCTTTCGTTGCGTCAGTCGTAGCAATGGTGAAGCCTTTGTTGCTGGCATCGGCCGGGGCGATATTCACCGTAAACGTGCTGGTACCGCCTGCAGCCCCGGTGCTGGTTGTCGGGGTAAGCGTCACGCCAGTCACAGGGATATCGGTGACTTCGTTCACTTCGATAGTGCTCGCATCGCCGACTTTGAACTCAGTAGAAAACGTCACGATGTCGTTGGTACCACCGTCAGAGCTCAGCGCCGTGATGTTCATATAACCGATAAACTCAACCGGGCCATAATCCATGCGCACCCACAGACCGGGCTGACGCTTGGCCTTAAGCTCACCAGCAAAATAAGCGATGTACCGGCCAACGCCGTACTGATCCAGCTTATCCTTTTTGCGAACCTCACCCTCAAAGCTAAGAGTGAAATCACTGTTGGTGATGATGGTTTCGACATAACCGCCGCCGTCATCTGCATCACTGGTCACGCTGTTCGGGTTAAAGTCGAAACCCTTCGACGTGCCCGCAGCTAAAGACTTCCACTCAGATTCAAGCGGTTTGACATCCGGGCAGCCGTCAGCGACTTCAAGCACGACCGCGCCACCGAACAGGCGCTCGTTTGAGTTCTGGCAATCAGCCATGTGAAACTCCTCTTTGACGTATAAAAGAAAACCCGCCGTAGCGGGTTATTTGGTTGGGATTGGCTAATCACCGTAAGTGCAAACGAACTGGAGACGGAAAACTATTCGCCCTTCTTCTGTAAGCACCGGCGCGGGAATTGAGCCCATATTCTGGATATAGCCGACGCACTCATCAGCCATGGGGTTGGCCTGGACATAATCAACAATGCGCTGAACTGCACTAAGCGCATCGCCGCGTTTGTCCTTCGCGCCGACAACATCGACCAGGACGTAATAATCAGAGCCCAGCGCATTCCTGATTGATGAGCCACCGTTTGGCCTGAATACCATGACCGCCGTCGACGGGTCTCCAGGGTCGTCGTATAAAAGCTTCTGCACCGTGAAACCGTCTGTAAGCCCGGCGTCGCCGAACATGTTACGGACGCGCTCATGCATCATGGGTGTCATAGCGACAGCTCCTTGCGCATCACGGCGTCAATCTGGTCTCTGGTCTCGTTACCTGCCTTTGTCAGAAACTGAGGTTCGCCGTGCGGGTCCCAATAGTTGCCAGTACCCGTACCGCCGCCGAACTCCTGCCCTTCTCTGGTTTTACCGAAGTGCGCACGAGGCTGACCTTTGAGTTTGCCCGGCATAGCGTGGACATATGCAGCATAGTTTGCTGAATAGCCTACCCGCCCGGTGATGCGTGTTCCGTTCACCATTATTTCGCAAAACTGACTGTTGAGAAGTGTTGAAGTATCTACAGGAGTATAAATCGCCGCCTGGGCGCCAACGATGAGCAAGGCAGACTGAATTCCGCGAACAACTTTTCTCCCCTGAATGTCATCAATGATACGGTTCAGATTAGCCTTGGCCTGCTGAATCCCTTTCACCTTAACACCCATATCAGACTCCTGTAATAATCGCGAAGTCATCCGCGAGGCGATCAAAAGTATCGGCATAACGGATAACTTGCCGCACTTCGTCAGCGCCAGCTCTGACCGGGTCCGTTTCTGTCGACTCGCCAATCAGCAGGTAATCACCTGCCGCTGCCAGTGCCTCTGTCCAGATGGTATTCTTCACGACAATTTCAGTGCCAAGGCTACCTATGCGCTTCGAAAGACCGCCCTCATAATCACATAAGATGATCTCTGGTTCCGCATAACCCAGCGGATCGCCGTTCTCGTCTTTCCCGGCAAGCTTTCGCCAGATAGTTGCCTTAGCGGTGTATGACCAGTTGGCTATCGACGACATGGCCTACTCCCTCCATTGCAGCACAACCGCGCCTGTCGCCCGGATGTGCGGGCAGTTAATGAACCACTCACCGTCCGATTTGACGTACGCTGTCGTTTGCTGCCCGGTATCGGTGATTACCCACACGCGCGAGAATGAACGAGGCAGCCGATGCTTAACGGATATCCAGGCCATCAGCAGCCCCCCACCACATCGAAAAATCCGACACTATTACCGACGCTGATTGGCAGTGCACTGGTGCACCCGCCCGTATCGAGGTGGGACAGAGAATCGCGTAACCATGTGATGCTGTCTTCGCCATAATCAAACGAACGAGACGCGCCAGATGGTGCCCCCTGTGATTTGATGCGGCGGGCGCCGGAAGACGTTGTCATCAACGCGGCGGCATACATCAGGATGAGTTTTGCGGTGCAGTCGTCATATCCCGCGCCATCAAGACACGGAATGATTTTGTTTACCACGCAGAGAATCGGCTCCAGTAACGCGCCCGGGATGGAGTAACCCAATTCACCGAGGAACGCATGCACGTCTGCCGCTGTGATTGGGTCAGCCATGATTATTTCGCCTTCTTGGTTGCTTCTGCCAGCGCCGCTTCTGCTGCATCTGCACGTTTTGTTTCAGCCGCCAGGGCTTCCGCGTGAGCAACATCCTTCGCTGTCGCTTCGGCCTTTAACTGTTCGACCATCGCAAGAGCATTGTCGAGTTGCTCCTGTAGCACGGTGGTTTCAACAGCCAGGGGTGTCGAGGGCGTAGCCACCTCAAACAGCAGCGTCTCGCCCTTTTCTTTCGTTGCCTCAGCTTTGCCCGCTGCAATCCAGTTCTCAGCAACCGCATCATCGACGTCATAAACTTTACCAGCCTCCAGCTTCTGGAAGCTGGCACCGGCAAAGAGGTTCTCTACCAGTATCTTTACAAGTGCCATAGGTGTTTCCTTAGCTCGAGGCGTAAACGACAGAGAAGTGACCGCTGATGTCCTGCTTAACCATCAGACCAGCAGCACCCCAGGTGCGCCATACGTAGTCGCTGTTGTAGAACTGGCGAGGATCGGCAACGGTACCGAACGCCTGGCCGACAATCGGAGCGATAACCCCAGCACCCAGCGGTACAACCAGAATCTGATTGCCGGATAGCTTGGCGTCTTCTTTGATGTCTTTAATGCCGGAGAGCTTCTTAATCTCTTCCAGCACCGTGCGCAGGGAGTTCACATCGAAATACTGTTCCCAGTTCGACATGATTTCGCTGGAAACGTACCAGGTCTGCTCGCCGTATTGATAGTTCTGCAGTTTCAGTACGTCACGTAGCGCAATGGCCTGAGCGCGAATAGCTTTCGGATCCGTACTGGTCGCGAAGTTGAAGGTCAGCGTAATTTGAGCGACACGCTCATCAGCACGCAGGCCTTTCCAGGTTTTATCGTCAAACTTAATGAAGTTGCCCGCAGCGTCGCGGAAGCCGCTCCAGATATAGTCCACGTACTGGCGGCGCACATCATCGACTGAGCCAGCCTGGGCGTCGGCCAGAGACGACAACGCAGAGCCTTTATTGAATACCGGATCACGCCAGTTGAATTTGAAACCGGAATCGTGAATAGGCACCATCGTGCCGTCGAAGGTATAGGACTTCGCATCGAGCGCCGCACCAATCTGGCCGGACATTGAGGTGTGAGCCCAACCACGACCACCCGTGCGCGCGTATTCATACACCGATTCTTCCAGTCGTACAGACCGGGAAAGAGGCATCAGATCGTTGAGTAACGTGAATTCGGTATTGGGCTGGAATTCAGCCAGAACGGTCTGGTCGTAAGAGCGATACAGGCGGCGGATATCATCCACTGCGTTCACTGCATCCAGTACCGGGGCATTGGCGGCTTCACCACGCGCGCGGGTGCGGGCAATGAAATCGGCTACAGCCTGGGCGCTGGCATTACGGGCAAACTGCAACTCCTGAAACTGAGCAGTGTTTGCCTCAAGATTTCGGGTCTCGGTTGCCTGTCGGGTGGAAAATGCAAACATTCGTTGCTCCTTACTTAATGACGACGCGCAGGAGATCGCCTGCGGTGGCAATGGTGTATGCGCGGTCCTCTTCGACATAAGCGCGGACAGACTCACCCGCGGCCTTCGCTTTCACGAAACCATTGGCAATTGAAAGCGGCTGACCTTTCGTGTACGTGCCGGCCGCCGCAGGGACGTTGAAGAAAACACCGGACGTTGGATGCATCGCGACCACCCAGTCCCCCTCAGCAATGGCGTCATCCACCGTTTTACAGCGCAGATAGTCATAGTTAGCCACATACAGAATGGCGTCTTCATTGCCATCAACCGATGCCGTGAATTTCTTCGTCGTGTTATCGAAGAAGCCAATAGTGCCGGGTCTGGTATCAGCAGCCGCGGCACCCTCCCGGTGCAACTGCGGATTGGCAAAAATACCGCCCGCATGAATTACATGTTTCCCGTCTTTAGCCATTTCTTACTCCGGCATTTCGCTGAAAGATTGGTTGTTGTTCGCCTGGCGGAATACACCATTCAGGCCCGTTGATGTCTGGCACTGCGCGTAGAAGCCGTCCAGAGCCGCGCCGTCGAGAGCGTTCACTGCGAGGTCGTCCAGGCCGAACTTCGCTTTTACTGCAGCACGCATTTCACTTTTAACCTTGTCGGCGTTTACCGACAGACCGGACTCGATCGCGTTCAGCTTCTGGGCGAACGGGGCAAACCATGCAGGGGCTTCCTGGTTGTTGTTGGCCTGCTCTTTCGCCTTCTTGTCGTCAGCCTCTTTCTTCTCGCGAGCAGCCTTTTCTTCCGGCGTCTCTTCTTTGCCGGCGTTTTCCGCCAGCATCTGGTTATATGCGTCCATCAGCTCGGCATCGGTTTTACCGTCAACCGGTTTACCTTTGGCTTTCAGCGCATTGACGATGAGCTCTTTCATCGGGTCTGTTTCCTTATGGGTTGAGTCGCTGTTGGCGCTGAAAAACGCCTTTAGCTGGTTGAAAAAGGTTTTAAATGTGGGGTCTTGCGGGTCGGGAGATTCAGAATCAGCAAGGTTCACGACTTCGATTTCAAGTTCTTCACCTTCGGCATTAACGAAGATGCCAACGCCTTCGCCTGGCGTACCTGCGCCGGGTTCGTCCAGCAGCACAGCTACATGGTCGAACATCATGTTGGTGGCAATTTCGTTGTACCTTTTGCCTTTCGATTCGCCGTTCGCGGCAATACCGGAATACAGCAGGCCTGTTGAGATGTGGATCGGATCGACGTTGGTACCAGCGGCCATCTCATCCAGTCGGTTAACGAGTCGTTTGCCTTTCTCACTCGACTCGGCGTACTGGCGGTCTACGTACATATCACCGCTGACTTTGCCGTCTTTGTGGTTGACGTTCTGGAGCCATGCCCCGACGTGGTAATTGTTAACCGCCCGCACGTCGCGCGCCGAAACATGCTTGCCGTCCACCTTCGGGTGGCCCAGAGGCATCGGATTACGCTCAAGCGTGTTATAGGCTTTCTCGATTTCTGCTGCCGGGTACAACTTCCGGTTCATCACGATATCGTCCACCACAGGCGTGATGCCGCGAACCACGATATGTGGCTTGCCGTCGATGGTTTCAGTGGTGATGTTTGATGCGGAGTTGACGACGGTCAGCACGTTAACGCGGTTGCGTTTCATGCCGGGTCCTCATTGGTGGATTTCAGACAATAAAAAAGGCCAGAACTGGCCTAATCGGGGATGTTTAAAACTTCAATTTTATCATGTATGTCGTCAACGTATTGCTCCACACATTGATCAGGATATCCAAAGTAATAGTCTGATATGCTGTTTTGAACGATAAGGTTTGTCCTGTCTATGAGTTGCTTTTTGTAATAATCGTTTGGTACATATATTTTCCTAGCATCCTGAATGAAAAGCTCTGGTTCGTTAAGGCGCCATTCGCGTTCCCAAGTAAAATCCAAGCCATTCGGATTCTTAACTGACATCAAATCCAAATCAAAAGGCATGAACCGCCAATGTAAAGAAGGATCAAGTAGTGCTTTATCCCTTATAGGAGAATAAATAACTGGCCTGCCTCCCAAGGCGAAAAGCTCTCGCTTCGTAAACTGAAATCCGAATGGCTGATACTTTGAAGTATCATTTGTTATCATTTTTTTAGGCGATTCGGTTAAACATATGCACTCATGCCCGCCTTTATCCATTGTAAGGCCTGCCCTGAGACAGCCGTCATCGATGATCTGCATCATTACTTCGAATGCAGCAGAGTAATCAGTCTCTTTGAGTCTTAGAAAAGGTACTGCTTTAACCCAATGATATAGATAACCAGAGCTATCCTGTCTTTTAACCATGAAATCCTCCTGATGAGGATTAACATAATTATTGTTTAATGGAATACCAAGCTTTTCTTTCTGTCGCCAACTTATCCGTCAGTCCTTCATTAAAGATACTACCGTCCTCGTTGAGCAGTACCGGAATCTGGCTGCAGTAGCAGTGATACTTATTGCCGTCTCGTGAGTAAAATTCCCTTACCCATTCGGTCGATTTAACCTTTCCATGCTCAGCGGCATGCCACCAGCGAGTAGTGGGTTTTAACGCTGATAACCAAAGCAACCCGGTATTCAGCCCAAGGCGATCAGCAGCCCAATCCGTTTCATTCCATTGTGCCTGCCGCAGCGCGCCGACCTGCTCCGTCTGCGCGATATTTTTGGCCTTAGCCATCGACACATCAAGGCGCTTACTGACAATGCTGGCCGTCTCGCGCGGGTTAATCCCACGCCCTATCGAGTCGGCTATTACGTTTGCGAGGTCGGCTCTTGCTGTATCGCTTATCCCCTTCCAGTCGCTATAAGTGCTTACGTAGGCGCTGGCAATCTGGTTCTGATAAGCCGGACTGGAGAGCAATTGCTGCAATGTTATCTGACTGGCGTAGGCCGGGGACTGCACCGAGAGGTTGGTGAAGGCATTCAACGTGCCGCGCTCATACCCTGCCGAGACATATTCCAGCGCCCAAAGGTTCTGGCTTCCCCCGTCGAGCAGTGAATCGTCCAATACGGTTTGAACAATCTGCAGCAGGTCAGCCAGTTGTGCCGCCGTCATGTCATAGATGTAGGTTCCGGCATTGACCTGATATAGCGATGGCTCCGCACCCTCGTTGTTGCACATCATCCAGGACCGCTCGCCATTGGTTTCGCGCTGGCGCCCGGTGAGACGCTGATCAAAGAGCACTTTCAGTCGGCGCTTGATGTCCAGATAACGGGCTTCGATATCATTGAACATCCGACTGACCTGTCGGCCTGATTGCGTCGGGTCAGCCTTATTGCGCGGGACGATTGGCGTTCCGATTCGGGTCTGCACTGTCGTCGTCATCAGTCAGCGGATCCTTTCCGGTTGGTTTTGCATTAGGATCTGGCGTTTCAGGCTCTTTCCGTGGCTCCAGTTCGCCGACCGCGCGAACCTCATTTTCATCGACTGCTGGGGTGCCAAAGGCCTGTTGTGTTTTCGCTGCCACGTCAGCCATCACTGCCATATTGGCCAGCTTCTCTTTTTCACTCGGCGCCAGCAAATCAGACCAGGCCAGTGTCACCTCGCCGGATGCTGGAGGGTCAATAATGCCAACAGTCCAGAACCGCTCAATGACGCGGGTAATAACGTCAGAAAGGAATCCCCAGCGACGTTCGTTACAGCGGTTTGCCCAGGCAGTCTTATCTTCCTCCGACGCGAGATTGCCCGTCTGCTTTCCGAACATAATGTTGAACGGACATTGAATTGTTGAAGAGAAGGAGTTGGCTGATACCGTCCAGCTTGGCGTCGGGTCAGAAGCGGCTACCGAGAGAACAGAGGGCGTGCCTGCCTGCATTACCAGAGCGGCATCGGTACCGCGGTTCATCTTCGCTACCTTGTCGTTCAGTGCTTCCCCAAGGTCTTTGAAACCTGCATCAATAGCCGCCTTTTTCAGGCTTTCCATGTTCGTTTCTTTGTCGAAGGCGATCCCCAGTTGTCGGCTGGCGTTTTTAAGGAAGCCCTCGGCACTGCCGCCCTTCGTTTTCTCGATATCAAGAAGGTCGTTATAGCCTGCCTCCAGCAGTGGGATGCCGGAGAGGATGTTGTCGTCCTCAGAACCCTCGCACAAGAGGATGATGCGGTCCGGGTGCACCTGGACAGAACGGGGACTGCTGTATGTCCCTTCGTCACCGATTGGCTGCTCATTGAACTGATAGCTAACCGGCTGACCATACGTTTCCGACCAGGTATCAGTATCCAGATTGCCCGGTTTAATTTGTGGCTCCCATGCCGGAATGAGTTTCACCAGTGCCTTACTGCCGAGTTTTTTCACGACATCGACGTCAATCGGCTGGCTCCAGTCCCGGCTGTCACGGACCTGAATCAACAGCGCCGAATATCTGCCAATCATGTTGCGGCGATCGGCATCCTTAATTTTTGCCCAGTGCTTCTTCATCAGCTTGGTGATAGCCTTTTCCCACGCCGTCGTGGCTGTAGACTCCCTGTCTTCGTCACCGTCGATGATGGTCGGCCGGTCAACCCAGCAAGCGTCAAGCAGCTTATGTACCGCAGAGAATCCCGTTGAACCACGTCGATACTGGCGATAGAAATTGTCGAAGGTTAGCGTTTCCGGATAGCCGAACTCATCCCAGAGCTTCGTGCGTTTCACGTTGCCATTGCGCCCTGCGTATTGCATGCGCTGGCGCCCAATAGCATCAGCAAGGGCGTTAACGAGGAATGAGACCTCGCCTTGTTGTTCACTCACTGATGAGCTCCTTAGAAGAATACTGCGCCAACCTGCTTGCGGTTATTCTTCGCAACTGCGAAGTAACGGAAGCCGTCAGCACCGTGAGAAGTGAAATCGTGAAGCGGTTTATCTTTCCAGCAACCGCGTTTGTCGTCCCACTCTTTGCGGTAGCCCTCGAGGTGGGAGATCCCTTCTGCGCATTTCTCTTCGTCGAACACACAGGACGGGAGGATTTCACGCACCGACTCAATACCGGTATCAACCCCCGTTTTAGGCACGACATTAAACGTCATAGAGTACATCTGACCGTCGATTTCGTAGCCTTCCTGCGCCAGTTCCTTGCGTGACTTAGCATCAGCGCCGAACTCTCTGTTTTCGATGTCGTGCGGCCCCCAGTGCTCACCGTACTCGTAGCCACGGTCTTTCAGCACCTTCATGTAATGCCGCAGGCCCTCACCTGAGTTTTCGTAGTAGTCGATGACGTGGAACTCTTCGCCGACTTCACGAACAAACCAGATAGCCGTCGAGTCACCCACGCCAATATCCCAGAACGTGTGCACAGGGAGATGCGAGTTATCGGGGAGTTGTCCGATCCGCTTGTTGGTGTATAACCACCGGAACTGCTTGGCGTAGTACGCGCCCTCAACCGACTGCTGGAACGCCTCGGCGGGTATCGTCGGATATTCGCGCTTCATGTCATCGCCGAGGGTTTTCTCTTTGGCATAGTACCAGGCGCGTTGGCGGTCATTAACGACGACGCCATGCTTCGCTTCCATTTCCGCGAAGTAATCAACCAGGCGCTGCGGGATTGCTTCTACCGGGTCGATGGCGTACTGCGGATTCTTCCACCAGGAAAAGAAGAAAAACTTCCAGTCCAGCGGAGAGAGCGGTTTGCCCTGCAGCATTGCTTTCTCTGCGGCCTGACAATAATCGAAGAAGTAGCCGGCTCTTCCCTCCGCCGTGCTTTCGATGGTCGCGAAGCATCCAGTCGATACCGCCTCAAACGCGCCAGTGACGATCTCACGCGCTTTGTGAGGAAACTTGGCGCATATCTTTCCGAACTCGGAAACGTGCAGGTAACGCAGCGTACCGCCACGAAATGATGTGCTGACGTAGAGCGAACCGCCCTTTTTGAATACCAGTTCACCAGCAGAGTCGTTGCTCGCAGGATTGGCTGCCCTTATTTCTTTAGGCAACTTGTCGTATGCGTACTTCACCTTCTCGCGGAACAGGCGTTTAGCGTCATTCAAGGTGTGGGCGATCAGCGCGCACTTCGCCGACTCAAACAGTGCCGCATCCAATTGGATGATGCACACCTCTGTTGTGAAACCGAGCTGCCTGGCTTTCAGAATGATGTTGCGGGTGTGGATCCCCTCGAAGTATTCCCGCTGCTCAGGCGTCATCCTGAATCGTGTGGGTTTCCC
Organism: Phytobacter sp. MRY16-398; assembly: GCF_003925915.1. NCBI lineage: Bacteria > Pseudomonadati > Pseudomonadota > Gammaproteobacteria > Enterobacterales > Enterobacteriaceae > Phytobacter > Phytobacter sp. MRY16-398. The sequence continues at coordinate 2,382,315 of NZ_AP018756.1, read as the reverse complement.
CTCTTTGTCGGTGATCCAGTAGAGATTGTTTAGCCGCCAGTCTTTATCAGCCAGCAGCCTGAGATGCTCAGGTTTCATTACGCCCCCTGAGAGAGCGAATCCATCAGATCGGACAGTACGTCAACAACCTTATCTTTTTCGCCTTCATCCATGCTGTAAGCCTGTCGCTCAAGACCAATCAAATTCTTCAACGTCTCACTAAGAGCCTTCATCGACTTAACACGCTCCGGCATGCTGATGATGGCCTGATAAAGCTCGTTAAGCCGGTCACGCCCGTTCTCGTCCGGGGATAACATCAGTTCGCCCAGGTTACGCAGAGACTCAACGTCTGCACACTCGGCTTCAAGCTCATCAAACAGAGCATTCGCGAGTGTCCTCGCCCGGCGGATGTCGCCTCGATGTTGCATGCGTACCGTGGCAATTACCTCGGCAGTGGCCTCTATCAGTACGCGCTCTGACAGTACCGTTTCGGTGCGTACCTGCTTGCGTACCTCTGCTTTGCGTACCAAATCATCAGCGCGTTCTTTCACCTTCGCATTGAGGTCACGCGACCAGTCGTCACGCTTCCCACGCTTGCGTATAGCGCCTTCGCTTATGCCATGTTGTGAAGCAATTTCACGGAGGGACATCACACCGGCCCGGTAAGCCGATTCGATAGCCTCCCAGTCCGGAGTGGTCTTCATACTTTTCCTCTCGCTATAGCCATTAAAAAGGCCACCCGCAGGTAGCCTTTGTGATGACAATATAAAAACCGCTCAAAAGCGGTTTGATTTGAATATTTAGGCAAGGTCAGCCAAGAAATGTAGTTCCCCATGAATCGCCTTGGAACTATCACCTTTGACATTGCCTTTAAACAAATACACAGGGCCATGTTCCTCAATGCGAAGCTCAAGATCTAGAGGAGCGAAACCATTAAAGGCGGTAGTGTCATGCTTATTATGAGGTACAGACTTAACTGCAGCCGTATTACCGTTTACTGATCCCTTGTAGTAGCAAACATAATCGCCACCATTGATATGGCCATCTTTAACAGTCAGATGGACTGACCCCACCCCGGTAGACGATCCTGCCCTATAGTTTGGACTGACCCCACAACAGTAGACATTTCCTGTCCTCACGACGAGGCCTGTTCAAAGGCCTCCGGACTGACGCCGCCGAGGTGGCTGTGACGCCGGGCCCGGTTGTAGAAGACTTCAATGTAATCGAAGATATCGGCCCGGGCCAGATCCCGGGTTTTATAGATACGTTTTCTGATCCGTTCTTTTTTCAGCGAACTGAAGAACGATTCGGCCACCGCATTATCCCAGCAGTTGCCACGCCGGCTCATGCTCGGTGCCAGGTTATTGGCCCGGCAGAAGCGCTGCCAGTCGTCACTGCCGTACTGGCTGCCCTGATCGCTATGTACGATAACCTCGCCGTCCGGTTTTCGACGCCACACGGCCATCATCAGAGCGTCCAGCGCGAGTTCGCGAGAGAGAGTGGGCTTCATCGACCAGCCAACCACGTTACGGGCGAAGAGATCGATAACCACCGCCAGATACAGCCAGCCCTGCCAGGTGCGGATATAAGTAATATCGGTGACCCAGACCTGATTGGCCCGGACAGCGGTAAACTGCCGCTGCACACGATTAGGCGCAACCACTGAAGGTCGGCCAGCGATACGACGCGGCGCTTTATAGCCGCGCACGGCTTTAATCCGGTTCAGTTGCATAATACGGCCCACCCGGTTTTTGCCGCAGGTTTCACCGATCTCATTCAGATCGCCATGAACCCGACGATAGCCATAGACGCCACCGCTCAGGGAATATGAATCACGGATGAGCGTCAGCAGACGCTGGTTATCTTTATCCCGCGCAGAGACCGGATTATGCAGCCACGCATAAAACCCGGCCCGGGCAACGCACAACACCCGACACATCGTCATGACACCCCATACAGTGCGGTGCTCATTGATAAAGCGGTACTTCAGTCGGGCTCCCTTGCAAAGTACCGCGCGGCCTTTTTCAGAATATCCCGTTCTTCCTCAGTGCGCTTCAGCTGTGCCCTGAGCTTCAGGATCTCGCTTTTAGCTTCCAGTAAATCCCGGGCATGCTGTTCGCTGTTATCAGGCTTGATAGCCCGTAGCCACTTGTAGAGGCTGTGCGCAGAAACGCCCAGACGGTCGGATACTTCAGCAACAGAATAACCGCGCTCCGTTATCTGACGGACGGCTTCTTCCTTAAATTCAGGTGTAAATCGTGGTGTGCCCATACGCTCCTCCTATACTCAAACTATAGGGCAGGATCGTCTACCGGGGTGGGGTCAGTCCACTGTGTACATTGGTGTGTACAAAAATAGCGTGGCACAAACACGCACAGAGAGAAACGAAGTGAAACACCGAGACGGGAGAAAGTCAAAGCTGATGAGGGTTTAAAAGGAGGGATTGAAACAGAGTGGAATCACGTGAAACTTCGTACATGTCTTACACGAAAGATCACATACGAAGTAAATATTTGTTTAGTCGAAATAAATTACGCCGCCATCTAACCAACAATCGCTAAATTGGCGCGTAATCTGTTACGTCAATGAAGGCCATCATGGCTCACACTTTTCATTGCGTCAGAGGATGGTAACACTAAAAAAAGGGGGAATGTACCTCTTGTTTGATATTGGTTCCCTTGACTATTTTCTGTGTCCTACTGCTGGCTCACAAAAATAGAATCTCAGGAAGCCTCAAAACCCAGCGCGCGGATTACTTCCGCCATCGCCTGTTTAGTCAATTCCGTACGCGGCACACGTTGATTCGCCAGCATCGTGCGCACCATCCCGGCAATCACCACATGTTTTGGCTCCTGGCCAAGGTCTCGCATCTCAAGCACCACTTTCCCAACGACCCGGCACATTTCTTCATATAACTCGGCATCTTTTGTCCTGCCCATGCACTCCCCCATGAGGTGATCACGACTTTTCGTGGTTTGTTGTTCTTCTGTTACTCATTAATAATACTGAATAACCACAGCAAGGTGATAATCACAATAAGGAAATGTCGATGTCATTTACCGCACAAGAGCGCACTGCCCTGCTCGCCTGCAAAGGTGTCGGCCCGAAAGTCATTGAACGACTGGAGCAAATGGGATTTAGCGCGCTCGCTCAACTCCGTGAAGCTTCCGTTGACGATATCGTCGCCCAGGGGGCGGCGCTCGTCGGATCAACGTGCTGGAAAAACAGTCCTCAGGCAAAAGCTGCTATTAGCAATGCTATCGCGCTGGCAAAAACAGTATCTGAGGGAAAATAAAGGGCCGGAGAACCCGGCCCGGTGCGGTTACATCTTGTAGCCGAGGGAGACTGTAGTTCGACGATCGGTATGCTCTGGCGCCGATGATGGCGGCTGAGAATTCCAGGTCACGTTGTATGCCACTTTCAGACCAAAGTGGTCATTAATAGCGACATTTAACGCAGTCTCAGAGTTCAGTGTCGTGTCATCTGAACCAAACACAGATACACCCTGTGTGAATTTGGCGTTGTCGGTCATCTGCCAGGTATAGGTACCAGAGGCATAGCCCAGGCCTTGCGTTTTGGTGTCCCCGTCAGTGTATTCGTCGTAACGAACACCGGGACCAAATTCAAAGCGGAAGCTGTGCACCGGACCATTGAGGAACTGACGACCGTAACCAGCGGTCAGAACATCACGTTCACGATAGCCGTTGTATCGGTCAGTCAGCCAGCTTGCCTGGCCAAACAGATAATCGTAATCCGTCATGTTGTAACGGCTACGTCCACCTACGGAATATTTCTCTGAGGAACGCTCATCATTTGATGAGGTGTTGCTCGCGGTTCCCCATAAAGACCATGCGGTAGATGTGCCATACCAGGTCAGGGTGGAGTCAGCAGTCAGAGAAGAACTTGTGGTATTGCCAGACTGGGCCAGGTAACCACCGTTAACGCTACCTTCAAACGGTTTCTTCGCGGTGGAGGGGTCATCCATAACAGTAAAAACGGTGTCATCTGCGGCAGCATTCAACGACGCAAGCACGCCTCCCGCGAGAACAATCAGCACGGGTACTGTCTTAAAAAGCTTCATTTATTAGGAGTCCGAACAACAAAAAAAGAGACCATAACGGTCCCGGAAACTTTCAGGTGGATCAACGACCGACGGTCCATTGAAAGGTAACAAATTATAAAAAGGCCCGTTTAACATAGCAATGAATTCTTATTTCATTTTTTGAATAAGACAGATCTCAAATAGACATTAAATGTATAAAAGCTTTACGGCGACTTATCGAAAATTCATATTCTAAATCATCGATTTATTTACATTGCCTTCTGAGAATCAGATGCCAGGATTAATACATTCACCGTAAAAGGAGATCATTATGGTATCGGTTTATACCCTAACGCTGGCCCCTTCCCTCGATAGCGCGACTCTCACGCCGCAGATTTACCCGGAAGGGAAACTCCGCTGTAGCGCCCCCGTCTTTGAACCCGGCGGCGGCGGCATTAATGTCGCACGCGCCATCGCCCATCTGGGGGGGAAAGCCACGGCAATTTTCCCGGCAGGTGGTGCGACAGGCGAGCATTTAACGGCGCTGCTTGCCGATGAAAATGTTCCCACGCAATGTGTCGAAACGCATGACTGGACCCGGCAAAATCTGCATGTGCATGTTGAGGCCAGTGGCGAGCAATACCGTTTTGTGATGCCAGGCGCCACGCTAACCGCTGATGAATTCCGCCGACTGGAAGAGAAAGTACTCGCCATTGAGAGTGGCGCGATCCTTGTGATTAGCGGCAGCCTGCCGCCGGGTGTTGATGTGACGAAGCTGACGCAACTGGTTAAGGCCGCGCAACACCAAGGGATCCGCTGCATCATCGACAGTTCGGGTGATGCTCTCTCCGCGGCACTCGAAATCGGTAATATAGAACTGGTCAAACCGAATCAGAAAGAGCTCAGCGCGCTGGTAGGCCGGGAATTAACGCAGCCGGATGACGTTCAGAATGCGGCAAAAGAGATTGTTCGTCAGGGCAAAGCGCGACGGGTCGTGGTTTCTCTCGGCCCACAGGGCGCGCTCGCCGTTGATGAAAGCCAGTGTGTCCAGGTTGTGCCGCCGCCGATGAAAAGCCAGAGTACCGTGGGCGCTGGCGACAGCATGGTCGGCGCGATGACGCTGAAACTTGCCGAAGGCGCGTCGCTTGAAGAGATGGTGAAATTCGGTGTTGCCGCCGGGAGTGCTGCGACCATTAATCAGGGTACGAAATTGTGTTCCCGCGCCGACACACAAAAAATCTACGATTACCTGCGCAATCTCTGAAAATAGGCCCTCGTCTTACCGCGAGGGCCTTCCCTCCTCTGGCGGCAGTCGACAAATCCCCTTCGCCGACTATGCTAAAAAAATTCAGGATAACAATGAGGTGAATTATGAGCAGCGACGGTATTACCCGCTACGTGGTGACGGTGAAATTTCACGAGCAGAGCCTGGCGGAAATCAACGAGCTGAATAATCAGTTTACGCGTGCCGGATTCCTGCTCACGCTCACGGATGAAGAAGGCAAAGTGCACGACCTCGGGACAAACACCTTTGGCCTTATCAGCCCGTTGAACGAACAAGAGGTGACAGAGCTGGCCAGTGGCCTTGCAGATAGCGTCGTCAGCGCAAAGCCCGACATTAGCGTAACAACCTGGGAAGCATGGCAAAAACAGACACAATAAGTGCCATTGTCCGTCCCAGGATGCGCAGGTGTGCGTTGGTTCGTATTTTTTCATAGCAGTAGTGCGCTAACCTTATGATCTGGCTGATAACATGGGAGACATATCATGTGGCAAGCAATAAGTCGTCTGTTAAGCGAACAACTAGGCGTTGGTGAGATCGAACAGCGTGACGAGTTGCCAAGTGGAGAAATCCATGCTGCATGGCACCTGCGTTATGGTGGTCAGGATTTGTTTGTAAAATGCGATGAACGGGAATTACTGCCCATCTTCACCGCAGAGGCTGACCAGCTAGAACTGCTCTCCCGTAGCAATACGGTGCGCGTACCCAAAGTCCTGGCGGTCGGCAGCGACCGCGACTACAGCTTCCTGGTGATGGAGTATCTCCCTGCCCGCCCTCTCGATGCCCACAGCGCTTTTTTACTCGGCCAGCAACTGGCACGGCTGCATGAGTGGAGCGACCAACCGCAGTTCGGTCTTGATTTTGATAATGACCTGTCGACAACACCGCAGCCCAATGCCTGGCAACGTCGCTGGTCAACCTTTTTTGCCGAGCAACGTATCGGCTGGCAACTGGAGCTGGCGGCAGAAAAAGGGCTGGAGTTTGGCAATATCGATGCCATTGTCGAACATGTTCAGCAGCGTCTTGCTTCGCACCAACCTCAGGCGTCTCTGCTTCATGGCGATCTGTGGTCAGCAAACTGTGCGCTTGGTCCGGATGGTCCGTTTATTTACGACCCGGCATGTTACTGGGGAGACAGAGAGTGTGACCTGGCAATGCTCCCGTTACACCCGGACCAACCGCCGCAAATTTATGATGGCTACCAGTCCGTGAGTCCCTTACCGGGCGATTTCCTTGACCGTCAGCCCGTATACCAGCTTTATACACTTTTTAACCGGGCGATTTTGTTCGGTGGGCAGCATCTGGTAACGGCGCAAAAAGCGCTGGAGCGAGTACTTGCCGCATGACGGAACGATAAGGCCACCCAGAGGTGGCCTTAGTTCAAAGAAAGCCGAGCAGAGAGAAAAAGAAGTAACCTGCAACGATACAGATAACAGGCAGGACATAGAGCGGGAAAATCTGTCGGAAGATGGAGTGATTCGGTACCACGATACGCGCTGCTATTTGTTCGCGTGACAGCCCTTCGGCTCCTTTTGCCTTTTCCAGAATCAGTTGATCTTCAAGGTTTTCACGTAGAAACCGCGTCTGACGGCTCATCCTTGCCCCGGAAGCCTGCAGCGCCAGCCCCACAAAGATCAGCGCAAAAATAATCCAGAAACCGATATTAAGCTGGTGATGGAAATCCGGCGTGGGTGAGTTGTACCAGAAAAAATTGAGGAATGGCGTGTTAAACCGCATCATCTCAATCATCACATGGGCGAAATCCAGCATAACGGCATTGATGCCCGGCTGTTTTTCACTGTGGTCGTACATAAACTTAAGTACTGAAATAATTGTCGAAATCACCGATGGGATAAAGATAACCCACCCCAGGACGCGTTTTAGTATGGCAATGCGTCCAGCTTGTTGATACGTCATGGATTCCCCTTGTGAGACGTTCCGTTTTCCGCCTAAGTCTACCCTCTCATATTCATTTTCGCCCGATCTTTAAAGACGGTATGATGACCTCCTGACCAGAAAAAGTGTTTCTCCCTGTGTTCTAACGTAAGAAAGAGAGGTGTGAATGTCTGCCCCGCGACAAATACTCGCTGCCATTTTCGATATGGATGGATTAATTATGGACTCAGAGCCACTCTGGGATCGTGCTGAACTGGATGTCATGGCAAGCCTGGGGGTTGATATTACCCGCCGCGATGAGCTACCGGATACCCTCGGCCTGCGCATTGATATGGTTGTTGGCCTGTGGTTCGCTCGCCAGCCGTGGACCGGCCCGGACTGCGAAGAGGTCACCCAACGCATCATCAGTCGCGCCATCGCCCTGGTGGAAGAAACGCGCCCGTTGCTGCCAGGCGCGCGTGAAGCGATTGCTCTGTGCAAAGCCAGCGGTCTTAAAGTGGGTCTGGCCTCGGCATCGCCGCTGCATATGCTGGAAAAAACGCTCTCTCTGTTCGGCCTGCGCGATAATTTCGATGCGCTGGCGTCCGCCGAAAAACTGCCCTACAGCAAACCGCATCCGCAGGTTTATCTGGACTGTGCCGCAAAGCTTGGCGTTGACCCGCTTACCTGTGTGGCGCTGGAAGATTCTGTCAATGGCATGATCGCCAGTAAAGCCGCCCGGATGCGCTCCATTGTGGTGCCTGCCGAAGAGAACCGTGCCGATCCGCGCTATGCGTTAGCCGATGTGAAGTTAGCCAGCCTTGAAGAGCTCACCCTGACGCATTTGTGCGGCTAACTCCTGACACCAGAGATGGGTAACACTGTCTCTGGTTATTTATTTTTAAAACATCGTTTCATTTTATTTGTAATTCTCCGTATCTGCCCCTATCCTCATCTCAGGCGCGATGACAATAACCAGGACCTGGGGGAACTATGATTCTTGATGCCTTTTCACTTGCAAACAAAGTCGCCATCGTTACCGGCTGCGATACCGGCCTGGGGCAAGGGATGGCGCTGGGGCTTGCCGAAGCAGGATGCCATATCGTCGGCGTTGGCCGTAAAAAACCACAGGAGACCGCCGAGCGAGTCACCGCGCTGGGCCGCAAATTCCTCGCAATTCAGGCTGATCTCAGCAAGCAAGACAGCATTAATGACATCGTCAGCCAGACCGTTTCACAGATGGGTCGCATTGATATTTTGCTCAATAACGCCGGGACGATTCGTCGCTGCGATGCGCTGGAATTTAGCGAGAAAGACTGGGACGATGTGATGAACCTTAACGTCAAGACGGTTTTCTTTTTGTCTCAGGCTGTCGCTCGTCAGTTTATTGCCCAGGGCGATGGCGGAAAAATCATTAATATTGCTTCTATGCTCTCGTTTCAGGGGGGCATCCGCGTACCGTCATATACCGCGTCTAAAAGCGGTGTTCTGGGGCTGACCCGTCTGCTCGCCAATGAATGGGCATCACACAATATTAATGTTAATGCCATTGCCCCTGGTTACATGGCGACCAACAACACCCAGGCGTTACGGGAAGATGCAGAACGTAACCAGGAGATTGTCGATCGCATTCCGGCAGGCCGCTGGGGAAAACCGGATGATCTCAAAGGCCCGGCGGTCTTTCTGGCCTCTGCGGCTTCTGACTATATCAATGGCTTTACTCTCGCCGTGGATGGTGGCTGGCTGGCGCGTTAAATGTCATTCTTGTGACAAAGAGTTACACCGTCACCTCTTCCGCCTACTGTATAAAAACCCTATACTGTATGCATCGACAGTTTAGCGAGTTTTATCATGACGGCGGAAGGACACCTGCTTTTTTCCATTGCCTGCGCGGTGTTTGCCAAAAATGCCGAGTTGACGCCCGTGCTGGCACACGGGGATTGGTGGCATATTGTTCCGTCAGCTATTCTGACCTGTCTTCTGCCCGATATCGACCACCCGAAGTCGTTTCTTGGGCAGCGGCTAAAATGGATCTCAAAACCCGTGGCCCGCATGTTCGGTCACCGGGGTTTTACCCATAGCCTGTTGGCCGTTTTTATTGGCTTAACGCTATTCTATCTCAAAGTGCCCGATAGCTGGATTATCCCGGCAGACGCACTGCAGGGGTTAGTTCTGGGTTATTTGAGCCATATCCTTGCCGATATGATCACCCCGGCAGGCGTCCCTCTTCTCTGGCCCTGCCGCTGGCGATTCCGTTTGCCCTTGCTCTCGCCGCAACGCGGTAACCAACTGGAGCGTGTGTTATGCATGGCGCTGTTCACCTGGGCGCTGTGGATGCCACAAACATTGCCCGATAACAGTGCAGTGCGCTGGTCGTCGCAGATGATTAATGTGCTGCAAAACCAGTTCAATCGCTTTATTCATCACCAGACCGACCATTAAATCGCCACTTTCCGCTCTTACGGCATAATTCATTCCATTTGGATATAAGGCTTGCGGACCTCTTCTGCTAACCTTCCGCCATTGGCTGACCTTTGGATGCCGGCCTTATAATGAGATCAGGAGAACGGGGATGAACTTTCCTTTAATCGCAAACGTTGTGGTGTTTGTCGCACTGCTGCTGTTGCTGGCGCAAACGCGTCACAAGCAGTGGAGTCTGGCAAAAAAAGTACTGGCCGGTTTAGGGCTGGGCGTGGTGTTTGGCCTTGCATTGCAGGCTATCTACGGCTCGGACAACCCGGTACTGAAGAATTCTATCCAGTGGTTCAACGTGGTCGGTAATGGCTACGTGCAACTGCTACAGATGATTGTTATGCCGCTGGTTTTTGCTTCTATTCTGAGCGCCGTTGCACGCCTGCACAACGCGTCTTCGCTGGGAAAAATTAGCTTTTTAACTATCGGTACTCTGCTGTTTACGACGATGATTTCAGCGCTGGTTGGCGTCATGACGACCAATCTCTTCGGTCTGACCGCCGAAGGTCTGGTTCAGGGGACCGCCGAAACGGCCCGTTTAACGGCCATTCAAACCAACTATGTAGGCAAAGTGGCCGATCTGAGCGTACCGCAGTTGCTGCTGTCGTTTGTACCGAAGAATCCGTTTGCCGATCTGACGGGTGCAAGCCCGACCTCCATTATCAGCGTTGTGATTTTCGCTGCGTTTCTGGGTGTCGCCGCCCTGAAACTGCTCAAAGACGATGCGCCGAAAGGCGAACGCGTGCTCATCGCCATTGATACGCTGCAAAGCTGGGTGATGAAGCTGGTGCGTCTGGTGATGCAATTGACGCCGTATGGCGTTCTGGCGTTGATGACCAAAGTGGTGGCCGGCTCGAACATCCAGGACATTATTAAGCTCGGCAGCTTTGTTATCGCCTCCTACATTGGTCTTGGCATCATGTTTGTGGTGCATGGCCTGCTGCTGGGTGTGAATGGCATCAGCCCGCTGAAATACTTCCGCAAAGTATGGCCGGTACTGACCTTCGCGTTTACCAGCCGTTCCAGCGCCGCGTCTATTCCGCTGAATGTGGAAGCGCAGACCCGTCGTCTGGGCGTACCTGAGTCTATCGCCAGCTTCTCCGCCTCGTTCGGTGCGACCATCGGTCAGAACGGCTGTGCGGGTCTCTACCCGGCAATGCTGGCGGTAATGGTTGCTCCGACAGTAGGCATTAATCCGTTGGATCCGATGTGGATTGCCACCCTGGTCGGTATTGTGACAGTCAGCTCCGCAGGTGTTGCGGGTGTCGGTGGTGGTGCGACCTTCGCCGCACTGATTGTACTGCCTGCTATGGGTTTACCCGTCACGCTGGTTGCACTGCTGATTTCGGTGGAACCGCTGATCGACATGGGGCGTACGGCGCTTAATGTCAGCGGCTCAATGACCGCAGGTACGTTGACCAGCCAGTGGCTTAAGCAGACTGACAAAACCATTCTGAACAGCGAAGAGGACGCCGAACTGGCACATCGCTAATTTCGACGTCATTCGAAACGAAAACCGCCTGACAAGTCATTGCAGGCGGTTTTTTTTATTCGTCAATTTCGCCTTCCTGACGAATCTGAGTTGCCCAGCGCTGAGCGGCTTCAGGCACGCTAAAAACAGGTGAACGCGTAAAACGCTCGCCCTGTAACACGAAGGCCACATATTTCCCGCGCAATAACCAGACGTCACGAAACCCATCAACCTTCAAAGCATGTTCAGGCGGTGCAGGTTCGATACGGGGTACATAGCTGATAACACGACGGTTTTGATGGCGCAAAGGTTTCATAAGCGAAGAGTTCACTAAAACGATTTCCACTAACACGAAAGTCCTATCATAGCCGATCGTCACCCCGCGCGTCGCCTCCGGGCTGACTTTCTGCGTATTTTTGCCGCTCTCTCAGTGCGCTCATAGCCGTTACGCCTGAGCACTGTCCTGAGTTGTTCTATAGTTAGAAGGGTTTTGCCAAAGCAACGACCATTTTTCAGCAATGAAAACAGGAGACGTGTTCAATGTCGGATCAAGAACAAAACCCTACAAATCATCAGTCACCGGTGCATGATGCCAGTGAGTCAAAGCCCGGTCTCGATTCTCTGGCGCCGGCAGACGGTTCCCATCGCCCTTCCCCACATCTCTCCGCGCCCGGCGAGCAACCCACGGCCCCAGGCAGTTTAAAGGCCCCCAACACGGCCAATGAGAAACTCACCGCGCTGGAAGCCTTTCGTAAGGGCAGCGAAAATTTTCCACTGACGACAAACCAGGGCGTACGCATCGCAGACGATCAAAATTCACTGCGGGCGGGCACGCGGGGACCGACGCTGCTGGAAGACTTTATACTGCGCGAAAAGATCACCCATTTTGACCATGAGCGCATTCCTGAACGCATCGTCCACGCACGCGGTTCTGCCGCCCATGGCTATTTCCAGCCTTACGAAAGTTTATCGGCCATCACCAAAGCAGATTTTCTCTCCGACCCGGAGAAAATCACGCCGGTATTTGTGCGTTTTTCCACGGTTCAGGGAGGAGCAGGCTCCGCCGATACCGTGCGGGATATCCGTGGATTTGCCACCAAGTTTTACACCGAAGAGGGTATCTTCGATTTGGTGGGTAACAACACGCCCGTATTTTTTATTCAGGACGCGCATAAATTCCCGGATTTCGTTCATGCGGTAAAACCCGAGCCTCACTGGGCAATTCCCCAGGGGCAGAGCGCCCATGACACCTTCTGGGATTATGTCTCGCTGCAACCGGAGACACTGCATAATGTCATCTGGGCAATGTCTGATCGCGGGATCCCACGCAGCTATCGCACCATGGAAGGCTTTGGTATTCATACCTTTCGCATGATCAATGCCGAAGGCAAAGCCACGTTTGTGCGTTTTCACTGGAAACCCGTGGCAGGCAAAGCTTCACTGGTCTGGGATGAGTCGCAGAAATTGACCGGTCGTGACCCCGATTTTCATCGTCGCGATCTGTGGGAAGCGATTGAAGCGGGTGATTACCCGGAATATGAGCTTGGATTACAGCTCATTCCCGAAGAAGACGAATTTAAATTTGATTTTGATCTCCTCGACCCGACGAAACTGATCCCGGAAGAGCTGGTACCAGTGAAGCGAGTGGGCAAAATGGTGCTCAACCGCAATCCGGATAATTTCTTTGCCGAAAACGAGCAGGCCGCGTGAGACGCCGCCGGGCCCTAAACGGGGTGGGTTTGAGTCGTACCAGGAGCGGGTCGAAGGCGGCAAAATTCGCGAACGTAGCCCCTCATTTGCCGAATATTATGCGCATCCACGCCTGTTCTGGCTCAGCCAGACGCCATTTGAGCAGCAGCATATTATCGATGCTTTCAGCTTCGAGCTGAGTAAAGTCGTGCGCGAGTACATTCGTGAACGGGTGGTTGACCAACTGGCGCATATTGATGTCCATCTGGCAAATGCCGTCGCCGGGAACCTCGGCATTACGCTGAGTGAAGAACAACGTAACATCGCGCCACCGAAGGAGGTGAACGGTCTGAAAAAAGATCCTTCGCTCAGCCTGTATGCCATCCCGGATGGCGCCATCAAAGGGCGTGTCGTCGCCGTGTTGCTGAATGATAAAACGCGCGCTGACGATGTGCTCACCATCCTGCAAGCGCTTAAGGCGCAAGGGGTGCACGCGAAACTGCTCTATTCCCGAATGGGCAGCGTTGTGACCGATGATGGCTCCGTCTTACCTGTCGCGGGGACTTTTGCGGGCGCGCCGTCACTGACGGTTGATGGCGTCATTGTGCCTGGCGGTGATCTCAGCCAGTTACTGAATAATGGCGATGCGCTTTACTACCTGCTGGAAGCCTACAAACATCTAAAACCCATTACGCTGCTGGGCGATGCCCGTCAGTTCAGCGCCGCTTTACAGGTTGGCGCGCAGGGGGAAGAAGGTGTGATCCAGGCCGAGGATGCCTCAGGCAGCACCCTGGATGATTTTCTGGGGTTATTGCGCGCGCACCGTATTTGGTCACGCATGAGTAAAATCGCCAGCATTCCTGCCTGATAAACGCGCACCGCGGCCTGTTCCGCGGTGCGCGACTTACAGATCACGAAAAGTGCCCGGTCTGAAGGCACGTTCGGCAATGACCCGCTTCAATGAAGGCTGCGTCAGCACTTCCAGCTCTTTTAAACGTGGGTAACAGTACTGACTTGCCATAAGCTGATTATCCACAAACGCCGGATGGCTCATGATCTCCAGTGAGCTGTCGCCACGCAGCGCGGCGGCATCCAGAATGGCGGTAAACAGCGATACCGTGATCTCATCGCCATAAAAGGCGCTGGAAAAACCGCTCGTGCTGCATACCCCGTTTGCATCAATTCCCTGGCGCCGGGCCTCATCGCGATCGACACGCAGCGGAATGCCTTTCTGCCGGGCAAACGCCGCAACCAGCGGGAAAATGGCGCCAATCATATGCACATGATGATGACTATCGATGTGTGAGGGCGGCTTGCCAAACAGCGCGATAAAACGCGCATACTGGCAGGCCAGCTCATCGGCAATCTCCTGGAGCGGCAGGGAACCTTGTGCAGCCAGATCCCAGATCCATTTTCCCAGTTGCCCCTCTCGCGTCAGTGATGGCGTATTTCCCACGGGTTTTCCCAGCGTCAGGGTGAAATGCAACCCCACCGCCAGTTCCGGAACCTGCTCGCACAGCGCAACCGCATGTTCGATAGCGGCACCGTTCACCAGCGCAGTCGTGGACGTTACGACGCCGTTACGGCAGGCGTCGACGATGCCGTAGTTCTGCCCACGGCTTAAGCCAAAGTCATCCGCATTGACGATTAACAGTCTTTGCATAACCCCTCACTGTTTGAAGGATGCTATTGCCGTAGCAAAACGCGGTAACCACTGCTGATTGGCCAGCAGCATATCGCGGGCCAGTTTTTCCGCGTCTTTATCAGAATGGATCAACGGATTCAGGTTGAGCGCCAGCAAAATGTCATTCAGTTCACCGCTCAGTGCCGCGTTGCTGGCAGCAATCTCAAAGCCCTTAATGGTGTAAATCAGCCCAAGAACCTTGTCATCAAAGTGTGTGATTCGCGGATGCGGCGTCGCCCCCTCGCGCCCCAGAAGACAGGTCATTTCTACCGCCCATTGCGCAGGGATATTTTCTACACAGCCCCGGTGCGGCACATTCACGTAATGCTCCGTCTGCTTATCATTAAAAATCGCATTGATCACTTCACAAGCGGCATCGGAATAATAGGCCCCGCCGCGCATCTCCAGCGCCTTCGGTTTCACATTGAGTGTCGGATCTTTGTACATCTCAAAGAGATTTTTTTCGACCTCCTGAACCACCTGCGCACGCGTCCCCCCTTTGTAATATTCCCCCATTTCGATACCCAGCATCTCTTTGGATTTGAAATAGTATTGCAGGTAGGAACATGGCAGCAGGTTGAGCGAACGCAGTAAGCCTTCCGAGAAAGGTAGATCAAAAATATTCTTCACCGAAGATTTCGCCAGACGCCCGGAAGCGACCCCGTCCATTAATTCGGCAAAGCGCGACTCGCCATTCACCAGCACATCTTTGATAAAGACCAGGTGGTTCAGACCAAATAAATCGATCGATAACGTGTCAGTCGCGGCGAGTTGCAGAACATCACGGACGAACATTTTCATGCCGATGGGGACATTGCATACGCCAATAAAGCGACGGAAGTTGGTATGCCGATAAACCGCTTCTGTGACCATGCCAGCCGGGTTAGTGAAATTGATCACCCATGCCTGCGGGCACAACGCTTCCACATCACGAAGAATATCGAAAATCACCGGGATAGTGCGTAGCCCTTTAAACAAACCACCGGCACCATTGGTTTCCTGACCAAGATAACCATGGCTTAACGGAATGCGCTCGTCGAGTTCCCGTGCTTTGAGCTGGCCGATACGGAATTGTGTGGTAACGAAATCCGCATCGCGCAGCGCTTCACGTCGATCAAGGGTTTTAAATATCTTTAATGGCACCCCTGCTTTGTCCACCATGCGGCAACAAAGATCATAAATGATATCCAGCTTATGTTTCCCCTCCTCCACATCTACCAGCCATAATTCACTGACGGGTAATTCATGGTAGCGAAGAATAAATCCTTCCAGTAATTCTGGGGTATAACTGCTGCCGCCACCGATAGTGACAATTTTCAATTTCGTCGTCATATTTTCTCCCTCAGGCCAGATGTTAAGGCAAGCCGTGTCATTACCGCAGTGCGATAATTATAGAATGGTGATATTTGTTAGCGGGGACGAACCCCGCAAATCAGGAAATATTCGTCAGTTGTTTACGGTAACTACCCGGTGTAAATGAGGTCAGTCGTTTAAATGTTTTAATAAATAAGCTGGGGCTGCTGTACCCTGCCTCCCATGCAATATCATTGATTGAGAAATTCGAAATTTCGAGCTGCTTGCGGGCAAAATTAATCCGAATTTCATTAATAATTTGCAGCGGTGTTTTATGATAATAACGCTGTGTCGCCCTGGTTAAGTATTCCTGAGATTTCCCCGACAAGGCGACCATATTTTCCAGCGCGTTTTCAGCAAAACGGTGTTTGTCATGCATACCCTCTACGGTCATTTTTAACCATTGCGGAATGCAATCTTCCTCCTGCTGCTCGCGGTAATGGCGCAAGCGATTGATAACATGGAAAGTGACATTCTCAATAAACTCATCGAGTTCACTATCACGAAAATTGAGCGATGCTATGACCGATTCAATGTACGCCAGAAAGGTTGCCTTGATGCGGTAACTCTGCGAGGCGACGAAACAAAACGGCACCAGCGAAAGATAATGCGTATCAAAAAATTGCCGGCTGATCCCCACATTAAGGATCCGCGTTGCGCCAAACTCATAAAAACTCTGGTGGGTTGAACCGACGGGTATAAACACAAAGTCACCTCGCTCCAGCAACACCCGTTTCCCGTTGATCACCTGATAGTAACGCCCGGTCAGGACGAGCGTAAATTCATAGTAATCATGCTGATGCAGCCCACTGATGCTCTCAACTTTATTGTAGATAAACACGTGAAAAGACCGGCCATTAAAAAGCTGTTGCTCTCTGACTATTCTCGCGTCCGTCGCATTTATCTCTGGCTGCATCTGCGGGCTTCTCCTTTATCGTCACATTTTCTCGTGCAGTTCAATCAGCTCGGCAATAAGCTCACGCGCCAGCATGGCTGTCATCAGGTGATCCTGCGCGTGAACCAGTACCAGGCTCACCTTTATCTTACCCTGCCCTTCATCACTTTCAATGAGCTGAGTCTGTACGCGATGTGCCTCATGCAGGGCGGCATGGGATTGCGCCATCAACGTTTTTGCCGACTCAAAATCCCCCTGCTTGGCTTGTTTTAATGCGCTGTACGCCAGGCTTCGCGCCTGACCCGCGTTGATGATAAGCCCCATGACGACCTCTTCCAGGGCGTCCGCGTCGGTGTCTGTTTCCGGCAGGTTATCTAAATCCAACATGATGACTCCTCGTCTGTAGCCGCGGCGGTACACAGGCCGCGGCGAAGTTCCTTAAAATTTCAACGCCTGGGCGATATCTTCCTCGCTCTCTTCGGCTTCGATAGTGTTCTGTGCTTTGTTCGATATCACGACGAACGGCAGATAGAGCAGTGTCGCCACACCGAGGTTGAACAGCGCCAGCAACAGGGCAGCGATACTGCCGTTGGTGTTAAAGAAAGCCCCAAGCCCGGTGGGCATGGTCCAGGGTGCGATATTGGTGACTGGCGGGATGATTCCCATGTAATAAGCCGCCATGGTGATGGCTGCCAGTAACGGCTGAACCAGAATGAACGGAATAAACATCACCGGGTTCATGATAATCGGCAGGCCAAACATCATGGGTTCGTTAATCTGGAAGATCCCGGAAGGTAATGCCAGCTTCGCCACCTGGCGATGATCGGCACGGCGAGACGCAATAAAGATGGCGATAATTAACCCCAGCGTCGCCCCGGTGCCGCCCAGGAAGATATAGGAGTCAAGAACCGGTTTCGCCCAGGCATGGAAGGTTTTCCCCGCGGCCAGCGCCGCATCGACTGAACCGTATTCGGTATACAGCGCCACGTTTTCCAGCGCCCACGGCGTCATGATGCCGCTATCCAGTGCGGCCAGAGCCAGTGAACCATGGACGCCAAAGAACCACAGCAGCGAGGTAAAGATGACATACGCCCAACCAACCACCCCGCCCATTGCCGCCAGTGGCTTAGAGATGGAGTCCATAATGATCTGGTGAAAGGTCGTTCCGGCACCGGCCAGTCCCCATGCGATAATCCCCATCACAGAGAGGATCACAAAGCCCGGAATCAGCGCCGAAAAGGAGCGAGAGACCGACGCAGGAACGCTATCAGGTAACTTAATCACCCAGTTACGCCGGACAACAAAGGCGAACATTTCCGCGACCACCAGCCCAATTAACATACCGGAGATAATGTTCGAACCGCCGAGCCAGTTAGCATCTACCGCATACGCCTCCCCAACGCTATAAGGGGTCACCGTCATAAACGCCGCCACGGCCAGCAACCCGGCAGCAAGGGGATCAACTTTGCGTTCCTCCGCCAGCGCCATGCCAATAAAAAAAGGCGCCATCAGCGACATAATGCCCAATGTACCGTTATAGACATTGCCGCCGATGGCTTTAAGGCCATTCAGGGAATCAATTGTTGACGCATCCAGTCGAATGCCAAGAGAGTAGAAAAAAGATCCTTCGCCAAAACTAAGAAAGACATTATTAATTAAAACAAACATGGCCCCGGCGAGCGTTAATGGCATTAATTTAATAAAGCCATTTTTAATCGCATTGACATGCGGTTGCTTGCCTATTTTTACCGCGAACGGCAGCAGCACCTTTTCCAGAGAATTGATCGCTTTATTCATACAAATAAGCCCTTAAGTGCCGCAACGTTAATTGCGGCATGAATGTGTGAAATTACTCTTTGACGGGAAAAATAAAAATTTAAAGTGCTGCTTTTTTAATGGCAGCAATGGCACTTTTAAGAACGGCTAAACCATCGATTTTGCCATAAAGCAAAGAATCAATAACTTCTACTGGCTTATCGGGCAGAATGCGCTGAATTTCAGGCAACATATACGCAATTTGCGGACCTAATAAGACGACATCCGCCTGCGGGCCTTTCTCTGCCGCCAGCGTTTCCGGAAAAGCATCGATAATAACCGGCACATTATATTTTTCTGCCTGCGCGCGCATTTTCGACACCAGCAACGAGGTAGACATGCCCGCTGAGCAGAACAAATAGATGATTTTCTTATCCATAAAAACCTCCCTTGAGCGGCATTTATCATCGAAGAATGCAATGATTAAGCCGTGTGGCGAGACGCCGTGTTATCTGTTTTTTGATGTTGTATTGAGTATACGTTGGCGCGCTGCAAGGGGATAATTCGCTACAAACCACAATTGTCTCTCATTGACCTGGTATCATGACTCCCTTCACATTACGGCCAAATAATTCGCTTCGTTAAAAAAGATCCTGACGTAAAAAAACCGGCCCAGGGGCCGGTTTTAGATCTGCTCAGGCAAAGAGAATCAAAGGTTACTGCTTAGGCGCTTGCGGATCGGTGTCATATTCGGCACAGGTCTGGTAGCCTGAGTTCATCACGTGACCCGTCTCATCCAGCGCGACGAAATAGGTTTCAGTTTTACCATTACGTTGACCCAGGATATAGGTCTGGCAAGTGCCACGCGCGTGGATCATGGTCACTTCGGAAGAAGGACGACCGGCAACCTGCATAACCTGCTGGCGCGTCATCCCTTTTTTGACATCTTTCACTACCGGCTGGCTCACCTGATCTTTAGCGCGATCGTAAGCCGTACACCCTGCCAGCATAGTCAGTACCGCCGCTGCACCCAGAATTCCTGCGATGTTCTTGTTCATATTCCATCCTCTTGTTTATCCGCTTGTGTATCAGCGTGTTATCTAAGCCTGGAATATAAAATTGCATTTTTCAACTATACGGCGTGACTGGCATAACTTTCGGAAAAATCTAATAAAACGACGATAACCTGCTAAAACGGCGTAATATGCGACACTCAAATTCGTGATCCTTGTCGTTTTACCGTCAAAGGGTTAATTTGGCTGCATCACCTATTTGCTACCTGCATAGCAGGCCACATGACGGAGGGGTTAAATGACTCTGCAACAAGAAATTATTCAGGCACTGGGCGTCAAGCCGACCATCAACGCCGAAGAAGAAGTTCGCCGTAGCGTAGATTTTCTCAAATCCTATCTGAAAACCTATCCTTTTTTACGCTCACTGGTGCTGGGGATCAGCGGTGGTCAGGACTCAACGCTGGCCGGTAAGCTTTGCCAGACCGCCATCTCCGAATTGCGTCAGGAAACCGGCGACGCCAGTTACCAGTTTATCGCCGTACGTTTGCCTTACGGCGTACAGGCTGACGAGCAGGATTGCCAGGATGCTATTGAGTTTATCAAGCCGGATCGCGTGCTGACGGTAAACATCAAAGGTGCGGTGCTGGCCAGCGAACAGGCGCTGCGCGAGGCAGGTATTGAGCTGAGCGATTTTATTCGCGGCAACGAAAAAGCCCGTGAGCGTATGAAAGCCCAGTACAGTATCGCCGGGATGACGAAAGGTGTCGTCGTAGGTACTGACCATGCGGCAGAAGCGGTCACCGGCTTCTTCACCAAATACGGTGATGGCGGTACAGATATCAACCCGATTTTCCGTCTCAACAAACGTCAGGGTAAACAACTGCTGGCATCCCTGGGTTGCCCGGAACATCTGTATAAGAAAGCCCCTACCGCAGACCTGGAAGACGATCGCCCTTCTCTGCCGGATGAAGCGGCACTCGGCGTTACCTACGAAAACATTGATGATTATCTGGAAGGCAAAACGCTCGACGCCGGTACAGCGCAGATCATCGAAGGCTGGTATGTGAAGACGGAACATAAACGTCGCCCGCCGATCACCGTTTTCGACGATTTCTGGAAAAAGCAATAAATCTCAGGGGCGGCGCAAGCCGCCTCTTTTTTCACCTGCCGCAGCCTGCTACACTGGATATCTAAACAGTATCAGGAGTCCGCAGTGAACAGGCGTCAATCCGCCCCGCGTCTTGAATTTGAAGCGGCGGCTATTTATGAATATCCCGAGCATTTACGTCCATGGCTGGAAGCACTACCAAAGCAGCCAGGCGTCTATTTTTTTCATGGCGAAAGCGACGCGATGCCCCTGTATATCGGTAAAAGCGTGAATATCCGTAGCCGGGTGCTTTCCCATTTGCGTACCCCCGACGAAGCGGCGATGCTCCGCCAGTCCCGACGCATCACCTGGATATGTACCGCAGGTGAGCTTGGAGCCCTGCTGCTTGAAGCTCGCCTGATTAAAGAGCAACAACCGCTTTTTAATAAACGTCTGCGCCGCAATCGACAGCTTTGTTCATTATCAGTCAACGGCGATAAACCACAGGTAGTCTACGCCCGTGAAGTGGATTTTTCCTCAGAGGTCGGCCTGTACGGCCTGTTCGCCAACCGCCGCGCCGCCCTGCAAACCTTGCAGTCCATCGCCGATGACGAAAAGCTCTGCTATGGCCTGCTTGGCCTGGAGTCATTAACCCGCGGTCGCGGCTGTTTTCGTTCGGCGTTGCGCCGGTGCGCAGGCGCGTGTTGCGGTAAAGAAACCGTGGCCGAACATGATGGCCGTTTTCTGGCCGCAATGGAGCGTATGCGTCTGGTATGCTGGCCCTGGAACGGGCCAATTAGCTTACAGGAAGTGGGTGAACAGATGACGCAATACCATATCATCCACAACTGGCTGTGGCTTGGCGCAGTAAACCATCTGGATGAGGCGGCAGAGTTACTCCGCACGCCCGCCGGGTTTGATCACGATGGTTATAAAATACTCTGCAAGCCATTACTGTCCGGGGAATATTTGATTAGTGAGTTCCCTCAGTGACCGGGAAGCCAGGTAATTTCGCTAAAAAGTAACTGACCTTCTGCTTTTAACAAGCGAAGCGTCTGGCGACCTTCGCTCCAATAGGCCCCCTGATCGGCGCTAAGCAGCTTATCGCCAAGTTGCCATGCCCCACTCAGTACGAAGATCACGCCCCCACGGGTACCAAATGTGGTAAAAGTCCGGTCCGCAATACGCACTTTTGCACGACAGTGATCGCGGCGAGTCATGATATTGAAATCCATCGACATCTGCCCTTCATGAAGCTGAACTTTAACCGGCTGTTCTCCGGGAAACGTAAAAGGCTGGAATTTTTTCAACGTGTGACAGAATTCATGGCCGGCATCTAAGGTAACTTCACCGCCTTCAATAAGGGTGATGACACGATCGACGCCGGGAAATTGCGGAAACTCACCGTTACTGGCCAGCGATGCGATACTTGCCCGCCAACTGAAATCTCGCGTCGCCTCCGGAAAACAACAAATTTCTCGGGTTTCCCCTGCACCATTACGCCAGAGATTTACCGGCATTTTGCGGATATCAAAGAATTCCATCATCACTCCTGAATGGCGCAGCATGGAAGCGCCGCGCCGCTGCTTCTAAAGGCAGCGTGTCATTATCATCCATCCTGCCATTAAAAGATTATCGGCAGCAAAGCAGGATGCCTTAGCGATGCTGTGGTCAGCATGTAAAAAATTAACGTAATGATACACGGAAATTTTTTCTCAAAACGAGCAGGTTGAGGATACCGTGATACAGGCGGCAGACAAGGGGGCGAAAAAGAAAAAACCGCCAGTCCTGCCCACAACGTAAACACGTGCTATGAGCAAGACCGGCGGTCTTGATGAGGGTTGCTGAATCAATTATTCAGCAGGTTGTG
Source organism: Phytobacter sp. MRY16-398 (assembly GCF_003925915.1). NCBI lineage: Bacteria > Pseudomonadati > Pseudomonadota > Gammaproteobacteria > Enterobacterales > Enterobacteriaceae > Phytobacter > Phytobacter sp. MRY16-398. The sequence continues at coordinate 2,359,848 of NZ_AP018756.1, read as the reverse complement.
GCATTTTACCTTCTGGCGCCGGACGTTCTGTCAGACGCTTCTCAAAATTGGCATTAAACTGTTTTTTCTGTTCCGGCGTCAGAACATTGTAGATTTTGTTCTGGGTTTCCAGATGTGCCAGCATGTGCGCTTTACGCTGCTCGTCCATCTTCGCGATTTGCGCTTCTGCTTTCGCTTTATCGAAGGTGTCACTGGCAATAATGTTGTGCATATCGCGGCGTTCTTGCAGCATCTGCTCATACTCGCCTTTCCTGATGTCGCGGATCTGCTGTTTCTGCGCATCCGTCAGGTTCAAACCTTTGAACATCATGTCATGATGAGGTCCGCGTGGGCCTTTATGATGCATTGCCGGGCCGCCATCAGCCGGTGCGGTCGTGGTATCGGCAGCATGCGCCAGGTTAGCAGCGCCAAGAGCCAGGGTAGAGGCAACAAACAGAGCGGTGAGTTTACGCATAATATTATTCCTTACTATTCATGTTTTCTTGCGGCGTGTGCCGTATCGACGATATTCACTTTAGCGTTTTATTCGTCAATAAATCAGAGCATCAGTAAAACAATGAAAGTGTAAAAAACATTTTTACAGCAATTGTGGAGAGAATATGGATAAACGGAGGAGAGTGGCAAACCAAATATAACAGCAGGGAGTTTTACAGGTAATAATGGAGATTATATAGTGCTGATGAATAATAACAAGCCAATGCAACAGGAATAATCTGCATATGCATTGAAAAAATATGCAAACTGGTAAGCCATGACTGATATATCACCATCTATAGTCAACTGATACGGATCCGCGACGCGGATCCGTTGACCACTTCCCGGCTTCGGCTGAGCCCAAAAAGCCTTATCTCAAAAAGATGATGAGGCCGGCACCGATTCTTAAGCGTCTGCTGGTGTCGGGCAATACGCGATATGCACGCTATCGCAAAAGCTAAACACTTCCATTCCGAATTTCGCAAAAAGAATTAAAAGCGACTTTTTAGTATGGGTTGTTATATGACTATTTCGCGGCACGACATACCAACTATGGGTGTCTTCTTTGGTCATCGAATGCATGAGTATAGAGTAGTCAATAATTCTCGTTACGATGATAATAAACCGGTACTACCATCAATGGTAATACTACATGATCAGGTAACTTATTATTAAATTAAGTATTAAAGACAACCCCCCACAAAATTAGTCAAATAATCAATTTTTTCTAAATAGCCACAAACGTGCTCTGATGAGCATTACCAACCCGCACGCTATTTCCGCAGTCAATGCGTTTTCAATTATGGAAACGATCTATTTTATGCGCTATTAATCGCCTGTGATTCCGGTCCGGTAGCCCTTGCAGGCATGACCTCAATCGGCATCATTTCAATTTACTCGCAAATTGAGGCGAAAAACCGTTTACCGTTCAGGAATGGCGCTCAGGGTTGGAATGCATTAGGTATTGATGTTGCCTGTCCGGCTTACGGTCCCTGCGGCAGACTGGTGAGCACAAACCCCAAAGAGACAACCGGGGTGTCCTTTGCTGAATGGTGTCCAAAAGACAAAACCTATGAGTGCATGCGTGGCCTGTCAGGAGAGACCATGGTCTACCTGATTAACCATTTCCTGCAATCTGATGACTATATTCCGCAGGTGGCTAACGCCTGACGGATCATTGCAAAGCACTTCGCAATAAAAAACGCGCCCGACGTGATGTCCGGGCGCGTTTTTCTTGATAGCGACTTTCCTAACTGATGCGTTCCAGCATCAATCCCGCCCGTAGCCCCACGGCGACCTTTGGATTAGGAAAGAGCACATATTCCCGATCGCGCTGGACAACGTAACGCTCGCCGCGATCTTCTGCCAGCAACGTTCCCGCCGCAAACGGGGTAAAATTGAGCGTATCGTCCGACATATAAAGCACGAACTCTTCGCTGCGCCGTGTTAACTGCTGCACCACACGATAGCGTATCGGTGCGTTTTCCGCTTCGGGCACCACGTCGCCAGCAAGCAACGCCGCCAGCGCCCAGCGAGTACGTTCGAACTGGCTCAAATCATTTTCACCAAAAGGTAGCGCTTTACCAAGCTCCAGCGTACAGGAATGGGCCTGAAACTGTTCGCAGGTGTAGTGAGTAAAGGTTCCCGCCGGGGACTGATGGAAGACTAACGCTTCCAGCCCGGCATCGCCCAGCCATTTGAGAAAAATTTCATCCCAGGGTTCTGCACGCGCAGGCAGTACACCAAAACGTACATGATAAGAACCACGGATCGCCGTGTGCAGGTCAAGATGCCAGCGATCTTCATCATCTTCGGCGTAAAAATGGGTGACGGCCCGTTCCAGTTGTGCGGCGCGAATCGTCTCATCACTGGCCGGAAAACCTTGCCAGCGCGCGCCAAACATGCGGTTAAGGTCGCTGCGCAGAAAACGTTTATTCTGTCCCAGCGCCTGCGGGTTACCGATAATGATAAGCAGGCGCCAGCTTAAGGCCAGCGTCCCGTTCAGGAGCTGTTTTAACAGACCATCCATCATCTCCACTGGCGCGGTTTCATTGCCGTGAATCGCGCAGGAAAGCACCAGAGAGCGCTTTACTGGCTTTGGGGGCACTAACTCCAGAACGCCCTGCTCATGCCATAACCAGTGGATCGCACCAGCCTCACCCACCGTCCTGCGGGGCATTTCACCTGACAGCGTCATTGCGAGAAAATTGTCCATACGGCCTCCTGTCACTGCTGGAAGGGATAAACGGAACCTAATCTCAACATTTGCGTCAACGTATCCAGTGCTTCCCGGCTCTCCCGTAATAGCATCGGATCAGCCAGATCGGCCTGCGTTAACCTGTCACGATAATAACGCTCAATCCACTCATTTAGTGCGCGGAACAGCACATCATTCATCATCACTGCCGGATTTACCGCACGTGCCTCTTCGTCCGTCAGAACGACGCGCAGGCGCAAACAGGCCGGGCCGCCGCCATTAGACATACTTTCACGCAGATCAAACACCTTGATCTCGCTGATGGGGTTGTCTTGCTCCAGCAGCGTGGTCAAATAGCGCCAGACGCCCGGATGCTCGCGGGATTCCTGAGGCAATATGAGCACCATGCTGCCATCTTCGCGGCTCAGCAACTGACTGTTAAACAGATACGTTTGTACCGCATCGCTGACGGATACCTCAGCGTCGGGCACCTCCAGCGCCATAAACCCCGGCACCCGCGCACGCAACTGGCTAAACAACGCCTGTTGATGCAAGAACGCCTGCTCATGGCAGAAAAGCACCTGTCGGTTTGATACCGCGATGACATCATTATGGAACACGCCCTGATCGATAACAGCAGGATTTTGCTGGGCGAAGATAACCTGTCGTGGGCAGACCTGATTAAGCCGCGCGACCGCCTGGCTGGCTTCGAGCGTCTGGCGGGCGGGATAGCGCCCTGGTGCGGCGTTGCTGCCCTCTTCACGGCCATAAACAAACAACTGAACACCCGGCTCGCCGTAGTCGCCTCCAAGACGATTATGGTTAGCCGCCCCTTCATCGCCAAACATGGCCACCTGCGGCAATGCGGGATGCACGGCAAACTTACGCTCATCGCGGAAGATGGCTTTTAGCACCGCTTCGGTGGTCGGCGCTTCGATGGCCCGGTGAAATTTGTTATTGAGGTTAGCCACCGTCAGATGCACCCGCCCGTCGAGCGCATCGGCAGAGGGGCAGACCGTTGCCGCATTCGCCACCCACATGGATGATGCAGAGCTGACGGCAGAAAGCAGATGCGGTGAATGCGCAGCGGCTTTCTCCACCACCTGCTCATCACTTCCGCTAAAACCCAACTGGCGCAGGACCGGGATGTTCGGCCTCTCCTGCGGTGGGATCACGGCTTGCACAAAACCGGCATCCGCCAGCGCTTTCATCTTTAACAGCCCCTGCTTTGCCGCAAGCTTCGGGTTAGAAACCTGGTGACGGTGTTTCGTCGACGCCTCGTTACCGAACGACAGTCCGGCATAATGGTGCGTCAGGCCCACCAGACCATCGAAATTGACTTCCCGCGCTTTCATCACCTCTCCTCCCGGGTGAAATCAAGCCCCGGACTGAGCGATTGCGGCAAGGCCAGCTCTGCCGATTCAAGGCTCGCCATAGGCCAGGCGCAGTAATCGGCGGCATACCAGGCGCTGGCGCGATGGTTGCCTGAGGCGCCCACTCCACCAAATGGCGCGGTACTCGCGGCGCCGGTGAGCGGTTTGTTCCAGTTGACGATCCCGGCCCGCGCCTCCAGCAGCAACTGGTCGAACTGTTCACGGTCCGGCGAAATCAAACCACAGGCCAGCCCGTAACGCGTGTTGTTTGCCAGCGTGATGGCCTCGTCAAAGTCGTCATACCGCCAGACACAGAGCAACGGCCCAAAGACCTCTTCATCCGGCACATTCTGCGCCTCCGACATCTCAACAATGCCAGGGCTCAGCAGTGAGGTGCCGGGCTGCAGCAGACGAGGTTCAAGCAAGGTTTTACCGCCACGTTCGATGTGGCCCTGCCAGGCCTGCCAGACATGCTGTGCCGCTTGTTCCGAAATCAGCCCGCCAAAGAAGGGCTGCGGATCCGCATCCCAGGCCGCAGGTGTCAGCCGTGAGGAGACCTCCACCAGACGGCGCAAAAACGCATCCCCCGCTTCGCCCCGTTTGACCAGCAGACGACGCGCGCAGGTACAACGCTGCCCGGCGGTGATAAACGCCGATTGGAGGGTCAGATGGACGGCTGCGTCAAGATCCGCCGGGTCTTCAACAATCAGCGGATTGTTGCCGCCCATCTCAAGGGCCAGGATCTTCTCCGGCTGCCCGGCAAGCTGGCGATGTAACTGGAAACCGGTATTGGCGCTGCCGGTAAAGAGCAAACCGTCAATGCCTTCCAGGGCACTGAGCGCCTGGCCGGTCTCCCGTCCCCCCTGCACCAGGTTCAACACGCCCGGCGGTAACCCCGCCTCTTCCCACAGTTTGACCACCGCCTCGCCGGTCCACGGCGTCAGCTCGCTGGGTTTGAAAATCAGGGTATTTCCCGCCAGCAGGGCCGGAATAATATGCCCGTTGGGGAGATGTCCCGGGAAATTGTAGGGGCCAAACACCGCCAGAACGCCATGTGGGCGATGGCGCAGCGTGGCTGCGCCGTCCGGCATCTCTGTGTGCTGAGTGCCGGTCCGCGCGTGATACGCTTTTACCGAAATGGCGGCTTTATTGATCATCGCCGTGATTTCCGTGGTCGCTTCCCAGCGCGGTTTCCCCGTTTCGCGGGCGATAATCTCAGTTAATGTGGCTTTGTTGGCTTCCAGCAGTCCGGCGAATTTTTCAACAATCGCCTGACGCTGGCTAAACGCCAGTTTTGCCCACGCCGGAAACGCGGCGCGTGCCGCCTCGCAGGCTAAACCGACCTGAGAAGCATCGGCATCATTACCCTGCCACAGCGTTTCGTTACTGACCGGGTTCGTTTTGATGCGTCGGGCACCCAGCCCCGCAATCCACTCACCGTTAATCCATTGCGTCATGATTTTTTATCCTCTGCGCACAGGCGTACCAGGCGAATTTTGTCGCCCGGGTGACATTTGAGAGCATCAAGTTGTGCAGCGCTCAGCACCAGCCGTTCCGTTGCCGGGTCGGCATAGATAAGCATGGATCTGAATTGATGATATTGCTCGTTGGCTACCATGCAGGCAGGCCATTCCCCAGGCACAGGCTCTCCTTGTACCACCTCCACCAGTCGGCTTTTACGGATTGCGCGAACGCGATCAATGTCGCACTCAAGGGTTGGCCCGCCGTCGAAAATGTCGACATAGTTGCAGTAGCGAAAACCTTCTTTCTCCAGTACCGCGCGGGCTGGCGCGGTTTGCGGGTGTACCTGACCAATCACCGCTTGCGCCTCGGGCGAGAGAAAATCGGTGTAGATGGGGTGCTTCGGCATCAGTTCGGCGATAAACGCCTTCTGCCCGGTGCCGCACAGGTAATCCGCACGAGCAAATTCCATTGAAAAGAAGCGCTTACCAAGGCTCTCCCAGAATGGTGAATAACCGGTCTCGTCGATGACCCCGCGCATCTCGGCCACCACTTTTTCGTTAAAGCGATCGCGGAATGCGGCCATAAACATAAAACGCGATTTAGAAAGCAGATAACCATTGCCCTCTTTGCGCCAGGCCGGGTCGAGAAATAAGGTGCAAAGTTCGCTACTGCCCGTATGGTCATTGCTGAGGAACAGCGTGGGGAGCGCGTTATAAACGTTCAGCTCTTTTGAGGCATGGACCAGCGTGCCGACGCGGTAGTTATACCAGGGGTCGTTGAGGCCCACGGCGACCTCAATGGCGCAGATCCCGGCCACTTCGCCGCTCTCTACGACTTCAAGGACAAACACATACCCCTGTTCGCTTTTCGCCAGCTCCCCGCGCCAGGTTTTCAGGGCGCGCTCGATGCGCGCAGAGAGCGTGGCTTCGTCCGCAGGCAGCGAGGTCAACCCCCCGCCTGTTTTTCCAGCCAGCGCCATCAACGCCGGAAGATCGTCGTGCTCAACAGGACGAATCACCATCATGATGGACACCCCGCAAGGAATTTATCGCAGGCGATACCAAAGCGTGCCAGCCCGCGAGAGACTTCATCTTCGCTAATATTGAGCGCAGGCGCGAAACGCAACACATTTGCCCCGGCAATCAGCACCATGACGCCCTCAGTGGCGGCCAGTTGCGAAATCTGTTTCGCTTTTCCGGCGTATTCAGCGTTGAGTTCGCAGCCAATCAATAGCCCCAGACCGCGAATTTCACGGAACAGGCCGCAGCGCGCATTAATGGCCTGCAACTGCTCGTTAAACCACTGGTGGCGCTGTTTGACGCCATCGAGCGTCTGACGGGTGTTCACAATATCCAGTACCGCACCGGCAACCGCAGAGGCAAGCGGGTTACCGCCGTAGGTCGTACCGTGGGTGCCAACGGTCATCACGCGGGCATATTTCTCACGAGCCAGCATCGCCGCTACCGGGAAACCACCGCCCAGCGCTTTGGCGGTGGTCAGCACGTCAGGCGTTACGCCATAGTGCATATAGGCATAAAGTTCGCCGGTACGCCCGACGCCCGTTTGTACCTCATCGAAAATCAGCAGCGCATTATGGCGATCGCACAGCTCACGCAGCCCCTGTAAGAACGCGGTGCTGGCCGGCACCACGCCGCCCTCACCCTGCATCGGCTCAACAATCACCGCACAGGTATCGTCATTGATAAGCGCACTGGCCGCCGCCAGGTCGTTGTACGGGGCATGGCCGATATCCGGGGGTAAAGGGGCAAAAGCCTGCGAGTAGGCAGGCTGACCGCCTGCACTTACGGTAAACAGCGTGCGACCATGGAAAGCGTTTTTGAACGCTACAATGCCGGTTTTCTTGCCGCCATAGGTATCGTGAGCATATTTGCGCGCCAGTTTCAGCGCCGCTTCATTGGCTTCTGCCCCGGAGTTACAGAAAAAGACTTTCTCAGCAAACGTGGCGTCGATTAAGCGTTTTGCCAGACGTAATACCGGCTCATTGGTATAGCCGTTTCCGGTATGCCAGAAGCGCGAAGCCTGCTCGCTCAACGCTTTGCATAACGCGGGATGGGCATGGCCCAGCGCATTAACGGCGATGCCACCTGCAAAGTCGATGTACTCTTTATCGTTCTGGTCCCAAAGGCGCGAACCCTCGCCACGGACCGGAATGAAAGGCGCTGGCGCGTACACAGGCATCATCCATTCATCAAAGTTCTCACGCGTAATTGACTGTGACATAGCGACCTCATCCGGTAAATAATTGGTTGAATATATGTTAAAAAATATGAGTATTTACGCTGTAAATGTATATTGCACAGGGCGTGCCAGCCAGCCATCAAAATGCATAAACGCGGCCTGACAACGAAATATCAATAAGTTAAAACCTGTCGCTATTCACTTAAATTGCATAAAAAGTGAATAATATTAGATGAAGTCTGGATGATGGAGGGAAAATCAGAAAGATTATGCAGCGATAAAATATAATTCTGGATCTGTGATCGTCTGCGAAATTTATCGGTAAATCCTGCGACAATTTGGGGCATCACGCACTGCCATGGGGCAATTATCCTGTTCAACAGAACAAAAAAAGCTGGCTTCGTTGCCAGCTTTTTGAGTGCTATGACGTAACAGGTTCTTGAATCAGAGTTGCTCTGCCATCGCTTCGACGCGCGCAATCGCCTGGTAGAGCGCCTGTGCGGTAACGTTATCTGGCATATTTTTCATATCCGGGGCATGCAATGACATTTGCACAATCTGCTCAAGCTCACCGGTATCAAGCGCGGCAATATCACTCAGGCGCAGCGGTACCGCGCAGGCATGCGCCAGACGTACCGCCTCAAGTAATTCGTCATCACTACGATTTTCCAGCGCCAGCAGACACAGATTGCCAAAGCCCACCAGGAGCCCATGACCAAATTCGCGGGTTTTATCACAGACCGTAAAGCCTTCATAAATCGCATGGGCGGCGGCGGCATGCGCACCGCTGCTCATCAGCGATGTCAGTCCGGCAAACATAAATATGGCATCCAGCACCTGTTCCAGCGCGGCGTTGGGTTTGCCTGCCCGCACGGCGTCGCAGGCGGCAGGTCCGTGGGCCTTAATAAGGTCATAACAGATACGGCTGTTGGCGCTGGAAGCCTGCGCGACGCCGCTGTGGTTCTGATGCCGCACACTGATCGCACGGAATTCGTACCATTTTGCCAGCGTGTCGCCAAGGCCCGCCGCCAGCCAGCGCAGCGGCGCGGTGGCCAGAATTTCGCTGTCGATAATAACCGCAGCGGGCGCCTGCGCTAAGGGGAAAAGATCGCGAAAATGGCCATTGGCGTGATAACGAATGGTCAATGGCGTCACGGCCGCACAGGTCGCTGCGATGGTGGGAATGGTAACAACCGGCACATGCGTCTGTACCGCAACGGCTTTACTGGTATCAAGTGCTTTGCCGCCGCCGACGCCTATCACCAGATCCGCCCCTGTCACCTCGACCTGGTGGGCCAGGCGCTGGATATTCTCTTCGCTGCACACGCCGCCAAACCACTCCATGCCCACCAGGTCGACCGCAGAGGCCGCCAGTTGATGGCGAATCTGTGTGTCCACCGCTGCCAGCCCGGCATGCCCGCCAATGACCAGGGCGCGTTTGCCCAACGCGGCGCACACTCCGCCAAGGCGGTTGATAACGCCTGCGCCACGTAAAATTTGCGCCGGGAAGATAATATTCAGTGCCTGCATAATTGACTCTCCGTGATAAACAAACCAGCCCCCTTCTCTGTCAGGATTGAGGACGCAGCAAATGTGGCCCTAAGCGGGCAATAGACGTACATCCCAACTGTGCCAGGGTGCGGTCAACTTCCTGCAAAATCAGCGCCAGAGCCTGCTTCGCCCCGGCCTCACCGTCAGCGGCCACGCCATAGAGCAATGGCCGCCCGAGTAACACCCCGTTTGCCCCCAGCGCCAGTGCTTTCACCACGTCGGTACCACGGCGAAAACCGCTGTCGATAAGGATTGTGGCCTCCGTCCCGCAGCGGCGGCGAATCTCGGGTAGCACCTCCATGGCGCTCACTGAACCATCCAGTTGCCGCCCACCGTGGTTAGACAGCACAATGCCATCGGCGCCTGTGGCAAAAGCACGGGTTGCGTCATCCGGTGCGAGAATACCTTTCACCAGCAGCGGCCCCGACCACTGGCTGCGGATCCACGCCAGCGTCTCCCAGGTCAGGCGCGTATCCATTTGCCCGGCAAAATAACTGGCGCCCCCGGTGCCCCGCTGTTTATCCGCCGGGACATAAGGCGTTAAGTTACCAAACCCCGGTACCCCCGCAGGCCGGATGGTGCGCCACACCCAGGCCGGATGTAACGCGATATCAAACAAACTGGAGAGGGAGAGCTTCATCGGGCGGCGGTAATTGCGTTTATCTTTTTCGCGATTGCCGAAATGTACCGCATCAACGGAGACCACCAGCGTGGTGCAGCCTGCCGCTTTTGCACGGGCAAGTAGCCCCAGGGTGACCGTGCGGTCTTTAAGTACATAGAGCTGGAACCAGTGTTGGGGCAGATTTTCAGCGGCGATCTCCTCAATCGCAGCGGTCGAGACGGTGCTCTGGATATAGCCAATCCCGGCATCTCTGGCGACACGCGCGAGCATCGCATCGGCACCATAACGTAACATGCCGTTATAACCGGTAGGGGCAATCAGCAGCGGCGCCGCCAGTTTCTGCCCACAGAGGGTGACCGCGAGATCGCGTTCGCTCGCCTCGTTGAGTACCGGGGGAATAAAACGCCAGCGGGCAAAGACACTGCGGTTATCGCGCAACGTTTGCTCGTCATCCGCGCCCCCTTCCAGATAACTAAAAGCAAAACGCGGTAGCGCCCGTCTGGCGCGATGGCGCAATTCTTCGATATTCAGTGCCGGTCGTTTCACGCCGCCCCCTGCGCGAGGATCGCTTTCAGGGCGTCGATAAACTGCTGATTATCCTCTTCGTTGCCAATCGACACCCGGATCCACTGCTCATAGCCTGGCTCCCGCCACGGCTTGATGATGACGCCATAGCGTAACAACTGCTGCGCCATCTCGCCGCTGGACCGTCCACAGTCAAAGAAAAGGAAATTGGCATGAGAGGGCGCCACGTAAAACCCCAGCCTTGTAAGCTCTGCGGCCATGCACTTCCGTTGCACGCGCACCAGAGCAACGCTCGCTCTCACATGCGCCTGGTCGCCTATCGCCGCCACCGCTGCCGCCTGCGCCGCGCGGTTAATATTAAAGGGCGTACGCACGCGGTTGAGCAGATTGACCAGTTCAGGATGACTGGCTAAGCCATAGCCCACGCGCAGCCCCGCCAGGCCATAAGCCTTCGAAAAGGTCCGCAGCACGATCCACGGGCGCGACTGCGCCGCCAGCACCGCCAGACTGTCGGGATAATCCGGGTCGTCCTGGCAATATTCGAAATAGGCTTCATCAATGACCAGCACACACTCCTGTGGCGCGGCGGCAATGATGCGGGCAAAACCGTCTTTGTCGAGCATGCACCCCACGGGGTTTGACGGATTGCTGAAAATGACCATTTTCGCGGGCATGGAGAGCGCCTGCTCCCAGGCCACAACATCAAACTGCTGGTGTTGATCCACCCCGACCAGGGTCACATCTGCCCCCATCATGCGCGGGAAAATCTCGTGCAGGCCAAAGGAAGGGATCAGCGTGACAACGCGGTCGCCAGGGTTAAGAAAAGCCAGCGCCAGCATATGCAGGATGTCTTCTGAACCATTGCCGGTGACAATCTTATCGGCGCTCACACCGGTATACTTCGCCAGCGCATCACGCAATTGGCCGCTGGCGGCATCGGAATAGACAGCGCTAAAACCGGCATCCTTCTGTAAAACCGATACCACCTGCGGGCTGGCGCCTGACGGGTTTTCATTACTGGCCAGTTTGGCAATATGCGTTACGCCATATTGCTGTCGTACCGCCTCTGCCGACAGCCCGGCGTTATACAGCCCCAGGCTACGTGCCGTAGGGCGGGCAAGGTTGTTGAGCGTCTGGTGTTGTAAAGCAAAAAGCGGGTCGGAAACTGCGACATCTGAAGCCATTACTCCCCCTCCGGGAAAAGCCGGATAACCGCGAACGGCCTGTCCGGCATTCATCATCAGATCATGGGTAAATTCAGGTGGTTACGCTGCGCGCAGGCTTTTGCCTGTTCATAACCCGCGTCCGCGTGGCGCATAACACCGGTGGCCGGGTCATTCCACAGCACGCGCGCCAGCCGCTCATCCGCCTCTTCGCTCCCATCACAGACGATGACCATCCCGGCGTGCTGAGAGAAGCCCATCCCCACACCGCCGCCGTGGTGCAGGCTGACCCAGGTCGCGCCCCCGGAGGTATTGAGCAGCGCATTGAGTAGCGGCCAGTCGGAAACTGCATCGGAACCGTCTTTCATCGCTTCTGTTTCACGGTTTGGCGACGCCACAGAGCCGGTATCCAGATGGTCACGGCCAATGACAATCGGCGCTTTTAACTCACCATTGCGCACCATTTCGTTAAAGGCCAGACCAGCAAGATGGCGTTCCCCCAGGCCAAGCCAGCAGATACGTGCAGGCAGCCCCTGGAACGCAATGCGCTCGCGCGCCATATCCAGCCAGTTAATGAGATTGCCGTTATCCGGGAAGAGCTCTTTCAGCTTGGCGTCGGTCTTGTAGATATCTTCCGGGTCGCCGGAGAGCGCTACCCAGCGGAAGGGGCCTTTACCCTCGCAGAAGAGCGGGCGAATATAAGCAGGAACGAATCCGGGGAAATCAAAGGCATTGGTCACCCCTTCCTCTTTGGCAACCTGGCGAATATTGTTGCCGTAATCGACGGTCGGGATCCCCATCGCGTGGAAATCGAGCATCGCCTGCACGTGTTTCGCCATGGAGGCGCGGGCCGCTTTCACCACCGACTGCGGGTCGGACTGGCGCGCCTGCTGCCATTTTTCCAGACTCCACCCCTCCGGCAGATAACCGTTGAGCGGATCGTGCGCCGAGGTCTGATCGGTCACGATATCCGGGCGCAAACCGCCTGCTTTCGCCCGCGCCGCCAGTTGGGGCATCAGTTCGGCGGCGTTACCCAGCAGGCCAACAGAGATGGCTTTGTTCTCGGCGCAGGCTTTTTCAATCATCGCCAGAGCCTCGTCGAGGCTGTTGGTTTTGTAGTCGAGATAGCGCGTACGCAGACGGAAATCGATGCGCGATTCCTGGCACTCAATCGCCAGCACGCACGCGCCCGCCAGCACCCCTGCCAGCGGCTGTGCGCCGCCCATACCGCCCAGCCCGGCGGTTAAAATCCACTTACCGCGCAGGCTGCCGTTGTAATGCTGGCGGCCCGCTTCAGCGAAGGTTTCATAGGTGCCCTGCACAATGCCCTGCGCACCGATGTATATCCATGAACCGGCGGTCATCTGGCCGTACATCATCAGACCCGCTTTATCCAGTTCATGAAAATGTTCCCAGTGCGCCCAGTGGGGAACGATATTGGAGTTGGCAATCAATACGCGCGGGGCGTTGGTATGGGTACGAAAAACACCGACCGGTTTCCCCGACTGTACCAGCAGCGTTTCGTCTTCCCGCAGCTTGCGCAGGCTCTCAAGGATCGCCTCAAAGGCGGGCCAGTTGCGGGCCGCTTTGCCGATACCGCCATAAACCACCAGATCTTCCGGGCGCTCGGCGACATCCGGATCGAGGTTGTTCTGAATCATGCGGTAGGCCGCTTCAATCAGCCAGTTCTGGCAGCTCAGTTCGCTCCCCTGGGGAGCACGGACAACGCGGGCTTCGGCATTTTTGTGTGGCGCATTCATGTTCATTTCCTTCTCTAAATTTGAATTTTTTGCACAGCGTTATCAGGCGAAGCTTGGCAACAGCACTTCGATTTCTGCGGGCCAGTGTTCGCGGGAGGCCCACAGACGCATCATCTCGACGTCCGGTGACATCAGGCGGTCCTTTTCAAGGAACGCAACGTTCTGGCGGATCGCCTGCATTTCGTTTTCCAGGGTATTTGAGCTTTGCAGCGGACGATGGAAATCCACCCCTTGCGCGGCGGCCATGGCTTCAATGCCAACCACAACGCTGGTGTTAAAACACATATCCCCCAGGCGACGCGCGGCGTAGGTCGCCATTGAGACATGGTCTTCCTGATTGGCTGAGGTAGGCAGGCTATCGACGCTTCCCGGATGGGCCAGCGATTTGTTTTCTGAGGCCAGCGCGGCGGCGGTGACCTGGGCAATCATAAAGCCGGAGTTCACGCCGCCGTCGCGCACCAGAAACGGCGGCAAACCGGATAATCCCGTATCCAGCAACAGCGCCATACGGCGCTCCGATATCGCCCCGATCTCAGCGACCGCCAGCGCGATAATGTCCGCGGCGAAGGCGACCGGTTCGGCGTGGAAATTGCCGCCGGAAATTACGTCGCCGTTTTCCGCAAACACCAGTGGATTATCGGACGCAGCATTGGCTTCAATGCGCAAAATGCGGGCGGCGTGATGTAAGTTATCAAGGCACGCCCCCATCACCTGCGGCACACAGCGGATGGAGTACGGATCCTGTACGCGGCCACAGGCCGCATGGGAAGTCACAATCTCGCTCCCGGCAAGAATGTTGTTCAGCGCTGCCGCCACGGCAATCTGCCCTTGCTGTCCGCGGGCTTCATGGATACGCGGGTCCAGCGGTTTAACGGAACCTTTAATGGCTTCCAGCGACAGTGCGCCAGCCACCAGCCCGGCGGAAAAGACGCGTTCTGCCTCAAACAGTCCCGACAGCGCGAGGGAGGTCGACACCTGGGTACCGTTAAGCAGCGCCAGCCCCTCTTTCGGCCCGAGTTCGAACGGGCGTATCCCGGCGCTTGCCAGACCTTCCACCGCCGACAGGGTGTTGCCCTGTACCGTCACCGTGCCTTCGCCAATCAGCATCAGAGACAGATGCGCCAGCGGGGCTAAATCGCCGGAGGCGCCCACCGAGCCTTTTTCGGGAATGCAGGGATAGACCCCGGCATTGAAGAGGGTTATCAGGGCATCAATGACTTCAATGCGAATGCCGGAATGGCCGCGTGACAGGCTGAGGATTTTGGTTGCCATCACCAGGCGTACGATGTTATCCGCCAGATATTTACCCGTCCCCACGCTGTGCGACAGCACCAGATTGCGCTGTAATTCCGCCAGGCGCTCGGCCGGAATACGGGTTTGCGCCAGCTTGCCGAACCCGGTATTGATGCCGTACACCACTTCCCCCGATGCCACAATGCGGGTGACCGTCTCCTGAGAGGCCAGCACATCGGCACGGGCCTCTTCCGCCAGCGCGAGATGAACATTGCCCTGATAAATCTGGCGCAGCATCGGCAGATCAACATGACCAGGCTGCAGGCGGCAAAGGGTGAAACCGGTGGATGAAGGAGCCATAATCTATTCCTGTATATACAAGTAGAGCTGAAAATATACCCGGTCAGGACTCGGCCCACCGGGTGCTTACGCACAACCTGACAAAAAAGTGGCAACACGACGTAAAAAATAGCGATCAATGATCCAGGGTTTGCAGCGTTTCGGTACGGATCTCTTCCGTTATCCGTGCTTTGAGCGTCATAAACTCCGGCGATGTCTTTAAGGTGTAATCACGCGGGTGCGGGAAGTTCACCGCCACTTCGGTTTTGATTCTCCCCGGCCGGGCGCTGAAAATTGCCACTTTATTGGCCATAAAAATGGCTTCATCAATATCGTGCGTCACAAACAGCACCGTCTTGCGCGATGACTCCCATATTGACAGCAGTAACTCCTGCATCATCACGCGCGTCTGGTTATCGAGCGCGCCGAAGGGTTCATCCATCAGCAAAACTTTCGGGTCATTCGCCAGCGCACGCGCAATAGCCGTACGTTGCTGCATGCCACCTGACAGTTGCCGTGGGAAGTGATGCTCAAAGCCGCGCAAACCGACCTTATTAATAAAGTAGTCGCTGCGCTCCTTTTGCGCCGCTTTACTCACGCCTCGCTCCTGTAAGCCGAAGCGGATATTTTGCTCAACGGTCAGCCAGGGGAAGAGCGTATAGCTCTGGAATACCATGCCGCGATCTGCACCGGGGCCATCGACCAGCTCCCCATCCAGCCAGACTTCACCGCGTGTCGGCTGATCCAGCCCGGCGACAATACGCAGCAGTGTCGATTTGCCGCAGCCGGAAGGACCGAGAATGGTTATAAAATCGTTCTCATTGACCTGATAATCCACCGGCAACAGTGCCTGGGTTTTTTCACCTTTCGGGCCAGTGAAAACACGCTCTACCTGGCGAACGCTGAGCTTCGGATAGTTCATTACAGAGAGCTCCATACAAACAGGCGGCGATTGACCGCTTTAAACAACAGGTCGGAGAGCAAGCCGATACAGCCAATGACGATAATGCCGAAAATCATCTGCCCGGTGTTGAGTAACGCCTGGCTGTTGACAATCATATGGCCTATCCCGCTGGATGAACCGATAAGCTCCGCCACGATGACGTAGGTCCAGGCCCAGCCGAGCACCAGACGCAAAAGTTCGGCGATTTCCGGTGCCGCACCGGGAATAATCACCCGACGCACCACGCTTTTATTGGTCGCCCCCAGCGTGTAGGCCGCTTCGACCAGATCGCGACGCGCGGCACCTACGGCGACAGCGACCATCAGGGTTATCTGGAAGAAAGAGCCAATAAAAATCACCAGGATCTTCTGCATTTCACCAATACCGGCCCACAGGATCAAAAGAGGCACAAACGCGGAGGCTGGCAGATAGCGGCAAAACGAGACAAAGGGTTCGAAGAAGGCTTCAATAAGCTTGTACGAGCCCATCCAGATGCCCAGCGGCACGGCGATAACGCAGGCCAGGACAAATCCACCCAGTACGCGCATTACCGTCATGCCGATATCGGTGGTGAAATCGAAATCGGTAAACAGCAATACCCCTTCCTGCACCATGCTGGCGGGGCTTGCGAGGAAGGTCGGTGCCACCAGGCCGGTAAAGGTCACCAGCGCCCACAAGGCGAAAAACAGCACAAAGAAGCAGAAGCCCAGAAACCAGCGATGACGGGGCGCAACGGGGCGTAATGGCACCATCATCGGGTTATGCCAGACCTTTTTGCTTGCCGGCAGGGGAGCCGGCTCGCGTAAGTCTGTCGTGGTCTTGCTGGCGTAGTCCGCGGCCTGACTGACAGGACTGTTCATATCATGGTCCTTCATGGCTGAGTAACGTACTTCGCGTCGTACAACGTATTGATATCCGGCGTTTTACGCAGAATTTTCATCTCCGTGAGCAGCCGTGCCGCCTCATTGGTGAAGCTTACGATTTCGCCGCTAAAGAATTTTTTGTTGGCATCGCGATCCTGCCAGCGCAGATAGCTGGACTCTTCGGCAAACTGTTTGCCGGTCTCTTTCACCGCCGCGCCCATGATTTCATTGGCTTTATCCGGGTCGGCTTTGATCATGTCCAGCGCTTCGAAATAACTGTTGACCAGCGCCTGGGCCGCTTTCGGGTTTTTATCCAGCCAGGACGGCGTGCAGCCAAGGGTATCCATCACCATCGGGTAGTCGAGCGTGGTGGTCAGGATTTTGCCCTTATCCGGGCTCTGGCGGATGTTGGAGAGATACGGTTCGTAGGTCACGGCAGCGTCGTTCTGCCCGGCAATGAACGCATGCGCGGCGGCATCCGGCCCTAAGGTCGCGAGCTTGACATCTTTCATCGTCATGCCGTTTTTATCGAGGATCCACGCCAGCAGGAAATAAGATGACGTACCGGGCGCATCGACGCTGATCGTTTTGCCTTTCAGGTCAGCCACGCTATTGATACCGCTGCGTACCGCAATCCCATCCGCACCGTAGGATTTATCCAGTTGGACAATTTGCTTAACAGGCACGCCGCTGGCATTCCAGGTGAGATAGGTTTCAACCGTAGTCCCGGCGCATTGCAGCGAACCGGAGGCAATCGCCAGATGACGGGATTGCTGCGGGACCATTTTCAGGGTGACATCAAGACCATTCTTTTTGAAAATGCCCGCTTTATCGGCAAGGGTCAGCGGCGCAAAGCCGGTCCAGCCGGAAATCCCAATCGCCACCGGCGTATCCGCCGCCAGTGCTGTATTAGCCGCACCGCCTAACGCGACTGCCAGCCCTAACAGAAATAACGAACGCTTTAGTACAGTCCTGGAAATCATGTTGCTCATCTGCCACTCCTGCCAAATTACCTGTCTCGGGAATGCCTGCGCAGCAATATGCCACCGGCGAATGACGCTACTGTATATTCTTGTCTATACAATTAAGCCGAGAAAGATAAAGCAAGCTTTGTGCCAGTCCGGAAGAGCGCCCGTATCGTTGCTTTCGCCCACTGACCGTGGGCCTGACGAATCAAAGTAGTGCACCCGGCGCGCTATTTCAGTGCACTCTGCTCCGGGTTAGTCCGTGACCGCAGCCCACAAGAGCAGACCCTGCCCGGTATGGGTTTGCGCACAAGACGAAATAGCCCACTGCGCATGCGCCTGGCTGTCGCTCGTTGACCACCAGAAACCGTCGCCCTTGCCAAAGCGTGTCCCGTCCGGCAGTTGCCACTCACCCTCAATGGCGTAGAGCACACCGCCTTTCTCTGCGGTGACTGTCCCGCTTTCACGCAGGACGACCACGCGAGGGGCGCAGACATGGCGGCGGGTCATCAGATTGAAATCCATCGTCATACCGCCCAGCAGATGCGCGCTGAGTGAGAGGTCGCCACTGAAAGCAAACGGTGCGCCGACCGTGCTCAGACGGTGGCTAAGCTGCCCGCCATCGGACAGATGTACCCCCTCTCCGCTCAGTAAAGTTATCGAGCGATCAATACCCGGGAAGGCGGAAAACGGGCCATCGGCGGCGATAGTGGCAATGCTGGCGCGCCAGTCAAATTCCGCCGTACCCTGCGGCCAACTGATGATCTCGCGGGTTTCTCCCCCGCCATTGCGCCAGCGACTTACCGGCAACGCCGCCTGGGAAAACGGATGCCAGTTGTTCATGCGTTCTCCTGACAAAGTTGTTGCAACAGACGCAGAAAATCAGCCGCGGCGGCCTGCTGCTGAGGATGAACCCCGTCAATAACCCGCGCCACGCCGCCAACATAGACATCGCGAATTTGTCCGGCATGACCGGCAAACAACCAGCGGTTAAGTAGCTCGTTGTCGCTTGCCACGGCCAGGTAAGGGTCCTGATGGTCAAGCACCAGCCAGTCGGCGCGATAACCGACCGAAAGTTGCCCCAGCGGGACACCGCAGGCCTGCGCACCACCGGACAACGCCTGCGTGTAAAGCACATCCCCTACTCGCGTTTGCCCCGTAGCGACCAGCCGGTTACGCCGCTGGTCGCGCAGGCGCTGGCCATATTCCAGCCAGCGCAACTCTTCCACCACGTTGAGCGAGACATGGCTGTCCGAACCGATGCCCCAGCGCCCTTCCTGCGCCAGATAGTCAACGCCGGGGAAAATACCATCGCCAAGGTTCGCTTCGGTGGTTGGGCACAATCCGGCCACCGCACCGCTGTGGGCCATTTTTTTCACTTCGCTGGCATCCGCATGGGTCGCGTGGATCAGGCACCAGCGGGCATCCACGTCCAGATGATCATACAGCCAACTGATCGGGCGCTGACCGCTCCAGTTCAGGCAGTCGTTAACCTCTTTTTGCTGTTCGGCGATATGAATATGGACCGGCAGCGCCGGGTCACTGGCGCGTAACACCTGCTCCATTTGTTCAGGCGTAACCGCACGCAGGGAGTGAAAGCACAACCCCTGGTTTTGCAGCGGTTTTCCGTTGATTTGCCGCCCAATAATCGCCTGCTGCTCCAGATAGCTGTCGGCATCCTGAATAAAGCGTTTTTGCCCGGCCTGAGCGGGTTGGCCGCCAAACCCGGCATAGCTGTAAAGCACCGGCAATAACGTCAGGCCAATGCCCACATCCCCGGCGGCGGCGCTCAGGTGTGCGGTCATCTCACCACGATCGGCATAGGGTTTGCCGCTGATGTCATTGTGCAAATAGTGGAATTCGGCCACTTGGGTGTAGCCGCCTTTGAGCATTTCGATATAGAGCTGGCGGGCAATCACGCCGACTTGTTGCGGGGTCAGGCGCTGCACCATGCGGTACATCAGATCCCGCCAGGTCCAGAAGCTGTCCTGCGGGTCGCCCGCCACCTCCGCAAGCCCAGCCATCACGCGCTGAAAGGCATGGGAGTGCAGGTTTGGCATGCCCGGCACCACCGGGCCGGAAAGCGGGATACTGCCATCGGGAGTAGCATCAGGCGTGATGGCGGTCAGCATGCCGACATCATCAACCTCCAGTCGGACATTGTGCGCCCAACCTGTAGCGAGCAAGACACGTGGAGCAAAATATGCAGGCATAACAACGTTCCTGAACGGGGAAAAGCAACGTCTGAGCACCGTTGCGCAGACCACTGCCAAACCTTTGACCAATTTGTCTATACATATACATATGCCTGAATTGGCTGTAAACTTGCAGCGTGTTTTTTTTACTATTTTCGTTTTTTCATCAACGTGCGCTTACCCCCTGTGCGGTGGACATGGCCGGACGTTGGGGAAACGTTCCTGATACCTGTGGATTTTTTGAGAGGTAAGAAAATGTCGGAGCCTTCACCGAACGGTGTCGCACAACACGGCGTGACCCGGCAGGCATTGTCTGAGCTTGCCGCTGCCATGAGTGATACCCCTGCCCCGATTTATCAGCGCGTGAAGCAGGCTATCATCAGCCAGATTCGCTCCGGTGCCTGGAAGCCCCATCAACGTATTCCGTCGGAAAGTGAACTGGTCAACGAGATTGGCGTGAGCCGCATGACCATTAACCGTGCGCTGCGTGAACTGACCAGCGAAGGTTTTCTTATCCGCATGCAGGGTGTCGGCACCTTCGTTGCCGAAGCGAAGGCCTACACGCCAATGCTCGAAGTGCACAATATTGCCGATGAAATCGCCCAGCGCGGCCATCGCCACGACAGCAGGATTCTGGTGTGTGAGGCCCGCGAGGCCGATGCCGATCAGGCCATGCAATTGGGTATCGCGCCCGGCGACACGCTGTTTTATTCGCAGATCGTCCATTACGAAAATAATGTCCCCGTACAAATCGAAGACCGCTACGTTAACCCGGCCGCCGCGCCGGATTATCTGCGTCAGGTCTTCAATAAGCAGATGCCCTACACCTATCTGATGGAAATATCGCCGCTCACAGCCGGTGAACATCGGGTCGAAGCGGTCAGCGCCAGCGACGAGCAGCGTGAATTGCTGCAACTGGAGGAGCACGAACCCTGTCTGCTGATCCACCGTCGCACCTGGAGCGGCAGCCGCATCGTCACCTCCGCCCGTCTGGTTTACCCCGGTTCGCGCTATCAGCTATTTGGCCGCTTCACCAGCCACGGCTAACCCCGCTTTACCCATAGCGGCTTTTCTGGCCGCTGTGTCTCCTGATATGTAAGCTCACCAGCAATAAGAAAAAACTCTTTCTGCTCGCCTTGCCGCGTTTCCGGTTATGCGTTAGGTTGACTTTAATTGTCTATACAAGATAAATCCAACCTGGAGTTTGTCATGTCGTTAGCCGAATCTTTATCGTTTTCCGCCACGCCACCCGCCCGTTGCGATAGCGTCTGGCGTGGCGCCACGCTGGTCACGATGCAAAACGGACACTACAGCCAGATAGAAAACGGTGCGATTGCTGTCACTGACGGAAAAATTGTCTGGCTCGGCCCGGCCGCCGATTGTCCTCCCTTCTCCGACGCGGAGTTGCATGATTTTGCAGGCGGGATCATTACGCCTGGTTTTGTCGATTGCCATACCCATCTGGTCTTTGGCGGTAACCGCAGCGGTGAGTTCGAGCAACGGCTGAACGGGGTGAGTTATGCGCAGATTGCCGCTGCCGGCGGTGGGATCATCTCCACGGTTAACGCCACCCGTCAGGCGACAGAAGAGGAGCTGATCGAATCGGCGTTATTCCGCCTGCGCCCGCTGTTGGCAGAAGGCGTCACCAGCGTTGAGATAAAATCGGGCTATGGGTTGTCCATCGACAGCGAACTGAAAATGCTGCGGGTGATTCGCGCATTAGCGACCCGGTTGCCGGTTGATATTGTATCGACCTGCCTTGCCGCCCATGCGCTCCCACCTGAATACAAAGACCGCGCTGATGCGTATATTAGCCTTGTCTGCGACACCCTGTTACCGATTGTCGCCCGGGAAAAGCTGGCCGATGCGGTCGATGCATTTTGCGAACATCTGGCGTTCTCCCCGGCCCAGGTTGAGAAGGTATTCACCACCGCAAAAGCCCTGGGCCTGCCGGTGAAATTGCATGCAGAGCAGCTCTCCTCACTGCACGGCAGCGCACTCGCGGCCCGGCATGGCGCCCTGTCGGCCGATCACCTGGAATATGCCACCGAAGAAGATGCCATCGCCATGGCGGCCAGCGGGACCGTCGCCGTGTTGTTACCCGGCGCGTTCTATTTGTTGCGCGAAAAGCAGCAGCCGCCGGTGGCCTTATTCCGCCAGCATCGGGTGCCGATGGCGCTGGCCAGCGATGCCAACCCCGGCACCTCCCCTGTGCTCTCGTTACGCCTGATGCTGAGTATGGGCTGCACGCTGTTTGGTCTGACGCCGGAAGAGGCGCTTGCCGGGATCACCTGTCACGGCGCCCGCGCGCTCGGTTTACAGGACTCTCACGGCACGCTGGCGCCAGGCAAGGTCGCCGATTTTATCCACTGGCCGCTCTCGCGACCGGCTGAGCTGGTCTACTGGCTGGGCGGAGAACTGCCCTGCACAGTGGTCTATCGCGGAAATGTACGAGGAAAACATGACCTATGAGTCTTTCAGCTATCACCGCGCCCTATGATTTCACGGCGGGCACATCGCCGCTGCTGATCAGTATTCCCCACGCCGGAACACGCCTGACGCCGGAGGTCGCCGAAGGCCTCAGCGAGGCGGCACAGCCGCTGGGCGATACGGACTGGCATATCCCCCGTCTGTATGACTTTGCCCGCGCGCTCGGAGCCAGTATTTTAGTCGGCAATTATTCCCGCTTTGTTATCGACCTGAACCGACCGTCTGATGACAAACCGCTCTATACCACGGCAACGACGGGCCTCTATCCCGATACTCTGTTTGATGGTCGTGACACCTTTAAGCCCGGAATGGCCCCGACCGATGCCCGACGTCAGGATTATCTGGCGCAAATCTGGCAGCCATATCATGAGCGCCTCCAGGCCGAACTCGCACGGATTAAGCAGCAGTTTGGCTATGCGCTGTTATTTGATGCCCACTCCATTGCGTCGGTCATCCCGCGGTTGTTTGACGGGCAGTTACCCGATTTAAATCTCGGCACCAATAATGGCGCCAGTTGCTCGCCCGAATTGAGTGGTGTGCTGACGGGGATTTGCCAGCAAC
Source organism: Phytobacter sp. MRY16-398 (assembly GCF_003925915.1). Lineage (NCBI taxonomy): Bacteria > Pseudomonadati > Pseudomonadota > Gammaproteobacteria > Enterobacterales > Enterobacteriaceae > Phytobacter > Phytobacter sp. MRY16-398. Next base: position 2,336,931 of record NZ_AP018756.1, on the reverse strand, counting down.
AGTCGCAGTTCAGCCACGTGCTTAACGGGCGTTTCAAAGGTGGTTACATCACCCGTGCTTACGGGCAGCCCGCTGCCGATATCCACGCCGTGCAGCTTGAATTAGCGCAGGTGAATTATATGGATGAAACACCACCTTATGCCTGGTCTGAGACCCGCGCCCCTCAATTGCAGACGCTGTTAAAACAGATGCTGGAAGGGATGGTGGCATGGGGAAGCGAACAGTATGGCAATAAAAGGTGAAAAGGCTGATGTGCCAGTAAGTTCAGCGTAGCGATGGCATGTGGGCAATGTATGGTTTAATAAATGCGTTGTCCCATATACAGACAGGCCCCGCCCCCTGCCCAATCCCATAGGCATCCGTTGTCATTATCTGCTAACATCCCTGCCACATTCCCACAGCAATCTGGCGGCGACTATGAAATTTGTCTCTTTTAATATCAACGGCCTGCGTGCCCGTCCCCATCAACTGGAAGCGATTGTCGAGCAGCATCAGCCCGACGTGATTGGCCTGCAGGAGACGAAAGTCCACGACGACATGTTCCCGCTCGAAGAAGTCGCGAAACTCGGTTACAACGTCTTTTATCATGGGCAGAAAGGGCACTATGGCGTGGCGCTGCTGACCAAAGCGACGCCCGTTTCCGTGCGTCGCGGTTTCCCGGACGACGGTGAAGAAGCCCAGCGCCGTATCATCATGGCGGAAATTCCGTCTCCTCTGGGTAACATCACGGTCATCAATGGTTACTTCCCGCAGGGGGAAAGCCGCGACCATCCGACCAAGTTTCCGGCAAAAGAGAAGTTTTACCAGGACCTGCAAAACTATATTGAAACCGAACTCAAGAAAGAAAATCCGGTGCTGATTATGGGTGATGTCAACATCAGCCCCACCGATCTGGATATCGGCATCGGCGAAGAGAACCGCAAACGCTGGCTGCGAACCGGCAAATGCTCCTTCTTGCCGGAAGAGCGTGTATGGATGGATCGCCTGATAAACTGGGGGCTGGTGGATACCTGGCGTGCGGCGAACCCGGATAATAACGAGCGCTTCTCGTGGTTTGACTACCGCTCCAAAGGGTTTGATGACAACCGGGGCCTGCGTATAGACCTGCTGCTGGCAAGCTCACCGCTGGCAGAGCGCTGTATCGAAACCGGCATCGACTACGATATCCGCAGTATGGATAAACCCTCCGACCATGCTCCGGTATGGGCTACATTTAACGTCGAATAAGCGTCATTTTCCCATTATGGCGGTCATGTTTATGACCGCCCTCTTTGGACCTGCCACGCTATGGCTCAAAACATTACACTTTCCCAATTCCGCCAGAACAACGGCGTAGTTATCGATACTCGCAATAGCGCCTTGTACAACGGCTGGCCGGACGCGCTACACGGTACATCCGGCCATGTATCCGGTGCGCGTAATCTTGCCGCTTCCTGGCTGGACGAAATGACGAACGCACAGTTTGACGCCTGGTCTGCCCTGCGCCCGTTAAGCGCCGAAACCCGCATCGCGCTCTATGGCGAGCCAGAAGACAACGCCGCGGTAGAGGCCTGGTTACGTCAGAAGGGTCTCCATGCGCCATGGCGTATCAGCGACGCCTTCTCCTGCGCTTGCCCCCTCGAACGTTTGCCCGGTTTTCATCAACTCGTCCCGGCATGCTGGCTTAACGCGCTGATCGCTCATCGCCAGGTCAGCGAAAAACCCGTCGGTAAATGGACGGTGATTGAAGCGGGCTGGGGCATGCGCGATACCTTCCGGCAAGGGCATATTCCCGGCGCGGACTACCTCGATACAGGCGAGCTGGAAAGCGAGCCCCTGTGGAACGTGGTTGCTCCTGAGGCGTTGCGTAACGTGCTGGCCGCGCACGGCATTCGTTGCGATACCACGGTCATTCTCTATAGCCGTACCCCGCTTGCCGCGGCGCGCGTGGCCCATATTCTGTTGTACGCCGGGGTACAGGATGTGCGTGTGCTGGACGGTGGCTGGCGAGCATGGCTTTGCGCTGGTTTTCCGGTGGCATCCGGCGATGCGCTACCCATCAAGTCCGCTTGTGATTTTGGCGCACCGCTCCCTGCTCAGCCTCAATTGATGCTTTCCCTGCCGCAGGCACGGGCGCTGCTCAACCGTAAGGATGCTTCGATGGTGAGTGTTCGCTCGTGGGCTGAGTTTTCCGGCGCGACCAGTGGTTATGATTATATTGATGCCTGTGGCGAGATCCCCGGTGCGCGCTGGGGACGTGGCGGACGCGGTAAAGATGGTGTTGAGGATTTCCTTAATCCGGATGCAACTTTACGCTGCGCGGATTACGTTACGGCCATGTGGGAAGCGTGGAATATTACCGCAGACCAGCACATCGCTTTTTACTGCGGAACCGGCTGGCGGGCCTCACTGGCGTTTATCTGCGCGCGCGCCATGGGCTGGACGAACATCGGAGTATATGATGGCGGCTGGTATGAGTGGAGTTTGCATCACAACAATGGATAACCATGCTTAAAACGATAGAGGTCGTCGCCGCGATTATTGAGCGCGATGGCCAGATTTTGCTGGCCCAACGCCCGGAACAAGGCGATCAGGCAGGGCTGTGGGAATTTGCTGGTGGTAAGGTAGAGGCCGGAGAGAGCCAGTCAGACGCATTAATACGCGAGCTTCGCGAAGAGCTGGGCATTGAAGCCGTGCCCGCGGCGTACATCGCCAGCCACCAGCGGGAGGTCTCCGGGCGCATAATCAATTTGCATGCCTGGCATGTGCCGACTTTCACCGGCACACTGACCCGTCATCACCACGCGGCGCTCATCTGGTGCGCGCCACAGGAAGCCTTTAACTGGCCGCTTGCGCCTGCCGATATCCCTCTGCTGGAGGCGTTTATGGCTTCACGCGCCGCCAGACCAGCGGGTTTGTAGAAACGGTGCGTTCATCGCGCTGGCACTGGAGCAACACCCCTTCGGCTTTAATAACCGCCCCTTCGGTGTAATTCTGATTCTGATAAACGCAGCACTGGTTACAGGGCTGCGAACTCTGCTGACCACCAGAGGTAAACACTTCCGGTGGAACATTCACCTGCACATCCGGCGACAGGCGTCTCTCCGCACTGGCCCCCGCTGAAACCAACATCAGTACACAACCCCATACCCACAGTGAACGCTTCATAGCATTTTCTTCCTGAATAGAACCTTTTATCACTATAACGTATCTCTATTACCGAACCGCATTTTCTTTCTTCATCGGTTTTTATTATGACAAGCCACCCATTATTAATTTGATACCGCTGGACTATTTTTGCTTGCTTTACGGCATATTGCAGATGTTATAGTCGAAAAACGCTGAATTTTTAGCTCACAACAACCAATAAAATCTGACTATCAACATAAGAGGCTCTTATATCTATGGAACAGACATGCTCTCTTGAATCGTTTCTTTCCCACGTTCAAAAGCGCGATCCGCATCAGCCTGAATTCGCTCAGGCCGTACGTGAAGTAATGACCACGCTGTGGCCTTTTCTCGAACAAAACCCTCGCTACCGTCAGCTATCCCTGCTGGAAAGACTGGTTGAACCGGAACGTGTTATTCAGTTCCGCGTGGTGTGGGTAGACGACAAAAACCAGGTGCAGGTTAACCGCGCGTGGCGCGTGCAATTCAACTCGGCCATTGGCCCGTATAAAGGCGGCATGCGTTTCCACCCGTCCGTCAACTTGTCGATCCTGAAATTCCTTGGCTTCGAGCAGACCTTCAAAAATGCCCTCACCACCCTACCGATGGGCGGTGGTAAAGGCGGTAGCGATTTCGATCCGAAAGGGAAGAGCGACGCGGAAGTGATGCGTTTCTGCCAGTCGCTGATGACCGAGCTGTATCGCCACCTGGGGCCGGATACCGATGTCCCGGCGGGTGATATGGGTGTGGGCGCGCGTGAAGTGGGCTTTATGGCCGGGATGATGAAAAAACTCTCCAACAACACTGCCTGCGTGTTCACCGGTAAAGGTCTCTCCTTCGGCGGCAGTTTAATCCGCCCGGAAGCTACCGGCTACGGCCTGGTGTATTTCACCGAAGCGATGCTCAAACGCCATGGTATGGGTCTGGAAGGTCTGCGCGTGGCCGTATCTGGCTCCGGTAACGTGGCGCAGTATGCTATCGAAAAAGCGATGGCTTTTGGCGCCCGCGTGATAACCGCCTCAGACTCTAACGGTACCGTGGTTGATGAAGCCGGTTTCACCACCGAAAAACTGGCGCGCCTGATTGAAATTAAAGAGCAGCAGCATGGGCGCGTAGCGGATTACGCCCGTGAATTTGGCCTGCAATACCTCGAAGGCCAGCAACCCTGGTCAGTGCCGGTCGATGTCGCTCTGCCGTGTGCCACCCAGAACGAACTGGATGTCGATGCCGCACGTACGCTTATCGCCAACGGCGTGAAAGCGGTGGCGGAGGGCGCCAATATGCCCACCACGATTGCGGCAACCGATCTGTTCCTGGAAGCAGGCGTCCTGTTTGCGCCGGGTAAAGCGGCGAATGCCGGGGGCGTGGCAACATCAGGTCTGGAAATGGCGCAGAACGCCGCACGTCTTGGCTGGAAAGCGGAAAAAGTGGATGCGCGTCTGCACCACATTATGCTGGATATTCACCAGGCCTGTGTGGAGTATGGCGGCGAAGCGAAGCAGACTCACTATGTTCGTGGCGCAAACATTGCGGGCTTCGTGAAAGTGGCGGATGCGATGATCGGTCAGGGGCTTATCTAAGTCATTTTGCCGGGCGGCGCTGCGTCGACCCGGCTAGCATGTTCCATGCCCGGTAAGCGCAAAGCCGCCGGGCAATCTCATCAGGCGTTCAGTTAACCACCAGCGATGAGACAATTTCCCTGTGACGTTTAAGAATGATCGCGATTTGCTCATCCGCGGTAAGCTCGTTGAACATTTTTTCATTGCGATCGGAATGCGCGTTGCGCACAGTGGCGGGGATACGTACTTCGCTTTTTTCTATTGCTTTTTGCTCGCTCATTTTCCAGTCCTGCTACTCAATGGTCTGTGTTCGCGCGCATAATAATCCCGTTTAGCCGTGACAGGAAGACGACACCATCACGTCTTTTTACGAATTGTGCAAGTTAACGTCATCTTTGGGCAAAATCACGGTGATTCTACCGTGACTGCCCCTCTTCTTATGCATTTGCTGATGTCTTACCGCTAAACATGCCTCAGGCAACGGGCTGTGGAGGTGTCGGGTCGTCTTTACGTGGCTTGCGCGTTGTGCGTTTACCCGCTGTTTTTTTCTTCTCACCTGCCGGAGCGCTGATTCCCCGAAACCGCTGCACTGGCGTATTGCGCGCCTGATGAATCAACTCATGCAAGGTGCCAACCAGCGGCTGCATAAAGTCCTGGTAACGACACTGCTTCTCGCTGATTTGCGTCAGCACAGACTCCCAGTGCGCGGTCATATCCGGCCTGGCAGCCATCTCCGGCAGAGAATGGATCAACGCGCGTCCGGCGTCGGTCGAGAGGATATAGCGCCCTTTCTTACTGAGAAAACCACGCTTAAACAGCAGTTCGATAATCCCGGCGCGGGTGGCTTCAGTGCCCAGACCGTCCGTCGCACGCAAGATCTTTTTCAGATCTTTATCCTGCACAAAACGGGCAATACCGGTCATTGCCGACAGCAGTGTCGCATCGGTGAAATGGCGCGGCGGTTGCGTCTGACGCTCCACAACCTCACCTTTTTCACACAGGAGTTCGTCACCTTTCGCCACGACCGGAAGCGGCGTGCCGTCGTTTTCTTCGTCGCGCTCTTTGGCACCCAGCAACGTGCGCCAACCCGCTTCGGCAAGGAAACGCGCTTTGGCGATAAATTTGCCGTTGGCAATATCCAGGTCGATCTGGCATTTACGGAACACCGCATCGGGGCAAAACTGCATCAGGTACTGACGCGCAATCAGATTGTAGACGTTGGCTTCACCTTCGCTCAGGTTCACCTTTGTACTGCGCGCGGTGGGAATAATGGCGTGGTGGGCATCCACTTTTTTGTCATCCCAGCAGCGGTTACGCAAATCGCCATTCACCACGGGCTGCGGCAGAAGATCCGGTGCATGGGCACCAATTGCGTTCATCACCGCATGACGCCCGGCATAATGTTCTTCCGGCAAATAGCGACAGTCCGAACGCGGGTAGGTAATCAGCTTGTGGGTTTCATAGAGCTTCTGGCAGATGTCGAGTACGTTCTGCGCGCTCAGGCCATAGCGTTTCGCGGCTTCAATTTGCAGTGCCGAAAGCGAAAAAGGTAACGGCGCCGGCTCCGATTCCCGCTTATCGTTATACGCGGTAACGTTCGCCGGTTGCCCGGTAATACGGGCGACCACATGCTCGGCCAGCGGGCGGTGCAGTAAGCGCCCTTCTTCATCCTGATAAGGCTCACAGGCATCGCTCGGCTGCCACAGGGCGGTAAACCGCTCTCCGGCCGGAGTGACAATGTGCGCCTTCACTTCGAAGAAATCTTTTGCCACGAAGTTCTCGATCTCTTCGTCGCGGCGCACCACCAGCCCAAGGACCGGCGTCTGTACGCGTCCAACGGAAAGTACCCCCTGATACCCGGCATTACGCCCAAGCAATGTATAGGCGCGAGTCATATTGATGCCGTACAGCCAGTCGGCGCGTGCACGGGCCAGTGCCGAGACGCACAGAGGAATAAACTCACTGTTGGCGCGCAGGCGAGAGATCGCCCGCTCCACCGCCTGGGGGTTAAGATCGTTAATCAGGCAGCGCTGGACCTGCTGACGCTTTTGCGGCGACAGTTCGAGGTAATCAAGCACCTCATCAACCAGCAACTGCCCTTCTCTGTCCGGGTCACCCGCGTGCACGACTTCCGTCGCTTCGGCGAGCAGCCGCTTGATCACATTAATCTGTTTGGTCACGGAAGGCCGCGGTTGCAGCCGCCATTTTTCGGGCACGATCGGCAGATCCGCCAGATTCCAACGCGCATAGCGACTGTCGTAGACATCCGGCTGTGCCTGCTCCAGCAGGTGACCGATACACCAGGTCACCACCTGCCCGTTGCCACATTCAATATAGCCGTCGCCTTTGCGATGTGGCTTGGGTAGCACATCCGCAATGGCGCGGCCCAGACTGGGTTTTTCGGCAATAAACAACCGCATTGGCTTAACGGATCTCAATCATCGGACGCCCTGCGCGTGCGCTAACCAGCTCACCCACCGCCGCAAGGGTAATACCATATTCTGCCGCCGTGGCGTAAACGTCGCCTTCGGCTTCGGGGCTCACTGCCAGTAACAGGCCGCCAGAAGTCTGCGGGTCGCAGAGCAAATCGCGCACCGCATCCGGCATCTCGCCCATCAAATGACCGTAGCTGGCGAAATTACGCTGGGTGCCGCCCGGTACTGCGCCAAGCGCAATATACTCTTCAACACCGGGTAATTTCGGCACATCCTGATACCAGATTTGCGCCTGCACACCGGCACCCTGGCACATTTCACTCAGGTGCCCCAGCAGACCAAAACCGGTGACATCGGTCATCGCCTTCACGCCACTGATGCCCGCAAACGCGGCTCCGGCCAGGTTCATCTGGCACATCACGTCCGTTGCCAGCCCAATGTGTTCGGGTTTTAACAGCGATTTTTTCTCGGCGGTCGTCAGCACACCAATGCCCAGCGGTTTGGTCAGGAAGAGACGGCAGCCCGCCTGCGCGGTACTGTTTTTCTTGATGCGATCGGTTGGCACAACGCCCGTCACCGCCAGCCCGAAAATGGGTTCAGGTGCATCAATAGAGTGCCCGCCCGCCAGAGCAATACCCGCCAGGCGGCAGGCATGGCGACCACCCTCAACCACTTCCCGGGCAATCTCCGGCGCCAGTTTGTTGACAGGCCAGCCTAAAATTGCAATCGCCATGATCGGTTTGCCGCCCATGGCGAAAATATCGCTAATCGCGTTAGTGGCAGCTATACGACCAAAGTCGAAAGGATTGTCGACAATGGGCATAAAAAAGTCGGTTGTGCTGATAACGCTGGTGCCGTTGCCGAGATCGTAGACCGCCGCGTCATCGCGGGTTTCGTTCCCCACAAGCAGGTTCGGGTCGATAAACTTCGCTTGCTCGCTATGCAGGATAGTATCGAGCACTTTAGGGGAAATTTTACAACCACAACCCGCTCCGTGGCTGTATTGCGTCAGACGAATACCTTGTTCGTTCATGGACAACTCCTGTCAGGACAATCCGGCTATGGTAACGCCCAAAACGTTGCATGATAAGCGTGACTGTCCGAATTGCGGCGGTTCGCTCACAATCCAGACAGTTTTACCGGCAAGTATCAGAAATAACGGACGAAAGGCGCGGTATCCGGTGTGCTAATGGTCGTAGAGGCTTTGAGTTGCGGGGTGCCAAGGTATAAGAAACCGACGACTTTATCCTGCGCGCGGCAGTTCAGTGCCTCGCGGACAACCGGGCTGTCGGTCAATGGACCGGTACGCCAGATCCCGTTGAAACCCTGTGCCAGCGCCGCCATCTGCATCGCCATCACGGCGCAACCTGCCGAGAGCAATTGCTCCCACTGCGGCACTTTCGGATTCTCTTCACATTTCGCCACCACGGCGATAATCATCGGCGCGCGCGACGGTGAAGTCCGGGCTTTTTCTACCGCTTTTTCGTCCAGCCCGGCGCTGACAGCACCCTGCTCCAGCGTCTTGCCAAAGCGGGCCAGACCTTCGCCTTCAATAATGAAAAATTGCCACGGCTGTAGCGTACCATGGTCCGGCGCGCGCATCCCCGCACGGATAATATTGTCCAGTTGTTCGCCTGTCGGTGCCGGTTCAGCCAACCGGGAAGCACTACGGCGGTTGACGAGCAGTTCAAGTGCATCCATTAGTTAAACTCCTGTATTGAAATTTGTTCCTAAAATTAACACGTGCGTAGATTTTGTTACAGCACCGGCAGCGATTCCTGCTGACAACAGGAGCCCGGCTAATTAGGATAACCACACTTGCTGCTCAGGGCAGCGGCAAACGTTACTAACCAGGGAGAATACATGCGAACCCTTTGGCGCTTTATTGCCGTTTTTTTTAAGTGGACATGGCGATTGCTGAACTTTATCCGCAATCTGGTGCTCAATTTGTTCTTTATTTTATTGGTACTGGTCGGCGTGGGCCTGTGGATGCAGTTTAGCGACAGCAAAGCAGAACATGCCAGCCGGGGTGCGTTGTTGATGGATATTACCGGCGTGGTCGTGGATAAACCCTCCGCCAGTAACCGACTCGGCGCGCTGGGTCGCCAGTTCTTTGGCGCAAGCTCCGACCGCCTGCAGGAAAACTCGCTGTTCGACATCGTCGACACCATTCGTCAGGCGCAATCAGACCGGAATATCACCGGGATTGTGCTCGATCTGAAAAACTTTGCCGGGGCGGATCAACCGTCAATGCAGTATATCGGTAAGGCACTGCGCGAGTTCCGCGACAGCGGTAAGCCGGTTTATGCGGTGGGCGATAACTACAGCCAGGGGCAGTATTACCTCGCGAGCTTCGCCAATAAAATTTGGCTCTCGCCGCAAGGGGTGGTTGATCTGCATGGCTTCGCCACCAACGGCCTGTATTACAAATCCCTGCTCGACAAGCTGAAAGTCAGCACCCATGTGTTCCGCGTCGGCACCTATAAATCCGCCGTTGAACCGTTTATCCGCGACGACATGTCTCCGGCCGCGCGCGATGCAGATAGCCGCTGGGTGGGCGAACTTTGGCAAAATTATCTCAACACCATTGCCGCAAACCGTCAGGTTACCGCGCAACAGATTTTCCCTGGCGCACAAGGCGTGCTGGACGGTCTGCGTAAAGTAGATGGCGATACGGCGAAGTACGCGCTGGATAACAAACTGGTGGACGAGCTGGGCTCCAGCGCCGATGCGGAAAAAGCGCTGACCAAACAGTTTGGCTGGGATGACAAAGACAAGAATTTCCGCGCCATCAGCTATTACGATTATCAACTGAAAAAACCGAGCGATATGGGCGACGCCGTAGCCGTGGTCTTTGCGAACGGCGCGATCATGGACGGTAACGAAACCCCGGGGAACGTGGGTGGCGATACCACTGCGTCGCAGATCCGCGACGCGCGTCTGGATCCGAAAGTGAAAGCCATTGTGCTGCGTGTTAACAGCCCTGGCGGCAGCGTCAGCGCCTCGGAAGTGATCCGTTCTGAGCTGGCCGCAGCCCGTGCGGCAGGCAAGCCGGTCGTGGTCTCGATGGGCGGTATGGCGGCATCCGGTGGTTACTGGATCTCAACGCCTGCGAATTACATCGTGGCGAATGCCAGCACCCTGACCGGGTCGATTGGTATTTTCGGCGTCATCAATACGCTGGAAAACAGCCTCGACAGCATTGGCGTGCATACCGACGGCGTGGCAACGTCTCCGCTGGCGGATGTCAGCGTGACCAAAGCGCTGCCGCCGGAAGTTCAGCAGATGATGCAGATCAGCATTGAGAATGGCTATAAACGCTTTATCACGCTGGTCGCTCAGTCGCGTAACAGCACGCCGGAGCAGATTGATAAAATCGCACAGGGCCATGTCTGGACTGGTCAGGATGCGAAAGCCAACGGGCTGGTCGACGGGCTGGGTGATTTCGACGATGCGCTAAACAAAGCGGCTGAGCTGGCGAAACTCAAACAGTGGCATGTGGATTGGTATCAGGATGAACCGTCATTCTTTGATCGCGTGATGGATAGCATGTCAGGTTCCGTACGCGCCATGTTGCCACAGGCATTGCAGGCGTATCTGCCTGCGCCGCTGGCCAATGCGGCAGTTCAGGTCAAAGCTGAAACAGACAAACTGGCGGCGTTTAACGATCCGCAAAACCGTTACGCGTTTTGCCTGACCTGCGCCAACATTCGCTAACGAACTGAACGTTTTGTATTCAGGCGGAGATCGGCATCACGCTGGCTCCGCCTTTTCTTTGCGCTTTCGCTGTATCATTCATTCACTGCGTATATAATCCCCCCACTCTGTAACAACACATTTTCAATCATGCAAAAAAAATCGATTTATGTTGCCTACACTGGCGGTACCATCGGTATGCAACGTTCCGAACACGGCTACGTTCCCGTCTCCGGTCACCTGCAGCGTCAACTGGCGTTGATGCCTGAATTCCATCGCCCTGAAATGCCTGATTTCACCATCCACGAATATGATCCGTTGATGGACTCATCCGATATGACGCCGGAAGACTGGCAGCATATTGCTGACGATATCAAAGCCCACTACGAGGATTATGATGGCTTTGTGATCCTGCACGGCACCGACACCATGGCATACACCGCCTCGGCGTTGTCGTTTATGCTGGAAAATTTGAGTAAGCCGGTTATCGTCACAGGCTCGCAAATCCCGCTGGCAGAGCTGCGTTCCGACGGACAGATCAATTTGCTCAATTCGCTGTACGTGGCGGCCAACTTCCCGATTAACGAAGTGACGCTGTTCTTTAATAACCGCCTCTATCGCGGCAATCGCACCACTAAAGCACATGCGGACGGATTTGACGCCTTTGCCTCACCGAACCTGTCGCCGCTGCTGGAAGCGGGAATACATATTCGCCGCCTTAATACCCCGCCTGCGCCGCACGGTAACGGCGAGCTGGTTGTTCATCCGATCACCCCGCAACCGATTGGCGTGGTGACGATCTACCCGGGTATCTCGGCAGACGTGGTAAGAAACTTTCTGCGCCAGCCCGTGAAAGCGCTGATTTTGCGCTCTTATGGCGTGGGCAATGCGCCGCAAAACGGGGAGTTTCTCAAAGAGTTACAGGAAGCCAGCGCTCGCGGCATTGTGGTGGTCAACCTGACGCAGTGTATGTCGGGTAAGGTCAATATGGGCGGCTACGCCACCGGTAACGCACTGGCGCATGCGGGCGTGATTGGCGGGGCGGATATGACAGTAGAAGCCACGCTGACTAAACTGCATTATCTGTTGAGTCAGGATTTGGACGCCGCGGCGATTCGCAGCGCCATGACGCAGAACCTGCGCGGTGAGCTCACCGCAGACGAATAAGGAAAAGCCGATGAAACAACGCGCTTTGCTTTTGGTCGACCTGCAAAATGATTTCTGTGCAGGCGGCGCGCTGGCTGTGGCGGAAGGCGACAGCACGGTCGATGTGGCGAACACGCTGATCGACTGGTGCCAGGCACGCGGCGAACCTGTACTGGCGACCCAGGACTGGCATCCGGCTAACCACGGCAGTTTCGCCAGTCAGCACCAGGTTGCGCCCTTTTCACAAGGTGTGCTTGATGGCCTGGCGCAAACCTTCTGGCCGGACCATTGTGTGCAGCACAGCGAAGGTGCGGCGTTGCATCCCCTGTTGAAAGCCACAGCCATCGACGCCGTGTTTCACAAGGGGCAAAACCCGGCTATCGACAGCTACAGCGCTTTTTTTGATAACGGGCATCGGCAGAAAACCGAACTCGATGACTGGTTGCGTCAGCACGACATTGCTGAGTTAACCATCATGGGGCTTGCCACCGACTATTGCGTGAAATTCACTGTCCTGGATGCGCTGAAACTGGGCTATCGCGTCAACGTCATTACCGACGGCTGTCGTGGGGTGAACATCAATGCGCAAGACAGCGCCCACGCCTTTATGGAGATGGCCGCGGAAGGCGCAACGCTCTATACGCTGGCCGACTGGCAGGAAACCCAGGGGTAAGACTTTTGCGGGCCGCCGACTTCAACCCGGCTACTGGCAGGAAAACGTAGCCGGGATCTTGCGAATCATTGCATTTTCAGCGTCGCAATTGGCTTAGGCGTAATGCCAAAGTCTTCTTTCAGTTGCTGCTTGCTCTTCATCACCATCTGTCCTTGCGTGTCGATGGTCATGTGCTGCGCGTCGGTGTTATGGCGGGCCTGCCATAACATAACCAGTTGCAGGCTGTTCTCTTTTTGTTCCGGTGTCAGTGCAACACCATCCGGCCACTTACCCAATTCGACAGCCGTTACCAGACGTTGATAGATGTCCGGTGTCATACTGTTAATGACTTGTTCGAAATCCATGCTAAATTAACTCCACTGGAATAATAGCTGAATCGATTCCTCACCCCAGAGTCCGATCGCCGTTTTCATCGTCGGTAAAACTCAACGAGGCAGAATTCACGCAATAACGTTCACCGGTTGGTTGTGGACCATCCGGGAAAACATGTCCCAGATGCGCGTCACAATTACCGCAACGAATTTCAACACGCTGCATACCGTGCGAGTAATCGTTTATATAGCGAATGGACTCTTCACTTACTGGCTCAAAAAAGCTCGGCCAGCCGCAGCCTGAATCATACTTGGTCTGCGAATGAAACAGGGGAGCGTCGCAAACCAGACAGTGATACACGCCTTCACGTTTGTTGTGTAAAAGACGGCCTGTGAAAGGCGGCTCGGTACCGTGATCCTGTGTCACGTAGAACTGCATCTCCGTCAGATTTTTTTTCAGGTCATCCTGAGAGGATTTCGTCGTCATAAGCTCACATCTCGCGGTAAGAATTCGTACAACTTCACTTCGATTCTAACAAAACATTAACAATGAAGTGATAACTTTTGATCTAAACTTACTTGCTGCGAATCCCCGGGCGGGTAATTGTGATCACTCTCACATTTTTATCCTGCATGACCTTTAAAATTCGGGGCGGCGTCCCCATATGGGGAGCATGCTCATAGGAAGAGTGAGACGAGTCAGTCGAACAAAGGTTATGCGGAGGATTGATTTGTCGCAATGATTGACACGATTCCGCTTGACGCTGCGTAAGGTTTTTGTAATTTTACAGCCAACCTTTTATTCACTAACAAATAGCTGGTGGAATATATGACTATCAAAGTAGGTATCAACGGTTTTGGCCGTATCGGTCGCATTGTTTTCCGTGCTGCTCAGGAACGTTCTGACATCGAAATCGTTGGTATCAACGATCTGTTAGACGCAGAATACATGGCTTACATGCTGAAATATGACTCTACTCACGGCCGTTTCAACGGTACCGTAGAAGTCAAAGACGGCCATCTGGTTGTTAACGGCAAAACCATCCGTGTTACTGCTGAAAAAGATCCGGCTAACCTGAAATGGAACGAAATCGGTGTTGACGTTGTAGCAGAAGCTACCGGTATCTTCCTGACCGACGAAACCGCGCGTAAACACATCACTGCGGGCGCGAAAAAAGTTGTTCTGACTGGTCCTTCCAAAGACAACACCCCGATGTTTGTTAAAGGCGCTAACTTTGACAAATACGAAGGCCAGGACATCGTTTCTAACGCATCCTGCACCACCAACTGCCTGGCGCCGCTGGCAAAAGTTATCAACGACAACTTCGGCATCATCGAAGGTCTGATGACCACTGTTCACGCGACCACTGCAACTCAGAAAACCGTTGATGGCCCGTCTCATAAAGACTGGCGCGGCGGTCGTGGCGCATCCCAGAACATCATCCCGTCCTCTACCGGTGCAGCTAAAGCTGTAGGTAAAGTACTGCCAGAACTGAATGGCAAACTGACTGGTATGGCGTTCCGCGTTCCGACTCCGAACGTATCTGTTGTTGACCTGACCGTTCGTCTGGAAAAAGCAGCGTCTTACGAAGAAATCAAGAAAGCAATCAAAGCGGCTTCTGAAGGCGCAATGAAAGGCGTTCTGGGTTACACCGAAGACGACGTTGTATCTACCGATTTCAACGGCGAAGTTTGCACTTCCGTGTTCGATGCTAAAGCAGGTATCGCACTGAACGACAACTTCGTGAAACTGGTATCCTGGTACGACAACGAAACCGGTTACTCCAACAAAGTTCTGGACCTGATCGCTCACATCTCTAAATAAGTTGAGATGAGACATTGATCTATAAAGGCGACTTCGGTCGCCTTTTTTTATGTTTCGCGTCATCCTGAAAGCTGCTTCCTCACTGGCGCTGCTCGCGGATGCTGGCCGCAGAATTCTCTGTGCTCCCGGCTCTCTTCAGACTTGCCGTCCCGATGCAGCTTTCATGATTTTGTGTCTCGCTAAACGAAGGATTGCACCATGATAAACAAAATTTTTGCTCTCCCGGTTGTTGAACAAATTTCCTCCGCCCTCTCTCGCCGCCTGATGGACGAACTGGACGTTATCGTTATCGACCACCCACAAGTTAAAGCCTCTTTTGCTCTGCAGGGCGCACATCTGCTCTCCTGGAAACCGCAGGGTGAAGACGAAGCGCTGTGGTTAAGCGGCAACACGCCGTTTAAAAACGGCGTGGCGTTGCGCGGCGGCGTACCGATCTGCTGGCCATGGTTTGGCCCGGCTGCACAGCAGGGTCTGCCTGCTCACGGTTTCGCCCGTAACCTGGCATGGACACTGAAAGCGCATAATGAAGATGATAAGGGGGTTGTGCTGACATTTGAGCTGCACAGCAGCGAAGCGTCCCGCCAATACTGGCCGCATGATTTCACGCTGTTTGCCCGCTATAAATTGGGTAAAACCTGCGAAATCGAACTGGAAGCGCACGGCGATTTCGAAACCACCTCAGCTCTGCATACCTATTTCAACGTCGGCGATATCCATGCGGTGAAAGTCAGCGGTCTGGGCGATCGTTTCATTGATAAAGTGAACAACGCGCAAGAAGATGCACTGACCGATGGCGTACAGACATTCCCGGATCGCACCGATCGCGTCTATCTGAATCCGGAAGCCTGCAGTGTGATCCATGACAGTGCGCTGAACCGCACCATTGAAGTGATCCATCACCATCATACTAACGTTGTCGCATGGAACCCGGGTCCGGCGCTCTCCGCCAGCATGACCGACATGCCGGATGATGGTTATAAAACATTTGTTTGTGTTGAATCAGCCTGCGCGACCGCGCCGCAAAAAACCACCGAAGAAAAACCGTCTCGCCTGGCGCAGACGATCCGCGTGGTTAAACGCTGATTGCGATAGCCCGGGTAAGCCGTGTTCCCGGGCTCTCCCCGACTTATTCGGGCAACAGCATCCGCATCTTATACACTTATGCGCGACGCGCTACACCACATCCAGGGGTGTTTTACGCCCCGGTGCCGGAAATGCGTTATCCAGCCGCGCCAGCTCCTCTGCGCTCAGCGTAATGTTCAACGCTGCGGCATTTTCCTGGGCATGCGCCACAGTGCCCGCTTTTGGAATAGCCATCACCCGCTCGTGACTAATAACCCAGGCCAGCAGAATTTGTGCCGCCGTCGCGTTATGGGCTCGAGCAATATCGGTCACTACGCTGTTATTCAGCAATCCATCACGCAGACGCCCGGCCTGCGCCAGCGGGCAGTATGCCATCACCGGCATCTGTTGTTGCTGGCACCAGGGCAGCAGGTCATATTCGATACCGCGCGACCCCAGATGATAGAGCACCTGATCGGTCACGCAGGCTTTACCACCCTGCACCCGCCAGAGTTCCTGCATATCGGCATAATCGAGGTTCGACACACCCCAGCGGCGAATTTTGCCCTGCGCAATGAGGGTCTCCATCACCTCCACCGTTTCAGCCAGCGAAAAATTTCCCCGCCAGTGCAGCAGATAGAGATCGAGATAATCGGTTTTCAGACGGCGCAGACTCGCCTCGCAAGCCGCAATCGCTTTTTTACCGCCGGCATTCCACGGATACACTTTCGACACCAGGTAGACTTTGTCGCGTAATCCACCCTGCAGTGCATCACCGACTACCTCTTCAGCCCCACCGTCCGCGTACATTTCCGCCGTATCGATAAGCGTAAGCCCGGCATCAATGCCCGCCCGTAGTGCATCCACCTCTTTACTGTGCTGGCGGTCATTCTCCCCCATATACCAGGTACCCTGACCAATAGCAGGCAGTGTCACCTCGCCTGCGAAGACCACATTTCTCTCTGCCATATCATCCTCCTGCGCTAAATGCACCACCGTAAAGCAAAACAGGGCCAATGGCCCTGTTTTAATGCACAGATTGCACTATAAAGACGCACAATCAGAAACGATACGTTACCCCTGCCGATAACAATCCGGCCCAGGATTTATCCACCATCGGACTGTCTTTAATTTCATCAGACAGATGGGTATAGCGCCCGGTGCCGTAAACGCTCCAGTTGTCGTTCAGACGATAGCTGGCGGTAAGTTCCAGATAAGGGCTCCAGCCATTGTCCGGATCGTAGCTATTAAGGCCGCTGCGACGTGACTCTTCGCGCGATACACCATAATAGTACTCGTTTTGATTATCGCTGTTCCATTCAACCCCGATACCCGGCGTCAGCGTCAGGCCACCATTGGTATAGCGATACAGCCAGGCCAGATCCCATGTCACACCATTACTGTTGTCCAGCACATCACCAGCCAGAGACGTGCGCAGGAAACCGTATTCGGTGTTATGAATATACGAAAGCCCCGCCACTGCGGTTGACTTACGTTTATTCAACTGACGCAGTTGATTATTGTCGCTGTCACCCGGCTTAAAGCTCCAGGGCGAATATGCGGCAAAGATGGAGAGTTGGTCGGCCTGATCATTCCACAGGTAGTAGCCGCCGCCTAAACCACGGAACCAGAAGTCATCACTTTCATAGGTGATAACCGGGATCGGATAGGTTTTATTGTCGTACTGTTTATACGGAGTCTCTACAACGCCCACGCCCGCACCCAAGGAGAAGTTGCTTTCGGCATTGGCAGTAAAAGTAGAAGAAGCGATCAGCACGCCCAGTGCCAGGAGTTTGAGTTTCATCACAGTCCATTAATTCCTGTAGTCAATAATCGGCGGAGTGAAGTTTAACCGTCCAGAACAGTCTACCCAAATTTTTTTACTTAACCATTACAAAACTAAACCCTATAGCCTGTGGTCTGTATATGACAGGGGGCTTACTGTTTTATGAAGCCGCTGTGATTTGAGAGTGGAAGGCTTATCACAAAAGAAAGCATTTATGGATGAGTTATTGATATGTCATTGAAATTAGTTTTAGGCGGCATGCAAGTTTTGCAAATGCCATCTACGCTTAAATTAAGAAGACGATTTAACGAACCCGCATATTGTTAATAACATGCAACCTGGCATGAGGGTTGCTGTATGACTCTTAGCGTCGTTCAGTTAACGCTTCCGGGAGCCTCTACTATTCATATGAATGGCTCTTTACCTGTGCTAAAAAACGAAAGGACGGCATGCCATGAATATATTCGATCACTACCGCCAGCGCTATGAAGCTGCCAAGGACGAAGAGTTCACACTGCAGGAATTTCTTACCATCTGTCGGCAAGACCGCAGTGCCTACGCTAACGCGGCAGAAAGGCTACTGATGGCCATTGGTGAGCCAGTGATGGTGGATACTGCCCAGGAGCCACGGCTTTCCCGTCTCTTTTCGAACCGGGTTATCGGACGCTACCCGGCGTTTGAAGAGTTCTATGGCATGGAAGAAGCAATCGAGCAAATTGTGTCTTATCTCAAACATGCCGCCCAGGGGCTGGAAGAGAAGAAACAGATCCTTTATCTGCTCGGTCCGGTCGGGGGCGGTAAATCCTCGCTTGCCGAACGCCTGAAATCCTTAATGCAGCGGGTACCGATTTACGTGCTGAGCGCCAATGGCGAACGCAGCCCGGTCAACGACCATCCGCTATGTCTGTTCAACCCGCAGGAAGACGCGCAGATTCTGGAAAAGGAATATAACGTTCCGCGTCGTTACCTCGGCACCATCATGTCGCCGTGGGCGGCTAAACGCCTGCATGATTTTGGCGGTGACATCAGCAAATTCCGCGTGGTCAAAGTCTGGCCATCCGTACTTGAACAAATCGCCATCGCGAAAACAGAACCGGGCGATGAGAACAACCAGGACATCTCTGCTCTGGTGGGTAAAGTGGACATCCGTAAACTGGAAAACCACGCACAAAACGATCCCGATGCCTATGGCTACTCCGGTGCACTGTGCCGCGCGAACCAGGGCATCATGGAATTCGTTGAGATGTTCAAAGCGCCTATTAAAGTGCTGCACCCATTGTTGACCGCTACCCAGGAAGGCAACTACAACGGGACCGAAGGGATTTCCGCCCTGCCCTTTAACGGCATCATTCTTGCGCATTCAAACGAATCAGAGTGGGTCACTTTCCGTAATAACAAAAACAATGAGGCGTTCCTTGACCGCGTCTATATTGTCAAAGTCCCTTATTGCTTGCGGATCTCCGAAGAGATCAAAATTTACGAAAAACTGCTTAACCACAGTGAGTTGACCCATGCGCCATGCGCCCCGGGTACGCTGGAAACGCTGGCCCGCTTCTCGATTTTGTCGCGCCTGAAAGAGCCGGAAAACTCCAGCATCTACTCGAAAATGCGTGTCTACGACGGTGAAAGCCTGAAAGATACGGACCCGAAAGCGAAGTCCTACCAGGAGTATCGCGATTACGCCGGGGTGGATGAAGGGATGAACGGTCTGTCGACGCGTTTTGCCTTTAAGATCCTCTCCCGTGTGTTTAACTTCGATCATGCCGAAGTCGCCGCTAACCCGGTACATCTCTTTTATGTACTGGAACAGCAGATTGAACGTGAGCAGTTCCCGCAAGAGCTGGCAGAGCGTTATCTGGAATTCCTCAAAGGCTACCTGATCCCGAAATATGCTGAATTTATTGGCAAAGAGATCCAGACGGCCTACCTGGAATCCTACTCTGAATACGGACAGAATATTTTCGACCGTTATGTCACGTATGCAGATTTCTGGATTCAGGATCAGGAATACCGCGATCCGGATACCGGTCAGTTGTTTGACCGTGAATCGCTGAATGCTGAACTGGAAAAAATTGAAAAACCGGCCGGGATCAGTAACCCGAAAGATTTTCGTAACGAGATTGTCAACTTCGTGCTGCGTGCCCGTGCTAACAATAGTGGCCGTAACCCGAACTGGACCAGCTACGAAAAACTGCGCACGGTTATCGAGAAAAAAATGTTCTCGAATACCGAAGAGTTGCTGCCTGTTATTTCGTTTAACGCCAAAACCTCAACCGACGAACAGAAAAAACACGATGACTTTGTCGATCGTATGATGGAGAAAGGATACACCCGCAAACAGGTTCGCCTGCTGTGTGAATGGTATCTGCGTGTACGTAAATCATCATAATGCCAAAATGGCCCGGCAGCGCAGCGCTGACCGGGCCTGAACAATCTGTGCGTATCCTCGTTTTTCGCGCCGCAGGCAGGTGGCAAGCGGGCGGCTCGTGACATACTGACAGGGTCAGTACGTTGTGGAGCGAAAGCAGCCAATACCGGCGGTACGAAGTACAATGGATAGAGTTGGCAAATGCAGTACGGGAGGGACTTATGACCTGGTTCATAGACCGGCGTCTTAACGGTAAAAACAAGAGCACGGTTAACCGCCAGCGATTTTTACGCCGTTATAAAGCGCAAATAAAACAGTCGATCTCCGAGGCCATCAATAAACGCTCGGTCACCGACGTGGAGAATGGTGAGTCCGTCTCCATCCCGAACGAGGACATCAGCGAACCGATGTTTCATCAGGGACGCGGCGGTCTTCGCCATCGCGTCCATCCGGGTAACGACCATTTCGTGCAAAACGACCGCATCGAGCGTCCTCAGGGAGGCGGTGGCGGTGGTGGCAGCGGTCAGGGCGAAGCCAGCGCTGACGGCGAAGGCCAGGATGAGTTCGTTTTCCAGATTTCAAAAGATGAATATCTCGATCTGCTGTTCGAGGATTTGGCGCTGCCAAACCTGAAAAAGAACCAGCAGCGTCAGCTCAATGAATTTAAGACTCACCGAGCCGGCTATACGGCAAACGGTGTTCCCGCCAATATTAGCGTCGTGCGTTCACTACAAAACTCGCTGGCGCGCCGTACCGCGATGACAGCAGGCAAGCGTCGTCAGCTACGTGAACTCGAAAGTGACCTGGACATTGTCGCCAAAAGCGAACCGGCCCAGTTGCTGGAAGAAGAGCGTCTGCGTAAGGAAATTGCTGAACTGCGCGCGAAAATCGAACGTGTCCCCTTTATCGACACCTTTGATTTACGCTACAAAAATTATGAAAAACGCCCGGAGCCTTCAAGCCAGGCGGTAATGTTCTGTCTGATGGACGTATCTGGTTCAATGGATCAGTCGACAAAAGACATGGCGAAGCGCTTTTATATCCTGCTCTATCTGTTCCTGAGCAGAACCTATAAAAACGTAGAAGTCGTCTATATTCGCCACCACACCCAGGCGAAAGAGGTTGATGAGCATGAGTTTTTCTACTCGCAGGAGACCGGCGGTACCATTGTCTCCAGCGCGCTGAAACTGATGGATGAAGTGGTCAAAGAACGTTATGACCCGGCGCAGTGGAACATCTATGCGGCACAGGCATCGGATGGCGATAACTGGGCCGATGACTCACCGCTATGTCATGAAATTCTGGCGAAGAAAATTCTGCCCGTTGTGCGTTACTACAGCTATATCGAGATAACACGCCGCGCGCACCAGACGCTGTGGCGCGAATATGAACATCTGCAGACGATGTTTGATAATTTCGCAATCCAGCATATCCGCGATCAGGAAGACATCTACCCGGTGTTCCGCGAGCTTTTCCACAAGCAGAACGCCAGCTCCAACTAAACATAGAGAAAGCCAGTGCTCTGCGCGCTGGCTTTTTCTCCTCGCCGCAAACGCGCAAATTACGGTACAAAAATGCAGCTATTTGCCCCCTTGCATCGTGGCAAATATGGCATATTACTTCCCAGACAAACTCGATTCTTACTTCGTTCCTTGCGAACGTCGTTTTTTCAACAGTACACATAAAAGCGTTTGTAAAGTGCTAGTACTTTTAAGCCGCCAATTTTGAGGCGGCTTTTTTATTTTCATCTTCGGGTAACTGCATTACTCTTGATTTTTATTACGTTTCTCCAGGAGTGATGATGTCAGAGATTGCCAGCCAAAATATCCATCAACATCTTATTGAAACCCTTGATAATTCTCAGGCGCGCTACCGCATCGTCGAGCATGAAGCATCCGGTAAATGTGAAGCCGTGAGTGAAATTCGAGGTACAGCGCTGGGCCAGGGAGCGAAAGCGCTGGTGTGTAAAATCAAAGGCAATGGCGTGAAAATGCATGTACTGGCGATCCTTGCCGCTGACCTGCAGGCCGATTTAGCACGGCTGGCCTCTTTTTTTGGCGGCAGTAAAGCTTCTCTGGCAAGCCCTGCCGAAGTCGAAACCTTAACGGCTTGCGTATTTGGTGCGATCCCGCCATTCAGTTTCCATCCCGAACTTAAACTGGTTGCCGACCCGCTGCTTTTTACGCGTTATGAAGATATTGCTTTCAACGCCGGACTGCTGGAAAAGTCGATAATTCTCAATACGAAAGATTATTTGCGCATTGCCCGTCCTGAACTGGTGAATTTTCACCGCGAGGGTTAAGAACGTTTCTCTGCTGCGTATTAAAACGCATGCAGAGATGTTCTGATTTATTACAATTTTTATTTTTAATTTTTATCGGTATCCTGTATCACCATAGGTCCGGCCAATCGGCGGCGAGAATTTCAATTCTTAGCGCCCCCTATGCTCCATCATCCCACATGATCCCCTCTTTTCAGGAAACCGCATCATGTACAGGATAAGGATAGTTTTAAACGCAGTGGGTCTTCTGCTGCTGAGCCTTACGGGCGAGGCTGTTGCAACATGTGCGCTTGAGCCAGTACCCGACTATATGGCGACCGGGCCGGTCTCCGTTGTCGCGCCACTTGATTCACGTATTTTCTCTGTCCCGCCCGATCTCCCTGTCGGCGCGCAAATCTCAAAAATGTATATTAACATGTCAAACAATCCTACTGGCTGGCATATTAAGTGCACTTCCGGCAACACTCTCTATCTCATGTACCTATACGATACTTTGCCAGGTACGTTGGTTCCGGGATTTAGCGATGTTTATAAGACGGATCTGGATGGCATTGGCGTTCGTTATTTAACCAACTATGCCAGCGAGCCCTCTTTCCCGTTTTGGCATATAGAGGGCGTGGGCATGGAACAATACATCCCCGCCTCGATGCAATTCAAAATGGGGCTCCAGTTTATCAAAACCGCCAATGTGACACAGGCGGGCATCATTACCGCCACGAAACTACCCAGTATCCGTATTGCTGCCGGGCAATCAGGTCAACTTGTTTATATTGCCAAACTCAGCGTCAGCGGAAATTTTGAAGTCAACACTCCTACCTGCAATATCGCGCCGCTCAGCGCCAATATGTCGGTGCAAATGGGCGAACATAACAAAAAAGTTTTTAAAGGCGTGGGTACCGGTAGCCCATGGAAAAACGCCAGCATTCAGTTAATTAGTTGCCAACGCTTCTATGGCAATATGCCCACGGGTGATTCAAGCACCAGCATTAATGGCGTTACCACAACCAACCCACTCACCCTTAATTCCGTGTCGCTGACATTAACGCCGCGCAATGGTATGGTCGATGCGACAAAAGGGATCATGAAAATTGATGAGGAAACAGGAAAAGCGACAGGCGTGGGCATTCAGCTTTCTACCACTGAAAGCACGACAGGGATTATCAATCTCAACGAAAAATTGACCACCAGCATTCCAAATAGCGCATCAACGACACTTACCCTACCGCTCTATGCACGCTATGTGCAGACAGAAAGCAGCGTAAACGCCGGTACGGCGAATGGACGCCTGGAATATACGGTGACCTATCAATAAAGCATGTATCCGTGACAAGGCCGCCGGAGAGCAACTGGCTGTAATGGCTAACAATTAAAGTACTCTCTACGGCCAGCCCGCTTTTTCCAGCGCAAGAACAGAAACTACCAGCACCACCATGATGGCGATAAATGACGACGCGATGATAACGCCATCTGTCAGCATAAAATCATTCATTTTCAACCTGCCTCTTTTTAGCCCGGTTTTCTTATTCATAATGTTACCGGGTGACAATTCGATGACAGTTTCGGGTTATTCAAGTGAATATTCTGACGCTGAAACGATTCCTGCCGCCTGCTTACCAACACGTTATAAACGCAGTGCTAAATAATGTTTTTCATTGCATGCTTACTAAATTGTTACCGGTATCACGAAAAGCAGTTTCCATAATTCCGATGACAAATCTCGCAATTGTTATAAATACAATCTTGCAACACCCTTATTCTGTAGCGCACTTCTGAAATAACCTTACAAACCCAGGTGAATACAATGAATTTAACGATCACCCGTAAAGAGAAAATCAGTTATGGACTCGGTGATATGGCAAGCCATGTCGGGCTGGATAATGTCATTATATTTCTGACGTTTTATTACACCGACGTTGTTGGATTACCCGCCGCGTTTGTTGGCACCATGTTTCTGCTGGCCCGTACCGCCGATGCCATTATTGACCCGGCAATGGGTTATCTTGCCGACCGGACAAATTCACGTTGGGGTAAATTCCGCCCGTGGATGCTGTGGCTGGCCTTGCCTTTTGGCATCAGTTGCCTGCTAACCTACGCCGTGCCTGAATCTTTAACCCTGACCGGTAAAATGGTGTTCGCGACAATTACCTATACCTTTATGATGTTGATGTATACGGCGATCAATATCCCTTACTGTTCAATGGGTGCGGTCATTACTCCCAATAACGAAGATCGTATTTCACTGCAATCGTATCGATTCTTTTTAGCCACCCTCGGCGGTGCGATGTCGACATTCTTTATGATGCCGCTGGCGCAATATCTCGGCGGTGACGATAAATTATCCGGCTACCGCTGGGCTATGGCGATAATGGCCAGTGCCGCCGTCGTCATGTTCTGGATCTGCTTTGCCAATACCCGCGAGCGTATTAAAGCGCCTGCAACCCACAATAATTATCTCGGCGAATTACGCGATTTATTACGAAACGACCAGTGGCGCGTGGTCTCTGTGCTGGTTATTACCAACATCGGTTTTGGGGTCATTCGCCTTGGCGCGATGATGTACTTCGTCACTTATTATCTGGGCAGCGCCAGTTATTTTATGTGGATGCTGGGCGCACATATTCTGGGTAAAGCAGCCGGTAGCGCGCTCGCAAAACGCCTGACCCGCAACTTTAGCAAAGTACAAATGTTCGGTTATTGTGCTGTCCTCGCCGGTGTACTGAGCATCGCCCTCTTCTTCGCGCCGAAATCGATATACGTGCTGGTGCCACTGACTTTCGTGGTATCTACCCTCTACCAGGCCACCACCACGCTGATGTGGGTCATGATGGCGGATGTCGCCGACTACGGGGAATGGTTGCAGGGTAAACGCATGGACGGCGTGATTTTCTCGACCTTTCTCGCCGTGCTCAAACTCGGCATGGCCATCAGCGGCGCTATTGTCGGCTGGACGTTAGGGCTGAGCGGCTATGTCGCCAATGCGCCAGAACAGACATCGGTTGCAATGTACTGCATTGTTGCCCTCTTCACCGTAGTGCCGGGGCTGCTGTCGCTGGCCGCTTTTGCCACCCTGCGCTGGTACAAACTCGACGATAACACCATGAAATCTATCAATCTTGCCCGTCATAGTCTCTCGTAAAAAGGACCTGTTATTCATGAGCGAACTTATCCAACACCCGGACAGTATTGAATGGCGCTTCGAGCGTCAGATCCTGCGCGTTGAAGCCTGGGGAGAGCACAGCCTGCGCGTGCGTGCCACCTGCGCCCCGGCCTTTAGTGACAATCTGCACGCCCTGTTGCCACCGCCGAGCTGTCAGCCACAGATAACCGCGGGCGCGGAACAGCTAACGCTGCGCAATGGTAACATCACCGCGGTGCTTAATCTGAAAGGCCAACTGGCGTTTTACAACCAGCGTGGCGAATTGTTGCTTGAGGAGATGTGGCGGCAGCGTTCAACCGTCGGTATCGGTGCCAGTGAAAAAAGCCAGGACAAATATATCAGCGCCCTGAAACTCGATGGTCGTGAATTTAAACCGCTGCCCGGCGGCAAGTATCAGTTGACCGTTCGTTTTGAATCGCGCCCGGATGAACGTGTTTACGGCATGGGGCAATATCAGCAGCCATGGCTGGATCTGAAAGGTTGTGCGCTGGAGCTGGCGCAGCGCAATTCACAGGCCAGCGTCCCTTTTATGCAGTCGAGCCTCGGCTATGGTCTGTTATGGAACAACCCGGCAATTGGTGAAGCCAACTTCGCCAAAAACCAGACCACCTGGCTTGCTCGCGTCACTCAGGAGATGGATTACTGGATCACCGCTGCTGATAGTGTCCAGCAGCTTACCCGCCAGTACGCCAAAGCCACCGGAACGCCGCCGCTTGCCCCGGCATTCACCAGCGGCCTATGGCAATGCAAACTGCGCTATCGTACCCAGCAGGAGGTACTGGAGGTCGCCCGCGAGTACCGCCGTCGTCATCTGCCGCTCTCGGTGATGGTCATTGATTTCTTCCACTGGCCGAATCAGGGCACCTGGTGTTTTGATCCCATCGACTGGCCAGATCCGAAGGCGATGGTCGACGAGCTGAAATCGATGGGCATTGAGCTGATGGTTTCCGTCTGGCCAACGGTGGAAGCGCGCAGCCCACTCTTTCCGGTGATGAAAGCCAAAGGTTTACTGGTCACCAGCGACCGCGGCGTGCAGGTTAATCTCGATTTTATGGGCAACACCACCTTCTTTGACGCCACCCACCCGCAGGCGCGTGAATTTGTCTGGGAGACAGTGAAGAAAAACTATTACGATCTGGGCATTAAGTTGTTCTGGCTGGATGAAGCCGAACCGGAGTATCGCGCCTACGATTTTGACAACTACCGCTACCACGCCGGGCCTGTACTGGAAGTGGGGAATCAATATCCGCGGGATTTCGCCCAGGGTTTTTATGAGGGTCTGCAAGCCTGCGGTGAGCGCGATATCGTTAACCTGGTACGCTGCTCCTGGGCGGGTAGCCAGCGTTTTGGTGTGCTGGCCTGGTCCGGTGATGTGCATTCATCGTTCCATGCATTTCGTAACCAGCTCGCCGCCGGGTTAAATATGGGGCTGGCGGGCATCCCCTGGTGGACGACCGATATTGGCGGTTTCCAGGGTGGAAATGTTAACGACCCGGCTTTCCACGAACTGTTGATCCGCTGGTTCCAGTGGGCGGTTTTTTGCCCGGTACTGCGTATGCACGGCTACCGTGAACCGCAAATCCAGCCGCCGGAAAGCTACCGTAACGGCATCCCGCAATGCAACAGTGGTTCGCCTAATGAGCTGTGGAGCTACGGCGAAGAGAACTACGCCATCATGCAGCACTGGCTGTCCGTGCGTGAAAAACTGCGCCCTTATGTGGATGCGCTGTTCGCTAATACCCACCAGTATGGCGATCCGCTGATGCGCCCACTGTTCTGGCACTACCCGGATGAGCCACAAAGCTGGCAGGTGGAAGACCAGTATCTGTTTGGCGAGGATATTCTGGTGGCGCCTGTTCTGCACGCGGGGCAACGCCAACGTGAAGTCTGGCTGCCAGGTCATCATGGCTGGGTGGATCTGAATGGCGAGCGCTATCAGGGCCAGCAGCGAATTACCGTCAATGCCGGGCTGGAGACGATCCCGGTCTTTATGCGTGAAGGGAGCAACGCGGCCGCTCTTTTGTCCGCTGTTTAAGGCAAACGCCTGAAAACGTGTGTTTCGTTATAAAAAGCCTGCTTAACAATGCGCATCCGCGTAAGGTAATGTAAGCAGGCTTATTTTTTCATTGGCAAGGAACGAAACACTCTCCATGTTTGATACCACTCTCTTTATCCTTATTGGCCTTGTGGCACTGAGCTTCTTTAGCCACAACACCACCGTCGCCGTTGCCGTTATGGTGTTGATCATAATTCGTATCACGCCGCTCAATGCTTACTTTCCGTGGGTCGAAAAGCAGGGTTTGACGCTCGGTATTGTCATTCTGACCATTGGCGTTATGGCGCCCATCGCCAGCGGATCATTGCCACCATCAACGCTGATTAGCTCTTTTCTGAACTGGAAATCGCTGATAGCCATCGCTGTGGGGGTTTTTGTCTCCTGGCTGGGGGGCCGTGGGGTGACACTGATGAGCGCGCAGCCCTCGCTGGTCGCCGGACTTCTGGTGGGCACCGTACTGGGTGTGGCCCTGTTCCGGGGCGTGCCGGTAGGGCCACTGATTGCGGCAGGTCTGGTTTCGCTGTTAATTGGTCGGCAGTAAATGCCGCCTCTGCCAGCGTTTAACCCCAAGCTCCAGTAGCGTACACAGCAGGTAATAGACCAGACCGGTGAAGATAAACAGGGCCGCCGGGTAAACCTGTACCCGGTTATTCACCTGCCCGGCCACCGTGGTCAGCTCCGGCACATTGACGATAAAGGCCAGAGAGGTGTCTTTCAGCAGAGCAATAAGCAACCCCACGTAAGACGGAATGGCATTACGTAACGCCTGTGGCAGCAGCACCAGGCGCAGAATGTCCAGGCTGCCAAACCCACCGCTTATCGCCGCCTCATATTGCCCCTTCGGTAATGCGTTAAGCGTCGCCAGCGTCGAGTACATGACCGATGCCGAGGTAAACCACGCCAGCGCCAGGGTAACGGTAACCGCCCCCGGCAAGTCAGCGCCAGTGAGCCACGGCAGCAAAAACCACAGCCAGAAGATGACAAAAATCAGCGGGATCCCACGAATCAACTCTGCCCACAGAAAGAGCAGCTTGCGCGGCCAGCCCGCAAAACGCCACGCGCAGCAGGCGAGCAACACGCCGCCGGGGAATGCCAGCACCGCCGCCCCCAGGGTCATCAATACCGATAACAGCACGCCGCCCGGTTCGCCCTGTGCGGCACGGCCCAGCAGCAGATAACCGAGGTTATCGGTAATCACGGTAAGATTATCGATCACGGTGTGCCTCCTTGCGGACCATTGCCCGCCATCCGCGCGGCAGGTTAAACAGCAGGCTCATTAGCAGCCCCAGCGCCAGATACAGCACACTTCCCACCGTAAAGGCTTCCAACGCGTGGGCGTTAAAGCTTTCAATTTGCCGGGTCTGGTAGGTGAGCTCCGCAAAACCGATGCCGGTCGCCAGCGATGAGAGTTTCATCAGGTTCAGATACTGCCCCACCACCGGCTGCCAGGCGTTCTCCAGCCCCTGTGGCAGAAGCACCCAGCGAAACAGCGCCAGATCGCTAAAGCCCTGCGATTTTGCCGCTTCAATTTGCCCACGCGGCACGGCATGCAGCCCGGCCTGAATCTCTTCAACCAGAAATGCCGCCGTGAATAACCCAAGCGCCCACGCCGAAGAGAGAAATTCCGGGGTAAACCACCAGACATCTCCCGGCAAAATACTAAAGGCGTGGTCATCGTTGACGTACTGACGAAATGCCAGCGGCAACACGTTCCAGGCAGCGAAATACCAGAACAGCAGTTGCACCAGTAGCGGCGTATTGCGAAACAGCGAAACCCATCCCGCCACTACCGCTCGCCCCACCTTACCGCCTGCCAGACGCAGGGCCAGCAGAAACACCGTCATGGCGGTCGCAAGGATAATCCCCACCACCGTGACCCAGATGGTGGTCAGAAAGCCAGACGTGAGCCATTGTGCGGGTTGGCCGGTAAAGACGCCCGCCCAGTCGAGATGAATCCCCATTACAGCTCCTTGCCGTCAGCATGGAGCGGATTGAGCACTTTTTGCAGGAAGCGCCGGGCGCGCGGATGCTGCGGTGCGGTGAAAAACGCCTCCGGTGCGGCCTGTTCGAGGATTTCCCCGCCGTCGATAAATATCACCCGGTCAGCAATTTCGCGGGCAAATTGCATCTCGTGGGTCACCACGATCAAGGTGATCCCGCTGTGGGCCAGTGATTTCATCACCTGCAAAACTTCGCCAATCATCTCCGGGTCGAGCGCCGATGTCGGTTCATCAAACAGGATGATATGCGGCCCTGCCGCCAGGGTGCGGGCGATGGCCACCCGCTGTTGCTGACCGCCGGAAAGCTGCGCCGGGTAGTGGCTGGCTTTGTCGCTCAACCCAACACGTTCCAGCAGATCCAAAGCGATTTTTTTCGCGTCTGCTGCCGACTTGCCATGAATGCGGGTTAACGCCAGGGTGATATTTTTCAGCGCGTTCAGATGCGCATAGAGGTTAAATTGCTGGAACACGAAACCGACCTGACGCCGCAGGTTGCGCAATTCGCGCCCCTTAAGCTGACTGGTGGGTTTGCCGTCCACCAGAATCTCGCCGCTGGTCAGGGTTTCCAGTTGGTTGATAAGACGGATCAGCGTCGATTTGCCAGAACCGGAAGGCCCGCATACGGCAATGACTTCCCCTGCCGCAACCTGCAAATCAATCGCGTTCAACACGCGGTGGTCGCCATAGCTTTTGCTGGCCTGGCGAAACTCCACCGTTCCTTTTTGCACGGGAAAAGCCTCCGAGGCTTGCGCCACGGAGGTAGAAAAGAGACCTGCCAACATATTACTTCGCTTCTATTTTAAAACTGCGTGGAGCCGGGGCTTTGGTTTGCGGACCAAACCAGACGTCGTAGATTTTTGCGGCTTCACCGCTCTGCTCCAGTTTCACCAGTTCATCATTCACCGCTTTGAGCAGCGCGGTTTCGCCTTTGGTGACACCCACGCCAATCTCCTCTTTAGAAAGCAAGTCTGGCAGGATTTTGAATTTGGCTTTATCCGGCGCTTCCGCCAGCAGGCCCGCCAGGATGGTGCTGTCCTGCGTGATCGCCTGTACGTTACCGTTACGCAGCGCGGTCAGCGCCAGTGGGATATCGTCATAGGCCAGCACGCGGGACTGAGGGAAACGCTGATGCAGCGCCTGCTCGCCAGTGGTGCCTTTTACCGCACCGATACGCGCTTTGCTGTAACTATCCAGTTTGTCGGACGCGCTGGCAGGGACCAGGAACTGCTGGCCGGTCACGAAATACGGCGTGGAGAAATCAATAACCTGTGCACGTTCCGGGGTAATGGTGATATCAGCAACAATCAGATCCACTTTACCGGACTGCAACAGCGGAATACGGTTCGCCGGGTTGGTGGCTACCAGTTCCAGCTTCACGCCGAGGCTTTTCGCCAGCGCTTTGGCGAAATCCACGTCATAGCCGACAATTTCGTGGCTCTGCGGGTCGATGGCGCCAAACGGCGGGTTCGCGTCAAAGGTCGCCACTTTGACCACACCTGCGGCTTTAATATCGGCCAGTTTGTCTGCGTGAGCGGCAAATGAGAAAGTTGAAAGCAATGCCAGTGCGGTAAGCGCACCGATTTTTTTAGAAGATGTGGTTGCCATGCTAATCCTTACGCCCTGTTATTAGTAAAATTTCAGGGCTAAAGTCACATAACCGTAATCATCAGACAAATATCAAAAAGTGCATTTATTATCTAAAAAAGTTATTAAAAACGGCTTCGCCATATGAATCACTTACCACAAGCCAGCCAACCGTGAAAACAGCCATAAACCACACAGCATAAAGGGAATTGGCAGCAGAAAATAATTATGTACTGCCAAGCGATGCAAGATAACGTCCGGGAGTTTGCCCTAACCCTTTTTTAAACATCGTAATAAATGCGGTGGTGGAATCATAACCCAGCGCCTGGGCGACATTTTGTACCGACTCGCCGCTTATCAACAAGCGCAGGGAAAGAATCAACAACATCTGGTGCCGCCAGCGGCGAAAACTCAATCCCGTCTCCTTCACCACCAGCCGTGCCAGGTTGCGCTCGCTCATGGCAAACTCCTGCGCCCATTGCGCCAGCGTCTGCCAGCGGGCCGGTGACCGCTCCATGGTTTCGACCATCTGGCAAATTTTACTGTGCGGGGAAACGGGAAGTTGCAGTTGCATTTGCGGCTGACGGGGCAGTTCATCAAACAAAACCTGCACCAGACGCTGGGTGGCTGGTTGCTGGCGTTCGCGATGGCTGCGCGCAGAAAGCGTCAGGATCAGTTCGCGCACCAGTGGGGAGATTTTCAGCGTGCAGCACTGCGCTGGCATATCGACCCGCTCAGGTTCAATAAACAAAAAGCACAGCTTCGCCCCCGGCGTCGCGAGATTACTGTGAGCAATAAGCCCCGGAATCCACACAGCGTGATGAGGCGGCACCATCCAGCGGGCGTTTTCCACCTCACTGGTGATCGCCCCACTCAGGGCCAGAATTAACTGCCCTTTACGGTGACGATGCTGCGGGATCCGCTGCTCATCGGCCTCGACGGTAATACTAAACGCCAGGGCCGCCTCTTGCTGACTGTCAGGATTAAAGCCATCCAGGCCAAGACCGTGCTGCATAATGTTGTCCGAATTTAGCGATAAATTGTCATTTTAGCTTGATTATATCAGCGCGAAAAACGGGTATGGTAGTGTTCTGCTATTTATCCTGAGAATACAATGACCACGACGATTTCCTCACGGGGCAAACAAGGGGCACTGCTTATGGCGGGGATCCTGATGATTGCCACCACGCTGCGTGTCACCTTTACCGGGGCCGCACCACTGCTTGATTCCATTCGTAATGATTATGGCTTAACCACCGCGCAAACCGGGATGCTCACCACCCTGCCGCTGCTGGCCTTTGCGCTTGTTTCTCCCCTGGCGGCAGGCATTGCCCGGCGCCTGGGTATGGAGCGAAGCCTTTTTGCCGCCATGCTGCTGATAAGCGCAGGCATCGCCATCCGTTCTCTGCCCGCACCGGCGCTGCTTTTTATTGGCACCGCCATTATCGGTTGCGGCATCGCGCTGGGGAATGTGCTGCTACCGGGGATCATTAAACGGGATTATGCAGGCCAGATCGCTAAACTGACCGGCGCGTATTCGCTGACCATGGGAGCTGCGGCGGCGCTTGGTTCTGCACTGGTTGTCCCGATTGCGCTGACGGGCGCAGGCTGGCACGGCGCGTTGCTGATGCTTATGACCTTCCCGCTCGTTGCGATGCTGCTGTGGCTACCACAGTTGCGTTTCGCAAAGCCCGCCAGCTTATCAGGCAGCCCGCTGGCGCAAAGTCGGGGGATCTGGCGTTCAGCGCTTGCCTGGCAGGTAACGCTCTTTTTAGGGATTAACTCGCTGATTTATTACGTGGTGATTGGCTGGTTACCGGCAATTCTTATCAGCCATGGCTTTAGCGAGTCCGGTGCGGGTTCTCTGCACGGCCTGCTCCAGCTCGCCACGGCGGCGCCGGGTATTCTGGTTCCGCTCATTCTGCACCGCTTGCGTGATCAGCGTGCGCTGGCCGTACTCTTTGCCCTGCTGTGCGCAGCGAGTGCCGCCGGTTTTTGGCTCTGGCCGGGTCAGGCTGTTGTCTGGACGCTAGTGTTTGGCTTTGGCTCGGGTGGCACAATGATCCTTGGGCTGACCTTTATTGGCCTGCGTGCCCGCTCCGCGCATCAGGCCGCTGCGCTGTCAGGGATGGCACAGTCGGTAGGTTATCTGCTGGCGGCTTGCGGCCCCCCGCTGATGGGGAAAATCCACGATGCCAGCGGTTCCTGGCAAATCCCGCTTATCGCCTGCGCGATCTTGTCCGTAGTGATGGCGCTGTTTGGGGCCTGTGCCGGCCGCGATCGCGAAATGGCGACATAATAAAACAGGCCTGTGCGGCCTGTTTTCATTGACTCAATCTTTCGCAGCTTTCAGCATCGCCTGCACCAGCGGAACCGG
This sequence comes from Phytobacter sp. MRY16-398, assembly GCF_003925915.1. Taxonomy (NCBI): domain Bacteria; kingdom Pseudomonadati; phylum Pseudomonadota; class Gammaproteobacteria; order Enterobacterales; family Enterobacteriaceae; genus Phytobacter; species Phytobacter sp. MRY16-398. The sequence goes on along the minus strand of NZ_AP018756.1, from coordinate 2,303,468 downwards.
GCGTCCGGCAAGGGCATTACGCTCATGCTGGAAAAGGGTGGCGACAAAAAATGGATGGTTGCTCAGCTCAACCGCACGAATTTCGCCATCTTCATCCCAGGCAGTGACCCGCATATCGCTTTTCTCCAGCTCGGCAGCAAAATCAGGCGAGATACCGTAGTTACAGTGGTAGCCTTCACTGATTTTCTCCCGCCCATAAGCACGGGCAATCAGCGTATTCGGGCGCAATTCAACTTCCGCCTCCTGCTCGACCAGCGAGCAGCTCAGCGGAACAATCACCATCCGGCCAGCGCTGTCGGTTTCCTGATGGGCGGCATCACCCACACCCATTACGTTGCGGGCATATTCAATAATGGCATGCTGGAAACCGCCGCAGGTGCCAAGAAACGGTATCGCGTTTTCCCGCGCATACTGAATAGCAATAAAGGCCCCTTCGGGATTTTTATACGGACTTGCCGGAACGACCCAGATTGCATCATAGCCAACGAGGTCATCGCGACTTTTAATCTCGGAGGTCGCCAGCCAGTCGTAATCTGCGGTAATCTCAAGGACGGCGGCGGCATCGTCGATCGCCAGCGGAATGGCCTGGTGTGCGACAACGTCGTGATTGTAATCACCAACGAGGGCAATTCGCAGGGTATCTTTAACGGGAATATGGGTCATGAAGGGGTCCCTATGTCAGAGCAATTAACGAATAACATAAGGAACCTCACATTAGCGATCTTTCGTCTACATCACAACACATTAAAAATGGCAGGGCATATTTTGCCGTATTCCGATAAAAACGCTGCTTAAGGCAACAGATGCGTCGAAGCTGGAGAAAAAATGCGCAGTAAAATTCTGGTCAGCGCCTGCCTGATGGGGTTCAACGTTCGCTATAACGGCACTAAAAAAGGGTCACTACAGCAAACGCTGGCCTACTTACAGCAGGAACAGCGTCTGGTTATCCATTGCCCGGAGCTGGCGGCAGGGCTCCCGGTTCCACGTTCACCCGCAGAAATACGCGATGGCAACGGCAAGGATGTGATGGGCGGCGCAGCACAGATTGTTGAAGATAGTGGCCAGGATGTCACCGCGCACTATCAGCTCGCCGCCTGGCTGGCCCTCAAAACCGCACAGTCAGAAGGCTGTTGCGCAGCACTACTGACCGACGGCAGCCCCACTTGTGGTAGCCAGCAGATTTACGACGGCACTTTTAGCGGCGTTCAACGTCCAGGAATGGGTGTCGCTGCCGCGCTGCTGGAGGCAAACGGCATTCGCGTGTTTTCCCACCAGCAGATCGCGGAACTCGTCGCCTTTATCGAAGAGAGGGAACAGACAGATGATTCAATGTAAACGTGTCTATGACCCGGCATCCGGACAGGATGGCTATCGGGTTCTGGTCGATCGCCTGTGGCCGCGCGGCGTTAAAAAAACCGATCTGAACTACGACGAATGGTGTAAGGATTTGGCCCCATCGGGCGACTTACGTAAAGCCTTTCACGCCGATGTACTGGATTTCGCCGCGTTTCGGGAAGCATACCTGGCGGAACTTGCGGATAAGCGAGAGGCCGGACAAACGCTTAATTCGAAGCGTCAAAGCGGTGTTCTCACCCTGCTCTATGCCGCCAAAGACACCAGGCAAAATCATGCGCTGGTGCTGGCAGAATGGCTGGAGTCGCTATAAATCAGGAAATCACCTGCTCGCGATGATGTTCAGGCAGGCTGTCCGGGTCGAGAGGCATCAGGTGTTCGGCACGAACAAAGGCGAAACCTTGTTGCCCATCGAAAGACCGCACATCACCCGTCACCAGCCACAACGCACGATTCGCGCTTTGCGGCATGCGCGTCATCACACCATTGACCGGGTTCAGAAACATCTCGCCTGGCTGGCAAAGGCCAAATAACTCTACAGATTTACCAATATTACAGCGCCCGGCAGGCGTTTGCGCGCCAATGACCATCGCCAGGCTACCCGGTCGTAACTGAAACATAATTCTCTCGCGTACACATGCATCATGGAAAATAAGATTATTCTTAACCAAGTTTACCCTGATGCAGGTAGTGTGTCACGAGCGAGATTGAGGGTGATCGCGTCGCCACAGTTCCCATTCATCTATCACTTCACCGCCTGGCAATTTGCATTCTGTACGCACCCCCTGGGGGCTTTGCACAGGCACACGTTGCCCGCCCATCTGCAGACAATGCACCGCCGCCGGATTGGCTTTTCCTGCTACGGGTTGACGAGTCGTACCCGGTGGCGTGGAGCATGCCGTTAATGCACAAATGAAAAGGAAGAAAATATTACGCATCGAATTATCCATATTGAAATAATAAGCCAGAAATTTAGCTTAATGCGTTACGCCTGACATCTCCATGATTTCTCCATCCTTACGCCACTTTTTGCAGATATATTTGCCTCGTTCTCACCCATGACCAGAGAACATCATTCCGTAATCAATGAGTTTTTGCCCCGTCTCATCAACGGGGCTTTTTTTTACGCAATCTCCTGAACCGCCCGTTTGACGCTGCCGATATATAAAACTTATTTAAGCCATGCTTTAATATGGCGAGTTTATATTTTCAGCATCAAGTGCATACAGCGCGCAGTGCACAGGAGTTAATGAGCGTAATGTCCGATTTCATTTTGGCCCGAGTTTCCGAAACACTCCATAAAGATCAATCCCTTGAAAGCCTGGTACGACAGCTCCTTGAAATGCTGGAGATGGTCACTGAAATGGAATCGACGTACCTTACCAAGATTGACGACGACGGTGGTTTTCAACATATCCAGTATGCGCGAAACAGCAAACAACTTGATCTTCCTGAGGGTTTTTCTCTGCCGTGGGGTGACAGCCTGTGCAAGCGCGCGCTGGATGAGGGCTGTTTTTTTAGCGATGACGTGGCAACGCAGTGGGCAGATTGCGAAGCGGCGCAAAAAATTGGGATCACCACTTACTTAAGCATGCCTGTGCATCTGGCGGATGGTTCGCTTTATGGCACGCTATGCGCCGCCAGTAAGGACACGCGTAAGTTGAGCGTTCGCGGTGAACACGTTTTACGTCTTTTCGCCGGGCTGATAGCGCGTTCCATCGAAAAAGACCACCTGGTGGAACAACTGCGAGAAGCTAACGCGGCACTCATCGCCCACTCTTATACCGATCCGCTGACCGGCCTGCCTAATCGTCGGGCAATCTTCGATAATCTGACAATGCTATTTTCTCTTGCCAGGAACCTTGATATTCAGATTATTATTGCGTTTATTGATCTCGATAACTTTAAAAGAATAAATGATGAGCTTGGCCATGAATCAGGCGATCAATTCCTTATTCAGATTGGGCGTCGTCTTCTGGATGGTTGCGATAAAGATGATGTGGTCGGGCGGCTTGGCGGCGATGAATTTTTAATTGCCTGTCCAGGCGGGCCGCGCGATCAAACACAGACCGAAAGATTATCCTCCCTTAAGCAAAATTTGCATAAATGTCTCACTGGAGAATATCGACTGGGTTCCGTCAATATATTTTATCCCGGAGCCAGTATCGGTGTGGTCGAAATTAATCCCGATAGTATTGATGCTGACAGTGCATTGCGCATCGCCGATCGCGCTATGTATCAGGATAAAAACGGAAAAAACAAACAGCCGTTTTTACGCCTCAATTAATTCACTTCAGGGCGTTTTTTTGCTTGAGAATTATCTTATTTTCTTCTATTTAATTATTATCTGCATCGCTGGCAAAGGCTGCCAGCTCAGGAGCTAGTTCGTGAGAAAGTCAACAATCATTATGCTCATTGTGGCTGTTGTTGCCGTCGCCGGTACTCAACTCGGCTGGTGGTAGACGGTGGGCTAAACTTAACAGTCATTGTAGATGTCATCCTGGCCAGTGATGTTGTCGACAGAGCATAACCTAACAGCCTCATTTATCTGAGCAGGAGCTCGCAATGTTCACGGGACTTAAAAGAAGCGAAAGCAAACGGCTGGCGGCGCTGGAATTATTGCGTAAAGAGGATAAAACCCGCGACGCAGCCCTGACAGAGTATGCCTGCCTTGCTTGCGAGGTGATGAATGTCGAAGGCTGCTTTATTACCGTATTTGATGATGATTACCAATATATCAAATATGTTAAAAATGTACCGCTGGAGCATTTCAAAGTCCCGATAGAAAAAACAATGTGCCAGTACTCGCGCGACAGCGGGCAGACCGTTGTCTGCCCTGATGCCAGGCTGGATTCCCGTTTTTCTCATCAACCACTGGTGCAAAACGGCGATATTCTGTTTTATGCTTCTGCGCCGATGATGACGCAAGAGGGGATGGTTCTTGGCACGCTTTGTGTCAGTAGTTCCAGTATCTTCACCCCGACGCAGCAACAAATAGAAAGTTTTAACCGCATCGCAGAGCTTTCCGCAGTCTATCTTGAAGCGCGCTATTCTATTGGTCGCGTCGACACGCTCACGGGGCTTCCCAACCGCCAGTTTTTGCTGCGTGAAATGGAGCAAAAAACGCTGGAAAAAGACCCCAAGACCTATGGTCTGGTGATATTTGACTGTATTGATATGCCTCGTGCCTACGAGCTAATCCGCTATCTGGGATTGCGCGCCGTGGATAATATGCTGCGCAGCTTTATCCCGCTGTTGCGTCTGCGTCTGCGGTTAAAAGAGAATGTTCTTTTATACTCTTTCGCCCCCGCCCGTTTTGCGGTATTGGTTGAGATTGAACAAGCCTTAACGCTCGTTAAACGCGCAGAAACGCTGCCAGGGACGCGGGCGCAAATGGCTCAAAACATTGATATTACGCTCACTATCCATACCGGCTACGTCAAGTTCTCGCCACGGGAAGATGATGCCCATGAAATTGTGCGTCAGGCGATCAGCGCCCTGCACGAATCAATCCGCCAGAATATTCCGGTCCTGCAATTTAATCCCATCCTTGATCACAAAAGAAATAAAGACTTCAAACTCTTGTATGACTTAAGTGAGGCGATTAAATCAACCAGTCAGCTTTATCTGGTTTTTCAACCGAAGGTATCGTTGCGCTCTGGCAAAACAGAAGGGGTGGAAGCGCTGCTGCGCTGGCGACATCCACAGCTTGGCAATATTTCTCCGGCAATCATTGTTTCGCTGGCAGAAAAAACCAGTCTGATGTCGGAAATTACCCAGTGGGTCATCAAAACGGTCATCGCGCAACTGAAATCCTGGCGTAGCCAGGGTATTACCCTACCGGTTTCGATTAACGTGACAGTGAGTGATTTTTCTCGTCCCGGCTTTGCGGATGAGCTGGAAAATAATGTTCTCAATGCGGGCTTGTATCCGGCTGATATTCGCATTGAGTGTCTGGAGACAGAAAAAGTTCTGGAGAGTGAAGCCGCGCTTGAAGAACTCGATCGCCTGAAACTGCTAGGTTTCCAGATTCTGCTGGACGACTTTGGCACCGGTTACAGTAATATCAGTTACCTGCGTCGCATTCCTATTGATGTGATTAAATTGGATCGCTCACTGGTCAGCCAGATAACGACTGATTCCGGCAGTCGTATCATCGCCCGTAATGTCATCATGATGCTTAAAGAACTCCACTATGTGGTGCTGGCCGAAGGGGTTGAAGATCATGAGACGGCGCAAATGCTTACCGAGTTTGGCTGTGATGAGGCGCAAGGTTATTATTTTTCAAGACCCATCCCGCCAGAAGATATTAAAGTCTGGCTTGCGGACTGTAAGCCCTATCGTGTGTTAGGACGTATTAACAACGATCAGCATCAGTATGGTTCGTAATGTATGCTTAAGCGTCCTCTCCTGCTGAGGGCGCATGTTAAGCCTTAACCAATAAAGCCCGACATTAATAACCCGATCATCAATTTTCTCAATCCACAACGAGAAAAAAATGCGTTGGTAAATTTCGCTTAGGAAAGATATAAAGTACGCATGTGAAGGAAATACGATTTAACATTCTCTACCGCATTCTCGGACAGTTTTGATGTCGAAACTGTCCTTTTTCTTTAGTCGAAATTATTCCCCCGACCATTTAATTATATTTTAAACAATCATTAGCAAGCTTCGTATTGCCAAATACTCTTCTCCTCGTCGATTAATTATTTCCTGGAAGTACTTGCGCAACGCCAGATGTTCGCTTTATGGATTCTTTAAAACGCGGTCGGATTTATTGACAGGAGGCCAGTAATCACAACATTTGCGCTGTGACCAGGCCCATCGACGGGGGTCTTATTTACATCACTCCTTGTAAATATCCAGAATGGCTGACGCGACAGCCCTGCATGGCAAAATGCGTCGCTATCCCGTCAGCCAAATGTTTTTCTGACAAGTCGGCACCTGGAGCACGCGATAACGCGTAACTCAGTGGGCTTTTTGAATCATCTGGATTGTTGCATCTTCGGATAATCCATGCCCCTGGATATGAACATCCAGCGAGACATCCTGGGTTTCGTTATGGAAGGTTTGGTCGCCTTCACCATGCAGGAAACCAACAATGACATCACCTCTTTCAATATCACTTCCTGTTAGCAGTTTTACGACGGTGTGATTGCCGAATTCATCGCGAATGATGACATAACCAATCCGATGTTCATGATGAAGGACGACTCCGCGCTGATTCATCTGAATGCTCCTTTGGACTATTTGATAGAGAAAGAATAGCCGAAAGTGGCAGGCTTTTACGTGAGGCAGCGCATTTTCGTGATACACGAGATGCGCCTGAGGTTAAAAGGTGTAAAGCGTCATTTAGGGTGGGTTTTAGCGCCCATTAACCATGTCGCATATCAGCTTGCGCTCCTGTCTTGTCCCAGACCTCAACGACCTGTCTTATTACTTTTTGGCGTTGATGATTTGTTGAAAATGTATACATCGCATTGAGATAAGATGGTAGAGATATTAGCCTGCCAACAAAGGTGGACGCGTTGAATAAAAATCATATTCGCTGGATAAGTATAGGATTTATGTCACTCTGTCTGGTCAATGGGATGATGGATCTCTTTTCGCACCACAGAAGGTTTATTGCGATTGTTATGGTTGTCGGTAGTATCATCGCAATTGCATCAACATTGAGGCTTATTTTTAATCAAAAATAAGGTGTCCGGGCAGGTGCAGCCTCGCAAGGAGCAACTGCCAAGGGTCCATCATATTGCTCGTATTTGTAGTTTAGCCAATGATGGCGTCATTGGATCCCTGCTTATCAGATATCCGGGTGCGCCGAAAGATAATGGTGCGGCCTTAAATGATATTTATCGTCTGACCCTCTATCCAGACCGGCGGCATCGTGAAGCGCGACAACGCCTGCCGACATCGTTGCAACGGTAAAAGCCTGTGCTTCCACGTTAACTTACACAGGCCCCTTTCTGCTGTTGCACTGACATATTTTTAAAGAACGGATGCCATCCCAGCCAGGCCAACAAAAAGCAGGCTGTCAGAATAGTCTTTTAATTCCTTAAGATATTCATCATCATTTTGCTTCATCATCGCGATAGCATCCTTAGCGCTGTCAGCGTCGACCTCAAAATGATGTTTTTTGTAACCCTTCCGTTTGAGAAGCGCCTTTGCTTCCTCATTTACGCTACTTTTGGGAAAGACTCGTGCACCCGATTCGTTGTAGTAAAAAACATATACACTCACAGTAAACCTCCATGGATAGTACGGTGATTTCAGTTACTAAATTAGCATCTCCGCTTAGGCTAAGTTACGTATATCCTTAAATAAAATAATGACTTTCCTGCTGCCTGCTCAGTGTTTTTACGTCCGTCAGTAACGCGTCTTGCCAATGCGTCAATCTCAGTCATTAGCGTCAGGATCGCTTCATGATGCCCGACTGTTTTCTGTGCATGATCAAATGGGTCCGCCGGACGTAGGCACACTTACAGTCTGCGCCACAGCTCACCAGTCTATGTTAGCCTCTGGCTGCAGAAGTGGACTTCTGCTCGCGCAACGGCTAACAGGCTTCTGTTTCGTATTTTCGCATCATTCAGGTAACCCAGGTGGTGGTGGATAGTTATTATTTTTCGGTTTTACTGTATGATGCCTGGGATAAATCAGCAGGGACTACAGATGGAAAAGAAGAGCATTAACAACAGATTTTTTTGGAGTGGATTTATTTTAGTCCTCCTGTTTTCGATTGGAGCGTTCGTCCTAAAATATAATGATTTCAAAAATGGACGTGGTGAAGAAAATGTCGAAGCAACATATCACACCTTACTGGTTATCAATTCTTTATCATCTCTGCCGATTAGCGAGTCGGCGCTTTTACCCACAGTTAACTTTAACGGCGAAAATAATAAAAATATCCCATGGGCTGCTGCAATTAAAACGAATGACGGCAACTATGTTTACACCAGTTTTCCTTCGCTAGGATTTGTCGCCCCTTACATAGCCCTCAGGGCCCTGAATGCAGAGTTAAGCCTGAAAAATCTCTATTTTTTTAACTCAGGATTATCGGCGCTAACAGCGCTTATTTTTTTCACTGTATTGTATTTGTCGACATGCGGTGTCCATAGCGAAATAAGTAGGTCCATTGCCGCGCTGGCAGGCTGTTCTGTGTTGATATATTCCTGCGAGTCTCTGGTTTCATCAGGCCTCGTTTACTGGCCGCACTCCCTAAGTCAGCTTATCATATCGGTAATATTGCTTCTGTTCATCATCAGAACGGATAAAAATAAAAATATTGTGGATGCGTTGTTGTTCTTTTCCTTACTTGCCTTCTCAATGACAGAATGGACAGGGTACGTTTTTTGTTCTCTGCTTACACTTTACTCTCTAATAACAAGACAGACTGACTGGAAGCGTATTTCCTTACTATGCATTATGTCATCTCTGATAGCGGTTGTGATATTTGCAATCCAGATAGAGATGGTTATTACGCTGAAGGATTTTCTGCGAGCATCAATGGATAGATTTGCAACAAGAAGCGCATCGAAAGCTAGCTTCATAGCATTACTGAACGGCTATTGGGTCTCGTTCGGGTTGTATCTGCTATTAATCATTCCTGGTGTCGTTTTCCTGAAAGATAAAAAATATCGCTTCCTGTTAGTATTATGCGCCCTACCAATGTTTGAAAATATCATCCTGGCGCAACATGCTACAGCGTATACGTTTGACCGCTGGAAACTGGCATTTTTTATCGGTGCCAGCATTTCGTTTGTATGCGTACAGAGCGGATTTAAACAGGTTGTTTCGGTAGCACTCGTTATTCTGTCGATTGTTACGGGCGTAATGATGTATCACGCAAAAGTGAATTCGTTCTCAGACTGGGCGGCAATAGATAAAAAGAACAGGGAGTTGGTTGCTGGATCAGCAAAGGTCACAAATTTTGGATGTGCAGAAGTCTTCTCCGATGCAAGGGTAAGAGGGTATACACCGCTGTTGTTTATGCGTGGTGTTTACGAAGGGCTGCCAACGTCTGCGACAGAGGTGATGAATGCAAATCCGGAACCCTGCTCTGTAGTTATCATACATAGCTCAATGCCCGAAAAAGATCTGCCTGGTTTTACATCGATTGAGGTCTGGAATCGTGGGGCGGCTAACCCTGTCATTATCAAATAAAAAACGGGAACCATCAGGCTCCCGTTCTTCGTTAACCCAGAAACTGGATTACATGTTCGCGATGATCGCGTCGCCAAACTCTGAACATTTCAGCAGCTTAGCGCCTTCCATCAGACGTTCGAAATCGTAGGTCACGGTTTTGGCCGCGATAGCGCCTTCCATGCCTTTCACGATCAGGTCTGCGGCTTCGAACCACTGCATGTGACGCAGCATCATCTCAGCGGAGAGGATAACGGAGCCCGGGTTCACTTTGTCCTGGCCCGCATACTTCGGCGCAGTACCGTGAGTAGCTTCGAACAGCGCACATTCGTCACCGATGTTAGCGCCCGGTGCGATACCGATACCGCCTACCTGGGCTGCCAGGGCGTCGGAGATATAGTCACCGTTCAGGTTCATACAGGCGATAACGTCGTATTCAGCCGGACGCAGCAGGATCTGTTGCAGGAACGCATCAGCGATCACATCTTTGATGATGATCTCTTTGCCGGTGTTCGGGTTTTTGATCTTCTGCCACGGGCCGCCGTCGATCAGCTCACCACCGAACTCTTCGCGAATCAGCTGGTAGCCCCAGTCTTTGAACGCGCCTTCGGTGAACTTCATGATGTTGCCTTTGTGTACCAGGGTCAGAGAATCGCGATCGTTGGTGATAGCGTATTCAATAGCCGCACGTACCAGACGTTTGGTGCCTTCTTCGGAACACGGTTTGATACCGATACCGCAATGTTCCGGGAAGCGAATTTTCTTCACGCCCATCTCTTCACGCAGGAATTTAATCACTTTCTCTGCGTCAGCAGAGTCCGCTTTCCATTCGATACCGGCGTAAATGTCTTCGGAGTTTTCACGGAAGATAACCATGTCGGTCAGTTCCGGGTGTTTAACCGGGCTTGGCGTGCCCTGGTAGTAACGTACCGGGCGCAGACACACATACAGGTCCAGCTCCTGACGCAGGGCAACGTTCAGAGAGCGGATACCGCCACCAACCGGCGTGGTCAGCGGGCCTTTGATGGCAACGCGGTATTCACGAATCAGATCGAGAGTTTCAGCGGGCAGCCAGACGTCCTGGCCGTAAATTTGGGTAGACTTCTCACCGGTGTAAATTTCCATCCAGGAAATTTTACGCTCGCCTTTATAGGCTTTCTCCACAGCGGCATCGACCACTTTCAGCATCGCAGGGGTAACGTCGACACCGATACCGTCACCTTCAATGAACGGGATAATCGGGTTATTCGGAACGTTCAGCTTGCCGTTTTGCAGGGTGATCTTCTTACCTTCCGCCGGAACAACTACTTTGCTTTCCATTCACCTCTCCTTCGAGCGCTTCTGGTTGTTACTGATTTTTGTTAATGAATTGTAATTAGCCTGTCAATACTACCTGATAGTTGGGTTCCATGAAAGGCAATCATGTTTCAGTTATAATGCGGCAATTGATAACCACTGAAAATACCATGAAGAAAACTTCTTTTAGAAATCACCACCTTGAGCGATTCAGCTCACGACAAGCTACTAAGCCGCGACGCGAAAACCAGCCAAAGCGGGTGATTTTGTTTAATAAACCCTATGATGTTTTGCCGCAGTTCACCGATGAGGCCGGACGCAGTACGCTTAAAGAGTATATACCTGTTCAAAATGTATACGCGGCGGGGCGTCTGGATCGTGACAGTGAAGGTTTACTGGTGTTAACCAACGACGGTGAATTGCAGGCAAAACTGACGCAGCCGGGGAAACGTACCGGGAAAATCTATTTTGTTCAGGTTGAAGGAGAGCCGGGTGAAGAGGCGCTGGCAGCGTTGCGCGACGGTGTCACCCTGAATGATGGCCCTACCCTGCCCGCCGGCATTGAACGAGTTAGTGAGCCAGAGTGGCTGTGGCCGCGCAATCCCCCCATTCGCGAGCGGAAATCCATTCCCACCAGTTGGCTTAAAATCACGCTTTATGAAGGCCGCAATCGCCAGGTCCGACGAATGACCGCACACGTTGGTTTTCCCACTCTCCGCCTCATCCGTTATGCGCTGGGTGAATATACCCTTGATGGGCTGCCCAATGGCCAGTGGCGAGAAGTGAAATAAACGCGTTGTTTATACTGAATAATTCCGCAAACTAATCATTAACTGAAATTTGTCATGGATGAGGAGAAGGTATGTTGTTACGGGTTGCGGCTTTTTTGCTGCTCTGCGCTGTTTCGTCATCATGTTTTGCTAATGAAACTTGCGAGACCATCGGCGGGAGGGCCGCAGGCGAAGCAGATTATCTCTTCGAGGTCGCAAAAGTGACCAGCCCAGACCGGTTGCACTTTTATTCTGCTCCCGGCTCGGAATGCCAGCTTCCCGCTTTTTTAGTCAACGGCGATACCGTTGAAGTCCTGCGAAGCTCGGTCTTATACGGGAAATCAGGCGGGGTCTCCCCCACTCATCCTTTTCGCTATGTACGCTACCGGGATGCCAACGGCGCATTTGTCACCGGCTGGGTGACGGCCGATGAGTTGACCACCCAGCCCCCCTCGTTGCCGGTCAGCCATGAATGCCAGGCGTGGGCAGACGACACCTTGCGTACACGCGTGCGCGAAGCCCCCTCGGCCAATAACCGATACCGCGTTCAAGGTCAGGCGCGCGCATGGTTTTACACGATGCCCAATGAAAAGTGCCGTAGCTCGTCGGTCTTCCTGGTGCCGGGTGATAGTGTTTCCGCTCAGGAGCAGTCCGAGGATGATTTTCTTGAGGTGAACTGGTACGGTCCCGATCATCGCATCATTCGCGGCTGGCTTAAAAAATCACAGCTTGCGCCCATTGACGAAGGCGATCGCTATCGCGACGACATAAACCCGCTCTCTGTCGATAAAGCCACGCGTATCGCCACGCTTTCCCTGCGCACCGATTATCACTGTGTGTTTTATGAAAGCTGGAACGCGCAAAAAGAGATTCAGATTATCGTTCGCGAAGATCACCAGTCGGCGCTGTGCCGTGGCAGTGCGGATAGCGAGACGTCTCCACCGGTGGCCTATATTAGTATCAACAAGCAGAGTGGCGAGATCAGTTGGCCGGATATGGCCGATGGCTTTGATGAATAACTTTGATAAACAAAGAGGAAAGTATGTTTAAACCTCATGTCACCGTCGCCTGCGTCGTCCATGCGCAGGGCAAGTTTTTGGTCGTAGAAGAGACAATCAGCGGCAAGGCACTGTGGAATCAGCCTGCCGGCCACCTGGAGGCCAATGAAACGCTGGTGCAGGCTGCAAAACGCGAGCTGTGGGAAGAGACGGGTATTCATGCCACGCCCGATGCCTTTATTCGTATGCATCAGTGGATAGCGCCGGACAAAACACCTTTCCTGCGTTTTCTGTTTGCCGTCGATCTTGAAGACATCTGCGCCACCGAGCCGCACGACAGTGATATTGACCGTTGCCTGTGGGTCAGCGCTGATGAGATCCTGAACGCGAAAAACCTGCGCTCCCCGCTGGTCGCAGAAAGTATTCGTAGCTGGCAAACCGGTACACGTTATCCGTTATCGGTGATTGGCGAATTTAACTGGCCTTTTAACTAAGCGTCAGGTTTTGACAACAGCCGCGCCTGCGCGGTTGTTGTGTTTTCCCCGTTGTGCCCGTCAACAACACCTGGCTGAATTAATACCAAAGCGAAATATTTAACCGCAACTTAACCCACCAGAAGTAACGCTACACTCGCTATATTCCTTCACGTTCCGCGCACGTCGGCGATTACTCCTGCTACACATCCCCTTTTTTGTGCATTTTTACGCCAAAGCGGCTGCATTTGTAACAACTAAAGATCAAAAAACATACGCCGATAGACATCAAGGAAGGCAGCCCCGATTTGCGGGATTGTAATGGCGCTACACGTTGAGATCAGAGGTACGGTGATGGCAAGACAGTATGTTCAAAAAAAGATGAGTACCCGCGCGCAAATGTTGCTCACAGGTGCGTTAACCATCACTCTCGGCTTTGTTGCAACCATTGGCGTGCTGAGCTGGCAGTCCAGCAACGAGCAAAAATCATTAGCAGAAAAATACTTACATCAGATTGCGCAGAGTGAAGCCCTGAAAATTCAACAAGACCTTAACTATGCGCGCGATGTTGCGCATAATCTCGGCCACAGTCTGATTGCCTTACCGGCAGCCGGGATAACGGATCGTCAAGTCGCCGATAAAATGATGGAATCCGCTCTGCGCGATAATCCTGATTACCTTTCCATCTCGGTGATTTTTGAAGAAAACGCCTTTGACGGAAAAGATGCGGATTTTGCAGATAAGCCCGATCAGGCGCCGAAGGGGCGTTATGCCTTCTTCGTTGATCGCGACCAGTCTGGCAATTTCAAGATGCACCCCCTGCTCTCTTACCTGACGCCGGGCCAGGGCGATTATTACCTGGTGCCGCAAAAATCTCAGAAAGACACGCTGATTGAACCCTATAGCTACGCTTACAACGGCGTACCGACGCTGTTGACATCCGTCGCCGCCCCGGTGGTCAGTCAGGGCAAACTGCATGCTGTGATCACCTCGGATATCTCACTTGCCTCATTGCAGGAAAAAGTAAATCAAATTAAACCCTGGGAAGGTGGCGGCTACGCCGTGCTGTTGTCTACCGCAGGCAAAGTTATCTCTTATCCTGATAAGAAAATGACCAGTAAACCCTTTCCGGGCAACACCAATAACTTCTCTTCACAGGTTGTGGAACAGCCTGATGCTATCCTCGGTGAGGATGCTTTAGTGACCTGGCAGCCGGTGTCTATCGGCAACAGTACCGACAAATGGTATCTGGGTGTCGTCGCACCGGTCAGCCAGGTGATGGCAGCGGCCAACCGTCAGTTGATGAACGCTATCATTCTGATGGTACTTAGCATTCTGCTGGTTAGCGCCTTACTGGGTATCGTCTTTAGCCGCAAAGTATTGAAACCGATTGGCGGCGAACCGCTGGAAGCGGCAACCATCGCGCTGGCCGTCGCAGACGGCAAACTGGATAACGAGATTAACGTCAAATCTGGCGATCGCCATAGCCTGTTCTTCGCGCTGCAGACCATGCAGGCACAACTGCGTCAAATCGTCGGGCAGATCAAAGATGCCAGTGATTCTGTACGTCAGGGTGCGGGGGAGATTGTCAGCGGCAACATTAACCTCTCTTCGCGTACAGAGCAGCAAGCCGCAGCGCTGGAGCAAACTGCCGCCAGCATGGAGCAGTTCAGCGCAACGGTGAAACATAACGCCACCAATGCACATCAGGCCACGGCACTGACAGCAAATGCAACGCAGATTGCCAGCCGGGGTGAAGCACTGGTCGGCCAGGTGGTTAAAACCATGTCGCAGATTGATGACAGCTCGAAAAAAATCAGCGACATCACCACCATGATCAACAGTATCGCCTTCCAGACCAATATTCTGGCGCTTAACGCCGCCGTCGAAGCGGCGCGCGCTGGTGAACAGGGGCGCGGTTTTGCCGTGGTGGCTTCCGAAGTGCGTAACCTTGCGCAGCGCAGCGCCAACGCGGTGAAAGAGATTGCCGCATTGATTGAAGAGTCGAGTCAGCGCGTTGAGAACGGCGTTCAACTGGTTAATGATGCCGGGAAGACAATGCAGGAAATGACCCAGGCGGTGAATTCCGTCCAAACCATCATTAATGAGATTGTTGTCGCCTCTGATGAGCAGGCCAAAGGCATTAGCCAGGTGACGATTGCGGTTAATGAGATGGATGGCGTCACCCAGCAGAACGCCTCACTGGTGCAAGAGATGGCGGCGGCGGCAAGCTCCCTCGAAGAACAGGCACAGCAGCTTGCCCAGAGTGTCGAGCAGTTCAGCATCGACGATCAGCGAGCCGCCTGATACAACGCGTCAAAACGCATGAGTTAACATAAACCCCGGCCTCGCTGGGGTTTATCGTTCTGTGCCCCGTTCCAGACGAACAATCACGCCATAAGCGCTCACGGCAGGCCAGGTTAGCGGTAATTTCCGCCCGACTTGTTGCGGATTGGTAATATGCAGGGGTGCCTGCGCGGCGAGTGCGTGATAGAATACGCCGCCTTGAAGTTCAATGTCGTGAGTATTCTATGTCTGATAGCCCAAAAAAAGTGATCGTCGGCATGTCCGGCGGTGTCGATTCTTCCGTATCTGCCTGGCTGTTACTGCAACAGGGTTATAAGGTGGAAGGCCTGTTCATGAAGAACTGGGAAGAGGACGACGGCGAGGAATACTGTACCGCGGCGGCCGATCTGGCCGATGCGCAGGCCGTATGCGACAAACTCGGTATTGAACTCCACACCGTAAACTTTGCCGCAGAATACTGGGACAACGTGTTTGAACACTTCCTGGCGGAATATAAAGCCGGGCGCACGCCTAACCCGGATATTCTGTGCAACAAAGAGATCAAATTTAAAGCCTTCCTCGAATTTGCCGCCGAAGATCTGGGCGCTGATTATATCGCGACCGGTCACTATGTCCGCCGGGCTGATGTCGACGGTAAAAGCCGTTTGCTTCGCGGTCTGGATGGCAACAAAGATCAGAGTTATTTCCTCTATACGCTTGGCCATGAGCAGATTGCGCAAAGCCTGTTCCCGGTCGGTGAACTGGAAAAACCCGAAGTGCGCAAAATCGCCGAAGAGTTGGGGCTGGTCACCGCGAAGAAAAAAGACTCTACCGGTATCTGCTTTATCGGCGAGCGCAAATTCCGCGAATTTTTAGGCCGCTACCTGCCTGCCCAGCCGGGCAAAATCCTCACCGTTGACGGTGAAGAGATTGGCGAGCATCAGGGGCTGATGTACCACACGTTGGGCCAACGCAAAGGGTTGGGGATTGGCGGAACCAAAGAAGGTACCGAAGATCCGTGGTACGTGGTCGATAAAGATGTGGAAAACAATATCCTGGTGGTCGCGCAGGGGCACGATCACCCACGTCTGATGTCCGTTGGGCTGATTGCCCAGCAATTGCACTGGGTTAATCGCGAACCGCTGGTCGGTACGCTGCGCTGCACCGTGAAAACCCGTTACCGCCAGACCGATATTCCGTGCACCATTACTGCCCTGGATGATGACCGCATTGAGGTTCGTTTTGACGAGCCGGTTGCTGCGGTGACCCCAGGCCAGTCTGCCGTTTTCTATAGCGGCGAAGTGTGCCTTGGCGGCGGTATTATCGAACAGCGTATCGCGCTGCCGGTTTAATCGACGAGACTGAGATAGCGAATCAAGGAGCGAGTGTGGCTAAGAATTACTACGACATCACCCTGGCGCTGGCGGGCATTTGCCAGTCCGCCCGTCTGGTGCAGCAACTGGCGCATCAGGGACATTGCGACGCCGACGCGCTCCATGTCTCTCTCAATAGCGTCATCGATCTTAACCCGGACTCAACCCTGAGCGTTTTTGGTGGCAGCGAAGCGAACCTGCGCACCGGGCTGGAAACGCTACTCGGCGTACTTAATGCCAGCAGCCGTCAGGGGCTTAATGCCGAATTGACCCGCTATACTCTTAGCCTGATGGTGCTGGAGCGCAAGCTGGCGGGCCACAAAGACGCCATGAATACGCTCGGTGACCGTATCGCTGGTTTGCAGCGCCAGCTTGAGCATTTTGATCTCCAGTCGGAGACGCTGCTTAGCGCCATGGCCGGTATTTATGTGGATGTGATTAGCCCGCTCGGGCCGCGCATTCAGGTGACCGGTTCGCCTGCGGTACTGCAAAGCCCGCAGGTCCAGGCGAAAGTTCGCGCCACGCTGCTAGCAGGTATTCGTGCTGCGGTGCTGTGGCATCAGGTTGGCGGTGGCCGCCTGCAATTAATGTTTTCCCGTAATCGCCTGACCACTCAGGCCAAACAAATTCTCGCTCATTGTTAACCTCCCGGAGTTCTGAACTATGGAATTATCCTCACTGACCGCCGTTTCCCCTGTCGATGGACGCTACGGCGATAAAGTCAGCGCGCTGCGCGGGATTTTCAGCGAATTCGGTTTGCTGAAATTTCGTGTACAAGTCGAAGTACGCTGGTTACAAAAGCTGGCGTCACATGCAGCGATCAAGGAAGTTCCTGCTTTTGCTGACGACGCAAACGGTTTCCTCGATAAAATCGTCGCCGACTTCAATGAAGAAGACGCGGCGCGTATCAAAACTATCGAGCGCACCACTAACCATGACGTGAAAGCGGTCGAATATTTTCTGAAAGAAAAAGTGGCGGATATCGCGCAATTACACGCGGTCTCTGAATTTATCCACTTCGCCTGCACCTCAGAAGATATCAATAACCTTTCCCACGCCTTGATGCTGAAAACCGCGCGTGATGAGGTCATCCTGCCTTACTGGCGTCAGGTGATTGATGCGGTGAAAGACCTCGCCGTGCAGTATCGCGATATTCCTCTGCTTTCTCGTACTCACGGACAGCCGGCCACGCCGTCTACCATGGGGAAAGAGATGGCTAACGTGGCATACCGTATGGAACGCCAGTATCGCCAGTTAAATCAGGTGGAAATCCTCGGCAAAATCAACGGTGCGGTGGGGAACTACAACGCCCACATTGCCGCTTATCCGGAAGTGGACTGGCACCAGTTCAGCGAAGAGTTTGTGACCTCGCTGGGTATCCAGTGGAACCCGTACACCACGCAGATCGAGCCGCATGACTACATTGCAGAGCTGTTTGACTGCATGGCGCGCTTTAACACCATCCTGATCGACTTCGATCGTGATGTGTGGGGTTATATCGCCCTGAACCACTTCAAACAGAAAACCATCGCCGGCGAAATTGGTTCTTCCACCATGCCGCACAAGGTGAACCCGATTGACTTCGAAAACTCCGAAGGCAACCTCGGCCTGTCGAATGCGGTGTTGCAGCACCTGGCCAGCAAACTGCCGGTATCCCGCTGGCAGCGCGACCTGACCGACTCCACTGTACTGCGTAACCTGGGCGTTGGCGTGGGCTATGCGCTGATTGCCTATCAGGCAACCCTGAAAGGCGTGAGCAAACTGGAAGTGAACCGCGACCGTCTGCTGGACGAGCTGGATCATAACTGGGAAGTACTGGCAGAGCCGATTCAGACCGTTATGCGCCGCTACGGTATCGAAAAACCGTATGAGAAGCTCAAAGAGCTGACTCGTGGTAAACGTGTGGATGCCGAAGGCATGAAACAGTTTATCGATAGCCTTGCGCTGCCGGAAGACGAGAAAGTTCGCCTGAAAGCGATGACCCCGGCAAATTACATTGGCCGTGCCATCACCATGGTCGATGAACTGAAATAACCTCTTCCTGCTGCCTTTCGCCCTCTTTTCATCAGGAAAGAGGGCTTCCTTCCTCTCGGTTTAACAAATGTTTATCCCTGCCGCCCGAGAATCAGCGTTAAACTATTCGTATTGAAAATATAAGGAGAGTTAAGACGATGCGCGTACTCGTTGTGGAGGACAATGCCCTGTTGCGTCACCACTTAAAAGTTCAGCTTCAGGAACTGGGACATCAGGTCGATGCCGCGGAAGATGCAAAGGAAGCGGATTATTTTCTTAATGAACACGTGCCTGATATCGCCATTGTCGATCTCGGCCTGCCCGATGAAGACGGCTTATCGCTGATTCGCCGCTGGCGCAGCCATGAGGTCTCTCTGCCTGTTTTGGTCCTGACCGCGCGTGAAGGCTGGCAGGATAAAGTCGAAGTACTGAGCGCAGGTGCCGATGATTACGTCACCAAACCTTTCCATATAGAAGAAGTTGTGGCGCGCATTCAGGCCCTGATGCGCCGTAACAGCGGTCTGGCCTCACAGGTTATCTCTATGCCGCCGTTTCAGGTGGACCTCTCGCGCCGCGAAATGTCGATCAGCAGTGAAGTGGTTAAACTGACCGCGTTTGAATACACCATTATGGAAACCCTGATTCGCAACAGCGGCAAAGTGGTCAGCAAAGATTCGCTGATGCTCCAGCTCTATCCCGATGCCGAACTGCGCGAAAGTCACACCATTGATGTCCTTATGGGACGCTTGCGTAAGAAAATCCAGGCACTCTATCCCGCAGAGGTGATCACCACGGTACGTGGCCAGGGTTATCTCTTCGAACTGCCCAAATGAGACGTTTAATGCGGCATTTTCTGCCGCTCTCGCTACGGGTTCGTTTCCTTCTGGCGACCGCCGCCGTCGTGCTGGTGCTCTCCCTCGCCTATGGCATGGTTGCCCTTATAGGCTATAGCGTCAGTTTCGATAAGACCACGTTTCGCCTGCTGCGCGGTGAAAGTAACCTGTTCTATACCCTTGCCCGCTGGGAAAACAACACCCTGACTGTCGACCTGCCCAACAGCCTCAATTTACAAAGCCCGACTATCACGCTGATTTATGACAAAGACGGCAAACTTATCTGGGCGCAACGTGATATCCCGTGGCTGGCAAAACGTGTTGACCCTGCCTGGCTTCAGGCCGATGGATTCCATGAAATCGAAGCGGATGTGGACGACTCCAGCACGCTGGTCGATAACGATGAGTCGGTGGTGGAGCAGTTCAATGCGATTCGGGAAGATGACAACACCTCGGAGATGACCCACTCGGTGGCGGTCAATCTCTATCCTGCCACGGCGCGGATGCCGCAGCTCACCATTGTCGTTATCGATACCGTGCCCATCGAACTCAAACGCTCCTGGATGGTGTGGAGTTGGTTCATCTATGTCCTGGCGGCAAACCTGTTGCTGGTGATCCCACTGCTATGGATGGCAGCCTGGTGGAGCTTGCGCCCTATCGAAGAACTGGCGAAAGAGGTGCGCGAACTGGAGGAGCATCACCGTGAGAATCTGAACCCGGCCACCACTCGCGAGCTTACAAGCCTGGTGCGTAACCTCAACCGCCTGCTCAAAAGCGAGCGCGAGCGCTACGACAAATACCGGACCACCCTCACCGACCTGACACACAGCCTGAAAACCCCGCTGGCAGTGCTGCAAAGTACGCTGCGTTCGTTACGCAGTGAAAAGCTGAGCGTCAGCGACGCCGAACCGGTAATGCTGGAACAGATTAGCCGCATTTCTCAGCAGATTGGTTACTATCTGCATCGCGCCAGCATGCGCGGTGGCAGCGGGCTGCTCAGCCGTGAACTTCACCCGGTCGCCCCGCTTCTTGATAGCCTGACCTCGGCGTTAAACAAAGTGTATCAACGAAAAGGGGTGAATATCAGCCTCGATATCTCCCCGGAGATAAGCTTTGTCGGTGAGAAAAACGACTTTATGGAAGTGATTGGCAACCTCCTGGACAACGCCTGCAAATATTGCCTCGAATTTGTCGAAGTATCCGCAAGGCAGACCGACGAGAGCGTGCACATCATTATCGAAGATGATGGTCCTGGGATCCCGTTATCCAAACGTGAGGTGGTCTTTGATCGTGGTCAGCGCGCCGATACGCTACGTCCGGGCCAGGGGGTGGGGTTATCCGTCGCACGCGAAATCGTAGAACAATACGACGGGCAAATCCTGACCAGCGAAAGTTTACTCGGCGGGGCCAAAATGGAGGCCATCTTTGGCCGCCAGCAGCCGATAAGCGGCGATAATTAACGCATTCAGTCAAAATAACACGGCCTGTCCCACGCAGGCCGTCCACCATCCGTTATACTCCGACTCAAACTAACGTTTGGGGAAACAAACATGGACTATAACATCAACCTTAACTGGCCGGATTTTATCGAGCGCTACTGGCAAAAACGCCCGGTGGTACTGAAACGCGGCTTTGCACAATTTATCGATCCCATTTCCCCTGACGAACTGGCCGGTCTGGCTATGGAAGATGAAGTCGACAGCCGCCTGGTAAGCCATCTTGATGGCAAATGGCAGGTCAGCCACGGGCCTTTCGAAAGTTATGACCATCTGGGTGAAAGCAACTGGTCGCTGCTGGTGCAGGCGGTGAACAACTGGCATGAACCGACCGCGGCGCTGATGCGTCCTTTCCGCGCCCTGCCCGACTGGCGCACCGACGATGTGATGATTTCGTTTTCCGTGCCCGGCGGTGGCGTTGGCCCGCATCTCGATCAGTATGATGTTTTTATCATTCAGGGTACCGGCCGCCGCCGCTGGCGTGTTGGTGAAAAGACGCCAATGAAGCAGCACTGCCCGCACCCGGACCTGTTACAGGTCGATCCCTTCGAAGCCATTATTGATGAAGAGATGGAGCCGGGCGATATTCTCTATATTCCGCCAGGATTCCCGCACGAAGGCTATTCGCTGGAAAACTCTATGAACTACTCCGTTGGCTACCGAGCCCCCAGCGGACGGGAATTAATCAGCGGCTTTGCCGATTATGTGTTGCAGCGCGAACTGGGCAGCCAGCGTTATACCGACCCGGATGTGCCGTCTCGTGAACACCCGGCGGATGTGCTGCCGCAAGAGCTGGACGGCCTGCGCCAGATGATGCTCGATCTGATCAATCAGCCAGAGCATTTCAATGAGTGGATCGGTGAGTTTATTACCCAGTCGCGTCATGAACTGGACGTCACGCCGCCGGAGCCGCCCTACCAGCCTGATGAGATTTACGATGCCCTGAAACAGGGGGACAAGCTGGTGCGTTTAGGTGGTCTGCGTGTATTGCGTATCGCGGGCGAAGTGTTCGTTAACGGCGAGCGGATTAACTCCCCGCACCGCCCGGCACTCGACGCCCTGGCAAATCACATTGTTCTGAATGATAGCGCCTTTGGCGATGCGCTCGAAGACCCGTCCTTCCTCGCGATGCTTGCCGCGCTGGTCAACAGCGGATACTGGTTCTTTGAAGACTAAGCCATAAAAAAGCCGGGCAACATCACGTTTGCCCGGCCTGTCTGTCTCGTTCTTTAGAGAATTGCTTTTATTCCTGTTTCGCTGTCAGCTCGGCGATACGCACGATTACCTGTACCGCTTTTTCCATCCCCTCAAGCGTCACGAACTCATGTTTGCCGTGGTAGTTATAACCGCCGGTGAACAGGTTAGGACAGGGCAGCCCCATAAATGATAGCTGCGCGCCATCGGTACCGCCGCGAATCGCTTTCATCTGCGGTTCGATATCACAATCGCGCATGGCCTGACAGGCAATATCGATAATATGCGGATGATCGACTATCTTCTCGCGCATATTGTAATAACTGTCTTCAATCACCAGCTCGATGTAGCAGTCCGGATGCAGCCCTTTCCCGACTTTTTTGGCAATTTCCATTATTTTGCGCTTACGCGCTTCAAATACTTTGCGGTCAAAATCGCGAACGATGTAATGCATCTCCGCACGTTCAACGGTGCCTTTGATGCTGGTAAGATGGTAAAAACCTTCATAACCTTCGGTATTTTCCGGGCTCTCGTCGGCTGGCACCAGCGCATGAATGCGGCTTGCCAGTGACAGCGCGTTCACCATCACCCCTTTCGCGGTTCCCGGATGGACGTTATTCCCTACGATTTTGATGGTGACCGAGGCGGCATTGAAGTTTTCGAACTCCAGTTCCCCCACCCCACCACCGTCGACGGTGTATGCCCATTTCGCGCCAAACGCCTCGACGTCAAAATGTTTCGCCCCTTTACCAACCTCTTCGTCCGGGGTGAAAGCCACATGAATATCACCATGCGGGATTTTTTTCTGTTTCAGCACCGCCATCGCAGTCATGATTTCCGCCACGCCGGCTTTGTCATCGGCACCCAGCAGGGTTTTACCGTCAGTGGTGATGAGCGTCTGCCCCAACAACTGGTGCAACACCGGGAACATAACGGGTGAGAGGATTTCATCACCGATACCCAGCGCGATATCACCGCCACGGTAGTTTTCGAGGATTTGCGGATTTACATTTTTACCGCTGCAATCCGGGGAAGTATCAACATGCGAGATAAAACCGATAGCAGGTACCGGCTTGTCAACGGTAGAGGGCAGCGTAGCCATCACTGTACCTTTCTCGCTCAGTGTGACGTTTTCCAGCCCCATCTCTTCAAGCTGCTGCTGGAGTAAGCGCAAGAGCTTCCATTGCCCGTCGGTACTCGGTACCTGACGGACACCCGGCTTCGACTGAGTATCCAGCGCAACATACTGCAAAAAACGCTCTAATAATTTATCCATACAGCCACCCTCGCTAAACGTGACAACATTATCAATAAGCCGGAAAAGACAAATATTGCGTCAGGTCACTTTTATCCCGCAAACGAGAATATTTTCATTTTTGTTTTGTTCACTTAAACGTAGCTGACAAAATTCACTTTTGGCCGCGTAAATAGATCAATGATTGGCGATTTCAGTGCTTTGCCGTAGAATGCCAGCCCTTCATCAATGTGTCAGACCCTAAGGTGGTTAATCACAAACCCCGCATCCGGAGCGTTATCCGATGCGTTGACAAGGGACAGAGTAAAAAATTGAATACACAACCGCGTTCGCCCACTCCGCTGGTGCAACTGGTCGACCTTTGTAAAGGTTTTGATGGTAAAACAGTCATTTCAGACTTTAACCTGACCATCAATCACGGCGAATTCCTCACCCTGCTCGGCCCGTCCGGCTGCGGCAAAACCACTGTGCTTCGCCTGATTGCCGGGCTGGAAAGCGTTGATGTGGGCCATATCAAACTCGACGATCGGGATATCACCGACGTTCCGGCGGAACATCGCCACGTTAATACCGTCTTTCAAAGCTACGCCCTGTTTCCCCATATGACCGTGTTCGAAAACGTGGCATTTGGCCTGCGGATGCAAAAAACACCTGCGGCAGAGATTGCTCCACGCGTCACTGACGCCCTGCGTATGGTGCAGCTTGAAGCATTCGCCCAGCGCAAACCGCACCAACTCTCCGGCGGTCAACAACAGCGTGTGGCTATTGCCCGTGCCGTAGTGAACAAGCCGCGCCTCCTCTTATTGGATGAATCGCTCTCCGCGCTGGATTACAAGCTGCGCAAGCAGATGCAAAACGAATTAAAAGCACTGCAGCGCAAACTTGGAATTACTTTCGTCTTCGTAACCCATGACCAGGAAGAGGCGCTGACGATGTCAGACCGGATCGTGGTGATGCGTGACGGTAAAATAGAGCAAGACGGTACGCCGCGGGAAATTTACGAAGAGCCGAAGAACCTCTTTGTCGCCAGTTTTATTGGTGAGATTAATATTTTCAGTGCCACCGTCATTGAGCGTCTTGATGCACAGCGCGTGCGTGCCACCGTCGAAGGGCGCGAATGCAATATTTACGTCAGTTTCCCGGTCGAAAAAGATCAGCGACTAAACGTGATGCTGCGCCCGGAAGATTTGCGGGTCGAAGAGATCAACGATGTCGCAGAGGTCGAAGGACTGGTAGGTTACGTGCGTGAACGTAATTATAAAGGGATGACGCTGGAGTCAGTAGTTGAACTGGAGAACGGCAAAATGGTGCTGGTCAGCGAGTTCTTCAACGAAGACGACCCCGATTTTGACCACTCTTTGAACCAAAAGATGGCGATTAATTGGGTAGAAAGCTGGGAGGTCGTACTGGCTGATGAAGAACACAAGTAAATTCCAGAATGGGGTGATTGCCACTGTTGTTGGTTGGCTTGTGCTGTTTGTCTTCCTCCCCAACCTGATGATTATTGCGACCAGCTTTTTGACCCGTGACGATGCCCACTTCGTGGCGATGGTCTTCTCGCTGGATAGCTATGCCCGTCTGCTGGATCCGCTCTATTTTGACGTGCTGCTGCACTCGCTGAATATGGCGGTAATCGCCACACTTGCCTGCCTGATGCTGGGGTATCCCTTCGCCTGGTTCCTGGCAAAGCTACCCACAAAAGTGCGTCCGTTATTGCTGTTTTTGCTGATTGTTCCGTTCTGGACCAATTCGCTGATTCGCATCTATGGCCTGAAAATATTCCTCAGCACCAAAGGGTATCTGAATACATTTTTACTCTGGCTGGGGGTCATTGATGAACCGATCCGCGTGATGTTCACCCCGGCGGCGGTCATTATCGGGCTGGTCTATATCCTGCTGCCATTTATGGTCATGCCGCTTTACTCCAGTATCGAAAAACTCGATAAACCTTTGCTGGAAGCGGCGAGAGATTTGGGCGCCAGTAAATTACAGACGTTTTTGCGCATTATTATCCCGCTGACCATGCCGGGCATTATCGCGGGCTGCCTGCTGGTATTGCTGCCCGCGATGGGATTGTTTTACGTCTCAGATCTGATGGGGGGCGCAAAAAACCTGCTGATTGGCAACGTGATTAAAAGTCAGTTCCTCAACATTCGCGACTGGCCTTTTGGCGCGGCTACCAGCATCACGCTCACCATTGTGATGGGCCTGCTGTTACTGGTTTACTGGCGCGCCTCGCGTCTGCTGGACAAGAAGGTGGAACTGCAATGATCGGTCGACTGCTGCGCGGCGGTTTTATGACCGCCATTTACGCCTACCTCTATATTCCCATTATCATTCTGATTGTGAACTCGTTTAACAGCTCACGGTTTGGGATTAACTGGCAAGGTTTTACCACCGACTGGTACAGTCTGCTGCTGAACAACGACAGTCTGTTGCAGGCAGCACAGCACTCGCTCACGATGGCGGTCTTCTCCGCCACGTTCGCCACGCTTATCGGTTCGCTGACCGCGGTGGCGCTGTACCGCTATCGCTTTCGCGGCAAACCCTTTGTCAGCGGCATGCTGTTCGTCGTGATGATGTCGCCGGATATCGTCATGGCTATCTCATTGCTGGTGCTGTTTATGCTGCTGGGCGTTCAGCTTGGATTCTGGTCGCTGCTGTTCTCGCATATTACGTTCTGCCTGCCCTTCGTAGTTGTGACAGTTTATTCGCGCCTGAAGGGTTTTGATGTGCGGATGCTGGAAGCGGCAAAAGATCTGGGTGCCAGCGAGCTCGTGATCCTGCGCAAAATTATCCTGCCGCTGGCGATGCCTGCCGTGGCGGCCGGATGGCTGCTGAGCTTTACCCTGTCGATGGATGATGTGGTGGTCTCGTCCTTCGTTACTGGACCGGGCTATGAAATTCTGCCGTTGAAAATCTATTCCATGGTGAAAGTCGGCGTCTCACCCGAGGTGAACGCGCTGGCAACCATTCTGCTCGTTCTGTCGCTGGTGATGGTGTTCGCAAGCCAGCTTGTTGCACGTGATAAAACCAAAAGCCTGGCGCGCCAGGCATAACCTCAGGGGACGTTAAATGAAAAAATGGTCACGCCACCTGCTTGCTGCGGGTGCTCTGGCACTGGGCATAAACGCCGCTCATGCGGATGACAGCAAGACGCTCTATTTCTACAACTGGACAGAATATGTGCCGCCAGGCCTGCTGGAACAGTTCACCAAAGAGACGGGCATTAAGGTTATCTATTCGACATATGAATCGAATGAAACCATGTATGCCAAGCTCAAAACCTATAAAGATGGTGCATACGACCTGGTGGTGCCCTCCACTTATTTTGTCGACAAAATGCGTAAAGAGGGCATGATCCAAAAGATCGATAAAACGCAGCTAACCAACTTCCATAATCTCGATCCGGAGATGCTGAACAAGCCGTTTGACCCGAATAACGACTACTCCATTCCGTATATCTGGGGTGCGACAGCCATAGGTATCAACAGCGAAGCGATTGATCCTAAAACGGTTACCCGTTGGGCAGACTTATGGAAGCCTGAGTATAAAGGCAGCCTGCTGCTAACGGATGATGCGCGCGAAGTCTTCCAGGTGGCGCTGCGTAAACTGGGGCTTTCCGGTAATACCACCGATCCGAAAGAGATTGAAGCGGCCTACAAAGAGCTGCAAAAATTGATGCCTAACGTGGCGGCGTTCAACTCCGATAATCCGGCGAACCCGTACATGGAAGGGGAAGTGAATCTCGGTATGGTGTGGAACGGTTCCGCGTATGTCGCCCGTCAGGCAGGCACGCCGTTGCAGGTAATTTGGCCGAAGGAAGGCGGTATCTTCTGGATGGACAGCCTTGCTATCCCTGCCAATGCCAAAAACAAAGCGGGCGCGCTTAAGCTTATCAACTTCCTGCTACGCCCGGAAATTGCAAAGCAGGTGGCGGAAACCATTGGCTATCCGACACCAAACCTCGCGGCCCGTAAACTGCTGAGCCCGGAAGTGGCAAATGATAAATCACTCTATCCGGATGCAGAGACCATCAGCAAAGGCGAATGGCAAAACGATGTCGGCAGCGCCAGCGCTATTTACGAAGAGTATTATCAGAAGCTGAAAGCAGGACGTTAAGTTTTGCATCCGGGCCGGGCGCGGATGCCCGGCCTCTTTTGCGCAGACAAAGGAAGGGTACGCATGCAGCAGGACGCGAAGGTTTTTCGCCGCATTTTTACCGCGCTGGGCGCCATACTGCTGCTCATCGCCGCAGCTATTGTTTACTCACAGTTTCGTGACGCCCGCGACGCCGTACATACTGATGGCCTGATCGTCGATACTGTCTGGCGCAACAACCACCCGAGTAGCGTCGGCAACAGCGGCGCCTGGTTCCCGGTGGTGGCTTTTCGCCCTACCCCGCAATATACCCTGGTTTTTGAATCCTCCATTGGCAGCGTTTTTTATGAACATAGCGAAGGCGATGCGGTTGGGGTGGCCTTCCCGCCGGGTCAGCCACATAAGGCGGAGATTAACAGCCTGTGGGTTAACGCCTTTGCCTGGGGGCTGTTTGCCATCGGCGGGGGTGTTTTCATCGCCGTCGCGCTGTTCTTAAGTGATTCCCCGCGCAAAAAGCGTCGGGCGAAACGGAGGGGGCGCAAATGAACAGGCTTTTAATTCTGCTCACGCTGCTCCTGCCGCTGGCGGCGCTCAGCGCCGCGCCGGTGCCAATAATGCGAACCCTTTTTACCGATGTCACCGGTACGGTGCCCGGCGCGGAGATGCTTACCCACAAAGCAGAACTGTTCCGCCAGCGCACCGGGATAGCACTCTATATTCTGGTGGTTCCCGCTATGAATGAGGCAAGCCTGCTGCGTGACGGCAAAAGAATGCTGGCGCGGGCAACGGCAAACCAGCCCGAGATGACGGGGAGCGTAATGATTGTGATTACCACCCAAAAGCCGCAGGTGCTGCTGGTCGGCAGCTATCAGGCGGCGCAGCAACTGCCGGACCATATATTGCGCTTGATGGTCGAGAACCAGACGCTGGCGTACTTTCATCGCGGCCTGATGTTCCAGGGGGTCAACACCGCGCTGGATGTGCTGGAAGCGGCGCTGACAAACCAGCCGACGCCGCCGCTGAGATGGTATCCGCCGCCGGAACAGAACGGGCCGGACAGCGTTGCCGGCAACAGCTTTGGTTTTATGGCCTGGGCCTGCGCCTGGATAGCCTTTATGATGCTTTTTAACTACACCAGCCGTTTTCGCTACGCGATGAAGTTCACCCTGGCAATGACCATCGGCAATATCGGCTGGCAGGCGTTTTGCCTGTGGTTGGCTAACCGGGCGGTGTCGGTTGCGAATATCTCCCTGGGGTGGGCGCTGATGATAGGCGTGGCAACGTTTTTCGCGGTATGGCTATGGACAAGGAAACGGCATAGCGCAGATAACCCCTAGCGCACCCGGGAAAACGCCCTCATTTTTTGAGAGAGACAGGCCTTACAGCCCTTTCAGCAGCTTCTCAACATATTCCGGCACCACTTCGCTGGCGAGGCCATAATGCTTCTCTTCAAACTCGCTGCCCACCTGGCTTGGTTCAAGATTTAACTCAACGGTATGCGCGCCGTGCAGTTTGGCCTCATGGACAAAACCAGCCGCCGGATAGACATGGCCGGAGGTACCAATAGCGATAAACACATCGGCCATTGCGAGCGCATGATAAATCTCATCCATCCCCAGCGGCATCTCACCAAACCAGACCACATGGGGGCGTAGCGGCGCGGGAAACTGGCAGCAATGGCATTTGTCTTCCGGGGTCACGTCCTGCGTCCACGTCAGCACCTGCCCGCTCTGCGAACAGCGCACTTTCAGCAATTCACCGTGCATATGGATGATATGGTGGTTTCCGGCGCGTTCGTGCAGGTTGTCTATATTCTGCGTCACCAGTAAAAAGCGATCGCCGAGGATATCTTCCAGCTTCGCCAGCGCCAGATGTGCCGGGTTGGGCGCAATCTCCGGTAACTGGAGCTGCTGGCGACGCGCATTATAGAAAGACTGCACCAGTTGTGGGTTGCGGGCAAAACCTTCTGGCGTCGCCACATCTTCCACATGGTGTTCTTCCCACAAACCGTCCGCGGCGCGGAAGGTGCGAATGCCTGATTCTGCGGAGATACCCGCCCCCGTTAGTACCACTACTCTCGGTTTTTCCATCACTTCCGGCACCACCTGGTCTCTGAAAAAGATCCGCTGGCGTAAGCGCTCACGCAAACGGCGTTTGTTACGGCGAAAACAGCTGAGACGATGTGACCGACGAGACTGCATATCATCCTCTCAGGATTAATCAGTAAGATGAAGGAAAGCGGCGCCACGCATGCCGCCTGCATCGCCGTGGCGAGCACGTTCAATGCGGGGTATCCGGGCTACCGGTAACAAGTGTGGCGGTAAACGCGCCGCCAGTAAGGACGTCAGGGCAGAGAAATTCGATAAGCCGCCACCGATAACCAGTAAATCCGGATCCACTATCGTCAGGATATTCCCAAGACACACCGCCAGCAAATCAGCATAGCGTTCAACATGGGCTTTCGCCTGCGCGTCGCCCTGCTCCCAACGTGCGATGATTTCCGGGGAGGACAATGATTGATGGTAGTAATGTTGGTACAGCCAGGCAAAGCCGCGCCCGGACAGATAATTTTCGATACAGCCCAGTTTGCCACAGCCACAGCGCGTCAGCGGAAAATCAAAGCCCATTAGCGCCATCGCATCAACTGGCAGGCGAATATGACCAAACTCACCGGTAATATAGCTGCGGCCCTTAAGCGTCTGGCCGTTGGCGACAATGCCACCGCCAACGCCAGTGCCCAGGATAAGGCCCATTACAATCGGGTATTGGCGAAATTCATCATCCCAGGCTTCGGAAAGGGCAAAACAGTTGGCGTCATTATCAAGGCGGACATCACGCGCGAGCCTTACGCTCAAATCTTTGCGCAGTGGACGACCACTGGCGGCAGGCACATTGGCAGCATAGAGGGTGCCATCGGCGGTTTCCGGCATACCCGGAATACCAATGCCGACACTGCCCTGGCCGCCGAAGCGCGCATCGGCTTCGGCTACCAGTTGAGCAATTGTCGTTAAAAACGTCTCGTAACTGTCTTTCGGTGTGACGACGCGCTTTTCCCATTGCAAACGTCGGGTATCATCAAATACCCCCAGCGCTATCTTGCTTCCGCCGATATCAAATCCGTAATACATCGCCTCTCCTTTGTGCTTCTTATTATTGTCCGCTCAATACCCTCGCCGGATCGATATTGCTTGCCCGGCGCGCCGGATACCAGCTTGCCAACAGACTCAGCACCAGAGCGGTGACCAGCACATACACCACATCCAGTGCGTGCAGCTCCGACGGTAGAAAATCAATAAAGTAGATATCGCCGGATAAAAATTGGTGACCAATCATCTTCTCAATCACGCGGATGATCGCGGTCAGTTGCAGTGATGCTACCACGCCGATCACCGCACCGATCACACTGCCCAGCAGGCCTGCCAGCAGCCCGTACCAGACGAAGATAGCCCTGATCAGGCCATCTTTTGCCCCTAATGTACGTAGCACGGCGATATCACTGCTCTTATCTTTTACCGCCATCACCAGCGTGGAGACAATATTAAAACAGGCGACACCGATCACCAGCACCATCGCCAGATACATAATGGCGCGGATCATCTGAATATCGCGATACATATAGCCGTATTTACCGATCCAGCTTTTAATATAGACATAGCTGTTGGTGACTTCACCGGCGTTACGCACCAGCGTGTTCGCGTTAAAGACGTCCTTCACCTTGATAGCAATGCCCGTAACGCTGCTGCCCATATCCAGATACTGCTGCGCGTCTTCCATGGGGATCATCGCAAACGCATGGTCGAGTTGCCCGCTCAATTGCAATACACCAGTGACATGCAGTCTGACGCGTTTTGGCTGTAGCAGTTTGTGGTCGGTGTCGGAATTAGGGATCATTATCGATACCCAATCGCCCTGTTTCACGTTCAGCGCATCGGCGACACCCTTACCAAGGATAATCCGCTGCTCACCGGGTTTAAAATTGCGCCAGGCATCGGCCTGCACAAAATTCGGTAATGCGCTCAGACGGGACTCCTGCTCAGGGTTTACCCCCTTCACCTGAATCGCTCGCAAATTGGTGCCGCTCTCCACAAGCCCGGTGAAATTAATATAAGGTGCGGCGGCGACAATGCCCGGCACTTTTTCCACTTTTGCCAGCGCGTCGTTCCAGTTATTCCACGGCTGATTCACCGGCTCGATTTCGCCATGGGGCACCACCGCCAGAATACGATTATTGAGCTCGCGTTCGAAGCCGTTCATTGCGCTGAGCCCGACGATCAACACCGCAACGCCAAGCGAAATCCCCACGGTGGAGATGACGGAAATCAGCGACACCATGCCGCTGCGGCGGCGACCACGGCTAAAACGCAGGCCAATCAGTAATGACAGGGGAGACGCCATCACTCAGCCCCCATCAGGGTCATTTCTGTGCTCAGGCGGCCGTCGCGCATCTCCAACTGGCGGCTCATTCGTTTCGCCAGTTGCAGATCATGTGTGACCACCAGGAACGCGGTGCCCTGCGACGCATTCAATTCCCCCAACAACTGGAAGATACTGTCCGCATTACGGGCATCCAGGTTGCCGGTCGGTTCGTCCGCCAGCACCAGACGTGGGTTATTGACCAGCGCACGAGCAATCGCCACGCGCTGACGCTCACCGCCAGACAGCTCTGAGGGGCGATGGCTGGCGCGATGCTCAAGCCCAACCGCTCGCAGCATTTCCCGCGCCCGGACATCAATTTCTGCCGCTTTATGCTTACCAATCAGCAGCGGCATCGCGACGTTTTCCAGCGCGGTAAAATCGGGCAGCAGGTGATGAAACTGATAGATAAAGCCCAGTTCGCGGTTGCGTAGCTCCGCTTTCGCCGCAGAGGAGAGTTTGCTCAGTTGTTGGTTATCGAAGGTCACTTCGCCGGAGGTGGGCGTGTCCAGCCCGCCTAACAGATGCAGGAGCGTACTTTTCCCGGAACCGGAGCTGCCGACAATCGCCATCAGCTCACCCTCACCCACGCTAAAGCTTACATCGTGCAACACATCGGTTTGCACTTTCCCTTCCTGATAGCGTTTGCACAGGTGGTCGCATTGCAACAGGATCTTATTCATAACGTAAAGCCTCAGCGGGTTGGGTGGCGGCAGCGCGCCAGGAAGGATAAAGCGTAGACAGCAACGCGATGGCCATGGCCACCAGCGCAATAACAACTACCTGTAACGGTTCGATGGCTACCGGCAGCGCAGCGCCATCAAGAAACGCACCGATGACCGGCATCAGATTATTCAACTGGCTGGCCAGCAGTGCGCCAAGCCCGGCCCCCAGCAGCGCACCAATGATGCCCGCACTGGCACCCTGCACCATAAAGACCGCCATGATCTGGCGCGGGGTCAGCCCCTGAGTTTGCAGGATCGCCACCTCGCCCTGTTTTTCCATCACCATCAGGCCAAGGGAGGTAATGATATTAAAGGCCGCCACCGCAATAATCAGGCTTAACAGCAGCCCCATCATGTTTTTCTCCATACGTACGGCCTGGAATAATTCGCCTTTCCGCTCGCGCCAGTCTTGCCATTTGGTTCCTTGCGGCAGCGTTTGCTGGCTCAGAACATCAACCTGCAACGGTGCATCCAGCCATAAACGCCAACCGGTAATATTGCCTGCGGGGTAACGCATCAGACGGGACGCATCCTGAATATTGACCAGCATCTGATAGTCATCGACTTCACTGCTGGCGGCAAAGGTCCCGACAACGGTAAACAGACGCTGGCTGGGTAAACGCCCCATCGGGGTGAACTGGCTGGCGGACGGCACCATGACGCGAATCTGATCACCACGATTGACGCCTAATTGCCCGGCCAGCCCTTCACCGAGGATCACGTTGTACTGCCCGGCTTCCAGCGAAGATTGCTGCACGTTGACCAGGTACGGGGTCAGCGGATCTGTTTGCGCCGGGTCGATACCCAACATGACACCCACGGCCACGCTGCGCGCACTTTGCAGAACAACATCACCGGTACTCAGCGGCGCAATGCGATTGACACCCTGCAATTTGAGCCCATTGGCCGGCAATTGTTCAGGATTGATAGAGCCGTTTTGCGCGGTGATGACGGCCTGCGGCATCAGCCCCAGGATGTTGTTTTGCAGTTCGCGCTCAAAGCCATTCATGACCGACAGCACGGTCACCAGCGCCATTACGCCAAGCGTAATGCCAATGGTCGACAGCCAGGAAACGAAACGACCGAAGCGGTCGGCTGCGCGCCCACGCATATAGCGCAGGCCGATAAAGAGAGTGACAGGCTGGTACATGAAATCCGTCTGGTTGCTGTTAGCAGACTCCGAAGTATATAAGCGAAAGCGTAGAGCGTAAATGAGTGAAACGGTAAGCGGACATCTCAGAGGGCAGGAAAAAATCCGATAAATCAAATTGCTAGTTGCGCGACTTTTACGCATTTCGCCTCCCGTAGAGAGATCCTTTTTCCACGCGCCCTCTGATATTTATCCGAAAAAGGAGGAAATACAGACTGTTTACCGTTACACCCCACGGCGACGCCATCAGGATAAACGCCGAATTTTGTAATAGAAACGGCGAAAGACGATGAAAAAAAAGACTCTATGGATTAATCAAATCAAGGGATTATGTATCTGCCTGGTGGTCATCTATCACTCAGTCATTACGTTTTACCCGCACCTCACCACATTTGGTCACGCGTGGTCGGAAACGCTCGCAAAGTGCTGGATCTACTTTAATCTTTACCTTGCCCCCTTCCGCATGCCCGTGTTCTTTTTTCTCTCTGGCTACCTGATTCGACGCTACATTGATGAGGTGCCATGGAAGGAGGCGATCGACAAGCGTATCTGGAGTATCTTTTATGTGCTTGTCATCTGGGGTGTGCTGCAGTGGCTGGCGCTCAGCCATATTAATGACTGGCTGGCACCCACGCGCGATTTAAGCAATGCGTCCAACGCTGCCTATGCGGATACACCCTCAGACTTTATCCAGGAAATGCTCACCGCCAGTACCAGCCTGTGGTATCTCTACGCGCTGGTTGTCTATTTTATTCTGTGTAAATTGTTGAGCCGCTGGTCGCTTGCAGCACTGGTCGCCATGACACTGCTGAGCGTGGCGATTAACTTTTTGCCCTCGCCCTGGTGGGGTATGAATAGCGTAATGCGCAACATGATCTACTACAGCCTGGGGGCATGGTTTGGCGGCGCTATTATGGATGCGATTAAACGCCTCTCTTTTCGCCGCTACGCCATCATGCTGGCAGTGGCGTTACTTGCTGCGGTGGCGCTATGGTTTTTAAATGTGCCCTTACCCTTGAGCTTGCTGTCGATCGTGCTGATTTTGCGTCTGTTCCGCGCGCTGGAAGAGCGCGTTGGCTCACGCGAAAACGCACTGCTGAATATCGTGGGCAGCAATACGCTTGCCATCTACACCACGCATCGCATTCTGATTGAAGCGCTCAGCCTTGCGTTGTTGACCCCGATGAATGCCGGGCGCTGGTCGCCTGCTTTCGAGCTCACCATCGTCTTGCTCTATCCGTTCTGTAGCCTCGCTATCTGTACGCTGGTTGGCTTGTGTATACGGAAAATCTCTTCGGCAATCTTTGCCGATCTGCTTTTCACCCCGCCAGCCAGGCTGGCCTCACCTCTGCAGGCACGATAAGCGCATGTGTTGAGGTTGGCGAATAGTGCACAATCGCGGATAATAAAGGGATTGCGTATCAGTGATATGCCCCCATAACAAGGGGCATATCCATAAGAGACCCAGACCCTATCTATGCCTGAACAATACCGTTATTCTCTGCCCGCCAAAGCTGGCGAGCAGCGCCAGCTTGGCGAACTGACTGGCGCAGCCTGCGCCACCGAAGTCGCGGAAATCATTGAGCGCCATAAAGGTCCGGTGGTATTGATTGCGCCGGATATGCAAAATGCCCTGCGTCTGCATGACGAAATTACCCAGTTTACCGACAACCTGGTGATGAATCTTGCTGACTGGGAGACACTGCCGTATGACAGTTTCTCGCCGCATCAGGAAATTATCTCCTCCCGTCTCTCCACGCTCTACCAGTTGCCCTCTATGCAGCGTGGTGTGCTGATTGTAGCGGTGAATACCTTGATGCAGCGCGTCTGCCCGCATAGCTATTTGCACGGTCACGCGTTGGTCATGAAAAAAGGTCAGCGTCTGTCCCGTGACGCGCTGCGCGCACAACTGGACAGCGCAGGGTATCGCCACGTTGATCAGGTTATGGAGCACGGCGAGTACGCGACTCGCGGGGCGCTACTGGATCTCTTCCCGATGGGCAGCGCACAACCTTATCGCCTTGATTTCTTTGATGATGAAATTGACAGTCTTCGCCTGTTCGATGCGGACAGCCAGCGTACGCTGGAAGAGGTTGAAGCCATCAATTTACTGCCTGCTCACGAATTCCCGACGGATAAGACCGCCATCGAACTGTTTCGCAGCCAGTGGCGAGATAAGTTTGACGTCAAGCGCGATGCCGAACATATCTATCAACAGGTGAGCAAAGGCACTTTGCCAACCGGCATTGAATACTGGCAGCCACTGTTTTTCAGTGAGCCTTTGCCGTCGTTGTTTAGCTATTTGCCGGACAATACGCTACTGGTGAACACGGGTGACCTTGAAAACAGCGCTGAGCGCTTTAGCCAGGAGACCCAGGCGCGCTTCGAAAACCGCGGCGTGGACCCCATGCGCCCTCTGCTGGCGCCGGAATTACTGTGGCTGCGGGTTGATGAACTGTTCAGCGAACTCAAGCGCTGGCCGCGCGTGCAGCTCAAAACCGAAAACCTGGCAGACAAAACCGCCAATGTGAACCTCGGTTACCGGACATTGCCGGATCTGGCCGTTCAGGCACAGCAAAAGTCGCCGCTGGATAATTTACGCAAATTCCTCGAATCCTTTACCGGTCCGGTCGTCTTTTCGGTTGAGAGCGAGGGGCGTCGCGAAGCGCTGGGAGAACTCCTCTCACGCATCAAAGTGGCGCCGAAGCGCATTACCCGGCTGGATGACGCGCAAGATACAGGGCGCTATCTGATCATTGGCTCCGCAGAACATGGCTTTATCGACACGCTACGTAACCGGGCGCTGATTTGCGAAAGCGATCTGCTGGGCGAGCGCGTTGCCCGCCGTCGCCAGGATACACGCCGCACGATTAACCCCGATACGCTGATCCGCAACCTCGCTGAACTGCACCCTGGCCAGCCGGTGGTGCATCTGGAACATGGGGTTGGACGCTATGCGGGAATGACCACGCTTGAAGCGGGCGGCATAAAAGGCGAATACCTGATGCTGACCTATGCCGGGGATGCCAAACTGTACGTGCCGGTCTCGTCGTTGCATCTGATTAGCCGCTATGCCGGGGGTGCCGAGGAGAACGCGCCGCTGCATAAACTGGGCGGCGATGCATGGGCCCGTGCGCGGCAGAAAGCGGCAGAAAAAGTCCGGGATGTGGCGGCGGAGTTGCTGGATATCTATGCCCAACGCGCCGCGAAGTCCGGCTTTGCATTTAAACACGATCGCGAACAATATCAGCTTTTCTGCGACAGCTTCCCGTTTGAAACCACGCCAGACCAGGCGCAAGCCATTAACGCGGTGTTAAGTGACATGTGCCAGCCACTGGCCATGGACCGCCTGGTGTGTGGCGATGTCGGCTTCGGTAAAACCGAAGTGGCAATGCGTGCCGCCTTCCTCGCCGTCGAAAACAACAAGCAGGTGGCGGTGTTGGTGCCAACCACCCTGCTCGCCCAGCAGCATTTCGACAACTTCCGCGATCGCTTCGCCAACTGGCCGGTGCGGGTGGAGATGCTCTCACGTTTTCGTAGCGCGAAAGAACAGACACAAGTGCTGGAGCAGGCGGCTGAGGGCAAGATTGATATTCTTATCGGCACCCATAAGCTGCTGCAAAACGATGTGAAGTGGAAAGATCTGGGACTGCTGATCGTCGATGAAGAACACCGCTTCGGCGTGCGTCATAAAGAGCGGATTAAAGCGATGCGTGCCGACGTAGATATCCTCACGCTAACCGCAACACCCATTCCGCGTACACTCAATATGGCCATGAGCGGTATGCGCGATCTGTCGATCATTGCCACCCCGCCTGCGCGCCGCCTGGCAGTAAAAACCTTCGTTCGCGAATACGACAGTCTGGTAGTGCGCGAGGCAATACTGCGTGAAGTCCTGCGTGGTGGGCAGGTCTACTACCTTTATAACGATGTCGAAAATATTCAGAAAGCCGCCGACAGACTGGCGGAACTGGTTCCGGAAGCGCGCATCGCCATCGGACACGGGCAGATGCGTGAGCGCGAACTGGAACGGGTAATGAATGATTTCCACCACCAGCGTTTTAATGTGCTGGTGTGTACCACGATAATCGAGACCGGGATCGACATTCCTACCGCGAATACAATCATTATTGAACGTGCCGATCACTTTGGCCTGGCGCAGCTCCACCAGTTACGTGGCCGCGTGGGACGTTCGCACCATCAGGCCTATGCCTGGCTGCTGACGCCGCATCCGAAAGCGATGACCACCGATGCGCAAAAGCGTCTCGAAGCGATTGCCTCGCTGGAAGATTTAGGGGCGGGTTTCGCGCTGGCGACCCACGATCTGGAAATCCGTGGGGCTGGCGAACTGCTGGGCGAAGATCAGAGCGGTTCAATGGAGACCATCGGCTTTTCACTGTATATGGAGCTGCTGGAAAATGCGGTCGATGCGCTCAAAGCCGGGCGAGAGCCATCGCTCGAAGATCTCACCAGCCAGCAAACAGAAGTCGAACTGCGCATGCCTTCCCTGCTGCCGGATGATTTTATTCCCGACGTCAATACTCGTCTCTCTTTCTACAAGCGCATTGCCAGTGCGAAGAGTGAAAATGAGCTCGATGAAATTAAAGTGGAACTGATCGACCGTTTTGGTCTGCTGCCTGACGCCGCGCGAAACCTGCTTGATATTGCGCGGCTGCGTCAACAGGCCCAGAAATTGGGGATTCGTAAGCTTGAAGGGAATGAAAAAGGCGGCACGATTGAGTTCAATGAAAAAAACCATGTCAATCCCGCATGGCTTATCGGCCTGCTGCAAAAGCAGCCTAAACATTTCCGCCTCGATGGCCCGACACGCCTGAAGTTCTTCCAGGAGCTGACGGAACGCAAAACCCGCATGGAGTGGGTACGCAACTTCATGCAGCAGCTTGAAGAAAACGCGATGGCATAGTGTTCCGCGGGCCAGTTATCACCACTGGCCCGCTTTTTTGAAATATTTACAAACACTTTGCACTCTTCCAGGACTTCCCGACATTCCTTCCCACCATAATTTCATTACCTGTGTCTACAAATAAGCTTATCAATTACATGGATTATGGTAATGATTAATAATTCCCGTTTTGTCCTCTGGGCGGTTTTCCTCGCCGCCACGCTCGTTTTACCCGCGAAGGCGAATACCTGGCCTTTACCCCCCACCGGTAGCCGGGTGGTCGGGGAAAACCGGTATCACGTGGTAGAAAATGATGGCGGTTCGCTGGAGGCGATTGCCAAAAAGTACAATGTCGGTTTCCTGGCCCTGTTGCAGGCGAACCCTGGCGTCGATCCGTATGTCCCTCGCGCAGGTAATGTACTGACTATCCCGTTACAAACACTGTTACCCGACGTGCCGCGAGAAGGTATCGTCATCAATCTGGCCGAGCTACGTCTCTATTATTATCCGCCGGGTAAAAACGAAGTGACCGTCTACCCTATCGGAATAGGGCAACTGGGTGGAGATACCCTAACGCCTACCATGGTGACAACCGTTTCTGATAAACGGGCTAATCCTACCTGGACACCAACGGCCAACATTCGCGCACGTTATAAAGCCCAGGGAATAGATTTACCGGCAGTCGTTCCGGCCGGGCCGGAAAACCCGATGGGCCACCATGCCATTCGCCTTGCTGCGTACGGTGGTGTCTACCTCATTCATGGGACCAACGCTGATTTTGGCATAGGCATGCGCGTCAGCTCCGGATGTATTCGTCTGCGTGATAACGACATCGCCACATTGTTTAGCGTTATCAAACCCGGTACGCGCGTGAATATTATCAACACGCCGATAAAAGCCTCGGTTGAACCTGACGGCACACGCCTGGTGGAAGTGCATCAACCGCTGTCAAAATCCATTGACGACGACCCGAAGACATTGCCGATTGTGCTTAATGCCACTATGCAGACTTTCAAAGATTCGCCACAAAGCGCAAACGATGTGTTTGAACGCGCAATGGAAGTGCGCTCTGGTATGCCGGTGGATGTCACTCTCCATGACAGCGTGCTACAACAATCCCTTTAATTTCCGTAGAGCAAAAAAAAGGCCTCGCAATTGCGAGGCCTTTTTTATGAGGGTTAATTCAGTGGCTTAACTTATTTGTACAGTACTGCGGTGCCGTGCAGAGTATCGGAACCGGTCACAGAGGTGATACGGAAAGATTTTGCACCCATCTCATCGGCTTTTTGTGCCAGTTGATCTTCAACAGAAGAGAGGTTAGCACCCGCAGAAGCACCAATAACAGCGACTTCCTGTTGGCCTGCCGGTGCGTTTTGAACTTCAACGGCAGCGAAGCTTGCAAAAGAGAGTGAGCTCAGTACGGCAGCGGCGATCAGAGTTTTAACGTTTTTCATGATTTTGTTCCTGTAGCAGATGAAAGTAGCGTCGTAAGCATTTACTTAACGATCGATAGACAAATCATAAGTGTGATCTATATCACTCGTCAATGCATTTTAATAACGAACGTTAATTAAATTAACAAATCCATATTTATCATATAGATAGAATTTATTAATTTGTGCTATTTTGCCTCTGGTGTCTGACAGCATTTATTTTTATAATGATTGTTCAACAAACCAACAAAGGTTGAACGGCACTATGACCAGTGAAGTCACTTGTATGAAAAAAAGCCGTGGCCGACCGAAAGTGTTCGACAGGGAAGTGGCGCTTGATAAGGCCATGGCATTATTCTGGCAGCATGGCTACGAAGCCACGTCATTATCAGATCTCGTAGAGGCAACGGGCGCGAAAGCACCGACGCTGTATGCGGAATTTACGAATAAAGAAGGCCTGTTCCGTGCAGTGCTGGATCGCTACATCTCGCTTTTTGCAGCAAAACATGAAGCCCAGTTGTTATGCGACGATAAACCGCTGGGGCAAGCGTTAAAAGATTACTTCACGGCGGTGGCACACTGCTTTACCAGCACTGAAACCCCGGCGGGCTGTTTTCTGATCAACACCTCCGCGACGCTGGCCGCCTCTTCGCAGGCAATTGCGCAGACCATTAAGTCACGCCATGCGCAGCAGGAACAACTGTTGCTCAAGTTTTTGCTACAACGTCAGCAACGGGGGGAAATCCCCGCTCACGCGGATGTTCAGGAACTGGCGCAGTTTTTAAGCTGTGTGCTGCAGGGCATGTCTATCAGCGCCCGTGAAGGCGCAAGTTGTGAGAAATTGCTGCAAATTTCCGCTACCACTCTGCGTTTATGGCCCCAGTTGACCACATCCTGATTTGCCCTCCTTAGCAATAATTATCGTTTTCA
Source organism: Phytobacter sp. MRY16-398 (assembly GCF_003925915.1). Lineage (NCBI taxonomy): Bacteria > Pseudomonadati > Pseudomonadota > Gammaproteobacteria > Enterobacterales > Enterobacteriaceae > Phytobacter > Phytobacter sp. MRY16-398. Next base: position 2,262,334 of record NZ_AP018756.1, on the reverse strand, counting down.
CCTATTATATTAATAGGTGAAAACAGCATGTCGTTTTTGCCGCTTTGCTAATATTAAACAGGAATTATTTCGCTGCTAACCATTAGTCGTAAAAGAACCATAAACGTCAGGATGACGACATAAGCGAATTTATTGTTCTAACCCTACGCTATCTTATTGTATATACGGAATTTATGTACTTTGGCTGACTATTCACATTCAGAAGGAAAATGGAAATGATTTTGCTATTACCATTACTTAAAGTGCTAATAGTAATAACATTGTTATTCGGGCTCTGGGTTGTATGTGGTGGTTCGGTTTTATTCGCGTTCATCTCTGTGGTCATTACCGGCTTTCTGCTCTATCGCCAGCACGATCTTATCTGAATCTTCGGCCTGTAAAAAAGGCTCCTCAGCCTGAGCAATTGAGGAGCCAATGGGTACAGTACTGCTATTTTAGGCTTTGTTATTCAAAATAAGCTGACCGTTGTCATCCAGTGGGATCTGGGTTCCAGGGTCTTTATCCATGCGGATCTTCCCTTGCTGGTCGCCAATTTTGTAAGTGACGTCATACCCCAGCATTTTTTCCGATTTGTCATACACCGTTTTACAACGTTGCTCAGTGGTGGTGTATGTATCTCTTGCCTGCATCTCGCCCTGGACCTGGTTCCCGGCGTAGCCACCACCCAGCGCGCCGACGACCGTGGCGACATCGCGACCACGCCCCCCGCCGAACTGATGACCGATAACCCCACCGGCAACAGCACCCAGTACAGAACCGGTCAGGCGATTTTCATCCTGCACCGGACGACGATGCGTCATCGTGACATTACGACACTCCTGACGCGGTGTTTTGATGGATTCTTTGATTGGCGTGGCGGAAACCACCTGCGCATACTGCGGCCCGCGATTGAAGACATTCATACTTGCAACCGCTGCGACACCCAGAGCAGCGGCCACGCCAATACCGATACCCGCTAACATTGATTTATTCACAGGATTTCCTCCCTGGTTTGCTATTCGTAACAATTTTGCAACTTGGGAGTGTACGAAGCCAATCGGAATGAGAGGAAAAAAGGAGAGATTAGGGAGAATCCAGCATGATTCGGAGTTATCCGAGCATATACTGACTGTATGACAGAAGGATGTACTGCTCCCCTGCAACGCTATGCAGGAGAGCAGTCAGGCAAATTAATGCAATTTCAGGCGGGGACGGATCACACGGTTAATGCTGCCGACCAGCATCATTAACCCCGTCTTGAAGTAACCATGCAGCGCAATCTGATGCATGCGGTACAGTGAGATATAAACAAAGCGTGCAATACGCCCTTCAATCATCATGGACCCACGCATCAGGTTACCCATCAGGCTCCCCACGGTCGAGAAGTTGGAAAGTGAAACCAACGAACCGTGATCTTTATAGACATAGGACTTCGTCGGTTTACCTTTCATTTGCGCCAGGATGTTGTGCAGCGCGAGGCTGGCCATCTGGTGTGCAGCCTGAGCGCGCGGTGGCACAAAGCCCCCTTCCGGACGCGCGCATGAAGCACAGTCGCCAATGGCATAAATGTCCGCATCACGGGTAGTTTGCAGTGTCGGCTCAACGACTAACTGGTTAATACGGTTCGTTTCCAGGCCGCCTATCTCTTTCATAAAGTCCGGCGCTTTGATACCCGCCGCCCAAACCATCAGGTCGGCTTTGATGTATTCACCGTCTTTAGTATGAAGACCGCCTTCATCGGCGCTGGTAACCATAGTTTTAGTCAGAACACGCACGCCCATTTTGGTCAGCTCATTATGCGCAGCTCCGGAAATACGCGGCGGCAACGCAGGCAAAATACGCTCCCCCGCTTCCACCAGCGTCACGTTCAGCGCTTCATTGGTCAGACCTTTATAGCCATAGCTATGTAACTGTTTTACCGCGTTATGTAATTCGGCAGAGAGCTCTACTCCCGTTGCACCACCACCGACGATAGCGATGTTCACTTTGCCGTTTGCCCCGAGGCTGGCAGAGTATTTCAGGAACAGGTTCAGCATCTCCTGGTGGAAACGGCGTGCCTGATGCGGGTTATCGAGGAAAATGCAGTGCTCTTTCACGCCAGGGGTGTTGAAGTCATTCGAAGTACTGCCTAACGCCATTACCAGCGTGTCGTACGCCAGCTTACGTTCAGGCACCAGCAGTTCGCCTTTCTCGTCACGCAACTCTGCCAGAGTGATGGTCTTCGCTTCGCGATTGATATCAACCACCGAGCCCAACTGGAACTGGAAATGGTGATTACGCGCATGCGCCAGGTAGCTCAGCGCATCAACGCCTTCATCCAGCGACCCTGTTGCCACTTCGTGCAACAGCGGTTTCCACAGGTGGCTGTGGTTGCGATCCACCAGCGTCACCTTCGCTTTTTTACCGCGGCCCAATTTTTTACCCAACTGTGTCGCCAGTTCAAGCCCGCCAGCACCACCGCCAACAATCACAATTTTCTTCAATGGTGTAGTCAACGTGACCCCCTCAAAATTATTAACCAATTGTTAATTAAAAGTTATAAATATAACTCTTAATTAACAACAAGTTACATCATGAAAACCAAATGATGTCAGTGAGAATAACATGAACGGTGCATTGGTCATACCAAAATTGATATGCATCAAGTTTTGATGCCTAAAAGATGAACAAGTGTAGTTGCTATGAAACAAACTGGGCGAAAACGTGCGCTAAAACATGGGGGCAAAGGCAGCAAAACAAAGCCCGACGAGTGTCGGGCTGAGGGGATTAACCGAGTGTTTTAAAAGCTTTAATTCGCTGCAGGTGCGGCGAGATATTTTTAAACTTGTGCGTCTGTTCTTCGTCCCAGACAATTTCATAGTAATGGTGCAGAACGTCCGATGAACGCTGGCTGTCCAGCGCTTCATCACGGCGAGAAAGGATAGCCAGACAGCGATCGCGATTTTTCTCGCGAAAGTTCGACACACACTTGGTGGCAATGTCGAGGTACTCTTCCGGCCGGTCGATCTTGCCTTCCATGTTCTCAAACGGGAACAAATTAGGGTTGAACATAACCTGCCGAATGTCGCACAGGAAACCAATGCGCTCCGCCCAGTATCCTCCCAGCCCCACGCCGCAAATGAGCGGCCGTTCATCCACGTTTAGCTGCAGCATTTTGTCCACCTCTTTTAACAAATGCTGCATATCATGCTTCGGATGACGCGTGCTGTAACTGATCAACCTGACGTCCGGATCGATAAATTGCAGCTGCAACACCTTCTCATGATTTCCAGGACTGTTTGAGTCAAAACCGTGCAAATAGATGATCATTGTATCCTCACCCTACTCCAGTACCCCGCCCACAAAGGTTCACTGAGCCGACTTGTATTCCTGCCAACGCGCATGGAGTTGCTCCAGTTCACGGTTGGCAGCCTTCCAGCGTTCAGATCTCAGCAATTCCTGACGGGAAAATGAACCTTTATGATACAATTTCGTAACACGCTCTGCTTTGATCGGCGACAGGTTATCCAACACACTCACTGCGCCCTTACGATTATTACAGACCAGGATCATATCGCAACCTGCATCCAGCGATGCCTGTCCACGCTCAGCATAGCTGCCCATGATCGCCGCGCCTTCCATCGATAAATCGTCTGAAAAAATCACGCCATCAAAATTGAGTTCACCACGCAGCACCGTTTTCAGCCAGTAGGGAGAACCGCTGGCCGGGCGCGAATCCGCATCCGTATAAATAACGTGCGCAGGCATAATCGCATCCAGCTTGCCCTGTTCAATCAACGTGCGGAATACCGCCATATCTTTGCTGCGGATCTCCGCCTGAGCACGCGGATCGCGCGGCGTCTCTTTATGTGAATCGGCCGTCACAGCACCATGTCCCGGAAAATGCTTACCGGTGGTTTTCATGCCCGCGCTGTGCATACCATCAATGAAACGTCCTGCGATAGAGAGCGCTTTTGCCGGATCTTCATGGTAAGAGCGTTCGCCAATCGCCGCGCTGATATGGCCCACATCAAGCACGGGCGCGAAACTGATGTCGATATCCATCGCAATCATCTCGCTTGCCATCAGCCAGCCCGCCTCTTCTGCCACTCTGCCGCCCTCTTCCATTCCCAGCAGTGCTGCAAAAGATTGTGCTGCCGGCAGTTGGGTAAATCCTTCACGAAAGCGCTGGACCCGCCCCCCTTCCTGATCGACCGCGACCACCAGGCGATGATGCGACGCGACGCGGATCTGGCGGACCAGTTCGCGCAACTGCGCCGGATCGTGATAATTGCGGGTAAACAGAATCAGGCCACCCACCAGCGGATGCGCCAGAATTTCGCGCTCTTCCGCATCCAGTTCGTAGCCTTGCACATCTAACATGACCGGACCCACACTCACCTCTCTTTTCCTTTCATCTTTAACTGGCGCCATGCATCATCGGCCAGCGTTATAAATTGTTGATCGCCCGTCTGCTGCAAACGGCATTCAAACCAGCCCGCCATCAACATTGCTATCCACGGACGCCAGCGAACGACCTGGCGCCATAATTGCGTTTCATCGAGCATGGCACAGCGTGCGTATTCAGCCACCAGTTCACGGCGCTGATGCTCACTCCCGGTCCAGACAGCTGCCAGCTCCATCGCGATATCACCGTCACCGGCATACTCCCAGTCGATCAACCGCAACCCGTCCTGGCTGTGCACCAGGTTACCCGCATGGACATCCATATGTAATGGAGCCAGTCGCAAGGGTAGCGGCTCGCCCTGGCGCCTGCGTGCTTTTAATTGCTGCAGCCAGAACAGCGTACGGCGCGACGGCAAACATTGCTGCCAGTACGTTTCCAGTAAAGGCAACAGGTTAAGACGCCAGCCAAAGGGAGGACAGCGATGCAGATCATACAGTAAGGCCGCCAGGTTATGGCTATCCGGCAAACTGCTTTGTACATCGCCTGGAATATAATCTACCGCCATCCAGCCTTTTGCGAAAAAATAGGGCTGCGGCGCGATGTGGCGCGGTAATCGTTTAAGCGCGCGATACTGGCGCAGAAAGGGTGACGATGTCGCCTGATGCTGTTGACGTAAAACCAGACGATGATGACCGTTGCTGATAAGACAACTCCCGCCACTCAGGCCAGTATCCTGGCCTTCGACGGGAGCATAATGCGGGAAATAGCGTGACAACAGCGCGTCACGCGTAAGATTATTGTTGCTGAACCGCACCTTTACCTGACCAGACAATTTCGCCAGTCTGCACCAGCATCAGTTGCATTTGCAGCGTCGGCGCATTGGCATTACCTGTCGCACTGGAATACAGCACGTACTGGGCCCCTACATTGCGGGCAATACCAATAGCTTTACTGCGTGTACCGAGACTATCCTGCGGTGACAGGCCCAGTTGCTGCTTGGCAATTGACAGTTGCTGCGCCGAAACCAGCGTAAACTTGCCATTGTTGGTCAGCGCGCTGCGCAGGGTTTCAGTTGCTTCGCTGGTGTTCACCGAACCGTTTGTCCGGTTGTTCACACTGTCAACGAGCAGTACGTTACCCGCCGAGGCTCCGCTCGCCTGCAACATTTTACCCATCATCGGCTGTACGGCGCTGTTCCAGTCATAGTGACGTTCACGCGGCGTCGGCTGAGTCGTTTGATCAGGGTGTTCGATTGGCCCTGGTTGCTCCGGGATCGACGGAACAGACGGCACCGTCGGTACAGGTTGCGACGGCTGCGGTTGCTGCGGAACAGGCTGTTGTGGCGTTGGGTTCGCTTGTTCAACTGGCGCGGGTTCTTGCTCGCCGCGCGTAATACACCCGGAAAGGATAACGGCCACTGTGGCCAGCAGCGCGAAACGTCCTAATGTTTTAATCAATTTTCACCCCTTATAGATAGAGATAAAGTCTGACCTTGTGCGCACCCAGGAAATTTGCATTTCCATAAAGTGTGACAGCGGAGTGCGCCGGGATCGTGATCCTACGCGGTTCTTCGAGCGGGTGCATTTCCAGGCCTCTGGCGTCGTACCAGTAAAAACGGTAATTGATGGTTACCGGCTGCGCGCGTTCATTGAACAGGCGAGACGAGGCAGAGGGCTGGATTTCCTGCGTGCTCAGCGTGGGGGAGTCAGCGGTGATACCTGCGGCCAGAACATTGGCTTCCATCACCAGCGTTTGATCGTTGGCCACCGGGATCGCAGGACGCGAGCCACAGCCGACTAACGCCAGGGCCGTCACCAGAAGTGCAACGCGTCCGTTGATCATATCACTCGCCTTTATGTGCCAGCATCGGGCCTAAGGGGCGACCACCCAACAAATGCATATGGATATGCCAGACTTCCTGTCCGCCGTGGCGGTTACAGTTCATGATGAGGCGATACCCATCTTCCGCAATACCCTCAGCACGGGCAATTTTTGCCGCTACGGTCATCATCCGTCCCATCGCCTGTTCATGCGCTTCGGTAATGTCATTAGCGGTAGGAATGAGGATATTCGGCACAATCAGAACATGCGTCGGAGCCTGGGGAGAGATATCACGGAAAGCGGTAACTAATTCATCCTGATAGACGATGTCCGACGGAATTTCCCGACGGATAATCTTACTAAAAATGGTTTCTTCGGCCATGACGTTTTCCTTTTTATACGCGCGGGCGAAACCGCCCCATCACGAGATACAGTGTAGAGTATGAGCGAGATTCTCCGGCTGTTTCAACTATAACGCTCTTTTTCTTCAAGATTTCGCCACCGGCTGGTGGTGTTATAACCAACCCTTACCCATAACCGCGTTAAATCAACCACTCAGCCACGGATATTACATCTGTTTACATCTCAAGTATGAATGCGTATATTTCGCATTTGCATTTTCATGCGCGTTTATTAACTGAAAAATAAAAACAGACCGGACGCCGACAATGCATCGCGATCCGGACAATCCCGTTCACATACCATTAAGGGTTAATAATGTCTTTCACCATTAACGCCAGGAATGAGCAGCGTCCGTTTAACAGCGCGCCATCATTGCTGGCCGTTTGTATTGGGCTCGCGTTGACACCAGCCGCAGGTTTTGCAGCATCCACATCCGGCACTGATGAGACCGTTATTGTTGAAGGCGCATCCGGCGACCAAAGCGATACCCACCAGGACCAGGACTATAGCGTTCAGACCACCACCACCGGCACAAAACTGCTGCTCGTGCCGCGCGATATCCCGCAGTCGGTAAGCGTTATTAGTCAGCAGCGTATGCAGGATCAGAACCTGAACTCAATCGGGCAAGTATTGACCAATACCACCGGCGTCACCGCGCAGGTACAGGACAGCGATCGCACCGTGTTTTATTCACGTGGCTTCTTTGTCAGCAACTACGCCTACGACGATCTTCCAACCTCCATTAGTGAAGTCTGGAACTTTGGCGACACCGCCGCCGATACCGCCATCTATGACCGTATTGAAGTGGTACGCGGCGCGACGGGTCTGATGTCCGGTACTGGCAACCCGGCGGCCTATGTCAACATGGTGCGTAAGCATGCGGATAGCACTGAATTCAAAGGTAACGTGTCCGCCACTTACGGTAGCTGGGATAAACAACGTTATATCCTTGATCTGCAGGCTCCGCTGACCGAATCGGGCAAAGTACGTGGCCGCGTCATTACCGGTTACCAGGATAATGACAGTTGGGTGGACACATACCACTACCGTAAGAAATTCATCTACGGTGTTGTTGATGCTGACGTAACCGACAGCACCACCTTATCGCTGGGATATGAATATCAGGAAAGTCAGACTGACAGCCCCACCTGGGGCGGTCTGCCGACCTGGTACGCCGATGGCAGCAAAGCGAAATATGACCGCAGCACAACCGTTGCGCCAAACTGGGCCTATTCCGATAAAGACAACACCAAAATCTTCGCCAACCTGACGCAGCGTTTTGGCAATGGCTGGGAAGCGCATGTTAACGGTATGCATGCGGAAACCAATTTCGATACCAAAACGATGTATATGTACGGTTATCCAGATGAAGCCACAGGTCTGGGAATGGTCGGTTACGGCGGCTGGAACCGTGGTGAGCGTAAACAGGATGCCATTGATGCCTTCATGCGTGGCGGTTTTGACCTGTTTGGCCGCCAGCATGAGTTGATGTTCGGCGCGAGCTACAGCCGCCAGCGTAACCATTATGACAATTCCCTGCCGGACACGCCTGGGACGATTGTCGATGTGGGCTCATTCAACAGCGGCTGGAGTGGTAATATTGCCGACCCGGCATGGGCACCATGGGCGCTTTATAGCAAGGACGATATTCGTCAGTCTTCTGCCTACACCTCGGCGCGTGTCTCGCTGGCCGATCCACTGCACCTGATCGTGGGCGCACGTTATACCGAATACAATATTCGCTACAACCCGTCAGGTTCACCTTCTACCCGACTTGAAAGCACCAAAGACGATGTCACACCGTATGCAGGCCTGGTCTATGACATCAACGAAGACTGGTCCGCATACGCCAGCTATACCGAGATCTTCCAGCCGCAGGACAAACGTGACGCATCCGGGCGCTATCTCGATCCAACCACCGGTAAGAGCTATGAAGCGGGTGTGAAAGCAGACTGGTTTAGCACCCGCCTGACAACGTCCCTTGCCGTGTTCCGTATCGAGCAAGACGGTGTCGCCAGTAATACGTACACTTACATGCCAGGCGGGGAGTCCATCTATGAATCCCTGGATGGCATCGTCAGTAAAGGTATCGAATTTGAGCTGAACGGTGCGCTGACCGATAACTGGCAGTTAACCTTCGGTGCGACTCGCTTTATTGCCGAAGACAAGCAGGGCAAGGCAGTCAGTTCCGATCAACCGCGAACCAGCATGAAGTTGTTTACCCGCTATCAGTTGCCGGCACTGCCTGAGTTAACAATCGGCGGAGGGATAAACTGGCAGAACAAAGTCTGGACCGACGTGTCAGATACCCAGCGCGCAGAACAAGGCAGCTATGCACTGGTGAATCTATTCGGGCGCTATCAGGTCACTAAAGATTTCGCCGTCCAGGCAAACCTGAACAATGTGTTTGACCGTGAGTACTACGATTATGTAGGCAGCTATACCGTCTACGGCGCACCGCGTAATTTTTCCCTCAGCGCCAGCTATAGCTTCTGATGACGGTGTTCAGATGCTAACCCCTGCCCGTTAGTTCGCTGACGGGCTTTTTTATATCTCATTGCCCTTCACCTTTCTGACGTGACAGATGACCTTCTTATCTCATTTGCCTTAAATGTAAAACCCTTGAATGTAAAAAAGGCAGCCTTTCGGCTGCCTCAGTCTCCCCAGACTTTACGGCTTAGTTGCTACGGATGTACTCATCCATTTCGGTTTTCAGGTTATCGGATTTAGTACCGAAAATTGCCTGTACACCAGAACCAGCAACCACCACACCTGCCGCGCCCAGTTTTTTCAGACCAGGCTGGTCAACTTTTGCCACATCGGCAACGCTAACGCGCAGACGAGTGATGCAAGCATCCAGGTTAGTGATGTTTTCTTTACCGCCGAACGCAGCGACCAGTGCCGGAGCCATTTCGCTGGTTGCGCCAGCTTTAGACTCTTCGGACGCATCTTCACGACCCGGGGTTTTCAGATCCAGCGCTTTAATCAGTACGCGGAACACGGTGTAGTAAATCGCTGCATAGCACAGACCTACAACCGGGAACAACCACAGTTTGCTGCCGTTACCGGACAGGACGATGAAGTCGATCAGGCCGTGAGAGAAGGACGTACCGTCACGCATACCCAGCAGGATACAGATCGGGAATGCCAGACCAGCCAGAATCGCATGGATTGCGTACAGGATCGGCGCAACGAACATGAAGGAGAACTCGATCGGCTCGGTGATACCGGTCAGGAACGAGGTCAACGCTGCGGAGATCATGATACCGCCCACTTTCGCGCGGTTCTCTGGTTTAGCAGAGTGCCAAATCGCGATAGCAGCAGCCGGCAGGCCATACATTTTGAACAGGAAGCCGCCAGACAGTTTGCCCGCAGTCGGGTCGCCTGCCATGTAACGCGGGATATCGCCGTGGAATACCTGGCCTGCTGCGTTGGTGAATTCGCCGATCTGCATCTGGAAAGGAACGTTCCAGATATGGTGCAGACCAAACGGTACCAGGCAGCGCTCGATGAAGCCGTAGATACCGAACGCAACAACCGGGTTCTGGTAGGCAGCCCATTGAGAGAATTCCTGAATAGCAGTACCAATCGGTGGCCAGATGAAGGACAGCACAACACCGAAGATAATAGCGGCCAGACCGGAGATAATCGGAACAAAACGCTTACCGGCGAAGAAGCCCAGATACTCAGGCAGCTTGATACGGTAGAAACGGTTAAACATATACGCAGCGATGGCACCGGCGATGATACCACCGAGGACACCGGTATCTGCCAGGTGTTTAGCCGCGATTTCTTCTGCAGGTAAATGCAGTACCAGAGGTGCAACCACGGACATGGTTTTCACCATGATGCCGTAGGCCACCACAGCAGCAAGACCGGATACGCCATCGTTATTGGTGAAGCCAAGAGCAACACCGATAGCGAAGATCAGCGGCATGTTAGCAAAAACAGAACCGCCTGCTTCGGCCATTACGTGAGAAACCACTTCTGGCAGCCAGCTGAAGTTAGCAGACCCGACGCCCAGCAGGATACCTGCGATAGGCAGTACGGATACCGGCAGCATCAGCGATTTACCGACCTTCTGCAGGTTAGCAAATGCATTCTTAAACATAATTGAGAGTGCTCCTGAGTATTTGTGCTTTTTTTACGCTTTTTGCGCATTGGCACGGGGGGAGAACCGTGCTGTGAACAGGACATCTAAGTGCCCTTTATTTATTACACAGAGTAAAATAAATCCGCATAAGTTTGTTTGACGGCTATCACGTTTCAGTTAGCGCCAGAGGCAAAACTTTCATAGATTTACAAAACCCATTACCGAATGTGTCAAAAAAAGCGTTCACCGCCTCTTTTGTGGCGGTGAACTTTACTCTCATTACTTATTAATTACGAGCACTAAAATAAGCTGAAAATTCAGAGGGATTGCAGGCGGGCCGGATCGATATGGAAGAGTTTGGCGAAGTTTTCTGTGGTTTGTTGCGCCAGTTCATCGACCGAAACGCCCTTCAAAACTGCCATGTATTCAGCAACATCCCGGACATACGCCGGTTGGTTTTCTTTACCGCGATGAGGAACCGGTGCCAGATAAGGTGAATCTGTCTCCACCAGCAAACGATCGAGCGGAACGTAACGCGCCGCATCACGCAGTTGCTCCGCGTTACGAAAGGTGACGATCCCGGAAAACGAGATATAGAAGCCCAGATCTAATAACTGACCTGCCGTTTCCCTGTCTTCCGTAAAACAGTGTAGTACGCCTCCGCAATCCGTCACCTTTTCTTCGCGAAGGATAGCCAGCGTATCTGCCCGCGCATCACGGGTGTGAACAATTACCGGCTTATTCAGCTCACGACCAATACGGATATGATCACGAAACGATGCCTGCTGGCGGGTTTTGGTTTCCGGCGTGTAATAATAGTCCAGACCCGTTTCACCCATTGCCACAACGCCTTCTTCTGCGGCCATGCGGCGTAAATCTTCCACCGCATAGTCTTCATCCTGATTGAGCGGATGTACGCCGCAGGAAAAAGCCACATCGCTACGCTCTCCCACCAGGTCGCGCATACTGCGGTAACCCGGCAGTGTCGTCGCCACGGCGAGGAAGAATTTCACGTCGCGGGCCGCGGCTTTTTCTAGCGCGTCATTAACATCCGTATGTAACGACTGATAATCCAGGCCATCAAGATGGCAATGGGAGTCGACTAAAAACATAATCTCTCTCTTAGAAATGCTGTCCGGGCAACGTAGCGCCGGGTTGCAGGTAGCGCTCAATGCGTAATAAAAGGTCGGTCAATAACAATTCACGGTTGATGCCCACTACGGTCATCAACTGTTCGCGGCATTCAACCGCCGCGTGAAGGCAGGCTTGCAGGCGTTCGCCATTAAACTGGCTGGCAAGCTGGCGCACCAGCATTATCGCATCCATATTCGTCAGCAATGTTGCGCCCTGCTGAACCTTGAGGGCATCGAGCAGCAGTGTCGCCAGCCAGTGCAGGCGTTCGGCCACCTGTTCGTGGTTCAATATCGCCAGTAGCGAAAGCCAGTCGCCATTATTGAGTATCTGCCCAAGGGACTGACACAGCGCCTGACGCGGTGCGAGGTTGTCCGCCTGCAGCAGTTGCTCGGCCGCACCGGGTGCGCCGCCACACAGGCGTAATGCGCTGACAATGGTCTCTTGTGACGCGCTGTGCTCGCGAGCAAGCCAGGCGCAGGCATAGTTCTCGGCAGGCGGCGCGAGGTGATGCATCCGACAGCGGCTACGCAAAGTTGCCAGTAAGCGCGCCGGTTCGCGACAGCTCATAAAAAACCAGGTCTCTTTCGGCGGCTCTTCCAGCGTTTTAAGCAGGGCATTTGCCGCGGCGTCTGTTAAAAGCGCGGCGTCCTGAATCCAGACCACTTTAGCACCGCCAAGACGGGCGTGTTCATACAGTTTTTCGCTGACCTCGCGCACCGCGTCGATCCCGAGCGTGGTCTTGCCCTTTTCTGGTGCTAACGGGTAATAATCCGGATGCGTCCCCGCCTGCATTAACTGGCAGCCCCGGCAATGGCCGCAGCTTTTGGCATTTTCCGGATGCTGGCAAAGCAGATAACGGCTCAGCGCATAGATCAGCGCATCGTCACCCATTCCCGGTAGCGCGTGGACCAGCAAGGCATGATGTCCGCGACCGGCATGATAACTGGCGACCAGTTGCTCATAATCCGCTCGCAGCCACGGGTACCATCTCATGCGCCCTGCTCCTGCACCCAGGCGGTGACGGTCTGGCGGATATCCGCCACCACGTCTTCGAGCGATTGCGTGGCATCGATAGTGCGAATGCTGTCATCTGCCGCCGCCAGTTCAAGATAACGGGCACGTGTGCGGTTGAAGAAATCCAGAGATTCCTGTTCAATGCGGTCCAGCTCACCGCGAGCACGGGCGCGCTTGAGTCCGACTTCGGGCGTCACGTCCAGATAAAGCGTCAGGTCCGGGCGGAAATCACCCAACACCGCGTCGCGCAATGTTGCCAGCATGGTCTGGTCAACGCCACGTCCACCGCCCTGATAGGCTTGCGTAGAGAGGTCGTGACGATCGCCAATCACCCAACTTCCGTTGGCCAGTGCCGGTTTAATCACCGTCTCCACCAATTGAACGCGGGCAGCATAAAACATTAACACTTCGGCCTTAACCGTAATCGTCTCATCGCCAACAGAACGAATGTCCAGTACCAGGCTGCGCAGTTTTTCTGCCAGTTGCGTACCGCCCGGCTCGCGGGTGAAAACCATCTCCTCTACGCCCAGTTGACGTAGCGTGTCGACCACGACATCACGCGCGGTGGTTTTTCCTGCCCCTTCGAGCCCTTCAATGACGATGTATTTACTGCCCATTTTTTTCCTTAAGTACTTTTAAATAGTCCTGCACTGACCGATTGTGGCTCGCGAGATTGGTGTTAAATGTGTGACCACCCTTGCCATCAGCGACAAAATAGAGATACGGCGTTTTTGCCGGGTGCGCCGCGGCTTTCAATGAGGCTTCGCCAGGCGTGGCAATCGGGCCCGGCGGCAGGCCGCTGATGATATAGGTATTGTACGGCGTTGGCGTTTCCAGATCGGCACGTGACAACTTACCATTATACCGCTCCCCCATCCCGTAAATCACTGTGGGATCCGTTTGTAGTCGCATCCCAATTCGCAAACGGTTAATAAAGACCGATGCGACTTTATCGCGCTCGCTGGCCACTGCCGTCTCTTTTTCGATGATAGACGCCATCGTCACCATCTGGTTTTTATCCTGGTAGGGTAATCCCTCCATACGCCCTTCCCACGCCTGATCAATTGCCCGCACCATTTTTTGGTGCGCACGCTTGAGCAGTGCAATATCCGTGGTATTTGCGGTATACATCCAGGTATCCGGCCAGAACCACCCTTCTACCCAGTCCGCATGCTCGAAATCCAGCGCCTTCGCAACCGTCGCGTATTCATCATCTTTCAGGGTGTGCTTGATATAGGGTGCGTCACGCAGTTGCTGCAGATAATCACTTAGCCGCATCCCCTCAACCAGACGGAGTGGGAACTGCGCCTCTTTGCCGCTTTCCAGCAACTGGAGCATGTCACGCACCGTCATAGTAGGGGTAAACCGATAGGTACCGGCTTTAAAGTGCGAAAGATCAGGCTCCACGCGCAGCAACCACTGGAACACGCGTGGGCGGTTAATCACCTTCTCGCTATAAAGCTGTTCACCCAACGCAACGCGCCCAGTTCCTGCTTCCAGGGTAAAAATAGTCTCCTCTTTAATGAGAAGCTTACTGTCGGCCAACTGGCGAACTTTCCATATACCCGCGCCTGCCGCAATCACCAGAACCAGCAGAAGGAGAAGTACAACGCGCAACATTTTTTTCATGACGATATCGGATGCTCACAAAGAGGGGCTAAAAATTGGTACAACTCCCGGGAAGTCCAGCTTATGCCCTCCCACGCGCGCACGGGGATCACGAGCATTAATGCATTACAGATGATGACTTCATCAGCAGTGTTAAGTGCATCTGGCGACGCATTGATTTCGACAACGCGATAGTCGGAAGATGCCAGTTGGCGCAGACAAAATTGCCGCATGATGCCATCAACGCCAGCCTGACTCAGGTTTGGGGTAAAGACATCGCGGCCTTTGCGCCAGAAAATATTCGCGGCACAGCATTCCGTAACCCACCCTTCACTGTCAAGAACCAGCGCCTCGTCACCGTGAGATTGCTCAAGATAACGGCGGATCAGGACCTGCTCCAGCCGATTGAGATGTTTGATGCCGGCAAGATGCGGATTGCGCCCCAGACGTACCGGGCTGAGTGACAGCGTAACCCCCTCTTCTCGCCAGCGAGTGTAATGCGTCGGATACGCAGAAACGCTGAGAATACGTGTCGGACTCTGGCACCCGGCTCCGCTATAACCACGTCCACCACCGCCCCGGCTGATAATTGCTTTCAGAACCCCACTCGTCCTTCCCGCGGCGAGACGACGCATTTCGTCTTCCAGCGTTTTCCACTGGTTAAAAGGGATAAAGAGCCTGTCACAGGCGAATTTCAGACGATGCAGATGTTCAGCCAACAGACTGATAGTGCCGTTGTCGATACGCGCCGTCGTGAAACAGCCGTCGCCAAACTGAGTCGCTCTGTCATTTGCGGCAAGAAATGTCTGCTCGCAACCATTAATCAACAACATAGAGGCTCCTTATGCGTGGCTGATTAGTGTGGCAGGACACTCTGCGCAGGACAAGCGGAGAAAACTGAGTAAAAGACCACCTTCTTAGAAGGTGGCTTTTTAGAATGCCCCCTATAAGGGGGGCTACTGTCTCATTCCTGTTACTACTCTAGCAATTCCATCTGCTGTTCATGCATTTGTTCCTTTTTCTCCTGATGCCTCACATATCTCCTGATAATTTCTTCATTCACTCCCACCGTATCGACAAAGTAGCCACGGGACCAAAAATGGTTACCCCATAGTTTCTTTCTTATATGTGGAAAACGATTGTAGAGCCTGATTGCACTGCGGCCTTTCAGATGCCCCATCAGGGTTGATATCGAGATTTTCGGCGGGACTATTACAACCAGATGTACATGATCTGGCTGAACATTTAACTCCAGAACCTCACAATCTTTTATTCCGCATAGGATGTAGATTGTCCTGTAAAGTTCCTTGCCCAGATTATCTTTCAGGATCCTGAAACGGTACTTTGGCGTCCATACTATGTGGTATTTGCAACGCCAATATACATGTGATGAACTCCTGTAAAGCCCCATGTCGGTTTGTCTCCTTTTACTTGTGGTGAGTAAGCAGAGATATTCCGGCATGGGCATTCTTCAGGCTATAGCCTTACAGGATCAATCACCACCTCCCCAGGAGGTGGTTTAGGGGTGACAATAAAAAAGGCCCGCAGTGCGGACCTTTTTACAGGCTGGGGTAATAAACAGCGCTACGCTCAGACCTTTTTGAAGATCAGGGAGCCGTTAGTACCACCAAAGCCGAAGGAGTTACACAGCGTGTACTCCAGACCATTTACCTGACGGGCTTCGTGCGGAACGAAATCCAGATCGCAACCCTCAGACGGGTTATCCAGGTTGATGGTCGGCGGAACAGCCTGGTCGCGCAGTGCAAGGATAGAGAAGATAGACTCTACCGCGCCCGCAGCACCCAGCAGGTGGCCCGTCATAGATTTGGTAGAGCTAACCATAATGCGGCTTGCTGCATCACCAAACACGGATTTAACCGCCTGCGCTTCAGCTTTGTCACCCGCCGGGGTCGATGTCCCATGGGCGTTTACATAACCGATTTGGCCAGGTTCAAGGCCCGCATCACGAATGGCGTTGACCATCGCATCAGCAGCACCCGCACCGTTTTCCGGCGGAGAGGTCATGTGGTAAGCATCGCTACTCATGCCGAAACCAACGATTTCCGCATAAATTTTCGCACCGCGTTTTTTCGCGTGCTCATACTCTTCAAGCATGATAATGCCTGCACCATCGCCAAGAACAAAACCATCGCGGTCCTGATCCCACGGACGGCTCGCAGCCTGAGGATTATCGTTGCGTGTAGAAAGCGCACGTGCCGCACCAAAGCCACCCACGCCCAGCGGGGTACTCGCTTTTTCTGCGCCACCGGCAAGCATCGCATCCGCATCGCCATAGGCGATCATACGTGCAGCATGGCCGATATTATGCACACCAGAGGTACAGGCTGTGGCAATCGAAATACTTGGGCCGCGGAGGCCAAACATGATGGTCAGGTGACCGGCCACCATATTAACAATCGTCGACGGGACGAAGAACGGGCTGATTTTACGCGGGCCACCATTCACTAAAGAACTGTGGTTTTCCTCAATCAGGCCGAGACCACCAATACCGGAACCAATAGCGGCACCGATGCGGGTTGCGTTCTCTTCCGTCACTTCAAGGCCAGAATCCTGCATGGCCTGAACGCCAGCGACAATTCCATATTGAATAAAGTCATCCATCTTGCGCTGTTCTTTACGCGAGATGATGTCTTCACAGTTAAAGTCCTTTACTAAGCCAGCAAATTTCGTTGCGTAGGCGCTAGTATCGAAATGGTCGATCAGGCTGATGCCACTCTGACCGGCAAGGAGAGCTTTCCAGGTAGACTCTACGGTATTGCCGACAGGAGACAACATGCCCAGTCCGGTCACAACTACACGACGCTTAGACACGGTTGTCCTCCAGGGAGGGAAAAAAGATTAAGATTAGGGGGATAAAAGATAAAACTCAGGCGGTCGAATGACCGCCTGGAGATGTTCACTTACGCCTGGTGACCGTTGATGTAATCAATGGCAGCCTGAACGGTGGTGATTTTCTCAGCTTCTTCGTCCGGAATCTCAGTATCAAACTCTTCTTCCAGAGCCATTACCAGCTCAACGGTGTCAAGAGAATCAGCGCCCAGGTCTTCAACGAAGGAAGCATTGTTGGTAACTTCTTCCTGCTTAACGCCCAGCTGCTCGCCGATAATTTTCTTAACGCGTTCTTCGATAGTGCTCATACTCTTAAATTTCCTATCAAAACTCGCTTTCGCGATGGTTTTCGTAGTGTATAAAATGTTGAAAAATTTGCAACTAAATCCCGGCAGTTCGTACCACGATTTTACGCTATTTTGAGGCCTTTCGCCCTAATAACGCAAATAATTTTAATCGTGGTTAAACCATATACATTCCGCCGTTGACGTGCAGGGTCTCGCCAGTGATGTAACCTGCTTCGTCAGAGGCTAAAAATGCAACCGCGCTGGCGATTTCCTGAGCACCGCCAAGGCGACCCGCTGGAACTTGCGCCAGAATACCCGCACGCTGATCTTCGGTCAGCGCACGCGTCATGTCCGTTTCAATAAAGCCCGGAGCAACAACGTTCACAGTAATCCCGCGTGATGCGACTTCTCGCGCCAGCGATTTACTGAAACCAATCAGACCCGCCTTCGCCGCAGCGTAGTTTGCCTGACCAGCATTTCCCATGGTACCAACCACAGAACCGATAGTGATGATACGACCATGACGCTTTTTCATCATAGCGCGCATCACCGCTTTTGACAGACGGAAAACCGATGACAGGTTAGTTTCGATAATATCGTTCCACTCGTCATCCTTCATGCGCATTAACAGGTTGTCGCGAGTGATACCGGCATTATTGACCAGGATATCAACTTCGCCAAACCCGGCACGAATGTTTTCCAGCACAGATTCAATAGATGCAGGATCGGTCACATTCAACATCAGACCTTTACCGTTGGCACCTAAATAATCACTAATAGCCTGAGCGCCATTTTCGCTGGTTGCAGTACCGATAACCTTCGCGCCACGAGCAACAAGGGCTTCCGCGATTGCGCGGCCAATGCCACGGCTCGCGCCGGTAACCAGCGCGACTTTTCCTTCAAAACTCATGGTTTTCCTCTTTTATTGCGCAAGTGCCTCTGACAGCGCGGCTGGCTCATTAAGCGCAGACGCTGTCAGGGTATCAACAATACGTTTTGTCAGACCGGTAAGCACTTTACCTGGGCCAACTTCATACAGGTGCTCAACGCCCTGTGATGCCATAAATTCAACGCTTTTGGTCCATTGCACCGGGCTGTAAAGCTGACGCACCAGCGCGTGACGAATTGCTTCCGGCGACGTTTCGCATTTCACATCAACATTGTTTACAACCGGAACCTGCGGAGCGCTGAACGTGATTTTTTCTAATTCCGCCGCCAGTTTCTCTGCAGCAGGTTTCATCAGCGCACAGTGGGATGGCACGCTGACCGGCAGCGGCAGCGCGCGCTTCGCGCCAGCAGCTTTACAGGCAGCACCCGCACGATCAACCGCATCTTTGTGGCCTGCGATAACAACCTGGCCCGGAGAATTATAGTTTACCGGAGAAACAACCTGCCCTTGCGCGGACTCTTCACATGCTTTGGCAATAGATGCATCATCCAGACCGATAATTGCCGCCATAGCACCAGTACCTTCCGGCACGGCTTCCTGCATGAATTTACCGCGCAGTTCAACCAGACGCACCGCGTCTGCAAACGGGATAACACCTGCACAGACCAGTGCAGAGTACTCGCCCAGGCTGTGGCCGGCCATCAACGCAGGGGTTTTACCGCCCTGTTGCTGCCACACACGCCATAAGGCAACGGAAGCCGTCAACAATGCAGGCTGCGTCTGCCAGGTTTTATTCAACTCTTCCGCCGGCCCTTGTTGAACAAGGGCCCACAGATCGTAGCCAAGTGCCGCAGAGGCTTCACGGAATGTCTCTTCAACAACCGGGTGAGTTGCTGCCATGTCAGCTAACATACCCACGGTTTGAGAGCCCTGTCCCGGGAACACAAATGCAAATTGCGTCATGTTTTTATCCTTAGTACTAGAAACGAACCAGCGCAGAGCCCCAGGTGAAACCACCGCCAAAGGCTTCCAGCAGAATCAATTGGCCGCGCTGAATGCGCCCGTCGCGAACCGCTTCATCCAGCGCACAAGGGACAGACGCCGCAGAAGTATTACCGTGACGATCGAGTGTCACCACCACGTTATCGAGCGACATGCCCAGTTTTTTGGCTGTCGCGCTGATAATGCGCAGATTTGCCTGATGCGGCACCAGCCAGTTCAGCTCGCTGCGCTGCAAATTATTCGCTTCGAGGGTTTCGTCGACGATGCGAGAAAGCTCAGTCACCGCCACTTTAAAGACTTCGTTTCCTGCCATTGTCAGGAAAATAGGACTCTCTGGATGCACACGATCGGCATTCGGCAGCGTTAACAGTTCGCCGTAACTACCGTCAGCATGCAGATGCGTAGAGATGATACCCGGCTCTTCGGATGCGCCGAGCACAACTGCGCCCGCGCCATCGCCAAAAATAATAATGGTGCCACGATCTTCAGGGTCGCAGGTACGCGCCAGAACGTCAGAACCGATCACCAGCGCATTTTTCACCGCGCCCGATTTTACATATTGATCGGCGATGCTAAGCGCATAGGTGAAACCCGCGCAGGCAGCAGCAACATCAAATGCCGGGCAGCCTTTCACGCCTAACATGTTCTGCACCTGACATGCGGCGCTAGGGAATGCATGCGTTGCGGAGGTGGTAGCGACAATAATCAGACCAATCTTATCCGCACTGATACCTGCCATCTCCAGAGCGCGCTTTGCAGCTTCGAACCCCATGGTGGAGACGGTTTCATCTGGCGCAGCAATACGGCGTTCACGAATACCTGTGCGGGTGACAATCCACTCGTCAGACGTATCCACCATTTTTTCCAGGTCGGCGTTAGTTCGCACTTGTTCAGGCAGATAGCTGCCGGTACCAATAATCTTCGTATACATGTACGCTCAGTCTTTTTCCGGTAACACAGATTCCAGGCGAGCGGCAATTCGCCGGGGAACTTGCCGCTGCACCGCCTGCACTGCCTGTTCAATCGCGACGGTAAATGCTCGCTGATTGGCAGCACCATGACTCTTAATCACCGTGCCGCGCAATCCTAACAGACAGGCGCCATTATACTGGTCGGGGTTGAGGTGACTGAATCGCCTGCTCAGGCTTTTTTGTAACCAACGCTTTAATAAAATCAGCCACCACGACCGTTTTTTCCCTTCACCCTGAGATTTCAGCAGCGAAAGAAACACTCTGACAACACCTTCCATCGTTTTTAATGTGACGTTTCCCGTAAAACCGTCACAAACCAGTACATCCGTTTTACCGGTGAGTAATTCGTTCGCTTCCAGATAACCAATATAGTTAATCGTCGGAACCGCTTTTAAAATCGCTGCAGCATCGCGAATGTTGTCATGGCCTTTGGTCTCTTCTTCACCAATGTTCAGAAGCGCCACGCGGGGGTTAGCGATCTCCAAAACTTCTGCTGCCATCACCGCACCCATTACTGCAAACTGCGCCAGCATCTTGCCATCGCAGTCGACGTTGGCGCCTAAATCGAGCACCACCGTTTTCCCTTTCTGCTGGTGCGGTAAAACAGTCACCAGCGCGGGACGCTCAATGCCCTCAATGGGTTTGAGCAACATTTTAGCCAGCCCCATCAGCGCGCCGGTATTACCAGCACTGACGCAGGCCTCGGCACGACCTTCTTTTACAAGCTCCAGCGCCATACGCATTGAGCTGCCGCGACTGTTGCGGACAGCTTGCGAGGGGCGCGCATCGCTGGCAATAACTGACTGTGCGGGAATAACAAGCAAGCGCGAGCGTTGCTCGAAATCAGCTTTGGCGAGCAATGGTGTGATAGCGTCGGGATCGCCGACTAAAAGAAGATTAAGATGCGAATTAGAGTTCAGTGCCTGCAAAGCTGCAGGCACTGTCACGGAAGGGCCAAAATCGCCCCCCATGACATCTAACGCCAGGGTTAGACGAGTCAAGGTATCGGTAAATCCCCGTTTTCACGGGGAAATCCTCACTAAGTTTGATCACGCTTGCGCGTGATTACTTAGTGATTACCTTGCGACCGCGGTAGAAACCGTCGGCGGTAACGTGGTGACGCAGGTGGGTTTCACCAGAGGTTTTGTCTACAGACAGGCTGGTGACTGCGGTCAGCGCGTCATGAGAACGACGCATGCCACGTTTGGAACGGGTTGGTTTATTCTGTTGTACGGCCATGGACCTTACTCCTTAATTACGATTTACCCCCGTTTGAGCGGGGAAAACCTATTACTTACGCTTTAAGCTGGCTAATACGGCAAATGGGTTTGGCTTTTGCGCTTCATCAGGCAATTCACCAAAGACCATGTCCGCCTCGGACACTTCACAGTGTTCAGAATCATGCACCGGAACTACGGGCAAGGAGAGGATGATTTCATCTTCAACCATCGCCAGCAGATCGATTTCACCGAAGTCGTTAACCTCAATCGGTTCATACGCTTCCGGCAGTGCTTCAGCCTGTTCGTCGGAACGGACAGGACTAAAACAATATGTTGTGTGAACCTGATGGGTAAACGGCTTGCCGCAACGCTGGCATTCGAGGGACACCGTCACTTTCGCATCGCCGGTTATAACCGCGAGGCGTTGGTTGTCGATGGCGAACGAAATGGAGCATTCCACATCACTGTCCACACTGACTACAGATTCGGCGACACGCTCAACCTGATTGGGCAGATAGATGCCCTCATAATCAAGGCGTTTCTGAGCCGTGCGAACCGGATCGAGAGTCAGGGGTAATTTTACCTTTTGCATAGGGCGCGCATATTAACTTTGTAACGTCATAGAGTCAAAGAAAAAGGCAGCCTGAGGTTGCCTTTTGCCAATAATTCGCACACATTGCGGCCTACAGTTTAAAATGCCTGTCATGGTTAAGCCATATTTGGTGAAAAAAATATGTCAGATATTGTTCTTGCATCGACATCGCCCTGGCGTCGTGCGTTATTAGAGAAGCTCGGGCTGGCGTTTGAATGTGCCGCGCCACTGACCGACGAAACCCCACAACCCGGCGAGCCCCCCCGCCACCTCGTGCTGCGACTGGCGCAAGAGAAAGCGCAATCGCTGGCCCAACGTTTTCCCCATCATTTGATTATTGGGTCTGATCAAGTGTGCATGCTGGAAGGTGAAATTACCGGCAAGCCGCTGACCGAAGAAAATGCGCGTCAGCAATTAACCCGGGCCAGTGGAAATATTGTGACATTTTATACCGGGCTGGCGCTGTTTAATTCCGCAACGGGTCATTTACAAACCGAGTGCGAACCTTTCGATGTGCATTTTCGCCACCTGAGTGCCCAGGAAATAGAAGACTACGTGCGTAAAGAAAACCCTCTGCACTGTGCGGGAAGCTTTAAGAGTGAAGGTCTTGGGATTGCGCTTTTTGACCGCCTGGAAGGGCGCGATCCGAATACGCTGGTTGGCCTGCCGCTGATTGCACTGTGCCAGATGCTGCGCCGGGAAGGCTGTAACCCGCTATCGCGCTAACAAATCTGCTCATGACTGAGGTTATGTAAGGAAAGTCGGATGGTAACAGCCATCAGATAGAATAAATATCCTCCGGCATAGCCGGAGGTTTTTCAGATGCGCCTGTAAGGCTCTGTTACCAGCCGCGCCCTAACAGGCGCATACGATCTGACATTTGCATCAAACTTCCTTACTTACGGCCCGTAAACGGGCTGCCCGGATAAGGGATCGACAACTGCTCACCCATTTTATCCTCCTCAAGCTGGTGCTTTATGTATTCCTGTATCTTCGCTGTGTTCTTCCCTACCGTATCCACGTAGTATCCCCGACACCAGAACTCCCTGTTCCTGTATTTGAATTTCAGATCTCCGAACTGCTCATAAAGCATCAGACTGCTTTTCCCTTTCAGATATCCCATAAAGCCGGATACGCTCATTTTGGGCGGGATTTCCACAAGCATATGGATATGATCTGCACAGCATTCAGCTTCCAGGATCCGTACGTTTTTCCACTCACACAGCTTTCTTAAAATGCTGCCTATCGCCAGACGTTTCTCTCCGTAGAACGCCTGTCTTCGGTATTTCGGCGCAAAAACTATGTGATATTTACAGTTCCAGCGGGTGTGCGCTAAGCTCTTTTCGTCCCCCATCGGGACCCCCTTTTGATTTCTTGTTGAACTTTTGCAGTTGCCAGACCGCAAGCTGTTTTAACAAATCAAAAGGGGTTTTAATAACTGGCTTAAAGCTGAAAGCTTTCCGGAACCCCCAGCCTAGCTGGGGGTTTTCTATAGACAATAAAGGCGGTCACCATGACCGCCCTTACTTATGCTTTCTTGTTGCGTAGCACTTGCAAACAGCGCTTGAGTTGATCGTCCAGCGGTGCTTCTATACGAATAGTTTCGCCGGTATTGGGGTGGGTAAACTTCAACGCCGCGGCATGCAGAAACAGCCGTGTTAACCCGGTGCCTGCCAGTTGTTTATCAAACTCACGATCACCATATCGATCGTCAAAGGCAATCGGATGACCCGCATATTGGGTATGGACGCGAATTTGATGCGTACGACCCGTCACCGGGCTACAACGCACCAGTGTCGCGGCTTCATAACGCTCTTCGACTTTAAAGCGGGTTTCTGACGGCTTTCCTTCCTGGTTCACGCGCACAATACGCTCACCGCTTTGGAGAATATTTTTCAACAGCGGTGCCTGCACCACTTTGACGTGAGACTGCCACTGCCCGCGCACCAGCGCCAGATAATCTTTCTGCATGCCTTTATCACGCAACTGCTCATGCAGGGAACGCAGCGCGGAACGTTTTTTGGCGACCAGCAGCACACCGGAGGTGTCACGATCCAGACGGTGCACCAGTTCCAGAAAACGCGCTTGCGGACGTAATGCACGCAGCCCTTCAATGACGCCGAAACTTAGCCCACTACCGCCGTGAACCGCAGTGCCAGAGGGTTTATTCAGCACCAGGATATGTTCATCTTCATAAAGAATGACGTCGCTCAGCGCGGCAACTTTTTGCAGGTGCGGCGAAACCGCTTCCTCTTCCCGTTCCGCAACGCGGACAGGTGGAATACGCACTTCATCGCCCGCTTCCAGCTTATATTCCGGCTTCACGCGTTTTTTATTCACGCGGACTTCGCCTTTACGCAAGATGCGGTAAATCATACTTTTTGGCACACCTTTCAGTTGGGTGCGTAAAAAGTTATCGATGCGTTGCCCCGCTTCGTCATCGGCGATAGCAACAATTTTTACGGAAGGAGTCTCAGTTTTCATGGGAGGCGATTCTAAATAGCGTCGATGAATAGCGCCACTCATTTTTATATGCTTATATTTACTTTTGATCCTGGCCTGCTTCGTTCGACACAGACGTTTTGGCGGTTATTAAACCAATCGCCAGGCAAAAGTGAAAAAACTGTGAGTAACCGGGTGATAAAAGGTAAAAGTCAGCTTGCTATAACAGGGTTCGCAAGGAATAATGTTGCAGTTTTCCGCGTTGGATCTTGTTATAACAAGCAATTGTGCGGAATGACCAGTTTTGCCTGTCCGACCATACACGCAGCAATGGCGTAAGACGTATTGGACTTTCAGGCAGTTAGCGGGCTGCGGGTTGCAGTCCTTACCGGTAGATGGAATCTTCTCTGGAGAGTTTTTCCCAGGCTGTTCCCCTGATAATTGCGCTGTGTTTTCCACAGGAAATACAGGCAACCGACACACTGCGCCTCTTAAGCGAACGACAACCGTGAGGTTGGCGACGTGAACAGACACGAGGCCATCGGTTCTCCCCCGGAAAGGCGTCATCATGCCCGCAGCTTAGTCGTCAATGTAAGAATAATGAGTAAGTTACGATGAAAAGAATGTTAATCAACGCAACTCAGCAAGAAGAGTTGCGTGTCGCCCTTGTTGATGGGCAGCGTCTGTACGATCTGGATATTGAAAGTCCTGGACACGAGCAGAAAAAAGCGAACATCTACAAAGGTAAAATCACCCGAATTGAACCGAGCCTGGAAGCTGCCTTTGTTGATTACGGCGCTGAACGTCACGGTTTCCTTCCCCTCAAAGAAATTGCCCGCGAATATTTCCCTGCCAATTACAACTCTCATGGCCGTCCGAACATCAAAGATGTGTTGCGCGAAGGTCAGGAAGTTATCGTCCAGATTGATAAAGAAGAACGCGGCAACAAAGGCGCTGCGCTGACTACCTTTATTAGCCTGGCAGGCAGCTATCTGGTACTGATGCCAAACAACCCGCGCGCGGGTGGCATTTCTCGTCGTATTGAAGGCGATGACCGTACCGAACTGAAAGAAGCGCTGGCCAGCCTCGAATTGCCCGATGGCATGGGTCTGATCGTCCGCACCGCCGGTGTGGGTAAATCTGCTGATGCTCTGCAGTGGGATCTGAGCTTCCGTCTGAAACACTGGGAAGCTATTCAGAAGGCCGCTGAAAACCGCCCTGCTCCGTTCCTGATTCACCAGGAAAGTAACGTTATCGTTCGTGCTTTCCGTGATTATCTGCGCCAGGACATCGGCGAAATCCTTATCGATAACCCGAAAGTGCTTGAGCTGGCTCGCCAGCATATCTCCGCGCTGGGCCGTCCGGATTTCAGCAGCAAAATTAAGCTCTACACCGGTGAAATCCCGCTGTTTAGCCACTACCAAATCGAATCGCAGATTGAATCCGCCTTCCAGCGTGAAGTACGTCTGCCGTCCGGCGGCTCTATCGTTATCGATAGCACCGAAGCGTTGACCGCCATCGATATCAACTCCGCGCGTGCAACCCGTGGCGGTGATATCGAAGAGACCGCCTTTAACACTAACCTGGAAGCGGCAGACGAAATTGCACGTCAGTTGCGTCTGCGTGACCTCGGTGGTCTGATCGTTATCGACTTTATCGATATGACGCCGGTGCGCCATCAGCGCGCGGTAGAAAACCGTCTGCGCGAAGCCGTTCGTCAGGACCGTGCGCGTATTCAAATCAGCCATATTTCTCGCTTCGGCCTGCTGGAGATGTCCCGTCAGCGCCTGAGCCCGTCACTCGGCGAGTCCAGCCACCATGTGTGCCCGCGTTGTAGCGGAACCGGGACTATCCGTGACAACGAATCCCTGTCACTTTCTATTCTGCGCCTCATCGAAGAAGAAGCGCTGAAAGAAAATACCCAGGAAGTGCATGCCATCGTTCCGGTACCGATCGCCTCCTATCTGTTGAACGAAAAACGCGCCGCAGTCAGCGCTATTGAAACCCGTCAGGGTGGCGTGCGTTGCGTAATCGTACCGAACGACCAGATGGAGACGCCGCACTATTCCGTACTGCGCGTGCGTAAAGGCGAAGAGACAACCACCCTCAGCTACATGCTGCCGAAGCTGCATGAAGAAGAGATGGCTATGCCGTCAGACGAGGAATCTGCCGAGCGTAAACGTCCTGAGCAGCCTGCGCTGGCTGCCTTCGTCATGCCGGAAGTTCCGCCTGCGCCAACGGCACCTGAAGCCCCTGTAGCGAAGGCGCAACCGGCTGTCAGCAGCGAGCCTTCAGTAGCCGCACCTGCTGCTCCGGGTCTTCTTAGCCGTCTTGTCTCCGCCCTGAAAAACCTGTTTGCCGGGAGTGAAACTGCCGCACCAGCCGAAGTTCAGGAAGAGAAGAAAGAAGAGAAGCAGGAGCGCCAGCAAGATCGCCGCAAATCGCGCCAGGGTAACCGTCGTGACCGCAATGAACGTCGTGAGCCGCGTGCAGATGGTAATGAAGGGCGTGAGAACCGCGATGACAATCGCCGTAATCGCCGTGAGAAACCACAGCAGAATGCCGAAGCGCGTGAAGCCCGCCAGCCAGTACCCGTAGCTGCGGAAGAGACGGAAAAAACGAAACAGCGTGATGAGCAGCAGCCTTCCCGCCGCGAGCGCAATCGTCGTCGTAATAACGACGAAAAACGCCAGGCGCAGCAGGATGTGAAAGCACTGAACCGTGAAGAACAACCTGAGCAGGAAGCCGAACAGGAAGAGCGCGTTCAGGTGATGCCGCGCCGTAAACAGCGTCAGTTGAACCAGAAAGTCCGTTTCGGTGATGCTCCGGCAAGCACAAGTGAAGAGGCTGTTGCCGTAGAGCCGGGTACCACAGAAGCCCCTGTACAACGTACAGAGCTGGCGAAAGTGGACCTGCCGGCCGTTGTTGAGAACGTTGCTGAGCAAGAAGAAACTGCAGAAAACCGTGATACCGCAGGTATGCCGCGTCGTTCTCGCCGTTCGCCGCGTCATCTGCGCGTCAGTGGTCAGCGTCGCCGTCGCTACCGTGATGAGCGTTACCCGGCACAGTCCGCAATGCCGCTGGAGATTGCCTGTGCTTCTCCGGAAATGGCGTCCGGTAAAGTGTGGGTTCGCTATCCGGTTACGCGTCCTCAGGACGAGGTGCAAGAAGCACCGGTTGTTGAGCAGCAAAACAGTGTCACCGCTACCGATGTCGCACCTGCCATTGCCGAAGTCGAACAAGTTGTGGCCACAGCTCAGCAAGAGCAGCAGTCCGTCGTAGCTGATGTACAGGCACCGGCAGAGGAAGTGGTTGAAGTCGCACCGCAGGCACCGGTTATCGAGCCAGAGCCTATTGTGGTCGAAACCACGCATCCGGAAGTGATCGAAGCCCCGGTTGAAGCACAGCCGGAACTGATCGCAGAGGAAGACCGTCCGGTCGCAGAAGAGGTGGCGCAAGCCGCTGAACCTGCGGTTGTTACACCGGTTGTTGAAGACGCAACACCTGTTGCAGAGCAACCGCAAGCGCCTGTTGCTGTCGAGGAAAAACAGCCAGAAGCTACTCCGGTAGCCCCGGTTGTTGAACCTGTAGCACCGGTTGCTGCAGCGATTGAGCGCGTAGCTCCTGTGGCAGCAAGCGAGGTCCATCATGCCACTGCGCCGATGACCAAAGCGCCTGCACCTGCCTATGTGCCGGAAGCGCCGCGTCACAGTGACTGGGTCCGTCCACAGTTCAACTTTGACGGCAAAGGTTCTGCAGGCGGTCACAGCGCCACGCATACCGCAACGGCGCCAGCTACACGACCGAACGCAGCGGAATAAGCACTCTGCTGATAAAAAGCCGACCTCCGGGTCGGCTTTTTTTATGCTTTCAGCGCAGGCTGTCGCATTCCACTCAGGCCCGGCATGACCTCGCGCATCAACTGGAGAAACATCCGCAAACGTGCCGGATAATAACGCGCCCAGGGGTACACCAGATGCACAGGCAACGGTGGGATCTGCCACTCAGGCAGTAAAGCCACCAGTCTGCCGTTGCCGATATCCTCTTCCACCGTCCAGCTTGAGACAACGGCCACACCCAGCCCTGACAGCGCGGTATTGCGTGCCACATACAAACTGTCGGTATAGAGCCTGGGCGCAATAGTTATTTGCTCTGTTACCCCGCTAAGCACGTTGGTGACGGCAACGTTATGCTGGTAAAAGGTGCTTAACGCAATCCACGGCAGCGCCGCCAGATCCTGCGGCGTGCGAATTTCCGCAAAGCGGGCTAACAGTGTTGGCGATGCGACAATGGAACGCGGAACTTCGGCAAGCAGGACGGAAACCGTCGCAGGGTCCACTTCGGCCCCAACGCGAATCGCGCAATCAAGATTCTCGCTGAGAAAATTGACTGTTTTATCGTTAAGCATCCATTGCACCGAAAGCTGCGGGTAGCGTTCCAGAAAACGCGTCAGCGGGGCCAGGAGCTGTTCCTGACCAAAGGCATGAGGCGCCCGTACACGAAGCATCCCGACGGGCTCATCTTCTGTCTGGCTCAGTTCATCTTCAAGCGCAAGCCAGGTATCAATGACACGTCTCGCATGTTGATAGCAGCGCTCGCCATCGTCGGTGAGCTTCATCGCATGGGTGGTACGAAGAACCAGTTTGACCCCGAGCATGGTTTCCAGCGACTGCAGACGACGACTCACCGTGGCCTGCGTGGTATTGAGCTGGCGCGCTGCGGCCGATAGCGACCCCGCCTCTACAATGCGCACCAGCGTGCGCATCAGATCAATGCGGTCTATACGTTCTGCACGCTGCATTTAAATTTCCCTTATACGTTTTACGTATAACCGTTTTACCACTCTGCTGGCTACCGCGTCACGCTGTAATCGACAAAAATACATTCACACCAACTATGAATATGTTTGAGGAAAAGTTATGAACCGTCGTTCTCAATCGTTAAATCCGGCGCAGTGGATTATCTTTGCGCTGGCGCTGGGGGCGGGTTTTAGCGTCGCCGCGATTTATTATGCACAACCCTTATTACCACTGATGGGCAGCGATCTGCATTTGACCGTTAACGGAATGGGGCTGGTTCCGACGCTGACGCAGGCAGGCTACGCACTGGGCATCCTCTTTTTATTGCCGCTGGGCGACCGTTACGATCGTCGTCATCTTATTCTTGCGAAAAGCGTGGCGCTGGCTTTACTGCTGCTGGCCTGTAGCCTGATGGCACATTTACCGGGGTTATTACTTATCAGTCTGTTGATCGGGATGGCGGCCACCATGGCGCAGGATATTGTTCCCGCCGCCGCCATTCTTGCCCCCGAAGGTAAGCAAGGGAAAACCGTCGGTACAGTGATGACGGGGTTACTGTTGGGTATTTTACTTTCTCGTACCGTGAGCGGCGTTGTCGGCGCAGCGTTTGGCTGGCGCATTATGTTCCAGCTTGCTGCTGCCAGCATTGCATTTATCGCCGTTCTGATGTGGTTTGTGTTGCCGCGATTCGCCGCGCATTCAACGCTCGGTTATCCCGCGCTGATGAAAACAATGGCGCATCTTTGGCAGCGTTACCCTGCCCTACGCCGTGCTGCGTTTGCGCAGGGCTTTTTATCCATCGCGTTTAGCGCTTTCTGGTCAACCCTTGCAGTAATGTTGCTGGATAACTATCAGCTCGGAAGCGCCGTCGCAGGTATGTTTGGTATTGCAGGCGCAGCAGGCGCACTGGCGGCACCTTTAGCAGGGGGGCTGGCAGATAAAGTCGGTGCTGAAAAAGTGACTCAACTGGGTGCCGGGCTGGTCACAATATCCTTTGCGCTGATGTTCGCACTGCCGGCATTGCCACCGCATGGACAACTGGCACTGATAGCCCTGTCGGCTGTTGGTTTTGATCTTGGCTTACAGTCCAGTCTCGTGGCGCACCAGAATCTGGTGTATGGCCTGGAGCCAAAGGCGCGTGGCCGTCTGAACGCCCTTCTCTTTACTGTCGTATTCATTGGGATGGCGCTGGGTTCAGCGCTAGGCAGTAAGGTCTACACTATCGCCGCATGGCCTGGCGTGGTGGCGCTGGCAACGTTGACTGGCGCAGTCGCCCTGGTGATCCGTTTAGTGGATAACCGTCGTGTTACTGCACAATCGCGCAATATCGGCTAAAAAAAAGGCCCGCACCGGATACCGGTGCGGGCACACAGAACATGTTCCAGTTTCCAGACATGTTCTAAAGCGAAGATTACTTATTGAGCTGGAACAGCGACATGCCTTGCATGTCGCTAAATGTTTTATAGGATGCCTGCAATGCCGTCTGCTGCATGGTGTAAGACGAGATGACCGAGTTCCAGTCTACATCAACGAGATCGCTCATCTGTGTTTTCAGTGAAAGCGAACGGTCATCACCCAACTCATCGAGATTGGTCAGCTCTTGTAACTGCGTACCCAACTGTGCACGAACGGTCGATACGTTATTCAGCGAGTTAGTCAGGCCACGGTTGGCTTTATCCAGGGCTGCCTGAGAAACAGCCTGAGCTGCCTCGTTACCTGAAACCGGGACTTTCAGCGCCGCAATCGCGTCATCTAACATACTGAACACGTTGGTTTGCGAAGTACTACCATCCGGCTCCGGGATCGCATTGCTGGTAATGCTATTGAAGACCTGGTTACCCGTATGGGCAATTACCATGCTACGGGACGCATCCACCTGCTGACTGATCGCAACATTGCCGCCGTTGTAAGCGCCTGCGGCATTAAACGGTGGAGTGTCGGTTTTATAGCCACCAAAAATATAGCGACCATTACCATCAGTGCTGTTTGCCAGGTTAAGCAATTGATCGCGAACACCTTGTAGCTCTGTCGCCATAGACGCACGGTCATCGTCGCTCAGTGTACCGTTCGCAGCCGCAACCAGCGAGGTATGTGCCGCAGTTACAGCAGTGGTCACCTGTGACAGCACGCTTTCTTCCAACGATACTTTCTGAGTAGCGAAAGTACGCGCGGTTTTATACTGCTCGTTCTGCTGTTGAGCCTGAGAAACCACTACAGCCTGGGAGGCGGCAATCGGATCGTCAGAAGGTTTGTTCACGCGCTGGCCTGTCGACATTTGCAAGCCATAATCCATCCACTTAGTCTGTGAATTGGTAATGCCGCGCATGTTTTGGTCATACATCATCTGAGTACTAATACGCATCTCTTACCCCTTACTTAGCGTACGTTCAGTATCGCATCGAACAGCGTGTTTGCCGTCTGCAACACCTGCGCGTTTGCGAGATAATATTGCTGGTAACGCTGCAGGTTACCGTACTCTTCGTCGAGGTTGACGCCAGAAATCGATTGCTGCTGGTCAGTAAGCTGCGTAACCACATTCGCCTGCGTAGTACTGCTGGTTTTCAGCGTAGAGGTCGTTGTACCGACATAGCTGATCATTGACGCGTAGGCATCGTTAAAACTTTTTGTATTTCCGATGACTTTGCTGTTTTGCAGATTTAACAGCGCCTGACCATTGATGTTGTCGCTTTTACCGGAAGTCGCGCTGGACGCCATGGCAATTTTCGACTCATCGGTGATGGCCACACTCATATTGGTAATGGCGTTCACGACCGGTTTCACCGTGAAACTGTCGTTTTTGTTCGCTGTACCGGAAACACTGACGGTCAGACCGTCAAAACTGAGGTTGCCGCTGGCATCCGGAGTAACGGCAAACGCCGTATTATCTGCCAGTCGGGTCACATTCCAGCCAGTATCGGTTTTAAGCAGCTTGTAATCCGTCGCCTGCACTTTGGTGCTGTCACTAATGATTGTTGACAGGACACCAGTACCGGTGTTTTTCGCATTGCTCAGAGTGGACGGCGTGCCAATCGTGAAGAAGTCGGTACCCGGATCACCATCGACATCATAGCCTTGTTTATGCTGTGCATTGAACTTATCTGCGAAAACATAAGCCAACTGGCCCAGCGTATTGCGCGTTTTGTCCAGATCCTGAGAGCGGAAGGTCAACACGCCACCCAGTGAACCGGTTGTCAGCAGTTTTTCCGGAATTTCAATGTTCCCTGCGGTCGGGTCAACATAAGCAACCGTCGTACGGGCAGGATCATCACTGGATGCCACCGCGGCCAACT
This sequence comes from Phytobacter sp. MRY16-398, assembly GCF_003925915.1. Taxonomy (NCBI): domain Bacteria; kingdom Pseudomonadati; phylum Pseudomonadota; class Gammaproteobacteria; order Enterobacterales; family Enterobacteriaceae; genus Phytobacter; species Phytobacter sp. MRY16-398. Next base: position 2,229,554 of record NZ_AP018756.1, on the reverse strand, counting down.
GGCGGGAAGTACTACCCTGAACCAGCGTATAGCCATTCGCCATTGTGATGTTAAACGTGCTGTTGTCCTGGACGCTGACTTCAACGCCCACAATGCCGTTTAGCTCACTTACCAGTTGGTCGCGCTGATCCAGCAAGTCGTTCGGCGATGCACCGCCACCTACTGCCGTCAGACGTGAAATTTGGTCGTTCAGATTAGCGATTTGCTTGGTGTAGTTATTAATCTGATCAACGCTTGAGGAGATAGAGGTGTTAACCTGTTTATCCTGATCGCGCAGGTACTGGTCAGCCACTTTAAACTGGTTAACCAGACCATCGGCTTTACCCAGTACACTCTGGCGGGATGATGAATCCTCGGCGTTACTGACCAGAGTCTGAACGCTGGAGAAGAAACCTTGCAGCGCAGTGGCCAGCGTATTGGTTGAACCCGACAACATATTGTCAATTTTTGACATTTGGTTATAACGGGTCGTCAGGCTGCTACTCTGAGTATTCGCTGCGCGTAGCTGGTTCGTAATAAACGAATCATATTCACGTTGCACACCTGAGACAAACGCACCGTTGCCAATCCACCCACCAGCACCCAGGGTGCTATTCGCCGCAGTCAGGACTGTTGTCTGGCGGGTATAGCCCGTCACGTTATAACTTGAAATGTTATTACTGGTGGTATTAAGCGCCGCCTGGGCTGCACTGAGCCCACTCATCGCGGTATTAATCAAGTTGGCCATTGAGGTTCCTTATAAACTTTGAGACATAAGTCCTGCTAACGATTATCGGCAACCCTGAGCTGAACTTGAGTCGTTTCAGAACAGATTTTCAATATCATTGCTGTAGGCCTTGCTGACCTTCTCGCCCATCGACTTAAGCTGCTGAATCATACTTGTCAGTTTCTGCGCATATTTCGGATCGGTGGCATAACCCGCGTTCTGCAACGCCTGTGCGCCTTGTTCCGGCGTTGCCGCTGTCGTCACCGCCGCATACCGCGGATTGCGACTTAGCATGCTGACATAATCAGAGAGCGCTTCCAGATACGAGCTGTAGACACGGAACCTGGCTTTGACCTTTTTGGCTTCGCCATTTTCATATTCAGTGGTGGTGATTTCGGTAGTCGGCCCTTTCCAACCAGGCGTCGCCTTCACGCCGAAAATGTTAAAGCTCGGCGCACCGTTTTCACGGGTGATTTGTCGCTGGCCCCAACCCGATTCCAGCGCGGCCTGCGCCAGAATCAGATGGTGAGGAACCCCGCTTTGCTCACTGGCAAGACGAGCAGGCAGGGAAAGTTGAGCCAGGAAGTCTTTACTGTCGCCGCTCAGCGGCTCGTCACTATTTTCCGGCGCTTTCGGCAGTGCCTTACGCACCATTTGCGTAATAGCCTGGCTTTGATAGGTGTTGATGGTTTCGGGATCGAATTTCATCGGCACCTGCTGCATCTGGTCACCCGCAGCAACCGGCGCCTGCCCGCCGGACATCTGTTGGACCATCATATCGGCCAGTCCCAGCCCCTTGCCTGCCGTTATCTGCTGGGCAATTTGTTGGTCATATAAGCTGGTGTACATCCGCGTGGAATCGCTGCTGAAAATACCGTCTTTTGGCAGGGCTTCGCGCATGCTTTTCAGCATCATTTGCACGAACATCCCCTCAACCTGACGCGCCACAGGCCGCAGGTTAGTCTGCGGATCCTGCCCGGCTTTAGTTTTCAGATCGTTAAGCGATTGCGCGTCCCATGCCGCGCTCGCCATCAAGCGGCTGTCAGTCAGCATTAGATGATCTCCAGCTTAGCCCGCAGGCAACCTGCGCTCTGCATTGATTGCAAAATGGACATCAGATCAATAGGTGTTGCGCCCAGCGCGTTCAGTGCACGTACCACGCTATTCAGATTGGCGCTGGAACGAATACTTTGCAGGGAGCCGCCACTCTGACGCAGGTCAATCTGTGTTTGCGGCGTGACCACTGTCTGACCACCGCCAAACGGCGTGTTCGGCTGGCTGACATTGGCAGACTGGTTGACCGTGACCGAGAGGTTCCCCTGTGCCACAGCGCAGTTATCCAGCGTGACTTCGCGGTTCATGACAACAGAACCTGTACGGGAGTTGATAACAATTTTAGCGTCCTGCGGCGCGACACCCACTTCCAGGTTCTGGATATCCGCCAACATGCGCACCTGCGAACTGCCGCCTTGCGGCACGCGGACCTGAACCGTACGGGCATCCAGCGCGGTTGCGCCACCCATGCCACGACGGTTGATGGTGTCAGCAATCTGCTGCGCCATCGTGAAGTCATCCTGGTTCAATTGCAGGTTGATGGTGTTGCCATTGCCAAATTGGGAAGGCAACTCGCGTTCAATCACGGCACCGCCAGTGATACGTCCACCGTTAAGCTGGTTAACCGCCACGCTGCTGCCACCAGCGGATGCGCCTGCGCCACCGACCAGGATATTCCCCTGCGCCAGGGCATAGACCTGACTATCCACCCCTTTCAGTGGGGTCATCAGCAGCGTACCGCCGCGAAGGCTTTTGGCGTTACCCATAGAGGAGACCACCACGTCGATGGTCTGCCCCTGGCGGCCAAACGCCGGAAGCTGGGCGGTAACCATGACCGCCGCAACGTTTTTGAGCTGCATGTTGGTGCCAGCCGGGACGGTGATCCCCATCTGCGACAACATGTTATTCAGGCTCTGAGTAGTGAATGGCGTTTGGGTGGTCTGGTCACCCGTTCCGTCAAGGCCAACCACTAAGCCATAACCAATTAAGGAGTTTTCACGTACGCCCTGTACACTGGTGAGGTCCCGGATGCGGTCGGCCTGGGCGACAAACGCCACCAGCACTAACGCTATTCCAGCCAGAAATCTAAACATAATTCACCCCGGTTACATCGGCGATAAGTTGAGGAAGAAACGCTGCAGCCAGCCCATATTCTGCGCTTCGTTAATGTAGCCGTTGCCGACGTACTCGATGCGCGCGTCCGCCACCTGTGTGGACGGAACCGTATTGCTGCCGCTGATGGTGCGTGGGTTCACAACACCTGAGAAGCGGATAAATTCAGTGCCCTGGTTGATGGCGATCTGTTTTTCACCCACCACGTGTAAATTGCCGTTGATCAGTACCTGGTCGACCGTAACGGTCAACGTGCCGCTAAATGTATTGCTGGCGTTAGCGCCGCCTTTGCCGTTAAACGAGTTGCTGCCTTCGCTCGTCAGGTCTGCACGCGCATTGCCGAACAAGCCTTCCAGATAGCGAGGCGTGGTATCCATTGAGAAACTGCTTTTGCCATCGCGGCTGGCATTCGCTGATGAACTCTTACTGGCGCTCACGTTTTCTTGCAGCACCAGCGTCAATGTATCCCCGACGTTACGCGGGCGACGGTCTTCAAACAGCGGCTGGTAGCCATAGTTGATAGGCTGCGCAGTCTGGTAAATAGAGCCATTGACGACCGGAACGGGTCCCGGCATCGGTTGAGCGGTCGTTGCGCCCTGCACCAGCGGTGTTGAGGGAACCCAGGCACATCCGTTCAACATCAGTGCCAGTAAAGCTAACAGGGGGTAGCGGCCCGCGGCGTTTTTTTGCATTACATTCATCTTCGAAATCAGGGTTCCGGTGCAGCCTGCGCCGCACCGGATAACGCCTTAGAGTTGCGACAGTTTCTGCAGCATCTGATCGGTGGTCGATACCGCTTTGCTGTTAATTTCATAAGCGCGCTGAACCTGGATCATGTTCACCAGTTCTTCCGCCACGTTTACGTTCGAGGTTTCCACATACCCCTGATACAGCAGACCCGCCCCGTTCAGCCCCGGCGTGGTGGTGTTCGGCGTGCCGGAAGACTGTGTTTCGAGGTACAGGTTTTCACCGATACTTTCCAGACCGGTGTCGTTCATAAAGGTTGTCAGGTTGAGCTGCCCCACCTGCACAGGCGCTGTCGCCCCCTGCTGCGTGGCGCTGACCACACCGTCACGGCCAATGGTGATACTCAGGGTGTTAGCCGGAATGGTAATGGCAGGCTGAACCTGGAAGCCGCCCGACGTTACCAACTGGCCATTCTGGTCAACCTGGAATGAACCATCACGGGTATAAGCAGAGGCACCGTCCGGCAGCAGGACCTGGAAGAAGCCCTCGCCTTTGATAGCCACATCTTTGCTGTTGTTCGTCTGGGAGAGGTTACCCTGGCTGTGCAGACGTTCGGTGGCCACCGGGCGAACACCGGTACCAATCTGCAGGCCAGAAGGCAGCGTAGTCTGTTCAGAAGATTGCGCACCAGGCTGACGAATCGTCTGGTAAAGCAGATCTTCAAATACCGCGCGCTGACGCTTGAAACCATTGGTACTGACGTTCGCCAGGTTGTTGGCGATAACGTCCATATTGGTTTGCTGGGCGTCGAGGCCGGTTTTAGCGATCCATAATGAACCTATCATAGGAAATCCTGTTTATTAGCTCATGGACAGTAACTGGTTGGCACGCTGCGCATTCTCATCAACGTTACCAATAACTTTCATTTGCATTTCAAAGCGGCGTGCGCTGGCGATCATATCGGCCATTGCCGCCATAGGTTTAACGTTACTGCCTTCCAGCACACCTGACATGACGCGGATGTTTGGGTCCGGCTGTAACGTCTGGCCACGGGTGGCTTGCGCGCGTTGGCTGACGCGGAAAAGACCGTCATCGCCACGCACCACTTCACTGCCGTTCGCTTTCACCAGTTTCAGTTTGCCAACCGGGGAGACTGTGTTCGGCGGATCACCGGCGGTCAGGGCGGAAATGGTCCCGTCCGCGGCAATGGTGACCTGCGAACCTTCCGGAACAGCAATCGGCCCGTTCTCACCCATGACCGGATGCCCCTGAATGGTCAGTTGCCCGGTCGGTGTGACCTGAATGTTACCGTTACGGGTATACCCTTCGGAACCATCCGCGCTCTGCACCGCCAGCCAGCCATCCTGTTGCAGGGCAACATCCAGTGGGCGTGACGTGTAGTTCAGATCGCCTGGCGTCATATCAGCGCCAGGGGTGGTCTCAGCGACCAGTGTACGGGTCGGCAGCGACAACCCTTCTACCGGTACCGCACGCAGCGCACTAAGCTGCGCACGAAAGCCCGGTGTTGAAGCGTTGGCCAGGTTGCTGGCGGTGACAGACTGCTGGTTCAGCGTCTGACTTGCCGCGCCCATCGCTGTGTATATTGCGTGATCCATTAGACCATCCCGTCAGCCGATTAACGCAGGTTAACCAGCGTGTTAAGGATCTGATCCTGGGTTTTGATGGTCTGCGCATTCGACTGATAGTTACGCTGCGCGACGATCATATTGACCAGTTCTTTACTCAGATCCACGTTAGAGGCTTCGAGTGCGCCGTTGGTCAGCGAACCGAAGTTACCCGTACCTGCCGTACCCAACAGCGCCACGCCAGATTTGTTTGTGGCAGACCATACGTTATCACCCTCAGATTTCAGGCCTTCGTTGTTGGCGAAGTTCGCCAGGACAATCTGACCCAGCACCTGTTTCTGTTCGTTGGAGTAGGAACCCACGACGGTACCGTCATCGTTAATGGTGTAGCTCACCATAGAACCCGGCTTGTAGCCGTTCTGCGAGGTGCTCACGACGGCGCTAGTGGTGTTCTGCTGCATGGAGTTCAGGAAACTCAGGGAGAATGTCGCCGCTGTAGCGCCGTTAAGCGTACCGGAAGTGACAGTAATGGCAGGGTTCGTATTCGCCGTCGTGGACAGATCGTAGTTACCGGTCGTGGTATTAAAGGTGTAGTTGTATACACCTTGCAGGCTACCGTTCTGATTAAAGATCATCTGCGCCGCTTTGGTCGCCGTAGAGCCCGTTACGCTGGAATCCTGCGTGTAGACATCCCATGTATTGTTATTTGTTGCGCTTTTGACATAAAACACGTTCATGTCGTGGGCGTTACCCTGGCTGTCGTAAACGGTGATCGGCCCTTTTAAGTTGTAGCTGTCAGCGTTAGTCGGGTCGAACGTGGTCACTGTCGGCGTCTTAGAAGACGAGTTCAGGTTAACCGGCATCGTTGCGGTGGTGGTGATTTGTGCCGACATCAGCGTCGTTGGGATATTGATCCCCGTTGGGTTCGCGCCCGACTGGATGGTCGGAGGCGTACCGCTTGCCGGAAAACCCGTTACTTGCAGACCCTGCATGTTTACCAGGTTGCGGTTTTCATCCAGCGTGAACTGGCCATTACGGCTGTAATAAACAGAACCGTTGGTATCAACGAGGCGGAAGAAGCCATTCTGGCTAATTGCGACATCCAGGCCGCGTCCCGTATTGGTGGTGGTACCGTCGTTAAAGTCCTGGGTAACGCCCGCGACTTTAACACCCAGACCTACTTTAGAACCCGCAAACATGTCAGCGAAGGACGCAGTACTGGATTTAAAGCCATACGTAGCGGAGTTGGCGATGTTGTTACCAATAAGATCGAGGTTGGTGGCCGCAGCATTCAGACCGCTGACCGCTTGTGAAAAGGCCATGACTTACTCCTGATAAGTGTTAAGGCTTAAATAATCTGCCGAACTTCGTTGAGCGTAGTGGTGCCGTAGGTACCTAAATCTAACTTGTTGCCTGATTCCGACAGCGTTACCCCCTGAACCAGAGCGTATTGCAGCGGCTGAGCAACCAGTTGCGTAGTGCCTGAACTGGCGGCGATAGAAACTTTATAAGAGCCATCTGGGGCGGTGGTGCCGTCCGACAGCTTTCCATCCCAACTGAAGGTATGGACGCCAGCGGTCAGCGGCCCCAGGTTGACGGTCTGTACCACGGTGCCGTCTTTGCTGGTGATGGTCGCGGTCGCTTTATCTGCGGCCTGGGTCAGTTCAACACCAAACGGCGTTGTGGTTGAGCTGCCAGCCAGAATCGTCGTACCTTCAATCATTACACCGTGACCTACCAGATTGCTGGCCTGCAGCGCCTGGCTGTTATCGATCTGCCCGGAGATAGATCCCAGGGTGGTGTTCAGTTTTTCAATCCCGTTCAGCGTACTGATCTGCGCAAGCTGTGAGGTCAGTTCGTTGTTCTGCAGCGGATTGGTTGGGTCCTGGTTTTTTAACTGTGCGACCAACAGGGTCAGGAAGCTGCTCTGTAGGTCTGACGCGCTACTCGTAGTCAGTTGAGACGAGCTGCTACTGCTGCTGGTGGACTTGACACTACTGCTGGACGTGTCGTTCACATTTACGGCGATAGACATTTATGTCTCCTTTTACTGGCCGAGAGTAAGCGTTTTGAGCATCATATTTTTAACGGTGTTGAGCACCTCCACGTTCGCCTGATAGCTGCGAGACGCGGACATGCTGTTCACCATTTCCCCAACAACATCAACGTTAGGCATTTTGACGTAGCCCTTCGCATCCGCCAGTGGGTTGCCGGGTTCATAAACCAGCTTGTCGGGTGCCTGGCTTTCAACAACGCCAGCCACTTTTACGCCACCCGTTGCCTGGCCTGGTGCAGCATCCACCTGGAAAACGACTTGCTTAGCGCGATAAGGTTGACCGTCCGGTCCGGCGACGCTGTCGGCGTTCGCCAGGTTACTGGCAGCCACGTTCAGACGTTTGGACTGCGCGGCAAGCGCGGAGCCGGAGATATCAAAAATATTCAGCAATGCCATGGTTAGTTATTCCCCTGCAACACGGACATCATGCTTTTAATCTGCCCGCCCAGCACGGTCAGCCCTGTCTGATACTTAAGGCTGTTATCCGCAAACTGTGTACGCTCGCGATCCATATCCACGGTGTTGCCATCGGCAGATGGCTGATCCGGGATACGATAAAGCAGGTCTGGAGACGGGGTGGAAATGGCTTGCGCCGGAATATGGCGACTGGAAGTTAACGCCAGCGAGACGCCTGTGTTCTCTGCACGGCCACGTTCCATCACCTTTTTCAGTTCGCTGGAAAAATCCATATCACGCGCCTGATACCCCGGGGTATCGGCGTTCGCAATATTGGCGGCCAGGATTTCCTGGCGCTGCGCGCTCAGATTCAGTGCTTCTTGCTGGAACCGTAACGCGGCATCAAGTTTATCGAGCATGGCTTCCCCGCTGATGACAATTATTTAGTCAACAGCTTAAATCTCCTTACGCGCGCCTTATCGACGGAATAAGCGCAAAATGCGTCGCTATTTATTGCGTTGATAGATTTGCGTGACGGGTAGAATCCTGTCATCTCTTCAACAAACAACAGGCAGGGGTCTGCGATGAACACGTTGAAAAGCGGTTTAGCCGCGGCATTGCTGTTTTTGATTTTAAGCCCGCAAGTGTTGGCGCAAGACTTAAAGGCGCAGCTCACCGCGTTTTTTGCACAACGACTGGCTGGCTTTAGTGACGAGGTGGTGGTAACAATACGTACGCCGAAAAATCTTTATCCCACCTGTGAGCAACCGGCTTTAAGTTTGACGGGCTACGCTCAGCTTTGGGGGAACGTCAACGTATTGACAAACTGCGGTAACGAAAAGCGCTATTTGCAGGTAAACGTCCAGGCGACGGGTAATTATGTTGTCGCCGCTCAGGCGATTGCCCGTGGTAGTGTACTGACGCCGGAAAGCGTAAAGCTCAAACGCGGCAGGCTCGATCAGTTACCGCCGAAAACAATGCTCGAAATTTCTCAGGCACAAGATGCCGTAAGCCTGCGCGATCTCTCACCCGATCAACCGGTTCAGCTCTCGATGCTGCGCCAGGCCTGGCGAGTAAAAGCCGGCCAGCGAGTGATGGTTGTAGCCAATGGCGAAGGCTTTAGTGTCAATAGTGAAGGCCAGGCGCTGAACAATGCGGCGGTGTCGCAAAGTGCCCGGGTACGCATGTCTTCTGGACAAATTGTAAGTGGAATTGTCGGCGCTGATGGGAATATTCTGATTAACCTATAATCTTTTTAAAGAATTCGCGGCATCTGCCGATAAATAAGCAACGACTGAAGATGGCAGACCCAAAACGCCGGAAAACCTCTATGAGGACAACACACTATGAGCATTGATCGTACATCGCCTTTAAAGCCGGTTAGCACCGTACAACCACGTGAAACCAGCGACACCCAGGCAACGAAAGTACGTCTGGAAAAATCGAAAACCGCCAACAGCACGAGCGTAACGCTCAGTGATGCCCAATCCAAATTGATGCAGCCGGGTAGCAGCGACGTCAATATGGAACGCGTTGAACAACTGAAAACGGCAATCCGTAATGGTGAGCTAAAGATGGACACCGGTAAAATCGCCGATGCCCTGATTAACGAAGTGCAGAGTTACTTGAGTAAATAATGTATGAATCAACTGTCAGACATTCTTGATCAGATGACAGTTATCCTGAACGCATTAAAAGACGTGATGGATGCTGAGCAAAAACAACTCTCTGTGGGCCATGTGCATAGCAGCACGTTGCAACGCATTACGGAAGAGAAAAGCTCATTGCTTGCCACACTGGATTATCTTGAGCAGCAACGCCGCGAAGCGCAAAAGGTGCAAAGTAGCGCGAATGACGATATCGCCGATCGCTGGCAGATAATCACACGAAAAACGCAACACCTGCGTGATCTGAACCAACACAACGGCTGGTTGCTCGAAGGGCAAATTGCCCTTAACCGAAAAGCGCTCGAGGTACTGAAACCTCACCAGGAGCCAGGGCTTTATGGTGCGGACGGTCAGACCTTTACGGGTAGCAGGGGCGGAAAAAAGATTTCCATTTAGCTAACGCGTTCACATTCTTTTATGCGGGAGTCGACTGTCATGGTCGACTCCCTTTTGCGCTTACGCTATCCGGCGGGCAAAATCTTTAACTCTGAACCCCAGCACCGCAAGCGTCGCGAAGTAAGCCACAACGCCTACCACCACCACGACCATGAGCCGAGCCAGGCGATGCCCCATGTTGCCCTGCGCCCAGTCAGGCATCACATACAGCATGCCCAGCAGTGCGGCTGCCATTACGATCACCGCAATAAACAGACGTGTCAGGAAACGGCCCCAGCCGGCCTGTGGGGTAAAGATATTCTGCTTACGCAACTGCCAATAGAGCAGGCTGGCATTCAGACAGGCCGCCAGGCCAATCGAGAGTGACAGACCGGCATGTTTTAGCGGGCCAATAAATGCCAGGTTCATTAATTGCGTCATCACCAGCGTGACAATGGCAATCCTGACCGGCGTTTTGATGTCCTGTCGTGAATAGAACCCTGGAGCCAATACTTTCACCACAATAAGGCCCATCAGGCCAACCGAATAGGCGATCAGCGCTCGCTGCGTCATCTGGGCGTCAAATGGGGTAAACTTACCATACTGAAAAAGCGAAACCGTCAGCGGCTTCGCAAGAATGCCTAACGCCACCGCGCTGGGCAGCGCCAGCAAAAAGCATAACCGCAACCCCCAATCCATCAGGCGGCAATATTCATCATGATTACCGCTGGCAAAACTTCGCGAGAGCGACGGCAGCAAAATCGTCCCCAGCGCCACACCCAGCACCCCGGATGGAAACTCCATCAGGCGATCAGCGTAATACATCCAGGAGACCGAACCGGAGACCAGGAAGGAGGCGAAAATAGTATTAATAATCAGGGAGATCTGACTGACCGATACGCCAAGGATCGCCGGCCCCATCTGTTTCATCACCCGCATCGCGCCCGCATCGCGGAAACTGATACGCGGCAGCACCAGCATGCCAATTTTTTTCAGATGCGGCAGTTGATAAACCAATTGCAGGATACCGCCCACCGTCACCGCCCATGCCAGCGCAAGCACCGGCGGATGGAAATACGGCGCACCGAACAGAGCAAAACCGATCATGCTGATATTAAGGAACGTGGGCGCAAATGCCGGGACGGAGAAACGGTTCCAGGTATTGAGGATCGCCCCTGCGAGCGACGCCAGTGAAATCAGCAAAATGTAGGGGAAAGTTATCTGCAGAAGCTGAGAGGTCAATGCAAATTTATCAGCCGTGTCGGCAAACCCCGGCGCCGTCACCAGAATCACCCAGGGCGCCGCCAGCATGCCGGCAACGGTGACAATCGCCAGTGCCAGCGTCAACAGCCCCGATACATAGGCGACAAAAATGCGCGTCGCCTCTTCGCCCTGTTTACTTTTATATTCCGCAAGAATGGGGACAAAGGCCTGAGAAAATGCCCCTTCGGCAAAAATACGTCGTAAGAGATTTGGCAGTTTAAAGGCGACAAAGAAGGCATCGGTCGCCATCCCTGCACCAAATACCCTCGCCACAATGGCATCGCGTGCAAAACCCAGCACGCGAGAAAACATGGTCATTGAGCTGACGGCCGCCAGCGATTTTAATAAGTTCATTTAAGGTTCCATAAACACAACGCCTGCACAAAGCAGGCGTTGGTATCGCGAAGCGCTTAGTCTACCTGGAATAACGCGAATTTCTACCGCCATATGTTACAGAGGGTTATTCGCTCATCGCCTCGCGCCAGAGTTTTTCAACGATACGCTGGGCCAGGATAGCCTGCTCACCCGCCGTTTCCGGAACCGTCTGATTTTGCACGCATTCGATAAAATGGCGCGCGCATCCGGCGAAGCCTCGTTGCTCCAGCGTACTCTGCCAGCCGGGTATGGGCGGAGTCACAACTCCCTGCCCCTGTTCTTCACGCCATTCACGCATATCGGTAACGTCATACAGTCCGCCGTCCGTTACCGCCTGCACCCATTCGCGTTGACTACCGGCACGGCGATGCATACTGGTAGTGATTTGCAACGCGCCCTGCGCAAAATGGTGCTCGGCATAAATCATTTCACCCTGGTCATTAGTCAGCAATGTGCCGCTGGCAAGCGACGCACTGCCACCGGCCAGCCAGAGAGCGGTATCCACAACATGCAGATAATCATCGAGTAAGGTGAAGCGCAGATCGTGCGGACCAACGCTGTTGCTGCGATGTTTATCCATTCGCAGTGATGCTGCCTGCGGCAAATGACTTTTTAACTGACGGTACAGCGGAGCAAAACGGCGGTTGAACCCCACCATCAGCGTCAACTTTTTGCGCGCCGCCAGTTCAATGAGCTTTTCCGCATCCGACAGATTTTCTGCCAGGGGTTTGTCGACACAAACATGAACACCTGCATTGAGGAGTTCGCTCACCACCGCATAATGCGAGGCGGTAGAGGTGTGAACAAAAACCGCGTCACACTGCGCGGCGAGCTCACCTAACGAGCCGACATAAGGAATACGCCAGGTGTCGCACACACGCTGCGCTTTTTCTCGCGTGGGTGACCAGGCTGCCGCCAGCGTCCAGTCAGTTGCCGCCCCCAGTACCGGTAACCAGGCTTTTTGCGCGATACCGCCTAATCCCACAACCCCTATACGTAATGCCGCCACGATTAATCCCCCAGATGTTCGAGTAGTGAAGCCAGACGCTGTTTCAGTTCGGCAACGTCGTTTTCCAGCGCTTCAACCCGCGAAGCCAGATCGTTGTCGCTATCCAGCGGGCTTACTGTCTCCACAACGTTAATCAGCGTCTCCACATCACCGCTGAACAGATGCATATAGCGGCTTTCCCGTTTGCCAGGCTCGCGTGGTAAACGCACAACATACGGGCCATCTTCGCGCTGCGCCAGATTCTCCAGCGCGCTTTCCACTTCACCCATATCGTTAAATTCATGCATCCGCGCCGCGCGCCCGCGCAGTTCACCCGGCGTTTGAGCGCCGCGCAGCAACAGCGTGGTAATAATGGCCACTTCCGCCGGGGAGAGTTTCAGATCGCCAAATTCGGAGTTGCAGAAACGCTGCTCATATTTAGTGACACGGTTACCGAAACCACTGACTGTGCGCAGGTAGTGGCGCTTTACCAGCGTATCCAGTATCTCCTGCACCTCATGCTCGCTGAGGTTCATTACCGGTTCACGGTTGGTTTTTTGGTTACAGGCGGTCACCACGGCATTGACCGACAATGGATATTGTTCAGGGGTAGTGATCTGTTTTTCCAGCAGGCATCCGATAACGCGCGCTTCCGTGGCGCTGAGTTGGTACTTCATGTTTTCTCCTTAACGACCCGGGGTCCAGTCTTTGGTGGTCAACGCCGTCAACACGTGGTCACGCCATTGCCCGTCAATCAGCAGATACGCTTTTGCGTAGCCCTCTTTTTCAAAACCAAGGCGCGCCAGTAAATCGCCGCTGCGTTTATTGTGCGGCATATAATTCGCCATAATGCGGTGCAAATGTTGCGTTCGTTGCATATAGCGAATGGCTGCCGTCAGCGCTTCGAACATTAACCCCTGCCCCTGCCATTTTTGCCCGATGGAATACCCCAAATAGCAGGCATGGAAAGAACCGCGTACCACATTGGAGAAATTCGCGACGCCGATGATCTCTTTTTCTTCTGGATCGAGTAATGCGAAATAAAAAGCGGTTCCTTGTTTATGGAATTCGTTAATCATCCCCAGGCGAGCCTGCCAACCAGATGGATAGCAATGGCTCTCGTCACGAACCGGTTCCCAGGGCTTTAAAAATTGACGGTTCTCAGCGTAATAGTCCGCAAGCCGCCAGGCGTCCCGCTCATGAACTAAGCGAACCACCAGCCTGTCTGTGACCAGGCGTACTTTCGGCACATTACTGCGATAGCCAAACATTCATTCCTTCTCCTTCCGGTTACCACTCTCAACCCCTTCCCTTTACTATACATTTGCGCAGCCACTCTGTGAAAACAACAACCTGCATTTTCGCAATACATAAGCTTTTTCGATGAGAAGTCTGAATTAAAGCCCGCTTTTGATAAAAAAATATTGTCGCGCCAACGATGGGAAAAAATCAGACGACCCGGCAGAATATTAACGTACTTACTTTTATTTCCCGGGAGGGGAAATGTCACGCGTATCGCAGGCAAGGAGCCTGGGTAAATATTTCCTGCTCGTCGATAATATGTTGGTGGTGCTGGGCTTTTTCGTCGTTTTCCCGCTTATTTCTATACGTTTTGTTGATCAACTCGGTTGGGCTGCCTTGATGGTTGGTATTGCCCTTGGGTTAAGGCAATTCGTGCAGCAAGGGCTGGGCGTTTTCGGCGGCGCCATCGCGGACCGTTTTGGTGCTAAACCACTGATCGTCACCGGCATGCTAATGCGTGCTGCCGGTTTTGCCACCATGGGTATCGCCCATGAACCCTGGCTGCTGTGGTGCTCCTGCATATTATCCGGACTCGGCGGTACGCTCTTCGATCCGCCGCGCACGGCGCTGGTGGTTAAACTGATTCGCCCATCGCAGCGCGGCCGCTTCTTCTCGCTATTGATGATGCAGGACAGCGCGGGGGCGGTGATCGGCGCACTGATTGGCAGTTGGTTACTGCAATACGATTTCCGTCTGGTCTGTATCGTCGGTGCCGCCGTGTTTGTTCTTTGTGCAGGCTTTAACGCCTGGCTGCTGCCTGCATGGAAATTATCGACGGTAAAAACGCCGGTACGTGAAGGGCTGGGCCGCGTTTTGCGTGATAAACGTTTTGTCACCTACGTACTGACACTTACCGGCTATTACATGCTGGCGGTTCAGGTAATGTTGATGCTGCCAATCATGGTGAATGATATCGCCGGTTCGCCTGCGGCAGTAAAATGGATGTATGCCATTGAAGCCAGCCTGTCGCTGACGCTGCTGTACCCTATTGCCCGCTGGAGTGAAAAACGTTTTCGCCTGGAACATCGGCTAATGGCCGGGCTGCTGTTTATGTCATTCAGTCTGTTGCCGATAGGCCTGGTCAACAGCCTGCAGCAACTGTTTACGCTGATTTGCACCTTTTATATCGGCTCCATTATTGCTGAACCGGCACGTGAAACGTTAAGCGCGGCGCTGGCAGATTCCCGTGCCCGCGGCAGTTATATGGGGTTCAGTCGCCTGGGGCTGGCATTTGGCGGTGCGTTGGGTTATGCCGGCGGGGGCTGGCTGTTTGACGTGGGTAAAGCACTGAGTCAGCCGACGTTACCCTGGATGATGCTGGCGCTGATTGGCCTTATCACCTTTTTCGCCCTGCTGTGGCAATTCGCGCTAAAACGCACCCCGTCTCGCCTGCTCGAACCGGGCGCATGATTTGCCAGCCCTTTTAATCTCTTCCATACTTTTTTGTGATGGACAATCAGTATGGAGGAGAACCGTGAAACTCTACATTTATGATCACTGCCCGTTCTGCGTTAAGGCCCGCATGATTTTCGGCCTCAAGAATATCCCCGTCGAACTCAACGTGTTGCTCAATGATGACGAAGCAACGCCGACCCGAATGATCGGCCAAAAAATGGCGCCGATACTCCAAAAAGACGACAGCCGCTATCTACCTGAAAGCATGGATATCGTCCATTACGTGGACAAACTTGACGGTAAGCCGTTGCTGACCGGAAAGCAGAATCCAGCCCTCGACGCCTGGCTGAGAAAAGTCAATGGCTACGTCAATCGTCTGCTCATTCCGCGTTTTGCCAAAAGCCCCTTCGACGAGTTCGCTACGCCAGAAGCCAGAGCCTATTTTGTGGCGAAGAAAGAGGCGGCGATCGGCAATTTTGACGAGCACATGGCCCACTCAGCCGGGCTTATCAAAAAAATCAGCGATGATTTACGCGCACTGGATAAGCTTATCGTTCAGCCTAATGCGGTAAACGGAGAGCTGTCGGATGATGATATTCACCTGTTCCCCTTACTGCGTAATCTGACCATTGTGGCGGGGATTAACTGGCCGACGCGCGTGGCCGACTACCGCGATAACATGGCGAAACAAACGCAGATTAACCTGCTCTCATCAATGGCGATATAATGCCCCAGGCGGAAGCGAACGCTTCCGCTTTCAGCTTTTTCTGCTGGCTTATCCTCTGCCCTGGACTGATGCTACAGACAAGGATGAATACACAGGCACTCTCTTGAGGAACATAATGAAAAAGATTATTTTCGCCGCGGCTTTGATTTTAAGCGGCGTTTTAGTGGGTTGTAACCAGTTAACACAGTACAGCATCAGCGAGCAGGAAATTAACCAGTCACTGCAAAAACGCAACGATTTCGCCAAAGACATCGGCCTGCCCGGCGTGGCGGACGCGCACATCGTCCTCAGTAATCTGGTCAGTCAGATTGGCCGTGAGGAACCGAATAAGATTACCCTTTCCGGCGATGCCAATCTGGAGATGAACTCTCTTTTCGGTAATCAGAAAGCGACCATGAAGCTCAAAATGAAGGCGCTGCCGGTCTTCGATAAAGAAAAAGGGGCAATTTATCTCCAGGAGATGGAAGTGGTTGACGCAACCGTCACACCGGAGAAAATGCAGTCCATTCTGCAAACCCTTCTGCCCTACCTGAATCAGTCCCTGCGTAACTACTTTAATCAGCGCCCCGCTTACATTCTGCGTGAAGACAGCAGTAAAGGCGAAGCGCTGGCGAAGAAATATGCCAGGGGTATCGAAGTGAAGCCGGGTGAAATTATCATCCCGCTCACCGATTAAGCCCGTAAGGGCTTTTTTCAGGAAAAGAAGCAAGCCGAAGCGTTTATACCCACCATCATTCGCGTTGCGGGAAAGCGAAGACGCCATGAACATCCGGGAGCTTATTCACGTTAGTGATCGGGACAGGCGCGAAGTGGCTCAGATGCAGCTTGAAGTATGATGGGTATACGCTTATGCTTAGTGCCCGGCAAAAAACCAGCCATATTGACTGATTATCACCCAGCCGGAGCACTCCCATGACAGCACATTCCCAGGTTTTAAAAATCCGCCGCCCTGATGACTGGCACGTTCATTTACGTGACGGCGATATGTTAAAAACCGTCGTGCCGTGGACCAGCGAAATTTATGCTCGCGCCATCGTCATGCCCAATCTTGTCCCGCCGGTGACCAGCGTTGAGGCGGCAATTGCTTATCGCCAGCGCATTCTTGATGCCGTACCTGCCGGACATGACTTTACTCCGCTAATGACCTGCTACCTGACCGATTCACTCAATCCCGACGAAGTGGAACGCGGTTTTCGCGAGAATGTCTTTACCGCCGCCAAGCTCTACCCGGCGAATGCCACGACCAATTCAAGTCATGGGGTGACCAGTATTGATGCCATCATGACGGTACTTGAGCGCATGGAAAAACTGGGGATGCCACTGCTGGTTCACGGTGAAGTGACCCAGGCAGAGATCGATATCTTCGATCGCGAAGCCCGCTTTATCGAGACGGTCATGGAGCCACTTCGCCAACGTCTGCCGGGGTTGAAAGTGGTGTTCGAGCACATCACCACCAAAGATGCCGCGGAATATGTCCGTGACGGCAATGAGCTGTTAGCGGCCACCATCACACCGCAGCATTTGATGTTCAACCGCAACCATATGCTGGTCGGCGGTGTACGTCCGCATCTGTATTGCCTGCCTATCCTGAAACGTAACGTGCATCAGCAGGCGCTGCGTGAACTGGTCGCCAGCGGCTTTACCCGCGCGTTTCTCGGTACGGACTCTGCGCCACACGCCCGCCATCGTAAAGAGGCAAGCTGTGGCTGTGCAGGCTGTTTCAACGCGCCGACTGCGCTGGCAAGTTATGCCACCGTGTTTGAAGAGATGAATGCCCTGCAGCATTTTGAAGCGTTCTGTTCACTCAACGGTCCGCATTTTTATGGCCTGCCGGTGAATGAAACCTTCATTGAACTGGTGCGTGAAGATTCAACGGTCATCGACAGTATTGCTTTGCCGGAAGATGCGATTATCCCATTCCTCGCCGGTGAGACAGTCCGCTGGACAGTGAAATCCTGATTTTTTTCACCCCCCTGTTGTAAATCTTGCAAGGTAACTGTATAAACATACAGTAAATAACACAGGGGGTTGCCATGCGCATCGAAGTGACTATTGCCAAAACTACACCGCTCCCGCCAGGTGCTATTGATGCCCTGGCGAGCGAGTTATCCCGCCGACTGAATAATTATTATCCTGATAGCGAAAATAAAATTACGGTTCGTTATGCGACAGCGAATAACTTATCGGTGATGGGCGGAGCAAAAGAAGATAAAGAGCGCGTCAGTGAAATTCTGCAAGAAACGTGGGAAAGCGCCGACGACTGGTTTATCCGCGATTAAAAAGAGTTTGTATTGTGCATGTTTTTGCCGGGTCGCCCCGGCTTTTTTGTTTTTTTAAGCAAAAATCTTACTTTCCTCCTGACCTGCTTAAAAATCACGCGTAAGTTAGCGTTTTCTTGTTCAAAAAAATCCAACTGAAATAAAATTATGTTGCAGAGTGTTATTTATTCGATCAGCAAGGTTAAATATTGGTATACTGAAAAGGCTTCACAAAAACACGCATTGAACCTCGAAAGTCGTTGTCAGTTAACACGCCATAAGGGGGTTATGATGGAAAAGAATAATGAAGTCATCCAGACCCATCCTCTGGTTGGATGGGATATCAGCACAGTGGACAGTTACGACGCACTGATGTTGCGCTTACATTACCAGACCCCAAACAGAGCCGCTTCTCAGGACACCGAAGTAGGCCAGACGTTGTGGTTAACGACCGAAGTTGCCCGCCAGTTTATTTCGATTTTAGAAGCGGGTATCGCCAAAATAGAGTCAGGCGAGTACCAGGAAAATGAGTATCGTAGGCATTAGCGATAATGCTCAATAATCACTCAACAGGCACCCACGTGGTGCCTTATTTATTTCCCGTCTTGTATAACGCCTCCCGGTTATTTACCCTCCCGATTACGACTTGATGGAGAACGACATGAAATACGATTTGATCATCATTGGCAGCGGCTCTGTCGGTGCGGCGGCGGGCTACTATGCGTCCCGCGCCGGTCTCAGCGTACTGATGACCGATGCGCACCTGCCACCGCATCGGGAAGGGAGCCACCATGGCGATACTCGTTTAATCCGCCATGCTTATGGGGAGGGGGAAAAGTACGTTCCGCTGGTATTGCGCGCCCAGGAGTTGTGGGATCAACTGGTTGCTGACAGCGGCGAAGCCGTCTTTGAGCGCACCGGGGTACTTAATCTTGGCCCGGCACATTCCTCTTTTCTGGCAAATGTCGCGCAAAGTGCGCTGCACTGGAATCTGGCCGTGGAAAAGCTTGATGCGCCGTCACTGATGGCACGCTGGCCAGAAATCACCGTCCCGGATGACTACATCGGCTTGTTCGAAGCGGACTCCGGCATCCTTCGCAGCGAACTGGCAATTAAGGCCTGGATTCGCCTGGCGCAAGAAGCCGGGTGCGCCCAACTGTTTAACTGCCCGGTGACAGCCCTGCATACTACCGATGATGGTGTGAGTATTGATACATCTGAGGGAACATTCAGCGCGAAAAAGATCCTCATTAGTAGCGGTACATGGGTTGCGAACCTTGTTCCCGGCTTACCTGTCCAGCCGGTACGAAAAGTCTTTGCCTGGTTCCAGGCTGATGGTCGTTACAGCACCAAGAATCGCTTCCCGGCCTTTACCGGCGAAATGGCGGATGGATCTCAATACTATGGTTTCCCCGCTGAGGATAATGCGTTAAAAATCGGCAAGCATAACGGCGGACAACGTATCAACGAGGCCAGTGAACGCGTACCGTTTGGCGCAGTAGCCTCAGATGGTTCAGAGTGTTTTCCCTTCCTGCGCCAGTTCTTACCGGGCATCGGTGGTTGCCTGTACGGGTCCTCTTGCACTTATGATAATTCGCCTGATGAAGATTTCATCATCGATACCCTTCCCGATTGCCCTCATGCGCTACTGGTCACCGGGCTGAGTGGGCATGGTTTCAAATTTGCGCCAGTGCTTGGGGAAATTGCGGCCCAGTTCGCCCAGGGTGAAAGCAGTAAATTTGATTTAACCCCCTTCTCTTTAGCGCGCTTTGCAGGATAATTCCTACCCGCGACCCTTTTCCTTTTGGGTCGCCTTTTCTTTTGGCCGAATATCTGGAGAGATTATGCGCCGCTTGTTCTTCTTTCTTGTTAATAACGTCCGCGAGCATTTAATGGTATATATCGCTTTATGGTCACTCATCGCTCTTGTGGACTTAATTTATGTTGTCTGGGCTGAATGACGAACATTGACATTTACTGACATTTATTTAAAAAAACTTAAAATTACGACAGATTTTTTGAAATAAAAAAATCTCCTTACCGCCTCTGCCTTTAGCCCTTCAAAGCTTCTATAACTTCCATACCCTCTAATGAACTGAACATATTTTTGAAAATTAATTCAAAATTTTTGATATACAAAAAATAAGATTATTAATTGTTATTTTTAAGTTGCAATATTATTTTTCTGACGCCATTTTAAATTAACTTTTACACTCTTGCGGTTCACATTATGCAACTCCGTAATTCTCCATTTCGCTATGGCGCAATTTCTGTTGCCCTGCACTGGCTGGTCGCAATTACAGTCTATGGCATGTTTGCGCTGGGTTTATGGATGGTCACACTCAGCTACTATGATGGCTGGTACCACCAGGCGCCCGAACTGCATAAAAGCATTGGCATTGTCCTGATGCTGGTCCTGGTGGTTCGCCTTATCTGGCGTCGTCTCTCTCCACCGCCCGCGCCACTCGCAAGCTACTCGCGACTGACCCGCGTCAGCGCGGTTGTTGCACATATCGCCCTTTATTTGCTGCTGTTCGGCATCCTGTTCAGCGGTTACCTCATCTCCACGGCTGATGGCAAGCCCATCAGCGTTTTTGGCCTGTTTGAGGTGCCTGCCACCTTTGCTGATGCGGGCTCGCAGGCAGACCTGGCCGGAGATATTCACCTGTGGCTGGCATGGACGGTCGTTATCCTATCGGTCTTACACGGTCTTGCCGCCTTTAAACACCATTTCATCGATAAAGACGACACCCTAAAGCGCATGCTGGGTAAATCGTCATCTGACTCTGGAGTATGATATGAAGAAAAGCCTGCTGGGTTTCTCCCTCGCTTCGTTACTGTTCTCTGCGGGTTCCGCGATGGCAGCGGAATATAAAATCGACAAAGAAGGCCAACACGCCTTCATCAATTTCCGCATCCAGCACCTCGGTTACAGCTGGTTGTATGGCACATTTAAAGATTTTGACGGCTCTTTTACTTTTGATGAGGCAAATCCTGCCGCCGATAAAGTCAACGTCACCATCAATACGAACAGTGTCGATACCAACCATGCGGAACGCGACAAACACCTTCGCAGTGGCGAATTCCTTAATGTGACGAAACACCCGCAGGCAACCTTCACCTCTACTGAGGTAAAAAAAGACGGTGATGAGCTGGATATCACCGGCAATCTGACCTTAAACGGCGTAACCAAACCCGTGAAACTGGAAGCCAAACTGATGGGCAAGGGTGATGATCCGTGGGGTGGCAAACGCGCCGGTTTTGAAGCAGAAGGGAAAATTAAACTTAAAGACTTTAATATCACTACCGACCTTGGTCCTGCATCGCAGGAAGTCGATTTGATCATCTCTGTGGAAGGCGTACAGCAGAAGTAAAACCACGCACGCAGCAGAGGCGGATCATTCATGATTATCCGCCCCTGCTGATTCGCCTGCGAGCCTGTTGCTTACACAGGCGAAAATCTTTTACTCAGGGTCCGGGATACCGAGCTTTGTATTCAGACGGCCGCGTGATTTGTTGAAAATCTTGTTGCCGTTTTCCCGCCCGGCTCGCCGCTTACGCTGTTCTTCTTCCGGCAACTGGCTCTCTTCAAGGCAGGCTTCGCTACAGCATCCTTTGAACTTTTTAGCGCACGACGGGCACTGAATAAACAGCAAATGGCAGCCGTCATTCACACAATTAGTATGGCTGTCACAAGGCACACCGCACTGATGGCAATGGGCAATCACATCGTCAGAGATACGCTCCCCCATACGCTCATCAAACACAAAGTTCTTACCGATAAAGCGTACCGGCAGCCCCTGCTCACGGGCGCGACGGGCATATTCAATGATCCCGCCTTCGATGTGCCAGACCTTGCTAAAACCGTTGTGCTTCATCCAGGCGCTGGCTTTTTCGCAGCGGATCCCGCCGGTGCAGTACATGACAATCTTTTTGTCTTTATGTTCCTGCATCATTTCAACCGCTTTTGGCAACTGCTCGCGGAAGGTATCGGCAGGAATTTCCAGCGCACCATCAAAATGGCCCACTTCGTATTCATAGTGGTTGCGCATGTCGATAAAGACCGCTTCCGGATCGTCCAGCATCGCGTTCACTTCGGCGGCTTTCAGGTATTCACCGACGTCACTGGCATTAAACGAGGCATCCTCAATCCCGTCAGCGACAATGCGATCGCGCACTTTCATGCGCAGTACCCAGAATGATTTACCATCATCGTCAATGGCGATATTCATACGCAGGCCATTCAGAGCAGGATCGAAACTGTACAGATAGGCTTTCAGCGCTTCGAACTGGCTTTCTGGCACGCTGATTTGCGCGTTGATCCCTTCATGAGCTAAATATACGCGACCGAATACATTTAGCTTTGTTAAGGCGGTATAGAGTGCGTCGCGGGTGGCCTGCGGGTTGACGATGGAGAAATATTTATAGAATGAGACGGTCTTGCGCGGCTCGGTTTCGGCGAGCATGCGCGCTTTCAGTTCATCATTCGAGATGCGGTTGTGTAACACTGGCATGGTGTACGTATCCTGCAATGCGGTAGTCAATAAAATCGGGCGGCATCATAAAGCAATTAGTGGCAATTTACATCCACACAATTTGCGCTACATTTCCCTCATTAAAATCATCTTTCAATAACAATAGCCTGGCAATTACGCATTCAACTGGTAGAGGTTTTGGTTGATTCGATAAAAATGCGACAATGCAGGAGATTTTTGCTGAGTAAGGAACGATATGACGCATTTACCAAAATTTTCCCCGTCACTGCTCCATCCGCGTTACTGGCTAACCTGGTGCGGAATTGGGCTGTTGTGGCTGGTGGTACAACTGCCTTATCCGGTCCTCTATCGCCTGGGTTGCGGTATGGGGCGACTGGCAATGCGCCTGATGAAACGCCGCGTCCGTATCGCACATTGCAACCTTGAGCTTTGTTTCCCGCAGATGCCTGAGCAAGAGCGTCAGGAAATGGTCAAAAAGAACTTTGAGTCGGTTGGGATGGGGTTGATGGAAACCGGGATGGCGTGGTTCTGGCCGGACAGCCGGATCAATCGCTGGGTTGATGTTACGGGCATGGACAATACCAAAATGCACTTCGCCGAAGGTAAGGGCATTTTGCTAATTGGCGTACATTTTTTAACGCTCGAACTGGGTGCTCGCGTCTTTGGCATGCATATTCCGGGCATTGGCGTGTACCGTCCTAATGACAACCCGCTGCTGGACTGGCTGCAAACGTGGGGACGGTTACGCTCAAACAAGACGATGATAGATCGAAAAGACCTGAAAGGAATGGTACGAGCGCTAAAAAGCGGCGATGTCGTCTGGTACGCGCCAGACCACGACTACGGCCCGCGTTCCAGCGTCTTTGTGCCCTTCTTCGCGGTCGAGCAGACCGCGACTACGACCGGTACCTGGATGCTGGCGAAAATGTCTAAAGCTTGCCTGGTACCTTTCGTACCGCGTCGTAAACCGGACGGTAAAGGTTATGAGTTGATCATGCTGGAAGGTGAAACCACCCCACCGCTGGAGACCGCAGAAGAGACCGCCGCCTGGATGAATAAGGTTGTTGAGCGCTGTATTCTGATGGCCCCGGAGCAATATATGTGGCTGCACCGTCGCTTCAAAACCCGCCCGGACGGTGTCCCTTCGCGCTATTAATCCCCGTAGCCCGGTACGCCGGGCTACGTTTGTTGCATTTCTACACATGCTTTCCGTTGCAGGTGTCATCACCCAGGCGCATAATTAGCAGGCTTATTATTTTCAATCGCTAATTCTCCGCGTGTGACACGCGTAACGTGAACGGTAATGTCATCTCCTGCTCCCATAAACTGGAAACGTAATCTGACCGTGGCCTGGGTCGGCTGTTTTTTAACTGGCGCGGCATTTAGTCTGGTCATGCCTTTTTTGCCTCTCTACGTTGAGCTACTTGGCGTTACCGGGCATAGCGCGCTCAACATGTGGTCCGGTCTGGTCTTTAGTATTACCTTTCTTTTTTCCGCCATGGCTTCCCCCTTCTGGGGCGGCCTCGCTGACCGTAAAGGGCGTAAAATTATGCTCCTGCGTTCTGCACTCGGGATGGCGATTGTCATGGCCCTGATGGGCTTTGCGCAAAATATCTGGCAATTCCTTGTGTTGCGTGCGCTGCTCGGCTTACTCGGCGGCTTTATACCTAATGCCAACGCGCTGATCGCGACACAGATGCCACGAAACCGCAGTGGTTGGGCGATGGGAACACTATCGACGGGCGGTGTAGCCGGAGCACTGCTTGGACCACTGGCAGGCGGTCTGCTGGCCGATGTATATGGGCTGCGGATGGTCTTTTTTATCACCGCCTCGGTTCTGTTTATCTGCTTCTTGTTGACGCTCTTTTGCATTCGGGAAAATTTCACTCCGGTGGCGAAAAAAGAGATGCTTCACGCCAAAGAGGTTTTAGCTTCACTGAAAAGTCCGCGTCTGGTGCTGAGCCTGTTTGTCACAACGATGATAATCCAGGTCGCAACCGGATCTATCGCGCCTATTCTGACACTCTATGTCCGTGAACTGGCGGGGAATGTCGGTAATATCGCGTTTATCAGCGGCATGATAGCGTCGGTTCCCGGCGTGGCGGCGCTGATGAGTGCCCCGCGACTTGGCCGCCTGGGCGATCGTATCGGTCCGGAAAAGATTTTGGTTGCCGCACTGCTGATTTCCGTCTTGCTGCTGGTACCGATGGCCTTCGTACAAACGCCGTGGCAGCTTGGGCTACTGCGTTTTTTACTCGGTGCTGCCGATGGCGCGCTACTGCCTGCGGTACAAACCCTGCTGGTCTATAACACAACCCAACAAATTGCAGGCCGCGTATTCAGCTACAACCAGTCATTCCGCGATATCGGTAACGTAACCGGCCCGTTGCTCGGCGCGGCGGTCTCGGCAAACTACAGTTTTCGTGCGGTATTCTGCGTCACGGCGGGCATTGTCCTGTTTAACGCCTTTTACTCCTGGGTCAGTTTACAACGCCCTGCGCGCCAGAGGGTCGCTGACCGGGTCATTGATGATTAACACCGATGACTGATTTTTTTGTTCGGGTACTTGCAAAACCTCATATTCAACTATTCTTTCCCTGAATACCTCGTCAAACCACAGGGAGAAACTTATGACTATGTACGCTACGCTCGAAGAAGCAATTGACGCTGCTCGCGAAGAGTTCCTCGCCAATAATCCAGGCGTTGAGGAAGAAGATGCGAATGTGCAGCAATTCAACGTCCAGAAATACGTTCTCCAGGATGGAGACATTATGTGGCAGGCTGAATTCTTCGCCACAGACGAAGAGGAAGGCGAGTGTCTGCCAATGTTATCGGGCGAAGCCGCACAGAGTGTGTTTGACGGCGATTTTGATGAGATAGAGCTACGTCAGGAGTGGCTGGAAGAGAACACGCTGCACGAATGGGATGAAGGGGAATTCCAGCTTGAGCCTCCACTTGATACCGAAGAAGGCCAGGCTGCTGCGGATGAGTGGGACGAGCGTTAATTATTCGTATGGGCCATGATGTGCGTCAATGGGCAGTAAGAGCGTATCGAACACCAGCGAGAATGGCAGATCGAGTACGGTGACATAGCGCCATGCGGAGTCGCGGACATCCCATTTGACACCAGGGTAGTACTGATTGCC
This sequence comes from Phytobacter sp. MRY16-398, assembly GCF_003925915.1. Lineage (NCBI taxonomy): Bacteria > Pseudomonadati > Pseudomonadota > Gammaproteobacteria > Enterobacterales > Enterobacteriaceae > Phytobacter > Phytobacter sp. MRY16-398. The sequence continues at coordinate 2,203,965 of NZ_AP018756.1, read as the reverse complement.
ATGCCCCTGGCCTGGGATCGTCCGGCTGATGATGCTACCACATCCGCTCAGCAGACATGCCATAAGCGCCACAATGACTATTCTCACTGATTACCTCACATACATTATTTACGTAAAAAAATACCGGCCCTGGGGCCGGTATTTTCCTTAATGTCGGCTTACTTTGTTTTCAGGGCAAGCGGATTAAGCTTCACATCCTGATAAAAGTTAACCCAGGAGAGATATCTCTCAGGCGATGCCCATACGCGGTAGTGCATGCGCGCCATAGTAACCGGGTCACTCAGCAGCACCAGACGACGGTCACGGGTAAGCTTGTCCGGGGTCTCGTTCAGCGCCTGCTCAACGTGACGCTCACGGGCGATCTCCAGAATATGCCCGCTACGGTGACGTGCCGTTGCCATTGCCGTTGCCAGCGCGTTAAACGACGGGTTGAACACCGCGTGCATAAAGCCATCTTCCAGTGAACGGCCGCGGTTCAGTTCCAGATACTTGTCGGTATCGACCAGTACCTGCGGCGGAGAGTACTCCTCCGGGATCAAGAACAGTTTCCAGCGCTTAGTACGCAGGCCCGTCGTTGAACGACTGGAAATGACCGACACGAACGGAGAGAGGATCAGCGAGAAGACGATCGGCGCCAGCCAGAACAGGAAGCGCAGATCCAGCCATGCCATACCCACTGCCCATACCAGCCCCAGCAATAGCTGAGAACCGTGGCGCATGAAGGCTTCGCCCCATGGAGTCGAATCATCGTCACGCTGCGGTGAGTTCCAGACCACTTCCCAGCCGAGGAATGCGCTGACCACGAACACCGTGTGGAACAACATACGCACCGGCGCCAGCAGTACAGAGAACAGCACTTCCAGCAGCAGGGAGAGCGTCACCCGCACAAATCCACCATACTCTTTCGGCCCTTTGCACCACACCAGAATGATACTCAGCAGTTTCGGTAAAAACAGCAGGACCATTGTTGAGGCAAAGAGCGCGATAGCCAGTTCCGGGCGCCACTGCGGCCACACCGGGAAGAGCTGACGCGGTTGCAGGAAGTACTGTGGCTCCGTTAATGCATGTACCACCTGCAGTGCAGTCGACAAGGCCAGGAACATAAACCACAGCGGCGCGGACAGGTAGGACATGACCCCCGTCAGGAACACCGCACGGTGTACCGGGTGCATCCCCTTGACGAGGAACAGACGGAAGTTCATCAGGTTGCCATGACACCAACGGCGGTCACGTTTAAGCTCATCAAGCAAGTTCGGCGGCAGTTCCTCGTAAGAACCTGGCAGGTCATAGGCAATCCAGACGCCCCACCCCGCACGACGCATCAGTGCGGCTTCCACGAAGTCATGCGAAAGAATCGAACCGGCAAAGGAGCCTTCACCCGGCAGCGGTGCCAGCGCACAGTGCTCGATAAACGGCTTCACGCGGATAATCGCGTTGTGACCCCAGTAGTGCGATTCCCCCAACTGCCAGAAGTGCAGTCCCGCGGTGAACAGTGGGCCATACACGCGTGTCGCAAACTGCTGACAACGTGCGTAGAGCGTATCCATACCAGAGGCTTTCGGCGACGACTGAATGATACCCGCGTTCGGGTTCGCTTCCATCAAACGCACCAGCCCGGTCAGACAATCACCGGTCATCACGGAGTCGGCGTCCAGCACCACCATGTAACTGTACTGGCTACCCCAGCGACGGCAGAAATCATCGATGTTACCGCTTTTACGTTTCACGCGGCGGCGGCGGCGGCGGTAGAAAATTTGCCCTTCGCCCTGCACCTCGGCGATCAATTCCATCCAGGCTTTCTGCTCGGCAACGCAGATGTCCGGGTTGTAACTATCACTCAGGATGTAAACGTCGAAATGCTCACCGTTCCCGGTCGCTTTAACCGACTCCCAGGTCGCACGCAGGCCCGCAAAAACGCGATCAACATCTTCGTTACAGATAGGCATGATCAACGCAGTACGGTGCTCAGGATTGAGCGCCTCATCACCGACAGTGGAAGCGGAGATACTGTATTTATCCCGCCCTATCAGCAACTGTAAGAAGCCCATAAGCGCGGTCCAGAAACCGGCCGACACCCAACAGAACAGGACGGCGAACAGAATAAGGATGCCGGACTGCAGCACATACGGCAGTAGCTGCATAAAGGAAACCCACAGATTCTGACCCACCATGTCCGACGGGTTAATCAGCGCCCAGCCCTGGTAAGGCAGGATGGTCTTCATGTACCAGGTAGCGACCACGGTTTGCGACAGAGTCAGCAACAACAGGATGTAACGGCGAATAGAACCCACCGTACGCCATTTTTGCTCGCTGGCCTGCTCTTCTTTCGTTAAACGCGACATATAGCGCGGCTGAACATCGCGACCGCGCAGCCGATCCCAGAAGCGCCCAAGCGGGTTCGTTCTCCAGGGATCCGGGAACATCGAAGAGCGCTTCGCTTTTGGCATCGCCTCCAGTTGTGTACGCCCTTCATCATCTTTAACGAGTTGACCTTTCGCGAGGGAATCAGGCCAACTGTGTTCAAGACGCGCTTTCACTGAACCCAGCGGCGAATCATCATCACGAGTCCAGCTATGACGTTCCTCGTCCAGGGCTTCATGCACGGCACGAAGACTCTCTGTCGGCAGCGCTGCCTTTTCCGCATCCGGAAGCGGCAGCGCGTCGATATACTCAGTTGTCTTATTCATTGGAAGGTAGCTGATAGCTCCAGGTTTCACTCAGGGTCTTGTCACCATTGACCAGCGCGGCACGCATATCGGTGGTTTTCTTCGGATCTTTAACCTTAACGCGCAGCATTAAACGCCAGCCTTGCGTGACAGGATTATAACGAACGGTGTTTTCAACGATTTCGCCATTATCACCGATACTGGCCTGCGCGGTGACGGGGGTGTCTTTCGGCAGTTGCTTCATATCCTGACCGGTGAAGTCCACCACAAAAGCCTGTGTGCCATCCGGCTGACGAATCAGGTTGGATTGTTTGACATCGCCAGTAGAGCGACGGGTCTGCATTACCCATGCGTTATCAGGCGCGTGCAGTTTGTCTTCATCGCGGCTAAAGGTGATGGTGTATTTGAAATTCATCTCTTTACCCGGTTCCGGCAGTTGATCCGGCGTCCAGTAAGTGACGATATTATCGTTGGTCTCGTCGTTGGTCGGAATTTCCACTAGCTCTACCTTCCCTTTACCCCAGTCGCCTTTCGGAGTGATCCAGGCGCTCGGACGCAGGTCGTAGCGGTCATCAATATCTTCAAAACGGGAGAACTGGCGACCACGCTGCAGCAGACCAAAGCCCTGCGGGTTTTCCATGGCATAACTGCTTACCGCCAGGTGTTTCGGGTTATTCAGCGGACGCCAAATCCACTCGCCGTTTCCGGCCAGCATCGACAGGCCGTTGGAATCATGCAATTCCGGACGGTAGTTGGTTGCTGGTGATGGCTGAGACGGCCCGAACAGGAACATACTGGTGAGCGGCGCTACGCCCAGTTTGCCCACTTTGTCACGCAGATAGACTTTAGACTGCACGTCAACGACAGTATCGCGCCCTGGAATGATCACAAAACGATAGGCGCCCGTCGCACGCGGGGAATCCAGCAGTGCAAAAATGGTCAGGCGTTTATCCGTCGGTTTTGGACGTTCGATCCAGAACTCTTTAAAGTGAGGGAACTCCTCCCCTGACGGTAGAGCCGTGTCGATCGCCAGACCACGGGCGGAAAGACCATATACCTGGCCTGCGCCAATCACACGGAAGTAGCTGGCACCCAGCATACTGACGATTTCATCGTTTTTATCTTTATTATTAATGGGGTAGAGGACTTTGAAACCGGCAAATCCGAGATCTTTGACCGTGTCTTTATCGTGCTGCACATTGCCAAAGTTAAAATAATCCGGGCTGTATTTAATTTTGCGAACAGCGGTGGCAGTCACTTCATTGATAGCAACCGGCGTGTCGAAGTACATGCCCTGGTGATAAAATTCAAGCTTAAATGGGGTATTAATGGCGTTCCAGTAGGCCTTATCATGGTTGAATTGAATCTGCTGATAATCCGCATATTTCATCTCACGGAATACGGACGGCAGATTGCTCTTTGGCGCTTCGTAACCTTTGCCTGCTAAGGATTGTGCCTGTTTTGCGACATCGTCAATGGAAAAAGCCCAGCCTGATGACGTATAAAGTGACAACAGTACCGCAGCACCCAACCAACGCATTTTCATCATTCGTAATTTAGGTTTCATAATAACTAAGCACTTCCCCCTTTGTGTGCTTAAATCGATCCGATCCATTTTAATGGAAACTTTGGCATTCCGACAACTGAATCCCCGCTTTGTTCAGCGCGCTGGCTCAGTGAATAAGCAAATGAAACTAACCCTTTATCGTTTTGCGTACTTATCCTGGAGACAGTCTATCGGTCATAGTGTAGGGTTGATTAGGAATGTAATCATTATTTGTCTTATGGATAAGACGAAAAGTCTGAGAGTTAAAGGAGTCATATGAGCAGAATACCCGCACAACGTGAATATTTCCTTGATTCCATCCGCGCGTGGTTAATGTTGCTTGGGATCCCTTTTCACATTTCGCTGATTTATTCGAGTCATATGTGGCACGTGAACAGCGCACACCCCTCGTGGTGGCTGACCTTGTTCAATGACGCGATCCACGCCTTCCGTATGCAGGTGTTTTTCGTCATTTCCGGTTACTTCTCTTATATGCTTTATCTGCGCTACCCGCTACAACGCTGGTGGACGGTACGCGTCGAGCGTGTTGGCATCCCGATGCTGACCGCCATTCCTCTGCTCACGCTTCCGCAATTTATTATGTTGCAATATGTCAACGGACGCGCGCAGGACTGGCATACGTTATCGCTGTACGACAAATTTAACACCCTGGTGTGGGAATTGATTTCTCATCTCTGGTTTTTGCTGGTACTGGTCGTTCTCACGACGGTCAGCATGTGGCTGTTCCGCAGAATTAAAAGCAATGCGGCCCGTCTGCTCGACAACATTACGCTGGGCAAACTCTCCCTGGCGTTTCTGGCATTCGGCATCATTTACGCGGCATTCCGCCGACTCGTATTCATTATTTACCCTGATATATTGCGCGACGCGTTGTTCAATTTCGCCGTCATGCAATCGCTGTTTTATATTCCCTTTTTCCTGCTGGGCGCGCTAACCTTCATTAACCCGCGCCTCAAATCGCTCTTTATTAACCCCTCCCCTGCCTGTTTTGTTGCTTCGCTTATCGGCTTTGCCGCCTATCTGCTGAATCAACACTATGGCAGCGGCGATGGCTGGATGTATGAAACCGAATCGGTGATTACCATGCTGCTGGGTTTGTGGATGGTGAATGTGGTCTTTTCGCTGGGTTATCGCATGCTGAATTTCCAGTCTGCCCGCGTGAGCTATTTCGTTAACGCATCGCTGTTTATCTATCTGGTACATCATCCGTTAACGCTGTTGTTCGGTGCGTGGATAACCCCACACATTCACTCTAACTTGCTTGGATTCACCACCGGCCTGGTGTTTGTCATTGGTTCTGCGCTACTGCTCTATGAAGCGCACCTACGTATTCCGGTGCTGCGTTTCCTCTTCTCGGGTAAGCCGGAAGGTAAAACCAGCAACACACATGCGACAGCGCGTTAATCGAAGAGTGGCTGCCTAATCAGAGTAGCCACTCAACCGGCAGGCGTGACGCCAGCCGTACCAGCATCCGTTGCCAGAACCGCGTCTGCGGTTCTTTTTTCAATACCGTCTCCTTGCCGTTTTGCAACGCCACCCAGTTAATACGTCCCCAGCGATCAAGGCGTAGTTGCCAGGCTGCCGCACGCTGACTACGCAAAAAACGGTGATGAATCCGCTGCGCCAGATCGGCACTGTCGATCACAAAACCCATCTCGGTGTTCAGCATGGCCGAGCGCGGGTCAAAATTAAACGATCCGATAAAGACCTTTTCTCCGTCGATACTGAATGTCTTGGCATGCAAACTGGAGCCGGAATTCCCGGTGAGCCCACGATCATGGACCGGGTGTGCCTCATCACGGGTTGGCTTAAGTTCATACAGTTCTATTCCGTGGCGAAGCAGCTTCTTGCGCCAGCGCGCATAGCCCGCATGAACCACTGAGACGTCGTTCGCCGCCAGAGAATTGGTAAGAATAGCGATACTTACACCTTTGCGCGCCAGACGAATAAGCTGGGCAACCCCCCGACGTCCTGGAACAAAATAGGCCGAGATAATATCCACCTGCCGTTGCGGCGTACCCATCACATTATTCAGACGCTCCGGTAACAAGGTATGCGTACGTGCTTTTCCCTGCCCTTTACGCGGGTCATCGCTCAGTAGCCGGGTTTTCGCCCAGACTATGGGGAGCGTCCCGGACTCGAGCTGACTGGCAAAAGGGGTAGATTCCAGCTTGTTCCGGTAGCGCACTGCGGTGATATCCTGATACCAGGCCTCCGGCAAACGGATGCGCCCGGCGATCTCTTCGCGTGGCAAATCCAGTACCGCATGCAGCGGCGACACGGACTCAGAGTGCCAGTAGCGGGAAAAATCCTCGCTGACATCACGTACCACCGGGCCTATCGCCATAACATCAAGGTCGGTAAATAATGGCTCTTCCCCGGCGCCAAAATAGGCATCTCCGACGTTGCGGCCACCGACCAGCGTCACCACACCATCGGCAGTAAAGCTTTTATTGTGCATACGACGGTTGAGGCGAGCGAAATCGGTAAGATATCCCAGCGCTCGTAACGTGCGAAATGAGAAGGGATTGAACAGGCGAACCTCAATATGCGGATGGGCGTCAAGCTGGCGTAAAACATCATCCATGCCAAGCGTATTGTTGTCATCAAGCAGCAACCGGACGTGAACACCGCGATCCGCGGCCTCCAGGAGCGCAAGTAACAGTAGCCGCCCGGACATATCATCCTCCCAGATGTAATACTGCACATCCAGGGTTCGCTGGGCCATTTCCGCCAGTCGATACCGCGCCACAAAAGCATCCAGGCTGTCATCAAGCGCTACCAGCCCGCACAGGCCTGGGTGGGCCGCGCACAACGGCTTGACAGCGCGCCCCAGCCGCGTATCTGGCGGCGGGGTCGCAGGCTCTTGCGAGGGGAAATCAGGTTCATCGAATATTTTTATTGTCATAGCTGTCAAAGTATATCTGCACGCGCCGCGTCTGGTGGGGTAGATAATCCGAAACGCATCGCTGCAGGCGTTCTACGCCTGCGTTCGTTAACAAGAAAATGGGCAGGTAAAAGGAAAAGTATCGCAGCGATGCGCTGGCCATCCCGTTTTCCATAAAGCGTGGCTATCCGAGCTGCATACCATGACCAGAATGGTTTTCGTAAAGGCGATAATTAGCAACCTGCGGCATCTTATCCGCCGGCATTCGTCTGCGTTCCACGCTGTGTCAGCAGTCGCCGATACAACTTGGCGTTTTCGTCATCAAAGCAGACGAACACTACCCGACGTATTTGCGGATGGTCAGCGAGAAATGCCTCGACGGTATTGACGGCGATTTCTGCGGCGGCGGCTTTCGGATAACCATAGACGCCAGTGCTGATCGCCGGGAAAGCAATGGATTCGTAGTTATTGGCTTCGGCCAGCATCAGGCTGTTGCGATAGGCATCTTCCAACAGGTGAACATCATGGTCATCTCCGCCATGCCATACCGGACCGACAGTATGCACTACGGCTTTTGCGGGTAACTTTCCGGCGGTGGTGATCACCGCATGCCCAGGCGGACAATCCCCTTGCTCCTGACGTACGCGCCGACAGGCCTCCAGCAATGCCGGACCAGCCGCCCGATGAATAGCACCATCCACCCCACCACCGCCGAGCAGTGATGAATTCGCCGCATTAACAATAACATCCACGCTGACGGTGGTGATATCCCCCTGAATAACCTGCATTATCGCTTGCATGTTTCTGCCTCGTGGCTTTCTCTTCTCTCAAGTGTAGCGCAGCCAGGTATGAAAATTGATCAGGCCCAGTCTGCATTATTTCGCACATTGAGCCTGTAAAAAGATCAGTTATAGGTGATGTCCATTACAGCCAGCGTATGCGCGGGGTTGAGGTAGTTGATTTTCATCGTCACAAGGTTGTCGAAGCCACTCTGCTCCTGGGCAAGGTTTTTCAGGGAGAATTGTTGGGTTTTCGCCTGTCCCTGGCGGTCACAGGCTACCGTGGCACGATGGGCGTCGACACGGACATCACACGGGGTTTCGACAACAGCCCCTTCAAAATAGATAACACCGCCGGTCGCCGCTATCGCAACAGAGCTGCATACAGCGGCACAGTAAAGGGCTGCTGGAATAAGCAGCATATGCGAAGTTGACATATATACCTCAATAATGAATGGTCTTTGCAGGTGGTGAGAGGGGCACCGCGCAGACACCTTTTAAAACAAGATGTCAACTTTATGTATACATTAATTAATCAAATTTAACAGCCATGAAACAAATTATTTTTCAGAGAAACATTCATTAAATGAATAGGTTACAGCGTTTGCTGTGATGTCCAGCGCTGAGACAAATTCACTGACTGGCCATCCGTAACGGTAACCACGATGTCGACACTATCCTGCGCTTCAATATTCATACTTAAGCGCATCAACGATGTCGGTTGATTTGCGATAAATTGAACCGTCTTGCGTTGCTGTGTGCGACTCTGGCCGCCCTCCCCCTGTCGCGTTGCCAGAACCTGTACCTGACAGAGGCAATTTTCAGTGAGTAAAACCTGTGGGGTAATCGTGTACATATCGCCGACGCGGGTCGTGTCGAAGGTAATCTGGCTGGACAGCGCGGCAAGTAATAACAACGTATTCATAACGCCTCCCAAAAAGAAACAGGGCCGTAGCCCTGTTTCTTCAAACGATATGTCTGTTAGTACTGGTTGGCAGTGGCGTTGTTGCCGAAACCAACCTGATGAACGTTTACGGTAGAGCCAGAAGCAGTCTGGTTGACCAACGCACCATTGCCGCCACCATACTGGCTGACAGAAATTGTAGAGTCTCTGCTGTTCCACTGGTCAATGGTTGCGCTGTTATGGAAACCGTTTTGTGACAGGCTGATAGTGCTGTCATCAGAACCCTGACCAACATCAGCACCGTTGCTTGAGCCATTCTGACGAATTGTCGTTGTAGAATCGCGCGCATCGGATTGCAGTGCCAGCGCGGAGTTGCTGCTACCAGTCTGGTAGATGCTCAGTTCAGAGTCCGGACCGCCATAGTTATGGCCGCCATGACCTGAGAACTGCGGGACGCTGCCTGCAAAAGCACTGGCTGAAACGACGATCGCTGCTACTGCTGCCACTTTGAAAAGTTTCATGGTAAACCCCCATCGGATTGATTTTAAAGCCACAATGGCATCAACGTTGTATAACGCGTATGTCCATTTGCGACTGTCTCTGGACAACGACTGCTGTTTTCTGTGTACCGTACTGAGTAATACTCGCCCTGTTACCCGACCCTTTTTGGATAATCATTGCGGTGTTGCCGTAAGCGCCTTGTGTAATATTCGCGTCATTAGCACTGCCTGACTGATCGATATATGCAAGGTTATATGCTCCTGACTGGTCAATTTTTGCCGAATTGCTCCCGCCGTTCTGGGAAATAACTGACAATAACTTCGAGCCAGTTTGATTAATTTGTGCGTTATTATTTGCACCGGATTGACCAATAATGGCCGCTTTATTGTAGGCAGCGGCACTTAATTCATTCACCGCCAGGTTATATTCCGAACTTGCCATATCATAACCTGTAGCGGCGGCGAACCCAGGTGCACCCAGCATTGTTAACATCATAAATAACAACTTGTTTTTCATGTTGTCACCCTGGACCTGGTCGTTTATTAAAAAACAGTTTAAATATTCGTTCCGCTGGCGATAACACACTCAATTAATTTGTTAACGCTGCGTTACGGAAATCAGTATGGTCAGGTCGTAAAATAAAATATCTCACCCGCGATTCGTATTTTTTACTCCCTAATTAATACCAAAGTATGAATATTCGTATTGTTACAGTCAGGCGTATATAGAGAGCGTATTTAAACCATTTTAAACAGGCGGGTTTGCTTATAACAATTTGGTTGTAACGAGGTAATCAGTAAGTATGTTCTGCGAAGGAGATAACATTTCTTCGTTCGACCTTCACAATGCCTCCTTTTTTTCGATGCACAAATTGGACATCATCCCTCATACCAAAATCTTTGTTATGGTATGAATGATGCTACTTTTTAATTACTAGAAATATAATTACAATACAATAACATACAATAATTTGTATGATTTTTTAAATTTGTGCAAGTATGATTTCGTGTACAACTTACCTATCAAAAATAAACAATAAAAAATCACTTGAGAAATATTTTAATATTTATTTTTACATTACGTTACATGTTTAACACTTGCTTTAAGAATGGCAATGACTAGATTGGAATTAGCAGCACTCATTTTGATTTATTAATTTCCCTTAATTGTTAGGGATTAAGTATTTATTACTACACACAGCAACACAACATCTGTCAGTACCTCTGGTTCCCCACCTTTTTGGTGGGGAAGCTGCGGATGTCCTAAACGCGGGGTTTCATCATGTTCAGTGAAGTCCAAAGTTCGTACAATCATGCATTGTTGTTAATTACCAAACCCTCTCTGCAGGCAACAGCCTTGTTGCAGCATCTGAAACATTCTCTGTCGATGACAGGAAAATTGCATAATATTCAACGCTCTCTGGATGATATTCCCAGTGATTGCCTGGTGTTATTCGATATGATGGAGGCGGATAAGAAAATCATTCAATACTGGCAGGACGTTTTGTCCAGAAAAAACAATAACCTAAAGTTATTGTTAATGAATACGCCTGATGACTATCCGTTCCGTGAAATCGAAAACTGGCCACATATCAATGGGGTAGTTTACGTCTCGGAAGACGAATCCCGCATGGTTGAGGGATTACAAGGGATCCAGCGCGGCGAGTGTTACTTTTCACAAAAGCTTGCCAGCTACTTAATTACCCACTCTGGAAATTATCGTTATAGCAGTTCGGAGTCGGCATTGCTGACCCACAGAGAAAAAGAGATTTTGAATAAGTTGCGCATTGGCGCATCCAACATTGAAATCGCCCGCTCTCTGTTTATCAGCGAGAATACGGTAAAAACGCATCTTTATAATCTTTTCAAAAAGATAGCGGTTAAAAACCGAACTCAGGCAGTCTCCTGGGCCAACGATAATCTCAGGCGTTAACGCCATGAAACGCGCATCGCATTACCTTGCGGCAGCAACATTATTGCTCGCCGCCGGGAATCTGCACGCTGTCGAAGTGGAGATTCCCGGTTTATTAACCGACCATACGGTTTCTTCGATCGGACACGATTTTTATCGTGCTTTTAGTGATAAATGGGAAAGTACCTGGACAGGGAATTTAACTATCAATGAAAGACCAAGTGCTCGCTGGGGAAGTTGGATAACCATCACGATTAATCAAAGTGTTGTTTATCAGACTTTTATGTTCCCAACGCGGCGCGATTTTGAAAAGAACGTTGATATTGCACTTGCACAGACACACGAAGCACTCGACCGTCGCCAAATTGATCAGGCACTACTGAGCACCCGCGATTTAGCGACAGATGAATTCTAAAACACGATAAATATCCGGAGGGTAACATGCGTATCGCATATGCCGTCATTTCATTAATGTTGATAACACCATTAAGTTGGGCGGGACAAATGACATTTCAGTTCCGCAATCCTAATTTCGGTGGTAACCCTAATAATGGTGCTTTTTTATTAAATAGCGCACAGGCTCAAAACTCTTATAAAGATCCCAGCTATAAAGATCTTGGCGTTGAGAGCACATCAGCGCTTGATAATTTCACTCAGGCTATTCAATCACAAATACTGGGTGGGTTATTAACAAATATAAATTCCGGTAAACCAGGTCGAATGGTAACCAGCGACTTTATTGTTGATATTGCCAACAAAGATGGACAGTTACAATTAAATGTAACTGACAGAAAAACAGGCAAAACGTCGACTATTCAGGTTTCAGGTTTACAAAACGGTTCAACCGATTTTTAAAGCATCGCCATTACAGGACAATAATCATGCAGCGCTTATTCATACTTCTGGCCGTGTGTTTATTAAGCGGATGCTTAACTGCGCCGCCAAAACAAGCCGCCAAACCTACGTTATTACCTCGGGCACAAAGCTACAGTGATTTGACACATTTGCCACTGCCTTCCGGTAAAATATATGTGTCGGTGTATAACATTCAGGATGAAACCGGGCAGTTTAAACCCTATCCGGCCAGTAACTTCTCGACCGCCGTTCCGCAGAGTGCGACCTCCATGCTGGTGACGGCGCTAAAAGATTCACGTTGGTTTGTTCCACTGGAACGCCAGGGGCTGCAGAATTTACTGAATGAGCGCAAAATCATTCGCGCGGCGCAGGAAAATGGCACGGTTGCAATTAATAACCGCTTCCCGCTCCAATCATTGACCGCAGCAAATGTCATGATTGAGGGCTCGATTATCGGTTATGAAAGTAACGTGAAATCGGGGGGCGTTGGCGCGCGATATTTTGGTATAGGTGCGGACACGCAATATCAGCTCGACCAGATTGCCGTTAACCTGCGAGTGGTCAACGTGAGTACCGGGGAAGTGCTTTCGTCAGTGAATACCAGCAAGACTATTTTGTCCTATGAAGTGCAGGCCGGGGTATTCCGCTTTATTGATTATCAGCGTCTGCTGGAAGGCGAAGTGGGCTACACGGCTAACGAACCGGTCATGCTTTGCCTGATGTCAGCGATTGAGACAGGGGTGATTTTACTGATTAACGACGGTATCGACCGTGGGCTTTGGGATCTGCAAAACAAGGCAGAAAACAAAAACGAAGTGCTGGTTAAATATCGCGAGATGGCGGCGATGCCTCCGGAATCCTGATGGCAAACGCAGAAAAAGCGTGACGGTTAAATCGTCACGCTTTTTTTTGTTCTTTTGTCATATCACCAGCGTTACGGGCTGCGAGCCACAGGCCGCTGTTTTTCATGGCATAACCAAACAACAACCCGACCACAAGCGAAGGCACTATCATGCGCCAGTCGCCCTGCCCCGCAAATGTCGCGCACGCGCCAATAAAGGTACCCGGAACGAAAGAAAGCAGCAGATTTTTCGCCTGGGCACACATCAGAAACGCCACCAGCCCGGTCATGACATACCCTACAATCTCAAGATGCGGAGCCAGCGCGCTACCGTGAATAATTACCAGCGCCCAGGCCACCCCGCTCATTAACGTGCAGGCAGAGATTAACAGGCCTTTAAGGCCACCTTGCGGACAGGCAAAGTAAGCGGTACAGCCAAGGAATCCGGCCCAGCCGATCAGACCGAGAGAGACGGCAACCCAACCCCAGAGACCGGAGAGAATACCTGTTGTTAATGCAATAGAGAGGAGTATGTTCATGGCGCGCATCTTAGCAGATACGCACCTTATTTATGTGACAGGGGACGCAATAATTGCAATGTCACATTTCCCGTTGCATATTAAATGTGATTGAAATCACACTTTATTCCTCTGCGGATTCCTGCAACTCATCCCACATGGCAGAGAGAGCATCACGCGTCAGCGGCGCCATAGTACGCCAGAATGGGGTAGTCGCATGCGCTTCCACCTTACCGAGGAAGGTGCCACACCACGGCAGCAGATATTCTGCAAAGAGCGTTTCCAGCGCTTCACTTTCATCTTCTGCTGACTGATCTTCAAGCCAGGAGGCGGCCAGCAGCAACGTGCCAAAATGGTCCGCAGGTGCGTCTGTCAGCGGCATACCGCGAGTCGAGAGAAATGCTCGCACTTCGGCTTCCGTAGCCCCATCCACCCATGCGCTGCGATACGGGGAAACGCGGCACTCGTTGCCGACAAATAGCGCGTTGAAATCAGCGGCCAACCCCTGCGCGTCACAATTCTTTTGCAGACGCTCCAGCATTTCATCCTGCTCCAGCGGCCAGTTTTGCGCCAGCTTCCCTTCACGTATGAGGGTATAGAGCGGCACGAGTAAGGGATCCTGTGGCTGACGATAAAACAGTGAACCCAGTACGCGGCAAAGGATGGAAAATTCGTTCATGCAATGATTCCAGTGGCTAATTAAAAGTCGGCAAATTCAGTAATGGGCGTCATTCCGCGCGCTTCAAGGAAGCTCAGCATCCGGCGCGGTGTGACATTCAGAATACGATCTTCCGGGAAGTCGACCTCATCAAGGATTTCACGGCACTGCGCAAATTCACCCAGCGTAAATGCTGTATGCGAGTCGGAACCCAGCGCAACCCATCCGCCCGCATCACGCACGGCGGCAGCAATAGCACGGCAATTCGCTTCGCTGCCTTTCCGCGAATGAAGGAAAGAGGAGTTGTTGATTTCCAACGCCACGTTGTACTTCGCGGCAGCAGCGGCAATCGCCGGGATGTCCACCGGATATTTTGGATTACCCGGATGGCTGATGATATGCGCATAACCATTCGCCATTGTCGCAATCATCGCCTGAGTATTGGTGTCTTTATCCTGTGGGGCAAACACCGGTTCGTGAAAACCCGCAATGATCAGATCGAGCGACGTCAGCATAGGACCGCTACAATCGATTTCCCCTTCAATATTTTTGATGTTGGCTTCAATGCCGCGCAGAATGCCTACGCCATCCACAACGCGTGGCCAGATACGCATGTTAATGAAGTGCCAATGGTGCGGCGCATCATCCATATCAGGGCCATGATCGGTGATAGCGAAAAGCTTAATCCCTTTATGCTTTGCTTCGGTAATGTAGTCTTGCAGGGTGCTATAGGCGTGGGTGCTGGCGACGGTATGCATATGCAGGTCAACGGGATACATGAAACTCTCCTGTAGTTGTTTGTGCAAGGATAGCAGTTATCGCCGCCATTTTTAATGAAAAACCCGGCCTGACACGTAAGTGTCATTAATAACCGCGAAGGCGATCGACACGACCTTTCACCCTTTCGCCACGTTCAAGTTTGTCGATCGCAGTAGCAATAAAAGCAATAGCCTCATCTGCACGGGTGGTGGCCGCAATATGTGGCGTCATGGCAACGCGGGGATGCGCCCAGAGCGGATGGTCGGCTGGCAGCGGCTCGCGGCTAAAGACATCCAGCATTGCCCCTTTCACTTTGCCGCTATTAAGCGCCTGCAGAAGATCGTCTTCAACAACGTGAACACCGCGCGCCAGGTTCATAATATAGCTATTGTCCGCCAGTTGGTTTATCACGCTCAGGTTAATGAGCCCCACCGTTTCTGGGGTGTTAGGCAGTAAATTGATCAATACGCGTGTTCCGTGCAGAAACGCGCCAAACTCTTCCGCCCCTGCAAAACTGACCACGCCCGGCAGATCTTTACGTGACCGACTCCAGCAGCGTAGCGGAAAACCCCAGGCGTGCAGGCTGGCGGCCACTTTCGCCCCCAGTATTCCGGCGCCAAGGATGCCAATGGTAAAATCTTCGCGCCGATATTCTTCCAGCTCCAGCCACCTGGCCTGCTGTTTTAATGCCTGGTAATCATCAAACCGACGGAACCAGTGCAGTACCCGGCTCACCGCATATTCCTGCATCTGCAATCCCATACCAGTATCTTCCAGGCGAAATAGCGGGATGTGTTGTGCCAGCATTTCCGGATGCGCCTTGAGCTTACTCAGAATAGAGTCGACGCCAGCCCCCAGCGCAAACACCCCTTTGAGCTCACGACCGCGTAGCATTTCAACAGGCGGATGCCAGACCAGCGCATAATCGGCAGGGCCATCATCACCCTCGCGCCATTCACGTACGTTCGCGCCGGGTAATGCCTTGCGCAATGCTGGCAGCCAGGCGGCGGGATCGAAGGTCGGGTGATAAAAGATAATCTCCATTTCTGCTCCAGATTGATGGTGTTGTTTCCCGGTAAATGTCGGGTTTACTTGCCGTTTTGTTAGATGATTATGTTCACACATCACCTTAGCAAATATCACTGAAAGTCTTCATAAAAGTGTTTCGCGGGGAAAAAAGCCAGTTTCAGAACATTTAAGAAGCAAGTTGATTGAAGTTTGTCTAAACGCGCTAATTTATTGAAAAAGAAGATTGACGGAAGTGCCGGTTTTCCCTACATTAGCGCCCGTCCCGACAACATCGGGAAGACAATGTGGTGAGGTGTCCGAGTGGCTGAAGGAGCACGCCTGGAAAGTGTGTATACGGCAACGTATCGGGGGTTCGAATCCCCCCCTCACCGCCATCATTTCAGATAAGAGCCTGTACGAAAGTACGGGCTTTTTTCTTTTATAGTCTCCCATACCAGGGGGGATGAGAACCCCCGACCGGGGTTCGACAACCGGCGTCAGCCGGGTGGACAGATGACGAGCCTGCGAGGAAGCAGCCCGCAGGGCGAGCGAAGCGAGTCAATCCCCCCCTCACTGCCATCATTTCAGATAAGAGCCTGTACGAAAGTACGGGCTTTTTTCTTTTATAGTCTCCCACACCAGGGGGGATAAGAACCCCCGACCGGGGGCTCGACAACCGGCGTCAGCCGGGTGGACAGATGACGAGCCTGCGAGGAAGCTGCCCGCAGGGCGAGCGAAGCGAGTCAATCCCCCCCCTCACCGCCATCATTTCAGATAAGAGCCTGTACGAAAGTACGGGCTTTTTTCTTTTATAGTCTCCCACACCAGGGGGGATAAGAACCCCCGACCGGGGGCTCGACAACCGGCGTCAGCCGGGTGGACAGATGACGAGCCTGCGAGGAAGCTGCCCGCAGGGCGAGCGAAGCGAGTCAATCCCCCCCCTCACCGCCATCATTTCAGATAAGAGCCTGTACGAAAGTACGGGCTTTTTTCTTTTATAATCTCCCACCCCAGGGGGGGGATGAGAACCCCCGACCGGGGGTCGACAACCGGCGCCAGCCGGGTGGACAGATGACGAGCCTGCGAGGAAGCTGCCCGCAGGGCGAGCGAAGCGAGTCAATCCCCCCCTCACCGCCATCATTTCAGATGAGAGCCTGTACGAAAGTACGGGCTTTTTTCTTTTTATAATCTCCCACACCAGGGGGGATGAGAACCCAATGAAAGTTCAAATGCCAGCAATGTGCTTTTATTTCCCCTCGCCCCTATGATCGGTTCAGTGCGCACCGTTATCCGGTAGCCCGAATAAGCGCAAGCGCATCCGGGGGAAATCAGACAACCGGGCCTGATACCACAAGACGAATCTGCGCATTGCCAGCCATCATTTCCCTGCCGTTGCTCATACCTTAAGCGAACAATCATCAATACCGAAAATATGCTTGACCGTTTTAGCGCAACTCCCTATAGTAGCGCCCCGTTGCCCCCCAGTGGTGTGGCAGCAAAACAATGTGGTGAGGTGTCCGAGTGGCTGAAGGAGCACGCCTGGAAAGTGTGTATACGGCAACGTATCGGGGGTTCGAATCCCCCCCTCACCGCCATCATTTCAGATAAGAGCCTGTACGAAAGTACGGGCTTTTTTCTTTTATAGTCTCCCATACCAGGGGGGATGAGAACCCCCGACCGGGGGCTCGACAACCGGCGCCAGCCGGGTGGACAGATGACGAGCCTGCGAGGAAGCTGCCCGCAGGGCGAGCGAAGCGAGTCAATCCCCCCCTCACCGCCATCATTTCAGATAAGAGCCTGTACGAAAGTACGGGCTTTTTTCTTTTATAATCTCCCACCCCAGGGGGATGAGAACCCCCGACCGGGTTCGACAACCGGCGCCAGCCGGGTGGACAGATGACGAGCCTGCGAGGAAGCTGCCCTTTCCCATTCTTAAATCTCTGGGAATTGATGGCAATGGAATGCTGAACCCGCAGATCTCCAGCGGATCCTCTGAGTTTTCGCAAGCGACTAAAATGCAGCAGCACATCGTTGCCCATTTATAGTGAGTTGATGTCGTCAGCTATGGACGCTTTCATCTGGCCGCCAAACTGCGGCCAGAGGACACACCTCAGGCAACAATAGAAGAAAAGTGAAAACTGTTACTGTTATCGGGGATCAGAAAACGTGAATGGCTACGCGGTCAGGGGAAAACCACCTTATGCCGCATCTTCGGAAAGGAGTGTATAAAAACAAAAAACCACCCGGAGGTGGTTTCACGACACTGCTTATTGCTTTGATTATACTTATCTTTCCCATGGTACCCGGGGCGGGACTTGAACCCGCACAGCGCGAACGCCGAGGGATTTTAAATTCTACGTAGGATCAATGAGTTACATAGCAGTGCATTGCGAAACTTTGCTGACGTTGAATGGTCGTCTTTGCAACCACTGGCAGAAAATGGATAGCCGTAGATTGCGTTGAGCACAGAAACAGCACAGGGTAATCGTCTACCTGGTCCTGTAAAGGAGGTTGTTGCCACACAAGCTAAAGCGCTTGACCTGCCCCCAGTATTCGGTACAACTGTCAGTTAGTAATATCTGTTCTGTGGACCGCTCTCTGAATGTGATCCATTCATAATCAGCGCTACCTTTAGAGGTTGAATACCCAGCCCCTGGTAAACATAACGTTCCAGGGGGTACTTTGCGATGAAGGATATTTTTACAGCGTAAATTCGTTTCCGGGTCCAGTGCCCAGGTTATTTACTATATAAGCATCTATTCTCTGATCATTAAATCGCCAGCAGTCAATGGCAAGATCCATCAGCAGGCGTTGCCTTGATGTGATGTTTTCCGCGGACCAGTGTTGATATTCATATCCATATTTCAGCTTAAAGCGATTTAATGCAGTGTTATCACCAATTGAGTACTGGGAGTGGAGTAATCGAGTCATGATGATTTCAGAGTTTAAATATTCTGTTTGTTTTTTCAAAAACCAGTCTTCACTCAAATCATTGCAGTTATTGACGGACTGGTTAATTGTACCCTCTAATAATGTTACATTACCAATCTTGTAGAGATAACTTGTTCGATTTGCATCAGAGAACTCCCCGTTTTCAGGGGCGTTTCGTACCGTCTGAGGAAGAATATGCTCAATTTGCATCTGCTGAATAGCCTGCTGGCTCTTTTCCGGAAAACCGCAAAGATGGCGGATATGATTCTCTAATCTACCCAATACATAACGTTGGCGATACTGAGGCGTAAAATTATAGTCATTAATAATTGAGAATCGTTCTTTAAATTCATCTAAACGCTCCACAACAAAAGGTATAAGTGTTGCTGAAACAACATTTGCAACCTCTGCTTTCGTTTTCACATCCCGAAGCTTTACAGCCCATTGAGTAAAGCGTTGCTCATATGTCTTCGATTGAATAGCCATTGTATTTGTAAAGAATAAAAAGCTCTCAAGTTGAGCACCTAAGAAATCCATTACATCATCAGAACAACTAATGTCCAATGCCATTAGTAAAACCAAATGCTGACGTGAGCGATATTTATTAATATATCCAATGTTACTTACGTTTGGAAAACGGATATTTTCACGCCAGTAGGCTGCTTCATTTGTTGCATTGACCAGGTTAGCGTATCGTTCTGATAATTTTTCCAATTCTTTGACGAGGACCATAGGGCGTGTCTTATACTGCAACGACAGTTCCCCCTCAGCTGAAATGATCCATTTATATATATCATCTTCACGCAAAATCCCGTGATGATATCGTGCCATCAGAAAGTAACGTAAAAAACGAAGCGGGTTATCACTTTCGCCGCAAGACTCAAGGTTATTAGTGATGGATTTCCATGTTGTCTTTATTGCCGAAAACTGTTCTTCTTTTATCTGACTGAAAATCAAATTTTTAACAAGATCCATAGCATTAAGGCTGGCACCACGCTGATTGATCGTTTCGAAGATCTTTAATGCGCTACTTAAGTTCTCTGATTCAATGACAACCAGCTCAACTTTTGTTAAAAAAAAGCGAGCGAAGGAGATTAATCCATTCAAGCTATCTTGCAATTGGTATTTAAGATAATCACGAATGTGATCATACGCGTCAGCCATTTTTTTTACTGAAGCTGTTTCCGCAAAGGTATTGGTTTGCCCTTCAATTAACCGCGAAATAAATCCTCGACTTTCTTCATATTGAAGATCTAGTCTAATTAGATTTTCCTCACTATTAATATCATAACTAGAGAGCCATTCCTCAATAGTTTTCAGATATTCCAGCCCTTTTTTGTCAAGTGTATCCAATCTATCTTTTAATAGATCCCGTAAGGCACACATAGTGATGACAATAGTGGTCAACCGCTGCTGTCCGTCAATAACATCATGCTTTTCCCCATTCTTTACGATAATAACAGAACCGAGAAAATAACCATTTTGATCTTTCTGCTCTGGTTGGTATTCATTGTCTAAATCCATGATAAACTGTTCAACCTGATCATCAACCTTCCATACATACTCACGTTGATAATCGGGAACTAAAAAATAATAATCGCTTAATTTTGATATATTTTTTACATCGGCTTCTATTTTCATTTTATATCCTTACATAGCTGTATGAACACCACAGATCATACTGATCCCAGATCCAATTCACAAACGAACAGGAGAGTAGACCCCTTCTACATTACAGCTATCTCCGTCATCAAAAATCAACTCTCCTGCACTATAACCATCCATGGATAAAATAGCCTTTTCATTGAGAGCCAGACTAAGGCACATTGATGTTTTTATCATATTATCTGTACCATAAACCTCATACCAGTTATCTTCTTTTTTAGAAACCTCTACCTCATACTTTCCTGAGCCAATATTAACCATGCTAAATACATTATCTACATCACATGAATCCTTGTTATCTGTAAAAATTATTTTTTTATCATAGCCATCAACCCTGAGATATGCGTCTTCAGAATAAGCATAAACATAACAATATTTAGTATTAACAAAAGAATCCTTCCCAGTAATTTGATATAAATTACTATCTTTTCTTGTGACATTTATTTCCCACGTATTGGCATGAACATAACCTGGAGCCAAAAACAGGGTTAATAAGAACGGTCCAATCTTGGCTTTAAAGTTTCTAACAATTTTGAAAAACATAAAATCCCTTCTTATATAGTTCTGTAATATTTTAATTTAGCTGGGCTCTTACTACATATCAGCCAACAACATCCCAGCCATGCCATCCAGCCGTTTCTTGACCTTTTCCCACACAGGCATAACCTGCCCCATCAGACGGTAAAACTCTTCGCTGTGGTTGTGCTCAGCCACATGGCATAACTCATGCAACAAGACATAATCGATACATTCTGAGGATGCCTTAACCAGCCATGGATTCAGGGTCAGACAACCTTTCGCAGAACAGTTTCCCCATTGCGTTTGCATCGCTCGCAAACGTATCGGAGGACGCTCACTAACCCAAAGGGTCTGCGGTATTAGTGAATCAAGCCTGCGCTGAAAGACATCCCTGGCGCGTTCCCGATACCATTCGGCCAGCAACGCTTTAATCTTTTCTGCCGATTTGTGTCTGACCGTCACTTCCAGCCGCCCACGCAACATTTTCACTCGTTGCGGCACAGTAGCGTCTTCAGTCACTTTCAACTGATACTGCTTACCTAGATAGTAATGACTTTCTCCGCTGACATACTGACGCGGGACAATGTGTGTCTGTTGCTCCCTGAAATCACGCAGTTGCTGGTATATCCAGCGACTTCTTTTTTTCAGCGCGGACAACACCTCGTGCTCCGGTGTTTCTGGCGGTACAGAGGCAATAACCCGGCAGTCCGGATGCACCTTGATGAGCACCCTGCCCTTAACGACCTGACGCGAAACACACTGTACGACGATGACCTCATCACCATAGACAATGCGTATTGCTTTCATTGCTGGCGACTCTTTTTCACTCATGATTTCATTAAACCAACGCGCAGTATCTGGATGATAGTTTCCACAATGCGGTTTACCTGGTTCATTCCGGCACCTATTTCCCGGCAGGCCGTAAACAGCAGCGGTAAGAGATTTGTCTTGACTGCTTTCTCGATATCCTGAGGGTTCAGGGAGTTTTCTTCCACTGCTTTGACGATAATGCTGTCCACCTCAAAGGCCTGCTTCGTCCACTTATCCTGCACCTGAACATCGTTTACCGCAAAAACCTCCGGTAGCTCTTTTTTAAATACACCGTAATACGCCTGTGCATGCTTGTTTACCGCCAGTGCATCCGGGATATCGCTGAGCTTACGTGCTTCAACTTTTTCTTCAAACTCACGGAATAAGAGATACTGTTTCAGCGGATGGTCAAACAGTTTTTCTGCTTCTTCGATGGCCATGCGCAGAAGTTTTGAAAAAGCCTCCTGAGCATACGGGTCATCACGCAGCTCCTGCTCAATCATCTTCGTCACACGGGTTTTTATGATGTCGGTTTCATTGCGGGTTTTATTGTTGTCCCACTCTTCGGGCTTTTCGCTCTTGCCCATTTTACCGACTTCATACACGCCATCCGGTTCACGAACCTCAACGCCGGTGACATGCTTATCCAGCAGTTTTTTCACCTGCTCAGCGTAGTCGTCATAATTGACCTGCTCTCCACTGACCTGCATCGCCCACTGGCGCAGGCTGGACATCTGTTTTACGGTTTCTTTATACAGATTTCGATCTTGTTCCGTAAAGCTCTTGTCGGTGAAGAAGCTGGCTGACTGCAGTGCCACTTTCAGGCATCCGGCAAAGGCCGTTAACGCCTCGAAGAAATCATCACGGGTTTTCTGATGGATATCGACCATCTCTCCGTCACGTTCTTCCATTTTAGGCACCAGAACTGCACGCAACTGCTCAGTATCATTCTTGTTTTTAACACCGGCAAATATGGCCCACAACTGGTTATACAGATGCGGCAGACGCTTGTATTCAGAGCTCATGGCGCTGTACAGCCCGTCAATATCCTTGATGTCGTATCCTCCCTGCGTTCGGGAGGCGAGATCCTGGTATTTACCTATAGTCGTGTCCAGTTCAGCCAGAATGCCGCGATAATCTATCAGCAGGCCAAACTTTTTCAGTGGATGCAGTCGGTTTACCCGGGCAATCGCCTGGATAAGGTTATGGGATTTAAGCGGCTTGTCGATATACAGCACGGTATTCTTTGGTTCATCAAACCCGGTGAGCAGTTTATCAACGACTATCATCAATTTGAGCTTATCATCGGTATCGAAACGACTGATGATATTATGGGTATACACAGACTCATCCTGCGTGCCGACATTATCCTTCCACCATTTCGTCACTTCCGGCAGTTTGCTTTCATCCACTTCGGTATTCCCTTCCCGGGTATCCGGCGGGCTGATAACTACAGCTGACTCAAACAACCCGGCTTCATCAAGATACTTTTTATATTTGATGGCGGAAATCTTGCTGTCGCAGGCAAGCTGGCCTTTCAGCCCCTCATCAATATTCTTCGAGAAGTGCGTGGCGATATCTAACGCAATTAGACGGATGCGGTCATCTGCACTATAAACCTCACCCTTACGGGCATATTTACGCTTAAGGTCGGCTTTTTGCGCTTCGCTTAACCCATCGGTAATACGATCAAACCAGGCATCTATTGCCCGATCGTTAACCTCAAGGTCGGGAATACGTTCTTCATACAGCAAAGGTGTAACGGCTTTATCTTCTACCGCTCGCTGCATGGTATAAGCGTGGACAATCGGTCCGAATTTATTGGTGGTCTTATCTTCTTTTAGCAATGGCGTACCAGTAAATGCCACAAAGGCGGCGTTCGGCAGTGCCAGTTTCATTCGCACATGGTTCTCCCCCCCCTGGCTACGGTGTCCTTCATCAATCAGAACGATGATGTCGGGGCTGGTGTTGACGCATTCAGGCAATTTTGTCGCTGAGTTAAATTTCTGGATAAGGGTAAAGATTATACGTTCTTTACCAGAGCCAATCTGCTGTGCCAGCTTCTGACCTGAGGTCGCCATCGCTTTGGCCTTATCATCCTTCCCGGCCAGTTCGCCACCAGAGACAAAAGTGCCGCTGAGCTGCCCTTCAAGGTCCACGCGGTCCGTCACCACCACAATACGACACTGCTTCAGGCTGTCATGAAGAATCAGCGCCTTGCTGAGGAATACCATGGTGTAAGATTTACCTGACCCCGTGGTATGCCAGATCACCCCACCTTCCCTGCCCCCGTCTGGTCTGCGGGTACTGATGCGTTCCAGCAGTCTTTTTATCCCGAACACCTGCTGATAGCGGGCAACAATTTTTCCGGTTTTTTTATCAAACAGGGTGAAGAAGCGGGTCATCTCCAGCAGACGTTCCGGTGAAAGCAGACTGATGAGCAGCTTATCCTGACCGCTGACTGCCAGTTCCCCCCCATCGATTAACTGTTGGTACCAGTTGAGATCGACTGAAGGACGATGATCAAACAACGCATGAATTTGTTCAGTCGATAACTGATGGTTGCGCAGCGCATACATCTGAGGATCGGTAATATCTTCTTCGCGCCATGCCGCCCAGAATTTCATTGGTGTATGACAGGTGCCGTAGCGCCCGTCATACCCGTTAATCGACAGTAATAGCTGGCTATAGGCAAACAGCTGCGGGATTTCGTCGTTGAACTGATTCCGGATACTCTGGGATATCCCTTCGTCAATGGTTGGCCCTTTCTTGCCGTGGCCTGCCGGGCTTTTCGCTTCAATGACTGCCAGCGGGATACCATTCACAAAACAGACAATATCCGGCCTGCGGGTTTCAACACCGCCCGACCGCAATACTGTAAATTCTTCAGTAAAGTGGAACTGGTTATTTTCCGGGTGTTCCCAGTCAATCAGTGCTATGGTGGGGTTGACCTTCTTGCCATCGACAAATTCGGTGACGGCGATACCGTAGAGCAGATGGTTGTACATCCGCTCATTGGCTTTCAGCAGCCCTTCATTCAGCGCCGGAGAACAAGCCTGCGATATCAGGTTATCCAGTGCCTTTTCCGATAACTGGCAAGTTTTACCGCTCGCCATAAAGGAACGCTTCGACAACGCCTCACGCAGAACCGGACGTAGCACCACCTCATCCTGTTTATAGCCCCGGTAATCCATAATCTGTTTTGGGGGTAAAAACGTCCAGCCGAGGCTGGTCAGTAACGTCAGCGCCGGAATTTTGGCGCTGTATTCTTCCTGGAATTTAGGTTGGTAGTGCTTATCCACCCGGTAATCCTTCTTGGCTAAGAGGTAAAACTGTATGTCCGTACGGACATACTCAAAATGAACGAAGACTTATGATGAAAAGAACGGCGAGTTCCGATAAAGGCGATTGTACTTGACCTGTTCTGTTTCGCCCTTGTTTACATTACCAAATTTCTCCTGATGCGTCGTACAGCAGGAACCACAGGATGCACAAATAAATCGTCCTTCTGAACATTTTTCATGTAAATCTCTGCCGTCAATTATTTCGCTGCATTTGTAACCAATACAGTGATTAATGTAATGCCCGATACCAAACTGTTCGCAGGAATGACTGGCACATTTAAAAACGGTCAGGCGATACGCGGCCTGGAAAGGTTTTTTCACAAATCCTTTCGACTTCGCATCCCAGACTATGGCCTCGACACGAGCATATTTCATATCTGGAACCATCAGCACCCCACAACTGCGGCAATACAAACGGGAATGTAACTCTCTGATACGGTTGAAATACCCGGCCAGTTTAATCGGGAAATCTCGCTTAGAAGGTTCGCCAGCAACCAGATAGGTCATGCCATAGTGGGCGAGCCAGTCATAAATAGTGAAGTCGATGAAATCTTTTTTGAGATCAGGTAGTACCTGTGGATCACGGCAAACTTTTGAACGGCAGAGAAATTTTTTCTCTATAGTTCCATCAGGCTTTTTTGCATTCCAGTGAAACGCCTCACAGGATAATTCTAAATTCGGGAAACGAATTTGTAATGAACTACACTGTGGGAACAATTTGAAAACAGAAGGATGATTTACCAGAATTTTACCCGACAACACTCCCTGCCATATCTCATGCAGAATAATACTCAGAACGGACTGTTCATCGTTACGTCTAATCAGCGGTAACAATTTACTCAGAATAAAGTATTCAGGGTCAGAAGAAAATTCAGCATTTGATTCAATATCATTAACAAAGCTGAAATCTTTTCTGAACATCTTCTGTTTAATCAAATACGCACTGGTAAAAGGGCTAATCACGGAATGCTTGTAAAATTGCTCTCTCGATGAGAATTTCTGCTGATAGGCATCACGGACAAACGGTTTTATATCCATTTTATTTTTCGTGAAACTACGTCGAACAAAATTCTCTATATCATCATGCCGACATTCAAGTATCCGCTCACTGCTTATACAATCGTAAAATGCCAGGTAGAGAATGGTACTTATGGATACGTGATTGAGTAATACATTGACAATGTCCGATGGTGATGTGCCCTGGCTACTCGTAGCCGCAGAACAACTGTTCACCCAAACAGCGAACTGACCAATATTATCATCGATAAATGACGAAGGCATGACCGCAGGAGATATTTGTTGTGCGATTAAACCATCGAAGTTTTTATCAGAGGCGAAAGATGTAAATTGGTTATCGTAGTTTCCTGATTTTAAAAATAGCGGTAATATTTTTGTGGCAGGAATATCGCTGGTAACTAACCGAGTTATAGCCCTTTCGCCAAAGGACTGAGTGAGGCAATTAACAACGCTGTCACGATAACGCCAACGAGCGAAATCAACGCCCTCCTCAATAATAGCCCGGAGATATTCAATGAGGAGCTCAGCCGTCTCCTCATCTGTTTTATCAAGAATGTGGACGTTAAAAGCCGTAGGCTTACCATTTTTACCTGTACCTTCCCTGAACAGCACCGGTGTATTGTCAGTTGGCGTATGGCTCCTGCTTATCTCGTTCTTATGAAAAAACAGCTCATTACCGTTCTCTGACGAGAGAAACCCAAAGTTATTCTCTCGATCCGTTTTGCTGTTATAGCCTCCGAACCAGAGAACATTTCCCAGGTACCACCGGGAGCGATCCAGACTGTTCACTGCCATGAGCAAGCCTCCTTCCGCTTTGTCAGTGCAGGCAGCACTTTTTAAATTTTTTACCGCTGCCACACGGACACAGGTCATTACGACCGGGTAGTTTTTCAGCTCCCTTCTCGGGAACAGGCCGGGGGTGAAGCCTCTGACATTCTCACCGACAACCAGTGCTGATAAAGCGCCAGTGCCGCAGGCTGAATGAGAGTAATACTCTGTTCAAATTGAGCGGGTGACATTTTCTCAAGTACAGGAAAATTCTTCTCCACGCCATGAAGCGCGATCGCTTCCAGAGAAGACCGTAACTCACCGGGAAGACCCGACCAGTCATCCAGTGACTTTCCTTTCATATAACCAAAACACCACTCTTCCACAATGGTATATTTTTTCCCCTTTACCTCACGCTCATTGAAAATCGGCTCAAACAGTTCAGGGGCGTCATAAAGGCAACCAGCGATATCGTTCATATGCTGAAAACACAGACTGACAAAACGCTCCATCTCTTTTTCGGTTGTCCAGCGAGGGTGGTAGTCACCACGTCCCCAGATAGCACTGAGCCAGGTATTAGGGGAAGTCATATTCGGGCCAGAGACAATCGCCGTCAGGAAGCCATCCAGCTCTGAGAAACAGAGCACACAGTAATCATTGCCGTATTTCAACAACACCTCTTCCAGCCAGTCGATTTCCCGGTCAGTCAGCGGACCACTTTTCGTGAGTTTCATGCGGCAACCGCCTCATCGACCTTAACACGACGTTTGCCAGTCAGTAGCTGCTGCATCAGGGCTTTTTTCTCATCTTTCAGACAAGCGAGTTTTTTCTCCAGCGTGGTGATTTCGTCGTCGGCAACGGACAGGACGGTGGCTATTTTTTGTTGTTCGTCAACACAGGGGAGTTTAAGCTCTAGCTTTATCAATTGCCTTTTGGAGAGGTTGTAGCGAGTTGCTCCCTGACCTAATGTCGAAATTTGACGGCGTACATGTTCACTACGGAATAGGTAACGAGCATATTCTGGAATAAGAGTCTCGAAGTTATTCAATCGAAATCCGAAGCAAAATGAGTTTAAGAAAACCTCACTAACCCCTTCCAATAAAACCGAAGACATCCCAACCTCCTCTGGCGTCTCCGATGATGTAGTGAAAAATATATCGCCGTACTTTACAACGGATTGGCGCTCATCATCATTAACCTGTACGTACTCTAGGCTTTGAATATCGATTCTGGAATTTTTGAAAATATTGATGTAAGGGATATATGGCTTACCTGCACCAAAGTCCTCCTTGGTCTTCCCTGTTAAACCGGTATAGGTATCACCCAAGTTGCCGAAAATAGTATATTCCCACTCCCCACTAAACCTCTCCCCCTTCTCATCCAGCAAGCGTTTCTTCCCGGTAATCAATTGCTGCATCAGAGCTTTTTTCTGCTGCTGACTGTTGGCAAGAAACTTTTCCGTCACCGAAATCGCCTTATCCCAGGTTGATAGGATTTGGGCGATTTTAAACTGCTCAACAAGGGGCGGTAGGAGGACGGGTATACTTTCGCAATTGGTCTTATTCATATATGGAATGGTCGTTTTTGAAGCAATACTTTCCATATACGGTTTTTGAGTCGTCAGCCAATATGCGAGAAATTCATTATTTACTAGCTTTGAGCAGACAAATGCGTGTAACTGTTGATTTAATACTACTGGTTCACTAGTTATAGCAATTAAACCAAGTTCACCCACTGCAGCCATGACAACTGCACCTTTAGGGACTATCTTTCCACCAGCATCAGACAAAGCTGTAGTTGAAACATAGTTAACTTGAAGCTTTGAAGGAATATATCGCCCATTGATTTCAGGTGTAGTAACCCACGGAATATCACCATCAAATACTTTAGGCTTGTTTCGGCCCGGTACAATAGACGTACATAGTTCTCCAACTGCATATTTCTGCCACCCCTTAGGCACCATAACCCACCTCCTTCAGATAACCCGCCATCTCAACTTCCAGCTTCGCCAGTTCCACCTTCAGTTGCTCACGCTCTGCTCGCACTGCCAGCAAGTCGATCTCGTCTTCTTCCTCGAAAGTATCAACATAGCGCGGAATATTAAGGTTATAGTCGTTGTCCTGAATTTCCTTCAGGCTTGCAAGATAGGCGTATTTCTCGACGTTATCGCCATCGCGATAGGTGTTAACGATCTTCTGGATATTTTCTGCGCTGAGCTGGTTCTGGTTTTTGCCCGCCTTAAATTCACGGCTGGCATCGATAAACAGCACCTTGTCATCCACCTTCTGCTTTTTGAAAATCAGGATCGCAGCAGGAATACCCGTACCGTAGAACAGTTTTTCCGGCAGGCCAATTACCGCATCCAGCAGATTTTCATCAATCAGTTTCTGGCGAATTTTGCCTTCGCTGGAGCCACGGAACAGTACGCCGTGTGGCACAACTACGCCCATACGACCCGTCCCCTGTTTCAGGGTTTCGATCATATGCGAAATAAAGGCGTAATCCCCTTTAGTTTTCGGCGGTACACCGCGACGGAAACGACCAAACTTATCGTTCTCGGCCTCATCATGGCCCCACTTGTCCAGACTAAATGGCGGGTTAGCGGTCACGATATCAAACAGCATCAGATCGCCATTTTTATCGAGCAGCTTCGGGTTACGAATGGTATCGCCCCACTCGATTTTGTGGTTGTCTTCGCCGTGCAGGAACATGTTCATTTTCGCCAGCGACCATGTAGAGCCAATCGCTTCCTGACCGAACAACGCATAGTTACGGCTGTCATGTCCAGAGACAATTTTACGTCCGCACTTCATCAACAATGAACCCGAACCACAGGCCGGATCGCAGATGGTATCACCTGGTTGCGGATCAAGCAGTTCAGCAATGAGATCCGAAACTTCTGGTGGGGTGTAGAACTCACCCGCTTTCTGTCCACCGCTGGCAGCAAAGTTCTTGATCAGATATTCATAGGCATTTCCGATTACGTCCAGCTTACCTACACGGCTCGGCTTCAGGTTAAGATCTTCACCGGCGAAGTCTTCCAGTAGCTGACGCAGGATAGTGTTCTTCTGTTTTTCCTCACCCAGACGATCGGTGTTAAACGAAATATCCTGGAACACACTTTTCCCGGCATCTTTCAGTTTAGTGCCGTTGGCTTCTTCGATGGCATGCAGTGCCTGATCGATACGCTCACCATTACCCGGCTCATGACGTCGCTCATACAACGCATAGAAACTGGCGCTTTTCGGCAACACGAAGCGTTCATTCGCCATCATCGCTTCAATCAGTTCCGGCGCATCACCATATTGCTCTTTATATTCGTCATAGTGATCCTGCCAGACATCTGAAATGTACTTGAGGAACAGCATGGTAAGGATAAAGTCTTTGTAGGTATCAGCACTGATTGTGCCACGGAACGTATCACACGCCGCCCACAGGGCTTTGTTGATCGTATCCTGACTGATTTGGTCGTTCATAAATAATCCTGCGATGTAAGGAAAGCTAACGATGCAGAGCACTGCATCGTAAAAAATTGTGGTAAATGATACCTTAAGAAATGGCCTTCGACACGGCTAAATCCTGCATTCAGCACTGTTTTTGACATTGATGTCAGTACCGCACAAACCAATATCACATTGAGACAACTTTTGATAAAGCCTGTAATATTAGTAGGATAGCTCAGGCATTAGCTATGGTGTAAAACTGTCGTTGGGGGTAATGACGATACGCATCTCACTCGTGTCAGTATGCCCTGCAGGTATCACTTCATAGCTTGCAATATCGAGCAGTTTCGTCACCTTATGATCGATAAGGTTGTAATCAACATGTTAGCTACCATTGTTAATGGAGAGCCCTAATAGTATGAGTATTACCAATCGCATTACCGGTCCACTTTATGATGAACGCATAAAAAATATACTTATGGGCGCTGACCATGAATACAAGCGGTTAGCAAATACCAGCACATCGTTACTCGAACTGTTACCTCCCCACTATGACTTATCATCCATGTTCAGCTATGAGCAGAAAGGCATAGTTTTCCGGATCAAACTAATCAAACCTGAAATAAAAATATCTCGACATCAATTACTCTTCTCCACTCACTTTTTAGAGCCAGAGTTTTTGCATGCGTATAAAGAACATTTATCAAAAGCTTTACATAAAACAATCAAGCTCTGTGTTAAAAAATACTCACAAAAAATCAAAATTAAACACGCAATTTTAGACTACTTATCAAGCTCACCTCGTAATAGTTCATGTTATGATCTACATAAAATAGTTCTTCAAACTGGGTATTATGAAGAAGTTCGAAGAATAAAAAAACGCATTCAAGATGATAGATTGCTTGATAAACTAACGTTAGATGGTCCGCTCACCAACATTTCTAGATACATGAGGGAGGATCACACTAAAATTATTGACCATATCGAATCCTGCACATGCAAAATAGTCGAGAAAAGTCGTAAGAATCCTTATATATTTAACAGCAGCATCATCTCTGGCAGAAAAACAAACATCACTGGTGTTTTATTTTTCCTTTCAGAATTGATAAGCAACCTGCATATTAACCCAACTGAAATCAACAATATAAGCACTGCCATAATATTAAGCATTGTATACTCTGTACTTCAATACCTTCAATCCGGAAGAGAAACAGAAAAAGACAAAGACAAAGACAAAGACAAAGCTTCTCCAGCACTGGATTTTATCCCCACTATCATCGCACCTCATGTTTTCTATCTGGCTAAGCGCGAAAAATCCTCTCAATATAAATACATAGAGAAAGAATATCTTCTCGGACAGTTGCTTACTTTTTTAATGTATAAAACCGCTTACTATGCAATGCACAAAACAAACGTAAGCCATAAACTTTTCTATAACGACATCAATAACGAACTCCCTATAGATGAACTTAAAGACAATAAACTATTAAGTAGAAATTTTATACAGAGCACTGACAACCTTGCTGTTGATGTCATTGAAGCTGGCATTAAAGAAATCAGTACGTTGATAAATCAGCGGAAAGTACTCTTTTTCTCTTTTTTACCTCTGTAACTTGCTCTATCGACGTGAGACTGAACACTGTTCAGCCTCACGAAGGCGTTTCTCAACGAAAAATACAAGCAACAAAAATCAACGGTTCACGCTCATCAACAAACCCTATAACACACTGTATTTAATAGATTAATCTCATCCCCTCAACTGATACCAATTTGCTTTTCATGCCATGTTTCCTGGATATTTTTGAGTTGGCATCCATGGCCTCACACTTTAGGATTGCCTCACTGACACAGTATGTTTCTGTAGAAATCAAGCCATTAAGATAAATGAGGACACAATCATGTTCGAACAGATGAAAAACAATGTAACCCGTGTACCGGGCAATTTAACCAAACTCAATCAATACCAAAAAGATATTGATCAAGTTTCTAAATTATTTCCTGAAAAAGAATTACTGGATCTAATGACGATCACTAAACCTGATCAAACATTGCAAATGAAACCTGCTGTCAATTGTCTTCATGTGATCTCCCCAGCAGCATCCATGGCTAATCAGATCAATTTATTCCAACACCCCTCCCTACTCCAAAAGTGGCTGGAAATGGAATGTTCTGAGTTTGCTCAATTAGCTATTTTCTTCTATGCGCAACAGTCCCGTAAAAATGTAATTCCTGAAAAAATTCGGATGCAAATGGCATCATTTATTGAAAATGAACTTGCATCTGCGGTTAATGGTGATAGTAATTTAAAACTCCTTGCTGATTTTATAAACACTCTTGAAGAGATGTGCCATTCTTTGACATTTATTGACTTCGTAGATACTGAACATGCTGGTCAAGAGGTAATACGTGATTTCCGTAAAAAAACAGATGAGTACACAAATAAAATAACTAAATTCTTAACCTCTGAGTACTGGCTAGAAAAATTACCTAAAGACATTAACATTCCTGCCACCAATCTCTCCTGGCTTGTATTTTGTTATTTTTGCTCTGAATACTTATTTGTCTTTATTCAAGCAACCCTTAATAGAATGAAAGATGAAAAAATCATTCAAAATGATTATCTTCATCATCCTAAAATGATTATATTAATCATTTTATCTATGCTGCCGTATGAAGTTGTCCATAAAATGGAATCATTACGTAAGTGTAAAAACACATTGATCAGTCCAGATGAATTTGTCATCAAAACACTTTGTATTAAAGGCAAACAAAACACCACAGGTTATAAGAAGGATGTCGAACAACTACTTCGCAAGACCTATATCTATATTGCATTACTTTTAAATCCTGAATGGGTACCATCAGCCAAGGAATTAATTTCATTCTTATCTGGTGAATCCACCGAGATAAGTGGCTTAATGCATTTTCAGTCAACTTCCAGTGGATTAGGAGTACAAATCAACAATATAACGCTTCTCAACAAAGAGGAGTATTTTGAAAAAATAGTAGGCAAAGTTACTGAACAGTAAAACCTCAATACAATGGCAGCATGCAATATTGCTGCCATTTCTATCTTTTATCCCCTCTGGCAATAGAGCCCTAAATTTGACTCAATGAGCTGTGAAAGCTTAGGTTCGATATTCACCGTATTTTCTCTGGGAAATTCACAGGAGAAATGCGATGCCTATACTTGATCTACGTTTCAGCAACAAGTCCCTTCAACAACTTCCCTCCCCTCTGAAGGGGTGTCAGGAATATCGTGATAGTCAGTGTCCCCATCTGAGAGCGCTGGCATATCCGAACCGAATCACACTGGCTTTCCGGGCCACTATCAAAAATCAACGTATCTATAAAACGCTGGGGATATTTCCGCTGCTTAATGTCGAAACTGCCCGTCAGTATGTTCTGGGCCTTCTGGCTGATACAAACACACTGATGGTACAAACCAGCCGTTATACTGTGGCACAGGCTATAGATGAGCTGTGGCTCCCGGATATGCAACTGTATAAGAAGAGCCCTAAATCTGAACTCTCTAAGCTGAACAAGCATGTCCGCCCTTACTGGGATCAACATCTGCTCAGGGATATTACCCCCGTCGATATTGAGAAATTCGCGGCTTCGTTACTCGATGACCTGCGCCCCGCAACCGTCAATCGTATTCTGGCTATCCTCTCCAAAATATTCGCTCTTGCGATCCGTGCCGGGTGGATCGCTCATTCTCCATCCACGTATGTCCGCTATCTGAAAGAAAATAACATCCGCTATCGCACGCTGACAGCCCGTGAAATTCCATCATTTATCCGGTGTGCCGAAGCCTTAGAGACACCGGCAGCCGATGCTCTTTTACCCACACTCTATACAGGGATGCGTATTGGTGAAATTTGCTCGCTCAGGTGGGATGACTGGTATCCGGAACAGCAGCAGTTGATCCTGCCGGATACAAAATCCGGGCATCCTTTTACCTGTTCTCTGTCCGAGCCTGCCTGCAATATTATTCTCAGACAGCATCAACTGGCGCTCAGCACACACTACATTTTCCCACGCCTCAGTGCCCCGACGAGCCCGCTGAGTTACCCACGCAGCACCTTTGCATGCATATGCCGTAATGCCGGCATCGATAACCTGCGGATCCATGATTTACGCCGAACCTTTGCGACACGGGCACTTCAGGTTAGCGGTGATATCGCCATGACATCACGCTTACTGAACCATCATTCCCTGTGTGCCACGCAGCGTTATGCCTTCCATAACAATACATCTGCACAATCGGTCATCAATCAAGTCGTTGAAAGTTTTGAATAAAAAATTGACCTGATGATCTGTGATTCAGGTTTGATGCGGTAGCTGAACAAACCGTTTACCGTATTGACATACGACGACAGGGCCCGCAGTAAGTTGTATGTCTGTTCTTAACACTGATGAGGAGTTTATCTCCTCCGGCATTGCTCACCCTGAATATGGAGGGATATGTATTTAACTATTAAAGATCTCGCAGCGAGATTCAATATTTCGGCTTCAACGATTGCGTCAGATATATCGCGCAATCCGAAAAAACTCCCACCATTCATAAGAATTGGTCGGGCAATCCGTTTTTCCCTTGACGATATTATCGAATGGGAACAACAACACCGTGAAAACCTGTTAAAAGGAAACTGATTATGAAAACGAAAACAAACAATATCCCTCAGGCTGCTGAGGATGTAAACGTCGAAGCTGTTAAAGAAATGCTTCCAGCCTCTCCTGCTGTAGCGGTAGATAACGATGAGAAATACATTCCATTCCTGATGATTTTCGCCGTTCAACTGATCGGTTCTTGCATTTCTCTCATTAATCTGGGGGGCTATACGGCCTATACCTATAAGATGCAGACACCTGCATTGGCTAAAGCCGGCTATGACAAGCTGGCTAAACGCTTTGCAAAAGCTCTCCCGCAGGAAAACCTGTATACACTCAGCGACACCATTTTCCGGATAGGTTATATCTATGGCGTCAACCTCTTTGAATATAATAGGAAGTCCATCCTCAGCCTCATTGATAAAAGCGGCAATCCGGTTTTAAGTGATGAAGGTGATATTGGCTCTCTGGACGCCGATTATGCAGAAATTAGTGAGCAACTACTCAACGGTCCTTATACATCAAAGAAATTTCTCACCCTGCATAAGGACTGCATCCTGTCAGCACATGTCAATCCTTCAGTGGAAAAGACACAACGCGGTGTCGTGATAAAAACGGGCAAACGTTTAATCTCATTTGCTCCTGAAGATGATGTGCAACGTCGTGCTGATTTGTTTACTCGAATCGTCAGTGTATTAAAAGCATAACTAAAAGAGCCGGGGGTATCTCTCCCGGCTCTTTTTTTTGAGATATTTCTATGGAAAACTTACATTCATTAATGGCCATGGCCGCAGGGCTTGCTGATGAATCATCGGCATATTCCTCACCATCAGCCTCCCGCTTATTCCCGGCGAAAACACTTGCCGATTTCCCGGCCATTCCCAGGATAAAAAATGCACGCATGGATGTTTCCAGCGAACTGCATCTGGATATCGGTTTTGACACGGAGTATGTCTATAACCCGGAAACACAGCAGAATGATATTCTGTCCTATCAAAGCTATACCGTACTGCCGGACGGGACGGGTGTTCCGGATATTATTTATCCAACCAGTGCCCGTAAACGCGATCGCTTATCGCTGAAATCCTTTCTGGCCCGTATAATTACACGACTGCTTGAACAAGGTTCTATTGCCGAATGGCCTGGAACTGTCACTATTTATGCACATTTTCTCCGCGCTGACGTGGCATCCTTTGCCGACTTCTGGGCCGATTACAAAATTCTCTTCAAAGGTATACGAGGTACTGTCAGCACTTTTCAGGATCGGTATGGCATCGACTTTAATGATGTTGAACAACGCCATGAGAAAAATAACCTGATCACTTTTGATAAACGTACCACCCCACCACGCTGCAGCAACGTAACATTTACCGATACGTTGCTTCTGACCCCGGGAGGGATGGGCCTGGCTGAATGCGGGCAGCTACTCAATCTGCCTAAACTGACTATCCCTGCTCCCTACTCCATTACCCGGATGCGTCAGTATCTCGAAGCAGATCCTGAGGGTTTTAAAACTTATGCCCTGCGTGATGCTGAAATTGCCGTTCGCTACGCCTTAAAGGTGAAGGATTTTTGTACTCGAGACCTGATGCTGGCTAGGATTCCCTCCACTATTGGCGCGATGGCTGTTTCGCGCTTTCGCAAAACCGTACAAGATAGTCAGTTATCACTGGATGACTGCATGGGAACGGAAACCGTTACCCGAACTGACTGGAATGCCGATAAACATACGTTCCGGACGGTAAAAAAGACCCGCAGTATTATGTCAAGGGAGCTCTTTGAAACTTTCGCCATCAACAGTTATCACGGTGGCCGTAATGAATGTTATATGGTAGGGATCACACCCGAATCGCGCTGGTATGACTACGATCTGGCCGGAGCCTATACCACCGGATTGCTGGATATCCTCCAGCCCGATTATTCCCGGATCAAACAGACCGATAATCCGGCTGATTTTTGTGGTCACGTAATGGGATTTGCGCAGGTACAGTTTACATTTCCTGAGTCTGTTCGTTTCCCTTGCCTGCCGGTAAGAACTGACGCCTATGGGTTATTTTTCCCGCTGTCAGGTATATCCATGGCTACTGCTCCAGAAATCGAACTGGCACTGGCACTCGGTGCTAAGTTAACGATTAATCACGGGATCATTGTTCCCTGGATGAACTCAGCACACTCCCAAACAACAACAGAAACAACAAGTTCAGTATTTTTACCCTTTGTCCGTCAGGTACGTGAAAACCGTGATATGCACCCCAAGGGCTCTCTGGAGGAGAAATTCTGGAAAGAAATCGGTAATTCACTCTATGGCAAACTTGCTCAAGGGCTTCATGCTAAAACAGCATTTGATACCGCTCGCGGTTTACATAACCCCCTACCCCCTTCCTCGGTGACACAACCCTTTTTTGCTGCTCATGTTACAGGTTTCGTTCGGGCCGTAGTTGGCGAATTGATGAACCGTCTCCCCCGGAATAATCAGGTTGTCAGCGTCACAACAGATGGATTTCTGACCAATGCATCACCTGAGCAAGTCGATCTCAGTGGTCCACTATCACGCCGGTTTCAGGCATTGTGTGATATCGCCGCTCCCGACTCTTCTATGCTGGTATGTAAACATCAGGTCGCTCAGCTCATTGCGATGAAAACACGCGGGCAACTCACTATGAAGGCGATACCTGATCAACCCATTGTTCATGCCCGCGCTGGGGTTAAACCTCCGTCAGACATTCCTCGGGAGGACTACAACGACTATATGACAGACCTCTACCTGCGCCGTATCCCGGGTCAGACACTAAAACAAACATCGCTGATTTCAACGCAGCAAATGTGGATGAAAGAGAGTGATCTCGTCAACCTGGACCGTGATATCAGGCTCAATCTGGAGTTTGATTTCAAACGTCGGTTATATCAGCCCATAATGAACGATGGTCATCTCTTTATGTTGTCGCACCCGTGGCAAAATATTGAGGAAGCTCTGGTACAACGGCAGTTATTTGATGACTGGCGACAATCCCATACTCTGAAGGAGCTCACCGACTGGGATGACTGGCAGGATTTTCTCTATTGTCGTTCCGTATTTTCTACTGTAAAGCTGAAGGTGGGCGAAAAGCGTAGTGATGATATCTTAAAAACACTGCTCATCCGGGCACTTACACAATCTCGGTGGGGGTTAACCAAATCTGCACGCCAAAACTATACAAATAAGGACATTGCACAATGGCTGACAGACAATGATTATCCAACAACGGAAAATGATTTAAAAAATGCCACCCGGGGGGCGCTACCTGCGATCCACTTTCATCGGGTGACTCCGGCAATGCAGGATCTCATCACCCTGTTTTCCTCCCGTTTTCCCGGTTTAACACTCCCTTAATACGGCACCACTATCATTTGACGATAAAATCCCCCAATTCCCGTAACAGGAATTGGGGGTTGACGTTATAAACAGTAGGCATCAAAACAATGAAATAACTGGCGAGAATCAGGATGACCATTCACCTGATAGATTCTCATGGCATGACAGGTAATACCCTGTAAATTAGCCGCAAGTTTTTTCCCCATATTAACCAGTACACCATGGGGGATTTTTGTGTTTGTATTATTCAGCGTCAGTCTGAAACAGCGCGACTCAACATGAACTTCGATGAGATCATCACCAAAGACAGCATCCATAATCTGCCGAATTGTTGTTTCATAATCTTTCAGGTCAATGGCAGAACGCCATCCTGAATTAACGAGCTGATATTTCCGGATATGTAGATACATAATGTTCACCTTAAGTATTAATACTATTAAGATGTTGACTACTATTTAGCCGAAACCGGTGAGAAAACCTGATATCTGTCCACCTGCTATCTATCCATCAAAAAAAGTGGACAGGTTAAGTCCATTTCATATTCATTAAAAATTTTTCAATATAATTCATTGATTATACTGTTTTTTTATTTTTAAAAACGCGTTATCTAAGTGGACTCATCTTGTCCGTCACCCTGTAGACAATATCCTTCCTGCTTAAGTAAATCGGATACTGGAATGGATAAACATGACAAACTTGGATACCGACTGGGGCTGATACTGACTCGCCTGAACAATGGTGAATCAATTGCAGTCAGGGAGTTGTCTGAAGAGTTTAATGTCTGTGAAAAAACCATTCGCAGGGACCTCACTCAGCGACTTGCCTATCTGGGTCTTATACGCCTGGCCGGGCGGTATCGGCTACCTGAGGGAGTTCTGGGGCAACGCAGTAATACCGATTTGCGCCATTTCACCCGGATTTTGGGTATTGAAGATTTGTTCCCTCGCTGGGATGACCGTTTACTCAATATTTTATTGGGAAACACAGCGAATAACCCTTTTCTGATTAAACAACGTGCCTATGAAAATTGTGGTGCGTTTATGTCCACTTTGAACACCCTTTCTGATGCCATACGTGACCGAAAAAAGATCAGCTTCTCGTATAAAGAAAAAAATTTCCAGCTCATTGAGCCTTACCGACTCGTTAGCGAGCGGGGTTTATGGTATCTCGCAGCTCAGGATGATGGTGTTCTAAAAAGCTTCGTTCTATCAGCCGTAAAGCAGGTTATCATTAGTAATGCCTCATTTCAGGTATCCCTTGCCGTTCAACAACAAATCGAGGATGCGGAAAGCATCTGGTATGGCGACAACCTCACAGAAGTTCTTATTTCTGTTTCTGCGAAAGCTGCTCCATGGTCTCTGCGTCGGGCATTGTTACCAGGGCAGGAAGTTATCCATACATCCCAATCCGGGGGGGTACTGGTAATTTCACGAATAGCCCATCCCAGCCAAATTATTCCACTGGTTAAATACTGGATACCTGAGGTAGAGGTAATACAACCCGCGTCTATCCGTAATCAGATTATTGATGATATATGCCGGGCCTTTAAACGTTACTCCTCTACAGATGATGGTTCATCGACTGGTCGATATAATGAAGAGGATACAGCTTCATGAATAAAAAATTCATCTACTATATAACTCCTTACGAATTAAATGATATTAACACTTTGCTGTTAGTAAGCACTTAATATCACACGTATGAATTGATAGAAATCCAAATAGCAAAAAGTGAGTAAAAAAATGTATAAAGATGACACAGCTACCAGAAACCCTGTAAAGGATGCAATTGATATTCTACCTGAAAATATTCGGGAGAGTATTTCTCGCCGTATTAATGAGGTTATCAACTACGAGCCCGTCATTGGTATTATGGGAAAAACAGGGGCAGGTAAATCCAGCTTATGTAATGCAATCTTTAAGGGGGAGGTTTGCGCAGTCAGTGATGTTGAAGCCTGTACCCGCGAAACCCAGGAAATACGCATCCAGTTTGGAAAGCGTTCTGTCAAATTGATTGATATTCCGGGTGTTGGCGAAAGTGCAGAACGTGATAAAGAATATGAACAACTGTACCGGGATCTGCTCCCTCAACTGGACTTAGTTCTCTGGGTCGTTAAGGGTGATGATCGTGCTTTTTCTGCCGATGAACATTTCTACAAAAATGTGCTTATTCCTGCGGGTGGTGATTCAAAAACATTATTTGTACTTAATCAGGTTGATAAAATCGAACCGTTCCGTGAATGGGATATTAAAAATTCCCAGCCATCACCTGCTCAGATGCAAAATATTCGTGATAAAGAGACCTATCTCACGCAACGATTCGGCTTCACAGACCATCCCATCATTTCTGTCGCAGCCAGTGAAGGTTATAACGTCACCCATTTAGTAGAAGCAATGGTTCGTGCCCTCCCAAAGCACGCTCAAAGTGGTGTCGCCTCACAGGTCAAAGACGAACACAAAACCGAAGCCGTAATAGAAGAGGCCACAGCGGGTTTCGGCGCAACGGTTGAGCAGATCATTGATGCCATCATAGATCAATTACCGCCCGGTCCACGCATCGTAGCTAAAGCCGTAAAAAAAGTAGTCGTCGGTGGAATTAAAAAAGCCTGGAACTGGATCTTTGGCTGAGAAAACGGGAGCTTAGGCTCCCGATATCATTTTATACGAATTAACTCACCATCAAGCATTTATGCCTTGAATGAAATAACACATCAAATACTCCTTCTTATCCGTTCTTTTATAATAGATGCCAGTCGTACTTTTCCGGGTTCAACATTTTCTGTCACTATATTCACTCGCGATAAATCGCGTAGCCCTGTTCGACGGCAAACTGCAAATTGCTGACAAATATCTTCGACTGACAGTATATTGCCTGTATAAAGCTGGAGTAATATCCAGCTCAATCTTTCTGCGATTTTTTCGCCTCGAGTTCGGTTCATAATGCATCCATTCATGTTCATGGAATACGGATACTCCAATCAAAAATGACATCTAACAGACTGTAATATCATCATAAATTATCTGGTGTAAAATCACCGTTGGGGAAACAGCATATCGACTTTCACACCTTAGCTCAAAATCACGAGGGATCTGAGATCCCCCGTGTCTGTACATGGTTATGTGAACGTACAGGAAAAAGCGACATCATCCCCATGCTGTGATGTGCCGCTCATGAAGAGGATTACAAAGATGCCTGCGTTCTTCCTGTTCATAACGGGTCAACAGCTTTCCTCTGTTACCGTTACCCGGTAAATCCCCATAGACAGGTAATCCATAAAATTACCCTCCCACATGGACCAGAGCTCATTCCTCTCTGCTGCCAGTGAAATATCTCCAGCGAGATAATGAAAGACATAATGATCCGACCAGCAAAAGTCTATTTCCTTTTCCAGTTCCGGGTAAACTCGCCCCATGTAACTAAAGTCTGTGACATAATCGAAATACCATTCGTTATCCTGACGGATGAACCGCATTTCAACCGGATGAAATCCGCCGGATTCTGCACTGTAGTCCGGATCACGAAAATTAATGACCACTGCCCTTACCGATGTTTGCTGAGATTGTTCTGCCAGAAGCGTAGCGATGTGCTGCTTAAATAATTTGGTAACAGGCAGAGTTAATCCTGCCTGTTTTAAGACATACTGGGTTTGCATAATGAATATTCCTGAAAAAGATGAATGGTGGTGAGTAGCTGTTTCTGGTTGTATGAACGTACGGGTAAAGAATTAATCCTCCGCGTTATTTTCTCTATCCCCAACTTTGCTGAGTGTTTTCAGGCGCTCCCGCCAGTCGGCATATAACACATGCGTAAACAATTTCTCCGGATGAGCCTCCAGCAGGCATATATCCGGTGAGCGTAAAACAGCAGCCAGAAAACCGGCATTATTGGCACTTGCCCCTTTAAACAGAGGTCTGAATACACCAGATGTGAAGCCCGTTGTCGGATGTACTTCGAGTACACTTTCAATTTTAGAAAGTGGGATCCAGTCTTTAGAAAACAATCCTCCGCTACCATTTGCCAGGAGGCGCAGATAAAGTTCATTATCCGTTTCAGACATTGCCAGTTGCCATGTCAGCATACCACTGGCTTTAGGACTGATTTTTTCCGCCTGTCCTGATTCAATAAGCAGCTTATAACTCTCTTCAGGTAATATTTTTTCATCTTCAGTGATGCCTTTTTCAACATCACTTAAATCATTATTTAACTCCAGCTCATCGTGTTCATTATTATTTCTTGCTGACTTTGATTTTCTCATTTTCTTCTCCTGATTATAATATGATTTACAGACGGAATTCCGCCATAGACATTAATGTATCAATCCCGTCCAGAGGGCAATTGGGATGAAACAACAGATAAACACCATTGCCGTTATCTTCTGTAATTGATAGCATCAAGTAATATTCATCTGTCAGACGGACCACAAACTCAGGGTTTACAATTAAATGATGAATTACATCCAATACGTGTCGTTTAATATCTTCGGGAACATCACCTGGTTCAATGTAAATTAATGCCACACCGACCTCCCCCCAGAAATTCATTGCGGAAGATTCATCATCAAATGGGAGTATCAGTTCTTTTTTCAAGACAGTCATAACTGGATCGGGAAGAAGGAGCGACGGCAGGTCTTGCCAGTTCGAGATAAATTTCATTGAATAATCCTCATAAACAAAAAACCCGATACGTTTTAAGTATCGGGGTTACATAGACAGGGTAAAGAATCTGGAATTGCCTTCAGTGGTCATCTATATTCTTTCATAATATCCACAATCCTTGCAGATAAGCACTGGAGCATTATTCCTTTCACGCTGTTCAAGGAATCCAAAGAGACGCTGTATCGCCCTGATGATTTCTTTAAGCAATTCTGGTAATTGATCCGGGCTAATATAACCGGATGTTGATGTCAGAAACCGGTCATCGCGAGCCACCTTTGCTATATTTCCGGCAGTTTCTGTGACTGTATTCCGACTACCGCACTTAGGGCACGTTAATGGCATAATCATTCTCCACGTTTAAGAGACG
The DNA here is from genome assembly GCF_003925915.1 of Phytobacter sp. MRY16-398. NCBI lineage: Bacteria > Pseudomonadati > Pseudomonadota > Gammaproteobacteria > Enterobacterales > Enterobacteriaceae > Phytobacter > Phytobacter sp. MRY16-398. The sequence goes on along the minus strand of NZ_AP018756.1, from coordinate 2,160,626 downwards.
CAAAAATCACTGTTCTTTACTGGTAGCTACAGGGGTTAAAAGAAGGTCGGTAACACCCTGCCCGGTCTGACGCATTCGCTCTGGTGTCAGTTTTGCGTAGCGCTCCGTACTCTGAATACTGGCATGCGCCAGCTGGGCTTTAACGTCATACAGACTGTACTGTCCGCTGGAGACAAGTAATGATGCGACGGAATGGCGCGTGGTGTGGAAACAGACTTCACTTTTATCAATCCCGCATTCTGCCAGTATTTTTTCATAGGCCCACCGGGGTTCTGATATCGGTTTTCCATTATCTTTTACGGCAAACAGATAGGGGTTGCTGCCAGCCCGTGGGATCGAATCAATAATGGATAATGCAACATCACTGAGATACACAGTTCTGCTGCGACCATTCTTAGTATAAGGAATGAATAACGACCTGTTATCCCGATCAATATGTTTGTGCATGACGTTCAGCATTTCTGATTTGCGTGTACCGGTTAACAGCAGCATGGCTATCAGTCCCCCGGCTGCCTTATTGGGGTATCGTGCCGCAGCGTCGAGGATCCTTCTGATCTCATCGGCGTCAAAAAAGCGCGTCCGCTGATTATTCTCCTTAAGTAAAGGGATCTTATCGGCTTCATTCTTCTCCAGGACATCCTGTCGTAGCGCATAACGCCCCATAGTTTTCAGAATAGCCAGTGCCCTGTTACAGGTAGACGGTGCATACTGCTGGCCGTGAATACGACCCTCAAGCATGTCGAAAAGCACCTGCTGGATTTCCCGGGCCCGAAGGTCACAGTAACGTATCTTCCCCAGACGAGGTTCAATGTATTGCGTGAAACGCTGAACATCCTTTTCCCAGGACTTTTTATGGCGCTTGATGAACGGAACATAGGTCTGGTGAAAAAACTCGCTAAGCGTTGGCATCGCACGATAATTATCGCGCTCTGCCTTGGGGTCATTTCCCAGTGCAGTCGCCTCCTTATGACGGCGAGCTATCTGGCGAGCTGTCCCCACATCAATTTCAGGGAATCTGCCAATACTGATACTTTTTTTGGTACCGTGGAATGTGTAGCGCAGGAGGAAACGTTTGTTACCCGTTCGACCTGAGAGGCATTTGAGGCCAATGACCTCGGTATCAGATACCTCAAGCTCTGTAGATCGGGTATCTGTGTTTGCCGGAAGGGCTTTGATGGATGAATTGGTGAATCGGAAGGATTTTTGCATATTTATCCTCATGTATCTGATTGATATCATGAAAATAATATATATCTGCAGGTGTTTTTATTACGGGGTGGGATTGAAGAATGGAAAGGCTATTAGACGCGTACAAACGGATATTACAGGAAGTTGACGCCCGGTCATTTAACCTGAATGAAGATAAATACTCAGGCGTCTTTTTACCCGTGCCGTTTGAAGAATACTGGCATTCACCGGTAAAAATCATGCTGGTTGGACGTGAAACCGCTGGCTGGAATACGCTGAATGGTAAGAATACGATGTCACGGGTGCTGGGAATTATACCTGACGTCACCATCGGGCAAGTGGTTGAAGAGGCTGTAGCTCGTTACAGGAAACATCTTCCGGTACAAAATTATGGCACCACGAACCTCAAATCACGTAGCCGCTTCACGCAGTATCATTTCCGGCTGGCCCGGGAGCTTAATATTCCTCCTCGGGCTATCGTGTATGCCAATCTACTGGCGTGGGATTACGACGGACTGACCCCTCTCAATCGCCCTCAAAATGAAGTGCAGGAAGTCATATTAGCCTCGCTGAAACTGCTGGCGGTACAAATTAAACACCTTGAGCCTGATTTCATCATCTTTGCATCCGGAGCCCGGAGAACAGACTACCTCATAAAACAGGTGCTTACTGAGCTAGGCGGCTATGAGACTTCTTCAGTCATTCCGGGGAAGCAGTGGGAGTTCAAAACAGGTCATACAATCTGTTTCAGAATTGCCCATCCAAGGGCTATGCGCGGACACCAGAAATACAGAGATGAGGTGATTGCACGAATTAAGCAACTTTGTGCTCAGGGTGGCTAGAGCATTACAGCTTGCTCAGAAGGGCCCCCTTCCCGGAAGAGTACCGGAAAACAGGTAAAGCGGGCTGGTTCTCTATGCTGGAGGCGACACGTTCGATTCGGCATTGCCAGGCTGGAGATTGCAGCTCATTGCACCCCGTGAGCACAGGATATGCACAGGGCGTGAATTTCAGGCACAAAAAAACCACCCGGAGGTGGTTTCACGACACTGCTTATTGCTTTGATTATACTTATCTTTCCCATGGTACCCGGGGCGGGACTTGAACCCGCACAGCGCGAACGCCGAGGGATTTTAAATCCCTTGTGTCTACCGATTCCACCACCCGGGCTCGGGAAGAAATTGGAGGCGCGTTCCGGAGTCGAACCGGACTAGACGGATTTGCAATCCGCTACATAACCGCTTTGCTAACGCGCCAGATTCTTCTGGCCTTTCGACCAGCACCCGCAATATGCCGATGCTTGTAAACTGGAGCGGGAAACGAGACTCGAACTCGCGACCCCGACCTTGGCAAGGTCGTGCTCTACCAACTGAGCTATTCCCGCAATATCAAGTTTTGTTCTAATCACTTGATTTTCTTATCTTCTGGCGAGCTACGCTGCCGTCTGATGCGATGCATTCTACTTACCTGACGCACTGAGTCAACGATATTTTTCAAAACCCGGATCGTTTGCTGAAAATTAACGCGAAACGATCACTGTTCAAGCAAATCTCCGCGTGCCGCGTTCAGGTATTGCAACATCGACCACAATGTCAGTACCGCAGCAACCAGGAACAGACCAATCCCCGCCCACTCTACCCACTCGTTTGGACGCCACAGCATCCAGACCAGTGCAGTCATCTGCGCGGTCGTTTTCACTTTACCGATCCAGGAGACGGCAACACTGTTGCGTTTCCCCAGCTCCGCCATCCATTCACGCAGGGCCGAAATAATGATCTCACGGGCAATCATGGTAGCCGCCGGCAACGTCACCCACCAGGTATGGTAATGCTCTGCTACCAGCACCATTGCGATTGCGACCATCACTTTGTCCGCTACCGGGTCCAGGAATGCGCCAAAGCGCGTGCTCTGGTTCCAGCGACGCGCAAGGAAGCCGTCAAACCAGTCGGTTACGGCGGCAACCAGAAAAATCAGCGCGCATGCGAACGAAGCCCATTGAAAAGGCAGGTAAAATGCCAAAACAAAAAACGGGATAAGAATGACGCGAAACAGGGTAAGCAACGTAGGGATATTAAATCGCATAATGACGGTAACTATCTGTTGTCAGTAAATTTTGACCCTATGTTGCTACAGAGCCCTTAATGTTTCAACGAGTAGTAGATCTTTTCTGCCAGACCTTGCGAGATGCCCGGCACTTTTGCAATTTCTTCAATGCTCGCATTCAGCAAACCCTGCAGACCCCCCATGTACTTTAATAGCATCTGACGGCGTTTTGGACCAACGCCTTCGATGGTTTCCAGCGTACTGGTACTCTTCACCTTTGCCCGCTTTTTACGGTGGCCGCTGATGGCATGATCGTGCGACTCATCGCGAATATGCTGAATCACATGCAGCGCCGGGGAATCTGGCGGAAGACTAAACCCTTCGCCTTCAGGTTCAAAGAATAAGGTCTCGAGCCCCGCTTTACGGTCTGTTCCTTTCGCCACGCCCAACAGCAACGGATGATGTTTATCCCATGGGACGTCGAGTTCGGCAAATACCGTTTTGGCCTGCCCTAACTGCCCTTTCCCACCATCAATCAAAATCACATCCGGAATTTTGTTCTCTTCAATCGCTTTCCCGTAACGACGACGCAACACCTGATTCATGGCGGCGTAATCATCACCAGGCGTGATGCCCGTAATGTTATATCGCCGGTATTCCGCACGTACCGGCCCGTTGGCATCAAACACCACACAGGACGCCACCGTCTGCTCACCCATCGTATGGCTAATATCGAAACACTCCATACGCTTCACTTCCGGCAATTTGAGCAAGGTCGCCAGCGCGGTCAGGCGTTGATGGACGGTCGACTGCTGCGACAATTTCGTACTGAGCGCCGTCGCGGCATTCGTACGTGCCAGCTTCAGATAACGCGCCCGATCGCCGCGTGGTTTGGTCTGCACGTTAACTTTGCGTCCGGCAAGCTCAGACAATGAATCCGCCAACAGTGTTTTGTCATTGAGGTTGAAATCAAGCAGGATCTCACCTGGCAGCGTGCGCATCTGGCTTCCCTGCAGGTAAAACTGGCCGACAAAGGTTTCCACCACCTCGCCAAGTTCAGTGCCATTCGGCACTTTCGGGAAATAACTCCGGCTACCCAGAACCTTGCCCTGACGAATAAAGAGCACATGCACGCAGGCCATGCCAGCATCGAACGCCACGCCGATCACATCCAGATCGTCCCCGGTATTTGAGACAAACTGTTTTTCGGTGACCCGGCGTACGGCCTGAATTTGATCGCGAATACGCGCCGCCTCTTCAAATTCCAGCGCCTGGCTGGCTTTTTCCATCCGGGTAATCAGTTTCGTGAGCACCTGATCATCTTTACCGGCAAGAAACAGCCGCACATAGTCCACCTGCTGTGCGTATTCCTCTTCGCTCACCAGTCCCGCCACGCAGGGGCCAAGACAGCGGCCAATCTGGTATTGCAGACACGGACGCGAGCGGTTGCGATAGACACTATTTTCGCACTGGCGGACCGGGAATATTTTCTGCAAGAGCGCCAGGGTTTCCCGCACAGCATAACCATTAGGAAACGGGCCAAAGTACTCCCCTTTAGCGTGCTTCGCACCACGGTGCATCGCCAGGCGCGGGTGGGTATCACCGCTTAGGAAAATAAAAGGATAGGATTTATCATCGCGCAGCAGCACGTTGTAGCGCGGCTGATAAAGCTTGATGTAGTTGTGTTCCAGCAATAACGCTTCCGTCTCGGTATGGGTTACCGTGACGTCAATCTGCTGGATCTGTGCAACCAGCGCTTCTGTCTTTCGCGAGGCGAGATTGCTGCGAAAATAACTGGAGAGGCGCTTTTTAAGATCTTTTGCTTTGCCTACATAGATAACTGTGCCGCCGGTGTCATACATTCGGTAGACACCCGGCTTGCTGGTTACTGTCTTGAGAAAGGCTTTTGAATCGAAAACTTCATTCACTGACTTGCTAACGTCTCCGCATTGCACAGACCATGGCGAATCGCCAGGTGAGTCAGCTCCACGTCACCATGAATGTTCAATTTACTGAACATGCGGTAACGATAGCTGTTCACCGTTTTGGGGCTGAGATTCAGTTGCTCAGAGATCTCATTGACCTTCTGACCTTTAGTGATCATCAGCATAATCTGCAATTCGCGTTCAGACAAACTCTCAAACGGTGAGTCGGTTTTTTCCGGTTCAATCTGACTGAGAGCCATCTGCTGAGCAATGTCGGACGCAATGTATCGCTGCCCGGAATGGACGGAGCGAATCGCATTGACGACTTCCTGCGGGGCAGCGCCTTTGCTGAGATAACCTGACGCGCCAGCTTGCATTACTTTCGCCGGAAGCGGGTTTTCTGTGTGAATGGTAAGCATGATGACTTTGGTGTCGATATTAGCGCGCGCAATCTTGCGTGTGGCTTCAAGGCCACCGATGCCCGGCATGTTCATGTCCATCAACACAACGTCGACAGAATGCGCCCGGCACCATTTTACGGCATCCTCGCCGCAACAAACTTCGCCAGAAATTTTTATGCCTTTAATATCTTCGAGAATGCGTCGTATCCCTGCGCGCACCAGTTCGTGGTCATCAACAAGAAGTACGTTGATCAATGGAATATCTCCAGAAAAGGGATGACGCTGCTGCAAGCTAATTCTTCACATACTAACGGTTTTTGCTGCGTTAATGAAAGTTAAAAAATGCCACTCATTCGATTTCGGTCTCGTTTTTGGAAATTAACCTGTACATTTTGTGGAAACTTTCACACCCCGCGCCATATCAGGTTTGCGTGTTTAAAAGTACTTTTCGGAAAGCTGCCTGAACGCACAGTTTTATTCTGATGGGGAATTTAAAGCGGCACTTTGTAACAATAATTAACCGTCATTCTACCTCTATTAAACATATATTTTGCCTACACTATTCAAATTAAATATATGGCTAATGTTTAATTTAATAAACCAGACAGCGGGTACGTGCAAAAAACAACCACTGCTATTTTTCCCCTGGCTTGTGGTATACTCCGCCGCTTTGACATTCACCGTCACGCTAAGCACGGTAACTTAACGAGGTAAATAAATGAGCACACCTGATTTTTCCACTGCTGATAATAACCAGGAACTGGCTCAGGAAGTCTCATGCCTGAAAATGATGATCACGCTGATGTTGCAGGCTATGGGACAGGCCGATGCAGGTCGCGTCATCCTTAAAATGGAAAAACAGATCGCAGCGCTGGAAGATGAAACCCAGGCGGCGGTGTTCACCAACACGGTGAAGCAGATCAAACAGGCTTATCGCCAGTAAGTGAATCCGGCTGGCAGCCTACAAAAGCTGGCAGCCGGTATACGTCTGGCACGCAGAACGAAGGTTCAGGTCAGATAATTCCCGTCGCAGCCGCATAACAGGCAATCTGCGTTTTATTCGGTGCGTTGAATTTTTTCTGCATGTTCTTCTGGTGAAAATTCACCGTATTCTCAGATATGGACAAAATCATAGCGATTTCGGCCGATGTCTTCCCTTCCGCTGTCCATTTCAGAATTTCTTTCTCGCGCTTACTGAATTTCATTTCTGGCGCAATGACCATATTGTCACCCAGCCGGGAAAGCGTGATCAAGCTTTGCTGAATCAGCGTTTGCAGGCGCAACTCAATCTCTTCATCATGCTGTGGATGATGGAGAATACTTGTGCGGGACACGGACAAAAATCCCATTGCGTGGTTTGGCAGCATCAAACACTGCGTAATCCCTTTGCGTAATCCAAAATCCCGCGCACCATTCCATAATTCCGGCGTCTCGTGAAATAATTTGTCATTCCATGGCAAATGCCCGTGCAGGAAATTCTCTGGTTTGAGTACCGGGTCGACAGCGAAATAATTTTCGGACTGATAATGCGCCATCCAGGCATCCGGATACGTGGTGTGTACATTGATTTTCGGGCGCGTGAACGGCACCGGATGTCGGACACACAGTGCAAAAAAATCAAATTCAAGCAGCTGCGTTTGCTGCTCTAATGTTGAATATACCTCTTCCTTGTCCGTTATCTCCTGAAAACGTAGCAGCATCTCCCTGCGCCACGAGAAAAAGTCATTATCCTGCATACTGACCGATATCACCCCTGACAATAATAATCATTATTATGGATACATTAAATTAACACATAAATCTTTTTTATAAGTGTGAAATATCGGTATCAGCGAAAATCAGTAAAAATTTTCGCAGGTTATGGCGAGCAGATAAGGCAGAAAACACTGTTTTTTGTGGGAAAACGCGACGGCAAAGTGTGGTCAAATATCTTTATTGGCAATGCATATGATTAAAAGCGCACGAATAAATTTAGCTTAAGTTAGCATTAATCACCGATTCGGAAAGCGAGTTGCTGCCGAATCGGTGAATCATTACTGCATCAGGAATTTTTCCAGAAACTGCTGTGTGCGTGGTTGCTGCGGATTGGCGAATAGCGACTTTGCAGCGCCCTGTTCGACAATGCGTCCCTGGTCCATAAAGATGGCCCGGTCCGCCACATCGCGCGCAAAGCTCATTTCATGGGTGACAATCACCATCGTCCTTTTTTCCTGCGCCAGTTGCCTGATGGTATTGAGCACCTCCCCTACCAGTTCAGGATCCAACGCCGAGGTCGGTTCATCGAACAGAATGACATCCGGGCGCATTGCCAGCGCGCGCGCAATCGCCACACGCTGCTGTTGTCCGCCGGATAAACGCCGCGGATAGCTGGTCTCTTTACCACTTAACCCGACTTTAGCCAGCAACTCTCGTGCCCGCGCTGTCGCTTCCTCTTTCGGTTCGCCTTTCACAATGACCGGGCCTTCAATAATGTTCTCCAGCACCGTACGATGCGGGAAGAGATTGAAGTTCTGGAACACAAAGCCTACATGCTGGCGCAACTGACGAATCAGGTTTTTCTGTTGTCCTATCGGTTTTGCCGTATCGATGGTTATGTCACCCACCCGAATCGTACCGCTTTCAGGCTGCTCCAGGAGATTGATACTGCGCAATAGCGTGGTTTTACCGGATCCGCTGGGCCCAATGATAGCCACCACTTCCCCTTGCGCCACGTCCAGATCGATGCCGTGCAGCACCGTCTGGCCGTGGAATTGTTTCACCAGGTTTTTCACTTCGATGGCACTCATTTCGGATCGCGCTCCTGCCGGTTCAACTGGTTTTCAAAATAGTTCTGCAACGCAGAGAGTACCGTCGCCATAACCCAGTAAATGAGCGAAGCGGCCAGATACATTGTGAACACTTCCAGCGTACGTGAGGTGATCAGTTGCGCCTGACGGAACAGTTCCGGCACCTGAATCGTCGCCGCCAGCGAGGTATCTTTCACCAGGCTGATAAAGCTGTTAGAGAGCGGCGGCAATGCCACACGCGCGGCCTGTGGCAATATTGCGCGCCGTAACGTTTGCCAGGGTGTCATCCCGATACTGGCGGCGGCTTCCCACTGTCCTTTATCGATAGACGAGATAGCCGCACGCAAGGTTTCCGAGGCGTAAGCGGCGGTATTGAGCGACAGACCGATCATCGCCGCCGGGATCGGGTCCAGCTCTATGCCAAATTGCGGCAACCCGTAGTAGATCATAAAAAGCTGGGCGATGAGCGGCGTACCACGGAAAATCGAGATATAGATGCGCGCCAGCCAGCGCACAGGGAGCAGCGGGGAGAGGCGCATTAACGCCAGCACAAACCCCAGCAGCAGGCCAAAGAACATGCCGCCGATGCTCAGTTGCAGCGTAAATACCGCCCCTTTAAGCAGGTACGGCGCAGAGTCGATCACCAGTTGTAGACTTTCTTGCATTATGGTTGTTCTGCCCGGCAATTAAACATGTGGGTGATAGGCAAACAGCGCCGGAGCGCCACCGGTGTGGACAAACAAAATCGGGCCGTCATCTTTAAAACGCTTTTGCTCAATTCCATCAAGCAGCCCTGCCATCGCCTTGCCGGTATAGACAGGATCGAGAAGAATACCTTCCAGGCGCGCAAGCAGTTTAACCGCCTCCATGCCTTCATCATTCGGCTGACCGTATCCCGGCGCAAAATAGTCATCCCAGAGGGTAATCTCTGCGCTGGCCTTCACCTCCAGCTGTTGCGCGATCTCCTGTTGCAGGGTCACTACTTTAGGTTTTTGGTCGGCCACACTGCGCGATACCGTCACGCCGATTAACTCGACATCCGGGAGCAGTTGTTCCAGACCAATCGCCAGCCCGGCATGCGTTCCGGCGCTGCCCGACGCCACCACGACCGAAGAGAGCCCCACGGCACCTTCACACTGTTGGGCAATTTCTAACGCACTTTCGACATAACCCAGCGCCCCCAGCGCGTTTGAGCCGCCAACCGGAATCACGTAAGGGCGAAAACCCTGCGCTTCAATACGTGTTGCCAGCTCATCCAGTTGGCGTTTGGGATCGGTCAGCGCGTCGCACATTTCGATTTGCGTATTAAACAGGTCCAGCAACAGGCGGTTACCGTTGGTCAGATAGTTTTCCGCGGTCGTGCCAATAGGATTTTCCAACAGCGCCACGCAGTGCAGCCCCAACTTTGCCGCCACCGCCGCCGTCTGGCGCACGTGGTTAGACTGAATAGCCCCTGCGGTAATCAGTGTGTCGGCCCCTTCGCGTAGCGCGTCTGCGGCGAGAAACTCCAGCTTACGCAGCTTGTTCCCCCCCATCGCCATGGGGGTAACATCATCGCGCTTAATAAAGATGTCACGACCGACGAAATCAGAAAAGCGCGGCAGGTATTCAAGCGGCGTCGGCGCGCCGATAAATTCCAGGCGGGGAAAACGGGTGAGATTTTGCAAGGACATCGATCCTCCGGTAGCGAGATAGGAATGGCTTTTATTATGCACGTATACCGCGCGTAAATAAAAAAGGCGCTGAAGGTAGCGCCTTTTTCTTACGGAGAGATTACTTCGTTACATCAGCGCCGAACCATTTTTCCGATAGCGCTTTCAGCGTGCCGTCTTTCTGCATGTCGGCAATCGCCGCATCAATGGCTTTCAGCAAGTCTTCGTTACCTTTGCGCAATGCGATACCGGATTCCTGACGAGAGAAAGCATCACCCGCAACGGCCAGCGTATTGTTGGTTTTTTTCACCAGATCGAGGGCGGCCAGGCGGTCCACCAGAATGGCGTCAATGCGGCCTACACGCAGATCCTGGTATTTGGTCGGGTCATCATCGTAGGTGCGGATATCCACGCCCTGCACGTTGGCACGCAGCCACTCTTCATAGTTAGTACCCAGACCCACACCCACTTTTTTGCCTTTCAGATCGGCTGCGGATTTGATGCTTCCTTCATTGCCTTTTTTCACCAGCGCCTGAATCCCGGAGACGGTGTAGGGGGTAGAGAAATCATATTTTTTCTTACGTTCGTCAGAGATGGTGACCTGGTTAATCACCACATCAATACGTTTTGAATCCAGCGACGCCAGCATGCCATCCCACTTGGTGGGTTTCAGGTCCGCTTTCACGCCCAAATGTTTCGCCAGCGCATCGGCAAACTCCACTTCAAACCCGGTGAGCTTGCCATCATCCCCCTGAAAACTGAACGGCGGATAAGTGCCTTCCAGTCCAACCAGCAAGGTGCCACGCTCTTTAACTTTATTCAGTAGATTTTCAGCGGCGAACGTTTTGACGCTCATCCCCGCAACCAGCGCGACAGCCATAACCCCCATCAGCGCCTGACGACCCAAAAGTGCAAGTTTCATAGTGACTCCGACCAGAAAATGAAGAGCGTAACGCACGGTACCTGAATCATTTTCAGGCACCTGTGCGTCACATTTTATTCATTTTTAATATATATCAGATCGAGCACCGACAGCGATCTTTTGCACAACGTTAAAGCGTGATTGTGCTTTAAATTGTGCGTACTTACGCAACGCGATACGGTAATTATTGGTACTGGTGGTAGGTAACCAGGGCTCCAGATTCTCATCAGGGTACCCTTCGTCAAGAAGATCACGGGAGATATTAAGCTCACTCAAATGATTTCCGAGGCGGCGAAGACGAACGACGTATTCACGCACCGTGCCATGGCTCATTTCAGTGTGATCGAACAGGAATTGTTTAAATCCAATGATATCGAAGAAATCACTTTGCTCTTTGCAATGCAGGTCCCCGCAGAATCGGCAGAGTGCCACCCATTCTTTTTGTTCCTGCTGCCAGGCTGCCTCATCCAGAAGCATATCCAGGCGTGAGATTGCAATTTTGTTCACAATTTCGCCTCGACGCACCAGGGTGATGCGGTCGAGTAATTTGTGACAATGTGCGCAATGCGTTTGGCTGTGTTTAAAGTCTTTTAAATAGCGGCTTAGTGGCCGTCTTTTAGGTTGCTGCACCGTCATGATAACTCCTGGTTGTCAATGCGTTGTGCGGCATTTTTCAGGGGCGATCCAGTACAGACAGTCTCACCAACCTATAACTTACCCAGCTTTGTACGTAAGCGCTTAATAGCCTGACTATGCAATTGGCTAACCCGAGACTCTCCGACGTCAAGAACAGCGCCAATCTCTTTGAGATTAAGCTCTTCCTGATAATAAAGCGTCAGAACCAGTTGTTCGCGCTCCGGTAAGGATTCAATGGCTTCCATTACACGGTGACGCAAATTACTTTCCATTAACTGGAATAACGGGTTTTCCTGTTGATGATCGTCAGTCACCACTTCGATACTGTCGCCATGCTCTTCTCGCCATTCGTCATAGGAGAAAAGCTGGCTATTATTGGTATCAAGCAACATCTGACGGTATTCTTCAACCGGAACACCGAGGCGTTGTGCAACTTCTGTTTCGGTCGCATTACGTCCCAGCTCTTGCTCAAGTTGCCCCATAGCCTGTGCTACTTCGCGAGCGTTACGCCGGACACTGCGCGGTACCCAATCACGGCTGCGCAATTCATCCAGCATAGCCCCACGAATGCGCTGCACTGCGTAAGTGGTAAATGCCGTTCCTTGCAGAGCGTCGTATCGGTCCACTGCATTCAGTAACCCGATCCCGCCCGCCTGTAGCAGATCGTCCAGTTCCACACTCGCCGGCAAACGCACCTGCAGGCGCAATGCTTCGTGACGCACCAGAGGTACATAACGCTGCCACAGCGAGTGTTTATCCATTACACCTTCAGCGGTATAGAGTGAATTCACGATAAACAGCCCTGCGTTAGTTTGAGTTATCGGCATGATTATCCGATTCTGTAGCACTTTTAATCGGATGAATAGTGGGTGAAATGGGGGGTTATTTGCATTAATAAAAAAATACACATCGTCGAAAATGAATTTTGTAAAGAATTCATGACGATCTCTATAACGACGCAACTGTGACATCGGAAATTGTGCTCATTTTTAATGCATTATGATAAAAGGTTTTGTCTGATGTCACCGATTTCATTACATAAACAGCTCGTTATCCTTTGATTTTACAAAGCATTAACAGTGAATTTATTCTATCCGCTAATTAGCGAGATAAAATGATGGTTATTTACTAACTGGAAATACATGTCTGTCGTTTAGATTAGAGTATTAATGACAATTCTCTCCTCTTTTCTCGAGCGTCAAGCGAGAATGCGATGATAACTTCTGCGCATAGATACCAATACTGAGAGACTGCGGCTAAATTAGAGGATACGATGAAACTAGCAATCTACGGGGCTGGTGGGCTCGGCAGAGAGGTTCTCGAGCTTGCGATGCAAATCAATAAGTTGCAATCGCGCTGGTCAAGTCTTTCTTTTATTGATGACATCAACGCCAACAGGCAATTAAAAAGCCACGACGTTTTATCGCTTGCGCTTATCTCACCACAAGAGTACGAAGTTGTGGTTGCGGTGGGTGAACCCAGTTTACGAAAGTACCTTGCGGAGAAAGCTAAAGACGCAGGCTTTAACCTTGCCACGCTGATCCATCCCGACGCCTATATTAGCAGTGATACAACAATCGGTATGGGTTCGGTCATATGTTATGGCGCTTTCATTTCTTGCGATACAGTTATCGGAGACAATGTCCATTTACAGCCCAATGCGAGTCTTGGCCACGATTGTTGTATCGGTAATCATTGCGTAATTTCCTCATATGCCAATCTTGCAGGCCATTGTATTGTTGGCGATCTGACGTTTATTGGTATGAATGCCGTTGTGCGTGAAACCAGCACTATTGGTGCTGAAACCATTATCAGCATGGGCTCTGCAGTCTTTAATGATATCGCTTCCGGTGTGATCGCGATGGGCAATCCTGCACGCGCCATCCGCAAAAATGATGAAAAGAAAGTATTTCGTTAAGCCGCTGCGCTCACGAAACCTCATGCACTACGCCGCCCGCATGTGGGCTGAATGAATTTAACCTAATTTCCAAGCAACTCTGGAGAAAAAGATGTCAAACCTGGAAACCTATAACCGTATTTTCGTTGAAACCTTTGAAGTTCCTGAGGAAACTCTCCCTGGCTACAAATATCAGGACACACCATCCTGGGATTCCGTTGGCCATATGACCATGATCGCCTCTCTGGAAGATGCATTCGACATAATGATGGACACTGATGACATCATCGAATTTGCCTCCTGGGAAAAAGGTAAAGAGATCTTGAAAAAATACGACGTGGAATTCCAGGACTAACTTATGTTGCTGAAAGCGAAAACGGCTGTCATCACCGGTTGTCTGCAAGGCATTGGTAAAGCGACGCTGGAAACCTTCGCCAAAGCAGGCGCCAATGTGTTTGCTTGTTGCCAGGCGGAAGATCCCGAATTTACGGCATTCGTTGGGCAACTGAGCGCGAAATACCAGGTTGATATTATCCCGGTTTATTTTGATCTGACGGATAGCGATGCCATTAAACAGGCGGCAATGTCCATCCAGAAAAGCAAAAGACCCGTTGATATTCTTGTGAACATCGCAGGGGCCAATTTTGATGCCAATTTCCAGATGGTGACCCTTGAACAGTTGCAAAAGACCTTCACGATCAATTTCTTTTCGCAGATTGCCTTTACGCAATATATTGCGCGGTTAATGTTACGCCAGAAAAAAGGCAGCATCATCAATATTTCCAGCATCTCGGCCCTGGATGGCAACCCGGGACAGCTCGCCTATGCCAGTGCAAAAGCGGCATGGATAGCAGCAACGAAAACAATGTCCGCCGAGCTTGGACCTCAGGGTGTACGCGTCAATGCCATCGCACCGGGCGTCATCAGTACGGCAATGACAGCCTCTCTTCCGGAAGAGGTGATGGCACGTCAAATGTTACGCTGTGAACTGAAACGTCCGGGTCAACCAGAAGAAGTTGCTAACGCGCTGATGTGGCTCGCATCTGATGCCTCCAGCTACGTCACAGGACAAGTTATCCGCATTGATGGCGGTATGGGTTAAGGTAAAGACTATGTTGATGCAAGGAAAAAACGTTCTGATAACTGGCTGCCGGCGTGGGATGGGCCGAGCCATGGTTGAGATCTTTGCTGCGAACGGTGCCAATATTTATGCGCATGCACGTGAGGCTGATGAGTCTTTTGTCAGCGATATGGCAGAGGTAGCACTACGCTATGATGTCGAAATCTGGCCACTGTGCTTTGAAATGACCGACTACGATGCCATGAAGCTAGCCGTAAAACGCGTGATGAGTGAAAAACGCCCACTGGATGCAGTAGTTAATAACGCCGGTATCACGCTCAACAGTTTGTTCCAGATGACAAGTGAAGCACAGTTACGCGCTCAGTTCGAAGTCAATTTCTTCTCGGTTTATCTGTTCTCACAATATGTTGCCAAGCTGATGACCCGCAACCAACGCGGCAGCATTATCAACATTGCCTCTACAGCCGGTGAAGATGGAAATCCAGGCAAATCAGCCTATGGCGCATCCAAAGCCGCATTGATTGCGATGACTAAATCCATAGCTGCTGAACTTGGTGAGAAAGGTATTCGTGCGAATTGTATTGCGCCGGGCATTACTGACACTGAAATGCTATTGACGATGCCAGCTCAAGTCGTAGAAGAGGCAAAAAAAGGTGCTGATCTGCGCCGGGCGGGTGAGCCTTCGGAAATAGCTCAGGCGGCGCTGTTCCTCGCCAGCGACCTTTCCAGCTATATAACTGGTCAGACAATCCGTGTGGATGGTGGTTTAAAATGAAGCAAAACTCACAGAGTTTGAGTGAATCGGCGCAACGAATTCGCAGGCGTATTCTGAGCGTAGCGCATCATGCACCAAGTGATGGTGTTCATGTCTCGCCTGCCCTGTCGATGGTTGATGTGCTAAGCGTTTTGTTTGGTCGCGTGATGCGCTACAACCCGCAAGCGATCACTGACCGCCAGCGCGACGTGTTCATTTTAAGTAAAGGCCACGCAGCATTAGGGCTTTACGCAACGCTCTGTGAGTACGGCATTATCAGTGAAGAACAGCTAAACCGTTTTGAAATCAATGGTGACGTTTTGCAGGTGCATCCGACAAAACATCCGGAATACGGGATTGATTTTTCGGGTGGCAGTCTGGCTCAGGGACTCTCTTTCGCCTCCGGACTGGCAATGGGACGTCGGCTGAGAGGTGAAAGCTGGCACACCTATGCACTCGTCGGTGACGGCGAATGTAACGAAGGAGCTATCTGGGAAAGTGCATTTTTAGCCGCACATCAACAGTTGGATAATTTGACATTAATTGTTGACCGCAACGGACTGCAATCCGATGGATTCACCCAGGATGTGTTGCGGATGGATCTGGAAGCGTTATGGAGGGCGTGCCACTGGGAAACCCTTGTTTGCGATGGCCATGACATTGATGCCTTGCTGTCGGCTTTTGACGCCCCCCACCATGGTAAACCCAAAGTGATTATCGCCAATACCATCAAAGGTAAAGGCGTTTCGTTTATGGAAAACAATAAAGAGTTTCATCGTAATCGCGTTTCTGCTCAGCAACTTGAAGATGCGCTGAATGAGCTTAACGGAGGCGTGCAATGATCGCATATAAACCCGCGACAATCCGCTCCTGGGCCATGCTGGGTTCGCGTGGCACTTTTGGGATGGCACTGCTGGAATTGGCACAAGAAAACGAAAGTATTGTCGCCTTATCGGGTGACCTTTGCAAATCCTCAGGATTAGACCGTTTCAGCACAACTTTCCCTAACCGCTTCATTAATGCGGGTATTGCAGAACAAAACATGGTCGGTGCCGCTGCAGGGCTTGCTGCAAGCGGTTTCATCCCATTCGTGACCTCATTCCCGAATTTTCTTACGCTTCGTGCCGCTGAACAGGTGCGACTAAATCTGGGTTACATGCAGGAAAATGTTAAACTTGTTGGCCTTGCCTCCGGACTTGCTACCGGTATGTTTGGCGCGACACACCACGGTATCGAAGATCTCGCCCTGCTACGCTCAGTTTCGAATATCACCATCTTCTCACCCGCGGATTGTACCGCTACGGTGAAAATGACGCAGGCTGCGCTGGCTCATAATGGTCCAGTTTATCTGCGTCTGACGGGCGGAATGCGGGCACCTATCGTCTATAAAGAAGATTTTGAGCTCATACCGGGCAAAGCCATTTCCCTGCGTGAAGGTACTGATATCGCTATTGTCGCGACCGGAAGTATGGTGCATACGGCACTGGTTACCGCTGACTTGCTCAGCGATCACGGCATTAATGCTGCCGTGATTGATATGCATACCATTAAACCGCTGGATGAAGCCTCACTCGGACAACATCTTGATAAAAAGCTGCTGGTTACGCTCGAAGAGCACAGCGTTATTGGCGGGCTTGGCA
The DNA here is from genome assembly GCF_003925915.1 of Phytobacter sp. MRY16-398. Lineage (NCBI taxonomy): Bacteria > Pseudomonadati > Pseudomonadota > Gammaproteobacteria > Enterobacterales > Enterobacteriaceae > Phytobacter > Phytobacter sp. MRY16-398. The sequence continues at coordinate 2,143,701 of NZ_AP018756.1, read as the reverse complement.
GCGCCATCGCTGAATATCTGGCAGGAACGGAAAACAGTCCTCGCCAACTGCGTCTGGGCATTCCGCAGGGCTATCCGCACTCGGGTGATTACGCCTGGATGCTTGAACAAAGCGGTTTGACTGCTGAGCAGGTTACCGCGCGCATCATGAGTACACTGTGATGTCCAAATTTTATGATTTATCCCAACCTGCATCACGAACGGCGCTTATCGACGATCGTGGCATGACGCTCAGCTATGGTGAACTGGCGCAACGGGTGCAATCCCTCGCAGAAATGCTCCCTTCAAGGACGTTGGTTTTTATATTTTGTCGTAACCAGGTAGAAACAGTTGTTGGTTACCTGGCCTGCCTGCAAAAGGATGCCGTTGCACTTTTACTTGATGATAATCTGGACGCCACGCTAATTGAACACCTCATCCAGACCTATAAACCTTCATGGCTCTGGCGCCCAATAGACGACTGTTACCAATTGCTGAACACTGGATTACTGCGGTGGCCTTTACATGATTCTCTGGCGCTTCTGATGACGACATCCGGATCTACTGGTAGTCCGAAACTGGTGCGTTTAAGTAAACAGAATCTCGAAAGCAACGCAGCGAGCATTGCGCAGTACCTGGGGCTGACTGCGGAAGAACGCGGGCTGGTTAGTCTGCCGATAAACTATGTTTACGGGCTGTCGATTATTAACAGTCATCTCAGCGTCGGTGCAACCCTTCTTCTTACAGGAAAAAGTGTCATGCAACGCGAGCTGTGGAATTTTGTACGTGAAGAACGCGCCAGTTCCTTTGCAGGCGTGCCTTACACCTATGAAATATTGAAAAAACTGCGGTTTATGCGTATGGATTTACCTGACTTACGCACACTGACCCAGGCTGGAGGCAAATTGTCGGCGGCATTACAGCAAGAATTTACCGAATATGCAGAGCAGTCTGGTAAGCAGTTCATCGTGATGTACGGAGCAGCAGAAGCGACCTCGCGTATGGCATGGCTTGCGCCACAGGATGCATCTACCCGTTATGGCTCCATTGGCAAACCGATCCCGGGCGGTGAATTTATGCTGCTCGACAGTGACGACAAACCTATAACAACGCCAGGTGTTGCCGGAGAGCTGGTGTATCGCGGTGCAAATGTTGCGCTCGGTTACGCAGAGAAAGGGGAAGATTTAACGCTTGGCGATCAGTTTGCCGGAACATTACACACAGGCGATATTGCAACCTGTGATGCCGATGGTTTTTACAGCATCATTGGACGTAAAAAACGCTTTCTCAAGATTTTTGGTAACCGCGTGGGCATGGATGAGATGGAATCGCTGCTAAAAAATGCGTTCCCAGGTATCACATGCGCTTGCGATGGCCGCGATGATCTTTTGTGTATCTTCCTTACGGATGCCTCACTCGCCGATACAGTGAAACACTACGCGGCCAACTTAAGTAAGCTTCACGCATCCGCATTTCGTATCATTGTATTGGATGCCATTCCTGTCAACGCCGCAGGAAAAACGCTCTATCACAGGCTAAAAAATTATGTCCCTTCCGTTTGAGGATATCCTCTCGATAGAGCCTTACTCACTGGCGCGTGAAGAAAAAAGGGCGCTCTTACTTGATCGTTTACGCGCACTGACGGCGTTACACTACGCCCAGTGTGAGCCTTATCACCGCATGCTTGATGCGCAATCGATTATTCCCGATTCAATTAATAATATTGAAGACTTTCCCTTTCTGCCTGTTTCACTTTTTAAGACGTTGACGCTAAAAAGCATACCAGACGAGGCTGTGGTAAAGACCATGACCTCATCCGGTACCACCGGCCAACAGGTATCACGCATTTTTCTCGATAAAACAACCGCGGCATATCAGCAAAAAACACTGGTTAAAATCGTCAGTCAATTTACCGGCGCAGGGCGACTCCCACTACTGATTCTGGATACCCCTGGCGTGCTGAAAGACAGGCTGCAGTTTTCCGCCCGAGGGGCTGGCATTCTGGGGTTTTCACTGTTTGGTTCAGACAGGGCGTGGGCATTGGACGAGGCGATGAATCTTGATTTCGATGCCATCGAGGCATTTTTGTCCAGGCATGCGGGTAAACGTATTTTACTGTTCGGCTTTACTTTTATGGTCTGGCAGCATTTCTATAAAGCGCTGGCAGCCAGCGGCAAAACCCTGGATCTCACCAATGCGTTGCTCATCCATGGTGGTGGCTGGAAAAAATTACAAAGCGAAGCAGTTTCACCTGAGGATTTTGCTGCCCGTCTGAAAAGCGTCTGTGGGCTACCAGCCGTGCACGATTATTATGGCATGGTAGAACAGACAGGATGCATTTATATGCAGTGCGAACAAGGACATCTGCATACGAGTATTTTCTCCGATGTAATTATTCGCCAACCACATGATTTCTCCAGTGCGCCGGTGGGCACCAGCGGAATTATCCAGGTACTTTCACTCCTGCCCGAATCTTACCCCGGTCATTCACTTCTTACCGAAGATGAGGGGATACTCCTTGGTGAAGATGATTGTCCATGTGGACGTAAAGGAAAATATTTCAAGATCTTAGGCCGCCTGAAGAAAGCTGAACTACGGGGATGTAGCGATACCTATGCCGTACAATTTTGATGGATTGAATGTGGTGCTGGGCGAATTGTCTGCCCTGACATTGATGAAAGAACTTCCACCACTGCCCCCTTTCTCCGATCCAGTGATTGCATTTTTGGACGCGTTCTCACGACGGGTCATGCATGATGGCGAAGCCAAAAGCTGGCCTGACGTCATCAGCCTTGGTTTCTGGTGCCGCCGGGCATCGATTGAAAAAATGCGTGCAAACAATGGTGATCTCTCTAACCGCATCGGGCGTGGGGTGGCATTCCACATTGCTCCGGGAAACGTCGCGGCCAACTTCGCTTACTCACTTTTTACGGGCTTACTGAGTGGTAATGCCAATATCGTGCGCCTGCCGGGTCGCGATCACCCTCAGGTGTCAGTGATTACCCGCTTACTTGATGAAACTCTCCACCTGGAACCTTCGCTGGCCTCTTATATTTGCCTGGTTCGCTACGATCGCCAGCAGGCGATTAACGATGCACTCTCCGCATGTTGTGACACCCGTATAATCTGGGGAGGGGATGAGACAATTGCGCAGATTCGCCGCTCCCCGCTACACGCCCGCGCATTAGATATTGCTTTTTCCGATCGTTATTCCATTGCTGTTATCGATGCAGATAGCTATCTGATTCATCCAGAAAAAAAGCAGTTAGCCCAGGCCTTCTATAACGATACCCTGCTCAATGATCAAAATGCCTGCTCATCGCCTTCGCTGGTGGTATGGACCGGGCGGGATACCGATACGGCACGCTCACTTTTCTGGCAGCATTTTCAGATACTGGCAGAAAAACGCTATCCGCTGGAGCCTGTCATGGCAATTGAAAAACGCGCCCGTCTCTGTGTCATAAGTACACAATATCCGGGAGTGAAGAAAGTTTCAGGTGAAAGCAATATGCTTGTGCGCGTCGAGTTACCCACTCTGGACGCCTCTGTTCTGGCATTGCGCGGCAACTGCGGCTTTTTCATGGAATATGTTGCAAACAACCTTGATGAGATAAATGCAGTTTGTGGGGAACGCTGCCAAACGCTGGCGAGCTTTGGTATTTCCAGTGATGCCTTCTCTGCCTGGCTTAGCAGAGCACGTCCTAAAGGGATCGATCGTATTGTACCGATCGGTCGTACGCTTGATTTCAGTCTGCAATGGGATGGTTATGATCTTATTGCCATGCTGACGCGCACCGTCGCGCGTGTCTGCTGATGAATCAATGTTTCCATACTATTTTTGCAGTTTCTGCTATTCCGGGAGAACTTCGTGAAAACATTCATTAATTTGCTAAGCGAGACACGAAATCACTTTATTGATAGCGTCCATAAAATGATGTCGAACGGGTGTCCGATTGTTATTTGTGGCGCCGGTTATATCGCGCAGATTACTTGGGAATTTATGCAAAAGCGTGGGCTAAGCGCCGACTATGTTGCTGTTGATGAACAATATCTTACGCAAGACATCCATTTTTACGGATTGCCTGTGACCTCCTTTGAAACACTCACACATTCCGGCAAGCAATACAACTACATTATTGCGATGCAGCACTTTAGCGACGTGCTACGGGAAAAACTTGCTCAGAGTTCACGGGAAATGCTCTTTTACGATTGCGCATTCATTGGTGTTAATAGTCCTGAAATATTCACCTATGAATGGTGTAAGGCAAACGATGCTGTTCTCAATGATTTTTATACCAGCCTGGAAGATGTTCGTTCGCAAGAAACGCTACTTGCTTATCTGAACCAAAGAATCTGTGCGCGGGAGGGGTATTACGCCCAGCAACTTCATACCCAGCATTATTTCCCGCAGGAGCTAATTCACTGGGTGAGAATGAAGTTTTCGTCGATTGTGGTGCTTTTAATGGTGACAGTATTGACGGATTTATGCGCGCGCTGGCACGCAATGACGCAGGACCGCCTGAGCGCATTTTTGCCTTCGAACCAGACACTGAAACCTTTGCACTACTGCAAAAGAACACGTCATCACTTCCTCAATGCCTGTGCCTGCCAAATGGTGTCTGGCATGAAAAAACTTCTATGTATTTTAACGCATCAAATTCGCTGTCATCGTCGATTGATGATGAGTCTGGTGCGTTGAAGGTAGACCTGCTTACCATTGATGAAGTGACTGCTGGTCATGATGTCAGCTTTATTAAGATGGATATCGAAGGGGCTGAACTTGCGGCATTGAAAGGGGCGCAAAAAACCATCACTGCTCATCAACCTATTCTTGCCATCAGCCTCTATCACAAGCCAGAAGATCTCATCACCATCCCACAATTTATTCATGAATTGCATAGAGACTACCGTTTTTGGTTACGCGCCCATCATCCTCGGTTCGCCTATGAGATGGTACTTTACGCCATTCCACCAACCAAAGTTGTGGCGTGATAACCGCCCCACATGAAAAAGGCCAGTCGATAGACTGGCCTTTTTCAATACTTAAATATCAGGCAACGTGACGTTCGTTCTTACCTTGCACCGGTTGCTGCGCATGTTTATGAATAACATCGATCACCCGTTGCTGCTCTTCCTCAGTTAAATCCGGAAAAATAGGCAGGCAGAGAATCTTTTTCGAAACCACATCTGCCGTTGATAAATTCTCAACTTTTGCAGAAGCAAGATGGCGATACATTGAGAAGGAGCTGATTAATGGATAGAAATATCGACGCGTGTAAATATTCTGTGTTTTAAAAAAATTATAAAGATCGTCACGACTGATCGGGTAGTTTTCATCAACCATTACCGGGTAATAAGAATAGTTCCAGTCAACATTTTCCGGTGCCGTAAATAAGCTGATGCCGGGTATATCTTTTAGTGCTTCGCAGTAACGTTCATAAATCGCTGCACGCTTCACCAACGCACCATCAATATACTTCATTTGCAACAGGCCAAACGCCGCCTGCACTTCATTCATTTTTGCGTTAATACCCGGTGCAACTACCGTTGTTTCGTCAATAAACCCGAAGTTTTTCAGATTATCAATGCGCTGCTTCATTTTCGCATCATGGCAAATAATTGCACCGCCTTCGAAGGTATTGAATACTTTGGTCGCATGAAAACTCAGAATAGAGAGATCGCCAAAGCCGAGCACACTCTTACCGTCTTTTTTTACACCAAAAGCATGTGCCGCATCATAAATAACTTTCAGTCCCCAACCATCGGCAATGGACTGAATCTTATCCACGTCGCATGGAAGGCCGTAGCAATGTACTGGTAAAATAGCGGTGGTGGCTGGTGTAATCAGCGCCTCTATTTTTGTCGGGTCGATGTTGCAAGTCACTGGATCAATGTCGGCAAAAACCGGGGTCAGTCCGTTCCAAAGCAACGTATGCGATGTGGCAACGAAGGAATACGGAGTGGTAATCACCTCTCCGGTAATACGCAGCGCCTGCATTGCAGTCAACAGTGCCAGGGTACCATTGGCAAACAGACAAAGGTGCTTCACACCCAGATATTCCGCCAGCGCTTTTTCCAGCTGCTGGTGAAACTGCCCACCGTTTGTCAGGTATTTATTGTCCCATATTTTTTCCAGGTAAGGGACAAACTCTTCAAGGGGCGGAAGCAACGGACTGGTAACAAAAATATCTTTCATGACGCACCTCTTCTGTACACCATTCGCCGGGTAAACGCTACGAATATATTATTCGCAGCGCATGGCTTATTTATTTATCTACAACAAATGAACGTGGCTTTTCACCACGGCAATACATTTCCCACGCTGTACGTAAAGCATGTTCAAAAGTCGCCGCAATATTGAAGCCAGAACCTTGTTTGGTGGGTATTTTACTGCGCATATCACGACGAAGTTTGCTCAATTCATCAATATGTGCAGCCCAGTGAATTGCTTTACTGACATAATCGTCTTTGCTAAATGCAACAAAATTCTCAAGCCCATAGGTATACATTATATCCAGTCCCTGACAACCTGCTAAAGTCTCTCCGCGCAAAGTCAAGGTTGGCACACCCATCCACGCCGCGTTGTTGGTTGTTGTCCCCCCAGTGTAAGGGAAGGAATCAAGCATTATATCGACCTGGCCATGCGCTGACAGGTAATCCAACATAGTCATTTTCCCTTTGAAAATAAGCTGTGAATTACTGACGCCTTTATTCTCCATAAACTCGGAAATAGAGTTGATAACATCCAGATCGTCCATAAAACCAATCATAAGTTTAGCGTTGGGTAAACGCAGCAATATCGATGCCCAGACATTTAACACGTCATTATTGATTTTTTTAGGGCGGTTAAAACTGCAGAAGGTGATATAGCCATTTTTAATTGCTGGCAATTCACTGACATCCGGACTTTGCTCATTGGGCTCAAAAGTTTTTTCCATCCGGACATACAGAAGGTGCTCACTGAATTGTTCCTGCATTTTGGGCACATTGAGAATAGTGTCAGGCACAATTCGATAATCAATAGCTTTCATCCCCGTTGTGGCAGGATACCCAATCCAGGTCATCTGCACCGGAGCCGGGCGCAGACCAAACATTGGCAGCCGGCAATAGGTTGTATGGCCGGACAGGTCAATCAGAATATCGATATTGTCGTTATAAATCTGATCGGCTAGTTCGGTATCACTGATATCGTCAATATCCCGCCACAGTGATGATCCCGATTCCAGATAATCAGTTATATCATCGCGGACAGGTGAGGCGTTATAGCCTATAAGATCGAACCGTTCACGATCCATTGCATCCCAGAATGGAATAAAGAAGTGACTCACCGGATGGCGCACAAAATCTCCGGAGACAAAACCAACCCGCAGTTTTCTATCTGGATCACGGCTACCTTTATAACTGGTTTTAATGCCGACACTCTTCGCCCATGCATCCACTTCCTCACCATATTTCAAGTGGGCGTGGTACATGGCCTGTGGCGAAGTTTTAGGGTCATGCGTCAGTACAAACAGATAGTTGCTGTAATAGCCAAGATGGTTACCTGAGATGTCGACAGCTTTTTTGAGGTGCTTGAGCGATTCCCCCATAAGCTGCTTTTCACTTAATAATGTACCGAGGTTGGTCAGATAATGGGCATTCCTGGGTTCGAATTTGACGGCTTTGCGCGCACAAATCAGCGCATCGTTAACGTTATTATGATCGCGGTATAAGCAGCCCAATAAATCCCAACCCCGAGCATTTTCCCGATCATTACGCAGCAAAGCACGAATAATGCGCCCAGCGTAGAACGGGGCTCGTGTTTTAGAAAAAGCATTTGCGAGGTCGTAATAAAATTCCCAATTGGAAGCATGGTTAGCCAGCAATCGCGACAGATACGTCAGCGCTTCGTAATATGCGCCCGTAAGTAAAAATGAACGAGAAATTCCATTGAGCAACTGGACATTGTCGCCCTCAGTTTCAATGAGTTCCTTCATATAAACCCGGACATCCTCATTGCGCCCTTCGCGGAACATTCCGTCAGCTTTCTTCAAAAAAACACGAATCTTTTCAAGTTCTTCTCTGGTCGGATCGTCTTCGCGCTTTTCGAGCACATTGTCATTCAGGAAGCCACCAATATCCGCACGACTTGAGAACAGTATTATGGTCATGCAAAGCTGGCGAAGGATGTCTGAATCACCATGTAGTAAACAGGATTGAAAGGCGTACTTCCACGCGCGAGGGGCTCCGTATAGAACTCCTTTCTCACGTAAAGTCAGGAACATATCAACACTGTCAGCGTCATTAATAGATCTTTCGCCGTTAAGGAATTCGCACTCATCAGCAGAAAGCGTAATCGCTTCGCCCCAGAGGTTAAACCCACTCACTTCTTCCTCGCCATTTTCGCAAAGAGGCAATCCAGGGATAGGTTGCAACACCGGTGAAGTGTTTACGTTATAAGCAGAAGGACCGAAGCTGAACAAAAGACCATCGCGGCCTTGTACAAAAAGTAATTTCAACGCCTCAGCAACCTTCTCACGGTGGTTTTCAGGCGTTTCGGGTAAGAGTGTTTGCGTTACCAGTTGCTCGAAAGAGACGCTGAGAGGCCAGGCATCGCCCAGCAAGTCCATGATACTCAACTGCAATGTATCTTCGGAAGAGACGCAATGCCCGCTGCGATTCAGGTGTGCATTACCAACAATGCCGTCTTCTGAAACAAAACGCTTAAAGCAGCCAGCCCAGTGTAATGACTCAACATTGATAATATCGGGTTCATCTCGCACAGCAAGATTACGGCTGGCTGGAACGATGATACTAAAGCGCTCAGCGCGATTAACAGCAAAATCAAGATATTGCTGCGCCAATACCTTCCCTTTACCTGGCACAATGGTTTCGTGAACCTTGTTAACATTTTCACCGTAGTACGAGGCACATTCACTTTGCGGAAAAATATCCCCCACATACTGAAACTCGCACTCAACCAACATCTGGTTAAAATCAGCCAGATAGACAGCATCATTAAAATTGTGCAGATAACGCAACAAAAATTCGTTATCGCTACTGGCCGCAGCTGAACTCAGTACACTATTTATTCGCCCTGACTGCTGTGCCATTTCCAGGTAGATGATCATGGCGCGCGCTGAATTCAGCGTCATCTCATCATCGGTAGCATCCGCTGTATGCAGTGCGATAGCATCCTGTATAGATTTTGCGTCACGGCTGCCAGGTAAACTGTTCCAGCGCATGGCGACAATACCGTTTGGCGTCAGACTACGAGAAGCAAACGCCAGCAATACAGCGCGTTCCGTTTCAGGAAGCAAACTGAAAATGCCATTGATAATGATGTAATCAAACGTTCCCGCCTCGATGTTAACAAGGGAATCAAGCCCCAGTGCGTAGAGGGACACGTTTTTCACACCCAGTTGCTGACGTTTTTCTTCTGCATTGGCAATGGTCTGCGCGTCCAAATCAATACCAACACATTCACTTTCAGGCCATGCCAATGCATGAGTCAGCAGCAGTTGAGCGTTCCCGCATCCCAGTTCAAGAATTCGTGCATTTGCAGGTAAAACACCCGTAACACCATAAACAGCCGACATAGCACCAATGTGAGACGTTATCCGGCGTGAAGAAATATACATGTCATTCACTGTAAAAGATCCATTATTGGGAGGTCAGAGCACAATCTGTCACTGCGCTAAATCACCGATGCGAATGCGGCTGTACACATGGGCATGACATCACTGCATTTTCGAAAGAGAAAATTACGACTTTAGCCATCGTAGCAGTCCCCTGGCGTCTTAATGAGGTGAAAACCCTGTGGATTGGTATCTTATTTGTGTGATTGAAGAGAATGGAAAGACGGGTTGACAAATAAAAAAACTATCGCCCGGAGGCGATAGTTTGTATATCAATGATGCTCAATATTAACGCAGCAGAGACAGAACAGTCTGTGGAACCTGGTTCGCCTGAGCCAGTACAGAAGTACCAGCCTGTTGCAGGATCTGCGCACGAGACATGTTAGAAACCTCTGTCGCATAATCAGCATCCTGAATACGGGACTGCGCTGCGGACAGGTTAGTCACGGTATTGTTCAGGTTAGAGATTGTGGACTGGAAGCGGTTTTGAATCGCACCCAAGTCAGAACGTTGTTTATCAACTGCTTTCAGCGCGCTATCAACAGAAGCCAGAACGTCGTTAGACATTACGTCGAAGCCGTAGCTGCTTACGTTACGAGAAGTAACTGTGCTGTTAGTTGCACCCGCTACACCGCCAGCGCTGTATTTGTTCCAGGAGCTGTTAGAGTTGATGGTAATACCGATGGTCTGACCGTCGTTTGCACCCACCTGGATGGAGATAGTGGTGGTGGAGTTGGTGCCAGCCAGGATGTTGATGCCGTTGAACTGAGTCTGACCAGCAACACGGTTGATCTCTTGCAGACGTTGGTTAACTTCAGACTGAATGGAGTCGATATCAGAAGCTGAGTTAGTACCGTTCTGAGCCTGAACTGCCAGCTCACGAATACGCTGCAAGTTGTTGTTGATTTCGTTCAGAGAACCTTCGGCAGTCTGAGCAATAGAGATACCGTCGTTCGCGTTACGAGAAGCCTGAGTCAGACCTTTGATGTTTGCACTGAAACGGTTGGAAATTGCCTGACCAGCGGCATCATCTTTGGCGCTGTTGATACGCAGACCGGAGGACAGACGCTCAATAGCAGTGCCCAGCGCAGACTGAGATTTGTTCAGGTTGTTCTGAGTAGTCAGTGACAACAGGTTAGTATTGATAACTGCCATAATTACTTTCCTTCAAAAATTGATTTAGGGTCGGTGCCTAACACTTACGGCGTCTCTCACCGTCAACAAGGGTATCGGCGCATCTTCGAAGGACTTTAGAAATAATCGACAAAAACTTTTAACCATTTGTTTTTAAATAATTTAAATTTACTAAAACAGTTTTATCGCTTAAAAAACAACCTACCGCAACGGTTTTTGTCTTCTACAATCCTCTTATTTACCACTAACTGCTCCCGCTTTTCTGGCGATTATTTTTTCATACGATGTGTAAACTTTTTTCTCGGGTTGCCGATAGAGAGTCAAGTTACACACAAGACGCAAAGGAAAACAGACATGGCTTCTATTAGTAACCTTGGTGTAGGTTCCGGTCTGGATCTAACCACGTTGTACAACAACCTGGAAACAGCTGAAAACACCAAGCTGACAACGATTACCAACCAGAAGACCACATATACCGCTCAATTAAGTGCGTATGGTAAGTTGCAAAGTGCCTTAACCAGCCTTCAAACCGCGACAGCGGCGCTGGGTAAAGCAGCTACATGGAACTCAACAACCGTTAATAGTACGAACACCTCATTCTCTGCGGCCACGACCAGTGATGCAACCGTCGGGAATTATACTGTTAACGTAAGCCAGGTGGCGACAGCGCAAGTACTGATGTCATCCAGTATTGCCAGTAATACCGCGCAGCTTGGTGGGACGACGGCTGGTAATACGCGTACCATTACCATTACCCAGGCAGGGACAAAAACGCCGCTGACGGTGCAATTGGCAGATTCGGATACATCATTGACCGGTATCGCTAATGCCATCAATAAAGCGGGCGGCAACGTCAGCGCGACCGTAATGAAGGCAACGGATGGCGACTATCGCCTGATGCTGACCTCAAAATCGACTGGTACCGATTATGACATGACGGTCACTGTAACGGGCGATGATACCCTGCAGCAGAAGATTGGTCATGACAGCACGACGACAGCTCTCGGCGTGCAGACTGCTTCGCAAAATGCGAAGGTATCTATTAACAATGTTGCAATTGAACGTGCAAGCAACACCATTACTGATGCATTGCCAGGCGTGACGCTGACGCTCAAGTCAAAAAGTACGGCAGATGAAACGCTAAGTGTTGGCCGTGCAACAGATGCGAACACCACGGCTATTAATAACTGGGTTACCGCCTATAACTCACTGCAATCCACCATCGCCAGCGTAACGAAATATGTGACAGTGGATAAAGGCGCTGATAGTCAGTCCTCCAGTAATGGCGCGCTATTGGGCGATTCGAACGTGCGATCGATTCAGTCTCAACTGCGTTCGCTGCTGACTGATGTACAAAGCCAAAGCGGAAATTACAAGATACTGGCCCAGCTTGGGATTACCCAAAACCCGATAACCGGTTCCGATGGTTCAACCGGTACATTAACCGTCGATTCGACGAAGTTATCGAAAGCGTTAACGGATAACCCGGAAGCAGTTCAGGCCTATTTTATTGGTGACGGTACCAAGACCGGTTTAGCGACCAAGATGAACAATACCCTGACAACGATGCTGAGCACCGCGACAGGTAGTACGGGCGTTATCCAAAACGCGCAGGACGGTATTAACAAGACCATTAAGACTCTTGATCAGCGTTATACCGAAATGGAAGCAACCATCGAAGCAACCATGGCGCGCTACAAGGCGCAGTTTACTGCGCTTGACACAATGGTCAGTAAGTTAAACAGTACCGCAACTTACTTAACGCAGCAGTTTAGTTCCCGCAGTTAAGGATTTGATATGTATAGTCAAAGTGGTGCTAGTTCTTACCAAAAAGTTGGGCTGGAAAGCGCGGTAATGAGCGCAAGCCCACATCAACTTATTGTCATGCTTTTTGACGGGGCACACAGTGCCCTTGTCAGGGCACGACTGTTCCTCGAACAAGGGGATTTGGTGTCTAAAGGCCAGGCGCTTTCACATGCTATCAGCATTATAGATAATGGTCTCAAGGCAGGGCTGGACATGGATGTTGAGGGAGATCTTCCTCAAAATATGGCATCGCTTTACGACTATATGGTGCGCCGTTTGTTACAGTCAAACCTGCATAACGACGTAGAAGGCATCATCGAGGTAGAGGGACTGCTGAACAATATCGCCGATGCGTGGAAACAAATTAGCACATCGGCTTCTACTCATCAGGACATGCGTTGATGACTAACTTCATCCCATCTCTTACCGACTGGCATGCGTTGCATGCTCTAAGCATCACCATGCTAAATCTCGCCCATTCAGGTAAATGGGATGAATTGATTGAACAGGAAGTCAACTACGTACAGCTTGTAGAGAGTATTGCTCGCAACCCGATTTCACCCGGCAATAAAGTACAAACTCAGCAGGCTAAAGAGCTGCTGGGTATGGTGCTGTCAAACGAAGCTGAACTCAAGGTGCTGTTGCATAACCGCATGGAAGAGCTGCGCCACCTGATTGATAAAACGGGTAAGCAACAGTCCCTGACCTCAGCCTATGGCAATTTGTCCGGTAAAATCTTGTTCCCAAATAATTTAAATCAGTAACCACCAATCCTATGGTTTTCTTCCATACTCCAGAAGTCCAATGACGCGACTTCTGGAGCAAGGAAGATGAAAAACCCCACTTTATTACAGACCTTTCACTGGTATTACCCTGATGGCGGAAAACTGTGGCCCGAAATTGCGGCCCGTGCTGCCAGCTTCAATGATCTTGGCATCAACATGGTCTGGTTACCGCCCGCCTATAAAGGCGCTTCCGGCGGTTATTCTGTGGGATATGACACCTATGATCTCTTTGATTTAGGTGAGTTTGATCAAAAAGGATCCGTGGCCACAAAATACGGCGACAAAGCTCAGCTTCATGCCGCTATCGACGCGCTGCACAGCCACGGCATTGCTGTTCTTCTGGATGTGGTGGTGAACCATAAAATGGGCGCCGATGAAAAAGAGGCCATTCGCGTCAATCGTGTGAACGAGCAAGACCGGACACAAATCGATGACACCGTGCTGGAGTGCGAAGCCTGGACGCGCTACACCTTCCCTGCCCGCAAGGGTAAATATTCTCAATTCATTTGGGATTTTAAATGCTTTAGCGGCATCGACCATATCGAAAATCCGGCAGAAGACGGCGTATTTAAAATCATCAATGATTACACCGGCGAAGGCTGGAACGATCAGGTGGATGACGAGATGGGTAACTTCGATTATCTGATGGGGGCGAATATCGATTTTCGTAACCATGCTGTGACCGAAGAGATCAAATACTGGGCGCGCTGGGTGATGGACCAGACCCAATGTGACGGTTTCCGCCTTGATGCCGTGAAACATATTCCCGCCTGGTTCTACAAAGAATGGATAGAACATGTCCAGGATGTGGCGCCTGAGCCGTTATTTATCGTCGCCGAATACTGGTCACACGACGTCGATAAACTGCAGCAGTATATCGACCAGGTCGATGGAAAAACCCTGTTATTTGACGCACCGCTGCAGATGAATTTTCATGAGGCCTCACAGCAGGGGCGCGACTACGATATGAGCCAGATTTTTAACGGTACCCTGGTAGAAGCTGACCCGTTTCATGCCGTGACGCTGGTCGCCAATCATGACACCCAGCCGCTTCAGGCGCTGGAAGCGCCGGTAGAAGCCTGGTTTAAGCCCCTGGCCTATGCCCTTATCCTGCTACGGGAAAACGGCGTGCCGTCCGTGTTTTACCCGGATCTGTTCGGCGCAAGTTATGAAGATACTGGCGGCGATGGTGAAAAACATCATGTCGATATGCCGGTTATCGAAAAGCTGGACCAGCTCATCCTCGCCCGCCAGCGCTTTGCCCATGGCGTGCAGACGCTCTGGTTCGATCACCCTAATTGTATCGCCTTTAGCCGTAGCGGGACGCAAGACAATCCCGGCTGTGTGGTCGTCATGTCAAACGGTGACGACGGCGAGAAAACACTGGATCTCGGTGCGAATTACGGCAATAAAGTGTGGCGTGATTATCTGGGATACCGCCAGGAGAGTGTCACCACCGATGAAAACGGTGAAGGCACATTTTGCTGTAATGGCGGGAGTATCAGCGTCTGGGTACTGGAAGAGGTGCTGTGATGAGTGCGCTGAGCGAAAGGACTCCCTCAGCGCCTTCGTTCAGGGTTTAACGCCAATAACCGTTTTCTTTGCCAACGCCTGCGTGCACTCGACGGTCGGCTTATCAACCCGACGCAAGGTCATGCCGTCATACTCCAGTTGACTACCGTCACGCTCAAGGCGATAGATATCGCGCTGTTGCGTCACGTTATACCAGTCATCTCCTCTGGGCATCAGCTTGCCCGGTACCGCAATCACACGTTGCCACTGACGGCAATCCAGCGTATCCCCTTCTGGCGTAATGATCAGCGAGGCAATGGCCTCAGGACTGACCAGACTGCTTTGCGGTCCCACCGTCTGCCAGTTACCCGCCAGCCCTTCCGGGGCCGGGTGCTTGACCACAGAGGTAAAATCATCCACCTGAACGCAACCACTCAGTGCCAGCATTGCGCCAATAATCAGTTGTTTTTTCATCATCTTTCCTGCTTTTCGCGACAGAATGAGTGTGGCACTAAACGCCCTCGGCCACCAGGGTTTCATCATACCAGACCCGATTTTTGACTGAGTACAGGTTTCCATTCATTAAACACAGGTAATATGCGCGTCCCGGGCACCGTCCGGTTCCTGTTTTGTTGGCTCCTTCTGAGTTCAGAGGCTAATACCATGTCATGGCAACACATTAAAACAACCTTCCTGATTAAATTCTGGTCGCCCGTTCCGGCGGTTATCGCAGCCGGGATCCTTTCCACCTACTATTTCGGCATTACCGGGACCTTCTGGGCCGTTACGGGAGAATTTACCCGCTGGGGCGGGCAGCTCCTGCAACTGGCGGGCGTGCATACGGAGGAGTGGGGTTATTTCAAACTCATTCATCTTGAT
The DNA here is from genome assembly GCF_003925915.1 of Phytobacter sp. MRY16-398. Taxonomy (NCBI): domain Bacteria; kingdom Pseudomonadati; phylum Pseudomonadota; class Gammaproteobacteria; order Enterobacterales; family Enterobacteriaceae; genus Phytobacter; species Phytobacter sp. MRY16-398. The sequence continues at coordinate 2,127,990 of NZ_AP018756.1, read as the reverse complement.
GGCACGCCGCTGACCCGAATAGACGGCATGATGATTATCGGCATGTTTGGCGGTTGCTTCGCAGCAGCCTTATGGGCAAACAACGTAAAGCTACGCCTGCCGCAACATCGTATCCGCATTGCCCAGGCTATCGTCGGCGGGATTATCGCCGGGTTTGGCGCGCGTCTGGCAATGGGCTGTAATCTGGCAGCTTTCTTTACCGGCATTCCACAGTTCTCGCTACACGCCTGGTTTTTTGCCGTCGCCACGGCCATCGGTTCGTGGATGGGCGCCCGCTTTACGCTCCTTCCCCTGTTTCGCATTCCGGTAAAAATGCAGAAAGTCTCAGCGGCATCGCCACTCACGCAAAACGTGGACCAGGCACGGCGTCGCTTCCGTCTGGGTATGCTGATATTCGCCGGGATGATTGGCTGGGCTCTGCTGACCACCATGAACCAGCCGAAGCTGGGGCTGGCCATGCTGTTCGGCGTTGGCTTTGGTTTGCTCATTGAACGGGCGCAAATTTGCTTCACTTCTGCCTTCCGCGATATGTGGATAACGGGTCGTACGCTGATGGCGAAAGCCATTATTTTCGGCATGGCGGCGAGCGCGATCGGTATTTTCAGTTACATACAACTGGGTGTGGAAGCCAAAATCATGTGGGCAGGCCCGAACGCCGTGCTCGGTGGCTTGCTGTTTGGTTTTGGCATTGTGCTGGCGGGTGGCTGTGAAACTGGCTGGATGTACCGTGCTGTTGAAGGGCAGGTACATTACTGGTGGGTCGGTCTGGGTAATGTTATAGGTTCAACCCTGCTGGCTTACTTCTGGGATGACATCTCCCCTGCACTCGCCACAAGCTGGGATAAAGTGAACCTGCTGAAAACTTTTGGTCCGCTCGGCGGCCTGCTGGTGACGTACGCGCTGCTGCTTCTCGCCCTGCTCTTTGTTATTGGCTGGGAAAAACAGTTTTTCCGCCGCGTATCGCGGGCGGCAATTAAGGAGACCGCATGAATATCGTACCCGATTACCGTCTGGATATGACCGGTGAACCCTGCCCTTACCCGGCGGTAGCGACGCTGGAAGCACTGCCTCAGCTAAAAAAAGGCGAGATTCTGGAGGTCGTCAGTGACTGCCCGCAATCAATCAATAACATCCCCGTCGATGCGCGAAACCATGGCTATACAGTGCTGGATATCCAGCAGGATGGGCCAACGATTCGCTATATGATTCAGAAATAGGGGAAATGCGGCCAGGGAATGGCTCAGCGTAAGAGGTGTGATAAAAAAAGTGACTGCCCCGCACGGGGCAGTCATCAAACACACTAAACCTGCATATTCATGATGTCCTGATAGGCCGTCACAAGTTTGTTACGCACCTGGACACCCATCTGCAGGGAAATGGATGATTTCTGTAGGTCGGTCATTACGTCATTCAACGCCACGCCCGGTTCACCAAGGGTGAATTTTTCAGCTTGTGTACGCGCTGCGGTCTGCGTATCGCTGATTCGATCCAGCGCGGCATGCAATTGCCCGGCAAAACTCACCGTCTGAACGCTGTCAGCGTTATTAACGCTTTGATTTTTCGCCAGACTAGCCGTTGCCTGCAGTTGGCTGACAACGCTTTCTATACCCTGAATTGCCATGGATTATCCCCGGATGGTTTGATACGCGGATAAGGTTACCAGTTCGTCAATAAGATAATGGCGGTAAATAACGATAAAAAACCAGGTTATTTGAGGCATAGAAAATTCTGAATCATCAAATAATGGCATAGCCATATTAATGGACAAATGTCGAGTTTGCCGATCCGGGAGTCTGTTTTGTTTCACTACTCAAATAACAACATCCACCCTGAGTTACGAGGTGCGCAATGAGTGCGACTGCAACTTCTGCACCACAGAATAAATCTCTGGAGTGGCTCAACCGCTTACGCGCGAACCCCAAGATCCCATTAATGGTGGCGGCGGCTGCAGCCGTTGCTATCGTCGTCGCCATGGTACTGTGGGCAAAAAGCCCGGACTACCGCACGCTTTACAGCAACCTCTCCGATCAGGACGGCGGGGCTATCGTTACCCAGTTAACCCAAATGAACATTCCCTACCGTTTCTCTGAGAACGGTGGGGCTATTGAAGTTCCGGCAGATAAAGTCCATGAACTGCGTCTGCGCCTCGCGCAACAGGGTCTGCCGAAAGGCGGCGCTGTCGGTTTCGAATTACTGGACCAGGAAAAATTCGGCATCAGCCAGTTCAGCGAGCAGGTTAACTACCAGCGTGCGCTGGAAGGCGAACTGGCTCGTACCATTGAAACACTCGGTCCGGTGAAAACCGCACGCGTCCATCTCGCGATGCCGAAACCGTCTTTGTTCGTGCGTGAACAAAAATCACCGTCCGCCTCGATCACGGTCAATCTGGCGCCGGGTCGCGCCATGGACGATGGTCAAATCACGGCGATTGTTCACCTGGTTTCCAGCGCCGTCGCTGGCCTGCCGCCGGGTAACGTGACCGTGGTTGATCAGAGCGGTCGTCTGTTAACCCAGTCTAATACCGCCGGTCGTGACCTGAACGATGCGCAGTTGAAATACGCCGCAGACGTTGAGGGCCGGGTACAGCGTCGTATTGAGTCCATCCTCGCGCCAATCGTGGGTAACGGTAACGTCCATGCTCAGGTAACCGCGCAGATTGATTTTGCGAATAAAGAACAGACCGAAGAGCAATACCAGCCAAACGGCGACGCCTCTCAGGCGGTACTGCGTTCTCGCCAGACCAACGAAAGCGAGCAGATTGGTGGAAGTTATCCGGGCGGTGTACCAGGTGCGCTGTCTAATCAGCCTGCCCCGGCTAATGCTGCACCGATCACCACACCGCCTGCGAACCAACAAAATGGCCAGCAGAACGGACAGCAAAATCAGAATGGTCAGCAGACGGCCTCTTCTGCCACCAGCAACGCGGTGCCGCGCAACACCACTCGTAACGAAACGGCAAACTATGAAGTCGATCGCACCATTCGTCATACCAAGATGAATGTCGGCGATATTGAGCGTCTCTCTGTTGCCGTCGTGGTGAACTATCGCACCCTGGCGGATGGCAAGACCGAAGCGCTGAGCGCAGACCAGCTTAAACAAATTGAAGACCTGACCCGTGAAGCCATGGGCTACACCGAAAAACGTGGCGATACCCTGAACGTGGTGAACTCACCGTTCAACGCAACCGACGATGTAGGTGGTCAGCTTCCGTTCTGGCAACAGCAGAGCTTCATCGATCAGATGTTGAATGCAGGTCGCTGGCTGCTGGTGCTTATTGTCGCCTGGCTGCTGTGGCGTAAAGCGGTTCGCCCGCAACTGGTTCGCCGGCAGGAAGAGGCGAAAGCGGTACAGGAAGCGCAGCGTGCCCGTGCTGAAATTGAAGAATCCGTGGAAGTTCGTCTGAGCAAAGACGAGCAACTCCAGCAGCGTCGTAATAACCAGCGTCTGAGTGCCGAGGTGATGAGCCAACGCATTCGTGAAATGTCAGACAACGATCCACGCGTTGTGGCGCTGGTCATTCGCCAGTGGATGAGTACTGAAAATGAGCAATAATGCAACCGGCCTTAACGGTACCGATAAAAGCGTCATTCTGCTAATGACCATTGGAGAAGACCGCGCAGCGGAAGTGTTCAAGCATCTGTCCCAGCGGGAAGTGCAGCACCTTAGTACCGCGATGGCCAGCATGCGTCAGTTTTCAAATAAGCAATTGGTGGAAGTGCTGCAGGAATTTGAAGCCGAAGCAGAGCAATTTGCGGCGCTGAACATCAACGCCAACGACTACCTGCGTACGGTACTGGTGAAAGCGCTCGGCGAAGAGCGTGCTGCCAGCCTGCTGGAGGATATTCTCGAAACCCGCGATACCACCAGCGGTATCGAAACGCTCAACTTTATGGAACCGCAGAGTGCCGCCGACCTTATTCGCGACGAGCACCCGCAGATTATCGCCACCATCCTCGTCCACCTCAAACGTGGTCAGGCTGCCGATATTCTTGCCCTGTTTGATGAGCGTCTGCGCCATGACGTGATGCTGCGTATCGCCACGTTCGGCGGCGTACAGCCAGCCGCACTGGCGGAACTGACCGAGGTACTCAACAACCTGCTCGACGGCCAGAACCTCAAACGCAGCAAAATGGGCGGCGTGAGAACGGCGGCGGAAATCATCAACCTGATGAAAACGCAGCAGGAAGAAGCGGTTATTACTGCGGTTCGCGAATTCGACGGCGAGCTGGCACAAAAAATTATCGACGAGATGTTCCTGTTCGAAAACCTCGTGGATGTGGACGACCGCAGTATCCAGCGCCTGCTGCAGGAAGTGGATTCCGAATCCCTGCTTATCGCGCTCAAAGGCTCCGAAGCGCCGTTGCGCGACAAGTTCCTGCGCAACATGTCTCAGCGTGCGGCGGATATCCTGCGCGACGACCTTGCCAACCGTGGCCCGGTCCGTCTGTCTCAGGTGGAAAACGAGCAGAAAGCCATCCTGCTTATTGTTCGTCGTCTGGCCGAAACCGGCGAGATGGTAATTGGCAGCGGCGAGGATACCTATGTCTAATGAATTGCCGTGGAAGATCTGGACTCCAGAAGATCTCGCTCTACCAGTACCTGAGTTTATCGCGGCACTGTCCACAAGCGATGAGCCGCGCGTAGAAGTTGAAGACGAGCAATCTGCTGAGCAAAAGCGCCAACAGCAGTTGGCGCAGATACAAATGCAGGCGCATGAAGCAGGCTATAATGCAGGTCTGGCGGAAGGCAGACAAAAAGGCCACGAGCAAGGCTACCAGGAAGGCCTCTCTCAGGGCTACGAAAATGGTATGAACCAGGCACGCCAGCAGCAGGCACCTATCCATGCCCGTATGCAACAACTGGTTAGCGAATTTCAGTACACCCTGGATGCGCTGGACAGCGTTATTGCCTCCCGTCTGATGCAGATGGCGCTTGAAGCCGCGCGTCAGGTGATTGGCCAGGCCGCCTGCGTGGACAATGGCGCATTGATTAAACAAATTCAGATGCTGCTGCAACAGGAACCCCTGTTCAGCGGTAAACCGCAACTGCGCGTGCATCCGGATGATTTGCAGCGCGTAGAAGAGATGCTTGGCGCAACGCTCAGCCTGCACGGCTGGCGGCTGCGCGGTGACCCGACCCTGCACCCCGGTGGCTGTAAAGTCTCTGCGGATGAGGGCGATCTCGACGCCAGCGTGGCAACGCGCTGGCAGGAACTGTGCCGTCTTGCGGCACCGGGAGTCGTCTGATGACTGCACGTCTGACCCGATGGCTGACTTCGCTCGACAATTTCGAAGCCCGAATGGCACAACTGCCTTCCGTGCGTCGTTATGGTCGTTTGACTCGCGCTACCGGTCTGGTGCTGGAAGCGACGGGTCTGCAACTGCCGCTGGGTGCGACCTGCGTTATTGAACGTCAGGAAAACGGCGAAACCCGTGAAGTTGAAAGCGAAGTTGTCGGTTTTAACGGACAGCGCCTGTTCCTGATGCCGCTCGAAGAAGTGGAAGGCATCCTGCCTGGCGCACGCGTGTATGCGAAAAGTATTCTTGGCGATGGTTTGCAAAGCAGCAAACAGTTGCCACTGGGCCCTGCCCTCCTCGGCCGTGTGCTGGACGGCGGCGGCAAACCACTTGATGGCATGCCCGCACCGGATACCGGTGAAACCGGCGCGCTGATCACCCAACCGTTTAACCCGCTGCAACGTACTGCTATTGAGCATGTGCTCGATACCGGCGTGCGTGCCATCAACGCCCTGCTAACGGTTGGCCGCGGCCAGCGTATGGGGCTGTTTGCCGGTTCCGGCGTGGGTAAAAGCGTCTTGTTAGGTATGATGGCCCGCTATACCCAGGCTGACGTTATCGTGGTCGGTCTTATCGGTGAGCGTGGTCGTGAAGTTAAAGATTTTATCGAGAATATCCTCGGCGCCGATGGCCGCGCACGTTCGGTTGTGATCGCCGCGCCTGCGGATGTCTCGCCGTTATTACGTATGCAGGGTGCTGCCTACGCCACCCGCATTGCGGAAGATTTTCGCGATCGCGGTCAGCACGTGTTGCTGATTATGGATTCCCTGACGCGTTATGCGATGGCCCAGCGTGAAATCGCGCTGGCTATCGGCGAGCCGCCAGCCACCAAAGGTTATCCGCCTTCCGTCTTTGCCAAATTACCGGCACTGGTGGAGCGCGCAGGCAACGGTATTAGCGGCGGTGGTTCTATTACCGCATTTTATACCGTCCTGACCGAAGGGGATGACCAGCAGGATCCTATTGCCGACTCCGCGCGCGCCATCCTGGATGGACACATCGTACTGTCTCGCCGACTGGCAGAGGCGGGGCACTACCCTGCCATCGACATCGAAGCATCTATCAGTCGTGCGATGACGGCCCTGATTACGGAAAAGCATTACGCCAGAGTAAGAAATTTCAAACAGTTGTTGTCGAGCTTCCAGCGTAACCGCGATTTGGTGAGCGTTGGCGCCTATGCGCGAGGCAGCGACCCGATGCTGGATAAAGCTATCGCATTGTGGCCGCAGCTTGAGGCTTTTTTACAACAAGGCATTTTCGAACGTGCCGGGTGGGAAGATTCAATACAAGCCCTTGAACTCATTTTCCCGAACGCATAACGCAGTGTGAGAGCGACGACTATGACGCAAAATAGCGCATTAACGACGCTAAAGGATTTGGCAGAGAAAGAAGTTGACGACGCAGCCCTGAGATTGGGTGAAATGCGCCGCGGTTGCCAGCAAGCGGAAGAACAGCTAAAGATGCTGATGGATTATCAGCATGAATACCGCAACAACCTGAATAACGATATGAGCCAGGGCATCGGAGCCCAGCGCTGGCAAAACTATCAGCAGTTTATTCAAACGCTGGAGAAGGCCATCGAGCAGCATCGACAACAACTGATGCAGTGGAATGAAAAGGTTGATACCGCACTGAATTGCTGGCGAGAGAAAAAGCAACGACTGCAGGCATGGCAAACTTTGCAGGAAAGACAAAACGCGGCCGCACTACAGGCGGAAAACCGCCTCGATCAAAAGAAAATGGATGAATTTGCACAACGCGCATCCCAGAGGAAACATGAATGATCAACTTGCAGAAATTGCTTACGACAGATGTGGATGCAACCTCCGGTGTGCAAACGGGTGTCGGTAAAACCAGCGGCGATACGGCGCAAGATTTTCTGGCCCTGCTGGCAGGCGCCCTTGGCGGAAAAACGCTAACCGGTAGCGACGCAGAGGGTAAGACAACCTTAACCCTTGCTGACCTGCAAGCCGCCAGCGGTAAGTCGCTGAAAAACCTGCGCGCATTCTCTTCTGACGATGCACAGAGCCCTGCCCAGAAACTGGCAGATTTACTGGCGCGTCAGACGGCGAAAACCGATACCGATACACTGACCACCGACAGTAAAACCCAGGTACAAACGCTGTTAGCTGGCCTGACGCCGGAAACCCAAAGCAGTGTTCTTGCTGCGCTCGGAAAAACGAACACCGCAACTGACACCGCCATTAAATCAGCCACTGACGATGACAGCAGTGATTTAAACGAAGAAGAGCTGGCGGGGCTTAGCGCTCTGATGGCTATGCTGCCGCATCAGCAAACCGCACAACTGGCGCCGACGAAATCCACCGCCGATGTTTCTACCGCAGCCAACAGCGCACTGGGTGCGACAAAACGTAGCGGTGTTGATCTGGCGAGCTTCGCAGCCAGTGCACAAAAAGGCGATAACGCCAATACCGCGCTGCATGTGACCACCCCTTCTGCCGGTGATGATACCGCGCAGCAGCAGGCAGGCATTTTTGGTAGCGCACTGGCGCCCGCCGCGAAGCAAGATGCGGATAACGCCACCATGACCATCAACACAACCGCCAGTATCGCACCGGTTATCAGTAATGCGTCATCAGCACAAGCCAGCGCGCCGATCTCTTCTGCGGTTCTGAGCGCACCGCTAGGCAGCAGCGAATGGCAACAGACGCTCAGCCAGCATGTCACTATGTTTACCCGCCAGGGTCAGCAAAGCGCTGAGTTGCATCTGCACCCGGAAGATCTTGGCCAGGTACAGATCTCCCTGAAACTCGATGACAATCTGGCGCAAATTCAGATGGTGTCACCGCACAGCCACGTCCGTCAGGCGCTGGAAGCGGCGCTGCCTACGCTCAGGACATCGCTGGCTGAAAACGGCATCCAGTTGGGGCAAAGCAGCATCAGTAGCGAAAGTTTTGCCGGGCAGCAACAGTCTTTTTCTCAGCAGCAGCAGTCTTCACGTACCGGTGGCGGCAGCAATCTGGCGGCTGAAGAGGATGAGCCGCTGATCGTGCCTGCAAGCCTGCAATCGGCGGCGCGTGGTAATAGTGCGGTCGATATCTTTGCCTAAACGCCAGAGGTAGCATGATTATCTCCGTCTTTTCCGCGCTTTGACGCGGACAGGACACGGGATAATCAGACTATGAGCAGTACCTAACAGGAAGCACGTATCAGATGACTGACACCGCTATCAACAAAAAAAAACGTAAGCGTAAAATCTGGATCCCGCTATTGGTGTTAATCACCCTCGCTGCATGCGCGACTGCTGGCTATAGTTACTGGCGTATGCAACAGCATCCGTCTACGGAAGCGAAAGCGGAGGCAGAAGCCCCGCCACCGCCGCCGGCGCCTGTATTTTTCGCACTCGATACCTTTACGGTCAACCTGGGCGATGCGGATCGTGTACTGTACATCGGCATCACTCTGCGTCTGAAAGATGACGCCACGCGTGCCAGACTGAGCGAATATTTACCAGAAGTGCGTAGCCGTTTGCTGTTGCTGTTCTCACGTCAGGATGCCACGAAGCTCGCCACTGACGACGGTAAGCAACAACTGGCTACAGCGATTAAAGAAGCAATCGCAACACCGTTAGTGGCAGGGCAACCGAAACAAGAAGTCACTGACGTTCTTTATACAGCTTTCATTCTGCGGTAAAGACATGGGCGATAGCATTCTTTCTCAGGCCGAAATCGACGCGCTGCTCAACGGAGACAGCGATACGAGCGATGCTCCGAAGCCAGGTGCAAGTGGCGATAGCGATATTCGTCCCTATGACCCGAATACCCAGCGCCGCGTTGTACGTGAACGTCTGCAGGCGCTGGAGATTATTAATGAACGTTTCGCGCGCCAGTTCCGTATGGGGTTGTTTAACCTGTTGCGTCGTAGCCCGGATATTACCGTCGGCGCGATCCGCATTCAGCCCTATCACGAGTTTGCGCGTAACTTACCGGTTCCGACCAACCTTAACCTTATCCACCTAAAGCCACTGCGCGGCACGGGATTATTTGTCTTCTCCCCAAGCCTGGTGTTTATTGCCGTAGATAACTTATTTGGTGGTGATGGACGTTTCCCGACGAAGGTAGAAGGCCGCGAATTTACGCACACTGAACAGCGTGTCATTAACCGCATGTTGAAGCTGGCGCTTGAGGGCTACAGCGATGCATGGAAAGCTATCCATCCGCTGGACGTTGAGTATGTCCGTTCGGAGATGCAGGTTAAGTTCACCAATATTACGACCTCACCTAACGATATCGTGGTGAATACGCCATTCCATGTGGAAATTGGCAACCTGACGGGTGAGTTTAATATTTGTTTGCCGTTCAGCATGATAGAGCCGCTGCGTGAAGTGCTGGTCAACCCGCCGCTGGAGAACTCCCGCTCGGAAGATCAGAACTGGCGAGATAACCTGGTGCGCCAGGTTCAGCACTCCGAGCTGGAACTGATTGCTAACTTTGCTGATATTTCGCTGCGGCTGTCGCAGATACTTAAACTTAAGCCCGGCGATGTTCTGCCGATCGATAAACCCGATCGCATCATTGCGCATGTGGACGGAGTGCCTGTACTCACCAGCCAGTATGGCACGCTAAATGGTCAGTACGCCCTGCGTGTCGAGCATCTGATTAACCCGATTTTGAATTCGCTGAATGAGGAACAGCCCAAATGAGTGATATGAACAATCCGTCCGATGAAAACAGTAGCGCAATGGACGATCTGTGGGCTGACGCGTTGAACGAACAAAAAACCACGACCAGCAAAAGTGCAGCCGACGCTGTCTTCCAACAACTGGGCGGCGGTGATGTCAGTGGTAGCCTGCAGGACATCGATCTGATTATGGATATCCCGGTCAAACTGACCGTAGAGCTCGGCCGTACGCGCATGACCATTAAAGAGCTCCTGCGTCTGACGCAGGGTTCTGTGGTTGCCCTTGATGGCCTTGCCGGTGAACCGCTGGATATCCTGATCAACGGTTACCTTATTGCGCAAGGTGAAGTTGTGGTCGTTGCGGATAAATACGGCGTCCGTATTACCGATATCATTACCCCATCTGAGCGCATGCGTCGCCTGAGCCGCTGAGGCCAATGAATGAAAACCCAGGCCACGGTTAGCCAGCCGTCAAATGTACCGGGTTCGCCACTGCTGCAAGTCAGTGGCGCACTGGTGTTGATTCTGGCGATAATTTTTATTGTCGCCTGGCTGGCGAAACGTCTGGGATTCGCCGGGAAATCTGCGGGTAGCCGCAGTCTAAAAGTCAGCGCCAGCACCTCTGTAGGGCCACGCGAGCGCGTGGTCATTGTGGACGTAGAAGATGCACGTCTGGTGCTGGGCGTTACCCCTTCGCAGATTAATTTACTGCACACGCTTCCTCCGGCGCCCGCCGAAAATGAAGAAATGAAAGAGAAGACCCCGGACTTTCAGTCCGTGATGAAGAATTTGCTTAAGCGTTCCGGGAGAACCTGATGCGCCGTTTGTTACCTTTCGCGCTGGCCGGATTATGGCTGGCTGCCCCTGCCGCATTTGCTCAACTCCCGGGCCTGGTGAGTCAACCGCTGGCTAACGGCGGACAAAGCTGGTCTCTGCCGGTGCAGACGCTGGTCTTTATCACGTCGCTGACCTTCCTGCCTGCCGTACTGCTGATGATGACCAGCTTCACCCGTATCATCATCGTGTTTGGTCTGCTGCGTAATGCCCTGGGTACGCCTTCCGCGCCGCCGAACCAGGTTATGCTGGGGCTGGCGTTGTTTTTAACCTTTTTTATTATGTCGCCGGTCATCGATAAGATTTACGCCGACGCCTATCAGCCTTTTAGCGAAAACAAGATATCCGTCGATGTGGCGCTGGAGCGCGGTGCGCAACCGCTGCGTGAGTTTATGCTGCGCCAGACGCGCGAAGCCGACCTCGCCCTCTTCGCCCGCCTGGCCAATAGCCCACCAATTCAGGGGCCGGAAGCCGTCTCCATGCGCATCCTGCTGCCAGCTTATGTGACCAGCGAACTCAAAACCGCCTTCCAGATTGGTTTTACGATATTCATTCCGTTTTTGATTATCGATCTGGTGATCGCCAGCGTCCTGATGGCGCTGGGGATGATGATGGTGCCACCTGCCACTATTGCCCTGCCGTTCAAGCTAATGCTGTTCGTGCTGGTGGATGGCTGGCAGTTACTGGTCGGTTCGCTGGCACAGAGTTTCTACAGTTAGGAGTGAAAGATGACACCTGAATCGGTCATGATGATTGGCACCGAGGCGATGAAAGTTGCCCTCGCGCTTGCCGCTCCGTTACTCCTGGTAGCCCTGGTAACGGGTCTGATTATCAGCATTTTGCAGGCCGCCACGCAGATTAACGAAATGACGCTCTCGTTCATTCCCAAAATCATTGCGGTATTTGTGACTATCATCATTGCCGGGCCGTGGATGCTCAATCTGCTGCTGGATTATATGCGCACGTTATACAGTAACCTGCCTTATATGATTGGATAAGCCCCGCATGTTTCATGTCACCAGCGATCAATGGCTTCAATGGCTCAGCATGTATTTCTGGCCCTTGTTGCGCATTATGGCGCTGATCATGACGGCCCCTATCCTGAGTGAGCGCTCAATCCCCCGGCGCGTAAAAATGGGGCTGGGGCTGGTGATTACCTTTATCGTCGCCCCGACTCTACCGCCAGTCGACGCGTCGATGTTTTCCTCTAATGGCTTATGGCTGGCGATACAACAGCTTCTGATAGGCATCGCGCTTGGTTTTACGATGCAGTTTGCCTTCGCGACGATTCGTTATGCCGGTGAGCTGATTGGCTTACAGATGGGCCTGTCGTTCGCGACCTTTGTCGATCCCACCAGCCACCTTAATATGCCTGTCCTTGCCCGGTTTATGGACATGCTGGCGATGCTGCTGTTTTTAGTGCTCAATGGCCATCTATGGCTGATTTCAATGCTGGTAGACACCTTTCATACGCTGCCAATAGGCGCAGACCCGGTAAACAGCGACGCGTTTATGGCCATTACCCGCTCCGCGAGTATGATTTTCGTCAATGGCGTTATGCTGGCATTACCCATCATTACCCTGCTGCTGACCATCAACCTGGCGATGGGTTTATTGAACCGTATGTCTCCACAATTCTCCCTTTTTGTTATTGGTTTCCCGATAACATTGACGGTGGGTATTTTGCTGATGGTCGCCATGATGCCGTTAATCGCGCCCTATACCGAACGTGTATTTGGTGAGGTTTTCAATCTATTAGCCGATATAGTCGGTGAACTGCCGAAGAAATAACAACCCACACTTTTTATATAGCCTTCCTAAGGAAATTCCTAAAATCAATTCAGGAAATCACCCCCTACGATATACCTGGCGCGGGTTAATTGTTTTTAAGGTTCTCACAGAACACAACATTTACTTTACTTTGAGATGATTCCTGGCAAATTATACGTAACTTTACGGGATAGTGGTTTCGCCTGAGGTCGTCCTGCTCATTGTTTATTACTTTTTTGCCTGGTGGTTCGGGGACCTCTGGCGAGGGTGAATTATCGTTACGCATTGAGTGAGGGTATGCCATGTCAACGATTATTATGGATTTATGCAGTTATACCCGGTTGGGACTAACGGGGTATCTGGCAAGCCGGGGGGTAAAGAAACGAGAAATCAACGACGTAACAACGGTTGATGAACTCGAATCGGCATGTGTGGCGTTACAACCCACGGTGGTGTTTATTAATGAGGACTGCTTCATTCACGATCCTGTCAGCAGTCAGCATATAAAAGAAATCATTACTCAACACCCCCGGACGTTATTTATTGTATTTATGGCAATAGCTAATATTCACTTCGATGAATATTTGTTAGTTCGCAAGAATTTATTGATCAGTTCCAAGTCAATAAAGCCTGAGTCCCTGGACGATATTTTGGCTGACTATCTTAGTAAAGAGAAAAAAAGTATTGGGCACATTAATTTACCCACGCTATCACTGAGCCGGACGGAATCCAGCATGCTTAAAATGTGGATGTCGGGGCAGGATACCATCCAAATATCCGATCAGATGAATATTAAAGCGAAAACGGTATCATCACATAAAGGTAATATAAAAAGGAAAATCAAAACGCATAATAAGCAAGTGATCTATCATGTCGTGCGTCTGACCGACAATGTGACCAGCGGTATCTTTGTGAATATGCGATAAAAAATTGAGGGATCACCCTCCGGAACGGAGGGCGAAAAAACTAATCAAGCAATTCAACAAAAACCCCGTCCGGATGACCTTTTTCATTAAAGAACCAGATACCGAGCGGGTAATCATCAAGTGACACCAGGTACATCGTACCTTCATTGAATTCTTCAATAGCCAGCACAACACCCGGACGGCGCGGACCACCGTCCGTCTTGACCGTAACCCGATCGTTTACCTTCATATTCATCCTCCTGTTTCATTTGTGCCAGTGTAGAACAATTCTCAATAACTAGCAGCGCCCGGGCGTTTGGCTGGCTATTTTTTCTACCGACTATACTTACCCGTGGGCCTGGCGATGAGGTGAAACGGATGAGTACAGTTAAAGAGTACAGCGACACCGCAAAGCGTGACGTCAATGTCGACGTTGATGCCCTGCTGGCTGCAATAAACGAGATTTGTGAGAGCGAAATCCATCGTGTTGATGACGGCGAGGGTCAGCGCGTTAGCGTCGATGGGCGGGATTACCATACCTGGCGTGAACTGGCGGAGGCGTTCGAGCTTGATATTCACGACTTTAGCGTGACAGAAGTGAATCGCTAGAAAGAAAAAATCCCGGTCATGGGGTGACCGGGATAAAGCTTGCTCTCGCAAGAAGCACTTGAAAATTCGTTACACCAGGGAATCTGATGTAACTGGCACCATATCCTCAAACTTATTGCATGACAAGGTAATATTTCTTTGCTGAATAATTTAGATGCGTAATATTTTCATCGCGGGCATATCCCTAACCCCCGCACCATGCCGCTTACCTGCTTTTGTTGCGAACTTTTCGCTAAGTGGCCTTACGAATAAATGAGATTTGTCTTACCTGACTGCAAGGAGCAGACCATGCCAACACTTGACGACCCACTGCTGGTGTTTTCCGATGTTGACGGCACACTCCAGGATAGCCACACCGGCGACTGGCAGCCCGCGGCTGAGTGGCTTGCCCGCCTGCGTGAACATCGTATCCCCCTGATCCTCTGTAGCAGTAAAACTGCCGCCGAAATGCTTGCCGTGCAACACATGGTGGGTCTGGAAGGGCTGCCCTTTATCGCCGAAAACGGTGCTGTCATTCAGCTTGATGAACGCTGGCAGGATCACGAAAACTATCCGCGTATCATTACCGGCTCCTCCCACGAGGAGATTGCTAAAGTGCTCATCGAGTTGCGCAGCCGTGATGGCTATAAGTTCACGACCTTTAGCGAAATGGATGAACATGTCCTTGCCGATGTCACCGGTCTTACCCCGGCACAAGCCTCGCTGGCCCGCTTACAGGAAGCGTCTGAGACCTTAATCTGGCGGGATAGCGATGAACACATGCAGGCTTTCGACGCCGAACTGGCCCAGCTCGGCTTACGTTTTGTGCAGGGAGCGCGGTTCTGGCATGTCCTTGATGAGCGTAGCGGGAAAGATCAGGCCGTAAACTGGTTACTGCGCCAGTATCGCCATTACGATGGGGGCAGCCACATCACTATAGGATTGGGCGATGGTCCTAACGATGCCCCTCTGTTGGACACCGTCAATTTCGCGATTGTGGTAAAAGGGCTGAACCGTCAGGGGATCCATTTACAACATGATACGCCAGAGCGGGTATATCACTGCGCCCTTGAAGGCGCAGCGGGGTGGCGTGAAGGCATGGATTATGTGTTGGGTAACGGTGTCACGCCGTCTTCGGCGCAAACCTGATTACGGCCGTTATTTTTTGCGTGATACAACCGGCTGTCGGCAACAGACTGGAGATACTCGAAATCATAGTTGCCGCTTTCCAGGGCGCTACTCACGCCGAGTGAAGCGGTAACGCGAATGGTTTTGCTCTTTTGCACAAAAATTTCTTTGCTACTGATACGCTGGCGGATTTTTTCAGCAACGGCGGTTGCATCCGCAAGCGTTGCCCCCGGGAGCAAGACGCAAAACTCTTCGCCCCCGACGCGCCCGGCCACATCCTGTTCGCGAATCGATTTACCAATCAAGCCCGCGGCATACGACAAGACCAAATCTCCCGCCTGATGACCGAACCGATCGTTAACCCGCTTGAAATGGTCGAGGTCGATTTGAATCACCGAGAGCGGGAGATTTTGCGCCGCACACTCAGTTGTCAGCACCTGGGCGCGTTCAAACAACGCGCCGCGATTATTTAGCCGCGTCAATGGGTCATACCAGGCCTGCCATTGCAAGGTATGCTGGAGCTGGAACATATTGCTGACCATCCGGCGGATCACCCCCCAGGAGAGCAGCAGCATGGTGGTAAACAGCAGCCACAATAAAGCCAGGGCGATACTGATACTTCCAAAATCACCGCGCAGTCCCTCATGCAAGGTCTGGATACGCAGCACACTGCCTTCGAAATGTTTCAGTTTTACCCAGCTTACAAACCGCGTCCCCAAACGAAGACCGCCTGCTGTATCTCTGGCCATCTCCCGTTGCAGTTGCGCATGTTCATCAGAGGAAAATTGCTGGCTCGTCGTTCCGGCGTCTGCGGTAGTGGTTAGCAACGTAAACTGCGCATCATAGAGCTGGTATTCTCCTTTATCCTGACTCTGTCGTGCTTCGGTCAGCAATGCCTTCATTGACGACACGGGAAAACTCATTGATAGCACGCCATACCAGTAGTTTTGAAAATCCAACGGTACACTGGCGGTCACCAGCGAATCGGCAATATTCGGTGTATGTGCTTCGTCGCTAAACCAGCGTACCCCGCGCAGTTTGTTTTCGCGCTCACTTTGCCCACTAAACCAGGGGCTGGTCAGATGCTGGTAGTACTGCTGTACGATTTCATTGTTGTTCCCGACAGGCAGAGTGGAGATAAAAAACCCCGCCCGGGAGACATAAAGCGCGCGGCGCGGAAACATCGAGGCACTGGAAGAAAAACGGAACAGATAACCAAGCTCCATCGCTGCGGTCAGCTCATTGTGCAACAACGGGTTGTCACGGCTTAGCAAGGCGCTTTGGTCAACAAAATAGTCCGACACGCCATATAACGGTAACGTTCGACGGTTATCCAACCCTATTTGCCAGTAAGGAAGTATCCGCTCCTTTTCGAACTCCGCCTGGATGTTACGCAAAACATCGAAAGCCAGCGGAGTTTGTACCGCAGACTGCATACCATTGCGGAAAAAGAGCAGACGATCGATACCCACCTGCATCTGCCTGTCCAGCACATTGGTAACGTTATCCAGCGCGTTTCGCTGACTAACGACATAGGCGCCCTTCATCACAATAACTTCACGCCACGTAAGTACCGTAGAACAGACCAGTACAATAACAAAACAGAGATTCACGACCCGGCTGGGTACAAACCAGGTTTTGACAAACGCAAGTCGCGGAGGACTTTTTACGACTTTTTCCTGCCCCACAAAGACTCCCTGAATAAACGCAACGCGGAAGCGTTATGCGATCGCCAATGGCAAAAAACTGTAAGAATAAATATCCTCCGGCATAGCCGGAGGTTTTTCAGATGCGCCTGTAAGGCTCTGTTACCAGCCGCGCCCTAACAGGCGCATACGATCTGACATTTGCATCAAACTTCCTTACTTACGGCCCGTAAACGGGCTGCCCGGATAAGGGATCGACAACTGCTCACCCATTTTATCCTCCTCAAGCTGGTGCTTTATGTATTCCTGTATCTTCGCTGTGTTCTTCCCTACCGTATCCACGTAGTATCCCCGACACCAGAACTCCCTGTTCCTGTATTTGAATTTCAGATCTCCGAACTGCTCATAAAGCATCAGACTGCTTTTCCCTTTCAGATATCCCATAAAGCCGGATACGCTCATTTTGGGCGGGATTTCCACAAGCATATGGATATGATCTGCACAGCATTCAGCTTCCAGGATCCGTACGTTTTTCCACTCACACAGCTTTCTTAAAATGCTGCCTATCGCCAGACGTTTCTCTCCGTAGAACGCCTGTCTTCGGTATTTCGGCGCAAAAACTATGTGATATTTACAGTTCCAGCGGGTGTGCGCTAAGCTCTTTTCGTCCCCCATCGGGACCCCCTTTTGATTTCTTGTTGAACTTTTGCAGTTGCCAGACCGCAAGCTGTTTTAACAAATCAAAAGGGGTTTTAATAACTGGCTTAAAGCTGAAAGCTTTCCGGAACCCCCAGCCTAGCTGGGGGTTTTCTATAGACAAGAAAAACGCCCGGACATGCCGGGCGTTTTAATGGCTATGCCTCTTCGCAAAGCTTTTGTCCTTCACCGGGAACCAATTCATCTTCCCGAAAGGCTTCACGTTTCACGACGTGACCGTCATACCAGCGGCACTCGACCATTCCACTGGAATAACCGGTGACAATCATGCGCGGCCCACCATTTTTTGCTTTTACTTCATCACTGACCAAAAAGACCATCTTTGCCTCCTGTATCAGGGTGAAACGATTTCACCTTAGACGAAGTTTCAACCTTTTGCGTAGTGGCAAAATCGAGAATTCAGGCATGGGTACCACGCAGCCGTGCAATAAGTTTCACCGCCGACAGTACTATCGCACCGATGATAAAACCCAGGACCAGATTAGCCAGCACAGGGAGCAACGCCGCAACGATGCTATTACTGCCTTGCGCCATATGTTCAATGGCGTGGTGTAACGGCGCGATACCATGAACCACAATGCCACCGCCGACCAGGAACATGGCCAGCGTCCCGACGACTGACAATATTTTCATCAGCCATGGCGCAATAAATAACAAGCTTTTACCCAGCGCCTGCGCCAGAGCAGCCCGTTTTTCTGCCAGCCAGTAACCCATATCATCCAGCTTGACGATAATGCCCACCAGGCCATACACCCCAATCGTGACCAGTACCGCAATTCCGGACAGAATCAGCACCTGATTTAACAGCGGCGCTTCGGCTACAATGCCCAGAGTGATAGCGACAATTTCCGCCGATAGAATAAAATCGGTGCGGATTGCGCCTTTCACTTTATCACGTTCAAATTCGCGCGGATCTTGTGCGGCCATCGCGTTCAACCGCTGCTCGCGCGCTTCCGGCGTTTCTTTATGCTTACGGGCCTCAAAGGTGTGCAAGACTTTTTCGACACCTTCAAAGCACAGAAATGCCCCGCCAATCATTAATAACGGCGTAACAGCCCAGGGTATAAAGGCGCTTATCAACAGCGCCAGCGGCACCAGAATTACTTTATTGAGCAGTGACCCTTTCGCCACGCTCCAGACGACAGGTAATTCGCGGTTTGCGCGTACGCCCGTAACCTGCTGGGCATTGAGGGAGAGATCGTCCCCCAGTACGCCTGCTGTCTTTTTCGCCGCCAGTTTACCCATCACCGAAATATCATCCAGCAATGTGGCTATGTCATCGAGTAGAGTTAATAAGCTACTGCCTGCCAAAATGGTCTTCCTTATTGATTGTCTGTGATTTTTTACCGATTGATTCTCTTAGTATGATGTAAAAAGGCGGCAGCGAAAATCCTCCAGAGCAATACAACAAAAATTTAACAGATAAAATACAATTAACCGCTCGCCAGGGCGATAGTTTTGGCGTTTACTATATGCTTCCTTTTTATTTTGCTGTGAGGGAGTATGCGTTTCAGGCAGCTTTTACCGCTTATTAGTGCACTTTTCGCGCTGTATATTATTTGGGGTTCCACGTACTTTGTAATTCGCATCGGTGTTGAAAGTTGGCCACCGTTTATGATGGCTGGCGTACGCTTCCTTTCTGCCGGCATTTTGTTAATGGCGTTCCTGCTCATTACCGGTCATAAACTTCCCGCTTTACGTCCCCTGCTTAATGCGGCACTGATTGGCGTGTTACTGCTGGCCGTTGGTAACGGTTTTGTTACCGTTGCGGAACATCAGAACGTCCCTTCCGGCATCGCTGCCGTCGTTGTAGCGACCGTTCCGCTCTTTACACTCTGCTTTAGCCACTTTTTTGGTATCCAGACCCGCAAATTGGAATGGATGGGTATTGCTATTGGTTTGGCAGGTATCATCCTGCTGAATAGCGGCGGCAATCTGAGCGGTAACCCATGGGGCGCGCTGATGATCCTCATCGGCTCGTTAAGTTGGGCATTCGGTTCCGTCTATGGCTCCCGTATTGAATTACCCACCGGTATGATGGCTGGCGCAATCGAAATGCTGGCGGCAGGCATCGTACTGTTGGTCACCTCGGTTCTCAGCGGCGAGCGGATGACCACATTACCAACGGTGCAGGGCTTTATGGCTGTCGGTTACCTGGCGATTTTCGGTTCAGTGATTGCCATCAATGCCTATATGTATCTGATACGCAATGTCAGCCCCGCTATCGCCACCAGCTATGCCTACGTTAACCCGGTTGTGGCCGTTTTGCTGGGTACTGGTTTTGGCGGTGAGCATCTCTCCAGCATCGAGTGGCTCGCGCTCGGGATTATTATTATGGCTGTCGTATTGGTGACGCTGGGGAAATATCTCTTCCCTGCCCGTCCTGTCGTGACCCCTTGTGAAGCGGAAAAGTAGCGTTCATTGATGAATGCCACGTGTGTCGATCTGCGCGGTGTCGCCGCCCCCGCAGATCCACTCTTCAAGCCGCTCCCCCAGCGCATCGTCCGTTAATTTAAGCCGCCCGCGTAACGCACACTCCCAGACAATTAAGACCCGCCACCCCTGTTCATGCAATAGTGCGTTATCACGCTTATCACGCACGACATTTTTGCCGATTTTTTCCAGCCAGAATTCAGTTCGCGTCGCGGGGACTTTAAATAAATGGCAGTCGTGGTGATGCCAGAAACAGCCATGGGTAAAAATGACGGCGCGATACTCATCCAGCACAAAATCAGGGCGCCCGGGTAACGCCGCATCCTGGACACGATACGTCAGGCCCAGTGTTTCCAGTAGCGAAGCAAGTCGTTTTTCAATTGCTGTGTCACGGGTGGCAATGGCACGCATGTTTTTGCTGCGCGTCGCCTTATCGTGGACATCTGCCATTCGCTCCCCCTCACGCTATCAGTCTGGTTGGTGATGACCAAAACGATGTAAGACATCTCTGTCCAGCCCGTGATAATCACCCTGCAATTCGGCGCTGATTTTCGCCATAAACTGCACCAGATAATCGGCATTATGCTGCGCCAACGCCCTCCCCTTTTCCGTCTGCATGGTGGCAGGCAACGTCAGCAGCTTGGTCTGAAAATGGTCAAGCGCATAACGTTTATCATTGAGCTCGCGCTCGTCGGCAAAGGGATCGTTGCTATCAAATAGCGCCACCTCCAGCGAACCGGCTACCGCAAAAACGCGCGCCAGCCCAATCGCCCCCAAGGCTTCAAGCCTGTCGGCATCCTGGACAATTTTCGCTTCCGGCGTTTGTGGCACAATCCCGGCGCTATAGCTGTGCGCCTCAATAGCGTGGCGTACCGCAGGGTAGCGCTCTTCCGGGAAGAGTGGAAAATCTTCGCGCAGGATCGCTGTCGTTTTTTCCGCCGCCATGCGTGAGGCTAATGACCGCTGCGGATCATTTTTTGCCAGGCTCACAATATCGTGAAAGTAGCAGGCCGTCAGAATCACCAGCCCATCCACCTCCTGGCCCACCATAAGGGACTGTGCGGTACGCCAGACCCGGCGAAAATGGGCGACATCATGGGCGGCGTCCGCCTGGGTATAATGTTGCGCAACCCACGCGTCAAAGCGTTGTTGCCATTCAGTTAAGGTCATTGTCACTCCTTCCAGGGAAAGCCGTAACCATAGCACTATTTTATTTCATTGCTTAGGCGTCCTTCCTTTATGGTCGGGGTAGACCCTGCCATGCCCTCAACAGAAGCCCCGTTGCACTATCATCGCCACTGCAACAACACATATCATTTCACAAAAAATGCGAAATCATCGTATTACACTGGCTGAGCAATCAGTTCAAAAAACTTTATGCCGTTGCAAATACCAACTCCGTCCTATATTTATATTGAAAATTTGCTTTTTTTTGCAGCTTTTTTGTTCACTTCAATTCATTTTAAAAATAATTAATCATCCTCTAATGCAACGTACGCAATAAAATCCATCTTTAAAGGCCAGTTTATTCATTTCACTTCTGTGGTAGTATTTAGCGGCCATCAGCATTGAGTTGCTCTATTTTATTTATCATCCTTTTTCAATGATGTGCCCGGGGGAATACCTGGGCTTTTTTTTCGCCTTTTATATACATCGATAGAATACAATCCACTCACATATAAAAACGCAAAATAAAATACACTTCAATTATATTTTTAACCCATCAATAAAAACAACAAATACAATAAAATCAATGAAATGAATACATCAGACCACTTTAAATTCACAGAAGAAATACCACCGCCCAAAGAAACATTTTGCAATATTTTAAATAATTTGCTTACATATTTGACGTAAAAATTAATGAACTTAATAGAATAGTATTCACTTTGTAATTTCGGATGAAATTGCAAATATTCATATAAATTATGATCTCAAGGGAATAGATTATGAAAAGAAAAGTACTGGCGATTTTAGTGCCTGCGTTATTATTTGCAGGCGCAGCAAATGCGGCGGAAATTTATAACAAGAACGGTAATAAAGTCGATTTCTACGGAAAAATGGTCGGCGAACGCATTTGGTCTGACACTGATCAACACAACAGCGAAAATGAAGATACCTCTTACGCCCGTATCGGCATTAAGGGCGAAACCCAGATCAACAGCGAACTCACCGGCTTTGGTCAGTGGGAATACAATATGGATGCCAGCCATCCTGAGGGCGGCCAGGATGAGAGTACACGTCTCGCCTTCGCTGGTCTGAAATTTGGCAACTTTGGTTCTTTCGATTATGGCCGTAATTATGGTGTCGCTTATGATGTCGCGGCATACACCGATATGCTGGTTGAATGGGGTGGTGATTCCTGGGCTTCCGCCGACAACTTTATGAATGGCCGTACCAATGGCGTTGCTACTTACCGTGTCACTGATTTCTTCGGTGAAGTTGAAGGCCTGAACCTGGCGCTGCAATATCAAGGCAAAAACGACAACCGTATCGTAAAAAAACAGAACGGCGACGGCTACAGCATGTCTGCTTCTTATCAGTTCGATGGATTTGGATTTGCCGCAACCTACGGTAAAGCGGACCGTACTGACGAGCAAGCTGCCGACCGTAAAGGCGATAACGCCGAAATCTGGTCCATCGCGGCAAAATACGATGCAAACAATGTTTACGCTGCAATGATGTACGGCGAAACCCGTAACATGACCGTTGAGAAAGACAGCCAGTTTGCTAATAAAACGCAGAACTTCGAAGCCGTTATTCAGTACCAGTTTGATTTCGGTTTGCGCCCTTCTCTCGGTTACGTCTACTCTAAGGGCGATGACCTGAGCCGTCGCGGTAGCTTTAAAGGCGGCGACGCTGCGCGCGTAAACTACATCGAGCTCGGTACCTGGTACTACTTCAATAAAAACATGAACGTTTACGCGGCATACCAGTTCAACTTGCTGGACGACACGCGCTACGTTCGTGAAACAGGCACCAATAAAAACGATCAGTTCGCACTGGGTATTGTTTACCAGTTCTAAGCATACTTTTCTTTCAAAGCCCGCCGCGAGCGGGCTTTTTTGTGGCAAAAGCACAGGCCGGCCGCATGATATAGCATGCAGTGATAAAATTTACGGGAGTAATGAGAAAAACATCTGTGACAAGAGTCGTTGAAAGCAAAGCGCGTAACTGTTTGAATAGTGGCGGAGAGAGGGGGATTTGAACCCCCGGTAGAGTTGCCCCTACTCCGGTTTTCGAGACCGATTCAATTTCCACTTAAATCAATCACTTATTAATCATGCATGGTATAAACGCGACATTTTGTAGTCAACTAAATCAATTAATTATGAACTTATCGACACTTCATATACCAACCCTTTAACTCACATAAACGGGCACTCATCCTCCCCGGCCCGGTTTACGAAATTAGTCACCCGGCCAAGCACAATAATATCCTCCAGTGCTTCGCCTTCAATCGCTTCGCCGTCTTCTGTAATAAACGCCTGCCCCATCAGTTTCGCAAACTGCGTAGCGCCATAGAGAGAGATGACCACTAAGCATCCCTGCTCCAGTTTTCCGGGGTTGGCCTCAACGACTGCGTAGCCGGTTGCTGTAGGCAGCAGCCCCGTGGTGGCGCTTACGCCACAAATCGCATCGAGTGTTTGCATTAGCGGACAATCCCCATATTTCTCAGAAGCCACAGGCGGTTTTCACTGAAATCTGGCGTTTTATCGACGAAGCTGGGCTGGTTCAGTTCGATCCACCTGTTAGCGTCCTGCTCTGTGAAATGGTGGTTGTAGGCCCGTAATTTACTGATAAAATCCGCAGTCCTCAGACACATATAACCCTTTGGGTTGAGTTGTACGGCTTCACGGAACGCGACAAAAACATCGTTTCTGCGGGGCATAGTCACCTCCTTAAAATACTGTATATGAATACAGTAGTTTTTATTGAGCAACAGATCAACTCAGCTTGTGACTATCAATTTTTTGCACAGAGTAAGGGTTTGATTACTCTGCCACCGGCTCGTTAGTTTTTCCGGATTCCAGTTCAGCAACGCGCGCGGTCAGTGCGTCAATCTGCGCCATCAGAGCCAGAATGGCCTCATGATGCAGAGCTGCGGCAACCCCAGCAGTGTCAGGACTCAGAACGTCTTTAATTACGGTGCCGTCGTCCAGCTCTCTGTCACCAGTCACGAACACATTATCCGGGAATACAGACTGGACCTCCTGAGCAATAAATCCGATACCCGGTGCGATACCGTCCAGCCGTTTCCACGAAACACCGCGAATGGCCTGCATTTTATCCAGTGGATTCTCTATCCTTGCCACGTCGTATTTCACGCGGATATCAGAGTTTGAAATCCACGACCCCGGCGCTGTTGCCGAGCCTGTAGAGTTAAACCCAAAAAATGACGACGTCGGCCCCGCGATAACGTTCAAATAAAACCCTGAGAACGTCGAAGAAACATAGTGATATGCCACTGATTTATGCGGCGTTAATGACCCGCCATAGCCCCACTCCATATGTGGAGTTTCCTGGTTTACACTACCAGCGGATTCATTTGTTAGTCGTGTTGTGCTCAGTACGGTTCCGCCAGTTTTCCGATCCAGCGAATTCAGCCGTGAATCATTACCCTGGCAAAATGACCCGGCGACGGTGCCAAAAGGATTTGTTAATCCCGTTCCGCCCTGCCCCTGGCTGAGCGGTGTTGTCAGCCCGTTCAGAGAAGTGATATCTGAGTTAGCCCCTTTTTTTGCCAGCGACTTCTGGCCGGGAACCGTGACGGCCACACCGTTAATCGTGATAGTGACGTCACCAGACGCATTCATCACGTCCGCAAAGCCGCTCATATTCCGCTGATAAAGCGTCAGCGTCTCAGCGATGTTTTGCGCGAGGCCGTCAACGCTCAGACTATCGCTCAGCAGGATGGCGTAAGCGGTACCGGCTGCAATTGCCGGGTTTGCCGCTGGCGTTACGGTGAGCTGGGTTGCGCTGTTGATTGCGGTTATCTGGAATACCTGTACCGGATTTGCCAGAGTGACCAGGGTGCACCCAACGCGGATGAGTGAGCCTGCTGCTGTAAAGTTCGTGCCAGTACCCGTCAGGGTATTACCGTTGACCGCAATAGAGCCAGTTGTGTAAATCATATTTTCTCCAGGCATAAAAAAACCGCCGAAGCGGTTTATTAATTTGATTAATACATGGCGGGAATTACCGGCAGACTGATTGCGCTCATCCCGCTGCTGTCAAAATTCCAGCCCGCCCGATCATTTCTGGTAACAATGCGTCCCCGTCCACCTTTGACATTTCCCCCGCTCATCATCAGGCCGCGCCCCCTGCCGATATTCCAGGATGTTGAGTCTTCAGCTCTGCCGACGTCCCATCCATACCTGCCTATCGGTACCATTCCACCGACTGACTGCCATGAAAGAGAGGGTGTGAAAAATGACCTGATTACAAATGGCTTCCGGGTCGTAGAGAACGTGCACTGCCCCTGTGGGTTGAGGAACGTCAGACCCGTCCCCGGTACAGGTGCGTTATTGGAAAATATCGCGATGCGGGCTGTAACCGATGCGGGTGCATCACCATAGTTACCCGAATCTGACGAACAGAATATCGTTCCGCCGATATTCTCAAGTACCGCGCTCGGGCTGTCCCATGAAGCAAAGACTATCCCTGAAACAGGGGGCGTCCAGGAGTCGTTAATTGTCACCGTGCCGTACCAGGTGCAACTGCCCAGATTCCCGTTAGTGGTCAGGACGGTGAAATCAGTCGAGTCAGAAATCAGCAGGCCGCTGTTTCCTGCCTGGCTGGCGGGTGTGATGCGCCATACCTGGCCGGGCCACTGATAGGTATCAGGTGCCCCCGCTCTGTCCCCCTGAGTATTCATCGTCAGTGTCCCGCCGCTTTGCACTACAGAAGCCAGGCGCTGCGTGAAGGGGAAAAGCCCGGTATCGAAAAAAAAGATTCTGACGCTTTCGGTCGGGATAAAAACAGCCACATCCCCCGCACCGTACCCGTCGACCGGCACAGACTTTCCGTTATACCCCTGGACGGTTGTGCGACAGAAAAACGGGGCGCGCAGCCCCGCCGTGATTTCCATTACCGGTCCGCCGTCATTCAAATCAATGCGTAATCCGCCCGGCATCACCATGTCCCCAGTTTTATTGAGCCACCACCCGGCAGGTTTATCAGCATACCCGTACCGTCAATCACTACGGCATTGTTCACACCGTTAAAGCTGAAAGCGCCCGATGTGGCGTAAAGTGCCCCGCGAACCGTCACATTGCTGAATTCAGATGAGCCATCTTTACCAATTCGCCAGCCAACTGAGCCAGCCACGTAGTTATTTGACTGAATATACGCACCGATTTTCGCATTGGTGATGGTCCCGTCCTGGATAAACGTGTCACGAATAAACGTCTGGCCGTTCTGAATAACAAACGGCAGTGTGACGGCTGACCCTGCCTGAGACATAACAGCGAAGCGGTCAGCAAGGAAAATAACCTGTGACTGCATGCCTGAAGGAGTGTTCTGAACACCCAGCCCCATCCCTGCCGCGTACTGCACGCCGTTCACATCCACACCGACTTTAATCGAGTACATCGCGTTCAGGTTGCCGTTGATATCCGCAACTGCCTGGGCGTTAGTGGTGATGGCCGCAGACTGGGCGTTTACCGTGACGCTCAGTGAGTTGATTTTCGTTGCGGAGGTCTGCGTAAAATCAGACATCGTTTTCGCAAAATCAGTGATATTGGCGTTGCCGCCAGCCGTGGCATCCAGGGTTTTCAGCGACTCAGCTACAGCTTTACTCGCGTCCACCATCACGTTATCAACACGCTGGATACCGGCACTGTTTGCGCCATACTGAGCACTGAGCGTCATCCGGGTGTTAACCTGCGCCAGTGTTTCCTGAATCAACGCTACTGCCGTGTTTTGCACTCCACCAGCCGCGTTAGTCGTTTTCCCTGACAGATCGTCGAAACGGGATGCGGTAGAACTGTCGAGCGTGGACACCGCCTGTGTGAGCTGCGTTACGTTAGCGGCATTGTCCTGCGTCTGTGCCGTCAGCGTATCAACCGCCGTCGAGCGGGCCTGCGTCTCGTCAGAAAGCGCCTGTGTGAGTTGCGTTACCTGTGCAGCATTCTGGTCGGTTTTCGCCTCCAGGCGCGTCACGTCCGTAACGCGGGCCTGTGTTTCAGTGGCAATCACCTCCCGCAACTGAGTGAATGAGGCACTGTTTGCGCCGTTCTGCGCCGACTGCCTCACCACCACATCAGCGATGGCCAGTGCGTTACCAATGATGGCTTCTGCCGTCTGCCGGTTCGCGCCCACTGTAGCCGCCAGTTGGTCGGCGTTTTGACTGACAACCTCTGCCAGTTCAGCAACCTTTGCACTGCTCTCCACAGCATTTTCAATCAGATCCTTGAACAGTTCGGTGTCCTTGATCTGCTCAAGCACGGCATCAGTGATGTCAGACACATCAACACTGGCCTGTCCCTTCACCCAGTCGGTGTAACCCGACTCGTTCCCGGTCCTGTCCACCAGTTGCGCGCGGTACCAGAAAATCTGCCCCGCCTTGAGGCCCATCTGCTGATATTTGCGCAGCGGATACGGCACATCCGCCAGCAAAACCGCATCATCAGTCGTCCCCGTGGCGCTGTACTGAATTTCCGTTTTCAGCGTGTCGTCCGTGTTCGCAGGGAATCCCCAGTTCAGTTCAATGCCGAAAACCACATTGTCCGATGCCGTGAAACCGACAGGTTTCGGCGGGTTTCCCGTTTTCCCGGTCAGTGTTGTCTCGGTTGAATATCCCCAGCCGGAGGAAATTTCAGCCGCGTTAATAGCCCGCACCCGCGCAAGATAACGTCCGGTGTAAATGGCCGGCACCTCAAACGACGCGGTAGAGCTGCGGGGTACGTTCACCCAGTCGCCATCGTTACGCCGCCACTGGGCCTCGTACGAAATAGCGTTTGATGCCTGGTCCCAACTGACGCGCATTGTCTCCAGGCTGATCCCCTGATTCACAACGGCATAGCTGGAAATGACGATATTCGAAGGTGCAGACTGATTACCCGGCGGGATGACGCTTACCGGGCGCTGATCGATAATCGCGCCTGTATCGATACGGGCATATTTATCCGGGTCGTGTGCGGCACCCACGATGGTGAATGTGCCGTCGTCATTTTCCGTAACGCTGACGACGCGGTACTGCTGGGCATAAAGCGAATCTGACTCAACCACCCATACCGCCTGCGCCTCCGGCGTTGTAGAGAACACCGTCGAAACGGTGACTTTATTTCCGCTGACTGCCTGAATGGTTCGGCTCTGTGATGCACCTGTCGGGAGGTTCACCATGATGCGATCACCCGCCACGGCATCCGGCACACGGTCAAGCGTCAGTACCCGACCACTTACCGCGCTGATGCGGCCACCCGTTACTTTTCCGGCCAGGTCCCTGTCACTGACTGCAATGATGTATCCCGGTTGCGGAATATTCCCGTCGAGCCCGACAGAGAAGGTCACCACACGGTCTTTGTTATTGGTCAGAATGCCCCAGCGCCCCTTACGGTTTGCCTCGGATTGCCGGGTGCAGCCAATAGCTGTCAGTTCAAGCTGGTTAAAGCCAAAGCGACGCACCAGATCCTGCTCGAAGACAGGTTCCATTGCGTCGGCGTAGCCGTTCGCCGGGTCGGAGTATGAAACCAGCGCAGTGGTATACCGGGTTTTTGAAGTGCTGCTGCTGTATGTGAATTTACCGTCAAGGGTATTTGCGTTCGTGTAGCTGTAATCGACATCACGCGGCATATCAGCCAGAGCAACAATCTGATTACCGCCCCAGTACGTCATACCCCGGAAAATAGCCGCAAAATCCCTCATGACAGTATATGCGTCGTTACGGTCCTGCACATAAACATTGCAGGTGTAGCGGGGCTCCAGACCATCACCGCCTTTCCCGTCAGGGACAAGCTGATCGCAGTACTGCGCAACCTGATACAGCATCCATTTATCGATGTTAGCTGCCGTCAGCCTGTCACCCAGGCCAAATCTGTCACTCACCACCAGATCATAAAAAATCCATGCCGGATTATCCGTCCACGCCCACTTAAACGCCCCTGACCATGTACCGCTGTAGGTGCGTGTTTCAGGGTCGTAGGTATCAGGGACGCGGATAACGCGCCCGCGCGGCTCGCAGGATATCTGCGGTACTGAGCCATTAAACTGGCTGGAGTCGAACTCGATATAGAGCAGTGCTGTGTTGGGATAGCGAAGCTTGGCATCGATAACCTCCGTGTAACTCTGGAGCGTCATCGTGTCGCCGATTTTCGCGCTGTTTGCATCTGCCGTAATTTTGCGCAGGCGAACCGTCCACGTTGTGGCACCGGCTGGCAGATTGATGCGGTGGCTACGCTCGTAACCGCTGGTCGTTTTACCGCTGACTGAGGTATTGATTACCGTCTGGAACGCACCGCCGTTTGTCTGCAGATCAATGGCGTAGTTAATGCTGTAACCGACCAGATCACCGTCATCTTCCTGTTTAAAAATCGACGGCCATTTAAGGCGCAGGCGAACTGCAGAAAGCTGGGGATTCGTAAATGTACGGGTCCAGGCTGTTGCGCTGGAAATGGTAATGCCGCCCGCGCTAATTTCGTTTTCACTGCCGGGCATCCCCTGAATGTATGGCTGCGCCTGTGTGCCCGCACGAAACTCCCAGGTTACACCGCTGAAATTTGACGAACCGTCAGCATTAAGTAACGGCGTACCATCCAGAAAAATAGACTGCCCGGTGAGGCCGCCGGAAAATTCACCTTCGCCAAGCGCCAGAAGGATTTTTGCCTTTGCAACCGACTGGAGGTCATCGGGTTGTTCAGTTGGCGTGCGGGAACTGGAGCTACCGCCCTTGCGACCCTGAATTTTCTTATTTGCCATATTGTGCCCATAAAAAAACCGCCCGGAGGCGGTCATTAAATTGAGGTATTTTTATTGCTGGTCTTCAACGTAAATTCCTGCGGAAATAATAGCCCCACCGATACGCCGTTTTCCATAAAGAAGCGGCACAGGATACCCCTGAGCGGCTGTATTCGTTACGCTCCCAAATGCATAAGACGGCTTATTATCGGCGTCCTGTTTGCTTGCAAGGCCAGCCGGTTGCGGGGATAACATCTGAATGACTCCACCAGCCATCATTCCAATACCACTGGTCATAAGTCCTGCGGCGAGTGGGGATGCCGTTCCCCCGGACATGTACGTCATAACCGCCCCAACTGCAACTAACACAGCGCCGAGAACTGTTTGAAGAATACCTCCGCGCTTACTGCCCATGACAATCGGTACAATGCGGATAACTTCTCCGGTAACCGGGAATCCCAGATCATCTATTCCGATATTTTTTTTGCCTTTGAACACAGCGTAGGTAAGCCCGCGCCGCTGACTTGACCTGCTCCCCGTTGATTAGTACACCCCGATGTTAGTAATGTCTTCATAAGCCACATGAGGACATCCCCATGAAGAAGCGTTTTTCCGACGAACAGATCATCAGTATTCTCCGCGAAGCCGAAGCTGGGGTACCCGCCCGTGAACTCTGCCGCAAGCATGCCATTTCCGATGCCACGTTTTACACCTGGCGTAAGAAGTATGGCGGTATGGAGGTGCCTGAAGTTAAGCGCCTGAAGTCGCTTGAGGAAGAGAACGCCAGACTCAAGAAGCTGCTTGCCGAAGCCATGCTGGATAAAGAGGCGCTTCAGGTGGCTCTTGGGCGAAAGTACTGACGACAGACCAGAAGCGGGAAGCCGTGATGTTGATGTGTGATGCGACCGGTCTGTCGCAACGTCGTGCCTGCAGGCTTACAGGTTTATCCCTGTCGACCTGCCGCTATGAGGCTCACCGTCCGGCTGCTGATGCGCATTTATCAGGGCGCATCACTGAGCTGGCACTGGAGCGCAGGCGTTTTGGCTACCGTCGTATTTGGCAGTTGCTGCGCCGTGAAGGGCTTCATGTTAATCATAAGCGCGTGTACCGGCTTTATCACCTCAGTGGCCTGGGCGTAAAACGCAGAAGACGTCGTAAAGGGCTGGCAACAGAACGTCTGCCGCTGCTCCGTCCGGCGGCGCCCAATCTGACCTGGTCGATGGATTTCGTCATGGACGCACTTTCCACCGGTCGCAGGATCAAGTGTCTTACCTGCGTCGATGATTTCACAAAGGAATGCCTGACGGTCACTGTTGCCTTTGGGATTTCAGGCGTTCAGGTCACGCGTATTCTGGACAGCATTGCACTGTTTCGAGGCTATCCGGCGACGATAAGAACTGACCAGGGGCCGGAGTTCACTTGCCGTGCACTGGATCAATGGGCCTTTGAGCATGGTGTTGAGTTGCGCTTAATCCAGCCGGGCAAGCCAACGCAGAACGGATTTATTGAGAGCTTTAACGGACGATTTCGCGATGAATGTTTGAATGAGCACTGGTTCAGCGATATCGTTCATGCCAGGAAAATTATTAATGACTGGCGGCAGGATTATAACGAATGCCGCCCGCACTCCACGCTGAATTATCAGACACCGTCTGAATTTGCAGCGGGCTGGAGAAAGGGTCATTCTGAGAATGAAGATTCCGACGTTACTAACTGAGTGTTGTATCTAATCGTGGGGGCAGGTCAGACTGGATATCATGAATTTTTCAAAACCGGGAATTGTCGCAGCTAAGGCCCGCGTAGCTTCGTGAGTGGTGCTTATTAATCGGTGATGTACTTTACCAAAAGTTTTACCAAGAATTCCGCAAAGTTCGATTTGAATCATAGTTTCATACATTTATTCCTCCAATATAAAAAGCCCACAGAAGTGGGCGATAAAAGAGAAAACAATCAAATTAATTAACTATGCATTTTTCCTAGCCAAGAAGAAATAAAGTATTTCAAAAAATTCATCAGCATAGTTACCAGGCATATTTGATTTAATGTTTTGAATCTCATTAAAATTAGCCTTAAGGATATTATCAGCGGATTGCCCAGGCATTTTATCAATCAACTCATCAGCAAACCTCTTAATATCAAGCTTATTTAAAGCCAGTACATTATTTTCATACCAGAGAAATTTATATGCATCATTACTTTCTGGATTTTGTTGCATAGCATTAGCAATGATGTCCCTGCCGCAATGTTTGCATACCTTAGCAGCCGCCAGTATCTTTTCAGCACAAAAAGGGCAACTGATTTCATTACGTGATGAAGTTTGCGACTTACCAAAAATTACAGCTAAAAGCCCACCAAGAAAACAAACAGATCCAAATATAAGATAGTTCTGTTGATCCCTCATCAATCCTAAGTTATTTACCCTCTGACCATAGGTTGTAGTTACGGAGGTATCCATTGAAAGGGATAGAAAAACTACAATAACTCCTACAATCAATATGAACACACCAAATGCTTTCACGTTATGTCCCTCGCACAGCTAATTTTTGAAAGTCTGCGCCCGCAGCGCCTAGGCGAGTCAGGTTAGCATAGAGCTTTATAGCGTAAAATCTTCATTGTTCTTTCCATCCAGTAGCCACCGTACGGGGTGCGATTACTGAGCCGTCCATAAAGATGATGGAGCAACAGGTTACCCTCCAGTAGTACCCCAGCGTGATTCCATTTGTTGGCCTGCACCTGCATGATCACAACATCACCCGGTTGAGGAGCGCCAGTCGCTTCTCTGAACCCGCATTTATACCAGTTATCCTGATACAAATTGTCGGGGTACTGGTCCTCCCACCAGGGATAATCAACACGGTAATCCGGCAGCTCAATGCCGTACGTTTGCCGATAATAGGACATTACCAGCCCCCAGCAGTCGTAAACCCCCAGCACAAAAGGCCGCTCAAGCAACGGCAATTCGCCGCGCGGATTGATTGTGCGCAAGTCGCCTTCGGGCCAACTGACGATGTGCCAGGGCACCGCCATCAAATCGCATTGCGCCTTATCCAGTTCGCTGGGCTGTGTTGTCGCGTCGGGATGGCTATGCACAATAGCCGTTACCGTTCCCCAGTCTTCGGCGGCGGCGTAGTCTTCCGGGCAAAGGACAAAATTGTCCTCCGGCACTATGGCAAGATTACGACATGGGAAATACCGCTCAATGCGGCTTTTCTGTGCCACGACACCACAACATTCACGGGGATATTCAGTGGCGGCATGCGCCATGATGGCGTCTATGGTTTTCTGACGCATATCAGCTCCTGATGAGTGACGTGCCGGGGAATCCGCCAAAAGAAAGTTCGTTATTTTCCCCGAACCGAAGTTTGCAGGCGGTCAGGGTGCCGTTGCACTGGTCCAGTGAAGGATCTGCCACCGGGTTGTTGTTTTTGTCGAAGTAGTTCGTGCCTGCATAGTCACAGCCATCACCGCTTCGGTACTTACCACGAATACACCAGGAACAGAGAGAATGAAGCTGACGGGTCGGGATCATTAAGCCCTGTAGATCCATCGGACTGGTTAGCCGAAACTCGATAGCCTCTGACGTTTCTGTATTTTTCCCGTCGATATACCAGACCTGCAACTTTTCCTGAGTGGGATCTGCAGTGGCATTGCCGGAAGGGAAATTGCGCGCATCCAGATACTGCGCCAGCGTGTCGTGTATCGTTACCGTCGCTTTCAACAGGTCGTCATATGCAAGGCACAACGCAGTGATGGAGCCGTCAAGGTTCGCCACGGTCAGTTTTGGCGTGGCGCCACTGCCGGTAGTCGATTTTTCCAGTCCGTTAATCTGACAAGGCCAGGCTTTATATTCGTTACCCTGCCACCAGATGGATTTAGCCGGAAGCGTTGATTCATCACCACCTGCTGCAGTTATTTCTGCCGGGGTGTGCGCAATATTGTGACTATGGAATCGTAGCACTGCCCCCACGCCAAAAGAGGTACCATCAACTTCAAAAAGCCGGATTTCATTTCCCGGCTCCAGTTTTTGATAATCATTATTCAGACTCATGGTGCAAACGCCTGTTCAAAGGTTGCAGTGATGGTAATTAGTTTTTTACTTTTAACGATGAGTTGCAGGCTGTCAGCCTGAACACGCCATAACGCGAGTTCCCCATAGGGGGGCTGAAAAGAAAATGACTTTGTTTTATGGCTCCGGAGAAACGCATAAATTTCAAGTGCAGTATCTTTATTCCCTGTATAGGAAAATGCGTAATTCAGGGTCTCCGAATTAAGTCCATTTCCACTTACCTGCGTATAACCGTCACCAAACTGAACCTTACGGATATTATCTTTGACGGTGACAGCAGGCTGTCCCGATGCCTGAATTTTCCAGGCAAACGCATCTACAGCCATATTTACCTCGTTTTGGTCAGAGCCCAAATCATTCCACCCGGTCGGGATTCTCTTTCAATGCCTTCCCGAATAGATTTGTCGACAACCTGCTGGTAAACCCGGCCAAGAGCATCAGCATTTGCCGAACCCTGTTGACCCTGAGTGGATTGTGGCGTCGTGACAGATACGGGCGCATAGACGCTGACGCCAGTCTGCAGACTGCCCGATGTGGCATTCCCGACGAACCCGCCAGAGGCATACCCTCGCATCAGGCGATAAAGGTTTCCCACGCCGAGGCGCGCTGTAGATTCTTTGGTGAAGACAAATTCGCCGCCATGAACAATCCCTTTTGGTTCGAATTTACCGCCGGGTCCGGTATAACCGCCGCCGTCGTATTCAGGGATATAGCCGCCCTTCCAGGCCTGTACCGGGCCAACAAAGCTGGGACTACCTATTCCACCGCCCTGCGGGCCATCGAAAGAACCGGCAACCCACCCCATGGCTTTCTGAACGGCCCAGGCCACCAGCAACTGATTGGTGATTTGAACTATCGATTTGAGGATGGAAACGGTGAAGCTTTTGAAGGAAGTCTTCCCGGTGGTCACCAGTTCAGTCAGCATGTCGCTCATGCCGCCAAGTGCACTGGATGCGGCATTCTGCATGGCAGAATAGACGTTTGTTGCTGAATCCAGATACTCGGCGAACCCCTTTTTAGCCCCGCTGAGCCAGTCACCGCGAAGACTGTCCTCAGCAGCGTAATACTGATTCAACGCCGTCAGTTCCCGCTGATAATCAACATCAGTGGTGTTACCACCCGCATTTTTCCAGCCGCTCTCAAGCTGCGCATATGCCAGTTTTCGCCCGGCGGCGCGGTCGCTTAATGTCGCAGAATCGGTCAAGGCCGACTGCTTCGCCGACATCTGATTGGTGTATTTCGTCGCGGTGTCCATCCGCTTGTTAAGCTGTTCCTGCGCAGTGATCTGGTCGCCTAAAAGGGCTTTTTGCTGTGCAAGGGCAAGAATGCGCGCTTTGTTTGCCAGCAGCGATTCTTCCTCTTTTGACAGCTTGCGCTGGCCTGCCGCCTCTTCCAGCACAGAGAACTGAGCCTCGGTTTTCCAAAGGTCTTTACGCTGCTGACTGATGACGTCATTTAATCCGGTGTGCTGCTGCAGCACTTTAAGCTGTGCCTGCAGGGCGATAAGTTCAGCCGCTTCCCGGTCGCTTGCTTTGTCACCTGCCGGAACCGTTGTTTTTGGGGTTTTGGGATCCTTATATTTTTCATTGATCGCGGCGGTTAGCTTATTGAATTTGTCCTGTGTGATAAGCCCCTGTTCGAGTTGTCGCTGATATTTCGTCTGCAGGTCGTTACGGATCTGAGCGTTTGTCCTGGCTGATTCCAGAAATTTATCAGCTTCAATATTTGCCGAGACCTGTTGCCGGTTTAATTCAGCAGTGGCATTACGTTGCTGTTCTTTAATCGCAGCAAGATGGTTTTCTTTCTCAATCTGGTTATCTAAAGCTTGCTGGCGTTCTTTATTCCCCTGGGCCATAGTGTCGTTGATACCATCAACCACTACCGAACCTGTACCTGGGCGAAACTCAGGAAGTTGAGCCGTAGTGGCATTATCAGCGACCCGGTCACTCCAGAACTTGTAATTTTTTACCTTTTCAATGAGACCCTGCCAGTAATTCGAGAGATCGTCCAGGTCTGACTTAGAGGCGTCTTTGAAATTTTTCTGACTGTCACCAAGTGAGTCGATGATCAGTTTTGTGGCACCAGCTTTATCACCCAGGTCAACCATATGTTTAACCTGCTCATAAAGAGCGAGATTAGCGAAGTTGTATTGCTGGTTGATATCGACAAATGCTTTCAGTGGGTCCTGGGGGATTTTCCCCAGCTCGGCCACCAGGTCTTTAACGCTGGCTCCCGTATTTTTTGACAGCAGGATAGCCGTCTCGCTCACCTGTCGGATCTGATCAACTGTCAGGCCCAGCCCGGTGGCCTGCGCAACCGCTGCCGCAACTGCTGATTTACCCGCATCAGCGTTTTTTACTATCTGGGCGGTGATGCGCGCCAGGCTGTCGGCTGTCTGCCCGCTGATATTCCCGGTGGACGCGATAGCCTGGTTATACGCACTGGCCTGTAAACGCCCCTGATTCCAGTTATAGGCGAGAAGCCCCACGCCGGATACCAGCGCAGTAATCCCGAGGGTGGTCGGGGTGATAAACCCGGCCAGCGTTTTTGCATAATCAGCAACGCCCAGCAGCGCACCTTTTACGCCACCGAACTGGTCTTTGATCTGCCCGCCCTGCTGGAGCAGAATCAGAAACGGAGACTGGCCGCCAGCAAGCTGCGTCGCAATATCAGTAAACTGCGCGGGCAGGCTGCGCATGGCGGCATTGTACTGACCAATCGAAATGCCGGCTTTTCTCGCATACAGCTCCTGCCGGGTAAAAGCGCTTTGCACTTCCAGTGCCGCATCGTTTGCCGCAGACCCGATCCCTTCCAGCCCCCGTTTGACGTAGTTATACCGCTCGGTAAATTTCGCGTCGTTTAAATCCAGATTGACAATGAGATCACCCACCGCCTGGGACATAACGTGTTCCTCCTGTAATGCCTTCGGCGGCCAGCATCATGGCCTCGTCGGACGTTTCGGTGTCCGCTGCCGGACGTATCTGGGGATTGAGCAGGCTGAAATCTGCGGTGGTAAGCCCGTGGTCTTTGCAGACCACATCAGTGATGTGGAGGCTCAGTCGTGAGAAATGGGTATCAATCAGGTCCGTCTGGAAATATTCAACGGTGTAAAATTGCTCCCATTCACTCAGTTCGGTGCAGGACATCTGCGCCAGCATCACACGCCAGTCAGGTCTGCGGAACTCACGGGCAAGTTTAAGGGCGAAGTTCAGGGCTGCGGCGTAAGCTTTTCCGGGGAGTGGGGTTCCGTGTCGGTATTCGGTTCTGCGTCAGGTGCAACGGGCAACATTCCTGAGAGCTCCCGCACGATAAAATCCGCCTGACCAATGGCAGGCAACGGCCAGCCGGAAAGTACCTCCTCCTGCAGTTGATCAACGGAGGGCCCTTTTTGCCCTTCCTTCTGCCACAGAGACATAGCAACGATCCGCGCGCCAATCTTCACATTGATGGTTGTCACGATACCGTTGAGCGCTTCCTGGCTGACTTCTGTGTCGTCCGCAGGAACATCTTTATTCACGTCGGCGATATAGCCGATGAACTCAATACGCTGCAGTGCTGAGAGTTCATAAAGCGTGACGGTTTCGCCGTTGTATTCCAGCGGCTGAGTTTTCAGAAACATGCATGACTCCGATCAGGATACGGTGATTTTGCTGACAGCCGCGAACGAGCCGTCGTTCGTAATCGCGAGAATTTCGGCAATTCCGGCTGCAACACCCGTGACGGTGACAACACTGCCGGCCACGCTGACTGTCGCTTTTGACGGGTCGGATGACGCCAGGCGGAATGATTTATCGGTCGCACTGGCAGGCAGAACGGACAGGTTCAGGGTCGTGGTTGCTCCTACAGCCACAGCCGCTGTCGATTTATCAAAAGACGCGCCCGAAACAGCAATGACCGGGGTGGTGGTATCTTCGGCCAGTGAGGGTTTACCACTGTTAGTGACCTTGACCGTGCGGGTAATGTATTCCTTGTTCGTCACCGCCTTACCCAGGCTGCTGACCCACCCGTAAAACACATCCACCGTACCGTTAGGGTATTTGATGCGATACGTACGTTTTGATCCGTCTTCAAACCACTGTGCCAGCGCGATTTGCCCCTGCTCGCCGGGTTTCCAGGCCAGGGTGAATGACGTGTCGCCCGCAGATTTCTGCCCCTGTCCGGTGGCCGTCCAGTCAGAATCAGGGTCATCGATATAGGTATCATCAAAGCTCTCCGCCGTCAGTTCGCCGGGGGTCAGTTCCTTGATCTGAGCCAGGCGCGTCCAGTCGGTATCGACTAGCGGATTCGCTGTGCCTGAACCGGAATACAGCCAGAGTGTTGTCCCGGCACCTTTAACAGGTGCCAGCGGATTAGGTGTTGCCATAGTTGCCTCACATAATATAGGTGATTGAATACTGCATATCTGCCGCTCCCCAGGTCGACATGTCTTCATCGCGCTGATAGTCATAGCCGAGAGGGGTCATCAGTTCGATGAGATCGGACAGACCTGGAATGTCTGAAAGGACGGGATAAATCCGTGATTCCATCCATTCATCCAGCGCCGCATCAGGCAGATCGGCTTTAAGAAAGACTTCGATATGCAGCGTTGCTGACCACTGGTCCTCATCCACCATTGCGCCAGTAAATTGCGCATCGGTCAGGTAGACGGCGACGGCAGGCAAATCCTGAACCTCAAGAAATGCCGGACGGCCATCAAACCAGGTAACAGAATCAGTGATGTTGTCTTTAAGCGCATTCAGAACGGCAGCGCGGATTTGAGGGTGTTTCATCGGATTAATACCAGTCGCAGTTGGTTTTTAAGCGCAGCAGACAACTCTTTAGGCATATCGGACTGCATCAGCTTGTTTGTCTCCGCTTTAAACGCCTCGGTTAACGGGGCCGCCAGAGGAATACTCACAACCTCCACGGGATAGCGGCTTTTCGTTGTTCGCCGCAGGACATGCCAGCGACCGTTTTTCAGTTGCTGGATAAAACCACCAGGGAAAGAAAACGGGCCAATCCGCAGGACACTGTTAGCGCCCTGTTTGTCGCGTTTTCGCCGTGATAGTCTCACGCTGGCCACACCCAGCTTAATCGCAGGCAGATTTCCCCTGTTGACCCGGATTGTTGCCCTGGGTTTGCTGACAGTGGCTTTTTTCAGCCTCGCCCGCTGTTTTACCAGCTTACGTGGCACCTTCGTGTCCGTTGCGACAGTGCGGACGCTTCGGCTGACGGCGCGCCCAGCGACCCGGTTAACAGCCTGAGCAGAAGCACGGGGGACCGCCGTTTTACTGATGCTGTTGAGGTTTGCAATTGCCTGCTCAAGCCCGTTAATAGCGGACATGACAACCTCCTATTCAATCCATATTTGTGGCTTACCGTTAAAA
This sequence comes from Phytobacter sp. MRY16-398, assembly GCF_003925915.1. Taxonomy (NCBI): domain Bacteria; kingdom Pseudomonadati; phylum Pseudomonadota; class Gammaproteobacteria; order Enterobacterales; family Enterobacteriaceae; genus Phytobacter; species Phytobacter sp. MRY16-398. Next base: position 2,088,702 of record NZ_AP018756.1, on the reverse strand, counting down.
AACTGGCTGCGCGTAACTTTGTACTCCGTGCCTTTCCAGATCAGCGCGTCATTACGGCGCGGCTGGTAGTTTTCACTGAACACCACCAGCGAGATACCATCACCGGTTACCGGCCCCATTTCAGGCACAAAATGACTTTCTACCGCGATAAAGTCGTTGCCATTGATAGTGACCGGTTCACCCATACACCGGACAGTGGCGGCATCCATGCGCGCCGCCATTTGTTCGAAGGGATTAGCCATTGAGGCGGACCAGCACTGATGTGCTGCTGGCTCCGGCTGCTTCCCAGGCTTTCCCTGCCGGGGTGGCGCTGGTACTGGCAAGCTGGATTTTCCCGTCCTTGAAATACACGGTCTTGCCCTGGGCAATGTCGTCAGTGGACAGCTTTGGTAACGCAACAACACCCGTTGCAAGACCGTCTCCGGTGCTGCCTGGCTGAATATCGGTCAGCGCAATGACGAGTAAATCACCGACCGCGACGGGCGTGCCGCTGGTAATAACAGAGCTTCCTGCGTTGGTTAACGCCAGGGTGTTACCGTCCTGAACATAATTTTTCATAGAGGATCTCCACGGCTCCGGGGAGCCGTTTTACAGGCATAAAAAAAGCCCTTTCGGGCGTGATTGTCTGGTCGGTAATTACTGGCCGGAGGATTTCGTCAGACCGCGATAGTCCAGCGGGGCTACGCCTGCATCGATACGCACTTTCGTGGCAATACCGTCAGTGGTAAAGCCATCCTGCTGATCGATGTAAGGGGTATCCACACCATTGAGATAGGCCACCTCAATAGTGTCGCTTCCTTTCGCTGCAGCCAGGTACCAGGCTTTTGGATCGGCATCATCCAGCCGCGCCTCGGCAATGACTTCGGCGAAATTCTGGATGGGGTTCATAATTCCGGAGTTGGCATCAGCCCCTTTAACGCTGGCGGATTTGATGGTCTGGTTTGCCAGCGTTTCCAGCGCCACGGGTACCAGCATAAAGGCAGGACGGATATTGAGAGAGCGGTCGCCCTCTTTTTGCAGGCGCATCAGTTTACGGCTGTCGTCCAGGCTGGATACCGAGATAGCACCTGAACTGAGGTTCGCATGGTCGCTATGGAAAAGCGCCTTACCGTCAGACAGTTTTGCGTTACCTGTCAGCACGGCATAAACCAGATCGCCGATAGTCCCTTTAGCCGCGCGCCCCATTTTCATGGGGACATCAGTCAGTTGATTGAGATCATCGTTGATAATGGCCTGACGGGTGACAGAGAAGATCTCACCATAGGTTGCCAGCGCGATGGTTTGAGCTTTATCCCCGGTGGTGACGTACTTATACTCGGCCCCCTCACGCACCTGGCGCAATGACGGGAAGCCCCCCATGCCCACGCGATGAGCGGTTTTAAAGTCGCTCAGGCTCCCTTTTTTGGTCCACAATTCGAAGCTTTCCTGCGCTTCTTCCCAGCCCTGCAGAAGCGCCTTGTTGGACACGTCCAGCAGGATGTTACCGAAGTCAGACGTGCTGTGCGTCAGCGCCAGCCCCACCATCTGTACCGGGTTAAGACCTGAAACACCAATACCGCGCTCAGTCAGCGCCATACGGGCCAGTTCGCGCAGCGTCATGCCGTTATAAAAGTTATCTTTTTCCTGGGCTTCATAACCCGCGCGGGCCATCAGGGATTTACGGATGCCATCACCGACGATGTTTCCGTTACCCGCATAAATGTGGGGCGGGTTATTTTTATTCGACGGAGTCGTGTCTTTGCCCAGTTCGGCCAGCAGTTTATCTTTCGCCAAGGCGACGGTGCATTCGACATCGCTGATGCAGGCGGCCTGCAGTTCCTGGTGTTTACCACCGAACATGGCAAACACATCCTGAATGCCGCTTACACGGGCTTTCTGTTCAGCCACAACCCGCGCGACGATGGCATTTTCATCCAGAACAGGAGCTGCTGGTTGCTGCTGCGGGTTTGTCGGGTTAGCGGGCTCTCGCGGGTTGGCGTTACGCGGCGGCGTGATCATGTTACGGATGGCTTTAGGCATCTTTTCAAATTCCTCAATTCGTTTTGACTGAATGCAGGCCATCGCCTGCAGTGATGGTGTGGTCTGGTCTGCAAATCCCTGGGAAACACATTCACTGCCGTTCATCCAGGTTTCGTCTTCCAGCATGGCCGCGATTTCTTCTGCCGATTTCCCTGTTTTTTCTGCGTACGCGGGGATCAGAACAGATTCCATTTTGTCCAGAAGATCGGCGTAATCCCGCATATCGTTCGCGTCACCGCCTGCAAATCCCCACGGCTTGTGGATCATCATCATCGTATTTTCCGGCATGATGACCGGGTTGCCGACCATGGCGATAACCGACGCCATAGAGGCGGCGATGCCATCGATATGCACCGTGATTGCCGCGCCATGGAATTTGAGTGCATTAAAAATGGCGATACCTTCAAAGACATCGCCACCGGGAGAGTTGATATGCAGGTTAATGTGGCTGACATCGCCCAGCGCCTGCAGGTCACTGACAAACTGTCGTGCCGTCACCCCCCAGAAGCCGATTTCGTCATAAATATAAATTTCCGCTTCATCCGCTGCGAGCGACTTCATGCGGAACCATGAATTACTTTTTACGCTGGCTTTCGGGCGGCGGCTCACCCGGTTTCGTTGCTGCTTCGGCACTGGTGCCTCCTTTGTCATTGGCGGGGTCGGTGTCGTACACCAGTCCCAGTTCGCGATTTTCATCGATCTCCGCTTTTCGGCGGCGTTTCACATCGTCAGGATTGCTACCACGCGCACGGACCCAGTCAGATTCCGTTGCCGCGCCACCACGGATAAGTATTTTCCAGGCGTTAGCTTCTTTTGCGGGGTCAATCCAGGGCATCACCGGCCCCGAATAGACAGCGGAATAGAGTGTGTCCATATTGAGCCCGCGCGGCACCGTGATTTTCCCGGAGAGGATCGCCAGATTCAGCCAGGCGCGGTAAATGTGGCGGGTCACCGAACCGATAAACCAGTCCTGAAGGACGAAATACCCGTCGGTGGACTCCACCAGTTCCTGCCGCTGGGCGCTGTAGGTGCCGTCGTAGTTACGGGATGCGCTGGAATAGCTGATGCGGGTCCCGGCAGAAACGGCACGTAGCTGACCGTTACGGAACGATTCAAGGTTGGTGTTCGGGCGGTCCGATTTGATCATCCCGATTTCCTCACCGGGACGAAGGTCGTCGTACAACATGCCAGGCTGAATCAGCAGGTCGCGATCCCCGTCCTTTGCCGTCGGCGCATCTTCATAACTCTGGCCGTCACCTTTTTTGATGTACATTCCCAGCGCTGCTGCAATACGTGCGGCCACCAGCTCGGAATCCTCATACTCTTTCAGAGCGCTCAGACGCATCAGCACGCCGGAAAAAAGCGATGTCCCACGGGCCTGATGCAGGCGGCGGGTGAATTTAAGGTGCAGCATGTTTTCCGCTGCCACATCTTTGGTCTCCAGTTGCCGGCCTGATACCGGGCTTGTCTTGTACACCTGGTATTTTTTTGGCCTGCCCCAGTTATCTTTATAAATACCCTGAATGAGCCCCTGTGATTCGTCGCTCTGCATTGGTACGTAATCAGCCTCCAGAGCTTCCAGCCAGAAACTGATCCCGGCTACGGGTGACAGCCCCATGGCATTGCCGCTGACAAGCTGGGTAAACACCTCCCCGTCTCGTAACCAACTGCGTAATAAAAGACGCTCCAGCATGGGGCGGGTAAATTCCCCGGTGACATCAGGCGAAACAGACCATTCAGCCCATGCAGAGCGAATCTGGCTGGCAAACTTTTTCGCAATATTGCCGTTCTTAAGCACCGGATGCGGATCAACAATGATGCCCTCAGAACCAATCACACGCTCTTCCAGCTTGTCGAGAATGCCAATAACCAGATCGTTATTGTTATCCAGCCAGCGCGCCTGTTCGCGTAAAGACACTGCGCCATTCTGGCTAAGCTGATTGGCTGAGCGATTTTCGCGACGGGCCTTGTGTGTGCGGGTTGGCTTTACGGCTTCAAAGGCCTGAATCACCGCTCGCGAGCGAAGCCGCGCAGCCTTCCAGCCCGGCGAAATCAGACCAATAGCATCATCCAGTAGAGACATCACCCAAACCTCGCCAGTTTATAGCCGGGTCGCCCCAGGCTTTGCCTGTCACTGTCGGCAAGCCGCCGCTCCCACTCCTGCCGCCCTTTCCTGATTTCGGACAGATTTTCATAGGACATCTGCTGCCCATTGAAAGTAATGGACTTCCCGTCAAGGACAGCCATCTCAGCTTCAACGTAACGCTGTACCATCGCCTCGATATCACTTCGTTTCACAACCAGCCTCCTGTCGCTGTGACCCAGGGGTTGGAATCCTGGTCGTTGGTTTCTGTCACGGTGTTGTCCCGTGCTTTCGTGTTTCGGGTAACGGGCGGTGCAACAGCCGGGGGTGGCGCTTCGCCAGTTTCCGGCGGCGCGTTCTCCAGCCACGTTTGCCGCCGTGCCCAGTCTGGCGCATTCGGCCATTTAATCTTTTCGTAGCCATGAAGGATTGCCAGCGCATCGGCGTAGACGAGCAGGTCAAAGGCTTCATTCGGACCGCGACCCGGTTTACTCCATTTTCCATCAGGTGAACGCTCCTCATAGGTCAGCTCGTCGTAGAACCAGCTACCGAGCCATTTCGGGAAATGCACGTAGTTCGGACCTGGGGATTCGCGCCATAAGGCGTTATTCACCTGGTCTTTCAGTGCATCGGTCTGGAGAAGAAAAAGCGGCACATCACCTGCAGCTTTTGCGCGCCGGGTTGACCTGTCCGTGTTGTCAGGAAATGAGCGGGTGATGAGTTTTGAGCGGCGAACACTGTCGCCCTTAAAGAGATAAATCTTTTTGCCCAGCCCTTCACGACGGCATTTACGCCAGAACTTATAGGCGTTGTCGGTGACACCATCCTCACCACCGGAATCGACCGCCATTGCCATCAGGCGCATACGTTTTGTCGGGTCACCCGCCAGCGGCCAGGACTTTTCGAACACGTCGGACAGGAGTAAATCCCAGTCCTCCGGATAGCTGGCCGGATCAATGGGATAGCATTCGCCGTGCTCACTCGCCCGTAAGGACTGCCGGATGTTGTAGCGATCAACCACCCACCGCTCGCCCTGTTCACCGTAGCCGGTAACCTGCACCACAAATCGCCGGGACTTACCACCCTGCACATCAACCGTCGCCATAAGAAATTCAACGCCGTCAGGTACGGTGCGTTTTGATACCTCTTCGGCGCGCTGCTCAAGCAGTTCACTCTTACGCTGTTCGAGGTTAGCGCGGGGAAGATATGGCCGACCAAAGTCGGTATTAACAACCGTTTTTAGCGTTTCCTCACTCTGGGTGGCGTCATACTCCTGCTCAGCAGTCAGGAATTTGTAAATCATCTGCGCCCAGGTCTGGTAAGCAGCGGCTGGTCCCTCCATCCAGAATGACGCAATACGCGAGCGGCGCGGCTCGCCATATCTGTTGCCGTCACGGTCTATTTTCTCCCCGTCCCGCAACCAGACAGAACGAATGTTCAATTCACGCTTCATATCCGGCGTAATTTTGCCTTTACATGCAGGACACTGGATAAAAGCGGACTCACTTGCCACAACAGGGTCAGGGGTTTCACGGTAACCCGTCATGTTGGCGACTTCCGGCTGAAAATATTCCCCGCAATGCGGGCACGGCCAGTAAAGGCGACGGCGGTCACCACGGTTAAACAGCGACAGAATCCCGGTCGTCGGGGGCGCTTCGTGGGCAGACGAGGGACGCCATTTTGTGTCCCGGATGTCCCGGCCTGGGGAGCTTTCCACAAGCGTCATCCCGCTGGACATAAAGGTGGTGGTACGCTTCGATCCCAGGGAAAAGGCATCACCCTCCCCGTCGATATCTTCCGGGAAGCGGTCATAGTCCGTCAGCGCCACACTTTTATAGTCAGACGACGACATGATATTGACTGATGGCCAGCCGAGCTTAAGGTAATTACCGGCGCGAAATGTGCGGTCGTGGACGTTGTTATCATTACGGCGTGGGCTGAGCCGTGATCTCACTTCCGGGCTGCAACGGAAAGTACGGTCGAGTCGCTTCTTGGAGTGCTCGCGCGCTTTTTCTTCCGATACCTGAATAACCAGCATGTCAGCGGGATCGCAGACAATGTTGTAAACAATCCAGCCATCAATCAGGCCGATGGTTTTCCCGGTTCGGGCAGGACCGACAAACACCACGGCATCGTATTCACGGGATGCCAGGCAGTTCATCGGCTCGATAATGTAAGGGGTCAGATTCGGATCCCACTTAACAGAGTGACCCGCGCCAATCGGTACATGCATAAAATCTCTGACCGCATCGGCCACCTTCATACGACGCGGGGCACGTAACATGCCGGAGACATCACGACGGGTCCCCCTGGCTGATGCCCGTTTCGCCATCAGTCCTCCTCTGGCTCTTCCTCCTCTGCTGTGGCGTCCATCACTTTCTGTGCGATCTGATCACGAAGTTCGTCGATCACATCCTGCACACGTGAGACTGCAACTGGCGTCAGCGCACAATCTCGCTCAAGAATGTCCGGGAGCGTTTCAAGCACAGTAACGACAGCTTTCGCCATCAATGAAAATTCTCTGGTTACGTCTTCGGCGGGTATAAGTTGCTGCGTATCGACCTCAAATTTCAGCCGCTCGTTCTCAGCCTTCCAGTGCGCGAGCCTGTCTGCAGGCTCCATCTCTTCCACGTTTGCCGTGGAAACGGTGGGGATCATCAGTTCGCTCAGAATATCGGTAACCAGATAAAGCTTGAGCTTGCTGTTACTGCCTGCTGCCGGAGCAACATTTTTCAGCCTTGCTGCAACCGTCTGGCGATGTACACCAGTGATCCCGGCTAGCTGGTTGATATTGAGTTTTAAGGCCGCGATTTCCTGGTCCATGATGGTGAACACTTTTTGTACGATTCGACATCATTGATTAGCCGTATCCCGGAAAATCAATAACCTGCACACATGATGATGATGACTATAAAATATGAAAACCAGCCGATTCCCGCGAGTCCGCCGCCCCGTGGCAAAGCCCTCCTCCGGGAGGACCCGCTCAAATGATAAAAATTATCATTTGTATAAAGCGGTATTTTGACGTCCAGACGGAGGTGTTCAGGTTCTGGTGCGGAAGGCGTACAGCACACAACCAGGCTTAAGAGCATTGGCAAGGGCATTATTCACAACCTGGTTAATGTGTTCCGTAAGAGCGGCCTGAGCAGAGGCCAGATCCGCCATCATCGCTTCTTGTCTGGCGTATGTTGCTTTAGTCGCTTCAACAATAGCGTCAACATTCGCCTGTATTTTGAAACGGTCAGCCCTGAACTCCACCGACTGCTGCTCGTCGCCAGTTGGTTTCTCAACGAACTGGCCGCTGTCACGAACGGCTGCAATAACAGCTTCTCGCATCTCATCAGAGAGTTTGACGATCGCAGTTGAAAACGAGTTGATACCAAAAAGAGGTTTATTTAACACCCGGATGTTGTCGCATGCTGATGCTGTATCCGTTAACGGTTCCATCAAGCATTGGTCGCTGGCGGCAGTTAAGTGGATATTGCCTTGTAGAGTGGTGTTATTAATGAACGTCTCCCCCGCTCCAATCTGAAAATCCGCTTTCTTGCCGAAGCGACTTTCCACCAGGTAACTGATTGCGAACTCTTGCCCGGTAGGTGTGAGGAAGTTGTAATGATTTTCCCCGTCGAACGGCGTCACCGTATCTTGCGTCATCACATAACCAAGCTCACGCAGTTCATTAGCGCCAGCCTTTGACGGCAAATCTCCATCCACCAGCGCGCCACGAAAGAAAAGCGCGTACAGGACATCGCCAGCAGCGCCGGAAAGTTCTTTGCTCATTGTTGTTTCCTTTTAGGTGTGAGCCTGTCGCACGGGAGGACCGCCCGATAAAGCGGAATGCCCAGGCTCACGACTGGAAGATATCGTTAGGCTGCGCGTGCGAGGCGCGTAAAAAAGCCCCGCATCTGCGAGGCTGGATTTGACCAGAAGGCTTTAATTTTTATCTCGTAATTGCTGGAGTTTTATTTTCACTCCTTCCAAGGACATTTCGAAAGCCAAAACCTCTTCTCTCGAATACTGAGACGGGTTGAGCCAGTAATATACTTTTCGTTCGCAGATACTAGCGAAGTCCCGATCCACGCGTCTCACTGGTTCAGCCGCTGCACGCCAAAACTCTGCAATTGCAGTTTCTCTTTCGCGTGACTCAGCTTCACCTATACGCAGGTCTCTGTAATATTTCTCTACTTCAAAAATTGCCTTTGACAAGGATTCGATAGCATTGCTGTTAAGATCGGAGCGTTTGTATAAGAAAGTTTGTAAAGCACTTACTAATGGTAATGGGTTTGGTAATGGGTTGACGTTCATCATCAGTACTCTTAATACAAGACAATGAAAAACAGTACCACAGGCACTCGGTGAATGCCTGCTGTAATGCCTTAACGTAATGGCTTCAAACCAGTTGGTAGTAGTTTCTTTATCTCTGCATCCACATCAAAATCACTCAAGGGGGATTTTGATGCCACGAGATAGATATGGCCATCATATGAATACTCAGTAATCTGGTAACCTTCAGTTGCTCTTGTTATCACTTCCGCTGGGGTATTATGCCCATACAATTTTGCTAACGGCTGCTTATCTGTCGGAAGTTGGAGAAAACCGGATTCTTTTGGCCCTTCCCATACCTCAGCAGCACCATGAGTAAACGTACCTAAAACCAAATAATCCACATACTCCATTTAAAATCTCCACAGACAGTGCAGGGAGTTCAAATATGCCATATTCATTGGATTTTGGCTGCCCCTCTTAGACATGATTTATTGTTATTTCACGTAGTTATTTCAGGCACTGCTCACGGACGTATTGCTGTAGTCCAGTCAGTTGGGCTGTGACTGTTTCGATTCGCTCTCTGAGGGTGAAATAATCCCGTTCAGCGGCGTCAGTAAGTCGGGGGCCGGTTGCATCATCCACGCCGGGGGCGCTGGCCGTTCCGTTCGCTGGACATTTGGCGTTGACGTGCAGCCCGCACTTACCAGTGCTAACGCAACGCTGCAGATCTTCAAGCTGCTTTTTAGCATCTGCAAGTTCTCCGGTATATTTAGCGTCGAGAGTGGCAACTTCACGCTGGCGCACCTGCATATCAGAAATAGTTTCGTTCGCCAGAGTCAGCGCGCTGGTTGCCTTGTCGCGCTGCTCTTTGTAGTTCAGTGCATTTTCGCGGTAGTGATTAACACCCCATGCCAGCGAGACAATTAGCAGGATAATGACAGCAGCAATAATGGCTATTAAGCGGCTCATCGAATTGCACGCCTGTCGATATAAACACCCACATAGCCAGCACCCCAGCGGGTATAAAACCACATGCGCCGTCCAGTTGATGGTGGGCGGATATCCTGACGAACAACGCTGAAAGAAATTAAACGCCACCACGGCCAGAATTGAGGACCATGCGAAGGGCGAAGATCTTCGGCGAAATGCGCGGTGGATAATTCAAATTTTATCTTCATGGACTCACCCTATTATTCACTGTTCCAACCCCCAACATGTCAAAGCGCTTTCCTGATCCCGTCGCTCTACCTGTCCATAACAGCCGTTCGCCTGGCCTTTGGTTAACCGGCAATCGCGGCCACCGTCTTTGATCCACCAGCGAATTGCTTCACACGCACCTTTACGGTCGCCAGAATTGATTCGTTGGTAGAACGTCGAGGGGAAACACTTAGAGGGGCCAATGTTGTAGGGGCAGAACGAGGCAATACCCACTTTTTGGGGCTCGGTCAGCGGCACTTTGATATTTCGGTCTACCCATCCAAGCGCCTTATCACGCTCGACGGCGTTAACCCTCTTGCACTGTGCTTCCGTTGCACGCTGGCCTTTAACAACTGGCTTACCGTCAATAATCGTTACGCCGTGACACAGTGACCAGATGCCACCGGGATCGACGACGGCCACCAGCGCATTTCCTTCTTTCTCACCGATGAACTGATCAAACAGTACCGGCGCTGATGCACTTGCAGCGATGAGTGCAAGCATTGCTGCACTAAGCTTTGCTTTCTGCCCCATCACTCACCCCTGGCGGCTTTGCGCCGATCCTCTTTAATTTTGAAATACAGATTGGTCAGATAAGTCAGGAGACCAAAAAGAATACTTGCGAGAACACCTAACGCTGCCCACTGCGAGGGCGAGACTTTATCCAGTAGCTGGAGCACCCAGAACCCTCCGTTTGCTCCGGCAAAACCGTAGCTCACACCAGTTGTGATTTTGTCCATTCGATACATACTCCACCTCCGCGTTTGGGAAGTGCTGTGCGTGATTGATAAAGAGGGAGATCTGGCTTTCGGACGTTTTCACAAAAAGTGAAGGCGTGTGTGATTCCCGAGGCCAGAAATGAAAATGGCTCGCCTAAGCAAGCAGATAGAATCTGACAGGCATAGAAAGATCAAAACTTGCGCATATACACTCGCATTGCAGCAATGCTAAGCTGATTTGGACTTTTTATTTCAGGAGGTTATATGATCTATCTGATGGAAGGTGATGCATATGTTGAGGTTGATGATTGGAAAACCATTTCCCACAGGAATAATTATGTTGAGAATCTAGTCGTTAAAGGTCGAAAACTCGAAAAGATAATTGGCTACTATGAACTACCTGAAAAAATCAAATGTGGCTTATCTAACTGCCATACAGCACATTATAGAGGTTATGTCGTTGAAACTGACGACGGTTCTGAAACAAACATTGGGCATACATGTGGCACGAAATATTTTGATGTCCAATTTGAAGCTATGTCATCTGAGTTTTTGAATGCTTTGGAATATGCACAAGCAAAAGAATTCATCGTAGAAAGCAAGAAGAAAGTTTTTGATTACTGGCAATTAGTCAATGCCCTAGCCGTTGGGCCGAAAAATGTTAATTGGGCAATCAGGCTTCAAAAAAACGTTAATGATGCATCTATTATTGGTCAAGCTGCTTACCGCGCTTTGCGGCAAATGCAAGCCCTTAATAGCGGTAACGTAACAACTTCTCGCCCACCAACAAAAGAAGAAATCGAATTAGCACAAGTTGCCGGTCAATCTGCTCCAGAGTCCATTGAAATAATTATTGGCTTCATAGCCAACATTGAGTTCTTGTCCCCAGACAATAACCTTACAGCCCTTTATGAAGATCAACTCAGATGGGTAGTCAATGCCCTTCAAGAATCAAATCCTGATAAAATCTCAAGAACACAAATGAGACCAATTGTCAGCGGCATTAAATCGCTTGATAAGACTCTAGAACAAACCAGAAGTGTTATCGATTCGGCAAGGGTGTTTTTTACTAAAGACAATCTTTCCCAATTACTACTCAGTTTAGAAGATAACGAAAATGTGAGTACCGCTGATATCAATCGCTATAAAGAATTTCTTGAACAACTCTAAACATCAAACCCTCAAAGCAAAAACCCGCTCAGTGGCGGGTTTCTTTTATTTGAGGTCGCTTTCGATACAGCTTTGCGAAGCATACACGAAGTTAAACACTTACTGGCTCACTTTGCAAGTAAAATCTGCTGCCATTTGTATCGAACGCGTCACACATTGGCGCGTAAAGCATCGATTCTGCCAAACTTAGCCATGTATCAATGCGACGACGGCAGGTCATGAACGTCAGTTCCGGGTGTTTCTCCTGCAGTTCTTCTGCGAGGCTACGTTTGCTTTTGCGGTATCGGTAGCGCTGGACAAGTACGTTAAGCAGACCGTCATACTCGCCAGCCAATACAGTGCTGATGATACGGTCAATAACCAGTGCTTCTTCATCCGAGCAGAACGCCAGGCTGCTTTTGTTCTTGCCGTTGAGGATTTCCATAAAGAACGCCTCAAGCTCTGGCTTAGTGATGCCAGATTTTTTCATACGGCGTAACACTTCCTGTATCGCTGTCTTTGTCACGTGATGAGAGGTCAGCAACTGGTTAAACATATTCCCTGCTTTACCCTCCCCAATGTATGACCAGCGGCCCCACATGTTTAATTTTCCCTGAATCCAGACGCTTTCCAGAGTGCGCAGGCGTGCATGTTCGTTTGGCTTCCCTACTTCTGCGGGATTTAACATTTTTTTATATCTCCAGTTAAGCCAGAACGCCGAGCGCAAAGGCACGGTCCAGCAATTTGATTATGAGTTCAGGTTGTGTGCCGTACTGACGCTCGAACGCCGAAGGGCTGTTGTGAAGCTCGGTATGGTGTTTTCTACAAAGCGGGATGGTGAACGCATCGTGGGCTTTGGTCGCCATTCCACCCTGCCCCCAGCCAATCAGATGATGGGCATCATCGGCGGGGTTGCCGCAGCACGTGCACGGTTGGGTCTTCACCCAGGCGAGGAACGTTGGATTTTCCCAGCGGATGCGTTTTGGTCGCGCATAAAGTGTCTGCGGCGCCACGGGATCAACCGTGACTGAAACCACGGGCTTTATGGCTGGTGGCTGAGGTAATGCCGCCTTTTTGACTTTCTCCGCCAGTATGCTGGTGGCTGGCAGAGACGGGACAATATCGGATTCGCGCATAACAGACGGCATTTTTTCAACGGGCAAACCAAGCACGCGGCGGGAAACTTCCTCCGGTATAGCCTCAGTAACTCCTCGGAGAGTGGCCCACCAGCACAACTCCGGAAGGGTTACTTCGTGATCGTCGGCAAATCGCAGCTCACCGCGAATGGCGCGCAAAATCCAGGTGGCGGCATTTTTGGCTACGATTTGATCCAGTTCCTGACTGGGGGCTTCACGCAACTGGTTATCGCAGTGCCAGCAAAGCAGTGCAGCGCCGCCAGCATGGCGATGCGTAACCAGCTCTTTGTGGTGATAAGCCGAGTGCGGCCACTGGCACGTTTTACCGCGGCGCCGTAACCAGGCCTCAAGGCCATTAATACCACCAGCCGCATTAATAACCTTTTGATGAGTGAAGAACGGGCACAATGCCGGATCATCAATAAGCATCTGCCGGGCAGGCGGTACGGCGCCCGAAGAAAGTTCAGCCATATTCTCTGGCTGACGCTCCACCAGTACGCGACCAGAAGTGAAAATATGCATTAACTCGCGACCGGGACGCAGAAGCACAATCCCCATATCCCGGGCGATATCCGGTTTCAGCAAGGCGCGCATTCCACCTCCCGGATGATGATCTGCCCGAACTCGCCCCACACTTTGGTTATGCGGCAATCCCATATGTGTGCATCATCAGCAAAGATGGCATCCATTAATGCTTTCAACATGTTGTCGCAGTCAGGCTTAGCCTGGTGTGGCTGGCCGTTATGTTGCTGGCGTTTCTTTTTGCTCCAACTGGCGGGCATAGGCAGGACAAACGTGACATGCGCACCAGACTCAGGCAGGGCTACACCACGCAACTGCACCTCATCGCAGAACGCCCGGTAACGCATAACCTCAGGGCGCTTTTTCCACTTGTCGGCGCGAGTCATACGGGGCTTGCCCATCGGCACGATTGGATAAATTTGCATACTCACTCCCAGTGCCTCCACTGGTAAGTTTTATCTGCACGCGGGGGCTTTTCTGATTTTGGCAACCGGGCACTGACAATCCAGGTCTTATAGTCAGATGAAAGACTTTTTTCGGTTTTGACGTGATTTGCTGCATAGCGGGCCACCAGCTCGGCAGCTTGTTCTGCAGTGAGGTCGGTATGCGTGAACCAGCCTTTTTTCATGCGACACCCCACCCGGCGGCAAGGTATGCAAAAAAGCTGGCGTCGACAGACGTCAGGAAAGTGAGGTTTTTCGATGTTTTTTGCGCCATGGTTTTCTCCGTGGCGCAGCAGACTGCCAGTTGTTCAGGCTGGCTAAGACAATATATCAGAAACTGGAGAAACCCGGTAACCGGCTCGCTCGAGCATCTGTGCAAACAGATGGGGAGTGCCAACTATCTCCTCAGGCAGCATAGGCCGGAAGCTGTATTTATCTCCTTGTTTGTACAATAACGCTTTGCACCGGGCGGGCATGTCGAACGTCAGGACCACCACGCCGTCATCACGGCGAACCAGATCATACCTGGTCAAACCATCACTATCCACACTATCCACTACCCCCCCTTTGCGCCCCAGACGGCGCTCCACTCTTATTCTTTTCCGTATAAAGCCAACAGACCAAAAACTGTTAATATATACAGTATTTTAAAGAGTGACATTAATCAACATAAAATAAATGAATGATATTTATCATTATTTTATTTCCACTCAAGCTGAGAATTTCGTTTGAAAGAAAGCGATTTTGAGATTAAATGGTTGATTTTACGTAATTCAGAGGGGGCAAGACGGGAGGATGTTATCAGCAATTAACCACTTATGCAGAGCAATTCTATCATATCGATCGGAATTATCGATCATGGCAGAAAGTAAAAAGCCGCTGGGGTAAGCGGCTTTAATTAGTTTGTGCTGACACATCAACTCTACTGCGGACCAGGAATTGGCAATGGTTGAGGCATATGCCCTTGCAGTACCATTGCAGGCATATTCATCATGTGCATTTGGGCCATGTTGGCCTGATTAATAAACGCGCGCCCTATGTGGTTTTCAATAATTTTTGCTGCGGGAGTAGCTGAAAAAGTAATCGTTGTAGCGTGGTGTATAGACAAAACTAAATCCTGTAGTTCCTGATCATCTTCTAGCTTAGATATTTTCAACCCCTGACGTTCCAGCACATCTCGGCTCAAGTAGCGGCTATGTGTCTTGAAATTCGAATGAGTGGACAACCAGGTAGCTATCCTTTGCGCAGTAGGTTTATCATCCCGGAACATGTACTTTTCCAGCCAAGACTGGACGAGTTCCTTTGACAATTCTGATGCATTTTTACATGAAATCAATAAATCAGGGCCATATTGATTAAGCATAGTCATCCATGATGCAAGTTTTGCCTGATCTTGCGCTATTTCATCTTGGGCAAGCTTGAATTGTTCCAGGATTGCTTGTGCCGCTACCATTCTTGGACCAACAGCAGTTTGGATTCCAAGTTGCGGATCAATTGGTCCCAAAAATGAATGCTTGCCCATTACGATTTCGTCTGCAGCGCATGAAATCATAGTCGCGGCAGACATTGCAGCATGAGGGATAATAGCCCTCACATGTTTAAATTTCGAGCGGATATAGGTTACAAACGGTTCAGTCGCGTCTAACGCTCCTCCCGGACTATGTATTATCAAATCCACTGCATCTTCATTGACCCCCTTCATCACCTCCATTAATCCTTGCACATCAGCGATGTTCAGTGAGAGTACGAATGGATCTACGCCCTGCGAAGGTTGTACCCATGATGATGAATATGAAATTACAGCTCGGTTCGTTTTTTGATGCAACTTCACAAGATACTGTTTACGAACAACGTCACAAGCGTCACCGCGCGTTGCTGACATTGCTTGTATTTCATTTAATATGTCACCCCAACCAGGCATACTGTTACTCCTTACAGTTATGATTTCTTTTAATTGTTCCTATTCATCATCGTGCCTGTACTGATAGCTAACTGAGCTGGTATCGCAGTTGCAGTTACTAATCGTGCATGGGCATTAAGTGTTGGTTGATGCCTTGAAAAAAGCTTCATAGCTTCTGCAACCCCCGGATTAGCCAACGCAGCATCAAGTAACTCGTTGTATTCTTTATTGATTTCTTCTGCATTTTTTGACATTACGATTCCCCATTTAGAAAGAGTTTTATCATATACATCTTGCTTTTCGACAGCAACGACAACAACATGAAAGACATGCTTTGATGGTAGTAAAGATCTGGTTCACTGGCAGTACCAAGCATCTGAAATTACATAAAAATTAAAAATATATTATATACCTAGTAAATAATGATTTTTACCTCAAACCTAACCATTTTATTCAAGCTAATATTAATTATCGGCATAACATTACAAATATATACAAAATAATATCTATCACTCTCGCACGTTTGCAAAACTAAAACCTATCAATATTTATGTGAATTTCCTCATTGGATTGAATAAATATCTTTATGTTTAACCACAACTCCTACTTTTACTTTCATCACAAATTTTTAAAAAATTGCAATTTAATCAAGCGATAGCGTACTTCATTTCGCAATTACTCCAGTCGGTGATACATCAGATGATACCCCTTACATCTCATATGATGTTCATACTCATCAATTTCAACAATCTGATTACCTATAACATTTATAATAAAGAGTTCAGTGATGCGGTTCTCTTTTTGAAAGACTACAAATCGTCGACACGAACATCCTAACACAGGATAATTCCAGCTCAGCATGCCTCTCGCAGCAATGCAAGCTACCGCCGGCAAAATTATCAACGATATTTTCAGATTGCCTCACGCGTATTTTTTCATGTCGTATGACACTTTACCGGGCCCTTGGCTGGCGTTTTACGCGGCTTTTCATGCAGCAGCGAATTTTGCCATTATGCGGCCTCCCGTTTATCAGTGCACAGCTCCGGCAAATTTGCTCTTACCAGTGCTTCGGCGAACGGCGGCGGTACCGCGTTACCACACCTGGCTACCTGCTTGTCTTTTGCGTACTTCACACCTTGATAGTCGCGGTCGATGATGTACCACTCCGGGAACCCCTGCGCCCGGTACAGCTCGCGGGGTTGCAGCATGCGCATGCCGATATCAACGATGCGATATACCACACTCTCAATCGTTACGAACTCGCTGATGCCGTACTCATGCAGGAATGCCGCCACCTGCACCGCCCGGTGCTCGTCATACTCGTTTTCAGCCAGCATGGTCCTCACCTCACCAAAGTGCAGACCACCCGCCGTTACGGTCTGCAACGGTGTGTCGGTTAGCTGACCAATGTTGGTACCGCGCATTTTGACGATGCTGGATGTAACCAGCGCATGGTGATCTGTCGTTGTCACCGTATGAACTGGTTCATCAAGTGCCAGGCCAGATCCTGAATAATTCCCACCAAAGTGTTTTACGAGGTTTGCCGCCACCACAGCGAACTTATTGCCACCAGCAGTGACAGTACCAAGCGGCTTCCCGATCTGGAGAATCCGTGGAGCCTGTCCCTTTCTTTCCCCATAGCCCATCTGAATCAGCGTCGTTGAGACCAGTTGCGACTTACCGCCACCACCAGCGGTTACGGTTGCGCTCGGCTCGTCAGCGCGGTGACCGACGCTGTTACCGAACTGCCTTGCTATCACGGGGGCAATTACGCAGGAATGATTGGTGTTGCAGAGCGTATGCATTGGACTTTCGACTCTGCGCGGTTTGGCTGAATACTTTGGCCCACCAGCGCCAGCTATAAACGGCGAAATAGCAGCTTCAACAATACCGAGGGCGTGACCGTTTCCACCAGGGCGTTTTGATGTGCCGGCTGTCACTGTTGGTACGGGTTCGGTTACCTCCTGCCCGGTTGCTCCGGTGCGGAATTTCGTCAGGCTCGGAACGGCCAGCGCGAAACCGTGCTTCTTGGTAATGGTCTGAGTCGGTTCATCCAGCGATTGTCCCCGGAAACAGTCGTAATTCGTTTTGGTACTGGTGTGATTGCACTTCACAATAAACGGCGTTGCGCTGTTCACCACGAAACGTTCAATACCGCGTGCAATCCGTCGCATCGTATTGTCTGCCAGCGGCTTTTTGCGGTCGAAAATCGACGGGCACGGGATAGACCAGTCGATACACTCCGCCGCCGTTCTCCAGGGTTTAAGTTCACCTGATTTAACCGCGGCTGTTTTCGGATCCCCGTGGGTTTGCTCCGGCCAGCAAATTGCGGCGCCGTCGCAACGCATCACCATGAAGAATCTTTTTCTTATCGTCGGCGCGCCGTAATCGCATGCGCGCAGTTCACGATGTTTGACCGCATAACCCAGCCCGGCAACCAGCTTTTTCGCCTGCTTGCTGTTTGGCTCGATATTCAGGAACTCGCAGCACTCGGCCAGCGCCGGATGATCGGCGCTGATGCCATCGGAGAGCATGCAGACAAACGCGTTAAACGTCTCGCCTATGCGCTCCGGGTCTGGCCGCATTTCCGCCGCCAGCAGCGGTCCCCAGGTGCGAAATTCCTCGACGTTCTCCAGCATCATCACGCGGGGGCGCACCGTCAGCGCCCATCGAACCACAATCCAGGCTAAGCCCCGAATGGCTTTTTCCACCGGGGTGCCACCTTTCGCTTTGGAAAAATGGCGGCAATCCGGGCTAAACCATGCCAGCCCCACTGGCATACCTGCAGTAACAACCGGCGGATTAACATCAAAAACACTCTCGCAATAGTGCAGTGTGCCGGGATGGTTGGTGGTGTGCATCGCCACAGCATTCTCGTCGTGATTGATAGCGATATCCACGCTGCGGCCAATTGCTAATTCAATGCCAGTACTGGCCCCGCCGCCGCCAGCAAAATTATCAACGATGATTTCAGATTGTCTCACGAGTATTTCTCCATAACGATGGCCAGCGATTTGGCGGCGTCCACGATTGACGGTACGGGCATTTTTTCCAACCACATGCGGTTTATATGATGTTTGAGGCGGCGCTGGTGGTGCGCCGGGAGATCTCCGGCGCGTTCTACCTGAGACAAGACCAGTTTGACCTCAGCAGGCCAGACCGTTTCGGCTACATCCACCAGCAGCAGTTTTTCCAGCTCAACAATTCGGCGGTAGGCATACTCGAGTAATGCATCGCTCACTGAGAACCCCCTTCGGCGCTTTTGATATGTAACCGAGGTTCCCCGTCTTTAGGGGCGGGCCAGTTCCGGGTCTTATTCACCGCCAGCTTTTCAATCATTGCCAGATTAATCTGTTTGTCAGTAATGCCAGCGCGACGTTGCGCATCCCATAACAGGAATTGCATATCTGCCCATTCGCTTAGGTCGCAGGGTTCGGCTGCGGCCTCTATTGCCTCTTTAGCCAGGTGCTTAAGCGGCCCCACCGGGCCAACATCCCCGAACGTAGCCTGAGACCATTCGGCATGCTCTTTTCGTACCGCTTCTCTCAAATCAGAGATTAAAGGCGCGGGGTGTAAGTAAACTGGCACCTCATGTTTTAGCTTCGGATCACATCCAATAACTACTGCAGAAATAGACCACATCCAGTGTTTCTCGTCGCTATCGTCATCATGCATATGCTCTGCGCAATTTCTGGTAACAAAACCGAAAGGCTCTTGCTCGTTTGCTGCAATCATCTTTTTATCAACGTCCAGCGCATTCAGCAGGGCTTCAACCGTTTCAAGAGAGAAGCTACGCTGTGTTTCGTTGATGGTTTTGATGCGCTCAATTGCGGCGTCAGGAGTTGAGCCATATTCCGGCATGGTCTTTCGCGTTGCGATATCAGCGCGTACCTGGGTAATAAGCGACTGAATATGTTTGGTTGTCATCAGTACTCTCCCCACATGTAAGTCGAAGCAATTGGGCCTGGCTCATCAGCCGCCACAAAGCATTCACCTTCGGGAACGCTGGCAATATTTCTCTTCTGAAACCCATGCTGATCGGTTATGTATGTGATATGCCCAGCATCTTTAAGGCCCGTCAGGATCAGGCTCACCGTTTCGGCGGTGAGGCTGATACGTTTTAACTGGAACCTTTTTCGATAGATAAATGCCTTTAATGCCTCTTCTTTCGTGTAGTGGTACTGCGAGCGATCAGCGCCTTTTGCACAACGTTTGATGTAGCGTTTTTGGTCTTCCTTGCGACCTCCGGTCCAATAGCTGACCACCTGCTCAAAGCTCATATGCGGGAAATCTTCTACATGCCAGAAGGTCTTGTCAGTTTCACGAATGATTAAGCGTTTCCAAATGGTAACGATTGGGCGCCCTTCGTTATCGTTGCCATCGTGGTAGCGGTAGCAATATTTTTTCTCAGTACTCACGATTGCACCTCCGCACAAGCGGCACGATCAAGGCGTTCAATTTCGGCGGCGATTAACGCGCCTGCCTTCACTAAGTCGCGGCGCGGGTTTGTTGGTTTCCACCAGTCTTGCGACCACGGCCAGCGGGCTGGGGAAAACGTTTTTTGATAGTCCACCATGTTTTTATTGTGCGGGTTCCCAGCATGGCTCGCATAACAAACAGCCGCGCGCGCCAATTCCCCGGTGCGGTGTTCGTCGTCATGCTCCGGCGTCCAACCTTCAACACTCTGCTGGCGCTGGCGCTCATTAATGATGTCAGTGATTGCCACTGAATGGGTTGGATTGACCACGGATGCAGTTACGTCCTGTTTCATCACCTGCAATGCGTCAAAGAGAAGCGATTGCCCAGGATTTAGTGAATTCTGCATTGCGTGAAATCCGGCGGCACTGTACTGCCCAATAAGCCTTTCGATGATGTCACCACGCGCTGAATTTTCAGCCGTAAGTTTTCCCACCAACGCGGTTTGCTCATCCAGCGCAGTAGCCAGGTGAGACACCATTTTGGCGATCTCGATAATCGGTGTGTCAGCCGTCATTGCGGCTGCAAATTCGTGCCCCACACGGGCTACATGTTTGTTTGCAACGATTGTCATTTCTGTGCGCTCCCGAAAATTTTGTGAACCTGATAGCCCTGCCATTTTTCGCGGCAAATCTGCGCTGCAGTTTGCGGCGCTGGTGGACAGGCAGCGGGTGCCACTCGCGAACGCCACCGATGTGTAAGCCGGTATTCAGGGTGGTGAGGTTTACCAACGTTTTTCACGATGCCTGCCAGCGTCAGACGTTTCAGGCGGTCGTAGGCCTCTTTGATGTCGCAGCCCAGCAGGCTGCGAACCTGCCGTGTGGAAATGGATTTTTCGCGCGCCAGAAAATCAACGATGGCGCGTTGCTCAGGTTTCAGCATGCTTCTGCCCTCCGCGCGCGGGCATTGCGAATGCAGCGGTTACGCAATCGGGAAATGTCCTGAATCTCCTGACTGCTCTTTGCCAGTCGCATAATCTCGCTGTATTTCGTAGCAGCGCGCAGCCAGTGCCCCCGTGATTCAATCAGGGCAGCTTCTTCAAGCGCCATGCGGAGAACTTCCGGATCGGCTTTTTGACCGAGTTCCGGTAACTCGATATCGGGGATATCGCTGCCGGGCACAACGGTATATTCCCAGTGGGTGCCGTTGTGACTACGGGTCATGACACCGCGCTGTACTAACACAGCCAGTTGCTGCCCCGTCGAACCGGAGTCAGAGTTAAACGCGTCGCACACTTCCGGGGTGGTAATGCCTGGGTGCTGGCTGACATACACAACCAGTCGGTCAGCCTGAGTAATTCGTTTTTGTTTGGTCATTGGTCAATACTCGTTTTGGTTATTTAACAATCCGCAAATGGGTTACATTTTTGCGGTAACTCCCCCAGGTAAAATTCACCCAGATGCCGTTATCCATGGTCAGACGGTCCATAGCCCGTTCTCCCAGGATTTTCGATAACTCGTCAAAATTCAGGTTGGTCAGCACCCCCACAGGTTTCATTGCCGCCAGGCGGCGATCGATAATTTGATTCAGCAATACCCATTCATTTCGGGTATCGCGCTGCACGCCGACCTCATCCAGCACCAACAGGTCAACCCTGCACAGGTCATCGAGCAATACTGATTCGGACTGCCCTTCGTCATAGCATTTGCGGGCTCGCAGCATCAGGTCAGGGACAGTCACAACCAGCACTGTGTGGTTATGCTGCAGCAGGTAGTTACCGATGGCGGCAGCCAGATGATTTTTCCCGGTACCGCAGCCACCACTGAAAACGAAGCTGGCAAAACCGCTGCCGAAGTTATGGGCATAACTTTTTGCCAGCGTCAGCGCGTGTTTTTGCCCGTCATTGCTCACCAGGTAATTCGCGAATGTGCAGTTCCGGTGCAAATCGCAGATACCAGACCGACCAAAAATCTTCTCAGAGCGAGTACGCTGGTTTTCTTTTTCCAGTTCCGCAGCTCGTTTACGTCCCTCCTCCTGCTGCCAGGCCATTAACTCGGCAGCGCTGGTAAATTTCGGCTGTACACCTGCCGGGATCAGTCGCTGCAGGCGGCCAAGAATGTCATTCGTCGGTTTCATCGTTACCCCCTGAATCCCGGCGGGATCGCCGTGTCGGGTGTTGAAACGCCAAAGGCAGGCTGACGACGCGAGACTTGCGCCGGGGCTGCAGTTTTGGCACGTGATGTTTTCAGGCTGGTTGCGAAAGTCTGTTCCCACTGAATGTGGTGCTTAACCTTCCCTTCGCATTTCCAGTAGTCGCGGAATTGCTGCAATTCAACGTCGGTGTAACCCGGCTCTTCACCGAGATTAATACCCCAGAGCGCCGCCTGGCCGACAAAATCAACGCCTGGCGCCCAGTCCTCGGTGATCGGGAATTTACCTATGGGTGGGAAAAAATTGTCTTGCGCGCGTATATCTCTCTCTGGGTTTTCTTTTAGATCTGTATCTTTATCTGGATCTGTATTTGTAGTTCCCGTAGCTACTACAGTAGCTTGGCTACCGTAGCTGTCGTAGTTGCTAACGTAGTTGGCTACGAACAGAGAAATAGCTTCTACAGTAGTGATTTCTCCAGATTTGACGCCAGAAATTAACAATTCAATGCATTTAGTTTTAACAAACCAGTCACCTTCCGATTTGAACTCGGAAAGCACCGTAGCTACGGAAATTTTCGGCTTGGCTACGACGCGAATCGTAGCTACTACGGTTAGTGAGCTACCGTAGCTACTACGTAGCTCACTAAGTCGTGACCATGGATTTTTTGAAAACCCGATTTTTACAACATCCAGATCAGGGCCAGTGATGAAGTACAGATGACCCTTGTAGGAGGTTCCCCCCTCAATAGCCGGTCTGCTTTTTGAAGATGACGTGACCGTTTCGATGTCACGCTCAATGCGCAAATGAACCCAGCTTTCTCCATCGTCTTCAAAGAACTCTTTCAGGGCAGTTTGAAGCTCAGCCCAGCGCGAATCTGAAACGCGAGCGATCTTTGCGAGACGGTTTTTTGGTATAGCCCTCCCCGTTTGCCAGTAATTGAACATGAGAAGCAAATACGCTCCATGCTCCTCCGTGGACAGATGCATGGTGTCCGCCAGGTAATCAGCAATGTAAAGTTGCATGTAAGGCAGCGCGGCCATGGTTACTCCTGATGCCCGGTTGCCCGGACGTTATGGTCATTGGTCAAAGCTCGTTTAAAAACACTGCGGCGCCAGAGTGCTGAGCAGCGCCAGCGCTGGTTCCGATACCTCCTTTGGGAGCATCGCGTATAGCGACGTGGCCGCTTCCCAAATTTCCTTTTCCAGGCGCTGCAGTGGTGCACCCAACAGCTTTGCCTGGTGTGCTTCTGCGCATTCCTTGATGGCGCTCGCCACCAACTCTGCTTCGGTCTTGCCGGAACGGAGGCCGTATGCGCGTGCTATCTCGATTGGCATCACGGATGAAATCGCCGGGGCCAGTTGCATGACATATCGGTTGTATTTTTCGGATCCGTTTTCGTTGCGCAGGTAGCGGAATAAGTTCAGCTTGTTGACTGTGATCCCCTTGCCGCCAGTACGTTTCCATTCTTCTGCCACCAGCCGCGCTATCTGTTCCTGAGCCTGACCCGGCAACGTTTTTTCCCATTCGCTGACGGCGGTATTGATTGCCATCCGTTTCAGGTTGTCCCGGCGCCGCGGTTCAATCTGATTTTTCGATTTCAATGCCAAAGGCGGACATTGATTAGGATGATCAAGGCTGATTGTGTGCATGGGCAGTCTCCTGCTGCGGCAAGCCATCAGTGAGGTTTGGGTAAAGATCGGGGCGTAACTCATGTGGAGTTACTTGCCAATCCAGGACGCGGCAAGCATTCAGAACTTCCGTACTGGCTACCTGAGTGCGGAACCAGACAGAGACTGTCTGGGAGTTTTTACCCAAACGACGAGCCAACTCTGATTGGCTGCCACATAGAGAGATGATTTTCTTTTGAACGGTTTCTTGCATAGCTCCTCCTAATTATTTCATCACATGATTGATAAATAATTTGTCAATGTCAAGAAACTTAATCAGTCACAAATGATAAGAAACTTTGTATGCTTCATTACTGGTTTAATTTGGATGCGAATATGAACTTCGAGAAACGGCTGTTAAGGGCTCTTGATGAGGCGGGCATATCCCAGTCTGAGTTAGGCCGGAGAGTTGGTGTCAATTCACAGACAGTCAGTAATTGGTGCAATACGGGGAATTTTCCACGAAAGGAAAAATTAGAACTTTTTCCGCAAGCCCTTGGAAAACCACTGTATTGGTTTTTTATGACCGATGAAGAAGAGTCATCGCTGCAAGCTGTAACATCAAGCAAAACTGTGCTGAGCCCGAAGCAAACAGAGTTATTAGAAGTGTTTGATCAACTTCCTGAGATTGAGCAAGAACGATTTATCGAACTTGCAAGGATACGATTAGAAGAACTAGATCGGTTTATGGCAGAGTTTTTAAGTAAGCGAAAAATCTCCCCTTCATCAGACAAAGACTGAGCCCCCCTACGAAAATGGCCGCCATGTGCGGCTTTTTTTATACCCTAAAATCACTAAAAATGAAATAAAAACAATAATATCCATTTTTAATGTCAAATAAACATTGATAACTGACATATTTATTTGTAGTCTGATTTTACAGAATCAGTTATCCAGGCAGGACGCCCACGAAGTAGCTGCCGGCGGCATACGAAACACCGGATGAGATAACGACACTGATATTCATTTTTCAGTAATTTCGCGCAGCAGGCTTTACCCGTTCCGCTCGCCAGCGACACAGGCAAACACTCGACATGAACCTCATCAAAGGGGAGAAAGAACAATGAAGGATTTCGCACGCGTTTCTGTTGGCATTCAGGCCGTGAAGTTGAATTGGGTTGTGGCTCGCGTTCGCCAGTTCTGCTATTTCCTGGCGCAGAAAGGCAACCCGGAGATTAAGGCGTGAGCACGTTTTTTTATTTAGTCATCACCGTTTGTGCGCTGACTGGCGAGTGTTCTGATACCCCGCTGGGTGTGTACCAAACCGAAGATGACTGTAATGCCGCCGCAGCGGAGCAAAGTGTAAAAGGCGAGTGCTTCCCGGTGAGCATTCCGGCTGCCGACCAACAGCCTGCAGTTCATTTTTAAACGAGTTTTCACCAATAACCAACGGCTGTAGCCAGCCTGATGCTCAGTGCACGGGGCATCGTGATGGCAATACCGCCATCATAACCAAACAGGAGGCGATGACCTGTTCTTGTTAAATTGGATAAATCTTCTTTGCCCGCCTCGCGGCGGGCCTTTTTAGGAGGAGATATGTCAGCAAACGAATTAGCGCTGCGTTTCAGCACCGCACCCGCTGAGCAGCTCATCGGCAAACTACCGGTGCTGGAAGTGAAGGAAGCTCTTTGGCAGGAAGTTGAGGATGAAGTTCTCACTGAGGTTTATCAGGAACATGAGTTTGAAATGGAAGCGGTATCGGAACAGACAGATGCAGCGAACCGCCTGGCCAGCAAATTCGAACTCGTCGCCGAGACCTTCGGCACCGCCATCAGGCTGGCATTGTCGCTACCACCAGCAGAAGCGAAGCAAATTTTGCAAGATGCTATCGACGATAACCCCGGTTACGGCCGGGAGCCGGATAAGGGATAAGTTATGGAATTTGGAATGAAACGTATCATTGCCTCAGTGCGCGTCGTCGCTGTAATGAAAAAGCTTTATACCGGCGCACCTGTCACTGTTGCGACCATCAGCAGCGAACTCAAGCTTTCCCCGTCTTACGTTGAACAGATCGTATCAAAGCTGGGAAAGGCCAAAATCGTGCGCGGTCAAAAAGGACCGGGAGGCGGCTACCACCTTTGCAAGCCTGAGTCCGAAACCAGTGTCGCCGAGGTGATCCGCGCTGTAACCATAATTCCGCACAGCAGCATTTTCGACCCGGTACTGGTTGCGCTCGACAGTGTTCTCGTCTCGCAACTGTCCGACGCAAAAATCAGTACCCCATAAAGCACAAAACCCGCGCAAGGCGGGTTAAGTACCCGGTCAGCCGACCAAAGCTTTCCGGAACGAGTTTTGACCAATAACCAACCGCAGGCGGCTAATCATTAGCTGCCGGGTATCTTACAACCATCAGGAGCCCGAAGGCAATGAAACCATATGCACGTCTTGTTCAAAACAAGGCTAAAGCCTCAGAAGCAAAAAGCATCTTTTTCTGGAAATCAGCTAAAACAGCGGAACGCGTAGATCGCGATTTAGCAAACGCACTCGAAGATGCAGAAATAGAAGTTGGCCGTGGCAAAGACTACTTAAAACCAGTTGCGACGAATTTTCCTGTGTTTGATGACTTACCACCAGAGGGCACACTCGATTTCACCTGGTGTGATCGCTATGAACTGGGCGAGGACGGGCTCACCTGGCAGAAAATTATCAAACCGGATCCATCAGCGCCGACCGAAAAAGAAACACTCCCGGTTACATCCGATGAAGCCAATATCTCCTTGGAAAATCGTGGGCTGGCTGTTCGCATTGCCATTCACCTGCTGAACGATAAATACCAGACCCATATCACGAAGGCGCAGCAGATTACCGCCACCGAGCTGTCACTGGATGAAGGCAACTCCTACACGCATAACTTACTCCAGGCCATCACTGACGTTGCTGAATTTGCTGATCTGTCATTGCATGTTGAGTGGAAACTGGTGCAGGCAGTTAAAGCTGTATTCCCTCAGGATGGCGAGCACGCCCCGACGCTGCTGGTCGAATTTGTGACGAACTGGATCTCTGCTGAACCGGATTCCCGCAATCAGTTGGTGGAAGACTGGCAAGGCGGCAAATTACCGGCTAAAGAACCGAGAACACGAAGCGAGGATGTTACCGATAAGATGGAGCATCCTGCGGCACAACTGGGATTCCGCCAGCAGTTCCTTGCCGCTTACATCTGCGATGAGTTTGCCCATCATGTCACCGCCGACCAGCGGATCATGATCTCCGACCTCATGCTCGACGTTGATAACCATTATGTTCAAAACCTGATGCTGGCCGCTGAGAATGTGGCGGAGGCAAAAAAATATTCCTGGCAAGAGATCTGGAAGCTCACTGACGCTGTAAAAAAAGTATTTGCCCCTTCGGCACGTCATGAACTCGGCGTGGTTTTGCGGTTCATGCAGGCATGGGCATCAACTCATCATATTGACCGGGGCTTACTGGTTAAAGAGTGGCTGGCTGGAAAACGCGTGGCCGCTATTCAGAGAACTGATTCAGGAACAACTGCTGGCGGCGGCATTCCAACAGACCGCAATCCAGACTACATCCACACGCTGGATACGCTGGATGAAGAAATTGCCGCAGCAACCCTGCCTATGGATTTCGACATCTACAACATCCCTGGGGGGATCCATCGCAGGGCGAAAGAGGTTATCTCCAAAAATGAAAGCCCCTGGAAGGAGTGGTCGGGTGTACTACGCAAAACGCCTGGCATCCTCGATTATTCCCGCGCAGCCATTTTTGCAGTTATCAGAAGCGCTCATCCCGAGTTTTATAAATCCCCAGGTCGTCTGAGCGGTTACATAAATGCCTACCTGACCGAAACCGATCATGCCAACCCAACACAGGAAACATTAGTTGCCGCGCGCCAGTTGGATAGTGCAGCAGTAGTTGCCGGGGTCATTCAGGGAACAGAACCGGTAGAAAGTCTGGATAAGCTCTCTACCGAATTCGTTGTTGTAGGTAAGCAGGTTGCAGAAGCAGCAGGCAAAACTGCAGGGGATTCTAAAACAACAACGGAAATTGCGAATCTCGGTAATGGCGTTTTCTCCATCGATAACCTGATGGGCCAGCAATCCGCCACCAGCACAACCACACAACAGAACGAGGCTGCCGATGATGTGCAGATGGAAGAGACTGGCCGTGATGAAACCCAGACTGATTCTGCGGTACCGCCGGGCGAAGCAGAAAATGTGTCAACTGAAAGCGGTGCTGCAGCTCGTCCACAGGCAACTGCCGTAGATAATAATATTGATACCGGGCATCAAATTAACGATGGTGAATCATACATCCTGATGACACATGTGATGGTTGACCTGGAAACGATGGGCAACAATCCGGAAGCACCGATTATCGCCATCGGCGCGGTGTTTTTCGATCCGGGAACAGGAAAAACGGGTGAGGAGTTCTATCAGATTGTCAGCCTCGAGTCTGCAATGGAGTTCGGTGCGAAGCCAGACGCCGCCACAATAATCTGGTGGATGAAACAGTCAGCAGAGGCGCGCGCAGCGATAACAGGCGGCGATGCTATTTCGCTGATGGACGCCATCGATAACCTCGACGAATTTATTCACACGAATTCAGCCAACGGCATCAAGTATGTGCAGCTCTGGGGCAATGGCAGTTCATTCGACAATGTAATTTTGCGCCGCGCATATGAACAGGTTGGTGCGGAATTGTCCGTGCCGTTCTGGAATGACCGTGACGTGCGCACCATTGTCGAGTTGGGCAAAGTTGTCGGTATCAACCCGCGCTACCAGATCCCTTTCGACGGCGACATGCATAACGCACTTGCCGACGCCCGGCATCAGGTCAAATACGTTTCAGCTATCTGGCAAAAACTGACCCAGAACTGATTTTCCAAAATCATCAATCAACATCCCGGTCAGTTATCTTTTACTGGCCGGTCATTGAGAGAAATGACCGATGCATGAATTAACGCTGTCGCCTCAGGAAATTGCAGAAATAACTGGCTACTCGCGCTATACGCATCAGCAACGGCAGTTGCGTTGCCATGGCATTCCGTTCACTACTGATGGGCGGAACCGCCCGATCGTATTACGTCGCAATCTTTCGCCCGGAATTACTGAATTACCTAAGGTTGATGAATATGTCGCTGCAGAACCTAACTACGACGCAATCAATGGGCCGACCACGAAAAGATCCAAAAGATAGACATCTGCCACCGCGGGTGACAAAAAATAAATATAGTTATGTATGGAAACCAAAGGGGACGAAACTCAGCATTACTTTGGGAAAGATCCGCGAAACGAGCATGTCACGGTTATGGGAAAATTACGAAAAGGCGAAAGCTGAGCGCCACGACGTAATGACTTTCGAAAAATTATGGGGCTTATTTATTTCTAGCCCCTCATTCTGTGAACTGGCTCCGCGCACTCAGCAGGACTACCGGCAATACCATAAAAATCTGATTCCTGTTTTCGGCAAGATGAGGGCCGATGACATCAAAATAGAAATGGTCAGAATTTATATGGACCGCCGCGGACAGCGCAGCATAAACCAGGCGAACCAGGAACTGGGAGGCATGTCCCGGATTTTTGGGTGGGGATTCGAGCGAGGTTATGTGAAGGGGAATCCATGCAAAGGGGTGAGAAAGTTCACCCTTAAGGCCCGGGAAGTTTACATTTCAGACGAAGAATATCAGGCAATCTACGACGAAGCGGTAGTTGCAATGAAAGCCGCGATGGAAATAGCGTATCTTTGTGCTGCTCGTTCTTCTGACGTTCGCACCCTAACCTTAGATCAATTGTCGGAAGCAGGTATTTATATACAGCAGGGTAAGACGGGTACGAAACAGATTAAAGCGTGGACAGAACGCCTTCATGCTGCCGTTGAGCTAGCCAAAACGTTAGGCGGCCAAAAATATCTGATATGTAGTTCCAAAAAGGAGATGTATTCCAAAAGTGGTTTTGCAGATCTATGGGAGGATGCCAGATCTCGCGCCGGGGAAAAACTCGGACGAAAACTGGTCTGTACATTTCATGATCTTAAAGCAAAAGGCATTTCAGACTATGAAGGCTCAAGCAGGGAAAAGCAGATATTCTCAGGCCATAAGACAGAGAGCCAAGTAGTCGTTTACGACAGGAAAGTTAAGGTGTCGCCTACACTGGACTTGCCAACTCTAAGCAGTACAGAGGAAAAAGACGAATGAAATATACCAATCGAATATACCAACACAATACCAACTGTGACGGGAGTCGTTGAAAGTAAAGCGCGTAAGTGCTTGAATAGTGGCGGAGAGAGGGGGATTTGAACCCCCGGTAGAGTTGCCTCTACTCCGGTTTTCGAGACCGGTCCGTTCAGCCGCTCCGGCATCTCTCCGTTTCAATGGTTGCCATGATGCCAGGTAATTTGGCATTTTAACAGACCCTGTCCCGTTAATTTGGTTCAAGTGGCGAGTTTGCGAGCAAAGCGATGATTAAGTGGCCCTGGAAAACAAAGGAAGCCTCTCACGGTGCGGAATTCCCATGGGAAGAAGCGTTAAGCATCCCCGTGTTGGCGAGCCTTTCTTTAGATGAACAAGAGAAACTGGTTCACCTTGCAGACCGTTTTTTGCAACAAAAGCGGCTGGTTGCCTTGCAAGGTTTCGAACTGGATGCGCTAAAGAGCGCGCGTATCGGCCTGCTCTTTTGCCTGCCGGTACTGGAACTCGGCCTTGAATGGCTGGATGGTTTCCATGAAGTGCTCATCTACCCTGCCCCGTTTGTCGTTGACGATGAATGGGAAGACGGTATTGGCCTTGTCCATAGTCAGCGTCTCGTCCAGTCGGGGCAAAGCTGGCAGCAGGGGCCCATTGTCCTGAACTGGCTCGACATCCAGGATTCGTTCGATGCATCAGGATTCAACCTGATCATTCACGAAGTCGCACACAAACTGGACGCCCGTAATGGCGACAGGGCAAGCGGTATTCCACTTATCCCTATGCGTGA
This sequence comes from Phytobacter sp. MRY16-398, assembly GCF_003925915.1. NCBI lineage: Bacteria > Pseudomonadati > Pseudomonadota > Gammaproteobacteria > Enterobacterales > Enterobacteriaceae > Phytobacter > Phytobacter sp. MRY16-398. The sequence continues at coordinate 2,058,102 of NZ_AP018756.1, read as the reverse complement.
AGTGGCTGGCTGGGAGCACGATCTGCACGCTGCGATGGACAATATTCAGGATGAAATCGACCTGGTAGGGGAAAGCGCGGCCAGTATCGATGCCTATGCTGCAACCGATCCTGCTGAGTGTTTTGCCGTGCTGTCGGAGTATTTTTTCAGCGCACCTGAACTGTTCGCCCCACGTTTCCCGGCGTTATGGCAACGTTTCTGTCACTTCTATGGACAGGATCCGTTATCGCGTCTGCGCGATCGGCCTTATTCAGCAAATGATCCCGTAAGCCGTGTGCACTAAAAAGGCAATTTGCACTTTAATTCACCAATTGAATCAGCAAGTTAAATTAAGTATTGACACATATGAACGTGGCAAGTAGTATGCGCCCCGTTCACACGATTCCTCTGTAGTTCAGTCGGTAGAACGGCGGACTGTTAATCCGTATGTCACTGGTTCGAGTCCAGTCAGAGGAGCCAAATTTGAAAACCCGCTTAAGCCAACTTAAGCGGGTTTTTGCTTTTATGGCCTCACATCCCCTTCTCTGCCAGCGCCTGTAATTCTCCTTTCAGCCAGTCCGTTGCCGCACGCTTACCACTGCGCTTATGCGAATAAATTTTTACCTCAAACGGCGGCACGGCAAAGGGGAGTTCAAAAAGCGCTAATTGCGCCGCCAGCTTCATCTTCCCGGCAGCAAAACGCGGAATAGCGAGCAGCAGGTCGCTCTGCTCAATAATGAACGGCGCGCTGAGCATCGAGGGTGTTTTTATCGTCACCTGCCGCATATACCCCATCCGCTCCAGTTGCAGATCCAAAATACCCTGCTTCTCATTCCAGGGGGTGACCACCAGATGCCTGGCCGCAAGATAATCTTCAAGCGTGAGCCGCGTGCGCTGGCTGTTACTGATGACGACATACTCATCTTCAAACCAGACAATCTCATCCAGTTCTGGATGCGCCACATCATCCGGCGCACTGAACCCCAGCGCCAGATCAATCTCGCCTGCAAGCAATTCCGTCAACGCCGGGCTATGCGGTAAATAACGCAACTCAAAACGCAGTCCTGGCGCAGTCTCCTGTAACCGATTCATTAAGGCCGGAAAAATACAAAATGCGGTGAAATCCGTAATAGCAATCTGAAAACAATCGGTACTGCTGGCCGCGTCAAACGCAGGTTGTGGCGTCAACTCCTGATTAAGGGACTTCAACGCCGGGGCGATCGCAGGTGCGAGCTGGGTCGCATACACGCTGGGGCACATCCGGTGGCCTTCGCGATAGAACAGTGGATCGTTCAATGTGACGCGTAGCCGCGACAGCGCATGACTGAGGGCAGACGTACTCATCGCCAGCTCCTCGGCGGCCGCTCTGACGGAACGATGCCGATAGATAGCGTCAAAAACGGGCAAAAGGTTTAGATCAAGACGTCGCAAAGCATGATGCATAATATTCATCAACCAGTGATTTCATTGCACTTAATTCTTTTAACAATACCCCTTATGCTTAACGCCAGCAATTTGAACCCACGCATAACAGGCAGGAAGAGAAATGAGCATCACGATTCGCCAGGCACGCCCAACGGACGCAAATGCAATTTATGACATGATTTATGAACTGGCGGTGTACGAAAAAGCCCCGGAAGAAGTGGTGACCACCCCGGACGAAATTAAGGCCACTCTGTTTGGTGCCGACAGTAAAACCGAAGCGTTAATCTGCGAGATCGACGGTAACGTGGCGGGTTATGCGGTCTTCTTCACCAGCTACTCTACCTGGCTCGGACGCAACGGTATCTATATGGAAGATTTGTATATTTCCCCAGATTATCGCGGCGCAGGGGCAGGCAAAGCCTTACTGAAATACATTGCGCAATGCGCGGTACAGCGCAAATGTGGTCGTCTGGAATGGAGCGTGCTCGACTGGAACAAACCAGCAATTGATTTCTACCTGAGCATCGGCGCACTGCCGCAAAGCGAGTGGGTACGCTATCGTCTTGATGGCGATGCGCTGCTCAAATTTGCGGAGTAACCTGCAACGCGCGTATCCCCCGACGGCATCCGTATGCGGGGGACGCTGTTTTCAAATCTGGTAATCAATCACCTCTTCGTCCGGCTCCATCACCTGACGTTTGATATCCTCAACCGACAGCCCTGCATTACAGAGCTCGATAAAGCGCCAGACATAATTGCGCTGCAGTTGACCGCGTTTAAGCCCAAGCCAGACGGTATTGGCATCGAACAGATGACGCGTATCCAGCCGCACCAGCTTGCCCTCTTCGTTCTCCCCGCTCGACTGCTCGGCCACCAGCCCAACCCCCAGCCCCAATTCAACGTAGGTTTTGATGACATCCGAATCCTGTGCGCTGAGCACAATATCCGGCAGCAGCCCCTTGCGACCAAACGCCTCATCAATACGCGAACGTCCGGTGATCCCCTGCCGATAGGTGATCAGCGGCCAACGACTGATCTCTTCAAGCGTAAGAGGAGAGGTTTGCAATAAGGGATGATCTTTAGGAACCAGCAGGCTGTGATGCCAGCGGAACCAAGGGAAAGCAGCGAGAGTGCTGTCGTTGCTGAGTCGCTCACTGGCGATGCCGATATCCGCGCCGCCATTGTGCAACAGCGTCTCAATCTCCTGCGGCGTCCCCTGAATCAGCTCAAGCCGAACTTCGGGGAACAGCGCGCGGAACGATTTAATCACCGTAGGCAGGCTGTAGCGAGCCTGTGTATGCGTTGTCGCAATCGTCAGCACGCCGGATGTGTCATTCGTGAAAAGGTCAGCGAGGCGGCGTACATTGCTCGCCTCATTGAGAATACGTTCGGCTATCACCAACAGCGCTTTACCCGGCTCGGTCATCCCCAGCAGCCGTTTGCCCCGACGGATGAAAATCTCAATCCCCAGCTCTTCTTCAAGCTCGCGGATATGACGACTCACCCCGGATTGCGATGTATAGAGCATGTTGGCGACTTCGGTCAGATTATAATCCCGGCGCGCCGCTTCCCGGATAATTTTCAGTTGCTGGAAATTCACCCTTCCCTCCAGGGCCATCAGACATGACGCTATTGTTAAAGTCTGAGGCCTGGCAGAACAAATAATAAAAACCAGCATGTTATTCCGTAATGGAATAACGCTTAACTTACCAACTGCAACTCCTGGCTGTCCATCGCCGGGCGGCTTACCAGAGACATAAGAATATCTTTTACCGCCTGTGCCTGCGGCGAGAGCGTACCGCGGGCAGAAACGTTCAGAGAGAGCGGTAAATTCATCGACGGCGTGGTAATACGCGCCATCCAGCCGTTCGCCGCACTGCTCAATGAGCGCGCGGCGGATTCCGGCAGCACCGTTACGCCCATACCACTGGCAATCGCCGCCGTGAGGGTGGCGATCGATTCGATTTCGCCGATGATTTTTGCCGTCAGGCGACGCAATGAGAACGCTTCGTCAACCCGCAAACGCACCGCGCTGTAGTCACGTGGCAGGAACAGGTTCATCTCTGCAACGGCTGTCAAATCAACGCTTTGTCCTGGGCAATCGCGCGTGCCGACCAGATACAGATCTTCTTTCAGCAGCGGTAAGCTGTTGATGCCGGAACCGGGTGCGCGCTCATACAGCACAGCCATATCGAGTTGACCACTCAGGAGCTTGTCGTTCAGTACCGTACCGCTATTTTCATGCAAATATACGGTCACTTCCGGTAACTCTGAGCGCACCGCCTGCAACAGCGGCATCGTTACAGAAGAGGCTGCCGTGCCCGGTGCAAGGCCGATGGAGACCTGTCCACGCAGGCATTGCCCCACGTTGTTCACCGCCAGTTGTGCCTGTTCGCACTGACGCAGGATAGTCCGCGCATGGGCATAGAGGATCTTGCCCGCTTCGGTCGGCGTCACGCCGCGCTTAGTGCGAATCAGCAACTGCTGATCCAGTTCGCCCTCCAGCGTAGCCACTTGCTGGCTCAGCGCGGGCTGCGCGATATGAAGTACCTCAGCGGCCTGAGTCAGGCTGCCGATATCGACGATTTTTACGAAGTATTTCAGGCGTCTTAAGTTCATTTTGCCTCCTGTTCGGAATACCAGTGCCAACGCCGGCAGTCATGTTGTCGGAGGAGTTGCAATATGCTTGCCAGTTTTAGATAAGTCATCTGACCATCGCTAACAGGCTGGATAATAAGAGATTCTGATAACCAGGGGGGATATGATTACTGAAACAGTGGTTTGCCCGATGCCCCATAAGAGACTCCTCTGCCTCATGATGGTGCAAACAAGCGGCAGACTGACTATCTTGCAGGCGCATTGTCGAAATAGTCGACAAACGGAACGAGAAAGGCATTGCAGCCTTTGACAAGGCGATCAGGCATCGTTAATATGCGCCCCGTTCACACGATTCCTCTGTAGTTCAGTCGGTAGAACGGCGGACTGTTAATCCGTATGTCACTGGTTCGAGTCCAGTCAGAGGAGCCAAATTTGAAAACCCGCTTAAGGCAACTTAAGCGGGTTTTTGCTTTCCAGCGCAGCACACGCCGCTCATTCGACAAATCCGCAGTGGGCACTTATTCTTTTCTAAGGTTTTACCGGAACATGCCGATGATACTGTGAGGCTTTGTCCTCGCACTGTTAGATTTTTTGTTTGTTAACAATAGGATGATCGAAATGGATACATTGCAAATCGCATCATTATCGACCAGTCTCAGTGCTTATAACCTCCAGAACCAGGTCAGCACCATTGTCCTGAGAAAAGCGCTGGATAACCAGGAGGCAACGGCAACCGGTATCATTAATCAGATACCTCAGGTGCCGGCAAATCCGTCCATTGGTCGTCACGTGAATACCACCGCATAAGCAAGTTTGCCCAATTACGCTTGCGTTTATTGGGCATTCCTGAGTACCTATGCTGCCAGGCCCGCCCAGATGCGGGCTTTTTTATCTGTGATTTACAACCGTTCTTTACTCAAACCAGCGCTGTGCGCGGACTCGCTGATGTTCACTGGCATCCCGGAGCGGCGTTCAAGCACCTCAGCCGCCCTCAACGCATCCACGCCCTCGCCTTTAATGACGGCATGTAACGCTGGCGTCAGAGGCAACGGCACTTTATTGGTGGATTCAAACTCGGCGCGATTGCGCGATAGCGGTTCGTGGACTTCAACCCAGCGGCTGCCATCCGGCTCTACGGTCGCTTTCACCGGCTGGTCAATCAACTGCACACGGGTGCCCACCGGCACATTATCGAAGAGATATTTGATGTCATCATTCCGCAGGCGAATGCAGCCCTGGCTGACGCGCAGCCCGATGCCGAAATTGGCGTTGGTCCCATGGATGGCATACAGCTTGCCGATATAAATAGCATACAGCCCCATCGGATTATCCGGCCCGGCAGGCACCATCGCAGGCAGGGTTTTCCCCTCTTTGGCATATTCGCGACGGGTGTTCGGCGTAGGAGACCAGGTGGGGCCTTCCTGCTTACGTTCAACAGCAGTAACCCAGTTACGTGGCGTTTCGCGTCCGGCCTGACCAATGCCAATAGGCAGGATCTCAACGGTATTGCTGTCTTTGGGGTAGTAGTAAAGGCGCATTTCAGCGACATTCACTACGATGCCCTGACGCACCGTGTCGGGCAAAATGATCTGCTGCGGCACAATCAGTTCGGAACCCGCTTTTGGCAGGAAAGGATCAACACCGGGATTGGCCTCCAGCATATTGCTCAACCCCTGGCCGTACTGCGCGGCAAAGGCCTCCAGCGGCAGCGTATTACCCTGCGGCACGGTGACGACCTGCACGCTGCCGACCAGGCGGCTTCCCTCCGGCGGCAATGGGTAACTCACCGCCAGCACGCTCTGACTGGCGAGCAAAATAAAAAGGCCATAAAACAGTTTAATACGACGCATGATTTCCTTTCCTCAGACGCGACAGGCGTAGCCTAATCATAGTCTTTTTTGTCCCTGTCTCGCTAATGCTCACGGGTTATACAACGAAGGCGTAATGCGACCCATCAGGCAGTTCGATATCAAGACGAAGCTTACCGCCAGTGGCTTCAACGTAGCGCTTAAGCGTCGACAGTTTTACATCGCGACCCGGTTTTTCCATTCCCGCCACCGTAGGTTGCCGTATCCCCAGTGCATGCGCCATTTCCACCTGCGTTTTTTGCACTTTCTCACGCAGTTCGGCCAGGTGAATGTTCAGGAGAGTCTCAGTCGCCATTGACTCAGCCTGCGCCACAACCTCTGGTTTTTCATCCGCAAGCAGTTGTTCCAGCGTTCTGCCCATATTTACTCCTCTTTCTCTGGTTTTTTCAGATAGTTTGCATATTCCTGCTCAGCTCGCGAAATCATTTCGGCGTAGAAACGTTTTTCATTTCCAGCTTTACTTCCTGCGCACAACACAATAGCCGCCCGTCTGGGATCAAAAGCGAAAAAAGGGCGTATCGGCTCCCCACGACACTGAATTCGCAGCTCCTTCATATTGCTGTAGCGCGCCCCTTTTATCGTGTCGGCCCAGGGTCTGGGCAATTCGGGGCCTTTCGTTCGCAACACGATCAGCGCCGCCAAAACGCTCGCACGCGTGTGATCATTTTGAGCGATTAACCACTCATCAAACCTGTCCGTTGTTTTAATTTCCCACACAAGATTTCCTTATAAATATAGGCCAAAAGCTATATAGCCGCAAAGTGATAATCTGCAATGTGAAAGAAAATCAGGAGAAGCGCACTTAATCGCAGCCAAAACCGGAAGCAAGGTTCCAGACTTTCTTCATGTACCGTAAAGCCATTCCCCTCGCTTCGCTTGCTAAGCATTCCGATTGCGCGTAGGCTGGCGACAATTAAAACCAATCGGTCTAAATTATGAGTAACGAAACGGTCGTTGCGCAAAAACCCCGGCGTGGCAGGCCTCCAAAGGTCGAACGCGCGTTTACTGACACCCGCCAGGAACTGATTCGTTCGGGTCTGGCGGTGCTGACGGAGACGGGATATTTGTCGGCGGGTATCGATGCGGTCATTAAAAATATCGCCGTACCGAAGGGATCGTTTTACCACTGCTTTAAGAGCAAACAGGAATTTGGCATGGCGGTGCTTGCAGCCTACGGTTCCTTTTTTGCCCATAAATTAGACAAATTCCTGCTTGATGGCACCCTGCCGCCGCTTGAGCGGATGGCCGCTTTTGTGCTTCATGCGGGTCAGGGGATGGCGAAATATCAGTTTCGCCGCGGTTGTCTTGTTGGCAACCTACTACAGGAGTCCCCCCTCTTACCCGAAGCGTTCCCCCAACGATTAAAAGCGATCCTCGAAGAGTGGGAAACGCGCGTCGCCCGTTGCTTTACCGAGGCGCAAGCGCAAGGCGTTATTCCACAGGATGCTTCGCCGGAAAAACTGGCGCGGGTGTTCTGGTCCGGCTGGGAAGGCGCCGTGATGCGCGCCAAACTGTTCCAGTCTGCCGACCCGCTCAATCAGTACTGGGAATTCTTTTTGTACAGCATTACTCAAAAATAACACCTGCACAGGACGGCCCTGCGCCGAAAACCACAGTCAGACGAGGAAAACTCAGTCATGAAAGCTTTAGTTCTGGAACAGATTGAAAACAAAACCCTGGCAGCCGTGAAAGATATCGCTCTGCCCGCCCTCGCCGATGGCGATGTGCTGGTCGACATCGACTGGTCCAGTCTTAATTACAAAGACGCGCTGGCGATCACCGGCAAAGGGAAGATCGTTCGTCAGTTCCCGATGGTACCGGGTATCGATTTCTCTGGGCGCGTCAGCGAAAGCCGCGATCCGCGCTTTGTTCCCGGCCAGTCGGTGATCCTCACCGGCTGGGGCGTGGGTGAAAACCACTGGGGCGGTCTGGCCGCACAGGCGTGTGTAAAAGGCGACTGGCTGGTTTCTCTGCCAGACGCGCTCAGCGCCCGCAACGCAATGATTATCGGTACCGCAGGTTTTACCGCCATGCTCTGCGTGGATGCGCTGGTTGAAGCTGGCGTGAAACCGGAAAGCGGTAAAGTGCTGGTCACCGGAGCCAGCGGCGGCGTTGGCAGTACCGCCGTTGTGCTATTGAAAGCGCTGGGTTACACCGTTGTCGCGGTCTCTGGCCGTGAATCCACCCACAACTTCCTGCGCCAGTTAGGTGCCGATGAAATTCTGCCGCGCAGCGATTTCGAAGAGACCCGTCCGCTGGAAAAACAGCTATGGGCCGGTGCCGTCGATACCGTCGGCAGTAAAGTGCTGGCAAAAGTACTGGCACAGACAAACTACCGTGGCTGCGTTGCCGCCTGCGGCCTGGCGGGTGGCTTCGATCTGCCCACCACCGTGATGCCGTTTATTCTGCGTAACGTCCGCCTGCAGGGTGTGGACTCCGTGATGGTACCGACCGCTGAACGCGCTTCGGTCTGGGCGCGTCTGGCCAGTCTGTTGCCGGAGAGCTACTACCAGCAGGCGTCCACTGAAATCGGCCTGGAGCAGGCTCCGGCGTTTGCCGCCGATTTCCTGAGTAACAAGATTCAGGGCCGTACGCTGGTGAAAATCAACGGCTAACTGTTACCCCGGCGCGCCCTGTCGCGCCGGCTTCTCGCCATACGCCCCATTATCATTAGATTTACGCACTCAATGCGCGGCAATGGTATTGAAGACAGGCATCCTCCGAAACCCATCATCCGGAGTTATTGTTTCATAAAGCTGTGACATACTATCGTCTACAGCCGTACACCTGTGAAACAAGGAGTTAATGATGAATAAAAAGGGTGCACATCTGACCCCGGAACAGGCACTGGATCAACTGGAAGCCCTGTATGAGCAGTCAGTGTCGAACCTGCGTGCAGCCATCAGCCGTTATATCGAAGATGGCACGCTACCCACGCATGAAGCACGCGCCAACGGCCTTTTCGTCTACCCTGAGCTGTCGGTAAGTTGGGATGGCAGCGCCACCAACCCACCGAAAACCCGCGCTTACGCCCGTTTCACCCACTCTGGCTGTTACACCACCACCGTCACCCGCCCCGCCCTGTTTCGCAGCTATTTACACGAACAACTCACGCTGCTGTGCCAGGACTATGGCGCACATATTGAAGTAGGGCTATCAGCACATGAGATCCCGTATCCGTATGTTATTGACGGCTCGGAACTGACGCTGGACCGTTCAATGAGCGCCGGGTTGACCCGCCATTTCCCCACCACCGAACTGGCGCAAATTGGCGATGAAACCGCCGACGGTCTGTTCCATCCTACCGAGCTCTATCCGCTGTCGCATTTCGATGCCCGCCGCGTGGATTTCTCACTGGCCCGTCTGCGCCACTACACCGGCACCCCGGTGGAGCACTTCCAGCCGTTCGTGCTGTTCACCAACTACACCCGCTACGTAGACGAGTTTGTCCGTTGGGGATGCAGCCAGATTCTGGACCCGGAAAGTCCCTATGTTGCCCTCTCCTGTGCGGGTGGCCACTGGGTCACCGCTGATACCGATGCCCCGGAAGAGGCCATCTCCGATCTGGCGTGGAAAAAACACCAGATGCCGGCCTGGCATCTCATCACCGCCGACGGTCAGGGCATCACCCTGATTAACATCGGCGTCGGTCCGTCAAACGCGAAAACCATTTGTGACCACCTTGCGGTGTTGCGCCCGGATGTATGGATGATGATTGGCCACTGCGGCGGCCTGCGTGAAAGCCAGTCGATTGGCGACTATGTGCTGGCGCATGCTTATCTGCGAGATGATCACGTACTGGATGCCGTACTGCCCCCGGATATCCCCATTCCGAGTATCGCCGAGGTGCAGCGTGCGCTGTACGATGCCACCAAAGAGGTGAGCGGCATGCCCGGCGAAGAAGTCAAACAGCGCCTGCGTACCGGCACCGTGGTCACTACCGATGACCGTAACTGGGAGCTGCGTTATTCCGCGTCGGCACTGCGTTTTAACCTGAGTCGCGCGGTGGCTATCGACATGGAAAGCGCCACCATTGCCGCCCAGGGTTACCGCTTTCGCGTGCCGTACGGTACGCTGCTGTGTGTCTCTGATAAACCGCTGCACGGCGAAATCAAGCTGCCGGGTCAGGCCAACCGTTTTTATGAAGGGGCGATTTCCGAGCATCTGCAGATTGGTATTCGCGCCATTGACCTGCTGCGGGCAGAAGGTGATCGGTTACATTCACGTAAACTGCGCACCTTTAACGAACCCCCGTTCCGCTAACAATAAGGAAGGATTCTTATGCAAACCCCAACACCGCTGGCAGCACTGCGTACACAGCTAGCGGCCATGGATGTCGACGGCATGATTGTGCCACGCGCTGATGCCTACCAGAGTGAAGACTGCGCGCCGCACGATAATAAACTGGCCTGGCTGACCGGCTTTAGCGGCTCGGCGGGCCTGGCGCTGATCCTCCGTGACCGGGCGCTGATGTTTGTCGACGGACGCTACCAGGTGCAGGTTCGCCAGGAGGTCGATCTCAACGCATTTGAGATCCACCATCTGCACAATGAGCCGCTGGCGCAGTGGCTTAACGACTCGCTGCCCGCTGGCAGTCGTATCGCCTTTGAACCGTTGCTGATGGTCAACAGCCAGTTTACCGCACTGGAGGCGACCCACTGTGAACTGGTGGCGCTGAACAATGATCCCTTTGACGCCATCTGGCACGACCGCCCGCCAGCCCCCTGCGGTGCAATCCGCGAAATGCCACCGGAAATCAGCGGTGAAAGCAGCGAGGCGAAACGTGCACGCATTGCTCAGGTGCTGGCTAAAGAAGGTGTCGATCTGCTGGCTATCACCCAGCCGGATAACATCGCCTGGCTTTTAAATATTCGGGGTTCGGATGTGGCAATGAACCCGGTCGCTCACTCATTCGCCCTGCTCAGCCGTGACGGAGAGATGGAGTGGTTTATCGATGCGGCGAAAACGCATGCCTTATCGGATGACCTGAAATCTTCCCTGCGGATCTCCGCATGGACCGATTTTCTGCCCCACTGTCAGCAAGCGGCCGCTGGCAAGAAAGTGATGCTGGACGCCGATTACGCCCCGGTCGCCCTGCGTTTTGCTATCGAGCACAATGGCGGCGAAGTGGTCTGGCACGCGGACCCCATTACGCTTATCAAAGCGCACAAAAACCCCGTTGAGCTGGAAGGTTATCGCGACAGCCACCGTCAGGATGGCGCGGCGTGGGTTAACTTCCTGGCATGGCTGGCGCGTGAAGTCCCGGCACGTGAGGCCGCAGGCAACCCGCTTTCCGAACTGGAAGCACAGGCAAAACAACTCACTTTCCGCCAGCAACAGGCCGGTTTCATTGAGCAGAGCTTTAGTACCATTTCCGCCTCTGCCAGCAACGCCGCAATGTGCCACTATCACGCCAGCGAAGCCACCAACACCGCCATTACCCGCAGTAATTTCTACCTGAATGACTCAGGCGGTCAGTATCGCAATGGCACAACCGATACCACGCGCACATTGTCGTTTGGCCCCCTGTCTGATGAACAGCGTTTGCACTATACCGCCGTACTGAAAGGCTTTTTGTCGATGCTGACACTGCAGTTCCCGAGCGGCACGCAGGGGCACCAGATCGATGCCTTTGCCCGCCGCGCGCTCTGGGAATTAGGCCTCGATTTCGACCACGGTACCGGGCATGGTGTGGGACATCAGTTGTTGATTCACGAACAGCCACATCGCATTGCCAAAAAGGTCACCCCATGGCCGCTGGTCGCCGGGAATATCATGACCATCGAACCGGGCTATTACCTGGCCGATCGCTACGGCATTCGCATTGAAAACCAGGTGGAGGTCGTAGAAAGCCAGCCCGGATTCTGCCGCTTCTCATCGCTGACGCTGGTGCCTGTGGATCTTAGCCAGGTGGAGTGGTCGCTACTCTCGGAGCAAGAAAAACAATGGCTTGATACCTACCATCAGCAGGTTCGCGACACGCTTTCACCGCTGGTCGACAGTGATGCGCGAGCATGGCTGGATGCCGCGACGGCCCCCGTGTGCACATATATGGGTTAAACAATATAAAGCCTGCATATGTTTAATATGCAGGCTTTAATGTAATGGCAGGTTTAACCGTTTTAAGAATTATCCTTATTTTTATTCAAAGGTTATTTGCACGTCTCCTTTACCGCCACTATTTAATATTGCGGATAAAATACATCAATCACATACCTTTCTTGACATAGCCTTACTAATAGCATGGTATTGTGTTTCCGCATTAACACCTCGACTGATATTTAAATATTCATTAGGATTTTTCCTAAGTCAAATTAACAAATTCTCATTTTCCTTAAGATTATGAGAGAGTTATTGCTTTTGTTTTATTCAGGTATATAGAATAAACCAGCCAATACCAGGATGCCCCGAGGTTACAAGGGAATGAAATTTTTAATAAATATTGATAATGACACATTATTCTCTACTGGCATCGTCGGTTTAATTCGTGACGCTATTAAAGAATGCAATGTCTCTTCGCCTTCTCTTTCCTGGGATTTTAGCGTTGAGAATATTCATAAAGCAGATTTTATTTTCATGACCGTATGTGCGGGAGAATATTACTTATGTTTTAGAGACTTAATTAACAGGAAAAAGTCAGGGAGGATTTTTATCTTTGTCGCCGGCGATACGATTCCAGCGAGACATATCCTGCCTGACTGCATCAAAGACGCACAATTCTTTCTTCGCAAAGAGCGTTCGGCTGTGGTGTACGACGCCATCGTCAAAGCGATTCATGGCAACCCTGCGGCAAAAGAGCGCGCCAAAGGTGCGGGAAAATGCGCCTATTCCTGTATTAACTGTAACTATAGAGCCCTCTCTTTTACCCAGGAGAAAATTGCCTATGGCTTACATGCCTGCATGGGCATGAACGATATCGCGGATCGTATTGGTATTACCTACAAAACGGCCATTAGTCACAAAAAGAATATTATGAATAAATTCGACCTGAACAGTAAACTGGAACTGTATGAATTTATTGCCTGTTATCACAAAAAGAAGCATTAGTGCTTAATATGGAGCTAACGATGCTTTGCCGATTAAAGCATGCCTTACTTGCCAATAATATCAACCTTTACTACCAACCTATTTACTCAGCCTGCACAAAAAAGATTGTCGGGTTTGAAGCGTTATTGCGATGGCGTGATGCGCGATTCGGACGAGTCTGCCCGGAAACGTTGATCGGGCTCGCCGTTGAAAATGGCCTGATGAGTACCGTTTCGCTCTACGTAATTAAAAAAGCCATTGCCGAAATGGCGACATTATTAGCCCGGCACGGACTGTTATTAAACCTGAACATCACACCTGGCGATCTGAATTCAATCTCATTTAAGAACACGCTGCTTAATGAACTTGCGCGTCATCAGCTCAATGCCTCGTCCATCGTGCTGGAGATAACCGAGGTCAGTTGCAACGATTCCCAGGCGCTCATGACTAACGCGACACAGTTCAGACAGCACGGCTTCCACCTGGCGCTGGATGATTTTGGTAAAGGTTGTTCGAATAATGAAAGGCTGCTCAGCCTTCCCGTAACGGATGTCAAAATAGATAAATCCCTGACTCAGGCACTGTGCGCAAAGACTCTACATGGAGAAAAAACCCTGCGTATGTGCAGGGCGCTGTATGAACGACCTTACCGGTTAATCTTCGAAGGGATTGAGTTCGCGGAACAACTGGCCTGTATCACCCGAGAGTTTCCCGGCGCCCGTGCGCAGGGCTGGTATTTCTCAAAAGCGCTGCCCGTAGAGGGCGTGCGGGAGCTCCTGAACGAAGCCTCACCCGAGGCCGTCATACAACGCCTGGCCTGACGGTCAGGGTGCAATCATCACCTGCACATTCGCCAGTTCAAGGGCGGTCGCCAGTACCGCAGGCGGTGCGCTATCTGTTATTAGCAGATCGATATCCTGCCACTGCGCCACCTGCACCAGCGACATATGCTGGAATTTTGCAGAGTCGCAGAGCAGCACTTTAAAGCCGGAACGGCGAATCAATACCCGTTTCATTTCCGTCTCATCCAGTGCGCTATCGTAAATGCCCTGGCTGGTAATGCCCGATGCGCCAATAAACGCAATATCAAACCAGAACTGCTGGAACTGCTCAATGGCAGACGGCCCGACAATCGCCATCTCGTCATCACGCATCATCCCCCCTGCCAGATAGACTTCCGGTGCCTGCGCATAGCGGCCCAGCGCATGGGCAATGCGCACACTGTTGGTGAAGATTTTCAGACGCTCATGCTTCACCAACTCGTCGACCATAAACAGGGTTGTGGTGCCGATATCAAGCGCCACGCTCTGGTAGCGCCCGGCCACCTCAGCAGCCATGCGGGCAATGCGCATTTTGCTCTCCCGATGAAGGGAAAGACGTGCGTCAAAATGCGCCGGAAGCGGGTCCATAATCGGCTGGCTGACCGTTTCGGTCAGTACCGCACCACCGTGTACCCGGCTGAGTTTACCCTCGGTTTCCAGTTCGGCGAGATCGCGGCGTACTGTCATCTCCGAGACCGCCAGCTCCGCTGAGATATCCACTACTGTCACGCGCCCCTGCTCGACCAGCATGTTAAGGATCCGCTTTTTGCGTTCCTGAGGAAGATAACGGGCCTGAATCTCGGGTTTAGCTGACATAACGATAGATACTCTGTTTCGGGTGGAGGGGCTTAAACGATATAGCTCACAATATTAAGGGGAAGTGGTGTGATTTAAAACCCAATTTGTTCGAATGTGTTCATTTCTTTGCGCGGAACATCCCTTTCCCGCGCGAAACTGTGCGAATCAAAACCAGTCGAGGATCCGCGTCAGCGAGGTGATTTCTGTTACCCCCTGCTCAGAGGCGGGTGACGCGCCATAAAACGCGACGTGCATTCCGGCGGCCTGCGCCGAGCGCATCCCGGTCATGCTGTCTTCAACCGCCAGTACCGCCGCCGCAGGCAATCCAAACGCCCCCAGCGCATGTTGATAAGGTTCGGGCGCCGGTTTGCCATGGTGTACATCATCCAGCGTCACCACTACATCAATAAACTCACGCACACCCAGCGCCTCAAGATTCGCTTCGACTATCCGTCGGCACGAATTCGACACGCAGGCCTGTTTGATACCTTTCGCCGCCAGCTTGCGGATGGTTTCGCGGCTGCCGGGAATAGCAACCAGTTCGTGGCGGTGGTCATGGTAGTAGTCTTCAATCGCCGCCAGCCACACGGACTGGTCCAAATCGGCGGGCAGTTCTGCGCACAAGGCCAGCCAGACATCGTTAATGTGCACACCGTAAAAGCGCGTCTCGGGAATATGGCTCAGATCCAACCCGAAGCGATGGCAGACAGCCAGCAGTGCCCGGTGATGAAGTGGTTCGCTATCGACCAGCGTGCCGTCAACGTCCCAGGCAATGGCAGTAAATTTCATGGTGTCTCCTGGCGGGTCAGTGGACGACAGGCTTCATAGAGCTGGCGGAAACGCGGATATCCCTCATGGTAAACATCGGCATGTTCAGGCCGTGGCGTAATCACATCTTTGAGGTTGACCCAGGCGCTGGCTCCCTTCCAGTCTGTCGATACCCCGACACCCATCGCCGCCGTCCAGGCGGCCCCCAGACAAGAACCGGGGTGCCCATCCAGGCGAGTCAGCGGCTCGCCCAGCACATCGGCGACAATCTGCATCCACAGTTTGCTTGCCGAACCGCCATCAGAGACGATGTAGCGTTTTACCGGATAGCCGATGTCAACCAGCGTCTCGATATGGTGTTTGATGGCGTAGGCGTAGGCTTCGAGCAGCGCGCGCCAGATATGCCCCGCGTCGTGGCTGAGCGTCAGGCCAAACAGGATGCCCCGGGCATTTGGATCATGTAACGGGGTTTTCTCCCCCAGAAAATAGGGCAGGAAAATCAGGCCGTCACTGCCCGCCGGGCGGTTTTCCGCCATCTCGTCCAGGTACTGATGGATACTCATGCCCTTTTCACGTGCTGCCGCTTCATGCTGCGCCGCGAAGTTCTGCACAAACCAGTTCAGCCCCGAACCGCCGGTCGACATACAGCCGTTGGGCATGTAGCAACCCGGCACAAGGTGATAATCCAGATACAGGCGCGGGTCAGGGGTAGCGCTTTGCGTTACGGTCAGAATATCCACCGAGCCGCCGAATTTGAGCAGCACTTCGCCAGGCGAAGTCACCCCCGCGCCGAGCGCGGAGGCAATCAAATCCGCCGCCCCGCCAATCACCGGTGTGCCTTCACTGAGCCCGGTCCAGGCCGCCGCCTGCGCGGTCACCGCGCCGATAATGTCATGAGAGCGGACCAGACGGGGGACTGTATAGCGGGGAAGATGGGCAAAGGCAATCAGTTCGTCATCCAGCGTATTGCTGCTGATATCAACAAAACCCGCCTCCAGCGCCCAATTCTGCTCGATGATTTTCTCACCCGTGAGCTTCCAGTTAATAAAATCATAGGAACCGAACACCGTGGCAATACGTTCAAACACTTCCGGTTCATGGTGTTCAATCCAGCGGATTTTCGCTCCCACCAGTTGCTGGTTAATACCGTTTCCGGCGCGCTCTAAAAAGTGCTGACTGTCCATTTCACAGCGCATCTGCTGCACTTGTGCGCCGCTGCGACCATCGCTCTGTTGAATGCTCGGACGCAGCAGGCGGTCTTCGCTATCCAGTAAAACCACGGCAGGCAACATCCCGGTCACGCCAATGCCACAGATTTCACTCGCCGCAATGCCGCTTTGTGTGAGCAACTGCTGGCAAATTTCACCGACATTGTCCCACCACTGCTCCGGCGACTCCTCCGTCCAGCCGCTGTGCGGGGCGAAAAGCGTGACCGGGCGGGAGGCCGTACCGAGTACCTTATCGGGCAGGCCGATCAGGATGCCAATGGTTGAGGTTGTACCAATATCAATGCCTAACAGATACTGCATCTTATCCTCCCGTTCCAGGGGTTATGTTTAGCGCAGCTTTTCGACCACATCCATAAAGCGTTTTACCCGATCCCCGTCGACCTGATTCCAGGTGTGCCCGTCGACCTTAAAGTGCGTGCCGATGACCACACCGCTGGCAATGCTCAGAATGTCGGTGACGTTATCGATGTTGGTGCCGGTGTTGGCAAAAACCGGAACGCCCTCTACCGCTTCACAGACTTTGCGCAGATTAGAATGTTCAGCCGGTTCACCGGTGATCGGCCCGGACACCAGAATGGCATCTGCCAGTGACGAGAAAATGGCGCTGCGCGCGCGCAGTTCGATGGGGCGCGCATCCAGAGAATGGGCGAATTCTGCGTTGATGTTAAAGAGCAATTTCATATCTTCACGGCCCAGGTTGCGGCGCAGGCGAGACGCGCTGGCACAATCCGGCTCCCAGATCCCCATATCAGAAGCAAACACGCCGGTGAAAATTTCACGCACGAAGCTCGCCCCGGTGGCAGCACCAATGGCGACACTGGCGTTAGGATCCCACAGGTAGTTCACGCCGAACGGCACTTTCAATATCGATTTCGCCGCCTGTACCACAGCCGACATGGCCGAGACGCCTTCCAGCGACGCTTTAAACACATAAGGACGGTCATTTTCGTTGCCGAACATAATCGCATCCACGCCACCTGCCTGTAGTTTCTCTACATCACTGAGAACATCGTCGATGAGCTTATTGAGGCCACCTTTAGCGTCGTACAGCGGCGCGCCAGGCAGCGCGCCAATATGGGCCATTGCGATAACCGCTTTTTTCTTATTACCCAAAAATTCAAAGATCATAACTTTCTCCGGTGTTGGCTGATATGTCATGGTAAAAAGCGATCACGCGTCTTTCGGCAACGCAGGCGCGATGATCACATCAATATTTTCCGCCTCCAGCATCGCCGACAGCGCGGGTGGTGGTGCCTGTTCGGTGATCAGGATGTCGAATTGCCTCAGTGTGGCGAGGTGCACCAGCGACATTCGTTGAAACTTGCTGGCGTCACACAGCACCACTTTCAGGCTGGAACGGTTGAGATAAAGACGTTTGAGTTCCGCATCCTCAAAGGCATAGTCATAAATTCCCTCGGCGGTCAGACCAGAGACGCCAATAAAGGTGATGTCGAACCACAGGCTGGAAAACTGCTGTAGCGCCGCAGAACCGCCGGTCGACATTTCATCCGGGCGCATCCGCCCGCCCGCGAGGTAGATTTCCGCCTTCGCGGGGGCAATGTCATGCGCCACGCGAAGGCTGTTCGTAAAAATTTTCAAATGTGAACACTGGCTGAGGTAACGTGCGGCAAGAAACGTCGTGCTACCGACATCCAGTGCCAGTGTGCGAAATTTCTTGCCGAGCTCTGCCGCCGCCGCCGCGATGCGCAACTTAGCCTCATGGTTTTGCAACAGGCGGGACTCGAAACTCGGTTCCACTTTGTCAATCGCCACTGCGCTTGCGCTCTGCGGCAAAACCGCCCCACCATGCGTACGGCAGAGGCTGCCCTTCTGCTCCATCTCCATCAAATCACGACGGATAGTCATTTCGGAAACGGCGAACTTCACGGCCAGATCCGGCACAGACACCGCACCTTGCTGAACCAGCAGTTGCATGACTTCACTCTGACGCGACGCAGCCGAACGGCGTAAACGCGCACCGGATCCGGGAGCGTCAGGCTGAAAAGGCAGAGCGTCGTTGTGCGTCATCGGCTGACTCCGAACATTGAAGTTAACAAAAACAAACATACAAAACAAAATTTGTGATCGCAATTGTTTTTATCATAAGAAATATGTTTTGTTGTGTTCGTTATATTGGTGTAAAAAATAATCATCAACACAGGGGAAAAGAACATGCACACATCACATTTGACGTCCGGACACTATCCGGACCTGCAAGGTAAAGTGGCGATTGTTACCGGCGGCGCTACGGGTATTGGTTATGCCATCGCCCGCAATCTGATTCGCCAGGGCATGCGGGTCGCTATTGGAGACATCAACGAAGAAGCCGCCTGGGCAGCCGCCACCGAACTCGGCGCGAACACGGTGGCGTTTCATCTGGATGTTCGTTTACGTGCGTCCGTTGAAGAAGGCTTTGGCTGGGTAGACAAAACGCTGGGGGACTATGATCTGCTGATCGCCAACGCGGGCGTATCAACGATGCAAAAAGCCCTGGCGATAACAGATGATGAGTGGGATTTTAATTTTGACGTCAACACCAGGGGTATTTTTCTTACTAATCAGATTGCCGCACGCAAATTTGTGGCGCGCAAATCCGGTACTATCGTGAACACAGCGTCGCTTGCCGCCAAAGTTGGCGCGCCGCTGCTGGCCCACTACTCCGCCAGCAAGTTTGCCGTCCTCGGCTGGACTCAGGCGCTGGCACGGGAACTGGCCGCTGACGGGATCCGCGTGAATGCCGTCTGTCCGGGTTTCGTTAAAACTGGCATGCAGAGCCGCGAAGTACAGTGGGAAGCACAACTGCGCGGCATGACGCCTGAACAGGTCATTGATGATTACATTCGCCAGACGCCGCTTGGCCGCCTGGAAACGCCCGAAGATGTCGCCGAAGTGGTGGCCTTTTTGAGTTCCGACGCCGCCCGTTTTATGACGGGTCAGGGCGTCAACGTGACCGGCGGGGTGTATACGGGCTGATAACACGCCGTTGTGAACAAAGCAGCTTCATTTCGAACAAAACCGAACATGGATGTCACCAGTCCCAGGACGGGCAACACGTAACAGAGGTAACCCAATATGGCCTCCATTGAATTACGGAACGTGTCGAAATCCTACAACGGCAATCAGCACAGCGTCCGTAATGTGAATTTGCACATCCGGGATGGTGAATTTGTTATCTTCCTTGGCCCTTCCGGCTGCGGAAAGTCCACTACACTCCGCATGATTGCCGGACTTGAAAGCATTACCGATGGCACATTGTTAATCGACGGGCGCGACGTGAGTCATGTGGCGCCGCGCGATCGCAATATCGCCGTGGTATTCCAGAGCTATGCGCTCTACCCGCACATGACCGTCGCCGAAAACATGGCCTTCGGCCTGAAAATGCGTGGCGTGCCGGGCAACGTCATCAACAGTAAAGTGGCCGAGAGCGCTGCAATGCTGGGGCTGGATAAACTATTACACCGTAAACCGGCCGCGCTTTCCGGCGGGCAGCGCCAGCGCGTCGCCCTGGGCCGCGCTATCGTGCGTGAACCGCAGGCCTTTTTGTTAGATGAACCCCTCTCAAACCTTGATGCTCAGTTGCGCGGCGAGATGCGTAGTGAACTGATCAAGCTTCATCGTCGGCTGGGCAAAACCATGGTCTACGTCACCCATGACCAGGTAGAGGCCATGACAATGGCGGATCGCATTTGCATCATGCGTGATGGCCATTTGATCCAGTGCGGGACTCCGCTGGAAGTCTATAACTACCCGGTAAATACGTTTGTTGCCCGTTTTCTCTCCTCTCCGTCCATCAACCTTCTTCCCTGTCTTGTGCAACGAACGGGCATGGATGTCAGCCTGCAACTGTCCGACGGCCCACAGCTCCCGGTGCCGGGCTGGATGGCCGCCGACTATCAAAGCCTGGCGGGAAAACAGATGACCCTCGGCGTGCGACCGGAAGATTTTCACGCCCACCCACGCAGACCAGACTGGATCCCGCTGGAAATTGCCGTCAGCGGGGTGGAAGCGCTGGGCGCGGAAAACATTGTCAGCGGCACGCTCGGTAAAGTGCCGGTGGTGATCCGCCTTGATCATCATACGCACCCGAAGGTGGGCCAGATGCTCAGCATCTGGCTGGATCCCAACTCACTGCATCTGTTTCACCCCGGCAGCGGAGATGTGGTTGAGCGCCGTAAAACACCGGACAACGCTGACACCCCAGGCACGTGAGGAGCGAACATGCTACGAAAAATTGGATTGCATACCGGGCTGGTGCTGGCCTGTCTTTCAATTTTACTGCCGGTGCTGTGGATTGTGCGAACCAGCCTGGTGCCAGAATCGATGGCCTACAGCAGCGATATTTTCCCGCAGTTTTCCGCGGAAAATTTCCGCTCGCTGATTGAGAACAACGGTTTTTTACGTCATTACGCCAATAGCCTGATTGTTGCTACCGGGTCGGTTGTCCTCGCCCTGCCGTTTGCCGCCGCCACCGGCTATGCCTTTGCCCGCTTTAAAACGGGCGGTAAAGCGGCGCGCTTTATTATGCTGGCGACCCAGATGCTGCCAGCGGTAGCGCTTGTGTTACCCGCCTTTGCCATGCTGCGAACCGTTGGGCTGACCAACTCGCTCTTCGGACTGACGCTGGTCTATGCCGCGTTAAACCTGCCGTTTCTGACCTGGATCCTGATGGGCTTTTTCGAAGGGATCCCGGTGGATCTGGAGTGGGCCGCGATGACCGACGGAGCTACCGCCTGGGGCGCTTTCTGGCATGTGGTGCTGCCCGTGTCGCTGCCGGGTCTTGCGGCCTCCGCCGTGCTGGGCTTCATCCTGTCGTGGAATGAGTTTCTTTTTGCCCTGGTGCTTAGCGGGCCGGAGACCGCCACGGTCCCGGTGTCGCTTGCCGCGCTACAGACCTCGAACGGTGTTCAGATTGGCAAGGTTTCGGCAGGCATTGTGCTGGCCGTGCTGCCACTGATGGTCGCCTCACATTTTATTCAGCGTTACATCGTCAAAGGACTCACCTTCGGCGGTGTTAAGTAAAGTCATGCCATCCAGACAGAAAATTGTCGCCGTTAACACTCCGGCACCTTCTCCAGGAGTTAATTATGTTGAATCGTAAGAAAGTCACATTGTTATCGGGTCTGATAGTCCTTAGCCTTTCGGCGTCCGTTCGGGCGGAAGATGTAGTGCTGCGTGCGTTGATGGAAGATGTTCCGGAAACGAAAATCATTGAAAAAATGCTGCCTGATTTTGAGAAGCAGTACCACATCAAAGTGCAGTTCGAGAAAATCGGTTACGGCGATATGCATGACAAGCTGGTATCGCAACTGATTCAGTCGCAGAGCTATTACAACCTGCTGGAAGTGGATTTTCTGTGGGCGGGGGAATTCAGTAAAGCCGGCTGGCTGACTGATCTCACGCCGGATGTGAAAAAATCTAACTTTGATATGTCGGCCTTTATTCCGGCCACCGTGTCGCTCATTAATGTGACGCCCAATAAAACCACGCTGATCCCGATGTACAACTATTCCATGGGGCTGATTTACCGCACGGATGTGTTGCAGGATGAGAAAATAAAGAGCGCCTATCAGGCCGAGTTTAAAAAACCGCTTGAGCAGCCCAAAACCCTGGAAGAGTACGTTACGCTTGCCAAATTTATCAAGAAGAACAGTGATATGGCCGGGGCGGCTATGCAGGGGCAGCGCGGCGATCCGAACAGCATGGAGTTCTCGAATTACCTGTTCTCCAGCGGCGGCGCTTACGTAGACGACAAAGGTAAATCCGCACTGAACAGCCCGGCGGGGAACAAAGCGATGACGCTGTATGCGGATGCCATCAAGAATGCCGCGCAAACCGGTGCGCTTTCCGCCACCCTCGACGATACCGTGCGTCTGATGTGCAGCGGTAAAGCGTTCAGTATGTTGACCTATTGGTGGATGCTGCCGCAACTGGATAACGCCACCGCCTGCCCTGCCGTGGCCGGTAAACTCGCGCTGACAACCGTTCCTGGTGGTCACGGGGAGAGCGGCGGCTGGGGTTGGGGCATTCCGAAAAACGTCTCAGATAAAGAGAAACAGGCCGCCTGGACCTTTATTCAGTGGGTGCAGAGTAAAGAGGTCACTACCGCACGCGCATTGCAGGGGCACGCGCCTGTTCGTTCCGATGTCTATGAAAACGCCGAGGTACTGAAAAAGTATCCTTACTATAAAAACGCTCTGAATATTGTGGCGTCCGGTAAGTCCTTCCCGGTCTTCTCCTATTCCGCTCAGTATGAAGATGTTCTGGGGACACAATTGTCCCTGCTGGCGAGTGGCGAAAATACCGTCGACAAGTCGCTGAAAAATGCATCCGACCAACTGGATAAGTTGCTGGTGAAATAAGACAAAGGGGGCCGGCAGATGGCTTTAGCTGAGGAATTTAGCGTGAAACCGAAGTACCGTTTAACAATAGACAGATTCCGGGTGACAGGCTGGGCATTCGCCCTGCCTGGGTTGCTGGCTCTGGCGATTGTGCTCGGCTTCCCTGTTATCTATTCCGTTGTACTGGCTTTTTCGTCCTATACGCTGATGCATGCGGAGATCTTCCCTTTTGCAGGGCTGGACAATTTTATCAGCGTGCTGAGCAGCGATACCTTCTGGCACTCTGCCTGGTTGACTATCCGTTACTCATTATTGACGGTAACCGGTGAGTTTATTGTCGGGCTGGGTATCGCCCTGATGCTCAACCGGGTGGTGAAAACCCGCCCGGTCTATTTCGCCTTATTGACCATCCCGATGGCTATGTCGCCGGTGAGCGTGGCGCTGATCTGGCGTATGTTGCTGCAACCGAACCTTGGGATTATCAACCATATGCTGCAAAGCGTTGGCCTGCCGGGCGTCGACTGGCTGGGTAACCCTACGCTGGCGTTCTGGAGCATGGTGTTTATTGATGTCTGGCAGCAGATGTCATTCGTGGTGCTGATCCTCGCTGCGGGGCTGGCGTCGCTGCCTAAAGACCCGTACGAGGCCGCCGAAATTGACGGTGCAAATAGCTTGCAGCAATTCTGGTATATCACCCTGCCGATGCTGCGCCCGGTTTCGGCAATTGCGATTGTGATTCAGTTAATTAACGAACTTCGCACCTACGACCTGCCCTATATCCTGACCCGTGGCGGGCCGGGGAATGCCACCGAAGTGCTGAGCTTCTTTGCCTATCGCCGGGCGTTTCTGGGGCTGTCGCTCAACGAAGGGGCCGCCGCCGCGCTGATTTTGCTGTTAATTGTGCTGGCGATGACCATCGTCTATTTCGTGCTGCTGGAACGGCGCAGATAAACGCGAAGTGGAGGAAGCAGGAAAAGCAAAAACCCGCTTAAGTTGCCTTAAGCGGGTTTTCAAATTTGGTGTATTGGGCTAAGGCATCCAGTAAAAAATCAAATCAGTTTAATACTTTTTATTTCTTACCAGGAAATCACAAAACTACCATTACGCCGTTGTTTAACTGCCGCGTAACGACCATGTTTGTTATGTCTGGATATTATTTTCTCGGCCTTGTCTCTATCATCAGGATGCAGGCGTTCTATATTTACAGATGGTTCTTTATTCAGTTTCGCCCTCTGCAATGCATTAAGGCGAATATCGAATTGCACTCTTTCAAACTGTAGGTCGTCAAGGTGTACTTGAATCGCATTATTTACTAACTTCATTCCCTGCATTATTGTGTCAGGAGAAAATCCGGCTTGACCATGTTTTCGACTCAGTCTGGCAGAAATATGATTCGCTCGCTTTAATGTAGAATTTTCATTAGAATCCCTCTTCCAAAAAACATAAATTTCCTTGCCAGACTCTGTATATTGAATGAAATGCTCCTGCACCATAATCAATCCCAGTAGATAATTTTTAGCGTTGAATAATGTTTTCAAACCGGGGAGCAGAGCCTTATGCAAGTCTTGTAGTTCAATTATTCCCGGGGCATCAAGTTTTGGGACGTTAAATGCCCGAGTGAGTTCGTATCTGTTTGTTGCCGTGAATTTCCAGAAATTTTCATTCCCAGACTGCGCGTATGCAATTGCTGCCCTGAGTGTTGCCATTGCTTTATCGAGATCTAAATTCGTTAAAGGTTCGGAGGTGTTGATACGAAACCTGACCTCCGATGTGAACTTTATCAACTCGACTGGGAACATACTTTTTAGCATCAGAAGCTCATGCAGATTTTCTTCATAAGGATCGGTGATATTAAATTTTTTTATATTATCAACGCGATTCAACAAGGCGTCATCAGGAATAGATAAATTTTCAGTAATAGGTTTTATTTGATGCACGACTCTTCTCGTCGAAGGGGCTCGTGTGTAGGTGGGGGAAGATGTTATCGTTGTTGTCCTGTCTTTCTGACTTGGTAAAAATGTCATTCCATGATAATAATCTAATATATTTTCGTAATTGTATCGATACGCTAATACATGAGGCGGATATTGATGTTCTATTTCACCTTCAAAGCCGGAATAATCGGTAAAAAAATCACAAACAGTTTTATAGAGAGATGCTTTGAAATTTATTTCATACTCATCGTAACTATCTGAATCTTGAACAAGATCATCATATTCGGCCATTAATGGCAACCTGATTTTGATCAGGTTTAATTCTGCGATATGCCGGTGTGTTTGTTCGAGGAACTCACTTTCATCTACACCGTAGATTATTAAGTCCAGAACCAGTGATGCCAGATCTTCAACTAACGCATCAAAGCCTTTCTCATAGTAGGATCGGAGTGTTTCTTGCACTGCACGATCCACAGTAAGAATGCGTGAACACTCTTGCGGATATTGCCTGAACAGCGCCAGCTTGTAGATTTCCTGAGCAATAAAATTGGTTACCTCACTAAGCGCATTTTTCCGCATATCTGCTATCAGCTTTGCATTCACCTCATCCTCCAGCGCAACAAGATACTTACGATGCCAACAGTATACCCTTACATTGTGCAATAAATGGGTATTTTTAATGATAAAAAAGTACCACTTTATTGCGCTAAATACTGAACTAGACTTGCAACCATCCTGTCGATTTCGCGGACTTGTGGACGAAACTGGATACGCTGGCCAAAATCTGGTCGATCAAAAAAATGCACAATTTGAGGACGAATGATGAGTAATAATACAGAAATTCATGTATTTACGGATGAAAGCTTGCGGCAACACGATCGCGAAATTGCGATTAAAGTAAATCAAGCAACCGTCACTCATGTTGTACGTAAATTAAATGCCATGAATGCGGGGCAGCAAGTACGTGCCTACTCGAAAGTGGGCCGTGAAGAACTGATGTTTGATGACGCAACACTGGATGAGATCCTCAGCCACGTGAAAAAGTAAAGCATGGTTTGGGTCGATAAGGATACAGGTAACGCCAGGAAGGTTAGTGCAGAAAAGCAAAAACCCGCTTAAGTTGCCTTAAGCGGGTTTTCAAATTTGGCTCCTCTGACTGGACTCGAACCAGTGACATACGGATTAACAGTCCGCCGTTCTACCGACTGAACTACAGAGGAATCGTGTGAACGAGGCGCATATTAACGAGGCCTCCTGCCCTTGTCAAAGGCTGTTTTCACAAAAATGTCCGTTTGCCGATTTATTCTCCACTCTGCGGGAAAATGAAGCGGTTACGTGTGATCTCGCGGTACTTTTGGGTATTTCCACAGCCAACGACCGCTCACCATTCGCCAGTAGAAGAGCGCGCCTCGCACCGCCCAGTCGAGCACCATTCCGAGCCACACGCCGACGACGCCCATGCCAAGCATAATCCCGAGCGTATAGCCCGCCACCACGCGGCAACCCCACATACCGAGCATCGACACCCACATAGCGAAACGGGCATCGCGCGCCCCTTTCTGCCCCGCAGGCAGCACCCAGGAGGCGGCCCAGATCGGCATAAACGCGGCGTTCAGCCAGAGAAGTATCTTGACCACTTCTTTTACATCTTCTTCATGGGTATAGAACGACGCCAGCAGCCCGGCGAAAGGCGCCGTGCCCCACGCGATAAGCGTCAATATAATGGTCGACAGCCAGAACACGTGGCGTAGCTGTCGTTCGGCCTGGCTGCGTTGCCCCTTGCCCAGTCGCTTACCGGTAATGATGGTCGACGCCGAGCCCAGGGCGTTACCGGGCAGGTTAATCAGCGCGGCGACGGAGAAGGCAATAAAGTTACCGGCAATAACGTTGGTCCCCATCCCGGCGACAAACATTTGTGTCAGCAATTTCCCGCCGTTAAACAGCACCGACTCGATACTCGCCGGAATACCAATCCCCATCACTTCCCAGATAATGGCGAAGTTCAGCGGCTTGAAATAGCTTTTCAGCGGGATGCGCAGCGCCGGGTTAAAGCCAATCATCAGTACCCAAATAATGGCAATCGCGCCGATATAACGGGCAATAGTGAGCCCCAGCCCGGCACCGGCAAAACCCAGCCCCGGCCAGGAGAACGCGCCGTAAATCAGGATGCTACTGATAATGATGTTGAGGATGTTCATCCCGCCGTTTATCAACAGCGGAATCTTGGTGTTCCCGGCCCCACGCAGTGCTCCGCTACCGATGAGCGCAATAGCCGCCGCCGGATAACTCAGCACGGTGAGTTCCAGATAGGTCAGCGCCAGCGCTTTGACCTCCGGCGTGGCCGCCCCGGCGATAAAGTCGATGATTTGCGTGCCGAAGTAGTGAATAACCGCCGCCAGAATAATGGAGAACAGGGTCATGATCACCAGCGACTGCCGCGCTGCCGCCCTCGCCCGCTTTTTATCGAGCTTGCCGAGGCTGAATGCCACAACAACGGTGGTCCCGAGGTCAATCGCGGCGAAAAACGACATGATGACCATGTTAAAGCTGTCGGCCAGCCCCACTCCCGCCATGGCTTCTTTACCGAGCCAACTGACAAGGAAGGTACTGAGCACACCCATTAACAGGACGCAGGTGTTTTCGAGGAAGATAGGGATGGCGAGCGGCGTGATTTCGCGCCAGAACAGGACCTTGTAGCTCTTGCGTTTGGCGTACCATGGCGTGCGCATGATAGCCTGGCGTATCGGGGCGACGACGTTCAAAATTGACCTTAGTGAGAAAGATGAAACTTCATTTCAAATGATGGGGTAGAATTCGTGATCCTGCAAAGCATTTCCAAAAAATTGTTGTTAATTACAGCAAACTGCCGTGATTTGCGGCAGTTGCACAAAACCGCCTGAAATCAGGTTTGACAAAAGTTTTTTCGCCGCTAAGATACGACTCCACACCGATTCCTCTGTAGTTCAGTCGGTAGAACGGCGGACTGTTAATCCGTATGTCACTGGTTCGAGTCCAGTCAGAGGAGCCAAATTTAAGAAGCCTGCTTACGAGCAGGCTTTTTGCTTTTTTGGTCCCTGATATTTCTTCTGTACCGAGCGTCGGGCTTTTGGCATTTCGCTTCGATGATGTAACGCTCAGCAAACTTCCCTGCCTTGCCGCAAAATCTCAACTCAGAATGGCTTCCAGTCGGGCCAGCACTTCATTCACGACAGCATCGGGTATACGTTCCAGACGCTTGTCGTTTCGGGCGTCCATATCAATGGTTCTGGGCTGATCGCAGCGAATCACACCCGTGGTTTTCGTTCCCGCACCTTCCAGTGAGACGGCAAAACCCGCCGCTCGGGCAAAGTTTCCGCCACTGGTGACCGGAACAACAACGGGCAAACGGGTGAGTGCATTAAATGACGCGGGAGAAACGATAAGCACTGGACGTTTTCCGCTTTGTTCATGCCCGGTGGTCGGATCCAGTGAGACGAGCCAGATTTCCCCTCTGTCCATTTACAGAAGCTCCTTGCCCGCCGCAGGCCCATCAATCCATTGCCGATCCTCTTCGCTGATTTCGGCGTGCGGATCACACTGCGCCAGCAATTCCTCAAGCGAGTAATGTGGCCGTTTCTGGGGTTCAATAATCAGGCAGCCATTCTCAATGGTCATACCCACTTCGCTATCCGTCGACAGCCCCAGGGTTTTCAATACGGCAGGAGGAACCGCCAGCATGACGGATCCTCCAACCTTTTTAAGGCGAGCGATATACATAGAACACCTCCAAATATTATATTTTAATATAACACCAGAGGCTGCATGTGTGCAATTTGTAGTCAAATTCATGGTGACTGGTGTCCTTACCCTTGCGAAGCCCGATAATCCAGAGGGTGATCGTTGCGGCTGTTTTCAAAGACAGCAGCGTTGCCGATAAGAAAAGGCAATCTCCCCGTTTTTCTCACGTCATAGAGCATGTCGTTCACGCAGTATTGCGGCGCGCATTAAACATGTCCGATAGTAGAAAACGGGTTATACGGTTCAAAGGACTTTGACGAATCAGATAATCAAATTGCGGCGCAGTTTCCATATCCGGGCTGCGCCGGAGAGATATCAGCGATAGCGTGAAGTCCAGATTTTTTCGGGCGCATATCACTAACGCAACGGCGTACAAAAAAACGAGTAGCAGGTCATAGACTTCTACTCATTTTCCAGCCAGTTAATGAAGAACTGAGTGAAGGCGGTAACCGGCAGCGGCTGCAGCCGTCGCTGCGGATAGACAAATTGCAGGCCGACATTTTTTTTATCAAAACGGCTAAAGCCAATAAAACTTTCCGCAAACAGCAGTTGCAGCCTGCCCTGCTCCACATCACGCTTTACATCCCACCATGATTTGCTGGCAATACCCGCATCAGCCAATACCCACTGGCGGAGTAGCGCACCATCGTCGCATACCATGGCTGGGGTAAAACGTAATGCGCTCTGTTTACCATCATGCTCAAAACGCCATTCGTTCATAACCATGCCACGCAGCTCCAGGGCCAGGCATCGGTGGCGGTGTAAGTCCTCAATGGTATTGGGTGTGCCTGCCGCCCGGAGATAATTGGCTGAGGCGACCAGTACCCTATGATTCGGGCGGATATTTCTGACGACCAGGCTGCTGTCTGGCAGGTTTCCGAAGCGAATGCTCATATCCAGACGGTTGGCGACCAGATCTTCGACATTTTCGCCCAGGTACACCGAGCATTTCACTGCCGGATGC
The DNA here is from genome assembly GCF_003925915.1 of Phytobacter sp. MRY16-398. NCBI lineage: Bacteria > Pseudomonadati > Pseudomonadota > Gammaproteobacteria > Enterobacterales > Enterobacteriaceae > Phytobacter > Phytobacter sp. MRY16-398. The sequence goes on along the minus strand of NZ_AP018756.1, from coordinate 2,028,577 downwards.
TGGCGGGAAAAATCGAGCAGCGCCGGGCTGAGGTACTGTCGGCCAAAATCAGAGGGGGCCGAAATGCGGATATTACCGCTGAGCACCCCTTCTTTTTGGGTAAGCAGCGACTCCGCGTGGCTCATTTCCTCCAGTACACGTAGTGCAGCGTGATAGAACTCCTCACCGGCACGGGTCATCGTAATGGCGCGGGTGGACCGGTGGAATAGCCGGGTCTGATAACGCTCTTCAATCGCCTTTAGTCTGGCGGTCATGGTGGCCGCTGAGAGCCCCATACGGCGACCAGCGGCTGAAAGCCCGCCAGCCTCCACCACTGCAACCAGCAGTGCCATATCTTCGAGCTTTCCCATTATTCAGAAATCCTGAAAAGACAATCATATTTTAATGCCATTATCAAAATATCTCTCGCCACGTAAAGTATTTTCACAGATACATTACGGGGGACAGAAAATGCAAAATCGGACACTTTTTGACAGCTACCACTTAAAGGCTCTGAGCCTGAAAAACCGGATCGTAATGGCACCAATGACCCGGGCGCGGGCGTTACAGCCGGGAAACGTTCCTTCCGCATTAATGGCGGCGTATTACCAGCAGCGCGCCAGCGCGGGTTTGATCATTACCGAAGCCACGCAGATTTCACCGCAGGGCCAGGGATACTCCTGGACGCCAGGTCTGCACTCCGCTGAACAAGTTGAAGGATGGCGATTGAGCGCAGAAGCCGTTCACCGTGCCGGAGGGATTATCTTTTCCCAGCTCTGGCACGTTGGGCGCATGTCATATGCGGGTTTCCATGAGGATGGTAAACCTGTCGCGCCGTCTGCACTCGCGCCCGATGCTCAGGTATGGGTTGTTGATGAGCAGGGGAAAGGACATATGGTTGACTGCCCGCAGCCGCGGGCACTTGAGCATACCGATATTCAGCAGATTATTGCTGATTATCGGCAGGCCGCATTAAACGCCATTAACGCCGGATTTGATGGTGTTGAGGTACATGGCGGTAATGGTTACCTGATCGATCAGTTTCTTCGCCGGACATCGAACAAACGTACCGATGAGTACGGCGGCAGCCTGGCTAACCGGATCCGTTTTGCGCAGGAGGTGCTGGATGCCATCAGCGACGCCATCGGCAATACGCGCACGGGCATACGCCTTTCCCCATTCATCACCCAGCGCGGAATGAACGACCCGCAGGTGACTGAGGCGATCCTCGCGCTGGCTGCATGGTGTGAAAAGAAAGGTATCGCCTATATCCACCTGGCAGAGGCTGACTGGGACGATGCCCCACAGGTACCTGCTGATTTTCGTGAAACTTTACGCGCCACCTTTAGCGGTACCCTTATTGTCGCTGGAAATTATACCCTGAACAAAGTGGACAAACTCCTTAAGGCGGGGCTGGCCGACCTGTTTGCCTTTGGCCGTCCGTTCATTGCCAACCCTGACCTGCCGTACCGGCTCAGGAATAACCTTCCATTAGCGACCATAAGCGATCCCGCCACGCTTTTTGGTGGAAACAGCGCAGGCTATACCGATTACCCATTTTATAAAACTGACGAGACGTAACAGGATGGTGAAAAAACAGTAATCATCGGCGGAGCTTCCGGCATTGGCTTTGCCGTGGCTGGCGCTCTCGCTGAACAGGGAGAAAGCCTAATCCTTGCAGGACGGGACAGCGGAAAGCGGATGCAGGCCAGGGACATCGCAAAAGCTATCTGTTTGTTATGTACAATCCGTTTGTCACCGGAACCCTACTGGATATCGAAGGCGGCGCGCTGATTAACTAATCCTGACGTTACACCCACAGGCTGCTGAAATGCGCCCGAGTCACCTGTTTCCCTTAGGCAACAAAAAGGACATTCTTATGAAAAAGTTGACGCTTTATCCTCAACGACTGGCGGCACTTATGCTTCTACCCATGGCCAGCGCTGTGTTTTCTGCACCGCTTGAACTGGTAAAACCCCATGAATTGATTGCGGAAAGCCAGTTATCTTCCGCACACGTGGCGATGCTTGAAACTGTCGCGAGACGTTACGCAACATTCTGGAATACGGGCGATGAAGCCCTGGCCCGTGAGGCATTGGCCGATAATTTTGTCGATAAGACACCGCCCGAGGGGCGCAAACAGGGACCAGAAGGCGCGCTTCTGGCCTCACGTGCCTTCCGTACCGCCGTCCCGGATCTGAGTTGCGAGGTTGAGCAGATGATCATTGCAGGCGATCGCGTGGTATCGCACCTTCATTTTCGCGGGCATTTCACGGGAACCTTCGGCAAATTGAAAGGTACAGGCCAGAAGGTTGATTTTATCGCGACGGATATCTATCAGGTCAGGAACAATAAAATTATTGCGAACTGGCATCTTGAAGATAACCTGACCCTGATGAAACAACTGGGCGTGTTATAAAATGGCTGCCCGGAGCGGTGATATTGTCAGGCATTTTGGCAAGGGTTGAAATATTTCAATATCCGTCCCTGGCATCTGCACGCCGACACCGCGCAAGGTGGCGATAAATAAGGGGCAGAGGTGCACGCTCTGCTCAATTCTTCGCTCCCAGCTAACGTCCAGACATTTTGCGCATACAACCTATTATTCGACCTCGCCGATGATCATTCCTCTCTTCTCGCCTATTATTGCCAACGTCAAGCAAAGGAACCCACCACATGGACACCCGCCAGCTCAAACAAGCCTACGCACACCTCGTTGCCGGTAAATATTATAAGGTGGCGAAAACCTTCGTCGATTACGACGGAGCCACCCGTTTTGAAGGTGAAGTCTGGAAGTTTGTTGGTTCCAGTTTTTTGGCGTATGAAAGTGGGCTGTCGCTGTTTTTCAAAATCAAAGGAAAGGTCGTGCAGGTGAGATTACAGGCTATCCCGGAAGAACAAAGCCATATCACTGAACATCTCGACCAGTATTTTGTTGAACATAACCCGTGGTGGCAGTTCTGGTGATACGTCGCGCCGCAGAGTGATAATAAAACGCGATGAAGAACGGGTTGCGACGCACGTGATAACCTCTTATTTTGAAGACATTTCTTCCCCATTGAGGGGCAATATTGCGTCAGCTAACGAGGGAAAATGGAACGCTTGTTTGTCTACGGGACACTACGTCCGGGTCACTCTAATGCTTATATTCTGGAAAACATTGGTGGTGAATGGCTGCCGGGTTATGTGACGGGCACGTTTTATGAACGCGGCTGGGGTGCAGCAGCGGATTTTCCGGGGATTGTGTTACACAAAAACGGGCCGCAGGTTCAGGGTTACCTGTTTACCTCAGATAATCTTGAGGCGCACTGGCCAATGCTGGATGAATTTGAAGATGGCTACGATCGCGTTGAGGTTGACGTCATCACCACAAATGGTGAGCAGCTCAGCGCATGGATTTATCAGCTACAACCGCAAACGCAGCCGTAAGCGATGTGAATGTAACGCCTCGCCTGTTTGCACAGTGCGAGGCGTTATTGCTTTTTAATCGCGCCAGCCCATCGCTGGAGCAACATGTTTCAGAATGGACTCAATCACATGCACGTTGTACTCCACGCCCAGTTGATTCGGCACCGTCAGCAATAAGGTGTCTGCTTCGGCAATCGCCTCATCCTGTTTCAACTGTTCAACAAGCTTGTCCGGCTCGGCGGCAAAGCTGCGCCCGAAAATCGCTCGGGTTTTCTCGTCGAGGAAACCGACTTTATCGCTGTCATCACGGCCTGAGCCGAAATACATCCGGTCCCGATCGTTCATCAGGGCAAAAATACTGCGGCTGACCGAAACGCGTGGCGTACGGGAGTGCCCCGCTTCCGCCCAGGCTTCTCGATAGGCGCGGATCTGTTTTGCCTGCTGAATGTGGAACGGCTCGCCGGTTTCATCATCTTTCAACGTCGAGCTTTGCAGGTTCATCCCCAGCTTCGCCGCCCATACTGCGGTGGCGTTAGAGCCTGCGCCCCACCAGATACGCTCACGCAGCCCGTCGGAAAAAGGCTCAGGACGCAGCAAGCCCGGCGGGTTTGGGAACATCGGTTGCGGATTGGGTTTCGCGAAACCTTCACCGCGCAGCACATCCAGCAGCACTTCAGTGTGGCGACGTGCCATATCTGACTCGTTTTCCCCCTCAGAGGGGACGTAGCCAAAGTAGCGCCAGCCATCAATAACCTGCTCCGGGGAGCCACGGCTGATGCCCAGTTGCAAACGCCCACCGGAGATCAAATCGGCCGCACCCGCGTCTTCTGCCATATAGAGCGGGTTCTCGTAGCGCATGTCGATAACGCCCGTGCCAATTTCAATGTTGCTCGTTTTCGCCCCAATTGCCGCCAGCAGCGGGAACGGCGAGCTTAACTGGCGCGCAAAATGGTGCACCCTGAAATAAGCGCCATCGGCTCCGAGTTCTTCGGCGGCAACCGCCAGATCGATGGATTGCAGCAGCGCGTCAGCGGCCGAACGGGTTCCCGACTGCGGCGACGGCGTCCAGTGACCAAATGACAAAAATCCAATCTTCTTCATGACGTGGGTCCTTATTCTCAGGGATATGTCGGCAGCAAATAACCTCACTGCCTTTGATGGTCACTACTCTACGCATTACCCGATGAGAATAAATATCGTTTGTTTAACATAATGCATCAAATTAATTGACTAACCTGCGGGAAACCGCTTATTTCACATTCAACAACGCCGCTTCCATCAGTTCCCCCAGCTTCGCTCGCGCACCGGTATCTGCCACATTCCCGTGCCCGTGCGCCAGCATAATCCCCAGATTGCCCGGCGATGGCAGCGTACTTCCCGCTACGCGAAGATGAACGGGCATCCCGACACGCGTGCGTAGCGTGATGCCGAGCCCCGCCTGCACCGCCGCCCAGATACCGCTCAGACTGTGGCTGACAAACACCACGCGCCAGGGAATACCCGCCCGATCCAGGCAGGCGATGGCGCGTGAGCGCATCAGGCACGGGTTGTCAAACATCACCAGCGGCAATGGCTCGCCCTGTGCCAGCAGCGCGCTAATATCCATTTCCGGATGCTGTATCCACTCAAGCTGACACTGGCCGAGAAGTTTCCCCTCGCGCGGGCTGTTTTCCGATTGCCACAAAAGTGCCATATCCAGGGCGTCGTCATCCAGCGCCGAGAGCAGCGCCTGATTGCGATCCACCCGGGCGATGATCCGCAGCCCCGGATGGTGGCGCCTGAACTCGCCCAGAATGCCGGGCATCAGCGATTCGCCAAAGTCTTCCTGCATACCAATACGGATCTCCCCCTGTAGCAGCTCGCCTTTCAATGCCCGCTGCGCCTCGTCATTAAGCGCCAGCAGACGACGGGCGTAGCCCATCAGGATCTCGCCATTGCGGGTTAATGCCAGGTGGCGGCCCTGCTTCATCACCAGTTCGGCATCGCACTGCTGTTCCAGCTTTTTAAGCTGTGCGCTTACCGCTGAGGTCGAGCGGCACAAGCGGCTTGCCGCCAGCGCAAAGCTGCCGCACTCAATGCCGGTTACAAAACTGCGCAGCGCGTCGAGGTCGAGCGTTAAGGGAAGTTTGTCCATTATCGTCCTGAAATACGGGATGGTTAGTCGTGGATAATTTGATTTTCAGGACGAAACTATGACGCCAGAATCGCTTCACTGTCAATACGGAGAGAAAACCATGGCTAAATCCCTCGATCGTGAAACCCTGGCCCGCGTTGCGCCGAAGCTGGCCGAACTGAGTCAGGACGTGCTGTTCAATGATATCTGGCAACGGGAGGCGCTTTCTCCACGCGAGCGCAGCCTGGTCACACTGGGTGCGCTGACGGCGCTGGGCCGCGTGCAGCAGCTTCCCTGGCATATTAATTTCGCACGGCAAAATGGCCTGAGCCGTGAAGAGATAGCCGAAGCCTTCACCCACCTGGCGTTCTACGCGGGCTGGCCTGCGGCGGTGTCCGCCCTCGGTTGTCTGGAAGAGGAGTAAGCGTATGCCCTTCACCCGTATCACTTTGCGCCAGGGGTATAGCGACGCGCAGATCACGCAGATTTCCGACATCCTGCAGCAGACGTTGGAGGACGAATTTTCCGTTCCGTCCGGTGACCGTTTTCAGGTATTTGAAGCGCTACCGGTCAACCAGCGCGTGTTTGACCGCCACTATAAAAGCGGCGGGCGCAGCGATAATTTCATTCAGTTTCATATTCTCGCGGGGAAACCCCGCACGCCTGAGCAGAAGCAAAATCTCTGCCGCGTACTCTGCCAACGGCTACAAAGCGCGCTGAATATTCACCCGGATGATGTGATGGTGATGATCCAGTTTAATACCGCCGACGAATGGAGTTTCAGCCAGGGTCGGTTGTTGTCGGAGGAGGCGTGATGATTGTGATGCAATACCGCTTTACTCTGCCTGCCGACTACGACATGGCGGTGATTGAGACACGCATCCGGGAGAACGGCGCGAAACTGGACGGTTTCCCTGGCCTGCTGGTTAAGGCGTATCTCTTTTCCCGGCGTGAGGACGCGCATTGCGCTGAGAATCGCTATGCGCCGCTGTATGTCTGGAGAAATCCCGAAGCGATGGCGCGTTTTTTACAGAGCTCCGGCTTTAAAAAGCTGACAGAGGATTTTGGCTGGCCGCAAATTGATACCTGGCTGGCGCTGCATCTGCCCGATATTAATGAGGTGCGCAATGCTGCCTGGCTGTCGATGAGAAAGCAGCCAATTACTGCACACAGTAACCTGGCGACCCTGGCGCTGGAGGGGCAACTTTGCGCGTGGGATGTGAGCCGCTGGCAAGGGTTGCAAGTGTATCCTGGCGCTGCGCCGCAGGCGGATTGCGAGAATTACCGGGTTGGGTATGTGGCGGCAGGCGGATAAGCAAGGCGGCATATCAGTACAGTTATCGTCATGAATAGCGAGCCTTTCGGCCTTAGTTCGTCTCTTTGCCCTCGTATGTGTCTGTTACAATTTTATAATGTCTCAATTTCGCGCTCAGTCCCAGGGAGCGTCAATAAAATTAATCATCAGGAGATACGGGAAACACATGGAATATTATCGCACGAAGACAATGCATCAATACTACCGGGATGTTTATACTGTTCAATTGAAAATATCAGAAACGGGTAACTTACCCTTGATGAAAATAATTGAGTTTACGTATCTCCGCTCCCTGGATTTATTCTCGCTTTATCAAAATATACTTTCTATTGACTCAGGCCTCCCGGAAAAGCATGACAAGGGTCTAAAGAAAATACTATTAGCCATTGGCATGTCGAATCTTGCATTAGATAATGTCTGGCATGGACAACAGACCAAACTCCCACAAGATTATATTACTTCCATTAAAAATTGCATTCTTGCCGCACTGGAATACCACCCAAATCTCGAATATCTGGAAATAGCTATCAAAGTATTATTTCGTGTGGGCGATATTGAAAGCGTTATTGAACTGGTAAGCAAAAACAGTGAACACTTGCTGCATTCTCCGGACATTCTCAAGATTATGTTGCTCATTTCGAACATTGAAGAGAATTATGAAGATGCTTTAGCGTTGGTAAAAATACTGATAGCGGACCCTGATCTAATTGGTGAAGACCCGTTAGCGCTGCTTATGACTGTGTCTACCATTTACAAGAACGGTGGTATTCCGGAAGACTATATCGACTTCAAAAGCTTATTTAACAACAACCTAACCATTCCTCAGGATGAATATATTATTGCCATACCACCAGCAAAAGCGAACGAAAATACTACTATTTTGGTTTGCTGTGACCTTGGGTATTACGAAAAACATGCTATTCATCTGATGCGTTCTATTTATCATACCAATAAGGGTGAATTAAATCTCCATTTCCATATCTATAATATAAACAATGATATCCTTACAGACATCAAAAAATATGCAAACAGATTCCCGGAATTGAATATTTCATGTACATCAGAGGTTGTCGCACAAGACGAAAATAAAAAAACCGCTTACGCATCCAAGCGATTTATTTTCGCTGAGCATGCTCTAAAGTTATTGTCAACACCGGTGTTAATTGTCGATGCAGACAGTTTAATTCGTAAACCATGGAAAGAGATTAGTAATTGGGTTGAAGATAATGATCTATTGGTAAACAAACCTGAAGTGTCTCCCTTCTGGGAAAGTATTATCGGTGGATTCGTGTGGTTGGGTGGCAAAGAGCAGTCGACAAGTTATATCAAAAAAGTGTCCCTCTTTTTGCGCAGCAACTTTGCTCAGGGCAATTACCCATGGTTTATCGACCAGGTCGCATTAAGTGCCGTGATGCACGAAATGGAAAAAAAACAGCCAGTTCGCAGCATTCCTACTGAGTGGGTTTTTGATATCAGGCACAACGAGCAAAGTTTTGCCTGGTCTGTCACCACAATTAAAAAAGGGAATAAAAAATATGAAGCATATCAAGCATTTCTAGAGAAACAGTATCCTGCTTAAGCAACCCTACTACATAAAAACCTCAATAGCGTAACACCATTCCCTTAAGATGTTTTGAGCGTAAGGGATACAGATTTTTGTAATTCGAACGGCCCTTTCTTTGGGCTGTTTTCTCTTTCATAGCGGGATAACTGTGATTTCCTCCCTGAACACAGCGCCAGATTAAGCAGCAAAACGAGGGAATTTCTGATGTGCCATCAACTGTAAAGAGCCGCAGATCTTGCCAAAGGCCATTCTTATTCTCCTGTTGAGTCCAGGGCACAACCATCGACATGAACAGTTCATGAAACAGTTCACCGATGAGCCGGGCCATGGAACTGGCGGAGGAAACGGCCAAAGTACATGCCCACAATCAGCCATACCACGAGTTTTCAGGGGAACTTAAGTTTACGGATACTGGCCTTATTAGCGGAATCAAGCATTGATAAATCCGCTTAGGGGGAAAGGCATGCTGAAAACAGGAAAGTAAAGCGTGTTCAGCCCAGGTCTGCGTATCGTCAAGCCAGATCGAAAGCGTAAAAAACCACCTGCATAGCAGGTGGCATTGATTTCGCCCCATAGGAGCGCACTAAGTCCAGACTCAGAGAGCCTTCCCTTCACACTTCTTTCAGTGGAAGCTGGCTCTCTTCAACTTCCTGTGTTTCCTGATACTTCACGTACTTTCTTATCATTTCTTCGTTTATACCTACGCTATCGACACAATAACCTCTTGCCCAAAAATGATTCCCCCACAGCTTGTTCTTACGCAAGTTGGGAAATTTACTGAACAATCGAAGGGCTGTTTTACCCTTTAAGTGCCCTATTACATGGGAAATCGAAAGCCGTGGAGGCACTTTTACCAGCAAATGGACATGGTCTATCTGGACATTCAGCTCCACTACTTCTATCCCGAGCTGCTCACTTGAGATCCTTATCTGCTTATAGACCTCTTTTCCAACATTGTTCCTAAGGATGCGAAATCGGTACTTGGGTGTCCATACGATATGATATTGACAACACCAGAGCGCATGAGATGCTTTCTGGAATCTACTCATGGTTAAATCCTTATCAGTTATGTGGATAAAAGATTCGGATTTTCCCATGAGTAGCATTACTGGCAGAGCCAACTTATTGCTGACCACCTCCATAGGAGGTGGTGTTCATGCAGGGATAAAAAACCCCGCCGGAGCGGGGTTTTGAGTTACAGCCAACAGGTTACGCTTTGGCGCGACTGGCAATGATATCGTCCGCCACATTGCGCGGGGCTTCCGCGTAATGGTGGAACTCCATGCTGTAGGTCGCGCGGCCCTGCGACATGGAACGCAGCGTGGTGGAGTAACCAAACATCTCCGCCAGCGGCACGTCAGCGCGGATAATCTGGCTACCGAAGCGCTCTTCCATGCCCTGCACCATCCCGCGACGGGAAGAGAGATCGCCCATGATATTCCCGGCGTACTCTTCCGGCGTTTCCACTTCCACATGCATAATCGGCTCAAGGATCGCCGGGTCCGCTTTGCGCGCGCCATCTTTAAAACCGAAGATCGCCGCCATACGGAAGGCCATTTCCGAGGAGTCGACGTCGTGATACGAACCAAATGTCAGGGTCGCTTTTACGTCCACCATCGGATAACCCGCCAGCACGCCGTTGTTCATGGCTTCGCGCAGCCCTTTTTCCACAGACGGAATGTACTCGCGCGGCACCACGCCGCCTTTGGTGGCATCTTCAAACACGAAGCCACTGCCCGGCTCCAGCGGTTCAAGGCTCAGCACAACATGTCCGTACTGCCCTTTACCGCCGGACTGGCGCACAAATTTCCCTTCAATCTCTTTCACCGCTTTACGCAGTGTCTCGCGGTAAGTGACCTGCGGACGCCCAATATTCGCTTCCACGCCAAACTCACGTTTCATACGGTCGACGATAATTTCCAGGTGTAACTCACCCATCCCGGAAATAATGGTCTGCCCGGACTCTTCGTCAGTGTGCAGACGGAACGACGGGTCTTCAGACGCCAGGCGCTGTAAGGCGATACCCATTTTTTCCTGGTCCGCTTTGGTTTTCGGCTCAATCGCCAGCGAAATCACCGGCTCCGGAAACTCCATGCGCTCCAGGGTTATCACCGCATCCGGATCGCTCAGGGTGTCGCCGGTGGTCACATCTTTTAGCCCCACACAGGCGGCAATATCGCCCGCCCGCAGCTCGTCGACTTCATGGCGATCGTTGGCATGCATCTGCACGATACGACCAATACGCTCTTTTTTACCTTTCACCGGGTTCCATACCGCGTCGCCTTTTTTCAGCACGCCGGAATAGACACGGATAAAGGTCAGTTGACCCACGTACGGGTCGGTCATCAGTTTGAACGCCAGAGCCGAGAACGGCTCATCATCGTTCGGATGACGTTGCGCAGGCTGGCCTTTTTCGTCCACGCCCTGAATCGCCGGAATATCCAGCGGCGACGGCATCAGCTCAATCACCGCGTCGAGCATGCGCTGCACACCTTTGTTTTTAAAGGCGCTACCGCACAGCATCGGCTGGATTTCCCCGGCCACGGTGCGTTTACGCAGCCCGGCGATGATTTCCGCTTCGTCCAGATCGCCCGTTTCCAGATATTTGTCCATCAGCTCATCGCTGGCTTCGGCCGCCGCAGAGACCATTTTTTCACGCCACTCCTGGGCGGTGACCAGCAAATCATCCGGCACAGGCGCATAGCTAAAGGTCATACCCTGTGTGGCGTCGTCCCAGACAATAGCGCGCATTTTGATGAGGTCCACCACACCGGTGAAATGCTCTTCCGCACCGATAGGGATAACAATCGGCACCGGGTTCGCTTTCAGGCGGTCAATCATCATCTGCACCACGCGGAAGAAATCCGCGCCGGGGCGGTCCATTTTGTTGACGAACGCCAGGCGCGGCACATGGTATTTGTTGGCCTGCCGCCAGACGGTTTCCGACTGCGGTTGTACGCCGCCAACGGAGTCATAAACCATCACTGCGCCATCCAGTACACGCATGGAACGTTCCACTTCAATGGTGAAATCCACGTGCCCTGGGGTGTCGATGATATTGATGCGATGCGGCTCATAACCTCTGTCCATACCTGGCCAGAAGCAGCTTACCGCCGCGGACGTAATGGTAATCCCGCGCTCTTGCTCCTGTTCCATCCAGTCGGTTGTTGCCGCGCCATCGTGTACTTCACCCAGTTTGTGGCTCATCCCGGTGTAAAACAGGATGCGTTCTGTGGTTGTCGTTTTACCGGCATCGATGTGCGCGGAGATACCGATGTTGCGATAACGTTCGAGGGGGATGGGTCGGGGCATGATGCGTCCTTAGTCAGTTTGACAATAAATGGCCGATATGGCCGGTTAGGTTTCGCAAACTATAATAGTCCAATTGTACGAGTATTCTAGTACTATTTTTAAATTTTGCGCTATCATTGAGATTGTTGGTCCTGATGCATGGCGCATAGCCGTGCCTGTACGCATCGGGTATATTACCGGCCAGCCGCCGATACGGGCTGCTGCTCATGATGAGCAGAGCAACCGCCGACTCAGGAAAACTATGATTGCGAACCACCCCGATACCGAACAAATATTGCTGGAAAACGTCCTTTTCGCCCTTGGTAACCCTTTGCGTCTGGCGATGATCAAGCGGCTCGCCGATGGCAGTGAGTTGAGTTGCAATGCGTTGCGCCCGGAGGATGTGGCAAAGTCCACCATGACCCATCACTGGCGCGTGCTGCGCGACAGCGGCGTGGTCTGGCAGCGTCCGCAGGGGCGGGAAAATATGATTTCGTTACGCAGGGAAGACCTGGACGCCCGTTTTCCTGGGCTGCTGGATACGTTGTTGCAGGTGATGCAGGCGGGAAGGTAAGCCCCCCCTCCCCTAAGGAGAGGGACGCGAACACGTCATGTAGCCCCGGTAAGCATCGCGCCACCGGGGACATTTTACTTACTTTCGGGCAACACAATATTGCTGTTAGCCAGCGTTCCCATCTTGTTGTGCATGGCGCAGGCGGCATCCACCAGTTGCATGGCTAATGCCGCGCCGCTGCCCTCGCCCAGACGCATCCCCATATTGAGATACGGCTCCAGACCGAGGTTTTGCAGGGCGATACGCGCGCCTTTCTCCGCCGAAAGATGCGACGGGATCAGATAATCCTTCACTTTCGGCTCGATACGGCACGCCGCCAGCGCCGAGGCATAGGATAAGAACCCATCCAGCACCACCGGCAGGCCGCATGACGCGGCACCGATCATTACGCCAGTCATCCCCAGCAGGTCAAAACCACCGACTTTCGCCAGCACATCCAACCCATTGTTTGCATCAGGCTGGTTAACCTCAATGGCGCGACGCACCACCTGCGCTTTATGTCCAAGCTGCGACTCAGGCAAATTTGCGCCAATGCCCACAACCAACTCCGGCGCTTCCCCGGTCAGCACGCTGACAATCGCCGCCGCTGGTGTGGTGTTCGCCATACCCAGCTCGCCCACGCCAAAAAGCTGCACGCCATCAGCCGCCTGTTCGCGGGTATAGCGAATGGTTTCCAGCAGCAGTTCCTGCGCTTGCGCGGTACTCATTGCCGGCCCCTGGGCTATGTTATTACTGCCACGCGCGACTTTCATATTGATAACGCCGGGAATCGGATCGCTGTCGATACCGACATCCAGCACATGCACTTTCGCCCCGGCCTGCGCTGCCAGCACGCAAACACCGGTGGTGCCCTGCGTCATATTCGCCGCCTGAATAGCCGTCACCACTTGCGGTGAAATCGCCACCCCTTCGTGCCAGACGCCGTGGTCGGCGCACATCACGATAATGGCCTTCTTTCCGGACTGTGGTTTGCCGCCTAACCCCGGCATCCCGGCAAGCTGCACCGCCAGCGACTCCAGACGCCCCAGGCTTCCGGGCGGCTTGAGTAGCCCATCAATATGCTGTTGCGCCTGCGCCATCGCACCCTGATCGAGCGCGGGAATTGCTGCCAGTAACGAAGTCAGTGTTTGCATAGGAATTCTCAGTAGTGGTAAGGCGCCGCTCAAAGCAGCGCCAGAAGGAAGACCAGTTCACCCAGTTCAATGGCGGCACCCAGGGTGTCGCCCGTTTGCCCGCCCAGCGTGCGTTTAAGCATCAGGCCGAGCAGAAAAATCGCCAGCAAGGTTATCAGCACAGCCGTCAGGCCGCGTGCCCCTTCCAGCCCCACCGCCACCAGCAGCGCAAGCGCCAGCGTGATAACGGTCTGCGTGAAAGTGACCTTGCCGATAAACAAATTACCCAGCCCCTCCTCGCGGGCGTAGCGATGACCATACATCATCACCACCGCGCAACCGCGCCCGGCGGCACAGGCCGCGGCCAACGCCGCCGGAACCGCAAGACCGCGCAAAGAGAGTTCGCTGATAACAAGGATTTTCGCCACCAGCACAAACACCAGCGCCAGCCCACCGTGGGTGCCCAGACGGCTGTCGCGCATGATTTCCAGCATCCGCTCGCGTGTGCGGGCAGAAAAGACGCCATCACAGGTATCCGCTAAACCATCGAGATGAAAGCCGCCGGTCAGCAACGCCAGCGCCAGAACCGTAAAGAGGGCCGCCAGCGGCGCACCGCACCAGGGCTGGAGCAGCATAAATACACCACCGCTGATACCGCCAAGTACCACGCCAACAAACGGAAAGGTGACGATACCACGCACATAGTCCTGCACCTCCAGCCCCTGAACCAGGCGGGATGGCACTGGCAAACGACTGATAAACGACAGCGTGGCAAAAAACAACCTGATCATTTGATTTTGACTCCGATCCCCGACACCACCAGCCAGACGTTATCCGCCGCCTGCGCCAGACGTTGATTCACCCGCCCGGCGATATCGCGAAAATGCCGCGCCAGACGGTTTTCCGGCACAATGCCCATTCCCACTTCGTTGGTCACCAGCACCACCGGCGCCGGGCAACGTTCACAGGCGGCGATTAACCGCTCGATCTCTTCCTGCACCTGCGCTTCCAGCAGCGCATAGTCCCAGCCGTCCGGGTCGCTGTCGCCCCCCTGCGCGAACAACAGATTGGTCACCATGGTGGTGATGCACTCCAGTAAAATGGCCTCATCCGGGGAGTTATCCGTAGTGATGATATCGGCCAGCCCCTGCCAGCGCTCTTCGGTGCGCCAGTGCGCCGGGCGACTATCCCGATGATGCTGAATGCGGGCCGCCATCTCCTCATCAAAGATTTGCGAAGTGGCGATGTAGAGAACCCCCTTCGCATTTGCGACCAGCGATTCGGCGTGGCGGCTTTTGCCGCTGCGCGCCCCACCCGTCACCAGCGTTAACATGCGCGTTCCTGATGTTGATGCATAATCTGATAGATCCTGTCGATGTCGATATTCTTGCGCATGGCATCTGCCAGCAGGTCAAACTGCTGCGCTTTGTAGTGGGCATAATCCACCGTACTGTCCAGCGGCGGCAAGCCTTTGCGCGCCCGCAACGTGTTAACCAACGTGCGGGTAAAATCATTGCTGTCAAAAAGCCCGTGCAGATAGGTGCCAAATACCAGCCCGTCTTTACTGACCGCGCCATCGGCGATGCTCTGCCCCTCTTTTTCCAGCCACAACATCGGACGACACCCTTCATGCAGCGTGGTTTCACCCATATGGATTTCATAGCCGCGCAGGGGGAGATGCCCACAGCCCGCCAGCAGTCCGGGAAGTTCGCCCTGCACGGAGGCCGCCACCAGGGTGGTGGTTTTGTTCTGCGCAAAATGAGTGACGGTATTGAGGAGCCCCAACCCCGGCAGCGTGCCCAGCCCTGATTCCACCTCATCGACAATGGTTTCGCCGAGCATCTGGTAACCACCACAGACCCCCAGTACGGGCACGCCCTGGCGATTCTGTTGTAAAACCGCCTGCGCCAGCCCGCTCTCCTGTAGCCAGGCAAGATCCCCCAGCGTGTTTTTGCTGCCGGGGAGGATAATGAAATCGGTATTGTGCAGCTCTTGTGGCGAGCGAACATAGTGCACGCGCACGTCCGGTTGCGCGGCGAGGGCGTTAAAATCGGTGAAATTAGAGATGTGCGGCAGTTGCACCACGGCAATATCGATGGCCCGCTCGCCGGTGCGCAGGTATTTGCCACGCTGCAGCGCCACGCCATCTTCGTCTTCTAAATCCACCTCCAGCCACGGCATCACCCCCAGCACTGGCACCCCGGTCAGGGCTTCAATCTGTTTAATGCCGGGGGTGAGCAGGGCCACGTCGCCGCGGAATTTATTAATGATGACCCCTTTTACGCGCCAGCGTTCATGTTCCTGCAACAGCGCAAGGGTGCCATAAATCGCAGCGAAAACGCCGCCCCTGTCGATATCTGCTACCAGCACCACCGGGCAGCCGGCCATCTCCGCCATGCCCATGTTGACGATATCGCGATCGCGCAGGTTAATCTCGGCCGGGCTGCCCGCCCCTTCCAGTACAATAGCGTCGTATTCACGACTCAGGCTCTGGTAGACGCTGATAATCTGCTCGCGCAGACGCGGTTTGTAGTCGTGATAGCTGACGGCGTCCATATCGCTCGCCACTTTGCCCATCAGCACCACCTGCGCTTTACGGTCGCTGGTGGGTTTGAGCAGAACCGGGTTCATGCGCACATCCGGCACAATCCCTGCTGCCTCTGCCTGAAAAATCTGCGCACGCCCCATCTCTTGCCCGTCCGGGGTGATACCCGAATTAAGCGCCATATTCTGCGATTTAAAGGGGGCGGTCTTTAATCCATCCTGATACAGGATGCGGCACAGCCCCGCCACCAGCACGCTTTTACCCACGTCTGATGCCGTGCCCTGGAGCATAATCGCCAGCGTCATGACGCCTCCTTAATGTACGTTTCCCGCATGCGGGTAAAGAATTCGGCTTCACTTTTACACAGCGGCATTCCCAGTTCGCTATGCAGTTTTACCAGCCAGGGCTGCGTTAACCCCGCCTGTTCGATCTGTGCTTTTTGGGCAAAAACCTCACCCGGCGTGCCGTACGCCAGCCTTTCGCCGCGGCGTAGAACATACACCGCATCACAAATCTCATAAATCAAATCAATATCATGGCTGGAGATCACCACATGATTCCCCTGCGCCACAATCCGCTGAATGATCGCGATCATCTGGGTGCGCCCCGAGGGGTCCAGCCCGGCGGTGGGTTCATCCAGCAGCAGATACTTCGCCTGCAAGACCAGCGCTCCGGCAATGGCGACGCGCTTTTTCTGCCCGTGGCTGAGGCACTGAATCGGCTGATGGCGAAAAGAGTGCGCATCCACCAGCGTCAGCGCATCATCGGTGCGTCGGGCAATCTCTGCTTCCGCCACGCCAATGTTGCGCAGGGCAAAGGCTATATCGCTGTCGATATCGGTATAGAAAATCTGCTGATCGGGATCCTGAAACACGGTAGCGACCTGCTGGCGCAGCGCAAGCAGCCCGCGTTTGCTGTAATCCAGCGGTTTTCCCTGCCACAGCACCGCGCCTTGTTGCGGACGTAAAATACCGCTCAGGTTCATAAACAGCGTCGATTTCCCGCAGCCGTTCGCCCCCACCAGCCCGGTGACCGGCTGGCGCGAAAAATCGAGCGTTAACCCTTTCAGAATGGGCTCTTCCTGATAACTGAACCACAGCCCCTCGGTCGCCAGCATGCCATTCCTTACAGGTGAAAATCACCCTGATAGAGTTTGATATCCAGCGTGGTTGCCATCTCTTTGTAGCGCAGCAACACGCGGGTAAATAAAAGCCCAACCAGCATCGCCAGCGAGCGGTAGCCCAGCGGCAAGGTTCGGTAACCAAAGCGCAGGGTTTGCGCCCGGTGAATGGCCGCGGCCTCTTCCAGCAGGATAAAGATAAACCGCCAGGTCAGCAGAATTTGCTCGGTCAGCAGACGCGGCACTTGCCCCTTTCTGAGTAACACAATGAGCTGCGGAAACGGCAGGTTCAGCACCAGCCAGAAGGTGGCCGCCAGCGCCGCCAGGCTGCGCCAGAAGGTCGTACTGGCCATCGTCAGCCCTTCCGGCAAAACGCCCAGCCAGTAGCTTCCCAGTGGAATGCCCACCAACAAGTGCTGCGGCTGCTGGGTGATGCTAAATAATATTGTCACCACCCCCACCAGCAGAAAACCAATGGGGATCGCCATCCAGCGTAACCAGCGCCAGAACGAAATACGCACTAGCCAGCAGGTAAACGCCGCCAGCACAACCAGCAAGGCTCCCTGCCCGACCGGAGGCAGCGAAAACGCCAGGACCATCATCGCCAGCCAGAGAAAGAATTTGCGCTCCGGGGCAACAGTAAACCAGCGGCTCTGGTAGCTCAGCCGATCAAGCCCGTTCGTCAGCACGCTGTCTGCCTTTCATATAACCAAGAATGTAGAAAATAACCGCCGCGCCCAGCGATCCTTGCAGGGTAAAGAGCAGGCTTTCGATTTCCCCGCTGGCGGGTTCATACAGCGGCTGGAACCAGGGTTTATAGTGTGGCGCAACGGCCTGAATCTGGCTTTCCGCCTCGCCGTCTGAACCACCGTACTCGCCGCCGTGATTGATAAAAAACGGCAGAATCACCAGCGCGATAACCATCGCGAGCAAAATCAGTGTCTTTTTCATCTTAATGTCCTTGTGCGGTGATCAACTGGCGTTTAGTGAGCTGGTCGTAGATCATTACCGTGAGCAGCCCTTCGGCAATCGCGATAGGGATCTGCGTCAGGCAGAAGATACCCATAAACTTGATGATGGAACCGCTCGCTCCGGCCTGCGGATCCGGGAAGGCCACGCCAAGCTGCACGGAGGTGACAAAGTAGGTCACCAGGTCAGCGAGCATGGCACATAAAAAGACCCCAACATCACGACGAATACCCGCGCGACAGGCCATCTGCCAGACCAGATAACCGACGACAGGCCCGATCACCGCCATCGACATGCCGTTTGCCCCAAGCGTTGTCAGGCCACCGTGCGCCAGCAGCAGCGCCTGAAACAGCAGCACAATCGCGCCGAGGACAGCCACCACGCCCGGCCCGAAGAGGATAACCGCCAGGCCCACCCCTGTCGGGTGTGAGCAACTGCCCGTCACGGATGGGATTTTCAGCGCCGAGAGCACGAAGATAAACGCGCCGCAAAGCGCCAGCAGCACCTTCTGGTTACTGTCTTCCGCCACGATACAGCGCAGACGCACCAGCCCGTACCACAGGCAGGGTAAAAACAACATCCACCAGGCTAGCGCCCATAACGGCGGTAAAAAGCCCTCCATGATATGCATGGCAAATGCCTGCTCCGGTACGACAAGCAGTAACAGACCTGCTGCCAGCCCGCTTAACGACAGGCGTTTAAGCTGTTGTTCCCGTTTCATCGCCTCTCCCACTGTTTATTAACCAGAATGGTCGAAAAATACGGCAGTGTCTGTTCGTCGCTCACCTCAGCGAGCTGCCGCCAGCACTGCTCTCCCGGCAAGGTTGCTTCGGCCATCATCACTGCGCGGTCAAGCAATCCGGCATCGGCCAGCAACGCTTTGACGCGTGCGAAGCGGCCGTAGACTTTCATCAGCACCAGGCTGTCGTGGTTCGCCAGCGCCTGTTTAATCTCCGCCTCCGGCGCGGTACAGGAGACCACCGCCAGCGACTGCTGCTCCATGGCGAGCGGTATTTGCGTGCGCGCGGCAATGGCGGCAAAAGAGGTCACCCCAGGTACGATTTCCAGCCAGTCAGGACGCCCCAGACGCTGCAACAAGAAGACCCAGGTGCTGAACAGCATGGCGTCACCCAGGGTGATGAACCCCACCTGTTTTCCGGCCAGAGTTTCTGCGCTAAGCGCGGCGGCCACGTTATCCCAGACGGCCTCTTTTTCCACGCTGTCGGCGCTCATCGGGAAATGGGTACAGCGGATTTCCGTCTGCTCGCCCAGATATTCCCGCACAATGGAAAGCGCCAGACTGTCGCCTCCTTTGCGCCCCGCCGGGGCATAGAGCACATCGAGTTTGCCGAGAATGCGCGCAGCACGAACGGTGAGAAGGTCGCTGGCGCCGGGGCCAATCCCTAATGCGTAGAGTCTGCCGCTCATGCCGCCACCTCCAGAGACTGGCTCAGCGCCTGATGCAGGTGCGCGACAAACATCGCGCGGATAGCCGGGTTTTCGCCCAGCCCCTGCAACCACGGCGTTGCGGCAATCCCGACCCGCTCAAACTGCGTTTTCCACGAGTCTTCTTCATCAGAGGCCATATCGTTAATGGCATGATCGCCTGCTACCAGCATTAGCGGCATCAGGTGTACCGCGCTGATCCCTTCGCGGCGCAGACTGTCGATCAGCACATCTACCTCCGGATAACTTTCCACCGCACCGACACGCGCCGGGAAACGGTGCGCCGCCATCATATGATCGAGACAGGCGTAAGCGGCGAAGGCGTGATGGCTGGCGCCGTGGCCCATAAACACCACTTTTTCACCGTCTGCCAGTACCGGCATCTGGCGGGCCAGCGCCTGCATCAGATGCATGTAGTCGTCGTGGCTGCTGAGCAGCGGTGCGCCGATCACCATGCGTTTGAACAGATGCCGCAGGGTTTGTACCTCACGAACAATTTTTTCGTATTCGTCACCGTTAATGATGTGCAAAGACTGGATCGCCACATCCTGATAGCCCAGGTCGGCCAGTTTTTGCAGTGCCTGCAAGGGGGTGTCGATGTGCAGGTTGTCGCGGCGTTTGAGCTTGCGAATGATCATTCCCGAGGTAAATGCCCGAAACAGCGTGCGATCGGGGCAACTGGCGGCCAGTTCCCGTTCACAGGCCACAATGTTCTTTTCACAGGTGTCGTGATAGCTGGTGCCGAAACTCACCACCAGAAGCGCTTTTTTCATGTTCTTTTCCTCACTGAGTAGCAAGCCAGCGCAGCAGTCGCTGCGAAAACGCATCCAGGCTTTCCAGTAGCTCCTCACCCGAAACCGCAGGCTGCGGGCGTGTAATAACAATGCAGGGGATCCCCGCGTCCAGACACGGCTGAACTTTTTCCTGATAGCCGCCTTCCGCACCGGAGGCTTTGGTGATCATCACGTCAGCGCGGCACTGTCGGTAGAAGGCGGCGTTGAACTCTGCGCTAAACGGCCCGCACATGGCGTAGATCTCGCCAACACCAAAACCGTTCTCGGCGCACTGCGCTATCACATCGGCAACCGGCAGCACCCGTGCCAGCAGGGTCTTCTCACCAAGCCCCGCACGCCAGAGCGCCAGGTCTTTACTGCCAGTGGTCAACAACACGCGCTGCCCGAGTCCGCGCGCGACTTTACAGGCTTCATCAATCGAGGCGACCTTGTGCAACAGGGGATGTTCCAGCTCCGGCAGTTGTTCGGGACGCTGGTAACGGCTCAACAGCACTTGTGCCTGCCGACAGGCCCCGGCAATGTTCTGGCTGACTACCTCGGCATAAGGGTGTGACGCATCCACCACCCAGCGGGTCTGGTTATCGGTAAGCCAGCGCAGCATGGCGTCAGGATCCATCCGCCCACAGCGCACCTCGCCGCGAATATCGCCCGCCAGATGCTGTCCGGTGGGGGTTGCCACCGACAGGGTGTAGCGCACCCCGGCGGCATCGAGTTGCTGGCAAATGGCCCGCGCATCGCTAGTCCCGCCGATTACCAGTACGTCGCCTGGCCTCACAGCTCGTAGCCTCGCGGTGTAATCATCAAGCCATCCGCTACGTAGGTGGCCTTGTTGCCGACAATCACCAGGCTGGTCATGTCGACCGGTTCAAAGTCCATCTCGCCGAGGGTGGTTAGCCACTTCTCTTCTTTTTTACGTCCGGCGGATTTCACAATCCCCACCGGGGTTTGCGGGCTTTTGCTGGCCGCCAGCAGTTCAAATGCGCGCGCAAGATGCCCTTCGCGGCCTCGGCTACGTGGGTTGTAGAAGCAGATAACAAAGTCAGCTTCCCCGGCGGCGACAATCCGTTTTTCAATGACCGGCCACGGGGTCAGTAAGTCGCTCAGGCTGATATGGCAGAAGTCATGCATCAGCGGTGCGCCGAGTAACGCCGCCGCGGCAATACTGGCGGTCATTCCGGGGATCAGACGCACTTCCACGTCCAGTTTCTGTTTACTGACCAGCTCAAGAACCAGCCCCGCCATGCCGTAAATCCCGGCATCACCGCTGCTGATAAGCGCCACATTATGCCCGGCCTGCGCCAGTTCAATCGCCGCCTGGCAACGCTCAATCTCTTTGCACATGCCGGTTTTGATCACCTGCTTGTCGCCCGTGAACGCTTTCACCAGATGGGTGTAGGTCTTGTACCCCACCACGATTTCCGCAGCCTGCAAGGCTTCGATCGCCTCCATGGTCATCATTGCCTGTGAGCCAGGGCCAATCCCGATAACGGTTAACATCAGTGTGAAACTCCCAAAGTAATAGTGACGCCCTGCTCACGCAGAGTCTCGCCAACCAGTTGCCCACGACTCATCAGCCAGGCTGCGGGTCCGGATACGCTTCCCACGCCGGTGGTCTGACGCACAAAGTCAGAGGCAGGGAAACGATGCTCATGCTGACGCAGGGCATCAGCGGTAAAAATTTCAAACGGCACATGCAGGCTTTCTGCCAGTTGCGTGAGCGCTTTCTCATGCTCTTTCAATGTGATGCTTCCTATCGCGCGCAGTGCCAGCGGGTCGAAAGCGTGTACCTGCAACTGTTGCTTAAGCAGCCCTGATACCACCGCAAACGGGGTATCGCGACGACAACCGATTCCTGCCACCACACGGCGGGGAACCAGTTTGTAGACCGGCACCGGGAGTTCGGGCAGCGCAGCGTGCACGGTCACACAGATCAGCGCCGTCAGCCCGGGCAGATCATCAAGAGATGTCACCGGAATAAACCCGCGCGTGTCGCAGCGTTCGACTTCTTCGCGCAAGGCGTCTTCACACCACAGGCCGATGCGTTCGCCGCTGACCAGCCAGTGGTTGATTGTCTTTACTGCTGCACGCAGATCCTCCATGCGCGCATCCAGTTGACAGGCCAGCGTATCGAGCGCTGCCAGTTCGTTAACATCCGTTGCCGTGGTGATCACCGGGTCTGCGCCCAGCACGCCCGCAAGATAGCGGGCCAGCGCATTTGCCCCACCAAAATGGCCAGAAAGCAGGCTGATGACGTGCTGTCCGCGCTCATCGATAACAATCACCGCCGGGTCGCTGAATTTGTCATTCACCAACGGGGCCAGCACGCGTACCGCAATCCCCGTCGCGCCGATAAATACCAGCGCGGAATGTTGGGTGAAGGCATCACGCAACGCAGGGGCAAAGCCGCCGTCGAAAGGTACAAACCCCTCTTCCAGCAATTTCTCACTGGTGTAGCAGGTCATGGGCAGCGCCAGTTTCAGCCGGTTCGCCAGGGCAACACCGCCTGGCGTCAGGCAGAACAGCGCAATGGATTCAGGCTTTACGGTATTCATGGCTAAAGTCCGCCGCATAAAGACGTGAGTAGTGGTACTCCTCGCCAAGAAATGCGCCAACGAGGATCAGTGCGGTTTTACGAATACCGGCATCGCGAACCTTGTCAGCAATGTCCGCAAGGGTCCCGCGCACCGTCTGGCTTTCCGGCCAGGTGGCTTTATAAATGACTGCCACGGGCGTGGTTGCCGGATAACCGCCTTCGATCAGACGCTCAGCAACCCGATTGATGCGTTGTACGGAGAGATAAATCGCCATTGAGGTCTGGTGGCTGGCAAAGGATTCCAGTTGTTCCAGCGGCGGGACCGGAGTACGCCCTTCGAGGCGAGTGATGATCAAACTCTGCGACACCTCCGGCACGGTGTATTCCACACCCAGCTCTGCCGCCGCCCCGAGGAAAGCACTCACGCCGGGAACGACCTTCCACTGAATACCACGCTCAGTCAGCACTTCTCCTTGTTCACGCACGGAGCCATAAAGGGAGACATCACCGGTTTGCAGGCGCACCACCACTTTGCCCGCTTTCACACCGGCTTCCATCAGGTCGATGATCTGCTCCAGGTGCAGTTCGGCGCTGTCGTGGCACTCGGCGCCCGGCGGGCAGTATTCGAGCAGTTCGGTATTAATGAGCGAGCCCGCGTAAATGACAACCTGTGCCTGCTGCAACAGGCGGTATCCTTTCAGGGTGATAAGCTCGCGGTCACCGGGGCCAGCACCGACAAACCAGACGGTTTGCGTATCAAATTGTTCAGCCATGAGACTCTTCCTTCTCGCAGGAAATCACAAAAACAGGGTTATTCGGTTTGAAGTAGTGGCCGCTGCCCAGCGCATGAAGAAGCGAAACCTGAATTTGCTGGCAGTCCAGCGCGGCGACCTGGCAGGTAGCGAGGTGGCTCAGCGCGCTGCTGAGGTTCTCCTGCAGAATAAAGGTCATCACCAGGCGGCCACCGGGGAGCAGTTGGGCCAAAGACCAGTCAATCAGTTGGGTCAGGTTGCCACCGCTGCCGCCCATAAAGACCGCGTCGGCGGGCTGTTCGACAAATAACGGCGCCACGCCCGGGACAATGGTGATATTGCGACAGCCAAAGTGCTGGCAGTTCTCTTCCAGCAGCCCCAGCGCCGCCGGATTGCGTTCAATGGCGGTCACCTGCAACTGCGGGTGGCAGACGGCAGCCTCAATCGAGACGCTGCCTGTGCCTGCGCCGATATCAATAAAATGGCGGGCAGCGGATAAGTTCAGCCGCGAGAGCGCCAGCGCGCGGACCACTTCTTTGGTCATCGGGACACTTTCACCGCGCAAAAACAGTTCATCTTTCATTGAGGATCACCACGACATTCATCTCATACTGCGCCTGGACATCACGGACGGGCAGCCAGTGAATGCGTTCGTTGTCCATCGCCAGATTTTCGCCAATCACCAGCCAGCGCTCTCCCGCACCGCGCGCCACCAGGGCGGCGGCAATTTCCCGCGGGCCACAGCGGGCATCAGTCACCATCGCGGTTTTAGGGGAACGGGCCAGGGCGTCAAAATCCACATCGCGCCCGTGGGAGCTGGTCAGCCAGATATCATTCATATCGATGCCGGTCTTCGCGCACAGATACTGCACAGCGCTGATGCCCGGAATAATGCGCACCTGTTCTATGCCGAACTCGGCCACCAGACGTTTGCCAATGCCGTAAAACAGCGGATCGCCGGATGCCAGCACCACGACGCGCTGATGCATCCGCTGCGCAATCCAGCGTATTAATCCGGGGATGTCGGCATCCAGCGCACGGCGTTCGCCAGCAAAATCAGGGAACTGCTCAAGATGGCGTTTACCGCCGACCAGGACATCCGCCTGCGCGACGGCATCCAGCGCCATGGGGGTCATTAAGGCCAGTGAGGCAGGCCCCATGCCTGCGACGGTCAACATTGCAAATCCTCCACAATGTCCTGGAACGGGCGGTTCGTGCCGAGGATGTGGTTATCAAACGAAAACATAATGGCGTCGCACTGGGGGGGATTTTTGGTAAAGCGCAGGTTCTGCATGACGCGCTGGCAGATACGCTGCGCCAGTTGGTTGTACAGATGGCCGAATCC
Organism: Phytobacter sp. MRY16-398; assembly: GCF_003925915.1. Lineage (NCBI taxonomy): Bacteria > Pseudomonadati > Pseudomonadota > Gammaproteobacteria > Enterobacterales > Enterobacteriaceae > Phytobacter > Phytobacter sp. MRY16-398. The sequence continues at coordinate 2,003,717 of NZ_AP018756.1, read as the reverse complement.
CGCCGCGTCGATGTGCTCCATCGCCGCTTCGGTGGTGTCACACTCGCTGACTTTTTGCAACAACTCATGGGGTGCGCCAAGCAGCGCCAGATGCGCCACCAGCGTTTCCATGCGCGCATCGGCGATATGGCTGTGGGTGTGGAAAATCCCGGCGGCGATTTTTACCAGCTTGCCCGGATGACCAATCAGCACAATTTGCCGGAAACCGAGGCGAACAGCCTCTTCAATCATGTAGCCTACGAAGTTGCTCATGGTGACTACGATGTCGCTGGAAAGCCCCATTTGCTCGCGGACAAAGCGCTCCCCGTGATTGCCTGGCACCAGTACAACCCGCTCCAGCCCCGCTTCGCGTTTGATTTCCAGTTCCAGAGAAAGCGAGCGTTTCCAGCTCTCTTCGGACATCGGCGTGACGATACCCGTGGTGCCGATAATCGAGATACCGCCAAGTATGCCCAGCCGGCTGTTGTAGGTTTTTTGCGCCCGTTCTTCCCCTTCGGGCGCGAAAATTTCCACGTCGGCGCCACGCGAAGGACCGATCACTTCGCGTACAGCGGCTTCGATGGTCTGGCGCGGTGTGCGGTTAATGGCGGCGCTGCCAACCGGCAGTCCAATCCCTTTGCGGGTCACGGTGCCTACGCCTTCGCCGCCGGACAGCACAATCTCGCCGCCATCATTCAGCGTGACACGCGCAAAAATCAGCATGCCGTGGGTGGCATCTACATCATCGCCGCCGTCTTTACGGATAGCGGCAATCCCTTGCTGGCCTTCAATATGCGGCGATTCAACGTTAAGACGCAGCGTGACGCCAGAGGGCGTGACAATCGACACCTGATGGATAATGTGCTGGCGCAGGACCATCAGCGCAGCGACTTTTGCCGCCGCCGTTGCGCAGGAACCGGTGGTATAACCTTTGCGTAGCGCTTTGCCGTTGTGCCACACCGGGGCGTCGAATGTCTCTTCGCTCATTACGCCTCCCGCATGAAATATAAAAAGGCGTTAACGATCGCCGCCGCCACATTGCTGCCGCCTTTACGCCCCAGCGCGGCAATGCCCGGCAACCCGCTTTCCACCAGTGCATCTTTCGATTCTGCCGCACCGACAAACCCGACCGGGACACCAACCACGCCACGCACCTGAGCGTTTTGCTCCAGTAAGCGGAACAGCGCGGTGGGGGCATTACCGAAGACGAAAATTTTTTCGCCCTCTTCGCTGAGCGCCAGATCCACCGCCGCCATCGAGCGGGTGATCCCCGCCTCTTTTGCTTTGCGCACCACGCGCGGGTCGCTGATGTAGCACTTCACCTCGCCGCCAAATTTTGCCAGCAAAGTTTTGTTTATCCCGGAAAGGGCCATGGTGGTGTCGGTATAAAGCGTACAGCCGCTGCGAATCGCGCTGCCGAGGCTTTCAAGGGCATCCGGGGAAAACCACAGGATGTCCAGCCAGTCGAAATCGGCGGTGGTGTGGATCACTCGTTTGATGATGGCTTCGTGCAGAGGGCTGGCAAAACGGTAATCAGGCCGCGTTTCACGAATGATATCGCCAATAATGACAAAACTTTTGTCTTCAATGGCCTGGGGTTGCTGCAAATAATCCATTGTTTTCATCAGATTGCTGCTCCTGCGAGCGTAACATGCGTAAGCGCAAATACGGCCAGTGCCAGGGTGGAGGCTACCCACATCAGGCGTATGGTTTGCGTAATATCGTCAACGGTGATGGCGCGAGTCTCATCGCCAATCCAGGGTTTTTCGACGCGCTGACCGAAGTAGTCATTTGGGCCGCCAAGCTGCACGCCAAGCGCGCCCGCAACGGTGCCTTCCGGCCAGGCGCAGTTGGGGCTGCTGTGATTGCGGCGATCGCGCCAGCCGATACGCAATGCCCGTGCCGGGTTCAGGCGGCAAAACCAGGCGGCAACGCTCAGCAGTAGCCAGCTCAGGCGGGCCGGAATAGAGTTGGCCACGTCATCCAGACGCGCGCTCACCATGCCAATGGCACGATATTTTTCGTGTTTGTAGCCCACCATCGAATCGAGGGTATTTACCGCTTTGTAGGCCATCGCCAGAGGCGCGCCGCCCAGCAATAAAAAGAACAGCGGGGCGATAACGCCATCCACGGTATTTTCTGCCACGGTTTCCACGACCGCGCGGGTGATCTGCGGTGGCTGTAGCTGCGAAGTGTCGCGCCCGACTATCCAGGAGAGTTTCTCCCGGCTTTGGGCAAGAGTGCCGTGGCGCAAGGCGTGCTCTACTTCCCGTGCCGCATCTGCCAGGCAACGCGCCGCCAGCAGTGTGTAGATCATCCACACCTCCACACACCAACCGAGCCATGGATGGATGGCTTGCGCGCAGGCCAGCACGCCGTATGCCACGCTCCAGGTCACACCCACGACCACCAGCCACATCACCCCGCCACCAATACGCAAGGCGGTATCGGAATGGCAGACCCGGCGAACGGCACGCTGTGTCAGCGTAATCAGTGCGCCGATCCAGCGGACCGGATGCGGCCAGTGCGGAGGGTCACCCAGCCAGCGGTCAAGAAGCCATGCGACAAACCAGGCAAGGAGCGTCATAACACGCTCCTTGCGGCGGCGATCCAACGGCTCAACATGGTCGGGCGTTGAGCAAAATGGATGTGCAGATAGCTGGCGTAGGTGTTGCCCACCTGCCAGCCGCCCTGCCACTGGGATAACATCCTGCCATCGCGGGTTTTCCGGCACTGCATGACCGCATCCTGTTCAGGGGTAAAATCGGAGTAGTGGAATTCATGGCCGCGCAGCGTCTCGCCTGCATCGGCAAGCAGCATGGGCTGGCTGGCGGTGGCTTCACAATAGCCAAAGCGGGTCAGGCGTTTTCCCATCTCGCTGTGACCGGGTATCACCCCCGCCATAGAATGAATGTCACCTGCGGCATCGCGAAGCGTAGAGCCGAGATACATCAGGCCGCCGCACTCGGCGTAGATCGCCACACCACGCCGGTGCGCCGAACGGATAGCGTCAAGCATGGGCCTGTTAGCAGAAAGGGCGCGGGCGTAGAGTTCCGGGTAGCCGCCGCCGAGCCAGAGCATCTGGCACTCGGGCAATTTTGCGTCGTGCAGCGGGCTAAAGCGCACAATCTTCACACCCGTATTGCGAAGCAGTTCTATGTTATCGGGGTAATAAAAGTTGAATGCCTCGTCATCGGCCAGCGCGAGCGTTATCCCCTCCCCTTCGTCACGCGCCGGTAAAGCGGGCCATTGCCCCTCGGGTAATGACGGGAGCGTGCTCAGGGAAAGCAGCTTATCGATATCCAGCGTTTGCGCGATGTGCCCGGCAAAATCACGCCAGGATTGGGAATCAATGACAGATTCACGTGCGGTGACCAGCCCCAGATGCCGCTCCGGCAATGCAACGCCGGCCGTCACAGGCACATAACCCAGCGCAGGAATGCCGCAATAGTGTTCGATAGCGTGTTTGAGCAACTGGTAATGGCTGTCGCTGTTGACGCGGTTAACAATAACACCCGCAATAGTGAGCGCAGGGTCGAAATGTTGAAAACCCATCACCGTGGCGGCGATAGAGGTCGATACCGCTTTTCCGTCGACCAGTAAGATGACCGGTACGCCAAGCTGTTTTGCCAGTGCGGCGCTGCTGCAATAATCAGGGTCAGTGCCATAGCCATCATAAAAGCCCATGACGCCTTCAATTACGGCGATATCGGCGGCTTGCATTTGCTGGTTAAACAAGGCGTTCAGCGTCGGGGCAGGCAGCATAAAGCTGTCAAGATTGCGGGATTCCACGCCCGTTACGGCGGTATGCCAGGCGGTATCGAGATAGTCCGGGCCGACTTTAAATGGCTGTACCCGCATACCGCGCTGCTGTAAAACGCGCAGCAGGCCGAGGGTGACGGTGGTTTTACCACAGCCACTTCCGGTACCGGCAAGGATGAAGGCGCGACGCCCGTCAGACATACCTTAAAGCCCCGTTCAGGGTGGAAAGGCTGTGCCAGGCTGTGCGTAGTCCCAGTCAATGACTGTACGCGTCTGAGCAACCGACTTCCCACCGAAGTTGTTGAGAGTAACCATCAGGCCGGTCTTCTGGCTTAGCGTCGTCCTCGCCCGTCCTTCCCAATCTTGCGATCAGTGGTGATTACGGGGTCGTCAGCATCACAGCAGCGGGGGCTGCGGGGGATTCTCACCCCCTTCCCAGCCGCGATAATTTGCGGCAAACCTGTTGGCTTCATTGTTCGTTTCACTCATACAGCATATTGCTGAAAAAGTGATTTTGCTCCTGACTGCAATCTATCGCATCAGGGAAATAAAAACTGGTTCAGTTTATCCCTGCATCGGCAATAATTTGTTGCGCTATAACAATTTATTGTCCGGCCTTTTCTCTAATCTCTTATTTTGACGGTCTTTCAGGCAATTTTATTGGTTTTAGGAATAACAAAATATTGTTATCGGAAATTTAATCACCGTCATAGTTTGCATTATTCTGCAGGCGGAAAACTTGTGGCGTCACCTGATATGTCTGGCGAAATACTTTGCAAAAATAACTTGTTTGAGAAAATCCTAAATTGCGCGCGATGCTGGCGATACTCCAGTCACTGTGACACAGCATTTCTTTTGCGCTGGCCATACGCTGGCGATTGACCCAGGCATTAAAGCCAATTCCCTGATATTTTTTGAACAGCTTACTGAAATAATACGGGCTGAGATAAACATGTGCCGCCACGTCTTCCAGGCGCAACTCATCAGAGAGATGGGCATCAATATAGCGCAACGCCTTCTTCATCTTACTGTCATGCGGCCCCTGATTTCGACTCGTTCGCCCCGCCTCCTGAGCCTGTTGCTGATCTTTGATGACAACGAAATTGAGCTGTTTTTTAAGGCAATTTTCGACTATCAGCTTAAGCAGATCGGCTGATGCAATGACCCGCGAGTAATCCATCTCTGGTACATTCAGAAACTCATCCATCAATTTCTGATCCGCCTGCCAGCGATCGTCAATGTTAAGGATATTAATGAGTTCAACACTATCGCCTTCACGCAAACGTACCTGCCCACACAGTACAAACCCGACCAAGTGCCCGGCAATGACCAAAGGAATAGAAAAATCGGTAAGTCCGGCATGGCAACGGTAGATGCAGGGTTGGTTGGATTTAGAGGCTTCGAAGCCGCCACAACGATCGCTCATACGACACCGCGCGCTGTGTTGCGGGTTCTGACGCATCAGCTGGCAAAAGGGTGTGAAGTTGAAAAGCTCGGAAATTTCTTCGCCGTGGATATTAACGACAACAACGGCCAGACCGGTGGCTTGTGCAAAATCCTGGGCGATTTTATTAATGAGTTCGGAGTTTAGTGCACTCGCAGAAATCATGATAAAACCTCTCAGTTAATTTTAATTTATTGTTATAAACAAACCTATAATTTTTACATATCATTCATATTAAATGGCAACCAATAACACTGAATGACCATAGGCTGAATTCAAGATAACAAAAGTCTCCCATCCCTGGGAGACGATTTCGTGCGTTCGTGAAAGCAGATCACGAAATAAATAATCGTCGGACATTTATTTCAAGACGCTATTTCGAGGAGGCGTCAGCTTTTGCTCTCTTCCAGCTTACAGGCATTACAAGGGAGGTTTTTGCCAATCAAGTAACGGTAGCAGGCTGCCCCTCCGCAAGCCCCAATAATGGGTGCAATAATCGGTACAAGGAAATACGGAATATCGCGGCCCCCCGTAAACGCAATGTTTCCCCAACCCGCGAAGAAAGTGAACAATTTCGGACCAAAATCACGCGCCGGATTCATCGCAAATCCTGTTAATGGCCCGGTAGCCGCACCAATCACCGCCACAAGCACACCAATCAACAGCGGTGCTAAAGGACCACGTGGCACACCATTGCCATCATCGGTCAGCGCCATGATCATACACATCAAGATTGAGGTAATGATAATTTCAACCAGGCCCGCTTCCCAGATACTCAGCGCGGCAGCCGGATAAGTGCTGAATAACGATGCCAGTTGCAGGCTTTCCACACTGCCTTTAACGATATGATGAGCGGTTTCATATTCAATAAACACACTGTGATAGAGCAAATAGGCGACCGCGGCCCCACCGAACGCACCCGCAACTTGCGCCACAATGTATGGCACCACCTTACGTGCAGGGAAGCAGGCAAACAGCCACAAGGCGATGGTAACCGCGGGGTTCAGGTGCGCACCGGACACTGCAGCGGTCAGATACACGGCCAGCGAAATGCCCAGCCCCCAGATAATGCAAATCTCCCATAGCCCCAGCGTAGCCCCGGCAACTTTCATGGCGCACAGACAGCCGATTCCGAAGAACAAGAACAGCCCTGTGCCTAAAAACTCGGCAATGCATTGTGCCTTAAGTGAATCATTCATTTGTGTCACCTTCCAGGTAGAGTCACGATCTCACCAGCACGCCTGAAGCTGGCAGCAGAGTACAACGCCGCTCACTATAGGAATGCGATATTGAAAAGTGTTGGCAACCTCAGGGTAAAAACGCCAAAAAAATCGCCTCTCAATAACAATATTTTGCCATTCAGACTAAATGAATATGGGGCTGAGCCCTATTTCACTCACAATTATTCGTCTTATTGAAATAACAAATTATTGTTATTTTCCGTGTGTCGTTTTACAGCATTGCTCACAGAATGATTTCGCCCGCGCAAATATCACATCGCTTTTATAAAGTCATTATCAAAAATGTAAATGTGAAATTGACATAGCAATATTTTGCCATGCCAACACCAATAAAATATCATTAAAAATCATACGCATAACAATTATCAAAGCAATTATTTTACTTAATTAAACCAGGAAGTTCCGAATGTAATTTAAAGACAGCCATTCTTTTTCCTCGCTTATTTGTATAGTCCAAAAATCGGGACAACCTTATCGAGGTCTTTATGCAACAAGAAGCATTAGGAATGGTGGAAACCAAAGGCTTAACGGCCGCAATTGAAGCCGCAGATGCAATGGTGAAATCCGCCAATGTCATGTTAGTGGGCTACGAGAAAATAGGTTCTGGCCTGGTGACAGTCATTGTTCGCGGCGATGTTGGCGCCGTGAAAGCAGCAACGGATGCAGGTGCTGCCGCAGCCGCTCAGGTGGGTGAAGTGAAAGCCGTACACGTCATCCCGCGTCCGCACACTGATGTTGAAAAAATCTTACCTAAGGGAATTAGCCAATGAGTAGCAATGACCTGGTGGAACAGATCATGGCTCAGGTGATCGCCAAAGTGTCTTCACCGACACCCGCGACCTCCCCCACTGTAACCCATCCCAAACGAGAGACGGCTATGGCAGAAAAAAGCTGCAGTTTAACGGAATTTGTTGGTACGGCGATTGGCGACACCGTTGGTCTGGTGATCGCGAACGTCGATAGCGCATTACTTGATGCAATGAAGCTGGAAAAGCGCTACCGCTCAATCGGTATCCTCGGCGCGCGTACTGGCGCAGGTCCGCACATCATGGCGGCGGATGAAGCCGTCAAAGCAACCAACACCGAAGTGATCAGCATCGAATTACCGCGTGATACCAAAGGCGGTGCGGGCCACGGCTCACTGATCCTGTTCGGCGGTAATGATGTCTCCGACGTCAAACGCGCCATCGAGGTTGCGCTGAAAGAACTCGACCGTACCTTCGGCGATGTTTATGCCAATGAAGCTGGCCACATCGAAATGCAATACACCGCTCGCGCCAGTTACGCGCTGGAAAAAGCGTTCGGCGCGCCGGTTGGCCGTGCCTGCGGCGTGATTGTTGGCGCTCCAGCCTCCGTCGGCGTGTTAATGGCCGATACGGCACTGAAATCTGCCAATGTGGAAGTGGTGGCGTATAGCTCCCCGGCAAAAGGCACCAGCTACAGCAACGAAGCCATATTGGTCATCTCCGGTGACTCCGGCGCTGTACGTCAGGCCGTCATTTCTGCCCGTGAAATCGGTAAAACCGTACTGGGCACAATGGGCTCTGAGCCGAAAAACGACCGCCCGTCCTACATCTGATAACAGAGAGGCTGTTTCATGAGATCGAAACGATTTGAAGCGCTGGCGAAACGCCCTGTTAACCAGGACGGCTTTGTGAAGGAGTGGATTGAAGAAGGCTTTATCGCAATGGAAAGCCCGAACGATCCCAAACCCTCTATTCGCATTGTCGACGGCGTGGTTACTGAACTGGACGGTAAACCCGCCAGTAAATTTGACCTGATTGACCACTTTATTGCCCGCTACGGTATCAACCTGGATCGCGCGGAAGAAGTGATGGCGATGGACTCAGTCAAGCTCGCCAACATGCTCTGCGATCCTAACGTTAAGCGCAGCGACATTGTGCCGCTCACCACCGCGATGACGCCGGCAAAAATCGTCGAAGTGGTGTCGCACATGAACGTGGTGGAAATGATGATGTCGATGCAGAAAATGCGCGCACGTCGTACCCCATCACAGCAGGCACACGTCACTAACGTTAAAGACAACCCGGTGCAAATTGCCGCCGATGCCGCCGAAGGTGCGTTCCGTGGATTCGACGAACAGGAAACCACCGTCGCGGTCGCCCGTTATGCCCCCTTCAATGCCATCGCACTGTTGGTCGGTTCACAGGTTGGTCGCCCTGGCGTATTAACCCAATGCTCACTGGAAGAAGCAACCGAACTGAAACTGGGGATGCTCGGCCACACCTGCTATGCGGAAACCATCTCGGTTTATGGTACCGAGCCTGTGTTTACCGACGGCGATGATACCCCGTGGTCAAAAGGTTTCCTGGCATCTTCCTATGCCTCACGTGGCCTGAAAATGCGCTTCACCTCCGGCTCCGGGTCAGAAGTTCAGATGGGTTATGCCGAAGGTAAATCCATGCTGTATCTGGAAGCACGCTGCATTTACATCACTAAAGCCGCCGGTGTTCAGGGTCTGCAAAACGGCTCGGTAAGCTGTGTGGGTGTGCCTTCTGCCGTGCCGTCAGGGATTCGCGCCATTCTTGCCGAAAACCTGATTTGTGCCGCCCTGGATCTGGAGTGCGCCTCCAGTAATGACCAGACATTTACCCACTCGGATATGCGCCGTACCGCCCGTCTGCTAATGCAGTTCTTACCGGGTACTGACTTTATCTCCTCCGGTTATTCCGCTGTGCCGAACTACGACAACATGTTCGCAGGCTCCAACGAAGATGCGGAAGACTTTGATGATTACAACGTTATCCAGCGTGACCTGAAAGTTGACGGCGGTTTACGTCCGGTGCGTGAAGAAGATGTCATCGCCATTCGCAATAAAGCGGCTCGTGCTTTGCAGGCCGTCTTCGCAGGAATGGGATTACCCCCTATCACTGACGAAGAAGTGGAAGCGGCAACCTACGCCCACGGCTCAAAAGATATGCCAGAGCGCAATATCGTCGAAGACATCAAATTCGCCCAGGAGATCATCAATAAGAACCGTAACGGTCTCGAAGTGGTGAAAGCCCTGGCACAGGGCGGCTTTAAAGATGTCGCGCAAGACATGCTGAACATTCAAAAAGCCAAACTGACCGGTGACTACCTGCATACCTCGGCCATCATCGTCGGCGATGGGCTGGTGCTCTCAGCGGTAAACGATGTAAACGACTATGCCGGTCCGGCAACAGGTTATCGCCTGCAAGGTGAACGCTGGGAAGAGATCAAAAATATCCCGGGCGCACTCGATCCGAACGAATTGGGCTAAGGGGTGAATGATGGAAATCAACGAAAAATTGCTGCGCCAAATCATCGAAGATGTGCTGGCAGAGATGCAAACCAGCGATAAAAAAGTCTCGTTTAGCGCCCAATCTGGCGGTACCGCAAAACCTGCAGTAACGGCTGAGGGCGGCTTTCTGACGGAAATTGGCGAAGCGAAACCCGGCACCCAACAAGATGAAGTGATCATCGCCGTTGGTCCTGCTTTTGGTCTTTCGCAAACCGTGAATATCGTCGGTTTACCGCACAAGAGCATTCTGCGCGAGGTGATTGCCGGCATTGAAGAAGAAGGCGTGAAAGCACGCGTGATTCGCTGTTTCAAATCGTCTGACGTGGCGTTCGTCGCCGTGGAAGGTAACCGTCTTAGCGGCTCGGGCATCTCTGTGGGTATTCAGTCAAAAGGCACAACGGTCATTCACCAACAAGGATTACCGCCGCTTTCTAACCTGGAACTTTTCCCGCAGGCGCCTTTGCTGACGCTTGAAACCTATCGCCAGATTGGCAAAAACGCCGCGCAATACGCGAAACGCGAATCGCCGCAGCCTGTGCCGACGCTGAACGATCAGATGGCGCGTCCGAAATATCAGGCCAAGTCCGCCATTTTGCATATCAAAGAGACCAAATACGTCGTGACCGGGAAAAACCCGCAAGAGCTGCGCGTTGCGCTTTAAAAGGACAACACCATGAATTCTGACGCAATTGAATCAATGGTTCGTGATGTGCTGAGCCGTATGAATAGCCTGCAGGGGGCAACCCCGGTAACGGCGCCAACCGCGCCATCAGGCGGCACCACGCACCAGGCCAAAGTTAGCGATTACCCGCTGGCGAATAAACATCCGGAGTGGGTGAAAACATCCACCAATAAAACCCTGGATGAGTTAACGCTGGAGAGTGTGCTGGACGGGAAAATCACCGCACAGGATATGCGTATCACCCCGGAAACCCTGCGTATCCAGGCGTCTATCGCCAAAGATGCAGGGCGTGACCGGCTGGCTATGAATTTCGAGCGCGCGGCGGAACTGACCGCCGTACCGGATGACCGTATCCTGGAGATTTACAACGCGCTGCGTCCCTACCGTTCAACCAGGCAAGAGTTGCTGGATATCGCAGAGGATCTGGAAAGCCACTACAAAGCAAAAATCTGCGCAGCATTTGTACGTGAAGCGGCAGTGCTTTACGTCGAACGCAAGAAACTTAAAGGCGACGATTAATCACAGGGATGACTTATGCGTTATATAGCTGGCATTGATATAGGTAACTCGTCAACCGAGGTGGCACTGGCCACCATGGATGAGACTGGCGCACTGAACATTGTGAGCAGTTCGCTTGCGGAAACGACGGGTATTAAAGGCACACTGCGCAATGTATTCGGCATTCAGGAAGCGCTGAACAAAGTTGTCGCCGATGTGGGTATCTCTGTCAGCGATATTTCGCTTATACGTATTAACGAAGCGACACCGGTGATCGGTGATGTAGCGATGGAAACCATCACGGAAACCATCATTACCGAATCAACAATGATAGGCCATAACCCGAAAACACCTGGCGGTATCGGGTTGGGGGTTGGTATCACTATCACACCGGAAGAGCTTCTGACGCGTCCAGCGGATCAACCTTATATTCTGGTTGTTTCCGCTGCATTCGATTTTTCCGATGTTGCGCGCATGGTTAACGCCTCAACGCAAGTCGGCTATAACATCAACGGCATCATTTTACAGCGCGACGATGGCGTACTGGTCAATAACCGCCTTGAGCGCCCTGTCCCCATCGTTGACGAAGTGCTGTATATCGAGCGCATTCCGATGGGGATGCTCGCCGCTGTTGAAGTGGCAATGCCGGGCAAGGTTATCGAAAGTCTCTCTAACCCTTACGGCATCGCCACTGTCTTTTCCCTGAGCGCCGATGAAACACGCAACATCGTGCCCGTGGCCAGGGCGCTGATTGGCAACCGTTCCGCCGTCGTCGTGAAAACACCGTCCGGTGATGTCAAAGCCCGCTCAATCCCCGCAGGGAATATTGAGTTAGTCGCCAAAGGCAGAACGCTCAAGGTCGATGTTGCCGCCGGGGCCGATGCCATCATGAAAGCGGTGAATGAATGTCCAACACTGGATAACGTCACCGGCGAGGCTGGCACCAATATCGGCGGCATGCTGGAACATGTCCGCCAGACCATGGCTGAGCTCACCAACAAACCCAGCAGCGATGTATTTATTCAGGATCTCCTCGCTGTCGATACCGCTGTCCCGGTCAACGTGACCGGGGGGCTGGCGGGTGAGTTCTCCCTCGAACAAGCCGTTGGCATCGCCTCGATGGTCAAGTCGGACCGCCTACAGATGGCTATGATTGCCCGCGAAATTGAGCAAAAGCTACACGTTGATGTGCAGGTGGGCGGAGCAGAAGCAGAAGCCGCTATCTTTGGTGCGCTCACCACGCCGGGCACATCGAGGCCGCTGGCCATTCTCGACCTTGGCGCCGGTTCTACCGACGCCTCCATTATTACGCCGCAGGGGCAGATTACCGCCACCCATCTGGCCGGAGCCGGAGACATGGTGACGATGATCATCGCTCGCGAACTGGGGCTCGAGGATCGCTACCTTGCGGAGGAAATCAAAAAGTACCCGCTGGCGAAAGTCGAAAGCCTTTTTCACCTGCGCCATGAAGACGGCAGCGTGCAGTTTTTCCCGACCCCTCTTCCACCTGCGGTGTTTGCACGCGTGTGTGTTGTGAAACCCGATGAGTTGGTACCGCTGCCGGGAGACATGGTGCTGGAAAAAGTACGCATTATTCGCCGCAGCGCCAAAGAACGCGTGTTTGTCACCAATGCCCTGCGCGCGCTGCGCCAGGTAAGCCCTACCGGAAACATCCGCGATATTCCATTCGTGGTGCTGGTTGGCGGCTCCTCACTCGACTTCGAGATACCGCAACTCGTCACCGATGCCCTTGCCCACTACCGACTGGTGGCCGGGCGGGGAAATATCCGGGGCGTTGAAGGTCCACGCAACGCGGTGGCAACGGGGCTAATCCTCTCCTGGCAGAAGGAGTATGCCAATGGACGTTAAGCAGGACAGTCCGGTCATCGTTATCACCGCGCTCGCAGAGTGCCAGCCGCAGTGGCAGGAAGTGCTGTGGGGAATTGAAGAGGAAGGTATTCCCTGGCGCTGGCAACAGGCCTCCGGGCTTGATGTCGTCGCCCATGCCTGGCAGGCGGCCAACCAGTCAGCACTGCTGGTTGGCATCGCCTGCGATAACCAGCAACTGGTTATCCATTACCGAAATTTACCCGCATCAGCGCCGCTTTTTACGCTGATGCTTCATGAAGACCTCCAGTCCAGGCGCAAGGCAGGTAATAACGCCGCCAGACTGGTGAAGGGGATACCGTTCCGGTAACCACTTTTATCCATAAACAGGAGAAACGCAGTATGAACAACGCATTGGGACTGGTTGAAACAAAAGGTCTGGTGGGTGCAATCGAAGCCGCCGATGCCATGGTGAAATCCGCCAACGTGCAATTGGTAGGTTACGAAAAAATTGGTTCGGGTCTGGTCACCGTCATGGTGCGCGGTGACGTGGGTGCAGTGAAAGCCGCCGTTGACGCAGGCGCTGCGGCAGCCAGCGCGGTGGGTGAAGTGAAATCTTGTCACGTAATCCCGCGTCCGCACAGCGACGTCGAAGCCATTTTACCGAAATCAGCCTGACTGGCAGATAAAGGAGCACAGCGTGAAGCAATCACTCGGATTACTTGAAGTTAGCGGTCTGGCGCTGGCTATCAGTTGCGCGGATGTTATGGCGAAAGCCGCTTCCATCACGCTGCTGGGTATGGAAAAAACCAATGGCTCTGGCTGGACGGTAATCAAAGTCGCTGGTGATGTGGCCTCTGTTCAGTCGGCCATCATCACTGGCGCCAACTTTGCGCAAACGCGTAACGGGCTGGTGGCACAAAAGGTCATTGCGCGGCCTGCTGAGGGGATTCTGGCCTCTGCGCCAACGCGTGCAGCCATCCCTGAAACGCCGCCTGTGTCGATAACAACAACGGAAAAACCGGTTCAGAGCATTGAGCACGAGCAGCCATTGCGTGAAGAAACATCCGCCGCTTCCGAATCGGCGGCGATTCAACTGGTGACCTGCAATCTTTGCCTTGACCCGGCGTGTCCACGCCAGAAAGGGGAACCACGCTCGCTGTGTATTCATAGCGGTCAGCGAGGGGAATAAACATGGATAAACAGTTAGTCGAAAATGTGGTCACTCAGGTTCTGGATGAGATGCGTGCGCGTCCCATCCCTCTGGGTATATCGAACCGACATATCCATCTTTCACCTGAGGATTTCGAGCGGTTATTTCCCGGTCAGACGGTGACGATTAAAAAAGCGTTGCTGCAACCCGGTTATTTTGCAGCGGAGCAAACCGTCACGCTGGTAGGACCAAAAGGGCAACTGAAAAATGTGCGCCTGCTTGGCCCGCTACGCGGCGCCAGCCAGGTCGAGATTTCACGTACGGATGCCCGTACGTTGGGTATCGCCGCCCCGCTGCGCATGTCCGGCAATCTGGCGGGTACACCAGGGATCAGGCTGGTGAGTCCGTATGCGGAAATCGACTTACCCAACGGCGTCATCGTCGCACAACGGCACATTCATATGTCGCCGCTGGACGCCCTGGTTCTGCGCGTTTCCCATGGCGACAACGTCTGCGTTGCAATTGAAGGCACTGGGCGCCGGGTGATTTTTGATGATGTCGCCATCCGCGTGGCGCCGGGTTTGCTTCTCGAAATGCATATCGATACCGATGAAGCGAATGCCTGTGGCGCAGACGAACCTGGCGCTCGCGCTCGCCTGGTACCACGCGCATGAACAACGAACAGTTAGCGCACATCGTCGGGGTGATCGTTGCCCGCCTGCAGGCCAGGCAGGGCAACACCCTCACGCTCAGTCAGGAAGAGCTGCGTCATGCTTCTGTGATGAAGTTTTTTCTGAACCATGACGCGCTCTGCGTGCAACAAACCGATCTGTGTTTTCTGGGGGCGCTGGCAGACGGCGATCAGGACAACACCGCCGTTGCACACCTGTTTGAAGCCCTGGCGTTGGGCATGTCCGTGAGCATTACGTTAAACAGCAGGCTGCTGCCCTGCTTACCCCTGAAAACACTGGCGAAACTGCCTGTGACGTTCATGGATGAGCAAGGCGTCACGGTGGTTATCCATCAGGCAAAAGTATTGAGCTATCGCGATGTCGCTGGCCTCAACGCGTGCTGGCTTGCTGTCTCACGTAAAACGGTTATCACGGCACTGGCCAGTGAAGCAGTGATTTCGCAACACATACGACTCGTGAAGCAGGAGTAAAGCATGCATCTCGCAAGGGTAACTGGCTCGGTGGTCTCGACACAAAAATCCGCTTCTCTGGTGGGCAAAAAATTGCTGCTGGTCCGGCGGGTTACGGCAGACGGTGAACTTCCCGCCAACCCATTACAGGGTGATGAAGTAGCCGTTGATTCCGTTGGTGCAGGTGTCGGCGAACTGGTTCTGCTCAGCAGTGGCTCCAGTGCGAGGCATGTTTTTTCCGGCCCGAACGAAGCCATTGATTTGGCGGTGGTGGGCATTGTCGACACCCTGTCGCGCTAAGGAGGAATAATGGCCATTTATACCCGCACTGGCGACGCTGGCACGACGGCTCTGTTTAGCGGCCAGCGCGTCAGCAAAACCCATCCGCGCGTCGAAGCATACGGCACGCTGGATGAACTCAACTCTCAGTTGAGTCTCTGTGCCTGCGCCGTGCAAGCCCTCGCCAGCAAGCCATTCCTGGAAGCGGTGCAACTGCAGATTTTCTGGTTTAGCGCAGAACTGGCGAGTGAAAGCGAAACACCCTCGCCAAAACAGCGCTATGTCAGTACCGAAGATATTGCTGCGCTGGAACAAGCAATAGACAACGCGATGTCCCAGGTCGACAACGTCCACAGCTTTGTGCTGCCAGGCCGCTGCGAAGCAGCAGCCCGTTTGCATGTTGCCCGGACACTGGCCCGCAAAGCCGAGCGTCGCCTGGTGGAGTTAAGTGAACAGGTAAACGTCCGTCAGGTGCTGATGCGCTATATCAACCGCCTTTCCGACTGCTTGTACGCGCTGGCCCGCCTTGAAGACCATCTGGCGCACCAGGAAAAAGTCATTCACGAAGTCGCGGCGCGTTATCGCGCTGCGGCACAAGCCATACCGGCGAAAGGCACCTCTATGTCACTTTCATTTCATGACCTTCATCAACTGGCCAAAGCCGCGATGACACGCGCTGGCGAGCTTAACGTGCCGGTGGTGATAAGCGTCGTGGACGCCCATGGCATCGGCATGCTGACCTGGCGCATGCCAGACGCGCTGCTAGTCAGTAGCGACCTGGCACCGAAAAAAGCCTGGACGGCGGTCGCGATGAAATCGGCCACACACGAACTTTCAGACGCCGTGCAACCAGGACGCGCGCTGTATGGGTTAGAGGCGCACATGGAAGGCAAAGTTGTCACTTTTGGAGGCGGTTTCCCCATCTGGCGTGACGGCAACATTATTGGTGGTCTTGGCATCAGCGGCGGTTCCGTTGAACAAGACATGGACATTGCTCAGACCGCACTTGCGGCGATTAACATGGGAAAAAAATAATGAATACGACCGAACTTGAAACCCTTATTCGCACCATCCTGAGCGAACAACTCACACCGACACAAGAGAAAAAAGAGAGCTGCACCAATGGGGTATTCGCCACGCCAGCAGAAGCTATCGACGCAGCACACCAGGCCTTCCTGCGCTATCAACAGTGTCCCTTAAAAACCCGCAGCGCCATTATTGGCGGTATTCGTGATGAGCTGGCTCCCTATCTGGCCGAACTGGCCGAAGAGAGCGCCACAGAAACCGGTATGGGCAACAAAGAAGACAAGTTTCTCAAAAACAAAGCCGCGTTGGAAAACACCCCGGGTATAGAAGATCTCACCACCACCGCGCTGACCGGCGACGGCGGCATGGTGTTATTCGAATATTCCCCGTTTGGCGTTATTGGTTCCGTTGCGCCGAGCACGAACCCGACCGAAACCATTATTAACAACAGCATCAGCATGCTGGCGGCAGGCAATACCATCTATTTCAGCCCGCATCCGGGTGCGAAAAAGGTTTCGCTCAAGCTGATCCGCATGATTGAAGATATCGCGTTTCGCCATACGGGTATTCGCAACCTGGTAGTAACCGTTGCCGAACCTACATTCGAAGCCACTCAGCAGATGATGGCGCATCCTAAGATCGCCCTGCTGGCGATTACCGGTGGCCCAGGCATTGTGCTGATGGGCCTAAAAAGTGGCAAGAAAGTGATCGGCGCAGGTGCCGGAAACCCACCCTGTATCGTCGACGAAACTGCCGATCTGGTGAAAGCAGCGGAAGACATCATCAACGGCGCATCCTTCGATTACAACCTGCCCTGCATTGCAGAAAAGAGTCTGATTGTTGTCGACTGTGTTGCCGACCGCCTGATGCAACAGATGCAGGCATTTGGCGCGCTGCGCATTACCGGTGTGGATATCGATAAACTGCGCGCCGTCTGTATCCAGGATGGGGTGGCCAATAAAAAACTGGTCGGTAAAAGCCCTTCACACATTCTGCAAGCGGCCGGTCTGAGCGTGCCGCCTAAAGCGCCTCGCCTGTTGATCGCCGAAGTGCAAGGCAACGATCCGTTGGTTACCGCAGAGCAATTAATGCCCGTACTGCCTGTCGTTCGGGTTAACGACTTTGATGCCGCCCTCGCCCTTGCCCTCGTTGTTGAGGAGGGTTTGCACCACACGGCGGTGATGCATTCACAAAATGTCTCCCGCCTGAACCTGGCCGCGCGCAGCCTGCAGACCTCTATTTTTGTGAAAAACGGACCGTCTTATGCGGGGATTGGCGTGGGCGGTGAAGGCTTTACCACATTCACAATAGCCACACCTACCGGCGAAGGCACGACATCAGCAAAAACCTTTGCACGTTCGCGTCGTTGCGTACTGACCAACGGTTTCTCCATTCGCTAATTGAGGCCGATATGAAGAGATTTTCGCTACAAACGCGACTCTACAGCGGAGCGGGAAGCCTTGAGGTGCTTAAACGCTTTCGTAACAAGCACATATGGGTTGTCTGCGACGGTTTTCTTGCCAGCTCTCCGCTTATAGAACTGCTGCGCAAGGCAATCCCGGCAGATAACCGCATCAGCGTCTTTAGCGACATTACACCTGATCCGACCATCGCCACGGTTGTGGAAGGCATTACACAGATGCATTCACTCCAGCCGCAGGTGGTTATTGGTTTCGGTGGCGGCTCCGCGCTGGATGCGGCGAAAGCGATCGTCTGGTTCAGCAAACAACAGGGCGTCAATATCGAAACCTGTGTCGCGATTCCGACCACCAGCGGCACCGGCTCGGAGGTGACCAGCGCCTGCGTGATAAGCGATCCCGAAAAAGGCATCAAATATCCATTGTTCGATAATGCGCTCTATCCCGATATCGCGATCCTGGACCCGACGCTTGTCGTCAGCGTCCCGCCCGCTATTACGGCGAATACCGGCATGGATGTGCTGACCCACGCCCTCGAAGCCTATGTGTCGCCTCGGGCCAGCGATTTTACCGATGCGCTGGCAGAGAAAGCAGCACAGTTAGTGTTCCAGTACCTGCCAACGGCGGTACGTAAAGGCGACTGCCTGGCGACGCGTGGCAAAATGCACAACGCTGCGACCCTCGCTGGGATGGCGTTCAGCCAGGCGGGGTTAGGTATTAATCACGCCATTGCCCATCAGTTGGGCGGGCAATTTCACCTGCCGCATGGGTTAGCTAATGCGCTGCTGCTGGGGGCGGTCATTCGCTTTAATGCCAGTGATAAACGTGCGGCGAAGCGTTATGCCCGGCTGGCTAAAGCCTGCCATTTTTGCCCGACAGGCGCGAATGAGTTGGTCGCCATTCATTCACTGATTCGCCAGATTGAGCAGCTTCGTCAGCAGTGTGAGATGCCGACGCTCTCGGTCGCGCTAAAAGCAGACAAAGATAAATTCCGTGAGCGGATCCCCGCCATGGTTCAGGCTGCACTGGCGGATGTCACGCTGAAAACCACGCCTCGCCCTGCCGATGGCAATGACATTCGACATCTTCTGGAGGAATTGCTGTGAGTGAAGCGGCCCTTCTCCCGTCCCCATGGGGCGAATTGAACCCGGCAACGGCAGAGACCATTCGCCAGCGCGTACGCGAAGCTGGCGTCGTTGGCGCTGGCGGCGCCGGGTTTCCAACCCATGTAAAACTGCAGGCACAGGTCGAGATTTTTCTGGTTAATGCCGCCGAATGCGAACCGATGTTGAAAGTCGATCAGCAGTTGATGGCGCAACAGGCGGCACGACTGGTGCGTGGCGTGCTTTATGGCATGACGGCAACGGGCGCGACAGAGGGCATTATTGCGCTCAAAGAAAAATATCGCGCCGCCATCGCCGCACTTACTCCACTACTACCTGCGCAGATTCGTCTGCATATTCTGCCTGACGTCTACCCCGCCGGAGACGAAGTTATCACTATCTGGATGGCAACAGGGCGTCGTGTACCTCCTGCCGCGCTGCCGGTCAGCGTGGGGGTTGTCGTCAATAACGTGCAGACCGTTCTCAATATTGCACGCGCGGTGGAACAGCAATATCCCGTGACCCGCAGAACCCTGACGGTAAACGGCGCGGTACGTCATCCCCTGACTGTAACGGTCCCGCTGGGTATGTCGTTACGGGAAGTGCTGGAAATGGCGGGTGGTGCCACGGTAGAGGAGCCCGGTTTTATTAACGGTGGCCCAATGATGGGCGGCCTGCTGCCATCACTGGATGTGCCGGTGACAAAAACTACGGGTGGTCTGCTGGTACTGCCGAAATCACACTCGCTGATTCAGCGCCGTCTGCAGGATGACCGCACCGTGCTGACCATCGCCCGTACCGTCTGCGAGCAGTGTCGGTTATGTACCGATCTCTGCCCCCGGCATTTAATTGGCCACGAACTCTCGCCTCATCTTCTGGTGCGGGCCGTCAATTATCAGGGCGTCGCTACGCCGCAAACGCTGCTCAGTGCCCTGACCTGTTCTGAATGCAACGTCTGTGAAAGCGTCGCCTGCCCGGTAGGCATCTCACCGATGCGGGTAAACCGTCTCCTTAAAGTTCAATTACGCGCCAGCGGCGCACGCTATGAGGGGCCGCTTCGCGAGGCTGATGAGATGGCGCGCTATCGCCTGATCCCTGTCAAGCGCCTGGTGGCCAGGCTTGGCCTGCGCGACTGGTATCAGGATGCGCCGCTGGAAGAGCACGTCATTACCCCTTCACAGGTCGTATTGCCGCTGCGCCAGCATATTGGTGCGCCAGCGATTCCTTGCGTAAAAGAAGGCGACGTCGTCATCCGGGGGCAGCGCATTGCCACTATCCCCGAAGGTGCGCTGGGCGTTCCCCTTCATGCCAGTATCGATGGCGTTATTGCGTCGGTCACAGATAAAGCCATTACGGTTGTACGAGGTTAACCATGTCACAGGCTATTGGAATACTTGAATTAACCAGCATCGCCAAAGGCATGGAACTGGGTGATGCCATGCTCAAAAGCGCCAATGTGACGCTTCTGGTCAGTAAGACGCTTTGCCCCGGCAAATTTTTGGTCATGGTGGGAGGCGATGTCGGCGCAGTCCAGCAGGCTATTGCCACGGGCGACAGCCAGGCCGGAGAAATGCTGGTCGACAGCCTGGTCCTTCCCAATATTCATGCCAGCGTGCTGCCTGCGATTAGCGGTCTCAATGCCGTCGAGCAACGTCAGGCAGTGGGTATCGTTGAAACCTGGAGTGTAGCCGCCTGCGTGAGCGCGGCCGACCGTGCAGTGAAGGCGTCGAATGTCACCCTGGTACGCGTTCATATGGCGTTCGGCATTGGTGGCAAATGCTACATGGTCGTGACCGGTGATATTTCGGATGTGGAAAATGCCGTCGCCGTTGCCAGTGAAAGTGCTGGCGAAAAAGGTCTGCTGGTGTACCGCTCGGTGATCCCGCGTCCCCATGAAGCCATGTGGCGACAGATTGTGGAGGGCTAATGGAGACACAACGCAGTACTGAACGCATGATTCAGGAGTATGTGCCCGGTAAACAGGTCACCCTGGCCCATTTGATCGCCAATCCAGGCAAAGATCTCTACAAAAAGCTGGGCTTAAGCGAGACGGCTTCTGCCATTGGCATTCTGACGATTACCCCCAGCGAAGCCTCAATCATCGCCTGCGATATCGCGACCAAATCCGGGGCGGTAGAGATCGGTTTTATCGATCGTTTCACAGGTGCCGTGGTCCTCACGGGGGATGTTTCCTCAGTGGAGTATGCACTACGTCAGGTGACGCGTTCACTCGGCGAAATTCTGCACTTTACGACCTGCCAGGTCACAAGGACCTGATGCGATGAAACGAATGATGTTAATTGGCCCAAGCCAGTGCGGTAAGACATCGCTAACACAACGCTTGCGCGGTGAGGCAATGCGCTATCAAAAAACGCAGGCCATTGTCTGGTCACCTGAGACCATCGATACGCCGGGGGAGTACCTCGAAAACCGATGTCTCTACAGCGCCTTACTCACCAGCGCCTGCGAAGCCGATGTGGTGGCGCTGGTACTGAATGCCGACGCCGAATGGTGCCCATTTTCACCCGGATTTACCTTGCCGATGAACCGCCAGACGATTGGCATCATCACCAAAGCCGACCTTGTCGCAGAACACAAGATCACGCAAATCGGCGAGTGGTTACGGCAGTCAGGTGCAGAGCATCTTTTTATCACCAGCGCGCAAACCGGTCAGGGTGTCGCTGAGGTCATCGCTTTTCTTCAACCCCAGGAGCACGCATGTCCCGAACAATAATGGCAATCAACGCCGGTAGTTCTTCGCTTAAATTTCAGCTTCTTATTATGCCTGCAGGCACGCTTCTCTGTCAGGGTCTGATCGAACGTATCGGGCTTTCCGATGCCATTTTCACCCTCAAGCAGGGGGAACAAAAATGGCAGGAGACACGTGCCATTGCCGACCACAAAGAGGCGGCGGAATTACTGCTGGAAAAATTGCTTTCACATAACATTATCTCCTCCTTATCGGCAATAGACGGCGTGGGGCATCGTGTCGCACACGGTGGAGAAACTTTTAAAGACTCGGCGTTGATTACTCATGACGCACTGGCAGAAATCGAACGCCTTGCGGAACTGGCACCATTACACAACCCGGTCAACGCAGCGGGCATTCGCATTTTTCGCCAGGCGCTGCCACATGCCCCAGCGGTTGCCGTGTTTGATACCTCATTTCATCAGACGCTGGAACAAAGCGCTTTCATCTACCCTCTGCCCTGGCGCTATTACGCAGAACTTGGGATTCGCCGTTACGGGTTCCATGGCACCAGCCATAAATTTGTCAGCCAGCAATTAGCCGAAAAACTGGGCGTTCCATTAAGCGCATTGCGGGTTATCTCCTGCCATTTAGGCAATGGCAGCAGCCTGTGCGCTATTAAAGGTGGGCGATCCGTCAACACCTCTATGGGGTTCACACCGCAGTCGGGGGTAATGATGGGTACCCGCAGCGGGGATATCGACCCCTCTATTTTGCCCTGGGTTGCGTTAAAAGAAGACAAGTCGCCGCAACAGCTTAACGCTCTGCTAAATAACGAATCGGGGCTGCTCGGGGTCTCTGGCGTATCGAACGATTTTCGCGATGTCGAACAAGCATCGAATGCTGGCAACGCGCGCGCAACACTGGCACTCACTCTTTTTGCCGAACGTATCCGCGCCACTATCGGCAGCTATGTAATGCAATTGGGTGGCCTGGATGTTCTGTTATTTACCGGCGGCATTGGTGAAAACTCCGCACGAGCCAGAGCGGCCATCTGTCGCAACCTGCATTTCCTGGGGCTGGACATTGATGCCGGGAAAAACGACCGCAATGCCACGTTTATCCAGACTGACCATTCTGTGGTGAAAGTCGCCGTGATCAATACCAATGAAGAACTGATGATTGCCCGTGACGTAATGCGCATCGGGCTGCCGGAATATGCGGAGGCAGAAGCATGACAGGTAAAGTCTGGCTGGTGGGCGCAGGCCCGGGCGACCCGGGTCTGCTGACCGTAAAAGGATTAAACTGCCTGCGTGAAGCCGAAGCCGTTGTTTTCGACAGGCTGGTTAATCCGCTTCTGTTACAGGAAGCCCCGGCGGGTTGTGAGTTGCATGATGTGGGCAAAGAGGCGAATCGCCACCCTATCCCGCAGCCACAAATCAACCAAATCCTGATTGATTGCGCCAGCAGAGGCCTCAGGGTTGTGCGCTTAAAAGGCGGTGATCCCTTTGTTTTTGGTCGCGGGAGCGAAGAGATGCAAGCATTACGGGAGTGTGGTATCGAGTGCGAGGTGGTACCAGGTATCACCTCCGCGATTGGCGGGCTTGCAGCAGCGGGTATCCCGGTCACGCACCGCGATTTTGCCTCCGGTTTTCATGTTGTGACCGGCCATTTACAGGACGGTAAAGAACCCCAGGACTGGGGTAAACTTGCGGTCCTGCCGGGGACGCTGGTGATCCTGATGGGGATGTCGCAGATACAGACCATCTGTGCCGCTTTGATGAGTGCAGGTAAACCAGCCGATACACCTGCAGCCGTGGTGATGCGTGCCAGCACACCGGAACAGAAAGTTCTCTGCGCACCGCTGTCTGCGCTGGCACAAGAGAGCGAAGCCGCCGGGTTTCACGCCCCCGCGCTGATCGTGATTGGCGGCGTGGTGTCGTTACGCGAAATTCTGGCTTTCAGCGGATCGGCATGACACTATCCTGACGTTACGCACCACAATGAGAGGTTGAACTTGGCGCTGGCACAGTGTCCCGCATCCTGCGGCGAAATCATTCAGGGATGGATCCTGGGCAGTGAAAAGCTGGTTTCCTGCCCGGTCGACTGGTATAGCGAGGTTGAAGTCACAGCCGGTACGCCTGTGCCTGCTGAACGCCCCCTGGTACGAGCGATGGTAAAACAGGTGCTGGCACACTGGCAGCTACCTGCTGCATTAAGTGATGAAATCCGCATTGACTGCCGCTCGACCATTCCCGTCGCCAAAGGGATGGCGAGCAGTACCGCGGACATCGCAGCCACAGCGGTTGCCACATCACGTCATCTTGGGTTTACGCTTGATGACGTCACCCTCTCTCAGCTTTGCGTCGCGCTGGAACCCACCGACAGCACTGTTTTTCGTTCGTTGACGTTATTTGATCACAACACCGCACAAACACGGATCTCCTGTGAGCGTGTTCCCACTCTCGATGTCTTATTACTGGAAAGCCCGTTAACGCTTCGCACAGAAGATTATCATCGCCTGCCCCGGCGGGCCGTGCTGATGGCCAACGCCGATGCTCTCGGCAGCGCCTGGCGTAAAGTGCAGCGAGCCTGCCTGACAAACGATCCGGCACTACTGGGCGAGGCGGCATCGCAAAGTGCCATGGCAAGCCAGACGCTGCTACCTAAACCGGGTTTTAATTCACTGATGGGGATAGTGGAACAGTGCGATTTGTACGGGCTGAATGTCGCCCATAGCGGTAGTGTTGTGGGCTTATTTCTGGACAGACAACGTCATGATCTTGCGAAAGTGCGCGCGTTACTGAGTAAACCTGCATTGCAACAGCACTGGCCGCAACAACATCTGTTGCGCATGGTGGAAGGCGGGGTAAGAGAACGGTGAGAGAGGCCCTCTCACCGTCAGAGTGATTACTCTTCTTTTGGCTCAACGGGTTTCTGCTCACCCATTGTTTTCAGTTTCTTGGAGATCTCACGGCGTTCTTTGGAGATCTCGGCGTTTTTGATGATGTAATCATCAACGCGGTCTTCGTAATCGCTTTTCATGCTGGCGATAATACCCTGGATAGCTTCAACGCTCATACCCGGCTTGATATAGTCGCTCAGGTTGTCCAGCAGCAGTACACGTTTCTGGTTATCACGGATCTTTTTCTCAACATCCTGGATTTCGCGCTGCAGTTTATTCTTACGACGGAACAGACGAACAAACTCCAGAACGTCCTGGAATGAAGGCTTACTTGTTTCCATTTTGATACCCCTGCTAATGTGAGATTCGGATTCGTTAAAGCAACCGCCTAAGACCTTACTTTTAGCCGTTGCTGATGACAATGATTTTATCCTTTTCTCTATCATAACCCCAAATTGGGCTGAATCGAAACAGCCTGACTGTTTTTCCGAATTGTGTGAAGCTTATTTGCGCAGCGCCCGACATATTAAATGTGACATCAACTCCAGTTGCCGTGCCAGTTCCATGCTCAGCCACACATAACCGTGAATCGAATTCTCCGCCAACGCATCGCCCTGATGATCGCGGAGCAGGTCGCGCAATTCCGTCACAATGTCAGTCAGTTTTTCCGTATTGGCCAGAATCGGTTGCGGATTTCCTTCATAGAGCGCATGGGCGATGGTCAACAACGTTTGCTGCGTCATTTGCTGCGTTTCACGCAACGTACTGGCGTTGAGCATAACGAAGTGGCTGGCGCGGGAAGCCCAGTGCGCGTTCATTTGCAGTTCCAGCACACACACCATATTGCGGCTTACGGTTTGAATCGCTTCAAAAATGGCTTTCTGGATATGCGTCTCTTTACTGGCGGGTGTAATCAGGCCGCGCATTTTCACCACATCATTGAGTATTTTTTGCAGGTGCCTTTCCAGCCGCGGGCGCTCAACGAGGTTACGCGAAAAACCGGCCTGATAGACCCGGTTAAAGGCGGTAACGTAGTTTGCCATTTGGATACGCCAGTGCAGAAAGGCTCGCTGCGGCCAGATACCGGTGAAGAGCATTGCCAGTAACGAGCCAAAAATGACGTCGCCACTTCGCCACAACGCCGTATTCATATCCCCGGCCGGCGCGCCAACCACCACCGACAGCGTGATACCGATAAGCAATGCCTGATAGGGCTTTTTACCCAGCGCCAGCCAGCCACAGAGGAACATGGCTCCCGCACACCACATCACCATCAGCGGAAGGGAGATCAGCTCAAGCTTAAGTGCGACAAGCCCCAACGCAGAGCCACAGATTGTGCCACCAATGCGCTCAAATGCTCTGGGAACCACATTTCCCCAGAACGAAATCGGCCCCATGATCACCACCAGGGTGATGAGTGGCCAGGTACCCTCGGGTACATTGAGCAGACGAACCAACAAAAAGGTCAGGATAAAAGCAAGCGCAATACGTACGCCGTGAACCACGCGATAATGTCGGTAAAGACGGATCTCAAAAGGACTGAGTGATTTGTCGGGACGCACACCCGCTCTCCAGTCAAAAAACAACGAAGGCGCAATTGTAGCGATCTTTCTGCGGCAAAGGTCACTGTTTAGAACAAAAAAGGGTTCACTGCTTAAAATCCGCGTGTACAGATTGAACAGTGAACCCTTTTAACGTTTACAATCAGAGCACTTTTGGTTCTACGGGAATGTACATATCGATTTCCCAGTAGCCATCCTCCTGCGCTGAATTCAGATAGACTTCAAAACAGGGGCGTAAAGCAATCTGATACTGCTCATCTGCCATCAATTCATCAAAAAAAGCATCCCACGCCTGTTCGAACTCTTCGTTATAGACGCGAGCGCGTGCCACTGCGTTCAGGCCTGCCGGAATCTCAGTACGCATCACCCCTTCACTGTTTTCAGGAATGACGAAATCAGCCGGAACCGAAACAACCACATCAGCACGCAACTTTTCCGCGGGAACTTCATCGGGATTGTCATAGTAAACCGTGATCCATTCCTGAGTCTGAATCTGTTTACCGTTAACCCACATCGCTAACTGCTCGAACCCTTTCTTGACGGTGACATCCCAGGGGCCAACCAGATGAAACCCGGCGATAGTGCGCTTATCAACCTGTCTTACGGTGTATGCCATGTTACCCTCCCTTTACTGTGTATTTGTACAGTGTAGTGAAATCATCGAAACCGGGCACTCACAACAGATCAATTATGTGAGCAGACTCGCGTCACAGCCAGTCCGCATCATCATCAGGCTTTGTGGTGCAGATAGTCGCTCAACCGCGAGAACAAGCCACCCTTACCGACATCATCCAGCGTCACCAGCGGCAAGTGCGCCACCACTTTGTCACGATCGTAAAGCTGGATTTCGCCCACGCGCTGATGAGCGGCAAGCGGGGCTTCGAGCTCTTTAGCGTCTATGACATAGCGTGCTTTGATATTCGGGAGTTCCGCTTTCGGCAGCGCCAACCAAAGATCCTGGTCGGTACCGACCGTCATCTGTTCCTTATCGCCATACCAGATACGCTCGCTGCCAACTTTTTTACCTTTTTGCAGAATCTGCACGGTATCAAAATTTTGCTGGCCCCAGTGCAGCAACTTCCGCGCCTGGTCTTCACGGCCTTTCGGGCTTTCCGCCCCCATCACAACCGCAATCAGGCGACGCTGCCCATCAACGCTTGATGCTATCAGGTTAAAACCGGCACCCGAGGTATGCCCGGTTTTCAGGCCATCAACATTCAATGATGAATCCCACAGCAGCCCATTACGGTTCTGCTGGGTGATACCGTTCCATGTCAGGCTTTTCTCACTGTACATATGATAAAAATCCGGCTCACCGCTGATAATGGCGCGGGAAAGCACCGCCAGATCATATGCCGAACTGTGCTGGCCGGGCGCGTCCAGGCCATGTACCGTTTCAAAATGGGTATCACGCAAATTTAGCTTTTGCACATAATCGTTCATCATGCTGACAAACTGCGGCTGGCTTCCCGCTACATAATCGGCCAGCGCGACGCAGGCATCGTTGCCGGAATCAACAATCAGCCCGCGGCTCAGGTCGCGCACCGTTACGCGATCCCCGGCTTTCAGGAACATTAACGAAGAGCCGTCAAAGACCGGATTTCCTCGCGCCCAGGCATCCTTACCTACCGTCACCACATCGCTGGCGCTGATACGGTGGCTGTCGATGGCGCGATCCACAACATAGCCAGTCATCAGCTTGGTCAGGCTGGCCGGATTACGCTGCTGATGTTCATTGCCTGCAGTGAGGATCTGCCCGGTGGTGTAATCCATTAAGACCCATGAGCCCGCCTGAATTTCCGGCGGCTGGGGAGAAATCGGCATATCATCTGCCAACGCGCAATGGATTGTCGCGGACAAAAGGGAGAAGGCAAAAAACAAACGGCATTTCAAAGAAATATCCTCATTTACGTGAAATTAGCCGTTCTTTTTACGCAACTTAATATGTCGATACTGGGACAAATTGCAAACAAATGTGACGAAAGTCATTTTTTTACGTCCCGGATCTTGCTCCGAATGACGCTCCGCAATGCGTTTTCCTTCGGAAGATGCGACGCAATGGTTTACCATAGGCAGGTTATTGATCAACAGGATGAGCTCAGGTGTCTGATTCAACGGCAACGCCCACATTTCTTTTCCATGACTACAAACATTATACCACGTTCATAATTTGCCCGGCTGGACGACCAGCCAGCGTGATCCGACTATATCCATACCGTCCTGGATGTTTACGGTGCAGGGTTAAAATCGGGCGCATGTAATCAATACATCTGTCTGATTTTTATCGCAGGCCAGTTGCCAGTAGAACGTACTTCTTGCCACCACTGCCGCTTTTAACAAGCTCGCAAAAGTAACTTCAGCCTTAATTCATTCACAACCTGCGTTTTGACGTGCTTTTTCCCTGACAAAGATCTACAGCATTATTTTTAAATTAGGCACTTCAGCGCACAGTTGCCCAAGTTCCTCAGAGTAATGAGAAGTTTGCAACAGGTGATGGCGTTACTTCCAAGGGATACTGTCATCGTTTTTCCCGGCGTCTGCTGTCAGTGAGTGTTTCAACTCCTCCGCCATCATACAGCCGCTCCCACTGGCAATACCCGGAGAAGGCACTGATAGTGAATTTTGCACAGGCTTCGCGAACAGACAAACGGTGCTCACGCACATGCCGGAAAAGGGACTATCTAAAGGCTTGGGAATACGTGTAGGTCAGGATTGTGTAAACCTGCTTCATCATGCAACTTCGTAGCAGTACACCATTTAAAAACGGCACGGTGTCGATACCAAACGCTTTGCTTTCGCTTTTTGCATTTCCTGTCCGGAAATGAAGTGCTATCCGACCTTCTGCTTAAAAGTGAGAGAAAACTTGCTCATTAAAAACGCACATTACCAGGTAAAGGAGCTCAACTTTTTGGGTACAGTTCAAAAATGACGTTTTTTAGATTGATAGCATGATAATTGGGAAAATTTAAACATGATCAAGATCATCATTTTTGGTAGTACGAAGTGAATTCTCTTAACCACGTCCTCATAAAGTGATAAAATTAATTTTTGCAAAAAAAATAACTTAACTTAAATTTTCCTTCTTTTAAAGAAAATGGAATGAAAAATGCGTAAAATAATCATTTTAACACCTTGCTCTATATTTCATCGTGTTTAAAAATGTTTGCAGCCATACGTTTACAGTAGCAAATAAAATAACAAAGCGTATAGTAGTGGTTTTAATATTCGTATACCAAAAAGAATTAGGATGTATATATTAAATGAAATCATTAAAGAAATTTGATTATGGAATAATGTTTTTTTTGTTATTTCTATCCGTTTTCTTGAGTAAGAAATCATATCCTTTTATAGGTACAGCGGATGGGTTCAAAAGACTATGGATTGCAGCACATAGTGAAATTGAAAGCACATTCTCTGTATTACCGCCTCTACAATCCTATATCTTTCGTGCATTTTTATTTATGACAGGAGATATTTGGTTTTATACAATATTGCAATCCTTTCTGTTTTATTTATGTACTTATATATCTATTAAATTCATATTTAGAAATTCACTTACGGCAATCTCATCACTAATATTATTAATTTCGTTTCCGGTATTTAGCATCTTCCCACTTATTTTGACTGACTCTTCTATTATTTATGCATTTATTGCCATTTTCCCTGCGCTTGTTTGCTTTTGTAACAATAATATCGGCGCAAAAAAATATTTAGGATACGCTATTCTTTTTTTTGTAACGACTGCAATTTTTGGTTTCAGATTTAATTCGGTTATAGTTGCACCGGTAATGTTATGTGTAATATTCCTTTACCATAAACAAAAACTTTACATTCCGTTATCTATAATATTAGCATCGATAGTCTTTACATCATTAATTAATAAAGACGTCAGGAAAGATTATAAACCAGAAGCTTTAGGTATGGCTTGGGAGCTTGTTTCTTTAGCTAGAAACAATCCCAATGAGGAGTTTATTCATAAGCTGGATTTTTGTGGTGATACAAAAGCCGCTTTGACCAGATTTAACCCAATGGCGTTAAATTCAATCTTTTGGGATGCAAACCCTCCACTTCCAGTAGAATGCATAGTTTCAGATGAAGGAAGTGAAAAAGTGAAACAATCTTACAGCCTTGCATGGAAGAATAATTTCTCTGAAATTTTCAAAGTAAAACTTGGAATGTGGAGTAATATTTTTGGGATTTCTCAACCTCTAATGCAAATAGAACATGGTATTAACTCTGTAGAAAAAAATGCAATTGAGTGGGGGGCGAAAGATAATGAAGATAATACCCAAATTCGCTATTATTTTTCCAAAGCAGGAAATGAAACAAGAAATATAACATTAAGGCCTGTAGTTTCTTTTGTATTGCTGGGGATGTCTATATTATTAATTCTTTTTTTTAATAAAAAAGCATTCATTCCTACTGTTATAATGTCTTCATTCTCTTTATTTTATTATTGCGGGTTTATGATATCAGCTCAATCAATGGAGTTTAGATATTTTGCCCCATCATTTTTCATTAACTGCCTGATAACAGTCAGCTCTATAGTATATATCTCAGGACATTTAATGAAGAAAAAAATATTAAAATACCAAAGTGTTTAATAAAACATGGCGCTATTTATAATAGCGCCAAAAAAATAACTCATATTATAAAATGCAAGCCAGATATTTATTCCCGAGATACGAACTGCGAATTTAAAAATATTCTTTCAGAGTAACGCTGGTTAAAGTTGTATAGTACAAACATTCAATAATCAAGGGCGTGCAGTTATTGCAGATAGTTATCACAAGTTCTTTGTATATTAAAATAATTTTTGAGGGAAAATAAGATAAGCACAATATCCAAATATACCCTTTTCAGACTGACAAATAAAAATGTCTTGTGCAAATATAAGAATATTAGATATGTAAGAAATTCAGCAAAAAATCACCTATAATTATACCAGGTGTACAGAGATGACTGGCTTATCTCACTGAGCATGTTAGCCCACCCGTTAACGATGATGTCATCAGATGATGATATACCAATAACTGAATGGGTCTGCACCGATTATGCTCATGCTCGCATCGAAAGGAGTAATAATCCCATTAACCGTTACAATAACTTTCAAAGGCCTGATTCATTTCTTATCCAGTACAGTGCCCATTGACTGAAAAAACACGTCTTGTATGTCGTTAACGTTAAGTGACGTTACTGCAAAATGCAGTTGACATAGGAAATAGCATTTTCTGACCCTAGGTTGGGAACTTTCGCATTACTTTGAAGTAAGGCGGTCTTTTATTATAAGCTGGTTTTCTTCTGCTAACTCAAAATATATACGTCAATCTGTGCGATTAAATAAAGATTGCTCAGGTCTGATCCTTATTTGTAAAACACAGAGGAGTAACGCCCAAAGTTGATGCTCTGAGGTTGCTGCTTCCATCAATAGTGATACTGGTACGGGCGATTATCCGCGAAGGCCATCACCATTCGGCGCTTCTGATGGACCTGTATTTGTGTCGCTGATAGCCATGATAGTTTTTGGTACACCCTGAAAAATGATATTGATACACTTCTGGTACGCAATATCACATGTACAATCTCTATCAGTAAACAACAATATTTAACTATTGTGGGCAAACAAAGGTAAATCAGTGACTTTTTTCCTTTTGAAACAGCACATTAACAAAAAACCTGGACAAAACTAGACAATGAGTGACGACGAAAGACAACCTACCTTCCTTTTCCATGACTACGAAACGTTCGGTACCAGCCCCTCGCTGGATCGCCCCGCACAGTTTGCTGCGATTCGTACCGACGCCGATTTCAACATCATTGGCGAGCCGGAAGTCTTTTACTGTAAACCGGCAGATGACTATTTGCCTCACCCAGAGGCAGTGCTGATTACCGGCATTACGCCACAGCACGCCAGAGCGAATGGCGTCAATGAAGCTGACTTTGCCCGCCGCATCCATGATTTGTTCACCGTCCCCAAAACCTGCGTACTCGGCTATAACAATGTCCGCTTCGATGACGAAGTGACGCGGAATATCTTCTATCGCAACTTTTACGATCCCTATGCCTGGAGCTGGCAAAACAACAACTCGCGCTGGGATTTGTTGGATGTGATGCGTGCCTGCTATGCCCTGCGCCCGGACGGCATCAACTGGCCGGAGAATGACGATGGGCTGCCGAGTTTCCGCCTTGAGCATCTGACAAAAGCGAACGGTATTGAACACAGCAATGCCCACGATGCAATGGCCGACGTTTACGCCACTATCGCCATGGCGCAACTGGTGAAAACCCACCAGCCGAGGCTGTTTGATTATCTGCTGAGCCACCGTAATAAGCATAAACTGGCGGCCCTGATTGATGTCCCGCAGATGACGCCGCTGGTCCATGTTTCCGGCATGTTTGGCGCCTGGCGCGGCAATACCAGTTGGGTTGCTCCGCTGGCCTGGCACCCGGAAAACCGCAATGCCGTGATCATGGTGGACCTCGCGGGCGATATGTCGCCGTTGCTGGAACTGGATGCTGACGCGCTGCGCGAGCGCTTGTATACCGCAAAAGCCGAGTTAGGTGACAATGCTGCCGTGCCGGTGAAGCTGGTACATCTGAATAAATGCCCTATCCTGGCACAGGCGAAAACGCTGCGTCCTGAGGATGCTGAACGGCTGGGGATTGACCGCAAACAGTGTCTGGATAACCTGAACGTTCTGCGCAATAACCCGCAGGTACGCGAAAAAGTACTGGCTATCTTTGCCGAAGCCGAACCGTTTGTACCCTCTGAGAATGTGGATACACAACTTTATAACGGTTTTTTCAGCGACGCAGACCGTGCGGCAATGAACATTCTGCTGGAAACCGAGCCACGTAATCTCCCGGCGCTGGATATCACCTTTGTCGATAAACGAATCGAGAAACTGCTGTTTAACTACCGGGCGCGTAACTTCCCCGGAACGCTCGATTATGACGAACAACAGCGCTGGCTGGAGCATCGCCGTCAGGTGTTTACGCCTGAGTTTTTGCAGGCCTACGCCGATGAGCTACAGATGCTGTCCCAGCAGTACGCCGACGATAAAGCGAAGCTGACACTGCTGAAATCGCTCTGGCAGTACGCCCAGGAGATTGTGTAGCCGCCAGAGTGCAGGCAATAAATATCCTCCGGCATAGCCGGAGCTTTTTCAAATGCGCCTAAAAGGTTGTTTTACCAGCCGTGCCCTACAGACGCATCCTAATCCGACATTTGCATTTATGGATTACTTACAGCTCGTAAACGGGCTGCCCGGATAAGGGATTGATAACTGCTATCTCATTTTATCCACTTGAAACTGGTGCATAATATATTCCTTTATCTTCGCCGCGTTCTTACCCGCTGTATTGACGTAGTATCCGCTACACCAGTATCCCCTGTTCCTGTATTTGAATTCCAGGCCCCCAAACTGCGCATAAAACATCAGGCTGCTTGTAGCTTCCTTATATCCCATAAAACCAGACACACTCACCTTCGATGGGATCTCCATAAGCGTATGAATATGATCCACACAGCATAAGTCTTCCAGAATATTCACTTTTTTCCACTCACATTGCTTACTTACGATGCTGCCTATTGCCTGATTTTTCTACCTATAAAACTCCTGTCTTCGGCATTTGGGTGCAAAAACTATGTGATATTTGTAGTTCCATTGGGTGTGCACTAAGCACTTTTGTCCCTGATTGGGCCCCCTTTACTTGTTGTTTGACTTTTGCTGTTGCCAGACCGCAAAGTTTTTTAACAAATGAAAAAGGGTGTTAATTATTGGTTAAAAGCTAAAAGGTTTGCTGAATGCCCAGCCTGGCTGGGGAGTACTATACACAGAAAGCGCTTGACATTACGCTCGATGGGGGCTTGGATTTATGTTAAAGACGTGGTCATATAAGCTATGGACTTATGAAATTCTTTGCTGTGATTAAACATATGAGAACGAAAGATTTGACTTGTTCATCCCAAATGAGCGCCTAATCTCAATGCTAGCAAACTTTTCCACTCACCATGCCTGATACTTCAAACTCTGTGCTATGGACATCGAAAACGATGATCCCTTTGCTTGCGTTGATTACGACGTTACAATCTTTGCCGTGCGAATCTGTAAAGCACTTCTTTTGAGCAGGAGAGGGAGCAATCCTTTCCTTTAAAATAGCAGTGATATTTCATCAACTGATGCTGCTAATGCGCTGGTTGATATGCAGATAAAAATCGCAGATATCAATACATTAATTTTCATTTTAGTACGTTTTTGGTGTGCTATCAGCCGATGACACACCAACGAATAGGGGTAGTCATGGATCGTCTGGAGAGGTTTTCTCTCGTATCTTATCTGGTCGTCATGACCATAATAGGGCTATTTTTCGTTTTCAAAAATACACCGCTTACCGGTCTTGATGAAAGATTTCATTTTTTCAGGTCATATCAAATGGCACAGGGAACCATGTTGCCAAAGCTGATAAATGGAGAGAAAGGCGCATGGGGTGGCTGTGTAGAAAGAAAAGCTTTGCAATATGTCTGGCCGTTTTTTATCTCGCAGGATCAGAATCAGCCAGCCAGTAAAGAGGATGCCATTAAGCGCGCCAAAGAAATTGATGCCTCAAATGATACCGTGAGTACCTGTTTCAATTTCGCGCCGTCTGCCGCCTATTCTCCGTTGTTATATGCACCGTCAGCAATTGGTATAGCCATCACTAAATACACGTCGTTTGGAATAGACACTCAGATGTATGCAGGGAGGGTGATGAACCTGGTATTTTTCATTGCAATGGTTTATGCCGCAGTAATGATGATGCCAATCATGCGCATCCCAACGCTGATGATCCTGTCTTTTCCTACCCTGCTAAATCTGGCATCGTCGTACAGCCCGGATCCGGTAACTAATCTAGTCACTGTGATGTTTATAGCGTGCTGCCTACGAATGGCAATTCTAAAAGAAAAAATATTCTGGCAGACGTTTGTACTGGCTTGTTTGGTTGGCCTGCTGAAAATGACGAACATTGCATTTCTTCCGTTCGTTTTACTCATTCCGTCATCACTGTTTTCCAGTCGTATCAAATGGCTGGCATACATGGCAGGAAGCATTGCCGCAGGATGTGCTGTCGCGCTGGCATGGAACGGTTACTACTCGTGGGTACCCAGCCAGTTCTGGCATTCAGGAGGCGATATAAAAGCAGCTAAAGAGATGCTGTTGACTCAGCCGTTCGCAACAGTAATCTTCCTGATTAAAAGCGTGATTATTCAAACGCCTGATATGTTTGACAGGATGTTCGCTACGTTCGGCGGTGGCCCGGCTGCGTATACATGGACTTTTGGCGGTAAATATTGCTACCTGGCGATTTTTTCAATATTCATGGCAACACTTAGCAGCGTTAGCCAGTCACAGATAGCGTTTAATAAATTAAAATTGTATTTACTTCCAGTTATGAGTATTGGAAGTGTGCTGCTGATTTTCCTTGCCTTGTGGGTCGGTTTTTCACCGTTGAATATACCTTTCGTAGGTGGCGTTCAGGGCCGTTACTTCATAATCAGTTTCATGACTGCAATGATTTTCATTGTGATGATGCTTTCAAGAAGCGAGACTTTTGCTAAATCATGGCTTGGCGTTGCGCTGATTGATAAACCAGTACTTGCATTCTCAACGTTCACTTACCTGATGATAATTTCTCATGTATGCTATTTGAGCATTGTTAAATACTGGCCTATGTATAATTAAATAATTATCCTCCGGCATAGCCGGAGGTTTTTCTGATGTGCCTGGTAAGGCTCTGTGACCAGCCGCGCCTTACCAGGCAAATCGCAGTCGGACATTTGCATTTATGGATTACTTCCGGCCCGTAAACGGGCTACCCGGATAAAGGAGCGACAACTGCTCGCCCATATTATCCTCTTCAAGCGGGTGCTTTATGTATTCCTGTATCTTCGCCGTGTTCTTCCCTACCATATCTACGCAGTATCCCCGGCACCAGAATTCCTTGTTCCTGTATTTGAATTTCAGATCTCCAAACTGCTCTTAAGGCATCAGACCGCTTTTCCCTTTCAGATATCCCATAAAGCCGGATACGCTCATTTTGGGCGGGATTTCCATAAGCATATGGATATGATCTGCGCAGCATTCCGCTTCCAGAATACGTACGTCTTTCCACTCACACAGCTTTCTTAAAATACTGCCTGTCGCCAGGCATTTGGGTGAAAAAACCATGTGATATTTGCAGTTCCATTGGGTGTGCACCAAGCTCTTTTCGTCCGCGATTGGCCCCCCCCTTTTGTTTTCTTGTTGAACTTGTGCAGTAGCCAGACCGCAAGATGGTTTAACAAATCAAAAGGGGTTTTAATAACTGACTTAAAGCTGAAAGCTTTCCGGAACGCCCAGCCTGGTAGGGGGCTTTCTATAGGCAAAAAAAACCGGAGGCCATGGCCTCCGGTTTTTTTATTCAGTCATTCATTACTGCGCGATATCTTCGTACTGTGGCACCGGGTTGCGGAAACTTTTCGTCACGCAGGCCAGATAGACCAGACCGATCCCCCCCCAGATCAGGCCCAGAATCATTGAGCTCTGCTCCAGGTTAATCCACAGTGCGCCTACGGTCAGCGCGCCACAGACCGGCAGTACCAGATAGTTGAAGTGATCTTTCAGCGTCTTGTTACGCTTTTCACGGATCCAGAACTGCGAAATCACTGACAGGTTAACGAAGGTAAACGCCACCAGTGCGCCGAAGTTAATCAACGCTGTCGCCGTCACCAGGTCGAATTTAATCGCCAGCAGTGCAATCGCGCCAACCAGCAGGACGTTCCATGCCGGAGTACGCCACTTCGGATGAACATAACCAAAGAAACGGGTCGGGAAGACGCCATCACGGCCCATCACGTACATCAGACGCGAAACGCCCGCATGTGCCGCCATACCCGATGCCAGAACGGTCACGCTGGAGAAAATCAGCACGCCCCACTGGAAGGTTTTACCCGCCACATACAGCATGATTTCCGGCTGAGACGCATCCGGATCTTTAAAGCGAGAGATATCCGGGAAGTAGAGTTGCAGGAAGTAAGAAGCAACGATAAATACCAGGCCGCCAATCAACGCCGTCAGGAAGATAGCCTTCGGAATCACGCGCTCTGCATCTTTGGTCTCTTCTGACAGAGAAGAGATACCGTCGAAGCCGAGGAACGAGAAGCACAGGATAGTCGCGCCGGTAATCATCGGCACCACGTGTGCGCCTTCGGACCAGAACGGACGCGTGCTTGTCAACGTACCTGCGCCTTCACCGTGAGAGACGCCGTAAATGATCAGACCAACGATAACGGCCACAATGCCCATCTGCAGAATCACAATCAGGGTATTGAAGTTGGCCACGGTCTTGATGCTGCGCAGATTAGAGATGGTCATAAAGGCCACCAGCGCGACAACAAAGATCCACGATGGAATAGAAGGCACCAGCGCTTCAAAATAGATTTTCGCCAACAGAATGTTGATCATCGGCATGAACAGGTAGTCCAGCAGCGAAGACCAACCCACCATAAAGCCAACCGCCGGGCTAATGGATTTCTGGGCGTAGGTGTATGCGGAGCCCGCAGACGGGAAACGGCGAACCAGTTTACCGTAGCTCAGCGCCGTAAAAAGAATGGCCACCAGCGCAAAGGCATACGCCGTTGCAACATGGCCGTCGGTCAAGCCAGAGACGATACCAAACGTATCGAACAGCGTCATAGGCTGCATATAGGCGAGGCCCATCATAACAACCGGAATCAACGTAAGTGTTTTACGCAATTCCACGCGAGAGGTCTTTGGAGTAGCGTTATGCGACATAGTTATCCCCTTTTACGGTGAACGCCAGCGCGTAAGCAAAAGATTGCCCCATTTCTTTATATTCCTCAGCGACAACGACTGTCGGTTTTTAGTAAATATCTATCCGGTACGAAGCCCGGCCTCTTGGATTGAATGACGTTTCTAAAGTGCAAAAAAATAACCGACGTCTGATTAACGTCGGTTAGTTTCAATTTTTTGCAGCGACATATTTTGCACCAAAGTGAGGCGTTTTGACAAGCCTGTGCAATGGCGCTCACAAAGCGGTAACACCTAACTTACTGAATTTAAATAATTCACTTTGAACCAGAGCAAATTAATAGCACTTTTTGCTAAAATGTTTCTGCACTGTTTCAGGGAAATGACAGATTTCCCCCGTGTTTATGGCATTAAACTGTTTAAAATCAGTCCAGTGGCATGGTCATCGGATTCGGATATTCATACTCAAATCCCAGTTCGTGGCAAATGCGGTTACCGTCAACCACTTTCCCTTTTTCGCCGGGCGCAGAGTCGAGGAATTGTGGCTCAGGCAGGCCAAGCTTGCGTGCCATGGCCGGGTAAAACTGCGCTCGCGCCGGGTGCTCAGGTGCACATAAATTATAGATATGCCCGCCCTTTGGCGCCTGAAGCAGCAACGTGATGGCGGAAATAACATCCTCCAGATGGACCAGGTTGACCCCCTGTTGACCGTCTGGCGCCGTCTTCCCGGCAAAAAAACGCCCCGGATGGCGGGCCGGCCCTACCAGCCCTGCCAGACGCAGAATATCCACCGATGTCCCCGGCAAATTATGCAGCCAGTCCTCAAGCTCTTTCAGGACTCGTCCGCTCGCCGTTGACGGATTACGCGGTGAGTTTTCTTTTACTGTGCCGCTGGTGTCGCCATACACCGAGGTGGAGCTGGTAAAAATGATGCGCGGGATATGATAGGCCAGCGCGCTATCAACAATTTCCTGCATCGCCTGCAGGTAGAAAGCCTCGCCAGGACCACTGCGTCTGGCGGGCAAAGTGATAACCAGCGCGTCGACATTCATTAATGCATCCAGATCGTCTGGCTCGCAGAACAGCTCCGGTTCGAGTTTCAGCACGTAGCTTTCAATGCCGCACATACGAGCCGCCTCCACGCCATCCTGAGTGGTTTTGCTGCCGGTGACCTGCCAGCCGCGCGCCGTTAATGACAGCGCCAGCGGCATGCCCAACCATCCTAATCCGACAATAGCGACCTTTTTCATGTGTCTCTCCCGACATTTCGCAGATTCCATTTTAAGGCTACGCCAGCCCGACGAAACTGACAATTCATAGAGCGAATATGAAATGATTTAATGATTAAAAAAAGCCCTTGCCTTTGGTGGTGAAAGTGGTTTAGGTTAAACGACATCAAATGAATAAACATTCATCGAGAATTTTATGACAGGCGTTCAATTTAAACTTCACCATCATCACCATCATCCTGACTAGTCTTTCAGGCGATGTGTGCTGGAAGACGTTTGGATCTTCCAGTGGTGCATGAACGCAAGAGAAAGCCCCCGGAAGATAATCTTCCGGGGGCTTTTTTTTGGACCAAATTCAGCAGGATAATGAGGAAAACAGAATGTTAGACAATACCCGTTTACGCATAGCTATTCAGAAATCAGGCCGCCTGAGCGATGACTCACGCGAATTACTGGCCCGTTGCGGCATTAAAATCAACCTGCACACACAGCGTCTGATTGCCCTGGCCGAAAATATGCCGATTGATATTCTGCGCGTGCGTGACGACGACATTCCGGGGCTGGTCATGGACGGCGTGGTCGACCTGGGTATTGTGGGCGAAAACGTCCTGGAAGAAGAGTTACTGACCCGCCGCGCACAGGGGGAAGACCCGCGTTATTTCACCCTGCGCCGCCTTGATTTCGGGAGTTGCCGCCTGTCACTGGCGACCAACGCCGACGAAGAGTGGAAAGGCCCGGCGTCACTCGACGGCAAACGTATTGCCACCTCTTATCCGCACCTGCTCAAACGCTATCTCGACCAGAAAGGTGTCGCCTTCAAGTCCTGCCTGCTGAACGGTTCTGTTGAAGTGGCGCCACGTGCCGGTCTGGCGGATGCCATCTGTGATCTGGTCTCCACCGGCGCCACCCTGGAAGCGAATGGTCTGCGCGAAGTGGAAGTGATTTACCGCTCCAAAGCCTGCCTGATTCAACGTGACGGCGATCTGCTGGATGGCAAACAAGAGCTGGTCGATAAATTGCTGACCCGTATTCAGGGCGTGATTCAGGCACGTGAATCAAAATACATCATGATGCACGCGCCAACCGAGCGTCTGGATGAAGTGATTTCTCTGCTGCCGGGCGCCGAACGTCCGACCATTCTGCCCCTGGCTGGCGATCAGCAACGTGTCGCCATGCATATGGTGAGCAGCGAAACCCTGTTCTGGGAAACGATGGAAAAACTGAAAGCGCTGGGCGCCAGTTCTATTCTGGTGCTGCCAATCGAGAAGATGATGGAGTAATCCACCTTACGATTCGCCCGGTGGCGCTATGTCTGCCGGGCCTGGACATCCAGGCCGGATAAGCGAAAGCGTCACCCTGCCTATAAAGGAAAACGATTATGAGCTTTAACACTATCATCGACTGGAACAGTTGCAGCCCTGAACAGCAACGCGAGCTGCTGATGCGCCCGGCGATCTCCGCCTCAGAAAGTATCACCCGTACCGTTGTGGAGATCCTCGACAACGTGAAAAGCAATGGCGATAACGCCCTGCGCGAATACAGCGCGAAATTTGATAAAACTGACGTTACCGCGCTGAAAGTGACCGCGCAGGAAATTGCCGATGCCAGCGCCCGTCTCGGTGACGACATCAAGCAGGCGATGGCCGTGGCGGTTAAGAATATCGACACGTTCCACGTCGCACAGAAACTGCAAACGGTTGATGTCGAAACAGTGCCAGGCGTGCGTTGCCAGCAAGTCACCCGCCCTATCGCCTCCGTCGGGTTGTATATCCCAGGTGGCTCCGCGCCGCTGTTTTCCACCGTACTGATGCTGGCCACTCCGGCACGCATTGCAGGCTGCAAAAAAGTGGTGCTCTGCTCCCCTCCCCCTATTGCGGATGAAATTCTCTATGCGGCGCAACTCTGCGGTGTACAGGAAGTCTTTAAAGTGGGGGGCGCGCAAGCGATTGCGGCTCTGGCATTTGGCACGGAATCAGTGCCAAAAGTCGACAAAATCTTTGGACCCGGCAACGCCTTCGTGACCGAGGCCAAGCGTCAGGTAAGCCAGCGTCTGGATGGCGCTGCTATCGATATGCCAGCGGGTCCGTCAGAAGTGCTGGTGATTGCCGACAGCGGCGCCACGCCTGATTTTGTCGCCTCCGATCTGTTGTCGCAGGCGGAGCACGGCCCGGACTCGCAGGTGATCCTGCTGACGCCGGATGCCGACATGGCCCGCGCCGTTGCCGACGCCGTTGAACGTCAGTTAGCCGACCTGCCTCGCGCGGAAACGGCGCGTAAAGCGCTCTCCGCCAGCCGCCTGATTGTAGCGAAAGACCTGGCACAATGCGTACAAATCTCTAACCAGTATGGTCCGGAGCATTTGATTATTCAGACCCGTAGCGCGCGTGACCTGGTGGATGATATCACCAGCGCCGGCTCGGTCTTTTTGGGCGACTGGTCACCCGAGTCCGCCGGTGATTATGCCTCCGGCACTAACCATGTCCTGCCAACATACGGTTATACCGCAACCTGCTCCAGCCTGGGGCTGGCCGATTTTCAGAAACGGATGACCGTCCAGGAATTATCGCGCGAAGGCTTCGCGTCTCTCGCTTCTACTATTGAAACGCTGGCGGCCGCTGAACTGCTCACCGCCCACAAAAATGCCGTCACCCTGCGTGTTAACGCCCTTAAGGAGCAAGCATGAGTATTGAGGAACTGGCTCGCGCCAACGTACGTGCCCTGACCCCGTATCAGTCTGCCCGTCGTCTTGGCGGTAAGGGCGATGTCTGGTTGAACGCCAACGAATTCCCGACGGCAGTGGAATTTAATTTCACTCAGCAAACGCTGAACCGCTACCCGGAATGCCAGCCAAAAGCGGTCATTGAAGGGTATGCGCAATACGCCGGGCTTAAGCCGGAACAAGTGTTGGTGAGTCGCGGCGCTGATGAAGGCATTGAGCTCCTTATCCGCGCGTTCTGCGAACCGGGTAAAGACGCCATTCTGTTCTGCCCGCCGACCTACGGTATGTACAGCGTCAGCGCAGAAACCTTTGGCGTTGAGTACCGCACGGCCCTGACGCTGGACGGCTGGCAACTGGATCTGCAAAACATTGCCGACCAGCTTGAGAACGTCAAACTGGTGTATGTCTGCAGCCCGAACAACCCCACCGGTCAAATCATCAATCCGCAGGACATTCGCGCCGTGCTGGAGATGACGCGCGGCAAAGCGCTCGTAGTGGCCGACGAAGCGTATATTGAATTTTGCCCTCAGGCGACGCTGGCGGGCTGGCTTGAAGAGTATCCGCACCTGGTGATACTGCGCACACTGTCCAAAGCCTTTGCGCTGGCAGGCCTGCGTTGCGGCTTCACCCTGGCAAATGAAGAGGTGATCAACCTGCTGATGAAAGTGATCGCCCCCTATCCACTTTCTACACCAGTGGCCGATATCGCAGCCCAGGCTCTGAGCCCGGAAGGGATTGTGGCGATGCGTGAGCGTGTCGCCCAGATCGTGGCCGAGCGCGAATATCTGTCAACATCACTTCGTGACATTCCCTGCGTGGAGACGGTGTTTGATTCAGAGACCAACTACATTCTGGTACGCTTCAAAGCCTCCAGCGCTGTCTTTAAATCTCTGTGGGATCAGGGCATTATCCTGCGTGACCAAAATAAACAACCGACCTTGAGCGGCTGCCTGCGTATCACTATCGGCACCCGCGAAGAGAGCCAGCGCGTCATCGACGCTTTACGTGCGGAGTCTGTATGAGCCAGAAGTACCTTTTTATTGACCGTGATGGAACCCTGATTTCCGAGCCGCCATCTGATTATCAGGTCGATCGTTTTGACAAGCTGGCCTTTGAACCGGACGCGATTCCGGTTCTGCTCGCACTCCAAAAAGCCGGTTTTAAACTGGTGATGATCACTAATCAGGATGGTCTGGGCACCAGCAGCTTCCCGCAGGCCGATTTTGATGGCCCGCATAACCTGATGATGCAAATTTTCACCTCTCAGGGTGTGGTGTTTGAAGAGGTGTTGATTTGCCCGCACTTCCCGGGCGATGAGTGTGATTGCCGCAAACCGAAAGTAAAAATGGTTGAGCGCTGGCTGGTTGAGCAAGCGCTGGATAAAGCGAACAGCTACGTCATTGGCGATCGCGCAACGGATATTGAACTGGCGGCCAACATGGGCATTGCCGGGCTGCGTTACAACCGCGAAACCCTTAACTGGGCAGCCATTGGCGAGCAGTTGACCAAACGCGATCGTTACGCCCACGTTGAGCGCAAAACCAAAGAGACGCAGATTGACGTCAAAGT
This sequence comes from Phytobacter sp. MRY16-398, assembly GCF_003925915.1. Lineage (NCBI taxonomy): Bacteria > Pseudomonadati > Pseudomonadota > Gammaproteobacteria > Enterobacterales > Enterobacteriaceae > Phytobacter > Phytobacter sp. MRY16-398. The sequence continues at coordinate 1,960,419 of NZ_AP018756.1, read as the reverse complement.
GTGGCTGGATCGCGAAGGCGGCAGCAAAATCCGCACCGGCGTGGGCTTCTTTGATCATATGCTCGATCAAATTGCCACCCACGGCGGCTTTCGCATGGAAATCGACGTCAAAGGCGATCTCTACATTGACGATCACCATACGGTTGAAGATACCGGCCTGGCGTTAGGCGAAGCGTTGAAACTGGCGCTGGGCGACAAGCGCGGTATCAACCGTTTCGGTTTTGTGCTGCCGATGGACGAATGCCTGGCACGCTGCGCGCTGGATATTTCCGGGCGTCCGCACCTGGAATATAAAGCTGAGTTTACCTATCAGCGCGTGGGCGATTTGAGCACCGAGATGGTTGAGCACTTCTTTAGTTCTCTTTCTTACACCATGGGTGTGACGCTGCATTTGAAAACCAAAGGGAAAAACGATCACCACCGCGTGGAGAGCCTGTTCAAAGTCTTTGGTCGTACGCTGCGCCAGGCCATTCGCGTCGAAGGCGATACCCTTCCCTCCTCGAAAGGAGTGTTGTGATGAATGTCGTTATCCTGGATACCGGGTGCGCTAACCTCAACTCTGTGAAATCGGCCATTTCGCGTCACGGCTACGAGCCGCTGGTGAGCCGCGATCCGGACGTGGTGCTGCGCGCCGACAAACTGTTTCTGCCCGGCGTAGGCACGGCGCAGGCCGCCATGGATCAATTGCGTGAACGCGACCTGATTGAACTGGTAAAAGCCTGCACCCAGCCGGTGCTGGGCATCTGCCTGGGTATGCAGTTACTGGGACGTTTCAGCGAAGAGAACAGTGGCGTGGATTTACTGGGTATCATCGACCAGGACGTGCCGAAAATGGAAGATGTTGGTTTACCACTGCCGCACATGGGCTGGAACCAAGTCTATCCGAAAGCAGGCAATCGCCTGTTTCAGGGGATAGATGACGGCGCGTACTTCTATTTTGTTCATAGCTACGCCATGCCGGTTAACCCTTACACCATCGCCCAGTGTCAGTACGGCACGCCGTTTACTGCTGCGGTGCAAAAAGACAATTTCTATGGCGTGCAATTCCATCCGGAACGTTCAGGGCGCGCGGGTGCACAACTGCTGAAAAACTTTCTGGAGATGTGATGATTATTCCGGCTTTAGATTTAATTGATGGAACGGTAGTGCGCCTGCACCAGGGGGATTATGGTCAGCAGCGCGACTACGGCACCGACCCGTTGCCGCGCCTACAGGATTACGCCTCCCAGGGTGCGCAAGTGCTGCATCTGGTGGATTTAACCGGTGCGAAAGATCCGGCGCGTCGCCAGATCCCATTGCTGAAAACACTGGTTGCCGGGGTGAATGTGCCGGTACAGGTCGGCGGCGGTGTACGTACCGAAGAGGATGTCGCCGCGCTGCTTGATGCCGGTGTCGCCCGTGTGGTCGTTGGTTCAACAGCCGTGAAATCACCTGAGGTGGTTAAAGGGTGGTTCGAGCGTTTTGGCGCCGATGCGCTGGTCCTGGCGCTGGATGTACGTATTGATGCCGCAGGCAATAAACAGGTGGCGGTAAGCGGCTGGCAGGAAGATTCCGGCGTTTCGCTGGAAGAACTGGTAGAAACCTATCTCCCGGTTGGCCTCAGGCATGTGCTGTGCACCGATATCTCCCGCGATGGTACGCTGGCAGGTTCGAACGTGTCGCTGTATGAAGAAGTGTGCGCGCGATATCCGCAGGTTGCGTTTCAGTCTTCCGGTGGTATCGGCGATATCAATGATATCGCGGCGCTGCGTGGAACAGGCGTGAAAGGCGTGATCGTGGGTCGCGCGCTGCTGGAAGGTAAATTTACTGTAACGGAGGCCATCCAATGCTGGCAAAACGGATAATTCCTTGTCTCGACGTACGCGATGGTCAGGTGGTGAAAGGCGTTCAGTTTCGTAATCACGAAATCATCGGTGACATCGTGCCTCTGGCGAAACGCTACGCCGAAGAAGGCGCAGACGAACTGGTTTTTTACGATATCACCGCCTCCAGTGACGGGCGCGTGGTCGATAAAAGCTGGGTCTCTCGCGTCGCGGAAGTGATCGACATTCCGTTCTGTGTGGCGGGCGGGATCAAGTCTGCTGACGATGCGCACAAAATTCTCTCTTTCGGCGCGGATAAGATTTCCATCAACTCCCCGGCGCTGGCGGATCCGGAGCTTATCACCCGCCTCGCCGATCGTTTTGGCGTGCAGTGTATTGTGGTGGGTATCGATACCTGGTTTGATGCGTCGACCGGCAAGTACCACGTCAATCAGTATACCGGTGATGAAAGCCGCACCCGCGTGACCACCTGGGAGACGCTGGACTGGGTGCATGAAGTGCAGAAACGCGGAGCTGGTGAGATCGTGCTTAACATGATGAACCAGGACGGCGTGCGTAACGGTTATGACCTTGAGCAACTGAAAAAAGTGCGCGAGGTTTGCCACGTCCCGCTTATCGCTTCCGGTGGCGCGGGTACAATGGAACACTTCCTTGAGGCCTTTCGCGACGCCAACGTCGACGGCGCGCTGGCGGCATCGGTGTTCCATAAGCAAATTATCAATATTGGTGAGTTAAAAACGTTCCTGGCAGGCCAGGGCGTGGAGATAAGGGTATGTTAACAGAGCTGCAACTGGCCCAACTGGACTGGGAAAAAACCGACGGACTGCTGCCCGCCGTGGTGCAACACGCGGTCTCCGGCGAAGTATTGATGCTGGGGTACATGAACAAGGACGCGCTGGCGAAAACGCTGGAAAGTGGCAAAGTCACGTTCTTCTCGCGGACCAAAGGACGTTTGTGGACCAAAGGCGAAAGTTCTGGCCATTTTCTGAATGTGGTGAATATTGCGCCGGACTGTGATAACGATACCCTGCTGGTACTGGTGAATCCCATTGGTCCAACCTGCCACACGGGAACGTCCAGTTGCTTTGGCGACAATGCCCATCAGTGGCTGTTCCTCTACCAACTGGAACAACTGCTCGCCGAACGCAAAACGGCAGACCCGGCCAGCTCATATACCGCGAAGCTGTATGCCAGCGGCACCAAGCGTATCGCTCAAAAGGTGGGTGAAGAAGGCGTGGAGACCGCACTGGCGGCCACCGTTCACGATCGTGAAGAACTGACCAATGAAGCGTCAGACTTGATGTATCACCTGCTGGTCTTGTTGCAGGATCAGAACCTGGATCTGACCACAGTTATCGAAAATCTGCGTAAGCGTCACCAGTAATTGCTATGGGGAGTGCCCGCACTCCCCCTCTTCCCCACTGAATTAACAGTTATCATTCTGCTTCTCAACAGGTATGATCCGCCTCATGGTTCAGCGCCGCACCTGCCGCGCTGCATGTTTTGCATCACCAGACATTGAGGTTGAAGATGAAATTTTTGGTCACCGGCGCAGCCGGCTTTATCGGCTTTCACGTCAGCGAACGTCTGTTACAGGCGGGCCATCAGGTCACAGGGATAGATAACCTTAATGATTATTATGAAGTCAGCCTGAAAGAAGCACGCCTGAACTTACTGGCAAACGAAAACTTTCGTTTTGTGAAACTGGACCTGGCAGACCGTGAAGGGATGACACAATTATTTGCCGAAGAGAAGTTCGACCGCGTTATCCATCTTGCCGCTCAGGCGGGCGTACGTTATTCACTGGAAAACCCACATGTTTACGCCGAAGCTAACCTGATTGGTCATCTGAACGTGCTGGAAGGCTGCCGCCACAATAAGGTCCAGCATTTGCTGTATGCCTCCTCCAGTTCTGTTTACGGCCTGAACCGCAAGATGCCTTTCTCTACAGAAGATTCGGTTGATCACCCGGTATCGCTTTACGCCGCAACCAAAAAAGCCAATGAGCTGATGTCGCATACCTATTCACATCTTTATGGTTTACCGACCACGGGACTGCGCTTCTTTACGGTTTATGGCCCGTGGGGACGCCCGGACATGGCGTTGTTTAAATTCACGAAAGCCATGCTCGAAGGCAAAAGCATCGATGTCTATAACTACGGCAAGATGAAACGCGACTTTACCTATGTGGATGATATTGTTGAAGCCATTATCCGTATGCAGGATGTGATTCCGCAGGCTGACCCGAACTGGACCGTTGAAAGTGGCTCCCCGGCCACGAGTTCAGCGCCATATCATATCTACAACATCGGCAATAGCTCGCCGGTCGAGTTGATGGATTACATCACAGCGCTGGAAGAGGCGCTGGGTATTGAAGCGCAGAAGAATATGATGCCGATTCAGGCGGGAGATGTGCTGGAAACCAGTGCCGATACGCAGCCGTTGTATGACACCATCGGTTTTAAACCGCAGACATCGGTTAAAGAAGGCGTGAAGAAATTTGTCGAGTGGTACAAGTCGTATTACAAAGCGTAAAAAAACGGCCCTGACGGGCCGTTTTCATTTCTGTGGTTAGTCGTTACCGAACAGATCGCGGGTATAAACTTTGGCTTCAACATCCGCCAGCTCCGGCGCCATACGGTTCGAAATAATCACATCCGATTCTTTCTTGAAAGCTTCCAGGTCGCGGACAACGCGAGAGTGGAAGAACTCGTCTTCCTGCATTACCGGTTCATAAATGATGACCTGTACACCCTTCGCCTTGATACGTTTCATAATCCCCTGAATAGAGGATGCGCGGAAGTTATCCGAACCGCTCTTCATAATAAGACGGTAGACACCCACCACCTTCGGTTTACGGGAAAGAATGGAGTCAGCAATGAAGTCTTTGCGCGTGCGGTTCGCATCCACGATAGCCGCAATAATGTTATTCGGCACCGATTGGTAGTTCGCCAGCAATTGCTTGGTATCTTTTGGCAGGCAGTAGCCGCCATAGCCAAATGACGGGTTGTTGTAGTGATTGCCAATACGCGGGTCAAGGCAAACCCCTTCAATGATCTGGCGCGTATTCAGCCCCAGCGCTTCGGCATAGCTGTCCAGCTCGTTGAAATAGGCCACGCGCATTGCCAGATAGGTATTGGCGAACAGCTTGATGGCTTCGGCTTCGGTGGAATCGGTGAACAGCGTTGGGATATCTTTCTTGATAGCCCCTTCCTGCAGCAGGCCCGCAAAACGCTCTGCGCGTGCGGAACGTTCGCCAATGACAATACGTGACGGATGCAGGTTGTCGTAAAGCGCCTTACCTTCGCGCAAGAACTCCGGCGAGAAGATGACATTGTCGATGCCGAGCTCATCTTTGATGGACTGAGTGAACCCCACCGGAATGGTAGACTTGATAATCATCACCGCATCGGGGTTGATTTCGTGCACATCGCGGATGACCGACTCAACGCTGGAAGTATTGAAGTAGTTGGTTTTCGGGTCGTAATCAGTCGGGGTGGCGATAATGACATAATCGGCGCCCCGATAGGCATCTTGCTTATCCGTGGTGGCGCGAAAATTCAGCTCTTTTGTCGCCAGATACTCTTCAATTTCTTTATCAACGATCGGCGATTTTTTCTGGTTCAGCATATCGACTTTAGCCTGCACGATATCCAGTGCGACCACTTCATGATGCTGCGCAATCAGAATACCGTTCGATAAGCCAACGTAACCTGTTCCGGAGATTGTTATTTTCATTCGATAAGCAACTTTTGTCAGTGTTTAGAACCGAAGATGGCACTACGCCGCCATCACGCTAGATCAATAACTGTTGGGGTTTTTACCTCTTCTGTTGATAGCCTGTCAAGGCAGGTCCCCACTGAAACAGCCGCGTTCTGTTAGCAAATTATTCCATCGTTGCAGGATTGTTTAGAAAAATGCACTGCTATAACCGGGATTAAGGCAAAAAAAAGCCCGGTTATCGCTACCGGGCTCTCATGAGGTAACCACCAATTATCGGATAAATCCCGCACCAGAGTGAATTGCAGAATATACCCGTCCGTTATCTCTTTATTTTAACGTCAAAGGTCGTTGCAGGTTCCGGCAGACAAAGATCTGGTCACCCGTGCGTCCACTCAGACTCACCGTGTAATCGCCGTGCAGCCCGGAGGTATCGACATTTGCTGTAAAGCCTGCATTTTCGAGATCGGGTTTACCAAACACCGCAATCAAATCACCCCGGCTGTTTTTGCTACTTGCAACAAAACGATGATGTTGATTTTTGTCGGTTAGCGAGACGTAGATTGCATCAAACAGCGTCCCTTGCCCGGTAGATTTCGCTAACCATCCTTTAAGTACCAAAGGCGTTATAACATCATCAGTGATAGCAGGTTCAGTGAGTAGATCAATACTGCCATCACAGTCAATATCCTTCACAGAAACGGACGGCGAGACGGTAACGGGGTCGTTGTATTTTATTTTACGGCGTTGATAGTGGATTAACGGTACTGCAGAAGTCGCAATTTTCGCATCAAATTCCGGTTCAAAATAATAACTGGAATCCGTTTCGAACATAATATCGGTAACATCTTCCCCGGTAAAACCATTTTCATCAAAGCCATCAAGCAGCGGTGAAGCCCAGACACCACTATGGGAATTTATGATATTTAGCCGGTACTCTTTTTGCAGACCAGATTTAAGTTTATATCTAACCTTAACAATATCTCCCCTAAAGAGGAAATTTTTAATTTTTCCTACAAGAGAAATTTTAAAATCAGGAAATACTTTCACAATACTATTTTTAGCCTGAGGTAGAGGATACCAGACACCAAATTGCATTCGTTCATTTTTGCGGGTCACGAAATCAGCTGCCAGGGTTTGATCTCTTGACGTCAATAACAATAGCGGCTCACTGTTTCTACCATGAGTAAACTCACTGACTTTGTAATTCTCAAAAATGGCCATCGAAGTTAACGGGTCTTCATTTAAGATAAATTTATTATCCAGTCCAATGAAGCTATCACAGTCCGCATCGCCACAACCAAGACCGCTGTTCCATATTATTTTTTTAGGTTTACCGGCACCACGCAAATAATCCGAGTTAGCTTGATCTAAAACTGGCGTCAATGTCATATAGTTTTGAAATAATGGTCGCGGTTTATAGTTCAACTGATTCGCATACATATACTCGTTATTATATGGATAGACATCAACCGAGTCCGTGCCTATTTTTCCCAAAAACGTTTTGTCTAACTTGTACTGACTATAGGCCTGTACCATTCTCTCTTCATAAGTCTCATCGTTGTTAAAGGGTAACTTAAACGGATTGCTTAAAGAGGGAATGTTAAAAGTAGTAAACGCCAGGGCCAGCCTTTGTGAGTTATTATATGCCGGATGCGTACCAAGATAGTACAGGCTGAAGAAAGAGACAAAAAACAGTCCTTTCGTCAGATAACCTTTTTCAAAGGAGATTAACAGCATGATAAAGGCGCAAGGCACTACAAAATACGTAACATAGTGATCAGCACGACCAAAACCAAGCTTAAATAGCAGCAACCAGGTTACAGCTAATGGGATTAAAAATAACCGATGTTTACGTATGCCATAGATAATAAAACAACCAAGCACAATAAAAGAACAGATAAAAGCAAAGCGATGATTTTCGATATCCAGTGTCATGTCAACACCATTACCGTAACTCAGTTGCATATTTACGGTAAAATATTTAACCACCAGCCTGATATCGCCATAAATCAGCATACCAATTAAAAGTGATGAGACTGCAAAAGCAAGCACAAAGGCGATAACTTCTTTCAGTCTGAAACCTTTCAAGAACTGAACAGCAAGATACCCACCAAGTACCGCAACCGCAATCAATCCATAGAAAAAGCGAACATACAATAACAATCCTGCAAGGGCCCCAAGTGCAAGACAGAGACTTACGTTAAAGTAAAAATCTTTTTCACTGTTAAATTGACGGTAAAATAAAAAAACTAGTGGCCAAAGGAATAGAAAAACCTTGAGATAATAAAACGAAAAAAAACAAACAACAATTAAGAAAAGAGATAAATAGCCTCGTGATTTGTACGTAAGGACGAATATCGCCCAGAGTACTGAGGCATAGAACAACAGCGCGAACGCAATTGAAAGATAATAACTCCCAGCGCTATAATATTCACTTACCCCCCCCACCAACCAAAACAAGGGGCCGTAACTGAATATAAAGCTTTGCCCTTCAATAAATACTGCATTCGTTAAATTAACCCAATGTTCAGCATTATCTATGGAGCTCTTCACTGGTCCAGTTGCAACAATATTTACGACAGGCACCAATGCTAAGAGCATAAAAATAAAAAATATAAACTTCCTTGTCGCTAGACGTTGAAAGTATGGCCCCGCAAAATTCACGCTTATTGCCCTCTCTTAACGTTATATGCGCCAAAGCAACTCTTAAACAAAATTTTCAGCACAGCAAGATTCCCTCTAAAGCTGCTGATTTTTGTCGGTACTTCCCCCTCCGGGTAGATGCGTGAGGTCGGCAGTTCGATGCAACGGAAACCCAGTTTCGGCGCAATATATGACAGGTAGGCCAGTAACTCATATGTCATAAATACATTACGGAATGGCGCAACACGCTCGTCCAGCAACATTTTGCTGCTGTATGCGCGGAAACCTTGCGTTGTATCAGTCCAATGGAATCCCGACGCAATACTCAATACGGGGGCGTGGATGAATTTTATCGCAAAGTCACGTGATTTAGGCGTGTTAACCGCTACACCACCATTTACAAAACGCGAGGCCTGTACGAAATCATATCCCTGCTCTAAAGCGGCGATAAACTCCGGAATAGGCGCAGGATCATCTTTGTCATTACCATCAATGGTAATGATATTTTTATAGCCTTTTTCCAGAACAAACGCATAACCACAGCGCAATTGCGCACTTAACTTACCTGGCGCGGTTTTAAGTAACAGACCGCTGACGTTTAACTTTAATAAGTTTTCTGTTTCCAGTGAACCATCTGTACTACCGCCATCTACAATAATGATATCTGCGATGTTGTTAATATTCAGATTATTCATCTTAGTGAGAAGGCTGACGATGCGGTTTCCTTCATTAATGACCGGAATTACTACGCAAGCATCATGCTTTTTTTCCGTCCATAACGTGACGTTGTATGCAGGAACTTCCCATTTTTTTTCGTTATTCATAGCAAAATCCATTCTTGTTAAGCCGCTTTCGAGGTGATCAATGCAACACCGACGATAACAAAGGCAACACCCACTATGGTCGTCCAGTGAAATGTTTCGTTAAAAACAACGACCGACAGTATTGCTACCGCAGCCACCGCACCGGTTGTAAGCACAGGATGTGCAATATTAAGTGGCAACACTGCAAGCGATGCGGCATACAGAACAAATGCGCCACCGTAAAGCGTCAGCCCTAACCAGAACGGCCAATTTGTTAACGACGCAAGCGGGTCTGCCAGTGAAGGAAATTTACGCGGTGGCATCATCGCCATTTTAATTAAGACACTGGCTGAGGCATTACATGCAATGCCTAAAATAAGTATTAACCATTTCAAGGTCATTGTACCTGTTTAACGATATAGGGAAGTGACATGAGAAAGAGCGCGACGGATAGAAACGAGATGCGACTCCTCTTTCGTTGCGAGCATTTCAATCGTGGCCGGGAAAGTTGCCAATTGCGTTTTTAATACTTCGGCCAGCGCGACATGTCCATTGAACGTATCGCCAACCGTCGCAAGTTGCGCCTCACTGATATGCACATGCCCGATAACATTCTTCGCCTGAGCCACGACAGCCTCGATACTTTCCTGGTTAATAATGACTGCTCCAGTATCAAGCTGCATTTTGATGTTGGGGTGAGCAATGCCCGTGACAACATTACAGGTCTCATTGCTTGTTGTCATAAAATTGGCGCCATAAACCGCCGGATTTGGCTCCAGACAGATAATCACACCTTGATCGGCAGCAATATCACCAAGTTTACGGAAAAACGTTTGGGCAACACGCTCGGTTTCCGTTGCACTAAGACCGGAGCAATCACGATTTTTTGGCGAACCAAAGACCAGACGAGTAGCCCCCAGAACAGAACCGATACGACAAATATCAGCTAAATGCGCCAGTAGTTTTTCCTGGACCGCTTGCGAACCAAATACATTTAAACCTGTAGTACCAAACAAGAGTGACTGCATGCCGATGATGTCAGCCCCCTGCTCTTTCCACCAGGTTTTTACCGCCACGATATCTGCGGTTGTTGCTTTGGCTGGCTCTGGAAAATACTTACCGGGCGCAATATCGATAGCATCAACTTGAAATTCTTTAAGCAGAGACAATACGTCGAGATCTTCGCTAATGTCCCAGGCAAGGTTTGAGATGGAGATTCTCATTGCTTATCTTCCTGAGCTTTTTTAGGTTCCGACTGCACGTAATGTCTGACTGCCTGCAGCGTTTCCTTCGCGGAGTACTGGTAATGCGCAGTGCCGCCAAATAATGCGCCATATACACTGCGCATATCATAAGAAACGGGGGATGCGGCCTGTTGACGGGTAAATTCGAAACCAAAACCTTCACCCGCAATTTTTGCAACAGAAACAGGCTCAGCAGTTAGATGAACGAGGCTGATATTATTTTCAAGTGCTTTGTTGATATCAAACCAGAGATTAACCATCGGGTAAAACTGGAAAACGCTACGGCTTTCGATTTTGGCAACGTTATTATCATTGAGAAAATCAAAGATGATATTTTTACGCAGCCCGGGGCCAACCAGACCTGGTAATCTCACGATCACGTGACGCGAAAATTTTTGCGCAACAAACTGCTCAAGTCGGTAGCGATTCAGACCATAAGCATGCAGATCCTGCACATCAATCGGTGTATTTTCATCAACACCCACGGGTGTTTTAAAAACGTCAACCGTACTGATAAAGACAAAGTTATCGCATTCAATACTGTCAAGGCAGGCGATCAGTGAGTCAATTTTCTCACGGTCTCCTTGTGGATCGGCATTGGCAATCCATTTCTGCGCGGGGGCGCCAGCACAGACAACAAGATCGAATTTTTTACCTTTAATATCATTAATATTCGTCGAACGATAAAAATCGTCAAATTGGGTTTGCTTCATCAAAGTGGTGCCAACAAACCCGGTATACCCAATTAACGCCTTCGCCATGTTCTCTCCTGTAATTATCGGTCGCGTCCGGTCTGCACAAGATTAGACTCTTCAGCAGTGGCATCATTTAAAACGTTTACGCGGTCCTGATTCACCATCACCGCGCTATTTTTCTCAAATACGACGGAATAAGCCGCTTGCTCACTTCGATCATCCAGAAGTCGGCTGAGGTATTCACCAAAAAACGCCAGCATAATGAACTGGAGCATAAAGAGCACCGACATAAACAGAATGGTTGTCGTCCATCCCTCAACTACGTGGCCATTAATGAGATTGACCACAATACTGTAAATAGCAAACAGCAATGCACATGAACTTCCGACGGTCCCAACAACTGACATCCAGCGCAGTGGCCGTGAAGAGTTAAATACCATCAGCCGCACTAAATTACGAAAACCATACACAATCGATTTTTTAACATGATTTTCGCTAATCGGCTCATAAACCAATTCACTTATCGGGTAGCCGGTCTTTTGAATGCGGAGGTAAAACTGGTGATGAAAACGGCCAGTATCCGTCACCGCATTTACCGCACGACGACTTAAGCAACGCAGCCCGGTAGAGTTCTTGGGAATATGGTAATCAATCGCACTCAGAATATGGGATGCGGTATTACGTAAGAAGCGATATGCGCATGGCAGAGGCTGATTAGAAACACCGACGACAACATCATAACCAGACTTACATTCCTCAACGGCGCGATGAATAACATCGACGGGATCGGTCAGGTGATCATAAAGAACAACAAAATCGCCGATCGCATTTTCGAGCCCGGCAGCCCAAACCACATCATCATGTGCTGCACCGGAGAGTTGCATAAAGCGCACACTGGGGATCGTTGCTAAAATTTGATCCACAGCCGATTTTCTCGGTACGTCACGATAGGGGCCTTTAGAAACAACTAATATTTCGTAATCACTATAATTTACATCCAGTAATTGCTGGATCTGTTGTAATTTTAATGTCAATTCACCCGAGAGATCATGAGTCTTTAAAACAACAGAAACAAAAGATTCGCTTTTCACTTGTGTAGTCTCTTTTTATTCTTAAATAATGTTCATATTCTTAATAGCTTCAACGGCATCATATACGTTATCTATCTTGCCACCCATAATACAATGGAATCCGTTCATGCCATGATGAGGTCGAAAAAGAATTGGACGAGAGTCATCCGTTTCACTGCGTGGCAACAACGTTTTCACTTCCCAGAGCGAGCGTTCGTAACGGCAATCATTGAGAATAGGCATATACCGGGAGGCATCCTTAACCATATACTGCCATGCGCTGTTTTTCTTATCCTCATCGAATTTCACATGCGAGTCGCGGTATTTTTCACCCGGATTATCATGCCATTCGTAATGCGGTGTATAGCGTACATGACTGAAAGAATGCAAGCCGACAGAAGGGAAAGGCATCACGGAGAAAAATGGGCCGCACATAATCGTAAACCCGGTTTTTTTTAATTCGTCGGGTACATCAACCAGGCACATTTCTGTCATTTCATGCTTAAGCGGAATCAATTCAATTCCGGAGTTATCAAGCAAATAATTCAAATGTGAATAGGTACAATTAAAGACATGATCAGCATGATGGGTTTCAACTTCCCCACTGGTTATGTTTCGTACATATGCTGTAATTCTGTTATTGATGCTTTCGACTTTATCAACCGAGTAACCACAGCGATACTCAGCCGTAGAGCTTTCCAGCCGTTGCAACATCATATCGCGCAGCTTGAATGCATCGAATGCAAATTCTTTGACCGTAAAACAGGCATCGATCAACTGGGGGTTGACCATGTTCTGAATTTTAGCAGGCGCCACATCGCAGTCGGCACCGATACGCTTGCAGAACATACGGAACTGGCCCGCTGACACTTTGCCCAGCATTTCGCTAATTAAATAATATTTATCAAAATCCGAGTCCACACAATCTCTAAACTCTTCAACAAAGCGGGGAAAAGAGATGCGAGAGCGTAAAGCGGTTAATATGCTTCGGGGATAGTGGTAACCATTATGCACACGGGCCTGATTATTATAAGACGCGCGGGACATATAGTTATTCTCTTTTTCAAAGAGTTTGACTCCGTGTCCTAGTAGAGAAAATTGCTCGGCAAGGTACATACCAAAAAAACCACCGCCGACAATTATTATATCTTTGCGCATGATTGCTTTAATGCCTTAATCAAATGAGATTTATGTTATTCCTTTTACACTCAAAAAAGCAGAAATAACTTTAAAGTATAATTTATTTCAAAGCAAGGCCACCCGTTTGGATGGCCTTTTATATAGGTATTATAACAGAAAATTAATTAATCCAGCCATTCCGTATGGAATACGCCTTCTTTATCAGTACGTTTATAAGTATGCGCGCCAAAATAATCACGTTGAGCCTGGATCAGGTTGGCTGGCAGTACTGCAGCACGGTAGCTATCGTAATAGGCAACCGCAGCGGCAAAGGTCGGGACCGGAATACCATTTTGTACAGCATAAGCCACGACATCGCGCAGCGCCTGCTGATACTCATCAGCGATTTTCTTAAAGTACGGTGCCAACAGCAGGTTAGCAATTGCCGGCGTTTCTGCATATGCATCGGTAATTTTCTGCAGGAACTGAGCGCGGATGATGCAGCCTGCGCGGAAAATTTTCGCGATTTCGCCATAGTTTAAATCCCAATGGTATTCATCAGACGCAGCACGCAACTGAGAGAAGCCCTGTGCATAAGAGACGATTTTACCGAGGTACAGTGCACGACGAACTTTCTCGATAAACTGCACTTTATCACCAGCAGGCTGTGCCTGCGGGCCACTCAGAACTTTAGACGCGGCAACGCGCTGCTCTTTCAGCGAAGAGATATAACGTGCGAACACGGATTCGGTGATCAGGGAAAGCGGTTCGCCGAGATCCAGGGAACTCTGGCTGGTCCATTTACCGGTGCCTTTGTTGGCCGCTTCGTCCAGAATCACATCGACCAGATAGTTACCGTCTTCATCTTTCTTGGTGAAGATGTCCTTAGTGATATCGATCAGGTAGCTGCTCAGCTCGCCTTTATTCCACTCGCTAAAAGTAGTGGCCAGCTCTTCGTTAGAAAGGTTGAGGCCGCCTTTCAGCAGAGAGTAAGCTTCTGCAATCAACTGCATGTCACCATATTCGATACCGTTGTGAACCATTTTAACGTAATGGCCCGCACCGTCAGCACCGATATAGGTCACACATGGCTCGCCATCTTCGGCAACGGCTGCAATTTTGGTCAGGATCGGTGCGACCAGTTCGTAAGCATCTTTCTGACCGCCAGGCATGATGGATGGGCCTTTTAGCGCGCCCTCTTCACCGCCTGAAACACCGGTACCAATAAAGTTAAAGCCCTCAGCAGAGAGTTCGCGGTTACGACGAATGGTGTCCTGGAAGAAGGTATTACCGCCATCAATGATGATGTCGCCTTTTTCCAGATACGGTTTCAGGGAGTCAATAGCGGCATCTGTGCCAGCGCCCGCTTTCACCATCAACAGGATGCGACGGGGAGTTTCTAAGGATTCAACAAACTCTTTCACGGTGTAATACGGAACCAGTTTCTTGCCAGGGTTCTCGGCAATCACTTCTTCGGTCTTATCACGGGAGCGGTTGAAAACGGAAACGGTATAGCCACGGCTTTCGATGTTAAGCGCCAGGTTGCGCCCCATCACGGCCATACCAACAACGCCGATTTGTTGCTTAGACATTACTTACTCCTGTCAGGTGTGGTAACCCTCTGGCGGTCAGGCCATTGGGCTTAAGTAAAGATTATAGTAACGTAGATTACACACGCTGGGTACCTGCGAAAGAGGCAACTTACCGCCAGGCCATATGCAGCCGTAAGGAGCGGCAGTTTCGCAGGTTAATGACTGAAATGATGTTACTTCCGTACGTCGCGCGACATGTCAGGTAATCATTATCTCGTTCAGAGAATTTAAGCATCGATAATCACAGTATCAATTGGTGAAAAATGCGATTATTTCAGACTCTTCTCGTTCATGGGCAATAAAAAATCGAGAATAATGAATTAACTTATGTACCGATGTTTCGAAAAAGCGACATTCATGGCTGCATAACAGCCATAAGGGTCAATTAAAGAATACATTATTGTCCCGCGCGTCTTCCATCGCAAAATCAGCACAATGTTCTCTTTAATAGCAATCAACTCAGCATTCATTGTTCACAATAAAATATGGAACAAACATATATTTAACTAATTAAATAATCTTCAACGCACAGTGATTTCAATCTTGAGCTACCCCACGCGTCAAAATTTGAAATACCCGTGATTGCTGAATAGTCCTGCCATTTTTTATTTTGCACCAGAGTAAGCATACTCAAAGTAAGCTCATGCGGCGTCAACTCAACGTTGAGACGCTTGCTTAGCGCGTTGTAATTTTCTGCGAATAACATCGCGCCATCACAGATATCGGAAATACTCTGAGACAAATCGCGTTTTAACCCACGCCCTTGGTCACCAACGGGTGCGGATGTGGTTGCGTCATACCCAATAATTGAGTCATGCGGCGCAGAGAAAAAGAGTTCAATGGCCACACGGTTTTCATAGATCTGATCAATGAGAGTTATATCGGTATTTTCAGCTTCATACATCGCGTGCATTTGCAGGAATGTCTTACGTCTAAGTTTTTCTGCGGTATTTGCAAGGCAGAAATAATAACCGTGGATCTCTACATCAATAAATTGCTTCACCGCATGGTAAAAGGCCTCTTGCGTGGTACCACTCCAGCCGACATCCACGAGAGCAATTTTCTCACCTGATTTAATACCTAACTTTTGAATATAAGCGAAAAGACCACGGCGGTTTTTACGGCAAACCAGTAAGATTTGCCATCTCCACGCATACAGGAAATTAGTCATTAATGGGAATAGCTCAGGCGTTAGCGCAGTTTCCGCAGACAGCCCAAAAGAAGCCATAATTTCGGGAGCTGGCGGAACGACACCAATACGCTCAAGGACTTCACGTGGCTGCAACCCCTCGGCACCAGAGAGTAAAAAGGGGATGAACTGCAAAAAGTTCTGATCATTAATTGTCGCAAGGGTCAGCGCTGTACGGGAACCATAGAAATATGTTGAATCAGGGAAATCACCAACATCGCCCCGCTCCACCATCTTTTGCATTACATAACCATCACGGGATAAGAAAAACACGTGATCGATCTGTTGTGCTACCGCCTGAGCTTTAATCCATTTAAGGAAACCAAGAGATGCAGCGCCACCATAGGTAAAACCTAAACTTTTATAAGTCTGCAGATCATGATAACCCTCATGGCTTTTTAACATCCCCTGAGCAAAAGAGAGGGACAGCGGTAGCCCTTTGCAAATAGTGCTTAAGTAATGGGAACAATAGTGATATGCAAGAAGACCTTTCTCACGCGGGCGTATCACATCGGATAATTCATTATCACCAACATGTAAAATCTGATCCGTAGAAACATTCAGTCTACGTGCAATGATGTCAAAGAGCTCTCCTGAATCACGCTTAGTCGCGTTTTCATCGGCTGAACTGAACACCGCAACACCGGTAACTCCGTATTTCTCCAGCGCCTGCTCAAAAAAACGCGCCGGTAAATACATATCGGAAGTAACAATGACCGTTTTCCCGGCCTCTTTTAAATGTTTAAATAATTCAAAGATAATACCATTTGGCTCAACTAAGTTTAGTTCCAATTGATATTCTGCATTAGCCATTTTTTCAGCGGCCTGCACATCATGAGTGAAGGCTGCATAAATACCTGCAATAGTAATTTCTTTTTTACCACTGGCACTCATCTGACGAAACGCTTCAACCTGAGCGCTTTGCCGTTTTGTTTTGAAATTATCAATACCCAGTTGCTTCCCAAGTATGTCAAATGCATCCTCCGGATCAGCAAGCGGACGGGTAAATAATGTGTCGAAAAAATCAAAAGAGATAACTTCCGCATCATTTAATGCAGTTACTGGCAAATCTTTAAATGATTCAATCGCTTCTGCAAAACGATTGAATTCAGGTCCCAGAATAGTATTCATAAGCATCAGCAACCAACCTCAAAATTAATGCCGTTAGGGTGCAAGTTAATATTGAAGAATGGATCATATTGATAATAACGAGGATGTTTTTCGTTGAGTCGACTTAGCTCGTTCATGAGGCGTCGCACTTTTTCTTCATCCTGATGATCCAATCCACGACTAACGGACTCGTAATGATAAAGTTCAACAGCTGGGCACATTACATTGTAATATCCCGCATCTACGCTGCGGAAACATAAATCTACATCGTTATAGGCAATAGGAAAAGATTCGTCGAACTGACCGATTCGGTCGAATTTTTTCCTTTCCATCATCAGACATGCACCGGTTACAGCCAGCCAGTTATATTCCAGAAGGTTACGCATGAAATAACCTGGGTGGGTACGGTCAATATTATGTAGCGCATGCATTGGTCCACCGGCAAGATTCAGCACACCAGCGTGTTGGACAAGGTTCGTTTCCGGATATATTAATTTTGCGCCTACAGCACCTACATGCGGCAATTGAGCGTAACCTATCAGACGCTCTAACCAATCAGCATGCAAAACTTCTGTATCGTCGTTCAAGAAAAGCAGAATCTCACCTTTTGATTCAGCCACACCAACATTATTGAGTTCCGAGAAATTGAACGGGCGATCATGGCGAATGACTTTTATCTTTTCTTCGCTTTCAAGCGAGGAAAAGTATTCAAGTGCATCAGCAGCAACAGAGCCATTATCGAGAATAATGATCTCATATTGGCTGTAACGTGTCGTATTGTTAATGGAATCAACACAGCGACGCAATACGTTACAATTGTCGCGGGTAGGAATAATAATGCTGACTAACGGATTACCAATCGGGAAGTAATTTACACGAAAATAGCCTGCAGGCCCCACAACAGGTTCGACGACGCCCTGTTGACCGCGACGAGCCAGTGCGTCTTTGCGTACATTAACTGAGGCTTCCATGACATAATCTTTCGCTGCAATATCAGAAGCGGTCGATTGGGGAATAATTCTCCAATGATACAGTACCTTAGAAATATGGCTAATTTTTGATGTCTGTTCAGAAACACGCAAAACAAAATCCCAATCCTGACAGCCATCAAATTCAGAACGTAATAAACCCGTTTTTGCCAGTAATGTTTTTTTGACACAAGACGCATGGCACGTAAACATCGTGCTCATCATGGTATCTGGCGACCAGTCAGGCTTGAAGTGAGGCTGGACGTAGAATCCTTCTTCTGAGAGTTTATCTTCATCACTGTAGATAAAGTCAGGATCATCATTGTTAATGCATAGCGCCATTTCATATAAGCAATCTGGCGTCAGGAGATCATCGTGATCCGTAAAGACAATATAATCCCCCGCTGCATGCTCGATAGCAAAATTCGTTGCACCGGAAATACGGCTATTCGTTTCAAGATGAACAACTTTGATCTGTGGATTGGTAATACTGCTTAGGACGTCATAGAGTTGCGGATCGGTACTGCAATCATTAGCCAGAATCAATTCCCACTGAGGGTACCACTGCGCTTCGATAGATTCGATAAGCTCATGGAGCAGATCCAGCGGCGTGTTGTAGATTGGCACCACAATAGAAAAGAGTGGTTTAACGGCCATATTGTTGATAATGATTGATAAATTATCTGGCTGCGCAGGAGTAACGTAACAGTATTCCGAAACACCATGGCGGAGATGATAGCCTTCGCTTCGGTTATACGTAATCGTGGTTGGCAACATGACCGCCATAGGGGCTGTACTGCCAACCGCGGACGTAGCATTTTCGTCATTACCCGCGATGAAAGGCGCTGGCACTGGGACTGGCGCTGCAGCAACAGCGTGCAGCATTTGCATCATACGCTGCTGCCGGAGGCGCGCAACGACACCTTTCCAGCCCTCCCGACGCAAGGTACTCATACCGCGTGAGACAATTTTCTTCAGCCCATGCTGGCGATACAAACGTCGGGTAACAGAGGCCAACGCCTTGGATCTGTGTTTTATTTTCCCTACTGCGCGCAGAGGTGCTGTAACTTTCCAGCTGGATGAGCTCTCAAGGGCATTTATTCTTGCCATTGCGCCCGCGAGCTGGGCATTAACATGAGCAAGTTGCGCATTAGCAGATGATAGTTGCACTTTAGTATTTTCAAGTTGTGCATTTCTGGCATCCAGTTGCGCCTCGGTATCTTCTAATTCGGTATGCACATCAATAAGTCGTACAGTGGTCTCACCCAATTGTACGGTTGAATTCTCCAGTTGCACGGTGGCTTTCTCCAATTGTGCCGTGGTCTTGTCCAAATGTACCGTGGTGTTCTCGAGTTGAACCGCTGTGTCGTCCAGTTCCTCGGTAGTATTATCCAGTCGTACCTTGGTGCTTTCTAGTTGTACCCGGACATTGTCCATCTGTACTTTCGTATTTTCCAGTTGGGTTCTTGTCTTCTCTAATTGTCCAGAGGTTTCATCCAATTGCTGTGTGGTTTCTTCAAGTTTTTCAGACGTTATATCCCGTTGTCTGGCAGTTTCCTCCAGTCGTTCTATTGTTTTTTCAAGACGTAATGTCGTTTCCGTTAGTTCAATATGGGTATCGTGTAATTTCGCGGATACGTCATTTAATTTTTTCTGTTCAAGCATTAAGTTATGTGCTTTATTGGCTCTGAAAATTTCAGCCAGCGCACTTTCCTTGATAAGTTCCACTTCGGCTTCAATATACATCTCAGAGAGTGCAGGAATATTTTGCAAAACGATCTGTGGGTCTTGCGATGTCGAATAATAAACGTCCTGCGGTTGTCCCTTCTGAACTTTCAGAATATCTCTGTATTCACCGTTAGCCTTATGGGAATTTAACTGCCAGATAGTTTCACCATCGGCATTTTTGATAGCTAATCCTGACATTGAGAACCAGTGGCAGCCATCTACCGGGTCGAACCGTAACTTCGTTACAGGTTGCTGGTTATTTCCCTTAATTGCCCAGCGAATTGTATTTTTGCCCCAGTTAAGCACAGAGAACTGTGTATTTTCTTCCGCAAAATCTTCCTCTCCGGACGCGAAATAGATACTAGCTCTACTACGCTTAATACTCACCGGAGCCAGAGGTCGCTCTTCGTGCCAGACAAGTAAATCGTCAAAGTTACGGCCTGTGACCTGATGCTGGAATTGAGCTTCTTTGCGCATGTACCGCTGCAGATCATCATCTGCCAACACAATCCCCAAACTTGCAAATACTTGATGAACAAATTCTTTTCGGGTAATTAACTCATTATCAGCCAATGGACGGACCCTTGCCTGATTGAGTACCAGGATGATACCTCTGAACAGGAGATGCCCCAGTTCAATTCGCTCCGTACCTTCCCACTCAATGTCGAATAAAACAGGCTGCCCATCAGTAAGAATAATATTCTGTGGAATGGCATCTATAAAATATGCAGGTAAACTAAAGTCAGCATTGAGTACGAGCGGCACGCCACTTTCCTGCTCATTCTTAATGAAGTAATCAAGGGCCGCTAACCATTGCTTCATCAAGTTAACAATATCATTAAGCTTCCAATAATCAGTACAAAGTGTATTAATAAATTGCTGACCTAGCAATGTACCGCGATAATACTTATCACCATTCTTCCTGATTTGCGAGTATTTATTCTCTTCTCGCGCAACATTCTCACTTGAGAAAAAGCGGTAAGATATATCCACTTCGCCATTATCAGTGCGGCGGAAGAGTGTTTCTTTAGCGTATTCTTTTTTGCGTTGTGTGCTGTAATGGTAAGCAAGAACCGTCTTGTCTAAAGGTATTTGAGCATCAATGCTGGCGACAAAAATAAACGAGTTCGCAAGTGACACCCCAAGCTTATTTTTGAAAATTTCGGGGAAGCTATTCTGTAGTGAAAACGTCAAATGCGCAGGTAATTGCGGATCGCTGAAGACACTCTGAACGGCAAGCGCGGACGCGTCAAAGTCCGCCATATCGCTACCCTGTGGGGTAATAATCGACATGGGGAGTTTGTAATCCGGGAAAGGTAATAAAACATCAGAGTGCTTATAACCCGTTTCAGTGAGAAGATTGCTTAATTCCGCATAACCCCAGGTTTTTGCTTCTCCTGCTTTATAACGTCCTTCGATGCCATACATTGACTGACGAATATGATCTTCAGGCGCGCCGGCGAAATATTTAAGACCTAATTTATTCTCGATGGCAATGAATAAAAAGCCGCCGGGCTTAAGTAATTTACGGACCTGGGTAAGTAAATCCTTCTCCGGGTGCTCGCCATCGCCAAACATGGTTGCATATTCAAGAACACCGATAAGCGTGATAGCATCGAACTGACGGCCTGGATTAAAGCGATCAAAGCGCTCTGCAACAACCTGCACATTATCCAGATCGCGAGTACGGCTGGCAGCAATTGATGCCCTGCGCTGGCTCCCTTCAAGGGCCAGAATATTCCCACCGTTTTCCCCAAGAAAGCGGCTGATTGCCCCACAGCCCGCACCAATTTCAAGGACATCTCCTTGTAATAAATGAGCAAAAGGGCGTAAGACATTTCCGCGCTGCGACGTCAAATGGTAGAGCGTCTGCCAGTCAATGCATTTATTGCGCAACTCATCAGAAAAAACCGAAATATCTTCCGCATCGCGGATAATGCCAGCAAGGCGTTCTTCCGCCTCATCGCCATCGTTGTAACCTATGTTGGTGTAGTCTTCACGTCTCCATACATTTAGACTTTTATCGAAAAAATAGCCAAGACTTTCGAGTTGAAACATAAAACCCACCTGTATTTGTAACACCGCTCAGGCAGTGCCCGGCGATGTCACAGTTCATTGCAGACTAAAATGAGTGTTTAAATTTACTAAACCGATAAACTGTACACGGTTCAACACACTCAAATGTATAGAATCGTAACGCCTGTCGTGCGGCACAACGGAACCGCACTCATCGCAACTGGCGATACCCACCGAGATAAAATAATCCCCGGAAGCCAGGTTGACGGGCATTGATAAAGAAGCATGCATAATATCTCCGGCATTGAATTGCCTGGACATATCAATATTCTGAAATTCACTATTGGTGTTATAAATTGTCACCCCTTCTTTGGTTTTGAGTGCAAAACCAAAAATAGGACGATATACCGCTTCTTTAAACCTTACGTAAAACTGCAAATGAATAGCACGCTCGCCCTCAATCACCAGTGGATACTGCTTATCATCCTGAACCAACTGATAGTCCAGTATTTCAGCCTTAAGATCGCCCCAGCGGTACTCCGAGGGGTTGTAATTAGGCCTTTGTTCAAAACTTAGCCCATCCCTTAACCAGTTCTGAACATTCAATAAGTCTTGTTGCTTCTCCTCTATACGCTGCGGCTCAATGTTCGCTTCAATTTCGTCAGCAACAGCTTCTTTTTCATCCGTTTTGCCAAAGAGAAGATCGAGATATTTATTCACCACTACGCGTGGGCTGTCTTGCATGAGCATGACTCCGTCATTAATTAAAATGGCAGAGTCACAATGGGTCACAATCTGTTCAGTCGCATGGGAAACGAACAGAATAGAGGTTCCGTTTTCTTTTAACTGTTTTAAACGCGCAAAACATTTCGCCTGAAACCGCGCATCACCAACCGCCAGCGCTTCATCCACAATTAAGATTTCCGGTTCTATTTGCGCCTGGATAGCAAACGCCAGGCGCACCAGCATCCCACTTGAATAAGCACGAACAGGTGAGTCAATAAAATGTCCGATATCTGCAAAACTAATGATATCATCTAATTTTTCTTCAATTTCAGCCTTGGTCAATCCCAGTAATGCTGCATTGAGGTAGATATTTTCCCGGCCCGAAAAATCGTTATTAAACCCGGCACCCAATTCAAGCAATGCGGCTACACGTCCATGCAACTTAACGCTTCCAGATGTAGGGGTCAGCGTACCGGCAATTATTTGTAGAAGGGTTGATTTCCCCGAGCCATTTTTACCGACAATCCCGACGGTTTCGCCTTTTTTCAAGCGAAAGCTGATATCCTGCAGCGCCCAAAACTCATCATGGTAGAGTCTGGTTACTTTTCCTGTGCGATGATGCACTTTCGGTACGATGAACTCTTTTAATCTTTTAATAGGATTATCGTAGACTTGATAACATTTACTGACGTTATCAATTTCAATTGCATACAGATCAGATGACATCAGCAAACCCTCCTCGTGTTTTCTGGAACCAGATATAGCAGACATAGGTAATCCAGATAGAGTTTACTGAATAAATTGCTAATCCGAAGAAATCAGGCAGTTGCCCCCAAACAATAACAACGCGTGACTGCTCAATAATGTAAGTTAATGGATTGAGCAGTACAATGTGTTGCATCCAACCTGGTAATGCAGACAGGGGGTAAAAGACAGGTGAAAGAAAGATTAAAATAGTTACAATCACACCGATTGATTGTCCGATATCACGGATATAGACACCCAGCGAAGAAATAAGCCATGAGAGTCCGAGAGACAGTATAACAAGCGGTAAGAAAACAAGCGGTGCAAATATAATAGTCCAATTTATATAGCCATTAAAAATAAAAAAGGCCATAATCAATACAGCGCAACTGATAATACTCTGAAAGACTGACGATAACACGGTGACTACTGGCAATATTTCTAATGGGAAAACAACTTTTTTAACGTAATTAGCATGCTGTAAAATTAAGTTTGGCGCTCTAATCAAACACTCGGCCAAGAATGAATGGATAATCATACCAACAAACAGAATAACAGCAAACTGTGTTTTTGGTTCATCAGCGACAGCATTTCCCCAGCGGGCTTTAAACACAACAGAGAAAACTAACGTATATATTACAAGCATGAGGATGGGATTAATTAAGGACCATAGCACACCAATCGCCGAGCCTTTATATTTACTCAGTATGTCCCTTTTTGTCATCTGAAATATGAGACTTCTATTGTTCAACAGCGAACTCATAAGTGAGCCCGCTGTTGCTATTTTTACTTTTCCACTCACACCTTCACCTCAAAAAAAATTCATATCTGACATCAAATCTTATTCAAAAAAATCGCAGCAATGAGCGCAATATTTCCACACCAGGTCTGTCGGTATAATCTGGTTTCAAATATCATCCTGATTCTTGTAAAAAAATTCGCATTCCGCTTGCTGTCGAAACTTGATAAGATTTTGGCATTTTCCGGGGTCAATCTATTCTGGAATGGCTTAATAAGCTCAAGGTTTTTATCATTCCAGCGCTTAAAATGGCCCCCCATCAACTTCTTGATCCGCTGCGCGCGCGCAATCATTGTCAGATTAGATCCGATGAGGTTTTCCTGATGCTGCCGATATTTTATTGTAGGCGAAGAATCATAGTGGACATCCCCTCCACAGCCCGTGATCAGTATGTATACCCACCAATCATGAGAGATAATTTCCTGCCATTTAGGGGTTTCGATGACAATATCTCTGGCTTGCTTATTAAGCACCATCGTATTACCGCCAGCGATACTTTGCACTAATGCATTACGGAATGAAGGGGTTTTATCAAATAACGGAGAGAGGCCAATAACTTCCCCTTTTTCATCTGTAAGGATAGTCCTACCGCAATATACTGACGGTGTTTGAGGATTTTGCGCTAAGTAATCCAACGCATGGGAAAGTTTGTTCTCAACCCACTCATCGTCTTGGTCGCTGAAAGCATAATAATCAAAATCATCGCCACAGTTTTCAAGCGCAGAGATAAAATTCCAGGCAAATCCCTTATTAGGTCCACGGAGCAGGACAATTTTGTCCTCTCCATAGTTTCGCTGGTACTCATGGATAATTTCCAGAGTACCATCAGTCGAACCATCATCAGATGCAAAAATAACCCAGTTCTGATGAGTTTGATTAGTAATTGAGTCAAGCTGTTTGCGTATAAACTTACTTCCATTGTAAGTACACAAAAGTATCGCGACTCTCTTATCCATCTTCATGTTAGGGATAGGTTTCCGCACCTGATAAGAGAAGCCCATTCTGATCTTTTGCCGACAATTGCACTTGACCAGCCTCCGGCCATTCGATATTGATTTGCGGATCGTTCCAGATAATGCAACGTTCCGACTGTGGCGCGTAGTAATTTGTCGCTTTATAAACAAACTGTGCCGTATCGCTCAGGGTCAAAAAGCCGTGAGCAAACCCTTCTGGGATCCACAACTGTCGCTTGTTCTCTGCGCTCAATACCGCGCCAACCCATTGACCGAAAGTTGCAGAATGTTTTCGAATATCCACAGCAACATCGAACACTTCCCCTTCGATACAACGCACCAGCTTGCCCTGAGCATGCGGGTCAAGCTGATAATGCAGACCACGAAGCACACCTTTCTGCGATTGTGAGTGGTTGTCCTGAACGAAGTCGATTTTTTTTCCTACCGCTTCCTCAAAAATTTTTTGACTGAAACTTTCAAAGAAAAAACCACGGGCGTCACCAAAAACTTTCGGTTCAAAAATAAATACTTCAGGAATTGCAGTCTTAATTACATTCATTTATTTACTTTCCAAGCATTTCAGTCACGACACGTTTTACACCTACTTTCCAGTCAGGAATAACGGTTGCAAAGGCGGTCTGGAATTTCAGATTCGACAAACGCGAATTGGACGGGCGTTTGGCCGGGGTTGGATATGCAGATGTGTCAACCCCTTTCACTTCCTTGATGACGAGTGATTCACCCAGTTCCTGGGCGACGGAGAAAACATATTGCGCATAGTCATACCAGGTGGTTTCCCCACTGGCGACGAGGTGATAAGTACCAAATAACGAGGCATTATTTGTCGCAGCACGGATGGCGATCGCGGTGCAATCTGCCAACAATTCCGCGCCGGTTGGCGCGCCATGTTGATCGTTGATAATCGCTAATTGTTCTTTTTCTTTTGCCAGACGAAGCATTGTTTTCGCAAAGTTCGCACCGCGTGTTGCATACACCCAACTGGTGCGGAAAATGAAGTGGCGTGGGTTGTGGGTTGCCACAGCCAGCTCGCCCGCCAGTTTCGTTTCACCATAAACATTCAGCGGCCCCGTCTGCTCATCTTCCAGACGAAAATGCGTGCCCTGGCCGTTAAAGACATAATCAGTAGAATAATGCACCAGTAACGCACCGAGCTTCGCTGACTCTTTCGCGATCACTTCAACGCTATCAGCATTCAGCAGTTGCGAAAGTTCTCTTTCACTTTCCGCTTTATCTACCGCCGTATGCGCAGCCGCATTAACAATGACATCCGGTTTTACACTACGAATGGTTTCGGCAATCCCCTCAGGATTAGTCAGATCACCACATAACTCAGTATCAAAAAAATCGACTGCGACAAGCTCACCTAATGTTGACAAAGAACGTTGCAGTTCCCAGCCCACCTGGCCATTTTTTCCAATTAATAAGATCTTCATCGTCTTCTCGTTTTTGCTGCTCTGTCACGCTTTTTCGCTGATCAATAATTGCAGGTAGCGGCCGTAGTCGGTCTTCGACAATTTTTTAATCTGTTCCGCAACTTGTTCTTTATTTAACCAGCCTTTACGGAACGCAATTTCTTCAAGGCAGGCGACTTTCATGCCCTGCCGTTTCTCAATGGTATGAATAAATTGCGATGCTTCGACCAGGCTGTCATGGGTTCCGGTATCAAGCCAGGCAAACCCACGTCCCAGCAATTCAACCTGCAATTCACCACGATCCAGATACATCTGATTCAGTGTAGTAATCTCCAGCTCACCGCGTGCTGAAGGTTTCACCTGTTTTGCCATTTCGACGACATTTTTGTCGTAAAAATAGAGGCCGGTCACTGCCCAGTTTGATTTTGGTTTTAAGGGTTTTTCTTCGATGGATAACGCGGTGTAGTTTTCATCAAATTCCACGACACCAAAACGTTCCGGATCCTGCACCTGATAACCGAACACCATTGCACCAGAGGTCAACTTTGCTGCGGTTTCCAGTTTCTTGCCGAAACTTTGACCAAAATAGATATTATCGCCCAGCACCAGCGCACATGGCTCGTTATTAATAAATTCTTCGCCGATAATAAACGCCTGCGCCAGGCCGTCCGGCGATGGCTGCACTTCATAGGAAAGACGGATACCAAACTGCGAACCATCACCTAATAAACGCTGGAACGATGCCATATCTTCCGGCGTCGTGATAATCAAAATGTCACGAATACCTGCTAACATCAGTACAGAGATCGGATAAAAAATCATCGGTTTGTCGTAAACAGGCAACAACTGTTTTGACACACCCTGAGTAATCGGATAGAGGCGAGTTCCGGAACCGCCCGCTAATACAATACCTTTCATTATTCCGTCCTTATGATTTTATTCTGCAAGCCCCAGGCGTTCACCAGCATATGACCCATCCATCACACGCTGCCACCAGTCCTGGTTAGTCAAATACCATTCAACCGTTTTGCGGATACCCGATTCGAAAGTCTCTTGTGGAACCCAACCTAAATCGTCTTTTATTTTACTGGCATCAATGGCATAACGCAGGTCATGACCCGGACGGTCAGTAACATAAGTAATTAATTCTGCAAAGCTACTAATGTTATTAGGTTTTGTGGCAATAATGTCATCCAAAATAGCGCAGATGGTTTTTACCACCTCAATATTCTTACGCTCATTATGGCCACCGATATTGTAAGTCTCACCAGCAACGCCTTCTGTCACGACTTTATATAAGGCGCGGGCATGATCTTCGACAAATAACCAATCGCGAATTTGCTCACCATTGCCATAAACCGGTAATGGTTTACCAGCCAATGCATTAAGGATGATCAGCGGAATAAGTTTTTCAGGGAAATGGTACGGACCATAGTTGTTAGAGCAATTCGTCACCAGGGTCGGCAAACCGTAAGTACGGCGCCAGGCGCGAACTAAGTGATCGCTGGACGCTTTCGATGAGGAATACGGGCTGCTGGGAGAATAAGGGGTTTTCTCGGTAAACAGCGGCAAGGCAGTGCCAGCGGGGACCTCATCCGGGTGCGGCAAATCGCCGTAGACTTCGTCCGTTGAGATATGATGGAAGCGGAACGCGGCTTTTCGTGTTTCATCCAGTTGAGACCAGTATTTACGTGCGGCTTCAAGCAGCACATAAGTGCCCACGATATTTGTCTCAATAAAGGCTGCAGGTCCGGTGATCGAGCGGTCCACATGGCTCTCAGCAGCCAGGTGCATGACAGCATCAGGCTGGTGAGTGGCGAAAATACGCGCCATCGCCTCAGCATCACAAATGTCTGCACGTTCAAAAACATAGCGGGCACTGGTTTCAATTTCGACCAGTGATTCAAGGTTGCCCGCATAGGTTAATTTATCAACATTAACTACAGAATCCTGAGTATTCTTAATGATATTACGGACGACAGCAGATCCAATAAAACCTGCCCCACCTGTGACCAATATTTTCACGAGATTATTCCATCTACTTTGCGAGTTGTTACTGTGGCACCGACATGCAAAATTCAAGCCAGGGCATAAAGTCAAAAACAAGGCACGCTACCGCCCCTGGCTCATCAGCTACCAGTGTGCTGTACGTAACGTCCAACGATTTCATTAGAAACGGGCATAGTAGTGCAACTGAGAATCATTACCAGGCACTAAATGTTAAAAAACACATTTTCTGCTTAAACCAATATGGAAACAAGAAAAATCTCAAGCCATTAAAGTAACTCTGAAAGTTCCGTTTATTTCTTATACGTTGACCTGGCATGAAAAATATAAAAAAAAGCAGCGAGAATGTTCTGAAGCACTTATGCTTCCTGTTGCCACTCTCAGCTGCCATTCTAATTACTTAATTTTTAACTTTTTATCTGATCCATGACTGCGTCAAAAGTTTCTTAATGCTTTCGCGGAATTTTTGACCTTCTTTGAGGTTACGCAGGCCGTAGTTAACGAACGCCTGCATGTAGCCCATTTTTTTACCACAGTCGTAACTCTCGCCGGTCATCAGCATGGCATCCACTGACTGCTTCTTCGCCAGTTCCGCGATAGCATCTGTTAACTGAATACGTCCCCAGGCGCCAGGCTCAGTACGCTCCAGCTCTGCCCAGATTTCAGAGGAAAGTACATAGCGGCCTACAGCCATCAGGTCTGAATCCAGCGTTTGCGGCTGATCAGGTTTTTCGATGAACTCAACGATACGGCTCACCTTACCTTCGCTATCCAGCGGCTCTTTGGTCTGAATCACAGAGTACTCAGACAAGTCGCCCTTCATGCGTTTTGCCAGCACCTGGCTACGGCCGGTTTCATTGAAACGGGCAACCATTGCCGCCAGGTTGTAACGCAGCGGGTCGGCAGAAGCGGAATCCAGAATGATATCCGGCAGGACCACCACGAACGGGTTGTCGCCAACGATTGGGCGCGCACAGAGAATGGAGTGCCCCAGGCCCAGCGGTTGCGCCTGACGGACGTTCATGATTGTCACGCCTGGAGGGCAAATAGACTGCACCTCAGCCAGAAGCTGACGTTTTACGCGCTGTTCAAGTAACGCTTCCAGCTCATAGGAGGTATCGAAGTGGTTTTCGACCGCGTTTTTGGAAGAGTGAGTTACCAGGACGATTTCTTTGATCCCTGCAGCAACAACTTCGTCGACGATGTATTGAATCATTGGCTTATCGACGATAGGTAGCATCTCTTTAGGAATAGCTTTGGTGGCGGGTAGCATATGCATCCCCAAACCTGCTACCGGAATAACTGCTTTCAAATTAATCATTATGCCTTCCACCTGTAAATGATTGATAAATTATAGACCTTCAACTTCTTTTCGCCAGCGTTCACGGGACGAGTTGCCGCGAAATATGTTACGCCGATTGTCGTATAATTGCTGTAGATGTAATCCTGGCAGTGAAATAAAGTCACCAGGATTCATCGCAAAGTATGACAATCTCCTTACCGCTACGGCTTCGCCGGCAAATGGAAGTTGAGATTTTGTACATTCACAACCTGATGATCGATGCGATCAATATCGACGGAGCTCTGCCCTTTCTCATTCACAGCTTTAATATTTGCCAGCGACAGCAAGGTATCCTGCCGCGCCATAAAGCGCCCGCGCACATCCTTACGTAAATCGAAGTTAAGCTTGAGTGCCGGCCCCACAGAGGAGTCTTGCATTACGTTGATATTTCGCAGGAAAAGGTGTTGTGGTTTGTTATGGAACTCCAGCGTTGCCCGCTGTAAGTTGAGGTTGGTGATGGCCACAAATGAGGTGGCGTTACCGGACGAAATCTGGATACCGCGCAGCTTGTACTGACTCTGTGCATTCTCCAGGCGAATATCGTTCAGTTTGAAATTTTGCGGAATGGACAAATAATCGCCTTTGATAACCCCGTAGCCGATGAGCATCCCGGCGCTGTTGACCATCGAGACGTTATCAATGACAAAATTGTCACAGCCATATATCGCCACCGTCGCGTTATCTATCCCGGCTTTTTTGCTAAAGTCCGGCGTAATATTTTCTGCCTTAATGTTACGAATAATAAAGTGTTTACCGTTTTCAACGTGGACCAGTTGTCGGCAATTGCTGCCGGTGATGTTGGCAACCACAAAATTCTTCACCGCCTGGTCTTCCGGGTAGGTGTTATCGTAGGTACTGCCCGCCAGCCCAATACCGATGCCCCAGTTGATTTTGCCGTTTGTGCAATCAATATGGTCAATGACATGGTCAGAGATCAGGATATCGCGATCGTTAATGGCGACGTTCCACTCTATGGCGTCACCTTGCAGGTAGCTAAAGCGGCTATTGGTGATCCGGGCGCCAATAATCTGATTATGAAAGCCCTGACGCAGAATGGCGTAGTTGGCCTTGGTGACCGTAATGTTGTCGATGGTCAGATTGCGCATAACCTGCGGCTCTTTTCCACCGATGTAGATTTGCGCCACCGGGCCATAACCGCTCATATTCAAACCTTGAATGACACAATCTGAACCGCGGACATCAAGCGTCAGATTGTACAGACTCCCCCCCTTCTCACCGATGACCTTACAGCCATCCTGCAATACCAGACGTCCACGACCATTGCTTTTAATACTCCCCCGCACCAGCAGCGTCTTCCCCGGCGGAATAAAGACCCCGGTATTGAGATTTTCACACACCAGACCTTCCGGGATTTCAACCGTTTGCGCTTCACTAAAGGCCTGTTTCAATGCCGCAGGCCAGTCGGTTGTCTGATAGCGACGGATATCCACCGTTTCGGCGCGCGCTGTGGCAACCGGTAAAAAAGGCAGCGCCGCAAGAGCGGCGCCAGCAGTCAGGAAACTGCGTCGGTTAAACGCAAATCGATTCTTTTTTTCGAACTCAGACATAGGACCTCGATTCAGAGCGCCTGTAGCAGCGTGGCAAGTTGCTGATTGATACGTTGCTGGTTGAAGTCGGTTTCGATTTTTTGGCGGGCGCGGGCAATCACCGGCGTCAGATCCTGACGCTGCATTGCACTGAACTCGGCGAGCTTGTCCGCCAGCGTGCGGGCGTCATTTTCCGGCACCAGCCAGCCAGACTCCCCAGCGTTGATCAGTTCAGGAATACCACTGTGCACCGTTGACACCACCGGAATACCTACGGCCATCGCCTCCATGAGGGCCACGGGAATCCCTTCCATATCGCCATCCACACCGGTGACCGACGGCAATAAAAAGAGATCGGCTTCATCCAGCATCGCTTTGACCTCATGGCTGGGCTTAAAGCCCGGCATGTGGATCACATCATCCAGTTGGTATTGCTCAATCAGGGTGCGCAAGCGCCGCTCCCACGGGCCAATGCCCAAAATAGTCCAGGTAAAGGCCACACCACGCTCTTTAAGTAAACGGCAGGCTTCAATACCTACATGCAGCCCCTTTTTCTCAGTCAGCCGCGCAACAGAGATCATCTGCAGCGGCGTTCCGGGGGCTTTCACCGGGCGCAGGGTAAAACGGGCGATATCTACCCCCATGCGCGAGATGGCAATTTTTTCTTCCGGGCAGCCCATACTGCGTAACCTGTCCGCCCACAGTTCACTAATAGGTAACATCAGGTCGCCACGGCGAAAGAGCTGCTGATATTCCGGCGTATAGTGGCTGAGCACATCACGATGCGAAATATCAATGCCGTGGAAAACAGTGGCAATCTTGCCTTGTAACAGACCCAGTTCGCGCAGTTTCGCCGCCGTAACCCCTGCCGGGCCAAAATGAGCAATAAAGACATCGGCGCGAAAAACCTGCGGTGTCAGACCGCAAATAGCTGCCAGAATCAGATTTCGCGCTTCATCACCGTAGCGCGACATATTGAGCGCTTTCCAGGTGGCCGCGCGTCCTGCGCCGCGTAATATCGCCTGCCCACGATAGCGCAGTTTCGCCAGCTTGCCCTCCGGCTCATCCAGTAACCAGTGGGTTTTTTCCGCCAGACGGTACTCCGTCCAGGCACTATGGGTATTTTGCAGATCGCCCTTATGCAGCGCGACGATCTCCACCTCATAACCCATGTTGATAAACGCCACAATCTGATTCAGAACAAAGGTTTCCGAGGCGAGCGGGAATTTCAGCAAAAAGAAGCTGACTTTCATTTCACCTCCCGAATGCGATCCAGCACCGATTTCACCATCAACGCGCCTTTTTCTCGTTCGGCGGCCACGGCGGTGGCCAGGCGTTGATTAAGCGCAGGCAGTTGCCCCAGGGTGTCCGCCGCCATCGCCGCCAGCGAGCCATCCAGCAAGTGGCGAATATCTACCGCCATCTCCGGCATACCAAGCTGCTGCATAATCCCGGCTGATTTGTGTTCGTAGTTAATGGCGATAGCCGGCGTACCGAAGTTCATCGAGATGATGGCGGAGTGCAGGCGTGTACCCACCGTCAGGTCACAGACGGCGAGGATTTTACCCATTTCGAGGTCGTTAAGTTCATCCATGACCACGTGGTAGCGGAACGGGTCGCTAATATGCTGACGCAGATTGAGCGCCACCATCCGGTCATCTTTGTTGTAACTGTCGATACCGGTACAGGTCGAGAGCGCGATCACCTGCCAGCCTGCATCCAGAATGCGGTTCACCACGTCGGCAAAGGCCTTTTCATAGGCTTGCTGGGTCGTACCCAGTCGCTTATCAAACGGCGCGAGTTCACGTAGCGTAATAGCGACGGTTTTCTGTTTTGCAGCCACATCCAGCCAGTGACGGACGGCGTAGTTGGGGATAAACGCCGCATCATCTTCCACCAGCCAGGCGGTATCAACGCCCTGCTCCACTTTCTCGGTCGTGATTTCACTCTGCTTCATTAAATTCAGACTGACGCTCTCACGCAGGATCAACGCGTCGCAATGACCAAAGACGTAATTTGCCAGTTGATTAAACTGCGGATCCTGGAACGGCCCGACGCTGTGGCCAATCATATACAACGGCTTTTTAGCCATAAACGTACAGAGGGCATGTTCGAACTGCGGAACGCCGTAAAGATCGACAAAAAAGGAGCCACCCACCTGGATAATCGCGTCATAACCTGCAAGCAGGCGGACGAAATCGGTAAAACCCTGGGCAATAGCGATGTTGCGCAACTTACCGCTATCGGTCACCCGAGAAAGCAGTACCTGATGCTGGTAGCGACGGCGCAGGACCTTTTTCACCCGCCCCATTAACCCGGCGGCAGTATTGTGCGCTTTCATCTGGCTGTAGAGTGGATCACCCATGACCGGGCGGTTCAACAGCCAGGAAGAACTCACCGGGTAGCGGCTCATTACGTCCACTTCCGCTTGTGGTTCGATGCGTGCAATCGCATCCAGCAACCCGCGCAAAATGGCGCTGTCGCCACGGTTGCCGCAGGTGTGATTGCCAAGAATTAATAATTTCATAATGACCTCTTAAAAAATTCCCCTCCCCCCAACCCTCTCCGTTCGCGAAGAGAACCGGGGTGAGGAGGAAAATGAATATCAACCGGCACGCAATAGCGTTTTCATTTTTTCGTTGCGGCAAAACTGGCGCTTCATCTCCACCACCAGCGCATTACGTGACAGCACAATCATCGCCGCGAACGCCAGCGCGCCCGCCATCACCTGAACGGCAAGCAATGCCGACACAGGCAGACGCCCGGCGAGTGACAGCCCCAGCCCATAACTCACCACCAGCGTTGGCAGCGACAGGTAGAACGGCAGCCACAGACTCAGGATGTACTGGCGATAGCTGGATCCCAGAACAGGTTTGATCATCACGAAATAGCTCAGGACGGTGTTAATAATCTGCACCAGCAGAAAGCCCAGCGTGACGCCAATGGCGCCTGCCAGGTGGCCGCCAATAATGATGGCGGGAATAAACAAAAAGGTTTTGAAGACATTGAATTTAAAGCTGATATCCACGCGGGCTTTGGCCATTAACAACGACCCAATCGGATTGCCGACCGCACGCAGCAGCCCCACAATGCATAACAATTGCAGGACAGGAATGATGCTGCTCCACTTCTCGCCGAACACCAGCGGCACGAAATTATTCGACACCACCAGCAGCCCAAGCAGGATCGGAAAGTTAATGATCCCTACCACCGACAACAGCTTGTAAAAATTAAGCCGCAGCTTTTCCGTGTCATCCTGAATTTTGGCGAAAGCCGGGAACAGGACGCGCGTAATGATAGGGTTGAGTTTCATTGGTGGAACGACGGCCACGTTATAGGCCAGGTTGTAACCGCCCGCGACGCTGGCCCCAAGGATGCGCGCCAGTACCAGCGTAGAGAGGTTGGTGTTCAGGTAGTTAATGACGCTGTCCGCCGTAAGCCACGCGCCAAACTTGAGGTTGGAACTGACCGAACGCAGCGAAAAATGCAGACCAGGACGGTAAATCTTGCGGCCAAACCAGCCGAAGAGCAGCGTACGCACGGCGCTGTTAACCAGATAGCCGAGGATGGCGGTCATTGCCAGTGGCCAGAAAAAGGCGCTGACCACCGTAAAGGTAAAACCAGCCAGCACCGAGACGGTTTCTATGCTGCCGATCTTGTTAAACTCCAGCTCCTTTTGCATCAGCGCCCGGAACTGCTGACCATGCGGAATCAGCACAAAGGCCAGCGACAGGGTTTTTATCAGCGGCGCCAGATCCGGGTTATGCAGCAACCCGGCAATCAGATCGCTGAGTAAAAAGATAGCCACACAGACCACCAGCCCCAGCCCGACATTCAGCCAGTACAGGGTGGTGAGTTCGAGATGACTGATCTCCTTACGCTGGATGATGGAGTTGGCAATACCAAAATCCGATAGCGTATCGGCGAGCGCGATAATCACCAGCGAGACAGTGAGCAGGCCAAACTGGTGGTTATCGATAATGCGCGCCAGTACGGTCATCTGTACCAGCCCAAGCCCGATAATGGTCAACGTTGCCATGGCCGACCATTTCGCCCCGCTGATGGTTTTTTCACGTAAGCTCATGATTTTTTTCCTTTGAACATGGCCCATAAGGCGTTATTGGCGCAGGCAGTTTGAACACGGACAGCGCGGAAAAACCGGAACGTACACGAAGTACGTGAGGATTTTGAGCACTGCCCTGGTTCAAAATGGCCAGCAAAATAGCCTTATGGGACAAGTTCCTAATACGCCGCTTTATTCACAAACCCTTTAAAGATGGTCAGAAAAACGATTTTGATATCGAACCAAAGACTCCATTCACGGATGTACTCAAGGTCGAACTCAACGCGTTTTTCCATTTTTTCCAGCGTATCCGTCTCGCCGCGCCAGCCATTAATCTGCGCCCAGCCGGTAATACCCGGTTTCACTTTATGACGCAGCATGTAGCCTTCAATGAGCTGACGGTACTGCTCGTTATGCGCCACCGCATGAGGGCGTGGACCGACGATAGACATCCCGCCCGTCAGCACATTGATAAACTGCGGTAGCTCATCCAGGGATGTCCGGCGCAGGAAGCTGCCAACTTTGGTCACGCGCGGATCGTTTTGCGTGGCCTGGGTTACGACTTTGTCGTTCTCCATAACTTTCATGGAGCGGAATTTCCACACTTTGATGGGCTTACCGTCCATACCGTAACGGGTCTGGCGGAAGATAACCGGGCCCGGGGAGGTCAATTTCACCGCCAACGAGATCCCCAACAGAACCGGTGAGATCAGCATCAGGATGAGCGACGCCAGCACAATGTCTTCGAGGCGTTTGAGAATGCGGTTGACGCCCGAAAGCGGCGTGTCATACAGCGGCACCACCGGCACGCCATTCACCTCTTCAATCCGCGAATGCAGAATGTTAAAGGTGAAAACATCGGGTATCAGGATCACCGAGCAGGTGGTGTCTGCCAGTTGCCGCACCAGATGTTTGATGCACTGAGCGTCGTTCATTGACATGGCGATGTAGACGTTGTGGATTTTCCCGGCGCGAGCGTCGTCAAGCAGTTGGTCATAATTGCCCACCCAGTCACTGCTCACGCCACCCGGTTTCGCGTCGTGATAGACACCGATCACTTCAAAACCCAGCCAGGGTTCATTACGAAAACTCTCCAGCAGTTCCTGCCCGGCGGGAAGGTCGCCCGCCACCGCAACGCGACGGGTGTTATAGCCATGATTACGCAGCCAACCGGCGGCAAAACGGATAATCCCACGGCAGATAATCAGCCCTGAACTGCTGAGCAAATACCAGGCAAAATAGAGGGCAAAGGTATTGTTAAGTTCGCTGCGAAAAGCCACCAGACCGGCGCTAAAGACAAAACTGAGGGTCCAGTTTTGCAGCAATAAAACCAGCTCGGTCATAAACCGCACACCACGCCATGAACGATAAAAATCAGTCATGCCGCCAATCATCTGGAACACTACGAGGGTAATGAGGGCCATCAGCAGGTGCTGATAAAAGAATGGCAACGTATTGAACCTACAGACAATGTACAGCCCACCGAACATGATGGTGATGTCTGAGAATCGCTGCACGATTGAGATTAACGATGCATTCGTTTTGGCCCGGTCGCGCTTTTTTAGATTTGTCATCGTTGTACCTATTCATTTGTTTCCCCCCACCCCAGCCCTCTCCTCTCGCAGAAAAGGGTTAGAGTGAGGGGAAAACAGAGATTACTGTTTCAACAACGCCAGAATGTCCTGTGTTCGCGCCTCCATCAGCGCGGTGTCGCTGCGCGATTCCACGTTCAGACGTACAACCGGCTCGGTATTGGACGAGCGCAAATTAAAGCGCCAGTCCGGGAAGGACATGCTGATGCCATCGGTTCGGTCAACGCTAAGCGCAGAACCGCTGAAATGTGCTTCGACGCGGGCGATTGCCGGCGCGGCCTGGTCCAGCTTTAAGTTGATCTCGCCGCTGGCCGGGAAAGCCGCCATGCGATCGCGTACCAGCGCTTCCAGCGTTTTGCCCTTGAGACACAGCAGCTCCGTCACCAAAAGCCATGGGATCATGCCGCTATCGCAATAGGCAAAATCACGGAAATAGTGATGCGCGCTCATCTCACCGCCGTAGATCGCGTCCTCTTCACGCATCCGCTCTTTAATAAACGCATGCCCGGTTTTCGACATCACCGGCTTACCGCCTGCCGCTGTGACAACGTCCACCGTGTTCCAGGAAAGGCGCGGGTCGTGGATGATCTTCGCGCCGGGGTTTTTCTCCAGGAATGCCTGCGCCAGCAGACCGACGATGTAATAGCCCTCGATAAACTGGCCGTTACCGTCAAAGAAGAAGCAGCGGTCAAAATCCCCGTCGAACGCGATACCTAAATCCGCATGATGTTCAATAACCGCGTTGCGGGTATCGTCACGGCATTCCGGCAGTAGTGGGTTCGGGATACCGTTCGGGAAGTTGCCATCGGGGGTGTTGTGCACCTTGATAAAGGTGACGGGAACATTGTTCGCCTTAAAGCGCTGTTCCAGGGCATCAATGACCGGCCCTGCCGCCCCGTTACCGGAATTGATCACCAGTTTTAACGGTTTGAAATTCGCCAGGTCGACATAGCTGAGCAGGTGATCAATATAGGCGTCACGCAGGTTGATTTGCCGATAGCTGCCGCGTTTTTGCGCATTCACTGGCGGGAAGTCATTCGCTTCTGCCAGGCGCTGAACATCGCGCAGCCCCGTATCACCGCTGATTGGACGGGCACCTTTACGGACCAGCTTCATGCCGTTGTAGTCCATCGGGTTATGGCTGGCCGTCACTTCAATCCCACCATCGACGCCCAGATGGAAGGTGGCAAAATAGATCTCTTCGGTGCCCGAAAGGCCGATATCCAGAACATCCACACCCGCGTCTTGTAGCCCTTTGGCCAGCGCCAGCTTTAATGTTTCGCTCGTTAAACGGACATCACCGCCCAGCACGATGGTTTGCGGTTTTAAATACTCGCCATAGGCCCGGCCAATCCGCCAGGCAATGTCTTCATTCAGCTCTTCACCCAGCTTGCCGCGAATATCGTAGGCTTTAAAACAGGTTAATTTTTCCATCATTACCTCGTTTTCAGGCAACAGTTAGCCCTCTCCGGTGTGGAGAAATAATCAAAAAGAATTCAATCGTTATATCTATCCGACGTCGCGTTGCGGCAAATCAGCGGCTACGCAAAAGGTGTCGGACAGCGTCAGATGCGCCCGTAGCGATCTTCAAACCGCACAATATCGTCCTCTTCAAGATATGAACCGGACCGTACTTCAATTAAATCGAGCGGTATTTTCCCTGGGTTCTCAAGACAGTGACGTGCGCCGAGCGGA
The DNA here is from genome assembly GCF_003925915.1 of Phytobacter sp. MRY16-398. Classification (NCBI taxonomy): domain Bacteria; kingdom Pseudomonadati; phylum Pseudomonadota; class Gammaproteobacteria; order Enterobacterales; family Enterobacteriaceae; genus Phytobacter; species Phytobacter sp. MRY16-398. The sequence continues at coordinate 1,921,795 of NZ_AP018756.1, read as the reverse complement.
ATGTAGACCGACTCGTTCTCACCCAGCAGTTTGATCTCGTCATTAATAGTGACTTTCGCCGTACCGGCCACCACGACCCAGTGTTCAGCCCGATGATGATGCATCTGGACCGAAAGCCCTTCGCCAGGTTTCACAGTGATGCGCTTCACCTGATAGCGATCGCCCGCATCAATGGAGTCATATTTCCCCCAGGGACGGTAGACTTCGCGGTGAATGTGGTGCTCATGGCGGCCATCCGCTTTGATCTGCTCGACCACTTTCTTCACATCCTGCACATGGTTACGGTCCGCAATCAGCACGGCATCCTTGGTCTGCACCACCACCAGATCTTTCACGCCGACGGTGGTGACCAGACCGGACTCCGCATAGACGAAGCTGTTCTCCGTGTCATGACTGATGACGTCGCCGTGATGGACGTTTCCCTCGGGCGTATGGGCGCTGATTTCCCACAACGAGGACCAGGAACCCACATCGCTCCAGCCGGCATCCATCGGTACCACCACCGCATCGGCGGTTTTTTCCATTACCGCGTAGTCGATAGACTCTTCCGGGCAGGCCAGGAACGCGGCTTCATCAACACGGATAAAGTCCAGGTCCGGGTCCGTTACATTCATTGCGCGTTCGCAGGCCTCGTAAATATCGGGACGATATTTTTTCAGCTCTTCCAGATAGCGCCCGGCGCTGAACAGGAACATGCCGCTGTTCCAGTAATATTCACCGCTCGCCACATAACCCTGCGCCGTATCGAGGTTCGGTTTTTCCACAAACTGCGCCACGTCGAAGGCCAGACCTTCACCTTTACCAGGGGTCACTTCGCCACGACGAATGTAGCCATAACCGGTTTCCGGCAGGTCCGGTACGATGCCAAAGGTCACCAGTTTGCCGCTTTCGGCATAGGCCAGCGCCTGGCGCACCGACGTGCGGAACGCCTCTTCATCCTGAATCACATGATCCGCCGCCAGCACCAGCATCAGCGGGTCAGAGGTCGGGTTATGGCGTTTGATCGCCATTGCGGCCAGCGCAATCGCCGGTGCGGTGTTACGCCCCGCCGGTTCAAGGATGATGTTTTCCGTCAGCTTGTTGAGCTGGCGCAACTGCTCGGCAACGATAAAGCGGTGTTGTTCATTACAGATAACAACCGGACTTTCACACTCCACCCCGTCCAGACGGCAGACGGTGGTCTGCAGCATGGTCAAATCGCCTTTCAGGCAGAGAAATTGTTTTGGATACAGGACACGGGACAGTGGCCACAGGCGGCTGCCGGAGCCTCCGGCCATCACTACCGGATACAGTTGTGTTTGACTCATGATTTATCCCCATTCCCTTCGTAATTCAGACGTTCGTCTTGCGCATGGGCGGCCTGCCCTGCACTGACCGCCGGATCGCGTCGGGAGATATCAGTCATAAACTGGGTTAACACGCTCTCTTTCTCGAGCGTGCGTTCGGCATATTCACGTGCCACCGCGTTGGTTTTGGGCATCAAGAGTGCCTGTTCGATGCCCGCCGTTAACGCCGGTACGGATTCAGGCTCTACGCACACGGCAATGCCCGGCGAAGCCAGACACAGTTGGCCCAATTCGGTGGACGCCTCAGCGGTGATAACGGCATTGCCGCCCACGGCGAGGATATTGGTCAGTTTCGATGGCAGCACGGCATCCGCCGCGCCACGTTTTTGAATCACCAGATGGCAATCGGCCATCTTGAGCAGCGCAGGCAACGCCTCGTAAGACTGCAACGGAAAGAATTTCACGTTATCCAGCCCCTGTTGCAGGGCCTGTTTTTCCAGTCTCACTTTGCCGCCACCCTGACCCACAATCACAAACAACCACGGTTGCTCGCGAAGGTTAGCCGCCGCCGCAATCACATTTTCCAGCCCCTGCTTTTCACCAATGTTGCCGGAGTAAAGAATGATTTTTTTATCTTCCGGCAATCCCAGCGTTTGTCTCAGTTGGGCAACGTCCTGCGCGTCGACATCGCGAAAGCGGGCCACTTCTGACCAGTTCGGGAAGAAGATTATCCGCCCTGGCTCCACCCCTTTTTCCCGTGCTTTGTTCATCATTGAGCGGGAGATGGTGGACACATTGTCGACATTGTGCAGGCCGCTGCGCTCAAACGCGGCGGCCAGTTTCGCCACTTTGCCGGTTTTGCCTTTCCCGGCCATCCCTAAGCCAAGCATGGCGTCAACTTCATAATCCTGGATGTGCAGCAGCGTGCGCGCACCGGTGAGTTTTGCCAGCAGGCGCATACCCGGTGTGCAAAACAGTGTCGGTACCACGCCGATGATGCGATCCGGCTTCCAGCGACGCTGTGCCATCAGCGGGAAAAAGCTGCTCACGGCGAAGCTGGTCAGGTGAATAAGGCGTTTCAATGTCGAAGGCTGTTTCGGCACATACAGAGGACAGCGCCAGACGGTCGCGGCACCGTTTTCCCGGCGATAACGCCGGGCGGAATACGCCTTACCCACCTGCCATTCCGGGTAGTAAGGCGGTGCGGTAATGACACGCACGTCATCCCCCTGCCGGGCCATCCATTCAACCATCTCGCCGGTGTATTTACCGATACCGGTTAACTCCGGCGCATAGTTGATGCCGTAAACAAGAATTTTCATAAGCCCGGTACTCCCCGCGCTTCCTTGAAGTAGGCGCGGCTATTGTCATGTACCAGCGGGTCAGCTATCAGCACATCGGGCGTCAGCCAGCGATAGTCATCGTGCTGTTCTGTCGGCAGGGCCAGCGTGGAGGCATCGACCCGTAAGCGAAAGCCGAGCACAATGTAGTGGGTAGAAAAATCGCTGCCGGAGAAGTTGTCGTCATAGAAGTGCTGCCAGACGCCATAAAACTCTCCTGCCGACATCGGCAGGAGTACGCCCAGTTCAGCCAGCGTCAAACGTTCAAACGCGCTCGCCAGAGGTTCATCTTTTTGCACCCGTCCACCCGGCACAAACCAGTAACCCTGCGCCGGACGATTCGTACGCTTGCCGAGCAAAAACTCGCCGCTTTCGTTCTCCACGATAAGATCGATGGAGATAAGCGGAGTCGAACGCACGACCGTGGCAAAATCTTCCGGACGTAAAAACATGCTTACCCCCTGAACCGTTGCTGATTTTCGAGGAACCACTGGTAGGTGCTTGCCAGCCCCTGCTCCAGCGAGATCTCGTGATACCAGCCAAGCGCGTGCAGGCGGGACACATCCAGCAGTTTGCGTGGCGTACCATCCGGCTTGGTGGCATCAAAGACCACCCGGCCTTTGTAGCCCACGACCTGGGCGAGCGTTTGCGCCAGCTCACGGATCGTGCAGTCCACACCGGTGCCGACATTAATGTGCGACAGCATCGGTTCGGTATTCTCCTGCCACACTTCCCGGTCCAGCTCCATCACATGAATGCTGGCCGCCGCCATGTCGTCCACATGGAGGAACTCACGCATCGGCGTGCCGCTGCCCCATACCACCACGTCAGGCGCGTTGCTGAGCGTGGCTTCATGGAAGCGACGGAGCAACGCCGGGATCACGTGGGAGTTGCTTGGGTGGAAGTTGTCATTCGGCCCGTACAGGTTGGTCGGCATCACCGAGCGATAATCGCGGTTGTACTGGCGGTTGTAGGACTCGCACAGTTTGATACCGGCAATTTTGGCAATCGCATACGGTTCGTTCGTCGCCTCCAGCGTCCCCTGCAACAGTTCACTTTCAGCCATCGGTTGGTGCGCAAGCTTCGGGTAAATACAGGATGAACCGAGGAACAACAGCTTGTTCACGTCATGCGAATGCGCCGCGTGAATGATGTTGCACTCCATCATCATGTTCTCGTAGATAAAATCTGCCGGGTAGGTGTTATTGGCGACAATACCACCCACTTTCGCCGCCGCCAGGTAAACCTGGTCGATACGTTCGCTGGCAAAGAACGCCTGCACCTGCGCGGAATCCAGCAGGTTCAGTTCGTCACGGCTACGCAGCACCAGCTCCACGTCTTCGCGCTGCGACAGCAGTCTTACAATGGCCGATCCGACCATGCCGCGGTGACCCGCGACAAAGATACGTTGTTTCGTCATTCTCAGGACTCCAGCGCGATGGCAACCTCGTAACCGTGAGCTTTTAACAGCGAATGTTTTTTCGCCGCTTCAAGATCTTTGGCTACCATCTCAGAGACCATCTCCTGCAGCGTGGTTTCTGGTTTCCAGCCCAGTTTTTCGTGTGCTTTGGTCGGGTCGCCGAGCAGGGTTTCCACTTCCGCCGGACGGAAGTAACGCGGATCAACGGCAACAATCACATCACCCGGTTTCACGCCTGGCGCGTCATGGCCGGTGACGGAGACCACAATCCCCTTCTCTTCCACGCCTTTACCTTCGAAGCGCAGTTTGATACCCAGTTGCGCCGCCGCCATTTCCACAAACTGACGTACGGAATACTGCACGCCGGTGGCGATAACGAAGTCTTCCGGATGGTCCTGTTGCAGCATCATCCACTGCATTTTCACGTAATCTTTCGCATGACCCCAGTCACGCAGGGAGTCCATGTTGCCAAGGTACAGGCAAGATTCGAGGCCCTGGGCGATGTTGGCAATCGCGCGGGTAATTTTGCGGGTGACGAAGGTCTCACCACGGCGCGGCGACTCGTGGTTAAACAGAATGCCGTTGCAGGCGTACATGCCATAGGATTCACGGTAGTTAACGGTGATCCAGTAGGCGTACAGTTTTGCCACCGCATACGGAGAGCGTGGGTAGAACGGCGTGGTCTCTTTCTGCGGGATCTCCTGGACCAGGCCATACAGCTCAGAGGTAGAGGCCTGGTAGAAGCGCGTTTTCTTTTCAAGGCCCAGGAAGCGAATGGCTTCCAGCAGACGCAATGTCCCCATCGCATCCACATCTGCGGTATATTCCGGCGATTCAAAGGAGACCGCTACGTGGCTCATCGCCCCAAGGTTATAGACCTCATCCGGCTGCACTTCCTGCAGAATACGGGTCAGGTTAGAGGTATCCGTCAGATCACCGTAGTGAAGGTGGAATTTCGGGTTACTGGTGTGCGGATCCTGATAAATATGGTCCACACGCTCAGTGTTGAATGAAGAGGCACGACGCTTAATGCCATGAACTTCATAACCCTTTTCCAGAAGCAGTTCTGCCAGATAAGAGCCATCTTGCCCGGTAACGCCGGTGATGAGAGCGACTTTAGACATATTTTATTCCTCTATTACTTATCAGAAGTTATTCAGTTTTTACGCGTTCGCGCGTTACCACTGCGGGGTTGCCACGGCAAATTGTGTTTGCCGGAAGCGTCTTAAAAACACTGCTGCGCGCACCGACAACCGTTCCGTCACCAATACGCACGCCGGGGGCAACAAAGACATCCGTTGCCAGCCAGCATTTATCGCCAATCACGATGGGCGACGCGGTAATATCAAAATGCGCGCTCATAAAATCGTGACTGCCGGTACACAAATAACATTTCTGCGAAATCACAGAATTAGCGCCAATTGAGATATCGCCCAGGGTATATAACACAGCGTCATCGCCAACCCAGCTATAATCACCCAGCGTTAATTTCCATGGATACGTTATTTTCACCGACGGACGAATCACTACGTTTTTTCCGATTTTTGCACCGAATAAACGCAACAGAAAGGCACGCCAGCGATACATAATTTGTGGCGACCAGGCAAATAATGTTGACTGCACCGCCCACCACAATTGAACCTTAATAGCATTCCCGCCCCGGAAGCCTTTCGGCACGGAGAATCCTTGTAAGTCTTGCATCGTGTTTCCTTATACGTGTACCCGTTATTTTTCAAACCGCCGGTGCGTTAACTGCATGCGTTCATCCGAATCACTTACACACGTAAGCTCATCGGAATTCTCTGACTTTCCGTTTTCCCGCGATTCAAATTATCCAGGGCATTCACATTATGCTTTGTTATATAAGGCTTTCGCTTTGCCAGTCGTACGCAGACGTAACAGGTACGACAATTCCGCCCAGAAGCCCGGTACGTGTAATATTTTTCGTTGGACGTTGCGAGCATCCCGACATAATTCAAGGTTATTTGACGTAGAGACGCCACCCATTGAAAATTCGGATACCAGACCGTGCAGGCGTTTAAAGCGAAAGCCTGCCTTAAACATTCTGGCTGCCAGCGCGTAATCGGAAGAGACTTTATATTGTAAATCGTAGGGGTAGGTTTTCAGACCACTCATCGGGAAGAATATGGCCTGATGGCTGGCGGGTAAGCTATGGTAAATATACCAACCGCGTTTCGCGCTACGGCGTATTTTTGTGCCATCGCCGAAATCTAATAATGCATCACCAATGTACATGGCATTGTCACGTTTTTCTGCCAACTGGCGGATAACATCGACGCTTTCCGGATGCAGAATATCACCTGAGTTGAGGAACAGCGCGAAGCGGCCATTGGCCATGCTGATGCCTTTATTCATCGCATCATAGATGCCATTATCTTTCTCGCTGACGTAACGTAAGTGGTACTGGCCGTTAAGGTTTTTCAGAAACTCTGCGGTACCGTCAGCAGAGCCGCCATCCACAACAATCCACTCAAATGCGATATCCTGCGCCTGTGCCAGATGGGCCAGCGATTCCCAGGTTTTCATCACGCCTTCATAATTACGAAACGCAACGGTAATAACGCTTAGTAACATGTGACCCACCTCGTCATATGCTCGAAATATTTAACGCCTTGCGGAAAATAAACGGGCAAACAATTAAAAATGCGTATTCAGGACTAAAAATCGACCCCGTAAAAAACCACGATATCGGAGCGAACAGATAAAGCTGAACACGAAAATTCTGATTATTACCAAACGCATTGACAGTCATTCTTACTACTTTGAACAAATACCAACCGGTCAGTAATACGGCAAACCATGAAAAATAGATAATTAACAGATACAAGCCATTGTCTATGGTTTTACCGACATCTGCACCGTTAAAGATTCCGAATGATGCGACATATTCGTAAAGTGAGCCGAATCTTACCACACCATCAATGTTGGCCAGGGAATATCCCACCATCGCCAGCGGTCCGATAATGCGATAATAAGAGGAGGAGCCTTCTGTTCCTAAATCACCGAGACGTTCCGCAATATAAGGAAAGGCGAACACCACCCCGACAACAAATACCGCCAGTGAAATAATGGCCAACGGTAATTTCTTGCGTATCGCTTCCTTGTTTAAATACTGAAATGCCCATTCCAGTAGATAAAAAAGGATAAATGTCATTACCCCTGAAAACGATCCCGAAAGAACTATCCCTGTCAGAATCATAGCATCTGTCTTCGGCGTTTTGATACCAAACTGTTTGATGCTGAGCCAAATTGAGATTAATGCCAGAGCGAAGAATGCCGGTTCGAAATAGAGTGCTGTGGTTCGCTTACCGCCAAATTTGATAAAATTCAGTACGTAGCTGTTACTGTAAATCAGATATTTCGAAATTATCTCCATCAGGCTGCTGCCGCCGGAGAGAATAATTTGCGCCATTTCCGCCGCTGCCAGCATCACGACCAACGCAACCACCACGTAGAAGAAGCGGAGTATTTTGCGGTAGTTATGCGGCGAAACAGTTTTGAACCGAATGCTCCACACCATGCCGATGATGATCACGATATAAACAAACAGCATCGTTGAGGTGACATACTTACTGGCGTTAAGCGACTGACCAAAAATGTAGTTAAACAGTGTTAATCCCGCACCGGTGCCCAGGGCAATCATCAACTTTTTCAGGTTGAGTTTATCCACATAGAGCAGCAGTAACAGCGGTAAGAACGTCACAATGGTTATCGGAAAGCTTTCGCCAAGCTGGAAAATCTTCACGTTAACCAGCAGGTAAATCAGCGGCAGCAGGAGATAACTACAGACCCTGATAGAATGAGACATATTCCTCCAGCATCTGTTGCCCACTGTAAGCACGGCGACTACGCGCCCGAAACGCGTCCAGCGATGTGCCGAATACGGCCTGTGCGATGTCGGCTTTGTGACGCTGCACCAGCGGCACCACCTCCGCGTCGCTAAAGGTCTTGCCGCCGGACTTCTCCAGAACCTCACGCGCAGCATCGCTGTGCGTAGCAATCACCGGCACACCAATGGAGAGCGCTTCACACAAAATGAGCGGGTAGTTATCCACGCGCGAGGTAAAGAGCAGCGCATCCATCTGGTTGAGTTCGCTCATTAACTGACGTTTATCCGTCAGAAAGCCGTGGTTCACCACGTTCGGCCCCTCAAAGGGAGAAAACTTGCCAAAGGTATGCAGCTCAACCTGTTCACCCAGCGCCATCACGTCACGGACAAGTTGTTGATTGGTCTTGCCGTCATAGCGCAGGTCGTGCGCCACCACGGCGATTTTCGGGCGCCCCTGGGTGACAGTAACCGGAGATAACTCCGCCAGAATGGCTTCGGTCGCCACATCAATTCCATTATTGATAATGCGGCAACGCCCCGCACCGTACAGACTGTTGAATGCCTCCGCCACGTGCTGGCTGGGGGAAATAAACTGGCAGCCGAGGGCCATCATCTCGTTAAATAAACGGCGCTTCTCACCAACCAGTTGATGCGCGCGATCCACTTTTACCGGTGGATAGTTCGCCAGCGTCGGGCATTTTTGGCATCCCTGTTTCCAGCCTTCACAACCATCGGTGAAGGCACAGCGCCCGGTGACACTCCAGTGATCGTGCAGCGTCCAGACAAAGGTCACGTCAGGCTTATGCGCTTTCAGTTTCTGGCAGAATGCCACCACTTCGTTCAGGTTCAGCCAGTAGCTGTGCATCACGTGAAAGTGCAGCACCACCGGGCCTTTGGTGCGGCTGACGCTGCGATAGAGATTGTTAAGATTGCCAAATACATCGCGGTTAAACAGGCGAAACAGCGCCAGGTTTGCTATCGATGTCAGACGTGGGGTCTGTTTAAACACGTTGGGATACTGGTCATGGCTGACACTTTTCTTGCCGCCTTTACCGTAACCATAGACGAACCGCGATTGCATGCCTTGCTGCAATGCCCGCTGGTGTAAATCCAGCGCGACACCCGCCGCGCCGCCTTCGGCGAGGCGAACGTTAAATTGTAATATGTTCATTTTATTGTCTTCACCCGCGCTTTTTCACCCACCACCAGCGCATTATCCGGCACGCTGTCGAGCACGACGCTGCCTGCGCCAACCACGACGTTATTGCCAATGGTGATATCACCCAGCAGGACGACATTGGCCCCGAGTTCAACGTTGTTGCCGATGACCGGACAGGCCAGATTGTCTGCGCCACGATTGCCGATGGTCACGCCATGGCGAATGGTGAAATCATCACCCGCGACCACGTGCTTATTGATCACGACGGCATAACCATGGTGAATAGTGAAACGACGGCCAATCGTCGCAGCCGCCTGGATCTCATAGCCAAACAGGCATTCCGTCATAAAGCGGTAAATCAACAGCACGGGGGCAGCCCACAGGTTGTTGAGCACATTTTTCTTACGCCATACCGAGCAAAAATGGGCGACGCGATAGGCCGCGACCATGCAGCATGGGCGCAAACTCCATTGATTAGCGCGAAAATCTTCCAGTCGCATTATTTCCCTCGCAGACCATCAGCCAGACGCTTGCCATTACGCACGGAGAAAAGAGTCAGCAGCGTGCGCCAGTTCATACGCTTGTTGCGGATCTGGTACAGCGTGAAGAGCTGATATTTCTTGCTGGCGCGGTCAAACTTGGCTTTGTGTTTCCGGTAGAAATGGAAGTAGCCGGAGAATTTTTTCGGCGACGAAGTAATCTGCATTTCACCGTGATTGATGTGCAGAATTTGCGTCGCTTTTTCGATTTTCCACGGTTCGCCGTACTGCTCCACCATGCGTAAAAAGATGTCGTAGTCCTGTGCCGCTTTCAGTTTTGTATCGAACAGACACTCTTTGAAGCGCCATGACCAGCTAAACACCTGGTTGCCTACAATGTTGCGCTTGTAGAACAGCTTGCGGGAAAACGGCGATTTTGGGTAAAGCGGTAAACTGGTCGGTTGTGAATAGACTTCGCCCTGGCAGACATAGTCATTGGCATAGAGAAAAGCCCGCGTTGCCAGATGGTGTTTATGTTCCAGAAAGACCGACAGGCGGTCCGGCGTCCATTCATCATCATCATCAATGCCAGTAATAAACTGGCCTGTCGCCTGCATGATCGCCTGGTTGCGTACCGCACAGGCGCCGGAATTAAAAGCGTTACGGGTATAGGTCACGCGTGGATCATTCAGTTCGGCCACATAACTCTGGAGTTGCTCAAAGGCCGTCGAGCAGTCGTCAACAATGATCATTTCCCAGTGGGTGTAATCCTGACGCAGCACCGATTTGATGGCGCGGATCGCCAATTGTTGGCGGTTCCACGTTGGCATATAAATCGAGATTAACGGACGTTCTGTGGTCATTTTCTTCCCCGATTGATCAATATTCCCTTCACCCCGGCCCTCTCCCTCAAGGGAGAGGTTTAGGGTGAGGGGAAAATATTATTTGCTATCAGACTTGTATTCGTATTCGTAATAGCCGTAATCCTGATAGCCAGTAGCGCGGCGGAAAATGGAGTTCAGGATGACGCCTTTGACCTGAATACCGTTTTGCTCAAAGCGGCTCAGGCTGGTCTGGACCTCTTTCACCGTGTTCACCGCGTAACGTGCGACCATCAGCGTGGTGCCCGCATGGCGACCCACAATCGCGGCATCGGTCACCGCAAGGATTGGCGGTGTATCAATCAGCACCAGGTCATAATGTTTACTCGCCCAGTCGAGCAACTGCGTGAAACGTTCGCTCATTAAGAGTTCGGACGGGTTTGGCGGGATCTGCCCACGCGGCACCAGGTCAAAGTTGGCGATGGAGGTCTTTTTGGCGCAGCTTTCAATATTGCCCTTGCCTACCAGAATGTCCGACAGACCGTTAACGTTATCGGTACCGAGCAGTTCATGGGTATAGCCTTTGCGCATATCACAGTCGATCATCAGCACACGTTTGTTGGTTTGGCTAATGACCGCCGCCAGGTTGGCGCAGACAAACGTTTTACCAATCGACGGGCTGACCCCGGTCATCATCAGGACGTTATTGGGCGCCTGCATCATGGCGAAATGGAGGCTGGTGCGCAGGCTGCGTACCGCTTCAATCGCCAAATCCGCCGGGTTACCCACCGCCAGCAACTGACGCTGTTTGTAACGCTTGTTGCCCTTGACGGTTTTGACCGTATCGCGCGCTTTTTGCCACTCCGACAGTGGGATGCTGGCGTACACACTGATCCCCTGCTCTTCCAGCGCCTGCGGGCTTTCGATACCACGATTAAAGAGTGAACGCAGCAGAACCACCACAACGGAGAGAATCAACCCAAGGATGATACTGCCGAGAATGATCAGCGCTTTTTTCGGTTTCAGTACGCCAGGTTGAGTAATGGCGGCATCGACAATGCGCACATCCCCTACAGTACTGGCCTCGGTAATACGCAGCTCTTGCTGTTTATTCAGCAACTGCATATAAACCTGCTGGCCGGATTCCACATCACGCGTCAGACGGACAATCTCCTGCTGCGTTTTTGGCATTGCCGTCACGCGGGTGTTGAGTTTGGCCTTTTCATCTTCCAGCGCTTTGCGTTTTTCCAGCAATGTGCGGTAAGCCGGGTGCGCTTTGGTGTACAGCTTGGAAATCTCCGCCTCTTTAAAGGTCAGTTCATTAAGCTGCGCATCGATGTTAACCATCGAGTCGAGCACCGATTTCGCTTCCAGCGGCAGGTCGACAGAGTCTTGCTGCTGACGATAGGTGTTGAGTTTGTTTTCGGCCACGTCCAGTTTGGCGCGCACTTCCGGCAGTTGTTTATTGAGGAACTCCAGGCTTTTCGCCGCCTCTTCGGATTTACGCTCAACGTTCTGTTGCAGGTAGTTGCGGGTAATACTGTTCAGAATATCGCGGATCTGATCGCGATCTTCTCCGATATAGGTAAGACTGAGCACCCCGGTATCTTTGCCGTTCTCGGTCACGCTCAGGTTGTTTTGCAGATTATTGATCATCCCGAGCGTCGAGAATTTGGTCACGGTGAATTCGCTGTCGTTCGCCGCCTGAATGGCGCTTACCAGCATGGTCACACCGTCCTTACTTAACGGTTGCCCTACTTCACCACGAGCGCTGAAACCACCGTCGCTGGTCAGGGAGTACTGTTTCGGCCCCAGCACCTTGAGGGTAAAGACCTGATCATTCATGCCTTTGGGGAGCGTGAATGTCGTCACTTTGACCGTGTCATTTTGCCGACCCATCAGTCTGTCCCAGCCCGCGCCAAAAACCGGAAAGGTGTTTTTGGTTACGGCGATATCCAGGTTTAAATCATCGACGGTTTTACCCAGCACCAGCCTGGACTGAATCAACTGAATTTCCGCTTCTGACGCGGGTGGCTTGTTTGTCAGCGCCGAACCGATATCCTGCACCAGCGAATTACCGGCATTCTGCTCAATCTGTACCAGCGCATCCGCACTGTAGATGGGCGTGGCAAACAGGCAGTAAACGATAGCAGCCGCGGCAAATAAGCCGGTGATCCCCAGCACCCACCAGCGTGCCTCGACGACTGTACCGATTAATCGCCCTACATCGATTTCATCATTTCCCACCGACGACGCGGCGGAATGGTGTGTTTTCTCTGTCATTGTTATCCCTGCTGAGCGTTCAGTGCCTGCGCCCACTGGCGGGCAGACTGGTCAAGTAAGGTGTAAACAGCCTCAAAGGCGTCGCGGCTTTTGCGATACGGATCGGGAATTTCACGTTCATCGTCCCAGTGACCAAACAGCATCACTTTGCCGCGCATTTCCGGCGCGATTTCGCACAGTGCGGCGATATGCCGTTTTTCCATGACCAGAATCAGGTCGAAATCACGGCACATTTTTCCGGAAATCTGCCGGGCGCAATGCCCTTCAAGGGACAGATTGTTTTTCTCTGCCACGCGCGTTGCTTCCGCATCCGCGCTTTTACCTACCAGCGCCCCGAGACCGGCTGACTCCACCGTTAATGCGGGCTGATACTTTTTCAACAGCCGCTCCGCCGTGGGGGAACGGCAAATGTTCCCCACACACACCACCAGAATTTTGTTAAACATCGCCTATCACCAGGTGTGAATGTCGCGCGCCGTATCCGTCATGTAGCGAACGCCACTGATGGTTGGCAGCAACTGATTGATGAGACGGTTCCAGCGAGCAACCGGTGCGGTCGTCACATACACCACGTCATACGGCTGGAGGCGGAATTCAGTCGCCATCACCAGCGATGTCGCGTCGGACATATCAAGCTGATAGATGTTGGCAATCTTGCCGCCGCGACCGTTCTCGCCTTTCAGCGGACGAATAACGAAGATGCCGCTAGCGTTGGAGGTTGTCAGATCGATGCCTTCGGCCTGACCCAGCGCTTCGGTCAACGTCATACCGCTGAAGTCCATTTTGAGGGTGCTCTGTTTTTTAACTTCACCCATTACGAAGACTTTCAGATCGTCATTACGCGGTACGAAAAGGATGTCGCCCGGATAGAGCAGACGGTTTTGGCTCAAATCGCCGTTCTGCATCAGCGCCTGCAGGGAGATACGTTGTTCTTTGCCGTTATGCGTCAGCACCACATTGCGCCAGTCGGCGGCATCGGTCAGTCCGCCCGCGGCGTTAATCGCATCCAGAACCGTCAGCGGAACGTTGGTGATGGCCTGCTGGCCTGATTTGTTGACCTGCCCGGAGACATAGGCTTTCTGCGAACGGAAGGCGGCGATATTAACGTCCACCTGCGGGTCAGCGATGTACGTCGCTAAGCGGCTGGTAATATCACTGCGGATTTCGCCAAGGGTTTTCCCCACAACGTGAACTTTGCCAATATAGGGATAGAACATGGTGCCATCGGGCTGTACCCAGTTACCGGTGTCGCTTGAACTGCGGTACTGGCCGGCCGGTGTGGTCAGTTCAGGGTGGTCCCAGACGGTAACGCTAAGCACATCCCCTGGGCCAACGCGATATTGATAGTTTGAGATTTCCTGATCCAGCGACATATTCGGCTGGGCGACATTCGGTCGCGGACGTAATTGTTCAACCAGACGTGGCGTCAATGGATAGACATTCACCATGCGGTCTAAATCAAAATCGGCGTCTTGTTGTTTAATCACATCTTTTCCCGATGTTGACATATTGCTACCGGGAAAAACTGTGCAGCCACTCATCAAGCTCATGGACACCAATAATGGTATCAATTTCGTTTTGGATTTCATCATTGATTAATTATCACTTTTGCAGAGTAATTATCCTGTGTATTTAAATAAGCGACTGTTCATAACGGAAGCAGAATGCAGTTAATCGGAACTTAATATAACTGGTATCAATCCTAAAAATCGCTTATTCAACCACATGCTATTGACAGAATAATCCAGACTTTTTGACATGCTGTCAGGCAGGCTACCGCCCTTGGCTTTCAGCTACCAATCCACTGATTAAACAGTAAGTTATTGAAAACACCCTTTTGTACCCCGAACCTGATAGAGAATATTCCTGGATGCCTTAAATACGGCAGTCATAAGGATTTATGCTGTTTAGCTGCATTAAAAATAACTTCACAGGTATATTTGAAACATGCTGGAGGAATTGTTGCAGCTAAGCGAATTACAGGCAAGGCAACATCCCGCCCTAAACATATTTTTAAGAATAATATTAAGAGCAAATATTTAGGTTTTTAGGATTTTATTGATATTGACAAAATCCTTACCTGCATTTACGCATGCGAAATATCCGAAAAGGTCTTTTCATTTGCTGGCGCAAATAATCCCAATATTAATAAGGAAATAGATTTTTAATATATTCCCTGCCGCAATCACAAATAAGATAAATCGCATACCGGCATTGCAATTTAGATGGGCTTTATCCATGATCAGATAATGACAATTGTTAGAATTGATAAGGTGTTACACATACGATGGAATGGATTGCCGATCCATCAATCTGGGCCGGTCTGATTACGCTGATTGTGATCGAACTCGTGCTCGGCATTGATAACCTGGTTTTTATCGCGATACTTGCGGAAAAACTCCCACCGGCGCAACGCGACCGTGCCCGTGTCACAGGGCTGCTACTGGCGATGGTCATGCGCCTGCTACTGCTTGCGTCTATCTCCTGGCTGGTTACGCTCACCAATCCTCTTTTTTCCTTCCGCGACCTCAGTTTCAGCGCGCGCGATCTCATTATGCTGTTCGGCGGCCTGTTTCTGCTCTTTAAGGCCACCGTGGAACTCAATGAACGCCTGGAAGGTAAGGACAGCGATAACCCCACGCAACGGCGCGGGGCGAAGTTTTGGGCCGTGGTAGCGCAAATCGTCGTCCTGGATGCCGTTTTCTCTCTCGACTCAGTGATTACCGCAGTCGGGATGGTTGATCATCTGGCTGTCATGATGGCCGCCGTGATTGTCGCCATCTCGCTGATGCTGCTTGCCAGCAAAGCGCTGACGCGTTTTGTAAACAGCCACCCGACGATTGTCATTCTTTGTCTGAGCTTCCTGCTGATGATTGGCTTTAGCCTTGTCGCCGAAGGTTTTGGTTTCCATATCCCGAAAGGCTACCTGTATGCCGCGATAGGCTTCTCGGTCATGATTGAAGCGCTTAATCAGCTTGCTATCTTCAACCGTCGCCGTTTCCTCTCAGCCAACCAGACCTTACGCCAGCGTACGACAGAAGCCGTCTTGCGCCTGCTGAGCGGCAAAAAAGAGGATGCGGAGCTTGATGCTGAAACCTCTTCACTGCTGGTCGACCATGACAGCAGCCAGCTTTTTAACCCGCAAGAGCGGCGGATGATTGGACGGGTGCTTAACCTCAATCAGCGTACCGTTAGCAGTATCATGACCTCCCGTCATGATATTGAACATATCAATTTGAACGCCCCGGAAGCGGAGATTCGCGATCTGCTGGAGAAAAACCAGCATACGCGCATAGTGGTGACCGGTGGCAATGAAGAGAGTGATTTGCTGGGCGTGGTACATATTATTGATTTACTGCAACAGTCCCTGCGCGGTGAGCCGCTGGATCTGCGCGTATTGATCCGCCAGCCGCTGGTATTCCCGGAAACCCTGCCACTGCTGCAGGCGCTGGAACAGTTTCGTAGTGCCCGCACCCATTTTGCGTTTGTGGTCGATGAGTTCGGTTCGGTTGAAGGTGTGGTCACCCTGAGCGACGTGATGGAGACCATCGCCGGCAATCTGCCGAATGAAGTAGAGGAGATCGATGCCCGCCACGACATTCAGAAAAACAGTGACGGTAGCTGGACCGCGAATGGCCATATGCCGCTGGAAGATTTGGTGCAATATGTCCCGCTGCCGCTGGATGAAAAGCGGGAATACCACACGATCGCCGGGCTACTGATGGAGTATTTGCAACGGATCCCGACGCCAGGGGAAGAGGTTCAGGTAGGCGACTATGTCGTAAAAACGCTGGAGGTGGAAAGCCACCGCGTGCAGAAGGTCCAGATCATCGCCCTGAATACGGGCGACGAACTGGATTATCAGGTCTGACTGACGCCGGGGCTCCCGGCGTTACAGTTTATTGAGCAGTTTTTTCAGGTCTTTACCGTTCTGGCTGTCTTTGTTGCGATCCGCCCACTCATTCAGTCGGCGTTTCGCTTCATCCTGCAAATGCTTACGTAAAATCTGATCGACCTGCAGGCTGTAATTCAGTGACTGCCATTTACCATACACGTTCAGCGGAATGTCAGTAGATTTCAGGTAATCAATCAGTTTACTGTCGCCTTTCCAGCCGTCGAGTACGCGAATGTTGAAGTGAGTGTCACACTGCTCCTTCACCAGGTCCATTTCACCCTGGCCGGACAGGCTCAGCAACGGTGAACGCCCCTGCATATCCGCCAGCGTCATGACCCCCGAGTCCAGCGACAAATCAGTGCTGAAGGTGTCGAGACGCGTCACGTTATCGTAATTTTCCTGCGCCTGTACATCACTGCTACGGGCAACTGCCTGCTGGACCAGTTGTTGGAAGTTCAGCCCTTCCATCTGGCTGTCTTTTATCTCGACATGGGCATCGCCCTGCCAGTGACGGCGGAAATCATCGGCATCAATCCGGCTACCCGAAAAATCGCCCGCCAGAGAGAGTTTACCCGTGAGGGCTATCGGGTAATTGAACGCTTTAAGAATATTGCCAATCTCGACGTTATCCAGCCGCGGCTGGAAGACGGCACGTGACTTATCACGGCGTACATCCAGCATACCGGGCAGAGAGATATCCCCATCGCCCATTTTGCCCTGCAGCGTAGAGATGCTGAGCAAACCGGCATTATTAGAGAACTGACCGGTGACGTTATCAAAGCGCATTCCGCGCCAGCGAATATTATTGGCGGTAAGCGATACCTGCGCGGTGAAATCACGCAGGCTGGTATATTCCTGCTGTACGCTATTGGCAATCACCGGCCGCGGCATACGCCCCTGCGCTTGCTGCCCCTGTTGTTCGGTCGAAGCATCCGTGGAAGCCGTCTCTTTCGGCGCAAGCAGGTTATCGAGATTCAGCGTGTCGAACTGTAAATCCAGCAGCCATTGCGGTTTTGCGGAAAGAATGACGCTGCCCTTGCCGCTAAATGCGCTGTCGTTGGCGCTAAGACGAAGATTGCTAATGGAAATTTGCTGACGATCGCCCTGCCACTGCGCGGAGAGGCTCCCCTCGCCCGCAATACCCTGTGCCGGGACATCGCCACCCTGCAATTGCCATTTCAGATCGCTAATCGCCGCCGTGAGGTGAGTCGGATAATCGCTGGCATCCACTTGCGCTTTCAGGGATAACGAGAGATCGCGCTGATCGCGATTCACGCGCCCTGAAAAGTCCAGCGTCGCCTGGTGCGTAGCATCCTGTTCCATCTGCAGATGAATATCGCGTACGGTAATCTGTTCGTCGTTTTCATGCTGGAAAACCAGCACGCTGTCGGCAACCTGTAGTCGGGCAATATCCCACGACCAGCCACGATCTTCGGCAGCCTGCGGCAGCGTGTTCTCTTTGGGGGCCACCGGTGCATCATGTTCTGGTGCCGCATAGGTCTGCGGCGTCAGTTGAATGACCGCCCCTTTGAGCATGACCTGCTTCACCTGAAGCTGATGAGAGAGCAGCGGCAGCAGCCCAACATCCAGGCGCATATTGTCTGCTTTCACCACCGGGGCTTCCGCTCCCGGGGCGGTCAGGGTAATGCGCCCAGAGAGAATGCTCAGTTGCGGCCAGACATGCCAGCGCAGCGGGCCGTCAAGTTGCAACTGATAGCCGCTACGGGCTTCAACCTGACGCACCATATAGTCACGAAAATCGTTTGGGTTGACCATGACGACCAACGCCGAAAGGCCGGCTACCAGCACGACCAGTAAAATCATTAGCGTGGTTAACACTCTTCTCATGGCAGCCTCAGCGGGTACAAATCACTCAGTCCTTATCAATGCGGCTGGCAACCGCGCCCTGCTGATCGCGATACTTCGCGTCCTGGCGGCGGTTATACGGACGGTCGGCCGGGCCGGAGAGCGGTTCAAAGCTCAGCGCACCAATCAGCATACCGGGGCGCAATGCCAGCGGCAGTTTGCCAGAATTATAGAACTCCAGCACGATACTGCCGGACCAGCCGGGATCGATGCGGTGTGCGGTGACGTGGACCATCAGCCCCAGACGCGCCAGTGAAGAACGGCCATCCAGCCAGCCCACCAGGTCGGCCGGCAATGTCACCGATTCAAAGGTCACCGCCAGCGCCAGTTCCCCAGGATGCAGGAAAAATGCTTCCCCGTCGGGGAGAACGATTTCATCGCTCATTACACGATCGAGCGCCGCGCTCACTTCGTCTTTCGGCCCGCTCAAATCGATGAACGCAGCAGTGTGCCCACGGAAGGTACGAAATTTGTTGCCCAGGCGGACATCGACAGTCGCGCCATTAATGCGCTCAACGGGGGGACGCGGGGTAATCGACAGACGCCCCTGATCCAGCCAGGCTTCAATATCTCGGTCGCAAAGACGCATGGCACTTTCTCCTTTCGTGCATGACGCCCCTGACAGTTCAGGGGCAAAGCAAAGTAAACTAAAGGGTACAGCCTATCATGTATTATTCAAAAAACTGGCTGATTTTGGCTTTCAGAATATCAATGGCGATACGGTTTTTACCCCCGCGCGGCACGATGATATCGGCATACTGCTTGGAAGGCTCAATAAACTGCAGGAACATCGGGCGAACCGTCTTCTGATATTGTGCCATCACCGAGTCCATTGAACGGCCACGCTCGTTCACGTCACGCTTGATACGGCGCATCAGGCAGATATCCAGCGGGGTATCAACGAAGATAGAAAAGTTCATCTCATCACGCAGGCGCGCGTCGGTCAGCAGCAGAATGCCTTCAAGAATGATGACTTTTTTCGGTTCGATGTGAATAGTTTCCGGTGTGCGGGTATGTTCTACATAACTATAGACCGGTAATTCAATGGCCTGGCCGCTTTTGAGCATCTGCAGATGCTGGAACAGCAGACTATGATCCATGGAGCTTGGATGGTCATAGTTGGTTTTGACACGCTCTTCCATCGACAGATGGCCTTGATCTTTATAGTAACTGTCTTCCGGAATAACGCCGATATGCTCATCACCCACCTGCTCACGCAGTTCACGATAAAGCGTGCTGGCAATAAGACTTTTACCTGAAGCCGATGCGCCGGCGATGCCGATAATGACGCACTGATGTGACTTATCAGTCATAAATTTAGCGACCTGATTAACCTGGATGTAAAGGAAGGACGACGCCTGAGCGTCAAACGCGGCAATTATAGGGATTTCGCGTCCATGATACCAGTCGAATACGTCCTGTACGCCGTTCGGGAAAAAAGCGCGGTGCTTATTTTGCAAAATGCGACTTTTCGCAAATCAGAACGTTCAAATTAACAGCGCTTGTCGGCTTTTTTCCCGAAACTAAGTAATTAATAACATTATGATGTCAAATTCTGAGCAGACGGCATAGGAATTGTAAATTGTTTGTACTAGCATAATCCGAACTCATATTTAACTCGTCCGGACGCCGTTCCTGACAACATAGGGTTTGCGGATTAAGCGGTAATGATGAAACAAAATCAGCGAGTCTTGATGGCCACCCCTAACCTTATACTGCGTCTGCTCAGTTTGGGGTTATTGTCGTTCATCTTTTCGTTATTCTCGCTGCAACTGACCCGCTTCGGAACGCACCTCTCACCGCTATGGTTTCCCTCTGCCCTGATGATGGTGGCGTTTTATCGCCACGCCGGAAAAATGTGGCCGGGCATCGCCGTCGTCTGTTCGTTGGGCAGTGTGGCGGCCACCATTCAGTTGTTTTCGGTCAGTTCAGTCAATATCTGGTATACGGTTATCAACGTTATCGAAGCGGTCACCGGGGCCATGCTACTACGCAAATTTTTGCCCTGGTATAACCCGCTACAGAATCTAAGCGACTGGATACGGCTGGCTATCAGTAGCGCGCTCATCCCTCCCCTGCTGGGCGGGATTTTAGTTTGCCTGTTGGTGCCCACAGACAACCTCGTGCGCACCTTCATGCTCTGGGTGCTCTCAGAGGCCATTGGCGCTCTGGCGCTGGTGCCGATTGGTGTTCTCTTTAAACCGCACTACCTGCTGCGCCACCGTAAACCGCAGTTGCTTCTTGAAACCCTGGCAACCCTGGCCGTGACGCTCTGCCTGAGCTGGCTGGCAATGACCTGGCTGCCCTGGCCGTTTACCGCCGTGATCGTGCTGCTGATGTGGAGCGCCATCCGCCTGCCGCGTATGGAAGCGTTCCTTATCTACCTGATTACCATCATGATGGTGTCGCTGATGATGGCGGCTCATCCACAGGTGGGCATTCTCACACCCAAAACTGGCGCGATGTTGAACGCACCCTGGCTGCCGTTTTTAATGATTCTTCTGCCCGCTAACGTCATGACAATGGTGATGTATGCCTTCCGGGCCGAACGCAAACATATTAGCGAAAGCGAAGAGCGCTTTCGTAATGCGATGGAATACTCCGCCATCGGCATGGCGCTGGTCGGCCTCCAGGGGCAGTGGCTACAGGCCAACAAAGCCCTGTGCAATTTTCTGGGCTACACCCAGGAAGAATTGCGGCTGATGACCTTCCAGCAACTTACCTGGCCGGAAGACCTGAATAAAGACCTTGAGCAGTTGGATCTGTTAGTTCGCGGTGAAATTAATACCTACTCGCTGGAAAAGCGCTACTACACCCGCAGCGGTGATTTGGTCTGGGCGCTACTGGCAGTGTCGGTGGTGCGTCACGCGGACGGCTCTCCGCGTTATTTCATCGCCCAGGTCGAAGACATAAACGATCTGAAACAGACTGAGTGGGTCAATAAACGGTTGATGGAACGTATCACCCTGGCGAACGAAGCCGGGGGGATAGGCATCTGGGAGTGGGAACTGGAGCCGGATATCATCAGTTGGGACAAGCGTATGTTCGAACTGTATGAAGTGCCGTCGCACATTAAACCGACCTGGCAGCTTTGGTATGAACGTATTTTGCCTGAGGACCGGGAAGAGACCGAACGCATTATCCGCGACTCTTTGATGTCGCGGATCGCCTTTAAACTGGAGTTTCGTATTGCCGTAAAAGACGGTATTCGCCATATCCGTACTCTCGCCAACCGGGTGCTTAACCGCAATGGCGAAGTGGAACGTCTGCTCGGCGTTAATATGGACATGACCGAGGTGAAGCAACTCAACGAAGCGCTGTTCCAGGAAAAAGAGCGTCTGCATATTACCCTGGACTCCATCGGCGAGGCCGTGCTCTGTACTGACGTCGATATGAACGTCACTTTTATGAACCCGGTCGCCGAAAAAATGAGCGGCTGGTCGCAGGAACAGGCGATGTCGCAGCCGCTGCTGAACGTGCTGCGTATTACCTTTGGTGAAACCGGCCCGTCGATGGAAAACATCCATAGCGGCGATATGTCGCGCTCTGCTATCGAACAGGATGTGGTGCTTCATTGCCGTACCGGCGGCACTTACGATATCCATTACAGCGTGACGCCGCTAAGCACCCTTGATGGGCAAAATATCGGCTTTGTGCTGGTTATTCAGGACGTCACCGAGTCGCGTAAGATGCTGCGCCAGCTCAGCTACAGTGCCTCTCACGACGCCCTGACCCATCTGGCGAACCGCGTTAATTTCGAAAAGCACCTTAAGCGCCTGCTGAAAAGCGTGCAGGAGTTACATCAGCGTCATGCGCTGGTATTTATCGATCTCGATCGCTTTAAAGCAGTGAACGATACCGCCGGGCATGCCGCTGGCGACGCCCTGCTGCGTGAGCTCTCCTCTCTGATGCTGAGTATGCTGCGCTCCACCGATATTCTGGCCCGTCTGGGCGGCGATGAGTTTGGCCTGCTGTTGCCGGACTGCAACGTCGAAAGCGCGCGGTATATTTCCGGGCGCATTATTCAGTCGATTAACGACTACCACTTCATGTGGGAAGGCCGCATGCACCGTATCGGCGCCAGCGCGGGGATCACCATTATTGATGAAACCAACCATCAGGCCTCGGAAGTCATGTCGCAGGCCGACATTGCCTGCTATGCGTCGAAAAATAATGGCCGCGGACTGGTGACCGTCTATGAAGCGCTGCAAGGTCAGATGCTCCAGGAACGCAGCATGATGTCGCTGGAGGAGCAATGGCGGATGATCAAAGACAATCACCTGATGATGATTGCCCGCAGCGTCGCCTCACCGCGCGTACCGGAAACCTGCAACTTCTGGTTGCTCTCTCTGCGCCTGTGGACCAGCGAAGGCGAAGTCATGGAAGAGCGGGCTTTCCGCGCCGGGTTAAATGAGCCGGAGCTGATCCGCGCCCTTGACCGCCGCGTATTCCATGAGTTTTTCCGTAACCACGCCACCGCCGTTGCGGCGAAAGGGTTGGGTGTCGCATTACCACTTTCGGCTGCCGGGCTTTCCAACAGCAAACTGGTAGATGAAATACTGGACCTGCTCGAACATGGACCGATGCCGGGTCGCCTGTTGCATCTGATGATCAACGCCGACGCCCTTATGCGTCAGGGCAAAGAGATTATCGATAACCTGAAAAAGCTGCGCCATGCGGGCTGCCGTATCATCCTGAGCCACATTGGCCAGGACCTGGAAATTTTCAACCACCTTACGCCGCACACCGCCGATTACCTTTTGCTCGACCAGGAACTGGTGACAAATGTTCATGGCAATCTGATGGATGAAATGATGGTCACGATTGTTCAGGGCCATGCCCAGCGTCTGGGCCTTAAGAGCATTGCCGGGCCAACAAACCAGCCGCTGATGATGGATACGCTTTCCGGTATTGGCATTGATTTGATCTTCGGCGACACCATTTCGCAGCCTCAGCCGCTGGATATGATGCTCAACACCAGCTACTTCGCCATTAACTAACGGTGAGATGTGGCTGCCAGCCCTCGGTATACCAGATGTGCAGCAACGCGTAAGAACGCCACGGCTGCCAGCGCTCGGCATAGCGGCGAATCTGCGCGGGTGTCATTCCGGCAAAACGCTGCTTAATCAGATAATCATCCGCCAGGAAAACATCTTTTGCCTGCCAGCCGCGCAGAGCGAAATAGTTCGCCGTCCAGCGGCCAATTCCCGGAAAGGTTTGTAGCGTTTTCATCCCGCGTTCAACATCATCCGGCATCGTCAGGGGAAACGTCCCGTCCAGCACCGATTGCGCGAGAAAGATCAGCGATTCCGCGCGCTTTACCGGCATGCCTAATGCTTTGAGCGCCAGCGGATCCGCCTGCGCCAGTTGCGCGGGCTGCGGGAACAGAACGAACTGCTCATCCAGCCTGTCGCCATACAGAGCCGCCACGCGGGAGGTCAGCTTTGCCGCCATCGCCACGCTCACCAGTTGGCCCAGAATTGCGCGGACGGCCTGTTCAAACGGGTCCACGCAGCCAGGAAGGCGCAGACCTGGTCGCGCGGCTCCCACATCCCCGAGCGCATCGGTAATGATCTGTGGCGTACAGTCGAGATCAAAAAGCTGGCTCAGCCGCTGCAAACAGACATCTGCCACCGGCAACAGGCCATCGCTCAGCGTAACTTTAAGGGTTGAAGTGGCCTCATCCGGCTCGGCGCTCATCACACCGCGATGCTCGCCAAGAGCGAACGAGCGGGTGTACGTCGTCTGGGTAATCACTTCGACGCCAGAAACCGTACGCAAGCGTAAAAATTCCAGTATCCATGCCCAGTCATAGGGCGGCTGCCAGCGCAGTGTGTACATACCATCTCCTGTCATTAGTGGCTAAGAGCATATACGCATTCATGATTTTGCGCTTTGCTTTGATATTCCAGTTGTCCTGTCGCGCGCATTCGGCTAAAGTCGCCCCCCTTCTTCACTGGCATGGGGATAAACACGTGTTTGTAGGTTTTGATTACGGCACCGCCAACTGCTCGGTCGCCGTTATGCAGGAAGACACTCCACAACTCTTAAAAATGGAAAACGACAGCACCCTGCTGCCGTCGATGCTCTGCGCGCCCACGCGCGAAGCGGTGAGTGAGTGGCTCTATCGTCACCACAATGTCCCGGCAACGGGGAGTGAAACGCAGGCGCTGCTGCGTCGTGCCGTGAGCTATAACCGCGAAGAAGATATCGACGTCCAGGCGTCAAGCGTCCAGTTCGGCCTGAACTCGCTGCGTCACTATGTGGAAGATCCGCAAGAGGTTTACTTCGTTAAATCACCGAAATCGTTCCTCGGCGCAAGCGGGCTAAAACCGCAGCAAATCGCGCTGTTTGAAGATTTGGTCTGCGCCATGATGCTGCACATTCGCCAGCAGGCAGAAGCACAGCTTCCGCAGACGATTGACCAGGCGGTGATTGGCCGGCCGATTAACTTCCAGGGGCTGGGGGGTGATGACGCCAACGCGCAGGCTCAGGGCATCCTTGAACGTGCGGCAAAACGCGCCGGTTTTCGCGATGTCGTGTTCCAGTACGAACCGGTGGCTGCCGGGCTGGATTTTGAAGCCACTTTGCGTGAAGAAAAGCGCGTGCTGGTGGTGGATATCGGCGGCGGGACAACCGACTGTTCGTTATTGCTGATGGGGCCACAGTGGCACAATCGTCAGGATCGTGAGACCAGCCTGCTGGGGCACAGTGGCTGCCGTGTCGGCGGTAACGACCTGGACATCGCGCTGGCGTTTAAAAACCTGATGCCGCTGCTCGGCATGGGCGGCCAGACAGAAAAAGGCATCGCGTTGCCGATCCTGCCCTGGTGGAACGCTGTCGCAATTAACGACGTTCCGGCGCAAACCGATTTCTACAGCGCGGCAAACGGACGCCTGCTCAACGACCTGGTACGCGACGCACGCGAGGCGGACAAAGTCGCCCTGCTGCAAAAGGTATGGAAGCAGCGCTTAAGTTACCGCCTGGTGCGCAGTGCCGAAGAGAGCAAAATCGCCCTCTCCGGGCAGATGCAAACCCAGGCGCAGTTGCCGTTTATCAGCAACGAATTAGCGACCGCTATTGATCAGGCGGGACTGGAAGCCGCGCTGAATCAGCCATTGCAGCGTATTCTGGAGCAGGTGCAACTGGCGCTGGACAACAGCGACACGACGCCGGAGGTGATTTATCTCACCGGGGGGAGCGCGCGCTCACCGATTATCAAACGCGCACTGTCACAGGCGCTGCCGGGGATCCCGATTGCCGGTGGCGATGATTTTGGCTCGGTAACTGCCGGCCTGGCCCGTTGGGCACAGGTGGTATTTCGTTAAGGGTTGTAGCACCGCTGCCAGCAGCATAACTTTTTGCGTAACGCAGATAAGTATTATGCTGGCGCGGTATCCCATATTTTCCCGCGCTGTGTCGGAATCTAAATAAGTTTTCACATCGGTGATGTATTACGTTTTAATTCCCCAAAATTGTTTATTATTTCCATAAAAAAACCATTATTGCTTTCAACTTATTCCATCTTTTTTCATTCTCTTCTCACCCCTCGCCAATAATTATTTTCCAAAAAGGCTAATCTGCTTTTTTTCATAAAAACCGCACAGATGGGGGAATAATATACCCCAAAGAGGTGCATGAATCGCCACAGGCACTACAAATAAAATTGCAAAAAAAAACGTCCCGCATTGTTTTTATTGCTCTTTTCACAGTGGATATCACATTGTCGCATTTTCCGGATTGCAACCTGCTCCTGAGATTGTTACAACCAAAGGCAGTTTTTTTGCCGATACAATATCTATCCGAGACCCCATAGTAGCGCATAATCCCATAAGCTTTTCATTCCAGTTCATATCACTACCCGGCCATATATTCATATTAAAAATAATACCATACCTGTTACGGCTGAATTTAATTGCCATAAATATTATCGCTTAAGGAGAAGTAATGATAATACGAACGTGGTTTTTTATGATTGTAGTCAGCCTGTTTGTTTTTTGTTCCAATACGCTAGCGGCGTGTTATTTTTATGGCGTTGGCACAATGTCCGGAACACAAAAATTCACTGTCCCCGTCTCGCTGACGTTATCGGTCCCCCCCGGCATTCAAAATGGGCAAACTATTTATCAGCAAAATATTAACCTGCAAAACATCAGAGAATTAATGATTAAGTGTGATACCAGTGGGCAATTTTTGTTTGATTATGATTATCTGGCAACCCCGAAACCCGCCTCGACTTTGAACAGTAAAATTTACGAAACGGGTGTTCCAGGAATTGGGATAAAATTTTCGGCATCCGGCCAGGACTTTCCCTCAACGCAGAACAATACGGATTGTAGCAATACGAACTTATGCAAATACCGTTATGGCTGGAATGCCATATCCTCATTTTCTTTAGTTAAAATCGCCGACAATATCGCCGCGGGTGTCATCACCGGAAGCAATCTGCCGACCGTCAGCTATAACTTTGGGCAAGAAGGCAACCTGGTCAACATCTATCAATTCTCGTTCACCGGGAATATCCATATTTCTGTTCCTACCTGCGATATTTCGCTTGCCAGTCAACATATGACGGTGCAAATGGGCAAACACTATAAAGGCAATTTTGCCGGGGTCGGCACTGGAACAGACTGGAAAGACGCCAGTATTATTCTGATTAACTGTACACAATTTTACGGTAATAGCAGTGCAGGCGACAGCGGCGCCACTTTTAATGGGACCAGCACCACCTACTCTATTGCGCCAAACAGAGCGGAGTTGACACTTAAGGTTCTGAGCGGAATCGAAGACGCAGCCAATGGCATTATGAAAATTGACGAACATCCACAAAAAGCGACAGGGGTTGGCATTCAGCTTTCCACCACACGTAGCACAAGCGGCAAGGTGGATCTCAATAATCCGCTCATCTATCCGCTACCACAGGACGGCTCTTCCACGATCGCTATCCCGCTCTATGCTCGCTACGTTCAGACCAAAAATAAGGTACAAGGCGGTGTCGCCAACGGCAGACTCGAATATACCATCACTTATCAATAATCGGCGACCTGGCGAGAACGACGTCAGGTTTCGAATTTCCCCGTTTTTTTCATCGGAAAAACACCCTAACGCAAATTAAACTCTCAGAAAGACGTTTCCAGACAGTACTTCATATTATCTCCATTTTTCTGACGCCTGCCCTCACTAAACTAGTATTATTTCAGGCAATGTTTCTGGATGAGATACGAATAAAGATGAAAGGCAGAAAGTCTTCCCGCCTGGTGATAGCAGCAGTGGTGGTCATTGCGGGCATTGCCGCTATTTGGTACGGGTTCAGCCATAAGGAAACAACGCCTGCAGCCGGGGCAACAAACGGGCAAACGCAGCGTCCGGGAGCGGGCGGTGGTCGTCATGGTATGCGTGGTGGTGCGCTGCCACCGGTACAGGCAGCAACGGCAACGCAGCAGGCAGTCCCGCAATATCTTACGGGCCTTGGGACGGTAACGGCCGCCAACACGGTAACTGTGCGCAGCCGCGTGTCCGGGCAGTTACAGGCCATTCATTTCCAGGAAGGCCAGCAGGTGAAAGCTGGCGACCTCCTTGCGGAAATTGACCCGAGCGCTTTTAAAGTCGCACTGGCACAGGCCGAGGGGCAGTTAGCGAAAGACAAAGCCACCCTTGCCAATGCCCAACGCGATCTCGCCCGTTATCAGCAACTGGTTAAAACCAATCTGGTCTCTCGTCAGGATCTGGATACCCAGCAGGCGTTAGTCAGCGAAACCCAGGGCACCATCAAAGCCGATGAAGCATCTGTTGCCAGCGCCCAACTCCAGCTCGACTGGAGCCGCATTGTCGCCCCTATCGACGGACGCGTCGGCCTCAAACAGGTGGATATCGGCAACCAGATCTCCAGCAGCGATACCACCGGCATTGTGGTGCTGACCCAGACGCACCCCATTGATCTGGTGTTCACCCTGCCGGAAAACGACATCGCCACCGTTATCAAGGCGCAAAAAGCCGGGCAAACGTTAAGTGTCGAAGCCTGGGACCGTACGAACAAACAGAAACTTACCACCGGCACGCTATTAAGCCTCGATAACCAGATTGATGCCACCACAGGGACTATCAAGCTGAAAGCCCGCTTTGATAACCAGGATGACACCCTTTTCCCGAACCAATTTGTGAATGCGCGCATGCTCGTCTCTACCCAGCAAAACGCGGTTGTCATCCCGACGGCCGCCCTGCAGATGGGTAACGAAGGGAATTTCGTCTGGGTGCTCAACGATAAAAACCAGGTCAGCAAACACACGGTGACGCCGGGTATTCAGGACAGTCAAAAAGTGGTGATCGCCGCGGGGCTTTCCGCCGGTGACCGCGTGGTGACGGATGGGCTCGATCGCCTGACCGAAGGGGCGACAGTGGAAGTGGTCGACGCCAAAAACGCTGACCAGATGCCCGCCAAACGCGAGCGTCCGTCGAAAGGAGCGCAGTCCTGATGCAACTGCTTCCGCCAGGCAGAACCGGCGGCCCGTCGCGCCTGTTCATTATGCGCCCTGTCGCCACCACCCTTTTAATGGTGGCGATTTTGCTCGCCGGGATCATCGGCTACCGCTTCCTGCCTGTCTCCGCGTTGCCGGAAGTGGACTACCCCACCATTCAGGTCGTGACGCTCTACCCCGGCGCAAGCCCGGATGTGGTGACGTCTGCGATTACCGCCCCGCTGGAACGTCAGTTTGGTCAGATGTCGGGCCTCAAGCAGATGTCATCGCAAAGCTCCGGCGGCGCATCGGTAATTACGCTCCAGTTCCAGTTAACGCTGCCGCTTGATGTCGCCGAGCAGGAAGTGCAGGCGGCAATGAACGCCGCTAACAGCCTGCTGCCCTCTGACCTGCCTAACCCACCGGTGTACAGCAAGGTAAACCCAGCGGACCCGCCGATCATGACCCTGGCCGTCACCTCCTCCGCCATGCCGATGACGCAGGTTGAAGATATGGTGGAAACCCGCGTGGCGCAGAAAATCTCGCAGGTCTCGGGCGTCGGCCTCGTCACGCTTGCCGGGGGGCAGCGCCCTGCCGTGCGTGTCAAACTCAATGCGCAGGCGGTGGCGGCCCTTGGGTTGACCAGCGAAACGGTCCGCACCGCGATCAGCAACGCGAACGTGAATTCCGCTAAAGGGAGCCTCGATGGCCCGGCCCGCGCCGTCACCCTGTCCGCGAATGACCAGATGCAATCCGCCGAGGAGTACCGGCGACTGATTGTGGCGTATCAGAATGGTGCCCCCATCCGCTTAGGCGACATCGCAACCGTTGAACAGGGGGCGGAAAATAGCTGGCTTGGGGCGTGGGCCAACAAACAGCAGGCGATTGTCATGAACGTTCAGCGCCAGCCGGGCGCAAACATCATCAACACCGCCGACAGTATCCGCGCCATGCTGCCGCAACTGACCAGCAGCCTGCCGAAATCGGTTGAGGTGAAAGTGCTGTCAGACCGCACCACCAATATCCGCGCCTCGGTCTCCGATACCCAGTACGAACTGATGCTGGCTATCGCGCTGGTGGTCATGATCATCTATCTGTTTCTGCGTAATGTCCCGGCCACGATCATTCCGGGCGTCGCCGTGCCGCTCTCGCTGATAGGCACCTTCGCGGTCATGGTATTCCTGGATTTCTCCATCAATAACCTGACGCTGATGGCGCTCACCATCGCCACCGGTTTTGTGGTGGATGACGCCATCGTGGTCATTGAGAACATATCGCGCTATATCGAAAAAGGCGAGAAGCCGCTGGCTGCCGCTCTTAAAGGGGCTGGCGAGATCGGCTTTACCATCATCTCGCTGACCTTCTCGCTGATTGCCGTACTGATCCCACTGCTGTTTATGGGCGATATCGTCGGGCGACTGTTCCGCGAATTTGCCGTTACCCTGGCGGTGGCGATTTTAATCTCGGCAATTGTCTCGCTAACTCTGACACCGATGATGTGCGCACGCATGTTGAGCGCGGAATCGTTGCGTAAACAGAACCGTTTTTCCCGCGCGTCGGAGCGTTTTTTCGAACGGGTGATTGCCGCTTACGGTCGGCTGCTCGCCAAAGTGCTCAACCATCCATGGCTGACGCTGAGTGTCGCTATAACAACCCTGCTACTGTCCGTTTTGCTGTGGATAGTGATCCCAAAAGGCTTCTTCCCGGTGCAGGATAACGGCATCATCCAGGGGACGTTACAGGCACCGCAGTCGGCGTCGTTTGCCAGCATGGCGGAGCGCCAGCGCCAGGTCTCGGATATCGTGCTCAAGGATCCGGCAGTGCAAAGCCTTACCACCTTTGTCGGTGTGGATGGCACCAATCCGGCGCTCAACAGCGCGCGTCTTCAGATCAACCTTAAACCGCTCAGCGAACGTGACGATCGCGTGCCGGTGGTGATTGAACGTTTACAGCAGTCGGTGGCGAAAATCCCCGGCGCAGCGCTCTATCTGCAGCCAACGCAGGATTTGACCATTGATACCACGGTCAGCCGCACGCAATATCAGTTTACCCTGCAGGCAAACTCACTGACGGCCCTGAGCGAATGGGTGCCACAGTTGATGGACAAATTGCAGGCATTGCCACAGCTCGCTGATGTCAGCAGTGACTGGCAGGATCAGGGGTTGGTGGCGTATGTCAATGTGGATCGCGACAGCGCCAGCCGCCTTGGTATCAGCATGTCCGATGTGGACAATGCCCTGTACAACGCCTTCGGTCAGCGTCTTATTTCCACGATCTATACCCAGGCGAATCAGTATCGCGTGGTGCTGGAACACAACACCACGCAAACGCCGGGGCTGGCGGCGCTGGATAATATCCGCCTTGCCAGTAGCAGCGGCGGTACCGTGCCACTGAGCTCGATAGCCAAAATCGAGCAGCGTTTCGCACCACTGTCGATTAACCACCTGGATCAGTTCCCCTCCACCACCATCTCCTTTAACGTGGCGGAAGGTCACTCTCTGGGCGAAGCAGTGCAATCGATTATCGACAGCGAGAAGACGCTCAACCTGCCGACCGACATCACCACCCAGTTCCAGGGCAGTACCCTGGCGTTCCAGGCCGCGCTCGGCAGCACCGTCTGGCTGGTGGTTGCCGCCGTGGTGGCGATGTATATCGTGCTGGGCGTGTTGTATGAGAGCTTTATTCACCCGGTCACCATTTTGTCTACCCTGCCAACCGCAGGGGTCGGAGCTCTGCTGGCGCTGATGATTGCCGGGAGCGAACTGGACGTTATCGCCATCATCGGTATCATTTTGCTGATTGGTATCGTCAAGAAAAACGCCATCATGATGATTGACTTCGCCCTCGCCGCCGAACGTGAAGAGGGGATGTCGCCACGCGATGCCATCTTCCAGGCCTGTCTGTTGCGTTTTCGTCCGATCCTGATGACCACGCTGGCAGCGTTGCTGGGCGCGCTGCCGCTGATGCTGAGTACCGGCGTTGGGGCGGAACTGCGCCGTCCGTTGGGGATTGGCATGGTGGGCGGTTTGATGGTGAGCCAGGTGCTGACGCTGTTCACCACCCCGGTTATCTATCTGCTTTTTGACCGACTCGCGCTCTCTCTGCGTCGCCGCTTCCCGCGCCGTGAAGAGGAGGCGTAAATGAAGTTTTTCGCCCTCTTCATTTACCGCCCGGTGGCAACGATACTGATCTCCGTTGCCATTACGCTCTGCGGCGTTCTGGGTTTCCGGCTGTTGCCGGTAGCCCCGCTGCCGCAGGTGGATTTCCCGGTCATCATGGTCAGCGCCTCCCTGCCTGGAGCCTCGCCGGAAACCATGGCCTCGTCGGTTGCGACCCCGCTGGAGCGTTCGCTTGGGCGTATCGCCGGGGTCAACGAAATGACGTCGTCCAGTTCGCTTGGCAGCACGCGTATCATTCTGGAGTTTAACTTTAACCGCGATATCAACGGCGCAGCGCGTGATGTCCAGGCGGCGCTGAACGCGGCGCAAAACCTGTTGCCGAGCGGTATGCCAAGCCGTCCGACCTATCGCAAAGCCAACCCGTCTGCCGCACCGATTATGATCCTGACGCTCACCTCCGATACCTATTCGCAGGGTGAGCTGTATGATTTCGCCTCTACGCAACTGGCGCAAACCATCTCGCAGATCGACGGCGTCGGAGATGTCGATATCGGTGGGAGTTCGCTGCCCGCCGTGCGCGTTGGCTTAAACCCGCAGGCGCTGTTTAACCAGGGTGTCTCGCTGGATGCGGTGCGCACCGCCATTACCCAAGCCAACGTTCGTCGCCCACAAGGGGCGATTGAAGACGCAACCCACCGCTGGCAGGTGCAGACCAATGACGCGCTGAAAACCGCTGCCGCTTACCAGCCGTTAATCATCCATTACAAAAATGGCGCAGCCGTCCGTCTGAGTGATGTCGCGTCGGTGACTGACTCGGTTCAGGATATTCGTAACGCCGGGATGACCAACGCTAAACCCGCCATTTTGCTGATGATCCGCAAACTGCCGGAAGCCAACATCATTCAGACGGTGGACAGCATCCGCGCTCGCCTGCCGGAATTGCAAAAGACCATTCCGGCGGCGATTGACCTGCAGATTGCCCAGGACCGCTCGCCGACTATCCGTGCCTCCCTCGCGGAAGTAGAACAGTCGCTGGTGATCTCGGTCGCGCTGGTTATCCTGGTGGTCTTCCTGT
Organism: Phytobacter sp. MRY16-398; assembly: GCF_003925915.1. Classification (NCBI taxonomy): domain Bacteria; kingdom Pseudomonadati; phylum Pseudomonadota; class Gammaproteobacteria; order Enterobacterales; family Enterobacteriaceae; genus Phytobacter; species Phytobacter sp. MRY16-398. Next base: position 1,888,748 of record NZ_AP018756.1, on the reverse strand, counting down.
TTCTGCGTTCCGGCCGGGCGACGCTGATTCCCGCAGTGGCAGTCCCGGTGTCGCTGATCGGTACTTTCGCCGCCATGTACCTGTGCGGTTTTAGCCTTAATAACCTCTCGCTGATGGCGCTGACCATCGCCACCGGTTTCGTGGTCGATGACGCCATCGTGGTTCTGGAGAATATTTCCCGTCACCTGGAAGCGGGCATGAAACCGCTGCAGGCGGCACTGCAGGGAACGCGGGAAGTCGGCTTTACGGTGCTCTCGATGAGTATATCGCTGGTCGCGGTGTTCTTGCCGCTCTTGCTGATGGAAGGGCTGCCGGGGCGCCTGCTGCGGGAGTTTGCCGTCACCCTTTCGGTTGCTATCGGCATTTCACTGGCTATCTCGCTCACTCTGACGCCGATGATGTGCGGTTGGTTGCTGCGTAGCCGCAAAACCCCGACCGCCACGCGCAACAAGGGCATTGGTCGCCTGCTTCTCGGCCTACAGCGTGCCTATGCAAAATCACTCAAATGGGTGTTAAACCACGCGCGCCTGGTGGGGCTGGTTCTGATTGGCACCATCGCGCTGAATATTTGGATGTATATCAGCATTCCAAAAACCTTCTTCCCGGAGCAGGACACCGGCATCCTGATGGGCGGTATTCAGGCGGATCAGAGTATTTCGTTCCAGGCGATGCGCATTAAGTTGCAGGACTTTATGAAAATCATCCGCGACGATCCCGCCGTCGATAACGTGACGGGCTTTACCGGCGGTTCGCGGGTCAACAGCGGCATGATGTTTATTACCCTTAAGGCACGCAGTGTACGCAATGAAACCGCCCAACAGGTTATCGACCGTCTGCGAGGAAAGCTCGCCAAAGAGCCGGGGGCCAGTCTGTTTTTGGTGGCGGTTCAGGATATCCGCGTGGGTGGACGGCAATCCAATGCCAGTTATCAGTACACGCTGCTCTCCGACGATCTTAGCGCCCTGCGTGAGTGGGAGCCGAAAATCCGCAAAGCGCTCGCCTCGCTGCCGGAGCTGGCGGACGTGAACTCCGACCAGCAGGATAACGGCGCGGAGATGAACCTGACTTATGATCGCGAAAGCATGTCACGCCTGGGGATCAACGTACAAGAGGCCAACAGTCTGCTGAACAACGCCTTCGGCCAGCGGCAAATTTCCACCATCTACCAGCCGCTTAACCAGTACAAAGTGGTGATGGAAGTCGATCGACGCTATACCCAGGACATTAGCGCGCTGGATAAGATGTTTGTCATTAATAGCGAGGGCAAACCTATTCCGCTGTCCTATTTTGCCCGCTGGCAACCGGCGAACGCCCCACTGGCGGTCAACCATCAGGGGCTATCGGCGGCGTCCACGATTTCGTTCAACCTGCCCACAGGGATGTCGCTATCCGAAGCGAGTGACGCAATTGACCGCGCCATGACCCAACTGGGAGTGCCTTCGACGGTGCGCGGCAGTTTCGCCGGAACTGCGCAAGTCTTTCAGCAAACTATGAATTCGCAGGTGATCCTGATTATCGCCGCCATCGCGACGGTCTATATCGTGCTGGGTATTCTCTATGAGAGTTACGTACATCCGTTGACGATCCTCTCGACCCTGCCCTCAGCGGGTGTCGGGGCGCTACTGGCGCTGGAGCTGTTTGGCGCGCCCTTTAGTCTGATTGCGTTGATAGGCATTATGCTATTGATTGGTATAGTGAAAAAGAATGCCATCATGATGGTGGATTTTGCGCTTGAAGCCCAACGGAAGGGAAATCTGAACGCGGAAGAGGCGATTTTCCAGGCCTGTCTGCTGCGTTTCAGACCCATAATGATGACCACACTGGCGGCGCTGTTTGGCGCGCTTCCGCTGGTGATTTCGGGTGGCGACGGTTCCGAACTGCGCCAGCCGCTGGGGATAACCATTGTTGGCGGTCTGGTAATGAGTCAATTGCTGACACTGTATACCACCCCGGTGGTGTACCTGTTCTTTGACCGCCTGCAACGCCGATTTGCCCGTAAACGCAGAGAGCCTGTAACAGAGTGACAGAACTACCCAAAAATGTGCGTTGGCAATTGTGGATTGTGGCGTTTGGCTTCTTTATGCAGTCGCTGGACACCACGATTGTCAACACCGCCCTGCCCTCAATGGCGCGAAGTCTGGGAGAAAGCCCGCTGCATATGCATATGGTGGTGGTCTCCTACGTGCTGACCGTTGCTATCATGCTGCCTGCCAGTGGCTGGCTGGCAGATCGCGTCGGGGTGCGTAATATCTTCTTTACCGCCATCGTTCTCTTTACCCTGGGTTCGCTGTTTTGCGCCCAGGCCAACACGCTCAATGAACTGGTAATGGCCCGTATATTACAAGGCGTTGGCGGCGCGATGATGGTGCCCGTCGGCAGGCTGACGGTGATGAAAATTGTCCCACGTGACCAATACATGGCGGCAATGACCTTCGTCACCCTGCCCGGCCAGGTAGGGCCACTGCTCGGCCCGGCGTTAGGTGGCATTCTGGTGGAATATGCCTCCTGGCACTGGATCTTCCTGATTAACCTGCCCGTTGGCGTGGTGGGGGCGATAGCCACCCTGTGGTTAATGCCCAACTACACCTTACAAACCCGTCGTTTTGATCTCTTTGGCTTTTTGCTGCTGGCGTCGGGGATGGCAACGTTGACGCTGGCGCTCGACGGGCAAAAGGGGCTCGGAATTTCACCACTGCTGCTCGGCCTTCTGGTGGCGGGCGGCGTGCTGGCGATTGTTATCTATCTGCTGCATGCCAAAGGCAATGCGGGAGCGCTGTTTAATCTGCGCCTGTTTCGTACGCCGTCATTCTCCCTTGGTCTGTGCGGCAGTTTCGCCGGGCGCATAGGCAGCGGCATGCTGCCCTTTATGACGCCGGTCTTTTTGCAGATTGGTCTGGGTTTTTCGCCGTTTCATGCCGGGCTAATGATGATTCCGATGGTCATCGGCAGTATGGGAATGAAACGGATTGTCGTTCAGTTAGTCAACCGCTTTGGCTACCGTCGCGCGCTGGTGTGTTCAACGCTGGGTCTGGCGGCCGTCAGTCTGCTGTTTATGGGAACGGCGCTGATGGGCTGGTACGCTCTGCTGCCCTTTGTACTGTTCGCGCAGGGCATGATCAACTCCATGCGTTTTTCCTCCATGAACACCCTGACACTGAAAGACCTGCCCGATGAACTGGCAAGCGGCGGCAACAGCCTGTTATCAATGATCATGCAGCTTTCTATGAGTATCGGCGTCACCGTCGCCGGGCTGCTACTGGGGCTGTTCGGCCAGCACAATCTGTCCGCCGACAGCGGCGTTGCCCATCACGTCTTTCTTTATACCTACCTGTGCATGGCGTTCATTATCGCCCTGCCCGCTTTTATCTTTGCCCGAGTCCCGAATGATGTCAGTCAGAACGTGGTCATTTCCCGGCGCAACAGGAGTCAATCATGAAAATCTGGCGACCCGGTATTACCGCTAAGCTCTTTCTGGCTATTTTCGCCACCTGTATCGTGCTGCTTATTAGTATGCACTGGGCCGTGCGCATCAGCTTCGAACGGGGTTTTATCGACTACATTAAACGCGGCAACGAACAGCGTCTGCAGTTGCTCAGCGATGCCCTGAGTGAGCAATACGCCCAGCATGGAGACTGGGGCTTTTTACGCAATAACGACCGCTTTATCTTCCAGATCCTGCGTTCATTCGAGCGAGACAACGAGCGTGAGGGTGGGCCAGGTGGCCCTGGGCCAGGGCCGGAACATGGTGATAATCATGAGCATGAGCCGCCGCCAGGCCCTCCGCCAGAACCCGGTAATGGCATGCCGCCACACGGCTGGCGGACACAATTTTGGGTGACTGACGCATCGGCGGAAGTGCTTGTTGGGCCACGTAGCCCGGTACCGCCCGACGGGACACGGCGAGCCATTACGGTTAATGGTCAGCCTGTCGGCTGGGTGATCGCCTCGCCGGTGGAGCGCCTGACGCGCAATACCGATATTAACTTTGACCGTCAGCAGCGGCGCACAAGCTGGATGATTGTCGCGCTCTCGACCCTGCTGGCCGCGCTGGCCACCTTCCCACTGGCCCGCGGCCTGCTCGCGCCGGTCAAACGGCTGGTTGACGGTACGCATAAGCTGGCCGCCGGGGATTTCTCCACCCGCGTTAACCCAGGCAGCCAGGATGAGTTGGGCAAGCTGGCGCAGGACTTTAATCAGCTCGCCAGTACGCTGGAGAAAAATCAGCAGATGCGCCGTGATTTTATGGCGGATATCTCCCACGAGTTGCGTACACCACTGGCGGTACTGCGCGGCGAACTGGAGGCCATTCAGGATGGGGTACGGCAATTTACACCGGAGTCGGTGACGTCTTTACAGGCGGAAGTCGCCACCTTAACCAAGCTGGTGGACGATTTGCATCAGTTGTCCATGTCAGATGAAGGCGCGCTGGCTTACCAGAAAAGGCCGGTGGATGTCATTTCATTACTGGAGGTGGCAGCCGGAGCGTTTCGTGAACGTTACGCCAGTCGCAATCTGACTATCGACATGACGCTACCGGAGCACGCCGTGGTTTTTGGCGACCCGGATCGTCTGATGCAACTGTTCAATAATCTGCTGGAAAACAGTCTGCGCTACACCGATAGCGGCGGCGGTATGCACATCTCCGCAATGACAGAGGGCAATATGCTTACCCTCGATTTTGCCGATAGCGCGCCCGGAGTCAGCGATCTGCAGTTAGGCCGATTATTTGAACGCTTTTATCGCACCGAAGGTTCGCGCAACCGCGCCAGCGGCGGCTCCGGCTTAGGTCTGGCAATCTGCCTGAATATTATCGAAGCCCACGGCGGCAAGGTCCGCGCCGCGCATTCGCCTTTTGGTGGGGTTAGCATTAAAGTTGAATTACCCCTGGAACGGGACACAGCGAGAAACGTATGACTGAGTTACCTATTGATGAAAACACCCCACGCATTTTGATCGTGGAAGACGAGCCAAAGCTGGGTCAGTTGCTGATTGATTATCTGCGTGCGGCAAGTTACGCGCCATCGCTGATTAACCATGGCGATCAGGTACTGTCGTATGTGCGCCAGACGCCGCCGGACCTGATCCTGCTTGATCTGATGCTCCCCGGCACCGACGGGCTGACACTGTGCCGTGAAATCCGTCGTTTCTCCAATATTCCCATCATTATGGTGACGGCAAAAATCGAAGAGATTGACCGTCTGCTGGGACTGGAGATCGGTGCTGATGACTATATCTGCAAACCCTACAGTCCGCGCGAAGTGGTGGCGAGGGTGAAAACGATCCTGCGCCGCTGTAAGCCGCAGCGTGAAATACAGGCGCTGGACGCAGAAAGCCCGCTTATCGTTGATGAAGGTCGCTTCCAGGCAAGCTGGCGCAGCAAGCTGCTGGATTTAACGCCAGCGGAATTTCGTCTGCTGAAAACCCTCTCCAGCGAACCGGGGAAGGTATTCTCGCGCGAACAGTTGCTCAATAACCTCTATGACGATTACCGCGTGGTGACTGACCGCACTATCGACAGCCATATCAAGAACTTGCGTCGTAAACTGGAGTCGCTGGATGAAGAACAGTCCTTCATCCGCGCCGTCTATGGCGTGGGTTATCGCTGGGAAGCTGATGCCTGCCGACTGGCATGATCTTCATCCGCTCCCTGATGGCATTTCATTCATCGACGCCGTGGATTGTGCATCACATCCCGGCATCGGTGGCACATATCTGCAACCGACTCTTTCATGCAGGAAGCATGCTGACGATCATGAGCGATAAATCTTTTCTAAAGCGCTGGTTCTCCTCATTCACCGAGCCACCTCCTGATGAAGAAACAGAAATTTATCAAGAAATTAGAATGCTGCTCAACGAGCCGCGTAATGGCAACTATTTGCTAAAAAATAGCGATATCCGCAGTGTCGAGAGTCTTTGCCAGCTCGCCCATCACCACAACGGTTTCTTGCGTGAAAAAGCCGTAATGGCGCTCTCTTTAAAAGGCGACATCGCCGCCCTGCGGGAACTCCTGATTTGCGCTAATGACTGGGTTAAGCCGATTCACCGCCTCGCCACCCAGGAAGTGATGGCGCTGATGACGGCGGAAAATGCGCCCGCCTTTATTGCCCATCTTGCGCAGGTCAGACAGTTGCTGACCTGCAGACGCTACAACCACGCGCCTTTAGTGGAGTTGATAAGCCACTTTTTGGCCTCGCAGGCCCATATAGCCGACTTAAGGCAGGCGCTCTATTCCCCTGATCGCGAACTGCGCCATGCCGTGTTGCATACGCTTATCGAGCAGGAGCAGTTGCACGATGAAGCCGCGCTGGCCTTTGTACTGGATACCGGTGATACCTATTTGCGGGGCATTGCGGTTACCTACTGGCTGGCACGCGCGCCGAAACTGTCTGAGTCACTGATGACACGCCTGCTACGCGATCCCTGGCCGCGTATCCGTCGCGATACCCTCTTTTATCTTGATGAACATGGGCAAGCGCTGCCCGAACCATTGCACAGGGAGTTACTGCTGGATAAGAACAGCCTGATCCGCCAGCGCGCCCGTCACATGCTATCTGAAACCGTTGATGCTACCGCGTTTTGGCGCGACGTTATCACTTCGCCGGCCTGTTCGATAACTCAGCGCCGTTCCGCGCTCTATGGTCTGAAAGAGGCACGCGATCCCGCACTGCATTCACTGGCGCTGTGGGGCTGTTCGCAGCCTGAAAACGGTATTCGCCAGGCGGCGCTGCATATCTTATTGACGCTTGAAGGTGAAGAGGCGAAACCCCGCATCCTGGCCGCCTTAGCCGACCCGAGCCTGTCTTTCGCTATGGCGGCAATGAAATCACTGGCACACCACCCGCTTTCTTTTTCACGAAGCGAGCTTGAGGCACTGCTGACGCATACGCCCTCGGAGAAGCACACCCTGTTGTACTGGCGGTTGGTACACCAGATAAACAAATGGGACTGGCTCATCGTGCTGCTACGCCATTTCCCTTTCCTGTCGCCGTCACAGCAGGCAGAAGAACTGGCGAGCTGGAAAGGGAAATACAATCAGGCGGGGATTAACCCCACGTCTGGTCAGCAGGAAATCCTGACCTGTTTGCTGGCGCAGGCGCCCGAAATACGCCGGTCGCTACAACACTACCTGGTATAATGCCCCGCTTACATACTGTGTGGGTTTACTCCCTTTCCCGCCAGCGCTACAATTCCCGCCCTAAATTTATGGGATCTCCCCAGCCGCCTCACCTGGTGAGGCGAATCTGACCTGTCATCAGAACGAGAACATCATGTTTAAACCGGAACTCCTTTCCCCGGCGGGAACGCTGAAAAATATGCGTTACGCTTTCGCTTATGGCGCGGACGCCGTTTATGCGGGCCAGCCACGTTATTCACTGCGCGTGCGCAATAACGAATTCAACCACGAGAATTTGCAAAAAGGCATTAACGAGGCCCATGACCTCGGCAAAAAATTCTACGTCGTGGTGAATATCGCGCCGCACAACGCCAAGCTGAAAACGTTTATTCGCGATTTAAAACCCGTGGTGGATATGGGGCCGGATGCGCTGATTATGTCCGATCCGGGTTTGATTATGCTGGTGCGCGAAAACTTCCCGGAGATGGATATTCACCTGTCCGTACAGGCTAACGCCGTAAACTGGGCGACGGTGAAGTTCTGGAAACAGATGGGGCTGACCCGCGTGATACTCTCTCGCGAACTGTCGCTTGATGAAATCGCCGAAATCCGCGCTCAGGTGCCGGACATGGAAATTGAAATTTTCGTCCACGGCGCGCTGTGTATGGCCTATTCCGGCCGCTGCCTGCTCTCTGGCTATATCAACAAGCGCGACCCGAACCAGGGAACCTGCACCAACGCCTGTCGCTGGGAATATAACGTCCAGGAAGGTAAAGAAGATGACGTCGGCAATATCGTGCACAAATACGAGCCGATTGCCGTGCAAAACGTTGAGCCAACGCTGGGTATCGGCGCGCCAACGGATAAGGTATTTATGATTGAAGAGGCCCAGCGTCCGGGCGAGTACATGACCGCGTTCGAAGATGAGCACGGCACCTACATCATGAACTCCAAAGACTTGCGCGCGATCGCCCACGTTGAGCGTCTGACACAAATGGGTGTGCACTCGCTGAAAATTGAAGGCCGCACCAAATCCTTCTACTACTGTGCCCGCACCGCGCAGGTCTACCGTAAGGCCATTGACGATGCCGCCGCAGGCAAACCGTTTGACACCAGTCTGTTAGAGACCCTTGAAGGGCTGGCACACCGCGGCTATACCGAAGGCTTCCTGCGTCGCCACACTCATGACGATTACCAGAACTACGAGTATGGTTACTCCGTCTCTGAGCGTCAGCAGTTTGTCGGCGAGTTTACCGGTGAGCGTAAAGGCGAGCTGGCGGCCGCGGCGGTGAAAAATAAGTTTATCGTCGGCGATAGCCTTGAGCTAATGACCCCGCAGGGCAACGTTAACTTCACGCTGGAACATATGGAAAACGCCAAAGGCGAGGCAATGGAGGTTGCACCGGGAGACGGTTATACCGTCTGGATGCCGGTTCCCCAGGATGTGATGCTGGAGTATGCCCTGTTGATGCGTAATTTTACTGGACAGACCACGCGTAATCCGCACGCTAAGTAATTAACCGGGGTTATTTTTTCACTCGACAAGAATCTTAGAATCGGATCACATACCGTTGCGGTCATTATGGGTATTATCCTCATCGCTGAAAAACATAACCCATAAATGCTAGCTGTACCAGGAACCACCTCCTTAGCCTGCGTAATCTCCCTTACGCAGGCTGATTTTTTTATCTCCCCTTTTACCTTCCTTCCAGGCGCGCTTTCCGGTCGTGAGATACACTTTGCTCATGGTATTTTCGAAGAGCGAAAAGGATGAGCAATTTTCCAGGCAGTTTATTGATCCTCAACGGTAAAAGTGCAGGCGACGACATGTTGCGCGAGGCCATTACCCTCCTGCGCAACGAAGGGATGGACATTCAGGTGCGCGTCACATGGGAAAAAGGCGATGCAGAGCGCTATGTGGCAGAAGCCATCAAACTCGGCGTCGAAACCGTGATTGCGGGCGGTGGCGATGGCACCATTAATGAAGTCGCCAGCGCGCTGGTGCACAGTGATAGCGACAACCCACCTGTATTGGGGATTTTGCCTTTAGGCACCGCGAATGATTTTGCCACCAGCGCCGATATCCCGGAGCCACTGGATAAAGCGCTACAGCTCGCTATCGTGGGTAAAGCGGTGCCTATCGACATTGCCGAAGTGAACGGCAAAACCTGCTTTATCAATATGGCCACCGGCGGGTTTGGTACCCGTATTACCACCGAAACGCCAGAGAAACTGAAAGCCGCGTTGGGCGGTGTCTCCTACATCATTCATGGTCTGATGCGCATGGATACGCTTAAGCCGGACCGCTGCGAAATCAAGGGGGAAGATTTCCACTGGCAGGGCGACGCGCTGGTCATCGGCATCGGTAACGGACGCCAGGCAGGCGGCGGGCAACAGCTATGCCCTGGTGCGCTCATTAACGACGGCCTGTTGCAACTGCGTATTTTTACCGGCGATGAGATCCTGCCCGCCCTGTTCACCACCCTGACCCAGCCGGAAGATAATCCGCATATTATTGACGGTAAATCCGCCTGGTTTGAGGTGAGCGCGCCGCACGATATCACCTTTAACCTGGACGGCGAGCCACTAACCGGGCAGCATTTCAGTATTAACATTCTGCCCGGCGCGCTGAAATGCCGTCTGCCGCCTGACTGCCCGCTACTGCGTTAAGCCTTACAGTAGATTGAAGCCGGTCGACGGGTGAAAAAGAGCCAGTGGTTGCCGTAAGAGGAGATCTGCCAGAAGAGAATTGAAAAGCGCATCTCTCCCCGCATGGCGAAGAGAGATGCGTTATTTATGCGGGTATTTAAGCGATAGTCACTTTCTTATCGAGATAAACATCCTGAACGGCATTAATTAATTTCACGCCGTCGGCCATAGACTTTTTAAACGCCTTACGGCCAAGAATCAGCCCCATGCCACCTGCACGCTTATTAATAACCGCCGTGCGCACAGCATCGCTTAAATCGGTTTCACCACCGGCTGCGCCGCCAGAGTTAATTAAGCCTGCACGCCCCATATAGCAGTTTGCCAGTTGGTAGCGCACCAGATCGATAGGGTTGTCACTGGTCAACTTGCTGTAGACGCGTTCATCGGTATAGCCGAAGTTTACCGCTTTGTAACCGCCGTTGTTTTCCGCCATTTTCTGTTTGACGATATCAGCACCGATGGTTGCCGCAATATGGTTTGCCTGGCCGGTCAGGTCGGCGGAAACATGATAATCCACGCCATCTTTTTTAAATGCCGGGTTTCGCAGATAAGCCCACAGCACCGTTACCATCCCCAGCTCATGAGCGCGTTCAAATGCGGCAGAAATTTCTTCAATCTGCCGACGTGACTCCTCAGAGCCAAAATAGATGGTCGCGCCAACAGCGACGGCCCCCATGTTGAACGCTTGCTCTACGCTTGCATAGAGCGTCTGGTCATATTCCGTGGGGTAGCTCAGGGTTTCATTGTGATTAAGCTTGACCAGGAATGGAATACGGTGCGCGTAGCGGCGCGCCACAGAAGCCAGCACCCCATAGGTGGACGCCACACAGTTACAGCCGGCTTCAATCGCCAGCTCAACGATGTTTTTGGGATCGAAATAGAGCGGGTTAGCAGCAAACGAGGCCCCGGCGGAATGTTCGATACCCTGATCAACCGGCAAAATCGACAGATAACCCGTTTTGGCAAGTCGGCCAGTGTTATACAACGTCTGCATGTTACGCAGAACCGCTGGCGGACGGTTGTTATCCATCATCACACGGGTGACGTAATCCTCTCCCGGCAGGTAGAGTTGGTCGGCCGCTATGGTCGTGCAACGGTGTTGTAAAAGGGTGTCGGCATCGTTGCCTAGTAACTGCACAATATCAGTCATCGCTATACTCCCGTAAGCTCCGCACAAGGGCGGATATGGTTTGTCCTGACCCGATGAATGGGCAGAATAAGCCTGGTACCGTTTGTCGAGGCTTGCCACCATGTCGCCGTTTTTCAGCATTTTCTGGTGGCACGTTTCGGCTAGTGGTTTACCGCTGTGCGAAGCTTACTATTTTGCCCCCGATTCCCCACCCGGCTGGCGCTACGCTAAGCCGGGCTACGTATTACGTGTAGCGCCATTCGGGGCCCCCTCACCACCACGCATGAAAATGGTGTACCGGGCCGATGCCATGTCCCACCTCCAGCGTGTCTGCCTGGGCCAGCGCCGCTGACAGCCAGCGCTTGGCCTCATTGACCGTTGAAGCCCAGTCCGCGTGACGTGGACGCAGTGCCGCCAGGGCGGCCGACAGCGTACAGCCCGTGCCGTGGGTATTTTTGGTTTTTATTCGGGGGGCGGTAAAACGTTCAGTGCCATTACGGGTAAACAGCCAGTCCGGGCTTTCATCGTTATCCAGATGCCCGCCTTTGATTAATACCGCTTCGCATCCCAGCGCCAGCAACGCCTGTCCCTGCTCATGCATCTCACGTTCGTTGCGGGCGTGAGGGGCATCCAGCAGCGCGGCGGCCTCGGGCAGATTGGGAGTAATCAGTGATACCTGTGGCAACAGATGTTGTCGCAGCGCCATTACCGCCGAGGAGGAAAGCAGCGGGTCACCGCTTTTTGCCAGCATGACGGTATCGAGCACCACATTTTGCACCTGATAGCGGCGCAAGCGCTCCGCCACCGCTTCAACAATATCGGTTTCCGCCAGCATGCCGATTTTGGTCGTATCAATGCGTACATCGCTGAACACCGAATCCAGTTGCGCGGCAACAAAATCAGGTTCAATGCGATAAACCGACTGTACGCCGCGGGTATTTTGCGCCACCAGCGCGGTAATGACCGAACAGCCGTAGGCACCCAGCGCCGAAAAAGTTTTCAAATCGGCCTGAATACCCGCCCCGCCGCTGGGATCCGTTCCGGCAATGGTCAGTGCGTTGATCCGTTTCATACCAGCACCTCCCCCTGAAGCGCATAGAGGGCATCGAGAAACGCCGGGATAAAGCTGCCAGGCCCGCGCGTGGTCGCCACGGCCAGACTGCCTGCCTGTGCCATAAAGGCGCAGGCCGCCGCCACGTTATACAGGCGATCGCCGGGTAATGCGCAGCAGGCGGCTACCACCGCAGACAGTGCGCAGCCTGTTCCCACCACTCGGGTCATCAGCGGGTCGCCCCCCGTAACGCGCAGGGTGCGAAGACCATCGGTGATGTAATCCACCTCACCGGTTACCGCAACAGTAGCCCCCGTCTGGCGTGCCAGCGCCTGGGCCGCAGGCAGCGCGGCAATGGCGGTATCGGTAGTGTCGACACCGCGCCCTCCGGCACTCATCCCGGCAAGCGCCATAATTTCCGAAGCGTTACCGCGTATGGCGGCTGGCTGCAAAGTCAAAAGCTCACGACAAAAATCGCTGCGGAAGGTTAATGCCCCAACGGCAACCGGATCCAGCGTCCAGGGTTTACGGGCGGCATTAGCGCTCAAGATGGCCGCGTGCATCGCATCGGCGCGTTCCCGGGTCAGTGTGCCGACATTAATCAGCAGCACGTCAGCAATGGCGGCAAATTGCTGCGCTTCGTCGCGGTCAATCACCATCGCCGGGGACGCCCCCAACGCCAGCAGAACATTGGCCGTAAAGGTCTGCACCACATCGTTGGTCATGCAGTGGACAAGCGGCTTACATTGACGGAATTGCTGAAGAATTTGCGCGATTTGCGCACGGTGAAGCAGGTCAGGTTGCATCGATTCGCTCCTGCCCGGCGTGAAGAAGGGATGCCGGGCAGGCATCTGACTTCCCTACGCTGGCATTATCCAGATCAGGTGGTACGGGTATTTCTCAGCCCTTTGTAAAAAGGGGCACCCCGAGTCATTCAATTAGGTCTCTTTTAAGAGGAAGCCAGCGTAAAGGAAGTGGCTTGTCGTTGCAAGCTTGCCTGTCAGACCATTACTTTGGCATCTGGAGGAACGAGAGCGCTATGTTATTTTTATACCAATTTTATCGCAGTCAATACCACATCGGATGGTCAAGCCCATGGTGATAAAAAACGAGATGTCTTTACGATTTTGTCTCTAAATATATCCTTACTACTTTACTGGCTCGAACCAGACGGTTTTCACAGCAATAAGTGTTATCTACTTTCACTTTCCGGTGCCGATTTAGCCCCCCTGCTACGTAACTCAGTTTATCGCAATAATTGAAAAGGCACTTACAAAAATTCCTCGCGTTGGTATCTGGTAAAAGTTAAATATTTTACTTATTAAATATAATGTGCGAATGTGTTTTTGAGTTTCGTGTGAGTAATTTAATTTAACATATAAATTACTTTTTTATATCACACACTGCGAATGCTAAGAGTTATTAATGTCAGGACAGACAATATAGCGCTATTGGCTGCTGCATCACTACAGGTTCGGCGGAAGAGAAGAAGAAAGAAATTTTATTGTACACAGACGATATAGAGAACACATCCCTCCTTCTTAAGACACGGAAATAAAGAACACTATGACAAGTTACAACCTGACGGTAAAGGCTAAAAATTTTTGAAAAGCACCAGTACCCAAGGGTAAATATGTAAAATTAAAACGCAGCATTAGTCTTAATCATCGATATTTTTTATTTAATATTTATTAATTAGCCAGCTATTAGTTCCACCATAAAACATCAAGTTTAATTCACCCTTCCTGCATTGACGCACTTTTTTTTCGCTACGTAAGATAAATTTACTTTTTTCACCTTTCAAAATAACAAGAATATTCTTAATGCTTTTTTATGTTTTATATTTTCCTACAAACAGCATTTTGTATGTTTATCGTTTACATCAGCTACCGGTAAACAGGCTCGAAAAAGCTTTATCAGGAGCATTAGTTTAGAAAGTATTACTTTGGAAAATAACTTATTAGGGTTAATGATGAAGGCTAATGTCTGTATTTTTATTCTCTCTCTTGTGCTTACCGGTTGCATTGCTGATCACTCACAAAGCTCCGTTGATTACAGCTCTGCATCACCTGCTGCATTATGTGCTGCTTTAGGTAGTGTTAAGGCTAAGCATGACGAATATCAGTTTAAGCGTCTGCAAGATTTAGTAAGCGCGCGTATAGAAGCTAATACCTTCTCAATTAGCGCTGAGCAATGCCAGGATTTAGCGATAAAAGGGATGATTGCTACAAGCTTAAATGAGGAGCTAAGCAAAGCGAATTGCGCTGATGTCGCATAATGCAAGAAGCAATAAGTATTTTTATTTACCTTTCTGAAATATTCATTGTTTTTATTCTACTCGAGTTAATGAAGGGGATAAACAGGAAGTGAAGAAATTCCTTCTCTATGTTGCTGGTTTTATAGTTTTCATCGTCTTAGCGATATGTACTGCGGGTTATATTAAATTTAATGTATTTGGGGATCTATGAAAAAGAGTGTTTTAGCAGGCGTAGTGGTTTGTTTACTTTCCGGTTGTGTTATGGCTAATCCTGCTCATGAAGTTAGCGCCAGAGAAGTACATGCTAAAGAGCGTAGTCATAAAAGCGACGTTGAAAAAGTGGAACAAGTAGCCGCCTCAGGTGTACCTGACAGGCTCCATGCCATTAAATTACGCGGTAATGATAGTGGCTATTTCACTGTTGTGATCGGCAATGGTTACACCTTGGCAATGGTTAAAGATGAACCAGCAAAGATCACGCGTAAAAATGAAAATTATTACGAAGTAACAAACAAAGCTTATGTGATTGGTGTTTATCTTGATGAGAACGGCTTTAGCTCCGCCAGTTGGAATCGTCATAAAGGCAGAGATCACGGCGATTTTGTATTAATCACTGACTAACAGGAACAAAAAGAATGCAGCACAACACACCATCAACACGCGATTTTGTTTGTCCTGTCTTTGGTACAGTTCGTTAATTTGCAATAACCCCTTTCATCATGGGTTATACAGAAAAGCAGGCAAATTGTGACGAGTGGCCTGCTTTTCTATGCCCGTTTTGCATCATTGGATGCCTGGATGCCTTACTCAGCCACACCAACGACATAGCGGCCATCTTTATTCTTGATCGTGTACCTGTGCGAATCATCACAAATCACAATCAGAGAACCGCCGAACGCGGAAGGATAAACGCCTTCCACCTTGTTGCATTCATGTCCAGCCTCGCGAATCAGCCTCTGGCTTTCCAGTTTCAGTTGCGGGGATCCCGAATCAGCAAGAGCGCCAGCGCATATGCCAACGCCCAACATCACAATAAGAATCCGTTTCAAAGCAACCTCCTTCGCCGGGTAATTAACAGTACCATCGGCAAAAAGTTAAAAGAAATTAATCAATTCAGTCGATAGAAAAGGCAATATTGAGTTTAAAAATAAATAGTAACAGCCCCACTGGCTGCAATATCAGGAGGTCGTAACTGAAATCATTGAACCCGTTGAGCTCTGCTGCTCAGCCCAAAATACCGTGTACAGCACTCTGCCATACTGAGTAGCGCTCTGTCACTGCTCACCGCAAGGAACTTTCAGCGTTGAGGCATCGCACGCTATTTTCACTTCTGGAGGATAAGTGCTCCCCTCCCGCGCGGGTTTTTCACCTGCCCCCAAGCGAACTAGCATTAACACATCCCCTGACGAATACTGAAATCACGGAGTGTTTATGAAAGCTATTGCTATTACTCAGGCCGCACAGAACGGCAGCAACATTGACTTTTTAACCGACATTGAATTACCAACACCGAAAGCCGAAGGTCATGATGTGCTGGTCGAAGTGAAAGCCATCTCTGTTAACCCGGTGGATACCAAAGTCCGCGCCGGGTTTAACGCCGATAAACCCCGCGTACTGGGCTGGGACGCGACCGGTGTGGTTACCGCCGTTGGCGACAAGGTCACGTTATTTAAGCCCGGCGACGAAGTCTGGTATGCCGGGGCATTGACCCGTCCTGGCAGTAACAGCGAATTTCAACTGGTGGATGAGCGCATTGCCGCCCACAAACCTGACTCGCTGGATTTCGCCTCTGCCGCGGCCCTCCCGCTAACCGCCATCACTGCCTGGGAAATGTTGTTTGACCGTTTAGGGGTACGTGAAGAGGGCAACGAAGGCGACGTGCTGTTGATTGTCGGTGCCGCAGGCGGCGTAGGCTCCATTCTGACGCAACTGGCGCGTAAATTGACCCGTCTGACGGTGATTGGCACGGCATCCCGCCCGCAAAGCCAGCAGTGGGTTAGCGAGTTGGGCGCGCACCATGTTATCGATCATAGCAAACCGTTAACCGAGGAGCTGGCGCGCATTGGCATTAAGCAGGTCAGCCACGTTGCCAGCCTCAACAACACGGAGCAGCACTATCAGCAGTTGATCAACGCCCTGCAACCACAAGGTAAACTGGCCCTGATTGACGATCCGCAATCACTTGACGCTGTGCCCTTAAAAGTGAAAAGCATTTCTTTGCACTGGGAATTTATGTTTACCCGCTCCATGTTCGGGACCGCCGATATCGCGGAGCAACACCGTTTACTGGCGCGTGTCGCCGCACTTATTGATGATGGGGTTATCAAAACCACGCTGGGAGAACACTTCGGCGCCATCAACGCACAAAATCTGCGTAAAGCGCACCAGTTGCTTGAAACGCACCGTGCGGTAGGCAAAATCGTGCTGGAAGGATTTTCTGCGCACTAACGCATTGAAATATAGCCAGGATTTCTCTTAAAAACACTTTTATACTCAGGCGGATAGCGAAAAAAGCGTTCCGCCTCTCCTGCTGTTCTCTTCTTTTGCTTACACTTTTTACCAAAGCATTATTTTCATAACATTTTCGCGGTTGCGACGTCGCCAGACAGTAGTCGATGATAAGCCCCGCAAAATGAAAACCCACGACACCTGGAGAGATTATGGGTAAAACAAAAATGTTGCTTCTGGGAACATTATTGGCAACGGCCAGTGCGACTTTTGCTGCACCGCAAACCCCTGCCGCGACAGGCGGAACCCAGTCTTATGAAGTGAAGGATTTTGTTGCCGATTTTACTAAATTCACCATCGGCGATACGGTGCCCGAAATGTACCGTAGCGAAGAGTACAACATTAAGCAGTGGAATCTGCGCAATTTGCCTGCGCCTGATCCGGGTAGCCACTGGACCTATATGGGTGGAAATTACGTGCTTATCACGGACGCCGACGGTAAAATTTTGAAAGCCTACAATGGCGACATCTTTTACCACCGTTAATTTCAGGAAATCCTATTGATTATTCGCCCCTGGCAAGAGAACGACCGCCCTTTTCTGCGTACATTGTTCCTGCATTCCCGCAGGGCAAACTGGACATGGCTGGACGGTAGCGACTGGCAACTGGAAGATTTTGACGCCGTTACCCGTGATGAAACCATCTGGGTGGCGGAAGAAGACGGGCACCGGCTTGGTTTTGCCGCCGTGTATGTGAACGACAATTTTCTGCATAGCCTGTTTGTTGACCCGAATGCACAAGGCAAAGGGGTCGGCAGCGCGCTGCTGAAAAAAGTGCAGTCTGAATTTACCAGTACAGGTTCACTGAAATGTCTGGTGCAAAACCACCACGCGCTGGCGTTTTATCAGCACCATGGCTGGCACGTTGAAGCGGAAGGCACATCGCCGGACGGGAACTATCTGCTCATGCATTATCGGCTGCCCTGACGGGCAGCCTTATCCATTTATACCGCGCGAAACGCGATATCACCGGGAATCACTTCACCCTGCCAGTAGAGTTGCGCCGCAACGCGCCCCGCCAGCTTGCGATACAAACCGGTGAACTCGCTGTCCGGACGGCTGACAACCGTCGGCTGCCCCCGGTCGAGATCTTCACGCAGGCTAATGTGCAATGGCAGTTGCCCCAGCAGTTGCGTGTGGTACTGCCCGGCCAGTTTCTCTGCCCCGCCGGTACCGAAAATCGGCTCGTGATGACCACAGTTGCTGCAAATATGCATGCTCATGTTTTCCACGATACCCAGCACCGGTACTTCCACTTTCTCGAACATCACAATGCCTTTTTTGGCATCAATCAGCGCGATATCCTGCGGCGTGGTCACCACCACCGCGCCGGTAACCGGAATATTCTGCGCCAGCGTAAGCTGGATGTCGCCAGTGCCCGGCGGCATGTCGAGTACCAGATAGTCAAGATCGGGCCACATAGATTCTTGCAGCAGTTGCAGGAGCGCCTTGCTGGCCATTGGACCGCGCCACACCATGGCATTATCGTCAGTCACCAGATAGCCAATGGAGTTGGTCGCCAGTCCGTGCGCCATAATCGGCGCCATATGAGTGCCATCCGGCGAGGTCGGGCGTTCACCTTCCGCCCCCAGCATCATCGGGATTGACGGGCCGTAGATATCCGCATCCAGAATACCGACTTTTGCCCCTTCCGCCGCCAGCGCCAACGCCAGATTGACGGCGGTAGAGGATTTTCCTACCCCGCCTTTACCGGAGCTGACGGCAATGATGTTCTTTACACCGTTCACGCCAGGCTGATTTTTCACCCGCTTTAAGGTGGCGACATTGTGGGAGAGCTTCCAGTCAATCGCTCGCGCGCCCGTAAGTCGCAGTAGTTCGGCACTGCATTGCTCTTTCAACTCTTCAAACGCACTGCGCCAGACAAAGGGCATCAGCAGCTCAATATGGACGGTGTCATCCAGCCAGGCAACATGATGAACCGCCTTAAGCGCGGTAAGATTATGCTTGAGGGTTGGGTGCTGAAAATTGGCCAGCGTTCCGGCGACGAGCGCACGCAAGGCTTCTGGGGATTTGGCCTGGGATTGAGAGTTCATCCCGACTCCTTGTTATGTTGTTCTAAAAAGACATTGTTAAGGTTCAAGTTTACTCCACTGTCACCCATTTTTCATTTCTCAATAGTGCCCAATCCAGGGCGGGCTTTTATGGCACAACTTTTCCCTTTCAGGTAACATCAAAACCCCTTTTTACTAAAGAAGAAGTAATACCCACTATGACTCAAGTCGCGAAGAAAATTCTGGTAACGTGCGCATTGCCGTACGCCAACGGCTCAATCCACCTCGGCCATATGCTGGAGCACATCCAGGCTGATGTCTGGGTCCGTTACCAGCGAATGCGCGGCCACAATGTCAACTTCATCTGCGCGGACGATGCTCACGGCACGCCGATTATGCTCAAAGCGCAACAAATGGGCATCACCCCGGAGCAGATGATTGGTGACATGAGTCAGGAACACCAGACGGATTTCGCTGGCTTTAATATCAGCTATGACAACTACCACTCTACGCACAGCGAAGAGAACCGCGAGCTGTCGGAGCTGATCTACACTCGCCTGAAAGAGAACGGTTTTATTAAAAACCGCACTATCTCTCAGCTTTACGACCCGGAAAAAGGGATGTTCTTGCCGGATCGTTTTGTGAAAGGCACCTGCCCGAAATGTAAGTCTCCGGATCAGTACGGCGATAACTGTGAAGTGTGCGGCGCGACCTACAGCCCGACCGAACTTATCGACCCGAAATCCGTGGTGTCCGGCGCAACGCCTGAAATGCGTGATTCCGAACACTTCTTCTTCGACCTGCCTTCGTTCAGTGAAATGCTGCAGGCGTGGACCCGTAGCGGTGCGCTGCAGGAGCAGGTGGCCAACAAAATGCAGGAGTGGTTCGACGCCGGCCTGCAGCAGTGGGATATCTCCCGTGACGCACCCTATTTCGGTTTCGAAATCCCCAACGCGCCGGGCAAATATTTCTACGTTTGGCTGGATGCGCCTATCGGCTACATGGGCTCCTTCAAGAACCTGTGCGATAAACGCAGCGACCTGAACTTTGACGATTGGTGGAAAAAAGAGTCTGATGCCGAGCTGTATCACTTTATCGGTAAAGACATCGTCTATTTCCACAGCCTGTTCTGGCCAGCGATGCTGGAAGGCAGCAATTTCCGCAAGCCGACCAATCTGTTCGTGCACGGTTACGTGACAGTGAACGGTGCGAAGATGTCCAAATCGCGCGGCACCTTTATTAAGGCCAGCACCTGGCTGAACCACTTTGATGCGGACAGCCTGCGTTACTACTACGCGGCGAAGCTTTCTTCCCGTATCGATGACATCGACCTGAATCTGGAAGATTTCGTTCAGCGCGTTAACGCTGATATCGTCAACAAAGTGGTGAATCTGGCGTCCCGTTGTGCAGGCTTTATCGCCAAACGTTTCGATGGTGTACTGGCGGCTGAGCTGGCGGATCCGGCACTGTATAAAACCTTTACCGATGCGTCGGCCACCATTGCTGATGCGTGGGAGAGCCGTGAATTCGGCAAAGCGATTCGTGAAATCATGGCGCTGGCTGACGTGGCTAACCGTTATGTTGACGAGCAGGCACCGTGGGTTGTCGCGAAACAGGAAGGTCGCGATGCTGATCTGCAGGCGATTTGCTCCATGGGTATCAACCTGTTCCGCGTGCTGATGACCTGGCTGAAACCGGTTCTGCCGACCCTGAGCGAACGTGTCGAGGCGTTCCTGAACACCACACTGGTTTGGGATGCTATCGAACAGCCGCTGCTTGGCCACAAAGTGAATACCTTTAAGGCGTTGTATAACCGCATTGAGATGAAACAGGTCGAAGCGCTGGTTGAGGCGTCAAAAGAGGAAGTGAAAGCCGCTGCCGCACCGGTCACCGGTCCGCTGGCAGATGACCCGATTGCCGAAACCATCAGTTTTGACGATTTCGCTAAAGTCGACCTGCGCGTGGCGCTGATTGAAAACGCGGAGTTTGTCGAAGGTTCTGACAAGCTGCTGCGCCTGACGCTGGATCTGGGCGGTCAGAAACGCAATGTCTTCTCCGGCATTCGTTCCGCCTACCCGGACCCGCAGGTGCTGATCGGTCGCCTGACGGTGATGGTCGCTAACCTGGCGCCGCGCAAAATGCGCTTCGGTATTTCAGAAGGTATGGTGATGGCCGCAGGCCCTGGCGGGAAAGATATCTTCCTGTTAAGCCCTGATGAGGGTGCAAAACCTGGCCAACAGGTAAAATAAATCGCTGAAAGGCGCTGTGAAAACAGCGCCTTTTTTTTATTGCACTATTCTTCAATGGACAGGATTTTTCTAACAAAAGGGGCTTTATGAATATGTTTAAAAAAATGATCGCCATCGCACTGACTACTCTGGTCTTATTTGCCGTCAGCGGCTGTGGTGACAAAGAACAGAGTAAGACATTTAACTGGACGGATGGCAAAACAGAAATTTCTCTGACCTATTACTATAAAGACGATGTGGTATTACGTCAGACGGCAAAGAATAAGATTCAGTACGCAAGCGTTGGGGCCGCAAATAAAGAGGCAGCTATGCAACGTCTGGGGCCGATCAGTGAGAAATACAAATCGATTCAGGGCGTAACGGAAAGTATCGATTATCAGGACACTTACGCGACAGAAACATTGACTGTCGACTATACCAAAGCCGATCGTAACGCATTGCAGCAGATACAGGGCGCGGCGTTCACCGGTGATGTGAAAGATGGCGTCAGCATGACGAAATCACAACAGCTTCTGGAATCACATGGTTTTAAAGAAGTGAAATAATCAACGTGCCAGCGCGTTTGTCACGCGCTGGCATTGCCTTTACTGAGCAGCAGGCTTCGCGTGCTCACGCACCGCCAGTCCACGCAGGAAATAACGTAAGAACTGATCGCCGCATTCACGGAAATTTTTATGCTCGGTCGCCCGCATCATGGCGGTAATCTCCGGCATGGAGACGCGGAATTTCTGCTCGGTGAGGATCGCCAGAATATCGTCCGTTTTCAGCGAAAAGGCGATGCGTAATTTTTTAAGGATGATGTTGTTTGTCATCTTACGCTCGGTCACCAGCGCAGGCTGAGATTCATTTTTACCACGGCGTTCATAAATCAGGCCGTTGAGGAAGACAGACATCATAATGTCCGGACAGCGCTGAAAGCCCTCTTCATCTTCTTTGTGCAACCAGCCGACAAGCTGCTCGTCGCTCACCGGGGCGTCTGCCAGCGCAAACACGCGCTTGAGGTCGCCATTATTCATTTTCAGTGCGTAGCGTAAGCTACGTAAGATATCGTTATTGAGCATAAAGCCTTCGAAAAAATCATCGTAAGCGCGCAGTCTACCATCAAAAGCTACAACCCCAGCGCTTCTTTTAGATTGCAGCCGGTTAAACCTTATCAATAACCAGTTGCACACGTTTTCCAATCAGTGTTGCCATACCGACCAATGTATCAATGGTGAATTTTTCTGTTTTCTGGTTAACGACATCGGACACGCGGGGGCGAGAGACATGGAGAACTTTGGCGGCATCGACCTGTTTAAGACCGTTGTGTTTCATCCAGTCGGTGATTTCCATCATCAGTTGCTTCTTTAATTCATCGGCTCTTGCCATCTCTTCTCTGGACGCAGCCAGCAGTTGCGATGCCTCCTGCGGGGCAAACCCAAGGTCAGAAAAAATGTTGCCACTGGCTTTTGTGATGTGACGAACCTTTGTATCCACTTTATGCGTCATTTTTTCTGTCTCCATTCGTCTCGTGCTGCTTTATATCGTGCTTTGATGATGGCGATATCCCGCTGGCTCGTTTTTTGTGTTTTCTTTTGAAAACAATGCAGGACACAAACGACATCGGAAAACCTGGCGACATACACCACACGATACTCACCGTCTTCACCATGCAGGCGAATCTCAATGACGCCCATCCCCCACTCATTAATCGGCTTCCAGTCCGTCGGTTCCTTGCCATGCTGAACTTTGTGGAGTTCGAAACCTGCGATACGCCTTATCGCCTGCGGGAAAGTGATGAGATCGTCGAGTGTAGAGCCTCGCCAGTTGATATCCTTTGCATACATTACTGCGCATCCTTACTGTGTGTGGATGCGTATAAAATTATATACCAGGCTTGTTCACAATAGCAGCGATGCTTTCTTGCGAAAAAGTTCGCGTTTTATTAGCGGCTACAACCCCAGCGCTTCTTTTAAGTTCTTAAGATAGCGACGGCTAACCGGCACAGTCTGTCCGTCGCGCAGCAGCAACTCCGCCTGGCCGTTATCTTCCAGACGGATCTCTTTCAGATGTGCCATATTCACCAGATACTGCCGATGGCAGCGCAGCAACGGCGTACGGCTCTCCAGCGTGCGCAGGGTCAGTTCGGTGAAGCCCTCTTTGCCGTCGTGGCTGGTGACATAGACGCCGCTCATGCGGCTACTCACAAACGCAACCTCATCCATCTGCAACAGATAAATGCGGCTATGCCCGGTACAGGGAATAAATTTCAGCGAGGCCTGATTTTCCGGCAGCACCGATACGTCCTGGACATTGCGCTCCTGGCGCAGCCGGGTGAGGGTTTTCTCCAGGCGGCGCGCCTCTATCGGTTTTAGCAGATAGTCAAAGGCATGTTCCTCAAACGCCTTCACCGCGTATTCATCAAAAGCGGTAAGAAAAACCACATAGGGTCGGTGTTCCGGGTCGAGCATCCCCACCATTTCCAGCCCGCTAATGCGCGGCATCTGGATATCAAGAAACAGCACGTCCGGGCGCAATTTATGCACCGCGCCGATGCCCTCAACCGCGTTGGCGCATTCGCCCACAATCTCAATGTCGTTCTCTTCCTGCAGTAAAATACGCAGATTTTCACGCGCCAACGGTTCATCATCAACAATCAGCACTTTTAACATGCGCTTTCCTCCAGCGGGAGTCGTAGGGTAATTCGGGTAAAGATATCAGGCTCGCAGGCAACCGAAATGCCGCATCCATCACCAAAGCGCGCCCGCAGGCGCTTATCCACCAGACTCATCCCTAAACCACTGGCATCCGTTTTGGGCTGATACAGCCCGGCATTATCTTCAATATCCAACACCAGATGGTCACCGTCCTGGCTGGCGTTAATGGTGATTTCCCCTACGCCAAGCAGTTGTGAGGTGCCATGTTTAATGGCATTTTCCACAATCGGTTGCAGGGTAAAAGCGGGCAGATGGAGATGCGAAAGCGCATCCGGTACGTGCAGTTGTACCTGTAGGCGGGACTGAAAGCGCGCCTTTTCAATTTGCAGATACGCATTAACGTGTTCAAGCTCATCGGCCAGGGTGACGATTTCCGACGGTCGCTTAAGGTTTTTGCGAAAGAATGTCGACAGATATTGCACCAGCAGACCGGCCTGATCGCTGTCGCGGCGGATCACCGCCATTAGCGTATTTAGGGCATTGAACAGAAAATGGGGATTGACCTGCGCATGCAGTAATTTGATTTCCGACTGGGTCAGCAACGCTTTTTGCCGCTCATACTGTCCGGCAAGGATTTGCGCCGACAGCAACTGCGCAATCCCCTCTCCCAGGGTGCGGTTGATGGAGCTAAAGAGCCGGTTTTTTGCTTCATACAGTTTGATGGTGCCCACAACGCGCTGGTTTTCACCGCGTAATGGAATGACCAGCGTTGAACCCAGTTTGCACTGTGGATGCAGCGAGCAGCGGTACGGCACCTCATTACCATCGGCATACACCACTTCGCCACTTTCGATGGCTTTTTGCGTCCAGACGGACGAGATAGGCCTGCCGGGAAGATGATGGTCGTCCCCCGTGCCGGTAAACGCCAGTAGCTTCTCGCGATCGGTAATCGCCACCGCACCGATATCCAGCTCTTTATAGAGAACCTGGGCAACTTTCATGCTGTTTTCTTCGTTGAAGCCCTGACGCAAGATCCCTTCGGTCGATGCGGCGACTTTGAGGGCCGTGGCAGAAAACGCCGAGGTGTATTTTTCAAACATGGCGCGCTTGTCGAGCAGGATACGCATAAACAGCGCCGCGCCCACGGTATTGGTCACCATCATTGGGGCAGCAATACTTTGCACCAGATGCAGCGCGCTCTCATACGGTCGGGCGATAAGCAGGATGATCAGCATCTGTGTCAGCTCCGCTACACAGGTAATGGCCCCGGCGGTAAGCGGATTAAAGACCCTGTCGGTGCGGCCACGCTTGATTAAAATACTGTGTACCAGCCCACCGAGCAGCCCTTCCACAATGGTGGAAATCATACAGCTCAACGCGGTCATGCCGCCCATTGAGTAACGGTGTAACCCCCCCGTTAACCCCACCAGCCCGCCCACCAGCGGGCCGCCGAGCAACCCGCCCATCACCGCACCAATAGCGCGGGTATTGGCAATAGAATCTTCAATATGCAAACCGAAATAGGTACCCAGAATGCAGAAAATCGAAAAGGTGACATAACAGAGCAATTTATGCGGCAGACGTACCGTGACTTGCATCAGCGGAATAAAAAGACGTGTTTTGCTCATCAGCCAGGCGATAACCAAAAACACACACATTTGCTGGAGCAGCAGCAACACCAGATTAAATTCGTACATACCCGCAGCACCGCGTTGACTGAAAGCGCGTACCTTACATGGAGTCGCGCAGAGATTCTTTGAGGGTTTCCAAAAAAATGTTAATTCGTGCTCGTTATCACAATCCTGAAAGCATAATGATACGAAATGGATACATATCGAACATTAAACAAACAATTCAACCTGGTTTAAGTAAGAACGGCTAAAGTTAAAGTGGGGGATTTCTTGCAAAGGTGAAACCATGGCGCTTTACACGATTGGTGAAGTGGCGATGTTATGCGATATCAATCCCGTGACTTTGCGGGCATGGCAGCGACGCTACGGATTGTTCAAACCACAGCGCACGGAAGGCGGTCATCGGTTGTTTACCGATGCCGACATCGACCGAATTCGTGAAATAAAACGCTGGATCGATACCGGGGTCCAGGTCAGTAAAGTACAGACCCTGCTCAATAATGAACCCGAACATGAACGTAATGGCTGGCGCGCGCAACAGGAAGCAGTATTGCAGATTCTGCAAAGCGGCAACCTGCAGCGGCTGCGTCTGTGGATCAAAGAGCGCAGCCACGACTATCCGGCAGAGACCCTGATAACCCACCTGTTTATCCCTCTTCGTCGCCGTCTGCAATCCCAGCAGCCTGCCCTCACGGTGATGCTCAGTCTGCTTGATGGGGTGTTGATTAACTATATTTGCGGTTGCCTGAATACCGCGCGCAAGAAAAACGGGCGTGACGCGCTGGTTGTCGGCTGGAATGTGCAGGATACTACCCGAATCTGGCTGGAGGGCTGGATGGCAAGCCAGCAAGGCTGGCGGGTCGACGTGCTGGCGCACTCGTTGAGTTATCTGCGCCCGGAGATGTTTGAAGGCCAGACATTACTGGTGTGGTGTGGCGAGGCCCCCTCCTCATCACAGCAAAAACAGATGCATGACTGGCAGCAAAACGGACATGCCATTTTTCCCCTGGGCATTTAATGGTTCATTAACAGCCCCGCTTCCTCGTATAATACTTTTCTTAACAAAGGAGCGAAAAATGAACCTGTCCAAACTTACCGTCATTGCGATTTTTCTGCTGATGGCGATCGGCGGCATCGGTGGCGTGATGCTCGCTGGCTACTCTTTTATTGTTCGCGGCGGTGCAGGCTGAATAAGCGGGCAAGACGCTCAAATCCTCTATCAACAATGATAGCGGCCAGCGCAACCAGAACGGCCCCTTGCACGACGTAAGCCGTATTAAACCCGCTCAGACCGATAATGATCGGCGTTCCCAGCGTGCTGGCGCCGACCGTAGACGCAATGGTCGCCGTACCGATGTTAATAATCACGGACGTGCGGATCCCGGCGATAATGACCGGCGCCGCCAGCGGCAGTTCAACCCTGAAAAGTTGTTGCATACTGCTCATCCCCATCCCTTTTGCCACGCTGTGTACGCTCTCCGGCACGGCGGCAATGCCCGCCAGCGTTCCCTGTAATATCGGCAAGACCCCATAGAGGATCAGCGCGATAATGGCAGGTTCGCGGCCAAATCCCATAACCGGTACCGCAATGGCCAGTACCGCCACCGGTGGAAAGGTCTGTCCTACTGCGGCAATGGTCTCCACCAGCGGGCGAAATTCGCGGCCCCACGGGCGCGTCACTGCAATTCCCGCCCCCAGCCCAATGACAATCGCCAGCAGACTCGACACCCCCACCAGCCAGAAATGGGCAAGCGTCAGGGAGACAAAACTTTCCTGCTGATAAACCGGTCGCGGCAACTGGGGAAATAGCGTGCCAAAGAGTGCGCCGCTGTAGGGCATCGCCACCAGCAGTGCGACAAACACGGCGATAAGCCAGAGTAACGGGTCACGCAGAAGTCTCACTGAGCGCCTCCGTTCTGAGCAGGTCGCGAAAATGCAGCGTACCGCAGGGCACGCCTTGCGCATCAGCGACGGGGAGCACATCACACTGGCGGGCGACAAACAGCGATAAGGCTTCGCGCAAGGTCATATCCTCTCGCAGTGGTTCCCCGGCCACCGTTTCGCCCGGCCGCATCCAGGCGCTGACATGGCGCAATGAAAGCAGACGAACTCCCAACTCGCTGCGACCAAAAAAGTCGCGGACAAACGGGGTTGCCGGGCGGGTTAACATCTCCAGCGGTGTCCCCTGCTGCACAATCGCCCCACTGTCCATTAAGACCAGGTGATCCGCCAACTGTAACGCCTCATCAATATCATGGGTGACCAGCACAATGGTGCGGCCCAGCAGACGGTGGATACGAATCATCTCCTGCTGGAGCGCACCGCGCGTGACCGGATCCAGCGCACCGAAGGGTTCATCCATCAGCAACACCTCCGGGTCTGCCGCCAGCGCGCGGGCTACACCAACACGCTGCTGCTGACCGCCGGAAAGTTGATGGGGAAAACGGTCGCGCAGGCTCTCATCCAGCCCCAGTAAAGCCATCAGTTCATCTACTCGCGCGGCGATTTTCCCTCGCGACCATTTTTGCAGTTGCAACACGGTGGCGATGTTGTGGGCCACCGTCCAGTGCGGAAACAGGCCTATCGACTGAATGGCGTAACCCATCCGCCGACGCAGTTCCAGTACCGGCAGGCTGCGAATCTCTTCACCGGCAAACAAAATGGTGCCTTCATCATGTTCTACCAGGCGGTTGATCATTTTCAGGGTGGTGGACTTCCCGGATCCTGATGTACCAATCAACACGGAAAACGCGCCGGTTTTACATTCAAGATTCAGATCGCTCACCGCCTGTTGCCCGGCGAAGGATTTGCTGACATGCCTGAATTCAATCATGGCTGTTTTACCTCCAACAGCGCGATACCCAGCGCAAACAGTGCGTCCACGACCACTGCCAAAGCAATAACCGGGATCACACCCAATAACACAAGATCCAGTGCGCTACTTAAAAGCCCCTGAAACACCAGTGCGCCAAAGCCGCCTGCGCCAATCAGCGCCGCAATCACCGCCATGCCCACCGTCTGTACCGTGACCACCCGCAGGCTACGCAGCAAAATGGGTAACGCCAGCGGCAGACGTATATGCAAAAACCGCTGACGGGCGCTCATGCCCATCCCTTTGGCGCTTTCAAGCACATCTACCGGCACCTGGTTTAAGCCCGCCACCACACCGCGAACCAGCGGTAACAACGCATAGAGAACCAGCGCAATCAGCGCAGGTGTGATACCGGTCCCCGCCACGCCGAGCGAACCCAGCCAGGGGAACTGCGCCACCAGCCCTGCCAGTGGTGCGATCAGCAGACCAAATAGCGCAACGGACGGCACGGTCTGAATCACATTCAATACGGCAAACACCGGTTGTTGACGCGACGGATGGCGATAACACCACAGGCCGATACCTACCCCCAGCGCCAGCGCCGGTAGCAGCGTACCAAACAGCAGTTTGAGATGTTGCGCCAGCGCATCGTTAAAGACGTCCTGCCGATTCGCGTACTCCTTAAGCAAAGAGAGCGAATCCAGTTGCCCACAGAGCAGCAGCCACAGGGGCAGTAGCCAGATTTGCGCATGCAGCAGCCAGCGCCAGACCGGATTGTCCGTTAGCCGTCGGATTGCATCACTACTGGCCAGTAACGACAGCGCCAGCCACAGCCATAAGCCGCTGCCGGGGGAGGTGCGGGCAAGTGCGCTGCCAGATTGCGCCAGATCGGTGGCCGCCCTGCCCGCGCACCAGACTAAGGCGCAAAATGACGCTTCGGTAAGCAGTAACGTTGCCAGACTGGCAATGCGATGCGGGAGAAAGCTCAAAAGCAGTAGCCCTGCCGGTACAAGCAGTCCCCAGGCGGCATATGCGGGCCAGACCTGCCAGATTGCACGACTTTCCCCGGAGACCAGGCGGTTAGGGGCGTAACTCACGAAGGGCAGTGTTATTGCCGCCAGTGCCAGTAACACCAGCAGCAACAACACGCGGTTATGACAACGTCGCTCCACGTTTATTTAATCAGTCCCTTTCCTTTCAGGTAATCGGCGGCCACTTTTTTGGCGTCGAGACCTTCCACTGCAATGCTGGCATTCAGTTTCTGCAGCGTTTTTTCATCCAGGCTGGCAAATACCGGTTTCAGCCACTCATCCAGTTGCGGGTAAGCTTTCAGCACCGCTTCGCGCACAACCGGGGCAGGCGCATAAATGGGCTGAACGCCTTTCGGGTCGGTCAGGGTTTGCAGCCCCAGCGCCGCAACCGGCCCATCTGTGCCGTAGGCCATCGCCGCGTTCACGCCTGATGTTTGCTGTGCAGCGGCTTTGATGGTCACTGCCGTATCACCCCCCGCCAGCGACAGCAACTGCTGCTGGTTGAGCTTGAAGTTATAGGCTTTTTCGAAGGCCGGTAAGGCATCGGTACGCTCGATAAACTCGGCGGAAGCGGCAAGTTTAAAGGTACCGCCCTCTTTCAGATAGCGGCTGAGATCGTCAAGGGAGACCAGCTTGTTTTTCTGCGCTACATCCTGGCGTACCGCGATAGTCCAGGTATTATTGGCAGGCGCTGGCGTCAGCCAGACCAGTTTGTTTTTCTCCGCATCCAGCTTTTTGACTTTGTCATAGCCTTGCTGCGCATTTTTCCACGCCGGATCGTTCTCCTCCTTAAAGAAAAACGCGCCATTGCCGGTATATTCCGGGTAGATATCCAGTTCACCCGAGGTGATCGCCCCGCGCACCACCGGGGTGGTACCCAACTGGACTTTATTGACGGTTTTCACGCCATGGCTTTCCAGGACCTGCAAAATGATATTGCCCAGCAGCGCGCCTTCGGTATCAATCTTGGAACCCACTTTAACCGGCTCAGCCGCCTGTGCGCCTGCGGCCAGCATCAATAACCCTGCAGCGCTCCATTGCGAAAATGATTTCATGCTCTTACCTCTTTTTTTGTGGTGCCTGGATTTCCGGCTGTGCAAAAAGCGTAGTAGAGAATCGACCTGGAATAAATCAGTCGTTCAGATTTTGATGTTTCTGATTAGACGAAGCGGTTATAACGCAAGGGGTTTAAAGATGAAAGGCCGCTAAAAAGCGGCCTTTGCGGGGTTACTGGAGGGTAAATTCACCCTGTTTAACACGGGCTGAATCCAGACCGATAAAGACATTGAATTTGCCGGGTTCTGCATCGTATTTCATGCGTTGATTCCAGAACTTAAGCGCCTCGATATCAATCGGGAAGCTGACGGTTTTGGTTTCCCCGGCTTTGAGATCCACTTTTTCGAAACCACGCAGTTGTTCTACCGGACGACTCATGGACGCCGTCACATCCTGCAGGTACATCTGGACAACCGTCGCACCGTCGCGTTTGCCGGTATTGGTAACATCGACGCTGGCCGTCACTTTGCCGTCACGGGTCATGGTCGGCGCCGACATTTTCACATCGGAGACGTTAAACGTGGTGTAACTCAGGCCGTAACCGAACGGATACAGCGGACCATTGGCCTCGTCGAAGTAGCGTGACGTGTACTTGTTCGGTTTATCGGCATTATACGGACGCCCGGTGTTCAGGTGACTGTAATAGACCGGGATCTGCCCGACGGAGCGCGGGAAAGACATCGGCAGCTTGCCGGACGGGTTGTAATCACCAAACAGCACATCTGCGATGGCATTACCGCCTTCGGTACCGGCAAACCAGGTTTCCAGGATCGCATCGGCCTGCTGATCTTCTTTCACCAGCGCCAGCGGACGACCGTTCATCAGCACCAGCACCAGCGGTTTACCGGTTGCTTTTAGCGCGGCAATCAAATCACGCTGGCTTTGTGGGATGGTCAGATCCGTACGGCTTGACGCTTCGTGCGCCATCCCCTGGGCCTCACCGACGACCGCTACGACGACATCCGATTTCTTCGCCACGGTCACGGCTTCATCAATCATCTCCTGCGGGCTGCGTTTGTCCTGCACTACGGCTGGCTCATACAGATTGAGGAAATCGACAATGCCTTTATCGTCAGTGATATTCGAACCGCGAGCGTAGAGGATAGTGCCTTTAGGCCCCACTGCGTTGCGGATACCTGTCAGCACGGTTACGGATTGCCCCGCCACACCGGCTGCCGACCAGCTTCCCATCATGTCACGCTTGCTGTCCGCCAGCGCACCGACCACCGCGATGGTCGCGTCTTTTTTCAGCGGCAGTGTGTCGAGACGGTTTTTCAGCAGGACCAGACTTTCGCGCGCCACTTCTCGTGCTTCTTTACGATGCAGACGACTTTCCGCATTGGTGTCTTTCGGATCTGAATCTTTCGGCCCCAGGTGACTGTACGGGTCGTTGAACAGACCCATGTCATATTTCACGTTCAGCACGTGGCGGGTCGCATCGTCGAGTTCCGCCATGGTGACCTTACCGGATTTGATAAGCCCCGGCAGGTACTTGCTGTAGTACTCGTCGCTCATGCTCATGTTAATACCGGCTTTGAGCGCCACGCGTACCGCATCTTCCGGGTCAGCGGCCACGCCGTGTTTGATCAATTCTTTGATTGCGCCATGGTCCGAAACGGTGATGCCTTTAAAGCCCCACTCATCGCGCAGGACATCTTTAAGCAGCCAGGAATCGGAAGTTGCCGGCGTGCCGTTGAGAGAGTTCAGCGCCACCATGACCGCACCGCTGCCTGCCTCCAGCCCGGCTTTGTACGGCGGCAAATAGTCGTTGAACAGACGCTGTGGGCTCATATCAACGGTATTGTATTCCTTGCCCCCTTCAACCGCGCCATAGGCGGCGAAGTGCTTGACGCTGGTCATAACTGAATAGCGATCCGCCGGGCTTTTGCCCTGCATGGATTTCACCATCGCGCGGCCCATTTCCGTGGTCAGGTAGGTATCTTCACCAAAGCCTTCAGAGCCACGGCCCCAGCGCGGATCGCGGGATACATCCACCATTGGCGCCCAGGTCATGTTCAGGCCGTCATCCGCCGCTTCATAAGCGGAAACGCGCCCGACGGTTTTCACCGCATCAAGATTGAAGCTGGAGGCCAGACCCAGGCTAATCGGGAAGACGGTCCGTTGACCGTGGACCACATCGTAGGCAAAAAACAGAGGAATTTTCAGGCGGCTAAGCTGCATGACCTGATCCTGCATCGCGCGGATATCCGGGCGGGTCACGGTATTAAAGATGGCGCCGACCTGGTTTTTGGCAATCATGTCACGGATGGCTTCTTTCGGATTGTCCGGCCCGACGCTAATCAGTCGCAGTTGCCCAATTTTTTCATCCACCGTCATTTTTTTTAGTAATTCAGTGACAAACGCATCCCTTGCTTGCGGCGTCAGAGGATGGTTACCAAACATCTCTTCTGCCATCACCGGTTGCAGCGCAAGGCTGACGGCGACACCTACCGAACATAGCCATTTCATGTCGTTCACTCTCTCGTTTATACAGCCACTCACGGGCCTGACCATGAAAAAAACGCAGTGTGCCATAATCGTAGTCCGGCTTGCAGAGTTATTCTCTGATTTTTCTGAGAATTCCTCACTTTCAGACACTATGCTTTAAAGCGAGAACGCTGTTCCACCACCAGGGAGAGGAAAATGTCTTCTACAACTTCCCAACACCATATCGCTTTTATCCGTGAACTCGAACGCCTCACTGGAGCTTCACATGTCCTGACCGACCCGGCCAAAACGGCACGCTACCGTAAGGGGTTTCGTTCCGGGCAGGGTGATGCGCTCGCCGTCGTCTTTCCCGGCACACTGCTTGAATTATGGCGTGTACTCAGCGCCTGTGTGAACGCCGATAAGATCATCCTGATGCAGGCGGCAAATACCGGCCTGACCGAAGGCTCAACGCCAAACGGTAATGACTACGACCGCGACATTATTATCATCAGCACCTTGCGGCTCGATAAACTGCATCTTATCGATAACGGTGAGCAGGTACTGGCTTATCCGGGCACAACCCTTTATTCGCTGGAAAAAGCGCTAAAACCGCTTGGCCGCGAGCCGCATTCCGTCATCGGTTCATCCTGTATCGGGGCATCGGTCATCGGCGGGATTTGCAATAACTCCGGCGGCGCGCTGGTGCAGCGCGGCCCGGCATACACCGAAATGTCGCTGTATGCGCGAATTGACGAAACCGGCAGACTCCAGTTGGTTAACCACTTAGGCATTGAGCTTGGCAGTACGCCGGAGCAAATCTTAAGTAAACTTGATGACGAACGGGTGACCGACGCCGATGTGCGCCACGATGGGCGTCACGGGCACGATCAGGATTATGTCACCCGCGTGCGCGATGTGGATGCGGATACACCGGCACGCTACAATGCCGACCCGGATCGTCTGTTTGAATCCTCCGGCTGTGCCGGGAAACTGGCCGTCTTCGCCGTCCGGCTGGACACCTTTGTCGCCCCCACCCATCAGCAGGTGTTTTATATCGGCACCAACCAGCCGCAGGTACTGAGCGCGCTTCGCCGCCATATTCTTAGCGAGTTCACCCATTTGCCGGTGGCGGGGGAGTATATGCATCGCGATATTTACGATATCGCCGAGCGCTACGGGAAAGACACCTTCCTGATGATCGACAAGCTCGGCACCGACAAAATGCCTTTCTTTTTTACCCTGAAAGGCCGCACCGATGCCCTGCTGGCAAAAGCCTCCCTATTTAAGCCGCACTTTACCGACCGGGCAATGCAAAAGCTGGGGCACCTGTTCCCCTCTCACCTGCCACCGCGAATGAAAAGCTGGCGGGACAAGTATGAACACCATCTGCTACTGAAAATGTCGGGTGACGGTATCGCTGAGGCGCAACGCTGGCTGACCGAGTACTTTAAGACGGCAGAAGGCGGGTTCTTCGCCTGTACATCAGAAGAAGGGAACAAAGCCTTTCTTCACCGCTTCGCCGCAGCGGGGGCGGCAATTCGTTATCAGGCGGTACATGCCGATGAAGTAGAAGACATTCTGGCGCTGGATATTGCCCTGCGCCGCAATGACGATGACTGGTTCGAACACCTGCCGCCGGAGATTGACAGCCAGTTAACCTGGAAGCTCTATTACGGCCATTTCTTCTGCCATGTTTTCCATCAGGATTATATTGTGAAGAAAGGCGTTGATACGCACGCGCTCAAAGAACAGATGCTGGAATTATTGCGCCAGCGCGGCGCGCAATACCCGGCTGAACACAACGTGGGGCATTTATATGAAGCGCCCGATGATTTAAAACGTTTTTACCTGGAAAATGACCCAACAAACAGCATGAACCCTGGGATCGGTAAAACAAGCAAGAGAAAAAACTGGCAATAGGCTATTACGTTAGTGGTTCGTCGCAGTCTAACTGCGATATATGTTTAAGCCAGGCTGTATTGTACTCTTCATTCGTACTAAAGTAGCAGGCCAGAGAAACGTTTCTCTGGCCTGCTACATTGAGGAGTTACTCCATCATGTCTGCCGTTGATGTCCTGTCCGAAAACGCACTCGTGGTGCGTGATGCCACGCTTGATGATGTTCATGCGATTTCATCTCTCTATGCCTGGCACGTGCTGCATGGCCGCGCCTCCTTCGAAGAAGTGCCGCCCACTATCGACGAAATGCGCCAACGCATGCACAAAATCGCCAATGACGGGCTTCCCTGGATGGTCGCGCTCTACCACGGCATCGTGGTGGGGTATTGCTATGCAAGCCCTTACCGTCCGCGCCAGGCCTACCGCTATACTCTGGAAGAGTCTATCTATGTTGACGCCAGTATGACCGGACGCGGTATTGGCAGTATGCTGATGGATGCGCTGATCGCAAGGTGTGAAGAAGGTCCGTGGCGGCAGATGATCGCGGTGATCGGCGATGGGCAAAATAATGCCGGATCGCTACGCCTGCACAAAAAACACGGCTTCGAAATTGTCGGGCAGTTACGCAGCGTGGGCTACAAGAAGGGTGACTGGCGGGATACGGTTATCATGCAGCGCCCACTCAACGATGGTGACTGGACGCTGCCGGAATAATTAGTCGTTTTGCGCGGTTTGTGCGCCGTGGTTTTCCACCATCTGCGCCGCTTTCTGACGTTTGTAGCTTAATGCGGAAGCGGGTACAGGCTGTGCTTTCCCGGTTTCAATCCAGGTCCGTAAACGGCTGGCATCCGCAAAGTGGGTATATTTCCCGAAAGCATCCATCACCACCAGTGCCACCGGCTTATTATTAATAACGGTACGCATCACCAGACAGTGACCCGCCGCATTGGTAAACCCGGTTTTGGTCAACTGAATATTCCAGTTATCGCGATACACCAGATGGTTGGTATTACGGAACGGCAACGTATACCCCGGATTACTGAACGTCGCCATGTCTTCCCGCGTGGTGCTCAACTGGCCCAGCAGCGGATACTGTTTGGTGGCCACCAGCAGTTTAATCAAGTCGCTCGCCGTGGACACATTGCTGATAGATAAGCCTGTCGGCTCGACATAACGGGTATGCGTCATGCCCAACGCCTTCGCTTTCGCATTCATCGCACGAATAAACGCGTCATATCCACCAGGATAATGGTGAGCAAGGCTCGCCGCCGCACGGTTTTCTGAGGACATCAGCGCCAGCAGCAGCATATCTTTGCGGCTGATTTCACTGTTCAGGCGTACGCGAGAGTAGATCCCTTTCATTTCCGGCGTATGGCTGATATCCACTTTTATTTTTTCATCCAGCGGCAGATGCGCATCCAGCACTACCATTGCCGTCATCAACTTAGTGATAGACGCGATGGGACGTACCAGATCCGGGTGGCTGGAATAGATAACCTGGTTGGTTTGTAAATCGACAATCATCGCGCTACCGGAGGCAATTTCAGGTTGCGCGGACGCCGTTGCCGCAGCAGTTTTTGCCAGCGCCTGCGGTGCGACGGGCACGGCAAACATAAGCGCGAGGCTTAATAAAGAAACTCGGATTTTCAGCATGGTGTGACTTCTGATGATTATTCATGCACGTGATTACGCACACCGCATCTGTTCAGGAAGTAAATAACAGAAGCTGGCCCTGGCATAATAGCCGCCACGCCCGCATGTCGCCACACAAGATTCATTGCAGAAGATTGCGTTGCTGGTACTTCAACCAGCAACGCAATGCGATTAGAACAGACGGTAGCCGTAACCCCAAAGAATGACCGTGAGCGCCAGTAGCACTTCAAGTACCAGCACCCCAATTGCCAGCGTCGAGCTGGAGAAACTCAGCCCTTCCTCTCGGTTGATATTGAGGAAGGTGGGTATCCCTACATAGAGCAGATAACCGGTATAGAAGAGTGCTACTGTCCCCACCAGCGCGCACAGCCAGACCAGCGGATAGAGCGCCACAATACCGCTCAAAAAGAGTGGTGTTGCGACATACCCGGCAAACACCATACAGCGCGCCAGAGAGGGACGCTGCGGGTAGCTCCTTGCCATCCACCAAATCACACGGCCCATCACCGCCACACCGGCCAGCATCAGCGCATAGAAAATGACAGCCAGATAAAACGCGGTAAACCAGTTCAACTGAACCACGCTTTCTTCGCCAAAATTCCAGCCTATTTGCGTCGTGCCAATAAAAGCACAGATAACGGGAATCGCCGCCATGAACAGTACATGGTGGGTGTAGTGATGCGAAACGGTTTCGTTTTCGCCCTTTATGACCTGCATTTCACGATCGGGATGGGAAAAAAGTCCCCAGACATGGTTCATAACGCCCCCTTGCTGAATGCCCGAATACAGACACCTTAAGTATAAGTCACTCTGCTGGTTATTTTGTGTTCAGATCAAAAAATACGTAGCGATAATCCGCGCAACGAAACCGTGGTTGTCGGCGCATTCAATTCATAGGGTGTATGCTTAAGGCGTTTAACGGGAGAATTGTTGGACCTATGGATATGAATCATCTTATCAGCCAGTACGGCTATGCCGCGCTGGTTGTTGGTAGTATTGCTGAGGGGGAAACCATCACCCTGCTGGGTGGCGTTGCCGCGCATCAGGGGTTGCTTAAGTTTCCGCTGGTGGTCATGGCCGTTGCGCTCGGTGGGATGATTGGAGACCAGTTGCTCTATTTACTGGGGCGCCGATATGGCATGAAGATCCTGCAACGCTTTTCCCGCCATCAGGACAAAATTAACCAGGCGCAACGCATGATTAACCGCCGTCCCTGGCTGTTTGTCATCGGTACGCGTTTTATGTACGGCTTTCGCATCATCGGGCCGCTACTGATCGGCGCCAGCCATCTGCCCCCAAAAATCTTCCTGCCACTGAATATTTTCGGTGCCATCGTCTGGGCATTGATTTTCACGACGTTAGGCTACCTGGGTGGGGAAGTTATCGGGCCGTGGTTACATCAGTTTGATCACCATCTTAAGAAGCTGATTTGGCTGGTACTGGCCGTGGTGGTGGTCTTTTCCGTGCGCTGGTGGCTGCGGCATCGGCAAAAGAAACGCCGCAACCCACCGTCTGAGTAGTTAATGGCGGCTGGCGTTAAACTGCGGATTCGCCAGCATAAAGCCGCCGTCGACAATGAACGACTGCCCGGTGGTATAACTGGCGTCATCAGAACAGAGCCAGGCCACCAGGCTCGCAATCTCCTGGGTTTTACCGGGCCTTGCCAGCGGGATGTTCGGCATAGAGCCCGGTTTAGCGTCATCATCGCTCATGTTATTCATCGGCGTGGCTATCGCACCGGGCGCCACCGCATTCACTAGTATGTTGTAACTAACAAGCTCCAGTGCCATGGATTTGGTTAATCCGCCCAACGCGTGTTTCGCCGCCGTATAGGCGCTGGCTTCGGGCAATGGGGTATGTTCATGCACAGAGGTGATATTCACAATACGTCCCCCCTGCCCCTGCTTAACCATATGACGCGCGGCAATTTGTGAACACAACATCGCCCCTTCAACATCCACGGTAAAAATCTTCCGCCACGCTTCCAGACTGACATCCAAAAACGGTGCTTTGGTCATTGCGCCGGCATTATTGACCAGCGCATCAACACGGCCGAACGCGTTAATCAGCGTCTCGATAGCCTGAGCGCCGTCCGGCAGATGGCTTAAGTCGAGCTGGATGGTACGGGCCTGTCTGCCGCGCGCTTCTACCTGTTGAACAGTATCGCGCGCCCCGCTGTCATCCGAGTGCCAGGTGATACCAATATCAAACCCTTTTTCCGCCAGCATTAGCGCGCAGGCTTTACCAATACCCGAATCCGCTGCGGTCACAATAGCGACTTTCTGCATGGTCATTTTCCCCTCCGGTCGTGAGGCCAAACCTTCAGTATAGAGAAAAGGCATATTTCTGAACGGTTGCTACACTTTGCGGTGAGTAAAACGCATCAAGGGAGAGAAACGCATGTTGAAAGTATTGCTGTGGGTTATTTTGATTATCTTTTTGATTGGGCTGTTGGTGGTCACCGGCGTATTTAAGATGATTTTCTAAAAACTCCCCCTCACCTCCGTGGAAGTGAGGGGGTATTGCGAATGACAGCCGTTAGCTTATCGCTTAAGCGATGCTCCTTTGCTGGCGATGACTTCCTGATACCACCAGAAACTTTTCTTACGGCTGCGCGCCAGCGTACCGTTACCGGCATCATCACGATCAACGTAGATAAAGCCATAGCGTTTGGAAATCTCCGCTTTTGACGCGCTCACCAGATCGATTGGCCCCCAACTGGTATACCCCATCACCTCCACCCCGTCTTCAATGGCTTCGCGTACCTGCACAAGGTGATCGTTAAGATAGCTGATGCGGTAATCGTCATTGATGCTGCCATCCGCTTCCGGTTTGTCTTTCGCACCCAGACCGTTTTCCACGATAAATAACGGTTTCTGCCAGCGATCCCACATGACGTTCAGCAGCGTGCGCAGGCCAACCGGGTCAATCTGCCAGCCCCATTCTGAGCTTGCAAGGTGCGGGTTCGGTACCATGCTGAGTATGTTGCCGCGCGCTTTCTGGTTCAGCTCTTCATCGGTCGTCACACAGCCGGTCATATAGTAGCTAAACGAGATAAAATCGATGGTGGTGCGCAGCGCGTCACGATCCGCATCGCTAATGTTGAGATTAATGCCGTTTTCGCGGAAGAAACGCAGCATATAACCCGGATATTCGCCACGGCACTGCACGTCGCCAAAGAACTGCCAGGTACGGTTTTGCTGCAGCGTTTCCAGCACGTCTTCCGGTTTGCAGCTCAGCGGATACATCAGGCCGCCGAGGATCATGTTGCCGATTTTGGCATCGGGGATAATCTCGTGGCAGGCTTTTACCGCCAGCGCGCTCGCCACAAGCTGATGGTGGATAGCCTGGAAGATCTCCGCTTTGCTGCTACCTTCCGGCAGGCCGACACCCGTCATCGGGGCATGCAGCGACATGTTGATCTCGTTAAAAGTCAGCCACAGCTTCACTTTGTTCTTATAACGTTCAAATACCGTGCGGGCATAACGCTCAAAGAAGGTAATGGTTTGACGGCTGCCCCAGCCACCGTAACCTTTCACCAGCCCCCATGGCATTTCGTAATGCGATAACGTCACCAGCGGCGTCATCCCTTTGCTGATCATCTCATCAAACAGTTTGTCGTAGAACGCCAGCCCCGCTTCGTTGGGCGTGGTTTCATCCCCGTTGGGGAAAATACGCGTCCAGGCAATGGACACCCGCAGGCAGCTAAAGCCCATTTCTGCAAACAGGGCGATATCTTCCGGGTAGCGGTGATAGAAATCGATAGCGACATCTTTCAGGCCGCTGTCACCTGCCACGCGCTCGACCACGTCACCGAATACGCCTTTTGGTTGCACATCCGAGGTGGAAAGGCCTTTGCCGTCTTCCAGATAAGCGCCTTCCACCTGGTTTGCAGCGATAGCGCCGCCCCATAAGAAGTCATTCGGGAATGTATTCATTGATATCTCCTTTGATTAACGATTGACGGCCAGTAGCGGCATACCGGATTCCACCGATGTCGATGCCACGGTCGTCACAGCGCGATAGTCGTCACTATTGCTGATGATAATGGGCGTTGCCAGATCGTATCCGGCTGAGAGGATCGCATCGCGATCAAACTCGAGCAGTAAATCGCCAGGCTGAACCTTATCGCCAACGCTGACATGCGCGGTAAAGGGCTTGCCCTCCAGCTTGACGGTATCAATGCCCACGTGAATCAGCACCTCAATGCCGCTGTCGCTTAATAAGCCGATGGCATGTTTTGTCTGAAAGAGTGAGGCCACTTCACCGGCAAAGGGCGCAATCACTTTATTGTCTGAAGGGATAATCGCCGCCCCCTGGCCGAGCAACCCGGCGGCAAAGGTGCTGTCCGGCACCTGTTCAAGCGCCAGTACGGTTCCGGTCATTGGTGAGAGGATGTCGTTTTCGCCCGGCACAACGGCAATCGGTTTTGTCACCGCAGTCGTTTTCGGCATCCCCGCCACAAAGGTCAGGATGCATGCCAGCACCAGTGAAACAACGGTGCCCAGAATCCCGCCCCACAGGGTGGCATCCACGCCGCCCGGCGGGATCATCTGCGCCAGAGTAAAGACATTGGCAAAACCAAACGAGTAGACGTGACTGTCGCTAAAACCAACAATCGCCCCGCCGATAGCCCCGGAAACGCAGCCAAAAATAAACGGACGGCGCAGCGGTAGCGTCAGACCATAGACCGCTGGTTCAGTAATACCGAAGATACCCGCCGTCGCCGCCGAACCGGCCAGTATTTTCTGACGAGGGTCGCGGGTACGCAGGAAAATCCCCAGTACCGCCCCCACCTGGCCCAGTACCGCAGGCAGTAAAATGGGCAGCATCGTGTCCTGGCCGAACACGGTCAGGTTATTGATCATGAGCGGCACCAGCCCCCAGTGCAGACCGAAAATCACGCACACCTGCCACAGCGCACCCAACGCTGCGCCAGCAAGCCAGGGGGCAAAGAGGTAGATGGCCTGATAGCCGTGCGCCAGCCCCTGGCTCAGCAAGGTCGCCAGCGGACCGATCGCCAGGAAGGTCAGCGGCACAATCACCGCGATACAGATCAGCGGACTAAAAAAGTTCTTCACTGCCGAGTGCAGGAATTTATTACATTGCTTTTCCAGCCAGCAGC
Source organism: Phytobacter sp. MRY16-398 (assembly GCF_003925915.1). Taxonomy (NCBI): domain Bacteria; kingdom Pseudomonadati; phylum Pseudomonadota; class Gammaproteobacteria; order Enterobacterales; family Enterobacteriaceae; genus Phytobacter; species Phytobacter sp. MRY16-398. The sequence goes on along the minus strand of NZ_AP018756.1, from coordinate 1,847,448 downwards.
TTGCCCAGGCGGCAATGATGATCGGAATAACCGAGCCGCTGTAATTGATAAAAGTTATCGGAATACCCAAAAACGTTTCGCTGACCGCCCCTGGTGCCTGGCTTGCTTCAAAGGCTTTTATCATCATCGGGTGGGTCAGCGCGCCGCCAATCGCGAGGGTTACAAAGGCGTTACCGCCAAATTTCTTCCCGGCGGTGTAACCGAGAATCAGCGGGAAGAAGAAGAACAGCGCGTCGCTGGCGGCAAACCAGATTTGATATGTTCCGCTGTTTGTCGTCAACCAGCCGCAGACCACGGCCAGCGCCAGCAGCCCTTTCAGGATCCCTGATGCTGCCATAATACCGATAAAAGGGGTAAAAATGCCGGAGACGACGTCGATCACGCGACCAACAAGAGAGACTTTTTCTCCTTGTTCCGGCTCAGCAACCGGTGTGTCATCCGTGAGCCCGGCTTCATCACGCACCGCCTGCCAGACGTCATGAACGTGGTTACCGACCACTACCTGAAACTGCCCGCCGCTTTCGACCACCATAATGATGCCTGGATTGGCTTTCAGCCCTTCGCCATCAGCTTTCTTGTTATCTTTGAGCTTAAAGCGTAACCGGGTGGCGCAGTGCACCAGGCTGGTAATGTTCTCCTTGCCCCCAACGTGGCTGAGAATATCTTTCGCCAGCGCTTGATATTCCATGCTTTTTCCTTACTTCTTATGCCCGAAGGCTGTGACTGAGATAAAAAAAAACCTGAGTCCAGCACCTCGCGGGCCGGGCTCAGGTTTTGCCTGCGAGATGCAGTAACAATCCTGTTTTACACTTCGTTCTTCACGCTATTTTTAGCGTTTATCTTTTCGTACACGCTCAATATGAATCGCAAGGAACATAATCTCTTCTGTGGTGAGGTTCCGCTGATAATTTTGTTCCAGATGGCGGGCCACCTTTTCCGCACAACGCCAGGCGCTGGCATAGTTCTCTTTAACCGCCTGGTGCAGCGACAAATCGTCATCCTCGACCACCGTGCGGGTTAACATCCGCTGCGAGAAAAATTTCAGGTGCGTGACGAACCGATGATAGCTGAGCGACTCTTCGTTATAGTCGAGTTTCAACTGGTACTTCACGATATGCAGGATCTCCTGCATCACTTTGGTGATATGCATAACATCCGGCATATCACTGTTAAGCTGGGCGGTAACCAGGTGCAGCGCGATAAATCCGGCTTCATCTTCTGGTAATTCCACGCCCAGGCGTTTTGCGATGATTGCCCGTGCCTCTTGCCCAATCTGGAACTCTTTGGGATAGAGACGGCGTATCTCCCACAACAGAACATTGCGAATCACCTGCCCTGTTTTCAGCCGTTCAATGGCAAAAAAACAGTGGTCTGTCAGGGTGATATAGAGGCTATCCTGCAACTTCCCCAGCCGACCACGCGCCAGTTCAATAATGCGATCGCAGGCGGTCATCACCTCAAGCGGGATCTGATTGAGCAACTCGCTTAAGCGCCTGACCAGTTCGTCACTTTGCAGGGCAAAAATCTTCTCGATTTTGCTGTCATCCAGCTCATCGCCGGTACGTTTCTGGAACGCGAGCCCCCGGCCCATAACGACCTGCTCGCGTTGTTGTTCATCCAGCACGACCACCACATTATTATTAAGTATTTTGGCGATTTTCATTCGAACCCCAGAAACAAAAAAACCTGACTTCCGGCAAATGCCAGAACATCAGGTTTAGCCTGCTTACGCAGTAACAATCCGCAGGAAACTTTATCAGGTTGGTTCATTCACTCAATCAATGCCACACAAAAACGTGACTATGATCGCAGAGTTTACGCTTTCAGTGCCTGAATCGCGCGGGCTATGTCCGGCGAACTCTTGAGGGTACGAATCTGCTCGAACAGCGTAGTCGCTTCGGCGTACTCTTTGCGCAGATAGCCCAGCCACTGTTTGATTCGCGCCACATGATACATCCCGGTATCGCCCTGCTTTTCCAGCCGCGTGTATTTTTGCAACAGCGCAACAACCTCGGGCCAGGGCATACGCGGCGCGTTTTCTTTGACGACCCGGCTCAGGTTGGGGACGTTCAGCGCGCCACGACCAATCATTACCGCATCGCAGCCGGTGGCTGCCATGCAGTCCTGCGCGCTCTGCCAGCCCCAGATCTCGCCATTCGCGACAACCGGAATGCTAAGACGCTGGCGAATTTCACCAATGGCCTGCCAGTTAATACGCTCCGCTTTATAGCCGTCTTCTTTTGTTCGCCCGTGAACCACCAGCTCAGACGCGCCGGCCTGCTGAACGGCATCGGCAATTTCAAACTGTCGTGCGCCGCTATCCCACCCCAGACGCACTTTTACCGTTACCGGCAGATGAGCGGGCACGGCTTCGCGCATGGCTTTCGCCCCGCGATAAATCAGCTCAGGGTCTTTGAGCAGCGTTGCCCCGCCGCCGCTGCCATTCACCAGCTTCGACGGACAGCCGCAGTTGAGATCGACGCCCCACGAACCTAACTCCACCGCACGAGCCGCGTTTTCCGCCAGCCACTCGGGGTATTGCCCCAGTAGTTGTACGCGAACCAGCGTGCCGGAGGGGGTGCGACTTTGATGATGCAGTTCAGGGCAGATGCGGTAAAACGATTTTGCCGGCAACAGTTGGTCGACCACCCGCACAAACTCGGTGATACAGTGATCGTAGTCGTTAACCTCGGTCAGCAGCTCGCGCACCAGCGAATCGAGCACACCTTCCATCGGCGCCAGTAATACACGCATACATTGCCCCTGAAAAAATGAGGCGACATAGTAGCGCCTCTGACACAGGGAAGAAAGTGTGTTTCAAAACGCTACTGCATCAGGCCGAGCGTCGGTAAGCGTCCACAGCCGGAAGGGTCGAACTCCCCTCACCCAGCGTGCGCTGCATAATAACAATATCCAGCCAGCGACCATGCTTAAAACCGACATTGTTCAGCGTCCCTGTCAGGATAAAACCTGCCTGCTGATGCAGGCGCAACGACCCCACATTTTCACTGTTGCCAACAACGGCAATAAGCTGGCGATAGCCGTGATTTTCCGCCCATTCAATGGCTTTCGCCAGTAACGCTTTGCCCGCACCGCGCTGGCGAAATTGTTCATCAATATAGATAGAATCCTCCAGCGTGTAGCGGTAGGCATAACGCGTGCGATAGTGCGAAAGGTAGCAATAGCCTTTCACGATCCCCTCTTCGAGAATGACAAACCACGGCAATCCGGCGCTGCGAGTCTTGTTCAAACGCGCCAGCATTTCCTCTCTGTCAGGCGCAGCGGTTTCAAATGAGGCGCTGCCATTCACCACGTGCCAGGCGTATATTTGCTGCATTGCGCTAATATGTTGTTCTTCTGCTTCGATAATTTCCATTGTCCGGCTCCTGCTCAGGTCTGTTGACAGGCTAGCCGTAACGCATAAGTACAGACATAGTGCTGCGCTTATTACCTGTATAAGGAAAACTTTGGATGGCACACCTCAGTCTCGATCAATTGACGACCTACAGGCTGGTCATCAGCCGGCGCAGCTTTACCGCTGCCGCCGAAGCGCTGGGGATCTCGCAGCCTGCGGTCAGTCTCCAGATGCGCCAGTTGGAGACCGCGCTGCAAACCCGCCTAATTGAACGCACCGGTCGCGGCGTTCGCCCGACACCGGCAGGGCTGACATTACTGGCCCACTGCGAAGAAATCGAAAAAGCCGTTAGTGCTGCCGTGCAATCTGTTGCTATGCATAAACTCGATATCAGCGGCACGGTTACGCTTGGCACTGGCGCCACGGTTTGTATTCATTTATTACCTGCCATATTGCAACAGCTTCGTAAAGACTATCCTCAGCTCTCGGTTGGCGTCAGAACTGGCAATACGCAGGATATTGTCCGGGGGGTTGAGGAAAACAGTATCGACATCGGTCTTGTTACCCTGCCCGCCATCAGCAGGAATCTGGATGTTACGCCGGTCCTGGTCGATGAATTCGTCTCTATCACGGCAAAACCGTCCGAGGGCGAGTCTGGCGTTGAGACGGAGCAACTGCCGCTGATTGTTTTTGCCGCCGGGAGCAGCACACGACAGCTTATTGACGGCTGGTTCCAGCGTGCCGGTAAGAATGCCTCGCCAGTGATGGAACTTGGCAGTATTGAGGCGATAAAACGGATGGTGCGCGCAGGGCTCGGTTACAGCATTGTGCCGCGGATGTCGGTTACGCAGGCAGAAGATTGTGCTGGCTTAACTGTTCAGCCACTGGTCCCTGCGCTGCATCGCACGCTTGGGCTGATTATGCGCCAGGACAAAGTCGTGAATCGCGCAATGCGCGAAGTGATCCACAGCATTCAGGCGATCCCCTCAGCAGAGCGTAAAGACAGCGCGTAATCCAGGAACAACAATCTTGTGGTAATGCCCGACGTTCCAGAATGGAATGTTTGGTATGCTCAGAATTCATGATGTGATCGGTAGCACATTTCCGGCTTTAATTGTATGATGAATGCGTTTCATCAAGGGTATACACCATGAGTAAATCACTGAACATTGTCTGGCAGTACCTTCGCGCATTTGTCCTGATATATGCTTGTTTATACGCAGGAATTTATATTTCATCACTGCTGCCTATTACGATTCCCGGCAGCATTATTGGCATGTTAATCATGTTCGTCCTGCTGGCACTGCAAATCCTGCCCGCCAAATGGGTCAATCCCGGCTGCTACGTGCTGATCCGCTACATGGCGCTCCTGTTTGTGCCTATCGGCGTGGGCGTAATGCAGTATTACGACATTCTGCGCGCGCAGTTTGGGCCAATAGTCGTCTCCTGTGCCGTCAGTACGGTGATTGTCTTTCTTGTGGTGAGCTGGAGTACCCATCTGGTACATGGCGAGCGTAAAGTCGTTGGCGAGAAGGAAAGTGAAAAATGATGGCATATATCTGGTGGTCGCTTCCGCTCACACTGGCGGTCTTTTTTGCAGCGCGTAAGCTCTCCGCGCGCTTCAAGATGGCGCTGCTAAATCCTTTGCTGATTGCGATGGTGGTCATTATCCCGTTCCTGCTGGTCACCGGTATCCCCTATGACCACTACTTCCAGGGCAGCAAAATCCTTAACGATTTATTGCAACCTGCCGTGGTCGCCCTGGCGTTTCCACTTTATGAGCAGTTGCACCAGATCCGTGCGCGCTGGAAATCCATCATCACTATCTGCTTTTTTGGCAGTATTGTGGCGATGGCGAGCGGCGCCGGTATTGCACTGATGATGGGGGCATCGCCAGAGATTGCCGCCTCTATTCTGCCTAAATCGGTCACCACGCCGATTGCCATGGCGGTTGGCGGCAGCATTGGCGGCATTCCGGCAATTAGCGCAGTCTGTGTGATTTTTGTCGGCGTCCTGGGCGCAGTCTTCGGTCATACCCTGCTGAATGCCATGCGTATCCACACAAAATCAGCACGTGGCCTGGCAATGGGCACCGCGTCGCACGCTCTGGGTACCGCGCGTTGTGCAGAGCTGGATTATCAGGAAGGGGCCTTTAGCTCACTGGCGCTGGTTATTTGTGGGATTATTACGTCACTGATTGCGCCATTTCTGTTCCCGGTGATCCTCGCGATAGCGGGCTAAAATTTGCGATGCGTCGCGCATTTTTAATTTGAATTGCATACGTTGCATATACAGTGAGACGCTGATCACATATAAAGGCTAAAGCGGCCCTTACACTACGATCCCAATACATTGTTATGAGGCAACGCCATGCATTCACGTTTTCACACTGCGTTTCCGACCCTTGCGGAGAATTTACAGGCCGCACTGGCGCCGCTGTTGGCGGACGCGGATTTTCCCGCGATGTTAAGCGCAGAACAGGTAGCGGCTCTGCTTAACGCCACAGGGATGGACGAAGACGCGTTGGCTTTCGCTCTGTTACCGTTAGCAGCAGCCTGCGCACGTACTGAGCTTTCACACTTTAACGTCGGCGCGATTGCCCGCGGCGTCAGCGGCACCTGGTATTTCGGCAGCAATATGGAATTCCTTGGTGCCACCATGCAGCAAACCGTCCATGCAGAGCAAAGCGCCATTAGCCACGCCTGGCAGCGCGGTGAAAAAGCGCTGGCCTCCATCACCGTTAATTACACCCCCTGCGGTCACTGTCGTCAGTTTATGAATGAACTGAACAGCGGCCTGACGCTGCGTATTAACTTACCGGGGCGTGCGCCGCATACCCTTGGCGATTATCTGCCTGACGCATTCGGTCCTAAAGACCTTGAGATTAAAACCCTGCTACTTGATGCTCAGGACCACGGGTTTGCCCTCAGCGGAGATGCGCTTTCTCAGGCGGCTATCGCAGCGGCCAACAAAAGCCATACGCCGTATACACAGTCACCGTCTGGTGTGGCTATTGAGTGTCGCAATGGGCGTATTTTCAGCGGCAGCTATGCGGAAAATGCCGCATTCAACCCGACACTGCCACCACTCCAGGGCGCGCTGAATCTGATGAGCCTGGCCGGGTTCGACTATCCGGATATGCAGCGCGCGGTACTCGCAGAAAAAGCCGATGCCCCTCTCACCCAATGGGACGCAACTGTCGCCACGTTGCGCGCTCTGGGCTGCCAGAACGTTGAGCGTGTTTTGCTCGACTAACCAGCCAACTGCGGGCATTTTGCCCGCAGTGATGAAAAACCCCGCAATTGAACGCCCGTTTCTTGCGATTGCCGGACGGGTAAAGTAGCCTTGAGTGAAATTTAATCCTGTATCGAGTTTGTCCGCATGCTAAAGCGCTTTGTATACAGCCTGTTGGTCCTTATCGGCTTACTGCTGTTGACTGCGCTCGGCTTAGACCGCTGGATAAGCTGGAAAACCGCCCCCTACATCTACGATGACCTGCAGGATTTACCCTGGCGTCAGGTGGGAGTGGTACTGGGCACCGCAAAATATTACCGCACTGGCGTGATTAATCAGTATTACCGCTATCGTATTCAGGGTGCGCTGAATGCCTACAACAGCGGCAAAGTGAATTACCTGCTGTTAAGCGGCGATAACGCTCTGCAAAGTTATAATGAGCCGATGACCATGCGTAAGGACCTGATTGCCGCTGGCGTTGACCCTTCTGATATCGTGCTGGACTACGCAGGCTTTCGCACACTCGACTCGATTGTGCGTACTCGTAAGGTTTTCGATACCAACGATTTTATTATTATCACCCAGCGCTTTCATTGCGAACGTGCACTTTTTATTGCCCAGCATATGGGCATCCAGGCGCAATGCTATGCCGTCCCTTCGCCGAAAAATATGTGGAGCGTACGTATACGCGAATTTGGCGCACGTCTGGGGACGCTCGCTGATTTATATCTGTTCAAACGTGAGCCCCGTTTCTTAGGCCCGCTGGAACCTATTCCTTCATTGCAGGAAGTACCCGACGATGCACAGGGCTACCCGGCGGTCACCGTCGAGCAGTTACTTGATTTAGACAAGAAAAATAACTAGATACCTCTCTACCCCACATCAAAACACGGATACACCACGCGCGGGTATTTTGGCAGGACGAATTAGCGAATAATTGCGCGCCATAAATTCTTGATGGTCGATATAGACTTGTCCTTGCTTATTCAGCGTCCAAAGCCCTGAGAGGGCGTTAAATGGCAATGTGATTTCGCCTCCGGGCGTTGAGACAATATACTCGCCAGTCCGTAAGTAACCTGCATAACATTCAATACGCAATTGCGATCTATTTTGCATTGAAAATTCAATTTTACTGAATCCAGTGGGTATAACGGTATAAAACCAGGCAGGCAAATTGGTTATTTTCAGGTCACCAAGATCGGCAACAACAGCATTATCCCGTAGTAGCTGCACGGATTTTAAATAGTAGTGAACAGTGGTTTGTCTTTCGTGCGGCGGGTGATCAACTTTAAAATACACAACATTCATAGGCGCTCCAGTTCAGCATCACAATGGATTGCTCACCTATAATATATAGCGTAAGAAGCAGGCAATACGCCAACATTAAGAATTGGCTTAAGTGTTAACGTAGCGGCACTTAACTATTATGTAGTACGATTAACGAAATAAAATAGTAAGGTACCTAACAATAATAGGCAGCAGACTGCAATGAGCCACAGCTGCTGCAATGTTAATCATTCATAAACTGAGGGGTATCAGGCAACTTTTTCTTCATACTTATGCAGACTAACCTGGAGGTCGTAAATGAGGCTTTTAACCTTCTCCGGCGTCAGACTAAAAAACTGCGACTCGAACGTTGAACCGCCCGGCGCATAAGGGGAAGTACTGTAACCAAAACGAATAACCACGCCATTCAAATCTTCCACTGCTCCCACCTGCCATCCATTAACGGGAAATGCAGGAAATGCTGATTCATTGTTCATCCTAATCTCCTTGTGAATGTTGTGACTCAAAGAGCGTAGCACCGAAATGAAAAAATTAACAACAGAGAATAGGTGAACTTTTAACGCAAAAGTGAATTTGTTATTCCATCCGCAATATCACCGCGTTTATTAATTACCAACCTAAGTAAATTCTGAATATATGTTATTCAACAGAGGGTTATCAGTTAACAATTTGTTACCTTCATGTTCAAAAAAAGGACAACCGGAAGATATATCCTTGACGAAACGCTTAAGAGAAATAGCCGCTTCGCTAGTTTTAGCTTTCACAAAAAATAAGAAAAATGGCGCGCTCCGTTTGTATAAAAATTAAAAAAAACGTTTCGTTATTTCTGTTCTGATAGCGCGAATGAATATTAAGGTCTACCTTAAAATTCTGGTTTACAAAAGAGGAAAATAATTATGTCACCTGCGGATAAGAAACATCTTCATTACCCACGGCCTCCTTTTCCGGCGCAGCCACAGCAGCCGCCGGGGTTGGCTTCCGAGATGAAACCTATTCCCGATCATGGGGAAACAAGTTATATCGGATCGGGAAGGCTGGCAGGTAAACGCGCATTAATTACCGGTGGTGATTCAGGTATCGGCCGTGCCGTTGCTATCGCTTTTGCCCGTGAAGGGGCAGACGTGGCGATTAATTATTTACCTGAGGAGCAATCCGATGCCGAAGCGGTGATCGCCTTAATCACCGCGGAAGGACGAAAAGCAGTCGCGTTACCTGGCGATGTCCGCGACGAAGCATTTTGCCAGCAACTCGTCGCAAGCGCCGTCCGGGAACTGGGAGGACTGGAGATTCTGGTCAACAATGCCGGACGCCAACAGTACTGCGAATCCATTGAGGATCTCACCACCGAAGCGTTTGATGCCACCTTCAAAACGAATGTGTATGCGCCGTTCTGGATAACCAAAGCAGCCATCCCTCATTTGCAGGAAGGGGCGGTGATTATCAATACCACCTCGGTTCAGGCTTATCAGCCCAGCCCTATTCTGCTGGACTACGCGCAGACAAAAGCCTGTGGGGTCGCATTTACCAAAGCGCTGGCGCAGCAACTTGGCTCAAAAGGTATTCGCGTCAACGCCGTTGCGCCAGGGCCATACTGGACCGTGCTGCAATCAAGCGGCGGTCAACCCGAGGAAAAAGTGAAACAATTTGGTGCATCCGCGCCGCTTGGCCGCCCGGGCCAACCCGTGGAAATTGCCCCCTTGTATGTGCTCTTTGCCTCCGATGAGAGTTCCTATTCCTCTGGTCAGGTCTGGTGTTCTGACGGTGGAACCGGGACGCTGTAACTTATCCGGGCAGGTTTCGGCCTGCCCGTATTCCAGCTATATGTATTAATAAAGTGGTAACGAAGTAATATTTCGCGACTGTTTTCTTATTGCATATTCCATTAATATTTGGTCTTATCGTAGATAAGAATTTTCCCACCAAGATATAATTTCTAATCCTTGCGAGCGTTGCGTTTTATCCTGCTTAATTAGTCAGGCACTGAATTTAAGGGATGAAGTGATGTATCATAAAGGAAAATTAATTCTATCCGTTTTGCTGTTATGCCTATTTAGCGCTAATGCTATAGCAGCCTGTGCATTTGCCCCCACCGCTGATTATCCAGCCAATAGTATCAAAAAAATGACCGTCCCACTGGCCATCAGCTCGATTTCTGTTCCGCCGGGAACCGCGGTGGGTGCAACGGTGTATCGCCAGCGTATAACCATTAGATCCGGTGCCGATAAATTGCGGATTGGCTGTGACAAGGACGGATTATTTGTTTATAAACGTGAATATAAAACTTTACCAATGGGAGAAACGTCAACTGGCTCGAAGATCTATAAAACGGGTATCAATGGGCTTGGTATCGTTTTCTTGAATGCAGCAGATAAAGCTAAGTTTCCTACCATCACCCCCACAACAGGATGTACAGACGCTAGAAATTGCTATATGTCATCGGCCACAGGGCTATGGGGTGCCGACTCATTTTTTCAATTGGTCAAAACCGCGGATTCGGTCACCGGGGGAACGATTTCGGCGTCAAATCTTCCTACTGCGTTATATAGCTTGGGGCAGGAAGGCAGCATGGTCGGGATATACGAGATCAATATCAGCGGCAGTCTGAAGGTGACAACACCCACCTGCAATATCACCACGGGCAGCCAGTCAATGACGGTGAATATGGGGTCATACCATACTTCCGATTTTTCGGGCCCTGGCACAGGCACCGCCTGGAAAGATGCCAGTATACACCTTAACAACTGTGGCTGGTTTTACGGTAACACTACAACGTCCGTTGCCACCTTCAATGGTACGGAAAATGTGCCAGTTAAAGCATTAACCAGTAATGCAGCAGATATTACCCTTACCCCACTCGACGGCAAACTCAATGCTGCCGAAGGCATTATGTCTATTGCCAGCGGCACATCTGCTGCCACCGGCATAGGTATTCAGCTTTCTCGCAGCGAAGCGGACAGCGGTAAAATTAACCTCGATTCTGCATACTCTTACAGCTTGCCCAACGATGGTTCGAGCACTATTACCGTGCCTCTTTACGCCCGTTATATACAAACTGAAAACACCATCACTGGAGGCAATGCCATCGGTAAACTGGAGTACACCATCAGCTATCATTAATCAGCCTGATGAAAAGACAGGTAATTCCCCGGCGATCCTGTTATTCCTGGTTACGCTTAATCCTGATGCTCAATTTCATGGCGGCACGTTAGCGCCATAGCTGAAAGCCAGGAGAAAAGATGAAGAACGAGTCGTACTCTCATCCGCCGCGTCATGATGGCTATGCGGGACTGGGCGATTACGCCGCCATTGGCGATGGCCGCTCGGTGGCGTTAATCGCCCCCGACGGCGCAATTGACTGGTGGTGCGCCCCCAATATGGACTCCCCGCCGCTCTTCGATCGCATTCTTGACGCCGCCAACGGCGGTTATTTCCAGATTGAGCCCACCGGCGATTATCGTGTTGATCGCCGCTACCGGGAAAACAGCAATGTGCTGGAAACCTTCTATGAGACAGCATCCGGTAGCGTGGTGTTGACCGAATCCCTCAACAGCAATTACGCCGGACGCCTGCCCTGGTGTGAACTGGCAAGACGTATCGAAGGCATTAAAGGCGAAGTTGAACTGCGGGTGATATTTGTGCCGGGTACAGCGGCCTGTACCCGCTCTCCCTGGATTCAGGACACAGACAAAGGCCAGGTTATCCATATTGGCGATTTAATGGCGATGCTGCGGACATCTAGTGATGTCACCGTCACCCATTTCGACGACCACGCGATAGAGGGAACCTTTGTCGCCCACGAAGGTGTGCGTTCACTGGTGGCGTTGCTGGTCAGCCATAAAGAGCCGCTCGCCGTACCCTCTCTTGAAAAAATTGACGGCCATATTGATATCTCCGACCACGTCTGGCAGTTATGGTGCGAAAGCCTGACCTATAAAGGTATGTTCCCTGAGCACGTGACACGTTCGGCGCTGGCGCTAAAGTTCCTGCTCTATTCCCCGACCGGCGCTCTGGCGGCGGCACCGACCACATCGCTGCCGGAAGGCATCGGCGGCGAGAAAAACTATGACTACCGTTACGCCTGGACACGAGATGCCTGCATGATCATTCGTGCTTTTACCGTTATCGGTGCGCTGGAGGAGTGCAAGGCGGCCTTCTCGTGGCTTACCAACACCATCCTGCGCCATGACGGCAAAGTCCGTGTTTGTTATACCCTTGATGGTGGTATCGTTCCGGCGGAAAGCTACCCGCCATTAAGCGGCTATAAGAACTCACGCCCGGTGCGCATAGGCAACAACGCACGTGACCAGCAACAACTCAGTATGTATGGCGATCTGCTGGCTACCGCTCTGCTGTTTGTCCGCGCCGGACACGTCCTGGATCTCACCACCGCCCGGCTGCTCGCCTCGCTGGCGAATACCTGCGCCGATATCTGGAAGCAGGCGGACTCCGGCATCTGGGAACTGCACGATCTGCAACACTATACTCACTCTAAAATCACCTGCTGGATAACACTGGATATTGCCGCCCATCTGGCGCGCGAGGGGCATCTGGAGGCAACCTGGGTGGCCCGTTGGGATCGCGAAAAAGCGCGTATTCAGGCGTGGGTCGAGGCGCATTGCTGGTCGGAGAAAAAGCAAGCGTATACCTTTTATGCCGGTAGCGATCGGCTCGACGCCTCACTCTGTCTTGCCTGGCATTATGGTCAGCACTGTAATCCGCAGCGCATGCGTTCAACCCTCAACGCCATTATGGACGAACTGGGGCATGGCGAACCCATGCTCTATCGCTACAGCGGTGTCGAGCAGGAGGAGAGCACCTTTGTCGCCTGCTCGTTCTGGATGGTGGAGGCGCTGGCGGAGATGGGAGATAAACCCCGCGCCCGGCACTGTATGGACACCATTCTTGAGACGCTCTGCGATAAGGGCAATGTGGAGACGTTTAATGAGATGTTCGATGTGCGCAGCGGCGAATGGCGCGGCAACGTGCCGCAGGGGTTGAGCCATCTGGCACTGATTTGCGCCGCCGATGCGCTATCAAGGTAAGGCAATCCCGGATTCGGCATTAAAACACCTTATCCGGATTTGCTGCAAAAAGTAGATACTGTGAACGTCTTCAACCTTGTTAACCATGGCTGACTCGTTTTCCCGCATGACAACCACAGCGACATCTTTGTGCCCCCCTGGCGCAGAGCGTGCAGCGAGGGGGTTGAGTCCCCGCTGAAATCGGTGAGCCGAAGACCCGATGGCAAGGTCAGGCCGCCAGGGATGGCGGACTGAGGTTTGTCGAGACAGGACAAAATCGTCCGGAACGATTTTGAACAACGCAACGCGTTGGCCCGAAGGGCGAGCCCCAGGGATGGGGCGAGTAACTCGAGTCAAACCGACCGCTGGCAGCGGGGCGGGAGGCGAACGCAGTGCGAAGCACCGATTTTTTGCGGGGCCGCGGGGATTGTAAAGGGGAACGCGGTGTTCCCCTTTACCCGTTCACGTGTCCGGAGGCGACATTTCGCCATGAACATAAGGTGAACGGAACCCACCTTCCGAGCCGCATATTCCCCTCACCCCAACCCTCTCCCAGGGGGAGAGGGAGAAAACCGGTGGTAGCCCGGATACGGCAACGCCGTATCCGGGCTATGATTGTTATTTCTTACGCGCGTATTTCAGAGAGTCCAGCGCCACCGCGAAGATGATGATGCCGCCCTTAATGATGTACTGCCAGTACGGGTTGATACCGATATAGGTCAGACCGTAGTTGATAACGGTGAAGATGATTACACCGGTCACCACGCCCAGAACCGTACCTACCCCGCCGCTAAAGGAGACGCCGCCAACCACGCACGCTGCGATAGCATCAAGTTCGTACATAAAGCCGAGGTTGTTGGTTGCCGAGCCGATACGACCGGCTTCCAGCATCCCACCGAACGCATAGAACACACCAGACAGGGCATAAATCATCAGCAAGTTCAGCGCAACGTTAACACCAGACACTTTCGCCGCTTCCGGGTTACCACCGATAGCGAAAATGTTTTTGCCAAAGCGGGTTTTGTTCCACAACACCCAAACGAAGGCGACGGCAATCAGCGCATAGAAAGTGATGTAGGACAGGCGGAAAGAGCCTAACGCGATGAAGCCCTGCGTGAAAGTGGAGAAGCCGCTGTCAAAGCCGGAAATCGGCGATGCACCCACGAAGTCGTAGTACAGGGAGTTGATACCGTACACGATGATCATGGTACCCAATGTGGTGATAAAAGGCGTCACGTTGAGGTAAGCGATGATAATACCGTTCACCAGGCCGATGACCGCACCGATCACACAGACAATGCCGATGACCGCGATGATTGGCATCGTGTGCATTTCCGGGAACACTTTGTTGACGTTTTCCATCGACTGCAACAAGGTCGCCGCCACTACCGCCGCCAGGCCCACCTGGCGCCCTGCGGACAGGTCAGTACCCTGTGTCACAATCAGCCCGGCTACGCCCAGTGCGATGATAATACGCACGGAAGACTGGGTCAGAATGTTACTTAAGTTCAGCAGACTTAAGAACGTAGGATCCTGGAAAATAATAATCGCCAGTAACACTAAAAGAACAACGTAAATACCGCCGTCTTTCAGATAAGTGAGAAAAGTTTTTTTATTTAACGCACTCATGAGGAGCCCCTGATCTTAAAGGTGCAAAGACGCAAGACGGAGTATTTCGTTTTGCGTTGTCGTTTTAGTGTCAACAATTCCGGCAACGAGACCATTGCTCATAACCAGAATACGGTCAGTGATACCCAACAATTCAGGCATTTCAGAGGAGATAATAATAATCCCCTTGTTTTTCTTCGCCAGCTCCGCAATCAGCTGATATATCTCGAACTTCGCCCCAACGTCAATACCACGAGTGGGTTCGTCAAGCATTAAGATTTCTGGTTGGGTTAACAACCAGCGACCAATAATCACTTTTTGTTGGTTACCACCGGAAAGCGATCCAATTTGGGTACGGTGGCCGGGTGTTTTCACGCGCATGGAGTCAATAACCCACTGGGTATCGCTTTTCATACGGGAATTATCCAGCAGACCGACTTTATTTTTATAGTTCTGAATATTGGAAATAAGCGAGTTAAATCCGATATCCAGGTAAGCGTAAATCCCGGTAGAGCGACGCTCTTCGGTAACCAGTGCGAAACCATTATTGATGGCTTCATTCGCATTGTGGTTATTAATATTTTTGCCGTGTAGCTTAATTGTACCCGTGGCTTTTTCACGAATACCAAATAATGTTTCTACGATATCGGTACGCTTCGCCCCAACCAGACCAGCAATACCAAGAATCTCACCTTTACGCAGATCAAAGGAGATATCGCGGATTGACGGCTGACGCAATGAGGTCAGATTACGCACTTCGAGAATCGTCTCACCCGGCGTGTTCTGGCGATCCGGGAAACGTTGGTTGAGCGAACGCCCCACCATCATCGCAATGATCTTGTCCATATCCAGCCCTTCGAGCGGCTGGGTCGCAATCCACTGACCATCACGCAGGATCGTAATTTCATCGCACAGTTGGAAGATTTCTTCCATCTTATGGGAAATATAAACAATACCGCAGCCGCGATCTTTCAGCTTACGGATAATTTTGAAAAGATGATTAACTTCTTTTTCGGTCAGCGAAGAAGTTGGTTCGTCCATGATGACAATTTTGGCATCGTATGAGAACGCTTTTGCAATTTCGATCATCTGCATTTGCGAAACAGATAATGTACCGACACGCGCACGCGGATCAATATCAATATCCAGCTCATCAAAGATGGCTTTTGTATCACGGTACATTTTGTCCTGATCGACAAACACGCCTTTGGTTGGGTAGCGACCTAACCACATGTTGTCCATTACAGAACGTTGCAACACCAGGTTAAGTTCCTGGTGAACCATTGAGATACCATTTTCCAGCGCTTCTTTAGCAGAATGGAAATCGATTTCTTTTCCCTGAAAAAGAATGCTACCGGAATCTTTCTGGTATATCCCAAAAAGGCATTTTAATAATGTCGATTTACCGGCGCCATTTTCACCCATTAATGCATGGATTGAGTGCGGACGCACTTTTAAATTAACATTATCGAGAGCCTTTACCCCTGGAAAAGACTTGTTGATATTGCTCATTTCCAACAAGAATTCACCGGACGACTGAGTATTATTGCTGACCATAATTGTACCTTGTTGGCCTGGCATATCGTATTATAAGGGCGCAACTATTATTGTTGCGCCCGGTGAGAACATGCTTAAAACGAATTATTTACCGATGAACTGAGACAGATTGCCCTGATCTACACCAACGTAAGGAATACGAACAATTTTGTTCTCAATTTTCCAGTTGGTGCCGTCAGCTGCGCCTTTACCATCTGCCAGGTTTTTCGCCAGATCGAAGGTTGCTTTCGCCTGGTTGTTGGCATCGTTCAGCACGGTACCGGCCATTGCGCCAGATTTAACCAGTGCCAGTGCTTCTGGCAGCGCATCCACGCCGAATACCGGGATAGAAGATTTGTTGTGCGCTTTCAGCGCTTCAACCGCACCCATCGCCATCGCATCGTTGTTCGCGATCACGACTTCAATTTTATTGGCGTTCGGGCCGGACAGCCATGCGTCCATTTTGTCTTTCGCCTGAGCGGTATCCCACATTGCGGTATCTAACTGCAGTTGCTCAGTTTTGATGCCTTTGTCATTCAGCTCTTTGATAACGTAAGTGGTACGTGCTTCAGCATCCGGGTGACCTGGTTCGCCTTTCAGCAGAACGTACTGAATTTGACCGTCTTTGTTCAGGTCCCAGTTTTTATTGTCAGCCCAGTGTTTGGCAATCAGGTCGCCCTGAATGATGCCGGATTCTTTGGAGTCGGTACCCACATAATAAGCTTTGTCGTAACTATCCAGCGCTTTGCGAGAAGGCTCTTTGTTGAAGAACACAACCGGAATGTTCTGACCACGTGCTTTTTCGATAACGGTGCCTGCAGCAGCCGGGTCAACCAGGTTGATTGCCAGGGCTTTAACGCCTTTCGCCAGCAGAACGTCAATCTGGTCGTTCTGTTTGGACTGGTCGTTCTGGGAGTCGTTCATCAGCAGCTGTACGCCAGAAGCTTCTTTGGCGTCTTTCTCGATGGCTTTACGGACAACTGACATGAAGTTGTCGTCATATTTATAGATGGTCACACCAATACGGGTATCAGCTGCATGTGCGGCTGCGCCAAAAAGCATGCTTGCCATAACAGCAGACAGAGTCAACACCTTCTTATTCATGGTATCTCCGGTTTTTTTATGCAGGGTAGTTCATGCGAATAATGGTCGGCGGGGCAGCAAGTTAATGAAACGTTACTGTTCGCCGAAGTTCACTCAAAAAATTCGTTCTTCCGTGTTCGGTAACGCTCCAATAATGCGCTTTCTTCGATGCTTCAGGCTGAATGACTCAGTGAAAATGAATAATCACCGTTACATCGTGTTTCAGCTTCTAAAACGCTGACATCATAGTCACCGCCTTGTTAAGATACTGTGAATTTACTCACAGATTGAAAACGGTTACATCAACAAACATCATAAGTTAGTGATCGTTGCCACAGATTGACGTGAAGCGACAGAATGACGGCGTACCAGCGTTGGCATAAAGCAGTGTGTAGCGTCAGGATCGAGTTTGCCCGCAGCCCCCATCAGCGCCAGTTCCGTAGCCAGACGGGCCATTGACGCAATCGGATATCGCACCGTCGTCAATTGCGGATCGGTATAACGGGCAATCGGGATATCATCGAAACCAATGAGAGAAAGATGCGGTGGCACCGCAATGCCATTATCTTTCAGCGCGGTTAACGCCCCGGCGGCCATGCTGTCGTTATAGGCAAACACCGCCGTAAGCTGCTGATTGCGGCTCAGGAGTTCCACCATAGCCGCTTCCCCGCCCTGCATATCCGGTGAACCCATACCCACCCAGGCATCCGGCGCGGCAATGCCCTGCTCCGCAAGCGCTTTAACCCAGCCCTCACGGCGCATGTCGTTATCTTCAATCTGATGGCTGGAGGCGAGATAGCCTATGCGTTGATGTCCGTGATTGAGCAGCATGCGGGTGGCCATCACCGCACCGCTGACGTTATCGAGTGAGACACAACGGTGGACGTAACCCGGCACCACGCGATTGATCACCACCATGCCAGGGATCTGTTCCATAAACCCGGCGAGTTCTTCATCGCTTAGCGCTTTTGAGTGAACAATCAATGCGTTACATCGTTGACGTATCAGCACCTCAATAGCGTGGCGCTCTTTTTCCGCTTCGTGGTAACTGTTGCCGATGAGCACATATTTCTGATGCTGCTGCGCCACGGTATCCACCGCTTTCACCAGCGCGCCAAAGAAGGCGTCGGAGACGTCCATCACCACCACGCCGATGGTGTCGCTGATCTGCGTGGCCAGTGCCTGGGCGTTGGCATTCGGGCGATAGCCCAGTTGCGCCACCGCCTTCATCACAGCCTCCCGCGTTTCCTGACTGACCAGCGCACTGTTATTTAGCACACGGGAAACCGTCGCGACGGAAACGCCCGCCTGACGGGCCACATCACGAATGGTGATCATATTGACCAACCTTTATGTTGATTACGGCAGCTCACAGATACCCCCTGTTTAGCAAGGAGGCTATTCTCTCAGTCGGCGAGAAGTTGCTGCGTGAGTGGCATCACATCAATGGAAACGGTTACATCCATTTTGTTAATGATTGTGATCCAGATCGTTATCTGGATGTGCGCGGCAATGATGTCCCCGCAGCACGCGCGGTTAATTGCCGCCACAACCACTCCATCGGCCCCTGACGGAACTGGCGCAGCCAGAGAACAGAGAAGAGAATATTGACGGCCCAGACCGGTGGGACGAAAGCCAGCAGTTGCAAGCGATCAAACTTCATCACCAGGCCGAAACGATAAAACAGCGTGGTACAAATGAGCGTTTGCAGCAGGTAATTGCTCAGTGCCATCCGCCCAACGCAGGCCACAGCATTAACCAGTCTCCAGCGGCACAGTTGCGGCCAGAAACCAAAGATAAGCGCGGTATAACCCAGCACCTGTATGGGTGCGCCCAGCTCACGCGGCGCTTGCAGGATAAACGCGCACCAGCGATATGCCCAGTCAAGTTGCCATTGGGCAATAATAGCCGGCAGGTTTATCGCTACGCCAAGCGCTATCAAAAAGCATCCCGTACGGCGATAGTGCCCCAGACTGAACTGCCCTTTCAGCCAGCCGCTACGCATCAGCGCTGCGCCCAGCAACATCAGCCCGGCCAACTCCCAGCCATACTGCGCCCCCAGCGCCAGCAGACCGCTAGAGAGCATATCAGCACGATTACTGATGGCCTCCATCACGCTGCCCGTTGTTTTCCACCAGACTTCATACTGGATATTGGCCGGTCCAGGTAGCCATGAACGGTTGGGCGCGCTACCGGAGATAACCCCCAGCAACAGCAACACCACAATGCCAATCAAATACAGCGCCAGCCCGGTGTTAAACAACGCTTTTACACTTTGCGCATCGCGAATCATGCGCCAACTGATAAGCCCAATCAGCCCATAAGCCAGCAAAATATCGCCATCCCAGAAGACCAGCGCATGAATAAAACCCAGCAGCACCAGTAACGTTAAGCGTGACTGGATCCAGCGCTTGCCGCGTGGCAAGAGCATTTGCAGGCCCGCGCCAAAGAGAAGCGCAAACAGGGAGAGGAATTTCACCTGCGCAAACAGGTCGAGCAGCGCCCATGTCCAGGCATCGCTTAAGGTGATGCTGCCAGCCCAGGCGGGATTAAGATAGGCCGCTTTTGGCAGTCCAAAAGCGGTGATATTCAGAAGCAGGATACCTAGAATGGCAATGCCACGAACAAAATCCAGCGTGACATTTCTCTCCATGTATCCAGCTCTCCGGGCTAATTAGTTATGGTGACGTACTGCGCGCAGGAACTCCTGGCGAGTGTTCTGGCTGGACTTAAACAGCCCGCCCAGTGACGTCGTGGTAGTAGCGCTGGTAGCATCACGAATGCCACGTGCTTTCACACAGTAATGTACCGCGTCAATGGACACCGCCACATTATTGGTACCCAGCAGCGTTTGCAGCGCCGTCAGGATCTGCTGCGTCAAACGTTCCTGCACCTGTGGACGTTGGGCAAAGAACTGCACAATACGGTTAATTTTCGACAGACCAATCACCGA
This sequence comes from Phytobacter sp. MRY16-398, assembly GCF_003925915.1. NCBI lineage: Bacteria > Pseudomonadati > Pseudomonadota > Gammaproteobacteria > Enterobacterales > Enterobacteriaceae > Phytobacter > Phytobacter sp. MRY16-398. The sequence goes on along the minus strand of NZ_AP018756.1, from coordinate 1,827,371 downwards.
CTCTTTGGGAATATAAGCGACGGTCGCTTTCCCATCGATAGTGACAAAGTGGTGTTCACAGGTGCTGGTCAGCGTAATATCACGCACCGTCACCATCTCATCCACTTTCATTTTATTTTCGATGACGGTAATTTTCGGGAAATTGGCATAATCCAGTCCCGAGAAAATTTCATCAACGTACATTTTGGCGATGCGATGTGGAGTTTCCATCAGGCTGTCATCATTCAGATCGAGATTAAGGAGCTGCATAATCTCGGTCATATGACCGGCTATCAGGCGTTTACGGGTTTCGTTATCCATGTCGACAGGCGGGCGCAACGGGGTTTCAAGGCCACGGGCAACCAGGGCCTCATGAACGAGAGCCGCTTCTTTACTGAGTGATGACATTTTTTATTCTCCTGCAGGTGTGGCATCTTCGCCGTGCGACGGGCGAAGCGAGCAATCATTGTGCGTGAGGTCGCGCACAGAATCCAGTATTCACGGTGATAATTAATGAAATTGCTCGTACCTTTCACGCCGAACGTTTCCAGACCAAAATCCCGCCGAGCAGCAGCGCCAGCCCGGCCAGCACTAGTGCGGGTTCCAGCCGCTGCGTAAGCCAGGTGGAGAGCGCAGACGTCATCGGCCCAATCAATTGCCCGACGGCATAGCCGGTGGTGAGCAAACCCGCCATATACCGGGTATGATTCGGCGCCAGTTCGCGGCCATACAGCAGCGATAACTGCACCGCACACAGAAAACCCCCGCCGACCAATAGCGCGCCCATGACCAGTCCCCCCATCCCCGGCAATACGCAAGAGGCCACCACACCCAACCCTTGTAGCCACAGCACAATCGCCAGCCGCTGATGGCTATGGCCCACATGACGCAGGGCAATACTCAGCCCAATCCCGACGACTGCGGCAGCACCAAATACTGGCCAGACAAACTGCGCAAAGAGGCTACCGGGAAAGCGCAGCGCCGCCATTTGCGAAAGAAAGGTCGCAGGTAAGATGTAGCCAAACCCCGCCAGGCTATAGCTCCAGACCAGTCGTTTCAGATCCGTTGTCAAATGCAGCGGTTCTGGCTGAACGCCGGAGCGATGTAACTGACCCGGATGCGGCAAATAGCGGGCGATCAATACCACCAGCACCAGAGCCAGTACGCCGTAGACCTGCCAGGCTGCCGTTGAGGAGAGCGCGCGCGACTGAATAACCACCGCCAGCAGGCCGCTCAGGGCGATGCCCGCCCCCGGCCCGGCAAATACGGCGGCACTCAAACCCGGACGGGCGTAATGCGCCAGACGCTCGTTCGTCCAGGCTGCGGTAAGCACCATCGCCCAGCCGCTCATCGCACCAATCACCAGACGCAGCGCGCCGTGTGCAATGGCGTTATCCGCCAGCGCAGAAAGAAAGGTCAGCGCAACAGCCCCCGCAACGCCAAGATACAGACGCATCTCGATATGTTTACTGGCGCGCATCGCATCCCACGCTCCCAGTAAATAACCGAGGTAATTCATCGCGGCGACCAGTCCGGCACTGGTTAACGTCAGTTGTCCATCGCGAATCATCAGCGGCACCTGGGGCGTGAAGGCAAAGCGCCCTATTCCCATTGCCACCACCAGTACGATAAAGCCACAGAGCGCAATGCGTAGCGCCATGAAAACCTCTAACGTTAAAAAAAAGTAAAATTTATGATGCATTATGATGCAGCGAGGTGAAAGTGAAAGTTACTCACAGGCGCATGAATTATCTGTATTATGAGTGATCGTCACGCTTTAACTGTTAACAAATAATCAAGGAGCCTTGCATGGAATTGCTTGAAGAGCACCGCTGTTTTGAGGGGCGCCAACAACGCTGGCGGCACGACTCCACCGTGCTGAATTGCACCATGACATTTAGCATTTTTTTACCGCCCACGAAGACAACAACTCCCCCTCCGGTGCTGTACTGGCTGTCGGGCCTGACCTGTACCGATGAAAACTTCACCACCAAAGCCGGCGCGCAACGCGTTGCGGCTGAGCTGGGGATTGTTCTGGTAATGCCGGATACCAGTCCGCGCGGCGATGACGTTGCCGACGCCGATGGCTATGATCTGGGCAAAGGCGCGGGCTTTTATCTCAACGCCACCGAACAACCGTGGGCGGCGCATTACCGCATGTATGACTATCTGCGCGATGAACTGCCCGCGTTAATTCAATCACAATTTACCGTCAGCGAACGTTGCGCCATCAGCGGTCATTCGATGGGCGGCCATGGCGCACTGATCATGGCACTGAAAAACCCGGGGCGCTTTACCAGCGTTTCTGCGTTTGCGCCGATTGTAAACCCGGCACAGGTCCCCTGGGGACAGAAAGCCTTTAGCGCTTATCTGGGCAACGACATCTCAACCTGGCAGGCCTGGGATAGCTGCGCGCTGATGCTGGCCAGTCAAAATAAAGATGCGATCCCGACGCTTATCGATCAGGGAGATGCCGATCAATTCCTCGCAGAACAGCTACAGCCCGCCCGTCTGGCTGAAGCCGCCCGCCAGACCGGCTGGCCGCTCACGCTTCGTGTTCAGCCTGGCTATGATCACAGCTATTACTTTATGGCCTCGTTTATTGAAGACCACCTGCGTTTCCACGCGCAATATCTGCTGAAATAATCACCGGAGGGCGATGCCCTCCTCTTTACGATTCCTTACATTTTCCGCTATCCCGCTGAAAAAACTAGATTTCCCCTCATTTAAAACAACAAATGCAAATGATTTCAATTATCAGTTGTATTTACATAAATTCACTTTTTATCCACAATCCTTCCGCTTCTCCATCACCAGAGTTCTTAAAAGACAAACACTTATAGTCTTCATGGTATTGCCCGATGGAGCTTTATTCATTTAAACGGAATGACAAAATGACTTTACCTCGCGCTAAATTGCTGGCAGTTGCCGTCTGCGCTGCCACCTTCCCCCCGGCACTCCTTGCGGCTGAAGAAGACACCGTCGTCGTCTCCGCTACCGGGTTTGAACAGAAAATCCAGAACGCCCCAGCTTCTATTTCGGTTATTTCTAAACAGCAGCTTGAAGATAAAGCGTACCGGGATGTCACCGACGCGTTGAAAGATGTTCCGGGTGTGGTGGTGACCGGCGGTGGCAGCAGCAGTGATATCAGCATTCGTGGCATGGCTTCGCAATACACCCTCTTTTTGGTCGATGGCAAACGAATCAGCACACGCGGTACGCGCCCCAACAGTGATAATGCCGGTATCGAACAGGGCTGGCTGCCGCCACTGGAATCCATTGAGCGTATTGAAGTGATCCGCGGCCCGATGTCATCACTGTACGGTTCTGACGCAATGGGCGGTGTGATTAACGTCATCACCAAAAAAGTGTCCAATACCAAAGGCTGGACAGGCTCAGTGCATGGCGATGCCACTTTCCAGGAAAACAGTGATTCCGGCGATCTCTTCCAGACCAACGCTTCCGCTTCCGGCCCGCTGATTGACGGGCTACTGGGCGCGAAAGTGAGCGGGCTATTATCCCGTCGCGCGGAAGATAAAATCCTCAACGGCTATAACGAGCAGCGCCTGCGCAACGGTGGCGTGACGTTCAATTTCACCCCGGATGATAAAAACGATTTCGACCTGGATATTGCCCGCGAATTGCAGGATCGCAACAGTACGCCTGGTATGTCGTCGGCGGCGGAGACCTGCCGTGGCAACGTTTGTACGCCCAACAGCAAAAGTGACAGCCGCTACGAGCACACCACTTACTCGTTAACCCACAGCGGTTATTACAGCGACTTCAACACATCCAGCTACATTCAGCAGGAAGAGACCAATAACCCAGGTCGCCAGATGAAGTCGTATAACACCATCGTCAACAACCAGAACCAGATCTTCCTTGGCAGCCATACCATGACGGTCGGCGGGCAGTATCGCTATGAGAAACTGCGCGATAACGGCAATCAACTGGAAGCGGCGGACGGGCTGAATAAACTCACCCGCTGGAGCTGGGCGTTATTTGCAGAAGATGAATGGGCGGTGCTCGACAGCGTGACGCTGACTGGCGGCTTGCGCATGGACAAAGATGAAAACTACGGCACCAACTGGACACCGCGCGGCTACGGCGTGTGGCATCTGACCGACCAGTGGACGATTAAAGGCGGCGTGTCGGCAGGTTATCGCGCCCCGGATCTGCGTCAGTCTTCCGCAAGCTGGGGACAGGCGACAGGCGGTGGCCGCATGAATGGCATGATTGTCGGCAACCCCGACCTGAAACCGGAAAAAAGCCTGAGCGAAGAAATCGCCCTGCTGTGGGATAACAATGACACCCTCAACGCGGGCATTACGCTGTTCAACACCGACTTCAAGGATAAAATCACCGAAGTACGTCGGTGCAACAGCAGCGCCGATCCGGCCTGTACGATCGGCAGCGTCAGTTACGATTTTGTCAGCGATCGCGTTAACGTTGATAAAGCCAATATGCGCGGCGTCGAATCCACCTTCGGCTGGAACATCACGCGCGACCTTAACCTGACGGCCAACTACACCTTTACCGAGTCAGAACAGAAAAGCGGTCAGTTCTCCGGCAAGCCGCTTAACAAAATGCCGAAACACATGATCAACACCACGCTGGACTGGCAGGCCACGCAGGATGTGGGTCTTTGGGGTCGCCTGAACTTCCGTGGCAAAACCTCGGAATACTTAAGCCGCACCTCAATGTCGCAGGGTACGCCATCTTACAGTCAGGTGGATGTGGGTCTGCGTTACAACGCGAATAAGAATTTGCTGGTCTCCGCCGGGATTTACAACGTGCTGGATAAGCAGATTGATTACGACACCTATGACACGGTCCTTGATGGCCGCCGTTATACCGTTGGCTTAACCTATAACTTCTGATAACGCTTAACAAAAAACGCCCCGGTAATTTGCCGGGGCGTTTTTATTGGTCATCGCAGAACAACTGCCGGTTATTTCTTAAAGCGCTCCGGGAACACCATATCTTTGTAGCTTACAAAGTGGGTGCCTTTCGACAGTTTGTAACCAAACCAGATGATCAGGAACAGTGGAATACCAATATAGGTTGCCGCTACGGCGCCCCAGTCAATGGTATCCGCCAGGAAAGCCTGATAGTTCTGGCCCAGGGTGATGATCAGGCACAGCACAAAAGCGAAGATCGGCCCCAGCGGGAAGAAACCTGAACGGTACGGCAGGTTGTTCAGATCGTGCCCCTGCATGACATAACCACGACGGAAGCGGTAATGGCTGATAGCAATACCCAACCAGGCGATAAAACCGGTCATGCCGGAGGTGTTCAGCAGCCACAGGTAAACAGTCTGGTTGCCAAACATCGACGTCAGGAAGCACAGACCCGCAATCACGGTGGTGGCATACAAGGCGTTACGCGGCACACCGCCTTTCGACAGTTTAGCGAAAATGCGCGGCGCTTTGCCATCGCAGGCCAGCGTGTAGAGCATACGGGTAGACGCGTACATACCGGAGTTACCCGCCGACAGTACCGCCGTGAGGATAACGGCATTCATCACCGCTGCCGCAGACAACAGACCCGCATGTTCAAATACCAGGGTAAACGGGCTGACGCTGATGTCTTTCACATCATTACGCAGCAGGCTCGGATCGGTATAAGGAATGATCAGGCTGATGACCAGGATAGCGAACACATAAAACAGCAGAATACGCCAGAATACCTGACGCACCGCGCGCGGAATGTTCTTCTCCGGGTCTTCGGACTCACCTGCCGCAATACCAATCAGCTCGGTACCCTGGAAGGAGAAGCCGACAATCATCGCCACGCCAATCATCGCCGATAGCCCGCCCGCAAAGGGTGCGTCGCCTACCTGCCAGTTGCTCCAGCCAGCCGGCTGGTCGCCTTTGAAAATGCCGACGATCATCAGTACGCCAACGATGATAAAGATGATAACGGTGGTCACTTTGATAAGCGAAAACCAGTATTCCGCTTCGCCAAAGCCTTTAACGGAGATGTAGTTGAGCAAGAAGATCACGCACAGGAATACGGCGCTCCAGATCCAGCCGGGCGTATCCGGGAACCACCAGGTCATCACCAGTTGCGAAGCCACCAGGTCAACGGCGATGGTCACCGCCCAGTTGTACCAATAGTTCCAGCCCAGCGCGAAGCCAAAGCCTTCTTCAACGTATTGCTGGCCGTAAGTCGCGAAGGAGCCGGACACTGGCATATACGCCGCCAGCTCGCCAAGGCTGGTCATCAGGAAATAGACCATCAGACCAATAAGAATATAGGAGAACAGCGCGCCGCCCGGGCCCGCCTGAGAAATCGTCGCCCCTGATGCGACAAACAACCCTGTACCGATCGATCCGCCAATGGCGATCATCGTCAGGTGACGCGCCTTGAGTTCACGGCGAAGCGTGGGCGCTTGTGTGGTTTTAGTTTCGGAAACCATAAGAAAATGCTATCCATCTAAAAAATGAGGCGCGATTGTAGCAAACGAAAGGGCATCCTTCCGGCACAATCAACGTTTTATTAGAGACCTTCATGATCGCCAGTGGATTATAAGTAAAGCAGTGGAATCGACATCTGGCGAGCGAGGGGGAAAAGAGGCTGAAAGCTCACGCAGAGCGGCGTAACTGCAACCTCCCCTCTCCTTTTGGAGAGAGGGTTAGGTGAGGGGAAAAACGCAAAGACCTAACTCAGTCCACGCACTGAGGCGATAAATTGCTGCAATTCCGGGGTACGCGGCTGGCTAAAGAACGACTTACTTTCGCCCTGCTCCCATACTTTTCCCTGATGCATAAACACCACCCGGTCGCCCACTTCGCGGGCAAAACTCATCTCGTGAGTCACCAGAATCAGGGTCATCCCTTCGGCGGCAAGCTGTTCCAGCACACGTAACACCTCGCCCACCAGCTCCGGATCCAGCGCCGAAGTTATCTCATCGCAGAGCAATACTTTGGGTTTCATCGCCAGCGCACGGGCAATCGCCACGCGTTGCTGCTGCCCGCCTGACAAATTCGACGGGTAATAATCGATGCGCTCACCGAGACCGACCTTCTCCAGCATCTCAATCGCCAGCTTGCGGCACTCATCCGCCGGCAATTTCAGCACCCGACGCGGCGCCAGCATCACGTTCTCCAGCGCGGTCATGTGTGGAAACAGGTTAAAACTCTGAAACACCATCCCCACCGAGCGACTGATTTCCCGCGCCTGCGACTCCCGGTCGGTTACCGTCATCCCACCGAGTTTAATACTGCCGTCCTGGTAGCCCTCAAGCCCATTCATGCAGCGTAACAAGGTGCTTTTCCCGGAACCGCTGCGCCCGATAATCGACACCACTTCGCCCATTTCGATATCCAGGCTTACGCCTTTGAGCACATGGTTCTCGCCATAGTATTTTTGCACGTCATTAATGGTGATGAGCGGCATGGAATTTCTTCTCCAGATAACGGCTGTAACGCGACAGCGGGTAACACATCAGGAAATAGCCCAGGGCAACCAGGCCAAACACTTTAAAAGGGGCGAAGGTGACATTATTCAGCATGGTGCCCGCTTTGGTCAGTTCGACAAAGCCGATGATCGAGGCCAACGCCGTCCCTTTAATCACCTGTACGGAAAAGCCGACCGTCGGGGCAATGGCAATACGAATAGCCTGTGGCGCAATCACCCGAAACAGTGTCTGACCAAAACTCAACCCCAGACAGCGACAGGCCTCCCACTGCCCTTTCGGCAAAGCCTTAATACTGCCGTACCAGATATCCAGCAGGAACGCGCTGGTAAAAAGCGTCAGCGCCAGCGTTGCCGCCGTCCACGGGCTAACATCGATACCGAACAAGGCAATACCGAAGAAAGCCAGAAAGAGCTGCATCAGTAGCGGGGTACCCTGAAAAAGCGCGGCATAGGCGCTGATCAGACGTTTCGGCCAGTGCCAGCGGCTGATGCGTAATACCAGCAGCGGCAATGTCACCAGCGTGCCGCAGATAAACGCGATCAGTGACAGCAGCAAGGTCCAGCGCGCCGCCAGCAACAGGTTGCGCAGAATATCCCAGTCGGTAAATGTACTCATCAACTCTCGCTCCCCAACCACTTCCGTCCCGCCGCCATCAAAACCTGACGCATCAACAGTGAAAGCGCCAGATACAGCAATGTGGTGACCAGATAAACTTCAAAACTTAAAAACGTACGCGACTGGATCAGGTTTGCCGCAAACGTCAGCTCTTCATAGGACACCTGCGAGACCACCGACGATCCGAGCATCACGATAATGCACTGGCTGACCAGGGCCGGATAAATACGCCGCAGCGACGGCGGCAGGATCACGCGAATAAAGGTCTGCGTTTTCGTTAGCCCCAGCACGCGCGCCGCTTCCCACTGTCCTTTTGGCGCCACCTGGATCCCGGCGCGGATAATCTCCGTACTGTAAGCCCCAAGGTTAACCAGCATGGCGATTAACGCCGCCTCGCCTGCCGTTAATTTCAGCCCCAGACCAGGCAGACCGAAAACGATAAAAAAAAGCTGCACCACGAACGGCGTATTACGAATAAGCTCGACATACGCGCCCCAGATATGGCTCGCCAGCGTGGGCTTGCCGCTACGTAGCGCCGCGCCCAGGATGCCAAGAGACACACCGCCGATGGTTGCCAGAATAGTTAAGGTTACCGTGGTCCAAAGCCCCGCGAGTAGCTGCGGCCAGAACGGCCACAGCGCGGCAAAATCAAGCGTTGTCGTCATGCCAGACCCTTACACGCCCAGGGTGGCGGGCAGCGGCGCCTGCATCCATTTCTGCGAGAAGTTGTTGAGCGTGCCGTCTTTCAGTGCCTGTTCAATCAGCTTGTCCACTTCGGCTTTCAGCGCAGGCTCATTTTTCTTAAGCCCGATAAAGCAGGGGGAATCTTTAAGCATAAATTTGCTGACCGGCGCTTTTTCCGGGTTCTGGCGGGCAATCGCAGCCACCACCACATTACCCGTCGCCATATACTGCACCTGGCCGGAAAGATAAGCAGAGATGGTGGTGTTGTTATCTTCGTAACGTTTGACCTCGGCATCTTTCGGGGCCAGATCGCTTAATACCATGTCTTCCACCGCCCCACGGGTGACGCCGACCGACTTACCGCTCAGCGCGGCAGCGTCTGCCAGAGTGGCGTCTTTCGGTCCAAATACGCCGAGGAAGAACGGGGCATAGGCGCGGCTAAAGTCGATCACTTTTTCGCGCTCCGCATTCTTACCGAGGCTGGAGATGACCAGATCAACTTTATTGGTTTGCAGATAAGGGACGCGGTTAGCGCTGGTTACCGGCACCAGTTCTACCTTCACTTTCATCTCTTTGGCCAGATACTCCGCCATGTCGATATCGTAGCCCTGCGGCTTGAGATCGGTTCCCACGGAGCCAAACGGCGGGAAGTCCTGCGGTACCGCCACGCGTAGCACGCCGCGCTTTTGAATATCCTGGAGCTGATCGGCCATCGCCTGCCCTGCACAGGACACTATTAATGCCGCACCCGCTGCTGCCATCATCCACTTCTTCATTCTCGTCACCTCATCGCTCATGAAACAAAAGATTCTTTGAATCACTTTTTGCAACTAATGTGCCAACGAGATAAAAACGCGAGCGGGCCCGCTATAGCGGCAGTTAAGCGGTCATAAAGAGGAGATAAAGCAGGCAGTCGCACACCAGAATGGTGCAACTGCCTGTTACTGGTGCAATCAAATGTCGCAATAACGCAAAAAGCGATTCAGTGCACTGGAAAGATGCTTTTGACGGTGGTGAATGCGCCACAGGGTGCGTACCAGGCGAGGCAAGGGAACATGGACTTCGACCAACGAACCCGCTTCAAGCTGTTCGGCGATCACGCGCCGCGACAGGCAACTGATGCCAAGCCCGTGGCGCACGGCATGTTTGATAGCTTCTGAATTGCCAAGCTCCATGCCGAGATGAAACTCAGGCAGATGGGACAGCAGCAGATAATCGACAATCTCACGGGTACCGGAGCCGCGCTCACGCAGGATCCACGGCGCAGCGGCCAGGCGCGCCAGCGTGACCTCCCCTTGCAACAACGGTGAGTCTGGCGGCGCGAACACCACCAGTTCATCCTCAAGCCAGGGTTCAGCGATGATCTCAGCCGTATGGCAAGGCCCTTCAATCAGACCTATATCGACACGAAAATCGGCCACCGCATTGATAACGTCCTGGCTGTTGCCCACGCTCATATCCAGCGGCAACTGGGGAAAATCCCGTCGATAGTGGGCAATGATCTCCGGCAGGATGTAATTGCCAATCGTACTGCTGGCGTACACGCGAATTGCGCCATTTTCTTCACGAAACAGTTGCTCAATTTCCGTCGCCTGCTCCAGCAGCGCCAGCGCCCTGGGATAGAGCAAACGGCCATGCTCATTTACCACCAGCCGTTTACCGACGCGATCGAAAAGCTGAACGCTGAGTTGACCTTCGAGGTCGGTCAGCGCAGCACTGACCGCCGACTGCGATAAAGACAGCATTTGCGAAGCCTGGGTCGTGGAACCGCTCTTGAGCACCTCGGCGAAAACTTCGAGCTGCCGTAATGTGATATGCATAAATTTTCACCGTCGGGGTAAGGGTTACTTACCACTTATAAAGATTAATTATAAATATATAATCAATTTTACCTTTAAGCCAGAGCGCCGTAACCTTTTACCCGGAGAAAGGAGAAGGTTATGACTGAAATCACACATCATGTTCCACGCAAGAACTACGTCGCGTTGTTCGCACCGGGTCTGTTACTCAGTGCGGTCATTGCCGGGCTGGCATTGTGGCTGGGTAATATTCCTTCGGTCGCGGGTGCAGGCTTTAGCGCGCTAACGCTGGCTATCTTATTTGGTATTGTCGCAGGCAACACACTTTACCCGCGCATCCACGCTCACTGTGATGCGGGCGTATTATGGTCAAAACAGTATTTGTTGCGACTCGGTATTATTCTTTATGGCTTGCGCCTGACATTTTCGCAAATTGCTGAGGTAGGCGTCAGCGGCATCGCTATCGATGTGTTGATGCTCTCCAGCACCTTTATGCTGGCCTGTTTACTCGGTCAAAAGGTCTTTGGGCTGGACAGAAAAACCAGTTGGCTGATTGGTGCAGGCAGCAGTATTTGCGGCGCTGCCGCCGTGCTGGCAACCGAACCGGTGGTCAAAGCGGAGTCCAGCAAAGTCGCCGTTGCCGTCGCCACCGTGGTGATTTACGGAACGCTCGCCATTTTTATCTACCCGGCCATGTATCCGCTGCTGGCGCACTGGTTCACCCCGGAAGCGTACGGCATCTATATGGGTTCAACCATGCATGAAGTGGCGCAGGTGGTGGCCGCAGGCCATGCCGTCAGCCCGGATGCCGAGAATGCGGCGGTTATTGCCAAAATGCTGCGCGTGATGATGCTGGCACCGTTCCTGATCCTGCTTGCTTCGCGGGTTAAACAACTCTCCCCGGCGGCAGAAGGCGAAAAAAGCAAGATTACCATTCCGTGGTTTGCGGTGTTGTTTATCCTGGTGGCCGTATTTAACTCGTTCCATCTGCTGCCAAAAGGTGTGGTTGATGTCCTGATTACCGTTGATACCGTTTTGCTGGCGATGGCGATGGCCGCACTGGGATTAACCACCCATATCAGCGCACTGAAAAAGGCAGGAGCGAAGCCGCTACTGATGGCGCTGGCGCTGTTTGTCTGGCTGATTGTCGGTGGCGGTGCAATTAACCTGCTGGTGCACCATGTAATGGCATAAAACCTTACGTCTGTTCCCTGTTAACCCGCTATTATTGGAGAATATTTATTTAATTACGCAAAATCCTTCGCGTTGCATCAAGGCGGCAAATGAAAGCATCCCCGGCGCGGGGTGAGTGAATGAAGCCAACAACGATGCAGCGTGAAGGATGACGCGTATTGCGGGTTTAACAGGAGTCATTACATGAAATACATCGGAGCGCATGTCAGCGCCGCCGGCGGTCTGGCCAATGCCGCCATTCGCGCAGCAGAAATCGAAGCCACTGCGTTTGCCCTGTTCACAAAAAATCAGCGTCAATGGCGTGCCGCGCCGCTCACCAGCGAGACGATTGATGAATTCAAAGCCGCCTGCGAAAAATACCACTATCAGCCGGGACAAATTCTGCCCCACGACAGTTATCTGATTAATCTGGGTCACCCGGTTGAAGAGGCGCTGGAGAAATCCCGCGATGCCTTTCTCGATGAAGTGCAACGCTGCGAACAACTGGGGCTGACGCTGCTGAACTTCCACCCCGGCAGCCATCTGATGCAAATCGATGAAGATAAGTGCCTGGCGCGCATTGCCGAATCCATTAACATTGTGCTCGCACAAACCAAAGGCGTCACGGCGGTTATCGAAAACACCGCAGGCCAGGGCAGCAACCTCGGCTTTCGCTTTGAGCATCTGGCCGCCATTATCGATGGTGTCGAAGACAAATCCCGCGTCGGCGTGTGTATCGATACCTGCCATGCGTTTGCCGCCGGGTACGACCTGCGCACCACTGAAAGCACCGCGAAAGTGTTCGCCGAATTTGAACGCGTAGTGGGGTTCAACTACCTGCGCGGTATGCACCTCAATGATGCCAAAAGCGCATTCGGCAGCCGTGTCGACCGCCATCACAGCCTGGGCGAAGGCAATATTGGTCATGATGCCTTCCGCTGGATCATGCAAGACGATCGCTTCGACGGTATTCCGATGATTCTGGAAACCATAAACCAGGACATCTGGGCAGAAGAGATTGCCTGGCTGAAAGCCCAACAAAATGAAGAGGCCGTGGCGTAAATGAACGACAGGGAAAAACAGATATTACAAATCCTGCGCAGCAACCCACTTATTCAGCAAAATGAGATAGGCGATATTTTACAAATCAGCCGTTCACGCGTCGCCGCCCATATTATGGATTTGATGCGTAAAGGGCTTATTAAAGGCAAAGGCTACATTCTGACCGAGCAGGATTACTGCGTGGTGTTTGGCGCCATTAATATGGATATTCGCGGCGTGGCGGATATCCATTACCCGCAGTCCGCCTCCAACCCCGGTAATATCCAGTGCTCCGCAGGCGGCGTAGGGCGTAATGTTGCCCATAACCTCGCCCTGCTGGGCCGCGATGTGCACCTTATCTCTGCCGTGGGGGATGATTTTTACGGCGAAACGTTACTGGAACAGACCCGGCAGGCCGGGGTGAACGTGCAAAGCTGTATTCGTCTGCACGGGCACAACACCTCTACCTATCTGTCGGTTGCCAATCAGCAGGAAGAGACAGTACTGGCCATCAACGATACCCATATTCTGCAGCAATTGACGCCGCAGTTGCTCAACGCCTCACGCGATCTGGTGATGCATGCGGGTGTGGTGCTCGCCGATTGCAACCTGACCGAAGAGGCATTGCAGTGGGTCTTCACCATGGCGGGGAATATTCCGGTCTTCGTCGATACGGTTTCCGAGTTCAAAGCCGATAAGATTCGCCCCTGGCTTTCGCGCATTCACACGCTGAAACCCACGTTACAAGAGCTGCAAATCTTATGGGGTCAGCCGATTCGTCGTGAAGCAGACAAAATTACGGCGGTGAATTCACTCCATGAACAAGGGGTGCAACGCATCTTCGTGTATCTGGACGATGATTCCGTGTTCTGCTCTAAACATGATGGCGAGCAGCTTCTGCTGACCTCGCCGGATCACACCTTCACCGACCGCTTCGGGGCCGATGACGGATTTATGGCGGGGCTATTATATAGCTTCCTGGAAGGGGGAAATTTTACTGAGAGCGCCCACTTTGCCATGGCCTGTGCGGCGATTTCCCGCGCCAGCGTGAGCATCAACAACCCTGCACTCTCAGCAGAAAATGCGATGGCGTTACTCAATACAAGCAAAGCTGAAGCGTAAGAATGCACGCCAGTGACACTGGCGTGCCGTTGACTCAGGCAAGACCGATAAAGAACCCGGCGATGGTGGCACTCATCAGGTTAGAGAGCGTTGCCGCCGCCAGCGCCCGCATCCCAAGCTGGGCGATTTCCGGCGCGCGTTGGGGGGCAATCGCGGAAAACGCGCCAACCACCACGCCAATGGAACCGAAGTTGGCAAACCCACACAGCGCAAACGAAATAATGGCGATGGTTTTGACATCCAGCGTGCCGCCCGCTTGCAGATAAGGGGAGAAATTGAGATAGGCAACGAACTCATTGATCGCCAGTTTCTGCCCGATCAGGCTGCCAGCCAGGGTCGCATCGTGCCAGTCCACGCCCATGATCCACGCCAGCGGTGCCAGCGCATAACCAAAGATCCCTTCAAGCGTCGCGTTGCCGAAACCGAACCAGCCGCCCACACCGCCAATAATGCCGTTCAGCAGCGCGATGATCGCCACAAATGCCATCACCACCGTCGCCACACCGGCGGCAATTTTTAGCCCGGTCATCGCGCCGCTTGCCGCCGCTTCGATAATGCTTTTTGGCGGTGTTTCGGTAAACGAAAGATTTTCAAACGTGACCTGTGAGTCTTCGGTGGCCGGGCTCAGCATACGGGCAAACAGGATACCGCCCGGAATTGCCATGAGTGACGCGGCCAGCAGGTAATCAATCGGCACCCCCATTCCGGCGTAGCCGATCATCATCGACCCGGCAATTGACGCCATCCCGCTACAGATAGCGGTAAACAGTTCGTTGCGATTGAGCTTATGAATAAACGGCTTCACGATAGCCGGGATTTCATTCTGCCCGAGGAAAATCGTGGTCACGGCGACAAAGGATTCGATTTTGCTGATCTTAAGCGCTTTCTGGAAAATCCCACCCAGAATGCGGATCAACAGCCCCATCACGCCAATATAGTAAAGCAGGCTGATTAAGGCGGTAACGAAGATGATCGCAGGCAGCACGCGGAAGGCAAAAATAAACCCGGCGCCGTCAAACAGCACATCCATTTTCGGCCCGACCAGCGACCCAAAGATAAAGGCGCTGCCCGCGTCGCTGTAGGACATCACTTTATGTACGCCCAGCGCCGCCTGCTCAACCAGCCATTTGCCCGGCGGGAAATAGAGCATAATCCCGCCGATAGCGATTTGCAGCAGCAGCGCCGCGCCAACCGTGCGTAAACTAATGCGTTTTTTATTTACTGACAGCAGAAAAGCGATGGCCAGTAATACCACCATACCCAGAAAACTTCTCATTATATCCATAATGATTTTCCCTTCATGCCAGGAAACCCGGCGTAAACGCCAGGTTTTGGTATGTCTGATATCCCTGCGGGCGACCGCTCACTGCCCGCGCCCGGTTTATGCGAGACGTTGGTACTCTTTTGCGATTTCACATGCCAGCACGGCGTTGTTGAACACCAGCTGAATATTTGACTTCAGGCTATCGCCGCCGGTTAGCTCGGCTACACGAGCCAGCAGGAACGGCGTGCTATCTTTACCGACCACGCCCTGCTCTTCGGCCTCTTTCACCGCCCGATCAATAGCGGCGTTGATTTTCTCTTCCGCCATCGCAAACTGTTCAGGAATCGGGTTAGCTACCACCAG
Organism: Phytobacter sp. MRY16-398; assembly: GCF_003925915.1. Classification (NCBI taxonomy): domain Bacteria; kingdom Pseudomonadati; phylum Pseudomonadota; class Gammaproteobacteria; order Enterobacterales; family Enterobacteriaceae; genus Phytobacter; species Phytobacter sp. MRY16-398. The sequence goes on along the minus strand of NZ_AP018756.1, from coordinate 1,811,908 downwards.
GCCACCGTTAAGGCCGGTTTGCCACTTCACCGCCATCGCACGGGCGATCTCTTTTGCGCTGTCCAGACGAATGCTGACCTCAAACGGGCTGGTACGGCAGAAAAACGCCGGCAATGATTTGGTCTGATAACCAATTAACGGTACACCGAAGGTTTCCAGATATTCGGTGGTCAGGCCGAGGTCGAGAATAGATTTCGCCCCTGCGCAAACGACCGTGACATTAGTGTGCGCCAGCTCCTGCAAATCAGCGGAAATATCAAATGTATGTTCGGCGCCACGGTGAACGCCGCCAATGCCCCCGGTCGCAAAAACTTTAATACCGGCCAGCGCGGCAATAATCATGGTGGATGCCACCGTGGTTGCACCATTTAATCCAGCGGCGACCACAAAAGGTAAATCCCGGCGACTGACTTTTGCGACGCTATGCCCTTCACGGCCTAATAATTCAATTTCCTCTTTCGTCAGACCAACTTTCATGACGCCTTTAATAATGGCGATAGTTGCCGGCACCGCACCGTGCTTACGAATAGTCTCTTCGACTTCAATTGCCGTTTGCGCATTTTGCGGGAAGGGCATACCGTGAGAAATAATTGTCGATTCCAGCGCTACAACCGGTTTATTATTTTCGAGCGCTTCTTTTACTTCCGCAGAGATATGCAGTAATTCAGGGGAAATCGTTAATTCAGACATCTTGTTTCTCCACTAGCGATGTGACTTTTGAAAAAGATAAGTCAGGATTATTGGTATATTCGGACGCCAGAGCCATAGACGAACACCCTTGCGCAAAACGGACCGAATCGATAAATGAAAAACCTTCTACCCAACAGGCCGCCAGACCCGCCATCATGGCGTCACCCGCCCCGGTGACATTAACGACCTGGGTTTTAATCGGAGGTGACCACCCACTTACGCCATCGCGCTCGCTGTAATAAACGCCGTCGCCGCCCATGCTCAGTACCAGCCGTCGCAGACCGCGAGCATGAAACCATTCGGCAACCTTTCCTACATCGTCGCGCCCGGAAAGCGTAATGCCACTGAGCGTTTCGGCCTCAAGGCGGTTGGGTTTCAGCGTATGAATCTGTCCCAGCCAGTCGCGTATTTTGACGCATTTCCAGGCGGATACCGGGTCGATGAAAACAGGCGTATCTCCCGCATGTGTCAGCAGCCAGGCGAGCGCGTCTTCACTGATATTGCAGTCGGCAACAATTACGCTGGCGTCGCGAATAAAATCGATATGTTTTGCCAGGAAATCCGCAGACAAATGATCGGTAATATTCATATCGTTAATGGCCACCAGCATTTCGCCGGTATTATCCAGGAGCGATAAATAACTCGAGGTATTTTCACCTGCAACAATAAGACATTTTTCTATTCGGACACCGGACTGACTGGTTTGATTTAAGAGAGACTGGCCATAAAAATCATCGCCCACCACGGTGAGTAGCCATGACTCAGTTCCCAGCAATGCCAGATTCTGTGAAATATTACGCCCCACACCGCCCGGCGTGAATTTTATTTTCCCCGGGTTGGAATCCGCGTAATTCAATACACCATGTGAATAGCCCGCCACGTCCATATTGGCGGAACCAATAGTGATTATATAATCCTTTTTACGCATAAAACGCCCTCTGGCAAAAAATGCCATATTAATGAGATCGTCGAGACAACAATTCGTTTATCGTCTGGATGCGAAACCTTATTAGAGCACATGTTTATTTTTGAACATGTGTTTATCGTAAGCCGAATTTGCGTAAAGTAAATACGCCCCCACGAGCGAAGGTGAATAGATATGAAGGTCATCACAAATTTATAGGGATTGAGATTAAAACACGTTACAGAAATGAGATGCGGGGCACAGAAGGCGGGGAATAAAAAAAGGGCCGGTTTCCCGGCCCCTTTATGACTCAGTCAATCATATTATGCGGCTTTGGCAACAGCTTCGGTTTCCGGGCGTTTCAGGAACGCATAGACCAGACCTGCCAGCAGGGTACCTGCCACGATAGAGAGCAGATAACCCACAACCGGGGTGATTGCACCTGGAATCAGCAGAACGAACAGGCCACCGTGCGGTGCCATCAGTTTCGCGCCAATCGCCATGGAGATAGCCCCCGTCAGCGCGCCACCGGCGATACAGCATGGCAGAACACGCATCGGGTCTCGTGCCGCGAACGGAATCGCACCTTCGGAGATAAAGCACAGGCCCAGAACCAGCGCCGCTTTGCCCCCTTCCTGCTGCCCTTTATCGAATTTCTTACGGGCAACAATGGTCGCCAGACCCATCGCCAGCGGCGGCACCATACCGGCAGCCATGATGGCGGCCATCGGTGCGTAAGTCTGCGTACTCAACAGACCAACACCAAAGGCGTAGGCCGCTTTGTTCACCGGACCACCCATGTCGGTACACATCATGCCACCGAGGATTGCACCCAGCAGGACAGCATTCGCCGTACCCATGGATTGCAGCCATGACGTCAGACCTGCAAGGATACCCGCAACCGGTTTACCGATAAGGTAGATCATCGCCAGACCAACAATCAGGCTTGAGAACAGCGGAATGATCAGGATCGGTTTCAGCGCTTCCATGCTTGGCGGCAACTTAACGCCTTTACTGATGGCTTTCGCCAGATAACCCGCAAGGAAACCGGCAATAATACCGCCGATAAAGCCAGAGCCGGTACTTACTGCCAGCATACCGCCAATAAGACCCGGCGTCAGACCCGGACGGTCAGCGATGGAGAAGGCAATGTAACCGGCCAGCACCGGCACCATCAGAGCAAACGCAGACCCACCACCGATTTGCATCAGCGCGGCAGCCAGCGTATCCGGCGTTTTAAATGCGGTAATACCGAAGGCAAAGGACAGTGCGATACACAGACCACCGGCAACAACCATCGGCAGCATGTAAGAAACACCGGTCAGCAGGTGGCGATAGGCGCCCGCACTCTCTTTTTTACCTTCACTGCTCGCAGCTTGCGTACCGCCGCTCGGCTGATACGTTTTCGCTTCGGCTTGCGCTTTGTCTAATTCCTGCGCCGTTTTCTTCAGTGCCAGGCCTGTAGTCGTGCGATACATCGGTTTGCCAGCGAATTTCGCCAGATCCACTTCGATGTCAGCGGCGACGATCACCAGATCGGCTTGTGCCACTTCTTCCGGCGTGATGGCGTTACCCGCGCCAACAGAGCCGCGTGTTTCCACTTTCACCCACCAGCCGCGTTTTTTCGCTTCGGTTTCAATGGCCTCTGCCGCCATAAAGGTGTGCGCAACACCCGTCGGGCAGGCGGTGATAGCCACGATACGTTTCGGACCACTGTTGGACGTCACCGGTGTCGCCGCCGGAGCCGTGTACGGAGAAGCGTGGTTCTTTGCTTCACTTAAAAACAGTTCCGGATGAGCCACAGCGCGATTGATGTCGCCCAACCAGACTTTCTTGCCGCTCAGCGCGCTGTCAGCCGGCACGCGGGAGCCCAGAACGATCGCCAGTTCAGCTTCACCGGGGTTGTCGATAAACTGCAAATTCGCTTTTTGTGCCGCTGCGCCTAACAGGCTTTTCGCCATATATGCGCGAGCTTGACCGAGTTCAGAATCAATTATCAGCAGCGTTTTCATTATGCTCTCCTGCTGTTAGTTAAAGGGTTTTAAGTCAACACGCGCCATCATCGCGGCTAACTGGGTACGATCGGTAATACCTACATTGCTCTGGCTAACGGCCAGTGCTGCCACGGCAGTGGCCAGGCGCAATGTATGTTCACTGGACTCTCGCATTAACAGGCCATAAATCAGACCGCCAACCATTGAATCCCCTGCGCCAACGGTGCTTACCACCTCCATTGACGGCGGTTTGGCGATCCATTCGCCCGAAGCGTTAACCCACAACGCCCCTTCCGCGCCCAGTGAAATAACCACATGGGCAATTCCTTGTTCACGAAGCGCATGCGCCGCGTCGATCACATCTTTCAATTCCGGTAATTTGCGACCAGCCCAAATTTCGAGTTCGCGACGGTTAGGTTTAACCAGCCACGGCGCAGCTTTCAGACCAGCAACCAGCGCATCGCGGCTGCTGTCGAAAATGATGCATGGGCACTGGCTGCGCAGGCGCGTCATCCAGTCGGTAAAGGCTTCCGGGCTCACACCCGATGGCAAGCTGCCGCTGACACAAACCATGTCGAACTGACCCAGCCAGGTCAGCGAGTCTGCAACAAAACGTTCCCAGTCTGCCGGCGTCACTTCGAAGCCGGAGAAGTTGAAGTCAGTGACTTCGCTGTCTTTTTCCGTCAACTTCACGTTGATACGGGTACGACCCTGGACAATCTGGAAGCGGTTAGCAATGCCCAGTTCGCTGAACAATTGCTGGAAACCGTCCTGGTTGTCTTTACCCAGGAAACCGCCAACGGTCACGTCGATGCCCAGATCTTTCAGCACTTTCGCCACGTTGATACCTTTACCCGCAGCATGCAGGCCGGTAGTGCGAACCAGGTTCACTTCACCGCGTTCAATTTCCGGGGTATACCCGACCAGATCATAGGCAGGGTTAAGGGTAATAGTAGCGACACGTCTGCTCATTATGCGCCCTCCCCCAGACCGGCAGCGATGGCTTCGCCAATCGCTTTCAGCGCCTGTTCAGCATCATCGCCCTGTGCGGTGAAGCGCAGACGGTGACCTTTCTTCACGCCCAGCGCGACCACTTTCATCAGGCTACGACCATTGGCGGATTTACCGGTACCGTCGAGGTTTGCGACAGTCACTTCACTATTAAATTGTTTGATGGTATTCACCAGCATGGTGCCCGGACGGGCATGAAGGCCATGTTCATTGCGTACAACAAACTCGGCGGTCAGCAGGTTGTCAGCAATAGCGTCATCGCTGGTCAACAGTGCCAGCAGGGTAGCGGCATCTGCGCTCAGAAGACGGTCAGCTTTATTGTCGAGCAGAAGATTGCTCAGACGTTTAAGTACAGCAACCGGCTGGTCATCAGCCATTGCTACGCTGACCAGCAGCGCAACGCTTTCACCGTTCACATCAAATGCTTTTGCAGCACGGCTGACAGCCACCGCGCTCGCCAGATTGCCCTGTGCGCTGTCGTTCAGCCAGATCCCCTGACCGAGATTCAGCGGTTGTTCGTTAATCGCGCGTGCCACATAGACAGCATCAACCGCGCCCGCTTCTTTCAGCCGCGCAGCGTTCAGCGCCTGCAGCGTCACCAGGTCGCTGGCGACAACGTCAAGGCTCAGGGTATCGTTATCCAGTTTCAGCGACGCCACTTGCTGTTCACCCATCAGCAACGCACGCAGTTCTTCTGCTGTGGTCGCCGATTGCAGTTGTGCAGCAACGGAATCATCGCTCAGGACGTGGGTTAGCTGACGCAGCAGGCCCAGGTGTTCATCAGAACTGGCGGCAATACCGATAGCCACATAGGCGACCTGGCCTTCCCCCCAGAGAATGCCTTGCGGGAACTGGAACACTTTGACGCCGGTTTTCAACACCTGGTCGCGGGTATCAGTCGTCCCGTGAGGAATGGCGATCCCGTTGCCAAGGAACGTCGACGTCTGCTGCTCACGCGCCAGCATGCCATCAACATAACCACCGGCGACGTTGCCTGCTTCTGCCAGTGCGGCAGCAATCTGACGAATCGCCTCTTCTTTCGTCCCGGCCTGCTGGCCCGGATGGATGTCCTGAACGGATAACTGGAACATGTAAATCCTCTCCTGCTGAACTGAATCGTTTCAGCTAACTTGAGAAATAATGCGCCACCCTGAAATGTGTTGAAAACAAGATGACGCTGAAACGTTTCGAGAAGTCTTGACTTTTCCGCTTCAGCAATCAAGAAAAGTCTCGTTTTTGATTGCAAAATTACGATCTACTGCACATTTCACTCCCTGGCATCCCATTTTTGCTGAACAAAGCTGACCGTCTTTTTAGGTCACATTCAGCACCCATCAGCACAGCAGTATCGTTGAAATGTTGTTCCGTTTTTGTGAGCAAAAAAGAGAGGGGAAAAATACCTGTCCGTTTTTCGGTTGTTGCTCGTCACGCCTTATCGGTACCGTTAAGCGGCCATTCAACAGAGGATCGTGATGATGAATTTTGCCCTTTTACATCAACAAGACGGCCCGTTACTGATAGCAAATGTCTGGGATGTCTCCAGCGCCAGAACCGCACAGGCCGCGGGTTATCAGGCAATGGGGACCTCCAGTGCCGCCATTGCCGCGACGTATGGCTATGACGATGGCGACGGCATCACCTTCGCAGAACTCCACCACCTGCTCGTCCGTTTACGGGCTTGCTGCCCTCTCCCGCTGACCGTTGATATGGAGTATGGCTATGGTGAAAGTCCTGAGCAGATTATCGACAACCTGCTCACGCTGGCTGAACTCGGTGTCGCCGGTGCTAATCTCGAAGACAGCCGCGTTCAGCAAGGAAAGCGGATGTTGAGGATTCTGCTGAATTTGCATCACTACTGAACGCCATCCGCCAGCGCCTTGCTGATGAACAACACAGTCTGTTCATTATCGTATTGCGATTGTCATCCCCTGCCACCGGATCCCTGGCAAGGACGGTGCAATGACCGGCCACGGCGGCGGTATTGCGCGCAAGAAATGGTTACTGGAGCATGAAGCGAAATATCAGTACAGCGCGGAGTCGCCTTAAGGTGCGGTCGCGGCTTCCAGATTAATCAGGAAGGTCATGGCCGCCTCCCGATCGCTGAAACACATGCCAGCGCTCGGTTGCAGGCTGGCGCAGACCGCTGGACGTAGCGGGGAGCCGAAAATTTTACACGTGTTGTCATCCGCCAGTTGGATACAACGCGTGTTGGCCGGCTTGCCCTGTGGCATACCGGGGATAGGACTTGAAATCGAAGGGGCGATACAGCACGCTCCGCAATCCGTACGGCATTCCATAATCACGACTCTCTGTTGGGCTGGCCGCCAAACTACCTGTTTTCCCCGTCAAACGCAAAACTCAGCGATTCCACTTGCCTGTAAAGGCCCTCGCGGGTACTTTGTCGCGATATTTTCGTTATTTTTATTTTACAGGATCCCACTGATGCCAAGAGCGAACGAAATCAAGAAAGGTATGGTGCTGAACTACAACGGCAAGCTGCTGATTGTAAAGAATATTGATATTCAGTCACCGAGCGCCCGCGGCGCCGCAACCCTCTATAAAATGCGTTTCTCCGATGTGCGCACCGGCCTGAAAGTCGAAGAACGTTTCAAAGGTGACGATATCGTCGATACCGTGACCCTGACCCGCCGTTTCGTTGACTTCTCCTATGTTGATGGCAACGAATACGTGTTTATGGATAAAGAAGATTACACGCCGTACACCTTCACAAAAGAGCAGATCGAAGAAGAACTGCTGTTTATCCCGGAAGGCGGAATGCCGGATATGCAGGTGCTGACCTGGGATGGCCAACTGCTGGCGCTGGAATTGCCGCAGACCGTTGATCTGGAAATTGTTGAAACCGCACCGGGCATCAAAGGCGCGTCAGCCAGTTCACGTACCAAACCGGCAACCATGAGCACGGGTCTGGTGATTCAGGTTCCGGAATACCTGACCACCGGCGAGAAAATCCGCATTCATATTGAAGAAAGCCGTTATATGGGCCGTGCGGACTAAGCCAGCCTGTAAAAGTAAAAAAGGACAGTGAAAACTGTCCTTTTTTATTTCAGAGCGAAGCTAGCGGATTACAACAGGTCGCGGAACAGCGTTTTCTTAAGCGCCAGCTCCACGCCGCGCACTTCCGCCATCCCTTTCAGACGACCAATCGCCGAATAGCCTGGGTTGGTTTTCTTACGCAGGTCATCGAGCATCTGATGACCGTGATCCGGACGGAACGGAATCGGGCGCAGGTCGCCGGCTTTCTTGCGGCGTTGCTCTTCACTCAGGATCGCCGCCACAACCGAAACCATATCCACATCGCCCTGCAGGTGCGCAGCTTCATGGAACGTTTTAGGGTTATCTTCACGGCAGGTAGAACGCAGGTGCGTGAAGTGAATACGGTCGCCGAACGTCTCAATCATGTTCACCAGATCGTTATCGGCGCGTACACCATAGGAACCCGTGCACATGGTGAAACCGTTATTGATGCTGTCGACCGCGTTTTTCAGCCAGTGCATGTCCTCAATGGTCGAGACAATACGCGGCAGGCCAAGGATGGGACGCGGCGGATCGTCCGGGTGCACCGCCAGACGCACGCCGACTTCTTCAGCCACGGCAACAATCGCGCGCAGGAAATAAGCCATATTTTCGCGCAACTGATCTTTGTTGATGCCATCGTATTCCGCCAGACGGGCACGGAACTGATCCAGCGTGTACCCCTCTTCCGCACCCGGCAGACCAGCAATAATATTGCGCGTCAGTTTTTCAATTTCCGCTGCGCTCATCGCTTCAAAATAGGCCTGCGCCTGCTGCTGTTCTTCTTCGGTGTAATCAGCCTGCGCACCGTCGCGTTTGAGGATATAAAGTTCAAACGCAGCAAAAGCAATCTGATCAAAACGCAGCGCTTTAGAGCCGTCCGGCAGTTCGTATTCCAGATCGGTACGCGTCCAGTCGAGGATCGGCATAAAGTTGTAGCACACGGTATCGATGCCACAGGCTGCCAGGTTGCGGATGCTTTGCTGATAGTTAGCAATCCAGGTGTCATACTGTCCACTGTGCGTTTTGATATCTTCATGCACAGGAATACTTTCCACCACCGACCAGGTCAGCCCTTTTTCAGCCAGCAATGCCTGACGCTGTTTGATTTCTTCTACCGGCCAGACCTGACCGTTGGGAATATGGTGCAGTGCCGTCACAACACCTGTTGCGCCAGCCTGACGCACATCATCTAATGAAACCGGATCGTTCGGTCCGTACCAACGCCAGGTTTGTTCCATCGCCTCATCCTCAAAGTTGTTATACCAATACCGCAAAGCCTATGACGACTACCATACATGTTTAACGGAGAGGGTCAAACGCCGCCGCAAGAATGATTGATCCAGCTCACATTACCCGGATATTTCAGGCACACCAATTCAATTTGCTGTCATATAACTTTACACTGCATATTGTTAATTAATGGTTAAACAGGTGTATTTCAATGCAAACAATTGCCTCCGTAACGCTGCCAGAAACGGTGCAGTTACCTCAATATGATCGCCGTTCATTGCGTTCGCGCATTGTTCACTTCGGTTTTGGCGCCTTTCACCGCGCGCATCAGGCACTATTGACTGACCGTGTGCTGAACGCGCTGGGGGGCGACTGGGGCATATGCGAGATTAGCCTGTTCAGCGGCGACCAGCTTATGGCGCAGTTGCGCGCGCAGGATCATCTGTACACCGTGCTGGAGAAAGGGGCTGAAGGGAATAAAGCCTACGTTGTTGGCGCGGTTAACGAATGTCTGAATGCCAAACTGGACTCACTGGCGGCCATCATTGAAAAATTTTGCGAACCGCAGGTAGCCATTGTTTCCCTGACCATCACCGAGAAAGGCTATTGCATCGACCCGGCAACCGGCAAACTGGACCTCACTCAACCGCGCATTGCCCATGATCTGCAGGAGCCTGGCGAACCGCATTCCGCACCAGGCATTCTGGTTGAAGCGCTCGCCCGTCGACGTGAGCGCGGCCTGCCCGCCTTTACGGTGCTGTCTTGCGACAATATTCCGGATAATGGTCACATCGTGAAAAACGCGGTACTGGGTATGGCGCAAACCCGTTCCTCCGAGCTGGCGCAGTGGATTGATACGCATGTCAGTTTCCCCTCAACCATGGTGGACCGTATCGTGCCGGCCGCTACTGACGAATCCCTGGCGGAAATTGCCGCTGAATTGGGGGTTGCCGATCCCTGTGCCATCAGTTGCGAGCCTTATATTCAGTGGGTCATTGAAGACAACTTTGTTGCCGGTCGTCCGCAATGGGAAGTGGCAGGGGTGCAACTGGTACAAGACGTTCGCCCGTGGGAACAGATGAAGCTGCGTATGCTGAACGGTAGCCATTCGTTCCTCGCGTACCTGGGGTATCTGGCCGGGTTTGCCCATATCAGCGATTGTATGCAGGATGAGGTTTTTCGCCGTGCCGCACATCAGTTGATGCTAGGTGAACAGGCCCCTACGCTTGCTATTACCGGCGTGGACCTCAACGCATATGCAGACAATCTGATTGCCCGTTTTTCTAACCCGGCGCTTAAACATCGCACCTGGCAGATAGCGATGGACGGTAGCCAGAAACTGCCGCAGCGTATGCTGGATAGCGTTCGCGTGCATTTACAGCGTGAAAGCCACTGGCCGTTGCTGGCACTCGGCGTGGCAGGCTGGATGCGCTATGTCAGCGGAACGGATGACGCAGGCGAGGCCATTGATGTGCGCGATCCTCTGGTCGATAAGTTACGGGCTATCGTCGAGACCAGCAGTGAAAGGGAGCGCGTTGGGGCGTTGCTGGCGCTCAGTGAAATCTTCGGTACAGATTTACCCACCGACCCGCGTTTTGTGAATGCCATCGACAGTGCATGGCAACAGTTGCGCACGCAAGGGGCGCACCAGGCGGTGCGTAACGCCCTGCAGATTTAACATTTTCTGCCATTAAAAGGGGCGGAAAGTGCTTTCTCCGCTCCTGCCCTTCTCTTTTTTGCCAATTTTCGCCAGGATTGTCGCACTTATTATTGTGCGTAATGCTGGAGTAAACGTGACGAAAACAAATCTGATTACTGGCTTTCTTGGCAGCGGGAAGACGACGTCCATTCTCCATATGCTGGCAAATAAAGACCCCAAAGAAAAATGGGCCGTTCTGGTCAATGAATTTGGCGAAGTGGGCATCGATGGCGCATTACTGGCGGACAGCGGGGCCTTATTAAAAGAGATCCCCGGCGGATGCATGTGCTGCGTGAACGGCCTGCCAATGCAGGTTGGCCTTAATACGCTATTACGTCAGGGTAAACCCGATCGTTTACTGATTGAGCCTACCGGCCTGGGCCATCCAAAACAGATTCTCGATATGCTCACTGCCCCGGTCTATGAACCCTGGATCGATTTGCGCGCGACCTTGTGCCTTATCGACCCACGTCAGTTGCTGGACGAAAAAGTGACGGGTAATGAAAACTTCCGCGACCAGCTTGCGGCGGCTGACATCATTGTCGCTAATAAAGAAGACCGCGCCAGCGTCGAGAGCCAACAGGCACTGGAAGTATGGTGGCAGCAACATGGCGGCGACCGTCTGCGTATCAACGCCACACAGGGAAATATTCCCGTGTCGCTGCTGGATAACCCACGCCGCAATCTGCGCGCACTTCCCACCAGTGCCGAACATCATCACCACACCGGCGAAAGAAAAGGACTGGCGGCGCTAAGCTTGCCTGAACATCAACGCTGGCGACGCAGCCTGAATAGTGGCCAGGGTCATCATGCGTGCGGTTGGATTTTTGACGCAGATACGCAGTTTGACACCATTGGTTTACTTGAGTGGGCGCGCCTTGCGCCAGTCGAACGCGTCAAGGGTGTAATGCGTATTCCCGAAGGGCTGGTGCGTATTAATCGCCAGGGGCTGGATCTGCATATTGAGACGCAAAATGTCGCGCCGCCGGACAGCCGTATTGAATTAATTACCGCCTCCGAAGCGGACTGGAATGCCTTGCAGGCCAGTTTGTTGAAGCTTCGTTTAAGTTAAGGACACTACTGTTTTGCCCGTATTGTTCAAAAATGGATAAAGATGAAGACTCGTTTACCGCTTATTTTTTTGCTTAATGTCGCTGGTTTTGCGCTGTTCCTGTCCTGGTATTTACCGGTTAATCATGGATTCTGGTTTCCGCTGGACGCGGCAATTTTCCACTTCTTCAATAACGGCCTCGTTGAGAACCGTGCCTTCCTGTGGCTGGTCGCGCTGACCAACAACCGCGCCTTTGACGCCTGCTCGCTCATTGCCATGGGTTGCCTGATGCTGTCGTTCTGGTTGCGTGAAGACAGCGCCGGACGTCGCCGGATCGTCATTATTGGCCTGACTATGTTGCTGTTTGCGGTGGCTATTAATCAGCTCGCGCAATTGCTTATTCCCGTTAAACGCGAAAGCCCGACACTCTTTTTTAGCGGCATTCATCGGGTCAGTGAATTACTGGATTTCCCGACCAAGGATGCCTCCAAAGACAGTTTCCCGGGCGATCATGGCATGATGTTGCTTATTTTTTCTTCTATCATGCTGCGTTATTTCGGTAAAAAAGCGTTCGCCATTGCCCTGATTATTTTTGTGGTTTTCGCATTCCCACGCGTGATGATTGGCGCCCACTGGTTTACCGATATTGCTGTTGGCTCTCTTTCTGTGGTGCTGATTGGCCTGCCGTGGTGTCTGATGACACCACTTAGCGACAAAATAATTAGCCTGTTTAATCGTTACCTACCGGGAAAATAAACAATTTTTATACAATTTAATAACATGGATGTACGCTAATCATCAGGGATCGTTTTCGATCCCTGATGCAAATTTGTCAAAACTTCGCCTTTTCTGTCATCCCCCTGTCATAACAATCACTATTCAAATTAGCGATTTGCATGATTCTTAACCTAAATTGCCGCTTTTTTAGCCATTCCTGATAATTAACTTTCTGTATCATAATTTCTTATAAAAAATCGCAGAAAAGCGCTCGCAATGCCCGTAGTGATAGGGTAATCTCGGGTCTGCTTTGAGCTAATGAGCAATTATTCTCATAACAAATAAATTTGTGCGTTCATCCACAGATTTGACCACGGGTAATTGTCTCATTGCATACAGCTAATTACTCTCGCTGCGTTGGCATTTTTTATAACGATATTTATCGTTAAGGACTTCAAGGGAAAATAATTAACATGGTCAAATCTCAGCCGATTTTGAGATATATCTTGCGGGCGATTCCCGCGGTAGCAGTGGCGGTTCTGTTATCAGCTTGTTCAACAAATACCGCGAAAAACATGCATTCTGAGACGCATGCTGTGGGCGAAGATATCTCTTCACTGCAAGCCTCTCAGGATGAATTTGAAAATATGGTGCGTAATCTGGATGTGAAAAATCGCATCCTCGATCAATATGCTGACTGGAAAGGTGTACGTTACCGCTTAGGCGGCGACACCAAGAAAGGTATTGATTGTTCCGGCTTCGTCCAGCGCACTTTCCGTGAGCAGTTTGGTTTAGAATTACCGCGTTCAACCTACGAACAGCAGGAAATGGGTAAGTCGGTATCACGCACCAGTTTGCGTACCGGTGACCTGGTGTTGTTCAGAGCAGGGTCAACGGGTCGCCATGTAGGCATCTACATTGGCAATAACCAGTTTGTCCATGCTTCGACAAGTAGTGGTGTGGTGATTTCCAGTATGGATGAACCTTACTGGAAGAAGCGCTACAACGAAGCGCGCCGCATATTGTCCCGCAGCTAACGCATGTTTTCGCCGGTTATCCCTTGGCTGGCGCGAAACGATAAAAGAACACTGCTTCGGCGGTGTTTTTTTATACCTTTTTTCTTGCCTGTTTATATGTCTCATTAACACTTTCCAGGCTATATTCCAGGAAATCAAATAGAGCAATCGCCTGGCTTTTTTTCGCTCAAACTCGCAGATATGGATATAAGTGATGTTGACCCGCAACTTTTCCGCCAGCCGGAAAATTCTTCTGTTTAGCCTTCTGGTCGGTCTCTTCGCGGCTATTGCCGTTAGCGGGATTCATTTTTTAGTTGTTCAGAAGAAACATGAACAAAAGATGAATGCCGTACTCGCGGGCATGCAGCACTGGCTCACAGACTATTTTAGCGATATCAAAACCACCGCTGAGACGCTCCAGCCGCTAACGCTCAATGAGTGCGCTGATGTCGCCAGTGAGCTGACCTCGCGCGCCGCTTTTAGCACCAATGTTCGCGCATTTTTATTAGTCAAAAACGATAACGCATTTTGTTCTTCCGCTACGGGCGTGATGCACGTACCGATGAAGGATCTCCTGCCGGAAATTGATCTGCACAAAGACTTTGATATGGTCATTTTGCACGGCACGCCAATGTTGCCGGACAAACCGGCGATTGCAATGTGGTTCCGCAGCCCCTTGCTTGATGACCGTGGCGTTTTTGTATCTCTCAATGTCAACCTCACCCCTTTCCTGCTTTATACCTCACAGCAACAAGAACTGACCGGTATTGCACTCGGGATCGGCCACAACGCGATCTCCACTTTTTCGACGGGTCTTGTTGATCTACGTACCCTGAAAGCCACACCGTTTCGCACAGCGCATCTTGCTGGCTTTCCGCTGACCATTAATCTTTATACCAAAACCTGGGAACCCGAAGACGTACAGCTTGCCCTGCTGTTTGGCGGCATGGTGGGCACGCTTGCGGGTTTACTGACGGCCTGGTATCTCTATATCCGAATGCGTCCAGGCAAAGAGATCCTTACCGCCATTAAACAGAATCAGTTTTATGTGGTGTACCAGCCAGTGGTTGATGCCAGTGAATTACGGGTGCGCGGTGTCGAGGTGCTGATGCGCTGGAAGCACCCCACTGCCGGCGAGATCCCACCAGATGCGTTTATCCAGTATGCCGAGGCGCAACAGCTAATCGTGCCGCTGACGCTGCACCTGTTTAAGCTTATTGCCCACGATGCGCCAGTCTTGCAAACACTGCTGCCACAGGGGGCCAAACTGGGTATTAATATCTCGCCCGGCCATTTGCATGTCGAAAGTTTTGCCAGGGATATTCGCCAGTTTACCCATTCCCTTCCGGCCGACTATTTCCGCCTGGTGCTGGAAATCACCGAGCGGGATATGTTGCGCCAGAATGAGGCGGTGAAATTATTCCAGTGGCTGCGTGATGAAGGCTATGAAATTGCCATTGATGATTTCGGCACCGGTCACAGCGCACTTATCTATCTTGAACGTTTCACCGTTGATTATCTTAAAATTGATCGTGGCTTTGTGAATGCCATTGGTACTGAAACCGTCACGTCACCGGTGCTTGATGCAGTGCTGACGCTGGCGAAACGTCTGAATATGGCCACCGTGGCAGAAGGTGTCGAAACACCAGAGCAGGCTCGCTGGCTGCGGGAACATGGCGTTAATTTTATGCAGGGTTACTATTTCAGCCGCCCAATGACACTTGAGCAATTCACAATGTGGCATCCCCCGCAGTTTTCATCACGACTTTAGGCCGTTAACTATTTCACAACGGGCGCCCCCTCCCTTATTATTCAATGAGAAAACGTTGGTGCGCCCGGAGCGCCACAGGTAAAGGATCCCGCCCGATGAAGTTTGTGCGCCTGTTTATTTTGAGTTTGCTGCTGGTAGGCACCGTTAGCCATGCACAAACCATTAAAGAGAATTACGCGTTTGCCGTTATCGGCGAGCCCAAATATGCCATCAATTTCTCACATTTTGACTATGTGAATCCCGCTGCGCCTAAAGGCGGCAATATTACGCTTTCCTATATCGGTACGTTCGATAGCTTCAACCGCTTTGCACTGCGCGGTAACGCCGCCGTGCGCACCGAGTCGCTCTATGACAGCCTGTTTACCACCTCTGATGATGAACCGGGCAGCTACTATCCGCTGATTGCTGAGGTGGCCCGCTACGCCGATGATTATTCATGGGTCGAGGTCTCGATCAATCCGCGCGCCACCTTCCACGACGGCTCACCTATTCGGGCCAGCGATGTGGCATTCACCTTCCATAAATTCATGACCGAAGGGGTGCCGCAGTTCCGCCTGATCTATAAAGGCACCACGGTAAAAGCGATCTCCCCGTTAACCGTGCGTATCGAACTGGGTGAACCGGGCAAAGAGAACATGCTTAGCCTCTTCTCACTGCCGGTTATGCCTGAGAAATTCTGGAAAGATCATAAACTCAGCGACCCGCTATCGTCCCCTCCCCTCGGGAGCGGCCCTTATCGCATCACCGGTTGGCGGATGGGACAGTACGTGACCTACTCGCGCGTGAAGGACTACTGGGGCGCGACGCTGCCGGTCAATCGCGGGCGCTGGAATTTCGACAGTATTCGCTATGACTATTATCTGGACGACAATGTCGCCTTTGAGGCCTTTAAAGCTGGCGCGTTCGATATGCGCACCGAGGGCAGTGCAAAAAATTGGGCGACGCGCTATATTGGCAGCAATTTTGACCGTGGCTATATCATTAAAGATGAGCAGCCAAACACCTCCGCGCAGGATACCCGTTGGCTGGCATTCAATATCCAGCGACCAGTGTTTACCGACCGTCGGGTACGTGAAGCTGTCTCGCTGGCCTTTGATTTTGAGTGGATGAACAAGGCGCTGTTTTATAACGCCTACAGCCGCACCAACAGCTATTTCCAGAACACGGAATATGCCGCACGCAATTATCCGGATGCCGCGGAGCTGACGCTACTGGCGCCGATGAAAGCCGACCTGCCGCCGGAGGTTTTCACCTCTATTTATACTCCACCCGTCTCCAAAGGCGACGGCTATGACCGGGAGAACCTGCTGAAAGCGAGTGAGCTACTCAAGCAGGCAGGCTGGGAAATGAAAGACCAGAAGCTGGTGAACTCCCAGACCGGCAAACCGTTCGTTTTCGAGATGCTGCTGCCTTCTGGCGGGAACAACCAGTGGGTGTTGCCGTTTCAGCACAACCTGGCGCGGCTGGGTATTACGATGGAAGTCCGCCAGGTCGATAACTCGCAGATAACCAATCGTCTGCGCACCCGCGATTACGACATGATGCCGCGCGTGTGGCGGGCAATGCCGTGGCCCAGTTCCGATCTGCAAATCTCCTGGAGTTCGCAATACATCGATTCAACCTATAACTCCCCCGGCGTGAAAAGCCCGGTACTGGATAAACTGATCGCGCAAATTATCCAGGCGCAGGGAGATAAGCAAAAACTGCTGCCGCTGGGGCGGGCGCTCGACCGGGTGCTGACGTGGAATTACTACATGTTGCCTATGTGGTATATGGCAGCCGATCAGGTGGCCTACTGGGACAAGTTCTCGATGCCAGGCATTCGCCCCGTCTATTCACTCGGTTTCGACACCTGGTGGTATGACGTGAACAAAGCGGCAAAACTGCCCGCAGACAGACGCTAAGGAGACAGGATGGGCGCCTATTTTATTCGACGCTTATTGCTGATCATTCCCACCTTGTGGGCGATTATCACTATTAACTTTTTCATCGTACAGATTGCCCCGGGAGGGCCGGTCGATCAGGCCATTGCGGCGATTGAGTTCGGTAACCAGAGTGGTTTACCGGGAACGACGGTCGAAGGCGGCGGTGCCACACACGCCCGAACCGGTGTCGGCAGCGCTACCAGCAACGATAGCCACTATCGCGGCGGG
The DNA here is from genome assembly GCF_003925915.1 of Phytobacter sp. MRY16-398. Classification (NCBI taxonomy): domain Bacteria; kingdom Pseudomonadati; phylum Pseudomonadota; class Gammaproteobacteria; order Enterobacterales; family Enterobacteriaceae; genus Phytobacter; species Phytobacter sp. MRY16-398. The sequence continues at coordinate 1,794,636 of NZ_AP018756.1, read as the reverse complement.
CGTGGGCTTGATCCGGAAGTGATTGCTGAAATCACCAAACGCTACGGCTTCGACAAACCGATTCATGAGCGTTATTTCAAAATGCTCTGGGACTATGTCCGTTTCGACTTCGGCAATAGCCTGTTTCGCAGCGCCTCAGTGCTACAACTGATCAAAGAGAGCCTGCCGGTTTCCGTCACGCTTGGGCTATGGGGGACGCTGATTATCTATCTTGTGTCGATTCCCCTGGGGATCCGCAAAGCGGTCTATAACGGCAGCCGGTTCGACGTCTGGAGCAGCGCTTTTATTATTATCGGCTACGCGATCCCCGCATTTCTGTTCGCTATTTTGCTGATCGTCTTTTTTGCGGGCGGCAGCTACTACGATATCTTCCCGCTGCGTGGGCTGGTTTCGTCGAACTTCGATACCCTGCCCTGGTACGCTAAGGTAACCGACTACCTGTGGCACATCACCCTGCCCGTGCTGGCAACCGTCATTGGCGGCTTTGCGGCCCTGACCATGCTGACGAAAAACTCCTTTATGGATGAGATCAGAAAGCAGTATGTGGTGACCGCGCGCGCAAAAGGCGTCAGCGAAGGCAATATTATGCGCAAGCATGTGTTTCGTAATGCGATGTTACTGGTGATCGCAGGCTTTCCTGCCACCTTTATCAGCATGTTTTTTACCGGCTCACTGCTCATTGAAGTGATCTTCTCGCTTAATGGGCTGGGGCTGCTGGGCTACGAGGCCACCGTCTCGCGCGATTATCCGGTGATGTTTGGCACGCTTTATATTTTCACGCTTATCGGCCTGTTGCTGAATATTCTCAGCGACATGACTTATACGCTGGTCGACCCGCGCATCGATTTCGAGGGACGCTGATGTTTAAATTAAGCTACGTCAACCAGACTCGCTGGGCGCGTTTTCGCCATAATCGCCGCGGTTTTTGGTCGCTGTGGATTTTTCTGCTGATTTTTTTATTCAGCCTGTTTGCCGAACTGATCGCCAACGATAAACCGCTGCTGGTGCGTTACCAGGGTCACTGGTACGCGCCGGTGATTTTCAACTATAGCGAGAGCGAATTTGGCGGTCCGTTTGCCACGCCTGCGGATTATCAGGATCCCTGGCTGCAGCAGCAAATCGCTCAGCATGGCTGGATGATTCATGCCCCCATCCGCTTTGGCGCGCGCAGTATCAACTACTCCACCACTCAGCCTTTCCCCTCGCCGCCCTCAAAGCAGAACTGGTTAGGTACCGATGCCAACGGCGGGGATGTGCTGGCGCGTATTCTCTACGGGACGCGTATCTCATTGCTGTTTGGCTTAATGTTGACGCTCTGCTCCTGCGTTATCGGCGTGATCGCAGGCGCACTACAGGGCTATTACGGCGGGAAAATCGATCTGTGGGGCCAGCGCTTTATTGAGGTCTGGTCAGGCATGCCAACGCTGTTCCTGATTATTCTGCTCTCCAGCGTCGTACAGCCTGGATTCTGGTGGTTGCTGGCCATTACGGTACTGTTCGGCTGGATGAGTCTGGTGGGCGTGGTGCGCGCTGAGTTTCTGCGCACGCGAAATTTCGACTACATCCGTGCGGCGCAGGCGCTGGGGGTGAACGACCGCAGCATTATGCTGCGCCATATGCTGCCCAATGCGATGGTCGCCACGCTGACCTTCCTGCCGTTTATTTTATGCAGCTCGATTTCCACCCTGACCTCGCTGGATTTCCTCGGCTTCGGTTTGCCACTGGGTTCACCGTCGCTTGGCGAATTATTACTGCAAGGGAAGAATAATCTGCAGGCGCCCTGGCTGGGTATCGCGGCGTTTTTGTCTGTGGCGGTCTTACTGTCGCTGTTAATTTTTATTGGTGAAGCGGTGCGCGACGCCTTCGATCCCAACAAGGCGGTATAAGATGATCCCTCCCCTGTTACGCATTGATTCCCTGTCTATCGCTTTTCGTCAGCAGGAGACACAACGCACGGTGGTGGATTCGCTTTCGCTGCAAATTGAGGCGGGCGAAACACTGGCGCTGGTCGGCGAATCCGGCTCGGGTAAAAGCGTGAGCGCATTGTCGATCCTTCGCCTGCTCCCCACGCCACCCGCTGTCTATCCGCAGGGCGATATCCTCTTTCATGGCGAAAGCCTGCTGCATGCCAGCGAGAAAACCTTGCGCCAGGTGCGCGGCAATAAAATTGCGATGATTTTTCAGGAACCGATGGTGTCGCTCAATCCACTGCATAGCGTGGAAAAGCAGCTCTACGAGGTCTTATCGCTCCACCGGGGGATGCGCCGGGAGGCCGCCCGCGCCGAGATCCTGACCTGTCTTGACCGGGTGGGTATCCGCAATGCCCGCCAGCGCCTGGGGGATTTCCCCCACCAGCTTTCTGGCGGCGAACGCCAGCGCGTGATGATTGCCATGGCGCTGCTCACTCGTCCGGAATTATTGATTGCGGACGAACCCACCACCGCGCTGGATGTGACGGTGCAGGCGCAAATCCTGACGCTGCTGCGCGAACTGCGTCAGGAGCTGAACATGGGGCTTCTGTTTATCACGCACAACCTGAGTATTGTGCGCAAACTGGCAGATAACGTTGCCGTGATGCAAAACGGTCTGTGCGTCGAGCAGAACAGCGCCAGCGCCCTGTTTGCCGCGCCAACGCACCCTTATACCCAGCGCCTGTTGAACAGCGAGCCCGCAGGAGATCCGGTTCCTCTGGCCCCGGAGACACCGCCACTGCTGCGCGTCGAAAATCTCGGCGTCAGTTTTCCGATCCGCAAAGGTATCTTTAAACGCGTGGTGGGCGAAAACCGGGTGGTCAATAACATCAGCTTCACCCTGCGCGCAGGGGAAACGCTGGGGCTGGTTGGGGAGTCTGGCTCCGGGAAGAGTACCACCGGGCTGGCTCTGCTGCGCCTGATTGCTTCGCAGGGCACCATTACCTTTGGCGATAGCCCCCTTCACGCATGGAATCGCAAACAGATGCTACCGGTGCGCCACCGCATCCAGGTGGTATTTCAGGATCCGAACTCTTCGCTGAATCCACGACTGAACGTGCAGCAGATTATCGAAGAGGGATTACTGGTGCATCAGCCGACGTTGACGCGCGAAGCGCGGGAGGCAGAGGTCATCAGAGTCATGAACGAGGTTGGTCTGGATCCGGAAACCCGCCGACGTTTCCCGGGTGAGTTTTCTGGCGGTCAGCGCCAGCGTATTGCCATTGCCCGGGCACTGATACTGAAACCGGAGCTGATCATACTGGATGAACCCACCTCCTCTCTTGATCGCACAGTACAGGCGCAGATCCTCGCCTTACTGAAATCGCTCCAGCAGACGCACCATCTGGCTTATATTTTTATCAGTCATGATTTGCAGGTGGTACGCGCGTTATGCCATCAGGTGATTGTGCTGAAACAGGGAGAGGTGGTTGAGCAGGGAGAGTGTCACCGCGTGTTTAGCGCGCCGCAGCAGGACTACACGCGTCAGCTTTTATCATTAAGCTGACGCTCAGAAAGGGTTCTGAGTGGTGAAGGGTTCAGCGATCGCGACGCCAAAGTTTTTCAGGCGGCAGGTCGCTGCAAACTCATCCTGACAGTTCACGAACAGACAAGGTTCACCTTCGCATTCCACGACGGAACAATCTACTGCGATGTCACTCAGTGCCTGACTCAGCTTATGCATAACCGGCCAGGCGCTATCGCCATCCGGACTCAATAACTTCAGCGCCACAAGACTCCCTTCCGCGTCATCGTCATTTTGCGGAATCGGTTCAACCCTGGCGCCTGCAAAACCGTCAAGCCAGCGATAGCTCTGGGGTAAACGGTGGATGATGGAGAGTTGTAATGTATTCACTTTCTGTCCCCGGAAGTACCAATTACTTCACAAATATTTCACATTCATATTAACACATTATTGACAAACCGTCTCGTCAGCGACACATAAAACGTAAGACGCCGCGATCTGTGCGGGTTAGCGGTTCATTTATCAGGTTTTTATTGATGAACCCCGGCCCTTTTTTCGGCTATATGTACCCGTTTATGAGATCTAACTCAACTTATTTTACTACAAGGATGTGACTTTTTACACAAACGGATTTTACATAAAATAAACAAACACGTCCGAATGTATGTCAGGTTTGGTTGATGTGCATCAAAAAAGGGAGCGTTTCTGCCCCCTTCTGTTGAAAGGTTACGCCTGTTTTTTGCCGCGACTGGCGTAGAGATAGAACAGAATGGAACTGGTTGCGCAAAAGGTGATGGACCAAATCATTGGCCATGCGGAGTTGAACGCCGACATAGAAAGCAGCGTGCCGACAATTGCGCCAATACCAAAGCGGAACGTACCGGCCAGCGAGGAGGCGGTGCCTGCCATATGGGGAAACTCATCAAGAATAACCGCCATCGCGTTTGACGACACCAGCGAAACACAGCCGACAAAGGCGGCCACGCCCACCACCAGTGACCAGAAACCTACGCCAAGCAGTGCCGTGATAACCATCCATAGCGCCATCACAAACTGAACCCATAACCCACCACGGAACATCTTTAATGCGCCCACACGGCGGACGAAACGTCCATTGATGATGGTCATCAGGAACAGGAACACAATATTTAGCGCGAAGTAGTAGCCAAAATCCTGTGGCGAAACATGGTTGATTTCAATATAGACAAACGGCCCGGCGCTTAGAAAAGAGAACATTCCGGCAAAGCTAAAACCGCTTGCCAGCATATAGCTGAGCACGCGTTTATGACGAAACAGAGAGGCAAAATTGCCGACGGTCGTGCGCAGATGGAACGGCTGCCGACGTTCTGGCGGAAGCGTTTCATGTATAAAGAACGCAATCATCACCGAAACCAGCAAGCCCGCTACCGCCAGGATCCAGAAGATCATATGCCAGCTAAACCAAACCAGCACCGCGCCGCCGATCATCGGGGCAAGCAACGGCGCAATGGTGGTCACCAGCATGACAAACGACATCATCCGCGAAAACTCTTCGCGCGGATAAATATCGCGCATCAGGGCATTAATCACCACGCTGGCTGCGGCAGCCGCGAGACCATGAAAGAAGCGCATGGTAATCAGTTGATCGATACTCTGTGCCAGCGCGCAGGCCACGGCCGCCGCGGCGAAAATCAGCGTACCGCCAAGGATAACCGGCTTACGCCCGATGCTGTCCGCCATAGGGCCATAAAGCAGTTGCCCCAATGCAAAGCCCAGAATGTAGGTGCTTAACGTCATTTGCGCGCTGCCCGCCGGTACACCAAACTGCCCGGCAATTACCGGGAGCGCGGGCAGATACATATCAATAGATAACGGCATCAACATGGCCAGCAGGCCAAGAATAATCACAATACTCAGTGATGAGTGTGGCCTTTTGGTCACGAAAAGCTCCTCTAAGTTAACGCGCAGGCAAACCGACGCTGGCAATCTCTTCTTCTGTCAGTGCGCGGTACTCTCCCGGCGCCAGATCGTCGTCGAGGGTAATCGCGCCGATACGCTCACGATGCAGCCCGACAACGTGGTTGCCCACGGCGGCAAACATACGTTTTACCTGATGATAGCGCCCCTCGCTGATAGTTAAGCGTACCTGCGTCGGCGTGATCACCTCGAGCTGAGCCGGTTGGGTCAGGTCTTTCTCGTTATGTAACTGGACACCTTTGGCAAAGCGTTCCGCAGTGTCTTGCGCCACTGGCGATTCCAGGTCGACCAGATAGGTTTTCTCGCAGTGATGGCGCGGTGAGGTGATACGGTGCGACCACTGCCCATCGTCGGTCATCAGCACCAGCCCGGTAGTATCGATATCCAGGCGCCCCGCAGCATGGAGTTTGTGCGCTACAGGCTCATCCAGAAAATAGAGTACCGTCGGATGATCGGGATCGTCCGTTGAGCAAACATAGCCCTGCGGTTTATTGAGCATGAAATAGCGAGGGCCGGTTTGTTGAACCAGCGCGTTGCCCTCATACTCCACCTCGTGTTGCGGGAGCAATTTGAACGCGGCATCTCTGACAATTTCGCCGTCTACGGTAATGTGGCTGGCGCGGATTTGACGTCCGGCAATAGCACGGCTTACGCCGAGTTGCTGAGCGATAAACTTATCAAGTCGCATGAAGTTGTTTTGCCTGTATGGTGCTGGAAGCAGGACTTTCGTCCTTAAGAAGACTCAGGTGATTTACGCCTGTCAGTATAGCGGTCATTCTACGCCGCTCAAGGGAAAGATTCGTGGCATACTTGTGACATGATGTTGTCACACCATGAAGAGCATGACTTTTACCTTACGCCCTTATCAACGCGAAGCGGTAGACGCTACCCTCGCCCACTTTCGCCATCACGATGAACCTGCGGTGATTGTCCTGCCTACAGGCGCAGGCAAAAGCCTGGTCATTGCCGAACTGGCAAGGGTGGCGCGCGGGCGCGTACTGGTGCTCGCACACGTTAAAGAACTGGTCGCGCAAAACCATGCGAAATACCTCGCTCTGGGTCTGGAGGCGGATATCTACGCTGCGGGCCTCAAGAGTAAACAGAGTGAGGGCAAAGTGGTTTTCGGCAGCGTACAGTCCGTTGCCCGTAACCTTGACCATTTTCAGGGTGAGTTTTCACTGCTGATTGTCGATGAGTGCCACCGCATCAGCGACGATGGCGAAAGCCAATACCAGCAAATTTTACAGCACTTGCGCAAAGTGAATCCCCGCGTACGTTTGCTGGGACTCACCGCGACCCCTTTTCGTCTGGGGAAAGGCTGGATCTACCGTTTTCATTATCACGGTATGGTCCGGGGCGATGAAAAAGCGCTGTTCCGCGACTGCATTTATGAGTTGCCGCTGCGTTACATGATCAAGCATGGCTATCTGACACCACCGGAACGGCTGGATATGCCCGTGGTGCAGTACGATTTCAGCCGCCTGCAGGCGCAGAGTAATGGCCTGTTCAGCGAAGCGGATCTGAACCGTGAACTGAAAAAACAGCAGCGCGTCACGCCGCACATCATCAGCCAGATTGTTGAGTTCTCAGAAAGCCGCAAAGGCGTGATGATTTTTGCCGCGACCGTAGAACATGCCCATGAAATTACCGGGCTGTTGCCTGCGGGCGAAGCAGCGCTGATTACCGGCGAAACGCCAGGTCCACAGCGTGATGAGTTGATTGAGGCGTTTAAAGCGCAACGCTTTCGCTACCTGGTGAACGTGTCGGTGCTCACGACTGGCTTTGACGCGCCGCATGTGGATTTAATTGCCATCCTGCGCCCGACGGAATCCGTCAGCCTGTATCAGCAAATCGTCGGGCGCGGCCTGCGGCTGTTTCCCGGCAAGACCGATTGTCTCATCCTCGACTACGCCGGAAATCCGCACGATCTTTACGCGCCGGAAGTCGGTGCGCCGAAAGGAAAAAGCGATAACGTACCTGTGCAGGTGTTTTGCCCGGCCTGCGGCTTTGCCAATACCTTCTGGGGGAAAACCACGGCAGATGGCACCTTAATCGAACATTTTGGCCGCCGCTGTCAGGGCTGGTTTGAGGACGATGACGGCCAGCGGGAACAGTGTGACTATCGTTTCCGTTTTAAAAATTGCCCACAGTGTAATGCGGAAAACGACATTGCTGCCCGTCGTTGCCGGACCTGCGACACCATTCTGGTCGATCCGGACGATATGCTTAAAGCGGCGCTGAAACTCAAAGACGCGCTGGTCCTTCGCTGTAGCGGAATGGACTTACAGCACGGCGCGGATGACAAAGGCGAGTGGCTAAAAATTACCTACTACGATGAAGATGGCGCAGATGTCAGCGAACGCTACCGCCTGCATACCCCTGCTCAGCGTACCGCTTTTGAGCAGCTCTTTATCCGCCCACACACCCGCACGCCCGGCGTGCCATTACGCTGGATTGTCGCCGCCGATATCCTCTCCCGGCAGGCGCTGTTACGCCACCCTGATTTTGTCGTGGCGCGCAAAAAAGGCCAGTACTGGCAGGTGCGGGAAAAGGTGTTTGATTATGAAGGGCGCTTTCGCCGCGCCAATGAGTTACGCGGCTAAGCCATAGCGGTCCGACTTGTAACAGAGGGGGGATACGGGTATAATCCGCCCGCTTTTGCATCCGCAAAGCAGATCACTTGCCTGTTGCTGGGTCGCCTGTAGCAGGAACTATTTAAGAGAAATTGACATGTTTACTATCAACGCAGAAGTACGTAAAGAGCAGGGTAAGGGTGCGAGCCGCCGCCTGCGCGCAGCTAACAAATTCCCGGCTATCGTTTACGGTGGGAAAGAAGCTCCGGTTGCTATCGAACTGGACCACGACCAGCTGTGGAACATCCAGTCTAAAGCTGAATTCTATGATGAAGTTCAGACTCTGGTTATCGATGGCAAAGAAGTAAAAGTGAAAGTTCAGGCTGTACAGCGTCACGCTTACAAACCGAAACTGTCTCACATCGACTTCGTTCGCGCGTAATCGCTGACAAGTTGAAAAAACCCCGCTCTGCGGGGTTTTTTTATGTCTCAGCAAACTCGATTAACGGTCTACCCGTTCGCGGCAAAATGCGTATCGGGATGATTTGCCCCTCACTCAAGGCATCAAGCACCTTTTCGGTGCTCATCAGATCCGTACCCTGCCAGGTCTGACCATCAAACTGAAAGTCGAACCAGACCTTGAGGCCCGTCGCAGAAATGCAGCATCGACAGGGAATTTCTGGCGTATTCCTTTATGCCACAGTGCGGTCAGTTACCACCGGTTCTGCGTTGCAGTTGATCGCGCAGATTCGGCGGTGTGCCCTTAATGGTCAACGTATCCGTGGCCGGATCCCAAAAAATACGCTCGCCCAACAGCAAGGCATCAAAGTTAATGGTTAACCCGCCGCCGCTACCCGCATATTTAGTTAACTGGCGCAATGTGCTGCGATCCGCCGGAAAGCTCTCTTCCAGCTCATAGCCCTGCCCGGCAGTAAACTCTTCAAAGCTCACTTCGCTCACGCCCGCCAGCTCTTTTGAAAGTGACGCCAGTTCAATCTCTTCGCCTGCCTGCAACTGTTCATTACAGTAGGTGTAGACCTGCTGGCGAACATCCTGGCGCTCTGATTTATCGAGCTGCGCCTGGGCGGTAAAGTCATCCACCGCCTGCAACAATCCGCGGTTCTGCGCTTTGGCGTTTAATCCTTCGGTTGCACCGAGGAAATCCATGAAAAAGTCAGAGACCTTGCGCCCAACGCGCCCTCTGAGGAAGGTTAAATAACGCGTCGATTCCGGGTTAGTTTCCCACTCGGTTAAATCCACACGCGCCACGATATCCGCATGGTTAATGTCGAGATAATGCGTCGCGCTGATGTCCAGTTGCTCATTAACACGCATACTGCTTAAGTTATTGAGCACCGCGACCAGCAGGTATTCCACTGCCAGGTAGCGATAGTGGCAGAACAGCACAATGCCGCCGTCCGCAAAGGGATATTTTGCCAGTTCATCACGTAAGCGCCCCGTTGCCGCACGGCTGAACGCGAGAAAATCTTCCTCGCCCTGACGCTGGAGGCGTAATGCCTGCGCCAGTTCGCTGTCATCGTTAAACAGGCCGTAGGCTTTACTTTTCGCGCTGTAAACCCGGTGTAACTCGGCGACCATCTCCTCAACGGGAGCAGTCGGTTCCAGCAAAGATTCGCGCAACACCAGCTCAAGGTTTTGCTCATCGCGTTTGATAAGCTGGTGCAGGGCAATCTGGTTGATGTCCAGACTCATGATAAACTCTCCTTTTAGACCGGGCGGTATTCAACCACCACGCAAGCAACTGTGCAACTGCTGATAAAAAAGCAGAAAAAAAGCTGTTGCTACGGTAATATGTTGCCCTTTATGAATAACTGATTTCGATTTATGCCACAAATTTCCCGCTATAGTGATGAACACGTTGAACAACTGCTAAGTGAGCTGGCCAACGTGCTGGAAAAACACAAGTCTCCGACCGACCTTTCCCTGATGGTTCTGGGGAACATGGTGACGAACTTGATCAATACCAGCATCGCCCCTGCTCAACGCCAGGCCATCGCAAAATCTTTCGCCCAGGCATTGCAGTCGTCCGTTAATGACGATAAAGCGCATTAAGGTAAACAGCGACAAGTTATGGTGACTCATCGTCAGCCCTACCGTGAAAAAGTCTCCCAGATGGTAAGCTGGGGGCACTGGTTCGCCCTGTTCAATATTTTATTGTCCATTGTGGTCGGTAGTCGCTACCTGTTTGTCGCCGACTGGCCGACAACGCTTGCCGGGCGGATTTACTCTTACCTGAGCGTGGTCGGTCATTTCAGCTTTCTGGTGTTCGCCACCTACCTGCTGATTTTATTCCCCCTCACCTTTGTGGTGATGTCCCAACGCCTGATGCGGTCTCTGTCCGTTATTCTGGCGACCACGGGCATGACGCTGTTACTTATCGACAGCGAAGTTTTTACCCGTTTTCACCTGCATCTCAATCCCATCGTCTGGGAACTGGTGATCAACCCCGATCAGAATGAGACGGCGCGTGACTGGCAGCTCATGTTTATCGGTGTGCCGGTTATCCTGCTCATTGAGATGCTGTTCGCCACCTGGAGCTGGCAAAAACTTCGCAGCCTGACCCGGCGGCGGCGCTTTGCAAAACCCGTGGCAGGGTTCTTTTTCGTAGCCTTTATTGCCACCCACGTTATGTATATCTGGGCGGACGCAAACTTCTATCGCCCTATCACAATGCAGCGGGCGAACCTGCCTCTCTCCTACCCGATGACGGCACGCCGCTTCCTGGAGAAACATGGCCTGCTGGATGCGCAGGATTATCAGCGTCGCCTGATTGAACAGGGTAGCCCGGAAGCCGTTTCGGTACAGTATCCATTGAGCGATCTGCGCTATCTGGATATGGGGCCCGGGCAAAACGTTCTGCTGATTACCGTTGATGGCCTGAATTATTCAGGTTACGAAAAACAGATGCCGGCACTTGCCGCCTTTGCGCAACAGAACGTGACCTTCACGCAGCACATGAGTTCTGGCAACACGGCGGACAGCGGCTATTTTGGCCTGTTTTACGGTATTTCGCCGAGCTATATGGACGGGGTACTGTCGGCACGCGTGCCTGCTGCACTGATCTCTGCGCTCAATCAGCAAGGTTATCAGTTAGGTTTGTTCTCTTCTGACGGGTTCAGTAGCGCGTTGTATCGTCAGGCACTGCTTTCGGATTTCTCGCTGCCTGCGGCAAAAACGCAGACAGACGCGCAGACCGCCGATCAATGGATTGACTGGCTGGGTCATTATGCTCAGGACGATAACCGCTGGTTCTCCTGGGTGGCGTTGAACGGCACCAACCTGCCAGACAGCAATCAGCAGAATTTTGCCCGTCGCTATGGTCGCGCCGTTACCGATGTCGATACGCAGATCAACCGTTTATTGGATGCGCTGCGCGAATCGGGCAAGCTGGATGATACGGTTGTGATCATCACCGCGGGTCACGGCATGCCTGCCGATCGGTCAGCCACTGACTTTGCCTGGTCGCGCGATAATCTGCATGTGCCGCTGGTGATTCACTGGCCGGGCACACCTGCACAGCGCATCAATAAGCTGACCGACCACAAAGACGTGATGACGACGCTGATGCAGCGCCTGTTGCATGTCAGTACGCCAGCAAACGAGTATTCGCAGGGCCAGGATCTGTTTAACGCAACGCGACGCCATACCTGGGTCACCGCAGCAAGCGGCGATGCGCTGGCGATTACGACGCCACAGATGACGCTGGTGCTCAATCAGAACGGCAGCTATCAGACCTGGAATCCGCAGGGTGAAAAGATTCAGGATCAGAAACCGCAATTGAGTTTGCTGCTACAGGTCCTGACAGATGAAAAACGGTTTATCGCTAACTGATTGATTATTTATGAATCAGTTAGCTCTCCCCTCACTTGCAATCAGCGGTGAAAAGGGTACTATTACCGCCACAAATCGGCACGTAGCGCAGCCTGGTAGCGCACTGTCATGGGGTGTCAGGGGTCGGAGGTTCAAATCCTCTCGTGCCGACCAAATATTTCACCGGTAAGCTTTTACGCGACCGGTTACCCCTTAAGAACCCGCAATCTCTCTGAGTTTGCGGGTTTTTTAATGCCCGCAATACTCTCACGCCTTTAGCGTGCTCTCCCCTTATCGATGAAAAACAGTGCGGATAACGCGTTTGTGATCAGATGCCAGAGTGGTTTTCGCCTGATTCCTGATACAGATCTTTTCACATCTGTGTCCGGCTCAGCATTTTTCAACGCGTGAAATATCCTAAGCTCATTTAGGCTTACATAACGCCATGCTTACTTCTTGTAGATAGCCAAGACTCATGCGGATCAGAGGCAGGGAATCACATGAAAAACGTCATTATCAGTATGATCGCAAAGATTTCAAAGATGGATGCGGAGGCGAAACAGTTGACTGCTCGCGTAGAGGCACAGTCACTGTTACTTAGCGCCCTGGTGCTGACGCTGGGGAAAAACGGCGGCGTCCGCGAGATTATTGAAAACGTAAAGAAAGCCATCAACACGGCGGTGGATGTCTCCGACACGCCGCTTAAATCCGACGCCGAAATGCTGCTCAGTGAATTTACCGATCTGCTTTCCGTCACCCAGTTGCTGGATGACGCTGAATCAGAAATTGATTTCGAAACACTGAACGATCTTTTATCGAATACCGACGATAACCCCGAGCAGAAATGAGTACCGAAAGACCTGTCCCTGTCAATTACAAGACTGAGGCATCAATTTGTTGGTGTTTTCCCGCCAGCCATAACAGCTCGCTTTGAGCGCTGTCGGTTTAGGTTCATAAAGGACTAACAATCGCTGACCGGATTCATTGATTTTCCAACTGACGCTGGCTGCCGTCTTTTCTGCCAGTTTTATTGGTCGGTTTTGTGTATCCAGTCCATACAGTTCAACTTGCCCGGCTGCGGCACCAAATTGAAGCGTCACGGCCAAAAGAGCATTTCCTTGCCAGCGCCATTCAGGCAGAGGTTGCAACGCAGGTGACCAGGCGTCCGGCCAGCTTGTTGACCACACCGATGATGCAGCCCCTTTATCCTGCTTGAATAACGCCAGGTACGAAACGCTGGAATCTGCCCGCCCTTCCTGCCAGACGACCCAGCGCAATGCCCCCTGAGGATCGGCATCCATGAGACTCAAATTACGTACCGATTCCGCCATGATGCGATTAATCGCATCAGGCGTTTTGTTTTCCGCTGCCTGCACGGCAACACTGGTGATAAAACCCAGGGCAAAAAAAGGAATAGCAAATAGAGTCTTCATGGGGTTACAGGTCCCTGTAGCGTACTGGCTGGCACAACGATAATGGATTGTAAGGTAATCAAGCCTGCCGTTTTATCGGTAATAGCATTGATCGGCCGGCCACTCAGATAAGCAAACGCAGCTCGACTTAAATCAAGGACACGCGCCATTGAACCATCGCCAGCCCCACGATCATTCACTTTGACGATGACTGACCGCCCCTGGTATGTCAGTTTTAATTTTGTGCCAAGCGGTACGGCATGCCAGCGTTCACGTGGCAATAAAGCGGCGGTATACGCCGTATGGGTGTAAAGATCGCCGCTCGCAGTCATTTTATTGAGAAAGAAATCTGAATAAGTCGAAGCCACACCAGATACCGGAAGTCCCATTCTTTGCTCCGCAATGATGTTAATAAACATGCGCCCTTATTAAGGAAGAAGCTAATAATAAACCTAACTTTTTAGCCGCGTAACAATAGAAACAAACATTCAGCAATGACTCAGATTAATCTTAATCACATGCCGTTCAGATATTTTATGGCAGAAAAAGAAGGCGGCTGACGCGTTATTTTTGCGCCCGGAAGGTCAGCAAAATATCGACCAAAACAGCAACTATCAAGACCGCTATCCGACCGCAGGCAGCAAAGGTGGTCAGTAGGATTTCAGAGGGAATGATGGTTGTGATTTTGCTGCTGTTGCCGGCGGAACAGCTTATCCACCGATAAGGTATCGGGTACTCCTTTGTCCGGCGCTGCCGACGGCAAAATCAGTAGGTGGTTTTCGGCATCGATTATGGAGAGTTTGCAATGACTGACTGAGCGCCTGTTGTTGCTGCTGATAATTATGCTGTTCTTGCTGCTGACGTTGGACAATGGCGACGGCAAAGCTATCGCACTGCGCTTTTGTCGGTGGCGTTTTTTCTGCCGCTGCTGACATTTCATTGAATGTGGTCTGATAGAACACCGGGTCATAAGTCCAGCTATTTAAATCGCGCGCTGCGTAATTTTTCGATCCTGCTGCAATCTGATAATCCAGAAAGCCAGGCGAGACACATTTGTTTGCCGCGACATCGGCAAGAGCAATGCGTTAGTAATTGACATAAGGGATGGTGGGTTGTGGCGTAGCACAGCCAACAAGCACGGCGGCAAGCAAGACTGAGGACAGTTGCCGTGGCAATGAAGAGCGCACCAATGGGCCTTTGAAAAACTTCAACGGTAACGAAACACATTTAAGTCGCTTGAACGTTGCGACAAAAAACCTGCCGAAGCAGGTTTTTCGATTACAGCGCAATATCCGCCGCGGGTTCATTGTCCGCCGGCACAACATGCGAGGGTTTTCGTACCGGGGGCGTAGCATCCGCCAGCGGTGATTCATCGCATTTCAGCCCCAGCACGCGACTGGTGTAATGCAACTCTTCATCCGAGGCTTCAACGTTGCCGTCAAGCTTCACGCCGAGGAACGGAATGATCTCTTTGAGTTTCGCCTGCCACTCAGGAGAAGCGACTTTTTCCGGGAAGACCTTCTGCATCAGTTCCAGCATGATCGGCGCGGCGGTGGACGCGCCCGGCGATGCGCCCAACAGCGCAGCGATAGTGCCCTCTTTGTCGCTCACCACTTCGGTGCCCAGACGAAGTTCGCCCAATTTCTTCGCATTGCGTTTGATGATCTGCACGCGCTGCCCGGCCTGCCACAAACGCCAGTCCTCTTTTTTAGCCAGCGGATAGTACTCGCACAGGGCATCAAAACGATCGTCGTCGTTTTGCAGCACCTGGTTCATCAGGTATTTCACCAGGCTGAAATTGGTCATCCCGACGCTTAACATAGGCAGGAAGTTAGAACTGTTAGTTGAGCGCAGCAGATCCCACAGCGAGCCATTTTTCAAAAAGCGCGTTGAGAAGGTGGCGAACGGTCCAAACAGCAGCACGCGTTTGCCATCAATGATACGCGTATCGATATGCGGTACCGACATCGGCGGCGCGCCCACTGTCGCCTGACCGTAGACCTTCGCCAGATGGCTATTCACCACGTCAGGGTTTTCGGAGACCAGGAACTGGCCGCCGACCGGGAAGCCCGCGTATTCCGCCGCTTCCGGGATACCGGATTCCTGCAATAGTTTCAGCCCGGCGCCACCGGCGCCAATAAAGATAAATTTGGCCTTGATAACCTGATCGACGCCGCTGTTTTTCAGGCTGGCAATGGTCACATTCCAGGTGTTATCCGCATTGCGTTTGATGCTGCGGACTTCACTGCCCAGTTTCAGCGAGAAGTTGTCTTTACGCTGTAAGGAATGAATCAGTTGGCGGGTAATCTCGCCGAAATTCACATCGGTACCGATTTCCGTCCGCGTCGCCGCCACTTTCTGCTGCGGGTCGCGCCCTTCCATTACCAGCGGCGCCCACGCGCGGATCTGCTCGTGATTTTCCGTATAGCGCATGCCACGGAATAACGTACTTTGCTGCAACGCTTTGTAGCGGGCACGCAGGAAGTTAACGTTGTCATCGCCCCACACCAGACTCATGTGCGGGACGGTATTAATGAATGAGCGCGGTTCGCTCAGCACACCGGTTTCCACCTGATGCGCCCAGAACTGACGAGAGATACGAAACGCTTCGTTAATCTCAATCGCCTTTTTGATGCTGATTGTTCCATCCTGGTTTTGCGGGGTGTAGTTCAGTTCCATCAAGGCGGCGTGCCCCGTACCGGCATTATTCCAGCCGTTGGAGCTCTCTTGCGCCAGCGCGTCCAGCCGTTCCACCATGGTGATCGACCAGTTGGGCTCCAGCTCCTGGAGGTAGGTTCCCAACGTGGCGCTCATGATCCCACCACCGATTAAAAGCACATCCGTTTCCTGCTCTTTCGATGCGTTAGCTTTTGCTGCCGCGGAGACAGCATTAAGCCCGACAGCCATCGAAAACAGTCTGGCAGTCATTCTTTTCATAATGTTAATGCCTTACTTTTAGTGCTGCTTTATTAGCAGTTATCGCGGGTAACTTCGTTAGCGCATCTAACCTAGCACGGGGGAAAGAGGATTTAAATAATGTTTAAACATTAAATAGTCATTGCATAAATGTTATTAATAAGTTTAATAATTGCATTAAAAATAACCATGTTTACTGGCAACTTTTGCTAAGAAACAGTAGTATTCTCCGCTTTGTCAAACACATGACATCCCATCCATTTATTGATGCCTGTCGTTAATCACCCCTGCAAAAAGTTATGACTGAAAAATTATTCTCCCCAACGGGTCGGGTTAGCCATGTGCTGCGCTCCCCTCAATTGATGACACGCGAAGCGCTGGCGGGTGTGATTACCGCGCTGGCGTTGATTCCGGAAGTGATCTCCTTCTCGGTGATCGCGGGCGTCGATCCCAAAGTCAGCCTGCTGGCCTCCGTGGTGCTGTGCATCAGCATGTCGTTGCTGGGCGGGCGACCGGCGATGGTAACCGCAGCGGCCGGTTCAGTTGCGCTGGTGATTGGCCCGATGGTGCACCAACACGGCGTGGAATACATTCTGCCCGCTGTCGTGCTTGCAGGCGTTATACAAATTATCTTTGGCTTAACGCGAATGGCGCGTCTGATGCGCTTCGTGCCACAAGCAGTGATGACAGGCTTTGTGAATGCGCTGGGTATTTTGATTTTTTTCGCCCAGGTGCCCCATTTCTGGAGCCGCGAACCGCTGATCCTCGCGCTCTTCGTCCTGACAGTGCTGATTGTCCTGTGGTGGCCACGCTGGGTGAAAAGCGTGCCCGCACCGCTGGTGGCCATTGTGGTGCTGACGTTATTTACCGTCCTCACCGGACAAACGCTACCTACCGTGGGCGACGAAGGTCCCATGCAAGGCGGCCTGCCTGGCTTCACCGAATGGCGGGTACCTTTTAACCTCGCCACCCTCGGCATTATCTGGCCCTGCGCGCTCAGTATCGCCTTTGTTGGCCTGTTGGAATCATTGTTGACCGCACGTCTGGTGGATGATTTAACCCATACGCCATCCAGCAAAAGCCAGGAAAGCGCCGGGCTGGGGATCGCCAATATCCTCGCGGGTTTTTACGGCGGTATCGCAGGTTGCGCAATGATTGGGCAGACCATCGTCAATGTGGAAATGGGCAAAGGACGCAGCCGCGTATCCACCATCGTGGCGGGGCTGGTGCTCTTATTGCTGGTGACGGCACTGAGCGAGGTAATGGCGGAAATTCCGATGGTGGTCCTGGCGGGCATTATGACCATTGTCGCCTGTAAAACCTTTAGCTGGCATAGCCTCTATCCGGCAACGCTGCAACGCGCGCCGATTGCCGAAACCGTGGTGATGATCGTCACCGTTGCGGCAACCATCGGTACCGGCAATCTGGCGATTGGCGTACTGGCAGGGATGATTGCGATGGCTCTCCTTCCTGCACGTTTACATAACGCGCGTGGCGCTACAGCAGAAAAATCGTCGCCAGCCCAAGAAAAATAAAAAAGCCCCCGGTATCGGTAATCGCCGTGATCATCACGCTCGAGCCGACCGCCGGGTCACGCCCGAAACGCACCATTGTCATTGGGATAAGCACGCCCATCAATGCCGCCATCAGCAAGTTGAGCACCATCGCCAGCGTCATCACGCCACCCAGCGCAGCATCATCATAGAGTAGCCAGGTAACGGCCCCCATGATCCCTCCCCATACCAGACCATTCACCAACGCCACCCCCATTTCACGCAAGACTAAAAAGCGAAAATTGCCCGGCTGAATGGTCTGCAACGCCAGGGCGCGAACAATCATTGTGATGGTCTGATTACCGGTGTTTCCGCCGATACCGGCAACAATAGGCATCAACGCGGCCAGCGCTACCAACTGTGAAATGGTGTGTTCAAAACCGTCAATCACCCGTGAAGCAATAAATGCCGTGCACAGATTAATCGCCAGCCATGCCCAGCGGTTTTTCACCGCACGGGTCACCGGCGCAAAGACATCCTCTTCGGCACTCAGACCGCCCATCTGACGCAAATCGTTGTCAGTCTCTTCGTAGACCACATCCACGATGTCGTCGATGGTAAGGCGGCCAATTAATTTGCCGTCGGTATCGGTAACTGCCGCGCTAATTAAGTCATCGCGTTCAAAGGTATGCGCCGCGTCTTGCGCCTGCTCATCAGGCGAAAAGGTGACCGGATCGTCATTCATCACCTCACCTACCCGGCAGGCACTGCCTTTGAGTAAGATGGTTTGCAGCGCCAGCTCGCCAAGCAGTATGCCGTCACGTCCGGTGACAAAGAGTTTGTCGGTGTTTTCCGGCATCTTGCCCAGCCTGCGTAAATAGCGCTGTACGGTGGCCAGCGTCAAATTCGGACGCACGGTGATCACTTCAAATTCCATGATCGCCGCAACGCAGTCTTTGCCGTAGCGCATCACCTGGCGTACCCGGGCGCGATCGGTTGCCGGCAGTGTTGCCAGCAGACGCCCGGTCAGATTACGCGGCAGATGCTGCACCAGCCAGATTTGGTCGTCGATATCCAGCGTTTGCAATGCATCCAGCAACGCTTTATCACTCATTCCATCAATCAGGTCTTCCCAGACGTTTTCCGACGCTTCCAGCAAGACTTTGCCACGTTTGTCATCTTCTACCAGTCGCCACAGAGCAAGACGCCCGTCTATCGGCAACCCTTCGAGGGTATCGGCTAAATCCGGCGCCGGTAAATGCGCCACCAATGCGTTGACCTCAGCCATGTCACTGCTGAGCTTATCGGCGTCAAACTGTTCCGCCAGAGTTAACTCGCCAAGCAACGTTGCGGTGAGTGATTTTTCGGTGGTGAGAAGCCAGATTAAACGCGCACGTTCCTGATCGCGTAATCTGCTACTGCTTTTTTTGCTGACAGACATTGGACGTTCCCTGCGTAGTAACTCACCTTTATGAGATGAAGGCGTACAGGTCTAAGCATAGCGGCAGGTGATGTAAATATTAATAAGCCGCGCGTACAGATGGGTAAAAGAGAGATATTTTGCTGATTTTCCGGGCGTTTCCGCCCGAAAATTAACCATCAAGCCGTGCGGGCAACCGCATCGCGGGAGGCGAGCTCACGCTCCTCCCCGGTCAGTTCGCTTAATTGACCGTTACGCATTTCCAGCAAACGATCGGCATGGATAAAGTAATGATCATCGTGGCTGATGGCGAAAATGGTTTTCCCCATCCCCTGCATTAGCGGTAACAGCACCTGGTAAAACTCGCGACGGAAGTGTGGATCCTGGTCGGCAGCCCACTCATCAAGCAGCAAAATATCGCGCTCTTCCGCCAGTGCCAGCAGTAGCGCAACTCGCTTTTTCTGCCCTTTCGACAGTTTCAGATCGAGGATTTTGCCATCCTTGAGCTCCAGCTTGTGCGCCATTTTCAGCTTTTGCAGCCAGTGGCCCACCAGCGCCGGATCCGCCTGTTGACCCTCCGCACCCAGCAGTTGATCAAAAAGCCAGACATCGGTAAACACGGCGGAAAACAGCTTGCGATAATCCTCCGGCTTTTCCTTCGCAAGTGGCTTACCGTCCAGCAGAATTTCGCCAGAAACCGGTTCATACAATCCAGTTAACAACATCGCCAGCGTCGATTTACCGCTGCCATTGCCGCCAATCAGGAAGACCAGTTCGCCGCGCCTGAGCGTCAGGTTAATCGGCCCCACGGAAAACGTTTTGTCCTGATAGGTAAAAGTAACATCGCGCAATTCCAGCGTTTCCCAGTTCGGGTAAAGCTGTGGTCGCGGGAAGTCAGGCTGATACGGCGCCAGCGAGAACTGCTTAAGTTTATTGAACGCCACCTGCGCGCTCAATAGTGTCGGCAGCGCGCCAATGGCTGAGAGCAGAGGGGTGCGCAGGAACAAAAGTGTCAATGAGTAGGTCGCCGCGACATTGGTATCTGCCCAGCCCAGACTGTTTGCCATCCAGAACACCAGGCCAATCGCCCCCAACATCATGATATTCGACCAGTTCACCGCGCTCAGGTGGAAAGTGTCAGCACGGATAATGTGGTGGCGATATTCTCGGGCATCCGGCAGATACAGATTGTTATAGACATGCCCGGCACGCTCGCGATTAAGGGTCAGCTCTTTGCGCCCTTCCAGTACGGTCTGAAAGTCGTTGTACAGTTTGTCTTCGGTTTCACGCAGCGTCGCCATATGTTTATAAACACGGGAGACCAGAATAAATCCACCCCAGATAGTCAGTGCCATCCACAGCGCGGTGATGACCAGCATTTTACCGGACAACCAGGCCAGATACGCCGAAGAGCCAATCGTCAGAATAATCCCCTGCACCAGTTCCGGCAGACGCACAAACGCAATGGTAATACTACGCACGTCGCTGGTCAGCCCGGCCAGCAGCGTGGCACTGCCAAGCTTTTCAATACGCTCAACAGGGGTGTCGAGTATGCGCTTGATAAACTCACCGCGCAGGCGATAGACAAAATGGTGGCCGAGGGTGGTTAATGCCAGTTGAGACCCCAGCGTCACCGCCATCAGCAACAGAAGTAAGCCCAGGAACTCCGGCAACACGGCCAGCGACATATCCACCGTTTCAATCAGGCGGAGATTGATAAAGGCAATAAGCCCGATGCCCAGCGCGGCGCTAAGCAGCGTTAGCGCGATAACGGCGATAAAAGGCCAGCGGTACTGCCGCCAGACCAGCAGGAGAAGTTCCATCACAAAACCCGGTCAACCAAAACAGCCAGCAGTTTAAACGGCTGATTGTTTACATCAAGAATAATTCTTATTTTTATTCAATCTTTCTTGCCTGGCGAAAAGTGAGGTTAAAACGGCACTCTCCGGTCGCCGGATGATGCCCCGGTTTAAGCGGTAAAATGCCATGATAAAACAGTCGTGACGCCCCACCCCACACCACCACGTCACCGTGCTCAAGCATTAAACGTTGTATGGGGTCATTGCGTTTAAGGCCACCAAACTGGAACACCGCCGGCAGGCCAAGCGAGACAGAGACGATAGGCGCACGTAAATCCGGTTCGTCTTTATCCTGATGCAACGAGAGTTTCGCACCGGGTACATAACGGTTGATCAGGCAGGCATCCGGTCTGAAATCCGCATAGTCTGCCGCCACCGCCGCATCATGGCAAAGCGTCGCAAAAGCATCAGGGATAGCAGGCCAGGGATTGCCCGTTTGTGGATCAATCCCGGAATAGAGATACCCTCTGGCGTCGGTCGTCCAGCCCACTTCGCCGCAGTTGGTCATCGCCACCGACATGGTGTAGCCGCCGGGCGTTACCATATGACGCAGCGGCGACACCTGCGTTACTGCCTCAATGCCCGCCAGTAAAGCCTGTGCTTTTGCCAGCGCAAAACGCCGCAGGACCACCGCGCCGGGGGCGAGAGGTTCTTGCCAGGGTTCTTCATCGGCAAACAAATCGAGCATTATGTCTCCTTCGATTCTGATTCCTGCCGCAGAAGGCGGGCTTTACGCGTCGCCCCCCAACGATAACCGGACAGCCCGCCATCGGAGCGAACCACCCGATGACAAGGCACCACAATGGCAAGCTTGTTCGCCGCACAGGCGCGGGCGACGGCACGCACCGCGCCCGGCTTACCAAGGGTGTTTGCCAGCGACTGATAACTGACGGTTTCTCCCACCGGGATGGCGCGCAGCGCGTTCCAGACCTGGAGCTGAAATGCCGTACCGCGCAAGTCCAGAGGCAGCGTAAAAGGTGACGCCGGATTATCAATGCGCCTCACGACCTCCTCAACCTGTTCAACAAACCTTTCATCTGCCTGCTCGCGTCGGACGCCGGGGAAGATACTTCGCAGTTCCTCCAGCAGTGCGTCCTCGTTATCAGCCAGCAAAATGGCGCAGATCCCGCGTTCACTTTGCGCCACCAGGCAATGCCCTAAAGAACAATGACTCAGGGCATAGCAGACATCCGTATCGTCACCGCCGCGCCGATACTGGCGCGCCGTCATTCCCAGCGCGGCGTCAGCCTGCCGATAGTAGCTGCTGTTATCGGGAAACCCTGCCGCCAGTACCGCATCGGTGATCGTGGCGCTTTCATTAAGCGCGTTGCGCAGACGCTGCGCACGAAAAGCAAGCTGCCAGGCTTTCGGCGTCATGCCGGTTACGGACTTAAACAGCCGGTGGAAATGCCAGGGGCTCATGGCGACAGCATCCGCCAGGGTTTCCAGGGTCACACTCCCCTCCTGTTCCAGCAAGCGACAGGCCTTTTCCACTTTTGCAATCCGTTGCTGCTGCGGGTCCGCTCTTTCAGGCTGACAGCGTTTGCAGGGGCGAAACCCGGCAGCCTGCGCGGTATCGGCATCGGGGTAAAAACCGACATTCTCGCGCAGGGGCCGGCGTGAACGGCAGGAGGGGCGGCAAAAAATGCCGGTGGTTCTTACCGCGAAGACAAATTGCCCGTCGTGGCTGGCATCACGCGCGCAGACAGCCTGCCAGCATTGTTCATCGGTCAACGGTTGTTGATATAACGTCGTGGATGTTTTCATCTCAGGCTCCTCTTTCAAGCATAGCTTCACTGTGCCCGATAGCCCGGACGAAAAAACCCGCATTCTTGCTGTCTAATTTTTCTCGTTGAGCAGAAACGCAGAAAACTGTGGCGACATCCAGGTGGTAAACTTGTCACCTTCCCGCATGATCATATAGACCGCCAGCCCCTCTTTGCGCACGATATCCTGCGCTTTCGCCGTGCCAAGCACCATCAGGCCGGTATCCCAGGCATCAGCTTCCAGTGCGGTGGGGGCAATCACCGTCACCGAGACCAGATTATGCTCAATGGGGCGGCCGGTCTGCGGGTCAATCACGTGGGAAATGCGTTTACCGTCCAGCTCATAGTAGTTGCGATAGCTGCCAGAGGTGCTGATGCCGTGGCCATTAATATCCACCACCGCCTGCACCGCATTTTCCTGGTCGGTCGGCTTTTGTATCGCTACACGCCAGGGTTGCCCCTGCCCGTTCATACCCCGACTGACCAGCGCTCCCCCCACCGACACCAGATAGCGCGAGATCCCTTCACGCTCCATCAGGCGCGCAAGATGATCGGCGGCATACCCTTCGCCAACGGTCGAGAGATCGACGAAAAGATCCGGCAGATCTTTTTGCAGATACTGCTGTTGCGCCTCGTTAATGACCTTAAGATGTTGTAACCCGGTACGCGCTTTGGCCGCATCGATTTGCGCCTGATCCGGCACTTTGTTGGGCTGCTTGTCCGGCCCAAAGCCCCATAAATTTACCAGCGGTCCAACCGTGATATCCATTGCCCCCTGCGTGTGGGCTCCAACGCGCAATGCGGCGGTGACAATATCAGCCATATCGGCGCTCACCGGCCACAGCGCCAGACTGGCAGAATGGTTAAAGCGCATTAGCGCCGAATCGGGTTTCCACGTTGATAGCGCTTGATCGTCGGCATCAAGCTGCGCCTGAATTTTCTGCGTCAGGCTTTTCGCTTTCTCCGGGCTTAACGCGATGGCGCTCACGCGCCAGAAGGTGCCCATCGTTTTGCCTTCAAGCACCGTGGGGGGTTCCACCTGGGAGGCGGGGTTATCGCATCCGTTTAATAATGCGAGCGCAAGCAGCAGGCCTGCACGCAGAAATGTCGTCGCCATCGTCTTTTCCCTATCCGTTTTGCGCCGCCAGAGTACACCAAATTTAACGAGGGTGAGATGGGGTTCAGCCATAAAAAAAGGGGCCAGAGGGCCCCTTTGTCGAGAATTGCTGCTTAGAACTGGTAAACCAGGCCCAGGGCAACAACGTTGTCGGTGCTGATACCAGCCTGACGAGTGAAGGTGTTGTCATCCAGCAGGTTGATTTTGTAATCAACATAGGTGGACATGTTTTTGTTGAAGTAGTAAGTCGCGCCAACATCAACATATTTCAGCAGATCCTGGTCGCCGAAATCGGTCGTACCGTTGGTAACGTCTTTACCTTTAGACTGCAGGTAAGCAACGGACGGACGCAGACCGAAGTCGAACTGGTACTGAGCAACCACTTCAAAGTTTTGCGCTTTGTTCGCAAAACCATAAACGGTGCTGTTGTTCTGAGAGTTACCGAAACGGGTTGCGTTATAGGTCTGGGTGTACTGCGCCGCCAGATAGATGTTGTTGGCGTCATATTTCAGACCGCCGCTATAAACGTCTGCATTGTCGCCGCTACCATAAACGCCAGCCGCATTCTGGTCAGCGGTACGTTTAGAGGTAGACATTGCAGCGCCTGCGCTAAAGCCAGCACCCAGATCGTAGGTCAGAGACGCGCCGAAGCCGTCGCCGTTCTGTTTCAGCGTGCTACGACCTGTGCTGTTTTCACCGCCGACGCTACCGTTTTTGCCCTGATACTGCAGAGCAAAGTTCAGGCCATCAACCAGACCGAAGAAGTCGGTGTTACGGTAAGTTGCAACGCCGTTAGCACGGGATTGCATGAAGTTATCAGCGCCGTAGGTATCCCCACCGAATTCCGGCAGGACGTCGGTCCAGGACGTTACGTCATAGATCACGCCGTAGTTACGACCATAGTCGAAAGAACCCGCATCACCGACACGCAGACCAGCGAATGCCAGACGAGTCCAGGCCTGATCGCTTGAACCTTCAGTGTCGTTTGCCTGAACGTTGTATTCCCACTGACCGTAACCCGTGATCTGGTCGTTTACCTGGGTTTCGCCTTTGAAGCCGAAACGTACGTATGTCTGATCGCCATCAGCGCCTTTATCATCGGAGAAATAATGCAGACCGTCGACTTTACCGTACAAATCTAATTTGTTGCCGTTTTTATTATAAATTTCCGCTGCATTTGCTGCGCCTGCTACCAGCAGTGCTGGTACCAGGAGGGACAGTACTTTAACTTTCATGTTATTAACCCTCGGTTATATGCGTTTTTATAGCCACTGCTCACTGATCAATCCTATTAATCAGCCTGCAAGTTCATTCTCCTTAAAAATACAGAATAATCCAATAAGAATATGATACGAAAACTTTGAAGATGTTTCATATTGCATTATAGATGTTTCAATTTGTAAATTCAGGGGAACTTTTTTTAGCACAAATAGCTAAATAATAAAGCACAAATAATCAAAATATAATTTAAGATACAATAAAAACAACGAGTTAAGTGATTTACATTTTTTTAGCACTGAATGCAAAACTAATTTATAAATTCGGCACTAATATAATCATCGCTATCATCATTAACTTTATTTATTACCGTCATTCGATTCTGAATGTCTGTTTACCACTATTAGGACCGAATGCCTGGCATTCGGTTTTTTTTTACCTTTCTTTACGTAAATAAATTCAATTTGTGCTAGATGAAAGAATTTGTAATGACTATTAATTAAACAATATTCGTGCCAGGTACAGTGCAAAAAGATAATCCATTTTTTATTTTCTTGTTATTTAGTGCGATTTTTCCCAACGAAGCGGTAAATATCTGTACAGAATCGCATGAATTGTACATTTTTTAGCATCTGGTTTAGGCGAGCTTTTTTCGTTCGTCTGCAAGACATTTGCCCGAACGAGAGTCTGGAAATTCATTCATTACCCGATATACTGCCTGCTGTACACAGCTCTGCAACATCACGCCGGCAAGACCGCCGTCATTGCTGGCAGGTTCTTACGGCATGGCAGCAACATTGTCTCAACGCGGATACTGAGTAGTAATCTGCAGTGTTGTCATTACGGGTTACACACACGAATGAGTCGATCGGACACCATGACCCCAGGAAAATTTTCTCTGATACCGGGCAACATCACCCGCTTCTTTCTTCTATTGATCATTGTCCTGCTGGTCACGTTGGGCGTAATGATACAAAGCGCCGTTAATGCCTGGCTAAAAGATAAAAGCTATCAGGTTGTCGATATCACTCATGCAATGCACAAGCGCATTGATACCTGGCGCTACGCTACCTGGCAAATCTACGACAACATCGCGGCAGCGACCTCTGGCAGTTCAAGTGATGGTTTACAGGAAACCCGCCTTAAGCAGGACGTTTACTATCTGGAGAAGCCACGGCGTAAAACAGAAGCGCTGATCTTCGGCTCCCATGACAGTTCGACGCTGGAAATGACGCAGCGAATCTCCACCTATCTGGATACCCTGTGGGGCGCGGAGACCGTTCCCTGGTCGATGTACTACCTCAATGGTCAGGACAACAGCATGATCCTGATCTCTACCCTGCCGTTGAAAGATCTCTCCTCCGGGTTTAAAGAGTCCACAATTGGCAGCATCGTTGATTCACGCCGCGCGGAGATGTTGCAACAAGCTAACGCGCTGGACGAACGCGAGAGCTTCTCTGCCCTGCGTCGCCTTTCCTGGCAGAATGGCCACTATTTCACCCTGCGCACCACGTTTAACCAGCCCGGTCATCTGGCAACGGTTGTGGCATTCGACCTGCCGATTAACGACCTAATCCCACCGGATATGTCGTTGGACAGCTTCCGTCTCGATACAGATAACGCGCAAAATAATCTGCGTTCCACCGATAAAGAGAGCACCGACAGCGTCACCATCAATTTCAATAGTTCGAAAATCGAGATTGCCTCTTCGCTCAACTCCACCGGCCTTCGCCTGGTCTGGCAGGTGCCGTTTGGTACGCTGCTGCTGGAGACCTTGCAAAATATTCTGTTGCCGCTGTTATTGAACATTGGTCTGCTGGCGCTGGCGCTGTTTGGCTATACCACGTTCCGCCATCAGCCGGGCCGTCAGAGCGATGGGCTGGCCCCTGCGGGAAACAGTAACGAGCTGCGCGTTATGCGCGCCTTTAATGAAGAGATTGTCTCTCTGTTGCCGTTAGGGTTGCTGGTACATGACCAGGAAGCCAACCGCACCGTGTTGAGCAATAAAATCGCCGATCATTTGCTGCCGCATCTCAACTTGCAAAACATCACCTCTATGGCCGATCAGCATCAGGGGGTGATTCAGGCCACTATCAATAACGAATTGTATGAAATTCGCCAGTTCCGCAGCCAGGTGGCGTCGCGCACGCAAATTTTCATCATCCGCGATCAGGACAGAGAAGTACTGGTGAATAAAAAGCTCAAACAGGCGCAGCGCCTGTATGAGAAAAATCAGCAAGGTCGCGCAGCGTTCATGCAAAACATTGCCGAAGCGCTCAAGCAGCCTGTCAAAGCCCTGGCTGGCGAAGCCGCTGCGTTGAGCGATAAAGAGGGCAACCAGCTTGCTGATCATGCCGAAGCTCTGGCGAGACTGGTGGATGAGATCCAACTGGCCAATATGCTGGAAAACGACACATGGAAAGGACAATCCACGCTGTTTTCCATTCAGGATTTAATTGATGAAGTGGTGCCGCAGGTACTGCCTGTGATTAAGCGCAAGGGACTACAACTGCTCATCAATAACCATCTTCATGCGAAAGAAGAGCGCCACGGCGACCGTGATGCCCTGCTACGTATTTTGCTGCTGTTGATCCAGTACGCCGTGACGACAACGCAGATTGGCAAAATCACCCTTGAAGTGAGCATGGACGAATCAGCGGAAGATCGTCTGACCTTCCGTATCCTGGACACCGGCAACGGGGTAAGTAATAGCGAGATCGACAACCTGCACTTCCCGTTCCTCAATACCACTCAGGGCGATCAGTATGGTAAAGCCAATGCCCTCACCTTCTGGCTGTGCGATCAACTGGCCAGAAAACTCGGTGGTCACTTAAATATTAAAGCACGGGAGGAGCTCGGTACCCGTTATTCACTGCACGTGAAAATGGCAGTGCGCGCTCAACATGAGGAAGCCGAGGAGAAATTACTGGACGATGTGGTCGCCATGATTGATATCACCTCCAGCGAAATCCGCAATATTGTGGTTCGACAGCTCGAAAACTGGGGAGCAAGCTGTATCTCTCCGGATGAAAGGCTGTTAAGTCAAGAATATGACCTGTTTTTAACGGATAATCCGTCTAATCTTACATCCTCGGGCTTGCTTTTAAGCGATGATGAGGTCGGCGTGCGGAAAATTGGCCCCGGACAATTGCGCGTCAACTTTAATATGAGCAATGCAATGCAGGAAGCAATATTGCAGCTTATAGAAGAGCAACTGGCACAGGAAGACGTTATGGAGTCGCCTTTGGGGGGCGATGAAAATGCCGAACTCCATGCCAGCGGTTATTATGCGCTGTTTGTCGACACAGTACCGGATGATGTTAAGAGGTTGTATACTGAATCGGCGACAAGCGATTTCGCTGCACTGGCTCAGACAGCACACCGCCTGAAAGGGGTGTTTGCCATGCTTAATCTGGTTCCTGGTAAGCAGTTATGTGAAACGCTGGAGCATTTAATTCGTGAGAAGGATGTTCCAGGCATAGAAAATTACATCAGCGACATTGACGCTTACGTCAAGAGCTTGCTGTAGCAAGGTAGCCCAATACATGAACAATATGAACGTAATTATTGCCGATGACCATCCGATTGTACTGTTCGGTATTCGCAAATCACTTGAACAGATCGAATGGGTGAATGTAGTCGGTGAATTTGAAGACTCTACAGCACTTATCAATAATCTGCCGAAACTTGAGGCCAATGTTCTTATCACCGATCTGTCAATGCCAGGCGATAAATACGGTGACGGCATCACGCTGATTAAATACATCAAACGCCATTTCCCGAACCTGTCCATCATTGTTCTGACAATGAACAACAACCCGGCCATTCTGAGCGCCGTGCTGGATCTGGATATTGAAGGGATCGTGCTGAAACAGGGCGCACCAACCGACCTGCCTAAGGCGCTGGCTGCATTACAGAAAGGCAAGAAATTTACCCCGGAAAGCGTTTCCCGCCTGCTGGAAAAAATCAGCGCCGGTGGTTATGGCGATAAACGTCTGTCACCGAAAGAGAGTGAAGTATTGCGTCTGTTTGCCGAAGGTTTCCTGGTCACCGAAATCGCCAAGAAACTGAACCGCAGTATCAAGACCATCAGTAGCCAGAAGAAATCTGCCATGATGAAACTGGGTGTTGATAATGATATCGCCCTGCTGAATTACCTCTCCTCGGTCACACTGACCCAGACCGAGAAAGAGTAATACCTGCGACCCCGGCCCCCGCCGGGGTTTGTTTTTATCGCCGCTCTTTTCTTACTCGCGCACTGTAAAGCGCCAGCGTCTGTTTCAGCACATCCAGTGTTACCGGCTTCGACAGGCAGCTATCCATGCCCGACTCAAGACAACGCTGTTTCTCTTCGGCCAGCGCATTCGCCGTCACGCCGATAACCGGCAGGGTCATCCCCAATTCACGGATACGTTGCGTCAGGCGATAACCGTCCATATTCGGCATGTTAACGTCGCTGAGCACAATATCGATGGGGTTTTTACTCAGGACATTCAGGGCATCTACACCATCGTTCGCCGTTTTGCATTGATACCCCAGCGAACCAAGCTGATCCGCCAGCAGACGGCGGTTGATCGGGTGATCGTCGACCACCAGAATCATCATGTCGTCATTTCTCGCCTCGGCCGCGCCCGGTGGCGGCAGCGCGGTAGTGACTTCCGGCACCACCACCTCAACACGGTGAATTCGCCCAAGGATCGCAATCAGATCATGCGGCGACGCCACGCTAACCAGCCACTCATTTGGCGTACGCTCCAATGGGATACCAATATGGCGACGGCAGAACATGACGGCGGCCCGCCCGCTCCAGGACGCTGGCAGTTCATCATCCGTAATAAAGGTGTCATTTGCTCCCAGTGGGCGACCATCATAGTGCTGGGCCTGAATACCGTTATGCGCCAGCAAGGTTTCCAGGTAACTGCTAAGAAACGCATTACGTACCGCCAGCCAGCAACAGGTATTGGCAAGGCCATCAACATCCGCAGGCGCAAGCTCAACGGCGTCATACAACGGAATACGGATGGTAAACTGGCTGCCCATACCCGGTTCGGTATCGACGCTAATATCGCCATCCATCATGCTGATCAGTTTTTCGCAAATCGCCAGCCCCAGCCCAGTCCCCTGGAAGTTACGCTGCACGCCAGTGCCCACCTGGAAGAAGGGATCGAACAACCGCACCACTTCTTTACCTGGGATCCCGACGCCGGTATCGCGTACGCGGATACTCAGATAATGTTCATCCCGGCGGACATGAAGAATAATGCAGCCAATATCGGTAAACTTAATGGCGTTGCTGAGCAGGTTTGAGATAACCTGCTGCAGACGCATCGGATCGCCATTCAGCGTGGCAGGCACGTCCGGCTCGATAAAACAGTAAAGGCCGAGCTGTTTACGGACCACCAGCGGCGCATAGTTGGCGGTGATATGGCTCATCACCTCGCGCGGGGAGAACTCACGCGGCTCAATTTTGAGTTGCTCAGATTCGATTTTCGAGAAATCGAGAATGTCGCTGATAATTTTTAGCAGCAGACTCGACGAGTTATTCATCGCCGTCACCAGACGGTCGACGCCTTTCGGCAGGTCTTTAGTCTGCAGCAGATCGAGGTTACCAATAATGCCGTACAGCGGCGTACGCAGTTCGTGACTGACGGTTGCCAGGAACATCGATTTTGACTGGCTCGCCTGCTCTGCCGCCTGCGCCATCTCCTGCAGCGATTCTTCCATTTTGACGCGCGCAGACACATCCACCAGTACACAAATCGCCACGTTTTCGTTGCGATAACGGGAATGGACAAAGCTTATCTGCAAATTGGTATTGTTGCTGGTCAGTACATCCACAAAGTTCACCTGCTGCCCGCAGATAATTTGCGTCAGACGTTGCCGATCTTCGTGGGTGAGCATATTCAGGTAGTTATGCGCCAGTTCATTACTCAGAATGTTGGTGCCATCCTGGGTACGTAAAATACAGATCCCCACCGGCGCCGAGGCGACGATTTTACGGTTGAACTGCTCGTGTTCTTCCAGACGCTGGGCGTCCGTTTCCGCCGGAATAAAAATTCGCCGTTCATACATACGTGCGAGTGTAAACAGTGCAACCCCCACAAGGATATTAAGCAGCACCGCATTGAGGATCAGCATGCGAATACGCTCAAGCACCAAGTCCACAGGCACCGAGTAGACGATACTCAGCGGCGATGGCGGCAGGCTCTTTTTGAGGATAAGGTCATGAAAGCCGGAGGTGTAACCAAACCAGGATCGTACCTGCAGCCAGCGCGGATCCGCCTCGATACGATTTTCCGCACCGGTCAGGGAAATCAACGCACGTCCGCTTTCATCAAAGATGGTCACACCCATTGGCAAACTGCCGGGGGTGAAGAAGTTCTCCATCCGAATGGATTGTTCCGTTCCCAGCAACGCCTGCAGACGATTGCCCAGATAAACCGGCGTCAACGCATAAAAATAGCCGACTCCCGGACGCGCCCCCTGGCTCATCCAGTACAGGTTGTTGCCACGTTCATCCTGCGGCGCATTGCGGTATTTCAGAATACGCTCATGCAGACTTTTCAATGTCTCGTCGCGTTCGACCGGCACATCACGCAGGCCAAAATCCGCCACGCAGAGATTCTCACTCCCAATCAGGAATACGCGATTCAGGTCGTAAGCCGCCGAGAAGTTATCCCGCCAGTAGCGCATAAACCAGGCCAGTGACTCCAGAGAACCACGCCAGGCCGTGCCCATTTTCGAGCAGTCAGAATCGGGGAACAGCGGCTGAAAATCAGGTACATCAGTTTTCGCATCCAGCCCACGAGAGGCAAGAATACCGTTTTCTGCCGTCAGACGGTTTTCAGCGATGTATTTCAGCTCTTTCATGACGTCGGAGGTGCGCTGAATATACCGCTGTGCCTGATCGGCACTGAGGTTAAATTCCTGGCGTATTTCCGACTCTTTATCACGCAACGCGTTGACGATGTAGAACACCGAAAAGAGAGCAATCAGCAGCCAAAGCACCAGAGCCAGCGCGCGGAAAAGATAGCGCGAGACTTTCAAAGTGCTACGAAAAGAGACGAGGTATTTCAACCTGGGGAAACTCCGCCATGAGGGTGTAAAAGTGACTGAGGTTAAAGTAGCGGTAAAATGCCGGTGCCGCAATGGCAAAGAGAAAGGGCCGGAAAACCGGCCCTCAGCACAGATTACTCGTCGGCGTCGTCGTCAGCCGCGCCATCGTCAACTTCCGGGGCGATTTCATCATCCCCTTCCGCGACGCTGCCATCAATGGAGTCAAGTTCTTCGTCGTCCACCGGTTCGGCTACACGCTGCAGACCGACCACGTTTTCGTCTTCCGCGGTACGAATAAGGATAACACCCTGGGTATTACGCCCTACCACGCTGATTTCCGACACACGCGTACGCACCAGCGTACCAGCATCGGTGATCATCATGATCTGGTCGGTATCAGTAACCTGTACCGCACCCACCACGGAACCGTTACGTTCGGTCACCTTGATGGAGATAACGCCCTGCGTACCACGAGATTTGGTCGGGTACTCGGTTTCAGCCGTACGTTTACCGTAGCCATTCTGCGTCACGGTGAGGATTGCCCCTTCGCCACGTGGAATGATCAGCGAAACGACTTTGTCCTCGCCTGCCAGCTTGATACCGCGAACACCTGTTGCGGTACGTCCCATCGCACGAACAGCATCTTCTTTGAAGCGCACCACTTTACCAGCGGCAGAGAACAGCATGACTTCGTCCTGACCAGAGGTCAGATCGACGCCGATCAGTTCGTCGCCTTCATTGAGGTTAACCGCAATGATCCCGGCAGAGCGCGGACGGCTGAACTCGGTCAACGCGGTTTTCTTCACGGTACCGCTGGCGGTCGCCATAAAGACACTTACGCCCTCTTCATACTCGCGTACCGGCAGAATGGCAGTAATACGTTCATTCGGCTCCAGCGGCAGAAGGTTGACGATCGGACGACCACGCGCGCCACGGCTCGCTTCCGGCAACTGGTAAACTTTCATCCAGTACAGACGACCACGGCTGGAGAAGCAGAGGATCGTGTCGTGGGTGTTGGCCACCAGCAGACGGTCGATAAAGTCTTCTTCTTTAATACGCGCCGCAGACTTGCCTTTACCGCCACGACGTTGCGCTTCGTAGTCGGTAAGCGGCTGGTATTTCACGTAGCCCTGATGCGACAGCGTAACCACAACATCTTCTTCGTTGATCAGATCTTCGATGTTGATGTCGGCGGTATTGGCGGTGATCTCAGTACGACGTTCGTCACCGAACTGCTCACGAACCAGTTCCAGCTCTTCGCGGATAACTTCCATCAGACGATCGGCGCTGCCGAGGATATGCAGCAGCTCGGCAATCTGTTCCAGCAGCTCTTTATACTCGTCGAGCAGTTTTTCATGCTCAAGGCCCGTCAGTTTCTGCAGACGCAGATCCAGAATCGCCTGTGCCTGCTGTTCGGTCAGGTAGTATTTGCCGTCACGAATACCGAACTCTGGCTCCAGCCATTCAGGGCGCGCGGCGTTATCGCCCGCACGTTCCAGCATGGCGGAAACGTTGCCCAAATCCCACGGCTGTGCGATAAGACCGGCTTTCGCTTCTGCCGGGGTCGGCGCACGGCGAATCAGTTCGATAATCGGATCGATATTGGCCAGCGCAACGGCCAGCGCTTCAAGGATATGCGCACGGTCGCGCGCTTTGCGCAGTTCGAAAATCGTACGACGCGTCACAACTTCGCGGCGGTGACGGACAAACGCGGACAGAATGTCTTTCAGGTTCATGATCTTCGGCTGACCATGGTGCAGTGCCACCATGTTGATACCGAAGGAAACCTGGAGCTGGGTCTGGGAGTACAGGTTATTCAGTACCACCTCACCCACTGCGTCACGTTTGATTTCAATCACGATGCGCATCCCGTCTTTATCAGACTCGTCACGCAGCGCGCTGATACCCTCAACGCGTTTATCTTTAACCAGCTCGGCAATTTTCTCGATCAGGCGTGCTTTGTTCACCTGATACGGAATTTCATGCACGATAATGGTTTCACGACCGGTTTTCGCGTCAGCTTCCACTTCCGCGCGGGCGCGAATATAAATTTTGCCACGCCCGGTTCGGTACGCTTCTTCAATACCGCGACGACCATTAATAATGGCGGCGGTCGGGAAGTCTGGCCCAGGGATATGTTCCATCAGCCCTTCAACGCTGATGTCTTCATTATCAATGTACGCCAGGCAACCGTTAATCACTTCCGTCAGGTTATGCGGAGGAATGTTGGTCGCCATCCCGACTGCAATACCGGAAGACCCGTTCACCAGCAGGTTCGGGATCTTGGTAGGCATAACATCAGGGATTTTTTCCGTACCGTCGTAGTTGTCGACGTAATCAACGGTCTCTTTTTCCAGATCGGCCATCAGCTCATGGGCAATTTTCGCCAGACGGATTTCCGTATAACGCATTGCCGCCGCGGAGTCGCCGTCAATCGAACCGAAGTTACCCTGACCATCAACCAGCATGTAGCGCAGTGAAAATGGCTGTGCCATACGCACAATGGTGTCATACACTGCGGAATCACCATGGGGATGGTATTTACCGATTACGTCACCAACGACACGGGCAGATTTTTTGTAGGCTTTGTTCCAGTCATTGCCCAAGACGTTCATGGCGTAAAGTACGCGACGGTGAACCGGCTTTAGACCATCGCGGACATCTGGCAGCGCACGGCCAACAATGACCGACATGGCATAATCCAGATAAGAACTTTTCAGCTCTTCCTCGATGTTGACCGGTGTAATTTCTCTCGCAAGGTCGCTCATCTAACCGCTATCCCTCTACTGTATCCCGGATTCAAAGGTCGCAAATTATAACACAACCGTAATGAATCAGGTAAACGGAAAGACCCCGCAGGGCGCTTTATTAGCGCCAGCAGACTGTTATACTCATCCGTCTTGCTAAATAAGGAGTACGTATCCCCATGAATGCCGAAAAAACGTCGGTTGCTCAAAACGTTGACCAGGCTGAAATTGCCAAATTTGAAGCGGTCGCTTCTCGCTGGTGGGATCTGGAAGGCGAATTCAAACCTCTTCATCGCATCAATCCATTACGTCTGGGCTATATTGCAGAACGTGCTGACGGTCTGTTTGGCAAGAATGTCCTGGATGTCGGCTGTGGTGGCGGCATTCTGGCGGAGAGCATGGCGCGCGAAGGGGCGATAGTCACCGGGCTGGATATGGGCTTTGAACCGCTACAGGTCGCCAGGCTGCATGCTCTGGAGTCCGGCATTCGCGTCGAATACGTGCAAGAGACCGTCGAAGACCACGCCGACAAACATCCGCAGCAATATGATGTTGTCACCTGCATGGAGATGCTGGAACACGTACCGGACCCGCAATCGGTGGTCAACGCCTGCGCGCGGCTGGTCAAACCCGGCGGCCACGTCTTCTTCTCGACGATTAACCGTAACGGCAAAGCGTGGTTGATGGCGGTGGTTGGCGCGGAGTATGTGCTGAAAATGGTGCCGAAAGGGACGCACGACGTGAAGAAATTTATCAAACCGGCAGAACTGCTCGGTTGGGTGAATGAATCCGGGCTAAAGGAGCGTCACATTACGGGTCTGCATTACAACCCGCTGTTAAATGCCTTTAAGCTCGCGCCCGGTGTGGATGTGAATTATATGTTACATACAAAGCCAAAAAACGTCTGACGTCATTCACTATTCTTATAAAGATTGCGCTACATCATGTCGCGCGATCTCCCCTTCCCGATGAAGAAATCAGCGTTTGATCAAATTTTCATTTTTTTTTGCGAAATATTGACATCCCCGCCAGGCCTTATGCGACGTGGACTTAGCCTTTATCACTCTTTTGCAACCTCAATTTAACGTCAAAATCAACTCTTGTACTCAAAAGAATCCTTACTAGAATACTCACCATATAGCGTTTCTCTTATCATATACCCCCAACATATAGTATTTATCCACAGACTTAGTCACAACGTGGTTCTGTGGATAATTGGGGGATATTTTTTATTCACGGACAGGTAAATTTCACATGAATCAGAGTCTGCTGGTGACAAAGCGCGACGGTAGCACCGAGCGCATCAATCTCGACAAAATTCATCGGGTGCTGGATTGGGCGGCAGAGGGGCTGAGTAATGTATCCATCTCCCAGGTGGAACTGCGTTCCCATATTCAGTTCTACGACGGCATCAAAACGTCCGACATTCATGAGACTATTATCAAAGCCGCTGCGGACCTGATCTCCCGTGAAGCGCCAGACTACCAGTACCTCGCCGCGCGCCTGGCCATTTTCCACCTGCGTAAAAAAGCCTATGGTCAGTTCGAGCCGCCAGCGCTGTACGACCATGTGGTAAAAATGGTTGAACTTGGCAAATACGACACGCATCTGCTGGAAGACTACACGGAAGAAGAGTTCAAGCAGATGGACGAGTTTATCGACCACTGGCGCGATATGAATTTCTCCTACGCGGCCGTTAAGCAGCTTGAAGGCAAATACCTGGTTCAGAACCGTGTAACCGGCGAAATCTACGAGAGCGCGCAATTCCTCTATATCCTGGTGGCTGCCTGCCTGTTCTCAGGGTATCCACGCGAGACGCGTCTGAGCTACGTGAAGCGCTTCTATGATGCGGTCTCTACATTCAAAATTTCTCTGCCGACGCCGATTATGTCCGGCGTACGTACTCCGACCCGTCAGTTCAGCTCTTGCGTGCTGATCGAGTGCGGCGACAGTCTGGACTCTATCAACGCCACTTCCAGCGCAATTGTGAAATACGTTTCCCAGCGTGCCGGTATCGGCATCAACGCGGGTCGTATTCGTGCGCTGGGTAGCCCGATTCGCGGCGGTGAAGCGTTCCATACCGGCTGTATCCCGTTCTACAAACACTTCCAGACCGCGGTAAAATCCTGCTCTCAGGGCGGTGTGCGCGGTGGTGCGGCGACCCTGTTCTATCCGATGTGGCATCTGGAAGTTGAAAGCCTGCTGGTTCTGAAAAACAACCGTGGCGTTGAAGGTAACCGTGTACGTCACATGGACTACGGCGTACAGATCAACAAACTGATGTACACCCGCCTGCTGAAAGGGGAAGAGATCACCCTGTTCAGCCCGTCTGACGTCCCCGGCCTGTATGACGCGTTCTTCGCCGATCAGGATGAATTCGAACGTCTTTACACCAAATATGAGAAAGACGACAGCATCCGCAAACAGCGCGTAAAAGCCGTTGAGCTGTTCTCGCTGATGATGCAGGAACGTGCCTCTACCGGCCGTATCTATATCCAGAACGTTGACCATTGCAATACCCACAGCCCGTTTGACCCGGTGGTTGCGCCAGTGCGCCAGTCTAATCTGTGCCTGGAAATCGCTCTGCCAACCAAACCGCTGGAAGACGTGAACGACGAAAACGGTGAAATCGCGCTCTGCACGCTGTCTGCCTTTAACCTGGGTGCGATTTCTAATCTGGATGAGCTGGAAGAGCTGGCGGTGCTTGCCGTGCGTGCGCTGGATGCCCTGCTGGATTACCAGGACTACCCGATTCCGGCGGCAAAACGCGGTGCAATGGGCCGCCGTACGCTGGGTATTGGCGTGATTAACTTCGCCTACTGGCTGGCGAAAAACGGCAAACGCTACTCCGACGGCAGCGCCAACAACCTGACCCACAAAACGTTCGAAGCAATCCAGTACTACCTGCTGAAAGCATCTAACGAGCTGGCGAAAGAGCAAGGCGCATGCCCGTGGTTTAACGAAACCACCTACTCCAAAGGCATTATGCCTATTGATACCTACAAGAAAGACCTGGACGGTATCACCAGCGAGCCGCTGCACTACGACTGGGACGCACTGCGTGAATCGGTGAAAACTTACGGCCTGCGTAACTCCACGCTGTCTGCGCTGATGCCGTCGGAAACCTCATCGCAGATCTCCAATGCCACCAACGGCATTGAGCCACCGCGCGGCCATGTGAGCATCAAGGCGTCGAAAGACGGTATCCTGCGTCAGGTGGTGCCGGATTATGAGTTGCTGAAAGATAAGTACGAGCTGCTGTGGGAAATGCCGAACAACGACGGCTATCTGCAACTGGTGGGCATCATGCAGAAATTTATCGACCAGTCGATCTCTGCAAATACCAACTATGACCCGGCACGTTTCCCGTCCGGAAAAGTGCCGATGCAGCAATTGCTGAAAGACTTGCTCACTGCCTATAAATTTGGCGTGAAGACCCTGTACTATCAAAACACCCGCGACGGTGCGGAAGATGCGCAGGATGATCTGGTGCCGTCCATTCAGGATGATGGCTGCGAAAGCGGCGCATGTAAGATCTAATGTAAATGCCGGGTGACGCTACGCTTACCCGGCCTACGATTTTGTTTGCCCGATCTACAAAATCTCTCACAGGACACACTCATGGCATACACCACCTTTTCACAGACGAAAAACGACCAGCTCAAAGAGCCGATGTTCTTCGGGCAGCCGGTCAACGTGGCACGCTACGATCAGCAAAAATATGACATCTTTGAAAAGCTGATTGAAAAGCAACTCTCCTTCTTCTGGCGTCCGGAAGAAGTTGACGTTTCCCGCGACCGTATTGACTACCAGGCGTTGCCGGAACACGAAAAACACATTTTCATCAGCAACCTGAAATACCAGACGCTGCTGGACTCTATTCAGGGTCGTAGCCCGAACGTGGCGCTGTTGCCGCTGATTTCGATCCCGGAACTGGAAACCTGGGTTGAAACCTGGGCGTTTTCAGAAACGATCCATTCGCGCTCTTACACCCACATCATCCGTAATATCGTGAACGATCCGGCGATTGTGTTTGACGATATCGTCACCAACGAGCAGATCCAGAAACGTGCCGAGGGCATTTCGGCCTATTACGATGAGCTGATTGAGCTAACCAGCTATTGGCATCTGCTTGGCGAAGGTACCCATACCGTTAACGGTAAAACCGTGACCGTGAACCTGCGTGAGCTGAAAAAGAAACTGTATTTGTGTCTGATGAGCGTTAACGCACTGGAAGCTATTCGCTTCTACGTCAGCTTTGCCTGCTCTTTCGCCTTTGCGGAGCGCGAATTGATGGAAGGCAACGCCAAAATCATCCGTCTGATTGCACGCGATGAAGCGCTGCATCTGACCGGGACTCAGCACATGCTGAACCTGCTGCGTTCAGGTAGCGATGACCCGGAAATGGCGGAGATTGCCGAAGAGTGCAAACAGGAGTGCTATGACCTGTTCGTCCAGGCGGCGCAGCAGGAGAAAGAGTGGGCAGAGTATCTGTTCCGCGACGGCTCCATGATCGGTCTGAATAAAGACATCCTGTGGCAGTATATTGAGTACATCACCAATATCCGCATGCAGGCGGTCGGCCTGGACTTGCCGTTCCAGACCCGCTCTAACCCGATTCCGTGGATCAATACCTGGCTGGTCTCTGACAACGTTCAGGTGGCTCCGCAGGAAGTGGAAGTCAGCTCTTATCTGGTTGGCCAGATCGACGCCGAAGTCGATACCGACGACCTGAGTAACTTCCAGCTCTGATGACGCGCGTAACCTTACGGCTGACGGGCGCACAGGTGTTGTGCCAGGAAGAACATCCGTCTTTGCTGGTGGCGCTGGAATCACACCGCGTGCCGGTGGAATACCAGTGCCGCGAAGGTTACTGCGGCTCCTGTCGCTGTCGCCTGGTCACAGGCCAGGTCGACTGGCTGACCGAGCCGCTGGCCTTTATCCAGCCTGACGAAATATTACCCTGCTGCTGCAAAGCAAAAGGGGATATTGAGATTGAAATGTAAAAGGGCCGCGCGCGGCCCTTTTTATTGCCTTATCGGCGCTTAGCCGCCACTTGTGCATGATGTTTGCGTTCGCCAATCATCACCACAATCAGCAAAAGCACAGCCAGGATGCTGCCGCCAATCATCACCATAAAACCACCGTCCCAGCCAAAGAAATCGACGGTGTAACCCACAATCGCACTGGCCGCCACCGACCCGCCAAGGTAGCCGAATAAACCGGTGAAGCCCGCTGCCGTACCGGCGGCTTTTTTTGGAGCCAGTTCAAGAGCGTGCAGACCAATGAGCATCACCGGGCCGTAGATCAGGAAGCCAATGACAATCATACAGACCATATCTATCGTCGGATTGCCCGCCGGGTTTAACCAGTAGATGATCGTGGCAATGGTGACCAGCGTCATAAAGAAGACGCCTGTTGCACCACGGTTACCTTTGAAGACTTTGTCCGACATCCAGCCGCAAATCAGCGTCCCTGGGATCCCGGCATATTCATAAAAGAAATAGGCCCAGGAAGATTTATCCAGCGCGAAATGTTTCACTTCTTTCAGGTAGGTGGGTGACCAGTCCAGAATGCCATAGCGCAGCAGATAAACGAAGACGTTGGCGATGGCGATGTACCAGAGCAGACGGTTCGGGAAGACGTACTGCATAAAGATTTGCTTCGCCGTCAGCTCCTCTTCTGCCTTTTCGCTGTAATCGTCCGGGTAGTCGTTTTTATACTCTTCAATCGGCGGCAAGCCGCAGGACTGAGGGGTATCGCGCATCATAGCGAACGCGAAGATCGCCACAATGATTGCCCCAAACGCAGGCATATACAGCGCCGCGTGCCAGTCGTTAAACCAGGCCATACCCAACAGGAACAGCAACGGGGGAATACCGCCGCCGACGTTGTGCGCACAGTTCCATACAGACACTATCCTGCCACGCTCTTTTTGCGACCACCAGTGCACCATGGTACGTCCGCACGGCGGCCACCCCATTCCCTGGAACCAACCACACAGGAACAGCAGCACAAACATAATGGCAATGCTCGATGTCGCCCACGGGACAAATCCCATGAACAACATGACTGCCGCGGCCAGAATCAACCCGGCGGGCAGAAAAACGCGCGGATTCGAACGATCCGAGACCGACCCCATAATGAATTTTGAGAAACCATAGGCAATGGAGATCCCCGACAGCGCAAACCCTAAATCACCGCGGGAAAAGCCCTGCTCCACAAGGTAAGGCATGGCCAACGCAAAATTTTTGCGCACCAGATAATAGGCCGCATAGCCGAAGAAAATACCCAGGAAGATCTGCCAGCGCAGACGACGATAAACCGGGTCGATACGATCTTCAGGAAGTCTTTCTCGGTGGGATTCTGGCCGGAAAATACTCAACATATATGCCTCCGTGGCAGGGTTTTATCATTATATGTGACTACTATGAGTGAAAACGAAACCATGATTTCGTTTGTAACGGTTTTACCCGGCAAATTCTAACGACAAAAGGCGATTTGTCGCACCTTATGTTACATATTTATGACAAAGCTCCACTTTCAGACATAAAACCACTCTTGTTATTTTCGTTTTTTGCTCGAATATGCGCGATATCAAACAATCCATAGCAACAGTGTGGCTAAATGTTTCTATGGAATCCCGCTCGGAAGACGAAAATATGGGTAACTCAAACGATTACGATGTCATCATCATCGGCGGTGGCGCGACCGGAGCAGGCATCGCCCGCGACTGTGCATTGCGCGGACTGCGCGTGGTACTGCTTGAACGCCATGACATAGCCACAGGTGCCACCGGCCGCAATCACGGTTTATTGCACAGCGGTGCGCGTTACGCAGTGACCGATAACGAATCCGCCCGGGAATGTATTGCAGAAAACCACATCCTCAAGCGTATCGCTCGCCACTGTATTGAGCCTACAGACGGTTTATTTATCACCCTGCCGGAAGACGATCTGGCTTATCAGCCTGTCTTTATTGACGCCTGCCAGCGCGCAGGGATTAACGCGCAGGCCATTACGCCAGAAGAAGCGCGGCGCACGGAGCCCAGCGTAAATCCGGCACTGACTGGTGCCGTCCGCGTACCCGATGGCACGGTGGATCCTTTTCGCCTGACGGCCAGTAATATGCTGGATGCGCGTGAACATGGCGCCACTATCCTGACAGGCCACGAAGTCTGCGCATTAATACGCCAGGGCGACAGGGTCACCGGTGTACAACTGATGAACCCGCAAACCCATGAAATTTATCCTCTGCATGCTCCTGTCGTGGTCAATGCCGCCGGGATCTGGGGCCAGCGCATCGCGGAGTATGCGGATTTACGGATTCGCATGTTCCCGGCCAAAGGAGCCCTGCTGATACTCGACCACCGCATCAATCAGCATGTGATAAACCGTTGTCGTAAACCGGCAGATGCCGACATCCTCGTACCCGGCGATACCATTTCCCTGATTGGCACCACCTCCACGCATATTGACTATAAGGATATTGACAACATCCGGGTGACGCCCGAAGAGGTCGATATTCTGCTGCGTGAAGGGGAAAAGCTGGCGCCAGTGATGGCGCAGACCCGTATCCTGCGCGCCTATGCAGGCGTACGTCCTTTGGTTGCCAGCGATGATGACCCGACAGGACGTAACGTAAGCCGCGGCATTGTGCTGCTCGATCACGCTCAACGTGACGGGATGGAAGGCTTTATCACCATTACCGGCGGCAAGCTGATGACCTACCGTCTGATGGCGGAGTGGGCCACAGATGCCGTCTGCCGCAAGCTCGGTCTTAGCACTCCTTGTACCACAGCGACAACGCCGTTGCCCGGTTCACAGCAGCCTACCGAACAGGCGCTGAAAAAAATTATCTCACTGCCGGTGCCGCTACGCGGTTCGGCTATTTATCGCCATGGCGATCGCACTCCAGCCTCGCTGGGCAGCGATCGCCACAGTCGTAGCCTGGTGTGCGAATGCGAAGCCGTCACCGCCGGGGAAGTCCAGTATGCCGTTGAAAACTTGAATGTTAACTCTCTGCTGGATCTGCGCCGCCGTACCCGCGTGGGCATGGGCACATGTCAGGGTGAGCTGTGCGCCTGTCGCGCAGCCGGCTTACTGCACAGCATGCGGGTGACCAGTGAAACAGAATCTATTAACCAGCTTTGCGCATTTTTGAATGAGCGCTGGAAGGGCATAAAACCTGTCGCCTGGGGGGATGCGCTACGCGAAAGTGAATTTACACGTTGGGTCTATCAAGGACTGTGCGGGCTGGAAAAGGAGCCAACTGATGAAATTTGATACGGTTATTATCGGCGGCGGCCTCGCCGGGTTACTCTGCGGCATTCGGCTGAGCGAAAACGGTCAACGCTGTGCCATTGTCAGCCGCGGTCAGAGCGCACTCAATTTCTCTTCCGGCTCGCTGGACTTACTTTCCCGTCTGCCGGATGGGCAACCGGTCACCGACCTCATCGCCGGGGTAGACGCGTTACAGCGTATGCAAAGCGAACATCCTTATGCCTTACTGGGCGCTGAAAGGGTACGCCACTATGCAAAAATGACCCAGACCATGCTG
Source organism: Phytobacter sp. MRY16-398 (assembly GCF_003925915.1). Lineage (NCBI taxonomy): Bacteria > Pseudomonadati > Pseudomonadota > Gammaproteobacteria > Enterobacterales > Enterobacteriaceae > Phytobacter > Phytobacter sp. MRY16-398. The sequence continues at coordinate 1,751,278 of NZ_AP018756.1, read as the reverse complement.
GCAGACTGCGGCATGGCGCTAAAAGGTGAGGCCGATACGCCGCATATGCGCGTCACCCCACTGGGTACCTTTCGTCAGGCCTGGTTAAGCCCCAATGAAATTCCTCTCCAGCCGACAAAAGATATTGCCATTGGGGTCGTCGGTATTTGTGGGTTTCTCGATTTTCAGCCGCAACTCGCTGCCGCGTCACTGAAAAAACGTGGCATAAATGCCACCGCAGAAGAGATAACGCTGCCGGTGCTGGACCGCGTGCGGGATAACCCGAGTGAATTTCGCGCCGTCAATATCGCCCGTGTACTGGATGTTGCACAGAATTTTGACGAGCTGTACCGCGCCTTGCTGCCGTTAAGCCGTCAGTACGACGAGCTTTACTTCCCGGCCTGTTTCGGCCTGCAGGATAGCGCCGTCTTTACACGACTTAACCAACAACTCTCCTGTCCGCTACGGTTGCTGCCTACCCTGCCGCCATCGGTTCCCGGCACCCGCATGCAATCACGCCTGCAACAGCGTTTTATCCAAAGCGGTGGGACATGGATGCCCGGTGATGAGGTGATCCGTGCCGATGTGGAAAGTGGGCGCGTGACACAACTATGGACGCGCAAGCATGAGGATATTGCGCTACGTCCACGCCATATGGTGCTCGCCAGCGGCAGTTTTTTCAGTAACGGTTTGATTGCCGAACGCGATCGCGTACGGGAAACCATTTTTGACCTCGACGTGTTACAAAGCCCCGGACGGGAAAGCTGGTATCGCGACAACGTCTTTGATACCCAGCCATGGCAGCAGTTTGGCGTGATCACTGACGAAACGCTACGCGCTAAGCACCAGGGCACGACGCTGGATAACCTGTATGTGGTGGGCTCCGTTTTGGGTGGCTTTGATGCGGTTGCTCAGGGGTGTGGGGGTGGCGTTTGCGCGGTTACCGCGCTGTATGCCGCAGAACAAATTTGCGCCGGGGGGAGGTAAAATGACCACAACTCAGTTTGAAAGCTGTATCAAATGCACCGTGTGCACCACGGTTTGCCCGGTCAGCGCGGTGAATCCTGCTTACCCTGGCCCGAAACAGGCGGGGCCGGATGGGGAGCGTTTACGTCTAAAAGACCCGGCGTTGTTTGACGAGGCGCTGAAATACTGCACCAACTGTAAACGCTGTGAAACCGCCTGTCCGTCCGGCGTAAAGATTGGCGATATTATTCAGCGCGCGCGTTCGCAATATGCCGTCAATCCACCTTCACTGCGTAATGCCATTCTGAGCCATACGGATTTGATGGGATCGTTATCCACCCCATTCGCGCCGCTGGTCAATACCGCCACGTCGCTCAAACCCGTTCGCCAGTTGCTCGATAAAGCGCTGAAAATCGATCATCACCGGACGCTGCCAAAATATTCCCATGGCACTTTCCGCCGCTGGTACCGCTCCGTGGCTGACAAGCAAAAGGCGTTTGATCAGCAGGTGGCGTTTTTCCATGGCTGCTATGTGAATTACAACCATCCGCAACTGGGCAAAGATCTCTTGCAAGTGCTGAACGCGATGGGAATCGGTGTGCAGCTCCTGCGTCAGGAAAAATGTTGCGGGGTGCCGCTGATTGCCAATGGCTATTTTGCGAAAGCGAAAAAGCAGGCGGAATTTAATATTCGGGCGTTGCAGCAGAGCATCACAGGAGACGGTATTCCGGTGATTGCCACCTCATCAACCTGTACCTTCACTTTGCGAGATGAATATCCGCATCTGCTGGACGTCGATAACCACCATTTACGTCCGCACATCGACCTGGCTACGCGTTGGATCTGGCGCAAGCTGGAAGAAGGCAATACGCTCAAGCTCAAAGAGTTACCGTTGAAAGTGGTTTATCACACACCGTGCCATATGGAGAAAATGGGCTGGACGCACTACACCCTGGATTTGCTGCGACGTATTCCCGGGCTGGAACTTACCGTACTGGATTCACGTTGTTGCGGGATAGCGGGGACCTACGGCTTTAAGCGCGAAAATTACGCCACTTCGCAGGCGATTGGTGAACCACTGTTCCGCCAGATTGAGGAGAGCGGTGCGGATTTGGTGATCACAGATTGTGAAACCTGTAAGTGGCAGGTGGAAATGTCCACAAGCCTTCGCTGTGAACATCCTATTACACTACTGGCGCAGGCGCTGCGCTAAAAGGTTCGCCCGCCGTAACCCTCCCGGCGGGCGAATAATTAATAACTACCCTTCGTTGCCGATGCCGAAGGTCTGGCCCCTTTAAATATCGCCAGCCGTTCATCTAACGCATTGGTATACAACATGGTGTCCACACCGACCGCCACGAAGTTAGCCCCCCACTCCAGCACTTTTTTTGCCATGAGCGGATCGACCGCCAGAAAACCCGCCGCTTTCCCGGCATCACGTATCTGCTTAATGGCCTGTTCAATGGCGCGTTGCACGTCCGGATGACCACTGTTGTCAGGATAGCCCAACGATGCGGAGAGGTCGGCAGGACCGATAAAGACCCCATCAATACCATCAACATGCAAAATGGCATCAAGGTTATCCAGCGCCGCTTTGCTTTCAACCTGAATCAACAAGCACAACTCTTCATTCGCGCGGGCCATATAATTTTCGACTCGCCCCCAGCGGGCGGCGCGCGCGACACTCGCCCCCACGCCACGAACACCCTGTGGCGGGTAACGCGTGGCCGCCACCACATCCTGAGCCTGCTCTGCGCTCTCCACCATGGGAATTAACAATGTTCGGGCACCAATATCGAGCACCTGTTTGATAAGAACACGGCTCCCCTCAACGGGCCGAATGACGGCCTGGCTGGTGTAAGGCGCAATGGCCTGCAACTGGTGATAGAGATCCTGAATAGTATTCGGCGCATGTTCGCCATCAATCAATAACCAGTCATACCCGGAGGTCGCTGCAATCTCAGCCATATACGACGTAGTGGAACTTAACCACAGGCCAATCTGCGTTTCGCCTTTTAGCAGACCCGCTTTAAACGGGTTGGATAAAATCGGATCCATTGTCATTTCACTTCCTTTTTGTCATGAATGAACGCTGTTCGAGTGAGAGACAGCCTGTCTTACATTCAGTGTTAAAATGATCAGCGCACCGGCAATCGCTACGCCAGCAAGGGTGAGAAGCCCGGCAGCGCCGCTGGCAAACAGGGTTTCGGCTTTGACACGAATGATCGGGGCCAGAAATCCGCCGACCGCGCCAAACAAATTCACAAAGCCAATACCCGCCGCCAGCGCCGTTCCGGACAGAAGCTGCGTTGGCATGGTCCAGAAAACCGGTTGTACGGCAATAAATCCCACCGCCGCAACGCATAAGGCAACAATGGCCAGCACGGGAGAAACCAGGCCAGATACGCCAATACCAATGCCCGCCGCTAACAGCGTCAGTGCAGCAATGTTGCGTCTTTCACCGGTCTTATCGGAATAACGAGGAATAAGCCAGGTACCAAACAGGGCGGCAATCCAGGGGATAGCGGTGACGACAGAGGCGGTGAACCCCACTTTTGTCCCCAGCAATGCGGCCACTTGCGTCGGCAGGAAAAAAATCAATCCATATACCGCGACCTGGATAGTCAGATAAATGATAGCCAGTTGCCATACCCGCCCATTACGCAGCGCATCGGTCAGACGTGACGTCACTTTACTTTCCTCTTCGCTGGCAAGCTGGGCCTCAAGAACGCCCTTCTCTTGCGGCGTGAGGAACCGTGCCTGCGCTGGCGTATCATCCAGCCAGAAGAAAGTAAAGATACCTGCAGAGACAGCCAGCAGGCCTTCAATCAAGAACATCCAGAACCACCCCGGATGCCCCATAAAACCATGCATCTCAAGTAAAGCGCCGGACAGCGGTGAACCCAGCGTCAAAGCTAATGGCGCCCCCATGTAAAAAAGCCCCATAATGCTGGCGCGATTGCGCTGTGGGAACCATTGAGAGGTCAGGTAAATCATGCCAGGGAAGAAGCCAGCTTCCGCCGCCCCAAGAAGCGTGCGGACAAGCAGAAATTTGGCTTCGGTATCAGCCCAGGCCATTGCTGCGGAGAGAAATCCCCATAACAGGGTCGTCCCTCCAATCCAGTAGCGTGCGCCAAACTTACGCATCAACAGATTAGCCGGCACGCCGAGGAAGGCGTACACCACAAAAAAGATCCCCGCCCCCAACGCATAGGCTTCGTTGCTAAGGCCGGTGTCTATCTGATACGTCTCTTTTGCAAAGCCAATATTCGAACGATCAAGAAATGCCAGGACGTATAACATCAACATAAAGGGGATTAAACGGGCGCAGTTTTTCTTTACCACGCTATCCAATAAGCTGGTATTCATCGTAATGACCTCATGTAGGGCTGCGCCGCGTCATGGCGGCGCGACGCGGAGGAATTAATGGTTATACGGGCGCTTTAAATTACAGTTGCGATTAAGCTCAACACCGAAGCCCGGTTTATCCAGCACACTCTTATGAATGCGACCATTTACAGGCACCGGTTCATCCACCAGGATGGGATCAAATTGCGGGCGCAGCGTAGAGCAGTCGGGGCTGGTCATTAAAAACTCACTAAATGGCGTGTTAGTGAAGGTAATAACCGCGTGATGGGAATAAACCGAAGAACCATGTGGCACGACAAGCTGCCCGCGTGCTTTTGCGATCGCGGCGATTTCCACCAGCGTCGTTAAGCCGCCGCACCAGCCGACATCGGGCTGCATGATATCAATCCCGGTTTCCGATAACGTACGGAATGATTGCAGCGTACCGTGATGCTCACCGCTGGTGACCATCATGCCAGCAGGAGCATTACGTTTAAGTTCGCGATAGCCCTCATATTGCTGCGGTGGCAGACACTCCTCGATCCATTTCAGATTATACGGGGCACAGGCATGGGCCAATTTGGTGGCATAATTAACATCCTGGCTCATCCAGCAATCCAGCATCAGCCAGAAATCTTCACCGCATTTCTCGCGATATTCAGCAACCATTGCCGCATCTTTGCGAATACCCGCATCACCATCATGCGGGCCCCAGTGTGTCGGCATTTTGCCGCCAATAAACCCCATCTCTTTAGCCAGGTCTGGGCGCGCGCCGGTCGCATAAAACTGGATTTCGTCACGCACCGCCCCACCGAGCAATTTATAAACGGGTAACCCGACAACCTTGCCAAACAGATCCCACAAGGCCAGATCGACACAGGAAATCGTATTCATAACCAGCCCGCCAGACCCTGCGTAATACAAGGTGGAATTAAGCATTTGATCATGAATAAGCTTGATATCGCTGACGCATTTACCCTCGATAAAGCGGTTTAAATGCTTTTCAACGATAAAGCAGCCCATCTCGCCTGCCGTGGAAACAGCAAAGCCCGTCTGGCCATTTTCAGCTTCCACTTCAACAATTAAGGTTCCCAGCACGTTAATACCGAAAGACTGCCGGGATTGTTCATAGGCCTTGTATTTGCTCATTGGGGTGGCGATATGGTCATCTATCCAGTGATGAGCGCCCTGATCGTGATAATCACCGCCGCCTGCCCCTTTCTCTGCGGTAGCGCCGCCAATGAACCAGGCTCTGACATGTTTAATTTTCGGTAAGGTCATGATGTTCTCCTTTTTATGATGCTTGCTTGTCGAAAGGGCTTTTCCACCCTAAAAGCCGGGAAATATCTTTTGCGCAAGTAATCGCCTTACCTGCGAGGTAATCCCGGTTTTCCTCATTAATTTGCAGTCGGGTTCCCACGACCGAAATGGCTGCCGTTAGCGCATTGCGGGCATCAAAGACGGGGGCAGCGACACATCGGACATCGGGGTAATCTTCACCATTGTCATAGCTCCACCCCCTGGAACGAATCAGCACCAGCTCATCGTGTAATTGTTGGGCATTGGCGATAGTCGACGACGTCGCTTTTTCCCAGTGCAAATGACGGATGATTTCATCGCGCGTCGCGGGCGGCTGCCAGGCCAGCAGACACTTCCCTATGCCGGAGCGATAAAGGGAAAGACTTTTGCCCTCGTGCGAGCGCACGCTGATGGTGGAGGAGGATTCTATTTTGAGAATGTAATAAGCATTTGCGTCATCAATAATGCCGAGATGGCAGAGCAGACCGGTCTCATCCATAAGTTCAGTCAGCCGGGGACGGGCAATCTCGCGCAGATCCATTCTTCCCAAAGCATGCCCGGCAAGTTCAACGAGCTTTGTCCATAAGCAGTAGTTGTCATTGCTATCAATACGCAATAACCGCGCTTTCTTTAATTCCGCTAAAATTAAATAGGCGGTGCTTTTGGGAATGCCTGTCTCTTCGATGATTACCGCAGCGCTGCAAGGCCCAATACGTGCGATGAGATTAAGGATTTCAATTGCCCGGCTGAGTGCCGGCACTTTGCTTGATTCCAACATATTGGACTCCAGTCCTGAATATTGGAATCAGTGTTGCGACTTAGGGGAACCGATTTTGTGAGAGCGATCATAAAGCTATGGCGATCCAGCATGCTGGACGTTTCATGAATAGAAAATGTGAAGTATTACGCAGATTTTTTCAGGTGGAGTACAACAGGCTGGACTGGAAAAGCGCCGGAAGGATAATTTCTTCCGGCGTAAAGGGATTACTCAACAAATAAGGATTCGACGACATTGATCCAGCCATGGTCGCTGGCAACGTCCTTGCCATTGAGCCAACGACGCAGAATATTCAGCGCCATCATGGCACAGACTTCCTGACGTACCGTCAGGCTGTGTCGGTTCGTATTAAACTTGACGCGTAAGGCATGTGTACCTTCCGGCGTCGCCAGCGCGAAGTTCAGATGCTCATCTTCGAGTCCCGTGACGGTCAGCGCCAGCCCGGCCAGATGGCGATCGCGCAGCCCCGCAGCCCAACGTGCAGTTTGCACTAACGCTTCATCCTGCGAAGGGATAACTTCGCTGACCAGCAGCGGCGCACCCGCACGCGAAAGTTGCAACGCCACCAGGCCGCCGGTGAACTGTTCACTCAGCGTCAGGCTAAGTTGACGTTCACGCAACCGCCCGGCAAGCAGCGCCGGCAAACCGACGGTGCCTTCGAAAATGAGGCTCTCACCGGCTACCCGCTTCACTTCCGGCCATAACGCTTCCATCGCCTCGCGATGCTCAGCAGGACCGGTAAGTTTCAGTTCAATAATGGGCATTGAGGAGCGATAGCCCATCACTACACCCTCAGGTAACGTCAAATGCGACAGGTTTTGCGCCAGATCGCTTTCAGAACGGCCAAAGGTTGTCAGGCGCAGGCAAACAGGCGGCTCAGGAAGCGTAAAGCGTGCGCGAATGCGCGGCAGAATTTCATGTTCCACCATCACTTTAAACTCCGAGGGCACTCCGGGCGTAAAGAACATCAGGCAGCGATTAAGCTGTACGGCAAAACCACAGGCGGTACCGACCGGGTTATCCACCAGCTCCGCACTGGCAGGAATTTCCGCCTGCTTGCGGTTGCTGGGCGCCATGACGCGTCCGCGCTCGGAAAAAAAGCGCTCCATCTGCGTCAACCACTCTTCATGCAATACCAGCGCTTCGCCCTTCGCCGTTGCCGCCGCCAGCGCACTGAGGTCATCGCTGGTTGGGCCCAGGCCACCATTAACAATAAGAATATCCGCCTGTTGGCTGCGCTCACGCAGAATGGCCACCAGGTCGTCGAGGTTATCGCCAACGGTATTACGTCGGGTAAGCGGTAGCCCCTGATTAAAGAAAAAATCTGCCAGCCAGGCGGCATTGGTGTCCACGATTTGCCCGTGCAAGACTTCATCGCCGGTTGACAGCATCTCTACGTTTAACATTATTTTCTCCAGCAATAGAGGTTGAAACACTATACCGCATGAAGGGAAGAAAAGAGGTAAGAAACTGGCGCGGACGGACGCCGCGCCGAAGGATCAGAAGCTGGCGTTGACGCCGACATACGGGCCATCCGCCACCGCATTATCGCGGTTGCCTTCTTTACCGGTCAGCTCGACATAACGGTAACCGGCTTCGATACTGAGCGGACGAATAATAGTCAGACGCGCACCGGCATTCGCTTCACGGTAGTCGTTAACCCCGCTGGAGAGGGAATCCGGGGAGTAATAATATTCGCCAAAGAGACGGAAGCTGTCGCTAACCTGCCATGCCAGACCACCACCAACGGCCAGCGCATACCCTTCGCTCCCGGCATTCGGGTTAAGGTAAACGCCTTTACCGCCAACCGTCCCCATAAACGGCCCCAGCGGAATGTTGTAACCCAGGCCCAGACCGGCGATATCGCCATCATCATCGTTATGCGCCCAGTTGCCGCTCAACGCCAGACCACTGGTTTCCGTTCCCATACCCACACCGAGGTTGGTGTAGTGCTCACCCACCTGGCCGCTCAAGCTCACAGCATTTGCCCCGGCAGACGCCAGCAGAAGGCTGGCAAAACCCAAATATATACTCTTTTTCATTTCTCTTATCCGCGCAACAATAGTCCAATGTTCCAAAGCGGCTGATTGTACGATCATTTTTTTTAAGAATACTGAACTAAAAATGATTTTTTACATCAATCCACGATTTTTACGCGCCCGTTTTCATTAAATGCGCTTGCACAGGACAAGTAGCTCTTTTTTGGCAGCTTACTGCATCCCCGCAAGGTTGGTGGTATAAACCCTATACCCGTCATAAGGATAAGGACTAAATCATGCGTCAAAGGACAATTGTATGCCCACTGATTCAAAATGAAGGTGATTATTTGCTATGCAAAATGGCGGATGATCGCGGTGTTTTTCCCGGTCAATGGGCACTCAGTGGTGGGGGAGTCGAACCAGGTGAGCGTATTGAAGACGCGTTGCGCCGCGAAATTCGCGAAGAGCTTGGTGAGAAACTGGTGTTGCAGCAGATAACGCCATGGACCTTTAGCGACGATGTGCGCATAAAAACCTACGCCGATGGCAGCAAAGAAGAGATCTACATGATCTACCTGATTTTTGACTGCATCAGCGCGAACCGTGAAGTGGAGATCAATGAGGAATTTCAGGATTACGCCTGGGTTAGCCCGGCGGATCTGACAAAATACGATCTGAATGTCGCCACCCGCCGCACGCTGAGTCTGAAAGGGCTACTTTGAGAAAAGAGCAGCGCAGTCTTAATGTTTGAGCTGCGCCAGTTCAGCTTCACTCAGACCAGTGAAACGCTGCACGACAGCTTTGTCCATCCCACTGCGTAACATTTCACAGGCGATGCGAAGCGCCTCGGCTTTTTGTCCTTCGTGACGTCCTTCATGGCGCCCCTGACGAAAGCCCTTACGCCTGCCGAGTTCTTCCAGTTGTTCAGCAATAGTCATCAACGTCTCCTTATGTTGTGGCGAACGGTGCGCCAGTCGGCGAAGAAAAGCGCCTGGCGCTGGCGTGTTGCCTCTGCTTAGTAGATAGTGCATTGCAGCGCGCAACTGCTGGCGGGTAGTGTATCCCAGCGACAAAGTCGTGACCAGTTTGTCCAGCAAAAGGGTCATATCCCGCAGACGAATGTGCTTTTGTAATAATTCGAGTAAGGCAACACGTCGGTGCGTCATGATCTGCTCATCAGGCACAACGGTAATATCCACCAACGGAAATGGCGTTGTGTACAGTTCATGGGCATATTGTGGCTGGCTGAACATATCCAGCCAGCATAACGAAAAGGGATAAGGGCTAACGCGCCCATGATAAAAAAGCATTGGAATCACCAGGGGCAAGACCGTGTTTCCCGCATCGAGATGCCGCTGCATTGCCGCTACGGCATAACGCATCAAGCGAAAAGCCATAAACCTGTCGGGTGAACTTTGGTGCTCAATGAGTACATAAATATAGCCCTCACCCTGCCGGGTTTTGACCGAGTAGAGCACATCGGAATGGGTTGCGCGCAGTGCCTCGTCAACAAAGCTGCCGGACTCCAGTTTCAGAGTCGCGAGATCGCAAAGCTGGCGTAGCGACGCGGGCAAATGGAGGGTCAGAAAATCGCGCGCTGTTTCTTTATGGGTAAGAAACTGTTTGAAAAGCGCATCATGCGCGGTAGGTGCAGCGGTGTTCTTCATGGCATTCCTTGCCTGAGTAGAGATGTCAGGACACTAACATCCTCCCACCGCCGGTGGGCATTTCCGGCTTGCAAACTGGAAAACGCTACGCAAAAAATCTACCGTTCAGCGACCCATGACTGTAGCGCACGGCGTGATATTTTAATGCCGCCGGACGAAAGATGCGCCGGCAAGCGCAACCACGCAACGGGCTGCTGGAAGCGCGCAAGCTTGTCCTGTACCCAGGTGGTGAGCTGCGAGAGCTCAACGGCGTCATCACACTCCACCACCGCCACAGGTCGGTGGCCAAATTCGCGGTCTTCGCGGGGAACAATAAAAACCTGTTGAACCTGAGGATGTGCCACGATAACACGCTCTACCTCCTCCGGCTGGATACCCTCGCCGCCGCTGAAAAAAAGATTATCCAGTCGTCCCAGAATCGTCAGACGGCCATCGTGCAGAACGCCTTTATCACGGGTGGGAAACCAGCCCTCGTCATTGAGTAACGGCAATAATTCCCCGTCTCGCCAGTAACCTGAGGCCATACTTTCCGCCCGCAGCCACACTTCATCGTCAACGATACGCAACGCTCTTCCCGGCAGTAGGCAACCGACATCAGACTGCCCATCAGCCTCTTTCCCGCATACCGTTGAAGCGAACTCCGTCAGGCCATAGCCACACCAGGTACGAATCCCGCGCTCACGCGCATGTTCGGTCAGTTCGACAGGGATCGCCGCGCCGCCCAGCAAAACGGCTTTAAGAGAGACCTCCACCGCATCATTCAGCAATCGCCACAGTTGCGTTGGCACCAGCGACGCATGGGTACACCCCTGCAAAGCCTCTGTCAGACCGTTCTCCGAGACGGTTAAGCGCGCGCCCGCCAATAACCAGCGCCACAGAATTCCCTGCCCAGAGACGTGATAAAGCGGCAACGACAACAACCAGTCATCTTCTGGCGCGAAAGGAATCATCGCCAGTACCCCTTGTGCGCTGGCGAGGTGTGCCGCGCAGGTGTGCACCGCCGCCTTAGGTAAACCTGTTGAACCCGAAGTCAGGGTCATCGACGCCAGCCGTTGTGGCTGCCAGTCAATAGCATAAGATTGGGCAACAGGTCGCAGTTCAAGAGACGTCAGACCGACAAAGGTATTGCTATCAGCCAGATTAACGGCAAAACGCAGCGTCAGGGTTGGCAGCAATGCCTCCAGCAACAGCGCGGGTAATTGGGGATTGACCGGCAATACACGCGCGCCACATTGCAGTAACGCCAGCCACGCTAACAATACCTGAGGTTGGTTTCGCCCACGTAGCATCACACCATCGCCCTCGCTCACCCCCTGGCGGGCAAAACCGGCGGCCAGCGCATCAACGCGCGCACAAAGGTCGCGCCAGCTTAAAGTCTCATCCTGCAAGCGAATAGCGGGCTCATCGCTACGCACTTCACGCCAGTCATGCCAGGGCCAGGTATTGAACGTCATAGCAGTGGTTCCAGCATCTCAACGCTATGGCAGGGTAATGGGCTATCCGGCCAGCGGCGCACAAGCTGAGCCTGCATCAGGTTTAACGTATCGAGACCCGGGATGGTGTCAGGGGTGAGCCATGCGGCAATACGCGCCAGTTGGGTCAGACCAAGGCTGGACTCGATTGACGAACTGATAACCGCTGTCATACCCAGTTGTGTGGCTGCTTTCACCTGCCCCTGAACCTTCTCAAGGCTTCCGGTTAAGGTGGGCTTAATCACCACCGCACGCACGCCCTCTTCACGCTCAAAGGTAAAATCGGCATCGCGCAAACTTTCATCCCAGGCTATCGCTATGCCCGTTTCACGGGCAAAGGCGCGCGAATCATCACGGGTTTTACAGGGCTCTTCCAGAAAAGCAATGCGATCGCGGTATTGCGGCTCCACATATTTTGCGAATTGCTGCGCTTTGAGCGGCGTCCAGGCGCGGTTAGCGTCCAGACGCAGGCGCAAGTCAGGCATCGCCTCCAGCAGCAAGTTAGCCACCATACCATCGCGCACCGCTTCATACAGGCCCACTTTCATTTTCGCCACTTTTTCGCCCGGCATAACAGCCAGTGCGGCAAAAAGCTCATCCGGGTCACCCGTGCACAGCGTCGCGGCACGGTAGTCCGCCGCCGCTGGCAACGTGCCGCGCAGTTCCGCCAGCGCACAACTGATACCAAAGTCAACCGACGGCAACCCCGGCAACACGCCGCAATCCCCCGCTCGCCACCCTTGCGCCCAGGCACAGACGGCGGCTGTCGCTTCCTCAAGAGATTCCACGCTAAATCCCGGCAAAGGCGAAATCTCGCCCCAGCCTTCCTGCGCGTCATCCCGCAAATGAATAAACAGCCCGTCACGGGTTTTCAGCCGCCGATCACGCAGCACGACGCCCGCATCCATCGGTATCTGCCAGCGGTAAACCTGCGCGCTGCGCATTACGGATTCCGTTTAAATTTGCTGAAGTCCGGCTGGCGTTTTTCGTTAAACGCGTTGCGGCCTTCCTGACCTTCTTCGGTCATGTAGAACAGCATGGTGGCGTTACCCGCCAGCTCCTGCAGACCTGCCTGACCATCACAGTCGGCGTTGAGTGCCGCTTTCAGGCAACGCAGCGCCATCGGGCTGTTCTGCAACATTTCACGGCACCAGCGTACGGTCTCTCTCTCAAGCTCAGCAACCGGCACCACCGTGTTTACCAGCCCCATATCCAGCGCTTCTTTTGCATTGTACTGACGGCACAGGAACCAGATTTCGCGCGCTTTTTTCTGACCAACGATACGCGCCATATAGGATGCACCCCAGCCGCCATCAAAGGAGCCCACTTTCGGGCCGGTCTGGCCGAAGATAGCGTTTTCCGCCGCGATCGTGAGATCGCACATCATGTGCAGCACGTGACCGCCGCCAATGGAGTAACCCGCAACGGCCGCAACCACCGGTTTCGGGCAGGTACGGATCTGGCGCTGGAAGTCCAGTACGTTCAGATGGTGCACGCCGGAGTCATCCTGGTATCCACCGTAATCGCCACGGACTTTCTGATCGCCACCCGAACAGAACGCCTTTTCGCCTTCACCGGTCAGAATGATCACGCCGATGTTGTCGTCATAGCGCGCATCAGCCAGCGCCTGAATCATCTCTTTGACGGTCAAAGGACGAAATGCGTTGCGCACCTGAGGGCGGTTGATGGTAATTTTGGCAATACCATCCACCGATTTGTGATACCGAATATCGGTATAGCCTTCAGAGCAGTCTTGCCATTCAATCGGTGCGTACAGCATGGTTTCATCGGGATAGATCATAATATGCCCTTTATATCGAGACGCAGAATTTGCGCCAGGCAGTTAGCCACACTATCGGGGCGTTCCCGATGCGCGTTATGCCCGGCGTCAACAATGACATGACAGTTCGCGCTGACATCAGCCGCCAGCGTGCGAAATTTACTGTCAAACTCACCACATAAATAATGAAATGGAAAAGGTGCGTTACGCAGCGCAGCGCGTAAATCCGGCTGTACAGCGAGCGAAGTCGCCTCCAGCATAGCGGCCAGCGCCGGGCCGTTGTTCTGGCTGCGTAACGCCACCAGACGTTGCCGTTGCTCGTCACTCAACGACGCAAACACCTGCTGTTGATACCAGTCGTTAAAAACGCCGACAAGCGGTTGCGCACGAAATCGCTGCGCCCATTGTCTATCTGATATCAGGCGCTCCTGCCGTGCAGCCTCATCCGTCAGGCCAGGGTGCCCACCTTCAACGATCACACCCAATACCCCCTTCGGCTGAGAGCAGGCAAAGTGCATCGCCACCCGTCCGCCCAGCGAGTACCCTATCAACCAGTAACTTAGTATGTTGTAACTACAAAGCGTGTCGCACAGCGCATCGTTAAGCTGTTCGAAGGATGTAACCATACTCTCCGCCGAACCTCCGTGGCCCGGCAGGTCAATATAGAGGCGTGAACAGGCCGTAAAGCGTTCGCCGACGGGCAACCATTCGCGGCTGTCACCCGAAAAACCGTGCAGAAAAATTAGCCACGGCTTTTGCGGCTCTCCCGGCATAGCCCGCGCATGCAGGATCACAACTGACTTACCTGCGCGAGCAACTGTTGCAGCGTATGTGCGCCGTCAGTGTCTTTCACCACCAGCTCAATCAGCGTTGCCCCCGCTTTACTCCATGCTCCCGCCAGCGCTTGTTCAAGCTCATTCCAGTTTTGGGGATGATGGTATTTCAGGCCAAACATCGCCGCCGCATGCTCAAAATGGACATGCTGCGGCATTAAATAAAACTGTTCGCGCTCGCTTTGCGGCGTCGGCAACAGCGAGAAGATCTGCCCGCCGTTGTTATTGACCACAATCAGCACCAGCGGCGCAGAAGCCTGGCGCAGTAATGCCAGTGCATTCAGATCGTACAAGGCAGACAGGTCACCGACGATTGCAAGCGTAGGCCGCGCCGTGCCGCGCTGTACACCTGCGGCAGTAGAAATCAGGCCATCGATACCGCTCGCACCACGGTTGCTGTAAACCGGGTAACCGACAGGTAACTGCCCCAGCGCATCCACCAGGCGGACCACCAGGCTATTGCCGAGGAACAGTTGCCCTTGATCCGGCAGATACTTCGCCAGTCGATGCGCCAGTTGCGCTTCGCCAAAGGTTTCGCGTTGGCTGGCAACCGCCTGCCACGCCTGAGCGGATAATTGTGGAATGTCAGTACACCAGGGCGCGCGTGATTCCGCCGGGTGCAGTTCCAGCCACTCGGCAACACCGGAAACCAGACGGCGGCCACGGTGATGTGAAGGATCAAGCCGCCCGGCAACGGAATCTACCAGCCAGTACTCCTGCGGCTCGCAGGTCGCCTGCCACTGGAGCAACCGCTTACCGGTCAGACTGCTACCCAGTTGAACAACAATTTGTGCCGTTTGCAGTTCACTCACCGCGCGAGCATTGCCCAGCCACAGGTCGGCGCATGGCAGCGGCTGCCCGGTTTGTGAAAGGACATCGCCAATAAGCGGCCAACCGAGCATTTTCGCCCATGCGGCCACCAGCTTGCCTTCCGACGCGCTCATTCGACCCGCCACAACCACGCCGCGTTTCTGCCGCCAGAAAAACCAGTCGCGTTGTTTCGCGCTGCCGCTATGCAAATCTTCACGCAGCCAGGGTTTGTCGTCCTGCCACCAGTCGCCGGGCGCCTGCTGCCAGGCAAGCCCCGTATCATCCATTTCACCGTACAGCGGTTCGGCAAACGGGCAGTTGATGTGCACTGGCCCCGTCTGCGCGGACGCCATTAGATGATCGATAGCAGAGAGCAACCAGCGGGCGGGGATGTCCTGTGATGGACGCGGCAGCGCCAGTGATTGCGCCGGGTGCGATGCAAAGATCCCCGGCTGGCGTATTGCCTGGTTGGCCCCGCAATCAATAAGTTCAGGCGGCCTGTCAGCGGTCAGAAAAATCAATTTTTCCCCGGTGAGGCTGGCTTCGATCAGCGCCGGGTATAAATTCGCCACAGCGGTACCGGAGGTGACAATCACCGCGACCGGAGTGCCGCTTGCTTTTGCCAGACCGAGCGCAAGATGCCCCAAACCGCGTTCATCAAAGTGCGTGTGATGGATAAAGGACGAATTTTCTGCCGCCGCCAGCGTCAGCGGCGTGGAACGGGACCCCGGTGCGATACAAATATGTCGCACGCCGTGGCGCGTTAAAGCTTCAAGGATCACCGCCGCCCAGCGTCGGTTAAAAGCACTCACTGACATAAGTTTGTCCAGTATCAATATTGTGGCTTAGTATAAAGAATCGAAAAAAATAGATTTTTGATATGGGTCGGTTATACGTGTTTCATTATCAAGAGCGAACGCAATCCCGCTGCTTTATTTTCGATTTCCTGCCATTCCATTGTCGGGTCGGAACCCGCCACGATCCCGGCTCCCGCGTATAAACGTACGGTTGTACCCCTGATTTTTGCACAACGTAATGCAACGCAGAACTCGCTTTGTTTAAGTGACAAATAGCCTGCCGAACCGGCATACCACTCACGCTCAAAGGGTTCATGCTGGGTAATAAACGCACGCGCCGCCAGGCGGGGGAGCCCGGCTACCGCCGCCGTTGGCTGGAGCAGCGTTAAGCACTGTGCATCATCGTTATGATGCATCTCGGTCCAGATACAGCGTCGCAAATGCTGCACTTTACGCAGTCGAACAATTTGCGGTGGCAATACATCCAGCGTAGAGGTTGCATGCCGTAATCTCTGACAAATATCTTCAACGACCAGCATATTCTCGCGCTGGTTTTTATCGTCATTCATTAACCAGTCGCCAAGCTCAGTAGCCCGGGTATCGTCTGTATCATTGGCGACGGTACCGGCC
This sequence comes from Phytobacter sp. MRY16-398, assembly GCF_003925915.1. Classification (NCBI taxonomy): domain Bacteria; kingdom Pseudomonadati; phylum Pseudomonadota; class Gammaproteobacteria; order Enterobacterales; family Enterobacteriaceae; genus Phytobacter; species Phytobacter sp. MRY16-398. The sequence continues at coordinate 1,734,940 of NZ_AP018756.1, read as the reverse complement.
AGCGCTTCGGTACGCAATGAGGTTCCCCTTCTGCGCCACAGGCGCTCGGGAGATGACCCCAGAAACGCATTGTGGGGATCGAATGCGATAAAAAAATGAAAGCAATGGTGGTTAAGACGACGGCTCGCCGCCATAACTGCAGCAGCATTAACCGGTTGGGAGAAATGGTAATCCGTGGCACGCGCGAGTACGACTTTATCCATCTCGCCGCGGGTAATCGCCTGCGTGGCCTGCGTGACCAGCGCTTCCCAGCCCGATTGTTGCGGAAAGTGATACTGCGAGACCAATTCCATCTGCACATCTGGCAGCGATTTCGCCCGTACCAGGGCATCAATAAATGACCGGGCCTGCGCGACATCGTTTTGTTGCGCGTTGCCATTTAAGACAATAAGGCGTAAGGATGCCCGCCCCCCTTCCCGACGCCATTCGAGACGCGGCAGGAACAGCTCGCCTTGTTGAGGGTCAAAAGCATTCAGCCCCCAGACACGCAAGTCATGTTCGGGATTATCGTTGAGGAAATGCCGGGCTTCTGCCAGTGAGGGAAAACGCAGCACCTGCCCCAGCGCAGCGGCTTCATCTTCACCGCTACGTTGCTGCCAATAGAATTGGGGGAAACAGGGCTGGCTGGCTAAAAAAGTCAGTGGGTCGAAAGCGTCATTGAGGGCAAAGGCAACGTCGAAAACGTAGAATCCAGGTGAGTTGGCATCAATGCCGGATAACTTCTCGCGTAACTGCTCCAGCGCAACTGAAATCGAAAGCACGCAATCCCCTCCCGCTCAAAAACGCTTAGTATACGGGGTGACTGCGAAAATTAGCAGTACCCCCGTTGAGGGAGGGGATTTTTATTAACGACGGGCCAGCAGCAAGCCCAGGACAAGACCGACAGAGGCGCCTACGCCAATACCGTGCCAGGGGTTTTCGTGCACATAATCATCCGCGCGGTAAACCGCTTTTTTCGCCCGATAGTAATAGGTATCAGACGCGCTACTGACGCGGTTTTTCACGTCATGCAGAGCCTGTTCTGCGCGTGCTTTAAGCTCAATATACTTCTGGTCAGCAGGGTCGCCTGAGGAACGTAACACTTCTTCCAGCGTCTCGCTCAGCAGGGCCAGGTCATCATCGATACGTGAATCATAAAATTGATTAGACATCGGTTTTCTCCATGTTATGTACCTGTCCGCTAACTATAGACAATCACTGACGGTTACGCCTGGCGCACTTCCCGCGCCATACCGATGTGTAAAATGCCATCTTCGTCATAAACATCAGTCACCGGAACAAAACCAAAGCGGGCATAAAAATGCTGCAGATGGGCCTGCGCCCCCAGATACAGCGCGTGCTGCGGCCAGTGTTGCTGGCAGGAAGCTACCGCACGTTCCATCAGTTGGTAACCCAATTTTTCACCGCGAACCTGCTCACTGACAATCACCCGACCTATCACTACAGGCTCCAGATCGTCTTCACTTTTCAGAATCCTCGCATACGCCACCAGCTGATTTTCCTTCCAGCCGAGCAGATGGCGGTTTTGACCAACCAGGTCATCGCCATCGACATCAAGGTACGGGCAGGTTTGTTCAACAATAAAGACTTCACAGCGCAGCTTAAGCAGGGCGTAAAGATCAGCGACGGTCAATTCAGAGTGGTGGAGGTCCTGCCAGCGAATCATGATGTGCTCCTTATTTGGTGTGACCTCGTTATACTAAATGCTTTGCCATTAACGCAAAGGGCGTGATGCATTGTGGAACTGATTTTTCTTGGCACCTCTGCGGGCGTGCCAACCCGCTCGCGTAATGTGACCGCGATATTGCTCAATTTGCAGCACCCAACGCAGGCTGGCCTGTGGTTATTTGACTGCGGCGAAGGGACACAGCATCAACTGCTGCGCACGTCCTTTAATCCCGGCAAGCTGGATCGTATTTTTATCACTCACCTGCATGGTGACCACCTTTTTGGCCTGCCAGGGCTGCTCTGCAGCCGTTCAATGGCAGGCAATGCGCAGCCGCTGACGATTTATGGACCGAAAGGGATTCGCGAATTCGTGGAGACCAGCCTGCGTCTGAGCGGGTCGTGGACCGACTATCCGCTGACGATTGAAGAGGTTAGCGAGGGTCTGGTTGTGGATGATGGTTTACGCCGTGTCACCGCTTTCGCGCTGAACCATCCGGTGGAGTGTTATGGCTATCGTATTGAAGAGCATGACAAACCAGGCGCCCTGGATGCCCAGGCATTGATAGCCCAGGGCGTACCGCCCGGCCGGCTTTTCCAGCGTCTCAAAAACGGCGAAACGGTGACGCTGGCAGATGGCCGCATTATTCGCGGTGAGGATTTCCTCGCCCCGGCAACACCGGGGAAAAAACTGGCCATTTTCGGTGATACCGCCCCGTGCCCTGCCGCGCTGCAATTGGCGCAGGGCGTCGACATGATGGTACATGAGGCCACGCTGGAGCATGCCATGGAGGAAAAAGCGAACAGCCGTGGACACAGCTCAACGCATCAGGCGGCGCAACTGGCGCGGGACGCAGGCGTGGGCAGGCTCGTCATTACTCACCTCAGTTCCCGCTATGACGCCGAAGGAAGCCAGCAGTTACTTCACGAATGCCGAACAATATTTGTACAAACCACTCTCGCAAAAGATTTTTATACCATTGCGCTGTGATGTGATATTGCGCACTCTACTTTTTCAATAATGTGCCGATAACAGTCTTACCGCAGGTATTTCACATTGAGGGCACCATGGATAATTTCCAGAAAGATATTGATGACAGGGCGAATCTCACCCTGTCTAACCGTTTTGAGCTGTTGCTGTTTCGTCTTGGTGCCTCGATGAAAAACGAGAAATCAGAACTTTTCGGCATTAACGTTTTTAAATTGCGCGAAATCGTTCCGATGCCAACGTTTACCCGTCCTGCCGGGATGAAACCGCCGTTAATGGGGATGGTGAACATTCGCGATCAGGTGATCCCGGTGATTGATCTCTCCGCCGTTGCTGGCTGTAAGCCTGAGACTGGACTCAATATTTTGTTAATTACTGAATATGCCCGCAGCGTACAGGCGTTTGCGGTGGAGTCGGTAGAGAACATTATTCGTCTGGACTGGAAACAGGTTCATACGGCAGAGAAGGCCATCAACGGCCAGTACATCACCAGTATTGCCTGTCTGGACGAAGACAAAGACAGCAACAATCTGGCGATGGTGCTGGATGTTGAGCAGATTCTCTATGATATTTCGCCCGCGGATCACGACCTGCACGGCAACCATCTTCCGGATAAGAAATTCAACATCAAACCCGGTGCCGTCGCGATTGTGGCAGAAGATTCGAAAGTGGCGCGCGCAATGCTGGATAAAGGTCTGCAGGCGATGCAGATCCCCAACACGATGCACATTACAGGTAAAGATGCCTGGGAGCGTATTCAGGTGCTCAGCCAGCAGGCCGATGCCGAAGGCGTCCCTATCAGCGATAAGATTTCAATGGTTCTGACGGACCTGGAAATGCCAGAAATGGACGGTTTCACCCTGACCCGTCTTATCAAGAGCGACCCACGTCTTAAGCATATTCCGGTAGTGATTCACTCCTCGCTATCCGGTAGCGCCAACGAAGACCACGTGCGTAAAGTGCAGGCCGATGGTTATGTGGCGAAGTTTGAGATTAACGAACTGTCGTCGGTCATTCAGGAAGTGCTTGAACGTTCAGCCAGCCATATCACCGGGCCTCTGGTCAGTGGACAAAAAATCATGTCCAGGCCACTGCTGGCAAAATAAATTCACAACGTTTTTTCAGATATAAAAAAACCGCCGATATCGGCGGTTTTTTATTATCTGAAAGGCATTACATCAGCGGTTTCGCCAGTTGTACCAGCGAAATCAGCGGCTGCGGATAGATACCGAGCAGCAGCACCAGCAGTGCAGAGATCAGTACCACAACACCACCGGCGCTATACTGCCAGTTACTCGGCGCATCACGGTTAAGCTGTTGCGGCGCACTCAGATAGAGACTTACCGCGACGCGCAGGTAGTAGTAGAGACCGATGGCAGAGCCCAGAACCACGGCCGCCGTCAGCCACCACAGGTGTGCCTGTACGCCCACTGCCAGCACGTAGAACTTACCGATAAAGCCCAGTGTCATTGGAATACCCGCCAGCGACAGCATCATCACCGTCATTACCGCCGACAGAATTGGACGGTGCCAGAACAGGCCGCGATAAGAGAACAGGGATTCCGCGTCCGGGCCACGATACGGGCTGGACATCAGGCTCACCACGCCGAACGCGCCAAGGCTGCTGAACAGATAACCCGCCAGGTAGACACCCACCGTTTCCATCGACATTTCACCGCTTTGCAGCGCAATGAGCGCTACCAGCAGATAACCCAGATGGGAAATGGAAGAGTAACCAAGCAGACGTTTAATGTTGGTCTGGCTCAGCGCCATCAGGTTACCGAAGATGATGGAGACAAAGGCGATAATCCCCAGTACGACGCGGATGGCTTCACTTTGGCCTACCGGTGCGTACAGGAACAGACGCATCACGACGCCAAAGATAGCAATCTTGCTCGCCGTTGCCAGGAAGGTTGAAACCGGCGCTGGCGCACCCTGATAAACGTCCGGCGTCCACAGATGGAACGGAACCAGAGAGAGTTTAAAGCCAAGGCCAACAATCATCAGACCCAGACCGGTTAACAGCAGCGGTTCATGCAGTACGTCCCCGGCGATGCTCTTGCCCAGCGCAACAAACGACAGATTGCCGGACTGTGCGTAAACCAGCGCCATACCGAACAGCAGGAAAGAAGAGGCTGCGGCAGACAGAATGGTGTACTTGATACTGGCTTCCAGCGAACGTTTTTGACGGAAAGCGTAACCAATCAGCCCGAACAGCGGTAAAGAGATAAGCTCGATACCGAGGAACAGGGCCGCCATATGGTTGGCGTTCGCCAGCAGAATTCCGCCCAGCGCGGCGATCAACACCAGCAGGTAGAACTCTTCTTTATTGTCGTTGTAGCCTTCAAGCCAGGGATAGGCAAACGTACAGGTTGCGAGGCTCGCCAGTAGCACCAGGCCGGTATACAGCATGGCGTAACCGTCTACGCGCATCAATGGCGTCACGTCCATTGCGCCCGCCTGGCCAACAAACCAGAGCGACAGCAGAGCGACGTTCAGACCAATAACCGATAGCGTGGCATTGAAGAAATGGTTGCGTCGCCACGCAATGGAGAGCATCACAACCACCACCGTCAAGCCGACGATCAGCAGCGGCAGCAGCGCAATCAGGTGTTGTGTGGTTAAAGTCATAAGCGCTTTACGGCCTTGTAGTAGAAACAGAATTAACAAACCACTGCTGGATATTACTCATCGCGGAATGCGAGGTATCCAGAATCGGCTGCGGATAGAAGCCAAGCAGTACCAGAAGTACAACCAGCGACAGAATCATCAGCAGCTCGCGCAGTGACATCCCTGGTAACGTTTGACTGGCCAGCTCGCTTTTTGCTTTACCGAAGTAAGCGCGATGCAGCATCGCCAGTGAATAAACAGACGCAAACACCAGACCGAAGGTCGAAATAACGGTAATTACCGGAACGACCTGGTAGCTACCGAACAAAATCATAAATTCGCCAACGAAGTTACCGGTGCCTGGCATACCCAGCGTGGCAACTGCAAAGAACATCGACAGCGCAGGCAGCCATTTAATTTTGCCCCACAAACCGCCCATCATGCGCATATCACGGGTATGCAGGCGTTCGTACAACTGACCACAGAGGATGAAAAGACCGGCGGCGGAAAGACCGTGGGCAATCATCTGGATTACCGCCCCCTGATAGGCCAGTTGGCTGCCGGTGTAGATGGCAATCAGCACGAAGCCCATGTGGGACACGGAGGTATAGGCGATCAGACGCTTGATATCGTACTGCGTGAAGGCCATCCACGCACCGTAGAAGATACCGATAACGCCCAGCCACATAGCAATCGGCGCAAACTCAGCAGAGGCGTTCGGGAACAGCGGCAGTGCGAAGCGCAGCAGACCGTAGGCCGCCGTTTTCAGCAAGATGCCCGCCAGGTCAACGGAACCCGCCGTCGGTGCCTGGGAGTGCGCATCCGGCAGCCAGCCATGCAACGGAACCACCGGCATTTTCACCGCAAACGCGATAAAGAAGCCCAGCATCAGCAGGTATTCAACACCGTGCGACATCGGGGTTTTCAGGAGATCCTGATAATCGAAGGTCCAGACGCCCGTCGCGTTATGATGCACCAGCACCAGCGCCAGAATCGCAATCAACATCACCAGACCACTTGCCTGGGTATAGATGAAGAATTTGGTCGCGGCGGTGATACGTGTCTTCCCGTCGGAGGCTTTGTGGCCCCAGAGTGCTATCAGGAAGTACATCGGCACCAGCATCATTTCCCAGAAGAAGAAGAACAGGAACATGTCGATGGCCAGGAACACGCCGATAACGCCGCCCAGGATCCACATCAGGTTCAGGTGGAAAAAGCCCTGATATTTTTCGATTTCACGCCAGGAGCAGAGTACCGCCAGTACGCCGAGGAAACCGGTCAGCACCACCATCAGCAGGGACAGGCCGTCCAGTGCCAGATGGATATTGATGCCAAAACGCGGGATCCAGGGGAGTAAGAACTCCGATTGCCACTGCGGAATGCCAGCGGATTGCGTCAGTGAATAGCCGCCCTGCAACCAGAGTTGCAGGCCAAGCGCCAGCGTCAGTCCCATGGTGACCAGTGCGATCCAGCGCGGAACACGGACGCCAAAGCGTTCGGTCTGCCAGCACAGGAAACCACCGATGAAGGGAATTAATATTAGCCAGGGTAATAACATGGCGATTTTTATTCCTTGTTAAAGTCCCTAAGGGACCGATTTTCAACGAATTCGACAACATTCACGATTGGGTGCTGTTTCTTGTGCCGGGTGGCGCTAACGCTTAGCCGACCTACGGTCTCGTAGGCCCGGTAAGCGCAGCGTCACCGGGTAAAACCGCACCTCAAATCAAACTCAATGCAATACCATCAGCAACGCCAGAATCACCACTGCACCGATGCTCATCGACGCCACATACCAGCGCAGATAGCCGTTCTCACTTAGCAGCAGACCTTTGCCTGCAAAGCGGGACAGAATCGCCGGAATGTTCATCAGTGCATTCAGTGGATCGCGTTTCAACAGCCATGCCACACCGAGGAATGGTTTGACGAAGACGCGATCGTACAGCCAGTCAAAGCCCCACGCGTTGTACCACCAGGTACCCAGCAGACGGCCCGGTGCGCTGTTGGCAATCGATGTCACCAGGGTACGTTTACCCAGCCACAGCCAGGCAGCCAGCAGGATCCCGACGATAGCCACAACACCCGAAGCCACTTCCAGCATGACCACGCTACCGTGTTCAAGCTCGGTGGTTTCCGGCAGTACGCCATGCAGCGGCGGAACAATCATTGCGCCGACAAACGTGGACAGTACCAGCAGTACAATCAGCGGCAGATGATGGGTAATCCCCTTCCCTGCATGTGCATGAATTTGTTCTTTGCCATGGAAGACGATGAAAATCATACGGAACGTATACAGCGAGGTCATAAACGCGCCGACCAGGCCCGCTACCATCAGGTTGATATGACCGTTAGCCACGGCACCCGCAAGAATTTCGTCCTTACTAAAGAAGCCCGCAGTCACCATCGGCAATGCTGACAGCGCCGCACCACCCACAAGGAAGCAGGCATAAACCAGCGGAATAGACTTACGCAGACCGCCCATTTTGAAGATGTTCTGCTCGTGATGGCAGGCCAGAATCACCGAACCGGACGAGAGGAACAGCAGCGCTTTAAAGAACGCGTGCGTCATCAGATGGAAAATCGCCGCATCCCACGCCTGCACGCCCAGCGCCAGGAACATATAGCCAATCTGGCTCATGGTGGAGTAGGCGAGAACACGTTTGATGTCGGTCTGTACCAGCGCGGCAAAACCCGCCAGCAACAGGGTTACTGCCCCGACAATCCCCACCAGATGCAGAATTTCCGGCGTTAACAGGAACAGGCCATGCGTACGCGCAATCAGGTAGACACCCGCGGTCACCATCGTTGCGGCGTGGATCAGCGCGGAGACAGGCGTCGGGCCTGCCATCGCATCAGCCAGCCACGTTTGCAACGGAAGCTGTGCAGATTTACCGACCGCACCACCCAGCAGCATCAGTGTCGCCCACTGCAGCATGGTGCTGCCGTTGGCGAAATGCTGCGGTGCCAGTTCAACCATTTCGCGGAAGTTCAGGGTGCCCAGTTCGTTATAAAGAATGAACAGCGCAAAGGCGAGGAAGACGTCACCCACGCGGGTTACGACAAACGCTTTCATTGCGGCTGCGCCATTCTTCGGATCGGTGTAGTAGAAGCCGATCAGCAGATAAGAACAGAGGCCCACGCCTTCCCAGCCGAGGTACATCAACAGCAGGTTATCCGCCAGTACCAGAATTACCATGCTGGCGATAAACAGGTTGGTGTAGGCGAAGAAGCGGGAGTAACCCTCTTCGCCGCGCATATACCAGGAGGCGAACATATGGATCAGGAAGCCAACGCCGGTCACCACAGAGAGCATGGTCAGCGACAGACCATCCAGCACCAGACTAAAGCTGATGTTGAAGTTGCCAACAGACATCCACGTCCACAGTGGTTGGGTAAAACCCTGATGACCGTTATTGATGAAATCCAGTCCGACAATCGCCGTTACCAGTGCAGATAAACCGATAGAGCCGATACCCACGGTGGCAGACAGATTTTCCGACCAGCGCCCACGTGAAAAAGAGAGCAGCAAAAAGCCAATCAGAGGAAAAATAATGGTTAAGGCGAGCATGTTCATCCACGCATCTCACTTACTGAATCGATATTCAGATTCTGACGGCGACGATGGAGTTGCAGCAGCAACGCCAGGCCAATACTCGCTTCCGCAGCCGCGAGGCTAATGGCGAGGATGTACATTATCTGACCGTCGGTCTGCCCCCAGTAGCTGCCTGCCACCACAAAAGCCAGCGCGGCGGCATTGATCATGATTTCAAGCCCGATCAGCATAAACAGCAGGTTGCGACGAATCACCAGACCAGTTAAGCCCAGCACGAATAATATCGCCGCGAGGATCAGTCCATGTTGTAAAGGGATCATGCGCGCTCCTCCGTTTTTCTTTTCGCGCGATCGTCCGCCCGATTGCTCAGCACTTCGCCCATACGGTCTTCACGACCGACATGGAAGGCGACCACCAGGCCTGCCAGCAGCAGCATAGAAGCCAGTTCAACCGCCAGCACATATGCGCCGAACAGGTCCTTGCCCACCGCTTTGGCGCTGATCGGCGTACCATCAATACCCTGATCGTTAACGCCAGTAATGGCGTAAATCATCACGCACAGCAGCACAGCAGACAACAGTGCCGGGCCAACCCACACTTGCGGTCGCAGCCACTGACGCTCCTGTTCGATTTCGCTGCCGCCCAGATTGAGCATCATCACCACAAACACGAACAGCACCATAATCGCGCCCGCGTAAACGATGATTTCCAGCGCACCGGCAAAATAGGCGCCAAGCGAGAAGAAGACACCTGCAATCGCCAGCAGCGACACAATCAGGTACAGCAGCGCATGCACCGGATTAGTATGGGTAATAACCCGTAGTGTCGCGAGGATGGCTACCAGGCCACAGATATAAAAAGCGAACTCCATTGCCCCTCTCCTTACGGTAACAGGCTCTTGACGTCGATAGGTTTGGCTTCGTTCTGCGCCTCGCCCTTATCTTTTCCGTCGATTGCCATACCTGCCATCCGGTAGAAGTTATATTCCGGATATTTACCCGGACCGGAGATCAGCAGATCCTCTTTTTCGTACACCAGGTCCTGGCGCTTGTACTCACCCAGTTCGAAGTCCGGGGTTAGCTGGATTGCAGTGGTTGGGCACGCCTCTTCACACAGACCGCAGAAAATGCAGCGCGAGAAGTTAATGCGGAAAAACTCCGGATACCAACGGCCATCTACCGTCTCTGCTTTTTGCAAAGAGATACAGCCTACCGGGCACGCTACCGCACACAGGTTACAGGCAACACAGCGCTCGGCGCCGTCCGGGTCACGCGTCAGGACGATGCGTCCACGGTAGCGCGGCGGCAAATATACCGGCTCTTCCGGGTACATCCGAGTTTCGCGTTTCGCAAACGCATGCAGGCCGATCATCCAGATACTACGCACCTGGGTGCCGAAGCCCACGAGTAATTCTTTTAAAGTCATGGTCTTTTCACCCCTTATTGCGCTTGCCAGAGAATGACAGCCGCCGTACCCAACAGATTGAGAAGCGTCAGCGGCAGACATACTTTCCAGCCGAAGGACATTACCTGGTCATAACGCGGACGGGGTAACGCTGCGCGAATCAAAATGAACATCATCATAAAGAACGCGGTTTTAATCGCGAACCAGATGAATGGCGGTAAGAACGGGCCATGCCAGCCACCGAAGAACAACGTCACCATCAGTGCAGAGATGGTCACGATACCGATGTATTCCCCCACAAAGAACAGGCCGAACTTCATACCGGAATATTCAATGTGGTAACCATCGGCCAGTTCCTGCTCGGCTTCCGGCTGGTCAAACGGGTGACGGTGACACACCGCCACGCCCGCGATAGCGAAGGTAATAAAACCGAAGAACTGCGGGATAACGTTCCAGATATCAGCCTGGTTATTGACGATGTCGGTCATGTTGAATGAACCGGCCTGTGCCACCACGCCCATCAGCGAAAGCCCGAGAAAGACTTCGTAGCTCAGCGTCTGCGCAGAAGCACGCATCGCACCGAGCAGAGAGTATTTGTTGTTACTCGACCAGCCAGCGAACAGCACCGCGTAGACCGCAAGACCTGCCATCATCAGGAAGAACAAAATCCCGATGTTCAGGTCCGCTACCACCCAACCCGGACTCACCGGGACAATGGCGAAGGCCAGCAGCAGCGAGGTAAAAGCGATCATCGGCGCGAGGGTGAAGATAACCCGGTCAGTGAATTTCGGGATCCAGTCCTCTTTAAAGAACATCTTGATCATGTCCGCGACGATCTGGAGTGAACCACCCCAGCCTACGCGGTTCGGTCCGTAGCGGTTCTGGAACAGCCCCAGCAGACGACGTTCGCCAAAACTCATGAGCGCGCCGCAGGTGACAACCACCAGCAGGATCACGACAGCCTTGATGATACCTAACAGAATGTCGATAACATCCGGTGTTAACCAACTCATGCTTGCGCCTCCTGCAGATTTTCAAGACGTGCGCCGGCCAGTACCGGGGCAATGCCCGGCATGCCCATCGGCAAACCAACCTGCCCTGCCGTCAGCCCTTCGGAAAGCTGCAGCGGCAGGCTTAACGTCTGACCGTCGTAGCTGAACGAAATATGCGCGCCCGCATTCACACCCAACTTCGCGGCGTCAGCCGGGTTGAGTTTGATATACGGCTCAGGCATACGGCTCTGGAAGACCGGAGAACGCTGAGACAGTTCATCACTGCCGAACAGATGATAGTAAGGCGCAATACGCCACTGACCGTCCTGCGGTTCAAAGCCCGCCGGAACAGAAGTGAAGTAATCCAGACCGGTCGCCGAGGCTTCGATCAGCCGCACGCCCGGATCGCCGTGGCGCAGTGAACCGCCCACCTCAGCCTGGAATTTGTTCCATGCTTGCGGGGAGTTCCAGCCCGGAGCCCATGCGAAAGGAATTTGTGAACGCGGTGCGGACGGCTGGTTGTTCCCTTCCATTGAGAAAGCGAACATGGTGTCTTTATCCTGCGGCTGACGCGGTTCGTGAACGCTGATATTGGCGCGCATGGCCGTACGACCACTGTAGCGGTGCGGTTCACGTGCCAGTTTCTGGCCACGGATACGGAAGCTGGCATCCGGTGCAGCGTCTTTGATACCGGCGAACTGCGGCATTTTTTCAACCACAGCGTCGATAACATGGTCAAGCTGCGTCCAGTCCACTTCACGGCTCTGTACGGTGCTGTGCAGGGAGTGCAGCCAACGCCAGCTTTCCAGCATAATCGTTTTGCTGTCGTAGTAGGCCGGGTCATACACCTGGAAGAAGCGCTGCGCGCGTCCTTCATTGTTGATAACCGTACCATCGCTTTCCGCGAAGCTCGCCGCAGACAGCACCAGATGCGCATGGTCCATGATCGCCGTGCGCTGATGGTCAATAACCAACACCAGCGGCGCTTTATCCAGCGCGGCATTTACGCGACTGGCCGCAGCGTGACGGTGCAGATCGTTTTCCAGCACGATAACCGCATCAGCGGCACCGGTTTCCAGTTCGGTTAACGCGTCATCCAGCGAACCACCGCCCATCAGACCCAGACCGACGCTGTTGGTCGAACGGGCAATCATGGTGATGCCGACATCGGCACCGCGGCCTTTCAGCGCTTTCGCCACGTTAGCGGCGGCCTGAATCACAGCCGTGCTACCCGTGTTGGTACCGGAGATGATCAGCGGTTTTTTGGCGCCAGCCAGCGCCTGAACGATAACATCAACCTTGCCACGCAAGTCGCTGCTTAAACCTTCGACCGCCGGAGAAGCGTCATCCAGCGCATGAGCGATGGCGAAGCCTAAACGGGCCTGATCTTCTACCGGTGCGCGGTAGGTCCACGCGGCGATATCATCCAGACGGGTATCGTCCACGTTGGTGACAAACAACGGGTGTTTGGCGCGCTGGCCAATGTTGAGGATCGCCGCAATCTGCCAGTCGGCCACTTTCTGCGCCGCTGCCATCTCACGTGCTTTCCCTTTCACGGCCTGACGGACCGCCAGTGCGACACGTGCGCCCGTCTGGGTAATGTCTTCGCCCAGAACCAGAACCGCATCGTAAGATTCAATTTCGCGCAGCGCCGGGGTACGAATACCGCCCTCACGCAGCACTTTTAGCATTAATTGCAGACGTTCCTGCTCGCCGCTGGCGATGCCGGTATAGAAGTTTTCTGCTCCAACCAGCTCACGCAGCGCGAAGTTGCTTTCGACACTGGCGCGCGGGGAGCCGATACCGATCACTTTCTTCGACTGGCGCAGAATATCTGCCGCGCCCTGCATCGCCTGCTCGGCGTTAAGGGTGATCAGGTCATTGCCACGGCGCTGAACCGGCTGACGCGGACGGTCTTTCAGGTTGACATAGCCATAGCCGAAACGACCACGGTCGCAGAGGAAGTAGTGGTTAACGGTACCGTTGTAGCGGTTTTCGATACGACGCAGTTCACCGTAACGCTCACCCGGGCTGGTGTTACAGCCCAGCGAGCACTGCTGGCAGATGCTCGGTGCAAACTGCATGTCCCACTTACGGTTGTAACGCTCGGAGTGGGTTTTATCGGTGAAGACGCCGGTCGGGCAGATTTCTACCAGGTTACCGGAGAATTCGCTTTCAAGCGTACCGTCTTCCGGGCGACCAAAGTAGACGTTGTCGTGTGCGCCATAAACGCCAAGATCCGCGCCGTCTGCGTAGTCTTTGTAGTAACGCACGCAGCGATAGCAGGCGATGCAACGGTTCATTTCGTGAGAGATGAACGGCCCCAGGTCCTGGTTGCGGTGCGTACGTTTGGTGAAACGGTAGCGACGGAAGCTATGACCCGTCATCACGGTCATATCCTGCAGGTGGCAGTTGCCGCCCTCTTCACAGACCGGACAGTCGTGCGGGTGGTTGGTCATCAGCCACTCTACAACGCTTTCACGGAACTGCTTCGCTTCTTCATCGTCGATCGAAATAAAGGTGCCATCGGATGCCGGGGTCATACAGGACATGACCAGGCGACCACGCGTGTCTTCCGCGTTTTGATATTGCTTCACCGCACACTGGCGGCACGCACCCACGCTTCCCAGCGCCGGATGCCAGCAAAAATAAGGAATATCAAGGCCCATAGAGAGACATGTCTGTAGCAGGTTGTCCGCTCCGTTAACCTCGTATTCTTTGCCGTCTACATGAATCGTAGCCATTAGCGTGCTTCCAAATTAGAAATTTAACTCACCAGCGCGTTTTAAGCAGGTTCGGCTGAATCCCATGAATAGCCTGGGTATTGCTGAACTGTTGCTTAATGCCTGCCTCGAATTCTTCGCGGAAGTATTTTATTGCGCTCTGCAGCGGCTCTACCGCACCTGGCGCATGCGCGCAGAAGGTTTTACCCGGCCCGAGGAAACGACACAGTTGCTCAAGTGTCTCGATATCCCCAGGCTGGCCTTCGCCGCGCTCTAACGCGCGCAGAATTTTCACGCTCCACGGCAAACCGTCACGGCAAGGCGTACACCAGCCGCAGGATTCACGGGCGAAAAACTCTTCCAGATTACGGACCAGCGAAACCATACCAATTTCGTGGTCTACCGCCATGGCAAGCGCCGTACCCAGACGGCTGCCCGCTTTACCGATGCTTTCGAATTCCATCGGCAGATCAAGGTGCGCTTCGGTCAGGAAGTCAGTCCCTGCCCCGCCCGGCTGCCAGGCTTTGAATTTCAGGCCATCACGCATACCGCCCGCGTAATCCTCAAGAATTTCGCGAGCCGTGGTGCCAAACGGCAGCTCCCACAGTCCCGGATTCTTCACGCGACCTGAGAAGCCCATCAGTTTGGTGCCAGCGTCTTTGCTCTTCGAAATGTTCTGGTACCACTCAACGCCGTTAGCGAGGATTGCCGGGACATTACACAGGGTTTCGACGTTGTTTACGCAGGTCGGTTTACCCCACACGCCGGAGCTCGCCGGGAATGGCGGTTTGGAGCGCGGGTTGGCGCGGCGACCTTCGAGGGAGTTAATCAGCGCGGTCTCTTCACCGCAGATGTAGCGCCCGGCACCGGTATGTACGAACAGTTCGAAATCGAAACCAGAACCGAGGATGTTTTTCCCCAGCAGACCCGCTTCAGTCGCTTCGGCAATCGCACGGCGCAAATGCACCGCCGCTTCAATGTATTCGCCGCGCAGGAAGATGTAGCCACGGTACGCTTTCAGCGCAAATGCGGAGATGAGCATGCCTTCCACCAGAAGGTGCGGCAGTTGCTCCATCAGTAAACGGTCTTTGTAAGTACCCGGCTCCATTTCATCAGCGTTACACAGCAGGTAACGGATGTTCATGGATTCGTCTTTCGGCATCAGGCTCCACTTCAGACCCGTGGAGAAGCCAGCGCCGCCACGGCCTTTCAGACCAGAGTCTTTGACCGCATTGACGATGTCATCCGGCGCCATACCGGTCAGCGCGCGACGCGCACCGGCATAGCCGTTTTTGCTCTGATATTCATCCAGCCACACGGGCTGCTTGTCATCACGCAGACGCCAGGTCAGCGGATGCGTTTCGGGAGTACGGTTAACGGTTTTCATTTATACCGCTCCAGTAATTCGGGAATGCCTTCCGGGGTCAGATGCGCATGAGTATCCTCATCAATCATCATGTTCGGCCCCTTATCGCAGTTACCCAGACAGCAGGTCGGCAGCAGCGTAAAGCGACCGTCGAAGGTGGTCTGGCCCGGCTTGATCTTCAGGTGGCTTTCAATCGCAGACTGAATACCCTGGTAACCGGTGATATGGCACACCACGCTGTCGCAATAACGGATAACGTGACGGCCCACCGGCTGGCGGAAGATCTGGCTATAGAATGTCGCCACCCCTTCCACATCGCTCGCCGGGATACCCAGCACATCAGCGATGGCGTAAATCGCGCCGTCTGGCACCCAACCACGCTGTTTCTGAACGATTTTCAGCGCTTCAATGGACGCAGCACGCGGATCTTCGTAGTGGTGCATCTCGTGCTCAATAGCTTCACGCTCTGCCGCACTCAGCTCAAAAGCCTCGGTTTCTGGTAATTGATTCTCGTGCATAATTAGCGGTCCACATCTGACATAACAAAATCGATACTACCCAGATACACAATCAGGTCAGAGACCAGACTGCCGCGGATGGCGGACGGGATCTGCTGCAGGTGCGCAAAGCTTGGCGTACGTACACGAGTACGGTAGCTCATGGTGCTGCCATCACTGGTCAGGTAGTAACTGTTAATACCCTTGGTCGCTTCAATCATCTGGAAGGACTCCTGCGCCGGCATGACCGGGCCCCAGGAAACCTGCAGGAAGTGGGTGATCAGGGTTTCGATATGTTGCAGCGTGCGCTCTTTCGGCGGCGGCGTGGTCAGCGGGTGATCCGCTTTGAACGGGCCTTCCGGCATATTGTTGAGGCACTGCTCAAGGATGCGCAGACTCTGACGCAGCTCTTCCACTTTCAGCATCACGCGGGTGTAGCAGTCGGAAACACCGCCGCCAACCGGGACTTCAAAGTCGAAGTTTTCATAGCCAGAGTACGGACGCGCCTTACGCACGTCGAAGTCAATCCCGGTGGCGCGCAGACCTGCGCCCGTGGTGCCCCACTCCAGCGCTTCTTTCGCGCCATAGGCAGCCACACCCTGAGAACGACCTTTCAAAATGGTATTACGCAGCGCGGCCTTCTCGTACGAGGCCAGACGCTTCGGCATCCAGTCGAGGAATTCGCGCAGCAGACGATCCCAGCCACGCGGCAGATCGTGAGCCACCCCGCCGATACGGAACCAGGCCGGATGCATACGGAAACCGGTGATTGCTTCCACCAGATCGTAGATTTTCTGACGATCGGTAAAGGCGAAGAAGACCGGGGTCATCGCGCCCACGTCCTGAATGAACGTGGAGATGTACAGCAGGTGGCTGTTGATACGGAACAGCTCGGAGAGCATCACGCGAATCACATTCACGCGGTCCGGCACGGTAATACCCGCCAGTTTTTCCACCGCCAGTACGTACGGCATTTCATTGACGCAACCGCCGAGGTATTCAATACGGTCGGTATACGGGATGTAGCTGTGCCAGGACTGACGCTCGCCCATCTTCTCGGCACCACGGTGGTGGTAACCGATATCCGGTACGCAGTCGACAATCTCTTCGCCATCAAGCTGGAGGATAATACGGAATGCACCGTGCGCAGACGGGTGGTTCGGACCGAGGTTAAGGAACATAAAGTCCTCATTGTCGGTACCACGCTTCATACCCCAGTCTTCCGGTTTGAATTTCAGTGCTTCCATCTCCAGATCCTGTTTCGCTTTTGTCAGCTCAAACGGATCGAATTCGGTCGCACGCGCCGGATAGTCTTTACGCAGCGGGTGGCCTGTCCACGTCTGCGGCATCATAATGCGCGTCAGGTGCGGGTGGCCTTCGATATCAATACCGAACATTTCCCATGTTTCGCGCTCATACCAGTTGGCGTTCGGGAAAAGTTTGGTGAAAGTCGGTACACGCAGATCGTTTTCAGATAACGCCACCTTGAGCATGATATCGCGATTGCGTTCAATGGAAATCAGGTGATAGAAAACGGAAAAATCCGCGGCAGGCAAACCCGCGCGGTGCGTACGGAGACGTTCGTCCATGCCGTGTAAATCAAACAGCATGACGTAAGGTTTTGGCAGTTTCTTGAGGAAATCACCTACTTCCAGTAACTGTTCGCGCTTCACCCAAACAACGGGTACCCCGGTGCGGGTAGCCTGAACGGTAAAGGCATCCGGCCCAAAACGGTTGCGCAGCTCGCCAATGACCGGATCATCAAGGTGATCGCGGGTCTGCCATGTGGCTTCTTGCGCAGTTAAGTCAGTCATATTGTTCACCATTGCAAAAGGTCCGTGGTGACTGTCAGGTAAGGCTCCGCGTTAGTTGATTATTAAAATGCGAAGTGTTTGCCATTACCTACAGGCGCAAATTAAATCTCGTCAGGTGTACGCAGATTCGTGACGGCAATACGTTCGCCGCGTTTACGCTCGCGCTCTGATTGCATATTGGCGCGATACACGCCTTGATCGCCAACAACCCACGACAGCGGGCGGCGTTCTTTACCAATGGATTCCTGCAACAGCATCAGGGCCTGCATATAGGCTTCCGGACGCGGCGGGCAGCCGGGGATGTATACGTCCACCGGGATGAATTTATCAACGCCCTGTACGACAGAGTAAATATCGTACATACCGCCGGAGTTGGCACATGCGCCCATGGAAATAACCCATTTTGGCTCAAGCATCTGGTCATACAGACGCTGGATTACCGGCGCCATTTTGGTGAACGGCGTGCCCGCGATAACCATCAGGTCGGCCTGACGCGGTGAAGCACGTAACACCTCAGCCCCGAAACGCGCAACGTCATGCACCGCAGTGAATGACGTTACCATCTCAACGTAGCAGCAGGAGAGGCCAAAGTTATAAGGCCAGATTGAGTTTTTACGGCCCCAGTTAACCAGGTCATGGAGTTTGCCCATGAACACCGTTTTATTCACTTCCTGCTCAAGAGGGTCGGTTACGATCTCCTGTTTTTGCAGGGGGTAACGGTCATTCTCACCGTTGGGATCTATGCGGGTGAGCGTATAATCCATCTTATTGCCTCGCGGTTAGCGTTGACGATTAGTGTAGCTGTCGGTTTCCGGATTGAGTCGTTCGCGGCGTGAACGCGCAGGCGTCCAGTCCAGCGCACCGATACGCACCAGGTAAACAAGACCTGCCAGCAGCACTAAAATGAAAATTGCAGCTTCGACAAAACCAACCCAACCACTCTCACGAATGGAGGTTGACCATGCATATAAATAGAGCGCTTCAACGTCGAAGATGACGAAGAACATGGCCACCAGGTAGAACTTGGCAGACAGACGAAGGCGAGCTGAGCCTACCGAATCGATACCGGACTCGAACGGGACGTTTTTGTGTCTTGCACGCGCCCGACCACCGAGGAACCGGCCACCGACGAGCATCAGACAGCACAGGCCAATAGCGACAATAAGAAAGATAGCGAATGCCCAATGATGAGCGATGATTTCAGTGGATGTTGACATACGCATTGCTTAACTCAAAAGGTAGCGCTTAATACCTCTGCTCTTCTCGGCAGATGGCGCCACATCGATTCATGGGGAGGAATAAAACCACACGTTCAGTGCGAATTTGACAAAGTCGGTCAAACGATGTGGGTTTTTACTCCTTTCTATAACCTTTTGTCAACTTTAACAAAAGCTTCCTCACATTAGTTTACATCGACAGCAATTCATTAACATTTAATGCCGTTTTCTTCTTCAACCTCAAATAAAGCCCGCAAACAATCAGGGTGTTGAATCGTGTCCGTTGTGAGGTTTTACAAATATTACCCTCTTATTTTGACAGGAATTTGCCTGGATTCCTCCCCCTCTATGGGAGTATTTTCTTGATCTGAGACACGCTTTTGTTAATTCATTCCTAAAAACGGCAACAAAATGGCTAGTTTTTTAACATGAATAGCCATTACCAAAAACTATAGAACAAAAGGGATGAGATGACAGGCGGGATAATTAACAAGTTGATTTATTTACTTATTTAGTGCATTTATGTTTCCTAAAGCACTAAATTGTGCAAAAAACAAACCGATGACAGCATTTTTGCTGCCAGCGGTCTATTTTTACACTTACATTTTGTTACCAGTTTTTGATGCCGTTGTTACCCAAAATCGCCCTCAATTACCAGAGAATCCCCTCCTCCTTCGGTGGCACTACTGCCGTAATGCCATGGATTCTGATAGTGCTCCATTGCCTCGAAAATCACCTGCGCCAGTTCATTTTGACTTAGCGGGTTATAGCAAAGGAGATATTCAGTCTCAGGAAGGAGCGGCAGGCCATCTGATTTACCCAATACCCGTAAATCAGGACTCATCATTTCAACGGGGCGGGCGGTGATCCCAAGCCCGGCTTTTACCGCCGCTTTTACCGCTGAAAGCGTGGACGCGACATAAGCAATACGCCAGGGAATATTCGCCTCATTAAGGGTGTTAATCACGATATCGCGAAAAGGGCTTGGTTCATCTAACAGGACCAATGGTACCGCCTCACCTTTTTGCAACACGAATTCCGCAGAGCAGTACCAGTGCGTGGGCGAAGTCCGTAGCGTCAGACAATCGTATTCACCAGGCCGATTAGTGGTCACGACAAGATCGACATCATCTTCTTTCAGTCTATCCCCGGCAAAAGGATTACGTTTGACACGCACATCCAGGGCGAGCTTTGGATAAACAGAACTAATACGATTAAGCAGGAACGGCAAGATAGTGTCGGCAGATTCATCCGAAGCGCCGATCGTTAACGCTCCCTGTAAATTGCTAAACATTAACGATGTACATGCTTCATCATTGAAACGTAAGATCTTTCTTGCATAGCCCAGTAACTGAATGCCGTGCTCAGTTAACAGCTTATTTCGACCATGACGGGCAAAAAGCTCTTTCCCTACTAACTGCTCCAGTCTTTGCATTTGCTGACTTACCGCTGACTGGGTGCGACAAACTGCGGCGGCGGCCGCAGCGAACGTGTTCAAATCAGCGACCGCAACGAAGGTTCTCAGCAGATCGAGGTCGAGATTCAGTATCGGACGATTTGCATTTATCATAATTTTTCACTTACGGGTTCCCCACTCGGAGTTACCCGGGTTTATGCTGTGCGCGTAAGATTTAAGCAATTCCCTTTTTAATGTGCATCCAGCAGAGTTATCACCCTGGTCAACTTGACAAAAAGTTCAGGTGTTTTTAGTTCACAGTCTGGAGCAAGACAAACTCAACATCTTTATTCTGCATACTCCCTTCCCTATTGAATATATAAACCATGCGAATACTTGTTAATCCTTTTAAGGAAAAAACATTTTTTTGCAACATTCTTAGCCGTACATGGCGAGCACGTCATATACAGCCAATTCATATGGCCGTTCGGGAGTAGAAAACGAGTAATAACAGCTAACTAATAATAAAAAATAGCCCATACAGAAAGCATGGCTTTCCTGACATAACCATTTCCGGGCATCATTTTAACCTAAAACCATTATATTTATAAGCATTATTGCGATTAATCTGATCGCCAAAAATCATCTCGCGAACGATTTAGTTTTATTAATATTAAAAGGGTCCACCCTCTCCATTCGCAATATTAAATAAACGTGAAAAATGAATCACCTTATCTATTAATAATACTTAACATTATCTTCACAGATTAGCCGTTTCTCGGCCGTGTGTTACTTTCAACATTTATCATTTCAATGAACTGAGAATGATTATGAGACGAAATCATTCTTCTTCATTGTTGCGCACACTGCATAACCTTTCTTTTTTAGCAGAAAAATCGCCAAAAAACAGCACAAGAAGAACCATAAACCACAAACAATATCTTTAACACTGGTATATAGAGATTTAACCAATAATGGTAGTTTAAAAAACGTTAATTGTGATGTGGTTAAGGCAAAATCTTCTTCTGTCCACCCTTCAAAACCTGCGCCCGTGGGAGTACATTGTTCGGTGCTGACTTCCACGGCAGGAAGTGGCACTCACAGCTAAAAGGTCAAAGATTCATGTCCTCCATCGAAAAATCCAGCAAATTAGATAACGTCTGTTATGACATACGCGGCCCGGTTCTCAAAGAGGCGAAACGCCTGGAAGAAGAAGGCAACAAAGTTCTTAAACTAAACATCGGCAACCCGGCGCCTTTCGGCTTTGAGGCGCCAGATGAAATTCTGGTCGACGTCATTCGAAACCTGCCAACCGCGCAAGGTTATTGTGACTCAAAAGGGCTGTACTCAGCGCGTAAAGCCATTATGCAGCACTATCAGGCACGCGGCATGCGCGATGTTACCGTTGAAGATATCTATATCGGTAATGGCGTTTCAGAACTGATCGTCCAATCGATGCAGGCCCTGTTGAACAGCGGGGACGAAATGCTGGTCCCGGCGCCGGACTATCCTTTATGGACAGCGGCAGTGTCGCTTTCGAGCGGTAAAGCTGTGCACTATCTGTGTGATGAATCCTCTGACTGGTTCCCGGATCTTGATGATATCCGCGCGAAAATAACGCCGCGCACCCGTGGGATCGTCATCATTAACCCGAATAACCCCACTGGGGCGGTTTATTCGAAAGAGTTGTTGATGGAAATTGTCGAGATTGCACGACAGCATAACCTCATTATTTTCGCCGACGAGATCTACGACAAAATCCTCTATGACGATGCCGAGCATCACTCTATTGCTGCGATGGCGCCGGACGTGTTTACCATTACCTTTAATGGTCTTTCCAAGACCTACCGCGTTGCCGGGTTCCGTCAGGGTTGGATGGTACTGAGCGGACCGCAAAAACACGCCAAAGGTTACATTGAAGGGCTGGAAATGCTGGCCTCTATGCGTCTTTGCGCGAACGTCCCCGCACAACATGCGATTCAGACCGCGCTTGGCGGCTACCAGAGCATCAGTGAATTTATCGTGCCTGGCGGGCGTCTTTACGAACAACGCAATCGCGCGTGGGAACTGATTAACGAAATCCCGGGCGTGTCCTGCGTGAAACCGAAGGGGGCACTCTATATGTTCCCGAAAATTGACGCTAAGCGCTTCAATATTCATGACGATCAGAAAATGGTGCTTGATTTCCTGTTGCAGGAAAAAGTGCTGCTTGTTCAGGGAACGGCCTTCAACTGGCCCTGGCCGGATCATGTGCGCATCGTCACACTGCCGCGCATGGACGACCTGGAAATGTCCATCACCCGTTTTGGCCGCTTCTTGTCCGGTTACCACCAATAATTGCGTTGGGGGGAGGATTTGCATCTTCCCCCACTCTCTGCGCACAATGGCTCATCGTCGCAGTTACAGACAAGGTTTACTATGAGTCAAAGCCACTTCTTCGCGCACCTCTCCCGTCTTAAATTAATCAACCGTTGGCCACTGATGCGCAATGTGCGTACCGAGAATGTCTCGGAGCACAGCCTGCAGGTTGCCATGGTGGCACATGCACTGGCGGCGATTAAAAATCGCAAATTCGGCGGCCAGGTTAATGCGGAGCGAATCGCGCTGTTAGCGATGTATCATGATGCCTCGGAAGTATTGACCGGTGATTTACCCACCCCGGTTAAATACTTCAACTCGCAAATCGCCCAGGAATATAAAGCCATCGAAAAAATTGCCCAGCAGAAGCTGGTCGAGATGGTGCCGGAAGAGCTACGCGATATATTCTCTGAGCTGATCGATGAGCATTATTACAGCGCTGATGAAAAATTGATCGTTAAACAGGCAGATGCGCTCTGTGCATATCTGAAGTGTCTTGAAGAATTGTCTGCCGGAAATAACGAATTTATGCTGGCAAAATCGCGTCTGGAGAAAACCCTGGATGCCCGACGCAGTCCGGAAATGGATTACTTCATGCAAGTTTTTGTACCAAGCTTCCATTTATCGCTTGATGAAATAAGCCAGGACTCACCGCTTTAATACGCTCCTTTCCGCTTACGGCGTTACCCTCCGTCTGAAAAAGTTTACCCCAGCGCCCGCACTGCCGCCGGGGTAGCCTTTAAAACGGAAACAGAACAGGGATCAACACGACGCACACCGCCATGACGAGCAGAGTAAACGGCACGCCGATTTTAACGAAATCGCTGAATTGATAATTACCCGGCCCCAGAACCAGCGTATTTACCGGTGATGATACCGGCGTCATAAAGGCTGCCGATGCGGCCATCGCGACAACCATCGCGAAAGGATAAGGAGAGACCCCCATCGATTTTGCCGTCGCCAACGCGATAGGCGCCATTAAGACAGCCGTCGCGGTATTGGAGATAAATAGCCCGATAGTGGCGCACAACACAAACAGGCATACCAGCATCATATAGGGCCCATAGCTGCCGCCGAAATCGAGTAAAGCTTTAACGACCAGATCTACCCCACCCGTTTTTTGCAGCGCCAGCGCAAAGGGCATCATCCCGACGATCAAAATAAGGCTTGGCCAGTGAATGGCTTTATAGGCGCTCTCAGCATCAATACAGCGGAATTTCCCCATCAGCAGGCAGGCCGTGATTGCCGCCACCGGATTGGGGATTTCATCTGTCAGCATCAGCGCAACCATCAGCACCAGACAGAATATCGCATGAGGCGCCTGGTTATGGGCAGGAGAGACGGCGCTCTCTTCCACGGGCATATTGAGAACCAGAAACTCTCGTCCTTTCTGGCCCAACTGGCTAATTAACTTCCAGTTACCCACCACTAATAAAATATCCCCGAGTTGCAGGGGTTCATCGACAACGACGCCGGGCATTGCCTCTCCGTCACGTTTAAGCCCAACCACGTTTAAGCCATAACGGGTACGAAAGCCAATTTCACGTACGGTTTTACCTAATAACTCGGTCTCCGGTATCGGCGAAACTTCCGCCATCCCCACATCCAGAGCCTGGTCGGAAAAGTATTCACCGCGTAAAATCATCGGCTCCAGCAGTTGTTCGGCGCAGAATTCACGTAAATCGACATCCGCCGCCGACATATCAATGAGTAAAACATCGCGGGCGCGAAATTCCGATACCCCATTAACGTTAACAATCACACGGCGGAAACGCCGCCAGCGTTCAACACCGATAACATTCGCGCCATAGCGTTCACGCAGTTTCAGATCGTCCAGCCGCTGGCCAATTAAGGGGGAGCCCGGGCGAATTGCCAGGCGCCTGGCGCGCCCTGTCAGCCGGTACTCTTTTATCAAGTCGCGGAAGGTACGTCGTTTCCAGCCGTCACGCTGGCTGTCGTCTTTGTCGCTCTTAAGCATAAAGCGCATCAGCAGCATATAGACAATGCCCATCAGCAAAATCACCAGCCCCAGCGGGGTAACGCTAAAAAAACTGAACCCGGCCAACCCCTCACGTAGCAGTTCGCTGTTGACCACCAGATTTGGCGGTGTCGCCACCAGCGTCATCATGCCGCTGATAAGCCCGGCAAAGCTGAGCGGCATCATTAAACGAGAGGGAGAGATTTGCATACGCATCGAGACGCTGAGCACCACCGGAATAAAAATCGCCACTACGCCTGTGGAACTCATAAAGGCACCAAGCCCTGCGACGGTGAGCATCAGCAGAACCAGCATTTTAATTTCGCTGCTGCCGGCCATTTTTACCAGCCATGACCCCATGCTGGTCGCCACGCCGGTCCGTACCAGTCCGTCACCAATAATGAAAAGCGCGGCGATCAGGACAACGTTGGGATCGCTAAAACCCGACAACGCCTCGGTCATCGTCAACGTCCCGCTAAGAATAAACGCCACAATGACCAGCAACGCCACCGCATCCATGCGCACTTTACCCGTCGCAAAGAGGACGACAGCTATCATCAACAGGCATAACACCCAGATAAGCTCACCGTTCACAACATGTCCTTGTTTAAAATGGGGTGATTCATCTTGCCATAAAAAAGCCCCGGCGGTGCGGGGCTACATCATGACTCAGGCTTTTCGTCTGACAACGACATGACCATCAGGCTGCTTTGTCACGACCACTTCATCCAGACGAGCAAGCACAAAGTCCGCCTCATCCAGACGCGGCGAATCGGCAGGCACATTCACCGCGATTACATGGCAGTTCGCTGCAAGGCCAGAAAGCACACCGGCCCCTGCGTCTTCCACCACCACACACTCTTGCGGCGGCAAACCCAGCAGTTTTGCCCCAAGCAGGTACGGGTCCGGCTCAGGCTTGCCGCGCTTAACCTGCTCCGCCGTGACAAATACATCCGGCATCGGCAAACCCGCCGCCCGGTGGCGGGCATGAGCAACAGGGATGGAGCCCGACGTCACGATGCCCCACGGGATATGGGATTCAGTGAGATGGTTCAGTAACTCG
The DNA here is from genome assembly GCF_003925915.1 of Phytobacter sp. MRY16-398. NCBI lineage: Bacteria > Pseudomonadati > Pseudomonadota > Gammaproteobacteria > Enterobacterales > Enterobacteriaceae > Phytobacter > Phytobacter sp. MRY16-398. Next base: position 1,709,316 of record NZ_AP018756.1, on the reverse strand, counting down.
AGCGCGCCGGGCAAGGCCACGACACCTTCGGTATCCGTCGCTTCAATCTCCTCCAGCCAGGTAAACTCCGCTGCGATATCCTCTTCGGAGTGACCGGTCATAAAGTGACGTAACGAAGTAATGGCCTGTTTGCCATGGATAAAATTCAGCACTTCGTCATGATCGATGCCGAAGCGGTCGGCCCAACGGCACCATGACCGCTCCACGACGGGCAACGAATTCACCAGGGTGCCATCCAGGTCAAACAGAAATCCTTTGCACTGCACGCGAGCCTCCTCAGGCATTGATAATTTGGTTAATTTCATTCGCGCTCAGATGATACTGGCGCGGGCAGGAGTGCCATACATTCAACATACGCTGGTATTTTTCCCACATTGGCGTCTGGGCATTAAAGCCGTGTGTACCGGCATCGAAATGGGTATAACGCCCTTCAATATTGACCATAAAGCGTACATAGCCGAGATAACGCGCTTCGGTGGCGGCATCAAAACCTAAGAAGGTGACGCGGCGTTCATCAATAGATTGCGCGTCTTTCAGATTGGCCCAGGAGACATGTAACGCGTGGTACATCTCCATAATGTCGATAACAGTACGGCAGGTTTCTTCTTTAAGTTCACCGAATTCACGATCCAGCTCACGCATTTGCAGACCATAGCCGCGCTCGATAATGGTCTGCAGGCGACGATAGCGCTCGGCATTAGCAGGATCCATCATGGTCATCATTTTATACTGATTAGACAAAATCAGTCGTTGGGCATTGGTCATTTCCATCTTACGACTCCTGTGCGCGTTGAAGATTAAAAAAAAGACACGGTAACTATTAATGGTTACTGTGCCTTTTTTTACTGACCGTTTCGATGATCAATCACAAGTCATCAAGGAAAGTTTTATCGAGTTGTTTGAAGGCGCGCTTAAGCGTGTCAGCTAATGCCTGATAATCCGGCTTACCTTCGACAGGCGCCAGCGCCTGCCCCGCCTCCTGCAATTTACCGCGGACTTCATAAAACCAATGCAGAATTGATGGGGGCAACGGCGTGACAGAGCGCTTACCAAGCCACCACAGCCCTTGCATAGGCAGGCTCAGGGCAAACAGCGCCGTCGCGACAGCCGGGCCTAACTGCCCGCCAAGAGCGATTTGCCAGCACAGCGTAAACACAGCAACGGGCGGCATAAAGCGAATGGCATAACGGGTGGCGCGTATCGTCCGATTCTCAATAAATAGCGGGGCGAGGCTTTTTTCCATGGGCCAGGTCTTCGCATAGTGCTGTCCCCGGCGAAACAATCCAAAAAAATTGACGGGGCGATTTTCTGAAGTGGACATGGCGTTACCTCAACTTCACATATAAAAATTAAAATAATTGTGCAAAACAACAACTGTGCATGACAACGTTAAAATTTTTTGTCAATTGCGCACGGTATCAGGTATCCTGTGCCTGCCTTAACAGGCCGTAGACGAAGTGTGGTCGCTCGTCAACTTTGAAGTCCATTATGCCACTGTCTGAAATTTGCGCAAAATGGCATAAAATCTTAAGTATTCTTTCCATCATGCCAGAAAATTAATCAGGCATGATGTTAATCATAAATGTCAGCGTCATCATCCGTTATTCTGTGAGACTCACTGACGTTTTTTTAGCCACGTATCATAAATAGGTACTTCCATGTCGAGTAAGTTAGTACTGGTTCTGAACTGCGGTAGCTCCTCACTGAAATTCGCGATCATCGATGCAGCCAACGGTGAAGAGTACCTTTCTGGTTTAGCCGAATGTTTCCATCTTCCTGAAGCACGTATCAAATGGAAAATTGACGGTGGTAAACAAGAAGCGGCTTTAGGTGCAGGTGCCGCTCACAGTGAAGCGCTGAACTTTATCGTTAACACTATTCTGGCACAAAAACCAGAACTGTCCGCACAACTGACAGCGATCGGTCACCGTATCGTGCACGGTGGCGAAAAATACACCAGCTCCGTGGTTATCGATGAGTCCGTTATCCAGGGCATTAAAGATGCAGCCTCATTTGCACCGCTGCACAACCCGGCTCACCTGATCGGCATCGCGGAAGCACTGAAATCTTTCCCGAGCCTGAAAGACAAAAACGTTGCCGTTTTCGACACCGCATTCCACACCACCATGCCGGAAGAGTCTTACCTCTATGCTCTGCCGTACAAATTATACAAAGAGCACGGCGTTCGTCGTTACGGCGCGCACGGCACCAGCCACTACTATGTGACCCAGGAAGCCGCTAAAGTTCTGAACAAACCGGTTGAAGAACTGAACATCATCACCTGCCACCTGGGCAACGGTGGTTCTGTATCCGCCATCCGCAACGGCAAATGCGTTGACACCTCCATGGGTCTGACCCCGCTGGAAGGTCTGGTGATGGGTACCCGTTCTGGTGATATCGACCCGGCTATCATTTTCCACCTGCATGACACCCTGGGCATGAGCGTTGAAGCTATCAACAAAATGCTGACCAAAGAGTCCGGCCTGCTGGGTCTGACCGAAGTCACCAGCGACTGCCGTTATGTAGAAGATAACTACAAAGATAAAGAAGACGCAAAACGTGCCATGGACGTTTACTGCCACCGTCTGGCGAAATACATCGGCTCCTACACTGCGCTGATGGATGGTCGTCTGGATGCAGTTGTGTTCACTGGTGGTATCGGTGAAAACGCAGCAATGGTGCGCGAGCTGTCCCTGGGCAAACTGGGCGTTCTGGGCTTCGAAGTTGATCACGAGCGTAACCTGGCTGCCCGTTTCGGTAAGTCTGGCTTCATCAACAAAGAAGGCACTCGTCCGGCTGTTGTTATCCCGACAAACGAAGAGCTGGTTATCGCGCAAGACGCGAGCCGTCTGACTGCCTGATTTCACACCGCCAGCTTAGCTGGCGGTGCTGTTTTGTAACCCGTCAGAAATGACGGTAACGAAAAGAGGATTAACCGTGTCCCGTATTATCATGCTGATCCCTACCGGAACCAGCGTCGGCCTGACCAGCGTCAGCCTGGGCGTGATCCGTGCTATGGAACGCAAAGGCGTTCGTCTGAGCGTCTTTAAACCTATCGCCCAGCCACGCGCTGGCGGCGATGCGCCAGACCAGACCACCACCATCGTACGCACCAACTCCGGCCTGCCAGCGGCAGAACCGTTGAAGATGAGCTACGTTGAGTCCCTGCTCTCCAGCAACCAGAAAGACGTGCTGATGGAAGAAATCGTCGCACGCTACCACGAGAACAGCAAAGACGCTGAGGTTGTGCTGGTTGAAGGTCTGGTCCCGACCCGCAAACACCAGTTTGCTCAGTCTCTGAACTTTGAAATCGCGAAAACCCTGAACGCGGAAATCGTGTTCGTGATGTCTCAGGGCACCGATACTCAGGAACAACTGAAAGAACGTATCGAACTGACCCGCAGCAGCTTCGGCGGCGCGAAAAACACCAACATCACCGGCGTTATTGTTAACAAACTGAACGCACCGGTTGACGATCAGGGCCGTACTCGCCCGGATCTGTCTGAAATCTTTGATGACTCCTCTAAAGCGAAAGTGATCAAAGTTGACCCGGCAAGCCTGGCGGCTTCCAGCCCGCTGCCTGTACTCGGCGCAGTACCATGGAGCTTCGACCTGATTGCAACCCGCGCAATCGACATGGCGCGTCACCTGAATGCGACCATCGTTAACGAAGGTGAAATCAGCACCCGTCGCGTGAAATCTGTGACCTTCTGTGCGCGTAGCATCCCGCACATGCTGGAACACTTCCGCGCAGGTTCTCTGCTGGTGACTTCCGCAGACCGTCCTGACGTGCTGGTTGCCGCATGTCTGGCCGCGATGAACGGCGTTGAAATCGGCGCGATCCTGCTGACGGGTGCCTACGAAATGGACCCGCGTGTCAGCAAACTGTGCGAACGCGCATTCGAAACCGGCCTGCCGGTATTCATGGTTGAAACCAACACCTGGCAGACCTCTCTGAGCCTGCAGAGCTTCAACCTGGAAGTGCCGGTTGATGACCATCAGCGTATCGAGAAAGTTCAGGAATACGTTGCCAGCTACATCAATGCAGACTGGATCGAGTCTCTGACCGCCACGTCTGAACGTAGCCGTCGCCTCTCTCCGCCAGCCTTCCGTTATCAGTTGACCGAACTGGCACGTAAAGCCGGTAAACGCGTTGTACTGCCAGAAGGCGACGAACCGCGTACCGTTAAAGCAGCGGCTATCTGTGCTGAACGCGGTATCGCAACCTGCGTACTGCTGGGTAACCCGGAAGAGATCAATCGTGTTGCTGCGGCGCAAGGCGTTGAACTGGGTACGGGCATCGAAATTGTTGATCCGGAAGTGGTACGTGAAAGCTACGTGGCACGCCTGGTTGAACTGCGTAAGAGCAAGGGGATGACCGAAGCGGTTGCCCGCGAACAACTGGAAGACAACGTTGTTCTGGGTACCCTGATGCTGGAGCAGGACGAAGTTGACGGTCTGGTTTCCGGTGCGGTTCACACCACGGCGAACACCATTCGTCCGCCGCTGCAGTTGATCAAAACAGCACCGGGCAGTTCTCTGGTCTCTTCCGTGTTCTTTATGCTGCTGCCGGAACAGGTTTACGTTTACGGTGACTGTGCAATCAACCCGGATCCGACCGCTGAGCAACTGGCAGAAATCGCGATTCAGTCCGCTGATTCCGCCGCTGCCTTTGGCATCGAACCGCGCGTGGCAATGCTCTCCTACTCTACCGGTAACTCCGGCGCGGGTAGCGATGTTGAGAAAGTCCGCGAAGCAACTCGTCTGGCGCAGGAAAAACGCCCGGATCTGGTTATCGACGGTCCGCTGCAGTACGACGCCGCCGTTATGGCCGACGTTGCGAAATCCAAAGCACCGAACTCCCCGGTTGCAGGTCGCGCTACCGTGTTCATCTTCCCGGATCTGAACACCGGTAACACCACCTACAAAGCGGTACAGCGTTCTGCTGACCTGATCTCCATCGGGCCGATGCTGCAAGGTATGCGCAAACCGGTTAACGACCTGTCACGTGGCGCACTGGTTGACGATATCGTCTACACCATCGCACTGACTGCAATTCAGTCTGCTCAGCAGAAATAATTGCCGTTAACTGAAAAAAGCTCCTGCATGCAGGAGCTTTTTTTTAGCTTAGCGAAAACACTTTTCCTCGCGGGACAAAGGGCAGCCGACGATTCTGTGGCAATAACCAGGCATGCTCCATTTTCACCGAGACATTATTCTCGCAAAACCCGTCGGTAATGATCAGTAATGGCCCTCCACGTGGAAAATCTCCGCGCAACGCCAGGCTATCCAGTAATTCAATACCCGGCTGCAAGACGGTACCGCCTCTCCCTTGCAACGTAAAATGGTGAAGGAGTTGTTCAGGCTGGACCCAACCGCGATCGTAAGCTTTTGCATCACAACAAATAAAGCGCACGGCAAACACCTCGCGCGCCAGTGAATAACTGGCGATGGCACCAAGCGCCTTGCCCAGCAACTGAGGGTCCATCGATCCGGACGTATCCAGAACGACGCCAAAAACGCGCGAATGCCTTTCTTCTTCGCTCGGGGCTTGAATAGCTGGCCGGGGGATATCCTGTGTCGCACTCTGACGGCGAGACGGACGCGCATAGGTACGACGTCGCTCGGGCGGCGGGAAATGCTCATCGAACCACTCAGCCAGGGCGACATCCCAGGGGACAGGCGGTTGCGCCAGGCTGCGGATTTCTTCAATCAATCCCGCAGGCAGCGCCCCCCGGCTCTGACCATACAGACAACGCTCCATCCCCTGATACAAGGCCCGACGACAATAGGCCTCGGCATTCGTAAATCGCGGATCGCCATCCTCACCCAGGATATCGCCCCCCGCCCTGCCCCTGAGGGTGATAAGTTTACGTGACCGGCGCATATCCATAGCGAGCGAGTCATAAATTTCTTCTGCCGACATCCCCCTAAACTGGGCGTCATAGAGCAATCCCAGCTCCGGCGGCGCGCCAACCTGCATCTCAATAAGCCAGTCGTTGATGATAAAATCGCAGGCCACATTCCACAGTTCCGCGTCGCGTCCGCGGCGCCGGGATGCATGGTTCAACCCTGCATGTAACAACTCGTGGGCAAAAACAAAGAGCATCTCAGCCTGGTTTAAGCGGGCCGTCGGGTTGATCCAAATTTTGCCAATACCGACGTCAATCGCTGCCACCGCGATATCATACTGGCTGCATAATTTCGCATCTTCTTCAATGTCGAATCCTGCCGCCAGCGCGCCCAGCAAGGGATAAAGGGTCATTATCTGTTGTCGGGCTTTCTGCGCTAACGTCAGCTTATATTTCTGCCCCTGTTGCGGCTGGTACCCCCCGACCTGTTCGAGTGCCTGGCTGACGCTATTGCTCAGGCCATCCGCCAGCAGTTCCTGCCAGTTGACGGAATGGTAGCGCGATGATTTTTCAACGTGGACAAAATGACGTTGCTCGCCGCAATAGATGGTCTGCCAGCGGGCAAGCGATTCAGAAATACCCTCTTCCTGCAACTGGCGAAACAGAAGCTCCGCGTCGCTGTGTATGTCCTGGGGGAAAAGGTAAGACTGCAACTCTTCTGGCAATGGGCCGATTTTAAGGCCTTCGCAAAAATGCATTGTAGAAATCAGTACTGCCAGCTCCCAGGTAGCCGCAGGCGTCCGGGGGGTGATATAACCAAACCCCAGCGCCGCCAGCGCCTGGGCAACCATCCGCGCCCATTGTTCTGGCCGGGCATGGCGCTTTGCATTAAGCCACAAATAGCCATCATTGCTGATTGCCAGCCAGTTTTTCGCACTCACCTGCGCGTGCGTATGGTCAAAACGCACATAGATGTGAGCGAAAATGGGCGAGAACAACGGATGCCATGCAATAATCTGCAACCCTGCCTGACAGGCATCGAGCGCAGGGTTGCGCTCCGTTTTGCGTTTCATTGTCCTTAGTTCCTTACCGCCAGGCGAGGAAGATCGCGTGCAACCTCCAGTAAAAACCAGGCCGGAAGCTTTTTGCCATTTTCGTCTTCACTCATCACGGATTGCGCAATCTCAACGCTGATTCGCGCCAGCGTTTTCAGACAGTCTTTCGCTCGCATCGCAAGCTGCTTGTGCTCATTACGCAATGCCTTGTCCGTTTCGGGCAGCTCTTTATAAAGATGGGTACGGAAAGATTGGGCAAGGAAATAGAGAATGTCGCGATCGGCAGGATCGTCCGGCCAGTTCGCATCGCCTTTAAGAATGGAGGAAACGGTATGTTTTTGGCGAATCTGTTTGATAAACCCTTTAAAACTCGCCGCATGTGCAGGCGATAAAAGACCATAAATCAAGGCTTCCAGCATCTCATCACTGATAGACTCACCAAATGATTTAAGGGCATCAGAAAGCATGTGCCAACTGCGTGGCGTCGAAAAAGGTTCTTCATGCTTCGGTGGCTCATTCCAAAGTTGATCCGGACGTAGCTGAATGTACTCCACAACCCAAGGGTGAATGGAGGATTCATTGATAGCCCAGTGCAGCCACTGACGATGGTCGGCGCGCAGATGGACATGCACCATGCGGTTGATCAACGCCGAGGGCATCGGTTTCACGATGGCCGCATCTTTAGCACGGTTCCCAGCACCAATGACGACGGTGCCCTCCGGCAGCCGATACTCACCAATACGCTGCTCCAGAATTAACGAATAAAAAGCTTTCTGAATTTCATGGGAGGAGGCGTTCAGCTCATCCAGGAATAAAACGAAGGGTTTGTCACGGACAATATTTGCCGGGGGATAAAATCGCGAACACTGCCCGTCAATTTGTGGAATACCCAGCAGGTCTTCTGGCGCAAGCTGGCTACCCAGTAGCGAGACGCACTCCATTCCGACCTCATCAGCAAAACGTCGCACCAGGGCACTTTTACCAATCCCCGGCGCCCCCCATAAAAAGACAGGACGGGTAATGGCAACATTCAGGAGAAATTCAAAGGTCTGATCGGGTGTCAGTTGAATAGCTGAAAGCATATAAAAATTCCTTTTTCATTATATTTTTCGCAACCTTTCAAGGTAATACAAAAGCGAAAACCCGTCACCTTAAATTTTCCGCTGCTCTTTTTACGCGCCTTTTCCGTGCGTAAAAAAGCCACGCTGATTATTCATCAGCATGGCTCATTGACGTGTTCAGTTCACCGCGTGTTCAGGCCAGGCTTTTCGCCGTAACCTTATTCTGTTTCTTCGACTTTTTCGACAGAGTTGCTGGCGTTACGGCTCATCCACAGCGCCAGCGCTTTTAACGAATCCTGGGTGAATTCATCGCAACGGGCGGTGATCTCTTCCGGCGTCATCCACCAGACTTCGCTCACTTCCTCTTCCTGCAGGGCAAACGGGCCATGAGAGACACAGCTAAACAACCCACCCCATACCCGGCAGTGTTCGTCTTCAAAATAAAATGTGCCATGTTCAGCAAACGGGACACCGGCAATACCAAGCTCTTCTTCGGCTTCACGGCGAGCGGAATCCAGCAACACTTCATCAGCCTGCACAACGCCGCCTGCGGTGGCGTCCAGCATACCCGGCATAAAATCTTTGGTTTCCGTACGGCGCTGAACCAGGATCTTGCCCATCCCATCATGGACGACAATATAGGTCGCGCGGTGGCGCAAACATTGCGCGCGCATTTGCTCGCGACTCGCCTGGGCGATGACTTCGTTGTCCTCGCTGACAATATCCACCCACTCCGTGCCTGTAAAATGATTCGGTTCCACCATCAGAAATGTCTCGTCATTGCGCTCTTATGGCGCGTTTTAGTTGAAGGGTAACTTACGGATTAATCGCGACCTGTGCAATAAGCCGCTTATCATTCAGTGCCATTACGCGCAAAACACCCTCTTCCAGCATGCCGTAACTGGCGTCGAATCCCCCTTTGGGAATACTCACCGAGCCCGGATTAAAGTGAAAAATGTCACCCTGCCGCTGCGCCACCGGCAGATGAGTATGACCATAGACCAGCACGTCACCCTGCGCCAGCGGCGGTAAATTATCCGGCCCGAACAGGTGACCGTGGGTCAAAAACAGCCGCTGGTCAGGCAATAATACTTGCTGCCAGGGGGCCGTAATGGGGAAATTGAGCAGCATCTGATCGACTTCGCTGTCACAGTTGCCACGTACCGCAATAATACGCGACGCGTGTTCATTCAGCAGCTCCGCCACCTGCGCGGGCGCGTACCCTTGCGGCAGCGCGTTTCTTGGCCCGTGGTTCAGCACATCACCCAAAATCACTAACCACTGCGCCCCGCTTTCAGCAAACAGCGCCAGTACGCGTTCGGTAGCAGGTAGCGAGCCATGAATATCGGATGCGAACATCAGTTTCATCACTACACCTCAGGTTAAAGAGAATGCCGTATCATACCGCAAGTGCGGCCAGGTCTCAGCCCGCACGCTTCGCCGACAGTGCGACATAGCGTTGTATTGAGGAGCGCTGCCACTGGAAGGTGGCGTAATCCACCAGACGCTCCGGCACCTCATCGCCGTTCATCACCAGCCGGTTAATCATCAGGGCCAGATCGGCATCGGCGATACACCACTCGCCAAACAGATTCGGTTTACCGTGCGCCAGTAATTCCCCAGCAAGGGCAAAGAGTTTGGCGGCACTCTGCTGGCCTGCGGCGCTGAGCGGCGCTTTCTTCGCTCCGGCGAAAATCACGTCGGTGCTGCGCTCTTCGCGAATCGGCATCAAATCGCTGCGGATCCACGCCTGCACCTGACGGGCACGGGCGCGTTTTTGTAAGTCGTGAGGGTAGATACGTTCATATTCCGGCGGTGCAAAGCGCTCTTCAAGATACTCATCAATTGCCGAGGATTCGCTGAGCTCGAAACCGTCAATTTCCAGCACCGGCACGCGGCGAGTAAGGTGATAGCCAGTCCATCCCGTCTTCTGCTGCTCGCCGTGTTCCAAATCAATGGTTTTCAGGGTAAAGGGCAACGCTTTTTCCTGCAGCGCAACATAAGCAGACATGACATAAGGGGAGAAAAAATCCGCATCTGACCACAACGTGATTGTCGACTCGCTCATAACATCCTCTCAACGATTAGGTTTTTCATCAAAATATAACGTCTTGTTAAGAGTGTCACTTGATCAAAACTCAAGGCCGATAAGTAACGCTTATACTCATTAAAACCCCTATTGCGCCAGGAAAAAAATGAGTGTTCTCTTTTACGCTGCAACCCCAGGCGTGCAAAAAATCACGCTTTTTCTTGAAGAAGCGGAGCTTGCCAGGCGGCTTATTCGGGTGGATATCAGCAAAGGCGAGCATTACAGGATGGGTCATGGCTAATGCCCACCAGCGGCAGCGAATCGTACTGGATAATGACCCGGCGGTGAATAACAGATTTGAGCGTATTCGCACCCGGCCTGTGGCGATACTCGCGCTGGCGAAAGCGCAGTAAATCTAAATGGCAGCAATGTTTTCCTTGTGTATGATGAGACTGTTATTACTGAGGGAAGCCTGCAATGTCACAACCAGACGCCATTATTCGGATTAAAAATCTGCGCCTGCGCACATTTATCGGTATCAAAGAAGAAGAGGTCATCAACCGTCAGGATATCATTATTAATGTCATCATCCATTACCCGGCCGATAAGGCCCGCGCCAGCGAAGATATCAATGACGCGCTAAACTACCGCACGATAACTAAAAGCATAATTCACCATGTCGAGAGTAACCGCTTCTCGTTATTGGAAAAATTAACTCAGGATGTGCTGAATATCGCACGCGAACATCACTGGGTCACTTATGCTGAGGTTGAGATCGATAAACTTCACGCATTGCGTTACGCCGACTCTGTGTCCATGACCATGAGCTGGCGTCGTCAAGCGTAGCCCTGGAGGTTGCATGAAGATTCTGATTACCGGTGGTACAGGCCTGATTGGTCGTTTTTTGATTCCTCGTTTACAAGAGCTGGACCATTCCATCACCGTGGTGACACGCGACCCCGCCAAAGCGCAGCAAACGCTTGGCGATACGGTGGCGCTGCTACCAGGTCTGGACGATCTCACTGACCTCAATGATTTCGACGCCGTCATCAATCTGGCGGGCGAACCGATTGCCGAAAAGCGCTGGAGCGATGAGCAAAAACAGCGCCTGTGTGAAAGCCGCTGGAAAATAACCCAGAGGCTGGTCGATCTCACCCTCGCCAGCGCGAATCCACCGGAAGTATTTATCTCCGGCTCTGCTGTCGGTTATTACGGCGATACGGGAGATGCGGTGATCACGGAAGACGAGACGCCGCATAACGAATTTACCCACGAACTGTGCGCCCGCTGGGAGCAAATCGCCAGCGGTGCGGAAAGTGAACGCACCCGCGTCTGTTTACTGCGCACCGGCGTTGTGATTGCGCGCAAAGGCGGGGCAATTGCCAAATTGCTGCCACTCTTTCGCGTCGGGCTTGGCGGCCCGGTCGGTACCGGTCACCAGTACATGTCCTGGATTCATATCGACGATATGGCTAACGGCATAATCTGGCTGCTCAATAACGACCTGCGCGGTCCGTTCAATATGGTTTCGCCCTACCCCGCACGTAACGAACAATTCGCTCACGCGCTGGGACATGCGCTTAATCGCCCGGCGGTTATGCACGCCCCGGCCGCCACCGTGCGCCTGATGATGGGAGAGTCCGCCGTGCTGGTCCTTGGTGGCCAGCGCGCGCTGCCAAAACGACTTGAAGCCTCCGGGTTCGCGTTTCGCTGGTTCGATTTAGAAGAAGCGCTCAAGGATGTGGTGACACCCCCACCATTATAAGGCGTTTACCTGCGCCATTCCGGTGTTAAGCTAAGACGCTTTGCTACCGGAATGGCGCGAAACCATGATATTGACCACCGAGCGCCTGACGCTCTCTGCGTTTACCGAGGCCGACTGGTCTTTTTTCCTCACTCTACGCCAAAGCCCGGATGTCATGCGCTTTATGGGCGCCATTGCCTGTGAAGACGATATTCGCACCCTGTTTATCTCCCGCCTGAACGATAATCACGCCCGGGTGATTCGCGACAAAAATGGCGAACCGCTGGGTGATATTGGGCTGCACATCAGTACGCACTATCCGCAGGAAGCCGACATCGGCTACGCCATTGCCCCTTTCGCCCAGGGGAAAGGTATTGCCAGTGAAGCGCTGAAAGCTATGCGGGATTATGCCTTTACGCAGACCCACGTAACCGCGCTGAATGCCTGGGTGCTGGCGGAGAATCAGGGTTCGGTGCGGCTACTGGAGAAACTGGGTTTTACGCGTAGGCAGGTGCTGGAAAAGGGCTATACGATTAACGGCGTGGATTATGATGACTGGGCTTACCGCCTGGAAAAAACACGATAAGGCGCAGAAACACTGCGCCTTATGCCAGTTTACACGCTCTGTTCCACCTCTTCCGCTGAACGTCCCTGGCGCACGCGTTTGGGCTGCGGCACTTTGATGATAAAGGTCAGCACACCGGCGAAGATATAGAGCCCGGTGTAGGCCCATACCACGCCTACGATATCGAAAAACGGTAGCAGTGCGGAGGCAATCGCCGGGGCGACAAAGTTGCTCATCCCGGCTGAGAGGTTGTAGATGGAGACCGCCGCGCCTTTGTGATGCGGTTCCAGCGTCGGGAAGACCGCCGTCATCGGCACGAAAGCCGCAACAAAAATCCCCAGCATGATTGCCGGAATCAGCGCCACCGCGAAGTTATGCCCGGCATAGACCGGCAGGTAGTAAAACGTCAGGCTGGAGATGGCCATGCCCAGGCAGCCGAACCAGCGCACCTGGCGGATCCAGCCAATGTATTCCCCGGTGATCCCCCAGAAAATATTGGTGAAAATGGTGACGAAGAAGAACACCGCCCAGATTTGCAGCCATTCAGAGATGCTAAAGCCCAGCCGATCAACAAACAGCAGCGGCATCACAATCGCAAAACCAAACAGCGACAGCGTATTGATGATACGGATCAGGCAGGCATAGAAGATATCGCGGTTAGTAAACAGAATGGTCGCCGCGCGGGAAAGCTCGGTCATTTTGTCGCGCAGCGGCAAATTCACCCGCGAACGGTCCACTGGCACATTGCGCAGGCTAAAGAACGCCACCAGGCCACCACAGCCGACCCAGACGATGGCAAACCACAGCGTCCCCGTTTCGCCAAACATCGGAATGGTCAGGCTTGGCAGGTAACTGCCCACCACGCCAATGCCGATGGAATACATGGCCCAGAACCAGCCTGTCGCCGCCGCCAGATTCGGGCGCGGCAGTACCTGAACCAGCATCAACATGAAAGAGTAGATAAACATCGGATAGGCCAGGCCGCGAATACCATAGAACAGCAGCATCAGCGGGTAGTTACGCATCCCCAGTCCCATCGACATAAACAGGGCATGCATAATGACCCACAGGACACAGCCAATGGTCATAGCGCGTTGCGGGGTGATGAGTTCCGCCACCACGCCGGATGCCCAGGCCGCCAGCGCTGCCGCCAGGCCGTAAATCGTAAAGACGACAGCCGACTGCGCAGGCGAGAAGCCCATATCGGTTATGTGTTTTGATAAGAATGCCATTTCAAAGCCATCGCCAGCCATAAAAATCGCGATAGCCACAAATCCCCAGAGCAGTTTTTTCGGTAAGCCAAACCAGTATTCATTAGATTGCATAACAATCTTCCTTTATAAGCCGGGAGATATGCCCCGGCGAGGGTACAGAGGCCGGGGCTAGAGGTTTAAGGCAGTAACGTGCGGGCGACCTGTTGCTGCTGATAGAGCAGCCGGAACAGCGCCAGCCGTTTCGCCAGCCATTGGCCGCGTTCAGGCTGCGGCGTAAAACGGGTGACCACCGGGGGTTTCAGACAGACTTTCGCCTCATCGCCGCCATCTGCCAGCCAGGCCAGACGCGCAGCACCCAGCGCACCGGAAGAACTTGCCGGATGCGTGACCATCGGAATGTTCAGCACATCGGCAATCAGTTGCGCCCACAGCGGGCTTCTCGCCCCACCGCCCGTCAGACTGCACTGGCAAATCGAGGCGTTACCCAGCACATTCAGTCCATCGGCCAGCCCGAAGGTGACGCCTTCAATCACCGCGTACCCCAACAGCGCGCGGCTGGTTTCATGGCGCAGATTGAAAAAACTCCCTGCCGCCAGCGGATCGTTATGCGGTGTGCGCTCCCCCGACAGATAAGGCAGGAATACCGGCGCGCGTTTCAGTTCCTCTTCCGTCAGTTGGGCAATCTCGTCCATCAACTGGCTTTCGGTGACCGAAAGCAGATTACAGATCCATCGCAGACAACTGGCGGCGCTCAGCATCACGCTCATCTGGTGCCAGCGTCCGGGGAGCGCATGGCAGAAGGCATGTACGCCAGAGTCCGGGTCTGCCTGCAGCGCATCGTTGACCACGAAAATCACCCCGGACGTCCCCAGAGAGATAAACGCGTCGCCCGGCGCCACCGCGCCGACGCCCACGGCAGAGGTGGCGTTATCCCCCCCGCCCCCGGCGACCACCACCGAGGAGCTTAAGCCCCACTCGGTAGCCAGCGCGGCACGCAACGTCCCGCTGGGCGCGCTGCCTTCCACCAGCGACGGCATCTGGCTGCGGTTGAGGTCAGTCATGGCAAGCAGTTCGTCTGACCAGTCGCGTTTTTCCACATCCAGCCACAGGGTGCCTGCCGCGTCGGACGGGTCGCTGACAAACTCACCGGTTAAACGCCAGCGCAGGTAATCTTTTGGCAGCAGTACTTTTTCCACCCGGCTGAACACGTCCGGCTCGTGACGGGCCACCCACACCAGCTTCGGCGCGGTAAACCCCGGCATAATCATGTTGCCGCTGATAGTCATCATTTCCGGATGATGCTCACTCAGCCATGCGCACTCGTCGGCGCTGCGGGTGTCATTCCATAAAATGCAAGGACGTAGCACGTTGCCGTCGTTATCAAGCAGTACCGCACCGTGCATCTGCCCCGACAGACCGATGGCGCGAATAGCCGCCCACTGCTGCGGATGCTGCTGGCGCAGTTCGGTGACCACCCGACCACAGGCCTGCCACCAGGCCTGTGGATCCTGTTCCGCCCAGTGCGGATGCGGACGTTGCACCGTCAGCGCGGCATGCGCCGAGGCGACAATCTCACCGTCGCCGTCAATGAGCAGCGCTTTTAATTCTGAGGTGCCAATATCAATGCCCAGGTACATAGCGCCCCCTTACACTGCCGCCAGTTGTGATTCAGGTTGTTTTATCCACTGCTCCAGCTCCGCGACGGTACGACGCAGCAGGGTTAAGAACTCTGCGGATGTCGCAAGGCCAGCAAACAGCGCGTCGTCCGCCGCCCACACCGCCAGCGGATCAGGCGCGTTGAAAACGGCGCGTACGGCATCGGGTTGCATCACGCCATCCTGATAGGTATAGGGCAGAGAACCGACGGCCCAGCGTTTCAGGAACAGGAAGAACAGTGCAGGCAGCACGGCGGTCGCAGAGGGGACATCGCCGCGTTTGTAGCATTCGATAAGCGTCGGCGTGACCATTCCAGGAATTTTGGACAGACCGTCGGCGGCGACGCGCTGGTTAGTGTCTTTGATGTAGGGGTTGCTAAAGCGCGCCAGCACCACATCGCGATACTTCGCCAGATCGAGCGGACTTGGCGTCAGTGAGGGAATGACATCGCGTGAGACATACTCCCAGGCCATCTGACGAATGGCGCTCTGGCGGGTGCTGTCATCAATAAAGCTCAGACCAATCAACGTTCCCGCCCACGCGATGCAGCTATGGGTAGCGTTCAGAATGCGGATTTTCGCCTCTTCCCAGGGCAGTACGGATCCCACCAATTCCACCCCTACCTTTTCGAGCGCCGGGCGGCCATTAATAAAATCATCTTCAATTACCCACTGAATAAAGGATTCGCCCATTACCGGCACCGCGTCTTTAATGCCGGTTGCCGCCAGTACCCGCTCGGCCACATCCGGTGTCGGGCGAGGAGTGATGCGGTCGACCATGGTATTGGGTGACGTGGTGTTGTTCTCTACCCACTGACGTAATTCGGTTTCGCCCTTCGCCTGCAAGAAGGAGAGAAAGCCGTGGCGAAAGCGCTCGCCGTTATGGCGCAGGTTGTCGCAGTTCAGCAAGGTAACGGGGTTGCCATGCTGCGCAATACGCTGTTTCAGGATACGGGTCAGCGCGCCGTAAAGTGTGCGGATCCCGCCGTTCAGGTCGGCCTGAATGTCGGCCTGCTGCTGATCCAGCTCATGCTCGGGCGTCAGGTAGTAACCGCTTTCGGTAACCGTAAAGGCGATGACGCGCGTTTCGGCATCGGCACCCTGTTTCACCAGTGCGCTAATTTCGCTATCCCAGGGCAACACTTTGCGAATTGAGGTGATGGTTTCGTACTGCCGTTCGCCCTCCGGCGACACGGTTTCCAGCACATATTCACCGTTTTGCGCGGCGAGATGGCCCAGCAGCACACGGGCGTCATCGCGAATATTTCCCAACGCGATACTCCAGCGGTCATCCCCCTGCTCCATCAGTTTGTGCAGATACCACGCCTGATGAGCACGATGAAACGACCCGGCACCAATATGCATCCACACCGCTTTTTTCTCGGACATAATCATCACCTCAATTTTGAGCATTTGACAGTTTTACGGGCTTATGCCCGCTTGTTGTATGTATGTTAGTAGTGAGATGCGAAGGTTTTCTGCGAGGAAACTCACGAAAATAGCTTTTGCTCTTTAAAATGACATTTGCCCATTTTTGTTAAGCTGACCATTGCGCGTACAATGGCGGCAGGAAATTAGGGGAATGTGTGATGAACAAAGAAGAGAAAAAACAGGAACTCGCCGCCCGTGCCGCATGGATGTATTACGTGGCGGGATTAACACAACAGGATATTGCCTCGGCGCTGGGCCTGTCGCGCCAGGTAGCACAACGGCTCATTTCCGGCGCCCGCGAAACCGGGATGGTTACCGTCAATATCAGCCATCCGGTAACCCGTTGTCTGAAACTGGCGCATGACCTGCAAGAAAAATATGCCCTCAACCTGTGTCGCGTTGTGCCATCTGCCGGGCTGGAAGATGATGCCATTCAGCAGATGCTGGCCGTTGAAGGGGCACAGGTGATGGCACAATTTATCTGTGAAGAGAAACCGCAGGTCTTTGGTGTCGGCTCCGGTAAAACGCTGCGCGCCGTGATTGACGCCCTGCCGTCGCTGGAGCGACCGCAGCATCAGTGCGTGTCGATGATCGGCGCCATCGCACGGGATGACTCCGGTACCCGTTACGATGTGCCGCTGAAAATGGCGGAAAAAATGCAGGGTAAGTATTTTTTCATTCCGGCGCCGCTCTATGCCGATAGCCCGGAAGATAAAAACAGTTGGTGCCAGCATCAGATCTACCAGCGCGTGGCGGCAAGAGCGCTTAACGCGGATGTCACTTTCCTTGGCATTGGCGAGGTGAAATTGGGTTGCCCGCTGAACACTGAGGGGTTTATTACCGACGCCCAGGTCAAAGATCTGGAGACGCAGCATGTCGCAGGCGAGATGCTTGGCCATTTCTTTAACCATCAGGGTGTACGCCTGGATTCCGAACTGGATGCAATGCTGACCAGTGTGCCGCTCACCAGCCACACGCAACGAAAAGTGGTCGGGTTTGCCGGAGGGGAACGTAAACTTGCCGCCATTCGCGCAGCCCTGGTCGGTGGCTGGGTCAATGGGCTGGTGACGGACGAAGATACCGCGCTGCAACTGTTGGTGGACTAAGCGGCTACCGGCGAGCGCCGGTAGCCCGATGATTACTTGAGTGAACCTTTGAGGAACTGCTGCAGACGTGGGCTTTTCGGATTGCCAAACAGTTCATCCGGCGCGCCCTCTTCTTCAATTTTGCCCTGATGCAGGAAAATCACATGGGTGGACACATGGCGGGCAAAGCCCATTTCATGCGTCACCACCACCATGGTTTTTCCCTCTTCCGCCAGTTGCTGCATGATGCGCAGCACTTCGCCCACCAGCTCCGGGTCCAGCGCGGAAGTAGGTTCGTCAAACAGCAAGACTTCCGGTTCCATTGCCAGCGCACGGGCAATAGAGACGCGCTGCTGCTGACCGCCAGAGAGATGCACCGGGTATTTCGCCTGCTGAACACCATCAATACCCACTTTTGCCAGGTATTTCACCGCACGCTCGCGGGCCTCCTGTTTGCTCAGCCCCAGCACCTGGATTGGCGCTTCCATGACGTTTTCCAGAACCGTCATGTGGCTCCACAGGTTGAAATGCTGAAACACCATTGTCAGGCGGGTACGCAACAAACGCAGTTGCTGTTTATCCGCCACCCGCAATTGACCGTCTTTATCGCGCACCAGGTTGATGTTCTCGCCATTGACGATGATCGTTCCTTCACTTGGCTTCTCAAGAAAGTTTATGCAGCGCAGAAAGGTACTTTTACCGGAGCCGGACGAACCAATAATGCTGATCACATCCCCGGCGTTAGCCTGCAGCGACACCCCTTTCAACACCTCATGCTCGCCGTAGCGTTTATGTAAATCGATAACGTTTAATTTATTGTCAGACATGATGTTCTCAGTGCGTCGAAGAAGGTTTTATATGCTGCAGCCAGCGTTTTTCCGCCTTGCGGAACAGGCTAATCAGCACATAAGAGATGATCAAATACAGTACTGCCGCCATACCAAACGCGGTGAACGGCTGGTAGGTCGCGGAGTTAATATCACGGGCGATTTTGAGCAGATCCGGCACCGTCGCGGTAAAAGCCAGCGCGGTAGAGTGGAGCATCAAAATCACTTCGTTGCTGTAGGCAGGCAGCGCAATGCGCAGCGCCGACGGCAGGATAATGCAGCGATACATTTTCACCGACGAGAAACCATAGGCGCGGGCGGCTTCAATTTCCCCGGCCGGTACCGAACGGATCGCCCCGGCGAAAATCTCGGTGGTGTAAGCACAGGTATTGAGCGTTAACGCCAGCACCGTACAATTGAGGCCGCTGCGGAAAAACGCGTTGAGCAGTTCCGTTCCCTTCACGATTTCCAGCGTATACATGCCTGAGTAAAACACCAGCAACTGCACATAGAGCGGCGTGCCGCGAAAAATATACGTGAACAGCCAGATGGGAAATTGAATGTATTTGTTGCTGGAGACGCGACCAATGGCCAGAAACACCGCCATGACGCCGCCCATCACCACCGAAGAGATCAACAGCCACAGGGTAATAGCCACCCCGGTGAAGCGGTATCCATCGGTCCACAACAGCGATTTCCAGTACTCCTGAATAATCTCGATCACAGGTCAGCCCTCTTCACACCTACGGAGTAGCGACGTTCGAGAAGAAGCAGTACGCCATTAGAAACGGTGGTAAACACCAGATAAATCAGGCCGCATACAACGGCAAAGTAGAACGGCTCCCAGGTACTTTTCCCGGCGAGCTGCGTGGCTTTCACCACATCTTCCAGCCCCAACAACGACACTAACGCCGTCGCTTTGAGAATAACCTGCCAGTTGTTGCCAATTCCCGGCAATGCGAAGCGCATCATGGCCGGAAACAAAATACGGCGAAAGGTCTGTGAGTTAGTGAAACCAAACGCGGTGGCAGCCTCGATATGCCCTTTCGGCACCGCCATATAAGCGCCACGGAAGGTTTCGGTGAAATAGGCACCATAAATAAACCCCAGGGTGATAATACCCGCCACCATAGGATCAATATCGAGTTGCTCCATACCCATCGCATCGGTCAGCGTGTTGAGGGCTATTTGCAATCCGTAAAAAATCAGCAGCATCAGCACCAGATCGGGCACGCCGCGAATCAATGTGGTGTAGCCTTCAAAAACCAGCGCTAACGGACGGTTTTTAGAGAGTTTTGCGCCCGCACCGGCCAGGCCAATCAGTACCGCCAGCACCACGGAACTGATAGCCAGTTCCAGCGTGACAAGGGCACCATGAAAGATAACTTGAGAAAAACCATACAGCATGCAGCCTGTCCTGTCGTATTCGTGTCTGCCGCGTCTCTTCCCCTTCCGGGCGGAAGGGGTCGCACGTTAAACACGCGTGGAATTAACCACCATAAACATCAAAATCAAAGTACTTTTTCGCCAGTTTTTCGTAAGTTCCGTCTGCACGCATTTCCGCGAAGGCTTTATTCAGCGCTTCACGCAGTTCGTTATCGTCTTTACGAATCCCCATACCGGTGCCGACGCCAAACAGCTTCTCGTCTTTAATGGACGGACCGCCAAATTTGTAGTCTTTACCCATCGCCGTTTTCAGGAAACCTTCGCTGGCGGCCACTTCATCCTGAAACGCAGCATCAATACGGCCTGCGGTCAGGTCAGAGTAGATATTGTCCTGTCCCTGGTAGGAGACGATTTCAATACCCTGCGGTGCCCAGTGAACATTACCGTACGTTTCCTGCGTGGTGCCCTGCAATACGCCAATGCGTTTGCCTTTCAGCTTCGCGAGATCGGGAACGATGTCGGAGTCTTTCGCCACAACCAGACGAGAATCCGCTGCATACAGCTTGTCGGTGAACGAAATTTCCTGTTGGCGTTTTTCAGTAATTGAGAGAGATGACATGATGGCGTCGATTTTTTTCGCTTTAAGCGAAGGAATCAGCGCGTCCAGTGGGTTTTCAATAAAGACACACTGGGTTTTGATACGCGTACACAGCTCTTTCGCCAGATCGATGTCAAAACCAACCAATTCGCCCTGCGAATTCTTTGATTCGAAAGGAGCATAAGTTGGGTCAGTACCGATGCGGAGTTTTTGCGGAATGGCTGCGAATGCGCTAGAAACGCTGGAGATAGCGAGCACCAGAGAAAGTGATAACACCAATTTTTTCATAATTATCCTCAACAGACTGTCTTTCCTAAGGGATTTATTAGAAGAATACGGTGTCGCTATCGTGCCATTATATGGCACGGCAAGGCAAAGCATTCTGCCCGCCTGCCGGCTTTTTTTGCATGGTTTTTGCTTAACTATGCAGCGTTGCGCCATTTCGGTGCATCAGACGCACCAACTTTAAACATCACACGTATTTATGCACCATTCTGGAAAACCAAAATGGCGCATCGTTTATCCCAAAAACAGCTGCTTTACTCGCCGTAGACGTTAAAGTCGAAATACTTCTTCGCGAGCTTATCGTAGGTACCGTCTTTACGAATTTCAGCAAAGGCTTTGTCGAAGGCCGCTTTCAGCTCGGTATCGTCTTTACGCAGACCGATCCCGGTGCCGTCGCCAAAGTATTTTTTATCTTTAACGGACGGACCGGCGAACGCAAAATCTTTACCGGCAGGCTGTTTCAGGAAGCCTTCGCTGGCAGCCACTTCGTCCTGGAATGCAGCATCCAGACGGCCTGCGGCGAGATCAGAGTAGATCAGATCCTGGTTCTGGTAGGCCACCACATCGATACCCTTAGTGCGCCAGTTGTCATTCGCATAACCTTCTTGCGTAGACCCCTGCAGAACCCCAACGTGTTTGCCTTTCAGAGAGTCCAGCGTCGGCACGATCGGCGAGCCTTTTTTGGCGATCAGACGGGAATCAGCAGCATAGAGTTTGTCGGAGAAAGCAATCTCCTGCTGACGTTTTTCGGTAATGGAGAGAGAGGAGATAATCGCGTCGATTTTCTTCGCTTTCAGAGACGGGATGAGCGCGTCAAAATCGCTGCCAACCCAGGTACATTTGACCTTGATGCGGGTACACATCTCATTACCGAGATCGATGTCAAAACCGACAAAATTCCCTTTCGCATCTTTGGAAGAGAAAGGTGCGTATGTCGCATCAGTACCGATGCGTACAGTCTGGGGAAGCGCTGCGTAAACACTGGATGCCGCGGACAGGCCCAGCAGTAAAGACAGAGCAATAACCGTCTTCTTCATACATTACCCTCAAGTATTCTGATTTTATTTTGTGCTGCGTTGTGTTGTGTGTTGCTGCGAGTTTACTTGCACGTCTTATGCCAGATTTTTAGCGCTGAAAAACAACAGCGTTAAATTTGTTAATGAAACGTTGCAAATTGACCTTAATGGTGAAAGATAGCAGGTCCGCCGAACGAACCGGAGTGTTAACAGGGGAAAAAAGGAATTAAATGTTGAGGATATGATCGCGATTGCAAAAATGCCCTAAAAAAGGGCATCGGGCAATGATGCGCACTATCTGGAGGCATTTCCCCCCTGCCAGCGGATGAACAGATCTTCCGGCAGAGCGATATCAAATTGATCCAGAACGCGGTTCACGGTCTGGTTAATAATGTCATCCAGCGTTTTCGGCGCATGGTAAAACGCGGGGACCGGCGGCATGATAACAGCCCCCAGTTCTGCGGCCTGCGTCATCAAACGCAGATGGCCTAAATGCAACGGTGTTTCACGCACGCACAGCACCAGCGGGCGACGCTCTTTTAACACCACATCCGCCGCACGCGTCAGCAGGCCGTCTGTATAGCTGTGCACAATGCCAGAGAGCGTTTTTATCGAACAGGGCAATACGACCATGCCTGCGGTCTTAAATGAGCCGGAAGAGATGTTAGCAGCGATATCGCGGGCGTCATGCACTACATCCGCCATAGCCTGAACATCACGCAGAGAAAAATCGGTTTCGAGAGAGAGGGTCTGGCGCGCGGCCGGGCTCATCACCAGATGGGTTTCAATGTCCGCCACGTCGCGTAATACCTGCAACAAGCGCACGCCGTAAATCGCGCCGCTGGCCCCTGAGATCCCCACAATGAGTCGTTTCATATCCGTCGCCTTTATCTACACTGAGGCAGACTTTGCCGGATTATGCCAACAGTTGCAACTGATGAGCGCCCCCTCCGGGCGGAGAGGGCGAAAACGGGTCGATTACCCTTCGTTGTGCATCTCTAAGCTTTCGAGATCGTTCTGCATCTGCACGGCTTTCGCATCGTCGTTACGCAGCGAGTCGAGGTAGTCGAGATACCCCTGATCCACGTCTTTGGTGACATAGATGCCATTAAAGACTGAGCACTCGAACTGCTGGATATCCGGGTTTTCCGCGCGTACAGCGTCGATCAGATCGGTCAGATCCTGGAAAATCAAGCCATCAGCGCCGATGATCTGGCGAATCTCATCCACTTCACGACCATGTGCAATCAGTTCGTTCGCGGTCGGCATATCGATACCGTAGACGTTCGGGAAACGAATTTCCGGCGCCGCAGAGGCGAGGTACACTTTCTTCGCCCCGGCTTCACGGGCCATCTCAATAATCTGCTCAGAAGTGGTACCACGTACGATGGAGTCATCCACCAGCAGCACGTTTTTATCGCGGAACTCAGCGCGGTTCGCGTTCAGCTTACGGCGGACGGATTTACGACGCAGTTGCTGACCCGGCATGATAAAGGTACGGCCAACGTAGCGGTTTTTCACAAAACCCTGACGGTACGGCTTGCCAAGAATGCGGGCGATTTCCAGCGCGATATCGCAGGAGGTTTCCGGGATGGGAATAACCACGTCGATATCCAGATCTTCCCATTCACGCGCAATCTTCTCGCCAAGCTTGGTGCCCATATTGACACGCGCGCTGTAGACGGAGATTTTGTCGATGAAGGAGTCCGGACGCGCAAAATAGACGTATTCGAACAGGCACGGGTTGCTGACCGGATTATCCGCACACTGGCGGGTAAACAACTGACCTTTTTCGGTGATGTAGACGGCTTCGCCCGGCGCGATATCGCGCAGGAATTCGAAGCCCAGCGTATCGAGCGCCACGCTTTCTGACGCCACCATGTACTCAGTGCGACCGTCACCAATATCGCGTTTACCCAGTACCAGAGGACGAATACCGTTCGGGTCGCGGAAAGCAACCATACCGTGGCCGATGATCATCGCAACACATGCATACGCGCCACGGATCTGGCGGTTGGTCGCGGCGACAGCGGCGAAAATGTTGTCTGCTTCCAGCGGATAATGGCGGAAATTATCCAGCTCGCTGGCGAAAATATTCAGCAGGATTTCGGAATCAGACGTGGTGTTGATGTGGCGGCGTTTTTCTTCAAACAGCTTTTTACGCAGCTCATGGGCATTGGTCAGGTTGCCGTTATGGGCAAGCGTGATGCCGTAAGGGGAGTTAACGTAAAAAGGCTGAGCCTCGGAGGCGCTGGAGCTGCCAGCGGTTGGGTAACGCACATGGCCGATACCCATGTTGCCCTGAAGACGCTGCATATGGCGGGCTTCGAAAACATCGTTGACCAGACCATTTGCTTTGCGCAGACGGAAACAATTATTTGCATCGATCGTGATGATGCCAGCGGCATCCTGACCACGGTGCTGAAGCACCGTTAACGCGTCATAAATCGACTGGTTGACCGGCATAACACCGGCGATACCGACAATACCGCACATACGTCTTTTCCTCGTTAAGCCACATCTCAGAGCGATTACGCTCTGGGCAAGAAACTTGACGAACTTTGCAGATAGTCAAAGAACCATCTGATGATGAAACTGAATTGTGGGATAAGCTGCGACTTCTGCCAGTCTTCGCTTTTTGACAGGCCCGTAAAGGTATCGAGAAAGAACAGAATGGCGGCGACAATTAGCACCCCGCGTAGCGCGCCAAAACAGATCCCCAACACCCTGTCTGTACCCGACAAGCCGGTTTTCTCCACAAGTTGACCTATCACGTAATTGACGATAGCGCCAACAATCAGCGTCGCGATGAACAGGATGGCGATGGATATCCCATTGCGCACCAGTTCGTCTTCAAAGCCCGTAAACCAGACTGACAGGTAAGTGTAGTAATGACTGGCAACAAAGAAAGCACAACCCCATGTCACCAGTGATAACGCTTCACGAACAAAGCCGCGGATGAGGCTAACCAGACAGGAAAAACCAATCACCGCGATGATGGCGTAATCAATCCAGACCATATGTGTCCCACGATTTACGCCCTGTCATCCAGTTCGGGGCGCATTCTAACAGAAAAAGAAAACGTTTGCGTAGGGATTTCCTTCCCGCGCGTAAATAAAAATGGCGCTGAAAAAATATTCAACGCCATCGGATCTTTAGCCTCTTCGGGCGTGTTTTTGAATTCGTATTTACACCCTCACCCCGGCCCTCTCCCTCAAGGGAGAGGGAGCAAACCATCCCCTCGCCCCCTTTGGGGAGAGGGTTAGGGTGAGGGGGAACAAAACGCACGCTAGTTCGCGCTATACCCCATTACCACACCGCTCAAGCCTGACAGTTGCTTAAGCTCCTCAAGCGACCCCTTGAGTTTATCTTTTGATGCGTCCGGACCGACCAGGATGCGGGTGATTTTACCCTGTACTGGCGTAGTGGGCGCAGTATAAACGCGATAACCTGCACCGCGCAGTTTACCGACAATTTCATTAACTTTGTCAGCGTTCTTAAGCGCACCCAGTTGTACCACCCAGGCTTTACCCACTGGCGCAGACTTATCCGCCGCGGGCGGCTGATCCGCAGGCGGCGTTGCCGCCACCTGTTCTGCGGGTTTCTGTGGCTGTGGCTTGGTCTTCTCAACCGGTTTTGGCTGTTCAACCTGCTTCGGCGCGACGGGTTGCGTTGTGACATCCGGCGTCGTCGCCCCACTGACAGCCCGCCGGGAGGCATCCAGCGACGGCGCTGCCGCCTCGCCAGCCTGGACCTCTTCCGCTGCCCCTTCCGGCGGCTGAGCCGGGAGCGCCTGCGTGGCCGCTGGCATCATATCCGGCTCATCACGATCGCCGGGTTTGGGTACCAGAGGAATGGCGGCGAACTCATCCTGATAATGCTTTTTTTGCCCGTCCAGCAGCCCGGGCAGAATAATCACCCCGAGCGCAACCAGCACAATGGTTCCCATCAAACGGTTCTGAAACTTACTTGCCACCGGTTCTCCCCGCTTCCATCGCTTCCATGACATGTGCCACCGTATGGAATGAACCACACACCAGCACGGTATCTTCTGCTGTGGCCTCCGCCATCGCTACCTGCCAGGCCTGCGCAACGTGTTGATACGCCTTCCCTTGCGGTAAGTGCGCCATCAACTGTTCTGCCGTCGCACCGCGTGGCCCCTCCAGAGGGGCACAATACCAGCTATCGACCACAGGCTCCAGACAGGCGAGCGTTCCGGCGATGTCTTTATCATGCAGCATGCCGATGACCGCCAGCACGCGACCGCGCTTAGGCTCTGCCGCCAGCCGCCCGGCAAGGTAAGCCGCCGCATGAGGATTATGCGCCACATCCAGAATAAGACGTGGGTTTTCAGCCACAATCTGAAAGCGACCAGGCAAAATTGCGCTGGCGATACCGTCACGAATAGCCTGCTCGCTCACCGCCAGCCCACTGGCCCGCAGTGCTGCAAGCGCCGTTGCGGCATTTGGCTGCGGCACCTGCGGCAGCGGTAAACCGCTCAACTCGCCCTGGCCGTCGCGAAAACGCCACTGGCCCTGCTCTACTTCATACTGCCAGTCTACGCCCCGGCGCATCAGCAGAGCGCCTTTTTCCACAGCCACCTCGCCGATGGTATACGGCATATTGCTTTCGCCGACTACCGCCGGTTTACCGCCCCGGAAGACGCCCGCTTTTTCGCGACCGATACTTTCTCTATCTGGCCCCAGCCAGTCGGTATGATCAAGCGCAATGCTGGTTACCACGGCAACATCCGCATCGACCATATTGGTGGCGTCAAGACGCCCGCCCAGTCCCACTTCGAGGATAACAACGTCCAGCTTCGCCTGTTTAAACAGCCATAGCGCCGACAGCGTACCGTATTCAAAATAGGTTAATGAGGTTTCACCGCGCACCGCTTCAATTTCGGCAAAAGAACGGGTGTGGTCGAGTTCCGTCAGCTCCTCGCCCTGTACGCGGACGCGCTCGGTATAACGGATAAGATGCGGCGAACTGTAGACACCCACACGATATCCGGCCGCCAGGAGAATGGATTCGAGAGTACGGCAAGTCGTGCCTTTACCATTGGTTCCCGCAACGGTAAAGACAAACGGCGCCGGTCGCAAAACATCAAGACGCGCTGCAACCTGGCTTACGCGCTCAAGTCCCAGGTCAATGGTTTTGCTGTGCAGGTTTTCCAGATAAGAAAGCCACGCGGCCAGGGGCGACGTGGCTTGCAAAATGCGTTTATTTTCCATGATGCCCGTAGGATGTTTGACGATGTAAAAAGCAAAAGGGCAGCGCCGTGATGGCCCTGCCCTTCGGTATTATCAGGCCTCGGCTTCCTGATCGGGCACCGGGGGCACCACCACGCTTTCACGCGGCGCATCCGGACTCGGTGCTGGCTGATTGGTCAGCTTCGCCAGGATGCTGGCCAGTTTCAGGCGCATTTCCGGACGACGAACGATCATGTCGATCGCCCCTTTTTCAATCAGGAATTCGCTGCGCTGGAATCCCGGCGGCAGTTTTTCACGTACGGTCTGCTCAATAACGCGCGGGCCGGCAAAACCAATGAGCGCTTTCGGCTCGGCAATATTCAGATCGCCCAGCATCGCGAAACTCGCGGAAACGCCGCCCATGGTTGGGTCAGTCAGTACAGAGATATACGGCAGGCCGCGCTCTTGCATCTTCGCCAGCGCTGCGGAGGTTTTCGCCATCTGCATCAGCGACATCAGCGCTTCCTGCATACGTGCGCCCCCCGAGGCGGAGAAACAGATCAACGGGCAGTTATCTTCCAGCGCCTGCTCAACGGCGCGAACAAAACGCGCACCCACGACAGAGCCCATTGAGCCGCCCATAAAGGCGAATTCAAACGCTGCCGCGACAACCGGCATACCATGCAGCGTGCCCTTCATTACCACCAGCGCATCTTTTTCGCCGGTCTCTTTCTGTGCCGTCGCCAGACGGTCTTTGTATTTTTTGGAGTCACGGAACTTGAGCACGTCTTTCGGCTCGAGTTCGCTACCCAGTTCCACCAGTGAACCTTCGTCCAGCAATGTATGCAGGCGGTTACGCGCAGTCATGCGCATATGGTGGTCACACTTCGGGCAGACCTCAAGGTTACGCTCCAGCTCGGCACGATACAGTACCTGGCCGCAGCTATCGCATTTCGTCCACACGCCCTCAGGGATGCTCGCCTTACGGGTGGGGGTAATATTGCTTTTGATTCGTTCAATCCAGCTCATTGATAACCTTTATACATGAACCTGGTAGCCCATAAATGGGGCACATTAAAACATAACAGTTCGCAACTTGGGATAAAAAAGTGGTCGAACCGCCATAGACATCTTATTTTGCCTGTCGCGCTGCCGCTCGACGGTGGCGAATGATCTCAATCACCCCAGGAAGTATAGACACCACGATGATCGCGACAATCAGTAACTTAAGATTTTCCTGCACCATCGGCAGCGTACCGAAGAAGTAGCCAGCATAAGTAAACAGTAGCACCCATAACAGCGCCCCGATCACGTTGAACGCCGCGAAATGACGGTAGGACATATGCCCCATCCCGGCAACGAAAGGCGCGAACGTCCGCACAATGGGGATAAAGCGGGCAAGAATAATGGTTTTGCCACCGTGTTTCTCATAAAACTGATGGGTTTTATCGAGATAGCTGCGACGGAACACTTTCGAGTTCGGGTTGCTAAATAGCTTGTCGCCGAACAGGCGCCCTATCGTGTAATTCACCGCATCGCCGAGAATGGCCGCAACAAGCATCAGCATCACCATAACGTGAACGTTGATATCGTTCGTGGGCAGTGAGGCCAGCGCGCCCGCGACGAACAGCAGCGAATCCCCCGGTAAAAACGGCGTGACCACAAGCCCGGTTTCGCAGAACAAAATCAGAAACAGGATCGCGTATACCCAGATACCGTATTGCGCGACCAGCTCCGCCAGATGAACATCAATGTGCAGAATGAAATCAATAAGAAAGCGAATTACGTCCATATTGTCTATGCCTTGGTTGATTGCGACTAGTCCGCGAGAAACAGCGGACCCATTGGCGGGCGGGGTAAGTTGAAACGGTCCGGGTAATCGACCGACACCAGATACAACCCTTCTGCTCTCGCCGTTGCTGCCGCCAGCGTTCTGTCCTTAGCCGCCAGTAGCTCTGCTATCCAGCTCTCCGGCTGGTTGTTGGCACCCACTTCCATCAGGCTACCGACAATGTTTCTCACCATATGATGTACAAAGGCATTCGCTTTGATATCCACCACCACATACGCACCATAACGCTGAACGTTAATGTGCATCATGTTGCGCCACGGCGTGCGCGACTGGCACTGTACCGCGCGAAACGAGGTAAAATCATTTTCACCCAGCAGACATTGCGCCGCACGCTGCATGCGTTCCGCATCAAGGGGCAGGTGATAATGCGTCACCCCCTGGTTCAGTACCGCCGGGCGTAAACGATGATTGTAGATAACGTAGCGATAACGACGCGCTGTCGCGCTAAACCGCGCGTGGAAATCATCGGGCACATCTTTCACCCAACGTACCGCGATGTCTCCAGGTAAATTCGCATTTACGCCCAGGGTCCAGGCCGCGTCTTTACGTACCGCGCGCGTCTCAAAATGGACCACCTGCCCTGTGGCATGCACACCGGCATCGGTACGCCCGGCACAAAAAACCGTCACCGGCTCATTGGCGACCTGCGACAACGCTTTTTCCAGTTTTTCCTGCACGCTGCGTACTTCTTGCTGACGCTGCCAGCCGTAATACTTACTGCCGTCGTACTCAATACCGAGCGCAATTTTCAACAGCGGTTGTTCAACAACGTCTGACATTAGTACAGGTACTCCTGTACCAGTTTCTCAGCGATTTTCACCGCCATCAGCGCCCCACCAAAACGTACGTTATCTGCCACCGACCAGAACTGAATCTGTTCAGGCAGGCCATAATCGTTACGTACGCAACTGACAGAGAGATGAGCGCTACCGGAAGCATCGCCAACCTGGGTCGGGAATTCATTCTCTTCGGACAGCACAATATCTTCACCGCGGGCAAACGCATCACGGGCCTCTTCTGCCGCCAGTGGACGCAGTGCTTCGAAGCTGACCATCTGCGCGTGGCCATAAAAGACCGGCGCGCGGACGCAGTTCGCGGATATCATCAGCCCGTCGTCCTGCAGAATTTTACGCACCTGGTCCACCAGACGACGCTCTTCCAGAACCGCACCTTCACGGTCCGGCAGAATAGGCAGCATATTGAACGCCAGTTGCCGGCCAAAGAAGTCGTCCTCATCGATCGGAATGCCGTTGAGCAACTTCGCACTTTGCCCGGCAAGGGCATCCACCGCCGGTTTGCCCTGCGCCGACACGGAGAGCAGACTGGTCACGCCAATACGTGACAGGCCACCTTCGTCGATCAGCGGTTTCAGCGCGATCAGCAACTGGCTGGTCAGGCTATCCGGCACGGCAATGAGATTACGATTGCGGTAATCGGCCAGGACAAACGGGTTCACCTCTGGCACAACCAGCGGCACATCCGGCTCCAGCGCGAACAGACCGCTGGTGTCAATCACCAGACAACCGGCGTTGGTGGCTTCTTCAATATTCTCAGCCGTCGCCTGAGCGCCGGCGACAAAGAACGCCAGTTGCGCCTGCGTCCAGTCAAATTCCGCAACATCCTGAACGCGTACGGTTTTTCCGCCAAAACGCAGCGTCTCACCGGCGCTTTCATTACGCGCCAGCGCATACAAATCGCCCACCGGGAACTCACGCTCCGCAAGCGTTTCGAGTAAGGCTTCTCCGACAGCGCCTGTCGCGCCCAGTACGGCAATATTCCAGCCTTCAGACATGGTGATTTACTCCAGAAAAAAGCGTACCCGCCGGAGTATCCGGCAGGTAGCATTAAGATGACATTAACGAATTGGGTGATGGACAGCGTTGAAACCCAGCTTTTGCAGCAGTGTAGCCGCCTGGTCGTCATCACACTGCACATACAGCGATGACCATTCCCGACGCTCAAGATAATTTTTACGCAGCTTGTCGAACTCACCCGGGATGCCCGCCACTTTTCGCAGCAGTGCATCGTCGCGGCGCACATCATACACCAAATGAATGAGTCTTTTTAGGATCGACTGATCGAGCGGGCCGTGCAGCGTAATGCGACCGAACTCTGGCGCAGGCAGCAGCGTATCCAGCGCAACCTGCTGACGTTTGCCGATAAAATCGCTAAACGCTTCGAACACCTGTGTTGTGCCACGTGCTTTCCCTTCCAGCGTGTAGCCAGCGATATGCGCAGTACCGATATCCACTTTTGCCAGCAGCGCCACGTCGAGATCCGGCTCCGGTTCCCAGACGTCAAGGATAACGCTCAGCGGCTGACCTGCCTCCAGACGACGCAACAGGGCGGCGTTATCCACCACCGTGCCCCGGCAGGCATTAATCAGAATAGCGCCAGGTTTCAGGCGGCTAATTACCTCTTCATCCGCCAGATGCCAGCTTTTGTACGGCCCGTCTTTAAACAGCGGCGTGTGGAAGGTCAGCACATCAGCTTCGCGCACCAGGGCGTCGAGCGGCAGAAAATCACCCTCATCGCCACGGTCGGCACGCGGCGGATCGCACAGCAATGTGCGAACCCCCCAGGCTTCCAGGCGCGCCTGCAGACGACCGCCGACATTACCCACTCCGACAATCCCGACGGTGCGGTCGCGCAGATCGAAACCGTCACGTTCGGCCAACAGCATCAGGGATGAGAAAACATATTCCACAACCGCAATGGCATTACACCCCGGAGCGGCAGAAAAACCGATCCCCGCCTGCTGCAACCATTGCTCGTCAACGTGATCGGTACCCGCCGTTGCCGTACCCACGAATTTAATCGGCGTACCGCTGAGCAGCGCTTCATTCACCTTCGTCACGGAACGCACCATCAGCGCATCCGCATCCGCCAATTCCACAGCCGGAATGGGACGACCAGGCACAGCTTTTACCTCACCCAGACGACGGAACAAATCGCCGGCGTAGGGCATATTTTCATCAACAAGGATTTTCACGTTACAGTACCGGTTAGAGAACGGGAGTTAAGCTTTTAAGTGTGCCATAATCTCGCTGCCAGGCATACCTGCAATGCCGCTACACGACGTGCGAGACCCAGAGGATTTCCATGATGCAACCCATTCAGGGCACCCCCGCGCGCCCTCCGGGGCAAGACCCTACGCCCCCTACTTTGGCCGCCGGAGAGCAGCCGTTATCGACAATCCAGCGCACTGTGCTGGAGCGGTTGATTATTCGCCTGGTGGCGCTCACGCAACAGCAGAGCGCCGAAGTCTGGGCCGGAGTTAAACATGATTTGGGTTTGAAGAATGACGCGCCGCTGCTGTCACGCCATTTCCCGGCGGCAGAGCAGAATCTCAACCAGCGTCTGGATACCGCCACGCAGAATCACACCACCCGCCAGGTTATCTCGCAACTGACGGAATTGCTCGGTCAGGGTAATAACCGCCAGGCGGTTAGCGACTTTATTCGCCAGCAGTTTGGTCAGACGGCGCTGAGCCAGCTTACGCCAGAGCAGCTTAAAACGGTGCTGACGCTGCTGCAGAACAACCAGATTTCGGTACCTCAGCCCTTGCAACGCCCGGCGACAGACCGCCCGCTGTTGCCCGCTGAGCACAATTCGCTCAACCAGGCGGTGACCAAACTGGCCGCTGCGACGGGTGAATCCGGTAAATTGATTTGGCAATCTATGATGGAATTATCCGGCGTGAAAACCGGAGAGCTCATCCCGGCAAAACATTTTACCCACTTAATGACCTGGCTGCAGGCGCGTCAGACATTAAGCACCCAGACTTCCCCGACACTGCAAAGCGTGCAAACCGCGCTTAAGCAGCCGCTGGATAATGTTGAGTGGCAAACTATCACCGATTATGCCCGTCAGACCTGGCAGGCCACGCCGCAGACAGTACTGACAACGGCGCAAGTGCAGGACATTCTCAATCAGGTTTTTTTACATCGCGCAGAACGAACATCGGGTGTGCTGGAAGCACGAAATATTCAGCCGATCTACAGCCCGCTTTTCGCGCCGATCATCGAAAGCGTCAAAAACCTCTCAACCCGGCCTGGTCTGTTCCTGGTCGCGTTGCTTATTGCCTTCGCTCTTATCTGGCTGGTTATCTAAAAAAATCCCCTCCGCTGGAGGGGATCGTCGTTAAAGGTTTTCGCCGTTACTTTTAATTGTCTGCTGGTACCACCAGAACGATTTCTTACGGCTGCGTTCAAGTGTCCCGTTGCCTTCGTTATCTTTATCGACATAGATAAAGCCGTAGCGTTTTTTCATTTCGCCCGTACCCGCAGAAACCAGGTCAATACAGCCCCACGGGGTGTAACCCATCAGATCCACGCCATCTTCCACCACCGCCTTTTTCATTTCGCGCAGGTGGCTTTGCAGGTATTCGATGCGGTACTGATCGTTTACCGAGCCGTCACTTTCTTTCTGATCGATAGCGCCGAAGCCGTTCTCCACGATAAACAGCGGCAGTTGATAAAGATCGTAAAAATAGTTCAGTGAATAACGCAACCCCACCGGATCGATCTGCCATCCCCAGTCCGATGCTTTCACATACGGATTTTTCACCAGACTCTTCGTTTCGTCATAGTCCAGTTGCGGGTTATCCGCAGTGGCTTTGGTGGCAAACGACATGTAATAGCTAAAGCCGATATAATCCACACAGCCCCGTTTAAGGATGTGCAAATCTTCGTCGGTAATATCAAGCCTAAAGCCTTTACGGGCGAAGTAATTTAGCAGGTGGCGCGGGTAATAACCGCGAACGTGCACATCGGTAAACCAGTAACGGCGGTGCATCGCCGAGACGGACATCATCATGTCGTCCGGGTTACAGGTGAGCGGATAGACCGGGCACATGGCAATCATGCAGCCAATCTGGAAATCAGGGTTAATCGCATGCCCGGCTTCCACCGCCAGCGCACTGGCGACAAGCTCATAGTGCGCCGCCTGGTACATTACCGGCTCACGATCCTCACCTTCTTTGTATTTAAGGCCCGAGTTGGTAAACGGCGCGAAATCTTCGTGATAATTGGCCTGGTTGTTGATTTCGTTAAACGTCATCCAGTATTTCACTTTGTCTTTGTAGCGGGTAAATACCGTTTTGGCGAAGCGCACAAAGAAATCAATAAGCTTACGGTTACGCCAGCCACCGTATTCAGTGACCAGGTAATAAGGCATTTCGAAATGCGAGAGGGTAATGACCGGTTCAATATTGTATTTCAGACATTCATCGAAGAGATCGTCATAAAACTGCAGGCCGGCTTCATTTGGTTCTAATTCATCACCTTTCGGGAAAATACGTGTCCAGGCAATTGACGTACGGAAACATTTAAACCCCATCTCCGCAAAGAGTTTGATGTCATCTTTATAGCGGTGATAAAAGTCGATGGCATCATGGTTTGGGTAGTTTTTTCCCGGCAAGACGCCATCGGTAATTTCGCGCGGAACGCCGTGCGCCCCGGCGGTCATCACATCAGCGACACTGACGCCTTTACCGCCTTCCTGCCAGCCGCCTTCAAGCTGATGCGCCGCCACCGCGCCACCCCACAGAAAATCTGCTTTAAACCCAGGCATACGTCTCTCCTTTCTCTAAAAAAGTAGTAAAAGAATAACTTACGTACGAAGATAGCCTGACTATAGCAGCAATATAACTGCCTGAGAATATTGCATAAAATTATATGAATGGAATATGTTACACCAATAAAACAATATGTTTTTTCTGTGGTCTGGCGCGTATTTTTAATTATTTCCTGACGACAAAAATAGTATTCGGAATTATGAGAGGTTGCGCTTTTATTATTTCCGGCCCTCATCATGAAGGCCGGAAAAGACGATTATTTTCGAAATGAAATCAGCGTCACCACAATGCCAGTTACCGCCGCAATTGCTGCGGCCAGGAATACCGACGGGTAACCCAGCGAGGTCGCCAGCAGGCCGGTAAGTGGCCCGCTGATACCGTTCGCGATGTCCTGAAATGCCGCATACCCGCCCAGTGCAGTACCGCGAACCTGCGGGGCAACGCGTTTCACCACTTCAACGCCCAACGCCGGGAAAATCAACGAACAGCCACAGCCGGTCAATGCCGCACCTGCCATCGCCACCCAGACGTTCGGCGCCTGCCAGAGCAACAACAGGCCCACCGTTTCCACCATCAACGAAACAGTTGCCACCCGCACGCCGCCAAAGCGATCCGGCATCCAGCCAAACAGCAGACGCATCAGAACAAAGGCACCGCCAAATGCCGTCAGCGTAAACCCGGCCATTGCCCAGCCGTTACTGGCAAAGTAGAGCGAAACGAAGGTACCGATAACCGCGAAACCTACACCCTGTAGCGCAAGGCCAAGGCCCGGCTGCCAGATTTGACCGACCACGCCCCACAGGGAGGGACGTTCCCCCGAATGAGCAGGCGTTTTCTGTACGCCGCCATTAAATGCCCACGCCAGCAGTGGTAAAACCATCGTGATCGCCGCCAGGATGGCAAAACCAAAACGACTATGAATGAGCAGACCGAGCGGCGCGCCGACGGCCAGCGCACCGTAAATTGCCATACCGTTCCAGGACATCACTTTGCCCGAGCGTTTAGGCCCCACCAGCCCCATCCCCCAGGCGAGTGTTCCTGTGAGCAACTGGCTTTCACCAAAGCCCAGAATTAAACGCCCAACAATCAGCAAGCCGAATTTTGCCAGTGCGCTTACCGGTAGCCAGGCCGCCAGCAACCAGGCGACGCCAGCCAGCCCGCAGGCCAACATCCCCTGCAGCGCCGAGCGCTTTGCGCCAAACTGATCGGCCAGACGCCCGGCATAGCCTCGCGTCAGGACGGTCGCCAGAAACTGGATACCGACGGCGATGCCCACCATGGTATTGCCGTAACCGAGTTCGTTGTGCACAAAGAGCGGGATGACGGGCAACGGTAACCCGATGGTCATATAGGTCAAAAAAACGGCAATCACCAGCCGCAGCAACGCATTCGTGCCCGTGCCGGATGAGGAAGAAAGTGTTTGAGTCTCTACAGACATGCATTACTCCGTACCGCAGAGTAAGGCGAGGAAAAAAAGCCACGCCCCCTCCACCTGATGTTCAGGATTAAGGTGCGTTGGATAACGTTAAACGCTTACGCATTATCAGGGGGATAATGTTGCGGGTGAAGTTTGCCTGCCCATGCAGCGGCTTGTCAATGCATAAAAAACCGCATAAAAAAGGGAGCTCGTTGGCTCCCTTTTCGAAATTCAAAGGCTTACTTGAGCTTACGCATCACCAGCGTGGCGTTAGTACCGCCGAAACCGAAGCTGTTGGACATGACGGTATTCAGCGTCGCGTCAGTCGGTTTGGTGACGATGTTCAGGCCAGCAGCCTGCTCATCCATCTCGTCGATATTGATGCTCGGGGCGATAAAGCCGTGCTCCAGCATCAGCAGTGAGTAGATTGCTTCCTGTACGCCAGCCGCACCCAGAGAGTGGCCGGTCATGGCTTTGGTCGCAGAGATAGCCGGGCTGTTGTCGCCGAACACTTCGCGAATCGCACCCAGTTCTTTCACATCACCGACCGGTGTAGACGTACCGTGGGAGTTCAGGTAGTCGATCGGGGTATCAACACCGTGCATTGCCATCTTCATGCAGCGCACCGCGCCTTCACCTGACGGCGCAACCATGTCAGCGCCATCAGACGTTGCGCCATAGCCCACGATTTCAGCATAGATGTGCGCGCCACGTGCCAGCGCATGTTCCAGTTCTTCAACCACAACCATACCGCCGCCGCCTGCGATGATGAAGCCATCACGGTGGGCGTCATAGGTACGGGACGCTTTTTCCGGGGTTTCGTTGTATTTGGTCGACAACGCGCCCATGGCGTCGAACTCACAGGCCATTTCCCAGCCCAGCTCTTCGCCGCCGCCAGCAAAAACGATGTCCTGTTTGCCCAGTTGGATCTGCTCAACCGCGTTACCGATGCAGTGTGCGGAAGTGGCACAGGCGGAGCTGATGGAGTAGTTCACACCGTGAATTTTAAACGGCGTTGCGAGGCACGCGGAAACCGCAGAGCCCATTGCTTTGGTCACGACATACGGTCCCACTGCTTTCAGGCCGCGCGGGCTACGCATTGCGTCCGCACCGAAGACCTGCGCTTTTGAAGAGCCGCCGGAACCGGCAATCAGGCCAACACGCGGGTTGTTCTGATAAACCTCTGAGCTCAGGCCAGCATCCGCAATGGCTTCTTGCATGGAGAGAAAAGCATAGATAGAGGCATCGTTCATGAAACGAACCACTTTACGGTCAATCAAACCGGTTGTATCCAGTTTGACGTTACCCCATACGTGGCTGCGCATTCCGGAATCTTTGAATTCCTGAGAGAAAGTGATCCCTGAGCGTCCTTCACGCAGAGAGGCCAGGACTTCCTGCTGGTTATTACCGATGCTGGAAACGATGCCCAGGCCAGTAATCACTGCACGTTTCATTCAATACCCCTGTAAGTCGCACTAATTTAAGTTTTCGTGTCGCAAGATAGCGTACAGTTGTACGCCGAACAAGTCCGATCAGACAATTAATGGGTAAATTTGCGCCCTGGGGCGCACATCGTTAAGATCATGGCACTGCCTGTCCGACGAGTAACTTACGTGAAACAAACCGCTATACAATCTGCCAACCTCGAATTCAACGCTGAGGGTACACCTGTTTCCCGAGATTTTGATGACGTCTATTTCTCTAACGATAACGGACTCGAAGAGACCCGTTATGTTTTCCTTGGCGGCAACGGTATACCAGAGCGTTTCGTCGGACATCCCCGCCCGCTGTTTGTCGTCGCGGAAAGCGGCTTTGGTACGGGTCTCAATTTTCTGACCCTGTGGCAGGCGTTCGATGCCTTTCGCCGCGCCAGTCCGCAGGCTACCCTGGAAAGATTACATTTCATCAGTTTCGAAAAATTCCCCTTAACGAAAGACGATCTGCGTCTGGCGCACCAGCACTGGCCGGAACTGGCCCCCTGGGCAGAGCAGTTACAGCAGCAGTGGCCGCTGCCCTTTGCCGGTTGCCATCGCCTGTTACTGGACGGTGGCCGCGTGACGCTGGATGTCTGGTTTGGCGATATCAATGAACTGACCGAAACCTTAGATGATTCACTACAACAGCAGGTTGACGCCTGGTTTCTCGACGGCTTTGCACCGGCGAAAAACCCGGACATGTGGACACAGGGCCTGTTTAACGCAATGGCGAGACTGGCGCGTCCCGGTGCGACGCTGGCCACTTTCACCTCTGCTGGTTTCGTTCGCCGTGGGTTGCAGGAAGCAGGCTTCACCATGCGCAAAAGCAAAGGGTTTGGCCGCAAGCGGGAAATGCTCACCGGGGTAATGGAAAGCACCACCCTGCCCGTGCTGCGTGCGCCGTGGTTTACCCGCACTGGCACGGAAAAACGCGCTACTGCGATTGTCGGCGGCGGTATCGCCAGTGCGCTGCTATCGCTGGCCTTGTTGCGTCGCGGCTGGCAGGTGACGCTCTACTGCGCCGATGGCGAACCGGCACAGGGGGCATCCGGCAATCGGCAAGGCGCGCTGTATCCGCTGCTCAGTGCACATGACCCGGCGCTGGCCCACTTTTTCCCTGCCGCGTTTACCTTCGCCCGTCGACTGTATGACGCCCTGCCCGTCGATTTCGATCATGACTGGTGCGGGGTCACCCAACTGGGGTACGACGAGAAAAGTCAGCAAAAAATTAGCCAGATGCTGACGCTGGGCCTGCCGGATGCCATTGCCCATGCGGTCAGCGCCGAAGCGGTCGCGCAAAGGGCGGGCGTAGAGACCGGATGCGGCGGTATTCATTATCCGGCTGGCGGCTGGCTGTGTCCGGCACAATTGACGGCGGCGGCGTTGGCATTAGCACAGCGTCAGGGATTATGCGTGCACTTCGACCACCCGGTGACAAGCCTGGTTCAGCAGGATGGCGAATGGCGGCTGGAGTTTGCCGATGGCAGCCAGCGCGCTCACGCCTGCGTCGTGCTGGCGAACGGGCACCGCATCAGCCATTTCGCCCAGACCGAAAAGCTGCCGGTTTACCCGGTTGGCGGGCAGGTCAGCCATATCCCCACGACGGCGAAACTGGGCGAACTGCGTCAGGTACTCTGCTATGACGGTTATCTGACACCGCAAAACCCGCACAATCAGCATCACTGTATTGGCGCAAGCTACCACCGTGGGCAGGAGGAGACGGCTTACAGCGAGGAGGATCAGCAGCAAAACCGCCAGCGTTTGTTGAACTGCTTCCCACAGGCACAGTGGGCGAAAGACGTTGATGTCAGCGGCGGTGAAGCGCGCTGCGGTGTGCGCTGTGCAACCCGAGATCATTTGCCGTTAGTGGGTAATGTGGCGGATTACGCCGCGACACTGAATGCATATGCTCATCTTGCAGAAGAGAGAACGGATGCGGTGAGCGCACCGGTTTATGACGGGTTGTTTATGCTTGGCGCGCTCGGTTCACGCGGATTATGCAGTGCGCCGCTGGCGGCGGAGATTCTGGCCTCGCAGATGAGTGAGGAGCCATTGCCGCTGGATGGTGAAACGCTGGCCGCGCTGAATCCTAATCGTCTGTGGGTGAGAAAATTGTTGAAGGGGAAGCAGGTTAAGTGAGTGCAGGCTGATGCCCTCACCCCAGCCCTCTCCCACGGGGAGAGGGAGAAAAACCTGCTCGATCTGTCCCCTCTCCCACAGTGAGAGGGAGAAAAACCTGCTCGATCTATCTCCTCTACCTTGAGGAGTGAGGAATCCCCACAAAAATGCGAGCACGAACGGTCCCCTCTCCTCTTTGGGGAGAGGGTTAGGGTGAGGGGGAAACCCGCGCACCCATGCTACACCGGGAATATCCCCGCTGGCGCTACGCTTCGCGGGCTACAAGCAAGCTCGATTACTGTGCTTGCGCCTTCTGGAACAGCGTGTCCCACATCCCCATCACCAGCGCCTGATCCGGCGGAGACAACTCACCCGCCTGAATGGCTTTTTCCAGGCTCGCCGACACCCGGGCGTGCAGCGCTGCGGATGAATGATCCTCCCCCGCTTCCAGTTCCGCTACCGCCAGCGTCAGATGCCCACGCAGATAACCGCCAGCAAACAGCTCATCGTCACTGGCGTGCTCTACCATGTCATCAATTAACGCCAGAATGCGCGATTCAAATTCTGCGATCATCTTCTTTCCTCAGTTATAAATCTTCCGGCCAGGGGAAGTGTTCCGCCTTTAGCTCAGGCGTGTGGTAATAATCTTGCAGCGCCTTAATAAAACGCGCCGGACGTTCCGGGATCCCTTTGTCGAGATACTCCATTACCTGCGCATGCACGCGGCGCTGGAATACAACGCGATCCGGTTCAAAATCCCCTTCCAGGTTGTCACAACTGACGT
Source organism: Phytobacter sp. MRY16-398 (assembly GCF_003925915.1). Classification (NCBI taxonomy): domain Bacteria; kingdom Pseudomonadati; phylum Pseudomonadota; class Gammaproteobacteria; order Enterobacterales; family Enterobacteriaceae; genus Phytobacter; species Phytobacter sp. MRY16-398. The sequence goes on along the minus strand of NZ_AP018756.1, from coordinate 1,669,097 downwards.
TAAACGGATAACCCGCCGCCACGCAGAACAACCAGTCAAAAGCCTGCGGTTTAACCTCTACGTCTTCAAATTGACACTGGGTCGCCGCATCACGCCCATCCGGGCAGTACCAGTAACCAAAATCCACCAGCTCGCGACGGGCTTTCCCGGCGATACACCAGTGGGAGATCTCATGCAACGCGCTGGCATAGAACCCGTGAGCGAAGACGATCCGGTTATAAGGCACTTCTTCATCAGCAGGAAGATAGATCGGTTCGTCGTCGCCTTTAATCAGACGGGTATTAAAATCGTCGGCAAAGCAGCCGTCAAAAAGGGTAATTAATTGTTCGTAGTGATGTGTTGTGGTGTTCATGCACTCACCCCCAGAAACTGGAGGATCTCCTGCCCATGGCTGTCATAAAGTAATTTTGCGCTCATTACTGCCGAGACGATAACAATCATCGGACGAATGAGTTTTTGCCCTTTGCTGAGCACCAGACGTGAGCCCATACGCGCCCCCAGGAACTGGCCCGCCAGCATCACAAAGCCCGTTGCCCAGATCACCTTGCCGCCAATGATAAACAGCAACAGCCCGCCGATATTAGAGGTGGCATTAAGCACCTTGGCGTGCGCGGTGGATTTGGCGAGGTTAAAACCGGCCAGCGTGACAAACGCCAGCGCATAAAATGACCCGGCACCGGGGCCAAAAAAGCCGTCATAGAACCCCACACAGCCGCCCGCAACCAGCGCGAAAGGCAGGCCATGCAGCCGACGCTGGCGATCCTCTTCACCCAGTTTTGGCATCAACAAAAAGTAGAGACCAATACAGATGATAAGAACCGGCAAAATCTGGCGCAAAATATCAGACTGAACATGCTGAACCAGCAGCGCACCCGACGTTGAACCAATAAAGGTCATCAGAATATTGAGTTTCTGATCGGCAAGACTCACCACTTTACGGCGCAAAAAATAGAGCGTGGAAGAGATGGAGCCACCGCAGGCCTGCAGTTTATTGGTGGCCAGCGCCTGCGCCGGGGTCATCCCGGCGGCCAGCAATGCAGGTACGGTCAGTAAACCGCCGCCACCGGCTAACGCATCAATGAATCCCGCCAGCGTGGCGACCACGAAAAGCACCACCAGAAGCAGTGGCGACACCATAAATATCTCTTGAAATGCATCCATTACAATACGTGCTCATCCAGTAATGCCTGACAGGAAGCAGGCAGCGGCGGTGGTGTCGTCTTCTCAGGAGTCGTAGAAGGTTTGGCCGGTTTGAACCAGCTTTGCAATTCCGCGCCACAGCCGTCGCCATCCGGCGGCAAAGGCTGATCCTGGCACTCAAGGCTATCTGCCGGGCAGCGCAAACGGACATGCATATGCGCGCGATGCTGGAACCAGGGACGCACTTTCCGCAGCCAGTCGCGGTCTGTACCGGCGTCCAGGCATAACTGCTGCTTAATGGCCGGGTTGACGAAAATGCGCGTGACGTCGTTATCCTTCGCCGCCAGCTTAATCAGGCTGGTAATTTCAGGTTTCCATAATGACGACACCACCTGCTTGCCATCGCTGGAAACCAAATCCAGCGCCTGCGGTTTTAACAATTGCGCTGAGCTCCAGCGTGCTTTCGGCAGTTGCAGGAAAATGTCCACATCCAGCCCCGTCTGGTGGCTGGCGTGACCGCCGTTAAAGCGCCCGCCGGCTGGCATACCCATATCCCCCACCAGCACCGTCCCCAGCCCCAGGTTATGCACCTGATTACCCAGACGCTGAATAAACAGAATCAGGTCCGGATGACCAAAGTAGCGTCGCTGATCGGTACGCATGACCTGGTAGGTGTCGGATTGCAGCGGCAGTTCATGCGCGCCAACAATACAGCCATTCGAGAAGGCACCGATCGATTGCGGTGTGCCCGCAACCGGATGGGTAATTTTCTGCCAGGGCGTTGCCGCCTGGCAGGTCAGCGTTGCGAAAAACGCCAGTAGCGCAATTGCAATTCGTTTCATTGTTTACCAGCGAGGAATAGTGGTCGTCACATCGCCATTCTGCGCGCGCTGACGCATAAAATGGTCCATCAGCACAATGGCCAGCATCGCTTCGGCGATCGGCACCGCGCGAATACCGACACACGGGTCGTGACGCCCTTTGGTAATCATCTCTACTTCTTCGCCAAAGCGATTAATCGTACGTCCCGAAACGGTAATGCTTGAGGTCGGTTTCAGCGCGATATGGGTAACGATTTGCTGCCCACTGCTGATACCGCCCAGAATGCCGCCCGCGTGGTTGCTCTGAAAACCGTCTTTCGTGATTTCATCGCGATTCTGGCTGCCGCGCAGGTTGATCACACCAAAGCCGTCGCCAATCTCCACGCCTTTAACCGCGTTGATGCTCATCATCGCATGGGCGATATCGGCATCCAGACGATCAAAGACCGGCTCGCCGAGGCCCGCCGGAACACCGTCCGCCACAACGGTAACTTTCGCACCGATGGAGTCGCCCTCTTTTTTGAGCCCACGCATCAGTTCGTCCAGCGCGTCGATTTTGTCCGGGTCGGGGCAGAAAAACGGATTTTGTTCGACCTGATCCCAGTCTTTCATCGCCAGTGGAATGTCGCCCATCTGGGTCAGACAACCACGGATCACGATGCCGAATTTGTGGGCGAGGAATTTCTTGGCAATCGCCCCTGCCGCTACACGCATTGCGGTTTCACGCGCCGAGGAGCGGCCACCGCCACGATAGTCGCGCAGGCCATATTTTTGCTCGTAGGTGTAATCAGCGTGGCCCGGACGGAAGACGTCTTTGATTGCGCTGTAATCCTGAGAGCGCTGATCGGTATTTTCAATCAGCAGGCCGATGCTGGTGCCGGTGGTCACACCCTCAAACACGCCGGAGAGAATTTTCACCTGATCCGGTTCGCGGCGTTGGGTGGTATAGCGCGAGGTGCCGGGGCGGCGTCGGTCCAGGTCATGCTGGAGGTCGGCTTCGGTCAGTGGAATGCCCGGCGGTACGCCATCGACGATGCAGCCCAGCGCAATGCCGTGCGATTCGCCGAAGGTCGTTACGCGAAAGAGTTGTCCAATAGTGTTTCCTGCCATTACGGCTCCGTTGTCGTCGTTATGTTGTTAGCGTTTTAATCTTTATAGATGCTGAAATGTTCCTGCGCGGCCAGCAACTGCGCTTTGGTCAGCATGAAGACACCGTCACCGCCATTATCAAATTCAAGCCAGGTGAACGGTACATCCGGATATTGTTCCATCAGATGTACCATGCTGTTGCCCACTTCACAAATCAGCACACCATTGTCGGTGAGGTAATCTGGGGCGCAGGCCAGAATGCGACGCGTCAGTTTCAGGCCATCGCTACCAGACGCCAGCCCAAGTTCCGGCTCATGGCGATACTCCGACGGCAGATCAGACATATCCTCTTCATCAACGTACGGCGGGTTGGTCACAATCAGGTCGTACTGCACTTTTGGCAGGTCGCGGAAGAGGTCGGAACGAATCGGCGTGACGTGATGAATCAGGCCGTGATCTTCAATGTTGTGTTCTGTTACCGCCAGCGCATCCGGGGAGATGTCTACCGCGTCCACTTCCGCTTCCGGGAAGGCGTAAGCGCAGGCTATGGCGATACAGCCGCTACCGGTACACATATCCAGAATGTGCTGCGGCTGTGCGTCGATAAGCCCGGCGAAGTGGTTATTGATCAACTCGCCAATCGGTGAACGCGGCACCAGCACGCGTTCATCAACGTAAAACTCGTGGCCGCAGAACCAGGCTTTATTGGTGAGGTAGGCAACCGGGATACGTTCATTGACGCGACGAATGACTCGCTCAACGATACGGTGACGCTCGCTGGAGGTCAGCCGCGCATTGCGCATCTCTTCCGGGATATCCAGCGGCAGGTAAAGGGTAGGCAACACCAGTTGTACGGCTTCATCCCACGGGTTATCGGTGCCGTGGCCGTACCAGATGTTTGCCGCGCTAAATCGGCTTACCGACCAGCGCAACATGTCCTGAATGGTATGCAGTTCACTTACTGCCTCATCAACGAAAATTTTATCCATCTTATCCTCCAGGACACGCTCGCAAGAAATTCGGCGGCTAGTTTGCCATGAAGACGGCGATAAATCAGCATTGTCGCTTCGCGTCGCGGCCTAAAAATGCATTTTGCTGAACAGCAGGGAGCGAGTCGGGTACACTAAAAGAAATAAAAGATGAGATGCGCAGATGAAAAAGAAACCATCGCTTAGCGAGGAGGAGCAGACGCTGTTCCGACAATTAATGACCGGCACGCGTCAAATAAAGCAGGATACGGTAGTCCACCGCCCGACACGTAAAAAAATCAGTGAAGTCCCGGTGAAGCGCCTGTTGTCGGAGCAGGCGGATAACAGCCACTATTTCTCTGATGAATTTCAGCCATTGCTGAACACCGAAGGGCCGGTGAAGTATGTGCGCGACGATGTCAGCCATTTTGAACTAAAGAAGATCCGCCGCGGTGACTATTCCCCGGATCTGTTTCTCGACCTGCACGGCTTAACGCAGCTACAGGCTAAGCAGGAGCTGGGGGCGCTGATCGCCGCCTGCCGACGCGAACACGTCTTTTGCGCCTGCGTCATGCACGGGCACGGTAAACATATTCTCAAGCAGCAGACGCCGCTCTGGCTGGCACAACATCCGCATGTTATGGCGTTTCACCAGGCACCCAAAGAGTACGGTGGCGATGCGGCAATACTGGTGTTGATTGAAGTCGAAGAGTGGCAGCCGCCTGAGCTTCCCTGAACGCAACGGACGCGCAGAAACGTAAAAAGCCGCACAAGTGCGGCTTTTTTTCACGGTCCGGCGAATCAGATTGCTTTTGGCATTCTCAGGTTGCAGGGACTCATTTGCCAGTTGTAAACGCCTTTACCGCTCTCATCCAGCGTCACACTGGCAATCGCGGAGGTAGTGAACATTGGCGGTGTTTCACCCGGGCAAAGCTCGGACACCAGATACCCCACCAACGGCAGATGAGAAATCACCAGCACAGAGGAAGTACCTTCATTTGCCAACGCCTGGAGATAGGCGCTGACCAGACCAACATCACCACAAGGGGTCAGTTCGGGCAGGACATCCACGTTGTCGGGCAGGTTCATGCATTCACCCACCTCGTTTAGCGTCTGTTCAGCACGAAGAAACGGGCTGACCAGAACACGTTCGACATCCACTTTTTGACCTTTCAGCCAGGTTGCCATCTGACGAGATTCATCACAACCACAAGGGGTTAGAGGACGAACTGAGTCGCTGGCTGCATCGAGGGCTGCATCGCCGTGACGCATGATAAAAACTTGCATATTGCACCGCTTTTGTTAACCAGAAGCATTAACACTCCCCGCGTGAACAGTTCCATTACGACAGGAAATATCAATGGCCGGGCATTGTGCCTGATCCATTCGATGAATGAAACGCTGTTTTTTACCTCAATGGCGTAAGTATAGTCAATGACTGTTTACAAAATAACCATTGCCGCTTCATTCAACGCCGGATTTACCCTTTTTTGACCTTAACTTACAAAATCAGTTTCCTGCTTGTCCCAAAACTTTTCGCCCTGCTCAGCCATTTGTAACAAAAGCTGACAAGGTGCAAAACGTTCCCCATAAAGCGAAGCCAGGCGCTGCAGAGTTGCGACAATATCACCCGCGCCAAGGGTATCCATATAGCGGAACGGGCCGCCCAGGAAAGGCGGAAAACCGATGCCAAACACCGCGCCAATATCACCATCTCGCGGGCTGCGAATCACCTTCTCGGCGAAACAGCGTGCGGCCTCGTTAAGCATCATCATGACGCATCGTTCGGCAATCTGTTCTGCCGATAATTTGCCTGTGCCAGATGCCCCCACAAGCGGGTAAATTGCCGGGTCAGGCTGTTTGTTGCTTTTACGCCCTTTCTTACCGTAAAGATAGAAACCGCGCTCATTTTTTCTGCCTTTGCGATCGTCATTCAATATTGCAGAAACGACGCTTGCAGGGGCACTAAAACGATCACCATAAGCAGCCTCCAGTACAGGGATAATTTTAGTCCCGGTGTCGATGCCCACTTCATCCAAAAGTTGGATTGGGCCGACAGGAAAGCCAAATTTTACCAGCGCCTTATCGATATTCTCGATACGTTCCCCTTCGCTCAGGAGCCGCATCGCTTCGCTCATATAAGGCGCCAGAATGCGGTTCACGTAAAAACCCGCTTTGTCCGCCACGACGATCGGCGTTTTGCCCTGCTTCTTCGCCAGTTTCACCACTGTCGAAATGGTCTGTTCATCAGTACCGGCATGGGGAATGACTTCCACCAATGGCATCTTCTCAACCGGGCTAAAAAAATGTAATCCGATAATATTGCCAGGGCGCGCGGCCCTGGCCGCAATATCACCGATCGGCAATGACGACGTATTGGAGGCAAAAATGGTCTGCGGCGCACACTGCGCTTCAATCTCCGCCACCATCTGTTGCTTAAGAGTCAAATCTTCGAATACGGCCTCTATCACCACATCCCGATGGGAAAAACCGCTGTAGTCCGTAGTACCGGAAATGCGCGCCATTTGCGCATCACGCTCAGCAGATTTGAGATGGCGGCGACGCACCTTTTTATCAAGCTGTTCCCAGCTATATTTCAGCGCGTGGTTAATGCCTTTCGGATTAATATCTTTTATGCGAACCGGGAGATTACCCTTCACTGCCGTCACGTAGGCGATCCCGCCGCCCATTAACCCACCGCCGAGAACACCAACAGAGCGCAGCGGACCGGCGGCAACCGGGCTGCCGGGGTCTTTTTTCACCTCAGTGCTGGCAAAGAAAATATGCCGCAGCGCCTGCGATTGCGGGGTCATAGCCAGTTGACCAAACGCGCGTGCTTCGGCGTCATAACCACTGCTACTGCCCTGGCTTAAGCCCGTTTCGATAACATTCAGAATACGGGTCGTCGCGGGGTAGTTGCCCTGGGTTTTTTGCTCGGTTTTTTTTGCGACCATGCGGAATAACAGCGCGCGGACCAGCGGCCCGGCCAGCAGACGTTCACGTACCGGCAGGCTGCGGCTGGCAGGACGGTCCTGCGCGGCAAGCTCTGTGGCAGCATCCAGCAAAATGGACACCGGCACGACATCATCAACCAGCCCGGCTTTTAACGCCTGGCGCGCGCGCAGTTGTTTACCGGTCAGGATCATATCCAGTGCAGTGCTTACTCCGACCAGACGCGGCAGCCGCTGGGTGCCACCAGAACCAGGCAGCAGACCAAGCTGCACTTCGGGCAGCCCCAGGACCGTCTTCACATCATCCGTACAAATTCGGCGATGGCAGGCTAATGCCAGTTCCAGACCGCCGCCAAGACATGGGCCATGGATGGCGGCGATCACCGGGATCGACAGCGCGTGGATCTCGGCCATGATCTGCTGCCCCTGGCGCGCCAGATCTTCGGCCTCTTTCGCCGTTTTGCAGCGATCGATCATGTTGATATCCGCCCCGGCGATAAAATTATCCGGTTTTGCGGAAATGAACACCACGCCGCGAATCTGTTTGTTTTCACGAATTTGTTTAAGGATGGCGCGTACCTGGCTGCCAAACTCCGCCTTTAGCGTGTTCATCTTTTCGCCGGGAACATCAATACTGACAACGGCAACATTGTCCGGGCGTACAACGAGGGTAAATGCTGAGGTCATGTCCATTATTCGGCCTCCAGAACCATAGCTGCGCCAAGCCCGCCTGCGGCACAGGCGGTGACAAGGCCAAATCCGCCGCCGCGTCTGCGCAGTTCATGCAAGGTTTGGGTGATCATTCGCGCACCGGTTGCCGCAAACGGATGCCCGTAAGCAATTGATCCCCCCAGCACGTTGAATTTGCTGTCATCCACCTCACCCGTTGCCTGCGACCGGCCCAATACATCGCGGGCAAAACGCTCGCTGGCCATCAGTTTCAGGTTGGTCAGGGTTTGCGACGCAAAGGCTTCGTGCATATCCAGTAAGGTTAAATCCGCCATCGTCAGCCCTGCTCTGTCGAGCGCCAGCGGCGTCGCCCAGGCGGGTCCCAGCAGCATGTCCTGCTGCACGTCAATGGCGGTGAAAGCATAGCTTCGCAGGTATCCCAGAGGCTGCAAACCCAGCTCTTTCGCCCGCGATTCGGTCATCAGGATCACCGCTGCCGCGCCATCGGTAAGGGGAGTACTGTTCGCCGCGGTCACGGTGCCGTGTCGACGATCAAAGGCCGGACGCAGTTTGGCGTAATCCGCGAGGCTGGAATTTTGCCGTACATTATTGTCCTGGGTTATCGGATCGCGAAAAGGTGGCGCATAGGCGGTCATCACTTCATCCGCCAGCTTTCCTTCAGCCCAGGCCTGCGCCGCAAACTGGTGAGAACGGTGGGCCAGCGCATCCTGTTCTTGACGCGTGATGCCATAGGTTTTCGCCATCTGCTCTGCGGTATCGCCCATGCGTAAACCAGTAGAATATTCAGCTACCGCAGGCGGCACCGGCAGTAAATCACGCAGCCGTAAACGGGAGAAAAGCTTTAATTTTTGCCCTGTGCTGCGCGCTTTGTTGGCATCAACCAGCACGCGAGCCAGTTTTTTGCTCACGCCGATGGGCAACACTGATGAGGAGTCAGCACCACCCGCGATACCTGCACGGATCGTCCCCGCCATCAGGCTTTCGGCAACGTTTGCCACCGCCTGAAAACTGGTGGCACAGGCGCGGCTGACGCTGTAGGCATCGGTGTGCACACTCATGCCCGTTCCCAGCACGATTTCTCGCGCGATATTCGGCGCTTCCGGCATTTGCACCACCTGGCCAAAGACCAGTTGTTCAATGATTTCCGGCGGGATTTCGCTACGGGCAAGGAGTTCGCCCACCACCATTTTGCCGAGATCGATAGCCGGGACACCGTGGAATACCGTTGCCTGACGGGCAAATGGCGTACGTAATCCACTGACAATGGCGATGCGGTCGCCCTGACGGGTGACAAGCGGTAATGCCTGACTCATAACACTCCCCTGTTAACAGCATGATGCACTAGTGGTCGGACCTGATAACAGTCTTAACTAATTATTTACATTTAGCCAATGGGGGAAAGAAAAAAGTGGGAGGTAAAACACAGAGATGATTGAAAAAACGCTCCCGCAGATGCAGGAGCGCAGGCAGGAAGATTAACGCAGACCTAACTGGAAAATCAGGGTTTCCGCTTCGCAAGCGAAAACAAAATCGATATCCAGACGCACGCCGCCATCAACCTCAGTGAACGTTGAGGTGATCTGGCAAGGATCTGACTCCACGCCACGCGCGCGCGCCGTCAGCGCAGCCAGCGTCTCTTCTGCATCGGTGCGGTTTGTGAACACACGGCTATACGAGGCGGTGCAATCGGAGTTGTCCATGATGGTACCAACATCCATACAGCAGCAAACCGGGGTTTCGTCAGCACTGCATTTACTCATTGTGATTTCCTCTGAATTCGCACCCAAGGTGCCAAATAAACGTTGTGCATATTTTACCCCCCTCAATAACGCGTCTCCAGTTGATAATTTGAGGAACCGCCCTAAGTGACCGAAATCACACTTAAAAATGATCCAGAACAAAAACCACCCATTATCATTAGCGGCGCTGGCCACAATTTTGCCACGCAGATCCCGTTTCGAAGATCACAATTGAAAAATTTTATATACAAGCTTGCAACATTTGCTCTGGTCCGACCTATACTCTCGCCACTGGTCTGATTTCTATGAAGTACCGCAGACCCTACACTTCGCGCTCCTGTTACACCACGTAACATAGTTTAAATAAAAATAACCGGATGAGGTTTTGGTCATGAGCCATAAAAACCTGTTTACCAAATCTGCACTCGCAGTTGCAGTGGCAATCGTCTCCACCCAGGCCTGGTCCGCAGGCTTCCAACTCAACGAGTTTTCTTCTTCTGGTCTTGGCCGCGCCTATTCCGGCGAAGGCGCTATTGCAGATGACGCGGGCAACGTCAGCCGCAACCCGGCGCTGATCATGATGTTTGACCGTCCGACTTTCTCCGCGGGTGCTATTTTCGTTGACCCGGATGTTGATATTTCAGGCACGTCACCGACAGGTGCCAGCCTCGATTCGAAAAATATTGCGCCAACAGCATGGGTTCCAAACCTCCATTTCGTCGCGCCAATTAATGATCAGTTTGGCTGGGGCGCGTCGGTTACCTCTAATTATGGTTTAGCAACCGAGTTTAATAACAGCTATGCCGCAGGCGCATACGGCGGTAAGACAGATCTGGAAACCCTGAACCTGAACCTGAGCGGTGCTTATCGTCTGAATAACCACTGGAGTTTCGGTCTGGGCTTTGATGCGGTATATGCCAAAGCGAAGATCGAGCGCTACGCAGGTGACCTGGGCAAAGTCGTTGCTGGCTCAGGCGCGTTACCACCGATCCCAGGCCTTGCACAGCAGGTTGCAGGTATCCCGGCAAATACTCAGATAGCTTATCTGAAAGGTGATGAGTGGGGCTTCGGCTGGAACGCCGGTATCCTTTATGAACTCGATAAAAACAACCGTTACGGCTTAACCTACCGTTCTGAGGTGAAAGTCGACTTTGATGGCGATTACAAGAGCAGTCTGCCTTCAGCCTATAACCAGATCCTCGGCAACTTCGGTCTGCCAATGGGCACCAATGGCAGCACCACTGGCGGTTCTCTGACCCTCAACCTGCCGGAAATGTGGGAAATCTCAGGCTATAACCGCGTTGCGCCGCAATGGGCTATCCACTACAGCATGGCCTATACCAGTTGGAGTCAATTCCAGGAGCTGAAAGCGACAAACAGCAACGGTCAGACTCTGTTCTATAAAGATGAAAGCTTTAAAGATTCTTACCGTATCGCGCTGGGTACCACCTACTATATGGACGATAACTGGACCTTCCGTACCGGTATCGCCTTTGATGACAGCCCGGTTCCGGCCGACAAACGTTCTATCTCCATTCCGGACCAGGACCGTTTTTGGCTGAGCGCAGGTACCACTTATGCGTTTAATAAAGATGCGTCTGTGGATGTCGGCGTGTCTTATATGCACGGTCAGAAAGTGAGCTTCCAGGAAGGCCCGTACAAGTTCACATCAGAAGGTCGTGCGTGGCTGTACGGCGCGAACTTTAACTACGCGTTCTGATTTATTGCAGCCGTAAAAAAGGTGAGCTTCGCGCTCACCTTTTTTCGTTTATTCGGAGTCGATATCCTTGAGGTCACCCTGAATCGCCTGGGCGTTCGGGTTTTCCTGCGGTTTGAGCTTACCGCCGTTGGCGATAAAGTCATGACGCTGGAAGTAGGCTTCACGCACCATGATGTAAGGGTCGGAAGACTGACGCAGCAGGCCGTCGGAATCGAGCAACTGCGCGCGGGTTTCAATACCTTCCACCGTCCATTTACCAACCGACAGCGGCCAGGTCAGCCAGGACAGCACCGGATAGAGCGTATCCGCCATGTCGCCGCCATCTTCACGAAGCGTAAAGCTGCCGTAGAATGGCAACTGCATGTACGGCCCGTAGCCAACGCCATAATGCCCCAGCGTGCTACCAAAACGGTGCGGTTCAACGCGCTGCAGTTTCGGGTTCGACATCCCTGCAACATCCATCAGGCCACCCATACCCAGCAAGGTGTTGAGGAAGAAGCGCGTAAAGTGAACCATACCCTGATAGGGATCGCCCTGCAGGAAGTAGTTCACCATGATAGCCGGTTCTTCAAGGTTGCTGGTGAAATTGCTCAGGCCGTTACGCGCAGGCTGCGGCACATAATCACGCCATGCCACCGCAACGGGACGCACAACATACGGGTCCAGGACATTAAAGTTGAAGTTGTACATGGTGCGGTTAAATCCTTCCAGTGGATCTGAACGCCCCTGCGTGTCTCCTGAACTGGCGCAGCCCGCCAACAGTGTGGTTGCCAGCGCAATCGCCGACACACGAAATTTCATAGGTGTCTCCCTGAAGAAAATGGCTTTCGCTCAGTGCCATCCAAAAGGGCACAAACGCAATCTGCCTCGGTTCGCGTCATAAACATGCAAGGCATTGTATCAGCACACCTTGTGTTGTCTACGCAACGCGCGAATCTCATATTGAGCATAGTCGCAGTTTGTCCCCTCGTTTCGTTACAATTTTATCTCATCTTCGCCAAAGTCATATCACCATAGCTGCCATCTCCACCAAATTAGGAGGAAGCCCTCCAGACCTTCTAAAAAAAGCCGCTACGCTTAGACCATGGGCCACAAGTAGACAGAGGCAATATGGACGGCATCAAAGACGAGAAAATCGACAAACACAGCGACGGAATAGATGTGGAAAGCGAAGAGAAAATAGGTGGCGAGCAAATTGAAGTAGATGAAGAGCGCCTCCCCTCCCGCGCGATGGCTATCCATGAGCATATCCGTCAGGACGGCGAAAAAGAGCTGGAACGCGATGCCATGGCGCTGTTTTGGTCCGCCATCGCCGCCGGGCTGTCGATGGGTGCCTCACTGCTGGCAAAGGGGATTTTTCACGTTCAGCTCGCAGGCGTACCGGCCGCCTTTATTCTGGAGAACCTCGGCTATACCTTCGGCTTTATTATTGTGATTATGGCCCGCCAGCAGCTTTTTACTGAAAACACCGTTACCGCTGTACTTCCGGTGATGCAAAAGCCCTCATGGGTCAATTTTGGCCTGATGATGCGCCTGTGGAGCGTTGTGCTGCTGGGGAATCTCATTGGTACGGGTATCGCGGCGTGGGCCTTTGAATATATGCCGATTTTTGATGAGCCGACGCGCGACGCGTTCGTTAAAATTGGTATGGATGTAATGAAGAACACGCCGATGGAGATGTTTTCCAACGCCATTATTTCCGGCTGGATTATTGCCACCATGGTCTGGATGTTCCCGTCTGCGGGTGCTGCGAAAATCGTGGTTATTATCCTGATGACCTGGCTTATCGCTCTGGCCGACACCACCCATATCGTGGTAGGCGCGGTGGAGTTTTTTTATCTCATCTTTAATGGCAATATCCACTGGAGCGAATTTTTCTGGCCGTTTGCGCTTCCGACGCTTGCCGGAAATATCTGCGGCGGTACGTTTATCTTCGCGCTACTGAGCCACGCGCAAATTCGCAATGACATGATTAACAAACGCAAAGCTGAGGCAAAAGCCAAAGCAAAACAGGAAACAGCCGAAAACAGGGGCTGACTGGCGACACTTTAACCACTCGGGCGCAGGACACTTAACGCAAAGGCGAAATGACGTTATACTCCTGCCGCCTCGTCCCCTTAGTTAAATGGATATAACGAGCCCCTCCTAAGGGCTAGTTGCAGGTTCGATTCCTGCAGGGGACACCATACACACCTCTCCTGATCTCTGGCGAAACCGCTCTTCCCGACGTATGCCCATATGCCATGCCACCATTCGAGGGTCATCGTGTTCTTCATTTCCTGGTTTACCTTTTAACTAACTAAAGACAAATTTATCTGATATCGGCTAAATCAGTACTGATAAGCCCTTGTTGTTATGATAGCTACACCGACCTGCTTATCATTATCGGATATCGCCGGAACAACGCATTGCGATTCAGGCCCGCTATGACCTGAGCGGTTAATATACGCAAGGCGGCAGACATTCTCAGGCATACATCCATGTAAAGCCATCCGGATGAGATCAACGTCAATATTTTCTATTTATCAGGATAAGCATCCGCTAAAAAATGCTTTCCCCGAATCATTATTTTTAATCTGACACGCTTACTTAATACAACAACTCCCGGAATAGCCCAAATCGTATGTAAATAACCAGACCCACTTTTTTAATGTAGCAACAGTACAATATTCATAAAGCAGTGCTTTAGCGTAAATTATTCGACAAATGGCAATAACCAGCCACACTTTTAATGTTGTTTTCTCGCATCTTTCCAGCTCTGCACATTTCAACATCAATAAGGAGTTAGTTATGGACTGTTATATGGGAACAATTCTTCCTTTTGCTTTTAACTACGCACCAAGCTATTTTGATTTCTGCAATGGGCAACAATATAGAGTTTCGCAATATCAGGCGCTTTTCGCTTTGTTGGGCAAATTTTACGGTGGTGATGGCGCAACAACGTTTAACCTGCCTAATCTCCAGGGGCGAATGCCTATTGGTTTCGGTCAGCTACAAACGGTTATTCATAACATGGGCGATACTGGTGGCACTGCCAATGTTCAGTTGTCTACGGCAAATATGCCGGCACACACACATACCCCCGCTTTACAGGTAAAATTACAGGCCAGCGGCACTGCCAACCCCACAACACCGGCCAGTATCCCCTCAGCACAGGCGCCGTTCATTGGTGCATCCGGCGGCGGCACGGGGCTGGCAACCATCTGGTCAACCACACTAAAAGATCCTGTAGACGTCGGCGGTACCAGTATTACGGGTCAACTGAACCCTACAGGCGGGAATGTCCCTGTATCTGTCATGAACCCATTTCTGGCGATTAACTTCTGTATCGCAGTCACCGGAATATTTCCCATGCGCAATGATTAACATATCCAGAGGGTCTTATGCTGGAAGAAATTAACAGCCACTTATTTACATCTTTTATTGGGAAAACCTGTACGATGGATGCTGATAATGGTATGGCATTAACTTTATCAGTGCAGTCCGTCACATTGCTACCAAGAGCACAAATGCCTACGAAGCGGAATATATCACGCACTCCGTTTATTGTAGAACTGCAGGCCACGGCAAATACACCGTTGGTGAATGTCTATGGCATCTTACGATTACCTGAAACCACTGAACATCAGGAGTTAAAAATAGAAGGCGTCAATATCAACCGTACTCTGGAAATGGGAAGAGATCCTGCTTACAGTTATTTCCAGCTCATTTTTAATTAACGCCCTGGCGCAGAAAAAAATTCTGCGCCAATATAATTAGCTGTCTGAGGGATACCACACCCATTTATCCGCAACTGCACCTTGTTCCTCACACCGAAATCCCAGCGCCAGATATAACCGTTGGGCATCGTGATTCATTCGCCAGACGGTAGCACTGAGCGGGCAGCCGACTTTACGGGCAGCAACCTGTAGTTGCTGTAATATGAGGCGTCCGTAACCTTGTCCACGCGCTTGCGGCAACATAGCAATGAATATCACCCTTGCCTCATTAAGACCAAAATCGACCATCACGGTGCCGACATTCGAACCTGCACGCTCCACCATAAAATGCATGGCATTAGGGTGCTGTTCACCGCTGGATTGCTGCATCATATACCACTGTTGCTGGCGTACGGTCTCTATAAGCGCCTGTTCCCCATCAATCCACTGCAAATCAGGTCTGGCACTCTGATAAATTTGCTCAATCAATGGCATATCCGATGTGCGTGCAGGCCGCAAAGATAAGACATCTATAGACTTCGAAACCACGGGCTTAGACACCATCATGACTCCTTTATGAAAGGTAAATCCTGCCTCCAGACGGATTACAACCCCGCCTCCCGACCCAGACTGACCACCAGCCACTGCCAGGCACGTTGTAAAAAACTATGATGCTCACTCTGTAACACCACTTTTCCGGCCATCTCACGTTCTGGCGAAAGGCGTGTTTCGCAGGCGTCCAGACGAACGCGGAAAATGGTGTTGATGGGCACCAGACGCTCATTGATGATCTGCACCGGAATGCCACCTCCGTACACCGATGCCAGCAACGGTTGGTCAAGCGTCGTTTGGTTAAGCCTGTCAACCTGGCCGACTTTACAGCGAATCGCACTTGTTTCACCGCTGTCCGGCACAAAGAACGCAGCATCGCCAGGGCGCAGGGTCGTGACCGTATCTTCATCCACCCAACCTTCACCACGCATACCCTCTTTACCCAGAACTTGCATCAACCGCTCGCCCTGAACCACTACGGTGCCAGGCTTTAACGTATCGCTGGCATCCGCTATACGTCCGGCGAAAGGGGCGGTTAATGTCAGCCGCGCTTGCTGACGTAATAAACTTTCGATTTGCTGCTGAGCGGCCAGCGCCAGCTTTTTCAGTGCCGCACCTTGTTCATCAAGCCCCTTTGAAAAAGGCTGCTGAGCAACCTGCCAGGCCAGATTCGCAGCGATAACCTTAGCCTGCGCTATCTGGTAGTCAAGGCTGTCCGACGTCAATACCGCCAGTACCTGCCCTTGTTGCACCCAGTCGCCATCATGCACATTCACCTGCCCGACTAACGCATCCTCTGGCACATAAATAGCCTGAGATTGTGCCGCGTCCATCACGGCGGGTGCCGAAACGCCCCGCTGCCATGGCACAGCCAAAAAAAGCACTATCACAGTCAGGAAAAACAACGTGCGCCAGGTTCTGAATCCCCAGCGTAAATCATGGCGCCGCCGCCACCAAACCTGTAATTCATTAACAAAGGGTCGCACCACAAACCACCCCAGTTCCACCATCAGTAATATTATCCCCAGCGTTTTAAAAAAAAGGTGATAAACCAAAAACGCGATGGAGGTGAAAATGACCAGCCGGTATAACCAGGTCAGCCAGGCAAAAATAAGTAAACCACGTCGCCGTGAAGCAGAGAAATGCTCTGGCTCGGGATCATCAAGCCCCAACAACACTCGTCTCAAGTGCCAGCGTGCCAACGCGAAGGACCTGGCGTGTAGATTTGGCATCTGCAGCAGGTCCGATAACAGAAAATAGCCGTCGAACCGCATAAAGGGGCTGGCATTAATAGCCAGCGTCGCCAGCCAGGTTGTGCTGGCTAAGAGAAAAATACCGGCGCGAAACGGGCTATCGGGTAAGAAACACCAGAGTAACGTCGCGCAGGAGGCCAGCGTCAGTTCAGCCATCATTCCGGCGCCGCCAATCAATAATCGTTGCCGACGCGACGGTAATTTCCACGCATCATTGGTATCGGTATACAGCACCGGGACCATCACCAAAAAAGCGATCCCCATGGCGGGCACCCGGCACCCAAAATGGCGGGCGGTAAACGCATGTCCCAGTTCGTGAACCACTTTAGCGACACTCAGGGCCACCGCAATCCCTACCGCCGCCATCCAGCCGCCATAACTTGAAAACGTATGCGTGAAGGCATCCCACTGCTGAGACACCATAAACAAGCCGCTCAGGGTTATCAGCGCCATTAGCCACCAGAATCCCGGGCGAAAAACCCAACTGATCCAGGGTAACAAGCGAGCCAGAAGCGCATCCGGGCGAACCAGAGGAATACGGAAAAACAGATAATGGCTGAGCAGCCAGGATAAATAACCGCGATGGCGATGCTGATGCAAACGCCACAGCTCTTCACTCGACTCTGTTTGCAATAACTGATTTTCGCGCAGAAATTGCACCAGGTGGTGGATATCGTGCATATCCAGCGTCAATGTGGTTTGCGTATTGACGGCCTTCATCAGACGCCCGGCATCCCGTGCTCCCCAGCGTGACAGCATCTCAAAACTGGCCCACCCCAGCAGGAAAAAACGGTTTGCCGCCGGGTCGTGCAGCACCCAACCTGGCGAGCCATCCTGCTGATCCGGCCCGGCATGCAGGGTCAGTTCCTGACGCAGTGGAGGAAGCAGGAAATTATCCATGCTACCACCCAAGCCACTGTCGGGCGGCGGTCAAAGGACGCCGCAGAGCATAGTAGCCCAAAGGAACCCAGTCGCCATAAATACGCGCGGTGCCCATCTGCCCAATCATGGGTGTCTGTTTTGGCGCAAGGAATTTGGCCTGCAGGCGATAGCTCAGCACGTTGCCATCACTGACCTCTGCTTTATACGCTATTCTTACCAGGGTCGCGTCAAAGGCGCTAAAGGGCGATGCGTTTGGGTAAAGAGTGACTTTCGCCCCCGGTTGCAGATGAATAGCATCTGCCGCGGGTAACCAGGCCGCCAGCTCCACGTGTTCCGGATCGGCCAGGGTCATCACTTTCTCACCAACGTTAACTGCTTTTCCCTGCCATTCCTCAGCATCGGAAAACACCACCACGCCGCTGCCCGGCGCCGTCACGTTAAGTTTATCCAGCGCCTTTCCGGCATAGTCGGCCGAGATGTCTTTTGCCGCCAGACGAGATTTATCCTCAGCCAGTTCCAGCTTATTCTTGTCGCTGGTCACCGCCATCTGCGCACTGATCCGAAAGCGCTCTTTTGCCGCCAGCGCCTCCTGTTTTGCCAGGGCGAACTGCCCGGCCAGTACCGTTGCGTCCAGGGCGAAAAGCGCCGTTCCCTTCTGCACCACCTGATTCGGCTGTACCAGCACTTTATCGATAACCCCAACTACGGGAGCACGAATTAGCTCGGGATCCGATGGCACCACCTCTGCCCGCGCAAGCACACTCATCCGCACGGGTATACATAACAGGAGCAGCGGCGCCAGCAGCCACCATTTACGACGCGGCGACGCTTTCAACCAGGCCTGAAATTTCTGACGGCTATTCAGGTGAGGCAGATGCTGAACCAGCGCAAAACGGTAGCCGTGGATCAGTTCCTGGGCCAGATGGAGGGTTTCGTCATCCCAGGGCTCATCGCTGGCAAACAGTAATGCCCCCGCAGATCCCAACGGGAACCAGACGGCATGGGCGGGTAGCCACTGAGACCAGTCCGCAGCCAGAGACTCAGGTAAAGCCGCAGCCGTTAACGCCACATACGGCGGCAATTCAGGGTGGTGTTGATAAAGAAATCGAAAAACGCCGCTTAACCACTGTAAATAGGGTGACGTGGCGTCAGCTTCCGCAAGCCCGGAGACGGAAACAACCTGACGGCGCAGCCCCTCCTGCCAGAACGCCGCCTGGCGATAAACCAACAACTGGCGGGACTCATTCACCATAATGAATCCCAGACGTAGCGGACTTTGCGCCTCTCGCGCCAGATGAAGAAGATGCAGCAGTACCGCCAGCCCGTTATGTTGCGCTTGTTCCATATCAACCTTAATTAAAGTTTGCCCACCCACTCATACCGGGTAACAAATTCTCCGCATTCCCGGTGATAACGCCAATCACCGGAATGGTCTGGCTGACAGGGTCGATTTGCGCGCCTGTACGCTTGATTTTTGCCGGGAAGGTCTGCCCCAACTCATCAATCGTCACCTGGAATGTGGCACCGGCGTTTAAGCGCGGTAGCCATTTTGACGGCACCAGCATACGTAACTCCAAATCCTGGGTTGCCACAATATCGAGTACCGGTGCGCCTGGGGTCATATACTGCCAGGCGGCGGCATGTCGTTTTGAAACACGCCCATCAAAAGGTGCTGTGATCGTGCATTTTGAGACCAGCGTTTGCATATAGCTGACATCTGCCGCCGCCTCATCAAGCTTTCCTTTTGCCTGGGTCAATTCCAGGGTGCCGACAGAATTGTATTTCGCCAGTTGATTGTTCACTTTCAGCAACTGGCTGGCGGCCTCCTGCACGGCCTGCGCCTTACGCAGTTGCGCGCGATAGGTCGCACAATCGAACTCAATCAGTGTCTGGCCCTGTCGAAAGCTGTCGCCTTCCGATACTTTAAGTGCGGCAATGCGCGCCGCGACTTCGCCGGAGAGCGTTACCGCATGAGGAGAGAGCAGTTCAACACGAATCCCGCCATCACTACTGCCTGACGGCGTGCTCTCCGGCGTCGGCGATGAGCCGGTCGTTGCGCCAACCGCGCTGGCGCTCAGGACGCCCGCCATCAACCACAGCGCGTATTTTTTCATTGTTTATCGCCTGCCATTTGCTTATTTACGCGGGCTGTAACGCCTTTAAAGGCTTGATCCAATGAGGCAATATCATATCCACGCGTATCTTCCGGCAAAGGATCAAGCCCAAGGCTGGCCCCCATTTGTCCGTAGGCGTTTTGTAATGCGCCATAGGACTGATAGAGCCGTAATGATGAGTAGACTGCGTTAGCATCAGCCAGAATACCCTGCAAACGTGCCGATGCGCCGCTCTCTACCGCATGGCGTGTCTGCTCGTAAATCGTTTGATCAACCGTATTCAACTGGCGTTCCAGTTCAAACTGTTTGGTTTTACCTTCATAATCCAGCCAGGCGATATTCACCTGAGTCAGCACCGCCATGCTCAACGCCAGGCGCTGGGCATCGTTGACTTGTTTTTCCGCCTCAGCCGCTTTGGTAATCGGCCCGGCATTAAACAGATTGAGCAGATTCCAGCTCACACGTAACCCGGCATATCCCCAGGCATTGTTTGTCAGGAATTTATTGCTGTCATAGCTTTGCCCAACGCTTAACTCAATACCCGGTAATAGTTTGGCGATCGCTTTACGGGTTTCCAGTGCGCTGATGCGCTGGCTGTAATTCGCTTCCACCATTTCAGGACGGTTAAGCAGAGCGATATCTTCCATCTTATCGACGGGGATACCCAACTTAGGTACTGGCATATCATCAGATACCGCGACACTGAAATCGAGCCCAGGGGAAATGTTCATTAATGCTGCCAGCCGCGGTTTTGCCTGAGCCAGCGCGCTGCGCACCGCCGTTAGCTGGCGAATAACATCCAATAACTGACGCTGATAATTCAGGGCTTCCAGCGGGGAACGCAGTTTTAAGCTTTCGACCTCCCTGGCATCTTCCAGCGCGGACTGGGCCTGAGCAAGAAGGGTATCGATTCGCCCTTGTAACTGCTGCGCGCCTGCGGCCTGCCACCATGCTTCGCGCACTTGCTGAACCAACTGTTGCCCTACCCGGCGTTTACGTTGTTCCAGAATCAAAACGCGATCAGCCTGTTGCTGCGCGGTGTAATAACTCACGCCAAAATCCAGCACGTTCCAGCTCAGGCTTAAATCCGCCATGCGGTCCTGTTTTTCGGTTGAGATAGACGGAGCAAGGGATTGTTCGCCAGTGGCGATATTTTGCGATGAAGAGGCGTTGTCTTTATCCCTGGCGGTATAACCGGCAGAGGCGGCAAGTTTGGGCAACATATCCAGATTCGCCACATCCAACTGACGTTGTCCCATGGCCTCTTCCATGAGCTTGACGCGGTAATCCATATTGTATTTCAGCGCCCGGGCCATGGCATTTTCCAGAGTGATCGGCGCTGATATTTTTTCCTGGCTGCCAAACAGCGTTTGTTTATCGGCGGCGGCAGTGGCCTGCCGCTCTTGCAGGCTCACAGGATGCGGTTTGACCATACACCCTGACAGCAGCAGAGCGACCGCGACAGGGAGAAGGACAAACCGGCCTGGATGACGTTGTGCGGATAACGTACCTTGCATGCTACCATCCTTAATATATCAATTGATTTTAGTTATAAAAAACAGCGCATTAGATATTGGGTAAACATTACACCTGTTTTTCAGGCGTCATCAGTCGCCCTGCAAAAACGGTCTTTTGAGCAGCGATTTGTTGATCCAGACCGGGCTTGCCCGGTGATGCCTGAAGACTTGCCGAAGGGGTGGCTTCCCGCGGCCCGGCGACTTTCAGCTCCAGATGGCTGGTACCTGAATGCCCTTGTTTATCCACCACCCGAATTTCAATAGAGACGGGTTGCTTCCATCCGGCGGGTGGCTGTCCGGAAAACCGCCCGGTTGCTGGATCGAATTTAATCCATGAAGGCAGCGGCATACCGTTACTTTGGCGCACGGTCACCGATAAGTTCGCCATAGATTCACGGGTTAAAATCGTGCCTGCCGGGAGTGACACGCTAAAGCTTTGGCCGGATACGACCCCTACACTGCCCACATCCGCCCGCACTTCAAGGGCTGCCGTCGGGCTACTGGTAATAGAGCCAATATAAGAAGGCGATGCCGAACCGCCCGGAACCGCAAACTCACCAAAGGCTGGGGTAACGGAGAGGGTTAACGGTAAGGTTGCGTTTCCTGTTGCCAGCAAACCATCCCCGGTCAAACTTAACGCTGGCGTACTGATGCCGTTGAGCGCTGTTAAAACAATATTGGGCGCGATGGGAGAAGGAGCAGCCTCCTGAAACAGGCCTTTCATTGAATCGCTGAGCGGCGACTGCAGTGCTATCGCCGGCGCCGAATTCCCCGGCACCACTGGCGATACGGTAGACGGTGTTGTCGGCGTCACAGGTGTAACAGCAGGCGCGACCTGATACACCGGAACGCTGGCCTGCGAGCCTGACAACGTGTTCCCCGCGATGTCTTTAATAGTGCTATCTACAAAACCCAGGGTGACGGTGCCAGTGCCCTGGACACTTAATACAGCCTGCCATGTCGTGGCGTTGACCTGAGTAACCGAAACGATATTCGCCTGGACATTGCCCGTGACCAGCGCCTGCAACTCACTCGCGGATAAAGTCTGAACAGGTTTCGTGAAGGAGATGTTATACCCGACCTGCCCCTGAGCCCCTGTAAGCGTATTCTGCGCGGTAACTGCCTGCACCTGAGGTGCGGTGGTGTCCACCGTAAAGGTTGCAAACGCAGTCGCGGCACTGACGTTACCGGCGGTATCCGTCGCGGTGGCGCTGACCGTATGCGCGCCGTCGATCAGCGGAGTCGCGACGTTGTACTGCCAGACCCCGCTGCCGTCCGCGGTGGTGCTGCCAACAGCAGAACCATCGATATAGACCGTCACCAGGCTGCCCGCGGTAGCTGCCCCCGTGAGGGTCGGCTGGGGATTACTGGTCACCCCGTCACTGGCGCTGGCTCCGGTATCGGTGGCTGCGGTCAGCGTAATCCCTGTCGGGACTGCCGGGGCGGTAGTGTCCACCGTGAAGATCCGGGGGGTTGCCGCGGCACTGACGTTACCGGCGGTATCCGTCGCGGTGGCGCTGACCGTATGCGCGCCGTCGATCAGGGGAGCCGCAACGTTATACTGCCAGACCCCGCTGCCGTCCGCGGTGGTGGTGCCGACCGCCGTTCCGTCGATATAGACCGTCACCAGGCTGCCCGCGGTGGCTGCCCCCGTGAGGGTCGGCTGGTTATTAGCGGTCACCCCGTCACTGGCGCTGGCGCCGGTATCGGTGGCTGCGGTCAGCGCAATCCCTGTCGGGATCGCCGGGGCGGCGGTGTCCACCGTAAAGCTCCGGGGGGTTGCCGTGGCACTGACGTTACCGGCGGTGTCCGTCGCGGTGGCACTCATCGTATGCGCGCCATCGGCCAGGGGTGCCGCGACGTTATACTGCCAGACCCCGCTGCCGTCCGCGGTGGTGGTACCGACAGCCGAGCCATCGATATAGACCGTCACCAGGCTGCCCGCGGTGGCTGCCCCCGTGAGGGTCGGCTGGTTATTAGCGGTCACCCCGTCACTGGCGCTGGCGCCGGTATCGGTGGCTGCGGTCAGCGCAATACCAGTCGGGATCGCCGGGGCGGCGGTGTCCACCGTAAAGATCCAGGGCGTGGTCGCGGCACTGACGTTACCGGCGGTATCTGTCGCGGTAACGCGTACCGTATGTGGACCGTCCGGCAATAACCCAGCGACGTTATACTGCCAGACCCCGCTGCCGTCCGCGGTGGTGGTACCGACAGCAGAACCATCGATATAGACCGTCACCAGGCTGCCTGCGGTGGCTGCCCCCGTGAGGGTCGGCTGGGGATTACTGGTCACCCCGTCGCTGGCGCTCGCGCCGGTATCGGTGGCTGCGGTCAGCGCAATCCCTGTCGGGATCGCCGGGGCGGCGGTGTCCACCGTAAAGCTCCGGGGGGTCGCCGTGGCACTGACGTTACCGGCGGTATCTGTCGCGGTGGCACTCACCGTATGCGCGCCGTCGGCCAGGGGGGCCGCAACGTTATACTGCCAGACCCCGCTGCCGTCCGCCGTTGCGGTGCCGACCGCCGTCCCGTCGATATAGACCGTCACCAGGCTGCCCGCGCTCGCCGCGCCCGTGAGGGTCGGCTGGTTATTACCGGTCACCCCGTCACTGGCACTGGCGCCGGTATCGGTGGCTGCGGTCAGCGCAATCCCTGTCGGGATCGCCGGGGCGGCGGTGTCCACCGTAAAGCTCCGGGGGGTTGCCGCGGCACTGACGTTACCGGCGGTATCCGTCGCGGTGGCGCTGACCGTATGCGCGCCGTCGATCAGCGGAGTCGTGACGTTGTACTGCCAGACCCCGCTGCCGTCCGCGGTGGTGGTACCGACAGCAGAACCATCGATATAGACCGTCACCAGGCTGCCCGCGGTGGCTGCCCCCGTGAGGGTCGGCTGAGGATTACTGGTCACCCCGTCGCTGGCGCTGGCGCCGGTATCGGTGGCTGCGGTCAGCGCAATACCAGTCGGGACTGCCGGGGCGGCGGTGTCCACCGTAAAGGTCCGGGGCGTTGCCGCGGCACTGACGTTACCGGCGGTATCCGTCGCGGTGGCGCTGACCGTATGCGCGCCGTCGATCAGCGGAGCCGCAACGTTATACTGCCAGACCCCGCTGCCGTCCGCGGTGGTGCTGCCAACAGCAGAACCATCGATATAGACCGTCACCAGGCTGCCCGCGGTGGCTGCCCCC
This sequence comes from Phytobacter sp. MRY16-398, assembly GCF_003925915.1. Taxonomy (NCBI): domain Bacteria; kingdom Pseudomonadati; phylum Pseudomonadota; class Gammaproteobacteria; order Enterobacterales; family Enterobacteriaceae; genus Phytobacter; species Phytobacter sp. MRY16-398. The sequence continues at coordinate 1,644,781 of NZ_AP018756.1, read as the reverse complement.
GTGAACGTCGGCTGGGGATTACTGGTCACCCCGTCACTGGTGCTGGCTCCGGTATCGGTGGCTGCGGTCAGCGCAATCCCTGTCGGGATCGCCGGGGCGGTGGTGTCAATCACTACCGACACGTTAGCGGAAACCACACTGTTCACGCTGCCGAGCGTAGCCATCGCGCTAATCGCATGGCTGCCTTCACTCAACGCACTGGAAGGGGTAAATGACCAGGCGCCACTGCCATCCGCCGTTGTGGCGCCCACTGAAACAGTATCGACATACACAGTCACGGTACTTCCCGCCTGGGCCGTGCCGATAAACGTTGGCTGTACATTGCGGGTTATGCCATCGGAAGCGCTGCTCCCCGTATCGCTGGCGGCTGTGATCCCGGTGACAGAGGGTACGGGAATGGACATAGCGATAGAGCGCGTTACGGTCGCACTGTTTTTGATTCCGTCGTTCACCGTAATACTGATAACCCGGGTTGCTGTATTGGGCGTGGTGGCCCCATCAGCCCAGGTCACCGCCCGTAATGCCGACTGCCACTGGCTAAGGGTCGCGGTAGCGCCAGCAGACGTCAGCGTTAATATTCCCGTGCCGCCATTATAACTGGCAACGATATTGCCAAATGTCGCGCTGCTGGTATTGGTAAAGGCCAATACATCCTCTGCGGATTGGAAGTTGCCGGTAATGGCGACGGTAGCGCTGGAAAACGTGGCGTTATCCAGGTCTGATAATGTCAGACCGCTGTCCACCGCAATGGGCGTACCAGGGGTTCCCAACGGATACGTGGTGCCAGGGCCAGATGTTGTTGCAATAGGGCTTTGATCCGTACTGGCAACCGTCACGTTTCGTGTCGCGGCGGTACTGGTTTTCGTGCCATCGTTGACACTAAAGCTGATGGTTCTTGTCGCGGTATTAGGGGTGATTGCCGTATCCGTCCAGGTCACGGACCGTAACGCAGCCTGCCACTGGCTCAGGGTCGCGGTAGCGCCAGCAGACGTCAGCGTTAATACCCCCGTGCCGCTATTATAACTGGCGACGATATTGCCAAATGTCGTGCCGCTGGTATTGGTAAAGGCCAATACATCCTCTGCGGAGTGGAAGTTGCCGGTAATGGCGACGGTAGCGCTGGCAAGGGTGGTGTTATCGATATCGGAGATCGTGAGAGCGCTGTCGATGACAACGGGCGTCGAGGGGATGTTATCGCCGGCGGTAAAGGCAACACTGCCGCCACTGGTCGTCAGTATCGGCGTCTGATCTGTCGCGGTAACGGTTATCTGCCGTGTCGCTACAGCGCTGTTTTTCGTCCCGTCATTAACGGTAAAGCCCACCGTCCGGGTCGCCGTGTTGGGTGTCACCGCTAAATCTGTCCAGGTAACCGCCCGTAATGCCGCCTGCCACTGGGCAACTGTTGCCGTCGCCCCGCTTGACGATAAGGTCAATATACCGGTCGCGCTATTATAACTGCCGACAATATTGCCATATATCCCGGCATTATTATTGGTGAATGCGAGCGCATCCTCACCGCTATGGAAATTACCGGTAATGGCCACGGTTGCCGAAGCGAATGTCGTATTGTCCAGGTCTGCTAAGGTCAGGCCGTTATCAACAACCACTGGCGTCGGCGCGGTATTATCACCCGCGGTAAAGGCTGCGCTGCCGCCGCTGGTGCTCACTATCGGTGTCTGATCGACAGCCGTTACCGTGACCGTCCGGGTGGCGACCGGGCTACTGTTGCTGCTGCCATCAGTGACCTGGAAACTGATAGTACGGGTAGCCGAATTGGGCGTCACGGCGGTATCCGTCCAGGTGACCGCTCGCATCGCCGCCTGCCACTGCGCAATCGTCGCCGTCGCGCCACTGGAGGTCAGTGTTAAAACACCGGTTGCCGCATTATAGGAAGCGACGATATTGCCATAGGTTGTCGTGTTGGTATTGGTGAATGCCAGAACGTCTTCGCCACTATGAAAATTCGAGGTAATGGATACCGTGCCGGACGCCAGCGTGCTGCTGGCATGATCAACAATACTCAGCCCACTATCGATAACCACTGGTGTTGAAACGCTATTATCCCCGGAGGTAAAAGCGGCACTGCCGCCGCTGGTGGTAACCAGGGCATTATTGTTCATGGCAATGGTGACACTGGATGTACTGCTGGTCTGCCCGCGGCCATCATTCACCACCACTTGTATTGTACGGTTTCCTGTTGTCGGCGTGGTGGCGCTATTGTAATAGGTCAGGGCACCAACCAGTGTCGAGACACGGCTGGCTGTCGCATTCGCGTTAAAGGTAATACTCAGATTATCGCCGTTTATCCCATCACCGTTGGTGGCAATACTCCCGATAGCGACGCCGCCAACAGAGATTACACTGCCTGCGGTCGTGCCATTACTGGCGGTCACCGTACCACTGGTATCGATACCCAGAACATCTTCTGCGCTATGGCCGTTAGCGGTGATTTGTACTGTCAGGTTTCCGCCATTGAAACTGGTCGTATCGCTATCGGTGACCGTTGCAGCGGTTCCGCTGTCCAGATGCACTGCCGTCCCGCCTGCATAAAATGTCCCGCTATCGCCATTAAGATTGCTGATAACAGGCGCGACATCCGCAGCAACGGTGACAATACGCGTTACGGTGCTACTGGTATTACTGGAAGCATCGGTAATGGTAAAAGAGAGTGTTCGGGAACTGGTATTTGGCGACAGAGAGCTGTCCTGATAAGTCACCGCTTTCAGCGCTGCCTGCCACTGCGCTGTCGTAGCCGTGCTGCCAGAAGAGGTTAATGTCAGCAGGCCCGTTGCACTGTTATAAGAACCGATAATATTGCCGTACGTCGTGGTATTAGTATTACTAAAGGCCAGCACATCTTCGCCACTGTGAAAGTTTCCGGTGATGGCAATTGTCGCGCTGGTCAGCGTAGAGGCGGCGGTATCGGTTAGCGTGATACCGCTATCGATGGCAACAGCGTTTCCAGTACCGCTGCTGTATGCTGTGCTACCACCACTTGTCGTTAATACCGGGCCGGGGAAATGGAAGTTAGTGGCATTAATCGCGCCAATACCAATTAAGCCTGTAATAGTATGGCCATTTGCCGCCGTAACGCGAAAGGAATCAATGTCCTGAAAAGCAGAATTAGATGAGACATTAAATGTGACAAGATTGCCACTGTTGTATATGTCATTAACATTCAATGTTAACGAGGCGGCGCTGACCGCAGAACCATTCAGATAGCCGGTTAATGTAACCGTTCCCCCGCTAAAAGCGGAATCATAGCCATTAACCACCACGCCAATAGAATTCAGCGTAAACAAAGAACCATCATTGGATTTTACCGAAAAATAGGTGATTTGCTTTAAGCCATCGCTCAAAGCATCGACGGTTTCCACTGTACTGGAACCATCTTTTTCCACAATAATCATTTCGTTCGCACCATCAGATGGTGAATTCATCTGCATGGTAAAGTCCCAGCCCATGTAATTAGGCGCCGTTATCGATGACTGGCCATTGGGGATGACCGTTAAAGAGCCATCGAGGGAATCAAAGAACGTTGTTCCTGACGTAGGACGAGTAAGGAGGCCGTCATAGCCCACTAAATCCAGGGCCGCGACATGTAACTTATCGGTGCTGTATTCCAGGGTCCAGTTACCGCCCAATGCTGCGGCACCAGTGGGATCCGTAGAACCCGCGACGGCATGTTGCGTGTCCTTAGCCAAAGCGCCAATCAATGCGGCACCGTCACTGCCCTGCGCAATACTACAGCCATACAATAAAATATCGCCATCGGCGCTCAGTGCCTGGCCGATGGTCGCCAGTTCACTTTCGTAATTCGCTATATTGGCGCTGTTCAGCGCCATCGTTCCCAGCATCAGGTCATTCTTTTCACCATGTGAAAGAATATGCATCGCACTGTAACCACTATGCGCACTGGCCCAGGCGGCGATTTGCGCCAGACCATCTTTTGAACTGTCCAGCACGACCACTTCATAACCGGACGGTAATTGATTGATCAGAGATTGATAATCCTTCACATCCGACTCCACAAATACGACCTGTGGCCCGCTGGCACTGCTCGTGCCGGATACAACGCTGGCAGCAGAGGTTTTACTGGTGTCCTGTGTTGTTGTGTTGGATGCAGAAGACGTTGAACTGGATGTTACGGCAGTGGTGCCAGATGTGGTTTTGCTGGTTTCGGCTGTTGTGGTCGCCGCCGCCGTGGTGGTGTCCGTATGCGCCACACTCACGGATGCCGTGGTATGCGATGCCGTATCAGTGTGAGTGGCATCAGCGGTCGCGGTAGTTGCGCTGACGGCAACACCATCAAACATCATTCTGGGCTCCAGCGCCTGAAGCAACAAGCGCCGGGGTTCAGGGGCTGCCGTTGAATTAATGATCGTTTTTTTTCCAGAAAAGACTTTCCACCACGACATAATCACTCCCCTTAGGCCCGAAGGTATTTGTCTTAAAAACCCGCAACACGATCCTATCGGCAGCTAAAAAATTTACTTTACTCTTACATTTTTTTACCAATCGGCAGAAAAGCACATAAAAACAGTGGGAATCAGGGGGTTAGCTTTCTTAAAAAAAATTAAAAGAGAGAAATCCGTCACATATTTCTTTCAATGTAACGACTGTGTTATGAGGGGAGTGTCTACAACACGCTAAACGCTGGCCCCGCACCGGGGCCAGCTTCCATCACACTTTTTCAATACAAGCTGGTAGTCCCTGACGCACGGACGACCCGGTTACCCAGTCAAGCCAGGGGCCGGGCACCTTGCGGGTGGGATCGGCAAAGCCCAAATCGTTGAGATTGACGCCGGATGCTATCTGGCTTTTATGCGCCAGCGGTTCACCGTCAAGCCAGTGCTGACGCGCCCCCATCTCCGTATGCCCATACCCATGTTCCATAGCAATCACACCCGGCATCACGCCTGAGAGCAAACTCACCCGCGCCTCCACACTGCCTCCCGGCGTCGTTATCTTTGCCTTGTCGCCATGCTGTAACCCAAAGCGTTTACCATCGTCGGGGTGAATGGCCACCAGTCCCATCGGCTTAACGTGATGCAGCCGCTCAACAACTGTCGTGGAGCTACTCATCAGGTTTGATTTAAAAGACATCAGTTTCATCGGCCATGTTGTCTGCGGGAAGACCTCCTCCAGCGCCCGTCCATCGGACAACCGCGCGGGATACCAGGTCGGGCAGCCGCTGAATCGCTCGCCGGTCATGGCATATCTGAAGGCCGCCACCTGGGCGTTCCAGATCTGCAGCGGCCTGGCCCATTCACCGCCGACCATCCCCTCTTTACGTCCTGAGGCATCGGGCGCAAAACGCCCTCCCCGGCTGTAGAGAAAGGCAACGGGCAATGCCTCTTCTGATTTCAACGTACGCTTTATTGCCGGAAATATGCGCTCAACGCCGGACAGCGCCACATCCTGCTCGCCAGCCGGCGGCAGCGGTTTCTGCCCGGCAAAAGTAACATTGGCCGCCACGCGCAGGTAGTAATCCTCCGCGCGGTTCAGGTCATGCATCGCCCCTTGCGCATCCGGTATCGCTTTCTCGCCAAATCCCGGCAACTGCATCCGTTTAGCCACTGCAATACAGAAGGATTCCATGGATACCGGGTCACCCTGTAGCGTCCTGACGGTCGCGGGAGCGACAACAGGCCAGCGCGCCGTTGCGGTTTTACTCGCCACGCCCCCCCAGGGAGCGCTGAATCCCCAGCTTTCAAAGTTATGGGTATCCGGCACGATATAATCCGCCAGCGCAGTGGTCTCATTCATAAAAGCATCGATGGCGATAAACAGCGGCAGACGTTGCGGATCTTTAAGCCGCTCTTCAATGACCGTGCGCAGACCGGGCACGCCGTACAGCGGATTGGTCATATTCGAAATCCACGCTTTTAATGGATAGGGATAGCCCTCCAGCGCGGAGGGTAAAAGTTCCGTCAGTTGCCCGGCAACAAACGGGTACCACGGCGCATTGGCGGGCCACGGCGACTGACCGACGGCCACTTTTGCCTGATACTCATCGGATTTGGCGTAGTCGGCTTTACTGCGCGCGATATTGAGCCCTTTGGGCGCGATCTTGCCGGGAAATTGTTCAATGTTGTAGCACGGCCCGTTAATCTCGCCGTTGAATTTACCCCCGCCGACAAATACACCGCCGCTCAGACTCATATTGCCCAGCAGCACATTGAGCATCATCACCGCCCAGGCATTATAAAAACCGTTGCCGGACATCATCCCGCCATGGGTCACCACCGCTGCCTTACGCCCGTGATTGGTAAACGCTTTCGCCAGCGCATGAATCTGTTTAACCGGCACGCCGCATTCCATGCTGTATTGCTCCAGCGTGAAACGGTGGGCCGATTCAGTCAGGCATTGAAAGCTACTTTTCACCGTAACCGTAGCGCCATCGTGCAGCGTGACCGCCTGCGATACCCGTAACGTCCCGCGATCGCACTGGCTGACAGGCACCAGATCTCCCGCCTCGTTCACCACCAGCGGTTCATCTGCCTGCCCGTCGCCGCCATTGAGATGGGATACGCTCAGGTGCTGTCCGCTCAGCGGATGGTTTTCATCGGTAATAACCAGCCAGGTGGCATTGCTCCAGCTTTTTTCTCCGGCGCGCGTCATCGCTTCCCGACTGGTCAGCATCAGGTACGCGGCCACGTAGCGTTCGTTATCAATAATCCAGCGGATCATAGCCATCGCCAGCGCAGAATCCGTTCCCGGTTTTATCGGCAACCAGTGACCATGGTCATCAGCCAGTACCGTGGTCAGGGGCAGCGCGGGAGACACCACAACGTAGTTAAAGCTTTTACGTAAGCGGGCGCTGGCAAGCTGTCTCGCCTGGCGTTTGAAGGGATTGCCGGATTGTGCGGGAGATGTCCCCATAAACAGCGCAAACTCGACGTTTTCCCAATCGGGTTTAACGTGGGGATTTTTATCCAGATCGCCCATCAGCGCACCGGAACCGGCGCGATAAGAGAGTCCACAGTAGGCACCGTGCGCGCCAAAGTTCTTTGAGCCAAAACTGTTCAGCGCAAAACGGCGCAGGAAGCCATCCCTGCCTTCATCGCTGGTGTTGGTAACCAGCAACTGGTTGGCCTTCGGGCCATAGGCGGGATGTTTTGCATCAACGGGCGTATTGAGATCACGAATGGTACGCAGTCCGTCGACGTGGCCTTCGCCAAACAGGTTACCGCCCTCCACCACCTCTTTAATCAGTTGCTCAAAGCTGATGCGCTGCCACTTGCCTTCCCCGCGCTTTCCGGCGCGTTTCATCGGCGTAAGGATACGCAGCGGGCTGTGCAGGCTCTCCAACAGAGTGGCGCCGCGCGCGCAGGCGGTAGAGCGCGATTCAAGCCCGCTTTCCCCCGCCATCTTTTGCAGCGCTTCGGAAAACGGCATCATGCTGTCAAAAGGCTTCTCGTGTGACAGCGGGTGCCATGGGTTTCCGGCGATGCGTAAGACTTTATTCTCTGCTCTGTTCACACGCACGCGAATGCCGCATAGCGTCCAGCATCCAAAACACTGGGTCATGGAGACCGCCTGATCGGGGTTACTCTGCCAGCCGCCGTGCGCGCTACCTTCCGGAACAAGAGCGTTACCGTGGATCCTGTCCCGCGTCACCTTCCCGGACGTGCCATTGACCAGCCCGTCCACAGCCCGTTTTGCAACATCACGATAGCTCAAACCGAACGCGGCAAAGCCCCCTACAGCTACCCCAATTTTTAGCCATTGACGGCGGGATAATTCAGACATGACGAAACCTCCTTGAAAGCCAGTTGACGCATTCCCTGATGGTTATCATGAGGGCGAACCACAGCCCGAAGGTGCCAATAATGGCCAGCAGACCGTCGGTCCCCGGGGGAAGGTGGTAGTCGTTAATCAGGGCGTTGTATTTCGGAACCGTTTGCCCGCCAATCAGCAGCGCCCAGCGCAACGTCCAGCACAGTGCCGCCACCAGCAGCGTGCTCGCCAGTGTCAGCGATAACGGAAAATCGTAGCGGTTCGCAGCGAGCGCCAGTACCAGCACGACGCCCCATAACGTCACCATCACCAGCATGTAAAAACGGATATCCGTAGCAAGCCGCCACTGCTGGCGCAGGGCCTCGCCCGACAACGTATCCCCCAGCAGCCATACCAGCGCCACGGCCCCGAGCAGCAGTAGCGTTACCACCTGCCCTTTCGCCAGCAATTTGCCGCAATAGCGATGCTTATGCAGGGCCAGGCTGAGGAGTGCCAGCAGCGCACTTATCGCACTTATAAACATCACCAGCGGATACCCATAGCTGAACCATATCGGTCTGGCCTGCACGACCGAAACTTCGCGTCCGGTATAGAGCAGCAAGCCGACCGCCGTCAGCGCCGCGGCGAGAGCTATCCAGCGCATCAACGGTGTAAAACGTTCCGTGGCCACGCGCAGATGGAAAAGCAAAAACCACAGCCCAACAAACACGGTAAACAGCGGCAAAAACAGCGCGCCCCAGGGCATCCATGACCAGGGCGTCGGCCAGACATAAAAGTGCCAGAAGCGGGCGGTCTGATGCAGATCAGCGGTTAACGCCAGCGGCGCGGCAATCCCGCAGGTTAAAGCGAGGAACAGGCAAATTCGCTCGAACGCTTCGCGATACCGATGCTGAGACCAGCGTGCCGCGCAGGCCAGCAGCACCGCGCACGAGGCGATACCGATAAAGAAAAAATACTGTACGGCCCAGGGAAGCCAGGTAATGTCCTGCGGCTGAGCCAGCACCTCATCAATGATCATGGGTGACATATTTCCATCTCCTGCCAGAGTGCGGGCTGCGCACGCCCCTGCAACGGGGAGACAAAGGCGTCGTCGAGCCCCAGATAAAAGACATGCGGGTGGGTGTTATTCTCCGGCTTGAGGACTTTTATCGCGTCCCGGTGCGCCGCCAGCAGCGTGCTGATCGTACTGTTGGGATCGTGTAAATCGCCAATAATCCGCGCGCCACCCACGCAGGATTCCACACAGGCAGGGAGCAGCCCGACCTCCAGTCGGTGTGCGCAAAAGGTGCATTTATCCGCCGTTTGGGTCGTGTGATTAATAAAGCGGGCATCATACGGGCAGGCCTGCACACAGTAGGCACATCCCACGCAGCGGGTGTTGTCGATAACCACAATCCCGTCCTTGCGTTGAAAGGTGGCCTGCACCGGGCAAACCGGCACACAGGGCGGATCGTCACAGTGGTTACACAAACGCGGCAGCAACACGTTGGTCACCTCGTCGCTGTCGGCGAGCTTCACCTGATACTGGTTCACCGTGGTACGGAAAGCCCCCTGCGGGATCTGGTTTTCTATGGTGCAGCTCACCGTGCAGGACTGGCAGCCAATGCAACGGCGCAAATCAATAAGCATGGCGTAACGCTGCTTCTCGGAGCCTTCGTGCCGTTCAGGCTTTAATGAGAGACTCGCCTGCGCCAGCGGTATCAGTGATGCCCCGGCGGTGACAACACCCAATTGCTGCAAGAAATGTCGCTTACTGATGTCCATAGTGACCTCCATTCAGTGCGCGGCTAAGGAAAAGATTAGGGATGGAATTACCTAACCAAATGTGATTAGTTACAGTCTAAAAATCCCGCCGGGTCGCCCTCTATTGTGGTTAACCACATAAACGAAGCGGGCTTGATCTACCGCAAACGAAAAGGGGCATTTGTCGCATGGATCGCATCGCAAAAATCCTGTTGTGCCTGTTCATCGTCGGGTTTAGCTCCCCTCTTCTCGCCGCTGACTGGACCATCGGCATCCTGGCATTGCGCGGTGAAGCGGCAACTCAACGTCACTGGCAGCCGCTTATCGACTCGCTTAACGACACCGTACCGGATGCCCATTTTCGGCTGCTCCCCCTTGATCTCAACGCGATGCGCGAGGCGGTAAACGCAGGAAGCGTCCAGTTTGTCATCACCAATCAGGCGCAGTTTGTGCAGCTAAATAGCCACTATCATTTGCGCTGGCTGGCATCGCTACGATCCGGGAAAGGGGCCGCCGGGGAGAGCATGGCCACCGGCAGCGCTATTCTGGTTCGCCGTGATAGCCCCATCACCCACGCGCGGGATCTGGCCGGACAAACCCTGGGCGCAGTCGATGCGCAGGCTTTTGGCGGCTATCTGCTGGGCTACCGTGAACTGCTGGATGCGGGGTTACGGGTGGACGACCAGGTGAAGGTGAGATTTTTGGGCTTTCCGGCTGATGCGCTGCTCTATTTGCTGCGCGAAGATGCCATTCAGGCTGCCATCGTTCCCGTGTGCCTGTTGGAAGATATGGACGCGGAAGGTCTTATTGCGAAAAACGCCTTTCGGGTTCTGCTTCAAAAACCGTCCGCATCTCCCTGCCTGACCAGTACCGCACTCTATCCTGACTGGTCGTTCGCTGCCCTGCCCGGCGTGGGTGACCGGGTTGCCGATGCCGTCGCAAAGGCGTTGCTGACGGCACCCCAGAGTGGTAGCTGGCACTGGGGCGCACCCGCCTCAACCAGCGATACCGAAGCCCTGCTTCGCGAACTTAACCGCCACCCGGAGCAGCAGCGGATCGGGCAAACCCTGCTTGCCTGGCTGAGCCAGCACAGGCTAATGATTGGGCTGATCCTTGTGCTGGGCGTGCTGTTCGTTGCCAATTATGGTTGGGTGATGGTGCTGGTAAACCGGCGCGGTAAAGCGCTCGAGCAGGCAAACGCCCGGCTGCGCGCCCAACAGCAGACGCTGGAGCAGGCCCGACAGATGAGCGTACTGGGTGAGATGGCCTCCGGTTTTGCGCACGAGCTTAACCAGCCGCTAGCGGCAATCCGCATGTATGCGCAGGGAGGGCTTACTTATCTCCCGCAGCCGGAAAAGAGAGAATCCATAGAAGAGGCGCTACACAACATCGATGCTCAGGCCGAACGCTGTGGACTTATCATCAAACATTTACGGGAATGGGCGAGTCCGCAGCAGCAAAGTGAAAATGCGCCCTGTGATGTCGCAGATACGCTCCGACACGTGCTCAGGCTTTTGCAGCTTGATAAAGCGTCACCCGACCTGCTTGTTGAGGTAAACATCAAGCGCCCCATGCCGCTTTCTCTGCCACCGGTCCTGCTGGAGCAGGTACTGGCAAATATCATTTTGAATGCGGTCCAGGCAGGTGCCACTCGCCTTTGGGTTACGGAGGAACGTGTTGGTCAACAGCAGCAGATTACGCTACTGGACAACGCGGGCGGCCTGTCAGCGGAACAGCTCTCGGCGCTGTTTCGCCCTTTTCACTCCACCAAAAAAGGGGGTATGGGGCTGGGACTCGTTATTTGCCAGCGCCTTCTGCGCAGCGTCAATGGCGAGATTAGTGTGAATAATCACAGCGCCCCGGATGGGCGTTATGGTTTACTCGTGGCCCTGACCTTTCCGACGGACCAATAACACAGAAGATTCAAATGATTCATTTAGTGGATGATGACGAAGCGGTGACCCGCTCATGCTCTTTTTTACTGGAAAGCCTGGGATACACCGTTCAGTGCTGGAACCAAAGTGAGCGCTTTCTGCACGAAGCAGCGCTTAAAGATACGGGCGTCGTGCTGTTGGATATGCGGATGCCGGGTATGGACGGGCATCGCCTGTTTCAGGCCATGCGTCACGATAACAGCACCCTTGCCGTTATTTTCCTGACAGGCCATGGCGATATCCCGATGGCGGTAAAAGAGATCCAGTCGGGTGCCGTTGATTTTTTACAAAAACCTGTCGCGCTTGATGCCCTAAAAGAGGCCATCAGTAAAGGCTACGAACACTCTGAGCGGCTGGCGAAAATACAGGAGCTTAAACAGCGTTACGGCCAACTGACACCCAAAGAAAAAGCCGTGGCGCATTATGTAGCCGCAGGCATGATGAATAAGGATATCGCCTCGCAGATGAATATTGCATTGCGCACGGTGGAAGTTCACCGCTCACGAGTTATGGAAAAAATGGACGCCAGAACGATGGCAGAACTGATCATGCAAATGAATAGCATTGATCTGTCAGGTGAAATTTAATTAAGCAATAAACCGACGCATTTGCTTCACCACAAAAAATAAAAAGGGGAATGAGATAAAAAGAAAACGCCATCTGTCGTCGGAAATGAACGGACTTTGAACAACTCAAAAAGCAGAGCAATAGCGTAACAGCGCTGATGGATTATTACGCTATGCTCTCCAGCGCTTTATTTTTTAACGTATGCAACAGCTTCGATTTCTACCAAAGCATCTTTCGGCAGCTTTCCTGCCTGAATACAAGAGCGCGCTGGCGCGCCAACATCGCCAAAGAATTCAGTATATACCTCATTAAACGCGGCAAAATCTTCCATTCTGCCCAGGAAACAGGTGGTTTTAATCACCGTATCCAGAGATGCCCCCGCTTGTTCAAGCACCGCTTTAACGTTGAGCAGGGACTGCCGTGTTTGTGCTTTTACGTCATCCGCAGGAAATGCCATTGTTACCGGATCAAGCGGCAACTGCCCGGAAGTAAATACCAGATCACCAAACGAAATGGCCTGAGAATAAGGCCCGATCGCAGCGGGTGCAGATGCAGTATTAATAATCAATTTCATTATTTTCTCCTGTAAATAAATAATGCTATGTTTGCACCAGCGCAGGCTGACACAATCACGCTGATATTAATTAACCTTCCAGATGACGCAGCGCCTGATCGAGATCTTTGACCAAATCAATCGGATCCTCTAAACCAATCTGCAGACGGAATGCCTCGCCTTCATACGGCCAGTGATATTCAGGACGGTCTTTACGCGGATTGAACGGGGTTGCCAGGCTTTCAAAGCCGCCCCAGGAAAAACCAATGCCGAAGTATTCCAGGCTATCGATAAATTTCTCCACAGACGCTTTTGAATACTGAGGCTTCAATACCACGCTAAACAGACCGCTTGAGCCGGTAAAATCGCGTTTCCAGAGTTCATGGCCCGGACATGACGGCAGTGCCGGGTGCAACACTTGTTCAACTTCCGGACGTTCCTCAAACCATTTCGCAATCTTAAGGGCTGAGGCCTGGTGGCGCTCCAGACGCAGTGACATGGTACGCAGACCACGCTGGGCAAGGTAGACATCATCCGGGGCTGCATGCAGGCCAAACAGATAGACGAAACGGCGAATCGCCAGCCATGTCTCTTTATTCGCGGTAATCAGCCCCATTTGCGCATCAGAGTGGCCGACGATGTATTTCGTGGCAGCATGGACTGACACGTCGACCCCGTGATCAAAGGGTTTAAAGAACAGTGGTGTCGCCCAGGTGTTGTCAATAATCACTTTGGCATTGCGCTCATGAGCGATTTTGGTAATGGCCGGAATATCCTGAATATCAAAGGTCTGTGACCCCGGAGATTCAGTAAATACTACCGTCGTGTTTTCTTTAAAGAGATCGACAATACCGCTGCCGATTGTCGGATCAAAGAACGTGGTCGAGACCCCCATTTTCGCCAGGACATTGTTTACGAAACCGCGCGTTGGTCCATAAACGCTGCCGCTGACAAGAATATGGTCGCCCGCTTTAACCAGCGCCAGCAATGCACTTGTGCAAGCGGCAAGACCTGTCGGCACTAGCAATGAGCGATAGCCTCCTTCCAACTCAGCCAGCGCTTTTTGCACAGCAAAGGTCGTCGGCGTACCGAAGCGTCCGTAATACATGATTTCATCTTCAGCATCTTCAAACAGCGCCTGATGACGCTCACTAAGCTCTTTGCAGTTCTTAAAGATAACGGTAGATGCATGGTAGACCGGCGGGTTAACTACGCCACCGAAGACTTCCGGATCAAACGGACCGTGACAAAGATACGTATCCGCTGACACCTGGTTATCAAAATTGTGATTCGACATTTTTCCCTTCCTCTTCTTACTACACTTACTTAATTTATCTGCCCTTTTCCCTAACGGATTAATAGGGCAACACATATCGATAATATTCATCTCACATTTGAGATTTATCTAAATAAGCACTCTAACTTTTCAACTGAACTAGCCAGGATTTGACACCGTTTAGAAAACATGGGCATATCAGCATTTTTAATATCAAAAAAACCTGTTATGAAATTATGGATAATTTGTAAAATCGCAATGCTATCTAAACATGTCAGGTATAAACCTATGCGTCATGTAATAACTCTTATGAGAACAGCATGACAAATGGCCCGATGCACATCAGCATACCAATCAAAATAACGTAATAGACAGACGCACCGCGTAAATCAACGAATTTATCATTTCTGAGGATAATTACCCCGGGAACGATACAGCTAATAAGTCCATAGGTTACACCACCAAATACAAAGACTTTCAGAATCGGGAAGTTCGTTAACACAATCAACCACAACACCAGCACAACCATAAAGAAAGCGGTAACGGTATTGAATTTCTCACTGTTATCTTTCTGCCGGAATACTTTCTGAGCAGCCACTTTGATTAACCCAACGAAGGACTCATGCACGGCCAGATAGAGAGCCAGGAATGCCGTCACAATAGAGAATACGTTGAGGATCACGCTCATGTATTTTACTGTCGCACCGGGAATCACTTTTGCCGCCAGAGCAAGCGCCGAGATATTATCCTGGTAAGCGCGTAATGCATCGGCTTCGCTGATAGACAAAACGATAGAAACAACGAATAACAAAACTGTTGCGACCAGAATGACGTAGGCCACTTTGTGTACGCGCAGCACTTTGTATTTCGCAACTTCTTTATCTTCTTCACGCTTTTTATACGCAATATTCATTGGGTTCAGAATACCGACAAACATAATCGAGAAGATGGCAAAAGGCAGCGTCGGGAAGGTGCCGACGACCAGATGGCTAACACTTGGAAAATCACCAATGTTATTTAAGTCCCAAAAAGGTACTACCACGAACCCAATAGCGACAATAATCACCAGTTTCACGGCAATCATACTGCCTGAGACTTTAAACAACAGCTTCTCACCTTTGGAGGCAACCAACGAGAGTCCTGCAATTAATAATAACGACCACCACCAGTGCTCAGACAGCGTCTGGGTCGTCAGACCAAATGTTTTCAGATAAGAAGCGCTATCGTTCGTTATTGCAAGTGCATATTCCACCATCGATTTCAACATGGTGATGGAATAGAGCGCGCCCAGAAATACGCCCCAACGACTGCCGACGTAGCTGGTGATAATGCTAAGGTATGAGTCATGTTCATCGCTACGCGCCATGGTTTCAATGAACAACTTTTGCATATAGTAAACTGCCGGATATCCAAGAATAACGGCCAGGGCAAATACCCAGACACCTTTCAGACCAACCTGTAAAGGAAAAAAGACAATTCCGGAACCAATGGCTGCGCCGATACACAGTACCACCCATCCCAGATCATACATGGTAAAAGGTATATTCTTTTTAGTAATCACTTCGTTATTAATTCCTACACTCATAGGAGTCCCCAATCAACTAAAAATAATCAACCGACCTGAACATGGCTTCAAAATATGTTCTTACATTTTGACGAACTTGCATGGGAAAGTTTCACTGCGTTCTTTTCCGATTATTTCAATCAAATAACCACATTGATACTAATGATTGAATGAAGAAAGCTTTACACAGCAAAAAACGGATGGCGAATGAATATTAGAGAAAACAGTTTCCACTTTTATTCACATCCAATTATTTAAAAAACTCATGATCAACCACACATTTATTTATTTTTTGCGATCAACAAATGTGATCTAAACGCTAGATTTTTATATTTATACTTTTCACTACTCGACTTTAAAAACGTGACCTGTGTCGCATTTGATTGTTTTCTGTTAAGACAGTGCTTCAATATCTTTTTCCCAGGCGTTCCACGGTTGTTTCTCTTCAATCAGGAAATCAATAAAAGAACGCACTTTGGGGTTGCGAAACTTACTGGGAAAATAGAGTGCATACAAGCTGTGTGTGGGATAGGCGTATTTTCCATCAAGCTTCAGCGCGACCAGTTCTTCGCTGGCGATATGCTTATTGATAAGATAAGAGGGTAACCAGGCAATCCCCTGCCCTGCAAGCGCCGCTTTCAGGAGTATCAAGCTACTGTTAGCCTGCACCGGTGTCTTCGCTTTGATATCACAGTGAGAGTGCTGCGGCATATCTGTAAAACGTAATGGCGGCGTCAATCCCGGGTAGACCAGGCATTCATGGCTGGTCAGTTCTACGCGTTTTGTTGGCGTCCCCATCCGTTGCAGATAGGCTGGAGAAGCACAATACATCCAGCTAATTTTGGAGAGCTTGCGGGCGGCATAATTCTGCGGTGGCGTTGCGGTAATCCGTAGCGCAATGTCTACATTGTTTTCATTGAGATTAATAAGGTGATCGTCAAGGTCCAGAATGAGTTCGACATCATGATTCTTTTGTCGGTACTCTTCAAAAATATCAATCAAATGCGCATAGCCAAATGCAACAGAACAGGTAATTTTTAATGCGCCATGGGGGTGATTAAAATAACCGCAGGTTGTATTAACAATATCATCAAATTCTTTTAATAATTCACTGGCTCGTGAAACAAAATATTCACCTGCCTCGGTCAACTGAAACGTCCGCGTGGTTCGTTGAATAAGCGGAACACCCAGGTTTTCCTCCATGACCGCAAGACCTTTACTGATCGCAGAGGGTGAAAGATTGAGAAGTCGGGCCGCTTCCGAGAGCCCTTTCCCCTCGCTTATTTTAACCAGCATTTCTATCTGTTTGATTGTCAGTGGGATTGTCATATCGTCTACTATTACGGAGTGCTCTCAAAGATTGAGATAAAGAGAGCACTTGTCATCTGATAGCAGAAGTATGAGTTGAAAAAAATTCACAACCAAAGCAGATTAACTTTCAATTACAGATAGTTTTTCTTTCCAGACTACGCCAGAACCCCCGAAAATCTATTAAAATCGCGAGCTTTGCGTCATGGGCACCCCGCTAAAATTCTTCGACTGACAACGCGTTAATTATCATACTATTTTCCTCTTATCTTTTTATTCCTGATCGTTTTATTAATTAACGGTGAGCACCATACGGAATTTAGCTTTCCCTGAGCGCATTTTTTCCCAGGCCTGCCGGGCGTTTTCCAGTGGCAGGGTTTCAATCATGGCGCGCACATCGGCCAGCAGACTAAAATCCAGCGCTTTTTCTAATTCGACAGGTGTACCGGTAATGGCACCCTGTACAGAAATTTCCCTGCCGACTATCAAGCCTGGCATCAGTGACAGGTTCTCTTTTCCAACCCCTAACACCATCAATTTTCCCTGTGGGGCGAGTGCAGGTATAAGCGCGGAGACGGCAATACTATCAGTGATGGTCGACAAGATAGCCTGCGCCCCTCCCAGCCCTTTAATGATTTCTACTGCATCTTGTTTATTGGTATCGATATAGACATGCGCCCCAAGGGCTTTTACGTCGTGCGCGATATCATTGCCCCGCCCCACTGCAACCACACGAAAACCCATTTTTCGGGCATATTGCAGGGCAAGATGGCCCAGCCCACCCACGCCCTGAATGACCACAGTATCCCCCGCCTGCGCGCGGGATTTTTTTAACGCATTGAAGGTGGCGATACCCGCACAGAGTAAAGGTGCGGCGTCGACGGAAGAGAGATCGTCCGGGATAGCCACCAGCCCCGTAGCCCGGGCAAGCATATACTCCGCATAGCCGCCGTCGCGAGAGCTGCCGGTGACAGGCTGATTCTGGCAAAGATTAAAGTGACCAAGACGACATTGCTCACACGCATTACAGTGCCCGCCCAGACGACCAACACCGACACGCTGCCCGACTTTTAAATACGCAGGCACCTGTTCCGGCAATTTCGCGATGGTGCCTACCACTTCGTGGCCGGGTACCCGAGGATATTCCACCCCTTTCTCATGTCCTTCAATTGCCCCCGTGTCGGCACCACAAATACCGCAGGCTTCCACTTTTATTAACACCTCGCCCGGGCCGGGAACCGGTAACGGACGTTCGACCATGTCCAGTTGACCTGGCGCGGTGACTTGCATGGCTTTATAGGTCGTTTTCATCTTTTCGCTCCGTATCATGCCCTTCGGTTCGGGTTTTTGAGGCCATTTTTACCGTCAGCCGGTTAACCCCTTCACGCGCTGCTTCGATAGCCCCCGCCAGATAGCCGGGAACCGTCGGAGACCATTCACTGGCGATACCGGTCAGGCAATGCGCCCACACGCCCTCAGAAGGAAAGGCAGGCGGAACATGATGAGCGGCCTGCACCACTAAATCGTGCGGCGCGGCGGTGAAGGGATCAGCAGACCAGTCTTTAAGAAATTCCGCAGAGGGAAACGCGGCTTTCTCACCAAATAACCTGACCATCTGCGCGCGGCACAGTGAAAGCAGCCTCTCTTCCCCAAGCGAGTGACGGGATGAGGCAGGTATGCCGAGGAAACCAAACAGGGCATTGACCCCGCCAGGCACGGAGACGTCATGCAGCTCAACTAACGGACCGACCATACTTCGCCCTTCCCCGGACAATCCTTCTGCCGTCCAGAAAGGGTCATCATAAAGCGCCACATATTTCGCCTGGGGCGCCATCCAGGTGCCGGTATTTCCCCACTCATCCGTCAGACGCCTGGGTAGCGCAGGCGTAAACCGAATCGAATTGACCAGCATGGGAGGCAGCGCCAGCAACAGATGTTCAGCTTGTACAACAACCTCTTCGCCACACACAGTGACGCCCCGTAACCTGATCTTCTCGCCCGTGTGTTCGGCATGGGTGATGCGCAATCCAGTGAGAGTATTCTTCGCTGGCAGCCGTTGATACAGTTTTTCTGTCACCTGAGACATCCCGTCACGCACACGCATGGCAGCAGGAGTTGAGACGTAACCAGGATAACGAGAGAGTGACCCCATTGCGCGTTCATAAATGAGATCACCCGTCTCATTCTGCGGGATAAGTGCAACGCCCAGACCCGAGAGCACCCTGACTATTTCAGGCTGAACAGCAGGCCAGATCCAGGTGGCCCCCAAATCCACCCCGGTATTGCCCGCCTGCTGGATGCGACCACCAACAAACGCCCTGCCTTCCAGCAAGAGATAATTGATATTGGCTTGCTCCAGCAGACTGGCGGCATATAAACCACTTAATCCCGCACCGACAATAGCCACCTGTGTTTTTAACATTGTGCGGTTTCCTGCATGGCTAAGAGATGCCCTTTTTTTATGTACAACAACGTATCGTCCGAACCGGCACTGCACACCAGTGGCTGCGTGACGGGAACACGTAGCCAGCTTCCTTCCCCATGGATACCATTTCCCTCAATGAGTGAGCCTCCCAGCACGAACAACTCAACGCCGCCGCTAAGCGCTGGTTCAAACAATAGCGTCCCGGTCGTCAGGCGCAGCAGACGGGTGTTTTCATGTTCGTTTTCAAACAGAGGGCACACCTTTATTCCGTCCTTCTCATGCCAGTTCGCTACATCACGGGTATTTATCCGAACGCGCGGCTGAACACCTGAGTTCATTTGTCCCAGTTTGACAAAAATTAGGGTGCCATTTTGGCTATGCGGTTGATGAGAGGAGCCCGGCGGGTTTCGTAAATACCATCCAGCAGGATAATCATTATCCCCCTCAGAAAACTGACCGGCTAAAACCAGAATTTCTTCACCGCCAGGATGGCGATGGAACGGGAATGGCGTCTCAGGAAGATAGCGGACAACACTGGTTGCGCGCGCAACCTCTTCACCAAGACGATCCAACATCACACGATCAACTCCCGCTTGTGGAGAGTTCACCCATTCATACTCTTCCCTGGCTATCGTGACGCGTCGGTTAAAATCATGATTAATCAACATCCTGAAATCCAGCGGTAGCAATAAAAAGCGACTCTCCCGCAGGAGAGTCACTGAGAGAAGATTATTTTGGCAATGCATCAAACGCATCAAGCGCACGGCTTGAGTAAACTAACGCCGCCCCCGTATTCAGGGTAATAGCGACAGCTAACGCCTCGGCAATCTCTTCACGCGTTGCGCCATGCTTTGCAGCGGCTTCGGCATGAACAGACAGGCAACCATCGCAGCGCGTGGTGATTGCAACCGCCAGCGCAATCAATTCATGGGTTTTGGCGTCCAGATGCCCGGATGCAGCAGCACCTTTTTCCATCTTGTCGATACCCTGCATAAACTCAGGTTGCAGGCCCGCAAATTTACCGACGGCAGAGCGTAACTCTTTACGCAGTTCAGTCCAGTCCAGATACATGTAAGCCTCTATAAGCGTTGGGGGTTACGCAACTGTGTAGATACGTACATCGGGTGCGCTGTTCAGATATGGTTTCAACGCTTCAACCACATCGTCGGTAAAGAGCTGAGAGCTTAAATAAGCCTGCGCTTGTTGTTCAGTTTTAAAACCATGCAAAACCTGAACATCTTCTTTACGTACCAGCAGTTCTTTTGATACCGCACCGTCAATGTTGCTGAGGAACGGGGCTTTATACTTTTGGTACACCGCCGCTGCCGCAGCACGGTTTTGCTCACTGATATCCAACGTAATTTGTAAATAAGCCATGGTTAGCTCCTGGATTTGATTAATTACCGGTCGGTCTTTAACACGGCCGATCGCGTCCCACATGTTTTACGGTGCCAGGCTCGACAAGCCCTCCCCGGCAAATACAGAAAGAAAATCTTTTTGATTTACTCTAAGCAATAGCTGCGCCGGTTGAGAGCTTTGTTATGATCCCCCTCACCGTTTCTGCATTATGTTAATGATCCCCATCAGGAACAAATGAGATAATCTTGGCTCTATAAAAAGTTTTTCTATCTAATATGAAGATACCTGTTCATCTCAATGCATTACGGGCCTTTGAAGCCAGCGCCCGTCACCAAAGCTTCTCCCTGGCAGCCGAAGAGCTGAACGTTACCCCTGCTGCCGTCGGCCAGTTGGTACGTTCCCTGGAAGATGTAGTGGGCTACCCGCTATTCCATCGCAGTAATAATCGACGTGCCGCCCTGGTGCTCACCGAGCCTGCGCTGCGCGCGTTACCCGATATCCGCGCCGGGTTTCAAAGCCTGAATTTAGGGATGACGCTTCTGCGTGAAGGGGCGACAAATGGCATTCTCAATGTCACCATCAGTCCAGCATTTGCGGCGAAATGGCTGCTGCCGCGCATTGAAGATTTTCAGAGTCGCTGGCCGGATATTGATGTCCGTCTTGAAACCAGCCTTAAAATCCTTGATTTCACGGCGCAGGGTATTGATGTAGGGATTCGCTACGGGTTGGGTCAGTGGGAGGGATTACAGGCTGAACTGCTGATGTCTGAGGAGGTGTTCCCGGTTTGCGCGCCGTCATTGATGGCCTTAAACCCGACCCTGAATTGCCTGACTGGCGTACCGGAACAGACGCTTATCCACGACCTGTCTATGGAGCATCACAAAGACTTTATTACCTGGGAGCAGTGGCTTAAGCGTTTTAACGTCCAGGCTATAGCCCGTAAACCTGGTCTCAGGATCAATAACTCAGCGGCAGTGTTACAGGCTGCAATTGACGGACATGGTATTGCGCTGGCGCGTAGCATTATGGTTGAAGACGATCTGAAAAGCGGCCGCCTGGTCCGGCTTTGTCCTGAATTGTCTCTGCAAAGCCCACTGGCCTATTACCTTGTTTATCGCCCTGGGTGCGACAGCCTTCCTAAGATTGCCTGGTTCCGTGAATGGGTGATTCAACAAGCGGCATTTGTTAATCAGGCGCTGATGAGCAGTCATTGAGGTGTATATCAGGGGGAGGTTTACAAACCGGGGTGAATGTCGAAGAAGCTGTGCTAAAAATACAAAACCTGCCTATCCACGCTCAAACCAAAGCGGGCTTACACCTTGCAAAGCCATATGTAAAATGGCGCGTGAAAGCCCGGCTTAACAGCGATTAACCCTGCACTTTCACCGTCACGCTGTTTTTAATAATGGAGAGAAACGCAATGCCTACCGGGACAAGCGATCCCCACAATACCGCGTTCCAGCCAAAAAGATTGAGCAGTGCCCCCGATGAAAATGAGCCCACGATCATCACACCAAACACCACAAAATCATTGAGCGACTGCACCTGCGTCTTTTCCTCCGGACGATGATAATCAATGATTTTTGCTGACGCGCCGATAAAACCAAAATTCCAGCCAATACCCAGTAAAATGAGTGATAACCAGTAATGGAAGATGTCGGTTCCGCTTAACCCGGCCACCACGGATCCGGCAGTAATCAGTAGCCCGACCGCCGCAATACGCATAGCGCCAAAGCGACCGATGAGTTTGCCTGTAAAGAAACCCGGCCCGTACATCGCAATAACATGCCATTGGATCCCAAGATTAGAGGCCTCCTGCGACAGGCCATGCATATGCATTGAAAGCGGGGCCGCTGTCATCAGGAAATTCATCACCATATAGGTGACTGCACCGCTAAATACCGTGTTAATAAAGCCAGGCTGGCGCACAATTTCAGCCAGTGGTCGCCCTGCGGCTTTCGCCACAATCATTGGTTCTACGGATTTTACCCCTTTCAGCACCAGTGCGGAGAAAGCAGCCACAAGCGATTGCGCGATAAAGGTCATCGCAAACGTGTGAGGCGGCCAGAGATGCATGGTGCCAGTTACCAGCATGGGGCCGATCACGCCCGCCGCCACGCCGCCGCCCATCACCAACGACAATGCGCGTGCACGACGCTCTGGGGTGACGCCATCCGTTGCAGCAAAGCGGAAACTTAGCGCAACGGCCGCATAAGCGCCGCCAAGAAAGGCCGCGATACAGAACAGCAGAAATGAGCCCAGCACCACCGCGAGCGCAGCCGTAAGTCCCGTAATGACCCCCGTCCCGGTTCCGGTCATAAAAGCCGTTTTACGCCCATAGTTTCGCGCAAGCGCTCCCAATGGGAGAATGCAGGCCGCCATGCCCAGCACAAACATGGTGATAGGCAGCGTCGCCAGCGAGCTACTCGGCGCGATGGCATTTCCCACAATCGCCCCGGTGGCATAGAAGACCACTGAGTTAGCCCCGGCTAATGCCTGGGCCAATGCCAGGCGGGTAATATTATTATTCTGCTCAGCGACAGACAGCGTACGTTCTTCGGTCATCGGATAAATGTTCCTGATTTTTTGTGCGTCGCAATGAGCAACATAGTTCTATTATCGTTAGCCATTCAGGTCACGACTAAATTACCTTCAATCGTCATGTTCTGTGACAACAGCCAGCGGTTAGGGGAAAGTGTTATTACCCGGCGATGCAGATGCTCATATTGGCTGATATTCCCGGCGCCACTTACATGAATGATGTACTGGATCCGTCCGGGCACATTCCGGGTGGATGGCTTACAGGAAACCGGAATCCCCGTACTGAGTTCGCCCCACGTCTGGATTTCGAGCGAAGTCAGGCAGATATTATCCCGACTGGCCTCATGCACAAATGCGGCAGTCATGCAGGCATTGAATGCCGCCAGCAGCAGTTCCTGAGGATTTGCTGCCCGTCCTTTACCACCCAGCGGTTCTGGCTCATCCGCATGGATCACCTGTCCGTGTGAAGGCTGCAGGATCTCCCCGACAATGCAGGAGTGGCAGCATGTCTGGCTCGCCATGCCGCCTCGCCATGTTGTCACGATGTCATACTTCGCAACGTCGCTTTCCATTTTCTCTCCTGCGCCGAGCGCTTTTACCCGCACGGCATAGTCATCAGGTGTTACGGCCCGCCATGACGCCACCATCGATATCCCAGATGGCACCGGTCACCCATTCAGTCTTCTCTGACAGCAGGAATACAACGGTTTCAGCAATATCCACAGGTGTCCCCACACGTCCAATAGGATGGAAGCTGTCGAAGCTGTTCATCACCTCTTTTACATCGTCTTTCGGAATAAAACCTTCATAAATTGGCGTGTGCACCACGGCCGGAGAGACCGCGTTAACCCGAATGCCTCTACCACCAAGCTCAATAGCCATGTTTTTGGTTAACGCGTGCAGGCCCGCCTTTGCCATTGAATATGCCGAAGATGGCGTTGCGCCGATGGCCTGCTGCGCCCACATAGAGCCGACATTGACAATAGCCCCTTTCATGCCAGCTTCAATCATGTTGCGTACCACATCGCGGGTAATAAAGAAGATGGCGCGGTTAATACTCATATACATGTCGTAATCCGACGTTTCGTGTTCAGTAAAGGCTTTCGGGAAGAACACACCCGCCGCATTCACCAGCAGGCTGATGTCTTTATGTTCGGTATTAATAGCGTCTATAACGTTTTGCATGCCCTTTTCTGTCATGAGATCCGCAACGATAACAGAAACCTGTCCGTCAACAGCCAGCGTCTGGCGCGCCTGTTCCGCTTTATCCTGACGGTTGCCCACCAGCACAACGCTTCCCCCCTTTTTCAGGACGAGTCTTGCCGTTTCAAACCCCATTCCGCTCGTACCACCCACTACCAACAGCTTTTTACCGACAAAAGATGTGTTCATCGCTAACCTATTGAGATTCGTTGAATTATTAAAATGAGCTGGTTTTATACTCATCGTGTGAAAAAAGAATGCCATGGCTGCATAAGGCGGACGAATGAGAAGAAATTGCGATACGAGAAAGAAAATCTATCCCGGTGACATATACTGATGGACATCAATGAAAATCAGGTTGCAGGAATGCGTTCGCTTAATCGATTGAAATGGTTGCATGCTTTTGAAGCAACGGCCCGTCATGCCAGTTTTACTGGTGCAGCGCAGGAACTGGGAGTGACTCCGGCAGCGGTAGGTCAGCTTGTCCGCGCACTGGAAGACTGGGTGGGTCATCCGCTTCTTCACCGAACGCGTTCGGGCAAAGAACGTCTGACGCTGGTTGAAGAAGCGCAGGACGCGCTTGAGGACATTACAGAAGGGCTGGATAAACTCGAAACGGGTCTTAATAAGCTGCGCGGTCGACGGGCTCGGTCCGTTGTGGTGATCACCGCTTCTCAGGTACTGATGATGAACTGGCTAATGGAGCGTCTGAATCGGTTTTCCGAAACCCATGAGAATATCGACCTGCGTCTGAACGTAACCGAGAAAATAATGGATGTCTCCCACGGCGAAGCGGATATCGGGATTCGCTGCGGACAAGGAGACTGGCAGGGCGTTAACAAAACCTGGCTGATGGATGAAGAAGCCGTGCTGGTCTGTAGCCCCCGGCTTGTACCACCGGTAAAAATCAGTTGCGGTGAGTGGCTCGCCACACAAAAATTGATTTACGATGACACGCCGCACCCGGGGGCCAATTTTCCAACGTGGGAAAATGTTCTCAGAACAGTAGGTGCACCCGAAGCACGCGAAAGTGGACTGCACATTAACTCCACCTCAGCCGTCATTTTGTCTGCACTGAGCGGCCGGGGAATAGCCATCGTTCGTTATGCGCTGGTAAAGCAACTGATTGCTACCAACCAGCTTGTGCAACTGCATTCCGAATATCGCTGGCCATTAAAATGGTCTTATTACCTGGTGACGCCACAACAGAAAGTTGTGCGCAAGGAAGTCAAAGTGTTTCACGACTGGCTTCTTGAGGATGTTATTTCTGAAACCCCGTGATAACCCGTTTAGATAAATTTCTGGGCCGCGGTCATAATGTCATCCGATGAAAGCTGTCGGTCAGTAGCGACACGAATCTCCAGATGATCACCGGTGAGTGAGTGAACGCCTGCGTGCATAATATTTAGGGTCGCTTTCTCGCCGTTAGGGTATTCACAATCAACGGTCTTATCGCTGGCATTTCTGTCAACAGCTTTGACTGGCTGAGAGTTGAAAAAAACCAAAACTTTTGATGTCATAAGTCGGTCCTTAATTGATTACGTGAGGCAGGCGAAATATCTATGCGATATGCGTTGCTGTGATATTTCTGACAAATGGCACAGGATGCATTGTCGCTAAATTGTAACGTTCATTGGTTACCATTACGGTTTTGCAAAAAATACATTTTGCGCCATATGGATTAGTTTCTGTTACATCAAAATGCGAAACACGATATTGCGAGCCGTGACATTTTGGACAACGAAGATGAATATTAGAAATAGTGAAAGTGTCCTTAAAGTACTACTACATTAACAGCGGAAGGGCCTTTCGGACCGTTTTCGACTGAGAATTCAACCTCTTGATTTTCTTCAAGCGTTTTAAATTCATTGCTTTGAATAGCAGAAAAATGCACGAATACATCTTTGCTACCATCTTTTGGAGTGATAAAACCAAAACCTTTTTCAGGGTTGAACCACTTTACGTTACCTGTCGTTTTTGAAGACATAATTTTTTACCTATATAAATGTAAGCCTTTCGGCATGCAGGGTCCGATTACAGAATAATCGCATAACTTTCAATGAAGACTCAAAAAGAGATATCTAAGGATACTTAAAATGAGGGCTAAAAATGGAATGCTTTGGACTGGTCTGTGTATCAAACCGACAACTCATTAAGGCATGTCATATCCTATTATGCAAGTTTTATTTTCCTGGTCCATTCACCCCCGTTACGTTCGCAAGCATTCGTTTAATGTTGAAATCGCCAGCGACGCGTTTCTGATGCAGGGACTAATCATGCCTTTTAACGTAAAGAACTGCTACAAAACAGGCCAGGCCCGGCGATGACCTTTTTAACAAAGCGCCCTGACCAGCATGGATAATATCCCTGCTTAAATGGGAGCGAAAAAATGAGTATGGGCAATGCGCGCAGGGATAGTGTATGGTTACAGCCCATTTATCAGGAAAGACCCTATGCCACAACGCAAAGATTCAAAAAATAATCGCAACTATCTCGTCAAATGCACCTGCCCTCACTGCACCAAACAGTCAGAACATAGCTTTACACGAGTCCAGAAAGGCTTGTCATTGATGTGCCCTCATTGCAGTAAACTTTATAATCAAGACAAAACAGCCTTTGCTTAAGTCCGGTGTTTTTCCCGGAAATACATCACGGGTCAGAAGATCGTATAATACTTAAGTATTAATTTCATACGAAACCCTCCCGTCTGGCTTTTTCACACAGACGGGTACCACAAAGCTATATGCTCTGAACTCTATAACAAATCTACTTGTTCGCCTCCTTTCCAGAGGAATTATCTTAATTTATTTCACGTACAAACTGTAACAAAATAAGCGCAACAGCTAACCAGCAAATGCTATAAATATTATCAGGATGGAAAATACAGAGTGCGGAAATAAGGAGTAAATATGAAAGTTAAACTAACAGCCCGATTTATGGCCAGAGTGCATTTATTTTTGGCGTTAATTTGGGCAGTGCTGACAATCCCAACATTGCTGTGGTGGAAAAATAGCATACTCTGGGTTTCGCTAATGAGTATTTACGCCATCGTCATTTCGCATCTGGCAGCCTATAGTGCCGCACACGCCGAAAAAGCCGCCAGTCAGGCACTGAATGAAAGTGGCGAAGCGAATAAAAAAATACATGCGAAAAATACAGAGGCCGCAAAACAATAATCACCCGGAATTCACCTCGCCTGCTTTGCAGGTGAGGTCAGATTAACCGGGCGCAGTAATGTAGGGTTTCGATTCAATCTGACATAGCATCAAAAAAACGCATCGCAGGAAAGAACGTATATTATATTTCGTCATCCTGTCGCAGTAACGTCACTCTTCTGATAATACCCCACCCGGTCGGCTTCCCAACCAGAATCAGGCGACACAGTTTTTTAGAGATGCATTTACTCAGAAAATCAACGTATTACTCA
The DNA here is from genome assembly GCF_003925915.1 of Phytobacter sp. MRY16-398. Lineage (NCBI taxonomy): Bacteria > Pseudomonadati > Pseudomonadota > Gammaproteobacteria > Enterobacterales > Enterobacteriaceae > Phytobacter > Phytobacter sp. MRY16-398. The sequence continues at coordinate 1,617,138 of NZ_AP018756.1, read as the reverse complement.
TCCTTTTTTTTGAGAAGAGGTACTCTATTCATACTGATAATGCTGTGAAGGCGGGATGCCATTTTATTTTTCTCTTCTTGCGAAACGTCGGTGCAACACTCCGCCAGTTCCTGCCAGAGGAACAGCGCCCCCTCTGCCATCGTGTACCATGTAGCAGCCACCCGACCATACTCGGGGTCACATTCACGGATGGCCTTGTCCATCATAAGATTCAACACACTTTCGGTATGATCAGTTATCACATCAAGCCGCATAATTTATCTCTCCACGATACATTATGTATGGGATAGCGTAACGGTATAAGATTGTTAAAATTATTTATATACTACTGAATAATATATTTTCGGAATAAGCTTAAATTCTGATTTTTGAGACGAAGTGCAAAGGAATACTATACCGCATTTGCTGCCAAATTAACTCAAGCAAAACATAGTGGTGGTGAAGATACCAGGCAAAAGGAGTGTAAGCCTCACTGTGTCGACCAAAAAAGGATCCCCCTTCACAATTGAAGCAGCACTGCATAAAAATTAATAAATACTTAAACCGCATCTTTCCGCCAGCACGAAAGCATAGAGAAAAAAGCTGTTCTAATAACGTCAAAAACACACATGCAGCGAAGAGCAGGCAGAATACATACCTGAAACCTATGACGCCTCTTATGCATTCATTCTTTACCATCGCCTTCTTCTATGAATAACAATTCACTTTTTCATAATAATAAAGTTGTAAAGGTTAGCCAGAAATGTGCCGATAGCACTTATAAGACAACACAGCAAATAAGGAAAATAACGATATGTCATGGATTTATCGTATTTCTATGAGAATGAAGTTATTTATCGCGTTATTCCCTCTGCTACTTGCGCTGATATGGTTTGCCGGTTCAGGCATGCTCAGCCGCATCGGTACCGAACGACAGATGGACACTATCGGTCAGTTAACAACGCTTGCCCGCAGCACGGGGGACGTTGTTCATCAACTGCAACGTGAACGTGGAATGAGCGCCGGTTTTATCGGTGCGCGTGGGCAGCAGTTCCGCGATGAAATCCTCGTGCAGCGGAAATTAACTGACGACGCACTGGTAAAGTTAAACCAGGCGTTAGCCCGGACGGATACGAATTTAATACAGGGCAATATTGCCGCCACACTGAAAATGTTTAAAGACAATATTCAGTCCCTCGACGCCACCCGTAATGCGATAAGCGCGCTGAATATAGAGGCGTCAAAGTCGACGCAGTTCTATACGCAGACCATCTCCGGGTTGCTGAGTTTCGTTGGTGGTATAGGTCAGTTAAGTGCCTCCGGCCCAATGGTGAATGAGCTGGCAGCCTTCTATAGCCTGCTGAATTTAAAGGAGCAGGCCGGGATCGAGCGCGCACTGCTCACCAATGTCTTCTCTGTTGATCGCTTTAGCGACGGTCAATTCCGTATGCTCAGTGATGTGGTGGGTAAACAAGAAGCCTGGCTGACCGCCACCCGCCGCTTTAGTAGCGAAGCTCAGGCTGCAGAGCTGGATAAAGCCCTTGCGTCGGCCGAAGTCACCCGCGCTCTTGAGCTGAGAACGATTGCCTTGAATAAAGCGCAGGAAGGCGGATTTGGCGTTAAACCGACGGACTGGTTTACTGCCCAGACCAAACGCATTGAGATACTTCGCCAGGTAGAAACCCAGGCGGCGGATGCCCTGCTCGCACATTCGGCGGCACTGGCCCACAACGCACGTGTTGACTGGCAATCTTTTCTGGCGATCAGTCTGATTGCCCTGCTCATTGCTATTGCCTTTGCCATGATAGTGGTGCGCAGTATTCAGCAACAACTAACCAACACACTGAAAACCATCAATGAGATGGACGGCGATTTGACCCGCCGCCTCGATGTACCGGGTAGCGACGAGCTCTCTGCTCTTAATCGCGCCTACAATCAGGCAATCGAAAACATTCAGCATATCGTGCAGGAAATTAAATCGGGTGCGCTGATACTCAGTAACGCCAGCAGTGATATTACCGACGGTAACCAGGATTTGGCTCAGCGTACCGATGAGCAGGCTGCATCCATCGTTGAAACCGCCGCCAGTATGGAACAGATATCGACGGCTATCTCCCAGACGGCCCATAACGCCAGCGAGGCGGAGCGACTGACCCAGTCGATGGCAAATGATGTCATGGATGCGACCCGCGTTTCCAACGAGGCCAGCCAGAGCATGGCGGCTATCCGTTCGTCCAGCGACAATATTTTCCAGATTGTGGCGTCAATCGATGAGATCTCGTTTCAAACCAACTTACTGGCGCTAAACGCCGCAGTTGAAGCCGCCCGCGCGGGGGAACTGGGCAAAGGTTTCGCCGTTGTGGCGGCAGAGGTGCGTCATCTCTCCCAACGCTGTGCCAGAGAGGCCAGCCTGATTCGGGAGTTGGTTAATCAGAACATGGATAACATTGGCGAAGGGGTGCAACGGGTTTCGGCGTCCGAGGCGGCACTGAAAGCGGCGGCGGATACGACCGGGCGGATGAAGCAATATGTCAGTGATATCGCCCGCGCAGCCAATGAACAATCGCTTGGCGTAACACAAGTGCATCAGGCATTGAATCAACTGGAGCAGGTCACTCAGCAAAACGCGGCGCTGGTTTCCCAGATGGCAACTGCCAGTCAAATGCTTGACGCACAGTCGAAATCGATGTCCACGCTTGTTGACCGCTTTGTATCCTGAGATAACGGAAAGCAGACATCAGGTCTATCCGGGTGTCTGCCGCCCTCTCAGGACTCAACAACGCTTAATTATATTAACCGTAAACGCGACATAACGTCCCGGTTATACTCAACGTCCAGTCACCGGTCACTGCTGGAATAAACACCGATTGCCCCTCCTTGAGGGTCGCCGTTTCTCCACAAGGATGATGCAATAACGCCTGCCCATCGATCACTAAAACAATCTCTGCACTCGTAGTCTGTATAGCAACATCTTTCACATCGCTATAGACATCAAAGCAAAAATCCTCCACCGGAATCGGATAATGGTGTTTTCCTGCTTCACTTATCGGCCGCATGCGTAATTGCGCCGCATACACCGGTTCAAATACCGTGCAGGCCATAAGCTCCTTCAGATTAATTTTTTTCGGCGTTAATCCGGCTCGCAAAACATTATCGGAGCTGGCCATCACTTCCACGGCGACGCCATGAACATACGCATGTAACGTACCGGGTGAAAGAAACATCGCCTCCCCTGGCTGCAATGTCAGGCAATTGAGAAACAGCGGCGCGAACAGGCCAATATCGTCAGGATAATATTGATGCAGGCGTAATATAAACGTCGCCAGATTATCGTCATACCAGTCCCTGGCATTATCAATAAGCCGTTTTAATGCCTGCTGTTTTTCATCCTGTGGTAGCTGCATCACCAGGAGGAAAAATGCCTGCAGTGTTTCTGCGCAGGGGGAGACGACTAATTGTGTTAACGCATCACTGAGTGACGGAATATTAAGTGGCGTAAAGTTACCCACAATGTCAGCGGGGTTACGAAAGCCGTTCATCGCCATAAACGGCGTCAGCGCATAAACCAGCTCTGGCTTATGGTTATCATCGTTGTAATCAGGCGGGTTATCCGGATTTTGTTGTTGGCGCTGAAACACCGCCTGCGCCTGCGCTTTTTGCGGATGAACCTGAATCGACAGCGCACTTTCGGCGGCAAGGATCTTTAACAGATACGGTAGCTCACCGAATTGACCGGCAATTTTACTGCCGAGCATGGCCTGCTTATCAGTAGCAATCAGTTCCGTCAAAGAACAGGTGCCGTCTTCACAGACAACCTGAGAAATCCCCGCCGGATGCACGCCCATCCATAATTCTGCCTGCGGTTGGTCATCAGGATTCGGAATATGAAAACGTGCGTTGAGCGCAGAGCGACTCCCCCACGGATAATTCTTCACCACATTTACAAGTGGATAGAAACAGTGACTCACGTCGATTACTCCTCGTCAGTGAACTGGTTGGTTTGGGCAAGCGTCTTAAACCATACCCCGTTGCGCTTTATATGCCGCTCCCCTGTTTCAATATCGAGACGATAAAAGCCATAGCGACGTTTGAAGGAATTAATCCACGACCAGTTATCAATGAAGGTCCACTGGTGAACACCAAAACAGTTCGCCCCATCCGCAATAGCCCGATGTAGCTGAATTAAATGCTCCTTCATCAGACCGATACGGAAACTGTCATCAATCATGCCATCAGCCTGAACCGGTCCCTCAGATTCGAGATCCATGGCAATACCAATCTCCGCCAGATACCATTTAATATTGCCGTAGTTGTCGCGGATATTTGCGGCGATGTCGTAAATCGCCTGCGGCAAAATTTCGTTATTATCCCGGTATGGGTTAAAGCGCCCGTGCGGATTCACATAATTTTCGAAATAAAATTCTGGGGTGAAATAATCGAGGGTGTAGGCGGACTCCCGTGCTTTTACACGCCGGGGGACATAATAATTGACGCCAAGAAAATCGATATGCGATGAAGTAATCAGGTCAACGTCGGCTTTCGCCACCTCCGGCAGGGACTTATTCGCGACGAGGATTTCGCATAACTCTTTCGGGAACTGATGTTTCACCAGCGGATCAAGAAAACTGCGGTTGAACAGTAAATCAGCATACGCGGCGGCTTTTTTATCTTCAACAGAATCATTGCGGGTGTAGGACGGCGTCAGGTTCAACACCACACCAATCTCGCCGTCCAGCGCCAGTTGTCGATAGACCTGAACCGCCTTTGCATGCGCCAGCATAATATTGAATGCCACCTGCGCCGCCAGCTTGCCATCTTTTTTGCATGGATAGTGGAAGTCATACAGATAGCCCCCTTCAACCGGCACAATCGGCTCGTTGAAGGTTATCCAGTATTTCACTTTATGGCCGAACAGGGTGAACGCGGTCTGTGCAAAACGGGCGAACAGGTCGGTGACTTTCGCTGATTCAAAACCGCCATATTTTTTCTGCAGCACTTCGGGCATATCAAAGTGGTAAAGGTTGATCATCGGCTCAATGCCGTTGGCGATCATCTCGTCCAGATATGCATGGTAGAAACGCACCGCGTCGGCATCGGGCTCACCCGTTTCAAAGTCGGCAATCAGCCGCGACCACTGAATCGAAGTGCGAAAAGAGTTGAAGTTCAACCCTTTCATTAACGCCACATCGTCTTTGTATTTGGTGTAGGTTTCACATACCTTTTGCGGCCCCATTTGCTGATAAAACCGCTCAGGGTGTTCAGCAAACCAACTGTCCCAAATGGAACGATGGGCTTTCCCTTCTACACCTTCGGTTTGTGGGCCAGATGCTGCTGCACCCCAGAAAAATCCGTCCGGGAATTGATACCGGGTCATAACGCCTCCTCAGATAAAAAAAGGCTGCGCCCAACGGACGCAGCCAATGTCACTACTCTGCAGTCACTTCAATGGATTTAATAAACATGTAGCCCCAGTCGCCCGGGAACTTGCCGAAACTAATGGTATTTGTGCCCGCGTTTAGCGTCACAGGCACAACCATTTGCTGACCTTTTTCATCGGTCTGCGGGAATTCAACCTCGACTGGCGCCTCCTCGTTCACAACAAACGAATTCTTTTTACCGCCCCATTTGCCGTTGAAGGTCACGTGTAACGCGAAGCGCCCCTCCCAGGGAACCTCCACCTGCCAGGTAACCTTATCGCCTTCACTGGCGAACGGGCCGAGAAAACCGTCATCGCCAATGGCAAGCTGGTTTTCACTGGCTTTCACCACATTCAGTTTGCCTTTACTGACGTCCAGCACGCCGCCGCCAAAAGTACAGTAATCAGCGGGTGATTTACCGACGGCCTCTTTCACCGTGACGTTGACGGTTTTGCTCGTACTCAGCAGGCCGTCGTCAGCCGTAAACGTCAGGGCATAAGTACCCGGCGCGGAGAACCAGGCACGCGTGTCGGCTTTACTGCTGTCGCACAGATGCACCTTGTCATTGCCGTTATTGCTCCAGCTAAGCGCCAGTTTGCGGTCAGGCAGATTGTCGTCTGTCGCGGTGGCTTTCAGCGCCACGCCTTTATCCTGTGTTGTCGCCAGGGAAGCGGTCAGCGCAACGGTCGGGGCTTTATTCTCCTGAGTATGTTTCACGCTGATCACGTTCGATGGTGCTGATGCCCCGCTCTCGTTTTTGGCTATCACGCGGTAGTAATAGGTTTTTCCCAACTGTAAGTTGCGGAAGTCGTCGCGGAACAAGGCCATCGTTGCCGGGTTCCACTCGTTCACCCCATCAGAGATATCTTTGCCGACCACCTGCCAGGGACCGGTTGCCGAGGCGGCACGCTCAACATCGTAATTGCGCCCAACGGCGGCCCCCATCCAGTTAATGGCAAAAGGTGAATTGGTTTCACGCAGACGCGGCGCATCCGGTACGGGGAGCGCAGGTGCTTTATCTAAACCAGCAAGCTGCGCTGAGGCCCTGCGCACCAGATTCACCACCTCCATTTCCTGATTCGCTTTACCTTCTAGCGGGAATCCTGGCAGGTGGTAGCTGTAGTGGCCGGTGTACTCTTTGTGCCAGTAAAAACCGCCGTCATGGCGATGGCCGCGAAAGCCCCAGATAAAGCCGCCGACGGCCTGCGCGCCGTTGACCTCGCTGTGCACAATCGATTGCATAATGTCATTGAGCTGCGCGTGGCCAAGCAGGCCAAATTCGCCGACCAGATAGGCTTTTTTACCGCCGATGGCCTGCAGATCTTTGCTGACCTGATCGGGGTGGTTATTCCCGGCATTGGTGTAGTAGTGGTTGCTGACGATATCGATATTCGGATCGGTCAGGGCAAACGCATTTATCTTTTTATAGGTGCCGTCGACGATGAGCTGATGCGGTGCCCATTTACGGATCCATGCCGCCGTTTGTTTGAGGAAATCGGCATTGGTGTCTTCCAGCTCATTGCCCGTTTCCCAGGCCATGATTGCTTTTTCATCGAAGTAGGCTCGCCCGGTTACCGTATTGGTACGAGTAATCACCTGACGAATAACGTCCAGATAGGCTTTAAAGGTTTTACTGTCAGTACGGTAAAAATCCTCGGGTTTTTCATGATAGAACGCGGCCAGTTGTTCACGGCCGCCCCACCACCACCAGTGATCGATAAAGGGCAGGATTAAACGCAGTCCTTGTTTATCGGCTTGCGCAATCATGTTGTCGTAAACTTTCATCGCCACTTCATTCAGACGCGGCATGCCATCCGGCGTTTCAGGCGCGAGAATATGCGTTGCGCGCCCGCAGGCTACATCGTTTTCCTGTTGAACAGAGAGCACATAGACACGCTGCGCTTTGGCGCCGGTTTGTACTATCGCGCGGATCCAGTTTTCCTGTTCTTCTGCGGTTGGCCATTTGAAGTACTGCCCCCAACCGCGTGGATCGGCTTTGCAAACTCCACGCGCGTCATCCTCAATGCGATGCAACTCCGGCGCGTGGATACCGGCAAAGCGAAAGACGTTGTTGCCGTCTTTCAACTGCGCGCCATCACGGGTGATAAAGTTTTCGAAATGCGACTGTTCTGCGGCCATGGCCCCTGAGCTTCCCAACACCGAAAGCATCGACACCAGCAGCCATTTGCGTAAAGGTTTAGACATGTTCATCTCTCCTTAGAACCACACTTCAGCCTGAACGCCAAAGTTTACGGTGTCCGTACTGCCGCTGCGGCTGTACCCCCCGGCGGAGATGGTGTTGGTGCTCCAGTCATAGTTGCCGTCCAGGGCATCAGATACGCCTTTATCCCATTTGGCGTACGTTACAAAGAAGCGCAACTGCGGGCGACTCCAGTAACCCGAGTCGAACGTCAGGGTTGGCGCGACGGTCACTTTCGTCAGCCCCCCTTTACCTTTGCCATTCACACCTTTGTAGTTTTCATCATCCAGATACTCGTAGCCTACTTCATACTGCATGGCGAAATTCTTAGTTATCTGGTGATACGGACGAACCCCGGCAACCCAGCGCGTGCGGCCCCAGCCGTCAGCATCGCTGCTCCACCAGCGGTAATTTTTATCCTTCTGGTAATAAGCGAAGGTCGAGATATCAACGTTATTCACTGACGCCATGCTATCCAGTATGACGCGCCACGACTGGGTATCGTCCAGGTTGGCCCAACCCCAGCCATTTTTACCCAGCGAATCCCCCGCCCCCAGGCCGCGTCCATACTGCATAACCAGTTTTGAATAGCCGCCGGTCAGTCCCCAGAAACCATCAAAATTGTAAACCCCGGTGATGCCATAGCCTTTTTCAGCAGACGTTGGATGGTTTTCGTTGCGGTTCATGTGATGACCGACGAATTCAAGATCCAGGCCGGTGCCGCCGATTTTCTTCAACCACACGTTGAGGGAATAGTCATCCGGATACCCCTGATCGCCCTTATCAACAGGATAGGCTTTGGTTTCATCGGTCGGAGAGAAGGCGTAGACACCGGCATCCAGGCTCGCAAAACCGAGATCCATATGATCGAAACCGCCACCGGTACCGTTGTACTGAATGTATTCCCAGTCGTACTGATGACTTGAGGTATTGGAACTGCTGTAGCGCTTGCCGCCCCAGAAGGTGATGTCCGGGGCAAAGTCGAGGTTGCTTAATTCAACAAACCCTTCGCGGAATTGCGCGTCATGGCCATCGTCGTCCCGGCAGTTCCAGTCAGCGGTACATTTGCTCTGATGGGTAATATTGGCCTGAATTTTTGCCACCGCGCCTGATGTTGATTTCAGCGTAACCTGTGGAATTAATTCGATTTTGGTGTCTTCTTCGTTCCCCAGACGCCATTTTCCGTCGGGCATCAATCCTACGGAGTCGACGCGGTTGCCATCGGAATTCGCCAGAATGCCGGAACGAATATAGCCGTGAAGCGTGAAGTCATATGCCTTGACCTCCTCAGCCTGGGCGTTCGCGCAGAGTGCAGCGTTAATGAGTAAGGCCAGAGGTATTAATCGGTTCAACCTGTTCATGATTTTCCTTTTTCTTTTTCTGAGTGAAAGAGCGTCTTATTGGCGCGAAGGGAAATTTACGGATCAAAAAAGGAAAAGTACATCCAGATACGGAAAGCGCTTTCCATAATTGCCGGATCAAATCACAAAATCGAGAATAATGGCAATGATAACGTGATGAAAATCACATAAATGGGTGTGAGTTATAAAAAAGCCAGCGCGGTCATCGCGCTGGCCGGGAAACGGCGGCAGGTTTACTTACTCTCTGCATCCAATAACTGGCGTTCATACACCCTAAAAAATGGCCGGTAGATCATCCAGGAGTTGAACAACGCAAACAGGCACATAAACATGTTTTTCCAACTGCCGTTTGCTGACCAGGCAGCGGCGATGGCATTGACCAGGGCAACATCGCCACGGCGCGGTCCAGTACGCCAAGGTGTGTGAGATACCAGGCAATACAGGCATTGATGACAGGAACGAAAATAAAAGGGATTAAAAATATGGGGTTAAGGATAACCGGAAAGCCAAACAGAATAGGTTCGTTGATATTAAACAGCGAGGGAATAAAGCCAAGTTTCCCGACGCTTTTCAACTGCCGGGAACGGCTGCGTAGCGCCATAAAGATCAGTGGTAAGGTGGAGCCTATTCCGCCAATCAGCAGATAGAAATCCCAGAAACCCTGCAGATAAATATGGGGAAGCTGTGCCTGCCCGCTTGCCAGCGCCTGCTGGTTTTCAAACAGATAAGTCATCCAGAAGGGATTTATGATGCCGGTCACAATTAAGGCGCCATGGATGCCGACAAACCATAATAAATTGCAAATAATCAAAGAGATAAGAATAGCCGTCAGCGTATCAGAAGCGATAATTAACGGGCGAAAGGCTTCGCTTATCAGACCCGGGAGGATCATGCCGGTGGTCAGCTTTAACGTCATATTTACCGCCGTGACAGACAGCATCACCACCAGCAACGGCACAAGGAGCTGGAAACCATTGCGCGTCATCACCGGCACCTCATCCGGCAGGCGTATACACCAGCCTTTATTGTAAAAAAATCTAATAACTTCAATACTATAAAAGCTTGATATCAACGCGCTAAATATCCCTAACCCTCCTAAATAAACATTGCTCCCATCCGTGGTTTTAAAGCCAATAAAGAGCAGAAAACTTATGCACCCTGTCAGGCCCGATAACCTTTCCGGCAACTGGTATTGCTTGGCAAGACTGGCGCTGGCCCCAAAGGCAATGATTAACGCCACCAGACCAATCGTCAGTTCAAAGGTGGGTAAAAGCATCGGGCGAACAAACTGGTAGTAACCGCCAAACCACGAGAAAGGGTTAATGGAAACAGGCGGAAAGATCAACGGCACCATCAGGCTACCGACGATAACAAAAGGCATTGCCAGCGCAAAACTGTCGCGCATGGCGGTGATGTGCTGGCTGCGGGTGAGCATATTGGCAAAAGGGGTAATCCGTTGCTCGATCAGCACAACAACAACATTCATAAACTGAATGTTCATGATGGAACCTATTTAATCCACGAAGTCGCGGGATCATCGCTTACATCGATCCAAAGTGAAAGTCTCAAACTGGTGATCGTGCTCACATTTAATGCATCCATCTATGGAAAGCGCTTTCCGTTCTGAATCCAAAAAGTCTATAGTGCGCCCATTCTCGTCACACAGTCAGGAGTCTTTTCATGAAAAAAATCATGCTTTGTTGTTCCGCTGGCATGTCGACCAGCTTGCTGGTGAAAAAAATGGTGGAAGAAGCGGAAAAGCGCGGTCTGGACGTTGATATCAAAGCCTTTGGTGTCGCGGAATTTGAACAACAAGTGGGGCATTACGAGGTCGTTCTTCTTGGCCCGCAAGTGAAGTACATGCAGAAGGATCTGCAACATAAAGCGAATGCCTACGGTATTCGCGTTGAGCCCATCAACATGATGGATTACGGGATGCAGAAGGGTGCAGCAGTTTTAGATTTTGCCCTTTCATTAATCGACAATAAAAAATAAGGGACACGCCATGAGTTCTCTGTACTCGAAATTAATCGCGGTGATTGAGCAAAAAATCACGCCGCTGGCCGGCGCCGTCGGCCAGCAAAAATACGTTACCTCTATTCGTGACGGTTTCATCCTTGCGCTGCCGTTTATGATTGTTGGCTCTTTTATGCTGGTGTTTATTTTTCCGCCCTTTTCCCCCGACACCACCTGGGGATTCGCACGCGCCTGGCTGCAATTCTCGCTCGATCATCGCGCCAACCTGATGCTGCCGTACTATTTCAGCATGGGCATCATGACGATATTTATTTCTGTCGGGGTTGCCGCCAGTCTCGCCCGCCATCATGAACTGGATCCACTGACGTCAGGCATGCTCTCGCTGATGGGCTTTTTGCTTATCGCCGCGCCGCTTAAAGATGGGCAAATTTCGACGGCGTATTTCTCCGGCCAGGGGATTTTCACCGCCCTGCTGGTCGCCATCTATACCACGGAGCTGTACGCCTTCCTGCGTCGGAACAACATCACCATCCGCCTGCCGCCTGAAGTCCCGACCGGGGTGGCACGTTCGTTCGAAATCCTCATCCCGGTTCTTGCCGTGGTGCTGACGCTGCATCCGCTGAATCTGGTTATTGAAGCCCAATTTGGCATGATCATCCCGGAAGCGATCATGTCGCTGGTTAAACCGCTGGTCGCCGCGTCGGACACCTTACCGGCTATTTTGCTCTCTGTGCTGGTGTGCCAGATCCTGTGGTTTGCCGGGATCCATGGCGCGCTGATCGTCACCGGCATTATGAACCCTTTCTGGATGGCGAACCTGTCCGTCAACCAGGCGGCCATTGCCGCAGGCACCGCCATTCCCCACATTTATGTGCAGGGTTTTTGGGATCACTATCTGCTGATCGGCGGCGTAGGTTCAACCTTACCGCTGGCGCTGCTGTTGATTCGCAGCAAAGCCGTGCACCTGCGCACTATCGGCCGTATGGGTATCGTTCCTGGTATGTTCAACATCAATGAACCCATTCTGTTTGGTGCACCGATCATTATGAACCCGCTGTTCTTCCTTCCGTTTGTGCTTGTGCCGATGGTCAATGCGACCCTGGCCTACCTGGCACTCGACTTTGGCCTGGTCGCCCGTGTGGTCTCGATGACCCCGTGGACCACGCCGGCGCCGATCGGCGCCTCCTGGGCGGCGAACTGGGCTTTTAGCCCTGTCATTATGTGTCTCATTTGTATGGTCAGCGCCACCGCCATGTATTTTCCGTTCTTTAAAGCCTACGAAAAACAGCTGCTTGCACAAGATACCGCTGAAAATCAGCCATCCGGTGCTACAGGCCAGTCAGAAACCGCATAACTGCAATAACCGAACTCAGAGGATGTTATGGAATTAGAAGAGCAAGTCATGGGCATTATCATCAATGCCGGACAATCACGCAGCCTGTGCTATGAAGCATTGCAGAGCGCCAAAGAAGGCAATTTTGCCGATGCTGATGAAAAAATGCAGCAGGCGCAACACTTTGCCCGTGAAGCGCATTTAGTCCAGACCCAGCTTATTGAAGCCGATGAAGGCGAAGGAAAAACCAAAATGACGCTGGTGATGGTGCATGCCCAGGACCACCTGATGACCTCCATCCTTGCGAAAGAGTTAGTGACGGAACTTATCGAGATTTACCGCACGCGCCATTAATTGCACGACACCGAAGAGAGGCACAGCCTCTCTTCTTTTACTGGAGGATGACAATGCTTCACCTTGGCCTTGATATTGGCGGTACAAAAATGGAAGCGGTACTGCTGGACCAAAACGGCACCGTTCGTTTTCGTGAGCGGCGTCCAACGTATAAAGCCGACTACGCCGGATTTCTTCATCATCTCGTCGGGATGGTGGAATACATCAAAACCGAACAGAAGCAGGAATTTACCATCGGGATTGGGCTGCCGGGCGCGATAGACCCGGAAACCGATCTTATCAAGAATTGTAATTGTCTGGTGCTGAATGGCGAAAATTTAGCAAAAGATCTGGCCTGTCGCCTGGAACAACCGGTTTTTCTGGCCAACGATGCCGACTGTTTTACCCTCTCCGAGGCCATCGACGGTGCGGGCAAGGGTTATGGGACGGTGTTTGGCGTTATTATCGGCACCGGATGCGGCGGCGGCGTGGTGGTGAATGGACAGTTACTCAGCGGCCCCAACGCCATTGCAGGCGAATGGGGACACAATCCACTGCCAGGCTGGACAGCAGAAAAAGATGGCCCGATTCAGCACTGCTATTGTCTGCATGAGAACTGTATTGAAAGCTATATTTCCGGCACCGGATTTAGCCGTCGTTTCAATGAGAAACAGGAAAGCCAGCTAAGCACGGAGTCGATCATTGCCGCAGCCGAAGCAGGCGATCCGCTGGCATTCGCCCATTATCAGCACTTTATCGACGCTTTTGCGCGCAGCATCGCCGGGGTTATCAATACGCTCGATCCGCATGTCATTGTCATTGGCGGCGGCCTTTCTAACGTTGCATCGATCTATCGCGACCTTCCACCAGCTATCAAGAGGTACATTTTTTCATCCTCTTGTCACACTGCTATTGTGAAAGCCAGGTTCGGCGACGCCAGCGGGGTTCGCGGCGCTGCATGGCTACCCACGCTTCATTCACACCAAACTGATACGGCGCGCCGTACGGCGTAAGTGACTAAAACTGGTCTGCATTTATGGTATTATTGGGAGAAAATCGCCATACAGAAAACACCATGCCTACTATTGATGATGTTGCAAAATTAGCCAATGTTTCCCGCGCCACGGTTTCACGCGTGCTGACCGGCACACGTGGCGTGCGCGACGATAGCCGTGAAGCGGTGTTAAAAGCCGTTGAAGTGCTCGACTACCGTCCCAGTTTTGCGGCGCAGACGCTGGCCAGTAATACATCAGGTTATATCGGTATGGTGTTGCCCGCTCATGAAGCCAGTTTCAGCGCGACGCTTTTGCCTCGCCTGTCGCTTGCGGTGAAAGCACTCAATAAATCATTACTGATTCAGTACGTTAATGATGAAAATGAGCAAAAAGCCGCCATACACAGTCTGCATCATCAATGCGCGGCTGTGGTGACCTTAAGTCATGCCAGTAGCGATATGCCAGCCAATGTCATCGCCTTTGACGCCTTTTCCACCAAAGGAAGCGCCAACCAGGGCTATAACTATGCTTTCGCGGCAGAAAGCGCCTGTCGTTATGTGCTCGGGAAAGGGCACCGCAATATTGCCTTGCTCGTTGATAATGAAGACGACGTTGCCAGTAAGCAGATGCTGGAAGGGTATCGCAGCGTTTTGCAGAATTACTCGCTACCGTTTAACCGCCAGTTGCTGGTTATGGCCAACAACAATATCGAACAGGCATTGTTAAAACTCATAAACAGTTTTACAAAATACACGGCAATCATTGCCAAACGCGACAGCTACGCCGCCGAGGCCATGCGTTTATTGCGTGAATTTAATATCGCCGTACCGCAAGAAGTCTCTATCGTCAGCCTTGAGGATTCCCCGCTTGCCGCGTTGCTTTATCCTCCGCTGACCTGCATCGCTTACCCTGTCGATCAATTGCTGGAACAATGTATACAACGTATTCAGTCATTGATTGATGGGCACCCTGTCTTTGTGGAAGAGGGCAAATCGATTACCGGACGCCTGGTGGCACGCGCATCGGTAACCGATATTAACGCGATGTGAAATTCCCTTTCGCGTAAATGGGCGCAGCGGGAAAACCTCAACATAAGGAGCACGATTCTGTCGCTGTAGATGACCTTGCCTGCCCTTATCCTTCTGCCCTGCCCCGTTTACGCCGTCAGCGCGCGACATTCCGCCATAAGATATTCGCGCTACTGCCGCGGCTCACTAAAACGGCCGCGTCGCGGAGGTGCGAATGGAGAAATCCAGAGAAACAGCGTCATCCTGGTCAACGTCTATTACGCTCATCACACGGTCATCCGTGCTGACGTGGCGCGACCTTAACGCCTGTGCTTTTTCCGGTTGCCCCGCCAATTCGTAGGCCTGCGCCAGATCGCGTCGCCAGTTGGCATTCCATGGGCAGGCCTGGAGTCCCTTTTCCATGTGCCCGATGCCATCGGCCAGGTGCCCTTTGCGAACATAAATCAGGCCTACCATGAAATGCGCGGTAGCGTGTTCGGGCAGATGGTGCAACAGGCGTCTGAAAAGCATCTCGGCTTCATCAAGTTTTCCCTGACGATAGTAGACGATACCCTCGGTCTGCATTCCCGGCACCGGCAGGCTTACCATCTCAACAGGCTCATGCACGATCTTCGCATTGGTTCCCGCGGTAAGCGGCGCCAGAAAGTCCGCGTAACGCCGCCAGCGTTCGCGCGCGGTCTGATAGATAGGCTGACGCACCTGCCACACACTGGCGGTCTTGACCGGCCTGTCCAGTTCAGACGTGTCGAGCACCTGTGGCTCCCACTGCACGCCCAGATAAGCGAGCATGCGGCGCGCCTCACGCTCCGGGTCAGAGACGACATCCTCGTAGCGCACCTCAAGAATTTCGCCGGGGAATAGCTGGTTCCAGTGGTGCATCAACAGATTGTGGTCGGCCAGTTGTTCACCAATCCATTGCAAATCATAGGCGAAGCCCATACCGCCATGTTTGGCTGCGTAGTCGGTGAAGTAGTTGGAGATAGCGATATCACGCGGGTCGCGTCGCACTGAGATTATCCGCGCGTTCGGGAACAGCAGCTTGATAAGACCAATGTTCTCGAAATTGTGCGGCAGCTTGTCCACCACATGCCGAACCTCAGAAGCGTTTTCTGGCACGGTTTCCCGCAGTTCCTTGAGCAGGCTGGCGGTGATACCCGCCACGACATCGGCCGACAGATCGTCCACACAGTCCGGATAATGGTGTCCTGACCCCGTATGACGCTCCCAGCGTTCCAGCCTGGCGATCGTGCTGGGAATCACCCCCAGTTCGCCCGCGCCGTGGATTTGGCTGTGCCCCGCCAGAATCTGTTCAATCAGCGTCGTACCGGAACGCGGCATACCCAGTACGAATACCGGCAGCGTTGAATCGTTGCCGATGTGGCGCCGGTGATCGTAGAGCGAACGGCTGAATGCGTGGCGGATACGCGCGCAGCTTTGTCGGTGTGCAACCGGATCGTAACGTAGAAGTGCGCGGTGGGCGGCATTGGCTTCGTTGGCCAGGGTGAAGGCTCTGGCGTACTCTTTGCGTTTTTCCCAGGCGGCAGCCAGTTGCAGCAGCAATCCAGGCTGCACCGGGCCGGACAAGCCAGGCCGACGCGCCAGATTTTCCAGGCGAATCAACGTCTCTTCATCTTGCGGAAAACGACGGGCATTGATCAGCGCCGCATGACCGCGTGCCGGATCGATCGCCAAAATTTGCTCGAACAGCCCAACAGCCTCGTCGATACGCCCCAATTGCATATATAACTGTCCCAGCCCTTGCAGTGCCGGGAGCAGTTGCGGATGTGCCTGTAGCACGTCGATGTATCGCGCCTCTGCCCCGGCGTACCGCTGTTCCTGCGCGTCTGCACCGGCCAGTGCTACTTGCGCCTGCGCCAGCCAGTGACCGATTTGCGCGGCGTCCATATCGGGTGAAGGCGTCAGCGCCCCGGCCTCCTCAAGAGCCTGTTCAGCCATTGTACGCACCAACGCCGGATGCCCCTGGGTAGCGACGCTGGCAAGCTTGAGGCGCAGAGGAAGCGTTATTTTTTGCTGCTGCCCGGCCAGATTAATGGCACGGTGCAACAAGGCAATGGCATGCGGTATGCGCCCCTGCAACTCAGCCAGTTCAGCGTGCTGTAGGTACAGGTCCGGATGTTCCGGGTAATGACGCAGACCATGGCGCAGCGCATCCTCGGCCTGGGCATGGCGTCCTCGCTCGGCCAGACGCTGAACATAACCGGTCAGCAGGCCGCAGTAATCGTCCTCAGCCAGTTCAGCATGGCGTGCGTCCAGCCAGGCATCAGCGCGGGCGAAGTCGCCACAGGCCAGCCACAGCTCCAGACGCAGGCCGCGCAGTTGCTGATCGTGCAGCGCCACCTGCTGTGCGGGCCAGTGCTCCCGCTCGCCTGCCCAGAAGCGGTCTGCGGCGGCCAGCGTCTCTTCGGCCTGATGCAACGCCTCACTTTGCAGGTAGAGACGCAGCAGTTGCTGATAGACGTCGATACGTGGTTGCAGGCGCAGACTGCATTCATACAGGGGGATAGCCTCCTCCTCCCGTTGATGCTGCACATAACAGGCAGCCAGACGCGCCAGCAGAAGCGAGTGGTCTGGTGCCTCGGTGCGGGTGGCTTCCAGCAGCGCCTGCGCCGTGGCAGATTCCCCAAGAAGCAGATGCACGGCAGCCAGGTCGACACGGGCATCGACCTCCAGTTCAGCCGGGATCAGCACCCCCAGCGTCTGGCGGGCCGCCTCTGGCTGGCCCAAATGGGCCTGAGCCAGGGCCAAAAGCACCTGTTCTGCTGATGAGAGCGCAGGCAGGCTAAAGACAGCCTCCTGCAGCGCCTCGAATTGCCGCATTTCGACCAGACGGCGTAGCAGAATCAGTGAACCTGTCATGGTATCGCCAGCCCTTGCGAGGTGAGGACGCCGGCAGGCATCGCCTGCAGATACGCCTGAGCAAACGAATTATCCGAATTCGGGTTCGCGGCCCAGGTGCCGTTCCAAAGATCCGCGTTATTTCCACCACGAGCGAATTGGCCATTTGCGGCAACGCCGGCGACATTAGAAGAAAGCGTAGAAGAGAACCCCGCCACCCAGTTAACGTAATTGCCGCCGTGATTCATCGCCATTACTGCGTCGCCATGGCTTCCCTTAACATCACTCCCCGTGCCCACCAGCACAATCTTGTCGTCCGTGCCCAGATTCTGCGCGCCCGACCACATTTCGTTGCTATCCAGACCAACCAGCGGGCTGTAAGTGCTGTTGACCTTGATATAGATGGTGTACGCGGTATTGGCGTCAAAGACACGCCCGTTATGCTCGGAACTTTGTCCCGTCGTCAGGTCGAACACCACGATGGAAGGATCCCCGACCGAGGCGGAAGCGGTCGTGAAATTCAACCCCGTCGACGTGCTGATACCTGCATAGTTATTCCCCGCCGCGTCGTGCAGCGCGGTACTGTCGATTTGGACATGGTAGTTTGCGCCAGCCGCCAGATCCGTTGTCGGGTTGACCGTCACCGTGTGACCGCTGATAGAGACCTGCGAACTGTCGGTGATGTCGATGACCTTGTTCAGACTGCTGTTGCCGTCGTTAACGAGGGTGATATGGCCGCTGCCGGCCTGCACGTTCTCGCTGAAGGTCAGTGTCAGGTTAGAGCCCGTGGCAACGCTGCCGCCGTTATCCTGCGGCGTGCTGCTGGAGAGCACAGGCGCTGTGCTGTCTACCGTAAGACCAGTGCTGTCCGCCGCAGTGGCCGAGGTGTGGCTCGCCGTGGTGGCCGTAACAGAGACGTTGAGACCATGAACGTTGTTAATGGAGCCGGCGGCGATAGTGTATTGGGCCGTATATTTACCATCGCCAGCGGTGACATCGCCGTGGGTACCATCGTCCCAGGCCGTCACCGGCGTGCTGGCGCCAAACTGGCTGAAATCCATGGTGACGCCGGTCACTGTGCTGGTATTGGCGTCGCCACTGGCAGAGTTATCCCATACGGCGGTGACGGTGTCGCCAATCTTGTAGGTACTGCCGTCTGCGCCACCTGGCGTGGAGGTGATGGCGATATGGGCATCGGTCACTATCGGTAACGCGGGAGCAGGACCTGCGTTCAGGCCAATCTGATAGATATCGCCGACAGCATAGCCAGCCTTACCGCCATCGCTTGTGTCGCTATCAAACAGCACAGAGTAGGTGATGTCATGGCCGCCCGCGCCATCGGAGACGATCCGCACGTTGTACAACTGCCCGCCCTGGGGCACCGTGATACCGGTGTCCGTCACCGCACTGGTCAGCTCGCCGGTGGTTTTGGAGATACTGACCTGGCTCAGGCCGCCGTTACCGTCAGGGAACACGAACACCAGATCCGTACCGTTGTCGTACACCGTGGCTGATGCCGCCAGGTAGCCGGTGGTGCTGTACTGCAACTCATCATGGGTCAACTTGTCCATCGCACCAACGTCCACGGCGTGATAGCTCTGGGTCCCCATGTTATAAACGGTGTTGCTCTGGACGTTGGTGGTGATGAGCGTGCCGTTGTTGTTATAGAGCGTGACCTGCCAGGTCGCAGTGCGATATTCCTGACTAAAGACAGCAAACCCCCCATCGAAAGCAATGGCGTTCGTCGGCGAACCCTGCTCGTCGTTCCAGTTAACGCGCTGCCAGGTCGTGCCGCTGTCGAAGTTGGCCAGCGAACCGGTGGCGTCGAGTTTGAAGATGAAGGCGCCGATAGGCGTGCTTGTAGCCGACTGGCCGGGCGTGCCTATCCAGTCGTAGACCTCGGACGCCAGCACATAGCTGCCATCGCTCAGTGCCGTCAGCACACCCGGCGTCAACTGGAATTTCATCAACTGCACTGCCGGGCTGGCGACACCGCCGAAGTTTGCGCTCGAACTGTTGCCACCAATCAGGGTCTGCGCGCCCTGGGTGAAGCTGAGTCCGCTGCCGTTGTAGTGGAAGACAGAAATAGCTTCCTGCTGATCGGTCCCGGTCCCCATCGTCTGGTAGGCGATCGCGAAATCACCGCCATTCGCGCTGCTCTGCGCCGCGATGGTGACCCCGGTACCAGGGGCTGCCAGGGTGTTGCTGGATTGCAGATTGCCGCTGTTGTCATAGATCGCATAGTGGACGCTGTAATCTGAGTAATTAGCGGTATCCACCTGCGACCAGGCCACGACGAAACCGCCGTTGGCCAGCGCCTTGATCTGTGTATCCATCATGGTGTAGCCATTGGGGATACTGATGTCGACGGTCTTGATGACGTTATTGCCCGCGTCCAGCACCTTAATAACGCCAGCGTAAAGCGGGCCGGTCGGATCCCAGGAAATATTGTCGCCGCCGGTCTGCTTCATGTACTCCAGCACCGTGTAGCCGTTACTCAGTTTCTCCAGACCGACGTTGATGTTCATCTCGGTGGATGTGTCGGTGGTACTGCCCGAGACCAACGCGCTGCCATTAAGGCCAGCACTGACGTTAAGGGTGACAGTCTGGCTACTATGGTTGCCAGCGGCATCGGTCGCGGTAACGATGAAGTTATAGCTGCCCTCGATAGCGGCGTTGTTGAGTGTGACGACGCCGGTGGTGGGGTTGATGGAGAAATTGGCGAGGCTGTCCGCGTCCAGGCTATAGGTGATGGCATGGGCGTCCGTGGCGTTGGCATCGTACACCTGGGTGCCAGCCGCCGTGCCGCCAACAATGGTGGCGCCGGTAGCGGTGGCGCCGCCTGCGATAACGGGCGCGGTGTTGTCCACAATCACGCTGCTGCCGGAAATGATGGAAAGATTGCCTGCCGCATCAACGGCATAAGCGTGGTAAGTACCTTCGGCAAGGCCAGTCAGCGCCAGCGTGGTGCTGGCGTTTGCCGCGACGGCGACGCTGTTCACCAGGTTGTCGGCGGCGGCGGTGAGGCTGCCCAGATTCGTCACTGTCACGCTGTCGCTGACCAGATATACCGTGCCGGCCTCGGTGCTCTGCACGGTGACCGTCTGGCTGCTGTTCTCCACGCCATCCACGTCGCGGGTGAGCGTGACGGCAGGCGGCGTGGTATCGACGACGTTGTAGGTGACGGTATGCGTGGTCTGGTTGCCAGCGGCGTCGGTGGCGGTGACGGTGAATTGCGCACCGGTGGCCTTAGCCGGGCTGGAGAGCAGCGTCACGACGCCAGTGCTGGCGTTAATATGGAAGTGCCCGGTGTCGCTCAGGCTGTAGGTGACGCCGTGCGCATCGGTGGCGGCAGCGGTGTAGACAGTATCGCCGACGGCAGTACTATCGGTAATATCGGCGGCGGTGGCAGCGCTGGTGAAGACAGGCGCGGTGTTGTCCACAATCACGCTGCTACCCGAGATGGCGGAGACATTGCCGGACGCGTCCACAGCATAAGCGTGGTAGGTGCCTTCGGCAAGGCCAGTCAGCGCCAGCGTGGTGCCAGCGTTTGCCGCGACGGCGACGCTGTTCACCAGGTTGTCGGCGGCGGCGGTGAGGCTGCCCAGATTCGTCACTGTCACGCTGTCGCTGACCAGATATACCGTGCCGGCCTCGGTGCTCTGCACGGTGACCGTCTGGCTGCTGTTCTCCACGCCATCCACGTCGCGGGTGAGCGTGACGGCAGGCGGCGTGGTGTCGACGACGTTGTAGGTGACGGTATGCGTGGTCTGGTTGCCAGCGGCGTCGGTGGCGGTAACATTGAATTGCGCGCCAGTGGCGCTGGCCGGGCTGGAGAGCAGCGTCACGACGCCGGTACTGGTGTTGATACGGAAGTGCTGGGTGTCGCTCAGGCTGTAGGTCACGCCGTGCGCATCGGTGGCGGCAGCGGTGTAGACAGTATCGCCGACGGCAGTGCTATCGGTAATATCGGCGGCGGTGGCAGCACTGGTGAAGACAGGTACGGTGTTGTCCACCAACACACTGCGGCCGGAAATAACAGAAAGATTGCCTGCCGCATCGACGGCATAAGCATGGTAGGTGCCTTCTGCGAGATTTGCGGCAGAGATAGTTGCGCTGGTATTGGCTGTGACAGTCGTGCTGGCCCACTGGTTGCTGGCGGCGCCCGTAATGTCGCTGAGCTGACTGACCACGACATTGTCGTTGACGAGATAGATGGTGCCACTTTCGGTACTTTGCACGGTGGCGTGGCCATCGTGGTTGAGCACGACGAGGTTTTCGTGGATGCTGCCGTCGGCGTTAAATTTCTGCACAAAGAGGTGATAGCCTGAAATGCCGCTGGCATAACCGTACCAGGTCACCATGTATTCGCCGTTTGTACCAACGGCGGTGACTTGTGGATAGAGGTCGGTCGCGCCGCTGGAAGCTTGCAGTTGTACGACACCGCCCACCAGGCCGCCACTGGCATCGAATTTCTGCACATTGACGTCCCAATTCGAGCTGCCCAAACTCATCCAGGTAACGACATAGCCGCCATCGCCCAGCGCCGTGATGCGCGGTAATTCGTCGTAGTTATTGCTCGTATTGTTGTGTGATGCGTCCAGTTGCACGGTAGCGCCCACTTTGCTGCCGCCAGCAGAGAACTGTTGAACAAAGACAGTGTAATCGTCGGAGCCGTTTGTATCGGTATATTCCATCCATGTGATGGCGTAGCCACCGCCGGTCAGCGCTGCAACGTACGGGTAGGTATATTCGCTACCGAAATTACTGTTACTCGCGCCGTTCAGTTCGACGATGCTGCCAACCCTGGCGCCGTTGGCATCGAACTGCTGCACATAGGTGCTGCTGTTGTAGTTCGAGTTGCTGTAGTTGTAGCCGGACCAGGTAACGACATAGCCGCCGTTAGCCAGCGCCGTGATCTGCGGCAGGGTTTCGTAGTTAGTACTGTTTCCCGTCGAGGCGTCCAGCACCACCGGGGTGTTAGTGGAAGCGGTGCCAGTAGCGTCGAACTGCTGCACGTAGATGTGGTAGTCGCCGGAGGTTTGGCCCTGCCAGGTCACCACGTAGCTACCGCTGTCCAGCACGGTCACCTGCGGGCTGGCGTTGTTAGAGGAGCCTTGCGCAATCAGTGGCACGGTGTTGCCAACGGCAACACCCGCGTCATCAAAGCGCTGCACGTAGACACCGCCGCCGTTGATGTACCAGGTCACGATATAGCTGCCATCGGTAAGCGTCGCGATCTGCGGGGCGATATCCTGCGCAGAAGCGGCCCCATCAAGTTTCACGGCTGCGGATATTGGGCTACCGTCAGCATTGAACAACTGCGTATAGATGCTGCTGTCAGTGCTGGCGCTATTCTTGCCGGTCCAGGCCACGGCATACGCCCCTGCATCATTAATGGCCGTCACACTGATGACGCTGTCCAACGCGTTGGAGTAAGTGTTGGTCGCGCTTGATGCGAGCTGTACGGGATCGCCCATCGCCACACCCTGAGCGCTCAGGCGCTGCGCATAGATCCCGTAGCTGCCATTGTTGTTGCCTGCCCATGTCACCAGGAAGCTACCGTCGCCCAGCGCGGTTGTGTCGAAACCGTTGGGGTAAATGTAGCCCGTCGCCGGGCTCAGCATCACGGGCCCCGTCGAGCTGCCGTCGAGTGTGACAGTCGGTGCGATTTCGTCCACATCGGTGACATTAACGGTGACGGTCT
The DNA here is from genome assembly GCF_003925915.1 of Phytobacter sp. MRY16-398. Taxonomy (NCBI): domain Bacteria; kingdom Pseudomonadati; phylum Pseudomonadota; class Gammaproteobacteria; order Enterobacterales; family Enterobacteriaceae; genus Phytobacter; species Phytobacter sp. MRY16-398. Next base: position 1,593,952 of record NZ_AP018756.1, on the reverse strand, counting down.
GCGTGGTCACATGGCCTGCCGCGTCAGTGGCGGCGACGATAAAGGTGTATGCAGGCGCGTGGGTACCTTCAAAGTCAGGGCTGGCTTTGAAAGTGACCGCACCCGTTGCCGCATCGATAGTGAAATACTGGGCGTCTGCGCCATTATCCGCATCGATCAAGCTGTAGGTGACGTGCTCGCCACCATCGGCGGCGTCATTGTCAAAGGCCTGCGCGGTATAGATGGCGGTGCTGGTGGCGGTGTTCTCGGCAACGCTCACCGTGGCGGTGGCGAAGCTGTCGCTGCTGTTGCCCGTGGTGAAGCTGGGGGCGACCTCATCGAGGTTATTGATGCCCAGGGTGACCGTGCGGTCGCTGGCATTGCCTGCCGCATCGGTGGCAACAACGGTGAAGCTGTAGCTGGATTTGCTTTCAAAATCCGGGTTGCCGGTCAGTGTGACCGCACCGGTGGTCGGGTTGATGGTCAGCCCCGCGTCGCTGCCCGCTTTGAGCGAGAAGGTCACCCCACCGCTGATATCGCCGCTGTCGGTGGCCGTGGCGGTGTAAATCACCTGACCCGCACCGCTGTTTTCGTTGATCGCCGTGGCCGTCGTGCCGCTGGTGATCGTCGGCGCCACTTCGTCGAGGTTGTTAACCGCCAGGGTGACCGTGCGGTCGCTGGCATTGCCTGCCGCATCGGTGGCGACGACAGTGAAGCTGTAGCTGGATTTGCTTTCAAAATCCGGGTTGCCGGTCAGCGTGACCGCACCGGTGGTCGGGTTGATGGTCAGACCCGCGTCGCTGCCCGCTTTGAGCGAGAAGGTCACCCCGCCGCTGATATCGCCGCTGTCGGTGGCCGTGGCGGTGTAAATCACCTGACCCGCGCCGCTGTTTTCGTTGATCGCCGTGGCCGTCGTGCCGCTGGTGATCGTCGGCGCCACTTCGTCGAGGTTATTAACCGCCAGGGTGACCGTGCGGTCGCTGGCATTGCCTGCCGCATCGGTGGCAACAACGGTGAAGCTGTAGCTGGATTTGCTTTCAAAATCCGGGTTGCCGGTCAGTGTGACCGCTCCGGTGGTCGGGTTGATGGTCAGCCCCGCGTCGCTGCCCGCTTTAAGCGAGAAGGTCACCCCACCGCTGATATCGCCGCTGTCGGTGGCCGTGGCGGTGTAAATCACCTGACCCGCGCCGCTGTTTTCGTTGATCGCCGTGGCCGTCGTGCCGCTGGTGATGGTCGGTGCCACTTCGTCGAGGTTATTAACCGCCAGGGTGACCGTCTGGCTGCTGGCATTGCCGGCGGCATCGGTGGCGACGACGGTGAAACTGTAGCTGGCTTTGCTTTCATAATCCGGGTTGCCGGTCAGTGTGACCGCACCGGTAGAGGCATTGATGCTAAACAGCGCGCTGTCACCGGTGGTGCCCAGGCTATAGCTGAATTGACTGGGGTCGGTAGCAACGGCAGTCCAGACCACCTTACCTGCCCCGATGTTCTCATCCACACTGGCCGTCGTGGCGCTGCTAAAGACAGGCGCATGGGTATCAATAATGAGGCTGACGCCGCCGGATGCATCACTGGCGGTCGCCGCGCCTTTAATCAGCAACGACTGCGCGCCATCGGACAGATTGTTAGTGCTGCCGAGTGTAATTCCGGCAGCGACGGTGTCCAGGATGGTCTGGGTGGTCGCACCCGCATTGGCTTCAGCACCGGAGAAGGCCGCCAGCAGGAGGCCATATTTTTCACCGGCACTCAGGCCATCGGCAGCATCAAAACTGCCGCCGTTGGTAGCGGTAACCGTCGTGTTCAGAATGTTATCCACGCCAAACAGGTTACTGATGGCCGTTGCCGTGTCGGTCACCTGGGTTGCGCTCAGGGTGGCGGGATTGTCAGGCGTGCCACCGAGGGCCTCCTGGGCCTTGGTATAGGCGAGCGTGGTCAACACGTTAACATTGAGCACAAGAGTACTGTTGTTTCCGGAGATAACCCCCATACTCCAAAGCTGAGCAGAGAGGTCTTTACCCGCGCCAGTGGCTTCGTCCAGGTAGTCAGCGGCGCTGCCGCTGTTGACAAGTTTCACAATAACGACGCCGGTGTAACTGCCCGCAGACACCGTGACCGAGCCATCGGCCCCCAAAGTCCCCGTGCCAATCAGCGTTTTGCCATCGGCCTGATAAATCTCTACTTTCAAATCGTTACTGCTAAGCGCCGGGCCGCCGACAAAATTAAGCTGAACAGCGTTCTGGACCGGGGTTTCTCCCCCACCGTTATTGTTGTTATCGCCACCCTTATCATGCCCGCCATGGCCACCGCTTGCCGCTGCAACCCCGATCACGCCCCCCAGCCCGAGGGCAGCGGCGATATAGCCCGCATAAGAGTGCGACTGAGGAAGGTACGTGACAGGATGGCCAGTCACTACCGAGCCATCATGCAGGCCAGCTAAGATACCTTCCAGCCCGGGGTGGCCTGAGGTCATGCTGGCCAGCGCGTCAGGAGAACCGTGCGCATAAAGAACATGGCTGCCGTCAGACAGGGCTGCCCCTTCGGTGCTCCCCGGCGTAATCACCTGGGTAGAAGTGCCATCGGCAGGCAGGGTTACACTGGTATCGCTTTCGGTATACCAGCCCTGTAGGGTCAGCGTGGTGCCATCGGCATAGTCCAGTTGCAGATCCTGTCCGTGACGTGAAGCCACTACGTCATCAGCCAGCTTTTCCTGATCATTTTCACCCTGGCGTTTAAGCACCCGGTAAGATTCACCCGGCGCAGCTTTGTGAATATTGGTCTGCCCGGCCTGCAGGGAGATGCGGGTTTTACCGGTACTGAGCGTATATTGGCGTGGCTTCATCTGGGTCTCGGGTTTCATAATGTGTTATCTCTCTCTGGGGCGGACAGGAAAATCGGGTTGCAACGGTCACCGGCGGTGTCATCGCTCCTGGAATGATTCACTGAGTGTTTTACGCAAAGGTTTAAGTAAGAAGTCCATCAGCGTGCGATCACCGGTACGGATGTCGAGCTGGGATGTCATGCCCGGCAGGATGTCAAGCTGACGACCTGTCGTACTGCGCACAAGCTGCCCATCTTCCTGATGGTCTGACAGACCTTCTGCATGGCTTTTCAAACGAACATGGACGCGGTAGTAGATCTCCTCGCCACGCGAGGTGTTTTCTTTAAGGGTATCGGCCGATACGTAAATCACTTCACCCTGCAATGCCCCATAAATGGTGTAATCGAAGGGATCAAGGCGCACAGTAGCCGGTAATCCAACCTGAACGCGGGCAATATCAGCAGGCAGAACCTTGGCTTCTATGATGAGGGCATCATCTGACGGGACGATTTGCATAATCTCATCACCGGCACGTAATACCCCGCCCAGCGTGGTGACGCGGACATTTTTAACAATCCCAGGCCCCATGGCCGTAAACACCGTATCGTGTACCTGCTGGCGACGACCGGCCATCTGTTGCAAGGTCTGGCCCAGATCATCTTCTGCCTTGGTGAGATCGGCCCGCGCATCATCCAAAAACTTATTGCGCCGACCAAGCAGGCGGGCACGAGCCTCATTAAGCTCGCGCTGTGCATTAAGCCGCTCACTGGCGCTAACATCGCCAGAGCGTTCCAGCCCGTTCACCAGGCTGAGCTTCTGGTTGGCTAAATTCACGGCGGTTTGCAGCGCTGTTATATCTTCCTGCAGGCTCTGACGGCGTTGCAGAAACAGTGCGCGTTCAATATCGGCCTGCTCGCGTAACGCCGGACCGGGATCGGCGGGGAACTGGGGAGCGGATTGTCCCGTTGATTCTGCGCGAAGTCGGGCAATGCGCGCCCTGAGACCGGCGATGCGCGCGTCCACTTCACCTGCCGCCGCCTCCACGCGAGTTGGATCGAGGCGAGCCAGAATCTGCCCCGCCTTAACATGATCACCCTCTTTGACACGCAGTTCGGAAAGTACGCCACCGTCCACGGTCTGGATGATCTGCACACGGCTGCTGGCGATAACCTCACCGTGAGCCCGTGCCACTTCATCAATGCGAAAATACATAGCCCATATGACAAAACCCAGCACCAGTACGACGATGCTCCAGATAAGCCCTGCCGGGACTCGGCTACGGTAGTAATTTTCCAGACGATTCACGCGAGCGGCGTCAGCGACCTCGTCGTCAAACAGTTCAACGGCCATGAAGGACTCCTGCTGAATGTGATGCTGCGGGCATGTGTGTTTTCACGTTCGTTACCTCAGCGGCGGGACGCGAGCCAGTGGCGCGGGCCATCAGTCCTGGCAACACCTTGTCAGGAGTACCATCACGTACGACAGTACCTTCCTGTACGACAAGCACGCGGGTAGCAAAATTAACGGCCGCCATCGGACGATGAGTGGCGACGATGAGGATATCTTCCGGCTGCAGCCTGGCTTGTAATGCTTTCCAGACACGCGTCTCCGCTTCGCCATCCAGCGAGGCCGTCGGTTCATCCAGAAGCCAGATACGAGGACGGGACATCAGCACACGCGCCAGGCCAACAAGCTGGCGCTGACCGCCAGAGAGACCTGAGCCCCCCTCACTGATAGGCATATCCATACCCAGCGGATTACTGGCCGCCACCTGATCCAGCGCCAGATCGCGGGTGATGTCTGTCAGCGTGGTGTCGCTGACGGCGCCTGCGAGCATCAGATTGCTTCGCAGCGTCCCTTTGAAGAGCTGCACCGCTTGTGGCAGATAGCCAACCTGAACGCTGACCACCTGGGGATCGATCTCCCACAGATCCACATCGCCCAGGCGGACACGGCCCTCACCGGGGCGATAGAGTCCGGCCAGGATCTTGAGCAACGTTGATTTACCGCCGCCAACAGGGCCCAACAGCAGAACACGTTCACCAGCGTGAAAGTGGAGTGCGGGAATATTGAGTTGTTGTACCGGAGACTGCGGAAAGGCAAAGCGCAGCTTTTCGACACTAATATGTTCTGGCAGGCGATCGGGCAGCAGCAGGGTCTGTCCGGCGCGGCGCTCTGTAGGTTTGCGCAGCAGGTTGTTCACCATATCCAGCGCCTCCCGGACCTGCTGCCACTGCATCAGATACTGAACGCCCTGGCTCACCGGCCCGATAACACGGCCCCCCAGAATACTGCACGCGACCATGCCCCCGGTGGTCAAATAGCCGGCTTCAACGCCCCATACCCCAACAACAATGCCCATGATATAGGCCAGCGTCGACAGGCTGGCGGTGGTGTTCGTACAAAACTGGCTGAGGGATTTTTGTTGGATACTGTAGCCTGCGATGGAATGACTGAGCGTCTCCCAGTCTTGCGCAAAACGCCAGCCAGCATGACTGGCGCGCAGGGTTTCGGCACCGCGAATACTGTCGACTAACAGCCCCAAACGCTCATTGCTGCGCAGCATTTGTTGGCGCGTGAGACGGCGTAAGCGCAGACGGGTATACAGACCCAGCGCCAGCGCGATGGGGAGCATTCCCAGGTAAACCCAGCCGACTGGCCCCCCGATCAGACCAATAATCCCGATAAACAGCAATGCAAATGGCAGATCCACGATTCCAAAGACAAGACCGGCAGAGAAAACTTGTCGAACCGAATCCAGCGCCCCTACCTGCGCGGCCAGCGTGCCCAGGCTACCGGGCTGTTGGTCGAGTTGCAGGTGCAACAAATGTTCATAAACATGCTGGGAAAGGCGTTTATCCACACTGCTGGCAACGCTGTCCATGATGTGGGCACGCAATGTTTTGAGCAGCCAGTCCAGTCCTACAACCAACCCCATCCCCGCCACAAGCGTAGTCAGTGTCGCCCAGGCCAGGGTGGGCACGACACGATCGTAGACCTGCATGGCGAAGAGGGATGTGGGAATGGCCAGAATATTCACCAGCAGCGTGGCGGCAGCTACCCGGAACACCCAGCGGCGATCGCGCAACAGTTCTCGCCAGACCAGGCGCATAGCCGGATTTTCGCTGTCAGAGAGGTTCTCTGACTGTACGTGTGAAGCCAGGCTGAACCAGAGTACAGCCGTTTCGTCACCCGCCGTCGTCCCCGCGCGCCGGTCACAATGTCGTCTATCGCCAGCGTTCGGGGTTCGACACCTTCACGGGTCAGCGTAAGGGTATCGGCTCTCCCCTCTTCGTTGTGCCGTTCAGCCAGCCACCATGTCTGTTCGTGCCACATCAGTGCCGGGAGGTGACGGGGATCAAAACGCCGCCAGGGGAACAACGCCAGCCGGATATCTTTCATTCCCGCGTCTGACAGCAAACCGCGCACATAATCCTGTGGACGATCGGTTAACGGTGGAACGGCCTGCGCGCGGGCATACGCCTGCGTTAATGCCGCTTTATTCACCGGGGCATGTAGCTTGTCCAGCAAGGCCAGTAATTCAGGAAGAGGAACAGGTATCATCAGGGATGGCTCGCAGACGTGTTAGCAAATTGAGTGCCCGTGGTCAGGGCGCCAGTGGTATCGTCCATACGGCCCGTGCGTGCGGCCAGGCGCAGGCAATCGACCCGCCATGCCGATCGCACCGATACCAGTGCTTGTTGTTGTTCGGTTAATTCGCGTACGGCGTTGAGGACATCCAGCCAGCTCTTGTAACCCGATTCGTACTGGCGACGGAACGAGGCCAGCGTGCCGCTAAGTTCGACGACAGACTGTTCATAACCGGCAATCAGCGTCTGGTTAGCATCACGCTGATCAAGCAACTGGCGCGTTTGAATGTCTTCGCTGTGGCGTTGTTCGGCCAGATCCTGTCGTGCGGATTCCACGCGTTCCAGCGCCGCGTTCTGGAGGCCACGGGAGACCAGCCCCAGCCCCTCCATCGTGCCGGTCACAACCACATTGACCGTATTATTATTTCTCTGGTTGGGCATACCTGAATATTCGTTGCGCGCGGCTTGCAGGGAGACGGTCGGTCGCGATGAGGTGCGCTGACGTTCCACATCAGCTTCGGCAAGCGTAACCGCCGCTTCACGTGCTCGCACCGTCGCACTCTGCGCAAGGATTTGTTCCTGTATAGAGGTATCAGCAGGCAACTTGAGGATGCTGCCAGGGATCGGCAGTTCGCTTGCGATCGGCACCTGAGTCAGGGATAACAGCGTGGATTCGGCGGTACGCAGGTCCGATTTGGCCTGTTCGAGCGATGAGCGTGCCTGTAACAACCGGGCCTTCGCAAGGCTGACATCGGCTGGAGAAGCCAGCCCCCCTTGCGCGCGGCGCTGGATTTGTTCCTGCAACGCCTGATGATTGTTAACGTTTGATTCAGCAACGGCAAGACGCTCGCGAATACCCTGTATATTCGCGTAAGCCACCGCGGTATCTTCCAGCAATTCACGACGGGTAGCCCAGGCCGTGGCTTGCTGAGCAAGGGTGTCATTGTCGGCGTAGTCAATAGCACTGTCGATACGCCCAAAAGCCCATAACGGTTGCGAAACACTCAGCGTGGTTGTACGGGAATCACTGTAACCCGAAATTTGCCCCGTCCCGGCACTGGCACCAAGCGTTGGCAAACGTGCCGCGCGGGCGCTGTCGGCGCTGGCCTCTTTGGAACGCACAAGCGCCTGCTGACTGGCCAGACTGGGGTGATGGAGCATCGTGCTGCGCAACGCGGCAAACAGACCACCCGGCGAGGTATCCTCAGAAATACGGTGTGATGACGACGAAAGGGTGGCGGCCTCAGCCTGGGTGACTGAAATGACAAAGGGTAAAAAAAGACTGATTACAGTAAGTATGTAATAACAGTGACGATCTGAACGAATCCCCATTGTCTGATGAGCCCTTTATTAAAGAAAGATAAAAGACTCGTCGATCCTGATGTTGCTCATGTTATCCCGACGTCACCGTTAGTGGATAAATGGCGTGGCCGGTATAACGAGTCATAAATAAGAAAAAGACTATTGCTTCACGTCATAATTACCTATTGATAACATCTGTGTCAAGGTATGTAATCGTGTAATAAAACCTGTAAAACATAGTCAATTATTAAGTTAAGTTTACCTAACGCAAATATTCGCATCGGCTGAAAAATTATTATCAGCGGGCTATCTGATGAAGCTGTAGAGAACTGACGGATTGCAGGATGTGGAGAGCGCAGAATGGCCAGGGCGAGCCTGAGTCCAGCGCGGCGAAACCTTATACAGGATTTTCACGCCGGCCAGACTTCTGTACTGGTAAAAAGTGAAGATAACGACTGGAAGAGTGTTGCTTGTTAAAAATATATCGTGGCGTCTTGCAGCCGCAGGCCAGTTCGCGGGGAAAGCTGTCGTTGACATCTCTCACCCGGTCTGTGCAGGTATGGCACCAGCATGGGTAAACCTCGGGTAATACTTGCTTGTTATTTACCTCATATTTACGGCAAATAACAACACATCGTCATACCCGCCTTATTATCCCGAAGATATATCTGGCGACTAATACTGAATATTTGCCATCGCTTTATACCGTTCAGGCAAAGCGCTATTCAGGGCCAGAATCTTTTCAAGAATATGGAATGAAGAGGTACCTTTAGCGCGTTCTGCATCGGTAATGGCAGAGCGTATCGTCGCCGCCGCGGCTGAGATACGCTGAAAATAGGCTTCGGATTCAGGCGTCTGTGCCTCACCTGAGCCGGCATAACGCACCGCAGGCCAGTGTGTGAAATCCATTATCGGCCAGGCTTCTTCTTCCGTCGGGGTATTAGCAGCTAATAATTGTTCTGCTTTTTTCGAATCTTGTTGTGCAGCAGAGATCAGTGCTAAGCGATATTTCATTTTTGACAGCGTATCACCACTCTCTTTTTGTTGTGAAAGGTATGCAATAAAAGCTGACAATTCATCATCTGCTGGCTGTTGATGACCATCAGCGTTTTTTTTCATAACTGGTGAGGTCGAGGTATTGTTTAATGCTAATTCAATTAAATAATTCAACATCTCTAATGTCATCTTATTCACCTTGTAAAACTGACAGTCTTAATTCAACTTGTAGTGAGGATTTTTATCTATTGCTTTAATCTCGTGACTCACCAAAATAAATACCTGCATCCCAAAGATGCTGAAATAATGTATCGCAACGTGAAAAAGAGTTTATTTTGAGGGCCTTAAAAAGGCCGATAAATGCAAACAACTCTCCACCAGATAAATAGTGTGTTCGTTAATGAAAAAATCTCTGGGTCTGGTTTACTGTCTCAGTATTGTTGAAAGATTCTCGTTTGCAAAACGATAAAAACTGCAACTCATTGTGAGTTAAACTCACAATGGAAGTGAAATCAGCGTACAAAAGGCAGGTGGAGAAGACGGCATTCGTTACGCACTTTGCGGATTAAAAGACATAAAAAACATATGGTTATTGAAGCAGATTTAAGGATATCTGACAGGTGCAGGCCTGGGCTCTTTAACAAAATAAATATCCTCCGGCATAGCCGGAGGTTTTTCAGATGCGCCTGTAAGGCTCTGTTACCAGCCGCGCCCTAACAGGCGCATACGATCTGACATTTGCATCAAACTTCCTTACTTACGGCCCGTAAACGGGCTGCCCGGATAAGGGATCGACAACTGCTCACCCATTTTATCCTCCTCAAGCTGGTGCTTTATGTATTCCTGTATCTTCGCTGTGTTCTTCCCTACCGTATCCACGTAGTATCCCCGACACCAGAACTCCCTGTTCCTGTATTTGAATTTCAGATCTCCGAACTGCTCATAAAGCATCAGACTGCTTTTCCCTTTCAGATATCCCATAAAGCCGGATACGCTCATTTTGGGCGGGATTTCCACAAGCATATGGATATGATCTGCACAGCATTCAGCTTCCAGGATCCGTACGTTTTTCCACTCACACAGCTTTCTTAAAATGCTGCCTATCGCCAGACGTTTCTCTCCGTAGAACGCCTGTCTTCGGTATTTCGGCGCAAAAACTATGTGATATTTACAGTTCCAGCGGGTGTGCGCTAAGCTCTTTTCGTCCCCCATCGGGACCCCCTTTTGATTTCTTGTTGAACTTTTGCAGTTGCCAGACCGCAAGCTGTTTTAACAAATCAAAAGGGGTTTTAATAACTGGCTTAAAGCTGAAAGCTTTCCGGAACCCCCAGCCTAGCTGGGGGTTTTCTATAGACAATAAAAAGCCTGCTCATCGCAGGCTTTTTGACTTCAACGCTTAGCGCTCGCGGAACGCTTCTGCTTTGGCGCGCAGAATAGGCTTAAGCAAATACGCCAGAATGGTTTTCTTGCCGGTAATGATATCCACCGAGGCCACCATGCCAGGAATAATCAATAGCGGTTTTTCATCCGTGCCGAGGTGGTTTTTATCGGTACGCAGGCGAATAATATAAAAACTCTTCCCGTCTTTGTCGGTCATCGTATCGGGGCTTATTTGTTCTAGTTTGCCCTTAAGCCCACCGTAAATGGTGTAGTCATAGGCGGTGAATTTTACCGTTGCTTCCTGCCCCGGTCGCAAAAAGGCGATGTCCTGGGGACGAATTTTGGCCTCAACCAGCAACGTGTCATCAAGCGGAACAATTTCCACAATGTCATTGCCCGGCTGGATCACCCCACCAATGGTGTTCACCAGCAGTTGCTGGACGATGCCGCGAACCGGTGAAGTCACCAGTGTGCGGTTCACCCGGTCGGTAATTGCTTTACCTGATGCTTCAATTTTACTCAGATCGGTACGGGCCTGGTTCAGTTGTTCCAGCGCTTCGCTGCGATAGCGCCCTCGCGTTTCACTGACCTTGTTTTCAATCTCCTTGATTGCCGCCTGCGCGCGCGGAATAGCAAGGATGACGGAATCCAGTTGCCCCTGCGTCTCAACCCCGGCGCGACGCAGACGCAGCATTTCCACTTTTGAGATAGCGCCTTTTGCCACCAGCGGTTCAGACATGGTGATCTCTTGCTGCTGTAGCTCAAGGCTACGGCGGTACTGCGTCAGTTTGCCCTGGAAATCGAGCAGTTCCTGTTTCTTCTGAATCAACTGTTCGTTCAGTCCGGCAAGTTCACTCTGAATGCGTTTATTGACGCTGGTGAACAGCGCCATTTCCCCACTGGCGATTTCCGGCGCCTGACTGACTATTTCCGGCGACAGCGTCAGTTCGCTGGCCTCATCAAGCTGAGCGGTCAGGCGCTGGATCCGTGCTTCGAGCGCCAGTTTATCGGCCTCGCTTTCTCCGGCGTTAGAGCGAAAACGGGTGTCATCCAGACGCAGCAGCGGCGCACCGGCTTGTACCACTTCGCCTTCATGGGCAAAAACTTCGGCAACGATCCCCCCTTCAAGGTTCTGGACTTTCTGCAGACGGGATGAGGGAATAGCCCGCCCTTCCCCGCGTGTCACTTCATCAATCTCGGCCAGCGAAGCCCAGACGATCATCGCAATAAAGAAGGCGAAAATGGCCCATAGGGTTACCCGCACCACGCGGGGCGCATCATCAAGCAGCGCCTTGTTAACCTCATTGGTGGTAAAGGTTGCTGACGGTTTCTCTCCTGAGAGCCAGTTCATCAGGCGGCTAAGCGCATCAACGATTCGCATGAATTTGTCCCTTTTTCAGCGCGTTCATGACGCTCTCTTTCGGGCCGTCGGCAATGATCTTACCGTTGTCGACGATAATCAGCCGATCAACCAGCGACAGCAGCGACGCACGGTGCGTCACCAGCAATAGCGTCTTGTTGCTGATAACCGGTGCCAGCGCTTTTTTAATCAGATCTTCACTGGTGTTGTCCATTGAACTGGTGGGCTCGTCCATCAGCAGGACCGGCGGGTCGAGCAACAACGCCCGCGCCAGCGTAACCGCCTGACGCTGCCCGCCGGAAAGGCTCATGCCACGTTCGCCAACCTGCATGTTGTAGCCAGAGGGATGACGGCGGGCAAACTCATGGACGCCGGTCAGGTTCGCGACCCGCAGCATGGTCTCGTCGTCAACATAGCTTGCGCCGTAGAGCAGGTTTTCCCGCAGCGTGCCGTTGAACAGGTGGATGTCCTGCGGCGCGTAGCCAATGTTATGCCGCAAATCGTGCACATCGATCTGGCGAAGGTCGATACCGTCAATCAACACGCTGCCGCTGTCCGGCTGGTAAAAACCGACCAGCAATTTCGCCAGCGAGCTTTTTCCTGAACCGCTACGACCGATTATGCCCACCTTTTCACCGGGCTTAATGACCAGTGAAACGTTACTTAGCGAGGCATACTGGTTGCCCGGATAGCAAAAGGTCACATCACGCAGTTCAATTGCCCCCGAAAGGGTTTCACGCTTAAGCGGTACCTCACCCTCCTGCACTTCCTGCTCCAGCCCCATCATTCTGTCGATGGTCGATTTCGTCATTCGCGCACGCTGGTAACGGGTAATCAGACTGCAAAGCTGGCCGATGGGCATCATCGCACGGCGATGCAACAGGTAGCAGGCAATCAGCCCCCCCATGCTGAGATTGCCGCCGATGATGACATATACCCCGGCGACAATAATTGCCACGCCGCTGGCCTGTTGCAGCCAGGAGGTAAAATTCACCGCCACGTAGGAGAGTGATTTCACCCGCAGCTCCAGTTTGCTCAACTGGCCGGTAAGATGCTCCCATTGGTACTGGCGCTCACTCTGCGCGTTATTGATTTTGATAGCGTCAAGGCCGGTCAGTGTCTCTACCAGCATCGCCTGACGCTCATTGGCCAGTTGATAGGTTTTTTGTACCCGCGACATCAGCGGGCGCTGAATAAGCCAGCTCACCAGCAACGCCAGCGGATAGGAAAGCAGCGGGATCAGCACCAGTGGGCCACCAATAACTCCAATCACCAATAAAATTAATAAGGTGAAGGGGAAATCAATAAAGGCTGTCAGCGTCAGCGACGACAGGAAATCACGAATCGACTGGAACTCCTGGAAGTTCTGCGCAAAGCTGCCCACCCGCTTTGGACGCAGCTTCATCTTCATCCCTAAAAGCCGCTCGAACAGCGCCGAGGAGACCACCAGGTCGGTCTTTTTACCCGCCAGATCGAGGCAAATCCCCCGCAAGATTTTCAGTACAAAATCGAAAACAAACGCAATACTCACCCCAATGGCCAGTACCCATAGGGTGGCCGTTGCCTGATTAGGCACAACCCGGTCATAAACGTTCATCACAAACAATGGGGCGCACAGCGCCACAAGATTGACCAGAAAGCTGGCGATCACCGCATCGAAGTAGAGGAATTTTGAGAGTTTAAGGGTGTCCTGAAACCAGGCGGTCGTTCGCGGTAACGTGGCCGTCGGCTGGGCGTCAAACTCATGTTCCGGGGAGATAAAAATCGCCCTGCCGCTGTAATTTTCCGCCAACGTTTCCCGTGATAGCGTAATTTCCCCGCCTTCCGTTTCACTGGGCAGCAGTCGGGCCTGCTGGTTGTCATCCCAGCCGATTAATACGGCCGCCTGATCGTTTTTCAGCAACAGAATGGCAGGCAGCGACAGCGCGGTAATGTTATCAAAAGGGCGTTGTACCACACGCGCTTTCAGCCCCGCACGCCCCGCAGCACGTGGAAACGCCTCCAGCGTCAGCGAATGGGTCGCCAGCGGCAGCCCGGTCGTCAGAACAGTACGGCTGGTTGCGATGTTATGCATCTTGCAGATGATCATCAGCGCGTCCAGCAACGGATCATCATGGGTTTGCCGGGGATCGTGCCTGACCGGGGCTTCGGGGGAAATATCGACGTTCTCAGGCGTGTCAGTAGCAGGCGTCATTCTTTGCCTCAGTGTTCTGCAGACTCAGGCCGCAGGTCATAAACAGCGAGGTGAGCGCCGGTTTTATGCCGCCAGTCACCCCACAACTCTTTAGAGCCGTATTAATTCAGTTCCGGCAGTTCCGCCTGCGTACGCTGAGCCTGATCAAGCGGCTGTGAGGCCGATGGCGGCTGAATGTTCAGACTCTTAAGCAGTTCCCCCGTACGGGCACTGATGCGATAGGTCGTAAACATGTCGACAAATTGCAGTTCAACGTAACGGCGTTGTGCCGTGAAGACTTCATTTTCACTGTCGAGCATGTCGAGCAGCGTACGGTCGCCCAGGCTGAACTGTTCCTGATAGGCGCTGCGCACCGTCACGCTACGCTCAGCATATTCTTTGGCGATCGGCACCTGTTGTTCAGCGTTGTTCTTCGCATTCCAGGCAAGACGCAACTCCTCGTTTAACTGGCGCAGGGCATTATTTTTCACATCCTGAGCCTCTTTCATTTTGTAAGCGTAAGAGGTGAGTGTCGCCTGGTCGCTGCCACCGTTGTACAGGTTGTAGCGCATACGCACCATTGCCTGCCATTCCTGGTTATGTCCGCGCGTACCGTCAAGGTTGTTGTCCATCGTGCGACCGACTTCGACGTTAACATTCGGGTAAAAACGCGATTTCTGCGCTTCATACTGCTGGCGGGTCGCTTCCACATCGGCATCAGCCTGTTTGAGCAGCGCGTTGTTTTCCAGCATCACTTTGCGGGCGGCCTCCAGTGAGGCGGGAACCGTAATTTTGCCTGGCATCACCAGCGTGTCGGCATCTTTGCCGGTAACGCTTTGATAATTAGCTCTGGAGTCTTCAAGGTTGGTTTGTTCGGTCAGGAGATTGTTCCGCGCCTGCGCCAGGCGGGCTTCCGCCTGATCGTAATCGGCCTGGCGGCCTACCCCCTGGGCGGTGCGCAGGCGAATTTGATCGAACACGCGCTCGTGATTGTGCAGGTTGTCTTCCGCCAGTTTTACCATCTGCTCACGCATCAGCACATCAAGATAACTTTGAATAGCCTGCAGGGCGGTGCTTTCGCTGGTATTCAACACGGTCCAGGCGCGCGAGTTTACCGTTGCTTTCTGACGCGCGACTTCGCTGGTAGTCGCAAAGCCATTAAAGACATTTTGCGTAAGATTAATAGCCGATTCGCTGCGGTTCAGGTTACGCAAATGCTCGCCCGCCGCACGGGTCGTGGAATTGTCGGTTTGTTCCCAGCCGCTACCGGCGGTGAGATCCAGCGAAGGCAGATAGCCGCCTTTGGCGGCGCGAAGATCCTGTTCAGCGGAGTATCGACTGTTTGCCGAGGCGTTAACTTGTGGGTGCCATAACAGGCTGTCTTTTACCGCCTGCTCAAGGGTAGTAGCCTGGCTCTGTGTCGCGCACACAGTCAACGCTGCACCCATGAATAACTGGCTACCATATTTCATTCTTGTCTTCCTTTTCGTTATGCCCCTGATTGTGGGGATGACCCACCAGGGAAAATGCCACGGAACCGGGGGAGAAATTGCGTCCTGGCTGTTTTAATTGCTCGTAATCTCTCGCCAGCCCTGAATTCACATTGCGGTGACAGGCCGCTTAGCCACCCAGGGGCGCTAAGCGGCGGCTTATCAGGTTGTTTCTTCCGGTTTAGAGATCAGGTTATCAACCATCGCTTCGTGGCCAGCATCGTAACTATCAGTATTCGCAGTCATACCGCCTTCGGCCGGGACATGCTCGGCTTCCGTCGGGTTATTCGCCGTTTCACTCTGCGGCCCCGCCTGGATCAAACTGCTGAGGTCGTGATGTTCTTCATCATGGATGATGTCGCTAAAGTTCAACTGCTGGTCATTGTCCACGGCGGTGGTCGGGGTGTTTGCCGCCGCCTCCTGCGCATGGGCAGAGAGAGGCGTCATCGCGTTATCCGCCGATGCCGTCGGTGTCTCTGCGTGACCGGATGTGTTATCGGCAGCCAGCGGAGTGAGCATTAAGCTTGTGTCATCAATTAACGATGCGCTGTGGCTACTGTCAGTGAACAAACTATGATCAGCTTCTGTCGTTTGCGTGTCATTTGCGGCGCTGCTGCTCATCCGCGCCTGACTGTCGGTATCCGACAGCGAGTCACTGTCTGAATGGCTCTCATCGGCGATATGACTCAACGTCATATGTGTCTCGTCAGACGTATCTGCAAGATGGTTTACATCTGCGCCATCACTATGGCTGTCGCTGATGTGCTGCCCGCCCTCTTCACCATCAAAGGTGAAATGGTGTTCGAGTTGATCGGACGCGGTGGAGTCGACATCCAGAGTAATATCGCCAAGTGTGCTCTTGCCATCCGGTAATTCAACGCTGACCTGTCCGGAATAGTGTGTCGTGTCGCTGGCAAAGGTCAGAACATAGACCTTGTTGACCGCATCATAAGTGACATCCGTGTAATTGCCGCTAAAGGTCGCGTGTTCAGGGATCCCGCCAACCGTGATGGCGTTCAGATGGTCATTGCTGTCGGAGCTTTCGAGGTTAACGTCAAGATTCAACGTGACCGTGTAGCTTGTGGTGGTGCTGCCGCCGTGAGATGACGATGGCCCGTCACCAAAGACCACGCCCTCAATATGGTTCGCGTTTTCAAAAGGATGCTTACCGTTCTCATCGGTAATCTGCAGATTATCAATATCGTTGTTCTGATGGTTCTGCGGATGAGGAACCCCTGTTACCTTGTAGTCCTCACTGTTACCCTGAACAAAAATATAGTCTTTGCCGACATCGCCTTCCGTTACGTTGCCGTTGCCAGTGATCCCTTTGAGGGAGACGAAATTATATTTGCTGTTCGGCCAGTCACTCTGCTGGTAATAACCGCCCGTATGGTCACCGACAACGAAGATATCGGTGTGCCCTTTGGCACTATCGTCGGTGTTGGCATTA
The DNA here is from genome assembly GCF_003925915.1 of Phytobacter sp. MRY16-398. NCBI lineage: Bacteria > Pseudomonadati > Pseudomonadota > Gammaproteobacteria > Enterobacterales > Enterobacteriaceae > Phytobacter > Phytobacter sp. MRY16-398. The sequence goes on along the minus strand of NZ_AP018756.1, from coordinate 1,577,414 downwards.
CCGCTGCTGGTGTAGTAGTGAATCTGCGACGCGCTGTCGGATTTCGGCACAAAGTCGCCCTTGATGGCGCCATCCGGGCTATCCGGCGTCAGCCAGACATGTACGTTACTGCCAATCGCCACGATCACGCCGTTCTGGATATCGTATCCGTTCGGGTTCCCGCTGCCGCCATTGATATGGGTGATCGTATTATCTGACGTATCCGTTGTTTTGCCGCCAGGCGTGATCGTCACGGTCAGCTTCACATCGGCGTCGGCATCGGAATCCGCGTCGGCGTCGGCGTCCGCATCGGCATCAGAGTCTGCATCGGCGTCGGCATCCGCGTCGGCATCTGCGTCTGCGTCGGCGTCGGCGTCGGCGTCGGAATCAGCATCCGCGTCAGCGTCAGAATCTGCATCGGCATCGGAATCCGCATCTGCATCGGCATCGGCATCGGCATCCGCGTCTGCATCGGCGTCCGCATCCGCATCTGCGTCGGAATCAGCATCCGCGTCGGAATCAGCATCCGCGTCGGCGTCAGCATCCGCATCTGCGTCGGCATCGGCATCGGCATCGGCATCGGCATCAGAATCTGCATCGGCATCGGCATCGGCATCGGCATCGGCATCGGCGTCCGCATCAGCGTCGGCATCGGCATCGGCATCGGCATCCGAGTCAGCATCTGCATCTGCATCAGCGTCTGCATCGGAATCCGCATCCGCATCCGCGTCCGCATCGGCATCAGAATCTGCATCCGCGTCGGCGTCCGCATCTGCATCAGCATCGGAATCGGCATCGGCATCGGAATCTGCGTCTGCGTCTGCGTCGGCGTCTGCGTCGGAATCCGCATCAGAATCAGCGTCGGCATCCGCATCGGCATCGGCATCTGCATCCGAGTCAGCATCTGCATCTGCATCTGCATCAGCGTCTGCATCGGCGTCGGAATCAGCATCAGCATCGGCATCGGCATCGGCGTCCGCATCGGCATCGGCGTCCGCATCGGCGTCCGCATCGGCATCTGCATCCGAGTCAGCATCTGCATCTGCATCAGCGTCTGCATCGGAATCCGCATCCGCGTCCGCATCGGCATCAGAATCTGCATCCGCGTCGGCGTCCGCATCTGCATCGGCATCCGAGTCAGCATCTGCATCTGCATCAGCGTCTGCATCGGCGTCGGAATCAGCATCGGCATCGGCATCGGCATCGGCATCGGCGTCCGCATCGGCATCTGCATCCGAGTCAGCATCTGCATCTGCATCAGCGTCTGCATCGGAATCCGCATCCGCGTCCGCATCGGCATCAGAATCTGCATCCGCGTCGGCGTCCGCATCTGCATCAGCATCGGAATCGGCATCGGCATCCGAGTCAGCATCTGCATCTGCATCAGCGTCTGCATCGGCGTCGGAATCAGCATCGGCATCGGCATCGGCATCGGCATCGGCATCGGCGTCCGCATCGGCATCTGCATCCGAGTCAGCATCTGCATCTGCATCAGCGTCTGCATCGGAATCCGCATCCGCGTCCGCATCGGCATCAGAATCTGCATCCGCGTCGGCGTCCGCATCTGCATCTGCATCGGAATCGGCATCGGAATCTGCGTCTGCGTCGGCGTCTGCGTCGGAATCCGCATCAGAATCAGCGTCGGCATCCGCATCGGCATCGGCATCTGCATCCGAGTCAGCATCTGCATCAGCGTCTGCATCGGCGTCGGAATCAGCATCGGCATCGGCATCGGCGTCCGCATCGGCATCGGCGTCCGCATCGGCATCGGCGTCCGCATCGGCATCTGCATCCGAGTCAGCATCTGCATCTGCATCAGCGTCTGCATCGGAATCCGCATCCGCGTCCGCATCGGCATCAGAATCCGCGTCGGCATCCGCATCGGCGTCTGCATCGGCGTCTGAATCAGCATCAGCGTCGGCATCCGCATCTGCATCCGCATCGGCATCGGAATCCGCATCCGCGTCGGCATCCGCGTCGGCATCCGCATCGGCGTCTGCATCGGCATCCGCATCCGCGTCGGCATCGGCATCTGAGTCAGCATCTGCATCCGCGTCGGAATCTGCATCTGCATCGGCGTCCGCATCCGCATCGGCGTCGGAATCATCGGGCGGGTTCGGATTCGTATTGGGATCGGCAGGCGTTGATGCAGTGGCAACGCCTGGATCAAGCCGCGTTAATTCCTGAGGGCGTTCGGCATCAGGGAAATCAATGCCAACCGTTGGGTATCCGGCACCAGGGTCAACGATCTGACCGGTTAAATCGAGAACCACATGTGTGTGCGATCCGCCGCCGCTTCCGCCGGCATCACTGCCGCCAGTGCCCCCTGCCTGGGGACCCGCGGCTGGCGCTTCAAGGGCTTGCGTCGGATCCTGCCCATCTGCGATCGCCTGTTGTATAGCGGCAACATCTTGTTGCTGAGTAGCCGTAGGTTCAGTGGTCACGCTGCCCGTACTGTCCCAGTGACTGTCACGGCCAAGGTCCAGTTGCTTGCCATCCGCCAAAGACAAGGTAATTGCACCAGAAGCCCCAGTCTCGACCTGTTCTCCTTCGAGGACCCTGTCACCTTCAACCAATAAACGCTGGCTGCCATCAGGTGCTACTGCAAACACTTGTCCTATTACCGCTTTGACGATCCCAGAGACGCCGCTCATGTGTAGTTCCCTCGATCCTGTTCTCGCCCAATTCATCCACTGACCAGGCGTAGAATGCTAAAAGAGAATTTAATTAGTATTTGTAATGCAACATGTAACAAAGGTAATGAAAGCACGTTCCGGCAGAGGATTTATTGATGCCGCTTCGCTTAAGGACCTTATATTAATAGATGAAGTGAATGAATAGTAGTGCGGGCAGGAATTTAGGTTAAAAAAAAGGGACTTTGTCAATAGTCCCTGTGTCGTACATGATATATATTAAGTAAGTAAAAATGACGAATTATATAAATCCCTCATCGTCATCATCGGAAATTAATCCTTCCAGACCACTCAACGAACGACGCGCCTGTGCACGGCTGGTCAGCTTTGCCTGAGCGACCGGTGGCAGATCGGTAATGCTGATGACGCCTTTACTCATCAGCACTTCGATCAGGTCCTCCAGGACGCGAACCATCTCAAGATCGCTCTGCCGCAATTGCAGTAGCGATGCCTCGCGAATTTCTCTCTGCCGCATCCATTCGTCAATTTCTGCAGTGCTGACTTCACTTTGTTCTGTCATGGCATGAAAAGGGACAAGCTCCACCTGAATAATACGCCCCGCTTCATCGCGTTCTATGTAGTACATTTTCAGCCTCTTTTTAGCCTGACAGGTTAATTTCCACCCAGGGTGCTGGCATCAGCAAAATAGCGCCCCATTGCGCCATACAGGCCGATATTTTCGAGAACCGCCAGTTCGCCCGCTGTTTCCACACGTTCAGCAATCAGTGGCAAATTAATTTGTCGGGTTGCCCAATAAATGGCCTCGATAAACAGTTTTTTATCTTCTTCACTATCAATATTACGAATGTAGCTACCGTCAACTTTGAGCCAGGCAAGCCCCCACTGCGGCAAATTGCCGATGAGATGGAACCGGCCGCCAAAATGTTGGATCCCTAAACGGCAGCCCAGCGTTTTAAGCCGTTTGACCAGAATAGTGACCCGCTCGGCATCAGGTAGCTCGTTTTCATCCAGTTCCAGCGTCAGGCGCGATGCCAATTGTGGCGCATTCACCAAGGGTTGTAACAGTGCATGAAGGCTTTGGTCATCAGCCACACTGGCACCGCTAATACTCAGTGCAAGTGGCCGGTTTGATTTTTCCATCTCACGCAGCGTCTGTTGCAACATCACAATATCCATGCGGCGACTGAGATCGAGGCGGTGGATCCACGGCATAAAACGTCCTGCGGGTATCAGCTCGCCCTCCGGCGTTCTGATACGGGCGAGCACTTTATGATGCAAAACAACATGCGCATTGTTGCATTCATAAACCGGCTGCGAGAAAAGCTCGAAAGCACCGTCTGTCAGTACCGCATCCAGACGGGTATACCAGCTATGATGATCCTCTTCGCTATCGTCTGTAACCGTCATATCCGTGCTGGCAAAAAAGCGCATTTCGGTTTCCGCCATCGCCAGCGCCTGGTCTGCCTGCATCAGTATCGTCTGTGGCTTGTCGCCAACATGGAAGGGCACCAGAGCGAAATGGGCGACCGGTGTCACGTCGCTCATTCCTGTTTCTGACAGCGCCTTAAGCTGGGTACTGAGAGTGTTAGTCAGGTTGTCGAGTTCATTATGCAGGAACTGCGGGGCAAGGATGGCAAACTCCCCGCCGCGCACACGGGCCAGGAAACCTTCATTACGGAAGTAATGCTTTTGCAGGCCATTGAGAATATCTGCCACCGCGATCAGCAGCTTATCGGTTTTCGCGCCGCCAAGACGCTGATTAAGGCCGATAAGATCCTGAACCCGCAACAGGATCAGGTGACCCGCGTCATTCTCTTCATCGCTCAGACGCGACTGCAATTGCATATCAAAAGCGCGACGGTTGTTCAGGCCCGTCAGGCTGTCGTGGTAAGCCTCCCGGCGCAAGGATTCGGTGCGCTGCGCCTGCTCGCCAAACAACGCCTCAAGTTGCGTCACCATCAGGTTGGTCGCCTCAACGACCCGACGCAGTTCCGGCGTTTTCGGCAGCGCGGGAACATTGAGAAACTCGCGGCGACAGATAGCCATCGCCTGCTCCACAATGTAGTTAAGCGGTCGCAAGAGACGGCGCAGCAGAAGAGTTACGCCGAGAATAAATAACAAGCTACAGCCGATAAGCCACAAAAAGCTGGCGACCATATTGTCCCAAAGACGCGCCAGGGCAAACATCGGATGGCTAACGACCTCAACCCTGGCAACCTGCGTCCAGCCATGCGTGACAATGGCGTCGCCTTCCCCTGGACTCAGATTTACCATGCGAACAAACCAGTCCGGCACGCTGGCGCTTTGCGGATTGTCGGTGCGTTCAATGATGGGTTTGTTGGTTTTAATATCCACCACCCGAATACGGTAAAAATAACCGCTGTCAAAGATGGAGTTCACCATCAGTTCCGTCATTGCCGGATCATCAATATGGGTCGTCAATGACAACCCCAGCGCCGTTGCCGCATCCTGTGCGTGGGCGCTGAGCTGATTCCGGTATTGCTCCCTGGAACCCTCCAGAGAAACAAAAAAGTTGCCGCAGAAAATGACGAGCGTAAATAAACAGATGCCGATCAGTAGCTGCTTATAAAGGGACATAGCCACATCCTATTCATTAATTTCAAATCCTTCTGCACGCATTCTGGTGAGAAGATCCTGCCAGCGGGAGAGTCGTTTACTGTCCCCCACGCGTTTATTCCCGCCGGATTGCGGCAACCACAGCCCTTCCCCATTAAAAGCATAAACCGGGAGCAGATCTGTACGCTGTGTGGCAGGCAAGATGGCGGTTTTCAGGTTATCCAGTACTAATGGGATCGCATCAGGGGTGGCATACCACGTCACCACCATATGCGCCTGATTTAACTGAAGTGCTTTAACGTAAGTAATACGCAACTGGTTGGCGGGAACCCCCATCTCACGCAGCGTAAAATATTTCGCCAGCGCAAAATCTTCGCAATCCCCTGCCCCTTTACGTAAAAATTCTATCGGCGTTGCCCAATAATCCTGCTGATGCCAGACGACAATGTCATCTTTGAACGCCATTCGGGCATTAAAAAACCGGTTTACCTGATTCAATTTATCCTGAATCGTGCCCTGCGGTGGATTTTTAAGCAAGGCGGCCCACTCATCAATCCGCTGCCTGGCGGCTGGCGTCGCCGGGCCGTAGAGCCGCTCAGTTTGCGTGGAGATGGCGTTAAAATCGCACCCGGCGCCCAGTCCTGGAGAGAAAATAAGCAACACCACCAGCGCGAAGGATAACCCGCGTCGCAACGTTGCACACAAAAAATGACGGTAGGGGCGCCGCATATGTCAGCCTGTCCGGGCAACGTTGCTAACGGGCATTGTCAGTTGCATGGCGCGCTCAGGTCGCGTCAGCCAGCGTTTACGGTACGCGACATAGCCGGAAAGGTAATGCTCAACATCGTCAATCCTGACGCGATAACTGTGGTGACGAATAAAAAAGCTGCCGACAATACGCGGCGGATTTTTAAAAAACATGGCCAGCTCCGGCCAGAAAAAACCATTCGCCAGGTAGCGGGCACGGGTTTCCAGCGCCTGGTTGAATACGGTCATGTCGAAGTCCGCTAACAGGTGCTGGTATGGCGAAACGGCAAGCCGTTCTATCATCCGCGACGCCGCCATCATCAACTCCAGCAACGTGGGGTAAGTGGTAATACGTTCCTGCACAAAATCGAGATGACCGCGCACATTATCCAGACCGAACTGATAATAGCGTTCCAGCGGTCGGTAGAGCGTCAGTTCATTAACGCAGTAACTGAGCCAATGGTCGTGGGCCTGCCAGTGCTTCTGTTCGATAAAATAGTCCATTGCCCGCTCGACCATCTCCAGCCAACGCGGTGTCTTCGTCAATCCATAGAGACGCATCAGGGCAAAGGCGGCTTCCCCGTCGTAATAGATAATGCGGTGCTCCGCCTTGAGCGATAAATCCCCGGCGTTGAGCACATGTACGAAGCCCCCGTTCTGCGCGTTCTGCATAAAACCGATGCCAGCCGCCAGCCGCGCCATTGCACCCAGATAGCGCTCGTCATTGGTCAGTTCTGTATATTTCGCCATCGCCAGGATACAGACCGCGTTACCGCCCAGTTTGATCTCATCACCCGTATCTACCAGGAAATCGGCTTCGCCGCCATCGGGCAAGGAGCAGGTACGAATAAACGTGGTAGACAGGGCATCCAGCGCCCGCTCAATAGCCGCAAAATGGGCGGGGTGTTGCGTCACTTCCCACCCTTCGAGCAAGGCGTAAGTCGAGCTGGCATGGCGCAAGGCGTTATAGGTCGGAATGGCGCGATCAAAGCAGGGGAACCAGCCGTAATGATAACGTCCGGAAGGTGTCACCTGGCGTGCCAGGTAATCCGTCGCCGAGTCAATCATCGGCTCCAGGGCAGTCTCCTGCCACTCGGGCAACTGGCGATAACCGCTGTTACGTCCGTCCGACTCGATGGGCAATACCTGCTCACCATCGCAAAACAGCGCGCGGGTAGTGAAACGCCACAGCGTCTGGTCAGGGTGCTCAGGCCAGTTCAAGACCGCCCCAAAGCGACGACGGGAATAATGGGCAAGGTTACTGGCGTTAGGGGTAGCGACGCCGTGATCGCCGTTATAGAGCAGCGCGTTGGCGGCGATCTCTTGCTCCAGCATGGCATAGCAAAATGCCGGGTCCAGACTCAGCCCGAAGCGAAAATAGTTCCGTTTGGTCTTCGCCAGACGAGCTTGCAGCGTATCCCAACGTAGCGTGTCGACCTTGTCGACCATGTCAACTCGCAGCCAGCAGGCCTTAAGACCGCTCTTTTTACGCCACTGTTGCAGCGACTGCGTTCCCTGCTGCCAGGCTTTGTCGAATGTCTCGCCACAGCCGCGCACAACGTGGGCACGGCTTTTACTGTCGGACACGCTAAAAAAGATGACCCAGGACGGGCACAGAGACGGTTTTGCCGCTACATCCAGCGTTTCCATCACCGGGCGGGTTTGCGCAAGTAAGTGGCTGAGCGACATTTGACTCCTTAATTGCTCCCGGGCATCCCCAGTGCTGAAAATCCTTGTATCATAATAACATTATGAATGCCTGGTTGTGTATTCTGTACATCTATATCTTTGCCCGTTGAGGCGGTGCTGTGAGGCCCTTTTACGCACTTTTTCTGTTGCTGCTTGTCGGTGTGGTCGCCCATGCCGACACGCCGCTACTGTGGAACCAGCCCGCTAACCCGCAGACCTGTCCGGTTGGCGATGACGCCGTGTGGGTTCAGTATGCGGGCGGCTCGGCCTGTATTCGCTACTTTAGTGCGGGCTCCCTGCAGGATGCGCCGCTGGCACTGGTGATGTTTAAAGGCGATCGGGTATCGCTGATTAAGCGCCCGCCAGACCAGATCCCGGCCAATACAGCCGACGCGCAACGCCGCGAGGCGCAGGCCATTTTTCGTCGAAGCGGGCTACCAACATTGATTGTTGCCCGTCCGGGAACCTATGGTTCCAGCGGCAACCACTATCGCCGCCGCCAGGCAGAAGAATTTCTCGCGCTGAATGCCGCCGTAGATGCCATCAAAGCACGCTACGGTATTGCGCGCTTTATCCTCAGCGGACACAGCGGTGGCGCAACGGCCGCATCGGCGCTGCTCACGTTTGGACGCCGGGATATTGACTGTGCCGTGCTCACCTCCGGCGCATGGGGGCTACTGGAACGGGCCGGGCGTATGCGCAAAGAACGTGGCGAGGCATCAGCCCCGGGCCTGGACGGCACCGGGCTCGCTAACCCGTGGGATCCCCTCGACCACGTAGCGGGTATAGCGAACGATCCCGCACGATTAATCCTGGTGATCGGCAACCGGCAGGATCGTAACACGCCGTTCGATCTGCAAACCCGGTTCGTACAGGCTTTGCGTGAACATGGCCATCAGGTGAAGCAGCTCGAACGCCCCGCCGTCGCGCCGGAATACCATGATTTACAGGGTAATCAGGGGGTTAATGCGATAGCCCTTTGCCCGCACCACGGCACTGCCCTGAATGAGTAAGGATACAACCATGCGCCAGAACCCCCCTCTCCCGCGCAACACTGGCCCCAACACGCCGGGCTGGACCGCCGCAGATCTTACGCAGTTGTTACCCGGCAGCCTCTGGCACAACCGCCCGGATGCCGCCTGGATTGCGGGCGACATCGCCATTTTGCATGACAACACGCCGTATGACCGCCCCTGTCTGTTCGTTGCGATCGACACCGATACCTGGCTGCAAGGCTCAGGTAATACCGGTATTTACGCGGGCTGGAAGGATACGCACACCCTGCTGCCAGAGCAGGCTTCCCGCTACTGCGGCGCGATTGTCCAGCGCAAACTCGCAGGCCTGCCGCCTGACTTTCCGCAACTGGTGGTTGGTGACAGTTATCAGGCGCTTCACTTACTGGCAGAAGAAGCACGGCGGCGATTTAACGGCAAACTGGTGGCCGTCACAGGTACCGTCGGCAAAACCTCGACCAAAGAGATGCTGGAGGCGATCCTGACCGACAACCTGTCTGTGATAGCCAGCCGCGGCAATCACAACACGCGTACCGGCGCCTCCGTCACCCTGGCGCGTGCAGTATCGAACCCACAGGCCGTCGTGATGGAAGTGGCCATCTCCGCGCTCTGGATGCGTAATGGAGGCGTCGGGCATCGCATTAAGCCGCACATCGTTATCATTACCGAAATCGGAATGACCCAGGTGGGCAAGAACGTGACCACCCTGAATGACGTGGCACGCTATAAGGCGCGCATCAGTCATGGTCTTATCCCCGGTGGTTACGCCATTTTGCACCGCGATATGGCCGAGTATGCGACTGTCGCGGCAAGCGTTGAACGCGACGGCGCGCGGATTATCAGTTACGGATTCAACCCGGACGCAGATGTGCGTATCACCGGGATAACACCAGACGACAACGGAAGCAGAGTCACGGTCACTTTTCATAAGCAGGTCGTCAGCTACCGGCTGGCCGTGCCCGGTAACGGTGGCGCGCTCAATTCGGTTGCATCGCTGATTGCCGCCGATCTGCTGGGCGTGAACCTGTCGCAGATTATCGCAGGCCTTGAGGGTTATCGCAGCGATGGTCAGCATCTGTGCATTACCCCGTTGTCCCTGCTCGGCGGCGGGACAGCCACGCTGATTGATGACAGTTACAACGCCGAATATCTTTCCATGCTCAATGCGTTTGCGGTTGCGGCGCAACGTGCCCGTGCTCATGGCGGGCGTGTCATTGCCCTGCTGGGACGCATTGTTAATCTCGGCGATCAGAGCCAGGCCATTCACCGTTCTCTGGCGACGCCATTACTGGAAGCTGGCTGCCAGCACGCCTTTCTGCACGGCGAGGAGATGAAGGCATTATATGAGACACTGCCGGAAGCCACGCGGGGTGGTCATTTTCTGACGGCGCAGGCGCTGGTTGACGCCGCTGCCCCGACGCTGCGCCCCGGCGATATCGTGCTGGTAAAAGGCAGCGTGCGAAACTCGGATTTCAGGCAGGTTGTCAGTCTACTGAAAACCCGACTTGCCGCCCCGCCCGCGCTGCGTAAAGGGCACTCCGCGCGCCTGCTGCTCAACCTCTCGACCGGTGAGCAACGCGTCGCGGAACGGGCCGATAGCCCCTTTGCGTCGCACTATCTCAGCCAGTTACTGCTGACCTGTTGTGTCGCCGATCGCCTGTTAAATAAAAAAACCACCCTGGAGACCGCCATCGCCGTGCGGGAGATCGCGGCGGATATCCTGAAAGGTAACCCGGCGCTGACACTCAAGCAGAGTGACAAACTGACCGTGAAGTCCCTGCTACAGGGAATGTTGCTACATAACGCCTGCGATGCGGCCATTAACCTGGCAGAGCATCTGGCTGGCAGCAGCGCAAAAGCGCTGGCCCAGTTGCAGGAACTGAGCGCCACTATCGGCATGCCGCACACGCATATGAATACCGTCTCCGGTCGCGTGCGCCCAGGGCAGCGCACAGCACTTTTGGATATCGCCAGGCTTGTGCGCCATTTCTACCAGCGCTATCCGCATCTGTTGCCGTGGTTTTGCGAACAAGAAGCCGTCATCGGCGAGCGCATCTATCGCAAAACTGGCAATCTGCACAGTAACGGCAGCGCGTGGGGGCAATTCAGTGCCGGAAACTGGGGTTTTGCGCTGCAATGGTTTTCAGGCGAACTTTGGTTGGCCTGCGCGGCGGGTGCAAACGATGCTTTCCACCTTGATTATCTTCTGGATGAACTGCTGGCGCAGGCCGATACCGCCCATCAACCGGTCGCCTGTGCCCCCAGCGTTCGCCAGATTGACTCACCGACGGCGACCCTGACATTTCTGGGGGATACCTATTTCGGTGAGTGGTACACCGCCCGGCGTAAGGCCCGCGGTATTGATGACGCACTCCAGCGCTACGGCTATGACTATAGTTTTGCGGCTATCGCCCCCCTTCTTCACAACAGCGACATGACGCTTGCCAACTTTGAAGCGGCGCTGACCACCGATCTCAGCGCCAGTCTTGCAGGCCGTAAACCGTTCTGCCTGACAGGCGATCCTGCCGCCTCTGTCGCCGCCCTGCGCAAACAGGGCATCAATGCGGTGGCGCTGGGCAACAATCACGCGATGGACGCCGGGTTACCCGGTCTGTATAGCACGCTGACAGCGTTTCGCGAGGCGGGAATCGCCTGCGTGGGCGCCGGGATAAACGCGCAGCAGGCGCAAGCGCCGCTGGTCGTCACCGTGGGCAAGCGGACGTACAAGATTTTCAGCGCCTACTGGTATCGACGTTATATGGAAGAGGAATGCGCCTTTTATGCCCGCCCTCGCCGCGCGGGCGTCGCCTGTATCAGTGGTGGACTGATTGAACAGCTTCGCAAGGAGAAAGCGAGCGCTCACCCCGCCACGCTGATTGTTCTTGCTCACTGGGGGCTGGACTACCGCTGGACCACCGCCCGGCAGCGCACCCTGGCTAAGCAACTGAGTGATGCCGGTGCCGATCTGATTATTGGCTCCGGGCCGCATATGGCAGGCGAAGCGGCGCAGCAGGATCAAAGCCTGGTGATTTACAGTATCGGTAATGCGGTATTTAACAGTAACGGTGAATATCAGGAGCGCGGCATGCCGGCTTACGGTTTTATCGTTCGTCTGTTAGTGGGTACCCGGCAGCCGCAAATTCAGTTGCTGCCCATCTTTACTGATAATAAAAAGACCTTCTGGCAGCCCCGTCCGGTGAATGAGGTAGAGTTTTCAACGCTGATTACGCATCTGACGCAACAGGGAATGCCTGTTATTTGGGAAGGAGAAACGGGCACGGGCTGGCGTGCGCTGACTGTCGATAATGAATGCAGGCTGGTCATGTCGCTTAGTGAGTGCTTTGGCGAAAGTTAACACCGCTCTGGCATAAAAAACGGCATCTTACACAGTGGATATCCCACTTTTCAGATGCCGTTTACTTATTTTGACCGGATACTTATCGCCTTTTTAACGGGCTATAAGTCCCTAAGGTATTAATTGTGCTGTGATTTCATCGCACTTAGCTTGTAAAAGCTCTCTGTATTTCGGGATCTCTTCAGTCTGGCACTGGAGGACTATGCAATATCCCTCAATCCATACTTTTATATCCTGATTCACAAAGTGGCTTTGAAAAATACGCGCCCATTCGTCACTCGGTACACCTTCAAGTTCGAAATATTTAAGCGCGCCGTTCCCACGTAAACTGCGATGCTCATCCAATCCAATTATTTTCATTTTATTCATCCTTAAGCAAAACCATAGAAATAGTAATGCCTGAAAGATGAACAAATTAAGGAGATTATCAAAATAATATTAAAATAAAACTTAACTCAAACTCTCATATATTAAACCTGAAAATTTCAGTTAATGTGGCGTAATAATATAAGTATCAATCAAGGATAAAGAGATATCACTGACGTGCGCAAAAGAGCAAACGCAGCCAGCCGACGTTTGCTCAAACATAAAGGAGGGTTTTCACATCTGTTCGGTGAACATCGGCAGGCGAATTTACGTCACGCTGCGATACACCGGGACTCGCCGGGTAGTACCCGTCAGGTTGTCAAAGATATCCACTTCCGCCGTGGCGATCGCCATACCGGTTTTTCGCAACCGTTGCACATCGGCAGCAATACGCTGGATCCCAAACCAGAAAAGCCCGTCAAGCGCTGTAACCGGCAGCCCCCTTTCCAGCGCCAGTTTTAGTCGTTCGCGTGGAGCTTTTACCTCTTTTGCGATTTGCTGATAAGGCGTAGCCACTGACCCGGAGGCATCTACCCGCCGGATACGGGTTGAAAGGCGATACTGGAATGTATCCGGTATATCGCTTAAATCGGTTTTCAGGGTATAGACGCAGCCGAAACGTTTACCGTTGAAAATAACGTTTTTCTGACCGATTTGTAGCTCATCACGCAGGCTGGCAATCAACTGCGGCGCGCGAATTAACAATAAGCGAAAAGGAAGCTCAAAGCTGGTCACGTAATCGACGTTGAGCAGCGCAATGCGTAATCGCTCTTCGGCGTTCGCCTGCGTCTGACGGCACTCGTCAAGCGTGTCTGCCCACTGGCGAGCGATACGGGGAGATTCATTCAGTTCGGTGAAGCTATATTTTTCGATTTCATAATCAATCCGATCCACCACTGCGTCTCCCTCATTCCTGCGGATAAGTGTAAGTCTGCCGGGCGGTTATTTTAGCAACGAAGCGGCGTGGTCGAAAGCACTCTTGTTTTAAGATATCCCGACGCCATACCAACAGAAAAACGGGGTATCTGCAGATACCCCGCTCAGGGAGGGACGTTATGACGGGACGGTCAGCGCGCCATTAACGCAAATACACCCCAGCCAAGGAACTCACGCGTCCAGCTAACATGGCGTTTTGGCGCTGCCGTAAGCGTCGCACGAATCTCTGGCGCGAAATCATCATCAGGGTTGGCCTCAAGCCAGCGGCGCATCGTCAGCCACTTCGCTGCTTCATACCGGTCCCACCCTTCCTGGTCTGCCAGTACCATCTCGACGACGTCAAAACCCAGCTCATCAAATGATGCGACAAGCTCAGGTAGCGTATGAAAGTCTGCTATCGCATTGGCGAAACAGGCCTGGGCTACCTCTTCCGTTGGCGGTAGCTGCCGCCAGTAAGGCTCGCCAATAAGGATAATCCCTTCGGGGCGAAGGCTTTTTTGTAACAGCGCGATAGCCCCTGCTACCCCGCCACCAATCCAGGTTGCGCCCACACAGGCGGCCACGTCACATTTTTCATCCGTGACAAAACCTGCCGCATCGCCATGAATAAATGTCACGTTTTCGCTTACACCAAGTTCTTCGCTACGCTGTTTCGCCTGTTCGCTGAAAAGCTGGCTCATATCAACGCCGACGCCGGTGATGGCATAATCGCGTGCCCAGGTACAGAGCATCTCACCCGAACCGCTGCCAAGATCCAGTATGCGCATACCCGGTTTCAGGCGTAGTACCGCACCGAGTGTCGCGAGTTTTTCTGGCGTAAAGGGGTTATGAATGCGGTGTTCGCTTTCGGTAATCGTAAAAATACGGGGGATATCCAATGCAGAAATTCCTTTTACTGTTGATGTAACGACCAATAACCTTAAAGGTTGTGGTGATTAAAATATATCACCTTAACCTAAACGTTATCTCAACAGTACGAAATATCGCCTGCATGTTTCGTGATAATGACTGCATTCATACGCCAAAATGATTAATCTGCCGTGTGAAAAATGCCCGCTCTTTGGAGTGATGTCATGAGATTGTCGCATCCGCCCAGGCGAGAGCTTCCTCCATTGCATCAACAGCCGCCCAGCCTGGAATATTCAGTTTTTTTGCCTGTTGCTGTACCGTTTCCCATTCACAGCGCTCATAATTTTGTACCAGGTTAAGGACGTCATAAAGCGTACCCTGTTTATGCACCAGCGCATTGCGAACGGATAAAGGAAGTGTTATTTGCTCGAAAATTTCCTCAAGCGGGGTTTCCAGCATGGCATCCAGTAATGAAAATAATCCGCATAAAAATGCCTCCTGCGCACAACACGTTGAATGTGTACGCGCAACAATGATTTCGCAGAATTTTGCTCTGGACAGAGAAAGATGATAAAGCTCGTTAGTGTCTTTATTAGAGAGATTGGCCAGGCAAACCAGCGAAACAAAGCGAGTTAATTCACTTCGCCCCAAATAGATAGCAATTTTTTTGAGCGTTAAGTGGTCGACAGCGCTTATGCCACTAACGCGATGCACAATATTTTTGGCATATTTTAAGATCTTGTAAGTCAACGATAAATCATGTTCAAGTATACGTCCGATTTTATCAAAATCTAACTCTGGCGCGTTAACTTCGCTCATCAACTGGAAGAGGTGTGCAGCTTTGTGTGGCAGGCGTTTGCTCTGAATAATTTCCGGCTTACTGTAAAAATAACCTTGAAACAAATGGAAGCCCTGGTCTTTATATTTTTTAAACTCGTCATATGTTTCGATTTTTTCCGCCAGCAGATTTTTTGTTTTTAACTGCAACGCATGACGTTTCAGAAATCCATTGATTTCTTCAAACGAATTTGCCTTAACGTCAAATTTCAGGATAGTTATATAGGGTAAAAAACGATCCCACGCCTCGTCCATCGCAAAATCATCTAATGCCAGCGTATAGCCTGAGGCGAAGAGATAGCGCACGGCCTCGAACAGCGCATCATCAGGGACAGCATCTTCCAATATTTCAATGACGACGCGTTCGCGAGGTAAGATGTCAGCCATCCCCTGAACAATCATTTGATAGGGGAAATTAATATAAGAGATGTTCTCCCCTACAAAGCGAAAGGTTGGGATACCCAGGAACTGGTCGGAGATCATCTGGCTGGTCGCATAATCGGCCGGTACGTTTGGAAAATAGTTATTCATTCCAGAACGAAAAAGGAGCTCATAGGCTACGGTATGCAAGTCACGATCGAATATCGGCTGTCTGGCAACGAAAGAGTCCATAGCTTCCCCCTAAGTATCCATTAGATTAAGTGAACCAGAAATTAAATTTAACTTTAATCCGATTGTTCATTTATTTAATTGAGTTATTTGAAAGATACTTATTCTCGCGTAGCCATGATCAGGCTAAGTAAATTTCCCCCAGGCGTTCAGTTTCAGAGAATACAATTAGCCTGCAAACCAAATTCCATAAAAATTATGCAAATCCATTTTAATAGCAAATTATTATCATCTCATTCACTGCCAGTTAAACTTATAAATGATGTTATACGCAGTTTTATGGCAAAAATGAGAGACATCGCAATTTTTGAAGTGATAATAATGAAGGCATACCTCACAAATACAGATTTGTTGTTCGGTAAAAAGCACTGTTTTCAGGCCGGTGATGCATACCTCTTGAAAAGACACTCCCACTGACAATGCTGTACCGAATCGCCTGTCCATTCGCAGTGGCGAGCACAAAACGTGCGACCGATCACAAAATAACCTTGTAATTCAACGGTCAAATTACAGGTTTCAATCCTGTGACAACGCGTCGCTCAACGGGCATTTATTCCGCAAAGAAATTAATCTGTCGCCAAAGCCCGACACTCTGTAAGTTGCGGAAAGTATTTAAAAAAATGCCCCTTGTAAGGCGCAAAATTTAGGCGTACATTAGCCCCGTCTGATGCGAGATGCATCAAGAATTCTGAGATGGAGCTGTGGCCGAAAGGGAGAAAATTCCCATTTTCAATTTGGCGTAGTTTCACCTCTCTATACTCAGTCCTGATCTGGTCATGAATGCATACGTATGTATGCGGAGCGATGAAGCGTGAAATATTTCTTTATGGGCATTTCGGTGATGGTCATTGTTTGGGCCGGTACATTTGCCCTGATGATCTGAGCAACGTTCGTAGAACGAAAAGAAGAACAGGAGCCATTTGGCTCCTGTTTTCATTTGTGAAAAGGCCTGTGTGCCCAGGCTTACTGCTCTGTGTCTTCCGCCGTGGATTTTGTGGTAGCGGGAAGCAGACCATCGGCGCGGAACATCGCTTTGATGCCCCTTACCGCCTGACGAATACGATCGCGGTTTTCAATCAGGGCAAAACGCACATGCGTATCGCCATAATCACCAAACCCGATGCCAGGCGACACGCAAACTTTGGCATCCTGTAGCAGCTTCTTAGCAAATTCCAGCGACCCCATGGCGGCATAAGGTTCAGGGATTTTCGCCCAGACGTACATTGACGCCTTTGGCATTTCGACCATCCATCCGGCTTCATGCAGGCCTTTTACCAGCACATCGCGGCGGCGCTTATACTGTGCGGCAATATCGTGCACGCACTGCTGGTCGCCTTCGAGCGCGGCGATGGCTGCCACCTGCAGCGGCGTAAAGGTGCCGTAGTCGTGGTAGCTTTTAATACGCGCGAGCGCATTCACCAGCGTTTTATTGCCGACCATAAAGCCGATACGCCATCCCGCCATGTTGTAGCTTTTTGAGAGCGTAAAGAACTCAACCGCCACGTCGCGAGCACCGGGAACCTGCATGATCGACGGCGCTTTCCAACCGTCATAGACGATATCCGCATAGGCCAGGTCGTGAACGACCAGCACATCGTAGCGTTTTGCCAGAGCGACCACTTTTTCAAAGAACTCCAGTTCTACGCACTGCGCGGTAGGGTTGGAGGGGAAGCCCAGAATCATCATCTTCGGTTTAGGGTAGCTTTCGCGGATCGCGCGCTCCAGCTCATTGAAGAAATCAACGCCTTCCACCAGCGGCACAGAACGCACCTGAGCACCGGCAATCACCGCACCGTAAATGTGAATTGGGTAGCTAGGATTGGGCACCAGAACCGTGTCGCCATGATCCAGGGTTGCCAGCATCAGATGCGCCAGCCCCTCTTTTGAACCGATGGTGACGATCGCTTCGCTTTCCGGATCGATATCGACCTGATAGCGATCCTGATACCAGCGTGAAATGGCACGGCGCAAACGCGGAATGCCGCGCGACGTGGAATAACCGTGCGTGTCCGGGCGCTGAGCAACAGTACAGAGTTTTTCAACGATATGGGCCGGTGTCGGACCGTCAGGATTACCCATGCTGAAATCGATAATATCTTCGCCGCGCCGACGCGCAGCCATTTTCAGTTCAGCCGTGATATTGAAAACATAAGGGGGGAGACGATCGATACGCGTAAAACGGCGTTCAGGACTGAATTCAGCCATAACTTCCTCAGATTAACGTTAGCGCCCGGACCGTCCGAGCGACGCCGCCACGGTTGTGGCGTTTCCTGAACATAGCCTGAAAAAAAACCTGCTGTCGAGAGGAAATGTGAAAAAATTTTACGTCTAAAAAAGGGGAAGCCAAAAAAAATGCGCAAAACAAAACCCTGGCAACAAGAGAAAATATACACCCTCAAATTTAACAAGCTGATATCAATGAAGTTACGTTCTAATAAGGCATTTTTTCACATGTGGCGAAACATCTTCCGACCGGTATCAATCCCCTTTTAAGGAAGGGGGTTTTCCTCATTGCCAAATACGCGCACCTGACTGGTCATTGGCGGCGATGTTTTTTATCATAGCTTTTTCACGCCTTTTACATGAGCCTTCCCGTGCACGAAATATTCAACATGCTGCTGGCGGTATTTGATCGCGCGGCGCTGATGCTGATCTGCCTTTTCTTTCTGATCCGTATCCGCCTGTTCCGCGAGTTACTGCATAAAACGGCGCACACGCCAAAAGAGCTGCTCGCCGTCACGGCTATCTTCTCAATGTTTGCGCTGTTCAGCACCTGGTCTGGCGTACCGGTCGAAGGCTCGCTGGTGAATGTGCGCATTATTGCGGTGATGTCCGGCGGCATTTTATTTGGCCCCTGGGTGGGCATTATTACCGGCGTTATCGCCGGGATACACCGCTATCTGATTGATATCGGCGGCGTAACAGCCGTACCCTGCCTGATTACCAGTATTATTGCCGGTGTTCTCTCTGGCTGGATAAATCGCAAAATCCCTAAGCAAAAGCACTGGAGCGTGGGCATCATCGCCGGGATGTTGTGCGAAACCCTGACCATGACGCTGGTGGTACTTTGGGCGCCGTCGACCGCACTGGGCCTGGATATCGTATCGAAAATTGGCGTGCCGATGATTCTGGGTAGCGTCTGTGTGGGCTTTATCGTTTTGCTGGTACAAAGCGTGGAAGGTGAAAAAGAAGCCATTGCCGGACGTCAGGCCAAACTGGCGCTGGATATCGCCAATAAAACCCTGCCGCTGTTTCGCAACGTCAATAGCGAATCCCTGCGCCAGGTATGCGACATCATTCGCCGCGATATTAATGCCGACGCCGTGGCCATCACCAACGCCGACCATGTGCTGGTGTATGTCGGCGTGGGCGAAGACAACTACCGGGACAGCGACGATATCATTAGCCCGACAACACGCCAGGCAATTGATACCGGGGAGATCATCATTAAAAATAATGATGAAGCCCACAGAACGCCGCAGATCCACTCAATGCTGGTGATCCCGCTATGGGAAAAGGGGATCGTCACCGGCACGCTTAAAATCTATTATTGCCATGCGCATCAAATCACCTCCTCGCTGCAGGAGATGGCGGTTGGTCTGTCGCAAATTATCTCTACGCAACTGGAAGTTTCCCGTGCCGAGCAGCTACGTGAGATGGCCAATAAAGCGGAACTGCGCGCATTGCAAAGCAAGATTAACCCACACTTTCTTTTTAACGCCCTCAATGCGATTTCATCCTCTATCCGTCTTAATCCGGACACCGCCCGTCAGTTGATTTTCAATCTGTCGCGCTACCTGCGCTATAACATTGAATTAAAAGACGATGAGCAGATTGATATCAAAAAAGAGCTCTATCAAATCAAAGACTATATCGCCATTGAACAGGCCCGTTTTGGCGACAAGTTGACGGTCATTTATGACATTGATGAAGAGGTGAGCTGTGTTATTCCCAGCCTGCTGATTCAGCCGCTGGTTGAAAATGCCATTGTTCACGGTATTCAGCCCTGTAAAGGAAAAGGGGTAGTGACCATCAGCGTGGCGGAGTGCGGCAACCGCGTGCGTATTGCCGTACGCGATACGGGGAACGGCATTGCGCCCGAGATGATCGCCCGTGTGGAAGCCGACGAAATGCCGGGTAATAAAATCGGTTTGCTCAATGTCCACCAGCGCGTGAAGTTACTGTATGGCGAGGGGCTGCATATCCGCCGCCTGACGCCGGGTACCGAAATTGCGTTTTATGTGCCCTTGCACACCACACCTGTGACCACGCCGGCCACGCAGTTGCCTTAACGGGGGAAGTGAATGAAGGTCATCATTGTTGAAGATGAATTCCTGGCGCAACAGGAGTTGAGCTGGCTTATCAAAACGCACAGCCAGATGGACATTGTGGGTACATTTGAGGACGGTCTCGACGTGCTGAAATATTTACAGCACAACAAAGTGGACGCCATTTTCCTTGATATCAACATCCCGTCCCTGGACGGAGTCCTTCTGGCGCAAAATATCAGTCAGTTCGCCCATAAACCGTTTATCGTGTTCATTACCGCCTGGAAAGAGCATGCGGTAGAAGCATTCGAACTGGAAGCGTTTGACTATATTCTCAAACCGTATCAGGAATCGCGCATTATTAGCATGTTGCAAAAGCTGGAAACAGCCTGGCAGCAACAAACCGGCACCAGTGCCAGCCCTGCCCCACGCGAGAATGCGACAATCAACCTGGTGAAAGATGAACGCATCATCGTCACCAGTATTCACGATATCTATTACGCAGAAGCGCATGAAAAGATGACGTTTGTCTACACCAAACGTGAATCCTATGTCATGCCAATGAATATTACGGAGTTTTGCAGCAAGCTCCCGGCGGCGCACTTTTTCCGCTGCCATCGCTCCTACTGCGTCAATCTGGATAAAATTCGCGAAATTGAGCCCTGGTTCAATAACACCTATATCGTGCGGCTGAGAGACCTGGATTTCCAGGTCCCCGTCAGCCGCAGTAAGGTAAAAGAATTCAGGCAGTTAATGCATCTTTAGAGATAATACCCCAGCGACTGGCGCAGGTGCGCGCCGGCGCCGAGCAGGCCTGGGTTATCATGCGTGATCAGGAAGACCGGGATGTCTTGTACGTAGGATTTAAAGCGACCTTTATCTTCAAAACCACCGCGGAAACCGGAGGCGGTAAAGAAATCCAGGAAGCGCGGCACGATACCGCCCGCGATATAGACACCGCCAAACGTACCGAGATTGAGCGCCAGGTTGCCGCCAAAACGCCCCATAATGACGCAAAACAGCGACAGCGCGCGGCGACAATCGATACAGCTATCCGCCAGGGCACGTTCGGTGACATCTTTCGGTTGCAGGTTTTCCGGCAGCCGTCCGTCCGATTTCACGATTGCGCGGTACAAATTGACCAGCCCCGGACCGGACAGAACACGCTCGGCAGACACATGGCCGATCTCCGCGCGCAGCTCCTCCAGAATAATGCCCTCTTCTTCGCTGTTCGGCGCAAAATCCACGTGTCCGCCTTCACCCGGCAGGCTGACCCAGCGCTTATCGACATGCACCAGATGTGATACGCCAAGGCCCGTGCCCGCGCCATAGACCGCGATTGGCTTGCCCTCAACCGGCTCACCGCCGCCGAACTGAGTCAGATGCTCTGGTTTCAGCATCGGCACCGCCATAGAGACAGCGGTGAAATCGTTAATGATTTCCAGATGTGCGAAGCCAAGGTTTTTTTTCATCTCTGCGATAGAGAAAGCCCAGGTGTGGTTGGTCATCGCCACCCAGTCACCGGTAATAGGGCAAGCGATGGCGATACAGCCATCTTTTACCTCTGCCTTATGCTCATCGAGGTACACGCGTACCACCGCCTCAAGGCTGGGATAATCAAGGCCTGAATAGGTTTTGGCCTGGGAGATGGCTCCGCTACTGAGATCGCAGAGCGCTAATCGTGCGTTCGTGCCGCCCACGTCCCCTACTAAAGCATATTTTGTCATTCTTTTACGGCTCCGCTAAAGTCAGAATAAATCTTTGGCACACTGTAAATTCAAGGCGCTGTAACGACAACGAACATAGCATGAGTGCCCCGGGATTATCGATCTTCGTCACAAATTAACGTAACGGTTTCAGCAATATCTGCACTCGCCGGATATTTTCCACGAGCGTGCTGTGACCTCTGTGCTCAGTTAAAAGGAAATGAACATGCTCCATCCGCGAGCCCGAACGATGCTGCTACTGGCGCTTCCCGCGCTGATTATCGGTGTCGCATCCAGTCTGGTGTTATTGCTGGTCATGAAAGTGGCCGCCGTTCTGCAATTGATACTGTGGAATGGGCTGCCTTATCGTCTGGGTTTTACCCCTGACTCCCCTTTCTGGGTGATTATGATGCTGACCCTGACCGGGCTGGCGGTCGGCCTGGTGATTCGTTACAGCGCCGGACACGGCGGCCCGGATCCGGCAACCGAGCCGCTGATTGGCGCACCTGTACATGTCTCTGCCCTGCCCGGCCTGCTGGTTGCCCTGGTACTTGGCCTGGCCGGTGGCGTGAGCCTTGGGCCGGAGCATCCTATTATGGTGCTCAATATTGCCCTGGCTGTGGCACTGGGTGGAAAATTGTTCCCGCGCGTTGCCCCTCTCGACTGGACTATTCTCGCCTCTGCCGGAACCATTGGCGCACTGTTTGGCACCCCCGTGGCAGCCGCGCTGATTTTCTCCCAGACACTGAATTCAAATACTGACCTGCCGCTATGGGACCGCCTGTTCGCCCCGCTGATGGCCGCCGCCGCAGGCGCCCTGACCACCGGGCTGTTTTTCCATCCCCACTTCGCTCTGCCTGTTGCGCATTATCCGCAAATGCATCTGGTCGATATCATCAGCGGTGCGGTCGTCTGCGCCATCGCGATTGCGCTGGGGATGGTAGCGGTCTGGTGCCTGCCACGTTTGCACCAGTTGATGCATCGCCTGAAAAGCCCGGTACTGATGCTCGGGATCGGCGGCTTTATTCTGGGCGTGCTCGGCGTTATTGGCGGCAATATAACCCTGTTTAAAGGGCTGGATGAGATGCAGCAAATGGCGTTCGCGCAGACCTTTACCGTAACGGATTATCTGCTATTCGCAGTGATAAAACTGGCGGCGCTGGTGGTTGCGGCGGCCTGTGGTTTTCGCGGCGGGCGCATCTTCCCGGCGGTGTTTGTTGGCGTCGCTCTCGGCCTGATGCTGCATGAACATGTCAACGCCGTCCCGGCAGCAATCACTATCTCGTGTGCCATTCTCGGCATGGTGCTGGTCGTTACCCGCGATGCCTGGTTGAGCCTGTTTATGGCTGCCGCCGTGGTGCCGGATACCAGTCTGCTGCCCCTGTTATGCATTGTGATGTTACCCGCCTGGCTGCTGCTGGCAGGAAAGCCGGTAATGATCGCACCACGCAAAAAATAGTGCGTAACGGCAGAATTTAGCAGAGGAAATCAGCGAGAACCGGCAAGCTGGTGTAAGCTCGAAGACCACGTGTGTAAACGTATACACTGACATTAAGGGCATATGTATGGTTTATCTGGCCTCCGGGGATCGCTATCAGAAAATGGAATTTCGCCGCTGCGGTGACAGTGGGATTAAGCTTCCGGCAATCTCACTTGGACTGTGGCATAACTTTGGCGATGCCACACTCATTGAAAATAGCCGTCAGCTACTCAGACATGCTTTCGATTTGGGGATAACCCATTTCGATATCGCCAATAACTACGGGCCGCCTCCCGGCTCTGCCGAGCGCAATTTTGGTCGTCTGCTACAGGAAGATTTTCTGCCTTATCGGGATGAACTGATCATCTCGACCAAAGCAGGCTATACCATGTGGGATGGCCCCTATGGGGACTGGGGTTCACGCAAATACCTGATTGCCAGCCTCGATCAAAGCCTGCGCCGGATGGGGCTCGATTATGTCGATATCTTCTATCACCACCGTCCGGACCCAGAAACGCCGCTGAAAGAGACCATGCGGGCGCTGGACCACGTTGTCCGCCAGGGCAAGGCGCTGTATGTCGGTCTGTCGAATTACCCGGCCGATTTGGCGCGCCAGGCCATTGAGATACTCAATGATCTGGGCACGCCCTGCCTTATCCATCAGCCCAAATATTCGATGTTCGAGCGTTGGGTGGAAGACGAGCTGTTGACTGTGCTGCAACAAGAAGGGGTCGGCAGCATTGCGTTTTCGCCGCTGGCAGGCGGACAGCTTACCGACCGTTATCTGAATGGTATTCCGGCAGATTCACGCGCCGCCAGCGGTAGCCGTTTCCTCAATCCCGATCAGATTACGGATGAAAAGCTGGCAAAAGTCCGCAAGCTGAATGATCTGGCGATTGCCCGTGGGCAAAAATTATCGCAAATGGCGCTGGCATGGGTTCTGCGCGGGGACAAGGTGACCTCCGTGCTGATTGGCGCCAGTAAAACCAGCCAGCTCGATGACGCCGTTGGCATGCTGGCTAATCGCCAGTTCAGCGAAGCGGAATGCGCCAACATTGACGCGATCCTGAACAGCGCAAAATAACAGCGCTTTTAGCAAAAAGTGCTGTCACTATGGATTTAGGAGTTCCGCCGAAGATGCGGGCATAAACGTTACATAATATTGCTGCAACAGACCCGATCGTGAAGGAGAAAACTATGTTCAGGTCACTGATTCTCGCAGCAGTATTAATGGCATGTGCCCCGCTGGTCGCTAACGCTGGCGAAATAACACTGCTGCCTTCTGTAAAATTGCAAATTGGCGATCGCGACAATTACGGCAATTATTGGGACGGCGGACGCTGGCGCGACCGCGACTACTGGCATCGTAATTACGAATGGCGTGACCATCGCTGGCGTATGCATGACCGTGGCTACCACCGTGGCTGGGATAAACGTGATGCTTACGAACGTGGTTACCGTGAAGGCTGGAATGATCGCGATGATCGTCGCGGCCCGGGACGTGGTCACGGCCATGGTCACTGGCGTTAACAAACAGGCTATAAGCAAAAAGGAGCGCATGCGCTCCTTTTTCTTTGCCAATATTTAGCGTTATACCCCTAAAGCGGTTCCCACCAGCAGCCAGCCATTTAGCGCCACCACCAGGATCACAATCAGCCAGCCAACGCGCTTGACCGTCGGCGTATTCACCAGTTCCCCCATTAACCCGCGGTCACTGGTAAAGATCAGCAATGGCACCAGCGCCAGGGCGATGCCGAAACTGAGCAGTACCTGGCTCATCACCAGAATGCGTGTGGGATCAAGCCCCATCAGGATAACGACAAACGATGGCATCATGGTGATGGTCCGGCGTACCCATAATGGAATGTGGAAACGCACAAACCCCTGCATCACCACCTGCCCGGCCAGCGTCCCTACCACGGTGGAAGAAAGCCCGGCAGCCACCAGGCTCAGGCCAAACACGGTAGCCGCCGCATGACTGAGCAGCGGTTCAAGCGTTAAATAGGCTTCGTCCAAATCGGCAATGCCGGTATGACCATTGAAGTGAAATGCGGCAGCGGCAGTCGCCATCATCGCCAGATTGACGAAACCGGCGATAGTCATCGCGATACCCACATCCCATTTGGTCGCGGAATACCGCTCGCGGCGCGTTCCCTCATGCAGATACTGGGTCAATGAGGAGTGCAGGTAAATCACGTGCGGCATGATTGTTGCCCCTAACACACCGGCGGCAAGGAACACGGCTTCGGTACCCGGCAGGCTTGGGATCAAGATGCCTTTACTGAGCGGAGCCAGTTCAGGACGTGAGAAAACCAGCTCAACAATATAAGCCGCCGCAACAAACAGCAGCAGCCCGCCAATGACTTTTTCCAGCGGTTTCTGCCCGCGGCGTTGCAGCATCAGAATTAAAAAAGTGGCAATACCGGTCAGTACCGCACCTTGTAACAGCGACACGCCGAGTATCAGCTTAAAACCGATGGCGGCGCCGATAAACTCGGCAAGGTCCGTGGCCATGGCGATAATTTCCGCCTGTACCCAGTAGAACCAGACCAACGGACGCGGGTAATGGTCGCGAATTTGTTCTGCGAGGTTCTTACCCGTAGCAATCCCTAATTTTGCTGACAGCAGTTGAATCAGCATGGCCATCAGGTTCGCCCAGACAACCACCCACAGCAGTTGGTAACCGAAGCTGGCCCCGGCCTGAATATTAGTGGCGAAGTTACCCGGATCGATATACCCGATCGCCGCAATGAACGCAGGTCCCATTAACGCGAGCTTTAACTTGCGCGCTGCACGTCCACTGCTACTCTCAACGCGACTGTTGTTCATTTCTTGCCCCTAAATATAGCCTTTGCTATGTTTCATGCTACCAAAATGAGAATGATTATCAAGTTCATTTAGAGTAGATTCGATTGATTTCTTCGATAGTCAGAAACGATGACGGGCCGGATGTTTTTAAGACAGGGACGATGGGATGCAAATCACACCGTCTTGTTAAGAGTTTAGCATTACAGTGCAACTTTTCATTCTTTTACTTAACATAACAGAAATGTATGGCGGATCACTATTTTTGAGTCTGGTCACAGGTCATTAATATACTGTGTGTTTGATCTCGTTTTCTTTCCGCTTGTTACATAGAATGTGCACGAAATTTCTACCCGTCTCATATTTGGAGCAAATATGTCCCGCGTTCTGCACTTTGTTCTGGCGCTTGCCGTTGTGGCGCTGCTTGCATTACTTGTAAGCAGTGACCGCAAAAAAATCCGCATTCGCTTTGTTGTCCAACTGCTCGTGATCGAAGTCTTGCTTGCCTGGTTCTTCCTGAACTCTGACGTGGGTCTGGGTTTTGTGAAAGGCTTCTCCGAGATGTTTGAAAAACTGCTCGGATTTGCCAACGAAGGGACAAACTTCGTCTTCGGCAAAATGAACGATCAAGGCCTGGCATTCTTCTTCCTGAAAGTGCTCTGCCCGATTGTCTTCATTTCTGCGCTGATCGGTATCCTGCAACACATCCGCGTACTGCCAATTATTATTCGCGCTATCGGTACCGTCCTGTCCAAAATCAACGGCATGGGTAAACTGGAATCGTTTAACGCAGTCAGCTCCTTGATTCTGGGTCAGTCTGAAAACTTCATCGCTTACAAAGATATCCTCGGAAAAATGTCCCGCAACCGCATGTACACCATGGCGGCTACCGCGATGTCTACCGTTTCGATGTCAATTGTTGGCGCGTACATGACCATGCTGCAGCCGAAATATGTGGTCGCAGCGCTGGTTCTGAACATGTTCAGCACCTTTATCGTGCTGTCCCTGATCAACCCGTACCGCGTTGATGAGAGCGAAGAAAACCTGCAGATGTCTAACCTGCATGAAGGACAGAGCTTCTTCGAAATGCTGGGCGAGTATATTCTGGCGGGCTTTAAAGTCGCGATTATCGTTGCGGCGATGCTGATCGGCTTTATCGCTCTGATTTCTGGGCTGAACGCCCTGTTCGCTGCCATCCTCGGCATCTCCTTCCAGGGGATTCTGGGCTACATCTTCTACCCGATTGCCTGGGTAATGGGTGTACCGTCCTCAGAAGCGCTGCAGGTGGGCAGTATCATGGCAACCAAACTGGTTTCCAATGAATTCGTGGCGATGATGGATCTGCAGAAAATCGCATCCAGCCTGTCTCCGCGTGCGGAAGGCATCCTGTCTGTCTTCCTGGTTTCCTTCGCTAACTTCTCTTCTATCGGTATTATCGCCGGTGCGATCAAAGGCCTGAACGAAGAGCAAGGCAACGTGGTTTCCCGCTTTGGTCTGAAACTGGTTTACGGTTCAACGCTGGTGAGCGTCCTGTCCGCCTCTATCGCGGCACTGGTACTGTAATTCAGATAAACCGGGGGCAACCCCGGTTTATTTCTTCCCCGCCGCAAATAACGGCTGCGCTTTCCCCGTTAATATCCCTTGCAGATAGTCCCGATGCGTTCATTAACAATGCGCGCTATTTCCTGGTCTCGGCAAATTCCCCAATCACTGTTTTTACCAGCGTAATATTCATAAACCCATAATTGCAGCTAAACCTGGAAAGAATGTACATGAGGAGACAAAACGGAGAAATAAAAAACCCCCGCCGTAGCGAGGGTTCGAATTTTGGTGGAGCTAAGCGGGATCGAACCGCTGACCTCTTGCATGCCATGCAAGCGCTCTCCCAGCTGAGCTATAGCCCCACAATGTTCTTTACGCACCAAATCACCTGGGTGGAGGATTTGGTGGAGCTAAGCGGGATCGAACCGCTGACCTCTTGCATGCCATGCAAGCGCTCTCCCAGCTGAGCTATAGCCCCATCGCGTAAAGCGTGTCGTGTTGACGGGCGGCATAATATGAATTCCCTCGCCAGGTGTCAACGGCAAAATTATCTGGTCGCAATCAATCGCTGAAAAAGCATGCAAATGAAAGACATTGCGAAACATCTCGCAGCCAGTAGTTAAACATGTCACATTTTCGCATAAAATGATGCTATAACATTATTCACTAATTATCCCTACAACCACTCTGGAAATAACATGCTCAAGGAACGAATGACCCCGGAAGAGCTCGCGAAGCTTACCGGTTACAGCCGCCAGACCATCAATAAATGGGTGCGTAAAGAAGGCTGGGTCACTTCCCCTAAACCAGGCGTACAGGGTGGAAAAGCCCGGCTGGTGCATGTTAATGAGCAGGTCCGTGAATTTATCCGCAATGCCCAACGCTCGGCCCATGAAATAACGTTCTCTTCTCTTACTGCTAAAGATCCTACTCTGGAAACACTGCTTCTGACGCTGGCCAAAGAGATGACAATGCCCGAACAGAAACAGCTTTCCTCATTGTTACTTCGCGACGGCATTACCGGTTTGCTGTCTCGTCTGGGTATTCGTGAACAGAAATAAGATGAAACTACCTGATAAAATGACGACTGAGGAATTGGCGGATTTTCTCGGCGTGGCAAAACAGACGGTGAATCGTTGGATCCGCGAGCAAAAATGGTCAACGGAAAATTTGCCCGGCGTAAAAGGCGGTCGTGCGCGTCTTATCCATATCGATAAAAATGTTCGTCATTTCATTATGAAAACACCCACCATGCGCCAACGCCACTCCCCGGCCTCGCTGGCTGAGCCCTTTCCACACTATGAAGCGGATAAACAGACCTCGGCGCTTTTGAAAATTAATGGCGTGCTGCAAAACATGACGCCGCTTGAGCAAGAACGGCTGGTGGTGTTACTCGCGCGCGAAGGAATTCAGGGTTTTCTACAAAGACTTGGCATTACAGCGATAGATGCGGAGTAAAAAAAACGGCAGGTAAAACCTGCCGTTTTCGTTTTATGTGCCGTCTTACTGCTGACTTTCGCGCTCAGCAATAAAATCCAGCGCTTTATTGATACGCTCAATGCTACGGGATTTACCAATCGCATGTACGGTAACGTCCAGCGCAGGAGACTGCCCTGCCCCCGTTACGGCGACGCGCAGAGGCATACCGACTTTCCCCATCCCTACTTCCAGCTCATCAGCCGTTGCCTGGATCGCGTGGTGCACGTTTTCCGCAGTCCAGTCAGCCAGCGCGGCGAGTTTATCGCGCACCACTTCCAGCGGTTGACGTGCGACCGGACGCAGGTGTTTTTTCGCGGCATCAGCATCAAACTCAGCGAAATCTTCATAGAAGTAACGGCAGCTTGCCGCAATTTCTTTTAGCGTTTTGCAACGCTCGCCCAGCAGTTTCACCAGATCCGCCAGTTGCGGGCCGTTGCGGGTGTCGATATTTTCCTGCTCAATGTGCCACTGCAAATGGGTCGCCACATACTCAGGCGCCAGGGTGTTGATATAGTGGTGGTTCAGCCACAGCAGTTTATCGGTATTAAACGCACTCGCAGATTTGCTCACCGCGCCAAGTGAGAACAGCTTGATCATCTCTTCACGGGAGAAAATCTCCTGATCGCCGCTCGACCAGCCCAGACGGACAAGGTAGTTCAGCAACGCTTCCGGCAGGTAGCCATCGTCACGATACTGCATCACGCTGACCGCGCCATGACGTTTGGAGAGCTTTTTACCGTCATCACCGTTAATCATGGATACATGCGCATAAACCGGCACCGGGGCATTCAGTGCTTTCAGGATGTTGATCTGACGCGGTGTGTTGTTGATATGGTCTTCACCACGGATCACATGTGTGATCTGCATATCCCAGTCGTCGACAACTACGCAGAAGTTATAGGTCGGAGATCCATCTGTACGACGAATAATCAGATCGTCCAGTTCCTGGTTGCTGAATTCGATCGGCCCGCGGATCTGGTCGTCAAAAATAACGGAACCGTCCTGCGGGTTAGCAAAACGAACAACGCATGGCTCATCCGCGGCATGATGTTCGTGACTATGGCGACAGCGACCGTCATAACGCGGTTTTTCACCTTTCGCCATCTGCTCTTCACGCAACGCTTCAAGACGCTCTTTGGAGCAATAGCATTTATAAGCAGTGCCCGCTTCCAGCATCTCATCAATAACCGCGTTGTAGCGATCAAAACGTTTGGTCTGGAAATACGGACCTTCGTCCCATTCCAGATTCAGCCAGTTCATACCATCCATGATGGCTTCAATAGCTTCTGGCGTTGAGCGCTCAAGATCGGTGTCTTCAATACGCAGCACGAACTCACCATCGTGGTTACGTGCAAAAAGCCAGGAGTAAAGAGCAGTACGCGCACCGCCGACGTGCAGATAGCCAGTCGGGCTTGGCGCGAAGCGAGTTTTGATTTTCATGAAAAGGCCTTACGTTTGATAAATATGCCGACAACCGGCAAATCCTGGAAATTGAGGTCGCAATATTCTATCACTGTGGGGTGATTCCTCAATGTTGTTGCCACAATCACAAGCGTCTATATGTATTTTGTATATAAATCATGCGCCCACGCTCGATTCAACAGCGGTTTGTTTAATTTTACGACGAACGAACAATTTCTTTTGAAAATGCGTTGACTCATTTTCAACTCTCCCTATAATGCGACTCCACACAGCGGGGGTGATTAGCTCAGCTGGGAGAGCACCTCCCTTACAAGGAGGGGGTCGGCGGTTCGATCCCGTCATCACCCACCACTACTTAGGTAGTCTCCGCCGTGTAATGTAAGAAATTGAGAAGTGGGTGATTAGCTCAGCTGGGAGAGCACCTCCCTTACAAGGAGGGGGTCGGCGGTTCGATCCCGTCATCACCCACCACTTTCTCGCCAGCTGGATTTCTTACAACAATATGAAGTACCGAAGTGGGTGATTAGCTCAGCTGGGAGAGCACCTCCCTTACAAGGAGGGGGTCGGCGGTTCGATCCCGTCATCACCCACCACTTCGGGTCGTTAGCTCAGTTGGTAGAGCAGTTGACTTTTAATCAATTGGTCGCAGGTTCGAATCCTGCACGACCCACCAATGTAAAAAAGCGCCCTAAAGGCGCTTTTTTGCTATCTGCAATATAAAAGATTCGAACCTGCAGCAGGTTCGAGTCGAACGAAGTGAGACAACGGAGCCGCCTGCGGCGACGGCCCGAAGGGCGAGGCAAAGCCGAGTCATCCTGCACGACCCACCAATGTAAAAATGGCGCTGGCGGCGCTTTTTTGCTATCTGCGATATACCATTCTTCTTCCGACACGTATTTTGTTCCTTACTCTCTGCCCAGGAACAGGAAAGAATAAAAACCATTAAACTCGCCCTACCTGGCAAGATAATAAACCCTTTAAAAACACCAAAAAGCCAGTCGAAAAAACCAACTTATCCCATATAGTAAAAACAATAAAACCATTAAGTTATCTGCAGGCAGGTCTGATAACGCTTTGCCATAATTTATGCTTAATATAGAGATATAATACCCTGAGCGCGGCACGGATCCGCATGTGCCAGCGGTATTTTTCCACCGTTAATGGTGTTTTGGGCTAGAGAGGAGAGAAAAATGACAACAATTCAGGCAACCACATCAACTGTGATTTCCAGCAGCATCAGCGGTGGCAAAAGCAGCACCAGTAGCACCGGCGGCTCGTCTTCCTCAAACAGCGATATTGCTTCGCAGATCAGCAACATTATGCAGCAAATCTCTAAATTGAGTCAGCAATTGAAAGATCTCGCGACATCAGGCAGTGCCGATGCTGACAGCCAGAAACAACGGGAGCTGCTACAGGCTGAGATCAAGCAGTTACAAGCGCAACTGGCCCAACTGGAATACAAACAGGCAGAGGAAGCGCAGAAAAAAAATGACGAAAAACAGAGCCAGTTCGCTGTTAAACCAGAAGGTGTTAACACCCCTTCTGACAACAACCAGATCGATATTTACATCTGATGGAATAGCGGGTCGTCTTCCCGGGCCTGGTTCAAACACCGGGCCTGTTCACGCACCACATCCCATATCGCCTGCGCGGCTCCCGAAAGCGAACGATTTTTTCGCTGCACCAGCATGATCTTACGCTTAATCTCTGGCTTTAAGCGTTTCACACACAGTTGGCTCCCCTGCGGCAACGGTAACGCCAGCGCGGGCATGATGCTAATCCCAATCCCCGCTTCTACCATAGGAAATAACGTGGCCGGATGCCCTATCTCCTGAACGATAGCGGCTGTGATGCCAAATTGTGCCAGGGCGGCATCAATTAATGGACGGCTGCCCGAAGCGTAGTCCTGAACCACAAGACGTGAATCTTGCAGTGCTGACCAGGGTATGGTTTGCGATGTCGCCCAGGCGTGATCGTGACGACAGAGCAAAAAGAACGGCTCTTCCAGGATCTCTTCACACTGCAAATCACTCACCGGACCGGGATCGATAACGATGCCAAAGTCCACTTCACCATGGCGAATACTCTCCAGTACCCACTGTTGTGGCCGATCATGCAGCATAAAGTCGATCTCCGGATAGAGACGGTTACTCTGCGCAATACATTGCGGAATCAAATGAGCCGAAATCGTCTGACTTGCCGCCACGCGCACTGTACCGGATAGTTGCTGGCCCACACGTCCGGCGTCACGTAACGTGTCATTCAGTTCTTCAAGCAGTCTTTCCAGTCTGGCTGCGAGCTGCTGCCCGGCTTCTGTCAGCACCACTTCACGCGTAGTACGATCGAGTAATCGGACTCCGGTCTGCAGCTCCAGCTCTTTTACGCTGTGGCTCACTGCCGATTGGCTTAACCCAATAATATCCCCTGCCCGGCTGAAACTTCTGGCATGTGCTACCGTGACAAAGACACGAAGCTGTCGCAACGAATAATTCATCTAATAAATTCATATATTGATTCAATAAATTAATTTTATTTCTCAAAACAAAAAACGCAAACTGTTGGCACCGAATTTCAGGAGTGTTTATGAAACTTTTTCGTGTCCTTGACCCTTTTACATTGACGCTGGTGTGTACCGTTCTGCTGGCCACTTTCTTCCCGGCCCGCGGCGGTTTTGTTCCCTTCTTTGAAGGGCTGACCACCGCAGCCATTGCGTTACTGTTCTTTATGCATGGCGCGAAACTGTCTCGAGAAGCGATTATTGCCGGGGGTAGCCACTGGCGACTGCATCTGTGGGTGATGTGCAGCACATTCATTTTATTTCCCGTTTTAGGGGTACTGTTTGTCTGGTGGTCACCCGTCAATGTGAGCCAGGAGCTCTACACCGGTTTCCTCTATCTGTGTATTCTGCCGGCGACCGTACAATCGGCTATTGCCTTTACCTCACTTGCCGGAGGAAATGTCGCGGCTGCCGTCTGTTCCGCTTCCGCCTCCAGCCTGTTAGGCATCTTCCTCTCCCCGCTGCTGGTTGGCCTGCTAATGAATCTGCATGGCGCTGACGGGAGCCTGGAACAGGTTGGCAAAATTATGCTGCAACTGTTGTTGCCCTTTGTCCTGGGTCATCTGTCACGCCGGTGGACGGGTGCATGGGTGGCACGTAATAAGAAGTGGATTTCGAAAACCGATCAGACATCCATTCTGCTGGTCGTCTATTCCGCGTTTAGCGAAGCCGTTGTTAATGGGATCTGGCACAAGGTAGGCGTAGGTTCACTGCTGTTTATCGTGGTATTCAGCATGGTTCTGTTGGCGATTGTTATCGCGATTAATATCTTCGCGGCCCGTAAACTCGGGTTTAATAAAGCGGATGAAATCACCATCGTATTCTGCGGCTCCAAGAAAAGTCTGGCCAACGGTATTCCGATGGCCAACATTCTGTTCCCGACATCAGTGATAGGTATGATGGTGCTGCCTCTGATGATTTTCCATCAAATCCAGCTAATGGTCTGTGCGGTACTGGCACGTCGCTACAAACGCCAGACAGAAAAACTGCAGGCACAGGAAACGGCGAAAGCCTAACGGCGTTTCAGGGGCTGCACCAGATGGGCCAGCCCCTCCGTTTTAATCAGCAAAGCCAGTTGCATAAGTTCGCCCAGATGCCCTGCAGGAAACGAATCCTTACGGGCAAACCACAGCAGGTACTCCTCAGGTAAATCAATCAGCTTCCGCCCCTGATACTTCCCGAATGGCATCTCAGTGTTCGCAATCTCAATAAGCTGTTCTTTTTCCATTTACGCACCCAGCAGCCGTAGCATTTCCGCTTCATCAATCACCGCAATGCCCAACTCCTGTGCTTTCGCAAGCTTGGAACCCGCGGCCTCGCCGGCGATAACCAGATCCGTCTTTTTCGACACACTGCCTGCCACTTTCGC
This sequence comes from Phytobacter sp. MRY16-398, assembly GCF_003925915.1. Lineage (NCBI taxonomy): Bacteria > Pseudomonadati > Pseudomonadota > Gammaproteobacteria > Enterobacterales > Enterobacteriaceae > Phytobacter > Phytobacter sp. MRY16-398. The sequence continues at coordinate 1,543,175 of NZ_AP018756.1, read as the reverse complement.
GCCAAGCTCAACCAGGCGGGCTTTGGCATCATCGCGCGACATCTGGCTCAGGCTACCGGTCAGCACTACGGTTTTACCGGCAAACGGGCTGTCTATCTCTTCGGCGTTAATAACGACCGGCGCAGGCCAGCGCACGCCCTCTGCCAGCAATTGGCCAATCACATCGCGGTTACTCTCTTCGGCAAAAAAGTTAAAGACATGCGCCGCGACCACTTTGCCTACATCAGGTACTTTTTGCAGTTCCTCAATGGAAGCCGCTTCCAGCGCCTCCAGAGTACCGAAGTACGCCGCAAGCCCCGCCGCTGTGGCTTCGCCTACTTCGCGGATACCCAGCGCGTACAGGAAACGGGCAAATGTGGTCTCTTTTGCACTTTCTAATGCATTGACTACGTTTTGTGCCGATTTCGGTCCCATACGATCCAGACCCGTCAGCTTACCTGCCGTCAGACGGAACAGATCGGCAGGCGTATGGACATACTCTTTTTCCACCAGTTGGTCGATAATTTTATCGCCCATCCCGTCAACATCCATTGCCCGGCGGGAGACAAAATGTTTCAGCGCTTCTTTGCGCTGTGCGCCGCAAATCAACCCCCCGGTACAGCGAGTAACCGCTTCGCCTTCCACGCGCTCTACATCCGAACCACATACCGGGCAGTGGGCTGGAAATACGACTTCCCGGGTCCCATCAGGACGCTCAGACTCCACCACATTGACCACCTGGGGAATTACATCGCCCGCACGACGAATCACGACTTTATCGCCAATGCGCAGACCAAGGCGGGCGATTTCATCCGCATTATGCAACGTGGCATTACTCACCAGCACACCTGCGACATGTACCGGCTCCAGCCGCGCAACGGGGGTAATAGCCCCCGTACGCCCCACCTGAAATTCGACGTCACGAACAAACGTCATCTGCTCCTGGGCAGGGAATTTGAAAGCCACCGCCCAACGCGGCGCGCGAGCAACGAAACCAAGCTGTTCCTGGAGCGCCAGGGAATTGACCTTAATGACCACGCCATCGATATCAAAGCCCAGCGTCGGGCGGTCCTCTTCTACCTTGTGATAAAAAGCCAGCACCGCCTCCGGCGAGTCGCACAGCGTCACCCTGTCGCTGACCGGTAAACCCCACTCTTTAAAGCGCAACAAGCGTCCGAGGTGGGTATCGGGCAGTTCACCGCCTTCAAGCACGCCCACGCCATAACAGAAGAAAGTAAGTGGTCGCTTCGCCGTAATACGTGGGTCAAGCTGACGCAGAGAGCCAGCTGCCGCATTACGTGGGTTAGCAAACACTTTGCCTCCGGTGCGACGCGCTTCTTCGTTAATTTTTTCAAACCCGGCCTGGGGCAGGAAAACTTCACCACGCACTTCCAGACGCGCCGGAATATTGTCGCCATGCAGTTTCAACGGAATAGCGCGGATCGTGCGTACGTTGGTGGTAATGTCCTCACCGGTCGTCCCATCGCCACGGGTTGCGGCACGCACCAGCACGCCGTTTTCATAGAGGATGCTGACAGCCAGGCCATCAAGTTTCAGCTCGCAGCAGTAAATGAGCGCATCGGTACTTTTCAATCGATCCTGAACGCGTTTATTGAAGGCAAGAAAGCTCTGCTCATCGAAGACGTTATCAAGCGACAGCATCGGGATTTCATGGCGTACCTGGCTAAATGAGGCCAGCGGCGCGGCACCCACACGCTGTGTGGGTGAATCCGGCGTGATGAGATCAGGATGCTGCGCCTCAAGCTCGCGGAGTTCACGCAGCAGCCTGTCATATTCCGCATCCGGGATCTCAGGCGTATCCATGACATGATAAAGATATTCGTGATGGCGAAGAGTGGTTCGTAGTTCAGTGAGCTTTTGTTCGATTGATTCCATGTCGCACCATCAATGATAAAAAACCCCCGACGGGCGGGGGTTCTGGGGAAATAACGAAGCAACCGTGGCCGTTACGCGTTTGCGTCCCTGACTTCACGGATTCTGTCCTGATACTCACGCAGCTTCTGCGGAGTCATCATACGACGCTGATCATCAAGCACCACGCCGCCAACTTCATCAGCAATGTACTGCGCGGCTTGCAGCATCAGTTTAAAGTTTTGCAGCTCGTCACCGTAAGATGGCACCTGCATAAACATAGTGATACCAGGCGTGGTGAGTTCGCTCATCCGCTCCGGATCAAATGTTCCTGGGTTAACCATATTGGCCAGGCTGAACAGCGTAGGACCGCTACCGTCCGGGCTGAGATGGCGATGGAAAATGCTCATATCGCCAAACTTGAAACCAACCTGCTGAATACTGTTGAGCAATAGCTCACCCTGTAGCGCGCTGCCCTGATGCGCCGCGACGTTCATAATAATGACCGTCTCTTTACGCTGCGGTTTTTCCGCAACCGGGGCTTCTTCAATATGCTCAGGTTCAGGCTCAGGCTGCGCGACAGGTTCATGATGCGACGGCTGTGCCGCCGTAAACGCAGGTTGCTGTGGCTGTGCAGGTGCCACAGGCTGAGCAAATTCGCGCTCACGCGGCTCCTGAACGGGCTGCTGCGGCTCCACCTGCGGCGCACGCTGTGCCGGCTGAGCAGACGGCTGCGCCTGACGCTCTTCATGGCGGGCAGGGGCAGCAGTTGCGCGAGGCTGCGCCGACGCGTACGGAGGTTGATACTGATGCTGTGGCTGTTGACGCGGAGCCTCAGGTTCACTTCCCGCTTTTGGCGGCGCGTTTACCCGATGAACGCGGACTTCGCCCACGCTGTCGTCATCTTCTTCGACATCCTCGTCGTAGGCGTCATCGTCGTCACGTCGCGACTTCATACGTTTTAACGGTCGATCGCGGAACATTGAGGAACGTTCTTTACGACTGGTCCAGAAACCGTGAACCAGTAAAGCGATTATGGCGATCGCGCCAACAATGATTAATATCAGACGCAAATCCTGCATCATTATATTCTCTGTTGTTCTAACACCTTGCCAACACGGCAAACATTTACTCACTAAGAGTATTTGCCGATTACGTCAAGTGCAAGTGTACACATGCCTTTCACAGCATAAAGATGAACGAAATTGTGCTTTTTGCTGTTTTTTCGAACATTTCCGAACGGGTTTTTTCACCTGCGAACAGATAATATAGGTTTTTGCTTTTCTGGCTGTAATAAAAGGAGTATTGCCCGGCTATGGTTTCATCTTCCCCAACCTCATCACGCAGCGGCGTTTTCTATTTTTCTCAAGGCTGGAAGCTCATCACGCTGCCGGGCATTCGCCGTTTCGTCATTTTGCCGCTTCTCGTCAATATCATATTGATGGGGGGCGCTTTTGCATGGCTATTTACCCGCCTCGACAACTGGATCCCCGCGCTTATGAGCCATGTTCCTGGCTGGTTACAGTGGCTCAGCTATTTGCTCTGGCCAATTGCGGTTGTTTCAATCCTGCTGGTGTTCAGCTATTTCTTCTCCACTATCGCCAACTGGATTGCCGCACCGTTCAATGGCCTGCTCGCCGAACAGCTTGAGGCCCGCTTAACCGGTGCGACGCCGCCCGATGCCGGCGTATCCGCCATCATTAAAGATATCCCGCGTATTATGAAGCGCGAATGGCAGAAGCTTGCCTGGTATCTGCCACGCGCGCTCGTTTTATTACTGCTCTATTTCATTCCGGGTATCGGTCAAACCGTCGCGCCTGTGCTGTGGTTTTTGTTCAGCGCCTGGATGCTGGCCATCCAGTACTGTGATTACCCGTTTGATAATCACAAAGTGCCGTTCAAAGAGATGCGCGTCGCCTTGCGGACACGTAAGGTAACGAACATGCAATTTGGCGCGCTTACCAGCCTGTTCACCCTGATTCCGGTATTGAATCTGGTCGTGATGCCAGTTGCAGTCTGCGGTGCAACCGCAATGTGGGTCGACTGTTTTCGTGAAAAGAACGCCGCCTGGCGCTAAAGGAATTATTCCGGTTCTTATTCCATACTGGTTACCATTATTTCGGCTCAGCATATAGATATGCGAATTCCTTACTTCCCCAGGGACAGTAAGTGGGTATGCTGGGGTGGTTCCCAAATTTCATACAGTTAAGGACAGGCCATGAGTAAGATTTTTGAAGATAACTCGCTGACTATCGGTCACACGCCGCTGGTTCGACTGAACCGCATCGGTAATGGACGCATCCTGGCAAAGGTAGAATCCCGTAACCCGAGCTTCAGCGTTAAATGCCGTATCGGTGCCAATATGATTTGGGATGCCGAAAAACGCGGCGTGCTGAAACCGGGCATTGAACTGGTTGAACCGACCAGTGGCAACACCGGTATCGCACTGGCATATGTTGCCGCAGCTCGCGGTTACAAACTGACCCTGACAATGCCTGAAACCATGAGCATCGAACGCCGTAAGCTGCTCAAAGCGCTGGGCGCGAATCTGGTGCTGACCGAAGGCGCGAAAGGCATGAAAGGCGCGATTCAGAAAGCGGAAGAAATTGTCGCCAGCGATCCCTCTAAATATCTCCTGCTGCAGCAGTTCAGCAATCCGGCTAACCCGGAAATTCATGAAAAAACCACGGGCCCGGAAATCTGGGAAGATACCGACGGTCAGGTGGACGTATTTATCTCTGGCGTGGGCACCGGCGGTACGCTGACCGGCGTGTCTCGCTATATTAAAGGCACAAAAGGCAAATCAGACCTGATCACCGTAGCAGTTGAGCCGACCGATTCCCCGGTTATCTCCCAGGCGCTGGCAGGCGAAGAGCTGAAACCAGGCCCGCACAAAATCCAGGGGATTGGCGCTGGTTTCATTCCGGGCAACCTTGATTTAAAACTGATCGACAAAGTGGTAAAAATTACCAATGAAGAAGCGATCAGTACTGCACGCCGTCTGATGGAAGAAGAAGGTATTCTTGCGGGCATCTCTTCCGGTGCTGCCGTCGCCGCTGCACTGAAACTGCAGGAAGATGAAACCTTTACTAACAAGAATATTGTGGTTATCCTGCCGTCCTCTGGTGAGCGTTATTTGAGCACCGCGTTGTTTGCCGATCTGTTTACTGAAAAAGAACTGCAACAGTGATGCCAGATTGTTAAAAGAGCGCAAAAAAGCACCTGAGAAGGTGCTTTTTTGTGGAGCACATCAAAGTTTCACCCCTCCTGGCATTGATTAGACTCCTCGGGTCTGGTATTTAACCATCACATTTATTTTGATGCGCGAAATTAATCGGTTTCTGATTTCACGAAGCTGAATCGATTTTATGATTTGGTTCAATTCTCGCTTTCGCTGCATAATGTTTAATGACGTGCGAAACGTCAAAGGCCAGAAGCGCCAGCACCGGATCGTGTTTTCCACGCTTCTGAGTCGTATACCGTAACGCCGGCGCTAACGATACAGGCTAAAGTCCAGCCGCCAGGCTAGACTTTAGTTCCACAACACTAAACCTATAAGTTGGGGAAATACAATGTTCCAGCAAGAAGTTACCATTACCGCTCCGAACGGTCTGCACACCCGCCCTGCTGCTCAGTTTGTTAAAGAAGCGAAAGGCTTCACTTCTGAGATCACTGTGACTTCCAACGGCAAAAGCGCCAGCGCAAAAAGCCTGTTCAAACTGCAAACTCTGGGCCTGACTCAGGGTACTGTCGTGACGTTGACCGCAGAAGGCGAAGACGAACAAAAAGCAGTTGAACATCTGGTTAAACTGATGGCAGAACTCGAGTAATTTCCCGGGTTCTTTTAAAGATCAGTCACAAGTAAGGTAGGGTTATGATTTCAGGCATTTTAGCATCCCCGGGTATCGCTTTTGGCAAAGCACTTCTGCTGAAAGAAGACGAAATCGTCATTGACCGGAAAAAAATTTCTGCCGATAAGGTTGACCAGGAAGTTGAGCGTTTCCTGAGCGGTCGTGCCAAGGCATCAGCGCAGCTTGAAGCGATCAAAACGAAAGCTGGCGAAACTTTCGGTGAAGAAAAAGAAGCTATCTTCGAAGGCCACATTATGTTGCTCGAAGATGAGGAGCTGGAGCAGGAAATCATAGCCCTGATTAAAGATAAGCACATGACTGCCGACGCGGCGGCTCATGAAGTTATCGAAGGTCAGGCGACTGCCCTTGAAGAGCTGGACGATGAATACCTGAAAGAACGTGCGGCTGACGTACGTGATATCGGTAAGCGTCTGCTGCGCAATATTCTTTGCATGCCTATCATCGACCTGAGCGCTATTCAGGACGAAGTGATTCTGGTTGCCGCTGACCTGACCCCGTCAGAAACCGCACAGTTGAACCTGAACAAGGTCCTCGGTTTCATTACTGACATGGGTGGCCGTACTTCCCACACCTCCATCATGGCGCGTTCTCTGGAACTGCCTGCGATTGTGGGTACCGGCAGCGTCACCTCTCAGGTAAAAAATGACGACTATCTGATTCTCGATGCGGTTAACAACAAAGTATACGTTAACCCGACCGAACAAGAAGTTGAGACGCTGCGTAACACGCAGGCTCAGGTAGCCGAAGAGAAAGCCGAACTGGCTAAACTGAAAGACCTGCCAGCCATCACGCTGGACGGCCACCAGGTCGAAGTCTGTGCCAACATCGGTACCGTGCGCGACGTCGCAGGCGCTGAGCGTAACGGCGCGGAAGGTGTAGGTCTCTACCGTACCGAATTCCTGTTCATGGACCGCGAGTCCCTGCCGACTGAAGAAGAACAGTTTGCAGCATACAAAGCGGTTGCCGAAGCCTGTGGTTCTCAGGCCGTTATCGTACGTACCATGGACATTGGCGGCGACAAAGAGCTGCCATATATGAATTTCCCGAAAGAAGAAAACCCGTTCCTGGGCTGGCGTGCAGTGCGTATCGCCATGGATCGCAAAGAGATCCTGCGCGACCAGGTACGTGCGATTCTACGTGCTTCCGCTTTCGGTAAACTGCGCATCATGTTCCCAATGATCATCTCTGTTGAAGAAGTGCGTGCACTGAAAAAAGAGATCGAAATCTACAAACAGGAACTGCGTGACGAAGGTAAAGCTTTTGACGAGACAATTGAAGTTGGCGTGATGGTCGAAACCCCTGCTGCCGCCACTATTGCTCGTCATTTAGCCAAAGAGGTTGATTTCTTTAGTATCGGTACCAATGATTTAACGCAGTACACTCTGGCAGTTGACCGTGGTAATGATATGATTTCACATCTTTACCAGCCGATGTCGCCGTCTGTACTGACTCTCATCAAGCAAGTTATTGATGCATCTCATGCAGAAGGTAAGTGGACCGGTATGTGTGGTGAGCTTGCAGGCGACGAACGTGCTACACTTCTGTTGCTGGGGATGGGTCTGGATGAATTCAGTATGAGTGCCATTTCTATCCCGCGCATTAAGAAGATTATTCGCAATACTAACTTCGAAGATGCGAAGGTTTTAGCAGAGCAGGCTCTTGCCCAACCGACAACGGACGAGTTAATGACGCTGGTTAACAAGTTCATTGAAGAAAAAACAATCTGCTAATCCACGAGATGCGGCCCAAATTACTGCTTAGGAGAAGATCATGGGTTTGTTCGATAAACTGAAATCTCTGGTTTCTGATGATAAAAAAGACACTGGAACCATTGAGATTGTTGCTCCGCTTTCCGGCGAAATCGTCAACATTGAAGATGTTCCGGATGTTGTATTCGCTGAGAAAATCGTTGGTGATGGCATTGCTATCAAACCAACTGGCAACAAAATGGTAGCGCCTGTTGACGGTACTATCGGCAAAATCTTTGAAACCAACCATGCCTTCTCTATCGAATCCGATAGCGGCATTGAGCTGTTCGTTCACTTCGGTATCGACACCGTTGAACTGAAAGGCGAAGGTTTCAAACGTATCGCAGAAGAAGGTCAGCGCGTGAAAGTCGGCGACCCGGTTATTGAATTCGATCTGCCGCTGCTGGAAGAGAAAGCCAAGTCTACCCTGACTCCGGTTGTTATCTCCAACATGGACGAAATCAAAGAACTGATTAAACTGACCGGTAGCGTTACCGTTGGTGAAACCCCGGTTATTCGTATTAAGAAGTAATTCTTGATGCATATAAAAATGGCACCCTTGCGGTGCCATTTTTGTTTGTTACGCCGGAAGAATCAGCTCGTCGTAGCCTTTCTCCAGCGTATAGCGCATAACGTCAGTCACGCGCGCCCCCGCCCCATTTACCGCCTCGGCCAACGGTTTCCCCTGGACAATATTACTGACCAGCTCAGAGCAGAACAGATCCCCGGTTCCTTTTAAATCCGCCGCAATACGCGGGTGAGAACTTATTTCAACGCTCTCCTTCGTCACCAGAACCACATGAATGCAGTTATCATCAGAAGGGACTGGCGCGCTGGTAATGGCAACCCACTGCAAGGTGTCAGAGAGCAGCCCTTTCGCTGCCTCCACCGCACTTTGCATATCGCGGCAGTGTTTACCGCTCAGAATTTCGAGCTCGAAAACATTGGGTGTAATCCCCTGCGCCAGCGGCAACAAATGTTGGCAATAGGCTTCGGGAATCTCAGGCTTCACGTACATACCACTGTCGATATCGCCGATGACAGGGTCGACGAGCACCGGCAAATGTGGGTGTTTCTCTTTTAGCGTTTTTAACCACTGCGCCAGAAGCGCAATCTGGCTGGCGCTGCCCATATAACCTGTTGTTACCGCTTTCAGTTCGCGCAAGATATCGCGCTCTTCCAACGCCTGCAAATAGCCGCTGAACCACTCGTCAGGAATGATGCCGCCATAAAAGGTATCGTAATGGGGAGTATTACTGAAAAGCACCGTAGGCACTGCCGTCACGCTCAGACGATGCTGACGGATGTTCGGTACCGCGATACTGTTGCCTACGCTGCCATAGACAACTTGCGACTGTACAGCAACGATATCGGTCTGCTGCGCACGGGTTTTGTCCCTGAATAAGATCATTTCCATACTTAGATCCCTGCTCCCTGTGAATAGCTTTCTTCGCCAAATACGCCCGTTGAGAGATAACGATCGCCACGATCACAAATGATAGCAACAACGACCGCTCCCGGATTTGCTTTCGCAATGCGCAGTGCGCCAGCAACCGCGCCGCCCGAACTCACGCCACAAAAAATACCTTCCTGTACCGCCAGCGCGCGCATGGTATTCTCCGCATCACGCTGATGAATATCCAGCACCTCATCCACCAGCGAAGCATTGAAAATGCCCGGCATATACTCCGCAGGCCAGCGACGAATACCCGGAATGCTGCTCCCCTCTTCCGGCTGTAAGCCAACAATGGAGACCGCTTTTTCTTGCTCGCGAAGGAAACGTGATACGCCGGTGATTGTCCCGGTCGTCCCCATGCTGGAGACAAAATGGGTGATTCGCCCCGCCGTTTGTTGCCAGATTTCTGGCCCGGTGGTCGTGTAATGTGCGTAGGGGTTATCGGGATTATTAAATTGATCCAGCAGCTTGCCTTCGCCGCACTGAGCCATGGATAGCGCAAGGTCACGCGCGCCTTCCATACCCTGCTCTTTGGTGACCAGAATCAGTTCTGCGCCATAGGCGCGCATCGCGGCGCGACGCTCCTGACTCATGTTATCCGGCATCAGCAGCTTCATGCGGTAGCCTTTGAGCGCAGCAATCATTGCCAGAGCAATACCGGTGTTGCCACTGGTCGCTTCGATCAGGACATCGCCCGGTTTGATTTCGCCGCGCTTTTCCGCCTGAACAATCATCGATAACGCGGCTCTGTCTTTGACCGAACCCGCCGGATTGTTCCCTTCCAGTTTGACCCAGATCTCACTACCGTTATCGGGTCCAAGACGTTGCAATCTGACCAGCGGCGTGTTGCCGATGGTTTGCTCTAATGTATTGTTCACTCACCCTGTCCAATAAAAAAGCCCGGTCGCGCATTCGCTTACCGGGCCTACGGGCAAGTGCGTTCTGATGCACTCACCTCAACCCTCTTCCTGTGGGAGAGGGTGCAAATACTATAAACAGCCCGAGGGTTGCTTTGCATTTACCGTGTAGGCCGGGTAAGCGCAGCGCCACCCGGCAACAATTTCTGATGCAATAACCTATCAGGCAGATTCTGCGAGAGCAAGCTCCTCGCGGTTTTCAATCCGCTCATTACCTGCGTAGAGGCGTGCCTTCTGTAAACCGACAAACAGGCGATCGCCGCGCTCTGGCGCGTCATTCCCGGTCAGTACCACGCTCAAGGGCTCGTTATGCCAGCCCAGCGGCTGTACCACCAGTTGGGTGTAATGACCTTTAGGGGTAGCTTCGAGAACCTGTACCGGCAGTGGTGAATCAAGGCTGGTGCGACGGCTGATGTCGACTTCCCACGGACGCAGGAACAGATCGACCTCACCCTGCTGCGCTGGTGTATAACCCAGCGGCCAGCGGTGCGCCCCCACATGGAACTGCCCGCCGCTGATGGTGCCTTTCAGACGGTTAACTTCACCCATAAATTCCAGCACGAAGCGGGTAGCAGGCTCGCGCCACACCTGATTAGGCGCATCGGCCTGTTCGATATTCCCCTGGCTCATCACCACCACGCGATCCGCGACTTCCATCGCTTCTTCCTGATCGTGAGTCACAAAGACGCTGGTAAATTTAAGCTCTTCGTGGAGCTGACGCAGCCAGCGACGCAGTTCTTTACGCACCTGCGCATCCAGCGCGCCGAAAGGCTCATCAAGCAGCAGAATCTGTGGCTCTACCGCCAGTGCACGCGCTAACGCGACGCGCTGTTTCTGCCCGCCGGAAAGCTGGGCCGGAAAACGATCCGCCAGATGGGCCAACTGGACCATTTCCAGCAGGCGGGTAACTTTCGCTTTAATGGTTGCGGAATCCGGGCGCTCGCGCTTCGGCAGTACGGTCAGACCGAACGCGATATTGTCGAACACGGTCATATGGCGGAAGAGTGCGTAATGCTGGAACACAAACCCCACTTTGCGCTCGCGCGCGTGAATGCGGCTGACATCGGTACCGTGAAAACGAATACGCCCGCTGGTCTGGTGCTCCAGACCCGCAATAATGCGCAGCAGCGTGGTTTTCCCGGAACCCGATGGCCCCAGCAGCGCGACCATTTGACCCGAAGGGATATCCAGCGAGATATCATTCAGCACCTGGGTGCGACCAAACGACTTCTTAATATTGGCAATCTCAATGCTCATGATTTCCCTCCTGCTGCGCGCGTTTTTCTTGATTGTTTAAACGCCATTGCAGCGCACTCTTTAAAAACAACGTCAAAATAGCCATCAATGTCAGCAGGGCGGCTGCGGTAAATGACCCCACCGCATTGTAATCCTGCTCGAGTAATTCAATTTGCAGCGGCAGCGTGAGCGTCTCGCCACGGATCGAACCTGACACCACCGATACCGCGCCAAACTCACCGATAGCGCGCGCATTGGTCAGCACCACGCCATAGAGCAGCGCCCAGCGGATGTTTGGCAACGTTACACGCTTAAACATCTGCCAGCCTGACGCGCCTAGCAGAACCGCGGCCTCATCTTCCTGGCTGCCCTGACTCAGCATGACAGGCACCAGTTCGCGCACCACAAACGGACAGGTGACGAAGATAGTCACCAGGACCATGCCCGGCCAGGCAAACATGATTTGCAGGTTATGAGCTTCAAGCCACGGCCCCAGCGGACCATTGGAGCCATAAAAGAGCAGATACACAAGACCTGCCACCACCGGTGAAACCGCGAACGGAATATCGAGCAGCGTAAGCAGCAACTGGCGCCCGGGAAAATCAAAGCGCGTCACCAGCCAGGCCAGTAATGTACCGAACACCAGGTTCACCGGAACCGAAATTAACGCAACCAGTACCGTGAGCCAGATGGCGTGCAGCATGTCTGGATCGGCGAGATTCTGTAATACCGGGAGCAGCCCTTTGCTAAAGGCATGCACAAAAATGTAGACCATCGGCACCACGAGAATGAAGGCAGAGACTACCATCCCGGTGCCAATCAGAAACCATTTCCCCCAGTTGATGCGGGGGCTGTCATAGCGTTTCAATTCAGTAACTTCCGCCATTAGTGACCTACCACACGTCGACCAAAACGACTTTGCAGCGTATTGATGGAAAACAGCAACAGCAGCGAGGCCGCCAGAATCACAGACGCAATCGCACTGGCCGCCGGGTAATCAAACTCCTGCAGGCGCACAAAAATCATCAGCGAGGTCACTTCGGTTTTCCACGCAATGTTCCCGGCGATAAAAATCACCGCGCCAAATTCACCAAGGCTACGGGTAAAAGAGAGCGCCACGCCCGCTAACAGCGCAGGGGAAAGCTCCGGCAACACAACCTTGCTAAAACTCTGCCAACGGGTTGCCCCGAGCGTTTCAGCCGCCTCTTCGTACTCCGGACCCAGCTCTTCCAGAACGGGCTGGACGGTACGCACCACAAAAGGGATGCTGGTGAAAGACATCGCCACCGCGATACCGAGCCAGGTATAGGTCACTTTGATATCGAACTTCGCTAGCCACTCGCCGTAAAAGCCATTGACTGAAAACAGCGAAGCCAGCGTCAGGCCCGCAACGGCCGTGGGCAACGCGAACGGTAAGTCCATCAGCGCATCCAGCAGCGTGCGTCCCGGAAAGCGGTAACGGGTCAAGATCCATGCCATCAGCAGGCCAAACACGCCGTTAAAAAGCGATGCCACGAATGCCGACAGGAGCGTCACTTTGTAGGCGGCCACCACCTGCGGATTAGAGACGACCTCCCAGTACTGCGACCAGCTCATTTGCGCCAGTTGCATCACCAGCGCGCTTAAGGGCAACAGCAAAATCAGACAGACGAACAGCAGGCTGGTCCCGAGACTTAAGGTAAAACCGGGCAGCACACGTCTGGAGGAGACTGCAAACATTACTTACGCCCCGCCGCCAACAGTTTGTCTAACTCACCGCCGCTGGCGAAATGTGTTTTCATCACATCAGGCCAACTGCCAAATTTGTCTTCCACGCGGAATAGCTCAGTCTGCGGGAATTTATCTTTCAGTTTGTCCATCACCTGCGGGTTATTCACGCGGTAGTAGAAGTCCGTGATAATAGTCTGTGCCTGCGGGCTGTAAAGATAGTTAAGGTAGGCTTTCGCGGCCTTCTCAGTACCATTCGCTTCGACGTTTTTGTCGACCCACGCCACCGGGAATTCCGCCAGAATGTTGGTCTTCGGAATCACAACCTCAAAGCCCTGATCTTCATATTGCTTACGAATGTTGTTTACTTCCGATTCAAAGCTTATCAGCACATCACCCAGGCCACGTTCGGCAAAGGTGGTGGTCGCGCCACGGCCGCCGGTGTCAAACACTTCGACGTTTTTCAGAAACTGGGTCATGAACTGTTCAGTTTTGGCTTTATCGCCGCCGTCCGCCTTGTCCGCCGCGCCCCAGGCGCCTAAATAGGTATAGCGGGCGTTACCGGACGTTTTCGGGTTCGGGAAAATCAGCTTCACATCCGGACGCACCAGATCGCTCCAGTCGTGGATGTTTTTCGGGTTGCCCTTGCGCACCAGGAAACCCATGGTGGAGTAAAACGGTGAGCTATTGTTCGGCAAACGGCTCTGCCAGTCCGCCGGGATCAGGTTGCCTTTGTCATGCAGGATCTGCACGTCAGTTACCTGATTGTAGGTGACGACGTCGGCTTTCAGGCCCTGTAAAATGGCCAGCGCCTGCTTAGAGGAACCCGCGTGAGACTGTTTAATCGTCAGCGTGTCGCCCGCGTTATCCTTCGCCCATTGCTGCTCAAACGGGGTATTCAGGGCGGCAAACAGCTCGCGAGAGACATCATAGGAACTGTTTAACAACTCCGTTGCCTGTGCCTGGGAGACCAGTAAGGTCATCGCTGCCAGCGTCAGATATCCTTTTTTCAGTAAGTTAACGGCCATTGCGCACCCTTATAAGATGATGACGATACAAGCATCAGTTTATTTATAACGCGTATGAAACCAGTAACGGTTTTATATACCGTTTGGTGCTTTGGAAGTTGAAAAGGGAATAAGCAATGCGGGGTAAATTGCCCTCCCCCCACGCTACCCGCATTCCGGTGAGCAACAGAGGGAGGGTGAAGAAATTACAGCGACAGCAAACGTTCTACAGAAGGGGCGAAGTAGTAGCCGCCGGTTACCGGTTTGGTGAAGCGCAACATCGCATCACGTTTACCGTCAGCGTCGCCAAACATACTCAGTAATTGCTGCTCAATGTTATATAAGCGCGCGCAGTAGGCACAGAAATAGAGGCCATGCGTTCCGCTGGCAGTGCCGTATGGCAGGCTCTGACGTACAATTTTCAAACCCTTGCCGTCTTCTTTTAAATCGACGCGGGTCAGATGCGAAGTAACCGGACGATCATCACCATCAATCTCTTCGTTCGCCTCTTTGGTGCGGCCAATCATCATCTCCTGATCGCCCACGCTCATGCGATTAAGCTGTTTGAGGTTGTGTTCCCAGCGCTGTACCAGCACATAGCTGCCGCCTGCATCCACACCGTCTTTGATGACGGCGACATCGCGACGAATTGCATCGCCGGCCGGGTTTTCAGTCCCATCAACGAAGCCACTCAGATCGCGGTCTTCAACCCAGCGGAAACCGTGAGTCTCTTCTTTCACGTCAAGGGTGTCGCCAAACGCGGCCAGCGCCGCCTGCGCGACGGAGAAATTGACGTCGTGACGCACAGAGAGGATATGGATAAGCACGTCGAACTGTGTGGCAGGCGCCAGACCTTTACCCAGCGGTGTAAAATTCTTCAGCTCTTGCGCGCCTTCGCCGCCGCTCAGCTCACGCCAGATATCATGCCCAAAGGCAACAACTGCGCCGAGAGCCGCATCGGGGAATTTCGCCTGCAGGGTCGCCAGTTTGTCGATAAACACCCGGCAGCCTTCACGCAGGGCGTTTTTGTCACCCACTACATTCGCTTCAATCCAAATCGCCGCACGGCAATGTTCTGGCAATATGCCGCTCTGAACCTGAGACATCATTCCTCCTGAAAAAAAGATGCCACGCAACCGTGGCATTGATGGGCGTATTGTACCCGTTTTTTGTTCAGGACGCGGCGCGTAGGATCAAATTAGCGGCGCCAGATAATTTTGTGCAATGTCCAGGCCTTGAGCGCATCGTCAGACGGCATTAACCCTTCTGGCCCATTCCAGTTGCCGGTGAACACATAGCTAATATGCGCACTGCCCGGTGCCTTACACTCAACGCCTTTGGCATCGTCACCCGTTGCAGCAACACAGTTACCAAAAGCTTTATCGTAAAGCCCACTAAACGCGGTGCCGGTTTTAACCCCATTAGCCGTTTCAATGCTGCTGTCGAGGACATCCACCTGGCTTACGGTCCCGTTCTCGCCGTTCACCACCAGCGCCACTTTGTCATCTTTCAATGCTTCAAAGTAACGGACGATTTTGCCTTTCTCGGTTTTCATCCCGCTGCGCAAGTGATAATTGCCGTTCAGCGCATCGTTGATCGCTTTTTCATCAAGCGCAGTAGTCGCTGCGATCCCCCCGACGCCCTGTTCACTCACCTCGATGGATGAGCCAAACCAGTTCCAGGGCAAGGCTGCAGACCAGTTGACCGAAGAGAGCGTTGAACAACCGGACAGTGCCAGTGCCAGCGCGCAGACGCTTATACGCAGGGATTTCATCTTTACATCCTTTCTTGTTAACTTGACGGCTATTGGAGTGCCGGAACAGTAAAAAGTGCCCGTTAATGATGATCCGGGTGAAAACAGGCCTGACAGCGCGGATTACTCAGCAGCCACACCAGCGCTATGATATCAGCCACGACAAGCCCCAGCCCCACGCCAGTGATAGCCTCTCCGTACAACCATAGCAGCGGCTGCCAGAGTAATAACGTGGCCTGCGCGAGAATCAGCAACAGACGCATCAGACGCCAGAGACGCGGCAAGAGGTGCCTGCGGCCACTCAGTAAAAACGAGAAAACGGCCGGGACACCGGGCAACAGGCCCAGCCAGAAAGTATCATGATCGGGATAAAACAAGGTCAACAGCGCATCGCCCTGCCCCCGCGACGCTGCCGCAATCACAAATAAAACCCAGGTTCGCGCCTGTAATAACAATACACACCAGAATAAAAACGGCAGCCGCAAACGGCCATGGCTGTCAAAATCAGCAGGCGTTAACTCAATATTCTTCATCTTCTATCAGGCGCTTACCTAAACTTAGCGAGTCTGAATGCTCATAGCCCAGGCGTTCATACATTCCCAAAACCACGTCATTGTCTTCACGTACCATGATGTTGATTTTGGGACAGCCGCGAGCAATCAGCTTTTTCTCCAGGCGGCTTAATAACGCGTTGGCAATACCACGACCACGAAATTCCGGATGAACCCCCAGGTAGTAGGCTGAACCACGGTGTCCGTCATAGCCCCCCATCACGGTGCCGACGACTTCACCGTTGACCTCGGCGACCAGGAACAGGCTGACGTCGTGATTAATCTTACGTTCGATGTCCATTTCCGGATCGTTCCACGGGCGCAGCAGTTCGCAGCGCTCCCACAGGGTGATCACTTCTTCGAAGTCTTCCTGGCGAAAAACACGTATTTCCATGGTGTTACCTGCCCTTTTTTACGGTCAAAGAGAGATTATCGCGCGACCAGCCGCCGTAGCCAATATGCGGCGAAATCGCAGCAGGAAAATGGCATAATGTCACTCTGTCACGTATTGAAATGAAAAGTAAAACATTTCTTAGTAAGGACTGTCGTAACGGCAAACCCAATACGATATAACTCCAGGGACTACGGATAAAAAGAACAGGCTGTATGAGCACTTTCAAACCCTTAAAAATATTCACCTCGCGTCGTCAGGTTCTGAAAGCCGGCCTTGCCGCTTTAACGCTCTCAGGCATGTCGCGGGCCATCGCAAAAGACGATTCAACCCTTAAAACCAGCAATGGGCATAGCCAGCCGAAAGCAAAGAAAGCCGGTTCACGGCGTATCGTGATGCTGGATCCAGGCCACGGCGGCATTGATACCGGCGCAATAGGCGGCAACGGTTCGAAAGAGAAACATGTTGTGCTGGCGATTGCCAAAATTGTCCGCACCATTCTGCGTAACCGGGGCATTGACGCGCGCTTAACGCGCACCGGCGATACCTTTATCCCGCTTTATGACCGCGTGGAGATTGCCCATCAGCACGGAGCCGATCTGTTTATGTCCATTCATGCTGACGGTTTTACCAATCCCAGCGCGGCAGGGGCATCGGTCTTTGCGTTGTCCAACCGTGGGGCCAGTAGCGCCATGGCGAAGTACCTCTCCGATCGCGAGAACGCCGCCGATGATCTCGCGGGTAAGAAAGCGAAAGATAAAGATCATTTGCTACAGCAGGTGCTGTTTGATCTCGTTCAGACCGATACCATCAAAAATAGCCTGACGCTCGGCTCACATATTCTGCGCCAGATTAAACCGGTGCACCGCCTGCACAGCCGGAATACGGAACAAGCGGCGTTCGTGGTGCTGAAATCGCCGTCAATCCCTTCGGTACTGGTGGAAACGTCGTTTATCACCAACCCGCAGGAAGAGAAGCTGCTTGGCACCACCGCATTTCGCCAAAAGATAGCCAACGCGATTGCTGACGGTATTATCAGTTACTTTAACTGGTTCGATAATCACAAGGCCCATTCGAAGAAACGCTGATGACCATACCGGATACCCATGATGTAAAATCCTTTCTGCTGTCACTGCAGGACGACATTTGCCAACAGCTTTCCGCGCTGGATGGCACCGCTTTCGTTGAAGATAACTGGCAGCGCGATGCCGGCGGCGGCGGTCGCAGCCGGGTCTTGCGTGATGGCGCGATTTTCGAGCAGGCGGGGGTTAACTTTTCTCATGTCACCGGCAGCGCTATGCCCGCTTCGGCAACAGCGCATCGCCCTGAGCTGGCCGGGCGCAGTTTCGAAGCCATGGGGGTTTCACTGGTGGTGCATCCGCGCAACCCGTATGTGCCAACCAGCCATGCCAATGTGCGCTTTTTTATTGCTGAAAAACCCGGCGCCGACCCGGTCTGGTGGTTTGGCGGCGGCTTTGATATGACGCCATTCTACGGTTTCGAGGAAGATGCCATTCACTGGCACCAGACGGCGCATGACCTGTGCCAGCCGTTCGGGGAAGAGATCTATCCGCGCTATAAAAAGTGGTGCGATGACTATTTCTATCTTAAGCACCGTAACGAGCAGCGCGGGATTGGCGGACTGTTTTTCGACGATTTGAACACACCTGATTTTGACACCTGCTTCGCTTTTATGCAGGCCGTGGGCAAAGGTTATACCGATGCCTTTCTGCCAATTGTCGAGCGGCGTAAGGGGATGCCATGGGGCGAGCGTGAGCGTGAGTTTCAGCTCTATCGTCGCGGACGTTACGTGGAGTTTAATCTGGTGTGGGATCGCGGCACGCTGTTTGGCCTGCAAACTGGCGGGCGTACAGAGTCGATTTTAATGTCGATGCCGCCACTGGTGCGTTGGGAATACAACTACCAGCCAGAAGAAGGCAGCCCGGAAGCTGCCTTAAGTGCGTTTATAAAACCTCGGGACTGGATTACCGCGTAGATACTGTGAACGTCTTCAACCTTTTTAGCCACGGCTGATTCGTTTTCCCGCATGACAACCACAGCGACATCTATGTGCCCCCCCTGGCGCAGAGCGTGCAGCGAGGGGGTTGAGTCCCCGCTGAAATCGGTGAGACGAAGACCCGATGACAAGGGCAGGCCGCCAGGGATGGCGGACTGAGGTTTGTCGAGACAGGACAAAATCGTCCGGAACGATTTTGAACAACGCAACGCGTTGGCCCGAAGGGCGAGCCCCAGGGATGGGGCGAGTAACTCGAGTCAAACCGACCGCAGGCAGCGGGGCGGGAGGCGAACGCAGTGCGAAGCACCGATTTCTTTGCGGGGCCGCGGGGATTGTAAAGGGGAACGCGGTGTTCCCCTTTACCCGTTCACGTGTCCGGAGGTGACATTTCGCCATGAACATAAGGTGAACGGAACCCTCCTCCAGAGCCGCATATTCCCCTCACCCCAACCCTCTCCCCGGGGGCTGAGAGATCCCCAGTAATATGGTCAGTTCACCATGACCATATTACTGTACTCTTTACCTAACATTTTCAGTGCATTAGCGATATTCAGCCGCCTTAGTATTCCGGGCTCATGCCGCAGAACCTCAACCGCCAGCCTCACATAAGACAGGATCCTTTTGTCTTTTATACTGTTTGCCTGATAGCGCAGGTGGCGCTGCTTTTTCTCCGCCAGATACCCTGCCAGCCACATCACCAGACTCGCCATGGCCGCCACGACGCTCAGTACCGCCAGACGTCCATTGCCCTGGCTGCGGCTCAGCCTCAGTCCGAACCCGAAGCGCGGGCTTTTTTCATCCCGGAAGTTCTGCTCTATCTGCATCCGGCGACTGTACAGCGTCATTATCTGTGCTGGCTCCATACCTGCCACATTGCTGAACAGCAGCCACGGCTCCTGTGCGCTGCGACGATGCTCTCTCTGCGTTTTTGGCATTCCCCCTTTGCCGTGACGGCCTGCTCCCGGGCGTTTCTGCAGATAAAAGTGACCGTAACAGGGCGTGCGGGGTTTCCGGGCCAGGACGCCATAACCCACTCTTACCGGGTATTCGCCGGCATGAAGGTCGCTGATTTTCATCCAGCGTGTATCGCCGTCCATCCGGAAGCACACGAGCCCTCTGACCCGACCGACGAAGGACCAGCCCAGCAGACTGATGTGACGGAACCAGTCGGTGCGAAAGCCGGCATCGGTAATAATCGTGACCGCTTTTTCCGGCGGAACAGCCGCATGGAGGCGGTCGAGGAAGGCGCACTGTATCCTGCTGTTCTGGGCGAGTTCAGCCGGAACGACTTCGCTCATCAGCGGAAGTGAGCGGCCGTTACAGACCAGACTTGCGCGCAGCAGATGCCAGTTTTTATCAGGCCATCCGGTCCAGTCGACAGCAATAACGCAGAACGGCATGAGGGAGGTAATGGCACGGGTGAGCTGCATCTGGATACGGGGAAGGTCGCGGTGAAGGGCGGAGTTACCGAGGGCACGGTCGACCCGTTTGATTTTATTTTTGACGTGAGCGGAACCGGGAAGGGAGCGTCCGAGACTGGTCAGGGTGAGTTCAGCACCGTTGCAGAGCGCAACAGCCATGGAAGTGAGGACATTAATGCGGAAAGAATGAATCCCGCGTAAAGACGAGGAAAAGAATTTCTGGCACACTGTCTTTAAAGGCACGATGAGGTCTCTTCTGATTTGTTAGCGCAACCAGTAGATCACACTTCATCGTGCCTTTCACTTTTTCTGGGGATTCCTCAGCCCCGGGGGAGGGGGAGAAAACCGGTCGTAGCCCGGACAAAGACGCCGCAGCATCCGGGAAATCCCGACAACCAGCTTACAGCGGCTGTGTCTGCGCCTCTACCACCGCCAGCGCCACCATGTTAACGATACGCCTTACGGAGGCGATAGGCGTCAGGACATGCACCGGTTTCGATACGCCCATGAGCACCGGCCCCACCGTCACCCCCTCGGAGCTCGATACCCGTAGTAAGTTGTAACTAATACGGGCAGCCTCAACGTTTGGCATAATCAGGATATTCGCCGAGCCTTTCAGCGGACTGTCCGGCATACGTTCATGGCGGATACTCTCCACCAGCGCGGCGTCCCCGTGCATCTCCCCGTCAATCATCAGCTCGGGTGCACGCTCGCGCACCAGCTCCAGCGTTTCACGCATTTTCAGCGCAGCCAGCGATTTCGAGGAACCAAACTGCGAATGGGATAACAGCGCCACTCTCGGCTCGATACCAAAACGGCGCACAGTTTCTGCCGCCAGCAAGGTAATCTCCGCCAGTTGTTCAGCGCTGGGGTTCTCATTCACATAGGTATCGGCGATAAAGGTGTTCCCGCTGGGCAGCAACAACGCGTTCATCGCCCCGGCCGCATGCACGCCTTCGCGATAGCCGAAGATCTCCTGCACAACGCTAAAGTGTTCATGATAATCACCGATGGTGCCGCAGATCATTGCATCCGCTTCACCGCGGTGAACCATGATCGCGCCAATCACCGTGGTATCGCTGATCACCGCACGCTGCGCCTGTTCCTGAGAGATACCGCGCCGTTTCATGATGCTGTAATACTCGGTCCAGTACTCTTTGAAGCGAGGATCCGATTCATTGTTGACGATCTCAAAGTCAACGTTGGGTCGAATTTGCAGCCCCAGTTTTTGGATACGCATTTCGATCACGCCCGGACGGCCCACCAGAATCGGCTTCGCCAGCCCCAGAGTGATCAGCTCCTGCGTCGCATGCAGCACGCGCGGCTCTTCCCCTTCGGTCAACACAACGCGTTTTGGCTCTTTACGTGCCTGCGAGAAGATAGGCTTCATAAACAGGTTTGTTTTGTAGACAAACTCGGTGAGCTTATCGACATAGGCGTCAAAATCAGCGATCGGACGGGTTGCGACGCCGGAATCCATCGCCGCTTTTGCCACCGCGGGGGCGATCTTCACAATCAAACGCGGATCGAACGGTTTCGGGATCAGATAATCCGGGCCAAAGCTCAGATCCTGATCGCCATAGGCGGAGGCCACCACCTCACTCTGCTCGGCATGCGCCAGCTCGGCAATCGCATGTACCGCCGCCAGCTTCATCTCTTCGTTAATCGCCGTCGCACCCACATCCAGCGCACCACGGAAGATAAACGGGAAGCAGAGTACGTTGTTGACCTGGTTAGGGTAATCGGAACGGCCAGTACAGATGATCGCATCCGGGCGAACCTCTTTCGCCAGCGGCGGCAGAATTTCCGGTTCCGGGTTTGCCAGCGCCAGAATCAGCGGCTGACGCGCCATTTTTTTGACCATCTCCGGCGTCAGCACTTTCGGACCGGAACAGCCGAGGAAAATATCCGCGCCGTCAACCACATCTGCCAGCGTGCGTTTGCCGTCATCCTCCACGGCATAAGCCGCTTTGGTTTCCGCCATGTTCGCTTCACGGCCTTTGTAGATAACCCCTTTGGAGTCGCATACCACAATGTTGTGTTTCTGCATGCCCAGCGCCACCAGCAGGTTCATACAGGCGATTGCCGCCGCCCCTGCTCCGGAGACCACCATACGCACGTCAGACAGATTTTTCTCTACCACGCGCAGGCCGTTCAGAATGGCTGCGGTACTGATGATGGCCGTCCCGTGCTGGTCATCGTGAAAAACGGGAATGTTCATGCGTTCGCGCAGTTTTGCCTCAATATAGAAGCACTCTGGCGCTTTGATATCTTCCAGGTTGATGCCACCGAAGGTCGGCTCCAGCGCCGCCACCACATCGATCAGCTTGTCCGGATCATGCTCGTCGACTTCGATATCAAATACATCAATGCCGGCGAATTTCTTAAACAGAACGCCCTTGCCTTCCATCACCGGCTTCCCGGCGAGGGCGCCAATGTTACCCAGTCCAAGCACGGCGGTACCGTTTGAGACGACGGCAACCAGGTTGCCACGCGCCGTATACTTGTAAGCTGCCAGCGGATCTTTCTCGATTTCAAGACACGGAGCCGCAACACCCGGCGAGTAAGCCAGCGCCAGATCGCGCTGTGTGGCCAGGGGCTTCGTTGGAGACACCTGAATTTTCCCAGGATGCGGGAACTCGTGGAAATCGAGGGCACTTTGTTTGAGTTGGTCGTCCATTTGCTGTTCCTTAACGCGTATCTTTCAGATAATTGAAGCGTGATAACCGTCCTGATGCGCCGCATAGTATGCCCCCAGCCACGCCCGCAAACTTTGAACACAACCAAACTCTGACCAACCCATAACAAAAATTGCTATCAATTCATAACACCAATGTTACAACCCGTTGAAAGCAAGACACTCCCCGTCTGCTATGCTTTTTTGTTATGCACAACACGATTCCGATAACAACACTCTCGAAATCATTCTTATAACACCTTGCTTTTTAAGGAGTATTTTTCTATGAATTATTTAGACGGCATCAAACAGTTCACTACCGTGGTAGCCGATAGCGGCGATATTGAGTCCATTCGACATTATCAACCCGAAGACGCAACCACCAACCCCTCGCTACTACTGAAAGCAGCCGCGCTGGACCACTTTAAACACTTGATTGAAGACGCAATTGTCTATGGCAAAAGCCACGGCAAAACCCAGGAGCAGCAGGTAGCAGAAGCCTGCGACAAGCTGGCGGTAAATTTCGGTCAAGAAATTCTGAAAAGTATCCCCGGACGTGTTTCAACCGAAGTGGATGCCCGCCTCTCCTACGATAAAGAAAAAAGCGTCGCCAAAGCCCGCAAGCTGGTGCAGCTCTATGAGGAGTTAGGCATCGATAAATCACGCATCCTGATCAAACTGGCTTCAACCTGGGAAGGGATCCGCGCGGCGGAAATCCTCGAAAAAGAGGGGATCAAGTGCAACCTGACGCTGTTGTTCTCCTTCGCCCAGGCGCGTGCCTGTGCCGAAGCCGGGGTATTTTTAATCTCTCCATTTGTTGGACGTATCTACGACTGGTATCAGCAACGTAAACCCATGGACCCGTACGTGGTGGATGAAGACCCCGGCGTGAAATCCGTGCGGAATATCTACGATTATTTTAAACAGCATCGCTATGAGACCATCGTCATGGGCGCAAGCTTCCGTCGTACGGAACAGGTCCTGGCGCTGGCAGGCTGCGACAGACTGACTATTTCGCCCGACCTGCTCAAAGCCCTGCACGGCGAGGAAGGCGTTGTTGAACGCAAATTGGTTCCGCCGTCGCAAACCTTCCCGCGCCCTGAACCTCTGACCGAAGCGCAGTTCCGCTGGGAGCACAATCAGGACGCAATGGCGGTGGAGAAACTGTCGGACGGTATCCGCCAGTTCGCCGTTGACCAGCGCAAACTCGAAGATCTGATCGCCGCCAAATTTTAACCCTTAGCAAGGAGAGAGTTATGTCTCGTAAAGAGCTCGCCAATGCGATTCGCGCCCTGAGTATGGATGCGGTACAAAAAGCGAATTCCGGCCACCCTGGCGCCCCGATGGGGATGGCGGATATTGCCGAAGTCCTGTGGAACGACTTCTTAAAACATAATCCGACAGACCCGACCTGGTACGACCGTGACCGCTTTATTCTGTCTAACGGACACGCCTCCATGCTGCTCTATAGCTTGCTGCACTTAAGCGGTTATGACCTGTCGCTGGATGAGTTAAAAAACTTCCGCCAGCTACATTCGAAAACCCCGGGTCACCCGGAGATTGGCTATACACCAGGCGTCGAAACCACTACCGGTCCGCTTGGACAGGGGCTGGCGAACGCTGTCGGGCTGGCGATTGCTGAACGGACGCTCGCCGCACAGTTCAACCGCCCTGATCATGAGATTGTCGACCACTACACCTATGTGTTTATGGGCGATGGCTGTCTGATGGAGGGGATCTCGCATGAAGTCAGTTCGCTGGCGGGCACCCTGGGGCTCGGCAAACTGATCGGCTTTTACGATCACAACGGCATCTCAATTGATGGCGAAACTGAAGGCTGGTTTACCGACGATACGGCCAAACGTTTCGAGGCCTACCACTGGCATGTGGTACATGAAATCGACGGCCACGATCCCGAGGCGGTGAAAAAGGCCATTCTGGAAGCGCAAAGCGTTAAAGATAAACCGTCACTGATTATCTGTCGCACGGTCATTGGTTTCGGCTCCCCCAATAAGGCCGGGAAAGAAGAGTCCCATGGCGCTGCACTTGGGGAAGAAGAAGTCGCCTTAACCCGTCAGAAACTGGGCTGGAAATACCCGGCTTTTGAGATCCCAAAAGAGATCTATAAAGCATGGGACGCGCGCGAAAGCGGCGAGAAAGCGCAGCAGGCATGGAAGGAGAAATTTGCGGCCTATGAAAAGGCATACCCGGACCTGGCTGCGGAATTTAAACGTCGCCTGAGCGGTGGTCTGCCCGAAAACTGGGAACAAACCACCCAGGCGTATATTGAGAAACTGCAGGCGGAACCGGCAAAAATTGCCACCCGCAAAGCGTCACAAAATGCCCTGAATACGATTGGTCCGGTCCTGCCGGAACTGCTCGGTGGTTCCGCCGACCTTGCCCCCAGTAACCTGACGATCTGGTCGGGCTCCCACTCATTAAAAGAAGATCCAGCCGGGAATTACATCCACTACGGCGTGCGTGAATTCGGGATGACCGCCATCGCCAATGGCATCGCCCATCACGGCGGCTTTGTGCCGTACACCGCCACCTTCCTGATGTTTGTGGAGTATGCGCGCAACGCGGCACGTATGGCGGCGCTGATGAAAGCCCGACAAATCATGGTCTATACCCATGACTCTATCGGTCTGGGGGAGGATGGTCCAACTCACCAGGCGGTGGAGCAACTGGCCAGCCTGCGCCTGACACCGAATTTCAGTACCTGGCGCCCCTGCGATCAGGTCGAAGCTGCGGTTGGCTGGAAACTGGCGGTGGAACGCCACACCGGCCCGACGGCCTTAATTCTGTCCCGACAAAACCTGGCGCAAATGGACAGGACACCGGAGCAGGTTAAAGCAATCGCCAAAGGCGGTTATATCCTGAAAGATGCCGATGGTAAGCCGGATATCATCCTGATCGCCACCGGCTCTGAGGTTGAAATCACGGTAAAAGCGGCGGAAAAACTGACTCAGGAGGGGCATAAAGTCCGCGTGGTATCGCTGCCTTCAACCGATATTTTTGATGCTCAGGATGAGCAATACCGAGAGTCGGTCCTGCCTTCGGATGTCAGCGCCCGCGTTGCCGTTGAAGCCGGTATTGCCGACTACTGGTACAAATATGTCGGGCTGAAAGGCGCGATTGTCGGGATGACTGGCTACGGCGAATCCGCGCCTGCGGATAAGCTCTTCCCGTACTTCGGCTTCACCGTCGAGAATATTGTCGAAAAGGCAAAGCGCCTGCTGTAAACGCCTGATGCCTCACCCGCGGAGGTGAGGGATCCCCACCAAAAATGCGAGCACGAACGGTCCCCTCTCCCTTGAGGGAGAGGGCCTGGGTGAGGGGGAAAATGCGGCTCTGAGCGTCATTCATTACTCAGCCCACGGGGAGAGGGTGCAAACACTAAAAACGCCAACGTTTGTTGGCGTTTTGCTTTTTTAACGCGTGATCCACAGGGTGGGCCAGGCATCTGGTCCATGCCAGTTATCACATTCAGGCTCTTCGGCGTAACGCGTCAGGCGAAAGCGCTGACCATCAAAACGCCAACGTGTCATTACGCCGCAATCCGCTAACCCACGACCTTTGGCAAGCGTCGTCAACTCGCGGGTTTTCTCATCAAACCTGGCGTTCATCAATTCCAGTTCGTTGGTGCCGCGCGAAGGGGTAAATGGCAGGTGTAAGCGTAGCGGGCGTGAAGAGAACGGTTTTTCCCGCGAGACCATCCAGGCTAAATCCACCGTGTTGTACGCGCCTGCTTCGCAGTCAATAATCAACAGGGCTTTATCATCCGTTAACGCCGTGACCCGGACCTCCCGGCGCATGGGGTCAAGCGAGCACTGGCTGTTATTCATCCGCCAGTTGCCATAATCCAGTAAGTCATTGAGTTCTTGCTGCGTTAACGGTGAGGGGCTGGCGTCAGTCAGCGCGACTTCTTTAAGGGCCGGGGCCGGCGGTACACTCAGCGGTGGATCGTCCCCTTTTTTGATCCACGCCGTTTCGCTACCGACGCGTTTTTGCTGGGCATCAATAAACAGCAATGCCGCTTTTAGGCCAACCAGGGAAATCGTCCCCTTCCCGTCTTGCAAAGTGATCGCCTGGGCTTCCTGAATAGTTTGCAAAAAATCCGTAATGGTCTGTGCGTTATCGGTCATTAAATGCCAGGGAGTGATTTGCCAGCGTTGACCGACCAGCCCGAGCGGTTTGTCGTCCAGGCGCAGGCGTGGCGCAATGGGCGCCTCTTTTAAGGGGGGAAGTTCTTTGCCGCCCAGATCGATGCGCAAAGCAGCACTGGTCTGCGCCCCGGCACTGCGTCCCAGAGTCATGACGAGGCCATGGTGCTCACCCGTATTTCGTGCCACGCAGAAATTTTGATTATTACAGGTTACTTGCCAGTCGGAAAAAGCCTGCTGCGCGGGTGCAGCCCACAGGAAGGTCATCGGGCACACACCCAGAATGAAAGCAAGCAAAACGCGGTAACGCATGAATAAAACAGCCCCGGAAGAGAATCGCAACACACAACCCGCGTATCTTCGTGTTCCCGCGCCTGCCGCTCAATCGGATTTGTCGGATAGCTTTATCTAAAATTTATTTTTTAACCCTAGTAAAATCAATCCATTAGACCTGATGATTGCAAATATTGCAGTAAAATCACCGCCTTGCCGTCTCGTATCTCGCCGCTTTTCATCATCTCAAGGGCCTGCGCAAAGGGAAGTTCCAGCACTTCAATGTCTTCATCTTCGACACCGCCGCCATTATTTGCCCGGATGCTGTCGTCATAGCGGGCGATAAAGAAATGGACGATTTCGGTGACGCCGCCGGGGGACATATAAAGCTCGAATACCTTACGAACCTCACTCACTGCATATCCCGTCTCTTCAACGGCCTCTTTGCGAATGCACACTTCCGGTTCATCGTCGTCCAGCAGACCGGCGCAGGTTTCAATCAGGCGACCGTCTTCGTTACCGTTAACCCAGGTCGCGACGCGGAACTGGCGAATCAGGACCACGCTCTTTTTATCCGGGTTATACAGCAGAATAGTGGCGCCATTTCCCCTGTCATAAACCTCGCGTTTATGGCGAATCACGTCACCATTTTTGCGGGTCAAATCGTAGGTAATATTGCGAAGAATGAAATAGTTATCTGAAAGGACTTTATCTTTAATGACTTCTATGTTGAACGACATACCGACTCCACAACGTAATACGGTCACTCTCATATTACGCTGCGAAGTCTGTTTTGTCGCGACGGGTAATCAGTGGCCTTTCGGCGCTGTAACGCCCAGCCAGTCCATCATCCCCTGTGCAGCATGACGACCTTCCGCCATGGCTGTCACCACCAAATCTGCACCGCGAACCGCATCGCCACCGGCGAAGATTTTCGGGTTGCTGGTCTGATAACGGTATGCGCTGTTGACGTTCGCCGCGATACGGCCCCAGTCATCAACCTCCACGCCGTGCGTTTCCAGCCACGGCATGGAGTGCGGATTGAAACCAAAAGCCATGATGACGGCATCTGCTGGCATCACAAACTCGCTGCCCTCTATTGGTACCGGACGGCGACGCCCTTTCGCATCCGCTTCACCCAACTGCGTGCGTAGCAGGCGAACCCCCGTGACACTCCCCGATTCATCCAGCTCCAGGTTGATTGGCTGGACGTTAAACTCGAATTCAGCCCCCTCTTCCTTCGCGTTTTTTACCTCTTTTTTCGAGCCCGGCATATTGGCCTCATCGCGACGATAGGCGCAGGTCACTTTGCTGGCCCCGTGACGCAGCGATGTCCGTACACAGTCCATCGCCGTATCACCGCCACCCAGCACCACTACATTCAACCCGGCGGTGTTGATAAAGGGTTCTTCCGGCGAATCCGGTAGCCCCATCAGTTGTTTGGTGTTGGCGATGAGGAACGGCAGCGCGTCATAGACGCCAGGCGCATCTTCATTCGGTAAATTCGCTTTCATCGACCGGTACGTACCGACGCCGACAAACACGGCATCGTACTCTTCAAGCAAGGTGTCCAGGGTAATATCCCGGCCAATTTCGCAATTCAGTTCGAAGCGAATACCCATCGCGCTGAAAATTTCCCGGCGGCGCGCAAGCAGTGATTTATCCAGTTTGAAGGCCGGAATACCGAAAGTCAGCAGGCCGCCTATTTCCGGGTGACGATCAAACACAGTGGTACTCACGCCGTTGCGCGCCAGCACGTCGGCGCATGCCAGACCGGCAGGCCCCGCGCCAATGATCGCAATGCGTTTATCTACCGCAGCCACATGCTTAAGGTCAGGCCGCCACCCTTTTGCCAGCGCCTGGTCGGAAATGTAACGCTCAATATTGCCGATAGTGACCGAGCCGTAGTCGTCGCGAACGGTACACGCCCCCTCGCACAGACGATCCTGCGGACAGACGCGCCCGGTGATTTCCGGTAAGCAGTTCGTCTGATGCGATAACTCAACGGCTGCGGTGATATCCCCGGCTTTTACACGTTCAATCCACTGGGGAATATGGTTGTGCAGCGGGCAGGTCCATTCACAGACGCTGTGCTCACCGCATTTCAGGCAACGCTCCGCTTCCCGCTGAGCCTGATCGGCGCGGAACGGCAGATAGATTTCAGCAAATCCGGTTTTGCGCGCCGCCAGCGCCAGCTTATCGGGCTCTCCACGCGGCGACGTTTTGAGCATCTGTTTGACCTTGCGATCGTTAAATGCCGGGACCAGCGCCGCCATACTGTGCCACGGTTGAGCTTCCTGGCTGGCCGCACGTAAACGGCGCGCCTTCGCCAGGTCTGCCAGATCATCTCGGCTCACGACCTGAATAGCGTCTGCCGGGCAGTTTTGCGCACAGGCGGGGCCTTCAGCGCGATCGACACAGAGATCACATTTGTGTGCCGTGGCTTTTACCATGCCATTGCCGACCGGCGTGACAAGGATCTGCATGGTGCCGAAGGGGCACGCCACCGCACAGGATTTACAACCGATGCATTTATCCTGGTTAACTTGCACCGAATCATTTACACGACTAATTGCGCCGTTCGGACAACTGCGGGCACAAGGAGCGGCTTCACAATGGTGACATGTTACCGCGCTGCGCTGGCGTTTATTCTTTACGACCGTAATTCGGGGATGAAAATGTTCGTGGCTTAAAACGTGTTGTTCCTGGTTATGTGCCATTACACAGGCCACTTCACAGGCGCGACACCCTATACATTGTTGGCTGTTAGCCATAATAAAACGATTCATGGCAGTCTTCTTTTCTGGTTTAATAAACCTTATTTTTTATATGAACAATGTATTTACCTGGGCTGTTCAGCGCAGGCAATGTACATTTGCCCAGAAGCGTTACTTAATTGTCACGCGCATGTTGCAGATCAATTTATCGTGGCATAAATAAAAATTAGTCTCATTTGATGAGCCGTCCGGCGATGCCATTTCGTCCGCCACCCTTGGATAGCGGGAATTGCTGTTGTGACTGTAAAACAACCTGTTTCATCCAGCCTTGCCAGAGCCTTTTTTTATATCGTCTTGCTTTCGCTGCTCTCCACGGGCGCGGCGCTAATGACGCTTGCCAGCAGCTTGCGCGATGCGGAAGCCGTTAATATCGCCGGTTCTCTGCGTATGCAAAGCTATCGTCTGGGGTATGACCTGGAACGCGGCTCCGCGGAATTAAATGCACATCGCCAAATCTATCAGCAATCGCTTAACTCACCGGTTTTACGCACGTTAAACCGCTGGTATGTACCTGAAATTGTTGGGCAGCGCTATGCGCAATTACAGGAAAGCTGGCAGGAGATGAATGCCCGATTAGGCACAGCCGACACGGTCTGGTATCAGCATAATATTCAGCAATATGTCGATAACATCGACCAGTTTGTTCTGGCGCTACAACACTATTCGGAACGGAAAATGTGGCTGGTGTTGGGTATCTCGCTCATCGGCGCGATGGGGATTTTCCTGCTGGTCTTTTTTACGCTACGGCGCATTCGCCAGCAGGTCGTTAACCCCCTTGCGCAACTGATGGTGGCCAGCCAGGAGATTCAGCAAGGACATTTTACCTATCCGTCACTCAATACCCATCTGGATAACGAATTGGGGCTGCTGGCGTCCACGTTTGACCGAATGTCTGGTGAATTGCACAAACTCTACCGCACACTCGAAGCCCAGGTCGCAGAGAAGACGTATGACCTGCAGGAAGCCCACCGTCGCCTCGAAGTGTTGTATCAATGTTCGCAGGCGCTCAACACCAGCCAGATCGACGTTATGTGTTTTCGCCACATTCTGCAGATAGTCTATGAGCACGAAGCGGCAAGCTATCTGGAGTTAACAATGGGCGATCACTGGTCCATTCATCACGGTGAGGCGCAGGAAGACCTTCCGGTTAACGTGTTACCCGTCAGCATGCAAGAGAGCGTTTTTGGCGAATTACGCTGGCAAAGCGTCAATGCCCAGGCTTCCACGCCATTACTGCAAAGCGTGGCCACGATTATGGGGCGCGGGTTCTATTTTAATCAGGCGCAAAAACAGCACCAGCAACTGATTCTGATGGAAGAGCGCGCCACCATCGCCATGGAACTTCATGATTCGCTGGCCCAGGTGCTTTCTTATCTGCGTATTCAACTGGCATTGCTCAAACGAGCAGTGCCCGAGGACAACGCACCCGCCCAGACCATCATCACCGATTTTTCCCGTGCCCTGAACGATGCCTGGCGTCAGTTGCGGGAATTACTGGCGACCTTCCGCCTGACGGTTTCCCAAAGCGATCTGCCCGCCGTTCTGAATGAAGCAATGGCGCTTCTCCAGAGCCAGACGACCGCGAAGCTCGAGCTGGATTGCCGCCTGCCAACGCTTATGCTGGATGCACAGCAGCAGGTAAACATCTTGCAGATAGTGCGCGAAGCGGTGATCAACGCGATTAAACATGCCGACGCCAGTACCATCACCGTCAGTTGCGTTACGGACCCGGACGATCAGTATTCAGTTTATATTCGCGATAATGGAAAAGGCATCGGCACGACCGATGAACCTCAGGGACATTACGGATTGAATATTATGCGCGAACGAGCAAGCCGTCTTGGCGGCACGCTCAACTTTGCGCGCCCGCCTGGCGGTGGGACATTAGTCGAACTGCGTTTCCCGGCGCCGCGTACGCTTAAAAGCCAGCAAACGTAAGGAAAAGAAAAGAATTTCTGAAACGGATGCAGCAAAACGGGGATAAAGGAGACACAGCATAATTGTGCCTTGAAAAAGCATGATAATTTACATTATCTCCTTTTTTTCTCCACGTTTGCTTTATCTGTTCCCGCTACATTGAGCACACATTCATTGATTTCAGCAATGTCAAAATAACAATGCGCAGCAAAACAACGAGGTCTTGTTTCTGATGGCGAATTTTTTTATTGATCGCCCCATTTTTGCGTGGGTACTGGCGATCCTGATCTGTTTAACCGGAACCCTTGCCATTATTTCTCTGCCAGTGGAGCAATACCCTAATCTGGCTCCACCCAATGTCCGTATTACCGCCAACTACCCAGGCGCATCTGCCCAGACGCTGGAAAATACCGTGACGCAGGTTATTGAGCAGAACATGACCGGCCTCGATAATCTGATGTACATGTCATCACAAAGCAGCAGTGCCGGGCAGGCCACGATTACACTCAGTTTCACCGCCGGTACGGACCCCGACGAGGCCGTGCAGCAGGTACAAAACCAGTTACAGTCTGCTCTGCGTAAACTCCCCCAGGCCGTTCAGAACCAGGGGGTAACGGTAAGAAAAACCGGTGACACCAACATCCTGACGCTGGCGTTTGTCTCTACCGACGGCTCGATGGATAAACAAGATATCGCCGACTATGTCGCCAGTAATATTCAGGATCCCATAAGCCGCGTGAATGGTGTTGGCGATATCGATGCCTACGGTTCACAGTATGCTATGCGTATCTGGCTCGACCCGGCGAAGCTTAACAGCTACCAGATGACCACTGACGATGTGACCAGCGCGATTAAATCCCAGAACGCCCAGGTCGCCGTTGGTCAGCTCGGCGGCTCACCTTCGGTAGACCGTCAGGCGCTGAACGCCTCGATTAACTCACAATCGCTACTCCAGACACCGCAGCAGTTTCGAAATATCACGTTGCGCGTTAATCAGGATGGTTCCGAAGTGCGCCTTGGCGATGTCGCCGAGGTTGAACTGGGTGCTGAGAAATATGACTTCCTGAGCCGCTTTAACGGGCTTGCCGCCTCCGGGCTTGGGATTAAGCTGGCCTCCGGTGCGAATGAGATGGCGACCTCGGAATTAGTGCTAAAACGTCTGGATGAGCTGTCGCAATATTTTCCGCATGGCCTGGAATATCGGGTCGCCTACGAGACAACCTCTTTCGTTAAAGAATCCATTATCGATGTGGTGAAAACGCTGCTGGAAGCTATCGCGCTGGTCTTCCTCGTGATGTATCTCTTTTTGCAGAATTTCCGCGCAACGCTCATCCCGACGATTGCCGTGCCGGTGGTGTTAATGGGGACCTTCGCCGTTCTCTACGCCTTTGGCTATAGCATCAACACCCTCACCATGTTTGCGATGGTCCTCGCCATCGGCCTTCTGGTGGACGACGCGATTGTCGTGGTGGAAAACGTCGAACGTATCATGAGCGAGGAAGGCCTGTCGCCCAGAGAAGCGACGCGGAAATCGATGGCGCAAATCCAGGGTGCGCTGGTGGGTATCGCGATGGTGCTTTCGGCGGTATTTGTCCCGATGGCGTTTTTTGGCGGTACCACCGGGGCGATTTATCGTCAGTTCTCCATCACTATCGTTTCCGCTATGGTGTTATCCGTGCTGGTGGCGATGATCCTCACACCTGCCCTGTGCGCCACGCTGCTTAAACCTCTGCATAAAGGCGAGCACCACGGGGAAAGAGGTTTCTTCGGCGCGTTTAACCGCATGTTTAACCGCAACGCCGACCGTTACGAAAATGGCGTGGCGAAAATTCTGCACCGCAGCCTGCGCTGGATCCTGCTCTACGTTTTGTTGCTGGGCG
The DNA here is from genome assembly GCF_003925915.1 of Phytobacter sp. MRY16-398. Taxonomy (NCBI): domain Bacteria; kingdom Pseudomonadati; phylum Pseudomonadota; class Gammaproteobacteria; order Enterobacterales; family Enterobacteriaceae; genus Phytobacter; species Phytobacter sp. MRY16-398. The sequence continues at coordinate 1,509,558 of NZ_AP018756.1, read as the reverse complement.
GCATGGTGTTTTTATTCCTGCGCCTGCCAACGTCTTTTTTACCGCTTGAAGATCGCGGGATGTTTCTGGCATCGGTACAACTGCCGAGCGGCGCGACGCAGCAGCAGACGCTGAAAGTGGTGCAAAAGGTTGAAGATTACTTCTTCAAAAACGAGAAAAACAATGTCGCGTCCGTCTTCGCCACCGTTGGTTCCGGCCCCGGCGGGAACGGCCAGAACGTCGCACGTATGTTTGTGCGTCTGAAAGACTGGGGCGAACGCGATCCGAAAACCGGCAGTTCCTTTGCCATCATTGAGCGTGCCACCAAAGCGTTTCGCCAAATCAATGAAGCCCGCGTTATTGCCAGCAGTCCGCCGGCAATCAGTGGCCTGGGCAGCTCCGCCGGTTTCGATATGGAATTACAGGATCACGCGGGGGCCGGGCACGATGCGCTGATGGCGGCGCGCGACAAACTGATTCAAATGACCGACAACAATAAAATGCTGACGCGCGTGCGTCACAACGGCCTCGATGACAGCCCGCAATTACAGGTCGATATCGATCAGCGTAAAGCTCAGGCGCTGGGGGTCTCAATTGATGATATCAACGACACGCTGCAAACTGCGTGGGGTTCGAGTTATGTGAATGACTTTATGGATCGCGGCCGCGTGAAGAAAGTCTACGTTCAGTCAGCGGCAAAATACCGCATGCTGCCGAGCGACATTAATCTTTGGTATGTGCGTAACAGCAGCGGCGGTATGGTGCCCTTCTCCGCCTTTGCCACCTCGCACTGGGAAACCGGCTCCCCGCGTCTGGAACGTTATAACGGCTATGCGGCAGTAGAGATTGTCGGTGAAGCGGCACCGGGTATCAGTACCGGCACCGCCATGGATACCATGGAAAAACTGGTTAGCCAGATTCCCGGCGGTTTCGGTCTGGAGTGGACGGCCATGTCCTATCAGGAGCGCTTATCAGGCTCACAGGCACCGGCGCTCTATGCGATTTCTCTGCTGGTGGTGTTCCTCTGCCTGGCCGCGCTATATGAAAGCTGGTCAGTGCCGTTCTCGGTGATGCTGGTCGTACCGCTCGGGGTGATTGGCGCGCTGCTCGCCACCTGGATGCGCGGGCTGGAAAATGACGTCTACTTCCAGGTAGGTCTGCTGACGGTTATCGGGCTATCGGCGAAGAACGCCATCCTGATTGTCGAGTTCGCCAACGAAATGAACCAGAAAGGCCAGGATCTGCTGTCGGCCACACTGCACGCCTGCCGTCAGCGTCTGCGCCCGATTCTGATGACCTCTCTTGCCTTTGTCTTTGGCGTTTTGCCGATGGCAACCAGTACCGGCGCAGGCTCCGGTAGCCAACATGCGGTGGGTACCGGGGTAATGGGCGGGATGATTTCAGCAACCGTGCTGGCAATCTTTTTTGTTCCTCTGTTCTTTGTGCTGGTCAGACGGCGCTTCCCGCTGAAAGAACGTCAGGAATAATGAGCAAACAAAAAGGCGGCCTGTTAAGGTCGCCTTTTATTGCGTGATTAATTTCACACTTTTATCGTTTTAAGCAATCACTGCTTTTATGATTCTTCTGGAATTATTTACGAAGCATGCCTTCGATAAAGTCTTTCCAGTTCCCCAGTTCATGTTCAATCATAACTACCTCTCTTATTATTGTGCTTATTCTACGAGAATCCGACATCGCTGTGAAGATATTTCAACCAATTGCTTTGATTGGTCTCTCATAGTATTTGCATTGACGAAATAACTATGCTCCAGAATTTGGCTATTTAATGTGAGCGATAGCAATATTCGGAAACATTTAGTTCAAACCCTGATGTACCCCGGCCTGTAGCGTCATCAAGGTGTAGTCAGAACGTATCTTTGAAGTAGCTAATAAGATGATTTTTTGCCATCAGGTGAAATTTTTGTTTATTTAACAAGCTGGGCAGGCTCGTAAATGACATCATTTTCACATTATTAATTATCACCCTTAGTATTTCTTTAAACTCGTACATATTGCTGATGGCAAACCCTGGCAGGTAAATTTAATAACAGGAAGTATGATTACCCTGCGAATGAAATGATATTATATGTTTATTCGCCCATTATTATTCTAATTTTTTGGGCAATTAACCAAAGATAAGACAAAAGGATTCACCATGCTTACTCTGTTTGGCATCAAAAACTGCGACACCATCAAAAAAGCCCGCCGCTGGCTGGAAGCCCATCAGGTTGATTATCGTTTTCACGATTACCGCGTAGACGGTCTTGATGCCGATCTGTTGCAGCAATTTATTGCGGAACTGGGGTGGGAAGCGCTGCTCAATACCCGGGGTACCACCTGGCGCAAACTGGATGAATCGCTGCGTGCAACCATTACAAACGCGGATTCCGCAGCCACGCTGATGTTAGAAATGCCGGCAATTATCAAACGCCCATTGCTCTGTGCGCCCGGTAAGCCTATGCTGCTGGGTTTCAATGAATCCAGTTATGAGACGTTTATCAACGAGGTGTAGTTTATGTCGTGCCCGGTTATTGAGCTGACGCAACAGCTTATTCGTCGCCCTTCTCTGAGCCCCGATGACGCAGGGTGTCAGGCGTTAATGATCGAACGTCTTCGCGCCATCGGTTTTACCATTGAGCCGATGAATTTTGGCGACACACAGAATTTCTGGGCATGGCGTGGACAGGGTGAAACATTGGCCTTCGCCGGACACACTGACGTTGTGCCTTCCGGGGATGCTGACCGCTGGATCAACCCGCCGTTTGAACCCACTATCCGCGATGGCATGCTGTTTGGTCGCGGCGCGGCCGACATGAAAGGCTCGCTGGCGGCCATGGTTGTCGCCGCTGAACGTTTTGTTGCGACTCACCCCAGGCACAAAGGCCGTCTGGCGTTTCTGATCACCTCTGACGAAGAGGCCAGCGCCGCCAACGGTACAGTGAAAGTCGTTGAAGCCTTAATGGCGCGCAACGAACGCCTGGACTACTGCCTGGTGGGTGAACCCTCCAGTACCGAAGTGGTGGGCGATGTGGTCAAAAATGGTCGTCGCGGTTCGCTGACCTGCAATTTAACCATTCACGGCGTGCAGGGGCATGTTGCTTATCCGCATCTCGCCGATAACCCGGTACACCGCGCGGCGCCCATGCTCAATGAGCTGGTGGCGATCGAATGGGATCAGGGTAATGAATATTTCCCGCCGACCAGCATGCAGGTGGCGAACATTCAGGCAGGCACCGGCAGTAACAACGTGATCCCAGGCGATCTCTATCTACAGTTCAATTTCCGCTTTAGCACCGAACTTACCGATGGGATGATCAAAGAACGCGTTGCCGCACTGCTGGAGAAACATCAGTTGCGCTACACCATTGACTGGTGGCTCTCTGGTCAGCCGTTCCTGACCGGTCGGGGTAAGCTGGTTGATGCGGTGGTTAATGCCGTTGAGCACTATAATGAGATTAAACCGCAGTTGTTAACCACTGGCGGCACATCAGATGGTCGCTTTATTGCGCGTATGGGCGCGCAGGTCGTGGAACTGGGGCCGGTTAACGCCACCATTCATAAAATCAATGAATGTGTGAATGCGGCGGATTTGCAGCTACTCGCCCGCATGTATCAACGCATTATGGAACAACTCATCGCCTGACGGGGAGGAACGCATGGAATGGTTCGCGAAATACTGGTGGATTCTGGTGCTGGTTTTTTTACTCGGCGTACTGCTGAATGTGATCAAAGACCTTAAACGCGTCGATCACAAAAAATTTCTGGCTAACAAACCGGACCTGCCACCGCATCGTGATTTTAACGATAAGTGGGATGATGAGGACGACTGGCCGAAGAAAGACCAGAAGAAGTAATCCCGCCCGATCTGCCCGGCTGCGTCATGAGCCGGGCACGTTTTTATTAGATCAATTCAATAATGTCATCGTCGTCCGGTTTACCGCCACTCAGCGCTTCATCGAAATAGTGCTTCGGTACGGTATAACGCAGGTGATCGAGGGCGAATTGTAAACTGCGATCATCGATCGCATGCCCTAAATCCTCCACAATATCGAGCGTCACATCGCCACCTGCACGCAGCAACGCGTCCTGCGCCGCAACCGCATGGGCCAAATCAATGACGCGATCTTCACCACCGTGAATCAGGTGAATGGTTGATGCCGTCGAGGCCGTCTGCGGCAGACTGGCGTAACGTCCATTAAAGGCGATCACGCGGGATGCCAAATCGGGCTGCGCTTTCACCCCCTCCAGTGCCATGATGGAGCCTTGAGAAAAACCAATCAGGGCGGTGGCCTGTGCGTTTACGCCGCTTTGCTGCTGCCAGTAGCGAACCGTTTCAATAAATACCGGCATAATGGCATCAATGCGTGCCTGGCGGTTTTCTTCGGTAACACCCTGCACGGAGAACCACTGACGCCCCGTTGGACCGCAGGGTTCCACGCCCCCAATGCTGACAATCATCGCCTCAGGAAACAGCGGTGCGAAGTAGCTGCCGATCTGCCCCATATTCGCCGGGTTATCGCCAACGCCATGAAAGAAAAGCAGTAACTGTTTCGCGGCGCCTGCCGGTTGTTGAACAACAAAATGGTCATGTTTCATGGCGGTCTCCTTAATTCGTTGCCTGCAGTTTACGCCGGGGAGGAATAATCACCATGCCATTTAACTGAATGAGTTAGTTAAAAAAATTGCAGTTGCCGCACCTGCGCTTTCAGCAAAATCGTGCGTTCAGAATCGAGTAAGGACAGTGCCGATGCGGCCTCCTGGCGCTGTGCGACCAGCAGTGCTTTACGGCCCGAAAGCGCCCGTGCGTGGCAAATATCCGCCTCATTGCGCTTCTCTGTGAGCTGCATCCGTAATGCATTCAGGGGTAAATCGACCTGCATCAACAACCTTTGCAACGCACCCGTTGCCGAAGAGAGCGGGCGATGGGCAAAGGCAAACCCGGCCAGTTCCTGCCAGTCATCATTATTAAGGGTAGTCTCTGGACTGACGGTAAGGGGTAACTTTTCCCCTTTCCAGGCATCAAGCCAGGGTAAATCTCGCGCCAGCCTGCGCTGCTCATTGGCGGCAAGCGCCTGTCCTGCCGCCGTCAGCGGCAATACTGCCATGGCGGTATAGCAACCACTGCTCGCCTCCCGGTGGCTGCCAAGCCTGACCAACTGGAACCCGCATCGCTGCCAGAAATGCCACAGCGAAGCCGTATAGCCGAAACTCACCGAGAGGTAATCGCAGCCCGTGACATGCTGGCGGGCATGCGTAATTAACGCCTGTCCAAGCCCTTCCCGCTGACGTGACGGATGGACGGCAATGCGGCTCACGCGTAAACCGCGCAACGTCGCAGCAAGCGGGCTGCCACCGTGAGCCGCCAGCGACTGCGCCACCAGATTCCCACGAGGACGACGAAATCCCGCCCAGACAGCCTGGCTGAGTCCGGCTGACAATCCCCCCTCCTCCACCAGCCAGAGCGCTGCCAGTAATGCATCCGGCGTTTTCGTGAGCCAGAAATGTTGCCCCGGCGCATCCATCATACGCCGCAAATCCAGAGGAGAGGTGCGGTAATGGGCGCTGGCAAGCAGCCGATAGAGTGCAGACGGAAGTGAGGGGTCCGTGGACCATGCGGATTGGTCAAGCGAAAGGATTGTCGCCTCGCCCGTCGGTTTCGTCAGTGCCGACGCATCGTCAAACAACAATACCCTGTTGATAAACGCTTCCAGCGGGCAGCCTTCCGCCCAGCGCAGGGGAGTGTGCAACTGGCGGTGTATGAGATGGGGAAAACCGGCACAGAATTTTAATAAGAAGCCCTGCCCGGTCCCTTCGTAACCTTGTACCGTGGTGGTCAATAATACATAACGGAACGCCGAGACGAGCGTCGTCAACAGCGGCCCCGGAATGGCTGCCGCTTCATCGACGACTAACCACTCTGACAGCGGCTCCCTCCGGGCAATGCGTGCGAGTAACGCATCCGGGGCAATAAAAGTCATCTCTCCGGCATAGTGTGCCAGTACATCCGTTGCAGAACGTCCCGGTGCGGTAACAATGGCCGACGTCGCCAGACGCGCAATGTGCATACCCGCCAGGGCTGACTTCCCTCGCCCGCGCGGTGCCGTTACCACCATGACACCCGGCGGCATCGCGGCAAGTTCAGCCAGAATCGCTCGCTGTTCCTCTTCGGGCGCGCCTGTCGCGGCATGCCAGGCGGGGCGCGCAGAAAAATCAGGGGGACGGAATGGATGTGCGTGCGACCAGAGCATCACGTTTTCGTCTTGCCGCAGCGCCCGGCAAAAGTGTTCAACAAAGCGCGGCGTGGCAATCGGCTCGGCGGTGTCACTCCAGCGACAACTGTCGTTATCAGGCCGTTGCGCCCATGCATCAAGCGGCGGCGTAAGGAGGACCAAAAAACTGCCCGGTTTCAGCGTGCCGCTGAGCGCCGCGAGCGCGGCGACATCAAAACCGTAACGGGCATCCAGCACGGCATGGGTGAATTCGCGGCCAAGCAAGGTGGTGAGCGCACGCGGCGCGCAGTGTAGCGGCCAGTCTGTTGATTCACCTACCCACAGCCAGTCGCCGGGTAATGAGACGCGAAGGTGATTGGCCTGTTGCAGGCACACCTCACCTTCACCCGCGATAACCAACAAACGGCGGATCCCCTGATCCGCCATTTGGGCACTTAATGCAGTTAATGACATTCAGATGTCCCGGCACCGAACACTAAAGCGTACCGCTAAATGTATTGCACTGGGCTGGGTCGCCGCTGTCCATTCCGCGTTTGAACCAGTTATAACGCTGTTCGGAGGTGCCATGGGTAAACGTGTCGGGGATAACCAGCCCCTGGCTACGTTTCTGCAATCGATCGTCGCCCATTGCGGTCGCGGCGTTCAGCGCCTCTTCCAGATCGCCTGCATCCAACACGCCTTGTTGTTGCATGCTGTGTCCCCAGACCCCGGCATAGCAGTCGGCCTGCAATTCCAGACGTACCGACAGCGCATTGGCTTCGGTTTGTGACGCGTTTTGCTGGAGCTGGCGTACTTTAGCCTCGGTACCGAGTAATTTTTGCACGTGATGGCCGACTTCATGAGCAATGACATACCCCTGAGCGAAATCACCGTTCGCCCCAAGCTTGTGCTTCATGTCGTCATAAAAGGAGAGATCGATATAGACTTTACTGTCCGCCGGGCAATAAAACGGCCCCATAACGGATTGACCGGTACCGCAGCCCGTTGTCACCCGGTTACGGTACATCACCAGTTTGGGTTGCTGGTAATGGCGCCCCATTTTCTCGAAAAGTTGCCCCCAGGTGTCTTCTGTCGTGGCGAAGATAACACTGGTGAATTTCGCCGCTTCATCTTCCTGCGGGCTGATGGAGCGCTGCTGAGAACTGTTGTCGACCGGTTCCCCGGTGATAAGGCCCGTTAAATCCACACCGTAGTAACTGGCGAAAATCACCACCACCAGCAGTATGATGCCGCCCTTACCGCCCGGCAAACGAAATCCTGGCCCCCGAATAACGGGTCCGCCCGATTCATCGCGCCGGTCTTCAATATTGTTGCTTTCACGACGCCCTTGCCAGCGCATAACCACCTCATTATCTAACGTATTAATAATGATCGTAGGCGGTTGCGGGGAGGATTACCATAAGAAAAAAGAGGCAAGGAACCAGAGGATGCGCGCATCCCCCGGTTTGCTGCGGATTATCGCTTAGTCCAGCTTAACACCCAGGCGATGGGCAACGGCTTCGTACGCTTCAATCACGCCACCCAGGCTCTGGCGGAAACGGTCTTTGTCCATTTTTGCCAGCGTTTCTTTATCCCACAGACGGCTACCGTCCGGTGAGAATTCATCGCCCAGAACCACTTCACCTTTGAACAGACCGAACTCCAGTTTGAAGTCGACCAGGATCAGGCCTGCGTCATCAAACAGTTTTTTCAGTACATCGTTCGCTTTGTAAGTCAGCTCTTTCATGCGCGCCAGGTTCTCTTTGCTCACCCAGCCAAACGTTTCACAGTAGGAGTCGTTCACCATCGGGTCATGCATGGCATCGTTTTTCAGGAACAGATCGAACAGCGGCGGATTCAGCTCGATACCTTCTTCAATTCCTAAACGTTTTACCAGTGAACCCGCAGCACGGTTACGCACCACACACTCTACCGGTACCATGTCCAGCTTTTTCACCAGGCATTCGGTATCGGACAACAACGCTTCCATCTGAGTTGGGATACCCGCTTCTGCCAGTTTGCTCATAATGAAATGGTTGAATTTGTTGTTAACCATGCCTTTACGCTCGAACTGCTCAATACGCGCGCCGTCCCCTGCTGACGTATCATTGCGGAATTCGAGCACCAACAGGTCCGGGTTTTCCGTGCTGTATACGGTCTTCGCTTTGCCACGATACAACTCAGCTTGCTTTTGCATCTTTGTCACTCCAGGTGTGATGATTTAACTAAAAAAGCTATTTTACACCGACGCACACGTTTGCGTCAGCCAAATAAAAAAAGGCCGGAGGTATCCGGCCCTTATTCTTACTTGTTAAACGCGGCCTCAAACGCTGCCACCAGGGCGTCGTTTTGCGACTGCGTTAACGTATGACCTTTCGGGTCAATAAACTGGAGGCTACTGCGGTTATCTAAATCACCGACCTGCAGTTTATAGTCGCCAGACGCCAGGCCCGGGTCACGCGCGCCCAGATCGCGCCATGCGCTATCGGACAACGGTTTGTAGGTGACGGCCATGCTACCGGTAGAACGGGTGCTGTCGGTCACTTTCATGCCCACTTTTTCCAGTACTGTCGGCAGACGCTGCCACACTACGTTGAACGGACCACGCACCACCAGCATCGGCAGACCGGTATCATCCGCGCCGGACTGAACATCAAGCGACTTCACGCTGCGGTTTTCGGCGGCAGCCTGAGCGTCAGTGGATGTTTTATCCAGGCTCTGGGAGATAACGTTCAGCATTTCCGTGCTGTAGCGCTGTAACGATGCGCTATCTGCAACCGGCTTACCCGCCTGCTCCAGATTTACGAGTTTAACGGTCACCGCCTGCTGATAACCCTGCGGTTTCACCGAGATTTGATAACGGCCACGATACTGCTGATCTTCATCGAGGCGGTTCCAGTCAACCCAGTCGGTCGTCAACGTCTGACTGGCGTCGTCACGCTTCGCGATGGCGTAGTTTTTCGCCTGGATAATGCTGACAACCTGCGGCCACAGGTTTGTGTTGCGGCCATTTTCAACCAATAGGGTTGCCGTATCGCCAGTAAACTGAGTGCGCGCACCCGTTACCAGTGCCAGCGGCTGCGCCGGCGGACGGATATCCAGCTCTTTACCCACAGCACCACTGCCGTTAGTGGCAGGAATGTTATATTCGCCATTCTGCACCGGCAGGATCATGCCGGCTGGCGCATGAAGTTCCGCAAGCGGCGCGGCATCCAGATAGGACTCGTCACCACTGACCTGACGTTTGTAGCGTGAATCCGAACTGCAGGCAGCGAGTAACATTACAAATGAAACTCCCGCCACCTTCGCCAGGCGCGACTTCTGTACTGAGTAAGCCATCAAATCTCCCTAAACTTTACAGCAATCCGGCATGCTTAAGCGCGGAGCGAACCACTTCACGACCGTGATCGGTGATCGGTGTCATCGGCAGGCGCAGCGTATCGGTTGCCACAAGCCCCAACTCCTTACATGCCCATTTCACCGGGATAGGATTGGGTTCGACAAATAGTTTGTTGTGTAACGGCATCAGGCGCTTGTTGATCACACGCGCTTCGGCGAACTGCCCTTCCGCTGCCAGTTTGCACATGTCGGCCATATCACGTGCCGCCACGTTCGAGGTAACGGAAATAACGCCGTGACCACCGAGTTGCATAAAGTCCATCGCGGTTGCATCGTCGCCGCTGAGCAGCAGAAAGTCATCTGAAACCAGCTCTTTGATCTGATGAACGCGACTTAAGTTCCCGGTCGCTTCTTTAATACCGATAATATTTTTAATTTCCGCCAGACGACCCACGGTTTCCGGCAGCAAATCGCAGCCGGTGCGCGATGGCACATTATACAGAATCTGGGGCAGATCGGTGTGTCCAGCGATGGCTTTGAAATGCTGGAACAGGCCTTCCTGTGTCGGACGGTTGTAATAAGGGGTTACTGTCAGACAGCCCACGACGCCGCTGTCATTGAAACGTTGCGTCAGGCTGATGGCCTCCGCGGTGGCGTTTGCGCCAGTCCCTGCGATAACAGGGATACGCCCGTCTGCCAGTTCCAGCGTCATCATCACCACATCCCCATGTTCTTCATGGCTGAGCGTGGCGGATTCGCCGGTCGTTCCTACAGAAACAATCGCCGATGTTCCACTGGCGACATGGTAATCAATCAGTTTTTTCAGGCTTGGCCGACAGACTTTACCGTTATCATCCATTGGCGTAACAAGCGCGACTATACTTCCCGTGAACATGGGCCATCCTCTGTGCAAACAAGAATCTCAATGGTACGTGTGGTGCTGTAATAAAAGCAAGTGACGTGAGGCGTTCCGGCGGTTGTATGCCGGTTTTTTTTATGCTTTCCTTATGATTATCTCAGGTTTGACAGGAAGCACAGGTTTGACTGCCTCATCACAACATTTTCTGGTTATTACTGCGCTGGGTGCCGACAGGCCGGGTATCGTTAATACCATCACGCGCCACGTCAGCAGTTGCGGTTGCAACATTGAAGACAGTCGTCTGGCTATGCTGGGAGAAGAGTTCACGTTTATTATGCTGCTCTCCGGCTCATGGAACGCTATTACGCTGATTGAATCAACGTTGCCGCTTAAGGGCGCAGAGCTGGATTTATTGATCGTGATGAAGCGTACCGCCGCACGCCCTCGCCCTGCCATGCCTGCCACCGTCTGGGTTCAGGTTGAAGTCCCTGACTCGCCGCATCTGATTGAGCGTTTTACTGCCTTGTTCGACACCTTTCAGATGAATATCGCTGAGCTGGTCTCCCGCACACAACCGGGCGACGCCACCAGGGCCGCGCAGCTTTTTATTCAGATAACCGCTCACAGTCCTGCCTCGCAGGACGCATCAAATATTGACCAGGCATTCAAAGCCCTATGTACAGAATTGAATGCACAAGGCAGTATAAACGTGGTCAACTATTCACAGCATGATGAACAGGATGGAGTTAAGTAATGAATCCACTGAAAGCCGGTGATATCGCACCGAAATTTAGCTTGCCGGATCAAGACGGAGAACAAGTAAATTTGGCCGACTTCCAGGGACAGCGTGTTCTGGTGTATTTCTACCCGAAAGCGATGACGCCAGGCTGTACCGTCCAGGCATGCGGCCTGCGCGATAACATGGATGATTTGAAGAAAGCGGGCGTAGAAGTGTTGGGTATCAGCACTGACAAACCGGAAAAACTTTCCCGTTTTGCCGAAAAAGAGCTGCTGAACTTCACGCTGCTGTCCGATGAAGATCACCAAATTTGCGAGCAGTTTGGCGTCTGGGGTGAAAAGACCTTTATGGGCAAAACCTACGACGGCATTCACCGCATTAGTTTCCTTGTCGACGCCGATGGCAAAGTCGAGCATGTTTTTGATGATTTCAAAACCAGCAATCATCACGACATCGTGCTCAACTGGCTGAAAGAGAACGCCTAAGCGGGCTCAAATTGCATCACCCCTCTTCCGGGCGTCCCGTCTAAGGCCGCCCTTGTTTTCTGTCTTTGCCTCTCCCGCCAATTATTTGAAGTTGATCACACTTTATCACTCATTTCGACACTAGTGCCGACAATGGCGACTTATCGCTCGCCCCTGACCATCACTTTTGTTTGCTCACCACCACAAAACCACGCAAATCACTGATAAATATTGATTTTAACATTTGGCATGACTTGTGCTTAAGAAGGCTCAACGATTTTCTCGCTTTCTTCTCAAGGAGCCGACATGAACCGCTTTGTGATTGCAGATCCCGAGTGGTGTATAGGATGCAATACCTGCCTTGCCGCGTGTTCGGATGTTCATAAGACTGAAGGGTTGCAGTACCACCCACGATTAACGCTGGTTAAAACGGACACCAAAACCGCGCCGGTCATGTGCCGACACTGTGACGATGCGCCCTGTAAACAGGTTTGCCCGGTGAACGCGATTTCCTTCAAGGATGACGCGGTCTATCTCAACGAAACGCTCTGTATCGGCTGCAAACTCTGCGGCCTGGTCTGTCCGTTCGGTGCGATTACCCCGTCAGGCAGCCGTCCACTCAACATTCCTGCACGCTACGAAAACTTCGTTCCGGAAGAACAACTCCGGGATGTTCCCGCCAGCCCGCCGACCATGCAGCCGTTTTTACGCTGGAATGCGGGTGTACAGACTATCGCCGTCAAATGCGACCTCTGTCACTTCCTGCCGGAAGGTCCCGCCTGCATCAGATCCTGTCCGACACATGCGCTGCATCTGGTACAGGAAGACGCGCTCAATAAACAGTTGAAAGCGCGCCGGCTGCTGGCCGCGCTCAACACGACGGACATGACCTTCGACTCTTCTTCACCCACGCCGGAGCAACGCTAATGGATGCCCTGCAATTATTGATGTGGTCAATCTTGTTATATGTCGCTGGCGGCGTCGCGTCACTGTTACTGGCCCGCCAGGAGGATCTGGCGATTAAGGTCGCCGGTCTGTCGGCGATGGCGGGCGGCTTACTCGGTCTGGCGAGCGCCGTCACCGGGTTAACGGGTGCGCAGACGCTGCACTGGCAGGCCGTCGGCCCCTTCGCGTTTGCCCATTTTATCGTGCGGATGGACAGTCTGGCGGCCTTTATGGTGCTGGTGATTTCCCTGCTGGTGACCGTCTGCGGCCTCTATTCGCTCTCCTACGTGCGCGAATATGTCGGCAAAGGTGTCGGCGCGATGGGCTTCTTTATGAACCTGTTCATCGCATCGATGGTCGGTCTGGTAGTGATGGACAACGCGTTCTGGTTCATCGTGCTGTTTGAAATGATGTCGCTGGCCTCCTGGTTTTTGGTCATCACCGATCAGGACGACGAATCCATTCACGCCGGTCTGCTCTACTTCTTTATCGCCCACGCCGGGTCGGTACTGATCATGGTTGCCTTCTTCCTGATGTGGCGCCAGAGCGGCAGCCTGGATTTCGCCAGCTTCCGTGAGTTGTCGCTATCACCGGGCGTCGCCTCCGCCGTCTTCCTGCTGGCGTTCTTCGGTTTTGGCGCCAAAGCGGGGATGCTGCCACTGCACAGTTGGCTACCGCGCGCGCACCCGGCCGCGCCGTCACACGCGTCGGCATTAATGTCGGGGGTGATGGTCAAAATTGGTATCTTCGGGATCATCAAAGTCGGTATCGACCTGCTCGGACATAGCGGTATTCCGCTGTGGTGGGGTGTGGTGGTGCTGGCCTTCGGCGCGGTGTCGTCGGTGCTTGGCGTGCTCTACGCGCTGGCAGAGCATGACATCAAACGCCTGCTTGCCTGGCACACGGTTGAAAACATCGGCATCATTTTGATGGGCGTCGGCGTCGGCATGGCTGGCATTGCGCTCCACCATCCGGTGATCGCCGCCGTCGGTCTGCTCGGCGCACTCTTCCATCTGCTCAACCATGCGCTGTTTAAAGGGCTGCTGTTCCTCGGCGCCGGGGCGATTATCTTTCGTCTGCACACACGGGATATGGAAAAAATGGGCGCGCTGGCCAAACGGATGCCGTGGACCGCAGGCGCGTTCCTGATTGGCTGTCTGGCCATTTCCGCCATGCCGCCGCTCAATGGCTTTATCAGTGAATGGTATACCTACCAGTCGCTGTTCTCCCTCACCCGCGTGGACGCCATTATTCCCCGGCTGGCAGGCCCCATCGCCATCGTCATGCTGGCTATCACCGGCGCACTGGCCGCGATGTGCTTCGTCAAAGTTTACGGTGTGAGTTTCTGCGGTAACGCCCGCAGCGAAAAAGCCGACCATGCCCGGGAAGTCCCCTGGCCGATGGTGATTGCCATGTGTCTGCTGGCGCTGTTCTGCGTACTGGCAGGCGTCGGGGCGAATCTGGTTGCGCCACACCTGCTGCACATTGCCCAGTCGCTTTCCTCCCAGCAAACGCTGGCCGTGGCGCAAGGCGCAACACTGATGCCAGGTGACGCACAGCAGGCAGTGCTGACGCCCTCGGTGGTCTTCCTGCTGCTTATCGCGATGCCCATACTGCCGGGCCTGTTCTGGTACATCAACCGTCACACCCGTGGCAACTTCCGGCGCACCGGTGATGCATGGGCATGCGGCTATGCCTGGGAAAAAGGGATGGCCCCGTCTGCCGGCAGCTTTACGCAGCCCCTGCGCGTGGTATTTGGCCCACTTTATCGCATGCGTAAACAGCTCGATCCTGCCCAGCCGTTACAGCGCAGCCTGGGGGGCGTAACTATTGCTGCCACCCGCACAGAGCCGTTCTGGGACGACAAAATCATCCTGCCACTGGTCGGGATAACCAAACGCATTGCCCGTGCGGTGCAGTATCTGCAAAGCGGCGATTTCCGACTCTATTGCCTGTATGTGATCGCCGCGCTGGTGATCCTGCTGCTGACTATCGCCGTCTAAGGAGGGAGAGAAGATGATACAACCAACCCCTGACTGGTCACTGGGTCTGTTTGCCCTCTGCCAGGCGGCGTTTCTGCTGGCATTAACGCCATTATTTACCGGCATCTCCCGGCAGATTCGCGCACGGATGCACTCTCGCCAGGGTCCTGGCGTCTTACAGGACTATCGTGATCTGCAAAAACTGCTTAAGCGCCAGGAGGTGGCTCCGGCCTCGTCCGGCATGATGTTCCGCGTCATGCCCTGGGTGCTGCTGAGCAGCATGCTGGTGGTGGCGATGACATTGCCGCTGTTTGTGCGCACCTCGCCTTTCGCCGGTGCGGGCGACTTAATCACCCTGATTTACCTGTTCGCCCTGTTCCGCTTCTTCTTTGCGCTCTCCGGCCTCGATACCGGTAGTCCGTTTTCCGGGATTGGCGCCAGCCGCGAACTGACGCTCGGCATCCTGGTGGAACCGATGCTGATTCTCTCGCTGCTGGTGCTGGCGCTGCTGGCCGGGTCGACCAATATCGGCGCGATCAGCACCACGCTGGCGGCCGGTTGGGTCTCCCCTGTTGCCACGCTGCTGGCGATGCTCGCCTACGGATTCGCCTGTTTTATTGAGATGGGCAAAATCCCCTTCGACGTTGCAGAGGCGGAACAAGAGTTACAGGAAGGGCCGCTGACCGAATACTCCGGGGCAGGACTGGCGCTGGTGAAATGGGGAATCGGCCTGAAACAGGTGGTGATGGCCTCGCTGTTCCTGGCGCTCTTCTTCCCGTTCGGCAATGCCGGCTCGCTGACTGTCGGGGCCATGCTGCTTTCGCTGGTCATCACGCTGGTCAAATTACTGGTGGTGTTTGTCATTGCGTCAGTGGTGGAAAACTCGCTCGCTCGCGGGCGGTTTTTACTGACGCACCACCTTACCTGGCTCGGTTTTAGTCTCGCCGCGCTGTCATATGTTCTTTGGTTAACCGGTCTGTAAGGAGCGCTGAATTACTATGGAAACAATTGCCCTGACGACCCTGCTCCTGCCGTTTATCGGCGCGCTGGTCGTCTCTTTGGCCCCCAGACAGACCGCCCCCATGCTGTCCACCGTGTTCGCATTGCTGGCAACTATTGCCACGGTCGCACTGGCGGCGGGCTTTCATGCCTCAGGCAGCGAGGTTGTAGATATCCCGCTGCTTAGCGCCGGACAGATAGCGTTGTTCGGGATGACGGTAGACAAAATCAGCACCCTGATTCTGTTTGTGGTGGTCTTCCTCGGTCTGCTGGTGGCGCTTTACTCCACGGGATATCTGACCCGTGGCAATAAGGAACACCCGCACGATGGCAGCAATCGCTACTACGCATTCTTGCTGATTTTTATCGGCGCGATGTCCGGTCTGGTGCTCTCCTCCACGCTGCTGGGCCAGCTGCTGTTTTTTGAAATCACCGGCGGCTGCTCCTGGGCGCTCATCAGCTATTACCAGTCCGAGAAATCCCAACACTCGGCGATGAAAGCGCTGCTGATCACCCACGTCGGTTCGCTGGGCTTGTATCTGGCGGCGGCCACGCTGTTTCTGCAAACCGGCACCTTCGCGCTGAGCGCCTTAAGCCAGTTAAACGGCAGCGGCGCCTTAATCGTCTACGGTGGGATTTTGTTTGCCGCCTGGGGGAAATCGGCGCAACTGCCGTTGCAGGCCTGGCTACCGGATGCGATGGAAGCGCCGACGCCAGTCAGTGCATACCTGCACGCCGCATCGATGGTGAAAGTGGGCGTTTACATTTTTGCCCGCGCTATTTCCGAAGGCGGGCAGATCCCGGAAGTCATTGGCTGGGTCGGCGTCACCATGGCGACCATCACCCTGGTGTACGGTTTCCTGATGTACCTGCCGCAAAAAGACATGAAGCGCCTGCTTGCCTGGTCGACCATTTCTCAACTGGCGTGGATTTTTCTCGCTCTGTCGATGTCGATTTTCGGTTCGAAAATGGCCTTCAACGCGGGGATTGTTTACATCTTTAACCACGCCTTCGCCAAGAGCCTGTTCTTCCTGGTTGCCGGGGCACTCAGCTATAGCTGCGGTACGCGTATGCTGCCGCGTCTTCGTGGCGTGATGCGCACGCTCCCTATCGCCGGGATCGGCTTTTGCGTTGCGGCGCTCGCCATTACCGGTGTGCCGCCGTTCAACGGTTTTTTCAGCAAGTTCCCCCTGTTTGCCGCCGGGTTCGACCTCTCTGCTCAGCACCCCATTCTGCTCGCGGTGATGATCCTGGCGCTGGTGGAATCGGTCGCCAGCTTCGGCTGGTTTATCTACTGGTTCGGGCGCGTGGTGCCGGGTGAACCCAGCGAAGAGGTGGCACAGGCGGCACCGCTACCGTATGCCATGAAACTGGTGCTGGGGATTCTGGTGGTGATGTCGCTGTGCTCAAGTCTCATTGCCGCAGCGTGGATTGGATAAAGGGAGTCGAAGATGACGGGAACATTGGTAGTTAACAATCTGGCGGGGCTGATGATGTTCACCTCGTTATTGGTCACTTGCGCCAGACGCTACACCGTCTCCTGCTGGTTGTACGCCCTGCAATCACTGGTGCTGGTGTCGATATTTTTTACCCTCTCACAACTGCTGGATGCAGAACAACTGAGGATGTGGTCCATCAGCGCCTTCTTCACCAAGGTTCTGATGGTGCCGCTCATCATGGGTTATGCGTTTCGCAAAATGGCGCCAGAGGGTCAGGGAGAACGCCTGTTTGGCCCTGCCGCACTGGTGCTGATGGCCGCAGGCATCGTGCTGCTGTGCTGGTTTGTGGTGCGTCCGGTGCAGTTGCCGCTGGTCGCGCAACTTAAACCCGCGCTGGCGGTGGCGCTCGGCCACTTCCTGCTGGGGCTACTGTGCATCGTCAGCCAACGCAATATCCTGCGCCAGGTGTTTGGTTACTGCCTGATGGAAAACGGTTCGCATCTGGTGCTGGCGCTGCTGGCATGGCGTGCGCCGGAGTTGGTTGAAATCGGCATCGCTACCGACGCCATTTTCGCGGTGATCGTCATGACAATACTGGCGCGAAAAATCTGGCGTACCCACGGCACGCTGGACGTTAATAACCTTACGGCGCTGAAAGGATAACAACATGAGTCACGCATTGATGTTTACCTTGCTGTTGCTCACGCCGCTGGTCATCTCCGCACTCTGCTTCCTGTGCCGTCTGCGAGGGAATGCCGCGCGCGCTCTGGTCACCACCGTGCATTTCGTCGGTATCGTCGTGCTGATGGTCGTGGCACTGTGGACGGTTGCGGAAGCTGTAACTGAGGGCGAGATATTCGCCGCCCATCGCTGGCTACATATCGACAGCTTAAGCGGGTTGTTCTTGTCGCTTCTTGGGATCATCGGTTTTATCACCGGGTTGTACTCCATTGGCTATATGCGCCATGAAGTCGATCATGGGGAAATTACCGTCGGCACCCTGTGCAACTATTACGGTTTCTTCCATCTGTTTCTCTTCACCATGCTGTTGGTGGTCACCAGTAACAACCTGATTGTCATGTGGGCAGCCATTGAGGCCACCACACTGAGTTCAGCGTTTCTGGTGGGGATTTACGGTCAGCGTTCTTCGCTGGAAGCCGCGTGGAAATACATCATTATCTGTACTGTCGGCGTCGCGTTTGGCCTGTTCGGTACGGTCCTGGTGTATGCCAATGCCGCCAGCTTTATGGTGGAGCCTGACCACGCGATTTTCTGGACCGAAGTCCTTAAAGAGAGCAGCAACCTCGACCCCACGCTGATGGTGCTGGCATTTGTCTTCGTGCTGATCGGTTTTGGGACCAAAACCGGCTTGTTCCCGATGCACGCCTGGCTGCCGGATGCCCACAGTGAAGCGCCAAGCCCGGTCAGCGCCCTGCTCTCAGCGGTGCTGCTGAACTGCGCGCTGCTGGTGCTGATTCGCTACTACATCATTATCTGCCATGCCATCGGCAGCACGTTCCCAAATACCTTACTGATGATTTTCGGCCTGCTCTCGGTGGCGGTGGCGGCGTTCTTTATCCTCGTTCAACAGGATATGAAACGCCTGCTCGCCTACTCGAGCGTGGAAAACATGGGGCTGGTGGCGGTGGCGCTCGGTATCGGCGGCCCGCTGGGTATTCTCGCCGCGCTGCTGCACACGCTGAACCATAGCCTGGCCAAAACGCTGTTGTTCTGCGGTTCCGGCAACGTGCTGCTGAAATACGGCACCCGCAATCTGGACGTGGTATGCGGCATGCTGAAAGTCATGCCGTTTACCGCAGTTCTGCTCGGTGGCGGCGCGCTGGCACTGGGCGGCATGCCCCCGTTCAATATTTTCCTCAGCGAGTTTATGACCGTCACCGCCGGGCTGGCGGCCGATCACCTGCTGGTGACTATCGTACTGCTGCTGTTGCTGACGATTGTGCTTGGCGGGCTGGTGCGCATGGTCGCCAAAGCGCTGTTTGCCGCACCGCCTCAGGAAGTCGCCAGCGGTGAGCTCGGCTGGCTCACCACAGTGCCGATGGTCATTTTGCTGGTGATGATGCTGGTGATGGGGACCCATATTCCGCAACCGGTAAGCAAAATGCTGGCAAACGCTTCTGCCATCGTGATGTCCGGTAATGATGAACAATCAACACAATTTAGTTGGCTGTGGGCGTCGTTTGATACCACCGCCGCAACCGCAACACCCGCGCGGGTTCAGGGAGAGTTAAAGTGAGTTATTTAGAGAGTGTCAGTCTCGATGCCCCTCGTGGCGGTGCCTGTCTTGCGGCGTTGAACGCGCAATTTCCCGGTGCCATTCTTGAAGAAGAGCGGCAAACTTTTGAGCAGACCACCATTACGGTAAAACTCAATCTGCTGCCGGATATTGTGCATTATCTCTATTACCAGCATGACGGCTGGTTACCGGTGTTATTCGGTAACGATGAACGTACTCTGAATGGTCATTACGCGGTCTACTACGCCCTTTCTATGGAAGGGGCGGAAAAATGCTGGATTGTGGTAAAAGCGCTGGTGGATGCCAACACGCGTGAATTCCCCTCCGTCACTCCTAAGGTGCCCGCCGCCGTCTGGGGCGAGCGTGAAATCCGCGACATGTACGGTCTGATCCCGGTAGGTCTGCCGGATCAGCGCCGTCTGGTGCTGCCGGACGACTGGCCGGACGATTTGCATCCGCTGCGTAAAGACACCATGGATTACCGTCTGCGCCCGGAGCCGACCACCGATACGGAAAACTATCCGTTTATCAACGATGGCGATAGCTCAGCGCGTATCGTGCCCATCGGCCCGCTGCATATCACGTCAGACGAACCGGGCCACTTCCGTCTGTTTGTTGATGGCGAGCGCATTGTCGATGCCGATTACCGCCTGTTCTACGTTCACCGCGGTATGGAAAAACTGGCGGAAACCCGCATGGGTTATAACGAAGTGACGTTTCTGTCAGACCGCGTCTGCGGGATATGCGGCTTCGCCCACAGCGTGGCCTACACCACCTCGGTAGAAAACGCCCTGGGTATTGTTGTGCCGCAACGCGCTCACACTATCCGCTCGGTGCTGCTGGAAGTGGAACGTCTGCACAGCCATCTGTTAAACATTGGGCTTTCCAGTCACTTCGTCGGCTTCGATACCGGTTTTATGCAATTTTTCCGCATCCGCGAAAAATCGATGACCATGGCAGAACTGCTGACCGGCTCGCGTAAAACGTATGGCCTGAATCTGATTGGCGGCGTGCGGCGCGACATCCTGAAAGAGCAGCGCATTAAAACTATCCAACTGGTGAAGGAGATGCGCGCGGAAGTCGTCCAACTGGTGGATATGCTGCTCTCAACGCCGAATATGGCACAGCGTACTCAGGGGGTTGGGGTGCTGGACCGTCAGATTGCGCGCGACTATAGCCCGGTCGGCCCGCTGATTCGCGGCAGTGGCTTTAACCGTGATCTGCGCTTTGACCATCCGTATGCCGACTACGGCAATCTGCCAAAAACCTTGTTTAGCTGGCCCGCCGGGGATGTTTTCTCGCGCGTGATGGTGCGTATCAAAGAGACGCTTGATTCCCTCTCGATGATTGAGTTTGCCCTCGACAATATGCCAGACACCGCGCTGTTAACCGAAGGGTTCAGCTACAAGCCGCATAAATTCGCACTGGGTTATGTGGAAGCACCGCGCGGCGAGGATGTGCACTGGAGCATGCTCGGCGACAACCAGAAGCTATTCCGCTGGCGCTGCCGCGCGGCGACCTATGCCAACTGGCCGGTGCTGCGCTATATGCTGCGCGGCAATACCGTTTCCGATGCGCCGTTGATTATCGGGAGTCTCGACCCCTGCTATTCCTGTACGGACCGCGTCACGCTGGTGGATGTACGTAAGCGCAAGTCCACCACCGTGCCGTACAAAGAGATCGAGCGTTACAGTATTGAACGTCGCAATTCGCCGCTGAGATAAGGAAGATACGATGCTTAAATTGTGGAAAACCATTATCAGAGCGGGCGAAGTCACGGTGAAATACCCGTTTGCGCCGCTGGAGGTCTGCCCTGGATTTCGCGGCAAACCCGAACTTAATCCTGAGCAGTGTATCGCCTGCGGCGCCTGCACCACCGCCTGCCCTGCCAACGCGCTGACGATGGAAACCCATCCGGATGACAACGCCCGCATCTGGCAACTGTTTATCGGCCGCTGCATCTACTGTGGCCGCTGCGAAGAGGTGTGCCCAACGCACGCCATTCGCCTGTCAGAGGAGTTTGAGCTGGCAGTGACCCGCAAAGAAGATCTCTACGTGCGCGCGACCTTTCGGCTGCAGCATTGCAGCGAGTGCCACGCCCCCTTTGCGCCGGAAAAATCCGTCGCCCTGGCGGCTGAATTACTGGCACTTCATCAATCGAACCCGGCGCTGGTGGAAACCCTGCGCGCCCAGGCGAATGTCTGCCCGGCATGTAAACGTCGGGCGGCACTGGAGCATCGCGGCAGCACCAACGTTCATTATTATATTGAGGAGCAAGCATGAGCGCCGATTCCCTGACGTTAAAGCAGCATGTCAGTCAGCCCATAACGCTGGATGAACAAGCGCAAAAACTCAAGCAAGTGCTGCTTCGCGATATTCAACGTTCTGCCTATGTTTACCGCGTGGACTGCGGGGGATGTAACGGCTGTGAAATTGAGATCTTCGCCGCGATCACCCCGCTGTTCGATGCCGAACGCTTCGGCATTAAAGTCGTTGCGTCACCGCGTCACGCCGACATTTTACTGTTTACCGGCGCGGTCACCCGCGCCATGCGTATGCCCGCGCTGCGTGCCTGGCATTCCGCGCCTGACCACAAAATCGCGATCTCCTATGGCGCATGCGGCGTCGGCGGCGGTATTTTTCACGATCTCTACAGCGTCTGGGGCGGCAGCGATACCATCGTCCCCATTGATGTATGGATCCCCGGCTGCCCGCCGACCCCGGCGGCAACGGTGCATGGTTTCGCCGTCGCGCTCGGCCTGCTGGAACAGAAACTGCACGCCGAAGATCATCACCAGGCTGAAAATGAAACGGCGACCGTTCGTTGGCCTGCCGTACCACTGGCCATGCGCGTTAATATCGAGCGTCTGGCGCGTCGCCTGGCAGGCTATCGCCAGGGACGTGAAATTGCCGATCACTTCTTCGCGCTGTTGACCGAAGGCGATCCACGCGAAAGTTCCGCGCGTATTAATGCCTGGTTGCAGCAGGCGGCCGATCCGCGTCTGGACACCATCGTGCAGCAACTGCGCGCCGAGATGGAGGGAAAGCATGTCTGAGAAGGGCAGCAAAGTGATGTTCTGGACGCTGCGGCAGAAATTTGTCGATGACAGCGTCAATGTCGAGGAAAAAAGCCGCCAGGTGATGTACTACTCGCTGGCCATTGGTCACCACGTGGGGGTAATTGACTGCCTCAACGTGGTGCTGGAATGTCCACTTGCCGACTACGAGCGCTGGCTTGCGCTACTGGATGAGGACGCACGTAAGAAAATGCAGGGGCTGCTCACGTTTGGCGAAATCATCATTGATGCCAGTCACGTCAATAAACTGGCCCCCGCCTTTGCTAAACTGGCAGAAGAAGCGGATGATCCCTGGCGTAGCTGGAGCCAGCTCATCTTGCAGCAATTGAAAGACATTGCCGGTGAGCCGGCGATTTATCTGATGGTGCGGCGGCTGGATTAACCATTAGTGATATCAATAAAACGTCAATTCGTATGACAATTAGCTATACGTGAAGCGGGTAACACTACAAAATAAGGGGGTATAGTAGTATACCGGGTGGCCCGCTCTCTTACCGAAGAACAATCACTTGATATGAAAAAACGGATAAGGAAGTCACATTATGTTGATTTATGACTGTTTTTTTCTGCTTTTCTGTACAATTGATTCTGGAAGGATGCAGTATCCATGATTTTACAGCATTTGCTGGAACAGAAAGATAAGGCGTCCGTCCTGCGGGCGTTCATTCCCCTACCACCTCCGTTCAGCCCCATTCAGTTTGTCGAACTTCGCCTCAGTAATTCGCGATTCTACCGCTGTTTTGACGACGGAAGCGTTGAGTTCTGCACCAGTGAATATGCCGGTTCAATCAGCGACAGCTCAAAACAGGTGATTTTACTTGCCGGAGAAACCATGGCTGAGCTGCGCTTTGTGCGCACCGATGGCGGTAAATTTTGCGAAAAAGACAGCACCATGTTTGCATGGCTGGCACGCCTCGCGGCGCAAGGTTTAGAGGGTGATATTGAGCGCGACAAGCTGGAGCAATCCGTTTCGCTGTTGCGCCAGGAGCTTGACCATGACCGGGTTCTGGTCGATATCACCAACTCGGTACTGTCTCACCTTGATATTGATGAACTGGTGGCGGATGTCTCGCGTGAAATCCACCGCTTCTTTGGCGTGGATACGGTCGCAATGGTGCTCCGCGATGCCCTGCGCTCGCGCCAGCTTATGTGGAACTCGACGGATTTCACGGTTCAGCCGCCAACAAGCCAGCAATACCCGCTACGCAGCGATAGCCAGTTGCTGCATACGGCGCTCAATGAAAATCATGCGACCCTGTTGCAAAAAAAGGACGAGCCGCAAATGTGGCTAAATGATCCCTTGCTGCAACAGTTGGAGGCGCAAGGTCTGGAGACGGTCTTTATTCTGCCGCTGGCTTTTAGCCATCAGTCCACCGGCGTACTGGTACTGGCACACCGGGATTTGTCGATTTTTAACGCACAAAACTGTCGATTACTTCGACAGATTGCCGACAGAATTGGCATTGCTGTCGATAATGCCGATGCCTATCGTAAAGTGACGCATCTGAAAGAAAACCTCAAAAACGAGAACAACAAACTTAACGAGCAAATTCTTTCCAGCCAGAGCTTTGGCGACATTATTTATCAGAGCGACGCCATGCGCGATGTGCTCCAGCAGGTCAATATTGTTGCCCTGAGTGACAGTACAGTGCTGATTCTTGGCGAAACCGGTACAGGGAAAGAGATTATTGCCCGTGCCATTCACCAGATGAGTCTGCGCAAAGATAAACCGCTGGTGAAAATCAACTGTGCCGCCATTCCGTCGACCCTGCTGGAAAGCGAACTGTTTGGTCACGATAAAGGGGCATTTACCGGCGCTATCAACACCCACCGTGGACGCTTTGAAATGGCGGATGGGGGGACGCTGTTCCTCGATGAAATCGGCGATATGCCGATTGAACTGCAACCTAAATTATTGCGTGTGCTACAGGAAAGGGAGATTGAGCGCATTGGCGGCACCCGCACCATTCCCGTTAACGTTCGGGTCATCGCCGCGACTAACCGCGACCTGAAACAGATGGTCATCG
Organism: Phytobacter sp. MRY16-398; assembly: GCF_003925915.1. Taxonomy (NCBI): domain Bacteria; kingdom Pseudomonadati; phylum Pseudomonadota; class Gammaproteobacteria; order Enterobacterales; family Enterobacteriaceae; genus Phytobacter; species Phytobacter sp. MRY16-398. The sequence goes on along the minus strand of NZ_AP018756.1, from coordinate 1,485,243 downwards.
ACCGGGAGTTTCGCAACGACCTGTTCTATCGCCTGAATGTGTTCCCGCTGGTGTTGCCGCCGCTGCGCGATCGCCCGGACGATATCCCGTTGCTGGTCAGGTACTTCACACAAAAACTGGCGCGCCGTTTAAACCGCCAAATCGACACCATTCCTGCCGATGCAATGCGCCAGTTGATGCGCTACGAATGGCCAGGCAACGTGCGCGAACTGGAAAATATTCTCGAACGTGCGGTCCTGCTCTCACGCGATAATACGCTGAGCCTGCATTTGAATGCGCAACCCAGTAGCATGGTGCAGCCTGTGGCCCATGATCCTTTTCCTTTTCCCCTGCCCCGCGTGGCGGAAATGATGCACACCGAGCCGCCGGAAAATGATGAAGAGGAACGTCAGCGTATTATTCAGGTGCTGCGGGAAACAAACGGTATTGTCGCCGGGCCGCGCGGTGCGGCGTCAAAATTAGGGATGAAACGTACCACGCTGTTATCACGTATGCAGCGGTTGGGTATTACCGTTCGGGAAGTATTGTAATTGAGCTTCTGAGTTTAAGTGTGAGCGAATTAACGCTTTAGAGGCGATACCGGCTAAATGGCTGGTACGCCCTATGCATATAAATGCGGGTGTCGATATTGCTCCCTCATTAATGCATAGACTCAGGAGATTCTCATGGATACCAGCAATGCTTTTGATCTGCGACTTCCCGCAGAAATGGCAAAGGTCGCCGAACAGGCAGGGTTATATAAAGTCAGCAAGAAGAAAGAACTGTCATTCTTTCTCGCGGTCACGGCTGGTGTATTTATTTCCATTGCATTCGTTTTCTATATTACCGTCACGACCGGGCCTGCCCCTGCAACCGCCCTGGCAAAACTGGCCGGCGGCGTGTGCTTCTCGCTGGGCCTAATCCTGGTGGTGGTCTGTGGCGCAGATTTGTTCACCTCGACAGTATTGACGGTGATGGCAAAAGCCAGCGGGCTAATAAGCTGGCGACAGTTAATTATCAACTGGATAATTGTCTATTTCGGTAACCTTGTCGGTGCCCTGTTTTTTGTCGCGCTGATTTGGTTTGCCGGGCAATATATGAGTGGCAATGGTCTTTGGGGATTAAATGTATTACAGACCGCCGACCATAAAATGCATCACACCTTCATTGAAGCCGTTTGCCTGGGGACGCTATGTAATTTAATGGTATGCCTGGCTGTGTGGATGAGTTATTCCGGGCATACGCTAACCGATAAAATTATGGCGATGCTGTTGCCTATCGGTATGTTTGTCGCCAGCGGCTTCGAACACAGCATCGCGAATATGTTTTTGATCCCGCTTTCTATTGTTATTCGTTATTTTGCACCCGAAGGATTCTGGACCAGCATTCACGCCAGCCCGGAAAATTTTCCGGCATTGACAGTCAGCAATTTTATCACGGCCAATCTGATCCCGGTGACGATAGGTAATATTATCGGCGGCGGGCTGCTGGTGGGGATTACTTACTGGATTATCTATTTGCGTAACCAAAATAACGGCCACTAACCGCGTCCCTGATGGCGCTGCGCTTATCAGGGCTACGATTGGTAGCCTCGCTAAGCACCGCGCCAGCGGGGAAGACATCACGTCAGACGTGATGGTCGTCAACCACCACGGTATCTGGCCATGCGTGAATCACTGCCTGCACCAGCGTCGCCAGCGGGATGGCGAAGAACACCCCCCAGAACCCCCACAGACCGCCAAAGATAATTACCGACAGGATAATGACCAACGGGTGCAGGTTAACCGCTTCGGAAAACAGTAACGGCACAAGCAGGTTGCCATCCAGCCCCTGGATTATCAGGTAGACAGCAAAACAGCTCCAGAACTCGGTGCCCGCACCAAACTGAAACAGCGCCACGCCAATCACCGGAATGGTGACCACAAACGCGCCGATGTAAGGAATCAGCACCGAGAACCCCACCAGCACCGCCAGCAGCAATGAATAGTTAAGGCCAAAGAGCTGAAAACCTAACCAGGTGGCAACACCGACGACAACCATCTCCAGCACTTTGCCGCGAATGTAGTTGGTTATCTGCTGGTTCATCTCTTTCCAGACCTGCCCTGCCAGCCCACGGTTACGCGGTAAGACGCGGCGCACCGCATTGAGCATCTGTTCTTTATCCTTCACCAGGAAGAAGACCATCAGAGGCACCAGGACCAGATAGACCGCCAGCGTCAGCAGCCCGACCAGCGATGCAAGGGAGTATTTCACCACCGAATCGCCCATGCCCAGCATCCGGGCACGCATGTTTTCTGCCATTGCATCGATGATGCCCGCATCCATTAACATCGGATAACGTCGTGGCAGCGTGGCGGCATAATCGGAAAGTTTATTGAGCATACCCGGCATGTCGCGAATCAGATTCATCCCCTGCTGCCAGGCAACCGGCATCACAACAAATGCCATAATCATCAGGATGCCGACAAACAGTAGCAGCACCATCGTGGCGGCCCAGCGGCGGGAGAAACCGACTCTTTCCAGACGGACGGTTGGCCATTCGAGAAGATAGGCCAGCACGATGGCAACCAGCAGCGGCGCAAGAAGACCGCTAAAAAAGAAGAGAATGACAAAACCTGCCAGCAAAATGACCAGCAGCGCGATCGCTTCCGGGTCGCTAAAGCGACGGCGATACCACTGCATCAACAATTCAAGCATATGTTCCTTCCAGGAGCCGGATTGACCGGTGTGAGTTCAGGAATTGTATCGAAATGTCACAAAAAAGACTTCGCTTTTCGTCGCCTTTACAGGAAACATGATGAGCGGGCAAAAAGGTGTTATTCCCCCATCAGGGGGGATAAACTCTCTGTTTTATTTCGCCGGAACGAACCCCGGCTCGTCAGGTCAAATGATTACCCGAATAATTACAGGATTGAGGTTATGTTCAGGCAGTTGAAAAAAACGCTGGTCGCAACCCTTATCGCCACGCTGACGCTCGGCCAGATGATGCCCGCGTTTGCGGATTCTGCAGACAGTCTGCCCGATATGGGAACCTCCGCAGGAAGCACCCTGTCCATTGGTCAGGAAATGCAAATGGGCGACTATTATGTTCGCCAGCTGCGCGGCAGTGCGCCGCTGATCAACGACCCTTTACTGGTTCAGTACATCAACGGACTGGGCATGCGCCTGGTCTCGCATGCGAACTCGGTAAAGACCCCGTTTCATTTCTACTTAGTCAATAATGACGAAATCAACGCCTTTGCTTTCTTTGGCGGCAACGTGGTGCTGCATTCAGCGCTGTTTCGCTATGCGGATAACGAAAGCCAACTGGCGTCGGTGATGGCGCACGAAATTTCCCACGTGACCCAGCGCCATCTGGCGCGTGCCATGGAAGATCAGAAGCGTAGCGCCCCCCTGACCTGGGCTGGCGCGCTCGGCTCCATTCTGTTAGCCATGGCAAGCCCGCAGGCCGGGATGGCGGCGCTCACCGGTACACTGGCCGGTACGCAGCAGGGCATGATCACCTTTACGCAGCAGAACGAACAGGAAGCGGACCGCATCGGGATTCAGGTTTTGCAACGCTCCGGTTTCGATCCACAGGCAATGCCAACTTTCCTGGAAAAGCTGCTTGATCAATCACGCTACGCCTCTCGTCCACCGGAAATTTTGCTGACCCACCCCTTACCGGAAAGCCGTCTTGCCGATGCGCGTAACCGCGCCAACCAGATGCGCCCGGTGGTCGTGCAATCCTCCGAAGAATTTTACCTGGCCAAAGCCAGAGCCCTGGGGATGTATAACTCCGGGCGTAATCAGCTCACCAGCGATATGTTAGATGCCTGGGCAAAAGGCAATGTACGCGAGCAGCATGCCGCGCAATATGGTCGCGCCCTGCAGGCAATGGAGGCGAAGAACTTCGCCGACGCCGCTAAAACACTGCAACCCCTGCTGAGCGCCAATCCGACAAATGCCTGGTATATCGACCTGGCGACCGACATTGATTTAGGGCAGAACAAAAACAACGAAGCGATTAACCGTCTGAAAAATGCGGCGGAAATTAAAACCAACCCGGTATTGCAGCTTAACCTGGCAAACGCCTATCTGAGCAGCGGTCAGGCTGCCGCGGCAGAGGCGATACTCAATCGTTATACCTTTAACTGGAAGGACGATGTAAACGGCTGGGAGCTGCTGGCGCAAGCGGAAGCCACATTAGGCCATCGCGATGAAGAGCTGGCGGCGCGTGCCGAAGGGCTGGCGCTGACGGGTAAGCTCGATCAGGCCATTACGCTGCTGGGGAGCGCCAGTTCGCAGGTCAAATTGGGCAGTCTGCAGCAGGCCCGTTACGATGCGCGTATCGATCAGCTTCGTCAGTTGCAGAAAACGTTCCGCCCGTATCAGAAGATGTAACAAGGAGAACCGATGACAGACGCGGTGAAGATTTACCACAACCCTCGCTGCTCCAAGAGCCGCGATACCCTCAGCCTGCTGAAAGCCAACGGCATTGATCCGCAGGTTGTTCTGTATCTGGAAACGCCGCCGGATGCCGACACGCTTAAAGCGCTGTTGAAAATGCTGGGGATGACCAGCGCGCGGGAGCTGATGCGCCAGAAAGAAGATCTCTATAAATCACTGGGACTGGGGGATAGCCATCTCTCAGAAGAGGCGCTGTTGCAGGCGCTGCTTGATAACCCCAAACTGATGGAGCGTCCGATCGTGGTGGCGAACGGTAAGGCGCGCATTGGTCGCCCGCCAGAGCAGGTCCTTGAGATCGTCTATTAATACCACGGGCCCGCAGGTGCGATACTTGCCGGGCCTACAGTTTCAGAATGTCTTTTACGAAGGGAATGGTCAGCTTACGCTGGGCAGTAATAGACGCGCGATCGAGCTGATCGAGCGTGTCAAAGAGCGTGCGCATTTCGCGATCCAGTCGCTTGAGCAGAAAACGTCCCACATCTTCCGGCAACTCAAACCCGCGCAGCCGCGCACGCAGTTGGAGCGCCTGCAGTTTGTCTTCATCAGAGAGCGGTTGCAGCTTGTAGATTTGCCCCCAGTCCAGGCGCGACGCCAGGTCGGGCAACCCCAGATTCAACTGCCGTGGCGGACGATCGCCGGTGATCAGTAACCGCGTTTTGCCTGATTCCAGAATACGGTTATAGAGATTGAAGATGGCCATCTCCCAGGGTTCATCGCCTGCGACACACTCGATATTATCGATACAGACCAGCGAGAGATGTTCCATTCCTTCAAGCACTTCCGGTACAAACCAGGTGCGCTTATCAAGCGGCACATAGCCGACCGCATCACCACGCTGAGAGAGTTCAGCGCAGGCAGCATGAAGCAGGTGACTACGTCCTGCCCCTTCACGCGACCAGAAATAGATGTATCCGCTATGATCCTGGCGTAGGACATTTTGCAACGCCGCCAGCAAAGAAGGGTTATCGCCCGGCCAGAAACTCGCAAAAGTTTCATCGTCAGGAAGATAGAGTGGCAGGGAAAGCTGCGCCGGTGTGTTCAGACGTACCTCAACAGGGCTTTAAAAAACGCGGTAAGTTTATCATAAAACTTTACCGCGTTTGAACCGGGCATGACACCCGGTTTGCAGAGCGACAATTAATGCTGATTTGCTTCGCTGTCTTCGGCGTCCAGTACCACTTCTTCCGGACGCAGGACACTGATCAATTTGAAGATCAGGCTCAGCGCAACACCCACGATAGTCGCCAGCGCCATCCCTTTCAGTTCAGCCGCGCCAATGTGCACTTTCGCGCCGCTGACGCCGATGATCAGAATGACGGAGGTCAGGATCAAGTTTTGCGCTTTGCTGTAATCCACTTTGGATTCGATCAGCACGCGAATACCGGATGCGCCGATCACCCCGTACAGCAGCAGAGAGACACCGCCCATCACCGGTACCGGGATAATCTGAATTGCCGCCGCCAGTTTCCCTACGCAGGAGAGCAGAATCGCGATGATAGCCGCGCCACCGATAACCCAGGTACTGTAGACGCGGGTGATCGCCATAACGCCAATGTTCTCACCATAGGTGGTGTTCGGCGTTGAGCCGAAGAAACCGGAAATAATGGTTGAGAAGCCATTGGCAAACATGGAACGGTGCAGGCCCGGGTCACGGATCAGATCGCGTTTCACGATATTGGCGGTAACGACCAGATGGCCCACATGCTCAGCAATAACCACCAGCGCCGCAGGCAGAATGGTGAAGATAGCAAACCATTCGAAACGCGGCGTGTAGAAGGTTGGCAGCGCGAACCAGTGCGCATTGGCAATCGGCGTGGTATCAACAACACCCATTGCAAACGACAGCGCATAACCGGCCAGCACGCCGATCAGAATCGGGATTATCGCCATAAAACCACGGAACAATACGGAACCAAACACGGTCACACCCAGCGTGACCAGCGAGATGAGCACGGTTCTGGAATCCGCAGACTGACCATCCGCAGGCAGCAGACCGGCCATATTGGCCGCAACACCGGCCAGCTCCAGACCGATGACGGCAACGATTGCGCCCATTGCCGCAGGCGGGAACATCACGTCCAGCCAGCCGGTGCCTGCTTTCTTCACGATGAAGGAAACAATGCAGAACAGCACGCCGCACATAATAAAACCACCCAGCGCCACTTCGTAGCCCAGCGGCAGAAGCAGCAGTACCGGCGAAATAAACGCAAAGCTCGATCCCAGATAAGCCGGGATTTTGCCCTTACAGATAAAGAGATAAAGCAGCGTTCCGATACCGTTAAATAACAGTACGGTGGCCGGGTTAATATGAAACAGGATTGGCACCAGCACGGTTGCGCCAAACATAGCGAACAAGTGCTGCAAACTAAGCGGGATTGTCTGTAAAAGCGGCGGTCTTTCACTCACCCCGATAGCACGGCGCGTCATAGTGTTTTCCTCTGAGTGTTGTTGTTTATCCCCTTCACACGTCAAGACGCTGGTGCGTTGGCCGTACTCGTCCACCCGAATCACTTATTTACGTAAGATCATCAGGATTCGCTCGCTTGTCCTTGCCGGCAACTCGACGTGATTAGGGTATATGTTCCGCTCATCACCCATCCCGCAGTGTTGTGGACTGCGGGATGAAATCAGGCGGATTCTGTTCTGGTTTACGCCAAAAAAAAGCCGACTTTCAAAGTCGGCTTTTGATTTTTAAAGCATTTATTTCGTACCAAAGATTTTGTCGCCGGCATCGCCGAGGCCCGGAATAATGTATCCGTGCTCATTGAGGCCCTTGTCGATGGACGCGGTATACAGCTCAACGTCCGGGTGCGCTTTCTCCAGCGCGGCGAGGCCTTCCGGGGCAGCAACCAGCACCAGCACTTTGATGCTGTGGCAGCCTGCGTTTTTCAGCAGGTCGATGGTGGCAATCATAGAACCGCCCGTTGCCAGCATCGGGTCAACGACCAGCGCCATACGCTCGTCGATGTTAGAAACCAGTTTCTGGAAATACGGCACCGGCTCCAGGGTCTCTTCATTACGATAGATACCCACCACGCTGATGCGCGCGCTCGGAACGTGTTCCAGCACCCCTTCCATCATGCCCAGACCGGCACGCAGAATAGGTACTACGGTGATTTTTTTGCCTTTGATTTGTTCGACTTCTACCGGGCCGTTCCAGCCTTCGATAGTCACACGTTCCGTTTCCAGATCGGCAGTCGCTTCATAGGTCAGCAGACTACCGACTTCCGAGGCGAGTTCACGAAAGCGTTTGGTGCTGATGTCATTTTCACGCATCAGGCCCAGCTTGTGTTTGACGAGTGGGTGTTTTACTTCCACGACCTTCATACTCTTCTCCTTCCCCAAAACGGTGGCAGCCACAAAAAAAATCGCCGGATTATACCGCTTTTTCTCCGCCACGCTACAGGTGCGGCGTTGATCCGGATCAAACAGACTGGAAAAGAGTATACCGTAAGAATCCCCGGCGGCCTGAAATAATGGACTCGCAAACGTTTGCCTTCACTGTTAGAATTGCGCCGAATTTTATTTCCAAAACCTGATTAGTTCGGGTAACAGCCTGAAATATGACGGGTGAACCGCAAGCAAACGCGTGGGGACTCAAGCAGTGACCGATAAAACCTCTCTTAGCTACAAAGATGCCGGTGTTGATATTGACGCAGGTAATGCTCTGGTTGACCGAATCAAAGGTGTGGTGAAGAAAACTCGTCGTCCGGAAGTGATGGGCGGTCTGGGTGGCTTCGGCGCGCTGTGCGCATTGCCGCAAAAATATCGTGAACCAGTACTGGTTTCCGGCACTGACGGCGTAGGTACCAAACTGCGTCTGGCGATGGATCTGAAACGCCACGACAGCATCGGCATCGACCTGGTCGCCATGTGTGTGAATGACCTGGTCGTTCAGGGCGCAGAGCCGCTGTTTTTCCTCGATTATTACGCAACAGGCAAACTGGATGTCGACACCGCAGCCAGCGTGATTAACGGTATCGCGGAAGGCTGCCTGCAGTCTGGCTGTGCGCTGGTTGGCGGCGAAACCGCCGAAATGCCGGGCATGTACCACGGCGAAGACTACGATGTTGCCGGTTTCTGCGTTGGCGTTGTTGAAAAATCCGAGATTATTGACGGTTCCAAAGTGGCCGACGGCGATGTGCTGATTGCACTGGCGTCCAGCGGTCCGCACTCTAACGGCTACTCCCTGGTGCGTAAAGTCATCGAAGTGAGCGGTTGCGATCCTGAAACGACACAGCTTGAAGGAAAATCCCTCGCGGATCACCTGCTGACTCCGACCCGCATCTACGTGAAATCGATCCTTGAGCTGATTGAAAACGTAGATGTGCACGCCATCGCCCACCTGACCGGCGGCGGCTTCTGGGAAAACATCCCGCGCGTGCTGCCAGACAATACCCAGGCGGTGATCGACGAGTCCTCCTGGCAATGGCCGGCCGTCTTTAACTGGCTGCAAACGGCGGGCAATGTCAGCCGTCACGAGATGTATCGCACCTTTAACTGTGGTGTCGGTATGGTTATCGCCCTGCCAGCTGATGAAGCAGATAAGGCCATCGCATTCCTGAATGCCAAAGGTGAAAACGCGTGGAAAATCGGTAATATCAAAGCATCCGATTCCAGTGAACGCGTGGTCATCGAATGAAAAACATTGTGGTGCTCATTTCCGGCAACGGAAGCAACTTGCAGGCAATAATTGATGCCTGCAAGCAGAAGAAAATCAATGGCACCATCCGGGCAGTATTCAGTAACAAGGCCGATGCGTTCGGCCTTGAGCGTGCGCGGGAAGCCAACATTCCCGCCCATGCGCTTCTTGCCTCTCAGTTTGCCAGTCGCGAAGCGTTTGACCGCGAACTGATGCAGGAGATTGACGCTTACGCCCCGGATATCGTTGTGCTGGCTGGCTACATGCGTATCCTCAGCCCGGACTTCGTGGCACATTACGCCGGTCGCCTTATCAATATTCACCCTTCCCTGCTGCCTAAATATCCCGGTTTACACACCCACCGCCAGGTACTGGAGAACGGTGATGACGTTCACGGCACCACCGTGCATTTTGTTACCGACGAACTGGACGGCGGCCCGGTGATTTTACAGGCACAGGTGCCGGTGTTTGAGGGCGATACCGAAGAAGACGTGACCGCCCGCGTCCAGACTCAGGAGCATGCGATTTATCCGCTGGTCGTGAGTTGGTTTGTCGATGGCCGTCTGGCTATGCAAGAAAACAAAGCCTGGCTTGATGGCGTTTGCCTGCCAGAACAGGGCTACGCGGCCGAGTAAGCGAATCTTTTCTTTGCCTGCGCGTAACATATCGTTGCGCGCAACACCTTTCTGCGGGTAAAACCGGATTACTGTCATACTTATCTGTCACAGTTGGACATCTAATGGCAAAGCTCGCCATAATATGGGTGTCACTCAAACGAACGCCAACACGTTTACCTGCACACGAGGACACAGCCATAGCGAGAAGGAATTGCCGTGTCCCGAGAGTTAACCGGAGTGTAAGTTGTAATGGGTCAGGAAAAGCTATATCTGGAAAAAGAACTAAGTTGGTTGTGCTTTAACGAGCGCGTTCTGCAGGAAGCGGCGGATAAGAGTAACCCGCTCATTGAACGCATGCGCTTTTTAGGGATTTATTCCAACAACCTTGATGAATTCTATAAAGTTCGCTTCGCAGAACTTAAACGCCGCATCATTATTAGCGAAGAACAAGGACAAGGCACCAACACCCATTCACGCCACCTGCTGGGTAAAATACAGGCCCGCGTACTGAAAGCCGATCAGGAATTTGACGGTCTGTATAACGAACTCCTGCTGGAAATGGCACGTAATCAGATCTTTTTGATTAACGAACGCCAGCTTTCCGCCAATCAGCAAAACTGGCTGCGCCACTACTTCCGACAGTATCTGCGCCAGCACATCACGCCGACACTGATTAATCGCGAAACCAATCTGATTCGCTTCTTAAAAGACGACTACACCTACCTGGCGGTGGAAATCATCCGTGGCGATGATATCCGCTACGCCCTGCTGGAAATTCCGTCTGATAAAGTGCCGCGTTTTGTAAACCTGCCGCCGGAAGCGCCGCGCCGTCGCAAGCCGATGATCCTGCTGGATAATATCCTGCGTTATTGCCTGGATGATATCTTCAAAGGCTTCTTTGATTACGACGCGCTGAACGCCTACTCGATGAAAATGACCCGTGACGCCGAATACGATCTGGTGCACGAGATGGAATCGAGTCTGATGGAGCTGATGTCTTCAAGCCTGAAACAGCGTCTGACGGCAGAGCCGGTACGCTTTGTTTATCAGCGTGATATGCCGGATGCCATGGTTGAGATGCTGCGCGAGAAGCTGACCATTTCCCGCTACGACTCCATTATTCCGGGCGGTCGCTACCACAACTTTAAAGACTTCATCAGCTTCCCGAACGTCGGGAAAGCAAACCTGGTGAACAAGCCATTACCGCGCCTGCGCCATGTCTGGTTTGATAAGTTCCGCAACGGCTTTGATGCCATTCGCGAGCGCGATGTGCTGCTCTATTATCCGTATCACACCTTCGAGCACGTGCTGGAACTGCTGCGCCAGGCGTCGTTTGACCCAAGCGTGCTGGCAATTAAAATCAATATTTATCGCGTGGCGAAAGACTCGCGCATCATCGACTCCATGATCCACGCCGCCCATAACGGCAAGAAAGTGACCGTGGTGGTTGAGCTGCAGGCGCGTTTCGATGAAGAGGCTAACATCCACTGGGCGAAGCGTCTGACCGAAGCCGGTGTGCAGGTTATCTTCTCGGCGCCGGGGCTGAAAATCCACGCCAAGCTGTTCCTGGTGTCGCGTATGGAAAACGACGAAGTGGTGCGTTACGCTCATATCGGTACCGGCAACTTTAACGAAAAGACCGCGCGTATCTATACCGACTACTCATTGCTGACCGCAGATGCGCGTATCACCAATGAAGTGCGCCGGGTCTTTAACTTTATTGAGAACCCGTACCGTCCGGTGAATTTCGATTATTTGATGGTTTCGCCGCAAAACTCGCGCGATCTGCTCTACAAAATGATCGATACCGAAATTGCCAATGCGCAGAAAGGCATTCCTTCGGGCATTACGCTAAAAATCAACAACCTGGTGGATAAAGGCCTGGTTGATCGGCTGTATACGGCCTCCAGTTCTGGCGTGCCGGTGAATTTGCTGGTGCGCGGTATGTGCTCGCTTATCCCTGAACTGGAAGGCATCAGCGATAATATTCGCGTAATTAGCATTGTTGACCGTTTCCTTGAACACGATCGCATCTATATTTTTGAGAATGGCGGCGATAAAAAAGTGTATCTGTCGTCTGCTGACTGGATGACGCGAAACATCGATTACCGTATTGAAGTAGCGGCGCCGTTGCTCGATCCGCGCCTTAAACAGCAGGTACTGGATATCATTGATCTTCTGTTCAGTGATACCGTCAAAGCACGCTACGTCGATAAAGAGCTCAGTAATCGATATGTGCCGCGCGGCAACCGCCGCAAAGTACGCGCACAGCTCGCGATTCATGAATATCTGACATCACTTGAACAGTCTGACTAATCTATGCCGATAAATGAAAAGACAGCACGACCGCAGGAATTTGCTGCGGTCGACCTGGGTTCGAACAGTTTTCATATGGTGATTGCCCGCGTTGTTGATGGCGCCATGCAGATCATTGGCCGTCTGAAACAACGCGTACATCTGGCGGATGGCCTCGACAGCAATAATATGCTGAGTGAAGAGGCTATGGAGCGCGGTCTCGCGTGTCTGTCGCTGTTCGCAGAACGCCTGCAAGGTTTTGATCCTTCAAGCGTGTGTATTGTAGGGACCCACACGTTGCGCCAGGCGCTCAACGCACCGGAGTTTCTTAAACGGGCAGAAAAGGTTATTCCCTACCCTATCGAAATCATCGCGGGTAATGAAGAAGCGCGCCTGATTTTTATGGGCGTTGAACATACGCAGCCGGAAAAAGGCCGCAAGCTGGTTATTGATATCGGCGGCGGTTCTACCGAACTGGTCATTGGCGAAGATTTTGAACCCAAACTGGTGGAAAGCCGTCGTATGGGCTGCGTCAGCTTCGCGCAGCTTTATTTTGCGGGCGGAACAATCAATGCGGAAAACTTCCAGCGTGCCCGCGTTGCCGCAACGCAGAAACTGGAAACGCTGGCCTGGCAGTTCCGTATTCAGGGCTGGGACGTCGCGCTTGGCGCGTCCGGCAGTATCAAAGCGGCCCATGAAGTGCTACTGGCGTTAGGGGAAAAGGACGGCATTATCACGCCTGAGCGCCTCAAAAAACTGGTCGCCGAAGTTGTGAAGTTCAAAAACTTCGACGAACTGAGCTTGCCGGGTCTGTCCGACGAACGTAAAGCGGTCTTCGTTCCAGGTCTGGCAATTCTCTGCGGGGTATTTGACGCGCTGGCAATTAATGAACTTCGCCTCTCAGACGGTGCGCTGCGCGAAGGCGTGCTGTATGAAATGGAAGGCCGTTTCCGTCATCAGGATATTCGCAGCCGTACGGCGCAGAGCCTTGCGAATCAGTACAATATCGACCGCGAACAGGCGCGTCGCGTGCTGGAAACCACCATGCATATGTACGATCAGTGGCAGGCGCAAAATCCGAAGCTCATTAACCCGCAACTGGCGGCGCTACTGAAATGGGCAGCCATGCTGCATGAAGTCGGTTTAAATATTAACCACAGCGGTATGCATCGTCATTCGGCTTATATCCTGCAAAACAGCGATCTGCCGGGCTATAACCAGGAGCAGCAACTGATGATGGCCACGCTGGTGCGCTATCACCGCAAAGCGATCAAGCTGGATGACTTACCGCGCTTCACGTTGTTTAAGAAAAAGCACTATCTGCCGTTAATTCAGCTTTTACGCCTTGGGGTGTTGCTGAATAACCAGCGGCAGGCGACAACGACGCCACCAACCCTGCGTCTTACGACCGATGATAACCACTGGACGCTGAGCTTCCCGCACGACTGGTTCAGCCAGAATGCACTGGTTCTCTTCGACCTGGAACGGGAACAGGAGTACTGGGAAGCCGTCACCGGCTGGCGACTCAAAGTTGAAGAAGAGCAGTCGCCCGGCGTAGCGGCATAAAATCAGGCCGCCTGAATCTGCCCTGGCAGATTTTCCAGCGGCTCTGGTTTACCAATCAAATATCCCTGCAAATAATCGATACCCAGCGCAACCACTGCGCTGCGTATCTCTTCATTTTCGACATACTCCGCCACAACCTGCATCTTTTTCATTCTTGCCAGATGGCAAATAGAGGCGACAATCTGGTAATCCAGACTATTTGAAACGATATTGCGGATAAAGCTGCCGTCGATTTTCAGGATATCGGCATTCACATTTTTCAGTCGGGAATAACTGGCGTAGCCGGTACCAAAGTCGTCAATCGCTACGCTACAGCCCATTTGTTGCAGTTGGCCGAGCGTTTGATTTGCCTGCTCCAGATTGGTTAACGAGTTACTCTCGGTTATCTCGAAGATCAACTGCCACGCCTCGATGCCGTATTTTTTCAACAGCCGCCCCACCTCCAGAGAAAACTGTGCCCGACACACAGAGGCGGGCGACAGATTAATGGCAAAACGCTGCGCGGGTAGCGTTGCGCGATGAGCAGACATAAAACTCAGCACATGCTCCACAACCCAAAGATCGATACGTGATGACAGGCCGAACTCATGGGCGACCGGCAGAAAATCATCCGGATTAATATACTGGCCGTTCTCTTCATTCATGCGTAGCAGAATTTCATGGTAGCTGTCGCCGCGCATCCCGGCGATAGGTTGCACCAGTAAACTAAAACGGTTCTCCTCCAGCGCGAGTTGCAGGCGGTTCATCATATCCACCTTGTCCTTGAGACTACGCTGGAGGTTCGCCGCCCCGCGATGCTGCAGGCTTTCCGGATGATTTGTCGCCAGCGACAAATCCGCAATAGTACTCAGTTCGCCAAGCAGCAAGTAGAGGTGCTGCACCGGAGAGCGCACATAGCAATAGCTCATGCCTACCTGCGGCTGCAGCGGCATGTCATCCCAGAAGAAACGAAACGCCTTAATTTGGGCATCCAGCGCGTCAATCCGGCTCTGGTGCGACTGAGTGTTAAGGCGAATAGCCAGATCATGGCCTGAGAGATGGTAGACACGTTCGTCCTCATCGAGGCTGTTTTTAAGCCAGTCCGACAGTTTTTGCTTGTACTGAATGCGCAGCATCACGCCATAGTTACGCCCCAGCACTTCCAGTTCCGGCACACTTAAAAAGCAGAGAACAGACCAGGGTGACCCCGCCAGCGCACGATTGAGGGCGCGCAGATTGGGTATCTGAACGACTGGATCAAGATAGGCAAGACGACGAGCGCGGGCATGAACATGCCGTTGTCGTGTTGCCAGTACCGATACACAAAGGATGATAAAAGAGTAAACCAGGTAACTCGACGAGGCGATAGCCAGTTGGATTTCATAAGCCGGATAGACGGGAAGATAACGATAAAAATAGTGTACCGAGACAATCAACAGCAGCGTCCAGAGCACCGATATAAACCGGTATCCATAGCGTAATGCTCCCCATAACATGACAGGCAATACCAGAGAGAGCGTGTAGTTGGTGCTGAAAATGGAGCTATTTTCATTCAGCGGCATGAGCAACAGTATGACCAATCCGGCCAGGATACTCAGCCAGATAGCCATCTCACAGCGGGTCACTTTCGGGTCGAATTCATGGCGCAGTTGCGATAACCAGCTTCGCAGATAACGCGGATGGCGAATGATACGAATAACCAAATAGCAGAGCGGAATACCGGTCATGGTCCCGACCAGTAATGCCTGATAATCAATCAGTAAATGAATATTTAACGATAATATATCGGTCTTACTAAAATCCGTGTCATACAGCGCCAGCCAGATAACGAACTCAAGAATAATCAAATAAATCGTTGCCGGGCAAAAGACCTGCCAGAAAATTCGCTGGGCAATAAAGGCGGCGTTTCCGTAGGCAATATTTTGCCGACGCGTAACAAAAACGCGATAGCCGCCCCAACTGATGACCACGGGAATAAGCAAATGAAAAATTTGCGCCACAAGCTCAGAGATATCGTGCATGCCGATATTCAGGACCAGTGCGAGAACCATGCCGGGTAGCGCTGCCCAGCCAAAGACCACCATCAGACTGAACATCAGCGCCATCGGCAGGGAGAAAAGGACAACCGTTTCACCCGCGACATGCGTATAGGTATTCGCCAGATTAAACAGTGGCAGTAAAAGACATGGCAACACGAGCGGTAGTGCCCACCATTTGTCTTTGTGCTGATGATATTTTTTTAACGGAGTCATAGATGCTCGACAAAAAACCCAGCTTCCCAATGGGTATTTCAGGCAGGCATCCAACCTGACTGTAAGCGCGTAAATAGCAAATGAGCGTGAATTTTAGTTCTGTAGGGCAACTAATGATTGATGCACATCAAATAAAACTCGCCGAATTAATTAATTTTTACGCTTTTTAAAAAGAGACGCAGATTAGCATTCATGACTTAAATACTTAATTTATTTTATATAAAATCGATTAATATTTTCCTCCGGTGAAATTTTGCATGGTTAAGAATTGACCTCGCCCGCACTCTGTGCCTTAATGTCAAGGTCGCCCTTTTTATGGGGTAAACCTTAAGGAACCTTTTGTGAGTCAGGCAACCCCTATGCGAAAACGCCATCGATTTGACAGTCGCATGACCCGTATCGTATTGCTAATCAGCTTTATCTTTTTCTTTGGTCGTTTTATCTATTCCTCAATTGGTGCCTGGTATCATCATCAGGATAAGCTCCAGTCTCAGCAAGTAAGCCAACCTATCGATTCTTCCGCACAACGCTAACGCACTGTTTTTATTTGTACACGTCTTTACGTGGGCTTTGTCACATCAACGCATGACGCACCATCGTCACGATCATCGCCACGCCAAATCCGGCGAGGACAGCTCCGGCTATGCGCTCAATAATATGCACCCAGGCTGTGAGACGTATCTGTATGGCGGATAATCCGATCAATGTCGCGATGGCAAGATTCCACGCCAGCACCGCCAGGCTCATCCATGCGCCGGAAAAGATCTGCTGTGCAAATGTGACGTTCGCGCCAAGGATCGAGGTCATCAGCGCCAGATAAAAAAGCGCATTTTTGGGATTAAGTAACGCGGACCCCAGCCCTAGTAGAAACTGTTTTCGCC
This sequence comes from Phytobacter sp. MRY16-398, assembly GCF_003925915.1. Taxonomy (NCBI): domain Bacteria; kingdom Pseudomonadati; phylum Pseudomonadota; class Gammaproteobacteria; order Enterobacterales; family Enterobacteriaceae; genus Phytobacter; species Phytobacter sp. MRY16-398. The sequence goes on along the minus strand of NZ_AP018756.1, from coordinate 1,468,583 downwards.
ACGACGGGCAATCCATCCGGGTGGCGTTGAGCGCCAGCACCTGCTTACGGCTGCGCAACAGATGCCCGCCAATCCAGATTAAATAGAGCGCGCCAGCAATTTCAATCAGACGAAACAGCAGTCCGTAATCCTGTAATAGCCGCCAGCCACACATCGCCAGCACAATATAAAAGGCGTTTCCCAGCGCGATCCCCTGTCCAATTCCGGCGCTGCCGCGCAGGCGATAACGGATGGCGTAACCGGCCAACAGGAAGAAATCAGGGCCAGGACTGACCAGCGCCACAAAGTGAGAAAGCGCAAGCAATGGAAACGCGGCGGGAATAAATTCGGGTAACAAAGACATAGCAACCTCATCAGTAAAAGACGAGGTCACTTTATGGCGTTGTCAGACTTAATTATTGTCTGATATTGATCGCCCCTGCGCATACTGGCGGGGCGTGGAAGAGGTAAAACTGACGAACGTGCGGTGAAAATGGCTTTGATCGGCAAAACCGCTTTGATAACCCGCATCGGCGATATCACTGCCCGCCCGCAACTGTGCTTTAGCAAATTCCACACGGGCATTATTGATCCAGGCTCCTGGCGTCAGCCCTGTCGCCAGCTTGAACTGGCGAATCAGCGTCTCTTTACGCAACGTATACCGCTGTGCCAGACAATCCAGCGACGGGGGCTGCTGAATATCGGCCAGTAGCGTCGTTTGCATATGGTTGCAGAATTCAGCCGGTTTCGCCGCAGTTTGCAGGCCGGGCAGGCTGACAAGCAGCGCACGTACCGCCTCCTGTAATTCCCCAGTCTGGTTATCTTCCATCAGGGAGATAATGTGCATAAAGGCGGTGAAGAATGAAGGATTGCGTAACACCGTTTGTGCGCAGTGAAGATGCTCCCCTGGCGCGAACCCCAACTGTTGCAGGCACCACGCCTCATCAAGGTACAACATGTGATAGCTACGTGGACGTTCGGCTGCCGGGTTGCAACTGTGCGCTTCACGGGGCGCTATCAGCACCATATCGCCCTGAGAGAGGTGATATTCATGACCACTGCAACGCGTAACGGTCTCGCCGTCGATAATCGCGCCAATGGACAACTGAGGGTGCTGGTGCAGTTTATAGGCCTGCGTACTTTGTACGGTAGAACGCCATTCGACCCACGGCACAAGCGGAGAGCGCCAGAAGCGTTGTTCAATGTTCCGCGTTGTCATCTCTCCCTCCTCCTCACATGATTCCAGACTTCGAACAGCTACTTTTCGGCAACGCGCGTGAGCCACTCAGCATAAGCCGGGCTGGCGTGCGCTGGCATATTTTGCTGCCCGGCGCTGAATTCATCCTGCATGCCAAATATTTTCCAGACCAGGGGGGCAAGCTGTGCCGCCGGGCTGTTTTCCTGCGTGGCGGTGCGCAACAGTTCCAGCGTACGCTTTTTATATTCGCCCAGCACCTCCGATTGATAATCAAAAGCTTTCCCCAGCCCGGAGATGTACATCAGTTTCGGCACTTCCGCCTGTGGCCATTGCAACGCCATGTTGAGCGGCCACTCTAGCATTGTCCGCTCACCCCATACGGCTGAACGCGGCACCTGCTGGTTAGCCACCAGCGTTAACATAAAGGCCTGGCCCAGTTCACCAAGATAGATATCCATCGCATCAACGGACGGACGCGCATAGAACGCATCCAGCGGCTGAGGGTTCACCGCTCCCACTTTTGCCAGCAGGCGCTGCTCCAGCTCAAGCACCAGCGCTCCCAGCTCAGACTGCGCTACCGTGCTGCTCTCAGTGCCGCATTGGGTTCGTTGGGTACAATCCCAAAGGCTGAGCCTGAGCTGCCACTGGCGCTGTTCCCCTTCTCCTGAGCAACCCATCTCCCCGGTCACGAAGTATTTCATTTCTGGCGGGACAAGGTCGAACAGCTCGTTGCCATCAAACGCATGGGTTGAAACAACCGGCCCGATGCCCGCGGCGACCTGCACGTAACAACGGGCGGCATAATCACTCCAGTAGTGGGTTGCCTCGGCAAGATACAGTGGGATTGCACGGGTAAGGCGCCCCAGGTCATCCTCACGCTGCGATTCGGAAGGTGTCGGGTCATCGTCGATTTTACTCAGCACAAAGAAACCGACCGTGTTTGCCTCTTGCGGTTTCTGCCCGAAAAGCCAGTCGGCATTACACAGCCCGTACTGCCAGACAGGCTGCGTAAGGGCAAGCGTATTAATTTCCACATCGCCAGGGTCGGTGGGTGTGCCCTGGGCATGCTGCTCGCGCATTTTCTGAAAGGCGCGGGCGGACTCATCCAGATACTGTTTAAGCGGTGGGTAGTCCAGCGCATACATTCGGCTCAACAGCTTTTCCCCTTCGTCGGGGTTACCCAGCTCCTGATAAGCTCGCAGCAGGTTAATACCGGCCATCGGATCGTGGCGGTGCTCGTCATACACGGGAGCTATGAGTTCAACAAGCAGCGCAATCTCGCCGTTTCTGCCCAGATCGCCGGAGATCATCATCAGCGAACTGCCGTCATATCTCCCACCGGCGAGAACTTCGTCATACAGTGCCCGGGCGGCAGCTACATTGTTATGTTCCAGGTGATAGCGCGCCAGCCAGAGTTGCGCGCGCCAGGAGCCGGGCAGCGCCGCGACGGTACGTAGTCCCGCGACATATCCCGCTTCCCCTTCACGCTCCTGCTTAATACTCGCCCACCAGAGCAAGCCGTTATCCAGATTTGGATCGGCTTCGATAGCCTGCCAGAGCAGCTCCTCGGCACGGGCATCGTCACCCTTGTGAGAGAAAACTTTTGCCAGATTGGTCAGCAAAATTCCCGTGGCCCCGACTTTCGCTATACCGGCCTGCAGTGTGTTTTCGGCCTCAACCAACCTTTTATTTTCCATCAGCACAATGCTCTGAATGGTATGGCTGCGTTCGGGATCGTCATCAATCTCTACCTGGCGCGCGGCGGCAGGAATGAGATCGGCGGCAAAACCATCGTTCAGGCCTCCCAGGATCGCATCATAAAGTTCCGCCGCGTTATTCCACTTTTGTTCAAGGCCGGGCAGGAAAACATTATTTCGCCAGTCGCTGCGGGCGATATGCATTTCTCGCCCGTTGGCGTCATACGCCACGATCATCTCTTCATTTGGAACCGGGGCGTGTCCTGCCTGCGTATGTTCAGATTCCACAGGGCCTGGGGTCTGTTCTTTTTTGCCACTAAGGGCGCTGAGAAGTTTTTTAAACATAGTGAGCATCGTGGCAAGTGAGAGGGGCCGAAGTCCGTGTTCCGATGATGATTCGCCCTTCGCTCGCATTCCTCGTATCCAATGAGGTCGCAAGCGCAATGAAGATAAAGCGTCGATGAGCAAATCCAGGGCATACAAAGAACACTCAGCCAGAAGGTTGGCATAAAATGCCCGCCCCGTCTAATGCCTGGAATGGTGGGGCGAGAAGTCCATTTACTTTGTGTTTAAGCGCCTGTTCAAAATATCGTGCACATATTTTTCAATCACAATGTGGTTCTCCTGGCTTATTTTTGCGATAAAAGCCTCGAGAAAATCGCGCGTTGAATGGAGCGTATCTGCGACAAGACTATCGAATTCGCTTTGGGTAAAATGGGTATTACCGGGAAGAGTCGAGCGCTGGAGCAGCGTGTGTGCAATGACTTCAAGCACCGCACGACGGTAGTCATCAGAAAGCAGGACATCAAGGTCGGCCTGGCAGATAGTAAATGTGAAGCTAAAACTGACGAATCCGGAGTCGACGGGCAATGAATAGCTCAGTTGCTCTCCCAATTGCGCCACATGAGGTTCATATCCGTCACCCATTAAACATACAGGCTGCATACTATGCGCTCCTTTAAATTTTATGTTAGATATCAAAAAACCTGCGCCAGGTAGCCACTTAGCGACTGCATAGTAAATATCATCAATCTGCTAACCACACATAAAAAAAACACCAGCAGCTTGAGGCTTACTGGTGTCTTCGTAGGTTCGTATTATTGCCGGAAAACGCGCTTTTAGGTTTATCAGGCCATTATCAAACGCTTAAACAGTAACTGCTTAATGTCCTGCCGATGTGCCAGGATCGCATGCGCTGTTACTAATGTTCCCTCTACTGCATACAAAACCCTGTAACCGTCAGCGTGGTTAAACGCCCGGTATTTGGCGCAGCCAATTTTCAGCAGTTCAGGGCAAATCTGGCAGCCCAACGGGAACTGACCAACGGTACTCTCAAACTGTGCGAGAATATCTGCGATAACCGGACGCGGCTCGACATCAACACGGCGCAGATAACCCACTATTGTGTCGATACAGAGTCTTACCGTAAGCGTGTACTCGAAGGTAACCTGCTGTTCCATAGAAGTCCCTTAGCGTTGCGTGTTCTGCGTTTAATCCGCAAGGCCATCCAGCAACTGGTCTTTTGAGAACACGCGTCCCTCAGCTTTATCTTTCTCTGACAGGGTTAGCAGCTTCAGCAAAGCAATGGCGTTTTCCCGTTCCTGCTGCTGGTCATAGGACTCTATAACATAAGCAGGCACGCCATTTTGCGTCACCAGAATGGGTTCAGAGACATCCAGTGTCGCGGCGTTTTTTTTAACGTAGCTAATTGTCTCAATTTTCATTGCATATCCCGCTCATGCTCTTCATCATGCAGATGGTTTTAATATAGACCATATTCAGACCACCAGCAATAAACCTGCTGTTTTGTCTTTTTTGATAAATGGTCAGAGAAATCAATCACCACCTTCCCAGGAGGTGGTTTAGGGGTGACAATAAAAAACCCTCTGCAAAAACAGAGGGTTGGTTTAAGACAGAAGGACGTTATCGCTTATTCCCACTCAATTATATTGTTATAATTAATTCACATTAAAATCATATAGTTATAAAAAAACCTATCGGCAATACCATAATAAATACCATGTCAGGAAGATGATCCCATTCCTGAATGAAACGGCCTAAACGGCAATAACTTTACTACCGATCCAAGAGAGGAGTGAAAAGGTCTTGAAGAGCTCTATCGTCAAACTTCTCCCGCTCTCTCTTGTTCGACGGTGGGAAACTCGGGGAGGGAGCGGGACTGCTCCGGTCTTCAATCTCGCCGATTCGGTCCTCGATGTCGGAGACGGCGCGACTCAAAACATCTTCCGGCACGCCGAAACGGGGCGCGAACTTTTTGAGGGCATCGATACGATCCGATAAGGAGGACTCGCTATCATCCTCGCTGATGCGACTGGTATTCTCCTCGAACTCTTCTAGCACAGCGGCTTGCAAGGCATGGTTGATGCTGGACGGCAGCCCTTGCGCTGCATCCACTGCATCCACGAGCGTGGAGAGCATGTCACTCGAACACCAGCGTATAGTGTCCGTGATCGCCTTCTCAAGGAGCTCCAATAATTCGGTTTCGTATATGAATGGCCGCCCATATCCCTTGTCACCTAGCCGACAAAATATGTCGATCAAGGCCTCTCCATCCGACCATGCACCAAAGCCCTGCTGTGGATTGCGGGCAATCGCCATAATGCTGTCAGCAAATGCCCGCTCGTTCGTGAGCCGCCACCAGTCCATCAACATCCCCAGCCGTTTGGAGTTTGCAGCATCGTTGTATTCAAGCGACCGCGCATCGCCAGCTCGCGGGCGCCAGTGCGGGCGCGTTTCGATCATATCCAGCATGCCAGTGCAGGCTAGGGCGATCTTTGTTTGATCGTCTTCGCTAAGACCGCGCGGATACACAAAATCCCACAAACTCGACAACCAGTCTATGGAGACTGCTGTAGGGACAAGACGAATTAATAGCTCTGTGTCCAACAGATAGGATGAGAGATAATCCTTGAGCGAAGGATTGAGAAAAGAAACCCTTGGTCCGCTGATGTTGACAATGTTGACGAAGCTACCTTCTAGGATGCGAAGGGCTTCTTCGAAGTCCTTAGGCCCGTGCGGTAGGCCATAGGCTGTGCTCATCGCTGTATGTAAGGGCTCGAAAGACGAGCGAAGCGTGCCAAGGGGCACCCCATACTCCGTGAGAAAAAACATCGCCATCAAGAGGTGCCTGCACCGATGATCGATGTGTGTCCGGAATGCGGTATCCCAAATTTGGCTAGGGTTATTCAGAGCACCGATAAAGGCCACAGCATAGTCTGCGGGTTCGATATCACCAATGCGAAATGCATCGGTCATAGCCTCGATGACACGCGGGTTATAGTTCTTGTGATCAACAATTTCCGCAAGCTTCTTGCTTTCCAATAGCGCACGGATATGCGACTGTGGTGTCTCTGACACGAGTAGATGATTGTAAAGAATCCTCGCCTTAATCCGGCGCGTATAAACACCAACATCGAGAACGTACTTCGTTACATCGAGGCGCTGGTCGCCAAGATGTTCGGAAACCCTCCGGGCTTCTTCAAAGATGTACCCCCGCGTCGTCAGGATAAAACGAGCATTTGGGGAGCGACGTACTCGGCTCATGAACCGCGCTAAATCAGAATCCTTGTGCGCCAGAGCTTGCCGGTCGAGGGCAACCCTTCCTAGGAAGTCGTCGAAAAGGAACACCTGCTTTTTGCTGTCGCTAATGGCCGCGAAGCCGTCCTCTAGACTACGGATGGGAACGAGCTCCCACTCCTCACTCAGGAATGTGTAACATAGCATCTCGGCCAGTGTCGTTTTACCAACACCCGGGGGCCCTGAGATGATAAGAAGCCGATGCTTCTCCAGCGTAGCCAGTGATTGATCGAAGCTCGGGTTTGATGCGTAGACACGGACCTTCTGTTCAATATCTTCTCGCGTGAACGCTGCAAAGGTATGGGCCGCCGCGCGTACGACTCGGTCTAGAACACCCGCACCTGAAAGCCACAGTTTGATGTGCGACTTGAGAATATCTGGGTACTTCCGGAGAAGACCGTTGAGGTCCTCCGGACCAAAAATATCCGCTTCCGACCTCAGGCTGGGCCCTATAAGCGGAGTGAGCTTACCCTTTCCAAGTGGGGTGAACTTACAGGAAGTCGCTAAAATGTAGCGAATCGGAGTGAGCTTATCGATTGAAAATCGCTCACGCTTCATAGTGGCTATCAACTTACCGAACGGCGAACCTTCATAATGCTTCGCCTGTAGAATGACGTTACCATTAGCCTGCGCGTGCCGGCCATCAATGCCGCCATCCGGCCCTGCGCAGAATGCTTCGAAGCGAAGTCCTTCTTCTCGTCCTATGAGGTCTCGAACAAGATCCTCAAAGTCGGCCGATGATAGATTTTTGAAATCGTAACTCATGCTGCCGTTTCGTCCACTGCGTCGGTGGCTGTGTTCTCATTCGCAAGTGCTAGAGTAGCTAGCGCTTGTGGCCCCATCATCATCTCATAATGCGCGAGGTGATTTGTGACTTCGAAGATTCTGCGAAAAATATCGAGATAACGGGTGACCATCGCTTCATCGACAGAAATGTACAGGTCATCGTTGAAACTGTGCGATCCATCATTCACCCAAGTAAATAGCGAACCACATATTTGCTGGTCGCGACCCTCGAATCTCGCGCAGATGTCATCCTTATCGAGGTTTCCGAGAATCTTGAAGTAGTTCTCGAGGATGCGTCTTAGCGTGTTTTGGAGCGCGATATTTGATCGGTTCGGCGATCTGACCTCAGCCCAAAGGAGCTCATAAGAAGTACTGATAGGGTTGTGATTGTAGCTGGTGATTACGGATACATCGTTCACTTTCCGCACGATCCAAAACGTCTCATGTGCTCGGCATTCTGTGCCGCGCTTGGGATCGAAAGATACTTCTTTATGGAAGTAGATGTTGTGCGTCAATAGAAAGACCTGCTTAATAAGCCCAGTCCCTCGGCAAGCCTCATCGAGCACACGTTTGATCAGAGCACTGACGATAAAGAGCACATCGCTGTCAAGGCTAGAGACAGGATCGTCGAACACGACGACTCGCTCCGCATTTATCCCGCTTGCATTGATACTGCCTCTAATGAGGTGGTAAAAGTAGAGGAAAGTGATGAAGGTGCGCTCTCCCTCGCTAAGGGTGGTAGCAGCTTCGCTCCCATCTCCTCTTACAATTTCATAGAGGTTTTGATGTTGGCCAGCGGTCGCGAGGCGGAAACCCGTAAAGCCGAACGATCTTAGAATGGCGTTAATTTCCGTAACGGTTGGCTGAACACTCGTTACTTCGCGTTCCAACGCTGCAAGTTCGTTACTGGCCTCTGCAAGCGCCGCTCGCTTTGAAGCAAGCCCGGCCGTCAGGCCAGTAACGGCACGATCAAGCCCCCTTTTCGCGTTATCGTGGTCAGTAAATGCGAGCCTCGACTCCTCAAGTAAACATCTCCAGATTTGCGATATAAGAGTGGCCCGCTCGGTCGCCAGATTGTCAACTGTCGCATTGTGCTTACCTATCTCAGTATTTGCGTTGGAGATAGCATCTTGAAGGGAGGCGACGATTTCACCAACGGGCTCAAGCGTGACTTGCGAACTTGCCTCTTTCCGTTTGCGGTCGATTTGCCGAAGATTCAACTCTAACCGTGCCGAGAGTCGATCGATATCGGCGCGAAACGCTACCACATCAAGATACTTGCTTCCCGCACTGTGGATCAACTCGAGCCGAGACAAAAGGGTTTTGGAGTGAGCATCATATGCGTCCCTTATGCGTTCGATTGCTGCGATATCAGCAAGATAGGTTTCGTCAAAGTAGTCATTCAGTTTTGTTTTTAGAGAGTCGTTCATCTCCTGCTGGCAGAATGGGCACTGCGGCCCCGCTTCGTCTACATAACCAAGGCCTTGCCGCACCCAGTCGCTGTTGCCGAGGCGACGTATAAGTGCAGCGATGTCAACGTCTTCTTTCCCTACGATTTTTTTCGAGAGAACTGCCGAGCCTTCAAGGACCACAAGGTCGTTGGCGTCAAACACTTCGATGGGTGTAAGACGTTCGAGCCCTTTCTCAAAAATTGTCAGCGCACGTTGTTTGAGCTCGTCAAGCGGGACAATCTCAGCAGAGTTCTGCGCCCACTCCATCAGGATCTTGTCGCAAAAGTTAGCCTTTGAACTTCGGAAGCCAGTGAATGCCTCTTGAAAATAAGGATCGTGGACTGTCTTGATCTCCCAGCATTTCTGTTCTATGCCAGTCCTTAAAGTCTGGAGTTCCCCGAGCTTGCCGGAGCTTACGTCACCCAAGGTATTTTGGAGTTGAGCAATGTCTCGGGTTAGGGATTGCACTTGGGCGTTCGCCGCTTCGATCTTGGCAAGCGTTTCAGCCTCCGCCTGCCCTAGCGTGAAAATGCCCGGCATCTGTTGAGCGAAATTCCGAGAGCAGAAGTCACTGTTGTAGACAAGACGCTCCAGTGGCTGACCGGTCCACGTAACAGCGCAGGCGGGTTTTGAAGCGGGGTCTGCAATGACACGCGAGATAGTCGTTTTACCCGATCCATTGGTACCGAAAATAAAATTGATTGAGCGAAGTCCTGCCAGACGTTGCGTATTTGCCCCGTAACTTGCTTCGTTTGTTATAGAAATATCAGATAGCATTTTATCCCCTTTCGCGCCGATTGCGAGTCCCCCCGAACGCGAGAATTAGCGAAACGGACTTAAGCATACGCACTACGAAGCCACCTTGCGCCCAGCGTCGCAAAGGATATTCACTCGTTTTTGAGGAAACCGCATCCAGCTTGGGCCGTCACGACCGACGCAGCTTGGTCATCATTGCTTCGCTGCGGATCCCGAACATGTACAGTCGCACTCAAATGCCTCTTTCATCTGTCGTAAAAGAATCGACAACTCATCCAAACTTCCATCGCGACGTACTTCGGCAAGCAACTGTTCTGAATAGGCCGGATTGGCGCGGAGATATTCGACCATTACCTCAATATGTGATCTGTCTTTCATTTCGCGATACCCCCATCCCTACGGAACAATCAAGCATGCAGAATTTTGATATATTTCATGTTGCCCACCGAATTTTATTGGATTGCACAATCCAAAGTACATCAAAATGGATATGTATTGCAGGTTAAATCAGCAACCAATCCCGAAGAAGCATCAAACAGAAAACCCGAAAAACTGAGCATAACCCTTCGTCATTTTCTGGAAAAGACTATAGCGCTCATTTTCTCTCGAATTCCCGCCTGTAATTCGCGAAATTCGATCATCATCTGCTCAACGTCAACGGGCCTTGCACCTTGACCGCGCTTCTCCGCGAGCCACAATTTCAGCAACCCGGCCACCCGGCCAAGGTCGCCGTTCACGCGCACAAGATCGGCCACGGCTGACAGGTCAGCCCTTGCCCGAATAGGCGCGTTCAGTCCGGCCGCTTTCATGTAGGCGGACAACGACAAACCGGACTGAGCAGCCCGGTCGGCCAGCTCGGCCTTTTCGTCGTTGTTCACCCATACCTCTATTCGTTGGCCTCGGGGTCGGGTTCCTCGGCCCTTCCCTTTCGGTTTCTGTTCTTCGTCACTCATCAGTGCCCCTTTTCCATCGCGCCCGATGGCGCGGATTGGTGTCGTTGTCTTGCCCGGCTTGCGCCTCCTTTTTGGTGCCCGTGGCTCCTTTGTCGCGGCAGCGACCGTCAGCCTCGCAGAGCAGGATGCCGTCGAACCGCAGGTGAGTAAGGGGCGGTGTTGGACTGGTGCGGGCTTGCCCGTACCGGTACAACACACATCCTGCCTGCTACCTCACTGCGATTCTATGCGACTGGAGCAGAATCGCCATTAAAATATGGCGTAATCGCGTACATTCGCGCTAATTCGCATACATTCGCGTAGTATCGCATTGATCAATTCTTCTAATCGCATAGAATCGCGTACATTCGCATAAAAACGCGTTTCCGAATGATTTTATGAGCATCAAGGACGGACTGACACCAAAAGGAGGGGGCTTTAAGAGGCCATCAGCTAGGTCAGCCAAATCTAAGTCTTGTAAATTGCTCGACTCGGGTGAGAACATAGCCTCCGTTTACGCGCTTTTTTCGAAACTCGATCATCAAGAAACAACGGAGTAATCATGGCACGAAAAACCCTCGCAGAGCGCCGTTCTGATGCCCTTTCGGAGCTTGAAATGGCGAAAGCCAGATTGGCAAAACTCGACAATGAGGCAGCAGAAAGAATCGGAAGAATTGCAATAAAGTCAGGATTGGTTAATCTTGAGCTGACGGACGATCAAGTCCGGGAAGAATTCGATAGAATCGTGGAAAGGATCAGCAAGGGGAATTGATCATGAAGACAGCTCACCGCATCAGCGCATTGGCCAATCAACTCAACGAACTGCAAGCCTGCCTCGGTCGAGCCAGTGGGCGGCCTAGCAAGAGCGTTATGGAAGCCCAGCGCATTGCGGCCGAGCTGGCTTCTTTACTCGAAGAGTGGCACCTTGAAACCTTGCACATCCCTGAAACAGAGCGTGACCTCTATCGCGTACAGAATCCCTATTACGCGGCCCACTGACGCCACGCACCGGCTTATCAAAAGCTCACTTCGGTGGTCTTTTTTTTGCCCGCAAAACGTATCAAAACGGACAGCCAAGCCCGTTCCGCCTGTCATGAAAAAACGCGATCAAAATCATAGTGTTGAGAAACAATCTCGTGAAGATTGACGGACAGTTTACGGACATAATTCATTGAATTCTATGCGGATAGAAGATTATCCGCATATTTAAAACCGCCCCATATCGGTCAATAATCAAACCTCGGACGATGACAGAATGAGGTATTCGGTATGGAAATGGAATCGCAAAAAACGTCGGCTTATGCCGCCCGAAAATTCGGTCGAGGCGCGGCGCTCGCTCTAGCAATGGCAAGCGCAGGCCTTGGTGTAAGTCTCTACATGGCACCGGCTCCGGCCTATGCCATCTACTGCTCGAACTGCTCGACGTTCTATCAGCAGATGTACGAGTACGCCGAAGCGGTGAATACGCAACTGAACACCGCGCAGCAGTTGCAGACGCAGATCCAGCAGTACGACAACATGATTAAGCAGGGCATGTCACTGCCCAGCCGCATGTTCAACACCATCACTGGCGACCTCCAGCGCGTGGCCAGCGTCTACAACTCGGCGCAGTCGCTCGGCCGCAACATCAGCAATCTGGACGAACAGTTTCGCCAGCAGTTCAAGGGCTATGACAGCTATCTGAACTCGATTGGCCAAGGGCAAAACAACATGCCGCAGCGCTATCGGGGCTGGGCACAATCCGGCTTCGATAACGCCCGCACGGCCATGCAGGCCGCTGGCGTAAATACCAGCACATTCGAGGATGAGAACGCGATGCTGGATCAGTTGGTGAGTCGTTCGCAGTCGGCCGTTGGCCGTCAGCAGGCCATTCAAGCCGGGAACGAGATTGCGGCGCAGAACGTGCAGCAGCTCCAGAAGCTGCGCGATCTGGTAGCCACACAAATCACCCTGCAAGGCAACTACATGGCGCAGCAAAACGAACGACAGTCCGTTAGCGATGCCTCCGAACAGCAATTCCGCAGCCGTGAAAATACACGCGGCCCGTCTGAGGGGTTCTAACCATGATGATTTCTAAGGTGCTGATTGCCGCCCTCTGTCTCGTCTCGGCCCTTGGTGGGTCGGCACTGACGGCCGTGGTCGTCACGAACGCCGCCGCGCCGGAATGCGCAGCGGTCGGCAATGGCCATCAGGATGACCAATTCCGCAGCCGCCCAAACACTCGCGGCCCGTCTGAGGGGTTCTGACTATGCGACGTTCAACCGTTTTCGCACTTGTCGGCGCGGTGCTCTTGCTATCTGCAACTAGTGCGATGGCTGCCGGGGTCGATTTAGCGCAGAGCAACACGTCTATGAACAGCCTTCTGCGGCTGATTCAGAACGCTTCAAACCAATGGGCACCGCGCCTGCATGACTACGCCTTGTGGCTCTTGGGATGCCTTGCCGTCATCCAATTAGTTTGGACTTTTGCTCCTTTGGTCATGCGCGGAGCGGAACTGGGCGACATCCTCCATGAGCTGGTGAAATTCATCCTCGTGATAGGGTTCTTCTATGCGATGCTCGATCACGCGACCGAGTGGGGCGGGGCCATCGTCAACAGCTTCCGGCAGGCCGGGGCGCACGCGGCAGGGTTGGGTAGTGCGGAGCTGATGCCGGGGGATATGTTCTCAACTGCTGTGGACTTTTCACGGCAGGTGCTGACGGCCGGTGTGTCGATGTTCAGCCCAATCACATCGGTTGTAGTGGCCGTGTCTGCATTGATCGTCCTGATGTGCTTTACGTTCATAGCGGCTCTGGTGTTCGTGACGCTCGTAGAGGCCTACGTCATTATCAATGCAGCCGTCCTGTTTATGGGTTTCGGCGGCTCTCAATGGACACGCGAATTTGCACTGGCTCCCATTCGCTATGCCGTTTCCGTTGGTGCCAAGCTGTTCGTCCTGACTCTGATTGTGGGTCTGATCATGCAGGTTTCCGCAGAATGGTCGGCGGCCTACACCAATGACGAAGCGTCGTTAATGACCTTGGTCGGCCTGTCTTTGGTGTGCGCCTACCTGACCAAAACCATCCCTGAACTGATCGGCGGCATGATTAACGGCACGTCGATGGGCGGCGGCTCTGCAATTGGCGGCATGGCCGCAGCCGGTGCAGCCGGTGCGGCGGCCGCAATCGCTACTGTTGCAACAGCAGGGGCAGCAGCCCCGGCCGCAGGGGCGTTAGGAGCCGCGGGAACTGGCGGAGGCGCTGCCAGTGCCGCGGGTGGTGGGCTGGCCTCCGCGTTGAACTCCAGCATGGCAGGCGGTAGTGCCACAGGGGGCATCGGTGGTGCGACGGGCGTCGGCAGCGCTGGAATTGGCGCAAGCACAGGAGGGAGCAGCGGCGCGGCCGCAAAGGCCGCAGGTTCTCGCGTCGGCGGGGGTGCCGCGTCAGGATCGGCAAATCCAGTATCGGCGGCCGCTTCGCCAGCTAGTCAAGAATCAGGCAGCGGCTTGAAGCAAGCCGCCAAACAGGCCGGAAAAGCTACGAAGGGCGGTGACGACGATAAGGATCAGCAAGCCGTCGCGCAGCAACGGCAGATGACACCAAAAGAAGGGACTGGCGGCAACGGCAAGGCTGTTGCGCAGGGCGCCGAGGTGGCCACACGGGCGCTTGGCGTGCTGGGCGCTATCAGCGTACCCGGCATGGAAAGCTCCCACGGGCTTTCGCTCGGGGGCACCGGATCTCCCCCTCCAGTCCCCGGCAGTGACAGTCCAGCGCCTGATGACGGCGCTGAGCCGACTGCACAAGCGGAATCCAACATTATTCGTCCGGCATCGGACACCACTAGCACCGGAGACGTCGGCGCGCTCAATGTGCCCGGCATGGCTTCTAGTGTTAACTCTCAATCGGAGACGTAATCATGATGAACGATGTATTTTTTGGCCTGATGATGCTCGGCGGCTTTTTTGTTCTCGGTATTGGTATGTGGGCGCTTGGCCAATGGCTCCGACGCAAAGGCTTTGGCCCGCAGCTCGATGCACTGGATAAGCAGTACACGGCACTACAGAATCGGGTGAACCGATTGGCTCTGCCTGCCGCTGCGCAATTCTACGGCGGCATGGGTATGCTTAATCGCATGCCACTTTTCGGCAGCAAGAATCAGGTGGTACTGGTAGAGCGTGTGAGAATGGCCATCCTTCAGATGGAAGAGGAAGAACGGCAGCGAGGCAGGGTCATCAATCGCTGACGAGCACAGCCAGTTCCATCACCCACAACCCCGCCTGAGTGCGGGGTTTTGTTTTCCTGCCGCAGCATCTCCGTCTATTACACACCGCAAAAACGGCCTGTATCGCTCTGTGAGAAGTTTTCATACATGACAGACAAACACCCATACCGACACTGAAAAAACGCCACCACGGCCCATACGGGAGGGATTTTGGACGCTTTCGCAGGCCGTTAGAGGCCTTGTGCCGGTTTTGGCCCTGCCCTTCCCTTTTTGGTGCCTGATGTCTTTTTGCCGGTTTCAACGGCTCGACCAGGTGCTGCGACCGGTGGGTAATCCACGGAACTAACCGCGTCGACGACGGCAGGCCCGCCCTACCTTTTTTGGTGCCCAACGGCCGTAGGCCGACCAAGAGCAGCAAGCGATGAGCTGCGCCATCAAGGCGCGGCGCTTAGCGCGCATGCTGGAGATTCTTAGAGAATCTTGGGTGGAATTTGCGAACGGCCCGCAAAGGCCCACCGTTGCTGGGTTTTCAGAAACTGGCCGGGTGCCGTTAAACAGGGGGTTGGGTACTGTTAAACAGGGGGTGGGGTGCCGTTAAACAGGGGGGAGCAGCGTTACAGTCGGATGCCTTGGGTCGCCCGATTTCCCATTTGCCCTTAGCATACTCGTCCAGCCTCCAACCCACGGCAGCAAGCTCGGCCAGCGCCTTGCGTGCCGTCTGGCGGCGCTTTTTGATGGTATTCGGGTTCGTCGGTTCATCCGGCCAAACATAGCCGCATAGCGTGTCCAGCTCTACCCGCCCCGACTTACCGAGGTCGATCCAGCCGCATAGTCGTTGATGAATCAGGCGGGCGGGGTCGGTCTGTAGCTTCCTAACTTCGGCCATGTCTATGCGGATGTGCTGCCCGCCCATGATTGCGCGAGCAATAAGAGGGTTCAATGCCACATACAGCTTGCCGTCCTGCTCATCACTTGCGTACTCGGACAGCAATCGGAAGCCCTGCCGCTTCCTTCCATTTTGCGCAATGATAGAGACTTTCCAGAGCCTCTCAATGCAATCGCGTACTGGCCTAGTATTGTCGATATCCGCATAGCCAACCTCACGGGCCAGCGACCGATAGCTACCCTTGACCACCATCGCATCCTGCTGGACGGCTTCCCACTTGGGTTCGAGAAATAGCCGCAGCTGCCGACCGGCTTCTGTCTGAGGATCGGGAGAAAGCACAAGGCCAGAAGGTCCAGCCATTGCTACCAGTCCTTGCAGAATGCGGAGATCGTCGGCCCCCAGCGGTTCCGGCCCACTGAACTCGATACGCTTGCCGTTGCCGTAGTCATATACAACGTCCAGCTTGCTACGCTTGCGTTCGCCACGTTTGAGGCTACGGAACAGGCCGGGTGCCAGACAATGCACCGGGTCGTGCCGGGCGTGAGTCAAGTCATGCTTGCTCACGTTGACGCCCCTTTCCGCTGTCCTGCTTGGCGTCCAACAACTCCACCGGCAGCAACACGCCGCCGTCATGGCGCTGATACCAACGATCAGCGTCAATCTCGGCGTAGTTCTGTTTGCTAACGCCGAAACGAACAAAGAACTTCCGGCGGTTTTCCCCGATAGGCTGTCGGTCATATATGCGATCACTGAGGCGTTCGGCCTCAGCCTCGGTCATTCTGGCGACATAGCCACACCAGCGGGCATTGTCGATTAGAGCGGATGCGCCTCGTGCCGCCTGCTGTTGATCCGTCTGCCCCTCGCGGGCACTGCCCTTGCTGACATGATGCAGATACAGAACTGACGCCCCGGTGCTGGCCGCAATATGCTCCAGCGTGGCGACAAGCCTTGCCATGTCGCCATTGCTGTTCTCGTCCCTGTCATGAATGCGGCTCAGGGTATCCAGTACGATCAACCGGGCATCGGCGCAAAATTCAATGACGCGGGCAAGGTGCCGCTCATCCATCACGTTCAAGCGCTTACCCATGATCGGCTCAAGGGTGAGGTTCTGCGCGATGGCGTCGCGTGACTGCTGGTTCAGGTGCTGGCCAATGGAATGAATACGGCGCACCAGTGCGACTGCCGGGTCTTCTCCGGCGCAATAGACCACGCGGCCAGTACTGGCCGGGGAAAGCCCTAAAAGATCACCACCCGCGACGCTGCACGCGATGGTCATTGCGGCTTCCAGCGCCCAGAAGCTCTTACCTGTGGCTCCGGGAGCCACCAACGCGCCTACTGTCCCTGCGAGGAAGCCCGGCCAAATAAAGTCTAGTGTGGGCGGTTCGTTCTCGAACGCTGCCCGTAAGTCAATCGCCACAATTCAGGCCCCCATTCCGGGGCGAGGGGCCGGGCTTGAATGTTTGCATGCATCAATCCATGCCTCAACCTCAGCCAAATCCCACACGACCTTGCGGCTACTGAGTGCAATGCGCTGAGGGAATTTCCCCTGCTTTTCAAAGTTGTAGATCGTGCGCTCGCACAGCGGAATCATCTCCAGCAGTTGCTTTTTGCTGATGAGAACTTTACTGGCTCTCCTTAATTCTTTTTCCACACCGAATACCTCGTTTTGTCATCGTCCGAGGTTTAATTATTGCCCCACAATGCCGGTGATTTCCAGCATCATAGATGCAATTTTTCTCAATAAAATCAACTAGTTATCGTCCGAAAACTGTCCACCTTTCAAAATAAAAACCTTCGCAGTTCTTTGTTTTTCTTGGCACTTTATTTGACGCAGATAGCGAAAATTGCCTGTCCATCTGGAATACGTTTTACGGACAAAAAAAAGCCCACCGAAGTGGGCATTTCGCTACAAAATGGAGGTCTCAAGGCTCCGAATCAGTCCTAGAGGCGGGGCTTCCTGATTGTCCACTCGTCAATCATGTCCGCCCAATCCTGTAGCATCGCCCGGCGCTGGTCGCGATATTCGGCCTTGTTGTAGACGGCGCGAACGCCCTTCTGTTCGTGCGCGAGGCACTTCTCAATCCAATCGGTGTTATAGCCCGCCTCATGCAGCAGCGTGCTGGCCGTACGCCGCAAGTCGTGCGGTCCGAACTTGCCAAGCGACTGCCCTTCTTTCTGCGCCAGACGATAGGTCAGCGTGAGCACCTGATTGAGCGTGGCGCTGCTCATCGGCAAATCCGAGTCATAGCGCGATGGCAGAACGTACTCCGAGCCGCCCGCGAACGTTTTCAGGGCTATGAAAATGTCCAGCGTCTGCCTCGACAGGAACACCAGATGGGGATTGCGGCGCTTCATCCGCTCCTTGGGGATTGTCCAGAGCGCGTCGGTGAAATTGATTTCGCTCCACGTTGCGTTGGTAAGTTCGCTCTTGCGTACCATCGTCAGCAACAGCAGCTTGGCGGCCGCGCGGATCGAAGGTGTGGTGCCGATGCGCTCCATATACTGGTACATCAAGGCGATTTCATCAGGCGTCAGCGCTCGATCTCGCGGCTCGAACTTGGCGATGGTCGAGGGGCGCACCAAATCGGCCGGGTTTTCGACCTTCTGGCCGCGTTCGATGGCCCACCGAAAGACCTGCATCACGATTTCGCGGCAAAGCACGGCCGTTGCCGGTGCCCCGCACTCCACGATGGCATCAGCCAGCGCCCGTAAATCTTCATGGGTGATTTCTGTCAGCTTCTGGTTGCCGAACTTCGGCTTAAGCTCGCGCTCGAACGTGGCTCGACGCATATCGCGAGTCTTTTCTGCCATCTGATAGCCGCGCAGCCACTTCTCGGCCCACGCGCCGAATGTCTCGGCATCCTTGACGCGTGCTTTGTCCCGCGCCTTCTCCTTGGCTGGAGATTTCCCTGCGGCGATCATCTTCTTGGCTTCACCCAGCCGTTCGCGTGCTTCCGCTAGCGTGATCCCTCCGACACCGTAGCGGCCGAAGGTGATTGTCTCCTGCCTGCCGTGGATCGAGTAGTTGTAGCGGAATGAAATCGAACCCGCTGGCGTGATGGCCACGTAGAGGCCGTCACGGTCATTCACTTTGTAGAGCTTGTCCTTTGGCTTGAGGTTGCGCAGCTTGGTATCAGTCAGCATGGTCGGGTTGGGTTTCCTCTCAAAAATACCATGCTCAAAAAGCCCCACAAATCCTCAAAAAAATTATTTAAGAACAATGTGTTACCTAAATTCAATACCATGAACACCCCATCAGAGGCGGCATGGTATCGAGTGCCGAACATGGCATCAGGTTCAAATCGTACCATCTACCATGCCATAGAAACGGGGTGCTTGGCGATGCGAAAATTTGCCAGACAGTGCTACGCCAAGAACGAAAAAAGCCCGCAGTTACGCGGGCTTATAGGTGTTTTAGTGCTCTTTGATGCCGGTCTATGCCGGACGCGGGATCACTCCCACTCAATCGTAGCTGGTGGTTTACCGCTGATGTCATATACCACGCGGGAGATGCCATTCACTTCGTTGATGATGCGGTTGGAAACGCGGCCCAGGAAGTCGTACGGCAGGTGTGCCCAGTGCGCGGTCATAAAGTCGATGGTTTCAACGGCACGCAGAGAGACAACCCAGTCGTACTTACGGCCATCGCCCATCACGCCAACAGAGCGGACCGGCAGGAAGACGGTAAAAGCCTGGCTAACTTTGTTGTAAAGGTCAGCTTTACGCAGCTCTTCAATAAAGATGGCATCGGCACGACGCAGCAGGTCGCAGTACTCTTTCTTCACTTCGCCCAGAACGCGAACGCCAAGGCCTGGCCCCGGGAACGGATGGCGGTAAAGCATATCGTACGGCAGACCCAGCTCAAGGCCGATTTTACGTACTTCGTCTTTGAACAGCTCACGCAGCGGTTCAACCAGACCCATCTTCATCTCTTTCGGCAGGCCGCCCACGTTGTGGTGAGACTTAATCACGTGCGCTTTACCGGTCGCCGATGCGGCAGACTCGATCACGTCAGGGTAAATTGTGCCCTGCGCCAGCCATTTCACGTCTTCAAGTTTCAGGGCTTCTTCGTCGAAGATTTCAACGAACACGCGACCAATGATTTTGCGTTTGGCTTCCGGATCGTTCTCGCCCGCCAGTTCACTCAGGAAGCGTGATTCGCCTTCCACGTGAACAATGTTCAGGCCGAAGTGATCGCCGAACATATCCATTACCTGCTCAGCTTCATTCAGACGCAGCAGACCATTATCGACGAACACGCAGGTCAGGTTTTTACCGATTGCACGGTGCAGCAGCATCGCCGTCACGGAGGAGTCAACGCCGCCGGACAGGCCAAGGATCACTTTGTCGTCGCCAACCTGCGCACGGATGCGTTCGATAGCGTCGTCGATGATTTTCGCCGGGGTCCACAGGGCTTCACACTGGCAGATATCGATAACGAAACGCTCCAGCATACGCAGGCCCTGACGGGTATGGGTCACTTCCGGGTGGAACTGTACGCCGTAGAAGCGTTTTTCTTCGTTAGCCATAATGGCGAACGGACAGGTTTCGGTGCTGGCAACGGTAACAAAGTCAGACGGGATAGCCGTCACTTTATCGCCATGGCTCATCCACACGTCCAGCAGCGGTTTGCCGTCTGCGGTCAGGGAATCTTCAATACCACGAATCAGGGCGCTGTCGGTCAGAACTTCTACCTGTGCATAGCCGAATTCGCGCTCGCTGGACGCTTCGACATGGCCGCCCAACTGCATCGCCATGGTCTGCATGCCGTAGCACACGCCAAATACCGGCACGCCAGCTTCGAACACGTACTGCGGTGCGCGCGGGCTGTTATCTTCAGTGGTACTTTCCGGGCCGCCGGAAAGAATGATACCGCTTGGGTTAAATTCACGAATCTGCGCTTCGGTGACATCCCATGCCCACAGTTCACAGTAAACACCAAGCTCACGCACGCGGCGGGCAACAAGTTGCGTGTACTGAGAACCGAAATCGAGGATAAGGATGCGATGTTTATGAATGTTTTCCGTCATTGACGCTAATTCCGAGGCAAGTGAAACAAAATCGCCCGGCATTTAGCCGGGCGTGGAAAATATCAGGAGCCCATACGGTAGTTCGGGGATTCCTTGGTGATGGTCACATCATGGACGTGGCTTTCCTGGATGCCCGCACCGCTGATACGCACGAATTCCGCTTTAGTGCGCAGCAGGTCGATGGTACCACAGCCGGTCAGCCCCATACAGGAACGCAGGCCGCCCATTTGCTGGTGAATGATCTCTTTCAGGCGACCTTTATACGCCACGCGACCTTCGATACCTTCCGGCACCAGTTTGTCAGCGGCATTATCCGTCTGGAAGTAACGGTCAGAGGAGCCTTTGGACATCGCGCCCAGAGAACCCATCCCGCGGTAAGATTTGTAAGAACGGCCCTGGTAGAGTTCGATTTCGCCCGGGGACTCTTCGGTACCTGCCAGCATAGAGCCGACCATCACCGCTGCCGCGCCAGCGGCAATCGCTTTGGCGATGTCGCCAGAGAAGCGGATACCACCGTCAGCAATAACCGGAATACCGGTGCCTTCCAGCGCTTCAACCGCGTCGGATACAGCCGTGATCTGCGGAACACCCACGCCGGTCACGATACGGGTGGTACAGATAGAGCCAGGGCCGATACCGACTTTCACTGCGCTGCAACCGGCTTCCGCCAGCGCACGTGCGCCTGCGCCCGTCGCTACGTTACCGCCAATGATTTGCAGATCCGGGTATTTGGCACGGGTTTCACGAATACGCTGCAGAACGCCTTCGGAATGGCCATGAGAGGAGTCAATCAGCAGAACGTCAACGCCCGCCGCAACCAGCGCATCAACACGCTCTTCGTTGCCCGCACCTGCGCCAACCGCCGCACCGACACGCAGACGGCCTTGCTCGTCCTTACAGGCGTTCGGTTTACGTTCCGCTTTCTGGAAGTCTTTCACGGTGATCATACCGAGCAGACGGAATTTATCGTCGACAACCAGCGCTTTCTCAACGCGTTTTTCGTGCATTTTCGCGAATACAACTTCACGCGCTTCGCCTTCGCGAACGGTGACCAGACGCTCTTTCGGCGTCATGTATACGCTAACAGGCTGGTTCAGGTCGGTGACAAAGCGAACGTCACGACCGGTAATGATGCCCACCAGTGAATTGTCTTCGGCAACCACCGGGTAACCGGCAAAACCGTTACGCTCGGTCAGTTCTTTCACTTCGCGCAGGGTAGTGGTTGGCAGAACGGTCTGAGGGTCTTTAACCACGCCGGACTCGTGTTTTTTAACACGGCGAACTTCTTCAGCCTGGCGTTCGATGGACATGTTTTTATGAATAAAGCCAATGCCGCCTTCCTGTGCCAGGGCAATTGCCAGGCGCGCTTCCGTAACGGTGTCCATTGCTGCGGAGAGCATCGGAATATTCAGACGAATGGTCTTAGTGAGCTGAGTGCTCAAATCGGCAGTATTCGGCAGAACGGTGGAGTGAGCGGGAACGAGGAGGACGTCGTCAAACGTCAGGGCTTCTTTAGCGATACGTAGCATGGGCAATATCTCTGACCTGGGTGGTTAAATATTGCCGTGGCATTATACAGAGCGTAACCGATTGCTTCCACATTTTTTTGCGAAAAATACTTGCACTCATCTCTGGGCGGGTTACTATCGACTGAATAACCTGCTGATTTAGAATTTGATCTAGCTCACATGTCATCTCTTCAAAGCCCCGCAATTTTTACCGTTACTCGCCTGAATCAAACAGTACGTAGCCTGCTGGAACGCGAAATGGGCCAGGTCTGGATAACGGGTGAAATCTCCAATTTCACACAGCCTGCCTCTGGTCACTGGTATTTCACGCTTAAAGACGACACGGCGCAGGTTCGCGGTGCGATGTTCCGTAACAGCAACCGTCGCGTAACGTTCCGCCCGCAGCATGGCCAACAGGTACTGGTGCGCGCCTCCGTCACGCTCTATGACCCGCGCGGCGATTACCAGATAATCGTTGAAAGCATGCAGCCCGCTGGTGAAGGGTTGCTGCAGCAGAAATATGAGCAACTGAAAGCGGCGCTGTCAGCGGAAGGGCTTTTCGATCAGCAGTTCAAACAACCGCTCCCCACACCGGCCCACTGTATTGGCGTTATCACCTCGAAAACCGGCGCTGCGCTGCATGACATTCTTCACGTCCTGAGGCGACGCGATCCTTCTCTGCCGGTGGTCATTTACCCCACGGCGGTACAAGGTGACGATGCGCCGGGGCAGATTGTGCGCGCCATTGAACTGGCGAACACGCGTCAGGAATGTGATGTGCTGATTGTTGGCCGTGGCGGTGGCTCGCTGGAAGATTTATGGAGCTTTAACGACGAACGCGTGGCGCGCGCCATTTTTGCCAGCCGCATTCCGGTGGTCAGCGCCGTCGGCCACGAAACCGATGTGACCATTGCGGATTTTGTGGCGGATTTACGCGCCCCTACCCCCTCTGCCGCCGCGGAAATCGTCAGTCGCAACCAGACGGAACTGCTGCGCCAGATCCAGTCTGCTCAACAACGTCTTGAGATGGCGATGGACTTTTTCATTGCTAACCGCACCCGGCGTTTTACCCAACTTAATCACAGGCTGCAACAGCAGCATCCGCAGTTGCGCCTCGCCCGTCAGCAAACCGTGCTGGAAAAACTCCGCCAGCGGATGCGTGTCGCGCTGGATAGCCAGCTTAAACAGGCTACCCAGCGACAACGCCGCGTCGCCCAGCGTCTGAATCAGCAAAACCCGCAGCCGCGGATCTGGCGTGCGCAGACGCGTATTCAGCAACTGGAATACCGGCTGGCGGAAAGCCTGCGCGCACAGTTAAGCGTAACGCGAGAGCGTTTCGGCAAGGCGGTGACGCACCTGGAGGCGGTCAGCCCGTTATCGACGCTGGCACGCGGGTATAGCGTCACCACGGCCGCCGATGGCAAGGTGCTGAAACAGGCGAAACAGGTCAAAACGGGCGATACGCTTACAACCCGTCTCGCCGATGGCTGGGTAGAAAGTGAAGTGAAAAGCGTCCAGCCCGTGAAAAAAACGCGGGCGTCTAAACCCCGCAACGCAGGCTAATTCACGGCTTCGTCGGGGTCAGCAACATAACAAAAAACGCCAGTCCGGCAAAAATCAAAAGCGACCAGGCCGCCCCCAGTACTGCATAGAGTTGCCCAAAAATTATCGCCCCCGCCACCTGCCCCACCGCCAGCATAAAAAAGACAATGCCCACTCCGGCGGCGGGAGCATTTGCCGTTGCGGACGCACCGCACACCAGCAGCACGCCGGAAAGCGTGATATAACCCACGCCACAGAGGGCCGCCGCCGGAATAAGCCACCCGCTATAACCATGACTTACAGCCAGTAGCGCCAGCGGCGCGGCCATAAAAAGCAGCGATAGCCAGTAAACCGGGTTCCAGCCTGTCCGGGCGGCCAGCGCGCCAGTAAAGACGCCAGCAATTCCCGCCCCGCCGCTCACCAGCCACAGCATGCTGGTGGTCTCTTTTTCAAGGTGCAGGTGTTTTTGCAGAATATCGGGCCCAAAGTTCCA
Source organism: Phytobacter sp. MRY16-398 (assembly GCF_003925915.1). Classification (NCBI taxonomy): domain Bacteria; kingdom Pseudomonadati; phylum Pseudomonadota; class Gammaproteobacteria; order Enterobacterales; family Enterobacteriaceae; genus Phytobacter; species Phytobacter sp. MRY16-398. The sequence continues at coordinate 1,444,528 of NZ_AP018756.1, read as the reverse complement.
CCACGCCGCGCTCGCTATCCCACAGATAAACGCAATCAGCGCCAGCCGTCGCAGTGCCTGGCACTGTAAGACCTGCCGCCAGGATTGCTCCTTTTTAGCCCCCGGCGCCCGGGCGGCGGGTAAGTAGCGCATCACCGGTAGCAGGCAAAGCAGAGCAAGCACCGCGAAAGCTACGCAGGCTCCACGCCACCCAAAGGGGATAAAAAGCAGTACCGGTACGGAAAGGATAATGCCGCCGCCAGTACCGGCATTGATAAAGGTGTTAGTGGTGGACTGCCGACGCTCTGCCACCGCCTGGCTGACCGCCGCAGCCAGTGACGGCGATGCCAGCCCCGAACTCAGACCGGCGATAAACAGCCCCAGCGCAAGGTGTAGTACACCTGAAGACAACGCCAGGATCAGCAGCCCAAGCGCAGCGCAGAGTGCCGAGACGATCGCGGTGGTACGGGAGCCGTAACGCCCGGTTACCGGAGCGGCCCAGAGCGAAGAAAAACAGTAGGCGATATAGCTACAGGCGGCGATAACACCCGCCGACCGTGGGCTCAGCGCAATATCCTGCCCTACCGATGGCAGCATCAGCCCCCAGGCAAAACGGGCCATACCATACGTCACTGCGATGAGCAAAAACCCGGTTAACGCAAGCGGTGAAATTGTTTTAGCCACACCCGACCCTCTTTTCTGATTGAGCAGTTAATGATGGTCGAAACCGACAGTTTTGCCGCGTAAGGGGTAAAAAAGGCGAATGTCACATAAACTTGTAGTCAGCCTTGCCAACAATCAGGAGAGCAGCATGACAGCGACACGACTTCACAGTGTTATCCCGCCCTACATCCTGCGCCGCATTATTGATAACGGCTCCGACGTACAGCAAAAGTGCGCCCGCCAGACCCTAACCCACGTCCAGACGCTCATGGCACATATGCCGGGCAAACCTGCCGCGCCGCATGTCGCGAAAGCGGGCCAGTTGCAGCGGGACATTTACGATGCGAAACAGACTCAGGAGTTGCCAGGCACGCAGGTGCGCTTTGAGGGGCAGTCATCAAATGGCGATATCGCCGTAGATGAAGCATGGGAATATCTGGGTGTGACGCACGATTTTTTCTGGAAAATTTATCATCGCGATTCACTGGATAATAAGGGCCTGACGCTTATCGGTACCGTTCACTATGGACGTGAATACCAGAATGCGTTCTGGAACGGTCAGCAGATGGTATTTGGCGATGGTGACGGCGAGATCTTTAACCGTTTCACTATCGCGCCGGATATTGTCGCCCACGAACTTAGCCACGGCGTAACGGAAACCGAAGCCGGGCTGATTTATTTCGAACAATCCGGGGCGCTTAATGAATCGTTATCCGATGTCTTCGGCTCGCTGGTGAAACAATATCTGCATAAACAGACCGCACAAGAAGCGGACTGGCTTATTGGCGAAGGGCTGTTGGCCGCAGGCATCAACGGTAAGGGGTTGCGCTCTATGGCAGAACCTGGCACCGCCTATGACGACCCGCTGCTCGGCAAAGACCCCCAGCCCGCGCATATGAAGGACTTTATAAAAACCCGCGAGGATAACGGCGGCGTACATCTTAACTCCGGCATCCCTAACCGTGCGTTCTATCTCGCCGCCACCGCGCTCGGCGGCCACGCCTGGGAGAAAGCAGGCTACGCGTGGTATGACACCGTCTGCGATCGGGCGCTGGCGCAGAACGCGGATTTTGCGGCGTTCGCCCGTCTGACCGTCGCCCACGGCGAAAAACGGTCGGGAAAAGAGACCGCAGAAGCCATTAAACAGGCCTGGATTGAGACAGGGGTGCTGTGATGAATATTCCCGAGCTCACTGAGGACGCGGTCATTGAGCTTGCCCGCGAAGGGGGGGTGGCGTTTATCCCACAGTTGAGCGGCCTGCGCAGAATCGCCCTTTCCGCTCTCACACCAGAGCAGCGAGCGCGGGTGATTGATGTGTTACAGCAAGCGCTGCCTCGTGGCTTTCCGCCGGGGCAGACGGACTCGCCGGGGCGCGGCGACCAGCGTTATTTCCGCATTCAGATAATCTGGACCCACCACAACCAGGCGCACTATACCGATATCATCTTGCTGGTGCCGGAACAGGAGGCACCGCCCTCGCTGGTGGATTTGTGGAAAAAGGGCGAAAGCGGCGTCTGTGATTAAGCGTCCTGCAGGGCGAAGACCACCCGCTTTTTGGAGATCAGGCCGTGGCCCTGCTGGCAGAAATAGTCCACCGCTCCGCAGGCTTTGAGCACGTCCAGCGGCTTCTGGCACTCCGGGCATAACGCGTTGAGTGCGTAATCTTTATCACAGCCATGACAGTGACCATGCGTGCCAATCAATTCCAGCGGGTTGTGGCAGGTTGGGCATTTAAGATCCATAAATATCCTCCCAGAATGTCAACCGGTGGCGATAATGCCACCGGTATTTCCGACCTTACTTACTTTTCTTGATATGCTTAATCAAGCGCTTACGTTTACGCATCTGGTTTGGCGTCAGCGTATTGCGTTTATCTGCATACGGGTTTTCCCCTTCCTTAAACTGAATACGGATAGGTGTGCCCATCACATCCAGCGATTTACGGAAGTAGTTCATCAGATAACGCTTGTAGGAGTCCGGCAGATCTTTTACCTGGTTGCCGTGAATCACCACAATCGGCGGGTTATAACCACCGGCATGCGCGTATTTCAGCTTCACGCGACGACCGCGAACTAACGGAGGCTGGTGATCTTCAGACGCCATATTCATGATACGGGTCAGCATCGCGGTGCTCTGGCGACGGGTCGAGCTGTCATAGGCTTCACGCACGGATTCAAACAGGTTACCTACGCCGCTGCCATGCAGTGCGGAGATGAAGTGCACGCGAGCAAAGTCGATAAAGCCCAGACGGAAGTCCAGCGTCTCTTTGACCTGCTCTTTCACTTCCTGGCTGAGGCCATCCCATTTGTTGACCACGATAACCAGTGAGCGCCCACTATTGAGGATGAAGCCAAGCAGTGAGAGGTCCTGGTCAGAGATACCTTCACGGGCATCAATAACCAGCATCACGACGTTAGCGTCTTCAATCGCCTGCAGCGTTTTGATTACCGAGAATTTTTCCACCGCATCGGTGATTTTGCCGCGTTTACGCACGCCCGCGGTGTCGATCAGAACGTACTCGCGTCCATCACGCTCCATCGGGATATAAATACTGTCACGCGTGGTGCCCGGCATGTCATAAACCACAACACGCTCTTCCCCGAGGATACGGTTAGTCAGTGTGGACTTACCGACATTAGGACGCCCGACGATCGCCAGCTTGATAGGCAGGTCCTGCGGGTTGAAGTCGTCTTCCGGCTCTTCTTCGCCGTCTTCACCTTTGCCTTCGTCGAACTGCGCCCAGTAGGCAGCGTCTTCATCCAGCTCTTCCGGCGGATCGATTTCATCCATCCACGGCAGCAGAACGTGTTCCAGCAGGCTGACAACACCACGGCCATGCGAGGCGGCAATCGGGTGAATCTCACCCAGGCCAAGCGAGTAGAAGTCGACAACCGCCTGATCCGGATCCAGACCGTCCGTTTTGTTCGCGACGAGGAATGTCGGTTTTTCACGCGAGCGCAGGTGTTTGGCAATGGCTTCGTCAGCCGGCATCAGCCCGGCGCGCGCATCCACCATAAACAGCACCACATCGGCTTCTTCAATCGCCAGCAGCGACTGTTCCGCCATACGGGTTTCTACGCCGTCTTCCGTACCATCAATACCGCCCGTATCGATACAGATAAATTCACGACCTTCGACTTCAGCACGACCGTACTTACGGTCACGGGTCAGCCCCGGAAAATCCGCTACCAGCGCATCACGGGTGCGTGTTAAACGGTTAAAAAGCGTGGATTTTCCAACGTTAGGGCGCCCGACCAGCGCGACCACAGGTATCATGTTTAAAGCCTCATTACTTAGAATTCAAAATCAAAACGTCGCAACGCTGGCGACGTTTTAAAAACAGTAAAACGGCCCCTGCAACAGGAGCCGTCTTCTCACGAACGACCACCTTCGCGCGATTAACGCGTGATGGCGTACAGCGTACCGTCTTTAGCCTGGATAAGCAGTTTGCCTTCCGCAGCAACAGGATCGGTCAGGAAACCGGAGCCGTCCACTTTCTGCTGCGCGACAAAACGCCCGTCTTCGACGTTAATCCAGTGCATGTAGCCTTCGCTGTCACCGGTCACGATGTAACCATTATACAACGCCGGAGCGGTAAGGTTACGGTGCAGGAGATCGCTTTGTGTCCACAGCGTCACCCCACCGTCGGTGGTCAGCGCCAGAACGCGGTCATTCTGGTCAATCATGTAGATGCGGTTACCATCGACAATGAAATTGCTCACTGAACCCAGTTCACGTTTCCACATGATCTGGCCGCTACGCAAATCCAGCGCCGTCAGGTTACCGTTGTAAGCCAGCGCATAAACCACGCCGTTTACAATCACCGGCGTTGTATCGACATCGCTCAGACGGTCGATTTCAGTCGGACCCGTTGCCTGAGAAATACGCTGCTGCCAAATCATCTGGCCCTGCTGCATCAACACGGCGCTTACGCGACCGTTGTCGCCACCCACAATGGCTGCGCCGTAGGCGGTAGCCGGTGCGGATTCGCCACGCAGGGACAGTGACGGCATATCAAGGTTAACCGTCCATTTCACCGCACCGTCGCTCTCATTAAGCGCCTGTAGCTGGCCGTTACTGGTATGAATCAGCACCAGGCCGTCGCTGACAACAGGGCGGGATAACGCTTCACCGGCAACGTTGGTTTTCCATGCCTGGGAACCGTCGTTCGTATTCAGCGCATAAACCTTCGCTTTTTCGCTGCCCACGTAGACATGGCCGCCTGCGACGGTCACACCACCGGACAACAGCGCCGGGCTGCTGGAGAACCAGCCAGATTTTTCTGCCAGGTTAACGGACCAGACTTCTTTGCCGTCGCTCGCACTAACCGCTTTTACCGTACCGCGACGGTCAGCAGCGTAGACCACGCCACTGTCCAGCGCCGGATGCAAATTAGAATGAAAATCGCCAATACCGCTACCCACGGAGGTACTCCACGCGGTAGACGGGTTAAACTGGTTAGTCACCGTCGGCAGAGGGGACATTTTGACAACGTCTTCTTCGCCGCTAAACAGGGAACAACCGCTCAGTAAGGTGACGGACAGCAGCCCAGGCAGAAGTAATTTACGCAATTGCATCGGGTCCCTCTTAGATGGACAAATTGTTGATTTTCATCTGCATCATTTCACTCAGCGCCGGGGATGCGTTGTTTTTAACGCCATTCTCCCATGCGGTGCGTGCACCTTGTTTGTCGCCTTTGCTGAGCAGCGCTTCGCCACGCAGGTCGGCAACAATGGCCGCCCAGCCGTCGCCTTTCACGCTATCAAGCGTTTTCAGCGCGGCATCTTGCTGCTTAAGCTGTACCTGGATACGGGCGAGACGAATGTTAATCATGCCCTTAAGGTTGTCATCGCTGGTGGCGGCAAGCCCTTGTTGCAGTTGCGCGGAAGCCTTTTCCAGCTCATCGCGTTGAACATACTGCTGTGCCAGTTCCAGTGATGCCAGCGCGCCATAGGTATTCTTATTCTCAGCCGCGAATTTCTCCGCCGCCGTCAGCGTTTCAGGTTTATCAGCACGAATCGCGGTAATGGCGTTTTCATAGCCTTGCGAAGCCGATCTCGCTGTTTCGATTTGGTGACTTGTCCAGTAGCGCCAGCCAACTAATGCACCAATACCTAAAATGACACCAACAGCCAGCGCTTTGCCGTTTTCAGCAAAAAAGCGTTTGAGCGCGTCTACCTGTTCGTTGTCGTTCTCGTAAATTTCCACGCAGTCCTTCTCCTTAACGATAATTCACCGGGGAGATTAGCCCAGTAGTGTGCGCAAATGCGCCGCAACGCTGTCCTGCGTTACCGTATTTTGCTCACCAGAGCGTAAATCCTTCACTACAACGTTACCGTCAGCGATTTCAGACTCACCCAGCACCAGTGCGAGCTTAGCGCCCCACTTATCGGCACGGGCAAATTGCTTTTTGAAATTACCGCCGCCGTGGTTCGTCATGAGCTTAACGTCAGGTAACGCATCGCGTACCTGTTCAGCCAGTTGCATTGCAGCGGACTGTACGTTTTCGCCTGACGCTACCAGGTATATATCGACAACGGATTCTGCTTTAAATTCCGGATTAACTGCCTGAACCAACAAAACAAGTCGCTCAAGGCCCATCGCGAAGCCAACCGCCGGCGTTGCGCGCCCGCCAAGCTGCTCGACCAGACCGTCGTAACGGCCACCTGCGCAGACCGTTCCCTGAGAACCCAGGCTGGTGGTCACCCATTCGAAAACGGTACGGTTGTAATAATCAAGACCGCGCACCAGACGCTGGTTGACCGTGTAGGCAATACCCGCAGCTTCCAGCAGTTTGCACAGGCCCGCGAAGTGTTCACGAGACTCTTCATCCAGATAATCGCCCAGGGCTGGCGCCGCGTTCAGAAGCGCCTGAATATCTGGGTTTTTGGAATCCAGTACGCGCAGCGGATTGCTGTACATACGGCGTTTGCAGTCTTCGTCCAGTTGCTCTTTATGCTGCTCAAGAAACGCCACCAGCGCATCGCGATAGTTTGCACGTGCTTCCAGCGAGCCAATAGAGTTCAGTTCGAGGCTAACGTGATCGAAGATTCCCAGCGCACGCCACCAGCGCGCAGTAAGCATAATCAGTTCGGCATCAATGTCCGGGCCCTGCAGGCCAAACACTTCGACACCCAACTGATGGAACTGGCGGTAGCGACCTTTTTGCGGGCGCTCATAGCGGAACATCGGACCGACATACCACAGGCGCTGTTCCTGATTGTACAGAAGACCATGCTCGATGCCGGCGCGTACACAGCCCGCTGTACCTTCTGGACGCAGCGTCAGGCTATCGCCGTTGCGATCGTCAAAGGTGTACATCTCTTTTTCAACCACGTCGGTAACTTCGCCGATCGCGCGTTTGAATAACGGGGTCTGCTCTACAATCGGCAAACGGATTTCATTGTAACCGTAGCTGCCGAGCACGTTTTTGAGTGTGCCTTCAATGCGCTGCCAGATGGCGGTTTCGCCAGGCAGATAATCGTTCATGCCGCGAATGGCTTGAATATTCTTTGCCACGTTTATTCTCTTTTTGAATACAAAAAATGAACCCTCAGGGCTTGCGCCTTGCGGGTTCATCATACACGGGAAGCCAGCCGCTTCCCATCACGTTATTTTTCTACCTGTTGCACAGCAATACGATTAGCTTCATCCAGGATTGATGCTTTCGCACGGATGCGGGCTTCAAGCTGGGTAATCATATCGTCGTTATCCAGTCTGTCCTTGCGTACGCCATCTTCGTAAAGGCCGCTTTTCTTGTTGCCACCGGTCACGCCAAGCGTAGAAACCAGCGCTTCGCCAGGGCCGTTCACCACGCAACCGATGATCGAAACATCCATCGGCGTGATGATATCTTCCAGGCGCTGTTCAAGGGCATTTACGGTGCCGATCACGTCAAACTCCTGACGTGAGCAGGTAGGACAGGCGATAAAGTTGATGCCACGCGAACGGATGCGCAGTGATTTCAGGATATCGAAGCCAACTTTGATCTCTTCAACCGGATCCGCCGCCAGCGAGACACGCAGCGTATCGCCGATCCCTTCCGACAGCAGTAAGCCCAGGCCGATCGCTGACTTAACCGCGCCACTGCGCGCCCCGCCCGCTTCGGTGATGCCAAGGTGTAATGGTTGATCGATCTGTTTTGCCAGCAGACGATATGACTCCACCGCCAGGAATACATCGGAGGCTTTTACGCTGACTTTGAATTGATTGAAATTGAGTCTGTCGAGGTGATCGACATGGCGCATGGCAGATTCCAGCAACGCTTGCGGCGTGGGCTCACCATACTTTTCCTGCAGATCCTTTTCCAGCGATCCGGCGTTAACGCCAATACGGATAGGGATATTTTTGTCGCGCGCACAGTCAACAACCATGCGAATACGTTCTTCATTACCGATATTGCCTGGGTTGATACGCAGGCAATCGACGCCGTATTCCGCGACTTTCAGCGCAATGCGGTAGTCAAAGTGAATATCCGCGACCAGCGGTACACTCACCTGTTGCTTAATCAGTTTGAAGGCTTCTGCCGCGTCCATGGTAGGAACGGAAACACGAACTATGTCAGCGCCAACGCGCTCAAGCGCTTTAATCTGCGCAACCGTCGCGTCCACGTCTGTGGTGCGGGTGTTTGTCATTGACTGCACGGCGATGGGGGCGCCATCGCCAATCGGCACATTACCAACGTAAATCCGTTTCGATTTCCGACGTTGAATCGGAGCCTGGTTATGCATGAAAAATCTCCCGCGTTGCCCGTCTGTTACTGTACTGCTGATTGTTCGGCATTGAGGGTCAGGCGTGCAACCTGGTTAGTTCTGATAAAGCGGCTCAGATCGACAGGTTTACCCTGATATTGAATCTGTACCGCAGCAGGTGCACCGATTTTGAGCTTGTAAGGCGCCTGGCCGGTCAAATTCAGCGTCGCGTCTTTACGCTGGATGCCGCTGAATAATTTTTTACCGCTTGCATCGCTCACTTCTAACCAGCAGTCGGCGTTGAAGTTCATGACCAGCGCATGTGCGGCGTCCGGGGAGGCGACACCCGCCTGGTCAGTCGGCAGTGGCGCGTTATTCGCGTTAGCCGATGGCTGAGCGGCAGGGGATTGAGTAACAGGTGCCTGAGAAGGCGAAACAACGGCGTTGGAATGCGCGGTTGCCGCAGGCGTTTGCGCGGCTGTTGCAGGCGCGGCTGTTGTCGGCGCCGTTGGCTCAACTGGCGTAGTCGCAGCCGTAGTATTTGGTGTTTCTGGCGCAGTGCTGACCGCATCGTTATTCAGCGGAACGTTCTGCCCTTCGCTGCTACCACTGGCGTTCAGCTCTGCAGATGACTGATCGGCCATTGTGGTGATCTCTTGCTGCTGCGCTTTATGGTTTTGCCACCACCATGCGCCCGTCAGGCCAACAACCACAAACAGCACCAGCCAGGTAAAGCTCATTAACCAGCCGTCACGTTTTTTACGACGTTTACCCAGAGAAAAGGTCTGCATCGGCGCGACTTTCGCCGCCCGAATCGGGGCCTGTTTCTCAATCATCGGCAGCAATTCTTCTTCCGGGATATGCACCAAACGCGCATACGAGCGGATGTAACCACGCAGGAATGTTGAAGCCAATTCGGCAGGAGCCTTATCGTCTTCAATATCGCGTACCGTGGAAACTTTGAGACAGAGGCGCTCAGCTACCGCCTGCTGGCTAAGTCCGAGTTGTTCACGGGCATTGCGCAGACGAACGCCCGTGGTTTGTGCTTCGTTTTGGTCGTGAGTGGCTTCAGTATTCATTCGCTACAACTGCTGGTACGTGAAAATTTAAGATTCAGGCGCGTAGTAAGCATTGCCTGGGCGCGCCGCGAAATGTCAGGGTCAGTTAAATTTAGACCGACAGTATAAGACTGTCAGGCCGGTCATAACAGAACAGCTTTTCGTACTTTTGCTAAGCTGTTGTTCCATCGCTACATACTGCCTTAAAGTCGAGAGAAACGCACAGTAATTATTGATTGCACAACTATAATCAGGCGATTAAATCAGCATATTTATGCGTCGCGACACAGAAGCCTGCCGCGACGCCAGAACACTAAACCGCTTTAATCGAAATCGGCTCACCCTGCATACGTTTACGCATCGTCCGTTTCGTACGGTCAATAACATCACCAGCCAACTGACCACATGCCGCGTCAATGTCATCACCACGTGTTTTACGCACGATAGTGGTGAAGCCATAGCTCATCAGCACTTTACAGAAACGGTCGATACGGCTGTTCGAGCTGCGACCATACGGCGCGCCCGGGAACGGGTTCCACGGAATCAGGTTGATCTTGCACGGCGTGTCTTTCAGCAAGGCCGCCAGCTCATGCGCATGCTCAGTGCCATCGTTCACATGGTCGAGCATGACGTATTCAATGGTCACGCGCCCCTGGTTGGCATTGGACTTCGAAATGTAGCCGCGAACCGATTCGAGGAAAGTCGCAATATTGTACTTTTTGTTGATCGGCACAATTTCGTCACGAATGGTATCGTTCGGCGCATGCAGTGAAATAGCCAGCGCAACATCAATCATGTCACCCAGCTTATCCAGCGCAGGAACCACGCCAGAAGTCGACAGCGTAACGCGACGTTTGGACAAGCCAAAACCAAAGTCATCCAGCATGATTTCCATTGCCGGCACCACGTTAGTCAGGTTCAGCAGCGGTTCGCCCATGCCCATCATCACCACGTTAGTGATAGGACGTACGCCGGTCGTTTTAACCGCACCGATAATTTTCGCCGCGCGCCAGACCTGGCCAATAATCTCTGACACTTTCAGGTTACGGTTGAAGCCCTGTTGCGCCGTGGAGCAGAATTTACACTCCAGCGCACAGCCAACCTGTGAGGAAACGCACAGCGTGGCGCGATCGTCTTCCGGAATGTATACCGTTTCAACGCGCTGATCGCCTACGGCAATCGCCCATTTGATGGTGCCATCGGAGGAACGTTGCTCTTCCACCACTTCAGGAGCGCGGATTACCGCGACCTCTTTGAGCTTATTACGCAGCACTTTATTGATGTCGGTCATCTCATCAAAATCGTCGCTGCAATAGTGGTACATCCACTTCATCACCTGATCGGCGCGGAAGGGTTTTTCGCCTAAGTTTTTGAAAAACTCGCGCATCTGCTGACGATTCAGATCCAGCAGGTTGATTTTTGCATCTTTATTGGGAACCGTCAGTGCGACGTTCTCAGGCGTGACAATCTGTTCAGACATAGTTGTTTATTCCGGCCTCGTTATTACACGTTATGGCCCCTGGAGGGTTGAAAAAAGAAGCGCCCCGGGAATGCATGTTGCAATTCACGGGGCGCTGCATTGTACAAATTCTGCTGTGCAGATGCCACGACTGCGCGCGGCATTGGCAAAATAAAGTGTAAATCTGCTTACAATTTCCGATGGGCTTCGCACAACAGGGTGCGTAAGGCCGCGGAAATTAGCGAGTGCGTGGGCAAACTTCGCCTTCGCCGAAGAAATAGGCGATTTCGCGCGCCGCAGATTCCAGAGAATCGGAACCGTGGGTGCCGTTCTCGGTGAAGCTGTCAGCATAATCAGCGCGCAGAGTACCTGCCAGCGCGTTAGCCGGGTTAGTGGCACCCAGCAGGTCACGGTGACGCTGCACCGCGTTTTCGCTTTCCAGTACGGAGACCACGATCGGGCCGGAGGTCATGAACTCAACCAGGCCGTCGAAGAACGGTTTGCCTTCGTGCTCAGCGTAGAAACCACGAGCCTGCTCAACGGACAGATGCAGCATTTTCGTGCCAACAATCTTGAAACCAGCAGATTCAAAACGCGCGAAAATACTACCAATAACGTTTTTTGCCACCGCGTTCGGCTTGATGATGGAAAAAGTACGTTCAATAGCCATGTTAACCCCTGTAAGTTGTTCTGTTGTCGTACATACATACGTATGACCTGGCGCGGATTATAAAGAGCAACGCGGGCATTGCCTATGGATAAAGGTAACATTTTTTTAAAATAAGACGAGTTTCAGCAACACCATTCACCAAAACGTCTCTTCACCACATTATTCAGGTTACATCAAGGCGGCAAGCGCAGGCATCCCCGGTACTTACATAAATCAGTCACCGGGGTGTACACGTACAACCAACACAAAGGCAGCGTGAAAAAGGATGCGTATATGTGTTGCGTTATTGCACTGCGAACTCTACCGCCGCGACCTGCCCGGCGTCATCCATCACCAGTAACTGATACTGACCGCTTTTATCAAGGTTAAGGCTTGATAGTTGATCATGACCGTCCAGCGGCTCTCCGTTTAAAAACCACCAGCGTCGCCCTTCGCCACCGGTGGCCTGTAGCGGCAACGTTGCCTGCGAGCGCCCCGGTAACCGTTTGATCACTGCGCCATCGCGGATCCCCGAGAGCAACAGCGGCGGCGGCGCGTTCTCATCGCGCGGAGGACAGGTTTTCGAGCGCGGAGGTAATCTTGCCGCCCGGCGCTCGCCATCAGGTAACCAGGGTTCCAGCGGTAAAGGCCAGACGATGATTGTGCGTTGCTGCGCATCGGGACAATCTGGCGCAACACGTTGTCCCTGCGCGTTAACCCACACCGGGAAACGAATGCCGCGCGCCCCTTCTTGTTCCGCCATCAGCATCGTGGGTGGCTGGCTGTTATCCAGAAGCCAGGTTGCCAGACGGCGGCGACAATTGCTGTCACCTTCCGGTAGGCTCTGCCCGCCAGGCCAGCAGATGACATCGCGGCTGACCGATTCCGGGCGCGGATCCTGCGGTAAACGCGCCAGCTCCAGCGCGGAACGAGGCTGCAGCATATTGTTCACCTGATTGAGCAATGGCACTGCGCTGGCGAAACCAAACTGGCCCGCAACCGGTGTGCCGTCCGGCCTGCCCGTCCAGACGCCAATCACATAGCGGCTATTCAACCCAATGGCCCAGGCGTCACGATAACCGTAGCTGGTGCCGGTTTTCCAGGCCAGCGGCACCACTTGCGGGAGCGCGCTGTCCGGTAACGGCTGCGCTTCTCCGGCAAGAATGCGGCGAATAATCCACGCCGCGCCCGGCGACATCAGCGTTCTTTCCATCAACGGATCGTCTGGCTGAAAGCGTAATTGCCCGGCCTTGCCGTGGCGCGCAAAGGCACTATACGCTGCGGTGATATCCGCCAGACGGGCGCCTGCCCCACCCAGAATAAGTGACAGGTTCGGCTCCGCGCCTTCCGGCAATTTAAGCGGCAACCCGGCATTGCGCAGCGTAGCGGCAAATTTCTTCGGCCCGTAGGCCTCCAGAACCTGTACCGCCGGAAGGTTAAGTGAGCGAACCAGCGCCTCGTTCATGCTGACCGGTCCGTGAAAACCGCTGTCAAAATTACCGGGACGATAGTCCCCCGTTCGCCGTGGCACATCCTGTAGTAACGAGGCGGGATGAATCAGACCTTCATCCATCGCCAGGCCATAAATGAAGGGTTTTAACACCGAACCCGGCGAGCGGATGGCACTGACCATATCGACATGGCCAAAACGGTTGTCGTCATTAATGTCCACCGACCCCACCCAGCCGCGGACTTTCATGTCCGTATGGTCGACAACGATGATCGCCAGCGAGCTACGCTGGGGCAGACGAGATTTCACGCCAGCGGCCAGGTCTTCAAGCTGACGCTGGAGGCTGGCATCAAGTGTGGTGGTAATTTTGAGGCCCGGGTCTTTGCTCAACATATAACGGGAGAAGAGGGGCGCGAGTTGCGGCATCTGACGCGGTGCCAGCCAGACCGGCTCTTCGCGCGACTCCGCTACCTGTTTTTGGCTCCACACACCCTGCGAGACCATGCGATCCAGTACTTTATCCCGCGCCGCCTGCGCACGCTCCGACCAGCGGTCAGGGCGCAGGCGACTCGGTGCCTGTGGTAAGACAGCCAGCAGTGCCGCCTCTGCATAGCTGAGCTGCGCGGGAGATTTGCCCAGATAAACCCAGCTTGCCGCCCCAACGCCCTGCAACGTACCGCCAAACGGGGCACGGTTGAGATAGAGCGTCAGAATGTCGCGCTTGGAGAGATGCCACTCCAGTTGCAACGCCCGCCATAACTGGCGCACTTTACCGCCAAAGGTACGCGGATGGGGATCGAGCAGACGCGCAACCTGCATAGTGAGCGTACTGCCGCCAGAAATAACTCTGCCAGCCAGCAGGTCCTGCCATGCAGCACGGGCGACCGAAAGCGGGTTTACGCCAGGGTGCTTCCAGAACCAGCGGTCCTCGTATTCGATAAGCGCCTGTAAATAGCGCGGAGAGACATCTTCTATCGCCACCGGATAGCGCCAGATCCCCTCGGCATCAGCGAAGCGCCAGAGCGGCGTGCCATCCTCCGCCACAACGACGCGCGCCGGGTTGACCTCTTTTAGAGGCAGCGGCCAGAGTTTGTCGGCGATAAAAAGCACCAACGGAATAAGAAGAAACGCTCCCGCAAGCCAAAGCCCGCGGGAGCGCCAGGTGCGCCCTGTATTCATGCTATGGGCGAACGATCAACGGACCGCTTGCGGCCCCTGTTGCCCGCCACTGCGGCACATACATAGACTCCACCTGCGGCATCGGCAGTTGATAGGTTCCCGGCGTTACCGCACGCGCAAGGTAAACCAGCGTGACTGGCTGCCCTTCGCTAACGGAGACGGCGGCGACAAAGCGATCATCGCGGAATTCCATATGGGCAATATCAGCCTGCTGCATACGGTTAAGGAGTTCCTGCACTTCGCTGCCGCTATCCTGCAGGCTCGCGCTGCTGCTGGCCAGATTCTGGTTTTCCAGTTCCAGTCCGGCTGGCAGAAGGTCAACCACCAGCGCATCTGGCACGTTGTGGCTGGCGCGGACTTCAAGCCAGACCAGCACCAGTTCGCCGCTTTTCAGCGAGGCCAGTGATTTTGTCTGCCCATCGGTACCAAGGATCTGCCGTTCGATATTCAGGACATTGCTGGCCGGTGCCGGGGTGTACTCCGGATACCCTGTACTGTCGAGACGCAGCCACATCGGGCTTTCACCGGTGTTTGTCACCGTCAGCGCCGTCATCTGGTCCGCGTTGAGTTCACGGGTTTGCGGTTTGTCGCCTTTCAGCTCTTCACTGGTCAGGGAGGTCTGTGCCTGCCATGTCCCCGGCAAGTTCTGCAAATGACGCCCCGCCAGATAAAGCGCATTGCTTTCCTGCGTGGAGAGCCAGCGTTGGCCATAGGCCTGTTCAGACAAGGTGGTCAGCAACTTGTTCTGCGCATCCGGCAACAGCGAGTTTTCTTCCAGCAGCGACAGCATCAGCGCGTTATCACGCAGTTCGCTACCGTAATCCGCCATCCAGCGCTGCGCTTTCGCACGCGGTGTAGTTAACGCCAGCGCCAGTGCCTGTTCACTGCGCGGAGCATCGCCCATCAGCTTGAGTGCCACCCCCAGTTGCAGCAGAGGCAGACCCGCTTTCGCCTGCGCATGACGCTGCCACAGTTCGCGCAGCGCGCCGAGTGGGGCTTTCTGCTGACGTGCAAGCACCAGCGCCGCATAGCTTTGCGCCGCAAATTTTGTCGCCTGGACATCGTCGCTGTAACGCACAGCCATCACCGCCGGGTCCTGCAAGTAACGCAGCAGACGGCTATTGGCATTATTCAGCGCCTCCACCGGCACGCTGTAACCCTGCTCTGAGGCGCGGACCAGGAAGTCAGTCACGTAGGCGGACAACCAGTACTCTTCCGGCCCGTTTTTATCCCATAACGAGAAGCCACCGTCATCACGCTGCATTTGCAGCAAGCGGGCAATACCGATCTCCACCGCCGCACGGCGCTGTTCATCGCTGTCGCCCTTGATACCCATCGCCTTAAGCTGAGCCGCATTGGTATACAACGACGGGAACAGCCCGCTCGCCGTCTGCTCAAGGCATCCGTACGGGTAGGCTTTCAACTCCTGAATGTAACGGGCGATGTTGAGTGAAGGACGTCCGCTCAGCAACAACTGCCCCTGCAGGGCTACTGGCGAAATACGTTTCGTATGCTCAGCCGGTGCATTCCAGGTCTCATGCGGATAGAGCATGACATCGCTGCTGATAGTCTGTGCCGGGTAAGCCGGACGCACACCGATTTTCCACGATTTAGTCTGCGTCGCGAAGGTTTCCCCCGGCAGCGTCAGGCCTGAAATGGCAGCCGTCACTTCGCCATCGCCATAACCGTCCAGCGCGCGTACCGGAATAAAGAGCGTCATCCGCGCTCCTGGCGCTACGTTCACCGGCTTCGGTTGCTCGCTTTCCAGCGCCAGTAAGCCTTTTGCCGCCAGCGCAACATTCAGCGTCTGCGGCTTATCGGTGAGGTTGGTAATATCGAGCGTCAGGCGGCTGGTATCGCCACCAGCCAGGAAGCGAGGCGTGTTGAGCTCGGTAATCACCGGTGCGGCGACAATCACTTTGCTTTCGCTGTTACCGAAGTCTTCCGCGGTCCAGGCCTGCGCCATTACGCGCAGTTCACCGTTAAAGTCGCCAATTGGCAGCGTAACCGTGCCTTCACCCTTGTCGTCCAGCGTAACCGGCTGCGCCTGTTGGGCAATGATGGTGACATGGTTAACCGGTGGCTTGCCGCCACGGTTGAGCTCGTCACCATCACCACCAAAACGTAACGCGGCAAGACGCCCCTGCCCTTCAATCACCTGACCATAGATGTCATAGATATCGGCGCCATAGCGTTTTTGCCCAAAGAAGGCTTCCCACGGGTCTGGCGTAACATAATCCGTGATATTCAACACTCCGCTATCTACTGCGGAAACCAGCACGTTGACCTGTTTTGGCACGGTGCCGTTTTTCAGGCTGGCCTTCACCTTGACCGTCAGCGGCTGGTTCGGACGCATTTTTTGCGGACTTTCCAGGGCCACGGAGAGGCGGCGGTTTTCATCCCCCATCGGCAGATGGAGCAAGCCCACGGCGCGTTTCGGCGTTGCCGATTTGGACTTATCCCCCGGACGCACTACCAGCGTGCTCAGGTAGAGGTCATGGCGACGCCATTTCTGATCCACCGGAATAGAGAGATCCAGCCCTGTCGCGGGCACATCGATTTCCTGCCACCACAACGGCCCTTCGCTGGACTCAATCATGGCATAGCCTTTGCCTGCCGCCGGTGCGGTGATGTGCAGCTTAATGGTATCGCCCGGCTGATAGGCGGGTTTGTCCAGCTTCATGGTGACGCGGTCAGGGCGTGCGGCCCCGGTGCCGTCGCTGTTATCCTGCCAGCTATAACCGGCCCAGAAACGGACGCTACTGACGCTTTCATCAGGCGCTTTGACTTCCAGGCGATATGAGCCCCACTCTACCGGTACGGTAATTTTCCCGGTTTCGTCAGCGGCGAGATCCAGCGTCTGCTCATTCTCTACCAGATCTTTTTGATCAAACTGTGACTGCCAGCCTTCGCTCTCCGACCAGTTCCAGTAGTAGTCGCGACGTTCGCGAATCAATCGGACCTGCAGGCCAGAAACCGCTTTTTTCACGCCCTGCGCATCGGCATAGACAATGTCAAAACCGGCATTACCATTTTCATCAACAATCGGCTGGTTGACGGTGGTATCGGTGCGGTAATCGTAAACCGCCTTCGAGGCAAACTGCGGACGGATACCCGGCAGCACAGGCGCAGGCCAGATAGCCTGTTCAGCACGACGCGTGACCGGACGACCGCCCGATTCAAGCAGGCTTGCCTGCAAAATAACCTGCAACGGTGAGTGCGTATCCTGCCACTGGCTGGGGGCTGTAACCTGGCCATGGCCTTTTTCATCCAGTGTCAGATGCACTTCATCCAGGGTACGCGTCAGATTTTCATCGGCAATGTCGCCAAACTGAAAACCTGGCAGCGCTTTTACCGCTTCGCGTAAAGGGCGCAAATAGAGCTGGCCCTGCAGGGTATTGCCGTTGGCCGGCGCGCCGTACAGGTAATAGCCAGCGACGTTGAAATCTACATCCTCATCGGCCTTAAGCGGTGTCGGTTGAGGGCTCAGATTCAACGCCATGCGTTCTGGCATAAAGTCTTCTACATGGAAAGACCAGCTACGCAGTTGGTTATCCCCGGTATTGGCGCGAATCGACCATGTACCGGTCTGCGCGCTAGCATCCAGGGCGTAGGTAAAATGGTACAGACCGTTTGTCGGCTGGCTTACCACGGTACGCATCACCTGACCATCCGGTTTGACCACCTCAAGCTTCACGGGCTGATCGGCGAGCGGTTTACCGTCGCTGTCACGCAGCAGAGCATTTACGATCACGGTTTCGCCGGGGCGGTAGAGATCGCGCGGACCAAACATAAAGAATTGCTTGCTGTAACCCGGATCACCGGCAATCGCAAATTCCGCCAGATCGAGGGCAGGAAGCTGCAAGTCGAGCAAGGTTGTTTCGCCGTCTTTACGCGCCAGAATCAGTGCCGCTTCTTTGTCCGTGGTCAGCGTGGCATGCCCCTGTGCATCGCTGGTCGCCTGCGCCAGCGTCTGGCCTTTATCGTTCAGCAGGACAACATCGACGCCCGATTGCGCCGCACCATTTTCGAGGCCCTGGGTGAAAATATCTAACCGGTTATGGTAACGGTGGGCGGACAGGCCAATATTACTCAGCGTAAAAAGGGTCGCCGCATTGCTATAGCTATAGTGCCCCGCCTGGTTCATAACGGCGATATAGACTCCGGCCTGCTGTAGGAGCTTGATTTCCCCCAGCGGAAGCAGAAGTTTTTCGCGGGTGTTACGTGCCGGATTGAGGTCAAACCGACCGGTGTAAACCAGATCGGCCATTTTCAGCAAATTGTCCGACTCCCAGTTGGTCAGCGCGTTGCGGTATTCCCACTGGCTAACGAAAGCCGCCAGCGATTCCGGCTTCACGCGGTAGAAGTTAACGTCCACATTATTGACGTTAAGCGCCATAACCGGCAGCCCTTCCACCACTTTTCCAGGCAGTAAAGAACCACGGCTGGCAAAGCCAACGGTAGGCTGAATATCACGGGTGGTAATCGCCTTTTCGTAATCAATACCAAAAGTGGCTTTATTAAGCGCCACCAGCCCGCGGTCAACGGATACCAACAGTTCGCGGTTGGGTTCAAGGTGACGCAGGCGAAGTTCTTTCAGGTTTGTGGAGAGTTCCCATGCCCCGTCGACTTTGCCATTCTTTTTATCCACCACGTGGACAGTCTGGGCAAAGTTCTGATCCGGATCGAGCGGAACGGAAAAGGTCAACACCAGGGCGGCCGCGCCCTCAAGCTGGACCTCTGAGGCATCTACCAGCGTTAACGGCTTGCCTTCACTGCTCGCCGCCAGTTGTTTGAGTTTTTCGCCATCCGGTTTTGTCGCGGGTGGCGTTTGACTCGCGGCTGGCGCGGCTGCCGCCGGAGCGGCCTGCGCTTCCTGAGGTTTATCGTTGTTATCACAACCTGCCAATATGAACGCACTAAAGAAGGCGATAGCGATCGCCGTCGAACGTTTCAGTTTCATCCTTTATCCCTGGCCCACAAAGCCTGTTAATTCGTTAAGCGTAAGTATTATGCGTGACTTTGCCGATTACAAACACCCTCCCAGAATCTGGAAAGCGCTTCGCTGCGTTTAGCCGGTTCGATCAGTCATGTTACCGCGATCACAGGTCGTAACGTTACATGTTACCTTTCAGGTCATTTGTTTTTAAAACAATAAGATAGGTAGCTTACTTTTGCGTACACCTGCTAACGTTAATGCATCTTCACCCCCTTTTTTGCGGTTCATATAAGAGAGAACGTTATGAGCAGAGCCGTTAACGCCCTACAAAATTTCGGGAAGTCCCTCTTTGGTCCGGTGCTGATTTTGCCGATTGTCGGCTTGTTTATCGCCTTCGGAAATATTTTTGGCAACGGCAACCTGGCAGAGTACCTGCCGTTTCTCGGTCATCCGCTGATTCAACATACCGGGCAACTGATTGCTAAATCCGCCGTCTCCGTGTTGGCAAATCTGGCGCTGGTGTTTGCAGTCGGCATTCCCGTTGGTCTCGCCGCACGCGATAAAGGCTATGCCGCGCTCATTGGTCTGGTCACCTTTATCGTGTTTATCAATGCCATGAATGTCACCTTGCAGATGCAGGGCGGGCTGGCAGCGGCCGATCAGATGAAAGCCGCAGGCCAAAGTATGGTGCTGGGTGTACAGGTGCTGGAGATGGGGGTCTTCGCTGGGATCCTCACCGGCGCGCTATCGGGATATCTGTACAACAAGTATTCCGGCGTACAGTTTTCCGGGGCGATGGCTATCTATTCCGGCCACTGCTTTGTCGCCATCATCATGCTCCCTGTCTCTATGGTGCTGGGCGTTGTCATGAGCGAGCTGTGGCCTTTCGCCCAGCATGGCATCAGCACACTGGCAATGGCCATTAAAGGTGCCGGGCCATTCGGCGTGGCCATTTATGGCTTCCTGGAGCGCATTCTGGTTCCCACGGGCCTGCATCACCTGGTCTACACGCCATTTTTATATACCGAACTGGGCGGTACGCAGGAGGTGTGCGGCTCGATGTACCAGGGCGCGCGCAATATCTATTTTGCCGAAATGGCCTGCCCGGACGTGAAACAACTGAGCAGCACAGTGGTCTGGGATGCGCGTGGCATCAGCAAAATGTTCGGCCTGCCCGCCGCCGCACTGGCCATGTATTTGACCGCCAGGCCCGAACGCAAAGCGGCGGCGAAAGCGATTCTTATCCCCGCAGCGCTCACCTCCCTTCTGGTTGGGGTGACCGAACCGCTTGAGTTTTCTTTTCTGTTCGTCGCACCCCTGCTGTTCGTGGTGCACGCGGTGCTGACCGGCATCGGCATGATGCTTTTCTCGCTGCTTGGCGTCCATGCCATCGGCGCAAACGGCATCATTGATTTCATTCTCTATAACCTGCCGCTCGGCACTGTGAAGTCGAACTGGCCGATGTACATCGTGGTCGGGCTGATTATGTTCGCCCTCTACTTCATTATTTTCCGTTTCCTGATTTTGCGTTTCGACATGAAGACGCCAGGCCGGGAAACCGACGACGAAGAGACGCGTTTGTACAGCAAGCAGGATTACCAGGCCAAAGGCAACAACGACGGGCTGGGCGAGGCGATTATCGAAGGACTTGGCGGACGCGGCAACATCGAGGTGGTAGACAACTGCTATACCCGTCTGCGCGTCACGGTGAAAGATGTCGCCACCATTGATGAACCTCGCCTGAAAGCAACAGGCGCGAAAGCGGTCATCAAACAAGGCAATAACGTTCAGGTGGTCTACGGGCTGCATGTCAAAAAAATGCGAGAAGCCGTTGAGGCGTTTCTCTAAAGGAGACTAAAGATGTTGAAACCCCCATTTATTCTCTCTATCGCCGGTGGCGGCAGCACCTACACGCCAGGGATTGTCAAAAGCCTGATGGTGCGTCTGGAGGATTTCCCGCTGGCGGAAATTCGCCTCTATGACATTGACGTAGCCCGACAGAGCACCATTGCGCCAGTGGTGGAAAAAGTGATTCGTGACCACAGCCAGAGCATCAAGTTTACCGTCACCAGCGACCCGGAGGCGGCCTTTAGCGGTGCCCACTTCGTCTTCGCCCAGATGCGTGTCGGCCAGTACAAAATGCGCGAGCAGGATGAGAAAATCCCGCTGCGTCATGGTGTGGTGGGTCAGGAAACCTGTGGACCTGGCGGCCTGGCGTACGGTCTGCGCACCATTCTGCCAATGGTGGAACTCATTGACCTGGTCGAGCGCTATGCCGATAAACGTGCATGGATTGTGAATTATTCCAACCCCGCTGCAATTGTTGCCGAAGGGGTACGTCGTCTGCGTCCGGACGCCCGCGTGCTCAATATTTGCGATATGCCGGTGGCGGCGATGCGCAATATGGGGGCGATCCTCGGCGTTGATCGCCACAAACTGGAGGTAGATTACTTCGGCCTGAACCATTTTGGCTGGTTTACCCGCGTGCTTGTTGATGGTGAAGACAGACTGCCTCAACTGCGTGAACACATTGCCCGCTTTGGCCTGCTCACCGAAGATGCTGCGCAGACCGATCCGCAACACTCGGATCCGTCGTGGGTAAAAACATGGCGCAATATTAAACCGCTGATGGATCATTTCCCGGAATATCTGCCGAACCCCTATCTCCAGTACTACCTGATGCCCAACGAAATTGTTGAACATCAGGATCCCAACTATACTCGCGCCAATGAGGTGATGAACGGCAGGGAGAAAAAGCTGTTTGCCGCAGCCCTGGAGTATCAACGTACCGGCGTCTTACCGGATGCGTTTCATGTCGGGGTTCACGGCGCGTTTATCGTTGATGTCGCCTGCTCGCTGGCCTTTGATTTACGTCAGCGCCATCTGGTGATCGTCGAAAATAAAGGGGCGATTGCGAACCTCCCCTACGATGCAATGGTAGAAGTGCCGGCGTACATCACGGCAAACGGACCGGAGCCGGTGCGCATGGGGGCGGTGCCGTTGTTTCATCAAACGTTATTGATGCAGCAACTGGCTTCGGAACAACTGCTGGTTGAAGCCACCATTGAAGGTAGTTATGAAAAAGCCCTGCAGGCCTTTACGCTCAACCGCACAGTGCCCACCATGCAACACGCTAAAGCGATCCTTGATGAAATGATCGCGGCGAATCGCGAATACTGGCCCGCGCTGCAAAAAGCCTGGGAAAATGGGCGGGCGATAAAAAAATAACGAGGATACTCGCGCCTTTTGCGATGGTTGCTTGTCGGGGCAGGAAAAAACGTTAACAATTCAGGATATACCCTGAATAATTCAAGTTGCAGGCAGGCGGCAGATGAGAGAATCCCCGAAGCTTACTGATGTAAGTGACCGGGATGAACGAATCCAGCCAACACACTTGCAGCCTGAAGCATGGCGGGTTTCTTGTTGATGACACGGAGGCAACCATGTCCACCTCTTTTTTTGTCTCAGCCGACTGGCTGATTGAACACGCCGATGACCCCGAGGTTCAGGTCATCGATGCCCGTATGGCACCTGCAGGCCAGGAACACACCCGTAATATGACGGCTGAATACCGCGCCGGGCACATCCCCGGGGCGGTATTTTTTGATATCGAAGCCCTTTCTGATCACACCACTTCGCTGCCGCACATGTTACCGCGCCCGGAAGCCTTTGCCGTCGCCATGCGCGAGCTGGGCGTAAGCCACGACAAACATCTAGTGGTCTATGACGAAGGCAATCTCTTCTCCGCCCCGCGCGCCTGGTGGATGCTGCGTTATTTCGGTGTCGAGCGGGTTTCAATTCTGGCAGGCGGATTCGCAGGCTGGCAGCGCGATGAACTGCCGCTTGAGCAGGGTGACGCCAACTTGCCGCAATCTGATTTCGAGGTGAAAGTTGACCCATCACTGGTTAAACGCCTGACCGATGTGCTGCTGGTCAGCCACGAGCGTACCGCACAGCTTGTGGATGCCCGCCCGGCGGCCCGTTTCAACGCCGAAGTGGATGAACCGCGTGCAGGCCTGAAACGCGGCCATATTCCCGGCGCGCTGAATGTGCCTTGGGGCGATCTGGTGGTTAACGGTGAACTAAAAACGACAGACGAGCTGGAGGCCATTTTCACACGTCAGGGCGTTAATCTGCAGGAGCCGATTATTGTCAGTTGCGGCTCGGGTGTCACCGCCACTGTCGTCATCCTGGCGCTCACCACGCTCGGCGCAAATAACGTGAAGTTGTACGATGGTTCCTGGAGTGAATGGGGCGCGCGCGACGACTTGCCGATTGAACCTGCGTAAATGGATAACCGTTTAGCGCCCCTTTTAACGCGCGGGGAGTCTCTTACCCGCGCCGAATACCGGGTCCTCGCCCACCTCACGGATCACCCGCTGCTGGTGGGCAATATCACCGTCCGCGATCTGGCGACGGCGACATTTGTCTCTACTGCCACCATTATGCGGCTATGCCAGAAACTGGGGTTTAGCGGCTACAGCGAATTTATCTGGCACTGCAAACAGCTTCTGGCCGATACCCCTCATATTCCAGAGCAGGTTACGGGAAACGGTAATACCCTGCCTGCGCTTTTCCATCAGTTTATGGCGAACTACCAGCAGACCTTTCAGTGGGTAACCGAGGAAAAACGCCAACGGTTCGTCACATTACTGCGCGAGAAAGAGAGTTTTTTTCTTTATGGCGCCGGGTTTTCATATCTGTTTGCGGAATACCTGACAAAAAAATTGCAGGTGCTGGGCAAGACGGCATTTATCTCTGGCCCCGGCGACAGCCGTAATATCTTCCTCAGCAACGCGGCGCGTTACCAGGTGTTTATCGCCGTCTCACGTAGCGGCGAAACGGAACAGGTTCTGGATAAAGCGCGTATTGCACAGAATGTCGGTATGACAGTAATCGCCTTTACTCGCGCCTCGGCGAATACGCTGGCAAACCTCGCGGATTTGCATTTTGCGTTGTATGACGAAGCGGTGCATTTTGCCGCCGAAGCGGCCGGGGTAACGTCGTTTGAGTCGAATCTGGTGTTACTGATGGATTTACTGCTGCTGGAAGCGACGGGCTAAGCCCGTCGACGTATCAGATAATGCGGTTGTTCTTCAGATCGCGCAGGAAACTGCCCCAGCGGCGCTCATAGAAGGGGGTGATATGGGCAATCATAAAATGGCTGACCCCGTGTTCCCCTTTTACTACCTGGCAAATATCCACCGGCTCATCACCCGGTAAGGTATCCATTGCCACACTGCCTGCCGCCTCAATCACGCTCTCAATGTCGCCTTCGGCTTCAATACCAATCAGCAGGTTCGGCTGGGCATCATTTTTCTCTTTGATAGAGCAAAGATACGCACATTTCACGTGGTTGAAGGTCGAGAACAATTTGGTCAACGAATCGATCATTTGCGCGGGTGGCTCTGCCACTTCGGACAGCAGCAGCGACATGCCGCCTTCCAGCACTTCCTGCTGGCTTAACGGACTGTCATCTTTACCCACCAGATGGCTGATTTCACGCGGCGTGAGCTCTTTCCCGGTCGGTAACTTCGCATTGAGGAACAGCGTCTCACCGAGCGTCATTTCAAATAGCGTACGCGCAGGCATCACCACAAACGCTTGCTCCGTTTCCACCGCCTGCTGCAGGGCTTCGAGGGAGGTGAAAAAGGGGATCACCGACTGGCCGTCGTCCTTTTCCCAGTGCTGTAGATCCAACGCGCTGTCTTCAACAATGGCTTCATCTTCCGCGGCAGTGCCTGGCACCCAAACAGTGGATTCCAGCAGTTTGCGGAAAAATGCCGGGCGATAAGCCGGCTCGGTCGCCGCTTTTTCCAGCAGGCTATCGAGAGTTTCAGGCTCGTGATGATGGTCGTGATCGTGGTCTGAATGAGACATAAATTTTACTGTTCGTTTAAGCTGTTTGATGCCCTCACCCCGGCCCTCTCCCACAGAGAGGGGGACGGCCTGCACCGTACAATCCCCCTCGTCCCTTTGGGGAGAAGGTCAGGATGAGGGGAAAATTACTTCGCGGTCAACAGATTCGCGATGGCACGCACGCCAAGGCCCGTCGCACCCGCAGCCCACTGCTCCACCGCCGCTTTACGATAGGTCGCAGAGCAGTCGATATGCAGCCAGCCCTGCTGATAATTTTCCACAAAATGCGACAGGAAACCTGCCGCCGTGCTTGCCCCTGCCGGGAACGCCGCGCCAGCGGTGTTATTCAGCTCGGCAAAGTTTGACGGTAGCTGATTACGGTGGAATTCCGCCAGCGGCAAACGCCAGAACGGCTCGTTTTCCGCCGCAGCGCTGGCCAGTAAACGGTTTGCCAGTTTGTCATCGAAGCTAAACAGCGCATGATAGTCATTACCCAATGCGGTTTTGGCAGCCCCAGTCAGGGTCGCGGCATCGATGATAAATTGCGGTTTCTGCGCGGAGGCATTAATCAGACCGTCTGCCAGCACCAGACGCCCTTCCGCATCGGTGTTCATGACTTCTACGGTTTTGCCGTTGCGGTAGCGGATGATATCGCCCAGTTTGAAGGCGTTGCCGCTGACCATGTTATCCGCGCAGCACAGGTAAAGTTTCACCCGCTTTTTCAGGCCGCGCGTAATCGCAAATGCCAGTGCGCCGGTCACCAGCGCAGCGCCGCCCATATCGGATTTCATCGAATCCATAAACGCGGTCTGCTTGATGCTATAACCGCCGGAATCGAAGGTAATGCCTTTACCGACCAGGCAGGCATAGATTGGCGCTTCTGCATCGCCCGTCGGGTTATAATCCAGCGACAGCAGTACCGGGGGACGTTCAGAACCGCGCCCGACAGTATGGATACCCATATACCCTTTTTCGCGCAGATCTTCGCCTTTCACGATCCGGTAAGAGACCGC
This sequence comes from Phytobacter sp. MRY16-398, assembly GCF_003925915.1. Lineage (NCBI taxonomy): Bacteria > Pseudomonadati > Pseudomonadota > Gammaproteobacteria > Enterobacterales > Enterobacteriaceae > Phytobacter > Phytobacter sp. MRY16-398. The sequence goes on along the minus strand of NZ_AP018756.1, from coordinate 1,418,589 downwards.
CTCGCCGCCCACGTCATTGAGCAGATCCACAGCGCGTTGCGCCAGTTGTTCCGGCCCGAGATCTTCTGCTGGCGCATTGATGATGTCACGCACCCAGTCGATAGTTTTCAGACGGCTGTCGAGCTCTTTTTGATCGGACTCTGATAAGGTCGGCCACTCAACATTGCGCGTCCCTTTCGGCCCTTTGTAACCAGCCCAGAACGCCCAACTGCGATCCGCGTTCCAGCCTTCTCCGCTCAGCGCGACATGCTTTATGCCCATGCCATCAATTTTGCGCGCGGCGCGCTGGATTAAGCCCGTGTCATCTTTACCGGTCAGGTGCAGGGTGATGCCGTCGTTATTAATACTGTAGAGCGCTTTTTCGCCCCAACGAGCGTCTGCGCCCTGGGTCGTCAGCGTAATTTTCATCGCTTCTGTTGTCATTGTTTTGTCCTTTAGCGCATGGGATATGAAAACGGGCCGCCAGAAGGCAGCCCGTCGATATCAAGATGCTTCATCTAACCAGACTAGCAGAATTGCTTCGAGAATCTTTTCGTTCGATGCGTTCGGATCGTCATCAAAATCTTCCAGATCGCAAATCCACTGGTGCATATCGGTGAAGCGGACAGTTCTCGGATCGAGATCCGGGTTAGCGTCATACAGCGCCTCGCCGATCTCGCGACTGTCGGTCCATTTCAGTGCCATATTAATGCTCCCGGGCGTGGTTGATAGTGTAACGCGGGATCTCCACAACCAGATCTTCGTCGGTGACACGCGCCTGGCAACCCAGGCGACTTTCCGGCTCCAGACCCCAGGCTTTATCCAGCATGTCGTCTTCGTCTTCGCTGCTTTCCGGCAACGAATCAAACCCTTCACGCACGACACAGTGGCAGGTGGTACAGGCGCAGGATTTCTCACAGGCGTGTTCAATCTCAATACCGCCACGCAGGGCTACATCAAGAATGGTCTCGCCGCTCTTAGCTTCCAGAACTGCGCCATCGGGACAGAGATCCTGATGAGGCAGAAAAACGATCTTTGGCATGTTAAACCTCGTCGACGGAATGGCCTTTTAACGCGGTGCGCACGGATTGATCCATGCGGCGCGCGGCGAATTCCTGGGTTTGTTTGTCTAGATTTTTAATGGCTTGTTCGATGGCATCAGTATCATCGCCGTTAGCAACCGCACTTAACTGTGCGATAGCCTCGTCGATAACCGTCCGCTCTGCGGCGCTTAACAGCGCGGCATCTGTCGCCAGCGCACCGTTCAGGCTTTCCAGTACGCGGGCTGCTTCCACTTTTTGTTCGGCCAGCATACGCGCTTTCACGTCCTGCTCAGCGAAGCTCATGGAATCTTTAATCATGGTGGCGATTTCGTTGTCGGTCAGACCGTAGGATGGCTTGACCTGGATAGCCGCTTCAACGCCGGTGGATTTCTCCATCGCCGTCACGCTGAGCAGGCCGTCCGCATCCACCTGGAAAGTAACACGGATATGGGCACCACCCGCTGGCATCGCCGGGATACCACGCAGCGCAAAACGCGCCAGCGAACGGCAATCCTGCACCAGTTCGCGCTCGCCCTGCATTACGTGGATAGACATGGCCGTTTGACCATCTTTGAAGGTGGTGAACTCCTGCGCACGCGCCACCGGAATGGTGGTATTACGCGGGATAACTTTTTCCACCAGCCCACCCATGGTTTCCAGGCCAAGCGACAGCGGGATCACATCCAGCAGCAGCATGTCGCTGTCTGGCTTATTGCCCACCAGAATATCGGCCTGGATCGCCGCGCCAATCGCGACAACTTTATCCGGGTCGATGGAGGTCAGCGGCGTACGACCAAAAAACTCACCCACTTGCTCGCGAACCAGAGGTACACGCGTGGAGCCGCCCACCATGACCACTTCCAGCACTTCGTTAGGCTCAACGCCCGCATCTTTCAGCGCGCGACGGCAAGAAAGCAAGGTACGTTTGACCAGCGTCGAAATCAGCGCTTCGAACTGTTCACGGGTCACTGTGCCCTGCCAGCCAGCCACCTCAACGGTGACGGACGCGGCATCGCTCAGCGCAATTTTTGCGGCAATAGCGGCGTCAAGCAGTTCACGCTGCAGACGGTTGTCGCCATGCTGAGGCAGGTTCGCCTGCTCGCGGATAAAATCTGCCAGCAGATGATCAAAGTCATCGCCGCCCAGCGCGGAATCACCGCCGGTGGCCAGCACTTCAAACACCCCGCGACTTAAGCGCAGAATGGAAATATCAAAGGTACCGCCGCCCAGATCGTAAACGGCAATCACCCCCTCTTTCCCGGAGTCCAGGCCATAGGCAATCGCCGCTGCGGTCGGTTCGTTGAGCAAACGCAGAACATGCAGGCCCGCCAGGCGCGCGGCATCTTTGGTACCCTGACGCTGCGCATCATCAAAATATGCCGGAACGGTGATAACCACGCCGTCCAGCTCGCCAGACAGGGATTCCTGCGCGCGCAGCGCAAGGGATTTCAGGATATCAGCAGAGACGCGGATCGGGTTTATCAGCCCCGCGCTGGTGGCAATCATCGGCAGACCGTTCTCGCTTGCCTGCAATTGATACGGCAGATGCGGGTAACGAGCCTGGATGTCGCTCAGCGCGCGGCCCAGCATACGTTTTACGGAACTGATGGTATTAACCGGATCCTGTGCGGCGTTGGCACGCGCGTCATAACCCACGGTATGTTCGGTGGCTGAATAGTGCACAACCGAAGGTAACAGATGACGCCCGGCGCTATCGGCAAGGGTCTCAGCCTGGCCGCTGCGTACAGTAGCAACCAGAGAATTGGTGGTGCCTAAATCGATGCCTGCCGCCAGACGACGCTGATGCGGCGCGGCACTCAAACCAGGCTCACTAATTTGTAATAAGGCCATCTTGTGCTTCCAGAAAAATTAAAAACCGAGCAGTTTTTCTTCGAGTTGTTCTATTGAGCTGCGCAGTTTATCGAGAAAACGCAGTTTACGCACGGTATCCGCCGCGACATCCCACGTTTCAGTATTCAGTTGTTCGACCAGTTGCTGATGGCGGGAATCAAACATACCTTTCACGCGTTTGCTAAAGCTTTCCAGACGCGCCTGATCCCGCGCCTGTTCAATCTCATCAAGCTCTTCGCGCAATTCCAGTTGTTCCATCAGAAAAGCGGTATCGCGCACCGTGTGCTGTTCGCTGGCGAGATCGAAGCCATGCAGTGAAAGGAGATATTCCGCGCGGTTCAGCGGGCTACGCAGCGTCTGCCATGCCTGATTGATGGTTGCAGACTGCTGCAGCGCAGCCAGTTGTTCTGCCTGGGTTCCGCTGGCGAATTTATCCGGATGGTATTGACGCTGCAGATCCTGGTAACGTGACGCCAGCGCCTGAATGTCAATCTGATAGTGGGCGGATAACCCAAAGAGCGTGAAGTAATCCATAGCAATCTCGGAATAGCCTGCTAAAACAAACCCCACGCACAGTCACACTCTGCGTCCTTCACGCTGTCTCAGCGCGAAGGATGTGAGTCTTTTCTATGGTGGGGCTTATCGGTGAAATGCAATTACACGTTAAAGCTTTCGCCGCAACCGCACTCGTCTTTGACGTTCGGGTTGGTGAACTTAAACCCTTCGTTCAGGCCTTCTTTAACGAAATCCAGTTGCGTGCCATCAAGGAATTGCAGGCTCTTGCCGTCGATAACGACCTTCACACCTTTATCTTCGAACACGGTGTCTTCCGCCGAGGGTTCGTCAACAAATTCCAGTACGTAGGCCATGCCAGAACAACCAGAGGTTCTGACCCCCAGACGCAGGCCAAACCCTTTACCGCGGTTGGCCAAAAAGTTATTCACTCGCGTTGCAGCACTGTCGCTCAGGGTAATCGACATACAATGCCCTCAATTATTTTGCTTCACGTTTACTTTTGTAGTCCGCAATTGCGGCCTTAATCGCATCTTCCGCCAGAATAGAGCAGTGGATTTTTACCGGCGGCAATTCCAGCTCTTCGGCAATGTCAGTGTTTTTAATTGCCTGCGCTTCATCCAGGGACTTGCCTTTTACCCACTCGGTGACGAGTGAACTGGAGGCGATTGCCGAACCGCAACCGTAGGTCTTGAAGCGCGCGTCCTCAATGATACCTTCATTGTTGACTTTGATCTGCAACTTCATTACGTCGCCACAGGCTGGCGCACCCACCATACCGCTACCAACGCTCTCATCACTGTTGTCGAAAGAGCCGACGTTGCGTGGGTTTTCGTAGTGATCGATTACTTTTTCGCTGTAAGCCATGTTCTGTTCTCCTGATTCCGCTACCGATTAGTGATGTGACCATTCAATGGTGTTCAAATCCACGCCCTGTTTGAACATTTCCCACAGTGGAGAAAGTTCGCGCAGACGACCAATGGAGTTGCGAACCAGCTTGATGGCGTAGTCAATCTCTTCTTCGGTAGTGAAACGACCTAAAGAGAAACGAATAGAGCTGTGTGCCAGCTCGTCAGTCATGCCAAGCGCACGCAGCACGTAAGAGGGCTCCAGGCTCGCCGAAGTACAGGCAGAACCAGAGGAAACCGCCAGGTCTTTGAGCGCCATGATCAGCGACTCGCCTTCAACGTAGTTAAAGCTGACGTTGAGGATGTTCGGTGCGCCCTGGTCGAGATCGCCGTTCAGGTAGACCTCTTCCATATCTTTCACGCCGTCCCACAGACGGTTACGCAGACCGCGCAGACGCGCCATCTCGGTTTCCATCTCTTCTTTGGCGATACGGTAAGCTTCACCCATGCCGACAATCTGGTGTACTGGCAGGGTACCGGAACGCATGCCGCGCTCGTGACCGCCGCCGTGCATCTGTGCTTCGATGCGGATACGCGGTTTACGACGCACATACAGTGCGCCAATCCCTTTCGGGCCATAGATTTTGTGGCCGGAGAAGGACATCAGATCCACTTTCAACTGGCTCAGGTCGATAGGCAGTTTGCCCACGCTCTGGGTCGCATCAACGTGGTAGATAATGCCGCGCGCACGGCACATTTCGCCGATGGTCGCGATATCCTGTACCACACCGATTTCGTTGTTCACGTGCATAATGGAGACGAGGATGGTGTCGTCACGCATGGCCGCTTCGAGCTCTTTCAGGTCGATGATGCCGTTGCGCTGAGGCGCCAGATAGGTCACGTCGAAACCTTCACGCTCGAGCTGACGGCAGGTGTCCAGCACGGCTTTGTGTTCGGTTTTGCTGGTGATGATGTGCTTGCCTTTTTTCTGATAGAAGTTGGCCGCACCTTTGATCGCCAGGTTATCGGATTCGGTCGCGCCAGAGGTGAAAACTATTTCACGCGGATCGGCACCAACCAGCTCAGCAATCTGATTACGGGCGATATCAACCGCCTCCTCAGCTTGCCAGCCAAAACGGTGAGAACGAGAAGCTGGGTTACCAAAAGTCCCGTCCAGAGTCAGACACTGCATCATTTTCTCAGCAACACGCGGATCCACCGGCGTCGTTGCGGAGTAATCGAGATAGATCGGTAATTTCATTGCTCTATAAACTCCGTACATCACTCAATGCAATGAATCAGGCTACCGGTTGGATGTACGACCGTTTATACGGGATGACGGATCACCCCGGCCTGATTCTGAATTCTTATAGTGTTTTAACCTAACTGTTTTGCGGTGCGGCAAGGCGGCAAGCTTGTGAATGCCCAGGAGCTTACATAAGTAAGCGCCCAGGTTAAACAAGTGCGGCCAACGCAGCAGCGCCCCGAAACAGGACGGGTAAATTATGCGCGCAGCTTAACGTCGATGGCATCCTGACCACGGGTCGTGCGATGGGATTCGTGCGTATGCTGACGATCGGACACATCGAGGATTTCCTGGTTATTGACCAACTCACCCAGGGTGATGTTGTTCAGGAAACCGGTCAGACGATCGCTCAGGTCACGCCACAGCGCATGGGTCAGGCACTTGTCGCCGCCCTGGCAGCCGCTTTTACCCTGACAACGGGTTGCATCAACAGATTCGTCAACGGCGCTGATCACTTCACCAACAGCGATACTGCCTGCATCTTTACCCAGCAGATAACCGCCGCCCGGGCCACGCACGCTGGCCACGAGGCCATTTTTGCGCAAGCGAGAGAACAGTTGTTCCAGATAAGAGAGGGAGATTCCCTGACGTTCGGAAATATCAGCCAACGGTACCGGGCCCGTTTCGGAGTTGAGCGCAACGTCCAGCATTGCGGTCACGGCATAACGCCCTTTAGATGTCAGTCTCATGTCTTAACTTAGCCTCAGACTCGCCCCTGCCCGGGGTTTTTATTAAAATTTAAAATAATGTCGCATAGCAGGGGCAAGTCTGACATTCCTGACTAAATTGGTCAACTATTTACTTGACTGTTTTAGTCAGGTATTTGGCTTTACGTGCCGTTTTGCTTAAGGGCACTCTTCGCCCGCTTAAGCAGTCGGGACACACGCAAGAAAAAATACAGTAACCTTACTGTTTTTCCTGGGTTTTCTGCTCAATTGACGCCAGAATTCCGCGCAGGATATTCAGCTCCTGGCTTTCCGGACGCGCACGGGTAAAGAGGCGGCGCAACTTGTTCATGACCTGTCCCGGGTGGCTTTCACGGATAAAACCGGTGGAGAGCAGCGTCTTTTCCAGGTGTCCATAGAAACGTTCCAGATCATCTACCAGCGGATACGGCGTCTCTTCATGTTCTTCCGTGGTGTCGTTTTCCTGCGTCGCCAGCCACGCCATACGGACTTCGTAAGCAATCACCTGAACCGCCATCGCCAGGTTCAGCGAGCTATATTCCGGGTTGGCCGCAATGGCGACGTGATAATGGCATTTCTGGAGTTCGTCATTGGTCAGGCCAACGCGTTCGCGACCAAATACCAGCGCAACTGGCGCATGCTGTGCCTCGGAAACGCTTTTTAAGCCGCACTCACGCGGGTCGAGCATCGGCCACGGCAGCGTACGCGAGCGGGCGCTGGTACCGACAACGAGGCTACAGCCTGCCAGCGCCTCATCGAGGGTATCGACGATTTGCGCATTGCCAATCACATCGCTGGCACCTGCGGCCAGCGCGATTGCCTGGGAGTCCGGTTTAACCAGCGGGTTCACCAGCCAGAGGTTGGTTAAGCCCATCGTTTTCATTGCGCGGGCGACGGAGCCCATGTTGCCAGTGTGAGAGGTTTCAACCAGCACAATTCGAATATTTTGCAGCATATTTTTTCAACGGCTAAAGAATATTCGCGCATATTATCATAAAGCGAAGACATAATCCGAATTCGCTGCTATCATACGCGCCGTTTTCCGTTCTTTAACATCCAGTGAGAGAAACCGATGCATCCGATGCTGACCATCGCCGTGCGTGCTGCGCGCAAGGCGGGTAATGTAATTGCCAAACACTATGAAACCCCGGACGCTGTAGAAGCGAGCCAGAAAGGCAGTAACGATTTCGTGACTAACGTAGATAAAGCTGCAGAAGCAGTGATTATCGACACTATCCGTAAATCTTACCCGCAACACACCATTATCACCGAAGAAAGCGGTGAGCATGAAGGCACAGATCAGGATGTTCAATGGGTTATCGATCCACTGGATGGCACCACCAACTTCATCAAACGTCTGCCACACTTCTCCGTTTCTATCGCCGTGCGCATTAAAGGCCGCACCGAAGTCGCGGTCGTTTACGATCCAATGCGTAATGAACTCTTCACGGCAACCCGTGGTCAGGGCGCGCAATTGAACGGCTATCGTCTGCGTGGCAGCACTGCGCGCGACCTGGACGGCACCATTCTGGCGACCGGCTTCCCGTTCAAAGCCAAGCAACACGCGGCGACCTACATCAACATCGTTGGCAAACTGTTTACTGAGTGCGCGGATTTCCGTCGTACCGGTTCTGCTGCGCTGGACCTGGCCTATGTGGCTGCGGGCCGCGTTGACGGTTTCTTCGAAATCGCTCTCAAACCGTGGGATTTTGCGGCAGGCGAACTGCTGGTTCGTGAAGCAGGCGGCCTGGTGTGCGATTTCACCGGTGGTCATAACTATATGACAACCGGCAACATCGTTGCAGGTAACCCACGCGTCGTGAAAGCGATGCTGGCAAACATGCGCGAAGAGCTGAGCGACGCGCTCAAGCGTTAATGCCTGATAACCGCTTGCGGCCTGGCTGCAAGCGGTACTCTCTTTCGGCGAATCAAAAAGGCCGAAGCCCTCTTCCCATGATTTCCGCACTGAGCCACATCACAACCGATGCGGTGACAAGAATCGCCCCACCCGCCAGCGCGAGCGTCGTCCAGCCAACCTGCTTCCATAAGGCGGGGGCTTTATTCGCACTCAATTTCACCGCCAGTTGACGAAAACTGTGCACCAGTAGCGCCAGCGTCGAGATTGTCAATGATGTCCCGGCCGCCATCGCCATCGCCGAGGCAACCCCCCAGCCGAAAACGCCAATCACCTTACTGAACAGCAGTACCATAATGGCCCCGGAACAGGGCCGCATCCCCATCGAGAGAATGATCATCAAACGCGCGCGCCAGTCATCGCCCTGCTGTAGCTGTTCCGCCGTGGGCAGATGCTGATGTCCACACCCGCAGTGTTCATGATGCTCATGATGAGGCGTAAACGCGGTAAACGTAGGTTTGCGTAACAGGCCGCGGAGTTTATTGACAGCACGCCAGCAGAGCAACAGGCCCAGCACCCCCACCAGCGCGTAGCTACATTTCTCCAGCCAGAAGCTGCTTAAATGAAGCTGACGGGCCGGTAGCGCCAGTACGCTCAATACGACAAACACCAGCGTCACCGCCACCAGCCCCTGCAGTAGGGAAGATGCCAGCGTCAGCCCAATACTGGATTTCAGGCGTGAAGGATGCGTTGCAAGCCAGGTGGTGATCACCACTTTGCCATGCCCCGGCCCGAGCGCATGCAGTACGCCATACATAAAGCTCACCATCAGCAGAGAACCACCCGCGGCGGTCGGGTTTTCTGCCACGGCCTGAATCAGAGCGCTCATTTGCCGGTTAAACGCGCGCTGCCAGCCGACACTTTCACGCAGTACCTGCGGCCAGACGTGCCAGAGCCAGAAGACACCCGCCAGCGCGAGCACGATAAAGAGGGCCAGAGGCCACCACTGCCGCCAGCGCCGCAGCGGTCGGCGTGTTGTGTTAATTACGGACATTGTACCGTCACCGTCTGCGCGAACTGTTTACCCAACTGCATGTCTTCCTCCGGCGCATCCGCTTTATCCAGCGATTGTGCATAGTTCAGCACATCTTCCCCCGGCTTCGGTGTTTTAACTGTAAGTTTGCATGTCTTCTGTACGGCATCCGGCAGCGTGGCATCACTTTCACTGGCATAACTCATGTCGACAAAATAGGTCGGATCATAGGTGGAAAAAGTATACGTCTGCCCACTCAGCGGCTGTGGTTCTGCCAGCGGCAACACAAAGGTAAGCACGGCCTTATGTCCTTCTCTCGCAAGGCCATAGCTTAAGGGTCGATTTTGAAATTTCACTTTTTGCCCGTTATGCCAGACTTCGGTGAAGTAATGCTGCCCCAGTACATTGGCCATCACTTCCGCCGCCAGCTTTTTCCAGATCTCGTCACCCGGTTTGGCATCACCCGCATCATAGAGGAGATCTGCGGAGGTAATTTCATCCATCGTCCAGCGCATATTCAGCCCGGTCCATTGCCCGTTATCCACCACAAGCTGCATTTTTATGCGGATGAAACTGTGCGGATGCGCCAGCGCACTGAATGATAAAAATGCGAGAAAGAGCCCAAAAGCGCATTGTTTAACTGCTTGCATGTGTTCCTCACGAGAAAAATTCTGTGATGCTCTCCGGCAATCCTGAAGGAAAGGGCTGCGGCTGCGCTTTCACCAGACATACCTTTAGCTATTCTTATCAAACAACCTTACTGGAGCCTGACAGATGACTATAGAAATGACACCGCCATCTGTGCTCTCCAGTCCGCAGCGCCGCTGCCAGGTGCTTTTGATGCTCGCACTCCCAGGGCACACTGTCACCACGGAAATCATACGTGCCATGAATGGCGTGGATGAAGAGGTCACCCGGCAGGATATTGCCGAGACCGACCATGAGATCCAGCGTTTTCATCGGCTGACTATTACGTCCCGACAGGACGGCAGCTACCGGATTGAAGGCACAGCACTCGACCAACGTTTATGCCTGTTGCAATGGCTCCGGCGTGGGCTGCGCTTATGTCCCCATTTTATCACTCAGCAGTATGCGCCAGCGCTCAAAGCCGCCCTTAAACAACAGGGGGTTGCCCGCACGCTGTATGACGACACCAATTTGCGCGCGTTGATTAACCTCTGCGCCCGGCGCTTAGAACGGTCATTTGAATGCCGCGACATTCAGTTTCTGCGTCTCTATCTCCAGTACTGCCTGCTGCAAAGTCACTACGGTTTTACGCCGGAGTTTAACCCGGTTCAGCAGGCATGGACACAGATGCGCGCAGAATACGCAGCGGCGCATGAAATCGTGCGTCACTGGCGCCGTCGTGTTACCGCGTTACCTCCCGGTAACGAACATGCCTTTCTCTCGCTGCTGTTTATGATGTTGCGTACCCCGGATCCACTAAACGACAGCCAGCAACAGGATAAACGCCTGCAACAAGCCATTACGCATATGATTGCCCGTTTTCGCGCGCTTGCCGGGCTGCGTTTCAGCGATGAGCAAGGGCTGGCGGCACAGCTCTATGTTCACCTGGCACAGGCGCTGGATCGTAATCTCTTTGGAATTGGTATTGATGACAGCCTGCAGGAGGAGATTTTCCGTCTTTATCCACGGCTGGTACGCACCGCGCGCGAGGCGTTATTGGTGGTGGAAAAAGAATACGGCCTGCGTTTTAGCGATGAGGAAGCAGGCCTGGTGGCGGTCATCTTCGGGGCATGGCTGATGCAGGAAAGCGACCTGCATGAAAAACAGGTCGTATTGCTTACCGGCCACGAGCCAGAGCGCGAACAGGAAATTGAATTGCAACTGCGTGAACTCACGCTGCTGCCGCTCAATATTAAATATCTTCCGCTACAGGACTTTCAGAAACAGGGGGCTCCGCGCAATGTCACGCTGATCGTGACCCCGTACACGACCCCACTCCCCCTCTTTTCACCGCCGCTGATCCATGCGGATCGCCCGCTGACCGGTCATCAGCAGGCGCATATCCGTGAAATGCTTGAAGCTTAAGGCTGAGCGGCAACTTTCGGGCGCAAAAACAGTGCAGGCACTGCCAGTAGCGCCATCACCCAGAACAACCCCTGATGCAGATGCTGGAATAAGAATCCGGAGAACATGGTCATCACCGCAATACTTCCTCCCATCGCGACGGCCGAATAGACAGCCTGCAGGCGAATTATCTCATTGTCTTTGCGGGCAGCGATGTAGCGCATACCGGCCAGATGGCAGACGGTAAAGGTACCACAGTGCAGGATTTGTACGACGATAAGCCACGACAGGTCGGTCGTCCATCCCATCAGTCCCCAACGCACCAGCCCACAAACAGCAGACAGTAAAAGCAAATCGCGGGCGCTAAAGCGACGGAACAACCGGTTACTGAGCGTAAAAACAAGGACTTCTGCGACCACCCCAAGTGACCAGAGATAGCCCACCGTTGAAGCGGAATACCCCGCTTCCTGCCAGTAGATGGCGCTGAAACCATAGTAGGCAGCGTGCGCCCCCTGCAGTAGCGAAACGCAAACCAGGAAACGCCAGCTTTTTACGACCAGGTCGCGCCATGCCTTCCAGCCGGTGGCATCCTGATGGCGGGTATCTCCCTGCGGTAAAATCGACGGGCGTAGTAGCATTCCCAGCAGCATAGAAGCAACCCCCAGCGTCAGCATCGCCAGCACCGCACGATAATCAAATTCGCTAACCAGTTTTCCGGTTGCCGCCGAGCCAATCACAAAGGCGATAGAGCCCCAAACGCGAACCCGACCGTAGTCCATGGGAAACTGTTTCTGCCAGGTGTTGGCAAGCGCATCCGTCAGGGGAACCAGCGGCGAGAAAAAGAGGTTAAAACCGATAATCACCACCATGAGCCAGGCCACATGAGTCCCGGCCCAAAAGGCGAGCGCGAACACCAGCGTAATCAACGCAAGGAGACGTAAGGCGTTAATGAGAAGTGAGGGGTTACTGACGCGAGGTGCAATAAGCAGGCTGCCAAGGAAACGGGCTACCAGGCCTGCACCGAGCAAGATCCCGATGGTTTCCGGCGTGAGTCCTGTGCCTTTGAGCCAGACGCTCCAGAAGGGCAAAAAGATGCCGTAACTAAAAAAGTAGGTGAAATAAGCGAGCGCCAGCCAGCGCGTGGACTGCAAAACCATGATTCCCTCCTGAATGAGGCGATAGTCTGGAGGTAAATCAATAAACTGGCAAGTAACAGTTATATAACAGGTTGGGGAGGCGTGGTATTCCCTTACCGTTAGCGGATATAGGAATCCAGCACACTCAGCACCACATCAAGGTCGGCTTCACGTTTGACTTCGTCATTTTCATGAACGATATGATCGGTCAAATGCCCTTTAATAACCTCACGCATCAAACCGTTAACCGCCCCGCGAATAGCCGCGATTTGCTGCAAAACCTGTGCGCATTCATGCGGTTCATCAAGCATCTTTTTCAGCGCCGCAACTTGCCCTTCAATTTTACTCGCCCGTGCTTTGAGCTTTCTTTTATCCCGAATGGTATGCGACATACTGGCCTCATTTTCGCGTCTGCTGAGTGGAAAAATCATATCACAGAACAACTGGGGGGGAGTTTCTTTCTACTGGGGGATAGTATTTTTTACTGGGGGGGAGTAGATTTAAAAGAGATAACAATTAGCGAGAATTATTCTCATGACCGATTTTGCGACCCTCTTTCAGCAGGGAAATGGCTGGTTTTTCATTCCGAGCGCCATTCTGCTCGGCGCGCTGCACGGCCTTGAACCGGGGCATTCAAAAACGATGATGGCAGCCTTTATCGTGGCGATCAAAGGCACCGTTAAACAGGCCGTTATGCTCGGTCTTGCGGCTACGCTGTCTCATACGGCGGTGGTCTGGCTTATCGCGATGGGCGGGATGTTTATCAGCCGTCGGTTCACTGCCGCAGCCGTTGAGCCGTGGATGCAGATGATCTCAGCGGTGATTATTCTGGGGACAGCCGCATGGATGTTCTGGCGTACCTGGCAAGGTGAGCGCCAGTGGCATGCGGGTCACCACCATGATCATCACCACGGTCATGACCACCATCACGATCATCCGCATCCCCACCCTCATGCTCAAGGTTTGATTTTCCAGCCTGCTCAAGCCGCCAGCCTGAGCCTGCGCCAGCCGGTGATCCTCTCTGCGCGGAAAGTGGAGAAACAAGAAGAGTATCGTGACGCGCACGAACTGGCCCATGCCCGGGATATCGAGCGCCGCTTTAACGGCACAAAGGTGACCAACGGGCAAATTCTGCTGTTTGGCCTGACAGGTGGGCTCATCCCCTGCCCGGCAGCGATTACCGTGCTGCTGATCTGTATTCAGCTTAAGGCGTTAACGCTGGGCGCTACGATGGTGGTGTGTTTTAGCATCGGTCTGGCATTAACCCTGGTTGCGGTAGGCGTGGGAGCGGCAGTGAGTGTGCAACATGCGGCGAAACGCTGGTCAGGATTCAATACTCTTGCGCGGCGCGCGCCCTATTTCTCAAGCGTATTGATTGCACTGGTAGGGGTTTATATGGGCGTTCACGGCTATTTCACCCTGCGATAAGGCAAAAAAATGCCCGCAAGATGCGGGCATTTTTGTATGCTTTCAGGGCTTATGCATAAACCGGGAAGCGTGCGCAGATATCCAGAACTTTACCTTTGACGCGCTCGATAACCGCTTCATCATTGATGTTGTCCAGCACGTCACACATCCAGCCAGCCAGCTCTTTCACTTCCGCTTCTTTAAAGCCGCGGCGCGTTACGGCCGGGGAGCCGATACGGATACCGGAGGTGACGAACGGGCTCTTCGGATCGTTCGGCACGCTGTTTTTGTTAACGGTGATGTTGGCGCGGCCCAGCGCAGCGTCTGCTTCTTTACCGGTGAGGTTTTTGTCAACCAGATCCAGCAGGAACAGATGGTTTTCCGTACCGCCGGAGACCACTTTGTAGCCACGGTTCAGGAACACTTCCACCATTGCTTTCGCGTTCTTAGCAACCTGCTGCTGGTAGACTTTGAACTCTGGCTCCATCGCTTCTTTCAGCGCGACGGCTTTCGCGGCGATGACGTGCATCAGCGGGCCGCCCTGTGCGCTTGGGAACACAGCGGAGTTCAGTTTTTTGTACAGCTCTTCGTTACCGCCTTTCGCCAAGATCAGGCCACCGCGCGGACCCGCCAGGGTTTTGTGCGTGGTCGTCGTGACGACGTGAGCGTGTGGAACCGGGTTCGGGTAAACGCCTGCCGCAATCAGACCGGCAACGTGTGCCATATCAACGAACAGGTATGCGCCGATGCTGTCTGCGATTTCACGCATTTTTGCCCAGTCAACGATACCGGAGTAAGCAGAGAAACCACCGATGATCATCTTCGGTTTGTGTTCCTGAGCCTGCTTCGCCATGTCTTCATAGTCAATTTTACCGGACTCATCGATACCGTAAGGGATGATGTTGTACAGTTTACCGGAGAAGTTAACCGGGGAGCCGTGAGTCAGGTGGCCGCCTTGCGCCAGGTTCATACCCAGCACGGTATCGCCCGGCTGCAGCAACGCGGTGTAGACCGCAAAGTTAGCCTGAGAACCGGAGTGCGGCTGTACGTTCGCGTAGTCAGCGCCGAACAGCTCTTTTGCGCGGTCGATAGCCAGTTGTTCAACGATATCGACATACTCGCAACCGCCGTAGTAGCGTTTGCCAGGATAACCTTCGGCATATTTGTTGGTCAGCTGAGAGCCCTGTGCCTGCATTACACGCGGGCTGGTGTAGTTCTCGGAGGCGATCAGTTCAATGTGTTCTTCCTGACGTACTTTTTCCTGCTCCATAGCCTGCCACAGTTCGGCATCATAATCGGCAATGTTCATTTCACGTTTTAACATCCGCATCTCCTGCTCAGCTAACAATAAAGCAACTCAAATTTGAGGGCCCGTTTTGGGGAACGGCTCACAGTATAACTGATTCATATCGCGATAACAGGTCTTGACAAAGGTTTTTACGCAAACGATTGGCTACGCGCCAGACAAGGGTTTGAGAGATAATGCACTTTGCCTTTGCAACGGAATTCTTTTCACGTTTGTGATGCAACTTCTTCACGTTGAAATTCATCGCCGCAGCCGCTTTCCTCTTTACAACCCCGCAGCCTCGCCTATAAGATGCATTTTAAATACATCTTATAAATCACCTGACAGGAAGCGACTATGCTTGACGTTCAAACCATCGCGACAGTGAAAGCCACCATTCCTCTGCTGCTGGAAACCGGTCCAAAACTGACCGCCCATTTTTATGACCGGATGTTTACGCACAATCCCGAGCTCAAAGATATTTTCAACATGAGCAATCAGCGTAACGGCGATCAGCGCGAAGCATTGTTCAACGCTATTGCGGCCTATGCCAGCAACCTTGATAACCTCGCCGCGTTACTGCCAGCAGTGGAAAAGATTGCCCAAAAACACACCAGTTTTCAGATCCGGCCTGCGCAATACGACATTGTCGGCCATCATCTGCTGGCGACCCTTGATGAGATGTTCAGCCCAGGCCAGGAAGTCCTCGATGCATGGGGTAAAGCTTATGGGGTATTGGCTGGCGTCTTTATTCAGCGAGAAGCGCAACTGTATGATGAAAATGCGAGCAAAACCGGCGGCTGGGAAGGAACGCGCCCGTTTCGTCTGGTGGAAAAAACCGGGCAAAGCACGTTAATCACCAGTTTTGAATTCGCCCCTGTTGATGGGCAACCCGTTGCTGATTTCCGTCCGGGGCAATACATCGGCATCTGGCTCAAACCGGAAGAATTTGCTTATCAGGAAATCCGCCAGTACTCCCTGACACGCGCCCCTGACGGTAAACATTATCGTATTGCGGTTAAACGTGAAGAAGGTGGGCAGGTCTCAACCTGGCTGCATCAGCGCGCGCAGGTCGGCGACGTGGTACATCTGGCGGCCCCGGCAGGTGACTTCTTTATGGATGTCGAGGGCAACACCCCGGTTACGCTCATCTCCGCAGGCGTCGGCCAGACACCAATGCTGGCGATGCTCGATACACTCGCCCGGGCTGGACATAAAGCCCAGGTAAACTGGTTTCATGCAGCAGAAAATGGCGATGTTCACGCCTTTGCCGATGAGGTGAAAACACTGAGCAGCAAACTGCCTCGCGTGACGTCTCATGTCTGGTATCGCGCGCCTACCCATTTTGATAAACAGGCGCAGGCCTTTGATAGCGAAGGGTTGATGGATCTGAGTAAGCACGAGTCGGCATTCAGCGATCCGGCCATGCAGTTTTATCTTTGTGGTCCGGTGGCGTTTATGCAGTTTGCCGCGAAGCAACTGGTCGGGCTGGGCATAGAGGCAGAGAACATTCATTACGAATGTTTTGGCCCGCACAAGGTGCTGTAAGAGCAGGAGGAATAGCCCTCACCCGCCAGGGTGAGGGAGAGAATCAGATAGCCGCGTCGTCTTCTTCGCCGGTACGGATACGTACCACGCGGGCAACATCAAAGACAAAAATCTTACCGTCGCCGATTTTACCGGTCTGGGCCGTGCGGATAATGGTATCTACGCAGGTCTCAACGATATCATCGGTGACAACGATTTCGATTTTTACTTTCGGCAGAAAGTCCACCATGTACTCTGCACCACGGTACAGTTCGGTATGGCCTTTCTGGCGACCAAACCCTTTCACTTCGGTCACCGTCATCCCGGTAATGCCGACTTCGGCCAGCGCTTCACGCACGTCATCCAGTTTGAAAGGTTTAATAATTGCATCAATCTTTTTCATGGTTGGTCCTTAAAAACGCTTGCCAGTAAGCTACTTCGTAATCGGTTGCTCACACTACCATATTCACTACGCCATTACTCTTTAAAGTCGTTGGCATCCAGTTCATGGCGCGAGAGCAATTTGTAAAATTCAGTACGGTTGCGCCCGGCCATCCTCGCCGCGTGGGTGACGTTACCTTTGGTGATTTGCAGCAGCTTGCGCAGGTAATTGAGCTCAAACTGATTCCGTGCCTCCACAAACGTGGGCAGGGCCGTGTTCTCACCTTCCAGCGCCTGCTCAACCAGCGCGTCGCTGATGACCGGCGATGAGGTCAACGCTACACATTGTTCAATGACGTTGACCAGTTGGCGCACGTTACCCGGCCAGCCTGCGGTCATCAGCCGTTTCATCGCATCGGTGGAAAAAGCGCGCACAAAGGGTTTATGTCTGTCAGCCGCCTGACGCAACAAGTGGTTGGCCAGCAGCGGGATATCCTCCGCACGTTCCGCCAGCGCCGGGATTTTGAGGTTAACCACATTCAGGCGATAAAACAGGTCTTCACGAAATTCGCCGCGCGCCATTGCTTTAGGCAAGTCGCGGTGGGTCGCGGAGATAATCCGCACATTGATGTCGATATCACGGTTGCTGCCGAGCGGCCGGACTTTGCGTTCCTGCAACACACGCAGCAGTTTAACCTGTAGCGGAATGGGCATATCGCCGATTTCATCAAGAAACAGCGTACCGCCTTCTGCCGCCTGGAAGAGCCCCTCACGGCTGCTGACCGCGCCGGTAAAAGCACCGCGCGCATGACCAAAGAGTTCAGATTCCAGCAACTGCTCCGGTAACGCACCACAGTTGATGGCGATAAAGGCATTTTTGCTGCGCGGACTGGCATTGTGGATTGCCTGCGCAAGGATCTCTTTCCCGGTCCCGCTCTGGCCGTTAATCAGCACGCTGACATCAGACTGCGCCACCATTCTCGCCTGCTCAAGCAGGCGCAGCATGACCGGGCTGCGGGTAATGATCGTATCGCGCCACTGATCGTCTGAGGCGGGTGCAGAGTGCTCCAGCGCATCATCAATCGCCTTGTACAATGCATCTTTATCGACCGGCTTGGTCAGGAAGCTGAACACCCCCTGCTGCGTTGCGGCGACCGCATCCGGAATGGAACCATGTGCGGTGAGAATAATGACGGGCATACCCGGCTGCACCTTCTGGATCTCCGTGAACAGTTGCATACCGTCCATCTCATCCATACGCAGGTCGCTGATGACCAGGTCCACTTTCTCGCGAGCCAGCACGCGGAGCCCCTCCTGCCCGCTCTCGGCAGTGACAATGCTGTAGCCTTCACTGGTCAGACGCAAACCGAGCAGTTTTAACAGGCCCGGATCGTCATCCACCAGCAGCAGATGGGCAGGTTTTCGGCTGGTCATGGTTTCGCGTCCTCTTGTTTCGTTTCGGTCCTTGCGGGGCGCGCGCTATCCGGTAGATCATTGCCCGCCGGTTTGCGGCTGGAGAGCCGACGTTCTATATCGGTCAGGTTTTCCAGTTTGCGCGTGGTCGTGTCCAGTTGCTCACGCAGAAATTGTTGCTGCTGGCGTAAGGTATCCAGCTCGGCATCCGTCGACTGCTGGAGCTTGCCATAACGACCACGCTCTTCTGCAAGCTGGAGCTGTGATGTCTGACCGTCGCGCCAGAGCTGATAAAGCGGACGCACAGGTGCGGGAATTTGCGGGCTTAACACATCAAGACGCGTGATATTCTCACGCCGTTCCAGTGGGGTAATTTTCGCACTCGACAGTAAAATGCCGCGCTTAAAGGCGTCCTGCCACGTATCGTCGGGCCAGACGCGCGCCTCAGCACGCGCTTCTGCTGGCGCCAGGCGCCCGGCGCAATCCATACTGCGCAGCCAGAATAACGGGTTGGTATCGAAAGCCTGGCCGGTTAATGACCAGATATTACCGCAGTCCGTCAGCAGGAAATCGGCCAGTTGATGTTCCGGAAGCTGCTCTTCGAATTGTTCATGTACAGCATGCTCAGGCGTCTGGGATACACAACCTGCCAGCAGCAGGCAGGGCAATGCACGAAGCATTTTCTTAGGCAACAACACCGCGCCAGCCACGCGGGAAAAAACGTGCGACATACTCACCTGATTTCGCTTCATTTGTTGGATTTTTCCGACGCATTAAGCGGTAGCTCAATGCGAAAACAGACATCTGCATGATCGACATCCACCAGATGCAACTCGCCGTGCATACGGCGAACGCAGTCTCTGGCGATGCTTAACCCCAGGCCACTCCCCTTCACCGCGCCTTTTCGCTGATGGCTCCCCTGGAAAAAGGGTTCAAAAATCATACTGCGTTCCGCCTCAGGAATCGGCGTACCGGTATTGGATATCTCAATACGCAGCCGCGAGCCTGCAAGATAGCTGTGAATATAAATGTTACCGGATTCAGCCCCATAGTGCACCGCGTTCGAATAAAGATTATCCAGCACGCTCATCAGCAACATCGGCTCAGACCAGCATGAAGCCGCATCCAGCACAACCTCGGTATGCATCATTTTAGCTCGCGCGGGCAAACTGTGAGCCGTAAGAACCATATCCACCAGCGGCTCGATCTCAACGTCTTCGAGTTCAACCGCGCCATCCGCCAGTTTCCGGTTGTAGTCGAGTAATTGTTCAATCAGTTTTTGCAGATTACGGCTGCTGTCATCGAGGATAGCCACCACCTCTTCCTGCTCTACTGTTAACGGCCCGACGACCTGATCGGCAAGCAGTTCCGTCCCTTCACGCATGCTGGCAAGCGGGGTTTTCAGTTCATGAGAGATATGGCGTAAAAATTGATGACGCTGTGATTCAAGCCAGGAAAGGCGTTCACTTAGCCAGATGATGCGTTCCCCCACGTAGCGCAACTCACGCGGGCCTTTAAAGACTACCGTATGCCCAAGGGAGCGCCCTTCCCCCAATCGGTTGATCATCCGTTCAATGCCCTTCACCGGGCCGATAATCATCCGCGTAAACAGCAGCACCATCGCGAGGCTAACCAGAAACAGCACCAGTGCCTGCCAGCCGAAGAACTGACCGCGCTCGGCAATTTCCTGCTGCAACTGCTGTCCACGGGAGAACACCACCTGCCGCGTTGACTGCACCATCTCGGTATTCGCCGCCGCAAAGGCTTCGAGTCGTGCGGACGCCTCTGCGGTTGGGCCACTGCTTTTGCACTGTAACTGAGCGAGATCGTTCAAATCCTGACGAAGCGCCTGGTAGAGTTTTTCGTCCGGTAACACGCCTGCATGGGCATCCAGCATCTCGCTGTAGCGTTTACGTTGGCTCTGATACACCTTTGACAGGGTTGCGTCGTCCAGCACGCAGTACTGACGGTAACTGCGTTCCATTTCCAGCGCGGCATTGGTCATCGCCTCGCTGCGTCGGGCATCGATAAGCGTGGTGCGATTCGTTTGTGCCGCCTGGGCGCTCAGGGCATTCAGGCTTTGCCATGCCTGCCAGGCAAGCACCAACAAAGGCAATAAGATCAGTAAGAACGCCATCATAACGACCTGGCGTAGGGAGCGGGGAAAAATGGGCCAGCGTTTCAACGCAATACTCTCGCAAATCGGGTTTAACAGGATGCTAGCTGAGTAATGTGCTACGGGGAAGCCAGAAAAAGCAAAGCCGGGTATAAACCCGGCTTTGCTTAGAAATTAGGCGGTGCCTAACTCGACGTTTCGCCCGATATCTGAAAAAGCGAACTTTTATCAGCAGTTGGACGGCAGGCACCTTTAAGTGCGTCATTCGAAGTTTATGTAGCACGTCCCGAAGGGGCTGACATAAGAAGGTGAATGAGCCACTGGTTATTATTATGCAACACTTATGCCAAAACGCAAAACAAAATATTAACCGACTGAAATATAAGAAGTTAACAACATTCAGGCGTTGAATAGCGGTTGAATGATTTTCACGCTAACTGTCTCCGATCAGCAACACCCTTTTACCACAAACGCATCAACTATATAAATCAAAGACTTAAATGTCTCCTTTTGGAGACATCAGAACAGTGGCTTTGTCGCGGTTTCCCGACACTGCAACATGACACAGATAACATTTAAAACATCCGCGCCAGAATCATAATCAGCAGCACAAGGATAAGCACCCAGAAGAAACGTAAAGGGGAACGAGACTTATCAGGCACCTGACCGGCATGAGCCTCAGGCTGCGCGTCGAAATGCAACGCCTCTGTCGCTGATGATGTCGCCTTTTGCGTTGCCTGCTGCTGCGCGGTTTGTTCCAGAACGGGTGGCGGGGCTTCTTGTGCCTGCCACCAGTTATCACGTGGCGATTCCCCACGGGCGGCTTTTGCCCGGAACAACTTCTTGTTCAGCGCTGTAATTCGCCCCGGCTGGGTTGTATATCCATATTGTCTTTTCAGGTCGGTGACCTGCTTTTGCAAAACAATGCCCTTCTCAGGGGCCACCATTGCCACGAAATTAGCATAGCCTTCAAGGCTCGCCATCAGCTCGCCCGATCCCCAGCGCTTTCCTTCCATTCCATCTTTTGCAATCTGAAATAGCAATGCGCGAAAGCGTTTTAGCGTTTTGCGATCCACGGAGGGCTTTTCATTCACCACAATACCGGTGACTTCCTGCTTTTGCGGCTTGCGCATGACCCGGGTTTTCTCAGGGTGGATCTTAAAACCTTCATCCTTAACAATCTGCTTGCAGCGCCATAATAGCTGTTGCACGTTGGCGGACGGCTGCGCACTGGAAAAGGTCATGTCGTCAGCATAACGGGTGTAAACAAAACCAAGCTTCTGTGCCATTGCCTGCAAACGGCTGTCGAGACGACGGCAGATGATATTGGAAATCGCCGGACTGGTTGGCGCGCCCTGCGGCAGGAAACGTGCATCTTCCTGCACAAACCAGGTCTCGCCATCCAGTGCCACCTGCGTAACCTCAGGTTCCGTAGTTAACAAAGCCAGTTCAGTGGCCAGTTGCTCCGCATAACCTAACTGGCGAAATAAACCTTTTACCCGGCGGTAATTCACCGTCGGGAAGAAGTTTTCCATATCCAGATTGACCACTATTGCCTGGTTCACATGCGGCAGCGCATTACTCAAAATGCTGCGCCCGGTAACAAAACCGTGGGCTGCTTCGTGTAACTTCACACGATTCAGAATGTTTTCCAGAATCCAGTACTGCGCGCGCTTCATGCGTGGCATAGGCGCCGAAATCAGTCGCTCACCGCCATTTTTTTTGGCGAGGGAAAAACGCCGGTAATGGTTTACTCGGGAGACATTTTTCTGAAAGCAAAGAAAACGCAGCTCATTAATCGTGATGCCCATTGCAGATGCCAGTGCCTGGCTGTCTGCAAGCAAGGGCAGCTTCTGCGCTTGTAATCGGGCTTCGTTGTGCGCGGTGTCGGTGAGGCCAAATGAAACCCCCTCCCCCAGCCAGGTTATTTCTGCTTGCTGCTTTTGATGCCATTGCAACGCACGCGCATAGCGCGCTTCGTTACGGGCAATGCGGGTTTGCTCGCGTTTCTCCAGGGCCGCTTTTTTGCGCGTTTTGTGCAATTCCCGCAATGCTTTTTGCGGGTCATCATAAAGCCGTTGTTTCTGCCCCAGCTCCGCAAGCTGTTTCTGTAACGCCGCACGTTGAGCAATAAATTCTGCGGTGAGAGCGGGTTTATCTTGCGTTTCATCCCAGAAACCCAGACGGATCATTTCAGCGAGGATGTACTCCTCTTTACTGGTTTCGCGGATGCGCTCGTAAATTTGCTGGCGGGTCAGCTTTGAAGATTCAGACATAACGAACGCCCCCTGACCGTGATGGACAAGAGAATACGGGGATGACCGGGAGGGATAGCGGCGTGGCGAATAAGGCCTTCGAAGCGTTCCTGGTACTGAGGTTATCCACTCGACGCAGAGTGGAGTACCTGTCACTCATTGGCTTCGTTGAAGCCATACTGCAATAGTGACAGGTACTCACACTCTGCCCAGTGAAGATGGCATCAGTGACGCGTGGGCAGTCATAAAACCTGAATGGCGATCCACCATCCGGGATGCAAGGTTTCCTTGCCACGCCGCTATTAACGTCGAGTATAACAGCAGAAAAAGTCCTTTTCATCATGCTTTTACCTTTGCTGCCAGCCGCAATGCCAGCATATGTTCACACGGACCACGACGCAGTCGGTTCTGATGGAAATAGTGACAATTGCACTCGCCCACCGTCAGCCGCTGGTCTGTATCCAGCATCAGGGAAACGTTGTACCGTACGGCATTATCCAGAACCTGACCGCGCATTTGCGTTCCGGTGGTATTACTCAGGGCGCTTTCTACCTGCACCAGGCCAGCGTTGACGAAGTTGATAGCCTTCTCTTCCCGTTCGTTACTAAAGCGCAGTTGTTCCAGTGGGATCGGCTCGCGGCAGAGCGCGCGAATACGATAGAGATCTTTGTTAAGGTCATAGAGCACCTGGCCATGCTGGCTGTAGGCTGCCAGCGCCGCTTTTACTATGCTTTCGTCCAGCCCCAGTTCGGTGGCAAGAGAGGCGCATGAAGCCATATGGCGCTTGCTCAGTGCCTGATAAACCCGCTCCAGCGTCAGGGTATCGACTGCCTGGCGTGGCGCGAGCAAATCAAAATTACCCTGGGCCGACCAGTCATTCGCGCTCCAGCCGGACAGGCCAAGCGTAAAACTCATCGCCCCTAAATCTGCGGTCCAGAATGAAGGCATACCATCGTCGAGAAGGCAGATATCGAATTTTTCGGCAACGGGGATGAGACGTTCGAGGATATGCAGTCTGCGCCGTCCCCAGACACGTATGGAACGCGGCTGGTCGCCCTTGTAGAGCGAACGTGGGCAAACCAGGGTTTCATTCCACGGCTCAAAAATCACTTTGACGGGCTGCCCCGGCGTCAGCTCAAAACGCAGCGAGCGCGGCCCGCTACGCTCTTTTTTACGCCTGAGCCGGAAGCAAATATTGTGCATATCCATGGGCGCAAGCGAGAATTTCACCATCGGCAGGGTCATCGCCGAGCTCACTTGTAAAAAACCGCGCACCCAACTGTCCGGCAGATCGATTTTCTTCTCTTCACACTCGCTGCCGTCCGTCTGAATGGCGAAGCCGTCCGGATCAATTTTTAACTGCGTCGGGTGATAATCACGGATTTTCTGAAATGCCTGGTAGAGCCCTTCGGAATAGTCGATGTTGGTGGTCCCAAAGGCACGCTCGCTGATGTTGTCAAAAACATCGTAATGACAACTCAATTTGCCGTAGCTTGATTCATCCTCAGAAAAACACTCAAAAAAGACTTCATCGGGATGCACAGTGATCACCGGATCCAACACATACCAGGCATCAATATCGTTTTTATAGAGATAATTGAAATAAGCTTTTTGCGCCTCATGGTAAGGTGCAAGCAGCGTTGCAGCCTCTTTGTTCAGCACATGTAATCGCCCGCTAATCTCATTCGCTTCTTGCTCAAGCTGGCTTTTCTGCGCAATAAATTCCGCTAATAACCGCTGTTCTTCTCCCGCCAGCCAGCGCCGATAGTCGGTTTTATCTTTTGGCTGAAAACGCATGTCCGATACCACCACGTTATGCAGCGCGGAGATGGCCTCGCGAAACGCCAGTTTCTGCCTGAGCTCACCGACGAAGAACGCCGGTGGGCGAAGGCTATCTGGCGAGAACGTCAAACCGTTTTCCGAGGCCTGACTCTTTCCCTGATAACGATAACTAACCTGCATGAGGCGCTCCTTGTTCGGGTCGGGCAATAATGTCCAGCGGCAAATTCAAATGGGGATACTGTTTTTGCAGTTGAAGCATGGCCTTGATCAGCGGCGCTTTGTCTTTTTGCACCACTGTCAGCGACAGACGAGTCAGCAATGACGCCACCATCTCAAGCACCAACGGGCTGGCAGCCGCCTGCTGCGTAAGAAAAGCAAGCGTCCTGTCTTTAGCGACGCGCCCACGGTTAACCTGGGAAAGGATTGTCAGGAAACAAGGTTTCAGCGCCAGGATGACATCAGGCTTTCCGGTCGCATACTCGTCAAAAAAATGGGTCACAAAGGTCTGTACTGTCAATGACGGATGCTGGCTCAGCTTTAACAGATACGCTTCCCCCTGCTCGCGCTGGAAGAACGTTTGTAACAGTTCCCGACCGTAAGCCTGCACATCGTCGCGGTTGCTGTCGCAGACCTTGACGATCAGCTCCGGGGTCCAGCCTGGGGAGGGGTAGTTCTGGCGGAAATACGCAAAACCAAATTCTCGGGTTGCGGGCCAGTCGCTTTCCAATAGCTCCAGCGCAGCACTGCTCTGTTCGCGGACAACATCTACATGTGACGTGAAGGCCTTCAACGCATAATCACGAATATAATGGTCAGGGTGATTTGCCAACGCCACCCATTGATTCACGCTCCACGCCAGCGGAGAACGGGCCAGAAGACACTCACGTCCCAGGCTTTGCGCCGCCAGCGATCTGGCATGAATCAGCCGCCAGATGGTGTCTTTATCCAGGGATAGCAGGCAGGCATTAAGCTTGTGCGTGAAGAACGTTAACAGCGCCTGGTGTGCGCCTTCGTGGGCTTCTTTTTTAAAGACTAAGGGGAATAATCCCGCAAAGACCTCAGCAGCATGCTGCCCGGCCAGTTGCCCCAGAAGCGTGTAACAGGCTTGTCGCTCTTCTGCCTCACCGCACTGGAGCAGATCAATTAGCTGTGGTAACTGCAGCAAGACTAATTCCGGATTTTGTTTGCCTAACAGTGCGATGCCCGCGGCGCGGATAGCCGCGACAGGCGAGTTGTGAATCTGAACCAGCAGGGCTTGCGAAAGCGGGCTCTGCGCCAAATCGGAACTCACCAACAACCGGGCGGCTAAAAGCTGCACACCCGTATCGGGATGGGCGAGCAGCTCGCTGAAATTCTCAATCGTCAGCGACGGGGCCATGGCAGACAGATGGCTCACCAGGCACACCGACAACCAGAGGGCATGTTGCTCAGAAAAGGTGGTCTGCGCGTCGGTAAGCCGGAGCAAAAGCGCCCGCGTTAACGTCACCTGTTGCGAGGTGGTTAGAGGCTGCCGGGAAAAACGCTCTTCTAACCACGCGCTGATCTGCGCATCGTCAGCCAGCAAAAGCGCGGTAACCAGTTCGGCTTCGTCAAACAGTGCGCTAATGCTGTTTAAATGGGTTAGCGCCAGGCTGCGCGCTTGCGGGTGGACACTGTTAATCAGCCCCAGCAGCAGCTCAGGAGTGAGCGAACGCGCAGTAAGAAGCGAGAGCACAAAATCGGCAATGAGCGGGAACGGACGAGCCAGCAACTGCACCAGTTGGCTATCGGTGAGGGCCTGGTAGAAGGAGGCATTATCTTTCATTGCCCTGAGCGCAAACGTGCAAACGGCTTCACTCTCGCTCAGGCACAATAACGTCAGCAGTGCATCAGGGTGCTGATCCCAGAGTTGTGGAAATGCCTCGACGCGGCGTTCATCCTTTTCATCGCTGACCCGAATCCATAACGCTCTCTGCCTGTGGCGCTGATAGTGAGGGTGATGTAAGCGCAAAATGGCGTTCCACGCGAAGAGATGCGCATCGCTGGCGAAAACGCCTGAATCACTCTGCTTTTCTGGCACCAGGTATTCTTTCTTATACTGGAGCAGAAGTGCGCAGGCCATATCGACATAGCGAGCGTCGCCACGGGCACCGAGACGCCGCAAGGCACGCCAGCTACGGCGCCGCAGGTAGTCGCGCGTTTTACGCGAATAGGCCAGCCTGCTATCGTCGCGCAGAAGTTCCTGACTGGGTTTGATATAGCCCACGCCGTTCACCCAGACGCCGTCCCACTGGGCAGAATAAAATTCCCGCGTAGTATCAAAACGCCAGGCCAGCAGGGCAAACATCGGCGCATCCAGGCGGAACTCAGCCATTTTGAACAGGTAGCGCACACCTTTAAACAGATTAGGGCGCAGAGGCAGAACGTATAGCAGACGAATCAGGCCTTGATGCAATAGCGGGTTGTCCAGCGCTAACCGATAGAGCGTTTTGAGTAATGTACTCGCGTTGGGATTCTGTTCATTAATATGGCGCTGAAGTTGCGCATCGATTGCCCCAGTATCGCCAACAGCTAATGCCTGGGACAGCTCTGACGGTAACGATGCCAGCAAGTTTTGCCGCAGCACAGCGATATCGTCATCGTCACCCAGACGCAGATACACTTCATAAGCAAGGTTGCTTAATGGCGGATATGAGCTTTCAAGAAAGGGGCTCACACGCGCCAGGTTGTGCTGATTTCCCGTGCGCCCCAGCGTCCAGAGGCGGGCGTAATTTTCCAGCCAGTGATGTTCCTCGTTAAGCCCCTTTTCCAGCCAGTCTGCCAGCATAGCGTTCGGCTGCTGAGGGAGTCGCCATATGCTTCGGGCTCGTTGTTCGCTCTCTTTAATGCGATCGATTTGGCGGATTAAGGTGTGTAACGAAGAAGAGAAAGCGCTGACAGCGGAGGGGGAAAGTGAACCGGCCTCAACGTAGCCTTTGTTGGTTTTGGCAACCACTACGCTTGCGAAAATAGCCTCGGCATTTATGAAATCAACGGGGGCAGGCGTTTTTGTCCCTTCCCGTAACGTGCCGCCACGCCGTCCGTAGCGAAAATTCACCCAGTAACGATTCACCTCGTTGCCAGGCTGTTCACAGAGATCCACCTCATAGACCTTGTCCGAGGCTCCCTGCGTAAAGGTTAATTTTACCTTTTTAATCAGCTTCATAACCGTTCCCTTCCCTGTTAGCGCCGGAAACGATTGTACTCAATATCGCCAGTTCTGTCTTTTAGATAAGCAACCGGAAAGAGGAAGCACGCCCGACCATGTGGGCCGGGCGTGCTGGACGGGGTTAACCTAACTGCTTACGCGCATTGCGGAAGATACGCATCCACGGGCTGTCCTCGCCCCAGTTTTCCGGGTGCCAGGAGTTAGAAACCGTACGGAACACACGCTCCGGATGCGGCATCATCAGCGTCACGCGACCACTTTCGTTGGTAACCGCGGTAATACCGTTTGGCGAACCGTTCGGGTTAGCCGGATAGGTTTGGGTCACTTTACCGAAGTTATCGACAAAGCGCAGCGCCACCAGACCTTTGCTTTCAAGCTGAGCCAGATGGGCATCATCACGCACTTCCACGCGGCCTTCACCGTGGGAAACCGCGATAGGCATTTGTGAACCGACCATTCCCTGCAGCAGCAGCGACGGACTTTGGGTCACTTCGACCAGGCTGAAACGCGCTTCGAAGCGGTCAGAGTGGTTACGCACAAAACGTGGCCACAACTCACTGCCCGGCACCAGTTCACGCAGGTTAGACATCATCTGGCAGCCGTTACATACACCCAGCGCCAGCGTCTGCGGACGGTGGAAGAAGGTTTCGAACTCATCGCGCACGCGGTTGTTGAACAGAATTGATTTCGCCCAACCTTCACCCGCGCCCAGTACGTCACCGTAAGAGAAGCCGCCACAGGCAACCAGCGCCTGGAAATCTTCCAGACCGGTACGCCCGGCCAGCAGATCGCTCATGTGGACGTCGATGGCATCAAAGCCCGCACGGTAAAACGCCGCCGCCATCTCCACATGGGAGTTAACGCCCTGCTCACGCAGTACCGCCACTTTCGGGCGCGCGCCGGTCGCAATATAGGGTGCCGCAATGTCTTCGTTAATATCGAAAGAGAGCTTCACGTTCAGGCCCGGATCGCTATCGTTGGCTTTCGCCTGATGCTCTTCGTCAGCGCATTCCGGGTTGTCACGCAGGCGCTGCATCTGCCAGGTGGTCTCTGCCCACCACATACGCAGGGTGGTACGACTTTCGCTGAACACAGCCTGACCTGCCGCCTCGATAACAAACCGATCGCTCGCCGAGGCCTGACCCAGGTAGTGAACACAATCCGCCAGACCGTTTGCCGCCAGCAGCTCTTCTACAGCTTCACGGTCCGCGGCACGAACCTGAATGACGCCACCCAGTTCTTCGTTAAACAGCGCCGCCAGATGATCCTGGCCCAGTGCGGCGATATCCACATTCACACCGCAGTGACCGGCAAACGCCATTTCGGCCAGCGTCACCAGCAGACCACCGTCGGAACGGTCATGCCAGGCCAGCAGTTTGCCCTCTGCCACCAGCGCCTGCATCGCATTCCAGAAACCTTTCAGTTGCTGGACATCACGCACATCGGCAGTTTTATCGCCCAGTTGACGGTAAACCTGCGCCAGCGCGGTTGCGCCCAGCGCATTGTGGCCTTTACCCAGATCAATCAACAGCAGGGCGTTGTCTTCGGTAGAAAGTTGCGGCGTCACGGTACGACGCACATCTTCGACGCGGGCAAAAGCGGTGATCACCAGCGACAACGGCGAGGTCATCTCGCGCTGCTCGTGACCTTCCTGCCAGCGGGTCTTCATCGACATGGAGTCTTTACCCACCGGAATGGTCAGGCCCAGCGCCGGGCAGAGTTCCTCACCCACGGCTTTTACCGCGTCGTACAACCCGGCGTCTTCACCCGGATGACCGGCTGCGGACATCCAGTTTGCCGAGAGCTTAATGCGGTTGAGTTCACCGATTTGCGTGGCAGCCATGTTGGTCAGGGACTCACCGACCGCCAGACGGGCAGAGGCGGCGAAGTCCAGCAGTGCCACCGGCGCACGTTCACCGATGGACATCGCTTCGCCGTAGTAGCTGTCCAGGCTGGCGGTGGTCACCGCACAGTTAGCGACAGGCACCTGCCACGGGCCAACCATCTGATCGCGCGACACCATACCGGTGACGGTACGGTCGCCGATGGTCACCAGGAAGGTTTTCTCGGCGACGGCAGGCAGATGCAGCACACGGTTTACCGCGTCCGCAATAGAAATGTCACGTGAATCGATGGCTTCACCGGCCGCTTTACGTGTTTGCACGTCGCGGGTCATTTTTGGGGTTTTACCCAGCAGCACATCCAGCGGCAAATCGATCGGCTGGTTGTCGAAGTGGCTGTCGCTCATGGTCAGATGTTGCTCTGCCACGGCTTCACCAATCACTGCGTACGGGGCGCGTTCGCGGCGGCAAAGTTCATCAAACAGCGGTAACTGATCGGCCGCAACGGACAGGACATAACGCTCCTGGGATTCGTTACACCAGATTTCCAGCGGGCTCATCCCCGGTTCGTCGCTAAGGATGTCGCGCAACTGGAATTTACCACCGCGCCCACCATCGCTTACCAGTTCCGGCATGGCGTTCGACAGACCGCCCGCCCCCACATCATGGATAAACTGGATCGGGTTGGCATCACCCAGTTGCCAGCAGCGGTCAATCACTTCCTGGCAACGACGCTCCATTTCCGGGTTGTCACGCTGGACGGAAGCAAAATCCAGGTCCGCGTCAGACTGGCCGGAGGCCATGGAGGAGGCAGCGCCGCCGCCCAGACCGATGTTCATCGCCGGGCCGCCGAGGACGATCAGTTTCGCGCCAACGGTGATCTCACCTTTTTGTACGTGATCGGCGCGAATGTTGCCGATACCGCCTGCCAGCATGATCGGTTTATGATAGCCACGCAGCTCTTCGCCGTTGTGGCTGTTCACTTTCTCTTCGTAAGTACGGAAGTAGCCGGTCAGCGCCGGACGGCCAAATTCATTGTTAAATGCCGCGCCACCGAGTGGGCCTTCGGTCATGATATCCAGTGCGGAAACGATACGTTCCGGCTTACCGAAATCTTCTTCCCACGGCTGTTCAAAACCCGGAATACGCAGGTTAGAAACGGAGAAGCCCACCAGACCCGCTTTCGGCTTCGCGCCACGTCCGGTCGCCCCTTCGTCACGGATTTCACCACCAGAACCGGTTGCCGCGCCCGGCCACGGAGAAATCGCCGTCGGGTGGTTGTGGGTTTCCACTTTCATCAGAATGTGCGCCGCTTCCTGGTGGAAGTCATAACGGCCATTCTCGTGGTCAGCGAAGAAACGCCCGACCTCAGAACCTTCCATCACCGCGGCGTTGTCTTTATAGGCAGACAGCACATAGTCCGGGGTTTTCTCGAAGGTGTTTTTGATCATCTTAAACAGCGACTTTGGCTGCTGTTCGCCGTCAATCACCCAGTCGGCGTTGAAGATTTTATGACGGCAGTGTTCAGAGTTCGCCTGAGCAAACATGTAGAGTTCAATATCATTCGGGTTGCGGCCAAGGCGGCTAAACGCATCCTGCAGATAATCAATTTCGTCTTCCGCCAGTGCCAGGCCGAGACGCACGTTAGCGTCAATCAGCGCCTGACGCCCTTCACCTAACAGATCCACACTTTGCACCGGCGCAGGCTGATGATGTTCAAACAGGCGTGCCGCATCCGCTTCGGCGGTAAATACGGTCTCCATCATGCGGTCATGCAGTTCAGCCGCCACGCTTGCCCATTGCGCTTCGGTCAGCGTTGAGGCCTCAACATAGTAGGCCACGCCGCGCTCAAGGCGATTGATTTTGCCAAGGTCGCAGTTGTGCGCGATATCCGTTGCTTTAGAAGACCAGGGGGAGATGGTGCCAGGGCGGGGCGTAACGAGAAGTAATTTTCCGGTTGGGGTATGGCTGCTCAAGTTCGGACCATATTTCAGCAGGCATTGCAGCCGCGTGAGCTCTTCCTCGTTCAGCCGATCGTTCACATCGGCAAAATGGACATACTCAGCGTAAATATTGCTCACCGGGAGCCGGGCTGCCTGAAAACGCGCCAGCAGTTTGTTGATACGAAATGCGGACAGTGCAGGCGAACCACGCAGAATTTCCATCATAAGTCTCTCGTCTTCGAAGCTTTAAGTGTGCATCAGGGGGAAAACGGGCGTCATTATAGAGAATCCTGAGCGGTGACGAAACCGTTTGCGTCGAAATAAAATCTTGAGTGGCATTTCGCAGCAAACCGTAGCGGCTTCGCTAATTAGTTGCCAACTGGCGTATTGTTGCGCAAAATGCCGCTCAACGACCGATAAACATCCTTGTATTCATGGCGGCTATTTATTGAGGCATCGCACGGCGCAGAGAATTAACTAATTGAAAAAATTTAAGATTAATTATCTGCTTATCGGCATCGTCACCCTGCTGCTGGCAGCGGCCCTGTGGCCTTCTATCCCCTGGTTCGGCAAAGCCGACAACCGCGTTGCGGCCATCAAGGCGCGGGGCGAGCTTCGCATAAGCACTATCGCGTCCCCTTTGACGTATGCCAGTGTAGATAATAAACCTTACGGGCTTGATTACGAGCTCGCCCAACAGTTCGCCAGCTATCTTGGCGTTAAACTGAAAGTGACCGTACGCCAGAATATCAGCCAGCTTTTTGATGATCTCGACCACGGCAAGGCCGATATGCTGGCAGCCGGGCTGGTCTATAACAATGAGCGCCTCGAAAACTACCAGCCGGGCCCGGTTTACTATTGGGTTTCGCAGCAACTGGTTTACCGCGTTGGCAGCTACCGCCCCCGCAGCCTGGCTACCGTCAATGACACCCAACTCACCATCGCCCCAGGCCATGTGGCGATCAACGATTTACGTGAACTTAAAGAGAAAACGTTCCCGGATCTGAGCTGGAAGGTGGACGATAAAGCAGGCACCAATAATCTGCTTGAAGACGTGGTGAACGGCAAACTCAGCTATACCGTAGCGGATTCGGTCGCCGTGAGTCTGTTCCAGCGCGTCCATCCGGAACTGGCCGTCGCTCTCGATATCAGCGATGAGCAACCGGTCACCTGGTTTAGCCGCCGCGATGACGACAATACCCTGTCGGCGGCGATGCTCGACTTCTTCAATAACATTAATGAAGACGGGACCCTGGCGCGCCTGGAAGA
Organism: Phytobacter sp. MRY16-398; assembly: GCF_003925915.1. NCBI lineage: Bacteria > Pseudomonadati > Pseudomonadota > Gammaproteobacteria > Enterobacterales > Enterobacteriaceae > Phytobacter > Phytobacter sp. MRY16-398. Next base: position 1,385,902 of record NZ_AP018756.1, on the reverse strand, counting down.
GAAGTACCTCGGTCATGGCGATGATTTTGATTACGTCGACACGCGCACCTTCTTACGTGCGGTGGACAGCGTTCTGCCCGATCTCCAGCCGCTGTTTACGAAATACGCGCAGGATATTGACTGGCGTCTGCTGGCCGCGATTTCATATCAGGAATCCCACTGGGATACCCAGGCGACCTCCCCCACCGGCGTACGCGGCCTGATGATGCTTACCCGCAATACCGCGCAAAGCCTGGGGCTGAGCGACCGCACGGATGCCGAGCAAAGCATCAGCGGCGGTGCGCGCTACCTGCAGGATATGATGGATAAAGTACCTGACAGCGTCCCTCGCGACGAGCGCATCTGGTTTGCGCTGGCAGCCTACAATATGGGCTATGCGCACATGCTCGACGCCCGGTCGCTCACGGTGAAAACAAAAGGCAACCCGGATAGCTGGGCGGACGTAAAACAGCGCCTGCCGCTGCTGAGTCAGAAACCCTATTACAGCAAACTCACCTATGGGTATGCGCGTGGGCATGAAGCTTACGCCTACGTGGAAAACATCCGTAAATACGAAATCAGCCTGGTGGGGTATTTGCTGGAAAAAGAGAAAGAGGCGGCGAAGAAATCACAACTGGCGCAAGGGTATCCGGCGGTGGCGGCGGAGGAGTTCAATCGTGCGCCTTACGGTATCATGCCCTTTAGCGCTTTTACGCCAGGCGAGGCCTTCCCGCGCAATCCGCTGACCGTACCGGACAAACTGGTGGTGCAAGTGCCAGGCGCGGCTAAATAAGCGGCTCCGGCCCTTTTTTCTGCGCTTTCTTCTCCAGCCGACGCTGACGGAAAAAATCGCTTAGCATTCCGGCGCACTCATCGCGTAAAACCCCTTCGACAACCTCAACCCGATGGTTCATGCCCGGGTGGTGCAGCACATCCATCAGCGAGCCAGCCGCACCGGTTTTCGCATCACGCGCACCGAAGACAAGCTGGCCGATACGGCTATGCACCATCGCCCCGGCACACATCACGCAGGGTTCAAGCGTAACGTACAGGGTGGTATCAATCAGACGGTAGTTTTGCAACACCATCCCGCCCTGGCGCAGCGCCATGATTTCCGCATGTGCGGTGGGATCGTGGCGGCCAATGGGACGGTTCCAGCCTTCACCAATAACCTGATTATTGTGGACCAGCACCGCGCCAACCGGCACTTCGCCTTCTTCCCACGCGCGTTTTGCCAGCGCTAACGCATGGCGCATCCAGTAGTCGTGGTTAAGTTCAGGGTTGGACAAAGGGGGACACTCCAGTTAACAAGCGGGGCGCATTATACACAGCCGTTATGTGTTGCACACGCTCATTCCAGTTGCTGGAGCTGTCCACGCGGCGTCACCCGCCAGCGATGCTGGCAAAAATAGAGCAGTGGGTTGTCCTGTTTACTGTCGCTATAGCCACTGTACAGACGCAGCGGCGTGCCGATTTTGCGCTCAAGCTGAGCAACTTTTTCATGCCCCAGACAACGCAATGTAAGCACCCACCCACCGTAGCGGCGCTCAATCTGGCTGGCGATAATATTCACTCGCGGCAGCCAGGGGGTATCAAAATAGACCTGTTCCACCAATGGCTGCGGCGAACCGGTGATAAGCCAGATATCTGCATCGGAGGCCAGAAGATAGTTGGTGAGTCGTTCCTGCACCACCGGAAATGCCGTGACATGCCCGCGAAACCAGGTGGCAAATTTCTGCTCAAGCCGCTTAAGGTGGGTTTCGCTGTGGCCGAAAGTACATGCCCATAACAGCAGACTCATTGGCCAGCGCGCGGCGCGCCCTTTGACTAAAAGGGCGACGCCAATGACGGGCAGTAAAGGCAGAACCAGCAAGACATTCAGAGGGTGATGGCGCAACGCGTAGCGCAGGAATGTGCCGAACATATCCTGCTGATGTAAAGTGCCATCAAGATCAAAAAAGACAATGCGACGCTCGCTGGTAGCCAAATGTTACTCCTCAGGATCGGTGAAACCCAACAGCCAGGTAAACAGGAACCCGGCTATCACTGCTACCAAATAGCCTAACAGATAGAGCATCACTTTTCCGGTAACAATGGTTAACGCAAGCGGTAATCCGGAGATGCCGAAGGTGATAACCGTCGCCACTTTCCAGTAGCTTATCAGCGCACCGCCCACGGCGCCGCCTAAACACGCGCCGAGAAAAGGTTTCCCCAGCGGCAGGGTGACACCGAAAATCAGCGGTTCGCCAATTCCCAGTAATCCCACCGGGAGTGCGCCTTTGATTACTTTTTTCAGGCGAGCATTACGGGTTTTCATGAGCACCGCAATCGCCGCCCCCACCTGCCCGACACCCGCCATCGCCAGAATCGGGAACAGGGCGTTGTAACCATGCGCCTGTACCAGCTCTACGTGGATGGGCACCAGCCCCTGATGAAGCCCGGTAAGCACGAGCGGCAGAAATGCGCCTGCAATGATAGCCCCCACCAGCAGGCCACCGCGATCAATAGCCCAGGAAGCCCCGTGCGCGATGCCCTCGGAAATCACGCCGCCCAAAGGTTGTAGCGCAATAATCGCCACCGTCCCTGCGATAAGCGTGGTCAGCAACGGGTTAAGGATAAGCTCGATCGAGCCGGGCAGAATGTCGCGCAATTTTTTCTCAATCCAGCACATTAAGGCCACGACCAGTAACACCGCGATAACCCCACCGCGGCCCGGCTGCAGCGCCTCGCCAAACAGGGTAATTTGCGCCAGTTGTGGGCTGGAGAGGATCCCGGCCATCACCCCGCCCAGCGCCTGCGAGCCGCCAAATACCTTCGCGGTATTTACCCCCACCAGAATATTCATGATGGCAAACACGGCGCTGCCAAAAATGGCCAGCAAACCGAGCATATTGGGGTATTGTGTCGCAAAATCGCCGACGATATCCGGACGTTTGAGGATATTGATAATACCCGTGATCAGCCCCGAGGCGATAAACGCCGGGATCAGCGGAATAAAGACGTTTGCCAGCTTACGCAGCGCATCACTCATTGGGGCTTTGTATTTGGCTTTCGCCTGTGCCTTGTTACGCTCGACATTATCTAGTGCCGCGTCCGCCCCGCTCATTTGTGCTCGCATCGCATCCACCACCTGCGCCGCCTTACCCGGCCCGACAATAAACTGATGCTGCTGGCCCTGTTTGACATAGCCGCTAACCCCTGGCAACTGTTTTGTGGCCGCCAGGTCCAGCTTCGCGTCATCGAAAAGTTCGACGCGCACGCGGGTCATGCAGTTTTCAAGACGCTGAATGTTACCCTGCCCGCCCACCCCGTTGAGGATGGCGCTGGCGAGCGCTGCTGTTTTGTCCATACACGCCTCTTTAGTTTTCTAACGCCGCCCGTAAAAAGCCCTGATGCGCCGTCAGTTTCGCGCGTGCCGCAGGCGCATCAAGCCCGGTCAACACCATCAAAATAGCTGGTTTGACGTCGAAATCAGTCTGCTTTAGTACGCTTTCCGCGACATCACGCGTGACGCCTGTTGCCTCTACTACCATGCGACAGGCACGGTCCACCAGCTTGATATTTGTCGCTTTCATATCGACCATCAGGTTTTGATAAACCTTGCCAAATTTCACCATCGCCCCGGTGGAAATCATATTGAGTACCAATTTCTGCGCAGTGCCCGATTTCAGACGCGTGGAGCCAGTGAGCGCCTCCGGGCCAACCACCGGTGAAATGGCAATATCCGCTTCATGGGCAATAGGGGAATCCGGGTTACAGGAGACCGCCACGGTGGTGCAGCCCACGACATTGGCATATTTCAGGCCGCCGATGACATAGGGCGTGCGCCCGGACGCTGCCAGCCCCACCACCAGATCCGCAGCGTTCAGTGAGAGGGCTTTCAAATCGTCCTCGCCGAGCTGTGCATTGTCTTCCGCCCCTTCAACGGCTTTGAGCAATGCCCCAGGTCCACCGGCAATCAGCCCGACCACCAGACCGTGCGGCACGCCAAAGGTCGGCGGGCACTCAGAAGCATCCAGCACCCCAAGTCGCCCACTGGTACCGGCGCCCATATAAATAATTCTGCCGCCCGCTTTCAACGCCAGCGCCGCCGCATCCACCGCTTTGGCAACTTCCGGTAAGGTGGCTTTTACTGCCTGAGCGACCAGCGTATCCTGTTGGTTAAAACGGTTAACTAATTCGATGGTCGTTAATGCGTCTAAATCCATAGTTTCTGGATTGCGTGTCTCGGAAACCAGTGCGCCAAGATTCATTTTTGCTCCTAAAGAATTTTTTATTCATAATAATAGCAAGACATGGAATATAAAATTCATTTGCCTGCGTCAAATGCGTATTTGTAATTGTGGTCACATTTTGCCTCAGGAGACGTGATGAACTGTTTACTTAGTATTCGCCAGCGTTATGCCGGATTTGCACAGAGCGATAAGAAGCTGGCGGATTTCTTGCTGGCCGAGCCCGATCGCGCTCGTCATTTAAGCTCTCAGCAACTGGCGCTGGAGGCGGGAGTGAGTCAGTCGAGCGTGGTGAAATTTGCCCAGAAGCTGGGGTTCAAAGGCTTTCCGGCACTGAAACTGGCGATCAGCGAGGCACTCGCCAGCAGCCCGGATCCCTTTTCCATCACTGTGCACAATCAGATTCTCGGTGACGATACGCTGCGCGTGGTTGGCGAAAAGCTTATCAATGAGAATCTGAGCGCCATGCGCGCCACCCTGGATGTGAACAGCGAAGAGAAGCTACAGCAAAGCGTGGAGATGCTGCGCACGGCAAGACGTATTGTGTTGACCGGGATTGGCGCGTCCGGTCTGGTGGCGCGTAATTTCGGCTGGAAACTCATGAAAATTGGCCTGAATGCCATAGTCGAGCAGGATATGCACGCCCTGCTGGCCACGGTGCAGGCGATGGATCCACAAGATCTGTTGTTACCGATCTCGTATTCCGGTGAGCGCCGTGAGATCAATATGGCTGCCGATGAAATGTTGCGCGCCGGTGGACGCATTCTGGCGATTACCGGTTTCACACCTAACGCCCTGCAACAGCGCGCCAGCCACTGTCTGTACACAATTGCCGAAGAACAGGCGACCCGCAGCGCGGCAATCTCATCGACCAGCGCCCAAACGATGCTCACCGATCTGTTATTTATGGCCCTGGTTCAGCGCGATCTGGAACATGCGCCGGAGCGTATTCGTCACAGCGAGGAGCTGGTAAAAAAACTGGTTTGAACAGGGAATGATCGTATAATGCCCGCCCTGTTTGTGTGAGGTTTCTGAGATTTTCCTGATGGCGCTGTTAATCACCAAAAAATGCATCAATTGCGATATGTGCGAGCCCGAATGCCCTAATGAGGCCATTTCGATGGGCGAGAGCATTTATGAGATTAACAGCGATCGCTGCACGGAATGTATTGGACACTACGAAACACCGACCTGCCAGAAAGTGTGCCCGATCCCCAATACCATTTTGAAAGATCCGGCACATGTCGAAAGCGAAGAGCAGTTGTGGGACAAGTTTGTACAAATGCACCACGCGGATAAGATCTAGAACCTGACTCAGGGCTATTTTACTTGTCATTTTAAACCTGGGCAGTGCTCGCAATCCTCACGAACCTGAGTACGCTCCGGTTTCTGCTGTGCGAGTTCAAACTGACATCGCCAATGACGCCCTGTGAAATAAGGTCCTTAACTCTCGATAATCACCGTCGCGCAGGCATAGCGGCGCTCATCTGCCAGCGTGACATGCATGTGCGCTACGCCCAGTTTTTCCGCAAGCGCTAACGCTTCACCCCACAGCCGCAGACAAGGCTTGCCCAGCTCGTCGTTAAATACTTCAAACTGGTTAAACGCGAGCCCGTTGCGGATACCCGTTCCAAACGCTTTTGCCGCCGCTTCTTTGACGGCAAAGCGTTTGGCGAGAAAACGCACCGGTTGCTGATGCCTCTCCCAGATGGCCCATTCATTGTCGCTTAACACGCGTTTTGCCAGGCGATCGCCGCTACGGGCAATCACCGCTTCAATACGCTCAATTTCGACAATATCTGTGCCAATGCCAAGAATAGCCATTACTTACGCGCTTCCACCATCAGGCGTTTCATTTCCGCGACCGCCTCTTTCAGACCGCTCATGACAGCACGACCAATAATGGCATGGCCAATGTTCAGCTCATGCATTTCCGGCAGGCGTGCGATAGCCTGCACGTTATGGTAGGTGAGGCCGTGTCCGGCATTAACTTTCAGCCCGAGGCTTGCCGCATAGCTCGCCGCTTTAGCGATGCGATCCAGCTCTTTTGCCTGTTCCGCTTCGTCTTTCGCGTCGGCATAACAACCGGTGTGAATTTCGATGTACGGCGCGCCAACATCGGCAGCCGCTTTGATCTGCTCAACATCGGCATCAATAAACAGCGAGACCAGGATGCCGGCATCCGCCAGACGCTTGCAGGCATCACGCATTTTGTCACGTTGCCCGGCCACATCCAGACCGCCTTCGGTGGTCACTTCCTGGCGTTTCTCCGGCACCAGGCAGCAGAAATGCGGCTTCGTTTCGACCGCAATCCCCAGCATCTCTTCTGTAACGGCCATTTCAAGATTCATCCGCGTATCCAGGGTCTGGCGCAATACGCGAACATCGCGGTCAGTGATATGGCGACGATCTTCACGCAAATGCACGGTAATACCGTCCGCACCGGCCTGTTCCGCAATAAATGCCGCCTGTACCGGGTCCGGATACGCCGTGCCGCGCGCATTGCGCAGGGTGGCAATGTGGTCAATGTTGACGCCTAACAGTAATTCAGCCATCACAATCCTCGTTTTCTTTTTCGTTCGTCTTTACGTTCTACTCACCCCGCCCTTCTGCTCACATGCGCAAAGGCGAAAGCGAGTCGGAAATTCGGCTCCGTTAACGTTTCGGCATAAACTGGCGAAACAGTTCCCGGCTCTTGAGCGGTTTGCCCCCAAGATACGGCTTTAACGCTATGCGGGTAAAGCGTTTCGCCGCCCTGAGCGTATCCATATCGGGAAATTCGCGTTCGGCAAGCGCTCGCAAATGCCGCCCGGTAAAGGTGCTGTTATCCACCACCACGCTGGCAATAAATCCCTTCTCTTCGCGATAACGGTAGGTCATGGTGTCCTCAACAGGTTCACCGCTGCCTGCACAGTGCAGAAAATCTACGCCATATCCGAGGTGCCCCAGCAACGCGAGTTCAAAACGACGTAAAACCGGTTCGGGCGTACCGATTGCGCCAGCCAGTGCCTGGATACAGTGCAGATAATCGAAGAAAAGTTCAGAGAAGCGAGTCTCATGTTCAAGAACCCGTGACAGGAGCTCGTTGACATACAGACCGCTGTAAAGCGTAATCCCGGAAAGGGGAAGTGCCAGAGAGACGGCTTCAGCGCTGCGCAGCGTTTTGACTTCGCCGCGTCCGCCAAAGCGTACCAGCAAGGGGGTAAAAGGCTGTAACGCGCCTTTCAGGTTGGAACGTTTTGAACGTGCGCCTTTAGCGACCAGGCGCACGCGCCCCGACTCTTCCGTGAAGACGTCCAGCATTAAGCTGGTTTCGCTCCAGGGGCGACTATGCAGGACGAATGCGCGCTGCCAGCCCTCCATCATACTCGTCGTCTTTCAAGCTGCAGGCGCGTTAGCTGCGCCCGCTCCCCCCAGTCACTTACCGATGTAAGCTCCAGGGGATTCACGGTCTTGCCGCCTTCCTGCAACTCGAAATCCATAGAGTATCAACTCTTAAAGATCGTCAACATAGCCGAGACTACGCAGTGCACGCTCGTCGTCGGCCCAGCCCGATTTCACTTTCACCCACAGCTCCAGGTGAACCGGGGCTTCGAACATCTCCTGCATGTCTTTACGGGCTTCGATACCGATGGTTTTAATTTTGGCCCCTTTGTTGCCAATCACCATCTTCTTCTGCCCTTCGCGTTCAACGAGGATCAATCCGTTGATATCGTAACCACCACGTTCATTGGTAATAAAACGCTCAATTTCGACGGTGACGGAATACGGCAATTCAGCGCCCAGAAAACGCATCAGTTTTTCACGAATGATCTCGGACGCCATAAAACGCTGAGAGCGGTCGGTAATATAATCTTCCGGGAAATGGTGAACCGCTTCCGGCAGATGCTTGCGCACAATGCTGGCAATAGTATCAACGTTAAAGCCGGTCTCAGCAGAGATTGGGACGATATCGAGGAAGTTCATCTGGCTACCCAGGAACTGCAGATGCGGCAGCAAATCGGCCTTTTCCTGCACGTTATCAACTTTGTTGATAGCCAGGATAACCGGCGCTTTCCCTTCACGCAGTTTATTGAGCACCATTTCATCGTCCGGCGTCCAGCGGGTGCCTTCCACGACGAAAATGACCAGTTCTACATCACCAATCGAGCTGCTCGCCGCTTTGTTCATCAGGCGGTTAATCGCGCGCTTCTCTTCCATGTGCAAGCCGGGGGTGTCCACGTAGATGGCCTGGTAAGCCCCTTCGGTGTGAATACCCACGATGCGGTGACGGGTGGTCTGCGCTTTGCGCGAGGTAATGGAAATCTTCTGCCCGAGCAGATTATTCAACAGCGTGGATTTACCCACGTTAGGGCGGCCAACGATGGCGATAAACCCACAATATGTTTTTTCAGTTTCGGTGCTCATTCCAGCTCCAGTTTTTTCAGCGCCTGTTCGGCTGCGGCCTGCTCTGCCTTACGGCGGCTTGAACCTGTGCCTACTACCGGTTCTTTCAGGCCACTGACCTGGCAGTGGATAGTGAATTCCTGATCGTGTGCTTCACCACGCACCTGCACCACCAGATAAGACGGCAGTGGGAGGTGGCGACCCTGCAAAAATTCCTGCAAACGGGTTTTTGGATCTTTTTGTTTATCACCCGGACTGATTTCGTCCAGACGTGTTTGATACCAGTTCAGGATCAGTTTCTCGACAGTCTGAATATCGCTGTCGAGGAATACCCCACCGATCAACGCTTCTACGGTATCGGCCAGAATGGATTCACGACGAAAACCACCGCTTTTCAGTTCACCAGGCCCTAAGCGCAGACATTCACCCAGTTCAAACTCACGGGCAATTTCCGCCAGTGTGTTTCCGCGAACCAGCGTTGCGCGCATACGGCTCATATCACCTTCGTCCACACGCGGGAAACGGTGATATAGCGCATTGGCAATCACAAAACTTAAAATGGAGTCGCCTAAAAATTCGAGACGCTCGTTATGCTTGCTGCTGGCACTGCGATGCGTTAATGCCTGCTGCAACAGCTCCTGATGATGAAAAGTGTAGCCCAGCTTCCGCTGAAGCCGATTTATTACGATGGGGTTCATGCGATACCAATAGATGAATGCGTCAACAATGCAGCACACGAAACCGACCTGAAAGTACATATCATCGATTGGCAGCCTCTTTTAATCGATGGCGCGCATGATGAAGTGTAAGAACCAACGCGGTTTCGTGTGCTGTGGCGCCCTGAGGAGCCAGCCTGAAACTTCGGGGGAACATTCTATACGCAACGACATGGGATGTCGTTAGTCTGAACGGATTTATCGCGGAAATAATTCGGGGTGCGGATATTCTGTCCGCACCCCGTTGAATTAATGAATGCCACCAATGCGACTTAAGCGCACGCCGGTTGGCCATTCACCTTCTTGTTTTTCAAAACTCATCCAGATAGCGGTAGCTCTGCCCACCAGATTGGCTTCTGGTACAAAGCCCCAATAACGGCTGTCAGCGCTGTTATCGCGGTTATCGCCCATCATGAAGTAATGACCCGGCGGAACAATCCACGTCGCCAGCGGCTGGCCCTGCTGTTTGTAATACATGCCCAGTTGATCCTGCGCGACCGGCACGGTCAGAATACGGTGGGTGACATCCCCCAGCGTCTCTTTGCGCTCACCCAGACGAATACCATCATCACGGTTCTCGCCTTTCGGCAACTGGAAGAAACCACTGCTGGCTTCCCCGCCCGTTCGGCGCCCGAAGGTCTGCACGAAATCACTTGGTTCAACATTACTGTAGGTGATTGGCAGCGCGTTATCACAAGCCTGGCCGGAGCTGCATTTTGGCTGAACGGTAACCTCTTTGGCGACCGGATCGTAACTCACTTTATCGCCCGGCAAGCCGACAACACGTTTGATGTAATCAAGACGCGGATCGTCCGGATATTTAAATACCGCGATGTCACCCCGTTTCGGATGACCGGTTTCGATCAGGGTTTTCTGGTAAATCGGATCTTTAATGCCATAGGCGAACTTCTCAACCAGAATAAAATCACCAATCAGCAACGTTGGCATCATCGAACCTGACGGGATCTGGAAGGGTTCATAAATAAATGAACGCACGACCAGAACAATCGCCAGCACCGGGAAAACCGATGCGCCAGTTTCCAGCCAGCCCGGTTTCGGGCCGACTTTTTTCAGCGTTTTGTTATCGAGGGCATCACCTGTTGCCAGTTGGGCAACAGCCTGACGCTCACGGCGTTTGGGTGCAAAAATAAACTTATCCAGGCACCATAGAAATCCGGTCGCCAGGGTCGCAACGACCAGGATCAGGGCAAACATGTTCGCCATGCCAACTCCTTAAGGGTTATTTGCCGTCTTTACCGACATGCAGAATGGCGAGGAACGCTTCCTGCGGCAGTTCGACGTTGCCGACCTGCTTCATGCGTTTCTTACCTTCTTTCTGTTTCTGCAGCAGCTTTTTCTTACGGCTAACGTCACCGCCATAGCATTTTGCCAGAACGTTTTTACGCAGTTGTTTTACCGTCGAACGGGCAATGATGTGGTTACCAATGGCCGCCTGAATGGCAATATCAAACTGTTGACGCGGGATGAGATCCTTCATCTTCTCAACCAGCTCGCGCCCGCGGTATGGTGCGTTGTCGTTGTGGGTGATCAGCGCCAGCGCATCAACACGCTCACCGTTGATCAGCACGTCCACACGTACCATGTTGGAAGCCTGGAAGCGTTTGAAGTTGTAATCCAGTGACGCATAGCCACGGGAGGTTGACTTCAGACGGTCGAAGAAGTCGAGCACCACTTCCGCCATCGGGATTTCATAGGTCAGCGCCACCTGGTTACCGTGGTAAACCATGTTGGTCTGCACGCCACGTTTCTCGATACAGAGCGTAATCACGTTGCCCAGGAACTCCTGTGGCAGCAGCATATGACACTCGGCAATTGGCTCACGCAGCTCATAAATATTGTTCAGCGGTGGCAGCTTGGACGGGCTGTCGACGTAGATAACCTCTTTCGAGGTGGTCTCAACTTCGTAGACTACCGTTGGTGCGGTGGTGATCAGATCCAGATCGTATTCACGCTCCAAACGCTCCTGAATGATCTCCATATGCAGCAGACCAAGGAAGCCGCAGCGGAAACCAAAGCCCAGCGCGGTAGAACTTTCCGGTTCGTAGAACAGCGATGCATCGTTCAGGCTCAGTTTGCCGAGCGCATCACGGAAGTTCTCGTAATCGTCGGAGCTTACCGGGAACAGACCGGCATAAACCTGTGGCTTCACCTTTTTAAAGCCCGGCAGCGCTTTGTCAGCCGCATTTCGCGCCAGCGTCAGGGTATCGCCCACCGGCGCGCCCATAATGTCTTTAATAGCGCAAACCAGCCAGCCTACTTCGCCGCAATTCAGTTCAGTACGGTCAACCTGTTTCGGTGTGAAGATGCCCAGACGGTCAGCGTTATAGACCTGGCCGGTACTCATCACTTTGACTTTATCACCTTTACGCAGCGTACCGTTTTTCACACGGATCAACGACACGACGCCCAGGTAGTTATCGAACCAGGAGTCAATAATCAGTGCCTGTAATGGTGCATCCGGATCACCTTGAGGTGCCGGAATTTCGCGCACCAGGCGTTCGAGGACATCAACAACACCCACACCGGTTTTTGCAGAGCAACGCACCGCATCGGTGGCATCGATACCGACGATATCTTCAATTTCTTCCGCAACACGTTCCGGATCGGCTGCAGGCAGGTCGATTTTATTCAGTACCGGCACCACTTCCAGATCCATTTCCATGGCGGTATAGCAGTTTGCCAGCGTCTGCGCCTCTACCCCCTGGCCGGCATCCACCACCAGCAACGCACCTTCACAGGCGGCCAGCGAACGGGAAACTTCGTAGGAGAAGTCAACGTGACCAGGAGTATCGATAAAGTTCAGTTGATAGGTTTCGCCATCGGACGCTTTAAAGTCCAGCGTAACGCTCTGCGCCTTGATGGTAATACCGCGTTCACGTTCGAGATCCATAGAATCAAGAACCTGAGCTTCCATTTCGCGATCGGACAAGCCGCCACAAATTTGGATAATGCGGTCAGACAGCGTCGACTTACCGTGGTCGATGTGAGCAATGATGGAGAAATTTCTTATGTTCTTCATAAATATGAATTTATTAACTCGCTATGCTGATTGATTCTTCTTGATGGACACAGCGGTGGACATTCCACGATAACTACCCCATCAACGACTGACGGGCATATTACACTGTAGCGTTGAAATCGTCAGCAAACGATCTGTTGGTTAACATATGATGTTACATAGCCAGGCCAACATCCTTGCCAGCCCGGTTTCATAAATTCCTTACGCGTATTCCCAGATGATGACCAGGCCATCTCCACCTTTACCACCGGTATAAACCGTTGTTGTCAGGTTGGCATTGGCACCAGAGCCACCGCCTCCAGCAGTGCCAGCATTGCCCGGTCCGCTTGAACCACCGATAGGGGTAGCACCTCCTGATAAATACGATGCTCCTCCTTCGCCAGATACGCAGTTATTTTCCTTGGACCAGATCGCCGTTCCTCCACATCCACCTGACGAATTAACAATATTCCCACCAGTTGCCGAACCCCCATTGGCGCCACGAAATAAATTTACGCCAAATGCAGTTGTCCATGCGCTTGAAATGGAACTATCACCACCCAGACCTCCATTTGCAACAACAGAACCAAATGATGAAAGTCCACCAGGAGATGATGGATTACCGCCTACACCAACAACTACGGACTGACTGGAAGGAACTGAGGTAATCAAAGATTTAGCATATCCGCCTGCGCCACCACCTGCGCCTATACCGACAGATGATGCATTTGCCCCTGATGCACTACCGCCGCCTCCGCCAGCACCGATCACCTCAACGATGATTTTTTTTGTTCCCGGTGTCGGGGTATAAGTTCCGGAGGCATTAAACGTTTGCACGTTCAGCAATCTTCCGGTGGTCGCATCCTGAAATTCAGCCGTATTGTATTGAGCCATCAATGAAAGAGAGCCAGCGGTCATCATATTGGCAGCAATATCATTCGCTGACCACGCGCGTGCCGTCGTTCCTTCCTGTCCGCGCAGAATCGTCAGTGAATCACCAGATCGTGCAGTTACGTGAACAATTTCCGTCAATTGTTCTGTTGCTGCATCTATCAGGGTGAGTTTGAAGTAACTTGCACCGGTGACAGGTGCCGGAAACAGGGTGCCGGTACCTGTCGCCAGAGACACGGTAGTTGCAGATGCGTTGATGGCGGCCGCGATCGTGGTCTGTGCATTGTTGGCAGCTAAAAGTGTGAGGTCCATTTATACTCCTGATTTTATTTAATAAAAACTTTAATAATTGAATATCGCGTTCATCGAACCCCTAACCAACTTGATGAAGTCAGTGCCGGGTTTGTGCAACATTACACTTCCTGCCAGTTTGTAATTTCTGGATGACATAAATTCTGTTAAGAGGCAAAATGTAAGAAACTTAACCATGATTTATTGTAAGTAATCATGGGCAACCAAAATAAGGGATTTAATTAAATGTCGGAGCTAAAAGAGAATAAGTATTTTTTGTACTCAAAGCCCCAAGCCTGGTCTGTTTCCTTGATATTTACAATATCATTATTTCTATTCTGGAACATCTGCATTTTAAAATTCGGGAATAGCTTCTTGGGTTCAGATTCATTCATAATCGTAGAACGCATTGCTAATTCTGATCATCTCAGGTGGTTTGAGCAAACCTATCTTTCTCAGTTTGGTATACAGGGCATACTACTTTCTCTGATGCACTCCAGCCCTCTCAGTTTAAATGTTACAGATATAAGCTTGCAGTCTTCGTTATTGATTTCTTTTTTAACATCATTTGCATTTTCTGTTCCAACTTATAAATTATTAAAATTATCTGGAATTTACCCTGTCATTCTGTATTGGCTATCTCTTGCCTTATCTCCCTGGGCATTAACTTTTTCATACTCACTATACTGGGTTCCATTCACAATTATCCTGCCGTTTGCAATAGCGTTTGTCACAGGCAAGATGATGTTTAATGGAAGAAAGCCATTGATGCTTTCATTAATATTTCTGGCGATGTTGATTAAATGTTTATGTGGGTATGAATACATAACAACTGTTACGTTGTTTGCATGCGCTGGTTATGTATTCTCTTTAATAGGAACAAATCACAAAGCAAGAATTTATGATTTAATTAGTATATTTATTGCTTGTGTTGTTGGATTCTCTGTCGCTGTAGCGATTCATGCAGTCCAGTTAAACAACATAAATGATGCATATGGTTTTTCAACAATTATAAATAGAGTTGAATTGCATACTGGTACCGATGGCGGGGCAGACTATGCCCAGGGACTAATCCAACACCTGTCATCAAGAAAAGGTAATGAAAGTCTGATAGAGACTCTATCGTCAGATCTGGAAAGCCACAAGTTGCTTTTTGCATGGGAATCATTCAAAGAGTACTTTTATCTTCCAGCGTTGTCTTTTTTCAATAAAGAAATACCTTTTGGATGGTTTGTTTTAATATCTGTGCTAACTTCTGCAATTTGTATTATCTATCCAGTAAAGAAATTTAAGGATAAAATAGACTCCGACTTGCTGCATTATTCTATTGGATGCGCTTTTATTGTTGCTGGTGTGTTTTCATGGCAAATACTGGCATGGCATCATATGACCATTCATTTCCATTTAAACGGACAGCTATTTGCATATGGAATAGTTCCAGTAGCTATGATTAGCATTGGTTTATTGATCAACAACGTGTGCAAGAGGTTCCATGCAGACCATGATTTGCTAACAAAGACACCTGTTTTTATTATTGTAATCGCGTGTATTTATCTTTCACTGGCAAACCCATTTACCAGAAGCATAAGCATCACTGATAGCTTCCAGTCATTTAGCAAAAGAGGGATAGAGGTTATAGGACATGTAGACCAGGCCATCATCTCACCCGGAAGCAACGAACTGAACAGAGGGCTTGGGGTTGAGACATCAAGAATATACATTTCAGGCTGGGCAGTCGCAAAAGGAAAAGGTGATGTTTCTCCTAAGCTTTTTGTTGTTATAAAAGGCGGTATTGTCGGTGAGATATCTCCTGACATAGAAAGAGACGATGTCAAAAAATTCTACAAGATCAAGAATAGCGATAATGGATTCGTTTTTTCCTATGATGTTCCAGGAGCCATTACCAAAAAAGATATCAAGGTTCTGGCTTCTGATGGTAAAGGTGGATATTCAGAAGTTGAAATTCCATGAAAAAAGCCCCTTTCGGGGCTTATTTTTTATGCTGGCCTTACCGAGTTACCACCAAGGTCTTCATCACCGGTTCCGCCAAGTGCAATGGCAGCAGTTGGCGCCGTACCTGAATAGTACACTTTAACATTAAATGCTGTTGTGTATTTTGAACCAGGCACACTTACTACGCCTTTGGATTGTGAAGCTGTATAAACAATAATATTAGTTACTGATGTTACAGCGCAATTTGAACCAACATAAACACCCTGAGATATTGACGGGCCCACAATTTGGCTAACAAGGCGAATGGTAACATTGTCAATCTGCGTGTTAACACATTCATTAAGCAAAATAGGAGAATTTCCAAAGCTACCAGAATGAGTTGCGTCGTAAACAAGGTATAGAATTGCCGCCTGAACAATTATTTGGCTTACCCAGTAGTGGCTAATACATGCCTTGTATGCAAATATATGACCGCCAAGCCAAACGTACATCGGGGAGCGATAAACCTGAGTGTTATCACCCTGGACAAAAAGCCCATAGAGGCAATCTACAACTGTGCACCTCATCCATGCAATACCTTCCAGATATCCGCTTGTGCCATTCGGAGGGAATGCAGCAAACGCCGTTTCACAACCGACAACACCGCAGTTTTCAAATCTACTGTCAGTGCTGATTTTAGTGGTTGCCGTTATTCTCCATCCGATGTTATTTGAGAATTCATCGATATTGTGGGTTGTAGAACCAACCCCAAAATATCTGACATAGCAACAACTAACATTACCAAGCGAAAAATTTACAATATCAAACATAATAATTCCAGTGTTCGCGCTTGATATTGTCGCCGTTGCAATAATTTGCGTAAGGTTGTGAGAGTAGTCCTGCGCGGTGCAGTTAAGGTACATACCTATCTTTGTTTGTCCGATAATTTCCTTGGCTTCTATTTCAATCTTATCAATAAAAATACGACGCTGAGACGTGATCGCAATATTTGCCTGCGCACTATTCCATTCAAGTGACCATTTTGTACCCTGGCATCCCTCAATGGAAACTACTGCGCTGCCGTTGTACACAGCCTGAGTTTTGAATTGAAAATACCCAACCGGAAATTTTATATGAAAGCTGTCAGCCGATACGTATTTTGTGAAAATTCGCTGTAATGCCAGAGAATAATCACCATTATCGGTGCTGCGAACATAATCCATAATGCTCAGCGTTTCTGCAAATCTGTCATGCATGGTACGCAGTATGGCATCTGATGCATACTGATAGCCCACCAGAGAACCAGTCCCGGCCAGTAAGGCGGCCTTGGTTATTCTGGTTAGTAAACCGCCCGCCACTGTTGTCTGTACGCCCGCGTCGGTATCATTAAACCCTACAGACAGAGCACCCTGCCCTGTTCCTGTGCCGGACAGGTTATCGTAAACGGCCTGCACGTCCTTGGCCTGAGCCAGATTAGAAAAGGTTCCCGCAGTAAAAAGGTTTGCCACGCTGGAGCCAGAACCCCAGGCCGCCGCGTCGGTACCCTCCTGGCCCCTTGTGATGGTAAACGTGTCGCCAGAACGTGATGTGACATGCACGATTTCTTTGGCTTTACCTGCTGCCAGTGACGTCAGGGTCACCTTGAAATAGCTTGTGCCTGAAACAGGGGATGGGAAGAGATCGCCTGTTCCTGTGCTTACCTGTAGCGTTGTTGATGCGGCGCTGATATCGGAAACGAGCAAAGTAGAGGCATTGTTTGCCGCCAGCATGGTGAGAGCCATTTATCCTCCGGATTTTAGGCAATAAAAAACCCGCTCGGTGGCGGGTTGATTGATTCTGCAGACGATGAACTAACCGATAACGATGACTTCACCGCTCAGGTAAAAAGGGATGTGAAGCAGCCCTGAATCAAAGGCCTGCTTAAACAGGTCGGCATATTCATAGCCATTGCTTCTTATCAGCACTCCATCATTGTGGTCGTACTGTCGATCATTGAATCCTGTCTCATTGTAAAGTGATGCGTCAGTAAGTTCGGTGTAGCCTTTAGTGATGGTGATAATCATCCCTGTATCCGAAAAAACAACAGAGACAATCCAGTGTTGATCATTAACAATATCCGTACCGTCAACACCCGTGAGAAATCGCATAATCCGGCGTTTCAGCCAGGGGATTGTGAAATAAAAGCCATCGCCCTTATAGAAATTCCACGTCATGATCCGCTTGAACAGGTCGTCAGACACAACAACCTGCTCGGCCTCTCTGACCCGTTTCCGCCCGTTAAACGGCAACTGGTTAAATCTGATCGCGTTATACGGACCGTAAACCTTGCTTTTACCGCTGACCAGTATCGGAGGCTTAACGCCGTAAATTCCCAGCGCTATCCATCGCAACTGGTCGCCAACGTTATAGCCACCGGCAAATACAGGAAGGTTAGCATTCAGCATCCATGAATAGATTTCCTGGGCCATGGTGTTGTAGGCAGTGACAAATGCCCGGATATCATCGTCATCATTATATTGGGTATAGAGGTATGACCTGATAATTTCACTGAGCATGTTAAACCCCGTTAACGATTACACCATCGGATGCGATATACCAGTAACTGAACGGATCTCCGCTGATAATGCTCGTTCCTGCATCGACTGGCGTGATAATGCCGTTAACCGTAACAATGATATTCAGGGTGGTGATCAGGCTCATATCCAGCACGGTATTGACGGCCTGCAAAAAAACATCTTTCAGGTTGTTAACGTTGAGCGGTTTACCAGCAAAAATGTTATTCACATACGAGATAGCGTTTGCCGACACCAGGCTGGAAACTGTCGCATCCGTCAGGTAGTTAACGCTTTCCGTCGCCCACTGGTATGTAATCGTGACTCGTTGCTGTAACGGGATAACGAACGGGATAAGGTAGTTGTCTGGCCAGTCGTTAATCGTCACAACATTGTTGCGCAGATTCGGTGTTACAACCCCGCCGCCAGTCCATGTGCCTGATGATGTAGTGTTAATCCCGATAGAAAATGAATCAGGAGACAGCACAGTGACCGTCAGCGGGACGTTATTCACGCCAGTCATACCTGTAACGCCTGCAATCTCGATAACCTGGCCGGTCGTATATCCGTGTGTGATATCGGTCGTCACAACGCCAGGGTTAGCGTTCGTTATGCCCGTGACGTTTATATTGCACCCGCTCAGCCGGCTGATATCTCCTGCTGATTTGTAGATGGCTCCAGCCATCTCATAAATATCGCCGCCGCCGCACATGATGACCCAGGCGCTGCCGTTCTGGACAACAGACACAAGTCTGGCCTGCACATTCGCAACATCCGTCAACTTCTGGCGGATAAAACCGGGATACCCCTGCACAGTGGACATTTGCCCCTGCCAGACGCGATCACGAAACTGATAATTGGTTTCCGGATCGCCACCTGGTATACCGGCAACGGGATTGTTACAGGTGAGAACAATATCCTGCGGCAGACTGGTGACAATCTGGTTTACCGTGTTTGCCGGTACTGCCCAGGAGCCCGTCACCGTCCCCTGACAGGTAACAGATGACGTTACCCCCGCTGCCGGAATTGTCGTAGTGTCTACCAGCGCATAGCTGTTCGTGCCGTCAGATACCAAAAAACCCTGCGGAATAACGAAACCTGCCGGACCTGAAAATTGAACCGGTACAGTGGTTAGCCCCTGCGTCTGTTGGGGTGCTATGCCGCTTTGCTGGGCCAGCAGGTTCAGCATCGTCAAGTTCGCTTTCAGTGGCCCTACCGAGTTAATCAGATCAACTCTGGCCTGGTCACATACCAGCAGTGCGCCAACATCCGTACTGACAATATCCTCAATCAGCGAACCGGGTAAATCAGTTGTCAGTCCGGGGGACAGGGCCACCGCCTGAGCAACAAGTTGCTCGCGCAGACTTTCTGCGGTTTGCGGTACCGGGCCAGCCGCGGTATAGCTGACAGACAAATCACTCATACATTCACCTGTGCAATAATTTTTGAGCCTGCATTCGTTATGGCTGAAATGTTGTAAACGGGAGGGTCATCACTGACCATGGCAATTTGTAGCGAGGAAAAGTACTGGCTGAACTGTTGCTGCAGGCGGTTAACGTAATAGGTTGGTAAGATTTGCTGAATAACGGATGCCTGCGCGGGTATGCCGTTATTGGCGAAGAATGGCGACTCCTGGGGAGCTAATTTCAGGTTCTGCACCAGCGTTGTCAGGTAAATGGCATCGTTAAATCCGTACTCATCGGTTTCAACCAGGACCCATTTACCCTCTGAATTTCTGCCATAGGTTCTCATTCGGTAATGTTCCCGCTGAATGAACTGGTTGGCGTACCGGTGTTACCGCCGCCGTTACCGTTCGAATGGCGATGACTGTTCAGCCATGAAACCAGCAAAGCCCAGCCTTCCTGCATTATCGCCGGACTTGTACTGGCAGATGCATCCTGTAATTTCCCGGCCTGGCCTGTCAGTTGCCACATTCCCTGAGTTAGCGACAGGACGGTAATTCCCACCTTCACCGTAAAGCTGTCAGGCGTTGCTATGGCCACGCTCTGGGGTGTTAACAGGAAAGTGCTGTTGCTCGCCTTGTCACGAATGGTGACGCCCTCGGGCCCGTACATCGTCAGCACTTCGCCGTCGACGTCGCTCCACTCGGTATTGCTGATCGGCAAATAGGTCAGGGCGCTGAGATTTGGCGGCTGCGTCAGGTCAGCGGTGCCGCCACCCTGCCCGCTCATGCCGCCGATATACGCATCGGCCGGGATGACAATACCCTTATCGCCCGGCTGCATCGGGTAGCGGATATACTCCGGGCCAAACAGGGGAATAGTCACTTGTGGCAGGGTAAACGGGATATTCGTCAGACTGAACGAAACGGTAACCATTTTACCGGATCGTGAAACAACCGTTGCCGGGAGCGTTTTTCCGGCCAGTTCCATGGCCTGCAATATTTTTTCTTCGGAAAAGTTATTCATACTCTTTCCGAAGTTCAGTCGCTGGCTGATCGTCATTGTGCTGGCCCCGTTGTTGTGAACGCCTCGATGATGGTCACCCAGCTATTAGCATCTGCCTGGCGGCTGTTTCCCACCAGACGTACAGCGCTGACCTGGAACACGCCTGTAAAAGCTGCCTGGTTGCGATATTGTGAATAGGATGAGGCCTGAATGATTGTGCTGGCGCCCGCTGGTAGTTTCAGGAAGTCGCCCACCTGAATATCAGCGCGCATGACAGTTCGGATCATGACCTTGTTAAATTCAATCCACGTCGGCTGACCAACCAGATCAGTAAATTCAAGCTGAATGGGAGCGTTTTTTTTCGTAGTGGTCAGGCTGTCCCAGGCGCGAATTTCTTTGCCAGGGAAAATGCATAATTCAACGCCTGAGTAATTCTGATCTCTGATGATGCTTTTGCTGATGGATTTAATATTTGCCGCCAGTTGCTGCACGCTTGAGCAAAATATTGGCGCGTCATAGTTCATCACCAGGTTATCGCTGATTTCGATCTTAATTTTGTAATCCGGGTAAGCACGTTGCAGGGCAAAATATAACGCTATAGATAGCTTCTGCCCCTTACCCCATGGCATCGTTATATTGACAGGGGAACTTATCGACCCGGCGCCAGCCGTGATTATCATGTCCAGAGATAATTCAGTCCCCTGCCAGTTCCCGAAAGGCTGCTGAATTTCGCCTTCGAGCACTAAACCGCTTTGCTTCTGTTTGGCTAACGGTAGCCCCTTTGACATTCCGGCAAAGCCTTTAATGGTCATGCCGAACATGTTTTGCTGGGCCTGCTGCATTTCTTTGATGCTGACCCCGTAAACCCTGACCAGGCTGGATCCCATGGGGGTGGACATGCCGTACTTCTGGATATCAAACTCCACCATCAGGCAGCCGGGGTTAAAATTTCCGTAGTCATCCAGACTCTTATAGCGCCTGTACAAATTCCCATTTTTGTCGAAAATCTGAAAGTCATAGAAGCGCATCAGGTTGTAACCTCTATTTGCCCATTTTTCTCACGCCAGATCAGGGTTGTTGAGGAAAACACGCTATAGATAAGGTTGATACCCCCAGTGGATACAGATCCGACCATTGGCGTATTCAGAATGGTGTTGCCTGAATTATCAGTGATCAGCAGGTACCAGCGCTGGGAGGCGATATTCCACTTTATCTGGCAGTTGTAGACCGTCCCGTCCAGTACCGGCGTAAACAGCATGCTTTCGCGCTCATTGCCGGTAAACGTATAGAGTTCTGTGCTCATAGGCCGAATGTTCCACTTAGTTTACCCACCAGCCCGACGATACTGGATGCGACACCAGACACCGCGCCACCCAGAGAGGTGTTGCCCAGCGCGGCGACAGTATTGGTCCATGACGCATCAGTCATCTTCGTACCACCGTCAATCTTGCTGAGAAAGCTGTTAACAGCCTGCTCCGCTCCGGTTTCCGTAACCAGGGGTTGCTCAAAATCCCACATCCATGAACGCTGAGGGACTGGCTCGCTTGAACTGGTCACATCCTTGACGGTGCGCAGAATGCACCCGCTGTAAATCAGCGCCGGGGTGGCGATAATGAACGTCCCACCCAGGTTTGCATGCGCCTGTAATACAGACTGCAACGCACTGATCGTTACCAGTTTTGTCATTGCCCCGGTATTTTCATTAACTGGGGCATCCATCAACAGGCTGATACGCAACGGCTGGGCCAGCAGCGCGTTAGCCGCCACGGTCTGGTTAGCAAACGGATAGCGGGCAATGTCGTAATCAACCAGCGTTCCTCCCTGCACAGGCCGCCAGTGGCAGAAATACTTATCCAGATCGGTAAGGTTTATCGCACCGCCGATCAGCCCCGTAACAAAGCTTGCGCTTTGCGTCAGGGCCACAATCGGCAGCATTCCGCCAGGTATGCTTTGCGCGATACCGTCACAGAGAATAACCGGCGATATTTCAAAACCGAGTTTGTAGAGCTCGCGAGTGAAAGCCATTATCCGGTAACCCCAAGTTGCGCGCCGGAAACAACTGCGTTGCCGCCGGTGTTGTTGAATATCTGGATCACCGCTCCCTCACTGACCCGGTAGCCAGCGCCCTCTTTTTGCGACATGGCAGAAATGAGTTTTGCCAGTACCGCCGGATTGTTCAGATCGAGCTTCTCGTTTTCACCAAACCGGGTTGCTTTGACAACGTGCCGGATGTATTCGTCGGTGTCGTTTTCGTTCGATGGCGCCCATTTTTTGGCGATATCACTGACCGTATTTACCCCGCGGGAGCCATAAATCTGCAACTGCTTGGCCGCAGCCAGTACACCTTCATCGAGGGTGGGGAACACCGCAAAATCACCACTTCTGGTGTTATGCGTGCCGTATCCCTCAGCCCATCTCAGGTTTGTGGGGTTATTGAACCGGTCGGCAATGGTTCTGCCGGACGCGTTAACGTTGGCCGGCTGTGAATCAACAGGCGTTACGGCACCGCTGGAAAAGAAGCGTTTAACACCTTTCAGCCACCCCCACACATGCGGGTCATCATCGCTGCCTGGCACATACTTCTTCCCGGTCTGCGGATCAACGACAGCGTCATTACCAAGAATGGATGACCCCGATGTTACGTCAGCCGCCGAAAGGTTGGTTTTTCCGACAATCCAGTCGACAACTTTACCGATCACACCCCCCAGCTTCTCAACCTTCGTCATGAAGTCTTCGACGTCTTTGGAGAACTCCGGCGAAGCCAGATAATTACCAAAGCGCTGAATACCACCCGACAGGTTGTCAATCCATTTGCCAAGTTCAGGCGATTTCAGGACGGTATCAATCGCCACTGAAAGCGAGTCGGATAATTTGGTTAGTGCCGGGGTGAGCGGAGCCAGGCCACGAATAAACGTGTTACGGATGCTCTGGCTACTGAAATCGAGTTGTACGTTAAAGTCCTGCCACTGTTTCGCCTGCTGGTCGGTGATCTGCAGCAATCTGGCGTCGCGCTGGGCGCGCTTATCCATGGCGTCAAGTTCCGCTTCGCTCATGTTTTTGAAGCGGTTCAGGTCGTCCAGGGTAAAGAAGTTGGTCAGGCCGTGGGCCTGCGCACCCTGTAACGTGCTACCGTTCTGCACGAAAATATCACGCGCATTGCGGATCATTTGCGGCAGTAACTGGTCAGGT
This sequence comes from Phytobacter sp. MRY16-398, assembly GCF_003925915.1. NCBI lineage: Bacteria > Pseudomonadati > Pseudomonadota > Gammaproteobacteria > Enterobacterales > Enterobacteriaceae > Phytobacter > Phytobacter sp. MRY16-398. The sequence continues at coordinate 1,362,307 of NZ_AP018756.1, read as the reverse complement.
GAGCGGTCAGGGTTGTTGATACCCATCGCGCTGAACTGCCAGCGCTTTGACAGGTCCATCTGCGCATCGCGAATAGCCCCTAACGTCCCCGTCGGGTTGCTCAGCGCACGCTGGTAGTTGATCGCCGTGGAATCAAGAGCGCCAATCGACGTACCGAGGCCGAGAGAGGTAAACCTCTGCGCACTGGCCACAGACGCCAGACGGTTAATACCAAACAGACCGCCAGCACCCAATACGCCAGTAAACACACCTACGATGCCGCTCCACGTCAACAGGCTGGTAGTGGCGTCTTTGATATGTCCGGCCAGCGATTTGGCATCCTTTGTCGCCGCGTTCAGGAAGCCTTTGGCATTACCGGCATTACGGCTAAAGTCGCCCTGGTGCTTCCCTGCCCGTTCCAGATTGGTATTCAGGCGATCAATGCCGCTGTTAATCGACAGGATAGCCGCCGCGCCATCGTTAAATGCCTTTGTCAGCGCCTCGGTTTCGGTTCTGGCCTTTGCCGTTTCCTTTCCGGTATCAGCGATGCCCTGAGCGCTTCCGCGCCATTCCTCCGGCAATCCCTTTAACGCAGCCTGATACTCGTTGAACTTTTCAATAAACGACTGAAACTTCTCATCATTTACATCAATTTCAACTATTGTTTTAGCTGCCATTGAAGCTTCCCCTGTCTTTTAGCGCTGAAATGATGAATCTCTGGCGGTACTGCGCGGGGCTGGAAAACTCCGCGTCGCTGATTTCACGGATCACCCGCCAGAAACCCTCATTAGACGCCCAGTCTAGGAGGGTATGAATGATGTTTCCGGCTGGACATTCTGGGTCGGGGTATCGGTATCCTGATTCGACGTCAGCAAGGAATCGCGGAATTCCGTAACGCTCGATACAGTGAGTTGCCCACCGTACATGCCGATCACCGCCCCCACCGTCGGTGCTATCAGTTCCCGTTTCTGAATGGCAGAGGAAACCATAAAAAAAACGATTTCCCCTTCAACTTCCCGGTATTCGTCCAGCAAAACGATTTGTTGTTTCAGTGCGGTATCAAGCGGAATGACTTTCCATGCGCTGCCGTCGTTGTAGACGACAGATGCCAGCCTTTGCATTTCATCAAGAAGCCCAGGACCTTCCGACGCCCCCTGCTCTTTCAGCTTTTTGCGCAACATCATTGCGGCCACACGTGCTGCGCCAATACCGCCAATTTGAGTGATGAAGTTGTTGAACAGGTTACCCAGCAGGAAGCAATGCTCCTCTACCACTTCATACGGGAACGGGAGAACATGCAGATAGACGGGTAACGCACCATCGCGATTGATGGTGCTGACCAGATTTAATTTTTTGTCGATTTTCACGGATTAGATCCACATGTTGTCATTGGTGGTCAGGTAGCCGCCAATGGTGACCACATACCCGGCATCCATACCGTTGAACGGCAGTTCGTTGAAGTTCAGCAGGTAGCAATTCAGCAATGTGAAGTTACCGAACGTCGTAGCATCCGGGGTGATTACAACCTCACCCAGCGCGGTATCAGTGGCGAAGCGCTGCTGATAGCTGGCCCCGAGACCCTGCGTTTTCAGGAGGTGAACCGTCACGGTCACCTGCTGGTACGGCGTCTGGCTGCCGACAGTCCCGGTCATGGTCGGAATAATGTCAGTAGCGGCGTTGTCCGGCCGCATACTGATCCCGTCTTTACCCAGGTACGATGCGGTGACGTTAAGCGCCGGGACGTCTGTAACAGACAAGGCGCCACGGACGCGATTAAGAAATCCCTGCGGCACTAATGGGTTGCCCATTTTTTACGCCCCTACAAAGTTGGTTACGTTGAGGTTAAAGGTGATGGATTCGAAGCCACGACGCGGGGTCATGATTGCGCTGAGCCCATTGTATTTCCCGTCCTGATAATCGGACGGGTTCAGACTGGTGTAGTTGCTGAACGGCACCGCATTGATTACCGCATTACCCGCATACGTGCCTTTCTCATACTCGGCGTTGAAATCGGCCTGGGTCAGTTTGGCGTTAATCACCTGTCCAAGAATCAGGCCGTAACTGATTCCAGTACGCAGCGTTTTGAGTGCACGGTTTTGAAGTCGGTCGATACCAGCCTGCTCGTAGTACAGCGGGTTAACGGTGGTGTTTGAACCGTTGATGATTTCGTTAGCCAGGTCCAGCTCAAGGTTGATCGCGCACCAGGCCACCGAGTACCAGTAGTTAAACGGGTTGCCATCAAGCATATGACCAGCAACCAGCATTTTATTGCTCAGACCGCCCTCAGCCGCTGTCCCAACGTAGCTGATATCGTTGTCCTGGAGGTTTTTCAACAGGGTGCTGTTACCCTCAATCGGGTATTCAGTGACGCCGTACAGGAAACGGTACGCCATCGGGGGAACCATGTTGGAAGACCCCGGGTCATTCGCCAGAGCAGACTGGAACGCTGCAGCCATTGAGAACTCAGTGGCGGCAATGGCTGGGGCTTCCACGCCTGCAAATACGCTTTTATTCGCCGTAGCTTTCCATGCGGCATACGTTGCGATCGTCGTGGTAACGAAGAAATAAACCAGCGAAGACGGCGACGTATACAGACCAGTCAGCGTCTTGAATGTCGCCTCGGAATCCCACTCGCGCGGCACCAGATAGGAAAAGAACTTCTGATAAGTGTTGCCAAGCGATACATCTTCCGCGATGAAATCGGCAAGCGCTGCGATGGCGTCAATATTCGAAACCGCGCCAAGCTCCAGCACATAAACTGCGCGGCTTGTGCCCTGTGACCAGAACGAGTTATTCATCTGAACAATCTCGTTAGCCACCACCGTTTTTACCGACCCCATTGTGGTTGCCGTTCCGGGGTTGCTGGTCAACGGATAGGTAAAGGTGTTGGCGCCCGTCACCGTAGCGGTGTACGCGCCGTTGTAGCCAGTGGGCGCAACGCCAGAGATGAGGACCGGAACCTGTGATCCGTTAGTCCACCCATGTGCAGCGCTCAGCGTGACAGTGACCGTACCGGTTGCCCAGGCGATAGTTGAAATCGCTTTTGCAGGTGCCAGAATGGAAGCCAGATCAGTTTTTGCGGTCAGCAACTGATATTCGCCTGCATTCAGCGTAGTGCCGCCAACGGAAATCAGCGCACCGGATTTGAGCAGTTGCGACGGTTTCGGCGGGTTAGTCACCGACACGTTAATATTGACGATCGACATTTATTTCTCCGGGCTGATGGAAGGTATGGAAAATGCCACCAGCTTGCGCGCCACGTTGCGCATCCGTTGCTGGTAGTAGTTAACTTTGAATTTGATGGTCTTTCGCTGGGCGATGATGTTCAGCTCGTTTTGCGTGACGCGCTCATCCTGCACAACAGGGATATTCATCACGCCCATTTCAGCGCTGTCGCTTTGCGTGTAGTCCTGTACATAACGCAGGAAGTCCAGCGTTTGCGCGTTACGCAGACCGGTTAGCGACAGCGTCACATCCTCCGATACCAGTTGATACTGGTTCTGCTGGTCGTCCAGATAAAACGCCCCGGCAATCGGGGTTGTATTAGCGCACTTCACCGTTGCGAACGGCGGCGAAATGTTTTGCGATGACAGCATGGCCGGATACATAGGCATGTACTGATTCAGCGTCAGCCATACCGGTAACGAGCTCGAAACAACCACATCGGTGAGATCTATTTCGTCGGCAGAATTAATAATCTGCGACCGCATGTGCGGGAAAATCGCTTCACCAGTGTAGTGATAAAGGTTGGCCGGTTCGTTAAGGCCGATACGCCGTGAAAAAGAGAATTGCAGGCCAAAGAATTCGCCGATATAGAGGACGTCTGAGCCAATGTCGTTAAACGGGTCAATATCAGACTGCGCGGTAAACGTCACAACGTTGCGGTCGTAAAGCTGCTCGTCGTTCTGAATTGTCTCGGTCGTCAGGTGCAGATAACCTTTAACCTGTACGGTGTCCTGCGTCGGATCCGCAACATCAGTCAGCGATGCCTTTACCCAGAACACGAATCCATCCAGCGGAAGGACTTTGTGAATGTACCGGGTAAACGTCACCTCCTGATAGCGGCTAAGGTCGTCAAGCCCGTCAGTGAGTGCGGCGTTCAGCTCTGTTTTTGCGTTGTTTAATTCACTCAGGGAAGGCATTCAGCACCCCGCTTACCCAGGCCATCATTGCCCCCTGATACGTGCCAGTATCAATAAACGAAGGGCGCGGATTGCCTTTTTTGTTTTTCAGGCGCTTACTGATACCTTCCAGCGCCCTCCGCGTTGGCACTCCTGGCATGCCATTCATTTCTTGACTATCCAGGAATGCAGAAAAGAGATGGTGAATCCTTTCCATTGAACTCCTGAATGGGTCCTTTTGAGGCGGAAATCCAGCTATCAGGTTCTCCAGTTGACCAGCCATGTCCTCACTCATCATGTCCACTATTTCCCTCTCATAGCGGTCAAAGAACGTCTGCATGATCTGGTATTTCTCTTCGAGGTATTCAGCCACGTCCCCGGTTGTGGTGTCCTCGTCCTCGTAGGGGATATCAATAACCCCGAGATGCAGCGTTATCACGATAACCCCCACAGACTCCCGAACTGCTGCGCAATCATCAGGTAGCGGCGGCCCCACGGGTCTTTCAGCATCTGCAGATCAGCCAGAGACAGGTCTTTGAAGAAATCCGGTACCAGCCTTTGCGCACTGGTCGCGTTGTCACTGGCCCCGGTGATAACCCCCGCGGTGAAGTCGTTAAGCTTCAACTTGTCGCGGGTCCCGGCGAATACTGACTCAGTCCCGTAATTGACAAGAAACGACGCGGCGAGGTTATAAACGGCGACTGCGTAAAACTGAGGCATCACCATTTCAATGTCCTGGTTTACCCACTCAACCGCGCCGCCGTAAGCCAGAGAGATTGACGGCGAGTTGTCGGGAACCTGCGTGGCGTCAATACCCATATCAGTTCGAACGAAGTCGATAAATCCCGACAGACTGATGGTCATTTTTTCTTGCTCCCGGCTTTCTGAGTGCCGATGGTTTCATTAACAACCGGCGCATCTTCGTTTTCTTCGCGCCCTTTCATTTGTTCAGCAGAAAACTCAAGCTCCCCGCTGTAGCCAGTTCTGTTTTCAGTCAGGGTCTTGTCGAGTGCGGCCAGTGATGCCTGGCGAATCTGATGTGCGCCGCGGGAAAGGTGATCATCGTTATCGCGGATGGCCTTTTCGATGACGCTGGAAACTACCGGCTTATCGATGTTGTAGCAAAGACCGACAAAAGCCTTGCTCTGGTCAATATTCCGGGAATTGATCAGGCCGTAAATTGCATGGTGCTCGATTACCGCGTTGACCTCATCGCTTGAGCCATCCAGAACCATCATTTGCGAACCTGGTTCAATGGGGATCTGACGTAGGCGACCAGTTTCAAGAACGCGATAAACAAAAATGTTGCGCTGCTTGGTTGTATTGGCGACAAAAAGTTTCATTTTGACCTCATAAAAAAGCCCCTGCCGGATCACCGAAAGGGGCTTAAGATTTGTTGGTTTGTTAAAAACTTATGGGTTACGCGCTGTACGCCATCGACAGGATGGTGATTGCTTCCGGACGGACACCCCAACCAGACGTTGAACGCAGCTCGGACAGCACATCAACAGCACCACCAGGGATCGGCGTAGGAATTTCACGCGGTGCCGCCATGTCACACCACATCAGTGCGTTTGCCGCCAGGTTCGGTGACAGTTTCGCAAATTCGTTGGTGTTAATGGTTGAATTCACCATCGGCGTTTCAATTTCCGGGATGGTGATAATCACTGCATCCGTACCGCCAGCACCTTTCCCAATCAGTGTATCGTCATACACCCAGTCAGTCTGAACACCAGCCCCGGCCAGGATGGCATCAACCATGCCCGCAACCGTTGCAGTGCCTGCACCTACGCGTTGATAGGAAGTGAGCTCAACAACTTTTTGGATTTCCATCGTACCCAGCACGCGCTGCGGTCCGCAGATAACGACGCGTAACTGGCGCCCTAACTGCATGGTACGAGTCAGAGCAGCCTGAACGTGCCCAAGGATGTAAACGGCAAGTTGGTTTGCATCATACGTCAGGACGGTAGTATTACCATTGCTGTCTGCTGGCAGCGTTTCAGTCGTCGCACCAGCGGTATTCAACAGTCCTTCGCCGCTCGCCGGGTTCATGCCATACAACAGGATGTTGCGCAGTTGCTGGAAAATGCCCTGGCGCATGCCGAGGCGCTGCGCTTCCGGAAGTGCGATATTCCAGCCGCCGGCCGCCGCTACGTCGTGGTGATCGTAAATACCACGGCAGCGAAGCAGGTAGGATGGCGTTGAAATCATCCGTGCTTCCATTGCAACGCTGGGCAACTGGTTAGCGTTACCAGACTGGCTTGATGCTACCTGCGTGCGAATGTCGAGACGACGCATGTAAGCGTATTGATCGCCAACACCCAGGCGAACCTGCGGGTTACCGCTGGCGATGGTTTCGAACGCGCCGGACGCCTGCTGCTGACCAATAATCATCTCAGGAGCAATGTACGACGGGTTCACGATTGTATAGCTGGGGGTAATTGCAGCCATTTAATTCAGCTCCCGATTAAAGTAAGACCAGCGCGCAGTTGTCGGTGTCATTCCAGGTCAGGAAACCGGTCGTGCTGTTATATGAAACAGTTTTCGAGTTTCCGGCCTGAATGGACAGGACTTTCACTGGCAGGGTAAATGCTGCTACTGCTGTAGCGTTCGGCGCTGCCACAGTTGCCTGAGTGGTTGCTGCACCAGACGGAACGGTTGCAGGAACAAACGTCAGGGTAGTGGGGGACGGTACCGATGTTACGTAGTAGGTACCGTTGTAATCAGCCGGAACTGCGCCGCTCAGCGTGATGTACTGACCCGCTGTAATGCCATGCGCCGCTGCAAAGGTTGCCGTAGCAACGCCATTGGCGTAGGCAATAGCAGTGGTGGTCAGGTTGCCGCCTGCATACGCCGCAGCCGCAGCCGTGGTTAACTGGCTGTTAACGAAGTCCCATGCCAGCGGTGTTTTCACCGACGCGCCAGTTGTGCCGAGTGCAACCACCGCAGAGGATGCTTTCAGCGGAACGCGCATGTTTGATCCGATACGGTAATACGAGACACTCATACCAGACGCAAACTGCGGAACCGGGGATTGCGGCGTGGTCAGGCCGTTGTGCGCCTGATTGAATACCGTAAAACCTTCCAGTTCACTGACGCTGGCAGCGCGGCGAATGGTGGAACCTTTCGGGCTTGATGCGGTACCCGGCAGAAATTCAGCAACCGGCAAACCTCCCCACATCGGGGTGGTTTCTGTTGATGCCACGGTGCCTGACGCAAGGTTAAACCGGTTGGCTGGATCATCCAGCGCTACACCCTGAATCAGCCCATCGGACTGCACACCGAAGGAGCCACGCGCATTGGTGGTTGCCATCGGGTTAAGAGATAAGTTAGCCATGCTTGAGAGCTCCCATTAAGCCTGGTTGTTGAATGCGAGGACCTGGCGTTTGCCAAGTTTGAACGGCGCCCACGCCGCAGCCGGGTCACCTTCGAAAGTGCTGATCATGCGTCCAGTCGCATCAGCGCGTTTAATTTCACGCAATTGGCCGGGTCCGACAGACAGGCTCGCAGCAGATTGCGCATCAGCGTAAATCTGTTTCTCGGCGATGTTCAGCAACTGAGCGTCGGCGATAGCAGACAGATCAACGTTTTTGAAATCTGGCGAATGTTCCTGCAGTTTCACCAGCAGGCGGCGACGGTATGGCAAAGGCTTCTCGCCGGGTGTCGGTGACGGTGCGCGCTGACCGAATGCGGAAAAAACAGAGTCTGCTTTGATCTGAGCATCAGCCAGTTCATTGCGTTCTGCGTCAGACAACTCAGTGGGGATCCGGCTTCTCAGTTCAGCGATTTCGCGGCGCAGATCGGAATCCGCTTTTTCTTTCTTGTCTGCCTCTTCGGCGTCGGCTTTCGCCTTTTCATCGGCGTCCGCCTTCTCCTTCGCGGCCTTTTCATCGGCATCGGCTTTAGCTTTCGCCTCTTCCGCTTCTTTTGCCTCGGCGTCAGCCTTTTCTTTCTTTGCCGCCTCTTCGGCGTCAGCTTTGGCCTTGGCGTCTTTTTCTGCGTCTGCCTTTGCCATGCGAGCATCCATGCACTTATTGAATAGCTCTACAAATTTTTCCTCGTCCATCTTTTCAGCCTCTTTGGGAATGGAATCAGATTTAACACCAGTGGGGTTAAGGAGCTTGTCCCATACGCCCTGTTCACAAATTGCCACGTGGTCCAGCAATACCGGGGAACCCTCCACCAATAGAGGCTGACCATCGACTTTGATGATGGCGTCCTGTATCTCGCTAAACGTGACGGTCGGGGAGGTGCTGAGTTGCCGGGTCGCCATGATTTCGGCGGCTTCGGCGTCATACACGCGGGCGATAGCCCACACCTCGCCGTTATCAGCCACCCAACTGTTTGTCAGGGTGCCGATAACACGTTTCGCGAATTCATCGCTGTCGAGCTTGTTTTTCTCCGGGTGAAGCCAGATAAGCGGGACGCCCGCCACTCGCTGGAGAAATTCTGGGGTGAGATAGTCATCCGGATTGCGGAATGCCATCTGTTGATCTGCTGAACGCCACGTAACACCGGTTCCGGTCACGCGAATGGCGTACAGCCACATGTTGATAAAAAATTGCGGACTGCTCAGGGTGCCATCGGCAATGAGCGCGGCCACATCGGTTTCGTTGAGCGGTTGTGCGGCCATGACTGCGGCGAACGGCGGGTGCAACGGCTTGGGCATGTCATCGATGCTGAACCAGCCGGCGGCCAGAGACTCATCGTTAATAACCGCTTCAAAATTCTCTGCGACGTCAGCCCGGTACGTCAGGTAATCGCCCGCTACGCTATACGGCGTAAGCGGCCCGTCGTACTTATAGCCGGTCTCTTCCCGTACCTCGCGCCGCGCTGCCGCTTCTGCCAGTTCTCCTGGCTCCAGTTTTCCGCCTGGCGGGCACCATGTACCGTCATCGGATCGCTGAATGAGGAAGATTTTCTTTCCCTGCCGGAACATGATGCCGCTAGCAAAAATAGCCACGTTTCAATGCTCCTATGTCTTTTTCATCGACTCCAGAAACTTGCTGCCCTTCTGGGTCAGCATGTAATCGGGAATGCTGCGGAGGTTGTACAGGTAGGTCACGTAACAGCTACAAAAAACCTCTTCACCGGGCTGAGTGATTTCGTCGAGATAACCAGCGGGTCCGGGCTTCACGTAGCCATTTTTCTGCGCCCAGTTGCCACGAATGAGATAGACCAGCAGGTCTCGCTCTTTGTGATCTACCCGGTAGTGATAGCCGGGCCTGCGCCAGTGGCTGTGCCATTCGGCAGCAATCGCGTTATTGCTGGTTGCGATCACGTTGTCGATGTTGGCGATCAGCTTGTGATTCTGGTCAATCATCACCCGGCGCGCTTCGTAATCGAGTTGCTCGGCGCTTTTCTGGATATGCCCGGCAGCCTCCAGCATCGTGCCCTGAATGCCGCGCAGCGCGATTGAATCCGCTGACGGAATGCTGCTGGCCCAGCCACTGAAACGCGATAATGTCGTGTCGATGGCTTTCTGGCGGTTCAGCTTAATCAGATCGACGCTGGACAGTATTCGCCGGTCCAGTTCCGCGCGTAGCTTCGGCTCAAGGTAATTCACCGTGAACCGGGATAAGCCAGGATGGCGTTTAAGCGCGCCAGCGCGGTTTACCTCCATTTCATACGAACCGGTCAGGCGTCGGGACACAACGGCGGCGTAATCCTCCGCAGTCTCTCCTTCTGCCGCCTCGCGGATGTACCACTGCCAGCGCTCCAGTTCTTCGCGCGAGGTGTAGCCGTTAGCCAGGAAGAACTTAACGGCCTCCCTGACTTTGCGCGTAAACTGGTTCATAGGCTCATTCCGCCTGGTATTGATGCCGGGTCAGGCTGTGAGGGTGGAGGATTATCACGCAGCGATTCGTAATCCAGATCGATACGTTGCGGGAACAGGTTTTCGTTAGTGTTGGCGTTTTCGCAGGCCCACTTAATGAGCGTGGCCCTGTTTTCCGGGTCCGCTGCAAGCTGTGGCAACAATGACTCCAGCATACTGACGATCGCCTTAAATCGCGTCTCGTCAACCTTCACTTTCTCGCTTTCTGGCTCTTTCAGGGATGATGGCCAGCGGTACTCGAAGTTGTTTATCCATGACTGAAAATACACGCTGTAGGTATCTTTCAGTTGCGGAATATCAATGCGTAAGGCTTTGAAAAAGTCATAACTCCACGCCCGGTACTGGCAGATGCGGATAAAGAACTCGTAAACCGTTTCCAGCCAGCGGCGAATGTCATCAACGTAGACGGCGACCGCCTTGGCGTCCTCAGTACCTTCACCGAAGCCCTGCGTGAACGTCTCGCTATTCAGGAGAATGGCGGGCATGTCAGCAGCAGCGGCGATGTTTGCCAGGATGTGATTACGGGCAGAATCAAGAGGCTTCTCAAGGTTGCTCAGGTCGATAGACTGAATTACATCCTCATGCCCGATCTGTAGCACCTCGCCTGTCTTACCGCGTTTCAACATCATGCGCTTGATGCCGCCCAGCGCCTGCATGGCTTTGTTTACGATTGAACTGGCGTTCTTGATCATCGCCACCAGCAGTCCACCCTTCACCGCCACCATGTCATCAGTGCGCATGGTCTGAATGAACGATTTCAGCGGGAAAAGGGCGCGCTGGTAAACGCTGCGCCCGGTGAATCCGAATGCTGCCGGGTTGTACGCCAGATAAAGCGGATCTTCGTTCTGCAACACCACGCAGCGCGATTTGTGATACGCCTTGCCCGCTACCTTGATACCATCGACTTTCTGGAAGTCGGAGGCGTTCGGGTCCTGGTTCAGCACGATAGAGCCCGCCGTGTTCAGCGGGTCCAGAATGTTAAAGCTGACGTTATGCTTGTACAGGGTCCGGTAGTCGAGAGCCTGGGAAGGCTCCTGATTATCCACCAGCATGGCGATTGCCGATGTGCCGTAAATCCTCGCTATGCGCGCGGCGGCCGCGATGTGCTGGTCCGCTTTCAGCGCTTTCCATTCTTTCTCGAACGCGTCACGCAGGCGCTGCTCAAGCGAATAAGTTTGCGCAATGTGGACGGTACGCGGCTCATTCATCGCCATCTTAATCGGGCGATCAACCATCTTCCCGCCCAGCGGGTGGAAAATGTAAATCGTTTTGCAGGTCTGATAACCAACGCTGCTACCAGGCTGGATATCTTCACTGTCGAGCAGCGAGAGCAGCTCCGGCGAATAACTGCCGATCTGGATATCATCTTCGTTCATTAGTTATCTCGTCAGAATCCATCGCCGTTACCTAAACCAAGAGCAACGCCATAGTTGAAACAGTCAAAGAGATCATCGTCCTGGTCTTCTTCACCGATGATGAATTTAAGGACCTGAAACAACATGTGATTCTTTTTCGACTGTTTATATTCAGTTATTTTTTCAAAGGCATATTTGGATATCCGCACCTTTCCAGATGCGACATAGCCTGAAATGTTAATAGCGCGTGACTCTTTCGGAAGAGATGTAAGATCTCCGTCTATTGGGTGAACATTCCAGCCCTCATTGGCACCTTGTTGTAAAAGGGTGATACCAGTGGCCTTGTCCTCAATAAACAAACCAGTACACCCCATACGAGCCAGGCATATTTCGCTCAGGTGTTTAGCTTTGCTAACCCATTGAGGGACAATATCTTTCAAGAAATAACCATCAATCTGAATGATGTCCCAATCCAGGATGACAAGGTGAGGTACAGGAACGTTGATCAGAGCAAACCAAATGCAAGCGGAACCATCGTTTTGCAACTGGCCTTTCTGGGCGCAGTCAACAACTCCATAAACTGTGTCGCAGGTTTCCGGATAATCGACGGGTAAACCGTTATCCAATAGCCAGTCAAGCTTGAAAAAGTTCTGCCCCCTCCAGTCAACGAACTCAGCATTGTATTCCTGCTGAACAACCATAGGAGGACGACCATCTATGATTCTCGCCAGCGCCTCAGGGTTAATGGTGGGGTTTGCTGCCGTTGGCGCGTGGTGCTCCTCCCACCCCATATCCTTATCGTTACAGGCTTGATAGAAAAAATTCTCATCATCAACACCCTTTGGCGTTCCAGCCATGACAGCATCACCGTCATAGTCCAGTAGCGTTGGCTCTATCGCCTGCTCCCAGATGTCACGCATACCCTTTTTAACGAGGCTTCCCTCGTCAATGATTACTTTGTGGTATTTACGCGAACGACCAGCATCCGGGTTATCCAGAGTCCAGAACTCCACCAGGCCACCGCCGATAGTCTCAATAATTGAGTCCGTCTTGCTGGAACTAGTAGTTATTGGTTTTAAAAGGTCGCGGATAGCCTTAAAAGATGGCAACAGGATTTTGTACGACGGCGCAAACCAGCCAACGCGCATTTGCTTGGCTGCCCAATTTCCACCGGCCTGCTCCAGCATGGTGGTTTTACCGAAGCGTCGCCCAGCGCGAATTACCTTCCTTTTTGCCTTTGACCTGTAAATGTTTTTTTGACCTTCATGAAAAGGCAAAAATTCAATGGTGTATTCATTCGGCATCTGGTGAATTCACAAGGTTGATAACTATCGTGGGTTTTTCACCTGGTTTTTCTGGAGTTTTTATTGCTGCTGATTCTTTCTCTGCCCTGTCTGCCTCGGCTGAAATCTTGCGTAGTTCTGCATCCTGTAATGCCTCGCCTCTGGCAGTTTCAAACCTCAACTTTTCATCCTGAGAAATTGCTTTGCTTATAGCTGCCTTTGTGAACTCAAGGGACTCGATGCGCGCCGTGTTGCGGTGCATAGCTTTCTCAGCAGCAGAAATCAGGGCATGTAATTCTTTGGCTTTCTCTTCTCCGGCAACCTCAAGCTCGGTCTGCCAGCGCCCGATATTCTCAGCCGCCGTCAGGTTCGCCGCGCGCAGCCAGAAAAGCTCATCGTCGAGCGTGAGCATCTGGGCGTCTTCGGTGATTGCGTCAGAGAGCAGCATCCGGCGACCGTAGCCGCCGTGTTTGAGCGCGTGCTGATTGCCGGGCTGAAAGGGTTTTATTGGCGGCGCGTGGCGAGATCCGCGAATAGGTTTCGTTTGTGGAGAAATTTCAGTGCTGCCCGCGCCACGGGGATTCTTTTCACCCTTCCCGGTTTTACTGGCCTTGTCTTTCCCCTTCTGCGAATTCGCACTTTTTTTCGCACTGCTTTTTTGCGAATTCGCACCGTAATTCGTAACTTTGATATAGCGTTTAGCAGTGGCGTAATTCAGTCCCTGCGCTTCACACCAGTCTTTGGGGGAAATACCGGATTTAGCATGCTCGGCGAGGAACTGGTCTTGCAGTGCTCCCCAGTCCGGTTTTGCCATGTTGAATCACCTGCGATTGACATTATCGAAGCCACTCAGAGAGCGGCCTCTGTAATGCCGTCAGTCTTTCAAAAACTCTTCGGTTTGGTACCCGATTTCACCCGTATGCAGAGTGGCACCGGTTGGGTCAATCACGATAATGGCGTGAGGATTGGAGTTTTCGTTAAGCCATTGAATTACCGGCTTTGTGATATTTTCAAATGCTACGCGCTTCGGAGCTTCAAATGTTTCATGCATACCGCCGCCCATGTTGTACCACTGCCAGCACTTACCGAATTCACGATTCAGATCGTTATCATTCAGCGCGTCAATCAATGACAGGTCGGTAATCGCCTCTTCATTTTCAGGCTGGTAACCTTCACCAATTGCAGCTTTAATGTATTCCAGCATCTCACAGCGTGGTGGGTTTAATTGGGTTGCCTGCAAACCAGGTATTTTTCCATCGCAGATAGCATCATACAGCGAGCTAATCTGATCCCAGTCTCGACCGCCGTTCGGGAAATATTCCTGCATCACACCAGTGGAAAGACGTTTGTTTTCATCCTGTACATTGCACTCACCAGTGCATGGCCCTGATCCGGTGAAGCAGTTCAAACATGCATGATCGTGTACTTTGCCTTTTTCTTCTTCATAAACCGGCGTGCACACCATGCTGTCGATGCCATAGGTGCGAATCGTTTTGGTTTCCAGTTGATCTGGAGCGGTAAACAATTCAATCACGCTGTTTTCGTGGTAATTCAGGGCTGGCTTGCTGGTCGAATAACCCTCATGGATGAGTTTTTCCAGCTTACCTGCAATCATTCCGGTCCCGATATGTTGGAACAGTTTTACATGCCAGTACTTGATTAATTTCATTTTTGTTACCTTTTAGGTGTGAGCCTGTCGCATGGCAAAGCCGCCAAGAGCGAACGACTCGCCCAGGCTCACTACTGAAAGTCTCTCTTCGGAATGCGCATGCGAAGCGCAATAAAAAGCCCCGCGATTGCGAGGCTGTGATGATTTGTTATCCCACGACCGGGCCGGATGTGCTCGTTGCTGTGGCGTCAGGTGCTGAGTCGGCTTCTGCCTGGAGTTGTTTAAGCCGGACCTGAACCAGCGCTTCCACCTTATCGGCTTCGGCCTTTGCTGCTGCTGCGGCTTCCTGTGCTTTCGCTTCGGCGTGAGCTTTGAACCAGTCACGGATTTTTACCCAGCCACCAGCGATGAGCAGAAACGCACTGGCGACAGAGGAGAAGTACAGCAGTAATGTTTCGAATAACGTCATTTCGTTTTCCCTTGCCTGAGTTGTTCAGCCTGCCTGATGGCGGCCAGTTGGTTGTTTGCTTTCTCTATCGCAGCCAGCAGAGGTTCTATCCAGAGAACAGCCTGGCAGTACGTCAGTTGGCTGGAGGGAGTGGCGGCACTACCGGCTTTGTCAGTTCCGGCGGTAGCGGTGTGCATTGCCCCGGCACGTAGACTGTTCGTGTAGTTGAGCAGCCCGTCAGCAACGTAAGCAGGCACAGGGTAATCACACGTTTTTTCACGGCGGAGTATCTCGCGGTATTCGATGACGGTTGTTTCTGCTCTGGCGTCCACGGCGGCATTAGCATCTGCGGTACCCGATGCCAGCGCGCTGAATGCCTGGCTCTCTGCGGCCTGCTGTTGAATGACTTTAGCCTGCAGCAGGACATTGGCATCAGCGGTATCAGCGCGGCTGCTGTTACTCGCATAGCGGGAACCAAAGAACAGGCCAAGCCCGGCCACCAGCAAGATCAGGAATACGATGATGCTGGCTCGCGCTTCGGCGCTCACTGGTCTATCCCCCAGCACGCAAGCGCGCTTTCCTGGTCCCGGCGTTCAATCTGCCCATAGCAGTTGTTGGAGCGTACCCGGCAATCTTTACCGCCGTCTTTAATCCACCAGCGAATAGCCTCACACGCACCTTTACGGTCGCCAGCATTAATGCGCTGGAAGAACGTCGAGGGGAAACACTTAGAGGGACCAATGTTGTACGGGCAGAACGAGGCAATACCCACTTTTTGGGGCTCGGTCAGCGGCACTTTGATATTTCTGTCTACCCATGCAAGCGCCATATCGCGCTCAATGGCGTTAATCTTCTTGCACTGTGCTTCCGTTGCACGCTGGCCTTTAACAACTGGCTTGCCGTCAATAACCGTTACGCCGTGACATAGTGACCAGACGCCACCAGGATCGACAACGGCCACCAGCGCGTTACCTTCTTTTTCGCTGATGAACTGATCAAACAGTACCGGCGCTGATGCCCCCACGGCGATGAGAGACAACATTGCCGCGCTAAGCTTTGCCCTGTTTGCCATCACTCACCCCTGGCGGCTTTTCGCCGATCCTCTTTGATTTTGAAATACAGGTTGGTCAGATACGTCAGCAGACCAAAAAGAATACTGGCGAGAACACCAATTGCTGCCCACTGCGAGGGCGAGACTTTATCCAGTAGCTGGAGCACCCAGAACCCTCCGTTTGCTCCGGCAAAACCGTAGCTCACACCAGTTGTTATTTTGTCCATTCGATACATACTCCACCTCCACGTTTGGGAAGTGCTGTGTGATGTGAGAAAGGGAAGATCAGGCCCTCGGACTGCAATTAACAACGAGACGATGAGGGTTGATTGTCCGGGGCCTGAAAATAAAAAAGCCAACCTCTGGGTTGGCAATATGGGTCGAGCAATGTCGGCGGTAAGGCCGTAATGGTCCCAGGTAGAGGGATTTGGCGGGACAGCGTGGACTTGAACCACGATAAGCAGGTTAACAGCCTGCCGTAATGACCTTTATACGACTGACCCAGATACGAAAAAGCCCAAGGCATTAACCTCGGGCTTGTAATTTTTTGCTTCGGAACGACTGAACGGATTCCCAGCGTTAGAGCTAAAGCTAACCAGTTTTTCCGCAGATTGCAACAGGTATTTCTAAATAATCCCAGATAATGAGAAATTATTTCTCACATAGTAACTTTTGATAGCATGGAATCAGCATATGATTCCTGCTTATGGCACTCCCCAACCAGATCTTCGAATAATGGTTGGTATTGCTCGTATCCGGATGTTTTTTTTATGTCTGTAACGGTTCTGATACCCTCAAGAACGGTAGAGAACTTAAGCCTTGCATAGCCTCTCCCGCCACACCGATCACATGTTTTATTTACCGGCACGCCCTGGCGCTCGCTCTCATCCTTATCCAGCACCTTCCCTTTCCCATGGCAGCGACACGAATTGCTGATAACACCCTTTCCGTCACAGGTCTTGCACTTGACCTTGACCACTTCACGAACTGAGCTCCATTTTTCCCAGTCACCCGGACCAACGGCGCGGGACATTTTCGCCCAGTACGGTGCCTTTCCCCATGGGAAGGAAACTTTATTAGTGAACACCTCAGCTTCGATAAACCCTTCTCCATTGCAGCAATCACACCGGCGCACGCTTGCCGCGCTGCGTGAGTAATCCTGGTATGCAAAAGCACACATAATTTCGAGAATTCTCGTGCGATCGCTCTCGCTGAGTTCTGACACGACTTTATAGCGTCTTGATATTTCGACGGCTGATTCATAAAGAGCCTCCATTGCCCGATCGGGGCTGCTAATGCCAATTTTCGCCAGATAGAGATCAAACCCGAATCCGCATTTAGAACCAGCCAGACCAAGGGCAGCCATAACGTCAGTACCGGTAAGGCGCTCCGATGCAGTGGCGCGCGGGGAGTCGCTGAACATAGGTGATTTAGGTGCAAAATATTTCGCTATTGATTCAAGGCGCATGCTGCTACTCCCTTTGGCTGTTTCGTCTGTGTGGTCTTAACTGGCTTGCTGTGGCGCTTTACGGCGGGCAGCTTCGCCCGCGCTACGCTTTCGGCCTGGTACTGGATGTATTCAGGTTTCACGCGGCCTCCTGCTTTTTCAGGTCGCGGAGCTTCGCCCGGTATTCGTCGCGGATCCTGGTATAGTCGTCTCTGGTCCATTTCGGTAATGCGTGCGGGCCCATCAGTGCGTCAAAGCGCGCCTGGCCGATTTTGGCGATCAGTGCCGGGCGGTATGCGGTGAGGTTGCCGGAAAGGTGGTTATTACAGGCGGAGCACTGTTTATGACAGTTGTCCTCATCAAAGCGCAATTCAGGGCTGGCCCCGGTCGTGCGAAAGTGTCCGGCGTGGTACTGGCCGTCATGGTGGCGGCCGCAACTGATGCACGGCAAATCCCTGTCCCGGTACCGGATAAATTCGTTGAAAGCGTGCTGAGCCTGCTTGATGAAATAACTCAGAGGCTTCACTGCCATCCGGCGCTCGGCCTGGCGCTGGCGATCGGCCCTTTCTTCCTCCAGGCGACGCTTTTTCTCTTTGCGCTGCTTCTCGGCTTTGGCAGCATCGTTGGCGGCTTTACCGTGTACACAGGCGCATTCATACGAGCACACGTATTGCTCGGCCCGGACCGGGTGAAACCATTCACGGCATACTGTGCATTTACGGCGCGGAGGCTTACGCATGATTTCTCCTCGCTGCCAGACGCAGCCATTTCTGATCGACAAGGCGAGCTGTGTAACCTTTAAGGGTGGGTATTTCGGAAGGTAAAAGTGCCGCCTTGCGTTTCCGGCGCGCAGGAATGCGGAAGATAGATCGCTCAATGATTTTTGCGAGTGGGCTATGCATGGGATTCTCCCCAGCGTTTGGCCCATTCGATTTCGAGGCGGGATTTTTCGCTAAACTTCACGCCCTGCTGCGTGCCGAACCAGTAGATAGCCTCGATGACTTCCACCATCTCGCGGACGGTCATCTTGCTGGTACGCTGACCAAACATCACAACGCCACCATCAAGGCCGGGAGCCATGCGTTGCTCTTGTTTTTTGGTCTTCGCCACCAGAGCGGTAATGAGGTCTTTCCAGTCGTCGGAGTCGTACCGGTTTCCGTACCAGATAACCTGATCTGACAGGTCTTTCAGTAGGGGCCACATTTTGCGGTTCTGGACTAGCGTGCGCGTTGGCTCTTTAATGTCCAGTACCAGGGGGCGCTTATAGTCAACAGGGAGGCTGCGAATGTAGTTTATGGCGCTTTGTTTAACGCTTTCGCTTACAAGGTGGAATTGCTGGCTCACGCTTCACCTCCGAAGAGGCTAAACGCAGAATGCAAAAAAACCTCAGCATCTGATGACGCTGACGGCAGGAAGGTATTCTCAAATTGTTCGCGCATCAAAGTCCCCTAAAATGCGCGCAGATAGTTAACGGTTTCTCAGGCCGTTGTGGATATTATGGACGGGCCTACGCGGGAAATCAACGAAGCGTGAAGCATAAAAAAGCCCCTGTGATAGGGGCTTGGTTCGGTGGTTATTGCTTCTGGTATCCGACCATTTGTCGCCGCATCTCCGCCAGCTTATCGGCATGCTCCAGCGCAATCTGTTTCCAGTCTTTGGCTTCTGCCCGCCACCAGGCTACATCGTCACGGAGTCGGCGCAGACGGCGCTGTTTGAGTTTGCTGGTCATGGCTATTCCTTAGGCCTGTATATTTGAATGGTAAGGCCACCCTCTGTTCTGGCTATTAAGCTCTCACCAGGCTGCAACTTGTCGAGACCAAAGGCATCGTAAAGTGAATCCATCGCAAGCGCTTTTTCGTCTTTCCTGTTCCACCAACGCCAGCCACGGCGAAGCAAAAGCAGCCCAAACCAGTGATACACCTTTGCCGCCATATAAAGCCATACGAGAAGTATTGTTGCGAAAAACAGCCAGTCTGTGATGCTGAAATCCTTGAATGCTTCCACCTCACACCCCCTTCGGCGTATCTGGATACGCACTTCCTTCCTGACCCGGCTCATTGCTTCCACTGCAAGCATTGCGGTGGTCATTGGCTTTAGGGCAGCGCTTGTTACCACAGTCAGGACACACAACGAATCTTGTATCGGTCAGCGTTACCGGGCGGCAGATGCGGCACCAACATTTGCTATCACCATTTTTCGCTGCCAGAGTGATAATGTCCTGCTCTTTCCCATCTGTTCCCTGATAGGGGCCGATGACGTTCTTTGCTTTCGGCGCATCAAGTGCTTTCTGCTCAGCAAGGAAGCGAACAATCTGCTTAACCTCTTCTATGCGGTCGTCGTCCGCAGGGTCGAGGGTGTCAATTCTGTCGAGCATTACGAGTGCCGCATTGGCATCACTGTTGCCAGTCCATCCCGGCGCTAGCGTTAGTTGGCTGCCGGGTGCTTTCGGCGCTGCGGCGAGCATGGCTTTATACACCCGCGTAACCTTATCCATTCCAGAATCAAAAGCTTGCATTCCAGCAGCCCATTGATTAGTAGTCGTCTCAACCGGGACCAGCACATACCCGGAAGGTACCGTTACATGTTGCGCTGAATTACCGGACTGGAGCAGGTCATGTAGCATTGAATAAGCGTCATCGGTGTGAGTATCGGTATACTCGCTCATAGCTGAATCAATATGTCTAATCCAGTCATGGGCATGTCCGTAATTTTGCGCCCTAAAATCTTCAAGCATGCATTGAACGAGTCGCAAAGCTTCAACCAGCTTTGCGTCAATCACGTCTGAGATGGTTAATTTGTTCATGATTTACCCCCGTTGAGCATGGCGGCGCGAAATACACGATATGCTGCCAGCATCTGATTCTCTGGCACTTCGTCGTCCTCAGCATAAAACGCATCAAGTGCTCTCTGCATAACCGCAAAAGGTGGATTTTCCGGCACCGCAGGGACTATCGCCACACCAACTGACGTACCAGTGCTCAATTTACTTACGCTTTCTGGCGTGCATTGCGTGCCAGTAAGTTGCCCTTTCCAGTTATCTTGCCCCGCAGAGACTGGCGCGGGGTGGGCATAGAGCGGAACAACAACAGGATCAAGATTTTCATCAGCAACCCACTTAAGCGAGCCATCAGGCTGGGTCTCATACCTTCCGCCCCTACCGTATGCCTCAGCTTTTTCGCGCGTGGCAAATGTCGTGTTTGTGTTGATGTCGCTGTTTAATACGCCATCCATGTTTCTGAAAATCAGAGAGTACGCCACCGGCTCTTGCTCATGCGCCGCCAGGAGTGCGCGGGCCAGATTGCGCTGCATATCGTCATAACTGCCGCGATATGCTATTTCACGCAGGTATTCCAGCGTGTATTCCGTGCTCGGTAATTGTGCTGTCATAATCCGCGCTCCTTTCTTGTTTGCGCGCCAATTGCTGCCTTTTCCCCATCTGGCGTTATAGTTATGCTGTACCACTGGAAAGGATGTTTTTTAACGTCGCTACAAAATGTAACTAACCCCTCTCGAAACAACACTGGTAGAGAGGGGCTATTAACCCTGCGCGAACCATTATCTTCGTCGCCACGTACACCATTCCCTTGCATGAAGTAACGAGTGCCGCTAAGAATGCGGCGCAACGTATATATCTGCGCATCGGTTAGTCTGATTCGTCTGGACATCTTTCACTCCCCCACGTCTAAAGTGATGCCAGCGGCAATCCTAAACGGCAGCCTTTTTGGTAGCGCTGTTTTACTCAGGCGAGAGTTAGCAGGTTCTTTAGCGCATACTTCGCAAAGATGTAAATTTTTTGCTGCTTTCCCTACACTAAACAGCGCACCGTTTTGGCATCCTTCGGTCTCACATTCTTCAAAATGCCAATCCTCTGGAAACTTAACGGTGCGCATACGGGCCTGCAAAGCGTCTGCTCTTTCTCGCTCACCTGCGTAACTGGCTGAGGCTAAATTGAGTGCGCCCTCCAGTTCAGCGATGCGCTTATTCGCCTCAGTTAATTCAGCCATGTGCTCGCGCAGGCTGTCTGTTGCAGCTTCGAGCTTGTCCCAGTCGGGATTGAAGTTAGCCAGTTGAGCCAGTTGCTCCTTGAGAAATTCAATCCGCTTCGCCTGCTCCGCAATCAGCGCCTTATCAGCGTCACGCTCTGTCAGCAGTGAGAGGATGGTATTAGGGTTAGCGCACTGCACAAATTTTCGGTTGTCTGCCGCATCCCTGCCCTGAAACTCAGCGATAATGAAGCCCGCATTTCCCTGGTCGTCATCGCAGCAAATCGCCTCCCATCCTTCGCCCGATTCGTTAACCCAACTTCCTTGCGTTGCATCATCAATAGCCGCTCTGAGTGCCTGAATCTGTTCGTTGGTCATGCTGTCGCTCCCATTAGTCTGTCGCGAATTTTCACCGTTTCTGCGTTGTAAGCATCAGCCCAGGCTTTGCGACGCTTATCCATAAGCGCGATGTGGCGGTATGCACGGAATGCAAACTTGCGGTCGCCATCGCGAGCCTGGTCCATCAAGTGTTCGCGCAGCATGGTGTAAAACCATTGATGCCCGTCTCCGTCGATATCGTCAGGCCAGTCAGCATCATTCATGAGCCAGTTACGTGACTCCACGCAGTGCAGGCATGTTTTGTATGCTCCTGAATTACCTTCATAAACCAAGAAGGTGCGCTCATATTTTTCGCCTGGAGAAATAGCCCCGTGACATTCACAACAACGATGAGTCTTGTTCGCTTTCACAACGCGCTCTGTTGAAAAGTCGCTCATGACTGCGCTCCTTTGCTCTCGACTGCGCCGCCGTTAACCACCGATGTATTTTTTCGGTTACTGCGGCACACCAGCGCCCAAAAATTCATATCGCAAATCATTGCTACGCGCATTTCCGCCGTCATGCGGTAACCCAGCTTATTTGACTTGCCGACTGAACGGCGACGCTTGCGCATTATCTTGCGTGTATGCGCCGCCTGCACTTCAACCTGCCGATGCCTTGAGGCATAAACACCCTTAGCGGGAACCTTCCGGGCTTGTTTTTGATAGGCGCTTAACAGGTCATGCACATCTGATGATTTAGACATTTGACGCCTCCCCTTTGCTCTCGCGAAGCTGGCGGGCGAAATCATCCGCATGCTCTCCGCATAGCCACCAGTTGTCACGGGTGTCAGAAGATATTGCTTGCTTTGATTTTTCCGAGCATTTCTTGGCAAACATCTCCACCCCTTCCGCTCTCAGCGCTGCGATTGCGGAGGATGTGGCGGAGGTTTCGATTGCAGGAAGCAATGCGTAATCGCAGATGGTGTCTATTGCCGAATCAACACAGTCGTCTTCGTTGCGTGGTCGTTCACCAACCATCGTTGATGACTGCATGATTACTCCCCAGCAGATACTGCTGACTTCTTCTGGCCACCCATCACAGGCATCACCGCGATAGTCATCAATTGCTGCTTCTGCGTTTTCTGCGGCTTCTTTGGCTGTTTTATGCCATTCGAAACCGTGCTCAGAGCCATACGAGAAAAACAAATCACCAGACTTAAGCGCTGCCGCTTCCGCCACCAACGCGTCGCGCTGCTCAGTCACTGCTACCAGTTGACATAGACATGCAAGCTCGAATTCACCACGCAGCGACACAATGCCTGTAGAAGTCAATTCGTTGATGCGCTGCTTTACGCTTTCCATCGTTACCTGTTTCATACCCGTGCACTCCCAATTTGAGCAGCATCAGCCGCGGTCAAACGTCTGTGATAAACCCAGCTAATCATCTGCCTGGATACTTCAAATTTTTCCGCGATTACGCTCGGGCGCATGCCGTCGTCGCGCAGCGCACAAATCAGCGCAACGTCTTCATCCGTGCACGTAGTGCTCCAGTGAGCGTTACCGCATTTTGCCAGGCTGATCCCCAGTAACTGTGCCCGGCGGTAGATGTTCTGCGCTGAACGGCCAGGCAAATGCGAGGCGATAGTCTTCGCGGTCATGGTGCGGCAGTTGTGCCGGATGAAAGCGTCTTCTTGCTGCGTGAAGGCTCTCTTTTTGACGACAGGAAGGATCCCCGCTTCGCGAAGCTGCGAAATGCGAAAACGTATCGCCGGAATGCCGCGGTTTAACAGGCGTGAGATTTCCTCACAGGTCGTTGTCGGGTACAGATCGATCAGCTGATTCTGCTCGTCATCGGTCCATGGCCGGTTATGCGCAGGGCATTTACCAGGCGTACCAAACTGATTTAATGTGAAATTTTTCATGATTGCCTCACTTCACGACTCTGAGATGGCGAACGTTTTTGCGGTGGCTTTCCCAGTCGAAATTCACCCACATACCGCTATCCATCTGCATACGGTCCATAACGCGTTCACCCAGCGTGGCGCTAAGTTCTGCGTAATTGAGGTTCGTCAGGATCCCTACCGGGCGCATCGAGGACAGGCGACGGTCGATAACCTGGTTGATGATGACTTTCTCGCCAGTGGTTCCGCGCTGAATACCCACTTCATCCAGCACCAGCAGGTCAACTTTGCACAGTTCATCAAGCAGTGCCGCTTCTGACTGGTCGCTGTCGTAGCACTCGCGAACGCGCAGCATCAGGTCAGGAATGGTCACCACCAGCACGGTATGCCCCTTGTGAAGCAGAAAATTACCAATGGCTGCCGCCAGGTGGTTTTTACCGGTTCCCGGATTGCCACTGAAAACGAAGCTGGTAAAACCCTCGCCGAAGTTCTGCGCATAGCTTTTCGCCATGCTGAGCGCCCGGCGCTGGCCGTCCCCGTTCACCTGGTAATTCGAGAAAGAGCAGTGCTTGTGCAGATCCTGAATACCGGCACGTCCGAAAATTTTCTCAGAGCGGGCACGCTGGTTCTGTTTCTCCAACTCGTCAGTACGCTTGCGCCCTTCCGCCTGTTGCCAGGCCATCAACTCTTCGGCACTGGTAAATTTCGGTTGCACGCCAGCAGGCATCATGCGTTGAATACGGCTGAGTAAATCATTCGTCGTTTTCATCGTTACCCCCTGAATCCTGCCGGGATCTCCGTGTCAGGTTGCGAAATATGATTCACATCCCGGACAGAGCTACGGCTCTGAATGCTGTATTTGGGTTTGAACAAACCCTGATAGCCATTGGCAATACTGGCGTTGATGACGGCTACAGGGTCGTGCCCGGCGTCAAGGCATTCTTTCAGGAGTTTGTAAGCCTTGGTGACGGTCAGTTCTGTTTTGATGGCCTTGCCAGACTGGTGACGATAAGCAACCCACTCACCCCAAGCTGTAGCGTCAAGCCATTCAGGAACAGGAATGCTTAGCGGATCAAACTTCACCTTCCCCTTTGGGGGATTAGAGGGGGTTTTTGTTTTTGTATTTATATTTGTATTTGGAAGAATGTCTTTGGTGTTCCCTATTTTCAGGGATACCTCTCCCTGTTTTTGGGGATGGTTATCCCTTTTTTCAGGGATGGTTGTTGACTTGATATTGTTATCCCCGAATTCAGGGATAGTGATTACCCATGTAACTATCTCAGCAGCAGGGAAATCAACCGGGCACTTTGAGCAATTAGGCTTCGCATAAGCCCACTTATCCAGACTGGTGTTAATCCCGATGTATCTCGTTTGCCCTATCCGGCGGAGTATGATGATGTTGCGATATGCAAGGCTCAGCACCGCCTCAGATACGTGCTTAACTTGCAGCGTTGTCTTATCCGCTATGAGGCTGTTTGCAATCCTGTCAGACTTTTTTGACCAGCCATAGGTCAACCTGACGATAGCGTTTAAAACACGAAACTCACGCCCTGATAGCTCGACGATACATAAGGCGTCCTGGATCTGATTGGCTAAACGTAGATAGCCATTTTCCAGATCAGCCATTCGAGTCTCCTGTTGCGCCGGACCTGGCGCAGGAAATTTGATTACCTTGGCAGTATTTGACATACTAAATCCTGTGAATTGATCCAGTTAATTCGCTTCGAAGGCCGGTACTGTTCGCGCAGTCCGGTCTTCACCTTTCAGAACAGGCATTCAGGCCTCCATATCGCCTTTCCCGGCTTCCCGGTTCGCCAGCAGAATGGCCAGCAGCAGAGACATGTTCGGCACGAGCTTTTCCCGCCAGCGGCTTACCGTTGACTTGTTCACCCCTGCCACCTTTGCAACGTTGGTAGTACCCATTTCAGTAATCTGGCTGTGCAGCCAGGTCTCTATACGTCGCGCCTCCGAAATGTTGCGTGCGATTGATTTTTCCATTTGTGATACTTCCTCTTGGTGTTGGGCCGCCGGTCAGGCGGCATTCGATTTATTTGTTTGCTCACCGAAAAGCAGCCAGCGCGGCTCACATTGAAGAGCTGTAGCCAGTTCAATTAATTTCCGTGGGCGTTTTGTTAAACCTGACTCGACTTGCTGAATGGTCTGCTGCTTTGTGCCTACCAATTCAGCCAAGCTGGCTTGGGTCAGATTTAGTTCGTTACGGCGTTTTTTCACGCGTTCTGAAAGAGATTCCATGGTTCCTCCTTTACAAGGTTATTTGTATTTTATTGTCAAACAAACTTGTTTGTCAAATACCTTGTTTCTTGTAAGCATTGGAATGCTATCTATGAGGTGAATATGACTATTGCGGAGAGAGTTAAGTTAAGAAGAGCTGAGTTGTCCCTTACTCAGGCTGAATTAGCGGCCATGGCGGAAACGTCGCAGCAAGCTATTCAGCAGCTTGAGGATGGAAAAACAAGGCGCCCGCGATATCTTCCAGAGCTGGCGTCAGCTTTAAAATGCTCTGTTCAATGGCTTCTTACAGGCGAGCACGAAAAGAAAGATGAACTACCACCGCAAGCTGAGTGGGGAATGGTTGACGCCTGGGATAAAAATACACCATTACCTGCTGATGAGGTGGAAGTGCCTTTCCTCAAGGATATTGAATTTGCATGCGGCAACGGACGTATACAGAGCGAAGATCATAACGGTTTTAAGCTCAGATTTTCCAAGGCAACCCTACGCCGTGTTGGCGCAAATAGTGATGGCTCTGGCGTGCTTTGTTTCCCAGCGTCTGGTGACAGCATGGAACCGGTCATCCCGGATGGAACTACTGTCGCTGTAGACACAAACAACAAGCGAATTGTTGATGGAAAATTATACGCAATTGCTCAACCAGGGGCCGGAGACGAAAAGTTAAAGAGAATTAAACAACTATACCGAAAGCCAGGCGGAATCCTGATAATCCGCAGCTTCAATCGAGAGGATGAAGAAGCTAACGAGCAAGATGTTGAAATTATAGGGCGCGTTTTCTGGTATTCCGTTTTGCTATAGATAACATAAGGATAAATATGGATATTTTATCTTTTCTGTCTGGTGCCGCAATCACCGTTGCGTTGATTATTATTGCGTTCTTATTAAGAAAAAAGTCGCGAAAAAAAGGAATAATTAGGCAGTATCAGAGTTCAGATCTGGATTCTTCGGTAGACAAAGCAAGAACTTTATTGAATGCGGCAGATCATGTAAAAGCCACAGAAAACAATGCCATTGCTGCCATATGGAAAGCAAGAAAATGCGATGAACATGCAAGTATGAATGAAAATGTTTATGCGATTAAGGGGTGCTGGGCTTTAAAGAAAAAAATGATGAAAGTTGGCCCTGCCGGATACCTAAGCGACACGCCACTTCCGCGTTCTTGCGGTTGCTATTTAACCTACCTGTATAACCTCCGCAGCCTTCCAGAAAACATGCTCACAGACAACGCCAGAAAAATCGTCAATAAATAACTAAATCACTTTAAATCGGCCCGCTCTGCGGGCTTTTTTTTCGTCATCATCACAATAAACCCTCCCATAAAAAACCTATTAACAAACTAAATAACAATAGAAAACAACCACATGACAAAATAAAACAAGCAAATACAAATTTATGTGTTTACAAGATTGATTGTATTCTTGTATATTTAACCCATCCAAACAGCGGGCTTCGCGGCGGTGAATTGCAGTCCACCGAGACAACCAGAAGACAAGCGCCTGGCGCCGCCAGCGAATCCCACAAATCAGCGCAGATGGTTTTAACTCCGCCAGCCGGGCGACAACGGCAGAGGATGAGATGGAAATTACGCACAACAACCATCAGTACAAAGTTACACCGATGGCCAATGGCTCACTCTGGCGCCTGACGTCAGTTGATAACCCTCGCGAAAGCGTTGTCCTGAACAGTGACCAGATGGTCATAGCTGGCCTGGGTCATGTTATCGACAAAAGCATTGTGGACCTGAACAAAGTCCGCGCTGCGCAAAACAAAATCGTCATCGCCCGCTTTCTCGGTGACGCGCTGATGTGGACCAAAGCGGTTGAAGAATACCGCCAGGCAACCGGAGCGCAGTCATGAACACTTTATTTGCCCTGGTACTGACTGTCGGCCTGACCAACGGTGATTTTCAGGATGTTGTTGTCGGTGTTTACGACAACCTGCAGCAATGCGAAGCCGCCGCCGTCGAACAGCAGGTAGCTGGCGAATGTTTCCCGGTTGAGCGCATTGTCCGCGCAGATGAGCAGCCAGCCGGAGACGTTGTGAAGTTCTGAGCCCTGACGGGCAAAACCAAATTAATCGACACAGGCAGCCGCCATGGTGCCGGGATTCTCTCAGCCTTATGGAGTGTTAATTATGAATCCATTACCGCGTATTTCCTCTGAACGACTGGCAGCACTTCCTGTCGGTTCTCGTCTCAAACTCGGTTCGCAGATCGTAAAGCTTACTGGTCGCGGCCCGTTCACTTACAGCGACGGTCGCACGGAAGACATTATCGAGTACGTCGATTCTCGCGGCGTGGCCGGAAGTCATGCAGAAAGCATTTTCCTGGCTTCGGCCACGGAACATCTCAACTCAGTGATGTGCGACAAGTGCGGCCAGCTTCGCCATCCGGATGACTGCGACGTCCGCACAATCCACACCGCCATGGCGAGTAGAACCGCGCATTTTTGCCATGACAAGGGCTGTGCAGAACGTTTTTTCCTTCTGCACCCGGCACAGTCCACCCGAACGAGGAAACGCGGATGGTAAAGCGCCTCGAAGGAATGATGCTGATCGCCATGCTTTGTCTGGCGTACCGGCTGCAACCCGAAGACCTGGAGCGAGTCGCTAACCAGCTCGCTGAATTTGACGCAGTAAACGACGCAATTACAGGAGAGTTCAACAATGTTGCGTGTGATTGATACCGAAACAACCAGCTTTGAGGGCGGCGTGGTGGAGATTGCCAGCGTGGATATCGTCAAAGGCGTTATCTGCAACCCGATGAGCGATCTGGTTCGCCCTGCTGAGCCTATCGGCTTCGCGGCGATGGCTATTCACCACATCACCGAGGACATGGTTGCCGATGCGCCGCTTATTTCTGATGTGATCGGGAAGTACCTTGGCGCTGATGCCTATGTGGCCCACAACTCCGCATTCGACAAAGGCAAGCTGCCGCAGATTACCGCCCCCTGGATTTGCACGTTAAAGCTGGCGCGCAAGCTGTATCCGGAATTTGAGTCGCACGGCAACCAGTACCTGCGCTATCGCCTCGGCCTGAAACCGGAAGTGCCGGAAGGTCTGTATGCACACCGCGCCCTGTATGACTGCTATGTCACAGCAGAGTTGCTGATGTACATGGGGCGGGAAGCGCAATGGAGTATTGGCGAAATGCGGGAAATCTCTAGCTCACCATCCCTGCTGCATATGATGCGCTTCGGTAAGTACAAGGGGAAAACCTTCGAAGAAGTGGCGCGCATTGATAAAGGGTATCTGCGCTGGATGAGCGGGACTGAGCTCGACGAAGACATGCGCTTCACGGTCGATCACTGGCTTATTCAGGGGTGATGTATGGCGATGATGACTCTGATCCTTGCTGATTCCGGTTTCGGTAAGACATACAGCCTGCGCAACGTAAACCCGGAAAACGCCATCCTTGCCCGCTGCATTCGTAAGGCACTGCCATTTAAAAACAATGGTGGCTGGAAACTGCACGGGAAAAGACTGCCGGATAACTCTATCCAGCGTGGAAACGTCATTGATATTCGCGACGGCCGTCACCTGTTTAACGTTATTCAAAACATGGCAAACAGCGGACGTCGGATGCTCATCATCGACGATTTTCAGGCGGTCATGCAGCACGAAAACATGAACCGGGCATATGAGACCGGATACACCAAATTTACTGAAATGGCCGAGCATGCCTGGCGAATCATTGAGGCCGCCACCCAGTTGCCTGACGACTTCCGTGTTTATTTCCTCGCTCATACCGAAGACAGCGAAGGGAAAGTGCGCATGAAAACCGTCGGCAAGATGCTGAACGAAAAGCTCACCCCGGAAGGTTACTTCCCCATCGTTCTTCGAATCATCAAGCGTGATGGCCGTCATTTGTTCCTGTTGAAGGGAGATGACAACGACACCGTTAAATGCCCGCCAGATCTGATCGGTGATGGTGTTACGGAAATGGATAACGATCTGGCGAAATTTGATGCCGCCATTACTGAATTCTCTGACTTATAACGAGGCAAAAAAATGATGAATCAACCTGTAGCTTTTTCATGGAATAAGCAGGCTTCCGAAGCCGCCCTCAAAGCTGGCGCCACTGCGGGTATTACAGATACCGGTGCGTATGAAGGTGACATTCTTTCCGCTGTTTATGAATTTGGCAAAGACGGATCGCAGTCACAGGCGCTTGTTTTATCCATCGATGTTAACGGACAAAAAGCCAATTTTTTACGCATCAACTTTCTTGGCCGTGATGGCAGCCAGACCTTTGGCATGGGGCTGATTTCTGCCCTTCTGTGGGCTGCTCAGGTAAAGGATGCGCAACCGCAACAACGGCAGGGCCAGAACGGTACTGAATGGTTTCTTCCCGCACTGGAAGGCAAGCGCGCTGGCTTTTTCCTTCAAAAAGTTCTCACCACCAAACAGGACGGTAGCGACAGCTACAAATTTGAGGTCCGGCATATTTTCCAGCCTGGATCGCGCCTGACTTACAAAGAGTACTTCGAAAAAACGCCAGCAGAAACGATCGCCACGCTGGAGCGCACTGTAAAAGACAAGGATGACCGCAAACCACATGACCAGTCTCGCGGCGGCTGGGGTGCTCCTAATACGCAAAATTCAGGTGGCTGGGGTGCACCTCAGCATGACCCTAATGCCGTCCCTGATTCGCGCCTGCAACAGGCAATGCGCCAGCAAAACCAGACACAGGATTTTGACGATGACATTCCGTTCTGATGAGCCATGGACTCAGCAGGAACTGGCGCTGCTCGAATTACTGCCGAATGAACGCGTAGCCGAAATGACTGGCCGCTCACTCGAAGACATTCAGCAGCGCCGCCTGGCCGAAAACCACCGTCGCAATAACTGGCCTGAGTTTGACCCGGAGAGAACGCAATGAATTACGGATCTGTTTGCAGTGGCATTGAAGCCGCCTCAGTTGCCTGGGAGCCGCTGGGATGGAAACCAGCATGGTTTGCTGAAATCGAGAAATTTCCTTCCGCAGTACTGGCTACGCATTGGCCCACGGTTGCGAACTTTGGCGATATGACATTGTTAGCCCATAAAGTTGAGATGAATGAAATCGAAGCTCCAGATTTGATCGTCGGTGGAACTCCTTGCCAGTCCTATTCTATCGGTGGCAAGCGTAAGGGACTTAGCGATCAGCGCGGCCTATTAACACTTAAATTTGTGGAACTTGCGGATGCAATCGACGACAAACGCCGCGCAAGCGGAAACAAAGAAGCAATTATTGTCTGGGAAAACGTCACAGGCGCATTTAGCAGCAAAGACAACGCGTTCGGTCACTTTCTCGCAGGACTGGCTGGCGAAATTGAAGCATTCCAACCTGGTCCACGACCTGCAGTCGGTTCAAGTAGCAAATTCTGGCGCTGGGATAAAAAAACCGGTAAGCACATTCCGTTCTGGTCAAAGCGAGGTGTTGTTATTGGACGACAGCGCCGAGTGGCCTGGAGAACCTTTGATGCACAATACTTCGGAGTGGCCCAACGACGCCCGCGAATTCTCCTTATCGCAAGTGCTCGAAGTGACATCGATCCCTCCCAAATACTGTTTGAGTCCGATCGCGTGCGCAGGGTTAATCCCCCGTCAAAACAGACGCCCGTGCCTGTTTGTCTTACAGCCAGAGGTGCAGGCTCTCTCGATGATCGAGAAACTTACATTGTTACACCGGAACGCCGAATCAGGCGCTTAATGCCTGTCGAAAATGAACGGCAAATGGGCTTCCCGGATAATCACACCCGCATCGCATGGCGCGGAAAAGATGCCTCTGAATGCCCTGATGGTCCGCGCTATAAAGCCATCGGCAACAGCATGGCGGTGCCGGTCATGCGCTGGATTGGTGAACGCATTGCTGCAGCTATCCCGAAAGAGGAACCAGCCCCGCGCACCTGGCAGCGCCCGTTTCTCAAGTGGGCTGGCGGAAAGTTCTCTCTGCTTTCGGAGTTGGATCGCCATATCCCGGCGGGCAACCGACTGATTGAGCCATTCGTGGGCGGCGGCTCTGTATTTCTTAACTCCGATAAACATGAGCGCTTTCTGCTGGCAGACGTTAACCCGGACCTGATCAACCTGTACACCATGCTCGACGTTGACCATATCCGCGTCCTGTCGTTTGCGCAGGAGTTATTTAAGCGCGCGGCAAATGAAGATGCCTACATGGAATTACGGGAAGAATTTAACAGTCAGCGCCTCAGCGCACCTGAACGTGCAGCAGCGTTCCTGTACCTGAACCGCCACTGCTTTAACGGCCTGATGCGTTACAACCGCAGCAATCAGTTCAACGTTGGCTATGGGAGCTATGCCGCGCCCCACTTCCCCACCGAAGAGGTAAAGGCATTCAAATCCCGGTCGCACAAATGCGTGTTCATGACAGCCGGTTACAGGCAGACGCTTTCCCTGGCTGGCGATGGCGATGTCGTTTACTGCGATCCGCCTTACGAACCACTGCCGGGAACCGATGGGTTTACCAGTTACTCAGGCGCCGGTTTTTCATGGGCCGACCAGGTTGCGCTTGCTGAATGCTGCGTGGCAGCACACCAGCGCGGCGCGAAAGTGGTGATCAGCAACTCATCGGCACCGAAGGTCATTGAGTTTTACGAACAGCACGGTTTGAAAATCCATCACGTCAGCGCGCGGCGTGCCATGTCCAGCAAGCCGGGCACGCGTTCAGCGGCTTCCGACATCATAGCTACCCTGGGAGTTTAACCATGACGCCAGCAGAGCAGGAAAACGCGATACGCGCACAGTGTCGCCGTTGCACCGAAGAAATCAAAAAGGCGATGAGCAAAAAGCCAAAGCCTCAATGGGATGCGACGGTGAAACCCATCATCAAAAAACATCACCAGCAGATTGCGCCGCTGGGCGTCAGCCTCCTGGAGTTCGTAGTCAAAACTGGCCGGCTTAATGGGCGGTATGGAGTGGAATCGTGAAAGAGCTACGGGACATTTTGGCATTGGCATTCTTTGCCGCAATACCAATCAGCGGTTTTATCAGCGTTGCATTCCTCATTTATCACGAAAAGCAGGGATGGGGATGGTTGCTGTTTGCCGTAATCATCATCGCTGGAAGCATCCACATGAAGACGGAGGATTAATCGTGAAAGAACGCGGAATGATTTTTAACGCTGAGATGGTTCGCGCCATTCTCGACGGACGCAAAACAATAACGCGGCGGATCGTCAAGTTATCGCATGAGCGCGGCATGGTTAACCCGGTTGTACGTGGCCGCAATGGAGAGATTTCCAGCATCACTTGCAGGCTGGCGCCGATGCTTTGCCCTTTTGGTCAGCCCGGCGATCGCATTTGGGTGCGCGAGACGTGGGCAGAGGCAGGAGCCAGCGCGCCGGAACTCAAGCTCTATCGCGCGAATTACCCTGAGCATGTTCCATCGCATTATGAAAACGTACCGCCAGTTGACGAAATTCGCTGGACACCTTCTATCCACATGCCGCGTTGGGCCAGCCGCATCACGCTGGAGATTACTGGCGTGCGGGTTGAGCGACTGAACGCTATCAGCGAGGAAGATGCCATGTCAGAAGGTGTCGGCCACCTCTATAAATATGACGAGTCGAAACCTATTCCTAAAGGTGCCAAACGCCGCTTTGCTGAATTGTGGCAGTCCATTTACGGCGAAGAAAGCTGGCAGGCTAACCCCTGGGTGTGGGTGATTACGTTTCAGTGTGTTGAAGGCGGTGCAGCATGAGACCAGACACTATCGACGCCGCCAGCGAGCTTGAAGAACTCCAGCGACAGGCAGCCATACAAAAGCACCGCATAGATCGCAACGCCGTATCAGCTACTCACTGTGACGAATGCGGGGATGCGATTGAAGAGGCTCGGCGCCGGGCGGTTCCCGGCTGCCGGATGTGTGCGAGTTGCCAGGCTGACGCAGAAAAGCGCGGTAAGCTGTGGGGGATGAAATCGTGATCGGAACACTAAAACCAGTGCCGAAAGGAAGCTGGCCCATCAAGATGTATGACCCGAAACGCAGCCAGGTATGGGTTAACGCCTACTTTCTTGTGCAGGAATTTAAGGAAGCGGACGGCGTGATCAGGCTGTCGATTAATACCACCAGCATGGGCGCCAGTGGCCGCTGGAAAGACGGCATCACGTGGGACGCATTGCAGGAAATTAAAAACGCAGTCGGCTATCAGGACCGGGATGCCGTAGAGATTTTCCCGGCGCAAAAAGACCTGGTTAACGTAGCAAACATGCGTCACCTGTGGATTGTGCCCGAATCTATCCCATTCGCATGGCGAAGAGATGGACATTAAGACAACCGGCCCCGTTTGGGGCCATAGGTGTGAAGATGAGCAAAAAACATAGCGAAAAATTTGAATGGATGAGCACCAGGGAGATTTGCGATCACCTGGGTATTTCGTCACGCACTCTGGAGCGCTACCGGAAACGCCCGGCAGGCAGCAATCCATTCCCGGATCCTGATTGCTCGTATATGGGCGGATCCAACAGGTACTTGACGACAAAAGTCACCGAATGGCAAATCAGGGAAATGTCCCGGCAGACTCGCCGGCCCATGTCACACCTGAATGTTGCCCGCGACAGCAAAGGCCGAATTATCCGGTCTGACGCGGCGTGAACTCCAGAACGTCGGGCTCGATGATGCTCATCAGTCGGGCCCACCACTTACCGTATGCAACCCTCATCTCATCAATATACGTGTGCTTGTCGTATACCGACCAGACACCGGGCAATTTATGGCCCAGCATTATTTCGGCAATATGCGGTTCGGTCAGCTCAGAAAAATTGGTCCGCGCAGTCCGGCGCAGATCGTGAATGGTAAAATGCGGTACCTGCTGGTTATAGGATTTCAGCATGAACTTTACCAGGTTGCTACTGATGCTCATGTGGAAACCTTCGCTCATTGGCTTATCGGAGAAACGAGAAAAAACATACTGCCCCGGAGCCAGTTCAATAGCGCGCCTGATTAGCGGGACAACCTCCGGGATGATGGGGCGCACCAGTGGCTTCTTAGTGTTGCGGCCCGTTTTATGGTTTTCCCACGGAATCGTCCAGATACCCTCTTCAAAATCGAAATGGGATATTTCCGCCTGACGTAACTCACCCACCCTGCACGCCCAGAACAGCGACAGTTTGTAGAGGATCTTGTTTCGCTCAATCAGTCGCGAATCTTCAATGGCTCGCCAGACCAGCGCCAGTTCTTTCCGGTCCAGCGTGCGCTCACCCATTTGCTTTTTGATACCGAAGTCATGTCCGGACATTTCAGAAAGCGGGTTAACTTCCAGCAATTGCCGTTTCACCGCCCATGAATAGCACTGTCGCCCATTACTGATGACCCGGCGGGTGATCTCCGAATACCCCTGGGCCAGGCGATCAAGAACGGTGAGCCAGTTATGTAGCGTCAACTGGTGCGCCGGGTACTTACCGATTTTAGGGAAAACGTGAAGCTCAAACGTGCGCAGGATCTGACTGGCCGTTTCCTTCTGAATACAGACCATGGAATACCATTCCCTGAACAACTCTTCGAAGGTGTACTGGCTGTTAATCTTCGCTTTATAGAGGCTCTGCCTGATGCGGGGGTTTTCTCCCCTGGCAAGAATAGCGGCCCATTTCGCCACTTCGTCGCGGGCAGCCTTGAGGCTGAACTCAGGGTAACTGCCGATCGTCATCTTGTCCTGCTTGCCAAGAAACCGGAACCGGTAGAAAAACGTTACCGCCCCTTTCAGGGAAATGCGGACCCAGAGTCCATCCCGGTCTGCTTTTTCTTCAACCTTGTCGCGCTCGCGCCCAAGGCACGACTTTATATAACTATCTGAAATAGCCATGTTTTCAACCCGCACGTGTCCATTGGAATATTCGCTTCCGTGTCCATCATAGGATATGGACTCGCTGATGGACACAAAAACCGTGTCTTATGGTGTCGTAGGTTGACTGTACATGCAACCAGTATATTTTTAAGGGAGGTTTATTTTACAGGGATCTGGAAGGGGATTTGTCGGAGGTTTGCGGAGGGTGTCGGGGTGTCAATTATCGATGTGAGCAATGATCGAAAAGTTACGTATATTCTTCATATAGGGAGATTTTTTGCCTTACGAATAACTAAGAGGCCGCGGTTCGGAGCCTGACGTCAAAAGTCTGAAACGCCGCATTCTACACTACAACCACAATGCGGGGAAATGCTCATACTGGCAACAAACCAGGCCGCGCATTCCCCCCGGTAAGACAGGAAAATCACTGGCATTATTCGGCAGGTGAATTGTCGATGCGCACCAGGTCGGGAGGGAGGCCAACGCTGATAATCACCGGCTGCCATTCGGAACGATTCGCCAGTCTTGGCGAAAAACTCCGCGCCAGTAAAAAACCGCCAACCCCACCCAATATGGCGCCGCACAACGTGGCCAGATCCTGATTAAAAAGGGTCTGGAAGAGCGCCGACATCAGGAAAAGACCAACCAGCGGAGACATATACACCAGCAGCGCTGACGTCAATAAACTGGCTTCGCCAATCCCCAGCTCCACTTTTTGCCCGGCAACCAGCGGCTGATCGCACGGTACGGATAAGGTATGGGTCATTTGCGGCCCAAGTTTGTTCAGTACGCGGCTCCCGCATCCACTTCGTGAAGCACAACTGCTACAGGAGGCTTTAACGTCGCATTCCACCAACGCTTCACCGTTTTTCCATGAGACGACGGTCGCCCACTCTTTGATCATTGTGCTGCCCTGAATTTGATGCTGTCCGCAATACGCTTGGCCGTTTGTGGGGGTAATTCACCCACAATGGTAATTTCAGCGTTATCACGGATGGTTGTACTCACGGTCCGGCGTCCGGTACGCAACATCTGATCGGCACTGTTCTGATTAGCACGATTGACGTTCACCGAGAAACTAAACAGGCCATCGGAATAAAGACGGGATTCGACAGGCATGTCTATGGTAGGAAGTTGGCGACGACTGCTGGAGACTTCACTAAAACCTTGCGGTAACCAGGAAGGCAACCAGTTAAAGGCAACGCTGTCGCCCTGCGGAACGGAAAGCAACGGCGGCAAGTTGGCGTTTGCCAGGGTCTGCATACTGCTGGCGATCTGTTGCCCGTTTACGGTGTAGGCAATCACGCGGAACTGTTCCAACGTTTCGCCATCTCTGTCGAGCAGATCCACGCGCATTGGCAGGCGCGTTTCCGCATCCATCCAGACAATGTAGCTATAACGCGTTCCGTCACGGGCAACAACCCGGATCACTTCACACAAGCGATCGGCAATACGCGTACGTCCGACAGAAATGAAATCGTAATAAGGCGCAAGGCGTTTGAAATCGGTATATACCAGCGAAGGGAGCGAATCGACAATGTAGTCGCCATTCAGCGTAAAGGGCTCAAGACCCGGCTCAAAGTAGCTTATTTCATTGCCACGCTGTACCACTTCCCGGCGGGGGCCGTCCATTTGCAAAAGCTGAGCGAGAGGCTGATTGTTTACACGCGCGTGGCGGTAACGCAGAGACTCTACCCCTTGCTTGTTAATGCTGATAAAGGACAGTTCATAGTTGAGTGACTGGCTCGCCACGTTCATCTGCTGCAACAACGCCCCGGACGAGGTATCTGCCGAGGCGTTGCTTGAGAAGAACAGGCCTGCTGCCACAAAAGACATGGCACACCAAAGTTGCTTCATTACTGCGATTGGGTTCCTAACGTTTGATTTCCTGGCACTTGCACAGCAGCCTGCTGCGTTTGTGCCTGCTCAAACTTAAGCTGTTCGGAGTGCAGACGACGTTGCAGTTCGTAATCCTGCAACATGGCGTTAATACGGCGACGCTGTTCCTGCACCTGCTGTTGCTGACCGACATCCGCCGTTGCATCAGCCGGAACACCCAGACTTACCGGGCTGGCTTTGCCCATCATCGGCAGTGTATTAAACACCGGCGCTTCTGGCTGCTGGGTGGATTCAGACTGGCCATTATAGTGCTGGACACCCACAATAACTGCAAGCGATACGCATGCAGCCACGCCCATTTGCGTCAATTGACTGGCCCATGGACGGACTTTTGTCCAGAATGGCATTTTCTGCCACTGGTGCGGCGCAGGCTGAGCCTCAGGGATTAATGGTGTCGTCGGTTGAACAGACTCATTTTCAATCGCGGCCATAACTTGGGCTGAGATATCGAAGTGGAGAACATCAGCCGTATCACCGCGCATTGCGTCGCGAATGAGATGGTAGCTCTCCCAGGTTTTCTGCATTTCAGGATCGCGAGACAGCTCAGAGAGCAGCTCCCTATCCAGCGTTTCACCGTCCATTAAAGCGGAAAGTTGTTCTTTCTGCATGCCTAATACCTTTTCCAGTATCCCGCTATCGTCAACGCCTGATAAGCGGTTGAACTTTATTATCAATAGCTTCCCGCGCTCGGAAGATACGTGAACGCACTGTACCTACCGGGCAATCCATGATAGCGGCTATCTCTTCATAGCTCAGACCATCCAACTCCCGTAACGTAATTGCCATGCGTAAATCTTCCGGGAGCGACTCAATAGTACGGAAAACTATTTGTCTCAGTTCTTCTGACAACATTAAGTTCTCAGGGTTCGAAATTTCTTTCAGCGCACCGCCACTTTCGAAGTTTTCTGCTTCAATCGCGTCGACATCACTTGATGGCGGCCTGCGTCCCTGAGCAACCAGATAATTTTTTGCTGTATTCACAGCGATACGGTATAGCCAGGTATAAAAAGCACTATCTCCCCGGAACGAGTCCAGCGCGCGATAAGCCTTAATAAATGACTCTTGTACGACATCAGGCACATCGCCAGAAGGCACATAGCGGGAAACCAGACTCGCCACTTTATGCTGGTAGCGTACTACCAGTAAGTTGAACGCCTTCTGATCTCCTTTCTGGACCCTCTCAACAAGGACCTGATCCGTTAACTGCTCGCTCATCCGAGGTAAAATCTCCCCAAAACCTATTTCCACGCGTAAATGAAACGCCACTCCAAAACTGCACTATATGAGCAAGCAGCCATTTAGAGCGAAGGTTCAGTAAAAAGTTCCGTTACGCCTTTGTTTTTGTGAATCGTTCTGCAGACTTTTCATTATGACTCATTATAAGTCCACAAACTCTGTATCGGGTATGTTGATTATGAAAAGACCCGAAGACCGCCAGAGAGTAACGCAACACAGCCTTTTTTTCATCACCTAATCCATATCAGCTAACAATCTGCCAGATAACGATTTTCTTGCGGGCAACGCATTTATGCCGCCCTCGCATGTTTAGCCGTTAGTACAAATCATTAAAAAATGGCTACGCCATGGCGGAATACGGTGCTATGCTGCCCGAACCTTGTTTAGTAAATTAAACACACCATCATGAAAACAACCCCCGAACTTTCGTGCGATGTGCTGGTCATCGGCAGCGGTGCCGCGGGCCTGTCTGTTGCTCTGCGCCTCGCTGAACGCCACAACGTTATCGTGTTAAGCAAAGGGCCGGTGAGTGAAGGCTCAACTTTTTACGCACAGGGCGGTATTGCCGCTGTGTTTGATGAAACCGACAGCGTTGAGTCTCATGTCGAAGATACGCTGATTGCCGGGGCTGGTATTGTCGAACGTCAGGCAGCAGAGTTTGTTGCCAGTAACGCCCGTCAGTGCGTGCAGTGGCTGATCGACCAGGGCGTCGCGTTCGATATGCAGGTGGATGCACAAGGAAGCGAAAGCTATCATCTGACCCGCGAAGGCGGCCACAGCCACCGCCGCATTCTGCATGCCGCCGATGCCACCGGAAAAGAGGTTGAAAACACCCTGGTCAGCAAGGCGCTGAATCACCCAAACATTCATATCATTGAACGCAGCAACGCGGTGGATTTGATTGTTTCCGATAAAATCGGCCTGCCCGGCACGCGTCGCGTCGTGGGCGCATGGATCTGGAACCGTAATAAAGAGATTGTGGAAACCTGCCATGCAAAAGCCGTCGTGCTGGCGACGGGCGGCGCATCAAAAGTGTACCAGTACACCACCAACCCGGATATCTCATCCGGCGACGGTATCGCCATGGCCTGGCGTGCCGGATGTCGCGTGGCAAACCTGGAGTTCAATCAGTTTCACCCAACGGCCCTGTTCCACCCACAGGCGCGCAATTTCCTGCTCACCGAAGCTCTGCGCGGTGAAGGGGCGCATCTTAAACGTCCGGACGGCACCCGTTTCATGCCCGATTTTGACCCTCGCGGCGAACTGGCACCGCGCGATGTTGTCGCTCGCGCCATTGATCACGAGATGAAACGTCTGGGGGTTGATTGTATGTATCTCGACATCAGCCATAAACCTGAGGATTTTGTCCGCCAGCATTTCCCGATGATTTATGAAAAACTGCTGGGGCTGGGGATCGATTTAACCAAAGATCAGGTACCTATCGTGCCTGCCGCGCATTATACCTGCGGCGGCGTCATGGTGGACGAACATGGTCGGGCCGATGTCGATGGCTTGTATGCGATTGGCGAAGTGAGCTATACGGGCCTGCATGGCGCCAACCGCATGGCGTCTAACTCGCTGCTCGAATGTCTGGTTTACGGCTGGTCGGCGGCAGAAGATATTGATCGACGGATCGGCATGACCCGCCCTGCCCCCACGCTTCCCGCCTGGGATGAAAGCCGCGTCGACGATGCCGATGAACGTGTGATTCTCCAGCATAACTGGCATGAGCTGCGCTTGTTTATGTGGGATTACGTTGGCATTGTGCGTACCACCAAACGTCTGGAGCGCGCCTTACGACGTATTACCTTGCTCCAGCAGGAAATTGACGAGTACTACGCCAATTTCCGCGTGTCGAACAATTTGCTGGAACTACGTAACCTGGTACAGGTGGCCGAGCTTATCGTGCGCTGCGCTATGGAACGTAAGGAAAGCCGCGGCTTGCACTATACGCTGGATTATCCGGATCAGTTGCCTGAATCCGGCCCAACGGTTTTGTCGCCACGCACTTACATGAATAAATAGAAAGCCTGAGTGAGCGCGGTGTAACTTTCAGAATAATGCTGATCGGCACCGCGGATCGCCAGCCAGTCGGTGAAGCATTCCCCCGGCGTTGGCGAAAAGGCCATTAATACGCGATGCGGCGGGCGATTTTCATACTCCGCCACATCCGTACGTAACCGTAAGTGCCAGCCTATACCCTGCGCTTTTTGGGCAAAGGCTTCACTCACGTCTACCGGGAGGATCACGCAGAAGAAACCGTCTTCGGTGATAAGCGACGCCGCACAGTCCAGCAGCGCTGCGTGATCCAGCGTCGTGGTATAGCGCGCCTGTTCCCGCTCCGGGGTCGCACATTGCACGCCCTGCGCAAAAAAAGGCGGGTTACTGACAATCAGATCGTAACGTGCCGTTTGCCCCGCACACCAATCGCGAATATCCGCATGATGGACATGAAAACGCGCAGCCCAGGGTGTCGCCTGCCCATTCTCCTGAGCCTGTGCGGCCGCTTGCTCATCGAGTTCTACTGCATCGATGACAACCGCATCGGTTGTTC
Organism: Phytobacter sp. MRY16-398; assembly: GCF_003925915.1. Lineage (NCBI taxonomy): Bacteria > Pseudomonadati > Pseudomonadota > Gammaproteobacteria > Enterobacterales > Enterobacteriaceae > Phytobacter > Phytobacter sp. MRY16-398. The sequence continues at coordinate 1,321,248 of NZ_AP018756.1, read as the reverse complement.
TCTGCGCCAACATCAGCGCCACCAGCCCGCTGCCCGTGCCAATATCCAGCACCCTTTTCGCCCGCGAAACAGGCGACCACGCACCGAGTAAGATGCCGTCGGTGCCGACTTTCATGGCGCAACGATCGTGTGCAACAAAAAACGCTTTAAATGTGAAACCATCGCGGCGCAACTGCGCCTTCTGGTGGGGCATCTTTACAACCTCTATACGGAAACAGACGTAGCATAGGTGAAAGCAAAGCGCCGGAAAAGTAATAAGCTTACAAACAGATGAAGATTGCAGCCGTAACGTCTATAATCAGCGCCCCACACAGAGGTAGATCATGACTGTAACGACTTTTTCCGAACTCGAACTCGACGACAGCCTACTGGACGCGCTCCAGGAGAAAGGTTTCACACGCCCGACCGCCATCCAGGCCGCCGCCATTCCGCCTGCGCTTGAAGGGCGTGATGTACTTGGCTCAGCGCCGACCGGTACGGGTAAAACGGCGGCATATTTGCTGCCAGCGTTGCAGCACCTGCTGGACTTCCCACGTAAGAAATCCGGCCCGCCGCGCATTCTCATCCTGACGCCGACTCGTGAACTGGCGATGCAGGTTGCCGACCACGCCCGCGAGCTGGCAAAAAATACCCACCTGGATATTGCCACCATCACCGGCGGTGTGGCCTATATGAACCACGCCGAGGTGTTCAGCGAAAACCAGGATATCGTGGTCGCAACCACAGGCCGACTGCTGCAATACATTAAAGAAGAGAATTTTGACTGCCGTGCGGTCGAAACATTGATCCTCGACGAAGCGGATCGCATGCTGGATCTGGGCTTTGCGCAGGACATCGAGCATATTTCTGGCGAAACACGCTGGCGCAAACAGACCATGCTGTTTTCCGCAACGCTGGAAGGTGAAGCGATCAAAGACTTCGCCGAGCGTCTGCTGGAAGATCCGGTTGAAGTTTCTGCAACGCCGTCCACCCGCGAGCGTAAAAAGATCCACCAGTGGTACTACCGCGCAGACAACTACGAACACAAGCTGGAATTGCTCAAGCATTTGCTCAAGCAAGACGGCGTGACCCGTTCAATCGTCTTCGTGCGTAAACGCGAGCGTGTCCATGAACTGGCGGAGCAATTGCGTGCAGCGGGTATCAACAACTGCTATCTCGAAGGCGAGATGGCACAGGCGAAACGCGTTGAAGGCATCAAACGCCTGACCGACGGTCGCGTTAATGTGCTGGTTGCCACCGATGTCGCCGCCCGTGGTATCGATATTCCTGACGTGAGCCATGTGTTTAACTTCGATATGCCGCGCAGTGGTGACACCTATCTGCACCGAATCGGCCGTACCGGTCGCGCGGGACGCAAAGGGACCGCGATTTCACTGGTCGAAACCCACGATCATCTGCTATTGCAGAAGATTGGTCGCTACGTTGAAGAACCGCTGAAAATCCGCGTGATTGATGAACTGCGCCCCACTACGCGCGCACCGAGCGAAAAAATGACCGGTAAGCCGTCGAAGAAAGTGCTGGCTAAGCGTGCAGAGAAGAAAAAAGAGAAAGAAAAAGAGAAGCCGCGCGTTAAACAGCGCCACCGCGATACCAAAAATATTGGTAAGCGCCGTAAGCCAAGCGCCGCCGCGACAGAACAACAAAATAACGAAGAATAAAAAAACGCCGGGATAGCCCGGCGTTTTTATTTCCGCAGCCTGCGGATTACAGGCTTTCAGTAAAGGTACGAGCGATAACGTCGCGCTGCTGTTCCGGCGTCAGAGAATTGAAACGTACGGCATAGCCAGAAACACGGATGGTGAGCTGTGGATATTTTTCCGGATGTTCTACAGCATCCAGAAGCGTTTCGCGACGCAGCACGTTTACGTTCAGATGCTGACCGCCTTCTACACGAACTTCCGGTTTCACTTCCATCGGAATTTCACGGTATTCAATGTCACCCAGTTTGCTCACAGCAACGACTTCATCTTCGGAATAACCGGCTTTTGCACAAACACAGCGCGCTTCGCCTTTTTCGCTGTCGAGCAACCAGAAAGAGTTCAACAGATCATCGTTTGCCGCTTTAGTAATTTGGATACCCGTAATCATGATGTGCCTCCCTTAGGCATTATTTTTGATTTGATCGGCCTTGTGGCGGCCAATTGGTAAAACCATTGTTGCTTGAGTGTATATATACCCTCCGCACACCCCTGATTCTTTGATTAAAATCAATAAAAACCACACCACGAAAAAGGTGATAGGCAGAATTTATTGTTTTACATCAAGTTAGCAACTTTCCGACCTTTAAAATTTTTGTAAATTTTCAAATTTTTTTAAGCTTCTAACGTTCTGTTTTACGTGTCGATTTTGCGCCAGCGGAAGAAGCAGTTAAGCTACAGTCACTGAAATTGGCAGGAGAGCGGGATGACCACCTCATTAACATGGCACGACGTGCTGGCAGAAGAGAAACAACAGCCTTACTTTATCAATACCCTCAGCGCGGTAGCGACAGAACGGCAGTCCGGTGTCACCATCTATCCGCCGCAAAAAGATGTCTTCAATGCGTTCCGTTTTACTGAACTGGGCGATGTCAAAGTCGTGATCCTCGGTCAGGATCCCTATCACGGCCCCGGTCAGGCCCATGGGCTGGCATTTTCGGTGCGTCCCGGTATCGCCATCCCGCCATCATTACTGAATATGTATAAAGAGCTCGAACAGTCGGTACCCGGGTTCGTTCGCCCGACGCATGGTTATCTGGAAAGCTGGGCGCATCAGGGCGTGCTGCTTCTCAATACTGTCTTAACGGTGCGCGCCGGGCAGGCGCACTCCCATGCCAGTCTTGGCTGGGAGACCTTTACCGATAAAGTGATCAGTCTCATCAATGAACACCGTGAAGGCGTGGTGTTTTTACTTTGGGGATCGCATGCGCAGAAGAAAGGGGCAATTATCGACGGTAAACGCCACCATGTATTGAAAGCGCCCCACCCGTCACCGTTATCCGCACACAGGGGCTTCTTCGGGTGTAAGCACTTTGTTCTGGCAAATGAATGGCTGGAAAAACACGGCCAGACACCGATCGACTGGATGCCTGTGTTACCGGCGGAAAGTGAATAAATATTGCAGCTCACATCCCGCAGCAATGGCGGGATGTGTTGAACACATTTACAGGTACTCTTCTCCCGTCGCAATTTCCCGCACGGCCCGTTCCCGGAACTGACTGGGACTTACGCCCGTATGCTTATGAAAGAAACGGGTAAAATAGGCCTCATCGTTAAATCCCAGAAAGGCAGCCAGTTGTTTGATGGTCTTTGAGGTATAAACCAGCTCGCGCTGCGCTTCCTGAATTACCCGCATATTAATCACATCCAGACTCGACATCCCCAGCGTTAAACGGCACAGACGCGAGAGATGTCCGGGCGACATTCCCATTTCGCAGGAGTAATCATTCACTGTCAGCCGTTGGCGAAATTTCTGGTCAACGATGGCGAGGAATTTGTTGATCTGCGATGCCTTGCGCGACGAGTTATCCATCTGCTGATCGGCGAGACCGGGCTCGGTAATCCGCGATAGATGAACAAACATAGAGATAAACAGCGACGCGCACATTGCTGTCTGGTTAATCATGGGCACGCGTAATTCATTCAGCATAGAGTAATAAAACGCCCAGATGGCATCCTTCTCGTCGGGGAAATACTCCAGCGAAATAATGCACGGTTTATGCACCAGCTTGAGGATATCGGGTGCCAGCACGCCCATGACCGACTCAAGCGGCCGCTGCGAAGCCGTAATGGTGAGTCCTTCGGTATCTGGCGTGTAGTGAAAACCGTGAACAGTCTGCGCGGGGACCAGAATCAGACAGGGGGCTTTTGCCAGTTGTCGCGTGCAGTTCATCAATACTTCGACCTGCCCTCGCTGGATGAATAACACCTGAATAAGCGAGTCATGTACATGCGGGCTTGCCCGCCAGTTCAGATCCTTTGATCGCAAGGAGATCATCTCGACATTGAAAAAATTCTCCCAGCTTAGCCCAGACTGCTCACCGTATAATGCATAAGTAGGAATAGTGGTTGCCATCAATGCTCCTCTACTCTTCTCAGTGCTGCTGCACGGCCTGGCTGGTCTGTCGGGAACTGTGAAAACAGCGGACTTATTCCGCAATATCTGCGTTCAGCACTCGAAGACCAGCGCAGCAAACGATTTAAAAAACGAGATCGTCAGGCGGGTAAAATGACTGCCCCCTCCTGACGTAACGACTCGATATCTTTAGCTGAGTATCCATATTCATTCAGAATTTGTTGTGAGTGATATCCCAGTCGCCGGGACGGTTGGATCTGCGATTCTCCCATGCCGTGGATCGTAACAGGCGGCGTCACCAGCACCCGTTTGTTTCCCGTGGGGTACTCAACGTGACGCAGGCAGTCGGTCGCCCATGCCTGGTCATCTTCCAGAATCTCATCCGGGGTATACCCTTTCTCATGGGCAAAATCGTTTTCTTTTAAGAGCCGCATCATCTCGCTAAGCGGACGTTTGGCGACCTGCTCACTGATAATATTGATAATGTCCCGATTACGGCCAAACTGGTTCACGTCAGCAATACGGCAAAATTCCGGACTGTCGACCAGATCCTCACGGCCAAGAAGCACCATAAACTTATTGAAGAAGCGATCGTATTCCGGAATACAAATGACCATCCATCGCCCATCAAGGGTTTTATAGGTGTTGTTGAACGGGTTGGAGACTTCACAGCGCGACTTCGGATAGACGTTGCCGTACTGTGCTGAGGTCACGGCAATGCTCATCATAAACAGCGCCGTATGGTGCAGGCTAACCGTCACCTTCTCGCCCGTTCCCGAAAGCGTACGCCCGTACAGCGCAGCGCAAATACCCGACACCAGGCACATGGACGCCTGAAAATCACCAAAGCCGTTTACCGAGTTGATCGGGGTTTCGCCGCGCTCATTGGTTGACCCAAGGATCCCGCCGCGACAAACGTAAGCCGTCGCATCAAACCCGGCGGTGTCTTTTTCCGGCCCTTTTTCGCCATACCCCAGGATCTGCGCGAAGATTAAGCGTGGAAAGCGCAAGTGCAACTCTTCCCAGGAAAACCCAAGCCGTTCAAGCGCTTTTGTGCGATAGCTGGTCACAACGACATCTGCCGTCGAGAGGATGCGGTACGCAATAGCTTTCGCGCTCTCTTTTTTCAGGTTCAGGCACAGGAATCGTTTATTAGCGTTAGAGATATCAAATGCCGGGTTTTCGTCATCCTCGTAAGGCATGTTGAACACAGAAGCCTGAGTACGTCCCGGATCGCCAGACGGCGGTTCGATTTTGATCACATCCGCCCCCCAGTCACCCAGAATACGTGCCACGGTGGGTGCTGCCAGGAATGACGTTAAATCCACTACTTTAATGCCTTCTAATGGCCTCATAAGTCATGCTCCTTCATTTTGGAAAAACCCTGTCGCCCGGCCAGTCCGCCCGCGCCGCGCAAATTCCCGTGCAATCCTTTCTTTTCAATGGGTTTAATCCGGGCGATAAGCATGAAGAATGCGCCCAGAATGGCGATGCTTGCCCCCAGATAGAGCGCGTACTCATACTGTCCGGAAACATCAATAACCCATCCCGCCAGAACCGGCGAAAGAATACCCGCCAGCGTGCCAAATACGCCGTTCAACCCCACCAGCATGCCGGTGTTTTTCTGGGAGAAAATAATCGGAATGGAGAAATGCGCAGCCATGGTGAAACAGAGGAAAAAATTCGAGGCGGAGATGAGCGTAGCCGCGCTCCAGAGGCTGTTTGCTCGCGTCCCCAGAATCAGAAACACCCCGGCCAGCAGCAGTCCGGCAACCGGAGAGAGCTTACGCCCGATATTTTGCCCAAAGCGCCGACAGGCGGCGTCCGTGACCAGACCGCCGAGCGGATAGGCCAGAATGGCCACCAGATACGGGAGCATGGAGTAAATCGCGCTTTGTTTAAGATCGATACCGCGTCCCATCGCGAAATAGGTCGGCAACCAGGTCATAAAGAGAAAAAACAGATAATTCGTACAGAAGTAACACAACGCGCAGGCCCAGATAGAGGGTGTTGACAGGATATCGGCTTTCGTCAGATCGCCCCCTGCCGTCTCTTTCTGAGCGGATGGTTCCGCGTTAGCAACAGCCTGCCCCGCCTGAATATACGCAAGCTCCTGACGGTTGATGCGATTATCCATTTGCGGGCGACTGTTACCCAGCCACCACCACAGCAGGCACCACACTAACCCCGGCACAGAGACGATGTAAAAAACGGATTTCCAGCCCCAGGTTTGAATAATCCAGGCCGCCAGCACCATGGCAAAGGCGATCCCCGCAGGACAACCAACCTGTAGTAAGCCGGTCGCTTTGCCGGATTCACTTTTAGGTACCCATCTGGCCGCCAGCGAAAAGTTCGCCGGAACCAGCAGCCCCTGCCCGACGCCAACCAGAATACGCAGCAGCATCATGATGCCGAGCGTGGAACCTAGCGGTGTTAAGAAAGTAAAAACGACCCACCACAAGGTACCGGTTACCAGCACAATCCCACCGCCAAAGCGGTCAGCCAGCAGCCCTGCCGGCAACATTGTTATCGCGTAGCCAATAAAAAATGCAGTGGAGACCCAGCCAAACTGTATGGCGGTCCAGCCATATTCATGCATCAGTGCCGGCCCGCACATCGACATACTGCTACGGGCAACAAACATAACGAAATAATCAATAATCAGCAGAACAATAATGCCCCAACGTCTATTCCCAGGTGATGTACTCATAGGTCACTCTCGCGAGAAAATAAGAATGATCGCACCCACGAAATCACGCGCAGTGTGCGATCACAGGCGGGATATAACGGAATAACATCCCGTGATATCCCTTCGTTGCATGGGCTCAGGCGGATTAGCGAATTTCACCCGCGGCGGCAATCAGCGGACGTGCAATCGTCAGGCGCTGAACGGTACGCGGGCCTTCTTCAAACCACAGCGCGCGTGCATCGCGATACATTCTTTCCACCGGGCCATACGGGTTATCTTCGAAGTAACCAATCCCACCGAAGATCTCCAGGCAGCTATCCGACACAGTTCGCACCGTATCAATACCGTGCAGTTTGCACATCGCCGAAACCATCTCGATGTCTTCGCCGCGGTCGAATTTCTGCGCGCAATCACGCAGCATTACGCGCAGGGCATGAACCTGAGTGCCCATGTCTGCCAGCGTTTGCTGAATGGCCTGACGCGCTACCAGTGGCTTACCGAACGTCACACGATCCTTCGCACGGGCAATCGCCAGTTCCAGGAAGCGCTGCGACATGCCCAGGCAGGTAACAGCAATCATCGCTCTGGAGTGCGCCAACGCATCCATGAAGATATCCAGACCATCACCCTCTTTGCCCATAATGTTGTGCGCAGGCACTTCGCAGTTTTCAAAACGCAGATATGCATGGCCCGCGCCACGGCAGCCCATCATGTGTGGCATCGGATCGATGTAATAACCCGGCGTGTTGGTTTCGATAAAGAAAGCGGTTAATCCCCCTTTTTTGCGTTTGCTTTCATCCGTTACCGCAATAACGTAGCTACCGTCAGAAATATCCGTATGGGAGATCAGGGTCTTGGTACCATTAAGAATGTATTTATCCCCTTTTCTTACTGCGGTTGTCCGAATATCCGCCCCGGAACCACACTCTGCTTCGGTCAGTGCAAAGTTGATGTAAGCATCTTTATTGGCCAGTAACGGCAGCCATTTAGCGCGAAGGTCGGGGGCGCCATGGTCATACATGATGCGCCAGTTCAGGCCGTTAGCATGGTGCAGGTTCATACGCATACCGCCAGGGCCGCGGCAGAACTCTTCCATGACGGAAAAGAATTGCTCGCAGTTCAGTCCCAGACCGCCAAACTCTTCAGGAATGGCCAGGCGAAATAAATCATTTTTGCGACATACGTCGTAATAGGAGTCCGGGAAGACATTAGTTCGCTCAACCACCAGTTGGATTTCCTCCAACTCTGTTTCCGTGACTTTTCTGACTTTTTGTTTCAGTGCTTCCAGTTGCTGTTGAGATAAAATAGCCATATACCAACCCCACTTCATATTAAATGATTAAATAACCATTGAAGAATTCAGACGATACCAATGTAAGTTGCAATAAATCCTGGGCCCCTTTTCGTCTTTCTTCACGAATTGACACCGGGATTATAAAAAGTGGCGCAAAGGCTTGATATTGACATATCCAACCAATTATTGGACAAATCGAACATACATGATGTAGCGATAGCATATAAAATAACAATAAAAACAAATATATAAATAAAATAATCAGGCGATAAAAAATTTAAAAATTACCAACACGCATCACAAAACGGGCTTTAATGTTCGTTTTGTCCAGGATCAAGTGAGATATGTCTATATATCCTCGCAACACCTGTAATTATTATTCCAGATAAAACAACATTCGAACCAGTAATTATAAAAGCTGGCGAACCGGACAGAATGATCGGCGATAAATAATGCCGGGGAGTGCTTTATTTTATAAATCCCCACCGGAGAACCTATCAAGAGGATGCGTCATGGACTTTAGCCTGACCGAAGAACAGGAATTACTATTAGCAAGTATTCGGGAGTTGATTACCCGTAATTTTCCCGAAGAGTATTTCAAAAGATGCGATGAGACACGGACTTTCCCGCGCGAGTTCTTCAATGCCTTAGCCGAAAGCGGCATTGGTTTATTGGGCATTCCCGAAGAGCTGGGCGGCGTGCCCGCCGACATGATGACCCAGGTACTGGTGCTCGAAGAGATTGCCCGCATGGGCGCCCCGGCCTACATCATGACCGAGGGGCAATGCATCCATAACATGCAGCGATTTGGTAACGCAGAGCAACTGGCCAAAACCGCCGAGGTGGGCCTGACGGGGATCCCCGCCTACTCTCTGGCATTTACCGAACCCCAGGCCGGTTCAGACAACAATCGCATCGCCACCACCTACACCCGTAAGAACGGCAAAGTGTATCTGAATGGTCAAAAGACCTTTATCACCGGTGCAAAAGATTACCCCTACATGCTGGTGCTGGCACGCAATCCCGAGCCGGAAGATCCTAAGCGCTGTTTCACCTTATGGTGGCTGGATCCCAATTCCCCCGGCGTCAAACGCAACAATCTGCATAAAGTCGGCTGGCATATGGTCAGCAACTGCGAAGTCTTTCTGGATAACGTTGAGTTAGAAGAGAGCGACATGGTGGGCCAGGAAGGTTATGGCTTTATCCATATGATGCAAAACTTCGATATCGAACGCCTGGTCATTGCCGCCCACTCGCTGGGGGTGGCGGAATGCGCCTTCGAAGATGCTGCGCGCTACGCCAATCAGCGCATTCAATTCGGCCAAAACATTGGCCAGTTCCAGATGATACAGCTCAAGTTGACCCAAATGGCCATCAAAATTCAGAACATGAAAAACATGGTCTACCGCACCGCCTGGGAGTGCGACAACGATTTATCGATGCGTCTGTCCGCCCCGATGTGCAAGTTGTACTGCGCTCAGTCGGCCTGCGAGGTGATTGACGATGCGATGCAAATTCTGGGCGGTCTCGGCTACACCGATGACAGCCGCGTATCCCGCTTCTGGCGCGACACCCGCGTAAACCGCATTGGCGGCGGCACAGACGAGATTATGGTTTACATCTCCGCTCGCCAGATCCTGAAACAGTATGAAAAATAATAGGATATGCCATGAGATTTATTGCCTGCTACAAACTGGTTCCTGAGGAACAAGATATCGTTATCACGGCTGACAGAACCCTGGCGACAGACAAGGCCGGGGAAAAAATCAGCCCCTTTGATCTCAACGCAATTGAGGCCGCCGTTCAGCTCGCGGGAGAAAGCCATGAAGTGGTGGCCCTGAGCGTAGGGGGAAAAGCGCTCGATAACGCCAAACTGCGTAAAGACGCCCTTTCACGTGGTCCCAATGCGCTTTACCTGGTTCGCGATGATCGTCTGGCCAGTTCCCTGCCCTATGACACCGCACGCGCTATTGCTGCCGCAAGCCAGAAAATCGCCTTCGACCTGCTGATCTGTGGCGAAGGTTCCGGCGATATGTACGCCCAGCAAACCGGGCTGCTGGTCGGTGCAATGTTGCAGCTCCCGGCGGTGAACGGCGTCAGCAAAATTGAACTCAAAGAGGGCTTCGTCACCGTTGAGCGCACGCTGGAAAATGAAATAGAAGTGCTGGATGTGCCACTCCCGGCGGTACTGTGCGTCTCATCGGATATCAACCTGCCACGCATCCCCTCGATGAAAGCCATCCTCGGCGCCGGGAAGAAAAGCGTCACCCAATGGAGCGCGGGTGACATTGACTGGGCACCGGATTCAGCGCGGACTGAATTAGCTGGCGTCTACGCGCCGCAACAGACGGAACGCAAACACATCATCATTGAAGGCGACGGGCAGGAAGAGGTCTCTCGCCTGCGTGATTATCTGACCAACGCGTTGAGCTAAGGGTAGCGGAGAAGCATCATGGGCAAAATCAATAATGTTTGGGTATTCAGCGACAGTGCCGATCGCTATGCAGATCTGCTCGCTGGCGCACGACAACTGGGTGAACACGTTAACGCAGTGATATGGGATGAGCGTGACGTCACTGAGGTTAAACAGGCAGACGCGGTCTATTTGCTGTGTGGCAAAACCGATAAGCAGCGCGTCGAAAACTATGCGGAAACATTCGCCTCGCTTATCAGAAAAGAAGACGGCAAAACGCTGATTCTGCTGGCCGCGACACGCCGTGGCAAAGGCCTGGCGGCAAAACTCAGCGTGCTGCTGCAATCCGCGCTGGTGAATGACGTGACCCTGCTGGAACGCAACGGCGACGACCTGTACGCCGAACATCGCATGTATGGCGGGCTGGCATTTGGGCGGGAAAAAGTGAATACCGCTGTCGCCGTCATCACGCTGGCGAGCGGTGTTTATGAGCCGTTGGCCGAAGTAAACGCCGCTACTCCCCCACTCACTCAGGTGGATTACATCCCACCCGCCAATGAAATGCTCTGTCGTGAACGGCGGTCAAAAACGGCCAGCAACGTCGACCTTGGCAAAGCGCGCCGTGTCATCGGTATTGGCCGTGGCCTACTGGCGAAAGAGGATCTGCAAATGGTCTGGGATCTGGCCTCTGCGCTGGATGCCGAAGTGGGCTGTTCGCGTCCGATTGCCGAAGGCGAACACTGGATGGATCGCGAACGTTACGTTGGCGTTTCCGGCGTGCTGCTGAAATCCGATATTTATCTCGCCCTGGGCGTTTCCGGGCAGATCCAGCATATGGTCGGTGGCAATGGCGCCAAAACCATTATCGCCGTTAACAAAGACAAAAACGCGCCGATTTTCCAGTACGCCGATTATGGTCTGGTGGGCGATATCTATAAGGTCGTCCCCCTGTTAACGGAATTATTAAAACGATAAGACGCAAGCCGCCAGTCTTTCTGGCGGCAATGGAGTAAAAGTATGTCGGACGAAAAATTTGACGCGATTATCGTGGGGGCCGGAGTGGCGGGATGCACCGCCGCGTATGTGATGGCGAATGCCGGGCTGGACGTACTGGTCATTGAGCGGGGGGATACCGCAGGCAGTAAAAATATGACGGGCGGGCGGCTCTATGCCCACAGCCTGGAAAAGATCATCCCCGCTTTTGCGCAAAGCGCCCCCGTTGAGCGAAAAATTACCAAAGAGAAGATCTCTTTTCTGACCAATGACAGCGCCGTCACGCTGGATTATCAGGCGCCGTCTCGCAATGCGAACCCGGAACAAGCGTCCTGGACAGTTCTGCGTCATGGATTTGATAGCTGGTTGATGGAACAAGCCGAAGCGGTTGGCGCACAGTTCATCACAGGCGTGCGGGTGGATGCGTTAATTCACCAGCAGGGGCGGGTAACCGGAGTTCAGGCCGGGGAGGATGTCCTTGAGGCAAACGTGGTGGTGCTGGCCGACGGGGTAAATTCGCTGTTAGGTCGTTCAATTGGACTGGTACAAAAATCGAACCCTCATCATTACGCCGTCGGGGTTAAAGAGCTCATTTCACTGCCAGCCCAAACCATTCAGGACCGCTTTGGCGTAACGGGTGACGAAGGCGCGGCCTGGCTGTTTGCCGGTTCCCCGTCGGATGGCTTAATGGGCGGAGGGTTTCTCTATACCAACCGTGAATCCATTTCACTGGGTCTGGTGTGCGGCCTGGGGGGCATTGAAAAAGCGCAAAAATCGGTTCCGCAGATGCTGGAGGATTTTAAACAGCACCCGGCGGTGCGCCCCCTTATCGAAGGGGGAACGCTGCTTGAGTATTCCGCTCATCTGGTACCAGAAGGCGGAATCGAGATGCTGCCAAAACTGGCGGGCGATGGCGTGCTGGTCGTGGGTGATGCCGCCGGAATGTGTCTGAACCTCGGCTTTACCGTGCGGGGTATGGATCTGGCGATTGAGGCCGCGAATATCGCAGCGCAAACCATCATTGCCGCAAAAGAGAGTAATGATTTCAGCTATGCCCGGCTTGAAAAATACACGCAGGCGCTGGAGAAAAGCTGCGTCTTGCAGGATATGCGGCACTATCGCAAGCTGCCTGGCCTGATGGAAAACCCGCGCCTCTTTACGCAATACCCACAGATGGCGGCCAATATCATGTCCGAACTTTTCACTGTGGATGGCGCCAAACCGACGCCCTTCTGGAAGACGATATTGAAACAGGGAAAACGCGTCGGGTTAATGAATTTATTAAAAGACGGCATCGCTGGAGGGCGCGCATTATGAGCACGGTAAATGTCGATGTGAAACTGGGCGTCAACAAATTCAGAGTGGATGAAACTAACCCACACATTATTCTTGTGGCCGACCCTGACAAAGCGCAATTTCGTAAATTGATCACTGCCTGCCCTGCCGGGCTATATCGCGAGGATGAGGCAGGAAATATCCATTTTGATTATGCCGGCTGTCTGGAATGTGGCACATGTCGTGTGTTGTGCGAAGGGACAATATTAGAGAAATGGGAATATCCGCAGGGGAACTTCGGCGTTGAATTTCGTTTTGGCTGATCCCCTCTTTCGCTCGCGTCACCCTTTGTGGTGAACGTCACTCTCCCGTGCGGGGAGGATTTATGTCAACTCAGGAAAAAATTGATATCAGTACCGTTCTGGATAAGCACCCGATTAGCCGACGCCAGTGGCTGATAGTTTTTTTAGGGTTCTTTGTATTAGGTATTGATGGCTTTGATGTTACCGCAATAGGTTTTATTGCTCCGGCCTTGATCGATGACTGGCTGATATCCCGCCATATGTTAGGTCCGGTGATGATGAGCGGCTTATTTGGTCTGGCTGCCGGTTCACTTATTTCCGGGCCGCTGGCTGACCGCTACGGGCGTAAAAAACTCATCATTGGCTCTGTCATATTTTTTGGTGCAAGCAGCCTGCTTTCTGCGTGGTCGTGGAATTTATCCAGCCTGACCTTTTTTCGCTTTATTACCGGCCTGGGGCTGGGGGCTGCGATGCCCAATATCACCACGCTGGTGGCAGAGTATGCCCCCTGGCGTTATCGCTCGCGCCTGGCAACCGTAATCCACTGCGGTTTTAATACCGGTGCGGCATTGGGCGGTCTGCTGAGCCAGCAATTACTCGGTACCTTTGGCTGGCGTTCCGTCTTAATTACCGGCGGGGTATTACCGTTAATATTCGCGCTCATCCTGATACGTTACCTGCCGGAATCGATGCAATATCTGGTTCAAGACCCCGCGAATAAACAGCGTCTGACGCACTTGCTGAATAAATTCGTCCCCGGCATTGCCGACGCAAAGACCCATTTTTATACCTCTGAGCCGCAAAAAGCACATGCCAGTACTGCCAGATCGCTTCTGCATCCGCCATACACCTTTGGCACCCTCGCGCTGTGGCTAACACTGTTTGCCGGTTTGTTCTGTGTCTATCTGTTATCAAGCTGGCTTCCGCTGATGGTCAGGGACACCGGGATGACGCTGTCACAGGCCGTCATCATGGGTTCGGTATTTCAGATTGGCGGCATGATGGGCAATTTCTGCATCGGCATTGAAATGGACCGCTGGGGCAGGCATTGCGCCATCATTCTGACCCTGCTGGGGGGCGCCTGCAGTGCACTGATTCTGGGGATGCATATCCCGTCACTGCCGGTGCTATGTGTTCTGGTTCTGATGCTCGGGTTTACCGTCAATGGTATCAGCCCCGGTTGTTATGCGCTGGCCGCTCATTTTTATCCAACGTCCATTCGGGCCACCGGCGTGAGCTGGGCGACGGGAGTTGGCCGTCTGGGTGCCATAACCAGCGCAGGTGCGGGTTCAGCCATGCTGGCGGCGGGCTGGACATTCAGTGAAGTCTTTATGTTTCTGCCGCTTCCTCTGGTGGCAGGCGCGCTGGCGCTGTATTGCAAAAAGCAACGAAGAGCTATCGCCAAAACTCATTAGGCCAGGTTATGTCCAGGGACAACGACGGAATGACAACCATGAAAATCAACGAGGCGCTGAAAATGCGTTATCGACAACAAGGATACTGGGGTGACGCGACGCTGGCGGATTACTGGCATCTGTCGGCAAAGGCGTCGGCGGATAAAATCGCCGTCAGCGACAACCACGGCACAGCGTATACCTACCGTGAACTCGATAACGCAGCAGGCGCGCTGGCGATGTGGCTTGTGGAAAACGGTATCCAGCCGGGTGATCGGGTCGCCCTGCAACTTCCCGGCTGGTGTGAGTTTACCGTTATCTATCTTGCCTGTCTCAAATGCGGCGCCGTCGTCGTGCCGCTGCTCCCGGCATTTCGGGAGTCTGAACTGGCATGGATCATGAACAAATGTCAGGCTCGTATTCTCTTTACCGCAACGCGCTTTAAAAATGTTCGTCCCATTCAAATGCTGCCCGCGCTGCGCCCGCTGCTTCCCTGGCTGGAGAAGGTGATTGCGGTCGATAAGCTCGAGCCCGCCCGGCACGAGTTGTCTTTGAGCCAGATACTGGCAAACACGCCACCATTAGCTCAGGCCATTGCGACAAAAAGCGATGACCTGGCCGCACTGCTGTTCACTTCCGGTACAGAGGGCCACCCTAAAGGGGTAATGCTGACGCACAATAATATCATCGCCAGCGAACGGGCCTACTGCGCAACGCTTAATTTGAACAGCACGGATATTATGCTGATGCCAGCACCACTCGCCCACGCCACGGGTTTTATGCATGGGGTCACCGCCCCGTTTATGATGGGTGCCCGCAGCGTATTGCTGGATATTTTTAACCCGGAGCAGTGCCTTGAGATCATTGAACGGGAAAAATGCACCTGCATTATGGGGGCAACACCGTTTGCGTGCGATCTGCTTAAGGCGATGCAGGCCCGCCAGTGCGATATCTCTTCTTTGCGCTTTTTTCTGTGCGGCGGGACCACCATTCCGGGCAAACTGGTGCGTGATTACCACAAAGCCGGAGTTCCATTGCTGGGGGTATATGGCAGTACGGAGAGTGCGCCACATGCCATCGTCCGTCCCGAAGACTCGCTTATTCGCCAGGTGAATACGGACGGGGCGGCGGTAAACGGAGTGGAGATCAGAGTCGTCGATAAAAAGAGAAACACTCTGCCGGAATATACCGAAGGTGAAGAAGCTTCTCGCGGCCCGAATGTGTTTGTCGGCTATTTCGATGAACCGGAATTAACGGCACAGGCACTTGATGATGAAGGCTGGTATTACAGCGGGGATTATTGCCGGGTCGACAAGGCAGGGTATCTTAAAATTACCGGGCGAAAAAAAGACATCATTGTTCGCGGCGGTGAAAATATCAGTAGCCGGGAAGTGGAAGATATTCTGTTGCAGCATCCTGATGTTCGAGACGCCGCCGTCGTCGCGATGCCAGACCAGCGGCTGGGAGAACGTTCATGTGCCTATGTGGTACTGACCCATAAAGAACAACCTCTGGTACTGGCAGATATCATCCGTTTCTTTACCCATAAACGCATCGCTAAATATAAATATCCGGAGCACCTGGTGGTGGTCGACAATTTACCGCGAACGGCCTCCGGGAAAGTCAAAAAGTTCATGTTACGCAAAGATATCGTTCAGCGCCTGGCCCTTGCCTCCCGAGAAAACGCATCCCCGGCACTCGACGAGGCCATATCCAAATAAGGATACCAATGTGCTTATTAACAATAACCTTTCCGGCAGAACACAGCCGAAAACATCGACACGAATAAAAAACAGCACCAAGCCGTCTTTTATCCAGGGGGAGCCTACGTTTTATCACTGTCCCCGGTGCGGACAATTTCTTGTGACCATTAATAACAACGGCGGCGAGACACAACTACGCTGTTGTGACGAAACGCTGAGTGCATTAACCCCGCAGAATACAGACGATGCGCTGGCAGAAGACCACCTGCCGCAGATGACGATTTCCGGCGGCTTTGAATCAAATACCCTGACGGTGAATATCGGTACAACGCCACATCCGATGACAGACGATCACCGCCTGCTGTGGATCTACGTTTATACCTTCCAGGGTGGCCAGTTTAAATTCCTCAGGCCAGGCGATCTGCCAGAAGCCACCTTCGCACTGGCCGAAAACGATGCGTACGTCTACTGCGATCGTCCGGTCTGTAAAGGCAGCCGATGCAAATTTAACTGTAAACGAGGGTTCACCGCATACAGTTGGTGCAATCAGCATGGGTTATGGAAGCATTCATTTTGATGATGCATCTGCTCTGGGGGTAAAGCGAACAGACAGAGGAGAGAAGAAATCAGCATGCCGTGAAGGCATGCTGATCGTGGTTTTATCAGGCTTTGTTTTGACGCCACCATTCTGCCAGCAACACACCCGTTGCTACAGACACGTTAAGACTCTCAACGTTATTGGTGCCGTTAATCGAGATGCTCAGATCCGCGTTATCAAGCGCAGCATCGGAAAGACCGTCACGCTCCTGACCCAGCACCAGCACCATTTTCTTCGGCAACGTGGCGCTAAACAGCGGCGTACCTTTATGGCTGGATGTGGTCACAATGGCATAACCAGCTTTGCGGAAAGCATCCAGCGCCTCGATAACGCTATCGCCCGTAATCGCCTGCACGTGCTCCGCACCGCCTTCCGCCGTACGAACTGCAGCACCGGATTCGATAACGGCCGCATCCTGCAACAGAACGCCTTTCACGCCGAAATGCGCGCAACTGCGCATCATCGCACCCAGGTTATGCGGGTTACCCACATCTTCCAGCGCCAGAACGCAATCTTCGGCGCCGGCCTGTGCCACCCACTGCTCAACACTGGTACCGTTACGTTTTTTGATCAGGAAGCAAACGCCACCGTGATGTTCAGTACCGGACGCTTTTGCCAGCTCAGCCTCATCAACCACATGGTAGGCTTTGCGGTTAGCCGCCATCCAGCGCAGTGCTTCTTTAAAGCGCGGGGTTACGCTCTGAACAAACCAGGCGCGCACGATGCAGTCAGGACGGCTGGCAAACAGCGCCTGACAGGCATTCTCGCCATAAACGCGGGTCTCTTCCGCACGCTGACGACGCAGTACTTCCGGATCGATAAAGCTTTTACCGCTGATACCGCCGTGATCCGGCTTTGTTGGCGTCTCGTCACCCGGCGCGCGGGAAACGGTACGCCACGGGGAATCACTCTGTGGACGGTCACGGTCGCGACCACGATCATTGCTTCGCTCTTCGCGAGCAGGACGGCGGCCACTGTTTTTCTCTTCGCGAGCGGGGCGACGGCCAGCATCGGCACGAGACGATCCGCTACGAGCAGGCCCTTTCCCGGTACGCGGGTTTTGGCTGCGTTTATCGGAATCATCATCACTGCGGACATACATCACTTTGACTTTGCCGCTTTTGTTTTTCAGTTCATCGTTCATGCTTTTCTCCACCAGCGCTGCGCGAGCGCGCAGATTACCTGATGTGTCGGCGCTTAGCCATTAATTCGTTCAAAAGCTATCGACTATTGTACTCATTGAATAAAACGCGTTGTCGTTTAAAACCACTTCATCAATAATATGTAACATATTAGAAACATATCGGCCTTGTGCCACTCTGTACCACTGCTCTCCCGAGGTTAGTTATGAATACCGTATGTGCAAGCTGCCAGGCGCTTAACCGCATCCCCGAAGCGCGCATTAGCGATGTCGCAAAATGCGGACGCTGTGGACATGAGCTGTTCGACGGCGATGTGATTAACGCCACTGGCGAAACACTGGATAAACTGCTGAAAGATGACCTGCCGGTCGTTGTCGATTTCTGGGCACCCTGGTGTGGTCCGTGCCGTAGCTTCGCACCGATTTTTGAAGACGTGGCGGAAGAGCGTAGCGGCAAAGTTCGCTTCGTCAAAGTGAACACCGAAGCTGAACGCGAACTCAGTGCACGCTTTCGTATCCGCAGCATCCCAACCATTATGTTGTTCAAAAATGGCGAGGTTGTCGACATCTTAAGCGGCGCCGTTCCCAAAGCCCCTTTTAATAGCTGGCTTAACGAATCTCTCTAATCCTGGCGGGGCACATCTTGTGCCCCGTTTTCAGCTCTGCGACAATGGCGTTTTTCACGCGATTCTCATGACTGATAACGCCGTACTCACGCTCCGGGCAATGCGTATTGCTCGTTCCACTCGCCCTTTCCTCGCCCGAGGCAATCGCGTTATTCGCTGCCAGCGCTGCCTGCTGCCAAAACAACAGTGCCTGTGCGACACCTTGCAACCCAGTACGGCCCGCAGCCGGTTCTGCCTGGTGATGTTCGATACGGAACCCATGAAGCCCAGCAATACTGGCAGGCTTATCGCCGATATTCTGCCTGACACAACGGCGTTTCTCTGGTCACGTACTGAGCCACCCCAGGCGCTTATTGATTTATGCAACAGCGAAGACTATCAGCCGATGGTCGTCTTTCCCGCATCCTATGCAGGAAACGAACGGCAGGTATTATCCGCACCGCCCTGTGGAAAACCGCCGCTATTTATCATGCTGGATGGGACCTGGACCGAAGCACGCAAAATGTTTCGCAAAAGCCCCTATCTGGACGCCCTGCCGGTTATCTCCGTCGATTTATCACGGATTTCAGCCTATCGTCTGCGTGAGTCGCATGCCGACGATCTGTACTGCACTGCCGAAGTCGCGATTGCGCTTCTCGATTTAGCAGGCGATCAAGCTGCCGCGAAAAGTCTGGGCACCCATTTTTCCCTCTTTCGCGAACGTTACCTGGCGGGTAAAGCGAATCATCAGCGTAGCGTCACAGCAAAAGAACCAGAAAACGTTTAAAATCATCAGGTCACTCTTTACTGGAGGCCGGTATGAGCCAACGTGGGCTGGAAGCGTTGTTACGTCCCAAGTCGATCGCCGTGATCGGGGCATCAATGAAACCGGATCGCGCCGGTTTCCTGATGATGCGCAATCTTCTGGCTGGCGGTTTTGCCGGGCCGGTTTTACCCGTGACACCCGCGTACAAAGCCGTACTTGGCGTACTGGCCTGGCCCGATATCGCCAGCCTGCCTTATGTGCCGGACCTCGCCGTGCTCTGTACCAATGCAAAACGTAATCTGCCTTTGCTGGAAGAGCTTGGTAAAAAGGGCTGTAAAACCTGCATTATTCTTTCTGCCACCCCTGAGCAACACGCCGAACTGCTGAACTGTGCAGGGCGTTACCAGATGCGCCTGCTCGGGCCAAACAGTATGGGGTTACTCGCGCCCTGGCAGGGTCTTAATGCCAGCTTTTCCCCGGTACCGATTACCCGTGGCAAGCTTGCATTTATTTCGCAATCCGCCGCCGTCTCCAACACCATCCTGGATTGGGCTCAGCAACGTGAGATGGGGTTTTCCTATTTTATTGCGCTGGGTGACAGCCTGGATATCGACGTCGATGAACTGCTGGACTTCCTGGCACGTGATACCAAAACCAGCGCCATTCTGCTCTATCTCGAACATTTAAGCGACGCGCGCCGGTTCGTCTCGGCGGCTCGCAGCGCGTCACGCAATAAACCCATTCTGGTTATCAAGAGTGGCCGTAGCCCCGAAGCCCAGCGGCTTTTGCAAACCCGTGCCGGGCTGGATCCGGCTTGGGATGCCGCCATTCAGCGTGCCGGTCTGCTGCGTGTGCAAGACACCCACGAACTGTTTTCCGCCGTCGAAACGCTCAGTCACATGCGCCCGCTTCGCGGCGACCGGCTGATGATCATCAGTAACGGTGCCGCCCCTGCCGCACTGGCGCTCGATCAGCTGTGGTCGCGTAATGGCAAACTGGCAAAGTTGAGTGACGATACGCTGGCAAGGCTTCGCAATGGATTACCCGATTATGTCAATGTGGGTAATCCGCTGGATTTACGCGATGATTCCAGCAATGATCGCTACACCACCGCACTTGAGATCCTGCTCGACAGCCAGGATTTTGATGCGCTGATGGTTATTCATTCTCCGAGCGCCGCCGCCCCTGGCAGAGAGAGCGCTCTGGCGCTCATTGAGGCGCTGAAAAAACATCCACGCGGTAAATACATTACGGTGCTGACAAACTGGTGTGGCGAGTATTCTTCCCAGGAAGCGCGACGGTTATTCAGCGAAGCGAGCCTGCCGACATACCGTACGCCAGAAGGGACGATCACCGCATTTATGCATATGGTTGAATACCGGCGTAACCAGAAGCAATTACGTGAAACGCCCGCCTTGCCTACTCACCTGACGGCCAATACGGCCGAAGCCCATCAGTTACTGCAACAGGCGATCACAGAAGGGGCAACCACGCTTGATACTCATGAAGTGCAGCCGATACTCAGCGCCTGGGGTATCCAGACACTGCCGACGTGGATTGCTGGTGATAGCGCCGAAGCGGTACATATTGCCGAACAGATTGGTTACCCCGTAGCGCTAAAATTACGTTCGCCGGATATTCCTCATAAATCTGAGGTCCAGGGGGTTATGCTTTACCTGCGCACTGCGGCAGAGGTCCAACAGGCAGCAGATGCGATTATCGATCGCGTCAAAATGAACTGGCCGCAGGCGCGTGTTCACGGCTTGCAGGTACAAAGCATGGCAAACCGTGCCGGTGCGCAGGAACTTCGTGTGGTCGTCGAATCCGATCCGGTGTTCGGTCCGCTTATCATGTTGGGAGAAGGCGGCGTCGAGTGGCGCGCACAGGAGCAGGCCGCCGTTGCGCTACCACCGCTGAATATGAATCTGGCGCGTTATCTGGTTATCCAGGCCATTAAAAATAAGAAGATCCGCGGGCGTAGCGCCCTGCGCACATTGGATATCGCCGGGCTAAGTCAATTCCTGGTGCAGGTCTCAAACCTTATTGTGCACTGCCCGGAAATCCAGCGCCTGGACATTCATCCTCTGCTTGCCTCCGGCAATGAATTCACCGCACTTGATGTCACCCTCACGGTCGGGGCGTTTAGCGGCAACGGTGAAAGTCGTCTCGCGATTCGCCCCTATCCGCAGCAGCTAGAAGAGACCGTTGAGCTAAAAAACGGCGAGACCACGCTTTTCCGCCCTATTCTTCCTGAGGATGAACCGCAGCTACAGGCGTTCATCGCCAGGGTAACAAAGGAAGATTTGTACTACCGCTATTTCAGCGAGATCAACGAATTTACTCATGATGATTTAGCGAATATGACGCAGATCGACTACGATCGGGAAATGGCATTTGTTGCAGTGCGTCAGGTAGAAGGAAAGGATGAGATCCTTGGCGTAACCCGCGCCATCTCTGACCCGGATAACATTGATGCCGAATTCGCTGTGTTGGTTCGTTCCGATTTGAAAGGATTGGGTCTTGGGCGACGGTTACTGGAAAAGCTCATCAGTTACACTCGGGATCACGGACTTAAGCGTTTGAATGGTATTACTATGCCAAACAATCGCGGCATGGTGACTCTGGCGCGTAAACTGGGATTCGAGGTCGACATTCAGCTTGAGGACGGGATCGTTGGATTGTCCCTGAATCTGAAGCAGACCGGTGAATCCTGAGTAAGGTACTGGAAATGTTGACCACTTTCACAGGTACTGGTGTTATCATTGTCCGCTTCTGTCGGGGTTATCGGACAGAAGCCCTTTCAATAAACAGAGAAGAAACGCACTGTGATGTTGTCAAAATTTAAGCGTAATAAACATCAACAACACCTTGCCCAACTACCCAAGCTTTCCCAATCAGTTGATGATGTAGAGTTTTTCTACTCTCCCGCTACTTTCAGGGAGACATTGCTGGAAAAAATTGCCAGCGCAACACGCCGTATCTGCATCATCGCTCTTTACCTTGAGCAGGATGATGGCGGTAAAGGTATCCTGAACGCCCTCTATGACGCCAAACGTCAGCGCCCTGAGCTTGAAATCTGCGTGCTCGTCGACTGGCACCGGGCACAGCGTGGTCGTATTGGCGCGGCAGCATCCAACACCAATGCCGACTGGTATTGCCGTATGGCGCAGGAAAACCCAGGCATTGATATTCCCGTTTACGGCGTGCCAGTCAATACCCGTGAAGCGCTTGGCGTACTGCATTTTAAAGGCTTCATTATCGACGATAGCGTGCTGTATAGCGGCGCGAGCCTGAACGATGTCTATCTCCACCAACACGATAAATACCGCTACGACCGCTACCAGCTTATCCGCAATCCCAAAATGGCCGATATCATGCTGGGCTGGGTCAAACAAAACCTGATTGAAGGGCGCGGCGTAAATCGTCTCGACAACGCGCAACGTCCGAAAAGCCCTGAAATCAAAAATGATATTCGTCTGTATCGTCAGGAATTACGCGACGCGGCCTATCATTTTGAGGGCGATGCCGATAACGATCAGCTTTCGGTTACGCCATTAGTTGGACTTGGAAAAACCAGCCTGCTGAATAAGACCATTTTCCATTTGATGCCCTGTGCGGAAGAGAAGCTGGTTATCTGCACACCTTATTTCAACCTGCCAGCTGTGCTGGTACGCAATATTATTCAGCTCCTGCGTGAAGGCAAAAAAGTCGAAATTATCGTTGGCGATAAAACGGCTAATGACTTTTTTATTCCAGAAGATCAACCTTTTAAAATTATTGGCGCCCTGCCTTATCTGTATGAAATTAACCTGCGCCGTTTCCTGAGCCGTCTGCAGTATTACGTCAATACCGATCAATTGGTCGTGCGCTTGTGGAAAGACGACGACAACAGCTATCACTTGAAAGGGATGTGGGTTGATGACGAATGGGTGCTGCTGACGGGGAATAACCTTAATCCGCGTGCCTGGCGCCTGGATCTGGAAAATGCCATTCTGATCCACGACCCGAAACATCAATTAGCGGCTCAGCGTGACAAAGAGCTGGATCTTATCCGTACCCATACCACGGTAGTTAACCATTACCGCGATCTGCAAAGTATCGCCGACTATCCGGTAAAAGTACGCAAGCTCATTCGCCGCTTACGTCGAATTCGTATCGATAAACTTATCAGCCGCATTCTGTAACACCCGGCCCCATCATTTGATGGGGCTTTTTTTCAGGTTCCTCTATGATGCGATGCTTAATATTGACGAGTGTACTGTGTTTAACCGGGTGTGCGCACATGGCAAATGACCAATGGAGCGGGCAGGATAAAGCACAGCATTTTATTGCTTCTGCCATGCTCTCCGCTGCGGGCAACGAGTATGCACAACATCAGGGAATTAGTCGCGATCGCAGTGCCGTTTATGGCCTGATGTTTTCTGTTAGCCTTGGCGCATCAAAAGAGTTTTGGGACAGCCGCCCGGCAGGAAGCGGCTGGAGCTGGAAAGATTTTGCCTGGGATGTTGCAGGCGCTACCACGGGTTACGCCGTCTGGCAGCTAGCCAATCACTAAAGACGAATACCTTTACCTTTCCGGTGTAGCATCAACGAAACGATAAATGCCAGTGCGCAAAACGCAGTGACATACCAAAAGAAGGCCGTCTCGATACCTGCCGATTTCAGCGACAGCGCAACGTACTCAGCCGACCCGCCGAATAACGCATTGGCAACGGCGTAAGATAAGCCCACGCCCAGCGCACGGACCTGTGCCGGGAACATTTCGGCTTTCAGGATACCGCTTATTGATGTATAGAAACTCACGATGAGCAGTGCCATCATCACTAATGCAAAGGCGGCATAGGGTGATGAGACATACTGTAGCGCACTTAAAATAGGTAGCGTGAAGAGCGTCCCCAGCCCACCAAAACAGAGCATGGAAGCACGGCGACCAATGCGATCGGATAAGGCACCTATCAGGGGCTGAATAAGCATAAAAACAAATAACGCCACGGTCATCACAATGCTGGCCACATTGGCATGCATACCGGTCGTGTTAACCAGATATTTTTGCATATATGTCGTGAAGGTGTAGAAGCTTAGTGAACCGCCTGCGGTAAAGCCGAGCACCATCACAAACGCCCGGCGATTACGCCATAACCCTTTAAGCGACCCAGCCTCTTTTAATACTCGTACCTCTTTTTTCGATGTTTCATCCAGTTGACGACGCAACCAGAGCGCGACTACAGCCAGTGCGGCGCCAATTGCAAAGGGAATACGCCAGCCCCATGCACGTAACTCAGCATCATCAAGGATCTGCTGAAGAACAACGACCACGAGAAGCGCCAGCAATTGACCCCCAATCAAAGTTACGTACTGGAAAGAGGCATAAAACCCTTTACGTCCTTCAACGGCAATCTCACTCATATAAGTTGCACTGGTGCCGTATTCGCCACCCACAGATAACCCCTGGAACAGTCTTGCCAGTAATAACAATGCCGGGGCCCACGTACCAATGCTTTCATAACCCGGTAAGCAAGCGATCACCAGAGATCCCAGACACATCATGCATACTGAAATCAGCATCGACGTTTTGCGCCCATGCCTATCAGCAATACGCCCAAACAGCCAGCCGCCTATCGGACGCATGAGAAATCCGGCGGCGAAAATGCCTGCCGTCTGAAGTAGCTGGGTCGTTGTATTTCCGGCAGGGAAAAAGATGTGAGCAAAGTAGAGCGAACAGAATGAATAAACATAGAAATCAAACCACTCCACCAGATTTCCCGATGACGCACCAACGATTGCCCACACTCTGCGACGTACATCGGTCAAATCGGTTGTTTTATGCTCAGGACGAGTGGTGACATCTGCCATATTTCCCCCTTTGATTGGACATCTTCGATTTTTTATATAAATCAGATTACGCCGGGGTAAAAAGTTAATACAGTGTTAATGATTTGCCTGCTATCATTTCAGAATGTTAGCCTAAGAATGCGCTTATCCCCAGCGTGTGATATGTTCGCGCTTGCGTCGGAGATAATCTTTATCCTGGCGGATCTTATCCCACCATTTTTTAAAGATCGCCGCTGCGGCTGCTTTTACCGGGTCATTTCCTCTTTGCTGAATGCTACCGTCCTCAGCATACTTTTTACCCCCTTTATAGTTGGCGTAACGCCGGGCGCGGGTATATCCCATTTGTATAAATTTGCGGGCCATATCCATGCCAACAAAGTCATTTTGTTGTCGATAGGTTTCGAATAATTGGTAAATTTTTTCAGCTGATGTTGTAGCGGACTCAGCATCTTTGTAACGCCACCAGGGAAGGATTTCACTCTTATAGGGCTCAACCAGCAAAACGCCTTGTTCACCACGTCCCACCTGATAGCGCTCAGGATGATCACGAAAATTAATGCTGGCGAAATCTTGCTGGTAATTGAAGGAATGGCTGGTCAACTATCGTCTCCTTAAACATCTCGAATGGATAAGGATAGGCTATTTAAAAGGCAATGCTATGCAGGCTGGAGAGACGGAAAGTTGTCGAAAATCGTTTTCAGGAGATAAAAACGCAAAAAGCCCATCCGTGAGGATGGGCTTCTTACTTGTCTGATGCCTGGCAGTTTATGAATCACGTTGTGATTCACCCTTCGGGCCGTTGCTGCGCAACGTTCAAAAGCGCTCGCTTTTGTCCTACTCTCTGTCGAGTAGCGAACTGCCCCGAAGACGGGTGCAGGTCTTTTAATTTGATGCCTGGCAGTTCCCTACTCTCACATGGGGAGACCCCACACTACCATCGGCGC
The DNA here is from genome assembly GCF_003925915.1 of Phytobacter sp. MRY16-398. Taxonomy (NCBI): domain Bacteria; kingdom Pseudomonadati; phylum Pseudomonadota; class Gammaproteobacteria; order Enterobacterales; family Enterobacteriaceae; genus Phytobacter; species Phytobacter sp. MRY16-398. The sequence continues at coordinate 1,295,246 of NZ_AP018756.1, read as the reverse complement.
TACGGCGTTTCACTTCTGAGTTCGGCATGGGGTCAGGTGGGACCACCGCGCTAAAGCCGCCAGGCAAATTCTGTTGCCGGAAACGAATCTTTTTCACTGTGGCTGCGTTGGCTGCATTCGCAAAGTCAGTCACATACTCATGTATGCTCCTTCCTTTCCTTCATTTGCCGCCTTGCCTCAGCGTAAAATCTTTCGTTCCCGAAAATCTGTATCTAAGCTGAAAATTCTCTCAATCCGCCAAAACATCTTCGGCGTTGTAAGGTTAAGCCTCACGGTTCATTAGTACCGGTTAGCTCAACGCATCGCTGCGCTTACACACCCGGCCTATCAACGTCGTCGTCTTCAACGTTCCTTTAGTGTCCTTAAAGGACAAGGGAGAACTCATCTCGGGGCAAGTTTCGTGCTTAGATGCTTTCAGCACTTATCTCTTCCGCATGTAGCTACCGGGCAGTGCCATTGGCATGACAACCCGAACACCAGTGATGCGTCCACTCCGGTCCTCTCGTACTAGGAGCAGCCCCCCTCAATTCTCCAGCGCCCACGGCAGATAGGGACCGAACTGTCTCACGACGTTCTAAACCCAGCTCGCGTACCACTTTAAATGGCGAACAGCCATACCCTTGGGACCTACTTCAGCCCCAGGATGTGATGAGCCGACATCGAGGTGCCAAACACCGCCGTCGATATGAACTCTTGGGCGGTATCAGCCTGTTATCCCCGGAGTACCTTTTATCCGTTGAGCGATGGCCCTTCCATTCAGAACCACCGGATCACTATGACCTGCTTTCGCACCTGCTCGCGCCGTCACGCTCGCAGTCAAGCTGGCTTATGCCATTGCACTAACCTCCTGATGTCCGACCAGGATTAGCCAACCTTCGTGCTCCTCCGTTACTCTTTGGGAGGAGACCGCCCCAGTCAAACTACCCACCAGACACTGTCCGCAACCCGGATTACGGGTCCACGTTAGAACATCAAACATTAAAGGGTGGTATTTCAAGGTTGGCTCCATGCAGACTGGCGTCCACACTTCAAAGCCTCCCACCTATCCTACACATCAAGGCTCAATGTTCAGTGTCAAGCTATAGTAAAGGTTCACGGGGTCTTTCCGTCTTGCCGCGGGTACACTGCATCTTCACAGCGAGTTCAATTTCACTGAGTCTCGGGTGGAGACAGCCTGGCCATCATTACGCCATTCGTGCAGGTCGGAACTTACCCGACAAGGAATTTCGCTACCTTAGGACCGTTATAGTTACGGCCGCCGTTTACCGGGGCTTCGATCAAGAGCTTCTCCTTACGGATAACCCCATCAATTAACCTTCCGGCACCGGGCAGGCGTCACACCGTATACGTCCACTTTCGTGTTTGCACAGTGCTGTGTTTTTAATAAACAGTTGCAGCCAGCTGGTATCTTCGACTGATTTCAGCTCCACCCGCAGGGGCTTCACCTACATATCAGCGTGCCTTCTCCCGAAGTTACGGCACCATTTTGCCTAGTTCCTTCACCCGAGTTCTCTCAAGCGCCTTGGTATTCTCTACCTGACCACCTGTGTCGGTTTGGGGTACGATTTCGTGTTACCTGATGCTTAGAGGCTTTTCCTGGAAGCAGGGCATTTGTTACTTCATCACCGTAGTGACTCGTCATCACACCTCAGCCTTGATTATCCGGATTTGCCTGGATAACCAGCCTACATGCTTAAACCGGGACAACCGTCGCCCGGCTAACATAGCCTTCTCCGTCCCCCCTTCGCAGTAACACCAAGTACAGGAATATTAACCTGTTTCCCATCGACTACGCCTTTCGGCCTCGCCTTAGGGGTCGACTCACCCTGCCCCGATTAACGTTGGACAGGAACCCTTGGTCTTCCGGCGAGCGGGCTTTTCACCCGCTTTATCGTTACTTATGTCAGCATTCGCACTTCTGATACCTCCAGCATGCCTCACAGCACACCTTCGCAGGCTTACAGAACGCTCCCCTACCCAACAACACTTAGTGTCGCTGCCGCAGCTTCGGTGCATGGTTTAGCCCCGTTACATCTTCCGCGCAGGCCGACTCGACCAGTGAGCTATTACGCTTTCTTTAAATGATGGCTGCTTCTAAGCCAACATCCTGGCTGTCTGTGCCTTCCCACATCGTTTCCCACTTAACCATGACTTTGGGACCTTAGCTGGCGGTCTGGGTTGTTTCCCTCTTCACGACGGACGTTAGCACCCGCCGTGTGTCTCCCGTGATAACATTCTCCGGTATTCGTAGTTTGCATCGGGTTGGTAAGCCGGGATGGCCCCCTAGCCGAAACAGTGCTCTACCCCCGGAGATGAATTCACGAGGCGCTACCTAAATAGCTTTCGGGGAGAACCAGCTATCTCCCGGTTTGATTGGCCTTTCACCCCCAGCCACAAGTCATCCGCTAATTTTTCAACATTAGTCGGTTCGGTCCTCCAGTTAGTGTTACCCAACCTTCAACCTGCCCATGGCTAGATCACCGGGTTTCGGGTCTATACCCTGCAACTTAACGCCCAGTTAAGACTCGGTTTCCCTTCGGCTCCCCTATTCGGTTAACCTTGCTACAGAATATAAGTCGCTGACCCATTATACAAAAGGTACGCAGTCACCCCATTAAGAGGCTCCCACTGCTTGTACGTACACGGTTTCAGGTTCTTTTTCACTCCCCTCGCCGGGGTTCTTTTCGCCTTTCCCTCACGGTACTGGTTCACTATCGGTCAGTCAGGAGTATTTAGCCTTGGAGGATGGTCCCCCCATATTCAGACAGGATACCACGTGTCCCGCCCTACTCATCGAGCTCACAGCCTGTGTGCTTTCGTGTACGGGGCTGTCACCCTGTATCGCCGGACTTTCCAGACCGTTCCACTAACACACAAGCTGATTCAGGCTCTGGGCTGCTCCCCGTTCGCTCGCCGCTACTGGGGGAATCTCGGTTGATTTCTTTTCCTCGGGGTACTTAGATGTTTCAGTTCCCCCGGTTCGCCTCGTTTGACTATGTATTCATCAAACGATAGTGCAACGAATTGCACTGGGTTTCCCCATTCGGACATCGCCGGGTCAAAGGTTCATATCACCTCGCCGGCGCTTTTCGCAGATTAGCACGTCCTTCATCGCCTCTGACTGCCAGGGCATCCACCGTGTACGCTTAGTCGCTTAACCTCACAACCCGAAGATGTTTCGTAAAACATCATCGTGTCGCGAAAATTTGAGAGACTCGAACACACTTTCGTGTGTCGTTTCAATTTTCAGCTTGATCCAGATTTTTAAAGAGCAAATATCTCAAACATGACTCGAAAGTCAGTTTTGAGATATCGGTGGCAACGCCTTTCACACATTACCGCGCAAGTGGCGTCCCCTAGGGGATTCGAACCCCTGTTACCGCCGTGAAAGGGCGGTGTCCTGGGCCTCTAGACGAAGGGGACACTTAAGTCTCGCTCGCAAGACGCCTTGCTTTTTACTTTTCATCAGACAATCTGTGTGAGCACTACAAAGGCAGGTTCTTTAAGGTAAGGAGGTGATCCAACCGCAGGTTCCCCTACGGTTACCTTGTTACGACTTCACCCCAGTCATGAATCACAAAGTGGTAAGCGCCCTCCCGAAGGTTAAGCTACCTACTTCTTTTGCAACCCACTCCCATGGTGTGACGGGCGGTGTGTACAAGGCCCGGGAACGTATTCACCGTGGCATTCTGATCCACGATTACTAGCGATTCCGACTTCATGGAGTCGAGTTGCAGACTCCAATCCGGACTACGACATACTTTATGAGGTCCGCTTGCTCTCGCGAGGTCGCTTCTCTTTGTATATGCCATTGTAGCACGTGTGTAGCCCTGGTCGTAAGGGCCATGATGACTTGACGTCATCCCCACCTTCCTCCAGTTTATCACTGGCAGTCTCCTTTGAGTTCCCGGCCGGACCGCTGGCAACAAAGGATAAGGGTTGCGCTCGTTGCGGGACTTAACCCAACATTTCACAACACGAGCTGACGACAGCCATGCAGCACCTGTCTCACGGTTCCCGAAGGCACTAAGGCATCTCTGCCAAATTCCGTGGATGTCAAGACCAGGTAAGGTTCTTCGCGTTGCATCGAATTAAACCACATGCTCCACCGCTTGTGCGGGCCCCCGTCAATTCATTTGAGTTTTAACCTTGCGGCCGTACTCCCCAGGCGGTCGACTTAACGCGTTAGCTCCGGAAGCCACGCCTCAAGGGCACAACCTCCAAGTCGACATCGTTTACGGCGTGGACTACCAGGGTATCTAATCCTGTTTGCTCCCCACGCTTTCGCACCTGAGCGTCAGTCTTTGTCCAGGGGGCCGCCTTCGCCACCGGTATTCCTCCAGATCTCTACGCATTTCACCGCTACACCTGGAATTCTACCCCCCTCTACAAGACTCAAGCCTGCCAGTTTCGAATGCAGTTCCCAGGTTGAGCCCGGGGATTTCACATCCGACTTGACAGACCGCCTGCGTGCGCTTTACGCCCAGTAATTCCGATTAACGCTTGCACCCTCCGTATTACCGCGGCTGCTGGCACGGAGTTAGCCGGTGCTTCTTCTGCGGGTAACGTCAATCAACACGGTTATTAACCGCATTGCCTTCCTCCCCGCTGAAAGTACTTTACAACCCGAAGGCCTTCTTCATACACGCGGCATGGCTGCATCAGGCTTGCGCCCATTGTGCAATATTCCCCACTGCTGCCTCCCGTAGGAGTCTGGACCGTGTCTCAGTTCCAGTGTGGCTGGTCATCCTCTCAGACCAGCTAGGGATCGTCGCCTTGGTGAGCCATTACCTCACCAACAAGCTAATCCCATCTGGGCACATCCGATGGCAAGAGGCCCGAAGGTCCCCCTCTTTGGTCTTGCGACATTATGCGGTATTAGCTACCGTTTCCAGTAGTTATCCCCCTCCATCGGGCAGTTTCCCAGACATTACTCACCCGTCCGCCACTCGTCACCCGAGAGCAAGCTCTCTGTGCTACCGTTCGACTTGCATGTGTTAGGCCTGCCGCCAGCGTTCAATCTGAGCCATGATCAAACTCTTCAATTTAAAAGTTTGATGCTCGTAGAATTAAACTTCGTAATGAATTACGTGTTCACTCTATGAGACTTGGTATTCATTTAGTGTCCGAAGACATTAAGAATCCATGTCACTTTGAGTGCCCACACAGATTGTCTGATAAATTGTTAAAGAGCAGTGCAACGCGGCTTTCGCTCACCGTTGCGAGGTGGCGTATATTACGCTTTCCTCTTTCAGAGTCAAGCGTTTATTTTCGCTTTTCTCTGTCGGGACTCTCAGGAGAACCCCGCTGACCCGGCGGCTTGTTTGCCGTTGTTCCGTGTCAGTGGAGGCGCATTATAGGGAGTTCTTAGGAAGTGACAAGTATAAAATTCAAAAAAAATATCGTTTGCTCACTTTCCAGGCAAAACAGATATTGAGAGGCAATTCTTGCCTGGTTTTTAAACAAAAACGAGCCCCTGGAGGCTCGTTTTTGCTGTTTTGTGACTTACTGCACTGCCACAATCCGATCATCTTTCACAACTAATTGAATTGTTTTGCCCGGTAAAAGTTCGCCAGACAAAATTTGCTGCGCCAGCGGGTTTTCAATCTGCTGCTGAATTGCACGTTTCAAAGGCCGTGCACCATACACCGGATCAAAACCATTCTCGCTCAGCAGTTTCAACGCTTCATCGGAAAGGTTGACTTCATACCCACGCTCTTCCAGGCGTTTGTACAAACGCTGCAACTGGATTTGAGCAATAGAAGCAATGTGTTTTTCACCAAGCGGATGAAATACAACCACTTCATCTATACGGTTGATGAATTCCGGACGGAAGCTATGGCTGACCACACCTAACACCAGCTCTTTCATATGGCCGTAATCCAGTTCGCCAAACCGCTCCTGAATTAAATCCGACCCAAGGTTAGAGGTCATGATGACCACCGTGTTACGGAAGTCTACCGTTCTCCCCTGCCCATCGGTCAGGCGGCCATCATCCAATACCTGCAATAGGATGTTAAATACATCCGGATGCGCTTTCTCGATCTCATCAAGCAAGATGACGGAATAAGGACGGCGGCGGACCGCCTCGGTCAGATATCCCCCCTCTTCATACCCGACATATCCCGGAGGAGCACCGACGAGACGCGATACCGAGTGTTTCTCCATAAACTCAGACATATCGATACGCACCATGGCGTCATCACTATCAAACATAAAGTTAGCCAGCGATTTGCACAGTTCGGTTTTCCCTACCCCGGTCGGCCCAAGGAATAAGAAGGAACCAATCGGCCGATTCGGATCGGACAGCCCGGCGCGGCTACGGCGGATGGCATTCGATACAGCTTCAACAGCTTCATCCTGGCCAATCACACGCTGATGCAGCTCTTGCTCCATACGCAGCAGTTTGTCGCGTTCGCCTTCCATCATTCTGGAAACCGGAATACCGGTCCAGCGCGCCAACACTTCGGCAATTTCTGCATCCGTCACTTTATTACGTAACAGACGCATCGTTTTACCTTCAGACTGAGTGGCCGCTTCCAGTTGTTTTTCCAGTTCCGGGATCTTGCCGTATTGCAGCTCAGACATCCGCGCCAGGTCACCAACACGACGCGCTTGCTCAATAGCAATTTTTGCCTGCTCAAGTTCGGCCTTTATCGACTGAGTACCGGAAAGCGAGGCTTTCTCAGCCTTCCACTCTTCTTCTAATGTGGAATACTGCCGTTCTTTATCTGAAAGCTCGTCGTTGAGCATCTCCAGACGTTTTTTACTGGCATCATCCGATTCTTTCAGCAACGCCTGCTGTTCAAGTTTGAGCTGGATAATACGGCGATCGAGTCTGTCCAGTTCTTCAGGCTTAGAGTCGATCTGCATACGAATGCTGGACGCTGCTTCGTCGATCAGGTCAATCGCTTTATCCGGCAACTGGCGATCAGCAATATAGCGGTGCGACAAAGTTGCAGCCGCTACGATAGCCGGGTCAGTGATCTGCACGTGATGATGCAGCTCGTAGCGTTCTTTCAGGCCACGCAGAATCGCGATCGTGTCTTCAACAGACGGCTCAGCAACAAACACTTTCTGGAAACGACGTTCCAGTGCCGCGTCTTTTTCGATGTACTGGCGATACTCATCAAGCGTCGTGGCCCCCACGCAGTGAAGCTCACCACGTGCCAGCGCCGGTTTCAGCATGTTCCCGGCGTCCATGGCACCGTCTGCTTTCCCCGCTCCCACCATAGTGTGCAACTCGTCGATAAAGAGAATAACGTTACCTTCCTGTTTGGAGAGGTCGTTAAGCACACCTTTTAAGCGCTCTTCAAATTCACCACGGTATTTCGCCCCGGCCACCAGCGACCCCATGTCCAGTGCCAGTACCCGACGGCCTTTTAAACCTTCCGGGACTTCACCGTTAACAATACGCTGTGCCAGTCCTTCAACAATGGCGGTTTTACCGACGCCAGGTTCACCAATAAGAACAGGGTTGTTTTTGGTACGACGCTGCAGTACCTGGATGGTACGGCGAATTTCTTCATCACGCCCGATAACCGGATCGAGCTTGCCTTGTTCAGCCCGCTCAGTCAGATCGACCGTGTATTTTTTCAAGGCCTGACGTTGGTCTTCGGCCCCTTGATCATTCACGTTGTCACCTCCACGCATTTGATCAATTGCCTGAGTCACATTTGCCGTCGTCGCACCGGCTGATTTCAGCAGGTCGGCAAGCGAGCCGCGTGATTCAAGCGCCGCCAGAATAAAAAGCTCTGACGAAATAAAGTTGTCCCCTCTTTTCTGCGCCAGCTTGTCGCAGAGATTCAGTACTCGCATGAGGTCTTGCGAAGGCTGCACATCGCCGCCGGTGCCCTCCACCTGCGGCAAACGGCTTAACGCCTGCTCAATAGCCGTACGCAATTGCCCGGCGTTCACGCCAGCAGAGGTTAATAAAGGACGTACCGATCCCCCTTCCTGATTCAGCAAGGCGCTCATTAAATGAAGAGGTTCGATGAATTGGTTGTCGTGCCCCAGTGCAAGCGACTGGGCATCGGCAAGAGCAAGCTGGAATTTATTGGTAAGACGATCCAGACGCATAACTCCCCCCATAACAGGTCAAAATTGCTACTGGAGATTAAATGAGGTCATCCCTCAATTATTCAAGGTGAATGACCTGAATTATGCGAAAAGAAAGTTACACGTGCCGGATCGTCTTGATTCGATAGGTTATATCAGCCAAATGAAACTTGCCATACGGCCTGTGTTTTTGTCCCGACGATATGAGAAAAAATCATCCTTTTGGCTGAAAGTGCAACGATCGCCGCCGAAGACTTGCGTCACGCCGACGCTTGCCAGGCGCTGACGCGCAAGGGTGTAGATATCCGCGTAATATTTTTCCCCTGCCGGGCGAAACGCACTGTCTGCAATAGACTGTACTGCCATAAAAGCATCGCGCACTTCCGGGCCGACTTCGAAAGCATCGGGCCCAATAGCCGGTCCCAGCCAGGCAAGAATATTTTCGGGTTTATCAGCGAAGCAGTTCACGGTCTCTTCCAGTACACCCGCACAAAGCCCACGCCATCCCGCGTGAGCCGCTGCCACTTCTGTACCCGCGCGATTGCAAAAAAGTACGGGCAGACAGTCCGCGGTCATTACGGCACAAACTGTCCCAGGCGAATTGCTGTACGAGGCATCGGCACGCTTGCTGGCATATGGTTCACCGGTAAGTTTAAGGACATCCTTACCGTGCACCTGTTCAAGCCACACCGGTTTTGACGGAAGATTTCCCGCCATAAACGCTCGCTTACGGTTCTCTTCAACATGTGTCAGGTCATCACCGCAGTGCGCCCCCAGGTTGAGCGAATCGTAAGGTGGCAGGCTCACGCCGCCGATACGTGTAGAGCTACATGCCGCTACGCCTGAGGGAAGCGGCCATTCAGGGACAATCAGTTTGGTCATAACCAGGCCACATCATCCTTATGGGTTTCGAAGTCGGCACGCATGGCGTCAATCAGGTCAATCATGTCCTGCGGGATTGGCGCATGCCATTCCATCTCAATGCCAGTGATTGGATGGTACAGGCGCAGCATCGTTGCATGCAGCGCTTGTCTATCGAACTTACGCAGCGCGGCAATAAATTCATCCGACGCACCTTTTGGCGGACGCGGGCGACCACCGTAGAGCTGGTCACCGACCAACGGATGCGTGATGTGCGCCATATGAACGCGGATCTGGTGGGTACGCCCCGTTTCCAGACGCAAACGCAGGCGCGTGTGAATACGGAAATGTTCCATGATGCGATAGTGCGTCACCGCAGGTTTACCCATCGGGTGTACAGACATATGCGTACGTTTGGTCGGGTGGCGACTAATAGGCTCTTCAACCGTACCGCCTGATGTCATATGACCAATCGCCACTGCTTCATATTCACGAGTTATCTCACGCAGTTGCAAAGATTCCACCAGGCGCGTCTGTGCCGGGACTGTTTTTGCCACCACCATCAGACCGGTCGTGTCTTTGTCCAGACGGTGAACAATCCCGGCGCGCGGAACATCCGCGATAGGGGGATAATAATGCAATAACGCATTGAGCACTGTCCCGTCGGGGTTGCCAGCGCCCGGGTGAACCACTAAATCACGCGGTTTGTTAATAACAATAATGTCGTCATCTTCATAGACAATATTAAGCGGGATATCCTGCGGTTCGAAACGCGCCTCTTCTTCTATCTCAGCGTTGATAGCAACGCTTTCTCCACCCAACACTTTTTCTTTGGGTTTGTCACACATTTTACCGTTGACCAGTACTTTCTGGTCGAGAATCCATTCTTTTATACGCGAACGCGAATAATCCGGGAACAATTCGGCCAAAGCCTGATCTAAGCGTTGACCGAGTTGATTTTCGGTAACCGTTGCGGTGAGTTGTACTCGTTGTGCCATATACAGCTTCTTCGTTAACGTTGGGTTTTACGGCTTTGCCGTTTAATATAGTGTGCTATTGTAGCTGGTCTTAGTCGGGAGCAGGAAAGACAATCTCCCGCATACACATTCTGAGGAAAGTCTAATCGTCATGACGCGCATGAAATATCTGGTGGCAGCCGCCACGTTGAGCCTGGCTTTGGCGGGTTGCTCCGGTTCAAAGGAAGTGGTGCCTGATAATCCGCCAAATGAAATCTACGCGACTGCCCAGCAAAAACTGCAAGACGGTAACTGGAAGGCAGCCATAACGCAACTGGAAGCGTTGGATAACCGTTATCCGTTTGGACCTTACTCGCAGCAGGTGCAGCTGGATCTGATCTACGCTTATTACAAAAATGCCGATCTTCCGCTGGCTCAGGCCGCAATCGACCGTTTCATACGTCTGAACCCAACCCATCCTAACATTGATTATGTCATGTATATGCGTGGTCTGACTAATATGGCGTTAGATGACAGCGCTCTGCAGGGTTTCTTTGGCGTTGATCGCAGCGATCGCGATCCGCAACATGCGCGTGAAGCATTTAAAGATTTCTCTAAATTGGTTCGTGGCTACCCGCGTAGTCAATACGTTACCGATGCAACCAAACGTCTGGTTTTCCTGAAAGACCGCCTCGCGAAGTATGAGTACTCTGTGGCGGAGTACTACACCAAACGCGGCGCATGGGTCGCAGTGGTGAATCGTGTTGAAGGTATGATGCGTGACTTCCCGGATACCAAAGCAACGCGCGATGCGCTGCCGTTGATGGAAAATGCCTACCGTGAAATGCAGATGACCGCTCAGGCCGATAAAGTGGCAAAAATTATTGCCAGCAATGGTTCCAGTAGTTGAGTCATTCCAAAACGCAAAACGGCAGCCACGAGCTGCCGTTTTTTATGCCCGCAAGGCAGAGCTGAAGCGGTTTAGCTTCAAGTCATCCTATCAACTATGACGGGTATTCCGGCCTTCGACAAGTAATATTTGCCCTCTTCCTGTCCTGCCTCACAAAACGTCTCCCTTGACAAAAAGTGACAAAATAATGTGATTTAAATCACACATTTTGACATTGGTCGAGGTATGCTGGAATCACCAAGACGGAAAGACAAGAGGTAAAATTTATGACAGTGAACATTACCAGCAAACAAATGGAAATCACCCCAGCAATTCGCCAACATGTCGCAGACCGTCTCGCCAAACTGGAAAAATGGCAAACACATCTTATTAATCCACATATCATCCTGTCGAAAGAACCGCAGGGCTTCATTGCAGATGCCACTATTAATACGCCAAACGGACATCTGGTCGCCAGCGCAAAACACGAAGATATGTATACCGCTATTAACGATTTGATCAACAAGCTGGAACGGCAGCTCAATAAAGTGCAGCACAAGGGTGAAGCGCGTCGCGCCACTACCTCGGTGAAAGACGCGGACTTCGTTGAAGAAGAATAACCTCACAGCATTGAGTTAATCAGCAACGCGCCTTCGGGCGCGTTTTTTATTGACAGAGAGAAAACAGTACAGGTACTTTAGTCTGACACTCAAAAGGAAATTTTCATGAAACATGTTCCGTTCTTCTTCGCATTCTTTTTTACCTTCCCATGACCGGGAGGCGATTCGTTTTGTGATAAAGAATGCGAAGACGAACAACAAGGCCTCCCACTCCGGGAGGCCTTTTTTATTGATAACAATTAAGGCAACAACATGACAGCGGATAACCCTTTACTGGATTTACGTGTAAAAATAAGCGCCCTGGATGAGCAGTTACTTTCCCTGTTGGCCGAGCGGCGTCAACTGGCGGTTGAGGTGGGTAAAGCAAAACTGGCTTCTCACCGCCCTGTTCGGGATATTGATCGTGAACGTGACCTGCTGGAACGTCTAATTCAATTAGGTAAAACGCATCACCTCGACGCCCATTACATCACTCGCCTGTTCCAGCTTATTATCGAAGATTCCGTTCTTACCCAGCAGGCGCTGCTCCAGCAGCATCTCAACAAAATTAACCCACACTCTGCCCGTATCGCTTTCCTCGGCCCGAAAGGTTCGTACTCTCATCTGGCTGCGCGGCAGTATGCCGCCCGTCATTTCGAGCAATTTATTGAGAGTGGCTGTCTGAAATTTCACGATATTTTTAATCAGGTTGAAACAGGTCAGGCTGATTATGCGGTCGTGCCACTGGAAAACACCAGTTCCGGGGCCATCAATGACGTTTACGATTTGCTACAACACACCAGCCTGTCGATTGTGGGTGAGCTGACCGTGCCAATTGACCACTGCGTCCTGGTATCCGGTTCCACCGACCTGGATAAAATCCAGACCGTTTACAGCCATCCGCAGCCTTTCCAACAATGTAGCCAGTTTTTGAATCGCTACCCGCACTGGAAAATTGAATATTGCGAAAGTACCTCCTCCGCCATGGAACGTGTGGCACAGGAAAACTCTCCGCATGTGGCCGCACTGGGTAATGAAGCCGGCGGGGCGTTGTATGGATTACAAGTACTGGAACGCAATCTGGCAAACCAAACGCAGAATATCACTCGCTTTGTGGTACTTGCCCGCAAAGCGATTGATGTCTCCGATCAGGTCCCGGCCAAAACCACACTGCTGATTGCAACCGGTCAACAGGCCGGTGCGCTGGTTGAAGCATTACTGGTGCTGCGTAATCACAACCTGATCATGACCAAACTGGAATCGCGCCCGATCCACGGCAACCCGTGGGAAGAGATGTTCTACCTGGATATTCAGGCGAACTTACACGCGTTGGATGTGCAAAAAGCCCTGCGTGAGCTGACATCCATTACCCGCTCGCTTAAGGTGCTCGGCTGTTATCCCAGTGAAAACGTCGTACCTGTCGATCCGGCTTAACATTCTATAAACGGTGACTTCTTCATTCCTGCCACCTCAACCGGCAGGGTGAAGATCGCCCCCGAAAGAGGATAATCCGCTATCTCCTGCTCATCCATATTCTCCCGCGTGGTCGTAATAAACAGCGTTTTCATATCGGTTCCGCCAAAGCAGACCATTGTCGGGCAACGTACCGGCAGGCGATACTCTGCCAGTTGCTCTCCCTGCGGTGAAAACCGTGCAATACGCCAGCCATCGAACATTGCGCTCCAGTAGCAGCCTTCAACATCCATTGCCGCACCGTCCGGGATACCTTCACCGACTTGAAATCGCCGGAAGACTTCGCGCACACCAGGCTCCCCCTGCTCATCCAGCGGCGTTCGATAGATAACCCCGTTTGGTGTATCAGACGTAAACATCCACTGCTTGTCGTGGCTGAACGCCAGACCGTTATGGCCTTGAATATCGCATTGGATCACCCTGGGTTTAAGGTCATTATCAATACGCATCAGAAGCGCACCGTTGTAATCGCCCGGCCCCCAGAATGTCCCTGCATAGAAACGGCCAAGGTGATCGGTGCCACCGTCGTTAAAACGCGCCAGTTGCGGGTTTGACGGGTTATCACACACTTTTTGTACCAGCAACCCTCGCTTATCGGCGAGCCAGATAGCGTTGCGCATCGCGACAATAAAACCGCCCTTCTCTCTCAATGCGAAGCAGCCAACCTCCTCGGGAAAACAAAGCACCGAGTGCTCACCGGTAGCAGGATGATAACGATGGAGTTCGCCTTCAAGAATATCGGCCCACCAGAGCGCCTGCTCCTCTTCACTCCATGTCGGGCATTCCGGGAGGTGCCCGGTGTAATTAAACAGCAGTTGCGGTTCAGCCATATCTGTCCCTTAAAAAGAAAAAAGCCAGCGGTATACCACTGGCTTTTCAGTATAAACGGCTTTTTATTTATTGGCGGCTGTCATTCGCCTGACGCAGCAAGACGCGGCTTTCATTCTGGAAACGTTTAGCATAATCGCCAAACCAGTGTTCTACCTTACGGAAGCTGTTAATAAACGCCTGCTTGTCACCGTGCTCCAGCAGGCTAATCGCCTCGCCGAAACGCTGGTAGTAGCGCTTTATAAGTGCCAGGTTATTTTCCGACGACATAATAATGTCGGCATAGAGTTGTGGATCCTGCGCGAACAAGCGGCCAACCATCGCCAGTTCAAGGCGATAAATAGGCGACGAGAGTGCCAGTAACTGCTCAAGCTGTACATTTTCTTCGGCCAGATGCAGCCCGTATGCAAAAGTGGCAAAGTGGCGTAACGCCTGGATAAACGCCATATTCTGGTCATGTTCTACGGCGCTGATTCGATGTAAGCGCGCACCCCATACCTGAATTTGCTCCAGGAACCACTGGTAAGCATCCGGGTTTCGACCATCGCACCACACGACAACCTGTTTCGCCAGGCTACCGCTGTCAGGGCCAAACATCGGATGCAGACCGACAACAGGTCCTTTATGTGCTTCCAGCATCGCCTGCAATGGCCCGCTTTTTACTGACGCCAGGTCGACAAGGATACAGTCGTCCGGTAACGGCGGTAACTGTGCGATCACCTTTTCAGTGATATGAATAGGAACACTCACAATGACCATGCCCGCATCAGCGACAATTGCCTGCGCCTGTGCCCAATCATCTTTTTCCAGAATACGCACCTGGTAGCCAGAAAGCGTCAGCATTTTGGCAAACAACTGCCCCATTTGCCCGTTGCCGCCGACAAGTACGACCGGTCGTAGCGAAGGACAGAGGGTTTTGAACCCCTTGTCGTTTTCACTGGAATAGGATTCACGCATAACGCGACGCAGAACATCCTCAATCAAATCCGGTGACACCCCCAGGGCTTCTGCTTCCTGACGACGGGACGCCAGCATCGAGGCCTCGCGTTCCGGAACATAGATCGGCAAGCCGTACTGGCTTTTTACTTCACCGACTTCGGCAACCAGCGACATACGGCGAGCCAGTAGTTCCAGCAACGCTTTATCGACTTCATCTATTTGATCGCGTAACGCGGTCAGCTCTGCAACCATAACACCCTCTTAAGCCAGACGTGCCGCAAGGCTACTGCGCAAGTCATTGCCGATTTCACGCAGCAACACCTCAGTGGTTTCCCAGCTAATGCAAGCATCGGTGACGGATACACCGTATTTCATTTCACTACGCGGCTGCTCGGATGATTGATTGCCTTCGTGGATATTACTTTCAATCATCAAGCCAATAATTGAACGGTTTCCGTCTTTGATCTGCGCAACAACCGATTCAGCCACTGCTGGCTGGCGGCGGTAATCTTTATTCGAATTGCCATGGCTGCAATCTACCATCAGTGCTGGCTTGAGTCCCGCCTGCTCCATCTCTTTTTCACACTGAGCAACATCTGCAGGGCTGTAGTTTGGCGCTTTACCACCGCGCAGAATCACATGACCATCAGGGTTGCCTTGCGTTTGCAACAGGCAGACCTGGCCGGCCTGGTTAATACCGACGAAACGGTGCGGCATTGCTGCAGCGCGCATCGCGTTAATCGCTGTTGCCAGGCTACCGTCGGTACCGTTTTTGAAGCCCACTGGCATTGATAAACCGGAAGCCATTTCACGGTGTGTTTGTGATTCCGTGGTGCGTGCACCAATGGCGGACCAGCTAAACAGGTCGCCCAGGTACTGCGGGCTATTCGGGTCGAGCGCTTCGGTTGCCAGCGGCAGCCCCATGTTGACCAGTTCCACCAATAACTGGCGAGCAATTTTCAGCCCGGCCTCAACATCAAACGAGCCATCCATATGGGGATCGTTAATCAACCCTTTCCAGCCGACGGTGGTACGGGGTTTTTCAAAATAGACGCGCATCACCAGATAGAGGCTATCGCTGACCTCTGCGGCAAGTGCTTTAAATCGACGAGCATATTCAAGTGCGGTTTCTGGATCATGAATTGAGCAGGGGCCGCAAACGACCAATAAACGCGGATCTTCTCCGGCGATGATGTTGGAAATCGTCTGGCGGGACTGCGCGATCTGCGCTTCCTGAGCAATACTCAGCGGGAAAGCGGCTTTCAGTTGATCCGGAGTAATGAGAACTTGTTCGTCGGTAATGTGTACGTTATTCAGCGCGTCTTTTTGCATGATTGGTGATCCTGTATGACTCGTTTGCGATAGTTATTCCTCAGTGAGGAGGTGACACGATATCACAATCAGTAAAGAATTCAATCCAAAATTAGTACATTTATCTTTACACACCAATTTTAATCCTCATCGCACGGCAGTAATATGTAAACAATTTAATACATACCATTTCCCAGGAGTCTGTAAGTGCGCATATGAAGGCTTGCGCAAAAGTACCATGCAGGGCAAGCCATAAGCATTCATCGTATGGACGTTACACAGGTGTTCGACGACGAAGCCATTATCTGAATTGGGGGAGCAAGAACATGATGCTGGGGCTGGGGCTTTGAATAAGCATTACCACTCCGGGTCATACGGGTAAATGCAATTCCATTGTCCCTTTTTAAACCATAAAAAAAGGGCCAGCCCACAGGCCAGCCCTTTCTAACAGGATGTCGCGAAAGCGAATCTTAGTTAAGACGCTCTTTGATACGAGCAGACTTACCAGTGCGCTCACGCAGGTAGTACAGTTTAGCTTTACGTACAGCACCACGACGTTTAACAGCAATGCTGTCAACTACCGGAGAGTGAGTCTGGAAGACACGCTCAACGCCTTCGCCGTTGGAAATTTTACGAACAGTGAATGCAGAGTGCAGACCGCGGTTACGAATAGCGATAACCACGCCCTCGAATGCCTGCAGACGTTTTTTGGAACCTTCAACAACCCATACTTTCACTTCCACGGTATCACCCGGACGGAAGGAAGGTACGTCCTGCTTCATCTGTTCTTGTTCAATTTGCTTAATAATGTTGCTCATAATTTAATCTCTTATCCTGGGTAAACTGATATTGGGGGCTTACGCTGTCCCATCATGTTTATGTTGCTGTTATGCGTGTTCTTTTTTGAACTCCGCCAGCAACCTTGCTTGCTCTTCAGTCAGAGCCAGGTTTTCCAGAAGTTCAGGTCTTCTAAGCCAGGTGCGGCCCAGCGACTGTTTCAAACGCCAGCGACGTATCTCGGCATGATTTCCCGACAGTAACACTGGCGGTACTTCCATCCCTTCTAACAGCTCAGGTCGAGTATAGTGTGGGCAGTCCAGTAATCCATCAGCAAAGGAATCTTCCGTTGCCGAAGCTTCATGTCCCAGAACACCCGGAATAAACCGGGAGACAGAATCAATCAGCGTCATGGCTGGTAACTCACCACCGCTGAGAACGTAATCGCCGATAGACCATTCTTCGTCAATCTCGGTTTGGATTACGCGCTCATCTATCCCTTCGTAGCGCCCGCACACCAGAATCAGTTTCTGATTCGTTGCCAGTTCGCTGACGCCCGCTTGATCAAGCTTACGCCCCTGAGGTGACAGATAAATCACTTTTGCGCCTTCACCGGCCGCATCTTTTGCTGCATGAATGGCATCCCGCAAAGGTTGCACCATCATTAGCATCCCCGGTCCGCCGCCGTAAGGACGATCGTCCACGGTACGGTGCCGGTCATGAGCAAAGTCACGTGGACTCCAGCTCTGGATGCTCAGCAGGCCATTTTTAACTGCCCGGCCAGTTACCCCGTAGTCGGTAATCGCGCGGAACATTTCAGGAAACAGGCTAATTATGCCAATCCACATAGCGCCGTCTTTTACCGTATATCCGGAGGTTTAAAAACCAGGATCCCAATCTACTTCAATGGTTTGAGTAGTGAGATCGACTTTCTTGATAACCTGCCCATCGAGGAACGGAACCAACCGCTCCTTGATACCAAATGCATCTTTCAGGTTTGCCTTGATGACGAGAACGTCATTTGACCCGGTTTCCATCATATCGATGACTTTACCGAGGCTATAACCTTCGGTGGTCACTACCTGGCAGCCCATCAGGTCTTTCCAGTAGTAGTCACCCTCTTCCAGTTCCGGCAACTGCGATGAATCTACGACAATTTCGCAATTGGTCAGCAGATTCGCGGCATCTCTGTCATCAACACCTTTCAGTTTGATGACAATGTCCTGATTGTGGTAGCGCCAGCTTTCCAGCTCAATGCTCTGCCACTGACCCGCCCGTTCAATAAACCAGGGCTGATAGTCAAAAATGCTTTCGGCGTCTTCGGTGGAAGAAAACACTCTGAGCCAACCACGGATACCGTAGGAAGATCCCAGTTTACCCAGAACGATAGGATTAACAGGGCTCTGCGCGGCGTGTTGCTTGCTCATCATGACCACCGTGACAGATTAAGCTGCTTTGTTTACTTCTTTGATCAGCGTAGCTACGCGATCAGAAACGGTAGCGCCCTGGCCAACCCAGTGAGCGATACGATCCAGATCCAGGCGGGTGCCTTCTTCTTTCTCAGACGCGATCGGGTTGAAGAAGCCAACGCGCTCAATGAAGCGACCGTTGCGTGCATTACGGCTGTCGGTGACAACAACCTGGTAGAACGGACGCTTTTTAGCGCCGTGACGTGCTAAACGAATAGTTACCATAACATCCTCTTGTGTGAATAAAACAACCGGGCCCCATCGAGGAACGGAGCCCGGTGTCATATTAAAAGCCCGAAAATTTTACTGATTTCTGGGGAAATTGCAATCAACAGTTTAGAAACTGTGATATCAAGGCCGTCGGCATTGCAGTCAGTTTGGTGCCGGCGTGCGCGCAGCCACCGGAGCGTACACGCAGTACGTAAGGATGGCGAGCACACCCCGGCACCAAAATGGCCAATAAGCCAGGCCGATTTAGTCTTAGCGGCCAGGGAACCCCGGAGGCATCATTCCCTTCATACTTCTCATCATCTTCGCCATACCGCCCTTCTTCATTTTCTTCATCATGCGCTGCATGTCGTCGAACTGTTTCAGAAGGCGGTTAACATCCTGCACCTGCATCCCGCAGCCTGCAGCAATACGGCGCTTACGAGAGCCTTTGATGATTTCAGGATTCGCACGCTCTTTAAAGGTCATTGAGTTGATGATCGCTTCCATACGCACCAGGACTTTGTCATCCATCTGCGCTTTCACGTTGTCCGGAATCTGCCCCATGCCCGGCAACTTGCCCATCAGGCTCGCCATACCGCCCATGTTTTTCATCTGACGCAGCTGTTCCAGGAAGTCGGTCAGATCGAAACCGTCACCTTTTTTCAGTTTGGACGCCAGTTTCTCAGCCTGAGCGCGGTCGACCTTGCTTTCGATATCTTCAATCAGCGACAGGACGTCACCCATGCCAAGGATACGCGAAGCAATACGGTCCGGATGGAACGGCTCCAGTGCTTCGGTCTTCTCGCCGACACCGAGGAACTTAATCGGTTTGCCAGTGATATTGCGAATGGAGAGCGCCGCACCGCCACGGGCGTCACCGTCCACTTTGGTCAATACAACACCCGTCAGCGGTAGCGCTTCGTTAAACGCTTTCGCGGTATTCGCCGCATCCTGACCGGTCATCGCATCAACAACAAACAGGGTTTCTACCGGGTTAATCGCGGCATGAACCTGTTTGATTTCATCCATCATCGCTTCGTCAACGTGCAGACGACCGGCGGTATCCACCAGCAGCACGTCGTAGAACTTAAGCTTCGCTTCTTTCAGCGCCGCATTAACGATATCCACCGGCTTTTGCGCGACATCAGAGGGGAAGAAGTCGACTTCCACCTGTTGCGCAAGGGTTTCCAGTTGTTTGATCGCCGCCGGGCGATAAACGTCCGCGGAAACTACCATTACCTTCTTCTTGTGTTTTTCACGCAAGAACTTACCCAGTTTACCTACGCTGGTAGTTTTACCAGCCCCCTGCAAACCCGCCATCAATACAACGGCTGGCGGCTGAGCGGCCAGGTTAAGGCTCTGGTTCTCTTCGCCCATCGCCGCAACCAGTTCGTTGCGCACGATTTTGACGAACTCCTGACCCGGGGTCAGGCTCTTATTCACTTCATGACCAACCGCTTTTTCTTTTACGCGGTTGATGAAATCACGCACAACCGGCAAGGCGACGTCCGCTTCCAGCAGCGCCATACGCACTTCGCGTAGCGTGTCTTTAATGTTGTCTTCAGTGAGGCGTCCACGACCACTGATATTGCGCAGGGTGCGCGACAAACGATCGGTTAAATTATCAAACATTGTCTCTCGCCTGAGGTAAAACGATGGGCCGCCAGGGCGACGCATAACAGAAATTTGCGTCAGTATAACATGAAGACATTCGTGATGTATGTGATGCAACGGTTGGAGCCAGAGTCACGTAACGTTATACTGCTTCTCTTTCTTCTCAGGTCAACTGTCGACGTCACTATGCCCGTGTTCGCCTTAATTTCTCTTGCCGCTTATTCCATCAGCCTCGCACTGATCGTTCCCGGTTTGCTGCAGAAAAACAGCGGCTGGCGCCGCATGGCGATTTTATCAGCGGTTGTCGCGCTGATGTTTCACGGCTTCGCGCTTAAAGAGCGGATTTTCCCGGACGATGGTGGGCAAAACCTAAGCTTATTAAACGTCGGTTCGCTGGTCAGTTTGATGATCTGTACGGTCATGACCATTGTGGCGTCGAAAAATCGTGGCTGGCTGCTGTTGCCCATCGTTTATACCTTTGCGCTGATCAACCTCGCCTTCGCTATTTTTGTGCCGAACGAGTACATCACGCATCTCGAAACCACGCCTGGTATGATGGTTCATATTGGGCTTTCACTCTTCTCCTATGCCACGCTGATTATCGCGGCGATGTATGCGCTGCAACTGGCGTGGATTGACTACCAACTGAAGAATAAACGACTGGCATTCAGCAGTGAAATGCCGCCGTTAATGAGTATTGAGCGCAAAATGTTTCATATCACGCAGATTGGCGTGGTTCTGCTGACTTTAACGCTCTGTACAGGTCTCTTCTTCCTCAAGAACCTGTTCAGCATGGAGAATATCGACAAAGCTGTCCTGTCGATCATCGCCTGGTTCGTCTATATCGTCTTGCTGTGGGGCCATTACCATAAAGGATGGCGCGGGCGCCGTGTCGTGTGGTTTAACGTCGCAGGCGCGGGCATTTTAACGCTGGCCTATTTTGGTAGCCGCGTTCTGCAGCATTTCCTAAGTTAATAAGGAGTTCCCCCTGGAACACATTTCCACCACGACGCTGATCGTCACCCTGATCATCATGGTGGTGATTTCGGCGTACTTCTCCGGTTCTGAAACCGGTATGATGACCGTTAACCGTTATCGCCTGCGTCATCTGGCAAAGCAGGGCCATCGAAGCGCTAAGCGCGTCGAAAAACTGCTGCGTAAACCTGACCGACTTATCAGCCTGGTATTGATTGGCAATAACCTCGTCAACATCCTCGCCTCTGCGCTGGGGACTATTGTTGGTATGCGTTTATACGGTAACGCTGGCGTGGCAATTGCAACCGGTGTGCTGACCTTTGTCGTGCTGGTATTTGCCGAAGTCCTGCCAAAAACCATCGCCGCTCTTTATCCCGAAAAAGTCGCTTTTCCCAGTAGCGTTCTGTTAGTACCGCTGCAAATCATTATGATGCCGTTGGTCTGGCTGCTTAATGGTGTGACGCGGATTCTGATGAGGATGGTGGGAATCAAAGCTGATGTCGTTATCAGCGGGGCCCTCAGTAAGGAGGAGTTGCGTACCATCGTGAACGAATCCCGCTCCCAGATCTCCCGACGCAACCAGGACATGCTGTTGTCGATACTGGATCTGGAAAAAGTAAGCGTCAATGACATCATGGTGCCGCGTAGCGAAATTGTCGGTATCGATATCAACGACGACTGGAAGTCGATCGTGCGCCAGCTTACCCATTCGCCGCATGGTCGCATCGTGCTCTATCGGGATTCGCTTGACGATACCATCAGCATGCTTCGCGTTCGCGAAGCCTACCGCCTGATGACGGAGAAAAAAGAGTTCACTAAAGAGGTCATGCTGCGCGCCGCTGATGAGATTTATTATGTGCCGGAAGGTACGCCGCTCAGCATTCAACTGGTGAAATTCCAACGCAATAAAAAGAAAGTCGGCCTGGTCGTGGACGAATACGGCGATATTCAGGGGCTGATTACGGTTGAAGATATTCTTGAAGAGATTGTTGGGGACTTTACGACATCGATGTCGCCATCACTGGCCGAAGAAGTAACACCGCAGAATGACGGGTCTGTGATCATTGATGGCAGCGCCAACGTACGTGAGTTGAATAAAGCATTTAACTGGCAGTTACCGGAAGCAGAGGCCCGGACAATTAACGGAATGTTACTTGAAGCCCTGGAAGAGATCCCGGCCGCTGGCACCCGTGTGCGCATTGAACACTATGATATCGATATTCTCGATGTGCAGGACAATATGATTAAGCAGGTGCGGGTTATTCCGGTCAAATCCCTTCGCGACAGCGTGGCGGAATAATACTTATAACCCTCTCCCGGTAAGGAGAGGGTTAACATGAGGGGAAAATTAACCCTTCGCTTTTGCCACCGTCACCATCGCGGCACGAATCGTACGGCCATTGAGGGTAAAGCCTTTTTGCATCACGCCCAGCACGTTGCCCGGCGCCACCTCTTCTGACTCCACCATCGCGATAGCCTGATGCACATTCGGATCCAGCGGAACGTTGGTATCGGCCACGACTTCCACGCCGAATTTTTTCACCACATCCAGCATAGATTTCAGCGTCAGTTCAATACCTTCGACCATGGAGGACATGTCGGCATTGTTCTTGTCCGCAACTTCCAGTGCACGATCCAAGCTATCAATTACCGGCAGCAGTTCGTTGATAAATTTTTCCAGCGCAAATTTATGCGCCTTCTCAACGTCCAGCTCGGTACGACGACGCAGGTTTTCCATTTCTGCTTTCACACGCAGAATACCGTCACGCTCACGGTTCTGCGCTTCAATCAGTTGCGCTTCGAGGTTGGCAATCTTCTCATCGCGCGGATCCACCTGCTCAGCAGAAGCGTCTGGTTCAACCGCCTCAATATCTTCGTGCTGATCCATGATAATTTCTTCCGGGGCTTGCCCGTCAGGCGTTTTCTGTTCTTTACTACTCATGAATTTCTCCGCGTTTTTTCGCATTCATCTCGCTAACTTCGCTTATTATGGGGATCAGTTTCCGGGTTTCAAGGGAACGCGACAGATTGTCATCATTCATTTGGCACAAGGACCACCAGAAAATGGCTCATCATTTCAAGTGTATTGGTATTGTCGGTCATCCACGTCACCCCACCGCGCTGACCACACATGAAATGCTCTATCGCTGGCTGTGTACAAAAGGGTATGACGTCATTGTCGAGCAGCAGATTGCACAAGAGTTACAGCTTAAAAACGTGCGTACCGGTACGCTGGCCGAAATTGGTCAGCAGGCGGATCTCGCGGTTGTCGTCGGCGGTGACGGTAATATGCTTGGCGCCGCACGCACGCTGGCGCGCTACGATATTAAAGTCATTGGCATCAACCGTGGCAATCTGGGCTTTCTGACAGACCTTGACCCCGACAACGCACAGCAGCAGTTGGCTGACGTTCTGGAAGGTTATTATATTGCGGAAAAGCGTTTTTTGCTGGAAGTACAAGTCTGCCAGCAGGACTGCCAGAAGCGCATCAGCACTGCCATCAATGAAGTCGTTCTCCATCCGGGTAAAGTTGCCCATATGATTGAGTTCGAAGTTTATATTGATGAGGTATTTGCCTTCTCCCAACGTTCAGACGGCCTGATCATCTCCACGCCGACAGGTTCCACGGCCTACTCGCTTTCAGCGGGCGGCCCAATCCTGACCCCTTCACTGGATGCCATCACGCTGGTACCCATGTTTCCGCATACGCTCTCAGCACGCCCGCTGGTCATTAACAGCAGCAGCACCATTCGCCTGCGTTTCTCACACCGTCGCAGCGATCTGGAAGTAAGTTGCGACAGCCAAATCGCGCTGCCTATTCAGGAAGGCGAAGATGTATTGATTCGACGCTGCGACTACCATCTCAATCTGATACACCCTAAAGACTACAGTTATTTCAATACATTAAGCTCGAAACTCGGCTGGTCAAAAAAATTGTTCTGAAAACATGCCCCAGGGCTTTACTGTATATAAAACCAGTTTATACTGTATTTAAACACAGTTATGGTTATTCATACAGGAAAGCAACCATGTTGGCACAACTGACTATCAGCAACTTTGCGATTGTTCGTGAACTCGAGATCGACTTCCATAGCGGAATGACGGCTATCACGGGTGAGACCGGCGCAGGTAAATCCATCGCTATTGATGCGCTGGGGCTTTGCCTGGGTGGTCGTGCCGATGCCGACATGGTGCGAGCGGGGGCTGCACGCGCTGACCTGTGCGCGCGTTTCGCCCTGAAAGATACGCCTGCGGCACAGCGCTGGCTGGAAGAAAACCAGCTTGAAGACGGGCGTGAGTGTTTACTTCGTCGCGTTATCAGCAGTGACGGGCGCTCTCGTGGTTTTATCAACGGCACGGCAGTTCCCCTTTCGCAATTGCGCGAGTTGGGGCAGTTGCTGATTCAAATCCACGGCCAACACGCGCACCAGTTGCTCGTAAAATCTGAGCATCAGAAAGCGTTGCTGGATGGCTACGCAGGTGAGTATGCACTTACTCAACAGATGGCAGAACATTACCGTCAGTGGCATACAAGCTGCCGCGAGCTGGCGCAGCATCAGCAGCAAAGTCAGGAGCGTACCGCGCGTGCCGAACTGCTGCATTATCAATTGAAAGAGCTGAACGAATTCAACCCGCAGCCGGGTGAATTTGAACAGATCGATGAAGAGTACAAACGCCTCGCCAACAGCGGTCAGTTACTTAGCACCAGTCAGCATGCGCTGAATTTGCTGGCCGACGGCGAAGATGCCAATCTGCAAAGCCAGCTCTATACCGCACGCCAAATGGTTACCGAACTGGCAGGTATGGATGCCAGCCTGTCCGGCGTTCTCACGATGCTCGAAGAAGCGGCAATTCAGGTCAGCGAGGCAAGCGATGAACTGCGTCATTACTGTGACCGTCTGGACCTCGACCCGAACCGCTTGTATGAGCTTGAGCAGCGTATTTCAAAACAGATTTCGCTGGCACGCAAACACCATGTCAGTTCGGAAGCACTGCCGCAATTTCATCAGGCATTGCTGGAAGAACAGCAACAGCTTGATGACCAGGCTGACTCCCAGGAAACCCTGAAGCTTGCGGTGGCGAAGCACCACCAACTGGCACTGGACGCAGCCCGTCAGCTTCATACGCAGCGGGTACACTACGCGCAAGAACTGGGACAATTAATCACAGACAGCATGCATATGCTCTCGATGCCCCATGGGGTATTTGATATCGACGTCAGCTTTGATGAGCACACGCTCACGGCAGATGGCGCAGACCGTATTGAGTTCCGCGTTACAACAAACCCCGGTCAGCCCTTACAGGCTATTTCTAAAGTCGCTTCCGGCGGTGAGTTATCACGTATCGCATTAGCCCTTCAGGTCATTACCGCCCGGAAAATGGAAACCCCGGCGCTGATTTTCGACGAAGTGGATGTAGGGATCAGTGGTCCAACGGCAGCGGTCGTTGGCAAACTTCTCCGCCAGTTAGGCGAATCTACCCAAGTGATGTGCGTAACTCACCTGCCTCAGGTTGCGGGCTGTGGGCACCATCACTTCTTTGTTAGCAAAGAGACCGATGGCGCAATGACCGAAACACATATGCTGCCTTTAGATAAACGCGCACGTTTACAGGAACTGGCACGGCTGTTAGGCGGTAGTGAAGTCACCCGAAATACACTGGCAAATGCGAAAGAGCTACTCGCTGCGTAAACTTTTTGCCATTAGTAAGGTCTCAGTACACGATAAATTCGCCGTCAGACCAGGTAGCAAAGGTTTTAAACTGGCTAAAGGTCTATTATTATCGGCACATTACAAATGAGCCACGTACTGTTCGGGCCCGAAAAGGAATCAAATCACTATGCGCTGTAAAATGCTGACTGCTGCCGCAGCGGTTCTTCTGATGTTGACCGCAGGCTGTTCCACTCTGGAGCGAGTGGTTTACCGTCCTGATATCAATCAGGGGAACTACCTGACTCCGAATGACGTTTCTAAAATCCGCGTAGGGATGACGCAACAGCAGGTTGCATACGCATTGGGTACGCCGATGATGACCGATCCGTTCGGAAGCAGTACCTGGTTCTACGTATTCCGTCAGCAGCCAGGGCACGAAGGTGTGACCCAGCAGACGCTGACTCTTACCTTTAACAGCAGCGGCGTATTAACCAACATTGATAACAAACCCGCACTGACAAAAGAGTAATCGCAGGATTAGAAATGGCGCCCAATGGCGCCATTTTTCATTTCAGGGGAAGAGAAGATGGCCGTGCCAGAAAGCAAAACTGCCTTACTGGAAGCAATGGAAAAGTCGGCAAGCGCCCTGCGCAAAAAACTCATCCGC
This sequence comes from Phytobacter sp. MRY16-398, assembly GCF_003925915.1. Classification (NCBI taxonomy): domain Bacteria; kingdom Pseudomonadati; phylum Pseudomonadota; class Gammaproteobacteria; order Enterobacterales; family Enterobacteriaceae; genus Phytobacter; species Phytobacter sp. MRY16-398. The sequence goes on along the minus strand of NZ_AP018756.1, from coordinate 1,268,968 downwards.
ATTCCGGCGGACATCGCTTATCAGCAATGCCTGGAAGGGCACGTGGCTGGTAGCCGCATGAGTGTTGCTAATCTTGTCAGCTATCTGATTGGCTGGGGAGAGCAAGTTCTCTTCTGGCACCAACAGGAAGCCGCAGGCGAAGAAATAGACTTCCCGGCAAAAGGCTTTAAATGGAATGAACTGGGGAAGCTTGCGCAAAAATACTACGCTGATTACCAGCATATTACGTCATGGCCAACGCTGCTTGCCATGCTGGAAGAGAATCAACAGCAACTGATATCACTGGTGAATGGCTTTAGTGACGATGAGTTGTACCACCAGCTCTGGTACGGAAAATGGACGCGAGGACGTATGATTCAATTCAACAGCGCCTCACCGTATAAGAATGCCAGCGCCAGGCTGAACAGTCTGTTAAAAACGCTCGCCGAAGCCTGAACAGATCTATTTCTTCGCCGCTCTCTCCGCGCGCTGCCTGCGCAATTCTTTCGGATCAGCAATCAGCGGGCGATAAATTTCGATACGGTCACCATCAGCAACAACGTCTTGCAGTTTTGCCGGGCGACTATAAATGCCCACTTTGTTGCGGCTGAGATCGATATCTGTACGTAACTCAAGCAGGCCAGAGGCAACAATCGCCTGTTCGATGGTTGCCCCTTCTTCCAGGCTTACCCGCTGCAGGTACTGCTTTTCCGGCAACGCATACGCCACTTCCACCGCAATCTTACCCGGCACTGTAGACCTCTTTCGCTCGTACGGTAAAGGCATCTACCATATTAGCGGCCAGCTCTTTGAAAATACGACCAAACGCCAGCTCAATCAGCTTATTGGTAAATTCAAAATCAAGGTTAAACTCGATGCGGCAGGCATCCGCTGATAGCGGCGTAAACTTCCAGCCCCCCATCAACCTCTTGAATGGACCATCGACAAGGTGCATCAAAATGGTTTGGTTTGCCGTTAAGGTATTTCGCGTTGTGAAAGTCTTGCTGATTCCCGCTTTCGAGACATCCACTGCCGCCGTCATCTGCGTAGGGCCGGACTCCAGCACGCGGCTACCCGTGCACCCCGGCAGAAACTGCGGGTAAGATTTCACATCGTTAACCAATTCATACATTTGTTCCGCGCTGTAAGGCACCAGTGCAGAGCGACTAATCTGAGGCATAGCATTTCCTGCGATCACACAATCATCAAATAATAACATTTCCCATACATGAAAGGAAAACGCTACGCCGGAACTCGTGCTAAGATAACGCGTTGAACCTCACAGGATGCAATGAGGTCTTTTTGGATATCAGATTACCAATGGCTTCACGACACTTATGACGAAGAAAAAAGTACACAAACCCGGTTCCGCCACTATCGCGATGAATAAGCGCGCCCGCCATGAATATTTTATCGAAGAAGAGTTTGAGGCGGGTCTGTCTCTGCAGGGCTGGGAAGTCAAATCCCTGCGAGCGGGCAAAGCCAACATCGGCGACAGCTATGTGATTCTGAAAGATGGCGAAGCATACCTGTTCGGTGCCAACTTCACCCCGCTGGCGGTGGCTTCGAGCCACTATGTTTGCGATCCAACCCGTACGCGTAAGTTGCTGCTCAACCAACGTGAATTGGATAGCCTCTATGGTCGCGTAAACCGCGAAGGTTATACCGTTGTCGCGCTTTCGCTGTACTGGAAAAATGCATGGTGCAAAGTCAAAATCGGCGTTGCGAAAGGTAAGAAACAGCACGATAAACGTTCCGATCTTAAAGAGCGTGAATGGCAACTGGATAAAGCCCGCATTATGAAAAACGCAGGCCGCTAATAATGCCAACCGGATGCTTCCGCAGCGGGAGTGTCCGGGCAACACATCTTTCCCGCAGCGCCTTTCTCACTTTGGGTGTTGAGAAATGTTTGAACATCAAGATTTCTTGTATGTCATGCCCTTCTCTTCCCATATCGCTTCTCTGAATTTTACCTCTGAACTTGATCATCTCTATTCGTAACGATACCAGTGGCTATTGCTCACATTGTCGCCAGACAACTCTGGCAAAAAGCGTTACAGCGATATGGACTGGTGTGCTGCGTCATAAATCTGTTATACTTAGCGCAACACTTTTGGGGCTGATTCTGGATTCGACGGGATTTGCGAAACCCAAGGTGCATGCCGAGGGGCGGTTTGCCTCGTAAAAAGCCGCAAAAAATAGTCGCAAACGACGAAAACTACGCTTTAGCAGCTTAATAACCTGCTCTGAGCCCTCTCTCCCTAGCTTCCGCTCTTAAGACGGGGATCAAAGAGAGGTCAAACCCAAAAGAGATCGCGTGGAGACCCTGCCTGGGGTTGAAGCGTTAAAACTAATCAGGCTAGTCTGGTAGTGGCGTGTCTGTCCGCAGGTGCCAGGCGAATGTAAAGACTGACTAAGCATGTAGTACCGAGGATGTAGGAATTTCGGACGCGGGTTCAACTCCCGCCAGCTCCACCAATTAAAACAAGGGGTTACGTGAAAACGCAACCCCTTGTTTCATGGTGGTGGCGACAAAATGGCGACAGCAGATAGCCACCACTTTAAATCCTTATGCCCCGCCTCGGCCACAGACATAAAAAAAACCGCACAAGGCGGTTTTTTTTACATCCACAATTGACGCTGTCCTGTTGGTAAAGGATGTGGCGGCGCAGGAACTATTGTGCCTGGCGTGACAATAAAACGCTCTACCGACTCCATCGTTACAAAAGTGCAACTGCAATTGATATTAGTGCACTGATGGTAGCGCTCTTTCGTATTTTCACTCAGATAACGGCTGGTGCGAGCATGAGCGGCGTGCTGACATTTCGGACAATGAAACATTTCCTTCCCCTATAAATACCAATACAGAGAACAAATAATATCCCACTGAATCAATTTAGAGAACAACTAATCTCATTATCAATACTCGCGTTCCTCATATTCAACATCCGAAATCTTCACTTCCAGCTCCAGCGCCGTGATATAGCCACTGTTATTCAGTGAATGTGTCACCTTCGTAATGATCCATGCCTGCTCATCAATGACGCGCTTGAAGCCCGACACCCGCACAGGCATTTCCGGGCAAAGGTCGGCACGGCCATAAGCCAGACTCACCGAAAATTCCGCCACCCCGCGTTGCAGTTTGTCCCATTTGGCCTGAGCCGCCCGCATCGCCTGGGCTTTGGTGGCAAAGACCGTCGTCAGCGCAAAAACATTATCGGCAGCACCGCTCATATATTCCCCCTGGCGCGCTTCCGGCTCTTTCGGTTTCGCTTTCGGGTGCTGTGGATCACCGGGTTTCGCGGGCTTCGGTTTGCGTTTGAGTTTGACCTTCTGCTTTTGCGGCTTCGGGTCTTTGGTATGCAGCCATTTTGCCGTGACGCCCGTATATGCCCCACGGTCAGCAATCGTAAACTGGTGCCGGTCGCCCTCGCTTCGGGTAATGGTGACCTGGGGGATCGGTTTGCCGCTGGCCGTCACGCCCTTACCGGCCCTGAGAAACAGCAGTCGCCCCATTTTTACCGACACCTCGCCGCCGTTCCGCTCTGCCAGCCGCGTCAGGAATTTAATATCGGACTCCTGCGACTGGTCGATGTGCGGAATTTTTATTCCGGCCAGCTCCGGCGAAACACCGGCCTCCAGTTTGTTGCGCGCGGCGATGGTTTCCACCAGTTTACCGAGCGTGGTGTCATGCCAGGACTCTTCACGCCGTGAATTGAGTGACCCCCGAAAATCCGCGCTGCGTGCCCGGACAGTCACCACATCGGGCGCGCCCCGGTGCTCAATCTCATCAACGGTAAAACTGCCCTTACCCGTGAGCGCCTCACCTTTCCAGCCGATAAACAGCGTCAGCACCGCCCCCCGTAACGGCAGTTCGACCAGACCGTCGGCGTCGTTCAGTTCGATATCAAGCTGGTCAGCCTCAAAGCCCCGGTTATCGGTGAGGGTCATGCTCATCAGCCGGTCGCTGATGTTGCCGGTAATATCCTTACTCTCAATTTTCAGCATATAGGCAGGCGTGCGCGTGCCGCCCGCATTGCCGGTCAGCATCGTCAGCATCAGCCCATCCCCACCATTGCCGTGTATTTCTGTGCCATATCGCCCGCCTGCCCCATAAGGGATTCGGCCTGTTTTCCAATGTCGCCATACAGCGCGGCCAGTGATTCATCAACGCGGGTGAGCTTTAACGTAAAGTCGATTTTTCGCGGCGTACCGTCACTGAAAAACACGCTGCCCGTGTCGCTCACGCTGTTGATGACATACATGCCATAGATAAGGCCGTTACCGTCCAGCAACGGCCAGGCGCGCCCCTCTTCCGCCATCAGGCGCAGCGTGGTGAGGGTCAGCTTTCCGCCGGTCAGTTCCGGGTAAAGCACCCCGGCAAGGCTGATACTTTCGTCACCGGGGCCGAGAAACTGAAAAGCATCCCGCTTACCAATGCGGGCGTTTGAGGGCCAGCGGTATTCCGTATCGCGTTGCAGGGTCTGATAGGGCAACGTCTGGCGCATAAACACAAACATTCCAAGTGCGAGCATCATCGTTTTATTCTCCGTCGTGCATCATGCTGGCGCGCGCACGGGCGCGCTTCTCACGTTCGTGGCGCTCCAGTTCCTCGCGAAGCTGGCCTGAAATATTGCCCCCCGGCGCGCCGCCGCCCTGCAACGTGATGTTGTATTCACTTTTGCTCTGGTCGACGTAAGAGCGCCCCGCCGGGGCGGTGACGGGCTGATACGACTGATACCCCGGATATGCGCTGGTGACGGGCTGATACGACGGGTTACCCGCCGCAGCCCCGGTGACCAGCGCACCGCTCCCGCTCCGTGCCGCTACCGCACCGGCTTTTGCGGCGGTCTGGTCAAGCGTGGCGGCATCCTTGTTTATCACGCCGAGCTTTTCGAGTACCCAGTCAATGCCGCTGCGCAGTTTGTTAAACGCGGTCAGTGGCAGCATCAGCGCCTCCGCCAGTGCCTGACCGAACATCACCCCCACATCACGGCAACTGTTGAGCGTCTCCTGTGTCGCCTGTACCGGGGAAATCAGGTCTTTAAACCACTGCCAGACCTTTTGCAGCCAGCCGCTGAGAACGTCAAACACCGGAGCCAGCGGAGCAAAAATATCTGCCACCGGGCCGAATGCGGCGCGCAGCCCCTCCACCACACCACCAAAAAAGGCGCTGATGGGTTCCCAGTATTTTCGGATGAGCAACGCACCGGCGACGATGGTCGCCACGACCGCCACCACCGGCCAGGCAATCGCACCGACGGCGGTCGCTATCGTGCCACCGGCAATACTCAATCCGGTTGCCAGCAGACCCGCCCCGGCAATCAGGGCGTTAATCCCGGCCATCACCGGCCACAGTACCAGCCCGACGCCACCGAGCACGGCAACCAGCCCCGTTACCGCACCGGCCACCATGACGATGTTGGAGACCAGCGCCGGGTGTGCTTTCACCCACACCGTAATCTGATTAACCCACTGTGCCGCCGTCTGCGTCAGTCCGCGCAGGCTGTCATCCATGCCGCTGAACACGCCCAGCCGCAGCCCGGATAATGCCCCCTGCAATTTATCCACGTCACCGGACAGGTTATCGCGCAGCGTATTACCCATCGCGTCCGCCGCTCCGCTGACATCACCGAGCTGATTTTTTGTCCCGGCCAGCGCCGCCAGAAATTTCGGTATCTGGTCGACGGATAAATCCTCAACCGGCGTACCAAACAGCGCGATGGCCGCGTTTGCCCGCTCCGCCGGGTTCTTAATTTTGAGCAGGCCGGTTGCGGTTTTCTGCATGGCCACACGGGCCTTTGCACCCCCGCTGGCGATATCTGTCGACATTTTTTTGGCATCAAGGCCAATCTGCTTGTACGCCGCGACGCTGTTTTTCGACATATCCGAGCCACGGATGGAAAATTCCTTGATGGCGTCGCCGGTTTTATCCAGCGCAAATTTTCCCTGTTTCGACATATCGACCAGCAGGGACATCGCCTCCGCACCGGTGAACCCCATATTGCGAAAATGCGTCGAATATTCATGGAGAATTTCCGGCAGCTCGCCGCGCATTTCCGTGGAAACCCGCTGCATTCCTGACACAATCAAATCCATCGCCTGGTCACTGCTCGCGGCCAGCCCGTTTTTCATCATGATGGCCGCAATCTGGATACTCTCCGTTGTGTCGGTGCCAAAGGCGGTCTGCATGTCCAGCGCCTTGCGGGTGATGCGCGTCAGCTCTGCCTCACCAATATTGCCCAGCGTGCCCAGCGTACTACGCACCGCTGACACCGCGTCGGTTATCTGCTCAATATCACCGCTGATGCCCGACGTGCTGATGTCCTGAATTGTCCTGGTGTACTGTGCACCGCTGGCACTGCTCTCTCCCTGACGGGCTGCAATCAGCGCCCCGCTTTTTTTCGACTCCACAACCGGGGCCATCAGACGGCTTCCGGCAAACAGGCCCGCTGTACTCAGACCGAGCGCGGCAGCGCTGGTATTGCGCGCCCCGGCGACCACATCCCGGCCCCGCTCGTAACGCGCCCGTACCGCGTTGAGTCGCTCCTGTTGCTGCCCCACCCGCGCCAGGGCGGCACGCTGACGTGTCAGGGTGTCAGTGGTCTGTGCAATATTGCTGCGTAGCTGGCGCTCAGCGGCAGAAAGCTGACGCGTATTGATACCCGCCTGTTGCAGCCCGTCGCGCTGACGCTGCACCGACAGGCGCAGGCTGTCATAGGTGGTCTGCAACGCTGACGCGCTTTGCCGCGCACTCTCCAGCGCCCTGACCTGTGCGGCGGTCGGGTTTGCCGTGTTGCGCATCTGGAGCGCCAGCGCAGCGGCCTGTGCTTTCGCGTCGTTCAGCGCATGACCGGTGACCGCAAGCTGTGCGCTTGTCTTACGGAAGCCCTCAATCTGGCGCGCGCGGGCATTGAGGTCTTTCAGTTCGTTCTGAGCGCCCCGGATTTCACCGGACAGGGTTCGGCTTGCCGTCTGTACAGCGTTGAGGGGGCGCGATGCCTGGTCTACTGCTTTGAGCAATACTTGTAACTTAAGGCTGTCACTCATATTTATGTCCGCTTCGCTGGAGCGCTTTTTCACGCCAGATAACGATTTCAGTCAGGCTAAGGGGATTTAATTCAGATGGCGGCCAGTGAAAGATCACTGCAATGTCCGCCATCAGGTCATCGACCGAGAGATTTTTGGGAAAGGTTACTGTGCCGAACTCGGTGACAAAAAACCGACCACCTTACCGGCCAGCGCCACAAGGTCGGGCAGTTCCAGCGCGGCTAACTCCTGCTCAGTCAGCATCGGTGCCGTCATACGCGGCAGCACTTTAATCAGCGCGTCGACCTCGGCGTTAGCCACCGCCGCCAGACTGACACCGCGCAGCGTACCGGCAGTGGGTTTCATCAGCGTAACCTGATCAATGATTTGTTCACCGCGTACAACCGGTTTATCCAGGGTCACTACATTCTCTTTGTTCATGTGATTTTCTCATCCAGAAGTCAGGAATTAACCGGCCTGACTGTGCGGGCCGGTCATCAGTTACAGGCCGATATTACGGCGGTGCTGCTCCAGCCGGTCGGTGCCGTTCACTTTCTCAATCATGTTGATGGTGTCGATCTCGACCAGCTCCTTACCGTCAACCGTGAGTCTGTAATAGGTACAGACAACAGAGATTTTCGACGTGGTGTCTTCACCCTGTTTCGCGTCACCGGTGTCGATTTCTTTCTGGCGGCCACGCATGAGCACCTCGACCGCCACAATTGCGCCGGTATCGTCGCGCTGGTAGGAGCCTGCGAAACGGATCGGCACCGCATCGACCCCCGTCGCACCGTACAGTGTCCAGATAACCTCATCCGGGAAGCCGCCGAGCGACCATTCCATCGACAGGGCGTCATCGTCGAGACCGAAATCCACCGGCGCGACACCGTTCATCCCCGCCCCGCGCCAGTTTTCGAGCTTGCGGGTCAGCTTTGGCAACGTGACGGAATCGGCCACCCCCTGATAGCTGTAACCGTCCAGAAAAACATTCATGTATTTGAGTTTGCGCGGCATTGCCATGTGTCAGGCTCCTTAGTTGCTGTTGACCGCTGTCACCAGCGTGGCGAGGTATTTGTCAGTGATACGCTGACGTAAGGTCAGGTTTTCCAGCGGGGGAACCGGCGTATAGTCATAATCGATAACCAGTTTTCCGGCCTTTAGGGTGTCTTTGTCGTTAGCCTCTTCGTCAAACCAGCAGGTCGCATCCACGATATAACCACTGGTTTTGAGTTCGCGGAATTTGGCATTGATACCGTCCACGATGTCGCGGATGAGTGTTGCGGTAACGGGCTTGTCGACCGCCCACATGTGCGCCTGCGCCATCGTGTCAGCGATAACCTGTGCCGTGCGGGTGTAGTTTTCAAAGAGGAAAAGCGGGTCATCGGAGCAGGTGCGGTTACCCCAGAAGCGGAAACCATCCTTGCGGATCAGCGTGGTCACGCCCGCCTCGTTGAGTAAATCCGCATCGGTGCCAGGCTCCTGCAAATCCCAGAAGACCGAGGCACTGATGCCGGTCACGCCCTGCACACCAACGTTAGACAGGGTTTTGTGCCAGCCGACAGTCTGGTCAATATACGCGCGAAGACCGAGCGCGCGGGCGGTGGCGTAAGCCGTGGCGGTCGCATTGCTCACGGTGTCCCAGGCGAGAAAATCCGGCCAGATAACCATCAGCTCGCGCTGGCTGAAATTGTCCCGGTATTTGATGGCGTCAGATACCGTCTTACAGCCCCACGCACTGACATAACCAAATGCGCGCAGCTTCTGACAGACGGGGGCAAGCGCCGTCGCCACGTCCAGCGTGTCAAAACCCGGCACACCGAGAATGCGCGGCTTAACGCCGGTAACCGCTTCGGCGGTCAGCAGTGCCTTGAGGCCGGTGTATTTACCGTTCTCATCCGTGGTGCCGATGATGTTGGAAATAGTCTGCGCGAGGGCCGCGTCTTCATCGGTGCCGGTGCCCTCAGCCACACGCACAACGACAATCACCGGTTTTGACTGGTCAGCGATGGCCTGTAAGGACGCCGCCAGCGTGCCTTTTTTACCGGCTTTTGCGATGGCGCTCTGCACGTTAGTAATCAGCACAGGCTCGTTAAGGGGAAAGGTCGCCGCATCGGCATCACTGGCGGTGCAGACCATACCAATAATGGCCGTTGAGACGGTGGAAATGACGCGTGTGCCGTCGTTAATCTCGACGACCTGCACGCCATGGTGAAAGTCACTCATCCGTTTAACTCCTGGGTTTAGGGTGAGTGCTATTGTCCGGGGGGATGTGTTGTGCAGCCACAGATTCGGACTGGCTCAGGAATGACACAACAGAAGAAACAATAAAGCGGGCAGCGCCCGCTTTTCTCAGGGGTGTTCCGGCCAGACTGGCGCCGCAGGGTCAACGCGGTTTACCAGCACACGGTACTTTTTCAGCGCCGTCAGGGTTGCCACCTCCTCATCACTGGCAATACCGAGTTCAACCGCATCCTGGAGGGGCGCAATACGGGTCGCAATGTCAGCCAGTAAACGCGTCTTCTGACTCTCTGCCTGTGTCTGTAATTCCTGCGGGGTATACTCGCGGGGAATAATTTTTTCCCCGTCATAGACCCAGTTCCCCGTATTATCCACGCGGCGGTTTTCTTCGTTATCCTCCACCTCGGAAACGCTCAGGCCGTCCGGCCACAGGGACGACACATCGGTAAAACCCGTGGCAATCACTTTAATAATCCCCCGCCCGTCGTAGCCGATTTTCATCGTATCCGGTGAAAAATGACGCTGGCTTTCATACCAGTCAGCGCCGCTTTCATCCATCAGAAACAATACATTCTGTTTTGCCAGCTCCCGTTGCTCTGGCGTGGCGGGTGTGCACGCCCTGAAATTTTTCAGCGTAATATAAGACCCTGACATTATCCTCTCCCGATGGTCAGCCACTGGCCGTTGCGGTAAACCTGGATATAGCTCCAGTACAGATCCTCAACGGAATAGTCGCCGTCTTTGTTAACAAATCCGGTCAGGACGGTGTTGCCGTTGCGATAGTCACGCACACCGACTGCCCCCACCTGATGCTCGGCGGTAAAACGCACATCCACCACGCGGTTAATCTGGGCGTCGTTCGCCTTGTTCCAGGCATCATCCGCGCGCGCCTGCACGGCATTCACTCGCGCATCAATGGCATCCCCCAGCCAGCCCCCTCCTTCTCCCCAGCGGGTGCCAAAGATATTGCCGTCCGTTGAAATGACCGTTCCCGTATTGCCAACCTTAAGATAACCATCCACCATTGACATATGCGGCAGCGTTACCCGACCGGTTTCCGCATCCACGATCAGCGGTCGGGTATTATCCCAGAGTCCGTCCGGGTCGCCCTTGGCGGTTTTCATCAGGTAAAAAGAAGCGCCATCAAAGCGGAAAAAAAAGGCGCGGTCACTCATTCGCAACCGGTAGTTATCGGGACTGGTCGATACCACCTGACCGGACAGTGTGCCGCCAGTCAGTCGCAGAAAACGCCCGTCGCTGGTCGCTTTCGTGTACGCCTCGCCCGCCGGGGTATAATCGCCTCTGGGCTGGAATGTGCGTGCGAGATAATTCGACAGCCAGTCGTTTCCCCAGGCACTGCCACGAATGTTCCCCGACGGGTTATCAACCGGTATCGCAGCAAACTGGCTTTGGATCCCCCGCCATTTTTCCGCCAGATGCGCGGACAATAAACCGCCCCAGGCGGGACCAGAAATATCCCCCGTGGCATTGTTCACCGGAATGGCACCGAAGCGGGCATTCAGATTATTGGATAACCATTCACTGTTGCCGCCCGTCCCCCAGATGGTGCCGTAGCTGTTACCATCAATGGCGAATTTAGCGGCCCCGGCATAGATGTTACGCCCGGCAAAAATCTCCCCCAGCTCGTTAAAGGTGACGCGACCATATTCAGTTTTATTGGTTGAATCCACGGTGCGAAAAATAAACCCACCCGTACCCAGCCCCCGGTTATTGGTCAGCCCTGCGGCACCAAACCCGACGCCGTTCCAGTCAATCGTCAGTCCCTGCACAGACGGTGAGGCAGGTGTGTTAACGCGCATTGATGCTGCATGAATTTCACCAATGACATCGAGCCAGGCCATCGCATCGCCGGTGCGCTGGACGGCATTTTCCGCCCGGTTTACCGTGTTCTGTAAACCGATGTTTTGTACAAACAGAGGCTTATTGGGAATGTCCGCACCGTTCCGCTCTTTCGCCAGTCGCGCGCTGGCATTGTCCATGGCGATTTTTACCGCTTTTGGCGTGGCGGCCAGACTGTCGGCCTCACTGTCGGTCGCGTTGCTGAGCTGAGTAAAACCCTTTTCCTGTGTGGTCGCATCGGGATGGCGACGGGATTTTTCATGCGCCGAAATCGCATCATCCACATAATCCTGGGTTGCCATCACCATCGTGGAATCAACGGATAACGCCACCGAGGCGACACTGCTGACAATAATGACCATGCGGCAGGTCTGCGCTCGGCCTGACCCCTCGGCCAGTTCCGGTTTATAGCTTTCGGCCATGTTGGAGACGGCAATCAGCGTCCCCTCATCGTCATACAGGCCCAGCTCACGCATCCAGAAGCCGCCCACCTCCGGCGGGATAACCAGCTCGGCCACAACATAATTACTGTGCCGGTTATCCTGGCTGATTTTATTCAGGGCATGACGCCAGACCTCATTAACGAGACGGGTCTGTCCCGCATCCGGCACCGGCAGAATACCGCCACCATCACCAACGGCCATTGCGGTGATATTGACTTTCTTACCACCCGGCAGCGTGGCCGCCGCAAGCTTTACCGCACCGGCTGTGGTGATAACAGTTTTAAATTTTGTGCTCATCAGTCCTCACTTATCCGGGGTAAACCGTAATAATGTCGCCATCACAGGCCACGCCGCCGGTGAACAGCCAGCCGGGGATATCCTGAATAATGTTCAGGCCGATCAGGTGACGGCTGGCCGGTTTTGCATCAGCAATCAGGCGCTCTATCTCGTAATACATTTCTTCGGTGATACCGCTTTCCAGCACGCCGATATCCAGGCGAAATGTCCCCGGCGGATCGCTGGTTTCCCACCACTCCGTGATGTTGATGAGGTAGCCGAGCGGCTCCACCACCCGCCGGACGGCACCGAGGGTGCCCTTATGACAGTGAATAAACCACGCATCACGGATAACGGCGCGCTTTGTCAGCTCCGGCCACTTTTCATCCCACCGGTCAACGGAAAACGCCCAGGCCAGCCACGGCAACAGGTTTGCCGGACAGGTGTCAGGATTCCACAGGGTACGAAGGCTGACGGGCGTTTTTTCGATTTCCGCACAGGCGCGGGCGGCGGCCACCTCCAGTGGCGAGGAACCCACCGGCAGGAGACGGGCATCACTCATCCGAACCCCCGACCGTAATCGCGTAACGCGTACAGAATGACGCCTGCGTGTTATTGAGCACGATGTCAGCCAGCGGCGCGGTCAGCTCCACGCGCTGCACCCCCTCCACATGGAGCGCGGCATAAATGGCTGACCGGCGAATGTCGCGCCCGATACGGTGTTGCGCGCTGATGTACGCCTCCAGCTTTTTCACGGCAGCGGCGCGGACAGGCTCGCTTTCCGGGCCGGGGTAAAGATAAAGCGTGGCGTCAATCTGGTACGCCACAATTTCGGCAGGCTGTACCGTCACCCGGTCAGCGACCGGCCTGACATCCTCGGCATTCAGGGCATTGCGCACCACCGTGAGCAGTTCATCAGACGCGACGCCATTGTTTTCACGTGACAGCACGGAAATGGTCACACAGGACGGCGACGGGCTGGTCACCGATATGTCAGCAACACGCCCGTCGGCGCTGCGACCATGATATTCATACGCCCCCACAGAACCGGCGACGCTCAGCCCTTCAAACGCCTGTTGAATGCGCAGACGAAAATCCGTGTCAGACTCCATGACAGCAACCACCGGCGGAATGGCCGTATCGTCAGCAGGGGTCACAACGAGCCGCGTGACATTAAAATTCCCGCCGAGCACATCCAGATCCGTTTTTTCGGCATAGGCCAGCATCACCGCCCGCGCCGCCTCATTTACGCGCTGACGCCAGATAACCTCACGGTAGGCGTTTTCCTCCAGGAGCTTAACTATCGGCTCTGACTCCAGTAACAGTGTGCGGGCCACGGCCTGTTGTTGCTCCGGGGGGTAAAGCGAAATAAAGGTCGCCTTTCGTGCTGCCAGAATGGTCTCGTAGTCCAGTGTTTCCACCACATCCGGCGCGGGGAGCAGGTTCAGATCGATAATTGTCATGGCTTAACTCACAGGGATGGTTAAAGAAAGCGGGGTGCCGGTATCCGCGACCTGACCTGTCAGACTGACGACCATTCCCCCGTTAAACTGACGTTCCGTGGCGATGGCAGTCAGCGTGACGCGCGGTTCCCATTTCAGCAGTGCCATGTAACAGGCAACCTTAATTTGCAGCTCAAGGGCGGGGGTCTGCGGCTGGTCAATCATCGCCGACAGTAACGAACCGTATTCACGGCGCATCACACGCGACCCCACCGGCGTGCGCAGAATGTCACTCACGCTCTGGCTGATGTGTTCCGCGTCGGTGATTGTCCTGCCGGTGCTGCGGCTCATACCGATATAGCGTGCTGTCATTTGGTGCCCTCCGTCCAGCTCCCGCCCCTTTGCACGCCGCCGTGATCATGGTCATCGACCTGCACGCCGTTCGATGTAAATGTGCCGCCGGTGTGCGAGATGTTGCCGCGCATAGTGCCGCCTTTCTTCACTTCAAGGGTGGCGGTAGTCAGTTTGTTGGTACAGACCACCTCCGGGGTGTCCAGAGTGATACGCTCCGCCGCTTTGACCAGCACCACCGGCACCGTGGCAGTAATAGACTCTGATGCCGTCACGTCAGCGGTTTTTATGCCGCTGACCGTCAGGGCGCTGGTTTTCGGTTCGTACTCAATGACCGCACCATCGGGGAAAGCAACATGCCAGGCGTCCGCCGAGGCAGACGGCGCGGGGTGGTCATCAGAGAAAATGCCCGGCAGCACAAAAGCAGTATCCAGTTCACCGCCCACGGCCAGAACGAGCACCTGCTCACCAATGGACGGAGCCCACCACGTGCGCGAGCGACCGGCCCTGTGTGTCAGCCACTGGAGCCAGTCGGTAACAATGCCGCCGGTCTGCACACGACAGCGCCCGGTGTCAGGGTCGGTTTCGACAATAACGCCGGTGCGAATCATGTTGCGCAGTGCGCGGGTGAGTTCCTGAATAGATGAAAGTGTGTTCATAGCGGAAAGGATGCCGCCGGACAGATCCGGCGGCAATGTGAGGGGGTTTTGTCACAGATGGCACAACTGACCGGAGCTAACCGGCGAGGTGATTAATTATCGCCTCCTCAACTGTTTTCTGGTCAGACGCAGAGAAACCCAACAGGGGGCGATGCGGATAAAGCACGGGCTTACCGCCCGGCCCCGGCTTATCCTTAAGCCCGTACTGGTGAACACGGGCGATGCGTTGCACCTTACCGGTAAATTCCACCGCCGCCTCACTGTCGTTGCCGATGGCCTTCATGTAACGACCGGTGCGAAGTTTCGCGAACATTTCCCGTTTTACCCGTCCCTTTTTTCCCCTGATGGCCTGCGGCTTTCGTGCCTCATACGGCGTGCCATCCGGCGCACGTTGAGATTTAATTCGCTGTTGCTGTTGCTGGCGTAGCGTCCGGGCAATCTCCGCACTCAGACGGCGACGCCCCGCCGGTGACAGCGTGGCAATCAGCGCCGCGATTCTGTTATCAAATGGCGTAAAGATGTCGTCACTCATCCCATTGGCTCACCAGTTCGTCGCGCATATACAGTGCCATGGGGCGCGTCACCGGTTCCGGGGGAGCCGGTTCCGGGATGTTATCAACGTACAGCGCGTCACCGACCTGGCTCACCCGTGTGCGCTCGGTCAGTAACAGGCTGATACTGATATCCATTGAGCTGTCATTGTTGATATCAGCAATCCACGTAAAGCCCTTTTTCCGCCCCTCGTCCGTGGTCATGATGTCGGGCTGTTGCTCACGCAGCCACGCCAGCACCGGCACGAGCAGCAGGTCAATCTCGCCGGTGAAATCCGTCACCACCACATTGAGCGTGTAACGTTTTTCAAAGGACAGAGACGCGGCCAGCGTTGCACCCATGCTGCCACCGTCGATAAACAGGCGCAGCATATCGGGGTTATTGCGCAGCACCGGCACGGCATCAGTCAGGGCTTTTCTCAGGCTGTCGGGTTTCAGCATCTAAATCATCCTGGCATTGTTTGACGGTTTTCACCTGTAGCGCACAACGCTCCAGCGCGCGCTCAAGGTGGCGAATATCAGCGCTTAAATCGCCGTTCGTCTGGGGGTCGCTGCCCGGCATCGGGCACAGACTCACTTTCGGACAGCCGTTGTAAACAATCACCGGCGTCGACGCAGGCGGGGCGGTGGTGCAACCGGCGCACAGCATCAGGAAGGTCAGCGCCATACCAGCGGCGAAATTCGACATTTTCATTCAGTAACCTCGTGATGGTCTTTTCCTGCTCGGCGTCACGTTGCGCGGCAGCGTCCAGTTTCCGGCGCATATCCACCTGCGCCCGCTCGTTTTTATCCGCCCGGTCAGTGGCAACACGGAGCTGATTTTTCAGCATACCGGCCAGTGTCTTTTGCTCACTGGCGACCCGGTTCGCTTTATCAAAGGACGCCTGTAACGTGCTGTTTTCGTGACGCATCCATAACAGCGCCAGCACAGCCAGCGCCAGCAGAATGAACAGTGTTTTCATGCCATCCCCCCGCCTGCGGTTCGCCACACGGTGATCAGGCTGTTAAGCGTGTGCTCACGCTGACCGTAACCGGCCCCCGGCAGCGACGCCCAGACAGTGCAACAGCGTGAAATCGCCCGTTCAATGCGCCCGGCCCGGATATCCTCCAGTGCACCGCGTTCACTGATTAACTGGATAGCGAGCCTGTCCTGTGACAGCGGGCTGAAATCCGGCAGGGAAAGCTGTTTCTGATAGTGCGGCCAGTAGCGGTAAAGTTGCTGATAGCGCCCTGACGCCGTGGACTTCTCGCCGCGACGGTTAAAGACTTTTGCCGCCCGGCCACCGGCGAACGGGTGATCGCGGTAATCACTGAAAATTTCGGGGCGACCATCCAGCCCGGTAACAATCACGTCATAGCCGCGATTTTTCGTCAGCGGGTGCGTTGCCGTTCCTTCTGACCAGGCCAGCATGTCAAGAAAGGCAGCGATATTCGGGTGTGTGCTAATAGCTGGCATCAGTTACCCCCCATGGATTTCAGGCGGCGCTTAATGGCGATTTCGACAAACTGATAGCCTGCGATACCAAGCATGGAGCCAATCCCACACACGGCGGTCAGCGGCATATCGGGAAACTGAACCAGCACCACACCGGCCACCATCGAGACAAAACCACCAAGTAACATACGGCCAATAAACAGGCGCGGCGTAATAGCCTCCCCACCCGCCAGCACTTTTCCGACAACGATCATGACGCCAATCACAAACAGCGACAGGACGCCTTTTTCCCCTTCCGTCATGGTTTACTCCCACAGGTTTATTGTCTGACTGACCGGTGCAGACTGAACGTCAGGCAGGTCAACCGCTGTACCGTGCGGCAGCACGGCACCCCATTCAGCCAGTCCCGGATTCGCGGCAAGCACGGCCTCAAAAACCCCCTGCGTGCGCCCGTAGTGGCGGTCACAGAGGGCGTCAAGCGTGTCGCCCTGTTGTGCGTAAATCCGCATCAGATTTGCCCCACGATACAGCGGGGCCTGTCCTGGATACGCGCCACGGCCCAGCGCATATCCCGCCACAGCTCATCAATCGTGGTATCAATGCTGTCGGCTTTTTTGTCCCCCTTCGCGCTCGCATCCACACCGCGATAACGCTCATAGAGGGTGGCGGTGGTCATGGCACAGACCGCATTCACGTAGTGAAAAACCCGCTCGCTCTCCCCGTCGATTTTTTCCGCCGGGACATCTGCCAGCAGGGCATAACCGGCGGCCATTTGCTGCGCGCGCCAGTCGAACAGCTCCGCGTTGGTTTCAGCCATGCCGGTTTTAATGGCGCGACGCAGCCGGGCCGGTGAAACGGTCTGCTCCAGGCGCATCAGTTCGCGCACGCGCACGGGGTCGATATCGGGAAAGAAGAAGGTGTTTTTAATCACCGGTTCGTCCGTGGCAGGCTGCGGAATAATCACCGTGCGGCCCTGCGGTTGTTCGTGTGCATCAATAATCAGTGTCATCATGACTACCTTTCAAAAGGGGTGGGCGGTGGACGCCGGTCGCAGGGCTGGTGAAACACCGCCATTGACCGGCGTGCCGCCCGGCGCGGGGCGCATTCGGTTAACGGGCAATTTTTCGCGGACGACCGCGTTTAGCAGGCGTCGTACTGCCGGGTTTTCGTGCCCGCGTGGCGGTCTTTTTCTGCGGGGCATCCGGCGCGGGGCGCAGTTCACGCGTCAGGCGCTCAATGTCTTTTTTCACCCCGGCGAGACGGTCAAGTTGCATCGCACGCGCCAGATGGGTGAGCGCGTCAGCAGACCCGCCACCATCACGCAGCACAAAGCCGGTAATTTTGTGCAGTTTCGCGCGTACCGGGTCGGGCATATCGGCGGTATCCGTCAGCGCGATCACGTCCTGCAACAGCGCCACATCGACCGGCTCACCAGCCCCATGGGCGCGCATGGCCGCAAGGGCCGCCTCCTCTGCAAACAGGTACGCCGGGGGGCGCTTGTGTCGGCCCGGCATGGTCAGGCCATAACGCAGGGCGTAGCGGGCAATCTCCAGCGCGCCGGCAATGTCACCGGCATCAAGCCGCCACAACATGACCGTCATCAGGATGTCGTCCTGTGCGCCTTTACCGGCGGCCAGTACGCCACTGACCCACGGCGCATAGAACGGCAACAGCTCGCGCTTTTTCACGGCCTTAAGTTCTGTCGAAAAGATATTTTTTAACGTGCGTTGGTCTGCGGCCAGCTTGACCAGCATCTGCTCATAAGCAGTGGCATGGCGCAGCGGGTTTTCCTCCCGCTGCGCGGTGGTCTGGGCCGAGACCCGCATCATGTGACGCTGTGCGGGACTCGACATGGGTTATTCTCCGCCACCAACAGCCGGGGCAAATTTGCCGACACGGATGTTTTCCACCAGGCAACCGGCGGCGTAGTCTTCCACCACATAATCAATGTTCATTGATTCGTAGTTTTCCACACGGTCGCGCTTCGCATTTTCGTCGATATTTCGGCGGTGGCTCTCGTCCATAAAATAAATGGACAGGTTATCCAGACGGGTGATCAGCATGGCGTCAGCCGGGAAAAACGGCACGCGTACCGCCGGTAAGTTACCGATACGCTTCTGGCTGACAATGACATCAGCGGCCAGCATTTCGGTATTGGCCTGCGTCTGGTTCACGAGCGGGAAGTATTTATCGGCCAGCAACTGACGACCGACAATCACCACTAAATCGGGGTCTTCCTGATACCACGGCGCAATCAGGTTATTGGTCGCATCCATCACCACGGCATCGAGATTTGCATAATCCCCGAACTCACCCACGCGGATCACATCTGACTTCACAGCACCGGTGTCATCAGTGATATTTTTCATCACCCGTGCTGGCGCTTCATTGCGGTATTTCTGCAACCAGCCCACGGCAACATCTTCCAGCATCGGGTTAGCCGCACGATCGGAAGTCGCCGCACGCTTCACGCCGTTAAAGCCTGCCATGATGAAATCCAGCCCCTGACGCTTGATGATGGCGTTGCGGATACGTAGCTGGAAATCCTGAAAACGCGCCCACAGGTCAAGGGTCTTGTAACGGATATGAAAATCGAAGTTGATTTGATCACATTCGTATTTGTTGGACTCCAGTTGCGTAAAGTCCTGGGTCTGGCGCTCGTTGCCGCCTGCGGTGTCGGTGGTGCTGGCAATGGAGCCGGTGACACCCACGCCGACCTTTTCCCCCTTGAGTTCATTCACCGGCACAACGTTGATGCGGGTCAGAAAGTCGGACGACTCCTGCACCGTGTCCATCAGCGTCTGCGTGACCGACGGGTTAACGCTGAACTTCTTGGAAATGTCGCCAACGTCGATGCCGTTCAGTTCAGCGATACGGGACAGATAGGCATTAAATTTAAAGCGGGTTTCCGGACGCATATTTTTTCCTGAATAAAGTTAATCGGGTTTACTCACAAGCCGGGCGCTGCGGGTCAGCAGTTCGTCAGACCGGCATCACCACCGCCGCCGGTGCTCAGTTCGCGGCGCGGCTGGCGCGGGTTTTCGGTGTTATCCAGTGAGGTTTTGAGCCGGGTAAACTGCTCGCGGGTTTCGCCGGTCTGGCGGGTCACGTCCTCCTTAAGAGCGGAAAACGCCGCTTCCAGCGAGGAAAAACGCGCTTCGGCGTTGTCGTGACTGGTCTGGACGTGCCCGGCAATCGTGGTCACGGCTTCATGCACATCAGCAAAGCGGGCGTCATCGCTGGCCTGTTTACGGCTGAAAATGCCCTTTACAGTGTCAGTCAGCTTTGCGAGCACGCTTTCAGGCTGGTCTTCAAACTCCAGCGCGGCGAGGGTGGCGACGGAAATCAGATTTTCCGGGCTGGCCTTGAAGCGGTTAAGCGGATTGGTTTTTGCGGTACGGCAGAACTCCAGATATTCCGTACCGAGGCTGGCCGGGTCATCAGTGACCGCCAGACCGACCAGATAGCACTTACCGGTATTGGCAAAATTCGGCTGAATTTCCATGGACGTGTAAACTTTCTGGCCCTTGCCGACCATCTCAACCAGGTTGTCGAGCGGCGCAATTTTGCCGAACAGCGCCCACTTGCCGTTCAGCACGGAATCGTCCTCAATCTTTTCGGCTTTCAGCTCAATCACATCGCCGTAACGGTTGAATGCGCCGTCAGGGTAAATGCCGCGCAGGTGTTCCAGATTGATGCGGCAGCCGTAGACGCGGGGGTCAAACGCTGCGGCCATTTCCTGTATATCCGTGGCGCTGATAACGCGACCATCGCAGGTGTCGCCCTCTACGCCGATACGGAAGAATTTTGAAACTTTTTTTGCCATCGTCAGGAGTCCTGATTGTTGGTGAAGGTTCACGGTTTTGTCGGGACTTAGTTTCCCGACACCGCGCCCCCGTCGCCATCAAACCCGGATGGCTTACCCCTGACACAACAGCGCCTTAGCGAATCACTGGCCGCGCTTAAGTAGCCTTGCCATGAATCCATTGAGGCGAGGCATTCATGACCATCACCACTGACACCACGCTGTTACATGACCCGCGACGGCAGGCCGCCCTTCTGTACTGGCAGGGGTTTTCCGTGCCACAAATCGCGGAGATGTTGCAGACCAAACGCCCGACCGTTCAGAGCTGGAAGCAGCGCGACGAATGGGATTTAACCGCGCCGATTAACCGGGTGGAGAGCACCCTGGAGGCCCGGCTTATCCAGCTTTATGCAAAGCCGGAATTAACCGCGCATGACTTTAAAGTCGCGGATTTTTTATCGCGTCAGATGGAACGGCTCGCCAGAGTCAATCGCTACAGCCAGACCGGTAATGAGGCCGATTTAAATCCGAACGTGGCGAACCGCAACAAAGGGGAACGTAAGAAGCCGAAAAAGAATTTTTTCAGCGATGAGGCTGTCGAAAAACTGGAGGAAATTTTCTTCGGTCAATCCTTTGAATACCAGCTCAACTGGCACCGGGCAGGGCTGGCGCACCGCATCCGTAATATCCTGAAATCGCGCCAGATTGGCGCAACCTTTTACTTTGCCCGCGAGGCGCTGTTACGCGCCCTGAAAACCGGTCATAACCAGATATTTTTATCCGCCAGTAAGACCCAGGCGCACGTATTCAGAAAATACATTATCGCGTTTGCCCGTCTGGTTGACGTTGACCTGACCGGCGACCCGATTGTCATCGGCAATAACGGCGCGGAGCTGATTTTCCTTGGCACCAACTCCAACACCGCGCAGAGCCATAACGGCGACCTGTATGTCGATGAGATTTTCTGGATACCCAACTTCCAGCGCCTGCGTAAAGTCGCCTCCGGCATGGCCTCGCAAAAGCACCTGCGCACCACCTATTTTTCCACACCGTCCTCCCTCGGTCATGGCGCGTATCCCTTCTGGTCTGGCGAGCTGTTCAATAAGGGCCGTACCAGCGCCAGCGAACGCGTGGACATTGATATCTCACACACGGCGCTCGCCGGTGGTGTCCTTTGCGCGGACGGACAGTGGCGGCAGATTGTCACCATTGAGGACGCACTGGCGCGCGGCTGCACCCTGTTTGACCTGGACACGCTGAAACAGGAAAACAGCGCGGATGATTTCCGCAACCTGTTTATGTGCGAGTTTGTGGATGACAAAGCGTCAGTGTTCCCGTTTGAGGAGCTGCAACGCTGCATGGTCGACAGCCTGGAAGAGTGGGAAGACTTCGCGCCGTTTGCAGACCGGCCTTTCGGGCAGCGTACCGTCTGGATTGGTTACGACCCCTCACACCGGGGCGACAGTGCCGGGTGCGTGGTCATTGCGCCCCCGCTTGTCAGCGGCGGCAAGTTCCGCATTCTGGAGCGTCACCAGTGGAAGGGCATGGATTTTGCCACCCAGGCAAATTCCATTCGCGCGCTTACCGAAAAATACCACGTCGAGTACATCGCGATTGACGCGACCGGCATCGGCCAGGGGGTGTATCAGCTTGTGCGCTCGTTTTACCCGGCAGCACGAGAAATCCGTTACACGCCGGAAGTCAAAACCGCCATGGTGCTGAAAGCCAAAGACACCATCGCGCGCGGGTGCCTGGAATACGACGTTTCCGCTACCGACATCACACAGTCGTTTATGTCAATCCGTAAAACCATGACCGGCAGCGGACGCAGCGCCACCTATGAGGCCAGCCGTACCGAGGAAGCCAGCCACGCGGATTTAGCCTGGGCGACCATGCACGTACTGATTAACGAACCGCTCAGCGCCGGAAGCGGCATGGCGGCCACATCCATTCTGGAGTTTAACTGATGAGCAGAAAAAAACAGCGCGCCGCACAGCCGGTCAACACCACCGCACAGACTATGGAAGCATTCAGCTTCGGCGAACCCTCGCCGGTACTCGACCGCCGGGATATTCTGGATTATGTGGAGTGCATCAGTAATGGCAAATGGTACGAGCCGCCGGTCAGTTTTACCGGTCTGGCAAAAAGCCTGCGTGCCGCGGTGCATCACAGCTCCCCCATCTACGTGAAACGTAATATTCTGACCTCGACCTTTGTCCCTCACCCGCTGTTGTCACAGCAGGATTTCAGCCGTTTTGTGCTGGATTTTCTGGTGTTCGGCAATGCGTTTTTAGAAAAGCGCATGAGCACCACGGGCCGCGTGATGAAGCTGGAAACCTCCCCGGCCAAATACACCCGGCGTGGCGTGGAGGACGGCGCTTACTGGTGGGTGCCGTCATTTATTCAGCCGCACGCCTTTGAGACTGGTTCCGTTTTTCACCTGATGGAGCCGGACATTAACCAGGAGATTTACGGGATGCCGGAATACCTCAGCGCGCTGAATTCGGCCTGGCTGAATGAATCGGCGACCCTGTACCGGCGCAAGTATTACCAGAACGGCGCGCACGCCGGTTACATCATGTACGTGACCGACGCCGCACAGAGCAGCACCGACGTGGAGGCGATGCGCGATGCCATGCGCAACTCAAAAGGCCTGGGTAATTTCAAGAATTTATTTTTCTACGCGCCGAGCGGAAAACCGGACGGGATTAAAATCATTCCACTCAGCGAAGTGGCGACAAAGGATGATTTTTTTAATATCAAGAAAGTCAGCGAGAGCGACCTGTTAAGCGCGCACCGCGTACCACCGCAACTGATGGGGATGATGCCGAACAATACCGGCGGATTCGGGGATGTGGTGAAAGCCGCACAGGTGTTCGTCCGCAATGAGTTGTGCCCGTTGCAAAGCAGGCTAGGCGAGATAAATGATTGGCTAGGTATGGATATTATCAAGTTTAAAAATTACTTGCTTGAGATAGATAATAAATAATAACACAGGTATGAATTGGCAAGTTACTTTACAGCGTCAAGCCTAATTGCACAGGTAGTTCCGTGCTTAGCATAAATATCATTCTCAAAATAAAAAGCTCGCTAAGTTAGCGAGCTTTTTATTTGTGTGCTGATGAAAAATAGGCGTACCAGTAAATATCAATCGTATATTCTCTTAAAGCCATTTTTCAGCTTCAAAGTTTCGGCAGCAGCAGTATCTTTTGGTATGAATTGGTTGATGTAAGACTTTATACTACCAACATCTATTTTTTTTAATTGAGTCGGCTGTGTTACTTTTTCTCCAGCCTTAACACCGGATACTTTTTTCTTAATCATTAAACCAAGCGCACTAACACTACCCATATCGAGGTTGATAATATTATAATGCTTTGATTTAACATCAGAAATCAAAGAATCCCCATCTTCTTGGTCTATAGACAAACCACAAAACTCGAGTTCCTCATCACTCAAAATAATATAATCTATTGGTGAAAGACTACCTCCATTAGTTGCTAATGTAGCAATAATTTTTTTATCATCATCACTAGCGAGGAGTTCACTATCGATTTTCCAGATAGATAATGTGTTATTTGAAGTTTTACAGCAATTCGTAACACCATCCGTCCCAAGAGCATTGGCGGCTATATTTGAGCCAACTGGATTCCTCCAATCCCATTTAGCTTTTACTACTTTTCTAATGTAAATAGCCATCATTAACTCACTTTTCTACATAATGTGTAAGATTGTTAATAACCTTTTCTTTATAGTCGTTAAGAAAATCATAATCAAAATTTCTGATTTTCTGTGCTATATCCAAAGCATCCTTATCTTTCCCATATTTATCTAAAAGAGATAGAGCCCCCTCTGCCGCACTTATATCTTGGTGAGATAGAAACATTTGAACAACGGTAAGGGCAATATTTTCAATATCTGATTCCTCTAAAGACATTAAAAGAGCAAAGAACTTCTCAATAATATCGCTCTCTGATGTAAATACCTTTCTTGTTGCCATATTGATGAAAGCCATTTGGGCTTCGGATTTATTTTTTCTGAAAATATTTTCCACTACATACTTTAATTCTGGAGTATCTCCATAACCAAAATCTTCTGATAAGAGCATTTTATACACAGATGACATAATGCTATCTAAGTCATCATTTTTTTTAGATTTAACTTCTGCTGTGCTATTATCTAAAAATTCAAAAAAAGTATTAATACTGGTAGTGGTGGTATTGTTTTTACTTTCATTATCATTTGAATAATATGAAACTAAATAATTCCACACTACATTATTTTTATTTAAGTACGAATCCACATTCGTACTTTTATCTTGAATCCAATTATGCTTTGCATTTAAATTAATCATAACCCACCTCAACCTAACAGGTGTTCTAGATTTTTTCTTGCTTTATCAGTAAGATGAAAAATAATATCTCTTGATATATTAAACCTATCAGTAGTTTTTTCCGGAGCTGTATTGACATCTAATTGGACAATAACTGCGTCAAAGTTTTCAGTTGGGTTAATTGTATTCGTAACAGGACCACGACTTATGGTAGCTACAACATTCAGTACTTCAGACTCATACTGTTCTTTTTTAGCTCTTCTTACATTCCATTCAAAAAAGTCATTATGTGCACCATCAGCAAAGAATTTACTGTACATCCTCTCGCTATTCTCATACGTAACACGCTCGACTGACGTTACAATTGAAGCCAGACGCCAAACTTTAATGTTTGAATTAATTTTAGAAAGTGCATTTATTATAAAATCTAATCTGGCGAAAACTTCCTCTTCTTTCGGCTTATAGTCGCGATACAACATATTAATATTCACTGACTCAGATGAAAATAATACTGCGACACCATCAAACTCATTAATCCCCACTATTCTAATAACTTTCCTAAGTCCATGAGGAGATATTTCATCTGCGTAGCTAGGCAAAAATTTATTCTCAAAAGCCATCATTATAGGCGATATACTTACCGGAGCATTGTCAATGAACTGCCCTCGAGTAAAGTAGCTAAACTGGAACTCAAACATTAAAAAACTCCTTTTTGTTTATTCATCATATAGTTCTCAAAATCACTATGACCCACATATGTAGATCCAACATGTTATGCTAGTTTATACCATAACTTGATGGCGGGGCGAGACGATAGTTGTGATTCCCGCATCAGATTAGGCTTCTATACGATTGAGCAATCATGTTAAGGCCTGCCAAAGGCTTCTCAAAGAAGCCATTAAGGATTTATCTTGCTCGATGCCGCATTTCAGATTTGATTGTATAGTATGTGCAAAAACAGTCATTTCAAGTCCAAGCTTGTGCATATAACAGATGATAGCCAAGGTACTTTGGCGTTTTATGTTGCGAGTCAATTTATGATTCTGGATTACCATTACCATTGACAAAACATCATACTCTGCGCGCAATGCTATCCCCGCCTCGCCTGCCCGCTTTATGTGCCGCTTTTAATGCAGATGCATATCCGCACCGGATCCCCGCCAGTGCTGGCGGCACACAGCCTTAACGAGCGGCCCAAACAAATGCAAAACCATGCACCTGATGCATGCACAGCTAAAAATGGAGAAATCGCGGGAAAATGACTTAAAAAAAACCGGCATACAGGGTGCCGGTTTGAGCCTGGTTTAAACGTTAATCTGATAACATCAGCGCCGTAGCTAACGCCTCGCCCTGCTCGTTGTTCAACCCCGCGGGCGGTAAAAAACAAGTTTTTATCACCCGCGACGTTATCTAATTTAACCAGCTATCGTCTTCCCAGACATGCTGCATGATTTCCATTACCTGCTTTTTATCTTCATCCAGCTTTACTCCGCTCAACTCAATGCCGTTGGCACTACCCTTGCGGATACGAATGACCGTTTTTGGGTACAGTGGGCGCAAATTTCGGTAAAGCTCGTATTCGAGAGTATCAATCGTTGTCTGGTTAATCTTCTGCTCTTTATCGATCATTATTTCAATGCGCATAGAGATTTTCCTAACTGATAACGTCCATGGTTTTGCTGTATTCGTGATTACGAATTTTTGCCATCAGTTCATCGGTCAATTCAGACACCCACTGGATAGCCATCCTCTTTTCTTCGTCGCTGCACTCACTAGCCGCTACAAGCTTGATAAAAAAATCAATGCGCTGGAGCTTCAACGACTCCAAAAAATAATCCTGCATCATTCCTCCTTTCAACTGCATACAAAACCAAATACTGTATGCATATACACTGTTTATAAATACAGTATACGAGCTATTTCAGAATGTAAAATGTTTTTTCTTTCTCAGAATTATCATATTGATATGAATGAGCCACGATCAGGAATCATAACGTTGCGGCATCAGTACCACTGACGCCATTTATCATCCTCCTGTAACCATCCATTTCTGTAAAAAATGCGTAGTCCCGCACCAGAAGGAATACTGCCGCCGCACAGAAGCAAATCAATCTCCCGTCCGCTGCCATCAAATCCTCTGGACGTTAGTTCCGCCTCAAGTTGCAGGCGCTGATGCTGTGAAATGTTCTGTTTGTATGCTTTTTTCCGCTTCGGTTTTACCAGCCTCAGCCGGGCTGTAAGCTCGCGCCGCTCTTTCTGGCTCATACTGTGCAGGTATTCGTGTAGTTCTGCCTTATCCATGGTTTGAATTTCGGGTAAATCTCCCCCTGCCTGGATCAAATTTTCAACAGGGGGACAGTTATTGCCACGAGTCCAAGGGGCGCAAGCGCCCTGGTCGGCTGTCGCCTCCTGAACGTCAACGGCTTTGCGAACCATTTTCCACTTAACTGCATGAGTACAAATCCGGCCCTCTGCAATCGGCGACCAGATGCCATAAATTCGGGTACTGTGATCGCCGTAGGCGCTCGGTTCCTCGTTAAGCTCGTATGCCGTTCTGACTAAGTGGTGTTTACGTGGAACCAGCACGCCACCCTGTTTCATAATGTAGGTAGCAAAACAGCCCACATCAGCAGCAGCCAGCACCGCATCGAGACGCGGGTTATCCAGTACCGGCGCACCGGCTTTGCTACCGTCCTGTCGCCTTTCTGCCTGCCCTGCCAGTAAACGTAATTCGCGGTACGCCTGACGCCCCGGAATACCAAAAAATCGGAATTGCTGGACACGGTGCAGTGACGCCCAGGCGCTGACATGCTCCGCGTTATCTCGCAGCGATTTTCCGGTTTCCTTACTGATTTCATTAGCCAGCCCGCGCCCGTCAATATTCTTGCTGATGTATTTGGCAATGTAGCTGGTCGGTGTTCCCTTACGCGGATTGATAAGCTCGGACTTGAAGCGCGGCCCCGTATTGTTACCCAGTTCCTCGCGGTCTTCGCGGATAGCGAATTTTCGCAACAATGCGGTGACAGAGCGGCGGTCTTTTTTGCGCATAAAGCACAACAGGTGCCAGTGCACAGTGCCGTCATGGTGTGGCTCTGCAACGCGCACGCCATACCAGCGAAGACCGGCTTTATGCATGGCTTTGCGGAATGCGGCAAACGTATCAACCAGATAATCACTACTCTGTCGTACAGTCGCGCTGGTCCACTTCGGATTGGGCCTGCCATTACTGAGGGTCGCATGGAAGCGAGACGGGCAAGTGATGGTGTAAAATACCGCACTGTCCCCGCGCATTTCGGCAATAAGTTCCAGCCCTTTTACGCACGCCATCATTTCATTGCGACGGTGTGCCGGATTGCTGGCGCTGGCATTAATGACATCCTCCATATCCAGCGTGTCACCGTCTTCATTAACCAGCTCATGCGAGCGAAAGAACTCCAGCGATTTGCGGCGCTGTTCGCGTTTGTGGATCACAGCTTCATAGCTGACATACGGGGACGCTTTCTTGTTGACCAGGCAGACGGCGCGCAACTGCTCCTCCCGCCATTCACAGCGCATTCTCCACAACTTGCGATACCACCAGTCAGCACACAGCATTCGGGCCAGTGAACCGGGTATAAGGTCATAGGAAACAGGTTTGCGACGGTGTTTCTTTCGGCGCAATTGCTCAAATGCAGGCGGAACAACCTCAAGGCGCATGACTTCTGCGGCCACCCTTTCCCACACCTTGCGGATTTCTTCTGGTTTTACGTCATCAGTGACAAAAAGATCACCGCTGGCCGCATCGAGACACATGCTCATATGTGCCGCAACGAGGGTAGACAGGCGTTTAACCTGCTCTTGATTCATTTCAGGCAGCATCAGTAATCCGTCCAGCCCGTCATGGCTCGCCATGAACCGGAAAGAAGAAGACACCTGGCTTTCGCGTGTACGCTCCAGCCGCTCAAGGCATGGCCTGATAGTATCGTGCAGATAGCGGGAATAAGCTTTCGGCCTGCCGAGACCGTGGAAAAACTTAATCCGCTCCAGCATGGGCTTGCTGATATGGGAAGGGGCAGCGCTTACATCGGCCAGAATGACCAGATCGGGATCAAAACTTTGTTGTTCACGTGCCATTCTGGCACGACTGATAAGCCTGTCCTGCTCCATATCGCGATAGACAGGATCACGGGATTCGTTAAAGAAATAGCGCTCCCAGACCTCATCACTCAGCGCTTCACGGCGCAGCTTCTCATGCTCATTATCAGCAGCGTAAAGAGTGATCAGGTTTGAAAGTGCAGACTCCGGCGCAACGTCCGCCGGGGCAAAATAAGGGTTAATTGCTTTTTTCGGGGTATTCCAGGAAAAAGCCCCGGCGGCTTCATCTGAGCCGCCGGTGGTTTGTACATGAAGGGATATGAATTTACTGGCCGTCACGCCATGACTCCGGCAATAACAGAACGGTCAGAACCAGTGGCAAAATCAACACCGAAGAAGCCTACCGACTTCGTGGCAATAATTTCCTCTGCCGATTTACCTTCACCGGCGGCAACGCCCAGACTACGCGGTGCCGTGATACAGTGGCGCTTGAAATTGCGATAAAGCGAACGGGTTAACGAGGTGTCGCTATTGGAAACGACAACCGGGTAACCTTCTGACGACCGGCGTTCCAGAATTGACGCCAGATGATACTGGTCATCTTCTGTAAAACCAGCAGCGTGATAACCGTTAAATGTCCCGTCATAAGGTGGATCGCAATAAATCACGTCACCATCTTTCAGCATTGCCAGTGTTTCATCATAGCTGGCACAGATAAACGTTGCGTACCGTGCCTTTTCTGCAAAAGCACGGATTTCTTTTTCAGGGAAATACGGTTTTTTATAATTACCAAATGGAACATTAAATTTCCCAATTTGGTTATAACGACACAGACCACGATAGCAGTGGCGATTGAGATATATAAAATAACCTGCTCTCCATGCAGAGTTCAGCGACTGGCTATAATTAAACTCCTCACGAATAAGGTAATACATTTCTGCATTATTATTGCAGGCAAAAAGCCCCCTTGAGATATCGATCACCCAATCACTATTATCTTGTAACTGCCTGTATAAATTAATCAGATCAGGGTTAATGTCTGCAACAAGATATGCAGGATAATTCGTTGCCATCATTACGGCACAGGAACCCGCGAACGGTTCTACCAGACGCAATCCAGCGTCGGGGAGGTGCTCTAACAGCTCATGCATGATAGCGGTTTTATTGCCCGCCCATTTCAGAATGGTGCTCATACGGCACCCTCGTTGTAATGTTTGCCTTTTAGCTCTGCGACTTCCTGACAGGTGACACAGCACTGCACGCCGGGAATAACGTAACGGCGTACAGGTGGGATTGGTGCTTCGCATTCAATGCAAAACATACGGGAAGCGCCCGGCACTTTTGCACGGGCTGCATTAATATGGCGTTGGCGCTCCTCTTCAACGCGCTGTTGTACGATGTCCATTGCGTCGGCCATTAATGTATCTCCGCCGCTTCGTTCTGAATGTTTTCAGCAACAGTGCGCAGCAGCTCTGCCGCCTCAACATGGTTAAGCTGGCGGGAAGAAATATGGCAAGCCAGACTATCAAGACGGGCCGCCATTACTTCCACGCGCGCCCGACGTTCTTCCATGCGTACCTCGGTAAACAACTGGTTAAGCCCTGCATCATCTGGGCCGCTTTTGGTGAATCGGGTTTCAATATTTCGCATCGTTCTTTCTCCTGAATTTGGGCAAAGGAATGCCCGGCGGGTTACGCCTTTAATCTCTGTTGTTGGTTAATTCGGCATTGCTAGCCGAGTTGGAAATAAACTCACCACTGTACGGAAATGGTTCATTGCTTTAATCAGCTCCCGCTTTTCGTCAGTCGTCAGCTCACTAATATTGACGCTATGACGTTCCGCCGGAATCTTTGCCATAAAGAATATTGCGGCAAGTGCGCGTTTATTCTGCTCATGGTTAATATCCCGTTGGCTCCGCATATCGCTAATAAATCGCTCCAGCTCTGAATCAATATTTAAGCCAAACACTTTCGCCCTTAATTCCGCGATGTGATTTAACCCATTAAGGCGGAGACCAGCGTTTAGCGGAACAGTCGCAGCATCGCCTTCAATAGCCATGGTTTCCCCTGCTTTGTAGTGGAGAGTCCTGCCAGCAGCGCATCTTGCGAGCGGCATGGATGCCAGCGCTTGCCATCCTCACCCATAATCCAGCCGTTACCGTAGTGCATTGCCGGACTTTGCTTAACGAGTAGTGATGCGAAAGATGGTTCATTTTCCAACATAGCCACCTCACATAAGGCCGAATGAAGCACCGATACCGCTCATGGTATCAACCGTGCTTGCCATAGCCGGGTTAGCCTGGAGTCGGGCCTGCAATGCGAGAGCTGACAACGAAAGCATGCGGATACCAGCATTAACGCTTTCAATCATGTTGCTTCTGCGGGCCGGGGTCAGACGCTCATCAGAGACCGCACCGCTCGCCAGTTCGCCAAGCTCCCCCATGGCGCGCATGACATAGGACTGCAATTTGTCTTTTGCCAGTTCATTGACTGGTACGCATGGCAGGCAATGAATCTGAGCCAGAAAACCATCAACGAGGGTTGAGTCTTCGGTCAGGTCAGTCAACGCCCATATCTCGCGGGGCGTTAACTGGTGTGGCGAATCAGGGGTGAGCTTATTACGCAAAGTTTGAGGTTTAATACCTGCCAGCTTAGCCAAAGCGGTGATGTCGTGTCGTTTAGCGAATGCCCGGCAGGCTTCGTCAAAGTGAGGATGTTTAGAAACGCGAAAATCAAACATGCTGGCCTCGAAAAAAGTTCTCATAATTGAACTTGCTAACCGACAACAACGTTGTAATTGAAAGCTGAATGCTCCATGTTCTTACGTGCCTGCTCTTGCTTGTACTTGAGATACAGGATGAATACACGACCTTTATTTTTTTCTTTCTTTTCAATGTAGTTAGCAAGTTTTCCGTTGTGAATCATTTGATAAACGGAGCCACGGGAATACCCCTCCCACTCAGCGAATTCGGCTGGCGTTGCTATCACTTTTGGTACACGAATTGAAATGTCGGTGCTCATAGTGCAGTATCTCTTCGTTTAGGTTTGTTTTACGTCGTTTTATATCACTTTACAGGATTCCCATTTAGGGAGTTAGTTGATACTACGATCACTTAAAGTGATCGTCAATGGAGTATTTAATGATAAACATCCAAGCAGGTCCCAATACGGGAGGTCGCGAAGCGATTGAAAGATTGCTAAAAGCGTATGGATTCACTACTAAACAAGCTCTTGCCGATCACTTGAAAATTTCAAAAAGCACTATGGCAAACAGAAACTTACGCGATAGCTTTCCTGCGGAATGGGTTATTCAGTGCGCTCTTGAAACAGGCGTATCTTTGTTATGGTTAGCGACAGGGCAAGGAGAAATGTTCTCCTCGCAGGACCGTGATAAAAATCCCGTAAACGAATCCACGATCACACTTCGCCCGCTTTCAAAGATTGTGGCGCCAGGACTCAAGCAGGTTGAGTTAAAAAACGGCGAGTTAATAACAGAAGGTGAGATTTTGCTTGATAGTAGCCTGCTAGATGCGGAGCCAAGCGATTCATTATTCATCAAAACTCAAGCTGACTGCTTTGTTGTAGATACCTCAGTAAAACAAATCAGCAATGGATATTGGCTCGTAGATATTGATGGGGTTAAAAGCATTGTCAAAATAGGCCGCATTCCTGGTAACAGAATCGTTGTCCATCAAGATGAATCCTCTTTTGAATGTTCAGTGGATGATATTGAAGCCATCGGACGTGCCGTCAAAGTGATCAAGAGCCTTTAGTTTATGACCATACGAAAACAGCCAAACGGAAAATGGTTGTGCGAGTGCTACCCTAGCGGTCGCGATGGAAAGCGCGTGCGAAAACAGTTTGCGACGAAAGGCGAGGCAATAGCGTTCGAAAACTTCACAATGGATGAAGTGAACAAAAAGCCATGGTTAGGTGAAAAGGAGGATCGGCGACAATTGTCAGAAGTGATTGAACAATGGCATTCACTTTACGGGCAAACCCTTGCAGACCCCAAGCGCCTAATGGCAAAACTCAGCATTATTTGTAATGGCCTCGGCGATCCCATAGCCTCCGAGCTAACCGCTGGCGATTTTACAAAATACCGTGAAGCGCGTCTAAAAGGTGAAGTAAAAAATGAAGATGGTGTGCTTATGTCGCCAGTTAAGCCCCGCACGGTAAACCTTGAACAACGCAACCTATCATCGGTTTTTGGCACGCTGAAAAAACTGGGCCACTGGTCAGCCCCCAATCCACTCGCCGGGCTACCAACATTTAAGATCGCGGAGGGTGAACTGGCGTTTCTGGCCCCGGAAGAGATTAAGCGCCTGTTAGATGCCTGCGCAGATTCTCAAAGCCCCAGCCTGCTGATGATTGCAAAAATTTGCCTTGCAACTGGTGCGCGCTGGAGTGAAGCCGAAAATCTGCAAGGCCACCAGTTATCAAAATACCGTATCACCTACACCAAGACCAAAGGCAAGAAAAACCGAACCGTTCCCATATCACAAGAGCTGTATGACGAACTCCCGAAGAACCGGGGAAAGTTGTTCACGCCATGTAGAAAAGCGTTTGAACGTGCTGTCACGCGGGCTGGTATCGATTTACCTGAGGGCCAATGTACCCATGTGTTGCGCCACACATTCGCCAGTCATTTTATGATGAATGGCGGAAACATACTGGTACTGCGCGATATTCTGGGCCATGCAGATATAAAAATGACGATGGTTTACGCCCACTTTGCGCCCGACCATCTGGAAGATGCAGTCACAAAAAACCCGCTTCACAATCTCAACTGGAACCGCTAATTTGTGGCGGCACTTTGGCGGCAAAGACTTAAAACCACATAAAACCCGACAGATACGAAAAACAATAAGATGATGATTTAAAAAGTAAATATATGTTTTTTCTACTATAAAAATGGTATGTAGGAATTTCGGACGCGGGTTCAACTCCCGCCAGCTCCACCAAAATTCTCCATCGGTGATTACCAGAGTCATCCGATGAAGTCCTGAGAGCCCGCACGGCGCAAGCCCTGCGGGCTTTTTTGTACCCTGAATTTGTCCGTTGAAGTCCAATGGCAACTAAATGATTCCGAACTGACCAGCCCCGGTATTGTCTACCCTTGCCCAAAAACTGTACGAAAAACAGGTACCCCTACCAGCGGCATATGGCAATTTAGTAGTGCAGTGTCAGTCTCCTCAACGGAGCTTGCTGTATCTGCTGTTCCATTATTTGGTGCATTGAGTACTTCCGACAATGATCTTCTGGAAGCGCTGGCGCGCCGCTGCGACAAAGCTTTGTAAAGTGCTACACCAGCAGGCTGAAATAGCTTTCTCAATGAAGCCAAAAGCGCAGGTAACGAGGCAGAATAAACTGTAGAAAAAGTATGGCGCTGCAATTAAATTCCAGTACCGAACTTGAGTGAATAACATTATCGAGCGCCAGAAAAATGAAGGACGCAGCGAGCCAATAAAAACCGCTTTATCCCGGCAGCCAGATGATAAACGTCGCGCTTTCATAGCCTCGAACTTAAAGGAAACTCTTGAATGCACGATAGTTGGCAGCCTGGATTTGAGCAATAAAAATCAGCAAGTTACCTTTTATCTGAGATGGATTTATTTTTAAATACAATTTAAGATCCCAGGAGTTTTTATTAATCGGACATTCATATGAAACAATTACAGACTTTCGGGGGGCTAAAACTAATAGCCAGCCTCTCGGTTACTCTTCTTCTTTCATCTTGCACGGCTGGTCAATTTTTTCCATCCCAAACCCTTTCCCGGTTCCATATCATCAAGAACGACGATTATAAGCAGCGCCCGGGATGGAATGCGATTGTTCGCCTGGGTATCGAGGACTGTGAAACGTACCGAAAAGGTGGCAATAGCCTGTTAAAGTGGGATGACACAACATGTAACGAACAGAATATCATCAAAGCCGTTAACGCTAATCTTTCGTTCATTCCTGTTTTCTATGCTGCATACCATGAGTACGGTGGCCCGAATGTTGGACAACTATCTTCACTTGAGGATGATGAAGAAAAGCGAGTTGATATTTATGCATACTTGAAAAATTTGGCTGAAGCCTTAGAGAACAAATACAGAGTCGATGTCATTTACATTGATTATCAAAAAGATTACTGGAATATGGGGCTTGGCAAAGTTAGCGAAACTGATTTTTATCAGAGTATTTCTGCATTCAGTGCTAAAAAAGACCAGTTCGATGAAAAGTACCAAAAAGAGTTTAATGCCTTTGAGGAACAGTACAGCGCGAGAAACGAAGCAAACAAGGAACGTGAAAAAGAAGCATATATTGCCTCCGAAAGAACTATTTATCCTTCCCCGTGGATAGACCCAACACCAGATCAAAAAAAGATAGTGGATGCGTTACGCACTGTTAAGTTTACCGCTCGTGACAATGGTATGGTGTATGCCAACGGTCGCAGTTTTATATCCATTAACGGGCTGAGTTATTTAAGAAACAGTCTTGATATGAGCATGGCATCATGTTCTGACATGGGCGCATACTACGGCAAGAAAGTGTTAAGCAGGGCATGTGTTCAGGGGCTTGCAAAAGAGATTGTCGAGTGGGGGAAAACTGCCAGGGATCGTAAAATTTCAGATAATGCATGGAACACAGCAGCAATGGATAGCATCATTGACTACACACCGGTTAAGTATGAAATATTGTTCTCGGATTGGGCGGGAATGGCCCGTGTCTATTCTGCTCGTGGGTATTAACTATTAAACAGGATTGAGAACGCAGATTTGAGCCATGACAATAGCATTAGCCCGCGAAAGTGCGGGCTTTGTTTTGTCCGGCATTACAGCGGTGGCATCTTGTCACCTGCCTCACTCCGCGTCGGGACAATTCACATAGAATTTCATACATGGCTAAATTAGCCTCTCTGTGTACTCGCACGCGTTTGTCATGCAAAAATGTTGAGATGCAAGTGCGAAATCTGATCATTGCCGGGCAGATAGTTTCCTTCTCTGCCCCTCTTCGAACATCGTCCTGAAAATGTGGCAAAACAGAGTGACCGTACATTTTTCATGTCAAAGGAAAAACATGGACAGTGGCCTGGCTGGACAGAAGAAGACGTCACCCGACTCGCAATGAAGTTCATGGCCAGGAAATCGACCATTATTGATCGCGTTGTTCCGGCCCGCTTGCTATTAAAACAGCGTCGGAAGCACATTCAATATGAGCTAAACAGACTTCTTGTCGAGCTGGATAAATGCACTTAGCAAAAAGCGTGAAGAGAAGACAACCTGCAGTTGGTATTTCTTAAAGCGCTATTTCACACGCTTAGCTTGCCGCTTATCAAGTACAACACACCTTCCTGACGCAACGGGC
Organism: Phytobacter sp. MRY16-398; assembly: GCF_003925915.1. Taxonomy (NCBI): domain Bacteria; kingdom Pseudomonadati; phylum Pseudomonadota; class Gammaproteobacteria; order Enterobacterales; family Enterobacteriaceae; genus Phytobacter; species Phytobacter sp. MRY16-398. Next base: position 1,233,141 of record NZ_AP018756.1, on the reverse strand, counting down.
TGACCTGGACAAACGGTGCGGCATGATTTTGAATTCGCGACAAAGCGCACAAATCTTTCTCATTCTATTTCGGATATAAGCAAAGCGTGACGGTCAATTACCGGGAGTAAGGGTATTGAGAAGAAAAAAGACCCGTTGCGAAAGGGGTTTTCAGAGATGACTACCCATGAAATTGGTAAGGATGAGGGAAGTGGTTATGCTTTTAACTGCGCAGCGAAATACTCTACTTAGAAAAAAAAGAGTAATGACACTAAAAGACAGACATTTCCATTCATAATTTGCTATAAATTATTTTGCATCGGCGGTATATATATTGTGTCCACCCGAGAAACAAAAGTGATACGCTCGTTTGGTTTCCAGGAACCATTCGTAAAGAAGCAATTCGAAACACCACCAAATTCAAGTAAAAGGATCTGCAAATGTCAGAAGCACTGAAAGCCTTAAACAACATTCGCACACTGCGTGCTCAAACGCGTGAAGTTAGCCTGGAATATCTTGAAGATATTCTCGAAAAGTTCACGGTCATCGTTGAAGAACGCCGCGAAGAAGAAGCCTCTCAGCGTAAGGAACTCGAGGATAAACAGGCAAAACTCGAAGCGTTTCGTGTGAAACTTCTTGAGGAAGGCATTGACCCGGCAGAGCTCATCTCCTCCTTAAAAGGACAGGCGACAAAAACAAAATCGACCCGTGAGCCTCGCCCGGCGAAATACAAATATATCGACGAAGACGGCAGCGAAAAAACCTGGACAGGCCAGGGCCGCACGCCTAAAGCGATTACCTCCGCGCTTGAGAAAGGGAAAAAACTGGAAGATTTCGCAATCTAATATCCAGCTATGGGGGGAGGCACGCTCCCCCGCAATGCTATGAAACTCTTTATATAGTGAAACCCGCCCACCCTGCCGATAACATAAGATGATTGACCATCAGCTACAGAATAATCTTAAGCGCATGACGGTCAATTAAAAAACACCGCCATATTCTTCGTTGTACTACTGCGCTTTATCGCACTCTCCTCATATTCATATCCCCGTCGCGGCAAGTCCGTTTAGCCGAACTGTAATCCTTTACTCTCTATTACAATAAAAAAACCAGCGTCTAATATAAGCAGCAGAGCCGAAAAAACAGATGTTCAGGTTACCAGGTCAAGCCGGGCCAATAACATCCCGGGGCGGTTCCCGAAAGGCCGGACCATTAAAATTAATACCCGGTGGAATATACTTTTGAAACGCAACGGTACGGCATCAAGCCGATGCTGACACCCGACTGTCAAATAACCAGGCAGGATAAAATGGCAACCAGCCGCAAAAGTGTTCCTCGCTACCCATATCGCATCGTGAAATAGCCCTGCTGTTAAACCGCTTTTTCAGCGAGGAAAATTTTTTACCCCAGGCGAAACTTTCCCGCGACATCCAGCGAACTGTCTATGAGCGTTAAATTTCCTAACCCCGTGGAGCGCAACATGACACCGATGAAAAAACTTTTTTTGAGCCTTACCTCTGCCGTACTGCTTAGCGTCTCAATGCCGATGTTCAATGCCCAGGCCGCATTGCCAACCGGTGCGCAGGCCCCCGATTTTCAATTGCAGGGCGCCCTTGCGGGCAAGCCTTTGACGTTCTCACTGAAACAGGCCCTGCAAAAAGGCCCGGTCGTGCTCTATTTCTTCCCGGCGGCATTCAGTAAAGGCTGCACCATCGAAGCCCACGCCTTTGCCGAAGCCACGGATGACTTCAAAAAATTGGGCGCGACCGTCATTGGCGTGACCGCAGGTAATGTGGACCAGGTGGATGAGTTCTCTAAACTGGAGTGCCGCGATAAGTTCACCGTCACGGCTGACCCAGGCGCAAAAGTCGCCTCGGAGTACCAGACGCTGATGCAGATGAATGGCAAAACCCTTTCTGACCGGACCTCATTTGTTATCGCGCCGGACGGTAAGATCCTGCTGAGCTACACTGACAGAAACCCGGAAACGCATATCCAGAAAACGATGGATGCGGTGAAACAGTACGCAAATTCGCACTCGTAAAAGGCGGACGTCAACCACCCCATTAGCCATCAGAGACTCACTATGTTAACCGCAATGCTGGCCGCCTTTGCAGGCGGCATTATCCTTAATTTTATGCCCTGCGTTTTCCCGATAATCTCGCTTAAGGCGCTGGGGCTGGTTCGCCATTCGCACAGTACGGTGCAGACGCGCAAAGAAGGGCTTGGCTTCTTACTCGGCACGGTTGTTACCATGCTGATACTGGCCGCGGTTTTGTTAGCCCTGCGTGCGGGCGGTACCGCCGTCGGTTGGGGGTTTCAGCTCCAGTCGCCGCTGGTGATTGCCTTCCTCGCACTGGTTATTCTGGGCGCTGCGCTGAATTTACTTGGCGTGTTTGAAGTGGGTCTGTCGATGCAGCGCGCCGGGGAAATTTCCGTTGAGCGCGGTGCGTTTGTCCGGGCGGCGCTAACCGGGGCGCTGTCGATCATTGTGGCAACCCCCTGTGCCGCCCCGTTTATGGCAGGTGCTATTGGCTATGCGCTGGTGCAACCACCTGCCGTGGCGCTGGTTATCTTCTTTGCCCTCGCACTCGGTTTCGCCGCGCCATTCACTCTCATCTCCCTCTTCCCGGCGTTGGGAAAATGGCTACCGCGCCCCGGTGCCTGGATGAATACGCTAAAACGTGGCCTGGCGTTTCCGATGTTCGGTGCCTTCGGCTGGCTGGTATGGGTACTGGCTCAGCAGGCAGGAACCACCGCGCTCGCCGCGATTCTGGCGGCTGCTGTAGTGCTGAGTTTCGCCGCCTGGCTCTATGGTATGGCGCAGCAACGGCGCTTTGCCGGTAAGCGGCATCTCGCATTGTTTGCAGTCACCGCTGCGCTGATTCTGGCAGTCATTGTTCCGCTGCCGTCGGTAATCAAAAATGGCGCCCCGCTTGAGACGATGGCACATGTCGAAGAGGTAAAATGGTCGCCGCAAAATGTGGCGGATAATCGTGGCCACGGCAAAGCGATTTTCGTCAATTTCACCGCATCCTGGTGTATCACTTGTCAGGTAAACGAGAAGACATCGCTGTCTACGCAGGCCGTGAAAGAGGCGCTCGCGCGCACGGGCACACTTTATATGGTGGCCGACTCAACCAAATTTAATGCCGATATCGATGACACGATGAACGCCCTGGGTCAGGGCAGCCTGCCGCTGTATGTGGTCTATCCGGCAGATGGCAGCGAACCGAAAATTTTGCCGCAGGTGCTCACCCCGTCGATAGTGGTCAACGCCCTGACACAGGCCAGCGGTAAAAAGACATGAAGCCGTAAATAAGGCGGGATATGGAAAAATATGAGGCAACACGTGAGCAATGGCCACAATTGATGGCGCTTGCCCAGGCCGGCGATCAGGCGGCCTACACGCAGTTGCTAAAGGCGCTGGTACCGGTTATTCGCTCGCTGGTACGTAAGCAGGTTGACGATGACATGCTGGTTGAAGATGTCATTCAGGATGTGCTGCTGACCGTGCACAGGGTACGTCATACCTACGATCCCGCTTCGCCTTTTTTACCGTGGCTGATGGCGATTGCCCATGCCCGTTCGGTTGATGCGCTGCGCCGTCGTGGCCGTCATCGCCAGCGCGAGCAAGACGGCAACGAGGTGCCTGAGTACGCAAACGAAGACCGTTATCTGGCCGCCAGCGTTGAACAACACCAGTCCAGGGAAGAACTCGCCATGCTGTTAAACCAGCTTCCGGCGCGCCAGCGGCAGGTAATTGAACATGTTCACCTGCACGAAATGACCCTTTCAGAAACCGCGACGCACAATAACCTGACGGTGGCGGCCGTTAAGTCTCTGCTGCATCGCGCATTAAGTAACCTTCGTCGGTTAGGAGCACATCATGGCCGATCATGATCTTTTTATTGAGCAGTTAAGTCGCACTATCGAGCCCGTAAAACGTCCGTGGCAGCCCGGATGGCGGGTTGTAGCGTGGATCGTGATGGCATTGCCCTGTGGGGCGCTGGCCAGTTTACTGGTGCACCGGACTTTTACCGACTGGTCTCAGACAGGCGCCGCGTGGGTTATCTTACAGCTATTTCTGACCTTTATTACCGGCGCGCTGGCTATCCGTAATGCCTTTTTGCTGAGCATTGCCGGGCAGCAATCCCTGAGCTGGAAATGGTTTACGCCGCTGGTTAGCCTCTGGCTCGCAATTTCCTTTGCCAATATGCAATTGCATCACCACCTCCCGGTACAAGGCAGCGAGGTGGGAACAAATTGTTATCTCTTTATGGTTGTAGTGAGCGTGCCGATGATGGCGATCGTGATTGGTTATCTGCGCCGTACCCGCACGTTATTTCCCGCCCGCAGCCTGGCAGCCGCCGGGGCTGGCGTCGCCTGCATGGCGCTGACATTACTGGCCCTTTGCCACCCAACCCAAGTGAGTGCGCTGGATTTTCTGATGCATCTCAGCGCCACGGCAACGATCATCCTGAGTACTATGCTGTTGGGCTATAAATGGGTGTCGCTGCCCCACCATTAGACGTATACCGTTCCCTTTGCTGGATAACACGCAGAGCGTACGCGGTTTTGCGTACCGTCCCGACATTCACTGATAACAGCAGGTAAAACTCTCCTCTGGGTCAAATGAGTGATATATTTTCACGCATTAACCCAAGGAGACGTCATGTCGGAATTTGATTCAATCGCGCAGGAGCTTCAGCGCCAGGCCGAAGCAGAAGACAAACGGCAACGAGAAGACGACAACGCATTGCTGGGCCGGGTACTGGAAATCTACGGACAAAAGTATGTGGCGGAACAGTTACGCAAACTGGGTCAAAACGAATGGAGTCGTGAAAGATTAAACCGGCGGGTCAATGGCAAAGGCACCCCTGCGCCACTTACCGCCGCCGAGGAAGCCTTACTGCGCAAAATGCTTCCTTCGCCGCCTGCGCACCATCCGCATTATCAATTCCGCTTTATCGACTTGTTCGCCGGTATTGGCGGTATCCGCAATGGTTTTGAAGCCATTGGCGGACAGTGTGTCTTTACCAGTGAATGGAACAAAAATGCGGTGCGGACTTATAAAGCTAACTGGTACAACGACGAAAGCAGCCATCGTTTTAATCAGGATATTCGCGAAGTTACGCTGAGCGGTAAACCGGACGTCACCGACGCGCAGGCCTATGCGCATATCGACGAACAGATCCCCGATCATGACGTCCTGTTGGCAGGATTTCCGTGCCAGCCGTTCAGTTTAGCCGGGGTGAGTAAAAAGAACGCCCTCGGTCGCGCCCATGGTTTTGAATGCGAAGCGCAAGGCACGCTCTTTTTCGATGTCGCGCGGATTATTAAAGCCAAACGCCCGGCCATCTTTGTGCTGGAAAATGTCAAAAACCTGAAAAGCCACGATCAGGGGAAAACCTTTACCGTGATCATGAATACCCTTGATGAACTGGGGTACGACGTGGCCGACGCCGAAGCGACCGGTAAAGACGACCCGAAGATTGTGGATGGCAAACACTTTCTGCCCCAGCACCGCGAACGTATTGTTCTGGTGGGTTTTCGCCGCGATTTACAGCTAAAGCAAGATTTTACCCTGCGTAATATCGACCGCTTCTATCCGCGCAGCAGACCGACCTTCGGTGAGCTCCTTGAGCCCACTGTTGATGCGAAGTATGTGCTGTCGCCCAAACTGTGGGATTACCTTTTCCATTATGCGAAGAAGCACGCGGCGAAAGGCAACGGTTTTGGATTTGGACTGGTTGATCCCACGAATGCAGCCAGCGTGGCACGAACCTTATCTGCCCGTTATCACAAAGATGGCTCAGAAATTCTGGTCGATCGCGGCTGGGATAAAGCGCTGGGTGAAAGCAACTTTAGCGACGCCGCCAACCAGCAGCGTCGTCCGCGCAGGCTAACGCCACGCGAATGCGCGCGCCTGATGGGTTTTGAGAAACCGGGCGAAAAACCGTTTCGCATTCCGGTGTCGGACACGCAGGCCTATCGTCAGTTTGGTAACTCCGTGGTGGTGCCGGTGTTTGCTGCGGTCGCCCGGCTGCTGGAGCCCTCTATATTGCGTGCCGTCACTCTCAGGAAGGGGCAACCCACGCGTTGATATGGTCGAGCAAATGGGCAACATAGCGAGTGAGCTTAGGTAACGGACGGCGCTGCTGGCGATAAAGCAGCCACACCTGGCGCGGCTGTGGCGCAAAGTCCGTTAACACGCGTACCAGTTTGCCGCTTGCCAGTTCATCGGTCAGTAAGATCTCCGGCTGGAGTAATAATCCCGCTCCCGCAACAGCGGCAAGGCGCAATGCCTGCCCGTCATTACAACGAAATACCGGGTCTCGCCGCCAGGACATGTCGCCTTCCGTTCCCGGTAGTTTCCATTCGTTATTCGCGTTCCAGACCATATGCGACAGGCAGCGATGATGCTGTAAATCATCCGGCGTACGTGGCTCACCGTGCCGCGCCAGGTAATCGGGTGAAGCACAAATCACCATGCGATAAAGGCACAGTGGCTTTGCAACCACGTCATCGTTGTGTAACCCACCAATGCGGATCGCCAGATCGAATCCTTCATCAACCAGATCAACCCGTCGGTTGCTCAGATCCAGTTCTACGCGTACCTGCGGATGCGCATTAAGAAAGGCGGCAGTCAGCGGAGCCACCACGCAGGCGCCAAACGTCGTAGAGGCACTTACCCGCAACGTACCGGCGGGAGTATCGCGCAGTCGTTCAATGGAGGTATCCGCCATATGTACCTGCTCAAGCACCCGGCGTGCCTCTTCATAATAGACACGCCCGGCATCCGTCAGACTTTGTCGCCGGGTATTGCGCTCCACCAGCCTTGCGCCAAGCTGCTCCTCCAGCGCACCGATGTATTTCCCCACCATCACCGCCGACAGACTCAATTGACTTGCCGCCTGGGTGAAACTGCCGCAATCCGCAACGGTAACGAACACTTCCATACTGCGCAGCTTATCCATATTGCTAACCCACAGTTAGTAATCAATTAACGTTTAGCTCATTTATCTTATAAATAATTAGCGGAAGAATAGCCACTACTGCAACAGAGGAGCATAACGATGAAAATTCTACTGATTGGCGCAAGTGGTACCGTAGGTCGGGCGGTTGAGCAGGAACTGAGCCAGGGTCAACATGACATTATCCGCGCGGGGCGCACCAGCGGTGATTTCCATGTTGATATCACGTCCGATGAGAGCGTGGCAGCACTGTTTGAAAATGTGGGGAGAGTCGATGCTATCGTCGCCACCACCGGCAACCTTTTCTTTGGGCCGCTGGAGAAAATGACCAGCCGGGATTTTTCGATTGGCCTGCAGGATAAGTTGCTCGGCCAGGTACGTCTGGCGTTGACAGGGCAACATTACCTGAACGAGGGTGGCTCGATTACGCTAACCAGCGGGATTGTTGGCCAGGAGCCCATCGCGCAAGGAGTAAATGCCACGACGGTCAACGCCGCGCTGGAAGGTTTTGTGAAGGCAGCGGCGTGCGAACTGAAACACGGGCAGCGTATAAATGTCGTTAGCCCGACTATGCTGAGCGAATCGCAAGAAGCCTACGGCCCCTTCTTTCCGGGGTTTGAGAGCGTGCCAGCCGCGCGGGTGGCGCTGGCTTATCGCCGCAGTATTGAAGGCGTGCAGACAGGGCGCGTCTATACCGTGGGATATTAATCGCCCCTCATCCGTCAATGAGGGGCAGCGGATTAGACATCCGTTTTCAGGCCCGTGACAAAACTCTGCCACTGCTCCTGTAGTGCGCTGATATGGCCTTGCTCAATTTCACGGATGTAAGGTATCGAGCGGTTTTTCGCAACCCAGTTGTTGATTGAAGAGAACCAGGCCTCACTGTCTGTGGTGCTGGCGGTGAGGCTCAGCATTGCATTGCGGACTGTCTGGGAAGAGTGCGTTCCTTCGGCCAGTTGTGCGAGGGCATCCTGATGATGCTGTGCCTGGTCGCGATCTCCCAGGCTTTCCGCCAGTCTGCTCGCCTGAGTCAGGACCACTTTGGTCATCTGATCGGCCTGTGAAGATTTATCACTAATAAACTGGGCGACAAATGCGCTTGCCTCAGTCTGGTAATCCGTCGTCACATATTTCTGTACCACCAGGTTCAGCTTGGCTTGTGTTAAGGCCAGATCCATCGCATTGGTGGTGTAATCCCCGTTTTGGGTTGGGGATGTCAGGGCTTTATGCAGTGCGTCAGCCATCTCATCGGCGTTAACCGTGGCGTTCTGGAAAAAGGCCTGAAAACTGACCGCGTCATTAGCGGTGGCGGGATCGGAATAGAAATCACTGGCAAGGCTTGGTCCCGTTGGCATTCGCGCTATCGCCTGGTTACGCAGATTGAGCGCTTCGCGAGCGCTCGCGTCTATCTCCTCCTGAGTCGGCGGCGTTAAGTTATCCCTTGCTTGCGCCATCGCTTCCGGCGACAGACTGACTTCAACGGAATCAACGGGATCAACGTTTTTCCCCGTCACGGCATGCACCGTTTCCAAACGGGTAGTGGCAGGCATGTCCCTCAACGAGGCAGCCGAACTTACATCCTTAATGCTCATATCTTCTCCTTAGAATTGATGCCAAACGTATTTTTTATCGTCTCAATGGCGAAGAACTTTACGGACTTGCACAAAAAATCGGAGAAAATATCAGGTTAACAATCAGTTATAAAAACATAAGGTCGAAAGCTCTCGCCCTTCGCCTCTTAGTCACGTGACTGAACCCAAAAAGCGTGAATCAGGCCTGGGAAATAGCCAAGCAACGTCAGAATCACGTTGAGAATGAAAGCCCAGCTAAAGCCTTTACCAATGAGTACGCCCAGCGGGGGAAGAATAATCGTAAAAATAATACGCCAGAAACCCATAACTTCTCCATTGCGATAAAAATGCAGGTGATTGTTAAAAAAGGAATTTAATGTAAAAGCTTAGCCACTTTACGGAACACCGCCAGCCGAGCCTTGCGCTTTTACCCTCTTTTACGCAAAACAACATTTCATCAATAGCAGTCATCATCCGGCCCAACTGTACCTTGTGGGCAGTTCGCGCTAAGGTTTAATGACCAGGAAATAAGGAGGACAATATGATTACTGTTGGTGATGTAGTGCAGCCGCGTATTGGCGGACCGAAGTTAAAAGTCATTGAAGTGCATGAGGACCAAATCGTTGCCGTACCGGTGCATAATGACGCGGCAGAGAAAATTACCCTTAAAGCTGCGGACGTATCTCTTTATAAAGAAGACGGCGATTTCGGCGTCTGCTAATTCTTTTTTGCGGTGAGCATTTCTCACCGCAACTTATCTAAATTTCCCCACCCTTCATCACCTTTCTTTATGCAAACAATCCGCATATTTACCCAAACAGAGAAACAGCATTTAACGCTGGTAAAATCGTTTGTTTAGCATAAAAAATGCTGCTGATTGAATTATGAACATCAGGGAAGGATTGTTCGCTAAAAGTACGCGTTGCTACGATAAGTCATTTCGTGAATAACATCACAACTCATCCATAAGTTAATGATATCAAATGCTTTTATTGCCCTCTCCAACAAAAATAACGAAATGCGCAAAAAACAGGCAAAGGCAGAGCAATTTATCCAGAAAAAGAAAATAAATAAAAATTATTAGCTAGTTGTTAGTTTATATCCAGACATATAATCTAGCACCATCAAATGTACCACAGCAAACCGCTAGTTACCGTCCGGTATCAGCTTATTTTCTCTTTTCAAGGAGCAGTACCATGTTCTCTTCGCAGTCCCGCCTGCGTCATGCCGTGGCAGACACCTTTGCAATGGTTGTCTATTGTTCGGTAGTGAACATGCTCATTGAAATATTCCTCTCTGGAATGACCTTCGAGCAGTCACTTTCATCACGTCTGGTTGCTATTCCGGTCAACATTATTATTGCCTGGCCTTATGGTCTGTATCGCGATGCGATCATGCGTTATGCCCGCCGTATTAGCCCGAAAAGCGGAATGCGAACGCTGGCCGATGTGGTGGCCTATGTCACCTTCCAGTCACCGGTATATGTCGCTATTTTGCTGACTGTCGGCGCCGACTGGCATCAGATTGTCGCTGCGGTGAGTTCAAATGCGGTACTGTCGATGCTGATGGGTGCGCTGTACGGCTACTTCCTGGATTATTGCCGCCGTCTATTTGGCGTGAGCTTTCAGCAGGCGAAAGCCTGAAGGTAGAGTGACAGGCCTGCGCCTGTCACTGCTTATTGAAACTCGCCGAACAGGCCCGATAAAAAACGCTCAAGCGCCAGCCGGGAACTGAAACCGTGTGGAATACCGTAATGTTCCTGCGCGTCCCCGCCTAAATATAACGGGAAGTTTTGATAGTGATCGCACGTCTTGATTTCCGAGGCGGGTTCCGCAAGGGACAGACTTCGTTCTTTTAGCGTGGGGTGAATGATCAGCGCCGTACGGCCCATGCGCGCCTCCCGATTAACATACACGTAATTATCCCCACGGCGATAACCGTAGGTCTTCGGTGTAGCGACATCCATTTTAAATCCCACTTTCTCAAGAACGCGTGCCACCTCATCGGGTCGTAAATACATATTTTTTCCTCGTCATCTTTTTACTGCACCGCAACCTTACATTACTCAGCATTAGCAACGCTTTCAGAAAAGTCCATAAACGAGGGCAAATGCCGTTTCGGTGATTAGCGGCACAAAATTATGGTCTAAACTAAAATTCACATCGAAAACAAAGGAGGATCCGATGTTTAACAGACCTAATCGCAGTGATGTAGATGAAGGCGTTCAGGATATCCAGAATGATGTTCATAAACTGGCCGATAGCCTGGAAGATGTACTCAAGTCTCTGGGTAGCGATGCAAAAGACGAAGCGGATACCGCACGTCGTAAAGCGCAGGCCCTGTTAAGAGAGACCCGGGCGCGTCTGCATGGTCGGACACCAGCACATCAGGCAGCGCGTGACGCGGTAAGCTGTGCAGGTACCTATGTGAAAGAGAATCCGGTCTATGCCCTGGGGGCAGTTGCCGCCGTCGGGATTTTCCTGGGCGCGCTGATTTGTAACCGCCGTTAAACCCGCTTACTCTCCCCTCCTCAACCCCGTACGTGATGCACGCGCGGGGTTTTTTATTGCCTGCTGGCCTGTTTTACGCATATAAAGCCCCCTCCTCGTTGCGCTCATCAACCAGGAAAAACTTATCTTAATTTCCTATATGTTGTGTGGTTGAAACTTTTATCAACTACATCTAGTATTCCTGTTAGCAACGAGCACACGACTGACGCGAACCTTCGCGCCGTTCTCTTATTTTAAATGGAAACACGAATCATGCGCATTACTATTTACACTCGAAATGACTGTGTACAGTGCCACGCCACAAAACGGGCAATGGAAAGCCGTGGCCTTGAATTCGAAATGGTGAATGTCGATCTGGTACCGGACGCCGCAGATGAACTGCGCGCAATGGGTTTTCGTCAGTTACCGGTCGTGGTTGCAGGTGAAACCCGATGGTCTGGTTTCCGCCCGGATATGATCAACCGCCTGCACACCGCACCGCGTGTGGCCAGCGCATGAGCACCCTCGTCTACTTCTCCAGCAGCTCGGAAAACACGCAGCGGTTTATTGAGCGACTGGGGATGTCGGCGGTGCGTATTCCACTCAATGAGCGTGAGCGCATCCGGGTAGACGAACCCTACATTCTTGTTGTTCCCAGTTATGGCGGCGGCGGTACGGCAGGTGCCGTGCCGCGTCAGGTCATCCGCTTTTTAAACGATCAGCATAACCGTGCGCTGATTCGCGGCGTGATCGCCTCCGGTAATCGCAATTTTGGCGAAGCCTACGGGCGAGCGGGAGATGTGATCTCGCAGAAATGCGGCGTGCCGTATCTCTACCGTTTTGAGCTGATGGGAACCCAGCAGGACATTGAAAACGTGCGTAAAGGAGTGAGCAAATTTTGGCAACGACAACCGCAGAGCGCGTAATGCAAGCCGCACCGGATTACCATGCGCTGAACGCCATGCTGAATCTGTACGATAAAGCAGGCCGCATCCAGTTCGACAAAGACCACCAGGCGGTAGACGCGTTCTATAACAACCATGTCCTGCCCAATAGCATGACATTCGCCAGCCAGGATGAGCGCCTTAACTATCTGGTGCAGGAAGAGTATTACGATGAAAGCGTGCTGGCGCGTTATGATCGCGCTTTCGTGGTCGACCTTTTTGCTCACGCCCATGCCAGCGGTTTCCGTTTCCAGACGTTCCTTGGCGCATGGAAGTACTACACCAGCTATACGCTGAAAACCTTCGACGGCAAACGTTATCTTGAACATTTCGAAGACCGCGTGTGCATGGTCGCGCTTACCCTCGCCCAGGGAGATAAAACCCTAGCGCGGCAGTTGACCGATGAGATCCTGGCCGGTCGCTTCCAGCCTGCAACACCGACCTTCCTCAATTGCGGCAAAAAGCAGCGCGGCGAGCTGGTCTCCTGCTTCCTGTTACGTATTGAAGATAATATGGAATCCATTGGCCGCGCGGTGAACTCAGCGTTGCAGTTGTCTAAACGCGGCGGTGGCGTGGCCTTTTTGCTTTCTAATCTTCGCGAGGCCGGTGCGCCGATTAAGCGCATTGAGAACCAGTCGTCGGGTGTGATTCCGGTGATGAAGATGCTGGAAGATGCCTTCTCTTATGCAAACCAGCTAGGTGCGCGCCAGGGAGCGGGTGCCGTTTATCTCAACGCGCACCACCCGGATATTTTGCGTTTTCTCGATACCAAACGGGAAAACGCCGACGAAAAAATTCGTATTAAAACGCTCTCACTGGGTGTGGTGATCCCGGATATCACTTTCCGTCTGGCAAAAGACAATGCTGACATGGCGCTGTTTTCTCCCTATGACGTGGAGCGCCTGTACGGCAAACCCTTCGGTGATATCGCAGTAAGCGAGATGTATGAACAACTGGTTGCCGATGACCGCGTACGTAAGAAATACATCAACGCCCGCGATTTCTTCCAGACGCTGGCGGAGATCCAGTTCGAATCAGGCTATCCGTACATCATGTTTGAAGATACGGTGAACCGCGCTAATCCCATTGCCGGGCGTATCAATATGAGCAACCTGTGCTCCGAGATTTTGCAGGTGAATAGCCCGTCCACGCTGGATGAAAACCTGGACTACGTGGATATTGGCCACGATATCTCGTGCAACCTCGGCTCGCTCAATATCGCCCATACCATGGATTCGCCTGACTTTGGCCGCACGGTGGAAACGGCGGTGCGTGGCCTGAGCGCGGTCTCAAACATGAGCCACATCCGCTCGGTTCCCTCGGTAGAAGCGGGGAATGCGGCATCACACGCTATTGGCCTTGGGCAGATGAACCTGCACGGCTATCTGGCGCGAGAAGGCATTGCCTACGGCAGTGAAGAGGGGCTGGATTTCACCAACTTCTATTTTTACACCATCACCTGGCACGCGCTGAATACCTCAATGATGATAGCCCGCGAACGCAATCATCGTTTTGCAGGCTTCGAACAGTCGCGCTATGCCAACGGGGAATTTTTCAATCAGTACCTGGAAAAGGACTGGCAGCCAAAAACAGAGAAAGTCCGTGCGCTCTTTGCCCGAAGCGGCATCACCCTCCCTGACCGCAATATGTGGGAGCAGTTGCGTGAGAACGTGATGCGCTACGGCATTTACAACCAGAACCTGCAGGCGGTTCCGCCTACCGGGTCTATTTCTTACATCAATCACGCCACGTCGAGTATTCACCCTATCGTGTCGAAAATTGAGATTCGCAAGGAAGGCAAAACCGGGCGCGTTTACTACCCTGCCCCGTTTATGACCAACGAAAACCTGGCGTTTTATCAGGATGCCTATGAAATCGGGCCGGAGAAGATCATCGACACCTACGCTGAGGCCACGCGTCATGTGGATCAGGGGTTGTCATTGACGCTGTTCTTCCCGGACACCGCCACCACGCGCGACATTAATAGAGCGCAGATTTATGCGTGGAAGAAAGGTATCAAGACGCTGTACTACATCCGCCTGCGCCAACTGGCGCTGGAAGGTACTGAAATCGAGGGCTGCGTGTCCTGCGCGCTGTAAGGAGAAAAGGATGAAACCACTATCACGCGTGAGCGCCGTCAATTGGAACAAGATTCAGGATGATAAAGATCTTGAGGTCTGGAACCGCCTGACCAGTAACTTCTGGCTACCTGAAAAGGTACCGCTGTCGAACGATATCCCCGCCTGGCAGACGCTGAGCCACGCGGAACAGCAACTGACGATCCGCGTTTTTACCGGGCTGACGCTGCTCGATACCATTCAGAATACCGTGGGTGCGCCGACATTAATGGCTGATGCGCTGACGCCCCATGAAGAGGCGGTGCTGTCGAACGTCAGCTTTATGGAAGCGGTGCATGCCCGCTCTTACAGCTCGATTTTCTCCACACTGTGCCAGACGAAAGATGTGGATGCGGCCTACACCTGGAGTGAAGAGAACAGCGCGTTGCAGCGTAAGGCACAGCTCATCCTGGAATATTACCGTGCCGATGATCCGTTGAAGAAGAAAATTGCCAGCGTCTTCCTGGAGTCGTTTTTGTTCTATTCCGGCTTCTGGCTTCCGATGTACTGGTCCAGTCGTGGCAAGTTGACCAATACGGCGGACCTGATTCGTTTGATCATTCGCGACGAGGCGGTTCACGGCTATTACATTGGCTATAAGTATCAGAAAGGGCTGGAAAAAGTCAGCAGTGAAAAGCGTGAAGAACTAAAAAATTTCGCGCTGGAGCTGATGATGGATCTCTACGATAACGAAGTGACCTACACCGAGGACTTATATGCGGAGTCGGGTTGGGCCGAGGATGTGAAAGCCTTCCTCTGTTACAACGCCAATAAAGCGCTAATGAACCTGGGCTATGAGCCCTTGTTCCCGGCGGAAATGGCAGAAGTAAACCCGACAATTCTCGCCGCCCTTTCACCGGGGGCGGATGAAAATCATGACTTCTTCTCGGGTTCCGGTTCGTCTTATGTGATGGGCAAAGCGGTGGAAACCGAGGATGAAGACTGGGATTTCTGAGCCGCCCGTCTCCCCTCACCCCGGCCCTCTCCCCTGAGGCTGAGGAATCCCCACAAAAATGCGAGCACGATCGGTCCCCTCTCCTCTTTGGGGAGAGGGTTAGGGTGAGGGGAAATACCCGCACATTGTTCAATATTATTCCCGCTCACTCACTACAAACATTCCGTAATATTTCTTCCGTCATTCTTTCGCCATATTCACCCACAATCACCATCATCGCACCGTAATTTCAGCAGCGAACACGAAAAATCTCATAAAAATTCAATCACCGCTCAGCCCTTATCTCATGGGAAATTCAGGCGATTTTACCCTTGCAAAATTCCGCCAATACAAGTCATGAGGGTTGTCACAGAATCTCAGTATGCTAGGGTATACGCGGTCAATTATTCGCATCAGGTAACATATCGACATAAATAACAGGAAACGTTCTATTGCATGGCAATTAAATTAGAAGTTAAAAATCTATATAAAGTATTTGGCGAGCATCCGCAGCGGGCTTTCAAATATATTGAAAAAGGATTTTCGAAAGAACAAATTCTGGAAAAAACAGGGCTATCGCTTGGCGTTAAAGACGCCAGTCTGGCCATTGAAGAAGGCGAGATATTTGTCATCATGGGATTATCCGGTTCGGGTAAGTCCACAATGGTACGCCTTCTCAATCGCCTGATTGAACCCACCCGCGGACAGGTACTGATTGATGGTGTGGATATCGCCAAAATATCAGATGCCGAACTCCGTGAGGTGCGCAGGAAAAAGATTGCGATGGTCTTCCAGTCATTCGCGCTAATGCCGCATATGACAGTGTTAAATAACACTGCCTTTGGCATGGAATTAGCGGGTGCGAGCGCCAGTGAGCGTCAGGAAAAAGCCTTAGACGCATTGCGTCAGGTCGGGCTGGAGAATTATGCCCATGCTTATCCGGATGAACTCTCTGGTGGTATGCGCCAGCGCGTAGGTCTCGCTCGCGCATTAGCGATTAATCCCGACATCTTATTAATGGACGAAGCCTTCTCGGCGCTCGATCCATTAATTCGAACCGAGATGCAGGATGAACTGGTGAAATTACAGTCGCGTCATCAACGCACTGTGGTCTTTATTTCCCACGATCTGGATGAAGCAATGCGTATTGGCGATCGGATTGCCATTATGCAAAACGGCGAAGTTGTTCAGGTCGGAACACCGGATGAAATTCTGAATAATCCGGCGAATGATTATGTGCGAACCTTCTTCCGTGGCGTGGATATTAGCCAGGTATTCAGCGCAAAAGATATTGCCCGCCGCACGCCGGTCGGCCTTATTCGCAGAACGCCAGGCTTTGGCCCACGTTCAGCGCTGAAGATGTTGCAGGATGAAGACCGTGAATATGGTTATGTAATTGAACGCGGTAATAAATTTGTTGGCATTGTCTCCATCGACTCTCTGAAAACGGCGCTAAGCCAGAATCAGGGTATCGATGCGGCGTTAATCGACTCCCCGCTTGCCGTGGAAGCGGAAACGCCGCTCAGCGAGTTGCTCTCTCATGTTGGCCAGGCACCCTGCGCGGTACCAGTGGTCGGTGAAGAACAACAATACGTCGGCATCATCTCCAAACGGATGCTGCTACAGGCTTTAGATCGCGAGGGAGCAAACAATGGCTGATCAAAATAACCCGTGGGAGAGCGCACCGGCAACCGACAGCGCGGCACAATCGGCTGATGCGTGGGGATCATCACCCGCCCCCGCACCAACGGATGGCGGCGGTGCCGACTGGCTCGCCAATGCCCCAGCACCTGCGCCGGAGCATTTTAATATTATGGATCCCTTCCATAAAACGCTGATCCCACTGGATAGCTGGGTCACGCAGGGGATCGACTGGGTGGTGACGCACTTCCGCCCGGTGTTCCAGGGCATCCGTGTCCCGGTGGATTACATCTTAAGCGCCTTCCAACAGTTGCTGTTGGGGATGCCTGCACCGGTCGCGATCATCGTCTTTTCACTGATCGCCTGGCAGATTAGCAGCGCCGGAATGGGCGTCGCGGCACTGGTGTCACTGATTTTGATCGGTGCCATTGGCGCCTGGTCGCAGGCGATGGTCACGCTGGCACTGGTGCTGACCGCCCTGCTGTTTTGCATCATTATCGGGCTACCGCTTGGCATCTGGTTGGCGCGCAGTGAACGTGCGGCGAAGATCATCCGTCCGCTGCTCGACGCCATGCAGACAACGCCTGCGTTTGTCTACCTGGTGCCGATTGTGATGCTGTTTGGTATCGGCAATGTGCCGGGCGTGGTGGTGACGATTATTTTCGCCCTGCCGCCGGTGGTGCGTTTGACCATCCTGGGTATTAACCAGGTGCCGGAAGATTTAATTGAAGCATCACGGTCATTTGGCGCCAGTCCGCGCCAGATGTTGTTCAAAGTACAGTTACCACTGGCCATGCCCACCATTATGGCGGGGATCAACCAGACGCTTATGCTTGCCCTCTCCATGGTAGTGATCGCATCGATGATCGCCGTCGGTGGACTTGGTCAGATGGTACTTCGCGGTATTGGCCGTCTCGATATGGGGCTGGCAACCGTCGGTGGCGTGGGGATTGTTATCCTCGCCATCATCCTCGACCGCCTGACACAGGCGATGGGTCGCGATGCCCGCAGCCGGGGTAATCGTCGCTGGTACAGCACCGGCCCACTTGGGTTGATTACTCGCCCGTTCATTAAATAACGATGTAGCTCGCCCGGAGACACGCGCTCCGGGCCTACTGAGTCCTACCTAAAATTGAAGGAATAACAACGATGCGACAGAACATTATTCTCGCCACAGCGTTTGCCACCCTTGTCTCCACCAGCGCATTTGCGGCCGACCTGCCCGGCAAAGGCATCACCGTACAACCTTTCCAGAGCACTATCTCTGAAGAAACATTCCAGACCCTGCTGGTCAGCCGTGGGCTGGAAAAACTCGGCTATACCGTCAACAAGCCCAGCGAAGTGGACTACAACGTCGGTTACACCTCACTGGCGGCGGGCGATGTGACCTTTACCGCCGTGAACTGGCAACCACTGCATGATGATATGTACGCGGCGGCCGGCGGAGATAAAAAGTTCTATCGCGAGGGGGATTTCGTTACCGGCGCAGCGCAGGGGTATCTGATCGATAAGAAGACCGCTGAGAAGTACAACATTAAAAGCATCGATCAGCTTAAAGATCCCAACATTGCCAAACTGTTTGATACCAACGGCGACGGGAAAGCAGACCTGACAGGGTGTACGCCGGGCTGGGGCTGTGAAGCGGTGATCAACCACCAGATTGACGCCTTTGGCCTGAGTAAATCCGTGGTGCATAACCAGGGCAATTACGCGGCGATGATGGCCGATACCATTACTCGCTTTAAAGAAGGCAAACCGGTGCTCTATTACACCTGGACGCCGTACTGGGTTAGTGACGTACTGAAACCGGGGAAAGATGTGGTCTGGCTGCAGGTGCCATTCTCTTCTCTGCCGGGCGAGCAGAAAAATATCGACACCAAACTGCCTAACGGTATGAACTACGGCTTCCCGGTGAACACAATGCACATTGTCGCCAATAAAGCCTGGGCCGAGAAAAACCCGGCGGCGGCGAAACTGTTTTCCGTAATGAAGCTGCCGATTTCTGATATCAATGCGCAAAACGCGATGATGCACGCCGGTCACGCCTCCGAAGCGGATATTCAGGGTCATGTTGATGGTTGGATCAAAGCCCACCAGCAGCAGTTTGACGGTTGGGTGAAAGAGGCGCTGGCCGCGCAGAAGTAAGGGTTTGGCTTTTTAGTCGCTCTTCCCCTCGGTTTTCTCCCTCTCCCCGTGGGAAAGGAATCCCCACAAAATAATACGAGCACTATCGGTCCCCTCGCCCCTGCGGGGTGAGGGCAATAAACCGCACAAATTCTTAACCGCACTAAGCGACACGCGATCCCTCCCACCTTTTTCTCTTCATTAGTTATTATTGATATCCACGAAAATAATCAGCTAATGAATCAGTCACAGAAAAATGACCAAACAACATCAAGGGCTTAGCCCGGCGCTGATCGCGCTCATGTCCGTCGCCACCGGTCTATCCGTCGCCAGCAACTATTACGCGCAGCCGTTGCTCGATGCGATTGCCCGCGCCTTCGCGCTTTCTCCCAATCAGGCTGGCTTTATTGTCACCGCAGCCCAACTCGGCTATGCGGCTGGCTTGCTGTTCCTGGTTCCCCTGGGCGATATGTTTGAGCGCAGACGGCTCATCGTCTCCATGACTCTGCTGGCTGCGGGAGGGATGTTGATCACGGCCAGCAGCACCACGCTTGGGATGATGGTTCTTGGAACCGCACTGACGGGCCTTTTCTCAGTGGTGGCGCAAATCCTCGTTCCGCTGGCCGCCACCCTTGCCGCGCCGGAAAAACGTGGCAAAGTCATCGGCACCATTATGAGTGGCCTGCTGCTTGGCATTCTGCTGGCGCGAACCGTTGCCGGATTGCTGGCAAGCCTCGGCGGCTGGCGTACGGTCTACTGGGTAGCCAGCGTGCTGATGGTGATCATGGCGATTGCGCTATGGCGTGGTCTGCCAAAGGTCAAACAGGACAATCACCTGAATTACCCGCAGCTTCTGGGATCGATCTTCACCCTGTTTGCCAAAGAAAAGGTACTGCGCACCCGCGCCCTGCTGGGCTGCCTCTCCTTCGCCAATTTTAGCATTCTCTGGACTTCGATGGCCTTCCTGCTCGCCTCGCCGCCCTTTAACTTCTCAGAAGGGGTGATTGGGCTGTTTGGCCTGGTGGGCGCAGCAGGCGCACTGGGCGCGCGTCCTTTTGGTAGCCTGGCGGACAAAGGCAAAGCTCACCTGACCACCACCGTCTCACTGGGGTTACTGCTTCTCTCCTGGCTGGCGATTGCCTGGGGGCAAAGCTCGGTGCTGGCGCTGATCGTCGGGATTTTGGTACTGGATTTGACCGTACAGGGTGTCCACATTACCAACCAGACCGTCATTTATCGCGTCAAACCCGAAGCCCGTAACCGTCTGACCGCCGGTTATATGACCAGTTATTTCGTCGGTGGCGCGGCCGGATCGCTTATCTCCGCATCGGCATGGCAGCATGCAAGCTGGACCGGGGTGAGTATTGCAGGTGGCAGTTTCGCTGCCCTTAACCTGTTGGTCTGGTGGCGAGGCTATCAGCCCCCGCAAAAAGCAGAATAAAATCCCGCCCACGCCAGGTCGCAACACCAAAAAACCGGGGTGTTAAGGTGCCCCTGAGTCTGATATGGTTATGCGACTTATTTATCCCGGTGATTTTAACGTGGGTGATATTTAACAAATACTATGGATAGTAGAGATACAACAACCGACCCCTTCCCCGTTGCACTGGCAACCTTTCCGGAAGGGTTCAGAAACCGTCTTCCTGACGTATTAAGTTACGTTCCTGTGGCATTCCCATTCGGCCTGAATGCCACGAAGCCAGGTTTTTCGCCACCCGGCGAGTTCATCTCCCGCATCACTCTGTTCTCCATCCCCGCCGCGCCCCTTACGGGCTGCGTTAACGTTTTATTTATCTTTCTGGGGCTGCGTTTCTGGAAAACGCTCAGCCTGATTCTTGCTGGATTATTGCGCGCGCTCGCTTACGGAATCGTCTGGAAATTACTGACAGTCCCATAACTAAAGCAAATTTATTAGAGAAAATAATACATTTACTTTATTTGTCACTGTCGTTACTATATCGACTGCAATTAATGAGGTTATGCCCAAATGGATAGTTCGTTTACGCCCATTGAACAAATGCTTAAATTCCGCGCCAGCCGCTATGAAGATTTCCCGTTCCAGGAAATTCTGCTCACCCGCCTGTGTATGCACATGCAGGGCAAACTGCTGGAAAACCG
This sequence comes from Phytobacter sp. MRY16-398, assembly GCF_003925915.1. Taxonomy (NCBI): domain Bacteria; kingdom Pseudomonadati; phylum Pseudomonadota; class Gammaproteobacteria; order Enterobacterales; family Enterobacteriaceae; genus Phytobacter; species Phytobacter sp. MRY16-398. The sequence continues at coordinate 1,212,247 of NZ_AP018756.1, read as the reverse complement.
CAACAAAATGCTGAAAGCTCAAGGGATTAACGAAACATTATTTATGGCGTTAATCACCCTGGAGTCGCAGGAAAATCACAGTATTCAGCCATCGGAACTGAGCAGCGCGCTAGGCTCTTCCCGCACCAATGCGACCCGTATCGCCGATGAACTGGAAAAACGCGGCTGGATTGAACGCCGTGAAAGCGACAATGACCGTCGCTGCCTGCATCTGCAGTTGACCGAAAAAGGGCATGAATTCCTGCGTCAGGTTCTGCCACCGCAGCACAACTGTCTGCACCAACTCTGGTCTTCGCTGACTACCGCTGAAAAAGACCAACTCGAGCACATCACACGCAAGTTGCTCACTCGCCTGGATCAAATGGACGAAGACGGCACCATCCTCGAGGCGCTGCGCTAACGCTGAGATCCGCTCGAACATCCAGATTGAATAAGAATTCCGTCAGGCCGGCACGTCACACTGCTGGCCTTTCTGACAAAATAGGTCGGCCTTGCCGATATGAAATAATAAGATCGTGGAGAAAAGCATGAGCGCAAATGCGGAGAGTCAAACCCCGCAGCAACCGGTCAAAAAGAAAGGCAAACGCAAAGGCGCCCTTCTGCTGTTGACCTTGCTCTTTATTGTTATTGCCGTGGCATATGGGATTTATTGGTTTTTAGTACTGCGTCATTTTGAGGAAACCGATGACGCCTACGTGGCAGGGAACCAGGTTCAAATCATGGCGCAGGTATCCGGCAGCGTGACGAAAGTCTGGGCTGACAATACCGACTACGTCAAACAAGGGGATGTGCTGGTCACCCTCGATGCTACCGATGCCCAACAGGCATTTGAAAAAGCGCAGACCGCGCTGGCCTCAAGCGTTCGCCAGACCCGTCAGTTGATGATCAACGGCAAGCAGCTTCAGGCAAGCATCGAACTGCAACGTACCGCTCTGGCTCAGGCGCAAACGGATTTAAATCGCCGTGTACCGCTGGGCAACGCCAACTTGATTGGCCGTGAAGAGCTGCAACATGCCCGTGATGCTGTCGCCACCGCACAGGCGCAGTTGGATGTTGCTATTCAGCAATATAATGCCAACCAGGCGATGATCCTGGATACCCGTCTGGAAGATCAGCCTGCGGTAAAACAGGCCGCCGCTGAACTGCGTAACGCCTGGCTTGCGCTGCAACGTACCAAAATTGTCAGCCCGATCACCGGCTATGTATCTCGCCGTGCCGTTCAGCCTGGCGCGCAGATAAGCCCGACAACCTCGCTGATGGCCGTCGTACCGGCCACGGGTTTGTGGGTGGACGCAAACTTCAAAGAAACTCAGCTTGCGCATATGCGTATCGGCCAGACAGCCACCGTCGTTAGCGATCTTTACGGTGATGAAGTGAAATACACCGGCAAAGTGGTGGGTCTGGATATGGGTACAGGCAGCGCCTTCTCTCTGCTTCCGGCTCAGAACGCCACCGGTAACTGGATCAAAGTGGTTCAGCGCCTGCCGGTACGTATCGAACTCGATGCAAAACAGTTGAGCGATCACCCGTTGCGTATTGGCCTCTCAACGCTGGTCAATGTTGATACCACCAACCGTGACGGCCAGGTACTGTCTAGCCAGGTTCGCACCAGCCCGGCCTATGAGAGCAACGCACGCGAGCTTGACCTGAAACCGGTCAACACCCTGATTGAAAATATCGTGAAGGCCAACGCGGGTTAATCCGAGGTACGCGTAATGCAACAGAGAAAACCGCTGGAAGGAGCGCAACTGGTCATTATGACCATTGCGCTGTCACTGGCGACCTTCATGCAGGTGCTGGATTCCACCATTGCTAACGTCGCGATCCCAACGATTGCCGGCAACCTTGGCTCTTCCCTGAGCCAGGGTACCTGGGTTATCACCTCTTTCGGGGTGGCAAACGCCATCTCGATTCCGATCACCGGCTGGCTGGCGAAGCGTGTGGGTGAGGTCAAACTGTTCCTCTGGTCTACCGTCGCTTTTGCTATCGCCTCCTGGGCGTGCGGTGTCTCCAATAGCCTGAGCATGCTGATCTTCTTCCGCGTCATTCAGGGGATTGTCGCCGGGCCGTTGATTCCACTCTCACAGAGTCTGTTGCTGAGTAACTACCCGCCCGCTAAACGTTCCATTGCGCTGGCGCTGTGGTCGATGACGGTGATCGTAGCCCCCATTTGCGGCCCGATCCTCGGCGGTTATATCAGTGATAACTACCACTGGGGCTGGATCTTCTTTATCAACGTCCCTATCGGCGTACTGGTCGTACTGCTGACTCTGCAATCGCTGCGTGGCCGTGAAACGCGCACTGAACAGCGCCGCATCGACGGCGTGGGCCTGGCATTACTGGTGATTGGTATCGGTAGCCTGCAGGTGATGCTCGACCAGGGTAAAGAACTGGACTGGTTCAACTCCCGCGAGATCATCATCCTGACCATTGTCGCCGTGGTGGCGATAAGCTTTCTTGTGGTGTGGGAGCTGACGGATGAGAACCCGATAGTCGACCTGTCGCTCTTTAAGTCGCGGAATTTTACCATCGGCTGTTTGTGTATCAGTCTCGCCTATATGCTCTATTTCGGCGCGATTGTTCTATTGCCGCAGCTATTGCAGGAAGTTTATGGCTACACCGCGACATGGGCGGGGCTTGCCTCTGCGCCAGTTGGGGTGATCCCGGTCCTGCTGTCGCCGGTCATTGGTCGTTTTGCCCATAAGCTCGATATGCGCAGGCTGGTGACATTCAGCTTTATTATGTATGCCGTCTGCTTCTACTGGCGTGCATATACCTTTGAGCCGGGAATGGATTTTGGCGCTTCCGCATGGCCGCAATTTATTCAGGGTTTCGCCGTAGCCTGCTTCTTTATGCCGCTGACGACGATTACCCTGTCCGGTCTGCCACCAGAGCGTCTGGCAGCGGCGTCGAGCCTGTCGAACTTTGCCCGAACGCTGGCAGGTTCCATCGGGACATCGATCACCACCACCATGTGGACCAACCGGGAATCGATGCATCACGCGCAGTTAACCGAGTCGGTAAACCCTTACAACCCGAACGCGCAGGAAATGTATAACCAGTTGCAGGGGCTGGGGATGTCACAGCAGCAGGCATCCGGCTGGATAGCCCAGCAAATCACCAATCAGGGGCTGATTATTTCCGCCAATGAGATTTTCTGGATGTCGGCCGCGGTATTCCTGGTCTTGCTGGGCCTTGTGTGGTTTGCCAGACCGCCGTTTGGTGCTGGCGGCGGTGGTGGTGGCGCGCACTAAGCGCCGTTCAATCCGGCAGAAAAAAGCGTTCACCTGAGGGATCTTCGGATCCCTTTTTTATGCCCGCACTCGCAGGTGGTTGTTTTATCATCATAACGCGTGTATCTTTACGCCCGCCCCGAAATCTTCCATTCACCTTAACCGGTTCTGAGCAACGCGCTCAGGTTGTTTATCCCTCTGACGTCGTCCACCCCTTTTGCGGGTGATTGTTAACCTCACATTTTTAACCCACTCAACCTGGCATTCGCACGCCGCGCGGGCGAACAATAATTACACAAAAAAATAATGGATTATCATGAATTCACAACGAAAATACGGGAGAACCTGGCACTATCCTTTCTCCCCTGGCACCACCAGCGATGACCGCATCAATGCCGATTACTGGCGTGATGTGCAGTCGATCGCGTCGCTGGTCCATACGGAAAAGCTGGACGGTGAGAATAACTGCCTGAACCGCTATGGCGTTTTTGCGCGCTCGCACGCTGCGCCTACCCAATCCGCATGGACACATAAGATTCGCCAGCGCTGGCAATTGCTGAAAGACGATCTCGGCGATCTCGAACTCTTTGGTGAGAATCTTTACGCCGTCCATTCCATTGAGTATCACGCGCTGGAGCAGGATTTCTTTCTCTTTGCGATCCGCTGCCAGGACGTCTGGTTAAGCTGGGAAGAGGTCAAATTTTATGCTGCGCTCTTTGATTTTCCCTGCGTACCAGAGATGAAAGGCCCACAGCCTGGAAACGATGAAAAGGCGTGGCAGCGTGAGTTTCTGGCGCTCACAACCGGCAGTGGCGCATTTGCGCCCTGGGATACCCAGACCGGCAAGCCGTGTACGCTCGAAGGTGTGGTCACCCGCAACAGTGAAGAATTTCCTGTTGATGAATTTGCGCATAATGTCTTCAAGTTTGTGCGCAAAAATCATGTGAAAACCACCGAGCACTGGAAGCGCAACTGGCAACGCGCCCGCATGGCGTATGAGTTTGCAGCAGGAGGCACACGATGATCTGGCAGCTAAGCGAAGACAAAAACTGGGCCACTTTACGCCAGCGTTTTAACTGGGTGGAAGAGATGCATCAGGTTCCACAGGATCCCTTTCACCATGCGGAAGGCAATGTAGGGATCCACACCGAGATGGTCCTCAATGCGTTGACGGAAATGGATGCGTATCAGCAACTGCCACGTCAGCAGCAGGAAATAATGTGGGCCGCGGCGCTCCTGCACGATGTCGAAAAGCGCAGCACCACGCACCAGGACGATGACGGACGTATCCACTCGCCTGGTCATGCCCGCAAAGGTGAGCTCACTGCACGGCAAATTTTGTGGCGTGACATCCCGACGCCATTTGCCCTGCGCGAGCAGATTGCAGCGCTGGTGCGTCTGCATGGCCTCCCCTTATGGCTGCTGGAACGCCCGTCGCCTGAGCGCTTACTGCTGAGTGCTGCGATGCGTATTGACACTCGACTGCTGGCATTGCTCGCGCGTGCCGATATGAAGGGGCGTCATTGCGAAGACAAACAGGAGATGCTTGATCGCATTGCTTTGTTTGAGCTCTTTTGTCAGGAGCAGCACTGCTGGGGGCAAGCGCGCCCCTTTGCATCCGATACCGCACGCTGGCATTACCTGACGCATGAGAACAGCCCGGCAAATTTTGTGCCCTGGGACACAGAGTCCTTCGAGGTGACCTTGCTTAGCGCACTGCCCGGAATGGGGAAAGATCGCTATATCAGCGAACATTGCAAAGGGTTGGCCGTCATAAGCCTGGATGATATTCGCAGGCGGCTGGGCGTAAGCCCTGCCGATCGTTCAGCAACCGGGCAAGTCGTACAACTGGCGAAAGAGGAAGCGCGCGTGCTTTTGCGGCAAAAATCGCCCTTCGTGTGGAATGCGACAAACATCAGCCGACAACTGCGAACTCAGCTTATCAGCCTGTTCACGGCTTACGGGGCGAGGGTAAAAATTGTTTATCTGGAAGTGCCCTGGCCGCAATGGAAAACGCAGAATGCCAATCGCCAGCATGCCGTACCGGAAGAGGTCATTCTGCGCATGTCGTCCAGGCTTGAGGTTCCTCAGCCCGATGAAGCACATTGCGTTGAGTACCGGGTCACGGATGCATAACCTAAGGGCCTCCAGCCAGGAGGCCCTTCTTGTGCTATTTCACGATGCCAAGAATTTCGAGGGTTATTTCCGAGGCCACGCCTGGCGGCACAGAACCGGGTATCCCCTGTTCACCATAGGCAAGTTCACTCGGAACGGTGATCCTGACCTTGCCTCCACTGCCGATACGCAGCAAGCCTTGCTGCATTAATTCCGGAAGCTTACTCACCATACCAATTCGTACTTCGCCGACAGAAATTTTCTTTCCGGTACTGATTTTTTCATCAAGCCGGAAACGAACCGTATCGTTTGCGGTTAATAGCGGTGTTTTGCCTTTTTTGATAACCTGGTAAACCACGCCGTTGTGGGTCCGCTCAGCGCCTTTGACTTTCGCAGCTTGCGCAACAAACTGGATGCTCTGTTTTTTGTTACGCTCCCGTTCTCGCTCGTTCGCCGCCCCCACCTGCTGATCAAAACGAGTTAAAGTCTGACCAACGTCTTCTTCGCTCAGTTGCATTGTGTTGGCGAGCTTATCTTTGAACCCCTGCTGGAAGGCCAGAGGCAAGAACTTGTGCCCGGCATTCTCAAGTACTTTGAATTCGTAGAGAACCTTAACCGCGTAATACGCACCGTAGGCATAGTTTATTTTTGCCTCCTCAGACTTGTGCTTTTTCAGTGAGTAGGCGGACTGCTTTGCTTTAACCAGTTCAAGGGAAGTCGCATCGTGCTCCTTTTGTAACGTTGCCAGACTGGCCAACGCCTGCTTTTTCTCTTCGTCGGCTTTTTTGGCTTGCTGCTCAAGTTTAGCAAGACGCGCGAACTGTTCTGCGATCTTGTCTTTGGCAGTATTAAGCTGAGTGAGCTGTTCGCTGTTTTGTTTACTGGCTTGCTCAAGTAGCGTCGCCAGCGTTTTATCGCTGTCGGACTGCTTCGTCAGTTGCTGCTCCAGCAGCGCCTTCTGGCTGGTGGCCTCTTTCAGGCTCTGTTCGAGTGCGGCGGTACGCGCGCTATTCGCCTGCGCGGTTTTCTCCAGTTCGGCGATATTCTTGCCAAGCGTCGCGGTTTTCTCATTCGCCGCCGAAAGTTGGGCGCGCAGTTTTTCGGCCTCCGCCCGCTGCGTTGCCAGCGTTTTGTCGCTGTCGGACTGCTTCGCCAGTTGCTGCTCCAGCAGCGCCTTCTGGCTGGTGGCCTCTTTCAGGCTCTGTTCGAGCGTGGCGGTGCGCGCGCTATTTGCCTGCGCGGTTTTCTCCAGTTCGGCGATATTCTTGCCAAGCGTCGCGGTTTTCTCATTCGCTGCGGCAAGCTGGGCGCGCAGTTTTTCGGCCTCCGCCCGCTGCGTCGCCAGCGTTTTGTCGCTGTCGGACTGCTTCGCCAGTTGCTGCTCCAGCAGCGCCTTCTGGCTGGCAGCCTCTTTCAGGCTCTGTTCGAGCGTGGCGGTGCGCGCGTTATTTGCTTGCGCGGTTTTCTCCAGTTCGGCGATATTATTGCCAAGCGTCGCAGTTTTCTCATTCGCCGCCGCAAGCTGGGCGCGCAGTTTTTCGGCCTCCGCCCGCTGCGTCGCCAGCGTTTTGTCGCTGTCGGACTGCTTCGCCAGTTGCTGCTCCAGCAGCGCCTTCTGGCTGGTGGCCTCTTTCAGGCTCTGTTCGAGCGTGGCGGTGCGCGCGCTATTTGCCTGCGCCGTTTTCTCCAGTTCGGCGATATTCTTGCCAAGCGTCGCGGTTTTCTCATTCGCTGCGGCAAGCTGGGCGCGCAGTTTTTCGGCCTCCGCCCGCTGCGTCTCCATCGCTTTATCGCTGCCAGACTGCTTCGCCAGTTGCTGCTCCAGCAGCGCCTTCTGGCTGGTGGCCTCATTGGCAGCCAACTGAAAGTGGGTCATTTGCGTCTGTAATTCTTCTGCCCGCGCGGTCAGTTCGCCAACCTGTTTTTCATAGCGACGCGCGCTTTCAGCCAGTTGTTTCTCACTCGCCAGGAGTTGCTGGTGCAACTGTTTATTTTCATCTCTGAATGCTTCGCCCTGCTCCGTTAACAGGCCTGGCTGTCGATTTTTAAGTGACGCATTCTGCTTACGAAGCGCCTGCAATTCACGCTGCAGAGTGCTGAGCTTTCGTTTCAGGGTACTGAGTTCCGATTGTTGCGCAGCACTCTTTTTGACTACCGCGGCATTTTTTACCTGCGTTGCAGGTGAAGAAGGCGTCAACAGAGGAACAGCAGGCGTTGTACTTTGTGGTTTTTCACCCACATTTTTAAACAAAATATTCGGCTCGGGTGCCAGCATCCCTTCTTGCTGCAGTCGTTCAATTAATAACGTTGAGTCGGCCTCAACCATATCTGAGAAAACCACACCCGAGATTATTACAGCAATAGATAATAATTTTCTCATAATTTGTTCAATTCGTTTGCACGCCTTGACATATTGGCAAACACGGCGCTGCGCACACGAGCGCAAACAATATCAACTTTATTATTCAGCTCAAGCCTAATAATTTCCGAAGAATTTCCATCTATAAGCGATTGATTCTTTTTATATATTGCATAATTATTATTGATAATACTGAATTGTTGCTGGTACTTTTTAAAAGATGCGTTATCAAGTGATTTTAATGCAGTAAACATTTGATAGCATTGCACTTCACTTTGCTTTCCCGATGTTGAAGTCAAAGGGGGCGATGATTTTTTCCCTGAGCACCCTACCAGCAGTAGTGCGAGTGTCATTATTATGAATCCGACGTGTGATGACCGCATAGTAGCCTCATACCTGAGCATAATATTCCCTGTGAATGCATCCGTAATATGAATACATTCATTCCCGTTTGGTTATCAACCACAAAAAAAGAAAAATAAAACCTACCACGGCAGAAAGAAAATGACAACAAGCAGAAATTAAACAGGTGGTTAGCAATCAGAATCCTGCCAATAAAAGCATTCAGATAATACATTTAAAGCACAATAATATTTATTATAAAAATAAACCAATCGCAGAATAGAATTAATGAAAATCGTAATAAATAAAATATGCGTACAGGCGCCAGGACTTTTACATCGGGTGTTGACAGCCAGATTGTCCGTTTCTCAGTAGTTTCTGTCCGCTGCGCTAAAGCATCGTCTCTTGTCTGCCGCCAGGATAATTCACAGACCAAAGGAGAAGACAATGCTTAAAGACCCTGCACAAAAATACCGTCCTTATACGCCGATTTCGTTACCCGATCGTCGCTGGCCTGAAAAACAACAAACCCACGCGCCACGCTGGCTCTCTACAGACCTGCGCGATGGCAACCAGGCGCTTGCAGAGCCCATGGACAGTGAGCGTAAGTTGCAGTTCTGGGATCTGCTCCTCGCCTGCGGTTTTAAAGAGATCGAAGTGGCATTCCCGTCTGCATCGCAAACCGACTTTAACTTTGTACGCCAGTTGATTGAAGAAAACCGCATTCCCCAGGATGTCACTGTCCAGGTATTGACCCAGGCGCGCGAGGATCTGATTCACCGAACCTTCGCTTCATTGATGGGAGCGCACAGCGCTACCATTCACCTCTACAATGCGACGGCACCACTGTTTCGCAAGCTGGTGTTTGGCATGGAAAAGGCCGACGTAATCGCCCTTGCGGTACGCTCTACACGGCTCATTCGTCAACTTTGCGAACAGCATCCACAAACCCGCTGGCAGTACGAGTATTCCCCGGAAACCTTCTGTTTTACCGAACCGGAATTTGCGCTGGAAATTTGTGAAGCCGTGGCCGATGTATGGGAACCCGGCGCTGAACGTCCCATGATTATTAATCTGCCCGCGACGGTGGAAGTCAACACGCCCAACGTTTACGCCGATCAGATTGAATATTTCTGCCGCCACTTTACCCGTCGCCAGGCGGTGAGTATCAGCGTGCATCCGCATAACGATCGCGGAACTGGCGTGGCAAGTGCTGAGCTGGCGCTGCTGGCAGGTGCCGATCGCGTTGAAGGCTGTCTGTTCGGTAATGGCGAACGCACCGGCAATGTTTGTCTGGTTACGCTGGCGATGAACCTTTATAGCCAGGGTATCTCACCGGAACTTGATTTCAGCAATATGCAGCAGGTGGTCGATGTGGTGGAAAACTGTAATCAGTTGCCCGTTCACCCACGTCATCCGTGGGCCGGGCGCCTGGCCTATACCGCCTTTTCTGGATCGCATCAGGATGCGATTAAAAAAGGCTTCGATGCCCGCAAGGCTGACGAGCGCTGGGAGATGCCCTATCTGCCTGTCGATCCGCAGGACATTGGTTGTACCTACGAAGCGGTGATCCGCGTGAACAGCCAGTCCGGTAAGAGCGGTAGCGCGTGGCTGATTGAGCAAAATCATGGGCTGAAATTACCCCGCGCGTTACAGCAGGATTTTAGCCAGCATGTACAGCGCGAAACGGACAGCCACGGTAAAGAGATGACGCAAAATGCGCTGTGGCAGCTCTTCCGCCAGCGCTACGGCCTGATTGCGCAGCCTGCGCTGGCCCTGGTGGATTATAAAAGCGAAAGCCGCCAGGATGGTCAGTTACATTTGCAGGCCACATTACTGCTACAGGGGACCCAACGTAAAATCGAAGGTCTGGGTAATGGATTGCTGTCTGCCGCCGCCGGCGCACTAAGCCAGTTGCTTAAACAGCCTTTCAGCATTAAGGATTATCACGAACATACGCTCGGAGAACGTAGCGACAGCCGCTCTGTGGCCTACATTCACTGTCTGTATCCGGACGGTAGCGGAAGCTGGGGGGTGGGTATCGATAATGATGTGGCGAGGGCATCTTTACAGGCGTTACTGAATGCGCTGAGCTAATAACACTCGTTTTCCGGTGCGCGGAAATAATCGCTGGGTGATATCCCCATCACCCGGCGAAACATCGCCGTAAACGCACTATGGCTGCCGTATCCCAGATCCAGCGCGACACGTAACACTGAGTGACCTTGCGCAAGCCTGACCAGCGCTTCCATCAGCTTTGCCTGCCGAACCCATTCGCCATAAGTTAACGCCGTTTGCCGTTGAAAATGGCGGTTAAGGGTCTTTTCACTCATGCCGATCAGCGCCGCCGCCTGTGTGCTGCTCCAGGGCTGGGCTATCGACTCGCGAATGCGCAGACACAGATTTTTCAGCACTTCACTCTCGGGCTCCGGCAAGAAAAAGGGCAGCACGCGCATACCGCGGATTTCATCGAGTATCAGCTCATAAACATGCTCATCACGACTGGCCGGCGCGTATTTTTCGGCAAGAGAAAACGAGGCGATAATCAGCTCGCGTAGCAGCGGTGTGATTTGCACAATCTGGCAGGAGGCGGGTAAATCCGCGCGGGCAAGTGGGTCAATAAACAGCGTGCGTGCAGCAACTTTACCCGTAATGCGAATCGCATGTTGTGTTCCGGCAGGCAACCAGACGCCGCGCCCTGGCGGTACGACCCAACAACCTGATGCCGTGTCCACCCGGACAACGCCACTTAAGATATGCAGCAATTGGGCGCACTCATGCTGATGCCACGGCTCGCTTTCTCCGTGTTCATAATCATGGGCAAAGGGGACCAGAGGGCGATGGGTAAAGGAGAAGGTTAAGGTCGTGGACATCGCTTAACCTCCTTTGCCCATCCCTCTCCCGTTGGGAGAGGGAACATTCGCACTAGATGTGCAGTTCCTGCAGTTTCTCTTTCGGCAGCGCCAGCTCTTCATTGCTGTTTACACGCACGTCTTTTTCGAGAATATGGCGCGCAATGTCCTGCGCTTCGCTCAGCGAGTGCATCTGATATGTGCCGCACTGATAGACGTTAAGTTCCGGAATCTGGTTCTGGTTCTGCACTTTCAGTACGTCAGCCATCGCCGCTTTCCAGGCATCGGCCACACGTTGCTCATCAGGCGTACCGATCAGGCTCATATAGAAGCCGGTACGGCAACCCATCGGGGAGATGTCGATAATCTCCACGCCATTCCCGTTCAGATGATCACGCATGAAACCTGCGAACAGGTGCTCAAGCGTATGGATACCTTTTTCCGGCATGACTTCTTTGTTAGGCACGCAGAAACGCAGGTCGAAAACGGTAATAGCGTCGCCATGAGGAGTGTTCATGCTCTTTGCAACACGAACCGCAGGCGCTTCCATACGGGTATGATCGACAGTGAAGCTATCCAACAATGGCATTTAGTCACCTCCGCAGTGATTTTTTTTAAAATAAAATGAACTCTTCATTCTGATGCGAGTCTGAGTATATGAAAGACGCGCATTTGTTATCATCATCCCTGTTTTCAGAGATGAATATTTTGGCCACATTACTGTGGCCTTTTTCTTTTCTGTCAGGCGTGTCTTGCGACCAGCGCCTCGAATGTCTCAGTGTCCGACGCTTCAACCTCTTTCTGGCGCGCCCAGGAAACCTCGCACTCTTTTCTGAAATCCTCTTCGCGCAAAATTTCCAGCGGTTCTTCACGCAACATGGACCGATACTCTTCTGAGAGCGCTTTGCCCGTACCGCCAATACCTTTATCAAGCATAGAACGCAAAATGCGCGCCGAGAATGTCAGTTCCGGGTTGTCAAAACAGGCCACCAGTTCATCGCAAACCTGCTCGTAATTGTTGCCACCGTACAGTCCATCAAGCGTCTGCGCGACACGTTTAAGGTCACGGAACAGATCTTTCCCGACTTGTGGCAGTGGGAATTGCGCCGTTTCGCAGCCCATTCCCAGCGTCAGGCCCGTTTTACGCCCTTCCAGAATCACGCGATTCCAGTTTTTACGCGTACACAGCAGCTCGTCGCTACTCATTTCCGGCGCATCCGCCAGCACGCACCAGACCATAAACAGATCGAGGAAACGGATCTGCTGCTCATCCACGCCAATCGGGGTGAACGGATTGATGTCCAGCGAACGCACTTCAATATATTCAATTCCGCCGCGCAACAGCGCATCCGACGGCGACTCACCGCTACGCGTTACGCGTTTCGGGCGAATCGGGGCATAAAGTTCGTTTTCAATCTGCAGGATATTGGTATTGATCTGCAGATACTTACCCTCTTTTTTCAGACCAATCTTCGCGTATTCCTCAGAGGGCGTTTTAATCGCGCGTTTCAGCGCCACGACATAATCAGACAGGTTGTTAAAGGTGATGCCAAGATTGCTTTGCGACTTGTTGGTGTACCCCAGGTCGCTCAAACGCAGCGAAGTGGCATACGGCAGATAATGCATGCCGCCAGGGGTCTTCTCGAAAGGCAGCGTCGAAGGTTTGCCCTGCAGGAAAGAGGGGCAAATCGCCGGGGACGCGCCAAACAGATACGGAATGACCCAACCAAAGCGGTAATAGTTACGGATCAGACGGAAGTAACCGTCAGAAACGGATTCTTTATCAGTTTCCCCACATTTGGCTTCCCAGAAAGCCATCGGCAGCGAAAAATTGTAATGCACGCCTGAAATGGTCTGCATCAACGCGCCGTAGCGGTTTTTCAAGCCTTCACGGTACAGTGTTTTCAGGCGACCGATATTTGACGAGCCATACTGCGCCAGTTCAATATCCTGGCCGTTTTCGATATAGCACGGCATGCTGAGCGGCCACATGCGTTCATCACCTATTTCACGCGCGGCAAAGCGGTGAATATCACGCATGATGGTCAGCATATGCTGAATATCACCGTCTACCGGAGTAATAAACTCCAGCAATGCTTCGGCAAAATCTGTCGTAATCCATTTATGGGTCAACGCGGAACCAAGGGCGTGCGGATGGCCGCTGGTTGCCAGCGTGCCATCTGCCTTGACGCGCAGCGTTTCGCGCTCAAGACCTCGTTGAATCCCCTTGAGAACCTGAGGATTTTTTTCCAGCCAGGACAATGCCTGTGATACGTCCGGGATCAAATTGACCTCCCGCCTGTAATATTCATTTTATTAAGCATAATTGTAATGGTTGACGATTAAAGGTCACTCACTCAGTCCAATTAGTGCCACCACGTCATGCCCTGGAGCGTTGCTACAGCTACAATTACGTAGCGCAATGCTTTCCCAAGGCATAAAAAAAACACGACTGGCCCCCAGGGAATGCGCATCCATCCCGCCAGCAGGCACAGCAAATCGCCGATTACAGGCATCCAGCTTAATAACAGTGTGGCTGCACCATAGCGTCTTAGCCAGCCTGTTGCTTTTTCTTGCCAGCGCGACTTTTCACGCATTGGAAAGAAACGCCCAAGAATAACGTTAGTCAACCCTCCAAGGCTATTACCCATTGTTGCTATTAATACGAGTAACCACGGCTGACTAAGGCCGGAAAGCAGCATAGCAATCAGCACCACCTCAGAGTTGCCTGGAAGCAAGGTGGCGCTAAGAAAACTGCTGACAAACAGTGAAACAAGAGAAAGCGCTTCACTCACAGCAGGCGAACATCCACAGCATCCATCCCGGCCGCGCGTGCCGCCTGCAGGCCAAAGTCCGCATCCTCAAAAACCACGCATCTTTCCGGTACGACGCCCATTTTTTCCGCACAGAGCAAAAAAGTATCGGGCGCCGGTTTATGGTTTTTTACATGATCGGCTGCAACCACGGCAGCGAAATAGTGACGCAGACCAAGATGGGATAACAGTGCTTCGGCGATCGCGCTTTCGCTCCCCGTCCCGACCGATAACGGACGGCGACCATACCACTCTTTGACAACATCAATAAGCGGTAGCGGACGAACGGTATCCAGAAGCATCGCTTTTACCGCTTCTGTTTTTTCACGTGCGAGCGCATAAGGGTCAAGATCGGCCTGATTGAGTTCAATTACCGACTGTGCGATGCGCCAGGTAGGTGAGCCATTCAGCGCAATCATCGCCTGTATATCGTAACGCAGACCATAATGCCCCAGCACCTCATGCCAGGCTTTACGGTGAGTCGGTTCGGTATCCAGGATGGTGCCATCCATATCGAAAATCAGACCATCGTAACGTTCGTACATCGTGTTCTCATCGAGCGGATAACAAAACGTTACTTTATCGTAAACAAAGATTTTTGTCGCTGCCGGACGTAGAGACAACAAAGACGCGCTGGGGCGTCTTTGGGGTTTGCGAAGATTATTTGATCCTCAAATCGTTCTCGACCACCCGCACGCCCGGAACCCGGCGGGCGACCTCCACCGCGCGCTTAGCACTTTCAGCCGAGGAGACAAAACCACTCAGTTGCACACGCCCTTTAAAGGTTTCAACGCTGATTTCCGAAGATTTAATGTTTTTATCATTGAAGAGCGCGGTTTTGACTTTAGTTGTCACGACGGTGTCGTCTATATAGCCGCCGGTACTTTCCTTTTTAGATGAGCCCGCACAACCGCTCAGGGTTAGTGCGACAAGTAACATTGCGCAAAACGCAGAAATAGCTTTGTACCCTTTCATGATATCTCTCCTTGCCTTCGCCTTACTCAATTTACATCGTTACGAGCAGATAAATTATAGAGGAAAGAACAACCTGCCAATAAAAATCTGTCAGGGAATGAAAAAGGATACGTGAAAAATGTGTACGAAAAATAAGAAGGTTGAGAAGAGAACGTTGTTTTAGAGAAGATGGTGCATCCAGGAGGATGACGCACTGCGTTCGCCCTGCGGGCCGTTGCTGACGCAACGTTATCCTCCCTGGTGCTGGCGATTATTGCGCAGCCCATGAAACAACAATGCTTATGTTATTCCGGAGAAGATGGTGCATCCAGGAGGATTCGAACCTCCGACCGCTCGGTTCGTAGCCGAGTACTCTATCCAGCTGAGCTATGGATGCATCGGGATTTACTGCTTTACTGCTGATATCAAATACCGCTTTTGAAGCGCTACCTGACAAATGAGGGTGCATCCAGGAGGATGACGCACTGCGGGCCGTTGCTGACGCAACGTTATCTTCTCTGGTACTGGCGATTATTGCGCAGACCATGAAACAACAATACTGATGTTATTCCAGAGAAGATGGTGCATCCAGGAGGATTCGAACCTCCGACCGCTCGGTTCGTAGCCGAGTACTCTATCCAGCTGAGCTATGGATGCATCGGGATTACTGCTTTACTACTGATTCAATGCTGCTCAACAAGCCGCAACACTGAGGAAGATGGTGCATCCAGGAGGATTCGAACCTCCGACCGCTCGGTTCGTAGCCGAGTACTCTATCCAGCTGAGCTATGGATGCATCAGGATTTACTGCTTTACTACCGATTCAATGCTGCTCAACAAGCCGCAACACTGAGAAAGATGGTGCATCCAGGAGGATTCGAACCTCCGACCGCTCGGTTCGTAGCCGAGTACTCTATCCAGCTGAGCTATGGATGCAAATGGCGGTGAGGCGGGGATTCGAACCCCGGATGCAGCTTTTGACCGCATACTCCCTTAGCAGGGGAGCGCCTTCAGCCTCTCGGCCACCTCACCACACGCCTCTTACGAGTGCTTCGAAGAACTTGTTTCTGCTCATCGTCGCTGCGTGGCGCACATATTACTTTCTGGGACTTATAAGTCAAACAATTTTTCCAGCCCCTGAATCGTTTGCACACTTCGCAGACAATTAGCCGGTTAAAAGTGCAAAAAGGATGTTTTATCAGCAGAAATTACCGATGCGCCCTATACGCCAGTACGGACAAAAAGCTGAGAAAAAGAAGTGAGAATAGAGAGTGTGAAATAAAAAGGTAACGTGATGAGGAGAGAATCGGGGAAAAATGTTGCGTCTCGCCGGGATGGCGAGACGCGGTAATATCAATAACTGGACTGCTGTGATTTTTCAGCCTGGATACGCTGGTAGATTTCTTCACGATGAACAGATACTTCTTTAGGAGCGTTAACGCCAATACGCACTTGGTTACCTTTAACCCCTAAAACAGTCACAGTGACCTCATCCCCAATCATGAGGGTCTCACCAACTCGACGAGTCAGAATCAGCATTCTTTGCTCCTTGAAAGATTAAAAGAGTCGGGTCTCTCTGTATCCCGGCATTCTCCATCATATAACGCCAAAAAGTAAGCGATGACAAACACGTTAAGTGTAAGCAGTCACGGCATCACATTCTGTTAGACGTAAGTTTAGCCGATATACACAACTTCAACCTGACTTTATCGTTTTCAATAGCGTAGTGGCAAGAACGCCATGGCGACAAGGCCATGGCGACTGCTATTCGCTTTGTAATTTTTACAGTTTCGCGCCGACCCAGCCTTTTACGCTGGCCATTGCTGCCGGAAGTGCTGCCACATCCGTGCCGCCGGCTTGCGCCATATCCGGACGCCCGCCGCCTTTACCGCCCACTTGCTGGGCAACCATCCCTACTAGCTCCCCTGCTTTAACGCGGTCGGTCACATCCTTAGACACACCCGCAATCAGAGAAACCTTACCTTCTGCCACTGTGGCCAGAACGATAACGGCAGAACCTAATTGGTTCTTGAGATCGTCGACCATGGTACGCAGCATCTTCGGTTCAACACCCTCCAGCACGCTGACAAGGAGTTTAACGCCGTTGATATCCTCAGCCTTCCCGGTCAAGCTTGCGCTTTCCTGAGCGGCCTGTTGTTCTTTAAGCTGTTGCAGCTCTTTCTCTAGCTGACGGGTACGCTCCAGCGCGGAACGAACTTTGTCACCGAGATTGGCACTATCACCTTTCAGCAACTGGGCAATATCCTGCAACTGGTCGCTTTGCGCATGCAGGGCCGCAATGGCGCCTTCGCCAGTGACCGCTTCAATACGACGGACGCCCGCCGCAGTGCCGGACTCAGATACAATGCGGAACAGGCCGATATCGCCCGTACGCGATGCGTGAGTACCACCACACAGTTCAGTGGAGAAATCGCCCATGCGAAGAACTCGCACGCGGTCATCATATTTCTCACCAAACAGCGCCATTGCGCCAGAGGCTTTTGCCGCATCGATATCCATGATATTGGTTTCGATAGGCAGGTTGCGGCGAATTTGCGCGTTCACCAGATCTTCTACCGCACGGATTTCAGACGGTTTCATCGCTTCGAAATGCGAGAAGTCGAAACGCAGCGCCTTATCGTTAACTAGTGAGCCTTTCTGCGCCACATGCGTCCCCAGCACATCGCGTAGTGCGGCATGCATCAGGTGCGTTGCAGAGTGGTTCAGACGAATACGCAGACGACGAGCTTCGTCGACTTCGGCTTTCACGCCGTCGCCCACTTTCAGTGAACCTGTGGCAACGCGCCCCAGATGACCGATCGCCTGGCCGTATTTCTGCGTATCATTGACGGTGAACGTAAAGCCGTTGCCTTTCAGTTCCCCTTTGTCACCCACCTGACCACCGGATTCGGCATAGAACGGGGTCTGGTCCAGAATCACAACAGCGTCCTGACCGGCGTTCACCGCATTCACAGCTTTACCATCAACAAACAGCGCGGTCACTTTGCCGGTCAGTTCCAGATGGTCATAACCTTTAAATTCTGAGCTGCCATCGACACGGATCATCGCATTATAGTCAGCGCCAAAACCGCTGGATTCACGCGCACGACGACGCTGCTCTTCCATTGCGGCTTCAAAGCCTTTTTCGTCGACTTTCAGATTACGCTCGCGGCATACGTCAGCCGTCAGATCCACCGGGAAGCCATAGGTGTCGTACAGGCGGAAAGCGGTTTCGCCATCCAGCGTGTCGCCTTTGAGTTTCGCCAGCTCTTCGTCCAGCAGCGCCAGGCCACGCTCCAGCGTACGGGCAAACTGTTCTTCTTCGGTTTTCAGAACTTGCTCAACCTGCGCTTGCTGGCGTTTCAGTTCTTCACCGGCAGATCCCATAACGTCGAGCAGCGGCCCAACCAGTTTGTAGAAGAACGTATCTTTCGCGCCCAGCATGTTGCCGTGACGGATTGCACGGCGAATGATACGACGCAGCACATAGCCACGGTTTTCATTCGACGGGATCACGCCGTCAGCGATCAGGAAGGCACAGGAACGAATATGGTCCGCGATCACGCGCAGGGATTTGTTACTCAAATCGGTCGCGCCGGTCACATCAGCGACCGCTTTGATAAGTTTGCTGAACAGGTCGATTTCGTAGTTGGAATTCACATGTTGCAGCACCGCAGTGATACGTTCGAGCCCCATACCTGTATCAACGGACGGTTTCGGCAGCGGTTCCATGGTACCGTCAGCCTGACGGTTGAACTGCATAAAGACGATGTTCCAGATCTCAATGTAGCGGTCGCCGTCTTCTTCCGGGCTTCCCGGAGGGCCACCCCAGATATGGTCGCCATGGTCGTAGAAAATCTCGGTGCAAGGGCCGCACGGACCGGTATCGCCCATCTGCCAGAAGTTATCGGAAGCATAAGGCGCGCCTTTATTGTCTCCGATACGGATAATGCGCTCGCGCGGAATTCCGACTTCTTTTTCCCAGATTTCGTAGGCTTCGTCGTCGGTCTCGTACACCGTTACCCACAGACGCTCTTTTGGCAGTTTGAACCAGTTATCACCGGTCAGCAGTTCCCATGCGTACTGGATAGCATCGTGTTTGAAGTAGTCGCCGAAGCTGAAGTTACCCAGCATTTCGAAGAAGGTATGATGGCGCGCGGTGTAACCGACGTTTTCCAGGTCGTTGTGTTTACCACCCGCACGCACGCAGCGCTGCGCGGTAGTAGCACGGGAATAATTACGCTTGTCGAGCCCAAGGAATACGTCCTTGAACTGGTTCATCCCGGCGTTGGTAAACAGCAGAGTCGGGTCGTTATTCGGCACAAGGGAGCTGCTCGCAACTACCTGATGGCCCTTGCTATGGAAAAAATCGAGAAACGCCTGACGGATCTCAGCGGTGCTCTTGCTCATAATTATCCTGAAATCAAGCTAACGAAATGTCGTAACGGATTACTGCCCTTTGACAGACAGCAACCCGCTACTGGAAAAAGTGGGAATAAGATAAGTTTTCTTTACTACGAAGTAAAATCCCGTATGCGGTCAACCGGCAAAATTTCGCCAGATTTCCTGAATATCTTCCAGTAAATAACCGCGATAGAGTAAAAAGCGTTGCACTTTTACTTTCTCCGCAAAAGCTACGGGTAGTGGTTCACCGAATTTGCGTTGCGCCTGTTCCCGGGCAAGTTCGCACCAGTCGATATCACATTCTCGCATCGCGCTTTCGCAGATATCCCTCGCCAGCCCCTTCTGGCCCATTTCCTGGCGGATACGCGCAGGGCCGTATCCTTTGCGACTGCGGCTGGCAATGAACTGACGGGCAAAGCGCACATCGTCGAGGTAGTTATTTTCCATGCACCAGGCAATGACTTTATCGACATCTTCCGGCGTAGCATCCGTTTTTTCCAGACCATTTTTCCCCATAACCGGGGCGGTAAGTTTTCTGCGAAGTTCCTGTTCCGCATGGTCACGCATGGCCAAAATGCGTAAGGCGCGGTCAAGCAGGCGGGCGTAGGCGGAGCGTCGGGGCGTGTTGTCAGACATGGTTAAATCCTGGCAGACTCTGAAAAACAAAAGGGCTGCATCTGCAGCCCTTGATTGTCATTCAGATTATCAGAAATCTTCGTTGGTTTCTTCGACACCTTCACCGCTGTCGTCCACCGAGAAATCAGCACCGGAGGAAGGATTGCTGAGCAGGATCTCACGCACTTTCTTCTCGATTTCTTTCGCCGTTGCCGGGTTTTCTTTCAGCCAGTTTGTCGCATTCGCTTTACCCTGACCGATTTTCTCGCCGTTGTAGCTGTACCAGGCGCCCGCTTTTTCAATCAGCTTCTCTTTCACGCCCAGGTCAACCAGCTCGCCGTAGAAGTTAATACCTTCGCCGTAGAGGATCTGGAACTCAGCCTGTTTGAACGGTGCAGCGATTTTGTTTTTCACCACTTTCACGCGGGTTTCGCTACCCACCACATTGTCGCCCTCTTTCACCGCGCCAACGCGACGAATATCCAGACGAACAGAGGCGTAGAATTTCAGCGCATTACCACCGGTGGTGGTTTCCGGGTTACCGAACATGACGCCAATTTTCATACGGATCTGGTTGATAAAGATCAGCAGCGTGTTGGACTGCTTAAGGTTACCCGCCAGTTTACGCATCGCCTGGCTCATCATACGTGCCGCGAGGCCCATGTGAGAGTCACCGATTTCGCCTTCGATTTCTGCTTTCGGCGTCAGCGCCGCAACGGAGTCGACAACGATAACGTCAACGGCACCAGAGCGTGCCAGCGCATCACAGATTTCCAGCGCCTGCTCACCGGTATCCGGCTGAGAACACAGCAGATTGTCGATATCAACGCCCAGCTTACGTGCGTATACAGGGTCCAGCGCGTGTTCGGCGTCGATAAACGCACAGGTTTTGCCTTCACGCTGTGCCGCGGCGATAACCTGGAGGGTCAACGTCGTTTTACCGGACGATTCTGGCCCGTAAATTTCAACAATACGGCCCATTGGCAGACCGCCCGCACCCAGTGCGATATCCAGCGAAAGTGAACCGGTGGAGATCGTTTCGACATCCATAGAACGGTCTTCACCCAGACGCATGATGGAGCCTTTACCGAATTGCTTTTCGATCTGACCCAGTGCGGCCGCAAGCGCCTTTTGTTTGTTTTCGTCGATAGCCATTATTACTCCTGTCATGCAAGGTGAAGCGACTATGCTCCGCCGTGAATTTCTGTTCTGTTGTCGCAATTATACTGTATGGTCATACAGTATCAAGTATTTTGTAGAAAATGTTGCCACAGTGTTTGCAACGCATACACCGTCGCCTGACGACGCACCGCTTCGCGGTCTCCATCGAAGCACTCGCGGCGGGTAATGCCCTGCCCGCTTACACTGGCAAACCCAAACCACACGGTGCCGACAGGCTTGCTGTCGCTGCCACCGTCCGGCCCGGCAATGCCGCTTATTGAGATAGCGTAATCCGCCCGCGCGGCTTTTAGCGCGCCAATCGCCATCTCCACCACTACGGGTTCACTCACTGCGCCATGTGCCGCGAGCGTCTCTGCCTTGACGCCAATCATCTGCGACTTGGCCTCATTACTGTAGGTGACAAAGCCACGCTCAAACCAGGCGGAACTCCCGGCGATATCGGTAATGGCTTTTGCCACCCAGCCCCCCGTACAGGATTCCGCCGTAGTGACGGTCGCCCCGCGCGCCTTGAGCGCCAGCCCCACACGCTCACTTAGTTGCATTAATTCGCTGTCAGTCATAGTGACCCCTGTCGTGCAAAAACCGTGGCGCAAAAGATACCACTTTCAGGATAAAGGTGGGGATACGGTGACGAATTTACGAGGAGGCTTCAGAAAAAAGCCAGCTTTCGCTGGCTTAGAGAGGTTATTTCATGCTGTTGGCGATGGTTTCAACATTGTGGCGAAACGCTTTGACGTATGAGTCCGCCACGCCCCCTTTTTTACTCAGCGCCTCAGGATAGAGCTCTCCACCAGGCTGTGCGCCGGTCGCGCTGGCAATCTGTTTGACCAGGCGCGGATCAAGCTGGTTTTCCATAAACCAGGTATGCACGCCGTCGGCTTTAATCTGCTTAATCAGCTCAGCCACCTGCTGCGCGCTGGCTTCACTTTCAGAGGAGATACCCTGCGGGGCAAGGAACGTTACGCCGTACGCCCGGCCAAAGTAGCCAAACGCGTCGTGGCTGGTCAGCACTTTGCGTTTCTCTTGCGGTACCGCGTCAAACTGGGTTTTCGCCCAGCTATCGAGCTGCTGAACCTGCTCAATATAACGCTGGCCGGTCGCCTTCAGCGCTACTTCATCCTGCGGGTCGGCTTTGACGTACGCCGCAAGAATATTCTTCGCATAGAGCGCACCGTTAGCCGCACTGTTCCAGGCGTGCGGGTCGGTCACAGTTTTGCCGTCTTCTTCCAGCGTATGGGTCGAAACGCCCTCAGAAGCGACAACCACAACCCCTTTAAAGCCAGACGCTTTCACCAGCCGGTCCAGCCAGCCTTCCAGCCCCAGACCATTGACCACCACCACATCGGCCTTATTGAGCAACGCGCTATCTTTGGCGCTCGGCTCGAAGGTATGCGGGTCGCCATCCGGCCCGACAAGCGTAGTGACTTTCACATGATCGCCACCGGTTTTGGCGGCGATATCCCCCAGTACCGAGAAACTGGCGACCACGTTTAATGTTTTCGCCATGACACTTTGCGTCATCAGCCCAAGCGCTAATGCCAGAACCACACCTGCCTTTTTCATTATGTCTCCTTGCCTGTTTTTTGTGCGCGTAAGGTGCTGCGCACGCCGAATAAGATGGAAAAAATAAACACGACGCTCGCGCTCAGGACGATAGATGGCCCCGCCGGTAGCCCTGCCATCCACGAAAGACTCAGACCAAACCATGCACACAGCGCGCCGCTAACGCCTGCAAATAAAAGCAGGCCAGGGAGTGTTCGCGCCCAGCAGCGTGCGGCTACCGCCGGTAAAATCATCACCCCCACCGCCATTAATGTGCCCAGCACCTGAAACCCGGCCACGAGGTTTAACACCAGCAGTGCCAGAAACAGGCTGTGGAGCAGAGCGGGCAGTCGCGGCGCGTTAATCTGCAAAAAACTGCTGTCGAAGGCTTCACTCACCAGTCCGCGATAAAACAGCGCCAGACACAGGAGCGTCAGGCTGGCGACGCCCGCGACAAACAACGCCGCGTCCTGATCGACCGCCAGAACCGAGCCAAACAGTAAATGCAGCAGGTCAACGCTTGAGCCACGCAGCGAGACCAGCGTCACGCCCAGCGCCAGTGACGCGAGATACAAACCGGCAAAGCTGGCGTCCTCTTTGAGCGGCGTGCGTCGGCTGATGATCCCGGCCACCAGCGCCACGATAATTCCGGCAAAAAAACCGCCCAGACTCATCGCCAGTAATGACATGCCGTTGAGTAAGTAGCCTGCCGCCACGCCCGGTAAAATCGCGTGCGAGAGCGCATCGCCCATCAGGCTCATACGCCGCAGTTGCAAAAAGACACCCAGCGCCGTGGTGCTGACGGATAAAGCCAGACACACCACCAGCGCGCGGCGCATAAAGCCGAACTCAATAAACGGCTGGAAAAAGAGATGCCATATCATGCCAGGCACGCTCCGCCGTTCTGCGTCAGGGTCACGTCAGTCGCCCCCCAATGGGCGCTTTCTGTATCCAGACGCAGCGTCTGGGGGAAGTAGCGTTTGACACGTTCGCTATCGTGCAACACGGCGAGGATGGTTTGCCCCTGCTGATGCATATCGACAATCTGCTCCATCAGCACCTGGCTTGTGGCCTCATCAATGCCGGTAAATGGTTCATCGAGCATGACAAGCGGCGCATGCTGTAACCACATGCGGGCAAAAAGCATGCGCTGAAACTGACCACCGGAGAGGGCTTCAACGGTGGTGCGCGCCATCGTCAGCAGCCCCACCCGCTCCAGCGCCTCAGCAACATGCGCTCTGGCCTGGCGATTGAGACCGCGAAACAGCGAGATACGCGGCCAGGCACCCATGCTGACCACATCCTGCACCGTAATGGGAAAATGCGGGTCCAGCGTCTGCCGCTGTGCCAGCCAGCCGATAACCGGTCGTGAAGGCGTCCAGCGCAGCGTGCCACTGACCGGCGGCAGTATGCCTGCCAGCGTTTTGAGTAACGTCGATTTGCCGCAGCCATTGGCCCCGACAATTGCGGTCATGCTGCCGGCTTCAATGACACCGCACAGGGAGGGGGTAATGGCGCGCGAGCCGTAGCCCGCCACCAGATGATCAAGCTCAATCATGCCAGCGCCACCGACCATGCCGTAAGCAGCCACAGCACAACTAACAACGCCGCAGCCAGTCCAAGCCGGACCGCGCTGGCGCAGGAGAAAAGGGTTACATCCATCATCACTGAACCTTCATAATGTTATAACATAACAATAATCAGAAGCAGTGATGAAGTAAACGGGAATTTATCGGGTTAATGCGTCGAAATGTTTCAACCCCTCCCGCAGGAGGGGCTGACAATTAGCGAACGCGCGCCAGCGCAACCGCCTGACCAAGCTGCCAGACCGCCATCGCGTAGTGCGTGCTGCTGTTGTAACGGGTGATGGTGTAGAAGTTGGGTAAGCCGTACCAGTACTCATAATTGGTGCCAACATCCAGGCGCAACAGGCTGGCCTGTTGGTGGTTCCCCAACGGTTGCTGCGGCGTTAAGCCCGCTGACGCCAGTTGCGCCACGCTGTAGTTGGTTTTAAAGCCATTCGCCAGCCCCGGCGCCTGGCCATTAGCAGGCACCGCCACCAGATCGCCTTTCACCCAACCATGTTCTTTAAAGTAGTTTGCCACGCTGCCGATGGCATCGACCGGATCCCACAGGTTGATATGCCCGTCGCCATTAAAATCAACGGCATACTGTTTGTAAGACGACGGCATAAACTGACCGTAGCCCATCGCACCGGCGAACGAACCTTTCAAATCGAGCGGATCATCACTTTCATCTCGCGCCATCAGCAGGAACGTTTCCAGTTCGCTGGAGAAATACGCGGCGCGGCGTGGATAGTCGAAGGAGAGCGTCGCCAGCGCATCAAGGATACGCGTTTTGCCCATCACGCGGCCCCAGCGGGTTTCCACGCCGATAATGCCAACGATAATTTCCGGCGGTACGCCGTAGACCATCCATGCGCGATTCAGCGCGTCTTCATATTGATTCCAGAACGCCACGCCGTTTTGCACGTTATCCGGAGTGATGAACTGGCTGCGATAGCGCAGCCATGCGCCATTCGGCCCTACCGGTGCCGGGCCGGTTGGTGCCTGGCGGTCCATCAGGCGCAGCACGTAATCGAGTCGCTTCGCCTGAGAGAGAATTTCGTGTAGCTGCTGACGGTCAAAGCCGTGTTTGCTCACCATCTCATTGATGAACTGCTCCGCCGCCGGGTTATTGGCGAAGTCGCCGCCCATTGCCATCACATTATGCTGCGGCTTGAGCAGGAAACCGCCAGAGGGTTCCGCAGGTTGACCGGTTATCACACCGTCGGTAGATGCTGCGGTTTGATGAGGTTTGCTGCTGCAGGCGGCAAGTAAAACGAGCGCAGGGAGGAGCGCTGCGTAACGACGCTTAAACATGGGACATCCATTTAACAATTCATTCAACCAGGAGGAATTATGGTAAAGCATGCGGGCTTCCACAAGGAAGCGGCTTCCATGTTTCTTCTCTCTCCTCTTATCTGAAATGCCGCGTTTGTCTTCACTTCACACCCTCTCCTTGCCAAAAAACTTTCACAATGATCATTTTATCTTTCATATTGAGATCTAAATAACACTTTTTAACCTTTCATAATGATTATTATAAGTCCCAGTTTTGCAACAACGAGAAAACCCTACAGGAGAGAACAATGATCGAAACCATTACTCATGGTGCCGAATGGTTCATCGGGCTGTTTCAGAAAGGCGGGGTTGTGTTTACCGGGATGGTGACCGGTATTCTGCCGCTGCTGATAAGTCTGCTGGTTATCATGAACGCACTGATCAATTTCATTGGTCAGCACCGTATTGAGCGGCTGGCGCAGCGTTGCGCTGGCAATCCGGTGACCCGTTATCTGCTGCTGCCGTGCGTGGGCACCTTTGTTTTCTGCAACCCGATGACGCTCAGTCTCGGACGCTTTATGCCGGAACGTTACAAGCCCAGTTATTACGCCGCCGCTTCTTACAGTTGCCACTCAATGAATGGCCTGTTCCCCCATATCAATCCCGGCGAATTGTTCGTCTATTTAGGCATCGCCAACGGCCTGACTACCCTCGGTCTGCCGCTGGGGCCACTTGCCGTGAGCTACCTGCTGGTTGGTCTGGTCACTAACTTCTTCCGTGGCTGGATTACCGATCTGACGACCGCGATTTTCGAGAAAAAAATGGGCATTCAGCTTGAGCAGAAAGTACAACTGGCAGGAGCAACATCATGAGCCGCATTGTGATTGAAAAAGGTACCGGCGGCTGGGGCGGCCCACTGGCACTCGATCCCACCGCGAACAAGAAGATCGTCTATATCACGGCCGGAACGCGACCGGCGATCGTCGACAAGCTGGCACAAATGACCGGCTGGGAAGCGGTGGATGGCTTTAAAGAGGGAGAACCGGCAGAAGCTGAAATCGGCGTTGCAGTCATCGACTGCGGCGGTACGTTACGCTGCGGCATTTACCCGAAACGGCGCATTCCCACCATCAATATCCATGCCACCGGCAAGTCAGGCCCGCTGGCGCAGTACATCCTGGAAGATATCTATGTCTCTGGCGTAAAAGAGGAAAATATCTACTGGCAGGATGGTGAGTTGCCCCGTACACCGGCACAACGCGAAGCCACTGCCCGTGATTATGACACCAGCAAAAAAATCACCGAGCAGAGCGATGGTCTGCTGGCCAAAGTCGGCATGGGTATGGGCTCAGCCGTCGCTGTACTGTTTCAGGCCGGGCGCGACACCATCGATACGGTGCTGAAAACCATCCTGCCGTTTATGGCATTCGTCTCGGCACTTATCGGGATCATTATGGCCTCCGGTTTGGGTGACTGGATAGCCCACGGCCTGGCCCCACTTGCCAGTCATCCGTTAGGGCTGGTGACGCTGGCGCTGATTTGTTCCTTCCCGTTGCTGTCACCGTTCCTCGGCCCAGGGGCGGTCATTGCTCAGGTTATTGGCGTGTTGATTGGTGTGCAAATCGGTCAGGGAAATATCCCACCGCACCTTGCCCTGCCAGCCCTGTTCGCTATTAACGCCCAGGCCGCATGTGACTTTATCCCCGTAGGGCTTTCCCTGGCAGAAGCACGCCAGGACACCGTTCGCGTCGGCGTGCCGTCTGTATTGGTTAGCCGCTTCTTAACGGGTGCGCCAACGGTGCTTATCGCCTGGTTTGTTTCCGGCTTTATTTATCAATAAGAGGTTGCTCATGAGCGTGATTTATCAAACCACCATTACTCAGATTGGCGACTGCGCACGCGACGCGCTTGGCGACCGGATGCTGATTACCTTCCGGGAAGGGGCCCCCGCCGATGTGGCTGAGTTTTGTTTTATCCACTGTCATGGCGACTTTTGCGGACACCTTACGCCTGGCGCCCGCTTCGAGCTGGGCGGTAAGCAGTATCCGGTTACCGCCGTCGGTGAGGTGGCAGAGCTGAATCTGCGCGAGCTTGGCCATATTACCCTGCGCTTCGATGGACAGACGCAGGCGGAATATCCCGGCACGGTACACGTCGCAGGTGACGTGCCGGAAAGCATCAATCCTGGTTGCACACTGAAATTTGTCGCTTAAGTCGTAAGGAGAAAAGTATGAAACAGGTTGCCGTTGTCATTGGTGGGGGACAAACACTCGGGGCGTTCCTCAGCCGTGGGCTGGCCGCAGAGGGCTATCGCGTGGCGGTAGTGGATATTCAAAGTGATAAAGCCGCAACCGTGGCACACGAAATTAACGCGGAGTTCGGTGAAGGCATGGCCTACGGTTTTGGCGCTGATGCCACCAGCGAGCAAAGCGTACTGGCGCTTGCCCGTGGTGTTGATGAGATTTTTGGCCGCACGGATTTGCTGGTCTATAGCGCGGGAATTGCCAAAGCGGCGTTTATCAGCGATGTGCAGCTCGGGGATTTTGACCGCTCATTGCAGGTCAATCTGGTGGGTTATTTCCTGTGTGCCCGTGAGTTTTCGCGGCTGATGATTCGCGACGGGATTAAAGGGCGCATTATTCAGATCAACTCGAAGTCCGGCAAGGTGGGCAGTAAGCACAACTCGGGCTATAGCGCGGCGAAGTTTGGCGGCGTGGGCCTGACACAATCCCTGGCGCTGGATCTCGCGGAATACGGGATTACGGTTCATTCGTTGATGCTGGGCAACTTGCTGAAATCACCAATGTTCCAGTCCCTGATCCCGCAATATGCCAGCAAACTGGGGATTGCCGCCGATCAGGTTGAGCAGCATTACATTGATAAGGTTCCGCTTAAACGCGGCTGCGATTATCAGGATGTGCTGGATGTGCTGCTGTTTTACGCAAGCACGAAGGCCTCTTACTGTACCGGGCAATCAATCAATATTACCGGCGGGCAGGTGATGTTCTGAACCGGGTGGCCTGATGCCTTCCGCCCGTTCCTGAGGGTATCCCCCGGTGGCGCTACGCTTACCGGGGCTACCAAACCGTAGCTTCTCCCACAGGGAGAGGGAGGAAACCGGGCACCACCCGGCACATAAACCGTAACCCGGATAAGGCGCTCGCGCCGCCATCCGGGAAAAGGAGACATGATGGTTTCTGCACTCATCACCGTAGCTGTCATCGCCTGGCTCAGCCAACTGGCACTGGGCGGCTGGCAGATTCGCCAGTTTAACCGCGCCTTTGATGCGCTCTGCCAGCAAGGGCGCGTTGGCGTCGGGCGCTCTGGCGGGCGTTTCAAACCGCGCGTTATCCTTGCGGTTGCCTTCGATAAACAAGACCGCGTCACCGATACGTTGCTCATGCGCGGACTCACCGTTTTTGCCAGACCCGCAAAAATCGACGCCCTGCTCGGCATGAAACGTGAGGAATTAGAGCCTGATGTGATCTTTCCCCATGATCCGGGCTGTCAGAATGCTCTATTATTGGCGCTTAAATTGAAACATGGATAATTTCGTTGTGAACGCAATGAGCTTGCGAAATTATCATTTTGCAACTTAACGCAGGATAAAAGCGCCCATGAAACCACGTCAGCGGCAGGCAGCCATTCTTGAGCATCTGCAAAAGCAGGGAAAATGTTCTGTTGAAGAGCTGGCAGCACACTTCGACACCACGGGCACCACCATACGGAAAGATTTAGTGGTGCTGGAACACTCCGGCGCGGTCATCCGCACCTATGGCGGCGTCGTGCTCAATAAAGACGAAGCCGATCCACCGATCGACCATAAGACCCTCATCAACACCCTGCAAAAAGGGCTGATTGCCGAAACCGCCGTGGGCTTTATTCAGGATGGCGATTCCATCATTCTTGACGCGGGCAGCACCGTGTTGCAAATGGTTCCTTTACTGAGCCATTTCAATAACATCACCGTGATGACCAACAGCCTGCATATCGTCAATGCGCTATCCGAACTCGATAACGAGCAAACCATCCTGATGCCGGGCGGCACCTTTCGTAAAAAATCCGCCTCCTTTCATGGGCAACTGGCGGAAAACGCCTTCGAACATTTCAGCTTCGACAAACTGTTTATGGGTACCGACGGCATCGATTTGAATGCAGGGGTCACCACCTTCAATGAAGTTTTCACCGTCAGTAAAGCCATGTGCAACGCGGCACGGGAAGTGATCCTGATGGCGGATTCGTCCAAATTTGGCCGCAAAAGCCCGAACATTGTGTGCAGCCTGGAAAGCGTCGATAAATTAATTACCGATGCCGGGATCCCGGCAGATTTTCGCGCCGCACTGGAAGAGAAAGGGATCGAAGTGATCGTAGCCGGAGAAAAAAATGAGTGAGCTTTTACTGAACACCGCACGTCAGACGCTGCTGCTAGAGTTGCAAGAAGCCAGCCGCCTGCCGGAGCGTCTGGGCGAGGCGTTTTTACGCGCCGCTGATGCCATTATTCATTGCCGGGGCAAAGTGATTGTCTCGGGGATTGGTAAATCCGGGCATATTGGCAAAAAGATTGCCGCCACCCTCGCCAGCACTGGCACCCCTGCCTTCTTTGTCCATGCGGCAGAAGCCCTGCACGGCGATTTAGGGATGATTGAAAGCCGCGATGTGCTGCTCTTTATCTCCTATTCTGGATCGGCTAAAGAGCTGGATCTGATCCTGCCGCAGTTAAAGGAACGGTCGGTGACCGTGCTGGCCATGACCGGCAAATCTTTGTCGCCGCTGGCGCTGGCGGCAGACGCAGTGCTGGATATTTCCGTTGAACGTGAAGCCTGCCCAATGTTGCTGGCCCCTACCTCAAGCACCGTCAATACATTGATGCTCGGTGACGCGCTGGCGATGGCCGTTATGCAGGCGCGCGGCTTTAACGAGGAAGATTTTGCCCGTTCACACCCGGCAGGAGCGCTGGGTGCGCGTCTGCTCAACAAAGTCCATCACCTGATGCGTAAAGAAGATATCCCCCATGTGCGCATTGACGCCACGGTAATGGACGCGATGCTGGAGCTTAGCCATACGGGGATGGGGATGGTGGCCGTCTGCGGTGACGCGGCGGAGATTCTGGGTATCTTCTCTGATGGCGACCTGCGACGCTGGCTGGTTGCAGGCGGCGCGCTGGATGCGAACATCAGTGACGCAATGACGAAAGGGGGCATCACCCTTAACGCCGGGAGCCGCGCTATCGATGCCAAAGAGGTGCTAATGAAACGCAAAATCTCCGCGGCTCCGGTGGTGGATGACAGCGGTAAACTGGTTGGCGCGATTAACCTGCAGGCCTTTTATCAGGCCGGAATTATTTAATCCTTCAATCCCAGACGTTTCGCCAGCCGATGCAGGTTGGCGACGTCCATCTCCAGCAGCCGCGCACTGGCTGCCCAGTTATACTGGCTTTGTTCCAGCGCCTGGCGAATGGCGGTACGCTGAAAATTATCGGTCGCTTCCCGCAAATTTTGTCTCTCCACGGGCAATGTCTGCGTACTAACAACACTCTGATCCGGCTCATCGCTCAGCGCAAAATGGCGCGTTTCCAGTACGATGTCATCCCCGCTTCGCGTACCGCGCGCCAGCACAATCGCACGGTGAATAGCATGTTCCAGTTCACGCACATTTCCCGGCCAACGGTACGCCAGCAGATGCGCCCGCGCACCGGGGCTAAGCACGACACGACCAAGGCCAAGGCGCAGACGGCACTGCTCGCAAAAATACCCCGCCAGTAACACCACATCCTCACCGCGTTCACGCAGCGGCGGGACAACCAGCGGAAAGACGCTCAGGCGGTGAAACAGGTCAGCGCGAAAACGCCCGGCCAGTACCTCTTCGCGCAGATCGCGGTTGGTAGCGGCCAGCACGCGCACATCCACCCGCAGGCTGCGATCATCCCCGACACGCTGAATATCGCCGTATTGCAATACTCGCAGCAGCTTGGCCTGCAGCGCCAGCGACAACTCGCCAATCTCATCCAGAAACAGCGTGCCTTTATCGGCCATTTCAAACTTGCCGCTACGGTTGCTGATGGCCCCGGTAAACGCCCCTTTCACATGGCCAAACAGCTCGCTTTCCGCCACGCTTTCCGGCAGTGCGGCGCAATTCAGATAGACCAGGGCATCTGCCGCGCGGGGCGAGTTTTCGTGGATAGCTTTTGCCACCAGCTCCTTACCGGTGCCGGTTTCACCGCTTATCAGCACGTTCAAATCGGAACCGGCGACAATCTCTATCTCTTTTTTAAGCTGCGCCATACCCTCCGAAAGACCGATCATTTCGGTATGCGCGACCTGTTCAAAGGTTGTCGGCAGGCCGGGCGCCATGTTCTGGCTTTCGAGCTTTTCAATCAGCAAAGCATTGTTGAGCGCCCCTGCCGCCAGCGCCGCAATCAGACGCAGTTCTTCATCGCTAAAGCTATCGAACTGATCCGGCGCCATGCCATCCAGAGTGAGCGCGCCAATCAGGCTCTGCCCGGCAAACAGCGGCAGACCCACACAGGCATGGACTTTCAGACTCTCCTGGCCGGGGATCAGCCCGTCATAGGGGTCCGGTAATGCGCTGTCGGCAGGGAAACGCACCACATCCCCGGCGCGGGCAATCGCCTCCAGCCGCGGGTGCCCTTCCAGCGTAAAGCGCCGCCCCAGCACATCCTGGGCCAGGCCATCAATCGCCAGCGGGATAAATTGCCGCGCCTCGTAGCGCAGCAGCGCTGAAGCGTCACACTCCAGCACCTGACGCAGGGTGGTAATCAGGCGCTGAAAACGGTCGGCATGGCCTATGCCGCTCTGTAATTCAATGGCGATACCCGCCAGCACGTTCACGGAAAAACTCATCGTCGCCTCGCAGTCATTTTGACAATGAAAGTTGTCATAATGACAGTCTTTTTCATAGTCTTTTTGACTACCCATCAGGGGTTAAACAAAAATAAATTTATAAAAATCAACAGAATAAAAACTGGCACGCATCTTGAAATAGCTATCACATCTTATTTAATACAGAACAGGTAAGCAAAATGGCTATTCACGTAAAAAATAACATTCATTGGGTTGGGCAACGTGACTGGGAAGTTCGTGATTTCCACGGTACCGAATACAAAACGCTGCGCGGCAGCAGCTACAACAGCTATCTCATCCGTGAAGGCAAAAACGTACTGATTGATACCGTCGATCATAAATTCAGTCGCGAGTTTGTGCAGAACCTGCGCGCGGAGATCGACCTCAACGCGATTGACTACATCATTATTAACCACGCGGAAGAAGACCACGCGGGCGCACTCACCGAGCTGATGTCCTGGATTCCGAACACCCCGATTTATTGCACCACCAATGCCATCGACTCCATTAACGGCCACCACCACCACCCGGAGTGGAATTTCCACACCGTGAAAACCGGCGATGCACTGGATATCGGCAATGGCAAACAGCTTATCTTCGTCGAAACGCCGATGTTGCACTGGCCGGATAGCATGATGACCTATATGACCGGCGATGCCGTGCTGTTCAGTAACGACGCCTTCGGTCAGCACTACTGTGACGAGCGCCTGTTCAACGACGAAGTGGACCAGACCGAACTGTTCGAGCAGTGCCAGCGTTACTACGCCAACATCCTCACGCCGTTCAGCCGCCTGGTGACGCCAAAAATCACCGAGATCCTTGGCTTCAACTTGCCGGTGGAGATGATTGCCACTTCCCACGGTGTGGTATGGCGCGAAAATCCGACGCAGATTGTTGAGCTGTACCTGAAATGGGCCGCGGATTATCAGGAAGATCGTATCACCATTTTCTACGACACCATGTCGAACAACACCCGCATGATGGCGGACGCGATTGCCCAGGGCATCAATGAAGTTGACCCGAACGTGGCGGTGAAAATTTTCAACGTCTCCCGCAGCGACAAAAACGATATTCTGACCAACGTCTTCCGCTCCAAAGGTGTGCTGGTCGGCACGTCCACCATGAACAACGTGATGATGCCGAAAATCGCTGGCCTGGTCGAAGAGATAACCGGCCTGCGTTTTCGTAACAAACGTGCCAGCGCTTTCGGCTCCCACGGCTGGAGCGGTGGGGCGGTGGATCGTCTGTCTACCCGATTACAGGATGCGGGCTTTGAGATGTCACTGAGCCTGAAAGCCAAATGGCGTCCGGATATCGATGCGCTGGAACTCTGCCGTCAGCACGGTCGGGACATTGCCCGCCAGTGGGCGCTCGCTCCGCTGCCAACACCGCTTAACACTACACCGGTTGAAGCGTCCGCCTGCGCCTGTGCCGCGAAAGCCGCCGCTGATTCAGGCCCGTCTATGCAGTGCAGCGTCTGCCAGTGGGTTTACGATCCGGCAAAAGGCGAACCCATGCAGGATGTCGCGCCAGGAACCGCCTGGTGTGATGTGCCGGATAATTTTCTTTGCCCGGAATGTTCGCTTGGCAAAGAGGTCTTCGATGTGCTGGCAACGGAGGCAGTATGAGCGCAGGTATTGTGATTATCGGGTCGGGCTTTGCCGCCCGCCAACTGGTAAAAAACATCCGCAAAACCGACACCACCACGCCGCTGACGCTGATTGCCAGTGACAGTATGGATGAGTACAACAAGCCGGATCTGAGCCATGTCATCAGCCTTGGACAGCGCGCCAGAGATCTCACCCGCCAGTCGGCGGGGGATTTCGCCGAGCAGTTCAACCTGCGCCTGTTTCCCCACACGCGGGTGACGGCGCTGGATGCAGAGGCGAAAGTCATCAAAAGCGCAGATCAACAGTGGCAATACGACAAGCTGGTGCTGGCAACCGGAGCCCGTGCGTTTGTTCCGCCCGTCGCGGGCAGCGAACTGATGCTTACCCTTAACAGCCAGCAGGAGTACCAGGCCTGTGAAGCGCAACTACGTGACGCGCAGCGGGTGCTGATTATCGGCGGCGGGTTGATTGGCAGCGAACTGGCGATGGATTTTTGCCGCGCGGGGAAAGCGGTGACGCTGGTGGATAGCGAAACCAGCATTCTCTCTTCGCTGATGCCGCCAGAAGTGAGTAGCCGTTTGCAGCACCGACTGACCGGGATGGGCGTGCATCTTCTGTTGAAATCACAGCTTATGGCGCTTGAGAAAACAGAAACGGGTATCCGCGCCACGCTGGACAGGCAGCGAGGTATAGAAGTAGATGCGGTGATTGCCGCGACCGGGCTGCGCGCAGAAACCGGGCTGGCCCGAAGCGCCGGGCTGACGGTTAATCATGGGCTTTGTGTGAACAGTTATCTGCAAACCAGCAATCCGGATATTTATGCGCTCGGCGACTGTGCGGAGATTGACGGTAAGCTGCTGCCGTTCCTGCAGTCGATTCAGCTTAGCGCCATGTATCTGGCGAAAAATCTGTCTGGCGTGGCTGTGCCGCTTAAGCTGCCTGCCATGCTGGTGAAGGTCAAAACGCCGGAGATGCCGTTGCATCTGGCAGGCGAGACGGCACGCCGCGATTTGAACTGGCATATCACCACCGAAGCCCAGGGTATGGTCGCCCGCGGCCTGAACGATGAAGGGCAGTTGTGCGCTTTTGTGGTGAGCGAAGATCGGATGAAGGAAGCGTTCGCGTTGTTAAAAACGTTGCCTGTTTGAGAACAGGGCAACGCCCATGCCTGCAACAGGCAATCACACCAGGCAAAAGCCCGTAGCCCCGGTTAGCGCAGCGCCACCGGGGACGATGCCTCACCCCTGCGCCAGACATCGCGCGGCGGCGATAACCCCCTGCCCCAACGCGATTGCGCCATCGCCTGCGGGAAAACGCTGCGGGAAGAGCAACGTATAATCCGCAAGATAATGCGACAACCGGGCTTTCAGCAGACGGTTATGCAACACGCCACCGCCAAAGGCAAGCGTGGCAATCTGCCGCACATCCGCCTGCTTACGGGCAAGCTGCGCCAGGCCGCACGCCAGCGCATCGTGAAAGGCCCAGGCGCGCTGCGCGGCCGGAGCCTGCCATGCCAGCCATTGCTGCCAGAAGGTGGCTAAATCAAGCTGATTGCCCTTAAGCGGCAGCGTGACCGGATGCGTAACATCCGCGCCGCGCATCGCCAGCGCTTCCAGTCGGCAGGCCGCCTCCCCCTCATAACTTAACTGCAGCGGCGCGCAGTCCAGCGCACAGGCGACGGCATCAAACAGCCGCCCGGTCGATGACGCCAGCGGCGCGTTGATATTGCGCGCTATGGCCCGCGCCAGCACAGGCCAGTTCTGCCGTTGCAGCACGGCGGTTTCCGGGAAGTTCTGCCAGTCAGGGACAAACGCCAGCATCTGTGCCAGCAGGTTGCGCCACGGCTGGGTTGCCGCCAGATCCCCGCCGGGGAGCGCCACGGCGGGCAACCCGCCCAAATGCTCAACCTCGCGATAATTCACGCGCAGACATTCGCCCCCCCACAGCGCCCCGTTCTCCCCAATGCCGATACCGTCCAGCGCCAGGGCAATCACATCTCCCCCGTCGCGTGGCCAGCCATGCTCTGCAAGCGTTGCCGCGATATGTGCGTGGTGGTGCAACACGGTGTGCTGCGAAAGCCCCGTCTCCTGTGCCCAGTGGGTGGCGCGATAGCCCGTGTGCGCGTCGGCGACCACCTGCTGTGGGGTAAAGTCATAAATCGTCTGCATCAGACGCAGGGCGTTACGCCACTGTGTCTCTACCCCTTCATCGGTTAAATCACCGAAATGCTGACTTAACACGGCGCTGTCATCCCGCACCAGGCAGAAGGTGTTTTTCATATCCGCCCCCAGACACAACATGGGCGGGATATGGCGAAATCCGGGCGGCAGTTGCACGGCATCCGGCACGTAACCACGCGAGCGGCGTAACATCTCGCCGCTCTCGCGTATCACCGAATCGTCCATACGCTGCACAATATCGCGGTTGTGCAGCAGAAACCCGTCCGCTATCTCTGCCAGGTCGTCAAGCGCCTGGCTATTTGTCAGCGCAGGCGGCTTGCCGCTCAGGTTGCCGGACGTCATCACCAGCGGGCGCTGCAACGCCTGGGCTAACAGATGTTGTAACGGATTGGCGGGCAGCATCACCCCCACCTCATCAAGCCCCGGAGCAATAGCCGGGCACAGTTCTGGCAGCAACGTTTTCGCCACCAGCACGATGGGTGCCGCGGGCATGGTCAGCAAACGGGTGGCCGCTTCGCTCAGGCCGCTTGCTGAGGGGAGCATCACCGCCAGCGGTTTCGCCGGGCGATGCTTACGGGCGCGCAGTTGCTCCACCGCCGTCTGCCGCTGTGCGTCACATGCCAGATGAAAACCGCCGATACCTTTCACCGCAACGATACCGCCGGAGTTGAGCAGCGCAATGGCGGCCTGTAGCGCCGCCTCGCCGGTCAACTGCTGTTTTCCGCTGCGCCACTCAAGCTGCGGGCCGCACGCCGGGCAGGCAACGGGCTGGGCATGAAAACGGCGGTCAGCCGGATGGCGATACTCCGCCTCGCAGGCAGGGCACAGGGGAAATGCCGCCATCACGGTGTAGGGGCGGTCATAAGGCATGGCGTGAATAATGGTAAAACGCGGGCCGCAGTGGGTACAGTTGATAAATGGATAGCGATAGCGACGTTCTGTCGGGTCATTCATCTCCGCCAGACAGGCGGGACAGGTGGCGGCATCGGGCACAATTTGCGTATTCATCGTGCCGCCCGCGCTCTCGCGGATAGTAAAACTGAGCGGCGCTTGTGGCCACTGATAGGGCGTAACCTGCGTATCGTCAATGCGCGCCAGCGGCGGGCATTGCTGATACAACAACGGGAGAAAACGGCGTTCATCGCCCCATAAGCGTACTTCGACGCCCTGGGCGTCATTACAGACATCACCGGTAAGATTGAGCTGTTGCGCCAGTTGCCAGACAAAGGGGCGGAAGCCCACCCCTTGTACTTTTCCATAGACGCGAATACAAACGCCGTTGTGGGTCATCGTTTATTTATTGCAACGCTGCATGCCGCAAGCGTGTCTTCATCTGCTGATAGGTCGACTGAGTGTACTCCTCGGCCCAGGCCTGATCGTTGATCGCACTCACCCGCACCGCGCAATATTTGGTTTCCGGTGTTTTAGAGATGGGATCAAGATTATCCTGCGTCAGTTCATTACACGCGCCAATCCACCATTGATAAGTCATGTACACGCAGCCGGTATTAACACGCTCATTAACATCGGCACGGCTGATGACTTTCCCCCTGCGTGACTCCACCCACACCAGTTGCCGGTTTTTAATCCCTAGCTGTGCGGCATCGTGCGGATTTATCTGCACGAAACCCGGCTCATCTGCGAGCGTTTGCAACGCCGCACAGTTACCGGTCATTGAGCGACAGGAGTAATGGCCGACTTCGCGCACGGTGCTGAGCACCAGCGGGAAGTCCGCGTCCGGCACCTCGGCTGGGGCACGCCATGGCGCGGCGAACAGCAGGCCTTTCCCGTCCGGAGTATCGAATTTGTTATCTTTATACAGATAACGCGTTCCCGGATGATCCAGCGTCGGGCACGGCCACTGAACGTGTCCCATATCACCCATTTTTTCGTAAGTTACGCCGTAGAACAGCGGGCACAGTTCGCGCATTTCGTCCCAGATTTGCTGGTTATTGTCGTAATGCATCGGGTAGCCCATTTCTGTAGCGATAAGGCTGATAATTTCCCAGTCACGCTTGACGTCATATTGCGGTTCGATGGCTTTTTCGAAACGCTGGAACCCGCGATCCGCGCAGGTAAAGACGCCGCCGTGCTCGCCCCATGAGGTGGCAGGCAGCAGCACATCCGCCTGTTCCGCGGTCTTGGTCATAAAGATGTCCTGTACGACCACAAAATCCAGCGCCTCAAAGCCTTTGCGCACCAGGCTGAGATCGGCTTCGGTCTGCAACGGATCTTCACCCATGATGTAATAGGCTTTAACTTTACCTTCCAGCGCCAGATGCGGCACCTCGGTGATACGCACGCCGACTTTGTCATCCATTACCGCCGGATCGATCCCCCAGGCTTTGGCGAATTTGGCGCGGACATGCGGATCAACCACATCCTGGTAGCCAGGGAATTGGTTCGGGATCACGCCCATGTCGCAGGCGCCCTGCACGTTGTTCTGCCCACGCACCGGGCCGACGCCGACGTTCTCACGCCCGAGGTTACCGGTCAGCAGCGCCAGGCTCGAAAGCCCTTTAACCACGTCCACCGCCTGACCAAATTGCGTAACGCCCATCCCCCACATAATGGTGGCAGTCGGCGCGGCGGCGTAAGTACGCATTGCTTCACGGACCTGGCGTGCCGGAACCCCCGTCAGATGTTCAACCGCTTCCGGCGCATAGTCTTTGACGATTTCCCGGTAGGCATCCAGCCCGGTGGTGAAGTTCGTGACGTAGCGCTGGTCGTAGAGTTTTTCTTCCAGCAGGACATAGCCAAAGGCGTTCACCAGCGCCATGTTGCAGCCGTTTTTGAGCTGTAAATGTTGGTCGGCGATGCGTGCGGTTTCGATGCGGCGCGGATCGCAGACGATGATTTTCGCCCCGTTCTGTTTTGCTTTGACCACCCTTCTTGCCACAATCGGGTGCGAATCGGCACAGTTGTAGCCAAAGACAAGCAGGCAACGGGAGTTTTCGATATCGCCGATGGAGTTACTCATTGCGCCGTTGCCCAGGGTTTGCTGTAACCCGGCAACGGAAGGACCGTGACAAACACGTGCGCAGCAGTCGACGTTATTGGTATGTAAGACCCCACGGGCAAATTTCTGCATCACGTAGTTGGTCTCATTGCCGGTGCCGCGAGATGAACCGGTGGTCATAATGGCGCGGGGGCCGAACTTGGCTTTGATTTCACTGAGCCGTTTTGCCGTATAGCGAATGGCCTCCTGCCAGCTCACCGGGGTGAGTTTACCGCCGCGCTCATAGCGGATCATCGGTTGTGTCAGGCGAGGCGTCAGCAGTTTGGTATCGTTAAGAAAATCCCAGCCGTAGTAGCCTTTCAGGCAGAGTTCGTTCTGGTTGGTTTCCCCGTCCGCCGCTTCGGCGCGGATAATTTTGCCATTATCCACGACCAGTTTCAGTTTGCAGCCAGCGCCGCAATAGGGACATACGCTCGTAATTTTTTTCATCAGTAACAGACCTGTTAAAAGTGAAAGTTATTTTTTAAAAACCCAGCGACACGGCACTTTCCAGCGCAGTGCGACGACGTTTCTCTTCGCTCATGTGTTCCAGTATTTCCCGGTCAACGCAGACCAGCGCCTTGGTCGGACATACGGAAATACAGGCCGGGCCACTTTCGTGTTGGTAGCATAAATCGCATTTGTTGGCTTCGGCCTTCTGCCCGGACATAGTCAGGCCGATGCCGTTATGGCGAACGACCGGGCGGACCACGACCTCCATGGCGCCGTAGGGACAGGCAACTACGCAGGTTTTGCAACCAATGCAGCGTTCCTGCATGACATGGACAAACCCTTTGTCGCGGCTGATGGCGCCATTCGGACAGACATTGGCGCAGGGTGCGTCTTCACACTGGCGGCAGAGTGTTGCCGTCGATACGTTGACGCCTTTGATAACGTGAATGCGGGGTAAAAAGGTTTCAGGGGTAAGGGCCGCGCAGTCCTGTTGTTCCTGATGTGAGACCACACAGGCAACTTCACAGGTGCGACAGCCAATACATTTACTGGCATCCGCCATAATAAAACGGTTCATCGTCTTCTCCAGCAATGAGTTTCATCACGCCGGATATACACGTTTCATGCCAGTTATTATGTTATTGTTATTTATCAGATTTTATAAGATGACATTCTGTCATCGACAGAAGTGACGATGACAGTTGACGAGGTTAGCGTGTGGGGCCTGGAATGAGTGAATCACGTAACATTAATTCGCCAAGAAATGGCTGGTGGTAATTAAACTCACCGCCATCAAGCATAAAAATTAACCGCTCGATGGTTTCTTTAATCATCTCCGTGACCGGGATTTTAACGCTGGAGAGTGCGGGAATAACATACGGGGCAATGGCAATGTCATCAAATCCAATAACCGAAACCTGCGTGGGTACAGTGATTCCCCGCTCATCCAGTCTCTTCATGGCGCCAATCGCCATATCGTCATTGCTCGCCACCAGCGCACTAAAACTGACACCCTTTGCCAGCAGCGTTTCCACGCCTGCCGCCCCGCTTTCCGGTGACCACTTCCCTTGTACAATCAACTCATTACGTAACGCAATGCCGTGCTGCGCCAGGGCGTCTTTATAGCCAGAAAGCCGCTCAATACCGGTCGGGGAATCCAGCGAGCCGGTAATAAATGCAATATCCTGATGCCCCATCGCAATTAATGTCGCCACCGCGTTAAAGCTGGAGGCTTTTTGATCGCACCAGACACAGTGGCTGCTGTTTTTACGTAATCGACGATTAAGTACCATAATGGGCTGACTGTGGCTTTTGACGATAGTGTCCATTTCATCGACGCTTAAAAAGCGCGGATAAATAATGATCGCGTCGCATTTTAAATCGAGCAGATATTGAATAGCTTCGCGCTCTTCTTCAGCGCTGTGTTTACCGTCCGCCAGAATTAAACGCCGGCCCTGATCTTCGGTCATCCGCGCGGCATGAAACAGCAGCTCGCTAAAATAGACCCCGTGATATAACGTGTTGGTAACCACCAGCCCCAGCGTTTGCGTTTTGTTCGTCGCCAGACTGCGCGCCAGCAAGTTCGGGCGATATCCGCTCTCTTCGATCGCCTGAAACACCCGGTCTTTGGTCTCCTGGCTGACGTAGCCGTTGCCCGATAGCACACGGGAGACTGTCGCCTTCGACACCCCTGCCCGCTTTGCCACCTCAAGCATTGTGGTCATGTTGCTTATCCGTTTGATTTCGATGCCATGCAGTGTACTTCACCCGCTAAAAAATGTCGCAACGGGATAAAAGCGGTCAAAAAATATTAAGCGATCACCATCACAAAAATAGATAAAGATGAATTTTTGATCTTGTTTGAATACATGAAACTCATCATGATTTTGTGGAACCGGTTTCCTATCTGATGTTTCATTGCCTGCGTAACACAGAGCAATGAAGCCGTACCTTATTGATAAAACAGGATATAACCCGATGTCGAAGAATTATGCGGCGCTTGCCGGCTCGGTGGTGAACGCGTTAGGTGGTGTTGATAACATCGCTGCCGTCACCCATTGCATGACGCGTCTGCGCTTCGTGGTGAAAGACGACGCCAAAATTGACAGCGCGACGCTCAAAGGCATTAGCGGCGTTATGGGCGTGGTACGCAACGACAGCCAGTGCCAGGTCATCATCGGCAATACGGTGTCGCATGCCTATCGTGAAGTGGTGGCATTGCTGCCCGGCGATATGCAGCCCGCTCAACCGGTCGGTAAACAGAGGCTGACCCTTAAGCGCATTGGCGCAGGTATTCTCGATGCGCTGATCGGCACCATGTCACCGCTGATCCCGGCGATCATCGGCGGCTCGATGGTCAAACTGCTGGCGATGGTGCTGGAAATGTCCGGCCTGCTGCCAAAAGGTTCTTCAACGCTGACTATTCTGACGGTGATTGGCGACGGTGCCTTCTTCTTCCTGCCGCTGATGGTGGCCGCGTCTGCCGCCGTGAAATTTAAAACCAATATGTCGCTGGCGATTGCCATTGCGGGCGTGCTGGTACACCCAAGCTTTATCGAGCTGATGGCGAAAGCCGCGCAGGGTGAGCATGTGGAGTTCGCGCTGGTGCCGGTGACGGCGGTGAAATACACCTACACCGTGATTCCGGCGCTGGTGATGACCTGGTGTCTGTCGTATATCGAACGTTGGGTGGACAAAATTACCCCGGCGGTGACGAAAAACTTCCTGAAACCGATGCTGATTGTGCTGATTGCCGCACCGCTGGCTATTGTGCTGATTGGCCCGCTGGGGATCTGGATTGGTAGCGCCATCTCCGCGCTGGTCTACACCATTCATGGCTATCTGGGCTGGCTGTCCGTTGCCATTATGGGCGCCCTGTGGCCGCTGCTGGTGATGACCGGGATGCACCGCGTATTTACTCCCACTATCATTCAAACCATTGCCGAAACAGGCAAAGAAGGCATGGTAATGCCGTCAGAGATTGGCGCTAACCTGTCGCTCGGCGGCTCGTCGCTGGCGGTGGCGTGGAAAACCAAAAACCCGGAACTGCGCCAGACTGCCCTTGCGGCAGCGGCTTCGGCTATCCTGGCCGGTATCTCTGAACCGGCGCTGTATGGCGTGGCCGTTCGCCTGAAACGTCCGCTGATTGCGAGCCTGATAAGCGGCTTTATCTGCGGTGCCGTCGCGGGTATTGCCGGGCTTGCCAGCCACTCCATGGCGGCGCCAGGTCTGTTTACCAGCGTACAGTTTTTCGATCCGGCTAATCCAATGACCATTGTCTGGGTATTCGGCGTGATGGCGCTGGCGGTGGTGCTCTCCTTTGTTCTGACGTTGCTTCTCGGTTTTGAAGATATCCCGGTAGAAGCAGAGGCGCAGAAACCGCAGGCGGCAAACACAGCCGTTGTTCATGAAGCCCGGGCACAATAAGCGAGGTAACGCATGTCTGTATTTCCGAAAGGATTTTTATGGGGCGGCGCCATTGCCGCCAACCAGGCCGAAGGGGCGTATCTGGAAGGCGGTAAAGGGTTAACCACCGTCGACACCATTCCCCATGGCGCGAACCGTCTGCCGGTGAAACTCGGTCTGGAAAAACGCTTCACTTTGCGTGAAGACGAATACTACCCCAGCCATCAGGCGATCGATTTCTACCATCGTTACAAGGAAGATATCGCGCTGATGGCGGAGATGGGCTTCACCGTCTTTCGTACATCTATCGCCTGGAGCCGCCTTTACCCGCAGGGTGATGAGCTGACGCCGAACGCCGAGGGCATCGCGTTTTACCGCGACATGTTCGCAGAGTGCAAAAAGTACGGTATCGAACCGCTGGTGACACTGTGCCACTTTGATGTGCCGATGTATCTGGTTACCGAATACGGTTCCTGGCGTAACCGCAAGATGGTGGCGTTTTTTACCCGCTACGCCCGCACATGCTTTGACGCCTTTGATGGTCTGGTGAAATACTGGCTGACCTTTAATGAAATCAACATTATGCTGCATAGCCCTTACTCCGGTGCCGGGCTGGTGTTTGAAGAGGGCGAAAATCAGGACCAGGTAAAATATCAGGCGGCGCACCACGAGCTGATTGCCAGCGCACTGGCGACCAAAATCGCCCATGAGGTGAACCCGGAAAATCAGGTGGGCTGCATGCTGGCAGGCGGCAATTTCTATCCCTACTCCTGCAAGCCGGAAGATGTGTGGACGGCGCTGGAAAAAGACCGGGAAAACCTGTTCTTTATTGATGTGCAGGCGCGCGGTGCCTATCCGGCCTACGCGGCCCGCGTGTTCCGCGAAAAAGGCGTCAGCATTGTAAAAGAAGCGGGCGACGACGAGATCCTGAAAAATACCGTCGATTTTGTGTCATTCAGCTATTACGCCTCGCGCTGCGCTTCTGCCGAAATGAATGCGCAAAATACCTCGGCGGCTAATATCGTCAAATCGCTGCGTAACCCGCATATTCAGGTAAGCGAATGGGGCTGGGGCATTGACCCGCTAGGCCTGCGTATCACAATGAATATGATGTATGACCGTTACCAGAAACCGCTGTTTCTGGTGGAGAACGGGCTGGGTGCAAAAGATGAATTCAATGCCCAGGGTGAAATAGAAGACGATTACCGTATCAGCTATCTGCGCGAGCATATCCGTGCCATGGGCGATGCCATTGAAGACGGTATTCCGGTGATGGGTTACACCACCTGGGGATGTATCGACCTGGTGGCGGCCTCCACCGGTGAGATGAGCAAGCGCTACGGGTTTATCTATGTCGACCGTGACGACGCAGGTAACGGTACGCTGGAGCGTAAGCGCAAAAAATCGTTCTGGTGGTACAAAAAAGTGATTGCCAGCAACGGGGCAGATTTGGACTAAGCGCTGGCGGTTATGTTGTAGCCCGATAAGGTGCGTCAGCGCCGCATCCGGGACATTCCTGGCGGCGCTTCGCTAACCGGGGCTACCAGCAAAAACCGATACTATAAACAGCGCTGCCCCGCGGCCAGATCCCCCGTTTCCGGGTTACGACCCGCGCCAGGTTTTTTCACCCATTTGCGGTTCGGGCGATAGGTAAAACGGCTCAACGCCGGATAGTGCAACTGCCCGAACCAGCCGTTAACGCGCTGCCAGTGCGCCTCTTTAACCTGATATAGATCGGTTACCCAGTAACCGTCGCTAAACTGCATGTCCAGCAGTTGCGCCCGGCCATTGCCTTGCAGGTCGAGCAGATCCTCAACGCCAGCACCGCTGACGGTGTAAAACCCCCAGGACTCCCATACACAGGGCCGCCCGTCGGTTTAAAACGTGATGATGATTAATTTCGCCGTTGGCCCCAGCCCCAGGCCGGCGTTACCTTTCCAGACAATCAGATCCTGAATTCCATTGCGATCCAGATCGGCGCGGTAAATGTGCGCGATGCCCGCCGCGTTATGCAAATATTCCAGAGGCACCGACCAGGGTTTTCCCGCTCGATCGTTGCCGGTAATGCGCCATTCATCCGCCTCTTCCGGTGCCTGCTCTAG
Organism: Phytobacter sp. MRY16-398; assembly: GCF_003925915.1. Classification (NCBI taxonomy): domain Bacteria; kingdom Pseudomonadati; phylum Pseudomonadota; class Gammaproteobacteria; order Enterobacterales; family Enterobacteriaceae; genus Phytobacter; species Phytobacter sp. MRY16-398. The sequence goes on along the minus strand of NZ_AP018756.1, from coordinate 1,167,385 downwards.
CGTTGCACCCGCTACACCGACCTGGCGAAAATGCCAGCGTTGACCGGGGGTTATCTCCCCCGGCGCAGGCATAGTCAGCAAATGCCGCTGCGCGCGTTTTTTAGCATATTCATCATTGCTCATCGGCAGATAGCTAACAAACCCGGTCGCCAGCGTAGAGGTGGCATAACCCAGCAGGGATAAGCCTGCCCACATTATCCTTTTCACTTCTCTGTTCCTTTAGGTGCAGCGCAGCGTGTAAGGTCGTAGCCCGGACCAGGCGCTTGCGCCGAATCCGGGACGGCTAACTACTCCTCTTCCCCGGCTTCCAGCAGCGCAAACCCACCGTTACCCTGCCAGGTGGCAAGGCGTGCATAGACAGTTTCGACGGCCTCTTTTACCGGGGGCGTCATCGGGTAATAAAAGCCGACGATATCCGGCTGAATACCGAGGAAAATCACCTCGCCCACATCCTCTTTTAACTGATCGATCAGGTAATTAAGCGGCATATTATGGGTGGTCATCAGGAACATCTCGGCAATATCGTCTGGATCGACAATACGAATCTCGCCAGGGTTAAGCCCCATGTCTGTCGCATCGACAATCAACAGCCTGTCGGGGCGAAGTTCGCGGATCGCTACGATGTCGTTTTCCGGCGCGCTGCCACCGTCAATCACCTGCCAGTTTCCGGGTGGAGTCGCCGCACACATCTCCGCCAGCAGCGGGCCAGCGCCATCGTCACCCATCATGCTGTTCCCCACACAGAGCAATACGTCCGTCACGTTCTCTCCTCGCCACCTGATGGTGGTGTTTACCCGATCAATAGATTGTCGCCTGGTCATTTTTGACGTCCGGGAAATACGCGATCGTCATTTTCGTCATCAATGGAATGCCCGAAGCTATCAGCGGCGGCTATTTTGCCGGAAAACAATGTATTAACGCCTTGATCCTTACCGCAATAAAGCGAATAACCCTGGCACTGTAATTGCAACACGCGCCTGATTAATGAGGAGGCAGTATGCATGAAATTACCTTGTGCCAGCGTGCGCTGGAGATTATTGAACAACAGGCGAAACAGCACGCCGCCAGGCGCGTAACTGAGGTCTGGATCAAAGTTGGCGCATTTTCTTGTGTAGAACCTGCCGCATTGACGTTTTGTTTTGATCTGGTCTGCCGTGGCACCCTGGCAGAGGGCTGTACACTGCACATCGAAGAACAACAGGCGGAGTGCTGGTGCGAAAGCTGCCAGCAATACGTGACCTTACTAAGCCAGCACGTGCGTCGCTGCCCGCAATGCAACAGCGACAATTTGCACATCGTCGCCGACGACGGCATGCAGATTCAGCGGCTGGAAATCGAGGAGTGAGCAATGTGTACGACATGTGGTTGTCAGGAAGGTAACCTCTATATCGAGGGCGACGAGCATAATCCCCATTCTGCGTTTCGCAGCGCGCCTTTTGCTCCCGCTGCCCGTCCGACAATGAAAATCACAGGCGTCAAGACCGACAATTTCAGCCCGACGGCGGCGGAAAATGGTGATTTACATTACGGCCACGGCGCAGCCGGAACCCATGCGCCAGGGATGAGCCAGCGGCGGATGCTGGAAGTGGAAATCGATGTGTTAGATAAAAACAATCGCATCGCCGCGCATAACCGCGCCCGCTTCGCCGCCAGACACCAGTTAGTGCTGAACCTGGTCTCCAGCCCCGGTTCCGGTAAAACCACCCTGCTGACCGAAACCCTGACCCGTCTCAACGCCCGTGTACCTTGTGCGGTAATCGAAGGGGATCAGCAGACCGTTAACGATGCCGCGCGCATCCGCGAGACCGGCACCCCGGCGATTCAGGTCAATACCGGCAAGGGGTGTCATCTGGATGCGCAAATGATTGCCGACGCCGCACCGCGCCTGCCGCTGGCGGACAATGGCATTCTGTTTATCGAAAACGTCGGCAACCTGGTGTGTCCGGCCAGTTTTGATCTCGGCGAACGTCACAAAGTCGCCGTGCTGTCGGTGACCGAAGGCGAAGACAAACCGCTGAAATACCCGCACATGTTTGCTGCGGCCTCCATCATGCTGCTCAATAAAATCGACCTGCTGCCTTACCTCAAATTTGATGTCGAAAAATGCCTCGCCTGCGCCCGCGAAGTGAACCCCTCTATCGAAATTTTTCTGGTTTCTGCCACCAGCGGTGAAGGTATGGACCGCTGGCTGGACTGGCTGGAGACCCAACGATGTGCATAGGCGTTCCGGGACAAATTAGCGCCATTGATGGCAACCAGGCGAAAGTCGATGTCTGCGGTATTCAGCGCGACGTCGACTTAACGCTGGTGGGCAGCACGGACGAAGCGGGGCATTCTCGCCTTGGGCAGTGGGTGCTGGTGCATGTGGGCTTCGCCATGAGCGTGATAAACGAAGACGAGGCCCGCGAGACACTGGCGGCACTACAAAATATGTACGATGTCGAGCCGGATGTTGGCGCGCTGCTGTTTGGTGAGGAGAGATAATGCGTTTTGTGGATGAATACCGCGCGCCGGAACAGGTCATGCAGCTTATCGCTCACTTAGGTGAGCGGGCCGCGCTGCTCACTTATACCGCGAAGCGCCCGCTACGGGTGATGGAAGTCTGTGGCGGCCACACCCATGCGATCTTTAAGTTCGGCCTCGATCAGTTGTTGCCGGACAACATTGAGTTTATCCACGGGCCAGGTTGCCCGGTGTGCGTCCTGCCGATGGGGCGCATTGATACCTGCGTGGAGATCGCCAGCCATCCGGAAGTGATCTTCTGTACCTTCGGCGACGCGATGCGTGTACCGGGGAAAAATGGCTCTCTGTTGCAGGCGAAAGCGCGCGGCGCGGATGTGCGTATCGTTTACTCCCCGCTGGATGCGTTGACCCTGGCAAACCAGAACCCACAGCGCAAGGTGGTCTTTTTTGGGCTCGGCTTCGAAACCACCATGCCCGCCACCGCCATCACGCTGCAACAGGCAAAATTGCAGGATGTGAGTAACTTTTTCTTTTTCTGCCAGCACATCACCATCATTCCGACCCTGCGCAGCCTGCTGGAGGAGCCGGATAACGGTATCGACGCGTTTCTTGCGCCGGGCCACGTCAGCATGGTGATCGGCACCGATGCCTACGGTTTTATCGCCGGGGAGTTCCAGCGCCCGCTGGTGGTGGCCGGGTTTGAACCACTGGACCTGCTGCAAGGCGTATTGATGCTGGTCGAACAGAAAATCAGCGCCCGTCATCAGGTAGAAAACCAGTACCGTCGCGTGGTACCGGACGAAGGCAACCCTCTCGCGCAACAGGCCATTAGCGAGGTGTTTGAGGTCCGGGGCGATAGCGAATGGCGCGGGCTGGGAATGATTGGCGACTCCGGGGTGCGCTTAACCGCGCCCTATCAGCGCTTTGATGCCGAAGCCCACTTTAACCCTGCGCCGCAGCAAGCCTGTGATGACCCACGCGCACGCTGCGGCGAAGTACTGACCGGCAAATGTAAGCCCCATCAGTGCCCGCTTTTCGGCAATACCTGTAACCCACAAACCGCGTTTGGCGCACTGATGGTCTCATCTGAGGGAGCCTGCGCCGCCTGGTATCAATATCGTGCTCAGGAGTGCGAAGTATGAATGAAGTCCAACTGGCGCACGGCAGCGGCGGACAGGCGATGCAACAGCTTATCAGCCAGCTTTTTATCGACGCGTTCGCGAACCCGTGGCTCAGTGAACAGGAAGATCAGGCGCGTCTCGATCTTGCGACTCTCGCCGCCAGCGGCGACCGACTGGCCTTTTCCACCGACAGCTACGTTATCGACCCGCTGTTCTTCCCCGGCGGCGATATCGGTAAGCTCTCCATTTGCGGCACGGCGAACGATGTGGCGGTAAGCGGCGCCGTTCCCCGCTATCTCTCCTGCGGGTTTATTCTTGAAGAAGGCCTGCCGATGGAGACCCTGAAAGCCGTGGTCAACAGCATGGCGGAAACCGCCCGCCGCGCGGATATCGCCATTGTTACCGGCGATACTAAAGTGGTGCAGCGCGGGGCGGCAGATAAGCTGTTTATCAATACGGCGGGTATTGGCGCCATTCCGGCCAATATTCGCTGGGGCGCCAGCACCCTTGAGGCCGGTGATGTGCTGCTGGTCAGCGGTACGCTCGGCGATCACGGTGCGACCATTCTCAATTTGCGCGAACAACTGGGGCTGGACGGCGAACTGACCAGCGACTGTGCTGTGTTAACCCCGTTGATTCAACAATTGCGCGATATTCCGGGCGTGAAAGCACTGCGCGATGCGACGCGCGGCGGAGTCAACGCCGTGGTGCATGAGTTTGCCGCCGCCAGCGGTTATGGTATCGAACTTAACGAACGTGACCTGCCGGTGAAAACTGCCGTGCGCGGCGTGTGCGAGCTATTAGGGCTGGAAGCGCTGAATTTTGCTAACGAAGGCAAGCTGGTGATTGCTGTCCAGCGCCAGTCGGCGGAGCAGGTGCTGGCTCAGTTACGCGCCCACCCACTCGGCCAGGATGCCGCGATCATCGGCGAAGTGGTGGAGCGTAAAGGGGTGCGGCTGGCAGGCTTATACGGTGTGAAGCGTATTCTGGACTTACCGCACGCCGAGCCCCTGCCGCGGATTTGCTGATGCTGTCTCTGCGTGGAAGCGCCACGTTGCCCGCATCGGTCTGCACAGCTATACCCATGATAAGAAAATGGGTATGGATAAACAGACAATGACCTGAGATAACTGACTCTTTCTCATTATCCCGGAGGCAACATGGCCGTTTCAGCTCGTAACCAACTTGTCGGTAAAGTCAGCGCAACCGCGCACGGTGCCGTAAACGATGAAGTGGAATTAACCCTCGCCGGAGGCGCGAAGCTTGTCGCTATCGTCACATCCAGCAGTAAGGAAGCGCTGGGTTTGAACCCCGGAAGAGAAGCCATCGCACTTATTAAAGCGCCGTGGATCACGCTGGCAACCGAGGACTGCGGCCTGAAATTCTCCGCCCGTAATCAGTTTGCCGGAGCGGTAAGCGCCGTGACCGAAGGGGCGGTAAATGCAACCGTACATGTCGCCACAGACGCCGGTTTTGAAATAGTGGCGGTAGTGACCAACGAAAGCTGTGAGGCGTTGCAACTGACACCGGGAAAACGCGTCATTGCCCTGATTAAAGCATCGTCCATTCTTATAGCCACTCGCGCCTGAGAATAGATAACGCCGTGCCCGCCACGGCGTTATTTTTTAGGGCGGTATTTTTCCGGCAGTTCGGGAACAGGGCGTTTGTCATCAATCAGATGACGGATAGTCAACACAGGGTGTCGCCACAGCATCCTCGGCCCGGCCCAGCGCATAATCTGCTTCATCTCTTCACGTTTAGCTGGCTGGTAACAGTGCACAGGGCATTGTTTGCAGGCCGGTTTCTCTTCGCCAAACACACATTTATCCAGCCGTTTATCCGCGTAATCATTCAACGCCTGATAGTGCGCATCATCCGCCAGCGCCTGCGGACAGTGCTGCTGGTAAAGCGCAATCATAGAGCGAATGGTCAGCTTTTCGCGGCGGATGCGTTTTCCCGTCATCGTAGCCCCCTTTTAAAGATGCATTTATTTTACATCTATAGACGAGTCAGGCGAACACTAATTACCGCTTTTCCGGCTGGTGCAGCCGTCTTTACACTTGCACCATCACTCCCCTTTTTCTGCCGCTTATACGCCATTGTGGTGCGCTTTTTCGCCACTTACTCCTCATAACGGTGCACCCCGCCTCGCCATAGCGTGATAAGCCGCGCTTTTGGTGCGCTGGCATGTTTTCTGCATTTTAACTCTATCTTCATCAAGCGGAATGCAGGGGATGACAATGATAAAAATGACGCTTCCGAGCGCACCTTACTACGATGAAATGCTCACCGCAGAAGGTCAACAGCGCCAGCATTATGACGCCTGGTGGCACTGGTTACAGCAAACTGACCAGCATGCCATTCACCAGAAGAAAGAGCAGGCCGAGCTGCTGTTTCACCGCGTCGGCATTACGTTTAATGTTTACGGTGAAGAAGGAGGAACAGAGCGTTTAATTCCATTCGACAGCGTGCCGCGTATCATTCCGGCCCACGAATGGCGGATGCTTGATGCAGGAATACGCCAGCGGGTAAAAGCGCTCAACGCCTTCTTGTACGACATCTACCACCACCAGCATATTCTCAATGCCGGAATTGTCCCTCGTGAGCAAGTGCTTGCTAATGAGCAATATCAGCCCTGTATGCAGGGCGTCGATCTGCACAACAATATTTATGCCCATATCACCGGCATTGATATGGTCCGCGACAGTGACGGCGGGTACTACGTGCTGGAGGATAATCTGCGCACCCCATCCGGCGTCTCTTATATGCTGGAAAACCGCAAGATGATGATGCGCCTGTATCCGGATCTGTTTGCCAGTTCGCATATCGCGCCGGTCGAACGTTACCCCAGCTATTTGTTACAAACCCTGCGTGAAAGCACGTACGTTGATGACCCCTGCGTGGTGGTGCTGACGCCTGGTCGCTTTAACAGTGCCTACTTCGAACACAGTTTTCTTGCCCAGCAAATGGGGGTAGAGCTGGTAGAAAGCGCCGACCTGTTCGTCAAAGAAGGCGGTGTCTATATGCGCACCACCGAAGGCCCGTGCCGGGTCGATGTTATCTATCGCCGTATTGACGATGCCTTCCTCGACCCGCTGGCGTTTCGCTCAGATTCAATGTTGGGTGTACCGGGCCTGTTGTCGGTCTATCGTTCAGGTGGCGTGGTGCTGGCCAATGCGATTGGCACCGGCGTGGCGGATGACAAATCCATCTATCCATACGTGCCGGACATGATCCGCTTTTATCTTTCTGAGGAGCCTATCCTCGGCAATATCCCTACCTGGCAGTGCCGTAAAGCCGAAGACCTGAGTTACGTGCTGGCCCATCTGGATGAGATGGTGGTGAAAGAGGTCCACGGCGCAGGCGGGTACGGCATGCTGGTCGGCCCCCGCTCAACCCGGGCGCAGATCGATGCGTTCCGTCAGCGGCTGCTGGCAAACCCCGGCAACTATATTGCACAAAACACGCTGGCGCTCTCTACCTGCCCGACCTTTGTCGAGGAAGGGCTGGCTCCACGCCACATTGACCTGCGTCCGTTTGCGCTGTACGGCGAAGAGATCAGGCTGGTGCCTGGCGGGCTGACCCGCGTGGCGCTGACCGAAGGATCGCTGGTGGTGAACTCCTCGCAAGGGGGTGGCACGAAAGACACCTGGGTGATGGAGGAGGATGAATAATGTTAAGCCGCACCGCCAGCGAACTGTACTGGATGGCCCGTTATCTGGAACGGGCAGAGAGCTTTGCCCGCGTCCTTGACGTGACCTACAAATTATCAATGATGCCGCGCCACAGCCAGCAACAGCATGATTTAGCCCTGCCGCTCAATCTGACGTTCGGGCATGAGCTGTTTCAGGAGCGTTATGCCCGGTTCAGTATGGATAATCTGCTGAATTTCTTTGCCCTTGATGGGCAGAACCCGAGCAGTATCTACAGTTGTATAGAAATGGCCTGGAACAACGCCCATGCCGTGCGCGGCAGTCTTTCATCGGAAGTGTGGGAGTGCATCAATACCACCCGTATCGATATCCGCAATCTGCGCCAGACCGGGGTGGATAAAATTGGTATCGACGCCTTTTTTGACTGGGTGAAAGAACGGGCGCATCTGTTCCGTGGCGCCATGTTCGGCACCCTGCTGCGTAACGACGCCCAGTGTTTTATCCGTATCGGTACCCTGATTGAGCGCGCGTTCGCCACCGCCCAGTTGCTGGCGCTAAAAGATCAGCAACTCAGCAATGACCCGGATCCGGTACGCGAATATTACCGTCTTGATACGTTATTGCGTGCGGTGAGCGCCCGGGAGGCCTACCACAGTATTTATCGCCAGCCAATCAGCCGGGAAACCGTCACCGAATTACTGGTGTTTCGCAATGACGTGCCGCGCTCGCTGCATGCCTGCGTCGGCGACCTGGTTCAACAACTGGAGATGATTGGCAGCGAGCGGGCGCGCGTTCCGCTGCGTCTTGCCCATCAGTTGCATGTGGAGCTGCGTTTTGGCTCCCTTGATGATGCCCTGGCCGACGATCTTCAGGAGTGGTTAAACCGTTTTCTTACCAAAATCAATGAGCTGGCCGACAGTATCCGCCAGACCTATCTGGAGGCGTTATGAAACTGACCATTAATCACCTGACGCATTATCACTACGATGAAGAGGTGAAGTTCAGTACGCAGTATCTGCGTCTGACGCCGCAAACCTCTGGTCGCCAGTATATTAAGGAATGGAACCTGCTGTTGCCCGCCTCGGCGGTAGCGACGACCGATGCATACGGGAATCTGATGCATGTCTTAACCCTCGATCACCCTCATCAAGAGATAATCATTCATGCTCAAGGTGTGGTTGAGATCGCCGATAATGCAGAAGAAGAGGAAGAGATCAGCGAGTCACTCTCTCCGCTGGTGTTCCTGCGCACAACCCCGTTAACCGACCCGGACTCGCCGATCCGCGAATTTGCCCGGCGTTATTACCGTGAAGAGGATGCGGTTGGCAGCCTGGGAGAATTGATGGCGGAATTGCGCCTGAAAATGCCTTATACGCCCGGCGCCACCCAGGTTCACGACACCGCCGCCGTCGCTTTTGCCAAAGGAAAAGGGGTGTGCCAGGATCATACGCACGTTTTCCTGGCCTGCTGTCGTAGCCTGCGCATTCCGGCGCGCTACGTCAGTGGTTATGTTTATAGCCGGGATACCGAGCATGTGGCGATGCATGCCTGGGCAGAGGCCTGGCTTGATGGCCGCTGGCAAAGTTTTGATATCACTAATAACACGCGTGATCTGAACCAACATCTTCGCCTGGCGATTGGAATGGATTATCTGGATGCCTGCCCGGTGCGGGGTAGCCGTTTTGGCGGCGGCTGCGAAGAGATGTTTTCCGCTGCTGAGGTAAGTCTGTTTGAGCGACAACATCAGATGCAGCAGCAACAATGAATTAATAAAGGTATTTTAATGACTTACTGTGTGGCCATGCGTCTTTCCGACGGGCTGGTTTTTGCTTCCGATTCCCGCACCAATGCGGGTGTCGACCACATCGCAACGTTTAAAAAACTCCATGTGTTCAGCAAGGAGGGGGAACGGGTGCTGGTGATCCAGTCGGCGGGGAACCTGGCCACAACACAGAGCATTGTCAGCCTGCTTAACGAACGGATACAGGGCCAGCATACGCCAAACCTGATGCAGATGGGGACGATGTATGACGCCGCCACGCTGGTCGGGGAGACCGTGCGCGAAGTGATTCACCGCGACAGCGCGGCGCAGCAAAACAGCAGTACCAATTTTGGCTGCAATATGCTGCTCGGTGGGCAGATTGGCAACGAGGTTCCGCGCCTGTTTCATATCTATCCCGAAGGTAATTTCATTGAAGCGACGAATGATACCCCCTACTTTCAGATTGGCGAGAGCAAATACGGCAAGCCGATTATCGACAGGGTGTTGACGGTCGATACCCCTCTGGAGCACGCTATGTGCTGCGCCTTGATCTCCATCGATTCGACGTTACGCAGTAATCTGTCCGTCGGTATGCCGCTGGATGTCATGATTTATCGCGCGAATACCTATGATGCCAGCGAACAGCGACGCATCACGGAAAACGATCCCTATTTTACCGGTATCCGCAAAGCCTGGTCGGAAGGCCTGGTGAACACCTTCCGCCAGTTGCCGCCTTTTCCGGCGCAGGGCTAAGTTGGGCGAGACCTGTAATAAACAAAGAGCTTCTCAATGAGACTGGCAGTCATTAGCACCTTATTTTTGCTTTCAGCGTCAACGTCCGCGCTGGCATCAACATCGAACGAAGAGACAGTCGCGGCGGCGAAAGTCACCCTGGGCCAGGCGCTGTATAAGTCTGCGCTACTTACCGGCGCCATGCCGGAAGAAGGCAAAGCAGACCCGGCAAAAATGGGCCAAAAAATGGGGGCCGAAATGTCCGAGCGCATCAATAATGTGGTGATTGGCGGCCTGAATCAGGGGGCAAATTGCGACGACATCACCGCGAATATTCAAAAAAGTTTTGAGATCATGCAAAGGGACGCGGTCAACCAGTTCTCCTCCTCTTCCGCCATTAAAAAGGCACTGGATAATGTGCCGCTCAGCGCCGCACAGTACGCCGCTGCGGAATGCCAGAATTTAACCAGTCAGTAATATATTGTTCGATCCCGGCGGTGAAAGCCGCTGAGGTCACTCTTCTGCCTCCCCTTTCCGGTATTGTTAACAAGCACTACACTGGCACAATAATAGTGATAAAACTCATTCCAAAGAAAATATTCACTCGTATGCTTTTCCATATTTTTATTACGGAAATTTTTCTTATGGTCAATAAAAAATACCAGACAGGCGAAATAAACATTCTCTTAATAATTACGTATAGCACCGCGAAATTATTTTATTGCCGGGAAACACGATCGCGATCGTATTATCGAAAAACTATCATTGATATAATTAGCATTACAATGCAATGGTTTTTAATTCAGTCAGAATTACATTCATTTAAGGGGAAATGTTATGCAATACCGAAACAGCTACGGCCAGTGTCTGGGGCAGGAAATGCAAGACTGGACGCCCAAAAGCACCCCTGAAAAATTCTCCCTTAGCGGAAATTATTGCATGGTTACGCCGCTATCTGTCGATCATGCAGAAGATTTATTTCATGCCTGGCAAAGTATTGATGATGATCGTGACTGGACCTATTTACCTGGAAAACGACCCGCCACCAAAGAGGCGTGTTATAACTATTTTCGCGAGCTTATCGGCGCAAAAAATGGCATGCACATGTCGGTTATTGATAAAAATGACGACACCGTGAAAGGCATTTTCTGCATCACAAGGATTAATCCACTACACGGCACGTTCGAGCTTACGGATATCAACTGGACGCCAGCGTTAAAAAAGACACGCATCAGCACCGAAGCGATCTATTTAGTATTGGCTTATTTTATTGATGCGCTCCACTACCGCAGATGTGAATGGCGTACAAACATTTTCAATGACGGGGCGATTAAAGCTGCCGAGCGCTTCGGCTTTCGCAAAGAAGGAATATTGCGGGACAAAAAAGTGACCAAAGGCCATTCGGAAGACCTCGCGCTGTTCTCAATCATCGCCAGCGAATGGCACGATTTAGAGATCCCGATCAAAGCCTGGCTGAGAGAGAATAATTTCGACGGTCTGGGGCGGCAATTGAAAAAACTTAAGGATTTTCGCTAAGTAAACCGCCGTGGCCCCTGATATCGCAAAGCCGTTGCCCAGGGTATCATCATGCTTAACAGGTGCTGTGCAACAGGAAGAGGCGATGAGTCAACGTCGGGTGCTGATAATTGAAGATGATGCCGATGCGGCGGGCGTTCTTGAGGCCTATCTTAAGCGGGAAAATTTCGACATTGCCATTTGCGGCGACGGACGCATCGGGCTTGATATGGCGCGGCAGTGGAAACCGGACCTTATTCTGCTTGATATCATGCTACCGTCAATGAACGGCAGCGAGGTGCTGGCCGCAGTGCGTCGCGACGGGCTTACGCCTGTCATTATGATTTCGGCGATGGGCGATCTTCCCGATAAAATTGGCGCCCTGCGCTACGGTGCGGATGATTACATCGTCAAACCCTACGATCCCAAAGAGGTGGTTGTGCGGGTCCAGGCTGTATTGAGACGCTGTCATCATCAGGCTGAATCGCAAGAGATCCTGCGCTGGCAAGGTCTGGAAGTCGACACCACAGCAATGACCGCCACGGTAACGGTCGACCATCAAAAACCGGTTTTACTTGAGCTGACGCCCACCGAATTTTCATTATTAACCCTGCTTATGCGCTCACCCGTTCGCGCCTGGTCGCGCCTCTCATTACTGGAACAGTGCCTCCCGGAAAGCGATGCTCTTGAGCGTGTTGTGGATACCCATATTTATAATCTGCGCAAGAAACTCGAATCCGCCGGAATCACAGAGGTGCTGCTCAACGTGCGTGGCATCGGCTACCGGTTCCGACAGCCATAACCCCTCCGGGCGATCGTTTCGCACCCGGTCTGCGGGTGCGTGATGCCTTACTAAGCCCTGCGTTCTACCTCCTCCTTTCTCATCAGCTTGCGGGAAAATCCGATCAGGCTACAATTCCCGCGCCGGATTCACACCGGCCACCTGCAAACAATAAAACAAAAGATCGTAAAGGAATCCGTATGATCATACGTCCACCTCAGAGCTGGTTTGTGCGGCTCTTTAACTGGCATGGCTCCGTGCTGTCGATGATTATCTTCCGGCTGGGACTGAACCTGTTCATGTCTATCGTGGCGATCATTGCCTGGCCGTACTACGAAAATCTGAACATTCACCTGACTGTTGCCCCGTTTAGCCTGCTGGGTATCGCCATTGCCATATTTCTTGGATTTCGTAACAACGCCAGCTACAGCCGTTACACCGAAGCGAGAATGATCTGGGGTTCGGTGACGATCACCTCCCGTAGCCTGATGCGACAGACCGTCAGCGCCCTGCCTGACGATACGGCAATCCAGCAGAAGCTTTCCCACTACCTGACCGCGTTCAGTTGGTGTCTGAACCACCAGCTTCGCCAACAAGATGCCACCCAGGATATGCAACGTTTGCTGCCTGCGGACGCGGCGGCCGAGGTGATGAAAAGCACTTCGGCCTGTCATCGCATCCTGATTTTCATTGGCAAGGAGTACGCCAGCCTGCGCCGGGAAGGCAAGATCAATGATTTTGTCTGGCAGAATATCGATGAGAATCTTAACGAGCTGTCGCGTTGCCTGGGGGGCTGCGAGCGTATCGCCAACACGCCGGTTCCCTTTGCTTATGCGTTGATTTTGCAGCGTACGGTCTATCTGTTTTGTACACTTCTGCCGCTGGCGCTGGTGTCCGACCTTCACCTGATGACACCGTTTGTTTCAGCGTTTATCTCTTACGCTTTCCTGTCATGGGATTCGATTGCCGAAGAGATGGAGCATCCGTTTGGTACACACCCCAATAACCTGGCGCTGAACGCCATCTGCACCACGATAGAACGCAATCTGATGGATATCACCGGGCAAAGTCCGCTGCCGCCATTGCCTGTACCGGATAAGCGTTTCAACCTGATTTAAACGACCACTCATGCGGTTATCGCGACCTGAAACGGGTCGCGATTAGACCGACGTGCTTAGTGTTCGGGGGCCGCTAACGTCTGCAACTCTTGCGCATCATGGCTACAGAAAAAGGTAATTTCATCGCCGTGGCGGCAGGAAAGCGCCCGAAGCCGCTGCTGGTTATGGCGTCTGGCATCATTATCCATTGCCATCATCCACTGATAAAAACGCAGGCCCGGCGTACAGTGGCGCGTTGGTTGACGCATTTCGCCACGATAAAACCATGCATCGCCACCGTGCAGCAGCCAGCCCTGCGGCTGGCGAATGGCAATACCCGCATGCCCCAGCGTATGACCCGCCAGCGGGACCAGCAGGATGTCTGGCAGCAATCCTTCAAGCGCGGTCACCGCCTCGAAGCCATACCAGTTCTCCCCTTTTGGCTGATAGCCAACCCAGCCGGAAGTACCGCCCCACTGTCCGGGTCGATAGCGTTCACGCGCCAGCCAACTGTGGCGCTGATGCGCGGTATCTATCTCTTGTTGCAACAGATGTATCCGGGCGTGAGGAAAATCGGTAAGCCCACCCGCATGGTCAAAATCGAGATGTGTCAGAATAATATGCCGCACATCCGCCGCGTTAAACCCGAGCGCTTCTATACGTGCAAGCGCCGTCAGCTCTTGCCGCCGTTGGATATTATTCATCAGGCGGAAAAAGCCAGACAAACGCTGGCCGGGGTGGCGTATATCGTCACGACCGAACCCCGTATCCACCAGAATCAGCCCATCCCGGTCCGTTTCAATCAGCAAACAGTGGCAGACCAGATGCGCGTGAAGCCCTTTACTGAACCCATCATAAAACGCGCCGCCAAACGGGCACATGCAACCACAGTTGAGGTGGTGAATTTTCATTAGGCCTCCGGATCATAGTCACTTTGCCTGCAGGGTTTGCTCGGATGCGCCAAAATGCGCGGTTTCGCCCTGTGCATGCTCACCGCCGCCGGTTGTCCGCTTGAGTTGAATTACCTCGCCGCGTTGCCATGCGTTAGCGCCGTCAACGACAGGGTGGGCCACCAGATCTTCACGCTCACCTTTGATAGCCTGCGTTTGCACATTAAACCGACGGTCTCTGTCTGCCAGTAGCCGGGGATCAAGCTGCCCTTCCCCGGTAAAGCCCATCATTAGCGCCGGAATACCCAACGGCAGGGTCTTGTCACGATCGGTATGCCAGGTGTGCCAGGTTTTCCCGTACGTATTCACAATCTTTTTCATCAGTGACTTATCCGCCACTGCCGGTAAACCAGGGGCAATGAGACTCCCGGACTTCACTTCATACTGGTGGCTATGCCAAAGCTTTTTTTCTTCTGGCGGCAGGGTCTTAAATAAACGTTCGCTAATGATGTACTCAACGCCCATCAGCCGTGCATCTTTGGTGTTGCTGTCATAAATCACGGCCTGCATGACATCGTCATTAAGCACCGTCACATAGTGATGGGCTTCCATTTGGCCATTTTTATCGCCGTTATAGAAATGGAACCCGTCGAGGTAGGCGCTTATCGCATCGACTGGCGGGCGGGATTGAATCATTTGCGCACCGGTTTCGAGGGTGCGCATTTGGGCAGAGGTTTTTTCGCCGGGAACGGGGGTTTTCGGCGGCGAATTATTCGCCCCACATCCCGCTAACGCCAGGCTTGTTAACATCAATAGAGATAATGGTTTCATCCGCTCTCCTCACCACAGTGACATTATTGAACGTAGTACACTAAAAGAGATTGGACGATAAAAATCTTAAACTAAGCGGGATAATAAAAATAATACGCTACCAATTTACCGCATCCGGCATGATATTCCCCAATGCGTCAGACGTTCTCCTTATGTCCGTCAGCCAACGGGGGGTCACTTCCATCCGACTAAATTATAAAAGCACGACATGGATTTTACTTACAGTCGTGGAGGTGTAGATTGCCTTGCGTGGATCTTTACTGGATAGCTTAATGAATATTATTGATGTCATTATGTCAGCAGGAAAGGCGTCTGTTGATGTTGCGCTTTACACGCTTATTCCCGTCATGGTTGTCATGCTCATTGTGATGAAATACCTGGAAGCAAAAGGCGTTGTCGATGCCGTGGTTCGGCTGACCGCGCCAGTGCTCAAGCCCTTTGGTATTTCCGGGATCGCCATCTTCGCCCTGATACAACTCAATTTCGTCAGCTTTGCCGCCCCCATTGCCGCCCTGGCCATTATGGAAAAAAGAGGCACCTCAGAGCGCCAACTTGCCGCCGCGCTGGCAATGTTATTTGCGATGGGCCAGGGCAATGTCTTCTACCCATTGATCCCTTACGGGCTGCACTGGGGAAACGCCATCATCATTTCGATTTTTGGTGGGCTGGTCGCCGCTGCGGTCACTTATCATCTGTTCGGGAAAAAACTTTCCAGCACCGTTCAGAACGCGGCACCTGCCGAAGCGTTTAACGATAAATCATCGTCCAGTCTGATCGGTATCATTAATGGCGCGGGGGCAGATGCGATACGCCTGGCGCTGGGCTCGCTCCCCATGTTGCTGCTCTCGCTGACTATCGTCGGCATACTAAAAGAAGCGGGAGCGATAGACATTCTGACCCGGCTACTCTCGCCGCTGATGGCCTATTTCAGCCTTCCCGAGGTGTATGTGCTGCCAACGCTGACCAAGTGTCTGGCGGGTGGAACAGCCTACTTCGGGGTGATGTCAGAGCTTCTGCGAAAAGGGCTGGTGACGCCAGAACAGATGAACGCCTCGGCGGGCTTTCTGATCCAGACCTTCGACCTGCCAGGTATCGGGATTTACCTTGGGATCGCCAGCCGATTTGTCAGGCTTTTCCGCTATGTCATCCCCGGTGTGATTGTCGGGATCGCGGTGCGCAGCATCATCCACACCCTGTTGTATTAGCAATAAGCGACCCGTTTACCTGCAAAAAAAAGGATTACCGGCCCCCTACTGGCCAGTAATCCTTTTAGGGTCATCGCTAACGTTTTTTGCCTTGCAGTAATGCTCTCGGGATTTAACTGAATCTGCGTTTAGCCATTAACTAAAGCGTGATTCGCTCCCCTTCCAGCTATAAGTGTCATTTGCAACTAACGAATCACCCAGTTCCTGGTAAGCGAAATGGTAAAACTCTGCGCTGGTGCCATAGCCAGAGTAATCCACTACCGCCAGACCAACGAACGCCCCGGTAAAGAACCCACCATAACTTTGCAGAACATAATCATCAGAGAGAATGGCGGCATCCAGTTTGACCGGGATTTCAGTGAATTGCACCCCATCAAAACTGTATTCATAGGAATAAGTTTGCTTACGAACTTTGGTGCGGAACCAGACATACTCAACGCCTTCCGGGATCTTGATGGCCTCATCTTTCAGATACGAGGTATATTTCCCGCGATTATTCTCAGCTATTTCGATCACTGATCCATTAATTTCATTCCAGGTGATGAAAACAAAGCTCCAGTGACGATCGTTATAGTAATTCGTTAACCCTGCCATTTGTTGATAATTAAACGGGTTAAATTTTACTTTAACTTGAGCATCAAAATAAAAAGCCTGCCAGCGTCGGGCAATAAGCGAGAGGTCATGGGTATTTGCTAACGAACCTTGCCCAACTAAGGTTAATTTCCCATTACCCGTGGTGCCCATTTTTTCGCTGAACGGGACACGGAGCGTATTCCAGTTGGGATCGAGCGTTGCGGTTTTAAACTCGTCATACTGGCTATGGTCTTTTGCGCTTTCGGTGTAAATGGCATCGACGGGGCCTTCAACAAAGGTTTTCCCCCCGTGGCCGCCTTCGATACGCGGCCAGCCCTCTTCATCCCAAAATACTTTCTGGATAGACGTTTCCCGGCCCAGGGTTGACCAACCGCGAGGATCATAGGCGGACTCACCGGCACGATTCCATGGACGAGCGCAGAGCGAGGCGTAATACCATTCACCTTTGGGCGTCGAAACCAACGCGCCATGCCCCTGTTTTTGGATGTAGCTGTCCGGGGTATCGACGTTCGTTAAGAAAACGTCGCCGGGCTCTGTTTCAAAACTATTGGCATCCAGGGTTTTCGAACGCGCAACCACCTCCTGGTGGGTGAAAACGGTGCCTCCCTGAGCAGCAAAGAGATAATAATATCCGTTTATTTTGTAGAGATGCGGCCCCTCAACAAGTGCAACGGCGGTGCCCCGATAAAGGGTACGCGCGGTTTCTGGTTTCAATTTTAGGGTGCGGGTATCAAACTCAGTCAACGTGATACCATCAAAAGGGTGATGGTATTCCCGATGGTCCCAGGTTTGTTGCACTAAATATTTACGGCCATCGTCGTCATGGAAAAGTGACGCGTCAAAACCCACGCCATTAAGCTTAATGGGATCTGTCCAGGGCCCGCGAATGTCGGTTGCGGTGGTCAGGTAGTTTGTCATGTCTTTAAAGGCACCTTCTGTGACTTTGACATCCGTATACACTAACCAGAATTTGCCGTCAGCATAAGAGAGATCCGGAGCCCAAATCCCACCAGAGGAAGGATTGCCTTTCATATCTAACAGCGCGGTTGTTGATAATGGCGACGGCAGAAGATTCCAATGTTCCAGGTCTTTTGACTCATGTAAACGAACGCCAGGGAACCATTCAAATGTGGAATTCGCAATATAGTACGTGTCATCTACACGGATAATACTTGGGTCTGGGTTAAATCCAGGTAATATAGGGTTTTGAATAACTGACATATCGTTTACCTTTTTAAATTATCCATTTTGTATTTATTATCATTTTTAATTTTTGAACTATACACGAATCTCATCAAGTTGACGGTTGATATCATTGACATTGTCATCTGAAATTGGATAGAAGTGAATGGCAACCATCGACATAATGGCTAACACCACCGGGATCCAGATAGCCGTCATATTTATTCCGGCGATAGCATTGGCATGCTGATATACACTGGTTTCGTTAAAGCCATAACCGGCCAGTAACCACAGAGGAAGCGCACCGCCAATCGTAAAACCTATCTTGAAGAAAATGCCCATAATCGCGTTAATGATTGCGGCATTTCGCTTGCCTGATTTCAATTCGCCATAGGCAATCACTTCCGGAACAAGCGCCCACATAAAGCCAGTAGCCGATGTTAAGCCCCACTGTTTAATAAAGGTGGCGATGTACGCAAGCCAGAGAGCATCATGCATTCCGTCGAGTGACCAAATGTAAGTGAGAAATTCACCGACAATAAACATGCCAAGGAAAAGATGGAAAAAACCTTTTTTACCGAAAATCTTCTTAAGTTTTGGCCAAAAAACCGGGAATAAGATACCTGGAATTGAAGCTACCAGACCCACAGCCCCCATCCATTCTGAGTGGCCGACAACAAACTGATTGAAAAAGCCATTAGCCGTGTTCATGACAAACATGAAGGTAAAGGCCAGCATGAAAAACAATCCGAGAATAACAAGCGGTCGGTTATTTTTGAGTTCAAGGAAGAGGTCTGTCGTTTTTACGTTAGCTGTTTGTTCTTCAGTAGCGACGACGCGTTCTTTGGTTAATTTATAGCAGAGGAAGAGCGCAACGGCCCCAATAACCATATAAATAGAGTAAACACCAAACCAGGCGTAGTTAGCAGAAGGATCGGTATAATTCCCCAGATTGAGATGCAGACCAAAAAAACCCGTATCCTTGAGGCTTCTGTCTTTTGGCGCAGCCATTTGCACAAACATGGGGAACAGCGTGTAGACAAGCAAATTAGCACTGTTGGCCAGCATCATTCGTGTACTTGTAAGCTTGTCAATTGATTCAGGATCCCTTGTTAATGAAGCATTAAGAGAACCATAAGGGATATTTACAACGGAATAGACTAAATCCAGGGCAAGGTAAATAATAAAAGCAAAGGGAACTGAACCTCTCACCCCAGGAATGGGGGCAAAGAGTAAAGCAGAAAGAATAACGAGAGGAATGCCTGCTCTTAAAAGCCAGGGGCGATATTTACCAGCTTTTGAACTTCTTTTGTCAACATAGGTTCCTACCATCGGGTCCCAAATGACATTGATGATACGGACAAAAAGAAATATAAACCCTGCAGTTGCTGTACTGATCGTATTCACAGTGAGCATGTGAAGAGCAAGGAAACCACCTATCGTACCAAAAACAAGGTTTTGGGCAAAGTCGCCCATCCCATAACCAATGCGTTCCACACGAGTTAACTTATGATACTCATCATGTCGATTGTGTATTAAGTTTTCACTCATTTTAATCACATCTCCGGTTTATTTTATAAATGAGGAATACTTTCTGACACAGGTAAGCCCGCAAAATCCATTACGTTTTTGGATTAAGTAATTATGTTTTTTTACTAGTGTGATCATTAGAACAAAGGACTTATACAAGCCGCACAACCCCGATGTTGACTGGTAATTCGCCAGTAATACCTGCGGCAGATGAACGCACCTGGCAAAACCGACATTTTATTTCAGCGCTTTTCATCTCTAAAAGCGAGAACGCCAGATGATTCCTGGGGCTTTGAATACCTTGCCACATTTTTTTGCGACACTGCTCACAATTAAGCATTCTCTTAGCCATCGAGTGAAATAACGTAATTGAACGACCGGCCAGGAGAACAGAGGATGTACGCAGTCATCGTTTATTCATGGTTTCGTTCATGCACAGAAACGTTCGCGATATATTGCCATCGTGCTTCATTGTTCAACACATTAATACTTAGCCTGGTTAATGGAGTTGGTGAGACGCTGTCGTATTTATTTCTGACCTGTCGTGTCGTTGTCACGCGTTGAGAATCTCCAGACGCACAGTAATGTCAATGCGGCTTCGGGTTTGTATAGTGATGCGACAGGCGTATATGCTGGCAACACAATAGCAGCACGGGAAATAAGTGGATACCAGGATTAATGATGTTCAGGCAGCTCGATAACGTTACGCTTCAAATCAGAGAAGAACCCACCACGACAGCGATGGGGAAATACGAGGTGCTGATTGCTGAAAACGGGACAGGTATTACCGTTCCGGTTCAGATACTGGAGGCTGCTGTTCAGGTGGATGACAAACGGCTGTTGTTATTCCTTACTGATGATACGCCCTTCGAGGAAATGCTTAATATTGCGCTGATTGATCTGGATGATGGGGTGAAAGAGATACTGACGCTGGGTGGCGCGTACCTGACAGGATCGTTTACAGACCTGCATATAGCGCCGAATGCCGTTGAGTTTAGCTTTATCGGTGAGACAACATGGCGGATTGAAATCCCCCCGTCACCCTTTGTGAAAGTGCCTTTTACCGGCGATCCGCGTGGTGTTTCGCGGTCTGTAGCCGTGAAACATTACATTAAAATTACTGCCAACCCTCCACCCGCGCGGATAGACGGTAGTCGCTAAAGGTGGAGTAAGCGGGCAGTGTCGGTGTTGCCTGTTACGGTATTGCCATCATGGTTTTCCCGGATGGCGGTGCAGGCGCCTTATCCGGGGCTACACTTGCTTAATCAGGGCATGAGGTTACTCGTCCACACGCCGCCTTCGTTTTCAGGTTAAACAGTAAATAGCTCGCCAGAGACAGGCAACCTACCCCCACGGCCCCGTATATCAGCACACCGGAAAAGCCTTCGGTAAGCACTGCTGTAATGATATCGCGGCTCAGCGAAACCTCAGCCCCACCGGCTATGCGTTCTGCCAGTACAGACTTGTCGCTCACGGTGTTCATATGGTTTTGCAAACTTTCGGCTATCCCCGAGACCAGCAGACTCCCCATGAGGGCAATATTGATGGAAAGCGTGATGAAGCGCGCGCTGATATCAATCCCGGATGCCATTCCAACGCGGTCAGGCTCGACGGATCCCGTGGTGGCGTTAGTGACAGGCGTATTGGTCAATCCCAAAGCGATCCCTGAGAGCAGCGCTCCAGGCAGCAAACTGAGCTGATATGTGACTGCCAGCGCCATCAGCGCAAAACCCAGGCCTATACAAAATAGCCCCAGCGGAATGACGCGCGAAGCGTTGAATCGCAGCGCTAATTTTTCCCCCAAT
The DNA here is from genome assembly GCF_003925915.1 of Phytobacter sp. MRY16-398. NCBI lineage: Bacteria > Pseudomonadati > Pseudomonadota > Gammaproteobacteria > Enterobacterales > Enterobacteriaceae > Phytobacter > Phytobacter sp. MRY16-398. Next base: position 1,146,224 of record NZ_AP018756.1, on the reverse strand, counting down.
GGCGGCATTAATAATGTCGGCAGCGTGTAGGCCAGAAGCGCCATGCCGGTCGCCATACTGCTGTACCCAAGCCCACTTTGATAATAAACCGGCAGATAAATCATCAGCGGCCAGAAGCTGAAATTCATGCCAATCGCCCCCATAAGCGCACCGGAAAAAGGCCTTATGCGAAACACAGAGAAATCAAACATGGGGTGTGAATGCCGTGTCTCAATAATGACAAAGAGTGCAGAACTGATTAAGGTGGCAAGAAAAATTAATCGCACTTCAAGGCTACTCCAGCCGATACTCCCGCCCTGAGTAATAAGCCAGGTGACGCCAACAACGCTCATCGTCAGGGTCATTAAACCAGCAACATCAAGTTTTTTTGTCGTGTTATCACGTGATTCCACGACGTTGTTCAGCGCCAGAACCAGGGTGAGTAAAGCAATAACGCCATGCACCAAAAATACCCATTGCCAGCTAAACCACGCCACTAACATCCCGCCAATAATGGGGCCGAATCCAAGCCCAAATCCAAAGGTGATCCCCCAGGCGGCAAACGCCCGGCTACGTGCTTTTCCTTGTGGAAACTGGAACGACAGTATGGCGATCAGGCTGGTTAACATCGCGCCGCCGCTTAATCCTTGCAAGAAACGCCCAACGATAAGCCAGAATGCGCTTTCAGCCATGCCGCATATTACCGAGGTCAGGCCAAAGCCAATGATGCTGATAATAAAAATGCGTTTACGCCCATATCTATCCGCTAATGTGCCGGTCGCCATTAATACCGCCGTGCATGAGAGGGTATAGGCATTCATGATCCACTGCAGCTCGCGAAAATTGGCCTGCATCTGCTTTTCCAGCACCGGCAAAATAACCGGAACACTGGATATTTCCAGTCCCGACATTAATGCGGCCAGACACACCGCCATCAGCGCTAATATGTTCTTCATACTCAGTTCCTGTGAAACGTTAACAGGGCGCCAGCATGAAAGATTTACGTGGCAGTAGAAATCCATGTCCGTGTCAGTTATCGTCAAGATCGTGCCATTTTCAATAACAAGGTTTCTATGCAGATCGCCTCCCCCCTTCACCGCCCTTCTTTTACGCTTAAAAACCGGCGCATGGTGCTGCTGGCATATGAATGCCTCTGCACGTTTGAATTTGGTATTGCCGCCGAAGCGTTTGGACGCGTTGATGAGGTGCTGGGTCAACCGCTTTATGATCTGCGTGTGGCGTCGTTAGAAGACGGTGCTTTTGGCGCGCAGGGGGGTGTTCGAATGGTGGTTGATGGCGGACTGGAACTACTGGAAGATGCCGGAACCATTGTCATTCCCGGCTGGCGCAACGTCTATGAATCAGCCCCGGAAAAGCTTATCGCGGCATTACAAAAGGCCTACCAGAAAGGCACACGGCTTGTCGCGATTTGTGCCGGGAGTTTTATACTCGCAGAGACGGGATTACTGAACGGCAAACGCGCGACTGCCCACTGGAATAGCACAGAAATTCTTGCACAAAGGTTTCCTGAGGTGCAGGTGGAACATAGCATGATCTACGTTGATGAAGGCAGTATCGTCACCTCGGCGGGCGGCGCTGCGGGTGTCGATTTATGCCTGCACCTTATCCGGCGCGATTACGGTATTGAAGTCGCCAATCGCTGTGCGCGCCGAATGATTACCCCGCCCCTGCGGGAAGGCAGCCAGGCGCAGTTAATCCAACAACCCGTCCCGCAACGTCAGGCCAAAAGCCTCGCGCCATTGTTGGACGATTTGCGCAATCACCTCAATACGCCCATGGTGATTGAACAACTGGCTCGCAAAGTGGGGATGAGCCGTCGAACCTTTATACGTCGATTTTATGACGCCACCGGTACCTCACCGGGAGAGTGGATGCTCAACGTTCGCCTTGAAAAAGCCTGTACTCTTCTGGAAAGCGAAAGGCTAAGCATCGATCATGTTGCAGAGCAGGCCGGGTTCGGCTCACCTGAAACGCTGCGCCATCATTTCAGACGGCGTTTTAAAACGACGCCAACGCAATGGCGCAAGGCATTCCGCGAGCGAGCAATGATGCCCGCCTGCTGATACAGACAGTATCATTGCCCACGGCTTTTATTTTTAGCGGTAATCAGTGCGTTGGATTATTAATTTTGTACATAAACGTTGTCGTCTGAAGCGTATTATCGATAGACCTTGCGTAACAGGGGATTGTCCCGGCAATCTGCCAGCCCAGGGAAAGATATAAATCGCTGGCGACATCGCCACTGCGTGTATCAAGAACAAGCAATGAAATCTCTTTTTCCCAGGCCATAGCCTCTGCCCTATTCATTAACTCTCTGGCAATCCCCTGACGACGCGCCTGCGGGTGAACGAGCAGTTTGGATATTTCAGCACGATGACGCCCATTAGGCGTTCGGCAATAATTAATGAAAACGGTTGCGGCTAAAAACCCGTTATCGCGGGCGATAAATAACTCACAGTCGTGACTGGCAAGACTATAAATTTTATCTTTCCAGAAGCTATCTATTGCCCGACGATCGTTGGGATCGGTAAAACCTACGCTTGCCCCATCCTTTACACAAGCCTGTAATACGTCACCTAATTCCGGTAAGCATTGATGCGCCTGTGTAGCACTGAGAATTTCATATTCAATCATGATTTACATACCACCAAAATGTAATGGGCACCGAGGCTTTCATGCGCGCTAAAAGATGAAGAGCCTGATAAATGAAAACGTAAACTGTCACCTTCTTTCAAGGTCCATTGTTCACTGTTCATCGCAATGGTTAATTCACCGGAATATAACCATATATATTGTTCAAGCCCCTGAACGGGAGGGTTGGAATATTCAATGAAAGCACCCGGACGCAATTTTCCTTCAACCATCTCGCATCTGAATTGATTCGAAGGGGGTATTAACATGCGTCGCTCAAACCCATTAAGCTCATCCTGCCATAGGGTTTGTTGGTCAACCCGGAACAGATTATCCGCAACCTGTTCAACCTCGCTAATAAGCCGGGACATCGTCATTCCGTATACAATACAGAGTTGGTTGAGGACCTCTGCTGTCGGGCTGACTTCACTGCGTTCAATGCGTGACAAAGATGCCCTGCTGATGCCTGACGCAGCGGAAAGCTCCTCAAGCGACCAGTTATGTTGTAAGCGCAGCGCCGCCAGACGTGCGGCTAATCGTGCTCTGTAATCTTCATTGTTCATGACACATCTCTTATATGAGAATTTATTCCCACAAATGAGATTACTGATTACTGAAATACTGTCAAGCGCTATTGCACCGCTTAGCGTTTAACCCTCCCCCGACTGCGGGCGCTGGGGTGGCTAAGAGCTCATTGTGTTTCAGGTAAGGAGAGCTGAAAACGCGTTCGAATCGCTGTAGCGATACCCGATGCATCGAGCCCGCAATCAGCCAGTAGCGTTAGCGGGTCGCCATGGTCAATAAGGTGACGTTGTCGAGCCTTTCTCGCCCTGCAACCGAGATAGCTGCCAGCGATTCAGGCTGATCCATTTCGCCATCGCCCAGAAACGCCCACACTTTACGCCCCTGATGTTCCAGCATTCCACGATACTCGAGATAGCGCATAAACCGGGCCTGATAGACCGCAGTCAACGGGCCAGGCCCCATCGATACCTTCGGGAATTGCCAGAAGTCGGGCATCAAACGGGGGTGTGGGTAGGAAGAGAGGCCATCACGCCCGAATTATGAATTGCAAATGCAATCCTCGCGTTCGCAATGCTAAGTCAGGTATAATTGCAATTGCAACTAAAAAAATGAAAGGAGCCCGCCATGGAGAAGAATCAAACGGATCTCTGGTTTTCGTTTGTACGCGCTCATCGCTTGATGATTCGTGAAGTGGAGAGCCGTCTGGCAGCCGCGAAACTGCCCGCCTATGCCTGGTACGACGTACTTTGGGGGCTGGAAAGTGGGCAAGGCGGCACCCGTCGGATGCATGAACTGGCCGATGCGCTGGCGATAGAGCGCTACAATCTCACGCGTCTGGTAGACCGCCTGGAACAGGAAGGGCTGGTCGAGCGCACCCGTTCGCCCGATGACGGTCGTGCGGCGTATGCCACCATCACTAAGGAAGGGCGTGCGCTACGCAAGAAGATGTGGAAAGTCTATGAAAGTGCGGTGGCAGAACTTTTTCTGAACCAGTTCAGTACCGATGAGCAGAGCACCTTTTCTGCCGCGCTGGACCAGGTCGCTGCTGCGGCCCGCGCACAAAAGGCGCTGCGTTAACAGCGCCACAGAATAACGCCCGTATGCCTTTGGCATGAAGGCGTTCACCCGCTCAGACATGGTTCGAACCGCCAGGCGCGTTACACCTTTTTGCCGAAAACGTCTGTAAGAGTGAACCCGCCGAATTGCTGGCCACATTCATTACCGACAGCCATTGTGGTCCCCTTGTGATACCTGAGTGAGGATTTCCCAAAGCAAATCATCAAGCCTGGAATATGAAAATAATTCCCGCTCAAACAGGGTTGTCAGCGTGTATTCTGACCCGTGCGTGAATACGTTTTTTTGGATGCAGCAACGGTAAATACAGGTGAGATGATGACTGAACATATAACGAATAAGCCGGGTGGGAATTATGTACCCGTTATTATCCATGACGGGCTGGCTTATGTGAGCGGGCAGCTTCCGCGTAAAGGTGAAACTCTACTTTATTCAGGAAAAGTGGGAATGGACATTGATCTCCCTGATGCCCAACAGGCTGCTGCTTTTTGTGCAGACCTCTGTATTGCGGCAGTGAGTGAGGCCGCAGGCGGTGAGGAGAATATTATCCAGGTGCTTAAAGTGGTTGGGTATATTGCTTCTGCGCCTGGTTTTACCCAGCAAAGCCAGGTGATGAACGGAGCTTCCGATCAACTCGTCGCAAGGCTTGGGGCAAGGGGCACCCATACCCGAACCTCGGTAGGTGTCGCTGAACTCCCTCGGGGCGCGCCTGTTGAGCTGGAAATGATAGTCGCGGTGCGAAAGTAGAAATCATTCCCGGTAGAAAGCCTGGGCTGTTGCAATAGTTTTTATAAGCCTCCAGGGATACGGAGGCAAATCGGTTTGCAGATAACGGGCATAGTGTTGAGAGAGAATATTAATTTATTCCCGAAAATTTCCATCAACATAATACCCATCGGGCGTTTCTGGTTATTCCGGGAAATGACAAATGTCCTGCGTTATTTCCATAGCGGCGGTCTTTATCCGTACAGAGGGTTATGATGAAAGAAAAGCCTGTTTATATCCCCGTTCTGGAGTTTTTGCAGCGCCAGTTGCAAGGAACACTGGACGAGACAATGACAACACATATGAATTATCCCACTGCCATCTCACGGCTACTTGGTTTCAGTATTGTGGATGTCGGGGAAGCGACAGCGACCCTTGCGCTTGATGCCGATCCGGCACTTCACGGAAATCAGCAAGGTACCGTCCACGGCGGGCTATTATGCGAACTGGCGGACGCGGCGATTGGAACGGCGCATTCTACCTTAATGAAAAAGGATGAAAGTTTTACCAGCATCGACATTAAAACCACGTTCCTGCGCCCCGTATGGCGTTCACGTTTGTTGGCTACCGCCAGGGTGGAACATCGCGGTAAAATGATCAGCCACTACCGGTGCGAAATAGCGCGCGAGGACGGTAAAGTCGTCGCCATTATCACAAGTACGGTGTTAACGCTGACCGGTGAAAAAGCCAGGGGAAGATAAGATCTGCGTTATTAGCGATAAAATTAAGAGGTCAGGGTTCCTGCCTATCTTCTCTGTTTTAGCACAGCGGCCTGTTAAGCCACTGTGTCATTAACGTAGAGGCACTACCGCCAGCCGGGCCAATGATGTGCTTACCCCGTTGTTTCGCAGAAACGTAATCCGATAATGCCAATAAAAGCCAGCCCCATAAAACACATCCGGGGCCAGCTCATCTCATCCTGAAAAATCAGCATACCCGCCAGCACCAGCCCAATCGTTCCTGTGCCGGTCCACATGGCATAAGCCATTCCAACAGGCAGAGAACGCAGCGCCAATGCAAGCAAGTAAATACTGCCCAGCCCAGCCATAACGGCGATGATACTTGCCCCGAGCCGGGTCCACCCCGCGTTTAATTTGAGGGAAACGCCCATCACGATCTCAAGGGCTGCGGCAAGAAACAAATAGGTCCATGCCATAGACTTACTCCTCACTGGAGGTTGAGCGTTGCCTCGTTGCTCTGGAAGTCGGCTTACTCGCATGAAGTCCCGCTTGTACTGCCGGTCGCGCGGCGATCACATGAAGCCACCGCTTGAGGTGCGGGTAAGGCGTAATGTTCAGCCTCAGCTCGTCCCAGGTTCGCAGCCAGGTGAATGCGGCAATATCAGCAATGCTGTAGTTTTCACCAGCGAGGAAAGCAGACTCACTGAGCCGCGTATCCACAACCTGGTACAGGCGCAGTGATTGCGCCTTGTATCGCGCTATTGCCTCGTCATTGACCGTTTTGGCGCCATGCAAAAACCACCACAACTGCCCCAGCATTGGGCCGATACTGCCGACCTGGAAAAATAGCCACTGCTGCACGGCAATGTTTTCCGCTTCTGTCGCGGGCAGCAAACACCCCGTTTTCGATGAGAGCCAGGAAAGGATGGCACCCGACTCAAAAATGCGCAGGCCGGTTTGCCGATCAACAATCGCGGGGATCTTGCCAATCGGGTTGATCTTAAGGAAATCGGGTTGATGCTGATCCCCCTTGCCAAGATCAAGATCGAACTGCTCATACGCCAGGCCGGCTTCTTTCAGAAAAATGCTGACTTTTTGCCCGTTTGGCGTATCCGCCGTATAAAAAGCGAGGTCGCGGGTTACCTGTGTCATGTTTATCCTTATTGCGTGATTGGATTGCAAATACAATCGTTGCAATTGCAATCATATGCCACTCAACATGGCCGTGCAACAAGCATCTCAACGCGATCATGCGTGCGGCTGGAACCGCTTCATATCGCAGATATGATTTTCAAAGGAGAACAACAGGTATCCGGGAGATTGGCCAGGCGAAAATAGCGGACTCAGGGAGTCGGGGATGGGCTGCATTTGAAATGCAGAGTACGCATTCCGGCACGTCCCTGAGCCGGACATACGAATTACTGACGCATGCCGATCGCCAGGCGGTTAAATGCGTTCATCAGTGCAATCGCAAAGGTCAGATCGGAAATTTCAGCTTCGCTGAAATGGGCCGCCAGAGGGGTATAGTCTTCGTCAGGAGCATGCGTTTTATCGACATGCGTCAGCGACTCCGTCCACGCGAGGGCGGCACGTTCACGTTCACTAAATAATTCGCTGACCCGCCAGCCTGCCAGGCTGTCCAGCCGCGCAGCGCTTTCACCGTCGGCACGCAGGGCTTTGGCGTGCATCTCAAGGCAAAATGCGCAGCCGTTAATCTGCGAGATGCGCAGCCAGACTAACTCAATCAGCGCTTTCCCGAGGCTGCTCTTACTGAGCGCCTTTTTGGTCGCAGTAAAGCCGTTATACGCTTCCGCGGAAAGGGTGTAATAGGGTAAACGTTGTGGGGTGCTCATCAGGTTATCTCCGGTTATTAAAAAAACGTCATATTAAGGACTGGCGAAAGTGCATACCTACCGCCAGCAAGCCTTGTCGATAGTAGAAACGTTGGCCCAGCGCATTACCTAAACCGGTATCCAGCACCAGGTGAGTACAAGTCTGAGCGCGCGCCTCTTCACGCAGAGCATCGATTAATATCGCGCCCAGACCGAGGCTGCGGGCATGGGGCGCTGTCACAAGGTCATCCACATACAGAAAACGCCCGTACAGCAAATTTTCAGAGATCCGGTAGCCCGCCAGAGCCAGTAGCTCTTGCTCCTGCCAGACGCCCAGCAGGCAATACCCCTTCTCAGCCTGGCGATGAACGCGAGTGATAAAGTTCTCTGCATCGGTCAGGTGTGGTCGCAACTCCCGCATCACCAGGTACGCGGCATGGAGCGCCCGTTCACTTTCCACCTTATGTACTTCAAATGTCGCCATACGTTTCTCCTGTCTGATGGCTGCAATATATCGCCGCAATGACCTATGCTACAGTGACAAGAATTATCTAAATGACCAGGACAAAGACCGTGAAAGCACTGATGCCTGAAGCCACCTGGCAGCCGGACACACCGCTCTATTTGCAGCTTTATCAGCGATATCGCGACGCCATCACTGCCGGTCGGTTACGTCCAGGGGAACGTGTGCCATCAATACGTAATCTCGCCAGCGAGCTTCACGTGGCGCGGGGAACGGTGGAAATGGCTTATCAGATGCTGGTGAGCGAAGGCTATCTTGTGACGAAGGGAGCGGCAGGTACCCAGGTTTCCCCCCAACTGGCGAGGCTGCCGAACGCCGGAAGTCCGCCACGGCGGCGCAAAACCTCTGAGGCACAGGCGTATCAGACGCGCCTGACGGGAAATATTTTACCGTTTCAGCCAGGTGTTCCGGCGCTGGACGCGTTCCCACGGAAAATATGGTCTCGCCTGTCGGCACAAACACTGCGCCTGATTGAGTCAACGGTGATGACTCAGCCCGATCCGGCCGGATATGCGCCGCTTCGGGAAGCCATCGCCACCTATCTGGGCATCTCTCGCGGTATCGCCTGCACGCCGGAGCAGGTCTTTATTACCATCGGCTATCAGGGGGCGCTTGAACTGCTGTGTCGCACCGTTTTACGGAGCGGTGACGAAGGCTGGTATGAAAACCCCGGCTATTTTCCCGGCAGATATTTTTTGCAGCAAATGGGCATGACACTGACACCCGTTCCGGTAGATAAAGAGGGGATACAGGTTGCCACCGGGGAGCAACTGGCACCGAACGCCCGTTTTGCTGTCGTTACCCCTTCTCACCAAAGCCCCACAGGCGTCGCGCTGTCCTTACCCCGACGCCTGGCATTGCTGGCGTGGGCGAACCAAAAAGACGCCTGGATCATAGAGGATGACTACGACAGTGAGTTCCGCTACCACGGCCACCCACTCCCGGCCCTGAAAAGCCTCGACCATGAGCAACGTGTGCTTTATACCGGCACCTTTAGTAAGGTTCTTTTTCCCGGCTTACGTCTGGCCTACGTGGTGGTGCCCCCCTCTTTGCAATTGACCTTTGACGAGGCCGTTAATCACTGGCCAGGGCCGGGATCGATTCTGCCGCAAGCGATGGTGGCAGCGTTTATGCAACAGGGGCATTTTGCCCGCCATTTGCGCAAAATGCGTCAGTTGTACGCCATCAGGCGCGGTTATCTTGTAGAGGCACTTGAACGTGTTTTCGGCTCATCTCTGCATATCCAGCCACAGGCCGGGGGAATACAGGTTCTGGCTTACCTGGATGAATATCAATCCGATAAAGCACTGGCAACGGCGGCGCTGGCGGCAGGGCTGGGCGTCAAGGCGCTCAGTGAATGGGATGCAGGCACCCCGCCGCAAAACGGGCTATTGATGGGATTTACCAATTTTACCAGTGCGCAAGAAGCACATGCGGCGGTGAAACGGCTGTCAGCGCTGTTATCGCCCTGATGTCGCCTCCTGGCAGGGTGAAAATCACCATCGTTACCCAGCGGGCGGGTGCGGGCAAAGCGCGTTTGGTATTCGCGTTGATCCGCCCCGTTAATTAATACACAGCAATGTTAGTTTTGAGGCGACGGTTTTCATCCTTCCGATCTTTTATCTATTTGATATCAGTGGCTTGCATAGCGCCGTACTTTACTTTCCAGTTGTAATAGCTGACCTCGACGCACCTCAGAACGGCAATGATCTCATGTTCGGTAAATCGGGCTTTACGCATGGCTATCTCCTCCGAGGAAATAACCACTATGTCGGAAGATTTCTAAAAGAAAATAACTCCTTTTGCAGGGAAAGTTACAGATGAAGCCGATACTGTTCTTATCACCCAACAGATAGCAAACTGGGGCAATATTCAAGAAAATCTGGTCATTTTATCAAAGAGAAGAAACGCATTTTAATCACTGACAAGCTCATAAATTCAAATGAGGCAATAATTAACCTGGCCATAAAATAGGGTTTTGACTCTCATGTTCTCTTGACCAGAATCAGAAATAAAAAACTTCCCAATAAATTACCTTCATATCAGCCCTGGACAAAATGGTTATTTACCACGCTCCAAATTAGCTTTATTTCTGAATTCTAATTATTGGCGCCAGGAAAAGCAGTCATGAAGGTGCGGGCAAGAAACAATATAATATAAACTCTTATAAATAATTAAATGATATATAAAAGTAAAAATTATCATTTAAAAGAGTGTCAAAAAACTGTCATAAAACACATATCCATTTACAGGGAGTATGAACATGGCAGTTTTACTTGTTAGCGCCGTTTACGGTCTGGCGGTACTAACGGAAGGATACATTTGAGAAATGATGACAACGTTGTATTCGCTTGCTCCGGTGATGTTCCTGATCGTCATGGGATTTGTACTGCGGGCCAAAAACCTGCTTGATCATCAGTTCTGGTTGCCTTGCGAAAAGCTTAATTATTTCTGGCTGTTTCCGGCGCTGATGTTTTCTCAGGTGGCGACGGCGAGCCTGAATGATTTTCCGGTCAGGCCAATAGCGTGGTCGATTCTGGGCGCAGTGGTGATTGCCGCAATTTCACTCTGGTTGTGGCGGATATGGCGAAGCCAGTCGGGAACCGTCTTTTCTTCCGTCATTCAGGGTGCGCTACGCCCTAACACCTATATTGGTGTTGCAGCGGCTGCGTCCACTTACGGCAGTACCGGGTTGACGGTCACATCTATCAGTATCGCCGTGGCTATTCCCCTGCTGAATGTCGCTTCTATCATTATCTTGATGCATTATGGGCAGGGGAAAAGGCCAGCCGTAGGGCAGATTGTCAGAGCATTGGTACGTAATCCGGTGATTATCTCAGTGGTTGCAGGGCTGGCGTTTAATGTCAGTACGCTCAAACTTCCTGATGTGATCGGCAATATTCTGCATATTCTCGGCGGCGCGTCGCTGCCTCTGGGCTTACTGGCGGTAGGCGCGGGGCTCGATCTGCAAGCCGCACGCTCGGCGCACGGGCCAGTATTACAGTCGTCATTTGTGAAACTATTACTGGTGCCGGTTATCACACTCTTTATTGGCGTTGAATTGGGCATTTCAGGGCCGGTACTGGCCACCGTCGTCTTATTTAATGCCCTGCCTTGTACGCCTTCTGCCTATATTATGACTAAACTTCTCGGTGGTGATCATCGGCTTTCCGCCGGGATTATTTCCGTGCAAACGGTGCTGGCAGCGGTGACCATTCCCTTTATTCTGATGCTGACCCGGCTATCACCGAACTGAGGGAATGCGCTTCTCCATGGAAACAGTGCCAGTCTAAACTGAAATCGCCAGCCTCTCTTCCATCTTACAGAGAGGCATCTCGCCATGAAAAAGACCCGTTATAGCAAAGAACAGATAGCCTTAGCTTTGTCACCAGACCTCATCATTTCTCTCGTTTTAAACGACAGCAGCCTTCCCTCTGGTTTTCCTCCCTCACAGACTCCGTTATCATGCAATCTGTGCATTTATGAAATGCCCCGGCATTCATAAAAATCAATGAGACGTGAAACTCAATGAGAACAAAAAACATCACTAACTCATTAAAATTTAAGAAAATGGACATCACAAACTGATGAGTACACTAGAGAATTTCGACGCACATACGCCAATGATGCAGCAGTATCTGAAACTGAAAGCGCAGCATCCGGATATCCTGCTCTTCTATCGCATGGGCGACTTTTACGAGCTGTTTTATGACGATGCGAAACGTGCATCTCAGTTGATGGACATCTCGTTGACGAAACGCGGCGCTTCCGCAGGTGAACCCATCCCGATGGCCGGGGTGCCGCATCACGCGGTAGAGAACTATCTGGCAAAACTGGTCAGCCTGGGTGAATCGGTCGCCATTTGCGAGCAAATCGGCGATCCGGCCACCAGCAAAGGGCCGGTTGAGCGCAAAGTGGTGCGTATCGTCACCCCCGGCACCATCAGCGACGAAGCGTTATTGCAGGAGCGTCAGGACAACTTGCTGGCGGCCATCTGGCAGGACAGCAAAGGGTTTGGCTATGCCACGCTGGATATTAGCTCCGGGCGTTTTCGCGTCAGTGAACCCGCCGACCGTGAAACCATGGCGGCAGAACTGCAGCGCACTAACCCCGCTGAGCTGCTCTATGCCGAAGACTTCGCCGAAACATCGCTGATTGAAGGTCGTCGTGGCCTGCGTCGTCGCCCACTGTGGGAATTTGAAATCGACACTGCACGCCAGCAGCTCAATCTGCAATTTGGTACCCGCGATCTGGTTGGCTTTGGTGTGGAAAATGCCCCGCGCGGCCTCTGCGCTGCGGGTTGTCTGTTGCAGTATGTCAAAGATACCCAGCGCACCGCCCTGCCCCACATTCGTTCCATCACCATGGAGCGCCAGCAGGACAGCATCATTATGGATGCCGCCACGCGCCGCAACCTGGAAATAACCCAGAACCTGGCGGGCGGTATCGAAAACACCCTCGCATCCGTGCTCGACTGCACGGTCACGCCGATGGGTAGCCGTATGCTCAAACGCTGGCTGCATATGCCGGTACGCGATACCAAAACCCTTCTGGAACGTCAGCAGACCATTGGCGCATTGCAGGAAAACACCGGCGAATTGCAGCCAGTACTGCGTCAGGTTGGCGATCTGGAACGTATTCTTGCCCGTCTGGCACTGCGAACCGCCAGACCCCGCGACCTCGCGCGCATGCGCCATGCGTTCCAGCAACTGCCGGAGCTGCGCGCCCAACTGGCGCAGGTGAAGAGCGAGCCGGTGCAAAACCTGCGGGAGAAAATGGGTGAGTTTACGGAGCTACGTGAACTGCTGGAACGCGCCATCATTGATGCCCCGCCGGTGCTGGTGCGCGATGGCGGCGTTATCGCGCCGGGATACAACGCCGAGCTCGATGAGTGGCGAGCGCTGGCAGACGGCGCAACGGACTACCTCGACAGGCTGGAAATTCGCGAGCGCGAAAAGCTCGGTCTCGATACCCTTAAAGTCGGCTATAACGCCGTACACGGCTATTACATTCAGATTAGCCGCGGGCAGAGCCATCTTGCCCCCATTCACTATGTTCGCCGTCAGACGCTTAAAAATGCTGAGCGCTACATTATTCCTGAACTGAAAGAGTATGAAGACAAGGTTCTGACCTCAAAAGGCAAAGCGCTGGCGCTGGAAAAACAGCTTTATGATGAACTGTTCGACAAATTGCTTCCACACCTTGGCGATTTGCAGCAGAGCGCCACGGCGCTGGCAGAGCTGGATGTGCTGGTCAACCTGGCAGAGCGTGCGGACACGCTGAACTACTGCTGTCCGACATTCAGCGATAAACCGGGTATCCGTATTGTTGAAGGCCGTCACCCGGTCGTGGAGCGTGTGCTCAATGAGCCGTTTATCGCCAACCCCTTGAACCTTTCGCCCCAGCGCAGGATGCTAATCATTACCGGGCCGAATATGGGCGGTAAAAGTACCTACATGCGCCAGACGGCGCTGATCGCGTTGCTGGCCTATATTGGCAGCTACGTTCCGGCGCAGAAGGTGGAAATTGGCCCTATTGATCGCATCTTTACGCGTGTGGGCGCGGCAGATGATCTGGCAAGCGGGCGGTCGACCTTTATGGTGGAGATGACCGAAACGGCCAATATCCTGCATAACGCCACGGAAAACAGCCTGGTGCTGATGGATGAAATTGGTCGCGGCACCTCTACCTACGACGGTCTGTCGCTGGCCTGGGCCTGTGCAGAGAATCTGGCCAATAAAATCAAAGCGTTGACGTTGTTCGCCACCCACTATTTCGAACTGACCCAGTTGCCAGAAAAAATGGAAGGCGTGGCCAATGTCCATCTTGACGCACTGGAACATGGCGACACCATCGCCTTTATGCACAGCGTGCAGGATGGTGCGGCGAGCAAAAGCTATGGTCTGGCGGTTGCCGCACTGGCAGGTGTTCCTAAAGAGGTGATCAAGCGCGCGCGTGGAAAATTGCGCGAGCTGGAAAGCCTGTCGCCGAGTGCCGGCGCCACGCAGATTGATGGTACGCAGATGTCACTGTTAGCCGTACCGGAAGAGACCAGCCCGGCAATGGAAGCGCTGGAAAATCTGGACCCCGATTCCCTCACGCCGCGTCAGGCGCTTGAGTGGATTTACCGCCTGAAAAGCCTCGTCTAACTCCCCCGGCCCGCAATGACCTTGCGGGCCATGCTTTATCGAATAATTTCCCCGAATGCCAGGCAAGCCCGATATCGGCTTCTATACTTTTTATTTGTCTCGACTGATTTCTCTCAATAATGAAAAGGAACCATGCTATGGCAATTCACAAGAAAGGGCAGGCTCACTGGGAAGGTGATCTGAAACGTGGGAAAGGGACTGTTTCAACAGAAAGCGGTGCCCTTAAAGAACTTCCTTATGGCTTCAACACCCGTTTCGAAGGCGTTCAGGGGACTAACCCGGAAGAGCTGATCGGCGCGGCACATGCGGCCTGTTTCTCAATGGCGCTTTCGCTCATTCTGGGCGAAGTAGGCTACACGGCAGACAGCATCGACACAACGGCAACCGTCACGCTGGACCAGGTTGACGGCGGGTTCGCGATTACCAAAGTCGCCCTGAAAAGTGCGGTAAAAGTACCGGGTGCCGACCCTGCTAAATTTGATGAAGCCATTCAGAAAGCCAAAGCCGGTTGTCCGGTATCGAAAGTATTAAATGCGGAAATCTCACTGGAATACACGCTGAACTAATACGTCGTATTTTGCAGGAAACACTCCGTCCGGATTGTTTCCTGCCCTTCCCTACTGACTCAGCGCATCATCCGACGAACAAGCTGCGTGAATTGTTCACGTTCTTCCTCGCTTAACTTGCCAAGAAACTCTGCGTCCACGCCATTACCCACCGGGATGCTCGCTTTCAGCACCGCTTCACCTTCCTCGGTCAAAAATAAAAAACGGCGTCGTTTATCGTCCGGATCGTGCTCACGGCGGACCAGACCACGCGTCTCCATACGGCTGAGCATTTCCGCGAGGGTCGCTTTCGTGCTGACCGCCACCTCCGTCAGGGCGACCTGTTCAATACCGGGATTTTCGGCAATAGAACGCATCACCGCATATTGTGGTTTGGTCAGTTCCGGCAGTACCTGTTGCCAGCGCGCCGTGTGCTGCTGGAATAGCTGACGTAGCAGGTGAAAGGCCTCTTTTCTTAACTCCATGAATGCTCCGTTATGGGTTTCTCCTCCCTATGATAGCCATTAACTTGCCGAATTTTAACGCGACTTTTTTTAGCAAAAAATGCGCATGTATACGAACAATCTTGTCTGTGACGATCCTCAGGAGTAGGTTATTTCAAAACGTTCGCATACGAACAATGATTGAGGTGGTGAATGAAACTGATAATCGGGATGACGGGGGCAACCGGCGCACCATTGGGCGTGGCGTTATTGCAGGCGCTACGGGAGATGCCAGAGGTTGAAACTCATCTGGTGATGTCGAAGTGGGCGAAAACCACTATTGAACTGGAAACGCCCTGGACTGCCCGCGAAGTGGCGGCACTGGCTGATGTCACTCATAACCCGGCCGATCAGGCAGCCACCATCTCCTCAGGCTCGTTTCGCACCGACGGCATGATAATTATTCCCTGCAGCATGAAAACGCTGGCAGGTATCCGTGCGGGCTACGCCGAAGGGCTGGTTGGTCGCGCCGCCGATGTGGTGCTCAAAGAGGGCCGCAAACTGGTGCTCGTCCCGCGTGAAATGCCGCTTAGCACCATTCATTTAGAAAATATGTTAGCGCTTTCCCGCATGGGGGTGGCGATGGTCCCTCCCATGCCCGCGTATTACAACCATCCGCAGACTGTTGATGACATTACCCAGCATATCGTGACCCGCGTGCTCGATCAGTTTGGTCTGGAGCACAGCAGAGCACGCCGTTGGGAGGGCCTGCAGGCGGCACAGCATTTTTCACAGGAGAAAGAATATGGCTTTTGATGATTTACGAAGCTTCTTGCAGGCCCTTGATGATCAGGGGCAACTGCTGAAAATCAGTGAAGAGGTTAACGCCGAGCCAGATATTGCGGCGGCGGCCAATGCCACCGGGCGTATCGGCGACGGCGCGCCTGCACTGTGGTTCGATAATATTCGCGGCTTTACCGATGCGCGCGTGGCAATGAACACCATTGGTTCCTGGCAGAATCATGCGATCTCTATGGGGTTGCCATCGAACACGCCAGTTAAAAAGCAGATTGACGAGTTTATCCGCCGCTGGGATACCTTCCCTGTCGCACCGGAGCGCCGTGCAAATCCGCTGTGGGCGGAAAATACCGTCGATGGTGAAGAGATTAACCTGTTTGACATCCTGCCGCTGTTTCGTCTGAACGATGGCGATGGCGGTTTCTATCTTGATAAAGCGTGCGTTGTCTCCCGCGATCCGGTCGATCCTGACCATTTTGGTAAGCAAAACGTCGGCATCTACCGTATGGAAGTGAAAGGCAAACGCAAACTGGGCCTGCAGCCGGTGCCGATGCACGACATTGCGCTACATCTGCATAAAGCGGAGGAGCGTGGCGAAGACTTACCGGTTGCGATCACGCTCGGGAACGATCCAATCATCACCCTGATGGGTGCCACGCCGCTGAAATACGATCAGTCTGAATACGAAATGGCCGGGGCGCTGCGCGAAAGTCCTTACCCCATCGCCACCGCGCCGCTCACCGGTTTTGATGTACCGTGGGGCTCGGAAGTGATCCTCGAAGGGGTTATCGAGGGGCGTAAACGCGAAATCGAAGGCCCCTTCGGCGAATTTACCGGTCACTATTCCGGTGGACGCAATATGACGGTCGTGCGTATCGATAAAGTCTCTTATCGCACAAAACCGATTTTTGAATCGCTTTACCTGGGTATGCCGTGGACTGAAATCGACTACCTGATTGGCCCGGCGACCTGCGTCCCCCTGTATCAACAGTTAAAAGCGGAGTTCCCGGAAGTGCAGGCTGTGAATGCCATGTACACCCACGGCCTGCTGGCCATCATCTCCACCAAAAAACGCTACGGCGGTTTTGCCCGCGCGGTGGGCCTGCGCGCCATGACCACGCCGCATGGCCTGGGCTATGTAAAAATGGTCATTATGGTCGATGAAGACGTTGACCCGTTCAACCTGCCGCAGGTGATGTGGGCGCTGTCGTCAAAAGTGAACCCGGCAGGCGATCTTGTGCAGTTACCGAATATGTCGGTACTGGAGCTGGACCCAGGCTCAAGCCCGGCAGGCATTACCGACAAACTGATTATCGACGCGACGACGCCGGTCGCACCGGATACGCGCGGTCACTACAGCCAACCGGTACAGGATCTCCCTGAAACCAAAGAGTGGGTTGAAAAACTGACCGCCATGCTGGCCGCACGTAAATAAGGAGAAGAGAATGATTTGTCCACGTTGTGCCGATGAACACATTGAGGTGATGGCAACCTCACCGGTGAAAGGTATCTGGACCGTTTATCAGTGCCAGCATTGTCTGTATACCTGGCGCGATACCGAGCCACTACGCCGCACCAGCCGCGAACACTATCCGGAGGCGTTTCGTATGACGCAAAAAGATATTGATGACGCGCCGCAGGTGCCAACGATCCCACCGCTGCTGGCGGCAGATAAGCGTTAAGCCGGAAAGCGCGCAAGAAAAAGGCCGGTCATTTGACCGGCCTTTTGATGTCCAATACTTATTCGCGGAAAAGCGCTTCGATATTCAGCCCTTGCGCCTGCAGGATTTCACGCAGACGGCGCAGACCTTCAACCTGAATCTGACGTACGCGCTCGCGTGTCAGACCGATTTCACGACCCACATCTTCCAGCGTTGCTGCTTCATATCCCAGCAGACCGAAACGACGTGCCAGCACTTCACGCTGTTTGGCGTTCAGTTCGAACAGCCATTTGACGATGCTCTGTTTCATATCGTCATCTTGCGTTGTGTCTTCCGGGCCGTTTTCTTTTTCATCGGCCAGGATATCCAGCAGCGCTTTCTCGGAATCACCGCCCAGCGGTGTATCCACCGAGGTGATACGCTCGTTGAGGCGCAGCATGCGACTCACATCATCGACCGGCTTGTCGAGTTGTTCGGCAATCTCTTCCGCACTCGGTTCGTGGTCCAGTTTATGGGACAACTCACGCGCGGTACGCAGATAGACGTTCAGCTCTTTAACAATATGGATTGGCAGACGGATAGTACGGGTTTGATTCATAATCGCCCGTTCAATAGTCTGACGAATCCACCAGGTCGCATAGGTGGAGAAACGGAAACCACGTTCCGGGTCGAATTTTTCAACCGCACGGATCAGGCCCAGGTTCCCCTCTTCAATCAGGTCCAGCAACGCCAGGCCACGATTGCTATAACGACGGGCAATTTTCACTACCAGACGCAGGTTACTTTCGATCATGCGGCGGCGAGAAGCAACGTCACCACGCAAAGCGCGACGTGCAAAATAAACTTCTTCTTCGGCCGTTAGCAGTGGGGAATAACCAATTTCCCCAAGATAAAGCTGAGTCGCATCCAGCACACGCTGGGTAGCGCCCTGCGATAACAATTCCTCTTCGGCCAGGTCGTTATCACTGGGTTCCTCTTCAACTAAGGCTTTCTCATCAAAAGCCTCTACTCCGTTCTCATCAAATTCCGCATCTTCATTTAAATCATGAACTTTCAGCGTATTCTGACTCATAAGGTGGCTCCTACCCGTGATCCCTGGACAAAGCACCTGAAAAGCACTTCATTACTGACCATTGCAGCGGCATCTGCGCGCGCTGCAACGACAACAATGAGGAACGGTTCAACCACTTTGCCGATTTATCGCTGCGGCAAATAGCGCAGCGGGTTTACGGATTTCCCCTTGTAACGAATTTCAAAATGCAAGCGTGTAGAACTGGTTCCGGAGCTACCCATGGTAGCGATTTTTTGCCCCGCCTTAACTTCTTGTTGTTCCCGGACCAGCATCGTATCGTTATGGGCGTAGGCACTCAGGTAATCATCGTTATGTTTGATGATAATAAGATTACCGTAACCGCGAAGCGCGTTACCGGCATAGACGACGCGCCCATCTGCGGTCGCGACGATTGCCTGTCCTTTGCTACCTGCGATATCAACACCTTTGTTGCCACCTTCGGTAGCAGAGAAGTTGTCGATAACTTTGCCATCTGTCGGCCAGCGCCAGGAAGCAATCGGCGTACTGGTTGACGTGCTGCTGATGGTCGGTTCGGTCGTGCTGACAGTTGGAGCCGTAACAGGCGCTGTGACAGGGGTCGCAGGCTTGTTGTTCGGCAACATTTTGTTAGCACTTTGTTCACCTGAATCCTCAGAATACGTAATTGTTGGTTTTGAAGCAACAGCTACGGTGGAATTTTGTGCAGGTTTTGAGACAATTCCTTGTGCGCTCGCATCTGCCTGAGTTATCGCGTTTCCGCCCGTTATTGGCGTACCTGATGCATTACCCACTTGCAAGGTTTGACCCACTGTCAAGCCGTAGGGTGCAGCAACATGGTTGCGCTGGGCAAGATCGCGGAAATCGTTCCCGGTTATCCACGCAATATAAAATAAAGTATCACCGCGTTTTACGGTATAGGTACTGCCGCCGGTATAGCTCCCTTTCGGAATGTTCCCATACTGACGGTTATAGATGATTTTGCCATTAACAGTCTGAACAGGCTGTTCCGGAACAGACTGAACAGGCGCGGTCTGTACCGGGCGCTGAACGGGCTGTACGGGCTGAATTTGCGGCTGTGACGCGGTACCGATTTTTGGTGGCGGAGTGATTAACATTCCGGAATTGCTGCTGGAGCTGGTGTTGCCACCCACCGAACTGACCGGAGCGGGTGCGTTGCTGGAGCTTGTACAGCCTGCCAGCCAGATAGAAACCAGTGATAGTGCCGCAACACGGCTTACGGTGAATTTAGGGCTTCCCGTGCTCATTTATCCCCCAGGAATGTGTTAGCTACCAATGACTTAAAATTAACCGTGAACGGTTTCGGCAAATTTGCCCACCATACGCTGATGCGGCATGAAAACATCAGGAAAAATCTGTTTATCAGGCCAGTTCGCCTTTAACCAGCGGCACAAAGCGCACGGCTTCCACGGTATCGATTACAAATTCGCCTCCCCGCCGACGAACACGTTTAAGAAGTTGCTGCTCGTCGCCCACAGGTAAAACGAGAATCCCGCCTTCATCCAGTTGCGACATCAACGCCGCCGGAATTTCTGGCGGTGCGGCGGTGACAATAATGGCATCGAATGGACCCCGTGCCTGCCAACCCTGCCAGCCATCGCCATGTCGAGTTGAAACATTATGTAAATCAAGTTGTTTAAGGCGACGTCGTGCGTGCCATTGCAGACTTTTAATGCGTTCAACCGTACAAACGTGATGCACCAGATGCGCCAGTATCGCAGTCTGATAACCAGACCCCGTGCCAATTTCCAGCACCCTGGATTGCGGCGTCAGCTCGAGTAAAGCCGTCATCCGCGCCACCATATAAGGCTGAGAGATAGTCTGGCCCTGGCCGATAGGCAGCGCCACGTTATCCCAGGCCTTATGTTCAAACGCCTCATCGATAAATTTCTCGCGCGGTACCAGAGAGATGGCTTCCAGCACATGCTCATCGGTAATGCCCTGCGCGCGTAATTGATCAAGCAGTGTTTGTACGCGTCTGTTCACCATCGTTCAGTCACTCCGGCGCGATCCAGCCAGCCCGAAACCACATCATGCGCGCTATGCGCAGTTAAATCCACGTGTAGCGGGGTGACAGAAACAAAACCCTCATCGATGGCGGCAAAATCGGTATCCGGCCCGGCGTCGTATTTCTCGCCCGGAGGGCCAATCCAGTAAAGCGTGTTGCCTCGTGGATCCTGCTGCGGAATGACCTTATCCGCAGGATGACGACTACCGCAGCGGGTAACACGAATACCCTTGATTTCACTGAGCGGCAAGTCCGGGACATTAATATTCAGAATACGCCCGGTACGTAACGGCTCGCGCGACAGCGCGCGCAGAATGGAGCAGGTGACAGCCGCGGCTGTCTCGTAATGCGTCTGGCCGTTTAATGACACCGCCAGGGCCGGAAAGCCCAGATGGCGTCCTTCCATCGCTGCCGCGACAGTACCAGAATAGATAACATCATCCCCGAGGTTCGGCCCGGCGTTAATGCCAGAGACGACAACGTCCGGGCGCGGGCGCATCAGCGCGTTGACGCCCAGATAGACACAGTCGGTCGGGGTGCCCATCTGCACCGCAATGTCGCCGTTTTCGAAGGTGAAAGTTCGGAGGGAGGATTCCAGCGTTAACGAGTTGGATGCGCCGCTACGGTTACGATCGGGAGCCACGACCTGTACGTCGGCAAACTCCCGCAGGGCCTTTGCCAGCGTCTGAATACCTGGCGCATGAATCCCGTCATCGTTACTCAGCAATATTCGCATAATCACCCAAAGTATTGATAATTTCCCTTACCACACTGGTGGCGAAGCTACCTGCCGGCAGCCAGAAGCGTAACTCGACGGTCACGTCATCCCACCAGTTCCAGCTTAATTGTTGCGGAAAGAGCAACATTGCGCGGCGCGACGCCTCAACCTTTTCACGCACCAGCAACGCCTGCAGCTCAGGCGCATCGGCAACGGCGGCCTGCTCAAATGACAGCGCTTCGCCCTGCGTTCCCCATTCGCCGCTTCCCGGCATTGAGGCGGTAATCATCAGCGCTTTATCATCAACGCGCGTCTGCAGCTCAGCACGCTCTTCTGCGGTCGCCACAAACCAACTTCCGCGCCCCGATAATTGTAGCGCATCGCCGTCAACAACTTGATTAAAGTCTGTTTTTTTCAGGCGCTCGCTAACAATCTGATTAAACAATGCACTGCGTGCCGCCGACAACCAAAAACTGCGCTTATTACGATCGCGCACCGGGGCATCGCTTTGAGCCCAACGTAGCGCCCCCTGTAGATTGCTGCCGCCGATGCCAAAACGTTGCGCACCAAAATAGTTCGGTACGCCGCCCTCGCGGATTGCCTGCAGGCGGGATTCCACGTCGTCCCGGTTGCTGATTTCGCGCAGCACAAGGGTGAAACTGTTGCCTTTAAGCGCGCCTAAACGCAGTTTGCGCTTATGGCGGGCATATTCCAGCACTTTACAGCCTTCCGGCTGAAACGCGCTCAGGTCCGGCATATCTTTACCCGGCACGCGCGCGCACAGCCATTGCTCGGTCACCGCGTGTTTATCTTTCTGCCCGGCAAAGCTGACTTCACGGGCGTGTATTTTAAGGAACTTCGCCAGCGCGTCGGCAACAAAGCGCGTATTGCAGCCGTTTTTCAGAATTCGCACCAGAATATGTTCACCTTCACCGTCGGGTTCGAAGCCTAAGTCCTCGATAACCACGAAATCTTCCGGATTGGCTTTCAGTAAACCGCTAGCCGCAGGTTTACCGTGCAAATAGGTTAGCTGGTCGAAGCCGGTCATTTCGCCGCCTTAAGCAGGAGCGCCACCGCCTCACAGGCAATACCTTCGCCACGTCCGGTAAAACCGAGTTTCTCGGTTGTGGTTGCTTTCACGTTCACGTCGTCCATGTGGCAGCCCAAATCTTCGGCGATAAACACGCGCATCTGCGGGATATGCGGCAACATTTTCGGTGCCTGCGCGATGATAGTGACGTCCACATTGCCAATCACGTAGCCTTTGGCCTGGATGCGACGCCATGCCTCGCGCAGCAGCGCACGGCTGTCTGCCCCTTTGAACGACGGGTCGGTATCCGGGAAAAGCTTACCAATATCCCCCAACGCCGCCGCGCCTAACAGGGCATCGGTCAGCGCATGTAACGCGACGTCGCCATCGGAGTGCGCCAGCAGGCCTTTCTCCCAGGGAATGCGAACGCCACCGATAATAATGGGGCCATCGCCGCCAAATGCGTGTACGTCAAAACCGTGTCCAATGCGCATTATGCCTTCTCCTGGTGTTAAGAATGGGTGAGATAAAATTCTGCAAGTTTCAGATCCTCAGGACGCGTCACCTTAATATTATCCGCGCGTCCGGCGACCAGTTCCGGGTGGAATCCACAATATTCGAGTGCCGAGGCTTCATCGGTGATGGTCGCGCCTTCGTTGAGCGCGCGCGTCAGGCAGTCGTGGAGGAGTTCCAGAGGGAAAAATTGCGGCGTGAGCGCATGCCATAAATCGTTACGCTCAACGGTGTGGGCAATAGCCGTTTTACCAGGTTCAGCACGCTTCATGGTGTCGCGAACCGGTGCGGCAAGAATACCGCCGACCCGGCTGGTTTCACGCAGTTGTAGCAGGCGATTTAAATCATCCTGATGCAGGCAAGGACGTGCGGCGTCATGCACCAGTACCCACTGAGCCCCTTGCGCGGCTTTCAGCCCCGCCAGTACGGAGTCCGCACGTTCAGCGCCACCAGCCACAACGGTAATGGCGGGATGTTGCGCCAGCGGCAAGCGGGCAAAACGCTCATCACCGGGGCTGACGGCGATAATGACACGCCCCACGTTTGGGTTGACCAGCAAGGCCGCCACCGCGTGTTCGAGGATCGTTTTATCGCCAATGGAAAGATATTGCTTGGGACATTCCGTTTGCATGCGGCGGCCAAATCCGGCAGCCGGCACCACCGCACAAACGTCCGGAATAATTACAGACATGTCGTAAACCCGGGATTGTTTATCGATTATTTTGTGTGTTCTGTACTGACCCCTGGTTGCGTTTGGACGCGTCCGGCACCAGACGATAAAAGGTTTCGCCCGGTTTGGTCATCGTTAATTCGTTGCGAGCGCGTTCCTCAATCGCTTCCTGGCCGCCATTGAGATCGTCAATTTCAGCAAAGAGTTGATCGTTTCGCGCTTTTAATTTGGCGTTTGTCGCCTGCTGTGCGCCCACATCTTCGCTGACACGGCTATAGTCGTGAAGACCATTTTTGCCAAACCACAGTGAATACTGTAGCCAGACCAGCAAAGCCAGCAATAGCAGCGTTAGTTTACCCATCCTGCCCCCTGAAAAACGGCATCATCATCCCATAACTTTTTCTCAGACTCCACACCGGGGCCGGGTGATAACGAGTCACCGCGACAGAATGTAACATATTTACGCACCTTTCCGTAGGGTTGTCCCCAGGACACATCGTCTTAATGTGGGTTACGGTTTGAAGTATGGATGGCTTTAGCCCATCAGCCACATAAACAACGCGCCAAACATGGCCACAACCGTGAGCGCGGTGAGGACAATGCTGTAGAGCAGCTTGCCATTGACGATGGAATGCAGGGCTATACCCACCACAACCGAAACGGGCATCAGCGCAAGGAAGAAAGGCCAGGTGTAGAGGAGGAAGAACAGCGTGTTAGGACCGTAAATCAGAAAAGGGATAGCCAGCGCCAACAGCCACGCGACAAAGCCCACTGCGGCCCCAGGCAGGGACCAGGTGGTCTCTTCGCTGGTCGTGATGGTATCCGACCTTGAGATGGTGATGTTCTGACTATTACGCATATCTGATCCCATTAACTGACTGGCCGACGAAACAGGATACGCCCCACGTTCTGCGTATCCCCGGCACTGTCTCAGGATCTGATCATATCGTCCCGTCTCATGAGGTCTAATAATTGGCTCACCAAATTTGTTACCAATTGTTCACCTTGCAGGTGAACTTCGGGTGTTTCAGGCGCTTCGTAAACGGCGTCGATGCCGGTGAAGTTGCGTAACTCCCCCGCGCGCGCTTTTTTATAAAGTCCCTTCGGGTCGCGTGCTTCGCAAATCGCCAGCGGCGTATCCACGAAAACTTCTATAAAACGCCCTTCCCCCACGCGCTCACGCACCATCTGCCGCTCAGCACGGTGCGGGGAGATAAACGCGGTCAGCACCACCAGCCCGGCATCAGCCATCAGGCTGGCGACTTCCCCGACCCGGCGAATGTTCTCTTTGCGGTCTTCATCGCTAAAACCCAGATCGCTACACAGGCCGTGACGCACATTATCACCATCGAGCAGGTAAGTACTGACACCCTGCTGATGTAATGCCTCTTCCAGCGCCCCCGCTACCGTCGATTTACCGGAACCAGACAGCCCGGTAAACCACAGCACAACCCCACGGTGGCCGTGGAGTTGCTCACGCTGCGCAACGGTCACCGGATGAGGATGCCAGACGACGTTCTCATCATGAGCGGCCATTACTTACCTCCCAGCAAATCACGCGCGCCCCAGTGTGGGAAATGTTTACGGATAAGCTGATTCAACTCCAGCTCAAAGGCGCTGAACTGCGACGGTACAGTCGTCTCCTGCTGATGCACTTCACGCACCATGCCGGCGCCTACGGTCACGTTGCTCAGGCGGTCGATAAAGATAACACCGCCAGTCACCGGGTTTTGTTGATACGCATCCAGGGTCAGCGGCTCATCAAAGGTCAAATCGACCAGACCGATACCGTTTAACGGCAGCGTATCCACCTGACGCTGGGTGAGATTGTTAATATCTACCTGATATTGAATGGCATCGACGCGGGCGCGGGTCTTTTTACCGGCCACTTTGATGTCAAAGCTCTGTCCTGGCGCCAGCGGCTGCTCAGCCATCCATACTACGTCGAGGGACGCGCTCTGCACCGCAGGCACGCTCTCCTGGGCATCCAGGATCAGATCGCCACGGCTGATGTCGATCTCGTCCTTAAGTACCAGGGTAATCGCTTCACCCGCATGGGCTTCCTGTAGGTCGCCATCAAAGGTCACGATGCGCGCAACGGTGGATTCCACCCCAGACGGCAGTGCTTTGATGCGCTGGCCAACCTTCACGCTGCCCGAGGCCAGCGTACCGGAGAAGCCACGGAAATCGAGGTTCGGGCGGTTAACGTACTGCACCGGGAAACGCATCGGCTGGGTGTCCACAACGCGCTGAATTTCGACGGTTTCGAGGACTTCCAGCAGCGTCGGGCCGCTGTACCACGGAATGTTGGCGCTCTGGCTGGCGACGTTATCCCCTTCCAGCGCCGACAGAGGTACAAAGCGAATGTCCAGATTGCCCGGTAGCTGTTCAGCAAAGGTCAGGTACTCTTGACGAATGTTCTCAAAGGTCTCTTCGCTAAAGCCGACCAGATCCATTTTATTGACCGCCACCACCAGGTGTTTAATGCCCAGCAGGGTGGAGATAAAGCTGTGGCGACGGGTCTGATCCAGCACGCCTTTACGGGCGTCAATCAACAGGATCGCGAGATCACAGGTTGACGCACCGGTAGCCATATTACGGGTGTACTGTTCGTGCCCCGGGGTGTCGGCAATGATAAATTTGCGCTTCTCGGTTGAGAAGTAACGGTACGCCACGTCGATGGTGATGCCCTGTTCACGTTCCGCCTGCAGGCCGTCGACCAACAGGGCCAGGTCGAGTTTTTCCCCCTGGGTGCCGTGACGTTTGCTGTCATTGTGCAGCGTAGAGAGCTGATCTTCATAAATCTGGCGCGTGTCATGCAGCAGGCGGCCAATCAGGGTGCTTTTCCCGTCATCGACGCTGCCGCAGGTCAGAAAACGCAGCAGGCTTTTGTGCTGCTGTGCGTGCAGGTACGCTTCGACGCCGCCTTCGTTGGCAATTTGTTGGGCAATAGTGGTATTCATGGCGGCTCCTTAGAAGTATCCCTGACGTTTTTTCAGCTCCATGGAGCCTGCCTGGTCGCGGTCAATCACGCGGCCCTGACGTTCACTGGTGGTGGAAACCAGCATCTCTTCGATAATTTCCGGCAGCGTCTGCGCTTCGGACTCCACAGCGCCGGTCAGCGGCCAGCAGCCAAGCGTACGGAAACGCACCATCCGCTGTTCGATCACTTCGCCAGGTTGCAGGTCGATACGATCGTCGTCGATCATCATCAGCATGCCGTCGCGCTCCAGCACCGGGCGCTCTGCGGCCAGATACAGCGGAACAATTTCGATATTTTCCAGGTAGATATACTGCCAGATATCCAGCTCGGTCCAGTTTGAGAGCGGGAACACGCGGATGCTCTCGCCTTTGTTAATCTGGCCGTTGTAGTTGTGCCACAGTTCAGGACGCTGATTTTTTGGGTCCCAGCGGTGGAAGCGATCGCGGAAAGAGTAGATTCGCTCTTTGGCGCGGGACTTCTCTTCGTCACGGCGTGCGCCGCCGAAGGCCGCATCAAAACCGTATTTGTTCAGCGCCTGCTTAAGCCCTTCGGTTTTCATGATATCGGTGTGCTTGGCGCTGCCGTGGACGAATGGGTTAATGCCCATCGCCACCCCTTCCGGGTTTTTGTGCACCAGCAGCTCACAGCCATACGCTTTCGCTGTGCGGTCACGGAACTCATACATCTCACGGAATTTCCAGCCGGTGTCCACATGCAACAGCGGGAATGGCAGCGTGCCAGGATAGAAGGCTTTACGCGCCAGATGCAGCATCACGCTGGAGTCTTTACCGATGGAATACATCATCACCGGATTGGAGAATTCGGCGGCCACCTCGCGAATGATATGGATGCTTTCGGCTTCCAGTTGTCGCAGGTGAGTGAGTCGTTTTTGATCCATAACCGTTCCTTAAGCCAGATTCACCACGGAGGCGTCAAACGCTTCCGGGCCTGTCGTGTGTTGAAACCAGGCGAGTTCATGATGCAGTTGTACCACCTCGCCCACGACCAGCAGGGCGGGCATTGGCGCATCTTTCGCCAGTTCCTCAAGTTGTTGTAATGTGCCGGTTCTGACCTGCTGGTCAGCCCGTGTGCCGCGCGAAATCACCGCGACCGGTGTCTGTGCCTCTCGCCCGTGAGCGATGAGTTGTTCGCCGATTTCTGCCGCTTTCATCGTACCCATATAGATAGCCAGCGTCTGGCGACTTTGCGCCAGTTGCGACCAGTCAAACGGTGCGCTGTCGGCTTTGTAATGTCCGGTAACAAAGGTGGCACTTTGTGCGTAGTCGCGGTGGGTCAGCGGAATGCCTGCGTAAGCCGTCGCGCCGGATGCCGCCGTCACGCCGGGCACCACCTGGAAGGGGATACCTGCTGCCGCAGCCGCCTGTAACTCTTCGCCACCGCGACCAAAGATAAACGGGTCGCCGCCTTTCAACCGCACCACAGTTTTGCCCGCCTGCGCGGCCTCAACCAGCATGCGATTGGTGTCATGCTGCGCAACCAGGTGCGAGCCAGCGCGTTTACCCACGCTGATCAGTTCCGCATCGCGGCGTACGAGTTCCAGCACGCCATCGGTTACCAGATGATCGTAAAACACCACGTCAGCCTGCTGGATAACCTGCAAACCACGCAACGTTAGCAGCCCGGCATCACCGGGCCCCGCGCCAATCAGAATGATTTCGCCGGTGCTACTGCCCGGTTTCGCGAGTTCATCAGCCAGCACCTGTTCCGCAGCCTGCTCTTTGCCCGCCGCCATCAGGCTGGCAAAGCGGCCACGAAAGGCACTCTCCCAGAAACGACGACGTTCATCGGTGGTTTTACGAAATGCTTTAATGCGCGTGCGCCAGCGCCCGGCCACCTCAGCCATACGGCCTAAGTTCGCGGGCAACAACGCTTCAATTTTTTCACGCAGCAATCGCGCCAGTACCGGTGCGTTGCCGCCGGAAGAGATAGCCACAAGCAGCGGCGAGCGGTCAACAATCGACGGGAAGATAAATGAGCACAGCGGCTGGTCATCTACCACGTTGACAAGACGATGGCGGGCATTTGCGGCGTCAAAGACACGACGATTGACGTCCCCGTCATCCGTTGCCGCAATCACCAGAAAGACGTTGTCGAGTTGCGCTTCATCGAACGTATCCGCCAGCAGGTGGATCTCTTGCTCATCCACTAACTGTTGTAGTGAGGGTTCGAGATGTTTTGTCACCACCAGCACGCGTGCCCCCGCGCGGCGTAAAAAAGCAATCTTACGAGCGGCGACGTCGCCACCACCGACAACCAACACGGGGCGGTCTTTGACGTCAGCAAATAAAGGAAGGTAATCCACAGGGCAACAACTCACTCGCAACCAGTAATAGTGGGACTATAGGGGGGAGAGTAGAGTGAATGAAATTACGAATTGGAATGAGTAGTTCCGCAAAGGAATAACGAGATAAAAAAGCAAATGCCAAAAAGTGCTTAACCACCACATTTTTGCAGAGTTAAGAACAAATGAAATTGTGTAAACCGGGTCACAGTTTCATACTAAGCGCGATAAAATTTTTGTCGTAAAAGGACTCTCTATGCTCTCCGCATTGCGCCACCGTACCGCTGCCCTGGCGCTCGGCGTATGCTTTATTTTTTCTGCTCAGGCACGAGCACCTCATCCCGGTGAATTTGCAAGTAATCAGGCGCGCCATATCGCCACCTATTTTCCCGGCCGCATGACCGGCTCGCCGGCTGAAATGCTCGCAGCGGATTATATACGCCAGCAGTTTGCGCAGATGGGCTATCAGAGTGACATCCGCAAATTCAACAGCCGCTACAGTTGGGCTTCTCGTAGTAATCAGCACAACTGGCAGAACGTCACCGGCAGCACCGTTATTGCCGCGCATGAAGGCAAGCACCCACAGCAGATCATTATTGTGGCGCATCTGGACACCTACGCGCCGCGCAGCGATGCGGATACCGACAATAATCTGGGTGGTCTGACGCTACAGGGGCTCGATGATAACGCCTCAGGAGTGGGGGCGATGCTGGAGCTGGCGGAACAATTGAAATCGGTGCCAACGGAATACACTATTCGCTTTGTGGCGACCAGCGGTGAAGAGCAAGGCAACCTCGGGGCCGAGAACTTCCTCAAACGCATGAGTGAGCATGAGAAGAAGCAAACGCTGCTGGTGATTAATCTCGATAACCTTATTGTCGGCGATAATCTCTATTTCAACAGCGGTAAGAAAACCCCCGCATCGGTGCGTAAGCTCACCCGTGACAGGGCGCTGGCTATCGCACGCTCTCTGGGGATTAGCGCGACCTCCAATCCGGGCCTTAACCCTGATTATCCTCAGGGAACAAGCTGCTGCAATGATGCAGAAGTCTTTGATAATGCCGGTATTCCGGTGCTATCCGTTGAGGCCACCAACTGGAATTTGGGGAAAAAGGATGGCTATCAGCAGCGCGCGAAATCGAAATCCTTCCCGGATGGCGTGAGCTGGCATAACATCAAGCTCGATAACGTCCAGCATATCGATCAGGCCCTGCCGGGGCGTATCGACCGACGCAGCCGCGATGTAGTGCGTATTATGCTGCCGTTGGTCAAAGAACTGGCAAAGGCGGGGACAAAGTAAATCTGCCGTTCGTAAAAACGAAAAAAGGGAGCATCGGCTCCCTTTTTGTTATTTGATGCCCAGTGAGGCATTGAGTTGTTTTACTGCCGCCAGTCCCTGCTTACAGCCTGCATCCTGTTGCTCTACGCTGTAAGTCTCAAGCTGTTTTCTGCCTTCCGCGAGCTGGGTCTTCAGCATGTCCACCTGCGCTTTCGCTTCTTCATGTTTTGACGCTTCTTTAATGAAGCTGTCCATTTCAGCGAAGTATTGTTTGCAGGTTTCGGTTTCCGCATAAGACGCAGTGCACATCCCCATCAGCAGCGCCGCCAGCGCGATATTTTTCATTGTCATATCCCTGAGTGATTAAATTAACGCCATCCCAAATGGCGCCAATACGATAGCAGAATCCGTGCGTGGGAATATGTCCGGAATCGGACATGGAGATGGGGTTTGGGGCGGGGGAACCCCGCTGGCGCGGGGAACCCCGCTGGCGCGGGGAACACCGCTGGCAGCACTTTAGACGCGGGGGAGTGAACGGTTTATCCCCGCTGGCGCGGGGAACACTGTGACACCTCGGAAGAGACGAGGAAATCAGCCGGTTTATCCCCGCTGGCGCGGGGAACACGCGGTCGGTGGGAGTTATAACGCCAGATATGACGGTTTATCCCCGCTCGCACGGGGAACACAACTCAATGATTTTGAAAAAGCGGTTACGGCTCGGTTTATCCCCGCTGGCGCGGGGAACACTTATCGGACACTGGTCGCCACCTTTTTTACCACGGTTTATCCCCGCTGACGCGGGGAACACTTCTGCAGGACGATGTGCGCGGGTTATTCAACCGGTTTATACCCGCTGGCGCGGGGAACACTTTTTCGCACCACTTTCAGGCGCAAGTCATCATCCAGCGCCAGCTTCGCCTGATAAAGCAGCTTATCCGCTCGCGCCCCGCCGGGCTGTCCGGAAGCGTAAACCCGCACTCCCGCTTCCCCAACCCATACCAGTAGCGTACCGACCGTCGAAGCCAGGCGCACCGCCGCATGAGAAACCCGAGTACCCAGCTCCAGCATGATACAGGCCACCGATCCCACCGGAATATGGGTGCGGATCCCCGTCTTATCGATCAACACAAATGCGCCATCCAGCACGTCAACCTGCCCGTACTGGAGAAAAATCATCGACGTGCGATCTTTAAGAGGTATCGGACTTAGCGGCACAAATATCACTCGCCGTCTCCAGGTTTAATCAACATCAAACCACAGCCGAAAGCCCGGCTTTTACCGTATCCCTGAATCAAGCGTCGCAGGAATAACATGGGTTCGTTAACCACCAGCACGCCGGAATAATCCACGCTGCTAAACTGGATCACCTGACGGGACTTCACTCGCACAACCTGCTGCTGCCGATAGGCATCCACATTCACTTCACGCAGTGAAAACCCATTTTGCTCACCCTGACGCGCCAGCCAGTCCTGCGCCACCTGCTGCTGATGCTGCCAGATATCCGGGCCATTAACCTGTCCCCTTACCTGGCGCTTCGCTTCCATCAATAGATCGTGACGTTTACCGGACTTACAAATCGTTGGGTTAGCGCGCAGGCTAAAACGCAAGGTCTGCCCTGTGCTCAGGGTCGGTGCAAACGGTCGGTATTGAATATCAAAGATCTCACTTTCAGCAGGAGGCTCAAGGGAAAGAACAAAGAAACGAAACGCCCCCTGAAGCTCCTCCCGGCGATAAAGAAACTGCCGCTCCTGCCCACCGGGAAATAACTTCCAAAGCCACTGGTGCATCACATATTCACCGCGATCCACCAGTTGTAATAGCTGTGATGGTGAAAGCTGACTGGTATGCAGCGTTATTTTTGCGAGGTACACGGTTCCTCCTTGATGAACAGCGGTCCTTGGTTAACGGTACGCTCGCCAAACGTCCACTGCCGACGGCTCATCGGCCTATCGCGACGACGTAAGACTTTATTAGCATTCAGACCGTCATGCTCGCCTTCCCACCAGCACTCAGGTTGCAGCTCCGCTAGTCGGATATTTATCTTGTTGAACTTCTCCCGGTACTGTCGATACGCCTCGTTCAGCACATCCGGTGCGGTACCCTCCAGCAACAACGGCGCAAGTGGCAAAGCCAGCGGGTGACTTTTTCGCCCCAGATACAGAGGAAATACAGGGTACTGTAGCGCATCCCGCAGTTGCTCCAGCGAATAGGGTGCATCAGGCGTTTGCGTTAGCGCCACCACCCACCAGGCATCGGAGTAATAATCCCGCCGGGAGATCAGCGCGCTGAGCAGTGCTGGATCGCTCAGCTCTTCACGACGGCTGAAATAACGAGCTTTACGCACCTCTCTCGGCATCTGGACCGTGTGATAGTCTCGCGCCCAACGGGGGTTTTTGCTGGCGCACAGCAGAAAAGAGTAATGCTGATTGAACGCGTTCAAGCGCGCTTCTTCATCACGCCGGATACCCAGCGCCGCCGCCAGTAAACCCAGCAGAGCCGAACGCGAGGGCAGCTCGTGGCTATGGCGCACTTCGCCGGGCGCATCTACGCCCCAGGAGGCCATCGGCCCGTGAAGCTGAAAAACCAGATATTGGCTCATAGCCGCCCCTTACGCGCAGATAAAGTCCAGCACGTTCTTCATGCTTCCCTTCCCGCTCACAACATCAAAATCAACGAATTGCGTTTGCTGTTCATAAACCTTATTCATATTTTCACGCAGTTCGGTGATACGTTTTACGGCAACATCAAGCTGATTAGTGCCGTTGATCGGATTGTAAAACGCTGCCGCCAGCGAACGCGGTTGCTCGGTGCCTTTTTCCGCCAGCGTCCAGGACGCATAGGCGCGGCTGGCGAAGCTGTTTTGCTTTCCGGTTGGCGAGACTTTCAGCGCAGCTTCGGTAAACGCGCGCAGCGTTTTGTTCGCCAGCTCTTCATTACCATTCAGGTTTTTGACCAGCAGATCTTTGTCGATGCAGATATAGGTGTAAAACAGCGCGGAGCCGAATCCGGTTTCGCCGAGGTGTCCGGCACCGGCATCTTCTAGCGAAGTCTTACGAAGATCATCAACAGCGGTAAAGAAATCGTCTTCGACAATCGTTTCGCTGACGCCGAAAGCGTGTGCGACCTGACAGGCGGCTTCAACATTGAATTCCGGCTTATTGGCCAGCATGCGGCCAAACATCGCAATATCGACAGCCATACGGTCGCGACGTAATAAAGCGAGCTCTTCTTCTTTCGGCGCACGTTTTTCTTCCGCCAGACGATGCGCCAGGTCCATAACCGCATCGTATTCAGCCGGACTGATATGTACCAGTTGCTCAGTTTCAGCGTTGGTCAATGAATCTTTAGGCTTTTTCTCCGTTTTGGCTTTACCTAAATAGTCCGCGATGTGTTTAACCCACTCGACGGCTTTTTTATCATCAATACCGCTTTCCATCAGAATCTTCGCCGCTTCGCGAGCAATACGCCCGCTACGAATGCCAATATTGCCAGCAAGCGCCTGTTCAAAAAGTTCAGAAGTGCGCCATGCGCGCTTCAGGCTTTGCGAAGAAACGCGCAGACGCGTCGCGCCGCCGAGCACGACTGTTTTCGGGGAACCGGTGTCGTCGCGGTTCAGGTTGGCGGCCGGGTAAGCAGTCAGTAAATGCAGCTGAATAAATGTGGTCATCTGATAGTCCCTTATTGATCGTCGTTGTTAGCTTCACCGGCCTGGTAATATTCCAGCGCCCAGCGGATACGGATAAATTCAGTCGGCCGCTGCTGGCGGCGGATATGGTTAAGTAGCTCGTCGTTTTCCCGACACCAATGGAAAACGTCGTCCGCCAGGGAGGGAAGGTTCACCACACCATTAAGCAACCGAACGGCACGCAGTAGCTGACGCAGCAGTTCGTCAGGCGTTTTTACCGCAGACAGCCGGGAAAAGCGCAGTTCGGACATGACCGGTTTATTGCCGATCATCTGGCCTAG
Organism: Phytobacter sp. MRY16-398; assembly: GCF_003925915.1. Classification (NCBI taxonomy): domain Bacteria; kingdom Pseudomonadati; phylum Pseudomonadota; class Gammaproteobacteria; order Enterobacterales; family Enterobacteriaceae; genus Phytobacter; species Phytobacter sp. MRY16-398. Next base: position 1,112,060 of record NZ_AP018756.1, on the reverse strand, counting down.
CTGGACAGCTAACGTCTGGCGTTCATCAATATATTTAACCTGTGCTGCCAGCGCTGCCGTAATAGCGAGGGCAGTAAAACGCCACTCCTCGTTTTCACGTTTCCATAACGTGTGAGTCTGCATCAGCAGGGAACGAAATCCTTCCGACAGGCAGGTTTCATTCACCGTTTTGCTGCGCCGCAGGCTGGCGCGCAGGCCGCGTTTTTCTTGTAATTCAGCATGCCATCGGCGCAGTGTCGCCTTATGGTCGTCCTTCACAATACTCATTCAGTAGCCTCCTGCTTTTTAGCTTTGGCGGCTTTCGCGTTCTGTTTCTCCGCCGATTGGGTGAAATATTTTTTACGCGCCAGCATGATGCGTTTGAGATCGGTACTCTCGTAAGGGTTGGTAAAAACGCGGCCATCAAAGTAGCTGCGAGTAAACAGCCAGATATTCGTTTGCCAACTCTTCAACCTTTCGTCTGCGTTCTGGCCGTTTTCAAGATCGCGAATAAGCTCAAGAAAGCGTCCCTGAGTCAGATGCCAGAAGTCGATATCAATAAAGCTGAAATCTCCGCGAGCGCCTTTGGCATCAGAAAACCAGGCCTCTTTCAACGCGCTACGCAGCAGGCTAAGGTTGCGCGATGCCGTTAGCGCCGCCTTGCGTAGATCGGGAATAATATTTTCGGTAAATAGCAGCGGAAAATGATGTTCATGCCAGCAGCGGGCTTTCATATTGTCGAAATCATAGCCAAAGCCCCACAACCCGGCTTTTACGTCATTAAGGCTGCGTGCACTGAATGTTGTAACGACTAAAGCTGGATATTCAGTGTTATTTTCCGAAGCGCCTTTCTGATTTAAACCCAGCCAGTCGCGCCAGATAAGCCCCCCGGGTTGCGGCTTGACGGAATAACGCTCGCCGCCCTCCTTCAGAGGCAGACGATAAGGCGTCAGCGGATGCATCCATCCCGCGTAATTGACGCCATAATTCTTCACGGTCATCCCGCTAAGCAATTCATCACTTTCGGTTTCACAGAGATCGCAGCGGCCTGAATGGATAGTATTAAAATCAAGGCGAATGCGTCGTGGCATTCCCCAATAGGCCTGGAGCGGATTCACCTGCTCCGGCGTGGTGACTGCGCTTGCCAGTTCGCTGGTACGGGTAGGGGCCAGCCAGGGAAAAATGGTTTCATCATACCTTTCAGGCACAGGCATTCCGGCGCTATCCTGCGGCATAATGTTCAGCCACAGCTTGCGCCACAGCGGCGTTTGCCGCTCTCCCTTATATTCCTGTAATTCAATCAACGTCGTCATCGGCCCGCCGCCGCGCAGACCGGTGCGGTAACCTTTGCCGCCCGATGGCGCATTAAGCTGCAACGAAAATAATGCCAGCGCCGCGCAGTGCGGGCAAAAGTTCTCCGTGACGCCACGCTTAACAAAATGATCTTTATTAAACTTAGTAGTTTGCGCGCCGGGGATTTCTGGTAACAGTGAAGCTATCGAGACTTTTTCTCCAGTTAACGCTTCGAAATCCTGCATAAAAGAGGGCGTATCAGCGCCAAACTGGAATGCAGGCTCCAGCGGTGCCAGCGCCCGCTGAAGCGCATCTGCATCCAATCCCTCAACCCAGATATCCTCCCAGCGAGAATAGTTTTTCGGTGCCATACTGCACTGCAATAAACCCAGCAGAAATTGCCAGGCCGCACCTTGTAAATCCGCCCGCGCAGCGGCTATATCCACCACGTTTTCATCCGCCAGATTAACCGGCGCCAGCTTGCCCGTAGAGCCGTCTTTTAAACGCACGGGGAGCCAGGGGGTTGTTAAAAGTGAGAAACTATTCATGTGGTTAGCTGCTAGACCTCCATTCTTCCGATTAATCCTTCGCAGGCTGAATAACCGCTGTTTTCAACCTTCGACACCACAATCACCACGGCGAACTCCTTATTCTGATGCTGTTCAATGCACCACTGCCGGAGTCGCTCACCGTCAAGCAGAGTAAAATCCCCCCGGTGTTTTTCCCACCAACCCTGGCGCACCCGCAGCACACTCATTTCCCAGGCATGTTCGCCTGGCGCATAAGGCTTAACCGCCCCATCGACAATTTTCGCCAGCCACAGCGAAACCGACTCTTCGGCCAGACGCGTCGAAAGCTTTTCCGGCAAAAAATCGCTGCTTTCGGTACTGTAGCCCGGCGCAAAGTTGATAATGTTTTGTTTAGCAAATGCCCGATCGCAGTAATACTTTCCTTCCTGCAACTGTTCCGTCTTCGCGAACCCCGCGGGCATATCAACGTCTTCACCGTAGACCGATTCAATCAGCAGCCGGGCAGATTGCGGCATCCTAATTTCACCCTGTTCGCGCAGCACGCGCTGGGTCAGCCACAGGCGACCATGGTCGGGGTAGACATAGGCGCTGTTGCGCATAGCGCCTGAGAACCAGTCCTCTCGTGGCGAGTCATCCCATTCCGGCGCGAAGATCAGTAGCTCAGGCGCGGGACGTTCGTCTTGTCCGGAAGCTTTCAACAAGCCGTTACGATCGCGGATATGCCGCTGTAGACGTCCAGCTCGCTGAATCAATAAATCTACCGGGGCTAAATCGGAGATCATTTCATCCAGGTCAATATCTAAACTTTGTTCAATAACCTGGGTAGCGATCAGCACTTTTCCGGCCCGCTGCGCACTCCCTTTTTTACCAAACTGCGTGAGTGACTGGTTTTCAATCCGTTGACGATCGTGAAAAGCAAAGCGGCTGTGAAATAGCAGAAGGCTTTCAGCAGGAATAACCTCTCTGGCGAGAAGCTGGCGATATATACCAATCGCGTCATCAACAGAGTTGCGTATCCAGGCAATGCATTTTCCCAGGCTTACGGCCTGCTCAATGCGTTCAATGCACTCCTGTTCGCTGTGCATCCAGCCAATTTTAACGCTGCGCTCAACTTCTTTACGGGTCTCCACATGTTGAGAAACCACCGCCGAACTCGTCACCTGCGTTAGCCAGGGATAGTCGTCATAGCCCAATAATGGCGCTTCAACCCGACTCTTAGATCCTTTAGCAAAAGCGGCAACCAGCCTGTCTCTCTGTTGCTGTGATAGGGTGGCGGAAAGCAAAATGGTGCAGTTGCCGTCACTGGCCTGTTTTTCAATCAGGCTCTCCAGAACCCGCGACATGTAGGCATCACAGGCGTGTATCTCATCAGCGAGCAGGATCTTATTATTCAGCCCTAGTATCCGCAGGTTATTGTGCTTAAATGGCATCACCGCCATCATCGCCTGGTCAAGCGTACCGACACCGACTTCCGCCAATAGCGCTTTCTTATTACTATCGGCAAACCAGGCGGCGCAGCCCTGGCTGGAAGGTTGAAGATCGTCGGGTTCTTCTGAACCCGCTAATTCTCCCGTCCAGAGAGATTGATTAAACCGGTCCATTAACCCACGCGCGCTGTGCGCCAGCACCAGGCTTGGCCGTGAATCCGGTTGATACAGCGCAAGCCAGCTCTCCGACATCCGGTCGAACATAGCATTCGCCGTCGCCATCGTCGGCAGACCAAAATAGAACCCCTGCGCCTTTCCCGCCGCCATCAGGCGATGCGTTAAAATCAACGCGGCTTCTGTTTTTCCGGCGCCTGTAACATCTTCAAGAATAAATAATTGCGGACCTTCTTTATTAATATCCAGCTCCAGCGCTTTTTGCTGTAAAGGCGTTGGCTGTTGAATAAAGGGAAATAGCCTCGTTATTCCGGAAAAAGGGGCAACGGTAGACGAAGGAGGGAAAACAGAAATCGCGAGTTTCGCTTTAACCAGCGCATGCTGTTGCCAATATTCATTGATACATATTGGCTTAGCGATTCGGGGGAAATGTTGGGTTGAAGAACCCACCCAATCTGCCAGGACTATGACTGCGGAAATAAGCCATGACAAATGTTTAAAGAGAGCAATACCCTCATCGTCATCCCAAAATTCGGGAATCTCAACCAGTGGGAATAATGATTTAATCCTGGCAAGAAAATCACGAGCTGCTTCTTTATCCTGCTGGCGGAAATTTTTCAGTTCCGTTACTGACGAAGGTGGTCGCCCATGATGCCCTGTCGTAAGCGGCATCCAAAGCGCAATAGCGCGCTTCAGTTTACGGGCTGCAAGAGAAGAGTTGGGAAAAAGCTCAGGAAACTCACTAAGGTAATTATCCCAGAGCCAGTAGCCTAATGTTGCATGAGGGATTTTTTCATAATGTTCTATATATTCGTCATGTAAATTCAAGTCATTATGAATATAAATCTGCTGAAAAGAGTGGGCGAATTTTCCGATATCATGCCAGCATAATAACCAGGCAAAAAACTGCGCGGCCTTGTTCTTATCATGGAGACCTACTTTTTTAAGATAACCAGCAGCGCCATAGATATTGCATTGCACCATCCAGTAACCAACAGCAGCAACATCCAATGAGTGCCAGCACAGCAGGTGGTATTCATCTCCACCATGTTTATTTCCTCGACTGGTCTTCCCCCAATAATTAAATATTGTCAAGCGATGTCCCTTATCCGACTGTTATCGATACATACTGCGCTTTTTATAAAGTATATTTTGTGATTTAAATCACCAGAAGGTTACATATATAAATTTTGTATTTGTTACTATGAAAATGATTTAACAGGTAATATCTCTTATAAGTTCAGTATCTATTATAGCTTTCTTAGTTTATAGAGATGCAATGAAGCCGTCGGATAATAGCTGTCCATAAAGAAAATATTAATGATAACGAGCTATTTTTATCAGGCATAAAGAGTTATCCCCGCTTGCGCGGGGAACACCTCGTCACATCCGCGCCGTGCTTGCCAGCGTTCGGTTTATCCCCGCTCGCGCGGGGAACACGTGGAGCAGCGCATCGACCTGAACGAACTCCTCGGTTTATCCCCGCTCGCGCGGGGAACACCGGGTGAGTTTGGGGCGCGTGAATGACGTCACCGGTTTATCCCCGCTCGCGCGGGGAACACTCCTGCCCGAACGGCGCGCGCCCCAGTGCTGCCGGTTTATCCCCGCTGGCGCGGGGAACACATGTATCACGCGACGCCGGTGATGTCGGTCTTCGGTTTATCCCCGCTGGCGCGGGGAACACGGAATTGAATTGGCTATTGGTCGCCCGGTAGACGGTTTATCCCCGCTGGCGCGGGGAACACTCTAAACGTAACTCATTAAATTTAAACAGCAATTACCACTCCCAAAATTCTACCAACATTTCCGTCTTTTTTAAGATCGGTAATTGTTTGATTTTACTTATTAAAGAAAACCACACCATGTACAAACTCTCATTTCACCAACGTATAACCCATAAAAAACGCCCGGTGGTTAGCCGGGCGCTTATCTTATCTATTTATTGAAAAGCCAAAAATCAGCCTTCGTGCAGACCGCACTCGCGTTTCAGGCCGAAGAAGCGGGTGTCCTCTTCTGCCATGCCCGGTTCCCATTTACGGGTGGTGTGCGTATCGCCCACAGACAGATAGCCTTCATCCCACAGCGGGTGATATTTCAGGCCGTGTTTTTGCAGATACTGATACACCGTACGGTTATCCCAGTCGATGATCGGCAGCACTTTGAAAACACCGCGCTGAATATCCAGCACAGGCAGGTTGGCACGGCTACTGGACTGCTCACGACGCAGGCCCGCAAACCATGTCCGGGCGTTCAGTTCTTTCAGCGCCCGGTTCATCGGCTCAACTTTGTTGATGTCGTTGTATTTTTCAATACCCTCAACGCCCTGCTCCCACAGCTTGCCGTAGCGTGCTTCCTGCCAGGCAGGGCTTTGCGGCGCACGGTAAATCTGCAGATTCAGGCCGAGCTTCTCGGTCAGCTCATCAATAAACTGATAGGTTTCCGGGAACAGATAACCTGTGTCCGTCAGGATAACCGGAATGTTCGGGCGCACCTGATTCACCAGATGCAGACTCACCGCCGCCTGGATACCAAAACTGGACGACAGCACATACTCACCCGGCAGATTTTCCAGCGCCCAGGCCACGCGTTCCTCTGCGGTTTGCGCTTCCAGTTGGGCGTTAGCCTCCGCCAGCGCCAGCGTGCGGTCGTCTTTCGACAGAGCATTCAGGGCAGATAGATCGAGTACGGACATAATTACCTCTCGTATGTTTACTTCCCTCACCCCTCCCTAAGGAGAGGGGGAAGGCAAGGAAGCTTAATCCCAGAGATCGCGCGCCGGGTCGAGCACCGGGCGGATAATGCCCGCACGGATGGTGAAATCACCGAACCCTTCACCCGCTTCGCGTTCTTTCGCCCAGCGCCCTACCAGTTCATCGAGCGAGGCAATGATTTCCGGCTCGGTAATGTTCTCTTTGAACATACGCGGGATGCGCGTACCGATGCGGTTACCGCCCAGATGCAGGTTATAGCGACCAGGCGCTTTCCCCACCAGGCCCACTTCCGCCAGCATCGCGCGGCCACAGCCGTTCGGGCAACCCGTCACGCGCGTCACGATATGCTCATCACTCAAACCATGCTTCGCCATCACCTCTTCCACTTTATCGATAAACGACGGCAGGAAGCGCTCTGCTTCGGCCATCGCCAGCGGACAGGTCGGGAATGACACACAGGCCATCGAATTTTCACGCTGCGGCGTTACGGCATCCATCAGGCCGCTCTGACGCGCGATTTTTTCGATTTTCGCCTTCTGGCTATCCGGCACACCGGCAATGATCAGGTTCTGGTTTGCCGTAATACGGAACTCGCCTTTATGGATCTTCGCGATCTCCAGCAGACCCGTTTTCAGCGGACGCCCCGGATAATCGAGAATACGACCGTTTTCGATAAACAGCGTCAGATGCCATTTATTATCGATCCCTTTCACCCAGCCAATGCGATCGCCGCGCCCGGTAAATTCATACGGACGAATCGGTTCGAATTTGATACCTGCACGACGCTCAACTTCCGCTTTGAAGGTCTCAACACCCACACGCTCCAGCGTATATTTGGTTTTCGCGTTTTTACGGTCGGTACGGTTACCCCAGTCACGCTGAGTGGTGACAACAGCTTCGGCAACCGCCAGCGTATGCTCAACCGGCAGATACCCAAACTCGCTCGCCGTGCGAGCATAGGTTTTCTTATTACCGTGCTCGATGGAAAGACCACCGCCCACCAGCAGGTTAAAGCCCACCAGCTTGCCGTTTTCCGCTACCGCGACAAAGTTCATGTCGTTGGCGTGCAGATCGATATCGTTTTGCGGCGGAATAACCACGGTAGTTTTGAACTTACGCGGCAGATAGGTCTGACCGAGAATCGGCTCTTCATCGGTGGTCGCCACTTTTTCCTGATCGAGCCAGATCTCTGCGTAAGCGCGGGTACGCGGCAGCAGATGTTCAGAGATCTTCTTCGCCCATTCATAGGCTTCGGCGTGCAATTCTGACTCGTACGGGTTGGAGGTACACAACACGTTACGGTTCATGTCGTTAGCGGTCGCCAGGGCGTCCAGACCAACGGAGTGCAGCATCTGGTGTACCGGTTTCACGTTCTTTTTCAGAATGCCGTGGAACTGGAACGTCTGACGGTTGGTCAGGCGGATACTGCCGTAAATTGTGTTCTCAGCGGCGAACTTATCAATCGCCTGCCACTGTTTGGTGGTGATCACGCCTCCCGGCAGGCGGCAGCGCAGCAGCATCGCATGACGCGGCTCCAGCTTCTGTGCAGCACGCTCAGCGCGAATATCGCGATCATCCTGCTGGTACATGCCGTGGAAACGGATCAGCAGAAAGTTGTCGCCTTTAAAGCCGCCGGTCAGCCCGTCGTTAAGATCTTCCGCAATGGTCCCGCGCAGATAGTTGCTTTCCAGCTTCATGCGCTCGGCGTCTGTCAGTTTACCTTCGACCACCAGTGGGCCTGGATGTTTTTCACTCATTAGTAGACATCTCGCTGGTAACGGCGCTCTACGCGCAGCTCACTTAAATATTCGTCCGCCGCTTCGGCGTCCATCGCGCCAAATTCGGCAATCACGTCCAGTAAAGCCTGCTCAACGTCCTTCGCCATGCGATTCGCGTCGCCGCAGACATAAATGTGCGCACCGTCATTAATCCAGCGCCACAGTTCCGCGCCTTGCTGACGCAGTTTGTCTTGTACGTATACTTTTTCTTTTTGGTCACGCGACCAGGCCAGATCGATACGGTTCAGCACGCCTTCTTTGACGTAACGCTGCCACTCAACCTGGTAGAGGAAATCTTCCGTAAAGTGCGGGTTGCCGAAGAACAGCCAGTTTTTGCCTTCTGCCCCGTCTGCCGCTCGCTGCTGCATAAAGGCGCGGAACGGCGCGATACCGGTACCCGGCCCAATCATGATGACCGGCGTTTCCGGGTTGGCAGGCAGACGGAAGTTATCGTTATGTTCGATGAACACACGCACTTCGCCCTCTTCTTCCACGCGATCGGCGAGGAAGCTCGACGCCCCACCTGCACGCGCGCGGCCTTCAATGTCATAGCGCACCACACCGACAGTAACGTGCACTTCGGTTTCCACTTCCGCCTGCGAAGAGGCGATGGAGTAAAGACGCGGTGTCAGCGGACGCAGCAGGCCAATCAGCGCAGTGGCATCCAGTTGTGCCGGGGAGAAACGCACCATATCCACAATCGGCGTGGTCGCCGCATAGTGCTGTAATTTGGCCTTATCGCCCACCAGCGGCAACAGTGATTCGCTGCGGGTCAGAGTGGCATAGTTTTCCACGATATTGCCGGTGTTGACCGTCAATTCGAAATGCCACTGCAGCGCTTCGGACAGCGGCAGGGTTTTGCCGTCGACGCTGACCGGTTCATCGCCTTTAAGCCACAGCAGCTCAACCAGCTCTTTCACCAGTGCCGGATCGTTCTGATACCAGACGCCCAGCGCGTCGCCCGGCTGATAGCGCAGGCCGGAATCGCCCAGATCGATTTCGATATGACGCACATCTTTTTCTGAGTCACGGCCCGTGATTTTTTGATTCACTGAGAGAGTCGCGGTCAGCGGTTCTTCTTTCGTATAAGGGCTGGAGAAAACCTCATTCACCGCCCCCGTTGCCGTCACAGCGGCCTGGGCCGGCGTCTCTTTCGGGACTCGTGCTTTCAGTACTTCAACTACACGAGCGCGCCATTCAGCGGCGGCAGCCTGGAACTCAACGTCTGCGTCGACGCGATCCAGCAGGCGCTCGGCACCAAGTTCAGCCAGTTTGCTGTCAAAATCTTTGCCTGCCTGGCAGAAAAATTCATAAGACGTGTCGCCAAGCCCCAGCACGGCGAAAGCAGTGCCATCAAGCTTCGGCGCTTTTTTCGAGAACAGGAACTTATGTAACGCAACGGCCTCTTCCGGTGGCTCACCTTCCCCTTGTGTGGAAGCAACAACAACCAGCAGTTTTTCGTTAGCGATTTGTTTGAATTTATAGTCGCCCGCGCTCACCAGTTTGACGTTGAGTTTCGCCGCCAGCAGATCGTCACGCAGTGCTTCCGCAACGCGACGGGCATTACCGGTTTGCGAGGCGGAAAGTAGCGTAATGGTCGGGGTCTCGGTCGCCGCAGGTGCTGCCGTTGCAACTGCCGCACCGGGTTGCTGGTTCAGCACGCCCCAAAAATAGCCGGAAACCCAGGCAAGCTGGGTGGGAGTTAAATCGGTTGTGACCGCCTGAAGGCGTGCCAGTTGCTCCGGGTTCAGCGGAAGCAAAGCGGAAGGTGGGACCTGAGTCGTCATGCGTCGTTATGTTCCAGTAAGCAAAAGCTGCTTATACGCCCTGTCAGCGCCATAAAAGCAGAAGAGAAAGTAAGGTTAACGGCGGGGATAATAACAATTAAAGAAAGGTTGGAAATAATAAATAACCAAAAGAACTAACCTGTTTTATTCATAGTTTATAACAGTAAAACAGATTAATTAATATATTGATTTATAATGGAAAAATACAGGTCATCAGGCAAAGCGTAACGGTTAATCACTTTTGCCGATTTTAGTTAATGATAAAAAAGGTCATTTCGGCTACCATGCCGCGGTTTTTCTAGCCAGTCAGAGAGTTCAGAATGTCCACCACGTTATTTAAAGATTTCATGTTTGAAGCCGCTCACCGTTTGCCACATGTTCCAGCCGGGCATAAATGCGGTCGTCTTCATGGTCACTCATTTATGGTGCGTCTGGAGATCACCGGCGAGGTGGATCCGCATACGGGCTGGATCATGGATTTTGCTGAGCTTAAGGCGGCGTTCAAACCGACCTATGATCGTCTGGATCACTACTATCTTAACGATATTCCGGGCCTTGAGAACCCGACCAGCGAAGTACTGGCAAAATGGATTTGGGATCAGTTGAAACCCGTCGTTCCGCTGCTGAGCGCCGTGATGATCAAAGAGACCTGCACCGCAGGGTGTATCTACCGCGGCGAGTAATTTCACTTCTGTGTCGTCAGCGCACCTGAGTGCGCTGATTTTATGGCTCGGTTTATCCCCGCTCGCGCGGGGAACACATGATGCGCGTACTTGGTACCAACCCGCAGAACGGTTTATCCCCGCTCGCGCGGGGAACACTTCGTATTTCATGAATTCATCTTCCATGCATTCGGTTTATCCCCGCTCGCGCGGGGAACACCATCGGGATGCCTAACATCTCGTTTTTGCGTACGGTTTATCCCCGCTCGCGCGGGGAACACCCTTGACCAGCTAGCTTATGGGTGGCGTGGAGCGGTTTATCCCCGCTCGCGCGGGGAACACGGCTTCGGCCCCTTGTTTATTTCCGGAGTAACCGGTTTATCCCCGCTCGCGCGGGGAACACAGATTCGCAAAATCAACCCTCCGAAAACTCAACGGTTTATCCCCGCTCGCGCGGGGAACACCTCACTTCATCACCTGGGGCGACCAAAATTGCCGGTTTATCCCCGCTCGCGCGGGGAACACTCGTGGCGCTGGCCGAAAAATATTTGTAACACCGGTTTATCCCCGCTCGCGCGGGGAACACTCGAGTGGCCGGGGTTGGAAATGATTTTTGGGCGGTTTATCCCCGCTCGCGCGGGGAACACATGCTCCAGCGCAATCTGTTTCCAGTCCCGCGCGGTTTATCCCCGCTCGCGCGGGGAACACTGTATTTTCTACTTTATGTAGTAATATGCACTCGGTTTATCCCCGCTCGCGCGGGGAACACCGATATTTTTTACCCTACCGTCGAGGAAGTGGCGGTTTATCCCCGCTCGCGCGGGGAACACGGCTGATTTTGTGCAGGCGCGTTTTGGCGACGCGGTTTATCCCCGCTCGCGCGGGGAACACGCTACGATTACCTACCTGACGCCAGTAACGCGCGGTTTATCCCCGCTCGCGCGGGGAACACATGGAAGGACTACCAACCCGGCGCGGCACACCCGGTTTATCCCCGCTCGCGCGGGGAACACTATGGCGGATTCGACCGCACAGACCTGATTATCGGTTTATCCCCGCTCGCGCGGGGAACACTCTGGTAAGAGCATTAGGCAGACGGCAATCTACGGTTTATCCCCGCTCGCGCGGGGAACACTATCGCACTAATCAGGTGCCAGCATTCGACATCGGTTTATCCCCGCTCGCGCGGGGAACACGGCAACCAAAAAAACAGCGGCCACTGCGGCGGCGGTTTATCCCCGCTCGCGCGGGGAACACTCTAAATATAACCCATTGAATTATAGAATCATTTATCACAGCTCAAATTCTACCGATTATATCGACGCAAGCTGAATCATTAACCCATTGATTATTAATAAAAATAAAAACACACCGCAGGCAAAAGCTGATTTTACCGAACAGCGTTGTTTCACAAACCTTTACCCTGCCCGCCGGACAGGTAAACGAAAACGCCCGGCCATAAGGCCGGGCGCTCAGGTAATACCTGTCTTGTCGGTGCAATAACACCGGCAGAAACCAAATCAGGCAATATTCAGATACTTATGCGTTTGCATCGACAGCCGCCAGTTGCGGGCGATACAGGTTTCAATGCACAAGCGGGTGGCGTCGTCTTTTTGGCTGATAGGCTGCAGTGCAATGACCCGGTGTTTGTCATCGGTCAGTTGCGTCAGAAGCTCATCAAGCGCCTCAATGTCTCGGGTACGTCCAACCGGGTGTTTGATCTCATCGGCGCGTTCCAGCGCCTGCTGGAGGATGTCATAGCCTCCGCGCATATTCACCTTCGGTGACACGGTGACCCAGGTCGCATGAGACGTGCGCACTTCATGGGTACCGCTGGTCTCAATCTGGCAACTGAACCCCTGTTTTTCCAGAAGATGAGTCAACGGAATCAGATCGTGGATACAAGGTTCGCCACCAGTAATCACCACATGGCGCGCAGTCCAGCCCTGACGCTCAATAATTGCCAGCAGATCTTCACTGCTCGCCGCGCCCCATTTATCGCTCTCTTTGGTCTTGGCCAGAATGCTGTAGAGGGAGACTTCCCGATCTTCAAGCTTATCCCAGGTGTGTTTGGTGTCGCACCAGGCGCAACCAACCGGGCATCCCTGTAAACGAATAAAAATGGCGGGAACGCCGGTAAAATAGCCCTCGCCTTGCAAGGTCTGGAACATCTCATTAATCGGGTACTGCATAATCAACTCTGATCGGGGAAAACATTAATTATTACAGATTTCGCTCTTGAGGGCGAGTTGAGGCAGGGGTTAATGTTGCGTGATTGTCATCGAAATAAAGCAAAAAAATGGACAATGGATAGCAGGCTTAGCATCATTTTATTTGTAATTAATTATTTCAGCAACGCTCATTTATATAAGAAAACCATTAAAATAAAACGCTAAACCAGAGAATAAAAATACTTTAATTTCAATATTTTATAAATATTTTTATTTTTAATGAATTTATTTCTGCGTTTGTCTGTCCAATTAAACTTGTTCCGCATTTAAAGCTTAAAATCACCTTAAGAAATCGATTTATTTCCGCCTCTCTTATTTAAGCATTGTTTAATTTTCGCTGAATACAATCCGCGAATTAACAACAATGAGCATGCGATCATGAAAACTCTACTGATCACCGGCGTCACCGGATTCCTCGGTGGTGCAGTGTTTGAGAAAATACTTAATGATGATAGTCAAATCAACTATTTACTTTTAGTCAGGGCAACGGATAGCCAGGCTGGCGTTGAGCGCGTAAAAGAGAACATGCGCAAATTCAATATCAGCGAATCTATCCTCTCCCGTCTGACCTGCGAACATATCATCATCGGTGATCTGGGTACGCCGGAGCAATTTCTGGACGACCCGCGTCTGGACAGTGTCACCCACGTGCTGAACTGCGCAGCCGTCGCCTCTTTTGGCAACAACCCGCTCATCTGGAAAGTGAACGTGGAAGGCACTCTGGCCTTTGCCGGACGTATGGCGAAAGTACAGGGGCTACAGCGTTTCCTGCATGTCGGCACCGCTATGTCGTGTGCGCCAGAAGCCGATTCGCTGGTCTATGAGAGCCAGGAATTCAAAGAAAACGCCGAGCACCTGGTGGAGTACACCCACTCCAAATCCACCATCGAACACCTGATGCGCAAAACCTATCCGGATCTGCCGCTGGTTATCGCACGTCCGTCTATAGTGGTGGGGCATACGCATTACGGCTGCCAACCCTCCAGCAGTATCTTCTGGGTATTCAGCATGGCGCTGATGCTGCAAAAATTCATGTGCTCACTGGAAGACCGTATTGATGTGGTGCCGGTGGACTATTGCGCCGACGCGTTGATCATGATGCTGAAAAGCGACATCCCGGCGGGTGAGGTCATTCATATCTCCGCAGGCGAAGAGAACAGCGTGAAGTTTTCTGATATTGATGCCGCGATGGCGTCCGCGCTGGAAACGGTACCGGTTAAAGATGTCTACACGCAGGTTAGCTACGAGACGCTGGTGAAGATGCGCCGTGAATTGAAAAACATCTTCGGCCCCTGCAACGAGCGCCTGATGCTTAAAGCCATGCGTTTGTACGGTGCGTTCGCCATGCTGAATGTCCGCTTTAGCAATGACAAGCTCATAGAGCTGGGCATGCCGAAGCCGCCACGCTTTACCGATTATATCGCTCAGTGCGTACAGACCACCCGAGGGCTTTCCATTCCGCAGCAAATGGCTGTCGATTTTAAATAACGGTTATTGCAGGTAAAAAAATGCCAGCCCGAGGGCTGGCATTTTCATTTCAGAGAAAGACAGGCTTATGCCTGACCTTTGATCTCTTTACGACCGTTGTACGGCGCTTGTTCACCCAGAGCTTCTTCGATACGAATCAACTGGTTGTATTTAGCAACGCGGTCAGAACGGCTCATAGAGCCAGTTTTGATCTGGCCAGCAGCGGTACCAACAGCCAGGTCAGCGATGGTAGCGTCTTCAGTTTCGCCAGAACGGTGAGAGATGACAGCAGTGTAGCCAGCGTCTTTCGCCATTTTGATCGCAGCCAGAGTTTCGGTCAGAGAACCGATCTGGTTGAATTTGATCAGGATGGAGTTAACGATGCCTTTTTCGATGCCTTCTTTCAGGATTTTGGTGTTAGTTACGAACAGGTCGTCACCAACCAACTGGATTTTGTCGCCCAGAACTTTGGTCTGATAAGCAAAGCCAGCCCAGTCAGACTCGTCCAGACCATCTTCGATGGACACGATCGGGTACTGTTTGGTCAGGTCTTCCAGGAAGTGAGTGAATTCTTCGGAGGTGAACGCTTTGTTGCCTTCGCCAGCCAGAACGTATTTACCGTCTTTGTAGAATTCAGAAGCCGCGCAGTCCATCGCCAGAGTGATGTCTTTGCCCAGCTCGTAACCCGCAGCTTTAACAGCTTCTGCGATAACAGCCAGCGCTTCAGCGTTAGAACCCAGGTTCGGCGCATAGCCGCCTTCGTCACCAACAGCCGTGTTCATACCTTTGGATTTCAGAACCTTAGCCAGGTTATGGAACACTTCTGAACCCATACGTACCGCTTCTTTCAGGGATTTCGCGCCAACCGGCTGAATCATGAATTCCTGAATGTCTACGTTGTTGTCAGCGTGCTCACCACCGTTGATGATGTTCATCATCGGAACCGGCATGGAGTATTTGCCCGGGGTGCCGTTCAGTTCAGCGATGTGTGCGTACAGCGGCAGGCCTTTAGAGGCAGCAGCAGCTTTAGCAGTCGCCAGAGAAACAGCCAGGATTGCGTTAGCACCGAAGTTAGATTTGTTTTCAGTACCGTCCAGGTCGATCATGATCTTGTCAATGCCAGCCTGATCTTTGGCATCTTTGCCCAGGATTGCCTGAGCGATCGGGCCGTTAACCGCGCCAACCGCTTTCAGTACGCCTTTACCCATGAAGCGGGATTTGTCGCCATCACGCAGTTCCAGCGCTTCGCGGGAACCGGTAGAAGCACCTGACGGAGCAGCTGCCAGACCAACGAAACCACCTTCCAGGTGTACTTCGGCTTCAACAGTCGGGTTACCACGGGAGTCGATGATTTCACGACCGATGACTTTAACGATTTTGGACATTAGGATTTCCTCAGTACAAGTTAAACTAAAACTCCAGACAAACAGTGCACCCATTTGGGTGCACTGCCGTTCTAACTCTTACTTCGCCTGACGCTTCTGGTACTCACTGGCGGCTTTCACGAAGCCTGCAAACAGTGGGTGCCCATCACGCGGCGTAGAAGTAAATTCCGGGTGGAACTGACAAGCGACAAACCACGGATGATTTGGCACCTCGATGATCTCGACCAACTGATCATCGCCGGAACGGCCTGCAACACGCAGACCCGCAGCTTCAATTTGTTTCAACAGCAGATTGTTCACTTCATAGCGATGGCGATGGCGTTCGACAATGGTCGGCTCGCCATACAGTTGACGGACCAGGCTGTCGTCGCCAAGCTGGCACTGCTGTGCGCCGAGGCGCATGGTGCCACCGAGATCGCTCTTTTCCGAACGTACTTCAATCTTGCCTTCTTCATCACGCCATTCGGTAATGAGCGCCACAACCGGGTACTTACAGTCTGGCACAAATTCCGTCGAGTTGGCGTTCTCCATACCTGCAACGTTGCGAGCAAACTCGATCAGCGCAACCTGCATCCCCAGGCAGATGCCCAGATAAGGAATATCGTTTTCACGCGCGTAGCGTGCGGTGGCGATCTTACCTTCCACACCGCGATAACCGAAACCGCCAGGGATCAGGATAGCATCCAGACCTTTCAGAATTTCGACACCACGTGTTTCAACATCTTGCGAATCGATCAGTTTGATGTTGACGGTAACTCGATTTTTCAGGCCACCGTGTTTCAGCGCTTCGATAACTGACTTATAGGCATCCGGCAGTTCAATATACTTACCGACCATACCGATGGTGACTTCGTCTACCGGGTTCGCCTGCTGGTAAATAACCTGTTCCCATTCGGCCAGATTTGCTTCCGGGCAGTTCAAGCTGAATCGTTTACAAATATAATCGTCCAGCCCCTGCGATTTCAACAGGCCCGGAATTTTATAAATGGAATCGACGTCTTTAAGGGAGATAACCGCCTTTTCCGGAACATTACAGAACAAAGCAATCTTTGCACGCTCGTTTGCCGGCACGGCACGATCGGAACGACAAATCAGAATGTCAGGCTGAATACCAATAGAAAGCAGCTCTTTTACTGAGTGCTGAGTCGGCTTGGTTTTGACTTCACCCGAAGCGGCCATGTAAGGCACCAGCGTCAGGTGCATATACAATGTGCGTTCGCGACCCACTTCAACAGCCATCTGGCGAATCGCTTCAAGGAACGGCAGCGATTCGATATCGCCTACGGTACCGCCGATTTCCACCAGCACCACGTCATGGCCTTCACCGCCTTCGATGATGCGCTCTTTGATAGCATTGGTGATGTGCGGAATAACCTGAACGGTCGCGCCCAGGTAGTCGCCACGGCGCTCTTTGCGCAGCACTTCGGAATAGATACGGCCAGTCGTGAAGTTGTTACGACGGGTCATCTTGGTGCGGATGAAACGCTCATAGTGACCCAGGTCCAGATCGGTTTCAGCGCCGTCTTCGGTAACGAACACTTCCCCGTGTTGGATTGGGCTCATGGTACCCGGATCGACGTTAATATACGGATCCAGTTTCATCATGGTCACATTGAGGCCACGGGCTTCAAGAATGGCTGCGAGGGAGGCTGCGGCAATGCCTTTACCCAGAGAGGATACGACCCCGCCGGTCACAAAAATATAGTTCGTTGTCATGCTGAACCTGAGAAGTTAGGGTGAAACGATGGAATAACCAGGACGGGAAAGTAGTATACCTGAACAGGGCGTGCCTCACAAACTTTCATTCTCACCCCTTATCCCTAACCTCACCTGTAATAAGGAGTGAGAAAATAGCCACTTTCAGCAAAATGATTTTGACGTAAATCAAGCGCTTGTTATTTAAAAAATCATACAAATCGCACTTGAAAGCATAATATCTTTAGATATCAGTTTCCTGGCGTTTTACCTGCTGCCATACCTCTTCCATCGCTTCCAGGTCGATTCCGCTCATTTCCAGGCCGCGAGCGGCAACGATCCGCTCAACTTCGCGGAAACGACGTTCAAATTTCAGGTTCGCTTTTTGCAAGGCGACTTCCGCTTTTACCCCCAAATGACGCGAAAGATTGACCGTTGCGAACAACAAATCGCCCATCTCTTCTTCCAGTTTCGCCTCATCCACGACAGCCTGTTTTGCCTCATCCATCACTTCGTCGATTTCTTCGTAGACTTTGTCCAGCACCGGTCCCAGGGAGGTCCAGTCAAAGCCCACGGTTGCGCAGCGCTTCTGGATTTTGTGGGCACGCATCAATGCCGGGAGGCTATGGGGAATGTCATCGAGCGCGGAATGCTGTGACTTTTCGGCGCGCTCAGCGCTTTTAATCTGCTCCCAGCGGGCCAGCACTTCACTGCTGTTTTCCGCCTGCGCGTCACCAAAAATATGCGGATGACGGCGCTCCAGCTTGTCACTGATGGCCGCACACACATCGTCGAAGTTGAACAGATTTTGCTCCTGGGCCATTTGTGCATAAAACACCACCTGGAACAGTAAATCGCCTAATTCGCCGCGTAAATCGTCAAAATCTTCGCGGGAAATGGCATCCAGCACTTCGTACGTCTCTTCCAGGGTATAGGGTGCGATGGTGGCAAAGGTCTGTTCTTTATCCCACGGACAGCCATTTTCCGGGTCGCGCAGACGTTGCATGATGCCCAGCAGGCGGGTGATTTGAGTCATAGTTCTGTCCTGATGAAAAAAAATGCCGGGTGGCGGCGTCGCCTTACCCGGCTTACAGAAGAGTGGATTTAACCGCCGTGCAATCGACGCGCGTCGATAACGTCCGGCACCTGGTTCAGCTTGCCAAGCACACGGCCAAGCACCTGCAGGTTGTAGATTTCAATATTCATATCGATAGTGGCCAGTTGCTCTTTGGTATCACTGCGGCTGGCGACGCCCAGAACGTTAACTTTCTCGTTAGCAAGAATGGTCGTGATATCGCGCAGCAATCCGCTGCGATCGTTGGCGGTCACACGCACCACCAGCGAGTAACCTGCCGAGTAGCTTTCCCCCCACACTGCATCGACGATGCGCTCAGGCGCGTGGGTGCGCAGCTCTTCGAGTTGGTCGCAGTCCGCCCGGTGAATAGAAATCCCACGGCCCTGGGTGATAAAACCAACAATGTCATCACCGGGGATCGGCTGGCAGCAGCGTGCAATGTGATGCATCAGGTTACCCACCCCTTCCACCACTACCCGGCCATTATCTTTGCTACGGTTTTGCGGCGCGTAGGTCTTCTGCTGCAACTGTTTCAGTGCCGCGGCATCCTGCTCTTCCGCGCTCGGCTTGTTGAACTGCGACTGCAGGAAGTTGACCATCTGGTTGAGGCGTATATCGCCGCCGCCAATCGCCGCCAGCAGTTCTTCCAGATCGTTAAAGTTGTAACGCGGCAGTAGCTGTTTTTCCGCCTCTTTCAGGCTGATACCGAGATGTGCCAGTTCGTCATCAAGGATCTGACGACCTGCGAGGACGTTTTTATCCCGATCCTGCTTACGGAACCAGGCGTGGATTTTGGAACGGCCACGGCTGGTAGTAACGTACCCCAGGTTCGGGTTCAGCCAGTCACGACTCGGGTTCGGCTGCTTCTGGGTGATGATTTCTATCTGATCGCCCATCTGCAACTGGTAGGTGAACGGTACGATACGTCCGCTGATTTTCGCCCCAATGCAACGGTGCCCCACATCGCTGTGGATATGGTAAGCGAAGTCGAGCGGCGTGGAGCCGGCAGGCAAGTCCACCACATCGCCTTTCGGCGTAAACACATAGACCCGATCATCGAACACCTGGCTGCGTACCTCGTCGAGCATTTCGCCCGAATCGGCCATCTCTTCTTGCCAGGCAATCAGTTTACGCAGCCACGCGATGCGGTCTTCATAACCACGCCCGCCGCTGTTGGTGCCTGTCGTTGCGCCCTCTTTGTACTTCCAGTGCGCGGCCACGCCCAGCTCGGCGTCTTCATGCATCTGCCGGGTACGAATCTGGATTTCTACGGTTTTGCCCCCCGGCCCTAAAACTACCGTGTGGATAGACTGGTAGCCGTTCGGTTTCGGATTCGCGACATAATCATCGAACTCATCCGGCAGGTGGCGATAATGGGTGTGGACGATACCGAGCGCGGCATAGCAATCCTGCAGACGCTCGGCAACGATGCGCACCGCCCGGACATCAAACAGTTCATCGAAGGCGAGATGCTTCTTCTGCATTTTGCGCCAGATGCTGTAAATATGCTTAGGACGGCCATAAACCTCAGCTTTTACGCCCTCTTCTTTCATTTCTGAACGCAGGTGCCCAACAAACTCTTCGATGTAGTGTTCGCGGTCGATACGGCGTTCATGCAGCAATTTGGCGATGCGTTTGTATTCCGCCGGATGCAGATAGCGGAAGCAGTAATCTTCCAGTTCCCATTTGAGCTGACCGATCCCTAAGCGGTTCGCCAGCGGCGCGTAGATGTTTGTACACTCTTTCGCCGCCAGCACGCGTTCGTCTTCCGGCGCTTCTTTCACTTCACGCAGATGGGCAATACGTTCGGCAATCTTGATGACGACACAGCGGAAATCGTCCACCATCGCCAGCAGCATACGCCGCACGTTATCCACCTGCTCAGAGGAGACGGAATCGGTATGGGTGGCTTTCAACTGCCGAATAGCCGCCATATCCCGGACGCCATGAATAAGCTCGACAATCGATTTGCCCACGCTTTCACGCAGGGTATCTTCACTGACGACATCGGCATCTGCCAGCGGGAACAGCAGCGCCGCTCGCAGCGTATCGAGATCCATACTAAGCATGGAGAGAATTTCCACCATCTCAACACCGCGCCATAACAGCAGATCGGCGTGAGGATGTCCCTGTGTTTGTCGCAGACAATATTCCCAGGTTTCGGCTAAGCGTTCACACGACGGCTGGCTGGAGATACCCAGACTGGCGATCCACTTCTTAGGATCGAATTCACCCGCTTTGTTCAAATGCGCACTTCTTACCGCAACCATTGTCCTCTCCTTTAAGGGACCGAGCCTGTCGAACTCGACAAGCCGAAATTAATCACTTGTGCTCGAATAACACCATGGATTCCAGATGCCCAGTGTGCGGGAACATATCCAGCATCGCCAGCCGCTTAATCTGGTAACCCGCATTGACTAACGCTTCGCTGTCACGCGCGAGCGTCGCCGGATTACAGGAAACATACACTACTTTGCCGGGCGCTAATTTTACAATGTATTGCATAACACCAGCGGCACCCGCACGCGCGGGATCAAGAAGTATTTTATCAAAACCCTGACGCGCCCACGGCTGCTTTGTGACATCTTCTTCCAGATTTTCGTGAAAAAAGGTCACGTTCTGCAAACCATTTTGTCGGGCATTTTCACGCCCTTTCGCGACCAGTTCGCCAACCCCTTCAACGCCCACCACGCTTGCCGCCCTTTTTGCCAACGGCAAGGTAAAGTTGCCCATTCCACAGAAAAGATCCAGTACGCGATCGTCCGGCTGCACATCCAGCCATGCCAGCGCACGGGCAACCATTTGCTGATTTACGCCGTCATTGACCTGAATAAAATCCCGCGGGCTGAACGTTAAGCGTAGCCCGTCAGAGTTATACCAGGGAGATTCTCCTGTAACCTGTTCAAGTATCTCGCTTTCGGGCGCCAGAAAAAGCGCCAGTCCCTCGGAATGCGAAAAGCGTTCCAGTTTTTCCCGGTCAGCAGCACTCAGCGGCGCGGTATGGCGCAAAACCATCAGCGGACCATTATCCGCCAACACCAGTTCAACATGCCCCAAATGGCGCACCGCTTTCAGGCTCGCCAGACAGGTGTGCAGGGGCGCAAGTAATGCCTCAAGACGGGGCACCAGGACCGGGCAACGTGAGACGTTAATGATGTCGCTGGCATTTGCCTTACGAAACCCCATCTCCAGACGCTGAGTTTTAGGCTGCCAGCTTAGACTCAGGCGCGCCCGACGCCGATAGGCCCAGGGCGACGCGCAGATAACCTCTTCGACATCGTGCTTCATTAAACGGGCAAGGGCGGCGCTTTTGCTGCGCTGTTGCAGGGCCACGCTCGCATGCTGCTGCTGGCAGCCGCCGCAGACCCCGAAATGAGGACATACCGGCGCAACACGGTCAGGACTGTCGTTCAGACGACGTTTTACTTCACCGCGTGCAAACTGTCGCTTGTCTTCAATCAGAGTAATTTCCGCCGTTTCTTGCGGCAACAATCCGGGGATAAACAACGCCTTACCATTATGTCGCGCAACCCCCTGCCCAAAGGGATCGAGGTCGTTTACTGTGACAGTTATGATCTGACGCGTCGTCACGCGCCGTTTTGCAGAGTAGAATTGCGCCATTGCCGAGAATTTTCTCAATTACAGATAATGACCACATTCTCCCATAACGGAACCCCATGACCAACTACAGCCTGCGTGCGCGCATGATGATCCTGATCCTCGCCCCGACCGTATTGATCGGTGTGCTGTTGAGTATCTTCTTCGTCGTTCACCGCTATAACGACTTACAGCGTCAACTGGAAGACGCAGGTGCCAGTATCATTGAACCGCTCGCCGTCTCCAGCGAATACAGCATGACGTTGCAGGACCGTGAGGCTATTGGGCAACTGATTAGCGTATTGCACCGTCGCCATTCCGAAATCGTGCGCGGCATTTCCATTTACGATGAGCAAAATCATCTGTTCGTCACCTCAAATTTTCAGCTCGATCCGGGTGAGTTACGCCTCGCAGACGGGTCTGCACTCCCCCGGCGATTAAGCGTAACGCGTAAGGGAGACCTGATGATCCTGCGCACGCCAATCATCTCGGAGGGTTACTCGCCGGATGAGTCCGCCATATCCGACGCCAAGCCCGCCGGTAATATGCTGGGGTATGTGGCACTGGAACTGGATCTCAAATCCGTTCGTCTGCAACAGTACAAAGAAATTTTCATCTCAAGCCTGATGATTTTGTTCTGTATCGGTATTGCGCTCATTTTCGGCTGGCGACTCATGCGCGATGTCACCGGGCCGATTCGCAATATGGTTAACACGGTTGACCGTATCCGCCGCGGCCAACTGGACAGCCGGGTGGAGGGGTTTATGCTCGGCGAGCTGGACATGCTTAAGAACGGTATTAATTCGATGGCAATGTCGCTGGCGGCCTATCACGAAGAGATGCAGCACAATATCGATCAGTCCACCTCGGATCTGCGCGAAACCCTGGAGCAGATGGAGATCCAGAACGTTGAACTGGACCTGGCGAAAAAGCGCGCCCAGGAAGCGGCGCGTATTAAATCTGAGTTTCTGGCTAATATGTCGCACGAGCTGCGTACGCCGCTTAACGGGGTTATCGGTTTTACCCGCCTGACGCTGAAATCGGAGCTGAATCCCACACAGCGCGACCACATGCTGACCATTGAACGCTCGGCCAACAACCTGCTGGCTATCATCAACGATGTGCTCGATTTTTCGAAACTTGAAGCCGGGAAACTGATTCTGGAGAGTATCCCGTTCCCGTTACGCAGCGCGCTGGATGATGTGGTGACGTTGCTGGCGCACTCCGCCCATGATAAGGGACTGGAGCTGACGCTAAATATCAAAAATGATGTGCCGGATAACGTCATTGGCGACCCGCTGCGCCTGCAACAGGTGATCACCAATCTGGTGGGCAATGCCATCAAATTCACCGAAAACGGTAATATCGATATCCACGTTGAACGGCGCTCGATTAGTAACAATAAAGTGCAAATTGAGGTGCAAATCCGCGATACCGGGATTGGTATTCCGGAGCGGGATCAGTCGCGCCTGTTCCAGGCATTCCGCCAGGCCGATGCCAGTATTTCACGTCGCCACGGCGGTACCGGCCTGGGGCTGGTTATCACCCAACGGCTGGTCAACGAAATGGGCGGCGACATCTCCTTCCACAGCCAGCCTAATCGCGGCTCCACCTTCTGGTTCCACATCAACCTGGACCTGAACCCGAATGCGGTTTCCGAAGGCCCTGTTACCGGTTGTCTGGCGGGTAAACGCCTTGCCTATATCGAACCGAACGCCGCCGCGGCACAAAGCACGCTGGATGTACTGAGCACCACACCGCTCGAGGTGATTTACAGTCCGTCGTTCTCAGCGCTGCCGCCGGATCACTATGACATTCTGCTGTTGTCTGTTCCGGTCACCTTCCATGAACCGCTGACCATGCAGCATGAGAAACTCGCTGCCGCCGCGGCGATGACCGATCATCTGCTGCTGGCGCTGCCCTGCCACGCCCAGATTAACGCCGAAGCGCTGAAACAAGATGGCGCGGCGGCTTGTCTGCTCAAACCGTTAACCTCAACGCGACTGCTGCCCGCCCTGACAGAGTATTGCTGTTCAACCCGTCAGATGGACTCGATAGATATGAGCAAGCTGCCGATGACGGTGATGGCGGTGGATGACAACCCTGCCAACCTGAAATTGATCGGCGCGCTGCTGGAAGACCAGGTGCAACAGGTTGAATTGTGTGACAGCGGACCTCAGGCGGTGGAAAGGGCCAGGCAGATGCAGTTCGATCTCATTTTGATGGATATTCAGATGCCAGGCATGGACGGTATCCGCGCCTGTGAGTTGATTCACCAGCTTCCGCATCAACAGCAAACGCCGGTGATTGCGGTGACCGCCCATGCTATGGCGGGGCAGAAAGAGAAGCTGCTGAGCGCAGGCATGAATGACTATTTGGCAAAGCCGATTGAAGAAGACAAGCTTTACAATTTGCTGCTGCGCTACAAGCCCGGCGCGCTGGCCAGTAATGTTGTTGCAGCGCCGGAGCCTGTCGAACCCGACGTGCCGGCGAACGTGACGCTGGACTGGCAACTGGCGCTGCGTCAGGCGGCGGGAAAACCGGATCTGGCGCGCGAGATGCTGCAAATGCTGGTGGCTTTCCTGCCTGAGATTCGCAACAAAGTGGAAGAACAACTGGTTGGCGAGGCGCCAGAAGGGTTGCTGGATCTGATTCACAAGCTACACGGAAGCTGTGGTTACAGCGGCGTACCGC
This sequence comes from Phytobacter sp. MRY16-398, assembly GCF_003925915.1. Classification (NCBI taxonomy): domain Bacteria; kingdom Pseudomonadati; phylum Pseudomonadota; class Gammaproteobacteria; order Enterobacterales; family Enterobacteriaceae; genus Phytobacter; species Phytobacter sp. MRY16-398. The sequence goes on along the minus strand of NZ_AP018756.1, from coordinate 1,087,575 downwards.
GGCTGAAAAACCTCTGTCAGCTTATTGAGCATCAGTTACGCAGCGGTGTGCCTGCTGAGGAACTGGAACCGGAGTTTCTGGAACTGCTTGATGAGATGGACAACGTCACCCGCGATGCCCGTAAAATGATGGGATAATCCTGATACCCTCTCCCACAAGAGAGGGTAATAACCAGGACAAAGCGTTTTATCTGCCCTGCCCAATTTTCAGTACAGCCGCCACGTTACGCGCGGTCATACGCACGTTTTCACCGGCGTTGGCCAGCGCATCTTCCAGCGTACAAATCTTATAAATCACGCTGAAAACCGCATCAATACCGTGATCGTGCACAACACCCACATCCGCCGTCAAACTACCCGCAATGCCAATAACCGGCACGTTATAGCGTTTCGCCACTTTCGCAACGCCGACCGGCACTTTGCCGTGCACCGTCTGGCTATCAATACGACCTTCGCCAGTGATCACCAGGTCGGCATCAGCAACATGTTTATCCAGCGCTAACGCATCGGTCACGATTTCAATGCCCTGACGCAGTTCCGCGCCGCAGAATGCGTACAGCGCAGCACCCATTCCCCCTGCCGCGCCACCACCTGCAAGGTTCAGCACATCCTGATCCAGATCGCGGGCAATGATCTTCGCATAGTGCCCCAGCGCCTGATCCAGCCGGGCGATCATTTTCGGTGTCGCGCCTTTTTGCGGACCGAAGATTGCCGAAGCACCCTCTTTACCCGTCAGCGGGTTCGTCACATCGCAGGCCACTTCAATGCGGCACTGCGCAAGACGTTTGTCCAGCTCACGAATATCGATCCTGGCGAGCGTTTCCAGTGCCGCACCGCCCGGGCCAATCTGCTGGTCTTCGTTATCCAGCAATTTCGCCCCCAGCGCCTGCACCATCCCCGCTCCACCGTCGTTGGTGGCGCTGCCGCCAATCCCGATGATGATATGCTTTACGCCTGCGTCCAGCGCATGGCGAATCAGCTCGCCGGTTCCCCATGAGGTGGTGACAAGCGGATCGCGTTGCGCGGGTGGCACCAGTTCAAGGCCGCTGGCCGCCGCCATCTCGATAAATGCACATTTTTCGTCGCCTGACAGGCCATAAAATCCGTCGACGTGTTCGCCAAGCGGGCCTTTGACTGTAACCGAAACGATGCGCCCGCAGGTCGCGGCAACCATGGCTTCAACCGTCCCTTCTCCGCCATCCGCAACCGGCAATTTTACATATTCAGCCGTCGGGAAAATTTCGCGAAACCCGCTTTCAATCGCGGTCGCCACATCCAGAGCACTCAAACTTTCTTTATAAGAGTCAGGTGCGATAACTATTTTCATAAGCCATCCTTACGCATATTCACTGCCGCAAGCATATACCCGGAAGCTTCTGGAAAATGCCAGCCCGGGCATGGGCTGGCAATTCCATTAACGCACCATGCAAGGACGTTTGTTGTCGAACGTCCAGCCGGGGATAAGGTACTGCATCCCCATTGCATCGTCGCGCGCGCCCAGACCGTGTTTCTGATACAGCTCGTGCGCCTTCATCACCTGATCCATATCCAGCTCCACGCCCAGACCCGGCGTTGTCGGCACCTGCACCATCCCGCCTTTAATCTCAAACGGCTCTCGGGTCAGACGCTGGTTGCCCTCCTGCCAGATCCAGTGGGTGTCGATGGCGGTGATTTTACCCGGCGCCGCGGCCGCCACGTGGGTGAACATCGCCAGCGAGATGTCGAAGTGGTTGTTGGAGTGGGAGCCCCAGGTCAGGCCGAACTCGTGGCACATCTGCGCCACACGCACGGAGCCCTGCATGGTCCAGAAGTGCGGGTCCGCCAGCGGGATATCCACCGACTGCAGGGAGAGGGTGTGCCCCATCTGACGCCAGTCGGTGGCAATCATGTTGGTGGCGGTCGGCAGGCCGGTGGCACGGCGGAACTCCGCCATCACTTCACGCCCGGAGAAGCCCTGCTCCGCGCCACACGGGTCTTCCGCATAGGCCAGCGAGCCTTTCAGGTACTTACCGATGCTGATGGCTTCGTTCAGGGACCAGGCGCCGTTCGGGTCGAGGGTGACGCGGGCCTGCGGGAAGCGCTTCGCCAGGGCGACAATGGATTCCGCCTCTTCTTCACCGGCCAGCACGCCGCCTTTCAGTTTGAAGTCATTGAAGCCGTATTTTTCATACGCGGCTTCCGCCAGACGTACCACGGCATCCGGGGTCATCGCCTCGTCATGACGCAGACGGTACCAGTCGCATTTGTCATCCGGCTGGCTCTGATAAGGCAGCGGCGTCGCCTTACGGTTGCCGACGAAGAACAGGTAGCCGAGCATTTCCACTTCGCTGCGCTGCTGGCCGTCACCAAGCAGGGAGGCGACGTTGACGCCCAGGTGTTTGCCCAGCAGGTCGAGCATCGCGGCTTCAATGGCGGTAACCACGTGGATGGTGGTGCGCAGGTCAAAAGTCTGCAGGCCGCGGCCCGCGGCGTCGCGGTCAGCAAAGGCGCTGCGCACCTCATTGAGGACATTTTTGTAGGCGCCGAGGGTTTTGCCGATAATCAGCGGCGTCGCGTCTTCCAGAGTCTGGCGGATTTTTTCGCCGCCGGGGACTTCGCCGACGCCGGTGTTGCCGGCGTTGTCGGTGATGATAACGATGTTACGGGTGAAGAACGGCGCATGCGCACCGCTCAGGTTCATCAGCATGCTGTCATGCCCGGCGACCGGGATGACCTTCACTGACGTAACAACAGGAGTCGAACTTTGAGCGCTCATATTTTATCCTTTTACTCTGTCACTGACGTCCAAATACCGGGCGTTTTCTGTCAAATTTCCAGCCGGGGATCAGGTACTGCATCGGACCTGCGTCGTTACGCGCACCGCCTGGCAGGCTTTTGTAGATGGCATGGGCTTTTTCAATCTGCGCCCAGTCAATCTCCACGCCGAGCCCCGGGGCATCCGGTACCGCAATCTGCCCGCCTTTGATTTCCAGCGGCTGTTTCGTCAGGCGCGCCTCGCCTTCCTGCCAGATCCAGTGGGTGTCGATGGCCGTCGGATTACCCGGCGCCGCCGCGCCAACGTGGGTGAACATCGCCAGTGAAATATCGAAGTGGTTATTGGAGTGGCAACCCCAGGTCAGACCCCAGTCATCACACAGTTGCGCCACACGTACCGCCCCGGAGAGCGTCCAGAAGTGCGGGTCCGCAAGAGGGATGTCTACCGCATTCAGCATTACAGAGTGGCCCATTTCACGCCAGTTAGTGGCGATCATATTGGTGGCAACGGGCAGACCGGTGGCGCGACGGAATTCCGCCATCACTTCACGCCCGGAGAAGCCCTGCTCTGCGCCACACGGATCTTCCGCGTAGGTCAATACATCCTGGAGGTCTTTGCACAGTTCAATGGCTTCATCAAGCAGCCATGCGCCATTCGGGTCCACGGTGATACGCGCATCCGGGAAGCGTTTTTTCAGGGCGCGGGCCGCGTCAATTTCCTGCTCGCCCGGCAGCACGCCGCCTTTCAGTTTGAAGTCTTTAAAACCGTAACGGTCCTGAGACGCCTCGGCCAGACGCACAACCGCGTCGCTGTTCATCGCTTCCTGATGACGCAGACGGTACCAGTCGTGATTGCCATCGGTTTTATCAAGGTATGGCAGGTCGGTTTTGGTGCGGTCACCGATATAGAACAGATACCCCAGGACGGTTACGGCATCACGCTGTTTGCCCGGCCCCAGCAGCTCGCAGACCGGCACGTTCAGCGCTTTACCTAACAGATCGAGCAGTGCGGCTTCAAGTGCGGCCACGGCATTAACGCGCAGTTCAAACGTCCATGCGCCTTTGCCAAAATTATCGAAATCGCTCGCCTGATTACCCTTATGAACGCGCTGAACCACTTTGTTCAGCCGCGCCACCTCCTGCCCCAGCACCATCGGAATAGCATCCACCAGCGTCTGGTAAATCACTTCCCCACCCGGTGCTTCGCCAACGCCGGTGTTACCGGCGTTGTCTGTCAGTACCACGATGTTACGTGTGAAATAAGCGTTATGCGCACCGCCAATGTTCAATAACATGCTGTCATGACCGGCAACCGGAATGACTTTCATATCTGTAATGACGGGGCTTGCTTGCGTACTCATAATTATCGTCCTGTGACAGGTTTCAATTCGATACGTTTGATATCTCCCACCAATACCAGGTAGCTCAGTACTGCCACCAGGGCATGGATACCAACGTAGATCAGCGCGCCGTTAAACGAGCCTGTAGTCCCAACGATGTAACCGATAGCAATCGGGGTAACGATACCGGAGATGTTACCGAACATATTGAACAGACCACCGCTCAGACCGCTGATTTCCTTCGGCGCCGTGTCGGCCATAACAGCCCAGCCCAACGCACCGATGCCTTTACCGAAGAACGCCATGGACATGAAACCGATAATCATCCATTCAACGTCGGTGTAGTTACAGAACACCATCACCATAGAGAGCAACATGCCAAGTACGATGGGGGTTTTACGTGCAATATTCAGAGAGCCCGTACGACGCATTAACCAGTCAGAGATAATCCCGCCGAGCACACCACCCGCAAATCCACAAATTGCCGGGATGGACGCGATAAAACCCGCTTTCAAAATAGACATACCGCGAGCCTGAACCAGGTAAACCGGGAACCAGGTGATAAAGAAGTATGTCAGGGCATTGATGCAATACTGACCCAGGTAAACACCAATCATCATACGGGAGCCAAGCAGTTGCTTGATTTGACCCCATTTTTCGCTGAACGGGACTTTCGCTTTCCCGCTTTTCTGATCCATGTTGATCAGTGCGCCGCCTTCTGCGATGTATTCGAGCTCTTTCTTGTTCACCTTCGGATGCTGGTTCGGTTCGTAAATCACTTTCAGCCAAATGAAGCTGATAACGATACCCAGACCACCCATAAAGAAGAACACGTGCGACCAACCCACCTCATGGGTTAACCAACCCATAATCGGGGCGAAAATTACCGTTGCGAAGTACTGTGCGGAGTTGAAAATCGCGACTGCCGTCCCCCTTTCCTGTGCCGGGAACCAGGCCGCGACGATGCGACTGTTACCAGGGAAGGATGGCGATTCGGCCAGCCCTACCAGGAAGCGCAGGGTGAACAGCGCAACGATGATACCGAAGCCACTGAATACATCGACAAACCCTTGCAGCAGGGTAAACAGGGACCAAATGAAAATGGACCAGAAATAAACACGTTTGGAACCGAAGCGGTCAAGCAGCCAGCCACCCGGAATCTGCCCTATAACATAGGCCCAGGAAAACGCGGAGAAAACATAACCCATACCGATTGGATCAAGGCCGATATCTTTGGCCATTTCTGACCCGGCGATTGACAGCGTGGCGCGGTCACCGTAGTTGAAGGATGTGACGATAAACAACATCACCACTATCCAGTAGCGAGCATTGGTACGCTTTTCAGCGCTGCTCGCTGCTTGGCTTAATGTACTCATTGTTGTACTCCCGAAGCATAAATGTTCATGTACATTCATCCGGAACAGGACAACCTGTAGGGGTGAACCGAATGATGTATTTGTGTTTTTTGCAGTTTTACTGCCGGGTCGCTATTCCCTGCGTACTGCGTTTTTTTAACTTGCGGGAAAAGTATAAAAAGGGGTACCTGAACACTCACCGTGCAACAACACAACATTGTGTGGTCACGGCATGAAGGTTTCTTGCAAAAGCCCAGGGGGATGGGGACTAACTCACGGAAATGAAAAGTTGAGGCGCTAACATTTGGTTAAAAGTCAGCCTGTTTTGAATAATGTGAAACGCATCGCTTGACGCAGTGTAAATGCACTTTTTACCCCTCAGGAGAAGAGGGTTTTTACTGGCAAACGCCCAATGCTTACTCGATTCAGTTGCCGCATAATGTGCCGCGTCGCTATTTTACCGCTTACCGCCAGATAAGGGGGTTGCCCTCCTGTAGGGGGAGGGCAAAACCTCATTTTAACAATGTCGCCCAGTGTTCCACCCACGGGTTAGAAACCGACTCAGGCTCGGGATCCTCGCTGGCATCGATCAGCAAAACGTCTCCCACGCGCTGCGCACTTTGTTCCTGCAATAACGCGTCAAACTGTTTTCCGCCACCGCAGAAATTTGTATAGGTGCTGTCGCCCAGGGCAATCACACAATAACGCAGCGCTGGCTGATAGCCGATTTTGTCACGAATGTACTGAAACAACGGCACAATACTGTCCGGCAAATCACCCTGCCCGGTCGTTGATGTCACCACCAGCGCATACTTATCTTTATAAGCATCCCAGTCCGCAGGTTCCGGATCTTCAAATACCGTAGCGCTGTGCCCATGTTCGCCCAGAATCGTTTGTGCCTCTTCGGCCACCAGCAACGCATTGCCGTACATGGTGCCAACGAAAATTCCGACTTCCGCCATGGTGCTCACTCCTTGCGTTAAATGTGAATCCCGCCATCCTGACCGCACGGCGAGACAAACTCAACCCTTTCATTGTCAGGGAGAAGCCCCTGCCAGCCAAACTGCGACAACGCCCGCATCCAGACATCATCCAGCCCGGCATGCAGCGTCAGCGGTTCGCCGGTAAAGGGGTGAGTGAGCGTTAACTGACTGGCATGGAGCATCAGTCGGTTACAGCCAAAATGTTCTGCCGCACTGCGGTTCTGACGCAAATCACCGTGTTTGCTGTCGCCGATAATCGGATGGCGTAAATGGGCGAGATGGCGACGGAGCTGATGCTTACGCCCGGTTTGTGGGAGCAGTTCCACCAGGCCGTAACGTGTGGTCGGAAATTTACTGGTCGCCACCGGCATTTCGGTCGCCGCCATCCCGCGATAATGCGTCACCGCTGGCTGAGGGCCTTTATCTTCCCGGGCAAATTTGTCCGCGATTTTATCCAGCTCTTCAACCAGCGGATAATCCAGCACCGCCTCGTCCATCAGCCAGCCGCGCACGATCGCATGGTAGCGCTTCTGAATTTGGTGCTGCTCAAATTGCTGCGCCAGAAGACGCCCCGCCTCGCTCGACAGCCCCATCAGCAATACACCGGAGGTTGGTCTGTCGAGACGATGCGCAGTAAAGACATGCTGGCCTATCTGGTCGCGGACGGTTTGCATCACCACCACTTTTTCATCCCGATCAAGCCAGCTTCGATGTACCAACCAGCCTGAGGGTTTATTCACCGCAACCAGCCATTCGTCCTGATAGATAATCTCAAGCATCAGGCATCATCATTTGAGAAGAGCGCGTCGAGCTCTTGCAATTGCACAAGAATGACATCACGCGCGGGATGCGTCGCCTCGAGCGCAATTTCATAGTAAGGCGCAATGGCGAAGGATTCAGGCAGCGGATGCTCACCGTCCAGCAAGGCGTGCATGCGGGGAATCAACACCCATTGCAGCCACTCGTACGGTTCGAGGGTATCCATACAGAAAGGTTGAGTACTGTTGAACACGCTGGCATCCGGCGCAACGGACTGCCATTGGTTATGCTCACGTAACAGCGCCTCGATAAGCTGTAATTGCTGGCGCACGCGGGAAGGAAGCGTCATGAAAACCTCGATAACAAACGAACTGGCGCGCAGGATAGCATCTGTAGCGAGAAATAAAAAAAGGGAGCACTGTAAAAACAGTGCTCCCGGTTCGTTTCGCAGCAATCCAGCTACTTTTCGTGCTCCCTGCTCATCCTTGACAACTTTTCCTGCGGGTCTCCTGACCCTTGTTCATCCTTAAACTAGCGCATCCTGCCCACACCACCCCGATGTGGATTAGCCTCATCCGTAAAGCGTGTCCTTGATCTTCCTGATCCACCGAACATCCTGACCGGCTCTCGTTCTCCCTCCTGGAGGTGTCCTTTAATGCGTTCCTGCATTTTCCCTTTTACTTCATCCAGAAGCCTGTCCGTGAAGCACCATCCTGGTGTATCCCGTCTCGAAACAACATCATCCTGATGTTCGTTTCAGTGTGCGACTCCTTGTCGACGCAGATAGAATTACCCATTCCTCTTCGTCTTACAAGTGCGCCTAAGGCAAATATTTCCCCTGCTAACTATAATTTAACTAAGGTTATTATTTTCAATTTATTGATTTTATTATCAAAAACTAACAAAGAGACGTAGACCATAGGAAAGCAAGCAGGCGATCTCTCACAAGCTTTGTAAGAGATCTCTCACAAGAGGAATAGCAATAAAGATTACAGAACAGGCTCAAGTTGATTGAGGAAGTCCGCAAGATCTGAGGAAAGAACCGTACGCTGGCGGGTGCCCAATGTTTCTTTAATGACTTCACCGCTCAAGTTACACAGCGAAATCACATCAATGTCGCTGTCCAGAGTAGCAATAAAAAGTGTAGGCGAAAGCTTAAGTCTTTTCTGGGTGACCAGGTGGCCAATCAGGTTCTCCTGAACTCGCTGGAAATCGTCAGCGCTCCAGGTTTGCAGTAGTGTAAGCGTTTCCCCACGGAATGTCGCTTGCATATCCCCGGCAAATTGTGTGGTGTAAAACACGCGAAGCGCAGGTTGTACCATAATATCCAGCGCGCGTTCAATCGCGTTTACATTTTGCTCCGGTAAAAACGGCTGCGGCTGCCACGTGACGAGGGTATCGGTCGAGGAGATAATGCACGGTGAAGGCACGCCATACAGCTCTTCACTTTGCGGCCAGGTACCGTATGACTGCTGCCATGCATCGCAATAGCGCGTAGTAAACGCTTTCAGGGCAAGGGCTATCTCTTTTTCCACCGCTTTCTCTCTTTATCTAAGCCAGGATACACTTTGCCTATTAGTGTACCCGTAAATATGGCGATGAAACATGTCTTCCTATGATAACCACCAGGCGCTGTCTGGCCTGACGCTTGGCAAAACCACCGACTACCGCGATCGCTACGACGCCAGCCTGCTGCAAGGTGTTCCCCGCAGCCTGAACCGCGATCCGCTGGGATTAAAAGCAGAGAATCTCCCCTTCCAGGGCGCAGATATCTGGACGCTCTATGAACTCTCCTGGCTTAACGCCAACGGTCTGCCGCAGGTGGCGGTCGGCCATGTGGAGTTAAACTACGCCAGCATCAATCTGGTGGAGTCAAAAAGCTTTAAGCTTTACCTTAACAGTTTTAATCAGACCCGCTTCGCGAGCTGGGATGAGGTACGTGAGACGCTTGAGCGCGATCTTAGCGCCTGCGCGCAAGGCGAGGTTTCCGTCGCGCTATACCGGCTCGATGAAATTGAAGGCCAGCCTATTGCCCACTTCCACGGCACCTGCATCGATGACCAGGATATCGTGATTGATAACTACGACTTCGACGCGGCACTGTTGACTGACGCGGCGAGCGGCAAAGTGGTGGAAGAGACGCTGGTTAGCCATCTGCTCAAATCGAACTGTCTTATCACCCACCAACCCGACTGGGGCTCCGTGCAAATCCAGTATCGTGGTCCGAAAATCGACCGGGAAAAGCTGCTGCGTTATCTGGTCTCCTTCCGTCATCATAATGAATTTCATGAGCAGTGCGTCGAGCGCATCTTTACCGACATTCAGCGTTTTTGTCAGCCAGAAAGCTTAAGCGTTTACGCCCGTTACACCCGACGTGGTGGGCTGGATATCAACCCGTGGCGCACAAATACCCGGTTTATTCCCGCAACCGGGCGTCTGGTTCGCCAGTAAACACACAATTTTTTGCTATCTGCGAGGGAGATTCATCGCGGCAGGTTGTTAAACGTCATAACCCGAGGCTATTGTAATCATCAGGGAAGATACAATTTTCATCCCGTAAGGAGTTCACTTGATTACACATATTAGCCCGCTTGGCTCGATGGATATGTTGTCGCAACTGGAAGTCGACATGCTGAAACGCACGGCCAGTAGCGACCTGTATCAACTGTTTCGTAACTGTTCACTCGCAGTACTTAACTCCGGAAGTCTGACTGATAACAGCAAAGAGCTGCTCTCTCGTTATGAAAGTTTTGATATCAACGTCTTACGCCGTGAACGCGGCGTAAAACTGGAGCTTATTAACCCGCCAGAAGATGCGTTTGTCGACGGGCGTATTATTCGCGCGTTGCAGGCAAACCTCTTCGCCGTCCTGCGCGATATTTTGTTTGTGAATGGACAAATTCACAGCGCCGGGCGACTCCAGCATCTGAATCTTGAAGATTCAATTCATATAACCAACCTGGTCTTCTCCATTTTGCGCAATGCCCGCGCGCTGCACGTTGGTGAAGCGCCGAACATGGTCGTGTGCTGGGGCGGTCACTCCATCAACGAAACGGAATACCTGTATGCGCGCCGCGTCGGCACCCAGTTGGGCTTGCGCGAACTGAACATCTGCACCGGTTGCGGTCCAGGTGCGATGGAAGCGCCGATGAAAGGCGCGGCGGTGGGGCACGCGCAGCAACGCTATAAAGATGGGCGTTTTATCGGGATGACCGAACCCTCGATCATTGCTGCTGAGCCGCCTAACCCGCTGGTCAACGAACTGATCATCATGCCGGACATTGAAAAACGTCTGGAAGCCTTTGTCCGCATCGCCCACGGCATCATTATCTTCCCGGGTGGGGTGGGTACAGCAGAAGAGCTGCTTTATCTGCTGGGTATTTTGATGAACCCGGCCAACAAAGATCAGGTGTTGCCGCTGATCCTTACCGGGCCGAAAGAAAGCGCAGACTATTTCCGCGTGCTGGATGAGTTTATCGTCAATACGCTGGGAGAAAGCGCACGTCGCCACTATCGCATCGTCATTAACGACGCTGCCGAAGTAGCCCGCCTGATGAAAAAAGCCATGCCGCAGGTGAAAGAGAATCGTCGCGAAACCGGCGATGCTTACAGCTTCAACTGGTCAATTCGTATTGCGCCGGATCTGCAGGTACCGTTCGAACCGACGCACGAAAACATGGCGAACCTGAAACTGTATCCTGACCAACCCGTGGAAGTTCTGGCAGCCGATCTGCGCAGGGCCTTCTCGGGCATCGTCACCGGTAACGTGAAGGAAATGGGTATCCAGGCCATTGAAAAATACGGACCGTACAAAATTCATGGCGACCGCGACATGATGCGTCGTATGGATGATTTACTGCAAGGCTTCGTCGCTCAGCACCGTATGAAGCTGCCGGGCTCGGCCTACATTCCTTGCTACGAAATCTGCACCTGAACCATAAGGGCGGCCTATGTCGCCCTCTCTTTTTCCTGGCCAGCCAATCGTTTGCGTCGCTCTGACGCCACATATAAATATTCATAAAACCTATATTAATGCTGATAAAACGCTAAAACACGCAAATCAGGCAGGCCTTTTATCGCGTTTTAACTTACATACTTTGCTTGTGAATCCCGCCAATGATAGCCTTCGCGCCCATAAATTTCATGCGGCGATCTGTTCGCAGAGCTTTACCCCAACAATAACCGTATAAAAAGTGGATTATTGCATTTGCGATCGGGATCACTGATCCATCCATAACATAAATGTATCGTGCCGCCCGCCAATAGTTACGAGATGAAATTATAAAAAAACCGTAAAAGCGCAGAATTTCGTATTACCGCCGTGTTCTTTGGCATTGGATTTGACCAAAAAGCGGCATTTACTTTCCCTGGAGATATTAGATGGAAACGACTCAAACCGGCACCGTTGCTTCAATCGAGACCCGAAGCGCATGGCGTAAAACGGACACCATGTGGATGCTCGGACTGTATGGCACCGCCATTGGCGCAGGGGTTCTGTTCCTGCCGATTAACGCGGGCGTAGGTGGGATGATCCCGCTGATTATTATGGCGATTCTCGCCTTCCCAATGACCTTCTTCGCCCACCGCGGCCTGACCCGTTTCGTCCTCTCAGGTAAAAACCCAGGGGAAGACATCACCGAAGTTGTAGAAGAACATTTCGGTAAAGGCGCCGGTAAGCTGATTACCCTGCTCTATTTCTTTGCTATCTACCCAATCCTGTTGGTCTACAGCGTGGCGATTACCAATACGGTGGAAAGCTTTATGACCCACCAGTTGGCCTTAACCCCGCCGCCGCGCGCAATCCTGTCGCTGATTCTGATCGTCGGCATGATGACCATCGTACGTTTCGGTGAGCAAATGATCGTCAAAGCGATGAGTATTCTGGTGTTCCCGTTCGTGGTGGCACTGATGATGCTGGCGCTGTACCTGATTCCACAGTGGAGCACCAGCGCGCTGGATACTCTCTCTTTGAGCAGCGCAAGTGCATCAGGCAATGGGCTGTGGATGACGCTGTGGCTGGCGATTCCGGTGATGGTCTTCTCCTTTAACCATTCGCCGATTATCTCCTCTTTCGCAGTCGCAAAACGCGAAGAGTATGGCGTGGAAGCCGAACGTAAATGTTCGCGCATTCTCTCTTACGCGCACATCATGATGGTACTGACCGTGATGTTCTTCGTGTTCAGTTGTGTACTGAGCCTCTCCCCGGCAGACCTGGCGGCGGCAAAAGCACAGAACATCTCCATTCTGTCGTACCTGGCAAACCACTTTAACGCACCGATCATCGCCTGGATGGCACCGATTATCGCGATTATCGCCATTACCAAATCCTTCCTCGGCCACTATCTGGGTGCGCGTGAAGGCTTTAACGGGATGGTGATTAAATCCCTGCGCGGTAAAGGTAAATCCATCGAAATCAACAAACTGAACAAAATTACCGCGCTGTTTATGCTGGTAACCACCTGGGCCGTTGCGACGCTGAACCCGAGCATTCTCGGCATGATCGAAACCCTGGGCGGCCCGATTATCGCGATGATTCTGTTCCTGATGCCGATGTACGCCATTCATAAAGTACCGGCCATGCGTAAATACAGCGGCCATATCAGCAACATCTTTGTTGTTGTAATGGGTCTTATCGCTATCTCCGCCATCTTCTTCTCTCTGTTCAGCTAATCCCTTAGCGCCGTCAGCACGGCGGCGCTTTTCCCTGATCTTTTTAGCCATGGATACTGCATCATGATCAGCGTATTCGATATTTTTAAAATCGGTATTGGCCCTTCCAGCTCCCACACCGTTGGGCCAATGAAAGCCGGTAAGCAGTTCACGGACGACCTGATCGCACGCGACATGCTGCAAAACGTCACCCGCGTTGTGGTGGATGTTTACGGTTCCCTCTCACTGACCGGGAAAGGTCACCATACGGATATCGCCATCATTATGGGGCTGGCGGGAAATCTGCCGGACACGGTGGATATCGACGCCATTCCTGACTTTATTCAGGACGTTAATACCCACGGACGGCTGCTACTGGCAAACGGCGCCCATGAAGTGGAGTTCCCGGTTGATAAGTGCATGAATTTCCATGCAGATAATTTATCGTTGCATGAAAACGGGATGCGCATCACCGCCCTGAACGGTGAAAACGTGCTGTACAGCCAGACTTATTACTCTATCGGCGGCGGCTTTATTGTTGATGAAACTCACTTTGGTCAGAGCAGTGACGCCCCTGTCGCCGTACCTTACCCGTACAAATCGGCTGCGGACCTCCAACAACACTGCCGCGAAAGCGGACTCTCTCTTTCCGGCCTGATGATGCAAAACGAGCTGGCGCTGCACGGCAAGGCAGAGCTGGAGGCGCATCTTTCCGCCGTCTGGGACGTCATGCGCGGTGGAATTGAACGCGGCATCACCACCGAAGGTGTGCTGCCAGGCAAACTGCGTGTTCCGCGCCGGGCGGCGGCATTGCGCCGTCTGCTGGTAAGCAGCGATAAAACCACCAGCGACCCGATGGCGGTGGTCGACTGGATTAACATGTTCGCGCTGGCTGTTAATGAAGAAAACGCGGCAGGCGGGCGCGTGGTGACGGCCCCAACCAACGGTGCCTGCGGCATTGTCCCGGCGGTACTGGCCTACTACGACAAGTTTATCCGTGAGGTCAACGCCAATTCGCTGGCGCGCTATCTGCTGACCGCCAGTGCCATTGGCTCGCTCTATAAAATGAACGCCTCAATTTCCGGCGCGGAAGTGGGTTGCCAGGGCGAAGTTGGCGTCGCCTGCTCCATGGCCGCCGCCGGGCTGGCTGAACTGCTCGGTGGAAGCCCTGCCCAGGTATGTATCGCCGCAGAAATCGGCATGGAGCATAACCTTGGCCTGACCTGCGATCCTGTGGCCGGACAAGTGCAGGTGCCCTGCATCGAGCGTAACGCCATCGCCTCGGTAAAAGCGGTCAACGCCGCGCGGATGGCGCTACGCCGGACCAGCGAGCCGCGTGTTTGCCTGGATAAAGTTATCGAGACAATGTACGAAACGGGCAAGGATATGAATGCCAAATATCGCGAAACCTCGCGTGGTGGTCTGGCGATGAAAATCGTCGCCTGCGATTAATCATCCGGCGCCTCGTTTTGCGAGGCGTCTTCCCGAATCCCCTGCTGCGGATAGTCTCCCGGCCCCGTCAATGTTACCCTGAACGCCTGTATCATGGCCTGGAGGGAACGGTGGCTATCCATCTGCTTATTGTTGACGCACTCAACCTTATTCGACGTATTCACGCGGTTCAGGGTTCGCCCTGCGTCAACACCTGCCAGCACGCGCTGGATCAGCTGATACTCCACAGCCAGCCTACCCACGCGGTCGCCGTGTTTGACGATGAGGCCCGCAACCAAAGCTGGCGGCACCAGATGCTGCCCGATTACAAAGCCGGAAGGCCGCCAATGCCGGAAACCCTGCATGATGAGATGCCGGACCTGCGTGCCGCTTTTGCTCAGCGCGGCGTACAAAGTTGGGTGTCGCCGGGTAACGAAGCCGACGATCTGGCCGCTACGCTCGCCTGCAAAGTAGCAAATGCAGGACATCAGGCCACCATTGTCTCCACGGATAAAGGCTACTGCCAGCTTCTGGAGCCGGGCATCCGCATTCGCGATTACTTTCAGAAACGCTGGCTGGATGCCCCCTTTATCGCCAGCGAGTTCGGCGTTTCACCCCAACAACTCCCCGACTACTGGGGCCTTGCGGGTATCAGCAGTTCAAAAATACCGGGGGTCGCGGGGATTGGCCCGAAAAGCGCGGCACAATTGCTGACCGACTTTCAGGATCTGGAGGGTCTGTATGCCCGTCTGGATGAGGTGCCAGAGAAGTGGCGCAAGAAGCTCGAAGAGCATAAAGAGATGGCCTTTGTCTGCCGCGATATCTCGCGCTTGCAAACGGATATTCATATTGATGGCAATTTACAGCAGTTGCGTCTTTCCCGGTAGCCACCAACCGGCGTTTAGTCTGTAAAAGCGGGAAAGTAAACTGACCTGCCAGGCAGGTCAGTTATATGGGAAACGCTTAGCGCTCGTCGCGACGCCCACCCACCGCAGCCCACCAGCGACGGACGTGAACCGTCACCTCTTCGCGGTCATGGTAAAGCTGGCGCGCCTGGATCTCGGCATTGATGCCGTGCGCCTGAAGCTGTTCCTGAATATACGCCAGGTTCTGCTGCACCTCTTCGTAGCGCTTTTTCATCGGCAACTTGAGGTTAAAAATGGTTTCACGACACCAGCCGTTAACCAGCCATTGCGCCATCAGCGCGGCCACTTTAGCTGGTTTTTCCACCATGTCGCAGACCATCCACGAAATGTTATTGCGGTTTGGACGGTAGCGGAAGCCATCTTCCGGCAGCCAGGTCACCTGGCCGGTATCCATCAGGCTTTGCGCCATCGGACCATTATCCACGGAGACAACCCACATATTGCGTTTGACCAGTTGATAGGTCCAGCCGCCAGGGCAAGCCCCCAGATCCACAGCGTGCATACCGTTCGCCAGGCGCTCGTCCCACTCATCGGCCGGGATAAACACATGGAAAGCTTCTTCCAGTTTCAGCGTTGAGCGGCTCGGCGCATCAGAAGGGAACTTGAGACGCGGGATGCCCATATAAAACGGTGAATTATTGGTGGTGTAAGAGTACCCGGTATAGCAACAGCCCGGCGCGATAAAGAACACATGCACCACCGGGCGCTTCGGCGTCTCGTAGTTCACCAGAATGCCCGCCTCACGCAGCGCCGCACGCAGCGGCACGGTGAATTTGCGGCAGAACTTCATCAGCTCTTTGCTTTCGTTGGTGTCAGCCACTTCAACGCGTAAGTCACCGCCTTTCTCCACGACACCCTGCAACATCCCCACGATCGGAGTAATGCGATCTTCTGGCGGCAGATTCTGTAATAACTCGCCGACCACAAACATCTGACGGGCGAAGATGAGCGAGCTGAACGGCAGTTCACGCGCCAGCTTGTCTGCGTCTTCAGGCTGATAACATTCGAAAATGACATAGCCCGCGTTCTCTTTGACGCGGGCAAAACCAAACACCTCGCGGCGCCCGGCTTTGTCGGTAATTTCTGCGGCACACTCTTTCTCGAAACCAGGGCGGCACAGTAAAACAACTTTATTCATGAACAACGCCCTTACGTTTCAGACGGATTGCACCAATAAACATTAACACCCATCCTGCCAGGAAGCAGACGCCGCCAACAGGGGTGACAAACGCCCACAGGCGCAGATGCGAAAGCGCCAGGCAATACAGACTGCCGCTAAATAACACCGTGCCCAGGGCCAGAAATACACTACTCCAGTAAAACCAGATGCTGATACGACGCTGCATCGCCACCGCCAGCCCCAGAACCGCCAGCGTATGGAATGCCTGATAGTTGAGGCCGGTTTGGATCCAGCCCATCTCAACAACGCCCATCGATTTACTTAAAACATGTGCGCCGAATGCTCCCAGCGCAACATAAACAAAACCGCTCACTGCGGCGAAAATCAACATGAAACGGCTGGTCATGTGCGTACCCTAAAGTCATGCGCTTACCGCGCGTACAATTATTGTTCGTAGCGGAAACGAAATTTTTCCTGCTCGCTTGCCGCTTTTGCCAGGATCCACTGTCGAAAGGCGGCTATTTTACCCAGTTCTGCCTGGCTGTCATGACAAACCAGATAAAACGCGTTCTTACTGACCAGAACATCATTAAAAGGGCAGACCAGACGGCCTGCTTCAATTTCGGACTGTGCCATCACATTGTTGGCCAGTGCGATCCCCTGTCCATGGATTGCCGCCTGTAGCACCATCGCGCTATGGCTAAAAATAGGTCCCTGCTGAACGTTAAGATTAAGACCCAATTGCCGCGTATAAGTTTGCCAGTCCCGGCGAGACGCATCGTGCAACAGGGTGTGCTGAGCCAAATCCGCTGGCGTTTTCAAGGGCTTATCACCGGTTAATAATAACGGTGAACAGACCGGCAACAGATATTCCGCGTACAATTTTTCAACACGCAATCCCGGCCAGTTGCCGCGACCATAAAAAATGGCCACGTCGACGTCATCCGCCAGTTTGTCTTCCTGGCGATCTACAGCCTGGATTCGAACGTCGATTCCCGGATAAGCTGAGTTAAAGCTAGAGAGGCGGGGTACCATCCATTGAATGGCAAAACTGGGCAGCAAACTGACCGTCAACGCCCCTTTAGCACTGCGGGCCTGGAGTTTACGCGTCGCTTCGGTCAGTTGGGAAAATATCTCTTTAATATCCTGAAAATAACTCTGCCCTTCCTCGGTTAATAGCAGAGAACGATTACGCCGACGAAACAATTTGAGCCCCAGAAAATCCTCGAGAGACTTGATTTGGTGGCTTACTGCGGCCTGCGTCACAAATAACTCATCTGCCGCGCGCGTGAAACTTAAATGGCGCGCCGCAGCATCAAAAACACGTAATGCATTAAGGGGTGGTAATCGCTTGGACATGGTTATCAGGCTTAGATGTTAAGGCGTTTTAACAAACAGGAAACAATGCGTAACCTATTAGTTTTTTTTATCTGAGCCATTATAATTTGTCCGTTGAGCTTCTACCAGCAAATACCTATAGTGGCGGCACTTCCTGAGCCGGAACGAGAAGCTTTTTTTGGAATGCGTGTTCTGAAGGGCTTTTGGCTTACGGTTGTGATGTTGTGTTGTTGTGTTTGCAATTGGTCTGAAATTCAGGCCACGGTAGCGAGACTACCCTTTTTCACTTCCTGTACATTTACCCTGTCTGTCCATAGTGATTAATGTAGCACCGCAAGATTGCGGTGCTTTTTTTTGCCCGAAAAACGGCGTTATTTCTTCTCCAGCGCAACCATCTCTTTCACATCGCTACGGTTGATTTGCTGTTCATTGCCGTTGGCATCTTTATACGAAATCATACCGGTTTGATCGTCAGTTTTCGGTTTCCCGTCGGAGACAATCGTACGCCCGTCATTGGTATGTAAGGCGTAGTTAGGACCGGAACAGGCGCTCAGTGCAAAAGTAAACAAACAGGCAGAAATAATTGCAGCAGTCTTTTTCATCTTCTTTCTCCTCATAGCAATTAATGCTAAATAAACCTCAATAACTGACAGGCTTAAACATCCATCTAACAGTAATTAGCATAACCTGCTTACAGAAGGTTGCCTGGACAAACAGACAATTCCGATGGTTATCAACCTCCTTGCTCCGGGGATGAATTTGCGCGACGATCAACAGATTGATACGAGGAATACCATGAACGCTTTCAACCCGGCGCAGTTTCGCGCCCAGTTTCCCGCGCTCGCCGATGCCGGTATTTATCTGGACAGCGCCGCCACAGCGTTAAAACCGCAGGCGGTCATCGATGCAACGCAGCAATTTTATAGCCTGAGCGCCGGTAACGTTCACCGCAGCCAGTTTGCCGAAGCGCAAAAACTGACAGCGCGTTACGAGTCTGCCCGCGATCAGGTGGCGACGCTGCTTAATGCTCCGTCGGGTAAGAACATCGTCTGGACGCGCGGCACCACCGAAGCCATCAATATGGTGGCGCAAAGCTATGCACGCCCTCGCCTGAATGCCGGGGATGAAATCATCGTCAGCGAAGCCGAGCATCATGCCAACCTGGTTCCGTGGCTGATGGTCGCAGAACAGACCGGCGCACGCGTGATTAAGCTGCCGCTGGGAGTGGATAACCTGCCGGATATCAGTCAATTACTACAGCTTATTACTCCACGAAGCCGCATTCTCGCTCTGGGGCAGATGTCGAACGTCACCGGCGGGTGTCCGAACCTGGAGCAGGCTATCGCTATTGCGCATGAGGCTGGCATGGTCGTGGTGGTGGATGGCGCACAGGGGGTCGTGCATTTCCCGGCTGATGTTCAGCGTCTGGACATCGACTTTTATGCCTTTTCCGGCCATAAGCTGTATGGCCCAACGGGCATCGGCGTGCTGTACGGTAAATCGCATCTGCTGGATGTCATGTCACCGTGGTTAGGCGGCGGCAAAATGATTACCGAAGTGACATTTGACGGTTTTCAGACGCAGCCTGTGCCGTACAAACTTGAGGCGGGTACGCCAAACGTGGCCGGGGTGATTGGCCTCGGCGCGGCGCTGGAGTGGCTTAACGGTGTTGATATCGCCCAGGCGGAAAGCTACAGCCGTGGCCTGGCGACGCTTGCCGAAGACGCGCTCGCAAAACGGGCGGGCTTTCGCTCTTTCCGCTGCCAGGATTCCAGCCTGCTGGCCTTCGATTTTGAAGGTGTACACCACAGCGATATGGTCACTCTGTTGGCGGGTTATGGCATTGCCCTGCGGGCCGGGCAACATTGCGCACAACCGCTGCTGGCGGCGCTTGGGGTAAAAGGGACGCTTCGCGCCTCTTTTGCACCCTATAATACCCAACATGATGTGGACGCGCTGGTTGACGCCGTTGACCGCGCCTTAGATTTACTGGTGGATTGATGATTAATGCCGCATTTGCCGGGCATCCCTTTGGCCATTCCATTACCGAAGAGACGCTACGCCAGACCTTTCTTCCTCTTAAACAGTGGGAAGATAAATACCGTCAGCTAATTTTGCTGGGCAAACAGTTACCCTCGCTTTCCGACGAACTGAAAGCGCAGGCGCGAGAAATCGCAGGCTGTGAAAACCGTGTCTGGCTGGGGTGTACAGCCGCAGAAAACGGCGCGCTGCACTTTTTTGGCGACAGCGAGGGTCGAATCGTTCGCGGTATGCTGGCCGTGCTGCTGACGGCCATCGAAGGCAAGCTGCCACAGGTCTTGCTGGCAGGCGATCCGCTGGCACTCTTTGACGAACTGGGATTGCGCGCGGAGCTAAGTGCTTCACGTAATCAGGGGCTGGCGGCCCTGGCGGCCGCCGTGCAGGATGCCGCACGTCAGGCGCTTGCCTGACGCTCCGCTTTTGCCATCATTTTTTTCAGTGCATGGGACACCGCCACAAAACCAAAGGTGGCGGTCACCATGGTCGCGGCGCCAAAACCTGACGCACAATCCATCCGTTTTGGCCCTTCTGCCGTGCTTTTCATCGCGCACACTGAGCCATCTGCCTGCGGGTAAACCAGCGCTTCGGTGGAAAAAACACAATCCACGCCCAGTTTGCCTTTGCTGTTTTTGACCACGCCAAAATCGCTTTTGAGGCGCTCACGCAGTTTTGCCGCCAGCGGATCCTGAATGGTTTTTGCCAGATCGGCCACCTGGATTTGCGTCGGATCGATCTGTCCGCCTGCACCGCCTGTGGTCACCAACGGGATTTTATTGCGGCGGCACCAGGCGATCAGCGCCGCTTTCGGGCGCACGCTGTCGATGGCGTCAATCACGTAGCTGTAACCGGCCGCCATGTACTGGGCGACGTTATCGGCCGTCACGAAATCGTCAATCACGGTGACGCGACACTCCGGGTTAATCAGCGAAATACGCTGCGCCATCACTTCCGCTTTTGCCAGACCAACGTTGTCACGCAGGGCGTGAATCTGCCGGTTGGTATTGGTCACGCAGACATCATCCATATCGATCAATGTAATAGCGCCAATTCCTGTTCGCGCCAGCGCTTCGGCAACCCATGAACCGACTCCGCCGATGCCAACGACGCAGATATGCGAATCGGCAAACAGTTGTAGCACTTTTTCACCGTATAAACGCGCCGTGCCGCCAAAACGCTGGCGCCAGGCATCGCTGATTACCACAGACATAAGACCTCAGATGTAAAAAGGGTGAGGTTTATCCCTCACCCATGATGTTGCTGACAACCCTGGAGCGATGAAGTTAAGGGAACTCCCGGTGGCGCTTCGCTTACCGGGGCTACGTCATGCCATAAATCCGTTATTCTTGAAAACCAATTTTAGCGTATCACACTCAACCGCTAAAGACGTTACCCGTCCCCGGCGCGGTTTTCAGCACCCACACGCGACCATAATGGTTGTACCACCCGGCACGGTGACCGGCATCCGGGCCAATCCCCTGATAGATATCGAAGTGCTGCCCTTTAATGGCGCCCCCAACATCCAGCGCCACCATCAGCCGTAACTCATACTGACCGGTAAATTTGCCATTCGCATCAAGCAGCGGCACTTCTGCCAACAGCGTGGTGCCCGCCGGGATAATACTGCGGTCAGACGCAACGGATGCGCGGCCAATCAGCGGTACCGCACTCGCCCCTTTCACCGGTGCGTAGGATTGCGGTTTAAAGAAGACAAATGACGGGTTTTCTTCCAGTAAGGCACGCACTTCCGCTTCACTGTGTGTTTCACCCCAGTGGCGGATTGCCTGCATCGACATGTCTTCTTTTTTATACTCGCCCCGGTCGATCAGCACTTTACCGATACTGCGATAGGGATGACCATTTTTGCCAGCGTAGCTAAAGAAGTTCAGCGGGCTACCGTCGCCAAAATCAATATAGCCGCTCCCCTGAACGTCCATGATGAAGTTATCCATCAGCGAGTTGCTATAGGCCAGCACGTAGCTGTCGCTCAATGCGCCCGCGTAAATCTCGGCGCGGGAAGGCAGACGCCCACGTTTGGGCGGCATGCGATAAATCGGATACTGGAACTCGCCCTGGCGGGTATGGCGCGCCTGCACAACCGGCGTGTAATAACCGGTGAACTGGACGTTACCGTAGTTATCCGCCCCTTCCATCTGCCAGGCATCAATACCGTACTGGCGCATCGTGCGGGTATCGCCTCCGGCACGCAGCCACTGCTGTACCGCGTTATAAACGTTGCTCTGTCCTGAATAGAGGCGCGGAGAAGCGCTGCGGATTTGATTTACCTGCTCGGCAAAGTCGCCCGCGTTAATCGGCGCGCCAGTCGCATCAGGCTGGTTTACCAGAGAGAAAGGCTGGGAGAATTTCCCGTCCTTATATTGTTGACCGCGATCGGTCGGCTTTGAAGTACAGGCGGCGAGAAGTGCTGCCATTGCGCCTGCGAGTAGATATTTTGCCCAACGTCCTTTCATTTCTCTCATCTTCTGGTTAATCCGGAGCGTGATGAAGATAACAAACCGCCCCTGCGAATGAAATGCGATTGCGCAACCTGCCGCAAATGCAGTACAAAAAACACCCTTATCGTACTGTTTTTATACAAATGTCGCGCTAATAAGCTATTCCGTTAAAAAAGGGTTGCATCAAAATGTTAGCGGAGTATAGTGCGCATCCACGGACGCGGGGTGGAGCAGCCTGGTAGCTCGTCGGGCTCATAACCCGAAGGTCGTCGGTTCAAATCCGGCCCCCGCAACCAACATCATAAGCACCCTCAAGGGTGTTTTTTTGTTTTTATTCTTCACCCTTCAGGCTGTGCCATTGTTGGCTGCCCTCATTCACCCCAGTCACGTACCCTTGTACGCTCCGGGGGATTCATTCCGTTGCCGCCTCGAATAAAATACTGACTAAAACACTAGCCTCTTCTTGCCAGCGTTGCGCCATCGGCAAAGTACGCCTTAATCCCTGCAAGAATCGACTCCGCCACCTCTTGCTGGAATTTCGCCGTCTTAAGCTTACGCTCTTCTTCCACGTTACTGATAAACGCCGTTTCGACCAGAATCGACGGAATATCCGGTGCTTTCAGTACCGCGAACCCGGCCTGCTCGACACTGTTTTTATGCAGGTTGTTAACATTACCCAGCTTGTTAAGCACCGCTTTGCCAAATTTCAGGCTGTCGTTAATGGTTAGTGACTGCACCATATCGAACATCGTATGGTCGAGATAACGATCGCCGCTCTTGCTAACCCCACCGATTAAGTCGGAGGCATTCTGCGTTTCCGCAAGGTATTTCGCCGCCGTACTGGTCGCCCCTTTGGTTGAGAGGGCAAAGACCGACGAACCGCTAGGCTGGCGGCTGCTAAAGGCATCCGCATGAATGGAAACAAACAGGTCGGCGCGCTGCTTTTGCGCTTTGGCGACACGCACTTTCAAGGGGATAAACACATCCTCATTGCGCGTCATGTAAGCTTTCATATTGCCTTCCTGCTCAATCAGCGCGCGCAGGCGACGGGCGATTTGCAGCACCACATCTT
Source organism: Phytobacter sp. MRY16-398 (assembly GCF_003925915.1). Taxonomy (NCBI): domain Bacteria; kingdom Pseudomonadati; phylum Pseudomonadota; class Gammaproteobacteria; order Enterobacterales; family Enterobacteriaceae; genus Phytobacter; species Phytobacter sp. MRY16-398. The sequence continues at coordinate 1,064,356 of NZ_AP018756.1, read as the reverse complement.
TTTCGCGGGTCCGGTATTTCCCGATGGCGCCCGGATCCTCACCGCCATGGCCAGGATCCAGCATAATAACGATCGGCCGATCCCGCCCCGCTTTGCCCGGTTGTGGCCCGCTTTGCGCTGGCGGCACCTGTTTTTCCAGGTCGCCCTGGTTGTACTCTTCCAGAAGCGCGAGCAGCGGATCCTGAACATCTTTCGCATTCGCCGGATAAAGATCCATTACCAGACGTTCTTTAAACCCTGCCACCGGCGCAAGGGCGAAGAGCTGCGGTTTAATATCCTGCTTAAGCTCAAACACCATACGCACCGTTTTTGGATCAAACTGCCCAACGCGCGCAGATTTGATAAAAGGATCATCGCCGCGAATTTGACTCCCCATCCCTTTCAAAACGGAGTTCAGGTTAACGTCTTCAATATCAACAACCAGCCGATCCGGATTGCTGAGCGCAAACTGGCGATATTTCAGCACACGGTTAGACTCAACGGTCACGCGAGTATAGGTTGACGCAGGCCAGACGCGCACCGCCACCACCTGACTGACGGCGGCAAGACCGACCTGACTCACGCTCAATAACCACATAGCGCCCGCCCCTTGTAACAATCGGCGGCGGCTCAGCCTTGATTGACTTCCCGACATGCTTCTCCCGAGCAAAAAAGATGAAATACTAAGTAAACGTCAGATTTGACCGAAAACTTTAACGAATGACGCATAAACTGTCATCTATAAAAGGGTAAACATACACAATCCATGCAATGGCACGCAGGAATTATTCTTTGTCTAAGGCGAATTTATGGCTTGCACCCAGCGCCATAAAAGAATAAAAATACACAATTTACGAATAATCATGCAGTGAGGGTTGGCCGTGGTAAAGGAACGCAGAACCGAACTGGTACAGGGATTTCGCCATTCTGTTCCCTATATTAATACCCATCGGGGAAAAACGTTTGTCATCATGTTGGGTGGCGAAGCCATTGAACATGAAAACTTTTCCAGCATTGTCAGCGACATAGGCTTACTCCACAGCCTCGGCATTCGCCTGGTGGTGGTGTATGGCGCACGTCCGCAGATTGATGCCAATCTTGCTGCGCATAATCACGAACCGGTGTATCACAAACATACCCGTGTGACCGATGCCAAAACGCTTGAACTGGTGAAACAGGCCGCCGGTCTGCTGCAACTGGATATTACCGCTCGCCTCTCCATGAGTCTGAACAATACGCCATTGCAGGGCGCGCACATTAACGTGGTGAGCGGCAACTTCATCATCGCCCAGCCGCTGGGCGTGGACGATGGCGTTGACTATTGCCATAGCGGACGTATCCGTCGTATCGATGAAGAAGCCATCCACCGCCAGTTAGACAGCGGCGCTATTGTGCTGCTCGGCCCCGTTGCGGTGTCTGTCACTGGCGAAAGCTTTAACCTCACCTCGGAAGAGATTGCGACACAACTGGCCATCAAACTGAAAGCAGAAAAGATGATTGGCTTTTGTTCATCGCAGGGTGTCTACAACGAAGATGGACAGATTGTCTCCGAGATGTTCCCGAACGAAGCCCAGTCGCGGGTCGAATCGCTGGAAGAGCAAGGCGATTACCACTCCGGAACAGTACGTTTCCTGCGTGGCGCGATGAAAGCCTGTCGCAGTGGCGTTCGCCGCAGCCACCTGATCAGTTATCAGGAAGATGGCGCCTTATTGCAGGAGCTATTCTCTCGCGACGGTATCGGTACGCAGATTGTAATGGAGAGCGCGGAACAGATCCGTCGTGCCACCATTAACGATATCGGCGGCATTCTTGAGCTGATTCGTCCACTGGAGCAGCAAGGTATCCTGGTGCGTCGTTCGCGTGAACAACTGGAGATGGAGATCGATAAATTCACTATCATTCAGCGCGATAACCTGACCATCGCTTGTGCGGCGCTCTATCCGTTCCAGGAAGAAAAAATCGGCGAAATGGCCTGCGTAGCGGTACATCCGGACTATCGCAGTTCATCGCGCGGCGAGGTGTTGCTTGAGCGCATTGCGGCCCAGGCAAGACAGATGGGTCTGAGCAAACTCTTTGTCCTCACCACCCGCAGCATCCACTGGTTCCAGGAACGCGGCTTTACCCCGGTGGATATCGATTCCCTGCCGGAAAGTAAAAAAGAGATGTACAACTATCAGCGGCGTTCAAAAGTGCTGATGGCAGATTTGGGCTAAGTTGCCCCACAGCCCTCACCGCCGGGTGAGGGCTATGTTCTACAGCGTTTCAAAAATGGCGTTTAGCCCGCTTCGCCGTTCGGTACGCGTGGCAATGGCCTGCGCCAGTATGCGTTCATCGGCATACAGCGACAGGCGTTTTTTCGCACGGGTAATCGCGGTATAAACCAACTCTCTTGTTACCACTGGCACAATCTGGCCTGGCAAAATCAGTGCCGCATGATCAAACTCCGAGCCCTGCGATTTATGCACCGTCATCGCCCAGGCGGTATCATGTTCCGGTAAACGACTGGGCTGTACCGATTTCAGACTACCGTCAGGTAACGGGAACCAGACACGAATGCCCTGCCCCTGATCGAGCGCAATACCAATATCGCCGTTAAACAACCCCAGCGAGGCGTCATTACGCGTGATCATGACCGGCCTGCCGTGATACCAGCGCGCATGCGCCGGGCGGGTAATCCGTCGCTGCCGGACCAGCGCCTGCTCAACACGATCGTTCAGCCCACTCACGCCAAATGGCCCTTCACGCAATGCGCACAGCAGTTGATATTCGCCAAAAGCGGCGAGGACCTCTTGCGGCTGCGCGCCATCGCGTACCAGCCCAAGAAAATGACCATAGCCTGCCAGCGCATCATCAATCATGCTCTGATAGTCTTCTGCGCTTTGCAGGTGCTTGTTTTCGATATCGCTAAAGCCCTGGCTCAGCACCGCGCTTGCCGCCGTTTTATCACCACGGTTAACCGCCGCCGCCAGTTGCCCGATACCCGAATCGCTGCCGAAGCGGTAACTTTTTTGCAGCAGGCACAGGCTGTCACGTAGCGCACTGGCCGAAGTGCCTTCTCCTGCGGGTACGGTTGTTCCTGTTATCCGCGAGAGCTGCGCGGCACGCTCTGGCGTAAACCCTTTATTGACCCAGGCGCAAATGTCTCCGAGTACCGCACCGGCTTCTACGGACGCCAACTGGTCTCGGTCCCCGAGGAATATCACCCGGGCATGTTGCGGCAGTGCATCAATCAGCCGCGACATCATCGGCAGGTCAATCATCGAAGCTTCATCCACCACCAGCACATCCAGATGCAGTGGATTGCCAGCGTGATAACGCAGCCGTTGGCTACCGGGCAGCGCGCCCAGAAGACGATGCAGGGTACTGGCTTCATCAGGTAGCGTCGCCTTTTGTTTGTCAGTCAACGGCAACTGGCGAAGCGCCGCTCCCAAAGATTCCGTCAGGCGAGCGGCTGCTTTTCCGGTTGGTGCGGCAAGACAAATGCGACAGCGTGCGCCATCAGCCATTTGCACCAGCGCGGCAAGCAGCTTCGCCACCGTCGTGGTTTTCCCGGTGCCAGGGCCGCCCGAGATCACCGATACGCGGCGGGTAAGCGCAACCGCCGCTGCCACCTTCTGCCAGTTAATGTCATCCGAAGGCTGAAACAGGTCGTCCAGCGCCTGCCGCAGACGGTTTTCATCTACCTCCAACGGTTGATTAACCCTGGCAAAAAAGTCGGCAATACTGCATTCGTTGCACCACATACGGTTCAGATACAGTCGCTCACCCACGAGGATCATCGGCGTTGCCACCTCCCCCTCACTCACCGCAGGCGAGGCCAGTAACGTTTTTCGCCAGTCCGCCGGATAACCGGCTTCTTCATAAAGAGAAGCCAACAGCGGATGCGCTCTGGCGGGCAGGTTTTCCGGCGCTAAACGGGAAAGAGGCAGGCAGACATGCCCTTCTCCGGCATCAAAGCTCAGCATTGCCGCTGCCAGCATTACCGCCGGTTCATCATCGCTTGCCACGGTCAGGGCGAATTGCACATCCAGCGGACGCAAGATTTTTAGCTCTACGGCGTGTTGCAGTAACGTACGCAGTCTCATTGCGCCACCTCCAGTGTTTCCCCGGCAAACAGGGCATCCATCTGGCTTATCAGTGCCGCGTCAGGCCGGGTGGTAAAGATCCCCTGCTGCGAATTATCGGCCTCGACGCCACGCAGGAAGAGGTAAATAACACCACCAAAGTGGCGCTCATAATCGTACCCGGCGATGCGGTGGCGCAGGTAACGATGAAGGGCAAGTGTATAAAGTTGATACTGCAAATCGTAACGGTGAGATTGCATGGCGGTAGCCATTGCCTCACGGGTATAGGCCTCGGCGGATTCTCCCAGCCAGTTCGATTTATAATCCAACAGGTAGTAACGCCCTTCGTGGCGGAATACCAGGTCAATAAACCCTTTTAGCATGCCGCGCACCTCGCGAAAATCCAGCGGCGGACAGCCGGCAGACAACGGATCGTACTGGCGTATCAGCGCATCGAGCGTCCCGGCGCGCAGATTTTGGGCAATCGGGATATAGAACTCCATCTCTACCTGCTTTTCCTTTGCCGTTAACTGATGCAACGACGCCCCCGTATCGGCCAGGGGAACGTGAAGGATCGTGTCGATCCATTCGCTAATAACCGGCTGCCAGTGCTCTTCAAAACCGCCGCGCTGGAGTTTCTCTGCCACCCAGGCTGGGGCAATCGGCTGGGTGAAATCCAGATCTTCAAACAGGCTGTGTAAGAACGTCCCCGGCGAGGCACCACGTGGGAACTGATGCGGCGTCAGCATTGGCTCAGCCAGCAGATCTCGCTCCCCGGCGGCATCAAGGTCCAGACGCGGCAATAAATCCTGCGCAATGCCATGCGCACGCTGTTGCAGCCCGGAATAACTGGTCACGCGCCAGTCATCACGTATGGTTCGCGTCATCTGGCGGGCTGTTAACGCCTGCACGACGTCTTGCGGCGCCTGCCAGCGAACGTTGTCCGGCACATCGGGCATACAAAGGGCGATATTATCGTTACACAGCGCCTCGACGCAGGCCCGAAGCCCCTGCGCATCGCGAGGTTGTCCCTGCTGAATAAGCCGCCCCAATGCGTTGAGATGGAAATCGCTGTCACCCGTTTTCTCGCCGCGACGACGAGAAATAGGGGCAATTCCCAGACTGCAATGCCAGACCGAGCGCGTCAGCGCCACATACAGCAGACGCAGATCTTCCGCCAGGCGTTCCGTCTCCGCCAGTTCAATGCTCTCCTCGGCTTTGCTGAGGTCCAGCACTGGCGCAAACGACGTGCGGTCGTGGTAAAACGCCTGATCCTGAACGCGGAAATTGGCGATAAAAGGCAGCCAGACCAGCGGGTATTCCAGCCCTTTCGATTTATGGATGGTGACGATTTTCACCAGATGTTTGTCGCTTTCCAGACGCAACTGTTCACTCGACGAATTCGCATCCGGTTCGGCGATATGCTGTGCCAGCCAACGCACCAGCGCATGTTCGCTCTCTACCTGTGTGCCTGCTTCCTGCAGTAATTCACTCAAGTGCAAAATGTCCGTCAGACGGCGTTCGCCACCCGGCGTCGCCAGCAGGTTTTCCGCCACGTGGCGCGCACTCATCAATGCATGCAGCATTGGCATAACGCCGCGCTTAAGCCACATGTCCCGCCAGCCAGCAAACTCTTCTACTATCGCATCCCAGGCGGCTTCGTCCTGGTTAAGCGTTTCGATATCCAGCGCACTCAAACCGAGCATGGAGGTCGCCAGCGCGCTACGTAACGTGTTTTCACGTTCCGGCGCCAGCACCGCCTGTAATAGCCAGAGCAGCTCCTGCGCCTCCGGGGTATCAAACACGCTGTCACGGTTAGAAAGATAAACCGAGGGAATATTAAGAAGACCCAACGCATCGCGAATCAGTGACGCCTCATGGCGGCTACGAATCAGCACGGTAATATCAGAAGCTTTTACAGGACGAGTCGTTTTTCCCTCATGCAGCAACGCCTCCCCCTTCTGCCCGGCTATCAGCCAGTCGCGGATTTGCGTCGCGCAGAGTTCAGCCATAAAGGTTTGATAATCCCCGACGCCGACACCCTCGCTTTTCATCAGCCACATCGCCATTGCTGGCTGTTTTTCTCCTTTTATCGTAAACCGCAGCGACTGGTTCTTCGCCGCTGATTTCACTGGCTGGAAAGGGATTTGCCGAAACATAAAGGCGTTGTCGGTCTGGCTGAAAAGCTGATTAACACTCTCCACCATTCCCGGCGCGGAACGCCAGTTGGTATCAAGCGTATAGCGGGCGTTTACTTCATCGCGCGCTTTCATGTAGGTAAAAATATCGGCCCCGCGAAACGCGTAAATAGCCTGTTTCGGATCGCCTATCAGAAGTAGCCCGCTTTCCGGCTGGTGGTGCCAGATACGACGGAAAATACGATACTGCTGGGGGTCGGTATCCTGAAATTCATCAATCATGGCGACCGGGAAACGGGTGCGGATCGCCGTTGCCAGCGCCTCGCCACTCGCGCTTTGCAAGGCGCTGTCCAGCCGACTCAACATGTCGTCAAAACCGAGTTCGCCACGGCGACGCTTTTCTCTGGCCACCGCTTCACGGATTTCGCGCATCGCGCTTGTTAGCATCAAATCGTTGAGCGTCAGCGGTGCATTCAGTAAGGTTTCAATCGCCTCGAAAACCGCATGTTCCGGTACCACACCGCCCTCTTTGGTCCGCTCACGCAGGAACGATTGCGCAAACTTTTCCAGCGCTTCCGGTAACTGATAACTACAGGTCGTCTCATTGGCCCAGGCGCTGATCTTCTCGATCCAGCGGGCCTGGTTGGTACGATTGAATTTTTGCCGCATGATCCCGGAGCCTTCAATTAGCGGCCCCAGTTCGTCCACGGACGCAACCCACTGCTGCTTAACGCTATCGATCTGCTCAATGATTTTCTGATGGCGACTCTCCAGCGTTTCATCCGCTGGCGGTGCGGCTTTGATTTGCGGCGCTTCACCCTGCAAATAGCGGTCGATGGCTTTGAGCAAATCATGCGGGCCTTTCCACGACTCGTGAACCACCTGCGCCAGATCACGCGGCAAGGGGTAACAGTGGCGACGCCAGAAGTCTGCGCAGGCCTGGTAGCGCAGCAGTGACTCGTCTTCGATCAGTTGCTGTTCAAACAGCATGCCGGATTCAAAGGCGTTGAGGCTAAGCATGCGCTGGCAAAAACCGTGGATAGTAAAGACGGCCGCTTCATCCATCTGCCGTTCAGCGAGCATTAGCCACTGCGCGGCCTGTTGCTTATCGGTGATCTCGCGCAACAGGCTGGCATATAACGGGTTGTCCGTTGTTTCGCGCAAACAGGCGATGCGAAGTTCATGGATATTGCTGCGAATGCGACCGCGAAGTTCTTCGGTGGCGGCCTCGGTAAAGGTCACCACCAACAGCTCTTCGACGTTTAAAGGGCGTGGAAAGGCGGCATTGCCGCCTAAACCAAGTAACAGCCGCAGGTAAAGTGCGGCGATGGTGAAGGTCTTACCGGTGCCCGCAGAGGCTTCAATCAGGCGCTCGCCGGTTAGCGGCAAGCGGAGTGGATCAAGGGTCTCAGCGGTTTCACTCATTTTTCTCGCTCATCAGGGGTAAAGATTGCTGCAACGCGCTGACGCTGTCCCAGACTTTCCACCCTTCGGGCTGCGCATACTCCGCTTTCCCACTTTGGCTTCCGGAAATCTGTGACAATACCGCCATGCCCTGCGGCTCAACCACCGCCTGATGGAAGAAATCGGCAAGTTTCTGCGGCGTCAGCAGTTTTATCTGAGCCACTACTTTATCACGTGAATCGAAGCGCATATTGCCCCGATCAAAATCTTTACTGAGTTTTGAGGCTTCTTCGCCCAGCGTCTGCGGCGCCTGCTGGATTTGCGCGATAACCCCTTGTTGGATTTGCGCAAATTCTTCCGGCTTCATGGCACGCAGCTTCGCTTCCGCAGTTGGGAAGAAGGCCTTATAACGCTCCCACAACCAGGCAGGCTGCTTGCTGTTGCTCTGTAATAAGAAACCCATCCCCCACTGACGGCCAATGCTCATTGGGAAGGCGAAAACCGCATAACCAAGCTGCTCTTCGGTACGCAATTGGTTATAAAACCACGGCTGGATGATCTGCCCGAGCATTGCGCTATAAGCCGAGCTGGTATACTCATCGACCCCTGACGGAACAAACACGGCGGCCAACGCGGAATCGGTGCTGTTGCCTGCTTTTTCGAATATCACCGACTGCGGTTTGTCGATCAGTACCTCTTTGTTGCGACACCATTCGCTACCTTTCGCGCTCAATTGCTCCTGAACGCCGTGCGCCAGGTCTTTAGCCTGCTGGTCGGTAAGGTTCCCCACTACCAGAAATTCAGGACGCGCATTGGTTTTCAGTGCATCACGATAAGCAAGAATGTCATCCAGTGTGATTGACGGCAGCAGCGCACGACGGTCTTCTCGCTGGAAGTAAGGCACCTGAGAGAGCATCTGGACTGGCATGATAGCCTGATCAAATGCTTTGCCTTTATCCGCGGAGTCCATCATTTGCGCATACCAGGATTTCGCCTGTTCAAGTTGCTCTGCGGTCGGCGTATAGCTGAAATATCCCGCCAGCAACGCCTGGAACAACTGTGGCAAACGCTGGGTATACCCGTTGGCGTTGAGCATCAGACCATTATTGGCATTGGTCGAGAAACTGATGCCGCCTGCCGCCGCCTGATTACTTAACTGGTCCAGCGCGATCCCCGCCAGATAGTCGTTCAGGGCGAACATTACCTGGTTTTTCGCGCTATCCATCGCTTTTGGATTACGCAGCACCACGCTCACATCCGCTTTCGGTTCGTTCGCGAAATAGCGGCTCGGCATGTAGACCACCCGCAGATTTGGCTCGTCAACGATCAGCTCCGGATTAGTGTACTCTTTCGCCGGTTTGATCAGCGTAAAGTCATCCGGAATATACGGATTAAGTTCGGGAGTTTTCAGCGTAATTTCGGCCGACTGCTGCTGCCACTGTGCAAACAGTTGTGGGGTGATTTTATTCACCTGATACGGCGCGTCGACAAAATATGCTGTTTTGTCATGTGGCTCAGTAGGGCTGATATACCAGATACGGGCATTTTGCGGCGTCATTTCATCCAGACGTGCCTGCACGGCTTTGGCGTCGTACTGGTCGGCAATATTTACCGAATCCAGCGTATGCGCCACCGGCACGCGGATCATGGTGTCCGCCAGCCATTCAACGTATCCCATATCACGCGTAATCGACGGGTAGCGAAAATCGAGATCCAGAATGTGCGCCAGTTCGTCAAAATAGCGCTTATCCACGCCCTTCTCGCGCAGCATGGTGAGATAGCTAAAAATAGCCGCCACCACCTTATCACGGTTGGCCTGGCCTTTATCCGTCAGAGTGGCAGAGATAGCCAGCACACCGCTATTTCCGTTCACGACCGGGTCAGAATCTGCCCGGATACCTTCTGCCAGCCCCTGTTTTTGCAGCCAGTCAGAAAGCGTTCCCGGGCTACGGTTACCGATAAGATAGGTGATCAGCTCATCCGTTTTGCTACGAAATTGCGCGGTGTTGTTATCAATGCGAAATTCAACGCGCAGCACCTTGCGCGGCACCGCCGGAACGTAGTGAATAATGATGCCTTTTTGCGCATCGGTAACTACCGGAACGTCGATAGCTGGACGTTCAATGTTTTTATTCGGCACCCGGCCAAAGGTATCAACCGCAATTTTCGCCAGCTCAGGCAAAGGGCGATTACTGTAAATCACCGCTTTCATCAGATTGGCAGAATAGTATTTTTCGTGAAACGCGAGCAGCGCTTCGTGCACCGGACTACCGGGCTTATCACTCAGCGTTTCGAGGTTACCACCAGAGAAGCGTGCGCCAGGGTGCGCCGGGTTGATGGTCTCCGCGCTCACCTGCGCCATACGCATCCCGTCACGGGTACGCGCCATGGTCAACTCTGCATTGACAGCGTTACGCTCGCGATCGGCATATTTTTTCTCAAGCAACGGTGCGGCAATCGCATCAGCCAGTCGGTCAACGGCCCCTTCCAGCGCGTTGTTTTCCACTTCCAGATAAAACGCGGTGCGATAGGGCGCGGTGCTGGCGTTATGGCTACCACCGTGCATTTTCAGAAATTCGGAGAGGCTATCCGGCTGCGGGTATTTTTTCGAGCCCATCAGAGACATATGCTCAAGATAATGGGCAAGGCCGGGATGCGCGGCAGGGTCTTCAAGGGAACCTACCGGGACGACAATTGCAGAAAGGGATTTTACCGCCTGGGAATCGGAAACCAGCAGTACTACCATGCCGTTGTCGAGACGAATCGCCTGATACTGGCGGGTATCTTTATCGCTCTTACGGATAGTTTCTTGTATCGGCTGCCAACCATTATCTGCCTGACTGTACGACGCCCAGAGGGCAAAGAACACAACGAAAGCTTTTAACCAGGTGCTGCGGGGCATTCACGAACCTCATCATTAACAATCCCCTCGCTTTCCAGCCTTGCTGAAACTTTCGGGGCAAAACGTGCGTCGGCAGCATGCCGAACTCTTGGTATATCAGTCCGTGACCCGTCGCGCATAATAAAGGATGGCTCTTATTTGCGCAATTTTTATACAGTCATTTGGACTGATTAAATCGATACAGCGGTAACAGGTAACGCTGCGAAAGTGTCGTTATCTGCAGGTAATGCTCAGGGGTGAGGGTTCTCCACAGCCTCTGATACCAGATATCTTCACCTTCGCCGCTTGAAAACAAACCGCCTTCATACGCTTGCAAGAATTTACTTTGCGCTTTTTGCAGCGTTGTCTCATCCGATAACATGGCATCAATTGCTGCGTCGTAACAGGCTTTTATCCATGCGCCACCGCTTTCTGGTAGCAGCAGCAATGGTTTTGCCATCCCTTCGCGATAGCCTTCAATCATGAGCGCCAAATGTTGCAATGCGTCGTCCGGCTTCATCGCAGGGAAACGCCATTCGCCACCACTGCGGACAAATAAACGACTCTCCCCAACCCCGCCGCTAGCACAGTAGACAAGATGCTCAAGCCAAAGTTGCAAGCCCTGGGTAACGCTGAGTTTCGATGGTCGCCAGCGTAACAGGCCATCGGACTGTACATGCGCCAGCCATCCGCTCAGATGCACGCCTGCGCATTCCAGATCGACCTCCATGCTTTGACCGGGCTGGCGCTGCGCGATCACCCGGTCTGCCAACTCCTGCATTTCAAGCTGCTGGGCTTCCCAGATAATCTCGCCAAACGCGCCATAGGGCAATGCTCCTGCCGCACGATAGTGACGAAAAAGCTTTTCAACGTCCTGTTGGTCCACCAGCGCATTGAGCAGTTCCTGGTTGAGCTGGTAGCGACTTAGCCCTTCCAGAATAAAAGGTTCGGCATCGGGGATATCGCTCTCTTCCGCACGGAAATTGACGCGCAGTCGCATCTGGAAGAAGGCGCGTACCGGGTGTGCCCAGAAACGCAACAGTTGCTCAAGCGTCAGCGATTCCAGCGCAAGCGGGGAAAGTTGCTGAATAAATTCAGGGTGCGCCGCGCCCTGTTGGCTTGCCGCGGGCAACCAGTCGCTGGCAAAACTTTGCCATTCGCCAGGGCGGAAATTGGCAGCATCAAACGGCATACGAGGGTGTAGATAGCAAATATGTTCTTTAACGCGCTTTTCACTCTCATCGCAATTTAGCGCTTCATCACCCGGCAGGCAGTGGCTTTGCCCAATATAATCAAGTAACTCCTGCACGAGCACAGACGGAAAACGTTCGCTGTTATCCTGAATCGAGCGACCGATATAGCTGATGTAGAGTTTTTCCTGCGCGGAAATCAACGCCTCAAGGAACAGGTAGCGGTCATCATCACGACGGCTACGGTCGCCGCGCTGGGATTGATGGCTCATCAGGTCGAACCCCAGCGGTGCAAGGGTTCGCGGGTAGACGCCGTCATTCATACCCAACAGGCATACCACTTTAAAAGGGATAGAACGCATTGGCATCAGGGTACAGATATTCACCGGACCGGCCAGAAAGCGCTGGCTGATGCGCTCCTGATCGAGACGCTGCGCCAGTTCGTCGCGTAAGACGGAAAGTGGGATATCTTCGCCGTACGCTGCATCAATACCCTGTGCAATTATCGCCTGCCACTGCTGTTCGATGAGCGCCAGCGCGGCTTCTGTGTCCTGATCGGGCAGGAAAAAGTCATTGAGCATCTCCCGACAGACCGGCAGCCACTCTTCAAGCGGACGCGCCTGCGCCAGTCCCTGCCGCCAGGTATTAAGCTGCATGAGCAAGGAAGCGAGATGACCGACCAGCTCAGCAATCAGCCCGCTGGATTCATCATAAGGCAGAATGGATTGCCATTCCCCCTGACGACTTTCCATCGCGTATCCCAGCAGCATGCGGGTTAAACCAAATTGCCAGGTATGTTGTCCGGTCGCCGGGAGTTCCAGTTCACGGACATTATCGTCATCCATTCCCCAGCGAATGCCCGACTCATTGACCCACTGGCGCAGGTAACGCAATCCCTCTTCATCAATATTGAAACGCGCCGCCAGCACGGGGACATCCAGCAGCGCCAGTACGTCTTCCGAAACAAAGCGGCTATCGGGTAACGACAGCAAACTAATAAATGCCTGTAGCGCCGGATGCGCCTGACGTGCACGGCGGTCAGAAATGGCGTAAGGAATGTAACGCTCACCCACAGCGCTACCAAAAACAGACTGGATATACGGACTGTAGCTGTCGATATCAGCCACCATCACCACAATGTCTCTTGGCGTTAGCGACGGATCGGCCTCCAGCATCGCCAGCAGATTGTCATGTAATACTTCAACTTCCCGCTGTGGGCTATGACAGATATGAACCGTCACACTACGGTCGTCGGGCTCAAGCAGGCGCTTTTTATCGCTGCGCTCATACTCTTCGGCATTCACTCCTGCGACGGCGCTATTTTGCAGTTCCAACATGTCGTATTGCAGGTTCTGTAAAATGTGCCCAGGCGTAACATCGACAAACGCATCCAGGTCCTGGTAATTCTCCAGCCCGGCAAGCAGGTGCACATAATCGCGCCCCAGTTTGCCCCATGAGGCAAGCAGTGGGTTCGGTAAATTTTGCTCACCATCGCTGTTAAACAAGCCTTGTACAGCACTCGCATCACGAAAAAGAGGCAGCGTTCGCTCGTCGCGATGATGTCGGCGCTGGCGGGTCAGCAGTTTGGCTAAAAATGCCGGGTCTTTAATATCACCCCAGTAGTAGCGGCAAGGGTTGGTAAAGAGCAGGTGTACATCAATATGCTTACCCAGCGCCTGTAACGCCTGTAGGTAGACTGGCGGCAGCGCTGAAATGCCACATATAAATACACGCGACGGTAACCCAGGCGGGCACTGCTCAGCCGATTCAAGCACATTGATAAAGCGCTGATAAAGATTGGCACGGTGCCAGTGCGGCTGTCCAAGCTCGGCTGTATGCTCCACCAGACGACGCCATAGCGGCGCCTGCCAGATTTGCGCCTCATCAAGACCATCCACTTTTTTCCCGGCTTCCCAGAGGGTGAGCCACTCCGGGCGATAGACAAGGTATTGGTCGAAAAGATCCGCAATACGGGAGGAAAGCTGAAACAGCTTGCGCTTGTCGTCGTCATCGCTCAGGTAGTGGCGCAACATGACAAATTCGTCCTGCTCCAGCATCTCTGGTAGCAGCGACATCAGTTTCCAGCTCATACTCTGTTTATTAAATGCGCTCTCTTTTGGGATGTCCGGCAGGACACGCACAAACATATCCCAGATAAAACTGGCAGGGAGCGGAAAGTCGATATTGGCGGCAATGCCAAACTTCTGCGCCAGCGTCATTTGCAGCCATTGCGCCATACCCGTGCTCTGAACCAGCACCACTTCGGGTTCAAAAGGATCGCTGAGGTGGTCGCGTTCAACGATAAACTCCATCAATGCTTCCAGCACATCCAAATGATTGGAGTGATAAACCCTTAGCATACGTGCTCCTGACTACTGGCTGTTTGGGCAAAATGTTCGCGTCATTTGCCCTTTTCTGCCCACTGGCGAAATGATAATAACCCTGATGCTGACACATCCCTGGTCGCTTGTCTGCTCCTTCTGTACCTGCCACCCTGCGGGTAGCGGCGGCGGATACATTTGCGCCTGCTGCCAGGCGTGGCGCCACAAAAGTCGGTACTGGCTCCATGCGTGAAAACCGGAGGCAAGCGCCCGATGATAGCCTCCCAGCGCGGTAACCACCATCACCAGCAAAACCATAGCCAGCAGCACTTCGGGCAGGCTAAATCCGCGCTGTCTTATGGAATCTGACATAGCGCCGTTTCCTTACGTGGGCAAAAATCACTCCAGCCGTGTGCGGAAAACACCACATTGTTACGCTCAATATACCCGCCTCGCCATAAACGCTGTTTGCCACTTTCCACGGTTAATAACACAGCCTGGTCTGTGAACACACGCAGGCATGCCTGCCAGGGTTCAGTGGGGTGTTGCAGACATTGCAATGCGGGCTCCCTGAGCCAGGGGTGCCTTTGCGCCCACATCATCGCCGACTGCACCTGCGCATACTGGCGAAGGTGCTCGCTCTCCGTGCTCACCCGGCGTATATGGGTCTTCAATTGCTGATTTAACCCATTAAGCATCAGGCTACCGAGTATGAGCATAAGCAGCACCAGTGCCAGTGAAGACATCCCGCGCTCACGGTTCACAAGTTAAAACCACTCACGCTAAAGGCAGCCGAAATATGTTGCGTGTTCTGCTCTTTGATTTGGCCTGCAAGACTGATGGTAAAGACAGGCGCCAAGCCAGTGGTTTGCTGCCGGGTTACCGTAAACAGGGTGATATCTACCGTATTGGGATCCGTCATTTTATCCCAGCCCTTTCCCTCGCAGGATGTTGCGCCGCGCAAGGTTTCCAGCACGCCGTTTTGCAGACGAAACCCCGTCTGGTCGGCATCGCTGGCCGGCGATGTTTCCCATCGTCCGTTGCTGTTAGCATCCCATTGCACCACCACGCAACTCCCATTACGCCCGATAGTCAACGCTTGCCCCACACATTCACCGTTGCAATATCCGGCACGCTGAATGTGCCTGGCAACGGTATACAGGCGCTGCCAGAGTTCATCTTCAAGCATCTGATGACGAGTCTGTTGCAGCACAGCAAACTGTAACGCGGGAAGAAAGCGCGCCGCCGCCAGCAGAATAACGCTCCCTATCGCCATCGCCAGCAAGGTCTCCAGCAAGGAAAACCCCTGTTGCCGGTCTAACATGATTCGTCCGCCGCACGTTGACACATCCGTATCCTCCCCCAGCCCGACACCACGATCCGCCACTCACCCGCATCACTTGCGACCCGAATATGCCCTCCCCATGCCGTATTACGCAGGCCATAGAAACCTAATGAAGGTGTAATTTCCACGAGGTTAACCTCAGGCCACACAGGGCGAATAAGATACGGGGAATCGATCGAGCAGCCTGTTTGCAGCTCCTGGGTATGCAGGCACCAGGCATCCTCAGAACGGGATGCCAGAATAAGCCGCTCCTGGTTATGCCAGTTGGCATCATCGCGCAGCATCTCCAGGAAATGCCGCACCTGTAACGCGGTTTGCCATAAGCGCTGCTGGGCCTGCCAGGTACGCCAGCCGGTAATCCCGATGCCGCTCAGAATAACGATCAGCGCCACCGCAACCATCGTCTCAATCAGAGTAAATCCGTGTTCGTTTTTCATGGCGGCAGTCTGGCGCAGCATCGTCATAATGGCGAGCGGCCGGTACCCGTTTTACGAGACGTCACGAAACAAACTGGCGGGTTTGCAGCGGGTTACAAACGGTCTGGAAGATATGCCGAAGAATACGTAATGAGGATAAAAAAACCGGCGCTCTGTGGCGCCGGTTATGCGATGCTGCGTTCGGTCAGATAGCGACCGGGGCTTTAATCGCCGGGTGCGGATCGTAGCCTTCGATTTCAAAATCATCGAAGCGGTAATCAAACAGCGATGCGGGCTTACGCTTGATTTTGAGCGTAGGCAGCGCACGCGGTTCGCGGCTCAGTTGCAGGCGCGTTTGCTCCAGGTGGTTGCTGTACAGGTGAGTATCGCCACCGGTCCAGACAAAATCTCCAGGTTCCAGGTCACACTGTTGCGCCATCATATGCACCAGTAATGCGTAGCTGGCGATATTAAAAGGCAGACCAAGGAAGATATCGCAAGAGCGCTGGTAGAGCTGGCAGGAGAGCTTGCCGTCCGCGACATAGAACTGGAAAAACGCGTGGCACGGCGCAAGAGCCATTTTATCCAGTTCGCCCACGTTCCAGGCTGACACGATGATACGGCGTGAATCCGGATCGTTTTTCAACTGGTTCAGTACGGTCGAGATCTGGTCAATATGACGACCATCCGGCGTTGGCCAGGCGCGCCACTGTTTGCCATAAACCGGCCCGAGGTTGCCCTGCTCATCAGCCCATTCATCCCAGATAGAGACCTTGTTCTCTTTCAGGTAAGCGATGTTGGTATCGCCCTGCAGGAACCACAGCAGCTCATGAATAATGGAGCGCAAATGGCAACGCTTGGTGGTCACCAGCGGAAAACCGTCCTGCAGATTAAAGCGCATCTGATGGCCAAAAATAGAGAGCGTGCCCGTCCCTGTACGGTCGTTTTTCGGGGTGCCCTCATTGAGCACCTTTTGCATCAGTTCTAAATACTGTTTCATGGTTCCTCAGGAAACGTGTTGCGGCGCACGACGACGATACGCCCAAACCATCATGATAATACCCGCAACAATCATCGGGATGGAGAGGATCTGCCCCATGCTGATGTATTGCACCCACGTCCCCGTAAATTGTGCATCCGGCTGGCGGAAGAACTCAACGATGATACGGAACGCGCCATAGCCAATCAGGAACAGGCCAGACACAGCCCCCATCGGGCGAGGTTTGCGGATATAGAGATTCAGGATAATGAATAACACGATGCCTTCCAGCACCAGCTCATACAACTGGGAAGGATGACGAGGCAGAACGCCGTAAGTGTCAAAAATGGATTGCCACTGCGGATGAGACGGCAGTAATGCGGCATCTTCTGCGCGCGACCCCGGGAAGAGCATTGCCAGCGGGAAGCTCGGATCGACACGGCCCCACAGTTCGCCGTTGATAAAGTTACCCAGACGTCCGGCCCCCAGACCAAAAGGAATCAGCGGGGCAATAAAATCTGCAACCTGGAAAAAGTTACGTTTGGTGCGTTTGGCAAAGACGATCATCACGACGATAACGCCGATCAAGCCGCCGTGGAAAGACATGCCGCCGTCCCAGACGCGGAACAAATACAGCGGATCGTTGAGGAAGATCGGGAAATTATAGAACAGAACGTAGCCAATACGCCCGCCCAGGAACACCCCAAGAAAGCCTGCGTAGAGCAGATTTTCAACTTCATTTTTCGTCCAGCCACTGCCTGGACGGCCAGCACGACGGGTTGCGAGCCACATGGCAAAGACAAAGCCAACAAGGTACATCAACCCGTACCAGTGAAGAGAAACCGGCCCAATGGAAAAAATTACTGGATCAAATTCAGGAAAACGCAGATAGCCACTATTCATCTGTCACCACAACATGTTGTTATTCCGCCGAAAGTGGACAGCGGTATAGATGCGCGCCCGTTCTGGCGGGCGCTCCAAAGGCGCGAATGATAGCATAAGGAGGTCAGGCTGGATGCGGCGAAGTTGTAAAAGATATGTATACCCGTCATCCTTTACGCCGCAGGTGCGTTGGCTTCCTGCAACGCAAATGATTTAGGGTATTACCCGCCATCCTTCACGCCGCAGACACGCTAGCTCCCCCACCGCGCCCCGGTCACAGAGTTGTCTGTGCTCCCGGGAACTTGCCTCTACAACCCACCGCGAATAAGACCACCCAGACCGCGTCGCTCCATAAATGCCGCGACCTGATGTCGTACTTCGGTCGCCAGTTGCGCCTCAAGCGTACGGTTGGCCAGCGTTTGCGCCTCAGCAAAATCAATACGCCGTAGCAGATATTTAATACGCGCTACCGACTTACCGTTCATCGACAGATGGCTAAAGCCAAGGCCAATCAGCACCGCCACACACATGGGATCTCCCGCCATTTCACCGCACAGACGCAGATCGACGCCCGCCTGTTCGGCTTCTCTGGCAATCATCGCCAGCGCGCGCAACACGGCAGGATGCAGGCTGTCATACATACTGGCCACACGCGTATTGTTACGATCAACCGCCAGAATATACTGAGTAAGGTCATTAGTGCCGATAGAGATAAAGTCGACCCGATTCGCCAGGTGCGAGAGCATAAACACCATTGATGGTACTTCAATCATCACGCCAATACGCGGTTTCGGAATGGCGTAACCAATCATCTCTTCGACTTCACGCCCGGCACGTTCAATCAGCCGTTTTGCTTCATCCACCTCATCAATACTGGTGATCATCGGCAGCAGGATGCTGAGATTTCCGGTAGCCGCGTTCGCACGCAGCATTGCGCGTACCTGCACAAGGAAGATTTCCGGCTGATCGAGTGTAATCCGGATGCCACGCCAGCCCAGGCACGGGTTCTCTTCGCTTATCGGCATATACGGCAACTGTTTATCCGCGCCGATATCCAGCGTACGCAGGGTCACCGGCTTATCGTTAAACATCTGCAGCATGCCCTGATACTGCGCAACCTGCTCTTCCTCCGACGGAAAACCACTTTGCAACATAAAGGGAATTTCGGTGCGATAAAGCCCGATGCCGTCAATACGACTACCGAGCTTCTCTTCATGCTCCGGACTGAGCCCCGCGTTGAGCATCACCCTGATGCGCTCACCGCTTTTAAGCTGCGCGGCGAGGTTCACATCATCTTCGGCAAGCCGGGTTAATTCATTCTCTTCGGTGATAAGTCGCTGGTATTCCTGCAACAGAACGGGCTCTGGATCCACCAGCAGCTCACCGCGATAGCCGTCCACCACCAGCGTGCGACGATGCAGCACAGAAGGCTGAATATCCGCCCCCATAACCGTCGGGATCCCGAGCGCACGAACCATGATTGCCGCATGGGAGTTGGATGCGCCATCGCGGACTACAACACCCGCGAGCCTGTCATGCGGAAGCTCCGCCAGCGTTGTCGCAGATAATTCATCGGCAACAAGAATAAAGCGTTCCGGCCAGGTATTGGGGCCTTGAATATTATCATCGAGATGGAACAGTAAGCGCTGGCCGAGCGTGCGTAAATCGCCAGAGCGTTCTTTCAGATAACCGTCACTCAATGCCGCAAACTGCTCGGCGAATCGTTCAATAACCGTTTTGACCGCCCATTCAGCGACCAGACCTTTATCTACCTCGGCAAACAGCTCACGACGCAGACGCGCATCGGAAAGCAGATGCGAGTAAAGATCGAAAATCGCCGCCGTCTCTTTTTGCGCACCCGCAGAAAAGCGCTTGCTATAACGACGAAACTCGCCCGCCGCCTCTTCCAGCGCGCTGGTCAGCCTTTCCCGTTCAAGCGTTGTGTTGAGGGTCGAGGCTTCATAAACCTGTTCCATCAACGGCAGCGTTTCATCCATCCAGCCTTCGGCAATGGCCACGCCGGATGACGCAGGAAGCGCGCGAATACGTGTCTGGCGATACTGACCAAACAGCGCGGTTAGTTGCGACTGAGAGAGAATGGCCGCCATTTGGGTAGCCAGCGTCACCAGGAAGGATTCTTCGCTTTCATCGTACTGGCGCAGTTCACGTTGCTGAACAACCAAAACACCGAGAAGCTGACGACGCTGAATAATCGGCACGCCGAGAAAAGCGCGAAAACGCTCTTCTTTTACGGCAGGGATGTATTTAAAACTGGGGTGTTTTTGCGCATCAGCAAGGTTAATAGGTTCCGCCAGCCTGCCTACCAGGCCGACGATACCTTGATCAAATGCGAGAGTGACCGTACGCCCGCGCGGCTTTTTTAAACCGCGAGTCGCCATTAAGTAATAACAACGCCGGTCATGGTCTGCGAGGTAGACGGAGCAAACTTCCGTCTCCATCGCCTCGCAAATATCTGTGACCAGTATTTCCAGCGCTTCATTCAGTCGCGGCGCGCTGGCAACTTTTTCAACGATTTCTCGCAAGCGGGTGAGCATAATGTGCGTGGCTTAACCTCTTTTACGTCGCCAGGCAGGTGCACTTTGTGGCTTAGGCGGAATCTCCTGAAGCGCCATCACGGCCCCTGCAAACTCTTTCATCACCCGTCGGTAGACATCGCGTTTGAACGACACTACCTGACGAACAGGATACCAGTAGCTCACCCAGCGCCAGCCATCAAACTCAGGGGTACTACTGGTTTGCATATTGACATCAGCATCACTGCTGACCAATTGCAGAAGAAACCATTTTTGTTTCTGGCCGATACAGACCGGCTTTGTATCCCAACGCACCAAACGTTTCGGTAACTTGTAACGCAACCAGTTACGGGTAGAAGCAAGGATTCGAACATCTTTACGATTTAAGCCTACTTCCTCGAACAGCTCCCTGAACATCGCCTGCTCCGGAGACTCGCCTGGGTTGATTCCCCCCTGGGGAAACTGCCAGGAGTGCTGCCCGAAGCGTCTGGCCCACATGACCTGGCCCTGTCGATTACAGATTACGATACCCACATTTGGGCGGTAGCCATCGTCATCAATCACCGGACTACCTCAAAATAAACCTGAATTAATCGATTGTTTCACACTCGTGGAAAACGGTAAACCACTCAATTACGACGGAACAAACGGATAACATTTGAATAACTCACAATTATCGGCAAAGTTATAAACAGACGCCCCCTCGCCTGCCCGGTTTTATTCACCTTTTCTGTGGATAGACTTGTGAAGAACCGGAGATTTAACATTGGAAAACCCGGAGTAGTCTGAATATGCAAATAATCGACCCAGTGAATAATTACCTTAAATTCATTGAGTTAATAGGTTTATTTCTGTATTTGCATCACATAATGTGATGATCGTCACTATAGTGATCCTTGTACTGATGAAAGATCGAACAACGTCGTTTTTATCCACAGATTATGCCAATAACTTAGGCACATTTTGTGCAGAAATTCGATTTTCGTCGCACGTCAAGGCTGTAAATCGAAACAGTAGTGACACTTTTACCCAGTTATCCCATTTTTCTGTGGATAACATGGTGTAAGATCCTGTTCATTGTCAGTGACCAGATTTGAACAACCGCGTAGCGAGTTGCGCAACACCACCTTTTTCACGGAAAATTATCTTATGAATCAGTCCTTTTACCAGGGCGGGTGGAAAAAGATCGCAGCCAGCGACGGTGTGCATAATTGCAGTTCATTTTTTAATCAAGGTTTTAGCATGTCCGCCATACAACCTTTACTAACGTCTCCTGAGTCTGAAATTCAGTTGCTTACCCAGGCGCAACATCTCGCAGGCTACACCCTGGGTGAACTTGCCCGGCTTGCCGGATTACCCATTCCTCGCGATCTGAAACGCGATAAAGGCTGGACGGGTATCCTGCTGGAGCAGTGGCTCGGCGCCAGTGCAGGCAGTAAACCGGAGCAGGATTTCGCAGCGCTGGGCGTAGAGCTGAAAACGATCCCCATCGATAGCGCGGGCCGGCCGCTGGAGACGACGTTTGTCTGCGTCGCCCCGCTAACAGGCAATACAGGGGTGGTGTGGGAAACCAGTCATGTACGTCATAAATTGCGCCGCGTGTTATGGATCCCCATCGAAGGTTCGCGCGACATTCCCCTTGCCGAGCGCCGCGTAGGCTCGCCGCTGCTCTGGAGTCCCAGTGAAGAGGAAGAAACCCAGTTGCGCATGGACTGGGAAGAGTTGATGGACTTGATTGTGCTTGGCCAGGTTGAGCGTATTACAGCGCGTCACGGGGAGGTGTTGCAGTTGCGCCCGAAAGCGGCAAACAGCAAAGCGCTGACCGAAGCCGTCGGCGCACATGGAGAACCTATCCTGACGCTGCCGCGTGGTTTCTATCTGAAAAAGAATTTCACCGGCGCGCTGCTCGCCCGCCATTTCCTGGTGCCAGGGGATTAACTTTTACCTCCGCGCGGCTGGCGCTTATAATCAGCCTTTCTTTTTTGGCAGGACTTTATAGATGTTATTTGCATGGATTACCGATCCCAATGCCTGGCTTGCCCTTGGCACGCTAACGCTGTTGGAGATTGTGCTTGGGATCGACAATATTATTTTCCTCTCACTGGTTGTGGCGAAGCTGCCCACCGCGCAGCGTAACCACGCCCGAAGGCTCGGTCTGGCTGCCGCGATGGTCATGCGATTGCTGCTGCTGGCTTCAATCGCCTGGCTGACAAAACTGACCACCCCGCTGTTTAGCGTATTGGATCATGCGGTATCTGCGCGCGATCTGATCCTGTTTTGTGGCGGTGTGTTCTTAATATGGAAAGCCAGTAAAGAGATCCACGAAACGATCGAAGGTGATGAAGAGGATCTGAAAACCAATGTCCACTCGTTTCTCGGGGCAATCGTACAGATTATGCTGCTGGACATTATTTTCAGTCTCGATTCCGTCATTACTGCAGTTGGCCTGTCCGACCATTTGTTTATTATGATGGCGGCAGTGGTGATTTCGGTTGGCGTGATGATGTTTGCCGCACGCCCTATTGGTGAGTTTGTGAATCGCCATCCTTCGGTGAAAATGCTGGCGTTATCCTTCCTGATTCTGGTGGGCTTTACCCTGATTTTGGAAAGCGTCTCGATTCATGTACCGAAAGGGTATATCTACTTCGCGATGTTCTTCTCTATCACAGTTGAGACGCTCAACTTGATGCGCGGTAAGAAAAACCCGTCGTAATACAAGGCTTCCCCGCAAGGGGAAGCTATTTTCCCCGTCTTTTTGTCCCTACCCACACTTTAAGATTTTCCCCCTTTTTTGCACTGATACATCAGGTTATTACTAGAATGATGTGAGACACGAGCCAAATGAGGACAGAACGATGAAAAAATGGGCAGTGATTATCTCTGCAGTTGGATTGGCATTTGCAGTTTCAGGTTGTAGTAGTGATTACGTTATGGCAACCAAAGATGGCAGGATGATCCTGACTGACGGTAAGCCAGAAATTGACGATGAAACCGGCCTGGTTAGTTACCATGACCAGCAAGGCAATAAGATGCAGATCAACCGTGATGATGTTTCTCAGATCCTCGAGCGCTAAAAATCTTTAAAAAGGTCAGTCACCTGCTGACCTTTTTTGGTCTCCCCTCTTTCCCTTTGTTCTGCCCTCTGCCATGTTTATATTCCTTTGTCAGGACAACTGACGCAGTAAAGTAAGTTAAAGGAAGCCGGCTATGCACTATCACCGTATCCCCCACAGTTCACTTGAGATAAGTACCCTGGGGCTGGGCACAATGACGTTTGGTGAACAGAACAGCGAAGCCGACGCCCACGCACAGCTTGATTACGCCATCAGCCAGGGGATCAACCTGATTGATGTCGCAGAGATGTATCCCGTCCCACCGCGCCCGGAAACACAAGGGCTGACGGAGACCTATGTCGGTAACTGGCTGGCGAAGCGCGGCAATCGTGAGAAAGTGGTCCTCGCCTCGAAGGTTAGCGGCCCCTCGCGCAATAATGACAATAGCATTCGACCAAACCAGGCGCTGGATCGTAAAAATATCCGCCTCGCGCTTGAAGCGAGCCTGAAACGCCTGCAAACCGATCATCTCGATCTCTATCAGGTGCACTGGCCGCAGCGTCCTACCAACTGTTTTGGCACACTGGGCTATAAGTGGACGGAATCCGCCCCTGTCGTCACGCTACTGGAAACGCTGGAGGCGCTGACCGAGTTCCAGCGCGCGGGCAAAATTCGCTATATCGGCGTGTCGAATGAAACGGCCTTTGGCGTGATGCGCTATCTGCAACTGGCGGAAAAACACGAATTACCGCGCATCGTCACCATTCAAAACCCCTACAGCCTGCTTAACCGTAGCTATGAAGTGGGTCTGGCTGAGGTGACGCAATATGAAGGGGTTGAGCTGCTGGCTTACTCCTGCCTGGCGTTCGGCACCCTCACCGGGAAATACCTGAACGGTGCGAAACCCGCAGGTGCCCGCAACACCCTGTTCAGCCGCTTTACCCGTTACAGTGGCGAGCAGGCGCAAAAAGCGGTTGCTGCCTACGTGGATATCGCCAAACGCCACAATCTGGATCCGGCGCAGATGGCGCTGGCATTTGTGCGTCGTCAGCCGTTCGTTGCCAGCACCCTTCTGGGCGCAACAACAATGGAACAGCTAAAAACGAATGTGGAAAGTCTGCATCTTACGCTCAGCGAAGAGGTGCTCGCCGAAATTGAAGCGGTGCATCAGGTCTATACCTACCCGGCACCCTAATATGAATCAGGCCGGGTAACCCGGCCTGTCTCTTAGCGGCGGCGTTGCCAAATCCACAGTGCCGCGATTGCCAGCGCAAACAGTACGCCGAACCCGACACCGACACCAACCACCGGCACACCCACTTTGACCGCCAGGGAGTAGAGTCCCAGCATCAACAGCATGGCGGTGTTCTCGCCGAGATTCTGTACCGCAATAGCGTTTCCTGCGCCAACAGAACGCTTACCCCGCTCCTGCAACAGCGCATTAAGTGGCACTACGAAAAAACCACCCAGCATGCCGATAAGCATTAAGATTCCATAAGCCGGAAGTACTGCATGTTGTAACGAAAAGAAGGTTACTGCCACGCCAATCAAAATCCCGGCAGGCATACAACGCGCCACCGTCTCAAGCGTAACCAGTTTTGCGGCAAGCCCGGCTCCCACCACAATGCCCACCGCCACCATGGCATTGAGATAAGTCGGCGTGGCGTTATCCGTAATGCCCAGCGCAACGGGCACCCACAGTACCAGCAGAAAACGCAGCGTTACACCCGCGCCCCAGAACAGGCTGGTACCAACCAGTGAAAAACGCGTCTCGCCATTGCGCCACAACAATGAACAGGCAGAGAAAAAACTGCGCGTCATCGGGGTGAAACGCCAGGACTGTCCCGGACGCGCAGCCACCAGGAGTGGAATCATCAGGTTTGCCGCCACCGCGCCTGCGTAGACCAGCGCACAGACGCCCAGCGAAGCCAGCACGTGCCAGTCAGCCAGAATACCGCCCGCCATGGAACCCAACAGGATTGCGGCAATCGTTGAGGACTCCATCAGTCCGTTCGCTTTGACCAGTTTGTCGCCGGTTGTCAGTTCACCCAGGATACCGTATTTCGCCGGGGAATAGGCCGCCGCTCCCACGCCCACCAGGGTATAGCCGATGAAAGGGTTGATGCCGATGCAAATGCTGGCCGCCCCCAACAGCTTGAGGCCGTTGGCGACCATCATCACGCGCCCTTTGGGGAAGCTGTCGGCGATCTGCCCGACAAAGGGGGCAAAAAGGATGTAAGCGCCCACAAACACCATCTGCAGGATCGGTTGACTCCAGTCGGGGTAGAACTCCGCTTTCAACAGCGCCAGGGTGGCAAACAGCAGCGCATTATCACCAAAGGCCGACAGGAACTGGGCGACAATGACCGCTTTCATCCCCTTCGACCACAGTGAAGTGTTAGTGGGTACTGACTCATGCATTTTGGGTTTCCGCCTCTTCAACCATGCCTTTTAACGTCACAAAGTCAGGCTTCCCGCTGCCCAGTAACGGCAACTGTTTGAGGAAGCGTATATCGCGCGGAACCGCCAGTTCCGGCACGCCTTGCGCACGCGCCTGTTGCTGGAGTTTCTCGCGCGTCAGTTGTTCATCGGTGGTGAACAGGACCAGCGCCTCGCCTTTGCTGGCGTCGGATTTGATCGCCGTGGCATGCATCTTCTCAGGCGATACTGCCAGCGCCAGTTGCTCCACCATCTCCAGCGAAATCATCTCACCGGCAATTTTGGCAAAGCGTTTGGCACGGCCCTGAATCTGCACGAAGCCTTGCTCATCAAAGCGCACAATATCGCCCGTATCATACCAGCCGCTTTCCAGCTCACCCTGGGCATTTTCTGCCGCAGGCGCTTCCAGCACGCCGGGGTTCTCCACGCGCAGATAACCGTTCATGATGTTCGGTCCTTTCAGTTGCAGCCGGCCACCGTCATCAATACCCGGCACTTCAAGCAGGCGCGCGTCCATACCGGGCAGAATACGCCCAACGGTACCGGGCTTCGCCGCCATCGGCACGTTGATTGACACCACTGGCGCGCACTCTGTTACCCCGTAGCCCTCCAGAATGCGCAGACCAAATTTGTCCTGCCAAAGCTGACGGGTGCTGTCCTGGAGCTTTTCAGCCCCTGCTACCACATAACGCAGGCGGAAAAAGTCATACGGATTGGCGAAGCGGGCGTAATTCCCCAGGAATGTCGATGTGCCGAACAGCACGGTACAGTTCCGGTCGTACACCAGCTCCGGCACAATGCGATAGTGCAGCGGGCTTGGGTAGAGGAACACTTCTGCCCCGGTCAACAGTGGCGTAAACAGCCCCACCGTCAGACCAAAAGAGTGGAACAGCGGCAGCGCCGACATAAAGCGATCATTGGCGGTGAAATCGGCAATGGTGCGGATTTGCTCGACGTTCGCCAGAATACTTTTATGACTATGGACAACCCCTTTCGGATTGCCCTCAGAACCGGAGGTAAAAAGTATGATCGCCGCATCTTCGGGTTTTTGCGGCACCTGCGCCAGACGTGGCATCAGCACGCGGCTAAAGATCCACAGCTTATCTTCCAGCGTGACGCTGCCTTTTAAATCTTCCAGATAGACCCAGCGCACCTGGGTTAGCTGTTCCGGCAGATGCCAGAGCTTCCCTTTGTCCATAAAGGTACGCGAGGTAAATACCGTTTTGATTTCCGCCGCGGTAATGGCGCTGGTCAGCCCTTTAACACCGGCGGTGTAGTTCATCATCGCCGGAACGCGCCCGCGGGCGATGGCGCCAAAAATCACCGCGGCGCTGATACCGGCGTTCGGCAACATCAGGCCGATTTTCTCACCCTGTGCCGTGTATTTGTCGAGAATACGGGCGACAAAGAGTGTCTTGGTCAGCAGCTTACGGTAAGTGTCCGGGGTGAAATTAATGTCTTCTACGCAGTGCTTGCCTGCGCCGTAACGATATTGTGCGGCAAGGAAGGCGTCGAATAAGGTTTCGCGCGGACGCACCGCCATGCGGGCTTCCATCATAATCTGATGCAGCATCTCACCGGCAATTTTACGGCGGTCGCGGGCGCGCGGCGCTTCCGGCATTGGCAGTTGCGTTGGCGGCAGAACATGCAGATGAATCTGTGGGAATAACCGCTGTTTAACCAGCCCTTTCAGACGGCTGAAAAAGGTCAGCTCCGCCCCCTCTATACGCAGCGGTACGACGGTTGCCGCCGACTTCGCCGCCACAAATCCCGCACCATCGTAGATTTTCATCAGCGAGCCGGACACCGAAATGCGCCCTTCCGGGAAAATCACTACCGGACGCCCTTCGCCAATCAGGCGGACAAGGTGTTTGACGGACATCGGCTTCGTCGGATCCAGCGGCACAAAATCGATGATCGGTTTAAGCCAGCGCATGTACCACTGCTGGCTAATGGAGGTATAAACCGCAAAGACCGGGCGAACAGGAAGAAAAAGCGCCAGCAAAATCCCATCGATAAAGGAGACATGGTTGGGGACAATCAGCACGCGCTCGCCGTGCAACGCCTGTGTATTGCCCGTGAGTCGCACACGGAACAGGACGCGAAAAAGGCCACGAAAAAAGCCAAATAACATTTCAACTCCTTTTGTTAGTCAATTCGACAGGTTATGAATAAATTGTGGCAGATTACACGAGAAGTGGGGGACGGCGAAATGCGGGCGAAAAAAAACCTGCGCATCCGCGCAGGTTGGTGCAAGAAATTAAGTACGAAATGCGTACCGAAATAATCACCAATCAATACCTCTGGGATCTTGATTGTGGCTGGCGGCGCGTTAGCTCGCCAGCAGTAAAAAGCAAGCGAATGAGCCTAAGTGCAACGAGGTGTTTCTAATCATCCAGCTTGTTACACATTGACTTAATGGCAAAAAAAAACCTGCACATCTGCGCAGGTTGGTGTAATTCAAGTGTTCAACCCTCAGGTTGACTTCACCTATCAATACCTCTGGGATTGCTACTGTAGCAATCCGGCCAAATGCTCCTCCAGCAGACAATAGAAACAGCCTTTCGCAAAGTGTAACTAAAGGTTCGAACTGTATATTTCCGGATATATTTTCCATGTAACGTTTTCACGTCATTTCGCCGCGTCAGTTCACGTTTGCGGAAAGTGCCCTGGCGACAACCTTGATTAGCCAGCGCATTCCCGTAACATAAGTGGGTGTGTAAACGCTTACCCCTAAATGAAGGTGCTCAATGGCGACAATAAAAGATGTAGCCCGGCTTGCAGGTGTCTCTGTCGCTACAGTCTCTCGCGTAATTAACGACTCCCCAAAAGCCAGCGAAGCCTCACGGCTGGCGGTCCAGACCGCCATGGAGAGTCTGAGCTATCACCCCAACGCCAATGCCCGAGCGCTGGCGCAGCAGTCGACGGAAACGGTCGGTCTGGTGGTCGGAGATGTCTCTGACCCTTTTTTTGGCGCCATGGTAAAAGCGGTTGAACAGGTCGCCTCCAGCACTGGCAACTTCCTGCTCATTGGCAACGGTTATCACAATGAGCAAAAAGAACGTAATGCGATTGAACAACTGATTCGCCACCGCTGTGCGGCACTGGTTGTCCACGCCAAAATGGTGCCGGATGCTGAACTCATTGCGTTGATGAAACAGATCCCCGGCATGGTACTGATTAACCGCATTCTGCCCGGTTTCGAACAGCGCTGCGTGTCGCTGGATGACCGCTACGGTGCCTGGCTGGCAACGCGCCACCTCATACAACAGGGCCATACCCGGATAGGCTATTTGTGTTCCAACCACGCGATTTCCGATGCCGAAGACCGCCTGCAGGGTTATTACGACGCCCTCAAAGAAAACGGCCTGCCGTGTAATGAGCGTCTGGTCACCTTCGGCGAACCGGACGAGAGCGGCGGTGAACAGGCAATGACCGAACTGCTCGGGCGCGGCAAGAATTTTACGGCGATCGCCTGCTATAACGACTCGATGGCAGCGGGCGCAATGGGAGTGCTTAACGATAATGGCATTGCTGTGCCAGATGAGATCTCGCTGATTGGCTTTGACGATGTGCTGATATCACGCTATGTCCGCCCGCGTCTGACCACGGTGCGCTATCCCATCGTGACGATGGCGACACAGGCAGCGGAACTGGCACTGGCGTTGGCAGAAAACCGTCCGCTCCCGGATGTCACGCATGTGTTTAACCCGACGCTGGTAAGACGCCACTCGGTCGTGACGCCGCAGGACAACTAGAGGGTAAAGCGATAGAGGTGGACGGTCGTGTCCGGGTAATCGAGGCCGTCGCCGATATACTGCCAGCCAAAGCGCTCATAAAAATCACGGCAGGCGGAGTAAAGATGAAGCTCGCTAAACCCCATTTCCCGTGCAGACTCAATCACATGCTGCTGTAAAGTACGCGCCAGCCCCTGCCCGCGTACGGACTCATCAACATAGAGCGCCGCCAGCCAGGGGAACAGATCCTGGCGGCTTATCAAATCGCAACGCCACAACCCTACGGTGCCAAGCAGTGTATCGTCATCCACCAGCACAAAGGTCAGCGGCAGATTGCCCGGCGTCTGGCTGTGGTCAATAATGCTTTCGAAGAACGCGCGCGGCAGCGAGTCACCAAACTCGCGCCAGAGCCACTCGGTCACCTGTTCGGCATGCTGTGGCGCGTCGTATAACGGAACCACTTTCACATTAATTTCCCCTGAAAAATCGGTACGGATTCAAACAGATAGCCGTCAAAATCCGGGGCATCCTCGTCCGAGAGCTCCAGCAAACTCTTTTTTACGTTTTCAAGATGCTGCCACATGGCCTGCCAGGCGCCCATCACATCGCGACGACGCAGGGCAGCGAGCAGTGTCTGCCTGTCGCCAAGCCATTTCAGGCGATAAGGACGGCTGGTAATGTGCACGTTGAACTGCTGCCACAGCGGGCTGCTGTCCATGTGGTGCCAGACGCTTTCTACTGTTGCCAGTAGCATCTGGTTTTGCGAAGCGCCCGCCAGAACCAGATGAAACATTTTGCTGTTGTCCTGGCTGGTGTCGTTCAGGGCAATCGCGCGCTGTTCCTGTTCGAGGATGCGGCGCAGGTTATCGATATCCGCCCGCGTCGCCATTTTAGCGGCAAAGGCGGCGATGTTGCTCTCCAGCAACTGACGAGCCTGCAATATTTCAAACGGGCCGACATCACTGCTGAGAAAGCGCTCTTCTTCGTTTTCATGCTCCTGAGGAATACGCATCACATAGACGCCGGAGCCCTGGCGAATATCGACAGTGCCCTGGAGTTCAAGCATTAAGAGAGCTTCACGGACAATAGTACGGCTGACGCCATACTTTTCGGCAATATTGCGCTCAGGCGGAAGGCGGGATCCCACGGGGTAATGCCCCTGGATTATTTGCGCGCGTAAATCTTCGCCAATCTCCTGGTACTGTTTTTTTTCCGGCGGGATTACAGCTTTTTCCACAATATCACCATCACCTGTACAGACCTTTAGTTGAAGCTCAGGCCGGAGAACCCCGGCCTTTGGGCGCGCTATCTTACCAAATTTAGTGCCTGATCGAGAACTTTCGCGCCATTTAAGGTGCCATATGCCACCGGATCGATCACATCAATAGGGATAGCGTATTGGTCGGTAAGTTTCTTATTTTCCGCGAGCTTAAAGCGCACCTGCGGCCCCAACAGTACAGCGATAATCTCGCCGCTGTGGTTGTCTAATTCATCGCGTAACGCCTGCTCAGCGATGGCATAGATTTTCAGTTCAAGACCGCGCTCGGCGGCGTTTTTTTCCATCTTAGTGACCACCAGTGATGTAGACATCCCGGCAGAACAACACAGGACAATACGTTTCATCACAGCTCCTTATTTCCATTCATCATCAAAAGAGATCGTAAGCTGGCGCTCGTCGCTTAACCGGCGATACCAGGAGAGCGACTTTTTCGGCCGCCGGTCACGGTTGTGGTCCAAATCGATCTCCACCAGCCCGTAGCGATTTTTAAAGGCATTCATTGGCGATACGTTGTCCGTAAACGCCCAGAGCATATAACCGTGACAGTTGGCGCCATCCTCCCGCGCGCGCAACGTCTGGTACAGATGCTCACCAATAAATGCAATGCGGTAATCGTCTTCAATCACCCCATCGGCATTGCGGAACTGCCCTTCGTTCTCAACCCCCATCCCGCTTTCCGCCACAAACCAGGGGATGTTGCCGTACTCGTTTTTAATCCGCATCGCCATGTCATAAATGATAAACGGCCCAATTTCCCAGCCGCGCGACTTATTCATGCGCCGCCCCGGTAGCTCAAAGGGTTCGTAGTAATAAGCCGGGTGGAACGGCGTGTCGGGGTGCCAGGCGCGGGAAGGAGCTTTTACCCGATGCGGGTAATAGAGGTTAATGCCTAATTCATCCACGGTATTTTCACGAATGATCGTCAGTTCGTCGTCGGTGTAGTCCCAGCTCACCTGATGCTTCTCAAGCAGGGTAAACAGCTCTGGCGGGTATGCCCCTTTTACCATTGGGTCGAGGAAGACACGGTTATAAAAGAGATCATACATGGCTGCCGCATGGACATCGTGCGGCGCACGGGAGCGCGGATAGGTCACTTCCGGGTTCAGAATGCACCCCACCGTTCCCGCGTACCCTTTCTCGCGAAACAGTTTCACCACTTTCGCCGTGGCTAGATTTTTATGGTGATTCCACTGCATCCAGGTGCTGGTGTTCTGCTCATACGGCCAGCGCAGCGCATCCAGATAGACTCTGGTTTGCACCACGATGGGCTCGTTAAAAGTGAACCAGCGCGTCACTTTTTGGTGAAAACGTTCAAAGACCTTTTCGACGTAAAGCAGATAGAGTTCGACCACTTTTTTCGATGCCCAGCCGCCGTAGGTTTCCAGCAGGTAACCGGGCAATTCGTAATGTTCAAGGCAGATCATCGGCACAATGCGGTTACGCGCCATCTCGTCAAAGAGCTGGTCGTAATAGGCCGCATACTCTTCATCCACGACGCCATTTTCATAGTCGGTCAGAAAGCGCGACCAGTTAATGGAGGTGCGGTAGTGGGTCAGGCCAGCCTGCTTCATCAACTGTACGTCTTCGCGAAAACGGTGATAAAAGTCAGTCGCCACCGCCGGGCCATAGCCCTCATGCCAGACCTGCCTGTCGTTTTTGTACCAAAGATCGGGCCATGAATCCTGCCCCTCTTTTTTGCCGCTCCAGCCCTCGGTCTGCCAGGCTGACGCCGCCGCACCAAGCATAAACGACGGCGGGATGGTGAGTGTTTTCGTGCTCACGTCAGGCTCCTTTAGGCATTTTTCGCCATGTCAGTGGATTCAGCCTGCAGTTGCGCCTGCTCCGCGCGGCGGGATGCAATCTTCACAAAAGGCAGGTAAATAAGGATCGAGGCCAGGATACACACCAGTTGTGTCACTACCGCCCCCATCGAACCGGCGGTGGAAAGCCAGGCGTTAATCAGCGGCGGCGTGGTCCAGGGCACCATCACCACGGCCTTGCCCGCAAAGCCGGTAACCGTAGCAAAGTAACCGATTGAGCCGGTCACCAGCGGGGTGATGATAAAGGGGATCGCGAGGATCGGATTGAGCATGATCGGCATGCCGAATATCACCGGTTCATTGATATTGAAGATGCCAGGGCCGATGGAGAGCTTGGCGATCTCTTTCATCTCTTTGCGTTTGGTGGCAATCATCACC
Organism: Phytobacter sp. MRY16-398; assembly: GCF_003925915.1. Classification (NCBI taxonomy): domain Bacteria; kingdom Pseudomonadati; phylum Pseudomonadota; class Gammaproteobacteria; order Enterobacterales; family Enterobacteriaceae; genus Phytobacter; species Phytobacter sp. MRY16-398. Next base: position 1,031,517 of record NZ_AP018756.1, on the reverse strand, counting down.
GCGATCAGCAGGCCAATGGTCAGACCGGAGCCGCCGATACTCATATACACATCCCAGAACGGCATGGTGATGATATTCGGTACCTCTTTACCCTGCTCAAATGCGCTCATGTTGACCGTGATCGCACCGAGCAGCAGGGGTTCGCGGATCGGCTTGATCATCTGGTTGCCATGAATGCCGATAACCCAAAACAACTGAGCGACAAACATCAACAGCAGGATACCCGGCAGGCTTTGCACCACGCGCTCTAACGGCTGTTGCACCACCTGATAAACGGCATCATAGAGGTACATGCCGGTGATCTGATGGAAGACAAAACCAAAAGTCGCGATAACCGTGGTGGTGATAATGGCGGGGATCAATGCAGAGAACGAGGCCGAGACGTTAGGTGGCACTGTATCCGGCATTTTGATTTTCAGCCCTTCACGGTTTTCCAGCCAGCAGTAAATCTCAACGGAGAGAATCGCGATAAACATGCCGAGGAACAGGCTCCGGGTATCCGAGAACTGGCGCAGCAGCACATCTTTCACCACGTGCATTTGGCCATCGACCAGCATTTCCACCGTGGTTGGCGTCACGCAAATAAAGCAGATGACCGCCAGCAAACCGGGGAACAGGGTTTTGATGCCGTTAATACGCCCAAGCTCAATACCAATCAGGAATACCGCGCCGATATTCAAAAAGTTGAGCGTGGCGTAGTTGATAGCGCTGGTAATTGGCTTGAGCGCGGCCAGGAACGATAGCGCGTCAAAGCTGGCGAGGCCGTTTTTCGGATCCAGCACCATATTGGAGATAAGCACGGAGAAGGCGCCGACGATGATGACCGGCATCAAGGTAATAAACGAAGCCTTGATCGCCATAATGTAGCGATAGCTGTTGAATTTGGTCGCGAAGCTACCCAGAGAATCGATTAACTTTTCCTGTAGAGCCATTAGAGGTACCTCAGTAAAAGGGCTTTTTATCGTGTCAGGTATACAGCTCAATACCTTTTGGCATACCAAAAATAGCTATCGCTGGAAAATAGTTCTGTGATTAAGGTCGCAACGCGGCATCTGGTATTCCAGATTTGCCATATTTAGCAAATTTGGCATACCACCCTAAATAAACCAAGGTTTTCTTCCCGTTGCATCAAAAGCGTGATCGGCCCGGTTATTGTCTCTCCCTTGCCCCGCTGCGCTTTGATGAATGTGATAAAATAGCGGCCTTCATGTGATACAGGATCAGGTCATGGCGACAATGCTGGATGTCTCACTGCGCGCGGGTGTCTCCAAGGCTACGGTATCGCGCGTGTTGAACGACACAGGTCAGGTAAAAGAGAGCACCCGTAAACGGGTTTTTCAGGCGATGGAAGAGCTGGGCTATCGGCCTAATTTTCTTGCCCAGTCGCTGGCAACCCGCACCAGTAATAACATTGGCCTGGTGGTTTCCAGTTTTAACGGTTTCTATTTTGGCCGCCTGTTACAGCAGGCATCGCGCCAGGCGGAAGCCTATGGCAAACAGCTCATTGTGACTGACGGGCACGATGCCCCGGAACGCGAAGAGTTAGCGGTGCAAATGCTGGCCGACAGACGCTGCGACGCCATTATTCTTTACACCCGCTTTATGAGCGAGAAAGCGATCATCCGCCTGATCGATACCACCCCAATGCCGCTTATCGTCATTAACCGCGAAGTGTTTCAGGCCCACGATAAATGCGTTTTTTTTGAACAGCAGGATGCGGCGTTTCAGGCGGTGGATTATCTGATAAATCAGGGTCATCACGATATTGCCTGTATCACCGCCCCTATCCACACGCCAACCGGCAAAGCCCGCCTGATGGGATATCGCAAGGCGCTGGAAAAACACGGTATTCGCTGGGATCCGGACAAAGTGAAATACGGCGATTCAACCATGTCGCGCGGCTATGAACTGTGCCAGGAGATCTTACAAGAGGGCATTAAAGTCAGCGCGCTGTTTGCCTGTAATGACGATATGGCGCTGGGTGCGTCTAAGGCGCTGCATCAGGCGGGGTTACGTATTCCGCAGGATATTTCACTGTTTGGCTTCGATGATGCCCCCAGTGCCCGTTGGCTGGAGCCGGGTCTGTCGACGGTCTATCTACCGATTGACACCATGATCACCACCGCCATCGATCAGGCTATGCGGCTGGCGAATAAAGAATCGATCGAAGCGATCCCGCCGTTTACCGGCACCCTGGTGCTGCGCGATTCAGTCGCCCCCGGACCCTTTTTCCCGGATGCCGCGGTGCCTGATCCGGGCGACCGATCGCACCAACCGTAGCCCCGGTAAGCGTCCGCGCCACCGGGGTTATTCCCGGATGCGCCTTATTCGGGTTACGTTTTTGAAAACCGTTGACACCCTCGCCCCTCGGGGCGAGGCAGGACTTATACCTGCTCCAGCGCCAGCAGTTCTTCAATGGTCTGACGGCGACGAATCAGCCGTGCAACGCCCTTATCAAACAGCACCTCCGGCAGCAGCGGACGACTATTATAGTTCGACGACATCGAGGCACCATAAGCCCCGGTATCATGCAGCACAAGGTAATCCCCTGGTGTCACGGCAGGCAGTGCGCGGGTTTCGACTTTACCGCCCTCCTGCTGGGTAAACACATCGCCAGACTCGCACAGCGGCCCAGCCACCACGGTATCGATACGCGGCACGGTGGTTAAATCACGCCCGTCCGCCGCCAGTGCGGTAATGTGGTGATAGCTGCCGTACATGGACGGGCGCATCAGATCGTTAAAACCAGCGTCAATCAGTACAAAGTGGCGGCTGCCCATCTCTTTCACGCTGCGCACCTGTGCCACCAGCACCCCGGATTCCGCCACCAGGAAGCGTCCCGGTTCGATCTCCAGTTTTACCGGATGACCCAGATGTTTCGCCACCTGTTCACGTGCGGCATTCCACAGGCTGTAATAGTGGTCCGTATCCACCCCTTCCTCCCCTTCATGATAAGGAATGGAGAGACCGCCGCCTGCCGAAATAGCCTGCAGATCCTGGCCAAATTCCACCACCTGGCGCACCATCGCACCGCACACCTGTTCAAGGTGGCCGTAATCCACCCCGGAACCAATATGCATATGAATGCCGATCAGTTTGAGGTTAAAACGCTGCATCACTTCCAGCGCGGCAGGCAGGTCGCTATACCAGATGCCGTGCTTGCTGTTTTCGCCACCGGTATTGGTTTTCTGGCTATGGCCATGACCGAAGCCGGGGTTAACGCGCAGCCAGACCGGGTGACCGGGCGAAACCTGCCCCAGTTGTGCCAGCATATCCACTGACCCGGCATTAACCGGAATGCGCAGCTCGCTCACGCGGACCAGCGTCGCGTCATCAATCACGTCCGCCGTGAAAACAATATCCTCCGGATGCGTTTTCGGGTCGTAACCTGCGGCCAGCGCACGTTCAATTTCCCCTAACGACACGGAATCCACCTTCACACCCTGCTCACGCATCAGGCGCAGGATATGAATGTTCGAGCAGGCTTTTTGCGCGAAACGGATCACATCAAACTGCGTCAGGCGGGCAATCTGATCGCGAATAATTTGCGCGTCATAAACCCAGACCGGGCAGCCAAATTCAGCAGGCAACCGAAGAAGATTAGCGGCATTAAGGTCGGTTGTGGTTTGTGTCAGTGGGCGTGGCATAACAGACTCCGAAAACGTTTTTTTATGATTACGCCACAGGCCAGTAGGAATAAAAAATATCGTTTTATCGTGAGTCTATGCAAAAATGATATGGATTCTCTTACCAGGATGCCGCCATGCCCGCCGTAAACTTACGCCACATTGAAATTTTTCATGCCGTGATGACCACCGGGAATCTGACGGAAGCCGCTCAGTTGCTGCATACCTCGCAGCCTACCGTCAGCCGGGAGCTGGCGCGCTTTGAAAAAGTACTGGGGTTGAAGTTATTTGAACGCACGCGCGGGCGTCTGCATCCTACGGTGCAAGGGTTACGTCTTTTTGAGGAAGTACAGCGCTCCTGGTACGGGCTGGATCGCATTGTCAGCGCCGCCGAAAGCCTGCGTGAATTCCGCCAGGGTGAGCTGTCGATTGCCTGCCTGCCAGTCTTTTCCCAGTCATTTTTACCGCTACTGTTGCAGCCTTTTCTGGCCCGCTACCCGGACGTTAGCCTCAATATCGTGCCGCAAGAGTCGCCGCTGCTGGAAGAGTGGCTCTCCGCCCAGCGTCATGACCTGGGACTTACGGAAACAATCAGCACGCCTGCGGGGACGGAGCGCACGCCACTGCTGACTTTTAACGAAGTGTGTGTCCTGCCGGAAAACCACCGACTGGCGCATAAAGCACAGCTTACGCCAGGAGATTTTCATGGCGAGAATTACATTAGCCTGTCGCGCACCGACAGCTACCGGCAATTACTCGATGCTTTGTTCAACGAACATCAGGTGAAACGCCGTATGGTGCTGGAAACGCACAGCGCGGCGTCAGTCTGCGCGATGGTTCGCGCCGGGGTGGGAATTTCGGTGGTCAACCCGCTGACCGCGCTCGATTACGCCGCCAGCGGGGTGGTAGTGCGCCGTTTTAGTATTGATGTTCCCTTCACGGTGAGCCTGATCCGCCCGTTGCATCGCCCCTCTTCGGCGCTGGTCGAGGCATTCAGTCGCCATTTACAAGAGGCGATGCCGTTGATTACCGGTCCACTGAACGCAGTGCTGAACGCCGTTTAAGAGAGCATAAACGTTACGGCATCGGCGGCATGCAGGGCAGCCGTATCAAATACCGGGATCGGCGACTGATCTTGTGAAACCAGCAGGCCAATTTCAGTGCAACCGAAAATCACCCCCTGCGCCCCCTGCTCCGCCAGTTGTGCAATCAGACTGACATAATAGGCACGCGAAACATCGCTAAACGTACCGAGGCAAAGTTCGTCAAAAATAACCTGATTGACCCGCACGCGGTCTGACTCCCCTGGAATCAGCGTTTCAATACCAAACGCGTCACTCAGACGACCACGATAAAAATCCTGCTCCATGGTGTAGCGGGTGCCAAGCAGCGCCACTTTGGATTGTTTCTGCGCCACGATCGCCCGCCCGGTGGCATCGGCAATATGTAAGAAAGGCACATCGCAGCGTGCTTCAATCTGCCCGGCGATTTTGTGCATCGTGTTCGTACACAGCACAATACCCTGCGCACCGGCGTTTTGTAGCCCGACGGCCGCATCGGCCAGGATATCCCCGGCCTTTTCCCATTCGCCGCTGCGCTGGCACTCTTCAATCTCATGAAAATCTACGCTGTGCAGCAGCAGGCTGGCAGAGTGCAGACCACCCAATTGCGCCTTCACCCCTTCATTAATCAGGCGGTAATACGGAATGGTAGATTCCCAGCTCATGCCACCCAACAGTCCAATCGTTTTCATCATTCATCTCCCTCTGAGTAAGCACACAGTCAAGCAAACTCAGGGGGGAGTTTCAACCTGTCATGTCGAATTGCCGTCATGCCGCAACCAGACACTCATTCTTTATGAACTCTTAGTTTTCCTTTGTTGCACATCAAATCTCTTCCTGGGCACAGCGCAATCTGTAATCATCAATTTTTTAGTAAAAATTTTCGTATTTAAAACATTATCAGCCCCGACATCATTTTGTTATTTATAATAAGGATATTTTTAATGCCACAGCTTGAAAATTTTACAGTCGCAAAACCAAAACGTATAAAAGAAGGCGAAGAACCCTATGTTCATCATGTAATAATAAGTAGAACAAAAAGATATGATGCGATGATTGCCTACGGCGGACATGGCGGCGCGGAAATGCTGAAAGCCGCAGAGTTTAAAAGAAAGCGACTTCTGGAGAAAGACCCTGAGAGTGTGATCCCGGCACCTAAGATATTCAGAAGCCAACAGGAATTTAAAGATATCTGGACAAGTATCTTTAATGACCTGCAATTACGGAATAAATCGGGAATGTACACCTATGAGCTGTATGAAATCCATATTTTTGCGCATAGTAATTCTGATTTCATCATCATCAAAGAGGGCGAACATATTACAGAAGAAGTAGTAAAAACACTGGAGAAACTTAGGTGGCATCCACAAAATGGTTACCTGGTACTGCATAGCTGCCGGTCCGGGCGTTTTGAAGATGATGATATCATCGAACGAAATAGCAAAGAATGTATCGCCCGCTCGTTCTCCAAATTCCATGAAACTAACGTTATTGGACAAATGGTGTTTGCTTCTTACAATTCCATCATCCATTCGAGTGAAATCAGATATAGAGAGATGGCCAATGATTATGTCGAAGTCGACATTCTGGGAAGTAAAAACCTTGTACTTTGGGGGTATAAATCAGGAAACAAAATCAAAAAGCATTATTCGAAACAAGAAGAGTTCTCAGCATTAAACGATGGGCAAATCTGGCCGTGTAGGAAATTTCGCAATGGAGAAGAGTATAATCGTCATGTTGCACCAGAAAAGTTTAACTTTGATGATTTAACCTTTATATAAAATGAAGTTTCAATAACAGGCCGCAATCCATGACATTAATACGTTCATTATTTCTGATGGTTATGACGCTACTTACTAACTCTGCGCATGATGGTACAATTGATATGGCTTTTTCTATAACACCATCACTACTTCCCAAGTCTGAGTTATGGACAGTGAAACAGTCATGGGTAATGCAACGAAAAGCCATAACGCCAGAAACGCATATAATTGAAAGTGATGAAAATCTGATAAACCTCATTATACATGCCTGGCAGGGTGATAAAAATGCGATGATTCAATATGCACGCATTCAGTTTCTCGTTGACGACAACGTTTTTCTTGAAGATTTTTATAAAAAAAATGCGCACCGTATTGTCAATCGCTATGGGCATCGTCTTAAACGCCCTGACGTATTTAATATGGATTACAGCGAATTTATTACTACACTGGCTGAAATGCGTTATCCGCTGGCTGCCAGACTAGCTACCGGAAGACTTAAATGGACAGCAGGTACAACCTACACAAAATTTAATCCATTAACACATGAAAACCGAAATAAGCTTATCCGGTATATGCGATATGCCATTGAGGGTGGGTATCATGAATATTCATCATTAGCAGATTATATACTCTTCCCATCAGGATTCGCATTCAAGAACAGCTACTTTAGCGAAGTAAATTCACTATTAGACAGAATTACCAACTTGTCTAAAGAAGAACTGATGGAAAGTTTTTCTGCCTATAAAATGAGCGCGCTCCATGGTTCACAATATGCCCAGATAAGAATAAGTGAATTTTATCTTTATGGTGCTGGTATAGAACAGAATCTGGAACAGGCATATGCATGGTCTTTAGTCGCTCAAATGAATTATCGTAATTATCAACAGAAATACGCTGACCAATACCGTTCTGAATCAGAAAATGAAGAAATCTTCGACAATTTTAATAAAACTATACGTGTCAAACTCAAAGAAAAAGGGCTTAGCCCCGAACAAAAAGAAAAAGGCTTGAAGATTGCTCTACAAATTAAAGATAACATATTAGAATGGAATTACTATACGTGGCGATCCGAGCATGATCCTATAATGCCAGAACCTTGAATTATCGATGTTTAAGTGATAAACAAAAAAACGCTGAATATAATACGCTATTTGGCGGTCAACTCTGGCCATGTAAAAAGTACAGAAATGGAAAGAAGACAAACAGAAAAGTGGCTTAGGATCAGTTTAATGACGATGTTCTTAATTTTATGTGAGAGAACAAGCATAAAATCGTTGACCTGCATGGCAGGCATCTCAGACGGCCGGATATCCTGGATTTACATTACCAAGATCTTATTCTCAAACTGGCAGATATGCAGTATCCCATGGCAGCGGCGTTGGTTTTAGGACGATTCCGGTGGAGTGCTGAGAGAACAGGTTTAATTCATAATCCATTGACACAGGAAAATCGTAAAAAGTTAATACACTATACTCGTTATACCATAAAAGGCGGGTTTCCTTATCATTTATCACTTGCCAGTGCGCTACTTTTTGCCAGTGGTTTTGACTATTAAAGACAATAATCACATACAGATTAATATCTTACAGGAAAGAATTCCCAACCTATCACCAATAGTGCTGGAGGAGAGTTTCCTTGCATATAAAAAGTGTGCACTACAAGACTCGCTTTATACCCAGATTAAAATGATTGAATACCACTACCATGGTTTTAGCGTAGCCCGGGACGTGGTGCAGGCTGGGCCTGGTCATTAATAGCCAGAAAAAACTTTCTCAATTTCATCAAAATCAATCACCACCTCCCCAGGAGGTGGTTTAGGGGTGACAATAAAAAGCCAGTCAGCTTACCACTGACTAGCTTTTTTATTACCCTTCAAAGAAGAACGGTATCAGGCGAATTAACGCGCCAGCCAGCCGCCGTCGACCGCGATGGTATAGCCGTTAATGTAATCAGATGCACTGGAGGAGAGGAAAACAATCGGCCCCATCAGGTCACTCGGTAAACCCCAGCGCCCCGCCGGAATACGGTCGAGAATAGCCGCGCTACGCTCTTCGTCAGCACGTAATTGCTGGGTGTTATTGGTCGCCATATAGCCCGGCGCGATGGCGTTGACGTTGATGTTGTGTTTCGCCCATTCGTTCGCCAGCAGACGGGTCACGCCCATCACGCCGCTTTTAGAAGCGGTATAAGACGGCACGCGGATACCGCCCTGGAACGAGAGCATAGAGGCGATATTAATGATCTTGCCGCCATTGCCCTGAGCGATGAAGTGTTTCGCCGCTGCCTGGGACATAAAAAAGACGCTTTTAATATTCAGGTTCATCACGTCATCCCAGTCCTGCTCGCTGAAATTGATCGCGTCTTCGCGACGGATCAGGCCAGCGTTATTGACAAGAATGTCGATTTTGCCGAACTCGGCCACCGCACGATCCAGCAGTGCCGGGATACCGTCGATTTTACGCAGGTCAGCCGTCAGGCTCAGGAAACGACGGCCCAGCGCCGTAACGCGCTCGATGGTTTCGGTCGGTTCAACAATGTTGATACCCACGATATCGCAACCCGCTTCCGCCAGACCCAGCGCCATGCCCTGGCCCAGACCTGTATCACACCCGGAAACGACAGCCACTTTACCTTGAAGAGAGAATGCATCCAGAATCATGTTGGTTCCTTAATCTTTCAACGCCTGCACCCGCAGGCATATTTTTGTTATGCCTTTGGTGCTTAGCGCAGATCTTTAACCGCGACGTGGTCCATATCATCAAAGACCTGGTTTTCACCGACCATACCCCAGATAAAGGTATACGCCTTCGTCCCCACACCTGAGTGAATAGACCAGCTCGGCGAAATCACCGCTTGTTCGTTATGCATCACAATATGGCGGGTCTCCTGCGGCTGCCCCATCATGTGGAACACGCATGCGTCCTCATCCATATTGAAGTAGAAGTAGACTTCCATGCGGCGCTCGTGGGTATGGCACGGCATAGTGTTCCACAGGTTACCCGGTGCGAGTTCGGTCAGCCCCATGCTCAACTGGCAGGTTTCCAGCACGTCCGGCACGAAGTATTTATTGATGGTGCGACGGTTGCTGGTGAGGTTGTCACCCAGCGTGACCGGAGAAACATCCGCAGGCGTCACTTTTTTGGTCGGGTAAGTGGTATGTGCCGGTGCGCAGTTGTAGTAGAACTTCGCGGGTGTCGCGGTATCGACGCTGGCGAACACCACTTCTTTCGCCCCTTTGCCGACATATAACGCGTCGCGATGGCCGATTTCATAGCACTGACCATCAACGGTAATGGTGCCCGGGCCGCCGATATTGATAACGCCCAATTCACGGCGTTCCAGGAAGTAGCTTACGCCCAGTTGTTTGCCCACTTCGCCGCCAACAGAGACGGTTTTGGCGACCGGCTTAATGCCACCGACGATAATACGGTCGATGTGGCTATAGACCATGGTGTATTCGTCATCCACGAATACCTCTTCAACCAAAAATTCATTGCGCAGTCCCTGGGTATCCAGCGTTTTCGCATGCGCACTGTGGATGCTTTGTCTTACGTCCACATTTACCTCCGCAGTCAATGTTTCATTCGAATCGCACGTAACGGAGCGAATAAAAAACGTTCCGTTTTGCAGTATGGGCACATCTTATCCCGGCTAAAACACGTTTTCAATGTTATATAAAACAACGTTTCATTTTTTTCGTAATATATTTCTAAAACTGTAGTTGCGATCACGAACGTCTGGCATTTACACGAAGAAGAGGTGCGGTTCATTGGGCATGAGAACAGAATTTAATGATAACAAACAAATAGTTAATAACATCTTGAAGTTTTAACAGTCTGCAGGCATTTTTACTGCGCGAAATCTAAGATCCTTTTTGATATCGCAACGTTATCGCGTTTTTCAGGATGCGAAGCGCTACGTTTTCTTTTAAACTGCGCAGGTTGTCACACAAAGTAAAACGATGTTTTGATAAATTAACACCGAATTTTTGAAATGTTGATGGCGTGTATAGCGGCACAAAAATGAATGCGTATACACCAGGGAAGTATCGACAAAGAAACAACAGGGTAGCGCGGCGCGTTGCCCGGGGACGTTTGAGTTAGTGTTTCTGTAACTGGCCTTGCCCTCCTTAACGGAGGGCTTTTTTTTTAGGGGGAAAGGACGTTATCTGCAAGAAGGACTCAGTCGCGCTCTATCGCCAGCGCCACACCCTGCCCGCCACCGATACATAAGGTTGCCAGCCCTTTACGGGCATTACGTTTTTTCATTTCATGCACCAGCGAGACCAGAATACGGCAGCCGGATGCACCGATAGGATGGCCAAGCGCAATGGCGCCGCCGTTCACATTTACCCGCTTTTCATCCCACTCCAGCACTTTACCGACAGACAACGCCTGGGCGGCATAGGCTTCATTGGCCTCAATCAGATCGACGTCATCCAGGTGCCAGCCCACGCGCTCAAGGCAGCGACGGGTGGCATAAACCGGTGCGATGCCCATCAGTGCAGGATCGACGCCTACGCTGGCAAAAGCACGAATACGGGCCATCACCGGTAAATTCAGCTCCTGCGCTTTGGCTTCACTCATCATCATCACAGCGGCGGCGCCGTCATTAATGGACGAGGCGTTACCCGCCGTAACCGACCCCGTCAGTTCAAATGCCGGGGAGAGTTTCGCAAGCCCTTCTGCGCTGGCGTCGGTGCGCGGTTGCTCATCGGTATCAACCAGTAATGGTCGCCCGTCGGTGGACAGCGCTTTCACCGGCACGATTTCATCGCGAAAACGTCCGGAATCAATAGCGGCGCGCGCTTTTTGCTGCGAACGGAGCGCCCAGTCATCCTGGTTGGCACGGCTGATGCCGTACTCCCGCGCGAGGTTTTCTGCGGTTACGCCCATATGGTAATCGTTGAAGGCATCCCATAATCCGTCATGAACCAGGCTGTCGATAAGTTGGCTATTACCCAGTCGCGCCCCGGTACGGCTGTCAGTCAGCACATGGGGGGCACGGCTCATATTCTCCTGGCCGCCCGCAATGACCACATCGGCTTCACCGCACTGAATCGCCTGCGACGCCAGATGCAGCGCTTTCAGCCCTGACCCGCACACATCATTAATAGTGATAGCCGAAACCGTCATGGGCAGCCCGCCTTTAATCGCCGACTGGCGGGCAGGGTTTTGCCCGGCGCCTGCGGTAAGCACCTGGCCTAAAATGACTTCATCAACGGTCTGGGGGTGAATCCCGCTGCGATCGAGAAGCGCCTGAACGACATAACTTCCCAGCTCAACGGCAGAATGGTGCGATAGCGCCCCCTGAAAACAGCCGATAGGCGTGCGAACCGCAGCCACGATAACGACATCTTTCATTTCTACCTCAGCGCAAATTGACCCAGGCAATAGTAGTACGTTGTTATCAAGTATTATCGCAATTGTTTAAAATCGGTGAGATTCATCACACAGGCGGGCAGGAACAGGTTCGGGAAAGGAGGTGCGACGGGCAAGCCCGTCGCACAGAAGCAGCAGTAATCAGTTGTTTACCGGGATTACCGCACCTTTGTATTTGGTGCGGATCCAATCCTGAATCTCTTTAGAGTGCAGCACGTTTACCAGCGCTACGATGTCTTTTTTCTTCTCATCGCCACGGTGTACGGTAATGATGTTGGCGTACGGGTTGTTTTCGCCGCTTTCAACCGCGATCGGATCGTGTACCGGGTCCAGGCCTGCGTCAATGGCGTAGTTGGCGTTGATCACCACCGCGTCACCTTCGTCGTTGTTATACATCTGCGGCAGCAGCGCCGCTTCTACGTTCGGCTGGAACTGCAGTTTTTTCGGGTTTTCAACGATATCGCTGATACGCGCAGAGACTTTATCCACGCCCGGTTTCAGCTTGATCACGCCCTCTTTTTCAAAGATAGAGAGGATACGGCCTTCTTCGGATACCGCATCACGCATGATGATTTTGCCACCCTGCGGCAGGTCTTTCAGCGACTTGTATTTTTTGGAGTAGATACCAATCGGCTCAATGTGGATTGCGCCTGCGCTGACGAAATCATAGGTTTTATCGCCCGCGTGATCTTTCAGTACGCTGTTCAGGTACGGAATGTGCTGGAAGTAGTTGGCGTCGATTTCACGGCCAGCCAGCGCGGTGTTCGGCAGAATGTAATCCTGGAACGGTTTGATCTCCAGATCGATACCTTGTTTTGCGAGAATCGGTTTCGCCTGCTCCAGAATTTCAGCGTGCGGCACGTTAGAAGCGCCCACGGTCAGTTTGTCGGCCCAGGAGGAGAAGCTCATTGCACCCAAAGTCATGGCGGCAATCAGTGTCAGTGTTTTTTTCATGATGTGTTTCCCTAATTTTATTAGCGTTTATCTAACAGAGAAGTCAGTGCGTCGCCACAGAACTGGATGATGAAGACAATAATCAAAATGGTCACTGTCGCCACCAGCGTGACGTCGCCATGGTTGCGCTGGAATCCTTCCAGATAAGCCAGATTTCCTAAGCCACCCGCACCGATAACCCCGGCCATAGCGCTGTAGCTCACCAGAGCAATCAGCGTCACCGTGATACCGGAAACCAGTGCAGGCGATGATTCAGGCAGTAAAACCCGAAAAATCAGTGTGCTAAGGCGTGCCCCCATCGAACGGGTCGCCTCGATAACCCCTTTGTCCACCTCACGCAGGGCGATCTCCACCAGGCGGGCATAAAACGGCGCGGCACCGACAATCAGCGCGGGCAGCGCGGCGTTCGCCCCGAGGATGGTGCCGACAATCGTTTTGGTAAACGGAATCAACAGAACAATCAGAATGATGAACGGGATCGAGCGGAACACGTTCACCACAATCGAAATCAGGCTATAGAGCACGCGGTTTTGAAATAATCCGCCGCGGGCGGTCAAAAACAGCGCCAGTCCAAGAATGATCCCCAGCACAAAAGTCGCCGCGCCAGAGAGTGCCGTCATGTAGAGCGTCTCCTGCGTGGCCGCCCACAGTTGGGCCAGTTTCAGGTGCGGAAATAGTGTCTCAAGCATGTTTAATCACCTCGCCTTCAATATCGCTATGGCGTAAATCCGCGAGGATATTGTTTACCTGTTCCTCTGTGGCGACGACATGCACCCACAGTTGACCAAACACGCCATGAGCGGTTTGGGTCATTTTTCCATGCAAAATGTTGAAAGGCAGGCCGTAGCGCAACGTCAGTTCACCGACGACAGGCTGATGCGTGTTATGCCCGGTAAAGGTCAGCTTGATAACCGTACCGTCGAGACCCGCATTCAGCTCAGGGTTAAACTCTGCTTCTTCATACTGACTAATCTGGCGCACAAACTGGCGGGTGATCGGCTGCTGAGGATGCGTAAAGACGCTGATCACATCCCCCTCTTCCACCACGCTGCCGTTTTCCATCACCGCCACGCGGTCACAGATTTTGCGCACCACATGCATTTCATGGGTGATGAGCACAATCGTCAGTTGGAAACGACGGTTAATGTCCAGCAACAGATCGAGGATCTGATCGGTGGTTTGCGGATCCAGCGCCGATGTCGCCTCATCACACAGCAGCACATCCGGGTTGTTTGCCAGCGCACGGGCAATCCCCACGCGCTGCTTTTGTCCACCGCTCAATTGCGACGGGTAAGCATTTTCACGGCCTTTCAGCCCCACCAGCTCAATCAACTCCGCCACGCGGGCATTGATTTTCGCTTTTGGCGCACCGGCAATCTGCATGGAAAAGGCGATGTTTTCTGCCACCGTGCGTGACCACAACAGGTTGAAGTGCTGGAAGACCATGCTGATTTTCAGCCGGGCCTGGCGCAACTGCTCGCCCTTTGCCGCAGAGATGTCCTGACCGTTTATCACTACGCTGCCGGAGGTCGGCTTTTCCAGACCGTTCAGCAGACGAATCAGCGTACTTTTTCCGGCGCCGCTGTAGCCGATAATCCCGTAAATTTGCCCCTGCTCAACCGACAGATTGACGCTGTCTACGGCGGTAATCGACGCCTTTCCCTGGTCGAAAATCTTAGAAATATTCCTGAGAACGATCATTGCATTACTTTTCCGTTTGGCGGTTTAGCAGTATGGAAGTCCAAACGATAATAATCAGTCATGAATATAATTCAAATAACTAAATAGACATTAGATATAACTTTCGGCGCTAAGAGGCGGCGATTCTCGCTATTCTGTCTAATGACTAAATTCAGCAATGGTTATCTGCTAAACGCATAATACGCAGGAAGATTGCTGGCAAAGTGGCTAAAAACACAGCAAAAATGCCAAATTCTGGCAATCGACACATCCGGACGGCTAACCACCTTTCCCTCCTGATGTCTAAATAGCACTTCATATTTCTTTTTGTTCTAATCGCCGGATAAACGTTCTTTAAACAGGCAAATTGACAGACCTATCATCCGCTCATCACGTTTATCTGTGGGTGATTAACCATGTCAGTATTGCATTCGATTAGTGAACTTATCGGCCAGACTCCGCTCCTCCAGTTGCATAAGCTGGAGACTGGCCCCTGCAGCCTGTTTCTGAAGCTGGAAAACCAGAACCCTGGCGGTTCTATCAAAGACCGCGTTGCGCTGTCGATGATTAACGAAGCCGAACGGCTGGGCCATTTACAGCCAGGCGGAACGATCATAGAGGCGACGGCGGGCAATACTGGCCTTGGTCTGGCGCTGATTGCCGCGCAAAAAGGCTATTCATTGATTCTGGTGGTGCCAGACAAAATGAGCCGGGAGAAGATCTTCCACCTGCGGGCGTTGGGGGCGAAAGTGGTTTTAACGCGCTCTGATGTCAACAAAGGGCACCCGGCCTATTATCAGGATTATGCCCGCCGCCTGGCGCAAGAGACGCCGGGTGCGTTTTACATTGACCAGTTTAATAACGAAGCCAATCCGCTGGCGCACTTTAGTACCACCGCGCCGGAAATTTACGCCCAGCTTGACGGTGATATCGACGCGATTGTCGTTGGCGTCGGTTCCGGCGGCACGCTGGGGGGGTTGCAGGCATGGTTTGCCGAACACTCGCCGAAAACCGAATTTATCCTCGCCGACCCGGCAGGTTCCATTCTGGCCGATCAGGTTGAAACCGGGCAATACGGTGAGCCCGGCTCCTGGCTGGTCGAAGGCATCGGTGAGGATTTTATCCCACCGCTGGCGCATATCGACGGCGTGCATAAGGCCTACCGGGTTACCGATGCTGAAGCGTTTGCCGCCGCGCGAGCTCTGCTACAAACCGAAGGCGTGCTGGCCGGTTCTTCAACCGGTACGCTGCTCAGCGCCGCGCTGCGTTATTGCCAGACGCAGACCACCGCCAAACGTGTGGTAACGCTCGCCTGCGACAGCGGCAATAAGTACCTCTCCAAAATGTTTAATGATGACTGGATGCGCCAGCAAGGCTTGTTAAGCCGCCCGACGCGCGGCGACCTGACCGATTTCATTGCCCTGCGCCACGACGAAGGGGCCACCGTCACCGCCGCGCCGGATGACACCCTGGCCGCCGTGCTGGCGCGCATGCGTCTGTATGATTTCTCGCAGCTTCCCGTGCTGGAAAACGGCCGGGTCGTCGGCATTGTCGATGAGTGGGATCTGATAAGCCACGTACAGGGTGATAGCGCGCGTTTTTCATCACCGGTGAAAGAGGCGATGACCCGCAACGTGGAAACCCTCGACAAGCACGCGCCGGAAAGTGCGCTGAAAGCCATTTTTGACCGGGGCCTGGTGGCTGTGATTGCCGACAATGACCGCTTTCTTGGCCTGATTACCCGCAGCGATGTTCTGACCACCTGGCGTAACCGCCTGGAACAATAAAGGAGTACAGATGAAAACGTTGAATACGTTGAGCGTGCACAGTGGCACCTTTACCGACCAGCACGGCGCGGTGATGCCGCCGATTTATGCCACGTCCACCTTTGCACAGCCTGCGCCCGGTCAGCATACCGGTTATGAATATTCCCGTAGCGGTAACCCGACTCGTCACGCGCTGGAAACCGCGATTGCCGAACTCGAAGGCGGCACACGTGGTTATGCCTTTGCCTCCGGGCTGGCGGCGATTTCCACGGTGCTGGAATTGCTGGATAAGGATAGCCATATTGTCGCGGTTGATGATGTATACGGCGGCACTTACCGGCTTATCGAAAATGTGCGTAAGCGCAGCACTGGTCTGCGGGTGAGCTGGGTGAAGCCCGACGATCTGGCAGGGCTGGAAGCCGCCATCCGCCCGGACACGCGGATGATTTGGGTTGAAACACCGACAAACCCATTGCTTAAGCTGGCGGATCTGGAAGCGATTGCGACCATCGCGCAACGGCATAAGATCCTGAGCGTGGCGGATAACACCTTTGCCTCGCCGGTGATTCATCGCCCGATTGAACTGGGTTTCGATATTGTGGTGCACTCCGCCACCAAATACCTGAACGGGCACTCTGACGTGGTGGCCGGGCTGGCGGTGGTGGGTGATAACCCGGCGCTGGCAGAAAAACTGGGCTATTTGCAAAATGCCGTAGGCGGCGTGCTTGACCCGTTCAGCAGTTTCCTGACGCTACGCGGAATCCGCACGCTGTCGCTACGTATTGAGCGCCACAGCAGTAACGCGCTGGCCCTCGCCCAGTGGCTGGAGCAGCAGCCGCAGGTGGAAAAAGTGTGGTTCCCGTGGTTGCCGTCGCATCCGCATCATGCGCTGGCGCGTAAGCAGATGGCGCTGCCCGGCGGGATGATTTCGGTGGTAGTGAAAGGCAATGACCAGTACGCCACTGAGATTATCAGTAAGCTAAAACTGTTTACGCTTGCCGAGAGTCTGGGCGGTGTGGAGAGTCTGGTGAGCCAGCCCTACAGCATGACGCACGCCTCTATTCCGCTTGAGCAGCGGCTGGCGAATGGCATTACGCCGCAGTTGATTCGGTTATCAGTGGGCATCGAAGGGGCGGATGATTTGATTGCCGACTGGCAGCAGGCGCTGGCGTAACGGCATTGACCTTCCCCGGTGGCGCTGCGCTGACCGGGGCTACAACGCCTCTCCCTTGAGGGAGAGGCTCAGGGTGAGGGGAATACGACTTAGCGCTTATCGATACCGTTGAGGATATCCAGCACATCATCTGGCAGTGTCAGTTGCGCGCTGGCCAGGTTTTCCTGCAGATGCGCAGGCGACGAGGTGCCCGGAATCAGCAGGATATGGGGCGAACGTTGCAGCAGCCATGCCAGCGCAACCTGCATTGGTGTGGCATTTAAACGTTGCGCCACCGCGTTCAGTTCCCCGGATTGCAGCGGCGTAAAGCCACCCAGCGGGAAGAACGGCACATAGGCAATGCCCTGTGCGTTCAGCACATCAATCAGCGCATCATCTTCACGGTTTGCCACGTTATACATATTCTGAACGCAGACAATCGGCGTCATCGCCTGCGCATCGGCGACCTGCTTCGCCGTCACATTACTCAGCCCGATATGCCGGATCAGTCCGCGCTCTTTAAGGGTAATCAGTGTTTCCAGTTCAGCTTCCAGCGAACCTTCCGCAGGCCCGTGCACACCATGCATACTGCGCAAGTTGACCACTTCTATAGCGTCGAGGCCAAGATTACGCAGGTTATCTTCTACCGCGCGCGTCAGTTCTTCGGCGCTAAACGCAGGCAGCCAGTTGGCTTTGTCATCCCGACGCGCCCCAACTTTAGTCACGATGCACAGATCGGCCGGATACGGGTGCAGCGCTTTTTTGATTATCTGGTTAGTGATATGCGGACCATAGAAGTCGCTGGTGTCGATATGATTAACACCAGCCGACACGGCGTCACGAAGCACCTGAATCGCCTTCGCTTCGTCAGCCGGCGGCCCGAACACGCCGGGGCCGGCCAGTTGCATTGCGCCATAGCCAAGACGACCAACTTCGCGGTCGCCAAGACGATAAGTAAGCGTGGGTTGAGACATGGAATACCTCCTGGGTGATAAGTGAACACATTGTAGGACGGCGCCGACAGAGGCAACAGCGTAATCTGTGCCATGCTACACGAGGAGAATATTTCTCATACAACGTAAAGGTGAGTCTTGAGGCGCTACCTAAATAAGAAACCTCTGATATAGTAAATCTATAGCTAATGAGGCCTCACTATGAAATTTCCTGAAATACCAGAAAACGAAACCGAGCGTCTTAAATCTCTTTATATGATGGACCTGCTCGATAAAAAGGATGACGAGCGCTTAGATCGCCTGACTCGTCTGGCAAAAACGGCATTTGACGTTCCAATAGGCATAATCAGCTTGTTAGATCGCGATCGGCAATGGCTGGTTTCCTGCAGCGGCGAAGTGAAAGTCCGTGAGACATCTCGCAATATATCCTTCTGTGCACATGCGATCCTGGCACAGGGGATTTTTATTGTGAAAGATACCAGCGTGGATGAGCGTTTTCACGATAACCCATTTGTTATTGGTGAGCCGCATATACGTTTTTACGCGGGCTGCCCGGTCCGCCTGCCAGATGGCTCGATCGCCGGAACAATATGTATTATTGATGACAAACCGCGCGACTTTACCCCGGAAAATATCAACGCGTTGCTCGATCTGGGTGCCATTGTCGAGGACGAATTTCATATCATCAGCATGGCGATGACGGACACATTGACCGAATTACCCAATAAGCGTGGTTTTTACAAACTGGGTGATAAACGCTTCTCATGGTTAACTGATAATAAACGATCGTTTAGCCTCATTTACTTAGATGTTGAAAACATCACCGCTATTAATGAATTCTTCGGACATAACGAAGGCGACAATACGCTCAAAAAATTTGCCTCGGTGCTTCTGCGCTGCCTGAAAAAGAATGACGTTGCCGCACGTCTGGAAGGAGGCAAATTTGTCATCCTGCTGGGCCATGACGATGATCGGGATGTGGACACCTTCCTGTTCAGCTTGCAGTCAAAAATTGATGATCTCAATGAAAAATCAATGAAAAAGTTCCGGCTACACTATTCTTACGGCATCGTGGAGTACGATCCGGACAGACACGGCAACCTGCTGGAGATGATGAACAACAGCGAGCACGTGATGTATCTGGAAAGAAAAAAACCGCCGCTAAACCCGACGCAGGCGCATAAATCCAGCGAAAACTCATAGCTCGCCGGAGTATAAGCTCTTATCACGAGGGTAAATGAAAATTTACCCTCTTTTTTTGAATGAATACCACCACCAATTCAACTATTATTTTATGGCCTCTCTTATTCAGCCATCAATTTATTTATACAAACCTACCCACCTCTTTATTTATGATAGATAGCATCTATTTATATAAATAAATTTAAAGCACATTCTTTTTTCTCATGGATTTTTCGATTTCAACGGTTATTATCCAGTTTAGGTTTAGTCAACATTCTGTATTTAGACAGTCGAACATTCAGAGAAAGACGTTTTGTTGATTAACCCACCCGGTATCCACAGTGGATTTATATTCCTATCCGTTCTTTTGGCTCACCGCAAACCCTTGCGGTGGTTACGATTTATTAACGCTAATCTGAAAGTAAATTCTAATGGGTATCGAGAATAGTCAAAGTAAAACCACCAGCACGAATCCTGTATATCGTTCTGGTCGTCATATGTCCTGGGGTGTGCTGGGATTTTGTTTGCTATTACTGATACTGAAATACATCAGTTGATCTTGCTTTTAATAACGGCATAAAAATAAACACCACCAGGTGATATATCCTGATGGTGTTTATTCACAGGCGAAACAGACTGAGCGTAAACGCTAAGCTATTACTCAAGCACAATTTCGCTACGCAGACGATTTTTCACCCATCCTGCTAGTGCCGAGGCATTTAGCGCCCGTGAATAGAGATACCCCTGAGCAATATCACACTGCAATTCCCGCAGTTCATTACGCTGCTGTTCCGTTTCGACGCCTTCAGCCACGACAGTTTGATGCAGGCTCTGTCCAATCCTCACCACCGTTGTGGCAATGGCTTTCATCTTGCTACCTTCCCGCAGGTCGCGCATAAAGCTTTGATCGATTTTCAGCTCGGTCATTGGCAAATGCGCCAGCCGGGACAAGCAGGAAAACCCGGTACCAAAATCATCCATCGACAGCCCCACCCCCAACTCACGTACCGCACAAATGACTTCCATGGTTTCCGGTCGCTTATCCATCATGACGCCTTCGGTAATCTCAATGGTCAGGCAGTGTGCTGGGATGCGGTATTGGCGTAGCAGATAAGAGATATACTGCGGCAAGCTGCTGTTATAAAAGTTAATCGGCGAAAGATTTACCGACACCACGGGCACATGAATGTCATTACTACGCCACTCCGCCATCTGGCGGCAAGCTTCATGGAGCGTCCAGCGACCAATGCCTTCGATTTCACCGGTCTCCTCAGCAAGTGCGATAAATTTACCTGGGGGAATATCGCCCAATACCGGGTCGGACCAGCGCGCCAGCGCCTCAACCCCATAAAGCTCGCCATTTTTGAGCCAAATCTGCGGCTGGTAGTGCAGGTGTAAATGGTTGCTGGCAATAGCGAGTTTCAGTGCCGCCGCCAGCTTTAACCGCTCCTGATCCACCTGGTTCATTTCACTACTGAAAAAAAGATAGCCGCCCGACGCCGCCCCTTTTGCCAGATGTGAGGCGTGATTAGCCTGTTTTAGTAATACATCGCGGGATATCCCGTGATCGGGATAGAGGCTGATGCCGGTACTTACCGTCACGTTCAGTGCAAGCTCAGCCACATTAAACGGCAGACGGAATAGCGCCTGAATACGCTGCGCAATCGTGGTTGCCTTCGCGGCATCGCAATCCGGGAAGACCAGAACAAAGGTGTCGCTGTCAGGATGGCTGACAAACGCCTGGCGGGAAAATTCCGCCGTCAGCCGCTGGGCAATGGCGGCCAGTACGCTGTCCCCGGCGGCATAGCCCAGAGCATCGTTAACATCTTTAAAATGGTCGAGGTCAAGGAAAAAGAGCGCGGCACACGCACAGGCGCCCTGCTGAAAAAGCGCATCAATATGACGATGCAGCGCGCTACGCTTTGGCAGACCGGTCAGCAGATTAAAGGTCGACAGTTGCGTAATCTTTTGCTGATCGATATGCACGACCACCATGCAGGGTGCGCCCGCACGCGCCGCCCCGTCATAGCGCACTGTGGCAGAAAGCGTGGTTTCTTCCCCGGTTGCCGACACAATCGTAAGCGACGTTTCCTCGCCGGGCGCCTCCGGGGAGGTGAACAGGGGAATATCCGCTGCTTTTCTGCCCAGCACCTGGCTTCGCGAATAACGCCATAGCGTCTCGGCCGCTTTATTAAAGAAAAAAACATTTTCCGCGCCGTCGATAAGAACAACAGCATCATGAACATATTCCAGCGCGGCAAGCATTGACTGCGAGCCGAAAATATCATTGTCAAAAGGCATGATAGTTTTTCTATACCAGGGAGGTCGGGGCAATACTAATAGAAAGCAGCCATCGGTTCAATATCAGCCAATAGCGATATTGGCAGGAAACTGCATTTATAGAGAAATTAAATAAATGGATAATTATTTATTGATAAAGTTTTAGCAAAAGATGCCGATAGGGTAAATAATAAAAACATGAATCAAATATGAAGAAATTGAGGAGATTGAGGTTTACTGCAATTATTATTGAAAACTATCGTCTACGCTAAATACATCATCTTTTCATCTTGCCACCACGCAAGCCTGACGCCGCGCGGCCTCCCGCCATACAACGCAATGAACAACAGATAGATTAATAGACACCTTAAATAAGTGAATTTCTATTTATTGATAGCGTCACTTGACCTGCCACTTTGCCCACCTCAGTATATAAGGAAATTCTCAATTAAAGCGGACATCAACAATAAATGATGATCCACTTAACGTATTCAATGATTGATGGTAATACGTTCCGCAGCAATAAGGAGCCAGCGGTAATAGAGAAAGAGGCAGATAACATTGCTTAAATTTAGTGCGTGTTTAACACATCGAGGACAGGCAAATACTATGTATGACGATTTAAGTTCTTTGACTGCAAAACTGAAGATGTCCGGTGTCTCTTTCCAGAAAATAAACGACGAAGATGGTGCAACGATGCAAACAGCAGTAACAGTCACAACGCCCGATGTTAATGGTGATGTTAAAGAAACCATTGTTGAAACCGTGCCTGCGGATATTCACCTGGAAAGCTCTCAACCGGCACCCAACGTCAATACCCTCTCCTGGCCGAAAGCAAAACCTGCGCTGGTACAAAACGCGTTTTCCTCTCCGACCGGTGGCATTCTGGAAAGTGTTGCGGCCATGTCCCGCCAGACGTCCGAACCGGAAATTCGCGAACGCAACCCGGTACGTCTGGACGTGTTATTTACCGTCATTGGCAGATAACCCCGCCCAATTACCGGGTTGGCGCCCAGTTTTTCTCATAAGCGTGTCCTGACTCAGGTGAGGAAATTAGCCGCTCGTTGTGCTTTTCGACAGGGGCTATTCAGTCTGACAAGTCATGATTTTTAACAGGGTTACCGGAACGGAAACAGACCGGTCGGCCTTACTGTTTTCCGTACAGATTATTAAACATGCAAAAAATCATCGGAATTATTCTCACGCTGACGCTGCTTTTATTATCGTTGTTGGTGGTAGTCACCCCAATGAGCAGCGATAAACAATACCTTTTCGGCCTATCAGTGATTGTGGCCGTTTTTATTCTTGGTCGATTTAAAAGCAAAAAATCGGTCCTGGCTATGCTGGTATTTTCGCTGCTGATGTCCACACGTTATATCTGGTGGCGCGCAACGACGACGCTGCATTTCGACTCCACGCTGGAGATGGTACTCGGCGGTTTGCTTTTTGCGGCTGAAATCTATTCCTGGACTATTCTGGTGCTCGGCTATGTACAAATGGCCTGGCCGCTGGAGCGCCCCATTGCCCCGATGCCGAAAGATCACAATACCTGGCCGACCGTCGATATCTATGTGCCTTCATATAATGAAAGCCTCGACGTGGTTCGCGATACGGTGCTGGCGGCGCAGTGCATCGAATATCCACAGGATAAAGTGAAGGTCTATATTCTGGACGACGGCAAGCGGGATGAGTTCCGGGATTTCGCTGCGCAAGCAGGTGTAGGCTATCTGACTCGCCCGGATAACAGCCATGCGAAGGCCGGTAACCTCAACCACGCGATGACCCTCACCGAAGGTGAGCTTATCTGCGTATTCGACTGCGACCACGTGGCGACCCGCGTGTTCCTGCAGGCGACTGTAGGTGAGTTCTTCCGTGATGACAAACTGGCGCTAATTCAGACACCACACCACTTTTATTCCCCGGATCCGTTTGAACGTAACCTGACGGCAGCAAAGAAAGTGCCCCATGAAGGCGCACTCTTCTACGGCCCGGTTCAGCAGGGGAACGACAACTGGAATGCGACCTTCTTCTGCGGCTCCTGTGCAGTTATCCGGCGCTCCGCGCTGGAGGAAGTGGGCGGTTTTGCGGTCGAAACGGTCACCGAAGATGCTCATACCGCGCTGAAACTACAGCGTCGCGGCTGGAATACGGCGTTCCTTGATATCCCTCTGGCGGCAGGCCTGGCGACCGAACGTCTGGCGCTGCATGTGAACCAGCGTATCCGCTGGGCGCGCGGCATGACGCAGATTTTCCGTATCGATAATCCGCTGCTCGGGCGCGGCCTCAAGCTGACCCAGCGTTTGTGCTACCTCAATGCGATGCTGCACTTTCAGTATGGGTTGCCGCGAGTGGTATTCCTTACCTCACCGCTGGTCTTTATGCTGTTTAACCTGAACATTATCTCTTCGTCCGCGACGCTGATTTTCTCCTATGTGTTGCCGCACCTGGTGCTTTCCACCCTCGTGAACTCGCGCATCACAGGCAGGTATCGCTACGCGTTCTGGGGGGAAATCTATGAGACGGTGATGGCCTTCCATCTGATTCTCCCGACGCTGCTCAGCCTTATCTCACCGCGCCTTGGGAAATTTAACGTGACGGATAAAGGCGATCTGACCGATCGCGATTACTTTGATGCCTATACCGTGCGCCCGCTGATTATCACTGTGCTGCTGATGGTCGGCAGTATGATCTGGGTCGGCGTGCGTTATTACATGAATGAC
This sequence comes from Phytobacter sp. MRY16-398, assembly GCF_003925915.1. NCBI lineage: Bacteria > Pseudomonadati > Pseudomonadota > Gammaproteobacteria > Enterobacterales > Enterobacteriaceae > Phytobacter > Phytobacter sp. MRY16-398. The sequence continues at coordinate 1,006,998 of NZ_AP018756.1, read as the reverse complement.
TACGCTGGCATCGACCCCCGCGTCATCCTTTTTAACATTGCCTGGGGCTGCTTTAGCACCATCATTTTATTGGCCTCAATCGCCGTGGCGAAAGAGAGTAAGCAGATCCGCAAAACGATCCGCATCTACGCCAGTCTGCCGACAAAAGTACTTTTCTCTGACGGCTCACACATGCTCACCCGCACCTTTGATATCTCCATGGGCGGTGCGCGCGTGGCGCTACAGAAAGGGGAAGACCTGCGCTACAAAGCCCCGGTACAGATTGAACTGGGGCTGGGGAATGAAATTGCCCATGTGCCGCTGCGTGCCGCTGGCGTGGGAAACAACGATATTCGCGTAGAGTTCGACAACCTGCCCCTCAACGAACGCCGCAAACTGGTACGCGTAGTGCTCTCTCGCGCCGATGCCTGGTACAAACCGCCCCATGCCCCGGACCGCCCGCTGGCCTCTTTTGCAGGCATTTTGCAGTGTGTATGGGAACTGTTCTTTGGCCGTAAAAAAAGCGGTGCAACGGTGAAATGCAAAATGGCCACCGTGGCGAAAAACCAGGAAGAGGTTAAACATGCGCTGTAATCCTCTGCTGTTAGCCACGGTCTTGCTGTGTGGCACCAGCGGTATCGCCTGGGCGGCACTGTCGACCAACAATGAAGCTCTGCCGGAACTGCCACCGCTGCAAGGGGTAAAAAGCACTCAGGCAACCCCCGCTGCGGTTGTCGCCGCCGCGCCAAATGCCAGCAATCAGAACATCTCCAGTTCGTTGAGCTTTGGCGATATGGGGGCCGCAGGCGGCCTGACCCTTTCCGGCCAACAGTTGCAGAATGGCGTGAGTTTTACGCTGCCGGGCGATCTGGTGATTACCGATGCAAATATCAGTCTGAATGTGGAGGTGAACCGCACGGATGTGCCAGGCGAAAACCTGCAACTGATGCTTAACGGGCAACCTCTGGGTGCCATTCCGCTCGATCAGGTCCAGCAGGAGAAAGGCTTCTGGAATCTGGATGTTCCGGCATCAATGATTGCCTCGGGTAATAACCTGAGTTTCCAGTTAAAAACCAGCGACGACATTATCAATAATGGCTGGAGCTGTCAGCGCACGCTGCCGGAAGATTACCGCGTGACGTTAACACCAACATCGACGCTCAATTATCAGGGGCTGTGGCTGAACGTGCGCAAAACGCTCAGCACCTTCCCTCGCCCGTTCTTTGATACGAAGCAGACTAAAGATCAGGCGCTGAGCATCGCCTTTTCCACCAGCCCCGACGCGGATGTCCTTACCGCAGCCGCCATTGTCACCTCACACTTTGGCGTGATGAGTGCCGGTAAGCCCAGCCGTTTCGATGTGCAGTACAACACGTTGCCTGCGGGTAACGGTATTTTACTGGGCAAACCTGGCGATCATATCGGTGAGGTGACCCTCGGCGAAAACCCAGGGGCGGCGTTGCAGGTGATTGATAACCCGCTGAACCCGGCTTACAAGCTGCTGGTGATAAGCGGCCACAACGAGACAGAACTGCGCCAGGCCGCCTGGCGTCTTACCCAACCGGCCCTGCCAGACAGCGACACTCTGCAAGTGACGGCGGTAAAAATGACGCAACGTAGCGAATACGACGCCCCACGCTGGGTCAACACCAGCCATCCGGTTGCGCTTCGCAGCTTACAGGCTGATGACGGCAGTCTGGTGGCGCACGGTGTCTGGCATGGGGAAAACCAGCTCCCCTTCGTCACAGCGCCGGATCTGTTTATGTGGGATGGCAATGCCGTACCGCTGCGTCTCACTTACAGTTTTGCGCAGAAAGTCTGGATCGATGACAGCAACTCGTTCCTCAATGTCAGCCTGAACGGTGAGTTCCTTAAGCGCCTGCCGGTGAGCAAAGACGGCATTTTCGCACCGGTAATGAATATGCTCGGTCTGACCCTGCGCCAACAAAGCGCGGTGGTGAATATTGACCCACGCGCCATTCTCGGTAGTAACCAACTGGGTTTCTGGTTTGGTATCAAGCCGCAGAAAAATGCCCCCTGTAATGCGCTGGGCGATGACAACGTTCAGAGCCGCATTGATGGCAACTCAACGCTGGATTTCTCCCATTCGTGGCACTTTGGGCAGTTGCCAAATCTGAACTGGTTCAGCAATGCCATGTTCCCATTCACCCGCAACGCTGACCTGGCGAACACCAGTGTTCTGATGTCTGCGCACCCGAACCTGGAAGAGACCTCTGTGCTACTGAACCTGATGGCGAAATCCGGGCGTGATACGGGTGTTAGCGCCAGCTACCTGCATCTGTTCACCGGAATGCCGCAACAGGAGAGCGGGCAGCAACAGTTAGCCAGTAGCGACGTGCTCGCCATTGGCAGCCTGCGTAATGGTGAACTGCTCAAACCACTGTTACAGGGCAGCGCCTTCTCACTTAATGAAAACACGCTAGAAGTGAGTACCGCCAGCGTCTTAAGCCGCCTGACATCACTGTTCAGCGGCGAGCAGGCACGGACAGATATCGATGCCGCAAGTTACCTCAGCGACACCAGCCAGTGGCGTGGCCTGGTGAGCGTTCGTTCGCCCTGGAACGCCGGGCGTGTGGTGGTGATTGCCACCGGCACTGACGATCATCAGTTGCAGCAACTGCCGGATGATATGACGAAACCGACGTTTAAAAACAATGCGAACGGCGATTTTGTGGCGACCGGAGATGCTGGCGATGTGCGTAGCTGGCGCGTTGGCGAGCAATTTACCCGCGGCGACCTGCCGGGTTATCTGATGATTTTGTGGTTCGCCAGCCAACACATTTTCTGGCTGTCGCTTCTCGCGTGCCTGATTGCCGCTATTGCCAGCCCCATGTTGTACCGCACGTTGAAGCGACACGCTCAGCAACGCCTGCAGGATAAGACCGAACATGAATAAGCGTATTATTGGCAAACCACTGACGCACGCCTTTTACCTGCTGTGTCTGATTGGCACGAGCCACCCGGCATCTGCCGCCGACACAACGGATGCCAGCCAGAGCGCCAATGATGCGGCGGTAAAAAAACTGCTGACCCAGGCAAGCTACTGGCACAGTAAAGCACATGATGATATGGCGCTCGAAGCGCTGCAAAAAGTGCTGGCAGTGGATGAGCACAACGTCGACGCGATGTACCTGACGGCGCTTTATCAGCTCCAGCGGGGTAACACCCAGCAGGCAGACATCTGGCGCAAAAAAATGGCTGAGATAGCCCCGCAGGACCCGCGCCTGTCGGCGCTGAACAGTGCCAACTCGATGCAGTCCATTTCACCCTCTCAGCTCAATGCGGCGCGTAACCTGGCACAGCACGGGCAAACCAAAGAGGCGGTTGCAGCCTATCGCGCGCTGTTTAAAGGCAACCCGCCGGATGAACTCGCGCTGGAGTATTACCAGACGATGGCGGGCGACAGCGCCACCTGGCCAGAAGGGGTGGCCGCCCTGCGTCAGCGCGTGAAAATGATGCCGGATGACAACGCCAGCAAGCAGGCGCTGGCGATGGCGCTGACCTGGCAGCAAGAGACCCGTCGCGAAGGGATAGCACAACTGTCGGCCATCGCCGCAGATGACAAAAGCGCCGATAAAGCGCTGCAACAGGCGCTGCTGTGGCTGGAACCTAAAGCATCGGATCTGCCCGTTTATACCAGTTATGCTCAGCGTCACCCGGAAGATAACGCGCCGATGGATCACTACCGCAAGAGCGTGGAAGGGGATGCGACCAAATCCGGTTTTGATGCGTTGAACAGCGGCGATCTCGACTCAGCGAAGGACAAATTCGCCCAGGTTTTGCAGGGGCAGGCCAGCAATGGCAACGCGCTCGCCGGAATGGGCTATGTGGCGCTGCGCCAGAGCCGCTTTGCGGATGCCCAAAAGTATCTGCGCCGCGCATCACAGGAAAATAGCAACAACGAGAACAGCCTGCAGTGGGCGAAGGATGCCGACAATGCGCGGTTCTACGCCTCGCTAAACGAGGCCCGCAGCCTGAATCAGAAAGGACGCTATGCCGACGCACTCGCCAGCCTGGATACCAGCGCCAGCAGCGACTCCCGCCAGCGTCAGGCAGCAGATATGCTACGCGCCGACATCTTGCGCCGTCAGGGTAAACCAGCGGAATCGGAGCAGGTCTACCGCCAGTTGCTGGCGGATAACCCGCAAAATACCGATGTCCGCACCGGCCTGATGTGGGTACTGCGTCAGCAAAACAAACAGACCGAAGCCGAGCAGATCCTACGCACGCTGCCCGCCAGTCTGCGAACCCGCTACGCCACCTTTGGCGATAACGGTGATGACGAGCGTAAAGCCGCGCAGGCTGCATTGCAGTCGGGTAATGGCTCGAAAGCCATGCAGATCCTGCAGGCTGCCTGCGGCAAATACCCGCAAAACGTCTGGCTGCAACTCGATTATGCCCGTCAGTTGCGTAAAGCCGGGCAGAAACAGCAGGCCGCCACGCTGATGGCAAGCGTGGCGCAACATGCCGACAAGCGTAATGAAGCGCTGTATGCCGCCGCGGTATATGCCGCCGAGGATAACGACTGGTCGAAAAGCCAGAGTCTCCTTTTGCAGGTCCCACGTGTGACATTCAGCGCTGACATGACGGCGCTCAACAGCCGCGTCCAGAGCAACCTGCAAATGGATATCGCCCAGAACTATCTGCGTCAGGGTAATACACAGGCCGCCCGCAACTCCCTGCGATCGCTGGAACGTACGCCGCCGCAAACGCCTGTCGATCTTGGCCGTTACGCTCAGTTGATGATGCAGGCCGGGGATACGCCGCTTGCCCTGCAACTGGTTCGTGAAAACCAGGCTCAGGGGCTGCATGGGACCCTGGCCGACTATGCCGGGCAAATCCGCGTGCTGAACCAGGCCGGACGCTTTGCGGAAGCAGAAAGCGTGCTTAACTCGCCGGTGCTGCAAAACAGCGCCAGCCAGCAAGAGATCGACAATATTCGTATCGCCAGCGTCATTGCCCGCGCCGACCGGTTACGCGAAAAAGGCAAACCCGATGCCGCCTGGAACCTGGTGATGCCCGCCCTGCGCGCCAACCCGGCTAATACCGATTTGTTACTGGCGATGGCGCGGGTGTATCAGTCCGATCATATGGACGATAAAGCCGATGAGATTTACACGTTCGTGCTGCGCAAATCGCCACGCGACAAGCAGGCGTTAACCGGGATCGTCAACCTGGCGCTGGCACGTAATGACCATGATGCCGCCCGCCGTGCGTTTAGCGTGCTGGAACCATCGCAGGATGCGGATTACATGATGCTGGCCGCGAGAGTGGCAGCCGCAAACGGTGAAAATCAACGGGCAATGTCGCTGTTGCGTACCGCACAGTGGCGTCTGCAACAGGGTACAGAGGAAGATGAAAGCGACGTGATAAGCGACGTGGTCTCCCTCCCCTCCCCCACGCAGCAGGCACAACAGACCGCAATGACCAGCATTAATAACATGATGCAGGATCTACAGGACAAGACCGCGACCTGGACAGGTGGCGGTGTGTCACTGCGCACCCGTAGCGGTGAGTCTGGCCTTGGCGCACTGGACGAGGTGAAAGCGCCGCTAACGATTTCCGGCACGATAACCGATAGCGCCCGTCTGAGCCTGAACGTCTCGCCGGTCTCATTGAATGCCGGAGAGATGTCCGGCAACTCGGCAAACCGCTTTGGTTCGGGTCAGATCACGCATGCCACCAAACTGGCTGCCGCCGCAAGTACAACCACGACCACCACATCAACCGATGCGGACGCCCAGAGCGGCCAACAGGCAAACGGTATGGAGACCAACCTGAGCCTGACCGGCGACAGCTACAAACTGGATATCGGCAATACGCCAACCGGCGGTGAGTTCACCCGCCTAGTCGGCGGTGTCGAGTGGATGCCGAAACTGTCGCGCAACAGCTCACTCGATTTGAAAGCTGAGCGCCGTGCGGTCACCGATAGCCTGCTCTCGTATGTCGGTGCGAAAGATAAAACCACCGGCGAAAGCTGGGGGGCGGTCACCCGTAACGGCGTCTCGGCCCAGTACGCGTGGGATAACGATCTTGTGGGTTTATATGCCCGTCTGGGCTTTGATACCTGGATTGGCGAAAACGTGCCAACCAACCACTCGGTCAACGCGCTGGCAGGCAGCTATTTACGCCTGTTCCGCACCACAGAAAGCGAACTCAAGATGGGCGTCAACGTCAATTACATGGACTTTGACCGCAACCTGAGTAACTACAGCCTCGGTCAGGGCGGCTATTTCAGTCCGCAAAACTATATGGCGGTCTCGCTGCCCGTCACCCTGACACGCAAGATAGATAAATGGGACCTGACGCTGAATGGCGCGGTGGGGTATCAATCCTGGCGACAGGATCAGAGTGACTACTTCCCCGGCCACAGCAGTTTGCAGTCACAACTGAATAGCCTGGCCAGTACCGTCGACAACGTGGATTCGGTGTACAAAGCCTCCGCGAAAAACGGTGTGGGCTATACGTTGGGCGTCGACGCACGCTATCGCCTGAGCGACAACGTGGCGCTCGGCGCCAACCTGGGATATGACACTTTCGGCAGTTATAACGAAGGTAAAGCGTTGTTTTATTTTAAATATTTTGTCGACCAAAACAAATAACCCGTGGGATGAATGATGTTTAGTAACCAAGACACCTATTTGCAACGCAACTATCAGGCAGGCTGGCATGACCTGGTGTATCTGTTTTTCAATGAGTTTTCAGACGGGCAGTCGGATAAAGACCCGGAAGCGCTGAGACGTATTGGACAGATGATGGCCCAGTGGTATCCCATCGATCGTGCCACTACGGTGAGCGAACTGGAGAGCAGCATCAACCGCGTACTGGAGCTGTTTAACTGGGGATTCGTCAAGATGGCCCCGGCACAGCGTGAACTTATTCTGATGCATTGCGCCTGGCCGCACGCGCCGGAGCATCGCGATGAAGCGGGCTGGCGCCGCGCCAGTGCTACCGTACTGGAAGGGGCCTATTCGCAGTGGCTGGTTTCTCAGGGGGCGGGTAACCATGTTCCGGTTCGCTGGAAAGATAACGCCACCGAAGATGTATTGATTTTCCGTTACGCCATCAGCGAATAACGCCGCAAAGGCATTTCCATCCTGAACAGAGACAGTCAGGTGACCATTATGTTGAATGAAATTATTGTTGCTGGAAAAAAACTCGAGCTCGAAGATGTTCACTTTATGGAGGAAAATGCCTTTGTTTCACTGGTCTTTGATACCGCCGGGCGTATTATTTTTGCCAATCGCTATTTCTGCCAGTTAAGCGGTTTTAGTAGTGATGAAATTAAGGGCAAAGTATTATTCCAGGCCACGGATGAAGCATCATTCTCGTCAGTACTCACGGCGATAAATATTATCCTGCTTACTGGTGAAACCTGGCACGGTGAAATTTATCAGCCAACAAAGAATGGCGAACAACTATGGATTGATGCCCGATTAACGCCGCGCAAAGATGAACAGGGCGAAGTGTTCGCCTTCGTGATGCTGGGCTTTGATATTACGCGGCATATGACCATACGCGAGAAGTTACACTATCGCGCGCACAATGACGCCCTGACCAGGACATTGAATCGACAAGGCTATTTTATCCGTAGCCGCAAAAAAATCCGTGCCGCCAGAGCGCATGGCGCCCACACATTCGTGGCGATTCTTGATCTGGATAACTTCAAAAATATCAATGACGATCTGGGACATGCTGCCGGCGATGAGGTGCTGCGCTGCTTTATTAGCCGGGTGAAAAACTGTATTTCGCAAGATACCCTGTTAGGTCGACTTGGGGGAGATGAATTTGCCCTGACCTTTATCGAAGGTATTGATGAGCCCGACGGACGACAATTATTACAGCACATTGTCGAGGAAACTCGCCAGCCCATGACCATAACCTCTCAGGCTCAGCCGGTCGGGTTATCGGTCAGTATTGGCGTAGCCAGATATCCCGAACATGGGCCAAATTTTTCATCGGTATTAAAAGCCGCCGACACCGCGCTTTATAAAGTTAAAGCACAAGGCGGAGACGATTTTATTAATTATCAGGTGACCGGAGTAACCGAGCCTGGCGGAATTATCAGTACCCTCGAGTGCTGATATTTAAGTTCACACAAAAACAGAGTTTGTCTCCAGAGGAAATAAGAATGTTAAAGGCTGTCATCCCGGTCGCAGGCCTCGGTACGCGTATGCTGCCCGCCACCAAAGCTATCCCCAAAGAGATGTTACCCGTGGTGGATAAGCCACTGATCCAGTATATCGTGCAGGAGTGTTATGCCAGCGGTGTCCGGGAAATCGTGCTGGTGACCCACTCCTCAAAGAATGCTATCGAAAACCATTTCGATACCTCCTTTGAGCTGGAGTCTCTTCTGGAATCACGTGTGAAAAACCAACTGCTGGAAGAAGTAAGAACCATTTGCCCGGCAGGTATGAAGATTATGCATGTCCGTCAGGGGCATTCGAAAGGTCTGGGTCACGCCGTGCTGTGTGCTGAATCGCTGATAGGCGACAACGATTTTATCGTGGTCCTGCCGGATGTGCTCATTGACGACAGCCGGTGCAACATCGCACAGGACAATCTTGCCGCGATGATCAACCGCTTCACCAGCACCGGCGCGAGCCAGCTAATGATTGAGCGCGTGGCACATGAAGATGTCTCGCGTTATGGCGTGGTCGACTGTGGCGGTTACAACCTGCCAGAAGGTGGCTTTGGCCTTGTGCGTGGCATGGTGGAGAAACCTAAAGTGGCGGATGCGCCGTCGGATATGGCCGTTGTGGGGCGCTATGCGTTGTCGAAGGCCATCTGGCCGCTGTTGCACAAAACTCCTGTCGGGGCAGGCGGTGAAATTCAGTTAACCGATGCCATTGCCATGCTGCTTGAGCAATCCCCGGTTGAAGCTTACTGCCTGACCGGTAAATCCCATGACTGTGGCGATAAAATTGGCTACATGAAAGCCTTTGTTGAGTACGGTTTGCGACATGGCGCGACCGGCGAAACTTTCCGCCACTGGCTGCGTGATGAGCTTGTGCTGGCCCGCGCTGAGGCCGAAGCCGCACTGTAATTCGTTCCACAACCGGTAACGCCGTAGATCTTTTCTTTCACGGGTAGCCTCATTCAATAACAGGAAATCTCATGTTAAGAACTGCCTGGTTAATGACCTGTTTATCCCTTTCATTAGCCATTATGTCATTCTCAACACAGGCGCAGGATAATAACTGGACGCTGTTTAAGCATAATTATCTCAACGAAGATGGCCGCATTGTTGATCATGAGAATGGGGATATCAGCCACTCTGAGGGGCAGGGTTATGGCATGTTACTGGCGGTAATGAATAACGACCCGGCGACGTTCGAACAAGTGTGGCGCTGGACGCGCAACACGCTGCTTCGACCGTCGCTTTGGCTTTTCGCCTGGCGCTATGATCCCATCGAAAAGCGAGTGACCGATGAAAATAACGCCAGCGATGGCGATACGTTAATCGCCTGGGCATTATTACTGGCCGGGAAAAAATGGCATGACCAAAGTTATCTCACCGCCTCGGAGAATATTCAGGACGCACTAATCAACTGCCTGATTATTGAGCAGGACAACCAGACATTACTTTTGCCTGGCTTATCAGGGTTCACCCGCGATGAAGGTTACGTGATTAATCCTTCATATTTTATCTTTCCGGCGTGGGAAAGTTTCTGGCAGCAACGACACAATGATATTTGGTTAAAACTCAGTAAATCGAGCGTTGCATTACTCGGCAAAGCCCGTTTTGGAAAAACTCAGTTACCCAGCGACTGGATTTTTGTCAAAAATGGTGGTGAAGTCGAGCCTGCCGATAACTGGCCCGCCCGATTCAGTTATGATGCCATCCGTATCCCGCTTTATTTAAGTTTGAGCGAGACACAGCCGCACTCAATGGACAACTTTCGGCATTTCTGGGCAAATTACAGCCGCAACGCTACCCCCGCCTGGGTGGATGTTTCCGGTGACGGGCAGGCGAATTATGACATGTCCGGTGGTATTCTGGCGGTGCGTGATTTAACGATGGGCGATTATCAACGAATGGATAAATCCCTGCATCCGGGAGAAGGTTATTATTTATCCGCTCTGCATATGCTTTCGTTATTCGCCGCGTCATTAAAAGGGTATTAAACCTGTTTTGGCAATTTGCCGCACTCCCTCGCGACAGGCACGAGGGCAGCATTAGATTCTGGCAGGACGCCTCAAAGAATAAACACTTATCGACCAGGAAAGCGCCTGTGCTGGTCGATGCGTTGTGTGGCGATCCGGGTGGCAAGACAAAGGCCAACCGCTAACGAATAATAAAAAAACAATCACATCTCATGTGCAGGCATGAGGGAGAGACTTAATGGCAAAGTTGAAAATAATAAGATGTCATATGCAAATCACAGGGGTGTTTGTACGTCCACAACAGAGTGGGAATCTGCGGGCCGGGGAAATCAATGAACATCCGTAACCTTGAATATCTTGTCGCACTGGCAAAATACCGCCATTTTCAGCGCGCAGCGGAAGCATGTAATGTCAGCCAGCCGACGTTAAGTGCCCAATTGCGTAAGCTTGAAAACGAACTGGGCCTGCAACTGCTGGAGCGCACCACCCGAAAAATCCGCTTCACACAGACGGGATTGCGCCTGGTCGAACAGACCCAGGTCGTACTCCGGGAAATTGAAGCGCTGAAAAATATGGCCAGCAGCAGCTATCATCAGAGTCTGTCGCAAACGCTGGATATCGGCATTATTCCAACCCTGGCGCCTTACATGTTTTCCCACATGAACGCCGTGTGCCACGAGAATTTCCCGGAGATCGAGCTGGAAATTCATGAGGCGCAAACCAACCAATTGCTGAATATGCTGGAGTCAGACGCCATAAAATGCGCCATTATGACGTCCAATAAAGACACCAGCAAATACGTGGAACTGCCTTTATTTGATGAGCCTTTAATGCTCGGCGTCAGTCACCAACACCCCTGGGCGCGTCTTAATGATATTAATATGGGGCATCTGAAAAACAGTAAAATTCTGATGATTGATGATGGCAACTGCCTGCACAGCCAGGTGCTGCGTTATTGCTATCAGTTTGAGCTGGAACCCGATACGCGCTTCGTGGCAATGCACCTGGAGACATTACGTCGCGGTGTGGCATTCAACCGCGGCGTCTCCTTCTTCCCGCTGCTGTCCACCCAGCATGGTAATAATGAGAACATTAAATATCTGCGCTGTATCGCGCCGGAACCAAAACGCAAAGTGGTGCTGATTTTTCATCGCAGCGATCCGATGCGTAAGAAATACGAAATACTGCGCAACGCAATTGCACGATATATGGAACGCTACTTTATCGATTTCAATGTGATGGCGTAGCAGAACTCAGCATTATGGATGCTGACACATATCGCCGTGTTCCCGATTCTCTTCGCGACAATCATGCGCCCGCATGGTTGTCGCTTTTTCCATTAGCCCCTGCATAATCTGCTCCGGCAATACCACTCCGCGATGGTACAACTCTTCAATATTTAACCAGACCGTCACCAACAGAATGGTGTAATCCGCAACCGCTAAGGAAGGTGCGAACAAGTTCCTGATATGAGATCATCATATTCATCCGGAGCGCATCCCAGAGGGACATCATGAGCCATCAACTCACCTTCGCCGATAGTGAATTCAGCACTAAGCGCCGTCAGACCCGAAAAGAGATTTTCCTCTCCCGCATGGAGCAGATTCTGCCATGGCAGAATATGACCGCTGTCATCGAGCCGTTTTATCCCAAGGCGGGCAATGGCCGACGGCCCTATCCGCTGGAGACCATGCTGCGTATTCACTGCATGCAGCATTGGTACAACCTGAGCGACGGTGCCATGGAAGATGCCCTGTACGAAATCGCCTCCATGCGCCTGTTTGCCCGATTATCCCTGGATAGCGCCCTGCCGGATCGCACCACCATCATGAATTTCCGCCACCTGCTCGAGCAGCATCAACTGGCCCGTCAATTGTTCAAGACCATCAATCGCTGGCTGGCCGAAGCAGGCGTCATGATGACCCAAGGCACTTTGGTGGATGCCACCATCATTGAGGCACCCAGCTCTACCAAGAACAAAGAGCAGCAACGCGATCCGGAGATGCATCAGACCAAGAAAGGCAATCAGTGGCACTTTGGCATGAAGGCCCACATTGGTGTCGATGCCAAGAGTGGCCTGACCCACAGCCTAGTCACCACCGCGGCCAACGAGCATGACCTCAATCAGCTGGGTAATCTGCTTCATGGAGAGGAGCAATTTGTCTCAGCCGATGCCGGCTACCAAGGAGCGCCACAGCGCGAGGAGCTGGCCGAGGTGGATGTGGACTGGCTGATCGCCGAGCGTCCCGGCAAGGTAAAAACCTTGAAGCAGCATCCGCGCAAGAACAAAACGGCCATCAACATCGAATACATGAAAGCCAGCATCCGTGCCAAGGTGGAGCACCCGTTTCGCATCATCAAGCGGCAGTTCGGCTTCGTGAAAGCCAGATACAAGGGGCTGCTGAAAAACGATAACCAACTGGCGATGTTATTCACCCTGGCCAACCTGTTTCGGGTGGACCAAATGATACGTCAGTGGGAGAGATCTCAGTAAAAACCGGAAATAACGCCAGAAATGGTGGAAAAAATAGCCTAAATAGGCTGATTCGATGTGTTTGCGGGAAAAAAATCGGCCCAGATCCGCGAAATTTTAATCAGCGAGTCAGCTTGGGAAGAAATGACCTGCTTATTCGCACCTTCCCTAAGGGTGCCTGCTGCGAAGCGATAAACGGCAGACGTGCGCTAAGCCGGGCAAAATGTTCAGTGCTGACCTCATCCTGATAATAAGGCCGTGATAAAAGTTGATAGAGCTCGCTCTCATCGCCAGCGGCTACCCAGGACAGCCGCACCGCAATAGTTTTTACAAATGGCGGAACCAGGACATTTTCATCGGATAGCGGATCCAGATGTAAAGGGTGGCCTTGACTTTGCGGTTCAGCTTTCATCGTTTCCTCGATACCGGGTGTAATTATCCGTGGTCATTCTTATATTCATCGACCTGCCCGGGAATTTCTTTAGTGTTTTATATAAAATAGATAATAATTGCGTAATGATCCATGCTCATTTTCCTAAAACACGAATAAAAACCAATAAAAGCAAAAGCTTAAATACTGATCAATTATTGATAAAATCGTTCTAAGTTTCCTCTATTTATATACGGCGTTTATTAAAGTGCCGATTATTCCGTTTTTAATAGGCAAACAAGGGAGATTGAAGGACTTATTTTAAAAAGGTGGCGTAAGAAAATTCCCATTTCGGGAATAATGATAAAGGAAATGTGATGGAGAAAGTGCCGGACATCAAACACAGTTTATGGAACTGATGGACAGGGACAGCAGCCAGGAGGGGGTATTAAGCCCGACAGTGTGTGCCGGGCGGCTGTCATTTACGGTCTTGAGGACGTACCGTCAGGGGTACGCGCCATCGTCCAGGAAGGTATTCCCCCCTCGCATGGATATTTCGCCGCTTTGGCTTCGTCAATGTCGATACCCAGACCCGGCTTGTCGTTCAGGTAGGCATAGCCGTGATCGATCTCCGGACATCCCGGGAAGACATCACGCAACGCGTCATTCATGGGGGTGTATTCCTGAATACCAAAGTTCGGCGAGCTCAAATCAAGGTGCATGTTGGCGCAAACCCCGACCGGAGAAATGTCGCCCGGCCCATGCCATGCGGTACGCACACCGTTCAGTTCACTGTAGACGGCGAGCTTCTTCGCTGGCGTAATGCCGCCGATGGTGCTCACGTGGCAGCGAATGTAATCGATCAGTTTGTTATCGATAAGCGGCTTCCACTCATTCACATTCACAAACAACTCACCCATGGAAATGGGGGTAGAAGACTGCTGACGCAGCATTTTCAGCCAGTCAATGTTTTCCGGCGCCACCGGATCTTCAAGATAAAAGAGCTGATACTGTTCGAGCGTTTTGGCCAGATTAATGGCGGTCACCGGGGTCACGCGCTCATGCACGTCATGAATAAATTCGATACCAAAACCGAGCTTGTTACGCAGGTGGTCGAACAGACGTGGAACGCTTTTCGCGTAGGCATCAGGATCAAAATAGATACCGGGCGTTTTGCTGCGCGGAGAACGCTTCGGCTGAATGTTCTTCGCGCGAGCCAATTGCGTGGCGATCAGTTTGAGGTCATCGGTCCCCGCGCCGCCATACATCCCCATCTGGCAGCGAACATACTGGTAGCCCTCTTCCATTCTGGCGCGGATATTATCTTCCACTTCCACTTCATCGCCACCGTCAGTGTGACAATACAGTGGGATCCCATCACGGCATTTTCCGCCCAGCAGATCATAAACCGGCATCCCCGCCAGCTTACCTTTGATATCCCACAACGCCATGTCCACACCGGACAACGCATTGTTCATAACAGGGCCATTGCGCCAGTAGCCGCTCACCGCGCCCGATTGCCAGATATCCTCAATACGCGTTGGATCTTTGCCAATCAGGAATGGCGCCATGTACTCATCGATCGCGCTTTTTACCGCGAAGATACGTTGGGTAAATGTTGCACATCCCAACCCATATAGCCCCGGCTCGTTGGTCTCAACCTTAACAACCGCCAAATCAATGCCACCTGGCGCCGTCAGAATCGTTTTCACGTTGGTGATTTTCAGATTACTCACTTTCACTCCTCAACTCAGCGAATTTACCGCATGTCATACCGTTGTGGATGACATGACGCATATTTGTAAGTTGTCCTACAACTTGGCATTGTTATATCACGCTTCTTTTACAGAGGAACATTGTGAGTTCCATTCTGTGACAGCGATCAAATCGCATTTAGTAGAATGCAAATAAATAATTTAAATTCAATTATTTAATATCATTTAAACGATCGTCATACGGAACTGTTTGTGATCCTTGTTGCAAATTTATAGGTGAACTGTTGATTTTATCAGGGTGAAAATTCAACCTCTAAAAAGATAGTCGTCATACAAATTAAACGAGAGAGGAAACAACATGACCGCTTTATTTGATTTAACCGGGAAAACGGCACTGGTAACGGGCTCTGCGCGTGGACTGGGCTTTGCCTACGCAGAGGGCCTTGCCGCTGCGGGCGCGCGGGTTATCCTCAATGATATTCGCGACACGCTGCTTGCCGAATCCGTGGATACGCTGACAAGCAAAGGCTACGACGCACACGGTGTGGCTTTCGACGTCACCGATGAACAGGCCATTGAGGCGGCTTTTAGCAAGCTCGATGCAGAAGGGATCAGCGTTGATATCCTGATCAATAATGCCGGTATTCAGTACCGCAAACCGATGGTCGAACTGGAACTGGAAAACTGGCAAAAGGTGATCGACACCAACCTCACCAGCGCTTTTCTGGTCTCCCGCGCAGCAGCAAAACGGATGATTGCGCGCAACAGCGGCGGTAAAATCATTAATATCGGTTCGCTCACCAGCCAGGCGGCCCGCCCTACCGTTGCCCCGTACACGGCGGCAAAAGGTGGCATCAAAATGCTCACCTGCTCGATGGCCGCAGAATGGGCGCAGTTTAATATCCAGACCAATGCCATTGGGCCCGGCTACATCCTTACCGACATGAACACCGCGCTTATCGAAGACAAGCAGTTCGACAGTTGGGTGAAAAGCAGCAACCCTTCTCAGCGTTGGGGTCGTCCGGAAGAGCTCATCGGCACCGCCGTCTTCTTATCATCCAAAGCATCAGATTATATCAACGGGCAAATTATTTACGTCGATGGTGGCTGGCTCGCAGTGTTGTAAGTCGCCCGTACTCTACCTACTCGCCTTTAAAATTGACGGCATGTGTTCACCCGATGCATGCCGATATAACACAGGTATTATTATGAAGGCTTCAAGACAACGACTCTTTATTCTCACATTGCTGTTTATTGTGACTGCAATTAATTATATGGATCGCGCCAACCTTGCCGTTGCTGGTTCGAATATCCAGAATGATTTCAGTCTGACGCCAACACAACTGGGATTGCTTTTCTCCATGTTT
The DNA here is from genome assembly GCF_003925915.1 of Phytobacter sp. MRY16-398. Classification (NCBI taxonomy): domain Bacteria; kingdom Pseudomonadati; phylum Pseudomonadota; class Gammaproteobacteria; order Enterobacterales; family Enterobacteriaceae; genus Phytobacter; species Phytobacter sp. MRY16-398. Next base: position 990,966 of record NZ_AP018756.1, on the reverse strand, counting down.
ACCTGGGCCTATGCTGCCAGTCAAATCCCGGTCGGCTATGTCCTTGATCGCATTGGTTCTCGTATTCTTTATGGAGGTGCGATTATTCTTTGGAGTATTTTTACTTTTATGATGGGGTTCGCCTCACACCATTTATTCGCAACGGCAACCGCTTCATTTGCGATGCTTCTGGCCTGCCGTGCATTAATTGGTGTTGCCGAAGCGCCCTCCTTTCCCTCTAACACAAAAATCATCGCCACCTGGTTCCCGGACCATGAGCGTGCGCGTGCAACCGCAATTTATTCCAGTGCGCAATATCTTGGTCTCGCACTGCTGACCCCTGCCCTCGCCTTTATTGTGGCTAGCTACGGTTGGGAAATGTCGTTTTATCTGTCCGGTGGCGCAGGGATTCTGTTTGGCATCTACTGGCTTATATATTATCGCGATCCACAGCACAGCACTGCTGTGAACCAGGCCGAACTGGATTACATCAAAGCGGGCGGTGGCTATGGCTCAGCCAACCAGTCTGCGGTTAGCGAGAAAATTAGCTGGCAAGACATTAAATTCTTCCTCAGTAAAAAAACGATTTGGGGTCTGTTCATCACCCAGTTTGCCTGCTCGTCTACGCTCTATTTTTTCCTGACCTGGTTTATTGTTTACCTGGAAAAAGGGCTGCACCTCTCTATTTCCAAAGCCGGTATTGGTGCCATGCTGCCCTATATTATGGCGATGTTTGGTGTGCTCTGTGGCGGTACGTTAAGCGACATGCTACTGAAAAAAGGAAAATCCCGAACACTGGCACGGAAATTACCCGTTATGGCTGGCCTGTGCGTCACCATGATTATTGGTCTGGTGAACTTCTTTGAAAACCAGCCGGTTATTGCAATTGTGATTCTTTCGGTCGCGTTCTTCGCTAACGCTTTCTCAAACCTGGGTTGGGTAGTCTGGAGCGATGTGATTCCCCGTAATTTCCTCGGCACCATGGGAGGATTTTTAAATATTTGCGGCAACCTTTCTGGGATTGTTAGCCCAATTGTTATTGGGGTTATTCTCCAGCGCACGCAAAACTTCCAGTATGCCATGTGGTATATCGCAGGCGTCGCCGGGCTGGGCTTATTAGCCTACATCTTCCTGGTGGGCAAAATTGAAGTCATTCTGCCTGAAAAAAAGAATGCCAACACCGTGGATAAGAATGCCATTAATCCGGCAACTGCCAACAAATAATGAGGTCATTATCAAAATGGAAAAAATAACCTGTAACGCCTGTCTGGCCCATGCGGAAAAAGACATACGCTTTGAATCACGTGAAATCGAACACGGTGAACATGACGTAGTCGTTAAAGTCGCCTGTGGCGGTATCTGTGGCTCTGATATTCACTACTATCAGCATGGACGGGCGGGAATGTCTGTCCTCAAACATCCGATGGTGATTGGCCATGAGTTTGTCGGCGTGATTAGCAAAGTGCCCGCAAACAGCGAATTGAAAGTGGGTCAGACGGTTGCGGTGAACCCGTCCTGCCCCTGCAATCAGTGCGAGATGTGCCTTTCCGGCCATCAAAACCTGTGTGGCTCCATGCGTTTTATGGGCAGCGCGCAGTTTAATCCGCACGTGAATGGCGGCTTTTCTGAATATGCGGTGGTAAAACCGGAGCAATGTATTCCTTACGATAGCCGCGTGCCCGCAAACGTGATGGCCTTTTCGGAACCGCTGGCGGTCGCCATTCATGCAGTAAAAAAGGCGGGCCAGTTAACCGGCAAACGCGTTCTCGTGATTGGCGCAGGTCCCATTGGTTGTCTGATCCTCGCGGCGGCGCGCAGTGCCGGAGCATCTGAACTGGTGGCTTCCGATCTCAGCCCGCGCTGCCTGGAGCTGGCCCGCCAGATGGGGGCCACGGCGGTGATGGATCCGCGCGATGAAGAACAGGTTGTCCGTTATCAGCAGCATAAAGGCTATTTTGACGTCGTGTTTGAGGCCTCCGGCGCGCCGATCGCCGTGGCATCCACCGTCGATTTCACCCGCCCTGCAGGTACGATTGTCCAGGTAGGCATGGGGGCCAGCCCGGTAAGCTGGCCGGTATCGCCGATGCTGGTTAAAGAACTCAACTGGGTCGGTTCATTCCGCTTTATCGGTGAGTTCATCACCGCGGTACGCTGGCTGGAAGATGGGCGCGTCGATCCTCGCCCGCTTATCAGCGCCGAGTTTCCCCCCCAACAAATTGAAGACGCGTTGATTACCGCCACAGACAAAAATGTCTCTGCTAAGGTACTCATTCGTTTCGATTAACGGTGAGAAGCGCCCGGCCGGGCGCTTTGTTCTTAAAAGTGAATTGTTATACAATAAATCACTTCAGCAACACCTTAACGGACACCCATCTTGAGCATAAAATCCATTCAAAAACAGAATGTTGTAAATGAAATTTATGATCAGATAAGCGCAAAACTGCTGGATGGCAGTTGGGCGCCGGGTAGCCGTTTGCCTTCAGAAGCGGAGCTGACCACTTCATTTAATGTCAGCCGGGTCAGCGTACGCAGCGCGGTTCAGCGCTTTCGCGATCTTGGGATTGTGGTGACACGCCAGGGTAGTGGCAGTTACGTGAGCGAAAATTTCACCCCGCAAATGTTGAGTAACGATCCGCGCCCAATCATGCACCTCAGCCGCGAAGAGTTTCACGATATGATGATTTTCCGTCAGACCGTGGAGTTCAAATGCGTGGAGCTCGCGGTCACACACGCGACTGATGACGACATCCGCCAGCTTGAAGAAGCGCTTAATAATATGCTGATCAACAAGGGCGACTACAAAAAGTACTCGGCAGCGGACTACGAGTTCCATCTTGCGATTGTCAGGGCATCACACAACAGCGTGTTTTATAACGTGATGAACTCTATTAAAGATATCTATTACTACTATCTTGAAGAGCTTAACCGTGCGCTGGGGATCACTCTAGAAAGTGTGGAAGCCCATATCAAAGTTTATATGTCGATCAAAAACCGCGATGCCACCACGGCGGTTGAAGTTCTTAACGAGGCGATGTCAGAAAATATTACTGCTATCGAAAAGATCAAATCGACGGACAGCGCTAAGAAATAGATAAGGCTCGCCAGTAGCAGTCGCGAGGTGAAAGGGATTACCGGGTAGACTACCGCTCCCCATGTATACCTTTCCGGGCAACCAGCCTCCCAAAACGAAAAATTCGTGACTCCTTTCGCATTTGTTTTCCAAAATGGCAGCTTTTATAAGCCCTGCTATTTTGGCCATGTACACGGCGGGAAAGCTCTGCTTTCAGATTTTCATCAAGAAGATAACCCAAAGCATCTATGACCATTTGTGAATGACCTGAGGGGCTCACCAGCGCCTGTTTTAACGCAAATGTTACTTTGGCGTTGTATTTCGTGAATACCGTCGCGCTAAACTGGGCAAATGACAGAAAAACACCTTTATTCCAGGGTAGAAAAACAGGCAAAAGCACAGCGAAAAAGCGCATAAAAATACCTATAATTTGGTTAATTTGCCGATGTTTTACGGCAAATTTTATCCCCTCAACCACGTTCATTTTCAGTTATTTTCCTGCCTGCACATGATCACATTTTAATGACGCCACATAGTTTGAAAAATAACATAACCCTTTAATAATTAAAGAATTACTTCATTTTTATTGATTCAATTATTGAATTAATAAAGCACTCATTCAGTCTGTTTTTGTTGGAATGAAAGTCATAGAATCCTGGCAACACGCAATTCAGCGCCACGTTTTATATCCATGGCAGATGACCGTTTATGACGTCGGTATTCGGTTACCATCTATCCGCAGGAGGAATTATGTCAGGCCAGTCTTCTACTCCAGTCGTAACATCCGTCAAAGTGATCCCGGTCGCCGGGCATGACAGCATGCTGATGAACCTGAGCGGTGCGCATGCGCCGTTCTTCACCCGTAACATCGTTATCATCACCGACAACGCCGGCAACACCGGCGTCGGCGAAGTCCCCGGCGGCGAAAAAATCCGCCAGACTCTGGAAGACGCGACGCCGCTGATTGTCGGCAAAACCCTCGGCGCCTACAAAAATGTCCTCAATGAGGTGCGCAGCGCCTTTGCTGACCGTGACGCCGCGGGCCGCGGCCTGCAGACTTTTGACCTGCGCACCACCATCCACGTGGTTACCGCCATTGAAGCCGCGATGCTCGACCTGCTGGGCAAACACCTGGGCGTCAACGTCGCCTCCCTGCTTGGTGACGGCCAGCAGCGCAGCGAAGTGGAAATGCTCGGCTACCTGTTTTTCGTCGGCAACCGTAAGGCGACGCCGCTGCCCTATCAGAGCCAGCCGGATGACAAATGCGACTGGTACCGCCTGCGTCATGACGAGGCGATGACCCCGGATGCCGTGGTGCGTCTGGCGGAAGCCGCGTATGAAAAATACGGCTTCAATGACTTCAAACTGAAAGGCGGCGTGCTGGCCGGTGAAGAAGAAGCGGAATCCATTGTCGCCCTGGCGAAGCGCTTCCCGCAGGCCCGCGTCACCCTCGACCCGAACGGCGCCTGGTCCCTGAACGAAGCCATCAGCATCGGTAAGTACCTGAAAGGCTCGCTGGCCTATGCGGAAGACCCGTGTGGCGCGGAGCAGGGCTTCTCCGGGCGTGAAGTGATGGCGGAGTTCCGCCGTGCCACCGGCCTGCCGACCGCCACCAACATGATTGCCACCGACTGGCGTCAGATGGGGCACACGCTGTCGCTGCAGTCGGTGGATATCCCGCTGGCGGACCCGCACTTCTGGACCATGCAGGGCTCCGTGCGTGTGGCGCAGATGTGCCACGAGTTTGGCCTGACCTGGGGCTCCCACTCCAACAACCACTTCGACATCTCGCTGGCGATGTTCACCCACGTGGCGGCCGCGGCGCCGGGTAAAATCACCGCCATCGACACCCACTGGATCTGGCAGGAAGGCAACCAGCGTCTGACCCGAGAGCCGTTTGAGATTAAAGGCGGGATGGTGCAGGTGCCGACAACGCCGGGTCTGGGCGTGGAGCTGGATGTGGATCAGGTGATGAAGGCGCACGAGCTGTATCAGAAACACGGTCTGGGCGCGCGCGACGATGCAATGGGGATGCAGTACCTTATCCCCGGCTGGACGTTCGACAACAAACGTCCTTGCATGGTGCGTTAATCCATAGTGATTCATACAAGGCCCGCAGGCGTAAACCTGCGGGCTTTTTTACAGCATGTTGATGACAAAGAAGCCCAGTGCGGTCATCAACAATGAGCCAAACACATGCACCATCACCGACGTGATGGCCCACAGATAATTGCCCATCTGTAGCTGGGAAAAAATTTCCACTGAAAACGTTGAAAACGTGGTCATTCCCCCGCACAGCCCGGTGGTAATCAGTAATCGCCAGGTCGGATCCAGATGTGGCTGTCGCGTAAAGAACGCCAGCGCCCCGCCAATAATAAACCCGCCAGTCAGGTTCACCAGCAACGTGCCAGGCGGTAGATTCGGAAAGAGCGCATTCAGGCGCACTGAGAGCAGCCAGCGGATCACGCAGCCAGCCGAACCACCGACAATGACGGCAATGAGAGATTTCAGCATGTTTTCCTCAACAACAATAAAAGTGTCCGAGGCATGCAGGAGGGAAAAAGATAAGCGCCCGACATGCCTCCATTAAAAGAGTCATACCAGGCGTCATCAGCTTCGCTGGGAAGCGGTTGGGTAAGGTGGAACGCCATCACCTTGCATGCATTGTTCAACGTTTTTTGCCGGGAGGCAAGAAAGGAACATTCACATCCCGAATACATCCACATAAACGCAGCGGCACGACATCACAAGCTTACGTCACGTCAGCCCAGCGCAACGCCTTCATTCTGCAACGATAAAACCAAACATAGCCAGTGCAATAAAACATAGCCAATACTATATATTATTGATTTATAAGATGTTTTTTGCATTTATGATATTTACATGGCAGCATGACACTCTCTGATATTTGATGCATTTGACCCGTTTCGACACAGACGGGTATTGAAAGGTACGCACATGAGTTTCTACGCACTCCTCATTCTGGCATTTGGGATGTCTATGGATGCCTTCGCGGCATCCATCGGTAAAGGGGCGGCACTTTATCGCCCGCCGCTGAGAGAAGCGCTGCGCACTGGCATCATCTTTGGCGTGGTCGAAGCCATCACTCCGGTGATTGGCTGGGGGATTGGCCTGGCCGCCAGCCAGTATGTTCTGCGCTGGGATCACTGGATTGCCTTTGCTCTGCTGATGCTGCTCGGCGTCCGTATGGTAGTTGAGGGGATAAAAAAAGACGGGCAGGAACCGGTAAATGCGCCCAGACGGCACGGCTTTTGGTTACTGGTCACCACCGCTATCGCCACCAGCCTGGACGCAATGGCTGTCGGCGTAGGGCTGGCTTTTCTGGAGGTGAACATTGTCACCACCGCCTTGCTGATAGGTCTCGCCACCACCATTATGGCCACGACAGGGATGCTGCTGGGCCGTTTTCTGGGTGCCGCGATGGGTAAATGGGCCGAAGTGATGGGTGGCGTAGTGCTGATCGGCATCGGCTGCACCATTTTGCTGGAACATCTGGCAGTCTTTGCCTGACCTCTGTCGCAAAGGTGGCGTAGAAGGATAGCGCCCCTTGCGGCAGATGACCTTCTCCGTCTCTGAGTTTCCCTGGGTCTTTAATACTTATCCCGTTAATGCGCTAGCAAATTTTTATAACGTCGCTGTATGAAATGTTTAATGCGGCAACACAATCCTGATCATCACAACAGAACGCTCAGCGGCCCGTTCGTTACGCTAATTTCGACAGATGAGTGCCAGTTTTGATCTTGCGTTTAAAAGCCCCGCCTCACCTGACGGGGCGACTTTGTGGTTATTAGCGGAATACAGAAATGGCTTCCGCGAGGCGTGTCACCTGACTGTTCAACCGATCTGACGCTTCTGCGCCCTCCTGAACACGGTCGGCATTTTGGTGGGTGAGTTTATCGAGCTCTTCTACCGCCAGGCTCATTTGGCTTATTGCCGACGCCTGTTCAGATGTCGCCTGACTGATATGCTCGATCAACTGGGTGACATGTTTAACCTTACCGACAATCTCCTGCATTGCTTTCCCTGCGTCATCGGCCAATTGGCTACCGGAGCGAACCTGCGTCACGCTGGACTCTATCAGCGCTTTGATTTCGCTGGCTGCGCTGGCGCTACGCTGGGCGAGAATACGTACTTCACCGGCCACCACCGCGAAACCTTTTCCCTGCTCCCCCGCGCGGGCGGCTTCCACTGCGGCATTCAGTGCGAGGATGTTGGTCTGGAAGGCGATACTGTCGATGATGCTGGTAATACTGGCGATTTGATCGGAGCTGGAGCCAATGTTGCCCATCATTTCTATCATGCCGCTCATCACTTTGCCGCCCTGCTCCGCCGCTTCACGCGCCCCCTGCGATAAGGCACTGGCTTCTGCGGCGGTAAGGGTATTGCTTTTTACGGTGGCCGCCAGTTCGTTCATTGTCGCGGCTGTTTGCTGCACATTCGCCGCCGCCTGATCCGTCTGGCGACTCAGGCTATCGTTTCCTTTACATAAGGCATCCGCTGCATTCAGCACGCTCACGGCCTGACTACTGACATCGTTGATCAGCCATCGGAACATCAGCCCAAGCTGGCCAATGGCCCGCAGAGTAACGCCGACTTCGTCGATGCGTTTCGGTTGTTCAACCTGCTGCGTTTCCCCCGTTGCCACCTGCAGGGCCTGATGACACAAACGCTCGACGGGGCGCACAATTTGCATTTCCAGCCATGCCATCAACGCCAGAAGCAGGACGGCCATCACCCCGGTAAACATGCCCATTTGTCCAGGCGCTAACTGACATAACATCCCGACGAGAATACTCAATAAAAAGGTCGTCATTAACGCCGATCGAAGCCGCCAGCGTAATGGCATAGTGACAAACAACGAGCGCCAGCGCATAAATCCTTTACGAATGATCAACCCTTTGAAAAGGCGCTTACTGTTTGTCCCGCTCTCACGAAACTGACGATACAGCGTTTCTGCACTGGCGACTTCGTCGGCATCAGGCCTGGTGCGTACCGACATATATCCCTTCACATTCCCTTTGCGGATGATCGGGATTGCGTTGGCGCGAACCCAATAATGATCGCCATTTTTGCAGCGGTTTTTTACCAGTCCGCTCCATGGTTCTCCCTGCTTCAGGGTAAACCACATATCTGCGAATGCGTGCGGCGGCATATCAGGATGACGAACCAGATTATGCGGTTGCCCCTCAAGTTCACTGAGCGAAAAACCAGACACCTCAATAAAGGCATCATTAGCGTAATTAATATAACTCTCAGGATCTGTTGTAGACATTAACGTCGCATCATTATCAAAAATGCGTTCTTGCTGTGTTACAGGGTGATTCTCACGCATAGAATGTATTCCCCATAAAGCTTAAGAGAGTTTAATTTATATTGAAGGCCTGTCGTTATGTTGAAAGAATCGAGATAAACGCAATAAAATTATGCTATTGAAATAAAATAGCCATTGATCTCAGCATAGTTCACAAACAGATTTTATCACCACAAAACGCCACTTCTATAATCTACGACAATTATTTTCATTTAAAAAAACTAAGCTTGCTTATCATTCTTAGCATCAATTAATAGAAGCACCCAGACCTGAAGAAAATAAAATCAAACCTTAATGCAAATTATAATGCTTATTTTAAATTGATATTTTAGAGAGGCTGAATTGCATTTTTATATACGTTTCAATTAACGGTGGGTTATTTTGGTTAAGTAAGGGGGCTATTGCTCCCTTACTTATAAGGCAGGCGGCGAGATAAACCAGTTTTACCCGGCATGATCCTCATGGGAGGATTCGCTATTGGCTTGATTTATAATAGCTTTAGCCATCCATTGCACGTTATCAATGACTTGTTGATTGTCCATGCCCCAGATATCTTTCATCACCAGAAAGACTTCCGAACCGTACAATAACGAAAAGGCGGCAATAACTTTGCGATACATCTCGGGGGAATATTTGTCCTTCACCGGTTCCATTACGCGAGCGAGCGTCGCTTTACGATTACCACGGACCAGCTTTTTTTCCATTTTATCCGGGGAGTGACGCTCAAGCGCCCATTGCTGCAATGAAACAAGCAGCGCAGCGCGCAAGGCACCTTCATGGCGAAACATTTCCGGGAACGCGAAATCAAACAACTCGGCAATACGCTCACCGACTTTATCATCGCTTTTGGGTTTCCATTCCCGAATAGTTTCCAGGCTCGCACCAACGGCAGCGGCAATAAGATCGCTTTGCGTGGGGAAGTAACGGTAAGCCGTCGCCCGTGAAACACCTGCTTCGGTGGCTAGTCTTGAAATGGAGGGGATCTCCCCTTTTTCAAACAAAAATAACGCCTTATTCATTAGCAAATCATACGTTTTCTTGCGTGTTACAGATGGCTCCAAAGCTTCCTCTCCATACATCATGACTTTCCCAACCACACCCGTTGTAACACAAACATAGCAAATCAACACTCGCCCATCCAGGCGGTGCGAAATGCAAAATCATGATCGGCTAAGAAATTAATTACCTTTAAAAACATGTGGTTAATTTTAACACTGAAAATTATTTGAGACAACCGTCTCATTTATGCTAGTTTTTTTGAGACGACCGTCTCAATCACTGCTACATTTTTTGAGACGGCAGTCTCAATCGTTGTCACACCAAATGCATTTCACTCTTCCGAATCTGAAATACTCGTTCGTTACAAAAGTGAGTTTAGTTAAGGAGAACACGTGAGCAAAGACAATGGCTACATATACGTCGTAACAACTCTTGACACGAAAAGCACGGAAGCTTTTTACGTTAAGTCGTTAATAAAAAAAACAGGCGCCGATGCCCTTATCGTTGACCTGACGACAGTGGCTGATAGCTCCGCAAGGGGTGCGGATATTTCAGCAACAACCGTGGCCCGCTTTCACCCTGAGGGAGAAAGTGCTGTCTTTTGTGGTGACAGAGGAAAAGCTATCACCGCAATGTCTCTCGCCTTTGAACTGTTCTTAAAAAGCCGTGAAGATGTGCTTGGGATAATCGGCTTAGGAGGGTCTGGCAATACCGCGTTAATTACGCCAGCCATGCAGGCCCTGCCAATTGGCGTTCCCAAACTGATGGTGTCAACTATGGCATCCGGAGACGTGTCCGGTTATATCGGTGCCAGCGATATCGCCATTACGAACTCCGTCACCGATATTTCAGGCTTAAACCGAATTTCCCGCAAAGTATTAAAAAGCGCAGCTAACCAGATTGCCGGTGCGGTGGTGTTCTATCAGGACGACAGCGAAGCCGTCACGGATAAACCCGCCATTGGTCTGACGATGTTCGGCGTCACCACGCCCTGCGTACAGCAAATCACACAAAAATTAGAAAACGATTATGACTGTCTGGTTTTCCATGCCACCGGTAGCGGGGGTAAGGCAATGGAAAAGCTGGCAGATAGCCACTTATTACACAGCGTACTGGATATCAGCACCACCGAAGTATGCGACTTCTTATTTGGCGGCGTTCTGGCCTGTAGTGATGACCGCTTCGGCGCGATCGCCCGCTCTAAAATCCCGTATATCGGCTCTTGCGGGGCACTTGATATGGTTAATTTTGGGTCCCGATCTTCGGTACCCGAGCACTATCGGGGTCGTCGGCTTTATCAGCACAACCCACAAGTAACATTGATGCGCACAACACCAGAGGAAAACGGCAAGATGGGGACATGGATTGCCGAGCGTTTAAATCGATGTGAGGGAGAAGTCAGATTTGCTATCCCCATGGGCGGTTTTTCTGCCCTGGACAACGTTGGCGGGGATTTCTGGGATCCAGAAGCAGATCGGGCTTTTCTCGATGCGTTTAAGGCAACATTTATCGAAACGCCGCACCGTAAACTGATCGTCAGCCCACACCACATCAATTCTGCCGAATTTAATCAGCTACTTATAAATTTACATAAAGAATTAATCCACTAAAGACGGAATTAAAGCCATGAAACATACGCGTGAAGGATTATTGCAAAAATTTCATCAGATGATTGCCCGGGGGGAACCCATCATCGGCGGCGGAGCGGGCACAGGTTTGTCGGCAAAATGCGAAGAGGCCGGGGGCATCGATCTGATTGTTATCTATAACTCTGGTCGTTATCGCATGGCGGGCCGTGGTTCATTAGCCGGTCTGCTGGCTTACGGCAACGCCAATGAAATTGTTATGGATATGGCAAAAGAAGTGCTGCCGGTCACCAAGAAAACGCCAGTCCTGGCGGGTGTGAACGGTACCGATCCCTTCTGCCAGTTTGATAAGTTTCTGGATGATATTAAAGCGATTGGCTTTGCAGGCGTACAAAACTTCCCAACCGTGGGGCTGATCGACGGTAATTTCCGTGCCAACCTCGAAGAGACCGGAATGGGATACGCTTTAGAAGTGGATATGATTCGTCTGGCGCATGAAAAAGGCCTGTTCACGACGCCTTATGTCTTTAGCCGCGATGATGCCATTGCGATGACCGAAGCTGGTGCAGACATTATTGTGCCGCATATGGGGTTAACCACCGGAGGGAATATCGGCGCGGAAACGGCTCTCACCCTGAAAGACTGCGTGCCATTAATTAATGACTGGGCGAAAGCGGCAAAAGCAGTGCGTCCGGATGTTATCGTCCTTTGTCACGGCGGCCCTATTGCGACACCGGAAGATGCGAAATTCATTTTAGAGAACTGCCCGGAATGTAACGGCTTCTATGGCGCCAGCTCTATGGAGCGCCTGCCGACTGAAATAGCATTAACTGAGACCACAAGGCAATTTAAAGCAATAAGAAACTGATCGGGAGCACGTGTAGCCTGATAATCGATCCACCTTTTACCGGGGTTTGTATATGCACCCCGGTTTTTTATTGCCTGTTATTTCCACGGCCCGACATCACGCTACATTCAACGGACCATGTTTCTCATGCACCGGCGACAGCAGACTTGCCAGAATAAACGCCGGGTAATATCACGTCAGGAAGCGGGGGGTGTAAGTGGCTGAATCTCCTTATTGTTAACCCAGCCGCGAATCGTTTTCCCTGTTCCACTAATAAACTCAATTTGCGTCCAGCCCGCTTGCGACCGCATAGTCAGGTTGCGTATCAAAAGGGAAATAGACGGAGCAGGCAAGATAGCGGAAGACAGTAAAACAGAAAGAGATTCAAGGATTAGCTGCGCTTGAGCAAACTGAAAGTGTAATTGCAACTTATGGAGCGGGTGAAGGGAATCGAACCCTCGTATAGAGCTTGGGAAGCTCTCGTTCTACCATTGAACTACACCCGCCTTATGGTGTGACAGGCATTATAAACCTTAAACACCGACTGGCAAGACGCTAAACGACTAACTGACCATAAATTAATCGCTTAGCGCAAATCTTAACACTTAGGTGGGCTACCCTGTGGCGGCAGATAACGCAGCGGATCAATAGCTGTTGCCTTATAACGGATCTGGAAGTGCAACTGTACTCCGTCTGCATCAGTGCTGCCCATCGTGGCAATTTTTTGCCCAATCTTCACACTCTGCCCGTTATTAACGAGGATAGTGTCGTTGTGCGCATAGGCCGTGATGTACTCGTCGCTGTGCTTAATCATGATCAGGTTGCCATAACCGCGCAATTGGTTCCCGGCATAGACCACCTTCCCTGCTCCGGCGGCGTAAACCGCCTGCCCGCGAGAGCCTGCGATATCAATCCCCTTGTTACCGCCTTCGGATGTGGAATAGGGTCTGATCACCTTGCCAGTGGTCGGCCAGCGCCAGCAGCGCTGCCCAACGGGCGGCCAGGAAGAGAGCGGCACAGCCGATGATGGCACGACTTTAGCCGTTTGGGCGCCGCCTTTTGCAGAGGACGATTTCGACGCGCCATTCAGTTTCAGACGTTGACCGACCTCAATGGTGTACGGCGGGGAAATCCCGTTAAGCCGGGCAAGGTCATTCACGCTGGTGCCGGTCTGGCGCGAAATTTTGTATAGCGTATCCCCACGTTTTACCGTGTAAACATTGCCGCTCTCAGACGATTTGCTGCCAGAACACCCCGCCAGCAATAACGCCACGGCCAGGCAAATGACAATGTGGAATGGGTTTCTTGTCAGGCTTCCTGCACGCAAAACAGATCCTCTGTAAAAATGAATGACCCCTTATTCTAGGCAGGCAACGCCAGGATGCCAACCACTTACCGCTCACTGGCGATAAAGGGGTAGCCGTGAGCAATAATCTCCATGATTTCAGGTAGCCAGTTCGTGGCCGGGATTTTCACCAGCGCCGGGTAAAAGACCTGCGGCGAGGGAAAAACATCCACCACGTGACAGTTTGTCAGCTTCGATGCGTCCACCTCCGAGGAGGGTAGTAACGTTGCCGCCGTCAGCCCGGACTCCAGCCATTCCAGGATGACTCCCGGCTGGGTGATATGCATGATGACCTTCGGGTTACCCCCGGCTTTGCGGAATAAATCAATCAACATTTCATAGGTGCCGGAATCTTTCGCCCGGTGCAACAGCACCAGCGGGAATGTCTCCAGTGCCTGATAATCAAAGGGACTTTGCGGTACCAGCGGCAGACATTTTTTACTGATCACCGCCACCAGCCTGACCGGGTCGAAAGAGACAAAATCGAACCCTTCGCTACGATAAGGACGTTGAATCAGCGCCAGATCGATAGTCCCCTCATTGAGCATCGTCTCTAAATGGCTGGAATCGGTAACAGAGATATTTATTTCAGCCTGCGGATGACGCTTATATAACTCGAGAAGCAGAGGTTTAAAATAGGATTGAAAAAGATGAGTTAAGCCGATTCTTAATTGGAATTTTTCTTTATTAGCAATCGCCACTGTTTCTCGGGCAGTATCTTCTACCTGGCGTAATATCTCACAAGCTTTACGATAAAGAAAATAACCTGCATCAGTGGGTTCAATGCGATTTCCCTGCCGTGTAAACAATGACACATTAAGTTCTTCTTCAAGTTCCTGTATACGTTTACTGAGCGGGGGTTGTGCCATATTCAATACTTTTGCAGCCTGGCTTACGGAGCCTTGTTCCACCACGCGACAAAAATAACGCAATCTTTTCAAATCCATACAATTATACTCCGCAGCATTCAGGCACTCAGTATCACACTTAGCGAACCAAAGGAAAAGCGCGTTAATTATTTCACTTTTGACTTAAATATTTAACATCTGTGTAAAGAGTACTTTTTTGATATGGAGAGAATCAGGAAAACGGTATTTGTTTAAAAAGCATCAGGAAAATAAGGTAGGTGCAGACCTTAATTATCTTTCCTGAGATGGAACAGGCTATGTCAAATAGAGAAAAAAAACCTACCAGCAACGTTCACGATTTACGTTCAGCGCTTGAATTATTAAAAACCTTACCCGGCGAATATGTGGAAACTGATACTGAGGTAGATCCACATGCCGAGCTGTCCGGCGTGTATCGCTACGTTGGTGCGGGCGGTACCTGCCAGCGCCCGACGCGTAAAAACGGCCCGGTTATGGTATTTAACAAAATTAAAGGCTTTCACGATATCAGTGTGGCAATTGGTCTCAATGGTTCACGCAAACGCGTCAGCCACTTTCTCAACTGCCCGCAGGAAAAACTTGGCCACCTGCTGAAAGACTCCGTGCAAAACCCGATTCCGCCGGTACTGAGCCAGGATGATGCCGTCTGCCAGCAGGTTGTACATCTCGCCAGCGACGCTGATTTCGATCTGCGCAAATTATTACCTGCACCAACCAATACCGAAGAGGATGCAGGCCCGTACATCACGATGGGGCTGTGCTATGCCTCCGATCCGGAAACCCGAGAATCCGACATTACCATTCACCGCCTGTGTGTACAGAGCCGTGATGAGTTATCTATGTGGTTGACCCCGGGCCGTCATATCGATGCGTTCCGCATGAAAGCAGAAGCCGCAGGCCAACCACTGCCAATATCTATCAGCATTGGCGTCGACCCGGCCATCGAAATCGCGGCTTGCTTCGAGCCGCCAACAACCCCATTGGGCTATGACGAACTGAGTGTTGCGGGTGCGTTGCGTGGCCATGCAGTGGATATGGTGCAGTGTAAAACCATCAACGAAAAAGCCATCGCCCATGCAGAAATCGTCATTGAAGGCGAACTGCTGCCAAACGTGCGTCTTCGCGAAGACCAGAATACCAATACCGGTAAAGCGATGCCTGAATTCCCGGGCTATACCGGCGAAGCCAAAAACGCCCTGCCGGTTATCAAAGTGAAAGCCGTCACCCATCGCTACAACCCTATCTGGCGCACTACCGTAGGGCCAGGCGAAGAACACGTCAACATGGCGGGCATCCCGACCGAAGCCAGCATCCTGGATATGGTGGGCCGCGCAATGCCGGGCAAATTACTGAATGTGTTTGCGCACTCCGCAGGCGGCGGCAAGCTACTGGCCGTGATGCAATTTAAGAAAGCGGTTGCAGTGGATGAAGGCCGTCAGCGCCAGGCTGCACTGCTCGCGTTCGCTGCGTTCCCTGAGCTGAAACATGTGATTCTGGTGGATGAAGACGTGGACATCTTCGACAGTGACGACGTGCTGTGGGCGATGCAAACCCGCTACCAGGGCGATGTGGATACGATTACTATCCCCGGCGTTCGCTGCCACCCGCTCGATCCGTCACAGATCCCGGAATACAGCCCGAGCATTCTGCAACAGGGCACATCCTGCAAAACGATCTTCGACTGTACTGTACCGTTCCATCTGAAAAGCCACTTTGAACGTTCGAAGTTCAAAGAGGTGGATGTGAAACGTTTTCTGCCAGACTTCGAATA
This sequence comes from Phytobacter sp. MRY16-398, assembly GCF_003925915.1. Taxonomy (NCBI): domain Bacteria; kingdom Pseudomonadati; phylum Pseudomonadota; class Gammaproteobacteria; order Enterobacterales; family Enterobacteriaceae; genus Phytobacter; species Phytobacter sp. MRY16-398. Next base: position 975,150 of record NZ_AP018756.1, on the reverse strand, counting down.
AGGGGATGAAGGTGACCATATCACGACGCATCATTGTCGGCATCAGCGGTGCTTCCGGTTTTCAGTATGGCGTGAAAGCGCTGGAGCTTTTACGTGGGCAGGATCTCGAAGTCCATCTGGTCGTGACAAAAGGGGCGGAAAAAACCTGCGAACTGGAAACGGATTATCAGTTGGATGAGGTAATGGCGCTGGCGGATGTGGTGCATCCGATCGGAAACCTTGGGGCTTCTATTTCCAGCGGGTCGTTTAAGACGCTGGGGATGATAGTCGCCCCATGTTCAATGCGATCCCTGGGCTCCATCGCGCACTGTCTCACCGATAATCTGCTGACCCGAGCGGCCGATGTGGTGCTTAAAGAGCGTCGCCGCCTGGTACTGTTGGCACGCGAAACGCCACTGAATCTGGGCCACATTCGCAATATGCAGGTTGTTACGGAGATGGGCGGGATTATTTTCCCGCCGCTTCCCGCACTCTATCAGCGCCCGCAAACGACCGACGAAATCATCACACATAGTGTCAGCCGCGCGTTGGATCTGTTCGATATCGATGTTAAAAACATCCCGCGCTGGGGCGAAGGAAAATTGCTTTATCGCGCTTAATTTCGCAGGAATTTCTATGTTAATTGGACCTTATGTTAATGGCGCGGCTGTCGTTATCGGCGGCCTGCTCGGTTCCCTTGTTGGCAGCCGTATTCCGGATCGCGTCAAAGTCGCGCTACCGCTGACCTTTGGTTTGTGCTCAATTGGCCTGGGCATCAATCTGGTTATTAAAGTGAAATTTATGCCCGCCGTCGTACTGGCCATGGTATTGGGCGCGGTTATTGGGGAGGTCTTCTTCCTGGAAAAACAAATTGGCAAAGCGGCTGGCACAACGCGCGGTTTGATCAACCGTGTTTTCCCACCGGTACAAGGGCTAACGCATGACGAGTTTACGGAAAAATTCGTCGCCATTCTGGTGCTCTTCTGCGCCAGTGGCACGGGGATCTTTGGAGCGATGCATGAAGGGATGACCGGTGATCCGTCTATTCTGTATATCAAAACAGTACTGGATCTTTTCACCGCTGCGATTTTTGCCACCATGCTCGGTTTTTCGGTAATGACCATTGGCGCTCCACTGATCATTGTGCAGGTCGCACTGGCGACAATTGCCGTTTACATTCTGCATATGATCACCCCCGATATGATGGCGGATTTCTCCTGTGCGGGTGGCCTTATTATGGTGGCAACGGGGTTGCGTATCTGCAATATAAAACCGTTTCCGGTCGCCAATATGCTACCCGGCCTTTTGCTGGTAATGCCCTTTTCCGCCCTCTGGGCCAAACTGTTTGCCTGAGAACGGGTATAATGTTTAACCGTTGGCGCGACGCCACCGGTCCGGCTACGGAGTTGCGCCGTAGTCACACTGGCGTCGCGTCATACGGTTTTATATCGATCCGGAGAAATCATAAGCATGCAAGAACATGTCATTTTACTGGATGAGCACGGCTCACCCATCGGCATGGAAGAAAAGTATACCGCTCATCACCATAACACTCCGCTACATCTCGCCTTCTCTTCCTGGCTTTTCAATTCACGCGGCGAATGTCTGGTGACCCGCCGGGCCATGAGCAAAAAAGCCTGGCCGGGCGTGTGGACCAACTCCGTTTGCGGGCATCCGCAAGAGGGGGAAACGCCTGAGCAGGCAATGGTTCGTCGCTGTCGCTATGAAATAGGGGCGGATATTATCGACATCACGTCTATTGCTCCGGGTTTCCGCTACCGCGAGACCGATCCATCCGGGATTGTCGAAAACGAAATTTGCCCGGTCTTCGCCGCACAAATCATCACTCCATTGAATATCAATGCAGAGGAAGTCATGGCGTATCAGTGGGTAGAACTTGATGCCCTCTGCCATTCGCTGGTGGCAACACCCTGGGCATTTAGTCCGTGGATGGTGCTGGAGGCAGAAAACGCAAACGCGCAACTCAGAGAGTTTGCCGCCAGCGTCAGGCAATAAAAAAGCCCCGTGTTTGCACACCGGGGCTTTTTGACTTCTTAGCGACTTATTTTACCGGACGCATCGCCGGGAACAGGATCACGTCGCGAATGGTGTGGCTGTTGGTAAACAGCATAACCATACGGTCGATACCAATGCCCAGACCCGCAGTCGGCGGCAGACCGTGTTCCAGCGCGGTCACATAGTCTTCGTCATAGAACATCGCTTCGTCATCGCCTGCATCTTTGGCGTTAACCTGATCCTGGAAGCGCTGCGCCTGATCTTCAGCATCGTTCAGCTCGCTAAAGCCGTTACCGATTTCACGACCACCGATAAAGAACTCGAAGCGGTCAGTGATTTCCGGGTTCACGTCATTACGGCGCGCCAGCGGAGACACCTCAGCCGGATATTCGGTGATGAAGGTCGGCTGAATCAGATGTGCTTCGGCCACTTCTTCGAAGATCTCGGTCACGATGCGGCCCAGGCCCCAGCTCTTCTCAACTTTGATGCCAATGCTTTCTGCGATGGCTTTCGCTGAGTCGAAGTTATCCAGATCCGCCATGTTCGTTTCCGGGCGGTATTTCTGAATTGCTTCGCGCATGGTCAGTTTTTCGAACGGCTTGCCGAAATCGAACACTTCATCGCCATAAGGCACTTCAGTTTTACCCAGAATATCCTGCGCCAGGGTGCGGAACAGGGATTCAGTCAGTTCGATCAGATCTTTGTAATCCGCGTACGCCATGTAGAGTTCCATCATGGTGAACTCAGGGTTGTGGCGAACAGAGATACCTTCGTTACGGAAGTTACGGTTGATTTCGAACACGCGATCGAAGCCGCCAACCACCAGACGTTTCAGATACAGTTCCGGCGCAATACGCAGGTACATGTCCAGATCCAGCGCATTGTGGTGGGTGATAAATGGACGTGCAGACGCACCGCCAGGAATCACCTGCATCATCGGGGTTTCCACTTCCATAAAGTCGCGATTCACCATGAACTGGCGAATGCCGGCCATGATTTTGGAACGCACTTTAAATGTGTTGCGGGAATCTTCGTTAGAGATCAGATCCAGATAACGCTGACGATAGCGGGCTTCCTGATCCTGCAGGCCGTGGAATTTGTCCGGCAACGGGCGCAGGGCTTTGGTCAACAGACGCAGCTCAGTACAGTGAATGGACAGCTCGCCAGTCTTGGTTTTGAACAGCTTACCTTTCGCGCCCAGGATATCGCCCAGGTCCCATTTTTTGAACTGCTCGTTGTAAACGCCTTCCGGCAGATCGTCACGGGCAACATAAAGCTGAATACGGCCCCCCACATCCTGCAGGGTGACGAAAGACGCTTTACCCATAATGCGGCGGGTCATCATACGGCCAGCGACAGCAACTTCAATGTTCAGCGCTTCCAGCTCTTCGTTTTCTTTTGCATCGAAGTCAGCGTGCAGAAGGTCTGAAGTGTGGTCACGACGAAAATCGTTCGGGAACGGCACGCCTTGTTCACGCAGCAATGCCAGCTTTTCGCGGCGAGTTTTCAGTTCATTATTAAGATCGACTGCCGCGTCAGCGCCCTGTGCTTGTTGTTCAGACATGTTGGTTCCTCATAACCCTGCTTTCAAACTTGCTTCGATAAATTGATCCAGGCTGCCATCCAGCACCGCCTGCGTGTTACGGGTTTCAACTCCGGTGCGCAGGTCTTTGATGCGAGAATCATCAAGGACATACGAACGGATCTGGCTACCCCAACCGATGTCGGACTTGTTGTCTTCCATCGCCTGTTTCTCAGCGTTCTTCTTCTGCATTTCCAGTTCATAAAGCTTCGCTTTCATCTGCTTCATGGCCTGGTCTTTGTTCTTGTGCTGTGAACGGTCGTTCTGGCACTGAGTTACCGTGTTGGTCGGAATGTGGGTAATACGTACCGCAGATTCCGTACGGTTAACGTGCTGACCACCCGCGCCGGATGCGCGATAAACGTCGATACGCAGATCCGCCGGGTTGATTTCGATATCAATATCGTCATCCACTTCCGGGTACACGAACGCAGAGCTGAATGAGGTGTGGCGACGGCCACCGGAATCGAACGGGCTCTTACGCACCAGGCGGTGCACGCCGGTTTCAGTACGCAGCCAGCCATAGGCGTAATCGCCGGAAATCTTGATGGTAACGGATTTGATACCCGCCACTTCACCTTCGGATTCTTCGATGATTTCGGTCTTAAAGCCGCGCGCTTCTGCCCAGCGCAGATACATACGCTCCAGCATGCTCGCCCAGTCCTGCGCCTCGGTGCCGCCGGAACCAGCCTGAATATCCAGGTAGCAATCGGCGTTGTCGTATTCACCAGAGAACATACGGCGGAATTCAAGCTGTGCCAGCTTCTCTTCCAGCGTATCGAGTTCAGCGACAGCTTCGTTGAAGGTCTCTTCGTCATCGGCTTCGACAGCCAGCTCCAGCAGACCGGAAACATCTTCCAGCCCCTGACTCATTTGGTCGAGCGTTTCAACAATGGCTTCGAGGGAGGAACGTTCTTTACCCAGCGCCTGTGCGCGATCAGGTTCGTTCCAGACATCCGGCTGTTCCAGCTCGGCGTTTACTTCTTCCAGACGCTCTTTCTTGGCGTCATAGTCAAAGATACCCCCTAAGAACGTCGGAGCGCTCCGTGAGGTCCTGAATGCGATTTTTTACCGGGTTAATTTCAAACATGGTCTGATTTCTTTAGATGGACTTGTCAAAATGCGGTCATAAGGGCGGAATTTTACCGGATTTCAGCCCTTATTAGTAGAGAATACTGGCGTTAAATTGGCCACAGGTGATCAATGATTAATTGCACGCTGCGATTGCCGCGAAACTCATTCACATCCAGTTTATAAGCGATATTGACGACGCGCACGCCGTTATCAGGCCAGCAGGTGGTGTCGACATTAAAAGCGATACCGTCGAGCAGCGGGCCGCCGCCGACCGGTTCAACCATCACTTTCAGATGGCGCTCCCCCACCAGCCGTTGTTGCAGAAGACGAAATTCGCCATCAAACAGCGGTTCCGGGAACATCTGCCCCCAGGGGCCGGCATCGCGCAACATTTCGGCTGTATCGAGGGTCATTTCATCAGGTTTTAACAGGCCATCAGAAACGATTTCACCTTGCAACAGTGCCGGATCCAGCCACTCGGTGACCAGCTCGCCAAAGTAGCGCTGGAACTCCTCGAAGCGAGCCTCCTCAAGCGACAGCCCCGCCGCCATGGCATGGCCGCCGAATTTGAGCATCAGCCCTGGGTAGAGTGTATCCAGACGCTCCAGCGCATCGCGCATGTGAAGGCCCTGGATTGAGCGTCCTGAGCCTTTTAAAGTGCCATCCCCGGCAGGCGCAAACGCGATAACCGGGCGGTGGAAACGCTCTTTAATACGCGACGCCAGAATCCCCACTACCCCCTGGTGCCATTCGGGATGATACATAGCAAGACCACCCGGCAGGGTATCGCGGCTACGTTCCAGCTTCTCGCACAGCGTCAACGCCTCTGCCTGCATGCCCTGCTCAATCTCTTTGCGCGTCTGGTTTAGCGCATCAAGTTCGCTGGCCAGCACCCGAGCTTCGCCAAGGTTGTCACTGAGCAATAGCGCCACGCCAACGGACATATCGTCCAGACGACCTGCGGCATTCAGACGTGGGCCAAGCGCAAAACCTAAATCGCTGGCCGCCAGTTTTTGTGCGTCGCGGTTGGCGACTTCCAGGAGCGCTTTGATGCCAGGACGGCACTTTCCGGCACGAATGCGGCTTAAGCCCTGCCAGGTCAGAATGCGGTTGTTGGCATCCAGCGGCACGACATCGGCAACGGTACCTAAGGCCACTAAATCAAGCAGTTCCGCCAGATTAGGGATAGCCAGCCCGCGCTCATCAAACCAGCCTTTGTCGCGTAAAAAAGTTCGCAGTGCCAGCATCAGATAGAAGGCCACACCCACCCCCGCCAGTGACTTCGACGGAAAATCGCATTCGCGCAGGTTCGGGTTGATGATGGCTTCGGCATTGGGCACTGTTTCGCCGGGAAGATGGTGGTCGGTGACCACCACCGGAATGCCGAGCGCATGTGCCCGTTCAACCCCGGCATGTGACGAAATACCGTTATCCACGGTCAGGATCAGTTGCGCGCCGCGTGCGTGTGCCTGATCCACCACTTCCGGACTTAACCCGTAGCCGTCTTCAAAACGGTTCGGCACCAGGTAGGCGATATTAGTGCCGCCCAGCGCACGTAAGGCCAGCACACTCAGTGCGGTACTGGTTGCGCCGTCGGCATCAAAATCACCGACAACCACAATACGCAACCCCTCGCGCAAGGCGTTATAGAGGATCTCTACCGCTTTATCGATGCCATGCAGCCGCTGCCAGGGCAGCATGCCTTTCACCCCGCGCTCCAGATCCGCCGCGCTACAAACACCGCGGCTGGCATAAAGGCGACGCAGAAGTGGGGGAAGATCGGCAGGTAAATCCGCCGCGTCGTTTGCCTCGCGGCGGCGAAGTCGAATTTCGGCTTTCACGTGAATTACTTACCGCCAGTCTGTTTTTGATGTTCGTCGAGGAAGGCTTTCATCTCTTTCGGCCCCTGATATCCCGGCACAAGGTAGCCATCGTTTAACACAACGGCTGGCGTACCGTTCACGCCAAACTGCACGCCGAGCGCATAGTGATCGGCGATATCAAGATCGCAACTGGCTGGCTTAACACCCTTACCGCTCATCGCATCATCTAAGGCTTTGTTGCGGTCTTTCGCACACCAGATAGCTTTCATATCCTGCTCGGCCTGACTCTGCAGCCCCTGACGCGGGAAAGCCAGATAACGCACGGTGATACCCAGCGCGTTGTAGTCTGCCATCTCTTCATGCAGTTTGTGGCAGTAACCGCAGGTGATGTCCGTGAAGACGGTGATCACATGCTTTTCCTGCGGCGCTTTATAGACAATCATCTCTTTTTCCAGTGCGTTGAGATGCGCTGTCAACAACTGGTTGGTGACATTCACCGGCTGGGCGCCGCTGACGTCGTACATCGGCCCCTGAATGATGTGTTTGCCGTCATCGGTGACATACAGCACGCCGCTATTGGTCAGCACGGTTTTCATTCCGGCAACTGGCGCAGGCTGAATATCGGAACTCTGTACACCCAATTTTGCCAGCGATTGCTTGATAGCGGCATCGTCCGCATGCGCGGTACTGGTCAGCGCCGCCGCCAGCAGGGTGAACATGATAAAACCTTTTTTCATAACGTATCCTTTAAAAAACAACGATCACGCCCGCGGGTGATGTTGCTGATGAAGCTGTCGCAGCCGCTCCGTCGCGACATGCGTATAAATCTGGGTCGTAGAGAGATCGCTGTGGCCAAGCAACATCTGGACCACACGTAAGTCTGCACCGTGATTCAGTAAATGGGTAGCAAACGCATGACGCAAAACGTGCGGCGAGAGTTTTTCGCTGTCGATACCCGCCAGTTGCGCATAATGTTTGATGCGATGCCAGAATGTTTGCCGTGTCATCTGCTGAGCACGCTGGCTCGGAAACAGCACATCGATTGAGACGCCATTCAACAGCCAGGGACGCCCATGTTCCAGATAGTTTTCTACCCAGTACACCGCCTCTTCCCCCAGCGGAACCAGGCGCTCTTTATTTCCTTTACCGATGACGCGCACAACCCCCTGGCGCAAGCTGATGTCGCTCATCGTCAGCCCTACCAGTTCCGAGACGCGAAGCCCGGTAGCATAAAGCACTTCCAACATCGCTTTATCGCGTAACTCCAGCGGCTGGTCAATGGCTGGCGACGCTAATAACCGCTCAACCTGCGCTTCACTGAGATCTTTCGGAAGACGTTGTGGCAGTTTTGGCGAAGCAAGTAATGCGCTGGGATCGTCCTGACGAAACTTCTCCCGGTACAGATGCTGGAAGAAACGGCGCATCGCGCTGAGCAAACGTGCTGAGCTGGTTGCCTTGTAGCCGCCGTCCATCCTTTGCGCCAGCAGGTTTTGTAAATCATCCGCCTGTGCGCTTTCCAGCGACAGCCCCTGATGATGTAGCCATTCCACAAGCCCCTGCAAATCACGACGATACGCACTGAGGGTATTTTCCGCCAGGTTTCGCTCCAGCCAGAGGGCATCAAGAAATTGTTCGATACGTGCGAAATCTTGTTCCACCTGTGCTCCTCCTTGCTTCGAATCGTTGCATTATGCCTGATTGCGGTGTGATTCTGGTACACTGCTCGCAAAGACACATCCGGAATTGAGACGTTTACGTTATGAACATCGGCCTGTTTTATGGTTCCAGTACCTGCTACACCGAAATGGCGGCAGAAAAAATCCGCGATATCATTGGCCCGGAACTGGTGACGTTACACAACCTGAAAGACGACGCCCCCGTATTAATGGAGCAGTACGATGCTCTGATTCTTGGCATTCCCACCTGGGACTTTGGTGAATTGCAGGAAGACTGGGAAGCCATCTGGGAGCAGCTCGACACACTCAATCTCGACGGAAAAATCGTCGCACTGTACGGTATGGGCGACCAACTCGGCTACGGCGAGTGGTTCCTCGACGCGCTCGGAATGCTGCACGATAAGCTGGCTCCGCGTGGAGTAAAATTCATTGGTTACTGGCCAACAGAAGGCTACGAATTCACCAGCACCAAACCGATCATTGCCGATGGACAGTTGTTTGTGGGTCTGGCGCTGGACGAAACCAATCAATATGACCTGAGCGATGAACGTATCCAGAACTGGTGCGAACAGATTCTGGTAGAAATAGCCGGACAGTTCGCCTGAGCTTAGTGCTGACGCTGCGCCGATTGTTGCGAAATCAGTCGGCGCAAATCACGCCACTCTTGCGCATCCATGCTATCTGCGGCCAGCCACAGATGCTGTCGGCGACCATCTTTTTCCCGACGCAAACGCAGAATCATGCCAATATTCAGCATCCATGGTGTTCCGACGATTTCCCACTCCACGCCTTGCCAGCGCAAACGTGCATCCATCAACAGTTTGATCTCTCCCTGACAGGCATTAATGCGGCGCTGACTCCGTACGCTGTCGAACACCACCAGTGACAAAAGCAGTAACCAAAGCGGCGTATAACTCAATGGCCAGGGTAACAGCAACACGAAAGCCGCCATCAAGCCATGGAGTAAAAGTGAGAGCCACTGTGAGCGCCATGAGACGCGTATATCAGATTGCCACAGGACCACGTTCCCGATTCCGTGTCTGAATTAACTGGATCATTCGCTGCAACGCCTCGTCCTGAGGTTTGCCGTGATTCATCAGCCAGTTAAATAAATCAGGGTCATCGCTCTGCAGAAGACGCACAAACACACGTTTGTCATCATCACTCAGCGAATCATATTCATGTTCAAAGAAAGGCATGATGGAAATATCCAGCTCACGCATTCCGCGCCGACATGCCCAATGAATACGGGCTTTGTTGTTAATATCCATGTTCTGAAACCTGCATAGCCACGATGGGTTGCCATTGTAACGTGTTTTTAATCATCCATCGGCGGAATATTTATGTTTACGAGGTGACTTCCAGAATAAATCCCATGCATTGCAACCATTACAGCCATTTTGCGTGCTTTTTCCCATACTCTTTATAAGGCACAAATCGCCTGTTTTTATCGCTTGCATTGGGCAACGGCTCTTTTACCATTAAGTGAAAATATGCATCAGGCTAATCAGGACAATACTATGGCTTTTACTCCGTTTCCTCCGCGCCAGCCGACCGCATCAGCGCGACTGCCGCTGACGCTTATGACTCTCGATGACTGGTCACTGGCGACTATCAAGGGCGCAGACAGTGAGAAATACCTGCAAGGCCAGGTTACAGCCGATGTGGCGAAACTGACTGACGATCAACATTTGCTGGCTGCGCACTGCGATGCAAAAGGCAAAATGTGGAGCAACCTGCGTCTGTTCCGCACCGCTGAAGGTTTTAGCTGGATTTTACGCCGCAGCGTCGCGGAGTCTCAGCTTAAAGAATTGAAAAAGTACGCCGTGTTCTCCAAAGTCACTATCGAAGCAGACAACGAACATGTCCTGCTGGGTGTCGCGGGGTTCCAGGCTCGCGCCGCGCTGGCCAATCTGTTTTCGGCCCTGCCGGATGCAGACAAACAGCTTGTTCATGAGGGTGAAACCACCCTTCTCTGGTTTGCCCATCCGGCAGAACGTTTTTTATTGGTGACCGACGTCGCCACCGCAGAAAAAGTAACAGAAGCCCTGCGTGGCGAAGCCCAACTTAACAACAGCCAGCAGTGGCTGGCGCTCAATATCGAAGCGGGCCTTCCGGTCATTGACACCGTTAACAGCGCGCAATTTATTCCCCAGGCCACAAATATTCAGGCACTGGGCGGTATCAGCTTCAAGAAAGGGTGTTACACCGGCCAGGAGATGGTTGCCCGCGCGAAATTCCGTGGCGCGAATAAACGCGCACTGTGGTATCTGGCGGGGAAAGCCAGCCGGGTGCCGGAAGCCGGTGAAGATCTGGAACTGAAAATGGGTGAAAACTGGCGTCGTACCGGTACAGTGCTGGCTGCCGCGCAACTGGATGACGGCAAACTGCTGGTGCAGGTTGTGATGAACAACGATATGGAGCCAGACAGCGTGTTTCGCGTGCGTGATGATGCGAACACTCTGGCTATCGAGCCGCTGCCTTATTCGCTGGAAGAAGAGTAACGGACAGGAGCGCCTGCTGCGCTCCCCCCTGTTTGATGTCCAGGCTGCCAAACACCAGCATCCGTAGCCCCGGCAAGCGCCACGCCGCCGGGGAATTTTCGGCTATCGATTCAGCTTTTAAGCCTGTCCGACATACAGATAAATCGCCAGGAAGTGACATATGCTGCCGCCCAGCACGAAGCCGTGCCAGATAGCATGGTTATAGGGAATGCGCTTACAAACGTAAAATATCACGCCCAGCGAGTAAACCACCCCACCCGCGGCCAGTAACGTCACCCCGCCAATCGACAGTTTGGTCGCCAGTTGGTAAACCACAATCAGCGACAGCCAACCCATGGTGAGGTAGGTCACCAGCGACAGCACTTTGAAACGGTGGGCAATGGTCAACTTGAACAGGATCCCCAGCAGTGCCAGGCCCCAGATAACAACCATCAATCCCCGTGCCAGCGGCGAATCCAGTCCCACCAGCAGAAAAGGCGTATAGGTTCCGGCAATCAACAGATAGATTGCGCAGTGGTCGAATTTCTTAAGCCACACTTTTGCCCGCTGATGCGGTATAGCGTGATAAAGCGTGGAGGCGAGAAACAGCAGAATCATGCTGCCGCCATAGAGACTGTAGCTGGTGATCGCCAGCGTGCCGGCATTACTGTCAACGGCCTGCACCAGCAGAAGCACCAGTCCAACAATACCAAACACCAGCCCGATGCCATGGCTGATGCTGTTGGCTATTTCCTCAGCCAGCGTATATCCCTGTGCGATTAATGGTCTATCCGCCATAGTTAACTCCGGGAGAACTCAAAATAAAACGTCGCGCCTATAGAGTAACTGAGAATGATTCCAGTGCACACCTGTTCGCTTAAATAAATCATGATATTTATATGAACAGATAAATATCAATTAGTTATATAAGAATTTAGACTAACAGGCGTTACTGTTTTTCTAAAGAACCTTGAAATCAATCACATAAAACTGGTTCTGTCCGGGGTAGATATCGGCAATGACATTTTTGAGCTCAGGCAGGGACATGTTCTCCTGCTGCGCATGTTCTTCTGTCAGGTTGTCAAGGGTGGTCGTTGAGGTACCAATCACCTTGATGGTGCAAAAATAGCCGTCATCCTCATAACGTCCCACGCGCAAGATATCCCCGACGCGAAAGTGCGATTCACTTTGATCGCGGATAGTAATTGTTTTGCGGCCTGCCAGAATGTCGTCCTGAAAGCGCTGAAAAAAAGTGATGTCGTTCGGCTGCATGTTATTATTCCCTGATGATAAATCTGATAAGTGAGTCGTTGACACAGTGAGTATGTTCTCCCACGCCGCTATCGCCAGTCTCAACAATCTTGAGATGATGGTCTACAACTATGTCGTCAAAAATCGTGACAAAGTGATGTACATGACCATCCGCGAACTGGCCGACGGCGCTGGAGTCTCAACCACCACGGTGCTGCGTTTCTGCCGCAAACTGCAATGTGAAGGTTATTCAGAATTTCGCGTCCGCTTTAAATTATATTTAGAGCAAAACGAGCCCCAGCAGGCTAATTTTGGCGCCAGCGAAATTATCAGCTTTTTTAAAAGTGTGAATAACGACGAATTCGACACGTTATTAGATAAAGCGGTCGACATTATTTTATCGTCGGAGCGTATTATTTTTGTTGGTGCAGGCACATCCGGTGCTCTGGCAAAATATGGCGCACGCTTCTTTTCGAATGTCGGAAAATTCAGTAATCATATCGATGACCCTTATTTTCCGGTCACAAATGACATGGCCAGAAATGCACTGGCTATCGTGTTGTCTGTCTCCGGGGAAACCGAGGAGATCCTGCGTTTCGCCAGCCAGTTCAGCCTCCATCACTGCAAAGTCCTGACCATCACCAGCCATGAGCATTCGCGCCTGGCAAAACTGGCGGATTTCAATCTTTCCTGGCATGTCCCGCAAACACGCATTGCGGGTGTTTATGATATTACGACGCAAATTCCGGTGATCTATATTCTGGAATCACTTGGCCGAAAACTGGCGAAGAAAATAGCATAAAAAAAACATATTGTTTTATTGGTGTAACAAATCACCTTAAGGGTAATTTGTTATATCGTGACATTTTTATTCCCTTTGCTAGACTCGAGCGCAGATTTTATTACCAGGGCGAGAGTAGCAACGATGAAAAAATTGACCTTACCGAAAGACTTTTTATGGGGCGGCGCCGTTGCCGCACATCAGGTTGAAGGTGGCTGGAATCAGGGCGGAAAAGGCCCAAGCATTTGTGACGTGCTCACCGGTGGCGCGCACGGCGTTCCACGCGAAATCACCCGGCAGGTCATCGAAGGAAAATACTACCCGAACCATGAAGCGGTCGATTTTTACGGCCACTATAAAGAAGACATCAAACTCTTCGCCGAAATGGGCTTCAAATGCTTCCGTACCTCTATCGCCTGGACACGCATCTTCCCGAAAGGCGACGAATTGCAGCCTAACGAAGAAGGCCTGAAATTCTATGATGATATGTTTGATGAACTGCTCAAATATAACATCGAACCGGTAATTACCCTGTCTCACTTCGAAATGCCGCTGCACCTGGTGCAGGAGTACGGCGGCTGGACTAACCGTAAGGTCGTGGATTTCTTTGTCCGCTTCGCCGAAGTGGTGTTTGAGCGCTACAAAGCGAAGGTTAAATACTGGATGACCTTCAACGAAATCAACAACCAGCGTAACTGGCGCGCGCCACTGTTCGGCTACTGCTGCTCCGGGGTGGTCTATACCGACCATGAAAATCCGGAAGAGACCATGTATCAGGTCTTGCACCATCAGTTCGTGGCCAGCGCGCTGGCGGTGAAAATAGGTCACCGCATCAATCCGGAAATGAAAATCGGCTGCATGCTGGCTATGGTGCCGCTGTATCCGTTCTCCTGTAAGCCAGAAGATGTGATGTTTGCACAGGAATCCATGCGTGAGCGCTATGTCTTTACTGATGTTCAGTTGCGTGGTTACTACCCGTCTTACGTGTTGAACGAATGGGAACGTCGTGGTTTCAACATCACAATGGAAGCGGGCGACGAGCAGGCTCTGCGTGAAGGGACCTGTGATTACCTCGGCTTTAGCTACTACATGACCAATGCGGTAAAAGCCGAAGGCGGCACTGGTGATGCCATTTCCGGCTTCCAGGGCAGCGTACCGAACCCGCATGTAAAAGCATCCGACTGGGGCTGGCAGATTGACCCGGTAGGTCTGCGTTATGCGCTGTGCGAACTGTATGAGCGTTATCAGAAGCCGCTGTTTATTGTTGAAAATGGCTTTGGCGCGTACGATAAAGTAGAAGAAGATGGCAGTATTATCGACGATTATCGTATCGATTATCTGCGTGCTCACGTTAAAGAGATGGTTGAGGCGGTCACATATGATGGTGTTGACCTGATGGGTTACACACCGTGGGGCTGTATCGACTGCGTCTCTTTCACCACCGGCCAGTACAGCAAACGCTACGGCTTTATCTACGTGAACAAGCATGATGACGGCACCGGCGACATGTCCCGTTCCCGTAAGAAGAGTTTTAGCTGGTATAAAGAAGTGATCGCTAGCAACGGCGAGAATATCTAACCGGTATACTGTTCATCCTGCCCTTCTCCCATCGGGGAGAAGGGCCGGGCAGAGAGGGAGTCGCTTACTTACCCCCCGCCAGTTCGATAAAGCTTCCCGTCACGTAGGATGCCTTATCGCTCAACAGCCAGACTATCGCCTGCGCCACCTCTTCCGGCTGGCCGCCACGCTGCATCGGCAGCATCGACTTCACCCGATCGACCCGCCCGGGTTCACCACCAGAGGCATGCATTTCCGTATAGATAAAGCCTGGTCGAACGCTGTTAACCCGAATACCCTGCGCCGCGACTTCCACCGACAAGCCCGTGGTAAGCGTATCCATCGCCCCTTTTGACGCGGCATAATCAACATACTCGCCGGGCGAACCCAGACGCGCCCCGGCCGAAGAGACATTCACTATCGCACCGCCTTTTCCGCCGTGCGGCAGCGCCATACGTTTAATGGCCTCCCGACAGCAGAGAAAGGTGCCCGTCACGTTAGTCCGCAGAACCTGGTTGATGCGCTCCGCCGTCATCGCTTCCACGCGGCTTTGGGTAAACAGGATCCCGGCGTTATTCACCAGCGCGGTCAGCGGTTCATCCGCCTCATCAATGCGCGCGAACATCGCGGTGACCTGCTCTTCTTCGCCAATATCCGCCTGAACCGCGAACGCTTTTCCGCCCGCCGCGATAATGGTTTCAACCACTGACTGCGCGGCCTGCGCATTGTGCTGATAATTGACCGCGACCGTGTACCCTTCTGCGCCCAGCAGCATCGCTGTCGCCTTTCCTATTCCCCGGCTACCGCCAGTGACCAGTGCAATTGCCAATCTATATTCCTCCTGATAAAAAAGGCCGGGTAACGCGAACGTTCACCCGGCCTGTAGAAGCGTAGCGCTAATTACTGGTATTCGCTCATCGGCACGCAAGAGCAGAACAGGTTGCGGTCGCCGTAAACGTCATCAAGACGTTTTACCGTCGGCCAGTACTTGTTCGCTACACCCGCCGGGAAGACAGCCTGCTCGCGGGTATAACCGTGATGCCACTCCGCCACCAGCTCGTTCTGCGTATGTGGCGCATTCACCAGCGGGTTATCGGCAAGCGGCCATTCGCCTGCTTTTACGCGGTTGATCTCGCCACGAATGGCCAGCATCGCGTCAATAAAGCGATCCAGTTCCGCTTTGCTTTCTGACTCCGTCGGCTCAACCATCAGGGTACCCGCAACCGGGAAAGACATGGTCGGCGCATGGAAACCGTAGTCAATCAGGCGCTTCGCAATATCCATTTCACTGATACCGGTCTCTTCTTTCAGCGGGCGAATGTCGAGAATACATTCATGCGCCACGCGACCATCGCGACCCGTATAGAGAACCGGGAATGCCTCTTTCAGACGGCTGGCGATGTAGTTGGCATTCAGAATCGCCACCTGGCTTGCCTGTTTCAGCCCTTCGGCGCCCATCATGCGGATGTACATCCAGCTAATTGGCAGAATCGACGCGCTACCAAACGGGGCGGCAGATACCGCGCCCTGACGGGTCAGCATGCCTTCAATCTGCACCACGCTGTGGCCCGGTACGAACGGTGCCAGATGCGCTTTCACGCCAATCGGCCCCATACCCGGACCGCCACCGCCGTGCGGAATACAGAAGGTTTTATGCAGGTTGAGATGCGACACATCCGCACCGATAAAGCCCGGAGAGGTAATCCCCACCTGAGCATTCATGTTCGCGCCGTCGAGATAAACCTGCCCGCCAAATTGATGCACAATTTCGCACACTTCACGGATAGTCTCTTCGTAGACGCCGTGGGTGGACGGGTAGGTCACCATGATGCAAGAGAGATTTGCCGCATGTTGTTCCGCTTTCGCGCGCAGATCGGCCAGATCGATGTTGCCGTTTTTATCACAGGCCACCACCACCACCTGCATACCTGCCATCTGTGCGGATGCCGGGTTGGTACCGTGTGCAGAGCTTGGGATCAGACAGATATCGCGATGGCCTTCGTTGCGGCTCTCATGGTAGTGACGAATCGCCAACAGGCCCGCATATTCCCCCTGCGCGCCAGAGTTCGGCTGCATACAAAGGGCATCGTAACCCGTCAGTTTCACCAGCCAGTCGGAAAGCTGGTTGATCATGTGGTGGTAGCCTTCGGCTTGTTCTGCCGGGCAGAACGGATGCAGTTCGGCGAATTCAGGCCAGGTGATCGGAATCATTTCCGCTGCGGCGTTCAGCTTCATGGTGCAAGATCCCAGTGGGATCATCGCCTGATTGAGCGCCAGATCTTTGCGCTCCAGAGAGTGCATGTAACGCATCATCTCGGTTTCGCTGTGATAGCGATTAAAGACCGGGTGGCTCAGGATCGCATCATCACGCAGCATGGCGGCAGGCACAGAGCGGCTGTCGAGCGCCACGTCTTTATCCAGCACGTCAATGTCCAGTCCGTGCGCATCGCCCAGCACGACGGCAAAAAGTTTCTGCACATCTTCACGCGTGGTGGTTTCATCGAGCGTGATACCCACGGCATTCAGAATGTCGCTACGAAGGTTGATTTCAGCCGCTTGCGCACGCGCCAGCACGGCGGCTTTGTCGGCCACTTCCACGCACAGGGTGTCAAAGTAGTGCGCGTGACGCAGCTTAAGCCCTTTTTGCTGCAGGCCGGCCGCCAGAATATCGGCCAGACGATGGATACGGCTCGCAATACGTTTCAGGCCAACCGGACCGTGATACACCGCGTACAGGCTGGCGATGTTGGCCAGCAGTACCTGCGAAGTACAGATGTTGGAGTTCGCTTTTTCGCGACGGATATGCTGCTCGCGGGTCTGCATCGCCATACGCAGTGCGGTATTGCCCGCCGCGTCTTTGGAGACACCGATAATACGTCCCGGCATTGAGCGTTTGAATTCATCTTTTGCGGCAAAGAATGCCGCATGCGGGCCACCGTAGCCCATCGGCACACCGAAGCGCTGCGCAGAACCGAAGACAATGTCTGCCCCTTGTTTGCCCGGCGCGGTCAACAACACCAGCGCCATAAAATCGGCGGCTACGCTGACCATAATTTTACGGGCTTTCAACTCGGTAATCAGTGCGCTGTAGTCATGCACTTCGCCGGTCGTGCCCACCTGCTGCAACAGCACGCCAAACACATCCTGATGATCCAGCACCTTGCTGGCATCATCCACGATAACGTCAAAACCAAAGGTTTCGGCACGGGTGCGCACCACATCGAGCGTTTGCGGATGAATGTCGGCGGCAACAAAGAAACGGTTGGCATTTTTCAGTTTGCTGACGCGCTTTGCCATCGCCATTGCTTCGGCAGCGGCGGTAGCTTCATCCAGCAGAGAAGCCGAGGCCATGTCGAGGCCAGTCAGGTCGAGCGTCACCTGCTGGAAATTCAGTAAGGCTTCAAGGCGCCCTTGTGACACCTCCGGCTGATACGGCGTATAGGCAGTGTACCAGCCAGGGTTTTCGAGCATGTTACGCAGGATAACCGGCGGTAATTGCACGGCGGTATAACCCATGCCAATGTAAGACTTAAAGCGCTTGTTGCGACCAGCAATCGCTTTCAGCTCCGCCAGTGCGGCGTATTCGGTCGTGGCTTCACCCACCTGCGGCGGCGTGGCAAGCTGGATATCTTTCGGCACGATCTGGGCAATCAGTGCGTTTAACGAATCCGCGCCAACCGTTTTCAGCATCTCCTGCTGTTGCTGAGCATCCGGCCCAATGTGACGTTCAATGAAAGCGCCACGGTTTTCAAGCTGGCTTAAAGTCTGTGTCATGAGCGATGGTTCCTGAAACGTGCGGTGATTTTAAAATTGCCTCTTCGTCAGGAAGAGGTTTGGGGTGAAAGCGCTAATATTCCTTCACCCCGCCCCTCTCCCCGTGAGGGAGAGGGAGAAAACCGTTATTCGTCTTCGAGTAAGGCTTCGTAAGCGGTCGCATCCAGCAACGCAGCAACTTCCGATTCATCACTGGCTTTGATTTTGAAAATCCAGCCTTCGCCGTACGGCTCGCTGTTAACCTGCTCCGGCGCATCGCCCAGTGCCTCGTTAACAGCAACGATTTCGCCGCTAATCGGCGCATAAATATCGGAAGCCGCTTTCACGGATTCCGCGACGGCGCAATCATCACCTGCGGCAACGGTTGCGCCCACTTCGGGCAGATCAACAAACACCATGTCACCCAGCAGTTCCTGAGCATGTTCAGTGATACCGACGGTGTACGTGCCATCCGCTTCTTTACGCAGCCACTCGTGTTCTTTGCTGTATTTCAGTTCTGCAGGTACGTTGCTCATCACTAAATCTCCAAATAAGAATGAATCACGCGACGGCTTTGCCAGCGCGTACAAAAATAGGTTTCGTCACTTTTACCGGCATTTCACGATTACGGATCTGAACGATTGCCGTGTCGCCAATGCCCGCAGGCACACGCGCCAGTGCAATACTGTAGCCCAGCGTCGGCGAGAACGTACCGCTGGTAATCACGCCTTCTTGCGCGTTACCGTGGGTATCTGTGAACCGCACCGGCAATTCGTTACGCAGCACGCCTTTCTCGGTCATGATCAGACCGACTAATTGTTCGGTGCCTTTCTCGCGCTGTAATTCGAGCGCTTCGCGACCGATAAAATCACGGTCCGCCGGTTCCCAGGCAATGGTCCAGCCCATATTGGCGGCGAGCGGCGAAACGCCCTCGTCCATCTCCTGACCATACAAGTTCATGCCCGCTTCAAGGCGTAAAGTGTCGCGCGCGCCCAGGCCACAAGGCTTAACGCCCGCCTGCACCAGCTTCTGCCAGAAATCGGCTGCCTGTTCGTTCGGCAGCGCGATTTCATAACCCGCTTCGCCGGTATAGCCGGTGGTCGCGATAAACAGATCGCCGGCCTCAACGCCAAAGAAGGGCTTCATGCCTTCTACTGCCTGACGCTGTTCGTCAGTGAACAGGGTCGCGGCTTTAGCCTGCGCGTTTGGCCCCTGGACGGCAATCAACGACAAATCGTCACGGACGGTGATATCAATGGCGAAAGGTTCAGCGTGTTGGGTAATCCAGGAGAGGTCTTTTTCGCGGGTGGCGGAGTTTACAACGAGGCGGAAGAAGTCTTCGGTGAAATAGTAGACGATGAGGTCATCAATGACACCGCCCGACGCATTTAGCATGCCGGAATATAGCGCCTTGCCGGGTTTGGTGAGTTTCGCTACGTCATTTGCCAGCAGGTAGCGCAAGAATTCACGGGTTCGACTGCCACGCAAATCGACAATCGTCATGTGCGATACATCGAACATGCCCGCATCGGTACGCACCGCGTGGTGCTCATCGATTTGCGAGCCGTAATGCAGCGGCATCATCCAGCCATGGAAATCCACCATGCGTGCGCCGCACAGCGTGTGTTGTTCATACAAAGGAGTCTGCTGGGCCATCTTTTCCTCGTCGAATAAGCGGGGCTTTCACGTTTTCAGCGGTGAAAAAATCATCGCATGACAAGACGTCGACACCGATCCCGGTCGCCGACGCAAACGTTCACTTTCGCCTGAACTTATCACCGAAAGCGGCACTTAACCATAAGAGAAAATGGGTCATCACATTAGCTTATGACCATTTTTCACAAAAACCCCAACAGAATATTACACCAGGATTAAGCGTGAAATGGCGCATAAAGAATCACTCCCGCATAGCGGGTATCGCAAACAGCGATATTTACCACCACAAAAGAGATAATTTTCCCGACAGCAAAAAAACGAGAGATGAGAAAAACTAATCTGAAAAATGACGTGAAATTAGAATTTTTCAAATGAGGCAGGGTATCCCTTCCCGCGAGGGGGAAGGGAAAGTGTGACGCAGTTAACGCAACCACTGAGGGAGGTCATTCAGTCCCATCGCCTGACGCAATAACTGTGGTTTTACCCCAGGCAATCTGTCCGCCAGTTTCAGGCCAATGTCCCGGAACAGTTTTTTTGCCGGGTTGGTGCCGGAAAACAATTCCCGGAAACCCTGCATCCCGGCCAGCATCAGCGCGGCACTGTGTTTACGGCTGCGTTCGTAGCGGCGCAGATACATGTGCTGACCAATATCTTTGCCCTGAGCGTGCAGCCGCTTGAGTTCGCTCACCAGTTCTGCCGCGTCCATGAAGCCCAGGTTAACGCCCTGCCCGGCAAGAGGATGGATGGTGTGCGCCGCATCGCCCATCAATGCCAGACGATGCCCGGCAAAATGACGCGCGTAACGTCCGGTTAGCGGGTAGACCTGCCGCTCGCTTTCCACGTGACACAACCCCAGGCGATTATCAAACGCGACGCACAGCGCCTGGTTGAAGGCCTCTTCGTCTGCCTGCTGCATTTGCGCAGCCAGCTCAGGCGGCAGCGACCAGACGATTGAACACAAGTGCGGGTCGGCCAGCGGCAGAAACGCGAGGATGCTTTCATCGTGGAAAACCTGCCGCGCAATAGCCTGATGCGGCTCATCGGTACGGATGGTCGCCACCAGCGCATGATGGTTATAGTCCCAGAAGGTCAGTGGAATATCGGCTTTATTGCGTAACCATGAGTTAGCGCCATCGGCCCCGACGACCAGCCGGGCGGTTAACATATTGCCATCTTTGAGGGTAAGAAACGCTTCGTTCTCACCCCAGGCCACCTGTTGCAGTTCCGCCGGTGCCAGGATTGACACATCCGAACACTGCCGGGCTTTGTTCCACAACGCCTGATGAATGACGCTGTTTTCAATAATATGACCGAGATGGCTGTAACCCATACTCTGATCGTCAAAGGCAATGCGGCCAAAGCTGTCTTTATCCCACACTTCCATGCCGTGATAACAGCTGGCGCGATGGGCAATAATTGATGACCAGACGCCCAGGCGCGTCAGCAGTTTTTCGCTGGCGGCGTTGATCGCCGAGACACGCAGTTGTGCAGGGGCATCCTCTTTCAGGGGGACGGGCGCATGCTGTTCCAGCACCGCCACTCGCAGGCCACTGCCCTGTAATCCACAGGCCAGCGCCAGTCCCACCATGCCGCCGCCCACAATTGCCACATCAACATTTTGCACAAATAGCTCCTGAAGACCTTAACGCGCCACCCAGCCCAGAGTACGCTGCGCCAGCGCATCACGCGCCGGGGTAAATAATTCCATTGCCATCAAACCGACGTTACGTCCGACAACCAGCGGCGCCCAGCGATTAGCAAAAAGATGCACTAACCCATCTGTCACGCCAATCGTAGCGCACTTATCATCACGGCGACGATCGCGATAGCGTGTCAGCACGCCATAACCGCCAACATCCTGCTGCTGTGTCCAGGCATCGGCCAGCGTTTCGGCCAGGCTCATCACATCACGCATCCCCAGGTTAAAGCCCTGCCCGGCAATCGGGTGGAGCGTCTGCGCGGCATTTCCAACCAGCACAGTACGATGTGAAATAGGCGAGGAGGCGGTGGAGAGAGAAAGCGGATAAGCGTTACGGACTCCCGCCTGCATGATTCGGCCCAGCCGCCAGCCAAAGGCTTTTTGCAGCTCATGGCAGAAGGTCTCATCGCTCCAGTTCAGGATCTGTTCCTGTCTGTCGAGCGGGTGACACCACACCAGCGAGCAACGTCCGTGCGACATCGGCAGCATTGCCAGCGGGCCGTGAGCGGTAAAACGCTCAAACGCGCGCCCCTGATGCGCCACCGAGGTCGTGACGTTCGCAATCACCGCAACCTGCTGATAGGGCGCCTGTTGCCAGCTAATGCCACATTGCGCACCCAGCGCAGAGCGGGAGCCATCCGCGGCGACCAGCAGGGTTCCGTTGATCGTCTCCCCACTTTCCAGTGCGACCGCCACGCGGTCTTCATCCCTGGAGAAGAAGCTCACCCGTGCCGGACAATGGAGCGTCACGCCAGGCGCTTTTTTCAGAAGACTAAAAAGACGGGTACCGACATCGTGCAGTTCCACCACCTGGCCGAGCGCCTCAATGTGATAATCATCAGCATCAAGGGTCACGAAACCGGCGTGGCCGCGATCGCTGACATGCACGGTGGTAATCGGCGTGGCTTTCTCGACGATATGTGACCAGATTCCCACTCGCGCGAGCTGCTGGCACGTTCCCGCCGCCAGCGCGATAGCGCGCGCATCAAAGCCTGGGTGATCCTGAGAACTCGGTTCGGTCGCTTCGATCAGATGAACAGGAAGGCGACCACCGGTTAAATGCGAAATCGACAGCGCGAGCGTCGCGCCTGCCATACCGCCACCAACAATAATCACACTCATAAGCGACGCGCCGCTGCCATCAGCGCCTCGATGTCATCGGCTTTTTTGACGACGCTGGCGGTGAGGTTTTCATTACCGTTTTCGGTGATCACAATGTCATCTTCCACGCGAATGCCAATCCCCCGATAGGCTTCTGGTACGTCGGCATCAGGGGCGATATAGAGACCCGGCTCAACGGTCAGAACCATCCCCGGTTCAAGGATACGCGAGCGATCCTGACCATAGACGCCGACATCATGGACATCCAGCCCCAACCAGTGGCTCAGACCATGCATAAAGAAAGGGCGATGCGCATTCTCAGCAACCAGCGTGTCAACCTCGCCCTTAAGAATGCCCAGTTTCACCAGCCCGGTTACCATGATGCGCACCACTTCCCCGTTCACTTCCTGAATCGAGGTGCCGGGGCGGAACAGGCGCAGGGCCGTTTCCAGTGATTCCAGTACAATGTCATACACTTCACGCTGCGCCGGGCTGAACTTGCCGTTTACCGGAAAGGTACGGGTAATATCGCCGGCATACCCCATGTATTCGCAACCTGCGTCGATCAGCACCAGATCACCATCACGCATCACGCTTTCGTTTTCGGTGTAATGCAAAATACAGCCGTTCTCCCCGGCACCGACGATAGTGGTATAGGACGGAAAACGGGCGCCGTGACGGTTGAACTCGTGGTGGATTTCGCCTTCGAGCTGGTATTCAAACATCCCGGGTTTGCAGGTTTGCATGGCGCGGGTATGTGCCAGCGCCGAAATCTCCCCGGCGCGACGCATTACCTCAATTTCTTCGGCTGACTTGAACAGACGCATTTCATGCACGATGGGCCGCCAGTCGGTCACCGTGGCCGGGGCCGTGAGATTCTGTCGAGAGCCTTTACGCAGTTTATCCAGCGCGGCAAAGACAATCTCATCGGCATAAGCGTATTCGCCCTGGGCGTGATAGACCGCGTCCAGGCCGTTGAGCAATTGATAAAGATGTTTACCTATTTCCGGAAACGCCAGCGCCCTGTCCACACCCAGTTTTTCTGGCGCCGCTTCCTGCCCCAGACGTCGGCCAAACCAGATTTCCGCCGTCTTATCGCGGATCCGGTTAAACAGGACGCTGTGGTTATGGGTATCATCACTTTTAATCAGCACCAGTACCGCTTCCGGCTCATTAAAACCAGTGAAATACCAAAAGTCGCTGTTCTGACGATACGGGTATTCACTGTCGGCACTGCGGGTCGCTTCCGGCGCCGCGAAAATAAGCGCCGCGCTGGCTGGCGCCATTTGCGCCAGCAACGCCTGACGGCGTCGGAGAAACTCAAGCTGTGTCATGACATCTCCTTTGAGCGGAATAGATTAATGCAGGGTTGGCTTACGCACTTCGGGTGCCGTTGGCTGCGGGCGGGTAAATGTGTCATGGCACAGCAGCGCCGCAACGCGCACATATTCGATGATCTCTTCGAGCGACATCTCAAGCTCTTCCTGATCTTCATCTTCGTCATAACCGAGCAAAGCAATGTTACGCAGATCGTCAATCGCTTCACCGGTTTCGCCGGTCACTTTGTCGAGTTTCGGCTGCGTGACGCCAAGCCCCAGCAGGAAGTGGTTAACCCAGCCTGCCAGCGCATCGGCACGGTCAAACACGCTCACGTCGTCGCCGGTCGGCAGATAAAGCTGGAACAGGAAACCGTCATCTTCCAGTGAGTCGCTGGTGGCGGCATGCATACTGCGCAGCGCCTGAGCGAGCTCATGGCCGAATGCCAGCCCTTCGTTAGTCAGGTCATGCAACAGCGGCTGCCAGGAGCTGTCGTTGTTGCCGCCACAAAGCATCCCCGCGATAAGCCCGTGCATTTCCGCAGGAATCAGTCCAACACCTTGCTGATTGAGCAACTGGCCTACATCGTTGTAACCAGGTATTTCGTTCTGTATAGACATGCGCATTCATCGTCGTTGGGGAGAATATTCATGGTATGCTACCACTTTGGACCCTGGTGATATACCCGTCATGCTTCACGTTACATGCCTTTGCATGCGCTATGAGTGAATTAAGGTA
Source organism: Phytobacter sp. MRY16-398 (assembly GCF_003925915.1). Classification (NCBI taxonomy): domain Bacteria; kingdom Pseudomonadati; phylum Pseudomonadota; class Gammaproteobacteria; order Enterobacterales; family Enterobacteriaceae; genus Phytobacter; species Phytobacter sp. MRY16-398. The sequence continues at coordinate 950,664 of NZ_AP018756.1, read as the reverse complement.
TAGCAAAGAGCTTGAATCCTCTCACCAGGGTGGCTATAGTGACGCCCCTTCGCAGCCAGGACTCGGGTGTGAAGGCAGAGCGCAGTCAAACAGCAGGAAGGTGGCATGTCTGCACAACCCGTCGATATCCAAATTTTTGGCCGTTCACTGCGAGTGAATTGCCCGCCTGAACAGAGAGATGCTCTGAATCAGGCCGCGGAGGATCTGAATCAGCGGTTGCAAGATCTGAAAGTTCGCACTAGAGTCACAAATACTGAGCAGTTAGTCTTTATCGCAGCGCTGAATATCAGCTATGAACTGACTCAGGAAAAGGCAAAAACCCGTGACTACGCATCCAGCATGGAACAGCGTATTCGGATGTTACAACAGACCATCGAACAGGCATTGCTTGATCAGGGTCGCATATCCGAAAGACCGGGGCCGAAGTTTGAATAACACTTCAAGGTTAACTATGGTAGAGTGACCGTGAAGAAAAAATTTCTCTGAGATGTTCGCAAGCGGGCCAGTCCCCTGAGCCGATATTTCATACCACAAGAATGTGGCGCTCCATGGTTGGTGAGCATGCTCGGTCCGTCCGAGAAGCCTTAAAACTATGACGACACATTCACCTTGAACCAAGGGTTCAAGGGTTACAGCCTGCGGCGGCATCTCGGAGATTCCCTTCTTTCTACCTGGTACCATGACACAACTTTCTGCTCTTCCCCCATCACGTCAGGAAATCCGTAAAATCATACGGCAGCGTCGTCGCGCCCTTACCGCCGGGCAACAGGAACACTTTTCGATTGCAGCGGCAGCGCGCATGATGGCGTATCCGCCAGTCGTGATGGCGCATACCGTCGCCCTTTTTCTCTCCTTCGATGGCGAGCTGGACACCCAACCGCTTATCGAACAGCTCTGGCGCAGCGGCAAACGCGTTTATCTGCCGGTTCTGCATCCGTTCAGCCCGGGCAATCTGCTGTTTTTGCAATACCATCCGCATAGCGAGCTGGTTATCAATCGTCTGAAAATTCAGGAACCGAAACTGGACGTGCGCGATGTCTTACCGCTTGCGCAGTTAGATGTCCTGATAACCCCGCTGGTTGCCTTTGACAGCCAGGGGCAACGGCTGGGAATGGGCGGGGGCTTTTACGACAGAACGCTGCAAAACTGGCAACAGTACGGGTTACAGCCGGTGGGTTATGCGCATGATTGTCAGCATGTTGATATGCTTCCTGTGGAAGAGTGGGATATTCCGCTCCCTGCGGTGGTGACGCCGTCGAGGTTGTGGAGTTGGTGAAACCACAGGGTGAGTGAGAACACATAAAAACGGCAACCCTCAGGTTGCCGTTTTGCATTTATCTCGCCATCCAGTACTGCAAAATCAGTACAGCAGGCGTGCGCGAATCGTGCCCGGGATCGCCTTCATGCTCTGCAGCGCTTTTTGCGCCACATCTTCTTCGGCTTCAATATCGATAACCACATAGCCCATATACGGCGTCGTTTGCAGATACTGAGCCGCGATGTTGATACCGTCGCCAGCAAAGATCTGGTTGATTGCGGTCAGCACGCCTGGACGGTTTTCGTGGATATGCAGCAGACGACGACCGCCGTGCAGCGGCAGCGACACTTCCGGGAAGTTAACGGCAGAGAGCGTTGAGCCGTTATCAGAGTACTTAATCAGTTTACCCGCTACTTCCAGACCGATGTTTTCCTGCGCTTCCTGAGTTGAACCGCCAATATGCGGCGTCAAAATCACATTATCGAATTCGCAAAGCGGTGAATTAAACGGATCGCTGTTGGTTGCAGGCTCAGTCGGGAACACGTCGATTGCCGCGCCCGCCAGGTGTTTACGTTTAAGCGCATCGCACAGCGCCGGAATATCAACAACCGTACCACGTGCGGCGTTGATCAGCAGTGATCCCGGCTTCATCAGCGCCAGCTCTTCCGCGCCCATCATGTTTTTGGTCGAGGCATTTTCCGGCACGTGCAGACTGATAACATCGCTCATATTGAGCAAATCGGACAGGTGCTGAACCTGGGTCGCGTTACCCAGCGGCAGTTTGCTTTCAATATCATAGAAATAAACGTGCATACCGAGTGACTCAGCCAGAATGCCAAGCTGGGTACCGATGTGGCCGTAGCCAATGATGCCCAATTTTTTACCGCGCGCTTCGTAAGAGCCCACGGCCAGTTTGTTCCAGATTCCGCGGTGCGCTTTGGCGTTCGCTTCCGGAATACCGCGCATCAGCAGTAACAGCTCGCCAATCACCAGTTCCGCCACGGAACGCGTGTTAGAGAACGGGGCGTTAAATACCGGGATACCGCGCTGTGCCGCCGCATCCAGATTGACCTGGTTGGTACCAATACAGAAACAACCAATCGCAACCAGTTTTTCAGCGGCGGCAATAACATCTTCGGTCAGGTTAGTACGGGATCGAATGCCAATGAAGTGGGCATCACGGATAGACTCTTTGAGCTGCTCACGGTCGAGCGCGCCTTTGTGATACTCGATGTTGGTGTAACCTGCTGCACGAAGGCTATCGAGTGCTTTCTGATGCACCCCTTCGACGAGCAGAAATTTAATCTTGTCTTTCTCCAGTGATACCTTTGCCATTTACCCGACCCTGTTTTTGTCATAACTGATGTTGTGTGGATATTCATCCGCTGTAGTCAACATATCAAAAAAAACTATTGCAGCAATATGAACGTTTGCGTCGGCCCTGTGAAGGAATGTCATACAGTGAGAAATGGCAGAGGAATATGCTGGAAATAGCCACAGAGGCGGGAGGATTATCAGGGCGAATCCAGAAGCGTGACAGATGTCACCAAATTTGCTCTTTGAGATTTTTTTCATGGGGGAACACGTCCCCCACACAGATCATTTTGTGATGGTTTTGACGCCATCGGCGCTGCCGATCAAAGCCACATCCGCGCCGCGGTTGGCAAACAAGCCCACGGTCACCACACCCGGAATGCCATTAATCGTATTTTCCAGCGCAACAGGATCGATAATCTCCAGACCAAAGACGTCGAGGATCACGTTGCCATTGTCGGTGACCACATTCTGGCGATATTCAGGGCGACCGCCCAGCTTCACCAGTTCACGCGCTACGGCGCTTCGTGCCATCGGGATCACTTCCACCGGTAGCGGGAATTTACCGAGGATCTCGACCTGTTTGGACGCATCGGCAATACAGATAAATTTATCGGCTACCGAGGCAATGATCTTTTCGCGCGTTAACGCGGCGCCGCCGCCTTTGATCATCTGCATCTGGCCGTTGATTTCATCCGCGCCATCAACATAAATTCCCAGACGATCGACTTCGTTCAGATCGAATACGGTGATACCCAGGCCTTTCAGTTTTTCTGTCGAGGCGTCGGAGCTGGAGACCGCCCCTTCAATCTGACCTTTCATGGTACCGAGCGCGTCAATAAAGTGCGCAGCGGTGGAGCCGGTACCAACACCTACGATAGTACCCGGTTCAACATATTTCAGCGCTGCCCAACCCACTGCTTTTTTTAATTCGTCCTGCGTCATCGTCGTTCGCCTGTGGTGAGAATGGTGTGGAATTCGAAGCGCATTATAGAACATGGAAGGGGGAAAAGTCCCTGTGAGCTGTGTCACATTACCAGCAGGTACATTTTCGTCTGTAAGAGACAAAAAATTATGTCATAGTGCTGAGTAATTATTTTGCAGGAGTATGTCAGTCAGATGAAACGTCCGGACTACAGAACGTTACAGGCGCTCGATGCGGTCATTCGGGAACGTGGGTTTGAGCGCGCCGCGCAGAAGCTGTGTATCACTCAGTCCGCCGTATCGCAGCGTATTAAACAGCTCGAAAATATGTTTGGTCAGCCTCTGCTGGTGCGCACCGTCCCACCGCGCCCCACTGAACAAGGGCAAAAATTGCTGGCGCTGCTGCGCCAGGTAGAACTGCTGGAAGAAGAGTGGCTGGGTGATGAGCAAACCGGCTCCACCCCACTCCTGCTGTCGCTGGCGGTGAACGCCGACAGTCTGGCAACATGGCTGCTGCCCGCGCTGGCGCCAGTACTGGCCGACTCGCCAATTCGTCTGAATTTACAGGTTGAAGACGAAACCCGCACTCAGGAGCGACTGCGTCGCGGCGAAGTGGTCGGTGCGGTAAGTATTCAGCCGCAGGCTCTGCCAAGTTGCCTCGTTGACCAGCTTGGCGCGCTTGATTACCTGTTTGTCGGTTCAAAAGCCTTTGCTGAACGTTATTTCCCGAATGGCGTAACCCGCTCGGCGTTACTTAAAGCGCCAGCCGTGGCGTTTGATCATCTCGACGATATGCATCAGGCCTTCTTACAGCAAAACTTCGACCTGCCGCCGGGCAGCGTACCCTGCCATATCGTTAACTCGTCGGAAGCATTTGTGCAACTGGCAAGGCAGGGAACGACCTGCTGTATGATCCCGCATCTGCAAATCGAAAGAGAGTTGAATGCCGGAGAGCTGATCGATCTGACGCCGGGTCTCTTCCAGCGCCGGATGCTGTTCTGGCATCGGTTTGCGCCAGAAAGCCGCATGATGCGCAACGTCACCGACGCACTGCTGGCGTACGGCCACAAGGTGCTAAGGCAAGATTAAAACATTGTCTTACCGGGGCGACATATCGTGCAAAATGTAGCCCCCGGTAAGCGTGGCGCATCGGGGATTTCCCAGACGCGGCCACATATCCCACTCATTTGAAATTACTGCGTTTTGTCCGTTGTTGCTGGCTGGTGAGTCTGGCTCTGCGTTGGCTCAAGCTGGAACACAACATCCACCTGATCGGCAAACTGAATGGTCGGCTGTTCATACGTTTCCTGTGCGGATACCGGCGCCGCATCTGCTTTCATCATGCGAACCATCGGGCTCGGCTGATAATTGGAAACGTGGTAACGCACGCTATACACCGGGCCAAGCTTCGCGTGGAAACCGGCTGCCAGTTGTTCGGCCTGATGAACCGCATCATCAATGGCGGCTTTACGCGCCTTATCCTTGTAAGAATCCGGTTGCGCAACACCCAGCGAAACGGAACGGATTTCATTCAGACCGGCTTTCAGCGCACCATCCAGCAGAGAATTGAGCTTCTCCAGATCGCGCAGGGTTACTTCCACCGTACGTACGGCGCGCCAGCCTTTCAGCACGCTTTTACCGTTTTGGTAATCGTAATCCGGCTGGGTGCGCAAGTTGGCGGCGTTGATGTCTTTCTTCACTACGCCATTCTTGTCGAGGAAGGAGAGATACTCGGCGACGCGGTCGTCTGCCTGTTTCTTGGCGGTTGCAGCATCTTTCGCCTGGATGTTCACTTCAATCGCCAGGGTGGCAATATCCGGCACTGCGTCCACGCTCGACGTACCCGAGGTAATAATGTGCGGGCCATCAGGCAGTTCACTTGCCTGTACCGACATGACACTCAGTCCCACTAATGCCGCCAGGGCCATCACTTTGAATTTCACGGTTGCTCCTCCATGTTGCTTATTACGTCCGTAACAAAACGGCACGCCAGGCAAAAGCTTAGCGGATACCGTTGGTTTGTCTATCAGACCAGACTTAGTTTAATAACGCCTGCATATGGGCCACGCCCTCTTTTGCCAGTTGCGCGGCAATAACCCACATTACCGCCCCGACGATCAGATTGATGATACGTTGCGCTTTTGCCGTACGCAGACGCGGGGCAAACCAGGCCGCCAGCATCGCCAGGCCAAAAAACCAGATAACAGACGCACTGATCGTCCCCATCGCAAACCAGCGCTTCGGCTCTGCCTCCAGTTGCCCGCCGAGACTGCCGAGTACAACAAAGGTATCCAGATAGACATGAGGATTAAGCCAGGTCACCGCCAGCATGGTCGCGATGATTTTCCAGCGTCCCTGCTTCATCGCTTCGGCGCTGGCAAGCTCGATATGACTGCCGAATGCGGTTTTCAGCGCGTCATAGCCATACCACAGCAAAAAAGCGACGCCGCCCCAGGTGACCAGCCCCAGCAGCCAGGGAGATTGCATTAACAAGGCGCTGCCGCCGAAGACCCCGGCGCAAATCAGCAGCAAGTCGCTCAGCGTACACAATAAAGCCGTCATGATGTGGTACTGGCGACGGATCCCCTGGTTCATGACAAAGGCATTTTGCGGCCCCAGGGGCAAAATCAACGCCGCACCCAATATAAGCCCTTGAAAATAATAGGTTATCACAATAGATTCTCACTCATCTTTTTCTGGATGCAGACTATAACGCGCGAGAATCATTAGCGGAAATTGAATATTTTAATGAGTAATAAGCGAAGCTAATAATAGAAAGCAATAAAAAGGCCGGCAGTGCCGACCTGATTCTTTACTCTTCGGCAGGCTCTTTTACCCGTTTGAAATTCACATCCATTTGCGGATAAGGGAAACTGATGCCGTGCTCATCAAAGCTGCGTTTCACTTTCTCCAGCACATCCCAGTAGACGTTTTGCAGATCGCTACTGTTACTCCAGACGCGTACCACAAAGTTGATGGAAGACGCCCCGAGTTCATTCAGACGCACCGTCATTTCACGGTCTTTCAGAATACGATCATCAGCCTGGATGATATCGGTCAGCAATTTCGTAACCAGATCGATATCGGAGTCGTACGCAACGCCAATAATAAATTCGTTACGACGTACCGGCTCGCGGGAAAAGTTGATAATGTTCCCGGCAATAATTTTACCGTTGGGAACCACGATTATGCGGCCATCGGCGCTGCGCAGCGTGGTGGAGAAAATCTGCACCTGCAGAACGGTACCGGCGACGCCCCCCAGATCTACATATTCCCCGGAACGGAACGGGCGGAATGTCACCAGCAGTACCCCGGCGGCCAGGTTTGAGAGTGACCCTTGTAGCGCCAGACCAATTGCCAGACCGGCGGCACCCAGTACAGCGATGACTGAGGCGGTTTGTACCCCCACGCGCCCCAGTGCGGCTATCAGGGTAAATGCAATGACGCCGTAGCGCACCAGCGCAGAGAGAAAATCGGCAACGGTGGCATCAATGTGCCGCGCCCGCATCAGTTTATTGACGGTGTTTGAAATCATGCGGGCAACGATCATACCCACAATAATGATGGCAATGGCGGCAACGATGTTAACAGCGTAACTCAGCAGTAACGCCTGATTGGTCACCAGCCAGGAGCCTGCGTCATTGATGCTATCGACGACGTGAAGATCTTCCATTCTTTGTTCCTTATGTTGATCCGTACGAGAACAATCCTTCCCGACGGTGGCGGACAGACACCTAAAGGGTAAACAATAAGGGACGATTTTGCCAAATGGATCACATTTAATGATGAGTGCAGGCTATTGAATCGGAAATAAAAAAGGCCCGCATAAGCGGGCCTGATTCAGGAAACAAGGCAAAAATTACAGAACGTCAACCGCGTTCAGTTCTTTGAAAGCCTGTTCCAGACGCGTGATCATAGAAGACTGCGCTGCACGCAGCCATACGCGCGGATCGTAGTATTTCTTGTTCGGCTGGTCTTCGCCTTTCGGGTTGCCCAGTTGACCTTGCAGATACGCTTCGTTGGCTTTGTAGTAGTTCAGAATACCTTCCCAGGTCGCCCATTGGGTGTCGGTATCGATGTTCATTTTGATAACGCCGTAGCTTACGGAGTCTTTGATTTCCTGAGCAGTAGAACCGGAACCGCCGTGGAATACGAAGTTCAGGGCGTTGTGCGGCAGGTTATGTTTCTTGCAAACATATTCCTGAGAGTCGCGCAGGATAGTCGGGGTCAGTTTCACGTTACCCGGTTTGTACACGCCATGCACGTTACCGAAGGAAGCGGCGATGGTGAAGCGCGGGCTGATTGCGTTCAGTTTGGTGTATGCGTAATCAACATCTTCCGGCTGAGTGTACAGTGCAGAAGCGTCCATGTGGCTGTTGTCCACGCCGTCTTCTTCGCCACCGGTGCAACCCAGTTCGATTTCCAGCGTCATGCCGATTTTGGACATGCGCGCCAGATATTTGGAGCAGATCTCGATGTTTTCTTCCAGGGACTCTTCAGACAGGTCGATCATGTGAGAAGAGAACAGCGGTTTGCCGGTAGCAGCAAAGTGTTTTTCACCCGCGTCCAGCAGGCCGTCGATCCACGGCAGCAGTTTCTTGGCGCAGTGGTCAGTGTGCAGAATAACCGGAACACCGTAGTGCTCTGCCATCTGGTGTACGTGATGCGCACCAGAGATCGCACCCAGGATAGCAGCACCCTGAGGAATGTCGGTTTTCACGCCTTTACCCGCGATGAATGCAGCACCACCGTTGGAGAATTGAACGATAACCGGTGCTTTCACTTTCGCAGCGGTTTCCAGAACGGCGTTAATGGAATCGGTGCCCACGCAGTTAACTGCTGGCAGCGCAAAGTTATTTTCTTTCGCTACCTGGAACACTTTCTGTACGTCATCACCGGTAATGACGCCCGGTTTTACGAAATCAAAAATTTTAGACATGTTTTCGAGTCCTGTATCTGTATCTTCGACCGTTGGAAAAAAGTTCGCGAGCATGATGCGCGCTGAAAATTGGGCAGGTTTCCCTGCCCATTGAATACTTACTTCTTAGCGCGCTCTTCGAGCATTGCGACTGCCGGCAGCACTTTGCCTTCCACGAACTCGAGGAACGCACCGCCACCAGTGGAGATGTAGGAGATTTTGTCAGCGATACCGAACAGGTCGATAGCCGCCAGAGTGTCGCCGCCGCCTGCGATGGAGAACGCTTCGCTGTCAGCGATGGCGTTAGCAACGATTTCAGTACCTTTGCGGAAGTTCGGGAATTCGAACACGCCAACCGGGCCGTTCCACAGAATGGTTTTCGCGTTTTTCAGGATATCAGCCAGTTTCTGCGCAGAAACATCGCCCAGGTCCAGAATCTGCTCTTCGTCTTTGATGTCAGAAACAGATTTCAGGGTAGCGGTCGCGGTTTCGGAGAACTCAGTAGCAACACGAACATCTGTCGGAACCGGAATATCGCAGGTGCCCAGCAGGCGTTTTGCTTCGTCAACCAGGTCAGCTTCGTACAGGGATTTACCCACGTTGTGGCCCTGAGCAGCAACGAAGGTGTTGGCGATGCCGCCACCGACGATCAGCTGGTCAGCGATTTTTGACAGGGAGTCCAGAACGGTCAGTTTAGTGGAAACTTTAGAACCACCAACGATAGCGACCATCGGGCGAGCAGGTTCTTTCAGTGCTTTACCCAGCGCTTCCAGTTCGTCAGCCAGCAGCGGGCCTGCGCACGCAACATCTGCGAATTTACCGATACCGTGAGTTGAAGCCTGTGCACGGTGAGCAGTACCGAAAGCGTCCATCACAAATACGTCGCACAGTGCAGCATATTTTTTGGACAGCGCTTCGTCGTCTTTCTTCTCGCCTTTGTTGAAGCGAACGTTTTCCAGAACAACCAGTTCACCTGCAGCAACTTCAACGCCATCCAGGTAGTCTTTAACCAGACGTACCGGGTTGGACAGTTTGTCTTTCAGGTAATTAACAACCGGCAGCAGAGAGTACTCTTCGTTGTACTCGCCTTCGGTCGGACGACCCAGATGGGAGGTAACCATCACTTTCGCGCCTTGTTTCAGCGCCAGCTCGATGGTCGGCAGAGAAGCACGGATACGCGCATCGCTGGTCACTTTGCCATCTTTAACCGGTACGTTCAGATCCGCACGGATGAAAACGCGTTTACCTGCCAAATCCAGATCGGTCATCTTAATTACAGACATGGTGAATCCTCTCAATGATTCATAAAGTTTTGCGAACGCAATGTGCGCCCTACCTGAAACCTTTTGCGGCCATCTCTAACGTCGTGTCGAGCATTCGGTTAGCAAAGCCCCATTCGTTATCGCACCATACCAGGGTTTTAATAAGGTGCGCGCCACTGACCCGTGTTTGCGTGCCATCAACAATGGCACTGTGCGGATCATGGTTAAAATCTGTTGAGACCAACGGTAATTCCGTATAGTCAACTATACCATGAAATGTTCCCTGTGCTGCTTTTTGCAGCAAGGCATTGACTTCACACGCTTTTACCGGATTTTTCACCGTCACGCTCAGGTCGATGGCCGTCACATTTATGGTTGGTACGCGTACCGCAATCGCCTCAAACCGGTCATAAAATTGCGGGAAAATACGGGTGATACCCGCCGCCAGTTTCGTGTCCACAGGAATAATAGACTGGCTGGCTGCACGCGTACGGCGTAAATCAGGATGATAGGCGTCAATCACCTGCTGATCGTGCATTGCGGAATGGATCGTGGTGACAGTACCCGATTCAATTCCCCAGGCGTCGTCAAGAAGCTTAATAATCGGAATAATGCAGTTCGTGGTGCAGGAGGCGTTGGACACAATACGATCGTCAGGTTTTAAGGCATCCTGGTTGACGCCAAAAACGACCGTCGCGTCGAGATCGTTACCGCCGGGATGCGAGAACAACACTTTCTTCGCCCCCGCCGCCAGATGCGCTTCGCCATCGGCACGGCTGCCAAACACGCCAGTGCAATCGAGCACTACATCAACGCCCAGCTCACGCCAGGGAAGCGCGGCAATATCGCGCTGGTGAAGAATACGAATCGCGTCTTCACCGACAAACAGCTGCTCGCGCTCCTGATGTACATCCCATGCGAAACGCCCGTGGCTGGTGTCATATTTCAATAAATGGGCCATGCCTGCCGCATCTGCCAGTTCATTGATTGCCACCACGGTGACTTCCGCCCGACGCCCGGATTCATACAAAGCACGAACCACGTTGCGCCCGATGCGACCGAAGCCATTAATCGCTATGCGTACGCTCATAGATCTCCTGCAAGGTTACCCAATTTGAGATGGCTCACAGAGTAATGCAGCAACCTTTACAGGGGAACCTCGCCTGTCACAAACTGCGTTTGATTGATTAATTGTCGAACATTTAAGCGACTGAAACGCTTCAGCTAGAATAAGCGAAACACAGAATAAAAGGAATCCATGTCCAGCCCTGGCGACCATTTATCTGACTTGCGTCACATTTTTTGCGGGAATACATCGAGGTAAAAAACAAAACGGTAACCTGTCGGTTACCGTTTTAGTATCCGTCCCCTCTCCCACCGGAAAAGGGGCAGAGTGAGGGCATCAGCCCTCAATCCAATAGCAATTACAGCAGCGCTTTCGCTTTAGCGATCACGTTGTCTACGGTAAAGCCGAACTCTTCAAACAGCAGCTCTGCCGGTGCAGATTCACCGAAGGTGGTCATCCCGACGATAGCGCCGTTCAGGCCCACATATTTGAACCAGTAGTCAGCGATACCCGCTTCAATTGCCACGCGTGCAGAAACAGCTTTCGGCAGTACGGATTCACGGTAGGCCGCATCCTGTTTGTCGAACGCGTCGGTGGACGGCATGGAAACCACGCGCGCCTTCACGCCTTCGGCAGTCAGTTTTTCCCATGCAGCAACCGCCAGTTCAACCTCAGAACCGGTGGCGATGAAGATAAGCTCTGGCTGACCAGCGCAATCTTTCAGCACGTAACCACCACGGGCCACGTTTGCCAGTTGCTCAGCGGTACGCTCCTGCTGCGCCAGGTTCTGACGGGACAGAATCAGCGCGGTCGGGCCATCGGCACGCTCAACGCCGTATTTCCATGCCACCGCAGATTCCACCTGGTCACACGGACGCCATGTGCTCATGTTCGGGGTTACGCGAAGGCTTGCCACCTGCTCAACCGGCTGGTGAGTCGGGCCATCTTCGCCCAGACCGATAGAGTCGTGGGTGTAGACCATCACCTGGCGCTGTTTCATCAGGGCCGCCATACGCACCGCGTTGCGGGCATATTCCACAAACATCAGGAAGGTGGAGGTGTACGGCAGGAAACCGCCGTGCAGGGAGATACCGTTAGCGATAGCGGTCATACCGAACTCGCGCACGCCGTAGTGGATGTAGTTACCGGCAGTATCTTCGTTAATCGCTTTAGAGCCAGACCAGATGGTCAGGTTAGAAGGCGCGAGATCTGCGGAGCCGCCGAGGAACTCAGGCAGCAGCGGGCCGAAGGCTTCAATCGCATTCTGGGACGCTTTACGGCTGGCGATTTTGGACGGGTTCGCCTGCAGCTTCGCGATGAATTCGTTGGCTTTTGCGTCGAAATCAGACGGCAGCTCACCGCTCATACGGCGAGTGAACTCTGCGGCTTCCTGCGGGAAGGCTTTGGCGTAGGCTGCGAACTTCTCGTTCCAGGCGGATTCTTTCGCCTGACCTGCTTCTTTTGCATCCCACTGAGCATAGATTTCAGACGGGATTTCAAATGCCGGGTGTTTCCAGCCCAGCGCTTCGCGGGTCAGTGCGATTTCCGCGTCGCCCAGCGGCGCGCCGTGGGAGTCGTGAGTACCCTGTTTGTTCGGCGAACCGAAGCCGATGATGGTTTTGCACATCAGCAGGGACGGTTTGTCGGTGACTGCACGCGCTTCTTCTACTGCACGTTTGATGGAGTCAGCGTTATGACCGTCAACACCACGTACTACGTGCCAGCCATAGGCTTCAAAGCGTGCGGCGGTATCATCGGTAAACCAGCCTTCAACGTGGCCGTCAATGGAGATACCGTTGTCGTCGTAGAACGCAACCAGTTTGCCCAGTTTCAGGGTACCGGCCAGGGAGCATACCTCGTGAGAGATACCTTCCATCATGCAGCCGTCGCCCATGAACGCGTAAGTGAAGTGGTCAACAATGTCATGGCCCGGACGGTTAAACTGCGCCGCCAGGGTTTTCTCCGCAATCGCCATGCCCACAGCGTTGGCAATGCCCTGACCCAGCGGGCCGGTGGTGGTTTCCACACCTGCGGTGTAACCCACTTCCGGGTGACCCGGGGTTTTTGAATGCAGTTGACGGAAGTTTTTCAGCTCGTCAATCGGCAGGTCGTAACCGGTGAGGTGCAGCAGGCTGTAAATCAGCATTGAACCGTGGCCGTTGGACAGCACGAAACGGTCGCGGTCAGCCCATGCCGGGTTCTGCGGGTTATGGTTCAGGAAATCACGCCACAGGACTTCGGCGATGTCAGCCATACCCATCGGGGCACCCGGGTGACCGGATTTGGCTTTCTGTACCGCGTCCATGCTCAGCGCACGAATGGCATTGGCAAGCTCTTTACGTGAGGACATTTTGACTCCAGATCGGACTGTTAAAGGCCATGCCCGGAACGACTTGACTACAGCGCGTTATGGGCTACGCCGGAAAAAAGTGCCAACAATGTAACCCAAGCGGCAAGTCATGTACATGGAGCATCCTTTTGAGGATTAAGAAATCTCTGGAAGGTGCATGGTCGTTGCGCAATGGACTCGCCCCGTAATCCTTCTATTCTTTATACTTGTGCAACTGCACCGGCTCGTTTGTGCGCGGCGCATTATCAGAATTATGAATTAACCTGCGTGGAAGATAAGAGATGAAAATTCGCCCGGCTTTGCTTGCTCTGACAACAGCGACCCTGTTGGCAGGTTGCCAGAATATGGACTCCAACGGTTTTATGACCTCCGGTGCAGAAGCTTTTCAGGCCTACACATTGAGCGACGCTCAGGTTAAAAGCCTGAGTGACGAAGCCTGTAAGCAGATGGACAGTAAAGCAACGATAGCCCCTGCGGGCAGTCAGTATAATCAGAGACTTAGCAAGATTGCCGCCGCGCTGGGCGATAATATCAACGGCCAGCCGGTGAACTACAAGGTTTACGTAGCAAAAGATGTTAACGCCTTTGCCATGGCGAATGGCTGTATCCGTGTTTATAGCGGTCTGATGGATATGATGAATGACAACGAGGTCGAGGCGGTAATTGGTCATGAAATGGGCCACGTTGCGCTTGGTCACGTGAAGAAAGGCATGCAGGTGGCGCTTGGCACCAATGCCGTGCGTGCCGCGGCCGCATCGGCGGGCGGCGTCGTAGGCAATTTATCGCAATCTCAGTTGGGTGACCTGGGCGAGAAACTGGTGAATTCGCAGTTCTCACAGCGTCAGGAGTCCGAAGCGGACGATTATTCCTATGATCTGTTGCGCAAACGTGGAATTAGCCCGATTGGGCTGGCCACCAGCTTCGAAAAATTAGCAAAACTCGAAGAGGGTCGCCAGAGTTCTATGTTTGACGATCACCCGGCCTCGGCTGAACGTGCGCAACATATCCGCGATCGCCTGGCGGCGGACGGTATTAAGTAATTTGACATATAACATCCCCGGTGGCGCTGCGCTTACCGGGGCTACGAGTTACGCGCGTCGGTCACATCCTTCTCCACACTATCCATAAGCCGAACAGGCGCTTCATGCTTTCCAGGACGCTATAAATAAAAAACTGACCGATTTACATGATTAAACCGGTCAGTTAAAGGTGAGTCCTGATTACTCGTCTTCGAGGTAGGTATACCCGTACAGCCCTGCTTCAAACTCTTCGAGGAACTGCTGTTGCAGCGCATCGTCCAGATCGGTCTGTTTCACCTGATCGCGGAACTGAATCAGCAAAGTTTTCGGATCGAGCTGCACATATTGCAGCATATCGGCCACGGTATCGCCTTCATCCGACAGTTCAACTTCCACGCTGCCGTCAGGGAAGACAAAGACGTCCACCGCTTCGGTATCGCCAAACAGGTTATGCATGTTACCGAGAATTTCCTGGTACGCGCCAACCATAAAGAAGCCCAGCATCGGCGGGTTTTCCGGGTCGTACTCCGGCATCGGCATGGTGGTCGCAATACCATCGCCATCCACATAGTGATCGATAGCACCGTCGGAATCGCAGGTGATATCCAGTAACACCGCACGACGTTCCGGCGCGTGATTCAAACCTTCCAGCGGCAGCACCGGGAAGAGTTGATCGATACCCCAGGCATCCGGCATTGACTGGAACAGGGAGAAGTTGACGTAAATCTTATCCGCCATACGCTCCTGCAGTTCGTCAATAATCGGACGATGCGCGCGGTTGCTCGGGTCGAGCTGCTTTTGCACTTCATGGCACATGTTCAGATACAGTTGCTCTGCCCAGGCGCGCTCCTGAAGATTAAAAGTGCCAGAGGAGTAACCGATGTGAATATCGTGCAGATCCATCTGGCTGTCGTGCAGCCATTCGCGCAACGAGCGGCGGTTGCCGGTCTCATGCATCTCCAGCCAGGTTTCCCACATGCTTTGCAGCGGGCGGGCAGCGTCTTCTGGCGGAGGTGTCGCGTCGGTATATTCGTTACGCTCCACGCCGATGATGTTAGACACCAGCACAGTGTGGTGTGCTGTCACCGCACGGCCCGACTCGGTAATCACTGTCGGATGCGGCAGACCATTCTCTTCACAGGCATCGCCAATCGCCCAGATAATATTATTGGCATACTCATTCAGGCCATAGTTCACCGAGCAGTCTGACTGGGAACGCGTACCTTCATAGTCCACACCCAAACCGCCGCCCACGTCGAAGCACTGAATGTTGACACCCAGCTTATGCAGTTCAACATAAAAACGTGCCGATTCACGCACGCCGGTGGCGATATCGCGAATGTTGGCCATCTGCGAACCAAGGTGGAAATGCAGCAGTTGCAGGCTGTCCAGACGACCGGCATCACGCAGAATATCCACCAGTTGCAGAACCTGCGTCGCCGCGAGACCAAATTTGGATTTCTCGCCGCCAGAGGATTGCCATTTACCGGAGCCCTGCGACGCCAGACGCGCACGCACACCCAGGCGCGGCACCACATTCAGGCGCTCGGCTTCTTCCAGCACAATCGCGATTTCCGACATCTTCTCAATGACCAGATAGACCTTGTGGCCCATTTTCTCGCCAATAAGTGCCAGACGGATGTATTCACGGTCTTTATAGCCGTTACAGACAATCACCGAGCGGGTCATGCCCGCATGGGCCAGAACCGCCATTAATTCGGCTTTCGAACCGGCCTCAAGACCCAGCGGCTCGCCGGAATGGATCAGCGACTCAATAACGCGACGATGCTGGTTTACTTTAATCGGGTAAACCAGGAAGTAATCGCCGTTATAGCCATAGGATTCGCGCGCGCGTTTAAAGGCGGCGTTAATTGAGCGCAGACGATGTTGCAGGATCTGCGGGAAGCAGAACAGCGCAGGTAAACGCTGGCCTTGCGCCTCACGGGCTTTTACCAGTTGAGCCAGGTCAACACGGGCTTCCGGGACATCAGGATCCGGGCATACGCTGATATGGCCCAGTTCGTTGACGTCATAATAGTTATTACCCCACCAGGCAATATTGTAAGTACGAAGCATCTTGCTGGCTTCCTGGGAGCTCATCGCAACCTCCTGCATGGAACGTAGTACACCGTGTTCGCCTGCTGACGAAGGCGAAAATGAAAACATGTCGTCAGACATAGCGAACCTCAACTCTTTGTATTAAGTGTAAAACAGTTAACTACTATCACAACGTTACGTTGCGATAACAACCCATAAACAGTCTGGCTATGCAGCATAAGATGCTGAAACGCCGACTGTGCGACCGGTTTCTTGTTCATAACATTGTAAAACACGTGACCGAACGAAATATGACGGTTCGGCGAAACCACGAGAAAACCCCTGAATCAACAGGAGAGCCCTTGTTCAGTCATCACTGTGCCATACCGGCCCGGGAGTCCTGAGAAGCGCCGAAATGGGTATAACATCGGCAGGTTTGCAGATTTGAAATGCGGGTTGCGGGGAATAAACGCGCGTCAGAACGACGCAACGGATTCTGCTGAAAGCAACGGTTCATTATCTCGTATCACCTCCACACACGTCTTGCGACCTGCGACAAGCCAAAGCCATAAATTGCTTAACCCGGCTGGAAGTGGCAACACGAGGAGTCCCGTGCGCTTTTAATATGAGCCGCGCGCGGCGTTTTATACCGATAACGGGGTGAAAATGCAAAATAAAAAATTACGTTGACGCCATCCATAGGGAAAATTTCTGTAACCAATTCAGACAGAACCTGTGGAGGCTCAAAAAACGCTGGCAATGGGATTAAGAATTAACCTAGAATAGCCATCCAGATGTTAATCCATCTATACTGATTAACACTTAGACAGTCCGTGTCGCTACCTGCACGTCCTCGCGGAACAACCGTGAAGGCATCCTGACACAGTGTCTAAGCCAACCGTATTATTCCAGGGTGAAAACACAATATGGCAAAACACCTTTTTACGTCCGAGTCCGTCTCAGAAGGGCATCCTGACAAAATTGCTGACCAAATCTCCGACGCCGTGCTTGATGCGATCCTCGAACAAGATCCGAAAGCGCGTGTTGCCTGTGAAACCTATGTAAAAACCGGCATGGTGCTGGTCGGTGGTGAAATCACTACCAGCGCATGGGTGGATATCGAAGAGATCACCCGTAACACCATTCGTGAAATTGGTTATATCCATTCTGATATGGGTTTTGATGCCAACTCTTGCGCGGTACTGAGTGCAATTGGTAAACAGTCTCCTGATATTAACCAGGGCGTTGACCGTGCCGATCCGCTGGAGCAGGGTGCAGGCGACCAGGGTCTGATGTTCGGTTATGCGACCAACGAAACCGACGTGCTGATGCCAGCGCCGATCACCTACGCACACCGTCTGGTTGAGCGTCAGGCAGAAGTGCGTAAAAACGGCACCCTGCCGTGGCTGCGCCCGGATGCGAAAAGCCAGGTCACTTTCCAGTATGACGACGGCAAAATCGTCGGCATCGACGCGGTCGTTCTCTCTACTCAGCACGCAGAAGATATCGACCAGAAATCGCTGAAAGAAGCGGTAATGGAAGAGATCATCAAGCCGGTCCTGCCGACCGAGTGGCTGAACGAATCCACCAAATTCTTTATCAACCCGACTGGCCGTTTCGTTATCGGTGGCCCGATGGGTGACTGCGGCCTGACCGGTCGTAAAATCATCGTTGATACCTACGGCGGCATGGCGCGTCACGGTGGCGGCGCGTTCTCTGGTAAGGATCCGTCTAAAGTTGACCGTTCCGCAGCCTACGCAGCCCGTTATGTGGCGAAAAACATCGTAGCGGCTGGCCTGGCTGACCGTTGTGAGATTCAGGTCTCTTACGCTATCGGCGTGGCAGAACCGACCTCTATCATGGTGGAAACTTTCGGTACTGAGAAAGTGCCTGCTGAACAGTTGATCCTGCTGGTGCGCGAGTTCTTCGACCTGCGTCCATATGGTCTGATTCAGATGCTGGACCTGCTGCACCCGATCTATAAGCAAACGGCTGCTTATGGTCACTTTGGTCGCGAAACCTTCCCATGGGAAAAAACCGACAAAGCGGCTCAGTTGCGTGAGGCTGCCGGCCTGAACTAACAGGACGGCGTAGCCCCGGTAAGCGTCTGGGGTGTTTCCCGGATGCGACAGAGTTTAACAGGCCAGCCTTGTGCTGGCCTGCTGCTTTTCAGAGCCCGGTAATCCCGCGCTTTTACAAAAACCGACTAAACTTCTAAAGCGTTTTCAATACGTTAATGATAACGATTACATAGCCGCCTTGCTGTTATCGATACTGCTTATTACCCGGTCTTCATTAATTAAAGGCCCGCTGTTACATCCCCCTTTCGGTTTAGTCCGAAACTACCGTCATCCCCTCCCGCCTCTATTTCTTATATCTATAATATTTATCAGTTTTATTTGCCTGCCCGTTTTTGGTCGAATGTAACCGATTACACTTGCGTGACGTTCATCACAAAAAACAGCCCGGCATTGACCTACGTTTACCATCGCAAAAACTGATATAACGAATGGAGGGCATCATGCCTGACAATAAAAAACAGGGACATTCAAACAAGGCGATGACCTTTTTTGTCTGCTTCCTTGCTGCACTGGCAGGACTTCTCTTTGGCCTGGATATTGGTGTTATCGCCGGGGCGCTGCCCTTTATCACCAATGACTTTAAAATTGACTCCCACGTACAGGAGTGGGTGGTCAGTTCAATGATGTTTGGTGCCGCCGTCGGTGCCGTGGGTAGCGGATGGATGTCGTGGAAACTCGGGCGTAAAAAAAGCCTGATGATCGGCGCAATCCTCTTTGTTATTGGTTCTCTGTGTTCTGCCGTTGCCCCTAACGTCGAAGTACTGATTATTTCCCGCATTATTCTTGGTCTTGCTGTGGGGATCGCGTCTTATACCGCCCCGCTCTATCTGTCCGAAATAGCGCCGGAAAAAATCCGTGGCAGTATGATTTCGATGTACCAGTTGATGATCACCATCGGTATTCTCGGTGCTTATCTGTCGGATACGGCATTTAGCTATAGCGGCGCATGGCGCTGGATGCTAGGCGTGATTGTTATTCCGGCGATCCTGCTGCTTATCGGCGTGTTCTTCCTGCCGGATAGCCCGCGCTGGTATGCCGCCAAACGCCGTTTCCATGACGCGGAACGCGTGCTGTTACGCCTGCGTGATACGAGCGCCGAAGCCAAAAACGAGCTGGATGAAATTCGCGAGAGCCTGCAGGTGAAACAGACCGGCTGGGCGCTGTTTAAAGAGAACAATAATTTCCGTCGCGCGGTCTTCCTTGGCGTGCTGTTGCAGGTGATGCAACAGTTCACCGGTATGAACGTCATCATGTATTACGCGCCGAAAATCTTCGAACTGGCAGGCTACAGTAATACCACACAGCAAATGTGGGGGACGGTCATCGTCGGTCTGACTAACGTCCTGGCCACCTTTATTGCGATCGGCGTTGTCGACCGATGGGGCCGCAAACCCACGCTCGTGCTTGGCTTCCTGGTGATGGCTGTCGGCATGGGGGTTCTGGGGACCATGCTGCATCTGGGCATTCACTCGCAGGGCGCCCAATACTTTGCCGTCGCCATGCTGCTGATGTTTATTGTCGGGTTTGCCATGAGTGCCGGTCCGGTCATCTGGGTGCTGTGCTCGGAAATTCAGCCGCTGAAAGGGCGTGATTTTGGTATCACCTGCTCAACAGCAACCAACTGGATAGCGAACATGATTGTCGGCGCCACGTTCCTCACCATGCTGGACTCCCTTGGCAACGCCAATACCTTCTGGGTCTATGGTGGCCTGAACGTCCTGTTTATTATCCTGACGCTGTGGCTGGTTCCCGAAACCAAACATATTTCGCTGGAGCATATCGAACGTAATCTGATGAAAGGTCGTCCGCTGCGCGAAATCGGTTCCCATAATTAAGTTGATGGTGTGCCTGTAAACCACTGGCACGCTCTTCCACATGCGATACCGCAGGCCAGCCCTCATCCGACGGCTGGCCTGCTCGCCTTCTGGCAGAATAATCTGAATTTTCTACCCGCTACGGTGACATTCATATCGGCAAAAATTTCCGCCGCCCTACGCTTGCTGCGGCCAATACGCCATTTTCTATCTTCCAACGCCCCCGACGAGTGAAACGTTAGTTATTACGCCATTCATTTTTATTATTTTCATTTGAAACATGATAATGATAATTATTGTGTTAACATTCAGTTATTCTTTAGTAAAAACATATGTATGTCACTGTAATGTAAGGAACATGGCGGGTGTCGCTTCCCGTCCGTCTTTTCCTTGCACGGGCATATTCTTTAATAGCCAGGAACACGCATGGATCACATTGTTTACGTTGTGGACGATGATAATTCCGTCAGGCAGGCGCTGGTCAGCCTGCTGCGAGCGGAGGATTATCGGGTGGCCGACTTTTCCTCAGCGCAAGCGTTTCTGTCCCACCCTTTTACCTCACAGCCAGGCTGTCTGATTCTGGATATGAATATGCCCGGCGCCAGCGGTTTCGACGTCACCGACGCCCTTTCCCGGCTTGGACATGTGATTCCGGTTATTTTCCTGACCGGTTTTGGCACCATTCCGCTCTCGGTCAAAGCGATGAAGGCAGGGGCATATGAGTTTATGACCAAGCCCGCTGTCCCCGGCTTGCTGCTCCAGGCCGTTGCCGATGCCCTGAAACTCGCGGAGAAAACACTCGACGAAACGCAAGAGATACAGGCGTTGACCACGCGTTATGACTCACTGACGCCGCGCGAAAAAGAGGTGTTTCAACTGGCGATTGGTGGCCTGCTGAATAAACAGATCGCCACCGAAATGGGCGTTAGCGAGATCACCGCCAAAGTACATAAAAAACGGGTGATGGAGAAAATGCAGGTCCGTTCCCTGACCGATCTGGTCAGGGCTGCAGACCGTCTGAATATTCAAAAAACCCTCGGGCGATAGCGGCCAGGTTCAGGCTTCAGCGGGGTGTGTCGGCAAGGTAAAGGTAAAGACACTGCCGCAAGGCTGGCGAGGTTCCGCCGTCAATTTACCGCCGTGCTTTTCAATAATGCCGTAGCTGATACTCAGCCCCATCCCCATACCCTGCTCCTTGGTGGTATAGAAGGAGTCAAACAGACGCTTCTGCACTTCGGGCGTAAAGCCTACGCCGGTATCGGCGATGGCCAGGCGAATTTTACCAGGTTGCGGATTCTCTGAACTCACCGTCAGCATTAGCGGATGATCGTCTATCCCCGCCATGGCATCAATCGCATTAACGATCAGGTTTAACAGCACCTGCTGTATTTGTACGCTATCGCCAAAAATCTCAGCATCCTGCGCCGCAAGATGGTAATGCAACGCGATCTCCTGACGTTCCAGTTCGCTGCGCGACAGCGCCACAATATGGTAGACAAGGTGATGCAGGTTAATGCGCGTGCAGGCAGAGGTCTGGTTGCGCGTTAGCGCCTGCAAGCCGCGGATAATATTACCCGCCCGCTCGCCCTCGCTGATGATCTCCTCAAGGCTTGCGCGCGCATTACCGAGCATCGCAGGCTCGCGGCTCAGCCAGCGCAGACTGGCGCCCGCATTGGCCACAATCGACATCAGCGGCTGGTTAATCTCATGGGCGATAGAGGCCGTCAGTTGACCAACGGTGGTCGCGCGGGAAACACGGGCGAGATCGGCCTGCGCCACGCGAACCGCATCCTCAGACTGGCGGCGCGCCGTGATATCCGTGATAACGCCGAAATACTCCGCGACGTTAGCCTCATATTCCACCGGGTTGCCCACGCCCAGAATATAACGGCACTCCCCGTCCGGGCGGAAAATACGAAACTCCGCCCGCATCGAGACGCCATTACGCACACTATCGTTAACCAGCGTGTTGATCCGGGGGAAATCCTCCGGATGCACCAGCGTCATAAAGTCGGCCATTGATAGCGTACGCTGATGGTCGGGCAGGCCAAGAATGCGCGCATACTCGTCGGAAACAAACATCACATCCTGTTCCAGCTCCCAGCGCCAGGTGCCGGTATTGCTGATTTTCTCCCCAAGCATCAGCGAGGTCTGGCTGGCGCGTAGCTCTTTTTCCGCCCGGCGACGCTGCACGTTCTCTTCAACCCGCTCGGCATAAAGGCGCGCAGTCTCCAGCGAAACCGCCGCCTGCGCCGCCAGCATCCTGACGATACGCGAATGCCCGGCGGTGAAAATCTCCGGCATCACCCGATTTTCCAGATACAGCACCCCCACCAGCTTGCCCTGTTTATGCATCGGTACGCACATAATGCCCGCGCCGGACGTTACCAGATAGGGATCCTGACTGAACGGGCCGAACAACTCAGACTTGCTGATACGAATCTCCTGCCCGGTACGCATCACCGCCGCCAGTACCGACAGCGGCATATCGGTAGCCAAGGGGCGCTCCCGGACAATCTGTACCTTCACCCCTTCCGAGGATGTTTCCGCCCACGCCTGGGTTTCGGGAATGGTATTATCAAGGATGCGAATCAACAGCCCACGCTGCGCCCCCGCCCGCTCCAGTAACATCGTCATCAACGTATGGACGAGGCGGTCGAGGTCAATCTCCTCGGTCATGGCACGTACCGCCCGCAAAACACTTTCCAGATCGTGCATCATTTCGTTTTGCGCGAAAGTGATGGTGTCATAAGGCGAACGTGGCCCTGAGGAGGCCAGATGGGGGTACAGGCGTTCAAGCTGACGCAGTTTTGCCACCGCCCCCCAGCGCCGCCAGGCGGAGAAAGCATTTTTGAAATAGCCATCTGCGGCGACATGCCAGCCCATCGCTTTGGCAAAACCCCCGGCCAGTTCACACGCCAGCCCATTCACCGGGTGGCATTCAGTCTCTGCGGAAAGGGCTATCGCGTTTTCGTACCAGCCGATGGCGTTATCGTTCCTCTGCTCCAGTCTCGCCAGCTCCGCACGTACCAGCGCCGCCTTGTCGGCAAAGGTCGTCGGGTTATGCTCCGCCCAGCGTGCGATAACGTCATAATGGGCGACAAGGGTTTCCCGCTGTGCGGGCGTCACGGTTGTCGGCGTCACCCTCTGTGCCAGTGATAGGGCGCTGTAGAAATGGTAATCCAGCAGATGCAGATAGCCCGGCACCATATCGGCTACCGGGGCCGCCTTTTCCAGGCAACGGGAAGCATCGTCATACTCACCCGCCATAAAATGGGCCATTCCCTGATAGAGCCAGAACCAGAAAATGGTCAGCGGTATCGGCTGACTCTCATGCTTATTGGTCGCGTTCAGGAGCGCCTCGGAATAGAGGTTATGACCACTTAAATTGCCCGAACCGGCGCTACGCAAATGGTTAACGTACAGGCGCTGGATGAGAAGCATGACCTCGACATCCGGGAAACGTAGTTTGCGGATAAAACTCAGCCCACCTTCAATGGTCGTCAGCACCCCGTCGAGGTGATCGCCACGGATCAAGAAGTTCATCGTCTGATGGCGGATAATAAAGCAGGCGGCGGTTAAATCCCCGTGCTCGACCGCCGCCGTAAAGCACGCTTTAGCGTGATCTACCGCAACGCTAAGCGGCTTCACCCAGGCACTGCACAAATCCACCGCCAGAAAGGTACGGCCCATAAAGGGGGTTAGAGGTTGCTCCTCAACCAAATCGCGCCCCAGCAGCGTATACCTGTACCCCTTTTCGTAGGCGTGATAGCGACAACCAATCATGACGCCATACCAGGCAATCGCCGTGGTAAACGCGCCGCTAACGCCATGCTCCAGGGTCATTAGTATGACCCGGCAGAGTAAAAGAAAATGCAGGCGCGGGGCGGTAAACGCGGCAAACATACTGGCGCTGAGCATCAGGTTGATGACGGCTTCTGCCTCGGGGTTATTAATTCGCGCAAGCTGGCGAAAATGGCTTTCCGGCTCATCCCCAAGACGGGCCTCAATGATTTGCCAGCCCTCGTCGCACTCAGCATCTGTCGGCGCACGGCTCAGGTGAATACCGAACACCGCAAGCCAGGCCAGGGCGGTCTCCAGCGCAAGGCTCATATCCGACTGTCGCATCTGCACTTCTGCCATCATGCCTGCGGTAATCGCCTTTTGTTGCAGGCTGCCGGGCGCGCGCAGGAGTTGATGACATAGGGTCAGCGCAGATGGAAGATTACCCTGCAAAAACTCACACTCCGCCTCTTCAAAAGCGAGCGCGAAATCCTCATCAGGCGCGGTAATCAGGGCATCTTCTTTCAATAACCGCGCGGTACGCAGATAGCGCACCGCCGAGGCGTAATCCCCGGTCAACCGGGCGCGCTGCGCGGCAAGACGGCAGATCGCACGATAATGGTCGCGTTCGGGAGATACGCGAATACAGTCGATGGATGAAGCTATGTGGTGGACCGCCAGAAACAGATTTTCATTGCTGTCATTTTGTGAGACGGCCTCAGTAAAGAACCGCGCGGCAGCAAAATTGAGATGACAAATATCATCCGCTTCGAGCAACTCCTGCGCCGCCTTCTGCACCCGATCATGGGTAAAGGCATACTGATCGCCGCTGCGGCTGATCAGTCGGGCGGCAACAGCAGGCAGCAGATGTTCATGTAGCAGCTCCGGCGCTATCTTCTGCATCGCGCTGAGCAGTGCGGGATTACCGTTTCCCCCCACGCAGGCCAGACAACCCAGCAGCCTGCGCGTCAGGGAAGGCATCTCCGCCAGTTGTTGCAGGACCAGGCTTGCCACATTTTCCGTGTAATTACGTGAACGGATCGCCTGTGCGTCGTAGTGCAATTTGCCGTGCTGTTTGTGATGGGTAATCAGCCCGTCTTTGACGATGCGCTGAATAAACTCATGGGTAAAGAGTGGGTTACCGCCGGTTTTTTCGTGGATCAGCGCCGCCAGTTCGCCAAGGCAGGCGGCCCGCGTCTGCAACAGTTCCGCCAGCCATCGCGACACCGCTTTCACGCTCAACGGCTCAGGCCGCAGCTCGACGGTATAGCGGGCACCGACGCGCAGTGTCGACAACTGCGCCTGTTCGCTGGCATCCGCAAACACACCGCTGTTAGCGTAGGAAACCACCAGCAGCAGCGGCAGCGACTCGCTGCAACTGATAAGGTGTTCCAGCAGGTGCAGGCTGGCCTGATCTATCCAGTGAATATCATCAATCAGCAGAACCAGCGGTCGGTCCGGGGTGGCAAATGCCTCAACCAGCCGATGCGCCATCATATTGAAACGCATTCGGCTATCCGCCGCCTGGGTATTCACAACAGCCAGGGGTGGGTTTTCAAGCAGTAGACCTAACTCCGGCACCAGATTGACCGCCAGCGCGGCATGAACGCCAAGCGCCCGTGTTAAACGCATTTTCCAGCGGGCCACCTCTTCCGCCCCCTGGCCGAGTAACCAAAGGGTCAGCGCGCGAAACGCAGAGGCAATGACCGTATAAGGCAGAACCGGCGAATACTGGTCGGCCTTACTCACGGCGAGTAACGCCTGCCGCTGTTGCAGCTTCCTGAGCGCCGAGGCAATGAGCGAAGATTTACCGCAGCCCGGCGGCCCACCGATCGTGACCAGGGCATGCGCGCCACTTTCCACCACCCGGTCAAATACCGTCAGCAGTTGATGGTGCTGCGGATGGTCGAGAAAAAGCGGGTCCGGCTGCAAACGCGCGGCTACCCGGTCCTGCAAGCCGGGAATAAACGGCGTAATTTCACCATTTTTGGCCAGCGAAGCCTCGCAGCGACGCAGGTCGGCAATCAATCCGTCGACCGTCTGGTAACGATTGTCCGGCGATTTTTCCAGCAGTCGCAAAATAATATCCGACAACGTTGGCGGAACCGATGAGCGTACCTGTCGGGGTGGTCTGGGAGCGGAGGCAATATGGTGATGGGCCCATTCCGCCTGCCCGCCTTCGCTGAGATCGAAAGGCAGCTCGCCGGTCAGCAACTCGTAGAGCACAATGCCAAGGCTATAGAGATCGCTGCGGCTGTCGACCCTGTCCGGCGTACGGGAGGTGTGCTCCGGCGACATGTACGCCAGCGTACCGCCAGGCTCCGTCAGGCGAGACGGGTCAAAGGCATCCGTCCCTTCGCTGGCGAGGCCAAATCCTCCCAGACGGTAAGTGCCGCCGGGGTCGATAAAAAAGTGACCGGGTTTGATATCGCTGTGCATTAATCCCTGCGCATGCATCTGGCGTAGCGGGGCACACAGGCCAATGGCAACGGAAAGAAAATCGGCAATGCTTCGGGTGCGCAGGCGAGGCAGTTGTGCAAGCGTGCGGAAAGGAAATGGCGTATAGACCAGCGCGTAATGGCCATGGTAACTGGTACTGCTGAACGGCTTTACCGCCCATGCGCCAGAGAGTCGCCTGCGCAGCGCAAATTCATTTTTTAAACGTTGGGTGGTATGAAACGCGGCTTCATCACTTGAAACGGCCGCGCAGGCAAGAATAAAGCTGCTGCCGGAGTGTAGCGGCTGGCAAAGCGTCCAGGCGATCCCTCCTTCCTGCGTCAGCGGAGTGAAAATGATGTCATCGGTTAAGGTGACCACCTCACTATCCATCATTTTACCGGCAGCAGAAAGTTTCTCGCTCATTAGCGCTCCTCACACAGAGAGTTCGCGGCGGATCTGCTCCAGCAGCGTTTCGATTTTAATGGGCTTACGCAGCAGTGTAACGCCCCCGAACTCTGGAGCATAACGCGACAGGTTTTCATCTTCATGTCCGGAGATAAAAATCACCGGCGGCGGCGCGGCAAGTTGAGCTACCCGGCGATACAGGTCCAGGCCACTCATGCCTTTGAGCTTGATATCAATAATAAGCAGAGATGCGTCAGACAGCGCGGATTCATGATGAAGAAATGCCTCCGCAGAGTCGAAGGCGTCAGAGTCGTACCCCTCCGACTGGAGCAGGTTGCTTAATCCACTACGGACGGAACGTTCATCATCAATAATGACAATGCGCGGTGACAGCCTCATGCCGTACTCCTCTGTCTGCCCTCAGGCTAAGGGGCGCGTTTGTCGTCAGGAGGTGGCGTGCCGCTGATTTTGGGCACACATTCATGACGAAACCAGGCCATTGTCACCGGCTCGCGGCGCAGAAGTCGACGGGCGAGCGGAATCAGTTGTTCGCCGACCAGCATACCAAAAAGGCCCAGCAGGGCGACGATCGGTGGTGCGGGTGAGTGAACCTGCATTGCGCCATAGGTAACACCCACTAACAGGCCCGTTGCCAGGGAAATTACGTACGATTTCAACATGGTTAGCCTGCCTCTGGATGACGGTCCGCCGTTTGCACTGCGGCCTGCGGCTGACTAATGGCGGCCTGAGGTTCATGGTGTGAGCGCAGCGCTGAGACCGCCTGCTCTCCCGCCAGCATGCCTAGCAGCCCCACCAGGGCTACTGCCGGCGGGGCTGGCGAACGGACGTTCAGCAAAGCATAGACCAGCCCAATAAACACACCTGCGCCGAGGGAAATGAGCGCTGTACTCATGGTCATTCTCCCCTTATCGGGATCAGAGCCGGGCGACGCTGACGCGCCGCCCCTGCACATTATTTATTAGCCGGCACCGGCGCCAGAGTACGGTGCGCCCCTTTGGCACGCGCTGGCGCTTTGTGCACCATGGTATACGCGTAATCAACGCCCATCCCGTAAGCACCGGAGTGTTCTTTGACGATATCCATCACCGCGTTGTAGGTCTCTTTGTGCGCCCAGTCGCGCTGCCACTCCAGCAACACCTGCTGCCAGGTCACCGGGATCACACCCGCCTGAATCATGCGCTGCATCGCGTAATCATGCGCTTCTTTCGAGGTACCGCCGGAAGCGTCAGCCACCATATAGATTTCATAGCCGCCTTCCAGCATGGCACACAGGGCGAACGTGTTGTTGCACACTTCCGTCCACAGGCCGGATACCACCACTTTTTTCTGGCCATTTTTCGCCAGCGCATCACGCACTTTCTGGTCATCCCAGGAGTTCATGGATGTGCGCTCAAGAAGGTCGTGCTCGGGGAATACGTCCAGCAGTTCAGGGAAGGTATTTCCGGAGAAGCTTTCCGTCTCAACGGTGGTGATGGTGGTCGGAATGTTGAAAACTTTTGCCGCTTTCGCCAGGCCAACAACATTGTTTTTCAGCACCTGGCGGTCAATAGACTGCACGCCGAATGCCATCTGCGGCTGTTGATCGATAAAAATAATCTGGCAATTCTGGGGAGTCAGTACTTCAAGCTTAGCGTTGGTCATAAGAATACCCGTTGTCGTTAAGTAGCAGTTTCCCGTGAAAGGGGAGCGGACGTTTTGCTGACAGTGACCGGGGTATTCTCGCGCTGCTCAGACAGGCGAAATGACGTTCGTCCCGGACGCTGCTGTCGGGACGGATAGTAAGAGTTGTCAGAAATGAGAACTATTATCTCTGTGTATAACTATACGTTCGTATAGGTATACCTTCGTATAACTAGACGCCGTTTTCGCCAGCTCACCATAATCCCTCCCACTTCCACGCTCTGTTCTGACGGAGCATCGCATCTTATCGTCCGGCGGGATTATGCCTGCTTCGGATGTCTCAGACAGGAGGATTTATGGTCTCGCTCGGCAAAGCTGAACTGATATTACTCAACGGCAAATTTCATACGGTAGACAGGGAAAACCCGGTTGCAGAGGCGGTCGCCATCCGTGACGGCAAATTCCTGGCGGTAGGCTCCCAGGCCGAAGTAATGGAATATCACAGCGACGGCAGCAAAGTGGTGGATCTCAAAGGCAGCACCGCCATTCCAGGGCTTAACGATTCGCACCTGCACCTGATTCGCGGCGGTCTCAACTATAACCTCGAACTGCGCTGGGAAGGAGTACCGTCGCTGGCGGACGCCCTGCGGATGCTGAAAGAACAGGCGCTGCGCACCCCCTCGCCACAATGGGTTCGCGTGGTGGGCGGCTGGAGCGAATTCCAGTTTGCCGAACGCCGGATGCCGACACTCGAGGAGATCAACGACGCCGCGCCGGATACCCCGGTCTTTATCCTTCATCTCTATGACCGCGCCCTGCTCAACCGCGCCGCCCTGCGCGTTGTCGGCTACACCAAAGATACGCCGAACCCGCCAGGAGGAGAGATCCAGCGCGACAGCAACGGCAATCCCACCGGCATGCTGATTGCGCGGCCAAATGCCATGATCCTCTATGCCACGCTGGCCAAAGGGCCGAAGCTGCCGCTGAAACAGCAGGTTAACTCCACCCGTCAGTTTATGCGCGAGCTAAACCGTCTGGGCCTCACCAGCGCTATCGACGCGGGCGGCGGCTTCCAGAACTACCCCGAAGACTATGAAGTGATAAGCGAACTGCACGCCAAAGAGCAGATGACCATCCGCATCGCCTACAACCTCTTTACCCAGCGCCCCGGCCATGAGCTGGAAGATTTCGAGAAATGGACCGACATGCTGACTCCGGGTCAGGGCACCGATTTCTTCCGTCACAACGGCGCGGGTGAAATGCTGGTGTTCTCTGCCGCGGATTTTGAAGATTTCCTTGAACCGCGCCCGGACCTCGCGCCAGGCATGGAAGATGAGCTGGAACGCGTGGTGCGCCATCTGGTGGAGCATCGCTGGCCGTTCCGCCTGCACGCCACCTATAACGAATCCATCAGCCGCATGCTCGATGTGTTTGAGCGCGTGAACCGCGATATTCCGTTCAATGGCCTGCACTGGTTCTTTGACCACGCAGAAACCGTGACCCAGCAAAACATTGACCGCATCAAAGCGCTGGGCGGCGGTATTGCCGTGCAGCACCGTATGGCGTTTCAGGGTGAGTACTTCGCGGAACGTTATGGCATGGACGCGGTGCGCCACACGCCGCCGGTAACGAAAATGCTCGAAACCGGCGTACCGGTCGGGCTGGGAACCGACGCGACCCGCGTGGCCAGCTACAATCCGTGGACGGCGTTGTACTGGCTGGTCTCCGGGCGCACCGTCGGCGGTATGCAGATGTACGACGTTAATGCGCGCCTGGACCGCGACACCGCGCTGATGCTCTGGACAGAGGGCAGCGCCTGGTTCTCAAGCGAACAGGGCAAAAAAGGCCAGATTAAAGTGGGCCAACTGGCTGACCTCGCCGTGCTGAGCAAGGATTATTTCCGCGTACCGGAAGAGGAGATCAAAGGCATTGAGTCGGTGCTGACCGTAGTCAATGGCAATATCGTCTATGCCGCGGGCGGTTTCAGTTCAGAAGCCCCGCCTGCAATTCCGGTGCTGCCGGAGTGGTCGCCGGTGGTCAACGTGCCGGGTCACTACCGCAGCGCGCCGCCACAGCAAACACGTGTCGGCATGATGCCCGCCGCACACCACTGTAGCGGCCCGTGCGGCGTGCATAACCACCAGCATGGTGTGGCACGCGGATCTTCCATTCCGGTTTCAGACGATAACGCCTTCTGGGGCGCGCTCGGCTGTAGCTGCTTTGCGTTCTGATGCCTATGAAAAATACAACGCTGATGTCGCCCCGTATTGATGCGGGGCTGTTCTTCCTGCGCCTGACCGGCGGGCTGCTGCTTCTCTATGTGCATGGTCTGCCGAAGGTGCTGAATTTTCATGAAGAGCTCACCCGCATTGAGGATCCGTTCGGCTTTGGCCCCTGGTTCAGCCTGCTACCTGCCATTCTGGCAGAGGTGGTATGTCCGATATTCATCATTTTCGGTGTTGGCACGCGGCTGGCCTGTCTGCCGATTATCGGCGTGCTGCTGGTTGCCATGCTGGCTGTGCACCCGCAATGGAGTATCGCGGAAGGACAATTTGGCTGGCTGCTGCTCATCATCTTCACCACGCTGGCATTAACCGGCCCGGGTAAATGGCGGGTAAATATGCCGGGCAACCAGGAGTTCAGGCATGGCGCAAGTCAATGATGTTCACGCGGCGACGGTACAAACCCCGTCGGCCGCATCCGCTGGTGCCTCCTCCTGGCAGCCACTGCGCCAGCCGGTATTTCGGATGCTATGGATTGCCACGGTGGTCTCTAACATCGGTTCATGGATGAACGATGTGGGGGTGAACTGGACCATGCTGACGTTAAGCGCCAACCCGCTTTCCGTAGCGCTGGTTCAGGCGGCGAGCAGTCTGCCGATGTTTCTCTTCGCCCTCCCTTCCGGGGTGATGGCGGACATTGTCGACCGACGCAAATATCTGCTGTTTTCCCAGTTGTGGGTGTTTATTGCCGCCAGCGGGCTAACCCTGCTCTCTTTAGCCGGGTTAGTAACGCCAACGGTGCTGCTGGTTGCGGCCTTCTTATTAAGCACTGGCGCGGCCATGAGTTCTCCGCCGTTTCAGGCCATCGTGCCGGACCTGGTGGAAAAACACGAACTGGCCCCGGCCATCGCGCTGAACTCGCTCGGCATTAACATCAGCCGCGCCATCGGCCCGGCGCTGGGCGGGCTGATCCTCTCTTTTGCCGGACCGTGGGTGGTATTCGCGCTCAATGCGACATCAGTGCTGGGCGTCGCCTGGGTGCTGTGGCGCTGGAAAGCAGAACCGTTGATTCAGCGCCTGCCGCCGGAGCACTTTTTCCCCGCCGTTCGCGCCGGGCTGCGCTATGTGCATGCCGCTCCGGTACTGCGTAACGTGCTGGTGCGTACCGTGGCGTTCTTCACCTTCGCCAGCGCAGGCTGGGCGCTGCTGCCGCTGGTGGCACGACGTGAACTGGGTCTTGGGCCTGGCGGTTACGGCATCATGCTGGCCTGTATCGGCCTGGGGGCGATTTGCGGTGCGATTGTGCTACCGCGTTTACGCAAGCGCTTCAACCCGGACCGGCTGATGGTGATTAACAGCGTGATTTTCGCGATCAGCATGCTGGCGCTGGCGTTTATCCGTCATTTCTGGCTGCTCAATGCGTTTGAATTTTTAACCGGTTTCTCCTGGATTGCGGTGCTCTCCACCCTCAATGTCGGGGCGCAGCGTAGCGCCGCCAAATGGGTGAAAGCCCGCGCGCTGGCGGTCTATCTGACTGTCTTTTTTGGTTCGATGACGCTCGGTAGCGCCATCTGGGGCCAACTGGCATCGCACTTTAGTATTCCTGCCTCATTGTGCGTGGCAACGGTGGGCATGCTGCTGGCAAGCCTGACGGTGCTGCGCTGGCAACTGAATAAAGATCCTGACCTCAATCTGGACATTCGTGATATCGACAGTAATGCCCAGGCGCTCGATATCTCACATGAACGTGGCCCGGTCATGGTGATGTATGAATATCTGATCGATCCCGAGGATGTCTCGCGCTTCGTCGTCTGTATCCAGGAGATTCGCCGTGTGCGGGTACGCGGCGGCGCACTGAGCTGGTCTGTGTATGAGGATATCCAGCGCCCCGGCGTCTTTGTGGAGTCGTTCGTGGTCGGCACCTGGATTGAACATCTGCGCCAGCTAGAGCGCCACACGGTAAATGACCTGCTGATTCAAAGTAAGGTACAGGCCTTCCATCGCGGCGGACATCTTCCCGAAGCACGTTATCTGATAGCACCCATAATGTAACAGTTACCCACATCAACCCAAGCAAGAGCGACAGTGAGGATTTACGTATGAGCACAATCAAAACGCAGGACGGTACGCAGATTTATTACAAAGACTGGGGCGCGGGAAAACCGGTATTGTTTAGCCACGGCTGGCCGCTGGATGGCGATATGTGGGACAGCCAGTTGAATTTCCTGGCCGAACGCGGCTATCGCGTCATCGCCTTTGACCGCCGCGGTTTTGGCCGCTCCGACCAGCCGTGGGAAGGGTACAACTACGACACCTTCGCCTCCGACATTAACGACCTCATCACCACGCTTGATCTGCAGGATGTGACGCTGGTGGGCTTCTCCATGGGCGGCGGCGATGTGTCGCGTTATATCGGTCGTTACGGCACGGCGCGCGTTAAAGCACTGGTCCTGCTGGGTGCGGTGACACCGATTTTCGGCAAAACGGCGGACTACCCGCAGGGTGTCGATGCCAGCGTTTTCAAGGGCATTCGCGACGGACTGCGCAAAGACCGGGCGCAGTTTATCAGCGATTTCGCCACGCCGTTCTATGGCATTAACGCCGGGCAGACGGTTTCCCAGGGTGTACTGACCCAGACGCTGAACATTGCTTTGCTGGCCTCACTCAAAGGGACCATTGATTGCGTTACAGCTTTCGGCGAGACCGACTTCCGTTCGGATATTGCCAAAGTTGACGTGCCGACGCTGGTGATCCATGGCAGCAACGATCAGATCGTACCGTTCGAATCGACCGGTAAAGTGGCTGCAGAAATGATCCCGGGCGCGCAGTTAAAAGTGTATGACAACGCGCCGCACGGTTTTGCGGTGACCCATCAGGATCAACTGAACAACGATCTGCAGACCTTCCTGCAATCGCTGTAAACAAGAATGAAGCCTCACTCCCTGTCCGGAGGAGGCTTTTTCTTGCACTCCCCCGCTCCCCGCCCTATCCTCTGCGATTATGAAAACCTCCCGTCTCCCCATCGCTATACAGCAGGCCGTAATGCGCAGCCTGCGGGAAAAACTTGCCCTGGCCAATCAGAAACTTGAGCGTAACTATCCGGAACCCAAACTGGTTTATCAGCAACGGGGCACTGCGGCAGGCACAGCCTGGCTCAATACGTATGAAATCCGCCTGAACCCCGTGTTGCTGATGGAAAACCAACAGGCGTTTATCGACGAGGTGGTGCCGCACGAGCTGGCGCATTTGCTGGTGTGGAAACATTTCGGCCGCGTTCCGCCACACGGTAAAGAGTGGAAATGGATGATGGAAAGCGTGCTCGGCGTCCCTGCGCGCCGTACTCACCAGTTTGAGCTGGAGTCGGTGCGGCCCAATACCTTTCCCTACCGCTGCAAGTGCCAACAGCATCAGTTGACCGTGCGGCGACATAATCGTGTGGTGCGCGGTGAGACCACCTATCGCTGCGTACAGTGCGGCGAAACGCTGGTACCTGAGCGCTAATTACATGAACCATTAAGAATGTTTTCCGCGCCAACTGATTGCATCTGACAATCGCTTCCGCTACGTTGCGCACTCCAGTTGACAGGGAGTTTTCAATGTTACGCGTTATCTCATCTTTACTGCTTATCCTCAGCGCGCCGGTACTGGCGGACGGCATCAATAGCTTCGCGCAGGCCAAAGCCGCCGGGGTTAAAGTCAACGCCGACGTTCCGGGCGACTTTTATTGCGGCTGTAAAATTCAGTGGCAGGGAAAAAAAGGGGTGGTCGATCTGGCCTCCTGCGGTTATAAGGTGCGCAAAAATGAAAACCGCGCCAGCCGTATTGAATGGGAGCATGTTGTCCCGGCCTGGCAATTCGGCCATCAGCGTCAGTGCTGGCAAGATGGCGGGCGGAAAAACTGCGCCAAAGACCCTGTTTATCGCAAGATGGAAAGCGATATGCACAACCTGCAACCCGCCGTGGGTGAAGTGAATGCCGATCGCGGCAACTTTATGTATGGCCAGTGGAACGGTGGCGAAGGCCAGTACGGGCGCTGTGAAATGAAGATCGACTTCAAGGCCAAACTGGCCGAGCCGCCTGCCAGCGCCCGTGGTGTGATTGCCCGCACCTACTTCTATATGCGCGATCAGTATCAGCTCACCCTGTCGCGCCAGCAGACACAGCTTTTTACCGCCTGGGATAAACTCTACCCGGTGACCGACTGGGAATGTACGCGTGAGTCGCGCATCGCTCAGGTTCAGGGGAATCATAACCCTTACGTGCAGCGCGCTTGCATGGCGCGAAAGAGCTAACCTACACTAGCGGCAATTGTAAATTTTGCAGGTGTATTGCCCCTCACCCCACCCCTCTCTCTACAAGGGAGAGGCCGCAAATCGCGACCTGTTAAGGTGAGGGGAAATGCGACACACTTCACACGGAAATCTGAACTATGCGCATCCCACGCATCTACCACCCTGAACTCATCCAGACTGGCACTGAAATCGCCCTCGCCGACGATGCGGCAAACCATGTTGGCCGCGTATTACGTATGGGCCAGGGGCAGGCTATTCAGCTCTTTGACGGTTCGAACCAGGTGTTTGACGCCGAAATCACCCGCGCCGATAAAAAGAGCGTTATCGTTAAGGTGACCCAGGGAGAGGTGGACGATCGGGAGTCACCGCTGCATATTCATCTGGGCCAGGTGATGTCTCGCGGCGAGAAAATGGAATTTACTATCCAGAAATCGATCGAACTGGGTGTAAGCCTCATTACGCCACTTTTTTCTGAGCGCTGCGGCGTTAAACTGGATGCCGAGCGCCTGAATAAAAAGATTCAGCAGTGGCAGAAGATCGCCATCGCCGCCTGTGAACAGTGTGGTCGTAACCGTATTCCTGAGATTCGCCCGGCAATGGATCTCGAACAGTGGTGTGCAGAAGAAGAGAACGGCCTTAAGCTGAATCTTCACCCGCGCGCCAGCCAGAGCATTAATACTCTGCCGTTGCCAGTGGAATGCGTACGATTACTGATTGGCCCGGAAGGCGGGTTGACGACAGACGAAATCGCCATGACCTCGCGCTACCAGTTTACTGATATTCTGTTGGGACCCCGCGTATTGCGCACAGAGACAACTGCCCTTACCGCCATTACCGCGCTGCAGGTGCGTTTTGGCGATCTGGGTTAAACGGAGAAGCCTATGATTAAGCTCGGCATCGTGATGGACCCCATCGCGCAGATTAATATCAAAAAAGACACCAGCTTCGCCATGCTGCTCGAAGCGCAGCGTCGTGGCTACGAACTGCATTATATGGAAATGGCGGATCTTTACCTGATCAACGGCGAAGCCCGTGCGCGTACCCGTCTGCTTTCCGTCGAGCAAAACTACGACAAATGGTACGAGTTTGGCGACGAGCAGGATATCGAACTCGCCTCGCTGGATGTGGTGCTGATGCGTAAGGACCCGCCGTTCGATACCGAATTTATCTACGCCACCTATATCCTTGAACGTGCGGAAGAAAAAGGCACGCTGATCGTCAATAAGCCGCAGAGCCTGCGCGATTGTAACGAAAAGCTGTTTACCGCCTGGTTCCCTGACCTGACCCCGGAAACGCTGGTGACGCGCAATAAAGCGCAGCTTAAAGCGTTCTGGCAAAAGCATACCGATATCATCCTCAAGCCGCTGGACGGCATGGGCGGCACCTCGATTTTCCGCGTCAAAGAGGGCGATCCGAACCTGGGGGTTATCACCGAAACGCTGACCGAGTTGGGCACCCGCTACTGCATGGCGCAGAACTATCTGCCAGCTATCAAAGATGGCGACAAGCGTGTGCTGGTGGTGGATGGCGAGCCGGTTCCATACTGCCTGGCGCGTATCCCGCAGGGTGGCGAAACGCGTGGTAACCTGGCCGCCGGTGGCCGCGGCGAGCCGCGTCCGCTGACCGAAAGCGACTGGGCGATTGCCCGCCGCGTCGGCCCGACGCTGAAAGCCAAAGGGCTGATTTTCGTCGGTCTGGATATCATTGGCGACCGTCTGACCGAAATTAACGTCACCAGCCCCACCTGCGTGCGCGAGATCGAGGCGGAGTTCCCGATCTCTATTACCGGCATGCTGATGGACGCAATCGAAAAACGCCTGGCGAAACAATAAATATATTTACCCTCGATAATTCGGGTTGCTCAAAGGTGCCAGGGCACAGACAGCGCGAATTATTGCAGGTAAAGGGATGGCGGGAGGGAACCCGCTCATAAACTCCAAAGTCTGGCTAGTGACAGCGTGCAGCTTTCCCCTCATACTAGGCTGCTGCTTTTTTGAACCAGGAAACAGAACCTCTGACAATGAATTTACAGCATCACTTTCTTATTGCCATGCCTGCTCTCCATGATCCCCTTTTTCGGCGATCGGTGGTTTATATTTGCGAATACAACGAAGACGGTGCCATGGGGCTTATCATCAATAAGCCGCTGGAAAACCTGAAAGTTGAAAGCGTCCTGGAGAAACTGAAAATTAACCCGGAAGCACGCGATCCGGCCATTCGTCTGGATAAACCCGTGCTGCTTGGCGGCCCACTGGCGGAAGATCGCGGGTTTATTCTGCACACGCCGCCTGCCAGCTTCTCTTCCAGCATTCGCGTCTCGGATAACACCGTAATCACTACCTCGCGCGATGTTCTGGAGACCCTGGGCACGGCCGATCAACCTAAGGACGTGCTGGTCGCGCTGGGCTATTCCTCATGGGAAAAAGGCCAGCTTGAACAGGAGATCCTGGATAACGCCTGGCTTACCGCTCCTGCGGATCAAAATATCCTGTTTAAAACGCCTATCGCTGACCGCTGGCGGGAAGCGGCAAAACTTATCGGCATTGATATTTCGACCATGCCGGGCGTGGCGGGACATGCCTGATGAGCGGAACCCTGCTGGCCTTTGATTTTGGTACCAAAAGTATCGGCGTCGCCATCGGACAACGCGTGACCGGTACAGCGCGCCCGCTGAATGCTCTGAAAGCGCAAGACGGGACGCCGGACTGGAAGCTTATCGAGAAGCTGTTAAAAGAGTGGCAGCCGGAAGCCGTTATTGTCGGCCTGCCGCTGAATATGGATGGCACAGAGCAACCCCTGACCGCGCGTGCGCGCAACTTCGCCAATAAAATCCATGGCCGCTTCGGCGCAAAAATTATTTTGCATGATGAGCGGCTGAGTACGGTAGAAGCCCGTGCGGGTCTGTTTGAGCGCGGCGGTTTTCGTGCATTGAATAAAGGCAGTGTTGATTCTGCCTCTGCGGTTATCATCCTCGAAAGCTACTTCGAGCAGCATCTGTAATTCTCAGGCTGAGCGCCGCTCAGCCTTTTATGCCTTCTCCCTTCCTCAAAACGCAATCCCCCGATCCCCCTCACATTTCCAGGGCGTGCTTTTTGCTTTTTTACTAATGTTTCTATAAAAGAAACATTAGTCAGGAATTAAATGCGTCAGGGTTTCTGTGTCAGCCGCCGTGCCAGAGTGTGAAGTTCGCTCAGGCGTTCATCAATGACAGCGTCGTCTACCTGCCACATTCCGGCAAACGCCAGCGCGGCAGAGTGCGCGCCAAGAGGCTTCGCCATTGATACCTCGCCGTCATCGTGATGCCAGACCACGCGTCCAAGCTCACGCTGTTGGGCGATATGCGGCGCAAGTTGCTGCCACTGTTCGTCGACAAAACGTTTTTGCAATTCTTCATCGCTCTCTGCCGCCAGAAGCGACATACCGATGACCGACTGCCATGCAGGAAGCATATGAAAACCGGCCAGCGCCTGGCTCATCTGGCTACCGGGCTCAGAGTGATAGATATAAATCACCTGATCCTCCCAGAGCACGCCCATCGCCACCACGATATCTTTGGGCGCGTAGCTTTCCAGCAGGGGGAGCGCCTGGGAAAAGAGTGCCGAGCCGCGTATCGCCTGCGCCGCGAGCGCATGAATACCGGGGCCGGGAAGGTAACGACGCTGCTCATCCTGCATCGTCAGGCCGATGGACGCCATCGTCATCAGCAACCGGTTTACACGGGTGGTATTTATGCCCATCAGACGCGCCAGTTCGCGACAGCCAATCGCGCGGCCGCTGGAGACCAGGTACTGCAGGCAGCGAATGCCATCAATCAGGCTTTGGTTCGGTTGTGAGGACATAACAGGCTTTATCTCTCAGGTGGCAGGAATTTTCGATTTTACCGTCAGTTCAGTAAAGAAGGATACAAGGTATGAACATCTATCCGCAAACTGCGTCCAGAACCTTTCCCTCTGAACAGTTGCATGCCGATCTGCTGGTAGCGGGCGGTGGCCTCGCGGGTCTTTGCGCCGCGCTCGCCGCCGCCAGGGACGGGTTACATGTCGTGTTGATCCAGGACCGACCGGTACTCGGCGGCAATGCGTCCAGCGAGGTTCGCCTGTGGGCCAACGGCGCCACATCGCATATGGGCAACAATAACCGCTGGGCGCGTGAAGGCGGCATCATGGGACAAATCCTCGAAGAGAATCTCTGGCGCAACAAAGAGGGCAACCCGGTTATGTTCGACCTGGTGCTGCTGGATATGGCAAAAAGCCAGCCTGGGCTGACATTGCTGCTCAATACCACGATTTACGAAGTGGAGAAAAACCAGCGAACCCTCACCCAGGTCAGCGCCTTTAACGCCATCAACGAGACATTTTATACCGTCACCGCCGACCAGTTTTGCGACGCAACGGGGGATGGCGTGCTGGGCTTTCTGGCCGGGGCAGAGTACCGAGAAGGCGCCGAAGAGGTGGACGAACTGGGGGAAAAAATGGCCCCCGGCGACAACTTCGGCCACAAGCTCGGGCACTCGATCTATTTCTACACCAAACAGACGAACGGCCCGGTGAATTTTGTTCCCCCTTCGTTCGCGTTAAAAGATATTACCGCGATTCCCCGCTACAAACGCCTGACATCCACCCTCAATGGTTGCGACCTGTGGTGGCTGGAATGGGGCGGACGGCTGGACACCATTCACCAGAGTGAAGAGATTAAATGGGAGTTGTGGAAAATCGTCTGGGGCGTGTGGGATTACATTAAAAACTCCGGCGAGTTCCCGGAAGCGGCCAACATGACCATCGAATGGGTTGGCGTCATTCCCGGTAAACGCGAAAGCCGTCGTTTTATGGGCGATCATCTGC
This sequence comes from Phytobacter sp. MRY16-398, assembly GCF_003925915.1. Lineage (NCBI taxonomy): Bacteria > Pseudomonadati > Pseudomonadota > Gammaproteobacteria > Enterobacterales > Enterobacteriaceae > Phytobacter > Phytobacter sp. MRY16-398. Next base: position 910,998 of record NZ_AP018756.1, on the reverse strand, counting down.
TTTGCCAGCAGGACATCATAGAACAGCGCGACCACTATGATGCCGTGGCCTACGGCGGCTGGTCTATCGACCTGCATCCGGCGGACGGGGTCTACAGCACCCATGATGGCTGTCGTCAGTTTCACAGTAAAGGCACCTATACCATCCCGCTGCGAAGCCTTTACAGCCGCTCGCTGGATAATCTCTTCCTGACCGGACGGCTCATTTCCGCCTCTCACGTTGCCTTTGGTAGCGCCCGGGTGATGTGCACCTGCGGTCTGCTGGGCGAGGTCGTCGGCCGCGCTGCCGCGCTGTGTAAAACACACGACATCACCCCGGCAGAGCTGGCCCAGCGGGATAATGTCGGCCAGTTGCAACAGCGGTTGCAGGCCAGCGGCTGTTACATTCCCCGTCAGTGGTTACAGGACCCGGCACTCGGCGCGTCGGTCACCGCCAGCAGTGAATACGCCCTCAGTACGCTTGCTCCTAACGGCTACTGGCATTCGCTCGGCGAAAGAATGGCGCTGCTGCTGCCTGTTAAAGCCGGGGAGTCATTGCCCGACATGACCTTTATCCTGCGTTCCGCTTCTCAGCAGCCACTTGAGGTCTCGCTTCTGGGCAGCGCACGCAGCGGTAATTTCACGCCCGATTATCAGTACGCCAGCACAACGCTGCACGTTGAGGGCGAGCAGGCGCAGACGGTACATTTCCCGTGGCAAAGCGAGCGCGATCAGTATGTCTTTATCGCCTTTGAAGCGTGTGAACAGGTGGACATTGCCCTCACCGACACTCACCTGCCCGGCATTATGACCGTGTTTAATAGCCTGAATGCCCGCGTCGCCAAACATACCCGTCAGGTGGTGGATGGCGACTATGGCGTCGATGAGTTTGACTTCTGGTTGCCGCGTCGTCGCCCACATCAGGTAATGCCTGCGTTGCGTTTTAGCCAGCCATTAAGCTGCTATCGCGCCGACAATGTGCTTAATGGCCGCCTGCGCCCCGAGCAACAGGCCAATGCCTGGGTACCTGCCGCCGATGATGTCAAACCGGTATTACGCTGGCACTGGGATGCGCCACAAACCTTCACCAGCCTGACACTGGTACAGGACAACGATTTCGATAACGCCATGGAAACCGTGCAGATGGGCCATTTCCTGCCGGTGACGCCGCACTGCATTACCCACTATCGTCTGTGGGCCGATGACACCCTGCTGGCCGAGGAAACAAATAACCACCACTCCGTGCGTGAACACCGGTTATCTACCCCCATTACCGCGCAAAATGTACGTCTGGAGATCATTGCCACAGCAGGCGCTTTACCGGCGGTTTACGCGCTGAATATCCGCTAAAGTCGCCCCTGCGCCTGCCGTTGCTGGCGGCTTTGGTCGAAGGTCTGCATTCCCGCCTGCTGCCCGGTCTGTAACACGCCGGGCAACTGGTGGTTTTTCCCTTCACGGATAAGGTTGGCTATCGCAGGTGTGTTGATAAGCAGCTCAAACAGCGCCACACGTCCGCCCTGCCTGTCTGCCGCCAGCCGCTGGGACAATACGGCCTGCAGGCTTCCGGCAAGCTGGCTACGCACCGGCTCTTTCTCCTCGGCGGGGAAACTGTCCACCAGCCGTTCAATAGCCTGCGGTGCGCCGCGTGTATGTAATGTTGCCAGCACCAGATGCCCGGTTTCGGCGGCGGTCAACGCCAGGCGGATGGTCTCGCTGTCACGCAATTCCCCCAGCAGAATGACATCCGGGTCTTCGCGTAATGCCGCGCGTAACCCCGCCGCAAACGAGGCGCAGTGCGGGCCGATTTCCCGCTGTTGGATCAGGCAACGTTTACTCGTATGGATAAACTCCACGGGATCTTCCAGGGTCAGGATATGCCCGTCGAGATAGTGATTAAGGTTATCCACCATCGCCGCCAGCGTGGTGGATTTACCGCTGCCTGTCGCCCCGGTAACCAGAATAAGACCGTTATCGCGCCTTAGTAATTCAGGGATAACGGCGGGCACATCCAGCATATCCAGCGTCGGGCAGGTGTCAGGCAACAGTCGCAGCGCAAGCGACACCCCTTCGTGATGTAAAAACGCACTGGCGCGAAGGCGTTGAAGCCCTGGGGTACTGAGGGCAAAATCTATCTGTCCGCACGCCTGCCACTGCTGTTGCTGCTGCGTGTTTAAACTTTCGGCGAGCAGCGCGTGAATATCCACCGCGTCGAACGGTGCGGCTTCCAGCCGTCCTTGCCTTCGCCACCGTGGTGGACGGCGATCGCACAGGTGTAGATCCGAGACATTATGCTTTACACTAAGCTCCACTATTTTTTCCATATCCATAAAGCCACCTGGGAACATGAACGATATTGCGCATAACCTGGCACAGGTCAGGGACAAAATCTCAGCCGCTGCAACGTCCTGCGGCCGTGCTCCAGAAGACGTTACGCTGCTTGCAGTCAGCAAAACAAAACCTGCGAGCGCCATCGAAGAAGCTTACGCGGCGGGTCAGCGTGGCTTTGGTGAAAACTATGTTCAGGAAGGCGTTGATAAGATTCGCCATTTCAAGGATTCGGGCATCGCGGATATCCAGTGGCACTTTATCGGACCCTTACAGTCCAACAAAAGCCGCCTCGTGGCTGAACATTTTGACTGGTGCCATACCGTGGACCGCCTCAAAATCGCCAGCCGCTTAAGCGAGCAGCGACCTGACTCTCTGCCACCGCTGAACGTGCTGATTCAGGTCAATATCAGTGATGAGCAGAGCAAATCCGGCATCTCCCTTGCTGAGCTGGACGCGCTGGCGGCGCAGGTGGTGGAATTACCCGGTCTTTGCCTGCGTGGACTGATGGCGATCCCTGCTCCCGAGACTGATTATGAACGGCAGTTTGCCGTGGCCCGCCAAATGGCTGTCGCATTTGACGCACTTAAGGTACGTTACCCTGGCGTGGATACCCTTTCGCTGGGCATGTCAGACGATATGCAGGCCGCGATTGCGGCAGGCAGCACCATGGTGCGCATCGGAACCGCCATTTTTGGCGCGCGCGATTACACAAAAAACTAAGGAAAACTGAGGAACGCCATGAATACGTTGTCCACTCTCCTGTCACTGATTATCCAGGCTTACACGATGGTGCTGTTGCTGCGTATCTGGATGCAGTGGGCGCGCTGTGATTTTTATAACCCGTTTTCCCAGTTTATCGTGAAGATCACCCAGCCGATTGTTGGCCCACTGCGTCGCATTATTCCGTCGATGGGGCCCATTGACAGCGCATCGTTGCTTATCGCGCTGTTGCTGTGTGTCGTGAAAGTCTTCCTGAACCCGTACGTCTCCATGAACGGCGTGTTCATCGTGCTGGCGGCGGTGCTGATTGTTATTAAAACGCTCGGTTCGCTGATCTTCTGGGTGCTGCTGTTAATGGCAATCATGAGCTGGGTCAGCCAGGGCCGTAGCCCGGTGGAATATGTGCTGCTGCAGCTTACCGAACCGCTGCTGCGCCCGATTCGCCGCCTGCTGCCATCAATGGGCGGTCTCGATTTCTCGCCGATGATTCTGGTGCTGCTAATGTATGTCATCAATATGGGCGTGATGGAGTTTCTGGCTAACACCATCGTACCGTTAGCCTATATCTGGAACTGGGCATGAGTGCTGTCACATCCTGTGACGACGGGCTGGTGCTGCGGCTGTATATTCAGCCAAAGGCCAGCCGGGACAGCATTATTGGGCTGCATGGCTACGAGCTAAAAGTCGCCATTACCGCCCCACCGGTCGATGGGCAGGCCAACGCACATCTGGTGAAATATCTCGCCAAACAGTTTCGGGTGGCCAAAAATCAGGTGCTGATTGAAAAAGGCGAACTGGGCCGCCATAAACAAGTCAAAATTACCCATCCGCAACAGATACCTTCGGCCGTCACGGCCCTGATGAATTAGGATCTATTATGCAAAAAGTTGTTCTCGCAACCGGTAATGCCGGTAAAGTGCGCGAGCTTGCCTCGCTGCTGAGTGATTTCGGTCTGGATATCGTGGCGCAAACCGAGCTGGGCGTGGAATCCGCCGAGGAGACCGGCCTGACGTTTATTGAAAACGCGATCCTGAAAGCGCGCCATGCCGCTGAGGTGACCGGTCTGCCCGCGATTGCCGACGATTCCGGCCTGGCAGTTGATGCGCTGGGCGGCGCGCCGGGGATCTACTCCGCACGTTACTCTGGCGTGGATGCCACTGATGAAGCGAATCTGCAAAAATTACTGACCACCCTGCAGGATGTGCCGGACGATAAACGTCAGGCTCAGTTCCACTGTGTGCTGGTCTATCTGCGTCACGCCGCTGACCCGACGCCGCTGGTGTGCCACGGTAGCTGGCCTGGTGTGATTACCCGTGCGCCTGCCGGTCAGGGCGGGTTTGGTTACGATCCGATTTTCTTCGTCCCGACGGAAGGTAAAACCGCCGCCGAACTGACCCGCGAAGAAAAAAGCGCTATCTCCCACCGTGGGCAGGCGCTGAAACTGTTACTGGAAGCATTACGTAATGGCTAATTTGCCACCTTTAAGTCTTTATATTCACATTCCGTGGTGCGTGCAGAAATGCCCGTACTGCGACTTTAATTCCCATGCATTGAAAGGCGAAGTGCCTCACGATGATTATGTGCAGCACCTGCTCGCCGACCTTGATGCTGATGTGCCTTACGCACAGGGGCGTGAAGTAAAGACGATCTTTATTGGTGGCGGTACGCCGAGCCTGCTCTCCGGCCCGGCGATGCAGACGTTGCTGGATGGCGTGCGTGCGCGCCTGACTCTGGCGGCGGATGCGGAAATCACAATGGAAGCCAACCCCGGAACGGTCGAGGCCGACCGCTTTGTTGAGTATCAACGTGCCGGGGTGAACCGCATTTCGATTGGCGTTCAGAGCTTTAGCGAGCCGAAATTACAGCGGCTGGGGCGTATCCACGGCCCGGAGGAAGCCAAACGCGCCGCGCGGCTGGCAACTGGCCTTGGGCTGCGCAGTTTTAACCTCGATTTGATGCACGGCCTGCCGGATCAGACGCTGGAAGAGGCGCTGGACGACTTGCGCCAGGCCATTGAACTGAACCCGCCGCATCTCTCCTGGTATCAGTTGACCATCGAACCCAACACGCTGTTTGGCTCGCGCCCGCCGGTGCTGCCAGATGACGATGCACTGTGGGATATTTTCGAGCGTGGCCACCAGTTACTGACCGCCGCGGGCTATCAGCAATACGAAACTTCGGCGTACGCGAAACCGGGCTACCAGTGTCAGCACAACCTCAACTACTGGCGCTTTGGCGATTACCTGGGTATTGGCTGCGGTGCGCATGGCAAAGTGACCTTCCCGGACGGGCGCATTTTACGCACCGCGAAAACGCGCCACCCACGCGGGTATATGCAAGGTCGCTACCTTGAGCGCCAGCACGATGTGGAAGCCGCAGATAAGCCGTTCGAGTTCTTTATGAACCGCTTTCGTTTGCTGGAAGCCGCGCCGCGTGCGGAGTTCGCGCTGTTCACGGGGCTGGATGAAAGCGTGATCCGCTCGCAGCTCGACGAGGCCCTGGCGCAGGGCTACCTCACCGAGTGCGAGCAGTACTGGCAAATCACCGAGCACGGTAAGCTGTTCCTCAACTCCCTGCTGGAACTTTTCCTGAGCGAATAATATGTACAGAACTATCCCGCTCGCTTTATTAAGCGGGATACCTGTTTCCCCGCCAATTAAAAACCTGATATTGCCATACCGCTTATCGGCCAAATATATTCTCAGAATAAATATCGCTATTCCAATTTATTCATCACGATAATATTCAACGCTTTTTAAAAATATCCACACTGACAAAAAAATAAAAACTGTGAGACAGACACCTTAAAGATGTCAGACAACCAGGATAATATGTCATACAGAAATAAGGATTATTGATTTTAGATATAGACCATTAATGTGCATGGAGCCAAACAATGAGTAAACTCTCTCTTTCCAAAACACTTGTGTGTGCATCGCTTATTTCGTTATTTTCTTTGAATGCTATTGCGCAGGATAAAGTCACGTTAAAGCTTGCGCATAACCTTGAGCGAAGCCATGTTGTACATCAGGCTTTAGATGAAATGGCTAAAGAAGTCAAAAAACTGTCTGATGGTAAAATGACGATCCGCATTTACCCCAGCAGCCAAATGGGAAGCGCAAGAGAGACCCTGGAATTATTACAAAATGGCGCCCTTGATATGACTAAAGGTTCCGCCAGCGATCTTGAATCTTTTGATAACGTATACGCCATTTATAATCTTCCATTCTTGTTTAAAGATCAGGCGCATTTTAATAACGTTGTTTTCGGTAACGTGGGTAAAGAAATCATGGAGTCTACAAAAGACAAAGGTTTCTTCGCGCTTTCTGCTTACGTTGCTGGCACAAGAAGCTTTTATGCCGGGAAGCCCATTACGAAACCGGAAGATTTGAAAGGCCTGAAAATACGCGTTCAGGCCAGCCCAACCACAATAAAAATGATTGAGTTAATGGGTGGCTCGCCTACGCCCATTTCATTTGGTGAGGTCTATACTGCTATGCAGCAGGGCGTTGTAGACGGAGCGGAAAATAATGTACCTTCCTGGGTACAAACGCGCCATATCGAAATTGCAAAAGTCTTTTCGGAAGATGAACACGCTTCCATTCCTGATTTCCTGGTTATTTCAACTAAATCCTGGAACAAATTAACTCCTGAACAAAAAGACATTTTACAAAAAGCAGTTAAGCATTCAGAAACATACCAGCAAAAACTTTGGGCTCAAATCGATGCCGATACCCGTGCTCAGGCAATATCGCAGGGTGGTAAAATTGTGAAAGTGGATAAAGCTCCCTTCCGCGCAGCCGTGCAACCTCTGTTTGATGAGTTTAAAAAAGATCCTAAACAGGCCGCATTATTAGCAAAATTCGAAGCCGCTGCTGAATAATATCTACCAGGGCCAGTCATTGGCCCTTATTCACCGGGATAATTAAAGATGATATTTAACCGCATAAAGCTGGCGGTCGATCGCACGATCGCGGCGTTTTCTATTATGGTGATGAGCGTACTGGTTATTTGCGTCGTATGGCAAGTATTTAGTCGTTATGTTCTCAATCAGCCCAGTACATCAACCGATGAACTTGCACGCTTTCTGATGATTTGGGTAGGTTTACTCGGTGCAGCCTATACAGTTGGCGCTCAGCGCCATCTGTCAATTGATCTCCTGTCAATGGCGCTACAACCGCGTAAACAGGCCCTATTGACCATCGTAGTAAATCTGCTGATTTTCCTTTTTTCTGGCGGAGTCATCGTAACAGGGGGAATGAAATTGATCGGCAAAACGCTGGCAACCAACCAGGTGTCAGCCGCGATGCAAATCCCTATGGGTTACGTCTATCTTATTTTGCCACTGACCGGAATCGTAATGATGTTCTACGCCTTGTGGTTCATAAATGTTGGCATGGATAAACTAAAAAATCCCATCGAAGGAGTAGATTAATGGATGGCTATATCGCATTAACGTTATTTGGTTCCTTTTTCATCCTGGTTTTCCTTGGCGTACCTATTTCATTTGCTATTGGTATTTCGACCGTTAGCTCTATGCTCCTTATGTTTCCCTGGGATATTGCCGTTATTACGGTTTCACAGCGACTGGCTAATGGGCTGGATAATTTTGCCCTACTGGCTATTCCTTTCTTTATTTTTGCCGGAACACTGATGAATCGAGGCGGGATTGCTCTACGCCTGATTAACCTTGCGCAGGTCATGGTTGGCCGCGTGCCCGGTTCTCTGGGGCATGTTAACGTACTGGCAAATATGATGTTTGGTTCTATTTCAGGCTCTGCGGTTGCCGCAGCGGCAGCGGTAGGCGGAACACTTCATCCAATCCAGACCCGACAGGGTTACGACCCTACCCTTTCAACCGCCATTAACGTTTCGTCCTGTATTACCGGCCTCTTAATACCACCATCCAATGTATTGATCGTTTTCTCACTCACGGCTGGGGGCGTCTCCGTTGCCTCGCTGTTCATGGCGGGTTATTTACCGGGCATTTTGATGGGGCTGGTCATCATGATGGTTTGTGCGGTTATCGCCAGCCGACGCGGATATCCGCTTTCAGAAAAACCGTCATTCAAACAGGCACTGACAGCGTTTTTTGCTGCGTTACCTAGCCTATTATTGGTCATCATTGTTATGGGTGGCATCCTGGGGGGCGTATTTACCGCAACAGAAGCATCTGCTATTGCTGTGGTTTACACTTTCATCTTGTCAGTTTTCGTTTATCGCGAAGTGAAGTGGAGTGAGCTACCGTCGTTAGTCCTTGAATCAGTGGTAACAACATCTATTGTTTTATTGCTGATCGGTTTTTCCGTTGGGATGTCATGGGCAATGACAAATGCAGATGTACCCTACATGATTAGCGATGCGCTGATGTCTATTTCTGAAAATCCGCTCGTTATTCTTTTATTAATTAATCTTGTTCTTCTTATTGTTGGCGTTTTTATGGATATGACCCCAGCGGTACTTATCTTCACGCCAATTTTCCTGCCTATTGCGCAAGACTTAGGTATGGACCCGGTACACTTTGGTATCATGATGGTTGCGAACCTGTGCATCGGATTATTAACGCCACCGGTCGGCAGTGCCTTGTTTGTTAGCTGCTCTATTTCGGGCGTTAAAATTCAGCACTTGATTAAGCCTTTACTTCCTTTTTATGCCGCACTACTCGTAGCGCTGGCATTGATTACTTATATACCGCAAATCTCGCTATGGCTCCCCCGCATACTGGGTTTGATGTAACTCGATCAGGCAGGGAGAAACACCGCCCTTTCTAATCCGAAAAAATGAAATGGGCCACCACGGTGGCCCATTTCATTTTCCTCGCCGGGGAGTGATCTGAATCCAGCCCGGCACACACGGGCTGGTTGATTTATTTGATAATACCCTGGCGACGCATAACGGCGATGTCCCGCTCCCAACCTTCGTAATCCATCCGGGCTTTGCTATTGGTGATATCCAAATTGCTCAGTTCGCTGCGAAGTTCATTACGTTTTTTGCGCAGCGGCTCCCGCTTTTTATCGTAAGCCTCCAGGGTTTTCATGACCTCTTCGCGCTTGAGCTGAAACTTGAGTTGATAGTCCCGACGCTGGTCCACGAGTGCCGTAGCACGCGCTTTTCGCAGCGGTGTGGCATCGCAATCCGGTTTTTTCTGGCACTCGGCCAGCGCCGGTTCATAAATCGTTTTGTTGTAGTTATTTTCAAAATGCAGCGGATCGTTCTGCCTGCCCACCTCCTGAAGCTCCTCCAGCAGCGCGTGTTGCACATCATCACGGGTTAACTGTTTGCCGTTTTTGTCTTTGCCCCACGAAGCGGCAATCTGGGCGTCCAGCGCGTCAATCTCCTTTTGGAGCTGCTCTTGTTTCTCAAGGGATTTATCCAGCGCTTTTTTCTGGGCGGCCCTGTCGGCTTCAATTTTGGCGAGGCGGGGATAAAAATCGCTGTCGGTGATCACCAGATACTTCTCTTTGTTGTTAATGTCCGGTTTCGGATACCCGGCAGGTTTCGCCGCCATCTGCATAGAGAAGAACTCGGTAGTCCAGCCGGAATCTTTTGTCCCCACCGCCTTGACCATCGCCGAGAACTTCACCGGGCGCCCTTTGGTCCAGGTCTGCTCCATAAACTGATAGTTTCCGGCCATACCGACCATGGAATAGAGATCTTCCGTGGCGGAGATATCGCCTTCGGCGGCATAGGTCGCCTGGTTACCGTGCGAATCAAGCAGGCGCAATGTGATGCTGTCCAGTTGCATTAGCCCTTCCTGCGCCTGGTTAAACTGCTTTTTCAGCACCTCATCGGTAGGGATATTGCTATCGGCCAGCACGCTGCCCGACAGAAGTATCAACGCCGCCAGTCCTGCGGCCCATTTCATTTTCATCGTCAAAAATCCTTTTAATGTCTCATCCATTAATAACCTTTCGAGTCATAGGACAATTATTTGGAAGGCGGGTTCCAGTGTCAGCAGAAGGTTGTGGTGAAACAGGGAGAGAGTGGCAGAGTGTGGGGATGGAAATAATACGCTCACATGCAAAACAACTCAGACGCGAACTGACACAAGAAGAAAGACGGCTTTGGTATCTGTTACGCAGCCGCCGATTTTCTCGTTACAAGTTTCGTCGGCAGCACCCTGTCGGTCATTACATTCTTGATTTCGCCTGCTGCGAGGCACGGCTTGCCATTGAGCTGGATGGTGGTCAGCATGATGAGTGGTACGAATATGATGTTCAGCGAACGGTATGGTTAAACAAAAAAGGCTGGATGATCATGCGGTTTTGGAACAATGAACTCTGGCAAAACGAAGAGGCCGTGCTGGAGCGGATATTTGAGACGCTGCAAATGCTGTTACCCTCACCCCGGCCCTCTCCCTAAAAGGGAGAGGGGGAAATCAGCACCGTAGTCTCAAATCGCACTATCGGTTCCCTCGCCCCTCCGGGGAGAGGGTTAGGGTGAGGGGAACAGACAGAAGAGAAACAACAGAACCTTACTTAAGCCCGCTCACCAGCGCTTTACGGTTAGCTTCCAGCGACACCACGCGGCTACACACATCTTTACCGAACTGCTGGAAATCCGCTTCCTGGTTTTTCCACTCGTTCTGGATGGCGGTCTGCAAACCGCCGAGACTACCGAGCACACCCTGCAGCGGGTTGCCGCCGCCTTTCAGTACCGCTTTGGCGCCCATCTCGTTAATGCTGTCCTGCAGAATACCGCCCATCGCCTGGTTCACCAGTTGTTGACCATTAGCCTGCACGTCATCAACCGCTTTATAGTGGAACGTCAGGCCATCGCTGCGATGCTCAATAATTTTGTTCATCTGCTCTTTAAGCTGGGCATCCAGCTTGGTCAGGCGGCCACGCATATTGCTGCTCTCGCCCACTTCCTTGACGATGATTTGGTCCAGCGCCACGCGACTTTTCTCTACGCGTGAGCGAGCACCTTCATCAATCCATGGCAGCGCGCTGCGCAATTCAGACTGATAATCCCTTGCCTGCTCGCGTTGTGCGGCGCTCAGCGAATACTGTTTACCGTTGAAGGTCACGTTACCTTCCGGCGTTAAGATCAGATTACCGTTCTCGCCTTTCACCTGGACGGTTTGCGGGCTTAGAATCACATCATCACGCGGGTTCACGCTACATTTGTAATCCGCATTCGCGGCAAAAGCCGTTGCCGTCAGTGCTACCGCCAGTAGCGTCTTGCGCATCATAACCACTCCTGTAGAGACAAAATGGGCCGGCAATTGCCGACCCTTTCATTCTTAGTCCCACCAAATATCGAAAAGTTCGCTGACGCTGACCTCTTCGAATTTGTGCTCCTCAAGCCACTTACGAATCAGCGCCCGGTCCTCTTCGGTGCAATGACCAATGTTCGGTTTGCAGACCAGACCTTCCCAAGCCAAGAAACCGCTACCGCCAAAGATCAGGCCGTTAGCTTCAACGGCTTCGCTGATAAATTCATCGACCAGCTTATCAATCTGTTCTTCAGTGGTGCCTTCCGGAAAACGCCATTTGACGGAAAAACCGATCTCCTGAAACTCGTCAATGTGCATCTTTTTACGCAGACGACGACTACGGTTCTTTGCCATTATTTTACCCTCTCGAACATTAAGTCCCATACGCCGTGGCCAAGGCGATGACCACGTTGTTCAAATTTGGTTACCGGGCGCGAATCCGGGCGCGGCACATAATCTTTAGTCGACGACAGGTTCTGATAACCCTCAATAGAGGACATAACTTCCAGCATGTGCTCTGCGTAGGCTTCCCAGTCTGTTGCCATATGAAACACGCCGCCCAGTTTCAGCTTGCTCTTCACCAGTTCAGCAAACGGCACCTGAACGATACGGCGCTTATTATGACGTGCTTTATGCCACGGGTCAGGGAAAAAGAGCTGAACCATGTTTAATGAATTGTCAGGAATCATTTTGTGCAGCACTTCGACGGCGTCATGACACATCACGCGCAGGTTTCCGACGCCCTCTTCATGTGCCGAGGAGAGGCATGCCCCCACGCCCGGTGAATGCACTTCAATACCTAAAAAGTTCTGCTCAGGACGGGTTTTCGCCATTTCCACCAGCGATGCGCCCATACCGAAGCCAATCTCCAGCGTCACCGGCCCGCTATTGCCAAACAGGGCGGCAAAATCGAGCGGCTGCTCAGCAAACTCAACGCCCATCACCGGCCAGTAATTATCAAGCGCGTGCTGTTGCCCTTTGGTCAGGCGCCCCTGGCGGCGGACAAAGCTGCGGATACGGCGCAGCGGGCGGCCGTTTTCATCAAATTCTGGTGAGATGACGTCGTTATTCATAAATAAGTCTGCTTGTGAGAGTGTTCAGGAAACGGGCATTATCCAAAGTTCGATACAGTATGCAAGATGAAAGCACCGGAAAGTTCCGGTTTACACGTTCATGCCGCTGTGCTGCAATCAGCCCCCTGTTAACGCGATGTTGGTGACCATGCAAGCGTCTCAATTTTCAGCCCAGGTTCTGGACTGGTACGACAAATACGGGCGTAAGACCCTGCCCTGGCAAATTGAAAAAACGCCTTACAAAGTATGGCTATCCGAAGTGATGTTGCAACAGACACAGGTCGCAACTGTCATCCCTTATTTTGAGCGTTTTATGGCACGGTTTCCCACCGTCACCGACCTGGCTAATGCGCCGCTTGATGAAGTGCTGCATTTATGGACCGGACTCGGCTATTACGCTCGTGCGCGTAATCTGCACAAAGCGGCAAAACAGGTGGCCGAACTGCATGGCGGCGTCTTCCCGCAAACCTTTGAAGAGGTTGCCGCACTGCCAGGTGTTGGACGTTCGACTGCCGGCGCCATTCTTTCTTTATCACTGGGTAAACACTTTGCGATCCTCGACGGCAACGTGAAGCGCGTTCTTGCGCGTTGCTACGCGGTTGCAGGCTGGCCGGGCAAGAAAGAGGTGGAGAAACGTCTGTGGGAGCTGGCTGAACAGGTGACCCCGGCCAAAGGGGTGGAACAGTTTAACCAGGCGATGATGGACTTAGGCGCCATGGTCTGTACACGTTCAAAACCCAAATGCACGCTTTGCCCGCTGCAAACAGGCTGTATTGCCTACGCGAACCACTCATGGGCCGAGTATCCTGGCAAAAAGCCCAGACAAACGCTGCCGGAGCGCAGCGCATATTTCCTGTTGATGCAACATGGCGATCAGGTCTTCCTGCAACAGCGTCCACCGGTTGGGTTATGGGGCGGCTTGTTCTGTTTCCCGCAGTTTGAAGATGAAGCGTCATTACATGACTGGCTGGCGCAACATCAGATTAAGGCCGATAATCTCAGCCAACTGATTGCGTTTCGCCACACGTTCAGCCATTTCCATCTGGATATTGTGCCTATGTGGCTTACCGTGTCCTCGTTCAGTTCTTGCATGGATGAAGGTACAGGTCTTTGGTATAACTTAGCGCAGCCGCCGTCAGTGGGCCTGGCAGCCCCCGTGGAGCGCCTGTTACAACAATTACGCATCGGCGTGGCGATGTAACGCCGCGCAGAGTAAAGAGGACTATTTATGAGCCGCACTATTTTCTGTACCTTCCTGCAACGTGATGCAGAGGGGCAAGACTTTCAGCTCTATCCGGGGGAACTGGGTAAGCGTATTTATAACGAAATCTCCAAAGAAGCCTGGTCCCAGTGGCAGAAAAAGCAGACGATGCTGATCAACGAAAAGAAACTCAACATGATGAACGTTGAGCATCGCAAACTGCTTGAGCAGGAAATGGTGAGTTACCTGTTCGAAGGTAAAGATGTGCATATTGAAGGCTATACGCCGGAAGATAAAAAATAAATGCATGGCCGCAGCGATGTTCCGCCGTCTGCGGCCTGATTCAGGGTCATTTGTGCAACCAACAATACTTCCGGAATGATGAAAAAATTTTTAGCGCTAGCGATCATTGCGCCGTTGCTTATTTCTTGTTCCAGCTCAAATAAAAATGGCGAGACCTATAACGAAGCCTGGGTTAAAGATACCAACGGTTTTGACATTTTAATGGGGCAGTTCGCCCACAATATCGAGAACTTATGGGGATTTAGCGAAGTACTGATTGCCGGTCCAAAAGATTACGTCAAGTACACCGATCAGTACCAAACCCGAAGCCACATCAACTTCGACGAAGGCACCATCACCGTCGAGACCATCTCCGGCACAGACCCTACGGCACATTTGCGCCAGGCCATTATCAAAACCCTGTTAATGGGTGATGATCCGGGCTCTATCGATCTCTATTCCGACGCGGATGATATCCAGATATCCAAAGAGCCGTTCCTGTATGGCCAGGTGGTGGATAACACGGGCCAGCCCATTCGCTGGATGGGGCGTGCGACCAGCTTCGCAGATTACCTGCTGAAAACGCGGCTGCAAAAACGCAGCGTCGGGTTAAAAATCATTTACAGCGTGACGTTTAATCTGGTGCCAAACCATCTGGATAAACGTGCGCATAAATATGTTGGCATGGTACATCAGGCCGCTCGTCGCTACGGCGTTGACGAATCGCTGATTCTGGCCATTATGCAGACCGAATCGTCATTCAACCCTTATGCGGTCAGCCGCTCCGACGCGCTGGGGCTGATGCAGGTGGTGCAGCATAGCGCTGGTCGTGATGTGTTCCGCGCGCAGGGAAAATCCGGTACCCCGAGTCGCAGCTATCTGTTCGATCCGGAAAGCAATATCGATACCGGCACGGCTTACCTGGCGATGCTCAATAATGTCTATCTTTCCGGGATAACCAACCCCACCTCGCGCCGTTATGCCGTCATCACCGCTTACAATGGCGGTGCGGGTAGCGTTCTGCGCGTCTTCTCCAGCGATAAAGTGCAGGCCGCGAATATCATCAACACGATGGCGCCGGGCGATGTCTATTCCACCCTGACCACTCGCCACCCTTCTGCGGAGTCACGTAACTACCTTTATAAAGTGAATACCGCGCAGAAAAGCTATCGTCGCACGAAGTAAGAGGTGACTTATCCCCTTCCGTTTAGCGGGAGGGGATAAGAATTCCCTTTGAACACGGATGTCCCCCGCATACAAATGTGACGAACGTCACTATATTCGACTGCAACCATATCAAGTTTGCATTTATATGTCGGATGTAACAATCTCGCCCCAACTTCGATGATAGAATCGCCTCACATAACAACAGTAATTGTCTTAATTCCAACATCTATACCCTAAATAATTCGAGTTGCAGGATGGCGGCAACGCAGCGAATCCCCAGGAGCTTACTCTGGTAAGTGACTGAGATAAGTGAGAAAAGCCAACGCACATGCAGCTTAAAGTATGGTGGGTATATCAGACGCCTTCGGTGAGGAAACTAACATGAATCTTAAGCTGCAGCTTAAAGTGATTATCTTCCTGCAGTTCTGCCTGTGGGGGAGCTGGCTGACTACGCTTGGCTCTTATATGTTTGTCACCCTGAAATTCCAGGGTGCGGAAATTGGCGCGGTCTATAGCTCCCTGGGTATTGCCTCGGTCTTTATGCCTGCGTTGCTGGGTATCGTGGCCGATAAATGGCTGAGCGCGAAATGGGTTTACGCTATCTGCCATCTGGTGGGCGCTATTACCCTGTTTATCGCCGCTGGCGTGACCACACCGGGTGCGATGTTTGCGGTTATCCTGCTCAACTCGCTGGCGTATATGCCCACGCTGGGCCTGGTCAACACCATCTCCTACGCACGCCTGCAAAACGCCGGTTATGACATCGTTACGGACTTCCCACCGATTCGTATCTGGGGCACCATCGGTTTTATCCTGGCGATGTGGGCGGTGAGCTTCTCTGGCTTCGAACTGAGCCATATGCAGCTCTATATCGGTGCCGCACTCTCCCTGGTGCTGAGCCTGTTCTCCCTGACCCTGCCGCACATGCCGGTAAGCAACACCCAGAAAAACCAGACCTGGGTGGAAATGCTGGGCCTGAACGCCTTCGCGCTGTTCAAAAACAAACGCATGGCGATTTTCTTTATCTTCTCCATGCTGCTGGGCGCGGAACTGCAGATTACCAATATGTTTGGTAACACCTTCCTGCACAGCTTCGACTCAAATCCGCTGTTCGCGAATAGCTTCATCGTGACGCACGCCTCCGTGCTGATGTCTATCTCGCAGATTTCAGAAACTGTCTTTATCCTGGCGATTCCGTTCTTCCTGGGCCGTTACGGCATCAAGAACGTCATGCTGATGAGTATCGTTGCCTGGATGCTGCGTTTCGGCCTGTTCGCTTACGGCGATCCGACCCCGTTCGGCACCGTCCTGCTGGTTCTCTCCATGATCGTTTACGGTTGTGCGTTCGACTTCTTCAACATCTCCGGTTCTGTATTTGTCGAGAAAGAAGTGAACCCGGCTATCCGCGCCAGTGCGCAGGGTATGCTGCTGATGATGACCAACGGCTTCGGCTGTATCCTTGGCGGTATGGCGAGCGGTAAAGTGGTTGAGATGTACACCGTTGCAGGCGCAACCGACTGGAAAACCGTGTGGCTGATTTTCGCCGGTTACTCTGTGGTTCTGGCCTTTGCGTTCATGGCGATGTTCAAATACAAACATGTTCCGCAAGCGGCTGGCGTCGTGCAGAAAGCATAAGCCTGACTGATTTAATGCCTGCCCGGTGCGCGTGATGCCACCGGGCTTTTTTATGTCTGGCGGTTAGCGTCTGCCGCTAGCCCAGCGTCGCCAGCACATACGAGACCGCCAGCAGATCGGCGCTGCCGCCGGGGCTGAGATTGCGACTGATTAATGCCTTATCCATCTCTTGCAGGCGCGCAATGTTCCAGCCGTTTTTTAACAGCGTCTGCGCATATTCCTGCACATAGCACAACCCGTCGATACCGCCGCGGGAGACCAGATTACTGTCGGGATTTATCGCCATTAGGCGCAACAGCGCATGGTGAAAACGCCGTTCACCCGCCTCCTGATACCAGTACGGCAGCACATGTTGGCGTATCGTGGGAAAGCCCAGTTCCGCCTCACCGCGCGCGCCGGTCAGGCCAAACTGTTGATACTGTTTTTCACCCGCCGTTGTCGCATGCGTGCGGGAAGCCAGCTCTCGCGCCACCAGCCCTTTGCAGATCTCAGCCACCTGCTGACAGACCGATTGTGCACAGACCAGACGGTTCAGACCGCGTAAACGCCCCGCCGCAAAGCAGATCAGCCCCAGGGAAAAGATGCCGCCTTTATGGGTATTTACACCGTCGGTCGCCTCGAACATAGCCTGTTCGCAGGCCATTCCTGCCGGGCGCAATAAGCGCAACTGTTCGCTGGCGGGTTTTAAAGCATGCTCGAACCCGGCTTTTTCGAAGACGCGAAACCAGGGGGTGATGGCATCGATACTGCGTAAAAATAACGCGTGATCCATATCGCTGTGCGAACCATTGTTCGCCATGTCCACCAGCCCCGGTTTGGGGGTGAGATTGACTTCAAGACGCAGTGCCGTGGCGGCCAGCGCCCAGACATCAAAACGGGCGAGTTTAGTCGCGAGCGAACCAGCCATCGATCAGGGTCTCCACACGTGACACGACCTCTTCCATGGGATGACGGCGCGAACGGGCGCAACCGTGGGCAGGTTCATCGCAGACCAGGCAGCGTCGGGTGCTGAGATCCAGAGACTGACGTCCCACCTGACCGTTTTTCGGGCATATCACATCAAAATCCCACAGTCTGCCAAGCGGATGCGTCTGTTCCAGTTCAATGCACTGGGCTTTAATTTCCGCCGCGGCATGGTCAACACACCACAGAGCTTCCGCACCGGTCGGCAACCACAGTACCTGGCGATCCAGCACTGGCCAGTGATTCTGCCACAGCAGTTGATCGCACGCCTGTAGCGCCACCCCCATGGTGTTACGGTAACGGATACTGTCTTTCTGCGCGCCTGGGGTAACCAGCGTCAGGGAGATAACCGGATGGTGATAATGAGTGAGCCAGTCAGCCTGGCGCGCTGCACGGTTTTCTTTCGCCGTCAGCAGCGCTTCAAGGCTGACGCCCGCTCTTACGGGCGTCAGTAATGTCATTAGATGTTCTCCTTCACCTGACGCACAACGTCAATCACGCTGCCGTCACGATAGCGAATCACCCCGACGATACGGTCGGTGAATTCAATGGGTTTCGGTGTCCCGGTCAGCGAGATCGCACGCGCGTACAGGGCTTCGATATCCACCACTTTCAGCCCGGCATTCACCAGGCGCTCGCGGATTTCCGGGCGTGCCGGGTTCACCGCGATGCCGTGGTCGGTTACCAGCACATCAATGCTTTCGCCCGGCGTGAGCAGCGTGGTGACGCGTTTTACAACGGTCGGGATGCGGCTGCGCAGAAGCGGTGCCACAACAATGGTCAAATTCGCTGCCGCTGCAACGTCACAGTGGCCGCCGGATGCGCCGCGCATCACGCCATCGGAACCGGTGATAACGTTGACGTTGAAGTCAACGTCGATCTCCAGCGCACTGAGGATAACCACGTCCAGTTGGTCACAGCAGGCCGCTTTGCTGCCAGGGTTGGCGTAAACGTTGGTAGAGATTTCCACGTGGTTCGGGTTACGCGCCAGCGATGCTGCCGCCTCACTGTCAAAGCACTGCGTATCCAGCAGTTTTGCCACCAGACCTTTTTCGTGCAGCGAGACCAGACCACCGGTGATACCGCCCAGCGCAAAGCTTGCCTTCACGCCGAGACGTTCCATTTTCTCTTCCATAAAACGTGTACAGGCCGTTGAAGCCGCACCGGAACCCGTCTGCATGGAGAAACCATTTTTGAAATAGCCGGAATGCTCGATAACATCCGCCGCATAACGGGCAATCATCAGTTCACGCGGGTTGCTGGTCACGCGCGCCGCGCCAACGCTGATTTTCGCCGGGTCGCCTACGCTCTCGACCTGCACGATGTAATCCACCTGATCCTGTACCAGGCTGGCTGGCATGTTCGGGAACGGCACCAGCTCTTCGGTCAGCAACACCACTTTTTTAGCGAACTGCGCATCGACCATGGCATAACCCAGCGAACCACAGCAGGATTTCCCCTGGGTGCCGTTAGCGTTACCAAATTCGTCGCTGCACGGTACGCCGAGGAAGGCGACATCGATATTCAGCTCGCCATCCTGCAGCAGTTTCACGCGGCCACCGTGCGAGTGGATTTGCACCGGCTCCGCCATCAGGCCGTGGGAAATCGCATCCGCCAGCTTGCCGCGCATGCCGGAGGTGTAGATACGGGTGATAACGCCGTTTTTGATATGCTCAATCAGGCTTTCGTTACAGGTCATCAGCGAGCTGGAAGCCAGCGTCAGATCTTTAAAGCCCAGTCGCGCCAGGATTTCCACCACGTTGTTGATCACCCGGTCGCCTTCGCGAAACGCATGGTGGAACGAAATGGTCATGCCGTCTTTCAGGCCACTGCGGGCAATGGCATCTTCCAGGGTGGCGCACAATTTGCGGTTATGTTTGCTGTCGAGATCGGCAAGCCACGGCGTGCTGGCATGGGCGCTATCGAACGGTTTTAAATCGCGCAGATGCGGAAAGTTAACGTGGAGAAGCTCTGTCTGATTCATTGTTCTGTCCTTACCGACGCACGCCGGACGCGGCGGCACGTTCCAGCACCATTCGCGCATGATTAATAATGGGGCCGTCGATCATCTTACCGTTCAGCGACACCACGCCCAGCCCGTTGCGTTCGCCCTCTTCTGCGGCTTCGATCACTAACTTCGCGTGATCCACTTCGTGCTGCGTTGGCGCATACGCGTTGTGCAGCAGATCGATCTGGCGCGGGTTGATCAGCGACTTGCCGTTAAAGCCCATTTTGCGGATCAGATCGACTTCGCGCAGGAAACCGGCCTCGTCATTTACGTCCGACCACACCACGTCAAAGGCGTCGATCCCGGCGGCACGTGCCGCATGCAGTACGGCACAGCGGGCATAGAACAGCTCGGTGCCGTCGCCGCGTTCGGTTTGCATGTCCATCACGTAGTCAAACGCCGCCAGCGCGATGCCGATCAGACGCTGAGAACTGCGCGCGATCGCCACGGCATTGATAACACCGATCGCGGATTCGATCGCCGCCATCACCTTCGTGGATCCAATTTCACGCCCGCAGGCCATTTCGATGCGTTCAAGATGGCGTTCGAGTTCGTAAATATCTTCCGGCGTGTCGGTTTTTGGCAGACGAACCACATCCACCCCGGCGCGGACCACGGCTTCCAGATCTTTCAGGCCAAACGGGGTATTGAGCGGGTTGATACGAACGACGGTTTCGATGTCTTCGTACATCGGGTGTTGCAGCGCATGAAAGACCAGCAGACGCGCAGTGTCTTTTTCACGCAGCGCCACGGCATCTTCCAGGTCAAACATGATGGAGTCCGGGCGGTAAATAAACGAGTTGGAAAGCATGGCGGCGTTGGCGCCTGGGAGAAACAGCATGCTACGACGAAGCTTTTTCATTGCAGTTTCTCCCAGTCAATATTGTCACTGTCACTGGCGCGTAATACCGCGCTCTGTAGGCGGGCGCGGATCACACAGTCCAGCGCACCTTTATCTTCAATAATGATCAGTCCCTGGTGGACTTCCATGGCGCGCAGCGTGGTGGTCACCACATGGCGAATTTGATCGCCAAACTGCTTAATCACTTCACTGTGGATGACGATGTCCAGCTCGCCATCAGCGGGGGCTATTTTCACCATCAGGTCGCTGGACTCCATAGTCCCGGCCAGCGCCTCCCTAACAATTTTCATAATTTATTTCCTGAGTTTTTTAAGCGACTTCCGCGCTGTAGTGCGTTTCGAGATGCACGAAAGTGGTATCCGGTACTATTTCCCGAATACGGGAAAACTGGTGCGTCTTAAGTAGACGACGAACTTCCGAGGCAGAGATGGCATTGCCCGTGGCTTTGATGCGCGGGATCTCCACCACCTCTACCGCGCCTGTAAGCAGTCGGTGCATAGTCTGGTTGTACTGGCGCGTAATATCGCAAAACGGCTCTGAGCCGATAAATCGATGGGTAATACCCAGCGCGGGGGCGATGTGGTCGCGAAAAATCAGCAGATCGATTTCGCTCCACGCCTGCTGTACCTTGCCGGTCTCTTTGAGGAAATAGGCCGGAAATGTCGCCCGCGAAATGATGTATTCCGATCCCTTGTGAACGGTCACGTTTGGCAGATGAGCGACCCCTGCCCGTACCATGTCCAGACGGTCGGTGAAGGGGAAAAACGACGCATCCTCCTGAACCACGAACAGATGTAAGTGGTCGCAGGAATGCGCCGCTTGTTCCACCAGATGGCGGTGCCCAAGGGTGAACGGATTAGCGTTCATCACGATAGCCCCAACGCGCTTTCCTTCTACGCGATAAGGCTGCAATGAGCGGCAGTAACGGCTGATGCCAAAGGGCGTGTTTTCCATTAACACCGCGTTGTTGCCGCTCTGCGCAATAGGCCAGAATCCGCTGTGTGCAAAGCGCTCCTTGTTACAGGGGCGCGTACAGAGGAACAGATGAAAATGTCCCCGTGACAGCGCGAGGTGTTCCACCTCAGCCAGCAAACGGGCGCTAAGATTTTCTCCGCGCAGGTTTTCATCTACCGCCACACATTTGATGACATTGGCGGCCAGGCCCGCACAACCCACCAGCCGGAGTCCCGACCAGGCTTCAACGAAAGTGGTGATATCGTTGTCCATGCCTAAGCCGCTGTCCGCGAGCAGATTACGAATCTGCGTAAAACGCTGCGCGCCGCTTGTGACATCCGCAATGCGAAAATCAATGGGAGGTTGTGCTTGCATAAATCCGCCGCGTTCCTTAGTGCATGGGCGACAGCGATAAGGCTGGCGCGTCCATAATCACATTGCTGAGATGACCGATATTCTCGATCTCCACTTCGATGCGATCGCCCGCGTTCATGAACAGCGGTGGATTACGTTTTTTGCCAACGCCACCCGGTGAACCGGTGATGATCACATCGCCAGCATTCAGGCGCGTGAAGGTACTGATGTACTCGATAAGCTCCGCCACTTTGTGGATCATGCTGGCGGTGTTGTCTTCCTGCACCATGCGGCCATTCAGCCAGGTGCGGATCGCCAGACTGTGCGGATCCGGAATCTCATCCGCCGTGGTCATCCACGGACCGAACGCACCGGTCTGACGCCAGTTTTTACCGGCGGTAAACCAGGTGTGCTGCCAGTCGCGTGCAGAACCGTCCATATAGCAGCTATAACCGCCAACGTGGCTCAATGCCTCTTCACGGGAGATGTTCTCTCCGCTTTTGCCGATGATCACCGCCAGTTCACCTTCGTAATCAAACTCGCTGGAGTGACGCGGTTTGAGTACCGGAGTCTGGTGGCCGGTTTGCGAATCGGCAAAACGGACGAACAGCGTCGGTGCCGGGTTGTGCTGATCAAACTCTTTACGTTTGTCGGCATAGTTCATGCCGACGCAAAGAATTTTCCCTGGGTTATCAATCACCGGCAGAAATTCCAGCGCATCGAAGCTCAGATCCGGTTTTTCACCAGACAACTGCTGCGCTTCATTTAACGCGTTGGCAGCGAGTAACGATTTCAGATCGCTGTAACGATCGCCCAGACGGCGTCCCAGATTGATCACACCATCCGCCTTCACGATCCCGTAACTACGGATCCCCTGATGGACAAAGCTTGCGAGTTTCATATCAGTTCCTGTAACACATGAATCAGACGAGGAAGTTGCCGAGAACCAGCAGTGATACCGAGACGTTGATCGCGCCGCCGATACGGGTAGCGATCTGGGCGAACGGCATCAGGCTCATACGGTTACCTGCAGTGAGGATGGCAACATCCCCGGTGCCACCCTGCCCGCTCTGACAGCAGGAGACGATGGCGACATCAATCGGATGCATACCGATTTTTTTACCTACGAAGAAGCCCGTGGCGACCAGCGCAGACACGGTGCTGACAATCACCAACAGGTTAGTGAGGGTGAATGCGTGTACCAGCTCCTGCCACGGGGTGATAGCCACGCCCACAGCGAAGAGGATTGGGTAAGTCACAGAGGTCTGGAAGAATTTGTAAACGACCTGAGAACCTTCGAGGATCTTCGGCGATACGCCGTGAACCAGTTTGACCAGCACCGCCATAAACAGCATGCCAACCGGCGCTGGCAGACCAATCAGTTTGTGGCCCAGCATACCCAGCATGTACAGCAGCACGGCCAGCAGCGCACCGGATGCGATAGTGGTGACGTCAGCTTTACCGCTGAACGCAGGCGTAGCAGGGGTTTTCTCATCGGTGTTATCACGATTCGGCATCAACTGACCTTCACCAGTCAGGTGCGGGAAGCGTTTACCCAGTTGGTTCAGACAGCCAGAGATAATGATGGCAGTCAGGCCGCCAAGCATTACCATCGGCAGTACGCGACCCAGCGCAACGCCCTGATCCATATGCAGAATGGTGGCGTAACCAATCGAAAGCGGAATGGCGCCTTCACCCACACCACCCGCCATGATTGGCAGAATGATAAAGAAGAAGATCTGGAACGGTTCGAGACCGAGCAGCAGCCCCACGCCCATCCCAACCAGCATGCCGACGATTTCGCCACACAGCATCGGGAAGAAAATACGCAGGAAGCCCTGAATCAGCGTGGTGCGATTCATGCTCATAATACTGCCGACAATAATGCAGCAGATATAGAGGTACAGAATGTTAGTGGATTTGTAGAACTTGGTGGTGGACTCGACAACCACATCCGGCAGCAGGCCATAATAGACCATTGCAGAAGGGATGAAGGTAGCGCAAATCGCCGCCGCACCCAGTTTACCGATAATCGGCAGGCGTTTACCGAACTCACCACAGGCGAAGCCGAAAAACGCCAGCGTTGCGACCATCACAACGATATCGCTGGGTAATTTACCGCCCAGACAATCGATGGCGATTAATGCACCAGCAAGTAAAAACAACGGCAATGGAATAATCCCGACTTTCCAGGTATCCATAATGTGCCACCATCTGTCTTTCAATGATGGTTTTTGAATCGATAGCGACTCAGAGGTAATAGAAAAAGAATCGTCAGTTGTGCTCATAATTAAGCCCCTTGGTTATTTTGCATTTGTAGCTTAAA
Source organism: Phytobacter sp. MRY16-398 (assembly GCF_003925915.1). Taxonomy (NCBI): domain Bacteria; kingdom Pseudomonadati; phylum Pseudomonadota; class Gammaproteobacteria; order Enterobacterales; family Enterobacteriaceae; genus Phytobacter; species Phytobacter sp. MRY16-398. The sequence goes on along the minus strand of NZ_AP018756.1, from coordinate 886,929 downwards.
GGGCCAGGTTTTTACGTTATGTGAGGCGCAGCATAATAAAACCGAAGTTTTAATGGCACCTATGGTTTTTATGGTTTCTTTAATTTAGTGTGATTAATGCCGTAATTATTTCCGTGGTTTTTATGGTTTTTTTAAATAAAAAAACAAGTTAATAACATTTCCAGAAAGTCTTTGTTTCTTTAGCGTCGCCAGTCAGCATCAGGTGTGCAAGGGATCACAAGTTTCCAGTAAACTCGCCACTGTCAACAGGAAAGATGTTACATTACCGTTTTTGTTGCTCTGTGCGTACCACACCATGAAAGTTTCCTTCCAGATTAAGCTCTTTATTTCGCTGGTACTGTTTTTCTCCGGTTTGTTCATCTTACTGGGTGGTTATTATTATATCGATGTCGGTCGCCAGCTTTATCAGGAAATGAGTACGCGAGCAAAAATACAAGCTGAAGAAATAGCGATAATTCCGAATTTACGCAAATCGGTTGCGGAAAAAAATATTCCCGCGATTGCAGAATTTATGCAACAAGTAGTCGATCGCAGCGATGCCAGTTTTATTGTCATTGGCGATGATAAAGGCATTCATCTATTCCATTCGGTTTATGATGACCGTGTGGGGACTACGCTGGTCGGGGGCGATAATCAGGAAGTGTTACAGGGTAAAAGCCTGACCACTATCCGCCAGGGCGGCCTGGGTATTTCCTTACGCAGTAAAGCACCGATATTCAATGACGCAGGTAAGGTGATTGGTATTGTTTCCGTGGGTTATCTGACCAGCTATCTCGATACCATCACCCTCGGCAAGGCAATCAATATCTTTATTGCCGCCGTACTGCTGTTAGCGGCGCTGTTTATCTTCTCGTGGTTCTTTACCCGCAGTATCAAGAAGCAGATCTTTTCACTGGAGCCGCGAGAAATCGGCCTGCTGGTGCGCCAGCAAAAAGCGATGATGGAGTCGATTTACGAAGGGGTGATCGCCATCGACAGCAATCTGCGCATCGAGGTGATAAACCAGGCCGCGAGAACATTGCTCAATCTGAGCCAACCCACGCGCGAACTGCGGGGGCAATTGATCTCCGACGTGATTCCGGCCGTGCCCTTTTTCTCCCGCAGTGCGATGCTGGCGAAAGATACACACGATGAGATCTGCCGTTTTAATCACGCGACAGTCATTGCCAGCCGTGTGCGCATTATGCTGGAAGATAAGCTGCAAGGTTGGGTCATTACCTTTCGCGATCGTAATGAAATCGACAGCCTCAGCGCCCAGTTGAGCCAGGTGAAACGTTATGTCGATAACCTGCGTATCATGCGCCACGAGCAGCTTAACCGGATGACGACACTTTCCGGCCTGCTGCATATGGAACGCTACGACGAGGCGATTCGTTATCTTCAGGCCCAGTCGGAGCATGCGCAGGAGCTGCTTGACTTTATTTCGTCACGTTTTAGCTCCCCTACATTGTGCGGTTTGCTGCTGGGTAAAGCGGCCCGCGCCCGGGAAAAAGGGGTAGAGTTGGTTTTTGACCCTGGCTGCCAGATGTCGCGCCCCGCACACCTGCTGGTGGAAGCCGAACTGATATCGATTATTGGTAACCTGCTGGATAACGCCATTGAAGCAACGCAACGCGCCGCGTTGCCGCACGAGCCCGTTGAGGTCTTGATCCTGCAAAATGAGCGCGAGCTGATTATTGAAGTGGCAGATCGCGGCATCGGGATCGACCCGTCCATTCGGGATCGTATTTTTGACCGAGGGATGACAACGAAACGCAACGGCGATCATGGCATCGGCCTGTATCTGATCTCCAGCTATGTCACGCAGGTGGGCGGCACCATTGAAGTTTCTGATAACGCGCCGCGCGGAACGATTTTCTCTTTATTTATTCCGGAAACGGGTCAGATACAACGCCCCGCTCCGACTCTGGAAGATCAGAATTATGCGACATGAACAGATAGATGTGCTGATAGTAGAAGATGAAAACGAGCTGGCGCAGCTCCATGCAGAACTGATTGGTAAGCATCCACGATTGCGGCTGGTGGGTATCGCCACATCCCTGGCAGAAGCGAAGGCGCTGCTCGCCAGTAAGCAACCACAACTGGTGTTGCTCGATAATTATCTGCCGGATGGCAAAGGGATTACGCTGATTAGCGACCCGATGATCATTCGCGCCAACTGTTCGGTTATTTTCATTACCGCCGCCAGTGACATGGATACCTGTAGCCAGGCGATTCGCAACGGCGCGTTTGATTACATTCTTAAACCGGTGTCGTGGAAACGTCTGAGCCAGTCACTGGAACGTTTTGTGCAGTTCACCGAGCAGCAACGGGTGTGGAAGATCGTCGATCAGCAGAACGTGGATTCGCTGTATCAGTTGCAGGCAAAGAACTACAAGCTGGATAACGGCAGTAAAGGGATCGAGGAGAATACGCTGTCTCGCGTACAGACCCTGTTTGCCGATGCGGGTGAGCGCTGTTTTTCCGTGGATGAAGTGGTGACGGAGACGGGGCTCAGTAAGACCACCGCCCGCCGCTACCTGGAGCACGGCGTGGAGTCCGGTTTTTTATCGGTTGAGATGCAATATGGCAAGATTGGGCATCCACGCAGGATGTACCGCCGTGCGGGCGAAGGGGTATAGGTTTCGCGGTTTTCACCTCACCTGAACGTATCCCGGATTAGTAAGCGACATCCGGGCTATCCGCCCTCTCCCTGTGGGAGAGGGCCGGGGTGCGGGCATCAGACCGCAGAGGACTGTTTCAACACATTGCCGTATAAGCGCTTAATCCCATCGGCATCTGTCTCGGAGTAGACCCCCTGCAGCTCCGGCGAGAAACCTGGCAGCAAATTGACGCCCTCTTCCAGCGCCAGGAAGTAGCGTTGTACCGCGCCGCCCCACACTTCACCAGGCACCACGCATAGCACACCAGGCGGGTACGGCAGCGCTCCTTCTGCCGCAATCCGTCCTTCCGCCTCACTGATACGCACCAGCTCCACGTTGCCGCGAATATACTCCTGATGGGCATCCTGCGGGTTGACGGCAACCGCCGGGAAACTCGCCTTGCGAAACATCTCTTTTTGCAGATCTTTCACATCGAAGCTGACGTAAAGATCATGCATCTCCTGGCAAAGCTGGCGGAGTGTATAGTCGCGATAACGCACCGGATACTTGTTGTAGATGGTCGGCAACACATCTGCCAGCGGCGTATCGTCTTCTATGTGACGCTCAAACTGCGACAGCATGGCCACCAGATGGGCCATCTTCGCTGTGCTTTCCGCTGGTGTCAGCAGGAACAGAATAGAGTTAAGGTCGCATTTTTCCGGCACAATGCCGTTCTCACGCAGGTAGTTGGCGAGGATCGTCGCCGGAATACCAAACTCAGTGTACTCACCCGTTTGCGCATCAATGCCCGGCGTGGTGAGCAGTAGTTTACAGGGATCCACAAAGTACTGATCCTGCGCGTAACCTTCAAAACCGTGCCAGCTTGCACCGGGCTCAAAGCTAAAGAAGCGACGCTCGCGAGCAATGATCTCTGTCGGATGATCCTGCCACGGTCGCCCGGCAATGACTGGCGGCACGAACGGCTGGATCATTTTGCAGTTGGCGATAATCGATTTGCGCGCCTCAATCCCCACTTCTACGCACTCGGCCCACAGGCGGCGACCACTTTCCCCCTGATGGATTTTGGCGTTCACGTCGAGTGCCGCAAACAACGGGTAGAACGGGCTGGTCGAGGCGTGCAACATAAAGGCGTTGTTCAGGCGCTTATGCGGGCAGAAACGTGCCTGGCCGCGCAGATGATTATCTTTTTTATGGATCTGCGAGGTTTGCGAGAAACCGGCCTGCTGCTTATGCACGGACTGGGTAACGAAGATCCCCGGATCGTTCTCATTGAGTTCCAGCAGCAACGGCGACGTGTCGGCCATCATCGGAATGAACTGTTCGTACCCCACCCATGCCGAGTCAAACAAAATGTAGTCACACAAGGTGCCGATTTTGTCGATCACCTGACGGGCGTTATAGATCGTGCCGTCATAGGTGCCGAGCTGGATCACCGCCAGACGAAACGGGCGCGGCTGGTTGGCTTTTTCCGGCGCTACTTCTCGGATCAGTTCGCGCAGGTATTTTTCATCAAAACAGTGTTCATCAATGCCACCGATAAAACCGAACGGGTTGCGGGAGGCTTCCAGATACACGGGCGTCGCCCCGGCCTGAATCAGCGCGCCATGGTGGTTGGATTTGTGGTTGTTACGGTCAAACAGCACCAGATCGCCACGCGTCAGCAGCGCGTTGGTAACAACTTTATTCGCGGCAGAAGTGCCGTTCAGCACAAAGTAGGTTTTATCTGCGTTGAACACTTTCGCCGCAAACTTCTGCGCATGTTTAGCGGAGCCTTCGTGAATCAGTAAATCCCCCAGCTTCACGTCGGCATTGCACATGTCAGCGCGAAAAACATTTTCACCAAAGAAATCGTAGAACTGCCGGCCCGCGGGATGCTTTTTAAAGAACTCACCGTGCTGATGACCAGGACAGGCGAAGGTGTCGTTTTTCATCTCGACATATTGACGCAGCGTATCGAAAAACGGCGGCAGCAAATTATCTTCATAATCACAGGCGGCGGTCTCCAGCTCCAGCCAGTCCTGCTCTTTGCCATTAATCACCGCCGTGACGCCGTCCGGCGTTTCTTCCAACGTCTGGTCAAATAAGAATACCGGCACGTTGAAGCCCGTCCGTTTGAGCAAGGCCAGAATGCCGCTACGGCTTTCCGCCAGCGTAATGACGACTGCCGCCACATCCGTAAAATCGGTACTGTCCAGCGTCACCATCTGGCGGTGGGTAGACAGGGTGGAGATCAGCTCGCGGCTGACGGCAATTTTCATTGTTTTCATAAGCACAGATACCCGTTTCAGGGGAAGAAAAGGCCCCGGGCAAAGCAGGCGCCTTACCCAACGAACGTGTCTGACTGGAACCCGCTCCGACCGCCAGACATCAGTAAAAGCAGATACACTCTGATTTTAATGTTGTCCTGAAGTGAGCGTACGGTAGCCTCACCGCATGGTGAGTGTAGTATGGGATAAAACTGAACGGGTGCACGTTCGCAGCGTGGCGCGGCGTCTCTGCATGAGCGATAAAATCTGCGTCATTTCAGGTGTCCCCGTGAGGTTGTGAAGAAAATTCGCGCAATCATGTCATCATTTTTTCGCAGGTGCAACCAACGAAGCGAAGGCCAAATGCAACATAATGCAATTGCCTTTTTAATGATTTTCATAAGTAATTATATTCAAAAGCTAAATACAGTTATTACCCGCATTAATCGGGCATAATAATGTGCTTCGTTGCGTCATACTATGCAGTTGTGTTCGCAAAACCTCTGGAGAAAAAACGTGTTAACAGGACCTTATATCAACGCCGCCGCCGTTTTGCTGGGGGGAACGATTGGTGCACTGCTGAGCCACCGTTTACCGGAGCGGGTTCGCTCCTCAATGCCCTCGATCTTTGGTCTTGCCTCGCTGGGCATCGGCATTTTGCTGGTGATTAAATGCGTCAATCTGCCCGTTATGGTGCTTGCAACCCTGGTTGGCACCTTGATAGGTGAACTCTGTTATGTGGAGCGCGGTATCAGCGGCGCGGTGAACGGTTTACGTAAATTAGTACAAAAGCGCCGCTCAGCAAGCCATGCGCTGGATGCTCACGAATCGTTTATCCAAAGCCTGGTGGCGATTATCATTTTGTTTTGCGCCAGTGGCACCGGGATTTTCGGCGCCATGCGCGAGGGGATGACCGGTGACCCAAGCCTACTGATTGCCAAAGCGTTTCTCGATTTTTTCACGGCGGTGATATTCGCGACTTCGTTAGGTTTTGCCGTCGCGTTCATCTCCGTACCGATGCTTATTATTCAACTGACGCTCGCTACCTGCGCCACGCTTATTTTACCCTTGACCACACCCGCGATGATGGGTGATTTCACCGCCGTAGGCGGCGTGCTGTTGCTGGCAACGGGCCTAAGGATTTGTGGAATTAAGATGTTTGCGGTGGCGAATATGCTGCCTGCACTGGTGCTTGCGATGCCGCTCTCTGCCCTGTGGACCACTTTTTTTGCCTGAGTTCGCGTGCATCATCAGCAAAGTGGTGATAGATTGTGCAGTCTGCAACGATTTGAAGAAATTTCGTTGACGAGGCGAGGCGGATCGGGTTTAATGCGCCCCGTTGCCCGGATAGCTCAGTCGGTAGAGCAGGGGATTGAAAATCCCCGTGTCCTTGGTTCGATTCCGAGTCCGGGCACCACTTCTTCAGAGCCTGTTCGTTAAGGGTTGAGATCCTTAACGGGCATGACAGTGGTCCCCAGCATGATGAAGGTACTTTGCTTACCGCATCAATGTTGAACACGGGACTTAAATCCGGAGGATGTTCAAGCATCCTCTGGATTTCTCACGTCCATAAATTAACTACAGGAAAAGTATTTACCCTCAGTTGATTCCTATGTCAATCTTCTGTAAATAAAACCACCATAATTTCTCCTCTTTTTGATCCTGTTCAGCTGTATTTAGCTTAAGTATAACGTTTAAGCTGCCTCCATATCTTCCAGCATCATCCTCACCCTGTTCAGATCGGCTTCAACATATTCCAGCGTCACAGCCGGCGTTGAATGCCCCAATAACACCTGCGCCATTTTGATATTACGGTCAGGTTGTGCCATAAGATTCGTTGCAAGGGTGTGCCTGAATCTATGAGGACTTACTGTAAATCCACATTCTTTTGAAAGTCTGCGGAAAAATGCACGCAACGGAGGGTGATCCATATTGTCCGATTGAACTTTTCGAGTTCCATCGAAACGTGAAATGTTGAATAATTGATCATTCATTTCAGCTCCCCGTTCAACTGATTTATTAAACAGATATTCAATTCGCGGTCTTAACTTTGCAGTAATGGGTACACGATGTTCCTTATGGTTTTTGGAGCCTTCAGGTCTCAGGTTTATCCAGCTATTATCCAGATCAACATCAATGAGCCGAATATGGAGAAGCTGATTCTGTCTCATACCCGTTCTGTTTAGGGTATCCATCGCCGTCAACCAGAACCAGGCTGGCTTAAGTGCATTCCGCCGGCCTTCCAACTTTCCTAAATACTCATCCCCCTCCCTTTGTTCCATCAGAAGGTAGATTTTTTTTATCTGTATATCCGACAACGTCCTCTTTCTCTTCACATCAGGACGAGCAATCACCCCATTAAAGGGATTCTCCCGATATGAAAAATACCCCTGGGCAATGGCGTGGTTGAAAATCGCCCTCATGTGGGCAACTTTATTATTCCATGTCCGCTTACTCAGTGTGTTGTCGGCTATAACACTTCGCCGCCAGGTCAGAACCATTTTTTTATCTACATCATTCAGGAGGATATTGCTTCCAGCAAACCCCAGAAACGATTTGACAACTTTCCTGTAGCTCCACTCGGTTGCAGGTCGAAGAGCCTTACTGAAAAAATAGTCAGTCAGCACATCTTCAAAAGCGTTAATTTTCATAACTACCTCTATATCATTACATTCCTGAATTATCAGAAATTAATTTCTTGGTGATAACCATATGCTGTCTTTAGGACAGCTCCCTTGCTTGAATATAATGCCAGGTAGAATCATATAACCGGACATTTTGGTAAAACGCCCGGTTTTATCCGGTGCGTCATATTTATGGTAATGATATAAACCCTTACCATTTCGTAAATGATGAATATTTAAACTCTCGAAACTTTTCTGTATCAGAGTTTTATCGTGATTGCCTTCTGGTAAAGTTGCTATATACCTGTAAAAGCAATCAGGAGAATTCAGAAACACATAACCCGCAAGAACATGCAATAAGCTGTCGTTTTCATTGACGGTTACAGATCCATCCTCGACAGAGCTTTTTAACCACTCAAAAAATGCCGCACCAGATGATTCAGCTACACCAATTCCTGACACCTCGCTTTGCTGGTTCCCGGTTTTCACTTCTGGTTTCATATCGCTGGCATCTGCTTCTTGAGGTGCAATTACCGAATCGGCCAGAACGCTGCTCATCATCTGCTGCTCGAGTACATCCAGTAGTTCGATGGCAGACAAAATACTGGTAGTACTCTCGCTAAAAGCCTGCTCATCACTGACTGATTGTTCGTCACTGTTTTCAAATGCAGAAATTAACGACAGTGGCTCTGTAACGGGGTTTGAATAGCGAGGGGGCGTCGTTGCGTTATTCCCCTTAACTAGAACCGCACTTTCTGGTTGTCCATGTTGAACGCTATCATACTGATTTTTAATGCTTCTAATTATTTCTGAAGAGGGTTCAATACTCTCCTGACTGGACAATGGAACGCTCTCAATATCAGATATTTTTGGGGATATATCGTCTATTATCAATATATTACCATTCATTAACATTCCGGTATTATTATCCTGGACGTCCACCTCTTTAGGATTACTTTCTAACCCACATACCGAGAGCGCATCTGCAACGATACTATTCAAAATTCCTGATTCGGATTTCGCTCCACTCAGATAAATAAACAGGGCTTCAGAAAGCGCCGGCCAGCGCTGGAGCCAGAGAACACCAGTTTCTGGCAATAGCCTGCTGGCCATGTAGATTGCATTCATTGATGAACATTCACCCGCTGTGCGGCGAATGCGCCAGGCTCCTGCAGGTGCTGCCATACCTGGATACCAGGGCTGGCCATTTTCTACCCCGCCTTCAATACCCGATAACCAGCCCAGATGATGAAAAAGTGCGGCCCAGTAAACAGCGCATACCCATGCCGAAGACTGCTCAGCCTGTTCTTCAGGCGTTGCCCCCGGTGGCAGCATCATACCCCTGACCAGCCTGACAGCCTTGACCGCAACATTCAGGCTGAGGTCTACGAATCCCCCCTGGTGTGAATACGCACCTGCCCACGTAGCCGGTGTACCCTGCACCCGAACGGCCAGTTTCTGTAACGGCTCAATCCACCATGCTTCCAGAACCTTCTCTGAGAAAGGGCAGTTTTCACGCAGTATCCTGATGAGTTTTCGTCGTTCAGGCGTACCCAGCAGTCCATGAGCATCAAGCACCTGCCAGAACCCGCCTTCCCTCACCCGACCTCCTGTCGACGCTTCTGGCTGAGCCTGAATTATAGGACCCGAGGCGCCGCGGTTACCTTCCAGCCATCTCAATTTCAGTTTCCTGAGCATGTTGTCACTCCTCTTCACGGATTCATCAAAAATGATGTAACGCTAAGTGGGCGCATGCATTTTTCAACTGAAAACTCTGTTCAATTCAAATGACATTAACGTCTTGAACAAATTATCTAATGCGGATTCTCAATTTTGGGCAGAGCAAATCACCAGGACATGTTTCCTTTAGCGCATGCCAACCATGACCTGGAAATATCATGCAACGCCTCACATTTATCTCTATCGCTATGGCCTGGATTTGTTTTTGCGCAATATTAAGTTTCATAATCACCGGTCCCGATCATATGACCGGGACCGGGATTATCGGGTTTACTCTGGCCTGTACCCCCTTTCTTCTGAAAGTCATCAACAGTGTCCGCACCCGACTGGACAATAGCGCCTGCATTCAAAACCATCACAAAAATGGGAAACGTATTTTCATTCACCTGTCTCCCTGGCAGGCAACTGTCAGGCTACCTCCGGAACGCGTCAGCTGGTTCTGGGACGGGCTCTTTGAAACACTGGGAAACGCTTTGCGGTCAAGCAAAGGCTCCGTGGTCATTGCCTCGCATTTACTGACAAATCATCGAGCACAGCGAATTATCGCCACCCTGCCCTCCGGCGAGTACCAATTCCGGCTGACCAGTGTCCCATTTAAACCCAGTGCCCGCGCCATTCTTCAACTGGAAGTGTTGTTCACACAGTGGCGCTGGATAGACGTTAAACGAGCGAAATGGCCGGTTCTGGTCATTCGAATAAAATCTTCAAATCGGGATTTATAGTTTTCAGTATTGCTAATTCGCCTGGTTGTTCAGAGTGAATACATGTGTGTATTCGATCTGAACGATCGAATTTATCCGTTATACATCTGCTCCACCGGCGCGTAACGTATTCACACCGGATACAAAATAACTAACTCAATTAATTTAGCTAGTTAGCTAACACCAGGGCTCTATATGAAACTAAATATCACCTCAATTTTGTACAGAATGGCAACCGGAAGAGATGATGAAATTGATAAACTGCTGGCACAACTTGCCGAAGGAAAGAAGACCGCCTGCAGCCCTCTGGCCATTCGCTTTAAACCAGCAGTGCGGGATTTTATTACTCTGATGTCAGGCCGTCTGGGTATCTCATCTGCTGAGCTTGTTAATCTCCTGGTCGAAGGAGTTTTGCGTGAAACTCTTACCCCCCGGCAGTCTTCCGTGACCCGTATCCCGGAACGGTTCTGGCTGCTAATGGACGAGCACAAACTCACCGCAACGGAAGTTGCATGCTTCCTTTCAGACTGGAAGATTAATCTGAGTGTGCTGGAGAGTCGCGAACGCACAATGGACTGTTTGACGTCTCCATTACTGCAAAAGCTCTCTGAGTGGTTTTATATTAGTGTTGAATGGCTTGAAGGAACGGCATCTCAGCCCATCCATCATCTGACAGTATTTAATGACTGGTTTGAGGCTGCGCGAATACTAAAAAAAAGAATAAGGGAATCTGATCCCGGAAACATATTAACCCGCCCAGAAATTTTTCTTGCCAAAGAAATGGATATGAATGGTCATGAGCTGGAAGACACTTTTATCTTTATTCGGCGTTACCACGTCATTAATGACATCAAAATACGAGTAGTAGAATGTATCGGATATTGTTCTACAGCAGGGTACTTAAGGAAACAATACGAGTCATTCCTGAGTATGTGCGGATTGTTGTATAAAGCAGAAGCTATATTTCAATCAGATACCTACCTCGCATCCGGCCAGATACTCAATATCCTTCGAACAGGAGAAGCACTCCCGATATCCGTCTTGAGAAAGATAAAGGCACTCCGCCGCAATGCTGAGGGGATATATTCACAAAGCATGTGGAATTCATCGGAACAAATTCCGTATCTCTTACCAGATCGTTTTATTAATGATGAGTGGAGAAAAATAACAGAAGACATTATTACAGCCAAACCCGAATAAATTAACTGAGCATTAAACATTTTTTGACGCGCCAGCGTCAGGGGATTCTTTTGCCTTAAAAACCAAAATTGAAAAGGAAATAAATGATGAAAGCTTCAAACATTGCTCGTTGTATTTCACTCGTTCTGTTTGCCACCGGTGCTGCATCCGCCAATGCTGCCACAAGCTATATGGAAGCCCGTAGCGACGCCATGGGCGGCACCGGCGTGGCCTCCAGCCACTATGGCACAGCAGCGCTGTCCAACCCGGCGCTGTTGACTCACTTCGGCCCGGCCGATGATTTCAGTCTGGTTCTGCCTTCTGTGGGTGCTCAGTTCTCCGATCCGAATAACACCGTGGAAAACGCGGCCGATGTGAAAGACCTGTGGAACCGTTTCGACGCCGCAGTAAACAGTCAGACGGGTGTTAGTGAAAGCGCTGCCGCCTTGAAGAGTAAACTGAATGACCTGAAAGACACACATGCCAACGGCCAGGTGAGTGCCTCCATTGTGGCCACCGCGCCAAACAAGACCCTTCCGTTCGCCGTTGTAGTGAAGTCCTGGGGTACCGTATCCGTTGATGGCAAAGTCACTGACCACGATTTGCAGTATCTGGACAACGTCGCTGATGGCACCCTTCCAGCCTCATCTGTTGATACAGATTCGCTGACCTCAAGAGCCCACGGACGAGCTGCTGTTATCACCGATGTGGGTGTCGCCATGGCTCACCAGTTCGAAACAGCGGGGCAATCCTGGTCTTTAGGTATCACGCCCAAATATCAGCGTATTGATCTCTTTAACTACAACGTCTCAGTTCAGGATTTCGATAAAAACGACATCAATTCCAGTGATTACCACAATGCCAAAACCGGTTTTAACGCAGATTTGGGAATGGCCACCAACCTGAGCGACAACTGGACCCTAGGTCTGGCCGTTCAGAACATCATTCCACGTTCTGTTGATACCAAAACCATCAATGGTGAAAAAGAAACGTTCAAAGTCCGCCCACAGGCAACAGCCGGTGCGGCATGGCATAACAGTTTCATCACCACTGCTCTGGATGTGGATCTGACGGAAGCCAGCGGCTTCACCAGTGACAACAAACGGCAGTTCGCCAGCCTCGGTGCTGAACTGAATGCCTGGAGCTGGATGCAGGTCCGCGCAGGTTATCGCCAGAACATCATCTCAAATGACGGCTCTGCATTTACCGCGGGTCTGGGCTTCTCTCCGTTTGATGTCGTACACCTCGACATTACGGGTATTGCCGGCACCGACCGTACCTACGGCGCTGTCGCTCAGATGCAATTCACTTTCTGATCCTGTCAGGGGCGAACCCATGTTGGTTTGCCCAACTATTCAATGTATTGGAGCCAAAATGAAAATAAATTCAACTTCACTTCGCCTTGTTTCACTTCTGTTTGCATTGGTCATATCAGGCTGCAGCCAGAGCCAGATTCATCAACTACAGCAACTTACCGGTATACAGAATCCGGCAACTTCCGACCCTCAACAAAAGGCTTCAGCAGCTGAGATGAGAAATGATGCTGTAAAAACCTACACGTTGCCCGTCAGCATCGATGCAGCTGCACTGCGACTTAAACAACATTACAACTTTACGTCAGATGCTGATGTCGCCTCAGCACGCATTAACGGTCAGGGAAATGCTGGCTGGTCGGCCTCTGCAATATCGGAAGGAGCAAGCTGGACTGCTCAACCCGGCTCTTATTATCGAATGAGCCGCAACTGGGCGGGTAATGATCGTTTAACGCTTGAAATCAGCAGCAGTGGTAAAGGCAGCACGATCGTGGCCACGTACCGCTCCTCAAACCCTGAACACCTGAAACCGGAATGGACATCCCGCCTCTGGAAACAAATACCGGAAGTGGCCAGCGGTTCTCTGCAGTCAACCCGAGGGTAGTTTTATGAATCCGCTACAAAATCTAACCAATGAACAGTTTCAGGCACTCAAAGTTGCATCCGATAAGTTCTGTGCAACATTCGCGGCTCATCGAACAAACCCCACAAATTTTGACGCTCTAAATGCATGGGACATCGCTACCAGTGAGTTTATGGCGGCAGTCAATAACGATGTACTCAATATTATCGCGTCCCTGCTGGCAGCATTGACAACAAATAAGGAGCTGATTACTGAGCAGCGACAGATTATCGCCGAGCTCAAAGCCCGACCGGTTGCCCCGCTTAAGTTCTCAGAAAGTGCCGATGCTGATTATTGCAGGGAGTGGGCCTGGAATGAAACCAAAAAGGAACTGAATACCGAGCACTGGAAAACAGAGGATAACGGAAATTTTTATGGTTTCTTTCTGACGGGGTGGCATGCACGTTTGCAATACAACGAACAACGACGCGCTGAGAATCTCCGGATAGCCATGATCTCCGGACTGACAAGCCCGCTCGCCCTTGAGTTGCCGCCAACGCGAATGACTCTGGCGGAATCAAAACGTAGAAATATGACATGGCGTGAGCTCGGCTCTTATAACGAAGGTGCTGATGTTGCGGTTGAGAAAATCAGTAAAACGTTGGCCGCCGCTGGCATCAATTTAGTCTTAGATGGGGATGCTCAAATCAGAAAAGGGGATGTTTCATGAAACCATTACAGACACAACTTGATGCCATTCGCGCTCGGATTGCAGACGCGAGCGATATTGTGACACGCCGGGAACGCTCCGTTAAACGTGCTGAGCGTAACCTCGAAATTGCCGAATATGACCTCGCAGAACTGGAAAACGAACGGGACAAGCTCCTGATTGCATCATGGGGCGATAAACCGAACTGGCAAGCTATTTTCGACCTGGTTAACGCCTCGCCCGCAATGTATGAATACAAACAAAAATGGGTCAAAGAGAAAGGACTTCACTCAACCGGAATGTACAATTGCGAGACAAATCAGGGTGGGTTCTCAGTTGGATTTACCACAACAACGGAGGTTGAGCTGAATCAAAATATTAGTATGGTTGAATTCGTCATGCAATACCTGCGCACCAATCGTAAAAACGAAAAAACGATGATTGTATATAACGTTCCAACGGAAGATTGCTGCCACAACTTTGTATTGAACACCAAAACAGGCAAATACGGAATTACAACTGACCAATATATGAGTCGCAGCTCAGTCAATGAGTTTTCCACCCTTGCCGAAGCACTGCGCTATCTGCAAAGCATTTCTGACACCGACATCATCCCAGAAGCAGAATGCTTTTCCAGCTCGTTATTGCCAGAGGAGCCGCAATCCGATGAAAAATATGATTAACGCGTTGATAACACAAACTCGAATATAGTTCTTGGCTTCAACAATCGATAGTTTAAAATAAATGCCCACATAAAAAATAATGAAATTGTTGCGTTATTGTTATCGCATTTAAATTTAACTTAAGATTCGGAAATTAACCAAATGAATAAGTTACCTTATCAGAAATTAAAAGAATATCTTCATGCGGATGTTTGTGGACTCGACCACCGTTTCACATGGGACCGTGTGATTAGGCGCTACATAAAAAATCCAAATATTCGTTTTATTTTTTGGTGGAGGATCGCGTCTTATCTTTTCCAAAAAGGCGGGAAACGGAACACAAAAAGAGCGTATAAGATAAACAGAAAGCTGACGGCGCGCTACGGTATTGAGCTCGAATTAGGAGCCGAAATCGCAGAGGGCATTACGTTCGCACACACCACTGGCGTTGTTATCAGCAGGTCATGCATTATAGGGAAAAATTTCCATATAAGACAAAATGCCACTATCGGGGTCAAAAGTAACTCCCATCTTTCTGGAGGCAAGATCATCTTGGGAGACAACGTAACGATAGGGGCTAATGCTTGTATAATTGGAGACAATTTAAGGATAGGTAACAACGTTACGATCGGCGCCATGGCGTTCGTGAATCAAGACATCCCAGATGATGCTGTATGCTATACCTCGCATACACTATGTGTTAAAAGTGCCTAATTGAGCAATTACTCGTCTCTAAAAGAATAAAGCCCGGGTATTCTGGGCTTTATTTCATTTTTTTCGGTATTCCTTTATGGCTATATGTAGCTAAACCTCAATCAATCTACTCTTTTGTTCGAAGCAAGCCTGTATTTCCACCCATCTTTGATGTGCAGTGGGGTGAAGAGCGCTCGCCTACGTTCCCCCTTCAGAGAATTACCGATCACTACCTCTCCGGCAATGCCGGACAGCGAAAGTTGAATATACGCCATGCCGGCAGCCAGCGGATCGATGTCAGTGGCCGATACCCACAGGTATCTGTGCGGCGAATAACCCGCCTCACGCAACACCCAGGCAAACGCCAGCGCCATACAACCAGCGCCGCAGGCAGGCTCCGATAACGTGATGAAAGGTTTATCCCTGAACTGCTCCGCTACAACACCGAGCTGCAGTCTGGCCATCATCACGCCAATACTCCATGGTGTGAAAAATTGACCGCGGTATTTGTCACCCAAATCGAGCTGCATAAAAATACTGCCAAGGAAGTCCCCGGATGAATATTCCAGCCCGTTTACGACGTGGGCCAGCAGTTGCGCCATGCGTGCCATATCGGTTTTCTCATACCGGCTGACGATACGCATGTATTTCGCTTCCCGCTTATCGCAGAACTGGAGACCATTTTGCAGCGCGATAACGCTACAGCTGATGAAGTCTTCAAATACCTGATATCGATGGTGGTAGCGCGCCGTCTGGTTAAAGAGTGAAATAAAGTCTTTTTCGTGGTTGGTTACGGTGTTCATGCATGTCTCCGGTCGGAGGAAACACGCACCCCCATGAAAAGGGGAAACAGTGTTTCCCCAGGGGGTATAAAAATGGCCACAACTTACGTTGTGGCCATTATGGTTAAATCAGGCTCTCAGACTGCCATATGTCACAGGCGTGGGTACCAGTGCCTGTTCAGGCGTCACCAGGTACATACGTGCGCCTTCGGGTTGTGGCTCTTCCTGACCCGTGCCACTGTCAACATGGTCTCCCCGGTCAAAACAGTTAAACCCGGAGAGCTTCACATCCGGTGAATTCCACGAATGCCGAATTTCGGCATCAAAGAGCCCGGACAACTCCCCCATCACCTCACCTGACGGCGGGTACCAGGGGGATGTGAACGTCAGAACCAGGGTGTTGAGGCTTTCCCGGCTCCAGCGCACCTGATGTCCGGCCGGAAACTCTGTACCGAACAATTGCGTGTACAGCTCTGCTGTCGTCGGTACCCCACGGAATAAACCACTGGTGCCGTTCAGTTCAGTGATTAGACGCGACGCCATCACAATCAGCATGTCACATGGACAGGTGGAGTCCGGCAAAATACTGAGGTATTCCCAGCGCTCCTGCGGATCGAACACACCGTTGTCACCTGCCACGCCAAACCAGTCGGCGTAGTGCAACGCCATCAGGTTTGTCATTTGCTGCCTGGCACTGTAAGGGATGTTTTCCCACTTCAGCGCGCCAATACCCGACTGCAGGTAAAGACGCTCAATGCGGGTAACCATGGCGCTGTCCAGCCAGGCATTCTTCTCCAGTATCTCGATAAAGAGCTGGAAGGCCTGATTGGGCGAGGTTGATGCCCCCGTGCCATTCGACGTCAGCAACGGATACGGCTTAAATTCCGTGGCTTTGACGGGTTTCAGTATTCCGCTGCAACCGGCAAGAAACAGCTTTATCGCCTGCTGAATAGCGTGGCGATAGCGCGGTGTTTCTGTACCGTTAACCCAGGACTGGACGTCCTCAATACGGGCAGATGACGCGGTAATTTCAAGACGATTGTTACACCATGAAAACATGTGAATTTCCTCAATTTATGAAAATAAAAGAGGACATCTCCCTGAGGAAGATGCCCTCAGGGGGATTGATGGCCGGAGCCGTTATTTCAGATTAAGCCGCCTGTTCTGCACGTTGATGCAGCGGACTCAGTAGATATTCAGATGCTTCCCGGGCAAACCGGCAGGCACGGAAAATGGCGCGTTTATCTTCACACAGCGCCTTCAGCCAGCCAGCAAGATAACTTTCGTGTTGTACCTCACCCAGAATACCGAGCTCAGCACAAAGAAAAGCGCTGCCGGTCTCCGCGATAAGTTCTTCAAACGCATAAACCGGATCGCCAAACTTACGTGAAGAAGACGTTATCCCCTCGCGGTTCAGTCGTTTGCTGTGGCCACTGGCGTGGACGAGCTCATGGAGCAACGTCGACCAGTAATCACTTTCCGTCTCAAACTGAGGGGGGGTGGGCATCACTATCCTGTCCGTTGACGGTTGATAGTAGGCCCTGTTCTGCCGGTATGATGAACAGATCACGCCGGTAGCATTGAGGATCATCAGCACCTTATCCAGTTGGTCTTCAGAGAGACTGAAGTCAGGTTTATCCATCGGCGCATGCCCCGTGCCGGCGACAGCCTCAGGAAGGCCATCACACTGTGCGACATTGAAAAGTTGTAAGGGTTTGAGCATCGCCAGTGACTCCATCACCGGCTTTCCCTCGGCATCAAACAACAAATTGTCATTCAGATCTGACGCCTGTTTTTCAAACGGTTTGTAAATGATGGCCTGCGTGCAGGTTTCTCCCCTGCGAATCTGACCACCCACCGCTTTTGCCTGCTGATACGTCAGCCAGCGATCGGAAGTAAATCCCCTCTCTTCTGCAGACATCCAGAGCAACGGAATATTCACACCACTGTAATGACGACCGGTGGTGGCGTTAACAGGCAGCGCATTGCCATGAACATGCTGTGCAGAACGCCATGGTCGGCGCCACGGAGGCGTGCCCTTTTCAAGGGCCGCGATGATTTTATCGGTGACCTGCTGATAAAGGTCATTCTGTTTAATTGCCGGCGCCTTGCGGCTGCGCGCATTTTTTTTCATAGAGATGTACCTGATGAACGGGTGCATCCCTGCCGATGGCGGAGAGATGCACCATCGGAAGTGAAATGAATGAGTTAACGTTTAATGCCGTTCACTGGATAGCCCAGGGCCACGAAATAAAGCTCGTCATGCTCAAAATCAAACGCATTAAGGAGTGACGGCCCCCAGTTATCAACCAGGGTGACGTCGGGTAATGTCTGAACCATGTAAGCAAGGTGTTTTCGCTCAAGAAGCACTTTCGCGCTTCCCCTGTAATTAAAGGCCTGAACGTTCTGGTGTACCCAGTTAAAGAGTTCAGTATTGTCCCCGAAGAAAACCAGATGTTCCGGTACCGGCGGATGAAAATGTTGCCCCGTAGCCTGGCAGGCTATCCGGGCGGCCAGTTCGCAAATGCCCCCAGACTGACGCCATTGATCAGAACAGCACAGCCATTTCCCTGCGGGCATCCAGACCTGAGAGTCAGGTGAATGGTTCGCCGGCAAAGCCGGTGCTTTTGGCTCTTTGAGAAGAAAAACTTCAAGTCCCATACTACTACCCTTCAATAAATCAGCAGAGCAGAGACATCCCGGTCAGGGAAAGTCCCTGCCGGAAAGTTGCAGCGTCGGGCTGCAGTGAATTTGTTAAACAGTGTGCCGGGTAATCATTTCATGGCGCCATTGGTGCGAACGTCACTCAGTCGTTGCCGCACGCTGCGGACGGCCCTTTCAAAATGTTCCCGGTCGGCAGGTTTCGCCCTCTTACAATCAAGGCGGATAACCTTATCGAGTACTGACACGGCCTGAGAACGCCAGCTGCGCCGCTCTCCATCATTCACACATGCGTAAAAATGCTTTGAGGATTGTTCCTGAAGCCAGCGAATGTTATCCCGGTATTCTTCGACCAGAACAAAGCAGGGCTCAGGTGGACGTGTTATCGACATAATCGTCTTTCCGCCGCCGATGTCCGTTGTCGGTACCATGCACAGGTCATGCTGGTCGTTCAGAACGGCACCAAAAAGGTCATAACGTAAATAGGTTACCTGAGAATACTGGTGCTCTTTGATAAGTTCATCGCAGCGCGCAGACCAGTCGGCGTCGGTCTGCGGGTTACACCCTACAGCCCACGCTTTCAGCCATTCGCCAGGGCGATTGTCATCCGGTACCCGGATATAAATACCGAGGTTCTTTTCAAGCACTACCGGACGCTGAGTCGCGTTAACCTGAGAAAAAACAGGACGAAGCTGCGTTGATGTGAATCGAATCATGTTGCCCTCAAACAGTAAAGAGAGCAGCTTTCCCGAAGGAAAGCCCCTCCGGGAAAGTGAATGGTGAAATGAATTCAGTCGTGAATTAGTCGAAACGGTAGCGTAAATCAGCAAATTGTTGGGCCATTAGACGGCCAGCTCTCATTGCCTGACGGTAAGACGGGAACCTGCCTGCAGTGGCACATCGTTGATAGGTCCAGTCCTGAGAACTGTAACCCGTGCGACGAGCAATGACGGCTGTAAACCCCTCCCCCTCCTGGATGACCTCAGGCCGGAAGCTGCTGTGCTTCGACCGGTTGACAATCCAGACGCCGGAAGGCTGTTGACGAGCTTTAGAAAACTGTTTCAGAACGGATGCCGCTCTAGTTATCAGGATGAGCATCAGACTCATTGTGTTTCTCCATCAATAAAGGCGGAGAAACCTTTACCGCGATGCGGAGGTTTTCCCCGCATGGGCTGGTAAAGTCAGAAAGTGTTACATCAGCGCCGGAAAGTCACGCCATTGCAGATACTGCTCTCTCAAGTTGAACGCCGGTATGGTGCCTGAAAGCGAATTCTGTTTTAGGCCAGATACATGCGTTATCCGTAGACAGGAATCGATAGCTGGATTCCGTTGACGGTTCGTACTGATGGATTTCAATGTTGCCGTCAGAAAGCAACGCCTTGTGAAATACAGCCAGAGCAAAAGCCGTTCTGAGTGCATCTTCAGGCGCGAACGTCATCGGCGGGGTATCGCAGGAAGGCCATTTAAACGCTGTACCTGTCCACACAAAACCGTCACTGTCCATCAAAATTAAAAGGTGCATAGAAGTGCCCTCTTAAAATTGTTCTTCGAAAAACTCTTCGCGTACACGCGTGGCTCCCAGTCGGAAACCATAGTCCCAGGCATTCGAACCACACTCTGCGTCATAGCGAATCCCCTGTTTGAGGACATCCTCGACATAACAAAGTAAGGGTGCAGGGATGAGTTGACGCTCAATAACTTCACCGAAAGTTTCAGCCAGGCAAATCGCATGAAAATCTCTATCTGGCCAACCATCCTCATTGAAAGAATCAGGTACGCCAGAAGTGGTCAATGCGGTGGCAGTCTGCAGAATGCCTTCAACTTCTGAAATCATGAAAATGAAATCAGTTGTTGAATGGATTTTCTCCAGAATATGCATAACAGTAATGTCGAATACAGACATGACAGGCTCCATAATAAGTAGTGGAACCCTCCCCTAGGGACAAGGTCCCATAGGGGTTAAGTAATTAAGACGGAATTCATCAGGTTGCAAATCAGTGATAGATATTTTCATCGTACCACTCCTCTCTACCCGTTGAGCCGACAACCTTAAGATAGTAATCAAGATCCTCTGCGGTTCTGACACGCATTCTCGCAAGTTCCTTTTTAACCTCAACGCTGCCTTTGTGATAAAAGCGTTGCCACAGATGGGGCCATCGTGACATACCGACAACAATGACATCTGCAAGATAACGCTTGAATGACTGGTCAGAAACAATCTGCAATTCATGAATTTCGCCTAACTGAAGAGCAACCCAGGCTGTCGATTTCTGACCCGGAGTCAGACCTGTTTCATCAGGTATGTTATCAAGACCTAGCCGGCTGAATGCGCAAGCACACTGCAGTTGGGACTCCATTTCGGATGCCACGGAAATTAGCTTGATCCGATAATCATCGTGAAAGAGAAAATCACAAAGCTCAGCGACGAAATGTTTGGTGAATAGGTCGTACATGGCAAGTTCCTCAATAAGCGATGGAACTATGCCCTTTCGGGATCAAAGTCCCGTGAAGGTAAATTGTGTTGAAGAATCGAAAAATGAAGCTGCCGAGCAGCTCTGTTGAAGAGACCTTTACCCGCTAAAGCCAGGCACCTGTTTGCAAAGGTTAACAGATTTAATTTAAACCGCCCGAAAGCGCCATCTCTCAGGTTAGTGGTGGCATTGGCAGTGTGATTACCCGAAGGCGCCCTTCTCAAATCACCAGGGCATTGGCAGTTGTCATCATGACAACGGTTAGCAAAATTATCGTACGACATGCCTGACAATTGTTCAATAGTCACCGATGTATCATTTTACAAATTTATTTATCAGGCTTGCATCCACCGCCGATTTGAACAGCAAAGAAGGTATTAGCAAAATGCTCTACTTCTATTTTTCCCTTAAAGCACTCATTATCAGAACCAGATATTGAAATAAAAATTAACCTGTTATGTTTTTGTTTTACTATAAATCCTCGCGACATAATGGCCCCGACCGTCCCCATGGCCCAAATCCATTGATGCCAGAGCCTGAGCTTCTTTAACATTGAAACCTTTTTTTAAATGTAACTCAATAACATCTTGTGTATAAGCGTACCTGAGACTATGAGGTGCAAACTCCCCAATCATACCCGCTTCACGTACGATATTTCTGTATCGCTCAATGGCCAAATGTAAGGATGGTTTATCAATGAGTTTCCCGTTATGTTCTGCCGTATATTTCAAGGCGAAATTTAATACCTTTAATGTTTCTTCACGTTTGATAATTGTCGTATCCCGGGGCCTCCCCCCTTTCGTTCCAAAAACTACTCTGATTTTATCCTCTCCATTCTGCAAAGCCTTTTTCCATGTCGAAAGTGATTTAACCGACTGGATAGTTTCCTCTGTTCGTAAACCGAGGAGACGAGATAGCTGAATGGCAACAGCCACACCTTCATCTTTTTCCTTAACTAAAGAAAGTACAGAATCAAGATGTTCATCGGTAATAGCCACTTTGGTTCCGTCACGACTTGTTCCGGAAATACTCAGTGCCTCATTGCTCAGTTTTTCGTGAGATGGATCAGCCATAAATGTTTTACCCGCAACACGTAACAAAGAACGAATGGCGGACATTTCATTTTGCAAGGTACGTTTGGATATGTTTTCCGAAAGACGGCTTCGAATATATAATTCAACATGTCCTGTTTTGATATTTTTAATGTCCCTAATCTGTATATTAAGACTTTGCAACCGATCAGCAAACCTGTCAGCTATTTTCATCCGATCGGCAACAGTCTTAAAACTTCCGCCTGCTTGTCTGGCAAGTGTTTTCAAATTTTTATTCAATTTAGCCATTAAAGCTTCTCCTCTTAAAAAGGTGACAGAGCTTTTCCGTCTGAGTGAACGGAAAAGCTTTGTCACCGGCCGCACTGAAACTACAGACGATGGTATTTCACCCCGATGGCACGGTTACGGTTGCGCTTCCTGCGACTCGGCAGACATCTGTGCATCGGGGCGGCGAAATGTTGAGTTATTGCGAGGCTCCCCAGGTCTCTGACCTGTTCGCGGCTTTCGCCGGGCTGATATTCATCAGACTGCCTCCACACACCAGCTGCTGGCCGGTGTCGCCATCGATGTCGTGCCGATTTCTCCTTAAATGAAGTGAAGTCCTGACGCATAAGCGTGTTGAAGGACATTGGTTAATTTTCGTTAATACGTATGAGAGGACGTCTTTAAGGTCGTAAACCTTTAATTACGTGTTGTTCAGTTGGTATGAAGACGTTGAAAACCACGTTTTACGTGGATTGAGACGTAGTGCGCTGCGCGCGTCACTTGGTACTCGTTTCACTCGAACACAAGTGACGCCGCGCTTCTCTGCTCATAATGCAGTCGTGGAGAATGCCCAAATGGTCATACTCACGCCGCAAAACTCGCAACGAATGCAGCCGTCATAAAGGATCAAGACGAAACGAAAAAAGCAGAACGGAGCTGCAAGAAAACGCAATGAATAAACGCAAGATCGTGAAGGAAACCTTTTTCGCATGTATTGAATGCGATCCCCATTTTCAAAGGCTAACGGGTTTACCACCCTAAGGCACCACTCTCAGGCTCACGTGGCTTTGGCGTTTGACCACCCGAAGGCGCCCCTCTCAGGTCACGGGACATTGGCATGTTGCGAATAACGCAACGTTACAACGAGCAAGATATTAGATCAATTAACCAGGTGTTTACAAGCCAATCGTCAATTCATAAAAAAAGTCTCAGTGAAAATTAAATCATTGGTGGCTTTCTTATTATGTTTTACCCATGTTATTTAATTGGATATTTAGGGAATTGAACGGGCTCATACGTTGTGTACTTACTAGGGAAAACAGGCCGTGCAGGAACTACACCAGAAAGTCCTGTACTATCGGCAGATCAAGGAATCGAGCATCCGTAGAACAGCAGATGCGATAGGATACAACCCTCTATTTTGTAAATTTAATCAAAGAATTATGATGGGAATTTACTGTAAAAGTTGCAGACAAGGTATTGAATCTGAAGCTACTCCAGAGTGTATCTTTCTTGGGATTATCATTATCCCCCCATGAAAGGAATGACATAAAAATGAAGAAACGGTTATCTGCAATATTCGCTATTATTGGGCTTGTAGTGGCTGCATACAGCTTGTGGTTTTACTCCTCATCCGCTGACGTTAACCGCAACACTTATGTTGAAAGCCACTCTCCGGTAATTGGGAATACCAGTGCCCCCGTAACCATCGTGGAGTTTTTTGACCCTGCATGCGAAGCCTGTGCGGCCATATCACCATTTGTGAAGAGTATACTGGCTGAGAATCCACAGGATGTGCGTCTGGTTCTCCGTTATGCCCCTTTTCATGGTGCTGCTTCAAAAGAGGCCATCGGGGTTCTGGAGGCAGCACGCGAACAGCGCATGTTTGACCGCGTATTGATTGCACTTTTCAAAGAGCAGAGCAAATGGGCAAGTAATACCGCTTCCGACAGTGACCTTTCCAAAATATGGCAAATCGCAGTCTCTGCAGGCCTGAATGAACAGCGAGCACGTGATTATCTGACAGAAAATAAGTTCTCCAACGTTATAAGTCGAGATCTTAAACAAATTGAAGAGTTAAAAATCACGAGAACACCCACTTTTTATGTAAATGGCGAAAAACTTGAACAGCTTGAACCGGATCAATTTAAGCAACTGGTAAATAAGAAAATACGTGAGGCAAAATCGTAAAATAAGAGTCCGGAGATTATCCCCCACAATACTTTTATTTAAGTATTGAGTATGAAGGCCTGCTAAATATTAGCGGGTCTTTGACCTGCCCTCAGTATTTGATACAACCGTCAGTTTGTAATATCTGTTTTCTTACTGTCTAATTTCCCATTTAGCCACCGTGCCGCAAACTCTGATGGCGTCTGATAATTTAGTGCTGAATGTGGATAACACTCGTTATAATTTTGCCGCCAGTCATTAATGGTTTTCCTGACGTGAATGATATCTCTGAACCCGTGCTCATTCAGACATTCATCGCGAAAGCGACCGTTAAAACTCTCGATAAATCCGTTCTGCGTTGGCTTGCCCGGCTGAATTAAGCGCAACTCGACACCATGCTCAAAGGCCCATTGTTCAAGTGCGCAGCAGGTAAATTCCGGGCACTGGTCGGTTCTTATCGTCGCCGGATAGCCTCGAAACAGTGCAATGCCGTCCAGAATACGTGTGACCTGAACGCCTGAAACCCCGAATGCGGCAGTGATCGTCAGGCACTACTTCGTGAAACCATCCACACAGGTCAGGCACTTAATCCGGCTACCGCTGGCGAGTGCATCCATGGCGAAATCCATCGATCGGGTCAGGTTCGGCGCTTCCGGGCGTAAAAGCGAAAGCCGCTCAGTCGCCAGCCCTTTACGACTCCGTCTGCGTTTTACGCTCAGGCCGTTACCGCTTGTGATTAACGCAAAGGGCTTCACGCCGCAGAAACTGCCAGATACGCCGGTAACCAAAGCGCCGGCGTTCAAGTGCCAGCTCTGTGATGCGGACAGATAACTGCGCGTCAGCAACTGGTCGCTGAACTGCATAACGGCAGGTAGACAGGGACAGACCTGCCAGCCAGCAGGCACGACGTTGCGGCAGACCCGTTGCCTCACACATGACTTCCACGGCTTCACGCTTCTGGCCTGTCGTCATAACTTTCGGCCCAGAGCCACCTGAAGCGCCTCCTTATCCAGCGTGGCTTCGGCGAGCAGCTTCTTGAGGCAGGCGTTCTCCTCTTCAAGTGACTTAAGCCGCTTCACTTCAGGGACTTCCATGCCGCCAAACTTCTTGTGCCAAGTGTAGAAAGTGGCGTCTGAAATAGCATGCTTGCGGCAGAGTTCCTGGGTAGAAACCCCGGCTTCGGCCTCATGGAGGATACTGATGATCTGTTCGTCAGAAAAACGCTTCTTCATGGGGATACCCTCACGTTGCTAATGAAGACATGACTAACATCGAGATGTATTTATCAACGGGGAGCAGGTCAAAACGGTATGTTCGATAAGTTAGCGTAGGTTAGCCATTGATTGCTTCAGTCGAATAATTTTTAGAAAAAAAAATCAATTTGTGACAGTATATCGTTACATTGTGCGACCTTGCGATGTCGGACGTGCTGAGATTACTGACTCTACTTAAAGGTACTTTTTACATATGAGCATTCAAAAATCAGTAGGGAACCCAGAGCATGACATTCCAGTTGTTCCCGCATTGACTGCTAATGATGTCATGATTCTCGCTGAGACTTTTCGTTTACTAGGGGATCCATCTCGTCTAAAAATTTTGCTGTGCTGCATGGAAAACTCATCCTCAGTTAGTGACATTGCCGAAAATGTCGGTTTATCTCAATCTCTCGTTAGCCACCATTTACGTTTACTTCGTGGCGCACGCTTGGTCAAAGGAGAAAGGCAGGCCCGCCAAGTTTTTTACAGTATTGCAGATAAGCATGTCAGTCAGGTTTTGATGGATATGGCTACTCACATATCAGAAGAACATCCAGAAGATCAATAAATACAGTCACTTAATACCCCTGCGTTCAACCCCTGCCATACGGGGGTTTTTAATTATTCGGAACACCTTCGCCTATATCCATATTGATATATCTCATTGAAAATAATATTTATTATTTCACTACTAAGCGAATTCTCCTCCTGGAATTGATAATGAAAAAAAACCATAAACAAACAATACTTGAACATGTATTCATATGTGCTAGTATCCATCTTAGACATAATGGTCAACAAAAAAACTACGCGAAGAGGTCCAGAGGGTATGGATAGGAGTGACATGCACTTACTGCCAATAGATTTTGAGAAAATTCGATTCCGTGTAGAAGGAATGAATTCCGCGAGCAGTGCAGAAAAAATAGAGAACGAATTAGCACTTATCGAAGGTGTATCTAACATTGACGCTGATTTTACTAGTGAAATACTTTCGTTACTTAGGCTTAAAACCTGTCCAACTACTATTAGTGAAATCGCGCGGAAAATTAGTTCGTTAGGATTTAGTGTTATAGATCTCAATATTCAGATTGCTTTGACTTCTGGAAGTGATTCCGTTGCTGATCATCAGCACGAAGATGGGAAATACAAAAAGAATAGCGGCTGCTGTGGGCATGAGCATGCTAATAAGAACAAGCCACACCGCAGACATAGCTGCTCAAGACTTAGCCATAGTGAGGAAGATGGATGTTCCGGGCACGAGCATGCAGACGAGCTTTCAAAGCAAACCAGTTTTAAAAGCTATAATCTTATTCGCAAAAAAGAACATAGTTGTTCCGGGCATGGCCATAACCAGATGGAGAAGGAACAAGAAAGTCATATTGCTCATATTCATGATAGTCATGGCCACCACCGTGGTGATCATAATCACGACCATGATCATAATCACGACCATGATCATAATCACGACCACGACCACGACCACGACCACGACCACGACCACGACCAGTGTAATGATGGCTCACATGCAGGAGTTAAGCATTTTCATTCAGATCATGGTCCCTGTTCTACGGATGAACAATTTGTAGAAAAAGAGACTTTAAATACCCCAAATGTTTCTATGCGGGTCGAAGGCATGGATTGTGCAAGCTGTGTTGGTAAAATTGAAGCAGCCCTTTCACGCCTCCCAGGTATTTCAGAAACTCGAGTAAATTTCACGTCAGAGACGTTAGAATTATCTCTTCAACCAGATACAACCCCGGTGTCTGATGTTATAAAAATGATTAAGAGTCTTGGGTTTGGTGTTTCAAATGTATGTAATAGCTCTTCGGACAAAGATAAACCCCTAGAATCGTTAATTAATGCAGAAACAAAGAGTCAAAGATGGTGGCAGTCAAAAAAAGGTAAGCATGTAGTTGGTTTGGGAATCTTAATGGGAGCAGCTTATATAGTTGCAAAATCATTCCCATTGGAGGCTGAATATATTTTTGTTGCCGCTGTTATGGTAGGTATTATCCCATTTCTGAAAAGAGCATTTGCTCTCGCTATTTCTGGTTCGCCTTTCTCCATTGAGACTTTAATGGTTGTGGCATCATTAGGTGCACTTTTGATTGATGCAGCTGAAGAAGCCGCAGCTGTTGTATTTTTGTTCGCAGTGGGTGAACTCCTTGAAAGCGTTGCCGCAGGCCGGGCGCGTGCCGGTATAAAATCGCTTGTATCACTGGTCCCTAAAACAGCAGTTTTGCTTGACAGCACTGGTGGGCAGCGCACTGTTTCAGCAAGTGAGCTAGCACTCAATGATCGTGTTTTAATTCGTCCAGGAGATAGAGTTCCGGCCGATGGGGATATTATCCAAGGACAGTCAAGTCTGGATGAATCACCTATTACAGGCGAATCAACTCCAAAGCAAAAATCAGCTGGTGAAAACGTATTTGCAGGGGCTATAAATATTGATGGAGTCCTTGAGGTAAAGGTCCTAAAAACGGCATCTGACAATACAATATCACGAATAATACAGTTAGTTGAACAGGCGCAATCTTCCAAAGCACCAACAGCACGTTTCATTGAAAAGTTTAGTCGGTATTATACCCCTGCAGTAATGGCTATTGCTGCTCTGGTCATTGTGATACCTCCATTATTCTTGAACGTAGAGTGGGAAACCTGGCTTTATCGAGGCCTTGCTTTACTACTAATAGCATGTCCTTGTGCGTTGGTCCTGTCTACTCCGGCTGCCATAGCGTCCGGTCTTGCGGTTGCAACACGCCGTGGCCTTTTAATAAAAGGTGGCAATGCGCTCGAAACAATAGGACGCATTCAGACAATCGCGTTTGATAAAACAGGCACATTGACTGAAGGCAAACCACAAGTCACCAAAGTTGTCCCTTTCTGGGGGCATAGTGAAAATGATATTCTTGCTTTAGCAGCCGCTGTAGAGGCAGGTTCTAATCATCCTCTGGCAAAAGCAATTATCGGACAAGCCGCAGCGAATAAGCTTGTTATCCCAGAAGCAGCAAACGCATTCGCTACTGCAGGTAAAGCAGCACATGCGACAGTCGGGGAAATGAAACTGGCCGTTGGCTCCCCCTCCTTTGCTTTAGAAAAATCTAGGGTTTTCTCTCAGCAAATCGATCAAATCGCTGAACTTGAAACCAGGGGTAACACCGTGAGCGTGCTTCTAGATGAAGAACAGCGCTCTGTATTGGGGTTAATAGCATTGCGCGATGAGCCTCGGCAGGATGCAAGGGAAGCGATTTCGAAGCTAAAAGCCATGGGTGTTCGTTCTGTAATGTTGACTGGTGATAATAAAAGGACTGCAGAGGCAATAGCTGGGAACCTTTCCATTGAATGGAGAGCTGAATTACTACCTCAGGACAAGCTGTATCTCATTAATGGCATGAAGCGTGAAGCGATAATCGCCATGGTTGGTGACGGAATAAACGATGCTCCCGCTTTAGCTGCAGCTGACGTAGGAATCGCGATGGGAGGTGGAACAGATGTTGCTCTGGAAACAGCCGATGCAGCGCTATTGAAAAGCCGGGTTTCAGATATTGCTCACCTAGTATCGCTATCTCGCGCAACGATGGCAAATATTCACCAAAACGTACTTTTCGCTATTTCTTTAAAAGGCATTTTTTTGATTACCAGTGTAATGGGGCTAACTGGTTTATGGGTAGCAGTTTTAGCTGACACTGGGGCGACAGCCTTGGTAACATTAAACGCATTACGGTTGCTTCGGTTCAAAGATAAGAATTAGTACAGAATAATATTTTAGTTAATTGTTTACTATCATATTATCCGCCAAATTACTCACCCTCTATTGTTGCATAGCAGTTGCAAGCAATTGCTATGCAATCTCAAAGAAAACTCCAGTTACAATTTTAAATTCTGAATTTTTGATATGAATCTCTTTCTTGAGATGACAATTACATTTTGCTCGGTTATTATCCAGCTTTACTTAAAAAAAGTGACAATCTAATCATGTATTCTGCAGATATAGTCAAGGATGATATCTATGTTTCTTCTGACCTCAACGGCCTAGAAACAAGTGAAACTATCCTATTGCAAAAATCGTTACCCCCTAATTCAGACTTACAAAAGCTGACGAAAAACGGAGAAATTCGTTTGGTTATTGATAAAAAACTAGGAAAGCCTACTATTGTTGCATATAAAATAGAAACAAAAAAAAGCGAGTTTTTTGCTTATCGAATCTCGGAGTTAAAATACACAGTTTTAACCAACCCTAAACGTTCTGGAAACTTCAGTTACCCTAAGCCTTCTAAAGCCCGCCTCAGCTCTACATTTAATCCAGTAAGAAAAAATCCTGTTTCGGGTAGAAAGCGTCCTCATAATGGTGTCGATTATTCAATGCCTATTAATACACCAATTGTAAGTGTAACTGGAGGTGTTGTATCAAAAGCAGAATGGAATAGTTCAATGGGGAATTACATAGAAATAAAAAGTAAAAATGGAGTCAAAACCCGCTATTTGCATCTGAATAAAATCCTTGTAAAAAAAGGGCAAAAAATATCTGATGCCCAGGACATTGCGCTTTCCGGGAATAGTGGGCGTTCATCAGGACCTCATCTTCATTATGAACTAATCGTTAATAATAAGCCTGTTGATTCTTTGGCATTTAAGCCAACACTAATTAAAGACAATGAGCTTAGTGCTCATGCTCTGAGTCATATTAAACAGTATGAGGAATATCTTGATTGATTTGAACTTACTTCAAACATTACTTGGATTAAGCATATACCCAACATCCATGTTGGGATTAACATCGTATTTTTAGTAGGTTACAACTTATCGTAATGTTGGTTGTCCACATTGGCCACAAAATCGATCTCCAACCTTAATAGTTGAACCACAACTCCCACATTCAGATGGGCTTTGTTTTTCCCCACACTGGGGGCAAAAAAGATCAGTTCCCCGAATCATTCCTCCGCATTTCGAGCAATTAGTTTCTAGCTGAGAGGAAGGTAAAAACGAGGTATTTCCTGTAGGCTTACTTACATCTGTATGTCTTTCTCTTACAACTTCATAATTTTCATTACCGTATTCATGCGTACTTGCATGATGTTTTTTCTGCCGATGACCTGTAGAGTGACTTCTTTCACCATGAGAGTTGTCGTGGTGTCCTGTTAATAACTTTCGTAGAAAACTCATTGTCGACTCCAAAATATATAAAGTGGCCTTACTCAAGGAATACCAGAGAGTTTGTAAAATATTTCATGAGGTATTGCAATAAAAACATTTCTTTTAAATTTAATTTTGGTTTGCTGCATGGAATAACATGTCCCCTGCGGTTACAAATCAGAAGTAGTTAGATAACTAATCATGATTTGTTGTGGGCACCACTTCTTAAAAAGTTAGAATCAGAGAGCATTGTCAATTAGATTACAGATGCAACTTTTGAAGTTTACCTCTCGGATCCACCTGTACCGTCACATGATTAACTGCATGATTTTCTTTTAGCCACCTTGCCACTATTGCAGGCAATAATATAGGGTCCTGTTCAATGGCTGGGGTAACATGAACTGTAGCAATGATTGTATCATCGGTTAAGGTCCATGCGTGGAAATGGCCAACCTCATCAATTTCCGGCAATTCTTTGAGCCCTTGTTCAATTAACTGAGAATCCATGTTTTTGGGTACAGCTTGAATCAACACATCAATAGATTCTTTCACTAGTTTCCAGGCCGACTTCACAACCAACAATGAGACAAACACAGAAAGGATTGGATCAAGGATAGTCCACCCTGTGAACATTATGCCTATGGCCGCAGCGATTGCCCCTATTGAGCCAAGCAAATCTCCAACAACGTGTAGTAATGCCCCTTTGAGATTACCATCCTCTTTGTTACCAGAAACTAAAATCCATGCACCGATAATATTAATGACGAGTCCTATAGTAGCAACAATTAACATAGGGCCTGCCAGCACCTCTGTTTTGCTACCAATCCTCTGAACTGCTTCCCACATAATCCATACAACAAGCAGCAACAGTGCAGAGCCATTAGCCAGAGCAGCTAAAACTCTAATACGATGAAAACCATATGTCCGTTTATCATCTGCTGGACGTTTCGCCACTCTATAAGCGACTAAAGCAAGCAAAAGAGCAGCAGCATCTGAAATCATATGCCCTGAATCTGCGATAAGTGCCAGTGATCCAGAAAGAATCCCTCCTACCGTCTGTATCAGAGCGTACCCAAATGTAAGTATAAAAACGAAACGAATTCGTCGTTCGCTTCCGTCGGAAACAGATTGTTTGTGGTCGTGGTCGTGGTCGTGGTCGTGGTCGTGGTCGTGGTCTTTAGCTGTGATTTCCTTTGGAACCGATTTATTAGGGTTATTTTCACGCATGTCATTTTCCAAATTGAATTCGCATGATTGCAAGATAAAAATATTATAGTTCCCGCTATGTTAAAATAAAGAAACAAGCACTATTTCATATTAAAAAAAGTTTCATGGATCGCCTTATCGCCACGAAGATCACGCATGCAATTGATTTTATTGATATATATTTTTTTACAAAAATGCAGCGTGATTTTATTGAATATAACAATGTGGATGTCTTATGTTTTTAAAACATCAACGTAATATTATTACGTATCAACTACTCCTTAAATGAATTTTAATTTAAGAATGAATTTCTGGCTCGGTTGGTTTCTTCATCCTTGCCGGTTTGTGTGTTTTTTCTAAAGCTACTCAGATAAAGCACGCATCTGGCCCACCACTGCTCGTACCGTTCGCACCTAGCTTGCGAAAGCCGTGGCCACCGCAGCGGCCTACTACATAACCTTCTCTGTACCGGTCACGCCATACTCGTTCCGCCTCGCCTACACAATGCATATGCTCTACGTTGGTATTCTACTGACGGTAATGGCGAGTAAAACATCAGCTCAACAGAATTGTATAACAAAGTTTTTACACCCGATGTCGCTGCGCGTCACCGGATCCAGTTTCATATGCCCGGTACATAGGCAATCGAACAATCAAAACTATTAATGCCGTTATGTAATTGACCTGCTCCCCGTTGATTAGTACACCCCGATGTTAGTAATGTCTTCATAAGCCACATGAGGACATCCCCATGAAGAAGCGTTTTTCCGACGAACAGATCATCAGTATTCTCCGCGAAGCCGAAGCTGGGGTACCCGCCCGTGAACTCTGCCGCAAGCATGCCATTTCCGATGCCACGTTTTACACCTGGCGTAAGAAGTATGGCGGTATGGAGGTGCCTGAAGTTAAGCGCCTGAAGTCGCTTGAGGAAGAGAACGCCAGACTCAAGAAGCTGCTTGCCGAAGCCATGCTGGATAAAGAGGCGCTTCAGGTGGCTCTTGGGCGAAAGTACTGACGACAGACCAGAAGCGGGAAGCCGTGATGTTGATGTGTGATGCGACCGGTCTGTCGCAACGTCGTGCCTGCAGGCTTACAGGTTTATCCCTGTCGACCTGCCGCTATGAGGCTCACCGTCCGGCTGCTGATGCGCATTTATCAGGGCGCATCACTGAGCTGGCACTGGAGCGCAGGCGTTTTGGCTACCGTCGTATTTGGCAGTTGCTGCGCCGTGAAGGGCTTCATGTTAATCATAAGCGCGTGTACCGGCTTTATCACCTCAGTGGCCTGGGCGTAAAACGCAGAAGACGTCGTAAAGGGCTGGCAACAGAACGTCTGCCGCTGCTCCGTCCGGCGGCGCCCAATCTGACCTGGTCGATGGATTTCGTCATGGACGCACTTTCCACCGGTCGCAGGATCAAGTGTCTTACCTGCGTCGATGATTTCACAAAGGAATGCCTGACGGTCACTGTTGCCTTTGGGATTTCAGGCGTTCAGGTCACGCGTATTCTGGACAGCATTGCACTGTTTCGAGGCTATCCGGCGACGATAAGAACTGACCAGGGGCCGGAGTTCACTTGCCGTGCACTGGATCAATGGGCCTTTGAGCATGGTGTTGAGTTGCGCTTAATCCAGCCGGGCAAGCCAACGCAGAACGGATTTATTGAGAGCTTTAACGGACGATTTCGCGATGAATGTTTGAATGAGCACTGGTTCAGCGATATCGTTCATGCCAGGAAAATTATTAATGACTGGCGGCAGGATTATAACGAATGCCGCCCGCACTCCACGCTGAATTATCAGACACCGTCTGAATTTGCAGCGGGCTGGAGAAAGGGTCATTCTGAGAATGAAGATTCCGACGTTACTAACTGAGTGTTGTATCTAATCGTGGGGGCAGGTCAGAGGCACGATAGGCAATGCACTGATATTCCAGGGTTTGCCGAACTCTTTACCGTATGCTTCCGGAGGAGCGGTTTCCAGAAGGTGGCCGACAGCCCAAGTGACAGTTTCTCCGGGACCGGAGATAAACCCGTCACCACGTTTCGTCAGACCAAGAACACCCGCCAGGTCTCGACCCTGTGAGGGTTTTTCGCATATGAATAGCCGCATGTTCCCTCCTGATAGAGTTATAAGACCTTATGTCGCAGGCGAAGGAGGTTAACGCTGGCTTCATTAATCTGAGGCGAGAAAGCTGAACGTTTTTGGCCAAGCAAAATTTCTATGTTAGGTTCTCCGAAATCTGTGCAGGCTTGTCGCCAGACATCATTGTTTTCTACAGCATCAAACCTGGTAGCAGGTACCTGGCGGTAACGTAATACCACCCCATAGATTTCACGTAAAAGGCGGCTGCCATCACTCAAAAAATCGTATCTCTGATTACGAGAGAGAATGCCGTAATGTGAGGCTTGTAAAACACGTTTCGCAAACTGATCAAATCCCATCAACAAAAAGACACACCGGTACCCAAGAGGTGTTCCACTGAAGACTGTCAGATCAAGTGTTTCACTGGCCTGAGCATCAGAAATCGATACTCCCGTGGGTATCTGTATGACTTTATCTAATCCTGTCAACAGTCCGTTCATTTGTGTCGAGGCATCCTCAATTTTTTTCTCTAGCTCGAACATCGCCACATCTGCCCAAGGATTGTTTTGCAGAGAGTCCTTATTAATCTGTGTAGCCCGATGTAAAAACTGAGGCATTCCCATTATGGGTTGCTTACCCTTTTTACCGTCCTCTCCTCTCTCTGCTTTTCGCCCTGTCCACAACCCGATTGCATAATTGGTGTGAAGCTCGATCTTCAGCTCAGACTGAAGAGAACCGGCTCTGCTTTTACTGTCTGCCATCGTTGCCACCTGTAATCAGTTAAGATGAAGCGGCATAGTCCTGAATTTTCGA
The DNA here is from genome assembly GCF_003925915.1 of Phytobacter sp. MRY16-398. Classification (NCBI taxonomy): domain Bacteria; kingdom Pseudomonadati; phylum Pseudomonadota; class Gammaproteobacteria; order Enterobacterales; family Enterobacteriaceae; genus Phytobacter; species Phytobacter sp. MRY16-398. The sequence continues at coordinate 852,287 of NZ_AP018756.1, read as the reverse complement.
CATTTACAACAATCTGAAACTCATTTTCTGTTCGGAAAAATTCCATGCTGTTACTTATTTAATCTTGCTGCGCCCCGCAGCAAGATTATTTTTTAACCACCTGCAGTTCTAACCGATGCAGTAATCACTTCGGCTGTAAAATATTTACTGTTTGAAAGCATTTCGCAGTATGTTTTTTGACCTTGCTGCGCCCCGCAGCAAGAATACTTTTCAACCATTAAATTTTATTGCCCAGTCTATTAAAAATCACTTGCAAGGGATTTAAACAAGCCTGGCGCGAATTTCCGCTAATGCAGCCCTAACCTGCTCCTGAGAAGCTTTGTGTTCTGGAAGTCTGAGGTCAGGTTTAACCAAAGTAGTACCTGCTGTAAGGGCACTATTTGTTCCGTTTGAGCTCTGCAGAGCGGCTTTAGGCGCAACAAGTTCACCTGCTCTGGCACGCTTGAGCATGGTAAACATCCAGCCAACTGGATTACTGATTTTATTCTGGGCAAGTTGTTCGCACAGCAGCTTTAGCAGAAGCTCGGACATCTCAGTAGGCAGGCCACCGAGTTGTTCGAGAAGCATATCGCGATCCTCGTCACTCAAACTTGCCAGGAATGTTTCCGGCAGTTTGATATCGACTGGTACTACGTACGTTTTTTTAATCACACTTTGTGTGAAAGAACGTACGTTACGGTTCGAATTTCGAACCCCGGTGTAACTCCTTGATTTATTACTGAGTTCGGATTCCGAACCCGGTAAAAAACCGGTGTATTCACTACTGAGTTCGGATTCCGAACTCAGTGAATTCTGTTTGTTTTTTAAGTTTTTCTTACTGGGTTCGGATTCCGAACTCGGTTTAGTGTCTTGCCCCTGCTTTACGGGTGTTGAAGGTGAACTGAGCCTCCCTTCAATCAGTGCCAGTCGACTGTGGCGGTGGCGCATACCCGGATCCTGCAAAATATCATTGAGTACCGTTAAGGCCGTCAAACGAACGGATTTGTTTTTGCTATTACAGCTGGTTTCCAGTAGCTCCAGCCAGCCAGGATCAAATGTCTCGCAATCACGTAGTCCCAGCGGCTCATCATGCTGGGCGTAAATATTGCCTCTGACACGTCCGTGGCCATCTCGCACACGCTTACACAGACTCAGCCAGCCCGTAAGCCGAAGCATGAGAAGTGCACGACTAACAGTTTCCCTGGAAGCTTTTTCAGCATGTGGGGAGGCAAGTTGCAACTGCAGCTCGTCGTAAGTGGGGAATATCGCCCCCTCATTTTGCTGGGCATATAGTCTGATCATAACCCACGCGGTTTTATCGAGCGGAGAGAGCCGGTTATCAAGAAACAGGCGACGCGGAAAAGCATCATGCACATTTCCGACAAAAAGAAGACCGCTACGCTCCTGGCTCACATCGCCGGCACAGACTCGTTGCTCCAGGTTTTTCTGCATACGTGACAGTGTCAGCGACACGATACTGTCGGGAGGTAATCCCATCCTTTGCTCCTCTTTTAAAAAACCGTGGCAGAGCGCCGGGCACTAAACCCGGCACTCTGCTTTGGTGGTCGCTGCCTACTTACGTATTTCGCGGTTATAGGTTTTGTGATCCATGAGCAGCCACTGATGGCCGCCATCCTTACTAAGCAACCGCCAGAATGGCCCCACGTTCATTTTTAGATAACCGTTTTGCTCTAACCTGCAGAAGACTTTTCGACCAGCACGAAGGGATTCCATGAGTCTACCCGCCTGTCTACGAACGGCGGGAGACACCTGTTGCCGGTGGCTGAAATCAGACAATTGCATTAGGCCTCCGACCGTTTTTGTGCACTTCCAACTGACGTGCTTCACGACACCACAGGCACACTTTGGTCCAGACAGCTGTCAGTGAAACATCATGCAGCTCACTGGCCAGCATCATTACTTCCAGCGCCTGATGTGAATCCGGCGAATCCAGTCCGGAGGCTTTCCAGTGCTCCCAGACGGCATTGTCCTGGACTTCCGTCAGGGACTGGGTTCGTCCCTGGCGTGTTTCAATCCCTATGAGACGGCGGCGCGAGCTGACCTCAGAGGGTGAAAGACCGAAATATTTATCCAGCAATTCCATGCTGCCACCGAGTTCAAGAGTCCGATCGATCATCAGAAGCCGCTTCGCTTCGTTACGAGCCTGGTTGAGCATCAGCCAGAAGTTGTCGTGGTTAATCTGGAAGTCCAGCACCGATACATGCGACTGATTGAGGTAGTGCAATTCATCAATACTGAGCTGGCTCAGCGCGCGAATTTCTTCCAGGGACATCCCGATGGATTCACAGCGGCGCACATTTCCGGCTTTAATATCCAGCAGCAGTGCTGAAAGGATCGTCAAAGTTGCCTGGGGTAAATTGAGCTGGCTCACAGTAAACCTCCTGTATTTATCTGGCCTGCAACAAGAAACAAATCCACAACCCAGCCTGTCAAACAGGCTCCCCATAACAGAACGTTAGTCATGATGTGCCTCTCCAGAACCAATCGAATCAAGCGCCCTGCCACCATTCAGGCCGTGATGAATTTCCGCGTTGCTACCGGAGACCCATCCAGCAATGCGTGCTGACTGGTCACCCCGGCAGGCTTTGGCCTCACGAACAGTAAGTGCAATGGTAGGATTGTCTTTAAGACGGTGAGAGAGCCAGTGCTGCAAAGCGCTACTTTCTTCTCCGGTGGGAGCAAAAGATTTAAGCACCAGCCAGACGCCAGTAACCCAGCCTTCGCGGAACTGATCGGCTCGGCTACGTAGAGTACGGAGGAGAATCCTACGCCCTTTATAAGTAGCCATATGTCGCTCTGTACTGATACGCAACTGACGTTGCAAGACTGTAAAAATATACTGAGCGACTGACGGCCTCTCACGGAAACCATAAAAATGGACAGAGCGCCGCTGCCGTTGGTGGCCTGCCGCTGTCGTATGTACGTGCCAGCCAAACCAGCAACGGCATCCCGAGGCCATGCAAACCACAGTGGCCAATGAACTTAGCCAGGCGGGTACTTTGCTGGCATTACTGACAAGGTTGTAGCAAACAGCCTCCCGAATCTCCGCACCTGCCAGCATCTCAGCCGACAAGTTGTGACGGAGCATGAGGCGCTGGGCTAGCGCCAGTGCACGTGCTGCTTCATGCTGATTGCTGTTCCGAGTCCCCAGAGCCATAAGGCGCTGGATACGTTGCATTAGTTTAAGGTCATCATGCATGATGACCTCCCCGCGTCCCGGAGAAATGAAGGCTGTAGCGTTCTTTAACATCCTGGCAGCCTGCACACAGCGTAACCCCGGGAACAGCTTTTTGACGCCCCGGAGGGATGGGGGCGCCGCATCCCTCACAAACCGTACTGGAGGGTTGTCCGGTGTGCACCTTTGCACGAACGGCATCAATGCCACGCTGGATAAACAGAGCCGTACTAGCCTGTGCCATTTCATCATTCAGATCTTCAGACATCAGTTACTCCCCCCTGGCAGCATCGCGCTGCAACTCACGCAACCTGCGGATCACACGAATGAGCCGCAGCGCCTTAACAACATGCACATCATCAAGAACAGGCGTATCGCCCACCGACTGAGAGCCGATGAAGTTCAGGCAGAACATGAAGTGATTAAATTCACGATTCGGTACCTGCCCTGAGATGCCTGCGAGGAAAAGAGCAAACTCACCACTGCTTTCAGAAACGCTAAAACCCGCAGAGCCAGCAGATTTATCTTCGGTAACGCCGCCAACACAACCCATTGCCTCGGTCAGTTCAAATGCCAGTCGGTAAGACATGTCCTGCAGATGCTCAACGTCATCCAGAAGCGACGGGATATGCCAGATATCGGTAACCGGCTCCAGTCCGGTTGCTGCAAACGCTATGGAACTGACAGGCCCTTCGTCTTTACCAACTTCATGGAAAGCCGATTCAAGCGCGCCAGAAATGACAGACTTACCGCCATAGAGATCATCCTGAATCTCTACCTTGGAGGTGCTGCCAGTGTTAACACTGTTGCTCTCCGGAAGTGTTAAATCCTCTGCGTTTGCAGGTGCAGGTTCGGGGCGAGACGGCGTCTGGAGGGTGCCTGAACGTAACCCAACGTTGGGTTGTGATATGCTGTCCCCGGGTGGCAACACTGTTGAATCAGGGAGATCAGGGCTGCCTTGAGCAATTGTGCTGGCGGCACGCTCAGGCATCGTAGTGAGAAAAGGTGTGGGAGGTGGCTCGCCAAACTGCTCGCGGCGTTTTTGCTCTTTCGGATCCAGTTCAATCAGCCAACGGTCATAATTGAGGCTTGGGTGTGGGAGCGCGTTTAGAAGCTGCCCGATGAACTCATCACGGAAAAGCTCCAGCGAAAAGTTATCGGGTTCATTAAAGGCACAGCAAGCCGAACCAAAAACATCATCCAGAGTTGAGTCAGGCTTAACATCATTACAGAAAGACTTCCAGACTTTGTTAGCAGATGAACGCAATCCCAGCAGAGGTATAACTTGTCCTCTGCTCATACCGGACTCAAGCAACTTTGGCATATGAGGGTAGATATAATTCAGCGTATCTTCCATCCGGCTGATACTAGAGTTATCAATTGGATACCCTTCCTGATTAAGCAAATCAGAAAGCTCACGCAACGTGACAGTTCGCCCAAGTTGTGACTCCCATATCACCCTCGCTTTGTGCACCCCGAATGCTTTTTCTATATAGCTAAGATCACCACGAACTTCGTTCTCAGCCAGATGACCAATGAGACTCTTAAGCCGCCCCTGCCAAGGTTTGAAGATGGTATGAATGCGATAAAAACCTTCATCTCCTGTCTCTTGCCAGAGTTCGCATAAAATCTGGTAACGAGTGTTCCCGCCATCACTAAAGATGAACACATCCGGATAATCCGGGTTGCGCGTCACTTTCGGTACTGAGTCCATCCCACGAGCCCTGATAGACGATTTTATTTCGTCATAGCGAGGGTTACGGCTAGTACGAGGGTTGTCAGGGTTCGGGCGTAGCTGGTCGAGTGTCAGCACCATCGCCATTTCATTGACTGGTAAGGGTATTGCCGGAGTCTGAACGGCAACTTGAGGAGATTTACCCCGCATCAGCATGGCTGCACCTAAATCACGAACATTGCTCATGCGTGGCTCCTTGCAGATGATTCAAACTGCGAAAAACGCGTGTATCGTCCTTCAAACTGCAACTTAATCGTGCCGAGTGGTCCCTGACGCTGCTTACTGATGATGATTTCAGCAAGCCCCTTATCCTCACTGTCGGCGTGGTAAACTTCATCCCGGTAGATAAATACGATCAGGTCAGCATCCTGTTCCAGCGCGCCGGATTCACGTAAATCGCCGTTGTTAGGGCGCTTATCCTGACGGCTTTCAAGCGCCCGATTGAGCTGGGAAAGCGCAACGACCGGGCAAGCCAGCTCTTTTGCCAATGCTTTAAGGGAACGGGAAATCTCAGAGATTTCCTGCGTGCGGTTTTCCTGATCCGGGGCTCGCATTAATTGCAGGTAATCAATCCCAATGATGGAAGGTGCGCCATAACGGCGTGCGTTACGACGCGCTCGAATACGTAACATGGAAGGTGTAAGGCCGCTGGAATCATCGATAATCAGACGGGATTCCAGCTCAACAAAGGTTTTATAGGCATGAGAAACCCTTGCCCAGTCCTCATCACCCATCTGGCCGCTCTTGAGGCGAGTCAGGTCCACATTTCCCACTGAGGAAACCATGCGCATGAGGATTTGCTCTGTAGGCTGCTCCAGGCTGAAGAACTGGCCCCGTGAATCCTCTTTTTTCAGTAGGTGATTAAGAAGAAGGCTGAGGAGAAAAGCTGTTTTACCCATAGAGGGACGGGCAGCGATTAAAATAAGATCACCCGCCTGCAACCCACTGGTCAGTTCATCAAATTGATCAAAACCTGTGGGTGCACCAGTGATGCCGTCCGGGATGCTGAAACGGCGTTCAAGTTCGGTCAGCAGCTTCGTCATACCGTCGATAAGTGTCTGCGCCTGTTGAGGCTCTGCGCGTTCTGCAAGTCGGGTAATTTTCTGCTCGGCGTCTTCCATAATTTGGGCAATATCTGCCCCGGGTTTCGTAACAGTTGCAATGATGTCTGCGCCGATACGGGCCAGCTGTCTTGCCTGGCTGTACTTCGCCACAATTTCACAGTAGGCGACGATATTCGCAGCGCTGGGGGTGTTTTTAGACAGTTCGGCCAGATAAGCGAAGCCCCCAAACTTCTCCAGGCCTTTTTCGTTCTGATTTTCAAGGCTGTCAGAGAGGGTAATCAGGTCAATCGGCTTACCTGCGTTGATAAGACGAGCCATTTCTCGAAAGATTGTTCGATGAACGCCGTAGTAGAAATCATCACTGCTGACCAGCAGCAAAACTTCATCCCAGCATTCATTATCCAACATCAAGCCACCGAGAACCGACTGCTCCGCATCTCTTGAAAACAGACCATCAGGTGAGTGTTTATTCTCAGACATTATGCCCCCTCACCTGCTTTGGCTAATGCATCAAATTTGTCCTTCCACTCAGGGAATAATTCAGTCGCCAGTTGATACATTGAGGCGAATGCAGAATCACTTTTACGGCTCGTATTTTTTTCAAGACGATGCACCGGCACACCTTTTACGTGGCCATGAACATAAATGGTCAGGTCATAAATGCAGGTGTTCAGGAGGTCGATGTGAATTTTGTCGGCATGCACGCTGTAGCGTTTTTCCTGAACGATTTGTTTGACCTGTTCAAGTGTTTCTACCGACAGATTGTCGTAGTCCATGCAATTGATAAGCAGTTTTGTTTCGGGGAGCTGAATCCCAAATGCACTGTACGGAAGCAGCTCTTCCATCAATGCTACAGTACCGCGCATAAACTCCCTGACATCAGGGAGAATAGGTTTTGCAACTCCGACCATTTCACCCGATGAGGCCAAGATAATCAGCTCAGACATTACTGAGCGTGATCCCTGCGAATCGATAATGATCACACCGTATTGACTAAAGAGTGGATGCATGAGCGCATTACGGAGCCGAACGCGGCCATCAGCTGCATTTAACATCGCTGTAGGAAGAAAATTACGGGGGTCGTTGGATACGATAATATCCAGGTTATCGATCGTTGTACGAGAGATGAGATTGTCAGGGTTTGAAAGGTCGGCTGTCTGCATCAATAGCTCGTACAGACCGCACGGGGCTTCGTAGCTAAGGGGAAAGATGCTACTGGCAGTTGGCTGAGCATGGTCGCCATCGAGCAATAGAGTTTTTATACCTGCATCAGCAAGGAAACCAGCCAGATTGGCGGACTGAGTAGATTTACCTTCACCACCTTTGGTTGATACTACAGGCAATACCCGAGGTTTATGCGCGCGGGCAGTATAATCGATTGAATTTGAATGCATTTCCACACCTGATTAGTAATCAGGATGCGGTCTAACAAAATAAGATCATCAGCCAATAGAATTTAACAATTGAACACGGGGATTGAAAATCCCCGTGTCCTTGGTTCGATTCCGAGTCCGGGCACCACTATTTATAAGGCCTCGCTGAAAAGCGGGGCTTTTTCCTTTCTTCGCTACGGTAGATTTCTGATCGTTGCAGCACGTTATTTGGTTGCTGGATTCTTCGTCGTTTTCTTAGTTGTTCTTTGCTTTTAAAAATATCTATACCCTCTAACGCGTCTATCTCTTGTCCCCCAGCTACGGTCTTTCTACGATCAGTTAAGGTTTCTCTCATTTCTAGTTGTTCATAATGATGCAACAGCGCGGGGGAAGCGGGGGAATTGGCATTTTGATCCTACCCACGTAATGTGGACACAGCCCTAAGCGAGGTTCTGGTTTTCAAATTGTTCCGGACTGAGACCGCCACAGGCACTGTGACGACGCCACCGGTTGTAATCGCACTCAATATAATTAAACACTGCTGTCCGCATTATTTCCCGGCTGGCAAACTCCTCTCCGTGGATACATTACACCTTCAGCGTGTGGAAGAAGCTTTCCGCATAGGCATTGTCGTAACAACAGCCTCTGGCGCTCATACTGCCCTGTAAATTATGGCGTTTCAGTAAGCTCTGGTAATCCATGGAACAGTACTGACCGCCGCGGTCGCTATGCACGATGACATTTTCCGGACGTTTACGCCGCCACAACGCCATCTGTAACGCATCGCAGGCAAGTTGTGCCGTCATCCGACCAGCCAGTGACTGACCGCGACCACAGGTCGATAACCACGGCCAGATAAAGCCGACCTTCACCGGTACGAAGATACGTGATGTCACCCACCCACTTCTGATTCGGGCCACTGGCGTAAAAGTCCTGCTTCAGCAGATTCTCTGAGACTGGCAGACCATGTTCACGGTAACTGACCGGGCTGAACCGGCGCGAAGCTTTCGCCCGCAGTCCCTGCCGACGCAGGCTGGCCGCCACGGTTTTTATGTTATACACCCGTCCCTGAGCACGAAGCTCATCCGTCAGGCGTGGCGCACCATAGCGCTGTTTTGCGTCACTGAATGCCTCCCGGACCACGTTATCACAGACAAGACGGAACTGCTGACGCCGGCTTATCTGATGACGACGCTGATGCCAGATGTACCAGCCGCTACGGGCAACCTGAAGTACACGGCACATGGCTTTGATACTGAACTCAGGCTGATGTTTTTCGATGAAGACATACTTCATTTCAGGCGCTTCGCGAAGTATGTCGCGGCCTTTTGGAGAATGACCAGTTCCTCAGCTTGTCCTGCCAGTTGACGCTTAAGACGGGCTATCTCAGCGGACATCTCTTGTTCGCGTTCAGAAGAAGAGTGCTGATTTTGCTGTTTGCTTTGCCAGTTGTAGAGCTGTGATTCATACAGGCTAAGCTCGCGGGCGGCTGCGGCCACACCAATGCGTTCAGCCAGTTTCAGGGCTTCGTGACGAAATTCAGGCGTGTGCTGCTTACGTGGCTTTTTGGTAGTCGATACAGGCTTTGTCATGTGAGTCACCTCTGATTGAGAGTTTACTCACTTAGTCGCGTGTCCACTATTGCTGGGTAAGATCAAACATCCAATATCAACAAACTCTATTGACGATCTCATCAGTATGGAATGCAATAGCGACGATACATATTTAAAAGAAAAAACAACAAGCATGTCCTGGATGATTCCCACCTTAATGGGATGGTGTGTAATCCTGAAAAAGGAAAAAGGATATCGCTCATTATTAACAGGTATAAAAGAATCATATACTAAAATATGCTCTCAGCTATGGCATCCAACGAATGACCTTTATAAACATCTTTACTTTCATCCGGCACAATCCTTCACTGGTGAGACCGAGGCACCAATAACATTTTCGGATAGTATGAGTGATTATAAGAACAGAATAGATGAGCTACGGGAAAACGAGCGATATAATATTTTCAAAGATTCAAGTGCGGTACAGGCAGGTTTAACTATACTCGATTTCATTGCCTGCCGACATTTTAGAACACCTGTACCCCCTGTTCTTTGGTATGGAATGCAAAAAAACAGAGTGATAACTGACATTTTTTGTATTTTATATCACTTCTCACCGATGGGCAGTATCTTGAAGCCCATTGGTACCTTTGAGAAGTATCTTTTGATTCATGATGTTCCCAGCCTGTTCTTTACTAAAGAGTTTTAATCCAGAGCGTCTGCTTAAGTAGAGATAACTGATATTTATACCGTTCAGTCACTAATTTTAAAGCAATTGCGCCAAGAGACATGCCAAAAATTAATGCCCAGACGAACCCTAGCCAGATATCAGCATAGCCAGAAAAACCGTCCCCCCAGAGAAAAAACGAAAAATTAACATTCCATCCAAAAAGTTCTTTCATAAACAGAACCGAAAATGCCAGTAACGCAAATACCGCTGTTTTCTCACCAAAAAAGACTTTGACTCGATTTTCATTGGCGGTAATTTTTTTATCAGTTGAAATTCTGCGTACTGGAGTTCATTTGCATCATAGCGGCTCAATGCTGCTACATGCCCTTCATCTTCCTGAACTTCCTTCAGAAAACGAGTCAAAGTCATTGTTTTCCATTTAAATAGACCTAATAACATCAGTACTGGCTCAACTAATAAAGTAAATATTCCACTCAGCATCATCAAAATGAATAAAAATTTACTCACTAGGATGAATAGCTTCTCAGGAAAAAATGTGTAGATCCCAAGAGGGAGTAACATTAACAGTAGGAAAATAAAACTAACGATCAACCCACGTAAAGAAAGTCTTTTAGCTAGAAGCTCTAATGGATCGGCCTGATTTAATGTAGTGCGCTCGCAACGATTCAAATATCCCAGTATTTCATCAACCCGATACAACATTTCTATTCCCTGAGTAATTTTATCTAAGCATAGAATTTAATGCAGAATGGTAGAAATATATCTGCTAAATACTCTCCACCAAATCCCCCAACGTCACCATCAACATCATCGGATCCATCGGCGACGGCTCAAACCCCACCCGCAGGTAAAACTCCCGCGCTTCATCCGACAGGGCGTGCACCAGCATCCCGCGAATGCCGATAGTCTCCGCCACCTGAATAACCCGCAGCCCGGCGTCGCGAACCAGCGCCCGCCCGACGCCCTGCCCGTGCAGTGATTGATCCACAGCCAGACGTCCCAGCACCACCACCGGGATCGGATCGGGCATATTGCGACGAAAGCGACCGGGGGCGGTGTTGGTCGTTACCGCGCTGGACGCCAGCGAGTAATACGCCTGTACGTTAGAATCGCTGCCGCAACATACAAAGGTACGCGATGCGCCAGTGACCTGATTTTTCATCGCCCGTTGTTTGAGCCACTTATCCATAGAATCCATGCCGCAACAGAACGGGGTAAGAATATGCCCGGTATGAAGCGGTTCTGGAGCAGAGATCATTTTTCCTGCTCCCACGGCGCAGGGGTCTGCATAGTTTTACGCAGTGCAGCGTTAGGCGCAGGCGCCTGATCTAGACGAGCCAGAAACTCCTCATAAGCCTGCGGATCGGCCATAATGATGCGTTGCTCAATCAACGCTTCCTCAGCGGCAGCGCGGGCGGCTTCCAGCACAAAGTCAGTGCGGTTTTTCCCTCTGGCCTTCGCTGCCCGGTCGATAAGATCACGCTCGGCGGGCCTGATGCGCAGATTCAGAGTTTCGCGTTTCATCGCCATACTGTTTGCGGCTGGCATGGTGTTGTCCTCCTGTGTTTCTGTGGATATTAAGTATACAACACGCGTAACGCAGATGTCATTACGATAAATTTTGAAGGAATAGACTCAGAGTATCGAACCGAAAGGTTTTCTACTTATCTTTATCCACCTTTATGATTTTCAAGAGGAAATGAGGGTCACCCTCTGGGTCTTGACAATAAGTAGCACAAGAATTTTTGATAGAAATCAAATTGGTAAGTAATTAAATGTTCCCGAGTCCGGGCACCGCTATTCAGAGAACCTGCCCACAAGGCGGGTTTTTGCTTTTGGTTTCCCCTCCTCCTTCAGGCAGAAAATCGGTGTTAGGGGGAGCATTCCCTCTCTTTCCCGGATGGCGGCGCAAGCGCCTTATCCGGGCTCCCCCCCTTTAACTCTAAAGACTCGTCAAACATCACATTCCCGCACCATAAACCACATAAAAATCATGCCATTAGGGAAATATTTTTTAACATAAACTGTTTACATGGTAACGATAATTCATATCATCTTGATAATCACTATCACCACTAAGGTGATGCGCTTGCGGCACGGGAGAATCAACGCCGCCGTACCTTTGGATTAATCAGGATTACCACAATAATGAAACCTCGTTACTTTTGGACGTTAAGTCCTTGTTTACTGATAATGTTAAATGCTAATGCCGCAGCTGAAGGTCAAAAAGAAGAGACACTGGTGGTGGCCGCCAGCCGTGCGAATCACAGCATTACCGACATGGCGCAGACCACCTGGGTCATTGAACAGGCAGAAATTGAACAGCAGGTTCAGGGCGGTAAAGAGTTCAAAGAGGTGCTGGCGCAGTTGATTCCCGGTATGGATGTCAGCAGCCAGGGCCGCACCAACTACGGTATGAATATGCGTGGTCGTTCGATGATGGTGATGGTCGACGGCGTGCGTTTAAACTCCTCGCGCAGCGACAGCCGCCAGCTTGATTCAATCGATCCATTTAATATCGCCCGCATTGAAGTTATCTCCGGCGCAACCTCCCTCTATGGCGGCGGCAGTACCGGTGGTTTGATCAATATCGTGACTAAAAAAGGCCAGCCGGAAACAGAAGTCGAGTTTCAGACCGGCATGAAGACGGGCTTTAACAGCCATAACGATAATGACGAAAACGTCGCGGCGGCGGTCAGCGGTGGCAACGACAATGCGTCCGGTCGTCTGTCGGTGGCGTATCAGCGCTTTGGCGGCTGGTATGACGGCAAAGGCAATGAGGTCAATATCGATAACACCCAGACCGGCCTGCAGTACTCAGACCGTCTGGATGTTATGGGCACCGGTACGCTGAATATCGACGCTCATCAGCAGTTGCAGCTCACCACTCAGTATTACAAAAGTGAATCCGACGGTAAGCACGGCCTGTACCTCGGCGAGAACTTCTCGGCGGTAACCGGTTCTGGCAAAGCATACAACAAAAACAACCTCGACTCCGACCGCATTCCGGGCACCGAGCGCCACCTGATCAACCTGCAATATTCAAACACCGATTTCTGGGGCCAGGACCTGCTCGCGCAGATTTACTACCGTGATGAAAGCCTGACGTTCTACCCCTTCCCTACCCTCTCCGGCGGCCGGGTGACCAGTATTGGCGCATCGCAGCAAAAAACCGATTTCTACGGCGGCAAGCTGACCATCAATAGCAAGCCACTGGAGGATTTAACCCTGACATGGGGCGTGGATGCCGAACATGAAACTTTCGACGCCAACCAGCAATTTTTTGACCTTAACAAAGCGGCGGCCAGCGGTGGCATGAAGCTGGACAACGCCTGGAACGTCGGGCGTTATCCGGGTTACAGCATCACCAACCTCGCTCCTTTCCTGCAAAGTAGCTACGACATCTCCGCTATCACCCTGAGCGGCGGCGTGCGCTATCAATACACAGAAAACCGGGTCGATGACTTTATTGGTTACGCGCAGCAGCAGGCGATTGCCACAGGCAGAGCCACCTCAGCAGACGCGGTGCCGGGCGGGAAAACCGATTACAACAACCTGCTGTTTAACGCAGGCATTCTGGGTCATCTGACGGATCGCCAGCAGTTGTGGTTTAACTTCTCACAAGGCTTTGAGATCCCGGATCTGGCGAAATACTACGGCTCCGGCACCTACCAGTTGAGTAATGGGCACTATCGTCTGGTCAACAGCGTGAACGTCAACGACTCAAAACTCGACGGTATCAAAGTCGATGCGTATGAGCTGGGCTGGCGTTTCACCGGGGATAATCTGCGCACCCAAATTGCTGGTTACTACTCACTTTCTGACAAAACCATCAACATCAATAAAACCGACATGACCATCAATATTGAAGATGACCAGCGTCGTATTTATGGTGTTGAAGGCCAGGTGGATTACTTCTTTACTGATAGCGAGTGGAGCACCGGCGCGAACTTTAACGCCATTAAATCGCAAACCCGCGTTGACGGGAAATGGCAAAAGCTGACGGTCGACAGTGCAAGCCCGTCGAAAATGAGCGCATGGGTCACCTGGGCGCCGGGCGACTGGACACTGCGTCTGCAAAGTACCCAGACCTTTGATCTCTCTGACGAAGCCGGTAAGCACATCGATGGCTATAACACCGTTGACCTGTTAGGCAGCTATGTACTGCCCGTGGGCAAGCTGAGCTTTAGCGTCGAAAACCTGCTGGATGAAGATTACACCACCGCCTGGGGACAACGCGCACCGGGCCTCTATAGCCCAACCTACGGTGCTGAGAACCTGTATACCTACAAAGGCCGCGGTCGTACCTTCGGCCTGAACTACTCGGTATTGTTCTGATGGCCGCTGCCGCCTGCGATGTGGGCGGCAGTTTTTGCCAAGAGCAGCTTCACTCCTTGAGTCGTGCGAAGCCTGCGCGGACAACGTCAAGAACGAAATCAGTTCGGTTCTTACCTCTGGCTTTCGCGGCACGATCAATTAGCTCCCGCTTCGCAGGTTTGATGCGTAAATTTAACGTTTCGCGTTTAGCAGAAATGCTATGTGAAACTGGCATAGTTAATTGCCCTCTCATTTTCTGAGCGTTAAATACACACGATGTAACGCTAACGCCATTACATGCGCACCTGACTCATTAAAAAACCCGCCCTGATGAACTGAGGGCGGGTTTGAGTTTTCTTGCGAGACAATTCAACACTCAGTTCTTCGAACCCCAGACAAATGCGCCCTGGTCTTGCGGACCGGTTCCTTTATAGACACACAGGTTGCCGTCATCCTGCATAATCAGGAAGAATTTGCCACCGTCGGCAAGCCGCTGTGTACCCCAAAGGTATTTCCCCTGGTTACCCATGGTACCAAAGTAGGTACAGAGGTTGCCGTCGGCTTGCACCACTGTAAAGAACTGTCCTCCCGGCCCCGTTTTCTGACTGCCCCAGACATATTTACCCTGATTATGGGGTGTGCCCTGATAAACGCAGAGGTTACCATCGGCCTGCATGATGGCGAAATATTGCCGATTGCTGGAAATCAACGTGCCATTCACCCCAAGCGGTTCCATCAGCGTGAGGTAATTGCTGCAGATATCGCTTGAGCCCGAAATACTGTGGGGGCCGGAATATTGCCACAGCGGGTTCCAGTACGAATTGATCATCTGGCTGACCGCATCCTTCCCTTCTACAAGATAATCAATCTCCGAGAGGAAGCCTGGGTAGAGATTATCGGAACCGACCACATACACCTCGTCATCGATAATCATAATCTTGGCGTGGTTGCCCGGTGCCGAGGGCACTTTGGAATAGATGTAACCACTGGCGTTGATCACTGCCCAGGCGGCACTGCCGATAACACCTTTCACCGGTGGCTCAACGGAAAGCGGCGGCTGTTTCAGGGTTGCCGTGTAACCTTCGGGGCTCAGATCCGGCCATTTGTAAGTCACCCCCTCCTGCGTTTTGTTCGCCGGGACTTTATCCGTGTAATACAGCGGCGCGATATGCAGACGTTTCAGGGCATTAGCACGTATACCGCCAGGGTCGCTAATGGGCGCATCCGTGGCGACATCATGCGTCATGTAATACTCCATCAGCTCGAATGTTCGGGAGGCACCAGAACCAAAAGAATATTGATCGCCCGCCGCGCCAGCCCCGGCATCCAGCGGCGAAACGACAATTTGCACCTGTAATGCCGTATTATTCAGTAACGCCTCCAGCAGCCACTGACAAACTTTATGATCGGACCAGTTTTTCTTCCATGCGCTCACCAGGTCCATCTGCGACATACGAATAGTCTTTTTGGCATGCTTGATGAGCTGTTCTTTCATGATCTCTGCCGCTTTCTGAAAGCTCGTTGCCGGGTCAGGGCCATTCCAGTATTTCCCCAGCACCAGATTACGCGTGGCGAGTTTGTACTCTTCAAATCCGGCATATTTCGTATAGATTACACGTAGCGGGAAGACCGGAAGTTTCAGATCCAGCAGCGTTTTTAAATCCTGATCGCGAATGTCCAGGCTCGCCGGGGCGTATTCCTCATGGTTTACCCCCTGTTCGCCGCCATCAGGCTGAACGCCCCCCTTATGAAGGGCAATAATCGCTTTTTGCTGGCCCTCGAGATAAGCCGCAACATCAGGTTGCACGAAGGGGTCGCGAGGTAATGTGGGATCGCTATCCTTGTTTTGCCAGCTCAGGTTGCTTACGTTCAGCGTCTCTTTGGTAATCAGGTCTTTGCCGCATACCCACATTTGATTTAGGAAAAGCTGCGACCCCTGCGCAGGCTTGCCGTGGACAACCACCGACACATCGTGCACGGGAGGATAGCTGCGAAACAGATCCATATTCAGGTTATGTCCGCCAACCAGTGCCGATGTGCCATCCATGCTGATAATTTTGGTGTGGTTCCACGTCATTTTCGTGTCGTCGACACCAATCACTGCGCTACCAAACACTTTGGCCTGAATCGCCGAAATGATCCCGGCACCGAGCCGATAGAACCGCCCCATCCAGATCTCGGGCATCACTTCCCACTCTTTACCGCGCTCCTGAATCAGGCGAATCAGCCCCGCTTTAAACTCGGTATAGTTAGCCGGTTCGCCAACCGGCGTGGTGGGGGTCTGGCCAAAAAAGAAGCGGAACTGTGTCGGCTGAGTTCTGCCCATGCGTTGAGTTAAACAGGTATCAATGGCGCCAAAAATCACCCGCTGCCAGTCCGGGTCCGGACTATTTAGTGAGGACACATCACAACGAAATTTGGTTTTTTGAATGATTTCATCAATGGCCCGGGAGAAATCCCTTTGTCGATTACGGGCCTGGGTCATAATATCCCGCCCGAAATCCATTCCCCAGATATGGGGCGTATCCATAATACGAATATACGACGGGCCGCTTAACTGATTGAAATAGCCTTTAACGGCCTGTTCAACCCGGTCGATAAAAGGCATATCCTCACCGGAAAAAACGCCGGGGGCGGAATATGCGACAGCGCCAACGGGGCTCGCATTATTATGGCTCGGTGACTGGTCCGTCGCATTCTGTCCGGCGAAAGTGTAATAAGTCACCAGGCCTGGCTCCGTGCCAGTCAGCGGTTGATTCATTTGCGTGCTAATTTGCGCTGCGGATAGTGCAATATTCCAGACGCGAACTTCATCGAGCTCGCCATTAAATTGATTATATTGTTCTTGTCGTTGCGCCGTGGCCCCAATGTACAGTGGCAAGGCGTTATTCACGTTGACAGGTGGTGTAATATTGTTTTTTGGGCTTGATGAAACTAGCGTGCCATCTACATAGACAGAGAGCTGGCTGTTCTGACGAACACCCGTTAAAAAATGCCAGTTTCCATCACTGATATGGGTGGCAACCGTATTAATTTCATAGAAGCCAAATCCATTATCCGTTGCGAGTTTAATCAGACCGCCAGGTTTAATGACCAGCAAAAAACCACCGTTACCGGCACCGCCTTCGGTTGCTTTGCGTGAAATAACGGTGCCGGATGCGCGGGTTTTTACCCAGCACTGAAGCGTAAAGTCACCTGTGCCAAAATTATAAACCGTGCTATTTGGCGCAGACAGATAAGACGGATTTCCCACTATATTGAGTGCATAGCTCATGATAATCTTTCCTGTGAATGATAATCAGGTATGTCCGTTAATTGGCTGGGCGTTGAATTATAAAAACGTCCATTTAACCCATCCGGCGTCGGTTCGTTCATTCGTGACCGGGTAGGCCATTGAATAAGGCGGGTTGCCAACAACGTTATCCATGTAGTAGCTATTTGCCGGGTTGATTCCATAAATGGAAGAAACTCTGCGCACATATGGTCGGTAGGGAAGAGAGCTGGTTCGTGTCTCTCCTCCGCCCATCGCGTCGAAATCGCGGTGGTCAGTGTTGATAGCCTGTCGAAGCGGAACAACATCTTCACCTACAGCGCTCGCCGTCGGGAAAACGGTGCCCCACTGAGTGAGATAACCGCGTGCCATTTTGTAGATAAGCTCAGGTACGGGTGCGACCGAAGCCGATACGTTTGCCGCATCATATTTTGCGTCTGCGGTGTAATTTCCCGCGACGGTGCTGTGCCTGCCGCGTATGGCGTACAGCGTATAGCCCACGGGTTGCGGATAATTGCCTTTCTCCAGAGGGTCGGTCAATTGCGCGTTATCCGCGATGTATTTCCATCTGTCCCACCATAAAACTGAGTTGTAGATTTTGGCGGTATTGTCTTTTCCTGTCATGAGCCCGTTGGGACGAGGGACCAGTGCCATAAAGGGTTTATCACCCGGTTGTATGCACATATCCCAGGCATAGACACCGACATAATTCACCACGTTGGGGGGAAGCTGCGTAAGCATGCTGTACCACTGGCCAGTCCCGGGAACAGGATCGATCGCAAAAATATTGATGGGGATTTTTTTGAGTTGCTCCGAACCGTAGGCATAGATAAACCAGGCCGCCATGATGCACTCAACGGCTCCCCGACTGTGTCCGATAAAATTAAACTGCTGTTTGCCACTTTTGCATGCGATGTTAGCGCCATGCAAAGCCAGTGCCGGGGCTGACCAGCCATCAAGCTGAGTGGCATAAGAATACTGGTCGCCGCCTGAGTAACTTTTTACATAGTTAAGCAGGCTGGAATCTGCATCAAGTGGTCCATTAAAGACCAGCGGTTCACTGTCGTTGCGGGGAACCGCCCAGTCATTCTCACCTACACCACGAACAGAAATACTCGGCGTGACGGCCTGTAATGAGCCGCTGATCTCTTTGTGGATCCGTACCGGAATATAACCCGTATTCGGACAATAGATATTTTTATCACTACCAGGACGTGATACCTCACCTTCATCGCGAGTACAGGCGGTGCCACTAAAGCAGACGGTAAACACAGAAGGAGAGCTTCCTGCCGCAGCCGCTTTTAACACATGTACAGAAGGTTGCTCTGTAAGCGTATCGGGTTCGTTGAGCGGGAGCGGATTGCCGGATTGATCAAGGGGAATAATTTCGAAGATATCATCGTCCGTTGGATTCAGAGAGTTGGCCTGCAAAATAGCACCTGCGGCCTTGATATCGACATACATCTTATTCGCTGCCAGCAGGACGATTTGCTCATCTGAATGCCAGTTGAACATCTCAAAGTTTTCGTTTTCGCCCACCGAGTCACTTATTGCGGCTAATGAATTACTTTCGCCCGGCTTAATTGTCACATACTTTCCATTAAACGCCTGGAGAGCAAAGATCATGTCTTGCTGGTAAACCAACTGAAAAATTTCATTGTTTCCACACGTTGAACTCGTCGCCGCTAATAGATTAGCCCCACTGTCGACAGTAACGTAATGTCCGCTACTCTTTTTCAACGCGATCTTAATCGGTTCTGTACTCATCATGTAGTTCCTTTTTTGAAATTAGAATGACATTCTGACGTTCACAGCCGAGCAAAATAAATTAAGGTACTTTCCTCCTTACTGATTGAAGAGTAATAGGTTATATAAAAATGAATCTTTCCTGGCGCACAGGAATTAACACACCAAAATATCTGATATTTCAGCATCAAACAATTTCGATGTTAGACTGGCTTAAATAACAACTAACCTGGAAGATTAAATAGAGACAAGAAAAAACAACCCAAACTTAGGTAAGTTTTACTGGTATTGTGATAATTATCAGACCACACATTCTCAGAAATGAATCACAAGCAGGCCTTTTTAATATAATGAGCAGGTTATGTTACCAACGCATGTCAGGATGGGAAAATATTGGCTATTAATAGTTAAGCACTAAAAGGAAAGAAGTCAATATAGAAAGAATAATTTACCTCTGCAATGTCAATCCTCAAGAAAACCACGTGCGCGTCGATTCAGCACGTGCATTTATTAATATTAACGCAGCAAATTTCGTCTGAACGGTAAAAAAATAAAATAAATAACATTCTTGAATGTTATAGGAATGATGGTCATCCACAATATAAACATATTTAAAAACATATATTTTCGCAGCAAACATAAGGCCGCAGCAGAGTGAACTACGGCCTTGAGACGGTATCAAAACAGCGTACAACTATGCGAAAACGGCATGCCCCAGCGTCAACGCTTTATCCAGATACGCCTCCCCGCTTCCCAGTTCCGGCAGTAATAGCAGCTCAGACGCTTTCACCTGCGCACCGCAGTAATCAAAAATGCCGTGGGCAATTTGTGCGTGAAAGGCGGCGGTAAAGCCGTGCCGGTCATAGGCGCCCTGGCTTGCCGCGCCGAGGCCAATAATATGGACCGGCAGGCGGCCCAGTTTTTTCACCACCTCTCCTTCGGCGGTCTCTTCATAAGCCCAACCGTTGGTAAACACGCGGTCAATCCAGCCTTTCAGCAGTGCGGGCATTGACCACCAGTAGACCGGGAACACCAGCACCAGCGCATCAGCCTTATCAATTCGAGCCTGCTCTGCCACAATATCCGCCGGGACAGGTGCGGTAAGCTTGAACGCGGCAAAGTCCTGCGCGGTGAAGGTCGGGTTAAAGCCTTCGGCGGTGAGATCGACAATCTCTGCGGTGTGTTGCGGATGAGTGGTAATCCCTTTCGCCATGGCGGCAGCGACACTGTGGCTCAGAGAGTGTGAATCCGGGTGAGAAACGACGATTAAAGCATGCATTTGGCGACTCCTGGTTGCGGGATGGCGTAAGCAAACGTACTCTATATACCAAAGGTAACCTACCAAATAGTAACTTACCTTTGGTATATAAGCATGTCAACGGAGAATTTTTACGATGGGCAGTCAGAGCACACGCCAGCGTTTATCACGGCAGGAACGCTATACCCAGTTGATTGAGGTGGCCTGGCAGATCATTCGGGAAGAAGGCACAGAAGCCCTGACACTCGGCCATCTCGCAGAACGCGCCGGGATCACAAAACCGGTGGTTTATGATCATTTCACCAGCCGTTCGGGCCTGTTTGCCGCACTTTATCGGGAATATGATCTTCGCTCGACGGCACGTATGGACGCACAGCTTAGCCAGACAGAACCTGTGCTGGAGAAGCTCGCAGCGGTCATTGCCGATGCGTACATTGAGTGTGTGCTGCTATCGGGGCGCGAAATGCCAAGTGTCATTGCCGCACTCAGCGGCACGCCGGAACTGGAGCAAATCCGTCAGGAGTACGCCACGACATTTACCGAGAAATGCCGGACGCTGTTTACCCCTTTCTGCAATGGCAATACGTTACAAACACCCGCGCTATGGGCGATGCTCGGTGCCGCAGAAGGGTTATCCTGGGCGGTAGTGATTGGCAAAATCAGCGCGCAGCAGGCGAAGGATGAACTGGTGCAGGCGATCGTGACGATGGTGCGTGGCAGCCAGCAATGATGAACACAAGGGGAAGCCCCTTCCCCTTGTGTTATCAAAATGGTGACACGCGTTGCCGTTACATCAGCCAGCCTGACCAGGCGCTGCGTTTTTCAAACGTTCATTACGCAGGCGCAGTGTGGCGGGCAAAATGCGTTGTTGTTCGGTCGGCTCATTGCCCTCAATCAACTGGGTGATGAGGTCAAAACAGTCATACGCCAGGCGCGGAATGTTCTGCTCGACGGTATCAATACTCAAGGTGAGAGAATCATAGAGATAGTGATCGTCGAAGCTGGCAATGTGAATATCACTTTGCAGTAAATGGTGCTGACTCATATAACGCAACACCCCCTCAAGCAGGCCACATGCCGCCGTGAACAGGGCTTTGGGCGGACGTCCCAGCTTCGCACACAGGGCGGCAAACATTTCGTAGCCGCTGCTGGGGTGATAGTTGCCGTGAATAATCCACTCAGGGCGCAGCGCCACCCCTGCTCTCTCCAGCCCTTGCGTGAAACCCGCCAGACGATCTTTGGTTGGCGACAGTCGCGGTTGCCCACCTAAAAAGTAGATTTCATCCGGATTCGCACGGGCCAGACGTTCAACCAGATCGGCGGTGGGTGTCACCGCATCGGTGATAACCAACGGCAACGGCGTGCTATTCATATGGCGGTCAAACAACACAACGGGCAGTTGCTCGCTGAGTTTCAGGTAATCGGCGTCGTTGAGCATGCTGGAGGCGACGATCAGCCCGTCCACCTGACGGGAGACCAGATTGTTGACCACCACCGACTCCTGGCTGGCGTTTTCATCGGTACAGGAGATAAGAAGCTGCAAGCCCGCCTCACGACACAAGTTTTCCAGTTCATGAGAAAAGGCGGCAAACCCGTGGTTGGTTATCTCAGGGACCACCAGGCCGAGCGTGTGGCTGCGATCCTCGCGCAACAGGCGGGCATGAATGCTCGGCTGATAGTGGTTCTGTTGAGCAAGCGAAAGCACACGCTGACGGGTTTCCTGCGCCACGCGTAACTCTTTACCTCGTCCATTGAGAACCAGACTGGCGGTGGCTTTTGAGACACCCGCCAGCGCGGCAATATCAGTGATGGTAACGCGTTTTGTTTTTCTCACGACAATGCATCGGTTAATGAAACAAGCGGTTATTCTACCATGCAAGGACGTAACGACCAGTATTGCGCCCGCAGTTCGCCACTTCCGCTAAAGGTTATTTGCGCAGGATGTGACGGGAAGTAGCGGCTGCTCATTACGCCAGCGCCCTCATTGATGAAGATCTCAACGCTTGAGCTGTCGCATAAAATTTGCAGCACATTTGCCTCTCCGTCCCAGTAACGCGAGAGCCATTCGCCATTTTCCAGGCTACGACGGTCAAGACGCAGATGGTCTTTATGCCAGTGCAGGATAAGCGTATCGCCAATATTCAGCGTCAGCTCACCTTCGCTCTCGACCCATAGCTCCAGGCTCCTGGCATCCATCACCGGTGCGTCATCCACACGCCCTGCAAAACGGCGCTCATTTTCGCGCAGCGCCTGCAATTCCCTGACCGGCTGTTGATACAACTTACCGTTGCGGTTGGAAAGCTCGCGCACGCAGGTCATTTGATGGATCCAGCCCTGCGCTACCGTCGGCTGGCGCATCTCTTCGCCATCCGGCACCCCCATCCAGCCCACCAGCAGGCGTCGACCGTCAGCGCTTAAGGTGGTTTGCGGGGCGTAAAACTCAAATCCGGCGTCAAGCTCATGCAGCGCGCCATGTTCAAATGTCGCCTGTTCAGGGGTGAATGCCCCACTCAGGTACGCGCTCGGGTGGGTATTAAGGAAACGGTGCGCTTCACGTGCCACCCCTTGCGGGCAACAGATGAGGAAAGTATCAGCGCCCAGAGTGAACAGGTCCGGGCACTCCCACATGTACCCTGCGTCGCCTAGCTCACCGAGGCCGCTTCCCGCCAGTTCGCCGAGCATCTGCCAGTGGTGCAAATCGTCGGAACGAAGCAGCAGCACTTTGCCGCGTAGCGCCAGATCCTGGGCGCCGAGCACCATGTACCACTGGTTTTCATGCTGCCAGACTTTCGGATCTCTGACGTGCCCGGTGTAGCCCTCCGGCAACGCGATGACGGGCCCCAGCTTATCAAACCCGCCTTCGGCGTTCTGCACCGCCAGACATTGCCAGGCCGTGCGACCACCCCCGGCGAATTTCACGTTGCCGGTATAACACAGCGTCAGTGCGCCCTGGTTGTTGACTGCGCTACCGGAATAGCAACCGCTGCGGTCATACTCCTCTTCCGGCATTAGCGCTATCGGCTCATGCTGCCAGTGCAGTAGATCCGCTGAACTCCAGTGCCCCCAGCATTTGTGATTATGCTGACAGCCGAGCGGGTTCCACTGATAAAACAGATGAAACCGCCCCTGAAAATGGATAAAGCCGTTGGGGTCATTCAACAGCCCCGTCGCCGGGGCCAGATGCCAGGCCGGATAGTGACTGTCTCGCAGTGCTTTCGGTTGGCCTTTAAGTACTGACAGTAAAATCTTCGGCAACAGGGCTGATGGCGTCATTATTCGGAGTCCGTTTTGTATTTAAGCAGGTAAGAGATAACAAAGGCGACGCTGAAAGCAATCACCATCCCGATAGCATAATTCAGTAACGAGCTGGCCTGTACAATCGCCATGCCCGGAATGCCCGTTAACCCTACGGCTGTCATATAGACATGGACCGAGACCACCCAGGCACCGCCAACCGCCCCACCAATCAACGCTGCAATAAAGGGTTTTACAAAACGCAGGTTGATACCAAAAATAGCGGCTTCTGTAATGCCAAGGAGCGCCGAAAACGCCGATGGCAGGGTAATGGCTTTGATTTTGGCATCTTTGGTTTTGAACCACACCGCCAGACAAGCACCGCCCTGAGCCACGTTGGCCATCGCCCAGATAGGCAGCAGGAAGTTCACGCCAATGGACGGGTTGCCCAATAGCCCCGCTTCGATCGCATGGAAACTGTGATGCACGCCGGTAATGACAATCACCGAATAGAGACCGCCGAACAACAACCCTGCCAGCCAGCCGGCATGGGTGATGAGCGTGCTCAACACAAAGGAGATACCGTCACCCAGCGCACGCCCCGCCGGACCGATGACCAGCAGCGCGACAAAACCGGTGATAATAACCGTCAAAAACGGCGTCAGAATCAAATCCAGCGCGTCAGGAATGACCCGGCGCAACTGTTTTTCCAGGACACTCATAAACCAGACGGCAAGCAGCACCGGGAAGACCGTGCCCTGATAGCCGATCATCGCCACTTCGATACCAAAAAAGTTCATGGTATGGAACCCGGCGGCTACGCCCCAGGCGTTGGTCAGCGCCGGGTGCGTCAGAATGCCGCCCAGCGTCGCGCCCAGGAAGGGGTTACCGCCAAATTCACGCGCCGCGGTGAAACCAATCAGGATAGGCAGAATAATGAACGCCGCAGAGCTGAACATATCCAGCATGATATAGAGCGCGTTTTCCGGATTGACCCAGCCGTAGGTTTTCACCATTCCCAGCAGCCCCATCAACAAACCCGACGCCACGATGGCTGGGATGATCGGGACGAAAATGTTCGACAACAAACGGGCCGCGCGCTGGAACGGATTCAGTTTGCGGGCAGCGATGGCAGCGGCCTCGGACTTGCTCGTTTCGCCAATACCCGCCTCTTTGATAAAGGCGGCATAGACTTTATTCACCACGCCAGTGCCGAAAATAATCTGCAACTGTCCGGCATTGCGAAAACAACCTTTCACCCCTTCAACCTTACCGATCGCCGTGGTGTCTGCTTTAGCATCTTCCGCCAGAACCAGCCGCAGTCGCGTAGCGCAATGCGCTGCGCTGACGATATTGTCCTTGCCGCCCAGCAGCGGTAAGAGCGAGCGGGAAATCTGTTCAAAGTCCATATAAGCCCCTGTTTTATGGAGATTTGTAATAATTAGCGCGTCAAGAAGCCCCTTAACGGGGCTTCATTATCAGAACCAGGTTTCCATCTGCACGCCGAAGGTCCATTCGCCGCCAGACTTAAAGCCGTTGCTACCCAAAGCATCATCGCTGGCATAGTTGTCCAGCTTGTGATCCCAATCCATCCAGGAGGCGAAAAGACGCAGTTCCGGACGTTTCAGGAACTCACCCACATCACCCGCTTTCAATGTTGGCGCAACGGTGAGTTTGTAGAAGCTGCCGTTGACCGCATTGCGGCTGTTGTACCCCTCCGGTTTGAGATCCATGTACTGATAGCTGCCTTCATACTGCATCTCGAAATTCTGCGTCAGTTCCTGTATCAGTCGCATGTTAACCGTCGCCCACTCGTAGCTGTCGCCTTTGACGTAACGGTCTTTGCTGCTCTGTGCCAGTACCGCAGGGGCAATATGCCAGCCACCACCCAGTGGGGTCATACCGTAGGTCGCCAGACGCCAGGTATCGGCCTGAGGTAACAGCGCGCCATCCGCCCCTACTGTTTTCACCTCAGCACCGAGGCCATGGCCGTAAAGCAGCGCAGTTTTCGACATCCCCTCACGCAAGCCATAGAAACTTTCGTTGTGCAGCCCTAACAGCGCATGGACACCGGTGTTAGCCGCATCGCTTTTCACTTTGTTGCCATCGAGGTCGAGGCGGTCGTTGTTGTCTTTTGCACGCATGCCGCTAACCATCGCCTGCACCGGGCCAAAGTAGTTGTTCAGCGTCAGGATGTAGTTCTGGGCATTATTTTCACTGTTTTCGATATCGCCAAAGGTGCGGCCATAGAGTGAGAAGTTGCTACGCGCGTTATCACTCCACTTCATGTCATAGATACCTGCGCCGGTCCCGGCGAGGAAAATCACGTCCGAATCAAGCCAGTGAATATCGAAGTTATCGCGGTCAAAGCGTTTTCCCGCCCAGACGGTAGTGTCTTTAAACGCGCCGGTGAAGGTGGGCAGATGGCCCAGCTCGGTAAAGGCCTGACGCAGGTTGAGGTCGCTGCTCGATGCCGTCCAGTCGTTGTAGCTGCGCTGCCCGTCGGCCAGCATCACTTTAAAGCGCGTGGTGGCACCGTTAGCCAGCGTCTGTTTATGTTCAAGATTCATCTCAACATAGGTATCCGGTTCGTTGCCCAGACGCCCGACATGTCCACCCGTTTCACCGGCTGGCGTCATCCCTGGCCCACCCTGGGTTTTAGCCGCGGAGTCGCTCATCAGCAGCCCCGAACGGGCATAGCCATGGAACTCAAAGCCACCTTCCTGTGATGATTTCTGCTCCAGTTGCGTGGTGCGCTGCGCCACCTCAGCCGTGGTGGTCTGCGTTTTCTGCTGCTCGGTTGCCACCTTTTTCGCCTGTAACTCGGCGGCTTCTGCTCTTTTTTCTGCGTTAGTCGCCCGTTGTTCGGCGGCCTGTAAACGTTGTTCCAGCGCGGCAAGACGCGCCTCTATGCTGCTATTTCCCGCCTCTGCTGCAAGGGAAGAACCCGACCCCATTAACAAACCAAGCGTGATAGCGAGCGTGCTTTTTCTCATTGTTTTTGCGTCCCTATGAAAGAGGTAAGAGTGCTGAATATTTTGCTAAACCGGTTTAGTCGCGAATCATAATCGTGGTTAATTTCAACCTGCAAACAAATTAGCTAAACCGGTTTAGTGAATGTGAGGAGGGTCGCAAATCGTTATGGAAATCAGCCCTGCGGCGCCATCAACGCCGCAAGATGGGGCAGCGCGGTCATCGCCCCTTTCGCCGTGGTCGCCAGTGCACCGCATCGCTGCGCATACTTAAGGCCCAATGCCAGATCTGGCTCGCTTTGGGGTAAACCTGTTTGCGCCAGTTGCCACAGCAACCCGGCCACAAAGGCATCACCCGCACCGGTGGTATCCACGCTAGTTACAGGCACGCAGGGATAATGGAAAATGTCGCCCTGGAAGAGCGCCTGCACGCCAGCTTTGCCCTGAGTGACCAGCAAAAGTTTGATCGCAAAACGTTCTGCCAGCGTTTTCATCGCGACACGTAAATCCGTGGAGGCCGTCATGAAAGCCAACTCTTCTTCTGAGAGTTTGACCACATCGGCCAGAGCGAAGGCACGCTCCAGACACCGCTGCAGCATCTGCGGATCCTGCCAGAGATCGGTTCGAATATTAGGATCAAAACTGACGAAGCCGCCTGCTTCACGTATGCGCTGCATGGCGAGTAACGTCGTGGTCCGCGAAGGTTCAGCCGAGAGCGCAATAGAACAGCAGTGTAACCACTCCCCCTGCCGGAAAGCTGGCAAATCATCAGCCTGCAAGAAAAGATCGGCGCTGGGGCGCACCATGAAGGTGAAGGAACGCTCGCCTTCGTCGTCAAGGGCGACGACAACGGTGGATGTCCGCTGTGCCTCGTCAAAGGTCATATAATCCGTGTTCACCTTTTCCTGACGTAGCGTGTCGTACATAAATTTGCCAAAAGGATCCTGCCCCACCCGACCGATAAAACCGCTTTTCCCTTCCAGCCGCGCAATGCCCACGGCGACATTGGCCGGGGCTCCCCCCGCGCACTGCATTAATCGCCCGTCGCCCTCTGGCAACAGATCAACAACGGCATCACCCAGACACCAGACTTGAGCTGACATGGTTTTCTCCCAGTAGAATGTATCGCTAAAATCTAATTAAACCGGTTTAGCAAAGCAAATCTATTCTGCTGCCAATGCAAAATGAGGTGCGCTACATCAAACACAGGGTCTCGCCTGGCGGTCTGCTTGTGGCATTGGCTTTTTGGGCGGTTTAGCCGTCACTCCTGCCAAATTCATCAATTCCAGTGCCTCACGAAATCACATCCTGATATTCTCTTTGGTCATCGCAACGTTCACATCTGCCACAACATCGTGCTAACCATCAGGAGTCAACATGAGCCAACCGTTACATGCCGAGCCGCTGGTCTGGGGTCACGGCCCACGCACTTTTGAAGTTTTTCTGGAACCCACCTGTCCGTTCTCCGTGCGCGCGTTTAACAAACTGGATGCGCTGCTAAAAGAAGTGGGTGAAGACAAGGTGACGGTAAAAATTCGCCTGCAATCGCAGCCCTGGCATTTGTTTTCTGGCGTCATTGTGCGCTGCATTCTTGCCGCCTCCACGCTGCCCAATGGTCGCGATGCCGCACATAAGGTGATGCAGGCGGTTGCCGACCACCGGGAAGAGTTCGAGTTTACCGACCACTGCAGCGGCCCGAATATGGATGCCACCCCGCAGCAGATCATCGAGCGAATTGAAAATTATAGCGGCGTGAAGGTGAGCGAAGCCTTTGCGCGCCCGGAATTGCAGGCGGAAATCAAATGGCACTGTAAGTATGCGCGCCAGAACGGTATCCACGTCTCCCCCACCTTTATGGTCAACGGACTGGTACAGGCGGATCTGGGCAGCGGTGATGATATCAGCGCCTGGGCGGCGCGTATTCTGGCCTGATCGGAGCGGGGAAACACGCCCCTATCCGACGGCTGCTACACTGCTTCAATACCTTAACGAAAAGGCAGGTCAACATGTCAGAGAACACCTATCAGCCCCCAAAAGTCTGGACGTGGGATAAAGACAGCGGCGGCGGCGCGTTTGCCAATATCAACCGCCCCATTTCCGGCGCGACCCATGACAAAGAATTACCCGTGGGTAAACACCCGCTACAGCTTTATTCGCTGGGTACGCCGAACGGCCAGAAAGTGACGATCATGCTCGAAGAGCTGCTGGCGAAGGGCGTGAAAGAGGCGGAGTATGACGCCTGGCTCATCCGCATTGGTGAAGGCGATCAGTTCTCCAGCGGCTTTGTGGACGTGAACCCGAACTCCAAAATTCCGGCGCTGCGTGACCACTCCACCACCCCGCCAACGCGCGTATTTGAGTCCGGCGCCATTCTGCTGTATCTGGCAGAGAAGTTTGGTCACTTCCTGCCCAAAGACCCCGCCGGGCGGACTGAAACACTGAACTGGCTGTTCTGGCTGCAAGGCTCCGCGCCGTTCCTCGGCGGCGGCTTTGGCCACTTCTATAATTATGCGCCGGTGAAAATCGAGTACGCTATCAACCGCTTTACGATGGAAGCCAAGCGCCAGTTAGATGTGCTCGACAAACAGCTCGCAACGCACAAATTCGTGGCGGGTGACGAATACACCATCGCCGATATGGCCATCTGGCCGTGGTATGGCAACGTGGTGCTGGGCAACGTTTACAACGCCGCCGAGTTCCTTGAAGCCAGTGGCTACCAGAATGTTCTGCGCTGGGCCAAAGAGGTTGCTGAGCGTCCTGCCGTGAAGCGTGGGCGTATGGTCAACCGTACCTTTGGTGAGCCGAGCGAACAGTTGCACGAACGCCACGATGCCAGCGATTTCGACACCCACACCGAAGACAAACGCAACGGCTAACCCCCCTCTTCCCGGACGGCAAGCGTCCGGGAATTCCTTTCCCAGGCCAGCCTGAGACTGTTTTTATCACATCGTATTTACAACCTCTGATATAACCAGTAAGAATGCCTTTTATTTACCCATAATCACGCCAAATGTCTGAAAATGCGTTAAAACAGCAGATCCAGAATCTGAAAAAGCATAACGCCCGTCTGGTGCGAATTGCGCGTGATGCCCGTAACAAGCTCAGCGCGGCGCTGGATGGCACGGGCCTCTGTTTATGGCAGCTTGATGTGCCCAGCGGGAAACTGATTATCTACAACCGACGCTGGGGATCGATGCTCGGCTATCAACCAAAAGAGCTCAGCGCCCACTTTGATGTCTGGAAAGAGCACCTGCATGAGGATGACCGCCAGCGCGTTCTCGATGCGTTTTACGACCACCTCAACGGCAAAACCCCGTTCTATGAAGCGCTGCACCGTATGCAGCATAAAAACGGCACCGTCACCTGGGTGCTGGACCGTGGGCGTGTCACTGACCGGGACAGCGACGGCAAGCCGTTAAAGGTCACCGGTACCCACATCGACATGACCAAAGAGAAGCAGTATGAAGAGCAGCTCGCGGCGCTGGCGAACCACGACCCGCTGACCGGGCTGGCGAACCGCCACGCGCTGATTCATCATTTCGATACGCTCAATGCGGCTGGCCCGTTGTGCATAGCGTTTATCGATCTGGACGATTTTAAAGTCGTCAACGACACCTTTGGTCACCGTAGTGGTGATGAATTGTTGATACAGTTAAGTCGGCGCCTGCGTGAAGCCTGCCCGGAAGGGTCAGTGGTAGGGCGTCTGGGGGGCGATGAGTTTGTCCTGCTGCTACCGTTTGCGCTCAACAGTTTGCTTATCAACAGCACCGCGCATAATTGCCTACACGCCGCGCTAACGCCCTTCGAACTGGATAATGGCGAGGCACAGGTGGGAGCATCCATCGGTATTGATGAAGTACAGCGCGGCGACGATTTTGTTAACGCACTACGCCGCGCAGACCAGTCGATGTATCAGATAAAACATACCGGTAAAAATGGTGCAGCCATTGGTCACACGCTGCTGTCCCTTTCATACCGGCAGGCGGAACCGACATGAAAATGACACGCCAGGCTTCGTTGATTCAGCTACTGGCAGAACATGAGACATTGACCACCGACGCACTCGCCGGGCAGCTTGGCGTCAGCAAAGAGACCATTCGTCGGGATCTAAAAGCGCTACAGACGCAGGGAAAAATTGTGCGCCGCCACGGTCGGGCGCGATTACTTCACACGCCGCAACAGAGTGATGGCGAGCCGTTTTACGCCCGACGTAAAAGCCATTATGCAGATAAAGCCGATATTGCCCGCCACGCCCTGAACTGGATTGAGCAAGGGATGACGCTGGCGCTGGATGCCAGTTCGACCTGTTTTCATCTGGCGCGCCAGTTGCCGGATATCCCCCTGACAGTCTTTACCAACAGCCTGCCCGTTTGCCAGGAGATGGCGCGCCGCCAGCATATCAATCTCATCTGCTCCGGCGGGCGGCTGGAGCGGCAAAATCGCTGCTACGTGAACCCGGCGCTGGTCACAATGCTGAAATCGCTTGAGGTCGACCTGTTTATTTTTTCCTGCGAAGGGGTGGATGCCAGCGGGGAGATGTGGGATTCAACGAAATATAACGCCACCTATAAAGCGCACCTTCTGCGGCGTGCAAATCAGTCTTTATTGCTGATTGATAAAAGTAAATTTTACCGGGCCAGCGAGGCGAAAATCGGTAATCTGGCGCTGGTCACCCAGATGATTACCGATGCCAAACCCGGTCTGGTTCATCTTTGAGGTTCGGTGAAATCCATATCCAGTTCGCGCAGGGCTTCCAGCGTCGCCAGGGCTTCTTCCTCATCAATCACGCTCATGGCAAACCCCACGTGCACCAGCACCCACTGACCAGGCAGCGCGGCGGGTTCGCTTTCACACACCAGCATAATATTCACGTCGCGGCGAACGCCGCAGACATCGACCTGCGCCAGATGATGAGCGCTTTCACCGACGCTCACCACCTGGCCGGGCACACCAATACACATAGCTACTCCTGATCGACTTCGATACTTTTGATTTGCATGCCGCTGTCGTTTTCCCGCTGCAAGCCGGGGCTGTGGCAATGCGGGCACACCTCATCCCCGCTCACCTCAACGCTTTCGTTGCAGTTCCAGCACCAGGCCAGCGAAGGACGCTGTGAAAGATGCAACTGACACCCTTCTGCCACCGTTCCCCGGCAGGTTATCTCAAAGCCAAAACGCAGGGCGCTCTCCTCGATACAGGCAAACGCCCCCAGTTCCAGCCAGACGCCCGTTACCCGCTTTGCCCCATGCTGCTGAGCCTGTTGTTCAAGGATCTCAACCAGGTTCTGGCACAGGGAAAGCTCATGCATACTCGCCGCCTTTAAGGCCAGCAAACAGGGCTCGGCGGCTGAGCTGCGGGTCACGCACCGGCAGAGAAAGCACCATGCGCAGGCAATCCTGGGCCAGCGTTTTCCCCTGCCCGACACAGAGATCGTGCGCCAACGGCGACATCAGTGAACAGGCGCAGTACTGGGATATCCCATCCAGTTCGCCGACGGTAAACATCATCTCGCCAAAGGGAAGTTGCAGGCCGATCTTCTCCCCCACTTTTCGCGGGGGCCAGCACTGATCCGGGCCGGGAAAGATAGCCAGGCTCAGCATCCAGGGCGTCAATACGCAGCCGATCCATTGCCCTTCAAACAACGTAAAGCCGGGGACAAAAACCGGCATAGTCGGATGTAAAAAGGGCAAATCCTGCATCTCATCTGTGGCAATGCGCGCAAACGCTGCTTCCACCAGTTCATGTGGGGAATGTTGAAAACCGAGGAAATCAGACATACGCGCGCTCCCGTAATGCCGGTGTTACGCCGGATTCCTGTAGCGCCATAAGTACCGCCTGTAACGCAGGCTCCAGGCTTGCCTCAACGATTGGCGTCAGCCCGATGTTCGGCTCCAGCGAGTGGGGAATCACCCCCACCAGGGTAATGTTATCCGGGAATTCGCCGGTAAAGCGCAGGGCGGAAAGGACATCAGATAGCCCCAACTGATGGGGCGAGATTTTATTGTTGAATAGCACCGGCACCTCTTCATCACGCAGGAGAAGCAGCGCGCCCGGCTCGCTTTTGCGCGACACGATCGCATCAACGATGATCAAGTGGGTGCGATTCGCCATGGCTTCCAGCAACTCCATGCCCGCAGTGCCGCCGTCCAGTACCTCTACGCCTTCCGGCATGACATAACGCTGCTCCAGCGCTTCAATAACGCGAACGCCAATGCCTTCGTCGCTCAATAAAATGTTACCGACACCCAGTACCAAAATACGCATCACAGCACCTTCACCGAGACAACATCGTTACCGTCCGCGTCGACAACATGCACCGCGCAGGCCATGCAAGGGTCAAACGAGTGGATGGTACGCACCACTTCCAGTGGTTTATTCGCATCCGCAATCGGAGTGCCAATCAGCGACTGCTCATACGGCCCGATATCGCCATTAGCATTACGCGGACCGGCATTCCAGGTCGACGGCACTACCGCCTGGTAGTTGCTGATTTTGCCGTCCTTGATAACCATCCAGTGCGACAACATACCGCGTGGCGCTTCCAGGAAACCCACCCCTTTAAACTCGCCCGTCGCCGGAATATCCGGTTTCACGAACGTCACGTGGTCGCCTTTGCCGATATTGGTAATCAGCGCCTTGTATTGATGCTGCAGGATATGCTGTAGCTCGCAGGCGTGAACGGTACGGCCAATCACGCGGCCAAGTGTGGAGTGCAACTGCTCGACGCCAAGGGTTTTCCCGGTAAGTTTCTGGTAGATAGCAATGATATCGTTAAGTTTTTCCCAGGTCGTTTCCCGTTTCGCGGCCAGCTTATTGAGCATGTTCGCCAGCGGGCCAACTTCCACGGTTTTGCCATAGAAGGTGGGGGATTTCACCCAACTGTATTTACCCTCGTCCTGCCAGCCCGTATAGGCAGGCACGGTCGTCCCTTCCCACGGCGCCTGCGGCTCCTCATCTTTATACCAGGCGTGTTTCGCGCTCTCCTGAATCCCCTTGATCAGATATTCGTCACTGTGGGAAGTGATTTCACGACGGGTAGCGAGGTCCCCGTTGGCAATGTAGCCTCCGGGGAAAAGGAAGCTGCCATTCTGGGCATCAGTAGGGAATTCCGGCGCGCTCAGATAGTTAACCGCGCCTTTGCCCATCGTCAGCCATTCCGGGTAGAACGCCGCGATCACCGCCGTATCGACCTTGTAAACCTGCTCGACAAAGTCTTCCAGCCGGTCAATAAAGGTTTTGATGTACATCAGGCGCTCAAGATTGAGCACGCCCAGCCCATCGAGGTTAATCGGGTTAGCCACGCCGCCAACCGCCAGGTTCTGGATATGCGGGCTTTTGCCACCAAGCAACGCCACCACGCGGTTGGCATCACGCTGACACTCGAGCGCCTGCAGATAGTGCGCCACGGCAATCAGGTTAATTTCCGGCGGCAGTTTCATTGCCGGATGTCCCCAATAACCGTTGGCGAAAATGCCTAACTGCCCGCTGGCAACCAGCGCTTTGATTTTCTGCTGCACTTTGGCGAACTCTTCGGCGCTGTTTAGCGACCAGTTCGAGATGCCTTTTAACAATGCCGACGCTTTTTGCGGATCGGCCTGCAAAGCCGAGGTGATATCTACCCAGTCGAGCGCGGAGAGCTGGTAGAAATGCACGATATGGTCGTGGGTGGTGTGCGCCGCCAGAATAATATTACGGATGTACTGAGCGTTTAGCGGCACATTGATTTTCAACGCGCTTTCCGCCGCACGCACCGAGGAAATCGCATGGGTGGTGGTGCAAACGCCGCAAATGCGCTGCACGATCATCCACGCGTCGCGCGGATCCCGCCCCTTCACAATCTCTTCCATTCCGCGCCACATGGTTCCCGATGCCCAGGCACGGGAAACCACGCCGTTTTCAATTTCGCAATCAATGCGTAAATGACCCTCAATACGGGTCACCGGATCGATGGTGATACGTTGACTCATGCTTTACTCGCCTCATGGCTTTCTGATTGTTTTAACGGGGGAATTATGGGTAACAGGCGGATAAGTAGGATGTACGCGCAAATCTCCGTTGCCACAAAACCAATGGAAATGATCAGCTCTTCAGCCGTTGGGAAGTAGTGGTAGCCGTCACCGGGGTTGAATGCCAGTAAAGAGTAGGACAGACGCCACAGCGCACAACCCAGCAGCATACTCACCGCACCGGTAAACAGGAACCGGGCGTCGTTGCGCAGGCGCGGCACACGAAACACCACCAGCGGGAAAGCCAGCAGCAGTATTTCGGCCCAGAACATCAGGCTGTAACCATCCCCGGCAAAAGCGAACGACAGTTTGTTACGCCAGATAAGCTCGCCAAAGCGCGCCACCAGAAACAGCGCCAGCAGCACGCTCAACGTACCGGTAAGTTTACTGAACAGGTGCCGTTCATCCGGCCCGTTTCCTTTTAACCCCGCCTGTAGCAAAGAACCTTCAAAAATGAGGATGGAGAAGCCCATAATAAATGCCGTCAGCAACGAGAAAAGCGGCAGCATTTCATAGCTTTGCCATAGCGGATGCACTTTGTGTCCGGCGGCAATCATCAGCGATCCCATTGACGACTGGTGCATGGTGGGCAGTAACGCACCCAGCGCAATGATGAAAAACATCACTTTATTGAGCCGTTTTAGCGACACCTTCCAGCCCAGACGCTCCAGCAAAGCAGGGGCAAACTCCAGCGCCATCACGCCGATATAAATCGTCATGCACACCGCAGTCTCGAACAGCACCGAGTTGACGTTAAAATGGCCCGGAATGTAGAAATACGGCAGGTTCCAGTAACGACCAACGTCGACGGTAATGGATAAGCCCCCCAGCGAATAACCGAACAGGCTGGCCAGCAGTGCCGGACGCACCAGCGGATGATATTCGCCACGATTAAAGGCATAGACCATCCAGGCGAGCGCCCAGCCGCCACAGGCGAAACCGGTGCCGATGAGCAAGTCGAAGGCGATCCAAATCCCCCACGGATACCCACCATTCAGGTCGGAAACGGATCCCAGACCGAAAACCAGGCGCTTGAGGATAAACAGCCCGCACAAGACGATCAGCGGCCCAAACATATAGATCGGTTTACTGAGTAACTTTCCGCCAAGCGGCTGCGGATCATGATGCATCGTCATCCCCTCCCTTATGGTCATCGCTTCGGGTATGGCGATACACCAGCGCGGTCAAACCCGCAAGAACGGCCAGCGGCAACATCATCCCCTTGTACACCGTATGCTGAATGTTTTCTGAACGCGCACCGGTCGAAATATCATCCAGCTCCGGCAAGCCCAGACAGGTATAAGGCACGCCCGTCAGTACCATGACCTGCGTGCCTCCCCCTTCATGCTCGCCATAAAGGTGCGGATGATATTTCGGGACTTTGCGAACGTTAGGATCGTTGGCATCCAGCGTCTGGCGCGGGTAAGAATATTCACTGCCGGGTTGCAGTTTCAGACGCTTTTGCGCCTCGGCCAGCAACGCTTCGCGCGTACCGAAAATCACCGCGCCGGTTGGGCAGACTTCGACACACCCCGGCAGCCCCCCTTTGTTGAGCCGCTCCACGCCCGCCTGATTACAGAGCTCACATTTATGCAGCGCGCCGAAGGGGTTGTTGTAATCATACTTCGGCACGTTGTAGGGACAGGCAACCATGCAATAGCGGCAACCGGTACAGACGCTGGCGTCGTAATGGACGATGCCGGTTTTGGGATCTTTTTTCAGGGCCGAAACCGGGCAGACAGAAACACAGTTCGGGTCAACGCAGTGCATGCACTGTTTTTTGATGTAGGCATAACCGTCTGTCGGCTGATCTTTATACTGCGCCGTACCGCTACGCCACACCTGGATAATATTATTGGTATAGGGGGTGAGTTTGGCATTATTCGACCAGGTCTGTTCGCCCTGTGGGTTACGTGCCGGGAAGTTGATATCCTGACAGCGGGTGACGCACGCCTGGCAACCGACACACAGGGTGGAGTCGTAGAGCATTCCCCACGCGCCCGGTATCGCCGGGCGGTTATGCACAGCGGCGGAAACGGGTAGTGCTCCCCCCGCCAGTAGCGCTCCGCCGGAGGCCACCTTCAGAAAGTTACGTCTGTTCACGGTCACTCTCCCTGTGAGTCAGCGTTGTTTTTCTTTTGCTGGCGGCCCAGCTCGCGCACCGTCATTACCCCTACGCCTGCCAGTAATCCCACCACACCACCCAGCAGACCGACAGCGGAAGCCGACATCACGCCGCCTTCTTTGCTGTTCACCTGTGGCTTATCAACGCGAGGCGTGGTGTTTTCAACATGCGCCAGTTGGTGGATGCCTTTGTGGAAGCCAACGCCCTCTTCGTTACAGCCATAGCAAGGGTGACCAATGGAAACCGGCCAGACACCGCCCACGTCGCAGAATTGCAGCGTTGAACAGTTGCCCCAGGTTTCAGGTCCTTTACATCCCAAATGGTAGAGGCACCAGCCTTCACGATGCCCGTCATCGCCAAACTCTTTGGCGAAGCGTCCGGCGTCGAAATGGGGACGCCGCTCGCAATGCTCGTGAATCAGGCGGCCATAGGCAAAGAGCGGACGGTTTTTCGCATCAAGCTTCGGCGGTTTGCCAAAGGTAATAATATGCACCACCGTGGCGAGGAAATTGTGTGGGTTTGGCGGGCAGCCTGGAATGTTAATCACCGTTTTGCCTGGGAGCACCTCTTGCAGGCCCACCGCCCCGGTGGGGTTAACCCCGGCTGCGGCCACACCGCCCCATGCAGAACAGGAACCAATCGCGATAATCGCCGCGGCATTTTCTGCCGCTTTACGGATATGGTCGATAATCGGTTCGCCCGCCACCATGCAATAAATGCCGTTATCTTTAAGCGGAATCGAACCGTCTACCACCAGAACGTACTGCCCTTTATAGGTTTCCAGAGCGTGGTGTTTGTTCTCTTCGACCTGGTGACCAAACGCGGCGCTCAGTACTTCGTGGTACTCCAGCGAGATGGTTTCCAGCACGAGGTTTTCAACGGTGGGATGCGTTGCGCGAAGCAGCGATTCAGTACACCCAGTACACTCCTGTGCGCCAATCCAGACCACGGGCGGGCGCTTGCTCTGGGTGACGGCTTGCGCCATCTTCGCAGCAGCAGTGCTGCTAAGCCCCATCGTGGCTGCCAGTGCGGTACAAAGCTTCATAAAATCGCGACGATTAATGCCGCAGGAGGTAAAAGAAGTCAGTTGAGGAATTTCGTCGGCCATGCATTGTCATTCCTTTGCCAAAAATTAGCCCTGTTTTTACACTGGATTTAAGCAATGGGTGTGCGCGTGCGATCAAGTAATCATACAAAAAGTGTGTCTATACGAACGAAACATTCAATATCAGCGTGGTATGTCACAAAGTACAGGGTGTTTACACAGGGCATAAAAACGAAGAAAGCCACGCAGAAGAGTGGCTTTCTAAAAGGGTAAAAACGGTTCCGGTATGCTTAGCGCCCGGCCCGGTAGCCTGCCATAAAAAAACGCATCGCCGTGCCGGAATGGCTCTCACGGAAAAAATCCATGATCATCTCTTTATCCAGCCCATAGCGGCGCGTCAGCACGCCAGCCTCCCAGGCATTCAGTTGCCTGTCACCGGTTTTTTCGAACATACGATGCGAAAAACCGAGCACAAAACCGCGTTTATAGTCAGAACAAAAACGCGCGACCCTACTGGCTTCATCCGCCTGTGTTGCCTTAAGCCCTGCCATCAACCCTTTGCCAAAATGGTTTTCCATTCTTACTGCCCTCAACCGATATATACATAACTATATAGCGATATTTTGAGCAGTAACAGTGTTATTTAAAACGCGACCCATTCATCTGACGAAGAAGCGGCTTTCTTAGCCGTACCGCGCAAGGCAGGTGTTTTCACTGCCGTCGGCGCAGCGACGTTGACCTGCTCATTAGCAGACAAACGGAACTGTTGTACAGAACGCTGCAACTCTTCTGTTTGTACCTCAAGTGCCGCCGCTGCAGCAGAAATTTCTTCTACCAGCGAGGCGTTCTGCTGGGTGACACTATCCATCTGAGTAATCGCGACGCCTACCTGCGAAATGCCTTTGCTCTGCTCCGCGGATGCGGCAGCAATCTGTTTCATGATGGTGGTCACTTCGGTAACCGCACGCAGAATGCCTTCCATCGTAGTGCCGGTGTCATTGACCAGTTTGGCGCCTTTCTCCACGCGGGTAACGGAGTCCGCGATAAGCGATTCGATCTCTTTCGCCGCGCCTGCGCTTCGGCTGGCCAGGTTACGCACTTCGCCTGCAACAACCGCAAAGCCACGCCCCTGCTCACCCGCACGAGCAGCTTCGACAGCGGCGTTAAGTGCCAGGATATTGGTCTGGAAGGCGATGCTATTAATGACCGTAGTGATTTCCGCAATTTTCTTCGAGCTTTGAGAGATGCCATCCATTGTGCTGATGACTTCCTCTACCAGCGCGCCGCCCTTACTCGCCGTTGAGGAGGCGACATCGGCCAATTCACTTGCCTGGCTGGCGTTATCGGCGTTCAGTTTCACCGTTGCCGTCAGTTGTTCCATGCTGGCTGCTGTCTGTTCCAGTGCTGCCGCCTGCTCTTCGGTACGGGAAGAGAGATCATTGTTGCCGCTGGAAATCTCGGTCGCGCCGCGCCAGATATTCTCACTACCGTTACGGATAGAGCTGACTGCATCTCGCAGGCTATCCTGAGTCGCACGCAGCAAGGGCACGACACGTCCTACGCAATTGCGGCCAAAATCCGGGATTGGCTGGCTAAGGTCACCCTGCGCCATTTTCGTGAAGTGATCACGAATGGCGTCCAACGGTCTCACCAGCATCGTCACCAGGTAGCGGTCGGTGAATAGCAGAATCAGTAACCCCAGCACCATTGCCACGATAATAATCGCACGGGTGATGTGGGTCTGGCTGTCAACCATCACACGGGTTTCGTCAAGACTAACACCTGCCGCTTTATTAAAGCTGTCAGTGGTTGCGCCAAATGCCCGACTCAATGCAGGGGTCACGGTGTTTGCCTGCTGACGATAGGCTTCAACCGACCCTTGTTGGGCCGCCTGCATCTGCGGTGTGATGCCCTGATCAAGCAGTGCCTGCCAGGCAGCGATTACCTGCTCTGATACCTTGGGATTCATAGGTCCTGGAGAGATAGCTTTAAACTCGGTGAGTTTTTTCGCCATGCTCTCAAGCGACTGCTGTGCAGGACCAAAATCGACTGCACCGCCTGCGCTTTTTGCCTCCATCGCACGACTAAGGCGCGTAACAAAACGGAAATACTGGTCATTGCCCTGGCTAAGCAACGTCATCTGTGACACAAGCTGGCGATCAACTTCATTGCCATCAGCCACTTTTGAAAGAGAGAAAACGCTATACAAACCGACGCCGGACCACAACAGGCCAAAAATGCCCAGGATCACCAGCATGACGATTCGGATAGTAAAGTTTTGAAGCATACGCATAATTATTTCCTTGCAGTGAAGGGACATGCTTACTCGGAATTGAGAGTTAATTCCTTTATCGGCAACATTTAGGGAATTTGTATGGTTCAAAGTAAAAAATTGATCACAAAATGGGCAATATTTGTCCATATCCCATCGTGGTTTACCTTCACTTATGGATGTTATTTTTTGAAAACAAGGCGCGGTTTATCATTCGATTTTTAAGGTTAGCAACCTAACTAAACTATATGTAACTGCTTTATATTATGAGAGAAATTTATTGATGAGTTATTACATCCGTAATTAAAATAAAAAATACAAAACGTTTTTTATAAATAAAACAAAAATTAAAAAAGATCTGAGAAAAACATTATAAATAAACAAAAAAAAGACACCCAATAAATGAAATAACAACATACCGACACCGCATTCAAATTTAAAACAAAGATGTAAGAATCATAATAAAATACAAAAATAAATATTAACCATGCTGCCATAAATAAAATCAAAGAAACAATAACCATACCACTTGTAATGCTAATGCGTTTTTTGTTACCCGTAATGGTGACAAAAGGCGGTCTCCACCGTGACGTCCAGAGAGAATGGTAATCTTCTGATTAAAATGCGATAAATGGAACAGCGCATTGCTTTGAAAGTGACACTGCGCAGGCAGGATGACGGGAAGCGTGGAAAGCCAACTGTTATTTCGATCATATTCAATAAATATAATTTATCGTTTTTCCGTCTCATAGCAACAACGGTGCACGAACGTCATAACCTAAGAATTTTCTCAGAAAATTTGCGCATCTTCCGGAAAAGCTCGCATGCCGCATCGCCGACAGCACTGTCGATATGAAGCATTTGCGCAAGCCTATTTTACCTTGCCGTAACGTCTTAAACACAATATAACCTCAACGCCCAGAGCCCCTTCGTCGGAGTTCAGTGTCGACAATCTATTTCAGCACCTGATAACACCATAAAGCGAATAATCGCGCGACGTTATCATTAGAGAGGAGAACGCTAGCGAAGAGATTTTTTTATCCCGTCGAGAGCACGCCACCAGAACCGTTATAGAATAAAAACACTGTTTCGACCCTACATCTACAAGAAAGGAGACATCATGCCCTGGTTTGCCAACCCTGCTCGCTATGAGCAGATGCAGTATCGTTACTGCGGTAAAAGCGGCCTGCGCCTGCCCGCACTGTCGCTGGGTTTGTGGCATAGCTTCGGCCATGTTCAAGCTCTTGATTCCCAGCGTGCGCTGTTACGTAAAGCCTTCGATTTAGGCATCACCCATTTTGATTTAGCTAATAACTACGGTCCGCCTCCGGGTAGCGCGGAAGAAAACTTTGGGCGTTTGCTGCGTGAAGATTTCACCGCTTACCGCGATGAGTTGATCATATCCACCAAAGCAGGATATGACATGTGGCCCGGCCCTTACGGTTCCGGCGGCTCCCGTAAGTACTTACTCGCCAGCCTCGATCAAAGCCTGAAACGCATGGGGCTGGACTACGTCGATATCTTCTATTCGCACCGTGTCGATGAGAATACGCCGATGGAAGAGACCGCCGCTGCGCTGGCCCAGGCCGTACAGAGCGGTAAAGCGCTCTATGTCGGTATCTCCTCTTATTCAACGCCGCGAACCCAGACAATGGTAGCGCTGCTGCGCGAGTGGAAGATTCCCCTGTTGATCCATCAGCCTTCTTACAACTTGCTTAACCGCTGGGTCGATAAAACCGGCTTACTGGATACGCTCGACGCCAACGGCGTTGGCTGCATCGCCTTTACCCCGCTGGCACAGGGATTGCTGACCGGAAAATACCTTAACGGGATCCCGGAAGGTTCGCGGATGCAGAAAGAAGGGAAGAAGGTTCGCGGCCTGTCGGAAAAAATGCTGACCGAAGCCAACCTCAGCAGCCTGCGGCTGCTCAATGAGATGGCCACCGCTCGTGGGCAATCCATGGCGCAGATGGCGCTGAGCTGGCTGCTGAAAGACGACCGTGTCACCTCCGTGTTGATCGGCGCAAGCCGTCCGGAGCAACTGGAAGAAAACGTGCTGGCGCTAAACAATCTGACATTCAGTGAACACGAACTGGCGCAGATCGATAAGCATGTTGCCGACGGTGAACTCAACCTCTGGCACGCCTCCTCCGATAAGTAAAAATGATGGGGGCGCAGTTCCCCCTTCTTTTATTACCATTCAGGTGGTTTATCGGCATTTCATAGAAAAATTCGCACTATTTACCCCAGCAATGACGCACTTTCCGAGGGTAACTCCCGTTATCCCGCTTTTTATCCCCGCTAATCACCGCATTGCCATCTGGTCATTTATAGCATCATAAGTCATATCGACTGTATAACCAGAGGCACTCAGTATGTCGTTAACGTCAGAGCCGGAAGCTCAATCGTTGCCATTCCTGGGAATGGCGCCGTTTTTACGTATGAGCATCGCAGGTATTGACTTCTCCTCTATGGCACAAGAAATGATCGCCCTTGCGGAAAAAGCACCGGAAGATGCGACCCTGTGGATGAACCTTGCCACGGCCATGATGAGCCTGAAACATGAAGAGTTAGGTCTGCAAATTCAAAACCAGGCGCTGCAGATGCAACGCGTTTACCACTGGCATGCGCGTCAGCCAACGAAACTGCGTGTACTGATGCTGATGGTGCCGGGTAATCTTTCGGCCAATATTCCGCTCGACTGCCTGCTTGAAGATAGCGACATCGATCTCATCAATTACTATGTCGATCCCACTGCGCCGCATCCGTTGACGTCACCCGTGCCGGAACACGATCTGGTGATGGTGGCGATTGGTGCCAGCGACGAACAAAGTGCCGTTTTGCAGCGCCTGGAGAATGTTCTGCGCGACTGGCCTACGCCGGTCCTGAATCCACCTCAAAACGTCCCCAATTCTGAACGCCACAATGCCAGTATCCTGCTGCAAAATGTGCCCGGTCTGGTGATCTGTCCGGCGCTGCATATCAGCCGCCAGTCTCTGCAGTCTGTGGCAGCGGGAGAGAAGTCCGTCTCCGATATCGCCGACGATCACGCCTTCCCGATTATTCTGCGCCCGGTCGGCAGCCATGGTGGTCACGGTCTACAAAAAGTGGATAACCGTGAGGCCGTCGCGTCCTATCTGCAGCAGAACGACGAGGATACGTTTTTCTTGTCCCGTTTCG
Source organism: Phytobacter sp. MRY16-398 (assembly GCF_003925915.1). Taxonomy (NCBI): domain Bacteria; kingdom Pseudomonadati; phylum Pseudomonadota; class Gammaproteobacteria; order Enterobacterales; family Enterobacteriaceae; genus Phytobacter; species Phytobacter sp. MRY16-398. Next base: position 809,270 of record NZ_AP018756.1, on the reverse strand, counting down.
TGGATTACAGCGGTGACGACGGTCTGTTTCGCAAAATGCGCCTGGTGCTAATCGACGGCAAAGCGTATGCCTGCCATATGGGCGTGTCGTCCAACTGGATGATCCATTACGTCAACGCAGGGATGTACGAAGACGAAAACAAACGCGCTCAGGAAGCCCGCTTCCTGAACGAATTCGCTGATTTTGCCGCACGCCACCATGATGCGCTGGACGCAATTAGCCAGCGCACAGGCCTTGAGTACATCGGTATCGATTGTGCCGAGACGCAGAACGGCGAACTGCTGATTTTTGAAATCGATCCGGCGATGGTCGTGCACGCCATGGACGACGAAGTGATGTTTCCCAACAAGCAGATTCATATGCATAAAGTCAAAACTGCGATGCGGGAAATGTTGTTACAACGGGCCGGTAAAACGCTCTAACCCATTTATGCTACACAGGTATGAACATGTCATTGAATCCGAATAACGCACTGAACTTCTCCGGCGGCCCGGGCGCGCTGCCCGAGGTGGTATTAAACCAGGTCCAACAGGCGATCATTAATGTCCCTGAGGCGGGGCTGTCCATTCTTGGTATCAGCCACCGTTCAGACTGGTTTGAAAATGTGGTGCGTGAAACCGAAAACAATATCCGCACGCTGTTAGGCCTGCCTTCCAACTACCATATCCTGTTCCTGCAGGGTGGTGCGACACAGCAGTTCTCTATGGTCCCAATGACCATGCTGCGGGGGAAAAAACACCCGGCAGAATATTTTGATACCGGCTACTGGAGCCGTAAAGTGGTGACCGAGGCCATGCGTGAAGGCCCGGTTCGCGTCATCTGGAGCGGTGAGGAACATGGTTATCGCCGTTTGCCGACCGATGAAGAGTTAGATTTTTCGCCGGACGCTCCGTACATTCACTATGTCTCCAACGAGACGGTAGAAGGTCTGCAGTTCAATCGTATTCTGGGCCGCGACGACGTGCCGCGCGTCTGTGACATGTCTTCTGACTTTTTGTCTAAGCCGTGTGAGGCCGATAAATTCTCGCTGATTTACGCCCATGCGCAGAAAAACATTGGTCCGGCAGGCGTTACCATCGTACTGGTTCGTGACAGCGTGGTACAAAACGCCCCGGATAACCTGCCGTCATTCCTGGACTATCGCCGTCAGGTTGAGTCACACTCGAACTTCAACACCCCGCCGGTCTTCGCAATTTATGTTGTACTGCTGGTCACACGCTGGCTGCTCAATGACGTCGGTGGGCTGGAAAACATGGCTCAAATCAACCAGCAAAAAGCGAAATTGCTGTATGGCCTGATTGACGGCAGCAATGATTTCTTCCGCCCATGGGGTGAAGCGGCTTTCCGTTCTGATATGAATGTTGCGTTCAATTTGCCGACGAAAGAGCTGGAAGCGTTGTTCCTGAATGAAGCGACAGCCGCTGGATTCTCCGGCCTTGGCGGTCACCGCGCGATTGGCGGCGTACGTGCCTCAATCTATAACGCGCTGACGCTCGGTGCGGTAGAAAAACTGACCGGTTTTATGGAAGATTTCCGCTTTAAACACCACGCGAAATATTGATTCGCCTGTTCCACTGCTGCACCGGCAGCAGTGGAACGTCACGACAGGTTACACCTGTGCCGGGTCTATCTCCGGGCGCTGATATTCCGGCCATACCAGCACGACCAGTTCCGGGTAGGCCTCCATGCTGAACTCGCGAAAACACTGGCGCAGGTTCAACACATCAAGGTCAGAGTGCATCACTTTTTCGCCGTTTAAACAGCGCTTTTTAATATTGTCATAATACTTGTAGACGGCAGAATTGAGATCGCTGCAACGGCGCTGCGCCTCAAATAACCCGGGAACGCTATTTATCTCCGCCATGTTCATGCGTTTAATCGTCGCATGAAGAAAATCGATATATTCATGATTTACACGCCAGTACCACACCGGGGTAATGGCATTCATTAGCATTGCGAAATGGTCTTCGCCCTCCTCTTTGGACAGAGGCTTAGCTTGCGGCGCCAACGTTTCAGTTTCAGCTATGGACGGCTTTTTATTGTTCTCGCGCATCAATAAAAGTACGCCGCCCGTTAACAGCAATAAAATGACAACAGAATAATAAATACTGTTCATATGCAGGCTCCATTTTTTTTGATTTTAAAAGTGCGCCATGATATTGTCAACGAACCTCACGCCTGAACTTCTCCTACCTTATTGATATTAAAGGATATTAGAAATGCTCCCCGAGAATCTTGTCCCGGCTCGATTTCACATTTCTGTTACGGAAACAGAACCGGGAGAAGCAGAAAAAGACACTAATTTAACTCAGGGAAAAAGAACTCTCTCTGATTATGCCAGCGATATATTAGCGAATGCCAATCGTACCGGTCAGTCGCGGAATATGTTGCTTGAGGAGCGCGATCGTCATATAAAAGATCGATTATATCGTGTGGTAAAAATCGAAACTTTTGCCCGCCTGCTGAACGATTTGCAAGCCGAAGGCGAGATTGATGCCCAGACATTAAGCCAAATAATTTCCGAAAAGACCAAACAAATTAATGAAGCAGGAAATGAAATTTGGCTTAATCTCATTACCCGCGAAAAAGATACGCCTTTGTTTTATAAGCTAGGGGATGAATGACGTGGAGAAAATAGATAATAACGACGTTTATTTGACTTTAGACAATCAACCCAGCGACGAATTTATCTTAAAGCAAAATATTGATGCACTGATTCAGAGTAAGAACGCCACCATACAGCGCATTGCCCATGAGCTCATCTCTATCCCTGCGGCCCTTGTACGACTAAAGTGGCAAAATCGCCGGGAAATCTATGCCTTTCAGGTAAAAGAAGAGATCTATGGTGCGACAATCAACGCTATCGTGGAGGAGCGCCCTGAACTGCTGGAAAAAATAATGGCCAGGCTGGAAGCCAATTACCAGCATATCCTTGCCAGAGAGACCGCAACCCTGCGCATCAGCCGTAAGCTTGCCGATGAAGAATACCGCACCGCGGTTGTGACGACCGTTGCGCCTGAGGAAAAACCTGCGTCAGAAGACGCGGCAACGCCCCTCACGTCAGAGCCTGCGCAAGCAGCGAAATAACCTTATTATCCCTCCCCTTATTATCAATAATTATTCACCCGATTTGACTATTCACTGAATCATTCCCACTGTATTGGTTTACGCATTCTCAGGTTAAGATTCCCTGAAATAAGGTGTTATATCGTCGGCTGAGCGGAGCCCTGAAAACAAAAAGGCCGACCCGCAGGCCAGCCTTAATAAGCAAACGCGAAGGTTACTTCGCGGCTGCAACCTCTTCGCCGACCAGGCCAATTTTGAGATAGCCCGCGCGATGCAGAGTATCCATCACCTTCATGATGGTTTCGTAATCAACAGTCTTATCCGCACGGAAGAAGACCGTCGTGTCTTTCTTCCCTTCGGTGATGGCATCAAGCTGAGTCACCATCGTTTCGTCAGTCACCGGATCGTTACCAATGAACATGCTGTTATCCGCTTTGACAGACAGGTAAATGGGTTTTTCCGGACGCGGCTGCGGCTGACTGGTAGAAGCCGGCAGATTAACTTTCACATCTACCGTTGCAAGCGGCGCAGCCACCATGAAGATAATCAGCAGAACCAGCATAACGTCGATAAACGGCGTTACGTTGATTTCGTGCATTTCGCCGTTATCGTCGAGGTTTTCGTTAAGACGCATTGCCATGGGGCATCAACCTACTCGTAGTTTCTGGGCGGCGTGAACGGGTTTTGCTGCGGCGCTGGCAGCCAGATCCAGATCGCGGCTTTGCAACAGCAGAACCTGTGCGGCAACATCACCCAGCGTCGCTTTATAACCGCCGATCATGCGGGCGAAGATGTTATAGATAACCACGGCAGGAATTGCCGCCACCAGACCGATCGCGGTGGCCAGCAACGCTTCCGCGATACCCGGTGCAACCACGGCAAGGTTAGTGGTCTGCGTCTGGGCAATACCAATGAAGCTGTTCATGATGCCCCATACGGTGCCAAACAGCCCCACGAACGGGGAAATAGCGCCAATTGTCGCAAGGTAACCATTGCCACGGCCCATATGACGGCCCGTAGCGGCAACGCGACGCTCAAGGCGGAAACCCGTGCGCTCTTTAATACCTTCGTTATCTTCGCTACCCGCGGACAACTCCAGCTCATTTTGGGCTTCGTTAATTAACTGTGTGCTGAGGCTTCTGGCATGGAAAGCGGAGGCGATGTCACTGGCCTGATCCAGCGAACGGGCATCAGCCAGCAATTGCTGTTCACGTTTAAGACGGCGTTTATGCGCAATCATCTCAGCACTTTTACTAAAGAAGATTGCCCAGGTGACCACTGATGCCAGAATCAACCCGATCATCACAATTTTTACTACGATGTCGGCATGTTGATACATACCCCAAACGGAAAGATCCGCCTGCATCAAATTATTACCCACTGTGTATCTCCACGACGCATATCACAAAATCTGAGCATAATAATATCAAAACATCGTCGAATTGATAGTAGTTCTCATTAGTATTTACATACTGCCGCAATATTCCCGCTTTTTCCTTGCGCTCACGCAGTAAAAAAGTTTCATCGCCGAATATTCATAAAATTTTATGCTTTATCAGAACAGGCACCGATGCATCGTCTGGCATTCATGGTAGTCTGGACATCCAGACGTATAAAAACAGGTTAGGCGAACATGACGGCGAAGCATATTGATACCGCTCTGGTGAACGCGGGGCGCAGCAAGAAATACACGCAGGGTTCGGTGAATAGTGTCATTCAACGGGCTTCCTCCCTGGTTTTCGACACTGTCGAAGCGAAAAAGCAGGCCACGCGTAATCGCGCAAAAGGCGAGCTTTTTTACGGGCGTCGCGGCACGCTAACCCATTTCTCGTTACAGGACGCCATGTGTGAGCTGGAAGGCGGCGCAGGATGTGCCCTTTTCCCGTGTGGCGCCGCGGCAGTGGCAAATACCATTCTGGCGTTTGTAGAACAGGGCGACCATATCCTGATGACCAATAGCGCCTATGAACCAAGCCAGGATTTTTGTACGAAGATCCTCACCAAGCTCGGCGTGACCACCAGTTGGTTTGACCCGATGATCGGCTCAAGCATTGTGCGTCTGATTCAGCCCAATACGAAAATCGTGTTCCTCGAATCCCCTGGCTCCATTACCATGGAAGTTCATGACGTACCGGCAATTGTGCAGGCGGTCAGAAGCGTGGCGCCAGAGGCGATCATTATGATCGACAATACCTGGGCGGCAGGCATTCTCTTTAAAGCCCTTGAATTCGATATCGACATTTCCATTCAGGCCGCCACCAAATACCTGATTGGCCACTCTGATGGGATGATCGGCACCGCGGTTTCCAACGCCCGTTGTTGGGATCAACTGCGTGAGAATGCCTATCTGATGGGGCAAATGGTCGATGCGGATACGGCGTATATGACCAGCCGTGGCCTGCGTACCCTTGGCGTACGTCTGCGTCAGCATCATGAAAGCAGTCTGAAAATCGCGAAGTGGCTGGCTTCGCACCCGCAAGTCGCGCAGGTTAACCATCCGGCGCTGCCCGGGAGCAAAGGTCATGAGTTCTGGAAGCGCGATTTTAGCGGTAGCAGCGGCCTGTTTTCCTTCATTCTGAACAAGCGTCTTAACAATGAAGAGCTGGCGGCCTATCTCGATAATTTCTCATTGTTCAGCATGGCCTACTCCTGGGGTGGGTATGAATCATTAATTCTGGCAAATCAACCGGAACAGATCGCGGCTATTCGTCCTGATGGCGGCGTGGATTTTAGCGGTACTCTGATTCGTGTTCATATTGGTCTGGAAGATGTTGATGATTTAATTGATGATTTGGCCGCAGGTTTCCAGCGTATCGTTTAAATTGTTAACTGCTGGTTGAAAATTCTGATTACGCTAGCAGAATACTCTGTATTAATTGCGCCTGGGATCAAGGTGTTTCGGGCGATAAGCAGGTACAATAGCCTTCTCTAAGCGGTACCACAGGAAAGTCCATGGCTGTAATTCAAGACATTATCGCTGCGCTCTGGCACCACGACTTTGCAGCGCTGGCGAACCCACATATTGTTGGCGTCGTCTATTTCGTGATGTTTGCCACACTCTTTTTAGAAAACGGATTGCTTCCGGCCTCGTTTTTACCTGGGGACAGTTTGCTTTTATTGGCTGGCGCACTGGTGGCGCGTGGTTGCATGGACTACCTGTCGACACTCCTGATCCTGACGTCTGCCGCCAGTCTGGGCTGCTGGTTAAGCTACCTGCAGGGACGTTGGCTGGGGAATACGCGAGTGGTGAAGAGCTGGCTGGCGCAGTTGCCGGAGAAATATCACCAGCGCGCAACCTGCATGTTTGACCGTCACGGTTTGCTGGCGCTGCTGGCCGGGCGCTTCCTGGCTTTCGTGCGTACTCTGTTGCCAACCATGGCCGGCATTTCAGGCTTGTCCAGCCGCCGCTTTCAGCTTTTCAACTGGCTCAGTGGCCTGCTGTGGGTCGGCATGATCACCACGCTGGGCTATGCCATTAGCATGATCCCCTTCGTCAAGCGCCATGAAGATCAGGTGATGACATTCCTGATGATTCTGCCGCTTTTCCTGCTGGTCGCCGGGCTGGTGGGTACGCTGGCCGTCGTGATTAAGAAAAAATACTGCAGCGCCTGATACCTTTCCTTTTTCCTTCTCCCAAAAGGAGAAGGAAAATCATCCTGCTTGCATCATGCGAATTCTCGCAGCATCTTCCCCCGGCGTGACGCCAAAATAGCGTTTAAACTCGCGGCTGAATTGCGACGGGCTCTCATACCCCACACGAATGGCCGCAGCACTGGCTTTCATACCATCATGGATCATCATCATTCGCGCTTTGTGCAGGCGGTAGCTTTTAAGGTACTGCAACGGCGAGGTGCTGGTCACCGACTTAAAGTTATGGTGAAACGCCGAGACGCTCATATTGGCTTCCGCCGCCAGTTCGTCGACGCTCAGGTTTTCCGTGTATTGGCTCTCAATGCGTTTCAGCACCCGGCTGATTAAGCTGAAATGGGTCTGGCGGCTAACCAGCGCCAGCAGTGCGCCGCCACGCGGTCCAGTGAGCACGTGATAGAGCAGCTCGCGAATGATCTGTTTTCCCAGAATACGGGCATCCAGCGGGCGTTCCATCACGTCGAGTAAACGCTCCGCAGCACACAGGATCTCTTCGGACAGGGTGGCAGAGTTGATGCCGCTTGCCGCCATCGCAGGCTGGAAAGATTCATCTTCGCCAATATCCATCAGCAGTTCCTGTAGCTGCAGAATGTCGACGTTAAGGCGTAACCCCGCCAGCGGAACCTCCGGCGTTGCATAGGTCTCACACTCAAAGGGTAAGGGTACGGTAAGCAGTAAATATTCATTGGTATCGTAGCGAAATACGCGCTCGTTGATATAACCAATCTTATGGCCGGAGAAGAGAAAAACGATCCCCGGTTGATACATCACCGGCGTGCGGGTTCCCGGTTCAGTACCGTAAAGTAAACGGATATCCGGAAGCAGCGTACTGAGATAGTTTTCATTATTTTTCAGTACTTTTACTTTATGCGTTAGCGCCTGGCAAATCTCGTCACGGTTCATAGCTCGCCGCTCCTTCACTGTTTTTCGACCGCTACAGTGTGCAATCTTTTGTGCGGTTTCTCCAGCAAGCTGGAGAAACAGGCAAGACATCGGCAGAAATGTGCATTGAGAGGTAAGCCCACCACGGCCACAATTATTGCCATCGGGCAGCATACTGCCTGCTCATCTATCACCCACATAAAGGGAACGAGCAATGAACAACTTTAATCTCCATACCCCTACCCGCATCCTGTTTGGTAAAGGCGCGATTGCCGATTTGCGTGAACAAATCCCGGCAGACGCTCGCGTCCTGATTACCTACGGTGGCGGTAGCGTGAAGAAAAACGGTGTGCTGGATCAGGTGTATAGCGCGCTGGAAGGTCTGGATGTGCGGGAATTCAGCGGTATCGAACCCAATCCGTCTTACGAAACTCTGATGAAAGCCGTCAAAATCGCGCAGGATGAAAAAATTACCTTCCTGCTGGCGGTCGGCGGCGGCTCAGTGCTGGATGGCACCAAATTCATCGCTGCAGCGGCGCATTACGCAGAAGGCGTAGATCCGTGGGAAATTCTGCAAACCTACGGCAGCAAAATCACCAGCGCAATCCCGATGGGTTCCGTGCTGACGCTGCCGGCAACCGGCTCCGAATCCAACAAAGGCGCGGTTATCTCCCGTAAAACCACTGGCGATAAACAAGCGTTTATGTCTGAACACGTTCAGCCGATTTTTGCCGTGCTGGATCCGGTTTACACCTACACTCTGCCGCCGCGCCAGGTCGCTAACGGTGTTGTGGACGCCTTCGTGCATACCGTCGAGCAATATGTCACGTACCCGGTAAACGGCAAAATCCAGGATCGTTTCGCTGAAGGCATTCTGTTGACGCTGATTGAAGAAGGTCCGAAGGCGCTGGAAGAACCGGAAAACTATGATGTCCGCGCCAACGTCATGTGGGCGGCCACCCAGGCGCTAAACGGCCTGATTGGTGCGGGGGTGCCGCAAGACTGGGCGACCCATATGCTCGGCCATGAGCTGACGGCAATGCACGGTCTTGATCATGCCCAGACGCTGGCGATAGTGCTCCCTGCCCTGTGGAATGAGAAACGCGACACCAAGCGCGCCAAACTGCTGCAATATGCAGAACGTGTCTGGAATATCACGGAAGGTTCTGAAGACAGTCGTATCGATGCCGCTATCGAAGCAACCCGTGGTTTCTTTGAGCAGATGGGTGTGCCGACGCGTCTGTCCGGTTACGGTCTGGACGGCAGTTCTATCCCTGCATTGCTGGCAAAACTGGAAGAACATGGCATGACAAAACTCGGTGAACATCAGGATATTACTCTTGAAGTCAGCCGTCGCATTTACGAAGCGGCACGCTAAGCTTTTTACTCCGCTGCCTTTCGTTTTTGGACTTTTCGTCCAGACTTAATGCACACAACCTTACCGGGACTTGTCCCGGTAAGCTCATACAGGAGGAATGCATGACACATCCAACCGTGATTAAGCTTTCGGACGGCAACCTGATGCCGCAGCTGGGTCTTGGCGTGTGGAAAGCGGGCAATGAGGAAGTGGTTTCCGCCATTCACAAGGCGCTGGAAGTGGGCTATCGCTCTATTGATACCGCTGCCGCGTATAAAAATGAAGACGGCGTCGGCACGGCATTAAAAAGTGCAGGCGTTGCGCGTGAAGACCTGTTTATTACCACAAAACTGTGGAATGACGATCAGAAACGCCCACAGGAAGCATTGCAAGAAAGCCTCGATAAACTGCAGCTCGATTATGTTGATCTCTATCTGATGCACTGGCCGGTTCCGGCTATCGATCACTATGTTGAGGCCTGGAAAGGAATGATCAAACTCCAGGAACAGGGGCTGGTGAAGAGCATTGGGGTATGTAATTTCCAGATTCATCATCTGCAGAAGCTGATCGATGAGACGAACGTGACCCCGGTTATCAACCAGATTGAACTGCACCCTCTTTTGCAGCAGCGCCAGTTGCATGCCTGGAACGCCACGCACAAAATCCAGACCGAATCCTGGAGCCCTCTGGCACAGGGCGGCGAAGGGGTATTTGACCAGAAAATTATCCGCGAGCTGGCGGATAAATACGGCAAGACCCCCGCACAGATTGTGATTCGCTGGCATCTGGACTGCGGTCTGGTTGTGATCCCGAAATCCGTCACTCCGGCGCGCATTGCCGAAAACTTTGACGTCTGGGATTTCCGTCTCGATAAAGACGAGCTGGCCGAAATCGCTAAACTCGATCAGGGTAAACGTCTTGGCCCTGACCCGGATCAGTTCGGCGGCTAATGTCTTTTACTCTCCACCCGCCCGGCGTCCATGCCGGGCTTTTTTTTTCTCTGAAATCAGAAACATCAGGAAACAATTTAACCCTATTCTTATTGTGTATTTGTTCACATTTGTAGCGCAGCATAATTTATGCTGAAACCACATAATCACTTGTAATGATTATTTATTCGCGATGTTTTATTTACACCATGAATAGGGATGACTTTATGGCCGAAAAAACCACGTCAGGAGTCCGATGGCTCCCTTTAATTATTATCGTTGCTATCGCCACCGGCCTCTGGCAAATAGCCCCTCCGGAAGGACTCAGCGCCCAGGCCTGGCATTCAGCTATTGTCTTTGTCGCAACCATTGCCTCGATCGTCGCGAAAGTGCTGCCTATTGGCGCTGTCGGCATCATCGGTATTACCGTGTTCGCCCTCACCTACGCTGCGGGTGATAAAACCGCTAATGGCGCTATCCTCACGGCATTAAGCGAGCTGAACAGTTCACTTATCTGGCTTATCGTCGTCGCCTTTATGATCGCCCGTGGTTTTATCAAAACCGGGCTTGGTCGACGCATCGCACTACAAATGATCCGCCTGCTCGGTAAGCGCACGCTTGGGCTGGCATATGGTCTGGCGTTTGCCGATCTGATCCTCTCCCCCGCCATGCCAAGTAATACCGCGCGTTGCGGTGGGGTCATCTACCCGATTGCCGACTCACTGGCCCGCAGCTTTGACTCTCGTCCGGAAGATGAATCGCGTAGCAAAATCGGTACCTTTCTTATTACCTGTATTGGCAACGTTAACGATGTCACCGCCGCGCTGTTTATGACCGGCTATACCGGTAACTTGCTGGCGGTGAAGCTGGCGGCAAACGCAGGCGTCACGCTGACCTGGGGCGGCTGGTTTATCGCCGCGCTGGCTCCCTGCGTTGTCTCCTTGCTTATCGTGCCGGTGCTGGTTTACTGGATAACGCGTCCCGAAATCAAACATACCCCGGATGCCCCCGTCCTGGCGCAGCGTGAGCTGGCATTGATGGGGAAAATGAGCCGCGGCGAATGGCTGATGCTCGGCACCGTCCTGCTTCTGCTAATACTGTGGATCTTCGGCGATGCGCTGGGGGTGGACCCGACAACCGCATCTTTTGTTGGCCTGTCGGTATTGTTACTTTCCGGAGTACTGAGCTGGGAAGATGTGAAAAGCGAGAAAGGGGCCTGGGATACGCTGATCTGGTTTGCGGCGCTGCTGATGATGGCGAACCAGTTGAAAAAACTGGGCTTCACCACCTGGTTTGGCGGCGTGATTGGTGAAAGCATCGGAAACGCAATGGGCGGCACCAGTTGGGTGATTGTACTGTTGCTGCTGAATGCCGCCTATTTCTATACCCACTACTTTTTCGCCAGCGGTAATGCGCAAATCGCCGCACTGTACGCCGTCTTCCTCGGCGTGGGTATTCACCTGAATATTCCCGCCGCGCCAATGGCGCTGATGCTGGCGTTTACCAGTAGCCTCTATTGCTCACTGACGCAGTACACCCACGCACGCGGTCCTATTCTGTTTGGCGCCGGTTACGTGCCAACAGGCACCTGGTGGCGAACAGGGTTCTTGATTAGCCTGTTCAATCAGGCTGTGTTTATGACCATCGGCCTTGTCTGGTGGAAAATGCTGGGGCTGTACTAATTAGTCCTTTTAGCCCGGCCTGAGTGCCGGGCTGATTTCCACCGACTCACTCAGCCGTGCGGGATGCCTGTATTTCTTTATACGGCACCCGCTGGCAGATATCCGGCGTTGTGCCCTCTTTATCCGTTGGCAGTTGCGTTTCAGGTAGCGTACACAGTACACCCACTTCCGATGGACCCGAGCCGTAAGGTCCACTCAACCCATATGAGAGCAACACATCGTATTGCTGCCCCTGCGCACTGATAAGCAAGCGGGAAAGGTTAATCTTGTCGATTGGCCCAACGGGTAAAAAGAACGACCATTCATGCTCGCCTGCAAAAGCGAAGAAGCCCTTGCTATCGGTTACGGTGCTGGCCCCTGGACGATAGCTTTTCAGCGTAATAGTGGCCGCAGGTATAGGTTTTCCGCTGCTATCCACCAGGCGGCCTTCCAGTGCGGGTTGAGACTGGGTGTATGCCACACACCCGCTTTGCAATAGCGCTAAAAGCGCGATACCCGGCCAGAATCGTGTTGCCATCACTCGCTCCTTGAATTCAGATAAACATCTCTTCGTATATGAAGACTTACGCCTGCACAAAGGCAATGCTACTCTGGGTACAGTGCCCCACAAGAAGAATCGACTATGCGAAAACTATTGGTATTGCTTTTTATTTGCAGCTTTTCCGCGTTTGGTGAATCTCCTCAGCGTAGCGTGGAATTGCTTTATCAGCACTATAAGGATAATCAAGCCGGGGTCATTTTTGATGCTTCCGGCAAGGATCAGGTGATTTCCAGCCGGCTCATGAAAGAGGTCGCAGAGGATCAGAGGCTGACGGCGGAGGGAGATGTAGGCTATTTGAATTACGATCCTATCTGCGGTTGCCAGGATTATGACAACCTGGTGCTGGAGCAGGTCGATATCGTGCCCCATGATAGTCAGCACGTTGACGCGGTGGTCCGCTTCCGCCCATTCAGCGATGGGCCGGAGACCGTTACACAGACGCTCTCTCTGGTGGATGAAAACGGCCGCTGGCTGATTGACGACATCGTCAATGAAACCCAGAGCTTATACCAGGGGATTAAAGAGTATAACCGCGAGCGACAGCAGGAAGCGCTGAGCGATAAAGCGGACGAAAAACATGTCACCAGCACACCTTCTTCCCAGCCTTCTCCCTAGCAGAGTGGCAGGCAAGTTAGCGCGTTCCCGGATGCGGCGCAAGCGCCTTATCCGGGCTACAGCCCCTCTCCCGAAGAGTAAGGGGTAGGTGAATCGTTAGCTCGCCTTACGCTTCACCGCTTTTTTTGCGTTATCGTTTTTCATTACGCCGCTTTTCACCGCGCCACTCTTCACAGCACCCGTTTTCACAGCATCACTTTTCACTGCGCCGTTTTTCGCAACGCCACGCTTTGCGGTTTCGCTGCGTGTGGAGCCGTTCTGACGCTGATGAACAATCGGGGTGTGTTTGGTCAGCGCCGGACGGGTATTACGATTCTGGCGACGTGCTTCACGCATTTCATCCAGCGTCGGGGCCGGTACCAGACAATCGCGACGTGAACCAATCAGGTGCTTTTTACCCATCTCTTCCAGCGCCTGACGGATCATCGGCCAGTTCGCCGGATCGTGGTAACGCAGCAGCGCTTTATGCAGACGACGCTGTTTGTCGCCCTTCGGCACCACCACATCTTCACTCTTATAACCAATCTTACCGAGCGGGTTTTTCCCGGTGTAATACATGGTCGTTGAGTTAGCGAGCGGTGACGGATAGAAGTTCTGCACCTGGTCGAGGCGGAAACGGTGGCGCTTGAGCCACAGCGCCAGATTGACCATATCCTCATCGCGCGTACCAGGGTGAGCAGAGATAAAGTACGGGATCAAATACTGCTCTTTACCGGCCTGCTTCGAGAAGGTATCAAATAGCTCTTTGAAACGGTCATAGCTCCCCATGCCCGGTTTCATCATCTTCGACAGCGGCCCTTCTTCGGTATGTTCCGGGGCAATCTTCAGATAGCCACCCACGTGGTGCGTCGCCAGCTCTTTGATATAACGCGGATCTTCTACGGCGATGTCGTAACGTACCCCGGAGGCGATCAGGATCTTTTTGATGCCTTTCAGATCGCGTGCGCGGCGGTACAAATTGATCGTCGGCTCATGGTTGGTATCCATGTGCTGGCAAATATCCGGGTACACACAGGACAAACGGCGACAGGTTTGTTCCGCGCGCGGCGACTTACAGCGCAGCATGTACATGTTGGCCGTTGGGCCACCCAGATCGGAGATGACGCCGGTAAAACCCGGAACCGTGTCACGAATTGCTTCGATCTCGTTAATGATTGAATCTTCCGAACGGCTCTGAATGATGCGCCCTTCGTGTTCGGTGATCGAACAGAAGGAGCAGCCACCAAAGCAGCCGCGCATAATATTGATGGAGAAACGGATCATTTCGTACGCCGGAATACGGCTGTTACCGTAGGCCGGATGCGGAACACGCTTGTACGGCAGGGCAAAAACACTGTCCATCTCTTCGGTAGAAAGCGGGATAGCCGGCGGGTTAATCCAGATGTAGCGATCGCCATGTTTTTGCATCAGTGCACGAGCACAGCCGGGGTTGGTTTCATGATGCAAAATACGCGAAGCGTGGGCATACAGCACTTTGTCGCTTTTGACCTTCTCAAAGGAGGGCAGCAGCACGTAGGTTTTTTCCCACGGTTTCGGACGCGGTGGCTGAACAACGACAGCTTTCGCTTCGGCTTTCTTCGGCTCGACAGGTTTGTTATCCGCGCACGGCAAATCTTCACCGTAGGGATGCGGAATCGGGTCGATTTTACCCGGCATATCAATAATACGTGAATCCACGCCGCTCCAGCCCGGCAGCGCTTCTTTCACCATGATCGCGGTGTTACGGACATCGCGAATCTCTGAGATAGGCTCGCCCTGTGCCAGACGGTGCGCCACTTCCACCAGCGGACGTTCACCGTTACCGAACATCAGCATGTCGGCTTTGGAGTCCACCAGCACCGAACGGCGCACGGTATCGGACCAGTAATCGTAATGGGCGGTACGGCGCAGGCTCGCTTCAATGCCACCGAGGATCACCGGCACATCTCTCCAGGCTTCTTTGCAACGCTGGGTATACGCAAGCGTCGCGCGATCCGGACGTTTACCCGCCACGTTATCCGGGGTGTAGGCATCGTCATGGCGCAGCTTACGATCCGCCGTATAGCGGTTGATCATCGAGTCCATGTTGCCTGCGGTCACGCCGAAGAACAGGTTTGGTTTACCCAAACGCATAAAGTCGTCTTTGCTGTTCCAGTCCGGCTGGGCAATGATGCCAACGCGAAAGCCCTGGGCTTCGAGCATACGACCACAGATAGCCATACCGAAGCTCGGGTGATCGACATACGCATCGCCGGTAACCAGAATGATGTCGCAGCTATCCCAGCCGAGTTGATCCATTTCATCGCGGGACATAGGTAAAAACGGAGCCGGACCAAAGCAGGCCGCCCAGTACTGGGGCCATGAAAAAAGGTCGCGATCCGGCTGGATCAGGGATATTGCGCTCATCTTGCTTCCAAAAAAGTGGCAAAAAAATAAACAAAGGGCGTGGATTATACGCTGGATCAATACATGAAATGAAGGAATATGTGTGGGGTTTTCGCCTCAGAACCCGAAGAGGATATAGCCCGGATAAGGCGTTTACGCCGTCATCCGGGAACGCTGTCGGGCGACAGAGTAGCATCCATATCGACTAGGCCGCCGGATTCACCAGCAACTGCCCGATCGAGCCGCGATCCGCCATCTCCAGGGTCTGACTGCCATACTGGAACGGGAAATGCGGCCATGACGGTTGCCCGTAATAGACCAGCAACTCCACCTGGCCATCAACCCACACGGTATCTTTCCAGCCACGATCTTCCGGGAACGGCATTGCGCCATTGACGTTACGCACCTGGAACTGTACGCCTTCCATATGGAATGATTGCGGCATGTCCGCACGCACTGTCCAGCGCTCCCAGGAGCCCTGCTGAGCGGTAATGTCGATACGCTGCGGATCCCACAGTTGCCCGTTGATCCCCGGATCGCTGCCCAGTGTAATATCGCGGCTGCGCACAGGCGTACCGGTCATGATGTCCGATGGCAAAAGCCGCATCGGTAAAGTATCGGTGACCAGTGGCAGCAGCCCGGTAGGCCGCAGCGTCAGTACCAGGGTGGAAATCAAAATACTGGAGGGCTCAAAAAAGCCGCGCAGACGATCCATGATGCCAGCCGCTTCACCACAGGTGACAGAAACCTCATCACCGTTGGTCATATCAACCAGCACCTCACGACGTTCACCCGGCGCCAGCGCCAGTTGCTTGATCGACACAGGAACAGGCAAAAACCCCTGATCGCCGGAGATCACATGCAGGGGACGTCCGTCACTCATCTGCAACTGATAACGACGAGAATTTGAGGCATTGAGCAGACGTAAACGCACCCAACCGCGCGACACCTCGACAAACGGGCTTTGCGCGCCGTTGACCATCAGGGTATCGCCGACAAAGCCGCCGCTGCCTGGCTCGCTGTATTCCGGCGTACCAAAATTATCCAGCCGTTTATCCTGGATAATAATCGGGAAATCATCCACACCGTAGTGGTTCGGAATGGGCAGCGATTTACTGACGTCATCTTCCACCAGCCACATTCCGGCGAGGCCATTGTAAACCTGCTGTGCGGTACGGTTCGGCGTGTTGGCGTGATACCAGAGCGTGGCGGCACTTTGGCGAATCGGCAGCACTGGCGCCCAATCATTATTCGCAGTCATCATCCGCGCGGCGCCGCCAATTAATGGCCCAGGCACTTGCAGCCCGCTCACCGTCATAGAGACATTTTCTGCCAGACGGTTGCTGTAAATCATTTTGACGTCATCGCCGCTCCAGACCCGGATAGTCGGCCCAAGATAACGCCCGTTAACCCCCCAGACCTGCGCGCGCGTTCCGGTAGCAAATGACCAGTGCGTACGCTGAAGAGTCAGGAAAAGCGGCTGCCCGCGACGGGATTCAATTAACGGAGGTATCGGCAGCGGCGGTTGCTGCCCGGCGGCGTTCGCCCTCAGCGGTATCGCGCCTGCGCAGAATGCAGCCCCGGATACCTGAATAAATTGACGCCGACTGAGTGACATAGTTGCTCCGTGTAAAAACTGAATAAACCGCGCGGGAAATCATTTCCCGGCATCAATATAGCAAAAGGATTAGACCCTTCCTGTGGCCTCGCGCTCAGCCACTTCTTTGTCCAGCTCATCGATTTTCGTTTTCATCAGCTCATGGCAATGCGCGGCCAGTTCACGAATCTGATCTTTACCGTAACCGGTGGTATCGATGGGGGGCAGCATTTCGACAATCACCAGCCCGTTTTTCAGGCGGTTAAGATTGATTTTATTCGACGTACCAGAGACACAAACCGGAATAATCGGCACGCCAGCGGCGATGGCTGCGTGGAACGCCCCTGTTTTGAACGGCAGCAACCCACGCCCACGGCTGCGGGTGCCTTCCGGGAACATCCAGACAGAAATATTGCGCTTCTGAATATGTTTCACCACCTGTGCAATGGTGCCGTGCGCCTTTGCCCGGTTATTACGATCAATCAGCAGGTTGCCCGTTAACCAGTAAAGCAAACCAAAAAACGGCACCCACAGCAGACTCTTTTTGCCGACGGTGACGGTTGGCGGTTGAACGATGTTAGACGCGGTGACCATATCGTAGTTGTTCTGGTGATTCGCGATATAGATAGCCTTGCCATGCTGCTCGTAACCCTGCGGGAAACGCTTTTCGACCTTTAAACCAAATACCGGAGCCAGGCGGCCAAACATATGCCCGAAGGTAGCAACATGCTTCGGATTACGTGGGCTGAACAGGCAGTAAAGAGAACCAAAGACACACACCAGAATGGAATAAATAACAACGATGATGAAGCGAACAATAAATAGCATAGCTACCTCGAAAACCCATCCCTATGTGCATAAACACTAGCCTGCAACACTCAGGCCTGGTTAGATGCGGGGTCGTAAAAACGTATTGTTAATCGCAACTCTGGAATAAACAACGCTTTTACGGGAAAAATTAGTCATTCCCCCAACGATGTGTGGGGGGATGAATGCAGAACAATTACTCTTCGCTGTTTCCGACGCTGGGGCGGGACGGTGAATCAATCTCAACGCGGTCGATACGCTGCAAGCCGCGCATCAGCGTCCCGCGACGGCCACGTTCTCCCTGCACTTTCTGCAGTTCTTCCGGGCGCAGTTTGATTTTACGTTTACCCACATGAATCGTCAGCGTGCTCTGCGGCGGTAGCAGGTAGAGATGCGCCAGGCCGTCTTCGCCTTTGGCGGCTTCCGCCGACGGAATGCCGATTATCTTGTTGCCTTTGCCTTTTGACAACTGCGGCAGATCGCCCACCGGGAACATCAGCATGCGGCCTGCCGTGGTGATCGCGAGCAGCATATCCGCGTCGTTTTCAATTTCCAGCGGCGGCATCACACGGGCGTTGTCCGGCAGACTGATCAGCGTCTTACCCGCACGGTTGCGCGCCACCAAATCGTTGAATGTGCAGACAAAACCGTAACCGGCATCGCTCGCCATCAGCAGTTTCTGGTCTTCGTTGGTCATGACCATATGCTCAACAACGGCACCCGGCGGCAGGGTCAGTTTACCGGTTAACGGCTCCCCTTGCCCACGCGCGGAAGGTAACGTGATCGGGTCAATGGCATAGCTGCGCCCGGTCGAGTCGATAAAGACCACCGGCTGATTGCTCTTGCCCTTCGCCGACGCTTTCCAGCTATCGCCCGCTTTGTAGCTTAAGCCCTGTGCATCAATGTCATGGCCTTTGGCGCTACGTACCCAGCCCATTTGCGACAGTACGATAGTCACTGGCTCAGACGGCTGCATATCGTGTTCGTTCATCGCTTTCGCTTCTTCGCGTTCATGCAGCGGTGAACGGCGGTCGTCGCCAAAGGCATCGGAATCCGCCTGCAGCTCTTTCTTGAGCAGATTATTCATCTTGCGCTCAGAGGCAAGGATAGCCTGCAGTTGATCGCGCTCTTTTGCCAGTTCGTCCTGCTCGCCGCGAATTTTCATCTCTTCGAGTTTGGCGAGGTGGCGTAATTTCAGTTCGAGAATGGCTTCGGCCTGGGTCTCGCTGATGCCAAACCGCG
The DNA here is from genome assembly GCF_003925915.1 of Phytobacter sp. MRY16-398. NCBI lineage: Bacteria > Pseudomonadati > Pseudomonadota > Gammaproteobacteria > Enterobacterales > Enterobacteriaceae > Phytobacter > Phytobacter sp. MRY16-398. Next base: position 790,540 of record NZ_AP018756.1, on the reverse strand, counting down.
ACATCAGAACCGGCTTCGGCTCATCTTCGGTGCGAATAATATGAATCACTTCGTCAATATTGAGGAATGCTACCAGCAGGCCTTCAAGGATATGCAGGCGCTTGAGCACTTTCTCCAGACGATAATTCAGGCGACGACGTACCGTATCGCGACGGAAAGTCAGCCATTCGGTGAGGATCTCCAGCAGGTTTTTCACCGCCGGACGTCCGTCCAGACCGATCATGTTGAGGTTAATACGGTAGCTTTTTTCCAGATCGGTGGTGGCAAACAGGTGGTTCATAACCTGCTCCATATCCACGCGGTTGGAGCGCGGCACAATCACCAGACGGGTCGGGTTTTCGTGGTCGGACTCATCGCGCAGGTCATCCACCATCGGCAGCTTTTTGTTGCGCATCTGGGCGGCAATCTGCTCCAGTACGCGCGCGCCGGAAACCTGGTGCGGCAACGCGGTAATCACCACGGCGCCGTCTTCTTTTTTCCACACCGCACGCATACGTACGGAGCCGCGACCGTTCTCGTAAATTTTACGGATTTCAGTTCGCGACGTGATGATTTCTGCTTCGGTCGGATAATCCGGCCCCTGAACGATATCCAGAATCTGGTCGAGGGTGGTTTTCGGCTGTTCAATCAGGGTGATCGCCGCTTTTGCCACTTCACGCAGGTTATGCGGCGGGATATCGGTCGCCATCCCGACTGCAATCCCGGTGGTGCCGTTTAGCAGAATGTTCGGCAGGCGCGCAGGCAGCATCTTCGGCTCCTGCAGCGTACCATCAAAGTTCGGAACCCAATCCGCCGTCCCCTGCCCCAGTTCACCCAGCAGCACTTCGGCGTATTTGGACAAACGGGATTCGGTATAACGCATTGCGGCGAAGGATTTCGGGTCGTCCGGCGCCCCCCAGTTCCCCTGCCCGTCAACCAGCGGGTAGCGATAGGAGAATGGCTGTGCCATTAAGACCATGGCTTCGTAACAGGCGCTGTCGCCGTGCGGGTGATATTTACCCAGTACGTCGCCCACGGTACGGGCGGATTTTTTGAATTTGGCGCTGGCGCTCAGCCCCAATTCAGACATAGCGTAAACAATGCGACGCTGAACAGGTTTCAGGCCATCACCGATAAACGGCAACGCACGGTCCATGATGACGTACATGGAATAGTTCAGATACGCGTTTTCCGTAAATTCATGTAGCGCAAGGCGCTCTGCCATATCGCTCATTAAGTGTGATTCCTCAACATGTGCGTCCGCCTTTTCGGCGGCAATATTGCCGCAGATACTACCCTATCTGTGACGTTAAGGCATAGTGATGCGCGTACAAAACCTATCGCGCCGGGGGACTTTCGCCTGTTCAGGCATCTGGCGGCCACCGAAGGCTGGTGACCGCGTCAGGCTTACACGAGAGGAAGGTAAATATCGGTCTTGAGTTCGTGCTCAGGCACCTGATGCACAAAATTCAGATAGTGGAAAAAGACCGGGAAATCGCGCACGGTTTCACCACTCTCCGGCAGCCAGTGCCGAAAGAGGTGATACACGCTCTCTCCCACGGAGTCGAGCGAGCCATGATGACGGATGACCGCGCAGCGCCCGCCGGGGATTTCGCCATTTTCGACGCCAAACGTATTTGCCGGTACTGCCTGCTCCACGGCCGCACAAATATCAAAGCGGAACGCGTCGGCAGGCACTGACTCGGGATCGTCCCATGCAATACCGTATGTCGGATAACGCTCAACCGGCGAAAGACCGCTACTTCGCCGCCACTCAATAAATGTCGCGGCGCTGGCATTCACCTGCGCCGGGTCGCCCCGGTGTTTTAGCATCGCCACTGGCGTGGTCGGAAACAGGACTATGTTGATCTCTTTCATCGTTCGCTCCTGAGAAACGTTTTTCGGTACGCGTCGGTGCCAGTTCACCCAGTCCGGTTCACGACGAAACTGACGGGGACTGGCGCCTAACGCCGTTTTGAAGGCGCGACTGAACGACTCCGGATTTTGAAAACCCGCATCCAGGGCGATATCGATAATTTTATCGTGCGGATTAAACGCCAGCCGCCATGAGGCGTGACGCAGCCGCAGCCACTGGATATAGCGATAAAGCGGCATTCCGCTCCAGGCTGTAAACATCCGGTGAAAGTGAAAAGGCGAGCAGTGCGCAATCGCACTCAATGCCTCCAGTAATAAGGGCTCATCCAGATGACGTTCAATGTAGTGACAAACCATTCTGAAACGTGCTGAATAAACCGCCTTACGCGTGTCGTTCATCGCATCCTCCTGAGGCGCTACTTTGGCGGTTCGACGAAGGTTAATCCTGACCGATCTTGCGCAATACACGCAGTCGTTTCAGTCCCACTCCGAAAGCGATTATTGCTTTAAATGCAAAAGTCTTTGCACGCTTTGCCAGTTTTGTCATTGACGCATGCGGGATAAAATTACCGGCATTAACGTTTTGCTAAGGACAAAAAATGAGCAATATCCTGATTATCAACGGCGCAAAAAAATTCGCCCACTCTAATGGTCAACTCAATGACACCCTCACCTCTGTCGCCGAAAGTTTTCTGCGTGATAACGGACACGCAGTAAAAAGCGTACGTACCGACGGAGATTATGATGTTAAAGAAGAAGTGCAGAATTTTCTCTGGGCCGATGTGGTTATCTGGCAGATGCCAGGCTGGTGGATGGGTGCTCCCTGGACCGTAAAAAAATACATGGACGATGTGTTTACCGAAGGCCACGGCTCGCTGTATGCCAGCGATGGGCGAACCCGTTCTGACGGCGCGAAAAAGTACGGTTCCGGTGGTCTGATTCAGGGGAAAAAATACATGCTTTCTCTGACCTGGAACGCACCGCTTGATGCCTTTACCGATGAAGAGCAGTTCTTCCATGGCGTCGGCGTTGACGGTGTTTATCTGCCGTTCCACAAAGCGAATCAGTTCCTTGGGATGGAAGCTCTGCCGAGCTTTATCGCGAATGACGTGATCAAAATGCCAGATGTGCCGCGTTATATTGAGGAATATCGCAAGCATCTTGCGGAGATTTTTGCTTAACTGTGAAGCTGGACTTAGAAGGAGTTAACCATGTTGACAGTGATTGCTGAAATTCGTACCCGTCCTGGCCAGCACCATCGCCAGGCGGTCCTTGATCAATTCGCAAAAATTATCCCGACTGTGTTGCAGGAAGAGGGTTGCCATGGCTATGCGCCGTGGGTTGACCATGCCGCAGGCGTCAGTTTCCAGACGAGCGCACCGGACTCCATTATCATGGTGGAAAACTGGGAGAGCGTGGCGCATTTAGAAGCGCATCTGCAAACGCCACATATGAAAGCCTGGAGCGAAGCCGTGAAAGGCGATGTGCTGGAAACGCATATCCGCATTCTGGAACAAGGGGTCTAATCTCCTCGTTGTCCCCCGATCTTGTCTCAGGGTTTCCCGGATGCGGCGTAAGCGTCTTGTCCGGGCTATACAAGGGATCGGCGATACGCGTTGCCATTAACCCTGTGAGATAAAAGCTATAAATTTTCATCTCACAGGGGTAAATCACGATAACAGCATCCTTCATGCGACATCAAAAGCGATTCACCATCCGCAGACGTTGGTCTCTTCATCAGACTCATAGCCACGCACGATGTTGATCAGATCTTTGACCGCATCCGCCGCCACAGTGGCATCGTGCAGCTCTGCCAGCGCAGAGAAATCTTTATCCACTGACACGCCGTTGTTGTTATTGGTCACCGTCAGGATAAAACCCTTCTCGCTTGCGCTCTTATCCGCCAATTTTTCAACCAGCTCAGCCACCGCCGCGACGGCGATATCCGGCACATACAGCGCCATCGGTTTCAGATACACTTTTTCTGCCGTTGTTTTGCTGCCACGGTTTGTGACGGCCAGCGAATAGCCTTTGTTTTCCGTTGTCATGACATCCCCCCTCAACCTTCAATCAGTACTTTGGGATCGACCCAAAAATCGACGTTGAATACCGTATCGTCTGATAGCGCTTCAATGCGGTGCCACTTTTCTGCCGGAAATACGCCAAACTGTCCGGCTTCGATGGTCATCGTTTCCACCGGTTGCGGGCTGGTTTCATCGGCATAGCCGTAATAGCGAATCGCCCCCTGCATAACGCACAAGCGTGGATTTACCCCCTGGCGCGTACCGGCATCCAGATGCCGCTGCCAGATAGAGGCGGGGGCGGTCTCTTTAGTCCATAACGGTGTTGAGCGCACGTGCACATAATGTGTTGGTATAACAATGCGTTGCATGTTTCATCCTTAATAAAATATGCGTCGGTTGAAACGATATATTGCAAATAAAATACACCTTTAAAGTGAGAATAAAAGCGTTGAAGCGGCGTTGTACGCCATGAGGAGTAGAGGGGGAGTAGACCGGGAAGAAGAGAGATAACGGTTATGAAAAAGCGCAGCCGGGACATCCGGTTGCGCCGTAAAACGCCTTATTCAGGCGTGCCTGATTTCAGAACCGCAGGGATCTGGCGAGGCAATACCGCCAGTTTCAGAACATTACGCCGACTGTTTTTGCAACGCTTCCCACAGGCCCACAAGGTAAGTGACACCCAGCGCGCGATCGTATAATCCGTAGCCCGGACGACCGGTTTCCCCCCAGATAAAACGGCCATGATCCGGGCGAATATAACCCTCGAAACCATTGTCGTGCAGCGCTTGCATCACTTTGTACATATCCAGAGAGCCGTACTGTGACGGATGTGCGCACTCATAAAAGTCTTTATCCTTAATAAGTTTAATATTACGCACATGGGCAAAATGAATACGCTTGCGACGGGTAAATTCAGCCAGAATCTCGTAGACATTATTTTCAGGGTCTTCGGCAATTGAGCCCGTACACAGGGTGATACCATTGGCTTCTGAATCGACGGCGTTACAGAGCCAATCCAGATCCTGACGATTTTTGACAACGCGCGGCAGGCCGAAAATAGAGTACGGCGGATCGTCCGGATGGATTGCCATTTTGACACCAACGTCTTCACAAACCGGAATGACTGCCTTGAGAAAATAAACTAAATTTTCCCGTAATTTTTCGTCGTCGACACCTTTATAACTGGCGAATAATTTCTGTACCTGCGCCAGACGTTCAGGTTCCCACCCAGGCAGTGCAAAGCCGTTTGAATTACTGAGCACCTCACTCACCACCTCTTCCAGGCTTTTATCAATATCCTTTTTCTCAAAGGCCATGGTCAGGGAGCCGTCTGGCAGAACATAGTTCATGTCAGTCTTCATCCAGTCAAAAACAGGCATGAAGTTGTAGCAAATGACCTTCACACCAAACCGCGCCAGATTGCGAATGGTTTGCTTGTAATTTTCAATGTAACGGTCGCGACTCGGTAGGCCAATTTTGATGTCATCATGAATATTAACGCTCTCGATGACTTCCATTTTCAGGCCGGCGGCAGTGGCCTGGCCGACCAGCGCTTCAATCTTATCTTCGGGCCATATTTCACCCACCGGGATGTCGTACAACGCACCGACAACCCCTTCTACGCCCGGAACCTGACGAATATATTCCAGAGAAACTTTGTCCTCTGTTGACCCAAACCACCGCATTGTCATCTGCATAGAACAACCTCAACCCGAATGAGCAAAAATATCTACCATACTAGTAGATGATGAGCAGTACAGTAAAACGATGGGCTTTAATAATCAATAGATTTTCTGAATCAATAAACGAGGTTAAATATATTGAACAATATGTTAAGCGCCCGTTAACAATCTAACTACAAGCACAGTTAAAACACTATTTCAAAATTTGACCCCCTTCACATAATTAAAAACTTATATGGTATGGTAGTAGACTGTGCGGTTTTTAGGTATACCGTAAATACAGCTCAGTTATTGCATTTATAAAAAAACCTTCGGTAAAAATTTCAGGAGCAAGTCGATCATGACGTTGATTAACGACGATTTTATGATTAACAGTAAAGCAGGAAAAATACTATATACGCGCTATGCGAAGAAACAGCCGATACTGGATTATCATTGTCATCTTGAAGCCCGGGACATTTTCGAAAACAAACCTTTTCGCGATATCACCCAGCTCTGGCTTGAAGGTGATCACTACAAATGGCGAGCTATGCGCGCCAATGGCATTCAGGAAAAATATATTACAGGCAATGCTTCTGCTGAGGAGAAGTTTGAAGCCTGGGCTAAAACGATTGAATCCAGCTTTGGCAATCCGTTATATCACTGGACACATCTTGAACTCGCCACCTATTTTGATATTCACACCCCGCTAAACCGTAACAACTGGCGTGAAGTGATGAATGAATGTAACAATAAACTAAAAAATAGTGATTTTTCACCTCGCGCACTTATTTCGCGGTCAAATGTTGAAATTATTTGCACGACGGATAAGCCCCTGGATGATTTGAAATACCACCAGCGTCTTAAAAATGAGAAAGGGTTCGCTACGCGCGTATTACCGACATTTCGCCCCGATGAGTTATTCGAAACAGATCCTATCCGGTTTAGCCAATTTGTCACTCAACTCGCTGAAATAAGCTCAGTCAATATTACGCATTTTTCATCATTCATTGCTGCGATTGCCGCGCGTATCGATTTCTTCCATGAGGTTGGCTGTCGTATTTCCGATCATGGCCCGGTAGAAGTGAGCTATCAGCGCGTCAGCGATGAACAAGCAGAGGCGCTTTTTGCGGCCAGAATGGCGCAACAAACACTTTCCGCGGAAGGGATGCAGGCATGGAACAGCATTATCTTTGTGAAACTCGCTGCTCTCTATAAGCAAAAAGAGTGGGCAATGCAGATTCATTTCGGTGCTATCCGAAATAATAATATGCCGCAATATCACGCTATTGGTATTAATAGTGGTTTTGATTCAATTGCCGACCAACAAAACCTGGCTGCGAATTTAAATGCCCTGCTTAACGCAATGGCGGAAAATAATGGTCTGCCTAAAACCATTCTCTATAATTTAAACGCTGGCTATAACGATATTGTAGCCTCGGCATTGGCTAATTTTCAGAGTGGCGAAGAAGGGATTAAATCACCCATGCAGTTCGGTTCTGGATGGTGGTTTAACGATACCCAACGCGGCATGAACAATCAATTAATGACTCTGGCCGACCAGGGATTACTTGCCAATTTTATTGGCATGCTTACGGATTCCCGTAGTTTTGTGTCTTATACCCGCCATGATTATTTCAGACGTATTCTTTGCAACCTTATAGGCGGTTGGGTGGATCGGGGCGAAGTACCAGAAGATATGGATATTTTATCCAGTATGATCAAAGGGATTTGCGCTGACAACGCCCGTTCTTATTTCAATTTCTGATTTTATAATCGAGATAAAACATGAAGAACTCAGAAAGAAAAATTACCATACCTGTCAGTATCGGTTATGGCCTTACCGATATTATGGGTGGTGGTGCTTTTACCGTCATTGGCGCATGGCTATTATTTTATTACACAACGTTTGTGGGCCTCTCGCCATTAGAAGCTGCTTCCATCGTAGCTATAGCGCGTATTGTCGATGCTATTATCAGTTTGTTCATGGGAACATTCACAGACCATTTTTATAAAAATAGGCTGGGTAAGAAATTTGGCCGTCGCCGATTTTTCCTGCTGATTGGTTCACCGTTAATGCTGGTTTATGCTCTTCTTTGGCTTAATGGCATGAACTACTGGTTCTATCTCAGCGTATATCTTGCCTTTGAAATTATCGCTGCCATGGTGCTTATCCCGTGGGAAACGCTGCCCTCTGAAATGACCAAAGATTTCAACGCCAGGACAAAACTATCCACCGGGCGTATGTTTCTTTCTGCAACGGGAACCTTTCTCGCCACATTTATTCCGGGGCTGCTGATTGGCTACCTCGGCGAAAAGAGTGCGGAAGCCTATCTGATAAACGGCATCGTATTTGCCGTGGCTTTTATGGTTTGCGTATTTATCTCGTGGAAAGTGACCTGGGAGCGCGAATTAACGCCGGAAATGCTTGCCGAACTGGAAAGCGATCGCTCAGCTTCACGGGTCAATATTCTGGGCCTTTTTAAGGACTACTTGTCAACGCTGAAAGTGAGAGCCTTCCGTAAACATCTGGCCATCTATCTGCTCTCGTTTACCGCCAAAGACATTTACAATACCGTTTTCGTCTTTTTCTGCGTCTACTGCCTGCAAGTTTCCTCCGCATTTGCGGGAAGCCTGCTGTCGATGAGTATCATCGGTCTGCCCGTTACGCTGGTGGCCGGTTTCGCTATCATCAAATTTGGCCCATCAAAACTTTATGTTTTTGCCTACAGTACGATGATGCTTTGCCTTGGCGGTATTCTGCTGATTTATCTCTTCCCGACGGAGCAAAAAGCCCTGTTGCTGATTATCCTGGCCGGTTTGTACCAGGTCGGTCGCTGTGTTCTGGAATTTACCCCGTGGAATGTCTTCCCGTTTATTCCGGATATTGATGAGATGATTACGCGTCAGCGCCGTGAAGGTCTGTTTGCAGCGGTGATGACCTTCTCTCGCAAAACTACCGTCGCTATTGCGACCTTTGTTGTCGGTTTTATTTTGCAGGAGGGCGGTTTTGTAAAAGGCAGCCAGGTCCAGCCAGAACAAGCAGTGCATACCATTGCCATGACACTGTTTATTGGTACCGCAGGTTTGCTGGTTCTCGCCTTATGGCAGGCTCTGACCTTCCATTTGAATAAACAGACCCACAAAGTATTTGTTGATGAAGTAGATAGACTGAAAAAGAATGGTTCACGTGCCGCAGTAACACCTGAAACACGCAGCATTGTGGAAGATCTGACTGGGGTAAAATATGAAAAACTCTGGCCGGAAATGGCCCCTGAAACACAGCCCCTCTCGCCGAAACAGAAAGCGATAATGGACTAACTGAGGCAAGCACTCTTCAGGCCACCAGGCCTGAAGAGTCTCAGTGGCTTAAACTTCAATATCCGCCATATCACCTTTTTCCTGCAGCCAGTTGCGACGATCTTCCGAACGTTTCTTGGCCAACAGCATATCCATCATTGCATTCGTCCGCTGATCATCGTCATCACTGATGACGAGCTGCACCAGTCGGCGAGTGTTAGGATCAAGCGTCGTCTCGCGCAACTGCATCGGGTTCATTTCACCCAGGCCTTTAAAGCGCTGCACGTTTGGCTTGCCTTTTTTGCGCTTAAGCTGCTCCAGCACACCCGTTTTCTCTTCTTCGGTCAGGGCATAGTAAACTTCTTTGCCCAGATCGATACGATACAACGGCGGTAGAGCAACGTAGACATGGCCGTTCTTCACCAGCGTGCGGAAATGTTTCACAAACAGCGCGCACAGCAGCGTCGCAATGTGCAGACCATCCGAGTCAGCATCCGCCAGAATACAGATCTTGCCGTAACGCAACTGGCTCAGATCGTCACTGTCCGGATCGATACCGATCGCCACAGAGATATCATGCACTTCCTGCGAAGCCAGCACCTCATCAGAGGAGACTTCCCAGGTATTCAGGATCTTACCTTTCAGCGGCATGATCGCCTGATATTCACGATCGCGCGCCTGCTTGGCAGAACCGCCCGCCGAATCACCTTCCACCAGGAACAGCTCGGTACGGTTGAGATCCTGAGCGGTACAGTCAGCGAGTTTGCCTGGCAGCGCCGGGCCACTGGTGAGCTTTTTACGCACCACTTTCTTCGCGGCACGCAGGCGACGCTGGGCGCTGGAAATCGCCATTTCCGCCAGCATTTCTGCGGCCTGCACGTTCTGGTTCAGCCACAGGCTAAAGGCATCTTTCACTACGCCGGAAACAAAGGCCGCACACTGGCGCGATGACAGACGCTCTTTGGTCTGCCCGGCGAACTGCGGATCCTGCATCTTCACCGACAACACATATGCGCAGCGTTCCCAGATATCTTCCGCCGAGAGCTTCACGCCGCGCGGCAGAATATTGCGGTATTCGCAAAACTCACGCATCGCGTCGAGCAACCCTTGACGCAAACCGTTTACATGAGTACCGCCCTGCATGGTAGGGATCAGGTTGACGTAGCTTTCCGTCAACAACTCACCGCCTTCCGGCAGCCAGAGCAGTGCCCAATCCACGGCTTCGGTTTCAGCCGCAAAGTTGCCAATAAACGGTTTTTCCGGCAGCGTCGGCAGGCCATTTACCGCTTCGGCAAGATAGTCATTCAGACCGTCCTGATAGCACCAGCGCTGCTCGGCGTTGTTCACCTCATCTTTAAAGGTGATTTCCACGCCAGGGCACAGCACGGCTTTCGCTTTCAACAGATGGCTCAGGCGGGAGACGGAAAAACGCGGGCTGTCGAAGAACTTCTCGTCCGGCCAGAAGTGGACGCTGGTACCGGTCGCGCGTTTCGCGCAGGTCCCGACAACCTTGAGGTCGCTGACCTTCTCGCCATTTTCGAAAGCGATATTGTAAATCTGACCGTCACGCTTCACGTTCACTTCCACGCGACGAGACAGGGCGTTGACCACAGAAATCCCTACGCCGTGCAAGCCACCGGAGAACTGATAGTTCTTGTTGGAAAACTTGCCGCCAGCGTGCAGACGGCAAAGAATCAGCTCGACCGCAGGCACCCCCTCTTCCGGGTGAATATCCACCGGCATACCGCGACCATCATCAATGACCTCAAGAGATTGATCGGCGTGCAGAATGACATCCACGCGCTTCGCGTGGCCTGCCAGCGCTTCGTCCACGCTGTTATCAATAACTTCCTGACCAAGATGGTTGGGACGGGTGGTATCGGTATACATCCCCGGACGGCGGCGAACCGGCTCAAGCCCGGTGAGTACCTCTATGGCATCAGCGTTATAGGATTGCGTCATGGTGTGTTCGTAGATAGTGACCGCTTCGTTTCCCGGCGGGCTCAATGGAGCCCAAGGAAATCGACAATCTGTGTGAAATGATTCTCAAAGCCCACAAATGCATGGTTACCGCCCTCTTCTACCGTCTGACGACATGCGTCGTAATACGCCACGGCCTGGCGGTAATCCAGCACTTCGTCCCCTGTCTGTTGCAGCAACCAGATTAAATCCGGCGCGTCCAGCGGGTCGACCTGCATCACTTTGAGCTCGTAAATATGGCGAGACTCTAGCACATATTGCTCCCCGGTGTAGGGGTTCTCGTTGTTACCGAGGAACTCTGCCAGCAATTCAAACGGGCGAACGGCAGGATTCACCACTACCGCTGGCAGCGTAAAACACTGAGAGAGCCAGGTTGCGTAGTAGCCCCCAAGGGACGAACCGACAATACCCAGCGGCTGCCCGCCATGTTGCATCACCAACGATTCCAGCAGTTCCGCAGCCTGCGCCGGGTAAGCGGGCAACTGGGGAACGACAACGTTGATATCAGGGTAATGTTCAGCCAGCCAATGACGCAACTGCGTCGCTTTCGCAGAACGCGGCGAGCTGTTAAAACCATGCAAATAAAGGAGCGTGGCCATCAGTATCCTTCTGACGCGGTATCCGGGTTGAACCGCGTGCATTGCAAACGACAGACCTCAGTTTGCAGGCTTCCGTCCGGGTACAGATCCAACCAGCGCCAGCCCGGCGCGATTGTGTCGAGAGTGAAATTGGCACAATGCGGTTTAAACTGCACGCAGGTCGATGGCGTCGCTAACAGGCGGCGGCCATTCCAGTTGAGGTCCAGCTCCTGGTGAATATGCCCGCATAACAGGTAGCGAACATGTGGGAAACGCGCCAGCACGTTATCCAGCTCTGCGGCATTGCGCAGGCTGTGTTGATCCAACCAGCTACATCCCGAAGGCAACGGGTGATGATGTAACAATAGCAGCGTATGACGTTCAGGACTGGCACTCAGTTTTTTTTCCAGCCAGTCGAGCTGGAATTCACTCAACTCACCGTGCGGAACGCCAAATACCTGGCTATCAAGCAGGAGAATTTGCCAGTTATCGCCAGTGATTACCCGTTTGGATGAGGATATTCCTGCTTCCTGCAGTGCGGTATACATCGCCGGTTGAAAGTCATGATTGCCTGGCAGCCAGACACAAGGCGCGCCAAATCTTGCGATGCCCTCAGCAAAATGCTGATAAGCCGCAGCGGTCTGATCCTGCGCCAGGTCGCCCGTAGCGACAATCAAATCACACTCACGCTGCTGGGCCTGAATGGCATCCAGTACGGCCTGATAGCTTTCCCAGGTATTCACACCTAACAACGTTTCATGTTTTTCGGCAAACAGGTGAGTGTCTGTAATTTGTAATATCCTGACTCTGGCCCCACCAGCCAGAGGAAGGTTTAACAGGCTTTCCAAATGGTGTCCTTAGGTTTCACTACGCTAACAAACCGGAATCGCCATTGCTCCATGTGCTAAACAGTAACGTAGCCAGTCGGCCAGAAACTGATTAATTTGATGCTTTTCGTCGCGTTGATGCAACTTTTTATTCGGATAATCATAACGCGCTTTAAAACGAAAGATCTGCTGACTCGAACACACTTCGGCTACCATCGCGTCGTGATACAGGCGCACTGTCATTGATGGCAGGCTCCAGTAGCTGACTGCGGGCAGGGTCTGTTCGATTTCCACAAGCGTAGTGTAGCGGGTGGACTCGACAATCGTTAACCGGTATTGCGCATTCGCCACCTGATAGCTCACTGTTTCGCCTGCCTCGTCGTTACGCGGCAACAGGCGGCGGAGCTGCGCGAAATTGGTCTCGCACAGGCGCATCATTTCAGGGAAGTCAGGTGTATAACGCTTCATTTTTTCCACTCGTTTCGTAAGCTCTCATAATGCAGTTGCAGCCATTGCAGGGCGATGACAGACGCTGCGTTGTCGATTTTCCCCTCTTCTACCAACTGATAAGCCTGTTCCCGGCTCACCACATGAACACGAATATCTTCGTTTTCATCCACCAGACCGTGAATACCTTCGGCCTGCGTGGCGTCCACTTCGCCAACCAATATGGATAAGCGCTCGCTGGTGCCCCCAGGGCTTGCCAGATAGCTCAACATCTTTTTTACCCGCCCCACGGTCAGCCCGGCTTCCTCTACCGCCTCACGTCGAACGACATCTTCAACAGACTCGCCCTCTTCGATCATGCCGGCCACCATCTCCAGCAACCATGGGCTTTCGCTGGTATCAAACGCAGCAATGCGAATCTGTTCGACTAACACCACTTCATCCCTTACTGGGTCAAAGGGTAGCAAGACTGCAGCGTGGCCGCGTTCAAAAATTTCGCGCCGTACCTCACCGCTCATCTCACCATTGAACAAACGATGACGAAAACGGTAGAGTTCGAGCGAAAAAAAACCGCTATAGAGCGTTTCCCGTGCAATAATTTCTACATCGTTTTTTGTGAAAGTCACAGCAGAGGTTTCTGGCTTACTCATGCGGATATCCTGTTATTAATTAATGTTGATTTTGTGGTTTTCAAGCCTGTTTGACTGCCGTTTAAAGCGCCATGTGATAGATTGGGGCAAATTTACGTCGGATGGCACTTTACGCCAACCTTCAGCGGTGGCGCTCTCTGTTAGAATCGGCGAATATTTCTGAATTTAGATCAGCGCTATTCATGCTTCACAACAAGGAATGCAAATGAAGAAATTGCTCCCCATTCTTATCGGCCTGAGCCTGACAGGTTTCAGTGCTATGAGCCAGGCAGAAAACCTGTTGCAGGTTTATCAGCAGGCGCGTTTAAGCAATCCCGATCTGCGTAAATCCGCCGCCGATCGTGATGCAGCTTTCGAGAAAATTAACGAAGCGCGCAGCCCGTTACTGCCACAGCTGGGTTTGGGTGCGGATTACACCTACAGCAATGGCTATCGCGACAGCAATGGTGTAAACTCCAACGCCACCAGCGGCTCCCTGCAGCTTACGCAAACCTTGTTTGATATGTCCAAATGGCGTGCGTTGACGTTACAGGAAAAATCCGCAGGCATCCAGGATGTGACGTACCAGACCGATCAGCAAACGCTCATTTTGAATACTGCCACCGCTTATTTTAACGTATTAAGCGCGATTGACTCGCTCTCTTATACCGAAGCGCAGAAACAGGCTATCTACCGTCAGTTAGACCAAACTACCCAGCGTTTTAATGTGGGTCTGGTTGCGATTACCGACGTACAGAACGCCCGTTCACAGTATGACACCGTACTGGCTAACGAAGTGACCGCCCGTAACAATCTCGACAATGCCGTCGAGTCACTGCGTCAGGTCACCGGTAACTACTATCCGCAGTTGGCATCACTGAACGTTGATGGCTTCAAAACAGACAAACCTCAGGCGGTGAACACACTGCTGAAGGACGCAGAAAGCCGCAACCTGACGTTGCTGCAGGCACGTCTGAGCCAGGATCTGGCGCGTGAGCAGATTCGCCAGGCGCAAGATGGTCACCTGCCGACGCTCGATTTGACCGCGTCTACTGCGGTATCGAATACTTCTTACAGCGGCTCCCGTACCAACAGCGCCCAGTATGACGACAGCAAAATTGGTCAGAATAAAGTGGGCCTGAGCTTCTCCCTGCCGCTGTATCAGGGCGGGATGGTGAATTCGCAGGTGAAACAGGCACAGTACAACTTTGTTGGCGCAAGCGAGCAACTGGAAAGCGCACACCGCAGCGTTGTACAGACCGTTCGTTCCTCTTTCAACAACGTGAATGCCTCCATCAGCAGCATCAATGCGTATAAACAAGCCGTTGTTTCTGCGCAAAGTTCTCTGGATGCGATGGAAGCAGGTTACTCCGTGGGTACACGTACCATTGTGGACGTGCTGGACGCAACTACCACGCTGTATAACGCGAAGCAGCAACTTTCCAGCGCGCGTTATAACTATCTGATTAACCAGTTGAATATTAAATCTGCTCTCGGCACCCTGAATGAACAGGATCTCCTGGCGCTGAACAACACACTGGGTAAACCTATCTCTACCTCGCCAGAAAATGTGGCGCCGGAAAACCCAGAGCAAGAAGCTCGCGTTGAGAAGATGGCAAACGGACAGGCTCCTCAGACACAGCCGGCCAGCGTGCGCAAAACAACGCATTAATTCTTTTTTCCCATTATTATCGTACGGGGGCATACAGCCCCCGTTTTTACGTAAGGCAACGTAAAGATCCCCCCTGCTGACCCGCCTCCTGCTTCATTTTCAGACACTCATCCACTATCCTGACCTTTTATTAATACCTGTGGGTCTCGGAAGACAAATATGAAACGGACAAAAAATATTAATCATGCGATGTTTCGCAAAAGCTGGGGCGCGCGTCACCTGACGCCCGTAGCGCTGGCCGTGACTGCCGTCTTTATGTTGGCAGGGTGCGAACAAAACGATGAAACAGTAAAAATGTATCAAAATGCCGATGACTGTGCTTCGGCGAACCCGGACAAAAGCGCCGAATGTAAAACCACCTATGACAATGCGCTGAAAGAAGCAGCGCGTACCGCGCCGAAATATGCATCGCGCGAGGATTGCGTCGCTGAGTTTGGCGAAGGTCAGTGTCAGCAAGCTCCTGCTCAGGCAGGTATGGCGACGGAAAACCAGGCGCAGGCACAACAGTCTGGTGGCAGTTTCTGGATGCCGCTGATGGCGGGTTACATGATGGGTCGCCTGATGGGCGGCGGCGCGGGTTATGCCCAGCAGCCGTTGTTCAGCTCCAAAAACCCGGCCAGCCCGGCCTATGGTCAGTACACCGATGCCAGTGGCAAAAGCTATGGTGCAGCCCAGCCTGGCCGTAGCGCAACGGTTTCGAAAACCGCGATGGCACCAAAACCTGCAACGACCTCCACCATCACGCGTGGCGGTTTTGGTCAGTCCGTGGCCAAACAAGCCGCCTCTATGCAGCGTAGCGCCAGCGGCACCTCAACCCGTTCAATGGGCGGCTGATGACCATGGAAAGAATCAACATTGTCGAACGTCCCGACTGGCGCGAGAAAGCTACCGAGTATGGTTTCAACTTTCACACCATGTATGGCGAGCCATACTGGTGTGAAGATGCCTACTACAAACTGACGCTCGCCCAGGTGGAGAAACTGGAAGAGGTCACCGCCGAGCTCCATCAGATGTGTCTGCAGGTTGTGGACAAGGTTATCGCCAGTGATGAACTGCTGGCGAAATTCCGCATTCCAAAGCACACCTGGGGCTTTGTACGTCAGTCCTGGAAAACCGGGCAGCCGTCGCTTTATTCACGCCTTGACCTGGCGTGGGATGGTACCGGCGAACCGAAGCTGCTGGAAAATAATGCCGATACACCAACCTCATTGTATGAAGCGGCATTTTTTCAATGGATTTGGCTGGAAGATCAGATAACCGCCGGCAAGCTGCCGGAAGGCTGCGATCAATTCAACAGCCTGCAGGAAAAACTTATTGAGCGTTTTGCAGAGCTACGCGAACAGCATGGCTTTAACCTGCTGCATTTCGCTTGCTGTCGCGATACCGTTGAAGACCGAGGTACCGTGCAATATCTGCAAGACTGCGCCGCAGAAGCGGATGTGGCCAGCGAGTTTCTCTATATTGAAGATATTGGCCTGGGGGAAAAAGGGCAGTTTACAGATCTGCAGGATCAGGTGATCAGTAATCTGTTTAAGCTGTACCCTTGGGAGTATATGCTGCGCGAAGACTTCTCGACCAAGCTGGAAGATGCAGGCGTTCGCTGGCTGGAACCGGCATGGAAGAGCATTATTTCGAACAAAGCGCTCCTGCCAATGCTGTGGGAGATGTTCCCCAACCATCCGAACCTGTTACCCGCCTGGTTTGCTGAAGATGCTCACCCGGAAATGGAAAAATACGTCATTAAGCCTATCTTCTCTCGCGAAGGGGCAAATGTGTCCATTATCGAAAATGGCAAAACGATCGAAGAAGTCGAAGGCCCATACGGCGAAGAAGGGATGATCGTCCAGCAGTTCTGTCAGTTACCCAGGTTTGGCGACAGCTACACGCTGATTGGCAGTTGGCTTATCAACGATCAACCTGCGGGTATTGGTATTCGTGAAGACCGGGCGTTGATCACCCAGGATCTGTCACGTTTCTATCCGCATATTTTTGTTGAGTAACGTGCGACAAGGAGCCCTGGGTGCGCATACGCTTTCCGGGGCTACAAAGCCTTAGCCTACCTGCACCGACAGCATACTCAGGCTGCCCATTTCCAGACCGTCTACCGGAATCGAGATATTCTCCACCCCATCCCACGCCCCCAAAACATAGAGCAGCGGCAGGAAATGGTCCGGTGTAGGGTTAGAAAGTGAACCACCTTCATGCTCCATATAATTGACCAGCGGATGCTGTTCGGTCGGCCCTTTCCATGTCAGGTTATTCTTCACAAATTCGTTGAAAGCGGTCGCCCACGGATAAGGCGAGCTATCGCCATGCCAGCGTGCCGTACGCAGGTTATGCACCACGTTACCGCTCGCCACCAGCATTATGCCTTCATCGCGCAGTGCCGCCAGCTTACGCCCTACTTCCATATGCCATGCCGCCGGTTTGGTACTGTCGATACTCAATTGCACCATCGGGATATCGGCATTCGGATACATTTTGATCAACACGCCCCAGGAACCGTGGTCAAAACCCCAGGCTTCTTTATCCAAAGTAACCGGCACGGGTGACAGCAGTTCAACCAGATGCTGGGCCAGCGCAGGCGAACCCGGTGCCGGGTAATGGGTGTCGTACAATGCCTGAGGAAATCCCCCAAAGTCATGGATTGTCTGCGGCGCTTCCATCGCGGTTACCCCGGTACCACGCGTAAACCAGTGCGCTGAGACAACCACAATAGCTTTAGGACGCGGCAGTGTTTCGCCAAGCTGAGCCCAGGCGCGGGTATAAACGTTATCTTCCAGAACATTCATCGGGCTGCCGTGGCCCAAAAACAGTGCTGGCATGCGAGGTGCAGACATGATGATATCCTTACTGAGTGTGTCATATTTAATGAACACACATTACGCTTATTCATCGGGTGATGAACTCAGATAAGCATGATGAAGATATTCAGAATTTTTGAATGTAAGAATTGCGTAAAGGTGATGCGGCGGCCTCGCTTTGGAACCCATTAATATTTAACATTAATGAGAATCATTATCATAAGGAGTGATACATGTCAGCCCCACTGATTCTGACGTTACTTGCTGGCGCTGCTACCTTTATCGGCGCCTTTCTGGGGGTTCTTGGCCAGAAACCGTCAAACCGTGTACTGGCATTTTCGCTGGGATTTGCCGCCGGTATTATGCTGCTTATCTCCCTTATGGAGATGCTGCCAGCCGCACTGGCTACCGAAGGCATGTCACCCATGCTGGGCTATGGCATGTTCGTCATCGGCCTGTTGGGCTACTTTGCCCTTGACCGTATGCTCCCCCATGCACACCCGCAGGATTTAATGCAGGGTTCGTGCTCGCAGCACCCGGTCCCCCGCAAGATCCAACGTACGGCGATCTTATTGACGCTGGGCATCAGCCTGCATAACTTTCCGGAGGGGATCGCCACCTTTGTGACGGCCAGTAACGACCTTGAACTCGGTTTCGGTATTGCCCTGGCGGTAGCCTTGCACAATATTCCAGAAGGTCTTGCGGTTGCCGGACCGGTTTATGCGGCAACGGGTTCAAAACGAACGGCAATTTTTTGGGCGGGGATATCCGGCTTTGCCGAGATTCTCGGTGGGGTTTTAGCCTGGCTGATTCTGGGAAGCCTGGTCTCACCGATGGTGATGGCGGCGGTCATGGCAGCGGTTGCCGGCATTATGGTCGCGCTCTCTGTTGATGAACTGATGCCGCTGGCTAAAGAGATAGACCCCAACAACAACCCAAGCTATGGCGTGCTTTGCGGGATGTCAGTAATGGGCCTTAGCCTGGTTGCGCTGCAAACGATGGGATTTGGTTAATACAATCAGGCGTTGCTCGCGCCTATTGAGCAACGCCGCTTTCAGAAGCCGCTTCGGGTTTCGCCTGCCCTTGCTCATTTGCTTGCATGGACTGGATGATCTTTAACGCGCGCTGATAGCCTTCCTGTTGTGCATCACGATCCTGGCGAAATGCCCTGCAATTCCGGCGCAGGTACATGATATGCGCGAACATCACGAGCACAACGACAAAAAAACCGCACCAATAAATCAGCATACCCCTTCCTTATCACGCTCCACATGTGGTTGCGCGAGCGATTACGTCATGGGTACCACTTTATAAGTAGCAAGCCGTTGTCGCCATTAGCGAGATCAACAAAGCGGATAAATGAGGTATTTTCAGTAAGGTACTCACGGGGAAGTAAAAGACCACCTTCTTAGAAGGTGGCTTTTTAGAATGCCCCCTATAAGGGGGGCTACTGTCTCATTCCTGTTACTACTCTAGCAATTCCATCTGCTGTTCATGCATTTGTTCCTTTTTCTCCTGATGCCTCACATATCTCCTGATAATTTCTTCATTCACTCCCACCGTATCGACAAAGTAGCCACGGGACCAAAAATGGTTACCCCATAGTTTCTTTCTTATATGTGGAAAACGATTGTAGAGCCTGATTGCACTGCGGCCTTTCAGATGCCCCATCAGGGTTGATATCGAGATTTTCGGCGGGACTATTAC
This sequence comes from Phytobacter sp. MRY16-398, assembly GCF_003925915.1. NCBI lineage: Bacteria > Pseudomonadati > Pseudomonadota > Gammaproteobacteria > Enterobacterales > Enterobacteriaceae > Phytobacter > Phytobacter sp. MRY16-398. The sequence goes on along the minus strand of NZ_AP018756.1, from coordinate 771,057 downwards.
AACCAGATGTACATGATCTGGCTGAACATTTAACTCCAGAACCTCACAATCTTTTATTCCGCATAGGATGTAGATTGTCCTGTAAAGTTCCTTGCCCAGATTATCTTTCAGGATCCTGAAACGGTACTTTGGCGTCCATACTATGTGGTATTTGCAACGCCAATATACATGTGATGAACTCCTGTAAAGCCCCATGTCGGTTTGTCTCCTTTTACTTGTGGTGAGTAAGCAGAGATATTCCGGCATGGGCATTCTTCAGGCTATAGCCTTACAGGATCAATCACCACCTCCCCAGGAGGTGGTTTAGGGGTGACAATAAAAAAATCCGAAGTCGGTGCCCGGCTTCGGATTTTTTTTCATTGCATGGCTATCACTTAGCTGGCTTTACGCTCATGCTCCAGACGATAAGCCACCAGATCTTCGATGGTGACAACAGCCATGTTGTACTCTCGAGCAAACTGGATACACTCCGGCGCGCGCGCCATGGAGCCATCATCGTTCGTCAGTTCACACAGCACACCGGCCGGTTTGAACCCTGCCAGGGTCACCAGGTCAATCGTCGCTTCGGTATGACCACCGCGCGTCAATACACCGCCCTGCTGCGCACGCAGCGGGAACACGTGGCCCGGACGATTCAGGTCAGAAGGTTTAGCGCCATCGGCAATGGCAGCACGCACGGTAGTAACACGATCGGCAGCCGAAACACCGGTAGTAACCCCCGTAGCCGCTTCGATGGTAACGGTAAAGCCGGTACCGTAAGCGCTGGTGTTGTTTTCAACCATCATCGGCAGATCAAGTTGTTTACGACGATCTTCGGTGATGCACAGGCAAACAATGCCGCTACCGTGACGGATGGTCAGCGCCATCTGCTCAACGGTCATGGTTTCAGCGGCAAAGATCATGTCGCCTTCATTCTCGCGATCTTCATCGTCGAGAACCATTACACCGCGACCTTCGCGCAGTGCAGTTAAAGCATTTTCAATACGTTCGAATGGCGTGCCAAAAGAAGAAAGCAGCGTCTGATTCATGGTAAAAGACCTCAATAAAGTTATGGTTACCAGAATCAGGGCAGTCTTAGGAGTATAAAAAAATAACGCGAGCAGGCCTCCAGGCCCAACTGAATCGTTACTCTCTCCCATCCGGACTTTAACCGTCGGCCCCGGAATTACACCGGATCTGCTGACCTTTCGATTTGCATCGAAAGCGCTCGCGGGCTTTCAATCTGTCCTTCATCTTTCACGCCGCTGCTGCGTTGGCTTCCTTCACTCATCCCAGTTACATAGTTGACTATGTTCCTGGAGTTCGCTCAGTTGCCGCCTTGCCGCTACGCGAAATCTATTGGACATCGCTGATTTACCGCCGGTGGGGAATTTCGCCCCGCCCTGAGAATAAGCGGGATAACTATAACGCTATTGATTACCTTCGGCAACGCGTAACCTTCAAACAAATCTGGTTTATCGTTATGGCATATCACACTACAATAATTGTCAGAACCTATCCGAACAGGGAACATACAAATGATTGACCCGAAAAAAATTGAACAGATTGCGCGTCAGGTCCACGAATCGATGCCAAAAGGGATTCGCGAGTTCGGGGAAGATGTTGAGAAAAAAATCCGCCAGTCTCTGCAGGCGCAACTGACTCGCCTTGACCTCGTCAGCCGCGAGGAGTTTGACGTACAGACACAGGTACTGCTCCGTACACGTGAAAAACTAGCGCTGCTCGAGCAACGTCTGAACGAACTGGAAAATCGCAATGCGTCAGCAGAGGTGAAACCAGCTCCGGCAATTCCTCCGGTTGATTCGCCAGACACAGGCGTTTAAGCCAATTCTGACATCCCCCGCATAGCCAACCGCAAAGGGGTAATCGATAAGGTTTTCATCGATTACCCTACGATATTCCGGGAGTCCATCTGTCTTTTTGTTACTTCCCCATTTATGATAATATCGCCTTCAATACTAACGAAAATATGCGTCTGATTTAAAAAAATAACCCAAGGAGAATATATGGATATTTTTCCTGAATACTACTCGCCCTACTTTTTCGCCCTCGCATTTGTGGCGCTTATAGGTATTGTGGAAATTGTCTCACTGTTCTTTGGGAATGTTATTTCAGGTGTTATTGATTCACATCTGAGTGATTATGACGGCGTCGCCTCAGGCCATTTGAACCAGTTTTTCCATTACCTTAATTTTGGCCGCGTTCCCGCACTGGTTGTCCTTTGCCTTATCGCCGGTTGCTTCGGCTTGTCTGGCATTTTTTTACAGCATATGAGCGTGACACTGCTGCAAACCCCGCTTCCCAATATAGTCCTGACCCCTTTTTGCCTTATTTTTTCAGGTATTTGCACACACTATACCGGTAAACTTTTAGGGCGCTGGCTACCGGGAGATGAAACCAGCGCGATCACAGAAGATGATTTTATTGGCGCTATGGCCATTATCACGGGTCACAGTGCGGAGCCTCAACGCCCTTGCGAAGGAAAATTTAAAGATAAGTTTGGGCAGGTACATTATTTACTTCTGGAACCCGAAGAAGGAAAGACGTTTAAACGAGGCGATAAAGTCCTCATTATTTGTCGGTTGTCCGCCAGCCGTTATTTGGCGGAACTGAACCCCTGGCCGAATGAATTGTAAAAACAAAAGGAAGTATTATGGAAAATCTCTTGAATCTATTTCCCTCATGGATGAGTTATGCCCTGATAGCCGTTTTTATCTTATTGGTCATCGGGATTATTTTTGCCCGGTTATACCGTCGGGCCTCGGCTGAGCAGGCGTTTGTACGAACAGGTTTAGGTGGGCAGAAAGTGGTAATGAGTGGCGGCGCGATTGTGATGCCTATCTTCCACGAAATTATTCCGATTAACATGAACACCCTTAAACTTGAGGTGAGCCGTTCTACGGTTGACAGCCTGATCACTAAAGATCGTATGCGCGTTGATGTCGTTGTTGCCTTTTTCGTACGCGTAAAACCGTCGATTGAGGGGATTGCCACTGCCGCACAGACATTGGGGCAGCGTACATTGTCACCAGAAGATCTCCGCGTGCTGATTGAAGATAAATTCGTTGATGCCCTGCGTGCTACGGCCTCCCAGATGACCATGCATGAGTTACAGGACACTCGCGAGAACTTCGTTCAGGGTGTGCAAAACACCGTTGCGGAAGATCTGTCGAAGAACGGTCTGGAGCTGGAAAGCGTCTCGTTAACCAACTTCAACCAGACGGAAAAAGTGCATTTCAACCCGAACAACGCCTTTGATGCCGAAGGTCTCACCAAACTGACTCAGGAAACTGAGCGCCGTCGCCGTGAACGTAACGAAGTCGAGCAGGACGTTGAAGTCGCAGTCCGTGAGAAGAACCGCGATGCCCTGGCGCGCAAACTTGAGATTGAACAGCAAGAGGCATTTATGACGCTTGAGCAGGAGCAGCAGGTGAAAACCCGCACCGCCGAGCAGAATGCCAAAATCGCCGCCTTCGAAGCAGAGCGCCATCGTGAAGCCGAGCAAACACGTATCCTGGCGGAACGACAAATTCAGGAAAGTGAAATCGAACGTGAACAGGCAGTACGTTCCAGAAAAGTTGAGGCTGAGCGTGAAGTTCGCATTAAAGAGATCGAGCAACAGCAGGTGACGGAGATTGCCAACCAGACGAAATCCATCGCCATCGCGGCGAAGTCAGAGCAACAGTCACAGGCGGAAGCAAAAGCCAACGACGCGCTGGCGGAAGCCGTTCGTGCCCAGCAAAACGTAGAAACCACGCGCCAGACCGCAGAAGCCGATCGTGCAAAACAGGTTGCGCTGATTGCCGCAGCTCAGGATGCGGAAACCAAAGCGGTTGAGCTGACGGTACGCGCCAAAGCCGAGAAAGAAGCGGCAGAATTGCAGGCTGCAGCCATCGTCGAACTGGCGGAAGCAACGCGGAAAAAAGGGCTGGCGGAAGCCGAAGCGCAGCGCGCGCTGAACGATGCGATCAACGTGCTTTCCAACGAACAAACCAGCCTCAAATTCAAACTGGCACTTCTGCAGTCTCTGCCTGCGGTTATCGAGAAATCCGTTGAGCCAATGAAGTCCATCGAAGGTATCAAGATCATTCAGGTAGATGGGCTGAACCGCGGCGGAGCGGCAGGCGAAGTGACCACAGGTACGGTTAACGGTGGCAATCTGGCGGAGCAGGCGCTCTCTGCCGCCCTCGCCTACCGAACCCAGGCACCGTTGATTGATTCGCTGCTTAATGAAATTGGGATTTCCGGCGGCTCGCTGGCAGCCATGGCAACGCCGTTAAATTCATCACCTGCGGTCGGGCCAAATGAAGAAATCGCGATCACAACGGTAAAAGAAGAAACGGTAAAAGAGGAATAGTTTCTTCCCACCTTATGTAACCCCATCCCTGGCCCATAAAGCCGGGGATTTTTTTATTCTGAACACGCCTTTTCAGTACGTAACGTTCGGAACGGGGGCCGTTTTGCGTGAACGATCCAGTAATAAAACATCCGAGGGGAAAAGCTCTTGTCCCTGTAGAAGCACTCACCAACAATCGCTGGGTCAGCAAGGGGCTGAAACGGGAAAGCCCCTCCCGAGGAAGGGGCTTTAATAAGGAAAGGGTTATGATGAAGCACATCATCATACTGATTGTTCTGTTAACGATAAGTTTCGCCGCTTACTAACAGCCAATCAGAGGGGGGAGAAATCCCCTCTCACCCTTGTTCCTTTAATTTAGGTCGAAAAAGCAGCACCGTCAACAGCGAGGAGAGCCTCATAACGAGATGTTCGATGCATCTCCCGCATTGCTTACTTCTCGCTGTCTTTCTGGATTTTCCTGATGATGTTGGTGGTCGAACAGCCATCTTCAAAGTTGAGCACCAGCACTTCACCGCCGTTGGCCCACACCTCTTCGCTCCCGGCGATCTCCTCCGGCTTGTAGTCCCCCCCTTTCACCAGCTTATCCGGCAGAACGGAGGCAATCAGACGCTGCGGCGTATCTTCTTCAAACGGGACCACCCAGTCCACGGCTTCCAGCGCGCTGAGAACAATCATACGTTGCTCAAGCGGGTTAACCGGGCGCGAATCCCCTTTCAGCCGTTTAGTGGAAGCATCGCTGTTCACCGCAACGATCAGACGATCGCCGAGCTTACGGGCATTCGCCAGATATGACACATGGCCCGCGTGCAGGATGTCGAACACGCCGTTGGTCATGACCACTTTTTCGCCACGTTTGCGTGCTGCCGCCACGGCGTCGCGCAGTTCTTCTTCGGTCATCACACCAAAACCCGTCTCCGAACGCCCGCGCACCGCGTTTTCCAGCTCGACAGGCGAAACCGTTGAAGTCCCGAGTTTACCCACCACAACGCCAGCAGCAGCGTTCGCGAAGAAGCAGGCTTCTTCCAGCGAATTACCCGCAGCAAGCGTAGCAGCCAACACACCAATCACTGTGTCACCTGCACCGGTCACGTCATACACTTCCTGCGCCTGCGTCGGCAGATGCAGTGGTGCTTTGCCCGGCTGTAGCAGCGTCATTCCCTGTTCAGAACGGGTGACCAGCAGCGCGGTCAGGTCGAAATCGGCAATCAGCTTCATGCCACGTTCAACAATATCGTCTTCGTCTTTGCATTTGCCGACCACGGCTTCAAATTCGGAGAGATTCGGCGTCAACAGGGTGGCACCACGGTAGCGTTCAAAGTCGGTCCCTTTCGGGTCGATCAGTACAGGCACGCCTGCACCGCGCGCCAGCGTGATCATCTGCTGAATGCTCGTCAGCGCCCCTTTGGCGTAATCGGAGAGCACCAGCGCGCCGATGCTGCTCAGCGCCTGATTAATCCGTTCATGCAGCGGCTCAGGATCCACACCATCAAAGCCCTCTTCGAAATCGAGACGAATCAGTTGCTGATTACGCGACAGTACGCGCAGCTTAGTGATGGTGGGGTGAGTTGGAACAGAAACGAAGTCGCATTTCACGTTGACGTCCGCCAGCGCTTTGCTCAGTGCACGCGCCGCATCGTCAATACCGGTCAACCCAACCAGACGCGCGCCCGCGCCCAGAGAAGCGATGTTCATTGCTACGTTCGCCGCACCACCCGGACGCTCTTCAATGGTTTCGACCTTCACCACTGGCACCGGCGCTTCCGGTGAAATACGGCTGGTTGGACCGTACCAGTAGCGATCCAGCATCACATCGCCTACGACCAGCACTCCCGCTTGATTAAACTCTGGCAGCGTTACTTTCATTCCTGTCTCCTGAGAGATACAAAATTTGCGCGCGATAATAGCACACTTACGCGTCCTCGCACGGCTCCACCAACCACTTGTTCCAGCAGGCTCGCACCATCGCGCGTTCAGCGACAAAACATGCCTCCGGAACATGCCCTGGCAGCTCCTGTAGCGCCAGGTGATGCAGCTCATCACGCAACGTTGTATAGGCGGTGGTAAGTGCCTGCGCTTCCTGCTCTTCCATAATGCCGTTTTGCGCCAGCCCTTCCAGAATGCGGACATTGTCCGACCAGCGCGTCAGTTTCGGTTTTGCATGGGCATAACGCAGCACCAGATACTGGGTGATAAATTCGATATCGGTAATTCCACCCTCATCGGCTTTAATATCAAAGCGATCCTTGTGCTTATTGCTCAAGTGGGCGCGCATTTTTTCGCGCATCTCGCGCACCTCGGTTTGTAACGTTGCACCATCACGCACGGTCATGGTGATATCGCGGCGGATGGCATCAAATTGCGCGTTCAATTGTGGATCGCCATAGACAACACGGGCGCGAACCAGCGCCTGATGTTCCCAGGTCCAGGCTTCGGTGCGCTGGTAGTCGGCAAAGGATTCGGTTGAGGTCACCAGCATTCCCGCCGCACCGGACGGGCGCAAGCGCGCGTCCACTTCATACAGGATCCCGGATGAGGTGCGCGTACTGAACAGATGCATCACGCGCTGGGCAAGGCGCAGATAAAATTGGCGGCCATCGATTTCCCGCTCGCCGTCAGTCATCACGTCCACCGGACAGTCATGAAGGAAAATCAAATCCAGATCGGAACTATAGCCCAGCTCCCAACCGCCCAGTTTGCCGTAACCGACCACTGCAAACCCACGGCCTTCACGGTCGCGTAAGTGTTTCGGTTGCCCATAACGCGATACCATCAGGCTCCACGCCTGTTGTACCACGGCTTCAATGATGGCTTCGGCAAGCCATGTTAAGTGATCGCTCACTTTCATCACGGGGAGTGTGCCTGCCAGATCTGCTGCCGCCACACGCAACAATTGAGCCTGTTTAAACTGGCGTAACGCCTCCAGTTGCTGCTCTTCATCGTCATCCGGCACACGCAGCAGATACTGACGTAGCTCATCCCGGTAGGCATTCATCGCCGTGGGCTGATAAAGGGTATTCGGATCGAGCAACTCATCCAGCAATAACGGATAGCGCGCCAGCTTACTGGCCACCATCGGCGAGGCGGCACAGAGTGAAATCAGATGTTTACGCGCACCAGGAAACTCGCTGAGCAGCTCAAGATACGTCGTACGCGTGACAATTCCCGTTAACAGCGGCGTCACGCGAGACAACGGTACAGGGGCATCCTCACGGGAGCAGACATCACTCAACAGATGCGGCATCAGATGGTCGAGCACCTGGCGGCCGCGCGGGCCAATGGTGCGCTTATCCAGCTCTTTGCGAAAATCAGCAATCATCGCGACCACGCGGCGGCGATCATCGTCAGAAAGGTGCGCCAGCACAGGCGTGCTGTCATCTTCCTGAAACGCATCCTGCCACAACTCACTCCATTGTCCGCAGAGCGCATCCCCCTGCTCTTCGGCTTCGTCATCGCCAATCAGGGTGTTGAATATCCCTCGTACGGCAGACATCTGCTTTTCAAGCTCAGCGGTCAGCTTTTCCCAATCAGCAACCCGCATCCCCCAGGCCAGACGCGCGCGATTGAGTTCGTCTGTCGGCAGCGTCTGCGTTTGTTCGTCGTTAATGCTTTGCAGCAGGTTTTCCAGACGGCGCAGATACAAATAGGCCTGGCGTAACGCCGGTGCATCGCCAGGCGGCAGCAAACCCAGCTTATCGATAGCGTCCAGCGTCGGTAACAGTGAACGGGACTGCAACGACGGCTCGCGCCCACCGCGTATCAACTGGAACACCTGAACGATAAACTCAATCTCACGGATGCCGCCCGCGCCCAGCTTAATGTTATCTTTCAGACCACGGCGGCGCACTTCGCGGGCAATCATCCCTTTCATGTTACGCAGAGACTGAATAACGCTGAAATCGATATAGCGACGGAAGACGAACGGCCGCAGCATGGCCCGTAATTCGCCAGCGTAAACATCGTCCTTATCGCCCATAATGCGGGCTTTCACCATCGCATAACGTTCCCAGTCGCGCCCCTGCTCCTGATAATAATCTTCCAGCGCGGCAAAACTCAGCACCAGCGGACCGCTGTCGCCAAACGGGCGCAGCCGCATATCCACGCGATAGACAAAGCCATCCTGCGTCGGCTGGTCGAGCACTTTGATCAGGCGCTGTCCCAAGCGAGTAAAAAACTGGGCGTTATCAAGTTCGCGTCGCCCACCGCGCGTTGAACCGTTTTCCGGCCAGGCAAAAATCAGATCGATATCGGACGAAAAGTTAAGCTCCCCGCCACCCAGCTTGCCCATGCCCAGGATCAGCAACGGCTGCGGTTCCCCCTGCTGATTGCACGGCGTTCCCCACTCGCGACAGCAGGCATCGTAAAGCCAGTCGCGTGCAGCGACGATCAGGGTCTCCGCCAGTACGCTCAACTGCTGCAACGTCTCCTCTTCTGCCACCAGCGCCAGCGACTGCGCCCAGGCAATGCGCACCATCATATGGCGACGGAACAGGCGCAGCGCACGCATTAATGATGCCTCATCTCCCACACCTTCCAGCGATTCGCGAAGGGTTTGCGCATACTGCTTCCACTCGTCCGCCTGTGGCGGTGCGCTTTCCAGCTCAGCCAGCCAGTCAGGATGCGCGGCAAGGCTATCCTGCACAAAATCACTGAAAGTAAGCACTAACTGCGCTTGTTCACTAAGCGGTGTTTCACTGAATGACTCAGGCAAGCGGGCCAGTACTGTTTGCCAGTGCTGCTGTAACTGTGGAGAGTGCGGCATCATCGGGGGGTTCCTTGACCGGGTTAGCGTTGTCCACTGTGCAGCCAGAAGGGCTGCTGACAGATTGCTTCGTTACGGAAATGTTCGATTTCAATACGCTGGCGTGTCTCAATGGCGTGGAGCAAGCCTTGCCAGTTTTCCAGCCAGGCATTTGCCTGCGCCGCATCGTAATAGCCAGCAAGCAACAGCACATTGTCTATTTCTCGTGCCAGACGTGGCAACTGGTCGCGATAACTGTCTCCCAACGGATGCGCGAACGTACTTTTGAGTTCAGCGGCGCAGCGGGACAAATGGGTATCGGCAAAACGTTTGAAGGAGTCGGCAAATTTCGCCTGCGCTTTGTCATCGAGGAAGGTGCGCCAGCCCTGGGAAACCAGCCACTCTGTCAACAGCAGTTTCGCCGTTGCCGCCTCTGCGCTCCATGCGGCCGTCGCTGCGGAGACATCTGACGTCAACGTTGCTTCCGCCTGAGTCAGCAAATCGCGCAGGCGTGCGCTCGCTTTACGCGGCACAATGCCGCCGAACAACATAAGAGTATGGCGAATGAGCGTAATCGCAGACTGTACGTCCGCTTTGGCCCGGGTATCGCCGCGAACCCACAGTTCTTCATGGTACTGCCACTGCGAAAGTCCCAGCTCCAGCGCGGCGGTAAAAGCCTGCTCCGTTGTGGCTTTCGGTTGAACTTTGAGTATGGGCGTCGGGCGGCGATGACGTTCGGCATTACCCTGCGCCAGATGATAGCCGCGTGCGGCCTTACTCAGGCTTCCCTGACGCAGCCCTGACTGGGTCACGAGCTGACGGGCCAGTTTGAGGATATCCGCCGGATCGCCGCTTAGCAGTTCAAGCTCAAGCTCACAGATAGGCTCAGCCAGCTCGCCGGCTTTAACTTCACCCAGGTCCAGCCCAATCTCAATACGGCTTTCACCGACGTTAACCAGCCATTTCTCCCGGTAGAAATCGGTGCTAAAGAGCGGCTGTGTCTGCGCCTGGAGATCTTCTGGCAGCGCGCCATCCGGCCAGACTTCCTGCGGAAAGCGAGCCAGATCCAGCTCCGGTTTATCCAGCGCGATATTATATTCAGGACGTTGATGTAACCCGCCGACAACGCGTCCGGCGATTTTCATCGTCATTTCGTACTGACCGTCGAAGCCGCGGATACGCAGCCCCATATCATGACGACGCAGCCAGTTATCTGCCGTTTCGTAATAGATGTTGAGTAACTGGGTGGGCGCTACGCGATCGTCGGTGAGCGAATGAAGATGGTTACGAAGCGTTTCAACGCTGTCGGGATGTACGTAAAATTTTAATTCGATTTCCTGAGCCATGGCTTTGCACTTATGGTTATGTCACATCAGTCAAAATTTCGGCGAACTAACGCGCCCGATGTTTGTCAGTAGATAGTATTTTGTGTCAGATTGCCATGCAATGCGCGATATCATGGGTGTAAAAGTTCACTTATGCGCTTTGTTCGACCCGGATGATTCCGATTGATGCCGCCTGCCAGCTATCGTCAGACTGTTGGCACTGTTTTTATTCACGCTTAAAGATAATAACGACGCCTGATGCTTAAATTACGCCTGATTGGAATGACCTTATTTGCGCTTAGCGTTTCCACATTGGCCCATGCCGAAGAAAAACGTTACGTCTCTGATGAATTGAACACCTGGGTTCGCAGTGGCCCGGGAGATAACTACCGCCTCGTGGGCACGGTAAACGCCGGCGAGGAAGTGGTGCTGTTGCAAACCAATGAAGCGTCTAACTACGCACAGGTACGCGACAGCAGTGGCCGTACGGCCTGGATCCCTCTTAAAGAACTCAATACTCAGCCCAGCCTGCGCACGCGCGTGCCGGAACTGGAAAACCAGGTGAAGACCCTGACCGATAAGCTCAACAATATCGACAATACCTGGAACCAGCGCACGGCGGATATGCAGCAAAAAGTGGCCGGTAGCGATGGGGTCATTAACAGCCTGAAAGAAGAAAATCAGAAGCTTAAGAACGAGCTTATTGTCGCGCAGAAGAAAGTGAACGCCGCTAACCTGCAACTCGACGACAAACAACGCACCATTATCATGCAGTGGTTTATGTATGGCGGCGGCGTATTGGGTGCGGGTCTCTTCCTGGGCCTTGTGCTGCCGCATTTAATCCCGCGCCGTAAACGCAAAGATCGCTGGATGAACTAAGCTGATTAGCCATCTTCTCTACACTTACGTATTATCTGTCGGCAAAAATAAGAACCTGTCTCAATTTCCGTTAAGGCAGGTTAATGAAAAGTCACAGATGTGAGGAGTCAGGCGGCGTGAAGAGTTATCTGGTCGGTGGCGCAGTTCGCGATGCGTTACTGGGCCTGTCGGTCAAAGACAAAGATTGGGTGGTGGTTGGCGCCACGCCAGCAGAGATGCTCGACGCGGGCTACCAGCAGGTAGGCCGCGATTTTCCCGTGTTTCTCCATCCACAAACTCACGAAGAGTACGCTCTTGCCCGTACTGAACGAAAATCAGGTTTCGGTTATACCGGTTTTTCCTGTTATGCCGCGCCGGATGTGACGCTTGAGCAAGATCTGTTACGCCGCGACTTAACCGTCAATGCGCTTGCGCAGGATGATAACGGCAACATAATCGATCCCTATGGCGGTCAGAACGATTTACACCGCCGCCTGCTGCGCCATGTTTCCCCCGCGTTTGCCGAAGATCCCTTGCGTGTTCTGCGTGTGGCGCGTTTTGCCGCCCGCTATGCGCATTTAAGTTTTCGCATTGCTGACGAAACCATGACGCTCATGCGCGATATGACCACCGCAGGTGAGTTGGCGCATCTGACTCCTGAACGCGTCTGGAAAGAGACGGAGAACGCCCTCAAGACCCGTAATCCACAGGTCTTTTTCCAGGTGTTGCGTGACTGCGGGGCGCTAAAAGTGCTGTTCCCGGAAGTGGACGCGCTGTTTGGCGTACCCGCGCCGGCAAAATGGCATCCTGAAATCGATACCGGTCTTCATACCCTGATGACCGTGAGCATGGCTGCGATGCTCAGCCCTGAGGTCGATGTGCGTTTTGCCACTCTCTGCCACGACCTGGGAAAAGGGTTAACCCCACCGGAACTTTGGCCACGCCATCACGGGCATGGCCCGGCGGGCGTCAAACTTGTCGAGGGCGTCTGCCAGCGATTGCGCGTACCGAACGATATCCGCGATCTGGCCAAACTGGTGGCGGAATTCCATGATCTGATCCATACCTTCCCGATCCTGCAGCCAAAGACCATCGTTAAATTGTTCGATTCGATTGACGCCTGGCGCAAGCCGCAGCGGGTTGAGCAAATCGCCCTGACCAGCGAGGCCGACGTGCGCGGACGTGCGGGGTTTGAGGCGTGCGACTACCCGCAGGGACGTTTGCTGCGTGAGGCCTGGGATGTCGCAAAAGCGGTCTCCAGCAAAGCGGTTGTTGAGGCAGGTTTCAAAGGCATTGAAGTGCGTGAAGAGTTAACGCGCCGTCGCATTCAGGCCGTGGCCGACTGGAAAGAACAACGTTGCCCTCAGTCAAAAGACTGAGGGCATATTATTTAGATAAAGATGAAGTAGACCGCGGCAGCGACAATAAAGCGATAGATCGCAAACGGGATAAACGAGATACGTTTGATCAACTCCAGGAAGGTTTTGATCGCGATGAGAGCGACGATAAACGCCGTCACGAAGCCGACGGCAAACATCGGAATGTCACCCACGGTCAAGAACTTAAGACTCTTATACAAATCCAGTACGGTGGCGCCCATCATCATTGGCACCGCCAACAGGAACGAAAACTCCGAAGCCGCATAACGGCTCACGCCCATGAGCATACCACCTGAAATTGTTGCCCCAGAACGGGAGAACCCCGGCCATAGCGCCAGACACTGGAAGCAGCCAATCATAAATGCCTGGCGCAAGGTGATATCGTCCACCCCTTCGGCGCGCGGCACTTTTGGTTTGAGGCATTCCGCCGCAATCAGCAGTACCCCACCCACCACCAGCGCATACATCACGTTAATGGGGTTAAAGAGAGATTTAATGGCATCGTGGAAAACAAGGCCGAGAACAACGGCGGGAACCATGCCCAGCAGGATATGAATGAGCGTCAGGCGACCTGAGCCTGTGCCTTCATGGGGGGTACGACCAAAGTGAATACCAATCAATCCAAACAGGCGACGCCAGAACATCACCACCACAGCCAAAATCGACCCTAACTGAATCACAACTTCAAACGTTTTTGCGGTATCTCCCTCAAAACCCAGTAAATGCCCCACAAGAATCATGTGGCCCGTACTGGAAACCGGTAAAAACTCCGTCAATCCTTCGACAACACCCAAAATTGCTGCCACCAGCAGCGAGTGCATATCGCTCATCAAATAAACCCCTAAACAGACATAAAAAACGGCTTACCACAAGGGAAGCCGCGTATGGCCATGACGTATGACCAGAAGACTAGCGCTTGGTTTAATAATTATGAATTTAAATAATTTTTTTCAGATTATTGCCACGCTCAATGATGACGCCAACGTTGGCGGCCCGGGCGACAGCCCCTGGCTTGCTCAATTTGATGCGCACCCATGGAGAGTTAAAACGGCTCAGCAGTAAATCAGCGACCTCTTCGGCGACCCGTTCCACCAGCGCAAAACGGCTTCCTTCGACATGCGCAATCACGGTTTCTGCTATGTCTGCATAGCTCAGACAATCATTAACATCGTCGCTCTTTGCCGCCTGGCGGTTATCCCATGCCATTTCGATATCGAACACCAGCTTTTGCTCAATCGTCTGCTCCCAGTCATACACACCGATAGTGGTGATTACCGAAAGTTGCTCTATAAATACAATGTCCATCACGCCCCACCTGCTTTTTGGCTAACCTGGATACCACTTTCCATAATTTATGCGTATTATCCACTGATGCAGATAATAAAACGACATTTTCACAATGGAACAGCGTTATGAGTGCAATCGCGCCTGGAATGATCATCCTCGCGTATCTTTGCGGCTCAATATCCAGCGCCATTCTGGTCTGCCGCATCGCAGGTCTGCCTGACCCACGTGAGAGTGGCTCTGGCAACCCAGGGGCGACCAACGTATTACGAATTGGCGGCAAAGGAGCAGCCGTAACGGTACTGATTTTTGACGTGCTAAAAGGCATGCTGCCGGTATGGGGAGCCTATGCGCTTGGCATCACCCCCTTCTGGCTTGGCCTTATTGCTATCGCCGCCTGCCTTGGGCATATCTGGCCTGTTTTTTTCCATTTTCAGGGCGGAAAGGGCGTAGCTACTGCCTTTGGTGCGATTGCGCCCATTGGCTGGGACTTAACGGGCGTGATGGCGGGAACCTGGCTGCTGACCGTCCTGCTTAGCGGTTACTCTTCGTTAGGTGCGATTGTCAGCGCGCTGATTGCGCCCTTCTATGTCTGGTGGTTTAAACCCCAGTTTACCTTTCCGGTTGCCATGCTCTCCTGCCTGATCCTGATACGTCACCACGACAACATTCAGCGGTTATGGCGTCGTCAGGAGACAAAAATCTGGCACAAACTGAAGAAAAAAAAGTAGACGGATCCCCTCCCGGATAAAAAGTATCATATCCGGGAAAATGCCCTGTTCATCCCTTTCATTGCCTGAATGGACTGAATTCTGCCGTTACGCCTGTATCGCATCAGGCGTAACGGCACGCTAAGCCACGTCCCGTGCCCCTCCCCCATATCCTGATGATGTCGTCTATCCTTAACGCTCGATTAACTTTTTGAGCCAGGGGGCAACACAGTGACAAAAATGACCAGTGATTTTTTCATTGAGAGCCTGAAAGCCTGGGGTGTCAGCCGAATTTATGGCTACCCCGGTGATGGCATCAACGGTGTGCTCGGTGCGCTGCAACGCGCGAATAAAGCGGGCAATGGCATTGAGTTTATCCAGGTACGCCATGAAGAAATGGCGGCGTTTATGGCAGCAGGACATGCCAAATTCACCGGCGAGTTGGGCGTGTGTCTCTCAACCGGAGGCCCTGGCGCCACCCATCTGCTGACCGGCCTGTATGACGCGAAAATGGACCATGCTCCGGTGCTGGCCATCGCCGGTCAGGCAGAGGCCACCGCACGCGGCGCCAGCTATCAGCAAGAATTAAACCTCGATCGTGTTTTCGCCGACGTGGCGAACTTTGTACAAGAAGCCGCCTCCCCCAGCCAGGTACGCCACCTTGTCGATCGCGGCGTACGTATCGCAGTGGCGCAAAACGGCGTAACGGTCCTGATATTGCCGAAGGATATTCAGGACGAACCCTGGCAGGCGCCGCCGCATACCCATGGTTTCACCCACTCAGGAGCGGGCTATCAACGTCCGAAAATCGTGCCTTATGAGGCCGATCTGCAACGTGCCGCGGATATTCTTAATAGCGGAAAGAAAGTGGCGATACTGGTTGGGGCGGGTGCCCGTGGCGCAGCACTGGAAGTGGTGCAACTGGCCAATCTGCTTGGTGCTGGCGTGGCAAAAGCGCTGCTCGGCAAAGATGTACTACCGGATGACGCGCCTTTTGTCACCGGCGCGATCGGTTTGCTGGGTACGAAACCGTCTTACGACATGATGATGAATTGCGACACGCTGCTGATGATTGGTACTGGTTTTCCATGGACGGAATTCCTGCCGAAAGAGGGGCAGGCCCGTGCGGTGCAGGTCGATATCGATCCGGCAATGCTGGGGCTACGCTACCCGGTCGAAGTTAATCTTCATGGCGATGCAGCGGAAACCCTGCGCGCACTGCTGCCGCTGCTGACGCATAAAACTGACCGTAGCTGGCAAGAGGAAATTGCCAGAGGGGTGAAATCATGGTGGGAGACCCTTGAGGAACGAGCGATGGCCGACGCCAAACCGGTTAACCCGCAACGCGTCGTCTGGGAAATGTCACCGCTGCTGCCGGACGATGCCATCGTCACGTCCGATTCCGGCTCGTGTGCCAACTGGTTTGCACGCGATTATAAAGTGAAGCAGGGCCAACGTGCCTCACTGTCTGGCGGCCTTGCCTGTATGGGTGCCGCTGTACCTTACGCCATCGCCGCAAAATTTGCCTACCCGCAGAAAGTGGTGGTCGCGCTGGTCGGGGATGGTGCCATGCAAATGAACAACATGGCAGAACTGATCACCATTCAGAAATACTGGCAAAGCTGGAGCGATCCGCGCCTGATCATTTGTGTCTTCAATAATCAGGATCTTAACCAGGTGACCTGGGAGCAGCGCGTAATGGAGGGCAATCCGCGATTTGAGGCAACCCAGGACATTCCCGATGTGGGTTATGCCCGCTTCGCCCAGTCGCTGGGGCTCAAAGGTATTTTCGTGAATGATCCACAACAGTTACCGATTGCCTGGCAGCAAGCCTTGTCAGCAGAGCGCCCCGTTGTACTGGAAGTGAAAACCGATCCGGAAGTGGCGCCGCTACCGCCGCATATCACCCTGAAACAGGCAAAAGCCTTTATGGCCTCAATGGCCAAAGGGGATCGCTCTGCCGGGAAGATTTTCGCCGACACGGCAAACCAGTTGATGAGTGAAATATTGTCGGGCAAAAAATCGTAGCGACAAAAAACAGGCCGGGCGTGTCAGAAGCCCGGCCTGCCGGGGAGTTAGTGTGAAGGCAGCAATTCCGTTTTAATCCACCCGGTCTCACGCTTATCAAAATGTTGATAAGCGGATACCACATCTGACAATGGCTCCACCTGAGTCAGCACCTGGGTGGGGTCGATAGCCCCCACGCGCACCAGTTCCAGCAGGTGCGGAATAATCGCGTGGTGATTACAGTTACCCATTTTCATGGTCAGATTCTTATTCATCGCCATCCCAATGGGAAAGGTCTGCGCGGCGGGAGGGTAAACGCCGATAATGCTCAGTGTCCCCGCTTTTTTCAGCCCCTGAATCGCCCATTCCAGTGCCTGGCTCGGCGCATCGCCCGGAACCCAGTTTCCGTCCTGGACATGCTGATGCTCCGCATTGTCCGGCGCCACCTGTTGCACTTCCTGACGGTATTGCTCTGCTTTCTGCTCGGCTTGCTGAGCCGCCGGGCCATGGTGAGCGTGCTCACTATCAACACCAACGGCGTCAATAGCAATATCAACACCCAGCCCACCGGTGAGTAATGCAATGGCTTCCAGCGGATCTTCTTTATCGAAATTGACGGTAAAGGCCCCCTGTCGGCGCGCCATCGCCAGTCTGTCATCATGTGAATCGACGGCAATGACACGTCCGGCGCCCATCAACAGTGCGCTGGCAATCGTAAACTGACCAACAGGCCCGCAGCCAAACACCGCCACCGTGTCACCGCGCGTAATGTCTGCTATCTCCGCGCCAAACCAGCCCGTCGGAAAGATATCACTGACAAGAATCGCCTGTTCATCACTGACCTCCTGCGGGACTTTTACCAGTGTATTAGAGGCAAAGGGTATACGCGCCTTTTCTGCCTGTAAGCCGTTGACAGGACCGGTCGCTTGCGGGCCGCCAAAGAAACAGGTACCGGCCTGTGGGCCGTTCGGATTGGCATTATCACACTGCGCGGTGTTACCGCTGCGACAGGGAGGGCAGTAGCCACAAGAGAGCGTCGAGCAAACCACCACCCGATCGCCGACATCAAAATTACGCACCTGGTCGCCCAGTTGCTCAATAATGCCGACGCCTTCATGGCCGAGGATGGTGCCCGCTTTCATATCGCTAAAGGTGCCACGGATAAAGTGCAGATCGGTACCGCAAATGGCCGAGGCTGTAAGACGAATAACCGCATCAGTGGGTTGTTCAATCTGTGGTTCGGCGACGTCATCAAGACGAATATCGCCAGTAGCGTGCCAGACGAGAGCTTTCATAATGTCTCCTCTTTCGGTGATGTAGAAGAGGCGTCATAACTGAACATCCCTGCCGGCTATGGCAGCCGATTTTGACTCGCAAAGGGGAAAGTATAGTCAGTGATCTGTGGAGATGCGGACGATAGCGGCAAGGAAATGGGAAGATAAAAAGAGGGAAACCAAACGATAACCCCGGTAAGCGTAGCCACCGGGGGAATAGATTACGCAGCGGGTAATTCCGCCAGCGGCCAGCGCGGGCGCACAGTTACGCCAAGTCCGGCAACGCCACCAGCTTTCAGACGCACCATTCCGGCATAAGCAATCATTGCACCATTATCGGTACAAAATTCCGGGCGAGCATAGAACACCTCACCACGGCGTTTTTTCATCATCTCAGCCAGTTTTGTGCGAAGCGTACGGTTTGCACTAACGCCACCCGCCATAACCAGACGGGTAAAACCTGTTTGGTCCAGCGCACGTTTACATTTGATCATCAGCGTATCGACCACCGCGTCTTCAAATGCACGGGCGATATCGGCACGCGTTTGCTCATCCGGTTCATTTTCACGAATGGTATTCGCCGCGAAGGTTTTCAGGCCAGAGAAACTGAAATCAAGACCGGGCCTGTCCGTCATAGGACGCGGGAAAACAAAGCGCCCTTCCGTCCCCTGCGACGCCAGTTTCGATAACATGGGCCCACCAGGGTAATCAAGACCGAGCAATTTGGCCGTTTTGTCAAACGCCTCACCGGCGGCATCATCAATGGATTCGCCAAGCAACTGGTACTCGCCAATCCCCGTCACGCTAATCAGTTGCGTGTGTCCGCCGGAGACCAGCAGCGCCACAAACGGGTATTGTGGTGGATTATCTTCCAGCATGGGCGCCAGCAGGTGGCCTTCCATATGGTGAACCGGAATGGCCGGAACATCCCATGCAAATGCCAGCGCCCGGCCGACCGTTGCGCCGACCAGCAACGCGCCGACAAGACCCGGACCTGCGGTATAGGCAACCGCATCGATATCTTTTGCCGCCAGCCCTGCCTCTTTGAGCGCCGCCTGAATCAACGGTACGGTTTTACGTACATGATCGCGGGAGGCCAGTTCAGGCACAACGCCGCCGTAGTCGGCATGCAGTTTTACCTGACTATACAATTGGTTGGCTAAAAGGCCGTTCTTGTCGTCATAAATAGCGATGCCGGTTTCATCGCAGGATGTTTCAATTCCCAGTACACGCATGGCTGTTTTTTACCTCGCTTCAATGCCGCGCAGTGTAGGATCAATGCCCCTTGTTGTAAACTTTACTCACCCCCTTGAAGGAGTTCGTGTATACTCCCCACCCTTACAAAAGTCCCTTTCAAAAAAGGCAGCGGTGCTTTACAAAGCAGCAACTGTTGAAGTAAAATTCCGCACCATTTTGAAATAAGCTGGCGTTGACGCCAGCGGCAAACCGAATTTATCAAAGGTGAGAGGCACATGCCGGTAATTAAAGTACGTGAAAACGAGCCGTTCGACGTAGCACTGCGTCGCTTCAAGCGTTCCTGCGAAAAAGCAGGTGTTCTGGCGGAAGTTCGTCGTCGTGAGTTCTATGAAAAACCGACTACCGAACGTAAGCGCGCTAAAGCTTCTGCTGTGAAACGTCACGCGAAGAAACTGGCTCGCGAAAACGCACGCCGCACTCGTCTGTACTAAGTCTTCTGAGAGTTTAGCTCTCAGTTTCAGACCGAGTTGTAGTTGTAAGGCCGTGCTTCCGAAAGGAATGCGCGGCTTATTTTCGTTTATGCATTAGCAAGTACACAAAATCATTCAGGATGCATCAAGGCGGCAAGAGCGTGAATTCCCTGAGCTTACTGTAGTCAGTCAGTGACAGGAGTGAACGATCGTAGCCAACGCAGAGGCAGTTCGACTGACAAAGTGTAATTATGGGGCATATGGCTGGACGAATTCCACGCGTTTTCATCAATGACCTGCTGGCTCGCACCGACATCATCGATCTGATCGATGCGCGTGTGAAACTGAAAAAGCAGGGCAAGAACTGGCACGCATGCTGTCCATTCCATAACGAAAAAAGTCCTTCCTTCACCGTAAACGGTGAAAAACAGTTTTATCACTGCTTCGGCTGTGGGGCGCACGGCAACGCGATCGACTTTCTCATGAACTACGACAAGCTCGAGTTTGTGGAAACCGTCGAAGAGCTGGCCGCCATGCATAACCTGGAAGTGCCCTATGAAGCAGGCAACGGGCCAAGTCAGATAGAGCGCCACCAGCGGCAAAGTCTCTATCAGTTGATGGATGGCCTGAATGCGTTTTATCAGCAATCCCTGATGCAACCTGCCGCTGAACCGGCGCGCCAGTATCTGGAAAGGCGCGGTTTAAGCAGCGATGTCATCGCCCGTTTTGCGATTGGTTACGCCCCTCCCGGCTGGGACAACGTTTTAAAGCGTTTTGGTGCAAATCAGGAAAATCGTCAATCTTTGATTGATGCGGGCATGCTAGTCACTAACGATCAGGGACGCAGTTACGATCGTTTTCGCGAACGGGTGATGTTCCCCATCCGCGACAAGCGTGGTCGGGTAATGGGATTTGGTGGCCGAGTGCTGGGTAACGATACCCCCAAATATCTCAACTCACCAGAGACCGATATTTTCCATAAAGGCCGCCAGTTATACGGGCTTTATGAAGCGCAGCAGGACAATGATGAACCGCAGCGGCTTTTAGTCGTGGAAGGTTACATGGATGTGGTTGCGCTGGCGCAATATGGCATTAACTACGCCGTTGCGTCACTCGGAACTTCGACCACAGCAGACCATATTCAACTGTTGTTTCGGGTAACGAAAAACGTCATTTGCTGTTATGACGGCGACCGTGCAGGCCGCGATGCCGCATGGCGTGCGCTGGAAACCGCATTGCCGTACATGAGCGACGGACGTCAGCTACGCTTTATGTTCCTGCCGGACGGTGAAGACCCGGATACGCTGGTGCGTAAGGAAGGTAAAGCAGCATTTGAAGCGCGGATGGAGCAGGCGATGCCGCTCTCCACGTTTTTGTTTAACAGCTTACTGCCGCAGGCGGACTTAACCACGCCGGACGGGACAACGCAACTTGCCGCGCTGGCGCTGCCGTTGATTTCTCAGGTTCCGGGTGAAACGCTACGTATCCAGCTCAGGCAGTTACTGGGTAACAAAATTGGCATCTTTGACGACACGCAGCTTGATCGTTTAATGCCAAAACAGGCGGAAAATGCCACGGCCCGCCCGGCGCCTCAGCTAAAACGCACAACCATGCGTATACTGATAGGATTGCTGGTCCAGAGCCCGGAACTCGCGCCGTTAGTGCCTCCGCTGGAGGGGCTGGATAAATCCAGAATGGCTGGGCTTGGCTTATTTACAGAACTGGTCAACACTTGTTTGTCACAGCCTGGATTAACCACAGGGCAGCTTCTGGAACAGTATCGCGGAACAAAAGAAGCCGCAACCCTTGAAAAACTGGCGATGTGGGACGATATAGCAGATAAAGACATTGCAGAAAAAACGTTCAACGACGCGCTCAATCATATGTTTGATTCGATGCTTGTACAGCGGCAAGAAGAGTTGATAGCTCGTGACCGCACACATGGTTTAAGCAGCGAAGAACGCCGGGAGCTCTGGCAACTAAACCAGGAACTGGCGAAAAAGTAAATTCAACGGCTTAAGTGCCGATAATCGTTCGGGAAGCGCCCGACAGCCGCATTGAGAGGCAGCGGCAAAAATATAAGTAAGCCCTCGTTACACCAAGTTGGCGGTTTTATTTCGCTGACCGACACCAACCCTCTTGAATTAAGTGTGGATACCGTCTTATGGAGCAAAACCCGCAGTCACAGCTGAAACTTCTTGTCCAACGTGGTAAGGAGCAAGGCTATCTGACCTATGCCGAGGTCAATGACCATCTGCCGGAAGATATCGTCGACTCCGATCAGATCGAAGACATCATCCAAATGATCAACGACATGGGCATTCAGGTGATGGAAGAAGCACCGGATGCCGATGATCTACTGCTTGCCGAAACCGCCAACAACACTGATGAAGATGCAGAAGAAGCGGCTGCACAGGTTCTTTCCAGTGTTGAATCTGAAATCGGTCGTACAACCGATCCGGTGCGCATGTACATGCGCGAAATGGGTACCGTTGAACTGTTGACCCGCGAAGGCGAAATTGACATCGCTAAGCGTATCGAAGACGGGATCAACCAGGTTCAGTGCTCCGTTGCCGAGTACCCGGAAGCCATTACCTATCTGCTGGAACAATATGATCGTGTTGAAGCGGAGCAGGCTCGCCTGTCTGATTTGATCACTGGCTTCGTCGATCCGAACGCGGAAGAAGATCTGGCACCTACGGCGACTCACGTCGGTTCTGAGCTCTCTCAGGAAGAGCTGGACGACGATGAAGACGAAGATGAAGACGAAGATGGCGATGACAGCAGCGACGATGACAACAGCATCGATCCTGAGCTGGCGCGCGAAAAATTTGCCGAGCTGCGTACACAGTACGAAAAAACCCGTGACACCATCAAAGCGAAAGGCCGTAGCCACGCTGATGCCGCAGCCGAAATCCTGCAGTTGTCCGAAGTCTTCAAACAGTTCCGTCTGGTACCGAAACAGTTCGATTACCTGGTAAACAGCATGCGCACCATGATGGATCGCGTGCGTACCCAGGAACGCATTATCATGAAGCTGTGCGTTGAACAGTGCAAAATGCCGAAGAAAAACTTCATTACGCTGTTTACTGGCAACGAAACCAACGAGACCTGGTTCAATGCAGCCCTGGCGATGAACAAGCCGTGGTCTGAAAAACTGCATGAAGTGTCTGAGGACGTTCAGCGCGGCCTGCAGAAACTGCAGCAGATTGAAGAAGAGACCGGCCTGACCATCGAGCAGGTAAAAGACATCAACCGTCGTATGTCCATCGGTGAAGCAAAAGCGCGCCGTGCGAAAAAAGAGATGGTTGAAGCGAACTTGCGTCTGGTTATCTCTATCGCCAAGAAATACACCAACCGTGGTCTGCAGTTCCTCGATCTGATTCAGGAAGGCAACATCGGCCTGATGAAAGCGGTAGATAAGTTTGAATACCGTCGCGGTTACAAGTTCTCCACCTATGCAACCTGGTGGATCCGTCAGGCGATCACCCGTTCTATCGCGGATCAGGCGCGCACCATCCGTATTCCGGTGCATATGATTGAGACTATCAACAAGCTCAACCGTATCTCCCGCCAGATGCTGCAAGAGATGGGCCGCGAGCCGACCCCGGAAGAGCTGGCCGAGCGTATGCTGATGCCGGAAGACAAGATCCGTAAAGTGCTGAAAATCGCCAAAGAGCCGATCTCCATGGAAACGCCGATTGGCGACGATGAAGATTCGCATCTGGGTGATTTCATCGAGGACACCACCCTCGAGCTGCCGCTGGACTCTGCGACCACCGAGAGCCTGCGTGCCGCTACGCACGACGTTCTGGCTGGCCTGACCGCCCGTGAAGCAAAAGTGCTGCGTATGCGTTTCGGTATCGATATGAATACCGACCACACGCTGGAAGAAGTGGGTAAACAGTTCGACGTTACCCGCGAACGTATCCGTCAGATCGAAGCGAAGGCGCTGCGTAAACTGCGCCACCCAAGCCGCTCTGAGGTTCTGCGTAGCTTCCTCGACGATTAAGGAAGGTGCGAACAAGTTCCTGATATGAGATCATCATATTCATCCGGAGCGCATCCCAGAGGGACATCATGAGCCATCAACTCACCTTCGCCGATAGTGAATTCAGCACTAAGCGCCGTCAGACCCGAAAAGAGATTTTCCTCTCCCGCATGGAGCAGATTCTGCCATGGCAGAATATGACCGCTGTCATCGAGCCGTTTTATCCCAAGGCGGGCAATGGCCGACGGCCCTATCCGCTGGAGACCATGCTGCGTATTCACTGCATGCAGCATTGGTACAACCTGAGCGACGGTGCCATGGAAGATGCCCTGTACGAAATCGCCTCCATGCGCCTGTTTGCCCGATTATCCCTGGATAGCGCCCTGCCGGATCGCACCACCATCATGAATTTCCGCCACCTGCTCGAGCAGCATCAACTGGCCCGTCAATTGTTCAAGACCATCAATCGCTGGCTGGCCGAAGCAGGCGTCATGATGACCCAAGGCACTTTGGTGGATGCCACCATCATTGAGGCACCCAGCTCTACCAAGAACAAAGAGCAGCAACGCGATCCGGAGATGCATCAGACCAAGAAAGGCAATCAGTGGCACTTTGGCATGAAGGCCCACATTGGTGTCGATGCCAAGAGTGGCCTGACCCACAGCCTAGTCACCACCGCGGCCAACGAGCATGACCTCAATCAGCTGGGTAATCTGCTTCATGGAGAGGAGCAATTTGTCTCAGCCGATGCCGGCTACCAAGGAGCGCCACAGCGCGAGGAGCTGGCCGAGGTGGATGTGGACTGGCTGATCGCCGAGCGTCCCGGCAAGGTAAAAACCTTGAAGCAGCATCCGCGCAAGAACAAAACGGCCATCAACATCGAATACATGAAAGCCAGCATCCGTGCCAAGGTGGAGCACCCGTTTCGCATCATCAAGCGGCAGTTCGGCTTCGTGAAAGCCAGATACAAGGGGCTGCTGAAAAACGATAACCAACTGGCGATGTTATTCACCCTGGCCAACCTGTTTCGGGTGGACCAAATGATACGTCAGTGGGAGAGATCTCAGTAAAAACCGGAAATAACGCCAGAAATGGTGGAAAAAATAGCCTAAATAGGCTGATTCGATGTGTTTGCGGGAAAAAAATCGGCCCAGATCCGCGAAATTTTAATCAGCGAGTCAGCTTGGGAAGAAATGACCTGCTTATTCGCACCTTCCTTAACTATGGCCTGGACACCGACCGTCACGTAGAGATTACCAACAGGAAACAAAATGGATTTTAACGTGAACACGGAAACAGAAGAGCAAGCGCTGATTAACAGCGTACGCAGCACATTGACGGAGCAAGGTGATGCACTCCGCCATCTGGCAGAAGTCATCAATGCGGAAGAGAAGATGACTAAACACCGCATCTCCACCCTACTCATCACCGATAATTCACAGGATGTGATTGGTTCAGTCAGGATTTTCTGACTGACACCTCACCTGTTTATACCGACATAAAAAGTCTTCCCCTCAGCAAATTTTTGCCGGGGAGAATAACGTTGAAAGTGACATGTCTACACACAAAGTAAAGTTGCTGGCGTCCTCGTTACGCGCACGTACGGCTAAATTTAATCTTGCCTGGATCCAGCAGCATCTTGCCTGGATTGTTATTGCCGCCCCGATGGCGCTGCTCGTCATCTATTTGGTGATTTTCAGCCAGCCGCGATATATGAGCGAATCAAAGGTCGCGGTAAAACGTCCCAGTGATATTGAAGGCGCCAGCCTGAATGTCGGCTTGCTGCTGGGTGCATCCAACCCCAGCTCCACCGAAGACGCGTTGTATCTCAAGGAGTACATCAACTCAGCAGATATGCTGAAAGTACTCGATAAACAGCTCGATTTTCACGATGCATGGAGCCATAGCGGGCTGGACTTCATTCATCATCTCTCTAAAGATACAACGGCAGAACAGTTCCTCAATTACTACCGCGACCGAATCTCTGTGGTCTTTGATGACAAAACCGGTCTTTTGACGATTCAGACCCAGGGTTTTACGCCGGAATTCTCACAGCAGTTCAATAAAGCAGTCCTGAAAGAGTCAGAGCGTTTTATTAACGAGCTCTCCCATAAAATCGCGCGAGAGCAGTTGAACTTCGCCCAGGAAGAACTACAGCAGGCCCGTATTCGCCTTGATAAAAGTAAAGCAGAATTACTGGCTTACCAGAATCAGAACAATATCCTCGATCCCGAAGCCTCCGCCACTGCTGCCACCTCTCTGGTGATGACCTTACAAGGTAAAAAAGTTGAGCTGGAAGCCGAGCTGCGTAATTTATTGAGTTACTTGCGTGAAGATGCGCCCCAGGTCATTAGCCTTCGTAATTCAATAAAAGCCCTGCAGGCACAGATCGACGCAGAGCAGAGCAAAATCACCGCGCCAGGCGATAAGAAACTCAACAGCATGGCGGCTGACTTTGACGAGATTAAAGCACGCGTCACCTTCGATACCGAAATCTACACGATGGCGATCAAAGCCATTGAAAAAACACGCCTGGAAGCGGCACGTAAACTCAAAGTGTTGTCGGTCATCAGTTCACCGCAACAACCGGAAGAGTCCAGTTTCCCCAATAGCGGCTACCTACTGGCAAGCTGGTTGTTAGTCTGCTGCCTACTCTTCGGCACCATCAAATTGCTGCTGGCCGTGATTGAAGATCACAAAGACTAATTTTGGACGCACAGTGAATTTTACAGAGTTGAACATGAAATTATTAAAATCGGCACTGCTCCTTCTGGTCTGCCATGCGGCCTGGGCGGCAGGTCCGACAGGTATTACAGCCGATCCAAATCTGACAGGGGCGGCGCCGTTGCCGTCGATTATC
The DNA here is from genome assembly GCF_003925915.1 of Phytobacter sp. MRY16-398. Taxonomy (NCBI): domain Bacteria; kingdom Pseudomonadati; phylum Pseudomonadota; class Gammaproteobacteria; order Enterobacterales; family Enterobacteriaceae; genus Phytobacter; species Phytobacter sp. MRY16-398. Next base: position 744,607 of record NZ_AP018756.1, on the reverse strand, counting down.
TCCGGCAAGACAGAAGAAACTCAGAACGCAACCGGGTTTGACAACACACCGCCACCCGTGGCTGCTGCACTGCCCAGCCGCATGTTCGGCGCACAGTTGTTTACTTCTATCAGCGCAGCTTCAGGCGCAGGTCTGGGGTTCAACCCAGGCTATGTGATTGGTCTCGGTGATACCATCCAGATTCGACTGTGGGGCGCATTCCAGTATGACGGGGCGCTCACCGTTGACCCGAAAGGCAATATTTTCCTGCCTAATATTGGCCCGCTGAAAGTCTCGGGTATGACCAATGCGCAGTTGAACAATACCGTCACCAGTAAGATCAAAGAAGTTTATACGTCGAACGTTAACGTCTATGCCTCCCTGCTGCAGGCTCAGCCGGTGAAAGTTTTCGTGACCGGCTATGTGCGAAGCCCAGGCTTGTATGGTGGCGTGGCATCTGACTCCCTGCTCTCTTATCTGAGCAAAGCTGGCGGCGTCGACAGTGAGCGCGGCAGCTACGTTAATATCATCGTCAAACGTGGCAAATCGGTTATCTCACACGTGAACCTGTACGATTTTCTGCTGAACGGTAAGCTGGGCCTGTCGCAGTTTGTCGATGGAGACACCATCGTCGTTGGTCCACGTCAGCATACATTCAGCGTAGAAGGCGATGTGTTTAACAGTTACGACTTTGAGTTCGCCAACAGTACGATCCCGCTCACAGAGGCACTCAGTTGGGCACGTCCGAAACCCGGCGCCACTCACATGACCATTATCCGCCAGCAAGGCACCGTAAAACGTAGCGAATACTATCCGCTCAGCTCCGCAGCGGGCCGCTCTCTGCAGGATGGCGACCGTCTTATCGTGAGTTCAGACCGTTATGCAGGCACCATTCAGGTACGTGTTGACGGCGCCCATTCCGGCGAACATGCGATAGTTCTGCCATACGGTTCGACCATGCATCAGGTGCTATCACAGATCCGCCCGAATAGCATGTCGCAGATGAAGGCCATCCAGTTGTACAGAACATCTGTTGCGGAGCGTCAGAAAGAGATGCTGAACCTGTCGTTGCAGAAACTGGAAGAGGCCTCTCTTTCAGCACAATCCTCAACGCAGGAAGAAGCCCGTTTGCGCATGCAGGAAGCGCAACTGGTTAGCCGGTTCGTCAATAAAGCGCGTGCTGTCGTTCCGAAAGGGCAAGTCGTGCTTAGCGAAAGCAACATCGACTCGGTGCTGCTGGAAGATGGTGACGTCATCATGATTCCGGAAAAAACGTCGCTGGTTATGGTGCACGGGGAAGTGCTGTTCCCGAACGCCGTCTCCTGGCAGGACGGAATGGATGTGGACGATTACATCAAAAAATGCGGTGGGCTGACGCAGAAATCCGGCAATTCAAAAATCATTGTGATTCACCAGAACGGCGAGTCGGTTGATGCTGACGATGCAGGAAAACTGCAACCCGGTGACGAAATCATGGTTCTGCCGAAATACGAATCGAAAAACATTGAAGTTACGCGTGGTATTTCGACCATTCTTTATCAGCTTGCCGTTGCCGCCAGGGTTGTGCTGACAATCTAATCAGCTCTGTCGCAGATGCTTTTCCCGGCATGCCGGGGAAAGCGAAACAAGCAGCGGTAAAAACGTTTTCTTCTTTAATCAACGGATTGATATTGATGGAACGAACGAGAAACATACTGGGTATTTATTCCGGGGGTATCTGGCGCATTCCGCATCTGGCCAGTTTTCTGCCTGGAGAACCAGTGCGGCTTTCGCCTTATAAAACCATTCCCGAGCAGGTGAATGCTATCGCCGTCTGGGGCCACCGCCCCAGCGCGCAAAAGCCTGTTGCCCTGGCACAATCCGTTGGTCTCCCGGTTATTCGCCTGGAAGATGGCTTTATTCGTTCTCTCGGGTTAGGCGTTCAGGGTTGCCCGCCTCTCTCCATCGTCGTTGATCATTTAGGCATCTATTACGACGCTTCGGTTCCGAGCTCGCTTGAATGCCTGGTAAAAGATAATGACGGCAATAAGCCGCTCGCGGCTGAAGCGCAGGCGATGATGCACGCCATCGTTGACAATGATTTGTCGAAATACAACCAGGCGCCGCCGTTTGTCGCACCGGATATTATGCCAGAGGCCGTGCTGGTGATTGACCAGACGTTTGGCGATATGTCTGTCACCAAAGGCAACGCCGGCCCGGAAAGCTTCCAGCAGATGCTTGAGACAGCAAAGCAGGAAAATCCGAGCGCAGAGGTTTGGGTGAAGGTGCATCCGGATGTGCTATGCGGCAAAAAGGCGGGGTACTTTGCGAACCTGAAATCCGACGACCGTGTGCGCGTATTTGCCGAAGATATCAGCCCGCAATCGCTACTGCGGCACATGCAAAAGGTGTATGTGGTCACCTCGCAGTATGGTTTTGAAGCGTTGCTGGCAGGCAAACCCGTCGTCTGCTTTGGGCAGCCATGGTATGCGGGCTGGGGACTAACAGATGACCGTCACCCAAAGGCCCGTGAGCTTGCCGCACGCCGACAACCGACCACACTGAGCAATCTATTTACCGCCGCCTATTTGCGCTACTGCCGTTACCGACACCCGGTAAGCGGAAAACCTGCAACGCTGGCCTGCGTTGTCGACTGGCTGGTCTTACAGCGTAACCACAACCAGTCACGCCGTGGCACGCTATGGGCGCCGGGATTAAGCCTGTGGAAAACAGCAATACTGAGGCCGTTTCTGAAAACAGCGGAGAACCGGGTACGCTTTGCGAAGCAGTGTCGACAAGCCAGCGCGCTTATTGCCTGGGGTACAAGGGGAGAGAAAAAATGGCAGGCGCAGGCAGATGCACAGCGCATTCCACTGTGGCGGATGGAAGACGGGTTTATCCGCTCCTCCGGCCTGGGTTCCGATTTGCTCGCCCCCCTGTCTTTAGTGCTGGATAAAACCGGTATCTATTACGACGCATCCCGTCCAAGCGATCTGGAAAACCTGCTGAACGCCAGCAGCCTGAGCGAACATCAGCGGGAGCGTGCGCAAGCCCTTCTGCAACAACTTGTGCGCAACAAAGTCAGTAAATACAACCTTGGACAGGAGTGGCACTTACCGCCCGAGGCTACCGGTAAAAAAATCATTCTGGTACCCGGTCAGGTGGAGGATGACGCCTCGATTCTGACAGGGGCGAGATCTGTTAACACCAACCGGGATTTATTGCGTACGGTACGCGAGCGTAATCCTGACGCGTTTGTTGTCTTTAAACCGCACCCGGATGTGTTGGTTGACAACCGTAAAGGGCAAGTCGTGGCGGAAGATATCGCCCGTTGGACCGACTGCCAGGCGCTGGATGCCGATATCATTCAATGCATTCAACTCGCTGATGAGTTACACACCATGACCTCTCTTTCCGGCTTCGAAGCCTTAATGCACGGTAAGCGAGTATTTTGCTATGGCCTGCCTTTTTATGCCGGCTGGGGACTCACTCAGGATGAGCACAATATTCCCCGGCGCGCCCGACAGCTCAGTCTTACGGATTTAGTGTGGCAAACGCTTATCGCGTATCCAACTTATATCCATCCACAGCGACTGGAGCCAATGCAGGCAGAAGAGGCCGTAATGTGGCTGAGCACCGCGCCACGCGGTGAAATGAAAATCACGAAAAAAAATATCGGCCGATTAGCCAGACAGTACCGCAAATTATTGATGTTTTACAAAGTTCGTTTTGGTTAGTGTTAATTTGAGACTCATGGACGATGATGCAAAATAATACCGTTAAGACATTACTCGCTGGGAAAAAATATCTGCTGTTGCAAGGACCAATGGGGCCTTTCTTCAATGATGTCGCCAACTGGCTGGAGACGCTGGAACGCGAAGCGGTAAATGTTGTATTTAATGGTGGCGATCGTTTTTATTGTCGACATCGTCAGCACCTTACTTATACACAAACGCCGAAGGAATTCCCGACCTGGCTGAAAGAGACCTGGAAGGTTTATCCATTCGACACCATCTTGTGCTTCGGTGACTGCCGTCCATTGCATAGGGCGGCGCATGCCTGGGCGAAAGCGAAAGGTATTCGTTTCCTGGCTTTCGAAGAGGGCTATCTGCGGCCTCATTTTATTACACTTGAAGAAGGCGGAGTGAATGCTTTCTCCCCCCTGCCCCGTGATCCTGATTTTTACCGGAGCTTGCCAGATTTCCCGCCCTCAGAACCCCAGCCACTGAAACCGTCCTCAGGCCGCCGTTACATCCACGCGACATGGTATTATCTTGTCGGCTGGCGTTATAGACACGAGTTCATGCATTATCGCCATCACAAATCTTTTTCACCATGGTACGAGGCAAAATGCTGGGTGCGCGCATGGTGGCGTAAGCAATGGTATGGCTGGAAACAACGTGGCGTAATGGAGACGCTGCAGACGACATTCGATCAACGCTATTACCTTGCGATTTTGCAGGTCTATAACGATAGTCAGATCCGCAACCATAGCCCATACGCTGATGTCCGGGATTATATTAACGATGTGATCTTCTCGTTTGCACGTAAAGCGCCGAAAGACGATGTGCTGGTCATTAAGCACCACCCCATGGATCGCGGGCATCGTCTGTATGGCCCCTTGATTAAGCGGCTGAGCAAGAAGTATGGCGTGACCAATCGCATAATTTATGTCCACGATTTACCGATGCCGGAATTACTGACGCATGCCAAAGCCGTGGTGACGATTAACAGTACGGCGGGAATTTCAGCGTTAGTGCATAACAAACCGTTGAAGGTGATGGGCAACGCCCTGTATGACATCAAAGGGATGACATATCAGGGACACTTGCACCAGTTCTGGACGGCAAATTTCAAGCCGGACATGAAGTTGTTTAAGAAATTTCGTGAGTATTTGCTGGAGAATACGCAGATAAATGCGGTGTATTATGGGGAAAAAACGGATGTTGAATGCATAAAGCGATTCGTAATTAAAAAAGTCAATCATCTTAGCAATGAATTACAAAGTCAAAACATGGTGAAGTGACTTGATGTAAATCACTCGCCATCAGCTAGTTTTAAGGACAATACCGTAAAAATGGATTTGATAATTCTTGTCATATTTTATCTTTGGTGATCCAGAATGAGATATTGTAAAATCCATTATCAATATAATGTTATTTAACACAGCAAATAACATTGACAATGCATTCTTCGATATTTTCCCGGAAACCCAGAATGGTAAATTCCGCAACATCATATAAAATCATCTTTAATCAGTTTCGGAATATTTATATATATAGTTACTGATGTTATTTTTTCTACCAATCAACATTAGTATTGATAAGATTCCATTATCGTCTATACTCAAGCCTTCTGGTTCAAAAAAACCTTCCTCACCATAAGATTTAACCCTGTCCATACCCACAGTAACGTTCGTATTAGAGCCCAGTAAATTTCCATCCATTGTAAAATTATAAATAGCCTTAGGATTTACTCTTGCATTGCCCAGAACAATACTTACTATTTTTCCATTGGATGCAATTGCCTGTAATGGTCTTAACTCGCCGGATTTATATGTAAATATATTATCAGGCAAAGACCATTGATATTTATAACCCGAAGTTACAAAGATAATATCTTTATTTGAATTTATAATCTTGTCAACGATATATTCCAAATCAAAAACTCTGATTATCATGTTCCTTGAAGCGAATCGCCCGCGAACTATTAGAAACTTACCATCACTGGAAATCGTGGGTATTACTTCATTTTTTTTGAAAAAAGAATCATCAAAAAAAACGATCTCACGCTTCATTACAAGATCATCATTTTTGATCAGGAAAGCAAGCCCGCTAAATGGTGAATTTTTTTTGCTGGTAAAAATCAAATTCATTCCACGCGTGCGATCTTCGTATACACCTATGCCTTGATGACCGATGGAACTATCAGTTAATATTATATTACGCTCCCCATCTTGATTCAAATAGACTAAAGGTATAGGATTATTACTTTGGTGTTCTAACGTATAAACACCTCCATCCAGGTTAATCACCATTCCTTGTATGTTGTTGCGCGTATCAATAATAATTGGCTCCTTTTGCGAAGCCAATACATTTGTTATACAGAATAACAACATAGATGCAATAACAATATCGCGAGTAAACCATCTCATTTCTTTAAATTTCCGAAAATTTAATTTTCCCTATTGCATACGATTTAAACCAGCAAGTGCATCATTCAACTCAGACACTGCTGATAATAGAGTTCTGTAATCATCAGCCCCTTTCCAATTTTTAATATCGCTGTAGAATTCCTCATGTTTTTTTATAATTGACAGGGTAGTAAGTTTCTTAGCCAGTCCAGGCCGTGATTTTTTAAAAAACAATAAAGCATATTGATATATTTCTGCACATGAGAATGGATAAAGATCTTTAGCAACAACACTTTCAATAATTTTAAAAATAACGTCTAAATCGATATCGTCATTATTAATAAACATGCTTTCCAAAACATACACTAGATTGTCATTTCCGGTTAGTATGAAGAGTTCGGATAAGAATTTCTCGATTCCTTCAGATATAAACACCGTGAAGAGATATTTTGCTCGATTATTATCTGAAATAAGATAGCATTTCTTCTTGATCTCATCATTAAGAATAGCACTCATGCTTGCGAAATTTTTCTCTCTGAACAAACGATCAAGATAATGAATAAGAATAGAGTCTGGCATCACATTCTTTTCGTTATAATGGCACAGCAAATCTATCGGGGTGTTCTTGCTCAAAAGTAGGAATGTTTCTATAGCCATAATGCTGTTTTCGTTGACCGGCAATAGTTGGCTTAATTGAAGATTCATTCTATCCTCAGGCTGATGATGCTTATAGATTTCAGAAAGGAGGTATTCTTTTTCTTCGGAAGTCATCGTTAAGCTAGAGAATGAGTTTATTGCCTTCGGTGCTTCCCCATTCTTGATTAATGTCAAGCAATTTAAAAGCATTACATTCCTTGGATTTTGTTCAGCATTGCGTTCTAATTTACTAGTGTATACAGTTAAAGCTCCCTGGTAATCCTGCTTATTATAAAAATCCACGAATGAAATTAGCGAACAGCAATAATTATATAAATTTAAATCAGACCCTTTTTCAAATACTTTACGCGATTTTAGCTTTAACAAATAGTTTTCAGTATATTTGAGAAATTGCATTGCATCAGGTATAACTTGAAAGCTATCTGCAAATGAAAAATCTGTTGGCGTATTAAAAGTTATATTATCCTGTATTACTTCTATTTTTGACAAAATATTATCATTATTATCAAGCTTACAAATAAAAACTATATCTTCAAATACTTCTATTAGCCTGTCATGGAGATAAAGAGGCATTTTTATTAAATTAGTTTCGAAGCTACTCAAAAATGTGTCTATAGATTTAAACTCTAAGTTACTTGTATATCTTTCAAGATATTCAAGAATAGTTTCGCAGTCATAAACTTTAACACCTTCATTCTTTAATCGGTTGAAGAGACGCGAAGAGTTGTTATGATCATCATAAGGAAAGAAGGATTTAATTCTTTTATCATAAAAAGGGGTCAATATAGATTTATTTGCAAGCGTGTTTTTAAGTTCAGCATTTAGTGTATCAATATCACCAACTACTGGTCCAAAGCCAAGCTCCTCATAGTCATAATAACCTTTAGAGTATGAATGTTCAGAGAAGAAAGTTGCACTATCAAACTGGAAATAGATTATTGGTTTCTTCATATATGCAACATCAAATGCAACGGAAGAATAATCAGTGATCAGTAGATCTGCATCTTTAAATATTTCCTGAATACTACAACTGGTTAGATCTCCAACCTGGATATAGTCTGGTATCGCCAACTCAGACAAATAATCAGTTAGATTTGGATGAGGTAAGAATATTATGCTATATCCATAATCCTCTGTTGTTTTGCGAAGCTGCTCTGAACGGAGAAAGCCTCCCCACATTTCACAAAATAATGAATTGATAAATTCAGGGTTTTTAATACGCTTACTGGATTTTCTTATTAATTCTCCAGCTAAGCTTTTACGCCATGTTGGCATTATAAGGATTTGTTTTTTACTTTCATCACGCTTTCTGAGGTTATCATAACGAGGAAAGCCAGTCAGAATTGTCTCTTGAGAAGTATAACGATACCTTCCACGACCAGAGATATCGCTAAATTCATGTCGTGCAGCAGTAACAAGATAATCAATTTTCCTACTATTCAACCATTCAGATTGGTCGTCTTTTGTGATGCCATGCTGAAGAAAAACAAATTTATATTTCATTATATCTGCATAATATTTGCGCGGCAGATAATTAACAATTGCGGGATTTGCATGTGATGAAAGGAGATACTTTGCATTCAATAGCGCTAATCTATGTGCTAAACTACCAAACTTTACCAAATTGAAACCATCATTCTTAAGACGTTGCCAATCGGGAGATTGCTCACTAATCAAAAAATAGCATTTTTCCCCTGGATGATATTTTGAAACATAACGATAAAAATGTTCTGCATTATCATCTGCACGCAATTCATTATCAATAAACAACCAGGAATTAGAATACTTATTTTTTATAATTGAAGATGTAGCTATAGAACGCAATATTTTTGCTTTTCTCGTTATTGCATAAGACTGTACATTTTTACGAACGTGGCTATTAATAATACTAACTATTGCGACTTTTGATAAGCGCTTGCCATTTACAATGATACCGGTGATAAAATCATTCTGCAAAGATAGTTCCTGAGTCGTTGAATTGTAGGAGACCCAAAAATAGATTTCAAAGGAAAAGGAGAGATCGAATATGGTTAATTCCCTTACTTTTGCGGACAAGGGTATCGTCTCTTTGCCATTTAAAAACAATCGCGGAAGAGTGTCATGATGTGAGGCAATTTTAAATTTAACACTCATGTTTGAAAGGTTGACGTCTTCGATGTAGCACAGATCTCTTTCAGCATCTAAACCTAAGAGTTTTAAATACCCTATTTTATGCACATGATTATAGTTTTTTGCCGAATAGCCTTTTAAAACATCGACCCCAAGTAAATTAACAATTGTAACAAGGCAAGTTTTGATTTCATCCTGTAAGTCTTGATTTATTAATTCGTCAGCTTTTTTATTCTTAAGTAAGAGAAGTATAAGGTTATGAATGAGGCAAAATAAATATTTACTTTCCTGTTTCGAAAATTGTTTTGCTTTGAGAATATCTTTAATTTCAAATAATAATATTTTTAGCGAATTTCCTTCTTTTACAATTTCCTGGAGTTCAGATTCGAGACTAGAGCCAGAACTACTACACGAAAAAGCATTTGGAATAAAATGGATATCAGAATCTAACACACATAAAGCAGCAATTTTAAGAGCATTAATAACCTTACTTGCTATGGCATCTGGTTTGATGAATTTTTTTATTTCATAAAGATATTTAGTTTTAAAAAAAATCACAGCCAATGACGGAAAAAAGTAATCCTTTGATGTTAGGTTTTCGACATTTGCGCTCGTTTTTAAATTGGCAATTAATGGATCGAGTTGTGTAACAGAAGCATCATTTGTATATCCGTGTAAAACTATTTCTGCTGACTGAGAGTTGAAACTATACAGATGATAATTTTTAAGGAAATTTTTATGTAATAATTCACCTTGCTCGAGGATTTTCACATAAAAGGTATTTACTTTACTTGCAGCTGAGTGAATCTCATCAGTGATATTTATAACTTCGCTGCTATTAATTATCACGTATGGACTATTTAACCCTGACGTTTTATTTGCCAGAACCACGCTTTCAACGGAATCGTTAATTTCTTGTTCATTATTTGCAATGATGATAAACCCAATTGATGGATTATTATTTAAACAGAATCCGCATGGTTTTATCTTTTTTATAAATTTAGAGTCAGCTATAAATTTCTTGGGTTCCCTGACCATTTTTCTTAATTTTTTTATAATCACTTTAACGTCCTAATGTTATAACTGATAACACTATTAAAATTTCACTTATTCAATAGAAAATTGATTCGTCTTTTAAATGTATCAAATCGATCTATATGTCCAGGTTTATTATCAAAGAAAATCGCATAATCATGAATACTCTTGCCCTGATTAACGCAAAGAGAAACGAAAGGTACGAGTAGTGTCGAATTTATTTCTTCCTGATCGCTAACATTATGTGAATGTGCCTCGATAAGTTTTTTATAATTTTCCTGACGCGCTAAATAATAGTCTTCATGGCCGTCTTTTTCATGATAGAGATGAAAAGCCATATCTTTTTCAAGCAGAACTTCAAGACAAGCTTCTCCTAGATATCTTCTAAAGCCAACCGCAAACAGGGGCGATCTCTCCGTTTTATCAAGCGTGAAATCATTAAATTTTTTTAACATGCCATGTAATTCATATAATCGTATGAGGAAATCAAAATCTTCATACCCATGCCCCCGAAATCTTTCATCAAACCCTTTTATCATCCTATAATCGTCGGATTTCAAAATTGTAATTGATGATGGGCTAGCCAGATGCAAAAATTCTTTACGGGAGAAATCAAAAAATTTTTTCTTCATTCCCTCAACGGAAACCTTTTTTTTCCTTAAAAGCGTGGTCCCATATTCAGTAAGATAAAGACATGGTAATACGTAAAATGGTCTTATCGATCTTTCAATTTTATCTTTGTATTTTATAAAAAGATCAAAATCTGGATAAATGTCCACATCAAGTAAAATTATATAGTCCGTATCAACCAGTTCAAATGCTAAATTTCGTAACAAAGATGAATTAATATATTCAGACACATTTTTTTTAGAATTCATCTGCACATATGGATATCTCTGTAACCGAGAAATTAATTCAAAATCATAGCGAGTTCCACGGTTATTATGTCCAAATATTATCTTAACGTTAGATTGCTGAGCAACCTCGGCTAACACTAGCGCTTTTTCGATGAGATCTTTCGACCTACGTTTTAGATCGATTGGAATTATTGCAGTAAGCATTTGACTATGGCCGTTTTTTACTTCTAAAGCTTTTCTTCTTCCAAATATTTTTTAATTGCATTTTCGACATTATCGAAATAATGAACAACATTATCTCGACCTAAGAAGAGAGCAACATCACAATATTCTTTCAAAGAATTTAAGCTATGTGACACCATTAAGAAACTGGATTCAGAATGGCGGGATTTAAAAAGATCTGAGCATTTCTGCTTAAATCTGGCATCACCTACTGCTGTAACTTCGTCGACGAGATAGTAATCAAATTTAAAAGCCATACTTAAACCAAAACCCAACCGGGATTTCATCCCTGAGGAATAAGACTTGATTGGCATATCAAAATATTTACCTAATTCTGCAAATTCTTCAACGAAATCAACTTTATTTTTTAATTCTGATTTCTCAGAATATAAGCGTGCAACAAATTTAACGTTTTCCCGCCCTGTTAAGCTGCCCTGAAAACCACCAGATAGCCCCACAGGCCAGGATATTGTTTTATTCGTATATATACTGCCACTATCAGGCCTATCTATGCCTCCTATAACGCGAAGAAGTGTTGATTTTCCTGCTCCATTTCGTCCAAGCAGTGCAACGCTTTTACCGCCAGGCAACTCAACATTCAAATCTTTAAAGACATAATGGCGCCCCTGGGGAGTGCGGTAGGATTTCGTGAGATTTTCAATTCTTATCATGATGTTAACATCGCCTCTTCACGTGTCCTGTACAACGCTAACCCAATGAAAAGCATTATTATTGCGCTCAAAGCTAAATATCCCAAACTAACGCCATCGGTCAAATATCCGGCGACAACAGATTCTCGGCTGAGCTCAATAGCATGAACAATTGGATTCCATAAAAGATAATGCCAATATTCTTTAGGAACTGAGTGGATTGGAAACATAATGCATGATATAAAATATAGAGGTTTCAACACTATAGGCAAAAATTTTGCAAGTTCTGGAAAGGTTTTACCAAGGACCATGAAAACCAAACCCAGTCCACATGAGAATATAATTAATAAAAACCAACTAAATACTAATATAAGAATATTAGTTACTGAATACTCCTCCCCCAAAACCCACACTATCGCCATAAGTATTAAATATACAGCGGCATATATTAAGGTTTCCAGAGATGCTCTGGCAATGATTGTATCAATTGGCTTTACTGGACGATAGTTAAATAATCCCAGATTCGCCTCGATAGCACCAATCGAGCGATTGGTTATATTGGTAAAAATAAAATAGGGAATAATGCCATTTAGTAGAAATACGGGAAATGATATATCTGGCATCGTTCTGTGCATTATGAAACCAAAAATAACCATGAGGACAAGCAAATGTGCTGCTGGTTCTAAAACTGCCCAAAAGTAACCGAGTCTGTACTTACCAAATCGCGTTTTAATCTCGCGCAGGAACAGCGCTTTCACAGCCGCTTGCTGAACTTCTAACCCACTTCTGACCATTAGTGATGCAACCTTCATGTCATGAGACACGCTACCGCCCCTGGCTTTAGCTACCAGCATGCTCGGGGGATGCGTATAAATAAAACTATAAATTTATCTTGCTAATTTTTTAACCTGGCGAATTTTCGCATTTTGGGAATGAAATTCCTGACAGGAAGGTAAAGACAAAAGGATAAAAATTGCGGGTATCTTCCTGATACAAACTTACTGAACTTCCAAATCAGCTATAAATGTAGCGAGGTATCCGGATAGATCCTATAAGTTATAATCTATTAATATAACGATATTAATTAATAAGTTCTATAACTATAGATGCTCGTTCAAAAAACTAATAAAATCTTTTAATATCAGCTAGTTAAAAATATTTAAAATTCACAAAACGAATAACTTCTAAATATTTCATAATTTCATGAATAATATTGATATGAAAAATATTTCATGATATTTATTTCGCCTGCCAAACTTATACATTTTTACAACCAAAATATATTGCATTTAACATTGAATATGCATTGAGCTAACGTATTACGATAAAGAATAATTAAGAACCTCATTAGTCAACTAACTTGAAAAAACGACAAGTTGATGGTTATTTAAAATAGATTTCATTCATTAGTTGTAGTGATGCTTTAGTGCAAAAATTAGTTTTATAGCGCCTCACCAATCACGTGGCGGGTGGTTCATGATAAATCTTGTATGTTGTTCTGTTTAGGCTGCTGAGCTTTCGAAGCTCCCAAATTTGAGACGCATCGATAGCAAAATGTTGTCGTCTTCGGGAGTCAACCTGCGCGGCATTCTCTTCAAAATTTCCAGAGTACGGAGCAATGAGTACCAAGAGTTAAGAGTCATCATTATGTTTAAGCAGACTTCACCCGTTTGAACGTCGCTCATCCTACCCACTGCCATCGGCTTTTAAAGCCGAACCTAAGCCACACAGGATCAGTTGATCTTCCACCGCTCGTTGTATGTGTTTCCTGAGGGGTTGCCGGAATTCATTCTGTAGAAAGCAACGCGCAGCCCTGGCACAAGAATATCGAGGCTATCTATTTCCCCGATGTTGGATGCGGAACTTAAGTATAAAGGATTGATAATGCGTTGTTTATAAAACAGCCAGATGGAATGTTGATGCTGGATCGCCTGGAGAAGTTACTTTATAATTGCCCGCCACGGCCCCTTAGCTCAGTGGTTAGAGCAGGCGACTCATAATCGCTTGGTCGCTGGTTCAAACCCAGCAGGGGCCACCAAATTCAAGGGCCTAAGTGAAAACAGAGGCCCTTTGTCGTATTAAAATCCATGTGAGAAGCGAACTGAGATGCGCTTAACTTGCCGGGTCAAACTCGACGTTCACCCGCGCGCGCAGCTCTTCCTTCATATACGAAGTAAAGTATTCAGGGTTTTTAATCACCACGCGGTCAGCGGACTCGATTTTATCCGCCCATCCCGCCACTTTTTTTGTGAACTCCGGGTGCCACCCTTCCCGCTCCCCTCGCGCGATAATCTCCTCGGCGTGAGCTGGAACACCAAGCTCTTTCAGATACTTAAACATCCCCTTCACTGTACTCTCATCCATGGAATGTGGTGTTGAGGCTGATGTGTTCATACCGCCAATAAAGTCCAATGCTTTCTCAATTACTGTTGGCATATTCGTATCCTTAAATTAACCATCTAATAATCACCTCTTCACTATGACCTGAAATGGCGAAGAGTCTGCAATTGATGGTCAAATCTGTTACCTGGCCCCAAAATCAGCTTCACATGTGACGTTTTTCTGGACTGACCCCACCCCGGTAGACGATCCTGCCCTATAGTTGGACTGACCCCACCCCGGTAGACGATCCTGCCCTATAGTTTGAGTATAGGAGGAGCGTATGGGCACACCACGATTTACACCTGAATTTAAGGAAGAAGCCGTCCGTCAGATAACGGAGCGCGGTTATTCTGTTGCTGAAGTATCCGACCGTCTGGGCGTTTCTGCGCACAGCCTCTACAAGTGGCTACGGGCTATCAAGCCTGATAACAGCGAACAGCATGCCCGGGATTTACTGGAAGCTAAAAGCGAGATCCTGAAGCTCAGGGCACAGCTGAAGCGCACTGAGGAAGAACGGGATATTCTGAAAAAGGCCGCGCGGTACTTTGCAAGGGAGCCCGACTGAAGTACCGCTTTATCAATGAGCACCGCACTGTATGGGGTGTCATGACGATGTGTCGGGTGTTGTGCGTTGCCCGGGCCGGGTTTTATGCGTGGCTGCATAATCCGGTCTCTGCGCGGGATAAAGATAACCAGCGTCTGCTGACGCTCATCCGTGATTCATATTCCCTGAGCGGTGGCGTCTATGGCTATCGTCGGGTTCATGGCGATCTGAATGAGATCGGTGAAACCTGCGGCAAAAACCGGGTGGGCCGTATTATGCAACTGAACCGGATTAAAGCCGTGCGCGGCTATAAAGCGCCGCGTCGTATCGCTGGCCGACCTTCAGTGGTTGCGCCTAATCGTGTGCAGCGGCAGTTTACCGCTGTCCGGGCCAATCAGGTCTGGGTCACCGATATTACTTATATCCGCACCTGGCAGGGCTGGCTGTATCTGGCGGTGGTTATCGATCTCTTCGCCCGTAACGTGGTTGGCTGGTCGATGAAGCCCACTCTCTCTCGCGAACTCGCGCTGGACGCTCTGATGATGGCCGTGTGGCGTCGAAAACCGGACGGCGAGGTTATCGTACATAGCGATCAGGGCAGCCAGTACGGCAGTGACGACTGGCAGCGCTTCTGCCGGGCCAATAACCTGGCACCGAGCATGAGCCGGCGTGGCAACTGCTGGGATAATGCGGTGGCCGAATCGTTCTTCAGTTCGCTGAAAAAAGAACGGATCAGAAAACGTATCTATAAAACCCGGGATCTGGCCCGGGCCGATATCTTCGATTACATTGAAGTCTTCTACAACCGGGCCCGGCGTCACAGCCACCTCGGCGGCGTCAGTCCGGAGGCCTTTGAACAGGCCTCGTCGTGAGGACAGGAAATGTCTACTGTTGTGGGGTCAGTCCATTCTGCGCGATGACGTGCCACACAAGCGCAAAGACTTTTCCTCATTGACCAGGGGCCGGGACTTTAGCGCGTTAGCCCACGCCAGTCATTGTGGTAACGACCAGTACAGTCCTCAGGAAGGGTACATACAACACAATGCTCTTATAAGGCTTACAAGTATGCTGAAATATCAGGTAAGTTAGTCCTCCACCTGACTATCGCCAGGCGGGTATGAAGTAGAGGGACTATCATGATCGGTAAAGCTTTATATGAGTTATTAAAAAAATGAAGCAGGCATTTTTATGGTTTTTACAGTCATATATCTATTTAATCCCTTTGGCCCTTATTGTGGCAGGGGCATATATCTTCGCAAGATTTATACCTGATTATTTTGGGATACTGACCTTTTTGTGGCTTATTATCGTCTCATTTTTTTATATCAAGTATAACCGCTGGTATTAGTGTAGCTGACACTGGTTGCGATCACGATTTGAGTCGATATTCGTCTGGTATAAGATGTTCAATGGCTCGTGCGGGGGTTCACGGTTATATTCTGACAGCCCTCTTTCCGTGATAACCCACACTTCATTCAATGTGCTCTTCATTGCCTCTTATGTGCTCACATAAACGCCGTATCATGCTCCCGGCTGTACGCGTCCCGCACGAACTCAACCCATGATGAATCTGCCGTTGGCTTACACAGCGCCTTCCAGAATACCTCGTCAAAACAGCCCGTCAGGAAAAGATAGCGACACACATTCATGACCTCATCGGGACGCCATTCACGCGAACTGCCAATGCCCATCAGGTCAGACTCCAGTCTGCTATACGTTAAATTATCCTCTTCATCTGCCCATGCCCGGTTAAGACGTTCATAAATGGATGCGCCCTTCTGAGCGCTGACCTCAAAAAAGTCGCCATATAATTCATGGGGAAGATACTGATGTTCGCCACCCAAATCATGCAAAAACGGATAAACACCGGACTCCCAGGCAAAGATGTACGCGTCGGTATATTCCTCGTGATGCTTACCCAAATGCATGATCTGAATTCGCTGCTGCGTGAACATGGCTTTCATTATGTGTTGATCAGACATCGAACCTGACTCCTTTTCAAATGCGAGAATAATTTTCGGCTCTAAGGTAATGCACAATGCACCAGGCCGCCAGCGGTGAAAACGTGGCGGCGTGAGCGTTTTGTCTATTTTGAGAATTAGCCCCCAATCCCGCCCGGAATAGGCTTACTGCGCATCTGCATTTGCAGTTATGTTAAGGAAGGTGCGAACAAGTTCCTGATATGAGATCATCATATTCATCCGGAGCGCATCCCAGAGGGACATCATGAGCCATCAACTCACCTTCGCCGATAGTGAATTCAGCACTAAGCGCCGTCAGACCCGAAAAGAGATTTTCCTCTCCCGCATGGAGCAGATTCTGCCATGGCAGAATATGACCGCTGTCATCGAGCCGTTTTATCCCAAGGCGGGCAATGGCCGACGGCCCTATCCGCTGGAGACCATGCTGCGTATTCACTGCATGCAGCATTGGTACAACCTGAGCGACGGTGCCATGGAAGATGCCCTGTACGAAATCGCCTCCATGCGCCTGTTTGCCCGATTATCCCTGGATAGCGCCCTGCCGGATCGCACCACCATCATGAATTTCCGCCACCTGCTCGAGCAGCATCAACTGGCCCGTCAATTGTTCAAGACCATCAATCGCTGGCTGGCCGAAGCAGGCGTCATGATGACCCAAGGCACTTTGGTGGATGCCACCATCATTGAGGCACCCAGCTCTACCAAGAACAAAGAGCAGCAACGCGATCCGGAGATGCATCAGACCAAGAAAGGCAATCAGTGGCACTTTGGCATGAAGGCCCACATTGGTGTCGATGCCAAGAGTGGCCTGACCCACAGCCTAGTCACCACCGCGGCCAACGAGCATGACCTCAATCAGCTGGGTAATCTGCTTCATGGAGAGGAGCAATTTGTCTCAGCCGATGCCGGCTACCAAGGAGCGCCACAGCGCGAGGAGCTGGCCGAGGTGGATGTGGACTGGCTGATCGCCGAGCGTCCCGGCAAGGTAAAAACCTTGAAGCAGCATCCGCGCAAGAACAAAACGGCCATCAACATCGAATACATGAAAGCCAGCATCCGTGCCAAGGTGGAGCACCCGTTTCGCATCATCAAGCGGCAGTTCGGCTTCGTGAAAGCCAGATACAAGGGGCTGCTGAAAAACGATAACCAACTGGCGATGTTATTCACCCTGGCCAACCTGTTTCGGGTGGACCAAATGATACGTCAGTGGGAGAGATCTCAGTAAAAACCGGAAATAACGCCAGAAATGGTGGAAAAAATAGCCTAAATAGGCTGATTCGATGTGTTTGCGGGAAAAAAATCGGCCCAGATCCGCGAAATTTTAATCAGCGAGTCAGCTTGGGAAGAAATGACCTGCTTATTCGCACCTTCCTTAATGCCGCTAAAAAAGTGTTTTTCCGTTGCTAAATAGATTGCCGCATCTTAATTTCACCTCGAAATTATTCATATAGAAAATACCCCATCTCATCACGCTGAAAGGATAAAAGCCCATTTTTTGGCGGGGTGAACTTTGCCTGTTCGCTGTCTAAAATAAGGAATCTCAAGGTTTCCTCTACCATTCGCCAGCAAAAACGGCAAGATAAAAACCAGAAAGAGAACAATTAAATCAGAAGGTTATGAAAAACCTGCATGTTTTCAGTTGCGTCAGCCAGTACATGATATTTAGCTATTTTCTTCGTCTGGCCTGAATAGTGTGCGGCGAAATAAACCTGTACACCGGAAAAAACATCTGTTTGTTAGCCCTGGGAGTCCAGGAATAATCCTGGATTAATACTTCTGTACTCATCATTACAAGGAATGAAAAATGACGCTGCCCGGACTCAACCCCGAAGCAAATATGCCTGGCTATGATTTTGCGCGCTTTAGCGGTAAAGGTGCGACAGATTTCAATTTCGATGCGCTTGGCGCAGCGATGGACTGTACACGTGATTTTGCGCAGGCTGGAATTATCTACGCCGATGGCACGGAGCGGTACCTGGTGCGCCCCAGCAAACGTCACCCGAATGGACAAAGCGGCATCGTAACGCATGTGGTTGTGACAAAGCCTCCCGCACAAGGGTCAAAAACCACGGTGGGTAAATCGTTGACCGACGCCGTCTCCGCAACCTCTCTCGGTCCGGAAATCGCCTCCACCGTCCTCTCCTGCGGCGCAATGATCATTACCGCCGGGGTGATGGCCACCGCGGGCGCCGCCGTCCCGCTCACTGCAGGAGCCAGCGGCGCGCTGGTCGCCCTGGGCTATGCCGGCGCCGCTGCCACGGGTCTGCAATGCATCAACGGCCTCTACCGTTTATATGACCTGGTGGAGAATGGCGGCGAAGATGTGGCCTGGCTGGATTCGCAAGGCTGGTATAATGCCACCTCTACCGCGCTCGATCTTATCTCGCTGGCAAGCGCAGGTGGCGTACTGAAAGAGGTGGTCACGACGTGGCGCGCAATGAAATCCGTTTCGTCGTTAAAAGCGTCTCAGTGGCTGAAAGAGTACCCCCGCCAGGATCGCAAACGCCTGACGGAGCTCATCATCAAGCTGCAAAACCCTGGCATCAGTAATAAAGAAATCAAAGCCCTTATCCGCGCAGGCATTTATCCTAAACGCTTCCCGGTCGAGCCGGTGCAGGTGGAGCTCGCCCGGCAACTGGGTAACCTGGTGACCAGCGTGGCGGCGCTGGCGGGAAGCGCAGTGAGCGGTGTCGTCGCCTCGCCGGGCAATATTCCTAAAACAGGCCGCTATATTGTGGGCACCATTCAGTCACTGGCGGTACTGTAATGCGCCTGGCCACGCTCATTTCCGGTTGGCTTTTTTGTGATCTGCTGGCCCATGGAAGGGAGATGGAACAGGTTATTGCCCGTGGCGATAACAGCCTGTTGCAACATTCAACGCCCGAACTGGAGCGCTGGTTTGATAAACCGCCATCTGAACTGCCCCGGCAGAACGGATTTCCTTTGGCGTTTGTGCTGTTGTTGTTACTGGTAGCCTTCGCTTGTAATTTACTGACGCTGATGGCGATACTGCCAAAACAGACACCGCCAGTCCGGGCGCTTATCTTCTTCCTGCCCGCTATCCTGTTTATTTTCAGCAACCTGACCGCCACCTATATGATCGCACGCGGTAAAACATCCGGGCTGGCCTGGTATGGCCTGGTGCATGGCGTCCTTACCGTGCTGAGTGCGCTACTGCTGGTATTTACCGTGCTGGATGGGCAGACGCATCATGCGGTCATCATGCTGGTGGCTCTGCTCATCATGCTGGCCTGCCGCTATGTGCTTAATGGACGCGGATTTATTTTATTCGTGCTCTACGGTCGCACGCAGCGGATCGCAACACTATCTCGCGGAATGCGCATACGATCGGGCCAATAAGGACAAAAAGGCCGCCGGTGCGTAACGCATGGCGGCTTTTTTTAAGCTGATGGCTATAAGCCAGTGCTAAAGGTAATCAGTCCGAGCACAATACCGGGCGAATTGGCTATCACAATCGGCCAGTTTTTCCTTTCACTCAGTAAACCGTACGTCACCCACAACACGCAGTTCACGGCGGCGGCCAGCGGTTGTAGCGGGTTAGTTTTCACCCCGTGCAGATTATCCAGAATCAACGGTATATACGAGATATACATAAAACAGCAGGCAATGGTCGCCACCCAGCCCACAACAGCATGCGCTCTTGCGTACAACATCACGCTTCGCCTTATGACGTGTGAATGTTCACTCCGCGTCAACGCGTCGGGCAACTGAATCCCGGCTCACCAGGGTTCCCTGATGGGAAAACACGTTTTTTGCGTCGGGATGCAGTAAAATTTCGACCGCATCGCGGATCATTTCGTCCATCGGGACGTGGATAGTTGTCAAAGAAGGCGTGTAGTACTTACCAATCACCGAATCATCGAACCCGGCCAACGAGATCTCTCCCGGCACCGATTTCCCCGCATCCTGAAACGCTTTCGCCAGACCAATGGCCATATCGTCATTGGCGGCCAGCACGCAGGTGAACGGAATATTGAGCGCCAGCAACTGGCGTCCCGCCTCATAACCGCTTTCTGTGCTCCAGGCGCCCCGCACCATCAGTTGCGGATCGGGGCTGATACCCGCTTTTCGCAACGCATCGCGGTAGCCGCGTAAACGGCGTTCACCGGTCGGCGAACCACATACGCCCGCCACAAATGCAATCCGGGTATGCCCCTGCGCCAGTAAATGTTCCACCATCTCCTCGCTGCTGCGGCGATGATCGGTAAACACGCAGCGGTTTCGGTTTCTGATAAGTTCACGATTGATGACAACTATCGGAGTCTGGTTGCCGTCAATGATGTCATCCAACTCACTGACCGACAGATATTTGGGGTAGATCATGATGGCTTCACAGCGAAGCTCAAGGAGCAAACCAATCGCATCGCGCTCGTCCTGAGCGCTGTGTTTCCCGTCTGCAAGCACCAGTTGACGGCTGTGACCTTCACTGCGCGTCGCCGCCTGATAAACCATGCTTGAGAAGAACGGGCCGTTGTACAACCCGTTGGTGATAACCAGCCCAATCGAATTCGTTTTGTTATTAGCAAGATTGCGCGCCAGTTGGTTTGGCCGATAACCGGTATCAGCAACGGCCTGTAAAATTCTGGCCTTCACCTCTTCCCGGACAAACACCTTACCGTTTAGCGCGCGCGATACCGTCGCCTTTGACACTCCTGCCATTCTGGCGACGTCCAGTATCGTTACCATAAGAAAACCTCAATCAATGGGTGGCTCACACTGAGCCAGAAACATCCGGCTCAGAAACATGCTGCAAAAGAGTGCGACTCGCGAAGCCCGACGGGTTACGTCGTGACGCCGTTGACACCATGTTCGTGCGCCCGTGCCTCCTTATGCGAGAGACATCAGCGGCGCCCCCATACCAATCGCGCCATCAAGCTGGTGCTTTGTCAGCGTGAAATCTTCACTGTTAACCACCAGAACCGGGGTTGTCAGATCATAGCCTTCGCGTTCGATGCTGGCTTTGTCGAATTCAAGAAGAGGCGTACCCGCTTTGACCACATCCCCCTCTTTCACTAACGGACGGAAATGCTGCCCCTGCAGGTTGACGGTATTTAACCCAACATGGATCAATAACTCTGCTCCATTATCGCACAATAACCCAATGGCATGATGTGATGCGATCACGGTCGCCACCGTCGCGTCACACGGTGCCACAACTTTGCCTTCTTCGGGCTTGATGGCAATACCATCGCCAAGCGCTTTACCGGCAAAGGCTTCATCTGCCACGCTCTCCAACGCCACCACTTCCCCTTTTAAGGGGCTAAGCATCTTCACTGCACTGGCCGCAGCGGTATTTGACGTCGCTTGCGCTTTGACAGGTGTTGCCGGTTTCGTCTCCTCTTCGTTTGCCGGATCCTCAAAGCCCACGAACTGCACCATCACAATTGTCAGCACGATACAGGTTCCGGCCCCCACCAGTTCGCCGACAAACGACATCGGCGCATTCGGGCTGATAGCATTGACCAGGGTAAACAAGCCAGGCAACGCGGCATACGCGTAGTACAGGCTACCGAAGAGACTGGCGACGACCGCACCCATCGCCCCGCCGATACAGCCGCAAATAAACGGTTTTTTAAAACGCAGCGTCACACCGTAAATCGCCGGTTCGGTGATACCAAAAATCGCCGTGATCCCGGCAGACATTGAGGTCGCTTTTAACTGGGTATTGCGGGTTTTCAGGAACACGCCAAACACCGCCGCCATCTGACCAATAACCGCAATGGTCTGGTAAGCCTGGAAGGAGTCGTAACCCTGGGTGTCAAAATTGGCCATGATTACCGGCGTAATCCCCCAGTGAACCCCGAAGATAACAATAATCTGCCACACGCCGCCAATCACCGCCGCCGCAACGGCCGGTGCTGCGTGAAAGAGCGCGTTGTAGCCATTTGCCACCCCCATTGCCGCCCAGGTGGTAATGGGGCCAATCACAATCAGGGTCAGCGGCACGATGACAACGAAGCAGATCAACGGCGTAAAGAGCGGGCTGACCACGTCCGGGATCCACTTTTCTACCCGGCGTTCGAACCAGGAGAGCGCCCACACCAGGAACAGCGGTGGCAAAACCGAGGAGGTATACACCGTTTTAGAAAGCGGGAAGAAAAGGAAATTGATGCTCTCCCCGCCAGCAATACGCCCCGCCAGCGCAGCCCAGTCAGGGCTAATCAGCGCACAACAGCAGAGAACCGCGATAAACGGGTTACATTTGAAATGGCGCGCCGCCGTAATGGCGATAAACACCGGCAGGAAGGCAAACGGCGTCCAGGACATAAAGTTGAGCACGGCGAAAGTGCCGGTGGTTTTGATATCGGCATCCATCAGACTGACAACAATCAGCAGCCCTTGCAGAATACCTGCCGCCGCCAGAATGTAGACAATCGGCGCGAACACTGCCGACATGGTGGCAATCACCGCGTCAAGCTTACGTGTTTTTTTCGGAGCGCTGCTTATGGAGCCATTCTCTTTTACCAGACCTGACATCGCGTTGAAGACGTCTGCCACGTGGGTACCGATCACCACCTGAAACTGTCCACCGCTTTCCACCACCGCAATGACCCCAGGCAGGCTTTGCACCAGACGTTTCGCATCAGCGGGCGTTTCATTAAGGACCAGACGTAAACGCGTGGCGCAACGGGTAAAGCTGTTGATGTTCTCTTCCCCTCCGACTTCCCGGAGGATATCACTTGCTAACTTATTGTAATCCCGAATAACAGCCATCTTTTTTCTACCTTTTATTTTCGGTAACTGAGTCATGCAATGAATGAAACCGGTTTCATGCTAACCTGGACAACCAGCCATGCAACCGGTTTCATGGAAATATGAGAGCTAAATCACTTGATGAGGTGAATATGAAACAGCCGGGAAGTGGGGAAAAAACGTACCGGGAAAGTATTTCTTTCAGGAATGCTAACGCCTGTAACTTGTGACCTGTATTATGATTTCAACCATATCTGCTTAGCTGAACTGATGCTAATCTTTCAGGGTTGAACGCAGCGGCTGCGGGTACGACAATGAGCTTATTTCGTGTTTGATCATTACCAACTACCATTAACTCAATCTTTAAGCGCCTTAGCGAAAGACCATGAACAAACCCATAAAACGGCTTGAGATCATTAAGTACGCCATTGAACTGGAAGACGAAGGCATTATTCAGAGCCAGCTTCCTTTTCTAAAAAACGAAGTCACCGACAGTGAACTGGCGTTCATCGTATGGGCGCTTGAAGAGAAAAACTTTTCCGATGCGTTGCGCACTATCAATGCCTGGCTGCAGAGCCAGCGTTCAGTGGTGCAGTGGCAGGATCCCCAGGTTGCCGCCAGCAAACTGGAACTGAAAGCGCTGGAAGAGCAGTTGCGTGAGTTAATCGATAAACGTAACACCCGCATTCAGTTGCTGGATGATTTCAACGATCTGTACCTCACCCGTCTTGGGCCACTGATGTCACAGATCCTGCGCCTGCGTAAGATCCTCGCCGAGGCCGCCGTGCGTCGCCAGGAAGCCGAAGCGCATCGTCGTGAGGCCGATTATCTTCGCTGCCAGAAATATCTGTCGCAGGCGGTGGAGGTGCTGGTCACCCTTACCCGCCGCTGGCAAAGTTTTCCGCCCCAATCCCCGCAGGCGGCGGAGGCGCGTAAGCATTTGCAGCAGCAGAATGCGCTGATCGCCTCTTTGCTGGCCGAAGCGCAGGAGCTGGAGCAAGGCTTAACGCGTGAAGATGAACCGGCGCGTCAGGCGCGGGATGAAGCGCGCCAGGAGTATGAAGATTACCAGGAACAACAGCACGATGCCGAGCAGCGTTTTGGCTTCGAGCAGAAAATGTCACCGGATGAGCGCGTTGAGCTGAAACGCTTGTGGCGCCAGGCCAGTAAACTTTGCCACCCGGATTTGGTGGACGATGCCTTTAAAGAAGAGGCGCATGCCATGATGGTTCAGTTGAATCAGGCCAGGCAGCGCGGCGATCTGGGGGCAATTCGCCTTTTGTTAACCCGCCTGCAAAAAGGGCTGGAGCCGTTAATGGCCAGCGATCGTCTTAACGATCTTGCCCGCCTGCGCCAGCGTATTCATGAGGTGAAGCAGCATATTGCCAGCCTGATCGATGAGCTGAATGCGCTGGAGAAAGAGGAGTCGTGGCAACTGGTATCGTCACTGACCGATCAGGAAGGGTATTTCCGCCAGCAAGAGAAAGCCCTTGCCGAGATTCGTCAATCTCTGGAGCAGCAGGTGAGCGAAGCCGAATACGACGAAGTGGCGTAATCCGCAATCTCCCGGATGCGGCGCAAGCGCCTTATCCGTGCTCTTATCGATACCCACCGCACAACCGTAGCCCCGGTAAGCGAAGCGCCACCGGGGAGAGGCACAGATGCAACACTCCCCTTCCTGGTGAAGAAAAGTGTAGCGAACTACTTCTTATGCCAATAAGCCTGACCACGAACCCGTTGCTGGTCGATAGCGTCAGTCGCATAGTGATCCAGCAACGCTTTCACTACCGCACCCTCGCCCGTCAGCCAGATAAAATAGTCTTCCGACGGCACAGCAACCGGCGTCAGCTTTTCCACCACCGTCTGCCCGTCATGGCCAACCACCCAATCAATGTTGTAATCACTCAAATGGGCGAAATAATCTTTGTACGAGGCGTCCCCTACGGTGACCACCGCTTTGACTTCCGGGCGCACCGTCAGGCGGTTTAACCCTTCCAGCCGACGACGCAACGCCGGCATCCCGGACTCATCGCACACATACAACTGCCAGGCATAATCTTCCGGCACCACCAGCGATCCACGCGGTCCGCCGATGGTCAGCTTGTCGCCTGCCCGGGCCTGCATCGCCCAGGTGCTTGCCACACCACCTTCATGAATAAAGAAATCGATCGCCAGCTCCTGGCGGCGCTCATCATACAGCGGTGTGTAATCACGCGTTGCAGGGCGTGGCCCCTCAGCCCAAACGATACCCTCATCGGTTACCTGTGGAGGCGTAAACGCGCTACCCGGCTGTGGGAAAAAGACTTTGGTATGGTCGTCGAACCCGCGAGAGATAAACCCCTCCAGCGCCTCGCCGCCCAGCACAATGCGCTGAAACCCGGCACCCACACGCTCGACGCGTAACACGGTCAACTCGCGAAAACGCAACTCATTGCGTACACGCTGCGGATAACGTTGTTGTTTGATTGTCATAATCGGCCTTCGTGAAATTGAATACGATATATCTAAATTGATTTTTAAATGATAATGATTGCTGTTTATTGAGATGGCAAGCCTTTTTTAGATACATAAAATCAGAAGCGCACAACCTGCAAAAAAGAAAATTAAAAATCATTAAAATCAATAAACTATAAAAATAAACAGAACCAGACTTGTCATATTTTTAATTTTAGATATAAATTAGATATATCAAATTCACCAGGGAGCACAACATGCGACATCATCACAATGCATTCGATGAAGAATGCCAGCAGGGTCACGACAGCGAGTGTCACGCCGGGCGTCGCGGGGAACATCATCGCGGCCACCACGGCGAAGCCCATCATGGGCGCGGCGGCGGACGCCGTCAGCGCTTTTTCGGCCACGGCGAATTACGCCTGGTTATCCTGGATATCCTGACCCGTAATGCCAGCCATGGTTATGAGTTGATTAAAGAGATCGAAACCCTGACCCAGGGAAATTACACACCCAGTCCGGGCGTGATTTACCCGACGCTGGATCTCTTGCAGGATCAGCAGTTTATTATTATTCACGAGGAAGACGGTGGACGTAAAAAGATAGCCATTACCTCGCAAGGTCAGGCGTGGCTTGCCGAAAATAGCGAGCACCTGCAGCATATTCAGGCGCGTATCAAGGCGCGAAGCGTGGGTTATCAGTTACGAAAAGATCCGCAAATGAAGCGCGCGCTGGAAAACTTCAAGGCGGTGCTGGATTTGAAAGTTAACCAGTCAGAAATCAGCGCCGCCCAGTTAAAACAAATTATCGGTATTATCGACCGGGCGGCGCTGGATATCTCTCAACTGGATTAAGCCATCGCCCCGTCTTCACGCAGGCGGAAAACTTGCACCAGCTCGCGCAGGTGCGTCGCCTGCTCATTAAGCGCCGCCGCCGCCGCAACGGACTCTTCCACAAGGCTTGAGTTCTGTTGCGTGGTGGAATCAATCAGCCCGATAGCGCTGTTGATTTGTGAAATACCGTCGGTCTGCTCGCGGCTTGCCTGGCCAATCTCGCGCAGGATCACATCCATCTCCTGAACGTTGCTCACCATGCCGTTGATCAAACTGCTGGCTTTTTCCACCAGCGCCATGCCCTCACGGGTCTGGCTGGTGGAGTTTTCAATAAGCTGGCGGATTTCATTGGCAGATGCGGCACTTTTTTGCGCCAGTTGACGCACTTCACCGGCCACAACCGCAAAGCCACGACCATGCTCGCCTGCACGTGCCGCTTCCACTGCCGCATTTAGCGCCAGGATATTGGTCTGGAAGGCGATGGCGTCAATCAGGTTGATGATGTCAGACATACGGTTGGAGGTCTCATTGATCACACGCATCTTCTCGGTGACCTGTTTCATCATCTCGCCATTGTTTTTAACCACATTGGCCGCATCCGCAGACAGGCTGGTGGCTTCGGTGGTGTGATCGGCCGTGTTTTTCACGGTCGCGGTAATCTGCTCCATGGACGATGCAGTCTGTTCGACAGAGCTGGCCTGCTCCTCTGTGCGGGCCGCCAGATCCTGGTTTCCGGCCACAATTTGCGCCGCGGCGCTTGAGATACTGGCCGAGCCAAACTGCACTTCCTGAACAATGTCCACCAGGCGGGTTTTCATCTCCATCAAAGCACGCAGCAGGATACCGGTCTCATCACGATAGTCGGAGTGGATAGTGCGGGTTAAATCACCGCTGGCAATCGCCTCGGCGAACGTCACCGCTTCACGCAGCGGGCGAGTAATGGCGCGCACTATCACCCATCCCAAAAGCGTACCCACGCCGATACTGATAATCGCCAGGGCAATCAGCAGTAAACGGTTGGTGCTGAAATCGCTTTGAACCTGCTCACTACCATGACGCATCTGCGCATCCTGGATAGCAATCAGGGCCAGCACTTTCTCTTTGTAGGCTTTTTGGATTGGCACCATTTTGATCATCATTTCAGTGATAGCCGCCGAATGATCATCCTTCTTCACGTCTTCCAGAATACGAAAACGCGAGTCCAGAAATTGCTGACGGATATCTTTAATCTCGGCGAGGATTTTTTGCGATTCGCTGTCATGGAGGTTTTTTGTCAGATCGTCCAGAAGAACCGTTACGCGGGAACTAATTTCGCCGAGCTGCTTCTCGGTCTCTGCCTGCCATTTGCCATCCGTGTCCAGTAACATAAGTTGCTGCGTACTGACAAAGCTCTGGAAGTTATCGATGAGTTGATTGGCTTTTACGGTGGTCGGATAATCATTGTGAATAATATCCTGCATTCCATTATTAGCACGATTCAGACTGAACAGTGAAAGAGCGGAGCTGGCTACCATCAAGACAATAAAAAATCCGAACGCGAAAAATAATTTCGCACCAATTTTTACATCATGTAAAAACA
The DNA here is from genome assembly GCF_003925915.1 of Phytobacter sp. MRY16-398. Lineage (NCBI taxonomy): Bacteria > Pseudomonadati > Pseudomonadota > Gammaproteobacteria > Enterobacterales > Enterobacteriaceae > Phytobacter > Phytobacter sp. MRY16-398. The sequence goes on along the minus strand of NZ_AP018756.1, from coordinate 716,498 downwards.
TATATTCCCCCATGCACATGATTATAATTTTGCGAAAAAACCCTTTTCAACAAAGAGTTAGATGCGTTGCTTTAAAAGAGACGCCAGAAATAATATCTCCACTGCATGTTATCGGTAACCGCTGCGCTAACTTTATGAGATTGATCGTTTTTTTATTTCAGTTGTGATTATTCTGATAGTTATCAGCTATTAATTGAGATCTATCGATCGTTATATGTTCTGAGGGAAGAAGTTGCGCAACGTATATTAACGCCACTTAATTGTCTTTTAATAGGAATAACAAGTTAAATTAAATGGAATATAAGTGATCAAAAAAGAAACTATATTTAATATTAATTTAACATTTTATAAATATAAATAGAACAAATTAAAAGATGCAATATAACCATATAAAAAACAAGGTTAAATAAATACAAAGAGAAAATTCCCTCTCTATAAATAGAGAGGGAGAAGAATTAATGCAGCACGGAAACGGCGTCCTGCAAACGGCTGGCGCGGTGTTTTACCATTGAGGAAACATTGGCGTTTTCGGCTACCAGCCCGGCATTTTTTTGCGCGATGGTATCCAATTCTGCCACAGCATGGGTCAGCTCTGACAGCCCTTGCGCCTGTTCAGAAGTCGACTGGCTAATCTGACCGATCAGGGAGGTCACGTTTTGAACCTGGGTGACGATATTGTCCATTGTCCTGCCTGCCGCATGGACCTGTTCATAGCCCGATTGCACTTTGCTGGCGCTGGCATCAATCAACTTGCGAATATCATTTGCCGCACTGGCGCTACGGCTGGCAAGGTGGCGAACTTCCCCGGCCACCACCGCAAAACCTTTGCCCTGCTCACCGGCACGGGCGGCCTCCACTGCGGCATTGAGCGCCAGAATGTTGGTCTGAAAAGCGATGTCATTAATCAATGCGGTGATTGAACCGATGCGCTGCGTACTGTCAGCAATTTCGTCCATCGTTTTCACCACCGTTTCCATCGCTTTTCCTCCATTCGCCGCCGCGCTACTGGCGGAGCTGGAGAGTTTGTCAGCCTCTGTCGCGGTATGGGAATTATTTTGCACCGAGGCGGCCATCTGGCTCATCGTGGCAACGGTCTGCTGCACATTGACGACGGTCTGCCGAGTACGCTCGTTCAGATCGTCGTTACCTTTTGCCAGCGTTTCGCTACCGCTGCGCACGCTACTCACCTGACCGGAAACATCGTGAATCAGCCAGCGACACATTAACCCCAACTGCCCAACGGACCGCAGAGTAAGGCCCAGTTCGTCGCTACGTTTCAGATGCGTCACGCTGTTACGTTCACCGGTCGCCACGCTGAGGGCCTGACGGGCGACTTCCTCAACCGGACGCACAATTTGCCATTCAAGGCAGGCACAGCCCAATAGCAAGATCGCGGCACTCAACAAAATCGTCGCCGGACCATTCCCGGAAAGCCACAGACCAGCCGCCAGCACCATCCACAAGAGCGCCATCACCCCGCGTGTCCGCCAGCGTAATGGCAGAGAGGGCAGTTTACCCAGCCAGCCCCGGCTAACCACCAGCCCTTTATGGATCCGCTTTTTAGCTCGCCCTTCCTGAATGGCTTTATATAAAGGTGTGACAGCGGCAATTTCTTCCTGGGTGGCGCGGGTACGAATGGACATATAGCCCGTCACTTTTCCGTTACGCACCATTGGTGCAGCGTTAGCCCGTACCCAGTAATGATCGCCATTCCGACGGCGGTTTTTAACAATACCGCTCCAGGGTTCGCCCTGTTTCAGGGTGTACCACATGTCCGCAAAGGCGGCTTTCGGCATATCCGGGTGGCGTACCAGGTTGTGCGGCTGGCCGATCAGTTCGTCCAGCTCAAAGCCGCTTACCTGCGAGAAGGTGTCATTGGCGTGGGTGATATAGCTTTGCAAATCGGTGGTCGACATCAGGGTGGTGTCAGCATCAAGGGTGTATTCCCGTTGCGTGACAAACGGCGGAGCAGACATGATAAGCATCCTTTGCAAGTTATTCGGCTGTTAAAAATTTTATCGAATGTTATTTCGGCGATAATGAATTTATCTTTAGTTGTTAAATTTGATTTAGATCGCAATTTGCGATTAAACCGCACTATTTGTATGTTTTTAAGCTGCTGATTTATATAGTAACGCCTTGAAACTACCAAGTTTTCCTGATTTATCGCTGCGCGAAAATGAGGCAATAATCGCACCACCACGGTGCATTTCGCTTAAAAAACGCGCACTGCGCGTTTTCTTTTCCTCTATTTCAGAGCGTAACAAAGGGTAAGATCCGGGATCTAATCTCGTACAAATGCATTTTTCCCTGGTGTTTATCCCGATTTTCATTTACGGCTTCGATGTGGCGCAATCCCTGCAATACTTAAATCAGTATCATGTGATACGCGAGCCCCGGGAGCATATTTTGAACAGATTACCTTCCAGCGCATCGGCTCTTGCCTGCAGCGCACACGCACTGAACCTCATAGAGAAACGAAAGCTTGATCATGAGGAGATGAAAGAATTAAACCGAGAGGTACGAGAATACTTTAAAGAGCATGTCAATCCGGGGTTTTTAGAGTATCGAAAATCTGTTACTGCCGGCGGGGATTACGGAGCCGTAGAGTGGCAAGCGGGAAGTTTGAATACGCTTGTCGACACCCAGGGACAGGAGTTTCTAGATTGTCTGGGTGGGTTTGGTATCTTCAATGTGGGGCACCGTAATCCAGTAGTGGTTTCCGCCGTACAGAATCAACTCGCAAAACAACCTCTGCATAGCCAGGAGCTTCTCGACCCACTGCGGGCGATGCTGGCAAAAACGCTGGCGGCATTAGCCCCAGGCAAACTCAAATACAGCTTCTTTAGCAACAGCGGCACGGAATCCGTCGAAGCGGCATTAAAGCTCGCTAAAGCGTATCAGTCGCCACGGGGCAAATTTACCTTTGTCGCGACCAGCGGCGCGTTCCACGGTAAATCCCTGGGTGCGTTGTCTGCGACGGCGAAATCGACCTTCCGTAAACCGTTTATGCCGTTGCTGCCGGGCTTCCGTCATGTGCCGTTTGGCGATATCGAGGCCATGCGTACCCTGCTCAGTGAATGTCATAAAACCGGCGATGATGTCGCTGCGGTGATCCTTGAGCCCATTCAGGGTGAAGGCGGCGTTATCCTGCCACCGCAGGGTTATCTACCGGCCGTGCGTAAGCTGTGTGATGAGTTTGGCGCGCTGCTTATCTTTGATGAAGTGCAGACCGGGATGGGCCGTACGGGCAAGATGTTCGCCTGCGAGCATGAGAACGTCCAGCCGGACATTTTATGTCTTGCGAAAGCACTCGGCGGCGGCGTGATGCCGATCGGCGCGACTATCGCGACCGAAGAGGTCTTCTCCGTCCTGTTCGATAATCCTTTCCTGCATACCACCACGTTTGGCGGTAACCCGCTGGCCTGTGCGGCCGCGCTGGCGACCATCAACGTGCTGCTGGAAGAGAACTTACCGGCACAGGCAGAGCAGAAAGGTGACATGCTGCTTGACGGCTTCCGCCTGCTGGCGCGTGAATACCCGGACCTGGTGCAGGATGCACGCGGCAGAGGGATGCTGATGGCTATCGAGTTTGTGGATAACGAAATCGGCTATACGTTTGCGAGCGAAATGTTCCGCCAGCGTGTACTGGTTGCCGGGACACTCAACAATTCGAAAACTATTCGTATTGAACCGCCGTTAACACTGACGATTGAACAGTGTGAACAGGTACTCAAAGCGGCACGCACCGCGCTGGCAGCAATGCGCGTGGCGGTGGAAGAAGCGTAAAGACGGTGCGCCCTTCTCCCCCTCACCCCTGCCCTCTCCCTCAAGGGAGAGGGTGAAAAACAGCCCCCCACCCGCTCGATCGGTTCCCTCTTCCCTGTCGGGTTGAGGAATCCCCATAAAAATGCGAGCACGAACGGTCCCCCTCTCCTCTTTGGGAAGAGGGTCAGGGTGAAGTAAACACCGCGCACCACTCCAAACCGCTATTACGGCATCAGCCCCACAAACGTCCTTTTCTTACGCGGCTCCGACATCAGATCTTCCAGCTTCGCCACGCAGGCCAGATAGTGCGGCGTCTCCTTGTGCGCCAGCACAGCAGCCTCATCCTTATACGCCTCGTAGATAAAAAACCGCGTCTTCACTTTCGGATCCTGCAACACATCAAAACGCAGATTTCCCGGCTCCTTCACTGCCCCCTCGTGATTGGCGCGAAACACCTCAAGAAACTCATCGATCTTGTCCGGCTTGATGTTAATTTCCACCAGCGTCACATTCATTGTTGCTCTCCCTGTTTCTCTTCCTGCCAGAACTGATACGCCTCACGGGCGCTCATATTCTCGTGTACCACTTTTTTTACTGCTTTGAGCATGGCGAGCGGCGCGCTGGACTGGAAGATATTGCGCCCCATGTCCACGCCGGACGCCCCCTGGTCGATGGCGCGAAAACACATCTCTAATGCCTCCAGCTCAGGCAATTTCTTGCCCCCGGCAATCACAATCGGCACCGGGCAACTGGCGGTGACTTTCTCAAACCCCTCTTCGACAAAGTAGGTTTTGACAAACTGCGCCCCCATCTCGGCGGCGATACGGCTGGCCAGTGAAAAATAGCGTGCATCCCGCGCCATCTCTTTGCCGACGCCGGTGACCGCAAGCGTAGGGACACCGTAACGGTTCCCGGCATCCACCAGCTTAATAATGTTATTGATCGACTGATGCTCATGCTCGCTGCCGATATAAACCTGGGCCGCCACCGCACAGACGTTCAGCCGCAGGGCATCCTCCATCGCTACCGCCACGCACTCGTTCGACAGTTCGGTCAGAATAGAGTTACCTCCCGACGCCCGCAGCACCACCGGTTTATTGGTAGCGGGCGGCACCTGGCTTCGCAGCACCCCACGGGTACACATCAGCACGTCCGTTTCGCCAAACAGCGGGGCGATGGATAAATCGATACGCTCAAGGCCGGTAGTCGGCCCCTGAAAATAGCCGTGGTCAAACGCCAGCATCACCGTGCGGTTGCTTTTCGGGTTGAAGATGCGCGACAGACGCGACTGCATCCCCCAGTCCAGCGCCCCGCAGCCTTTAAGCGTAAACGGCACATTCTGTTGCGGCCGGTCGAGGCCAAAATCTTTGCCATCTTTGATGTCATCTAAATCCGCCATCGTTTCCTCCCATCAGAAGTCGTATTTGCCAATGTTCTCTTTGGTGAACACCACGCGTTCCGGCAGCAGCACAATCCCGTTGCCTTTCGCTTCATACTGATAGCCCTGCACGCTGTTTGGCTCGACTTTAAGCGTGCCGATATCTTTCACGTCGACGCTGTCGCCCACGTTAAGATCGCCTTTTTTCAGCAGATGTTCGGCGACATTCACCGAAATTTTCCCCTGTTGCACCACATCCCACAGGCCAAAGGCTTTCACCGTACCGCGCTCTACATACGGGCGCATGACGTTCGGCGTACTAAAGCCGACAATCGCCACTCCTTCCCGTTTCAGGTTCTCCGCAGCCTGTGCTGCCGCTGGCAGAGCATTGGCATCCGGCGCAATGATCGCGTCCAGATCCGGATACGCTTTTAAGATCCCTTCTGCGGTTTGCAGCGATTTGGTCGCATCGTTATAGCCAAACTGGGTGGTGACGATTTGCCACTGGGGATGATCTTTCTCGATTTTGGCTTTCGCCTCTTTTACCCACTGGTTCTGGTCGGTCACCGTTGGGCTTGAATAGAAGAAAGCGACTTTGGCATTCGGTTTGGTTACCTGCTTTGAAGCCATCTCCACCAGCAGACCACCCAGTTGCTCTGGCGTCCCCTGATTGATGTAGATGCTGCGACACTCAGGCTTGGTATCGGAGTCCCAGGTCAGCACTTTCACACCGCGCTGCATCGCCCGTTTCAGCGCCGGGCACAGCCCATCCGGCGAAACCGCGGAGACAATAATGGCCTTGTAGCCCTGGTTGACGAAGTTGTTGATGAGCTGAACCTGGCCGGAAACGCTCGGTTCGGTCGGGCCGTCATAGGTCACATCCACACCCAGGTCTTTGCCCGCCTCTTTCGCGCCGTTGCCGCCGCTGGTGAAGAAGCCCACCCCAACCAGTTTGGGAATAAAGGCGATACGGTCAGCCGCCTGGGCAGCCATGACGCTACCCGCCAGCGCCAGCGCGCTCAGTTGCACTATCAGTTTTGTCTTCATCTCATGCTCCAAAAAATTAACGCGAGAGAACCCGATGCCAGGTCATACGCACCCATTCCCGGTGCAGACTCAGCGAACGTCCCATCACCACCACCACCAACAGCGCCCCTGACAACGCGCTCGACACCTGGTTGGGGATGCCGACCATCTGTAACCCCTGCTGTAAATACCCCACCAGCAACGCTGCCAGCGCAGTACCCAGCACCGAACCTGAACCGCCATAAATATTGGCCCCGCCCAACACTGCGGCGGTAAGTGCAGGCATCAGCAAATCGCGCCCCAGATCGGAACGCGCTGAACCGAAATAAGAGACCAGCACCACGGCGGCAATGGCCGATGCCACCCCGACCAGCCCGTAAAGTGCGTAAGGCATACCGTTCACCGACAGCGCCGCATAGCGCGCCGCACGCGGGTTCTGCCCGAGTAAAAAGAGGTGACGGCCAAAACGCGCCCGGTGCGTGATCAGCCAGAAAAACAGCGTGATCACCGCAAACAGCACCAGCGGTACGGGCAGGCCCAGCAAAGTGAGATTGGCAAAGGCGGTAAAGCTATCCGGGAAACCGCTGATACCTTCATAACCCGTCGCGCCCGCCATGCCGGAGAGCAACAGCGCGCCACCGCCATAGAGATAAAGCGTGCCGAGGGTAATGACCAACGGACTGATGCCGGTATAGTGAATCAACGCCGCGTTGACCAGCCCGCACAGCAGCCCAAGCGCCAGCGTCAGCACTATGGCCACGCTCATCGGCCAGCCCGCCTGCATCATCACTCCCAGCGCGATGGCGCACAGGCCAATGGTCGAGCCAAGCGAGATATCGATACCGCCGCTGATGATCACCAGCGTCAACGGCAGCGCCACAATGCCAATACAGATAAAATCACTGGTGCTGAACAGCAGCATATTGACGTCCAGCATGCGCGGGTTCAGCGCGCCAAAAAGCAGGATCTCCAGCACCAGTAACAGCAGCAGCGCAAATTCCCAGTTGAGCTTCATTTACGCCACCTCTTTGTTTTTACGTTTGGGAAAAGGGGCCACGTTTTTGCTCCCCTTATTGCCGGGCATAAAGCGGCTGTATTTCAGTTGCCGTTGATGGCGGGCCAGCGCCTGGCGTAAACGTCCGTCCAGCACCAGCACGCCGAGCAGCACCAGACCCGCGATAAAGTCATTCCACCAGGCCGGGAGCTTAAAGAGCACCAGCACGGTGTCGATTTGGGTGAGGAAAAAGGCACCGAGAAACGCGCCGACAAGCGTTCCCGTCCCGCCGAGCAGCGAGATACCGCCGAGCACACAGGCGGCGATGGCTTTCATCTCCAGCCCGCTGCCGGTCTGATTCGGTACAAAGCCAATCTGCGAGGCAAAGACAATACCGGCGCAGGCCGCCAGCACGCCGTTCAGGGTGAAGGCCAGCATCCGCGTGCGGTTCACACCGACACCGAGCTGGCGGGCGGCGGCGAGATTATCCCCCACCGCATAAAAGTCGCGGCCAAACGCCGTGCGCGCCAGCACCCAGGTCCCTGCGCCGAGCACCAGCAGCACCAGCCAGCCCAGAGGGGAAACCCCGGTCGCTCCCGCCACAGAGAGTGATTTCAGACTGGCAGGCAGCCCTTCAATCCACTTACCGCCTGTCCACAGCAACATTGCCCCGCGATACAGCCCGAGCGTACCCAGCGTTGCCACAATCGCCGGAATTTTCAGTCCCACCACCAGCAGGCCATTAAAGGCCCCGGCCAGGGCGCCAATCGCCAGGGAGAAAAGCATGGCGACAGGCAGACTGTAGCCGCTGTTCAGCGCCACCCCGACGGCAATGGCGCACAGCCCCACCGTTGAGCCCACCGACACATCAATATTGCGGGTCAGCATCACCAGCGTTGCGCCGAGCGCCAGCAACATCAGGATCTGGCTACTGGCGAAAATCATGCCCACGGTTTGCAGGCTGAAAAAGGAAGGGTTCAGCGCCACCAGCACCACAAACAGCGCCAGGATAGCCAGAAACGCGCTGAGCTCACGGTTTTTCAGTAATGTTTTCATGGCTGTCCTCCGCCGAAAGCCAGTGTCATCATGCGATCCACACTCACCGCATGGCGCGGCAGTTCCCCGCTCAGTCGGCCCTGATGCATAACCAGCACCCGGTCGGCCAGCCCTGGAAACTCATCCAGATCGCTTGAGATCATAAGCACCGCCACGTTTTGCGCCGCCACGCTTTTGATCAATTGATAGATATCCGCCCGCGCCGCCACGTCCACCCCGCGCGTCGGTTCATCGACAATCAGCAACAGCGGGTTGGCCTCCATGCAGCGCGCCAGCAACACCTTTTGCTGGTTCCCGCCGGAGAGGGTGCGGACAATTTGATCCGCATGATTCAGCTTGATCCCCAACGCCCGGTGATAGCGCTCCACTACTGCAGCTTCACGTTTGCGCTGCTGCCAGAGAGAGGGTTCATTCAGGGCAACCGTGTTCCAGCGTACCGGGGCATCAAGAAACAACCCCGACACCTGGCGGTCTTCCGGCAGATAAACCAGCCCGCGCGCCAGGCGTGCGCGGGTGGAATCGCCACTGATCTCACGGTTCTCCAGCCAGATACGCCCCGCGCGCACCGGGCGCAGGCCATAAAGAGTTTCAGCAAACTCGGTACGCCCGGATCCCACCAGCCCTGCCAGACCAACGATCTCCCCGGCGTGGATCTCAAGGCTGAGATCGATAAACCCCTCCCCCGTCAGATCAGCCACCCGCAGCACCGGGAAATCCTGCGGCTGGGTACGGCGATTGCCCGGCAGCGCCAGCCACAGTTTTTGGGTATCGCTTAAGCTTTTTTCGCGGCTCGCGGGCGTCATGGCGGTAATCAGGGCGTTGTCGTCGAGGCTGGCGATTTCACCGCTCAGCACCACTGCCCCGTCGCGCATCACCGAGACATGGCTTGCCAGCGCGCGGATTTCCGGCAATTTATGAGAGATAAAAACAATCCCAACACCCAGCTCTTGCAGGGCGCGGATCTGGCGGAAAAGCCGGTCAGTTTCGCCGGGCGTAAGAGAGGCGGTGGGTTCGTCGAGGATCAGGATCTTCGCGTCGCGCATCAGGCCGCGTAAGATCTCCACCATTTGCTGATCGGCCACTTCCAGCGTACTGGCGGCAGCCTCCAGGTTAAGCTGGCAGTTAAGCTGCTGCAGTTTCTCAGTGAGCAACGCGTCATGTTGTGCGCTGCGCGGCAGACGAAACAGGATATTTTCCCGCACGCTCAGGTTGGGAAACAGCATCGGTTCCTGCGGGACCAGATAGATACCAAGCTGATGCGCCTGATTCGGCTTAAGGCGCGCAAACGCCTTGCCGCAAACGAAAAGTTCACCGCTGTCTGGCGTTTCCACCCCGGCGATAATTTTCATTAGCGTCGATTTTCCCGCGCCGTTACCGCCCATCAGCGCATGGACCTGGCCTGAATACAGCGTGAAATCAATGCCTTTCAGGACCGTGACGCCTGAAAATTGCTTATTGATACCTCGCGCTTCAATCAGTGGATTCATTGCAGCCCCGCTATTGAACAAATGATTTTTTATTTCAATAATGTTCAAAAGCGTAGACGGTGAACTATATTTACAACCGTGCAGTGATCACACTTTTATGTATTTGGATCTCTCTATTCCAACAGCGACATCAAAAGATCTGTTTTGCCAGGCGGCTCACATTTTCACCGCAGGCAAGCACGAACATATGATCTAAATTTTTATAAGAGTTCAGATATGAGCGAAAAAAGAACATTAGAAGAAGGACGCTTTGCAGGTCTGGCGCTGGCAGAAGAAGAGCTGGTGGCCCGTGTGGCCTGGTGTTACTACCACGACGGCCTGACACAAAACGATATCGGCGAGCGTCTGGGTTTACCGCGCCTCAAGATTTCGCGCCTGCTGGAGAAGGGGCGGCAGTCCGGGGTGATCCGCGTACAGATTAACTCCCGGTATGAAGGGTGTCTGGCGCTGGAAACGGAGCTGCAACGCCAGTTTGGCTTACGCCTGACCCGCGTGCTGCCAGCCCTGAATACCCCGCCCATGAGCGTGCGACTCGGGATTGGCGCCGCACAGTCGTTAATGGGAGTGCTGGAGCCGGGTCAGCTTCTGGCGGTGGGATTTGGCGAAACCACCATGAGTTGTCTGCAGCACCTGAGCGGGTTTATCAGTTCGCAGCAAATTCGCCTGGTGACGCTCTCCGGCGGTGTCGGCCCCTACATGACCGGGATTGGCCAACTGGATGCCGCCTGTAGCGTCAGCATGATCCCCGCGCCATTGCGCGTATCGTCGCCGGAGGTGGCAGAGATCCTGAAACGGGAATCGAGCGTGCGGGATGTGATCCTCGCCGCCACCGCCGCCGATGTTGCCGTGGTGGGTATTGGATCAGTGAACCAGAAGCGCGACGCCACGATCCTGCGTTCGGGCTATATCAGCGAAGGTGAACAACTGATGTATGCGCGCAAAGGGGCCGTCGGCGACATCCTGGGCTTCTTTTTGCAGGCCGATGGTGAACGGGTCGAAGGGCTGGAGATTCATCGGGAATTACTCGGCGTCACCCTGGATGAGCTGGCGCAATTGCCGACCATCATCGGTGCCGCCGGGGGCGTGGAAAAGGCAGACGCGATTTATGCCGCACTCAAAGGCCGCCGTATCAATGGCCTGGTGACGGAAGAAACAACAGCACGCGCGGTCCTGGCGTTGGCGCAATAACGCGCCGCTTGCCGCGCTGCGCTGATAACAGCGAGGCAAGCCCATGAGTTACCTTTTAGCGTTAGATGCAGGGACCGGCAGCATTCGTGCAGTGATCTTCGATTTAACCGGGAGACAGGTTGCCGTCGGCCAGGCGGAATGGAAACACCTGAGCGTGGAAAATGTGCCGGGCTCAATGGAGTTCGATCTCGCCACCAACTGGCAACTGGCCTGCCAGTGCATTCGCCAGGCGCTGGCGAACGCGGGTCTTTCCGGTGCGGATATCAAGTCCATCGCCTGCTGTTCCATGCGCGAAGGCATTGTGCTGTATGACCAGTACGGTGATGCCATCTGGGCCTGCGCCAACGTCGACGCGCGCGCCAGCCGGGAAGTGGCCGAACTCAAAGAGATCCATAACGATCGCTTCGAATCCGAAGTCTATGAGGTCTCCGGGCAGACGCTGGCCCTGAGCGCGATGCCCCGCCTGCTCTGGCTGGCTCACCATCGCCCGGATATCTATCGCAACGCGGTCACGATCACCATGATCAGCGACTGGCTGGCGGCGCGCCTTTCCGGCTGGCTGGCGGTCGATCCTTCCAACGCGGGCACCACCGGCATGCTCGATCTGTTTACCCGTGACTGGCGGCCTTCGCTGCTGGATATGGCCGGACTGCGCGCCGATATTCTCTCGCCTGTAAAAGAGACCGGCAGCGTGCTGGGCGAAGTGACCAGAGAGGCGGCACAGGAGAGCGGTTTGCGCGAAGGCACGCCGGTAATCATGGGCGGCGGCGATGTCCAACTGGGTTGTCTGGGGCTGGGGGTGGTACGCCCCGGACAGACGGCCGTGCTCGGGGGGACATTCTGGCAACAGGTGGTCAACTTGCCGCAGGTGCGGACCGACCCGGAGATGAATATTCGCGTAAACCCGCATGTGATCCCAGGCATGGCGCAGGCGGAGTCGATCAGTTTCTTTACCGGCTTAACCATGCGCTGGTTCCGTGACGCCTTCTGCGCGGAAGAAAAATTGATTGCCGAGCGTATGGGAATGGACACCTATAGCCTGCTGGAAGAGATGGCTGCTCGCGTTCCGGCAGGCTCCCACGGCGTGATGCCGATCTTCTCCGATGCGATGCATTTCAAGCAGTGGTACCATGCGGCGCCGTCGTTTATTAACCTCTCCATCGACCCGGAAAAGTGCAATAAAGCGACGCTGTTCCGCGCGCTGGAAGAGAATGCCGCCATCGTCTCAGCCTGTAACCTGGCACAGATTTCCCGCTTTTCCGGCGTGAAGTTCGACAGCCTGGTGTTTGCGGGCGGCGGTTCAAAAGGGGCGCTGTGGAGCCAGATTTTAAGTGACGTCACAGGCCTGCCTGTACGCGTGCCGGAAGTCAAAGAGGCCACCGCGCTGGGCTGCGCCATTGCCGCAGGCGTCGGGGCGGGTCTGTATGACGATATGGCGGCAACCGGTGAACGACTGGTGAAATGGAGCCGGGAGTTCACGCCGAACCCGCAGCATCGCGAGTTATATGACGAGATGATGCAGAAGTGGCAGGCGGTGTATGCCGATCAGCTCGGTCTGGTGGATAGCGGGCTGACAACATCCATGTGGCAGGCACCTGGGCTGGTACGCGCATCATCACCCCGTCTTTCTGTCTGAGGGCCCAGGCCGCAACCCCTGATGCGCCACGGCGAGGCAGAAACGCTCGATCGGTCCCCTCTCTCCGTGGGAGGGGGTCAGGCCGCGCCAATCTTTGAATCCCATCACAATCACCGCATTCCCCTTTTCCCTTTTCTCCGCCAAACGCTAAATTACAACTCATCCGACCACATAACAAAAAATTAACACTGGAAGCGATATGAGCCATTACCCGTCGTTATTTGCCCCACTGGATTTGGGTTTTACTACGTTAAAGAACCGCGTATTAATGGGGTCAATGCACACCGGTCTGGAAGAGCGCCCTGACGGCGCGACCCGGCTGGCGGCCTTCTATGCCGAACGAGCACGCCATGGTGTGGCGCTGATTGTCACCGGCGGTGTGGCGCCGGCGCTTTCGGGCGTAACGATGCAGGGTGGTGCGGTACTTAACGATGAACATCAGCTTCCGCATCATCGCCTGATAACCGATGCCGTACATCAGGAAGGCGGCAAAATCGCCCTGCAAATTTTGCACACCGGGCGTTACAGCTTTCAGCCAAACCTGGTGGCACCGTCCGCCATTCAGGCGCCGATTAACCGTTTTACCCCGCACGCTCTGCGTCATGACGAAATCCTGGCGCTGATTGACGACTTTGCCCGCTGTGCACATCTGGCACAGCAGGCCGGTTATGACGGCGTGGAAGTGATGGGCTCAGAAGGCTATTTGATTAACGAGTTTCTCGCCGCACGCACCAACCAGCGGGAAGACGAATGGGGCGGCGATTACGCCCGGCGAATGCGCTTTGCCGTGGAAGTGGTCAGGGCGGTGCGTGAACGGGTAGGCCGTGATTTTATTGTTATCTACCGCCTGTCGATGCTCGACCTGGTGGAAGGCGGCGGCGTTTTTGAGGAAACCGTCCAACTGGCGAACGCCGTTGAAGCGGCGGGCGCGACCATCATCAACACCGGTATCGGCTGGCACGAAGCCCGTATCCCGACCATTGCCACCCCGGTGCCGCGTGCGGCATTCAGTTGGGTTACCCGCAAGCTGAAAGGCAAAGTGGGCATCCCGCTGGTCACCACCAACCGCATTAACGACCCGCAGGTGGCAGACGATATTCTCTCTCGCGGCGATGCCGATATGGTGTCGATGGCGCGCCCGTTCCTTGCCGATGCCGGGATCCTTTCCAAAGCGCAAAGCGGTCGCGCTGATGAGATCAACACCTGCATCGGCTGCAACCAGGCCTGCCTCGATCAGATCTTCGTGGGCAAAGTGACCTCGTGCCTGGTCAACCCGCGCGCCTGCCACGAAACCAAAATGCCGCTCACACCAGCCACCCGCCAGAAAACGCTGGCCGTGATTGGCGCAGGTCCCGCCGGTCTGGCCTTTGCCGTCAACGCCGCTGCCCGTGGGCATAGCGTGACGCTGTTTGATGCGGCTGCCGAGATTGGCGGTCAGTTCAATATCGCCAAACAGATCCCCGGCAAAGAGGAGTTCTACGAAACCCTGCGCTACTACCGCAAAATGATCGACATCACCGGCGTGACGTTACGGCTCAATCAGTTTGTGCAGCCCACCATGCTGGAAGCCTTTGACGAGGTGATCCTCGCCAGCGGTATTGTGCCGCGCACGCCGGAGATCGAGGGGATCACCCATCCTAAGGTGCTGAGTTACCTTGACGTTTTGCGCGATAAAGTGCCGGTCGGCGAGAAGGCGGCGATTATCGGCTGCGGGGGAATTGGTTTTGATACCGCGATGTATCTTAGCCAGCCGGGCGAACCCACCAGCCAGAATATCGCAGAATTTTGTGTGGAATGGGGCATCGATACCAGCCTCAACCATGTGGGCGGTTTGCGCCCGGAAGGCCCACAGTTGCCGAAAAGTCCGCGTAAGATCGTGATGCTCCAGCGTAAAGCCAGCAAACCGGGTGAAGGTCTGGGGAAAACCACCGGCTGGATCCACCGTACCACCCTGCTGTCGCGCGGGGTGAAAATGATCCCGGCGGTCAGTTATCAGAAGATCGACGACGAGGGGCTGCATGTCTTGATCGGCGGCGAACCGCAGTTGCTGGCGGTAGACAATGTGATCCTGTGTGCAGGCCAGGAGCCGCGCCGCGAGCTGGCAGAGCCGTTACAGGCGGCGGGAAAAACGGTGCATTTGATTGGCGGCTGCGATGTGGCAATGGAGCTTGATGCCCGCCGGGCGATAGCCCAGGGCACGACGTTAGCGCTGACGATTTGATGTGGTATGACGACCCGGATGGCGGCGCAAGCGCCTTATCCGGGCCAGGGGTTGTTTTCCGGTATTCGGGCGCGCTTTGTAGCCCCGGTAAGCGCAGCGCCACCGGGGGAAAATCAGCGCTGTCTGCGCAATTTCACCGCTTTTAGCACCACAAACTTACCGTTAGACGCCACGTTGCTGCAGTTACTAAAAATCTTCTTAAGCTTACGGAAATAATCAAGATGACGGTTGCCCACCACAATTAATTCACCGCCATATTTCAGACTGCGGCGAGCATCGTGGAACATCTGCCAGGCAATATGATCGGTGATGGCGCTTTGCTGATGGAACGGCGGATTGCACAGCACCACATCAAAACGGTCCGGTTCAATACCCGACAGCCCGTTATTGACCATAAACTCGCTACGCTCCAGCGCGTCCGGCATGTTACGTTCCACATTCAGGCGGCTGGAGGCCACGGCCATATGGGATTCGTCGGTAAAGAGCACACGCGCCTGCGGGTTCTGCGCCAGCAGTTGCAGACCAATCACGCCGTTACCACAGCCGAGATCGACCATCTCCCCTTCCACGTTTTCCGGCAAATGCTTGAGGAAAAGACGCGCACCAATGTCCAGCCCGCTGCGTGAAAATACATTCGCATGGTTATGGATGGTCCAGTCCGTTCCCTCTAATTGCCAGTCATAGGTCTGCGGCGCATCAGCTACCGCCGGAGCAGTAAAAGTACAGTGGATCAGACGCGCTTTTTTCCACGCCAGCGACGTAGTGGTCGGGCCGAGGTATTTTTCAAACAACGCCATGGTGGAGTTGTGAATATCACGCGCTTTGGCACCGGCGATAATCTGCGTTTGTGGGGTCACGACGCGACGCAGCGCACAAAGCTGTTGCTCCAGCAGCGCAAGCTGTTTGGGTACTTTAATCAGCACGCGCACAGGGGCAGCCGGCAGTTCGCTCAGGCTATCCAGGAAAGTCACGGCGTCTTCGTCCATCCCGTTCAGACGCAGGTTATGGCGGGTAGCCTGTTCCGCGATAAACGAGTCATTCACGCTGACAGGACGATATGCCGCCAGGGCACAGGCCAACGCGCCGAAGCTATCGTTAAAGATGAGCGTCGTGCCTTCGGTCTCATTTACCTGATTTAGCAGATATTCATCTGCCGCATCCCACGCCTGTAACGACGCTTCTTCGGCATTGGGTGGGAAACGCTCTAATGCAAATGACTGTCCAATTAACTCAACCTGGCCCATCGACCCTCCGGGGTGCTAGAATTCGCGCGTTTTATCGCTTAATTATCCGGAGTTGTAAACCCCTTAAACATGACAACACTCACTTATTTGCAGGGTTACCCCGAATCACTGCTGGCACAGGTACAAACGCTGATCGCGCAAAATCGGCTGAGCGAGGTTTTGCTCAAGCGTTACCCCGATACGCACGACATCACGACCGATAAAGCGCTCTATGTTTATACGCAGGATTTTAAAAATCAGTTTTTGCGTAACGCGCCGCAAATCAACAAAGTCGCTTATGACAGCAAAATCCATGTGCTCAAAAACGCGTTAGGGCTGCATACCGCGGTATCGCGCGTGCAGGGCGGTAAGCTCAAAGCAAAAGCAGAAATCCGCGTCGCCACCGTTTTTCGCCAGGCACCGGAAGCCTTTCTGCGTATGATCGTGGTGCATGAACTGGCGCACCTGAAAGAGAAAGAGCACAACAAAGCGTTTTATCAATTATGTTGCCATATGGAACCTCAGTATCATCAACTGGAATTTGATATGCGTTTGTGGCTTTTATGTAAAGACGAAGGGTGGCTTTGATATGAAATTAAATAAAACATCAACGATCCACAAATAATTAAAGTCATTTATTCTGCATTTATTAATATGCGATCCCAGTCACTAATAATGCAACGAGTTAACCTTTATACGATGACATAAAAAAACCCGTAACTCTCTGTAAATAATAACTTATTTAAAAAATTCCGTATCACTATCTACCAAAGTGGATTCAGATAAACATCCAGCGCGTTATTTATCTTATTTTTGAATCATATGATTCAAGATTTGAATTTGACGCAGAGGGACAATAAAATCATTATGTAGAAATACTTTTACAGCTTGTTGTAGAAGTATTCTCGAAGCATTTAGATGATTGGTTTTAATACCTGTTCGCACTCGGGCACATTTATGTCAGCGAATAGGGATATAAACCCTTTACTCACCATGTATCCCTGATGGGATACATGGTTTTTTTATGTCTGAACTTATTCAAGAGAGGCTTTGAGGCGGGCGACGGCTTTTCTGAGATTTTCATCCGCCACTGACACATAAGACATACGCAGCGTCGATGCATCCGGGTTATCCGCATAGAAGAACTCACCCGGCACATAGACCACGCCATTCGCCAGCGTCTTTTTCAGCCAGTCGGTGGTATTCTTCTCGTACTTAAATTTGGCCCACAGGAACATGCCCCCTTGCGGACGGTGAAAGGTCAGATGCTCACCCAGTTCACGTTCGATCTCTTCGCATAACACCTGACATTTATCTTTATAAGAAGCGCGGATAATCTTTAACTGTTCTGGCAGGCGGCCCGTCTGCAAATAGTGATAGGCCAGCGACTGCGACAGAGAGCTGGTATGCAAATCCGTGGCCTGTTTCAGGGTCACAATCTGCTTTTTAATCCACTCCGGCGCAACAACCCAGCCGACGCGCGCACCCGGCGCCAGAATTTTGGAAAACGTCGAGGTGTAAATAACGTTCTCGCTGTTGTCTATCTCTTTTGCCCAGGCAGTTAATGGCTTGAACAGTTTGTCGGTAAAATTAATTTCGCTATAGGGATCATCTTCGATAATGACAAAGTTATAGCGCTTAGAGAGCGCCACCAGCTTTTTGCGGCGCTCATCAGAGAGTGTGACCCCGCCAGGGTTGCCGAAGGTCGGCACAATATAAACGGCTTTGATGGTGGTGGTTTTGACCAGATCTTCCAGCTCATCAACCTTCATGCCTTCCCCGTCTGTACCAACAGATGCAAGCTGAGCTTCCGCCAGATGGAAAACCTGCAACGCGGCCAGATAGGTGGGTCTCTCCACAACAATGACATCGCCAGGGTTAATCAGCACGCGGGCGAGCATATCCAGAGACTGCTGAGAACCGGAGGTAATCACGACTTCATCAGGGTTACAGGTAATCAGACGCTGTTCCAGAAGCTGGCAAATTGCCTCACGCAAATCCGGGCTGCCTTCGCTCAGGCCATATTGAAAAGCATCTTTCCAGGAAACGGATAACACTTTATCCATCGCCATCTGGAGCCCTTCGCGATCAAAGAGATCAGGATTAGGAATGCCCCCGCCAAGAGAGATAACCCCTTCCATTTTGCTGTGTTTTAATAATTCGCGGATGGCAGATGACTGCACATTTTTGACTTTATCGGAGATTCTCTCGTCTGACATTACCTTAACCTTACCCTTTGTTTTGCCGTTCGATCTTATTATGTTGCGATAGTTTTCATGCTAAGCATTTCCGTTATACAGCAATAAAAACAGGCCGTAAACGGAGCCGCCCGCTCACCCGTTTAATTTATACTATGCCAGAATTTTTATTTTTTCTGGTTTAATATTCCGCACATGACGCTAAATATTAATTAAATAGATATCTATAACCGGCAAGTGTCCGGGATTTCTTCTGATCATCGTCCGATCATTTTAAAACAATGCAGAAGGCTTATCTGCGCTCAACCATCCAGCCAGCATTATTATTTGAATTGCGGCCCGTCTCTTGTGTGTGTTCAGTAACTGTATTTATACACAGTCAATAAACACACAAGGTCGAGGCAAATGAAAAGAGAAAGATACTGCCTTTCTGTTGCGGTTTTTATCCTGCTCAGGAAAGGCAATCAGATATGTATGTTCAAACGCACGGGCACAGGATGGATGGCTTTTACAGCCTGCCGCCAGGGGCTTGAGGACGGTGAAACAGTGACCGCCGCCGCAACGTGTGCGGCCACACACCACCATTTCTTATGTCAGGCAGGCTATCGACAATATCCTGATTTCACATGTTTATTCCGAATAGGGCTGGTGACGTTCCCCACCCGTTTTCCACTTTGATGCCGGAGCATCGCTCCGGCATTATCATCTTTAGCCTTGATTCACTTCCGCTACCAGAACGGCGGCGGCGCGTTTTTTCTTGAACATATAGCCCGCCCCCAGCACCAGCAGCCATGCCGGGATCAAACATACAGAGATACGGATCCCCGGTGTCATAAACATCACCACCAGGATCCCCGCCAGGAAAAGCAGACAAATGATGTTAGTCAGCGGATAACCGAGGCTTTGAAAAGCGGTGGTTTTTCCGGCTTTTTGCATGGCGAGACGGAATTTCAGGTGGGTGATACAAATCATCGCCCAGTTGATCACCAGGGCCGCCACCACGAGCGCCATCAGCAATTCAAAGGCTTTGCCCGGCATTACATAGTTGATCAGCACGCACAGCGCCGTGGCCAAAGCCGATACCCCCAGCGCGGTCAGCGGGATCCCCCGGCGGTTCACCTTGAGCAGCGAACGCGGCGCGTTACCCTGCTGCGCCAGGCCAAACAGCATGCGGCTATTGCAGTAAACACAACTGTTATAGACCGACAGCGCGGCGGAGAGCACCACCAGATTGAGGGCGTTCGCGACGATGTTGCTGTCCAGCGCATGGAAAATCAGGACGAACGGGCTGCCGCCTTCCACCACGTTTTTCCACGGATAGAGCGACAGCAAAACGGCCAGTGAACCCACATAAAACAGCAGAATACGGTAGATAACCTGATTAGTGGCTTTGGGAATGCTCTTTTGCGGATCGTCGGCCTCTGCCGCCGTGATCCCCACCAGCTCCAGACCGCCAAAGGAGAACATGATCACCGCCATCGCCATGACCAGGCCACTGATGCCATTCGGGAAGAATCCACCGTCCTGCCACAAGTTCGCCACCGATGCATCCGGACCACCGCTGCCGCTAAACAAAAGATAGCCGCCAAAAGCAATCATGCTGATGATGGCCGCAACTTTGATAATGGAGAACCAGAACTCCATCTCGCCGTACACTTTGACGTTCGTCAGGTTGATGGCGTTAATTGCCACAAAGAAAATGGCCGCTGAGACCCACGTTGGCACGTCGGGCCACCAGTATTGAATATAAATCCCAACCGCCGTCAGTTCCGCCATACTCACCAGCACATAGAGCACCCAGTAGTTCCAGCCGGACATAAACCCGGCAAAAGGTCCCCAGTAGCGGTTGGCAAAATGGCTGAAAGAGCCCGCCACTGGCTCTTCAACCACCATTTCACCGAGCTGGCGCATAATGAAAAAAGCAATCACCCCGGCGATGGCGTACCCCAACAGTACCGACGGCCCGGCCATGCGAATGGTCTGCGCAATGCCCAAAAAAAGCCCGGTGCCTACGGCCCCACCGAGCGCAATCAACTGGATATGACGGTTTTTTAACCCGCGTTTTAATTCGTTAGTGTGTTGTGCTGCCACCTCTGACCTCTCCCCTGTCTGTAAACGTCACCTTCGGCCAGAGCAACTTTCAGGCCAGCCAGCGGGGAGAACACGACAATGGCAGGCTAACTATCTGAATAAGCGGGAGATATAAATTTCCTGTCATATCCACAGCTTGAGCGCGGCGATTGAATTTTCAGCAGCTTCGCGCAATAAGCACGCTTAAATCGCACGATGTATGAGAAAAACAGCCTCTGCATGCATGAAAACGAACCGTTTTGGTGCAGCGGAAAAAAGCGCAGCGCCGTCAGGCTTCTCGTCATCAAAAAAGCTGTTAGTCTGGTAGCCACTCTTTCGTTCCGGTATTGGCGCACATGTATAACATCGACGACTTTGATCTGAAAATCCTCACCTTGTTGCAGGCCAATGGCCGTTTAACTAACCAGGAGCTGAGCGATCTCATCGGCCTTTCTGCTTCCCAGTGTTCACGGCGTCGTATCGCGCTGGAGCAGGCGCAACTGATTCTGGGCTACCATGCGCGGCTTGCACCGGATGCCGCCGGGCGCGAGATGCTGGGTCTGATTGAGGTGCGTCTTTTAAACCACACGCAGGAGTATGTGGAAAGCTTCCACCAGATGGTGAGCGAAGTGGACGCGATTCTGGATGCCTGGAAAACCACGGGCGATGCCGATTACCTGCTCAGGGTAGCCGTGCCGGATTTGCCAGGTCTGAGCCATTTAATCAGCCATATTCTGGCGCAAAATAAAGGGGTCGCTCATTTGAAAACTTCGGTTGTCCTTAACCGCCTGAAAGAGAATGGCCAATTGATGCCGGGCAGTGGTCTTGCGCCCTAAGACAGGGCAACACGCCTTATTTTGGTGCAATCAATCGGTTAATTAATGTATCCGGCGAGACAAAAATACACATCTCAACCGAATAACAGCATGAAAACGCACAAAACACGCAACATTCTCTTTTTGCCATATCAATACGTTAGCGATATGGCCGCCTGTTTTTCCTCCATTCAATCGCATCAGGAAGCGGATCTGGTGCGGTTTTTGCAGGATATTTCTTATCTTTAGCAATTGTTGAATCGTACTTTCTTATGGATAACGTCCTGACTCCCAATAAACTTGCTCATACCTGGCTGGAAGATGCGCTGGCGCTGCTGTTCGGTACGCTAATGATCTCTTTTGGCGTGATAATGTTTCGCCAGGCGGGCGCGCTCACTGGCGGTACGGCGGGTATCGCTTTTCTGATCCATTACGCGACTCACCTGCCGTTTGGCGTGGCGTTCTTTTTGATCAACCTGCCCTTTTACTGGCTCTCTGTTCGCCGGATGGGCATGCAGTTCACGCTGAAAACGTTCTGCGCCGTGGCGCTGGTGTCGTTGTTCTCCGATCTGCACGGGCGCTTTATCCATTTCGATCAGCTTAACCCCTACTACGCCACGCTGTTTGGCAACATCATGGTCGGCATTGGTTTTGTGGTGCTGTTCCGTCATAAAGCGAGTCTCGGCGGCGTGAATATTCTGGCGCTCTATCTGCAGGATAAAAGCGGTATCCGCGCCGGTAAATTCCAGATGGTGGTCGATGCCTGTATCGTGACCGCATCGCTGTTCTTCGTGAGCCTGCCGATGCTGGCGGCCTCCATAGTGGGCGCCGTGATTCTGAATTCCATTATTGCCATGAACCACCGCCCGGGACGCTATGCGGTGTAATGGATTGACCTCTGACAGTAATATCAGGAGTAGTGACTGTGTTCCAGAACGTTGACGCCTACGCGGGCGATCCTATCCTGTCGTTGATGGAGACTTTCCATCAGGACCCCCGTACTGACAAAGTGAACCTTAGCATCGGGCTGTATTATGACGAGCAGGCTATCATTCCTTGCCTTAAGGCAGTACAACAGGCCGAAACCCGCCTGCAGAGCCAGCCGCAAAAAGCCAGCCTCTATCTGCCGATGGAAGGTTTCGCCCCTTATCGCAGCGCCATTCAGACGCTGCTGTTTGGCGACAACCATCCGGCACTGAACGCCGGGCGTATCGCCACCATCCAGACGCTGGGCGGTTCCGGCGCGCTGAAAGTGGGTGCCGATTTCCTGAAACGCTACTTCCCGGACTCCGGGGTGTGGGTCAGCGATCCGACCTGGGAAAACCATATCGCTATTTTTGCCGGTGCAGGGTTTAAGGTTCACACCTACCCGTACTTCGATAACGCCACGCGCGGTGTCGATTTCAGCGGCATGCTCAACAGCTTAAAACAACTGCCGCCGCGCAGTATCGTGCTGCTCCACCCGTGCTGCCACAACCCGACGGGCGCGGATCTGACGAATGCGCAGTGGGATGAAGTGATTGAGGTGCTGATTTCCCGCGATCTGATCCCGTTCCTCGACATTGCCTATCAGGGCTTTGGCGCGGGTCTGGAAGATGATGCCTACGCCATTCGCGCTATCGCCAGCACCGGCCTGCCTGCGCTGGTCAGCAACTCCTTCTCCAAAATATTCTCGCTGTATGGCGAGCGCGTGGGTGGGCTGTCCGTGGTGTGTGAAGATGCTGACGCCGCCGGACGCGTGCTGGGCCAGTTGAAAGCCACCGTACGTCGCAACTACTCCAGCCCGCCGAATTTTGGCGCGCAGGTCGTCTCCATGGTGCTCAATGACCCGGAGCTTAACGCCCTGTGGCGTGCCGAAGTGGACGCCATGCGCACCCGCATCAGCGAAATGCGCCAGGCGCTGGTGGATGTCCTCAAAGATGCCCTGCCGACGCACGACTTTACCTACCTGCTGACCCAGCGCGGGATGTTCAGTTACACCGGGTTCAGCGCTGAACAGGTGGATAAACTGCGCGAAGCCTTTGGGGTCTACCTGATTGCCAGCGGCCGCGTCTGCGTGGCGGGCCTTAACCACAGCAATATCGGTCGCGTGGCCTCAGCCTTCGCCGCCGTTCAGTAAGGCATCAGGCCTGTTTTTGTTGCGCGAGCGTGACAAAAACAGGCGGTTCCCAGGCCGTTATCGCCGGTAACGGCCCTTCAAACTTCACCACATCCACCCGACAACTCTGCGCGCTGCATCCTTGCCCCAGACGCGAACTGCCGCGATCTTCTGTTAAAACGTTGGGATTGCCATGTTTATCGAGTGGCTGCGCATCTTCTGTATTCTGCGGATCATACCAGGCGCCGGTGGACATCTGCACCACGCCGGGCCGGATGGCCTCGCTCAGTTTCACCCCGGCCAGTAACGCACCTCGCGTATTAAACACTTTCACCACTTCGCCGTCGTGAATGTCGCGCTCAGCGGCATCATGCGGATGCATCCACAGTGGTTCACGCCCGGCAATTTTGGTCTCCCGACTTACGCTGCCGTGGTCGTACTGGCTGTGCAGGCGGGTACGCGGTTGGCTGGAGAGCAAATGCAGCGGCCATTCGCGGGCGACCGCCTGCTGATATTGCGCCTCCGGCTCGTGCCAGTACGGATGCCCCGGACACTCTTCGTAGCCAAAATCGGCAATGGTCTGCGAAAAAAGCTCAATTTTGCCGGAAGGGGTGGCAAGGGGCGCGTTCAGCGGGTCGTCGCGAAAATCTTTAAGCAAGATCTGCTGCCGGGCGGGGCGTGAAAATTCCAGAACACCCTGCTGCCAAAACGCATCGAAGGCCGGGAGCGCGATCCCGTCGGCCTCGGCACGGGGGCGCGACTGTTCATACATCTCCTCCAGCCATGCTCTGGCGTCCCGCCCTTCGGTGTAAGCCTCACCAAACCCGAGACGGGCCGCCAGCCCGCTGAAAATGGCATAGTCGTCACGCGCATCGGCAAACGGCGCAATATGCTGGCGCATGGCAATCATAAAACCGTCGTTGCTGGCGCTGCCGATATCCTCCCGCTCAAGCGAAGTGGTGGCGGGCAGGACGATATCGGCGAATTTAGCCTGTGCGGTCCAGTACTGCTCGTGGACCACAATGGTTTCCGGGCGCCGCCAGGCGCGTACCAGCTTGTTCAGATCCTGATGGTGATGAAAGACATTGCCGCCCGCCCAGTAGACAAAGCGAATATCGGGGTAAAGGTGGGTCTGCCCGTCAAATTCATAAGGTTCGCCAGGGTGCAGCAGCATGTCGGAAAATCGGGCAACCGGAATTTTCCCCTCAACCGGATTGCGCCCCTGGGGCAAACGCGGGCCGGAAAAGACGCGACGGTCGGCCCCCGCCAGGTTGGTCGAGGCGTAGCCGAAGCCCAGCCCACCGCCGGGAGTGCCAATCTGCCCCAACAATGCGGTTAACGCCACTGTCGCCCAGAAAGCCTGTTCCCCCTGACGGGCTCGCTGAACCGACCAGGCAATGTTGATCATCGTGCGATGCTGTGCCATCTCATGTGCCAACTGGCGAATCACCCCGGCAGCGAGTCCGGTTCTGGACTCGGCCCATTCCGGGCTTTTTACTACGCCGTCGCCCCGGCCAAAGAGATAATCCCGGTATGGCGCGAACCCGACCGTGTGGCTGTCGACAAAGGCCTGGTCGTATAACGCGTCGGCAATCAGCACCTGGCAGAGCGCCAGCAGCAACGCCGTATCGCTGCCAGGTTTGACCGCCAGCCAGTCGGCATCCGGCACGGCCGAAAGATCGTTTTGTACCGGGCTGATATTGATGAAACGGGTGCCGTTGCGGCGCAACGTTTGCAACCAGTGCTGTAGCGCGTGGTCGTTGGCCCCGCCGCCGTTAACCTGCGCATTACGCAGCGGCAAACCGCCGATGGCGACAAACAATTGGCAGTGTTCCGCCAGTACCGGCCAGTGGGTGTGCTGGCGTTGTAAGGTGTCGAGATCGCCAAGAATGTGCGGCAAAATGCGCTCCCCGGCGGCGATACTGTAGGTGTTGGTGCTGCCGGCGTAGCCACCAAAGAGATTGAGAAAACGGTGAAGCTGGCTCTGCGCATGATGAAAACGGCCGGCGCTGGACCAGCCATAAGAGCCGCCATAAATCGCCGCATTGCCCTGCTCGCCTTTAACCCTGGTGAGTTCATCGGCCACCAGCGTCAACACCTGCTCCCAGCTCACTTCGACAAAGGGTTCACGCCCGCGCCCCTCCCGGCTGGCGGCGCTCCCTTTCAGAAACCCTTCCCGCACTGCCGGGCGACGAACGCGTGATGTCCCCTGCACCGCGCCCGGCAACGACTGCCCAATCCGTGACGGGTTGCTGTCCCACGCAACCGGGCTGACCGCGGTCAGTTTGCCGTCATCGGTGGTCACCCGATAGGTTCCCCAGTGCATTACCGCAAGTTGCTCGGGTTTCATGGTGATACCTCGATATAAAACCTGTTAATCAGGCAGTTATTGTTGCAGGCAGCCTGGACCCGGACAGCGCGCAACAACCAGAACGTACATGAAGTACGTGAGGATTGTGAGCACTGCCCTGCGCCAAAATGGCAAATGAGATAACCTGATGGGCAGGTTTTTAATGCATCGTCATCCCACCGGTCACATTAATCGCCTGCCCGGTCATATAGGCCGCCAGCGGGCTCGCCAAAAACGCCACCACGCCAGCTACATCGGCTGGCTGCGCCGTGCGGCCCAGTAATACCTGCGAGCAGTCTTCGGCATAGATGGCTTCCGGCGTCATGCCGCGCAGCGCTGCGCCTTCCCGACGCTCGCGCCACTTCATCTCCGTCTCGACAATGCCGGGGCAGACCGCATTCACCAGAATATTGTCACGGGCAAGCTCAATGGCCATCACTTTGGTCAGGCCGAGCACCGCATGTTTAGAGGCCACGTACTGGCCCATTAGCCGGTAGCCATTTTTGCCCGCCTGCGAGGCGATGTTGATGATGCGTCCCGCCTTTCTGGCCCGCATCAGCGGAATGGCCGCCTCAGAGAGCCAGCCAATCGCTTTGACGTTCACATCCAGGATGCGCTGCCAGTCCGCCTCGCTCATGGCATCGACCGCGCTCATCGCCGAGATGCCGCAACTGTTGACCAGGATGTCCACGCCGCCGAAAGTCTCCACGGCGGCGCCAATGAGCTGATGGGCCTGTTCACGCGAGGCAACATCGGTACGTAGCACCAACTGGCGCAGGCTCTGCTCCCGCGCTCTGGCGGCGATATCACCGATCACTACGTTCGCGCCGCCCCGATGCAACAGTTGCACAATGGCTTTACCGATGCCCTGTAGACCGCCCGTCACCACCGCGGTCTGGCCGCTAAAATCAAGGGCAATCATCGTTTATTCCCGAAACGGGTCGTCACTGATACCGGCTTCCAGCACCAGCTTCGCGTACTCCTGAGCGGAGAACAGCGAATGATCGCGATAGTTGCCGCAGGCAAGCGGTGTGACCGCAGGTACATCCGTTGCGGTAAGCACACGCTGCAAGACCCGTGTCAGCGCCGCCGCGATGTGTTTCGGATCGTGCTCATCCCACAGGATCAGATAGAAACCGGTACGGCAGCCCATCGGCGAAATGTCGATAACCCCTTCCAGCTCTTCGCGCAGGCCAAATGCCAGCAGGTGCTCCAGGGTGTGCAGCGCCGCAGTGGGAATGGCATCCACATTAGGTTGCAGGAAACGTAAATCGAACTTCTGCACCACGCTGCCAAGCCGGTGGCGTTCATAACCTGCCACGCGGACATACGGGGCTTTGACTTTGGTATGGTCGAGGGTAAAGCTCTCTACAACTGGCATGTTTATCTCCTGAATAGATGAAATAGCGGCCTTACTCGCGACGAATACGGCGGGCAAAGCGGGTTCCGAGGGTCTGGATAAGCTGGACAATGACAATCAGCACCAGCGCGGTGACCAGCGTGGCGAAGGCATCAAAGCGCTGGTAACCATAGGTAATGGCCAAATCGCCGATACCGCCGCCGCCCACGGTGCCGGCCATGGCGGTCGCCCCCAGCAGGCCAATGGTGGCGGTCGTGAGGGCCAGGATCAGAGATGACGCGGCTTCCGGCAGCATAAAGTGCCAGATGGTCTGTAAAGCGGTGGCGCCCATGGCATCGGCGGCTTCGAGGATCCCCTCGTCCACCTCCAGCAGCGAGCTTTCCACCAGCCGGGAAATATAGGGCGCAATAAAGACAATCAGCGGCACAATCGCACCCGCCGTACCAATAGTGGTGCCCACCACCAGACGGGTGAAGGGTAGAATGGTAATCAGCAAAATAATAAACGGCAGCGAGCGGACAACGTTGATTGTTGGGTTCAGCACCTGGTGCACAAATCGGTTGGGCAGAATGCCGCCTGGGCGGCAAACCACCAGCACAATACCCAGCGGAATACCGAGCAGCGAACCGAAACCCAGCGAAACAGCGATCATCACCAGGGTGTCATGCAATGCCAGCAGGAATTGATCGCCGGTGACAGCGGTGTCAATAAAATCAAACATGGGTGATTTTCACTCCTGCGTCGCGAAGATGGGCAATGGCGCGCCCGGTTTGCTCAGGCTCGCCAAGAATCTGTACGATCATGAACCCCAGAATGCGGCTCTGGACTTCGGACATGCTGGCAAAGAGGATATTCACCTCGATGGCATAGTCCTTGATGATGCGGTTGATAATGGGCTGTTGCGCCGTTGCGCCCACAAACTCAAGACGCAGGGCCTGCGCGCCGTTATCCCGTTGCAGCACAGCGGAGACGCGCTCCGGCAGCTTGTCGTGAATCACCGACTGCACGAAACTGGCGGTGACCGGATGCTGTGGCTGGGCAAACAGGTTAAAAACGTCGCCCTGCTCCACAATGCTGCCGTTTTGCATCACCGCGACCTTGTTACAGATTTTCTGGATTACCGACATTTCGTGAGTAATCAGCACGATAGTGATGCCATAGCGGCGGTTGATCTCCTGCAACAGTAGTAAGATCTGCACTGTGGTATGGGGATCCAGCGCCGATGTCGCCTCATCACACAACAGGACTGACGGGTTGGTCGCCAGCGCACGGGCGATACCGACACGCTGTTTTTGCCCGCCTGACAACTCGTTCGGGAAGCTATGCACCTTATCGCTGAGATTGACGAACTCCAGCAGCTCCGTCACGCGTGCCTGAATAAACGCCTTATCACGCCCCTGTAAAATGAGCGGAATGGCCACATTGTGAAAAACCGTTTTTGAATTCAGCAAATTAAAGTTCTGAAAGATCATGCCAATATCTTTCTTGATGGCACGCAGACGCTTACCGCTAAATTCCTGCAACACTTCGCCATTAATGACCACCTCTCCCTGGCCTGGCGATTCGAGACGATTGATTAAACGTAGCAAGGTACTTTTCCCTGCACCGCTATAACCAATAATCCCGAAAATATCGCCCTTAGCAATACTAAGGTTAATGTCCTTTAATGCCAGAACCGGGTTTCCTTTTCTGGAGAATGTTTTACTGACATGGCGAAACTCAATCATTGCATCGTTCATTTCAAATAATCAGGTTGCAGATAACCGTTATATTGCTCGTGAGTCAGAATGTAATTTTTGAAATCGGCTGAGTGATATCCGGCGACAATATCTTTAGCAAACTGCGCGTCTTTATTTTTCCCGGCGATGGTGACAACGTTTATAAACTGGCTCACCGGGGTTTCAAGCTGTAATGCCGAATTAAGTTTCAGGCCGCTGGAGACGGCAAAATTCCCCTGAATCAAACCGTAATCCACATCTGGCAGCGCACGTACCTGCTGGGCGTTATCCATCTCTTTGAGGACAATTTTATACGGATTTTCGAGGATATTACGCTGCGAGAAGGTGGCCGGGTCGCTGTCTGGTTTGAGTTTTACCCAGCCAAGGCTTTGCAGCACTAACAGGGCACGATATTCATTAGGTGGCTGATTAGGAACAGAAATCACTGTGCCTGCCGCCGGGGTTTTCAGCGTTTTGATTTTACCGCCATACAGCCCCATTGGCGGTGTGGGCACCTGCACGATACCGATGTTGTCGATCCCCAGACGCTCATTCACCGATTTTAAATACACCGGGTGCTGCATGATATTAGCTTCGATGTTGCCACGGGCAACCGCATCGTTTACCTGAATACCATCGCTGAAATCTTTATATTCGACTTTATAGCCTTTCTTAATCAGAAAAGGTGCGACACCTTTTTCAAACTGTTCTTTATAGGGTCCTGGATTAAAGCCAACACGAATAATATTATCCTGCGCCGCAGCCAGAAAAGAAGATGATGACAACAAAGCAAAGACAAAACCTAATACAACTGGCTTTTTCATAACACAATTTCCCTGTTGGTGTGCAATTAAAAGTGATTAAATCACAGCCGACTGTGCGTTGTAAGTCACATTACCGGATTTCATTTTGCTTTTTTAGCATAAATATAATCAGGAAATTCATATCTAAAAATCGCCAATGAATAGCTAATTTTGTTGCTTAGACAATCCACAAAAATAAATTAAAGATGGAAACATATTGATAAATCAATTCGAGAACACCATGCCTGATTTTAATGCCTCACCGCTGGTCGATGCGCTGGAAGAGAATTTATTCAGTGTACTGGAAAAACTGGCCGCCCAGGTGAACACCCCCGATTTACCGCTGATCGATCTTTCGAGCGGCAGCCCGGATCAACCTACGCCGCCGGAAATCATCGCCTCTCTGCAAGCGGCGATCCAGCGGCGTGAAAACCACGGTTATCCCTCATTCTGGGGCAAACCACAGGTCCGCCAGGCGATAGCCGACTTTTATCAGCGTCATTATGGCGTGACACTGGATCCCGACAGTGAAGTGGCGGTCTTTCAGGGCTCGCATATCGGCGTGGGTGGGATCCCTCGTGCGGTACTCAGTCCAGGGCAATACCTGATTTCTACTGACCCCTGCTACCCCATTTACCGCTCGGCGGCGTTGCAGTCGCAGGCACATTTTTACGGCCTGCCGCTTCACGCTGAAAACCAGTTCCTGCCCAATTTCAATGACGTGCCAGATGACGTTGCCGACCATGCCGGGTTGGTTGTCCTCAACTATCCGCATAACCCGACGGGTGCGCTGGCAACACCGGCGCTGTTCGCCAGCGCACTGCAATTTGCACAGCGTTACCACGTGCCCATCCTGCATGATTTTGCCTATGCCGCTATTGGCAGCGATGCCGCAGACACTCCGCTGAGCCTCTTTTCTCAGCCTGATGCGAAAGCGTGGGGAGTAGAGACGTATACCTTCTCGAAGACCTTTAATATGGCGGGCTGGCGCTTTGGTTTTGCGGTCGGTAACGCCTCGATAATCAAGGCATTTAAAAAACTGCATACCCACAGCTACAGCACCGTGTTTGGCGCGATTCAGGATGCGGCAGTCACGGCGCTCACCCTCCCCACTGCGCGTTTAGCGCAACTGGTATCGGTCTATCATCAGCGCCGCGAGCGTGTGTTACACCGCCTGGCGGCGCTGCGCTGGCCGGTAGGCGAAAAGCAAGGCACCTTTTTTCTGTGGCTTGCGGTACCGCCCGCGTTTAGCTCACAGCAATTTGCCCAGTTGTTATTGCAGGAAGCGCATGTGCTGGTCGCGCCTGGCGCTGGCTTTGGGCCAGGGGGAGAAGGGTTTATTCGCATTAGCCTGACGGCGGGGGATGATGCTTTGCAAAGCGCGCTGGATCGCATTGCCGGGCTGCATCTTTTTTAACAAAAAGAGTGACGTGCGAGACGTCTTCCATAACCGGGAGATGAACCTTTTTTCATCTCTGCGCATCATGTTACAGTGCCAGACAGTGCTCAGTTAAAGGAACTCGCTTAATGATACGTTTTGCTGTCATTGGCACAAACTGGATCACCCGCCAGTTTGTCGATGCCGCCCATGAAACGGGCAAATATAAACTCACGGCGGTGTACTCCCGTAGCCTCGAACAGGCGCAGGATTTCTCCAGGGATTACCCCGTCGAACATCTTTTTACTTCGCTGGAGGCCATGGCGCAAAGCGATGAGATTGATGCGGTCTATATTGCCAGCCCTAACTCGCTGCATTTCCCGCAAACCCGCCTCTTTCTCAGCCACAAAAAACATGTGATTTGCGAAAAACCGCTGGCGTCGAATCTGCGCGAAGTGGAAGAGGCGATTGCCTGCGCCAGAGAGAACCAGGTGGTGTTGTTCGAGGCGTTTAAAACCGCCAGCCTGCCCAATTTTGTGCTGCTGAAACAGTCGCTGGCGAAAGCGGGCAAACTGCGCAAAGCGTTTCTCAACTACTGCCAGTACTCTTCGCGCTACCAGCGCTATCTGGATGGCGAAAACCCGAACACCTTTAACCCGGCCTTCTCTAACGGCTCGATTATGGATATCGGCTTCTATGTTCTGGCGGCGTCTGTTGCGCTTTGGGGCGAACCGAAGGGCCTCCAGGCCACCGCCAGCCTGCTGGAAAGTGGCGTTGATGCCCATGGCGTGGTGGTACTCGACTACGGCGATTTCAGCGTCACGCTGCAACATTCCAAAGTCAGCGACTCGGTGCTGCCAAGCGAAATTCAGGGCGAAGCGGGTGCACTACTAATCGAAAAGATCTCAGAATGCCAGAAGCTCTCTTTCGTGCCGCGTGGCGGTAAAGCCCAGGATCTGACGCAGCCGCAACATATCAACACCATGCTGTACGAGGCGGAAACCTTCGCCAGCCTGGTCGAGCAGAATGAAGTCAACCATGCAGGCCTGGCCGTCAGCCGTATTACCACGAAGCTATCGACTGAAATCCGCCGTCAAACGGGGGTGGTTTTCCCGGCAGACGACGTGAGCGTGGAACTGCCTGCGTAAAGGTATGTAAAACAGATGTTACAGATCATTGACGGGAGGAATGGCCTGTCATATTTTGTTACGAGCAAAGGGGAGTAACTTCGTTGCCGGTGGGTCGTCATTACGATGCGTCTACCCTAAAGATTTCGAGTTGCAGCCACACAACGGCGGTTCGAAATATAACGGGTATAAGCATCCGGTCGCCGGGCGTCATTCATGTGACGTAAGTGAGACCTTGCCGAAAGGCGAGGACCCAATTGCACCTAAAGCATGCGGCTGACGTCTTTCGACGTTAGCCGTTTTTGTTTATACACATAATCATTCTGGATGCGTCGCGGCGGCAAGACTGAGAATCACCAGGAGCTTACTCAAGTAAGTGACTGGCGTGAGCAGCCGAAGCCAACAAAGAGGCAGCCAGAAGGATGAAGTGTAAGGTGCTGAGGAACCTCACATGAATACTGTCGGTACACCGCTACTCTGGGGCGGATTCGCCGTTGTTGTCGTTATCATGCTGGCTATTGACCTCCTGCTTCAGGGGCGACGTGGCGTGCACACGATGTCCATGAAACAGGCGGCCGTCTGGTCGCTGGTCTGGGTTAGTCTTTCTCTCTTATTTAACGCTGCCTTCTGGTGGTATCTGGTACAAAACGAGGGCCGCGCCGTTGCCGACACCCAGGCACTGGCATTCCTGACCGGTTACCTGATTGAAAAAGCGCTGGCGGTGGATAACGTCTTTGTCTGGCTAATGCTGTTCAGCTACTTCTCGGTACCTGCTGCGCTGCAACGTCGCGTACTGATCTACGGCGTGCTCGGCGCGATCGTCCTGCGTACCATCATGATCTTCGCCGGAAGCTGGCTTATCTCCCAGTTCGAATGGCTGCTGTATGTCTTCGGTGCCTTCCTGCTGTTCACGGGTGTGAAAATGGCGCTGGCAAAAGAAGATGAAGGCGGCATTGGCGATAAACCCCTGGTCCGCTGGCTACGCAGCCATCTGCGCATGACGGACAAGATCGAAAACGAGCATTTCTTCGTGCGTAAGAACGGCCTGCTGTTTGCCACGCCATTGCTGCTGGTGCTGATTCTGGTTGAACTGAGCGATGTGATATTTGCAGTCGACAGCATTCCGGCTATTTTTGCCGTCACCACCGACCCGTTTATCGTGCTGACGTCTAACCTGTTTGCCATCCTGGGTCTGCGCGCGATGTACTTCCTGCTGGCGGGTGTGGCAGAGCGTTTCTCCATGCTGAAATATGGCCTGTCGGTGATCCTGGTATTTATCGGTATCAAGATGCTGATTGTCGATTTCTTCCATATCCCGATTGCCATCTCGCTTGGCATCGTGGGTGGCATTCTTATGGTAACGCTGCTGATTAACGCATGGGTTAATCACCGCAACGACAAACGCAAGCTTGCTGAATAAGCAGCTCTAAGGGGCTGAGGTCACAACGTCCCTGGTACGCCCTCTTTTCGGAGAGGGCGTTTTTCTGATTTTTTCCCCCGCCAGTACCTGAAACAGCCCCCTGAGCAGCGAATTCTTTATACTCCATCCGTTACGCCTGCTGGCGCAGCACCGATGGAACACCAATAAAACCAAGGAAAAGGTATGCAAACACAACCTGCTACGACATGGTTGCAACGCGTGATGCGCGGCAATATCGTCAAACAAATTCTCGCCGGACTGATACTGGGCATTCTGTTGAGCTGGCTTTCACCTGACTCAGCGCGCGCCGTTGGCCTGCTGGGCACGCTGTTTGTCGGCGCGCTAAAATCGGTAGCCCCGATTCTGGTGCTGGTACTCGTAATGGCCTCGGTGGCTAATCACCAACAGGGGCAAAAAATCAGTATTCGCCCTATCCTGCTGCTCTACTTAATCGGCACTTTCTCTGCGGCATTAACGGCCGCGATCGTCAGCTTCCTGTTCCCTTCCCGGCTACATCTGGTGGCGGCCGCGACCGATGTCATTGCGCCTTCCGGTATTGTCGGCGTATTGGAAGGATTACTAATGAATATCGTGGCAAACCCTGTTGACTCGCTGGTCAAAGGGAATTACATCGGCATCCTGGTCTGGGCGGTTGGTCTCGGCTTTGCCCTGCGCCACAGTAGCGATACCAGTAAGAAGCTGATTAACGATATGTCGCAAGCGGTGACCTTTATGGTCACGCTAGTGATTCGCTTTGCGCCGCTGGGGATTTTTGGCCTTGTGGCATCCACCCTCGCGACAACGGGCGTTGGCGCGCTCTGGGATTATGCGCAACTGCTGATGGTCCTGGTCGGCTGTATGTTACTGGTTGCGCTGGTGATCAATCCACTACTGGTCTGGGTGAAGATGCGCCGGAATCCGTACCCACTTGTTTTTATCTGCTTGCGTGAAAGCGGCGTGACCGCTTTTTTCACCCGCAGCTCGGCGGCGAATATTCCGGTAAATATGGCGTTGTGCGAAAAGCTCGGGCTTGATAAAGACACCTATTCCGTCTCGATCCCATTGGGTGCGACGGTCAATATGGCAGGCGCGGCAATCACCATCACCGTGCTTTCGCTGGCAGCGGTGCATACGCTTGGGGTGGCCGTAGATTTGCCCACGGCGGTGCTGTTAAGCATAGTGGCTTCGCTCTGTGCCTGCGGTGCATCCGGGGTGGCGGGCGGCTCGCTGCTGCTGATTCCACTGGCCTGTAACCTGTTTGGTATTTCAGCCGATGTTGCCATGCAGGTCGTCGCCGTCGGCTTTATTATTGGCGTTGTGCAGGACTCTTGCGAGACCGCCATCAACTCCTCAACCGATGTGCTGTTTACCGCCGCCGCCTGTCTGACAGACGGCGAGCGCGCGTCGTTAGTGCCTCAGCGCGATTAACGCGCAGACGTACTCTCTTTTTGCAGCGCGGTTTCGACTTTAAACGGGTCGATGCCGCGTTTTTGCATCCGCCAGAAACGGATAATGTTCAGCCCGTTTACCACAAGGAAGCTGCCTTCGATCAGGGTGCCGCCAATCGATCCCAGCCACAGGTTATGGGTGACCCAGCAGGCGGTTGAACACCACATGACGCAACGCACGGAAAGCCCTTTGCAGCGAAACAGCGCCCAGGTACTGGCAACCGTACCGATAATCGGCAGCAGTTCGACCGGGTGGTGTAATTTTATCAAACCAAAAAACAGCGTCAGCGCAATAAATACAGCCATAACCCACAGCTTGCGGGTATGCATGGAGATAATTGTGCGTATGGCGTTGAGTTCTGCGCTCATACCGGCAGGCAGTGCGCCCATCAGAAAGAAATGCGCGCCGATGGTGGCGCTGTAAAGGGAAAGCTGGAGTTTGAAGCGTTTTTCGTCGCGGTTAATAAACGTGGTAATACCAATAAGAAAAGCAAGTACACCAACGCCCTGGGCTAACCAATACGCGCTCATGGAGGATCCTTGTTAATGACACCAAAAAAGAAACGACGCTTCATAATATGAAACGTCGTTTTTTAATTCTACTGCTGTGTTACCCAAAAGATGTCGTGCTACAGCCAGGCGGCAAGTCCGGAACCCCTGGAAGCTTACATAAGTAAGTGACCGGGGTGAGTGGATGTAGCCAACACCGCTGTAGCGCGAAAGATGAAGGGTAACTTATAACGTTACGCCGCTCTTGAAGATAGCCAGCTCGCGGAACTCGTTGCGTTCATTGCAGGTCTGCTTACCGTTGGCAAAATCCACGATCACATCCACGAACTCGCTCAGAAGCTGCGGCATGGTTTTTCCGTGAATAAGCTGGCCCGCATCGAAATCGATCCAGTGTTTCTTCTTCGCCGCCAGTTCGCTGTTCGTCGCGATTTTCACTGTCGGAACAAAGCCGCCGTAAGGGGTGCCGCGTCCGGTACTGAACAGCACCATGTGGCAACCCGCCCCTGCCAGTGCGCTGGTTGCAACCGCATCGTTACCCGGCGCGCTCAACAGGTTGAGTCCATGGGTTTTCAGGCGCTCGCCGTAACGCAGCACGTCGACCACCTGGCTGGCCCCCGCTTTTTGTGTACAGCCAAGCGATTTTTCTTCCAGCGTCGTGATGCCGCCTGCTTTGTTACCCGGCGATGGGTTTTCGTAGATCGGCTGGTTATGCGCGATAAAGTACTGTTTGAAGTCGTTCACCATGGTGACCGTCTTCTCGAAGGTCTCTTCGTCGCGGCAATGGCTCATCAGAATCTGTTCTGCACCGAACATTTCCGGCACTTCGGTTAATACCGTGGTGCCGCCGTTACCGATAATGTAGTCAGAAAAACGTCCCAGCATCGGGTTCGCTGTGATACCGGAAAGCCCGTCTGATCCGCCACACTCCAGACCAAATTTCAGCTCGCCCAGTTTGCCGGGCTCGCGCTTGTCGCGGCGCATGGCTTCGTACAATTCGTACAGATGCTCAATGCCCGCTTCCACTTCGTCGTCCTGGTGTTGGCAGATCATAAAGTGGACGCGGGACGGATCGTATTCGCCCAGCGTTTCGCGAAACGCATCAACCTGGTTGTTTTCGCAGCCCAGACCAATGACCAGCACCGCCCCCGCGTTCGGGTGACGCACCATATTTTGCAGCATGGTGCGGGTGTTAATATGGTCATCGCCCAGTTGTGAGCAACCGTAGGTATGGCTAAACAGGTGCACACCGTCGATATCTTCGGCGTTGTGCGTCTCTTTCAGAAAACGGGTCTGGATTTGACGGGCGATGCCGTTAACACAGCCTACTGTCGGCAGGATCCACAATTCGTTGCGAACCCCAACCTCCCCGTTTGCACGGCGGTAGATCTGAACGTCGCGATCGGCCGCCGGTGCATTTTCATCAATGAGATCAGGTTGATAGCTATACTCATCCAAATCGCTCAGATTGGTACGCACATTGTGAGAATGTATGTGTTCACCTGCGGCGATATCTGTTGTGGCATGGCCGATAGGAAGACCATATTTAACAACATTCTCGCCCGTCGGGATGGCCTGCAGGGCAAATTTATGTCCGCGTACCACTGCCTGACGAAGCAGAATCTCATGACCGTCAACCACAACCTCTGTGCCTTCGGCGAGATCCGCCAGCGCTACCGCGACATTATCCAGCGAGTGGATCTTGATGTATTGCATATCAACCTCAAACGGCCTTAGTTCAGTTCAATCGCGAAGTAGTCACGCGCATTGTTAAAGCAGATATTTTTCACCATCTCGCCCACCAGCTGGATATCAGCCGGAGCTTCACCCGCGTGCACCCAGCGGCCAATCATCTGGCACAGAATGCGACGGAAATATTCGTGACGGGTATAAGACAGGAAGCTGCGGCTATCAGTCAGCATGCCCACAAAGCGGCTCAGCAGACCGAGCTGCGCCAGTTGGGTCATCTGACGTTCCATACCGTCTTTCTGGTCGTTGAACCACCAGCCGGAACCAAACTGCATCTTGCCTGGCATACCTTCGCCCTGGAAGTTGCCGATCATGGTGCCCAGCACTTCGTTATCACGCGGGTTCAGGCAATACAGGATGGTTTTCGGCAGCAGGTTTTCTTCGTTCTGCTTGCTGAGTAATTTTGACAGTTCTTCCGCCAGCGGACGGTCATTAATGGAATCGAAGCCCACATCTGGCCCCAGCAGTTTGAACTGGCGCAGGTTGTTATTACGCAGCGCGCCAATGTGATACTGCTGTACCCAACCGCGACGGGCATATTCCGCGCCGAGGAATACCAGAACGGCCGTTTTGAACTGCGCGACTTCATGCTGGCTTAATGCTTCACCCGCCAGACGGCGTGCGAGGATGCTGTCCAGTTCCGCGTCGCTTGCTTCGGCGAAGAGCACAACGTCAAGCGCGTGGTCCGATACTTTACAACCGTGTGCTTCAAAGTGATCCAGACGTTTAGTCAGCGCCGTTTGCAGATCGGCAAAGCGACGGATATCGGTGTCAGACACTTCACCCAGCTTGCTCATGTAATCGTTAAACGTAGCCAGTTCAATATTGAAGGCTTTGTCCGGACGCCAGCTTGGCAGCACTTTGATGGTGAAGGTGGTGTCTTTGGCAACGGCAGCGTGGTGTTCCAGAGAGTCGATCGGATCGTCAGTAGTACCGACCATCTTCACATTCATCTGCTGCATGATACCGCGGGCAGTAAATTTATCCTGCGCCAGCAATTCATTGCCCAGATTCCAGATTTCATCCGCCGTAGACGGAGAAAGCAGCTTACCTGTAATACCAAATGGGCGACGAAGCTCTAAATGGGTCCAGTGGTATAACGGGTTGCCAATCGTATGCGGTACGGTTGCAGCCCAGGCGTCAAACTTCTCACGATCGCTGGCATCGCCGGTACACAGGCGTTCCGGCACACCATTGGTACGCATTGCACGCCACTTGTAGTGATCACCTTTTAACCAGATGTCATACAGGTTTTTAAAGCGGTAGTTATCTGCGATCTGCTGCGGCGGCAGGTGGCAATGGAAGTCAAAAATCGGCTGATCTTTCGCGTAGTCATGGTACAGGCGGCGCGCAAATTCGGTATCTAACAGAAAATCTTCAGTCATAAACGGGGTCATTATCGTCTTCCTCTCAACGAGTGCGTCTGATGCTTACCTTAATGCTGACAAAGTTATCACACCAATTTCCAGTGGCCGAAGACTTTTTCGTGAGTTAGATCAATAAACGATGACAAATATTTACAAGAATGCGCGTCAAAATCACCGCCAGGCCGCGCCAGTACTGGTCTGGTGCCGCAAAGTTAAAAACCACACAAAGAAAAACGCTTTTGTGATGTCACTCACCTTTTGAAGTTGTATGACAAGTTATCTTTCTGCCGTCGAATACATCAGCCGACGGAATGCATTGCCGGTGATTAATCATCGGTCTTTACGGTACGGATACCGAATTGAGCACGTTGAATAGCAAGGTTCGGGTCGTTCCGGTGTTTACCGGTTACGCCCTCCGTTTTCACCTCCCGACCGCAACCGGCAGGTGACCGCGCTAGCGGAATTAACATAACGATGAGGTTTACATGCGTAAAATTAAAGGGTTACGTTGGTACATGATAGCGCTGGTGACGATCGGCACCGTGCTGGGTTACTTGACGCGTAACACGATTGCTGCGGCAGCGCCCACGCTGATGCAAGAGTTGAATATCTCCACACAGCAATACTCTTACATTATTGCGGCTTACTCGGCGGCTTATACCATCATGCAGCCGGTCGCAGGTTATGTACTGGACATCCTGGGCACCAAGATCGGCTACGCAGTGTTCGCCGTGACCTGGGCCATCTTCTGTGGCGCTACTGCGCTGGCAGGCAGTTGGGGTGGTCTGGCGCTGGCGCGCGGTGCCGTTGGTGCTGCCGAAGCGGCAATGATTCCGGCGGGCCTGAAAGCGGCTTCTGAGTGGTTCCCGGCGAAAGAACGTTCTATCGCAGTGGGCTACTTCAACGTCGGTTCTTCTATTGGTGCGATGATTGCACCGCCGCTGGTCGTGTGGGCAATCGTCATGCATAGCTGGCAGCTCGCGTTCATTATCTCTGGCGTACTGAGCTTCGCCTGGGCAATGGCATGGTTGGTTTTCTACAAACACCCGCGCGATCAGAAAAAACTGACCGAAGAAGAACGCGAATACATCATTGGCGGTCAGGAAGCACAACACCAGACTTTCAACGGTAAGAAAATGTCCGTCCTGCAGATTCTGGGCACCCGTCAGTTCTGGGGTATTGCACTGCCGCGTTTCCTGGCAGAACCGGCATGGGGTACGTTCAACGCCTGGATCCCGCTGTTCATGTTCAAAGTCTACGGCTTTAACCTGAAAGAAATCGCCATGTTCGCCTGGATGCCAATGCTGTTCGCTGACCTGGGCTGTATCGTCGGTGGTTACCTGCCGCCGCTGTTCCAGCGCTGGTTCGGTGTGAACCTGATTGTTTCCCGTAAAATGGTAGTGACCATGGGTGCGTTGCTGATGATCGGCCCAGGCATGATCGGTCTGTTCACCAGCCCGTATGTTGCAATCGGCCTGCTGTGTATTGGTGGCTTTGCTCACCAGTCTCTGTCCGGTGCATTGATTACCCTGTCTTCCGACGTGTTTGGTCGTAACGAAGTGGCAACCGCGAACGGTCTGACCGGTATGGCGGCGTGGACAGCAAGTACCATGTTCGCTCTGGTGGTAGGTGCGCTGGCTGACACCATCGGCTTTAGCCCGCTGTTCGCCGTGCTGGCCCTGTTCGACCTGCTCGGTGCGGTAGTTATCTGGACGGTGCTGAAAAGTAAATCCGCCAGTGAATTAGCGCAGGAAAGTGCGGTCGGCGGTACCGCAACACAAAGCTAGTACACGCCTTCTTCGTACTACTGTTTCCCAAAAGCCGCCCACCGTTTCGGGCGGCTTTTTCTTGCCTTGTTGTGGTGAGAATGGCGTAAAAGTGGTATAACAAATCTACTAATGCCTTATCTTGCCTGGAGCGCATATGGAAATCACTGAATCACGTCGTTTGTACCAACAACTTGCCGCCGAGCTGAAAAGCCGGATCGAGCAGGGCGTCTATC
The DNA here is from genome assembly GCF_003925915.1 of Phytobacter sp. MRY16-398. NCBI lineage: Bacteria > Pseudomonadati > Pseudomonadota > Gammaproteobacteria > Enterobacterales > Enterobacteriaceae > Phytobacter > Phytobacter sp. MRY16-398. The sequence continues at coordinate 676,111 of NZ_AP018756.1, read as the reverse complement.
TTGTGGGTGACAAACTTCCCGCCGAGCGCTTTATTGCAGACGAAAAAAGCGTCAGCCGGACCGTGGTTCGTGAAGCCATCATCATGCTGGAAGTTGAAGGTTATGTTGAAGTCCGTAAAGGCTCAGGCATTCATGTTATTTCCAATCAGCCTCGTCATACCCAGGCCCCTGACGAATCGCTGGAATTTGCTAATTATGGTCCGTTTGAGCTGCTACAGGCACGTCAATTGATTGAAAGCAACATTGCTGAATTTGCCGCGACCCAGGTGACCAAGCAGGACATCATGAAACTGATGGAAATCCAGGAAAGCGCGCGTAAAGAGAAGTGCTTCCGCGATTCCGAATGGGATTTACAGTTTCATGTGCAGGTAGCTCTTGCGACACAAAACAGCGCGCTGGCGGCGATCGTCGAAAAAATGTGGACCCAGCGTGTTCACAACCCGTACTGGAAAAAACTGCACGACCATATCGACTTGCGCACCGTGGATAACTGGTGTGACGATCATGACCAAATTCTCAAGGCGTTGATTCGCAAAGACCCGCACGCGGCTAAAGTCGCGATGTGGCAGCATCTGGAAAACACCAAACAGATGTTGTTTAACGAAACCAGCGATGATTTCGAATTCAATGCTGACCGCTATTTGTTTGCGGAAAACCCCGTGGTTCACCTTGATACCGTAGCAAGTGGCGTAAAATAATGCTTTTCTCTGTCAGGCGCACAGCCCCTCTGCGCCTGGCCACTTAAGGGTCAGTAAAAAGTATAGAGTGTCAGCCTTTGTAAATACCCTCGCCACCCCTCCTTTCGACAAGCAAAATCATTTTCTGACAAAGCGTAATTTCTCTGCCGCAGAACTATGGCATTTGTTACAATTGGACGCACTTTGCCACTGCGTGAGTTAGCGCTTGCTCACAGCGTTGTTACCGGAATAGTCAGGCTGCTGAATGCGCCACGAGCGACCATAATGTCACTATCAATAATGTCGCCGTGCTGTTTTACAGGTAATCGACGTGCCGTAAACCGATGTACCAGGAACATTGAATGGAACTTTTAAGCCAACTGCTGCATGCCCTCTGGAGCCAGGATTTCGAAACGCTGGCCAATCCATCCATGATTGGCATGCTCTACTTTGTGTTATTTGTCATCTTATTTCTTGAGAATGGCCTGCTTCCGGCCGCTTTCCTTCCTGGCGACAGTCTCCTGGTGCTGGTGGGTGTTTTGATTGCCAAAGGGGCGATGGGCTATCCACAGACCATTTTGTTATTAACAGCGGCCGCCAGTCTGGGCTGTTGGCTGAGCTATATTCAGGGCCGATGGCTGGGGAACACGCGAACCGTGCAAAACTGGTTATCGCACCTTCCGGCGCATTATCACCAACGTGCACATCATCTTTTTCATAAACATGGCCTCTCAGCGTTGCTGATTGGGCGTTTTATTGCATTTGTTCGCACACTGTTACCAACTATTGCCGGAATTTCGGGTCTTAGTAGCGCTCGCTTCCAGTTTTTCAACTGGATGAGCGGTTTGTTGTGGGTGCTGATTCTAACGACACTGGGGTATTTGTTGGGTATAACGCCAGTGTTTCGTAAATATGAAGACGCGTTGATGTCTTGTTTGATGCTCCTTCCCGTTGTGCTGCTGGTGATTGGCCTGATTGGCACACTGGTAGTGTTGTGGAAGAAAAAATACGGTAATCGGGGTCAATAATGGAATCGCAACGTCCCTTCCTGCGCTGGTTTTTTATGGGCATCGCCGCAATGGCGCTGTTCAGCGTACTCTTTTTGGGTTGGGTGACACTGCAAAACCGTGAGTCTACGCTGGCGATACGCCCAATCGCACAGAACACAAGCGTGCCGGATGGTTTTTCCATTTGGCATCATCTGGACGCAAACGGCATCCATTTCAAAAGCATTACGCCGCAAAACGACACGCTGTTAATCAAATTTGAGTCCAGTGCCCAGAGTGCTGCCGCCAAGGAAGTGCTGGACAGAACACTGCCCCACGGCTACATCGTCGCGTTACAGGATGACGAAAGCCAGACCTCTGCCTGGCTTTCACGTTTACGCGATACCACCCATCGATTTGGCTGATCCTCCAGGATTCTGAATCTTTTCACCTACTTTGGTGCTTTAGCCGTTAACGTTCTATGCTTGAGTTAATGGAACCAAAGTCCACGTTATGTCACTGGATGCTGGCGAGCCTTGTTTCGCCAGCCAACAATGGAAGGTTTCGACCATGAAATACCGCATCGCACTGGCGCTAACCCTATTATCTGTAAGCGCGATGTCTCAGGCCGCTTCCCCCTGTCAGGAGAAAGAGCAGGAGATTACGCGTGAAATCAGCTATGCCGAAAAGCACAACAATCAGAGTCGGGTTGAAGGGCTGAATAAGGCGCTGCACGAGGTTCGCACCACCTGTTCCGACAGTAAATTGCGTGCGGAGCACCAGCGCAAAATTGCCAGACAGAAAGACGAGGTTGCCGAACGTCGCGAAGATCTCGCCAAAGCGAAACAAAAAGGCGATGCGGACAAAATAAGTAAACGCGAGCACAAGCTGAAAGAGGCCGAGGCAGAACGTAAGGCGCTTGAAGCGCGTGACTACTGATTTTGATGGAAGTTAACACTCACTCACCTGGAGAGAATTATGTCTAAAGAGGCAAATACTGAACATCTGCGCGCTGAGTTGAAATCCCTGGCGGATACCCTTGAGGAAGTACTGAGCACCTCCGGGGACAAATCAAAAGAAGAGTTGAGCAAACTGCGCAGCAAAGCCGAAAAAGCCTTGCAGGAAAGCCGCTATCGTCTGGGCGAAACGGGGGATGCAATTGCCCGCCAGACCCGCGAAGCCGCTGCAAGAACTGACGAATATGTACGTGAAAACCCATGGGCCAGCGTGGGCATTGGCGCGGCGATTGGCGTCGTGTTAGGCGTGCTCCTGACGCGTCGCTGATTATGGCGGATTCACGACACGCGCAAGGACCGGGCAAAAGCGTACTGGGTATCGGGCAACGCATTGTTTCCATCATGGTAGAAATGGTGGAAACGCGGCTCCGGCTGGCAGTGGTCGAACTGGAAGAGGAAAAAGCAAACCTCTTCCAGTTGCTCATGATGTTAGGGCTGACCATGCTGTTCGCTGCATTTGGCCTGATGAGTCTGATGGTACTGGTTATCTGGGCCATCGACCCGCAATACCGACTCAACGCCATGATCGCCACCACGGTGGTGCTCCTGGTGCTGGCGTTGATTGGCGGTATCTGGACCCTACGTAAAGCCCGCGAATCCACAATTCTGCGCCACACGCGGCAGGAACTGGCCAATGATCGTCAGTTACTGGAAGAGGATAAACCATGAGTCACAAGGCCGAGCGTCTCAAGCGTAAAGCCCTTTTGCTCAGCCAAATTCAGCAGCAACGGCTGGATTTGACCGCCGCTCGCCGTGACTGGGTGGACGCCACCGGTGTCTATGATCGCGGGTGGAACACCTTCCTTAGCCTGCGTTCCTGGGCGCTGGTCGGCAGCAGCTTCATGGCCGTATGGTCGGTGCGCCATCCCAGCATGCTGATGCGCTGGGCGAAACGCGGGCTTGGGCTTTGGAGCGTCTGGCGGCTGGTAAAATCCACGCTTGATCAACAGCGTTAACAGACTCCCCGGCGGTACCATACTGGCCGGGGTAGCAGCCTTTTTTTACACCAACTTCATCAGTATCTTTGAAAAATTTCGACAGTTTTCCTTGCTAACAATCTTTTCCCGCCCCGTTTAATATCCTCTCCATCGACAGCAACCATGCGGCCAGCGCCCGTGATTGCCGAACTTTTCACTAAAAAAGACATTGTGGTTCCCTGGAGAGAAAGATGAAAAAATTAGAAGATGTTGGTGTACTGGTAGCGCGTATCCTGATGCCAATCCTGTTCATTACCGCAGGCTGGGGCAAAATCACCGGTTATGCCGGCACTCAGCAATATATGGAAGCCATGGGTGTCCCGGGCTTTATGTTGCCGCTGGTTATCCTGCTTGAGTTCGGCGGCGGTCTGGCCATTCTGTTCGGTTTCCTGACACGCACCACCGCGCTGTTCACCGCAGGCTTCACCCTGCTGACCGCGTTTATCTTCCACAGTAACTTTGCGGAAGGCATGAACTCCCTGATGTTTATGAAAAACCTGAGCATCACCGGTGGCTTCCTGCTGCTGGCTATCACCGGTCCGGGCGCATTCAGCATCGACCGCGTACTGAATAAAAAGTGGTAAGCGCTCTATACTGATAAAGACATGAAGCGAGGAGACATCTCCTCGCTTTTGCCATCTATAGGAGAATGCATCATGGGACAACTCATTGACGGCGTCTGGCATGATACCTGGTATGATACCAAGTCAACCGGTGGCCGCTTCCAGCGCTCAGTGTCCGCATTTCGTAACTGGCTCACCGCCGATGGCGCACCGGGTCCATCCGGCGAAGGCGGCTTTGCAGCGGAAAAAGACAGATATCACCTGTATGTTTCTCTCGCCTGTCCCTGGGCGCACCGCACGCTCATCATGCGCACGCTAAAAGGGCTGGACGATTTTTTACCGGTTTCGGTGGTGAATCCGCTGATGCTGGAAAACGGCTGGACGTTTGATGATAACTTTCCGGCAGCGACAGGCGACGCGCTTTATCAGCATGAATTCCTCTATCAGCTTTATCTTCATGCCGACCCGCAATACACCGGACGCGTAACGGTCCCGGTACTGTGGGACAAAAAGAACCACACGATTGTCAGCAATGAATCGGCTGAAATCATTCGCATGTTCAACACTGCGTTTGACGCGCAGGGGGCGCGTGCTGGCGACTATTACCCACCAGAATTGCGCACGCAAATTGACGAACTGAATAGCTGGATCTACGACAACGTCAATAACGGTGTCTATAAGGCCGGTTTCGCCACCAGCCAGCAGGCTTACGATGAAGCCGTCGAAAAGGTCTTCGAATCCCTCGCCCGGCTGGAACAAATCCTGGGGCAACATCGCTACCTGACAGGCGATCGGTTAACCGAGGCGGATATTCGCCTGTGGACAACGCTTATACGTTTCGATCCGGTGTATGTGACTCACTTTAAGTGCGATAAGCATCGCATTAGCGACTATCTCAACCTCTATGGCTTCCTGCGGGATATCTACCAGATGCCAGGCATCGCGGAAACGGTCAATTTTGACCATATTCGTACCCACTACTACCGCAGCCACAAAACCATCAATCCGACGGGGATTATCTCCATCGGCCCGTGGCAGGATCTTAACGAGCCTCACGGTCGGGACCTTCGTTTCGCATAATATTTTCGGGCGCAGCCGTTGCGCCCGAAAATATTTCACGCATCCTTTTATCCCCGTCTATTCTTACAGTGATCGCTGAGAAAACAACGTATTGAACGTCTTTCGAGGTAGAGAATGGATTGGTATTTCAAAGTGCTGAGCAACTACGTCCTCTTTCATGGCCGTGCGCATCGCCGGGAGTTCTGGATGTTTATGCTGGTCAACCTCATTCTCTTTGGCGTACTTGTCGTGGTGGATGAAATTTTAGGCTGGCGCACGGGTGGCATTGGCCTGTTAAGCCTGATCTACGCCCTGCTGGTTTTCCTGCCTTCCCTTGCCGTTCAGTCCCGCCGGTTGCACGATACCGATCGCACCGCCAAATGGCTGTGGTTGTGGTGTGTTCCTGTCCTGGGTTGGTTGATGCTGCTGGCCTTCTGGAGCCAGCACGGTACCCCCGAAGAAAATCGCTTCGGCCCTGAGCCAAAAGCGTTTCCTTAAGGGGCCGGGGGAATTATTTTCCGGAGAAGAGTTTCGGTATTTCGCGCAGACACCAGGCTTTCGCTTCGCCCATGCTGTCGCGCCGCCAGGCCATGATGATGTCGACTTCGCTGGTATATTCAGGACTGACGACGCGCAAACGCCCTTCTGCAATGTCCTGCTCAACCAACGGATAAGGCATCGTCGCCACACCCAACCCCGCCAGTAAAGCCTGACGTTTATCCTCAATGGTACTGACCGTCAGACGCGGCTGTTTGTCCAGCAACTGCACCGTCAGCACCGGGCGCTCGCGCGCGGTATCCGCAACCGCCACGCCGCGATATTTCACGCGAGTCACCTCAGACAACGGCTCCGGTTCGTGGTGAATCGGATGGTCTGGTGCCGCGACATAAACGTTCAGTACCTTGTACAGCTTGCGAGAGTTGATTTCCGACGAAGAGCGGAAATGCATATCCGGCGCGATCACGATATCCGCACGCCCCTGCTCCAGCCGCTCCCAGGCGCCTGCCAGCACCTCGGTAATGATCGAGAGTTGCGTGTTGGCTTTTGCCGCCAGTTTATCGACAAGCGGGAAAAGCTCGGGCGTCGGCACCAGTGCTTCGGTAACCAGCGTCAGGTGCGTTTCCCAACCGCGCGCCAGCGCTTCGGCATCGGTAGTGAGTTTGTCAGCCGCTTCGAGCAAAACACGGCCACGTTCCAGCAGCATGCGACCAACGTTGGTAAACTTCGTTCTATGGCCAGAGCGGTCAAACAGAACAACGTCCAGCTCTTCTTCCAGTTTTTGCATCGTATAGCTGAGCGCAGAGGGTACCCGCCCCAGTTCATCTGCCGCGGCGGCAAAGCTACCGCGACGGTCAATTGCGTCCATGACGCGTAACGCTTCCAGCGTAAGTGCCCTATCTTTCGCCATTTTTGTTCTCATTCAGGAAATTTGAACATACCGGGCAGAATATCTGGCTAACAATGCAGCGTCCATACCTTTACCATTGTTTTAGTGTAAAGAGAGGTCAAGAATTATGATTACTACCAGAACAGCCAAACAATGTGGACAAGCGGACTTCGGCTGGCTGCAGGCCCGCTACACCTTTTCCTTTGGACATTACTTTGACCCGAAACTTTTGGGCTACGCCTCCCTGCGCGTACTGAACCAGGAAGTACTGGCACCCGGTGCCTCATTCCAGCCGCGTACCTACCCGAAAGTCGATATTCTGAACCTGATTCTTGAAGGCGAAGCCGAGTATCGCGACAGCGAAGGTAACCATATTCAGGCGAAAACGGGCGAAGCGTTGCTCATTGCGACTCAGCCGGGCATTAGCTATAGCGAACATAATCTGAGCAAAGACAAGCCGCTGACGCGTATGCAGTTGTGGCTGGATGCCTGCCCGGAACGGGAAAATCCGACGGTGCAGAAAGTGATGATTGCCGATCAGGCTCGCCAGTTGCTGGCATCCCCAGACGGAAGCCAGGACAGCCTGCAATTACGCCAGCAGGTCTGGTTGCACCATATCGAGCTGGAAAAAGGTGAGGAGCTGACGTTTCAACTGCATGGGCCTCGCGCCTATTTGCAGTCGATCCACGGTACAATACACGCCGTCATGCCGTGCGAATCGCGGGAAGCGCTCACCTGTGGTGACGGTGCGTTTATTCGTGATGAGGCTAACATAACGTTAGTCGCCGATACGCCGTTGCGCGCTTTACTGATAGATTTACCCGTGTAAGCGCAAGAGTTTTACGGAGTACCAAGGTGAAAAAAAAGAGTGTTCAAAACAGAACGTCAAAACCCATTTCTACAGAGCAAACGACACCGGAAGCATCGCCGCAATCTTTTGATTACGACGATATGTTGACCGAACTGGAAGCTATCGTCGCCGATGCAGAGCAGCGGCTGGCGCAAGAAGACGAAGCAGCGTAACAGAAGCCCTGGTTTAAAAACCGGGGCTTTTTTTGTGAGGTTTGCGGAAAAATTAGCCTGACGGCAACGCGCTATCCAGCAAATCGGTGCCGTAAGAATTATCGATAGTGCATAACCAGCCCTGCGAAGCAGTGTGGCGAAAAACATATGTCGCACGACGGATTGTCTTAACAGTGCCGCCTTTGCCGTCCGGGTAACGCAGCAGGGTTTCCATGATGACCAGCGCGTTATCGGCGCCTTCAATGACCTGCATCTCCCCTTGTTCTACCACCAGATTCCCCTGGAAATAGTCAGCGATGGCCATAAAAGCGTTGCGAATATTGTCTTTTCCTTTGGCAATCATTCCCGGCTTTATGACCAGCGCGGCATCGTCCGCGTAAAACGTCATCAGGGTATCGTAATCTTTTGCTGATATCGCCTTGTCGCAGGCTTCGATGATTTTCCGTATTGGGTGTGAGCTCATGTCAGATGCGTCCTGTGAGTATGTTCCGGTACTCAGTAGAGCATTGTCAGCGGAAAATGTAACGGCGAGACGCGGATAGCTACCGGAAATAGGAGTATGGCGAGACCGTCGTCCCGGTAAACGCAGCGCCACCGGGGAATGTTCAGGCTTCCCCTCGCCCCACTGGAGCCAGAGGGAAGATCGTGCAGAAATTTGAAACCACAAAAAAGCAAAAACCCGCCGAAGCGGGTTTTTACCTGAAAAGATCGAAACTGACCGATAAGCCGGGTTCTGTCGTGGACAGTCATTCATCTAGGCCAGCAATCGCTCACTGGCTCAAGCAGCCTACCCGGGTTCAGTACGGGCCGTACCTTATGAACCCCTATTTGGCCTTGCTCCGGGTGGAGTTTACCGTGCCGCGAACTGTTACCAGCCGCGCGGTGCGCTCTTACCGCACCCTTTCACCCTTACCTGATCCCACTTGCGCGGGCCATCGGCGGTTTGCTCTCTGTTGCACTGGTCGTAGGCTGTTACACCCCCCAGGCGTTACCTGGCACCCTGCCCTATGGAGCCCGGACTTTCCTCCCCTTCGCCTGTCTCCCCCGAAGGAGGACAACGACGAAGCGGCGACTGTCTGGTCAGCTTCGGCGCGCAGTATAGAGGGTTTGCGAGCCGATGTCACCCCTCAGCAGACATGCCAACCTGTAAGGTGGCCGCAATGTTGCGGGATGCATGATAAATATTGTCAAACGCACCACGGAACGCCTCTTCCAGCGTACCAATGCTGGTCAGAACGCTGAATACCGCGTCAATACCATACTGATGCACAATGCCAACATCACGCGTCAGGCTTCCGGCAATACCGATAACTGGCTTGTGGTATTTTTTTGCCACGTTCGCCACGCCCACCGGCACTTTACCGTGGATACTCTGGCTGTCGATACGGCCTTCGCCGGTGACCACCAGGGTACAATCATGAATATGTTCTTCCAGATTCAAGGCCTGGGTTACGATTTCGATACCGCTACGCAGCTCCGCGCCGAGGAATGCCATCAACGCGGCGCCCATCCCACCCGCCGCACCGGCTCCCGGCACATTTTTCACATCAATATGCAGCGATTTTTTAATCACATCGGCGTAATGGGCAAGATTACGGTCCAGCTCAACGATCAGCGCTTCCGTCGCGCCTTTTTGTGGCCCAAAGATACGCGATGCGCCTTTTTCGCCGGTCAGCGGGTTTGTCACATCACAGGCAACACGAATGGTGCAGCCTTCAAGACGCGGATCGAGCCCGGAAACATCAATAGCATTCAGGCTTATCAGGCTACCGCCGCCGTTGCCGATGTCGGTACCATTGGCATCACACAGCTTCGCGCCAAGCGCCTGTACCATACCCGCTCCGCCGTCGTTCGTTGCGCTACCGCCGATGCCGATAATAATGTTTTTCGCCCCATGATCCAGCGCGTGCAAAATAAGTTCCCCGGTGCCGCGTGAAGTGGTGATCAGAGGGTTTCGTAATTCAGGGGGCACAAGTGCCAGACCGCTGGCGGCGGCCATTTCTATAAAGGCTGTTTTACCGTCGCCGGACATCCCCCAACGCGCATCCACATTTTCACCTAAAGGGCCGGTGACGCATGCGCTGTGCACAGAACCTTTTGTCGCGGCAATCATGGCTTCAACCGTTCCCTCACCGCCATCTGCGACCGGAACTGAAACGTATTGAGCATTCGGGAAAATTTCCCGAAATCCTTTTTCTATCGCCTGCGCTACTTCGGTAGCAGAAAGGCTTTCTTTATAAGAGTCTGGGGCGATTACGATTTTCATAGTTGATTAGCCTGACATTGCCGCGCAAGGCATTCATTTCACCTCACAGGCCATTCACGTCACCGCGATTTTCGACCTGCAAGGCGTTGATGCTTAAGAAATTCAGGGTGCGCTCCCGCACCCTTCTTATTAGCGAGAGATTTCTACTTTCGCCAGTTTTTCGTAGTAGCACGCGAGAGCGCTGTGGTCGTCGCTACCGTGACCATCAGCACGCAATGCCTGCATCATTTCCATGACTGCGGCAGTCAGCGGCAATTGCGCACCTACACCATGAGAGGTATCGAGTGCATTGGAGAGATCTTTGATATGCAGGTCGATACGGAAACCCGGTTTAAAGTTGCGGTTGAGTACCATCGGTGCTTTTGCTTCCAGCACGGTGCTGCCAGCCAGACCGCCGCGGATTGCCTGGAATACCAGCTCAGGATTCACACCCGCTTTCGTTGCCAGAGACAGCGCTTCAGACATTGCAGCAATGTTCAGCGCTACGATGACCTGGTTAGCCAGTTTGGTCACGTTACCCGCGCCAATATCGCCGGTATGAACAACGGAACCGGCCATGGCTTTCAGCAGATCGTAGTATTTGTCGAACAGCGCTTTGTCACCGCCAACCATTACGGACAGGGTACCGTCGATCGCTTTCGGTTCACCGCCGCTTACCGGCGCGTCCAGCATCTCGATGCCTTTTGCTTTCAGACCTTCGCTGATTTCACGGCTGGCCAGCGGAGCGATGGAGCTCATATCGATCAGAACAGTACCTGGTTTAGCGCCTTCAATGATGCCGCCTTCGCCCAGCGCAACTTCTTTTACGTGCGGGGAGTTTGGCAGCATGGTGATGATCACATCACACTGCTCTGCGATGGCTTTAGCGCTGCTTGCGGCTTCTGCGCCAGCGGCGATCAGTTCTGCGACCACATCGCTATTGCGGTCGGAGACCACCAGTGAGTAACCTGCTTTAATGAGGTTTTTACTCATTGGTTTACCCATGATGCCCAGGCCAATGAAACCAACTTTCATCGTCATAATTGCGTCTCTCTCTTTATTCAGTGGTGGTTTGGTTATTTTTTAAAGGCATCAGCCAGTTTCTGCGTACCCGCACGGAACACCCCCAGGTCGCTGCCAACAGCAACGATGGTCGCACCCCATTCCAGATAGCGGCGGGCATCTGCCTCAACAGGCGCCAGGATACCGCTCGGTTTACCATGTGCTTTTGCACGCGCAAAAATATGCTGGATGGTGCGCTGTACTTCCGGGTGCGCAGCATTGCCGATATAACCCAGGGTTGCCGCCAGGTCGCTCGGACCGACGAATACACCGTCAACGCCGTCGGTTTTGAGGATAGCGTCGAGGTTATCCACGCCTTCCTGGCTTTCGATCTGCACGATGATGGTGATGTTTTTGTTCGACTGCGCGAAGTAATCCGGTACGGTGCCAAACATATTGGCGCGGTGAGACACGGACACGCCGCGGATACCTTCAGGCGGATAACGGGTTGCCGCCACGGCGTTTGCTGCTTCTTCTGCCGTTTCAACAAACGGGACGAGGAAGTTGTAGAAACCAATATCCAGCAGACGCTTGATCACAACCGGATCGTTCGTCGGAATACGTACCACCGGTGCGCTGACGCTGCCTTTCAGCGCCATCAACTGCGGTACAAAAGAGAGCACGTCATTCGGGGCGTGTTCACCGTCCAACAGCAGCCAGTCAAACCCTGCCAGGCCCAGAACCTCAGTGCTGATATGACTACCCAGCGCCGACCAACAACCGATCTGAACCTGATTTGCCGCCAGCGCAGCTTTAAATTTGTTCGGGAAGATATCGTTACTCATCTTTTGCACCTTAATTTTTTAAGCCGTTGCTTACTTTTTCAATTCCATACGTTTGATGTCGCCTACCACAAACAGGTAGCACACCATCATCATCAGGGCCGAGCATCCGACAAAAATCAGCGCCCCGTTGAACGAATGCAACTCTTTGACCATGTACCCAATTACCAGCGGGGTCACAATCGATGCCACATTACCGAACACGTTAAACACGCCGCCGCACAGACCGACAATTTCTTTCGGTGCGATATCGGAGATAACCGGCCAGCCCAACGCGCCGAAACCTTTACCGAAGAATGCCAGTGCCATCAACGCGATAACCAGCACAGTGTTGTCGGTGTAGTTACACAGAATGATGCTGGAAGCCAACAACATCCCGACTACGATGGGGAATTTACGCGCCATGGTCAAAGTACAACCACGTTTAATCAGGTAGTCAGAGAACAGACCGCCCAGCACACCGCCCCCAAAACCACACAGGGCCGGAATGGACGCGACAAAACCCACTTTCAAAATTGACATGCCTTTATCCTGCACCAGGTAAATCGGGAACCAGGTCAGGAAAAACCATGTGATCGTGTTCAGGAAGTACTGACCGAAGAACACGCCGAGCATCATACGGCTGGATAACAGTTGCTTGATGTAATCCAGTTTCGGGCCAGATTGCTTATCGCTGTCGGTTTTTTTGTGGTCCATATCAACCACCGCGCCGTTAGCAGAAATGTAATCCAGCTCTTCGCGAGTCATACGTGGATGGTCAGTTGGGTTATGAATGTATTTAACCCAGGCCGCCGTCAGCACAAAACCAATCACGCCCATCACGGTGAAAACATGTTCCCAGCCCCACGCGAAGGTCAGCCAACCCAGCAGCGGAGAGAACAGTGCGAGTGAAAAATACTGCGCCGCGTTAAAAATCGCCGAAGCGGTACCGCGCTCTTTTGCCGGGAACCAGGCCGCCACAATACGGGCGTTTGCCGGGAAAGAAGGCGCTTCCGAGAAGCCCAGCATAAAGCGCATGATAAACATCGAGACCCCGGCCCATGCGAGCGGGAATACGTCGACAAAGCCTTGCAAGAAGGTAAAGAGCGACCAGAAGAACAGGCTCCAGGTGTACACTTTTTTCGAGCCATAGCGGTCAAGTAACCAGCCACCTGGGATCTGCATCAGCAGATACGCCCAGCCAAACGCAGAAAAAATGTAACCCATCGATACCGAGTCAAGATGCAACTCTTTCGCGACATCGGTCCCCGCAATAGAGAGCGTGGCGCGGTCCGCATAGTTAACTGCTGTAACAATAAATATAATGAGCAGAATTAAATAGCGAGTTGGTATTCCCCTTTTTACCTCAACTGAACTTTGCACAGACATATGGTTTCCCCTGGTGCAGCTTAATTTAAAGATATAATTTTCTTGATATGTAATTTACCCGATATATAAAAAGAAACTCACGAAAAGTAATATCAGGTAATAGCATGTTTGTATTTTATTACCGCACAGTATAATCACCGCCAGCCAGCCACGCACTGGTGGTTTGCTCAATTTTAATATGAACCATTAAGATTATTTTGAGCATATGCACACATAGCTGGGCGCTGATGCACAGATCTGGTAATTCACATCCTTACAGGACGGGTAATCACGAAAATAAGTGATTTAGATCACATTTTAATATTGAGACTCCTGACATTCTTATTTCATCAAACGAGGTTTTAACTTCTGATAATTACAGAATATCCTCCCTTTCTTTTTTTGAGTAATGCATCGTATCGTTAGCTGGAGATTACTTGATAATGGCCGACATTGAAATTAGACAGCAGTCGCCTACGGCGTTTTATATTAAAGTACACGACACCGATAATGTCGCTATCATCGTTAATGACAATGGATTAAAAGCGGGTATCCGTTTTTCGGATGGTCTCGAATTAATCGAACATATCCCGCAAGGTCATAAAGTTGCGCTGGTAGATATTCCTCATCATGGGGAAATTATCCGTTACGGTGAAGTTATCGGTTATGCGGTGCGTGATATTGCACGCGGAAGCTGGATTGACGAATCCACCGTTGAATTACCGAAAGCGCCGCCGTTGAACACACTGCCACTGGCGACTAAAGTGCCCGAGCCGTTGCCGCCGCTGGAGGGTTACACCTTCGAAGGCTATCGCAACGCCGATGGCAGCGTCGGTACCAAGAATCTCCTTGGCATCACCACCAGCGTGCATTGTGTGGCGGGTGTGGTCGACTATGTGGTGAAAATTATTGAACGCGACCTGCTGCCGAAATATCCGAATGTGGATGGCGTGGTCGGTCTGAACCATCTGTACGGTTGTGGCGTGGCGATTAACGCACCGGCAGCCGTTGTGCCCATCCGCACTATTCACAACATCGCGCTGAACCCGAACTTTGGCGGTGAAGTGATGGTCATCGGCCTGGGCTGTGAAAAACTGCAGCCTGAACGCCTGCTTAAGGGTACAGAAGATGTGAAAGCGATTCCGGTAGACGATGCCAGTATTGTCCGTCTGCAGGATGAACATCATGTCGGTTTCAAATCCATGGTTGACGATATTTTGCAGGTTGCGGTTCGTCATCTGGAAAAACTCAACCAGCGCCAGCGCGAAACCTGTCCGGCTTCTGAACTGGTTGTCGGCATGCAGTGTGGTGGTAGTGATGCCTTCTCCGGCGTGACCGCAAACCCGGCTGTCGGTTACGCCTCTGACCTGCTTATACGTTGCGGTGGCACGGTCATGTTCTCCGAAGTGACCGAAGTGCGTGATGCTATCCATCTGCTTACGCCGCGTGCAATCAATGAAGAAGTGGGCAAACGCCTGTTGGAAGAGATGGCCTGGTACGATAACTACCTGGACATGGGGCAAACTGACCGTAGCGCTAACCCGTCGCCGGGTAACAAGAAAGGCGGTCTGGCAAACGTGGTGGAAAAAGCGCTGGGCTCGATCGCGAAATCAGGTAAGAGCGCCATCTCCGAAGTGCTTTCTCCGGGACAGCGTCCGACCAAACGTGGTCTGATTTACGCGGCAACGCCGGCCAGTGACTTTGTCTGCGGCACGCAGCAGGTTGCGTCGGGTATCACCGTGCAGGTCTTTACCACTGGTCGTGGTACGCCGTACGGTCTGATGGCGGTGCCGGTTATCAAGATGGCAACCCGCACTGAACTGGCCAATCGTTGGTATGACCTGATGGATATCAACGCAGGGACTATCGCAACGGGCGAAGAGACTATCGAGGAGGTGGGCTGGAAGCTGTTCCACTTTATCCTTGATGTCGCAAGCGGTCGTAAGAAAACCTTTTCTGATCAATGGGGCCTGCACAACCAACTGGCTGTCTTTAACCCGGCTCCGGTGACTTGATTCATCAATAAACCTCATCGTTTAGCATGGCTTCGGCCATGCTTTTTTTTTTGCTTTTTTGCCGCCCTTAACTTTCGAAAACCTCCTTTCGCTTTCGTATCTTTCATTTTTCTGACTTAACTCACAAAAAAACGTTACGAAACCCTATATCTTCTTTCGAAGAAAATAAACGAAAGGTTTCGGAGGCAGGATGTACATCATTTCGACGAAAGCGATGCTTAACAAAGCGCAGCAAGAAGGCTACGCCGTCCCGGCATTCAATATCCACAATCTTGAAACGTTACAGGTAGTAGTAGAGACCGCCGCAGAGCTGCGTTCTCCCCTGATTGTTGCGGGCACGCCGGGTACATTCAGTTATGCCGGAACAGGCAACATCGTCGCCATCGCTGGCGATCTGGCAAAAACCTTTAATCAACCACTGGCCATACATCTCGATCATCATGAACAACTTGCTGATATAGAAAGCAAAGTCCTCAGCGGCGTGCGTTCCGTTATGATCGACGGCTCCCATCATCCTTTCGCCACAAATATTGAGCTGGTGAAAAAAGTCACTGATTACTGCCACCGCTATGACGTCAGTGTTGAAGCGGAACTGGGCCGTCTGGGTGGACAAGAGGACGATCTGGTCGTGGAGGGTAAGGACGCCCTTTATACCAACCCCGAACAAGCATTTGAATTCGTACGTCAGACGGGAATCGACTCGCTGGCTGTTGCTATCGGAACCGCTCATGGCCTGTATGCCGCTGAACCCAAACTCGATTTTGACCGCCTTGAAGAGATTTGCCAGCGCGTAAATATACCGTTGGTGCTGCACGGCGCCTCAGGTTTGTCTGCCGATGATATCCGCCGGGCCATTAGCCTTGGCATTTGTAAGGTCAACGTCGCGACAGAGCTGAAAATCGCCTTCTCGGGCGCGCTCAAGTCATATCTGGCTTCACATCCGGACGCCAGCGATCCGCGGCATTACATGGTGCCAGCAAAGGTTGCCATGAAAGAGGTGGTACGGAAAGTTATCGCCGACTGCGGCTGCGAAGGAAAATTGTGAAAGCAGTTAACTAATTATTGAAAGAATTCAGAAATAACCCGGAGGATATAGTGAAAGATATTATTGCCCGCCATAAGGCAGGGGAGCACCTCGGCATCTGCTCAGTCTGTTCAGCGCACCCGATGGTTATAGAAGCTGCGCTTCGCTTTGATGCTCATAGCGTTAACAAAGTGCTGATTGAAGCGACATCGAACCAGGTGAATCAGTTTGGCGGCTATACCGGGATGAGACCGGCAGATTTTCGGGATTTTGTTTTTACTATTGCAAAAGAGGTGGGGTTCCCACTGGAGCGGTTAATTTTAGGCGGCGATCATCTCGGGCCCAACTGTTGGCAGAACGAAACCGCAGAAACGGCAATGGAAAAATCCGTCGACCTTATTAAGGCCTATGTCACTGCAGGTTTCACGAAGATCCATCTTGATGCGTCAATGTCCTGCGCAGACGATCCCGTTCCTTTGGATCCGAAGGTCGTCGCCGAGCGTGCCGCACGTTTGTGCAAGGCCGCAGAAGAAACTGCCAGCGATGAGCTGAAAAAATCGCTGACCTATGTGATTGGGACCGAAGTCCCGGTTCCTGGCGGCGAAGCAAGCAGCATTGATACGGTTCACGTGACCCGAGTAGAAGATGCCGCCAGCACGCTTGAAACCCACCGGGCTGCCTTCCATGCGCTTGGGCTGGATGAAGCGATGAGCCGCGTTATCGGCATTGTCGTGCAACCGGGCGTCGAGTTTGATCACACCCAGATTATTCACTATCAACCTCACGAAGCCGAAGCTCTCTCCGCCTGGATTCGCCAGACACCAATGGTGTACGAAGCTCATTCGACAGACTATCAGTCCCGCCAGGCTTACCGTGCGCTGGTACGCGATCACTTTGCCATCCTGAAAGTTGGCCCTGCCCTCACCTTCGCCCTGCGCGAAGCCATTTTTGCTCTGGCGCAAATGGAAAACGAGCTGGTTATCCCGGAAAACCGCAGTCGTGTGCTGGAGGTGATTGACGAGGTGATGCTCAACGAGCCGGGCTACTGGAAAAAGTATTATCACCCGACATGGAGCCAGGCGATGGTGGACATCCATTTCAGCCTGTCTGATCGCATTCGCTACTATTGGCCACATCCACGCATCCGCCAGGGCGTAGAGAAACTTATCGCCAACCTGAGTGCCATCCCGCTACCGCTGGGGCTAATCAGCCAGTACTTGCCCGTTCAGTTTGAACGTCTATTGCATAACGAGATCGTCGCGACGCCGCAAAATCTTATCAATGACAAAATACAGGATGTATTACGCGCCTACCGTTATGGATGCGCCGAAGAAGCAGCCTGATTTCTGGAGAATGTATGAGTCAACTATTTGTCCGAACCGGAATTGAATTTAGCTCGTGTCAGCAGGCGTTGGCACACATAGGTGAAGAGATGCTGGCGAAAGGCGTCGTGCATGATTCTTATCCTGCGGCATTGCTGGAACGTGAAGCGATTTACCCGACAGGGATCGCCCTTGAACGCCATGCCGTTGCAATCCCGCACTGCGAGGCGACTCATGCAAAGTCAGCGGCAATTTATCTTATTCGACCGGATAAACCAGTGAATTTTCAACAGGCTGATGATGACGGCGACATTGCAGTTTCGCTGATCATCGCACTGATTGTTGAGAACCCTGCGGCACAGCTTAAGCTCCTGCGCCGCCTTTTTAGTGAGCTACAAAACCCGAATGCGCTTGAGGCGTTGATGACGACGCCTTCCGATCGCCTGGCAACGCTTTTTCGGGAAACGATCCTTGAGCCTGAGAATTGCGAACAGGCTTCATAAGATACTGATAATAAAAGGAGTACCCTATGAAACGTAAAATCATCGTCGCCTGCGGCGGCGCGGTCGCCACCTCCACAATGGCGGCAGAAGAGATCAAAGAACTCTGCGAAGCGAATAACATCAGCGTCGAACTGGTGCAGTGCAGAGTTAATGAGATTGAAACCTATATGGATGGCGTCGATCTTATCTGCACAACGGCAAAAGTGGATCGTACCTTCGGCGATATTCCGGTGGTACACGGCATGCCGTTCATTTCTGGTGTCGGCATTGAGGCACTCCAGCAAAAAATCCTGACCATTCTTGTGGGGTGAAGCCATGTTTAGCGAAATCATGCGCTATATCCTCGACCTGGGCCCCACCGTCATGCTGCCGGTGGTGATCATCATCTTCTCAAAATTATTGGGGATGAAGCTCGGGGACTGCTTTAAATCCGGTCTGCATATCGGGATTGGTTTTGTTGGCATCGGGCTGGTTATTGGCCTGATGCTGGATTCTATTGGTCCGGCGGCAAAAGCCATGGCAGAACAGTTTCAAATAAATCTGCATGTCATTGATGTCGGCTGGCCTGGCTCATCCCCAATGACCTGGGCCTCGCAGATTGCGCTTATTGCTATTCCTGTCGCGATTGCCGTGAACGTACTGATGCTAGTCACCAGGATGACCCGCGTGGTGAACGTTGATATCTGGAATATCTGGCATATGACTTTTACCGGCGCGATGCTGCATATCGCAACGGGTTCCTACTGGATCGGGATTTTGGGTGTCGTCGTGCATGCCGCCTTCGTCTATAAACTGGGGGACTGGTTTGCGAAGGATACCCGCGATTTCTTCGGCCTTGAGGGTATCGCCATCCCACACGGCAGCTCAGCTTATCTCGGCCCGATTGCCGTGCTGGTCGACACTATCATTGAGAAAATCCCCGGACTCAACCGCGTTCACTTTAGCGCGGATGATATCCAGAAACGCTTTGGTCCGTTTGGTGAACCGGTAACCGTCGGCTTTGTTATGGGTATTGTTATCGGCCTGCTGGCAGGCTATGACGCTAAAGGCGTACTGCAACTGGCCGTCAAAACAGCCGCCGTTATGCTGCTGATGCCACGTGTCATTAAGCCCATCATGGACGGTCTGACGCCGATTGCAAAACATGCCCGTAAACGTCTGCAGGCTAAATTTGGTAGCCAGGAGTTCCTGATCGGTCTCGATCCGGCACTGCTGCTGGGCCATACATCGGTTGTCTCTGCCAGCTTGATCTTTATTCCGCTGACGATCCTCATCGCAGTGCTGGTGCCGGGCAATCAGGTGTTGCCGTTCGGTGACCTGGCAACGATCGGTTTCTTTGTGGCGATGGCGGTTGCCGTGCATCAGGGGAATCTGTTCCGCACGCTGATTTCCGGGACAATTATCATGGGCATCACCCTGTGGATTGCCACCCAAACTATTGGCTTCCATACACAGCTTGCTGCGAATGCAGGCGCGCTGAAAGCCGGAGGGATGGTTGCCTCAATGGACCAGGGCGGTTCTCCAATAACCTGGCTGCTTATTCAGCTCCTCACCTGGCAGAACATCGTCGGCTTCACCGTCATTGGCGTGATTTATCTCGCCGGCGTACTGCTCACCTGGCGCAGAGCGCGCAACTTCGCAGCCGCGGAAAAGGCCGCCGCCGCGATACAACAAACGCACGTCACATCTTGATATTCAGGGGAGCCACCGCTCCCCTTTTCATTCCTGGAGAGAGTTATGAAATCAGTGGTTATTCACGCTGAGGGGAACATCTGCGTTGAAGAACGTCCTGAACCTCAGTTAAAGCATGACGATGACGTCAAAGTCAGAGTAGTCAGTTCCGGGTTATGCGGTTCTGATATCCCGCGGATTTTCGCAAAAGGAGCCCATTTTTACCCTATTACCCTGGGGCATGAATTCAGCGGCTATATCCAAGAAATGGGGAAAAGCGTTACCGACCTCGCAACGGGCGACGCGGTAGCCTGCGTGCCACTCCTTCCCTGCTTTGACTGCCCGGAATGCCGCAAGCAGTACTTTTCTTTGTGCAAACGCTACCAGTTTGTCGGGTCACGGAGCGACGGCGGCAATGCGGAGTACGTTGTGGTCAGACGGGCAAATCTGATTCGTCTGCCAGAAGAAATGGCCATTGAGGATGGCGCTTTTATCGAACCTATCACCGTCGGTCTGCACGCGTTTCATCTGGCGGGCGGGTGTGCCGATAAAAACGTGGTAATTGTCGGTGCCGGGACGATTGGTCTGCTGGCCATGCAGTGCGCACTGGCGCTGGGGGCGAAAAGCGTAACGGCAATTGACATCAACCCGGACAAATTAGCGCTGGCAAAAAGCCTCGGGGCGACGCACGCCTTTAATAGCCGCGAACTGAGCGCCGCGCAAATTCTCGAAAATCTGACCGACAACCGCTTTGACCAGCTTATTCTGGAGACCGCAGGCGCTCCACAAACCGTTTCACTGGCCATTGAGATTGCCGGTCCACGTGCCCAACTGGCACTGGTCGGCACGCTGCATAATGACCTGACGCTGACCGCAACCGTCTTCGGACAAATTCTGCGTAAGGAGCTAACAATTCTGGGGAGTTGGATGAACTACTCAGGCCCGTGGCCGGGGGAAGAGTGGGTGACCGCCACCCGCCTGCTCACGGAAAAACGCCTTACACTGGAACCCCTTATTGCCCATCGAGGTGGACCAGAGAGCTATGCCCAGGCCGTTCAGGCATTAAACGGCGCGCCAATGCAGGGAAAAATCCTACTGAAGCTGGATTAAATGCAGGAGCCAGCAACCTGAGCTGGCTCACATTTACTTTCGAAAGTTAGCGTTCAACTTTCACAATCCTTCGATTACACTATCCAGAGTTAATTCTCAGGCAAATCAACATGAACTCATTTGAACGAAGGAACAAAATCGTCGATCTGGTTAACGCCCAGGGAAGCGTACTGGTTATCGATCTTTCGAATACCTTTGGTATTTCAGAGGTGACGATCCGCGCAGACCTGCGTTTACTGGAAGAAAAAGGTCTGGTTACCCGTTTTCATGGCGGTGCCGCTAAACCAGGCACGCATATGATGGAAAGCGACAATCAGGAAGTGACGCTGGAAGACCGCTATAAACTTGCCAGCGATCCGAAAAAGCGTATCGCCCAGGCGGCAACCGGCATGATTGCAGAAGGGATGACCGTTATTCTGGATAGCGGAAGTACCACAATGCTCATCGCCGAAGCGCTGGCGAAAAAATCCAACATCACCGTCATCACCAATAGCCTTCCTGCTGCGTTTACCCTCTCTGACAACAAAGACATCACGCTGGTGGTCTGCGGCGGCACCGTGCGCCATAAAACGCATTCAATGCACGGCACCATCGCTGAGCGCTCTTTGCAGGGCATCAGCGCTGACCTGATGTTTGTGGGGGCGGATGGCATTGACACCACTAATGGCATCACCACGTTCAACGAAGGCTATTCGATTAGCGGCGTGATGGCGGCTGCGGCACATAAAGTGGTGGCGGTACTGGACGCCAGCAAGTTCAATCGCCGCGGGTTTAATCAGGTATTACCGATGGACAAAATCGACTGCGTGATTACCGATGAGGGCATCAGCGAGAAGGACAAAGTAGCACTGAACAAGATGGGTAAAGACGTGATGATTGTTTAACGCGTCCACTGCGATGACCGTAACGAAAACAGCCATGGTATGAATAATATGGCTGTTTTGGTCGAAAGCCCGGTGTTCGTAAACAGGAAATCGCCTGGATATAACCCTGTTATGCCCAGGCAGAAAGCTTACGCGTCGCCCTGCTGTTCCAGCGCGTATTTATAGAGCGCATTTTTCTTCACGCCGTGGATTTCCGCAGCCAGTGCAGCGGCTTTTTTCAGAGGTAGCTCAGCCTGTAACAGGGCCAGCGTACGCAGCGCATCGGCAGGTAAGGCATCTTCCTGCGCCTTATGGCCTTCGACGATCAGCACCATCTCACCTTTGCGACGGTTTTCGTCCTCTTTCACCCATGCCAGCAATTCCCCTACCGGTGCGCCATAAATCGACTCCCAGGTTTTGGTCAGCTCGCGGGCCAGCACTACGTAACGTGCTTCACCCAGCACGGCAACGATGTCCTCCAGGCTTTCCAGCAGGCGATGCGTTGACTCATAAAAAATCAGCGTGCGCGGTTCTGTCTCCAGCGATTTTAAGGTGTCGCGACGCCCTTTCGATTTGGCGGGCAGAAACCCCTCGTAACAAAAACGATCGGACGGTAACCCCGCCGCACTTAATGCTGCTATTGCAGCACAGGGCCCCGGCAGTGGAACGACCCGGATGCCCGCTTCACGGCAGGTGCGTACAAGATGGTAGCCAGGGTCGTTAATCAGCGGTGTGCCGGCATCGGAGACCAGCGCGATGTTTTGCCCTTCTTTTAGCTTCGCCACCAGCGTGTCGGCCTTTTGTTGCTCATTATGGTCGTGCAGGGCAAACAGACGGGCGTTAATGGCGAAATGTGAAAGCAGCAGTCCGGTGTGGCGCGTGTCCTCAGCAGCGATAAGATCGACATCCTGCAATACGGTGAGCGCACGCTGGGTAATATCACCCAAATTGCCGATGGGCGTAGGGACAATGTAGAGCTGGCCCTGATAATTGTCCGCAGATTCGTGTTGTTTCATTGTTCTATCCGTATTGCCGATTTAATATTGAGCATTGCGTAAAAAATATCACTGGATACAGTATGCTACCGTCAACATTTCTACGTTCGAAAGCCATGCGCTGCCTGCCTGTCGTGCTGGCCGCTCTGCTGTTCGCAGGCTGCGGCACACACCCGGTCGATCAAAGCACCGGGCACCTGGAGGGCAAGGCTGAGGCTGATTCGGGTTTTTATCTGCACCAGATGCAGCAAAGCTCAGATGATAGCAAGACCAACTGGCAATTACTCGCCATTCGTGCACTGCTGAAAGAAGGCAGGACCCAGCAGGCCAGTGAATTGTTGGGCCAATTACCTCAAGAGTTGAATGACGAGCAGCGCGCTGAGCAAACCTTGCTGAGTGCTGAGCTCAAACTCACGCAACAAGACTACGCCGGTGCGCAGGCACTGCTGAGCAAGGTCGATCTGAAAGGGTTTAGTCAGAATCAGCAAGCCCGTTACTGGCAGGATGTGATCACCGCAAGCCAGAACAAACCGTCGCCGACACTGCTGCGTGCCCTTATCGCACAGCAACCGCTGCTGACTGCGGCACCGGACAAACAAAAGAATATTGATGCGACCTGGCAGACGCTCTCTTCCCTGACGCCCGATCAGGCCAACGCCATTCAGGTGAGTCAGGACGAAACGGTGCTGCAAGGATGGCTGGATTTACAACGCGTATGGTCCAATAACCGCAACGATCCGAACATGCTAAAAGCGGGTATTGCGGACTGGCAGAAACGCTTCCCGCAAAATCCTGGCGCGGTTCTGTTACCGAGCCAACTGGCGAATGTACAAAATTTCCGTCCGGCATCGGTCAATCAAATCGCGTTGCTGCTGCCGTTAAATGGCCAGGCAGCCGTCTTTAGCCGCGCGATCCAGCAGGGTTTTGAAGCGGCGAAAAACGGCACCACTACTGTTTCTGGTCCGGCCGTGCCTGTTCAGGTAGCCCAGGCCGCGACAATGGCGACCACAGCAGACGTTGTCAGCCCCGCACAAACCAATGTCAGCGACCTGACCACGCCGCAGTCCGCGCCTGCGGCTAGCGCGCCGGTACAGGCTCCGGCAGACCAGACGCAACAAACGTCACCTGCTGAGCAAACCACACAGGCTCCTGCTGAACAAACCGATCCGGCCGCCCCGGCAGGACAACCGGTGAATACTCCTGCCGTTGCCAGCACCCCGGCCAATCCGACCGCCGTGCTGAAAGTCTATGACACCAGTTCACAGCCGCTTGACCAGGTGTTGAGCCAGGTACAGAAAGATGGTGCGAGCATTGTTGTTGGGCCATTGCTGAAAAATCACGTCGAAGAGCTAATGCGTAGCCAGACACCGCTGAACGTGCTGGCGTTAAACCAGCCAGAGAAAGTCGAAAACCGCCCGAATATTTGTTACTTCGCCCTCTCCCCGGAAGATGAAGCCCGCGATGCGGCACGCCACATTCACCAGCAAGGCCGTCATACACCGCTGCTGCTGTTGCCGCGTAGCTCACTTGGCGATCGCGTCGCCAGCGCTTTCGCCCAGGAGTGGCAAAAACTGGGCGGCGGTATCGTGCTGCAGCAAAAATTCGGCTCGACGGCAGAATTACGCATGGGTATTAACAGCGGTTCCGGTATTGCAATGACGGGTAGCCCTGTCACGGCCAGTCTGCCGCAGCAGCAGGGCGTAACCATTGGCGGGTTGAATATTCCGGCTCCGCCAACTGAAGCGCAGATCACCGGTGGCGGCAATATTGATTCTGTCTATATCGTCGCGACACAGGATGAAATCGCCCTTATCAAGCCGATGATTGCGATGCGTACCGGTAGCCAGAGCGGCATTGTTCTGTATGCCAGCTCCCGTAGCGCTCAGGGCGGTTCAGGCCCGGACTTCCGTCTGGAGATGGAAGGGTTGCAGTTTAGCGAAATACCGATGCTCGCTGGTAGCAACCCGGCACTGATGCAACAGGCGTTGATGCATACCAATAATGACTACTCCCTGGCGCGCCTGTATGCGATGGGCGCGGATGCCTGGACGCTGGCGAACCACTTCTCGCAAATGCGTCAGGTGCCAGGGTTTGAAATTAACGGTAACACGGGCGATTTGACCGCCACTCAGGAATGCGTGATTAACAGGAAGTTGTCATGGCTCAAATACCAGCAGGGGCAAATCGTCCCCGCCAGTTGACCCGTAAGCAGACCGGTGATGCGTGGGAGTTACAGGCGCGTCACTGGCTTGAGCGCAAGGGAATGCGCTTTCTTGCCGCTAACGTGCGCGAGCGCGGCGGTGAGATAGACTTGATTATGCAGGACAAGTCGACAACGGTGTTTGTGGAAGTGCGCTATCGCAAGTCGTCACTTTTCGGCGGCGCCGCGGCCAGTGTCACCGCCAGCAAGCAACGTAAATTACTGCATGCCGCCCGTTTGTGGCTGGCCCGGCACAATGGGAGTTTTGATACTGTGGATTGCCGGTTCGATGTGGTAGCCTTCACCGAAAATGAAGTTGAGTGGATACAAAACGCCTTTAACGACCGCTCATAATGACTGAATGATAGGGATCACCCGTGCTCGATAGAATTAAAGTTTGCTTTACAGAAAGCATTCAAACCCAGATTGCGGCGGCAGAAGCGCTGCCAGACGCAATTTCACGCGCGGCCATGACCATGGTCCATTCCCTGCTTAACGGCAACAAAATCCTCTGTTGTGGCAATGGAACTTCCGCCGCCAATGCACAGCATTTTGCTGCCAGTATGATTAATCGTTTTGAAACGGAACGCCCAAGTTTACCTGCCATTGCACTTAATACCGATAATGTGGTCTTAACGGCAATCGCAAACGATCGTCTGCATGACGAAATTTATGCCAAGCAGGTTCGGGCACTCGGACACGCAGGCGACATATTGCTGGCGATTTCCACGCGTGGAAACAGCCGCGATATTGTTAAAGCCGTTGAAGCCGCAGTAACGCGCGACATGAGTATCGTGGCGCTTACGGGGTATGACGGTGGTGAACTGGCCGGATTGTTGGGGCCGCAGGATGTCGAGATACGTATTCCTTCCCACCGCAGCGCACGCATACAGGAAATGCATATGCTGACGGTAAATTGTTTATGCGATCTGATAGATAACACGCTTTTCCCTCACCAGGATGATTAAGGAGTACATATGAAGGCATTTACGCCCCTCGCAGTCCTTATTTCCGCACTGCTGCTACAAGGCTGTGTAGGCGCAGTGGTGGTCGGTTCAGCAGCTGTCGGTACCAAAGCGGCAACCGATCCACGTACGGTTGGCACTCAGGTGGATGACGGTACTCTTGAACTTCGCGTTAACAGCGCGCTGTCTAAAGACGAACAGATTAAAAAACAGGCTCGCATAAACGTCACGGCGTATCAGGGAAAAGTCCTGCTGGTGGGTCAGGCGCCAACCATCGATCTCTCGTCACGTGCTAAGCAAATCGCCATGGGCGTAGACGGTGCAACAGAGGTCTACAACGAAATTCGCCAGGGCCAGCCAATTGGTATGGGAACGGCCGCCAGCGATACCTGGATCACCTCAAAAGTGCGTACGCAACTGCTCAGTAGCGACCAGGTGAAATCGTCCAATGTGAAAGTCACCACTGAGAATGGCGAAGTGTTCTTGCTGGGCCTGGTGACCGATCGTGAAGGCAGAGCCGCAGCGGATATCGCCAGCCGCGTCAGCGGTGTGAAACATGTCACCACCGCGTTTACAATGATTAAATAGCGTTGACTCTTCTCCCCGGCGGGCATAGCACCACCGGGGAGAATCAGTTAAAACAATGCCAGCGTTCCGGTAATCACCCCGCCTAATGCCACCAGCCCCCCTGTTAGCCACAGTGCTTTGGCCGGAAAGGATTTGCGCAGCATAATCAGCGACGGCAGGCTGACCGCAGGCAGCGTCATCAGTAGCGCCATTGCCGGGGCTGTCCCCATCCCCGCCAGCATCATTGTCTGGACAATCGGAATCTCCGCCGCCGTTGGGATCACGAACAGACAACCGGCTATCGCCATCGCAATCACCCACATCAGGGAATTATCAATTGCACCATCGGCATGCGGGAACAGCCAGACACGGGCGGCGCCCAGTACCAGCACGGCAAGGATATAAACCGGGATTGTGCTCCAGAACAGAACCCACAGCGCCTTTCCCCAGCGGGCAAAAAAGTGCCCTTCCGGTTCCGGCAACGAAAGATCGACCGGTGCCGTCTGCTGGATATCATCCTTGACCAGATACTGCACCAGTGTCGCCACGCCAATAACCATCACTAACCCGGCAATCAGTCGCATAGCGACAAAATGCCAGCCCAGCACAAAACCCATAAAAACCAGGGTTGCCGGGTTAAGTAGCGGGTTGCCCATCCAGAATGCCAGCGCGCCGCCCATCGAGACCTGCTGACGACGCATTCCCGCCGCAACGGGCGCTGCACAGCAGGAGCACATCATGCCCGGCAGGGAAAACAGCGTGCCAAAGAGTGTCCCGCTCAGTCGCTTTTGCCCAAGAGTACGAATCAGCCAGTTTCGCGGAATAAGCACCTGAATTAACGAACCCAGCAACACCCCCAGCACCGCCGCTTTCCAGACGGCAAGAAAATAGACCATGGCATAGTCAAGAGCCGCCTGGAATGGGCTGGCATCGGCCTGAGCGAGAATAGATTTACCAATACTGTGAGTTTCAGCGGCGGTGAAGGCTTTTCCGTAATAGGGCTGCCACTTCACATACCAGAGACCCACGATCACGACGAGAAAAAAGAGAGCGGGTTTCCACCATTGCACCGGTGTCGCCGCCCGAGATGAAGACTGACCAGTCATACCATTCTCCGGGGGATAAATGCAGAAATAATTACCCGGCGAATAGTACTCCTGGGCTATTTATTTGAAAATGATTAATCACTTGCCATCGCGCGCAGTCGGGCAGATGAGAGGATCTCCACACGTTGCGAAAAAGGAGAAAAGGCCGCTTTCAACATCGCGCTGGCCACATCCTGTGCAGCAATCGATTTCAAGTTCCCCGGCATGATGCGAAACAACGGGGCAAACAGTGACTCGTTAACACGATGCTTTTCACGGTTCCCCAGTAGCATCGACGGGCGCGCAATGGTCAAACGCTCCCACTCTTGCTCCATCAGCGCATTTTCCATCTCGCCTTTCACCCGATTATAGAAAAACGGCGAACGTGCATTAGCGCCCAGCGCACTCACCACCAGCATGTGCCGTGCCCCCAGGCGTAGCCCTGTTAACGCCGTGTCGACTACCAGTGTGTAATCGGCATGTATAAAGGCCTCTTTGCTACCCGCTTCACGTCGTGTCGTTCCCAGGCAGCAAAAAACAGTATCAACGGGCTCCGTCACCATGGCGAGTGCATCGGTTAACTGGGGATCATGAGGATTGAACACACCAGAGATCGGTTCTAATGGCCGACGCGTGGGGGCTGCAATGGCATCAACGCGAGCATCATTCGCCAGCATCCGCAGTAAAATTCCGCCAACCAACCCGGTTGCGCCCGTTATCAATACCCGACTCATATCCTCTCCTTTTGCAGAATAGTCTGCCTTGCAATGTCATCGCCCTGAACCAGGCTTAATAATCCTGATAGTCATTATTGTTGAAAATGACCAGCCTGAGCTGAATAACGGAGGATACATGAGCAAGAAAATTGCAGTCTTGATCACCGACGAATTTGAAGATTCAGAATTTACGTCTCCGGCAGAGGAGTTTCGTAAGGCAGGCCACGAAGTGGTTACGATAGAGAAGCAGGCGGGTAAGACAGTGAAAGGTAAGCAAGGCGATGCCAGCGTGACCATCGACGAAGCGATTGATGACGTCCGGCCCGCCGACTTCGACGCCCTGCTTCTGCCAGGCGGACATTCGCCAGATTCTCTGCGTGGCGACAACCGTTTCGTCACCTTTACCCGCGATTTTATTAACAGCGGTAAACCTGTGTTTGCGATTTGCCACGGACCGCAGCTTTTGATTAGTGCCGATGTTCTGCGCGGCAGAAAACTGACGGCGGTGAAACCGATCGTGGTGGATGTGAAAAACGCGGGAGGCGAATTCTACGACCAGGAAGTGGTGGTTGATAATAACCAACTGGTCACCAGCCGTACGCCGGATGATCTCCCCGCGTTTAACCGCGAAGCATTACGGCTGCTGGGTGCCTGAGTCACGTATCCAGTGAAGCTTTTTACCAAAGCCCAGCGTGTTATCGGTGAATTTCAGCTCGGTGAGGCGAATTTCCCACATCGGCGCCGATAAAACGCGGGCAACAGGAAAGCGTCGGTTGTACTGCGCACGCGGGCCGACGCTTTCCGCCTCCTCAAGACGCCGAATCTCCCCGGTGAATTGCACGCCGCGAATAAGTGCGACCGTCTTTGGTTGCCCATTCACGGTTCCGGCAATGTTTGCCTGCAGGCCGGTCATCTGCGAATGACGCGTATGGTCCTCACTCAGAAGATAAAATGCGACTTTTTGCGGATCATAGATATAAAAAGCATTCGCACACCACAACTCCCCCCTGTTGGCCACACACCAGGTCACAACATGCTGCTTCGCCAGCCAGCGACTAATGGCCGCAAGAGTTTCCATTTCTCTTCATCCTCGTGTTATTTTTCTTTCACATTAGCACAATGAATGACGTTATGACGCTCTGGTCTCTTTATCTCATCCGCACGGCGGACAACAGCCTTTATACCGGTATTACTACCGATGTGGCGCGTCGCCTTATGCAGCATCAAAGCGGCAAAGGCGCAAAAGCACTGCGGGGAAAGGGGGAACTCACGCTGGCATTCTCCGCGCCAGTGGGAGAGCGCTCGCTGGCGTTGCGTATGGAGTATCGCATCAAGCAACTGACAAAACGCCAGAAGGAGCGCCTCGTTGCCGGAGATGGCATCTTTGAAGCGCTATTAGAAGGCCTGGTTACCGCAGCCGATTAGAAGCGATTAAAGTGCTCGTGGTATTCCACCAGCCCCTTCACATGATTTAACGCATCGTCTGCCAAAGGGTGAAGCTGGAAAGCGCTTTCGGTATCCGGCCAACGGCAATGCAGACCGAACTTCGCCGCAGGCTCAAAGCCCAGATGGCCGAAAAAGTCAGGGTTACCCAGCGTCACCACGGCGGCATAGCCAAACTCATTGAGTGAGTCCAACCCTTCGTATACCAACTGGCGAGCAAGGCCCTGGCTACGATACGCCTCATCGACGGCCAATGGCGCAAGGCCAACCCACTGTAAATCTTCGCCCTGCACGGCAACCGGACTGAATGCGACATAACCGATGACCTGCCCTTCATCATCCGTTGCGACAAGCCCAAGTGTAATTAAGCCGTCTTCGCGCAGATCGTGCACCAGCGTCGCTTCGCGCTCATCCGCAAAAGTGCGGCGCAAAAGCGCGTCGATTCCCGGTGCATCAATCCCAATTTCTACTCGAATCAGCATGGTTCACCTACAGAAGATTGTGGCGTTGAGTCCGGCGCTTGCAGGCCGGCTTCAACAAAATCCGCCAGTTGCAGTAGCATGATGCGAAGTGCTTTCGGCATCTGCTCCAGCTCAATGGCGTCCATCAGGTTTTTCACATACAACCCAAGCTCCGTGTCACCTTCAATGACCAGTCGGCGTTGAAAGAACAGCGTATCCGGATCCTGTTTGCGCGCGGCGATCATCAACAGGTCGCTGGCATCTGCGCTGAAACTGACATCAGCCACGGCAGACTCACGCACGATTAATCGTGAATTTTCAACCGAGGTATACCACGTCAGGCCAATATCGCGAACCTGGATACTTAACCAGCGGCCTTCAAGAAACTCTAGCTCCCCGTCTGCCAGCGCCTGTTGGAACTGCCAGCATAAGACCTGTTCCAGAACCTGCCGTTTAATGGCGAAAGGCGTCAGCTTAACCGGCACGCTCAACAAAGACGGGCCAACGTGAACGAGACGTGAGCGCAGTTTTTCCAACACGAGCATTACTCCCTGAAATGAAAATTCCTTCTATTTTGCCATATCAGATAAACGACATGGCGGCGTAAATCAACAATTACGTAAGAAGAATGCCTCGATTATTGATGTCACCAATACACAATTAACTGCCTCAAATCAAAAATTGTCGCTACCAGGTTAACTAAAATCCCAGTTCATTAACAATTTAGCGCCCCACGTGGGTTGCCAGGGCCAATACAGCCCCTGATTTCAGGATAAATTATGGAGTTGCTCTGCCCTGCCGGAAACCTTCCGGCACTCAAAGCGGCCATCGAAAACGGTGCCGACGCCGTCTATATCGGCCTGAAAGATGATACCAACGCCCGCCACTTTGCCGGTCTCAATTTTACAGAAAAGAAACTGCAGGAAGCGGTCAGTTTTGTGCATCAGCACCGACGCAAACTGCATATCGCGATTAACACCTTCGCGCATCCTGATGGTTATCAACGCTGGGAGCGCGCTGTGGATATGGCCGCGCAAATTGGTGCGGATGCGTTGATTCTCGCCGATCTGGCTATGCTGGAATATGCTGCAACGCGTTATCCCCATATCGAACGCCATGTTTCTGTGCAGGCATCGGCAACCAATGAAGAAGCCATTCGCTTCTATCATCGCCATTTTGACGTCGCCCGCGTTGTCCTGCCTCGCGTTTTATCTATTCATCAGGTTAAACAGTTAGCCCGCGTCACCCCTGTGCCGCTGGAAGTCTTTGCCTTTGGCAGCCTGTGCATCATGGCTGAAGGGCGCTGCTATCTCTCCTCTTACCTGACGGGTGAGTCGCCAAATACCGTGGGCGCCTGCTCTCCGGCACGTTTTGTGCGCTGGCAGCAAACCCCGCAGGGGCTGGAATCACGCCTCAATGAAGTGCTGATCGACCGCTACCAGGATGGTGAAAACGCAGGCTATCCGACGCTGTGTAAAGGCCGCTATCTGGTCGATGGTGAGCGCTACCACGCGCTGGAAGAGCCCACCAGCCTGAATACGCTGGAATTATTGCCTGAACTGCTGGCGGCCAATATTGCCTCGGTGAAAATTGAGGGCCGTCAGCGCAGCCCGGCCTATGTGAGTCAGGTGGCCAAAGTCTGGCGACAGGCCATTGACCGCTGCATTGCCGATCCGCAGAACTTCGTGCCGCAATCCGTCTGGATGAACACGCTGGGTGCGATGTCAGAAGGCACGCAGACCACGCTTGGCGCTTACCATCGCAAATGGCAGTAGGAAACACGATGAAATATTCACTCGGACCCGTGCTCTGGTACTGGTCAAAAGAGACGTTAGAGGCGTTTTACCAGCAAGCCGCAAACAGCAGCGCAGATGTGATTTATCTTGGCGAAGCGGTGTGCAGCAAGCGTCGCGCCACTAAAGTGGGCGACTGGCTGGATATGGCGAAACAACTTGCCGACAGCGGCAAACAGGTCGTGCTCTCGACTCTTGCGCTAGTGCAAGCCTCGTCAGAGCTTAACGAACTCAAACGCTATGTCGATAACGGCGATTTCCTGCTGGAGGCCAGCGATCTCGGCGTGGTGAACCTGTGTGCCGAGCGCAAATTGCCCTTCGTCGCGGGACACGCGCTAAACTGCTACAACGCCGTTACGCTGCGTCTGCTGCTTAAGCAAGGGATGATGCGCTGGTGCATGCCGGTAGAACTTTCGCGCGACTGGCTCATTAACTTGCTCGATCAGTGCGAAACGCTGGGTATTCGCGATCAGTTCGAAGTGGAAGTGCTGAGTTACGGGCATCTGCCGCTGGCCTATTCCGCGCGCTGCTTTACCGCACGCTCGGAAGACAGGCCGAAAGATGAGTGCGAAACCTGCTGCATTAAATATCCAAATGGACGCCGTATGCTGTCGCAGGAAAATCAGCAGGTGTTCGTGCTTAATGGCATCCAGACCATGAGTGGTTACGTCTACAACCTGGGCAATGAACTCAAGTCGATGGCGGGTATCGTGGACATGGTACGGTTGTCACCCATGGGGGAAGAGACGTTTGCCATGCTCGACGCCTTTCGCGCCAATGAAAATGGACAAGCGCCTTTGCCGCTGACAGCAAACAGTGACTGTAACGGCTACTGGCGACGTCTGCCGGGTCTGGAGCTCCAGGCTTAAGAAACCGCTCACTTTGTTAACAACAGTCATCAGATTTTAATGCACTATTAAAGATGCAGCTTTTCTGGCCGACGCATCCTGGATGCGCCAGGCTGGAAGAAGACCTTCAATCTGATGACTATGCTGTAGCAAAGTGAGCCGTTATGACCGACAAAACGATTGCCTTCTCGGTGTTGGATCTGGCACCGATCCCACAGGGCGCTTCTGCTAAAGAGGCCTTCGCCCATTCTCTTGATCTCGCAAGGCTTGCTGAAAAGCGCGGATATCACCGCTTCTGGCTGGCTGAGCACCACAATATGGTGGGTATCGCCAGTGCGGCGACATCCGTCTTGATTGGCTATCTGGCGGCCAATACCACCTCTCTGCATCTGGGATCCGGCGGTGTCATGCTGCCAAACCATGCTCCGCTGGTGATTGCCGAACAATTCGGTACGCTTAACACGCTCTATCCGGGCCGTATCGATCTGGGTCTTGGGCGCGCGCCAGGTAGCGATCAACCAACCATGCGGGCACTGCGTCGCCATATGAGCGGCGATGTGGATAATTTCCCGCGCGATGTTGCCGAACTGGTGGACTGGTTTGATGCCAACGACCCGAATCCGCACGTTCGCCCGGTGCCGGGTTATGGCGAGAAAATTCCGGTATGGCTACTCGGTTCCAGTCTTTATAGTGCTCAACTGGCGGCACAGCTTGGTCTGCCGTTTGCGTTTGCTTCGCACTTTGCACCGGACATGCTGTTCCAGGCGTTGCATCTGTATCGCACCCAATTCAAGCCTTCCGCGCGACTGGAAAAACCGTATGCCATGGTGTGTATCAATATCGTTGCGGCAGACAGTAACCGCGATGCGGAATTCCTGTTTACCTCCATGCAGCAGGCTTTCGTGAAATTGCGCCGTGGGGAAACCGGCCAGTTGCCACCACCGATCCAAAATATGGATCAGTTCTGGTCGCCGTCAGAGCAATATGGCGTACAGCAGGCGCTGGGGATGTCACTGGTGGGCGATAAGGCGAAAGTGCGTCACGGGCTGGAGTCTGTACTGCGCGAAACCCAGGCTGATGAGATTATGGTTAACGGACAAATCTTTGATCACCAGGCGCGTTTGCATTCGTTTGATTTGGCGATGCAGGTGAAACAGGAACTGCTGGGTTAGGTTTTTCCCGGATGCAGCGCGCTGTGCTTTATCCGGGTTACCCCACCCGTAGCCCGGCTAAGCAGAGCGCCAGCCGGGACAGGAGCATTAACGGTAAACCGGCAAAAGATCAAAGCTCGACAGCACATGCACCAGCGCATTGCCCACGCCAAACACAAGGATCAGCGCAATCATCGGCTTGCCGCCCCAGACGCGAAAACGCGGGCTACCAAAGCGTTTACGCGATGCGTTAGCCAGTAAAGCTGGCACAATTGCCGCCCAGATTGTCGCCGCCAGCCCCGCATAGCCAATTGCGTAGAGAAAGCCATTTGGCCACAACAAACCACCGACAATCGGAGGCAGAAACGTCAGCAGCGCGGTTTTAAAGCGCCCCTGTGCCGAATCATCAAAACCGAACAGATCGGCCAGATAGTCAAACAGGCCCAGGGTCACGCCAAGGAAAGAACTCGCCACCGCAAAGTTGGAGAAGACCATCAGCAGCAGATCCAGACTGCGGCTGTTCAGCACGCCGCTTAACGCCTGCACCAGCACATCAATATTGCCGCCCTTCTGGGCAATGCCGATAAACTCCGGACGTGGAATATTCCCCATCGTGCCCAACAGCCACACCATATACAGGGCCAGCGCCAGCAACGTGCCATATACCAGGCAACGCGCGATAGTGCGCGGATCTTTACCGTAGAACTTCATCAGGCTCGGCACGTTACCGTGGTAACCAAACGACGCCAGACAAAACGGCAGTGTCATCAGCAAGTACGGCGTATAGGACGCATTGCTTTCCGCCACATTGAATAATGTCGCGGGCTGAACATGCCCCAGCAAACTGCCGAAGGTGAGGAAAAAAGTGATAACTTTCGCCCCCAGCACAATCGCCGTCATCCGGCTCACTGCGCGGGTAGATAGCCAGACGATAAAGGCGACCAGCAGCGCAAACCCAAGGCCTGCAACACGAGGCGGGACGTTTAACGACAGCTCAGCAAAGGTGTGATGCAGAATAGAACCGCTCGCTGAAATATAAGCGTAGGTCAGGATATAGAGCACAAAAGCGATGGAGAGACCGTTAATCACATTCCAGCCGTTTCCCAGCAAATCTTTGGTAATGGTATCGAAGCTCGCACCAATGCGGTAATTGAGGTTCGCTTCCAGAATCATTAGCCCGGAATGCAGCATACAAAACCAGGTGAACACCAGGGCCGCTATCGACCAAAAGAACCACGCGCCTGACATGACCACTGGCAGTGAAAACATCCCCGCACCAATCACCGTTCCGCCAATAATCACCACACCGGCAAGCAACGAAGGGGTCGCTTGTGTGGTTGTCAGTGTTGCCATGCTATCTTCTCCAGTAAGGTAAAATACCGATGCATTGTACCAGTACAAGAGTACATAACAGATAAAAGAAACCCCGATGTTTTGCACCGGGGTTGTATCAATTACTTTACGAAGTGTAAAGCTGGCTTACTGCGCGATTATGCGTCACCGAAACGACGACGGCTGGAGCCTTCTTCGCGGTCACGACGCGGAGCGCGACGTTCGCCACTGAAGTTACGACCTTCGCTACGACCGCCTTCACGACGCTCACCACCGAAGCTGCGACCACCTTCACGGCGTTCACCACCACCGAAGCTGCGGCCACCTTCGCGACGCTCACCACCGCCACGACGCTCAGGACGCGGCTGTGCATCACCCAGAAGCTGCATGTTCATCGGCTTGTTCAGGATGCGGGTGCGAGTAAAGTGCTGCAGTACTTCGCCCGGCATGCCTTTCGGCAGTTCGATGGTAGAGTGGGTACCGAACAGCTTGATGTTACCGATATAACGGCTGCTGATGTCGCCTTCGTTAGCAATCGCGCCAACGATATGACGAACTTCAACACCATCATCACGGCCAACTTCAATACGGTACAGTTCCATTTCGCCAGCATCACGACGTTCACGACGCGGACGATCTTCACCACCACGCTCAGGACGGTCACCACGCGGACCACGGTCGTTACGATCGCCACGGCGTTCAAAGCGGTCGTCACGCTCACGGAATTCACGCTTAGGACGCATCGGCGCGTCTGGCGGAACGATCAGCGCACGTTCACCCTGTGCCATTTTCAGCAGAGCAGCGGCCAGCGTTTCGAGATCCAGCTCTTCACCTTCCGCAGACGGCTGGATTTTCGCCAGCAGAGCACGGTACTGATCCAGATCGCTGCTTTCCAGCTGCTGCTGTACTTTCGCGGCGAATTTTTCCAGACGGCGTTTGCCCAGCAGTTCTGCGTTCGGCAGTTCTACTTCAGGAATAGTCAGCTTCATGGTGCGTTCGATGTTACGCAGCAGACGACGTTCGCGGTTCTCAACAAACAGCAACGCACGACCAGCGCGACCTGCACGACCGGTACGGCCGATACGGTGAACGTAAGACTCGGAATCCATCGGGATGTCATAGTTAACAACCAGGCTGATACGCTCAACGTCCAGACCACGTGCTGCCACGTCGGTTGCAATCAGGATATCCAGACGACCGTCTTTCAGACGCTCCAGAGTCTGCTCACGCAGGGCCTGGTTCATGTCGCCATTCAGCGCGGCGCTGTTATAGCCGCTACGCTCCAGCGCTTCTGCCACTTCCAGGGTCGCGTTTTTGGTACGAACGAAGATGATCGCCGCATCAAAATCTTCTGCTTCCAGGAAACGTACCAGCGCTTCGTTTTTACGCATGCCGTACACAGACCAGTAGCTCTGGCTGATGTCCGGGCGAGTAGTCACGCTGGATTGAATGCGCACTTCCTGCGGCTCTTTCATAAAGCGGCGGGTAATGCGGCGAATCGCTTCCGGCATGGTTGCAGAGAACAGTGCGGTCTGATGACCGTCCGGGATCTCTGCCATGATGGTTTCAACGTCTTCGATGAAGCCCATACGCAACATTTCATCGGCTTCGTCCAGCACCAGACCGCTCAGTTTAGAGAGATCCAGCGTACCGCGTTTCAGGTGGTCAAGCAGACGACCCGGGGTACCGACAACAATCTGAGGCCCTTGACGCAGGGCGCGTAACTGCACGTCATAACGCTGGCCGCCATAAAGGGCAACCACGTTCACGCCGCGCATGTGTTTAGAGAAATCTGTCATGGCTTCGGCAACCTGAACCGCCAGTTCGCGGGTCGGCGCCAGCACCAGGATTTGCGGTGCTTTCAGCTCAGGATCAAGATTGTTCAGCAGCGGTAATGAAAACGCTGCGGTTTTGCCGCTACCCGTCTGGGCCATACCCAGTACGTCGCGACCGCCCAGCAGATGCGGAATGCACTCTGCCTGGATTGGAGATGGTTTTTCGTAACCCAGATCGTTAAGGGCTTCAAGGATAGGAGCCTTCAGGCCCAGATCTGCAAAAGTGGTTTCGAATTCAGCCATGTAGTACGTGTGCCTCGATATTAATGGCGGCCAGTCTACATAACTCATCGTGAAAATTTTCGGTAATTTTCATTAAAAGTGTGAACCGGCTCAAAGTAGGTGTATTAACGAACAACAACGCCCTCACCCGCGAAGGTGATGGCAATCAAAGTAATGATTACGGGCTGATGTGTACGTCAGCTATTGCTGGTCCGATTCTGCCAGGTCATCTTGCTCCTGGCCCAAGAGCGCTAATTCCAACAATGCATAACGGTGCTCAACAAAATTATGAACGTTGTTAGCCACCGCTAATTTGAACAGTGCCGCAGCGCTGTCCTTTTCCCCCAGACTTAGGTAGTACTTACCTAAATAGAAGTTGGTTTCACTGAGATGCTCAGCGAGCGAGGTGTTATCCGTTGCGTCTGCCTTCAGGCGGTTCATTAGCTCTTGTTCGCTAATATCGCCAAGGTAGAACTCGACAATGTTCCATCCCCATTGCTCTTTGCCCGATTTTTCGAAGCGTTGTTTCAGCGCTTCTTTAGCCTGCTTCTCATCGAGCTTCCGCTCAACGATGTAAAGCCACAGACTCCGGAAAGGGTCATTGGGATCGTCTTGATAAAACGCCAGCAGATCATCTTGCGCTAACTTATCGCGACCGCCGTAATATAATGCGATACCGCGATTCAAGTGCGCGTAGTTGTAAGTTGGATCAAGCTCAAGTACAGAATCAAACGCTTCATAGGCAGCATCAAAATTGCCTGCCTGCGTTAAATAAATGCCTAAGTAATTGAATACTTCCGGCATATCCGGTCGGATGGCCAGCGCTTGTGAAAAATCATTTCGCGCCAGTGCTCTCAAACCAAGACTATCATACAATACTCCGCGCTCATATAAAAGCTGTGCGCGTTCATCATCGGATAAAGCCCGACTGGCAAGAATTTGTTCCATGCGCGCCAGAATCACTTCTTGCTGCAAAGTCGGTTGCAATGGCACCGCGAGGACTTCGCTCTTACGCCAGGCAGAGTTGCTGCATCCTGCCAGCGTTAAAGCTGTCGCAACGAAACACCAGCGCAAAAAAGGCTTCATTTCCCACTCCCGAAGACAACAATTGGATGAACGTCCTGTCCCCCGGCTGCAAACACGGCGTCCTGCCAGTTAAATAACCCTCCGCTTTCGCGGAGGGCAAACACCATTTTACTCGCCCTGCTCTGCTTGCGGCGCTTCCGGCGCTGCTTCAGGCTGAGTTTGTTCAGTGGCTTCTTTAATGCTAAGACGAATACGGCCCTGGCGATCAACTTCCAGAACTTTCACTGGTACTTCCTGACCCATCTGCAGATAGTCAGTCACTTTCTCAACGCGCTTGTCAGCGATCTGAGAGATATGAACCAGACCTTCTTTACCGCCGCCGATGGCAACAAACGCGCCAAAGTCAACAATGCGGGTCACTTTACCGTTGTAGATACGACCTACTTCGATTTCTGCAGTGATCTCTTCGATACGACGAATAGCGAATTTCGCTTTCTCGCCATCGGTCGCTGCGATTTTCACGGTGCCGTCATCTTCGATTTCGATGGTAGTGCCGGTTTCTTCGGTCAGCGCACGAATCACAGAGCCACCTTTACCGATGACGTCTTTGATTTTGTCCGGGTTGATCTTGATGGTGTGGATACGCGGTGCGAATTCAGAGATATCGCCGCGCGGCGCATTGATCGCCTGCTCCATCACGCTCAGGATGTGCAAACGAGCACCTTTAGCCTGGTTCAGCGCAACCTGCATGATCTCTTTGGTGATGCCTTCAATTTTGATATCCATCTGCAGTGCAGAGATACCGTCGCGGGAGCCCGCTACTTTGAAGTCCATATCGCCAAGGTGATCTTCATCGCCC
This sequence comes from Phytobacter sp. MRY16-398, assembly GCF_003925915.1. NCBI lineage: Bacteria > Pseudomonadati > Pseudomonadota > Gammaproteobacteria > Enterobacterales > Enterobacteriaceae > Phytobacter > Phytobacter sp. MRY16-398. The sequence continues at coordinate 636,981 of NZ_AP018756.1, read as the reverse complement.
AGGATGTCAGAAAGAACAACAAAGTTGTCGCCTTCTTTCACCAGGCCCATTGCGATACCCGCAACGGCTGCTTTGATCGGTACGCCTGCGTCCATCAGAGCCAAAGAAGCGCCACACACGGAAGCCATGGAAGAAGAACCGTTGGATTCGGTGATTTCAGACACCACACGAACGGTGTACGGGAATTTATCCGCTTCCGGCATTACAGCCAGTACGCCGCGCTTCGCCAGACGACCGTGACCAATTTCACGACGCTTCGGCGAGCCAACCATACCGGTTTCACCTACGGAGTACGGAGGGAAGTTGTAATGGAACAGGAAGCTGTCAGTGCGCTCACCCATCAGCTCATCAATGATCTGCGCATCACGGGCAGTACCCAGCGTTGCGGTAACCAGAGCCTGAGTTTCACCACGGGTAAACAGCGCAGAACCGTGAGTACGCGGCAATACGCCAGTGCGCACGTCCAGACCACGGATCATGTCTTTTTCGCGACCATCGATACGCGGTTCGCCTGCCAGTACGCGGCTACGAACAACATTTTTCTCGATAGCGTGCAGGATGTCGCCCAGCTCGTTGGCATCCAGGGTTTCATCTTCTGCAACCAGCGCAGCTACAACGTCAGATTTAATGACATCAACCTGAGCATAACGCTCTTGTTTGTCAGTGATGCGGTAAGCATCGCTCAGACGCGCTTCAGCCAGAGCAGCAACGCGTGCGTTCAGCGCTTCGTTGACGGCTTCTGGCTGCCAGTCCCAACGCGGTTTGCCCGCTTCTTTTACCAGGTCGTTAATGGCCTGGATAACAACCTGCTGCTGTTCATGGCCAAATACGACTGCGCCCAGCATCTGGTCTTCGCTCAGCAATTCTGCTTCGGATTCCACCATCAATACCGCACCTTCGGTACCCGCTACCACCAGGTCCAGTTTGCTGGACTTCAGTTCTTCCTGGGTCGGGTTCAGTACGTATTGATCGTTAATGTAACCCACGCGCGCTGCGCCAATCGGTCCATTGAACGGAATACCTGACAGAGACAGTGCTGCGGAAGCACCAATCATAGAAACGATATCCGGGTTAACCTGCGGGTTAACGGAAACTACGGTTGCAATAACCTGAACTTCGTTAACGAAGCCTTCCGGGAACAGCGGACGAACCGGGCGGTCAATCAGACGCGCAATCAGGGTTTCGCCTTCGCTTGGACGGCCTTCACGACGGAAGAAACCACCCGGGATTTTACCAGCAGCGTAGGTACGCTCTTGATAGTTAACAGTTAACGGGAAGAAATCCTGGCCCGGTTTAGCTTTTTTAGCGCCCACAACGGTAACGAATACCGCAGTGTCATCCATGCTAACCATAACGGCTGCCGTCGCCTGACGTGCCATCATGCCGGTTTCCAGCGTAACGGTATGTTGGCCGTACTGGAATTTACGAACGATCGGATTAAGCAAAATATTATCCTTTCTTAATCTTAATGAATGACAGCAACCCCCAGGGATGCTGTCGTTTAAACCCGATCTTCCTGCATCCTCGCGACTAATGACAACCCTAACCCCGCTCTCGTGGGTAAAGCCTCTCATTAGCCGCGCGAACCTCTGCAACGAAGATCATTCATAGCAACAATACATTATTGTACTGTTAATTACTGCCGTCTGGTTGAAAAAAGGGGCCTTACGGCCCCTTTCTTGAAACTCGCAAGAATTAGCGACGCAGACCCAGACGCTCGATCAGCGCGGTGTAGCGTGCAACATCTTTACGTTTCAGGTAGTCGAGCAGTTTACGACGCTGAGAAACCATACGCAGCAGACCACGACGGCTGTGGTGATCTTTTTTGTGCTCTGCAAAGTGGCCCTGCAGGTGGTTGATCTGTGCAGTCAGCAGTGCAACCTGAACTTCGGTAGAACCGCTGTCGTTTTCGCCACGACCAAACTCAGAAACGATTTTTGCTTTAGCTTCAACGCTTAGAGACATTTTGTACTCCAGTGATAAAAAAATGAGAGGGTGCCGATCTCTAATTCAGCAACCCCGGAATTAATACCAGATATTGTTAAACAATTGACCCGGCATTAAGCGCCAATATTCTACTCTCAGTGACTGGTTATCGCAAGACGAGGCTTAGACTGGCGGGTACTCAACCACCAGACGACGCGGAGCAACACGCCCTTCGTCATCCATTTCGCCCATACCGATAAATTTCGCCTCTTCACCTTCAGTGACACGCACCAGACCTTCATGCGGCACACCGGTTGTTCGCACAGGATTACCGTTGCGGAAGTAAACCGACGAAGTCAACGGAAGGTTAACAACAGGGTAGTCAGCTGCCGGGCTATCCATGGGCATTAACAGCGGATCGAGTAATTGAGCCGCCGGGATATCACGCTGCTCAGCTTGCGCGACCAGCTCATGCAATTGTTCCAGCGTCACCATTCGCTCAGCAGGATATTTACTCACCGCCAGACGGCGCAGATAAATCACATGTGCGCCACAGCCCAGTTTCTCACCCAGATCGTCAACAATTGTACGAATATAGGTGCCTTTCGAGCAGTGAACTTCCAGTTCCAGTTCATCGCCTTCGTGGCGGATGAACAACAGTTCATACACCGTAATAGGTCGGGCTTCACGTGGAACTTCGATACCCTGGCGCGCGTATTCATACAGCTTTTTGCCCTGATATTTCAGTGCAGAATACATTGAGGGTATTTGTTCGATATCGCCACGAAAGGTCTCCAGCGCGGCGGCCAGTTGCTCAGCGCTAAAATCGACCGGACGCTCTTCGACGATTTGACCATCAGCATCAGAAGTATCGGTGCGCTGGCCCAGCTTCGCAACCACACGGTAACGCTTGTCAGAATCCAGCAGATACTGGGAGAACTTTGTCGCCTCACCCAGACAAACCGGTAGCATACCTGTTGCCAGAGGATCCAACGCGCCAGTATGCCCGGCGCGATTGGCATTAAAGAGACGTTTAACTTTTTGCAGTACATCATTGCTGGATGCGCCTTGCGGTTTATCCAGCAACAGCACGCCGTGCACATCGCGACCGCGACGACGAGGACGACTCATCAGTCCTCCTTGCTGTCGTCCGTTGGGTTCACACGACGTTCATCGTCATGTTTCACCACGCTGGTGACGAGGTTAGACATACGCATCCCTTCCACCAGTGAGTTGTCGTAGAAGAAAGTCAGTTCTGGCACGATACGCAGGCGCATAGCTTTGCCGAGCAGCGTACGGATGAAACCGGATGCTTCCTGCAGCGCTTTGATGCCCGCTTTAACGGCGGCTTCATCTTTGTCGTTCAGGAAGGTCACAAACACTTTGGCATAGGCCAGATCGCGAGAGACTTCAACGCCCGATACAGTCGTCATCATGCCAACACGCGGGTCTTTAATTTCGCGCTGCAGGATGATGGCGATTTCTTTCTGCATCTCCTGGGCTACGCGCTGTGGGCGACCAAATTCTTTCGCCATAATAAATTCTCCAGACAAAAAAGGGGCTTATAGCCCCTTTTGAAATTCATACCGGGTGGCGCTGCGCTTCCCCGGTCTACGCTAATCAATTTTCTAAGCTTTTGGGATTCCGGCAAGGCGGCACGCTCATCAATCCCCGGGAGCATAGATAACTATGTGACCGGGGTGAGTGAACGTAACCAACACAGTGGCGGCCCAAAAGCCAACGAAAATTAATCGATGCTACGTTGGATCTCGATAATTTCGAACACTTCGATCATATCGCCAACGCGAACGTCGTTGTAGTTCTTAACGCCGATACCACATTCCATGCCGTTACGGACTTCGTTAACGTCATCTTTGAAGCGGCGCAGGGATTCCAGCTCGCCTTCATAGATAACCACGTTGTCACGCAGGACGCGGATTGGGTTATGACGTTTAATCGTGCCTTCGGTAACCATACAGCCCGCGATCGCACCGAATTTCGGTGATTTGAACACGTCACGAACCTCAGCCAGACCAATGATCTGCTGTTTCAGTTCCGGAGACAGCATGCCGCTCATCGCTGCTTTCACTTCGTCGATCAGGTTATAGATGACGGAGTAGTAACGCAGATCCAGACCTTCGGCTTCGATCACGCGGCGCGCAGAGGCGTCGGCACGAACGTTAAAGCCAACCAGAATGGCATTCGAAGCCGTTGCAAGGGTAGCATCGGTTTCGGTGATACCACCAACACCGGAACCTACGATCTTCACTTTCACTTCGTCAGTAGACAGTTTCAGCAGAGAATCGGTGATAGCTTCCACAGAACCCTGAACGTCCGCTTTCAGAACGACGTTCACTTCGTGGACTTCGCCTTCGGTCATGTTGGCGAACATATTTTCCAGTTTGGATTTCTGCTGACGCGCCAGTTTGACTTCGCGGAATTTACCCTGACGATACAGTGCAACTTCACGCGCTTTCTTCTCGTCGCGAACAACCGTCGCTTCATCACCCGCTGCCGGAACACCAGACAGGCCGAGGATTTCAACCGGAATAGACGGACCCGCTTCGCTAACTTCACGACCAAGCTCATCACGCATCGCACGTACGCGGCCATATTCAAAGCCACACAGAACGATATCGCCTTTATGCAGAGTACCTTCGCGTACCAGAACGGAAGCAACCGGACCACGACCTTTATCCAGGAAGGATTCGATCACAACACCGCTCGCCATACCGGTACGGATAGCTTTCAGCTCAAGGACCTCAGCCTGCAGCAGGATAGCGTCGAGCAGCTCGTCGATACCGGTACCCGCTTTCGCAGATACATGAACGAACTGGCTTTCGCCGCCCCACTCTTCCGGCATAATGCCGTACTGGGACAATTCATTCTTAACGCGATCCGGATCCGCTTCTGGCTTATCGATTTTGTTCACTGCAACAACAACCGGTACCTGCGCCGCTTTTGCGTGCTGAATAGCTTCGATTGTTTGCGGCATCACGCCATCGTCAGCAGCCACAACCAGAACCACGATATCCGTTGCCTGCGCACCACGTGCACGCATCGCGGTAAACGCGGCGTGGCCCGGGGTATCCAGGAAGGTGATCATGCCGTTTTCGGTTTCGACGTGGTATGCACCGATGTGCTGGGTAATGCCGCCCGCTTCACCTGAGGCTACTTTCGTTGAACGAATGTAGTCCAGCAGAGAGGTTTTACCGTGGTCAACGTGACCCATGATGGTCACGACTGGCGCACGCGGTTCAGCCGCAGCACCCGTATCACGGTCGCTCATTACCGCTTCTTCCAGTTCGTTTTCACGACGGAGGATAACTTTGTGGCCCATTTCTTCGGCTACAAGCTGCGCGGTTTCCTGGTCGATAACCTGGTTGATGGTGGCCATTGCGCCCAGTTTCATCATCGCTTTGATGACCTGAGAGCCTTTCACCGCCATTTTGTTAGCCAGCTCGCCAACGGTCAGCGTTTCACCGATCACAACGTCACGGTTAACTGCCTGCGCAGGCTTCTGGAAGCTCTGTTGCAGCGCAGAACCTTTACGCTGTTTGCCGCCTTTACCACCGCGAATGGCCGCACGGGCTTCTTCACGATCGGCTTTGCTTTCGGCATGCTTGTTGCCTTTTTTCGCTGGGCGTGCCGCTTTCGCGTTACGACCACGACCACGACCACCTTCGACTTCACGGTCGCTATCGTCCTCAGCCTGGCGTGCATGGTGAGAAGTGGTTACATGATAGTCGCTGCTTTCTTCTTCTTTATCGCTGCTGGCATTCCAACGGGATTCGTTTTCCTCAGCCATGCGACGAGCTTCTTCCGCTACGCGACGCGCATTTTCTTCCAGCTTACGACGAGCCTCCTCTTCCGCTTTGCGCTTAAGATCTTGCGCTTCAGCTTCACGACGGGCTTTTTCACCCTGGGCTGTCCTGGTCATTTCGTCAGATTGTTGGTTGCTCACTTTGCTATTTTCCGCAGCTTCACGTTTTGCTTTATCAGCAGACTCGCGTTTGGCTTTTTCATCCGCTTCACGCTTCGCTCTTTCTTCGGCATCACGTTTGGCTTTTTCCTCGGCTTCGCGCTTAGCAGCTTCCTCTGCTTCACGACGGGCCTTATCCTCCGCTTCACGCTTCGCCTCTTCTTCCGCTGCGAGACGTTCCGCCTCTTGTGGATCGCGTTTTACAAAGGTGCGTTTTTTACGGACTTCGATCTGCACCGATTTACTTTTCCCACCGGTGCCCTGAATGCTTAATGTGCTACGCGTCTTGCGCTGCAACGTCAGCTTGTCAGGACCTGAGCCGTGTTCACGGTTCAGATGCGCTAACAGCGTCTGTTTTTCTTGTGCCGTCACTGAGTCTTCAGCGGACTTACGGATCCCTGCATCAGCAAATTGCTGTACCAGGCGGTCCACAGAGGTCTGAATCTCAGCGGCCAGCGTTTTTACGGTTACATCTGTCATGCTGTTCCTTCCTGCTACAGTTTATTACGCTTCGCCACCAAACCAGCAAATATTACGTGCGGCCATGATGAGCTCCCCGGCTTTCTCGTCGGTCAAACCGTCGATATCGCTCAGGTCATCTACGCCCTGGTCGGCGAGATCTTCCAGCGTACAAACACCGCGGGCTGCCAGTTTAAACGCCAACGCACGATCCAAACCTTCCAGGTTCAGCAGGTCTTCAGCCGGTTCTTTATTACCGATGCTTTCTTCCTGCGCCAGAGCCAGGGTGGTCAGGGCATTTTTCGCGCGTTCACGCAGGGCTTCAACGGTATCTTCATCCAGACCGTCGATTTCCAGCAGCTCTTTCATTGGCACATAGGCCAGTTCTTCCAGCGTGGAGAAACCTTCTTCAACCAGAACAGTGGCGAAGTCTTCGTCAATGTCGAGGTAGCGAGTGAAGGTGTCGATCGCTGCATGGGCTTCTGCCTGATGCTTCGCCTGCAGGTCTTCAACGGTCATCACGTTGAGTTCCCAGCCGCTCAGCTGTGAAGCCAGACGAACGTTCTGGCCATTACGGCCAATCGCCTGAGCCAGGTTACCGGCTTCAACTGCGATATCCATGGTGTGCTTGTCTTCATCAACAACGATAGAAGCAACATCAGCAGGCGCCATGGCGTTAATAACGAACTGCGCCGGGTTATCATCCCACAGGACGATATCGATTCGCTCGCCGCCCAGTTCGGTTGATACTGCCTGAACACGTGCGCCACGCATCCCTACACACGCACCGACCGGGTCGATACGTTTGTCGTTGGTTTTCACAGCAATTTTTGCACGAGAACCAGGATCGCGAGCAGCCGCTTTGATTTCGATAACTTCTTCGCCGATTTCCGGTACTTCAATGCGGAACAGTTCGATCAGCATCTCAGGTTTGGAACGCGTCACGAACAACTGTGCGCCACGCGCTTCGGGACGTACAGCATAGAGCACGCCGCGAATACGGTCGCCCGGACGGAAGTTTTCACGCGGCAGCATGTCTTCACGCAGAATGACAGCTTCGGCATTGCTACCCAGATCAAGCGTGATGTTGTCGCGGTTCACTTTCTTCACCACACCCGTGATGATCTCGCCTTCATGCTCACGGAACTGGTCAACAACCATTGCACGTTCAGCTTCGCGCACTTTCTGCACGATAACCTGTTTTGCCGTTTGGGTGGTAATACGGTCAAAGGTGACAGATTCAATCTGGTCTTCAACAAAATCACCAACATTCATGCTTTCGTCTTCGAAGCGAGCCGCTTCCAGCGTAATTTCGCGCGTCGGCTGGGTAACTTCTTCGACCACAACCCAACGGCGGAACGTATCGAAATCACCGCTCTTACGATCGATCTCTACGCGGACATCAATCTCTTGCTCGTATTTTTTCTTGGTTGCTGTAGCCAGAGCACTTTCCAGCGCTTCGAAGATTTTTTCACGCGGCAGCGCTTTTTCGTTAGAAACAGCTTCAACAACAGCCAAAATTTCTTTATTCATCGGGGGCCTTTCACCTCAATCCAGACTGTTAAAAGTGGGGGACCAGGTTCGCTTTCTGAATGTTACTCAATGCGAACACTTCATCTTTACCTTCGACCGTAACGGTGATCATCTCGCCATCGACACCTTTGATAACGCCTTGCCATTTGCGACGGTTCTGTACCGCCATACGCAAGACCAGCGACACCTCTTCACCCGTAAAACGCGCGTAGTGTTCCGCTGTAAATAAGGGACGATCAAGGCCTGGTGAGGACACTTCCAGGTTATAAGCAACGGTAATAGGATCTTCAACATCCATCACCGCGCTGACCTGGTGGCTGACATCGGCACAATCATCAACATTGATGCCATCTTCACTATCAATATAGATGCGCAGTGTAGATGTGCGACCACGCACAAATTCAATACCAACCAGCTCGTAGCCCAGTGCTTCAACCGGTGCTGTGATCATCTCTGTTAATTTTTGCTCTAATGTGGACAAGCCCACCCCCAAGACATAAAAAAAGGGCGTAAAGCCCAGTTATTCCGTAGTCAGATAACAAAAAACCCCGATAAATCGGGGCTTTAAATAACTGAACCCTATAGCCGCAACTGCGGCCTGGAGAACCTTCCGGGAGTATTTTTTTCAAATCCAGCGACGAAGGCGTTAAGTCTTCATAGTATATTTGAAAAAGAACACTTAGGGAAAGTGGTTGCGGGGGCCGGATTTGAACCGACGACCTTCGGGTTATGAGCCCGACGAGCTACCAGGCTGCTCCACCCCGCGCCTGAAACGTGGCAAATTCTACTCGGTTAGCAGAAGATTTGCAAATAATGCTGGGATTTGGTACCGAAGACGGGACGTATAATCTGCGTACATTATATTGATAAACATAACTATCTGTCAACCCTGACAGGTTTGCCTTTTATGCGCCCGGACTTGTATTATCATGCGCAATGGCGGATGCATTTTCAGAGGGCATTATCAGCCATTATTGCGATGAAAATTGCACTCTTCTCTTCCTGTCATCGCCAAAAAATGTTTAAATGAAAACTCATTTATTTTGCATAACCATTCATTATCGCAACAACAGTGAATGGTATTAAACATCATGGCGTGGCTGTTAAGTCTCTCACCATAGGTATATTAAGCAGGGATTTATTTTATGACGACGATTCTCAAGCATCTTCCGGTTGGTCAACGTATTGGTATCGCCTTCTCCGGGGGCCTAGATACCAGCGCGGCATTGCTGTGGATGCGCAAAAAAGGTGCCGTTCCTTACGCATACACTGCGAATCTGGGTCAACCGGACGAGGACGACTATGACGCAATTCCTCGTCGTGCAAAGGAATATGGCGCGGAGAATGCCCGCCTGATCGACTGCCGTAAGCAACTGGTTGCCGAAGGCATTGCCGCAATTCAGTGCGGCGCGTTTCATAACACAACGGGCGGCCTGACCTACTTCAACACCACCCCGCTCGGTCGTGCGGTAACCGGTACCATGCTCGTTGCTGCAATGAAAGAAGATGGCGTTAACATCTGGGGCGATGGCAGTACCTATAAAGGTAATGATATTGAGCGTTTCTATCGTTATGGCCTGTTGACCAACGCCGAGCTGAAAATCTATAAGCCGTGGCTGGATACCGATTTTATTGATGAGCTGGGCGGCCGTCAGGAAATGTCCGAATTCATGATCGCCTGTGGTTTCGACTACAAAATGTCCGTGGAAAAAGCGTATTCCACCGACTCGAACATGCTCGGCGCAACGCATGAAGCGAAGGACCTCGAATTCCTGAACTCCAGTGTGAAGATCGTAAACCCGATCATGGGCGTTAAGTTCTGGGATGAAAATGTAAAAATCCCGGCAGAAGAAGTGACCGTACGTTTTGAGCAAGGCCATCCGGTTGCCCTGAACGGTAAAACGTTTAGCGATGATGTTGAGCTAATGATGGAAGCTAACCGGATCGGTGGCCGTCACGGTCTGGGCATGAGCGACCAGATTGAAAACCGTATCATCGAAGCGAAAAGCCGCGGCATCTATGAAGCGCCGGGGATGGCGTTGCTGCATATCGCCTATGAACGTCTGCTGACCGGTATTCACAACGAAGACACTATTGAGCAGTATCATGCGCATGGTCGTCAGTTGGGTCGCTTGCTGTATCAGGGCCGCTGGTTCGACTCTCAGGCACTGATGCTGCGTGATGGTCTGCAACGCTGGGTGGCGAGCCAGATTACGGGTGAAGTGACGCTGGAACTGCGTCGCGGTAACGACTACTCCATCCTGAATACTGTGTCTGATAACCTGACTTATAAGCCAGAACGTCTGACCATGGAGAAAGGCGATTCCGTATTCTCTCCGGATGATCGTATTGGTCAGTTGACGATGCGTAACCTGGACATTACCGATACACGTGAAAAACTGTTCGGTTATGCGCAGTCCGGTCTTCTTTCCGCCTCTTCTGCGACAGGTCTGCCGCAGGTAGAAAATCTGGAAAACAAAGCTAAATAAGCGCTGATCAAAAATGAGAAAAGCCGCGAAAGCGGCTTTTTTTATGCCATACATTTATGCAGTAACATCACGCCGTGGAGACGATAGCCATCAACCCGTGTCCGAGTCACATACATACAAGTGCATGGCCTTTTCTACAGACGAAAAAAAAGACGCTTATTAGCGTCTTTCTTTCGGAATATTGGTACCGAGGATGGGACTCGAACCCACAAGCCCGTTAGGGCACTACCACCTCAAGGTAGCGTGTCTACCAATTCCACCACCTCGGTACGACGACTTCTTATTTCGGGATATCGCTGCTCGGCTGCGCCGGAGCTGCTGGCTGAGTCTGCTCAGTTTGAGCCGGAGCACTCAGTCTTTCCCATTCACTTCCTTTATTGGTTTTGTTGGTATTAATGTTACCCAGCACCAGACTGATGATGAAGAACAGTGTCGCCAACACAGCAGTCATACGGGTCATGAAGTTACCAGAACCACTTGAACCGAACAACGTTGCAGAAGCGCCTGCGCCAAATGAGGCTCCCATATCAGCGCCTTTACCTTGCTGCAGCATGATTAAACCAACAAGGCCAATTGCCACAATAAGGAAAACAACTAAAAGAGCTTCGTACATAATCAACCTGTTCCTTGCGGGGTTGCCGCATGCCAATGCTTCAAACCAATAAAAGTGGGGTTGTTAATGTTTCCCACTGAAGCGGGTGTGAATACTAACCAAAGCGAATCACCTTCGCAAGGCCATTTTAATCGCATTTTATCAAGTGAGGAAAAAAACAGCAAAAACGGGGATGTCGCGCATTAAAAAGGCAGCAAACGCCGCCTTTTTAGACACTTAATGACCGTTAAACCGCTTTAACCGCATCGGCGATACGGTTGGCAAATGCGACAACGTGCTCTTCAACCTCGCCTTCCACCATGACGCGAATCAGTGGTTCAGTGCCGGATTTACGCAACAGCACACGGCCACGATTCCCCAGTGCCGCTTCAACCTCAGCGGTCACGCTTTTAACCTGCTCATCTTCAAGCGGATCAATATCACTGGAGGTGTAACGCACATTCACCAGTACCTGAGGGAACATTGTCATCCCGCTGCACAAATCATGCAGGCTCATATGATTACGCACCATCGCCGCCACAACCTGCAAGCCCGCGACAATGCCATCGCCTGTCGTGGTTTTGTCCAGCAGAATGACGTGGCCCGAGTTCTCCGCACCAAGGCGCCAGCCTTTTTCCTGCAATTTCTCCAGCACATAGCGGTCGCCCACTTTCGCACGTGCAAACGGAATGCCGAGCTGTTTGAGCGCCAGTTCCAGCCCCATATTGCTCATCAGTGTACCGACAGCACCGCCGCGCAGTTGGCCCTGACGCAGGGCTTCGCGAGCGATGATATAGAGAATTTGGTCACCATCGACTTTGTTGCCTTCGTGGTCAACCATGATCACACGGTCACCGTCGCCATCAAAAGCGATACCTAAATCTGCTTTTTCACTCAGAACGCGTTGCTGCAATGCCCGGACATCCGTTGCGCCGCAGTTTTCATTGATGTTGACGCCATCAGGCTCGCAACCCATTGCGATCACTTTCGCACCCAGCTCACGGAAGACACTCGGGGCAATGTGGTAGGTAGCGCCATTCGCGCAGTCCACAACGATTTTAAGCGTGTTCAGGCTGAGCTCATTCGGGAATGTGGCTTTGCAAAATTCGATATAGCGGCCAGCGGCATCCACGATACGGCTGGCTTTCCCCAGCTCTGCTGAATCCACGCAGGTCAGCTCTTTTTCCATCTCAGCTTCAATGGCTTCCTCTACCGCGTCCGGCAGCTTGGTACCGTCGATAGAAAAGAACTTAATGCCGTTGTCATAAAAAGGGTTATGTGATGCGGAGATGACAATACCCGCTTCCGCACGAAACGTACGGGTCAGGTATGCCACTGCGGGAGTGGGCATCGGCCCGGTAAAAGAGGCAGATAACCCCGCAGCAGCGAGACCCGCTTCGAGTGCGGATTCCAGCATATAGCCGGAAATTCGGGTGTCTTTGCCAATAATAATTTTGCGTGAGCCATGACGGGCCAGCACCTTACCAGCCGCCCAGCCCAGCTTAAGCACAAAGTCAGGGGTAATTGGCGCATCACCAACGCGACCACGGATGCCATCGGTGCCAAAATATTTACGATTACTCATAGCGTTTGTTTTCCTTCGCTGACGCTGACAGTGTGGCTTCCACCACCCGCATGGCTTCAACCGTTTCTTTTACATCGTGGACACGAATAATGTGCGCACCTTGCATGGCGGCAATCACCGCACATGCCAGGCTACCACTCAACCTTTCGTTCGGGCCAACATTCAGTAACTGGCCAACCATCGATTTACGCGACATTCCTACCAACAGGGGCAGGTTAAAATGATGAAACTCCGCCAGGCGGGCGAGGAGCGCGTAGTTGTGTGAGAGATTTTTACCGAAACCAAATCCAGGGTCGAGTAACAATTTCTCTTTTGAGATACCTGCCCGCTCGCACCGGGCAATATGATTTATAAAGAAGCTATTCACATCCGTAAATACGTCATCATACTTAGGCGCTTCCTGCATCGTTTTTGGCTGGCCCTGCATATGCATCAGGCAAACAGGCAAACCTGTTTCTGCAGCGGCTTCCAGCGCGCCGGGTTCAGTCAGCGAACGGATATCATTGATGATATGCGCCCCTACTCTTGCCGACTCACGGATAACGTCGGGTTTAGAGGTATCGACAGAAATCCACACTTCAAAGCGCTGCGCTATCGCTTCGACGACCGGAATAACGCGCTCCAGCTCTTCCTCTACACTGACATCTGCCGCCCCCGGACGCGTAGATTCGCCACCGACATCGACAATCGTTGCGCCAGCATTAATCATCAGATTGGCATGCCTGACCGCCTCGACCAACGTGTTATGCGTTCCGCCATCGGAAAAAGAATCCGGCGTTACATTGAGAATTCCCATCACATGCGGATGAGAAAGATCGAGGGTGGTGCCCTGGGCATGCAATTTCATGACGTAAAACCTTTTTGAATATTTGGTTGTGTAAAAAAGAAAAACCCCGGAGCAAGCCCCAGGGTTTCAGCAAAAGAACACATTATCGACAATAGAAAACTTACTTGTCGCCCAACTGTTCAGACATCGTGTTACCCGGGTTCGGCGTACGCGGTTCATCTACCGGACGCGGTGCACGCGGAGTGCCATTGCTGTCAGAATTGTTGGTGCCTGGTTCTTCCCAGCCAGCAGGCGGGCGAACATCACGGCGAGCCATCAGATCATCAATCTGCGGCGCGTCGATGGTCTCATATTTCATGAGCGCATCTTTCATCGCGTGCAGGATGTCCATGTTTTCATTCAGGAGTTGACGCGCACGATTGTAATTACGTTCAATCAGCGATTTCACTTCCTGGTCGATGATACGCGCGGTCTCATCGGACATATGTTTGGCTTTCGCGACGCTACGGCCGAGGAATACTTCACCCTCTTCTTCGGCGTACAGCAACGGACCGAGTTTGTCAGAGAAGCCCCACTGCGTCACCATGTTGCGCGCCAGGTTGGTCGCGACTTTGATGTCGTTCGACGCGCCGGTAGAAACATGTTCAACGCCGTAGATGATCTCTTCCGCCAGACGGCCGCCGTACAGCGTGGAGATCTGGCTTTCCAGCTTCTGACGGCTGGCGCTGATTGCGTCACCTTCAGGCAGGAAGAAGGTCACACCCAGCGCACGGCCGCGCGGAATAATCGTCACTTTATGCACCGGATCGTGTTCCGGCACCAGACGACCAATAATCGCATGGCCCGCCTCGTGGTAAGCGGTAGATTCTTTCTGCGCTTCCGTCATCACCATGGAGCGGCGTTCCGCACCCATCATGATTTTGTCTTTCGCTTTTTCGAACTCAACCATTGAAACGACGCGCTTGTTGCCACGAGCAGCAAACAGCGCTGCCTCATTCACCAGGTTCGCCAGATCCGCACCGGAGAAACCAGGCGTACCACGCGCGATAATTGCCGCATCAATATCCGGAGAGAGCGGTACGCGACGCATATGCACTTTCAGGATTTGCTCACGACCGCGAACATCCGGCAGACCCACAACGACCTGGCGGTCAAAGCGGCCCGGACGCAACAGCGCAGGGTCGAGAACGTCCGGACGGTTAGTCGCAGCAATAACGATGATACCTTCGTTACCTTCGAAACCATCCATCTCAACCAGCATCTGGTTAAGCGTCTGCTCGCGTTCATCGTGACCACCGCCTAAGCCAGCGCCACGCTGGCGACCGACGGCGTCGATTTCATCGATGAAGATAATGCATGGTGCTGCTTTTTTGGCTTGTTCGAACATGTCACGCACACGGGATGCACCGACACCAACGAACATTTCCACAAAGTCAGAACCAGAAATGGTAAAGAATGGAACCTTCGCTTCACCCGCGATAGCTTTTGCGAGCAGCGTTTTACCAGTACCCGGAGGGCCGACCATCAGAACGCCTTTCGGGATTTTACCGCCCAGTTTCTGGAAGCGGCTCGGCTCACGCAGGTACTCAACCAGTTCACCCACTTCTTCTTTCGCTTCGTCACAGCCTGCGACATCGGCAAAAGTGGTTTTGATCTGGTCTTCCGTCAACATTCGCGCTTTGCTTTTACCGAACGACATGGCGCCTTTGCCACCGCCGCCCTGCATTTGGCGCATAAAGAATATCCAGACCCCAATCAGCAACAGCATCGGGAACCAGGAAATAAAGATTGAAGCCAGCAGGCTCGGTTCTTCCGGCGGCTCGCCAACCACTTTGACATTTTTAGTCAGCAGGTTATCAAGCAGTTTCGGATCGTTCACCGGGATGTAAGTCGTGTAACGGTTACTATCTTTCTTGGTAACGTTGATCTCACGTCCGTTGATACGCGCTTCGCGAACCTGGTCCTGGTTGACCTCCTGCAGGAAGGTAGAATAATCCACCTTACGGCCATTAGACTCGCTGGGCCCAAAGCTCTGGAATACTGACATCAGCACAACGGCAATGACCAGCCAGAGTATTAGGTTTTTCGCCATGTCACTCAAGGGATTAACCTCATATTACAACTGTGTTAAAAACAGCGTCAGGTTACTATAGTTTTCGCCCGGTCGCTACAATGTACACTTCTCGTGAACGGGCACGGGAAGAGTCCGGCTTACGAACTTTCACTTTCGTAAACAGAGAGCGAATTTCCCTAAGGTACTCATCGAAACCTTCGCCCTGAAAGACTTTCACAACAAAACCACCACCAGGCGCTAACACATCCCGGCACATCTGCAGCGCCAGTTCCACCAGGTACATAGAGCGGGGAATATCAACTGCTGGGGTTCCGCTCATGTTTGGTGCCATATCTGACATGACAACTTGTACTTTACTGTCCCCGACTCGATCCAGTAATGCTTTCAGGACTAATTCATCACGAAAGTCACCCTGAAGAAAGTCCACACCAACGATTGGATCCATAGGTAAAAGATCACACGCGATGATACGGCCTGTGCCCCCGATTTGCGTGACCGCATATTGCGACCAGCCACCAGGAGCAGCACCGAGATCGACAACCGTCATTCCCGGCTTAAAAAGTTTGTCACTTTGCTGTATTTCATCAAGTTTAAACCAGGCACGGGAACGCAACCCTTTTTTCTGCGCCTGTTGAACATATTTATCGCTAAAGTGTTCCTGAAGCCAGCGACTCGAGCTGGCAGAACGCTTCTTACCTGTCATTTCACATTCCGTCTGGGTTCATCGTATACAGCAACGTAAAATTACACGCGGCGATTTGGTGATATATGGGAGATGGCGGTAGAATGACCCGTTTTCAATCCCAACGTAAGCAAAATATACGATGAATCTGAGTACTAAACAAAAACAGCACCTGAAAGGTCTGGCACATCCGCTCAAGCCTGTAGTTATGCTTGGCAATAATGGTTTGACCGAAGGGGTACTGGCCGAGATCGAACAAGCGTTAGAGCACCATGAACTTATCAAGGTCAAAATCGCTACCGAAGACCGCGAGACTAAAACCTTGATCGTGGAAGCTATTGTACGCGAAACCGGCGCCTGTAACGTACAGGTCATCGGTAAAACGCTGGTGCTTTATCGTCCTGCTAAAGAGCGCAAAATCTCGCTGCCGCGCTAAGAATATCCTTAATTGAACACAAAATCTGTGTAAAACGAGGGGTTTTCGCTAACAGACGAGCAAAATGCCATGCTCACTGAGTTGTTAAAAGGCCGCAATGCGGCCTTTTTCTTTTCTTTACAATACGTCAACAACTGCGGTTAACGAAATTATTCAGAGGTATTCCACTTTGATAATTTCGAATTCGACATCACCGCCCGGGGTACGAATGACAACGACATCGTCTTGTTCTTTACCGATCAGGCCACGCGCGATCGGTGAATTTACGGAGATCAGATTCTGCTTAAAGTCAGCTTCGTCGTCACCCACGATGCGATAAGTCTGCTCTTCCTCGGTATCCAGATTAAGCACAGTTACCGTACTACCAAAAATCACACGCCCATTGTTCGGCATTTTAGTGATATCGATAACCTGTGCGTTGGACAGTTTCGCTTCGATATCTTTGATACGCCCTTCACAAAAGCCTTGCTGTTCGCGGGCCGCATGGTATTCCGCATTTTCTTTCAGGTCACCATGCTCACGCGCTTCCGCGATCGCGGCAATAATTTCAGGACGGCGCACAGATTTCAAAAAATCCAGCTCTTCGCGCAGTTTTTCGGCACCACGTAAGGTCATCGGAATAGCTTGCATTTGTTATACCTCTTAAACATTCCTGTAAGGAGCAGTCTCCCGCCCCGGCTGCTATGTCTGCCCGGATTCAGGCGCATAACCCCCGACCAGAAGCAAAAGAAAACTGACCCGGAGACAAAGCCCCAGGTCAGCAGTAATTTTTCAATTTGATACGCATTTTACCCGGAAGTTCACTATGGGTCATCGTTTACTTTCCGGGTCGATGCGCCGTAGTATGACGGCTTGTTTCCAGGTTGTTAGCGCGAGATTATGCGATTTTCCAGATTTTTCATCGGATTGACCACAAGTATAGCCCTGAATGCCCAGGCCGCGAATGTCGACGAGTACATTAACCAATTACCGGACGGCGCGAACCTTGCCCTCATGGTGCAAAAGGTAGGTGCACAAGAACCGGACATCGATTATCACGGCAAGCAAATGGCTTTACCGGCGAGTACGCAAAAAGTCATTACCGCGCTGGCTGCTTTATTACAGCTTGGCCCTGATTTCCGTTTCACCACCACGCTGGAGAGTAAAGGTACGGTTACCGATGGTGTATTGAAAGGGGACTTGGTAGCGAGATTTGGCGGCGATCCGACGTTAAAACGTCAGAATATCCGCAATATGGTCGCTATCCTGAAAAAATCCGGTGTGCAAAAAATCGAGGGTAATGTTCTCATCGATACATCGATTTTTGCCAGCCATGACAAAGCCCCCGGCTGGCCATGGAACGACATGACCCAGTGTTTCAGCGCCCCGCCCGCCGCCGCTATTGTTGACCGCAACTGTTTCTCTGTTTCGTTATACAGCGCGCAGAAACCCGGAGACCTCGCCTATATCCGCGTCGCATCGTACTACCCCGTGAACATGTTCAGCCAGGTTCGTACACTGGCACGCGGCGCATCCGAAGGGCAATACTGCGAACTGGATGTTGTACCAGGCGATTTAAACCGCTTCACGCTCACCGGCTGCCTGCCACAACGTACTGACCCGCTTCCACTGGCTTTTGCTATTCAGGACGGCGCCAGTTATGCGGGGGCCATAATCAAGGCAGAACTCAAGGATGCAGGCATTACCTATACGGGAACCCTGCTGCGCCAGACCCAAGTCAACGAACCTGGTACAGTTATCGCCAGCACGCAATCAGCCCCTTTGCACGATTTGCTGAAAATCATGCTGAAAAAATCGGACAACATGATTGCCGATACCGTTTTCCGCATGATTGGTCATGCCCACTTTGGCGTACCGGGAACCTGGCGCGCTGGTTCTGATGCAGTTCGTCAAATTCTGCGTCAGCAAGCCGGTGTGGACATCGGAAACACGATCATTGCGGATGGCTCCGGCCTGTCGCGCCATAATCTGATTGCCCCTGCCACTATGATGCAGGTACTCCAGTATATTGCCCAGCATGACAGCGAGCTTAACTACATCTCTATGCTACCGCTTGCGGGCTATGATGGCTCATTGCAGTATCGCGCGGGCCTGCATGAGGCTGGTGTGGACGGCAAGGTTTCCGCTAAAACAGGTTCACTGCAAGGCGTTTACAATCTGGCAGGCTTTATTACTACCGCCAGTGGGCAGCGAATGGCCTTCGTGCAATATCTGTCAGGTTATGCGGTAGAACCCGCCGATCAGCGTAACCGCCGTATTCCACTGGTTCGCTTTGAAAGCCGTCTGTACAAAGATATCTACCAGAACAACTAATAAAAAAGCCGGGTAGCGTTAACGCTTTCCCGGCTCAGAGTGCCTGTAACCCCGTCAGGCTTGCGCCTGCGGGGAAGTAGCAGAATCAATGCTTATAGATGAACTCAACGCCTTCTTCGTCATCTTCGTCCCAATCATCATCGTCCAGGTCGTCTTCTTCATTTTCTTCAAGCTGCTGACGGTGGTAATCGTCCCACATAAACTCGACTTTCTCTGGCTGCTTCTCTTCCTGCGCCTGAGTGATCGGATTTTCGATGATAAAGGTCATCACATCCCAGCAGAGATCCTTAACACCTTGCTGGCTGGCCGCAGAGATAAGGTAATATTTATCTTCCCAGCCCAATGCTTCGGCGATCTCCTTGGCTTTGGCTTCTGCTGTGGCTTTGTCCATCAGGTCAATTTTATTGAAGACCAGCCAACGCGGTTTAGCCGCCAGTTTTTCGCTGTATTTTTCCAGCTCGCCAATGATGATCCGCGCGTTATCAACCGGATCAGAGCCATCAATCGGATCGATATCGATCAGATGCAGCAATACGCGGCAGCGCTCAAGATGCTTGAGGAAGCGAATGCCCAGACCGGCACCTTCAGATGCCCCTTCAATCAGCCCCGGGATGTCCGCGACAACAAAGCTTTTTTCGTTATCCATACGCACGACGCCAAGGCTTGGCACCAGCGTGGTAAACGGATAGTCAGCCACTTTAGGTTTTGCCGCAGAGACCGCTCGGATGAAAGTCGATTTGCCCGCATTCGGCATACCCAGCATCCCCACATCCGCCAGCAGCATCAGCTCCAGCATGAGGTCGCGTTTATCACCCGGCGTACCCATCGTCTTCTGACGCGGCGTACGGTTAACGGATGATTTGAAACGGGTATTACCCAGACCGTGCCAGCCGCCTTTCGCCACCATCAGACGCTGACCGTGTTTGGTCATATCACCCATGGTTTCGCCAGTGCCCTGGTCAATCACACGCGTACCCACGGGTACTTTCACCGTCACATCTTTACCGCGTTTACCCGTGCAGTCACGGCTTTGACCGTTCTGCCCACGTTCAGCGCGAAAAGATTTTTCAAAGCGGTAGTCAATCAGGGTGTTCAGGTTCTCGTCTGCTTCCAGCCACACGTCGCCACCATCACCACCGTCACCGCCATCCGGGCCACCGTTAGGAATGTATTTTTCGCGACGGAAGCTCACACAACCGTTACCACCGTCACCCGCCACGACCAGGATGACCGCTTCATCAACAAACTTCATTTTACTCTCCGTAACTCATTCGCCTGAGCGGGGCAAAGTGACAATCACTTCGCGCTTGCGCCAGCGTCCCCAAAGACGATGGCCAATGGCGGAATACATTGCTCCCGCAACCACGACAAACGCACCGAGATAACCGATAAGGTTTAACATCGGTCTGGCGAAAACATCGGGCCAGGCCATTGATAATAAATCTGAAAAAAACAGCGTAAACAGCGGCGTCAGGGTGATGAGCGCGCTGACCTGCGCGGCCTGCCAGCGCGCCATTGCTTCCGCCAGCGCGCCATAGCCAACCAGTGTATTCAGGCCACAAAAAAACAGACACGCAAGTTGCCAGTTGCTGAGCTGGGAAATCACTCCGGGCCTGGCTAACGGCAGTAACGCTATCGTACATAAAGTGTACAGCAAAAAGAGTATCTGTTGTGAAGCCAGACGCCTCAATAATACTTTTTGCGCGACACCATAACTGACCCAAACCGTTGCCGCCCCGACACCGAAAATAACGCCCCAGGTGTAGTCGGTCAGTTTGGTAAAAATCTCTATCAGGCTGGTATTGAAAAACATGACCAGACCGCAAAGCAACATAATTGCGCCTATCACCTGCGTCCCGCGCATCTTCTCTTTCAGGATAAAGACGCTGGCTACCATCATGCCGACCGGTGAAAGCTGACCAATCACCTGGGACGCCGTGGGGCTAAGATATTGCAGGGAAGAACTAAACAGGATGAAGTTACCGAACAGACCGCCCGTCGCAATAGCCAGCATTACCAGCCAGCGCGGCTTACGAAAGATACGCAGCGGTGGAAGCTTGCCTTTAACGGCCAGAATGGCCCCCAGGCCAATGCTCGCCATTAGAAAGCGATAAAACACCACCGTCGGGGGTTCCATCACTGTCAGCACCTGTTTCATTGCAATTGGCAGTGCACCCCAACACATTGCGGTGGTGAGCGCCAAAAGAATACCAATGCCAGCCTGCTGCTTCATGCCCGTTTTCCCTACAGAAACTTTTCCGGACTTCTAATGTAAAAAGCCCCGCAACGTGTTGCGGGGCTTTCATCCGTTACCGGACCACGAAAAACTTACTCAGCAACGATGCTGATGTATTTACGGTTGTTCGGGCCTTTAACTTCAAATTTCACTTTACCGTCTGCTTTAGCAAACAGAGTGTGGTCACGACCGCAACCTACGTTAGTACCAGCGTGGAATTTGGTGCCACGTTGACGAACGATGATGCTACCCGCCAGAACGGATTCGCCACCGAAACGCTTAACGCCGAGGCGTTTAGCTTCTGAATCGCGACCGTTACGAGTTGAGCCGCCAGCCTTTTTATGTGCCATTTAAATCTACTCCTCAGGTCTTAGGCGCTGATGCCAGTGATTTTCACATCAGTGAACCACTGACGATGGCCCTGTTGCTTACGATAGTGTTTACGACGACGAAACTTAACGATTTTAACTTTCTCGCCACGACCGTGAGCAACAACTTCAGCTTTGATTACGCCGCCATCAACGAAAGGAACGCCGATTTTGACTTCTTCACCGTTTGCGATCATCAGAACTTCAGCGAATTCAACAGATTCGCCAGTTGCGATGTCCAGCTTTTCCAGGCGAACGGTCTGACCTTCGCTTACTCGGTGTTGTTTACCACCACTTTGGAAAACCGCGTACATAAAAAACTCCGCTTCCGCGCACATCATCGTGTGATTCAGAGTGCGCTATAAATATTCACAATAGGGCGCGAATATTACGCAAAACGCGAGCCTTTGACAAGAGCGATCGTCAATCCATGCAGAAAAAAAACACAATGCGTAGGGTAACGTTTATCTGGCGCGTTTTTTCAGTACAATCAACAATACTATTCTAACCCGTAACCCTTCGTTATCCCATTTTGATATGTGGTAAACAGGACTGAAAGCCCGGCTTTTGCGATGAATTTAGAAAAAATCAATGAGTTAACCGCGCAAGATATGGCGGGTGTTAATGCGACAATCCTGCAACAGCTCAACTCTGATGTTCAGCTAATCAACCAGTTGGGTTATTACATTGTTAGCGGCGGCGGTAAACGTATCCGTCCAATGATTGCCGTACTGGCAGCGCGTGCCGTTGGCTACGAAGGCAACGCGCATGTGACCATCGCCGCGTTAATCGAATTTATCCACACGGCGACGCTGCTTCACGACGATGTTGTGGATGAATCAGATATGCGCCGCGGCAAAGCCACCGCTAACGCTGCGTTTGGTAACGCGGCCAGCGTACTGGTCGGTGATTTTATTTACACCCGCGCCTTTCAGATGATGACCAGCCTTGGCTCGCTAAAAGTACTGGAAGTCATGTCCGAAGCGGTGAATGTAATAGCCGAAGGTGAAGTTCTGCAGTTGATGAATGTCAATGACCCGAACATCACCGAAGAGAACTACATGCGCGTAATTTACAGCAAGACCGCGCGTCTGTTTGAAGCGGCAGCCCAGTGTTCTGGTTTACTGGCGGGTTGCAGTGGCACACAAGAAAAAGCGTTGCAGGATTATGGCCGCTATCTGGGTACTGCCTTCCAGCTCATCGATGATTTGCTGGACTACAGTGCAGATGGTGAAACGCTGGGTAAAAACACCGGCGATGACCTCAACGAAGGTAAACCGACTCTCCCCTTGCTGCATGCGATGCATAATGGCACTGCAGAGCAGGCACAAATGATTCGTGAAGCCATTGAGCAGGGCAACGGACGACATCTTCTGGAACCTGTTCTGGAAGCTATGGCAGCCTGTGGTTCGCTGGAATGGACGCGTCGTCGCGCGGAGGAAGAGGCGGATAAAGCTATCGCTGCTCTACAGATTCTTCCGGACTCCCCATGGCGTGAAGCCCTCATTGGCCTGGCCCATATCGCGGTCCAACGCGATCACTGATCACCTTGCTTTCCCGCTGACAACGGGAAAGCGCCAATAAGTTCCTATAAAAATCAACTTAGATTCAAAAACCCATGTTTTTCAGCCTTGATGGATTCTTAAAGCTATCACTCTTACTTGAACTTTTTAGAGCAAAAGCTCTTATATAGTCATGTTAAGCAATAGAATATTGCCATAGCGTTTTAATGGCTTTCACCAGGGAGAGAAAATGGAAAGTAAATTCATTGACTGGCACCCGGCGGATATCATTGCCGGACTGCACAAAAAAGGGACATCACTGGCCGCAGAATCACGCAAGTGTGGTTTGAGTTCATCGACATTGGCGAACGCGCTAACACGCTCCTGGCCAAAAGGAGAGCTCATCATTGCCCGCGCGCTGGATACCGATCCCTGGGTGATATGGCCATCGCGCTATCACGATCCCGTAACCCATGAATTTATCGACAGAACCAGCATGATGCGGCAAAGGAAGCCAAAATAAACAGGATAACCCCCTTCCCGAAACGGGTTGGGGGTTTTAGTGCAAAGAGAGATTATTCGCCTTTTACGCGCTCAATATGGGCGCCCAGCGCACTCAGCTTGTCTTCAATGCGTTCGTAACCGCGATCGATATGGTAAATACGATCCACGATTGTCGTCCCTTCCGCGATACAACCCGCCAGCACGAGGCTTGCAGACGCGCGCAGGTCGGTCGCCATCACTTGCGCGCCGGAGAGTTTTTCAACGCCGTGACAAATCGCGGTGTTGCTTTCGATTTCCGCATGCGCGCCCATACGAATCAGTTCCGGGATGTGCATAAAACGGTTTTCGAAGATCGTCTCGGTGATCACACCCGTGCCTTCCGCAACCAGGTTCAGCAATGTGAACTGTGCCTGCATGTCTGTCGGGAACGCCGGGTGCGGCGCAGTGCGCACGTTGACGGCCTTCGGACGCTTACCATGCATATCCAGGCTTACCCAGTCGTCGCCCACTTCGATTTCCGCACCGGCTTCGCGCAGCTTAGCCAGCACGGCGTCAAGGGTATCGGGTTTCGCGTTACGGCAGATGATTTTGCCACCAGAGATTGCGGCAGCTACCAGGAAGGTGCCTGTTTCAATGCGGTCCGGCAGCACACGATAGACACCGCCGCCCAGACGCTCAACGCCTTCAATGGTGACACGGTCGGTACCCTGACCGCTGATTTTCGCCCCCAGCGCATTGAGGAAGTTCGCAGTATCAACGATTTCCGGCTCACGCGCGGCGTTTTCGATGATAGTTGTCCCCTCAGCCAGGGTTGCCGCCGTCATGATGGTGACGGTCGCGCCAACGCTGACCTTATCCATGACGATATGCGCGCCTTTCAGGCGACCATTAACGCTCGCTTTGACATAACCTTCTTCCAGCTTAATTTCTGCACCAAGCTGTTCCAGACCCGTGATATGCAGATCTACCGGACGCGCGCCAATGGCACAGCCCCCCGGTAAGGAAACCTGTCCCTGACCAAAACGCGCGACCAGTGGTCCCAGCGCCCAGATAGAGGCACGCATGGTTTTGACCAGATCGTAAGGTGCGCAGAATACGTTAACCTTGCTCGCATCGATCCAGACTGAACCGTTGCGTTCAACTTTGGTACCCAGCTGGCTCAGCAGCTTCATGGTGGTATCAATGTCTTTCAGTTTCGGAACGTTGCGGATCTCTACCGGTTCTTCTGCCAGCAGTGCGGCAAAAAGGATCGGTAACGCGGCGTTTTTAGCACCTGAAATTGTGACTTCGCCCTGGAGCCGGGTTGGCCCCTGTACACGAAACTTATCCATTCATCTGATCTCTGTTAAGAATTCACACGCGCTGCGGGCGTAATACCCGTAGCTCAAAAACCGTTTAGTTTGCGATCGCGTGCCCACTCTTGCGGGGTATACGCTTTGATCGAGAGTGCGTGAATGCGGTTGTCCGCTATATATTCCGCTAATGGGCCATACACGGCCTGCTGTTTTTTGACCCGGCTCATGCCGTCAAAAATCTCACCCACAGCAATAACCTGAAAGTGACTGCCGTCGCCAGTGACGTGGGCTTCCTGGAGAGAGAGTGCGTTCATCAGCACTGTCTGAATTTCATGATTTTCCATGGGCGTTAATTTCATCTGATAGTGAAAACAGCCCCACATCTTAGAGGAAAGTGAGGCGGTCTTAAATAAGCAAAAAGCCCCGTTGGTATACCAAACGAGGCTTTAAAGAGTAACGTACTGAAAAAATTAGCGAGGCAATACGTCTGCAGGCAAATTATATAATGCTGCAAGCGTCTGCAAATTCTCGCTGATCCCTTCGAGTGAAACTTGGTGACCCTGAATTTTCCCCTGAGCAATCAGGTGAATTAATAGCGCCACACCAGCAGTATCAACGCGCGATACGGCGTGAAGATCGATGCAGGTTGTCCCTTTCATTGCCTCCTGACGAGCATTCCACAGAGGATTCAGCACATCCTGATCGAGCTCGCCCTGCAACACCAGCCGTTCACCTTCACGCACCCAGCTTAATTGCGGCGTCATTATTTCTTCTGGTCCAGAGTAATTTTCTGGTGAGAAATGGACTGCAACTGCGCGGTCAGACCATCGATACCTTTGGTGCGCAACAGGTCGCTCCATTCATTTTGCTTAGTGGTGATCATGCTCACCCCTTCGGCAATCATGTCATACGCCTGCCAGTTACCGGACTGCGTGTTTTTGCGCCACTGAAAGTCCAGACGCACTGGCGGACGACCGTTAGGATCGATAATGGTCACACGGATCGGCACGATCGTGGCATCACCCAGCGGTTGCTCCGGGGCAATCTCGTATGTCTGACCGTGGTACATTGCCAGCGCCTGGCCATAGGCCTGTTTCAGATATTCACGGAAAGCAGCGAAGTAGGCTTCGCGCTGCGCAGGGGTTGCGTCTTTATAGTAACGCCCCAGTACCAGAGCACCGGCATATTTAATCTGGACGTATGGCAGTAATTCCTGGTCAACCACATCACGTAAATAATCAGGATTCGCGCGAATCTTCGGCTGCTCATTTTTGAGGCGATCAAATGTTTTCTTTGCCGCTTCCTGCATTGCTTTGTACGGATTAGCTTGCTCCGCCGCGTTGGCGAGCCCAAGTGGCGCGATAACCAGCATGGCAACCATTAATAGACGTTTAAACATGCGTCAACTCTCCTCGTTAATTCGTCTTACCAGCAGACGGTGCGCTGGAAGTATCATCCTGCGGTTTTGACTGCGCATCGCCAGAATTCTTATTGTCACTGCCTTTACTGTTGTAAAGGAATTGTCCGATCAGGTCCTCAAGCACCATGGCGGATTTCGTATCCTGGATTGTGCTGCCTTCTTTAAGCATAGAAGTTCCCAGCTCAGGATCCTCAAAACCTATGTTCAAAGCCAAATATTGCTCACCCAGCAAACCTGACGTGCGAATAGCCAGCGAACTTGTATCCGGAATCTGGTTATAACGTTCTTCGATATCCATCGCGACGCGCGGCAGATAGGTTTTCGGATCAAGTTCAATATCCGCAACACGGCCAACCACTACGCCACCAATACGGACCGGCGAGCGTGCTTTCAGACCGCCAATGTTGTCGAAGGTTGCGTACACGCGATACGTCGGTTCGGTGCGCATAGAGGCGACATCGGCCGCTTTCAGGCAGATAAACAGCCCCGCCAGCAGCGCCAGTAACAGAAAAATGCCTACCCAAATTTCACTTTTTTTCGTTTGCATGAACTCAATTCCCAAACATCAATGCGGTGAGCACAAAATCCAGACCAAGAACGGCCAGTGAAGAGTGCACAACGGTACGCGTCGTTGCCCGACTGATCCCAGCAGAAGTCGGGATCGCGTCGTAACCATTAAATAAAGCAATCCAGGTTACAGTGATAGCAAAGACGACGCTCTTAATCAGACAGTTCACCAGATCCAGTCGCCAGTCGACGGCATTTTGCATCGCCGACCAGAAGAACCCTGAGTCGATTCCTTTCCAGTTCACACCCACCAGCGAGCCGCCCCAGATACCAACTGCAACGAAGATAATCGTCAGCAATGGCAAGGAGATAACACCCGCCCAAAAGCGAGGGGAAATCACGCGCCGCAGTGGGTCAACAGCCATCATTTCAAGGCTTGAAAGTTGCTCAGTCGCGCGCATCAGGCCAATTTCCGCAGTCAGTGCAGACCCCGCACGCCCTGCATAAAGCAGCGCAGCGACAACGGGCCCCAGCTCACGCAACAAGGAGAGTGCCACCAGCATACCCAGACTGGTTTCCGCGCTGTAGGTCGTCAGCACCAGATAACCCTGCAAGCCAAGCACCATGCCGATAAAGACGCCGGACACGATAATAATGAGCATCGACAGGACACCCACATTATAGAGTTGGCGCACCAGCAACGGCGCGTGTTTGCCAAATTCCGGCTTACCGACCAGCGCGTTGAAGAGCATTAAACCAGCGCGGCCAAACGTCGCGATCGTCTTAATCCCGCGATGTCCAAGCGACGCCAGTGCATGTAACAACATGAGTGGCTTAACTCCCTGTCTCAAATAAATCGGATTGATATTGACCTGCGGGATAGCGGAACGGCACGGGTCCGTCGGCAATGCCGTCGAGGAACTGACGGACACGAGGGTCGGCGTTTTCTTGCAAGCCTTGCGCGCTGCCCTGCGCCACAATTTTCCGGTCTGCAACTATATACGCATAGTCGGCGATGCTCAGCACTTCCGGCACGTCATGGGAGACGACAACACAGGTTACGCCCAGCGCGCTATTCAGTTCAGAGATAAGCTTCACCAGCACACCCATGGTAATAGGATCCTGGCCGACAAAAGGTTCGTCGAACATGATTAAATCAGGTTCCAGCGCGATAGCCCTTGCCAGCGCCGCACGACGCGCCATCCCGCCAGAAAGTTCAGAAGGCATGAGTTTTGCCGCACCGCGCAGCCCTACCGCCTCCAGTTTCATCATGACCGTACTTTTCAGCAACGCAGCCGGTAAGTTCGTATGTTCGCGCAGCGGATAGGCGACATTATCGAACACGGTCATATCAGTAAATAATGCGCCGGACTGGAACAACATGCTCATCCGTTTACGCACGGTAAACAGCCGGGAGCGACTCATCTCGGGGATATTCTCGCCGTCAAAGAGGATCTCACCCGCGTCTGGCGGTATCTGTCCACCAATAAGACGAAGCAACGTTGTTTTACCAATCCCGGACGGACCCATGATGGCGGTGATTTTACCGCGCGGCACCGTCAGCGAGATATTGTCGAAAATACGCCGACTTCCACGGGAGAAACTCACGCCACGGATATCGACCAGATTCGCCACAGTCTGGCTCATTCTTTCTTCCTTATAAGCCTTGATTGGGTCTAAGCATGATGCCGGATAACAGCAAGAACCCACCATTTTTACAGAATATTACCCGTATGAGTTAGCGAAAGCTGGCATTTGTTTTACTTTTGAGCCGCATAAAGTCAAAATTAAGAATTCTCTACGCCGCTTAAAATTCCCGGTTTTCCCCGGCAATCGCAGCCTGCGGACCGGCAGATTATACCTCAAGAAAGGACTTTAGATGCTTTTAGCGACGGCGCTGTTAATTATTGGTTTACTGTTAGTGGTATACAGCGCTGACCGATTGGTATTCGCCGCCTCGATTTTATGCCGCAGTCTGGGCGTTCCACCGTTACTCATTGGGATGACAGTGGTGAGTATCGGCACCTCTCTTCCGGAGATGATTGTCTCCGTTGCTGCCGCCATGCATGGTCAGCTTGATCTGGCGCTGGGTACGGCCCTCGGCTCTAATATCACCAATATTCTGTTGATTCTTGGACTCGCTGCGCTTCTGCATCCATTTACCGTCCATTCCGATATCCTGCGCCGTGAATTGCCGCTAATGTTAATAACCAGCATGCTGGCAGGGTTCGTCCTGTTTGACGGGCAACTTACCCGGCTGGACGGCCTGTTTTTACTTCTGCTGGCCGTGCTATGGCTGGTATACATTGTTAAAATCGCCCGTCTGGCTGAACTGCAAGGTAGCGATACGCTAACACGTGAACAAGTTGCAGAGTTGCCGCGTGGCGGCAGCCTGTCAGTGGCATTCTTGTGGCTTGGCGTTGCACTTATCATTATGCCGATGTCAACGCGTATGGTCGTAGACAATGCCACGGTGGTCGCAAACTATTTCGCGATGAGCGAATTAACCATCGGGCTGACGGTAATTGCCATTGTGACCGGACTGCCGGAACTGGCGACAGCTATTGCCGGGGCACGTAAAGGAGAAGACGATATTGCGATCGGTAATATCATCGGCTCGAATATTTTCAACATCACGCTGGTGCTGGGTTTACCCGCACTGATAGCGCCGGGTTATTTTAACAGCCTGGCTTTTACGCGAGATTACGGCGTGATGTTACTGGTGAGCGTCATTTTTGCCCTCACCTGCTGGCGGCGTAAGCAGCAGACAGGCAAAGGAACTGGCGCATTATTATTAGGCGGTTTTATCACCTGGTTGGCACTACTGTACTGGGTTACGCCGCGTTTGACAGGATAACTGGACACACATTTATGTCGCATATCGATCTGCAACCGGGCTTCGACTTTCAGCAGGCTGGCCGGGACGTTTTGCAAATTGAACGTGAAGGCCTGGCTCAGCTTGATCAATACATCAATCAGGATTTTGCACAGGCCTGCGAGAAAATTTTCTATTGCAGCGGCAAAGTCGTCGTAATGGGAATGGGAAAATCCGGTCACATCGGCCGCAAAATGGCCGCAACATTCGCCAGTACCGGGACCTCTTCTTTCTTTGTTCATCCGGGAGAAGCGGCGCACGGCGATCTGGGTATGGTCGGTTCGCAGGATGTGGTGATCGCGCTGTCGAACTCCGGTGAGTCGAATGAGATCCTGGCGTTGATCCCTGTGCTCAAACGACTCAAAGTCTTTCTGATCTGTATGACAAGCCGTCCGGACAGCAGTATGGGCCGCGCGGCTGACATTCATCTGTGCGTGAAGGTGCCGCAAGAAGCCTGTCCATTAGGGCTGGCACCGACATCCAGTACTACCGCCGCACTGGTCATGGGAGATGCCCTGGCCGTCGCGCTGTTGAAAGCCCGGGGTTTTACAGCAGAGGATTTTGCGCTTTCCCACCCTGGCGGTGCGCTTGGGCGTAAGCTCCTGCTGCGGGTCAATGACATCATGCATACCGGGGATGAAATTCCGCATGTGAGTAAAGAGGCCACGCTGCGTGACGCCCTGCTCGAAATCACGCGCAAGAATTTAGGCCTGACAGTTATTTGCGACGATCTGATGAAAATCGAAGGCATTTTTACTGATGGCGATTTGCGCCGTGTATTTGATATGGGCGTGGATGTGCGAAATTTAGGCATTGCTGAGGTCATGACGCCAGGCGGTATTCGCGTACGTCCTGGCACACTGGCGGTGGACGCGCTCAATTTGATGCAGTCCCGCCATATCACCTCTGTTTTGGTTGCCGATGGCGACCAATTGCTGGGTGTGTTACATATGCATGATTTGCTGCGCGCGGGCGTGGTGTGAAAAAGGATCGAAGAATGAGTAAGGTTGGAGCGTCGCTTGCGACATGCTACGGACCCGTCAGTACGCAGGTAATGGCGAAGGCAGAAAAAATTAAGCTGTTAATTCTTGATGTAGATGGTGTTTTATCTGATGGATCTATCTACATGGGTAATAATGGAGAAGAGTTGAAAGCGTTCAACGTCCGCGATGGTTACGGTATCCGTTGTGCATTAACGTCCGACATTGAGGTTGCCATTATTACTGGCCGAAAAGCTAAACTGATGGAAGACCGCTGCGAAACGCTGGGCATTACGCACCTCTATCAAGGGCAATCAGATAAGTTGTTGGCTTATCGCGAGTTATTGAGCAAACTTTCGCTGACGCCGGAACACGTTGCGTATGTGGGAGACGACCTCATCGACTGGCCTGTGATGGCTGAAATCGGTTTAAGCGTGGCGGTGGCGGATGCGCATCCGTTGCTCATTCCTCGGGCGAATTATGTCACCCGTACAGCAGGCGGGCGTGGTGCGGTTCGTGAAGTGTGTGATTTGTTATTGCTGGCGCAAGGCAAGCTTGATGAGGCCAAAGGGCAATCAATATGAGTAAAACCAGACGTTGGGTCATCATTGTGCTGTCACTGGTCGCACTGATACTGATTGGGGTGAACCTGGCCGATCGCGAACAGCCAGAACAAGTGACCGTTAACAATACTGACCCAACGTATAAAAGCGAGCATACCGATACGGTAGTCTACAGTCCGGAAGGTGCCTTGAACTATCGGCTGATAGCACAGCATGTTGAATATTATTCCGCTGATGCAATCACCTGGTTTACCCAGCCGGTGCTAACAACTTTCGACAAAGATAAAATTCCCGAGTGGTCCATTAAGGCGGATAAAGCGAAGCTGACCAATGACCGGATGCTTTACCTTTACGGACATGTTGAGGTCAACGCCCTGACCGCGGATGCTCAACTGCGAAAAATTACGACGGATAATGCACAGATAAACCTGATCACGCAGGATGTCGCCTCTGATGATCAAGTTACGTTATACGGAACAACATTTAATTCCACCGGCCTGAAAATGCGCGGCAATTTACGCAGCAAAAACGCCGAGCTTATTGAAAAGGTTAGAAGCTCCTATGAAATTCAGAACAAACAAACTCAGCCTTAATTTTGCCCTGGCCAGTGTCCTTTTTGCCGCCAGTCTTCCGGCGCTTGCGGTGACCGGCGATACCGAGCAACCGATCCATATCGACTCCGATCAGCAGGCGCTGGATATGCAGGGGAATGTGGTGACCTTCACCGGTAATGTTGTCGTGACCCAGGGCACCATCAAAATCAATGCCGACAAGGTTGTGGTAACACGCCCTGGCGGACAGCAAGGTAAAGAAATCATTGATGGTTACGGTAATCCTGCCACCTTTTATCAGATGCAGGATAACGGCAAACCTGTGAAAGGCCACGCCTCCCAGATGCACTATGAGCTGGAAAAAGATTTCGTGGTCCTGACAGGCAATGCCTACCTTGAACAGCTTGATAGCAACATCACGGGCGACAAAATTACCTATCTGGTGAAAGAGCAGAAAATGCAGGCTTTCAGCGATAAAGGCAAACGCGTGACGACGGTTCTGGTGCCGTCGCAGTTGCAGGATAAGAGCAACAATAAAACCCCGGCTCCGGCTCCGGCGCAAAAAAAGAGTAACTAATTCGTTATGGCAACATTAACTGCAAAGAATCTCGCCAAGGCCTACAAAGGTCGTCGTGTGGTGGAAGATGTCAGTCTGACAGTCAATTCAGGCGAAATTGTCGGGCTGCTCGGTCCTAACGGTGCAGGTAAAACCACGACGTTCTACATGGTCGTTGGTATCGTGTCGCGTGATGCGGGCAATATCATCATTGATGATGAAGATATCAGTCTGCTGCCGCTACATGCCCGGGCACGTCGCGGTATCGGCTATTTGCCGCAGGAAGCCTCTATTTTCCGGCGCCTGAGCGTATTTGACAATCTCATGGCGGTACTGCAAATTCGCGACGATCTCACATCCGAACAGCGTGTGGATCGGGCGAACGAGCTGATGGAAGAGTTTCATATTGAACATCTGCGCGACAATATGGGGCAGGCGCTTTCTGGTGGTGAACGTCGTCGTGTCGAAATTGCTCGCGCGCTGGCCGCAAACCCGAAATTTATCCTGCTGGATGAACCGTTTGCTGGCGTTGATCCGATATCGGTTATTGATATCAAACGCATTATTGAGCATCTGCGTGATAGCGGGCTTGGCGTGTTGATTACCGACCACAACGTTCGCGAAACGTTGGCGGTGTGTGAGCGGGCTTATATTGTCAGCCAGGGGCATTTGATCGCGCACGGTACGCCTCAGCAAATCCTTGAAGACGAACATGTTAAGCGCGTATATCTTGGGGAAGACTTCAGACTCTGATAGGGTAGGGTTTATTGACGTGTTTAGTCGGAGAGTACTGCTCTGAATATGAAGCAAGGTTTGCAATTAAGGCTCAGCCAACAGCTAGCCATGACGCCACAGTTGCAACAGGCTATTCGCCTGCTGCAACTGTCCACGTTGGAACTTCAGCAAGAACTCCAGCAAGCTCTGGAAAGTAATCCATTGCTTGAGCAAACCGATCTTCACGAAGAAGTGGATGCACAACAATCCCAGGACAACGAAGGGCTGGACACGGTTGACGCTCTTGAGCAAAAAGAGATGCCCGAAGAGTTGCCCCTGGATGCCAGTTGGGACGAAATCTATACCGCTGGCACCCCTTCCGGTAGCAGCACCGATTACCTTGACGATGAACTGCCTATTTACCAGGGAGAGACCACCCAGTCGCTACAGGATTACCTGATGTGGCAGGTGGAACTCACCCCCTTCTCGGATACCGATCGCGCCATTGCGACCTCCATTGTCGACGCTGTTGATGACACGGGTTATCTCACCGTTCCCCTGGAAGACATCCTGGAAAGCATGGGTGATGAAGAGATCGGTCTGGATGAAGTCGAAGCGGTACTGAAACGTATTCAACGTTTTGATCCGGTCGGTGTTGCGGCCAGGGATCTGCGCGATTGCCTGTTGATCCAACTCTCTCAATTTGCCAAAGAGACCCCCTGGTGCGATGAAGCGCGTTTAATCATCAGTGATCACCTGGATCTGCTCGCTAACCATGACTTCCGAACGCTGATGCGCGTCACACGTCTGAAAGAAGATGTGCTAAAAGAGGCGGTCAATTTAATCCAGTCTCTTGATCCACGCCCTGGCCAGTCAATCCAGACCGGCGAGCCCGAATATGTCATTCCTGACGTGCTGGTGCGCAAGCACAATGGGCGCTGGACGGTCGAGCTGAACTCCGACAGCATTCCACGTTTGCAAATCAACCAGCACTACGCCGCTATGTGCGGTGGGGCGCGTAACGATGCCGACAGCCAGTTTATCCGCAGCAATCTGCAGGAAGCGAAATGGCTGATCAAAAGCCTTGAGAGCCGGAATGACACCCTGTTAAGGGTAAGCCGCTGCATTGTTGAACAGCAGCAGGCGTTTTTCGAGCAAGGCGAAGAATTTATGAAACCGATGGTTCTGGCCGATATCGCTCAGGCCGTCGAGATGCATGAATCAACGATTTCCCGTGTCACGACCCAAAAATATCTGCACAGTCCGCGTGGCATCTTTGAGCTTAAATATTTCTTCTCCAGTCATGTGAATACCGAAGGCGGCGGCGAAGCCTCGTCAACGGCTATCCGTGCACTGGTGAAGAAATTAATTGCCGCAGAGAATCCTGCGAAGCCGTTGAGTGACAGTAAGCTGACTACCATGCTCTCAGATCAGGGTATTATGGTAGCGCGGCGAACCGTTGCGAAGTATCGAGAGTCTTTATCCATTCCGCCGTCTAATCAGCGCAAACAGCTGGTGTGACCTAACCGATAAGGAAGACACTATGCAGCTTAATATCACTGGACATAACGTCGAGATAACCGAGGCCCTGCGCGAATTCGTCACCGCGAAATTTGCCAAACTCGAACAATATTTCGAAAGGATCAATCAGGTCTATGTTGTGTTGAAAGTGGAGAAAGTGACTCATATCTCGGACGCGACCCTGCACGTAAACGGGGGGGAGATTCATGCAAGTGCGGAAGGACAAGACATGTATGCTGCTATCGACGGTTTAATTGATAAACTGGCGCGGCAGCTCACGAAACATAAAGATAAACTGAAACAACACTAATTGTCCGGGCACTCGTCTGGCGCGTATCACCCTGCCGCAACCCGGCAGGGTGTCTGCACTGGCGACGCTTAGGTGAAATTATGATGAACAACGATTCCGCTCTTCAATTGAGCAATGTCCTTAACCAGGAATGTACCCGTAGTGGCGTTCACTGCCAGAGCAAGAAACGTGCCCTGGAAATTATCAGTGAACTGGCTGCAAAGCAGTTGAGCCTGCCACCACAAGTGGTCTTCGAAGCGATCCTGACGCGTGAGAAAATGGGCAGTACCGGCATTGGTAACGGTATCGCCATCCCTCACGGAAAACTCGAAGAAGATACTCTTCGTGCCGTTGGTGTTTTTGTACAACTGGAAACACCTATCGCCTTCGATGCCATTGATAACCAGCCAGTCGATCTGCTCTTCGCGCTTCTGGTTCCCGCCGATCAGACCAAAACCCACCTGCATACGCTTTCGTTGGTGGCCAAGCGTCTGGCGGACAAAACCATCTGCCGCCGCCTGCGCTCAGCGCAAAGCGATGAGGAGTTGTATCAGATCATCACGCTGACAGAAGGCGAAAATGACGATGCGTAACGCAACAGCCGCCTTTCTGTCATTGGTTCTGAGGAGAATTGGCTCATGGTCCTGATGATCGTTAGTGGTCGTTCGGGCTCTGGTAAGTCAGTGGCCCTGCGCGCCCTGGAAGACATGGGATTTTACTGCGTCGATAACCTGCCGGTCGTCCTGTTGCCAGAGCTGGCAAGAACGCTGGCTGACCGCCAGACGTCAGCCGCCGTCAGCATCGATGTGCGTAATATGCCGGAATCCCCGGAAATTTTTGAGCAGGCGATGAGCAGCCTGCCAGACTATTTCTCACCGCAACTGCTGTTCCTGGATGCCGATCGTAACACCTTGATCCGCCGCTACAGCGACACGCGTCGTCTGCACCCTCTTTCCAGCAAAAACCTGTCTCTGGAAAGCGCCATCGATGAAGAGAGCAATCTGCTGGAGCCACTGCGCTCACGCGCGGATCTCATCGTCGATACATCGGAAATGTCTGTTCATGAGCTCGCCGAGATGCTCCGCACCCGCCTGTTGGGTAAACGCGAGCGCGAGCTGACGATGGTGTTCGAGTCCTTTGGCTTTAAGCACGGTATCCCTATCGATGCCGACTATGTGTTTGACGTACGCTTCTTGCCTAACCCGCACTGGGACCCGAAATTACGCCCAATGACCGGGCTGGATAAACCGGTTGCCGCCTTCCTTGACAGACATACGG
Source organism: Phytobacter sp. MRY16-398 (assembly GCF_003925915.1). Lineage (NCBI taxonomy): Bacteria > Pseudomonadati > Pseudomonadota > Gammaproteobacteria > Enterobacterales > Enterobacteriaceae > Phytobacter > Phytobacter sp. MRY16-398. Next base: position 600,964 of record NZ_AP018756.1, on the reverse strand, counting down.
AAGTGCACAATTTTATCTACCAGACCCGCAGTTATCTCGAACTGTGGTTACCGATGCTGGAAACCAATAATCGCAGCTATTTAACGGTGGCGATTGGGTGTACCGGCGGTAAACACCGTTCCGTCTATGTGGCTGAACAACTTGCGGACTATTTCCGCTCGCGCGGTAAAAACGTTCAGTCTCGTCATCGTACGCTGGAAAAACGGAAAACATGACCGTAAAACAAACTGTGGAAATCACCAATAAGCTGGGTATGCACGCCCGCCCGGCGATGAAACTGTTTGAACTGGTTCAGGGCTTTGATGCTGAGGTGCTGCTGCGTAACGACGAAGGAACCGAAGCCGAGGCCAATAGCGTGATTGCGCTACTCATGCTGGACTCCGCCAAGGGCCGGCAGATAGAGATAGAAGCGACAGGCCCCCAGGAAGAAGAAGCGCTGGCGGCCGTCATTGCGCTTTTTATTGCCGGGTTTGATGAAGACTGACTGCACGGGTTTTCCCTCTCCCAATGGAGAGGGTATCGTCAATGCAGTTTATTGCGTTCCAGGAACTCTTCTCCGCCAAGCTGACGCATCTGGCGCATAATCCACGCCTGACGGCTGCGCACATACCCTGAGGGCGCATCCGCGCGAAAACGTACCGGGTTTGGCAATACCGCCGCCAGCAATGCCGCCTCAGCCATCGTCAACTTGCTGGCGGGTTTATGAAAGTAACGCTGCGAAGCGGCTTCCACACCAAAGATGCCATCGCCAAATTCAGCAATATTCAAATAGACCGTCAGAATACGCCGCTTGGTCCAGACAGCCTCCGTGATCAGCGTTAATCCCGCTTCAAAGCCTTTACGCACCCAGCTTTTACCGTCCCAGAGCAGCAGGTTTTTAATGGTCTGCTGGGAAATGGTTGACGCACCGCGAATACGATTTTCATGCTGTTCATTGTGCGATAAGGCTTTTTCAATCGCGCCAAAATCCAGCCCCCAATGATCCGGGAAACGCTGATCTTCGGCGGCAATCACCGCCAGCGCCGCCCAGGGTGAGATCTCATCCATACCGACCCAGTCCGAGTGAGCGACATAGCCGAAATCCCCGGTAAGCCACGCCCCAAACTGCCGTTCGACCATCACGGCTGAAAACGGCACCGGCAAAAAACTGAACAGAAGAATACCGCCGCCCCAGAAAATGCCCAGCGCCAGCACCACCCGGAGTAATAGCTTTTTGATTTTCGCCATTAGCGGGCCACGCGCCCCTCTCATTCAGTGAGCACCAGAACGCGAGAGACCAGTTTTTCGATCCCGGCGGCCGCCTCCGCAATATTCTGCGCCAGCATATACGCAGGCGTGGTCACCACTTTGTTGTCCTCATCGACCACAATGTCGTCGACAGGGCAAGGCACGTGTTCAGCCCCCATATCTTCCAGTACTTCAGCGGTATCGATATCCGTACCAATCGTCAGACGCAGCGGGAAAGCAAAGATTTTTGGCAGCATCGCAGGCGCAATGCACATAAAGCCGAGCGGTTTCCCCGCCTGGTGCATCTCCAGAGCCAGTCGTTTCAGATCCGGATCGACCACGCTTTCACTACCGAGACTGGCAAAGCTGCTCAGGTTTTTCGCTGCGCCAAATCCGCCAGGAACGATCAGCGCATCCAGATCGTTTATTGATGCCTGCGCGATAGGAAGGATCGCACCGCGAGCAATTCGGGCCGCTTCGATCAGCACGTTCCTGCTTTCCCCCATCGGTTCACCCGTAAGATGATTAATGACATCGGTCTGGGGCTTGTCCGGTGCAAAACATACAGCCTCAGCGCCTTCGCGAGCGATCGCCAGTAGGGTGATGACCGCTTCATGGATCTCCGATCCGTCATAAACGCCTGATCCGCTGAGAACAACACCGATTTTTTTCATTTTGCTCATCCTTTATGCAACGTACTCGGGATAATTAAAAATTTTGATAAGGGCGCTACGCTTCACACATTTCGCTGATTCATGTAACAAATACTTTAAGATTTGCTATCTTATGTGCGTGCAGTTCAAATTTTCCCGACTGCGCCCTTGATAAAAAATAGATAACTTTACGGCGCAGCCACGATTTCCCTGGTGTTGGCGCAGTATTCGCGCACCCCGGTTAATCCGGGGTCATTTTTTTCCAGCGTTTGCCACCCACGCTTTCAAGACGTCAACATCGTGCTGCCATTCCTGCTTCATCTCTTCAACCCATTCACCGACGTTATCCCACCAGGCAGGCAGGTCGGGTGACTGAATTTGTTGACCCAGTTGTTGCAGGTGGCGAAGACCGACCGATCCCGCGGCACCTTTGATCTTATGCCCCTCTTCGACGATCCCTTTTTGATCCCGCGCGGTAAGGTTAGACTCCAGTACACTCAGATAGCCCGGCATCATTTTCTCGAATACCGCCAGCCCATCGGTGATCAGCTTCGGACCGACCAGCTCGATATACTGTTCAAGCATCGGGATATCCAGCAGGTTTTGTGATTTTTGACCCTCGGTAACAGACATTGCGTCTTTCTCCTCTTCTTCGCCCGCATCCCAGAATTTCTTAATCATGGCAGTTAATGCCGGGACCGCCAGCGGCTTGCTTAAGACGTCGTCCATCCCTGCATCCAGATACTCTTTTTTATCTTTCAGTACGTTGGCGGTAAGCGCCACCAGCGGCGGTAAATCGTCGCGGGCAAACTGGCTGGTGAGGATGCGCGAAATGTCCAGCCCGGTCATATCCGGCAACTGAATATCCAGCAGTACCAGGTCATATTCTCCAGGTTTGAACATCTCCAGTGCGGCCTTACCGGTCATTGCCACATCCACACTGTTGCCCAGCTTTTCCAGTACGGAACGGGCAACGATCACGTTAAGCTCAATGTCTTCCACCAACAGCACATGCAGCGCTGGCAGCGGCATATCATCGTCTTCAAACGCATCTTCCACTTCCTCTGCCACCGCAGGCGCGTGAACAGTCAGGGTGAAGATCGAACCTTTGCCCGGCTGGCTGGTAACAACAATGTCACCGCCCATGTTTTTCGCCAGGCGACGCGATACCGCGAGACCAATCCCGGTACCGGTAGCAGGCTTGCCGCCATGGCTATCTTTCACCTGATAATACATGGCGAAAATTTTATCCAACTCTTCGCGAGGAATACCAATCCCGGAATCTTCGACCTCGAAGTGCAGCATATCGCCTTCGTCATAGCGCACACGGACGGTGACTTGCCCCTCACGGGTAAATTTGACGGCGTTGCTGATAAGGTTCCACAGGATCTGCCGCAACCGCGTGCCGTCAGTGACCACCTTATGCGGTAACGGCAGGGCAGGCTCCATGACAAAGCGCAGACCTTTCTGGTGCGCCTGCAGGCCGGAAAGGTTTTCCAGGTCGGCGAGGAAGCTGGTGAAATCCACCGGCTGGTTATCGAGCTGGACTTTACGACGCTCCATTTTATCCATATCAATAATATCGTTGAAGATATTGCCCAGAGTGACGGCAGAGACATGGATGGTTTTCAGGTATTTTTCCTGCTCGGCCGTTAAATCGGTATCCAGCAGAATACGGCTCAACCCGACGATGCCATTAAGCGGCGTGCGCAGTTCGTGGCTGATAGTAGAGATAAAGGTGGTTTTATCGCGGCTGGCACGCTCCAGGGCGTCCTGATAGCGCTTACGCTCGGTGATATCACGCCCGAAGCCCATCAAGCCGTGGCGCTTACCTACGCGGTCATAATAGGGCACCTTGCGAATTTCAAAACAGGCTTTGCGTCCATCCGGATAATCCAGCCACTGCTCATAGGTCAGCGAAACATTGTGGCGAAACACCTTCTCATCGGTCTCAATGACCTTCTCCGCCGCTTCCGGCGCGTAGACATCCTGTGGTTTAAGGTTAATCAGTTGCTTCTCGCTTTTGCCCGTCAGCAGTTCCATTGCCCGGTTACAGCCGGAAAATTCTTTGTCTTCGTTGCGATAGAAAACCAGGTCCGGGGAGGCATCAAGGAAAGAGCGTAAAAAGGTGGATTGCTGTTCAAGCTGAATCTGCGTCTGCTCGCGCTCCTGCATCTCCACTTTAAGCTGCTCAAATGTCGCCTGACGTTCAGCTTCGGCTTTCTCGCGATCCGCCATCTCCTGGTTGAGCCGGGTGATGTTGTCTTTAAGCTGGATATTCAGTTTGAGGTCGCGGTCGCGCATCTCTTCCAGCTTGTCCACCAGCCGCGACAGGCGCTGACGTGACTCTTCAAGCTGCTCAACGACAACCGATAAGAAATAGACCGCCCAGGGGGTAATTAACAAGCCAAAAAAGATAGAGCGAATGACGTCGATGCTCGCCACCTGCCCCTGTAAGACCATCGTCACCGCCATTTGTACGACGATAGCCAGTACCACCAGCGCCAGGGCAAGTAACAGGGAGAAACGAACCAACCCGAGCTTCATCATCAGGTCGACGTAATATTGCGCCAGTAAACGGATTTGCTTCATAGCGATTTCCTTAAACAATTCCGTTCAATAATACCCAATTCTGAGCAACACGTTGAAGGTTGTGCGAAAAATGCGGAGCCAGGCAACCGTCACGGTTGGATCCAGGGGCGACCCACTGCGGAACCTTGCACACCATGTTCAGTAAGATAGCGATCAAGCTCAACCATTCCCGTCCAGCGATTTTCGCACCACAACGGCGCCAGAAGCGTCGGGCGACGGGCGCTGGCAGAGACGCGATGGTAAATCACCTCCGCTGGCGTGGCGCGAATCATCTCCCCGGCGGTGACAGTGTAGTCTTCCAGTTCAATACCCTGCAGACGGCCCGCCTCCCAGGCTTTCGCCATAATGCTGCCCTTCACAATATGCAGGGGATGCAGCTTGATACCGTCTACGCCAGTCTCTACCACGCGATGGAGCGTTTGCAGGCATTCCGACTGCCCTTCCCCCGGCAAACCGACAATAAGGTGGCTACAGACTTTCAGCCCGCGCTCGCGGGCCAGACGGGTGGTTCGCTGGTAACAGGCGAAATCATGCCCACGGTTAATACGGTGCAGCGTTTTATCGTGCGCGGTTTGCAGACCCAGCTCCAGCCAGACTTCATACCCCTGATCTTTGTATTCGCTTAGCAAATCCAGCACCGCCTCGGGTACACAGTCCGGGCGTGTGCCGACACACAGGCCAACAATGCTGGCCTGGCTTATTGCCTGTTGATACATGGAACGCAGCACCTGTACTTCGGCCCAGGTGCTGGTGTAAGCCTGGAAATAGGCGAGGTAGCGTTTAGCGCGATTCACCAGGTTCGCCTGATGTGCCAGTTGTTCGGCAATCGAACGATGCTGCTGCTCTTCATCGGCAAAAGAAGCGACATTGCAGAACGTACAGCCGCCCCGGCCGATGGTGCCATCCCGATTCGGGCAGCTAAAACCGCCGTGAAGCGTCAATTTATGAACCTTTTGTCCATGACGACGGGCAAGATCCCCACCAAACATATTGACTAATTTTTGTAACTGCATAATCTGACAGGCCGTGCCTTTGAAAAGAGGCCAAGCCTGCCATTTTTAGCTTTCGACGGCGATGATGTGGATCAATCGCCCGGCAAGGCTTTTATTCATTGCATAAACAGTCAAGATTACCGCAATTTCATGCACTCCTCGGGCAATTACTTTTCCTTATGTTCAGACGATATTTTGCAGAAATAGTGTCACAAGTGAAAAACAGTGCGTTCATGTGCTCATAAGAACATTCTCAGAATAATATTCTGAAATCCACATTTCCCTTAGTAGGGTAACGCATTAACAACGCTTCCCGATAGTGAGTCAGATCACATTACTCTGCCGCTCCGCGCTGGGCTTATTGATTGTAAATAAGGTTAAATTCATTTACATATCAATTAATTAAACATCCTTTAGCACATTATTAGATAAATAAGCCTGGCATTTGACCTGTGTACGGATTCCCGATAAGTTGGGAATCCGCTGGAAGCTTTCTGGATGAGTGGTCTGCTCATCATATTTATGCAGTTATTGAGATTCCCTCTTAAGCAAGTCCTCAACACTTGTGTACCGATGCGAAAAGGAAATTAAAGAGGGCGACATGCGAGGCTTTATTTAGCCCCGTCGCCATGCTCTTGCTGTGCCCGCGCGCAATCGGTATCGGATGGGAGTCCCGCAGAGCCTGGGGAGGTTCACTGATATGTTGTACGATAAATCCCTTGAGAGGGATAACTGTGGTTTCGGCCTGATCGCCCACATAGAAGGCGAACCTAGCCACAAGGTAGTGCGTACCGCTATTCACGCACTGGCCCGCATGCAGCACCGTGGCGCAATCCTCGCTGATGGTAAAACCGGCGACGGTTGCGGTCTGCTGCTGCAAAAACCCGATCGTTTCTTCCGTATCGTTGCGGAAGAGCGCGGCTGGCGTTTAGCCAAAAACTATGCTGTTGGTATGCTGTTCCTGAATAAGGATCCAGAAAAAGCCAGCACATCTCGCCGTATTGTAGAAGAAGAACTTCAACGTGAGACCCTGTCTATTGTCGGCTGGCGCGATGTGCCAACCAACGAAGGGGTACTCGGTGAAATCGCCCTCTCCTCGCTGCCTCGTATTGAGCAAATTTTTGTTAACGCCCCGGCTGGCTGGCGCCCGCGTGATATGGAGCGCCGTCTGTTTATTGCCCGCCGTCGCATTGAAAAGCGTCTGCAGGAAGATAAAGAGTTCTACGTTTGTAGCCTCTCTAACCTGGTGAACATCTATAAAGGTCTGTGTATGCCGGCTGACCTGCCGCGCTTCTACCTGGACCTGGCGGATCTGCGTCTGGAATCGGCCATTTGCCTGTTCCACCAGCGCTTCTCCACCAACACCGTACCGCGCTGGCCGCTGGCACAGCCGTTCCGCTATCTGGCGCATAACGGTGAAATCAACACCATCACCGGTAACCGTCAGTGGGCACGCGCGCGTACCTACAAATTCCAGACCCCGCTGATCCCGGATCTGCATGATGCCGCGCCGTTCGTCAACGAAACCGGCTCTGACTCCAGCTCCATGGATAACATGCTCGAACTGCTGCTGGCCGGCGGGATGGATATCGTGCGCGCCATGCGCCTGCTGGTACCACCAGCCTGGCAGAACAACCCGGATATGGACCCGGACCTGCGCGCCTTCTTCGATTTTAACTCCATGCATATGGAACCGTGGGATGGCCCGGCGGGCATCGTCATGTCCGATGGCCGTTTCGCGGCCTGTAACCTGGACCGTAACGGCCTGCGTCCGGCACGCTATGTCATCACCAAAGATAAGCTGATCACCTGTGCCTCCGAAGTGGGCATCTGGGATTATCAGCCTGACGAAGTGGTCGAAAAAGGCCGCGTCGGTCCGGGCGAGCTGATGGTTATCGATACCCGTGGCGGTCGCATTCTGCACTCCGCAGAGACCGATGACGATCTGAAAAGCCGCCATCCTTATAAAGAATGGATGGAGAAAAACGTTCGCCGTCTGGTGCCGTTTGAAGATCTGGCCGATGACCAGGTTGGCATCCGCGAAATGGATGACGACCTGCTGACAAGCTATCAGAAGCAGTTTAACTACAGCTTCGAAGAGCTCGATTCTGTTATCCGCGTACTCGGTGAAAACGGCCAGGAAGCGGTCGGCTCAATGGGTGACGATACCCCGTTTGCTGTGCTCTCCAGCCAGCCGCGTATCATTTACGACTACTTCCGCCAGCAGTTCGCACAGGTGACGAACCCACCGATTGACCCGCTGCGTGAAGCCCATGTGATGTCGCTGGCCACCAGTATCGGTCGTGAGATGAATGTCTTCTGTGAAGCAGAAGGCCAGGCACACCGTCTGAGCTTCAAATCGCCGATCCTGCTGTACTCCGATTTCACGCAGCTCACCACCATGAAAGAGGAGCACTACCGCGCAGATGTGCTGGACATCACTTTCGATGTGACCGAAACCTCGCTGGAAGAGACAGTGAGAGCGCTGTGCGATAAAGCAGAACAGATGGTGCGTAACGGCACCGTGCTGCTGGTGCTGTCTGACCGTAACATCGCTAAAAACCGTCTGCCGGTACCGGCCCCGATGGCGGTTGGCGCGGTGCAGACCCGTCTGGTTGAGAAAAGCCTGCGCTGCGATGCCAACATCATCGTAGAAACCGCCAGTGCCCGTGACCCGCACCATTTTGCAGTGCTGCTGGGCTTCGGCGCCACCGCGATTTATCCGTACCTGGCGTACGAAACGCTGGCAAAACTGGTCGATACCAAAGCCATTGAGAAGAATTACCGCACGGTGATGCTGAACTACCGCAACGGCATCAACAAAGGGCTGTACAAGATCATGTCCAAAATGGGCATCTCGACGATTGCCTCTTACCGTTGCTCAAAACTGTTCGAAGCCGTCGGTCTGCACGAAGAGGTTTCCGAACTCTGCTTCCAGGGCGTGGTCAGCCGTATCAGCGGCGCAGGTTTTGCTGACTTCCAGCAGGATCTGCTGAACCTCTCCAAACGCGCCTGGCTGGCACGTAAACCGCTCGAAGCGGGCGGTCTGCTGAAATACGTTCACGGCGGTGAATACCACGCCTATAACCCGGATGTGGTGCGCACCCTGCAGCAAGCCGTCCAGAGTGGCGAGTACAGCGACTATCAGCAGTACGCCAAACTGGTGAATGAGCGTCCGGCAGCGACCCTTCGCGACCTGCTGGCTATCACGCCGAACGGCGAAACCGTCAGCATCAACGACGTTGAACCGGCAAGCGAACTGTTCAAACGCTTTGATACCGCGGCAATGTCCATCGGCGCATTGAGCCCGGAAGCGCATGAAGCGCTGGCAGAAGCCATGAACAGCCTCGGCGGCTTCTCCAACTCCGGTGAAGGCGGCGAAGACCCGGCGCGCTATGGCACCAACAAAGTTTCACGCATTAAACAGGTCGCTTCCGGTCGCTTCGGCGTCACCCCGGCGTATCTGGTCAATGCTGACGTGATTCAGATTAAAGTCGCTCAGGGTGCGAAACCGGGTGAAGGCGGTCAGTTACCGGGCGATAAAGTGACCCCGTACATCGCTAAACTGCGCTATTCCGTACCGGGCGTGACGCTGATTTCTCCGCCGCCGCACCACGATATCTACTCTATCGAGGATCTGGCGCAACTGATTTTCGACCTGAAACAGGTCAACCCGAAAGCGATGATCTCCGTGAAGCTGGTTTCCGAACCGGGCGTCGGCACCATCGCGACCGGCGTGGCGAAAGCCTATGCGGATCTCATCACCATCGCCGGTTACGATGGCGGTACCGGTGCGAGCCCGCTGTCATCGGTGAAATACGCGGGCTGTCCGTGGGAACTGGGCCTGGTGGAAACCCAACAGGCGCTGGTGGCCAACGGTCTGCGCCACAAAATTCGTTTACAGACAGATGGCGGTCTGAAAACCGGCCAGGACATCATCAAAGCGGCAATCCTGGGTGCGGAAAGCTTCGGCTTTGGTACCGGCCCGATGGTGGCGCTGGGCTGTAAATACCTGCGTATTTGCCACCTGAACAACTGCGCAACCGGCGTAGCAACTCAGGATGAAAAACTGCGTAAAAACCACTACCACGGTCTGCCGTTCAAAGTGACCAATTACTTTGAATTTATCGCCCGTGAAGTGCGTGAGTTAATGGCGCAGCTCGGCGTGAAACGCCTGGTGGATTTGATTGGTCGCACCGATCTGCTCAAAGAACTGGACGGTTTCACCGCCAAACAACAGAAGCTGGATTTGTCGAAACTGCTGGAAACCGCCGAGCCGCATCCTGGCAAAGCGCTCTACTGCACCGAAAACAACCCGCCGTTCGACAACGGCGTGTTGAACGCGCAGTTGCTGCAGCAGGCCAAACCGTTTGTCGACGAACGTCAGAGCAAAACGTTCTGGTTTGATATCCGCAACACGGATCGTTCTGTCGGCGCGTCTTTGTCTGGCTACATCGCGCAAACGCATGGCGATCAGGGGCTGGCGGCGGATCCGATTACCGTGCACTTTAGCGGTACCGCAGGCCAGAGCTTTGGCGTCTGGAACGCTGGTGGCGTTGAGCTGTATCTGACTGGCGATGCCAACGACTACGTAGGCAAGGGCATGGCAGGCGGTTTAGTCGCGGTACGTCCGCCGGTAGGCTCTGCTTATCGTAGCCACGAGGCCAGCATTATCGGTAACACCTGCCTGTATGGCGCAACCGGTGGTCGTCTGTATGCCGCAGGCCGCGCGGGTGAACGTTTCGGCGTGCGTAACTCCGGCGCGATTACTGTCGTGGAAGGCATCGGCGATAACGGTTGTGAATACATGACCGGCGGTATCGTCTGTATCCTCGGTAAAACAGGCGTGAACTTTGGCGCAGGGATGACCGGCGGCTTCGCCTATGTCCTGGATGAAGACGGCGAGTTCCGCAAACGTGTGAACCCGGAACTGGTGGAAGTGTTGAGCGTCGATGACCTCGCCATCCACGAAGAGCATCTGCGCGGTCTGATTACCGAGCATGTGCACCATACCGGTTCATCTCGCGGCGAAGAGATTCTGGCTAACTGGCCAGCCTTCGCGGAGAAATTTGCACTGGTTAAACCGAAGTCCAGTGATGTGAAAGCACTGTTGGGTCATCGTAGTCGTAGCGCAGCAGAGCTGCGTGTGCAGGCGCAGTAAGGGGCAGCAATGAGTCAGAACGTATACCAGTTTATCGACTTACAGCGCGTGGATCCGCCAAAGAAACCGCTGAAGATCCGTAAGATTGAATTTATTGAAATCTACGAGCCATTTTCGGAAGGCCAGGCCAAGGCGCAGGCAGATCGCTGCCTCTCCTGTGGTAACCCGTACTGCGAATGGAAATGTCCGGTCCATAACTACATCCCGAACTGGCTGAAACTGGCCAACGAAGGGCGTATTTTTGAGGCCGCTGAACTGTCTCACCAGACTAATACCTTGCCGGAAGTCTGCGGGCGCGTTTGCCCGCAGGACCGCCTGTGTGAAGGTTCCTGTACGCTGAATGATGAGTTCGGCGCGGTCACCATCGGTAACATCGAGCGCTACATCAATGATAAAGCGTTCGAGATGGGCTGGCGCCCGGATATGACCGGCGTGAAGCAGACGGACAAACGCGTGGCGATTATCGGTGCAGGCCCGGCAGGTCTGGCATGCGCCGATGTGCTGACCCGTAATGGCGTCAAAGCAGTGGTGTTTGACCGCCATCCGGAAATCGGTGGTCTGCTCACCTTCGGTATCCCGGCATTCAAGTTGGAAAAAGAGGTGATGACCCGCCGTCGCGAAATCTTCACTGGCATGGGGATTGAATTCAAGCTGAATACCGAAGTCGGTCGCGACGTACAGCTTGATGACTTGCTGAAAGATTATGACGCGGTATTCCTTGGCGTCGGCACCTATCAGTCGATGCGTGGCGGTCTGGAAAACGAAGATGCCGATGGCGTATTCGACGCGCTGCCATTCCTCATCGCGAATACCAAACAACTGATGGGCTTTGGTGAATCGACTGACGAACCCTTCATCAGCATGGAAGGCAAACGCGTTGTTGTTCTGGGTGGTGGCGACACCGCAATGGACTGCGTGCGTACTTCTGTTCGTCAGGGTGCCACCAATGTGATTTGTGCTTACCGCCGTGATGAAGAAAATATGCCGGGTTCAAAACGCGAAGTGAAAAACGCGCGCGAAGAGGGTGTGGAATTCCAGTTCAACGTGCAGCCGCTGGGTGTCGAAGTGAATGCCAACGGTAAAGTCTGCGGCGTGAAAATGGCGCGTACCGAAATGGGTGCGCCAGATGCCAAAGGCCGTCGTCGTGCGGAGATCGTTGCGGGTTCCGAACATGTGGTACCGGCTGATGCGGTCGTGATGGCGTTTGGTTTCCGCCCACACAGCATGGAATGGCTGGCGAAACACAGCGTCGAGCTGGACTCTCAGGGCCGCATCATCGCCCCGGAAGGCAGCGAGAACGCGTTTCAGACCAGCAACCCGAAAATCTTTGCCGGTGGCGATATCGTTCGTGGCTCCGATCTGGTGGTCACAGCCATCGCCGAAGGCCGTAAGGCGGCAGACGGCATCCTCAACTGGCTTGAAGTATAAGGGTTTTCCCGGAAATCCAGGGCAGGCAAGAAAAAGCCGGATGGTACACCATCCGGCTTTTTTTTATGCCGTAAGCAGGCTGGCACAGACCTTAATTACCACCTTTTTAATCTCTTGCGCAGTACCCACCATACACCCCGGCTTATGTGGCTCATCCGGCATAAAAATCGCAAACATGCCAGGCGTTAGTGTGACAACCTGCCCGTCACAAATCGCGGCGCAAAGCTGATAATCGTCCTCAACATGCCAGTCATCGCACTGTCGTGCAGACCCTGGAATGCCATACAAAATGCGCTCTTCACCCGCCAGCAATAGCTGGATATCAATGTAATGCGCATGCAGCTCGGCCTTCTTCTGTTCCGCGGGTTGTGTGGAAAATTGCATGATGTTCATAAAGATAGCGTCACCCTGTAGCGGGTAACTGCCCGGCGGCTTTTCCTGCACGCGCGCATCCAGTGCCAGCGTCAGGGCATTCAGCAGCACCGGATGCAACCCCGAGTGAGCGAGCGACGCCACTTCACCTGTCATCATTTTTTCACTCCTTGCGCCAGCAGCGCGGCACCCAGTAATCCTGCGTCATGGCGATAGTGCGCCTCACTTAACACCACCCGATAGACTGATGGCTCCAGGGCCAGACACGCACGCACTAGCGCCAGATACCCCGGTGCAAGGCCAATACTGCCGCCCACCACCACACGTTGGCAGTCCGTGGTCGCCTTCACATCGGCAACGAGGCGCGCCAGCGTCTGCGCCGAGCGCTGAACCAGTTCGCGCGCCTGCGCATGCCCATTCGCCGCATGGGCAAAAATGGCTTTCGCATCGCAGCCTGCCAGATCACCCTGCGCCGCTGCCGCGATACCGCGTCCGGAAGCGATCGCTTCAACGCATCCCACTCGCCCACAGCCGCAGCGCGGACCGCCAGGATCGGCAAGCGTATGGCCCAAATGGCCTGCCAGCCCCTCATGGCCCATACGCAGCACACCATCGCTCACTACACCGCCGCCTACGCCAGTGGAAACCGTGATAAACACCATATCGTCGATGTTCTCGCCCAATGCGTGGTACTCCGCCCAGGCAGCGGCCTGCGCATCATTCACCGCCAGCGCAGGCAAGCCCGTTATCTCCGTCAGGGTCGAAACCAACGGGAAATGCAGCAGACCACCCAGATTTTGTGGATTGATCGCCTGCAAGGTACCTTCACGAATAATTCCGGTTGAGGCAACCGCCACCTGCCGGGCCTGAGAGGCAAGTGGGGCGACCAACGCCAGGAGTGCCGCCCGCAGGGCATCCGGGGTTTTACTGGCGGGCGTGGGCAACTCACGGCGTTGGTGAATCTGCAGGTCACCGTCCACCAGCGCGGCAGCAAGCTTGGTGCCACCGATATCAATCGCCAGCGTGGTCATGTCGCTGCCTCCTGGAGTGCATCGCAATACCACTGGCAAATGTACTCCAGCCGCGTAATGGCTGAGCCGACGGTCACCGCCCATGCTCCATGGCGCTTCGCCTGCGCCGCCAGTTCGGGCGAGTTATAGCGCCCTTCCGCCATCACCCGGCATCCGGCCTGACTGAGCGTGGTGACCAGCGCCAGGTCCGGTTCTGCGGGGGTGTGTTCGCTGGTGTAGCCAGACAGCGTGGTGCCAATCAACTCCGCTCCTGTTTGCTGGCAATACAAACCATCCTGCTCGCAGGAACAATCGGCCATCGCGATAAGCCCGTGGTGATGAATACGCGCCAGCAGGTCACGCACCGCAACCGGGCGAATACGATCGGTACCATCAATGGCGATAATATCTGCCCCCGCCTGTGCCAGCGCATCGACATCCTCAGCGTAAGGGGTAATGCGCACAGGGGAGTCCGTTAAGTCGCGTTTAATGATGCCGATGATGGGTAGTGTTACAGCCTGACGGACGGCACGCAGGTTGTTAATGCCTTCAATACGTACCGCCACCGCCCCGGCCTGCTGGGCGGCCAGTGCCATCGCCGCCACGATGTCCGGCTTATCCAGCGGGCTATCCGGAACAGGCTGGCAGGAGACCACCAGCCCACCCTGGCGGCCAATTTGTGCATCCATTTTCGCTATCAGAGACATGTCTGGTTATCCTTTCGTTTTTAATAACCCGTTCTTACCATCGCTGTGGCTGACCGCGCCGCTGAATGGCTTACCATCGATCGCATCATGGGTTCGCAGCGCTTCGGGGCGTAGCCAACGCTGTACGCGCGACGGCATATCCAGCCCAATCAATAGGATCACCACAAATGTCAGGCTAAAGGAGAGCGATCCCAGTGCGGTACCCAGATCCAGACGCTGAGCGATCAGCGCCCCCAGGATTGGTGCCAGTGCGCCGCCCAGGGCCCCAACGTTGTAGGTAAATCCCAAACCTGCCGCACGCTGGTCGGTATCGAAGTAGCCGCCGATCAGTTTAGGCAGAATGCCTGAGATCCCCTGCCCCAGCATTTGCTGGAAGAAGAGCAGAAAACCGAGAACCCATACGCTGGTGCCACCAATGGCAAACACCGGGATGATCAGAATTTGGGAGGCGAGAAGACTGTAGACGTAGGCTTTGCGCGTCCCCAACCAGTCGCCCAGAAAACCGCCAACACAACAGCCCACCGCAGCGCCAAAGCCGCTAAAGAACAGCACCTTAGCTACCGTCGCAGGCGAATAGGCCAGTTCGGTTTTGAGGTAAGTCGGCAGCAGCGACTGGATGGGCCACGAGTAGAGAAACGCAAAGAGCACTACCACCATCAGCATTACGCCGGTTGGCCAGCGTTTTCCGCTGCTTTGCACCATAAAGCTGATAAAGATAAACGCGCACACCAGGCCAAGAATCGCCACCAGCGCGGCATTCTTCATTTCACCAGCAAAGCAGTACCACAATGAGGTCGCGGCAATGAGTGTCATCGCCACGTTAATCACGCGATGTTTGCCGCGATACAGAATATCCACCATCGTGCATACCGGCGCTTTACCCGCATGTCTCTCTTTCCAGTCTTCCGCTTCCGGAATGTTTTTCCTCAGCCACAGGGCAAAGACGATGGGCAAAATGCCGATGAAAAACAGCGCGCGCCAGCCCCAGACGGGTACCACCAGGCTGTAGACCTGCGCCGCGATAACGGCCCCGACGGAGAAGCCGGAAATCAAAAAGCCGCTGGCTTTGTTTCGCAACTGTCGGGGCCAGCTTTCAATCACATACGTCGCGCTGGAGCCATACTCTCCGGCCATCCCCATACCGATCACCAGCCGGGCGATAAACATGGTGGTGAAGCCGGGGGCCAACCCGCAGGCCAGCGTACCGCATGAGAACAGAAGGATACTGGTGACCATCGCCAACCGTCGGCCGTAGCGGTCACCCATTGCGCCCAACATCAGCCCTCCAAACCAACGGGAGATAAAGGCTGCGGAGATGAGGCTTGCCGCCTGTACCGTCGTCAGACCAAATTCGCTCTGAATTTCCGTTAACACCAACGCGATAAGGACAAAATCAAAACCGTCGAGCAGATAGCCCAGCCAGGCGGCGCAGAAAGCCCGCCATTGCGCCCGATCAAGATGGCGATACCACGGGATATTTTGCATAGCAGTACTCATGTGATACTCCCGCGATGGGCGTTGCCCATCGCTTATGTAGACCGACAGAGTTAAGAGCGGCTCCGTCTGTCCGGCCAGCGCAGCGCCTCCGGACAGACAGATCCGGATCACTGTTGTTGTTCTTTCTCTTGTTGCAGTGCTGCCGCCAGCGCTTTAAGTTCTGGCAAATATTTTTCCGCCACCGGCGCGAACGGCTTACGACACAGCGGTACCGCCAGGACATCCATGTAGTGCAGCACCGTTTTCAGGCCGCGGAAAACACCGACTTTGATCAGTAGCTCGATAACCTCATTGCATTGCGCCTGCAGGCGCTGCGCGGTGGCAATGTCGCCCGTTTGCAGCGCGCGAACGATACCCAGATAGCGCCAACCCATGATGTTGTAAGTACTGCCGATACCACCATCCGCGCCCGCCATCAGCCCGGATGCAAAGATCTCGTCATAACCGTTATAGAGCACCAGATCCGGATTCGCCCGGCGGATCTGCTCCATCTGGAAGAGATCGCCCGATGTTTGTTTCAGCGCGCCCACGCCCGGCAGGGTAACCAGCGTGTCGATTTGATCCAGCGTGAGTTTCACCCCACTCAGCGCCGGAATGTTGTAAACCACCATCGGCAGACCATTAGCGGCGTCGATCACTGCACGATAGTGGTCGCAGTGCTCTTCAAAGCTGAACGGATAGTAGAACGGAGTAACGGCAGAGACGGCGTCAAAACCATAGCGGCTGGCCGCCTGCGCAAGCTGCCGGGTTTCGTGGGTGCTGACGGTGCCGACATGGGCAATCAGCGTCAGTTTGCCTTTCGCCTCTTCGGCGACGATCTCCAGTACCTGTTCACGCTCAGCAATGCTTTGCACGAACGCTTCCCCGGTGGATCCCCCCACGTACAGCCCATCGATCCCCTGATTGATATTAAAACGCACCAGACGGCGCAGGCTCTCGGTATCCAGCTTTTCGCTGGCATCAAACGGGGTCAACAGCGCGGCCATCACCCCTCTTAACTGAGCAGTCATCATCTTCTCCTGTTGCATGAGTGCGCTTTGACTATATACCTTTATACCTATTATACCAGTGCAAATGATCGCCATCTGGGAGAGAAAACGCTAAATGGGATCTAACGCACTAAACGATCGCTAGCGCGCAAAAGGGATCGGTCAATCAGTTGCTGGATTTTTGCTGTTTATCGAACGCGTGCCAGGTGGCGAAAACGCTGTTGAGGTGAACATGCAACGCGCGATCGGCGGCATCGGGATCGCGCTGGCGAATGGCATTGACGATCTCAATATGCTGCTGATAACTGAGGTTATTGTGCTGATGCAGCTCTTTTTCAGGCACCGTGGGGCGAGCGGCAATCAGCCAGTCCAGCAGGGCAACATGGATCGTCAGAAAGATAGGATTACCGGGGATTTCAGCCAGTACGCGATGGAATTCAACATCGGAGCGAATAAATAGCGCGTTGTCGTCCAGCGACTGACTGTTCAGCTCCAGCGCCTTACCGAGACGTTCAATTTGCTCATCCGTGGCATGTTCCGCCGCATGGCGCACCAGGCTGGATTCGAAAAACAGGCGTAGCTGCTCAAAATGGGCAATACCACCGGGACGGGAGAGAAAATCTTTCGCCATGCCGGAAAGCTCGCCAATGATGGTATCGGCAGATGGGCGGGAAACGCGGGCGCGTTCACCGTTGCTGATTTGCACTAATCCTTTACGCTTGAGCGCCGCCAGCGCTTCGCGTACCGAGGGGCGGCCCACATTGAAAAACGCCATCAGCTCACGCTCGGAGGGCAGCACATCGCCTTCGGCAAACTCCCGGCGGCGGATCATCTGTTCGAGCTCTTCTTCCACCATCTCGGATAATTTTTTGCGCGCCAACGGACGGCGACGCAGCGTGCGCCCGATATTTTCAGCAGTGTTTTCAGCGTGCGAATCTGATGATTTCATAGCGCCCATGGCAGTGGAGTATGACAAATGTGATAGCAACTTCATCATATCACAGGAATATCTGGCTGGCGAAGTTAGCACCAGAGGGGGAAGTCGGCGAGTGATGAGTGGGAATATTCCCGGGTGGCGCTTCGCTTACCCAGGCTACTCGCACTAGCGTAGCCTGAGTAAAGTACTAACGTCGGTAGATCTCCTCCGTCAGATAATCTGGCCAGTTCTTTTCAAAGAAGATCGTCGAGAGGTCATCAAGCGTACGTAATGGCCGCTGCTCGACAACAAACTCGCCGTTGCGCCATGTCACCTGTATTTGCTCCTGCCGGTGCTCCGCCTTTTCAGAGATGAAACGAAACTCAGACAATACCCCTTCACGTGTTTGCGGTGCGACGTCTCCCTGTGCAGAGCACAACATCCGTGCGCCACGGCTACCGCCGCCACGGGCAATATAGCTTTCCAGCGCCACCAGTAACGCTTCCGATGCCAGCGCCATCTGACGCCACTGGAGGCTAAACGCCGTCTGGTTTGGATGGGTTATTGCCACCCCATTTTGCGCAATACGTTGATTGAGTCGACGGGCCGCCTGAACAGCGCCAGGTACCTGCCCGGCATCACAGACAAACCCGGCACGCTCACTCATGCGCTGCTGGATTTCGTCACGAATATCGTCAATCCGCAACGCCTGAGGATGGCTGCTGTCACGCTGGATCTGCTGCAAAAGCTCAGCCGTTTCACGGGCAAAAAGAGATTCCGATGCAGCCCGTGGCGTCGCTGCGATATGCTTCGCGCAGCGCAGCCCAAAGACCTGTCCGGCATTGAGCGCCGCACCGCCGGGGCGCGTTACTCCGTGCGTCCCCGCCGCTTCGCCAATCGCATAGCAGCCACTTAACGTCGAATGGCCCCATGTATCTACCGCAATCCCGCCATTCATATGCTGGTGATTGACATTAAACGGCAGCGGCTGTGTTGTCAGGTCATGACCATGATGTTTATAAAGCTCAATGGCCAGCGGGTTCATCCGCTGCAGGCGAGCAATCGGTAGCTCCAGACAGGCATCGTTATTGCACAGATAGCGGTAAACATCCTCGTCCAGATTGCCAAGGGCAAAGGGTTCATCGCCCGGTACTGGCAGCGGATTGCGGTTAAAATCCATATAGATCGTGCGCCCGGCCTGCGACTCATTATAGATAGCCAAATCCACCAGGCTGGAGCCAAAATCCAGCATTCGCGTGGCGTGAATCGGCCACTGATATCCCTTACGGAAGATATTCGAGGCCAGCTCCCGCGTGGTGCGATAGTAGCGGGCAAGAAAGTTATGCTCCTGGCCCTGCGCATCTATCGAGTAGATATAAGGCATGCTCTGCACGTAGGTGCCGGAGAGGTTCCAGGGGAACTCATCGCGCCGCGTACCGATACCAAACTGATGTTCCGTCAGGTTGACCGTCGCAATCCCCGCCTCCAGTGCCAGCCCCAGCGAACCAAAACAGCGCTTCGGGTAGACGCTGTCGCGGAACAGTTCACCCGGTCCACCGGCCGCCAGGATTACAGTCGCGCTACGCATCAGACATAGCCCCCACGGGTTATCCTCCTGCCGTGCGCCTTTCACAATGGCAAGCACTCCGGCGACCCGGCGCTGCTCCCCTTCCCCTTCGGTGAGCAGACGTACGGCTGTCGCATGATCGACAAACGGCACACCCAGCAGTACCGCCTCTTCCGCCAGCACTTTGACCATCAGGCGGGAAGTACGTGGCCCACAACTGGTTGCGCGGCCCACTTCATCGTGATCGGTCTGGTAGCGCAATACGGCGCCGTAGCGGTCCTCCGGCAAGGGAAGCCCCATGCTTTTCAGGCCGATAAAAGCCTCTACCGAGCCGACCGCTTCAACATACGCCGTGTCGGCATCCATCGCTCCACCCGCGCCAATTGCACTGGCGAGGGCTGTAAAATTATCGCCACGAAAACTGGTCGAGGCGGTATGCAGGGTCTGTTTATCCGATCCGGAGCAGGCCGATGTTCCCCAAAACAAGGTTTGGGTCGCCACCAGAACATCCACTTTGCGGCGACGCAACTCCACCGCCGCGCGCAGCCCGGCGGCGCCGCTGCCAATCACTAACGCCTCGCTGTGGTAGAGCGGAATGCGGTATCCCGCCACGTCCAGCGTCTGTTGCGGCTGCGCCATCGTGACATGGCGCGGCATGGAGACATTCGTAAGCGCTTCCAGGATCGATTGCGGGATCGCTGTGGTCATGTTTTACCTCGTTAAACGCGTGATGACAGCCCGGATATTTCCATCTCTTTCACTGGCCTGGGCGCTTTACGCACCCCCAGCAGCAGTACCGAACTGACGACCATCACGCAGGCCGCTACAAACCAGACGGCAGACATGGAATATTTATCCGCGAAATAGCCCGCCAGGACGGGTGAAATCCCACCGGCCGTCATGCCGACATTCATCACAAAGCCAATGGCGGAGCCGCGAAGCTGTGGCGGTACCAGTTCGGCGGTAAAGGAGAGGACCAGCGGTGTGATGGGGTAACCAAGCAGCCCGAGGAACAACACCAGAATCACCACGGCGAAGACCGGCAGTTGCAGTACCATCGCGGCCATCAACAGACTGCTGGCGAGCGTGATGCCTATCAACACCGCACGCTTACGCGAGAAGTCGCCACGGTCACATAAACGCCCAAGCAGGAAGCCCCCCAGCGCGCCGGTCAGCCCCAGCAGGCTGGCAATGGTTCCTGCGGTACTGATTGGCAGTTGTTTTACATTCATCAGGAAGGTCGGCGCCCACAGCAACACAATCCACCAGCCGCTCAGCAGCAGGAAGTAATAGAACGCCATCAGCATGACGGACTGGTTACGAAACAGTTGTTTTAACGGCACTTTTTCTTTTGTCGTGGCGACAACCACTTTTTTCGGCTCGTTTTTCACCATGAAGGCGTACGCCAGCGCTACCAGCAGACCCAGCGCCCCGGCGACATAGAACACAACGCGCCAGCCGTACACCGGGCCGAGCATTGCACCGAGCCAGGTACCGAAGAAGCCGCCAATCGGATAACCCATCCAGTAAAGGGACATCACCGTGGTGCGCTGTTTCTCGGTGGTAACGTTGGCCACTTCCAGCGATGCGGCGGGCCAGAAGACACCCTCGCCGATACCGGTCATCACACGGTAAAAGATAAGCGATGTCAGACTACCGGCCACCCCCGTCAGGATCGTCGCGAGCGAGAACATCACTAAACCAAGAATAAGCACCGGTTTGCCGCTGAGTTTGTCGGCGATAATCCCGGAGATAAATAAGAAACCAATAAAGCCATAGAAGAATGAACTCATCAGGATCCCGGACTGGGCTCTACCGAGCCCAAAATCCGTCGCGATAAGTCCAATGGCGGAGGAGACAGTCATACGGTCGACGGAGTACATCATGTAGCCAAGGCCACACAGCACCGACACCAGTATCATCTTTTTTGTATCTGTATTCATAATTCCCTCGACTAACCTGGTAAGACTGACGAGACATCAGATACAGCCAAAATCTGATTAACAATGCGTTAAATGACGCGCTTTGCAGGTAGCGAGCACCGTATCCGGGTCACGTTGCCACCAGTCGTGTTCGGAGAAAATCTCCACTTCATGCGCCCCCTGATACCCCAGCGCCTCCACCGCCTGACGGGCCGCGCGAATGTCGATCACCCCATCGCCCATCATGCCGCGATCGAGCAGCAGATGCTGTGTCGGCACCAGCCAGTCGCAGATGTGAAAACCCAGGATACGTTTCCGTCCGGCGCGTTCGATCTGCTGGAAAAACTTTGGATCCCACCAGGTGTGATAGAGATCGACGGCCATTCCTAACCCATCATCACCGAGCTCATCACACAGATCGTTGGCCTGCTCAAGGGTGTTTATGCAGGCGCGGTCCGCGGCATACATCGGGTGTAGCGGCTCAATCGCCAGCGGCATTCCCACCTTGCGCGAATACTCCAGCAGGCGGCCCAGACCATCCCGTACCTGGCTACGCGCGCCGGCAATATCTTTCGAATCACCCGGCAGGCCGCCCACCACCAGCACCAGACAGGCGGCATTCACTGCCAGTGCTTCATCTACCGCCCGGCGGTTATCGTCATCCGCCGCACGGCGTGCCGCCTCATCGATGCCGGGAAACATCCCGCCGCGGCAATAGCCGCTGACGGTCAGTTCGTTACTGCGGATCATCTGCGCGGTACGTTCTAACCCCAGCGCCTGAACCTGATCGCGCCACGGCGAGATGCCGCGAATTTCATGACGGGCGCAGCCGTCGATGATCTTATCCAGCGTCCACTGCTTACGGACGGTGGCGGTATTCATCGATAAACGACGTGGATCGGGCTGTTGCATACGGCCTCCTTAGCGCACCAGTGACGGAACATCGACCCAGCGGCGTTCTTTCCAGCTTTGCAGCGCCAGTTCAACCAATTGCACCCCTTTTGCCCCTTCCAGCAGGTTCCAGCGGAAGTCGATTTCACCATGAACATGGCGCAGAAAGAGTTCCCATTGCACTTTGAAGGCGTTGTCATAGGTGGTGGTATCAGGTACTGGTGCCCAGTCTTCGAAGAAGTCATGTGTCTGGCGAACATCCGGGTTCCAGACAGGTTTCGGGGTGTTCACACGTGATTGCGTCAGACAATCAGTCAGCCCCGCGACCGCAGAACCGTTCACGCCATCCACCTGGAAAGTCACCAGGTCATCGCGGCGCACCCGGACACACCAGGAGCTGTTGATCTGCACGATAGTGCCATTGTGCAGTTCAAATGTGGCGTAGGCGGCGTCATCAGCGGTGGCTTTGTAGGCGTTCCCCTGCTCATCAAAACGTTCCGGAATATGGGTCGCGCCCAGGCAACTGATGCTTTTGATTTCGCCAAACAGGTTGTCGACGACATAACGCCAGTGGCAGATCATATCGAGGATGATGCCGCCGCCATCTTCCTGACGGTAGTTCCATGACGGGCGCTGGGTCGGCTGCAAATCACCTTCAAACACCCAGTAACCAAACTCGCCGCGAACCGACAGCACTTTACCGAAGAAGCCCGCCTGATTGAGCATTTGCAGTTTACGCAGCCCCGGCAGCCACAGTTTGTCCTGTACCACGCCGTGGCAAACGCCCTGCTGCTCTGCATAGTGATATAACTCGACGGCTTCTGACAGGCTGACCGCTACCGGTTTTTCGCAGTAAATATGTTTACCGGCGGCAATGGCTTTTTTCAGTAAACCGGGGCGCGCCTGCGTCGTGGCGGCATCAAAGAAGATCGTATCGTTTGGGTTGGCCAGCGCCGCATCCAAATCCGTGCCCCAACGACTGATACCGGTTTGTTTCG
This sequence comes from Phytobacter sp. MRY16-398, assembly GCF_003925915.1. NCBI lineage: Bacteria > Pseudomonadati > Pseudomonadota > Gammaproteobacteria > Enterobacterales > Enterobacteriaceae > Phytobacter > Phytobacter sp. MRY16-398. The sequence continues at coordinate 578,042 of NZ_AP018756.1, read as the reverse complement.
CCAGTGCGGCAATTTTTTCTTCATTACGACCAATCAGGATCGGGTCCGGCATGAGCCTGTCGCCGTTTGCCAGCTCAACGCCGCCCTGTTCACGAATTGCCACGATGGAGCGGATCAGATGCTGATTTTTGCCCATCCGCCCGGTTACGCCATGCATGATGATGCCAACGGAAATTGTCGCCATTGCTGTGCCTCGCAATTAAAAGTGGGATTTGTTCAGGCCGCCGTCGACATCAATAATTTGACCGACAGTGAAAGGTAAGTTGCCGTTTGCCAGCGCATCGACGACCACGGCAATGTCCGTCGGCTGGCCCCAGCGTTTCATCGGCACCAAACCGCCGCCGATCAACTGGTCATACTTCGGTTTCACACCGCTGGTCATGTCAGTTTCGATGATACCAGGGCGAATTTCATAAACACCGATGCCTTCTTCCGCCAGGCGCAGCGCAAAAAGTTGCGTCACCATGCTGGCGGCTGCTTTCGATACGCAATATTCCCCGCGAGAAATCGATAAGCTGTGGGCGCTACAGGAAGTGATGTTGATAATAGAGCGGTGCTGATTATTAAGCTCACCCTGCGAAAGCATGGCGCGCGCCGCTTTTTGGCAAAAGAAGAACATTGCCCTGGTGTTGACGTCCTGACAGTATTGGTAATTATCCGGCGTGACCTCAAGCAGATCGCCACGCTGCTTTGCCGCCGTCCCGGCGTTGTTGACAAGGCAGTCCAGTCGCCCCCAGCGTTGCAAAACGGTGTCCAGCATCCCTTGCTGGAGAATTAAATCTGAAACATCACCCGGTAACGCCAGAGCTTCGATGCCAAATTGTTCTAATTCCGCTACCATGGCTTGTTGTCGGGCGCGACCTTCTTCGTTATCGCGTCCGTTGATTGCGACGTGAAACCCGGCTCTGGCAAGCGCCAACGCGCACGCTTTACCAATTCCCCGTGTCGAGCCTGTCACTAATGCTACCGGACGTTGCGAATGGATCATGAGCATACTCCCTGATGAGTGCCAAACATTTCAACTAAACAGTTGAAACTGTAAAAGCAGTATAGAAAGAGAGAAAAATTAAATTCATGATCGACTTCTCAAAATCAACCAACTGGTTGATTTATTTAAAACTACAATTAAAACAATAAATTGAATGGAGGATCTATGAAAGGGGAAGCCAGAACAAAGCGCAGGCATGATCCAGATCTCACAAAAAGCCTGATCCTTGATGCAGCCAAAAAGGAGTTCGCTGAAAAGGGTTTTGACGGGGCGAGGATTGATCAGATCGCCGCGACGGCGAACGTGAACAAACAGCTGATTTACTATTATTTCGACAACAAAGATACGCTGTTTACCCATGTTTTGCAGGCAGCGTACCAGGATATTCGTACCAAAGAGGCCGCACTGGAACTCGATCATCTGCCTGCCCGCGACGCGGTACTTGAACTGATGGATTTTACCTGGCACTACTACCTTGAGAACCCGGAATTTATCCAGTTGCTCAACAGTGAAAACCAGCTTAAGGCGCGCCATCTTAAGGAAGTGGATACGATTGTCCCCATCAACAGTAGCTGGCTTTCGATAACCCAGCGCATTCTTGAACGCGGTCAGCAGGATGGGACGATCCGCCCAGGTATTGATGCGATGCAGCTAAACATCACAATGTCGGCTTTGGGATTTTTCTATCTGATTAACCAGTCGACGCTGTCGATCATCTATCAGCAGGATCTTAAGCGTCCGGAAGCGCTGGTAACAAGGCGGAAGGTAATGCGCGAAACGATCGCGTGTTGGCTGGCGCCGGGGTTGCTGCCGTAAAAAAAGCAGGGTCGATTGACCCTGCCTTTGTGTTACTTCACGACACGCAGCGATGGACGCCCGCCGCGTGGTGGGGGATCATCATCCGGATCGTTATCGTCCGCATGATCGGGTTTGTCGCCATCGATCACCGACATCACCGTCTCGCCATCCGGCAGAGAGGTTTCGTCGTCGTCGTTCACCGTGACCACGTCTTCATCGTATGCCGTTTCAGGTTCGAACATCGTTCCCGCGCCGTTTTCACGTGCGTAGATAGCAAGAACAGCGGCCAGCGGCACAGCAACCTGACGCGGGACGCCACCAAAGCGCGCATTAAAACGCACTTCATCATTCGCCAGTTCAAGATTACCCACGGCTCGCGGCGCAATGTTCAACACGATCTGCCCGTCGCGCGCATACTCCATGGGCACGCGCACACCCGGCAACGTTACGTCGACGACCAGGTGCGGGGTGAGCTGGTTATCGAGCAACCACTCATAAAAAGCCCGCAACAGGTAAGGACGGCGCGGTGTCAGTTGCGACAAGTCCATTCGATTAACCCCGGCCCAGGCGCATTTCGCGCTCGGCTTCTGTCAGAGACGCGAGGAATGAATCGCGTTCGAAAACACGTGTCATGTAGCCTTTCAGCTCTTTAGAGCCTGCGCCGCTGAGTTCAATACCCAGAATCGGCAAACGCCACAACAACGGCGCCAGGTAGCAATCCACCAGGCTGAATTCATCACTCAGGAAATACGGCTTCTGGCCGAACACCGGAGCAATCTGCATCAGTTCTTCACGCAATTGACGGCGGGCGTTATCGGCCTGCGCGCCACTGCTGGACATGATCACTTCCATCAGCGAGTACCAGTCTTTCTCAATGCGATGCATGTAAAGACGGCTTTCACCACGCGCAACCGGATAAACCGGCATCAGCGGCGGATGAGGGAAACGCTCATCCAGGTATTCCATGATAATGCGTGATTCCCACAGAGTGAGTTCACGATCGACAAGAGTCGGTACGCTTTGATTCGGGTTGAGGTCAATCAGATCCTGAGGAGGATTATCCTTTTCCACGTGCTCAATTTCGAAGCTGACACCTTTTTCTGCCAGCACGATACGGACCTGATGGCTATAGATGTCAACAGGACCAGAAAACAGCGTCATTACCGAACGTTTGTTGGCAGCGACAGCCATGAAAACCTCCAGGTATATTCAGTATTTTTACTGCTACCAGTCTTACTTTGACCGGCGAGATGTTGGTAACCCACCCACGCGCACAGTCACTCTCGTTTAAACATCAAACAAAAAATGAACAATCCCAGGCATTTGGGCAGAAAATTGGATGATAGTTTACCAGATTTTGCGGGCTTTGTGGTGAGGGGATTCTGGAAATGCTGAAAAAGAAGAGAGAATCAACTCATTACTGTGGATAACGTGATTTTTATCCATAAAAAAACCCGGTAGAAACCGGGTTTTTTCGCCAATCGTTCTGCTTTCGCAGAAAGCAATTAACGTTTGGAGTACTGCGGACGGCGACGTGCTTTACGCAGGCCGACTTTCTTACGTTCAACCTGACGAGCGTCACGAGTGACGAAGCCAGCTTTACGCAGTTCAGAACGCAGGGACTCGTCGTACTCCATCAGAGCGCGGGTGATACCGTGACGGATCGCACCAGCCTGACCAGAGATACCACCACCTTTAACAGTGATGTACAGATCGAGTTTCTCAACCATGTCGACCAGTTCCAGCGGCTGACGAACTACCATGCGGGCAGTTTCACGACCGAAGTACTGTTCCAGAGAACGCTGGTTGATTACGATTTTACCGTTGCCCGGTTTGATGAACACGCGAGCAGCAGAGCTTTTGCGGCGACCAGTGCCGTAGTATTGATTTTCAGCCATTGCCTATAATCCCGATTAGATGTCAAGAACTTGCGGTTGCTGTGCCGCGTGGTTGTGCTCGTTGCCAGCGTAAACTTTCAGTTTACGGTACATAGCACGACCCAGCGGGCCTTTTGGCAGCATGCCTTTAACCGCGATTTCAATCACACGCTCAGGACGGCGGGCAATCATCTCTTCAAAGGTCGCTTCTTTGATACCACCGATGTGGCCAGTGTGGTGGTAGTACATTTTGTCTTCACGCTTGTTGCCAGTTACAGCAACTTTTTCTGCGTTCAGAACGATGATGTAGTCACCAGTATCAACGTGCGGAGTGTATTCCGCTTTATGCTTACCGCGCAGGCGACGTGCCAGTTCAGTAGCCAGACGGCCCAGAGTTTTACCTGTCGCGTCAACAACATACCAGTCGCGTTGTACGGTTTCTGGTTTAGCTGTAAAAGTTTTCATTAAAAGCTTACCCAAATAATAAGTTACACGTTGGTGAACACCCAAACGTTTAGTCAGTTGAGGTTCACACGACATTGTCCAGCAAACCTACCCCTTCGAATAGCCTATGCCGGCGCAGAGAAAGTTTTGGGAAAAAAACCTTCTTGTAACGTGGGGTCGCAGGATTATAGAGAAGTCGGGGTCAAAGATCGACCCCTATTTGTGATTTGAAGAGGCTTTTTCGGTGTTGGGGCTGTGCGGTCTGATGCCCTCCCCCCAGCCCCTCTCCCACAGAGAACCGGGCAGTTATGGCATATGTTGCCGCTTGAGGTACTCCTCGCTCTGCATCTCCTGCAGACGAGACAGACAGCGCTGGAACTCGAACTTCAGTCGCTCGCCCTGATAAATCTCGTACAGCGGAACCGCCGCGCTCACCACCAGCTTCACATGCCGTTCGTAGAATTCATCCACCAGTGCGATAAAACGCCGCGCCTCACTATCCATTAACGGTGTCATGACAGGGACATCAAATAGCATGACGGTGTGATACAGACGAGAGAGGGCAATATAGTCGTGCTGACTGCGGGCATCCACACACAGCGTGGCGAACGATACCGCCAGCGTCTGATTTTCCACCCCCAGCGTCGCCAGCGGACGGTGATTGACCTCTAATACTGGAGAATGAGCCCGTTTTGCCCCTGCCAGCGCTTGCCAGAGGTGATCCATCTGTTGCTGCGTCTCTTCATTTAATGGCGAAAGCCACAGATGGGCCTGGGTCAATGTACGCAGACGATAATCCACACCCGCATCGACATTCATCACATCGCAGTACTGTTTGATGGCATCAATGGCCGGTAAAAAACGCGCCCGTTGCAACCCGTTACGATAAAGTTCGTCCGGCGGAATATTCGAAGTGGCGACCAGCGTAATCCCTCTGGCGAAGAGTGCCTTCATTAGCCCGCCGAGCAACATGGCGTCGGTGATATCCGATACGAAAAACTCATCAAAACAGAGCACATCGGTTTCGGCTTTGAAATGGTCGGCGACAATTTCCAGCGGATCGCTATGCCCCTGTAGTTGCGTTAATTCCTCATGCACACGCAGCATAAAACGGTGGAAATGCAGACGCTGTTTCCGTTCCCCAGGCAGGCTTTGATAAAAGAGGTCCATTAACCAGGTTTTACCGCGCCCGACGCCCCCCCACATATAAAGGCCGCGTACGGGGGTAAGCGTCGTGGGCTCACGCTTACCTAACAATTTGCCAAATTTCGCCATCAAGCCACCGCTTTGCGGGGCGGATTGTTCTTTGGTCACAATTTGCTGGTAAATGAGATCAAGACGGCTAACAGCTTCTTTTTGCACATCATCCGGCTGATGGCTACCCTCGTTGAGGGCATTGAGGTAACGCGATGTCGGGGTAAGGCTCTGCATGGTGTTATCGTTATTCCTTGAAAATCGATCCTGCCCACAGGGTTGGCGAAAAAAAGGTCGTTCTACCCTACGCGATGCCGCGTCGGGATTCCACTTCTGCGCGAATAGCGGTTATAGTGGCATAATCAGGCGCAGGCAAGGAGCTTGCAGCTATTACCCTACGGAACCATAAGACAATGGGAGAAGTACATGACCTGGGAATACGCGCTAATTGGGTTAGTCGTCGGCGTCATCATTGGTGCTGTGGCCATGCGTTTTGGAAACCGGAAATTACGCCAGCAACAGGCAATGCAGTACGAGCTGGAAAAAAATAAAGCAGAACTTGAAGAGTACCGTGAAGAGCTGGTCAATCACTTCGCTCGCAGCGCAGAACTCCTCGACAATATGGCGCATGATTACCGCCAGCTTTATCAGCACATGGCAAAAAGTTCCAGCAGCTTACTGCCGGAAATGTCTGCTGAGGAAAACCCATTCCGTAACCGTCTGGCGGAGTCCGAAGCGGGCAACGATCAGGCACCGGTACAGATTCCTCGCGACTATTCCGAAGGTGCCTCCGGCTTGCTGCGCGGCAACGCAAACCGCAAATAATCACTTTATTACCGCATTTTTAACGGGCGCACAGGTTGCGCCCGTCTTGTCTTTATAATCACAGCTATCATTTAGTCATTAACCTCATTGTTACCCGATTGAAATTTCAATAACATCAAACTGTTTTGCATCGTTTTCCCTTTCACTTCAGGTTACGAGAGCCAGCATCAATGAAGAAACAAACCCAGCTGTTGAGTGCGTTAGCGTTAAGTGTCGGGTTATCTCTCTCGGCACCCATCCAGACTATGGCAGCGATGCCATCGCAGGTTCCAGGCCAGGGAGCGCTTCCCAGCCTCGCGCCAGTGCTGGAGAAAGTTTTACCTGCCGTGGTGAGCGTGCAGGTGGAAGGAACGGCGGTACAAGGACAGAAAGTCCCTGATGAACTGAAAAAATATTTTGGCGACGAGTTGCCCGAACAGCAGCAGGCTCAGCCTTTTGAAGGGTTGGGTTCCGGGGTCATCATTGATGCAGCAAAAGGTTACGTGTTGACGAACAACCACGTCATTAACCAGGCGCAAAAAATCAATGTCCAGCTCAACGATGGTCGCGAGTTCGAGGCCAAATTGATTGGCGGCGATGATCAAAGCGACATTGCACTGTTGCAGCTACAAAACCCCAGCAACCTCACGCAAATCGCGATCGCCGATTCCGATAAGTTAAGAGTGGGTGACTTTGTCGTTGCCGTGGGGAACCCGTTCGGGCTGGGGCAAACAGCGACATCCGGGATTGTTTCTGCTCTGGGCCGAAGCGGACTTAATCTCGAAGGACTGGAAAACTTTATCCAGACCGATGCCTCGATTAACCGCGGTAACTCCGGCGGCGCATTGCTGAACCTGAACGGTGAGCTTATTGGCATCAACACAGCAATCCTTGCGCCGAGCGGCGGCAGCGTCGGTATCGGTTTTGCGATTCCCAGTAATATGGCACAGACACTGTCTCGCCAGTTGATTCAGTTCGGCGAAATCAAACGCGGCCTGCTGGGTATTAAAGGGACCGAGATGAGTGCTGATATCGCCAAAGCCTTTAACCTGAATGTGCAGCGTGGCGCCTTTGTCAGCGAAGTGTTGCCGAACTCCGGCTCAGCGAAAGCGGGCATTAAATCTGGCGACGTGATTGTCAGCCTTAATGACAAGCCGCTGAACAGCTTTGCCGAACTGCGTTCACGCATTGCAACGACGGAACCAGGCGCAAAAGTGAAGTTAGGCATCCTGCGTGATGGCAAACCGCAGGATATTGAAGTCACACTGGATAAGAGCACCTCGTCTTCCGCCAGCGCTGAACTGATCTCCCCGGCGCTGCAGGGCGCCTCGTTGAGTGATGGTCAACTCAAAGACGGTACGAAAGGTATCAATATTGAGAACGTAGAAAAAGGCAGTGCGGCTGCTCAGGCAGGCCTGCATAAAGACGATGTCATTATTGGCATTAACCGTACGCAGGTGCAGTCCATTGCCGAGCTGCGTAAGGTTCTTGAAACCAAACCGTCGGTAATTGCTCTGCAAATCATCCGCGGCAATGAAACACTCTATTTATTGCTACGTTAAGCAAATACGATCCCGGACATCACCGCTGCATGTGATGTCCGGAAAACTCGTGCTATGCTGCTGCGACTCCCTAATGACGACGCCTGCATCATGTTTTTGAAGCTCTTACGCTCGGTTGCAATTGGTTTAATGGTTGGTGGCATTATCCTCGCCGCCCTGCCTTCGCTACGCCAGCATAACCCGCTAACCGCAACGCAATTTGACAGTACCGATGAAACGCCCGCCAGCTACAACCCGGCGGTTCGCCGCGCCGCGCCCGCGGTAGTCTATGTCTATAACCGTAGTATGAATACGTCATCCCATAATCGTCTGGAAATTCGTACCCTGGGTTCCGGTGTGATTATGGATCAGCGTGGCTATATCGTTACGAATAAACATGTTATCAACGATGCAGACCAGATCATCGTTGCCTTGCAGGATGGCCGCGTTTTTGAGGCGCTTCTGGTGGGGTCAGACTCCCTTACCGACCTGGCGGTACTGAAAATTAACGCCACTGGCGGCCTGCCGGTGATTCCGATCAATCCGCGTCGTGTACCGCACATTGGTGATGTGGTATTGGCGATTGGTAACCCCTATAACCTGGGGCAAACCATTACTCAGGGGATCATCAGTGCCACCGGGCGTATCGGCCTGAACCCAACCGGTCGCCAGAATTTCCTGCAAACGGATGCCTCCATCAACCACGGCAACTCCGGCGGCGCGCTGGTGAACTCGCTGGGTGAGTTAATGGGTATCAATACTCTCTCTTTCGACAAAAGCAACGATGGCGAGACGCCGGAAGGTATTGGTTTCGCTATCCCCTTCCAGCTCGCGACAAAAATCATGGATAAGTTGATTCGCGATGGTCGGGTGATCCGTGGCTATATCGGTATCGGCGGAAGAGAAATCGCCCCTATGCATACCCAGAACGGCGGTATCGATCAAATTCAGGGAATCGTGGTTAATGAAGTCTCGCCAGATGGTCCGGCAGCCCGGGCAGGCATTCAGGTGAATGATGTTATTGTCAGCGTGAATGGTAAGCCTGCGGTCTCGGCACTGGAAACCATGGACCAGGTCGCGGAAATTCGTCCCGGGTCAGAAATACCGGTTGAAGTGATGCGTGATGACAAGAAACTGAAACTACAGGTCACGATCCAGGAATATCCAGCGACCAACTAAAAGCGATAAAAAAACCGGAGCCCAATGAACTCCGGTTTTTTTTGCGCGTCTCTGGAGGCAAACGGCGTACCAGACGGCGGCAGCTATTTATTTGTTAACAAAATCTTCGCCGAGCTGAATATCTTTTTTCAGGGTTTCCAGCATCCCTTCCAGCGCCTGCTGTTCAAAGGCGCTTAATTTGCCAATCGACTGGCGTTCTTCAATACCATTTTTACCTAACAGCAGCGGCTGAGAGAAGAAGCGGGCATACTGGCCATCGCCTTCAACATAGGCACATTCAACAACACCTTTTTCGCCCTGCAACGCACGCACCAGCGACAGGCCAAAGCGCGCGGCTGCCTGGCCCATAGAGAGTGTTGCAGACCCGCCACCCGCTTTTGCTTCGACCACCTCAGTGCCCGCGTTCTGAATACGTTTTGTCAGATCGGCAATTTCCTGCTCAGAGAAGCTGACACCCGGAATTTGCGACAGCAGCGGCAGAATGGTGACGCCTGAATGTCCGCCCACGACCGGCACTTCAACCTCGCCTGGCTGCTTACCTTTCAGCTCAGCCACAAAGGTATTGGAGCGAATGATATCCAGCGTTGTCACGCCGAACAGTTTGTTTTTGTCATACACACCGGCTTTTTTCAGCACCTCTGCGGCAATCGCCACTGTAGTGTTAACCGGGTTAGTGATCACGCCAATACAGGCTTTGGGGCAGGTTTTGGCAATTTGCGCGACCAGGTTTTTCACAATACCGGCATTCACATTAAAGAGATCGGAACGATCCATACCCGGTTTACGCGCGACGCCCGCGGAAATCAGCACCACATCCGCACCGTGCAGGGCAGGCGTTGCGTCTTCTCCAGAAAAACCTTTAATTTTCACTGCGGTAGGAATATGGCTGAGGTCAACAGCAACCCCAGGGGTTACAGGAGCAATATCATAGAGCGAGAGTTCTGAACCTGAAGGCAGTTGTGTTTTAAGTAGTAGAGCTAACGCCTGGCCGATGCCACCAGCTGCGCCGAGGACTGCAACTTTCATCATAAACTCCTTATTATGGTTAGCTAAATATTTTGTTACTCCATTGCGGCGACCTTAATTCACCCTGATAATTATGGCAACGAACCAGCCAAAATTCTGCGGCATGGCACGCTTTTAAAATATTATAATGGGCTTTCACGACCGTCGGACCGGCAAACCAAGCAACTAAGATTGAGAGTTTACAATATAGCGCTGATATCCATCTAAACAATATCATTTCAGTAACATTTATTTTACTTTTGCTTGAATTTGCGACACATGACACAGTAGGTTCCATAACGTAATTTGATAAAATTTACGTGAACTATAAGAAAATTTGAGTTATTTCCACAGTAGATTATTTGCATAAAAATTCATCCATGTGCATAATAATGTAGTTTTCACGGCCTTAATACGGGTGACTTATGCGAAGCTCGGCAAAACAAGAAGAATTAGTTAAAGCGTTTAAAGCGCTACTTAAAGAAGAGAAATTTAGTTCTCAGGGAGAGATTGTTCTGGCGTTACAAGAACAGGGCTTTGACAATATCAATCAGTCTAAAGTGTCCCGCATGTTGACTAAATTCGGCGCGGTGCGTACGCGCAACGCCAAAATGGAGATGGTGTACTGTTTGCCTGTCGAAATGGGTGTTCCAACCACCTCCAGCCCGCTCAAAAATCTGGTGCTTGATATCGATTACAACGACGCCGTTGTTGTTATTCATACCAGCCCAGGCGCTGCACAACTGATTGCGCGCTTACTGGACTCGCTGGGCAAAGCGGAAGGTATTCTGGGTACTATTGCCGGTGACGATACCATTTTCACTACCCCGGCAAGCGGCTTTACGGTCAAAGAACTTTACGAAGCCATCCTCGTTCTCTTCGAACAAGAGCTTTAATTCCTTCCCCCGGTTTCGTGCCGGGGAAGTGCCTCTGTTAGGGTCACACCTCTTTCTGATCCCCTTTGCTTTAACACAATGTGCGAATTTCTGTCGCATTTCATTCACGCAATGAATGTTTTCGCACAAAAAATCAAAATCACACATCCACTTGATTTTAAATATTAAAAAATAAAACCCCGCTCAAAATCACCCGTTTTTTATGCCTTTTTGACTATAAAAAAAGGTTTCTTTACCACTTACTTACAATAGCAATAATTAGCTCAGTATTAATTTTACACGTTATTAGTGTATACTTGATTTTGTGATGAGGGTCACGAAACAAAGCCCTCAGGAATTAAGATTCGACGAGGTAAGCATTATGAAAATCAAATCAACTGTAGCAACACTCAGCATCCTTTCTGTTCTGTCATTTGGCGCATTTGCAGCAAGCTCTATCGATGCTGGCCAGGCGCAAAATCGCCAATCATTAGGCACCGTCTCCGTCGGTGGCATTGCATCATCCCCGATGGATATGCGTGCGGAACTGAACAAAAAAGCTGAAGAACAGGGTGCGTCTTCTTATCGCATCATCGAAGCACGTACCGGCGATAGCTGGCATGCCACTGCTGAACTGTATAAATAATTAACCGACAACCCTATGTCATCATCACTCAGCGGCACCAGGCATAAAAATAGCGGTATAAACCTTCTCGCCGTTGAGTATTGAGGAGAAAGACAATGAAACGTAACGCAATCATCGCAGCCCTTGGTTTAGCTTCACTGATCTCTTTTGGTGCCAGCGCAGCCACCCAACTGTCCGATAACCAAACACAAAACATGCAGGCCATTGGGACCATTTCTGTTTCCCAGACCGCAAGTTCTCCAATGAGCATCCGTGACGAATTATCTGCTAAAGCGGACGCGGCAGGCGCGAAAGCCTACCACGTGACCGAACTCCAGGAAGGTGATACCTGGCACGCAACGGCGGAACTCTACAAATAAACCCTCGTCGTCTACTCCGACGACTTGCCCCCGCCTGTCGGGGGCTTTTTTTTGTGCTGCATTAGCGCACGTTAAAACGCAACTGCCCTTCCAGCTCTTCCTCCGCTTCATCAAACAGCAGAATGAGCGCGCCGAAACGCCGCCGCAGGGTTTCGCTAAGATGAATGAACTCAATTTCAACCGGTAACGGCAACTTTTCCGTCACCACTATCCATAATGAATCCAGATCGGTAATGCTTGCCCCATTGAGAGCAAACCGGCGGGAAAATTCGCGATAGAACTTACTTTGCGTGTCGATCTCAGCAAAATCGAAGGTATAGGTATTCATTGTCCGCCATCCAGCCCTGTCGGGCGGCTTACGCCACCCGTTTCACTATAATCCCCCGAGATGCAGGGTTTTGACTTCCATAAACTCTTCCAGCCCCAGAACGGAGCCTTCCCGCCCCAGGCCGGACTCTTTTACACCGCCAAAGGGGCCCAGCTCGGTAGATACCGCGCATTCATTGATACCAATCATCCCACTTTCAATCGCCTGGGAGACGCGAAATACGCGGGATAAGTTTTGGGTGTAGAAATAGGCTGCAAGACCAAACGGCGTTGCGTTAGCGCGCTGGATAACTTCATCCTCGGTCGTAAAGCGAAAACAGGCGGCGACCGGGCCAAACGTCTCTTCGTTCGCAAGCTTCATGCCATCGCTACAATCCCCCAGGACGGTGGGCTGCCAGAAATTCCCCCCTAACGCGTGCGCTTTACCCCCAGCCAGAACTTTCGCCCCTTTTGCGACGGCGTCTTCCACGTGTTCACGCACTTTATCCACCGCAGAAGATTCAATAAGCGGGCCAACCACCACACCGTCGTCAAGACCATTCCCGACTTTAAGGGCATTGACCGCCTCTGCCAGTTTCTGCGTGAAGGTGTCATACACCGACTCATGAATATAAAAACGGTTAACGCTCACGCATACTTGCCCGGCATTACGGAATTTATTGGCAACCGCCCCTTTTACCGCCGCATCAATATCTGCGTCTTCAAAGACGATGTAAGGCGCGTTGCCCCCGAGTTCCATGGAGACTTTCTTCATGGTTTCAGCTGCGTTACGCACCAGCGTTTTACCGACGGCGGTAGATCCGGTAAAGGAAATTTTGCGTACATCATGGCTCGCCATGATCGCATCGCTAATTTCCGATGTATTCCCGGCCACCGCATTTAGCACACCGTCCGGCACACCCGCTTTTTTCGCCAGCGCCAGCAGCGCAAAGGCACTGAGCGGCGTGTTATTGGCGGGTTTAATCACGCCCGTACACCCTGCGGCTAACGCAGGTCCCAGCTTACGGGTCAGCATCGCCATCGGGAAATTCCATGGGGTTATCGCTGCCACAACGCCAATGGGTTCGCGGGTAGCAAAAATACGCGATCCGGGTTTTATCGGCGGGATAATTTCGCCATTAGCACGCTTCGCTTGCTCGGCGAACCATTGAATAAAGCTTGCAGCATAGTCCACCTCACCTTCGGCTTCTTTTAAGGGCTTGCCCTGTTCGGTGGTCATCAACCTTCCCAGCCAGCTTTTGTTTTCAATGATCAATTCGTACCAGCGATAAAGGATAGCGGAACGCTCTTTTGCCGTTTTCGCACGCCAGGCGGGAAAAGCCCTGGTGGCTGCGGCGATAGCGGCTTCCGTCTCTTTTTTCCCGGCTTTTGCTACCTTTGCGACAACCTCGCCGGTCGCCGGGTTCAGTACGTCAAATGTCGTGTCCAACGATTTCCAGACGCCATCGACAAGATAGCCCGTCTGGAAAAGTTCGCTGTCCTGCAATGCCTGCGTTGTCATTTGTCCTCCTGATCTGTGATTTACAAAAGCTCCCGTAAAGTATAGCCATAAAAAAACCGACGCTTCTGGCGTCGGTTTTGGGTCTAGCTGCTGGTTAGGGCGTGCTGATATTTATGTAACATTCCGGTAAGTCGTTTTACCGGCTCGGTCACCTGCGGCGGCGCATCCCAGTGCTGCAATTTCGCCTGATAGACTTCCAGCTCCTCCAGCAACTGCGAGAAATAGTGCCGTCGTCTGCTGTCAGATCGGGCGGAGATGACGCTGTCAGCCGTACGGCGAAGCTGTCGATGGAACGCCGAAAGCTCATCATTCACCGGTACAGGCGCATCACGTAAACGCTGATGAGCAATGATCAATGTCAGCGCCAGGCGGAATTTCGCCACATCGCCAGGGAATTTATTCAACAGTAAAAAAAGCTGCTGATAGAGCGCAGGAAGATGGTTCTCTTTACGTCGCGCGCTGTTGGTTGTCATCGCCGAAACGGCCGCCGAGACAAACTGATTGAGCAACATCCGTCCGGTACGTGCCTGCGAATTATCCCGCACAAGCAAAATGACGATCAGCGCCAGCCCGCAGCCGATAATTTGCCCGAGCGCGCTATCAAGAAATTGGCTGAACTTAAACGTCATCGGGTTATCAAGCACGATAATGTTGATGGTACTTGCCAGCGCCCCCAGCGAACCCAGCCGCCGTTTCTGCACCTCGACACCGGCAAAAAAAGCCAGTACAGCCAGGCTGATGCAGAGCAATAGCATGCTCTGCTGCGTCGAAGGGATGATAAACAGAAAATAGAGCGCACCGACCGGCAGGGCGACCAACGTCCCTATCAGAAAATCAATAGCCACCATTTTCGGATTTGGCAGACGCATTGCCAGCGACGTCACCACCGCGATCATCACCATGGTTCCACTGCCGGAAGTCCAGCCGCTCCACAACCAGAATAAGGTTCCTAATCCGCAGGATAGAGTGGTACGCCAGAAGTTGACCATCGCATGATGGCGTTCCGCCGATGCCGGTTTGATAACCACTTCGCCGCGCAGGACTTCTTCTTCCGTCGCACTGATTTTGGTGTTGCTCACCACGCCGCGTTTGAGCAGCAAATACCGTGTTGCCGCCCCCACCCAGCTATAGATGGTGACTGGTGTTTCACGTTCACCGGTCCAGGCAATCACCCGGCGCATCCGCTTCATTTGTCTATGCACATCCTGAACGGTTTCTACGGGCTCATCGAACAGTTCGCGGAACGTGTCGGTAATCAATTCGGGTCGCGTATTTTGGATCAGATACGTTTCACAGGCCTGGGTAATCAGCGTAAGCGACAACGTATTGATCGCTGTCAGACGGCGGTTGGCGCGCCCCCAGCGGGAAGATTCAATTTTCAGGTTGCTGCGCATCCCTTCCAGGGCAGTCGTGCGCCGCACCAGCGCTCCCCAGGCTTTATCCACATCTTCAGGGTCACCATGTTTAATGCACAACTGCATTAGCTGGTATTGGGCCACCAGCAAACTGTCCAGCTCGCGGTCAATCTCGCGTTTAATCGAACGGGGCGAAAACAGCAAATCTGCCGTAATGGCGCAGACAATACCGATAACGATTTCACTGCAACGCTCAACGGCAAACTGAGGGGCCAGCAGCGGTTCGCTCTGGATCGTCACAACAATAATCAGCGCCGTATAGCCTGCCAGTCCCCAGGCATAAGAGTTCTCCACACGGACGAGCGAAGAAACCCAGGTACAAAACCCCGCCCAGATACAGCAGACCGTCAGCATCAGGAATGGAGCGCGGATCATGGCGATGATGATGGTCAGACCGGCGATAGAGCCAATAAAAGTACCGACAATACGCAGCATACCGCGGTAACGAATCGCGCCCGACCAGGGTTCTCCCCCGGCAGCAAAAGCCGGACCTGCCGCCACAATCGCCGCCGTCAATACTGCCCAGCGCGGTGTTTCCAGTTGGAAATGAAAACCGACAAACAGCGCCAGTACGATAGCGCATGCGAGTTTGAGGGCGAAGCGAACGTGGTAGCTGGCGATGGAAAACATAGCCATAGGGATTAACCAAATTCACGCAGGCGATGAGCCAGTTTGCGGAAAAATGAGTCGTGGCTCTCATCGCGATCGGTTTGCCCCGTTACCACAACCGTAGCCGTCGTGCCTGCTGGCCAGAGATTCCCCTGCTGCTCATCCAGGCGAATACGTACCGGCACGCGTTGCGCCAGACGTACCCACTCAAGATTCGAATCAATGGTCGCCATCCCTTTGCTGTCATTGCTGCTGCTGGCATTGGTCACCCCGGCGGCCACGCTCTCTACCGTGCCTTTCAGAACCCGGTTACTGCCCAGCGGAGTGATTTCGGCCCGGAAGCCAGGATGAACGCCCTCCAGTTTGGTCTCTTCCATATAAGCCTGAACATAGAAGGAGTTCTGTTTGACCAGCGCGACGGCCGTTGAACCACGGGTAATAAACTCCCCGGCGTAGACATTGAGGTTGGTAACCCAGCCGTCTGCCGGTGCGCGAATCACCGTGCGTTCCAGATCCAGTTTTGCCAGGTCGCGTGTGGCCTGCGCTTTCGCCAGTTGATGTAATACTGTCTGCAGGACGTTGTTGGCCTGATCGATTTCTTCGCGGGACATCGCCTGAACGCCAAGCTGGTTACGGCGGCCTGCTTCACGGCGCTTTTCACTTTCCAGCGCCTGGTAGTAAGCGACATCCGCTTCGGCCTCTTCCAGCGCTTTCTGATAACGCGGCTGATCGATGGTAAACAGCACCTGGTCTTTTTTAACCAGTTGGTTATCGTGAACGCTGACGTCGGTAATTAATCCGGCGACGTCAGGCGCGATAGCGACCACGTCGGCGCTAAAGCGCGCATCGCGGGTCCAGGGGGATTCTGTGTAGTACACCCATGCGCGGAAAATAGCGATGAAAGCGAGGATAACCAGCGCCAGGGTGATGGCGGTACGAAAGAAATTTCTTGTTAGTGTTTTCACTTCTACCTCAAACAAACAGACGCGACAGCAGGTAAAACAAGCAGCAGTAGAGCGCAGTATTGAACAACGCCGGATGCCAGACAAAATCATAGATCCCGGTTGGGATCAGCATGCGGCGCACCAGCCAGAAGATCGCCAGTGACAAAAGCAATTCAAAAAAAATCGGTGGGAACGACAGACCGAACACCACGATAACGGGAAACAGACTCATGTTGACCTTGATTAGAGAGAATGCAGGCGACAATATTTCTTATACGCACCGCAGCGGAGCAGGAAGCAAGGCGAGATCGGCACGTTAATTATTCAGCGAATAGTATATTAACGTAACTGTTATGCTGTTATCTATATTATGTGATCTAAATCACTTTTAAGCCAGAGTGAATAATGGAACGACTTAAACGCATGTCGGTATTCGCCAAAGTGGTGGAACAAGGCTCGTTTACTGCCGCGGCCCGGCAGTTGCAAATGAGCGTATCTTCCATCAGTCAAACGGTGGCGAAGCTGGAAGATGAGCTACAGGTTAAGCTGTTAAACCGCAGTACACGCAGCCTTGGGCTCACCGAAGCCGGGAAAATTTATTATCAGGGTTGCCGACGCATGCTGCATGAAGTGCAGGATGTCCATGAACAGCTTTACGCCTTCAATAACACGCCCATCGGTACGCTGCGCATTGGTTGTTCTTCAACCATGGCGCACAATGTTCTGGCGCAGATGACCGCCGCGATGCTGAAAGAGTACCCCGGTTTATCGGTGAATCTGGTGACGGGCATTCCCGCGCCGGATCTGATTGCCGACGGGTTGGATGTCGTCATCCGGGTGGGCGCATTGCAGGATTCCAGCCTGTTTTCACGTCGTCTGGGCGCGATGCCGATGGTCGTCTGCGCTGCTAAAAGTTATCTGGCCCAGTACGGTATTCCGGAAAAACCCACGGATCTTGTTAATCATTCATGGCTGGAATACAGCGTCAGACCAGATAATGAATTTGAGCTGATCGCACCAGAGGGCATTTCCACTCGCCTGATCCCCCAGGGCCGCTTTGTCACCAACGATCCGATGACCATGACACGCTGGCTTACCGCCGGGGCCGGGATCGCCTATGTACCGTTGATGTGGGCGATCAACGAGATCAATAACGGGACGCTGGAGATCTTGTTCAGCCGCTATCAGTCCGATCCGCGTCCGGTATGGGCTCTGTATACGGAAAAAGACAAACTGCCGCTAAAGGTGCAGGTGTGTATTAACTATTTGACGGATTATTTTAACGAGGTCGCGAAGCTGTATCAGGGCGTACAGGGGCGGAGATTGTAGGATGCGATCCCGGATGACGGCACTGCGCCATCCGGGAATAAACCGAACTTACGCCGTCCCACCGACGGTCAGGTTGTCCACTTTCAGCGTCGGCTGACCGACACCCACCGGCAGGCTCTGGCCTTCTTTGCCGCAGACACCGACGCCGTTATCCAGTTTCAGATCATTACCCACCATGGAGATCTGCTGCATGGCTTCAATGCCCGAGCCAATCAGGGTTGCCCCTTTCACCGGCTTCGTCACCTTGCCTTTTTCAATCAGATAGGCCTCTGAGGTAGAGAACACGAACTTACCGGAGGTGATATCCACCTGACCACCGCCAAAGTTCGGCGCATAAATACCAAACTCGACCGACTCGATGATCTCCTGCGGCGTTGATTTCCCTGCCAGCATGTAGGTGTTGGTCATACGCGGCATCGGCAGATGCGCATAGGATTCGCGACGACCGTTACCGGTTGGCGCAACGCCCATCAGACGGGCATTCAACTTATCCTGCATGTAGCCTTTCAACACACCGTTTTCAATCAGCACATTGTACTGGCCCGGCGTACCTTCGTCGTCGATAGAGACGGAACCTCGGCGATCGGCAATGGTGCCATCATCAACAACAGTACAAAGCTCAGAGGCTACCAGCTCGCCCATGTGACCACTGAATACTGATGTGCCACGGCGGTTAAAGTCGCCTTCCAGACCGTGCCCGACCGCCTCGTGCAGCAATACGCCCGGCCAGCCAGCGCCCAGCACCACAGGCAGTGTTCCGGCAGGCGCCGCCACAGCAGAGAGATTCACCAGTGCCATCCGCACGGCTTCTTTTGCCCAGGCATCGGCACGGACATCGCCATCGACATCTTTCAGGAACCAGTCATAGCCAAAACGACCGCCGCCACCGCTGGAGCCGCGTTCACGTTTGCCGTCATCTTCCACCTGCACACTCACAGAGAGGCGTACCAGCGGGCGAACATCCGCCGCCAGCGTACCGTCCGTCGCGGCAACCAGAATTAATTCATACACACCGGTCAGGCTGGCGGACACTTCCTGTACACGCTTATCCGCTGCACGGGCCACTTTGTCGACGCGGCGCAGAATATCCAGCTTCTCTTCCCGGCTCATGCTTTGCAGCGGGTCAATGCTGGCATAGAGTCCCTGATGCTCAACGGCGCCGAGCGTTTGCACGCGCCCATCGCCCGACTCACGCACGATGGTACGTGCCGCCTGCGCGCTCTGCTCCAGCGCCAGCAGACTAATTTGGTCAGCGTAGGCAAAACCGGTTTTCTCGCCGCTTACCGCACGCACACCAACGCCCTGGTCGATGTTGTATGACCCGTCTTTGATGATACTGTCTTCCAGCACCCAGGATTCGTGATAGCTCGACTGAAAATAGAGGTCACCGTAGTCGAGTCGGCGCTCGGTCAGTTGACCAAGGATGGAAAATAGATCCTGATGATTCAGGCCATTCGCTGCGAGCAATTGTTCACTTACCAGGTTCAGACTCATCGTTTGCTACTCGTCGTTGCCGCCACATCGGGCAATAAAAAAAGTGTGATATAAGGAGCTTGAGGCAATTCGCCGACGCCGTCAAATCATTGCTTTTTATCTGTACGCGGCTGGCGTAAGACTTCATTGATTTGTGGTTTGTCTACCGGACCGGTGATGCGATAACGCAAAATGGAGACTTTATTCCACAGCGGCCCCAAAACTTTACTGGCGGCGAACACCGCAGCACCGATAATCGGGTTAACGGCAAAGGCAGCCGCAACGCCTACCGTTGCTGAGATTTCCGGTGCGACAACTGCCTCGACATCTAACTGGCGCTGTACCAGATCCACCGACCCTTTCATCGCAATATCAGCTTCCAGGCCGTCCACCAGCGTATCGTCAGTATGCAGAACACCATCTTTGATCCAAGCGGCGCTGCGGATAGAGTCAAAATAGAACCCTTCACTGCTGAACGTGTCGCTGAAATCGAAACGAAGCTTGCGCAGCAACGCATCGACGCTAAACAGGCGCAACAGTTGCCCGGCGTGCCCGGTACTGATATCGGTAATATCCCCTTTGCCGAGGCGGGTGCGCAGAATACCGTTAAGCGACTCTTCCTGCGGCTGCCATGGCGCGCTACGCCAGTGTAAATCATAGTTCACATCAAACGGCGCATTGCGCACAGGCGTTGAAATCCCGAAGAAATTCATCGCCGAATCGATTTTGTCACCGTGCAGTGTACCTTTCAGTGAGGTACGTTCCCCGCCGATTTTGTTGACCCACTCGCCATCGGCAGTGAGGCGGGCAAAGCCGCTGTCGATGAGACCATTTACCAGCGACAGGGTATCTCCGTTGATCGCGAAATCGCCCTCAATACGGCCATATTTTTGTCCCCACAGCCAGCACTCAGCACAACGCAGTTGCAGATCCGGCCAGCCGGTGAAGTCCACCTGCGTCTTGCCGCGCAGCAACGTCGACGGCGAAGAGATATCGTTGTCATCCGACGCTGTCGCTGACGGGTTGTAGTAAAGGTAGCGAATCGCAGCCTGCCACGGTGCGTTATCGCGCAGCGTAAACGTCCCGTTAATTTCACGCCCTTGAGCTTCGACAACCGACCCTGACGCCTGTGGCTGCGAGACAATGCTCAGGTTGTTCCACTGCTGACCTGCCAGGGTGAGCGCCGGAGTGCGCAGCGTGACACTGGCCGGGAACGACGTTGCGTTACTGACGTTACTGGCAACGCCCTGGCGCAGCAGACCCAGCCACTGCGCGCCGTTCATTGGCGGCAGATTCAGTTCAAGACCGGCCTGCTCAGGCAGTGGCGGCAGCGTGCGGCTATCAGATGTCCAGATTGCCCTGTCGAGGGTGAGTTTCTGGTTGAGTAACCAGCGACTGTTAAAATGGTTGCTATTGCCTGCGCTGCCGGTCAGATCGAAACTGCGCAGATTGCCTTCAACATTCACCTTCACCGGTAATGCTTTGCCCGCAGGTTTATCAAGCGGCGGCGGCAGGCGACTGGCGATATCCGTCAAATCACCGTCGATACTGACGTTATATTTTGCCCCGGCGCTGTGCGGCATTTCGATGTCCACTTTGCCTTTCCAGCCCACACTGCCGCTCACCGCATCACTGAGCTGCTGCGGCATGACGCCCGTTTTCGCCGGTTGCCAGTTACCATTCAGATTGACCGCCACCTGATAGGCTTTCGCCCCTTCGGTGGTCGTGAAATCAATGTTCACAGGCTGGTTAAACCACATCGCCTGCAGTGGCTCGCTTTTCAGATTACCGTTAACAAAGCTGAACGAGCCCCGCAAATCTTTCACCGTGCTGTTAAGCGGTTTAATGAACAGATTATTGTGGTTGAGGACGACATCGCCTTTCGCGGTCGTTATCTCGCCGTCCAGCGGAATATCAAGATGTAAGCGAGCACTCACATCACCATCCAACTGGAGCTCATCGAGGGCTGTAGAAAGCGTATCTTTCAGCGGCGTATCTTTAAAATAGGGCCCAACCGCTTTCCCTGGCCCGTTGATATCGGCATCAATGAGCAGTTTCTCTTTAATATAATCCGGAATGACAGCCGTCAGGTTTGTGGCTTTAACACCGCCTAATGCCACTTCATCCGTCTTCATCCACAGGCCGTCATTGATGAAATCGAGTTGAATATCGAAATTTTTCAGCGCAGGCCAGTCTGGCTGGAAGGCAAAGGTGGCGTTACGTAACGGCACCAGCACCTCAAACTGCCCTTCATTATGCTTATAAGGAAATAGCCGTGGGTTGCCGCCATAGACCAGCGTCGCGTTATCAGCCTGCCCGCCCTGAATCGCCGCGCTCAGGTAATCCACCAGCGCTTTGCCCATCAGGTTTTCCGGGAAGTAGCGCCATGCCTGGCCGCCATCGGTAACATTAATGCCTGCCAGAATACCCAGCCACGGCTCGTCGTCTTTAGGCTGCAAGTAGCGGAAATCGCCCCTGGCGTGAATCGCATTCGCCTGCACGTCGATATCATGTCCATCAATCTGCAGACCACGCTCATCGTTTTGCCAGGCGAGGGTCGCTACCCCTTTTTCAATCTCCAGCGGCGCACGGAAAACCGTGGCATAAGGCATTTTTGCCTTTGCCATGTCGAAAGTCACGCGCCCATTTTCAACGCTACCAGACAACGTACCGGAAAGGTTCTCGACGCCGGGCAGCAGCTCCCACTGCTTCCAGGAGATGTCTTTCCAGTTTGCCTGGAAGCGCGTTTTTTCCGTCGCCTGTAGCGGAATATCCAGCGCCAGGTTTTCCAGCAGCCCTTCCGGGGCCATTGTTCGCCAGACTTTTCCCAGTTGTGGTGAAATTTTTTCGGCAATCGGCAACATCCCATCAAGCGCACCCAGATCGAGGCGACTGGCGCGGACGCGTAATTCATCACTACGCTGATCTTTTTCCCCACCCGCTTCCCTGGCCGGCACCCACGCAAAGGCCAGAGAGCCTTGCGGCCACGGGTGTCCATCCATTGTGATGCGCGTAGTGGGAATATCAAACTGCCAGCCCTGCTGCTGACGCGAGACGTGTGCCGTCAGGTTATCAACCAACAGTTGGTGATTATCTTTGTCCCCGGGCCAGCTTGCGCCGCCTTTTTTAAGCCAGACATCACCACTTTCCACCACACCT
This sequence comes from Phytobacter sp. MRY16-398, assembly GCF_003925915.1. Lineage (NCBI taxonomy): Bacteria > Pseudomonadati > Pseudomonadota > Gammaproteobacteria > Enterobacterales > Enterobacteriaceae > Phytobacter > Phytobacter sp. MRY16-398. The sequence continues at coordinate 555,575 of NZ_AP018756.1, read as the reverse complement.
TTATTGAGGGTCATCCAGCCTTCGAGACTGAATTGGGCGCTCTCCAGGGCAACGTTGTCCTGCATCCATTTATTAAGCCAGGGCTTAACGTCGATGTCGTCCGCCTGTAGCCACAGCCGACCGTTATTGAGGATGCCCCTGTCATCGCGAAGATCCATTCTCACTTGCATAATGCCATGCTGTCCGGTCAGGCTGGACAGGCTCACCTGGCCTTCTGCACGGTGTCGGTCATCGCTATTAAGCCAGGTCAATTGAGGGATCGCGAGTTCGGCACGCTGGCCGGAGAGGGTCAAAAAGCTAAGGCGACTGTCGCGCAGAACGAAGTGATCGAACTGGCGAAGGAAAAGATCGCGGATACGGTCAGTTTCTATCGCTTTACCATCATCATTGCGCTGTAACGGGGTATTCGTGCGCACAGCCAACTGATAAAACGTGAGATCGCGGAACTGCCAGCGCATTTGTAGCAGGCTTTGCCAGACGTCCAGCGCCAGGGTGACGCGTTTAACGGACAGATCGCCGCCGTCATTGAGGGTGGCTTTAACGTCACGAACGTCGAGGATGGGGCCGAAATTTTCCCAACTGGCGTTCAACTGACTGGCATCGACCACAATACCGGTGTGCGCCTGAATTTTCGCCAGGATTTCAGGGCGCCAGTTATCCAGATGGGGCAGGATAAGGCGCAAGCTACTTACCAGCAGCGCCACTATCACCACCAGCGTCGCACCTGTAAGCAGCAATATCCCCGGCAATCGCCTCACGCACCTCTCCTTGTTAACAAACGTCTGGACGTAATCGTCTTTTACATCATCACCACATCAAACTGCTCCTGATTATAGAGCGGCTCAATTTGCACTTTAACTTGCTTACCGACAAAGATTTCGACCTCAGCCAGCGCATGAGACTCTTCCCCTTTCAGGGTTTCCGCCACAGCAGGAGAAGCATAGACCAGGAAACGATCCGAGTCGTAAGCATGGTGTACGCGAACGATCTCGCGCATGATTTCGTAGCAGACGGTTTCCACCGTTTTTACTGTGCCTCGTCCATGGCAGGTTGGGCATTCATTACAGAGAACATGTTCCACGCTTTCACGCGTACGTTTACGGGTCATCTCAACCAGGCCGAGCTGAGAGAAACCGTTTATGCTGGTCTTCACACGGTCCTTGCTCAAGGCTTGTTCCAGTGAATGCAGGACACGGCGGCGATGGTCATCGTTATTCATATCAATGAAATCAATGATGATAATGCCGCCAAGGTTACGTAAACGCAGTTGGCGAGCGATAGCCTGTGTGGCTTCGATATTGGTATTGAAAATGGTGTCATCGAGATTACGGTGGCCAACGAACGCCCCGGTGTTGATATCCACCGTCGTCATCGCTTCGGTCTGGTCAATAACCAAATAGCCACCGGATTTCAACTCCACTTTTCTTTCCAGCGCGCGCTGAATTTCATTCTCAACGTCATAGAGATCGAATATCGGCTGGCGACCGCTGTAATGTTCAATCATGCTGGTCATTTCCGGCATGTATTCAGCGGTGAACTCCAGCAGCATCTCATAGGTCAGACGTGAGTCAACGCGGATCCGGTCAAGTTGAGCATCGGCAAAATCACGCAGCACACGCTGCGCCAGCGCCAGTTCGCCGTAGAGCTTGCACCGGGTCTGCTGACGCTTTTTGCGCTCCATGACTTTCGTCCATACCCGCTTGAGGTAGGCTGCATCGGAGGCGAGATCCTCATTGCACACCCCTTCTGCCGCCGTGCGAATGATGAATCCGCCCTGCTCATCGCAATACTCAGAGACGACCTGCTTGAGTCGCTCTCGTTCAGCCTCGCTTTCAATACGCTGAGAAACCCCAACGTGTGATGCACCAGGCATGAAGACCAGATAGCGAGAAGGTAGAGTGATGTCTGTGGTCAGGCGAGCACCTTTGGTACCCAGCGGATCTTTCACCACCTGCACCATCAGGTCCTGCCCCTGACGCACCAGCTCAGAGATATCGCGAACGGTGAAGTTCTTCTGCTCTTCCCCCGCCACACATTCGGTGTGAGGCATAATGTCCGAGGCGTGAAGAAACGCGGCCTTATCCAGACCAATATCTACAAAAGCCGCCTGCATACCAGGCAGTACGCGACTGACCCGACCCTTGTAGATATTGCCTACTATCCCGCGCCGCGCTTCACGTTCAATGTGAATCTCTTGCAGAATACCGCCATCGATATAGGCCACGCGTGTTTCCGATGGCGTAATGTTGACTAACAATTCAGCCGTCATGATTGTCTCTTCCCTCGCGCAATGCGTTAAAGTTGCTCAACAGTTCCCAGGTCTCTACCAGCGGTAAACCCACCACAGCGTGATAACTCCCGTTTATTTTCCTGACGAAACAGCCGCCCAGCCCCTGAATTCCGTACGCACCGGCTTTGTCCATCGGCTCACCGCTGGCAACATAGGTAGCAATATCATCATCAGAAAGGGTTCGGAACGTCACCTCGGTTGTCACCAGACAATCCAGCAGGTGTTGGTTGTCCGCCAGCGCGACGGCCGTCATCACCTGATGGGTCTGACCAGAGAGCTGTCGCAGCATTTTAGCAGCATGCGAGGAGTCTTTCGGTTTTTCAAGCACTTCACCATTAAATATGACAATCGTGTCAGCCCCCAGCACGGGCAAATCGCGAGAAACCATCGCCACACCTGCGAGCGCCTTTTCCCTTGCCAGCCGCACAACATAATGTTGGGCGCTTTCTTGCGCCCGACGTTGCTCTTCAATACCGGGAATAATTCGCTCGAAGGTCACGCCCAGTTGAGTGAGCAGTTCCTGACGACGCGGGGAACCAGAGGCAAGCCAAATCGATGTCATAAAAACCTTTATTGCACGGCAAACTGCTGGCGAATTTTACGCATAAGCAGGAAAAGCCACGGCCAAAGCACGCCATTAACGAAGCTACTCCAGAAAATTTCTGGTTTGAAGGAGACATTAATGACCAAAAACTCTGCCCAGAAGACGATGACTTCGGTTGCCAGCGACAAGACCATCACCACCAGCGCCTGTTGCCATAGCGCCAGGTTACGGAACAGTTGAAATTTAAGCGCGACCAGATAGGCGATAATGCTCAGAGACAACGCACGTACACCAAGCGTGGATCCGCTAATGAGATCCAGTATGGCACCCATAACGAAACCTGTGCCGACATTTACGCGGTGCGGTAGCGCCAGAATCCAGTAAAGCAGGATAAGTAACACCCAGTTTGGCCGGTAGACAAGAATGTCATCCGGCCAGGGCATAATTTGAAGCAACAATGCGATAAGAAACGAGAGCCAGATAACCCATCGCCCCTGGCTACGGTAACTTGCCACTATTGGCCTCCCCGGGAGCCTTGAGACGGTGACGGCGGCCCGGCAATACCGGTTGCAGGTGCAGGGATCGGCGCAGGCGGCCCCATCGCATCCGGGGCAGGCAACACTTGCGGCATCATCTGCATCAAACGTTCGTTAGCCACGCGGTGTACTTCTTCCGGCGTCATCGGATTCGTGCCGTTACGATCGGCACCCCACAGCAAAAGCAAGTAGCGCAAACGCTGCAAGCCTGCGGTAGGACGCGCCTGGATAACGGTATACGCCCGCTGCGTGTCGAGTTTTACGGAAGAGACCACCCCAACAGGATAACCTTCCGGGAAGCGCCCACCGAGACCGGACGTCACCAGCACATCCCCTACCCGAATATCGGTATTGGCTGGCAGATGTTCCAGTTGCAGATCGTCAGTACAGCCATTGCCTGCGGCAATAACGCGAATATCGTTACGCAGCACCTGAATCGGCAGTGCATGGGTCGCATCACAAATCAACAGGACCCGGCTGGTCAGTTTGGCTACTGCGACAACCTGGCCTACTACACCTTTATCGCTGATCACCGGCTGGCCTTCATAGACACCGTTAGCGCTGCCCTTGTCGATAACAACCTGGTCGCTATACGGATCGTTGACCGTTGAAATAACCTGGGTGACCATTTTCTGTTCGTCCTGACGCAGCGGCGAACCCAGCAGCTCGCGCAGTCGCGCGTTCTCCTGTTTATATTGCCCTAACATCAGCAGCTCGCTGTTTTTCAACAACAGTTCCTGACGCAATGCCCGATTTTCAAGCTCAAGTTGATCGCGCGACGAGATCGTTTGTGAAACGCTATCTAATAATTCGCGAGGACCATTGGAAATAAAGTAGAAAGGACTGACGGCAGTATCCATGTACGTTCGAATTTGACTGAACGTACCGAGGCGGCTGTCGGCAATAATAACTCCGAGCGCCACTACCACCGCCAGGAAAAGGCGAATCTGTAGCGACGGGCCACGGCTAAAAATTGGCTTCATAGGCTTTGCGTATTCTCAGGCCAGACAAATCCGGGGCGATATCTTCGCCCCGAATCTGAATCAGACTATTCTTCGCTGAACAAATCGCCGCCGTGCATATCGATCATTTCCAGCGCCTTGCCGCCGCCACGCGCTACGCAAGTCAGTGGATCTTCTGCAACTACGACAGGAATACCTGTCTCTTCCATTAACAGGCGGTCAAGGTTGCGCAGCAGCGCGCCACCACCGGTCAGAACCATACCGCGCTCAGAAATATCGGACGCCAGTTCTGGTGGGCACTGTTCCAGTGCGACCATCACCGCGCTAACAATACCGGTCAGAGGTTCCTGCAGTGCTTCCAGAATTTCGTTAGAGTTCAGTGTGAAGCCACGCGGAACACCTTCTGCCAGGTTACGGCCACGAACTTCGATTTCGCGGACTTCGTCACCCGGGTAAGCAGAACCGATCTCGTGCTTAATACGCTCAGCGGTTGCTTCACCGATCAGAGAGCCGTAGTTACGGCGAACGTAATTAATGATCGCTTCATCGAAACGGTCACCACCGATACGTACAGAGGAGGAGTAGACCACGCCGTTCAGAGAGATAACGGCCACTTCTGTGGTACCACCACCGATATCGACAACCATAGAACCGGTTGCCTCAGAAACCGGCAGGCCTGCACCGATTGCGGCAGCCATAGGTTCTTCAATCAGGAAAACTTCACGCGCACCAGCACCCTGAGCGGATTCACGGATCGCACGACGCTCTACCTGGGTCGCGCCAACCGGCACACAAACCAACACGCGCGGGCTCGGACGCATAAAACTGTTGCTGTGCACCTGCTTGATGAAGTGCTGGAGCATCTTTTCTGTCACGAAGAAATCGGCGATCACGCCATCTTTCATCGGGCGGATAGCCGCAATGTTGCCCGGCGTACGGCCCAGCATCTGCTTAGCTTCATGACCTACCGCGGCTACACTTTTCGGTGAACCGGCACGATCCTGGCGAATGGCTACCACGGAAGGCTCATTCAATACGATGCCTTGTCCTTTTACATAAATCAGGGTATTCGCGGTACCCAGGTCAATGGACAGGTCATTGGAAAACATGCCACGAAATTTTTTCAACATACTAAGGGATAATCCTGAAAGCTGGGGCGGAAAACAAAATCCGCTTACTTTACCAACCACACGCAGCAGCGACAAGGCGCAAAAATCATCTGCTACGGTGAAAATTAGTGCAGTTTGTTTCCTTTGTTACAAACAACCTGACTCCTTCAGGAATGAACCATGGCGGGAGCAATCCTTGCCCTGCGTTTGTAACCTGTCAAAGGTTAAAACTAGCGTTCGCGCTGTGGCAATCTGGCGGGCAGGCAAGCACACCCCCATACGTACGATACAGCGCGCGTTATTCTACGTGAAAACGGCTTAAACGGCAGTTCAAACCGAGTATCTTTGCGAATATTTTTTCACATTGGTGTCAAGCGGCTGGGAGGAAGCAAAAAAATCCCCCTGACCACCCGAAACGCCACGTTCAATCAGCGTCTGCCATTCGCCACGGGAACGAACACCAGTGGCGAAAACGCGCGTATGCGTACCTTTGCAGGCTTCCACGAGACTTTGCACCAGTAGCTGATTTTCCGTGCGTTTCTCAATGTTCCTGACAATCCCAGGATGAAGTTTTAGCAATTCGACATCCAGCGCTTTAATCCAGCTGGTACTGACCAGGGTGAGACCCGCCTGCGTGACAGCAACTCGCGAGCCTAACGCATTAATCAACCGCACCACCGGTTGTAACCGGCTGATATGTTGACAAACATCAGCCTCGGCAAGTTCAAAAATAATCCGTCGACGCTGTGATTTTTCACATTGCATCAAGGTATCGCGCAGCCAGCGCTGAAAACGTGGTCGAATAAGCGACTCCACGGTCACCTGCATGGCGAGGGTTTCTTCCGGCCAGTACCCCAGATAAGGAATGAGGCGTCCAATTTGCAGTCGGTCATACTCCTCCGACAGACCAAACTGCAGCACCATGGGCATATATTCCGCAGAAATAACTTCCTGGTCGCTATCATAGATGCGGCACATCAGTTCGCGATGGTGAACAATCCCTTCGCGATTAACTGCTGGCTTCTGGTAGACCCGCGGGCCGCCACGGCTAAGCATTTGCTCAATGAGCGTACGCCAGCGAACGTTGCCGCGCCCCTGCTCCGGCAGCGTATCGTCGTAAACCGACCAGCTATTCCCCCCTTGCAATACCGCATTGCGGGTCGCAGCTTCGGCATGCTCCATGACCTGTTCTGTTGACTGTCCGCTGCGCCAGGCGCAAATGCCAATGTGCATCATATCTTCACGATCGAGCATTTTGCTGGGTTGCAGGCCATCCACGGCCTTTAAAATCTGCCCGGCGATACTTTCCGCTTCTTTTAATGTGCGGTGCGGTAACAGCACGGTAAAGTCGCTGCGGTGGTACCGCGCCAGCAGCGCGCCGGGATAACGCATAATAAATGTTGATAACAGGTTAATGAGCATAAACAGATGCTCTTCGACGGCCGGGCGCCCCCAGCTATCGCGCAGTAATTCAAAATCGGGTAACCGGATCATCATGACAACGCCGTGCGCGCCGACTTTCTCCTGATCCTCAAGCAATGTGGCCAGTTGATTATCAAAGAACAGACGGTTATTGAGCCCGGTTTTGGTATCCTGGGCGGCGTAGGAGCGGATCAGCGTATCGATATGACTGCGCTGATCGCTGGCGAACTGGATCTCTGAGAGCAGAACATCCAGCGCGCTACTGGCGCGGGATGGCCATTCATAAATAGAACCACGCGCCTGCGCCCCGCGCTCCCCATTAAGAATGCGGGTGGAGCGAAGTTCGAGTAATTCCTGCCCCGATAGCTGTCGGCGCAGCCAGCGTACAGAGAGGAAAATAATCAGGACCATAAAACCGATCGCCAGCGTCAGCGGTACGGTGGTTAAGAGAGAACGGAAATAGTTAGCCATCGGATCCTGGTAGACCAGCGTGATGGTCATGCCCGGATTTTTAAGGGAGTTAATTTCTAATTCACGATACTGGTAATTACTCCCGGCGGGGCGATAACTGCTTTTGCGGGTGTGCTGCAGAACGGTTTGCTTTCCCTGACGTACCTCAATCCCCACAATGTCTACTGGCACCATCAGTTCATCCAGATGGGATGAGATGGCCGAAGGAGACATAAAAATCAAACGGGTATCGACCACCGCCGCAACCGATTCAACGCGGTTAATCACCTTCGACTGAATGGCGTTGTAAAAGCTCAGTGAGCAGCCAAACAGGGTGACAAATATTGCCAGGCCCGTTAGTAGCGTCACAAAAGCTGAGAATTTCGTCGTTAATCGCATCCTTGTGTTAACTCCGTAGTGTAAAAGAACGAGACGCGGCAAACCCTGAAAACAAAGTAAGCGCTAACTTGAAAAACGAGCCCGGCATACTAGCAGGCCTGACGCTTCTGGCAATCAGTATTGCATACAACTATGCGAGTATAGCCCTCAGAATTTATTTGCCAATCATCCAGGGGAGCAAAGGCCACCTGTAGGCAGTAAACGGCCAGATTTCAATTTTTCGTGATAATCCCCCGCCCCCATATTCGCCGTGCTACAAGTAATAAAAAGGGGGAAATTTATGCACAAGAAAAAACTTACTGAATCCGATGTCACCGCCGAATCCGTTTTTATGCTGCGACGTCGTCAGATCCTGAAAACGCTGGGCATTAGCGCCGCTGCCCTGAGTCTGTCTCCCACTGCGCGCGCCGATCTGCTTGACTGGTTTAAAGGAAATGATCGGCCTAAAGCCCAGCCCGGCAAACCACTCCAGTTCAGTAAACCGGCTCAGTGGCAAAACACGCTGACATTAACGCCGGAAGATAAAGTGACGGGCTATAACAATTTTTATGAGTTTGGGCTGGATAAAGCCGATCCTGCGGCTAACGCGGGAAGCATGAAAACCAATCCATGGACGCTCAAAATTGACGGTGAAGTAGCCAAACCTCTTACGCTTGATTATGACGCGCTTACCACGCGTTTCCCGCTGGAAGAGCGCATCTACCGCATGCGTTGTGTTGAAGCCTGGTCGATGGTGATTCCATGGACCGGCTTTCCGCTGCATAAGCTGCTGTCGCTGGTCGAGCCCACCAGCAACGCTAAATATGTGGCTTTTCAAACCCTCTATGCCCCCGATGAGATGCCCGGTCAGAAGGATCGCTTCATTGGCGGCGGTCTGGAATATCCTTACGTAGAAGGGTTACGTATAGATGAAGCGATGCACCCCCTCACATTATTGTCGGTTGGCGTTTATGGCAAAGCGTTGCCGCCACAAAATGGCGCGCCGATCCGCCTGACCGTCCCGTGGAAATACGGCTTTAAAGGCATTAAGTCGATAGTCAGTATTAAGCTAACGAAAGAGCGTCCCCCCACCACCTGGAACCTTGCGGCGCCAAATGAGTACGGTTTTTTTGCCAATGTAAATCCGCATGTCGACCATCCTCGCTGGTCACAGGCAACCGAGCGCTTTATCGGATCCGGCGGCGTGCTGGATGTAAAACGCCAGCCTACGCTTCTCTTTAACGGCTATGCGGATGAAGTGGCGTCCCTTTATCGTGGTTTGGATCTGCGGGAGAATTTTTGAGTGCGTTTAACAGCAAAACAGATTATCTGGCTTAAAGTATTGCTGCACCTGGCAGGTTTTCTGCCGTTTGTCTGGTTGTTCTGGGCATCGTCGCAGGGGTATTTTAGTGCCGACCCGGCAAAAGACATTCAGCATTTTACCGGCAGAATGGCGCTGAAATTTTTACTGGCAGGCTTGCTGGTTGCGCCACTGGCGCGTTACGCTAAACAACCGTTGCTTATTCGCACCCGTCGTTTACTGGGATTATGGTGTTTTGCCTGGGCAACATTGCATCTGACCAGTTACGCGCTGCTGGAACTGGGGATCAACAATCTGGTTTTGCTTGGCCGGGAACTGACAACGCGCCCCTATTTAATGTTAGGAATTGTGAGCTGGCTTATCCTGCTGGCCCTGGCAGCGACATCTACCCAGTGGGCACAGCGAAAAATGGGTAAACGATGGCAACAATTGCATAACTTCGTCTATCTCGTCGCGATCCTGGCCCCTATCCATTACCTGTGGTCAGTGAAGATATTATCGCCGTTGCCGCTCCTTTATGCAGCCGCTGCATTCGGGCTATTAGCGTGGCGATACAAGAAGTTCCGCCAGTGGTGGCGCTAAAGTTTCGATATGTGCACTCCTCCGCAGTTCCATTATCAATCGCAGGGATAAAACCAAATGCGGTTGATAATCTTCCCTGATAAGACCAGTATTTAGCTGCGAAATGCTACGAAATAGTTATAATGTGCGACTTTGGTTTTGCCTGGCGGGCTTTTTAAGGTCCAAAAAGGTGACAACCACGCAATGAAGGTATATTTTGTTTTTTACCGGAAAATTGCAGGAGATAGCAGCACGATGGCTGGCAAGTTGCGCATTTTGCTTTTAAACGGCCCCAATCTTAACATGCCGGGAGCACGCAAGTCGGAAACCTATGGCACCCTTCGACTTTACTGAGTTCACTCTGAGCAATATGCATGCGCACGAACCATCTCGCCATCATTCCTGGCTCTCCGAAATCGCTACTGGCGTGGTCTTCGGACCTTATGCTGGCAGTTGTACATACGCTTTACAGACGGCGGTAACACGCCTGTCACAATCAAACTAAACAAGAGTACGGAACCCACTCATGGATATTCGTAAGATTAAAAAACTGATCGAACTGGTTGAAGAATCAGGCATCGCTGAACTGGAAATTTCTGAAGGCGAAGAGTCTGTACGCATCAGCCGCGCACCGGTGAACACGGGCTTCCCGGTGATGCAGCAAGCTTATGCGGCTCCGGTTATGCAGCAGTCAGCCCCTGCGCTTTCTGGCGCAGTCGCTCCCGCAGCTCCGGCTACGGCAGCAGAACCTGCGGCTGCGCAAATCAGTGGTCACATCGTACGTTCCCCGATGGTCGGGACCTTCTACCGCACGCCGAGCCCGGACGCTAAAGCGTTCTGTGAAGTCGGCCAGAAAGTCAATGTCGGCGATACCCTGTGCATCGTTGAAGCCATGAAAATGATGAACCAGATCGAAGCCGACAAAGCGGGCGTAGTGAAAGCCATTCTGGTTGAAAGTGGCCAGCCGGTAGAGTTTGACGAGCCGCTGGTCGTCATCGAATAACGAGGCGCACATGCTGGATAAAATTGTCATCGCCAACCGCGGCGAGATTGCACTGCGTATTCTTCGTGCCTGTAAAGAACTGGGTATCAAGACTGTCGCCGTGCATTCGACTGCGGACCGCGATTTAAAACACGTACTCCTGGCGGATGAGACGGTCTGTATTGGCCCGGCTCCGTCCGTAAAAAGCTACCTGAACATCCCGGCTATCATCAGCGCGGCGGAAATCACTGGCGCGGTGGCGATTCACCCCGGTTATGGTTTCCTTTCAGAGAACGCCAACTTTGCCGAGCAGGTTGAGCAGTCCGGCTTTATCTTCATCGGCCCGAAAGCCGACACTATTCGCCTGATGGGCGACAAAGTGTCTGCCATTACCGCGATGAAGAAAGCGGGCGTACCGACCGTACCGGGCTCCGACGGCCCGCTGGGCGACGATATGGATGTCAACCGCGCGCATGCCAAACGCATTGGCTATCCGGTTATCATCAAGGCGTCCGGCGGCGGCGGCGGTCGCGGTATGCGTGTCGTTCGCGGTGACGCTGAACTGGCACAGTCCATTGCCATGACCAAAGCTGAGGCCAAAGCGGCGTTCAACAATGACATGGTGTACATGGAAAAATACCTGGAAAATCCTCGTCATATCGAGATCCAGGTACTGGCTGATGGCCAGGGTAACGCCATTTATCTGGCTGAACGTGACTGCTCCATGCAGCGTCGTCACCAGAAAGTTGTCGAAGAAGCACCGGCTCCGGGCATTACTCCGGAACTGCGCCGCTATATCGGTGAGCGTTGCTCCAAAGCCTGTGTGGATATCGGTTACCGTGGAGCAGGTACGTTTGAGTTCCTGTTCGAAAATGGCGAGTTCTATTTCATCGAAATGAACACCCGTATCCAGGTGGAACATCCGGTGACCGAAATGATCACTGGCGTGGACCTGATCAAAGAGCAGCTGCGTATCGCTGCCGGTCAGCCACTGTCCATCAAACAGGAAGAAGTTGTGGTAAAAGGCCATGCGGTAGAGTGCCGTATCAACGCCGAAGATCCGAATACCTTCCTGCCGAGCCCGGGTAAAATTACCCGTTTCCATGCGCCAGGCGGTTTTGGCGTGCGCTGGGAATCACATATCTACGCCGGTTACACCGTACCGCCGTACTATGACTCAATGATCGGCAAGCTGATTTGCTTTGGTGAGAACCGTGATGTGGCAATTGCGCGTATGAAAAATGCGTTGCAGGAGCTGATCATTGACGGTATCAAAACCAACGTGGATCTGCAGATGCGCATCATGAGCGATGAAAAATTCCAGCAGGGTGGTACCAACATCCACTATCTGGAGAAGAAACTCGGTCTGAACGAAAAGTAAGACTGGGTGACTTGTCATGTAAAAGGCCGGATTTTCCGGCCTTTTTTATTTCAGGGGATCGCTGACTATCCATAAGGTACAATCCCCGCTTTCTTTATCCACATGGGACACAAAATGGACAAACGTTTTGTTCAGGCCCACAAAGAAGCGCGCTGGGCGCTGTGGCTGACCCTCCTCTACCTCGCCGCATGGTTGGTGACTGCTTACTTACCAGATTCAACGGTCGGGTTTACCGGATTACCTCACTGGTTTGAAATGGCCTGCCTGTTAACGCCGCTGGTTTTTATTCTGCTGTGCTGGGCGATGGTGAAGTTTATTTATCGCGATATTCCCCTGGAGGACGATGATGCAGCCTGAAGTCATTCTTCCCCTTGTCGCTTATCTGTTAGTGGTGTTTGGTCTGTCTGTATACGCCATGCGCAAAAGGACTACCGGCACCTTTCTGAACGAGTATTTTCTCGGCAGCCGTTCAATGGGCGGCATAGTACTGGCAATGACGTTAACCGCGACCTACATCAGCGCCAGTTCCTTTATCGGCGGCCCAGGCGCTGCCTATAAATACGGACTGGGTTGGGTGTTGCTGGCGATGATCCAGTTGCCCGCTGTCTGGCTTTCGCTGGGTATTCTTGGCAAGAAATTCGCCATTCTGGCGCGGCGCTACAATGCAGTGACGCTCAACGATATGCTGTTCGCCCGCTACCAGAGTCGTCTGCTGGTCTGGCTGGCAAGCCTGAGCCTGCTGGTGGCGTTCATCGGCGCAATGACCGTGCAGTTTATTGGCGGCGCACGTTTGCTGGAAACCGCAGCGGGCATCCCTTACGAAACCGGTCTGCTGATTTTTGGCATCAGCATTGCGCTGTATACCGCGTTTGGCGGTTTTCGCGCAAGCGTACTGAACGACACAATGCAGGGCATGGTGATGCTGATTGGCACCATCGTCCTATTGGTGGGCGTGGTGCATGCGGCGGGTGGTTTAGGTCATGCGGTGGAGACATTGCAGACTATCGATCCGAAACTGGTCACGCCGCAAGGGGCCAACGATATTCTGTCGCCAACCTTTATGACCTCATTCTGGGTGCTGGTCTGTTTTGGCGTGATCGGTTTACCGCACACGGCGGTACGCTGCATCTCCTATAAAGATAGCAAAGCGGTGCATCGCGGAATTATCATCGGCACGATTGTGGTGGCGATCCTGATGTTCGGCATGCATCTGGCTGGCGCGCTGGGCCGCGCGGTGATCCCTGACCTGACCGTACCGGATTTGGTGATCCCCACGTTAATGGTTAAAGTGCTGCCGCCGTTTGCCGCCGGGATCTTCCTGGCAGCGCCGATGGCAGCGATCATGTCGACGATCAACGCCCAGTTGCTGCAAAGTTCCGCTACGATCATTAAAGATCTCTACCTCAACCTCCGCCCGGAGCAGCTAAAAAACGAGACGCGCCTGAAACGAATGTCGGCAGTCATTACCCTGATGTTAGGCGCTCTGCTGCTGCTTGCCGCCTGGCGACCGCCGGAGATGATCATCTGGCTGAACCTGCTGGCGTTTGGTGGGCTGGAGGCCGTATTCCTGTGGCCGCTGGTGCTGGGACTTTACTGGGAACGTGCAAACGCGGCAGGCGCGCTGAGCGCCATGATCGTCGGCGGCGTGCTGTATGCCGTGCTTGCTACGTTTAAGATCCAGTACCTGGGCTTCCATCCGATTGTGCCTTCGTTACTGTTAAGTTTACTGGCGTTTGTGGTCGGCAACCGTTTCGGTCAGCCTGTTTCACAACCCGCTACGATTTCTACTGATAAATAAAGAGTTTTGCCATGCCGTGGATCCAACTAAAACTGAATACAACTGGCGCTAACGCCGAAGACCTGAGCGACGCGCTGATGGAGGCCGGCTCGGTCTCCATTACCTTTCAGGACACGCATGACACGCCGGTCTTTGAGCCGCTGCCGGGCGAGACGCGCCTGTGGGGTGATACCGACGTTATTGGCCTGTTCGATGCCGAAACCGACATGAAAGAGGTTGTGGCGATGCTTGAGCAACATCCGCTGCTTGGTGCGGGTTTCGCACATAAAATTGAACAGCTCGAAGATAAAGACTGGGAGCGCGAGTGGATGGACAACTTCCATCCGATGCGCTTTGGTGAACGTCTGTGGATCTGCCCGAGCTGGCGCGATGTGCCGGACAAAAACGCGGTAAATGTGATGCTCGATCCGGGCCTGGCGTTCGGTACCGGCACGCACCCAACCACCTCATTATGTCTACAGTGGCTTGATGGTCTGGATTTAGCGGGTAAAACAGTGATCGACTTTGGCTGCGGCTCCGGCATTCTGGCGATTGCCGCGCTGAAACTGGGGGCGGCAAAGGCGATCGGTATCGATATCGACCCGCAGGCGATTCAGGCCAGCCGCGACAATGCCGAGCGTAACGGCGTTTCTGAGCGCCTGGAACTGTATCTGCCGCAAGACCAGCCTGACGCGATGCAGGCGGACGTGGTGGTCGCCAACATTCTGGCAGGCCCTTTGCGTGAGCTTGCCCCGCTTATCAGCGTACTGCCGATCTCAGGCGGCCTGCTCGGCCTTTCCGGCATTCTCGCCAGCCAGGCTGAAAGTGTCTGTGAAGCCTATCGCGATACCTTCGCACTCGACGCTGTGGTGGAAAAAGAAGAATGGTGCCGCATCACCGGCCAGAAAAAGTAAGTCGTCGACCAGGCAATAAGGCCACGAAGCATTCAGCAACATAATGCTCCATAGGGTGAAAATGGGAGTCTGATCTCATTTTCACCCTCTTTTTTGACGATTAAAACAGCAAGATATGCCGCTGAATCAGGGTTATGGTGAAGAAAAACAGAGAAGTTTGACGAATTTATATTTGTTCACAAATTCGCCATTTTAATATAACTCAATGATTTTAAATCATTAATATTTTCACCTATCGCCTTTCGCTGTGATTCATTGATCTGCGACAGTGGATTGGTCAAAGTTTGGCCTTTCATCTCGTGCGAAAAATGCGTAATATACGCCGCCTTGCAGTCACAGTATGGTCATTTCTTAACTCATGCGCATCGGACACCACCAGCTCAGAAATCGACTGATCGCAGCGCCAATGGCTGGCATTACTGACAGACCGTTTCGGACGTTGTGTTACGAGATGGGAGCCGGATTAACGGTATCCGAGATGATGTCCTCCAACCCTCAGGTTTGGGAGAGTGACAAATCAAGGCTGCGGATGGTGCATATCGATGAGCCCGGTATTCGTACCGTGCAAATTGCCGGTAGTGACCCGGAAGAAATGGCGGAAGCCGCACGTATCAACGTGGAAAGCGGCGCCCAGATTATTGATATCAATATGGGCTGCCCGGCAAAGAAAGTGAATCGCAAGCTTGCGGGCTCTGCCCTGCTGCAATACCCGGATCTGGTGAAGTCTATCCTGAACGCGGTAGTGAAAGCAGTGGATGTGCCCGTCACGCTTAAGACTCGCACTGGCTGGGCTCCGGAACACCGTAACTGCGTAGAAATTGCCCAACTGGCTGAAGACTGTGGCATTCAGGCTCTGACCATTCATGGACGCACCCGCGCCTGTTTGTTCAATGGAGACGCTGAGTACGACAGTATTCGGGCAGTTAAGCAGAAGGTTTCCATTCCGATTATCGCGAATGGTGACATCACTGACCCGCTTAAAGCCAGAGCTGTACTCGACTATACGGGGGCTGATGCCCTGATGATAGGACGTGCAGCTCAGGGAAGACCCTGGATCTTTCGGGAAATCCAGCATTATCTGGACACTGGGGAGCTGCTCGCCCCACTGCCTTTGGCAGAGGTAAAGCGCTTGCTTTGCGCGCATGTTCGGGAATTGCATGACTTTTATGGTCAGGCAAAAGGGTACCGAATTGCACGTAAACACGTCTCCTGGTATCTCCAGGAGCACGCTCCAAATGACCAGTTTCGGCGCACATTCAACGCCATAGAGGACGCCAGCGAACAGCTGGAGGCGTTGGAGGCATACTTCGAAAATCTTGCGTAATGAAATAAAGAGCTGACAGAACTATGTTCGAACAACGCGTAAATTCTGACGTACTGACCGTTTCTACCGTTAACTCTCAGGATCAGGTAACTCAAAAGCCCCTGCGTGACTCGGTTAAACAGGCACTGAAGAACTATTTTGCTCAACTGAATGGTCAGGATGTTAATGATCTGTATGAGCTGGTACTGGCTGAAGTTGAACAGCCACTGTTGGACATGGTGATGCAATACACCCGCGGCAATCAAACCCGCGCTGCCCTGATGATGGGTATCAACCGTGGTACGCTGCGTAAGAAACTGAAAAAATACGGCATGAACTGATAGTTATCAGAGACTGCTTGTTAAAAGGCGCGGACCGGCATGGGGACGCGCTTTTTTTTCGCTGGAATTCCGCCAAAAAACTTATCTTTCCTCAACGCCTGCCGATAACATTTTCGTGTATATTCCCAACGAATGGTTGCACGAAAAGGATATGCGGGATGATTCGAAAGTATTTTTGGCTGGTTATTTTTGCCCTTTCTGTCCTGTTGCTGGATGCATTGATCATGCAGTGGATCGAATTCCTGACAACAGAGGTAGATAAATGCCGAAACATGGATTCCGTCAATCCTCTCAAGCTGGTGAACTGTGCTGATTTAAATTAGCTGTTTTCCCGCCCGGCCTCTTGCTTCGTGCAAGCAGAGAAACCGTTTTGAGTCATCCACTTGCAATGATAATGTCACCACCTTTTTTGTCTTCTCAAGTGTAGTTACGCATAATACTTTTGTGAATGAGTTGATGACATCATGCTGGTTAGCCAATACGACCAAATCCTGGTTGTTGTTTCTTTTATTGTTGCCATTCTGGCTTCCTATACTGCGCTAAATATGGCAGGTCGTGTGTCCACCAGCTCAGGGTCTTCATCATGGGTGTGGTTGACCGGCGGCGGTGTAGCAATGGGCATTGGTATCTGGGCCATGCATTTTATCGGCATGCTGGCGATGGATATCTCAATGCACCTGAGCTATGACCCGTTATTGACGGCGATCTCCATGCTCATTGCCATCGGCGCCTCATTGTTCGCACTCTGGTTAGTCAGCGGTAATGAACTGACCATGCTGCATCTTCTCCCCGGTTCCTTTGTGATGGGGATGGGGATCGTTGCCATGCACTATACCGGCATGGCAGCGCTGAAAGTGGAGCCCGCCATTGTCTGGGATATGTTCTGGGTCGCCATCTCGGTCATCATTGCATTAACCGCTTCTTTTGCCGCGCTATGGCTGACGTTCCGTCTTCGTCATGAAGCCGCTCAGGTGGCCTTAATGCGCTTTGGCGCGGCCATCCTGATGGGGATCGCTATTGCCGGTATGCACTACAGCGGCATGATGGCCGCGCGATTCCCAAACCAGGAGCCAATGAGTCACCATGGCGTTAACGGCAACTGGCTGGCAGTGCTGGTAAGCGTCGTGGCATTTTCCATCCTCGGCATCACTCTACTCGTTTCCATGCTGGATGCACGCCTGCAGGCGCGGACATCTCAGTTGGCCTCGTCACTGGCAGAAGCGAACCGCGAGCTGGCCCAACTGGCGCTACACGATACCCTAACGCGCCTGCCTAACCGCGTGCTGCTGGAAGACCGTCTGGATCAGGCGATAAATAAAGCCAGACGTGAAGGTTCTTTCTTCGCGCTGATGTTTATGGACCTGGACGGCTTTAAAACCGTTAACGACGCCTATGGGCACGACGTGGGCGATAAATTGCTGGTTGCAGTGGCTGATCGTCTCAAGCAGCAACTCAAAGGGCAATTTACGCTGGCTCGTATGGGGGGTGACGAATTCGTCCTGCTGACAGAGGTAAGTGCCCCGGATGAAGCAGCGACGCTTGCAGGCTCGCTGGTGCGCGTTATCGACAAGCCGTTTAATATCGACCCGTATGACATGATGGTCACCCTGAGCGTGGGCATCGCACTCTATCCGCACGATGGTAAAAATGAGCGCGAGCTGATGTTTAACGCCGACGCGGCGATGTATCACACCAAGCATATGGGGCGAAACGGCTATCACTTCTTCCAGCCGTCCATGAATACCCTGGCGCAGACGCAGTTACAACTGATGAACGACCTGTGGCTGGCAATGGAACGTAAAGAGTTCCGCCTGGTTTATCAACCGAAATTCCAGGCGCCAGCCGGACCAATCATTGGCTTTGAAGCCCTGCTCCGCTGGCAGCATCCAAAACGAGGGATGCTCTCTCCGGATGTCTTTTTACCGTTAGCCGAGAAGACGGGCCTAATTGTCCCGCTCGGAAACTGGGTCATTGATGAAGCATGCCGCCAGTTAAGCGAATGGCGTGCGCAGGGTAATATTGGCTGGTCGGTAGCAGTCAACTTATCAACACTGCAATTTGAACAACCGTCGCTGGTTCAGACCATCATGGATAGCCTGCAAAAGCATGAGGTGCCACCTGACACGCTAATACTTGAGGTCACCGAGACCACAGCGATGACGAACCCTGACGAGAGCGTTCGCGTCTTGACGGAACTTACCGATGCAGGCGTTCAGGCATCCATTGATGACTTTGGTACGGGCTATTCCAGCTTGCTTTATCTTAAGCGACTTCCCGCGTGTGAACTGAAAATTGATCGCGCTTTTGTCAGAGAACTCAACAGTGATGGCGACGATGCAACCATCGTCTCGGCTATCATCGCGCTGGCGAAAACGTTAAATCTGAAAGTGGTGGCGGAAGGGGTTGAAACCACAGAACAGCAGGCCTTTTTGACTGAGCTGGGGTGCAATACGCTACAAGGTTATCTGTTAGGTCGCCCGGTCACGCCTGAGGTTATCAGCGCTCAGGGAAATACATTATGCCAACAGGAACCTGTTTGTTAAATATCAATAGAGTAGATAAAAGGGGGGGTTAATTTTGCACCCTTTTATCTATTAGCCAGTCGGCGTTTTTAACCTACCTTGTTATTGCCATTTCCATTATTTTTATTAAAATCATTGGCTCACAATAGATAACGAACTTTAAATTTTTATATTTCCTTATTCCCCTGCATACTCTCTTCATCCCCTTCATTTTTTCTGCATTATTCGATGAAATATCGTTATTCTCTTCACGATGTTTACACTGCTCATACTTTGAGATTATTGAACGGGGCATTCTTAATCTTCGCGATGTTAAAATAGCGTATCGATTCTGCGCTGGTGTCGTTATTTGATACCGGGGATCGGGACTATTTAGAGGTAACATCATGAAAAGATTAATTTCCGTTGTTCTGCTTACCGCTACCCTGGCAGGTTGTGCGCACGACTCACCTTGCGTCCCTACGTATGATGATCAAGGGCGTCTGGTCCATACCAATACCTGTGTAAAAGGAACGACTCAGGACAACTGGGAAACCGCAGGTGCGATTGCGGGAGGGGCTGCGGCTCTGGCAGGCTTAACGCTGGGTATCGTCGCGTTAACTAAGTAATTTATCCAAAGCGCGGTTATGCCGCGCTTTGCTTTATTACAGTGCATTTCTTTTTATCGGCGTAAATTTTTAGCATCAAAAATGAGCAACTCATTTAAATAATTCTCCACTCCTGCCTGATTTCCCACCACATTTTAAATTATTTCATCTCTGCTCGTGACGCGTTTCACAAAGTAATGCGTTTAGCTTTCTTGCTTATATTACCCCCTGAAACTTATTTGTTAGCAGAATCGGCTAAGTGAAAGTTTTTTGCTCTGTTTTGTGGCGCAGGTTGGAATTTTGCACCATAGCAGGGCGTTGAGGTTATTTTTTCCTGTCTACACTCTCCATATTGTGCTCGCGGCTCGCATTTTTCCGCGTTCGCAAAAACTGGCACTACCTTTGCTTTAAAGAGTATGGCCAAAGCCACAGACAGGTTTAAGGCGTTTCCCGGACGCCTTCATATAACGATAATTTTTCGCCACACAGGATGCATTATGAAAAAGATGATGATTGCCAGCCTGGCAGCTGCCGGCGTGCTGTTTGCCGTTGCAAATCAAGCCCATGCTGGCACAACTCTGGATGCCGTTAAGAAGAAAGGCTTCGTACAGTGCGGTATCAGTGACGGTCTTCCTGGCTTCTCTTACGCGGATGCTAACGGTAAATTCACCGGTATTGATGTAGATGTTTGCCGTGGCGTTGCCGCCGCCGTATTTGGCGATGACACGAAAGTAAAATACACCCCGCTGACCGCAAAAGAGCGTTTCACCGCACTGCAATCCGGCGAGGTAGACATCCTTTCCCGTAACACAACCTGGACCTCTTCACGCGACGCCGGTATGGGGATGTCCTTTACTGGCGTAACCTATTACGACGGTATCGGCTTCCTGACCCATAACAAAGCTGGCCTGAAAAGCGCCAAAGAGCTGGACGGCGCAACCGTATGTATTCAGGCGGGTACCGATACCGAGCTCAACGTGGCGGATTACTTTAAATCCAACAATATGAAATACACGCCGGTGACCTTTGACCGCTCTGATGAATCCGCAAAAGCGCTGGAGTCAGGCCGTTGCGATACGCTGGCATCTGACCAGTCTCAGTTGTACGCACTGCGTATCAAGCTGAGCAATCCGGCTGAATGGATCGTCCTGCCGGAAGTGATCTCCAAAGAGCCGCTGGGCCCGGTCGTTCGTCGCGGTGATGAAGATTGGTTCTCCATCGTTCGATGGACCCTGTTTGCCATGCTGAACGCAGAAGAAATGGGCATCAACTCGAAAAACGTTGACGAGAAAGCGGCTAAACCAGCAACGCCAGACATGGCGCACCTGCTGGGTACCGAAGGTGATTTTGGTAAAGACCTGAAACTCGACAACAAATGGGCCTACAACATCATTAAGAAAGTGGGCAACTACTCTGAAATCTTCGAGCGTAACGTCGGTGCTGACAGTGCGCTGAAAATCAAACGCGGCCAGAATAATCTCTGGAACAACGGCGGTATTCAATACGCTCCGCCAGTACGTTAAGACGTAAGTGCTGTAACGGGCGCTGCCTATGCGGCGCCCTCTCCAGAGTCATGGTTACCGAGGTTTTCTTATGTCCCAACGCCGCCCAACCGTTAAAGGATCACTCTCCTTTTCAAACCCTGCGGTTCGTGCCTGGCTGTTTCAAATTATCGCTATTCTTGCTGTTGTCGGCATCGCGATCTATTTGATACACAATACCGTTACTAACCTGAACAGCCGCGGTATTACTTCTGGTTTTGCATTTCTTGATCGTGCTGCCGGATTTGGCATTGTTCAGCACCTTATCGACTACGAACAGGGTGACACTTATGGCCGCGTCTTCTTCGTTGGCCTGCTCAATACCTTGCTGGTATCAGCGCTGTGTATTGTTTTCGCGTCATTTATCGGCTTCTTTCTGGGGCTTTGCCGTCTTTCAGAAAACTGGCTGTTGCGTAAGCTCTCTACGATTTATATCGAGACATTCCGTAATATTCCCCCGCTGCTGCAAATCTTCTTCTGGTATTTCGCCGTATTGCGTAATTTACCTGGCCCACGTCAGGCTATTGGCGCTATGGATTTGCTGTTCCTCAGTAACAGGGGGCTCTATATCCCATCACCCCAACTGGGGGAAGGGCTATGGGCGTTTATTGGCACGATTGTTATCGCACTGGCCATCAGCATCGGTCTGTACCGCTTTAACAAAGCTCACCAGATTAAAACCGGACAATTGCGCCGCACATGGCCAACGGCACTGGGGTTGATTATTGTGCTCCCATTGCTGGCTCATTGGGTATTTGGCGCGGCGCTTCACTGGGACATCCCGCACTTGCGCGGTTTCAACTTCCAGGGCGGTATGGTGTTAATTCCGGAACTGGCGGCACTAACGATTGCACTGTCGGTTTACACCTCGGCATTCATTGCTGAGATTATCCGCTCAGGCATTCAATCTGTCCCCTACGGTCAACATGAAGCGGCACGTTCGCTTGGCTTGCCCAACCCGGTGACGTTGCGTCAGGTCATCATTCCGCAGGCACTGCGTGTCATTATTCCACCGCTGACCAGCCAGTATTTAAATATTGCAAAAAACTCGTCTCTGGCGGCCGCGATTGGTTATCCGGATATGGTGTCGTTATTCGCCGGTACGGTGTTGAACCAGACAGGCCAGGCCATCGAAACGATCGCGATTACCATGTCGGTTTACCTGATTATCAGTCTGTCGATTTCGTTGCTTATGAATATCTATAACCGCCGCATCGCATTAATTGAGCGCTAAGGACATCTGATGACAAAAGCTATTCTGTCTCAATCTACGCGCCAGACCCGTGCAGGAAGCAGCGGTATTGTGCTGTGGATAAAGAAAAATTTATTTTCAAGCTGGTTGAACGCACTGCTGACGCTCTTCTGCCTGTGGCTGATGTGGGAATTGATTCCACCGTTGCTGAACTGGGCTCTTTTTCAGGCGAACTGGATAGGATCAACGCGCGCAGACTGTACCAAAGCGGGTGCGTGCTGGGTGTTTATTCATGAGCGTTTTGGTCAGTTCATGTATGGCCTCTATCCGCATGAGCAACGCTGGCGCATTAACCTCGCCCTGATTGTCGGACTCCTTTCTATTGCACCGATGTTCTGGAAAAAGCTACCGAGCCGTGGTCGCTATATCGCTTGCTGGGCTGTGGCCTATCCGCTCGTGGTGTGGTGGCTGATGTACGGTGGTTTTTTGGGACTCGATCGCGTGGAAACGCGCCAGTGGGGCGGGTTAACGCTGACGTTGATCATCGCCTCTGTGGGTATCGCTGGCGCTTTGCCTCTGGGCATATTGCTGGCGCTCGGGCGTCGCTCAAAAATGCCGGTCGTGCGGGTATTGTCAGTGATTTTTATCGAGTTCTGGCGTGGCGTACCGCTGATCACTGTACTGTTCATGTCCTCGGTCATGCTGCCGCTGTTTATGGCGGAAGGCACAAGTATCGATAAGCTGATCCGTGCGCTGGTCGGGGTGATTCTGTTTCAGTCCGCCTACGTCGCCGAAGTCGTGCGTGGCGGCTTGCAGGCTCTGCCAAAAGGGCAATACGAAGCTGCCGAGTCACTGGCGCTGGGATACTGGAAAACACAAGGGCTGGTGATTTTACCGCAGGCACTGAAACTGGTTATTCCGGGTCTGGTGAATACCATTATCGCGCTGTTTAAAGATACCAGCCTCGTTATCATCATCGGCCTGTTCGATCTTTTCAGTAGCGTCCAGCAGGCAACGGTTGACCCCGCCTGGCTCGGTATGTCGACCGAAGGTTATGTATTTGCCGCGTTAGTTTACTGGATTTTCTGTTTTAGCATGTCGCGCTATAGCCAACATCTGGAGAAGCGCTTCCATACCGGGCGTTCAGCGCATTGAGGAAATTATGAGTCAAATTACTATGCAACCTGCCGATGCGATGATTACGCTCGAAGATGTGAATAAATGGTACGGGCAATTTCACGTACTTAAAGATATTAACCTTAAGGTAAAGCAAGGGGAACGCATCGTTCTGTGCGGCCCTTCCGGCTCAGGGAAATCCACGACTATTCGTTGCATTAATCATCTGGAAGAGCATCAGCAGGGTCGTATCGTAGTGGATGGCATCGAATTAAACGAAGATATTCGTAATATCGAGAAGGTTCGCCAGGAAGTGGGGATGGTATTTCAGCACTTCAACCTTTTCCCGCATCTGACGGTATTACAGAACTGTACGCTGGCACCGATCTGGGTGCGGAAGATGCCGAAGAAGGAAGCCGAAGCGCTGGCCATGCATTATTTAGAGCGCGTCCGTATTGCTGAGCACGCCCATAAATTCCCGGGGCAAATTTCTGGTGGACAGCAGCAGCGTGTGGCTATCGCCCGCTCACTCTGTATGAAACCGAAAATTATGCTCTTTGATGAACCAACCTCTGCGCTTGACCCTGAGATGGTGAAAGAAGTGCTGGATACTATGATTGGTCTTGCTGAATCGGGAATGACAATGCTGTGTGTGACTCACGAAATGGGCTTTGCACGTACCGTTGCTGACCGGGTGATCTTTATGGATCGTGGTGAAATCGTTGAGCAGGCGCCGCCGCAGGAGTTTTTCGCTAATCCTAAGTCCGAACGCACCCGAGCTTTTCTGTCTCAGGTTATCCACTGATAGTTGTTATAGAAATGCAAAAGGCCATCCCTGCGGATGGCCTTTTTTATTGAGTCAGTTCCCGCCGGTTGTACTGGAAAAGAAGCTGCAAACGCGCTGATAAACCTATATCAAAAACAAAAGGCCCAGTCTTTCGACTGGGCCTTTTGTTTTAATTGATGTCTGGCAGTTCCCTACTCTCACATGGGGAGACCCCACACTACCATCGGCGCTACGGCGTTTCACTTCTGAGTTCGGCATGGGGTCAGGTGGGACCACCGCGCTAAAGCCGCCAGACAAATTCTTTCTAAGCGCCGAACTTTAACCTTAAAACTGGTGCTGATACCCAGAGTCGAACTGGGGACCTCACCCTTACCAAGGGTGCGCTCTACCAACTGAGCCATATCAGCACGCTTAATTTGATGCCTGGCAGTTCCCTACTCTCACATGGGGAGACCCCACACTACCATCGGCGCTACGGCGTTTCACTTCTGAGTTCGGCATGGGGTCAGGTGGGACCACCGCGCTAAAGCCGCCAGGCAAATTCTGTTACCGGAAACGAATCTTTTTCACTGTGGCTGCGTTGGCTGCATTCGCAAAGTCAGTCACATACTCATGTATGCTCCTTCCTTTCCTTCATTTGCCGCCTTGCCTCAGCGTAAAATCTTTCGTTCCCGAAAATCTGTATCTAAGCTGAAAATTCTCTCAATCCGCCAAAACATCTTCGGCGTTGTAAGGTTAAGCCTCACGGTTCATTAGTACCGGTTAGCTCAACGCATCGCTGCGCTTACACACCCGGCCTATCAACGTCGTCGTCTTCAACGTTCCTTTAGTGTCCTTAAGGACAAGGGAGAACTCATCTCGGGGCAAGTTTCGTGCTTAGATGCTTTCAGCACTTATCTCTTCCGCATGTAGCTACCGGGCAGTGCCATTGGCATGACAACCCGAACACCAGTGATGCGTCCACTCCGGTCCTCTCGTACTAGGAGCAGCCCCCCTCAATTCTCCAGCGCCCACGGCAGATAGGGACCGAACTGTCTCACGACGTTCTAAACCCAGCTCGCGTACCACTTTAAATGGCGAACAGCCATACCCTTGGGACCTACTTCAGCCCCAGGATGTGATGAGCCGACATCGAGGTGCCAAACACCGCCGTCGATATGAACTCTTGGGCGGTATCAGCCTGTTATCCCCGGAGTACCTTTTATCCGTTGAGCGATGGCCCTTCCATTCAGAACCACCGGATCACTATGACCTGCTTTCGCACCTGCTCGCGCCGTCACGCTCGCAGTCAAGCTGGCTTATGCCATTGCACTAACCTCCTGATGTCCGACCAGGATTAGCCAACCTTCGTGCTCCTCCGTTACTCTTTGGGAGGAGACCGCCCCAGTCAAACTACCCACCAGACACTGTCCGCAACCCGGATTACGGGTCCACGTTAGAACATCAAACATTAAAGGGTGGTATTTCAAGGTTGGCTCCACGCAGACTGGCGTCCACGCTTCCAAGCCTCCCACCTATCCTACACATCAAGGCTCAATGTTCAGTGTCAAGCTATAGTAAAGGTTCACGGGGTCTTTCCGTCTTGCCGCGGGTACACTGCATCTTCACAGCGAGTTCAATTTCACTGAGTCTCGGGTGGAGACAGCCTGGCCATCATTACGCCATTCGTGCAGGTCGGAACTTACCCGACAAGGAATTTCGCTACCTTAGGACCGTTATAGTTACGGCCGCCGTTTACCGGGGCTTCGATCAAGAGCTTCTCCTTACGGATAACCCCATCAATTAACCTTCCGGCACCGGGCAGGCGTCACACCGTATACGTCCACTTTCGTGTTTGCACAGTGCTGTGTTTTTAATAAACAGTTGCAGCCAGCTGGTATCTTCGACTGATTTCAGCTCCGCCCGCAGGGGCTTCACCTACATATCAGCGTGCCTTCTCCCGAAGTTACGGCACCATTTTGCCTAGTTCCTTCACCCGAGTTCTCTCAAGCGCCTTGGTATTCTCTACCTGACCACCTGTGTCGGTTTGGGGTACGATTTCGTGTTACCTGATGCTTAGAGGCTTTTCCTGGAAGCAGGGCATTTGTTACTTCATCACCGTAGTGACTCGTCATCACACCTCAGCCTTGATTATCCGGATTTGCCTGGATAACCAGCCTACATGCTTAAACCGGGACAACCGTCGCCCGGCTAACATAGCCTTCTCCGTCCCCCCTTCGCAGTAACACCAAGTACAGGAATATTAACCTGTTTCCCATCGACTACGCCTTTCGGCCTCGCCTTAGGGGTCGACTCACCCTGCCCCGATTAACGTTGGACAGGAACCCTTGGTCTTCCGGCGAGCGGGCTTTTCACCCGCTTTATCGTTACTTATGTCAGCATTCGCACTTCTGATACCTCCAGCATGCCTCACAGCACACCTTCACAGGCTTACAGAACGCTCCCCTACCCAACAACACTTAAGTGTCGCTGCCGCAGCTTCGGTGCATGGTTTAGCCCCGTTACATCTTCCGCGCAGGCCGACTCGACCAGTGAGCTATTACGCTTTCTTTAAATGATGGCTGCTTCTAAGCCAACATCCTGGCTGTCTGTGCCTTCCCACATCGTTTCCCACTTAACCATGACTTTGGGACCTTAGCTGGCGGTCTGGGTTGTTTCCCTCTTCACGACGGACGTTAGCACCCGCCGTGTGTCTCCCGTGATAACATTCTCCGGTATTCGTAGTTTGCATCGGGTTGGTAAGCCGGGATGGCCCCCTAGCCGAAACAGTGCTCTACCCCCGGAGATGAATTCACGAGGCGCTACCTAAATAGCTTTCGGGGAGAACCAGCTATCTCCCGGTTTGATTGGCCTTTCACCCCCAGCCACAAGTCATCCGCTAATTTTTCAACATTAGTCGGTTCGGTCCTCCAGTTAGTGTTACCCAACCTTCAACCTGCCCATGGCTAGATCACCGGGTTTCGGGTCTATACCCTGCAACTTAACGCCCAGTTAAGACTCGGTTTCCCTTCGGCTCCCCTATTCGGTTAACCTTGCTACAGAATATAAGTCGCTGACCCATTATACAAAAGGTACGCAGTCACCCCATCAAGAGGCTCCCACTGCTTGTACGTACACGGTTTCAGGTTCTTTTTCACTCCCCTCGCCGGGGTTCTTTTCGCCTTTCCCTCACGGTACTGGTTCACTATCGGTCAGTCAGGAGTATTTAGCCTTGGAGGATGGTCCCCCCATATTCAGACAGGATACCACGTGTCCCGCCCTACTCATCGAGCTCACAGCCTGTGTGCTTTCGTGTACGGGGCTGTCACCCTGTATCGCGCGACTTTCCAGACGCTTCCACTAACACACAAGCTGATTCAGGCTCTGGGCTGCTCCCCGTTCGCTCGCCGCTACTGGGGGAATCTCGGTTGATTTCTTTTCCTCGGGGTACTTAGATGTTTCAGTTCCCCCGGTTCGCCTCATTAACCTATGGATTCAGTTAATGATAGTGCAACGGATTGCACTGGGTTTCCCCATTCGGACATCGCCGGGTCAAAGGTTCATATCACCTCGCCGGCGCTTTTCGCAGATTAGCACGTCCTTCATCGCCTCTGACTGCCAGGGCATCCACCGTGTACGCTTAGTCGCTTAACCTCACAACCCGAAGATGTTTCGTAAAACATCATCGTGTCGCGAAAATTTGAGAGACTCGAACACACCGTCATCTGTTCTTATTACGGAGAACAGACACTGTGTGTCGTTTCAATTTTCAGCTTGATCCAGATTTTTAAAGAGCAAATATCTCAAACATGACTCGGAAGTCAGTTTTGAGATATCGGTGGCAACGCCTTTCACACATTACCGCGCAAGTGGCGTCCCCTAGGGGATTCGAACCCCTGTTACCGCCGTGAAAGGGCGGTGTCCTGGGCCTCTAGACGAAGGGGACACTTAAGTCTCGCTCGCAAGACGCCTTGCTTTTTACTTTTCATCAGACAATCTGTGTGAGCACTACAAAGGCAGGTTCTTTAAGGTAAGGAGGTGATCCAACCGCAGGTTCCCCTACGGTTACCTTGTTACGACTTCACCCCAGTCATGAATCACAAAGTGGTAAGCGCCCTCCCGAAGGTTAAGCTACCTACTTCTTTTGCAACCCACTCCCATGGTGTGACGGGCGGTGTGTACAAGGCCCGGGAACGTATTCACCGTGGCATTCTGATCCACGATTACTAGCGATTCCGACTTCATGGAGTCGAGTTGCAGACTCCAATCCGGACTACGACATACTTTATGAGGTCCGCTTGCTCTCGCGAGGTCGCTTCTCTTTGTATATGCCATTGTAGCACGTGTGTAGCCCTGGTCGTAAGGGCCATGATGACTTGACGTCATCCCCACCTTCCTCCAGTTTATCACTGGCAGTCTCCTTTGAGTTCCCGGCCGGACCGCTGGCAACAAAGGATAAGGGTTGCGCTCGTTGCGGGACTTAACCCAACATTTCACAACACGAGCTGACGACAGCCATGCAGCACCTGTCTCACGGTTCCCGAAGGCACTAAGGCATCTCTGCCAAATTCCGTGGATGTCAAGACCAGGTAAGGTTCTTCGCGTTGCATCGAATTAAACCACATGCTCCACCGCTTGTGCGGGCCCCCGTCAATTCATTTGAGTTTTAACCTTGCGGCCGTACTCCCCAGGCGGTCGACTTAACGCGTTAGCTCCGGAAGCCACGCCTCAAGGGCACAACCTCCAAGTCGACATCGTTTACGGCGTGGACTACCAGGGTATCTAATCCTGTTTGCTCCCCACGCTTTCGCACCTGAGCGTCAGTCTTTGTCCAGGGGGCCGCCTTCGCCACCGGTATTCCTCCAGATCTCTACGCATTTCACCGCTACACCTGGAATTCTACCCCCCTCTACAAGACTCAAGCCTGCCAGTTTCGAATGCAGTTCCCAGGTTGAGCCCGGGGATTTCACATCCGACTTGACAGACCGCCTGCGTGCGCTTTACGCCCAGTAATTCCGATTAACGCTTGCACCCTCCGTATTACCGCGGCTGCTGGCACGGAGTTAGCCGGTGCTTCTTCTGCGGGTAACGTCAATCAACACGGTTATTAACCGCATTGCCTTCCTCCCCGCTGAAAGTACTTTACAACCCGAAGGCCTTCTTCATACACGCGGCATGGCTGCATCAGGCTTGCGCCCATTGTGCAATATTCCCCACTGCTGCCTCCCGTAGGAGTCTGGACCGTGTCTCAGTTCCAGTGTGGCTGGTCATCCTCTCAGACCAGCTAGGGATCGTCGCCTTGGTGAGCCATTACCTCACCAACAAGCTAATCCCATCTGGGCACATCCGATGGCAAGAGGCCCGAAGGTCCCCCTCTTTGGTCTTGCGACATTATGCGGTATTAGCTACCGTTTCCAGTAGTTATCCCCCTCCATCGGGCAGTTTCCCAGACATTACTCACCCGTCCGCCACTCGTCACCCGAGAGCAAGCTCTCTGTGCTACCGTTCGACTTGCATGTGTTAGGCCTGCCGCCAGCGTTCAATCTGAGCCATGATCAAACTCTTCAATTTAAAAGTTTGATGCTCGTAGAATTAAACTTCGTAATGAATTACGTGTTCACTCTATGAGACTTGGTATTCATTTAGTGTCCGAAGACATTAAGAATCCATGTCACTTTGAGTGCCCACACAGATTGTCTGATAAATTGTTAAAGAGCAGTGCAACGCGGCTTTCGCTCACCGTTGCGAGGTGGCGTATATTACGCTTTCCTCTTTCAGAGTCAACCCGTTATTTCAGGATTTTTCTCTTCGTTGTTCCGACCATCTCGTGAAGTGTTTCACATTGTCGTCTCAACGGAGGCGCATTATAGGGATCCCATTTTTTTGCACAAGCCTTTTTTCGATCTTTTTTACTGATTGTTGTTTTTTCGCCCTTTTCGATGAGATCCCGTACGATCTGCTCGAATTATGACAAGTAAAAGGCTTGCACAAGGCCGTTATTGCCACCAAAGTCTACTTCACAACCTGTTTTTGATGAGGTAGCTATGTCCGCAGTTTTACGTCCTTATAGAAATTTGTATCCTCAAGTCGGTGAAAAAGTGATGGTCGATGCCACCAGCGTCGTGATCGGCGATGTACGAATTGCTGATGATGTCGGCATCTGGCCACTGGTCGTTATCCGCGGTGATGTCAACTATGTAGAGATAGGGGCACGCAGTAATATCCAGGACGGTAGCGTATTACACGTTACGCATAAGTCTTCTTATAACCCGGAAGGTAACCCGCTGATCATTGGCGAAGATGTGACGGTGGGACATAAAGTCATGCTGCATGGCTGCATTATCGGTAACCGCGTTCTGGTCGGAATGGGGTCCATTTTATTAGATGGCGCGGTTATAGAGGATGACGTGATGATTGGCGCGGGCAGCCTGGTTCCGCAAAATAAACGCCTCGAGAGCGGTTACCTATACCTTGGCAGCCCTGTGAAACAGATCCGCCCGCTAAAAGAAGAAGAGATCGCAGGGTTAAAATACTCGGCGAACAACTACGTGAAATGGAAGGATGAGTATCTGGCTCAGGATAACCAGATATAACCCTGCTCGTCTTCCTGCTGCTCACGGATCAACTGTTCGGCCTCGTCTTCCAGATCCCAGCGGTTTTCCCGGAATAACGCCAGCCACAGCGCTGGCGAATCGCCTCCAAAACGTTCCGCCAGGACCTCAGCACGCATAATGCAGGTAAGTTGTAAACCATTAACCAGGGCAGGAAAACACACCGCCTGCTGGGCATCATTCCACTCTTCCCTGTCGGGAAATTGAATAGCCTGGTTCATTCCGCCAGTTCCCTCTGAAGCTGTTTAATAACAGATTCGATATCTGGCAATACGCCATGCCATAACAGCACGGAATGCGCAGCTTGCCCCACCAGCATCCCTAAACCATCGGCGCATCGCTGCGCCCCATTTTGCTGGCACCAGGCAAGGAAAGGTGTGCTGCCTTTTTGATAGAACATGTCGTAGCAAAAAAGCTCTGCATGAATGAGAGATTCGGGTAACTCGGGCACGCCTCCATCAATACCACTGGAGGTAGCATTAATGATGAGGTCGAATTCATGGCCTGCCAGCTCGGATAACGCAAGCGCATTCACGCTGCCGGTATGAGCAAAAAGCGTTGCCAGTTCTTGTGCTCGAGCCAACGTCCGGTTGGTTATTGTCACTGCGCAATCCAGCGAAAGCAGTGGGAGCAGTACGCCTCGTGCAGCGCCACCCGCACCAATTAGCAGGATGCGAAAGCCGGGTTTGATAAATGACAAGCGCTCCAGATCGCTCAATAACCCGATCCCGTCAGTGTTGTCACCCAGCAAGCGCCCATCATCAAGACGCTTTAATGTATTTACCGCCCCCGCAAGCGCAGCGCGTTCGGTAAGTTCATCTGCCCGACTGAAAGCTTCTTCTTTAAAAGGCACGGTAATATTGGCGCCTTTTCCTCCCGCAATAAAGAAAGCCTCAAGCGTATTGACGAAATCATCCACTGGCGCCAGTACGCGACCATAAGGATGTTCAATCTTTAACTGAGCCGCAAATTGCGCGTGAATAAACGGCGATTTGCTGTGTGCGACGGGGTTACCAAATACAGCGTAGGATTCCATAGCGTTAACCTTGACGAAATAATTCACCGGTAAGGGCGTCGCGAATTTCAGAAGGATTCTGGCGGCCACCCGTTTTCCCTTCCACGACAGGGAAGTCGGCACCAAATTGCTGGCGTACTTCGTCATCCGTTCTGCAAGGAGGTAAACCGGTCAAGTTTGCACTGGTTGATACCAGTGGTTTGCCGTACGCCTCGCACAGCGCGATAACCAGCGGGTGATCGGTAACGCGCACAGCCAAAGAGTCGAAACGCCCGGTCAGCCAGCGCGGCGTGGTAGCTTTGGCAGGAAAGACGAATGTTACCGGTCCTGGCCAGCAGGCGAAAACAGCCTGCCGCTGAGTCTCATTCAGCATGCTGTCGTCTATATAGGGCTTTAACTGCTCGAAACTGGCGGCGATCAGGATCAGTCCTTTCTCGACCGGGCGCTGTTTCAACTCAAGCAGACGATTTACGGCAATCTCACTGTCCGGGTCACAACCAACACCGAAAACCGCTTCTGTGGGATATGCGATGACTTTTTTATTTTTCAGGACCGCCACCGCAGCAGCAATGGGATCCAAATGCAGGTTATTCTTCACGAGTCTGTTCCGCCGTTACCGGCTTTCCACATTGTTTACTGGCGCAGAAACATCTGATGCCTTGCGCCGTTTTTTTCTCAATCAGTAGCGGGTAGTGGCATGTTGGACACTCCCCTGCCACGGGTTTGAAATTGATGACGAACTGACAATCGGGATAACGATCGCAGGAATGGAAGGTTTTGCCAAATCGCGACCGTCGCTGGATCAAGTGCCCGGTCTGACACTGTGGACACGTGATCGCGGTGTCATCGGGTTTGTCGATTTGTTCGGTATGTTCACACTCAGGATAGTGGCTACAGCCAATGAACATCCCAAACCGCCCCTGTCGCAGTACCAGTACGGCACCACAGACGGGGCAGTCTTGTCCATCCAGAATTTTAACGACGTGTCCATCCGCCTGACTTTTCAGCGGACGAACATAATCGCATTCCGGATAATGAGAACATCCGAGAAACGGACCATGCTTGCCGGAACGAATAACGAGTTCAGCCCCGCACTGTGGGCAGGGCTCGTTGTTACGCACCGTAAACAGTGCTGATTTGGCCATAAGGACTCTGGAAGCTGCAAAAATGATTAATGCAGCATACCTTCATTCACTTCAAAGAGTAATTCTTCCATTTGCTGGTAGGCGTTTTCACACCCTGGAATGTTAAACAGAACCATCAGAATGACCCATTTAAGGTCTTCCAGTTCGAATTCTGCCGTATCCAGCGCCAGCACACGTTCAATCACCATTTCACGTGTTTCGAGGTTTAGCACCTGAATCTGCTCCAGGAATAATAAAAATCCCCGGCAACTGGCATCCAGCCGTTCACACTCTTCTGGCGTATAAATACGCACCGAGAGCGGGTCAGAAGCGAGCTGCATCGGTTCGGCGAGGCCTTCCTGATAATCAGCCAGCTTTTCAAGCCACAGAAGCGCGTTATAGATATCTTCACGATCAAAACCAGCGTCGGTAAGGTCCCGTTCCAGTTTGTCCTGATCCACCCGCATTTCAGCTTCGTTATGGATGTAAGTCTCAAACAAATACATTAGTACGTCGAACATGGCTTGCCCTCCTTAATCGGACATAGCCGCCGGGTACAGCTGCGATCCACCCTGCTAACTCCAGTTCAAGTAGCTGAGCCACAGTTACTGGCACAGGTTGGCCGGCACGTTCAGCGACGACGTCAACAGGTGTTACCTCATCTCCTACGTTAGCCAGGAGCTCGGGAAATGGCAATGCCACCTCTTCTTGATCTGGCGAATAAATTGAATTTTCGTTACCTGGCTGCAACCAATGTAGCCCGTATTGCAAACTTTCCAGAATCTCTTCTGGCGAGACAACCAGGAGCGCGCCCTGCTGTATCAACCAGTGCGGCCCCTCACTGCCGGGATTTCCTACCGGACCGGGGAGCGCAAAAACTTCACGCCCCTGTTCCACCGCACAGCGCGCAGTCACTAATGAGCCGCTGCGTAAAGCAGCTTCAATAACCAGCACCCCACGACTAAGCCCACTAATGATGCGATTACGTCGAGGGAAATTGCCCGGATTAGGTGTAGTCTTGAGGGAAAATTCGGAGACGAGCGCCCCACCATTGGCAACGATGTCAGCAGCCAGGGAGATATGACGCCGTGGATACACGGTAAAAAGGCCATGCCCCAATACACCAACGGTTTTACCCTGCGCGTTAAGCGCTGCGCGATGCGCAACGCTGTCGATCCCAAGCGCCAGTCCACTGGTAATGGTTAAACCGCTCCGTGCCAGAGCTTCACAAAACTGAGTCCCCCAACGCTCGCCGTACCATGAATGTGCTCGACTGCCAACGACAGCAATCTGCTGGCTCGCCAGCACATCTGGATCCCCTTTAATAAAAAGCGCACCAGGATAATCAGCAATCGCCCGTAACTGCGGAGGATATTGCTTCTCGCAGGCCAGAATAAGATGATGCTGTGGCTGCTCAAGCCATAGCAAACTCTCTTCAATTTCCCGCGAGCTCATGGCCAGAAACCGTCTGGCCTGTTTTGCCGTCAGGCCGCTTGAGGTTAACGTCTCAGCATCAATCACAGCGCTATTTGCCAGGCTTTGCGCCGCCCTGAGCATCCCCTCACCGAACAGATCGCCTGTATATATCAGGCGCAACCATATTTCTGTAGAAGTCATCTGCATCCCTGCCATAAATAGCTCGCCCAATCCTTGCGATTGGTCACCGATGCTGTCAATCGGAGGGGGATTTGTCTAGAATAGAGGGAATAATCTTTCTTACTCTTGAACACGACTCTGGATATTTATGGCAGTTTTGCAAGTGTTACATATTCCGGACGAGCGTCTTCGCAAAGTCGCCGCGCCGGTAAAAGAAGTTAATGCAGAAATTCAGCGTATCGTCGACGATATGTTTGAGACGATGTACGCCGAAGAAGGTATCGGTCTGGCTGCAACCCAGGTAGATATTCATCAACGTATTATCGTTATTGATGTCTCTGAAAACCGCGATGAGCAACTGGTGTTAATTAACCCGGAACTGCTGGAAAAAAGCGGCGAGACGGGAATTGAAGAGGGTTGCCTCTCTATTCCAGAGCAGCGTGCGCTTGTTCCGCGTGCCGAAAAAGTGAAAATCCGCGCGCTGAACCGCGAAGGTCAAACCTATGAGCTGGAAGCGGATGGCCTGTTGGCTATTTGCATTCAGCATGAGATGGATCATCTGGTCGGAAAATTGTTTATTGACTATCTGTCACCACTCAAGCAACAACGTATTCGCCAGAAAGTTGAAAAACTTGATCGCATGAAAGCGAGAGCTTAAGGATAAGAATCCACGTGTCAGATTCACTACGCATTATATTTGCCGGCACACCTGATTTTGCAGCGCGTCACCTCGACGCGCTGCTCTCTTCTGAGCATCAGATCGTTGGCGTATTCACTCAGCCTGATCGTCCTGCCGGACGCGGCAAAAAATTGATGCCGAGCCCGGTCAAAGTACTGGCTGAGGAGAAAGGGATTCCGGTATTTCAGCCAGTGTCTCTTCGTCCACAGGAAAATCAACAGATCGTTGCCGATTTGCAGGCCGATGTCATGGTGGTTGTCGCCTACGGCCTCATCCTGCCGAAAGCTGTTCTGGAGATGCCTCGTCTCGGCTGCCTGAACGTACACGGTTCTTTGCTCCCACGCTGGCGTGGTGCGGCACCGATCCAACGTTCCCTCTGGGCGGGTGACACGGAAACTGGCGTCACCATCATGCAAATGGATGTCGGGCTGGACACGGGGGATATGCTTTATAAGCTCTCCTGCCCAATCACTGCCGAAGACACCAGTGCGACACTCTACGATAAGCTGGCACAACTTGGCCCGCAGGGTTTGCTCGCAACGCTGACGCAAATTGCAACCGGTACGGCAACGCCCGAGATTCAGGACGAAACGCAGGTTACCTATGCTGAAAAACTTAGCAAAGAAGAAGCGCTTCTTGACTGGTCTTTGCCTGCTGAACAGCTTGAGCGTTGTATTCGAGCCTTCAATCCCTGGCCAATGAGCTATTTCGTCATTGAGGATCAGCCCGTTAAGGTCTGGAAGGCGTCGGTGATAAATAGCCAGGCTAAAGCCGAACCCGGCACCATTATTGAAGCTAATAAGCAAGGTATTCAGGTTGCAACGGCTGAGGGCATTTTGAATCTTGAATCGCTCCAACCCGCCGGTAAAAAAGCGATGAATGCCCAGGATTTACTAAACTCCCGGCGGGAGTGGTTTACGCCGGGCAATCGTCTGGTCTGACAATTATCTTTAAGCCCGGTACTACCGGGCGTTTTTATTTTCGTGGCTATGAAAAAAAATATTAATTTACGCAGCATGGCGGCACAGGCTATCGAGCAGGTCGTTGAACAAGGGCAATCCCTGAGTAATGTTCTTCCGCCGCTACAGCAAAAAGTCTCCGATAAAGACAAAGCACTGCTGCAGGAGCTCTGCTTTGGCGCACTGCGAACGCTCCCGCAACTGGACTGGCTTATCAACAAGCTGATGTCCCGCCCAATGACGGGTAAACAGCGTACCGTGCATTATCTGATTATGATTGGCCTGTATCAGCTACTGCATACCCGTATTCCGGCTCACGCCGCGCTGGCAGAGACCGTTGAAGGTGCCGTTGCTATCAAGCGTCCACAGCTTAAGGGCCTGATTAATGGTGTATTGCGTCAGTTCCAGCGCCAGCAAGAAGCCTTACAGGCTGAGTTTGAACAGAGTGAACAACGCTTCCTGCACCCAACATGGTTGCTAAAACGCCTGCAAAAAGCGTATCCACAACAGTGGCAACATATTGTCGAGGCCAATAATCTGCGTCCACCTATGTGGTTGCGCGTCAATCGTAACCATCACTCCCGTGACGCCTGGCTGGCGCTGCTGGCCGAAAGCGGAATGGAAGGATTCTCACATCCGGATTATCCCGATGCTGTACGCATGGCATCCGCGGTTCCTGTAAGCGCATTACCCGGTTTTGATGAGGGCTGGGTCACTGTCCAGGATGCGTCCGCACAGGGCTGTATAACTTTCCTTGAACCGCAAAATGGTGAACGCATCCTGGATTTGTGTGCCGCCCCAGGCGGTAAAACCACACATATCCTTGAAGCCGCTCCGCAAGCCCGCGTTCTGGCTATCGACATTGACGAGCAACGTCTTTCCCGCGTCTATGACAACCTTAAACGTCTGGGAATGAAGGCTGAGGTGAAGCAAGGCGATGGACGTCACCCTGCACAATGGTGCGGCGATGAGAAATTCGACCGTATTTTGCTGGATGCGCCCTGCTCAGCAACGGGGGTTATTCGTCGCCATCCGGATATCAAATGGTTGCGCCGGGATCGTGACATCAGCGAACTTGTACAATTACAGGCTGAGATTCTTGATGCTGTCTGGCCACATCTTAAACCTGGCGGGACGCTGGTGTATGCCACGTGCTCAGTTTTGCCGGAAGAGAACAGCCAACAAATTGCCGCATTCCTTTCACGTACGCCTGATGCTCGCTTAAACGTAACGGGAACACCAGAACGGCCAGGTCAGCAGAATCTGCCTGGAGCCGAAGAGGGTGACGGCTTCTTTTACGCTAAGCTTTCCAAACAATAAGTAGGATAACGGGTCGCAGCTGATGAAAATCATAATACTGGGCGCGGGGCAAGTCGGCGGAACGCTGGCGGAAAACCTGGTCGGTGAAAATAATGACATCACCGTCGTGGATACTAACGGCGATCGTCTGCGTAGTCTGCAGGACAAATTTGATTTACGCGTCGTCCAGGGGCATGGTTCACATCCACGCGTGCTGCGCGAGGCTGGTGCTGACGACGCAGATATGCTGGTTGCGGTAACCAGTTCTGACGAAACAAATATGGTTGCCTGCCAGGTGGCCTATTCATTGTTTAATACGCCAAACCGTATTGCACGCATCCGCTCCCCGGACTATGTGCGTGACGCAGACAAGTTGTTCCATTCTGAAGCTGTGCCTATTGACCACCTCATTGCCCCGGAGCAATTGGTCATCGACAGTCTTTATCGATTGATTGAATACCCGGGGGCGCTTCAGGTTGTGAATTTCGCCGAGGGGAAAGTTAGCCTCGCTGTCGTAAAAGCCTATTACGGCGGTCCCCTGGTAGGAAACGCGCTATCAACCATGCGCGAGCATATGCCGCATATTGATACTCGCGTCGCCGCTATTTTCCGTCATGACCGCCCTATTCGCCCACAGGGTTCAACGATTGTCGAAGCCGGTGATGAAGTCTTTTTCATCGCCGCGTCTCAACATATTCGTGCCGTGATGAGCGAGTTACAGCGTCTTGAAAAACCCTATAAGCGCATCATGCTGGTTGGTGGCGGGAATATCGGCGCTGGCCTGGCAATGCGCCTGGAAAAAGATTACAGCGTTAAATTGATCGAGCGCGATCAACAACGCGCGGCGGAACTGGCGGAAAAACTACAAAACACCATTGTATTTTATGGTGATGCGTCGGATCAGGAACTGCTCGCAGAAGAACA
This sequence comes from Phytobacter sp. MRY16-398, assembly GCF_003925915.1. Lineage (NCBI taxonomy): Bacteria > Pseudomonadati > Pseudomonadota > Gammaproteobacteria > Enterobacterales > Enterobacteriaceae > Phytobacter > Phytobacter sp. MRY16-398. The sequence goes on along the minus strand of NZ_AP018756.1, from coordinate 517,373 downwards.
TATTGACCAAATGGATCTCTTCATTGCCGTCACCAACGATGATGAGGCGAATATCATGTCCGCCATGTTGGCCAAGCGAATGGGCGCCAAGAAAGTCATGGTGCTCATTCAACGCCGTGCCTACGTCGATCTGGTGCAGGGCAGCGTGATCGATATTGCGATTTCACCACAGCAGGCCACTATTTCTGCGTTGCTAAGCCATGTGCGCAAAGCAGATATCGTCGGTGTGTCATCGCTGCGCCGCGGTGTTGCCGAAGCGATAGAGGCTGTGGCACATGGTGATGAGAGTACCTCGCGTGTCGTCGGACGTGTTATTGATGAGATTAAGCTGCCACCAGGCACAATTATCGGTGCCGTCGTGCGCGGTAATGATGTGATGATCGCCAACGATAATTTACGTATCGAACAGGGTGACCACGTCATCATGTTCCTTACCGACAAAAAATATATTACCGACGTTGAGCGCCTGTTCCAGCCCAGCCCTTTCTTCCTGTAATTATCGGGCGCCAGACCGGCGCCTTTTATTTAACCATGGTTTTATCAATGTTAATAAAATTCAGCAAATTTTTACCCTCAATGGAAAACGAGAATACATTTGTTAGACTTAACTTGTCTGACAGCACAAGGAGAAGAGCATGAGCTTGCTAAAAGAATTTCGCGAATTTGCGATGCGGGGAAATGTAGTTGATTTGGCAGTAGGTGTGATCATTGGGGCAGCATTCGGCAAGATTGTGTCGTCATTGGTTGCTGATATTATCATGCCGCCATTAGGGTTACTGATTGGTGGAATAGACTTTAAGCAATTTGCCCTAACTTTACGCGAAGCACAAGGCGATGTCCCGGCAGTCGTAATGCATTACGGTGTCTTCATCCAGAATATTTTCGACTTTATTATTGTCGCGTTTGCTATTTTCATGGCGATTAAATTGATTAACCGTCTCAAACGTAAACAGGAAGATGAACCCAAAGCACCGCCGGCTCCTGGCAAAGAGGAATTGCTGTTAACAGAAATCCGCGATCTGTTAAAAGAACAAAATAAACGCTCCTGATTAAGCTGTTTTAAGCAGAAGGCCAGTGGTAAATAAGCGATTCGCTTGCTTGCCACTGGCCTCCCAGTTCCCTTTCTTACCATGTTTGTCTTTGCGTAAATAACTCCCTTTCCCCTTCTTATTCTTCTCAACTCGCTGTCTGAACAAAGGGTCATGAAGCAATGCCTCGATGGCGTTATTGTTAATTTGCCCTTTCTTATGCTGATAGTGGCTCATAATTTCTCCAGATTGTGGTTTAAAACGGCGCAAGTGTAGGCTTGCTGGCAATAAAAATCAATGTCCAGAAGGAGCGCTGCTGGCCCCCTGCTCCAGGGCCTCGAGTATTGAGCAATAGACGCTACTGTGCGCACTCCCACAGCAAGCATCATTCAATTTCTGTAGAGAGCGTTGCATAATCTGCAATTCTTGAATTCTCGCTTCAACCTCGCTCAATCGCGCCTGAACAATGCTCTTGGATTCCTGGCAAGTGTGATGCTCAGGATCGATACGTATAGAGAGCAATTCACGAATAGACTCAAGCGTAAATCCAAGCTGGCGTGCATGTCGGATAAATTTCAGACGCTGTAAGTCATTGTCCGAATAAAGGCGAAAGCCACCCTCCGTTCTGATCTCGTGATCCATCATCTGCTGTTTTTCATAGTAGCGAATGGTGTCCGGGGTAACGTCAGCCAGTTTGGCTAATTCTCCAATGCGAAACATCTCTACTCCTCATCTAATTTCAGCATCAATGTTTCCGCATATTCGCCGCGAAGGAATTCCGTACTTAGTCCAGCTTGCTTTAATTTCAGCTCCAGAAGCGTCAATCTTCGACTTACTTCATGATAATCCGGATGATCCTGATGTATATGAGCCAGTAAGTCTGACAAAGCGAGTGCTTCGTTACGATATTCAAGTTCAGGCGGAAGACAGCCCGCATTTTTGAGTAAACGAAACCCTGCGCGTAGTTCAGGCGGGACATGTGAATCATCGTCCAGGACAAGCGGTTTACCGTTACCAGGCAAATGCTCAAATTCACCTTTTTTCTGCGCATCGAGGATATGTCGTTCTGCCCACTGGTCAAGTAACCACATACCACCTCCAGGAGAGGAACGAAAAACTTATAGATATTGTAGAGAATATGTAGGTTTTGAGGATATAAAAAAACCCGCCGAAGCGGGTTTTCTTACGTTACTGCAGATTACTCTGCAGCAGCTTCTGCTTTCGATTCAGAACGATCAACCAGCTCGATGTATGCCATCGGCGCATTGTCGCCTGCACGGAAGCCACACTTCAGAATGCGAGTGTAACCACCGGCACGGCTCGCGAAACGCGGGCCCAGTTCGTTAAACAGTTTTGCCACGATCTCGTTATCACGAGTGCGGGCGAATGCCAGACGACGATTAGCAACGCTATCAGTCTTGGCAAGAGTAATCAGCGGCTCAACTACGCGACGCAGTTCTTTCGCTTTCGGCAGGGTCGTCTTGATGATTTCATGACGAACCAGCGAACCTGCCATGTTGCGGAACATAGCCTGGCGATGGCTGCTGTTGCGGTTCAGTTGACGACCACTCTTACGATGGCGCATGACCTTATCCTTCTCAGTAAAACCTTAACCTGTGATCCGGTTACTCGTCAGCAATGCTTGCCGGCGGCCAGTTTTCCAGGCGCATGCCCAGAGACAGACCACGTGAGGCCAGCACATCTTTAATCTCGGTGAGAGATTTTTTACCCAGGTTCGGCGTTTTCAGCAACTCAACCTCGGTACGCTGTACCAGATCACCGATATAGTGGATAGCTTCTGCCTTGAGGCAGTTAGCAGAGCGGACAGTCAATTCCAGATCGTCAACAGGGCGCAGCAGGATCGGATCGAATTCTGGTTTCTCTTCTTTCACTTCCGGCTGACGTACATCACGTAAATCAACGAAAGCTTCCAGTTGTTCAGCCAGAATGGTGGCCGCACGACGAATCGCCTCTTCAGGATCGATTGTGCCGTTGGTTTCCATTTCGATGACCAGCTTGTCCAGGTCGGTACGCTGTTCTACACGCGCTGCTTCAACATTGTAGGCAATACGCTCTACAGGGCTGTAGCATGCGTCGACCAGCAGACGGCCGATTGGGCGCTCATCTTCTTCCGAATGAATTCGGGCAGAAGCCGGCACATAACCACGACCGCGCTGAACTTTGATACGCATGCTAATAGACGCGTTCTCATCGGTCAGGTGGCAGATCACGTGCTGCGGCTTGACGATTTCGACATCACCGTCGTGGGTAATGTCGGCTGCAGTCACAGGGCCAATGCCAGATTTATTCAGAGTAAGAATAACATCATCTTTACCCTGAACTCTCACCGCCAGCCCTTTCAGGTTGAGCAGGATTTCAAGGATATCTTCCTGAACGCCTTCTTTGGTGCTGTACTCATGAAGTACACCATCAATCTCAACCTCGGTCACCGCGCAACCCGGCATCGATGAGAGCAGAATACGGCGCAGTGCGTTACCCAGAGTATGGCCAAAGCCACGCTCTAAAGGCTCAAGGGTCACCTTGGCGTGCGTCGAACTCACTTGCTCGATATCTACCAGGCGCGGTTTTAGAAACTCTGTCACAGAACCCTGCATTGTGTCCTCTCTTTGGTACTAAGCTTTACTTGGAGTAAAGCTCGACGATCAGGTGTTCGTTAATGTCCGCAGACAGATCAGAACGCTCCGGCTTACGCTTGAACGTGCCTTCCATCTTGCCAGCATCAACTTCCAGCCAGGTTGGCTTTTCACGCTGCTCAGCCAGCTCCAGAGCGGCTTTCACGCGAGACTGCTTTTTCGCTTTCTCACGAATGCTAACAACGTCATTCGGACTAACCTGATAAGAAGCGATGTTAACAACACGACCGTTTACCATGATAGCCTTGTGGCTAACCAGCTGGCGTGCTTCTGCACGAGTGGCGCCGAAGCCCATACGGTATACAACGTTGTCCAGACGACCTTCCAGCAGAGCCAACAGGTTTTCACCGGTGTTGCCTTTCAGACGTGCTGCTTCTTTATAGTAGTTACGGAACTGACGCTCCAGCACACCGTAGATACGGCGAACTTTTTGCTTTTCACGCAACTGCACACCATAGTCAGACAGACGCGGTTTACGCGCACCGTGCTGGCCAGGAGCTTGTTCAATTTTACACTTGGTATCGATCGCGCGAACGCCAGACTTAAGGAATAAGTCGGTGCCCTCACGACGGCTCAGCTTGAGCTTAGGACCCAAATATCTTGCCATTTTCTTTCTCCAACAATCCTAGAAACGACAGCGTTATACGCGACGTTTTTTCGGCGGACGACAACCGTTATGAGGGATCGGAGTCACATCAGTAATATTAGTGATGCGGAAACCAGCGGCGTTCAGAGCACGAATAGTAGATTCGCGACCCGGACCCGGACCTTTGACCATAACTTCCAGATTCTTGATGCCGTATTCTTTAACGGCTTCTGCACAACGCTCTGCTGCAACCTGAGCTGCGAACGGAGTGGATTTGCGAGAACCACGGAAACCGGAACCACCGGCTGTTGCCCAACCCAATGCGTTACCCTGACGATCAGTAATAGTAACGATGGTGTTGTTGAAAGAAGCATGGATATGAGCCACGCCGTCAGAGACTTGTTTTCTTACACGTTTACGTGCACGAATTGGTGCCTTTGCCATTATTCAATCACCCCGATTATTTCTTGATCGGTTTGCGCGGACCCTTACGGGTACGTGCGTTGGTCTTAGTACGCTGACCGCGCACTGGCAGACCACGACGATGACGCAAACCGCGATAGCAACCAAGATCCATCAGGCGCTTGATGCTCATGCTGATTTCACGGCGCAGATCACCTTCAACGACAAATTTGGCAACTTCGTCACGCAGCGTGTCGATTTGTTCTTCAGACAGCTCACTGATCTTAACATCTTCAGCGATACCCGCTGCAGCCAGGATGGCTTTGGAACGGGTCTTGCCGACGCCGTAGATCGAAGTTAATGCGATCACGGCATGTTTCTGATCAGGAATGTTAATGCCTGCTATACGGGCCACTATGCACTCCTATAATTTTACTTGTACGCACCATGCTGAAAAGCCCGTTTTCAGGATACTCAAATGGAAACGCACAGACATACAAAAGATTGGCTGGCTAATCTAGCCAGCTCAACCCAACTTTGCAAGAAAAATATGCGAAATAATCAGCCTTGGCGCTGTTTATGTTTCGGCTCGGCACTGCAAATCACGCGGATGACGCCATCACGCTTAACGATTTTGCAGTTACGGCATAATTTCTTGACGGAAGCACGAACTTTCATTTTTACTCTCCGTAACTTCTCGGGCGACCATTAACGGCCATAGCCTTTCAGGTTCGCCTTCTTCAATGCAGACTCGTACTGACTTGACATCATCAGAGTTTGCACTTGAGCCATAAAGTCCATAATCACGACAACAACGATAAGCAGCGAGGTCCCACCGAAGTAGAACGGCACTTTCATCGCATCACGCATGAACTCCGGGATCAGGCAGATAAAAGTAATATACAACGCACCAATCAAAGTCAGGCGTGTCATTACCTTATCGATATACTTCGCCGTTTGCTCTCCCGGACGAATTCCTGGTACAAATGCACCGGACTTCTTCAGGTTATCTGCTGTTTCACGCGGATTGAAAACCAACGCCGTGTAGAAGAAACAGAAGAAGATGATTGCAGACGCATAGAGTAACACATAAAGCGGTTGCCCAGGCTGCAAATACAGCGAAATTGTTGTCAGCCAGTTCCAACCAGTACCGCCCCCGAACCATGACGCGATGGTTGCCGGGAACAGAATAATACTGGAAGCGAAAATTGCCGGGATTACCCCCGCCATATTCACTTTCAGCGGCAAATGTGTGCTCTGAGCAGCATAGACACGACGCCCCTGCTGACGTTTAGCGTAGTTTACCACAATGCGGCGTTGACCACGTTCAACGAATACAACAAAGAACGTCACTGCAAATACTAATACTGCAACCAACAGCAACAGGAGGAAGTGCAGGTCGCCTTGACGCGCTTGCTCGATAGTATGGGCAATGGCTGGCGGGAGTCCCGCAACGATACCGGCGAAGATAATGATTGAGATACCGTTACCGATACCACGCTCAGTAATCTGTTCGCCGAGCCACATCAGGAACATTGTCCCTGTAACCAGACTCACAACAGCGGTGAAATAGAATGCAAAGCCCGGGTTAATAACCAGGCCCTGCATACCAGGCATATTCGGCAAACCGGTAGCAATACCGGTTGCCTGAAATATTGCCAGCACCAGAGTGCCGTAACGGGTGTACTGGCTAATCTTACGACGACCAGATTCCCCTTCTTTCTTCAGTTCTGCCAGGGCCGGATGAACGACCGTCAGCAGCTGGATAATAATTGATGCCGAGATGTACGGCATAATACCCAGAGCGAAGATAGAAGCACGGCTGAGAGCACCACCAGAGAACATGTTAAACATTTCAATGATGGTGCCTCGCTGTTGCTCAAGCAGTTTGGCAAGTACAGCGGCATCAATACCAGGGATCGGAATAAAAGAGCCAATACGGAACACAATAAGCGCACCGATAACAAACAGCAGTCTGCGTTTCAGCTCGCCTAAGCCACCTTTGGCACTTTGAAAATCTAATCCCGGTTGTTTAGCCATCTGCTACTTATTCCTCGATTTTACCGCCAGCAGCTTCGATAGCAGCACGAGCGCCTTTAGTAACACGCAGGCCACGAACAGTTACCGGAGTAGAAACTTCACCAGACAGGATCACTTTCGCGAACTCGATCTGAATACCGATAATGTTTGCTGCTTTCAGCGTGTTCAGGTCAACTACGTCGCCTTCTACTTTAGCCAGATCAGAGAGGCGGACCTCTGCAGTGATCATTGCTTTACGAGAAGTGAAACCGAATTTCGGCAGACGACGGTACAGAGGCATCTGACCACCCTCGAAACCGCGACGTACGCCACCGCCAGAACGAGAGTTCTGACCTTTGTGACCACGACCACCGGTTTTACCGAGGCCAGAACCGATACCACGACCCAGGCGTTTACCCGCCTTTTTGGAGCCTTCGGCCGGAGACAGAGTATTTAAACGCATCTCTTACTCCTCAACTTTAACCATGAAGGAAACCGCGTTGACCATACCACGAACAGCAGGAGTATCCTCGCGCTCTACGGTGTGACCAATACGACGCAGACCCAGGCCAAGCAGCGTTGCCTTGTGTTTCGGCAGACGACCGATTGCACTGCGGGTTTGAGTAATTTTAATAGTCTTTGCCATGGTTTATTTCCCCAGAATTTCTTCAACGGATTTACCACGCTTGGCAGCGACCATTTCTGGAGAATTCATATTTTCCAGGCCATCAATAGTTGCACGAACCACGTTGATCGGGTTGGTGGAACCATATGCTTTAGCCAGAACGTTATGAACCCCAGCGACTTCCAGAACGGCGCGCATTGCACCACCGGCGATGATACCGGTACCTTCGGAAGCCGGCTGCATGAATACACGAGAACCCGTGTGAGTACCCTTAACCGGGTGCTGCAGGGTGCCGTGGTTCAGCGCGACGTTAATCATATTGCGACGGGCTTTTTCCATCGCTTTCTGGATCGCTGCTGGAACTTCACGCGCTTTACCGTAACCAAAACCTACGCGACCGTTACCGTCACCTACCACAGTCAGAGCTGTGAAGGAGAAAATACGACCACCTTTAACGGTTTTAGATACGCGGTTTACCGCGATCAGCTTTTCCTGCAGTTCGCCAGCTTGTTTTTCGATGTGAGCCATCTTACACCTCTACCTTAGAACTGAAGGCCAGCTTCACGGGCAGCATCTGCCAGTGCCTGGACACGACCATGATATTGGAACCCGGAACGGTCAAAGGACACATCTTTGATGCCTTTTTCCAGAGCGCGTTCAGCGACAGCTTTACCCACAGCTGCAGCCGCGTCTTTGTTACCGGTGTACTTCAGTTGTTCAGAGATAGCTTTTTCTACAGTAGAAGCAGCTACCAGAACTTCAGAACCGTTCGGTGCAATTACCTGTGCGTAAATATGACGCGGGGTACGATGTACCACCAGGCGAGTTGCGCCCAGCTCTTTGAGCTTGCGGCGTGCGCGGGTCGCACGACGGATACGAGCAGATTTCTTATCCATAGTGTTACCTTACTTCTTCTTAGCCTCTTTGGTACGCACGACTTCGTCGGCGTAACGAACACCCTTGCCTTTGTAAGGCTCAGGACGACGGTAGGCGCGCAGATCAGCTGCAACCTGACCGATCAACTGTTTATCAGCGCCTTTCAGCACGATTTCAGTTTGAGTCGGGCACTCTGCAGTGATGCCAGCCGGCAGTTGATGGTCAACAGGATGAGAGAAACCTAAAGCCAGGTTTACTGCATTCCCTTTAACCGCTGCACGGTAACCTACACCAACCAGCTGCAGCTTCTTAGTGAAGCCTTCGGTAACACCGATAACCATTGAGTTCAGCAGGGCACGCGCGGTACCAGCCTGAGCCCAACCGTCTGCGTAACCATCACGCGGACCGAAAGTCAGAGCGTTATCTGCATGTTTCACTTCAACAGCATCGTTGAGAGTACGAGTCAGCTCGCCGTTTTTACCTTTGATCGTGATAACCTGACCGTTGAGTTTTACATCAACGCCGGCAGGAATAACGACCGGTGCTTTAGCAACACGAGACATTTTTTCCTCCGATTAGGCTACGTAGCAGATAATTTCGCCACCAAGACCAGCCTGGCGCGCTGCACGATCAGTCATAACACCTTTAGAGGTAGAAACAACTGCAATACCCAGACCACCCATAACTTTCGGCAGCTCATCTTTTTTCTTATAGATGCGCAGACCTGGGCGGCTGACACGCTGAATGCTTTCTACAACAGCTTTGCCCTGGAAGTATTTAAGAGCTACTTCCAGTTCAGGCTTGGTGTCGCCTTCGATTTTGAAATCTTCAATAAAACCTTCTTCCTTCAGCACATTGGCAATTGCCACTTTCAGCTTGGAGGAAGGCATGGTGACCGCAGCTTTGTTCGCGGCCTGACCGTTACGGATACGGGTCAGCATATCCGCGATCGGATCTTGCATGCTCATCTGTCTTTACTCCCGTGATTCAATTGGTGACAATTACCAGCTAGCCTTTTTCAGACCCGGGATTTCACCGCGCATAGCGGCTTCACGGACCTTAATACGGCTCAACCCGAACTTCCGCAGGAAAGCGTGCGGACGACCAGTTTGACGGCAGCGATTACGCTGACGAGACGGGCTGGAATCACGCGGCAGAGTCTGCAGCTTGAGAACGGCATTCCAACGATCTTCGTCGGTTGCGTTCACATCAGAGATGATAGCTTTCAGTTCAGCGCGTTTAGCGAAGAATTTATCAGCTAAAGCTACGCGCTTTACTTCGCGTGCTTTCATTGATTGCTTAGCCATTAAGTAACCCTACCTTACTTGCGGAACGGGAAGTCAAAGGCAGCCAGCAGAGCACGGCCTTCTTCATCAGATTTCGCAGTAGTGGTAATGGTAATATCCAAACCACGCACGCGGTCGACTTTATCGTAGTCGATTTCTGGGAAGATGATCTGCTCACGGACACCCATGCTGTAGTTACCACGACCGTCGAAAGACTTAGCGGACAAGCCACGGAAGTCACGGATACGCGGTACAGCAATAGTGATCAGGCGCTCAAAGAACTCCCACATGCGTTCGCCACGCAGAGTTACTTTACAGCCGATCGGATAGCCCTGACGGATTTTGAAGCCTGCAACAGATTTGCGTGCTTTGGTGATCAACGGTTTTTGACCGGAGATTGCTGCCAGGTCAGCTGCTGCGTTATCCAGCAGTTTCTTGTCAGCGATCGCTTCACCAACACCCATGTTCAGGGTGATCTTCTCGACCCGAGGGACTTGCATGACAGAATTGTAGTTAAACTCAGTCATGAGTTTGTTAACTACTTCGTCTTTGTAGTAATCATGCAGTTTCGCCATCGTACTACTCCAAATTACTTGATAGTTTCGCTGTTAGACTTGAAGAAACGGACTTTTTTGCCGTCTTCGAATCTAAAGCCTACACGGTCAGCCTTGCCGGTTGCCGCATTGAAGAGTGCAATGTTAGAGATCTGAATAGCTGCTTCTTTCTCAACAATGCCGCCTGGTTGGTTCAGGGCCGGAACCGGCTTCTGATGTTTCTTAACCAGGTTGATACCTTCAACAATGACCTTGCCGGAAGACAGGACATTCTTAACTTTACCGCGTTTACCTTTATCTTTACCGGTTAACACGATAACTTCGTCATCACGACGGATTTTCGCTGCCATGATTCGCTCCTTAGAGTACTTCTGGTGCCAGAGAGATAATTTTCATGAACTTCTCGTTGCGAAGTTCACGAGTTACCGGCCCAAAAATACGCGTACCGATAGGCTGCTCGCTGTTATTGTTTAAAATAACGCATGCATTACCATCGAAGCGAATGACAGAACCGTCCGGGCGACGAACACCCTTCTTGGTGCGCACCACTACCGCCTTCAGCACATCACCTTTTTTGACCTTACCACGCGGAATTGCTTCTTTGATGGTGATCTTGATGATGTCGCCTACGCCTGCGTAGCGACGGTGCGAGCCACCCAGAACCTTGATACACATTACGCGACGTGCACCGGAGTTGTCGGCGACGGTCAGCATAGTCTGTTCTTGGATCATTTTAGTGCTCCGCTAATGTCAACTACTACTGAGACCCTAAAAACGGGTCGTTAAAAAAGCCCCATATCGGGGGCGCGGCATTATAACACCGCTTCTTAGATATGGGTAGAAAAAATAAACGGCCCATCGCTGGACCGTTTATTATTGAGAATGCGTACTGTATTACAGAACCGCTTTCTCTACAACGCGAACCAGCGTCCAGGACTTAGTCTTGGACAGCGGACGGCATTCGCGGATTTCAACCACGTCGCCGATACCGCATTCGTTGTTCTCGTCATGTACGTGCAGTTTGGTCGTACGCTTGATGAATTTACCGTAGATCGGGTGTTTCACAAAACGTTCGATAGCAACAACAATGGATTTCTCCATTTTGTCGCTAACTACGCGACCTTGCAGAGTACGGATTTTATCGGTCATTACGCACCCGCCTTCTGAGTCAGTAAAGTCTTAACGCGTGCAACATCACGACGAACCTGCTTCAGCAGGTGAGTCTGTTGCAGCTGGCCACTTGCAGCCTGCATACGCAGGTTGAACTGCTCACGCAGCAGGTTCAGCAGCTCAGCGTTCAGCTCTTCAACGCTTTTTTCACGCAGCTCATTTGCTTTCATTACATCACCGTCTTAGTTACAAAGGTGGTTTTAATCGGCAGTTTTGCTGCTGCCAGCTCGAAGGCTTCACGGGCCAGCTCTTCCGGAACGCCGTCCATTTCATACAGGACTTTACCCGGCTGAATCAAGGCAACCCAATACTCCACGTTACCTTTACCTTTACCCATACGAACTTCCAGCGGCTTCTCGGTGATCGGTTTGTCCGGGAATACACGGATCCAGATCTTACCCTGACGCTTAACTGCACGTGTCATGGCACGACGTGCTGCTTCAATCTGACGAGCGGTCAGACGACCACGGCCAACAGCTTTCAGACCGTAAGTGCCGAAGCTCACATCCGTGCCCTGCGCCAGACCACGGTTGCGGCCTTTGTGCACCTTACGGAATTTTGTACGCTTTGGTTGTAACATCAGCGACGCTCCTTATTTACGGCCTTTACGCTGCTGCTTTTTCGGTTGAGCAGCCGGTTTTTCCGGTTGTTCAACAGCAGCCATACCACCAAGGATCTCACCTTTGAAGATCCACACTTTAACGCCGATTACACCATAAGTGGTGTGCGCTTCAGAGGTGTTGTAGTCAATGTCAGCACGCAGAGTGTGCAGCGGAACACGACCTTCGCGGTACCATTCAGTACGTGCGATTTCCGCGCCGCCCAGACGGCCGCTAACTTCAACTTTGATACCTTTAGCGCCCAGACGCATTGCGTTCTGTACAGCACGCTTCATAGCACGACGGAACATTACACGACGTTCCAGCTGAGAAGTGATGCTGTCAGCAACCAGTTTTGCGTCCAGTTCAGGTTTACGAACTTCGGCGATATTGATCTGAGCAGGAACGCCAGCGATATCCGCTACGACCTTGCGCAGTTTTTCTACGTCTTCGCCTTTCTTACCGATAACGATACCCGGGCGAGCGGTGTGAATGGTCACACGGATGCTCTTAGCCGGACGCTCGATAACGATACGAGATACGGACGCTTTAGCCAGTTCCTTAGTCAGGTACTGGCGTACTTTAAAATCGCTGTCCAGGTTGTCAGCGAATTCTTTGGTGTTCGCGAACCAGGTAGAGTTCCAAGGTTTGACAATACCCAGGCGAATACCATTAGGATGTACTTTCTGACCCATTGCTAGTCTCCAGAGTCTCAGCGATCGGACACAACCACAGTAATGTGGCTGGTGCGCTTCAGGATGCGATCTGCACGACCTTTTGCACGCGGCATAATGCGCTTCATGCTCGGGCCTTCGTCTACGAAAATTTTCGCAACTTTCAGATCGTCAATGTCAGCGCCATCGTTGTGTTCAGCGTTAGCAATGGCAGATTCCAGAACTTTCTTGACCAGTACAGCCGCTTTCTTATTGGTGTAGGTCAGAATATCCAGGGCCTGCGACACTTTCTTACCGCGAATCAGGTCAGCAACAAGGCGTACCTTCTGAGCAGAAGAACGAGCATGGCGATGTTGAGCTAAAGTTTCCATCTCTTCCTCCTACCTTATTTCTTCTTCGCTTTTTTATCAGCAGCGTGGCCGCGATAAGTACGAGTCGGTGCGAATTCACCCAGTTTGTGACCGACCATTTCGTCGGAAACAAATACCGGAACGTGCTGACGACCATTATGGACAGCGATGGTCAAACCGATCATGTTAGGAAAGATCGTTGAACGACGGGACCAAGTGCGCAGGGGCTTCTTGTCTCCGCTTTCCACCGCTTTCTCTACCTTCTTCAGCAAGTGCAGGTCAATAAAAGGACCTTTCTTGAGAGAACGTGGCATGGCTTATCCTCTAATATTATTTGCTACGGCGACGTACGATAAATTTATCAGTACGCTTGTTGCTGCGGGTCTTCTTACCTTTGGTCTGAACGCCCCACGGAGTTACCGGGTGCTTACCAAAGTTACGACCTTCACCACCACCATGTGGGTGGTCGACTGGGTTCATCGCAGTACCGCGAACGGTAGGACGAACACCACGCCAGCGTGCAGCACCTGCTTTACCCAGAACGCGCAGCATATGCTCAGCATTGCCAACTTCGCCCAGAGTAGCGCGGCAGTCTGCTTCGACTTTACGCATTTCACCAGAACGCAGACGCAGGGTGACATAAGCACCATCACGAGCAACGATCTGAACGTAAGTACCAGCGGAACGTGCCAGCTGACCGCCTTTACCTGGTTTCATTTCTACGTTATGAACGGTAGAACCAACCGGGATATTGCGCATCGGCAGGGTATTGCCTGCTTTGATTGCAGCATCAACGCCAGACTGAATCTGGTCGCCAGCTTTCAGGCCTTTAGGGGCCAGGATGTAACGGCGTTCGCCATCTTTGTACAGAACCAGCGCGATGTTCGCGGAACGGTTCGGATCGTACTCAAGACGCTCAACAACTGCCGGGATACCGTCTTTGTTGCGTTTGAAGTCAACCAGACGATAAGCCTGCTTGTGGCCACCACCGATGTGACGAGTGGTGATACGGCCATTGTTGTTACGACCACCGGATTTGCTGTTTTTTTCCAGCAGCGGAGCAAAAGGTTTGCCCTTGTGCAGCTCAGGGTTAACCACTTTAACTACGTGGCGACGACCCGGAGATGTCGGTTTACATTTAACAACTGCCATTGTATTACTCCTCCGACTTACTCAGCGCCGCCAACGAAGTCCAGATTCTGGCCTTCTTTCAGGGTGACGTAAGCTTTTTTCCAGTCGCTACGACGACCGATACGCTGTCCGTGACGTTTAACTTTCCCTTTAACAACCAGGGTGTTAACGACTTCGACTTCGACTTCAAACAGTTTCTGCACAGCAGCTTTGATTTCTGCTTTGGTCGCGTCTTTAGCAACTTTGAGAACGATGGTGTTAGTTTTTTCCATCGCAGTAGACGCTTTTTCAGAAACGTGCGGTGCGCGCAGCACCTTCAGCAGACGTTCTTCACGAATCATGCCAGCATCTCCTCAACTTGCTTAACAGCATCAGCAGTCATTACGACTTTGTCGAAGGCGATCAGGCTAACCGGGTCGATACCAGTTGCATCGCGTACGTCAACCTTGTGCAGGTTGCGCGCAGCCAGGAACAGGTTTTCGTCCAGCTCACCGGTGATGATCAGCACATCTTCCAGAGCCATGTCTTTCAGTTTCTGTGCCAGCAGCTTAGTTTTAGGCGCTTCTACAGAGAAAGATTCGACAACGATCAGACGATCCTGACGTACCAGTTCGGACAGAATGCTTTTCAGCGCGCCGCGGTACATCTTTTTGTTAACTTTTTGACTGTGGTCCTGCGGACGCGCAGCGAAAGTTACGCCACCAGAACGCCAGATCGGGCTCTTGATAGAACCAGAACGCGCACGGCCGGTACCTTTCTGGCGCCACGGTTTTTTACCGGAACCAGTTACTTCAGCACGAGTCTTCTGAGCACGAGAACCCTGACGTGCACCAGCTGCATAAGCAACAACAACCTGGTGTACCAGCGCTTCGTTAAAATCACGACCGAAGGTAGTTTCGGAAACAGTCAGCGCGCTCTGCGCGTCTTTCAATACTAATTCCATTGCTATCTCCTCACGCCTTCACAGCTGGTTTAACGATCAGGTCGCTACCGGTTGCACCCGGGACCGCACCTTTAACCAGCAGCAGGTTGCGCTCAGCGTCAACACGTACTACGTCCAGGCTCTGAACAGTGACACGTTCGTTACCCAGCTGACCTGCCATTTTCTTGCCTTTGAACACTTTGCCCGGAGTCTGGTTCTGACCGATAGAACCCGGAACGCGGTGAGACAAGGAGTTACCGTGGGTAGCGTCCTGGGTACGGAAGTTCCAGCGCTTAACGGTACCTGCGAAACCTTTACCTTTAGAGGTGCCAGTTACGTCAACTTTTTTAACTTCGGCAAACAGCTCAACGCTAATGCTCTGACCTACGGTGAACTCTTCGCCGTCAGCAAGACGGAATTCCCACAGACCACGGCCAGCTTCTACGCCAGCTTTAGCGAAGTGACCCGCTTCCGGCTTGGTTACACGGTTAGCTTTTTTAGCACCAGTGGTAACCTGAACAGCGCGGTAGCCATCGTTAGCCAGATCTTTAACCTGAGTAACGCGGTTTGCTTCAACTTCGATTACGGTTACTGGGATAGATACGCCATCTTCAGTGAAGATGCGGGTCATACCCACTTTTTTACCGACTAAACCAATCATTGTTTCAACCTCTCAATCGCTCGATGACCTGATTAACCCAGGCTGATCTGCACGTCTACACCGGCAGCCAGGTCCAGACGCATCAGAGCATCAACGGTTTTCTCGGTTGGCTCAACGATGTCAACCAGACGCTTGTGAGTGCGGATTTCGTACTGATCGCGCGCGTCTTTGTTGACGTGCGGGGAGATCAGAACGGTGAAGCGCTCTTTGCGGGTCGGCAGCGGGATCGGACCACGGACTTGCGCACCAGTGCGCTTAGCAGTCTCGACGATTTCCGCGGTTGATTGATCGATCAGACGATGATCAAACGCTTTCAGGCGGATACGGATTCTTTGGTTCTGCATGAGACCAGAGCTCCAATTATTTTATAGACGAAATGATTACTCCTCATACCCATTACGATTGATGGGAGAGTGTAACCGTTCTTACATAGCCCCCCGATTGGGAGCATTGTTTGATAGCCAAATGCGCTATCAGGGTTCATATCGAACCAGCCGTCAATTACGACAAGCCCGCGCATTATACGTAAATCTCGCATTTACGCAAGGGGCGTTTATAAATTAAACGCCTGTGCGTGAAGCGTCGCACATCGCTTGCCGCGCTATGCAAGGCAGTTATCTTTTCTGGAGCTTGTACGCAAGAGCGCGCTTGCCCCTCTTTTGCCGTTTATCTCTGTCGCTGATGCTCAATCATCAGCGAGCATGCGGAGGTTATATGGCAGTTACAATTCTCTTTATATGTATTTATCTTGTACTTAATACATTACTGGTTTGGTATGACGTCCGGCAGAGCCTTCTACCCGATCGCTTCACCTGCCCTCTTCTCTGGAGTGGGCTGTTTTATTGTGGCTGGTTCAATCCCATGCTGTTACAGGAAAAGGTATTAGGGGCTATTGCGGGTTATGTCGGATTCGCGGCACTTTATTGGGGGTATCGCTTCCTACGTAATAAGGAAGGACTCGGCTATGGTGATGTGAAATTTCTGGCGGCCCTGGGTGCCTGGCATGGCTGGGAAGCCTTACCCATGCTTGTCTTTGTTGCCGCATCACTTGCGTCCGGCGCCGCTTGCCTTATGTCCATAAGACGCAGAAGCATGCAGATAATAAAAAACCCGCTGCCTTTTGGTCCATTCCTGGCGGGCGCGGGTTTGTTCATGGCTTACCAAAGCATCTTTAGGACGATGGTTAATCTTGAACCTTGATTTGCGACTGGAGATAGTTCTGCAAACCAATCTTACCGATAAGGTCCAGCTCGGTTTCCAGCCAGTCAATGTGGCCTTCTTCATCGGCCAGGATTTCAATCATCATGTCCCGGCTGACATAATCATGCACGCTGTCAGCATAGGCAATGGCTTCACGCAAATCTCTGGCGCCTTCCAGCTCCAGTCGTAAATCGGACTGTAGCATCTCTTCAACGTCTTCACCGATACCGAGTTTGCCCAGATCTTGCAGATTTGGAATGCCTTCAAGAAACAAAATACGCTCGATGTATTTATCGGCGTGTTTCATTTCATCGATGGATTCATGATATTCAACATCATTAAGGCGCATCAGACCCCAGTTCTTGAACATTCTCGCATGGAGAAAATACTGGTTGATTGCGACAAGCTCGTTTCCCAATAACTTATTGAGATAATTTATAACTTTGACATCACCTTTCATTATAGTCCCTCCGCTTCCACTCATTGAAGCGTAGATCGGGCTACAGGGAAGTCAAAAAAAAGCAGAAGACTCAGGCGGTTTCTTTATATTCCGGGATCTGCAGCAACTCATCCTGCATGATTTCGCGAGCAGCGCGTACGCACTTACCACACTGATTTCCCACAGGAATAAACTTGCGCAATTGCTGGAATGATTGAGGATGGAACTGGCGTACAGCCTGGCGAATTTTTTTATCACTTACACCATTACACAAACAAACGTACATAATCACTCCCGTTCAATTTATGCGCAAAGTGTAAATGAGAATAGTTATGATTACAATAGCACAGGGATCTTTGTATGGTGGGATCATGAGAAAAAATGCGAACAAATATGATGGCAGACAGCAAGAAGGCAGGCAGCAAAAAGGGCGCCTTAGCGCCCTTTTCAATTCAAAACTAATTAACGAGTAATTAGCCCAGAACTTTTGCTACAACGCCCGCGCCTACAGTACGGCCGCCTTCACGGATTGCGAAACGCAGACCGTCGTCCATCGCGATCGGGTGGATCAGGGTAACAACCATTTTGATGTTGTCGCCCGGCATTACCATCTCTACGCCTTCCGGCAGTTCGATGGTGCCAGTCACGTCAGTTGTACGGAAGTAGAACTGCGGACGGTAGCCTTTGAAGAACGGAGTATGACGGCCGCCTTCGTCTTTGGACAGAATGTACACTTCGGATTCGAACTTGGTGTGCGGCTTGATGGTGCCCGGCTTAGCCAGTACCTGACCACGTTCGATTTCTTCACGTTTGATACCACGCAGCAGAACACCAACGTTCTCACCAGCACGGCCTTCGTCCAGCAGTTTGCGGAACATTTCAACGCCGGTACAGGTAGATTTCGCAGTATCTTTGATACCAACGATTTCAACTTCTTCACCAACTTTGATGATACCGCGCTCTACACGACCGGTAACAACGGTACCACGACCGGAGATGGAGAATACGTCTTCGATCGGCAGCAGGAACGGCTTGTCAATCGCACGCTCTGGTTCCGGGATATAGGTATCCAGGTGGCCAGCCAGTTCGATGATTTTCGCCTCCCACTCAGCTTCGCCTTCCAGCGCTTTCAGAGCAGAACCACGAACGATCGGAGTGTCGTCGCCCGGGAAATCGTACTGAGACAGAAGTTCACGAACTTCCATTTCAACCAGTTCCAGCAGCTCTTCGTCATCAACCATGTCGCATTTGTTCAGGAACACGATGATGTACGGAACGCCTACCTGACGACCCAGCAGGATGTGCTCACGAGTCTGCGGCATCGGGCCGTCAGTCGCAGCAACAACCAGGATCGCGCCGTCCATCTGCGCAGCACCGGTGATCATGTTTTTAACATAGTCGGCGTGGCCTGGGCAGTCTACGTGTGCGTAGTGACGGATCGCAGTATCGTACTCAACGTGAGAGGTGTTGATGGTGATACCACGTGCTTTTTCTTCCGGCGCGTTATCGATCTGGTCGAATGCACGAGCCTGGCCACCGTAAGTTTTGGACAGAACGGTAGTGATTGCAGCAGTCAGAGTAGTTTTACCGTGGTCAACGTGGCCGATGGTGCCGACGTTAACGTGCGGTTTTGTACGTTCAAATTTTTCTTTAGACACGGCTATATTCCTTACTATAGTGCTCCCCCCTTATGGAGAGAGCACGGGACTTTGGTTTTAACCCTGCGGCTTATTTACCACGGGCTTCGATTACGGCCTGAGCAACGTTGTTCGGGGCATCATCATACTTCAGGAATTCCATAGTGTACGATGCGCGACCTTTGGTCAGAGAACGCAGCTGAGTTGCGTATCCGAACATTTCAGACAGCGGTACTTCAGCGTGGATCTTAACGCCAGTCACTTCGGATTCCTGACCGCGCAGCATACCGCGACGACGGCTCAAGTCACCAATAACGTCACCAGTGTTCTCTTCCGGAGTCTCTACTTCAACCTTCATGATCGGCTCAAGCAGAACTGGTTTTGCTTTCTTAAAGCCTTCTTTAAAGGCAATAGACGCAGCCAGTTTAAACGCCAGTTCAGAGGAGTCAACGTCATGGTAAGAACCGAAGTGCAGACGCACGCCCATGTCAACTACCGGGTAACCAGCCAGCGGACCAGATTTCAGCTGCTCCTGGATGCCTTTATCAACGGCCGGGATGTATTCGCCAGGAATTACACCACCTTTAATGTCGTTGATGAACTCGTAACCTTTCGGATTTGAGCCCGGCTCCAGCGGGTACATGTCGATAACAACATGACCATACTGACCACGACCACCAGACTGTTTCGCGTGTTTACCTTCAACATCGGTAACTTTCTGGCGAATCGCTTCACGGTAAGCAACCTGAGGTTTACCTACGTTAGCTTCAACGTTGAATTCACGTTTCATACGGTCAACGATGATATCGAGGTGCAGTTCACCCATACCAGCGATGATGGTCTGGTTAGATTCTTCGTCAGTCCATACACGGAAAGACGGGTCTTCTTTAGCCAGACGGCCCAGAGCCAGACCCATTTTTTCCTGGTCAGCTTTGGTTTTCGGTTCTACTGCGATGGAGATTACCGGTTCCGGGAATTCCATACGCTCCAGAATGATCGGGTGATCCGGGTTACACAGGGTGTCACCGGTGGTCACGTCTTTCAGACCGATAGCTGCAGCGATATCGCCCGCGCGAACTTCTTTGATCTCTTCACGTTTGTTCGCGTGCATCTGCACGATACGACCAAAACGTTCACGAGCCGCTTTCACGGAGTTCAGTACGGTATCACCAGAGTTAACCACGCCAGAGTACACGCGGAAGAACGTCAGGTTACCTACGAACGGGTCGGTAGCGATTTTGAATGCCAGCGCAGAGAACGGCTCGTCATCACTTGCGTGACGTTCAGCCGGGGTATCTTTACCGTCGTCCAGAATACCGTTGATTGCCGGTACGTCAGTCGGTGCAGGCAGGTAATCAATTACCGCATCCAGCATCGCCTGAACACCTTTGTTCTTAAATGCAGAACCACAGGTTACCAGGATGATTTCGTTGTTCAGAACACGCTGACGCAGCGCTTTCTTGATCTCTTCCTCGGTCAGCTCTTCGCCGCCCAGGTATTTTTCCATCAGCTCTTCAGACGCTTCAGCTGCGGACTCGATCAGGTTCTGGTGCCATTCGTCAGCCAGGTCCTGCATGTCAGCCGGGATATCTTCGTAAACGAAGGTAACGCCCTGGTCTGCATCGTTCCAGTTGATGGCTTTCATTTTCACCAGGTCAACAACACCGGTGAAACCTTCTTCAGCACCAATCGCCAGCTGCAGCGGAACAGGGTTCGCGCCCAGACGGGTTTTGATCTGACCAACAACTTTCAGGAAGTTCGCGCCCATACGGTCCATTTTGTTAACGAACGCGATACGCGGAACTTTATATTTGTTTGCCTGACGCCATACGGTTTCAGACTGCGGCTGAACACCACCAACTGCGCAGTAAACCATTACCGCGCCATCAAGAACACGCATGGAACGTTCTACTTCGATGGTGAAGTCAACGTGCCCCGGGGTGTCGATGATGTTTACGCGATGCGGTTCATACTGTTTGGCCATACCAGACCAGAATGCAGTAGTTGCAGCGGAAGTGATGGTGATACCACGTTCCTGCTCCTGCTCCATCCAGTCCATGGTAGCGGCGCCGTCGTGAACTTCACCGATTTTGTGGTTTACACCGGTGTAGAACAGAATACGTTCGGTAGTCGTGGTTTTACCGGCGTCGATGTGCGCACTGATACCGATGTTACGGTAGCGTGCGATGGGTGTTGTACGAGCCATTTGATTCCTCGTTTATTGCTTTAGACGTTCAGATTAAGTGAGCCAGAGCGGGCACCGAAGCGCCCGCCTGGTGACTAAACCGAAGGGATTACCAACGGTAGTGTGCGAACGCCTTGTTGGCTTCTGCCATACGGTGAACGTCTTCACGTTTCTTAACTGCAGTACCTTTGTTGTCTGCAGCATCAGAAAGTTCGTTCGCCAGGCGCAGAGCCATGGATTTATCACCGCGTTTACGAGCAGCTTCAACGATCCAACGCATTGCCAGAGCATTGCGACGGACCGGACGGACTTCAACTGGAACCTGATAAGTAGAACCACCAACGCGGCGAGACTTAACTTCTACAGTCGGGCGCACGTTTTCGAGAGCGACTTCGAATGCTTCCAGTTCGTTTTTACCAGAACGCTGAGCCAGGGTCTCAAGCGCGCTGTATACGATAGATTCGGCAGTAGATTTTTTACCATCTACCATCAGGATATTTACAAATTTAGCCAGCAGTTCTGATCCGAACTTCGGATCCGGCAGAATTTTACGCTGACCAATGACGCGACGACGTGGCATGGAAATACTCCGTTGTTAATTCAGGATTGTCCAAAACTCAAAGAGTTTAGTTTGACATTAATTTAAAACGTTTGGCCTTACTTAACGGAGAACCATTAAGCCTTAGGACGTTTCACGCCATACTTGGAGCGTGCTTGCTTACGGTCTTTAACACCGGAGCAGTCAAGCGCACCACGAACGGTGTGGTAACGAACACCCGGGAGGTCTTTTACACGACCGCCACGGATCAGGATCACGGAGTGCTCCTGCAGGTTGTGACCTTCACCACCGATGTAGGAAGTCACTTCAAAACCGTTAGTCAGACGAACACGACATACTTTACGCAGTGCGGAGTTCGGTTTTTTAGGAGTGGTAGTATATACACGAGTACATACGCCACGTTTTTGCGGGCATGCTTCCAGCGCAGGCACGTTGCTTTTCGCAACTTTGCGTGCACGTGGTTTGCGTACCAGCTGGTTAACTGTTGCCATTAAATAGCTCCTGGTTTTAGCTTTTGCTTCGTAAACACGTAATAAATCGACCTCATATAATATGAGGACGCAGAATTTTATGGCTGTGCTGAAAAGGTGTCAAGAAATATACAACGATCCCGTATCACCAACGCATCTGAGTCTCGTGTTTTACCGCCAGGCTAACGAAATCATTATAGCCAACCCTGACGACACTGCTCGAAATTTGACCAGACAGACCCCGCGCATCAATATCTTCATTCAGCGCATGCACCGTTATGGGGGCATTTAGCAGCAACTCAAGGTACTGCCCGCCTTCCAGAGCCGCAATCACACCATCGGAAAGCAATAAAAGATCGTCCCCACTGCGTACGGTTCGCAGTAACGTTGCCATATCACATTGCCAGGGAGAATGAGTCAAAGTGTGCAACATAAATGCCTCAAAACGTCATGACAACATCGTACCCATCTAATTGATCGCGAAGCGCATCCGGCTCCAGCAGTTGCGCTGGTAACACAAATTGCGTCGCATCACTCAGGCCACGCTCGCGAAGCGATGTCTGGCAAACCCAACAGGTTTCGATGTCATAAAGAGGAAGAACTTTAAAGGTCGCGATGTAATCTCGTGCCAGGATAGCGTTCGGCTGCTGATTCACCAGCAACTGGAAGACACCGTCACCGATAAAAAACACGCCGATATCATCGGTAAAAGCGGACGCGGCCATTAATGCATCAAGGCCTTCACGTCCGGCAGCAGATCCATGCGGCGCAGAGCTAAAGATAAAAGCGATACGTTTCATTAAAATTGCACCACACGATCGCACGTTAATGCCGCTTCGGCCAGCGCCCCCAGGCCCGAGAGCGTGAACCCCGGCTGGAGATTAGCGCAAGGCAAGCCCTGTTGACTGGCCTCGTTTTCATCAACAACGCCCCGACGCAGCGCCGCCGCAACGCAGATATGCAATGCAACCTGATGCTGCTCATGCAGACGTTGCCATGCGCGAACGAGATCAAACTCGTCCGAGGCGGGAGAGGTCAACACGTTCGCATTGCTGACCCCGTCCTGGTAGAAAAAGACACAACCCAGCTCATGCCCACTGGCGAGCAGCGCGCAGGCAAACTGCCAGGCACTGCTCGCCTGCTGGGAACCATAAGCCGGGCCGGTGACCATTAAGGCAAAACGCATTACCGATCCTGCCCGGAGAAGTCGCCGCTTTTGAACTGACGGATATACAGATAAACGGTGTGCTTGGAGATATTCAAACGATCCGCCACCTGGTTGATGGCATCTTTGATATCGAAGATACCTTTTTCGTA
Source organism: Phytobacter sp. MRY16-398 (assembly GCF_003925915.1). Classification (NCBI taxonomy): domain Bacteria; kingdom Pseudomonadati; phylum Pseudomonadota; class Gammaproteobacteria; order Enterobacterales; family Enterobacteriaceae; genus Phytobacter; species Phytobacter sp. MRY16-398. Next base: position 494,029 of record NZ_AP018756.1, on the reverse strand, counting down.
AAGGTTCAGAACGATTTGGCGATTCTTGGCGTTATTGGAAACGTTACGATCGGCATTCACTTCTTCAATCGTGAACTCAAGGGTCTGAGTTACCAGATCCTCTACCGAAGAGGCAAAGTTGACAGACGAACCTGCATCCGGTGTTTCTGGCGGGATAAAGGTGTTCATGATTTGCGAGAACGGCACGTCAAGGTTCATGTTGATGCACAACAGACCAATGACCCGATGATCGCGATTACGAATAGCAATAGTCACCGATTTCATTAAAACGCCGCTTTTCGCGCGCGTGAAGTAGCACTTGGACACGCTACTGTCCGCACCGGTCATATCATGCAGCATACGCAATGCAAGGTCAGTAATCGGCGAACCGATTTTACGCCCGGTGTGCTCGCCGTTAGCGATACGAATGGCGGAACATTTCAGATCCTGCAGGGAGTGCAAAACAATTTCGCAGTGAGAACCAATGAGCATCGCTAACCCGTCCACAACGGCTTCGTATGACTTAAGAATATCGAAGTCTGTTTGATCGAAAGGACGTTGATCCAGTAAATCAAGTTCACTGGTTTCGTTGGTTAAAAGCGACCTGGACATGAAAAAAAGCACTCCTTTTCAGGAGCCTGTCGTTATGTTTTCAGGGCAGGCTCGACATTTACACAGAGGATTAAATTAATACAGCGTGGGTGACGCTTTCCAGAATTATATACATTTTATGCTTCAAACTGCTTCTTTGTTGGCGGCATCAGCGCTGTCTGGTCACAGATTTGAGTATGCGTGGGAAATACTGGTATTCCCGCCCCGAAGCAATATGAATGATGTGTATCTCTGTGCTGCAATAAAAAAACCGCCGCTCAAAAGGCGGCGGCGTTTACATCATTATTTTTTGCTTGCGTCAGCGGGCTTATCGCCCGTAGCGGCTGGCGCATCAGGCGCAGCTGCTGCATCTGGCGCGGCAGATGCGTCTGCTTTCGGTGCTGGTTTGATATCCAGCAGTTCTACGTTAAAGACCAGCGTAGAGTTAGCCGGAATACCCGGAACGCCGTTTTTACCGTAAGCCAGTTCTGGCGGAATCACGAGTTTGATTTTGCCGCCTTTCTTGATGTTTTTCAGCCCTTCGGTCCAGCCAGGGATAACACCATCAAGACGGAAAGAGAGCGGCTCGCCACGGGTATAAGAGTTGTCGAACTCTTTACCGTCAATCAGCGTACCTTTGTAGTTAACAACTACGGTATCGCTGTCTTTCGGCGCATCACCCGTACCTTCTTTCTCTACCTGATAGAGCAGGCCAGTAGAAGAGGTTTTAACGCCTTTCTCTTTAGCGAACGCATCACGGAAAGCTTTGCCCTTGGTTTCGTTTTCCAGAGCGTCTTTTTCCATTTTTTCCTGCGCGGCTGTCTTCACGCGGGTTTCAAACGCCTGCAGAGTCTGTTCGATCTCCTGGTCGGTCAGTTTGCTCTTATCAGCAAACGCATCCTGAACACCTGCGATCAGCTGATCTTTGTCCAGTTTGATGCCCAGTTTTTCTTGCTCTTTCAGGGAGTTTTCCATGTAGCGGCCCAGTGACGCACCCAGCGCATACGCGGATTTCTGGTCGTCATTTTTAAATGCCGCTTTGCTGTCAGCTGCTGCTGCAGTTGCATCTTTCGTTGCGGTTTCAGCAGCGAAGGTCAGCGGCGCATTCAGTGCAACGGCCATCGTGGTCGCCAGCAGCGTGACTTTAAACAGTAATTTCATCCATATCTCCAGGGCCGGGGCATCTCACCCCAGGGTTAAACGTAAATGAGAAACGTACTATAAAACGTTGTGGGCGAAATCAACATAAGGTCTCCCCCTGAAATCGCCTGTTTTCAGACTATTTTTGTTTAAATTAGTTTCGCGTCGCCAGTCGGATGCTGCAGACGGGGTGAAAGTTCAGTAAAATCCGTCATCCTGGCGATAACCGTGCAGAACATTGATACGAGGTACACCATGAACGATTTAACAATGGAAGCGCGGATGGCAGAACTGGAAAGCAAACTGGCCTTCCAGGAGATGACCATTGAAGAGCTCAACCAGACGGTCATTGCCCATGAACTGGAAATGACGAAGCTGCGCGAACATATGCGCTTAATGGCAGAAAAACTCAAAGCCAGCCAGCCCTCACACATCGCTTCACAGTCCGAAGAGACGCCTCCGCCCCATTATTGAGACGTAAAAAAAGCGGGAATCTCCCGCTTTTTTTGTGCCCAAACATTTACCGAGTCACCGCAACACATAAAGCTACTGGACTCCCCGGAGCATAGATCACTCTGTGACCGGGGTTCGCAAGCGTAGCCCATGCCGCTGTGGCTGGAAAGACGACGGGTATTAGTGGCAGCCGCAACCGCCATTACCGCCGCAACCACCTTTGCCATGCTCATGACCGTGGTCATGATCGTGGCCGTGGCCGCCGCAGCAACCGTCGTGACCATGGTCGTGATCGTGATCATGACCGTGAGCACCGTGAACGTGACCATGAGCCAGTTCTTCTTCGGTTGCTTCGCGAATAGCAACAACTTCAACGTTGAATTTCAGGTTCTGGCCAGCCAGCATGTGGTTACCGTCAACCACCACGTGATCGTCTTCCACTTCGGTAATTTCTACCGGTACCGGGCCCTGGTCTGTTTCAGCCAGGAAACGCATGCCAACCTGCAGCTCGTCAACGCCCATGAAGACGTCTTTAGGAACGCGCTGAACCAGATTTTCGTCGTATTGACCGTAAGCGTCATTCGCGCCTACAGCAACATCAAATTTGTCGCCGACGTCGTGACCTTCCAGCGCTGTTTCCAGGCCAGAGATCAGGGAACCATGACCATGCAGGTAGTCCAGCGGCGCACTCACCGGAGACTCATCAACCAATACACCGTCTTCTGTACGTACCTGATAGGCCAGGCTGACCACCAGGTCTTTTGCTACTTTCATGATATCTCCTGAGCGTGGGAAAATTGCTGGCGCAGATTGTAACGGAAATCCGCCCCTGTGTACCCTTTAGCTTAAAAAAACTCTGGGTATATCGCTAGTCCGGATGAAAGATCCCGATAACTTGCTCATCTTTGCGGACATGTTCACGGGCGTCTTTATCCGCCTCACGCATCTGGTGACCGCACTTAACGCATTCAACTATATCGACATTATTCTCGCGCCACATTGCCATCGAATCCTGCGCCTGGCAGGACGGGCATACGGCCCCGGCAATAAAACGTTTACGTACTGCCATGGGTTCCCCCTTATTCAAACTCGTCCCAGCCATCCAGTTGGCGACGCTCTTGCTGCATTTCACGCTGAAAAATCTCTTCCAGCTCTCGTCTCGCTTCCCGCACACGGGAAATTTGCATTGTGTCGGTATGCACTGGCATCAGCTCACGCAGCATACGCATATCGAGACGCTTAAAGTGCAACTGCGCACGGTGGGCCTGATGCGGGTGCATCCCCACCGAGATAAGCGTCTTACGGCCTAATTCAAGCGCACTGGAAAACGTCTCACGGGAAAATTGTGTCACGCCCACCTGCAAGAGCTCATGTGCTTCCACACGGCCCCGCGCACGCGCCATGATCTTAAGCTGCGGGAAATGTTGCTGACACAGTTCCACCAGCTTCATCGTATCTTCCGGATCGTTACAGGTGATGACGATGGACTGGGCCTCTTCCGCCCCCGCAGAACGCAACAATTCAAGCTGCGTGGCGTCACCGTAATACACTTTATAGCCATATTTACGCATCAGGTTAACGGCGCTGATATCCCGCTCCAGTACCGTTATGCGCATTTTATTGGCCATCAGCAGACGACCAATCACCTGACCGAAACGCCCGAATCCCACCACAATCACCTGCGGTTTATCATCGTCCACCCACGGCATTTCGTCTTCATCTTCTGGCTGGTTAAAGCGCCGGGACAGCAATTTATCGATGAGCTTCATCAGCGCTGGCGTGGTCATCATGGATAAGGTGACCGTCACCAGTAGCAACGCCATTTGATCATTGTGGAACAGGCGTTGCGAGGATGCCGAGGAAAAAAGCACAAAAGCAAATTCTCCCCCCTGGCTCAACACCCCGGCAAACTGCATTCGCTCGGAACTGCGCAGACCATAGATACGCGCCAGGGAATAGAGCACTCCCGTCTTCACCGCCACCAGCACGGCAACACTCGCCAGTACCCAAAGCAGATGGGTATAGAGCACGCCAAGGTTGAGCGCCATGCCGACGGAAATAAAGAACAACCCTAACAGCAGTCCTTTAAACGGATCGATGGCTATTTCCAGCTCATGACGGTATTCACTTTCCGCCAGCAGCACACCCGCAATGAAGGTGCCCAACGCCATCGATAGCCCCAGCGCATCCATAAACAGCGCCGATCCGAGGACCAGTAACAATGTAGCGGCTGTAAAAACTTCCCGTACGCCGGATGCGGCAATAAAGCGAAACACCGGGCGCAACAGATAGCGCCCGCCAACCAGCACACCCGCAAACACCAGCACCTTGATGCCTATTTTTACCCAGTCAGGATGGTCATCACCGTTACCCGCCAACAGCGGTACCAGCGCCAGCGCCGGGATCACCGCTAAGTCCTGAAACAGGAGCACCGAAAAGCCAAGCTGGCCGGATTCGCTACGGTTCATCCCTTTTTCACGCATCAACTGGAGCGCCATCGCGGTAGAGGACATTGCCAGACCAATCCCGCCAATCACCGCCGCCTGCCAGGAGAATTGTGTCAGCATCAGTAATCCGGCCAGCACGGCCGCGCTCATCAGCACCTGTGCGGCGCCTACGCCAAAGATAGAGCGACGCAGCGCCCAAAGTTTTGACGGATTTAACTCCAGTCCAATGATGAACATCAGGAAGACGACACCAAGTTCCGAAAAGTGCAGGATTTCATCGACATCGCTGATGAAACCGAGCCCCCAGGGGCCAATGGCAATCCCCGCCAGCAAGTAACCGAGCACCGCGCCGATTCCTAACCTGGCAGCAAGCGGAACCGCCACCACCGCAGCGAAAAGAAACAGGACGCCGGCCAGCAATAAATCCGAACCTTCCATTACAGGCCTCCCGTCATGATTGGCGAGGCCAGCCAGTCGCCGTAGGCTTTCGCATGGTTTGCCAGCGCCTCTGGCGGCTGCCTGCGCGCCCAGTAAATAATGATGGGATTCATCCAGTGCATGCGGCACATGGCCGCCGTTAACTCAAAAGGGCGCAGAATATCGCTTATGGGATAACGGTTGAGCCCGTCATGGCGATAGGCCGCCTCCGGCTCACCGGTGGTGATGACACTACGCCAGTACTTTCCCGCGAGCTGACTCCCTCCCGGGCCGCTGGCGAATTCGCGCGTAAGCACGCGATCAAACCACTCTTTCAGCAACGCCGGGCAACTGTAGGTATAAAGCGGATGTTGGAAAACAATAACCTCATGCTCGCGCAACAGCGCCTGCTCCCGGGGAATATCAATAAAAAAGTCTGGATAGTGTGCATAGAGGTCATGCACGGTGACATTGTGCAGTTGCTTTGCCGGCTTGAGCAAAACTCGATTTGCCACCGAGTCCTGTGATTCCGGATGGGCATACAGCAGCAGTACTTTCGCTGTCTGGGACATCATCCCCCTCCCGGGTGTAAAACCTGTCATTTTTATTACCGCATTCAGCGGCCAGAATGATTTTGTCTAAATTCTTTGTTTTGGGCTACCATTGCGGGCCTGGTGAGGCGAAACCGCTCACTACTTACATTATCATAATGACAAATTAACATAGTCTGAACATACGGCGCCTTATGATTGTTTTCTCCTCGTTACAAATTCGTCGCGGCGTGCGTGTCCTGCTGGATAACGCCACAGCTACCATCAACCCGGGTCAGAAAGTCGGCCTGGTGGGCAAAAACGGCTGCGGCAAATCTACGTTGCTGGCGCTTTTGAAAAACGAGTTCAGCGCTGATGGCGGTAGTTTTACCTTTCCCAATAACTGGCAACTGGCGTGGGTAAATCAGGAAACCCCTGCCCTGCCGATGCCTGCACTCGACTATGTGATTGATGGCGATCGCGAATACCGTCGTCTCGAAGCAGAGCTGAACGCCGCCAACGAACGCAATGACGGACACGCCATCGCCACCGTCCACGGCAAGCTCGACGCTATCGACGCCTGGACTATCCGTTCGCGCGCCTCCAGTTTGCTACACGGTCTGGGTTTTTCTAACGAGCAGCTCGAACGTCCGGTCAGCGATTTCTCAGGCGGCTGGCGTATGCGTCTTAACCTCGCGCAGGCGCTGATTTGCCGCTCCGACCTGCTGCTGCTCGATGAACCGACCAACCACCTCGATCTCGATGCGGTAATCTGGCTGGAAAAGTGGCTAAAGAGCTATCAGGGCACTCTGATTCTTATCTCCCACGATCGTGACTTTCTCGATCCGGTGGTCGATAAAATTATTCATATCGAACAGCAAACCATGTTCGAATACACCGGAAACTACAGCTCCTTCGAGCGTCAGCGCGCAACCCGTCTGGCGCAGCAGCAGGCAATGTACGAAAGCCAGCAGGAGCGCGTGGCGCATCTGCAAAGTTTCATCGATCGCTTCAAGGCCAAAGCCAGCAAAGCGAAGCAGGCGCAAAGCCGCATCAAAATGCTTGAGCGTATGGAGCTTATCGCCCCGGCCCACGTGGATAACCCGTTCCACTTTAGCTTCCGTGCGCCAGAAAGCCTGCCCAATCCGCTGCTGAAAATGGAAAAAATCAGCGCCGGCTATGGCGACCGCGTCATCCTCGACTCTATTAAGCTCAACCTGGTGCCAGGGTCGCGTATCGGGTTGCTGGGCCGCAACGGTGCGGGTAAATCGACGCTGATTAAACTACTGGCCGGTGAACTGACGCCGTTTAGCGGCGACATCGGTCTGGCGAAGGGCATCAAGCTTGGCTATTTCGCCCAACATCAGTTGGAGTTCTTGCGTGCCGACGAATCGCCGTTACAGCATCTGGCGCGTATGGCCCCGCAGGAGCTGGAGCAAAAGCTGCGTGATTATCTCGGCGGTTTTGGTTTCCAGGGTGACAAAGTCAGCGAAGAGACTCGCCGCTTCTCCGGGGGCGAAAAAGCACGCCTGGTACTGGCGCTGATCGTCTGGCAGCGCCCGAACCTGCTGCTGCTCGATGAACCCACCAACCACCTTGATCTCGACATGCGTCAGGCGCTGACCGAAGCGTTAATCGAATTTGAAGGCGCGTTGGTGGTGGTGTCGCATGACCGTCATCTGCTGCGCTCCACTACGGACGATTTATACCTGGTGCACGACGGGAAAGTCGAACCGTTCGATGGCGATCTGGAAGATTATCAGCAGTGGCTGAGCGACATTCAGAAACAGGAAAGCCAGCCGACCGACGCACCGAAAGACAATGCCAACAGTGCGCAGGCCCGCAAAGACCAGAAACGCCGTGAAGCCGAATTGCGAACCCAAACGCAACCACTGCGCAAAGAGATCACCCGCCTCGAAAAAGAGATGGAAAAACTCAATGCCCAGCTAGCGCAGGCGGAAGAGAAGCTCGGAGACAGCGGCCTGTATGACCAAAGCCGTAAAGCAGAACTTACCGAGTGTCTGCAGCAACAGGCGAAGGCAAAAGCGGGTCTTGAAGAGTGCGAAATGGCGTGGCTGGAGGCGCACGAGCAGCTCGAGGCCATGCTGCAAACCGATTAATCACGCAGGCAGGCTGAGATGAACCCCGACATCACCAGTGATCTCACCTTTCGCAAGCTGGCCATTTTTATGGCCTTCATGGAGAAAGGCAATATCGCCCGAGCCGCCGAGGCGCTGAACCTTAGCGGTGTGAGCGTGCATCGCGCGCTGCATACGCTGGAGGAGAACGTACGCTGCCCGCTGTTTGTCCACAAGGGGCGTAACTTATTGCCCCTTCCGGCGGCCTGGACATTACTGGAGTATTGCCAGGAGGCCACGCAAATCATGGAGCGCGGTCTGGCAGAAGCTCGCAAGATGGCGGGTATCGGCCAGAATCGTTTGCGCGTCGGCACCCTCTATTCACTCACGCTGGAAACCGTCCCCCAGTTGATCATGGGGATGAAGCTGCGCCGCCCGGAACTTGAGATGGATTTGACGATGGGGTCGAACGAGACCCTGTTACATAAACTGGAGGAAGGATCGCTGGACGCGATACTGATCTCGATTTCTGAATCGGAACTGGATTCAGCCAACCTCGAAATGCTGCCGCTCTTCCACGATGAAATCTTTCTGGCTGCACCGGCGGCCGCGAAACTGAATACCTCCGCTCCAGCCGATTTACGCGACTATCGCCAGCAAAAATTCGTCGCTCTTGCCGAAGGGTTTGCCACCTATGCCGGGTTTCAGGAAGCCTTCCATATCGCCGGGTTTGAGCCAGAGATTGTGACGCGGGTGAATGATATCTTTTCTATGCTGAGCCTGGTGCAGGCGGGCGTGGGCTTCACGTTGATGCCGGGGCGAATGAAGAAGGTGTATGAGAATTCCGTGCAGCTACTCAAACTCGCACAGCCCTACCAGATGCAGCAGCAAATAGCCATTGTCTTTGCCCGCAACCGCGAGCATGACCCGAACTTACTGGCGCTGGCGGCGGAAGGCCGTATGTACGCCAGAAACCGGCAGGACAACGCCTGAACCGAACACGGCTTATTCCTGCGATCTGAGCCGTTTTGCGAGGTGTTCTGCGACCGACACGCCGCTGCGATCTAATGAAATCGTCTCTCCCGTCCATGCGGCCTGACGGGTTAAGCAGGTCAGTATGCCGCCGGGCGGCATCTCAATCGCCAGCCGGGCTTCACGTTCGTTTGCCGCAATCATCGCCTCCTGCCAGCGCACGGTGCGCGCCATGTTCATCGCCAGATCATCGGCAATTTTATCAGCCTGCCACAATACGCGCCCGGTGCTACCGCTAAGGTAAGCACAGCTCGGGCGAGCAAGTGTCACCTTGCGAAATGCCTCCGCCAGTTTTTGGGCCGGTTCAGCCAGCAGCGCACAGTGTGACGGTACGCTGACATCAAGACGTCGGACTTTATTTGCGCCTTTGGCGAGCGCTTTCTGCCCCACACTCGCCATCGCCGCGTCGCTACCGGCAATCACAATCTGGGTCTCGGCATTCAGATTGGCAATATACGCCCCGCTCCCTTCCACCAGTGCTTCCACCTGCGGTAGCGTCAGGCCCATGATCGCCGTCAGACCATAACCGTGGGGCCAGGCCTGTTCCATTAAATCACCGCGTAATGCCACAAGCCGCAGAGCGTCTGCGTAGTCCAGCGCTCCGGCGATGACCGCGGCCGGATAGGCGCCAATCGAAAGGCCGCTGACAATATCGGGCGAAACGTCCCGGCGCATAAGTTCACGCGCCCAGGCAACCCCGGCTATCAACAAACAAAGCTGAACGGCGCGCGTATGCTGTAAGGCTTCTGCAGTATCCAGCGTATCGATTTCTGCGCCCAGCACCTCACGTGCCTGCGCCAGTTCCGTTCCCGGAAGCGCGCGCAACATCCCCGGATGCTGCGTCCCCTGCCCGGGAAAGGTGAACAGAATTTTCATTTAATTTCCCTCAAACCAGGGATCGCTGACCAACTGCGGCCCACGATTCGTTTTCAGAAGCACCCGGCCATCACGCAGCCACTCACTCAGCGCAAAGCCGCCCTGCGGAACATTGACCTGCGTATCAACACGGCATAAGGCGCCTGAAATCTGCTGCTGCCAGCGAAGCAACGCCTCGCGTGCCAGCGGTTGCGGCGCACGGATCATCAGGTCAAGGTCGCTGGCCGCATGCAAAACCGGGATCCCGGTTGCCAGGCTATAGCCGCTACTGCCCGTAATTCCCCAGACCCACGGCCAGCGCTGCTGAGCCAACTGGAACGCAACCTGCACTGGCGGCTGAGTGATAAACGGCGAACGGACCAGCGTCTGCGTATCAACGAGTTCTTCCGGAGAGACAACGCGGACAACGTGCTCCGGGGCAACCCAGGCCGCTGCGCGTTGCTCACGTTTGAGGCCGCGTATCCCGACAGGTACGCGTCCATTAGGATTCACATCACGCCGCACCACCACCGGCAAACCGGGGTGCCATATCTCTTCAACCCAGGCTTCGGTAACGCCTTCCAGGGCGCTACGCTCGGCCAGCCAGACAAGATCGTGCGGTCGTAATGTTTTCATGGTTTAGATTCCTGAGGTCAGCGAGATAAACAGCGGCAACGACAGAATACACAGTACTGAGCTTAACAGCAGCACGGCTTCTGCATCCGGCGATTGCACGCCAAATCGGTTACCGAATACCACGCCGAAGAAACCGGCAGACAGCGCAATCATCAGGATTGCGGTGATCGCCACCGAACCGTGCAGGCCAAAAATCAGCACGATGCCCCAGGCGATAAAGGGCTGAATCAGCAGCTTGGCAATGGTCGAGGTGATGACCATCGTGTTGATCTGCAGTTTACGGGCAGAGAGGATCACCCCGGTCAGGAATAACGCCGCTGCGGTTGCAGACAGGCCCAGCGGTTTAATCGCCGCCAGCAGGAGTTCCGGCATTTTGATACCAATCGCAGAGAGGATCACACCCAACAGCGGCCCCATCACGATCGGTTTTTTCAGCGAGCGCCACATCAAAACCGGCAGCATTGCCAGCGTGGAACCGGAGTTACCTCCCTGCGCACGGGCCTTTTCACGCTCCAGAATCAGCAGGCAGAACGGGGTCATCAATACTGAGCCACAGGCAATCGACACCGCGACAGAAAGCGACGTAGAAGAACCTTCGCCCAGCACGCTACCCAGAATAGGCAGCCCCAGCGCCGCATAGTTCGGCAGCGCGACGGTCAGGGTCAGCACGGCGGCATCCTGCGGCGATTTTTTAAAGACACGGGTCGCCAGGAAGTAGATAACCGCGTAAGTAACCCACATCGCCAGCGTCAGGACCAGAATCAGTGGAGACTGGGCAACGATACCGGTCCACGGAGTTTGTACCGTGGCACTGAACAGAGCTGCGGGGAGTGCAAAATCCATGACGAAAATATTGAGCAGGGAAACATTCTTGTTATCCACCATTTTGGCCTTGCCCGCCCAGAAGCCCAGCAACATGATGATAAAAATCGGTGCGAGGGCATGAACAATTACATAAGTCATAAATCACCTGTAATAAATAAAGAAACGTTTAGCACTGGTGCGATGATTATTATTTTCAGGATGCACGTTCCCGCGTGGGCACAGTGGCTGTGCCCACGGAGTTAATGCATCTGGCAGGTCTCTTTTTTACTTACCAGCTCGCTTTCATGCGTTCACGCACAAGCGCAGAGCTGCGGCGATTGTCAGCGCCCAGACGGTTTTTCAGGGTGGCATCCTGACGAGCGGCGTTGATAGCCTCTTGCAGCGTGGTTTTCACCAGCGCCAGATCGGACGACGATGGCGCATCCGGATTGCTGATATCCAGCAGATTTTCCAGCAGCCCCAGGGTGGCGTAGTTACTGATGTCATACGCCATCGGTGGGATGGTTGCCGCCAGTTTTTCCAGCGCCTCTACGGTACGCAAGGTGATACGCGCGGCGGACTCTTTACCCATCGCGTGAATCAAAACGCCTTTGTCGTTGAAGGCAATCAGCCGGTTAGCCTGATAACCGTGCGCCAGAAACGCGCCGGACATCGCTTTACCAACAATGAGACCAATCACCGGATGGCCCGCCAGGCGCGCATTGGCATAGGCCGCAGCGGCACCGGCCAGCGACTGGTGAATACCAAAACCTTCTTCACGGCGACCGTACGCCTGGCTTGGCACATCAATTACCGCCACAATCGGGCGTTTTACGGCTTTATCCGCATCAGCGGCGACCGTTTCGCTGATAACTTTCGCCAGCGTCCAGCCTTCCAGCAGGCCCACCTCGCCTTTGGCGGCGCGCGGGAAATGGTTATTCGCATCAGGGACAACGGCAACAAAGCGCACCGTTTCACCGTTCAGTTCACCATCGGCTACCTGTACGGACGGGCATAAGCCTGCCAGGCGCTGGGCGTTTGGGGCGAGAGTTTCCAGCCAGAGTTCGCCACGGCTTATTGCAGTACTCATCATTTCACCTCCCGGGCAAAAAGGGCTTTAATCTGTTCGGCATCAGCCTGTTTGCGGGTGTCGAAATTGGTCAGACGGGCAAGGTAGTCGTCGTAGTTATCGGTGCGATGTTTTGCCGGTACACCTTTGGCAATCGCCTCGTTCATGGCTTGTTTCACCGCGTTTACACCATCGCCCACCAGCGCATCCACCAGCCCGCTTTGATAGCGTACTTCTCCACCGGTCATGCTCCAGATAAACGGACGGTCGCGGGAGTCGTACTCTTCAATACCCGCTTCCTGTTCGATGACCTGCGGACCGTTCAGCCCCAGGCGGGCTTCGCGGGTGACAATCAGATAACTGCACAACGCTGCGGCAATGGACATCCCACCGAAGCAGCCCACGGTCCCGGCCACAATACCGATCACCGGGGTATAGCGGCGCAGGTCAACAATCGCGGCATGAATATCAGCAATCGCCGCCAGGCCAAGGTTGGCCTCCTGCAGACGAACGCCACCGGTTTCCAGACTCAGCACCGCCTGAGTCGGGATACCGTTGCGGTTATCTTCTGCCGCCAGTTCCAGCGCCGCTGCCATTTTGGCACCGGAGACTTCGCCCATGCTGCCGCCCTGGAAGGCGCCCTCAATGGCGACGACCACGGCAGGTTTGCCGTTGATGGTGCCTTTCGCCACCACCATGCCGTCATCGGCCTGCGGCACGATGCCCTGCGCGCCCAGCCACGGGGAGACAATCCCTTCAAACGGGTCGAGCAGCTCACGGTAGCTGCCTTCATCCAGCAATGCATGCGCACGCTGGCGTGCTTTTAGTTCGATAAAACTGCGATCATCACGCATAGCTCACCTCTTCAAAGACCTGTTCAATACGAATGCGCGCGACGCCAGGCGTGGCGCCGAAATCGTGAATGATCAGTTTGCCCGCAGGCAGGCTGCTGACGGTTTGCAGACGGTTGAACAAGGCTTCCCAGCGGCCACGGCTGTTGTCGACGGAAGTCGTGATATCTATAGTGAGTGTCTGGCTCTGGTCGGCGGTGAATAACACCTCCATATCCCCTGAACCAACAACCCCTGCCAGCGCTTTGCCATTTAAGGTACGGCTGGCGGGCACGGTTAATGTGATTTTTTCCATAACATCCTCTTAATGCTTGAAATAGGGCGTCCCGATACGGTCAAGAAACAGAGTGGCAGCCAGTAAGTCTGCCGCACCACCCGGAGAGGCGTTCAGCGCCAGCATTTGACGATCCAGGAGGTGGAGCGCCTGCTGTCCTTCCGGGGTCGCACTGCCCCCCGCGGTTAAAACGGCACGCGCGCCGTGCTGCATGGCCTCAAGCCCTTCCATCCCGGCACGGGAGAGCACGCAGGTATCGGTAAGCGAGGTCATGATGGCCATCAGGGCATCAATCCGGGCGTGAGATTCACTGCCACCGTTATTCCGGCTCAAACGCAATTGCGGTAAGGCGAGCTGCAAAATATGCGGGAAGGCCTGTTGTGCCTCTTCTCTGGCACCGGGTACGCGATAGCGATGTGTAGCGCGAAGCCCTTTACTGAAAATTTTGGGCGCGGCGGCGTCCGGCAGTTTCGCCAGTGTGGCGGCGGTCGCTGCAATAACAGACGCGCTCGCATCGCCACCACGCATCGCCACCGCGCTGACCAGCAGCCCCAGCGCCCAAATCGCACCACGGTGGGTATTCACGCCACCTGTTGCCGCCATCATCTGCTGTTCGCCAACACGTCCGAGTCGTCCAATGGTTTGTCGTAGCGCAATGTCCGCCGGACGTTGCCAGCTTTGTTGCGCCAGCGCCTGAAACGTGGGGGTCAGGCTATGGGCAGAGCGTTCCATCAGCGCAAGCGTTAAGTCGTGGTGCGCGCCGTTCCCCCGACTGTCCACCAGACCGGGTTTCGGGCTTAATCGTGCTTCGTCAATCAGACACTGCGTGGCGGTTCGCGCCAGCCATTCGGCACCGCCTTCAACCTGAATCTGTGGCAGAAGTTTCATTACCAGCTCCGGAATTTCGCAGGCGGGTTATAAAGACCACCGGACCATTCCACCAGGTCTGCCACGCTGCTTGCCGCCAGTAACGAACGGGTGGCCTCGGTGCGGCGAATACCCATATCTTCCGGGTAAACCACTTTGCCACTGCGGCGCAGTTCGGCGACGCGTTTGGCGTCTACGCCCAGGCCAATATCGGTGATACCCGCCACGGCGGCGACCATCGCACGGCGCTCTTCAAGGCTTTCAGCACGATAGAGGTAAGCAATGCCTTCTTCCGTCAGCACATGGGTGACGTCATCGCCATAAATCATGACCGGCGCCAGCGGCATACCGGACGTTTTGGCCACCTCTACAGCATCAAGCGTTTCCACAAAGGTGGGTTTTGCACCGGCCTGGAAGGTCTCAACCATCTGCACCACCAGCTTTTTACCGCGCTGCATGGGGTCAGGTTCGGTGATCATATTCAGCCAGGCAGGCGTCGCATGACGACGACCATGCGGGTCATGGCCCATATTTGGCGCACCGCCGAAACCAGCCAGACGCCCACGGGTCACCGTCGACGAGTTTGCCAGGCCATCCACCTGCAGGGTCGAGCCGATAAACATATCCACCGCGTACTGCCCCGCCAGTTGACAGAAGGCGCGGTTGGAGCGCATAGAACCGTCTGCGCCGGTAAAGAACACGTCCGGGCGGGCGCGGATGTACTCTTCCATCCCCAGTTCGCCGCCGAAGCAGTGCACGCTCTCCACCCAGCCGCTTTCAATGGCCGGGATCAGCGTCGGATGCGGGTTCAGCGTCCAGTGCTTACAGATTTTGCCTTTCAGACCAAGCTGTTCGCCGTAAGTCGGCAGCAACAGTTCAATCGCCGCGGTGTTAAAGCCGATACCGTGATTCAGCGACTGCACCTGATGCTCGGCGTAGATACCTTTGATGGCCATCATCGCCATCAGAATGTGTTCCTGTTTGATCAGGCGCGGGTCGCGGGTAAACAGCGGTTCAATAAAGAAAGGCTTATCAGCCACAACCACGTAGTCAATCCACGAGCCAGGGATGTCCACACGCGGTAAATCGCATTCGTCATCCACCAGTTCATTGACCTGGGCGATAACAATACCGTCGCGGAAGGCGGCCGCTTCCACCAGCGCCGGGGTGTCTTCGGTACTCGGCCCGGTGTAGAGATTGCCTTTACGGTCCGCTTTGTAACCGGCAATCAGTGCCACGTTTGGCGAGAGGTCAACATACAGGCGGGAATACAGCTCGATGTAGGTATGAATAGCGCCGATTTCCAGCAGGCCATCTTCCAGCAACTGTGAGATACGCAGGCTTTGGGTACCCGAGAAAGAAAAGTCCAGCTTGTGGGCGATGCCTTTTTCGAAAATGTCGAGATGTTCACTGCGTCCGACGCTTGGCATGATCATATGCAGGTCATGGACTTTTTGCGGGTTGACCGACGCCAGCGCGCGGGAGAGAAAATCGGCCTGTTTTTGGTTATTCCCTTCCAGTACCACTTTGTCGCCCGGCGCGATCAATTTTTCCAGCATGGCGACCAGATCGTCGGTCGGCAGCACCTTGCCCTGTACGGGTACGGATGCCAGGCGACGCTGTTTTTCCGTGCGCCGCGTATTCCACATCCGTTCTGGTGTTTGTCCAGATAACATTATTAACCTCCTGATTCAGCGAATCATTTTGATTTTCTTAACACTGAGTAAAGTGTGCGCGCTGGTGAGAAAGGCATCAATTAAGGATAAAAGACGATTGTTAGCCTGAGAGTAATAATCAAAGTGATGATTTGTGACGAGGATCATTTTAAGAGGGGAAAATCTGTAGCAAGTAGGGGGCACAATGCGCCCCCGGAATGGAGTAGAGCGGTTAGCGCTGGGCGGTCAGGCGCTGGCGAATCTGTTCAAAATGGTCAACGTTATACAGTTTGCCGTCCAGGAAACGCGTTTTCAGTTCACCGGTTTTTTCCTGCTCCCAGGTTTGTTCATCATGCAGTTGCAGCTCACCCTGCGCGTCTCTTTCTACCCGTAACAGCCCGCGCGCTGAACGTTTCAGGCCGCTGTCAGTTTTCGGCTCTTTGAAGATCATCCGCCCTTCGCCGTTAACCACGCCCCATGTCGCTTTCATCGCAAAACCAAATGTATCGCGTGTGTTGTACTGATAGGTAAATGATCCCACCCCGAAGACAACATTTGAGCTGGCAAAACCTTTGGCTTCCAGGCGACGCAGGATTTCATCTGCCCGCGCAAGAGTAATGGAGTCGCCATAAATCAGGCCAACATGCGGGTCGAGTACCTTGTAGCCCTTCTCATTCACGGTGCCGCCGAAGATCTCCCATAACACTTCCACAGAACCTTTCTCCTCCGGGGTGCGCGTGTTGCGGGTATCATCATCCGCCCCGGTGCCACACAGGATCTCAACTGGGTCACCGCTGTCCGGGCGGAACACGACGCGCCCTTCACGATTAAGGATTATCTGTTTCAGTTCACGGGTGTATTCCGTCATCACCCGCCAGTAATCCCAGGTATCCGAGACGATTGAGACAAAGCCCTGCGGATAGAGATCGACTATCAAACGACGGAAGGTTTCAATTTCTTGTTCCTTCTCGCCCATGCACATCACGCTATGCTCGGTGGCCGGAATGCTCGCGCCGATAAAATAGTCCTCGCCAGCGGTGTAGTGATCACGGGCGTAGAGCAGCGACGGAATGCTGTCGGTACCTTTAAAACTCAGCAGGTGCCCGGCACCGGCCTGCATTGTGTCCTGGAGACCCGCCATGCCACGGAAAGAAAAGTCGTGGCACTGGAAATCAATATGTGACATATCGCTGCAGGTTTTTACCGCCCACTGTTCACAGACTTTACGGTAGTGGTGCGCAATGGTGGCGTTGGTGGAGGCTTTCCACAATTCAGCGGAGAGCACCGTCTCAAGATAATTCACCAGCCAGAAGAACTCGTCACGGGTATTGGTGATGGTCAGCACCGGCACTTTCATCGGCACTTTGCTGCCCTCATCAAGAGATTTAACGTGCAGAGGCAGATAACCCAAATTGTGCAGTGCGCGAATGTGGTCAACCGGCACGGCGTCTTTGCCCAGGTAGCTGTCCATCACCGCTTTGTATTCATTTACCACGTCTTCTTGTGGGCGGGCAAAAAAGGCATCGTTGAACAAATCGACCATAAACCACTGCAAAAACCCCTGCAGGCCAAAGAACACCAGCTTACCGTCCGCCACGGGAGATGAGAAAAAGCGATCGCTGCGCGGCGTAAAGTTGGAGTACACCTGCGTGGTCCCTTGCGGGTACTGCGCGCGGTGGGAAACTTTGTAACCGTCGATAGCCAGGATGGGGTTCATTTTCATGGTGTTATCTCCCTTAAGCGCAAAAAATAGTGTCGATATCGATAAGCTCAACGCGAGGGTCGCGAAGCTCAGAAGAGGCAAAAGAAGTAGTGGTATAAATGGCGTCAATACCATTGTTCAGCAGGTTCTCCACTCCTTTAGAAAACACGCCGTGGGTTACATATAAACTCACGCTGCGCGCGCCGGCATCACGTAGTACCTGAGCAGAGCCGATAAAGGTACCGCCCGCATCGCAAAGGTCATCCACAATTAGCACATCTTTGCCTGCCACATTGCCGGAGACGAGGGAAAAACCGGTCAGGTTACCCGTTGCAACATCACGCTCTTTCGTGAGGATGGCATAGTCCCGCGCCCCACTGGCTTTGGCTACGTTATGAATTTTCTTCAATGCCCCGGCATCGGGTGCTACAAGCATCAATTTGCCTGTGTTTATCGCCTGAAGCAGATTTTCGCTTTTCATCAGGCAGGTTTCCTGTGCAATCACCACGCTATTGTTGATGGCCGCCGCTGCCGCATCACTGTGGGGATCCAGCAGAAAAACTTTGTTGAAGTTCAGTGTGTTCAATTGGTTAGCGAATACTTTAAGCGCAAAACTGTCGCCGTTAACCATGTGTCGGTCCTGGCGCGCCCAGGGCAGCCATGCCAGTTCAAGATGGCTTACGGCGATGTCCGTAACGTGACGCACGGCATCAACCAGTTGGGCTAACAGCATGAAATCGTTCATATCGCGCATGGCGGCAACGCGAACCCGCATGACCTGAGCAAAACGTGGCAGTTCACCGATGACTTTCAGCCATACCGCGCCGTCGGGAAAGACACCCCGTTCGATTTCAACGGGTTGATTATCAAGTGTTAACGCGATTCTGCTGGTCATGATTCACCTCACCATTGATTAGTGTCATTAAGACACTTATAATATTGTCCATGGGACACTTATTGGCAAGAGATTTTTTCCCTACCGCGCAAATAAAAAGTTAACAAATTGATATTTAAGGAGTTAAAAGTTAGCTTGCCGCCATTGGGTGGGCTGATAAACTTGTGGCGTGTTTAATAAGCCGAGTAAGCGATGATCAGCGAAGCAGAGTATCTGGATTCTTATGATGCCAGCCGGTTCCCTTCCCCCCTGGTGACGGTAGACAGTGTGCTGTTCACGCTGCACGAGCAGGCGCTTCGCGTTTTGCTGGTGAAACGAGCGAGTCACCCTCAACAGGGGCGTTGGGGCCTGCCTGGCGGATTTATCGATATGGAAAAAGATGAATCCACGCGAGCCACGGCATTACGTAAACTGACAGAAAAAACGGGCGTCTCCCCTTCCTGGCTGGAGCAACTGGATACGTTTTCCGGGGCAAAACGCGATCCCCGTGGCTGGAGTCTGACCATCGCCTGGTATGCGTTAATCTCCTGGGTAGCCTGCGCGCCGCATATCGCGAGCGTCAGCGATGCCAAATGGATGCCCGTAACCGGGCTGGATGATATCGACCTGGCCTTCGATCACCGGGAGATAATTCAGACGGCGCTACAACGGTTACGACAGAAAACCATGTACTCTTTACTGCCAGTGTATTGTCTGCCTGATACCTTTACCCAGACACAATTGCAGGAGGCGACGGAGATTATCCTCGGCCAGCCTATCCAGCGAAAAAGCCTGATTCGCCGATTTGAGGCCTCAGGCATGTTTGAAGAGACAGGCGAGAGCGTAGCGACAGGTGCGCGAAAAGCACGCTTGTGGCGACGAAAGCCGGGTGTCGATATTCATCTCTTTTCCCGAAATTTACTGACGGACTAGTATGGCCTGCACGATGTCCCGCGAAATGAAAAAACGGCGCAACATCGAGCAGCTATAGTTGTCCCATTCTTGATTCTATTGTTCTTTACTATGGCTGAAATTACACCTTCACGACTCTCGGAAATGGCTGCTGATAGCTCTGCGTTCCGCCCACTGCGCGGCGGAAGCAATCCGCATTTCCAGACCATGCTCCCGCGATTGATCCGCCGGAAACTGGGCTTTACGCCGACCTGGCAGCGCCTGGAACTGCCCGATGGCGATTTTGTGGATCTCGCCTGGAGCGAAGACCCTGTGCTGGCAAGACATAAACCACGGCTGGTGGTCTTTCACGGGCTGGAAGGCAGCCTGCACAGTCCCTATGCTCATGGACTGATAGAAGCAGCAAAAGCGCGCGGCTGGCTGGGCGTGGTGATGCATTTCCGTGGCTGCAGCGGTGAACCTAACCGCCTTAACCGCATTTATCACTCTGGCGAAACCGAAGATGGCACCTGGTTTTTGCACTGGCTACAACGGGAGTTTGGCCAGGTCCCTACCGCGGCGGTGGGCTATTCGCTGGGCGGCAATATGCTGGCCTGCCTGCTGGCTAAAGAGGAAAATCGCGTACCCCTGGATGCTGCGGTCATTGTCTCTGCTCCCTTTGTACTGGAAGCGTGCAGCGCCCATATCGAAACCGGCTTTTCACGGGTGTATCAGCACTATCTGCTCAACCTGCTGAAAGCCAATGCGTCGCGCAAATTAAAAGCCTATCCGGGTTCCTTACCCATTGATTTACGGCAGTTGAAACGTCTGCGTCGTCTGCGCGATTTTGATGATGCGATTACGGCGCGCATCCATGGTTTTGCCGATGCGATTGACTATTACCGCCAGTGCAGCGCCATGCCGTTGCTGAATAAAATCAGCAAACCGACGCTGATCATCCATGCTAAAGATGACCCCTTTATGGATCAAAATGTGATCCCCGATACGCAGACATTACCGCCGTCGGTAGAATATCAACTCACCGAACATGGCGGTCACGTGGGGTTTGTGGGCGGCACGTTACTTCACCCGGAAATGTGGCTGGAAAAACGTATCCCCGACTGGCTGCAAACTTATCTGGAAAGCTAAATGATTATTCCCTGGCAGGACCTGGCGCCTGAGACGCTCGACAGCCTGATTGAAAGCTTTGTCTTGCGTGAAGGCACCGATTATGGTGAACATGAGCGCTCACTCGAACAAAAGGTCGCCGATGTGAGACGGCAACTTAAAAACGGTGAGGCCGTACTGGTGTGGTCAGAACTGCACGAAACCGTCAACATTATGCCGCGCTCGCAGTTTCGCGAGTAACTCACTGGCGGCTGGCTTCGTCTACAACAATGGTTTACTCAGGGAGCTGCTATGTCCGCTAAACATCCGGTTATTGCCGTAACAGGTTCCAGCGGTGCGGGAACCACCACCACCAGCCTCGCGTTTCGCAAAATCTTTGCTCAACTGAATTTGCATGCCGCCGAGGTTGAAGGTGACAGTTTTCATCGCTATACCCGCCCTGAAATGGACATGGCAATTCGTAAAGCCCGCGATTTAGGTCGACATATCAGCTATTTTGGCCCGGAAGCGAATGACTTCGGCCTGCTGGAACAAACGTTTATTGAGTACGGACAAACCGGCACAGGCCAGGCACGAAAATATCTGCACACCTACGATGAAGCCGTTCCCTGGAACCAGGTTCCCGGTACGTTCACCCCCTGGCAGCCCCTGCCGGAGCCAACAGATGTGCTGTTTTATGAAGGGTTGCACGGCGGCGTGGTAACGCCCCAGCACGATGTCGCCCGCCACGTCGATCTGCTGGTAGGCGTGGTGCCCATCGTCAACCTCGAGTGGATGCAAAAGTTGGTACGCGATACCAGCGAGCGCGGTCATTCCCGTGAGGCAGTGATGGACTCGGTGGTTCGATCGATGGAAGACTACATCAATTTCATCACCCCACAATTTTCCCGCACCCATATTAATTTCCAGCGCGTGCCGACGGTGGATACCTCCAACCCGTTCGCCGCCAAAGTGATCCCATCGCTCGATGAGAGCTTTGTGGTGATTCATTTTCGAAATCTTGAAGGGATCGACTATCCCTGGTTGCTGGCGATGTTGCAGGGTTCGTTCATTTCACACATGAATACGCTTGTGGTGCCTGGCGGCAAAATGGGGTTAGCAATGGAGCTGATCATGACACCGCTGGTCCAACGGCTGATGGAAGGGAAGAAGATTCAATAGGCCTCCAGCCGACACAAGCGCTGTAGCCCCGGTAAGCGCGGCGCCACCGGGGAATGTGTCGGATACGCGACGCTTATCCGACCTATGTTCTCAGGCCTCAATCACCTCATATGAATGCGTGATTTTCACCGCTTTCTCCAGCATTAATGCCACGGAGCAATACTTCTCGGCAGAGAGATCCACCGCGCGCGATACCGCCGCCTCTTTCAGCTCTTTGCCGGTCACGATAAAGTGCAAATTGATATGCGTGAACAGACGCGGAGCCTCTTCACGACGCTCTGAGGTCAGCTTCACTTCGCAATCTTTCACATCGTGGCGGCCTTTCTGCAAAATAGATACAACATCGATAGCGCTGCATCCGCCTGCTGCCATCAGCACCATTTCCATCGGGCTTGGGGCTTTGTCGCCTGAGTTACCATCCATCAGGATCTGGTGCCCGGACGCAGACTCGCCAAGGAACGTTAAACCTTCTACCCATTTCACACGAGCTTGCATTTTTAATTCACTCCGGAGTTACAGTTTTCTTTACAGATTACGCGCACATAAGAAAACTCGCAACGGAAGGCGACCTGCGTCAAGCTGAAGCGAGACACCAGGAGACACGCGACAAAAGCTATGCTAAAACAATCACGATGCTACAGTGATACATTGACGTTATGCATGTATGCAGAGGACATCACATATTACAGGCCGCAGGCATGTCTGACGGTCCACTTCCCAGGTATGGGGAAGATAGATTGCAACCCCGGACGCGATATGTGAATCCAGCGTCTGGAGCCAGCTTATAACAGAGGATAACCGCGCATGGTGCTTGGCAAACCGCAAACAGACCCGACTCTCGAATGGTTCTTGTCTCATTGCCACATTCATAAGTACCCGTCGAAGAGCACGCTGATTCACCAGGGTGAAAAAGCGGAAACGTTGTATTACATCGTCAAAGGCTCAGTGGCTGTGCTAATCAAGGATGAAGAAGGTAAAGAGATGATCCTCTCTTACCTTAACCAGGGAGATTTTATCGGTGAACTGGGTCTGTTCGAAGAGGGTCAGGAGCGCAGTGCATGGGTACGCGCTAAAACCGCTTGTGAAGTGGCCGAAATCTCCTACAAAAAATTCCGCCAGTTAATTCAGGTGAACCCGGATATCCTGATGCGCTTATCTTCCCAGATGGCGCGTCGCCTGCAGGTCACCTCGGAAAAAGTCGGTAACCTCGCCTTCCTTGATGTGACGGGCCGTATCGCACAGACGCTGCTGAATCTGGCGAAACAACCGGATGCAATGACCCACCCGGACGGTATGCAAATTAAAATTACCCGCCAGGAAATTGGTCAGATCGTTGGCTGTTCCCGCGAAACCGTCGGCCGTATCCTGAAAATGCTGGAAGATCAAAACCTGATCTCCGCGCACGGTAAAACCATTGTCGTGTACGGTACACGTTAATTCTCAAGCGGCGCATCGCCCTTAACGATGCGCCGTTTTTGTCTCTCTTCCCCATGTGGCGCAGGCTGATTTATCACCCCGAAATCAACTATGCACTGCGACAAACGCTGGTGTTATGCCTCCCTGTGACCGTGGGTCTGATCGCAGGTCGTCTCGATCTTGGTCTGCTGTTTTCTCTCGTTCCCGCCTGCTGCAATATTGCCGGTCTGGATACTCTGCATAAACGTTTCTTCAAACGCGTCATTATCGGCGGCACACTCTTTGCTGGCAGTAGCCTCACCGTACAGCTATTACTGACGCAAAATATTCCGCTGCCGCTGATTCTGACCGGATTAACGCTCTTGCTCGGCGTCACAGCAGAAATCAGCGCATTACACGGGCGGCTTCTACCCGCCTCGCTCATTGCCGCCATCTTTACTCTCAGCCTCGCCGGTAACATGCCCATCTGGGAGCCGTTGCTGATTTATGGGCTGGGTACCCTGTGGTACGGCGCGTTTAACGCCTTCTGGTTCTGGTTGTGGCGAGAGCAACCGCTGCGTGAATCCTTGAGCCTGCTGTATCGCCAACTGGCGGACTATTGCGAAGCGAAATACAGTTTACTGACGCAGCACGTCGATCCAGAAAAAGCCCTTCCGCCACTCCTGGCACGCCAGCAAAAGGCGGTGGATATGATTAGCCAGTGTTACCAACAACTGCATATGCTGGCGGCAAATAACAACAACGACTACAAGCGGTTACGCCGCGTCTTCCAGGTGGCGCTGGACTTACAAGAACATATTGCCGTCAGCCTCCACCAACCGCAGGAAGTGCAGGAGCTGGTCGAACGCAGCCATGCCGAGGAAGTTATCCGCTGGAATGCGCAAACCGTTGCCGCGCGGTTACGGGTCATAGCCGATGATATTCTTTATCACCGCTACCCCAAACGCTTCAATATGGATAAACAGATTGGCGCGCTGGAGAAAATTGCCCGCCAGCACCCGGATAACCCGGTTGGGCAGTTTTGCGCCTGGCATTTCAGCCAGATAGCCCGGGTTCTGCGTACCCAGCGCCCGCTCTATGTCCGTGATCTGATGGCGGAGAAGCAGCGCCGTTTGCCCCTGATCCCGGCTCTCAAAAGTTATCTGTCGTTGAAATCCTCCGCCTTACGTAATGCGGCACGCATTAGCGTCATGCTCAGTATTGCCAGCCTGATGGGCAGCGCGCTCCATCTGCCTAAACCTTACTGGATCATGATGACGGTGATGTTTGTTACGCAAAACGGTTATGGGGCGACACGCGTGCGCATCCTGCACCGGGCGGCAGGCACCATGGCCGGGCTGATCATTGCCGGCGCGACGCTGCACTACCACGTACCGGAAGGCTTCACGCTCACCGCGATGCTGATTGTGACGCTGGTGAGCTATCTGATTATCCGCAAAAGCTACGGCTGGGCGATGGTCGGTTTTACTCTCACCGCGGTCTATACACTCCAGTTGCTTACACTGAATGGCGACCAATTTATTGTTGCCCGTCTTATCGATACGTTGATCGGCTGCCTGATAGCTTTTGGTGGCATGGTCTGGCTGTGGCCTCAATGGCAAAGCGGCCTGCTGCGAAAAAATGCTCATGACGCGCTGGAAACTTACCAGGATGCCATTCGGCTGATCCTGAGCGATGATCCCCAGGCGACGCCGCTGGCCTGGCAACGCATGCGGGTAAACCAGGCGCACAATGCGCTCTTTAACTCGCTGAATCAGGCCATGCAGGAGCCGGGTTTTGATACGCGTTACCTGGCAGACATGAAACTGTGGGTCACGCACAGTCAGTTTATTGTCGAACATATTAATGCAATGACCACGCTGGCGCGGGAGCACACCATGCTCACGCCGGAACTGGCTCAGCGTTATCTGCAGTCCTGCGAAATTGCCCTGCAACGTTGTCAGCAGCGGCTGGAGTATGATGGTCCGGGAAGTTCAGGAGATGTGAATATTCTGGAGGCGCCAGAGAGCATGACGCATGGCCCAATGAGTACGCTGGAGCAACATCTGCAACGGATCCTGGGGCATCTTAACACCATGCACACCATTTCGTCGGTGGCATGGCGTCAGCGCCCACATCACGGCATCTGGTTAAATCGCCGCTTGCGCTCTTAAGCGTTAACCACTTTGGCTACAGCTTTAGCGAAGCGCAGCATACCTTCTGCGATATCGTTCTCTTCAATGATAAGCGACGGCGCAAAACGCATTACGTCAGGACCGGCATTAAGCACCATTAGCCCTTCATTTGCCGCCGCGTTGAGGAAATCACGCGCACGGCCTTTGTATTGCGGTTTCAGTTCCGCGCCAACCAGCAGCCCCATGCCGCGAATTTCGCTGAACAGGTCATACTGCGCATTGATGTCTTCAAGATGCTTAACGAGCAGTTCACGTTTCACATTGACGCCATTTAAGACCTCTGGCGTATTAATGATGTCGAATGCCGCACCGGCAACAGCACAGGCCAGCGGGTTACCGCCGTAGGTTGAACCGTGGGAACCCGGATGGAACGCGCTGGCAATCTCCTGAGTGGTGAGCATGGCGCTTACCGGGAAACCACCGCCGAGCGCTTTGGCGCTGGTCAGGATATCCGGGGTGACACCATAGTGCATGTAGGCGAAGAGGTCGCCGCTGCGCCCCATTCCACACTGCACTTCATCAAACACCAGCAGCGCTTTGTGTTCATCGCACAGCTCACGCAAACCCTGTAAAAACTCTGGCGTTGCCGCCGTCACCCCGCCTTCCCCCTGAATCGGTTCAACCACGACCGCACAGGTATGATCGTCCATGACCGCTTTTACCGCATGCAGGTCGTTATAGGGCACATGAATGATATCCGCCGGTTTCGGGCCGAAGCCGTCCGAGTATTTCGGCTGACCGCCCACGGTCACGGTGAACAGTGAACGGCCATGGAACGCGTTGTGGAAAGCGATGATTTTGGTTTTATGCGGACTGTGGCGGGTAGATGCATAATAACGCGCCAGTTTGAATGCCGTTTCGTTGGCCTCGGTGCCGGAGTTCATAAACACCACGCGCTCGGCGAAGGTGGCGTCGATCAGCTTACGCGCCAGGCGCAATGCGGGTTCATTCGTAAACACGTTGCTGGTATGCCACAGCGTTTCGCCCTGTGTTTTTAACGCTTCCACCAGCGCCGGATGGCAATGCCCCAGCGCGGTAACGGCGATACCACCCGCAAAATCAACGTACTCTTTACCCTGCTGATCCCACACGCGGCTACCTTTTCCTTTCACCGGAATAAATTCGGCCGGTGCGAAAATTGGTAGAATGACTTCGTCAAATGTTGCGCGCGTGATTGCACCCTGCTGAGTTGCCATGTAACCCCACCCTTTTTAAACAAGAAGTAGAAGTGAAAATATAATCACGAAATATGCATAAAAAATCACTCAATGGCAACTAAAAATCGGCGCGATGCAAAAAGTTATTCAATAACGCATGTCCCTGCTCGCTAAGAATACTTTCCGGGTGAAACTGCACGCCTTCCAGATCCCACTGACGATGGCGAATCCCCATGATCTCTTGCGTCTCGCTCCAGGCGGTCACCTCAAAGCAGTCCGGTAATGAAGGCGGATCGATCAACAAAGAGTGGTAGCGCGTGACGGTTAACGGATTATTCAGGCCGCGAAAAACGCCCTGCCCGGTATGGGTTATCGGAGAGGTTTTCCCGTGCATAACCTGTTGCGCCCGGACAATGCGGGCGCCAAAAACCTGGGCGATGGCCTGATGACCGAGGCAGACGCCGAGAATCGGCAACGTGCCAGCATAGTGGCGAATAACCTCCAGCGAGATACCCGATTCATCCGGCGTGCAGGGGCCTGGGGATATCACGATCTTTTTGGGGGCCATAATCGCAACATCCGCCAGGGTGATCTCATCATTACGCCTGACCTCGACCTGTGCCCCCAGTTCGCAAAAGTACTGATACAGGTTCCAGGTAAAAGAGTCGTAATTATCAATAAGCAGGATCATGGCGGCCTCATCATTTTAAGCCGCCCTATTCTACTCAGTTTCGACGGCTTCGCTTACCACTTTGCCGAAGATCTCGCACAGCGGTTTTAGGTCACCCATCGCCCCGGTCTGGTTCGCTTTACTCCAGTTTTCCGGGTCGACGCCACGCCAGTCCAGCCGGTATCCGGCATGCAGCGCAAGCTGTTCAAAGAAAATCCGCTGGGCAATGCCATTGCCAATACGAAATGGGTGCAGCACATTGATTTCACAGTAGTAATGCGCCAGTCGCTCAATAAATTCTTCCTTCCCAAGCCCCTGTAGCCACTCTTCGTCTTCAAGCGACTGCATTAACGCATTACCCTCTTTTTCGATGTATTCGAAATGGCAGAAACGCGTATCTCCCTGATAGATATCTACTTTGCGCACCTGTCCCGCCCAGTCGAAGACATCCTGGTAAATATGACGGTGAATGGCGCACAGATGTGGCAGCCCTCGGGCCAGCGGACCCAGTTCCAGCGTGGCGGCACGTAACGCGGTGAGCTCCCATGCCGCCTGTTCCAGCCGTTGCGCCTCGCGAATACCCAGCCTGTTGCGCATAACATTGATGCCAGAGTAGAAGTAAGGATCGCGACCGTCGCCGAATTTATCGCTCATAGTGCCTCCTTAGCTCTTCAATACGCGCCAGCGCTTCATCGGCTGTAAGCGTTACCAGCGGGCTTTCAACGCCTTCAAGACGCCTGCTGGCCTGAAAATTGACATTACGGTCTTGCTCCCAGAGACGGGATTTTTGTCGGTCGGTGAGTTTTTTGGTCATAACGCCTCCCTGATGTCTCGCTCATGTGCCACAAGTATAAGCAGCAATTTCGCGTCACGCAGGGAGGAGAACGCGCACAGGCCGGACGGCCCGTGCGAAAAAAAGATTATGGCAGGACTTTAGCAGAGAGGATAACAACCGGTTTTGTCGGCACATTCTGGTAAGGACCGACGTCGTGGGTTGGAACCTGAGAAATCTTGTCGGCGACATCCATCCCTTTGACAACTTTACCAAATACCGCATAGCCAAAATCACGTTGACCATGGTCCAGGAAGGCGTTGTCAGCGACGTTAATGAAGAATTGACTGGTGGCGCTGTCTTTATCTGCGGTACGGGCCATGGAGATGGTGCCGCGCGTATTGCGTAAACCGTTATCGGCTTCGTTTTTAATGGGCGGGTTAGGCTGTTTTTGCTGCATTTGCTCAGTAAAACCGCCACCCTGAACCATAAAACCCGGAATAACGCGGTGAAAGGTGGTGTTGTTATAAAAACCGTTATTCACATAATCCACAAAGTTTTTCACCGACACGGGGGCTTTCTGACTGTTCAGCTCCAGTTCGATGTTGCCGGCTGACGTGGTGAGCAGAACATGGGGATCACCTTTTGCCGCCAGTGCGGAAGAGGAGATTGCAGAAAGGGCACAAACAGCCGCAATTGCCGCCAGAGTCGATTTAACCATGAGGTTTCCTTAACGAAATACAGGTAAGAAAGCGAGTGGCTTGATTCTAAAGAGCACTCCGCCACCAGGCCAGCCTTTTACTTAATTTTACGCAATTGAAACATATGTTACGCAGGCTGACCACGCATTGTGTGGTCATTCTGCTATCAGCTTCACTCACTCTTGCGATGAAACGCCACTTCTTCACCGCCGCTGTCCGTCTGAATCCAGGTTTGCGCAGGTTGCGTGGTAGCAATCACCCGCCCCTGGCGAATGGACCAGCGCACCGGCGACTGACATCGCACCGCATCAAAACCGCTCTCAACCGGTAAAATGATCATATTCGCCGGGTTACCCGGCTCAATACCGTAATCATCCAGACCAAAGGTTCTGGCGCTATTATCGGTAATCAACCGCAGGCCATCGTCGATTTGCTGATACCCCATCAACTGGCAAACATGCAGACCCATATGCAGCACCTGCAACATATTGCCCGTGCCGAGTGGATACCAGGGATCAAAGACATCATCATGGCCGAAGCAGACGTTAATCCCGGCGGCCAGCATCTCCTTCACGCGGGTGATCCCACGCCGCTTCGGATAATCATCAAAACGCCCCTGCAGATGGATATTCACCAGCGGATTGGCGACAAAGTTGATACCGGAGAGTTTCAGCAAGCGGAAAAGGCGAGAAGTATAGGCACCGTTATAGGAGTGCATCGCCGTCGTGTGACTGGCGGTAACGCGCGACCCCATTTCCATTTTCAGCGCCAGCGCGGCGACCGTTTCGACAAACCTCGACTGTTCGTCGTCGATCTCGTCACAGTGAATATCCAGTGGTCGGTCATATTTCTGCGCCAGTTCAAAGGCGATATGCAGTGATTCCACCCCATACTCGCGGGTAAATTCAAAATGGGGAATCGCCCCTACCACATCCGCGCCAAGCTGTAAGGCCTCTTCCAGCAACGCTGCGCCGTTGGGGTAAGACAAGATACCCTCTTGCGGGAAGGCGACGATTTGCAGGTCTATCCAGGGGGCGACTTCCTGTTTCACTTCCAGCATTGCTTTGAGCGCTGTCAGCGTCGGGTCGGAGACATCGACATGGGTGCGTACATGCTGAATACCGTTCGCCATTTGCCATTTTAACGTCTGCCAGGCGCGCTTTTTCACATCATCATGGCTGAGTAACGCTTTGCGTTCCGCCCAGCGTTCAATCCCCTCAAATAGCGTTCCCGACTGATTCCACTTTGGCTCGCCTGCGGTTTGGGTGGTATCCAGGTGAATGTGCGGTTCAATAAACGGCGGCAGCGCCAGCCCGCCCCTGGCGTTTAAGACTTCATAACTTTCATGCTGTGGGGCGCTCATCGGGGTGATGTCACCGAAGTGGCCCTTATCAATCGCGATTTGCCATAGCCCTTTTCGCCCAGGTAAATGAACGTTCTGAACCAGCCAAAGTGGTGTTGCCGTCATGCTTCTACCCCCTGGTTATCACTGAAACGTTGTTTCAGGCAATTGCCATAAATTCACATCTTTTTTTGTACACAATTTCCACAATTCTGAAAAGCCTGACAGATCCGCGACTTATAAAAAATCATCAAAATCAATTATCTACCCATTAAGTGGTAGGTGAAGATGTATTTGACCTGCATCAATAAGTGCCAAGGCTGAATCGTTAAGGTAGGCAGTAATAGAAAAGAAATCGAGGCAAAAATGAGCAAAGTCAAACTCGCTATAATCGGTAACGGCATGGTCGGCCACCGTTTTATTGAGGATCTCCTCGATAAAGCAGATGCCAGCCAGTTCGATATTACCGTTTTTTGTGAAGAACCCCGTAAAGCCTACGATCGCGTTCACCTGTCTTCCTACTTTTCGCATCATACTGCGGAAGAACTGTCGCTGGTACGTGAAGGTTACTACGAAAAGCACGGCGTTAACGTTCTCGTTGGCGAACGTGCGATTACCATCAACCGCCAGGAGAAAGTGATCCACTCCAGCGCCGGTCGTACCGTCTATTATGACAAACTGATCATGGCGACTGGCTCTTACCCATGGATCCCGCCCATTAAAGGCTCCGAAACCCAGGATTGCTTTGTTTACCGCACCATTGAAGACCTCAACGCCATTGAATCCTGCGCTCGTCGCAGCAAACGTGGTGCGGTGGTCGGCGGTGGCCTGCTCGGTCTGGAAGCCGCCGGCGCACTGAAAAACCTCGGCGTTGAAACGCACGTTATTGAATTTGCTCCCATGCTGATGGCTGAACAGCTCGATCAGATGGGCGGTGAACAGCTTAAACGCAAGATCGAAAGCATGGGTGTGCGTGTGCACACCAGCAAAAACACCAAAGAGATCGTCCAGGAAGGGACAAGCGCGCGTAAAACCATGCGCTTTGCCGACGGTACCGAGCTGGAAGTCGACTTTATCGTCTTCTCAACCGGTATTCGCCCGCGCGACAAACTGGCGACCCAATGTGGGCTGGATGTCGCGCAGCGTGGCGGTATCGTGATTAACGACACCTGTCAGACCTCTGATCCGGATATCTACGCGATTGGCGAATGTGCGAGCTGGAATAGCCATGTGTACGGTCTGGTCGCACCGGGCTACAAAATGGCGCAGGTCGCCGTGGACCATATCCTCGGCAATGCTAACGCCTTTGCGGGTGCAGACATGAGCGCCAAGCTGAAACTGCTGGGCGTGGACGTTGGCGGTATCGGCGATGCGCATGGTCGCACGCCGGGCGCACGTAGCTACGTTTACCTCGACGAAAGCAAAGAAGTCTACAAACGCCTTATCGTTAGCCCTGACAACAAAACCCTGCTCGGCGCGGTATTGGTGGGTGACACCAGCGACTTCGGCAACCTGTTGCAACTGGTGCTGAATGCTATCGAACTACCGGAAAACCCGGATGCCTTGATCCTGCCAGCACACGCCAGTAGCGGCAAACCGTCTATCGGCGTGGATAAACTGCCGGACAGCGCACAAATCTGTTCCTGCTTCGACGTCACCAAAGGCATGCTGGTCGCCGCCATCAACAAAGGCTGCCACACCGTTGCCGCACTGAAAGCAGAAACCAAAGCCGGTACTGGCTGCGGCGGCTGTATTCCGCTGGTCACCCAGGTGCTGAACGCCGAGCTGGCGAAACAGGGCATCGAAGTCACCAATAACCTGTGTGAACATTTCGCCTACTCCCGTCAGGAGCTCTATCACCTGATTCGCGTTGAAGGCATTAAATCTTTCGACGAATTGCTGGCGAAATATGGCAAAGGCTACGGTTGTGAAGTGTGTAAACCAACCGTGGGTTCTCTGCTGGCCTCCTGCTGGAACGAATACATTCTGAAACCGCAGCACACGCCGCTGCAGGATACCAACGACAACTTCCTGGCAAACATCCAGAAAGACGGCACCTACTCCGTTATCCCGCGCTCTGCCGGTGGCGAAATCACCCCGGAAGGGCTGATGGAAGTGGGCCGTATCGCCCGCGAATTTAATCTCTACACCAAAATCACCGGCTCACAGCGTATTGGCTTGTTTGGTGCGCAGAAAGACGATCTGCCGGAAATCTGGCGTCAGTTGATTGAAGCAGGCTTCGAAACGGGTCACGCGTATGCTAAAGCGCTGCGAATGGCGAAAACCTGCGTGGGCAGCACCTGGTGCCGCTACGGCGTGGGGGACAGCGTGGGCTTCGGCGTTGAGCTGGAAAACCGCTACAAAGGCATCCGCACTCCGCACAAAATGAAGTTCGGCGTTTCCGGCTGTACCCGTGAATGTGCCGAAGCACAGGGTAAAGATGTAGGCATTATCGCTACCGAAAAAGGCTGGAACCTGTATGTTTGCGGCAACGGTGGGATGAAACCACGCCATGCGGATTTACTGGCGGCGGATCTCGACCGTGAAACCCTGCTCAAATACCTCGACCGTTTCATGATGTTCTATATCCGCACGGCCGACAAACTGACCCGTACGGCCTCCTGGCTGGATAATCTGGAAGGCGGCATCGCTTACCTCAAAAGCGTCATCATCGACAACAAACTGGGTCTGAACGACCAGCTTGAAGCCGAAATGGCGCGCCTGCGCGACGCCGTTATCTGCGAATGGACAGAAACCGTCAACAACCCGCAGGCACAGGTTCGCTTCAAACACTTTATCAACAGCGACAAACGCGACCCGAACGTTCAGGTTGTGGCAGAACGCGAGCAACATCGTCCGGCAACGCCATATGAACGCATCCCGGTCAAAATGGTGGAGGAAACCGTATGAGCCAGTGGAACACTATCTGCAAAATTGACGATATCGTCCCGGCAACCGGCGTCTGTGCCCTGCTGAATGGCAAACAGGTGGCCATTTTCCGCCCGCGTCACGATGACCAGGTTTACGCGATCAGCAATATCGACCCGTTCTTTCAGGCAAGCGTGCTGTCGCGCGGCCTGATTGCCGAGCACAACGGGGAGTTGTGGGTCGCCAGCCCGCTGAAAAAACAGCGTTTCCGCCTGCGTGACGGCATGTGCCTTGAAGATGAAAGCCGTTCTGTCGACCATTTCGACGCCCGTGTAAAAGACGGTGTGGTGCAACTTAAAGCGTAATTTCCAGTGGGGGTGCAATGCCCCCGCTTTTTAAACCTTTTTCTTTTTTAACTTTGGGTAATCAACACTATGTTTACAGACACTATTAATAAGTGTGCGGCTAACGCTGCGCGCATTTCACGCCTCTCGACAAATAATCCTGTGGGTTTCTGGATAAGCTCCGCTATGGCTGGCGCTTATGTGGGCTTAGGGATTATTTTGATTTTTACCCTCGGTAACTTACTTGACCCGTCAGTGCGTCCGCTGGTGATGGGCGCAACCTTCGGTATCGCCTTAACACTGGTTATCATCGCAGGGTCCGAACTCTTTACCGGCCATACCATGTTCCTGACTCTCGGTGTGAAAGCAGGCACCATCACTCAGGGCCAGATGTGGACCATTCTGCCGCAAACCTGGCTGGGTAATCTGTTAGGTTCCGTTCTGGTTGCGCTGCTGTATAACTGGGGGGGTGGTAGCTTACTGCCGCTGGATACCAGCCTTGTGCATACCGTTGCACTGGCCAAAACCAACGCGCCCGCAGGCGTGCTGTTCTTTAAAGGCGCGCTGTGTAACTGGCTGGTTTGCCTGGCAATCTGGATGGCGATTCGTACCGAAGGCGCCGCAAAGTTCCTCGCCATCTGGTGGTGTCTGCTGGCCTTTATCGCCTCTGGCTACGAGCACTCCGTTGCCAACATGACGCTGTTTGCCCTCTCGTGGTTTGGTCACCACAGCGAATCGTATACCCTCTCTGGAATTGGTCATAACCTGTTGTGGGTAACCCTGGGCAATACTTTCTCCGGTGCCGTGTTTATGGGCCTGGGTTACTGGTATGCTACGCCGAAAGCGGAGCGTCCGTCTGCAACCCAGACAGCGAAGAGCCAACCAATAACAACCCATTAATAAAGACACAAATAATTCGAGCTGCAGGCAACGCACCTGTGGCTCGCAGAATGATGTGTATTTGAGGTGATGTCGTGGACCATTTACCCATTTTTTGTCAATTACGCGACCGCGCCTGCCTGCTGGTAGGCGGCGGGGATGTTGCCGAACGTAAAGCCCGACTTTTGATGGATGCTGGTGCACGGCTTACCGTTAACTCACTCACCTTCGTTCCCCAGTTTCATGTGTGGGCGAACGAAGGGATGCTGACGCTGGTAGAAGGCGGTTTCGACGAGCGCCTGCTCGACCCTTGCTGGCTGGTGATTGCCGCGACCGATGATGAAGCGGTTAACCAGCAGGTCAGCGACGCGGCGGAATCCCGCCGTATCTTCTGTAACGTGGTGGATGCGCCGAAGCAGGCGAGCTTTATCATGCCCTCGATTATTGACCGTTCTCCATTGATGGTTGCTGTCTCTTCTGGCGGTACCTCTCCGGTGCTGGCGCGTCTGCTGCGTGAAAAACTTGAATCGGTTCTTCCCCAGCATCTTGGGTACGTTGCCAGCTATGCTGGCAAACTGCGTCGCCGCGTAAAAGAGCACTTTGCCAGCGTTGCCGAACGCCGCCGCTTCTGGGAAAAACTGTTTGTTAATGACCGTCTCGCACAGTCGCTGGCAAATCAGGATTCTCCGGCTGTTGAAGCCATTACCGGGCAACTGCTTGCCGAGCCGCTGGATCATCGTGGCGAAGTGGTGCTGGTCGGCGCAGGCCCGGGCGACGCCGGTTTGTTGACGCTCAAAGGGCTGCAACAAATCCAACAGGCCGACGTGGTGGTGTATGACCGTCTGGTCTCAGATGAAATCATGAATCTGGTACGTCGCGATGCCGACCGGGTGTTTGTTGGCAAACGCGCGGGTTATCACTGTGTGCCGCAGGAAGAGATTAATCAGATTCTGCTGCACGAAGCGCAACGGGGCAAACGTGTAGTGCGCCTGAAAGGGGGCGATCCGTTTATCTTCGGACGCGGCGGTGAAGAGCTGGAAACCCTGTGCCATGCAGGCATTCCCTTTTCGGTTGTCCCAGGCATTACCGCAGCCTCAGGGTGTTCTGCTTACTCCGGCATTCCGTTAACCCACAGGGATTATGCCCAGAGCGTACGCCTGGTCACGGGGCATTTAAAAACCGGCGGCGAACTGGACTGGGCAAATCTGGCGGCAGAAAAACAGACGCTGGTCTTCTATATGGGGCTGAACCAGGCGGCGACCATTCAGGAAAAATTGATTGAGCACGGCATGCAGGCAGATATGCCCGTCGCGCTGGTAGAAAACGGCACCTCGGTAAAACAGCGTGTCGTCAGCGGAGCTTTGACGGAGCTGGGTGAACTGGCCCGGCAGGTAGACAGCCCGGCGCTTATCATCGTTGGCCGCGTCGTCGCCCTGCGCGACAAGCTAAAGTGGTTTTAACATTTCCTTCCACAGGTTAGTCATTTCGCAGAGGTAACCCGGATAGGCGCTTGCGCCGCATCCGGGAGTCCCGGCAGCCCAACTCCATAATTCCGGAACCTACCTAGATTATTTCAATATTAAAATCAATAACTTAAACATCATATAGCGTCACAATTGCTCTCTCGTCGCAAATTTGTGATCTCTCTCGCCAATACAATTCATCATGTGTTGTTATATTGATTATGTGTCGTCATATACTGAAACAAGCCGTTGGCTGTCGGCGGATTTCAGGCGACACCCTTTTGACCCTACATACAACATTCTAAGAAAGGTATTGATATGGAAAGCCAGGAACTTCAACGCAAGCTCGGCTTCTGGGCCGTGCTCGCTATCGCCGTCGGGACAACCGTCGGTTCCGGTATTTTCGTTTCAGTGGGAGAAGTTGCAAAAGCGGCAGGATCGCCGTGGTTAACCGTACTCGCCTTTGTGATTGGCGGTCTGATCGTCATTCCACAAATGTGTGTCTACGCCGAACTCTCAACCGCCTACCCTGAAAACGGCGCGGATTATATTTATCTGAAAAATGCGGGCAGCCGTCCGCTGGCCTTTCTCTCCGGCTGGGCCAGCTTCTGGGCCAACGATGCCCCCTCATTATCGATTATGGCGCTGGCGGTGGTCAGTAATCTCGGCTTCCTGATGCCGCTCGATCCGCTCACCGGCAAGCTGGTGGCAACGGCGTTAATCATCATGTTTATGCTGCTGCATCTGCGCTCCGTCGAAGGCGGCGCCGCCTTCCAGACGCTGATCACCATCGCCAAGATTATTCCCTTCACCATCGTTATCGGCATTGGCATTTTCTGGTTCAAAACCGACAACTTCGCCGCGCCAGCAACTACGGCCACCGTTACTGCGGCCTCCGGCATTATGGCACTGCTGGCGGGCGTATCGGCCACCAGTTGGTCTTATACCGGTATGGCCTCCATCTGCTATATGACCGGCGAAATCAAAAACCCCGGCAAGACCATGCCGCGCGCATTGATTGGCTCCTGCCTGCTGGTTCTGGTGCTCTACTCCCTGCTGGCGCTGGTTATTTCCGGTCTGATGCCTTTTGAAAAACTGGCGGCCTCCGAAACGCCCATCTCCGACGCCCTGACCTATATTCCGGCGCTGGGCAGCATGGCGGGCATCTTCGTGGCGATCACTGCGATGATCGTTATTCTTGGCTCGCTTTCCAGTTGCGTGATGTACCAACCGCGTCTGGAGTATGCGATGGCGAAGGACAAGCTGTTTTTCAAATGCTTCGCCCATGTTCACCCGAAATACAACACCCCGGATGTATCAATTATTTTGCAGGGAGCGCTCGGGATCTTCTTCATCTTCGTCTCCGATCTGACCAGCCTGCTCGGCTACTTCACGTTGGTGATGTGCTTCAAAAACACCCTCACCTTCGGCTCGATTATCTGGTGTCGCAAACGCGACGACTACAAACCGCTCTGGCGCACGCCCCTGTTTGGCCTGATGACGTTCCTTGCCATCTGCTCAAGCCTGATCCTCGTCGCCTCTACCTTTGTCTGGGCGCCCATTCCTGGTCTGATCT
The DNA here is from genome assembly GCF_003925915.1 of Phytobacter sp. MRY16-398. Lineage (NCBI taxonomy): Bacteria > Pseudomonadati > Pseudomonadota > Gammaproteobacteria > Enterobacterales > Enterobacteriaceae > Phytobacter > Phytobacter sp. MRY16-398. The sequence continues at coordinate 457,233 of NZ_AP018756.1, read as the reverse complement.
GCGCCCTGATCGTTATCGCCACCGGTCTGCCCGCTTATGCCTTCTGGGAAAAGCGCAATCGTCGGCTGGCCGCACTTTCGTAAACCCGTCTGGAGAAACGTTACATGTTGGATATTGATAAAAGCACCGTGGATTTCCTGGTTACCGAAAATATGGTGTCGGAAGTGGAGAAAGTTCTGCAACAGGATGTTCCCCGCGTTCACGGCATCGTGGATGAAATGCTGCGTCGCGGCATTGACCGGATCTATTTCGTGGCCTGTGGCTCGCCGCTCAACGCTGCGCAAACGGCGAAGCATCTTGCGGATCGTTATTCCGATTTACAGGTTTACGCGATGTCTGGCTGGGAGTTTTGCGATAACACTCCTCACCGCCTGGACAACCGCTGCGCGGTGATAGGGGTGTCGGATTACGGCAAAACCGAAGAGGTCATTAAAGCGCTGGAACTAGGCCGTGCCTGTGGCGCACTGACCGCTGCCTTTACTAAAAAACCGGACAGCCCGATCACCGTCCCTGTGGAGTATGTTGTGGACTACCAGGCCGACTGCATCTGGGAAATCCATCTGCTGCTCTGCTACAGCGTGGTACTGGAGATGGTGACCCGCCTCGCGCCGCATGCGGAAATCGGCAAAATCAAAACCGATCTGCAGAAACTGCCGCAGGCGCTGGGCTACCTGGTGCGTAACTGGGAAGAGAAAGGTCGTCAGCTTGGCGAGCAGGCAAGCTCATGGCCGATGATCTATACCGTTTCCGCCGGCCCGCTGCGCCCGCTGGGCTACAAGGAAGGGATTGTTACCCTGATGGAGTTTACCTGGACGCACGGCTCGGTTATTGAGAGCGGGGAATTCCGCCACGGCCCGCTTGAAGTGGTGGAGCCTGGCGTTCCCTTCCTGTTCCTGCTCGGCAATGACGAAAGCCGCCACACCACTGAGCGTGCCATCCGCTTCGTCAAAGAGCGTACCGATAACGTCATCGTGATTGATTACGCCGACATTGCCCAGGGCCTGCACCCATGGCTGGCACCCTTCTTGATGTTCGTGCCGATGGAGTGGCTCTGCTACTACCTGTCGATTTACAAAGATCACAACCCGGATGATCGTCGCTATTACGGCGGCCTTGTGGAGTATTGATTTCGCTATCCGGCCCGACCGGGCCGGTTTTCCTTAAAAGGAGCAGAGCAATGAAAACAGGCATGTTTACCTGCGGTCACCAGCGTTTACCGGTGGAAGAGGCGTTTCGCGACGCGCATGAACTGGGCTATGACGGTATCGAATTGTGGGGCGGGCGTCCCCACGCTTTCGCCCCCGATTTGAAAGCGGGCGGGATTAAGCAAATCAAAGCACTCGCCCGCACATACCAGTTGCCCATTATCGGCTACACGCCAGAGACCAACGGCTACCCGTGGAATATGATGCTGGGCGATGAACGGATGCGCCGCGAAAGCCTGGATATGATCAAACTGGCGATGGATATGGCCAAAGAGATGGGCGCAGGCTTCACATTGATTTCCGCTGCCCATGCCGGCTATCTGACCACACCGGATGTTATCTGGCAGCGTCTGGCCGATAACCTGCATGAACTGTGCGAGTATGCGCAGGACATTGAGATGGATCTGGTGCTCGAACCGCTTACGCCCTATGAGTCCAACGTGGTCTGCAATGCCAATGACGTGCTACGCGCTTTCTCGCTTGTCCCCTCGCCACGCCTGTACAGCATGATTGACATCTGCGCCCCCTGGGTGCAAGGCGAACCGGTGATGAGTTACTTCAATAAGTTGGGGAATAAACTTCGCCATTTGCATATCGTCGACAGCGACGGCGCAAGCGACAGCCACTATATCCCCGGTGAAGGCAAAATGCCGCTGCGGGAGCTGATGCGCGATGTTATCGCCAGCGGCTACAACGGTTATTGCACGATCGAGCTGGTGACCATGTACATGAACGAGCCGCGTCTCTTTGCCCGTCAGGCGCTGGAGCGCTTTCGCGCGTTGCTGCCGGAGGAAAGCGCATGAAACGGCTGGCGACCATTGGCGATAACTGTGTCGACATCTATCCGCATCTCGGTAAAGCCTTTTCCGGCGGCAATGCGGTGAATGTGGCGGTTTACAGCACCCGTTACGGCATGCGGCCTGGCTGTGTGACATGGGTTGGTGAAGACGACTATGGTCGGATGTTAAAGGACGACCTGGCAAAGATGGGGGTCGACACCAGCCATGTGCATGTCAAACGCGGCGTCACCGCGCAAACGCAGGTAGAGCTGAAAGGTAATGATCGGGTGCTGGGCGACTATACCGAAGGTGTCATGGCAGATTTCACTCTGCAGGAGAGTGATTTTGCCTGGCTTGATGGCTATGACATTATTCACTCCGCTATCTGGGGCCACGCTGAAAGCGCCTTTCCCCGGCTGCATGCGGCGGGCAAGCTGACGGCTTTTGACTTTGCCGATAAATGGGACAGCCCGCTCTGGCAAACCCTGCCGCCGCATCTCGATTTTGCCTTCGCCTCGGCGCCGCAGGAGGACACGGCGTTAAGGGAGCGAATGCAGGCGATAGTTGCGCACGGCGCAGGCATCGCTGTCGTCACGTTGGGTGAAAATGGCAGCATCGTCTGGGATGGCGAGCAGTTTTACCGCCAGGCCGCGGCTTGCGTTGATGTCATCGATACCATGGGCGCAGGGGACTCGTTTATTGCAGGCTTCCTCTGCGCTGTGGCCTGCGGCAGGCCGCTGACGGTGGCGATGGAGCAGGGTACATTCAGCGCGGCGCGTACCATTCAATACCATGGCGCATGGTAATACTGTGCTGGCATGAGCCGCATCATGCCAGCGCTCTGTTACTCGCTGATAAACAACCCTATAATTCCCCTATTCCATTCTTTTCAGGGTTGAGCCATGCCAGCTACGGACCGCTATTCTCACCAACTGCTCTACGCCACGGTTCGCCAGCGCCTGCTGGATGACATTGCCCAGGGCGTCTACAAAGCCGGACAACAGATCCCCACCGAAAGTGAACTGTGCGCGCAGTACAACGTCAGCAGGATCACGATCCGCAAGGCCATAAGCGATCTGGTGGCAGATGGGGTGTTGATTCGCTGGCAGGGGAAAGGAACGTTTGTACAAAGCCAGAAGGTGGAAAATGCCTTGCTGACCGTCAGCGGCTTTACCGATTTTGGCGTCTCGCAGGGCAAACCGACGAAAGAAAAGGTGATTGAACAGGCGCGCATCTCTGCCGCGCCGTTTTGCGAAAAGCTGAACATTCCGGGTAACAGTGAAGTTTTCCACTTAAGCCGGGTGATGTATCTGGACAAGGAACCGCTATTTATCGACAGCTCATGGATCCCGCTGTCACGCTATCCGCAATTTGACGCGTATTACAGCGAGGGAGAATCAACCTATCAGCTATTTCAAAAACATTTTGACACGCGGGTAGTAAGCGACAAAAAGACGATCGATATTTTCGCCGCCACCCGTTCACAGGTGCAATGGCTTAAGTGCGAACTGGGCGAGCCGCTGTTTCGCATCAGCAAAATCGCCTTCGATCAAAACAGTAAACCGGTCCATGTTTCCGAACTTTTCTGCCGCGCGAACCGTATTACGCTAACGATTGATAACCAGCACGCGTAGGTAAGAGATCCCGGATGCGGCGTAAACGTCTTATTCGGACAACCATCCGGATCCATCCTGCACAGTCGATCCCCTCACCCCATTGGGGAGAGGGGAACATACGCACCGGCGGACTTACGGCTTCGCCACGAATCCAATAGCTTCGTAGACTTTTTTCAGCGTTTCAGACGCACGGGCGCTGGCTTTTTCAGCGCCCTCTTTCATGATCTTCTGCAAAAACGCTTCGTCATCACGATAGCGGTGATAACGCGCCTGCAGCTCAGTCAACATACCGGACACGGCGTCCGCGACTTCGCCTTTCAGATGACCATACATTTTGCCTTCGAAGTGCTGCTCCAGTTCCGGAATACTCTGGCCGGTTACGGCAGAGAGAATATCCAGCAGGTTAGAAACGCCCGCTTTGTTCTGGATGTCGTAACGCACGACCGGTGGCTCGTCACCGTCGGTCATCGCACGTTTGATTTTCTTCACCACCGATTTCGGATCTTCCAGCAGGCCGATAACGTTATTGCGGTTATCGTCAGACTTGGACATTTTCTTCGTCGGTTCCAGCAGGGACATCACGCGCGCGCCGGATTTCGGAATGAACGGCTCCGGCACTTTAAAGACGTCGCCGTAGATCGCGTTAAAACGCTGGGCGATGTCGCGGCTCAGCTCCAGGTGCTGTTTCTGGTCTTCGCCGACCGGAACCTGATTGGTCTGGTACAACAGAATATCCGCAGCCATCAGTACCGGATAATCGAACAGACCGGCGTTAATGTTTTCGGAGTAACGCGCTGATTTATCCTTGAACTGGGTCATACGGCTCAGTTCGCCGAAATAGGTGTAGCAGTTCAGCGCCCATCCCAACTGTGCATGTTCCGGCACGTGTGACTGAACGAAAATGGTACTTTTCTCAGGATCGATACCGCATGCCAGATAGAGCGCCAGCGTGTCCAGGGTCGCTTTGCGCAGTTTTTCAGGATCCTGACGCGCGGTGATAGCATGCAGGTCAACGATGCAATAGATGCAATGGTAGTCATCCTGCATGTTTACCCACTGACGCAGCGCACCCATGTAGTTACCAATGGTCAATTCACCTGAAGGCTGTGCGCCACTAAATACGATGGGTTTAGTCATGTTTCACGTCCTGATTTTCACTGTGCGGGAGCCCGAGTGCGGGCAGTAGTTCGTTGAAGCGGTCGTACACGTAGTCCGGCTCACTCAATGTAATGGCTTCGCCGTAATTGTAACCATAGGTCATGCCGACAGAGCAACAGCCGGCAGCCTGGGCGGCGAGAATATCATTACGAGAATCGCCAACGAACAGCAATTCGTTCGGCGCCAGACCCAGCTTTTCCGCCACCAACAGCAGCGGTTCCGGATGCGGCTTTTTGTTTTTCACGTCATCACCACCGATGACCACGCTGAAATAGTGCGCAATACCCAGCGTTTCAAGGAGCGGGGCAACAAATGGCGTAGGCTTGTTGGTGACCAGCGCCAGCGGGAAACCTTTTTCGTGCAGTGCAGCCAGCGTATGGGCCACATCAGGGAACAGAAAACTGCCCTCTTCCACCGACTCAGCGTAGTAGCGGTCAAACAGCTTACGCAGCATCACGGCCTGCTCTTCCTGTGGAATATCCGCATGGTTAATCGCCGGTTTACCGGACGCAGCGCGTTGCGCGTTGCGCTCCTGCAGCGACCAGGTCAGAGCGCGTGACATCAGCACATCTGCGCCATTACCAATCCAGGTGATGACCCGATCTTCACCCGCCTGAGGCAGTTCCAGCGCATATAATGCGTTATCTACCGCTGCCGCCAGCCCCGGCGCGCTGTCTACCAGCGTACCGTCGAGGTCAAAGGCTATCCCACGAATTACCCGCATTTTATCCATGACTTACCTTTGCCAATTCACTGCGCATTTCATCAATGACTTTTTTGTAATCCGGCTGATCAAAAATCGCCGAGCCCGCCACAAACATATCTGCACCTGCGGCAGCTATTTCAGCGATGTTGCTGACCTTCACACCGCCATCCACTTCCAGGCGAATATCCAAACCGGATTCATCAATCCGACGGCGCACTTCGCGCAGTTTATCAAGCGTATGTGGAATGAAGGATTGACCGCCGAAGCCAGGGTTCACTGACATCAGCAAAATGACATCCAGCTTATCCATGACATAGTCCAGATAACTCAGCGGCGTGGCAGGGTTAAAGACCAGACCGGCTTTACAGCCGTTCTCTTTGATCAATTGCAGCGTACGATCAACATGCTCAGAAGCTTCCGGATGGAACGTAATAATGCTTGCCCCGGCGGCGGCGAAATCCGGCACCAGACGATCAACCGGTTTCACCATCAGATGCACGTCAATCGGCGCCGTAATACCGTACTTACGCAGCGATTTCAGTACCATCGGTCCAATGGTCAGGTTCGGCACATAGTGGTTGTCCATTACATCGAAGTGAACCACATCGGCACCGGCAGCCAGCGCACTGGCAGTGTCTTCACCCAAACGGGCAAAATCAGCCGACAGAATCGAGGGGGCGATCAAATACTGTGTCATCCGCATCTCCTTGAGAAGAATCTACATTCATTTTACAGGGTGTAGACAAACGCATTTCTGACGGCGAAGCCGCTCTGGCTCAGACAGTTGCCGGGCGATAGAGCGCCAGCAGTTCATCCACCTTTTTACGTGTCCCACCGTTGCTGCTGATACTGCGTCGTACTTTCACAACGTGCAGTTTCGCCTGGCTATACCACTCACGCGTCAGCGCGGTGTCGTGGTTGGAAATCAGTACCGGGATCCGGTTATTCACAAGGCTCTCGGCAATGGCCGCCAGATGGGCCTGTTGCTCCAGGGTAAAGCTATTCGTATGGTACGCCGTAAAGTTCGCCGTGGCTGAGAGCGGAGCATAAGGCGGATCGCAATAGACCACCGAATTCGCATCCGCACGCGCCATGCTCTCGGCATAGGATTCGCAATAGAAGAAGGCATTTTGCGCCTTTTCCGCGAAATGGTACAACTCAGCTTCCGGGAAGTACGGTTTTTTATAGCGGCCAAAGGGTACGTTAAATTCGCCGCGCAGATTGTAACGACACAGGCCGTTATAGCCGTGGCGGTTAAGGTACAAGAATAACAGCGCGCGCCGGAAAAGATCCTGGCTCTGGTTAAACTCAGTGCGCAACTGATAATAAGTTTCCGACTGGTTTGTCGCAGGCGTAAAGAGCTCCCGCGCGCCCTGAACATATTCATCCGCGCGTTCTTTGACGATGTTATAAAGGCCAATCAGATCGCTGTTGATATCCGCAAGAATGTAACGGGAAAATGAAGTATTGAGAAATACCGAGCCAGCACCAACGAAGGGTTCGATCAGGCATTCGCCTTTTGGCAAATGTCGTTCAATATCGGCAAGCAGAGGGTACTTTCCCCCTGCCCATTTCAGAAAAGCGCGATTTTTTTTCATGCTGGATGATTGATTACACTCTCTCCGGCTGTGGAGACAGCTCCGACAGCATCCTGCGCTTTATACACGTTATCATCCAGGCAAGGCCTGGGTGTGGCCTGCCTGAATGATGTTGTGACGTGAAATTATTTCAGGTCGGCCTGTACCTGATGAATAGGCTTGGCCCACGGGTTCTTAGCCTGAACATCTGATGGCAGTGCGGCAACAGCGCGTTTTGCATCATCCTTAGAGGCATACACACCGCTGACCAATACATACCACGGCTGGCCATTACGTGTTGTCTGATAAACCACAAAGTTTTTCAGATTTTCTTTTTTGGCCCAGGCATTCAGGTTGTTGTAATTAGAAGAACTGCTCAACTGCAGTGTGTAATGGTCGGCTGGCGCAGATTTCAGTGAGCCCACGTTACCCGTCGCCACGCTCGCACTGGCTGCAGGTGCAGCAGCAGTAGCTGCCGGTGCCGCAGGTGCAGTCGTGCTGGTTGTCGCTTTCGGCGTCGTCGCGGCCACGGTCGGCGCTTTGACCGGTTCAGAGGCCACAACTTTCGGTTGCGCTGCCGGAGCCTGAACAACAGCTTTCGGCTCTGCCTTCACCACCGGCGGTTTAACCTGCTGCTGTGGTTTCGGTTCGACAACCGCTTGTTTGTGTTCCGGGCGAGTCGTTGCCGTATGGTTTTCTGCGGTTGCTGCGGTATGAGTCGCATTCCCGCCGCCGTTACGTACTGGCGCAACGGTTGCAGGTTCCGTCGGCAGCGTGCTGTTTGCCACCGCGTTGTTGATCTGCGCCTGGTTTTGCGGCGAAGTGAGCGCGTTGTTCAAATCACCCTGCACTTCAAGACGCTGCTGGGCACCCGTGGTTGCAGGTGCCTGGCTTTGAGAAGGCGTAGAGGAGATGGGCGGCAGGGAAATATCCTGCGCTCCATTGCCATTGCCCGTCGTCGGCTGTGCAGCACCCGCAGTTTGTTCTGCAGAGGTGGTGCCCGGCGCGGGCTGAGTAGCGTTAGCCTGATCGGCAGTACCACCGTTCCCCGAAAGGTCGATGTTTTTACTGCCAGATGAACTCTGTTGGGCCGTACTGTTGCTGGAAGGGGCTTTCAATGCGGAACCGATGCCGACAATCAGCAGCAGCAGCACCAGAACACCGACCCCCATCATCACGTACTGACGTGATGCAGGTTTTGCGGCGGCGGCTTTTTTACGCTTACGTGGGCGACGCTCTGCGCGCTCCTCGTCCAGTGAGTTTTCTTCCGCTTCATAATCTTCTTCTGCGTATTCTTCGCGATCATCGCGCGTCTTACGTGTTCTCGAAGGGCGACGCTCGTCAGCATCAAGTTCAACATCATCAAAATTGATCTGCGGCTCATCAACACGTTCAGAAGATTGACGAGAACGACCAGTACGACGATCGCTGGGATCGGGTTTCAGCTCGTCTTCTGGTTTGAATTCATCCATTTAACACCCCACTCAAAGGCTCATGCTAACAACAATTGCATTCGCCCGAAGTTAAACGCCACGCACGCGCAGCAAGACCTTTCTAATAAATTACGCCTGCTGACAATCAGCAATAGCGCCAAGTACAACGTCTTGTGACACTCCGCCACGAACTTCGCTTTTCCCTATTGCCAGCGGGAGCACCAAACGTAGCTCGCCGGCCAGAACTTTTTTGTCACGCAGCATGTGCGGGATATATGCCTGTGCGGTCATTTCCTTCGGTCCATGAACCGGCAGACCTGCGCGCTCAAGCAGGGTAATAATGCGTTGGGTATCATCTTTACTGAACTGCCCAAGGCGCTCGGAGGCACGTGCTGCCATCACCATTCCAGCAGCGACTGCTTCACCATGCAACCAGTTGCCGTAACCCATCTCGGCTTCAATGGCATGCCCAAAGGTATGCCCCAAATTCAGTAAAGCACGTAAGCCTGTTTCCCGCTCGTCAGCCGCCACAACTTCGGCTTTCAGCTCACAACAACGGCGAATACAGTACGCCATTGCCGGGCCATCCAGACGCAACAGCGCGTCCAGATTTTGCTCAAGCCAGTCAAAAAAAGCACCATCAAGAATGATGCCGTATTTGATAACTTCGGCGAGACCAGAGGAAAGTTCACGCGCAGGCAGCGTTTTCAGGCAGTCGAGATCCACCACCACCGAGGCTGGCTGATAGAACGCGCCAATCATGTTTTTGCCCAGTGGATGGTTTACCGCCGTTTTGCCGCCAACAGAAGAGTCGACCTGCGAAAGCAACGTTGTGGGGACCTGAATGAAACGCACGCCACGCTGATAGCTGGCTGCGGCAAAACCGGTCAGATCGCCCACTACACCCCCACCCAGCGCGACAAGCGTTGTGTCACGACCGTGAGGTTTTTGCAAAAGCGCAGTGAAAACCGAGTCCAGCACCGTCAGGCTTTTATACTGCTCACCATCGGGTAAAACCACGCTATCGACTTTGATACCGGCCTTTTCAAGGACATGGCGAATCTTGTCGAGATAGAGTGGAGCCAGCGTTTCATTAGTGACCAGCATGACCTGGTCACCGGATTTCAGGGGCGAGAAGGAAGCTGGATCGTCGAACAAACCAGCCGCGATGGTGATAGGGTAACTACGATCCCCGAGAGTGACTGTGATCCTCTCCATGACGCGACATCCACCTTATTTGCTTAAACCCGCAGGCCTGTGTATTACGCCAGAATTAGTTGCTTTCCAGCATGTGAATAATCTGGTTTGCGACGACTTTCGCGCTCTGATCGTCTGTGCGAATGGTAACGTCGGCAATCTCTTCATACAGCGGATTGCGTTCATCAGCCAGCGCTTCCAGCACTTCACGCGGCGGCGTTTCCACCTGTAAAAGCGGACGTTTTTTGTCACGTTGAGTACGAGCCAGCTGCTTCTCGATAGTGGTTTCCAGATAAACCACTACGCCACGGGCGGAGAGACGATTACGGGTTTCGCGAGACTTCACAGAGCCACCACCGGTTGCCAGTACAATTCCCTGTTTTTCCGTTAGCTCGTTAATGATTTTTTCTTCGCGATCGCGGAAACCTTCTTCACCTTCTACATCGAAGACCCAGCCCACATCAGCTCCGGTTCGTTTCTCAATCTCTTGATCAGAATCGTAAAATTCCATATTGAGTTGTTGAGCTAACTGACGCCCAATAGTGCTTTTGCCGGCACCCATAGGCCCAACCAGAAAGATATTGCGTTTCTCTGCCATTTTTTCGGTACTACTAAGACTATTCGTTGATGATAAATCCGCTCCGTAGACACCGTGCGAAGCCGGACATGAACTGAAACCTCATATGCGATAGTGCGAGAGTCAGACCAAAAATTATCTCAGTACTGAGACTGGTTTGGCAACTGAATAAATTGCCGACCAGACGTTAACACTACTTATGGTAAGACGGAGATAGCTGACGCTCAAATCGGTACTCCTTGTAAGCTAAATCATCTCTCACGTCAAACACCTGTAGCGAGTTAGGCAGAAAAAGCGATACAGAATATGTATCGATCAACGAACTGGCACGAGCCTTGGTGTAATAAAGACCACCAGTTCACGGCGCTCATTATCTTTACCATCATGACGAAACAGTCGGCCAAACCAGGGTATCCCCCCTAAAATTGGTACACTGTCGGAACCGAGCTTGTTCTTTTGTGAGAAAATGCCTCCCAGCGCCAGGGTATCACCGCTTTTTATTTCGACCTGGGTTTCAATCTCCTGTTTATCAATCGCCAGTACCTCGCCATCAGCCTGCTGGAGCACCTGGCCCGGCATGTTCTGGGTAATACGCAACTTGAGACGCACACGGCTATCAGGCAGCACGGTCGGCGTCACCTCCATACCCAGCACCGCTTCTTTAAACTCTACCGACGTTGCGCCGCTTTCGCCGCTGGAGACCTGGTATGGGATTTCACTGCCTTGTTTAATGCTGGCAGGCTGCATGTGAGAGGCCAGTAATCGTGGGCTGGCGATGATCTCCAGTTGCTGTTTTTGTTCCAGTGCGGATAACTCAATATCCAACAACCGCCCGTTAATACTGCCGATATTAAAACCGACCCGGGTGCTGGCACTTTCAACCGACAGATCGCTTGAAAGCGATGACACCTGCCCGCGTTTTCCGGGCTTTGTCGCCTCCCCCAGCCCCCACTTCACGCCAAGTTCACGCAGACTCTTTTCATTTATGGTGACAATATGTGCGGCCAGTTCAACCTGTTCAACGGGCAAATCCATCTGCGCAACCCACTTTTCCAGCACGTTAAGCGAGGCCTTATGATCGCGAAGTAACAGCCGGTTGAGCCGATTGTCTACCATGATCGTTCCTTTTGGCCCAAGGAGCTTTTCGCCAGCCTTTGCCAACTCACTGGCCTGCGCATAACGCAGCGTCAGGCTACGCTCTTCCAGCGGCAGACTCTGTTTTTGCTTTTCCAGCGCCGCCTCACGCGCATCGTACTGTTGCTGTTGCCAGCTTGCGGAATGCACATACAGGATGTTGCCCTCTCTACGTAGTGTCAGCCCTGCGCTGGCAATCACCGTGTTCAGTGCCTGCTTCCAGGGAACATCGACAAGATGCAAGGAGAGTGTCCCGCTGACGTCCGGCGAGATCACCAGATTATGTTTTTCCTGCCCGGCAAGCGCCTGTAGGACCTGGGTAACGGGAACATCATCTACCATTAATGTCACGGGGGCGGGTGTTGCCGCGCTCGCTGCCAGGCTACTGAGGCAAAGAGCCACCACTGCTGTTCTTTTCATGCTGAGATCCTTCTCGTTTCCAGCGCCAGTGCGCGGGTTCACAACCTTCCCCTGTCGCGATGCGCATCTCTTCTTTATTAAATTCCACCACGCGCCAGCCTCCCGCAAGCGTTTCCCCCTTCTGCACGCGTCGCCATCTGCCGGCGGGATCGCGCACAATCCCTGTCGCGGCCTGAGACCTGCTTACCACGCCCTGGTAATGCCAAAGCGCAAGCTGACTGACCATGCAGCGATCGGGAGGCGGCTTGAAAGGATCACGCATACCCGCCAGCATTAGCACCAGCAAACATGACGCTGCGATGCGTTTAGCCGCCATCATCGCTCTCCACCTGGAGCACAAAACGCAGCGCCTTGTCCTGCGCGGTGATGGAAAAAGCAGGTGCGAGCATTTGCCGTTCGGCAAGCCAGGAAAACGTCCGGGGAATCGATACCCACTGCGCCTCCAGCACCATCTCGCCCCCCCGATGGGCAGGACGCCAGCCAATCAGTTGGGCATCAGGAGTATGAAAATCCAGCGGTGAAAAAGCCTTTGGGATATCTGCTTGAGCATGCGTTATCTCCGGTGGTTTAAGGGCCAGAATCTCTCGCCAGCTTTCCTGCAATGCCGCCTGCTGCACAAGATGTTGTTGCTCCCGTGCCGTTTGTTCACGCGTTATGGGCTGAATCTGCCACCACCACACCGCAAGCAGGAGAAGCACCATAAGCAATAATCCGTACCCGGCACGGGTTGCTGGCGAGAGGGCGTACCAGAGATCAAGGCTGCGCGGCATGCTCATCTTCCTTATTAAGCTGATAGTGAAACTGCCAGCGCCCTTGCGCATCTTGCCCGGTCGAACCGGTTTGGCGAAGACGAAAACCGGCGGTCGTGTCCAGCGCCTGCTCCAGTTCGCTTAATGACTGAAACGTTCTGGCAATCCCCGACACGCTGAGTTGCCCTTGCTGAAAATGCACCTCCGTAAGCCAGGCGCTGTCGGGCATTTTTTCCGCCAGTTCTGCCAGCCGTTGCTGCCATTGGCGGGTCTGGTTGTGCCGCTGCATTCTGGCCTGCTGTTTTAACCACAACTGGTGTTGCGCCTGGAAATGCGGCTGTTTTGCCTTAAGCGCTGACAGCATTTGCGCGTCAGATTGCAGCCACAACGTAGCGATCTGCTTGTCCTGGCCCGCCTTTACCTGACACCCCAGGGTAATCAGCGCCATCAGGCCCACAGCATACGCCAGCAGTTGCCCCCAAAAGCGCCGACATGCCTGTTGTCGCTGCTCTCGCCAGGGCAGCAGGTTGATCATCTGTTCCATTAGCGAACCGCTCCCAGGGCCAGGCCAATCGCTACCGCGAAACGCATGCCATTTGGCGGTAAAGGCGGTTGCCGCTGCACAAGGACGCTCCAGGGGTCAAACTCGGGCGTTGCCGCTGTGCATAGCGCAACGTCGGCAATGTCCAGCCCGAGGCTTGCGCTTAGCGCGTTTACGGTGGGCTGATCTTCGTGCGACCGACGCCCCCATCCGGTGCGCGTTGCCCACAGCCATTGCGCGTCGCCTTCCCAAATAAGACAACGTGCCGGAGGCGGTAAAAAAGGGACAAGATGCTGTAACGCGCAGGCATCAGGCGTCAGGGAGGTCAAATTCAGGTGCAGAGAGGTTGCCAGTTCCAGCATTTCGGCCACGTCTTTATGCTGCGCCGCCGTCACGCTATAGGCCTGCGCCAGTGAATCTTCGGTATAGTCGAAACGCAAATCTGCCGCTGCCATTTCAAGTTCACGCGCCATGGCGTGAGAAACCCAGCTTGCCAGTTCGTTTTCCCGCAAGGCCATTGCCGGGCGGGGGAGCTTACGCTGCAATGTGCGCGCTGCCGGAAATGCCAGCCGTACCCGGTGGCGCTGCGGTAACGATTTTCGCCACGGTAAGAGCGTGGTCAACAACTGTTGTGGAGCCTTAAGCTGCCCGTTTTCAACTGTGCCCAATGGTAACGGGATGTGCCACCAACGGCGTAGCGCCAACCCTGTTCTGCCTGGGGTTAATGCGACGATGAAAACACTATCTTGCTGAATATGCAGTCCAATCTGCCAGTGCCCGAATGCCATAAATCGCGACCTCCTTATCGCCAGGAAAGATGACGGCTATATCAATGCATCAGGCTTGCATTTATACTACCGCGCGGTTGTTTATAAACTGCCCAAATGAAACTAAATGGGAATCCTCCGGTGAAGTTCGTAAAGTATTTATTGATCCTTGCAGTGTGTTGCATTCTGCTGGGAGCAGGCTCGATTTATGGGTTGTACAAATTCATTGAGCCACAGCTACCTGACGTCGCGACGCTGAAAGACGTGCGACTACAAATCCCGATGCAGGTCTATAGCGCCGACGGCGAATTGATTGCGCAGTACGGTGAAAAACGTCGTATTCCGCTGACGCTGAATCAGATTCCGCCAGAAATGGTGAAAGCGTTTGTCGCCACAGAAGACAGCCGCTTCTATGAACACCATGGCGTTGATCCGGTGGGGATTTTCCGTGCGGCCAGCGTAGCGCTTTTCTCTGGTCACGCCTCACAGGGCGCCAGCACCATCACGCAACAGCTCGCACGTAACTTCTTCCTGAGTCCGGAACGCACGCTGATGCGTAAAATCAAGGAAGTGTTCCTGGCTATCCGCATCGAGCAGTTATTGAATAAAGACGAGATCCTCGAGCTTTACCTCAATAAGATTTACCTCGGTTATCGTGCTTATGGTGTGGGTGCGGCGGCACAGGTCTACTTTGGTAAACCCGTCGACCAGCTCACCCTGAGTGAGATGGCGGTCATTGCCGGGTTGCCCAAAGCGCCATCCACCTTTAACCCGCTCTATTCGCTTGACCGCGCAACGGCTCGCCGTAATGTGGTACTGGCCCGTATGCTGAGCGAGGGCTATATCAGCCAGACGCAGTATGACCAGGCGCGCGGCGAAGCCATTGATGCGGATTACCATGCGCCGGAAATTGCCTTCTCGGCGCCGTACCTCTCAGAAATGGTGCGTCAGGAGATGGTGAATCGCTACGGCGATAAAGCATACGAAGACGGTTATCGTGTTTACACCACCATCACCCGTAAAGTGCAGTTGGCGGCGCAGGATGCCGTGCGCAATAACGTGATGGACTACGATATGCGCCACGGTTATCGCGGCCCGTCGAATGTGCTGTGGAAACCGGGCGAAAGCGCCTGGGACAGTAAAAAAATCACCGACACCCTAAAAGCGTTGCCGACCTACGGGCCGCTGGAGCCTGCTGTCGTGACGGCCGCCAATGCGCAAGAAGCCACCGCGATGCTGGGCGACGGGACCTCCGTATCACTGCATATGGACGGAATGCGCTGGGCACGCCCTTATCGTTCCGACACCGCACAGGGCCCAACCCCACGCAAAGTGACCGATGTGGTGCTGGCAGGTCAGCAGATTTGGGTGCGCATGGTAAATGAAGGCTGGTGGCTGGCCCAGGTGCCGGATGTTAACTCTGCCCTGGTCTCCATCAACCCGCACGATGGCGCCGTGCTGGCGCTGGTTGGCGGCTTTGATTTCAATCAGAGCAAATTTAACCGCGCCACCCAGGCGCTGCGTCAGGTTGGCTCTAACATCAAACCATTCCTTTATACCGCGGCGATGGACAAAGGCCTGACGCTGGCCAGTATTCTGAACGATGTGCCTATCTCACGTTGGGATGCAGGGGCGGGTTCCGACTGGCGTCCGAAAAACTCGCCAGATGAGTATGCCGGGCCAATTCGCCTGCGTCAGGGGCTGGGGCAGTCGAAGAACGTGGTGATGGTACGCGCTATGCGTGCAATGGGGGTAGATTACGCCGCCGAGTATTTACAGCGATTCGGTTTCCCGGCACAAAACATCGTGCATACGGAGTCGCTGGCGCTGGGTTCCGCGTCGTTCACGCCCATGCAGGTAGCACGCGGCTATTCAGTCATGGCGAACGGCGGTTTCCTCATCGATCCGTACTTCATTACCAAAATTGAAAACGATCAGGGTAATGTTCTGTTCGAAGCCCGGCCGAAGGTCGCCTGCGCGGAGTGTAATATCCCAGTAATTTATGGGGATACACCGAAGTCAGACGTGCTGGAAAACAAAGATATGGAAAACGTCGCTATCTCTCAGGAGCAGCAGAATCCTTCCATACCGATGCCGCAACTGGAGCAAGCCAATCAGGATCTGGTGGTGAAGAGCGGTGGTCAGGAGTATGCACCGCACGTGATCAGTACGCCGCTATCGTTTTTAATCAAGAGCGCGCTTAACAGTAACATCTTCGGTGAACCAGGCTGGCAAGGCACAGGCTGGCGCGCAGGTCGCGATCTCAAACGTAATGATATCGGTGGTAAAACCGGGACCACCAACAGCTCGAAAGATGCCTGGTTCTCCGGTTATGGTCCGGGCGTAGTGACGTCGGTCTGGATCGGTTTTGATGATCACCGTCGCGATCTGGGACGCACCTCCGCGTCGGGCGCTATCAAAGATCAGATCTCGGGTTACGAAGGCGGCGCGAAGAGTGCGCAGCCAGCATGGGATGCTTACATGCAGGTTGTTCTCAATGGCGTACCGGAGCAACCGCTCACGCCACCGCCAGGAATAGTGACGGTAAATATCGACCGGAGTACAGGGCAACTGGCAAGTGGAGGCAGCAGCCGTCAGGAGTATTTTATTGACGGGACGCAGCCGACACAGCAGGCCGTGCACGAAGTGGGAACCACCATTATTGATAATGGCGAGACGCACGAATTGTTCTGATAAAAGCCTGCCAGGGCTCCCCGGATGGGACGCAAAAACGTTTTATCAGGGCGGGCCGCAGTTCTGACAGACATAAAAAAAGCGCTTACGCGCTTTTTTTATAACCTGCCCTGCCCTTTAAGCCACTCTCTTAATAAGAACAGCGCGCTTACATTGCGGGCCTCATTGAAATCAGG
Source organism: Phytobacter sp. MRY16-398 (assembly GCF_003925915.1). Lineage (NCBI taxonomy): Bacteria > Pseudomonadati > Pseudomonadota > Gammaproteobacteria > Enterobacterales > Enterobacteriaceae > Phytobacter > Phytobacter sp. MRY16-398. The sequence goes on along the minus strand of NZ_AP018756.1, from coordinate 440,504 downwards.
CTCTTCCAGCAAGTCCATTAAATGGGCCAGTGGCCAACGCACCTGCGGTAACGGCTCTGGCTCATCACCGGGCAGCGACTCAGGGTATAAATCCTCAGCAACCATGATATTCATTTTGCTGGAGAAATAAGACGGAGCCATGCTGAGTTTTTTCAGGAACGTTAATTCCTTCGCGCCAAAACCCACCTCTTCTTTAAGCTCGCGGTTGGCCGCCTCATACATATTTTCACCGGGATCGATCAATCCCTTGGAAAACCCAAGCTCATAAGATTCGGTACCCACAGCATATTCGCGAATGAGAATGATATGATCGTCTACAATAGGCACAATCATCACCGCTTCTCGTGACGAGGGACGCATACGTTCATAGACACGACGTACGCCGTTGCTGAATTCCAGGTCCACACTTTCGACGTTAAAAAGTCGTGAAGACGCGACGGTTTCAACGTTAAGAATGGTGGGTTTTTGCAATGATTCGCTCATTATTATCGGTCTTTCCAGAGATTACTGGCATTATTGTGCGACATGCGACACTGTTTCGGCAATGTTCTTCGCGCCTCATTTACATTCCTGTAACTTAGCAGAAGCTATTTCCCAAATAAACCTAAAAGTCAAGAGGTTGAAATAAAACTAAGAATTTGCTGATATTCGCTCTATTGCGGCTTTGCTACTATTTTGCATGTTGTCAGGCGCTCACCTATTAGACTAACGATTTGCCCGATAACGCTCCAGCCATATTCATTGAATTTACGGGAAAGGGTGCAACTGACTACACCTGCTAGTAAAAGTAAGATGGGGAAAGCATGAGCACCATTTTGATTTATTTCGCTGCTATGCTGGCCTGCGTATGCCTTGTTGGGTGGTTTTACAGAGCGCGATCGCAAAGACGATACCGCCTGCCACATCTGCAAGCTTTCGCTGGCGCGACAACCCGCAAATTAACTCCTGATGAGCGCAGCGCTGTTGAAAGCTATCTGGAATCGCTCTCCCGTACCCGTCAGGTACCGGGCCCGACCGGTGCGACGGCTGCCCCGATCTCCCTCACCCTCAACGCGCAAAGTAATACCGTCATCAGCGTCACCCGTGCGATCACCCGTTACGGGATTACGACCGATGCCCCCAACAAATGGCGCTACTATCTCGATTCTGTTGAAGTCCATCTGCCGCCGTTCTGGGAGCAGTATATCAATGACGAAAACAGCGTTGAGCTTATCCGTACCGACACTCTTCCGCTGGTCATTTCGCTAAATGGCCACGCCCTGAATGAATTCCGTCCGGAAGAACACAGCCTGGTGCCAGAACAGGTTCCCTCGTCCCACTCAGCTATCCGCGGCGAAGAGACGGAGCAAATTGAGCTACTTAATATTCGCCATGAAACGGTGGAAGAGTATGCGCTGAGCCGCCCGGACGGCATGCGTGAAGCCTTACTGATTTCAACATCGTTTTTACTGTTCTTTTTCTGCCTGGTCACCCCGGACGTGTTTGTCCCGTGGCTTGCCGGTGGCGGAATTATGCTGCTTGCGGCCGGGCTCTGGGGCATCTTCGCACCGCCCGCGCAAACTGCGCTGCGCGAAATCCACTGCCTGCGCGGCACGCCCAAACGGTGGGGGCTTTTTGGTGAGAACAATCAGGAACAGATCAACAATATCTCGTTAGGCATTATTGATCTTATCTACCCAAAACACTGGCAACCTTTTATCGCCCAGGACCTGGGGCAACAAAGCGATATTGATATCTATCTCGATCGTCACGTGGTTCGACAGGGGCGCTTTTTATCGCTGCATGATGAGGTCAAGAACTTCCCCCTCCAGCATTGGGTGCGCAGCGCCGTGATTTCAGCCGGAGCGCTGCTGGTTCTGATTATGCTGCTGATGTGGGTTCCGCTGGATATGCCCATCAAGTTTACCCTTTCATGGATTAAAGGGGCGCAGACCATCGAAGCCACGAAAGTTAGTCAACTTGAAGAAGCAGGGCTGCGTATTGGTGACTCGCTAAAGATTCACGGCACCGGCATGTGTAGCATCCATTCGTCAAGCAACTGGAGCGCGCGCCAAAGCTCGCCTTTTGCGCCGTTCGACTGTTCACAAATTATCTGGAACGACGCGCCGCCGCTGCCCTTGCCGGAATCAGAAACCGTCACCAAAGCGACGGCACTGGTGGAAGCCGTCAACCGCCAGTTGCATCCGAAACAGGATGACGGCTCTCGCGTGAGCCCGGCGCTGCGTACGGCAATCCAAAAATCAGGCATGGTCTTACTGGATGATTTTTCTGAGATTGTGCTGAAAACGCAGGATCTCTGTTCAGCAGAGGATGACTGCCTGCGGCTTAAAAACGCGCTGGTCAATCTGGGGAACAGTAAAGACTGGGATACGCTGACGTCACGCGCCAGCGCGGGCAAACTCACCGGCGTGAATGTGTTGCTGCGCCCGGTCAGCGCAGAATCGCTGGATAACCTGGTCACCACCTCCACCGCACCCTTTATTTTGCGCGAAACGACCCGCGCGGCACAGGCGCTTAACAGCCCGGCACCAGGCGGCTTCCTGATTGTGAGTGAAGAAGGAAGCGAGCTGGTAGATCAGCCCTACCCTGGTGTCGCGTTGTATGACTATCCTGCCGCCGAACAGTGGGCAGAGTTCCAACGCCTGGCGGGAATGCTGATGCAAACCCCTTTTACCGCCGAGGGCATCATCACCAATATTTCGACTGACGCCAACGGTACTCGTCATATCAGCCTGCACCGTATGCCAAATAGCACAACCGGGCTCTGGCGCTACGTCAGCACCGCGCTGCTGCTTCTGGCAATGATTATCTGCTGCGTTTATAACGGCGTCCAGGCGCTGCGCCGCTACCATCGAAACCGCACGCGTCTGGCTGAAATTCAGCAATACTACGAAAACTGCCTGAACCCCGGGCTTATCCCCGCACCCGATAGCCTGACCTGATAAATGTCATGCGCGCCGGGTATGCTAACCTGTCGCGCATCGTTATTTCTGGCTGGAGTTTCTTATGCATTTTGATATCGACTGGCAGAACGTGGATACCGTTCTGCTGGACATGGACGGTACGCTGCTCGATCTCGCCTTTGATAATTATTTCTGGCAAAAACTGGTGCCAGAGACGTTTGGCGCAAAGCAGGGCATTTCACCCGCAGAGGCTCAGGCCATTCTTCGTCAGGAATATCATGCCGTTCAGCATACGCTAAACTGGTATTGTCTGGATTACTGGAGCGAACGCTTAGGGCTGGATATCTGCGCTATGACAACACAGCAGGGGCCGCGCGCCGTACTGCGTGAAGATACAGTCCCTTTTCTTGATGCGCTGCAAAAAAGTGGTAAGCGTCGCATTCTGTTGACCAATGCGCATCCGCATAATCTCGCGGTGAAACTTGAGCACACCGGTCTGGCATCACACCTTGATTTATTACTTTCCACCCACACATTTGGTTATCCGAAAGAGGATCAGCGTTTGTGGCAAGCCGTGGCGCAAGAGACCGGCTTAAACGCCGAAAGAACGCTGTTCATTGATGACAGTGAACCCATTCTGGATGCCGCCGCAAAATTTGGCATTCGTTACTGCCTGGGCGTAACCAACCCGGATTCAGGTCTGGCGGAGAAAAGCTATTTACGTCATCCTGGCATGAACGATTATCGCCACCTGATTCCCTCGCTGAGCGTGAAGGAGGGGTAATGAAAGAACAGTCAGCACCTGATGTTCGCCTCGATAAATGGCTGTGGGCCGCGCGTTTCTATAAAACACGCGCCTTAGCCCGCGAGATGATCGAAGGCGGCAAAGTGCATTACAACGGTCAGCGCAGCAAGCCGAGTAAAATCGTCGAACTGAATGCCACGCTGACGCTCAGGCAGGGCAATGACGAACGTACGGTGATTATTAAAGCTATTACCGAACAACGCCGCCCCGCCGCAGAAGCCGTCGAAATGTATGAAGAGACTGCGGAAAGCGTAGCGAAGCGCGAAAAAATGGCGCTGGCACGGAAGATGAATGCGCTTACAATGCCGCACCCCGATCGCCGTCCGGATAAAAAAGAACGCCGCGACCTGATGAAATTTAAATACGGTGACAGCGAGTAACGCGCACCCGCAAGAGAGAAAACTATGGCTCAACATGACCAATTACACCGTTACCTGTTCGAGAACTATGCCGTACGCGGTGAACTGGTAACCGTCTCCGAAACCTGGAAGCAGATCCTGGAAAACCATAGCTATCCGCAGCCAGTGAAAAACATTCTCGGCGAGTTGCTGGTCGCGACCAGCCTGCTGACTGCCACCCTGAAATTTGCGGGCGATATTACCGTTCAGCTACAGGGTGATGGCCCAATGAGCCTGGCCGTCATCAACGGTAACAACCGTCAACAGATGCGTGGTGTCGCGCGCGTACAGGGCGACATTGCTGACGATGCCGATCTGAAAACGCTGGTTGGCAATGGCTATCTGGTCATTACCATTACGCCAGAAGAAGGTGAACGTTATCAGGGCGTCGTCGGTCTGGAAGGCGATACGCTGGCAGCGTGTCTGGAAGATTACTTCCTGCGTTCCGAACAACTGCCGACCCGCTTGTTCATCCGTACAGGCGATGTGGAGGGTGCACCGGCCGCAGGCGGTATGCTACTGCAGGTTTTACCCGCTCAGGATACCCAGGCGGTGGATTTTGAACACCTGGCAACGCTGACTGAAACGATCAAAGCAGAAGAGCTGCTTACGCTTCCGGCGCAGGATGTTCTGTGGCGTTTGTACCACGAAGAAGAAGTCACCCTGTACGACCCGCAGGATGTGGAATTCAAATGCACCTGCTCTCGTGAGCGCTGTGCTGGCGCATTAAAAACCCTGCCAGATGAAGAAGTTGACAGCATTATTGCCGAAGAGGGCGAGATCGACATGCATTGCGATTACTGCGGTAATCACTATCTGTTTAACGCCATGGATATCGCTGAAATCCGTAACAACGCCTCGCCTGCCGACCCGCAGGTCCACTAAGACCTTCCTTAATCGTCAGCAAAAGCGCCACCTGAACGGTGGCGCTTTTGCATAGCACGTCACGTTTCCGTTAAAATGTTTTCTGAAAGTCTTACGTAATTTACTTTCATGAAAGCGATTACAGTCACAAAGCTGCCGTTAAAAATATCGCTTTACGTCGCTTTAGTGACATTTTCTCGATTATTCTGGCTATTATTGCCAGAAACTGTGTCGCCACGTGACCCATGTCACAGCGTTTTCCGCGTTCCAGGGCTTGTCGAGATACGTAAATCTATGAGCCCCGTCGCGGTCAGGGAATGAGCAACAACCCTACAATTTCAGGCAGTACATATTGGCTAAGGAGTAGTGACATGCGCGTTAACGTTTTAACCCCGCAAGATCTCAAGGCTTATGGTATCAACGATGTTCAGGATATCGTCTATAACCCCGACTACGATACGCTGTATCAGGAAGAGCTCCGTCCAGACCTGGAAGGATACGAGCGCGGAGTATTGACGAATTCTGGTGCTGTCGCCGTCGACACCGGTATTTTCACCGGCCGTTCGCCGAAAGATAAGTATATTGTCCGTGATGACACCACCCGAGACACCGTCTGGTGGTCTGATAAAGGCAAAGGCAAGAACGACAACAAACCGCTCTCGCCCGAAGTCTGGCAACACTTGAAAGGGCTGGTGACGCAACAACTCTCCGGTAAACGTCTGTTTATTATCGACGCCTTTTGTGGCGCCAATGCGGATACCCGTCTCTCCGTTCGCTTCATCACAGAAGTCGCCTGGCAGGCACACTTTGTGAAGAACATGTTTATCCGTCCGACAAACGAAGAACTCGCTGAGTTTAAACCTGATTTTATTGTCATGAACGGGGCGAAATGCACAAACCCGTTATGGAAAGAACAGGGATTGAATTCAGAAAACTTCGTTGCGTTCAACCTCACCGAACGCATTCAGTTGATTGGCGGTACCTGGTACGGCGGCGAAATGAAAAAAGGGATGTTCTCGATGATGAACTACCTGCTGCCGCTGAAAGGCATCGCATCGATGCACTGCTCGGCAAACGTCGGCGAGAAAGGCGATGTCGCCGTTTTCTTTGGCCTGTCAGGCACCGGGAAAACCACCCTTTCTACCGATCCAAAACGCCGCCTGATTGGCGATGACGAGCATGGCTGGGACGACGACGGCGTCTTCAACTTCGAAGGGGGTTGCTACGCAAAAACCATCCGACTGTCAGAGGAAGCGGAACCGGATATTTTCCACGCCATCCGTCGGGATGCTCTGCTGGAAAACGTCAGCGTACGCGCCGACGGCAGCATCGATTATGACGATGCCTCGAAAACAGAAAATACCCGTGTGTCGTACCCGATCTACCACATCGACAACATCGTTAAACCCGTTTCAAAAGCAGGGCATGCAACAAAAGTTATCTTCCTGACCGCAGACGCGTTCGGCGTGCTGCCGCCTGTTTCCCGCCTTACCGCAAGCCAGACGCAGTATCACTTCTTGTCAGGCTTTACGGCTAAACTGGCGGGCACGGAACGTGGCGTAACGGAGCCTACGCCCACCTTCTCCGCCTGCTTTGGCGCAGCATTCCTGTCGCTGCACCCTACGCAGTACGCAGAGGTGCTGGTGAAACGTATGCAGGCCGTCGGTGCGCAGGCATACCTGGTGAACACTGGCTGGAACGGGACCGGCAAACGCATCTCCATTAAAGATACGCGCGCGATTATCGATGCGATTCTGAATGGTGAACTGGATAACGCCGAGACCTTCACTCTGCCAATGTTTAACCTGGCTATCCCCACAACATTGCCCGGCGTGGAGACAAAAATCCTCGACCCACGTAATACTTACGCATCGCCGGAGCAGTGGCAGGAGAAAGCAACGCAACTGGCTAAACTGTTCGTCAGTAACTTTGAGAAGTATACGGATACCCCTGCGGGTGCCGCACTGGTGAGCGCCGGACCGAAGCTGTAACTTTCCAACGCAAGCCAAACAAAACCCGCCTTCAATTCACTGAAGGCGGGTTTTCTGTTAGTTCTCTTTGCCCGGCGTGTTCAGGCGAGTAATGGGAATCGGCAGCCAGGCACGGATCGACAAGCCTCCCCGCTCACTGGTACCAAGCTCAAGCAAACCGTTGTGGTTATCGACAATACGCTGAACAATCGCCAGCCCAAGACCCGTACCGCTGGTGCTACGCGCACTGTCGCCACGGACAAACGGCTGGAACAGATGTTTGCGCTGCTCCGGCTTGATGCCAGGGCCGTCATCCTCCACCTGGAACCAGGCGCGATTAAGCTCCGTACCACTACTGACCTTGATCCAGCCATTACCGTAACGGGCAGCGTTCACCACCATATTGGCAACGGCACGCTTAATCGAAAGCGGGTGCATACGAACCAGAATTTCGCTGTCATTAAGCGCCGTATCAATTTCACGCTCATAGCCACTCTCGGCCGCTACCACTTCGCCCAGGACCGCGTTTAATTCGGCAATTTCCATCGGCATCTCCTGCCCGGTTCGCAGGTAGTCGATAAACTGCTCGATGATGGCGTTGCACTCTTCGATATCTTTATTGATCGATTCCGCAAGGTAGCCATCTTCTTCGGCCATCATCTCTGTGGCCAGACGAATACGCGTCAACGGCGTACGCAAATCGTGGCTCACCCCGGCCATCAGCAGGGTACGGTCATCCGCCAGTTGCTTGACCCCTGACGCCATCTGGTTAAACGCGCGCGTCACAGAACGCACTTCGGAGGCACCGTATTCACGCAGCGGCGGCGGAATATGTCCTTTGCCCACTTTTAGCGCGGCATGTTCCAGGTCGACCAGCGGTCGGTTCTGTATTCGGATAAACAGCCATGCGCCCCCTATCGCCAGCAGCATAATAGCCAGCGTGTAGCGGAACAGCGGGGAGAAATCGCCCTGATGAATTTCCGTCAACGGCACGCGTACCCAAATATTGGGTGACAGCCACGTTTTCAACCAGACAACCGGCGAGCTCTTGTTAACCTCAACGCGCACTTCCGTTGGGCCACCCAATTGCTGCGCCATCTGCTGGCTTAAAAATTCATAGTGCTGTGCCCAACGCAGGCCTGCGTCTTCTGCGGCTTCATTGGAATAGAGTGAGATACCGAGTTCGCGATAAATTTCACGGCGAAATGCCGGAGGAACCACCAGTTGTGTACCGTCCTCCAGTTGCAGTTTATCGGTCATCAACATACGAACTTCGTAGGCGAGAACCTTATTAAACTGCTGGAGGCTGGGCAAAATCGCGAAATTCAGCACCACGAGGTAGGTCGTCACAAGGCTGACGAACAGCAATGTGACGATCAACAACAGCGTGCGGGCAAAAGAACTGCGCGGTGAGAAGCGCATTCGCCTCATGCTTTAGAACCGTCCGGCACAAAGACGTAGCCCAGACCCCAAACGGTCTGAATGTAACGTGGGTGAGCCGGATCCTCTTCCACCATGCGACGCAGGCGGGAGATTTGCACGTCGATAGAACGCTCCATCGCGGAGTATTCACGACCACGCGCCAGGTTCATCAGCTTATCGCGCGACAGCGGCTCACGCGGATGGCTCACCAGCGCTTTCAGCACGGCGAACTCACCGCTGGTCAGCGGCATCGGCTCATCTTCGCGGAACATCTCGCGGGTACCGAGGTTCAGCTTGAACTTACCAAATGCGATAACCGCTTCTTCCTGCGAAGGCGCACCAGGCAGTTCATTTGCCTGACGACGCAGTACCGCACGGATACGCGCCAGCAGTTCACGCGGGTTAAACGGTTTTGGAATGTAGTCATCAGCACCGATTTCGAGGCCAACGATACGGTCAACTTCTTCCCCTTTCGCCGTCACCATAATGATCGGCATCGGGTTACTCTGGCTACGCAGGCGGCGACAGATGGACAGGCCATCTTCACCCGGCAGCATTAAGTCGAGAACCATCAAGTGGAATGATTCGCGGGTCAACAGGCGGTCCATTTGCTCCGCGTTAGCGACGCTACGAACCTGGAAGCCCTGCTCGGTAAGATAACGCTCAAGCAGCGCGCGCAGGCGCATATCGTCATCCACTACCAGAATCTTATAATTCTCTTGCATTGTTTTTACTCCCAAAGGTTCCGACAATTATGAATACGTATTCTAAAAAAGTGCGCGTCGAGGACCAGCTAAATCTGGTATAAATTCTAGTCGAAATTGTTACAAAGCATATTTAACAGTAGCTTATATGCACATTGCATCACAGAAATGATGATTAATCCGCACCTTAAGGGGCGGTGATTTGTAAAGAAATCAGAGAAAAAAGAAGGCCACGAAATGAAAACGCCCCTGATCACCCGAGAAGGCTACGACAAGCTGAAACAGGAACTGGATTTTCTCTGGCGTCAGGAGCGCCCGGAAGTCACCAAAAAAGTCACCTGGGCGGCGAGTCTCGGCGATCGCAGTGAAAATGCCGACTACCAGTACAATAAAAAGCGCCTGCGTGAAATAGACCGCCGCGTTCGCTATCTGACAAAGTGCCTGGAAAACCTGAAAATTGTCGATTACTCACCGCAACAGGAAGGCAAAGTCTTCTTCGGCGCGTGGGTGGAAATCGAAAATGACGATGGCAACACATTACGTTTTCGCATTGTCGGTTACGACGAAATTTTTGGTCGCAAAGACTACATCTCTATCGACTCGCCAATGGCGCGCGCGCTGCTGAAAAAAGAGGTCGGCGATGTCGCTGTGGTGCAAACGCCCGCCGGGGAAGCCACCTGGTACGTTAATGAAATCGAGTATGTAAAGTAACGCACCAGGAACTATCCGGTAGCCCCCGGCGCGACTGGCATTTTTCTGTCTCAGTCCGTATAACTATCCCCTGATTTTGTTCAGAAGATGATATTGAAATGATGAATGATTCGCTCTGCCGCATTATTGCGGGTGAACTTCAGGCCAGATCCGAACAGGTAGAAGCTGCCGTTCGCCTGCTTGATGAAGGGAACACCGTGCCGTTTATCGCGCGTTATCGTAAAGAAGTCACCGGCGGTCTGGATGACACGCAGCTGCGTAATCTGGAAACCCGCCTGGGATATTTGCGTGAACTCGAAGAACGCCGCCAGGCCATCCTGAAGTCGATTGGCGAGCAGGGTAAGCTCACCGATGAATTGAGCAAAGCCATCAACGGTACACTCAGTAAAACCGAACTCGAAGATTTGTATTTACCGTACAAACCCAAGCGCCGCACCCGTGGGCAAATCGCCATTGAAGCAGGCCTTGAGCCGCTGGCGGATTTGCTATGGAACGAGCCTTCACACGACCCGGAAAGCGAAGCCGCAAAATACATCGATGCCGACAAAGGCGTTGCCGACACCAAAGCAGCGCTGGATGGCGCACGCTACATCCTGATGGAGCGCTTTGCCGAAGATGCGCAGTTACTGGCGAAAGTGCGTGATTATCTGTGGAAAAACGCCCATCTGGTCGCCACCGTAGTGAGCGGCAAAGAAGAGGAAGGCGCAAAATTCCGCGATTATTTCGATCACCATGAGCCGATTTCCACCGTGCCGTCACACCGCGCGCTGGCCATGTTCCGTGGCCGCAACGAAGGGGTATTGCAGCTCTCACTGAATGCCGATCCGCAGTTTGATGAGCCGCCAAAAGAGAGCCATTGCGAGCAAATTATTCAGGATCACCTTGGCCTGCGGCTGAATAATGCGCCGGCAGATAGCTGGCGCAAAGGCGTTGTCAGTTGGACGTGGCGCATTAAGGTGCTGATGCACCTGGAAACCGAACTGATGGGTACCGTGCGTGAACGTGCGGAAGATGAAGCGATCAACGTCTTCGCCCGTAACCTGCATGACCTGCTGATGGCCGCACCCGCTGGCCTGCGCGCCACCATGGGTCTCGATCCGGGTCTGCGTACCGGTGTGAAAGTCGCCGTTGTCGACGGCACGGGTAAGCTGGTCGCCACTGACACCATTTACCCACACACCGGCCAGGCAGCAAAAGCCGCCGTGGTGGTCGCCGCGCTGTGCGAAAAACACAACGTTGAACTGGTCGCTATCGGCAACGGAACTGCATCGCGTGAAACCGAACGTTTCTTCCTGGACGTGCAGAAACAGTTCCCGAAAGTCACCGCACAGAAAGTGATCGTCAGCGAGGCCGGAGCGTCGGTCTATTCCGCCTCTGAGCTGGCGGCACAGGAGTTCCCGGATCTGGACGTTTCGCTGCGCGGCGCGGTTTCTATCGCCCGTCGTCTGCAGGACCCGCTGGCCGAACTGGTGAAAATCGATCCGAAATCTATCGGGGTTGGTCAGTATCAGCATGACGTCAGCCAGACCCAGCTTGCCCGTAAACTGGATGCGGTGGTGGAAGACTGCGTAAACGCCGTCGGCGTGGACCTGAACACCGCGTCTGTTCCCCTGCTGACTCGCGTTGCCGGTTTAACCCGCATGATGGCGCAGAATATTGTCGCCTGGCGTGATGAGAATGGTCAGTTCCAGAATCGCCAGCAACTATTAAAAGTCAGCCGACTGGGGCCAAAAGCCTTTGAGCAGTGCGCGGGCTTCCTGCGTATCAACCATGGTGATAACCCGCTGGATGCCTCTACCGTGCACCCGGAAGCGTACCCGGTTGTGGAACGTATTCTGGCGGCGACAGAGCAGTCTCTGCGCGATCTGATGGGCAACAGTAGCGGTCTTAAGTCACTGAAAGCGTCCGACTTTACCGACGAGCGCTTCGGGGTACCGACCGTTACTGACATCATCAAAGAGCTGGAAAAACCAGGCCGTGACCCGCGCCCGGAGTTCAAAACCGCCCAGTTTGCTGACGGTGTTGAAACGATGAATGACCTGCTGCCTGGCATGGTGCTTGAAGGTGCGGTGACCAACGTTACCAACTTCGGTGCGTTTGTGGATATCGGTGTGCATCAGGATGGCCTGGTACATATCTCTTCGCTTGCCGATAAATTTGTTGAAGATCCGCATACCGTCGTGAAAGCAGGGGATATCGTCAAAGTAAAAGTGCTGGAAGTGGACCTGCAGCGCAAACGTATTGCGCTGACCATGCGCCTTGATGAGCAGCCGGGAGACAGCAATTCACGGCGTGGTAATGGTGGCGCTCGCGAGGCAGGCAACCGCCCTGCCGCCCGTCCGGCGAAACCACGCGGGCGCGAGTCGCAGCCTGCTGGCAACAGCGCCATGATGGATGCGCTGGCAGCCGCCATGGGCAAAAAACGTTAAACCCTTCGCCCTCTCCTTCGGGAGAGGGACTCCCCTTTCCAGATGTTCAAATCTAAACAAACAGGTGTAGTGCGTTATTTCTTACCTGCCAGTAACTCTTTGAATAATCTATGGATTAATTTTCAAAATTATTAACTAATTTTATATTGGTTATATTTTAGTTAATAAAACCGCCTCATAACTCTTTATTATTTAAACTTTATTCTTATTATTAATTTAACCTTAAGTCCGGGTAATAAATTAAATATCCCTTCACTGTTTCTTATTTATTATTGCAAACGGGAAAGGCAAAACAACATAAATTTTGAGCCATATCAACAATGGCTCGGATTGTGGTTCCGCTTTGCGCAATATCGCGGTTTAATAGTGATGATAAAAACTATTCTCATTATCATTGTATGAGTGGAGTGACACTCATTGCTGTGCTGGCTAACTAACTGGTTTCATGCGCTTTACTGGCGCATGGTGGGAATGTTGTTTGCGATACAGATAAGTAGGTCCTATGCAATTCTCTCCTGACAGTGCGTGGAAAATAACGGGGTTCTCTCGCGAAATTAGCCCTGCGTGGCGCCAGAAACTCCTCTCATTAGGCATGTTGCCCGGCTCATCATTTAATGTCGTGCGCGTAGCCCCCCTTGGTGATCCTATTCACATTGAAACCCGACGCGTTAATCTGGTCTTGCGTAAGAAAGATCTCGCGTTTCTGGAACTGGAAGCCGTTTCCCGCTAATGGCCCGGCCATGAAAGAGAGAGAAGAACAATGAAAAAATTGACCGTGGGATTAATTGGTAATCCTAATTCCGGCAAGACCACATTATTCAATCAGTTAACTGGTGCGCGCCAGCGCGTGGGGAACTGGGCGGGTGTCACGGTTGAGCGCAAAGAGGGGCAATTCTCTACCACCGACCATCAGGTTACGCTGGTGGATTTGCCCGGTACCTACTCCCTGACCACTATCTCGTCACAGACCTCACTGGATGAGCAAATTGCCTGTCACTACATTCTGAGCGGCGATGCGGACATCCTGATTAACGTCGTGGATGCCTCAAACCTCGAGCGCAACCTCTATCTCACGTTGCAGTTGCTGGAACTTGGCATCCCCTGCGTAGTGGCGCTGAATATGCTGGATATTGCCGAGAAGCAAAAAGTCCGCATTGATATCGACGCCCTCTCCGCTCGCCTCGGCTGCCCGGTTGTTCCGCTGGTGTCCACCCGTGGTCGCGGTATCGACGCGTTAAAAATCGCGCTTGATCGCCATCAGAAAAATAAACAAATCGAGCTTGTCCACTATGCCCAGCCGCTGTCGCGTGAAGCCGATGAGCTGGCGCAAGGCATGGCCGCGGACATGCCCATCCAACAACGTCGCTGGCTGGGCCTGCAAATGCTGGAAGGCGATATCTACAGCCGCGCTTACGCTGGTGATGCCGCCCACAAGCTGGATATTTCACTGGCACGCCTGCAGGACGAAATCGATGATCCCGCACTGCACATTGCCGATGCCCGTTATCAAACCATTGCCGCCATTTGCGAGGCGGTCAGTAACACCCTGACGGCGGAATCCAGCCAGTTTACGGCAGCCGTTGACCGAATCATTCTGAACCGCTTCCTTGGCTTACCGATTTTCCTGTTTGTGATGTACCTGATGTTCCTGCTCGCCATTAACATCGGTGGTGCGTTACAGCCGATTTTTGATGCGGGTTCAGTGGCGATTTTCGTCCACGGTATCCAGTGGCTGGGCTATACGCTGCATTTCCCGGAATGGCTGACCGTTTTCCTTGCTCAGGGGCTGGGCGGTGGTATCAACACGGTGCTACCGCTGGTACCGCAAATCGGCATGATGTACCTGTTCCTCTCATTCCTTGAAGACTCTGGCTATATGGCACGTGCGGCCTTCGTCATGGACCGTTTGATGCAGGCGCTGGGGCTGCCGGGTAAATCCTTCGTGCCGCTGATTGTCGGCTTTGGCTGCAATGTTCCCTCAGTGATGGGGGCCAGGACCCTGGATGCGCCGCGTGAACGTCTGATGACCATGATGATGGCACCGTTTATGTCCTGCGGCGCGCGTCTGGCCATTTTCGCTGTCTTCGCATCGGCCTTCTTCGGCCAGCAGGGAGCGTTACTGGTCTTTTCGCTGTACGTGCTGGGCATTGTGATGGCAATCCTTACCGGCCTGATGCTTAAACACACCATCATGCGTGGCGAAGCGTCACCGTTCATTATGGAACTACCGGTCTACCACGTGCCGCACCTGAAAAGTCTGGTCTTGCAGACCTGGCAGCGTCTGAAAGGCTTTGTGCTGCGGGCCGGTAAAGTCATTGTGATCGTGAGCATTTTCCTCAGTGCTCTCAATAGCTTCTCTTTGAGCGGTAAAACGGTTGATAACATTAACGATTCTGCGCTGGCGTCAGTAAGCCGCGTCTTTACCCCCATACTGGAACCGATTGGCGTGCACGGTGACCACTGGCAGGCGACCGTTGGCCTGGTGACGGGGGCAATGGCGAAAGAAGTGGTGGTCGGGACGCTCAACTCACTCTATACCGCCGAACACATTCAGAAAGCGGAATTCAATCCCGCAGAATACAGTCTCGGCGATGAACTGATCGCTGCACTCGACGAGACCTGGAGCAGCCTGAAAAACACCTTCAGTCTGAGCGTACTGGCCAACCCTATTGAAGCCAGCAAGGGCGACGGTGAGATGGCAGAAGGCACTATGGGCGTGATGAGTGAGAAATTCGGCAGCGCCGCTGCGGCCTACAGCTACCTGATTTTCGTTCTGCTCTACACCCCGTGCATATCCGTAATGGGCGCCATTGCCCGTGAATCGAGCCGTGGCTGGATGGGGTTCTCCGTGCTGTGGGGGCTGAATATCGCCTATTCACTTGCCACGCTGTTCTATCAGGCCGTGAGTTTTGAGGAGCACCCGGTTTACAGCCTCACCTGTATTCTCGCGGTGATCTTGTTCAACGTCATCGTGATTGGCGGTCTGCGTCGCGCCAGAAGTCGCGTGGATGTGAATCTCCTGGCCAGCCGCAAAACCGTCGCCAGTTGTTGTGAAAGCCCGGCGGGCGACTGCCACTAAGGACACGAAACATGGCATCGTTAATTGAGGTTCGCGATATGCTTGCTTTACAGGGCCGGATGGAAATCAACCAGCTCTGTAACGCGCTGCATCTCTCCCGGCCAATGGCCGATGCCATGCTGACGCGCATGGAAGCCATGGGCAAAGCAGTACGTATTCAGGAAGAGGCGGACGGGTGTCTGAGCGGCGAGTGCAAACAATGCCCGGAAGGAAAATCGGCCTGCCAGCGTGAATGGTGGTCACTGACAGGATGCTGATAGCGGGTCAGGCGACCCGCTCATAACATTACTTATAGACATCCGCCGTAGCATGGATGTCTTTTTCATTCTTCTCGCCGCTGGTCACAACGAAATATTTGCCGCCCAGCTCATCCGCTTTTTTTGACAGCTCTTTTTTCGCGTCCATGGGTGCCGAGGTATCAGACGTGGTAATCGTCCCCACTTTTGTCAGATTCATACCCGCGACCTTATCTTTTTCGAGTTCCTGCGCCGCCATAACGCCAAACGACAGGGAGCCAATCACCAGAGATGCAACAATACCTGTAACAAGTTTCATAGACTTGATTCTCCTCGGGTTTTTTAGATTGTGATGCTGTGGTAAAGAAAGATAAGCCAACCGCAGCAACGCTCTGAGTATTGTCGTGAAACGGCATTTTTTCCAGGTGGCACAATAATTACACCGCGAAACTATTAAATTCTGTCAATGCTCTGCAGAAATCGTCCGGGTAAGAAATAAAAGGCGCATGGGCAGCTTTAGGAAATATCAGCGACTGGCTTTGTGGCCAGCGCGCATCCAGCGTGGCAACAATTTTGCGCGGCACCAGCCCATCTAATCGCCCGTAAAGCCGCAAGAAGGGAATCTCCAGCCCTGACAGCGCGTCGCGCAGATCTTCTGTTTTGAGGATCTCCAGCCCACCGTTCAGCACCTCTGTTGAGGGCATCGGTAACGACAATACCGCCTGCTTGAGCTGACGTGCATCCTGACGGGCTGTCTCCGTACCCATCGTCTGCAGAGCGAGAAAGCGCTCGACCGTACGTTGAAAATCCTCGCTGAGCTGTCGCTGGAAACCGGCCAGCACATCCGGTTTGATGCCAGGCCATTCATCCTGCGCGCCAAAACAAGGGGATGATGCAACCGTCACCAGGCCGCTGACACGCTCAGGGGCAAGAAGCGCAACCTTGCTTGCGACAAGCCCGCCGAGGCTCCAGCCCAGCCAGACGGCGCGCTGCGGCGCCTGCGCCAACACACACTCCGCCATCTCCTGCAATGTCATTGCCGAAAATCCGCTACTGCGCCCATAACCCGGCAGGTCCACCAGATGCAGTGTAAATTGCGAGCGTAGTTGCGGCACAATGCAATCCCAAACCTGCGCGTTCAGCCCCCATCCGTGCAACAGCACAAGATGGCAATTTCCTTCGCCTTTGGTTTCCCACCAGATGTTGTTCATCAGTTATCGTTCTCTTTCTTAAAACAGGGAGGGTGAACATGCTAACAGCGCCGGGCTTGTGCTGGCTATGTCGAATGCCGCTGGCGGTAGCGCACTGGGGCTTGTGTTCCTGCTGCACTCGGGCGGTAGTTGCCCCCCTGTCCGTTTGTCCAGGCTGTGGTTTGCCTGCCGCGAGCCGTACACTGCCTTGCGGCAGATGCCTGCAAAAACCGCCGCCGTGGCAACGTCTGGTGGCGGTCAGCGATTACGCATTGCCATTGAGTATGCTGGTGCATCAGTTCAAATTCGTGCGACGCCCCGAAATGGCAAATGCGCTGGCCCGGCTGTTGGTACTGGCAGTCATCAACGCACGCAGAACAACACAGTGGCAGAAACCCGATATGCTTATCAGCGTACCGCTTTATCGGCATCGCCAGTGGCGCAGAGGATATAACCAAAGTGATCTGCTCTGTCGTGCCCTTGCCCACTGGCTATGCTGTCGCTATGAACCGAGCGCCATTGTCCGCATTCGGGCAACGTCCATTCAGCATCATCTCAGCGCCCGGCTACGCAAACGCAACCTGAAAAATGCCTTTCGCCTTGAATTGCCCGTCCAGGGACTCCATATGGTTATCGTGGATGATGTCGTTACGACCGGCAGCACCGTCGCGGAAATAAGTCGGTTGCTCCTGCGCAACGGCGCGGCGTCTGTTCAGGTATGGTGCCTTTGTCGAACCTTGTAGACCCTCGATGATGGGCGTATTATAACCAAGTAAAATAGTCAACTATTAGGCCATTGCTATGATCCGTATCTCTGATGCTGCGCAAGCGCATTTTGCTAAACTGCTGGCAAATCAGGAAGAAGGGACACAAATCCGTGTATTTGTGATTAACCCAGGCACGCCAAACGCTGAATGCGGCGTCTCTTATTGTCCGCCAGATGCAGTGGAAGCAACTGACACCGCCCTGAAATTTGAACAACTGACCGCCTATGTCGATGAGTTAAGTGCACCGTACCTGGAAGATGCGGAAATTGATTTTGTCACCGATCAGTTGGGTTCCCAGCTCACCCTGAAAGCACCAAACGCGAAGATGCGTAAAGTGTCCGAAGACGCACCGCTGATGGAACGTGTTGAGTATCTGCTGCAATCGCAGATCAACCCGCAACTGGCAGGCCACGGCGGCCGCGTCACGCTGATGGAAATTACGGATGAAGGCTATGCCATCCTCCAGTTTGGCGGTGGTTGTAACGGCTGTTCAATGGTGGATGTAACGCTGAAAGAAGGGATCGAAAAGCAGTTGCTTAACGAATTCCCGGAACTGAAAGGTGTACGCGATCTTACCGAACACCAGCGCGGCGAGCACTCCTACTACTAAGCCGACTTTTATCTGATGCTCTCCCGATGCGGGAGAGCATGTTACCTGTATCTTTCCCCGCTATCTCGCGCCTCTTTTTTGCACTCATTTCCAGCCTGGAATATGACAGGCATCTCACTTCGTAAATTTTGACCCGCCGGGTGATTCTCTTTTCATGAATGTTACCCGTATCATCTGTGCCAGTACCAAAAATATAAAAACATCCAGCTATCCTTTTAAAAAGTGGATGTAAGGCATATCGGTACTCCAGCGCTTCGTTTTTACAGGGCTAAAACCTGCAATAACCGCTGAAAAACTGACGTTACCCATAACAAATTAAGGCCAGGTAAATCATGCCATTAGTCATCGTTGCTATCGGTGTAGTCTTGTTGTTGTTATTAATGATCCGCTTCAAATTGAACGGATTTATCGCTCTGATCCTGGTGGCACTCGCCGTCGGTATGATGCAGGGCATGCCTCTGGACGCAGTTATCAAATCTATCAAAGCCGGTGTGGGCGGAACGCTGGGCAGCCTTGCGCTGATCATGGGCTTCGGCGCCATGTTGGGTAAACTGCTGGCGGACTGCGGCGGCGCACAACGCATCGCCACAACGCTGATTGCAAAATTTGGCGAAAAACACATTCAGTGGGCCGTCGTACTGACCGGCTTTACCGTGGGTTTTGCGCTGTTCTATGAAGTGGGCTTCGTCCTGTTACTGCCGCTGGTTTTCACTATCGCTGCCGCAGCCCGTATCCCGCTGCTGTATGTGGGTGTCCCGATGGCGGCCGCGCTTTCCGTTACTCACGGTTTCCTGCCTCCACACCCTGGCCCGACCGCAATCGCTACCATCTTCCATGCGGACATGGGTAAAACGCTGCTCTACGGTACACTGCTCGGTATCCCGACAGTGATTCTGGCCGGCCCGGTCTATGCTCGCTTCCTGAAAGGCATCGACAAGCCTATTCCGGAAGGGCTGTACAACAAGAAAACCTTTACCGAAGAAGAAATGCCGGGCTTTGGCGTCAGCGTCTGGACCTCTCTGGTACCGGTGGTACTGATGGCGCTGCGTGCGGTTGCTGAGATGCTGCTGCCGAAAGGCCATGCGATTCTGCCTTACGCTGAGTTCTTCGGCGATCCGGTGATGGCGACCCTTATTGCGGTACTGATTGCCGTCTTCACCTTCGGCCTGAACCGTGGTCGTTCCATGGACGACATCAACGAAACGCTGACCAGCTCAATCAAAATCATTGCCATGATGCTGTTGATCATCGGCGGTGGCGGCGCATTCAAACAGGTTCTGGTTGATAGCGGCGTGGATAAATACATCGCTTCGCTGATGCATGAAACCAACATCTCGCCAATCTTTATGGCGTGGTCAATTGCCGCCGTACTGCGTATCGCGCTGGGTTCTGCAACCGTTGCAGCCATTACCGCAGGCGGGATTGTTGCGCCGCTGATTGCCACCACTGGCGTGAGCCCTGAACTGATGGTTATCGCGGTTGGTTCCGGTAGCGTGATTTTCTCTCACGTGAACGATCCAGGCTTCTGGTTGTTCAAGGAGTACTTCAACCTGACCATCGGGGAAACCATGAAGTCCTGGTCCGCACTGGAGACCATTATCTCTGTCTGCGGTCTGGTTGGCTGTCTGCTGCTGGGAATGGTGGTGTAAGTTCTACCGTCCAACTGGTTGTTAAAAAGAGAACCCGCCGAGTGGCGGGTTCTTTGTATTTACTTATTTACTTCTTCCCTGCCGCTTTCCGGCGTTTATCCAGGTCTTTAATCAGCTTGTTGACGTTCTCATCGGCAAACATTTTTTCCAGTGACACGGCGAGCTTACGCCGCCAGTTTTTGTACTGGTAGCTGGTGCCCGGAATGTTCACCGGTCCGGCCATATCCAGCCAGTCTTCCGGCTGCAGCCCAAGCAACGCACTATTGCTGTCAGCGATATAGCGTTGCATACCACGATTAAGTACCGCACTCATTGGCATACGTGAGGCTTTATGCCCCACCCGTTTTGGCAAACAACCATGGGCGTGGAGCGCATCCAGCAGCCCCTGTTTTGCCAGTTCGCGATCGAGATACAGCCCACGCAGCACCACTTCATCCGGGTACAGACCCAGCGTTTTACCGAGCGTCAGGTCACCACTTTCCCAGTATCCCCGCAGCGTCGGCAAATCATGAGTGGTCGCCACCGCCATTGACTGTGCCGGGTAAGCTTTAGGAGCACGGTAGCGCTTCTCGTGGTCATTTTCAAAATAGAGGACTTTGTAGGAGTAAACGCCGCTGTCGCGCAGCTTGCTGACGATCTCCACCGGCACCGTCCCCAAATCTTCGCCAATGACCATGCACTGATGACGCTGACTTTCCAGTGCAAGGATCGACAACAGGTCGTCCACCGGGTACTGCACATACGCCCCGTGATCTGCCGTTTCGCCATAGGGGATCCACCACAGGCGCAGCATCGACATCACATGATCGATACGCAGCGCGCCACAGCTTTTCATATTGGCGCGCAGCAGCTCAATAAAGGGTTCGTAAGCGCGCGCGGCAATAATGTGCGGGTCCATCGGCGGCAATCCCCAGTTTTGCCCCAGCGGGCCGAGAATATCCGGCGGTGCCCCCACAGAGGCTTTCAGGCAGTACAACTCACGATCGCACCAGGTTTCCGAACCGCCTTCGGCAACGCCCACGGCGAGATCCCGGTACAACCCAATAGGCATATTGTGGCCCTGGCTCTCCTGCCAGCACTCGGCAAATTGCGTATACGCCAGCCACTGCAACCACAGGTAAAAGTTCACTTCATCGGCATGGCTTTCGCAAAAGGCTTTAACCGCCGGGCTGTCGGTTGACTGAAAATCTTCCGGCCAGGCAGGCCAGCCCCAACGTAGCGGATCTTCTTTCACCTGGTTGGCATGTAGCGCATCAAATGCCGCCTGCCAGTACAGACTTTCCCCCTCTTCCTTCACGAAGGCGTGAAACGCAGCGCGCAAATCGTCATCATCTTTACGCTGTGAAAACTGCACCCAGGCCAGGCGTAATGCCGCCAGTTTGAGGGCGGTCACACCTGCGTAATCGACAAACTCCGCGTCGCGAGCGGCATCCAGCGCCTTGCGCGTCGTAGGGAGTTTCCACCACGCCTGCGCCTCTTTGCTCAACTGAAAATCTTCTACCGCATTAACATCGATATAAATGATATTCAGCCAGCGGCGAGATGAAGGGCTGTAGGGGCTGGCGCTTTCCGGGTTGGCCGGATAGAGGGCGTGAATAGGGTTCAGGCCGATGAACGCGCCACCGCGCTGCCCCACCTCGCCCAGCATGACTTTCAGATCGCCAAAATCGCCGATCCCCCAGTTACGCTCAGAACGCAAGGTATAAAGCTGTACACACGCCCCCCAGAGTTTTTTCCCTTCCAGCAGCGCCTGCGGTTCATAGCAGCGCTTTGGGGTAACAATTAAGCGACAATGCCAGCTCTGCTCACTTTGCCGCAGCGTCAAGGTGTGATACCCCTGCGGTAACTTCGTTGGCAGGGTGAGGTTTTTCCCTGCGTCGACCAGGCCTTTATGCTGCTGACCGTCTTCGGTGGTGATTATCCAGTTGAAAGTACCGTTTCCCTCAATCGGCAATGACTTCTTCTTTCCCTGGGTGTGCACCAGCACATTCGGGACCGGCGTTACCGCGACAGGTGTCGCGGTAACAGCGTGCATAGCGTCAAGCAAACGTCGTTTGGTTTCCGCACCAATAGACTGTGGTTTGCCATGCGCATTGATGTAATCCGGGCTAATTCCCGCCGCCAGTGCGGCATTATCAAGACGTTTGCTCACTATGGCGTTTCCTTAGCGTTTTGCCTGCCAGATACGGGTTTGGTAATCACGGATCGAACGATCCGAACTGAACATGCCGCAACGTGCGGTATTCAATATTGTAGCCCTCGTCCAGGCTTCTTCATCGCGATAGAGCGTATCAACCCGTTTTTGCGCTTCAACGTAAGCGGCGAAATCCGCCAGAACCAGATAGGGATCGCCGCCCTGCTTACCGATGCTGTGCAGCATCTGGTCGAACGCATGCTTGTCGCCCTCGCTATATTTGCCGCTCTCAAGTTCTTTGAGCACCGCATCCAACAGCTTGTCTTTCTTACGCCATTTCACCGGATCGTAGCCTTTGGCTTTCAACGCCTTCACCTCTTCCACGGTATGACCGAAGATGAAGATGTTTTCATCGCCAACCTGCTCGGCAATCTCCACGTTGGCACCGTCAAGGGTTCCGACGGTGAGCGCACCGTTCAGCGCCAGCTTCATATTGCCGGTACCCGAGGCCTCTTTACCTGCGGTAGAAATTTGTTCAGACACATCTGCCGCCGGGATAAGACGTTCCGCCGCCGAAACGCAATAATCCGGCAAGAAAACCACTTTCAGCTTATCGCCCACCGTCTTATCGTTATTGATTACAGCGGCCACTTTATTGATGGCGTAAATGATATTTTTCGCCAGGTAGTAGCCCGGCGCGGCTTTCGCACCGAAGAGGAATACGCGTGGTACGCGGTCTGCCTGCGGATTTTCACGAATCTCTTTATACAGCGCCACAATATGCAGCAGGTTCAGATGCTGGCGTTTATATTCATGCAGACGTTTGATTTGAATATCAAACAGCGCATGCGGATTGATCTCAATGCCGGTACGCGCTTTGACGAACGCCGCAAGCTGCACCTTATTTTCCTGTTTGATAGCGCGATATTGCGCGCGGAATTTCGCGTCGTCGGCAAATTTTTCCAGATTAATAAGCTGGTCGAGATCGTTCGCCCACTCATTTTTCAGCGACTTATCCAGTAATGCCGCCAGAGCCGGGTTGCACTGTTTAATCCAGCGACGCGGTGTAATACCATTAGTGACATTGTGGAATTTCGTCGGCCACAGTTGGTGATATTCCGGGAACAGATCTTTGACGACTAAATCTGAGTGCAGTGCCGCAACGCCGTTCACCGCAAAGCCGCCGACGACACACATATTGGCCATCCGCACCTGTTTGTTGTGCACCACTGCCAGTTTCGCCCACACGTCCTCATCGCCAGGCCAGGTTTGCTCAACCAGTACCTTAAAGCGATCGTTAATCTGTTTGATGATTTGCATATGGCGAGGCAGCAGCGCTTTTACCAGTTTTTCATCCCAGCACTCCAGCGCTTCCGGCATCAGCGTATGGTTGGTGTAGGCGAAGGTTTTGCTGGTAATAGCCCAGGCGTCATCCCAGCTCAGTTGATGTTCATCAATCAGCACGCGCAACATTTCCGGGATCGCAATGGTCGGATGCGTATCGTTAAGCTGGATAACTTCAAAGTCCGGCAACTGGGCAATTTTGCGCCCGGCCAGGTGATGACGACGCAGAATGTCCGCCACGGAGCAGGCACACTGGAAATATTGCTGCATCAGACGCAGCTTCTTGCCCGCCTGGTGGTTGTCATTTGGGTAGAGCACCTTGGTCAGTTTTTCTGCATCGATACCCTGCTGCTCGGCACGCAGGAAATCACCGTCGTTGAATTTGGTCAGATCGAACGGGTGCGCATGGGTCGCCTGCCACAGTCGCAGCGGCTGTGCTACGCCGTTACGATAACCCAGTACCGGTAAATCCCAGGCTTCGCCGACAATCGTAAATTCCGGCGTCCAGTGGCCGTCTTTACTCACTTTACCGCCAATGCCCACCTGCACGTTCAATTGCGCATTATGGCTAAACCAGGGGTAGCTGCGACGCTGCCAGTCATCCGGCGCCTCTTTCTGCTGACCATCGTCAAAAGACTGACGGAACAAGCCATACTGATAGTTCAGGCCATAGCCGGTGGCAGACTGGCCTACCGTTGCCATCGAGTCCAGGAAGCACGCCGCCAGACGCCCTAACCCACCGTTACCCAGCGCCGGGTCGGTTTCTTCTTCCAGCAGATCGCTCAGATTGATACCGCTTTCCTGCAGAATATCGCTCACCTCTTGATACCAACCAAGGTTGAGCAAGTTGTTACCTGTCAGGCGGCCAATCAGAAATTCCATTGAAATGTAGTTTACATGACGCTGGTTTTTCGCCGGTTTAGCCAGCGGTTGTGCCACCAGCAATTCTGCCAGCGCGCCGCTAACGGCCTGCCACCACTGGCGAGATGTCATCTCCTGGGCTGTGTGCAAACCAAAATGTTGCCACTGACGCGTCAGGGCCGCCTCAAATTGCGCTTTGTTAAACGTGGGCTTTGACATAGAGAATTCGGATCCTGTAATTGAAAAAACAACGTTAGCGCTAGTGTGCCAGGCTCATGAAACGACTTCCTCATCCTGCCAGGGATTCAACGGGGAGGAGCAGCAGGGATGAGCGAAAAGTGTGATCTCTGCCACCTAAAGTTAGCTGTTTTTTTAAGCATTCTTCAAGCATTTACTGTTTCAAGCGGGAGGAAAAAACACGGCGATGCGTCGTTCACTTACCGTGGGGATAACGGGGGAGAATGTCAAAGAATTGAAATATTGTTTCAGGGAAATTATCACTCGCGGCATCAACATAATTTGAGTAAATAATATTTTCTTAAATGATAATTTCGCCTTTTGCTATTTGTGCGATTACCTCGCCGTTTTGGGAAATATTTCACCAAAGCCCCCAAAAGATGCAAAACTATTTCGCCTTATTTTGACGCGTTTTGCTGCAAATCGGGCTGCATACCCTTTCGCCACGGGTGCTGTCTCTTTTTTCGCAACTCAAACAGAAATGTGACATAGTGCAAATTCACAATCGTCAGATCCGGACATAACTTGCAATAATTCGGAATTTATCCGACCTTATTTATATTAATTACGAAGCGCAAAAAAATCGTTTTTCCCCTTTGTCCTCACAGTGAAGTGATAACTATGTTGATTCCGTCTAAATTAAGTCGCCCGGTACGCCTCGACCATACTGTCGTTCGTGAGCGTCTGTTGGCTAAACTTTCCGGCGCGAACAATTTTCGGCTTGCGCTGATCACTAGCCCTGCTGGGTACGGAAAAACAACGCTCATTTCCCAATGGGCTTCCGGTAAAAATGACGTGGGCTGGTTTTCGCTGGATGAAGGCGACAATCAGCAGGAACGTTTTGCCAGCTATTTCATTGCTGCTATTCAACAGGCCACGGGTGGGCATTGCGTCACCAGTGAGGCAATGGCGCAAAAACGCCAGTACGCCAGCCTCTCCTCCCTCTTTGCTCAGTTGTTTATTGAGCTGGCAGAGTGGCAACGCGCGCTCTATCTGGTGATAGATGACTACCACCTCATCACCAACCCGGTGATTCATGAAGCCATGCGTTTCTTCTTGCGCCATCAGCCGGAAAACCTGACGCTGATTGTGTTGTCGCGCAATTTACCGCAGTTAGGCATTGCCAATCTGCGCGTACGTGAACAACTGCTGGAGATCGGCAGCCACCAACTGGCCTTTAATCATCAGGAAGCGAAGCAATTTTTTGATTGCCGCCTGACTTCCCCCATCGAAGCGGCAGAGAGCAGCCGTCTGTGTGATGACGTTGCCGGCTGGGCCACCGCGCTCCAACTCATTGCCCTTTCCGTACGCCAGAATCACAGTGCCGCGCAGCAATCCGCTCGTCGTCTGGCGGGGATCAACGCCAGCCATCTGTCCGATTATCTGGTGGATGAGGTGCTGGATAATGTCGATGCCAGCACGCGTCTGTTCTTACTGAAAAGTTCGCTATTGCGCTCGATGAACGATGCGCTGATTGTCCGTGTCACCGGCGAAGAAAATGGTCAGATGCGGCTGGAAGAAATTGAGCGCCAGGGGTTATTCCTGCAGCGCATGGATGACTCCGGTGAATGGTTCAGCTACCACCCGCTGTTCGGCAATTTCCTGCGCCAGCGCTGCCAGTGGGAACTGGCGACTGAACTACCGGAAATTCATCGCGCGGCGGCAGAAAGCTGGATGGCACAGGGATTCCCCAGCGAAGCCATCCACCACGCGCTGGCGGCGGGCGACGGCATTATGTTACGGGACATTCTGCTGCATCACGCCTGGGGCTTATTCAACCATAGCGAACTCAGCCTGCTGGAAGCCTCGCTGAAAGCGCTACCGTGGGAGAGCCTCCTGGAGAACCCGCGCCTGGTGCTGCTACAGGCCTGGCTGATGCAAAGCCAGCATCGCTACAGCGAAGTGAATACCTTGCTGGCCCGTGCCGAACAGGAGATGACCACCCAAATGGACGCCTCCCTGCACGGTGATTTCAACGCATTGCGCGCGCAGGTCGCGATCAATGATGGCGACGCCGCCGAAGCGGAACGCCTGGCGATGGTGGCGCTCGATGAACTGCCGCTTGCCAATTACTACAGCCGTATTGTCGCCACGTCGGTACACGGTGAAGTGCTGCACTGCAAAGGGCAACTGACCAACTCGCTGGCGTTGATGCAGCAAACCGAGCAGATGGCGCGCCGCCATGACGTGTGGCATTACGCCTTGTGGAGCCTGATTCAGCAGAGCGAAATTCTGTTTGCACAAGGGTTCTTGCAGGCTGCCTGGGAGACCCAGGAAAAAGGCTTTGTTCTGGTGCGCGAACAGCACCTTGAGCAGTTGCCGATGCACGAGTTCTTACTGCGCATTCGTTCGCAATTACTCTGGGCCTGGGCGCGTCTTGACGAATCTGAAGCCGCCGCTCGCCAGGGGATGGAGGTTCTCGCCTCCTTCCAGCCGCAGCAACAGTTACAGTGTCTGGCGCTGGTGATTCAAAATTCGCTGGCTCGCGGTGACCTGGATAATGCTCGCGCGCATTTACACCGTCTGGAGAACTTGCTGGGTAACGGCCAGTATCACAGCGACTGGGTGTCGAACGCCGATAAGGTCCGGGTGATTTACTGGAACATGACGGGCGATCGTAAATCAGCAGAGCAGTGGCTTCGCCAGACGCCTAAACCCGAATTTGCCAATAACCACTTCCTGCAAGGGCAGTGGCGCAATATCGCCAGAGCGCAAATTCTGCTTGGCGATTTCGACCCGGCTGAAATGGTGCTTGAAGAGCTCAACGAGAACGCCCGCAGCTTGCGCCTGATGAGTGATTTGAACCGCAACCTGCTGTTACTGAATCAGTTGTACTGGCAGTCCGGGCGTAAAAACGACGCACAGCGCGTGCTGCTTGAGGCACTGCAACTGGCCAACCGCACCGGGTTTATCAGCCACTTTGTTATTGAAGGCGAGGCCATGGCGCAGCAACTGCGTCAGCTTATTCAACTCAATACACTGCCGGAACTGGACCAGCACCGCGCGCAGCGTATTCTGCGTGACATCAACCAGCATCACCGGCATAAGTTCGCCCATTTTGACGAGAGCTTCGTTGAACGCTTGCTGAACCATCCGGAAGTGCCGGAGTTGATCCGCACCAGTCCGCTAACCCAGCGAGAGTGGCAGGTATTAGGGCTTATCTACTCAGGCTACAGCAATGAGCAAATCGCCGGTGAACTCGCCGTGGCGGCGACCACCATTAAAACGCATATCCGTAATTTGTATCAGAAGCTGGGGGTTGCCCACCGTCAGGATGCCGTATTGCATGCCCAGCGGCTGCTGAAAATGATGGGGTACGGTGTCTGAGTATCAGGTCGGGCTGCACAACGCCGCCCGACGCGACTGCTTAGCATAACTCTAACTGGACGTTATTACTGGTGATCACCTGCATGACGCCAGCGGGTGGCATGATGTCCGTGTAAACGGCATTGACCATACTGATACTGCCCATGTTGACCATTGCGTTGCGTCCAAACTTCGAGTGATCCACCACCAGCATCGCATGGCGCGAGTTTTCAATTATCGCCCGTTTGGTGCGCACTTCATGATAGTCAAACTCCAGCAGCGAACCATCAGCGTCAATGCCGCTGATGCCAAGAATGCCGAAGTCCAGACGGAACTGAGAAATAAAGTCCAGCGTGGCTTCGCCGACAATCCCACCGTCACGGCTACGCAACTCACCGCCAGCGAGAATGACGCGGAAATCTTCTTTTTTCAGCAGCGTGTTCGCCACGTTGAGGTTGTTCGTCACCACGCGTAAATCGCTGTGATCGAGCAGCGCGTGCGCCACGGCTTCAGGGGTGGTGCCAATATCAATAAACAACGTTGCGCCGTTTGGGATCTGACTGGCCACTTTACGGGCAATGCGTTCTTTCTCTGCCGTTTGCGTCGCCTTACGATCGTGCCAGGAGGTATTGACGGAGCTGGAAGGTAGCGCGGCCCCCCCGTGGTGGCGCAGGATTTTGTTTTGATCGGCCAGATCGTTCAGATCGCGGCGAATAGTCTGCGGACTTACCGAGAATTGCTCTACCAGTTCTTCCGTGCTGACATATCCCTGCTGTTTAACCAGTTCAATGATCGCGTCATGACGTTGTGTTTGTTTCATGAAATGTCTCTGGATAATTATGTTCGTTTTCGCGCATTCAATGTATCTACCAGCGCCATCGCAAGGCCAATCAACAGCCCGCCGGTGTGTGCGCCGATAGCCGTATCCACTGCTGAGATGCCAAACCAGTCAGCAACCAGTAACACGACCGTAAAAATAGCCAGTCCACGAGGCAGCCAGACCGGGCGTTGCGGGTCCAGCTCACCACGTAGCCACACATAACCAATCAATGCATAGACCACACCTGACAAACCGCCAAACCACGGGCCAGCCAGTTTGTACTGTAAAAAGCCGCTCAGTAACGCGCTGATAAGGGTGATCACCACCAGCTTGCCGCTTCCCAGGCGTTTTTCCACCGCTCCGCCAAGATACCACCACCAGAACAGGTTAAAGATGATATGAACCAGCGAAAAGTGCATTAGCGCATGGCTAAAATAGCGCCAGGCTTCAAATTGCACCGAGGCATCGTAGGGCCAGGCAAGCCAGACCATCACATCCTGATCGCTATACAGACTCATCAGAATAAAGACCAGGACGCAGGCCGCGAAGACAGCGAGAGTCATTGGCCCACCCCGTTCCCTCAGCGCCGCGCGCAGGGTAAAACCACGGTACTGCAGACCGCTGCCCGTCTCGCCGGATTGCCAGCTTGCGGCGAGATAACGCGGATCGGTGGGGTTTTCCAGAAAACGCGCCAGTTCAGCTTTCACGCGCTCTGCCTGGCTTTCATCCGCCAGCCAGATATCGCATTGTGAGTGGTGTTGAATGGTAAGAATGACGCCCTGGGTTTGCATGTAATCAACAAACGCCTGGGCGATACGCGGATTGGTAAATGATGTAATCATCAACATGGCAGGCGGTCGCTTTGTCCCTGGAAAAGAGCACAGTATAGCGGCAGAGTCTTCACTCTCTAAAGGGATCCCTGCTCGACTTCCGCTGGAAAGTGACGGTGCCAGGCATCAAAGCCGCCATCAACACTGAATACCGCATCATAGCCTTGCTGGAGCAGGTATTGCGCCGCGCCTTTACTGCTATTGCCGTGATAGCACATCACCATCACCGGGGTATCGAAGTCGGTTTCGCGCATAAACGCACCGAGGGTGTCGTTTGTTAAATGAAAAGCGCCCGGCGTGTGGCCAATCGCATAGCTTTGTGGGTCACGAATATCAACCATTACCGCCTGCTTAAGCTGCAGTTTCTGGTGGGCCTCTTCAACATTAATACAGACAAATTGATCCATTCTGATCTCTTTTCTTTTTCGTATGGCAGGTGGTACGCCTGCTTCCTTTCCACACGTTCAGGGAGGAAAAAACAGGCAACATAAGTTTACCGCTTAGTGTACGTCCTCCAGGCGGAGAAACACCATTATGTTATGTATATCACTCTAAATTGTTTTTCTGATGTTACCAAAAGCGCGATCTTTTGCTATTATGAGCGATATCGAACATTTGTGAGCTTTAACGAAAGCGCGTGAGGGCAGCATGGAAACCAAAGATCTGATCGTTATTGGCGGGGGCATCAACGGTGCCGGTATCGCGGCAGACGCCGCCGGGCGAGGTTTATCCGTGCTGATGCTGGAAGCCCAGGACTTAGCTTGCGCAACTTCCAGCGCCAGCTCAAAATTGATTCACGGTGGCCTGCGCTACCTTGAACACTATGAGTTTCGGTTGGTTAGCGAGGCGCTGGCCGAGCGCGAAGTGCTGTTAAAAATGGCACCGCACATCGCCTTTCCGATGCGTTTCCGCTTACCGCATCGCCCGCACTTACGTCCGGCATGGATGATCCGTATCGGTCTTTTTATGTACGACAACCTGGGTAAACGCACCAGTTTACCCGGATCGCAAAGTTTGCGTTTTGGCTCAGAATCGGTCCTCAAACCTGAAATCGTGCGCGGTTTCGAATATTCTGACTGTTGGGTCGATGATGCCCGTATGGTCCTGGCGAATGCGCAGATGGTTGTGAAAAAAGGCGGCGAAGTGCGTACCCGTACGCGCGCTGTCTCAGCAAAACGTGAAAACGGTTTGTGGATTGTTGAAGCGGAAGATATCGACACCGGGGAAAAATTTAGCTGGCAAGCACGCGGTCTGGTCAATGCCACCGGCCCATGGGTTAAACAGTTCTTTGATGACGGGATGCATTTGCCGTCTCCGTATGGCATTCGTCTGATCAAAGGCAGCCATATCGTGGTGCCACGCGTTCATTCACAGAAGCAGGCTTATATTCTGCAAAACGAAGATAAACGTATCGTCTTCGTGATCCCGTGGATGGATGAGTTCTCCATCATTGGTACAACCGATGTGGAATATAAAGGCGACCCGAAAAACGTCGAAATCGACGAAAGTGAAGTGAATTACCTGTTGAAGGTCTATAACGCGCACTTTAAAAAGCAACTGACGCGCAATGACATTGTCTGGACTTACTCCGGCGTGCGCCCGCTGTGTGACGATGAGTCCGACTCCCCACAGGCAATCACTCGCGACTACACGCTGGATATTCACGATCAGGACGGTAAAGCGCCGCTGCTGTCCGTCTTTGGCGGCAAGCTTACGACCTACCGCAAGCTGGCTGAACATGCGATGGAAAAACTGGCCTCCTACTATGAAGGTATCGGCCCGGCCTGGACCAAAAACTGTGTATTGCCTGGCGGGGAGCTGGGGGGCGATCGCGATGACTACGCCGCGAAACTGCGTCGTCGTTACCCGTTCATTACCGAGTCGCTGGCCCGCCATTATGCCCGGACTTACGGCAGCAACAGCGAGCTGATTCTGGGGCAGGCAGGCTCAATTGAAGACCTGGGCGAGCATTTCGGCCATGAGCTTTACGAAGCCGAACTGCGTTACCTTGTTGAGCACGAATGGGTGCGCCGTCTGGACGATGCTATCTGGCGTCGTACCAAACTGGGCATGTGGCTCAATGCCGAGGAGCAATCCCGTGTGGCGCAGTGGCTGACCCGCCACAGCAAAGCGGAATTATCGCTGGCCTCTTAATCTTGAATGCCCCCGCTGACGCACGTTCAGCGGGGTTCTTTTAGGATGCTAGTTTGCCGGACTGTGCAACGGCACGTACCCCACATCCTCCACCAGCGCCTGCCCCTGCGGGCTTAAAAACCACGCCACCAGCTTTTGCGTTTCCGCCGTTGGGTTTTCACGCGTCACCATGTAAACATCCACAACGAAAGGGTATGTCTCGTTACGAATGTTCTCTTTCGTCGGCGCGACGCCATCGATGGCTAATAACTTGATGCCCGCATTGGCATTCATCTTCGTGGCATAGTAGCGGAAGGTGTAACCTATTGCCCCTTTGCTGTTTTGGTACTCAGCCACTTTACGGATCACGCCCCCCATTCCCCTCGCCACTTCAGTCTCTTTTGGCGGCAGCATGGGCATCTCTTTCATCACTTTCGCCAGCATCGTGGACTGACTTCCGGAATCTTCCGGCCGTTGCCAGACTTCGATATCACGCGCGTCACCGCCCACGTCGCTCCAGCGTGTCGTTTTGCCACTGAAAATGTCGCGCACCTGCTGCTGAGTCAGACTGTCGACAGGGTTATCGGCATGTGTAATGAACACAAAGGCTTCACGAGCAAACGGCGTGTAGGTCAGATTGAAGTTCGCCGCCTGTGCCCGCTTTTTCTGCCCCTCAGAAGGTTGGGCGACAAAGATGATATCGGCTTTATCGGCAATAATATTTTTATAGGCGTCTGGCGTGCGTGACAGGGACAGGCAGCAGGCCTGAATACCATAAGAGGTCATGTCGTCCGGGAAACGGTTCAGCGCAAAGAAGGCCGAGGCGTATAGCGGGTAGGCTGCGGTCGCACCATCAAGGCGTGGGTGTTTGTCCGCGAAGGTAAAAGGAGCGGCACCGCGCAACGCCGTGAGTTTGTTATTGGGCCTGTCAGGGTAATAATCCCAGCGATCAAGAGATTCACTGACGGCATGCTCACTTGTTACCCGAGGGAATTTCTTCTGTCGTAACGCCGCCTGCCAGCAGGCCACCAGACTCAATATAATCAGCGCTAACACCAGCAGATTTCGCAAGCAAAGCGAGGCGCGAGAATCGGGCGCGTAGCGATGACGCCAGTAACAGCCGAGGGTAAAGCAGGCCTGGGTACCCACCGGGATAATCACCATCGCCCAAAACCAGCCGGTTAACAGCGCAATAAGGTTAATGCCCATCCAGGGTAGACCGAGTTTAAACATTATCCCAAACCAGCGGCTGCTAAAGCCCAGGCCAGACCGCTGCATAATGACTATCCAGCACAGCAATACGAGCAGCGCAGGCAGCAGTAACAAACTCTGGCGTAAGGCATTGTTCTCTTTCGGTTGGGTAAAGCGCGCCCACA
The DNA here is from genome assembly GCF_003925915.1 of Phytobacter sp. MRY16-398. Taxonomy (NCBI): domain Bacteria; kingdom Pseudomonadati; phylum Pseudomonadota; class Gammaproteobacteria; order Enterobacterales; family Enterobacteriaceae; genus Phytobacter; species Phytobacter sp. MRY16-398. Next base: position 407,726 of record NZ_AP018756.1, on the reverse strand, counting down.
GCCAACCCATAAGAAACATCATGACGCCACCCAATGCGTAAAACACACATGTGGCGATATCACCGTTCGCAAATGAGCGTGAAAGATCCAGCGCAATAAGCGCTTTTTTGAGTAACTCCTGGACAAATAGACACGCCGCCGCCGCGCCATGTGCTAACAACGGAACGCCAATAAACATCAATAAAAGCGATCTTACCCACCATCCGAATCCCATATCCTGCCACCTCATCCTTGTTTGTCGGCCAATTATAAAGGCGCGGCCTGGCAGCTCATCCCCCTGCATATTCTGAAAAAAAACGGAGCCCTGGGGCTCCGTGAGATATTTATGGCGAAAACGAAGGTGACTTACAGGCGTACCGGATCGATATGCCAGATCTGCTCGGCATACTCCTGAATCGTTCGGTCAGATGAGAAGTAGCCCATATTAGCGATGTTGTGCATCGCCTTCATGGTCCACTCTTCCGGGTTACGATAGAGCTCGTCTACTTTGTCCTGACAGTCAACGTAGCTGCGGAAATCGGCCAGTACCTGATAATGGTCGCCAAAGTTAATCAGCGAATCCACGAGATCGCGATAACGACCTGGCTCATTCGGGCTGAACAGGCCGGTCGCAATTTGCGTCAGTACCTGATGCAGCTCCTCATCTTTTTCGTAGTATTCACGCGGTGAATAGCCTTTACGGCGCAGCTCTTCAACTTCTTCGGCGGTATTACCAAAAATGAAGATGTTATCCGCCCCCACATGCTCAAGCATTTCTACGTTCGCACCGTCCAGCGTACCGATGGTCAACGCGCCATTGAGGGCAAACTTCATGTTACTGGTGCCGGACGCTTCCGTCCCAGCCAGCGAGATCTGCTCAGAAAGATCCGCCGCCGGAATGATCACCTGCGCGAGACTTACGCTGTAGTTGGGAATAAAGACCACTTTCAGCTTATCGCCAATCTGCGGATCGTTATTGATCACCGCCGCCACATCATTGATAAGGTGAATGATGTGCTTCGCCATGTAGTACGCCGACGCCGCTTTACCGGCGAAGATATTGACGCGTGGTACCCACTCTGCGGTCGGATCTGCTTTGATACGGTTGTAGCGGGTGATCACGTGCAGCACATTCATCAACTGACGCTTATATTCGTGGATACGTTTGATCTGCACATCGAAGAGCGCTTTCGGGTTGACCACCACATTAAGCTGCTGGCCTATTACCGCCGCCAGACGCTTTTTGTTCTCCAGCTTGGCATGGCGAATCGCCTGGTTCACCGTCGGGTAGTCGATATGCTGTTCCAGCTCGCTGAGCTGGCTCAGATCGGTACGCCAGGTACGGCCAATATTCTCATCCAGCACGCCTGACAACGGCGGGTTCGCCAGCGCCAGCCAGCGACGCGGTGTGACACCGTTGGTCACGTTTGTAAAGCGCATCGGGAAAATGTTGGCGAAATCGGCAAACAGGGACTGCACCATCAGGTTGGAGTGCAATTCAGACACGCCATTCACTTTATGGCTCACCACCACGGCCAACCACGCCATGCGCACGCGACGCCCGTTCGATTCATCGATAATCGACACACGACTCAGCAGGCCAATATCGTTAGGGTACTGTTCCTGAATGGTTTTCAGGAAGTAGTCATTAATTTCAAAGATAATTTGCAGGTGGCGCGGCAGGATCTTACCGAGCATATCAATCGGCCAGGTTTCCAGCGCTTCGCTCATCAGCGTGTGGTTGGTGTAGGAGAACACCTGGCAGGTCACCTCGAACGCTTCATCCCATGAGAATTTATGCTCATCAATCAGCAGACGCATCAATTCAGGGATCGACAATACCGGGTGGGTATCGTTCAGGTGAATCGCGGTTTTCTCCGCCAGATTGGCGTAGGTTTTGTGGAGCTGGTAATGGCGGCTCAAAATATCCTGAACGGTTGCCGACACCAGGAAGTACTCCTGACGCAGGCGCAACTCCCGGCCAGAATAGGTCGAGTCATCCGGATAGAGCACGCGAGATACGTTTTCGGAGTGGTTTTTATCTTCCACCGCCGCAAAATAGTCACCCTGGTTAAATTTACCCAGGTTGATTTCGCTACTCGCCTGCGCATTCCACAACCGCAGGGTGTTGGTCGCGTCGGTATCGTAACCAGGAATAATTTGATCGTAGGCCACGGCCAAAATCTCTTCGGTCTCCAGCCAGTTAGACTTTTTGCCTTCCTGCTGCACGCGCCCGCCAAAACGCACTTTGTAGCGGGTGTTATGGCGTTTGAATTCCCATGGGTTACCGTATTCCAGCCAGTAATCCGGAGACTCTTTTTGCCGGCCATCAACAATGTTCTGCTTGAACATGCCGTAGTCGTAGCGAATACCATAACCGCGTCCAGGCAGCGCCAGCGTTGCCAGAGAATCCAGGAAGCAGGCCGCAAGACGCCCTAACCCCCCGTTACCCAATCCTGGGTCGTTTTCTTCGTCAATCAGCTCTTCCAGATCCAGCCCCATCTCTTCCAGAGCGTTTTTGACATCGTCATAAATACCTAATGACAACAAGGCGTTGGAAAGGGTGCGGCCAATCAAAAACTCCATCGACAGGTAGTAAACCTGGCGCATTTCCTGAGAGAGCTGTGCACGGTTGGAACGTAACCAGCGTTCTACCAGGCGGTCACGCACCGCAAACAGCGTGGCGTTCAGCCACTCATGTTTGTTGGCGATGACCGGATCTTTACCAATGGTAAACATCAGCTTGTAGGCGATCGAATGTTTTAACGCTTCGATGCTCAGTGTGGGTGATGCATATGTAAAAGGTGCATTCATACAAGTGATTCCTGGAAAACTATTTCAACCGATAGTAAAGATCGCGATAGGATTGCGCGGCGACCTGCCAGCTAAAATCCATGCCCATCGCCTGGCGCTGAACAAAACGCCAGAGAGAGGGACGGGACCACAACACGAAAGCACGCCGAATCGCGCGAAGCAGCGACCAGGCATTACTGTCTTCAAATACAAAACCACTGGCGATTCCATCTGCCAAATTCTCCAATGAGCTATCGGTCACGGTATCCGCCAGCCCGCCCGTGCGACGAACTAACGGCAACGTGCCGTACTTCAATCCATAAAGTTGCGTTAACCCACACGGCTCAAAACGGCTCGGAACCAGGATGACATCCGCCCCGCCCATAATGCGATGTGAAAACGCCTCGTGATACCCAATTTGCACGCCGACTTGCCCTGGATGCTCCGCCGCCGCCGCAAGGAAACCTTCCTGCAGAACCGGATCGCCCGCGCCAAGTAGCGCCAGTTGCCCGCCTTGCTCCAGCAAACCGGGTAATGCCTCCAGCACCAAATCCAATCCTTTCTGGCTGGTTAAGCGACTCACTACCGCAAAAAGCGGCGCTTTGTCGTTCACTTTCAGCCCCATGGCGATCTGTAGCTGGCGTTTGTTCTCCGCTTTTTCCTCCAGCGTATCCCGCGTATAACGCGATGAAAGCAGCAGGTCTGTTGCCGGATCCCAAATTTTTTCATCCACGCCGTTCAGAATACCGGACAGGCGCCCTTCAACTTGCCGCTGACGCAGCAGCCCCTCCATGCCGTAGGCAAACTGCGGCTCGGTAATTTCGCGAGCGTAGGTCGGGCTGACCGCCGTAATATGATCGGCGTAATAGAGACCGGCTTTCAGGAAAGAGATCTGTCCGTTGAATTCCAGCCCATGCATATTAAAGAACGACGATGGCAACTGTATTTCACTCATATGTTGCGCGTAATACATCCCCTGATAAGCCAGGTTATGTACCGTGAACACAGACTTCGCCGGTCTCCCCTTCGCCGCCAGATAAGCGGGCGCCAGCCCTGCATGCCAGTCGTGGGCATGGACGATATCGGGCCGCCAGAACGGGTCCAGCCCGCTGGCCATCTCTGCGCCGACCCAGCCAAGCAAGGCAAAACGCAGAACGTTATCGGTATAAGCAAAAAGATTGGTATCGTGATACGGGCTCCCGGGACGATCGTAAAGATGCGGCGCATCAATTAAGTAGATCCCCACCCCGTTGAAATGTCCGAACAGCAATGAAATACGACCAGCAAATGTATCCCGCCGCGAGACCACTTGAGCATCAGTCACGCCGCGACGAACATCCGGGAATGCAGGCAGCAAAACGCGCGTATCAACGCCATCGGCAATTTGCGCCGCAGGCAATGCGCCAATAACATCAGCCAGACCACCGGTCTTCAGCAACGGAAACATCTCAGAACATACATGTAAAACCTGCATTATCGCTCCTGTCAAAACCGCTAACACTTAGCGGGCGCTAGCGGGAAAAACAGCGCGCGGACCCCTTCCGCGCAAGGTTATCTCGATGCTGTTACTCTTGTTGCAATTTACGCAGCATTTCGCGCGTCACCAGTACAATGCCCTCTTCGGAGCGGTAGAACCGACGGGCGTCCTCTTCTGCGTTTTCACCAATGATCGTCCCTTCCGGGATGACACAGGCCCGGTCAATAACGCAACGCCGCAAGCGACAGGAACGGCCGACCCAGACCTCCGGTAAAAGAACAGCAGAGTCGATATTGCAGAACGAATTCACACGTACCCGTGAGAACAATACCGATTGCACCACTACCGATCCGGATATCACACATCCACCAGAAACCAGTGAGTTCAGTGTCATACCGTGACTTCCCGATCTGTCCTGAACAAATTTCGCCGGTGGTAAAGATTCATTATAGGTACGTATTGGCCAGTTACGGTCATACATGTCCAGTTCAGGTACAACTGATGCGAGATCGAGGTTTGCTTTCCAGTACGCTTCGAGGGTTCCTACGTCACGCCAGTAGGGTTCTGAGTCAGGGTCCGAATGCACACAGGATAATGGGAAGGGATGTGCATAAGCCATGCCAGACTTGGTTATCAGCGGGATGATATCTTTGCCGAAATCGTGACTGGAGTTTTCATTCTTGTCGTCTTGTTCAAGCAACTCGTAAAGGTACTCAGCATCGAAAACATATATCCCCATGCTGGCGAGCGATTTCGTGCTGTCATTGGGCATAGAAGGCGGGCTGGCGGGTTTTTCAACGAACTCGATAACTTTGTCGTTTTCATCCACAGCCATAACGCCAAACGCGCTTGCCTCTTCGATGGGCACCGGCAGACAGGCCACGGTGCAACGCGCACCTTTTTCGACATGATCAATAAGCATGCGTGAATAGTCCTGCTTATAGATATGGTCACCGGCCAGAATGACGATGTACTCCGCACCATAGCGGCGAATGATGTCGAGGTTCTGCGTGACCGCATCGGCGGTGCCGCGATACCAGCTCTCACCATGCACACGCTGCTGCGCAGGTAGCAGATCGACAAATTCGTTCATCTCTTCGTTGAAGAAGGACCAGCCACGCTGAATATGCTGCACCAGCGTGTGGGATTGATACTGCGTGATCACACCAATACGACGAATACCGGAGTTAATGCAGTTGGATAATGCGAAATCGATAATACGGAACTTACCGCCGAAGTGAACCGCGGGTTTGGCGCGTTTTTTTGTCAAATCTTTAAGGCGGGTCCCGCGCCCTCCCGCAAGTATCAGGGCTACAGATTTTAATGGCAGCTGGCGCGCTAACATTAAGGGATCGTTCTTATCTAATCTAACCATGACTAACTCCTTTTTTATGACCTTTCAAAGACGCACACTCCGTGCGCGGGCCCATGCCAGACAGCCATCACTACCGGATTATCCTCACCGGCAAACGGAGGAACAGCACGCCATTCCCCTTCTGGTAGCACAATCTCAGCAACGTCATGCGTGCCGTTAATCGCCAGCAGTACACGATCGGACAGCAGGATTTGCAGGCGGTGGACACCGCTTTGCCACTCCGCAACGCTGAGAGGTTGCGCTTCCTGATTAAGCCAACGCACGTTGCCATCGCCCTCTTCCCACCATGCATCCCGGGTTAAGGCGGGAATGCGCTGGCGAAGGTGAATCAACGCGGCGGTAAATGCCATTAGCCCACTGTTTGCGTTTTGCCAGTCAAGCCAGGTCAACGCATTGTCCTGACAGTAAGCGTTGTTATTACCGTGCTGGCTATGACCATGTTCGTCACCGGCCAACAACATTGGTGTTCCCTGGGAAAGTAGCAGTGTTGTTAACAGGGCATGGACGCTTGCTCGCCTCCTTTCTGTCACGTCAAGACTGCTACTTAACCCTTCTATACCATGATTATTACTGTGGTTATTGTTAGTACCGTCGCGATTTTCCTCGCCATTCGCTTCGTTATGCTTATGGTTGAAACTCACGCAGTCACGCAACGTAAACCCGTCATGCGCCGTCACCAGATTGACCGACGCGTGGGGCAGACGCCCTTCGCGACGGAACATATCGCTGGATGCGGCAAAACGCCCGGCAAATTCCCCAGGCGAGAGTGACTGCTCCAGCCAGAAGCGGCGGGCAGCATCACGAAAATGATCATTCCATTCGGCAAATAAGGGCGGGAAATTACCCACCTGGTAACCGCCTTCGCCAATGTCCCACGGCTCCGCAATAAGCTTCACCTGTGAGAGTAACGGACAGTTTTTAATTGCCTCGAACAAGGGCGCCTGCTGGCTGAATCCCGGCGTGCGCCCCATAACCGTTGCCAAATCAAAGCGAAAGCCGTCGATATGGAACGTCTCAACCCAATATTTCAGACAGGCCAGGGCATAGGCCACGCCGCTTGGGTTGTTCAAATTCAGGGTGTTACCGCAACCGGTCCAGTTTTCATAATCACCGTCGCCCCTTATCCAATAATAGCTACGGTTATCAATTCCGCGCAGGGAGAGCGTCGGACCATGCAGGTCAATTTCAGCGCTGTGGTTAAGCACAATATCAAGGATGACTTCAATACCGTTTTGATGCAGGGACTTAACTGCCTCACGAAACTCATTGATGGCTAACTCAGGAGAGGTGGCATAACGCGGGTCAAGTGCAAACAGCGCCAACGGGTTATAGCCCCAGTAGTTGCTTAACCCCAGCCGTTGCAGACGCGGCTCGCTGATAAAATGCGACACCGGCATCAGTTCCAGCGCGGTGATACCCAGCGTCTTGAAGTGGTTGATCATGACCGGATGACCAAGGGCTTTATAGGTACCGCGGATCTCTTCTGGCAAATCCGGGTGCAGCCAGGTCAATCCTTTGACATGGGCTTCATAGATGACCGTATTGCCCCATGGCGTGCGTGGCGCGGCATCATTCCCCCAGTAAAACGCGTCATCCACGACCACGCTTTTCGGCGCGATTGCCGCGCTGTCATGCGGATCAGGAGCGTCATAGCCGCCGTGCAACAATGGGCTGTCTTTCACGTCACCGTCGACACGGCGCGCACAGGGATCGAGCAGTAACTTCGCCGGGTTAAAGCGATGCCCCTGCCCCGGTTCCCACGGACCGTGTACGCGATAGCCATAACGCGTACCAGGCCGCGCATCTGCCAGGAAACCGTGCCAGACATCGCCGCTGCGGGCGGGCAAGTCATAACGTTGTTCGTTGCCTTCGTCATCAAAAATGCACAGTTCGACTCGCTCCGCATGTGCTGAAAATAGCGTGAAATTCACGCCATTTCTCTCTACATGGGCCCCAAGTGGCGTCGCGTTGCCTGCGGTCAGTTTGGTCATCACCCCTCCCGCACAAACCAGACAGTTGCCAGCGGCGGGATCGTCACAGAGAGAGAGTGCGCCCTGCCGTTCACCGGGATCTCATCACTCTGTACACCACCGCCATTGCCGGCATTGCTGCCGTGGTAGTGCATCGAGTCCGTGTTCAGCTCTTCACGCCAGCGCCCTGGCTGGTTGATACCAAAGCGGTAGTTATGACGCGGAACCGGTGTGAAATTGCTGACGACAATGATCTCGTTGCCGGCTTTATCGCGACGTACAAAGACAAACACCGAGTTCTCATGGTCATCCACCACCAGCCATTCAAAGCCATACGGATCAAAATCCAGCTCATGCAACGCTTTGTGATGACGGTAGACGTGGTTCATATCCCGCACCAGACGCTGCACGCCGTGGTGCCAGTTATCGCCCCCTTCAAGCAGATGCCAGTCGAGGCTACTGTCATGGTTCCACTCACGCCCTTGCGCAAACTCGTTACCCATAAACAGCAGTTTTTTACCGGGGAAGGCCCACATCCAGGCGTAGTACGCGCGCAGGTTGGCAAACTTCTGCCACGCATCGCCGGGCATACGGTCAAGAATGGATTTCTTGCCGTGTACCACTTCGTCATGGGAGAGCGGCAACACGAAATTTTCCGTGTAGTTGTAGAGCATGCCGAAGGTGAGTTTGTCGTGATGGTGTTTGCGATAGACCGGATCGAGCTTCATGTAATCCAGGGTGTCGTGCATCCAGCCGAGGTTCCACTTGTACCAGAAACCCAGGCCGCCCAGTGATGGCGGACGCGAGACGCCGGCAAAGTCGGTGGACTCTTCTGCCATACTCACTGCGCCAGGAACCTGCTCGCCAAGGATACGGTTGGTGCTACGCAAAAATTCGATGGCCTCAAGGTTTTCCCGACCACCAAATTCGTTGGGGATCCACTCGCCTTGTTTACGGCTGTAATCGCGGTAAATCATGGAGGCGACCGCGTCCACGCGCAGAGCGTCGATACCAAAGCGCTCAACCCAATAGAGTGCATTGCCCACCAGATAGTTGCTGACTTCGCGGCGACCGTAGTTATAAATCAGGGTATTCCAGTCCTGATGGTAACCTTCACGCGGATCGCTGTGTTCATAGAGCGCGGTTCCGTCAAACTCGGCCAGGCCAAAGTCATCGGACGGGAAATGACCGGGCACCCAGTCCAGAATCACGTTCAACCCGGCAGCGTGGGCCGCTTTGATAAAGTAGATAAAATCGTCGCGGGTGCCAAAGCGGCGCGTCGGGGCATAGAGACCCGTCGGCTGATAGCCCCAGCTTCCGTCAAACGGGTGCTCATTAACAGGCAGCAGCTCCAGATGGGTGAACCCCATCCATTTTGCATACGGCACCAGTTGGTCCGCCAGCTCGCGGTAGCTCAGCCAGAAATTATTGTCCGTGTGGCGACGCCATGACCCCAAATGCACCTCATAGATGGAGATGGGCGCATCAAACTCGTTGGCCTTTTTACGCGCCTCTGTCTGCTCTACCTTTTCCGGCAGATCGCAAATCATGGAGGCCGTTTCCGGGCGCATCTGGGCTTCAAAGGCATACGGGTCAGATTTGATCCGCAGATTGCCATGCGCATCAATCATCTCAAACTTATAGAGCTGGCCGTTGTGCGCCCCCGGAATGAAAAGCTCCCAGATACCGCTTTCACGACGCAGGCGCATCGGATGGCGGCGACCATCCCAGTAATTGAATTGCCCGACCACGGAAACACGGCGGGCGTTTGGCGCCCAGACAGAGAAGCGAGTCCCGGTCACGCCGTCCATCGTATCGGCATGTGCGCCCAGCGTTTCGTAAGGCCTGAGGTGGGTACCTTCGGAAAGCAGCCAGGCGTCCATATCCTGAATCAATGGACCAAAGCGGTAAGGATCGTCGATAAGATTTTGCTGGCCATGCCAGATAACGGCTAACTGGTATCGAAAGGGGTTTTTGCGGCGCGGCATAACGCCACTAAAGAAACCACGTGAATCAAGGCAATCCAGATTGCCCACTTTGCGCCCGGTTTTGGGTTCGATTACCCAGACCTCGGTCGCATCAGGTAATAATGCGCGAACTTCCAGCCCGGCTTCCGTCTGGTGCATGCCGAGTACGGAAAAGGGGTCTGCAAAATGGCCTTCAATTAGCGCATTAATCACGTCTCTATCTACAAAAACAGACATGGTTTAATCCTTGTTGTCTCTGTCACACCTTCCCGGCAAGGTTATACGCCCAGCTGTGACATTCTTTTTGACCTGAACGGCGCAAGCACATAATGTGCATCCTCTCTGCTCCGTCCCACCTTCAGGCAAGATGCGTAAACACCCCACTTAAAGCATAGCCAACGCTTTATCTGACTCCCGAGAAAAATATCAACATCTGCGTACACTCCGTTAATACGCAAAAAAAAGGGGTGACAAGCACCCCTTTTTAAATAAATTTTTGATTACGCCAGTTGGCGTAGTATGCGGCGTAGCGGCTCCGCTGCGCCCCACAGGAGCTGGTCCCCTACGGTGAATGCGGAGAGGAAGTCTGACCCCATATTCAGCTTACGCAGACGCCCAACAGGGGTCGTCAGCGTGCCGGTTACCGCCGCAGGCGTCAGTTCGCGCATGGTGATTTCACGGTCGTTCGGCACCACTTTCGCCCATGGGTTATGGGCCGCCAGCAGTTCTTCGATGGTCGGGATAGACACATCTTTTTTCAATTTAATGGTAAATGCCTGGCTGTGGCAGCGCAGTGCGCCAACGCGGACACACAGGCCATCAACCGGAATCGTGGTGGTTGTGCCCAAAATCTTGTTGGTTTCAGCCTGGCCTTTCCACTCTTCGCGGCTTTGGCCGTTATCGAGCTGTTTGTCGATCCACGGAATCAGGCTGCCTGCCAACGGCACGCCGAAGTTGTCGACAGGCAGTTCGCCGCTGCGGGAAAGCTGGGTGACTTTGCGTTCGATATCGAGGATGGCAGACGCCGGATCTGCCAGTTCAGCAGCCACGAGGCCGTGCAGTTGCCCCATTTGCGCCAGCAGTTCACGCATATGACGCGCACCGCCGCCGGAAGCCGCCTGATACGTCGCCACAGAAACCCATTCAACCAGATCATTGGAGAACAGACCGCCCAGTGACATCAGCATCAGGCTGACAGTACAGTTGCCGCCAACGAAGGTTTTGATGCCTTTGTTCAGACCGTCGGTGATGACAGCCTGGTTCACCGGGTCAAGAATGATGATGGCGTCATCTTTCATACGCAGAGAAGAGGCAGCATCGATCCAGTAACCCTGCCAGCCGCTTTCACGAAGCTTTGGATAAATTTCGTTGGTATAATCGCCGCCCTGGCAGGTGACAATGATGTCGAGGGCCTTCAGCGCTTCCAGATCGAATGCGTCCTGCAACGTACCGGTAGACTTACCGCCGAACGTCGGGGCTGCCTGACCAAGCTGGGAAGTTGAAAAGAAGACCGGGCGAATGGCGTCGAAGTCGCGCTCTTCTACCATGCGTTGCATGAGTACGGAGCCGACCATTCCGCGCCAACCGATAAAACCAACATTTTTCATAGCGTATTTCCTGCGAAGGTGTGTGCTGTTAGTGCGAGCCAGTATCCAACTGGCGCTAATAGTCCACCTTACAAAATGCACGCAAAGTCGCAAGTGAAATTAATCAATGATGGGCAAGCCATCAGAAATACCGCTAATCAGCGGCAAAATGGGTAATTGATAATGAGCGAAATCATTTCGGTGGCAGTGTTGTTGATCCTGATTATGGACCCTCTCGGGAACCTGCCGATATTTATGTCAGTACTCAAGCATACTGAGCCGAAGCGCCGCCGAAAAATCATGATTCGCGAGCTGCTCATCGCACTGGTGCTGATGCTGGTTTTCCTCTTCGCGGGCGAAAATATTCTGGCGTTTCTCAACCTACGCGCCGAAACGGTCTCGATTTCCGGCGGCATCATCCTGTTTCTGATCGCCATTAAGATGATTTTCCCCAGCGAGTCCGGCAGCAGCATGGGGCTGCCGGCGGGTGAAGAACCGTTTATCGTACCGCTGGCGGTTCCGCTGGTGGCCGGGCCAACGCTGCTTGCCACCCTGATGCTGCTTTCACACCAGTACCCTAATCAGATGGGCCATCTGGTGATTGCCCTGTTGATAGCTTGGGGCGGAACCGTGGCGATCTTGCTGCAATCATCGCTGTTCCTGCGTTTGCTCGGCGAGAAAGGGGTGAACGCGCTGGAGCGTTTAATGGGGCTGGTTCTGGTGATGCTCGCAACCCAGATGTTCCTGGACGGCATCCGCCTGTGGATGAAGGGCTAGGTAAAAGCAAAACGGCAACGGAGGTAAAAGCAAAACGGCAACCTGAGTTGCCGTTTTTGGTGTTTGCTCCCTCTCCCCGTGGGAGAGGGCCGGGGTGAGGGCATCAGACCGCACCAGAATAAAAGCAAAAAGGCAACGCAAGTTGCCTTTTTTAGTGTTTGCTCCCTCTCCCCGTGGGAGAGGGCCGGGGTGAGGGCATCAGACCGCACCAGAATAAAAGCAAAAAGGCAACGCAAGTTGCCTTTTTTGGTGTTTGCTCCCTCTCCCCGTGGGAGAGGGCCGGGGTGAGGGCATCAGACCGCACCGTCTCCCTGCAATTCTTAACTCAACAACGTAAACGCAATCATCCCGACAATCGCCCCTGTGGTGCCCAGAATCGTTTCCATTAACGTCCAGGTTTTCAGCGTCTGCGCTTCGGTGGCGCCGGTAAACTTACCGAACAACCAGAAACCCGCATCATTCACATGGCTCACCACAATGGAACCACCCGCGATACAAATCGACAGGGCCGCCAGTTGCGCACCGGAAAAATGCAGTTGCTCAATCACCGGCATCACCAGACCCACCGCCGTCAAACAGGCAACGGTCGCCGACCCCTGAATAATGCGCACGGCGGCTGCCAGCACAAAACAGGTCACGGCAATCGGCAGCCCCATACCGGTCAGCGCTTCGCCCAGCGCCGGGCCAACACCGGAATCTACCAGCACCTGCTTGAATACACCGCCCGCACCAATCACCAGCAGGATAATCCCGGCAGGCTGCAATGCCTGACCGCAGATCTCCATGACCCGGTCTTTCGCCATGCCCTGGCGAATCGCCAGACCGTAGATTGCCACCAGGCAAGCCACCAGAATCGCGGTGAACGGGTGACCGATAAACTCCAGCCAGTTGTAGAGGTCCGAACCCTCTGCCACAAAACGTGCAGCGATAGTTTTCAGCCCCACCAGCACCAGCGGCAGCAGAATCAGCGACAGACTAAAGCCGAATGACGGCATTTTACCCTCGCCCAGATGCGGCTCAGTGATGTCGTCGGGGATATGCAGCGCGACATAGCGGCTGATAAAGTTGCCCCACAGCGGCCCGGCGATCAGCATTCCAGGAACGGCAGCGCACAGCCCAATCAGGATCATCCAGCCAAAGTCGGCGTGCATCTGGGAAGCCAGCAGCATCGGCGCAGGCCCAGGCAGCAGAAACGCTGCGGCTGCCGCCACGCCCGCAAACAGCGGAATCACCAGCTTCACAAGGTTAGTGCCGGTATGGCGCGCCATAGAGAAGGCAACGCTTATCAGCAACACCACCGCCACTTCAAAGAACAGCGGCAGCGCGCAAATCAACCCCGCCAGGCCAATCGCGAAATGCGCGCGATTGTGACCAAAAGATTTGAGCATCTTCACGGCAATCTGATCGACCGCGCCGGTCTCATGCAGAATTTTGCCGAACATCGCCCCTAAAGCCACCACGATGGCGAGGAAGCCCAGCGTCCCGCCCATCCCTTTTTCCATGGTCGCCGCAATCTTGATCAACGGCATACCGGAAAAAAGCCCTGCACCAATAGAAACCACCATCAAAGCAACGAAAGCGTGCATACGCGCTTTCATGACTAAAAACAGCAGCAGCAACACAGAGCCAACTGCTGTTAAAACAAGCGTCAATGTACTCACAACAAACTGCCTTTATTTGTTAATCACTTCAATTGTGCTGGCGACAACACCTTCCAGGGGCTGGTCAATGTCAACGATCAGTACGTCGCGCTCATCCGCACCCGGCTCTTCCAGGGCTTCAAACTGGGTCACCAGCATTTGCGTTTTAAAGAAGTGGCCTTTACGCGCTTTCAGGCGGCTTTCGATAACATCGAAGTCACCTTTCAGGTAGATAAAGGAGAGATTAGGGTTGCCGTCACGCAGCAGGTCGCGGTAACGTTTTTTCAGCGCCGAACAGACAATCAGCGACACTTTGTTGGTGCGCTGCATTGCAAAGGCCGCATCGTTGAGCGCCTGCAACCAGGGTTTACGGTCATCGTCATTCAACGGCTCGCCTGCGGCCATTTTCATGATGTTGGCGCGTGGATGAAGGAAGTCGCCGTCAAGAAACGCGGCATGGAGTTGATGCGCCACTTCACTGGCGACAGCGGATTTACCACTGCCAGATACGCCCATCAGGACATAGACGTGGTGATCATGGTTAGTCGTGCTCAAAGCGTAGCTCCCACAGGTACAAAGTGAATTGTTACGGGTAACAGTTATCGGTAACATTGTCCTGCCGGGGTTATGGATAAGCAATAACCATTCGTGCCAGAAGTGAATAAGTGTGAGCTACTTCAAATTTGTCAGACTAAATAGATCCACCCGGTGACAATGTGAAACCTAAATCTAACAATTTTGGCGTAACAGATTCACCACGAATGCGCGCCAGCAGGCGTTCTGCACCAATACGTCCCATACGTTCACGCGGCGTAAGGACGCTCGCCAGACGCGGCTCCATTACCTGGCCAATGTCGTGACCGTGGAACCCGGCGATCGCCATATCATCAGGAACTTTCAGCCCCAAACGCTGGCATTCGAACGCCGCGCCGACCGCAAGGTCATCGTTGGTGCAAAAAATTCCGTCCAGTTGCGAGTATTCGCGACGCGCCTGCCGCATAAGCTCAATGCCCGCGGTATAGGACGAGGACTGTTCTACCATCACGCTGTATGGCGTCAGACCCGCATCAAGCATCGCCTGCTCATACCCCTTCTGTTTGATGATAGTACGTTCGTCGAGACGTGCGCCCAGGTAGGCCACCCGGCGATGACCACGTTCAATAATGGCCGCCGTCATCTGCCGCGCCGCTTCAAAGTTGTCGAAGCCAACGGCGATGTCCAGGCAAGGCGACTTGCTGTCCATCAGTTCAACAACAGGGATACCCGCCACTTCAATCATTTTCAGCGTGCGAGGCGTATGGGTACGTTCAGTGAGGATAAGGCCGTCAATATTCCACGACAGCATCGATTCAAGCCGCTCTTCTTCCAGCTCAGGCTTATAGCCGAAGTGCGCCAGCATGGTTTGATAGCCAAACGCATCCGTCACGCTTTCGATGCCGCGCAGGACTTCTGCGAACACCTGGTTGGTTAAAGAGGGAAGCAGCACGCCAACCGCACGGCTGGTGGCATTGGAGAGAATATCCGGAGCCCGATTCGGAATGTAGCCCAGTTCATCAAGTGCAGCCGCTATTTTAGACCGAAGCGCCACGGAGACTTGCTCCGGGTTGCGTAAAAATCGGCTGACCGTCATTTTGGTCACGCCAACGCGATCGGCCACATCCTGAAGTACGGGTCTTTTCTTTTTCATCGTCCTGAATTGATAAACGGGGAAACATCAGGCCAGTTTATCACGGACAGCACGCAACCTTCTGGTGTTAACCAGAAGGTTGCGTCATTTATTTAAGCCCGATCAAACTGGCGGCAGGTCGAAAAGTAAAATTTCGCTGTCGCTATCGGCATGAATGGACAGAGCCTGCTCGTCCCAGATGGCCAGGCCATCGCTGGTGGTCGCTTTCGTGCCGTTAATGGATACCTCACCTTTCACCACCTGAATCCAGATTTTGCGGTCTGCAGAAACCTGATACACAGACTGCTCATCTTTCAACAGCGCCCAGCGATAAAGCTCCATGTCCTGATGCACTTTCAGCGAACCGTCGCGAGCATCCGGCGACAGCACCAGTTGGCGGCCCTGCGTTGCATCAAAGCGGCGTTGTTCGTAACGCGGCGTGATGCCATTTTCTTCTGGAATAATCCAGATCTGGTACAGACGCAGCGGTTCAGTGGCGCTGGGGTTGTACTCAGAGTGCCGCACGCCGGTGCCAGCGCTCATGATCTGGAACTCACCCGCCGGAACCTGTTCTTTATTGCCCATGCTGTCTTGATGCTCGACCGCACCTTGCAGTACATACGTCAGGATTTCCATATCTTTATGGGGATGGGTGCCAAACCCTTGCCCGGCATCGATCACGTCGTCGTTAATCACGCGCAGTGCAGAAAAACCCATAAAGTTTGCATCGTAATAGTTGGCAAACGAAAAGGTATGCCAGGAGTCAAGCCAGCCATGATTTGCGTGGCCACGGTCGTTTGCTTTGCGTAAATAAATCATGTTTTCACCCTCATGTTCGTTTCGATGGAGTAAGTGTGGACCCGATCGCTGACCAATCATAGAGGGTGAAAATTGACTCCTCTGTTCAAAAAAAATGAACGACTTTCGTAACCTTAAGACCACTTATTTTGCGAGGGTTACCGTGGATGGAGAGGCCTGTTCGAAGGCGCGCTCCAGGATCTCCAGGTTGGTCAGAACATCAGATTCCTTGACGTAATTATCCGCCCCGGTGATCAACGTGGCATAGAGCGCATCATAGACCCGGCCATAGTCACCAATTTCCGGTTTCAGCTCCTCACGCACCGTTTCACCCGCGTCATTCACATACTCCAGCACGCCGATACTGTCATCTGCCGCAAATCCCGCTTCACCAGGCATGATATTGGCCTTCAGGCTGGTCTCCTGCTGGTCGATGCCGTACTTGATAAATGATCCTCTGGTCCCGTGGACAATAAACTTCGGATAGTCGATTTTGACCAGATAGCTGGTTTTTACGATGGCTTTCAGATCGCCATAAAAGAGCTGCGCTTCAAAGGTGTCATCCGGGTTGGCCTTGTTGCGCAGGCTACGAATGTCATACGCCACATGGTCCGGGCGACCAAACAGTGAAATAATTTGATCCATCGTATGCACGCCAAGCCCGTAGAAGGATCCGTCCTGCGGCAGGCCCGGTTTCGTTTCTGCAACCGGGCGGTAGTAATCGAAGTGGCTCTCCACTTCAACAATTTCACCTAACTTGCCGCTCTCAATGGCTTTTTTGGCCATCAAAAAACAGGTGTCAAAGCGGCGATTCTGATACGGCGTGACGGTCAGGCCTTTGCTTTTTGCCAGTTCAAAGAGGGTGACGGCTTCGGCAATCGTTGGCGTGAATGGCTTTTCTACCAGCACGTTTTTCCCGGCTTCCAGCGCCCGTTTCGCGTACTCAAAATGGCTGTCCGCGTGGGTACAAACAATAACCAGCCTGACCTGCGGATCATTGAGCACCTCATCAAGATCGCTGGTGAAGTGAATATGCTGATACTGCGGATGCTGTTCTTCCGGTTTCGCATGGCGGCGAAAGATATGCGCCACATGCCAGGTATCTTTGCGATTCAGAACGTAAGGGAGGTGGTAGCGGGTGGTGCTTTTACCAAAGCCGATAAATGCGCAATGCAGAGTCATAATGCTGTCCTTGTTTAGCGTCGCAGCCTTAAACCTTAGCGCAAGACGCCCACCGATAAAAACCACTGTCATCAACGAACAAGACATACAGCCAAATCATCCTGAACTTACGATGCATTTACCGTGATTATAAAAGCAGAATAAACAACCACTTCCATTCTTAAAATCCTCTGACACGTCTTGATCTCATTGACCAAATTGCCGATAAAAGTGCCGCGAAAAGCAGGATGTTTCTCGCAATAACGGGTCAGCCACGCATCGGGCTGGCTGCCATGGAAAGCGGCTCAGGGAAGTATGCATGGACAGAAAATATCTCCTGCTAAACCTCACCCTTCTGGTCTGGCTGTTTGCGCTTTTGGCCTGGTGCGTTGGCGCATCCTCGCTGGCGCGTTACGCAGGACTGCTGGCCTTTGCCACCTTTAGCGCTTTTATCCTGAGAGGATTCATAACAGGCATGTTCAAAAAACATAAAAACAGCGAAAACCCCGGCGCGATAGCTGCCACCCCTTCTACCGTTAATCAACACCAGGCCGAGACGGAAACATCTACGGTGATCGCCCGTGATGTTCATCTTGAAGGCAATATTGCTTCATCCAGCCCGGTGTACGTTTACGGCAGCGTACGGGGTGATATCGACGTGAAAGAGAGTCTGGTCAACGTCATGCGTGAAGGACGGGTCGAAGGCAACATTAACTGCCAGCAATTGATTATCGACGGCGCCGTGACAGGCCAGTGTACGGGCGATGCAGTAGATATTGCCGAAAACGGTACGCTAACCGGCACGCTGGTTTATCGCACGCTGAGCATAAAACAGGGCGGCACCTTTACAGGCCAGGCGGAACTGCGTGCCCCACGACAGGAGCAGACGAACGTTGTGGGGCTGGTGCTCGACACCACCACGGAGGGCGCAAGCAAAAAGGCTGAGGGAAAACGCAGTTAAAAAAAAAAGCCAGCACCCGGCTGGCTAAGAAATACTGGAAGCAATGTGAGCAATGTCGTGCTTTCAGGATTACCGCATCGGTTTCCCTGAACGCATGGTAATAATAATCATTATCATTCGCACTTGTCTACCCTTTTTTGCAAAAAATGGCAGTTGACGCACTTTGTAAACTTCGTGATGTTGAAGAGGATATTTCACTAAAAGAGGAAAAAGGAATGAGTGACATTGTGATACGCCATATTGAAGCCAGCGATGCAGAAGCATTACGCCACATCAATTCACATCCTGGGGTGTATCACGACACGCTACAAATTCCTCATCCTTCCATGGCGATGTGGCAAGAAAGGGCCGCCGTCAAACCAGGCCGACGCCACCTCGTTGCCTGTCTTGACGAAGAGGTCGTCGGACACCTGGCTCTGGATATCATGGAAAATCCCCGGCGCGGCCACGTTGCCACCTTTGGAATTGGCGTTTCAGCGGAAAAGCATGGGCGTGGCGTAGGCAGCGCGTTAATGCGCGAAATGGTGAACCTGTGCGACAACTGGCTGCGAATAGAACGTATTGAATTGACCGTCTTCGTTGATAATGCGCCAGCGCTGACGCTGTATCAGAAGTTTGGTTTTGAAATTGAAGGAACCGGAAAGCGCTTCGCCCTGCGCAACGGCGAATATGTGGACGCCTATTTTATGGCACGGATAAAACAGTAAGCCTCCACGATTAACAAACCGCTCAACCCATCCCCTCTCCCTTTCAGGAAGAGGGGATTGAGAAACTTAATATCCCGCCGTTAAATCATCCACCGTACGCGGGTCAGACGCACCGTACAGCGTGCCGTCCGGGCCAACCATAATGCTCTGCGTACTGCCCATCGCCTCTTTCACAACAACCTTCTGCCCTTTCTGCTCAAGCAGCTTGAGGGTGTCCGGGCTAAAGCCTTTTTCGACGCGCAGCTCATCCGGCAGCCACTGATGATGAAAGCGCGGGGCGTTGGTCGCCTCGGCGACGTTCATCCCGAAATCGATGCTGTTTACCACGATTTGCAGCACAGTTGTGATAATTCGGCTACCGCCAGGACTCCCCGTAACCAGCCAGGTTTTCCCGTCTTTCACCACGATAGTCGGCGACATGGAAGAGAGCGGACGCTTGCCCGGCCCCACCGCATTCGCATCGCCCCCCACCAGCCCATAGACATTCGGCACGCCAGGTTTGGCCGAGAAATCATCCATTTCGTTGTTCATCAGGATGCCAGTATTTCCCGCCACAATCCCGCTACCAAAGGTTGTGTTGAGGGTGTAGGTTACCGCGACGGCATTACCGTCTTTATCCACCACCGAATAGTGCGTTGTTTGGTTACTCTCGTAGGGCTCAAGCTTGCCCGGACGAATCTGGCTCGATGGCTTCGCTTTATTGACGTCTATTTGCTGAGCCAGCGATTTTGCATAATCCTTGTTGGTCAGCGCCTGCCAGGGCACCTTCACAAAATCCGGATCGCCAAGATATTCAGACCTGTCGGCATAGGCGTATTTTTCCGCCTCCGCCATTACCTGCAAGGTATCCGCGCTGCCGAAGCCATATTTTGCGAGGTCAAAGTTCTCAAGGATATTGAGGATCTGCACGATATGGATCCCCCCGGAAGAGGGCGGCGGCATGGAGAAAACCTGGTAGCCGCGATAGTCGCCGCTGATGGGGGTGCGCTCGACGGCTTTGTAATTGGCCAAATCTTCTTTCGTGATAAGCCCGCCGTTTTTACTCATCTCCTGAGCAATCTGATCGGCAATCGAGCCTTTATAGAATGCGTCCGGCCCTTTTTCGGCAATCATCTCCAGGCTCTTTGCCAGGTTCGCCTGAACCAGTTTGTCGCCTTTTTTCAGGGGCTCGCCGTCTTTCCAGAAAATGGCTTTACTGTTTTCATGGTTTGGCAGCACTTCACTGCCATAGGTTTTGAGATCGTCAGCCAGGGCGTCATTCACCACGAAGCCCTGCTTTGCCAGCTTAATGGCCGGCTGTACGACTTTATTCAGCGGCAATGTGCCATATTTTTCCAGCGCCAGCGAAAAGCCCGCCACTGTGCCCGGCGTACCGGAAGCTAAGTGTGACGTGAGAGACTTTTTGCTGTCCGGGTTGCCCTGGTCGTCAAGAAACATATCGCGCGTTGCTGCTGCCGGGGCCATTTCACGAAAATCAATTGCGGTCGTTTTGCCATCTTTGGTACGGATCATCATAAACCCGCCGCCACCGAGATTACCGGCCTGCGGGTGCGTTACGGCCAGCGCATAGCCAACCGCCACGGCGGCATCCACGGCGTTGCCCCCCTGTTTGAGGATATCGACGCCAACACGGGTTGCGGTTTCGTCAACGGACGCCACCATCCCCTGTTTCGCACGAACCGGATGAAAGACATCCGCCTCAACGCCATACGACACCGGAGCCGGTGCCGCAACGGGCGGAGGTGCCGCCGCAACGCTAAAACATCCTCCCGCCATCAGAGCGGCTATCGCCACCCAACGCGCAAACTTCTGTTTCATCATCGTCGTTCTCCTGAGAAGGGGCTACAGTCCCCGCTTAAGTCTGGTTCAGAACTCCTAAAAGATCATCGTAGTGCGTGAAACGGAGTAAACTTAGAAGAACCTTCAGAAGGAGGAGAAGATGATGAAACGACTATTTATTCTGGCCGCGTTCTTGCCATTGGCCGCTTTCGCACAGCCGCTCAATACCACCAATAACCCGAACCAACCGGGTTATCAGATACCGAGTCAGCAGCGAATGCAGACGCAAATGCTTAATCAGCAACAGCAGCAAAAAGGGATGTTAAATCAGAATTTGCAGACGCAAACGCGCCTGCAACAGCAGCATCTGGAAGCGCAGATTAATAATAATTCCCAGCGGGTAAGGCAGGCGCAGCCGGGGGAGCTCGATCCGGGTACCCAGCAGATGCTCCCCAATACAAACGGCGGCATGCTGAACCAAAGCGTTAATAACGATGCGACACTGAGTCAGCAGCAACATATGCTGCCCGCTAACCAGGCCGGCAGCAGCATGCTGAATCAAAACCATACCAGCACGCCGCAAGCGAATATCCCGCTAAAAACCGTTACGCCTTAAGGCTGAAAATCCGGCCCGATGACTGCAATGTTGTCGGTACAGATGCAATCAACGCCCCAGCGTAGCAGTTGAGATGCACGCTGGGGGCGATTGACGGTATAAACCAGAATATGTAACCCGGCATCCCGCAGCATATCCACGCGTTCTTCATCAAGAAGCGTGTGATTAAGATGGATGGAGAAACATTCCAGACGGGTGGTCAGCTCCCGCCAGTCATCGCGCCATTCATCCAGCAGCAACCCCCGAGGTAGTTCCGGTGCCGCCGCTTTCGCCGCCTCCAGCGCATCAATTTCAAACGACGACAGCAGCGGTGTCGGCATATCAGCCCAGAGTTCGCGCGCCGCGAGTGCCACCACTTTGCCCGTCAGCGAGCCAGTGCCGGTCGTCGGTTTAATCTCGATATTCGCCATCATGCCGTACTGACGACAGCGGTCGGCAACCTGCGACAGCAGCGGCAGCGGTTCACCTTTGAATTCGCCGCCAAACCAGCCGCCTGCGTCTACTTTCAGCAGATCGTTCCATTCCAGATCCCCGGCAACACCCCAGCCGTTGCTGGTACGCTCGAGATTATCGTCATGCAGCAGAAAAATATGCCCGTCTTTCGACAACTTCGCATCGAACTCGATCATCGTGTGACCGTAGCGAGCGCCCACATCAATTGCCGCCAGCGTATTTTCCGGGGCGAGTTTCCCACCGCCACGATGGGCGGCGACGTGGGGGTAAGGCCAGTTGCTCATACACGTTGTCCTGTTTCACCGTCAAAAAGGTGCAGGTGATTCTCCGGCAAATGCAGCCACAGCGTACTGCCCTGCTTCGGTCTGTCCTGATGTGCAAGGCGCACCACCAGCTTATGGTCGCCCCAGCGACCGTGGGCCAGGTTGTCTGCGCCAAGCATCTCAAGCGTATCCATCACCAGCGGTACGCCACCTGCGGACTGTGAGCTTAACGCAATATGTTCCGGGCGGATACCCAATGTCATTTTACGCCCGGCATAGCCCCGGTAGTACCAGTTAATGGGCAGCGCCATACCGCTATCCAATTCAAAATGGGTACCGGTGTTGCTGATACGCCCATCCAGCAAGTTCATCGCCGGGCTACCGATAAAACTCGCCACAAAGCGGCTGGCCGGTTTTTCATACACTTCAACAGGCGTGCCGATCTGTTCCGCCACCCCTTTATTCATCACCATCACGCGTTGCGCCAGCGTCATTGCCTCTACCTGGTCGTGGGTCACGTAGAGCGACGTCGTTTTCAGGCGACGATGTAAATACTGCAGTTCCAGCCGCATCTGGACGCGTAGTTTCGCATCAAGGTTTGATAGCGGTTCATCAAAGAGAAACACCGCCGGATCGCGCACAATGGCACGCCCCATCGCCACACGCTGACGCTGGCCGCCGGATAATTCGCGCGGACGGCGCTTTAACAGACCATCCAACTCCAGAATACGGGCCGCCTCTTTTACGCGCTCGGCAATGTGCTCTTTACCCATGCCGCGAATTTTTAGCCCCCAGGCCATGTTCTCTTCCACGCTCATATGCGGGTAGAGCGCATAGTTCTGGAACACCATCGCAATACCACGATCTTTCGGCTCCGTTTCCGTCACGCGCTGGCTATCAATCCAGATATCGCCCGTGCTGACGCGCTCAAGGCCAGCGACCATGCGGAGCAGCGTCGACTTTCCGCAACCGGATGGCCCCACCATTACAATAAATTCGCCGTCCGCCACGTCCAGCGTCAGCGGCTGGATAACCTGCGTTTTGCCGTTATCCCAGCTTTTGGTTACGGCCTGTAATTTTAATCCTGCCATCTTATTTCTCACTGTCGACCAGGCCACGCACAAAGGCACGCTGCATGGCAAAAACGATAACCACCGGGGGAATCAGCGTGAGCAGCATTGCCGCCATCACCTGGTTCCATTGTGTTGAGCCCTCACCTACGGCAATCATGCCTTTAATGCCCGCAACAGCCGTGCCCAGATTGACGTCGCTGATGATAAGCAGAGGCCACAAATATTGGTTCCAGCCGTAGATAAAGGTAATGACAAACAGCGCCGCCAGATTGGTTTTTGATAGCGGCAGCACGATGTCCCAGAAAAAGCGCATCGGCGAGGCACCATCAATACGTGCCGCTTCCATCAGTTCATCGGGAAGCGTCATAAAGAACTGGCGAAACAGAAATGTCGCCGTAGCGGAAGCCATCAGCGGTAGCGTTAACCCGGTGTAGCTGTCGAGCATTTTCAGGTTCGCAATCACTTCCACCGTCGGGAAGATACGCACTTCAACCGGCAGCATCAGGGTGATAAAAATCATCCAGAAGAAGAGGTTACGCAGCGGGAAACGAAACCAGACGATGGCAAAAGCGGATAGCATCGAAACGGCGATTTTCCCCACGGTAATGGAGAACGCCATGATGAAGCTGTTAAGCATCATCAGCCAGAACGGCGCACTGTTAGCCCCCACGCCGTTAATCCAAATTGCTTTCATGTTTTCCAGCAGGTGCGTGCCGGGAATCAGGGTCATTGGCGTTTCAAAAACGGCTTTGTTATCCAGCGTTGCCGCCACAAAGGCGACATACAGGGGAAACAGGATCGTCACAATGCCCAGGATAAGCAGAAGGTGGCTGAAAAAAGTCAGCCCTGGACGATTCTCAATCATTGGTAGCGTACCTTGCTTTCAACATAACGGAACTGAACGACCGTCAGCACGATCACCAGGAACATCAATACCACGGACTGTGCAGCGGATGCGGACAGATCCAGACCGGCAAAGCCCTCACGGTAAATCTTATAAATCAGCGTGGTCGTTGCCTGTACCGGGCCGCCCGCCGTCGCGGCATCAATCACCGGGAAGGTATCGAAGAAGGCGTACACCAGGTTGACCACCAGCAGGAAGAAACTCACCGGGGCAATCAGCGGCAGCGACAGCTTAAAGAAGCGGCGAATCGGCCCTGCGCCATCAATCGCCGCGGCTTCCACCAGGGAACGGGGGATAGATTGCAGCGCTGCGAAGAAGAATAAAAAGTTGTAACTAATCTGCTTCCAGATAGAAGCAAAAACCACCAGGAACATGGCCTGCCCACTATTTTGCGCGTGGTTCCAGTTATAGCCAAATTGTTCAAGAACGTGGGTTATCAAACCGCGACCGGGATTGAAGAGAAAGATCCACAACACAGCGGCGACCGCCGGGGCGACGGCATACGGGAGCAGCATCAATGTCTGGTATACACGGCTGCCGCGTACCACGTTGTCGACCAGCGCGGCAAAGAACAGGGAGGAGAACAGACCAAAAAAAGTGACCAGCGCGCTAAAACGCATCGTCGTCCAGAAGGACTCGAGGTAATAGCTGTCATGGAACAGGGCTACAAAGTTATCCAGGCCAACAAACTGGCTCGACAGGCCGAACGGATCAACGCTTTGAACCGAATACCACAGCGCTTCGCCCGCAGGCCAGATAAAGAAAATAATGGTGATAACCAGTTGAGGCGCGACCAGCAGGTAAGGCAGCCAGCGCGAACGAAACACCGGACGGGATGAGGACATAGTTATGCTCTGAGTTGTATTTTCCCCTCACCCTAACCCTCTTCCCACAGGGGCGAGGGGTGGGTTTGCGCCCTCTCCCTTTCAGGAAGAGGGCCGGGGTGAGGGTGTAAGCTATTAAGACTTAGTCGACTGTTCGAAGCGGCGAAGTAGCTGATTACCACGCTCTACGGCCGAATCCAGTGCCTGCTGCGGCGTTTTCTTACCGGTCCAGACGCTTTCCAGCTCTTCATCCACAATGGTACGAATCTGCGGCATGTTGCCCAGACGCAGACCTTTGGTGAACGGCAACGGCGGCTTGTTCAACATCTGACGCGTTGCGATGTCCGCACCCGGGTTCTTGTCATAGAAGCCTTCTTTACGGGTCAGATCATATGCAGCGGTCGTAATCGGCAGGTAGCCGGTTTTCTGGTGCCATTCAGCAGCGATTTCCGGTTTAGCCAGGAACTCAAGGAACTGCGCAACACCCGTATAGGTCGGCTTATCTTTGCCCTGCATAACCCACAGGCTGGCCCCGCCGATGATGGCGTTCTGCGGTGCGCCTTTCACGTCAGCGTCGTAAGGCATCATGCCTACACCGTAGTTAAATTTGGCGTAATGACGGATATCCGCCAGCGAGCCAGAGGAGGCAGTAGTAATCGCGCAGTCACCGTTATAGAACTTCTCGGTAGACTCGTCTTTACGACCGAAGTAGCTGAAATCCCCTTTCTTGTTCAGCTCTTCGAGCATGGCGATGTGTTTCACCTGCTCCGGTTTGTTGAACTCCAGAACCGCATCCGTACCATCGAAACCGTTGTTTTTGGTCGCAACCGGCAGGCCGTGCCAGGCGCTAAAGTTTTCAATCTGAATCCAGCCCTGCCAGCCGCTGGCGTAACCGCACTTCATCCCTGTGGCTTTCAGTTTGGCCGTGTACGCAGCCAGATCCTGCCAGGTTTTTGGTGGCTGCTCCGGATCTAAGCCCGCTTTTTTGAAGGCATCTTTGTTGTAATACAGCACCGGCGTGGAACTGTTGAACGGCTGAGACAGCAGGTGGCCCGTTTTAGAATCGGTGTAGTAGCCGGCCACGGTCGGCACAAACTGAGACTCATCAAAGTTGATACCCGCGTCTTTAAATACTTCATAGACCGGCTTAATGGCTTTCGATGCCATCATGGTCGCCGTACCCACTTCGTAAACCTGCAGCAGAGCGGGCGCATTACCGGTTCGGAACGCAGCGATACCCGCACTCAGGCTCTGCTCGTAGTTACCTTTGTACACCGGCACAATTTTGTAATCCGGGTGGGTGTCGTTAAAACGTTGCGCCAGGGAGTCGACTTCTTTGCCTAACTCGCCTTCCATGGAATGCCAGAATGGGATTGTCGTGACAGCCATTGCGTTGCCTGCAAAGATCAACCCAAGAGCCAGTCCTAAAGCTGTGTGTCGTAACGGTGTCATTCGGTTTTCTCTCTTGTTGTGCCGGATGCGCGATATCACGCGTTTTATGCTCGCGAGGTAACATGACATGCTCGAATGACAGAAAAATAACCTTTTAATTACAATAAAGTGACAGCCAGACGTCAGAGAGATGATGGATTCATGAAAGCAGAGGGGAAAATATATTAGGATGTGCGGCCTGATGCCCTCACCCCGGTCCTCTCCCACGGGGAGAGGAAGAAAACACTAAAAACGACAGCCTGATGGCTGCCGTTTTGCTTTTATTAACCGCCCAGATAGGCGCTACGCACCGCTTCGTTCGCCAGCAGCGCATCGCCGGTATCTTCCAGCACGACATGACCGTTTTCCAGCACGTAGCCGCGATCGGCGAGTTTCAGCGCCTGGTTGGCGTTCTGCTCGACGAGGAAGATGGTCATCCCTTCTTTGCGCAGTTGTTCGATAGTATCGAAAATCTGCTGAATGATGATCGGCGCAAGACCCAGAGAAGGTTCGTCCAACAGCAACAGGCGCGGTTGGCTCATCAGCGCACGGCCAATTGCTAGCATCTGCTGTTCACCGCCGGACATCGTGCCCGCACGCTGAATACGACGCTCATGCAGACGCGGGAACAGCTCGTAGACCCACTTGATGCGATCCTGGAACTGGTCGCGATCGGCAAAGAAGCCGCCCATCGCCAGGTTCTCTTCCACGGTCATACGGGAGAAGACGCGACGCCCTTCCGGCACAATCGCCACCGCTTCGCGCATAATTTTCGCCGTCTGCCAGTCGGTAATGTCTTTGCCATCAAACACAATACGACCGCTGGTCGCGCGAGGATCGCCACACAGGGTTCCCAGCAGCGTGGTTTTACCCGCGCCGTTGGCACCGATCAGGGTGACAATCTCACCCTGATTGATATGCAGGCTGACATCATGCAGCGCCTGGATTTTGCCGTAGTGGGCGCTAACTTTGTCAAAGGACAACATGACTTTTTCCATCTTATGCCTCACCAAGGTATGCGCGGATCACGTCCGGGTTATTACGAATTTCTTCCGGCGTACCGTTAGCCAGTGGCGTGCCCTGGTTGACGACATAAATACGATCGGAGATCCCCATCACCAGCTTCATATCATGCTCGATGAGCAGGATGGTGGTGTTGTGGTTGTTACGCAGCTCAACGATTAACTCGTCCAGCTCTTTGGTCTCTTTCGGGTTCAGCCCTGCCGCCGGTTCGTCCAGCATCAGGATTTCCGGCTGCGTCACCATGCAACGGGCAATCTCCAGACGACGCTGGTCGCCATAGGCCAGGTTACTTGCCTGACGGTTGGCATGCTCAAGCAGACCAATACGCTCAAGCCAGATGGCAGCACGATCCAGTGCTTCACTCTGCGCGCGGCGGAAAGATGGCGTTTTCAGCAGACCGGAGAAGACACCGGTTTTCAGTTGCTGATGCTGTGCCACCAGCAGGTTTTCAATCACCGTCATTTCACGGAACAGACGCACGTGCTGGAAAGTACGCACTACGCCCATGCGGGCAATTTGCTGGCCCGGCAGCCCTTCCAGATGCTGGTCGCGCAGCATAATGGTGCCGCCCGTCGGTTTGTAGAAACCGGTCAGGCAGTTAAAGACGGTGGTTTTTCCCGCACCATTAGGGCCAATCAGCGAGACGATTTCCTGCGGATGTAAATCCAGCGCCACATTGTTGACGGCCAGCAGGCCGCCAAAGCGCATCATCAGGCCGTTTACGGATAACAATGGCTGACTCATGCCTGTTCTCCCTTTGCCTGACCGTTTTTCAGTTTCAGTTGCGGACGGGTCATCGGCAGTAAGCCTTGAGGACGCCAAATCATCATCAGTACCATCAATCCACCCAGCATCAACATGCTGTATTCATTGAAATCGCGCATCAGCTCGCGGGAAACCACCAGCAGAATCGCTGCCAGGATAACCGCAAACTGCGAACCCATACCGCCCAGCACCACAATGGCCAGCACAAAGGCAGACTCGGCAAAGGTGAAGGATTCCGGGCTGACAAAACCCTGGCGCGCGGCAAACAGCGTACCGGCAAAACCAGCAAACGCGGCGCTGATAGTGAAGGCAGTCAGTTTGATGCGAGTCGGGTTGAGGCCCAGAGACCGGCAGGCAATTTCGTCTTCACGCAGCGCTTCCCAGGCACGGCCGAGCGGCATACGCAGCAGACGGTTAATCACAAACAGGGTGAGTACGACCAGCAGCAGCGCAACCATATAGAGGAAGACGACACGGTCGCTGGGGTCATAAGGCACGCCAAAGAAGTTGCTGAATGTATCCCAACCGCCCTCGCGCGCGGTGCGGCTAAACTCCAGACCGAACAGCGTCGGCTTCGGAATCTGGCTGATCCCGTTCGGGCCACCGGTAATTTCGGTATTGTTCAGCAGCAGGATACGGACGATTTCGCCGAAACCGAGGGTGACAATCGCCAGGTAATCTCCGCGCAGACGCAGTACCGGGAAGCCAAGCAGGAAGCCCGCCGCCGCCGACACCAGGCCCGCCAGCGGCAGACATGTCCAGAAACCGAGACCATAATAGTGGTTAAGCAGCGCGAAGGTGTAGGCGCCGATAGCGTAGAAACCGCCATAACCCAGCACCAGCAGACCGGACAGCCCCACCACCACGTTCAGCCCAAGGCCGAGGATGATGTAAATCATAGTCATGGTGGCGATATCCACCGTACCGCGCGACACCACAAACGGCCATGCCACGGCAGCCACCAGCAGGGCCACCAGGAAGAGTTTCTGTTTAACGGTCGAACCGTCGATCGCCGGCAGAATGAATTTCGGCCCTGAGACGTTTTTCAGCGTCTTCTGGTAAACAGGGCGCAGCAACTGGAAGAAAAAGACCACAGCCGTGCCAATGAACACCCATTCCCAGCGAATGCTCGCTGCGGTGTTAACCACCAGCTTCGTGCCATCCAGCTCTAACTGCACGCCCATAAAGACGCCCGCCAGCACGAAAAACATGGCGGCGGAGAGCAATGCCATCGCAAAATGCATCGGTTTCATACTTTTTCAACCTCCGGGCGACCCAGGATACCGGTCGGCATCACCAGCAGCACGACGATCAGCAGGGCAAAGGCCACAACGTCTTTATATTCCGTACTCAGGTACGCCGAGGAGAGTGCTTCGGTGATGCCCAGAATCAGGCCGCCGATCATTGCACCCGGAATGCTACCGATCCCGCCCAACACCGCTGCGGTAAAGGCCTTCATCCCCGCCATAAAGCCGATATAGGGGTTGATTACGCCATAGAACTGACCGAGCAACACGCCCGCCACTGCCGCCATCGCTGCACCAATCACAAAGGTCAGAGCAATCACGCGGTCAGTATTGATGCCAAGCAGGCTCGCCATTTTCAGGTCTTCTGAACAGGCGCGACAGGCGCGGCCCATGCGGGAATAACGGATAAACACCGTCAGGGCCAGCATCGAAACAAAGGTCACGATCCAGATAACCAGTTGCATGGTGGTGATGGTGGCCGCGAAATTATCACTGCTACCGACCGTCCACTGGCCGTTAAACAGGCTCGGCAACGCCACGTCACGTGAACCTTCGGTCAGGCTGACATAGTTTTGCAGGAAGATTGACATCCCGATGGCGGAAATCAGTGCAATCAGGCGCTTGGAGTTGCGCACCGGGCGGTAGGCCACGCGCTCAATACTCCAGCCATAAGCACTGGCAATGACGATAGCGCCGACAAAGCCTGCGGTAATCAACAGCCAACTGGCGTCGATTCCCATCATCATCAAAGCGGCAATAATCATAAAGGAGACATAACTGCCGATCATATAGACCTCGCCGTGGGCGAAGTTGATCATGCCGATAATGCCATACACCATGGTGTAACCGATGGCGATCAATGCATAGGTGCTTCCCAGCGTCACGCCGTTAAACATCTGCTGCAAGAAGTAGAGAAACTGCTCGGACATAACGTAACCTTTCTAAACCCGACAAGCCGGGATGTTGAACCCCCACTCTAAATAATTCGAGTTGCAGGAAGGCGGCAAGTTTGTTCATCCCCGGAAGCGTACAAACTGTACGTGACCGGGGTGGATAAACGCAGCCAACGCATCTGCGGCGCGAAGTATGATGAGTGGTTGCCTTATTTGGCTACCGTGGACGAACCATCGGCGTGCCACTGGAAGACTCCGAAATCAAATCCTTTCAAATCGCCTTTCTCATCCCAGTTCAGCGGCCCAATCACGGTTTTAGCTCCGTTAGCTTTTAAATCTTTCACCAGCGCGAGCGGTTCATTACTGCCAGAACGCTCCATTGCCTGCGCCAGAGACTGCACTGCGGCATAGGTGATCCAGACATACGGACCACTCGGGTCTTTCTTCTCGGCTTTTAACGCATCGACGATGGCTTGGTTAGCCGGATCCTGATCGTAGCGCTTCGGCATCGTTACCAGCATGCCTTCCGCCGCATCGCCCGCGATGTTGGAAAGGGATGCGTTACCTACGCCTTCCGGCCCCATAAACTGGGTCTGCAGGCCATTCGCACGCGCCTGACGCAGAATTTGTCCCATTTCCGGGTAATAACCACCGTAGTAGACGAAATCGATATTTTCTTTCTTAAGGCGAGCAACCAGCGCGGAGAAGTCTTTCTCACCGGCGGTGATACCGTCAAAGAAAACGATGTTCGCACCGCCAGCTTTCAGCCCTTCCTGAACGGAACGCGCCAGACCTTCACCGTACTGCTGCTTGTCGTGAATGATGGCAATACGCTGCGGCTTCACCGTGCCGAGGATATATTTCGCGGCGGTCGGCCCCTGAGAGGAGTCCAGCCCTGCGGTACGCATAATGTGCTGATAACCGCGCTGGGTGAGTTCCGGATTGGTCGCGCCGGGGGAGATCATCAAAATGCCTTCGTCTTCGTAGATGTCAGACGCAGGCTGCGTTGACGATGAGCAGAGATGTCCAATAACGTATTTGATGCCGTCGTTAACGACTTTATTCGCCACCGCAACGGCTTGCTTCGGGTCACAGGCGTCGTCGTATTCCACAGCGACCAGTTTGTCGCCCTTAACGCCGCCTTTAGCGTTGATATCTTTGATGGCCTGGCGCGCACCGTTGAACTCCATATCGCCCCATTGAGCAATCGGCCCGGACATCGCCCCCACAACCGCAACTTTTATATCCTTCGCCATGGCCGCGTGAGACATCGCAAGTGCAACCATCCCCGCGATTAATGTCTTCGCGTTCCTTCTCATTCTAAAATCCTCGTTCGTGATGTCGTGTGTAAATATATTGTTTTTTTATGGTTAAAAAGCATTCTGTACTTTTTATAGACAACGCTATTTTTACCAGTGCCATGAATGGCTTAGCGCAGTTTTTTGGCAAAAACCAGACTAAATACTCTATTTTTCAGGCGATTAAGCAGAGATAATATTCTGAATTCCGCTGGAGATAAACCAAAAAAGTTCAGTTTACAGCATAAAATAATGGCACAATGAGCGGAATAAAACGCTACCTTTCAGGGGAAAATGCTGCCTGTTTTTCAATCCCTAATGTTTAAATCTGCCGCAACGCCAGCCTCAAAAGTAATCGCCTGCAAACCGAAAAATGAAAAAGTAACAGCCCACGTCAGAGGAAATTGTTTACACTGCAGTTATCTTTTGAGACATGGACAAGCTGTGAATGAAATTGACCATTATCCGTCTGGTAAGTTTTACCGAGCAGGATCTTATTGATTTAGCTAAAGTCTGGCCGGAATACTCCCCTGCATCGCTGGAAGTTGACGAAACGCACCTTATTTATGCGGCGCGTTTTAACGACCGATTATTAGGCGCTGTTCGCGTGACCCTGAGTGGTACCCAGGCGGCACTGGATTCCCTGCGCGTACGTGACGTCACCCGTCGCCGCGGTGTTGGCCAATATTTGCTCGAAGAAGTGATCCGCGATAATCCATCGGTCACCACCTGGTGGATTACCGAAGCCGGCGTAGAAGATCGTAGCGTGATGGCCGCATTCGCTCAGGCGACGGGCTTTACCGCGCAGAATGATGGCTGGGTGAAGCATATAGACGCGTAACCGGATAAGCGCAGCGCATCAGGGAAAGCGCAAAGATGTAAAAACGGCAACCTTCGGGTTGCCGTTTGCATTTATCTCTGTGCGGCCTGATGCCCTCACCCCGCCCCTCTCCCACGGGGAGAGGGAGATGAGTAAGTGACCGGGGTTAACGGACGTGGCCAATGCGCTTGCGGTGCGAAAGGCGACGGAGATACAAAGCTCACTTTTGTCGTTCTGCGCTGACCAAGAATTTCGTGCTGCAAGAAGGCGGCAAGGACGCTAATCCCCGGGAGCTTACATCAGTAAGTGACCGGGGTTAACGGACGTGGCCAACACACTTGCGGTGCGAAAGGCGACAGAGATACAAAGCTCACTTTTGTCGTTCTGCGCTGACCAAGAATTTCGTGCTGCAAGAAGGCGGCAAGGACGCTAATCCCCGGGAGCTTACATCAGTAAGTGACCGGGGTTAACGGACGCGGCCAACACACTTGCGGTGCGAAAGGCGACGGTCAGGGTTTATTTCGCGTCAGTCGCGGTACCATTCGCATGCCAGGTAAACACGCCAAACTCAAAGCCTTTCAGGTCACCCTTCTGATCCCAGGACAATGGTCCCATAACGGTCTCAACAGTGTTGCCTTTCAGCCAGGTTGCGATAGCCGCCGGGTCGGAGGACTGGTTCAGGCCAGCCGCCAGAGACTGCAGCGCAGCGTAGGTGGTCCACACGAACGCGCCGCTCGGATCCTGTTTCTTCGCTTTGATCGCATCTACGATAGGTTTGTTCGCCGGAACCTGATCGTAGTTTTTCGGTTTGGTTACTAACATGCCTTCGGCAGAATCGCCCGCGATGTTAGACAGGGAAACGTTCGCTACGCCTTCCGGCCCCATGAATTTGGTTTGCAGACCGGCAGCACGAGACTGACGCAGGATCTGGCCCATTTCCGGGTGGTAGCCACCGTAGTAAACGAAGTCGATGTTCTCTTTTTTCAGACGCGCAACCAGCGTGGAGAAGTCTTTCTCGCCAGCGGTGATACCGTCAAAGAACACCACGTTCGCGCCGCCTTTTTTCAGGCCATCCTGCACAGCACGCGCCAGACCTTCGCCGTACTGCTGTTTATCGTGAATAACAGCAATGCGCTGCGGTTTAACGTGTTCCAGAATGTATTTTGCAGCCGTCGGGCCCTGATCAGAGTCCAGACCGGTGGTACGCAGAGTCAGTTTATAACCGCGAGCGGTCAGCTCAGGTGCGGTCGCTGCTGGCGTAATCATCAGAATACCTTCGTCTTCATAAATATCGGACGCAGGCTGAGTGGAAGAGGAGCACAGGTGACCAATAACATATTTGATGCCGTCGTTAACCACTTTGTTCGCTACTGCAACGGCTTGTTTCGGGTCGCACGCATCATCATATTTGGTAATAACCAGCTTGTCGCCTTTGATACCGCCTTTGGCATTGATATCAGCAACAGCCTGCTCAGCGCCAGTAAACTCCTGATCACCGTATTGCGCAACCGGGCCAGACATCGCACCCACGACAGCAACTTTAATATCTTTCGCGAATGCCATGTTGCTCATCGCTAACGCGACACATCCTGCCAGTAACGCTTTACCCTTCATATTCATCCTGAGATTCCCCATTGTTTATGGTGATTGCATTTGTTGTGATGTTGTTGTTCGACACATTATTTTGCTGACGGTCATAAGCAAAGAATATGATAGTAGCCAGCACGGATGCCGCCCGTGTCTTGGCAGCATTCTCTGCTAAAACATACCCCATTTTCTGAAATTTGGAACAACAATTTTGAAGGTTATATAACAGGCGGATGACAGTGAGTAAGAAAGCCGCCAGGCGGCGGCTTTCATTGTTCTGGTCAATTAGTGAGTCAGTGACTGGTAGATAATATCCAGCGCTTTACGGAACTGAACTTCCGGAATAGTCAGCGGATAGAGGAAGCGAATCACGTTACCGTAGACACCGCAACTCAACAGCAACAGCCCGGCGGCCAGCGCTTTATCCTGCACCTGCTTAGTGAATTCCGCCGACGGTTCACCGCTTTGCGGATCGTTAAACTCCACGGCCACCATAGAACCCTGGGCGCGAATATCCGCAATGTACGGACAGTCCGCTTTCGCTTTGGTCAGCACTTCAACCAGATGCTTACCCAGGTGGTTCGCGCGTTCGCAAAGATTTTCCTCTTCAATCACATCCATCACGGCATGCGCAGCGGCAACGGCCAGCGGGTTACCGGCATAAGTACCGCCTAACCCCCCCGGCGCGGGTGCGTCCATCACCTCCGCACGCCCTGCCACTGCTGACAGCGGCAGGCCGCCCGCCAGGCTTTTCGCCATGGTGATTAAGTCAGGTTTAATGCTGTAATGTTCCACCGCGAAGAGTTTACCGGTACGCGCAAAGCCGGACTGCACTTCATCGGTAATCAGCAAAATCCCATGGGTATCGCACAACTTACGCAGCGCCTGCAGAAAGTCGTCTGGCGCGATATTAAAGCCGCCTTCGCCCTGTACCGGCTCGAGTAAAATGGCTGCAACCTGATCGGGGGCGATATCCGCTTTAAAAATACGATCCAGGCTTTTCATAGCGTCTTCAGTACTGACACCGTGCAACGCATTCGGGAATTGCGCATGGAAAATGGAACCAGGGAACGGGCCAAAACCGATTTTGTACGGTGCCACTTTGCCGGTCAGCGCCATGGTCATATAGGTACGTCCATGGAAACCGCCGCCGAAAGTAATCACACCAGGACGTTTGGTATAGGCGCGGGCGATTTTGACCGCGTTTTCCAGCGCTTCCGCCCCGGTCGAGAAAAAGGCTGTTTTGGCCGGGCCTTCTACCGGTACGCGTTCGTTAATGCGTTCCGCCAGCGAGACGTAGCTTTCGTAAGGGACAATCTGATAAGCCGTGTGGGTAAAGGCCTGCAACTGCTTTTCCACTGCTGCGACAATTTTAGGATGGCGATGGCCGGTATTGAGCACCGCAATCCCGGCGGCGAAATCGATGACTTCGTTGCCTTCCACATCCCACAGAGTGGCATTTTCTGCTTTCTCGGCATAGAAGCCGCACATCACGCCAATACCACGCGGTGTCGCCTGTAAACGGCGTTGATGTAATTCGTTATTCTTCACCTTAAACTCCCCCGTCATTGATTCATTTCGCAGCAACCCTGTTTTGCAACAATGACACAAGCGGTCCTATAATCGAGTACCAGTTTTGAATAATTAAGGGATCCAATTTGCGTTCGCTCGTGTGTGATTTACTGCAGTTGCGTCTGGACGAACAAACCGAAGGCAAACTGCATAAGAAATTATATAACGCGATTCGCCTGTCGATCCTCGAAGGGAGCCTGCCCCCGCAAAGCCGCCTGCCGCCGAGCCGGGATTTAGCCGCAGAACTCCACCTTTCGCGCAACACGGTCCTGACGGTTTACGAACAACTTGTGGCGGAAGGATATGTCGTTTCCCGTGCCGGAAGCGGCACCTTTGTGGCACAGACGGTGCCGGACAGCCTGCTCACGGCGCCGCTGTCGCCTGCCGGACACGATGCGGGCGATCTTCCTTCTCATCTTTCCTCACGCGGTCAGGCGTTATTGCAAAAAAGCAGCGCCAGCCCACGCCAGTGGGGGGCATTTTTACCCGGCGTGCCCGATGTCAGCGCCTTTCCACATGCCCTGTTTCGTAAAATCCAGGCACGTATCAGCCGCAAACCGCAGGCCAGCCAACTCTCCTACAGCGATGCAGGCGGTAGCCAGGCATTGCAGCAGGCGCTGGTGGAATATCTGCGCGTTACCCGCTCCGTGCGCTGTAGCGCCGGGCAAATCCTGATAACTGAGGGTATTCACCAGGCCATCGATCTGGTATCGCGCATGTTGTGTAACCCCGGCGATAGCGCATGGATTGAAGAGCCAGCCTACTGGGGCATTCGTAACGTTTTGAAGATGAACGGTGTCGAACTCCAGGCAATCGACGTCGATCTTTCCGGCATGCAGCCACCGGAGAGCGGAAACACGCCACCCAGGCTGATATTTGTAACCCCCTCTCATCAGTACCCGCTGGGCTGCGTCATGAGCCTGGAGCGACGCCAGCGCCTGCTGGCGCTCGCCCGGCAAACGGGAAGCTGGATTGTTGAGGATGATTACGACAGCGAATTTCGCTTTTCCGGTCAGCCGATCCCCGCGCTCCAGGGGCTGGTAGATGACGCGCCGGTTATCTACACCGGGACATTCAGCAAAACGCTCTACCCCGGTCTGCGTCTGGGTTATCTGGTGTTGCCGCGTCCCCTGATGCAGGCGTTAAAGACGGCGCATGCAGAACTGTATCGCGGCGGCCGGTTGCTGGACCAGGAGGCGCTGGCGCAGTTTATTACCGAGGGGCATTACACGGCACATATCCGACGGATGCGTCTGCTCTATGCCCGCCGACGCGCCCGACTGGCAAGCCTGATTGTCGAGGCGCTGGGTAAAGAGGCGCTGAGCGAATATAACGACAATGCCGGGCTGCATCTGGTGCTTTCACTGCCCGCAGAGTGTGATGATGTTGCCCTTGCCAGGCGCGCGAATGAACGAGGTGTTCTGGTGCGGGCACTGTCGCGGTACTACTCTGGCGATAAGCCGTTGAAAGGGTTGTTGATGGGGTTTGCCGCCATGGAGGAAGAAGAGATGGAATCGGCGTTCCAGCTCTTGCTGGCCTGCCTGACTCCGGAGGTGGCGTCGCCTTATCCGGACTATATAACCCCGGCCCTGAAAGCAAAAAACTGAACGCCAGAAAACAAAAAGCCGGGTAGCTCTCGCTGACCCGGCCCATTCTTTAATGCACAGCGTTACGCTTCGATCGCGGCACGCAGTTTCTTCATCGCGTTCTTTTCCAACTGACGCACACGCTCAGCGGAAACACCGTAACGATCTGCCAGTTCCTGCAGCGTTGTTTTGTTCTCTTCATCCAACCAGCGAGCACGAATAATGGCCTGGCTACGCTCGTCGAGACCCTGCATCGCATCCGTCAGCTTATTAGCAGCCTGCTCTTCCCAGTTGTCGTCTTCAATGCCATCCGCAAAGTTAGACGATTTATCCTGCAGATAGAGTACCGGTGCCATAGGCTGGCTATCGGAAGATTCATCATCTGGCGACATATCGAAAGTCATGTCCTGCGCCGCCATACGTGATTCCATTTCACGCACGTCTTTGCTGGTCACGCCCAGTTCACGGGCAACCATTTCCACTTCGTCCTGGTTAAACCAGCCCAGACGCTGCTTGGTTTTACGCAGGTTAAAGAACAACTTACGCTGTGCTTTCGTGGTCGCGACTTTCACAATACGCCAGTTACGCAGCACGTATTCGTGAATCTCAGCTTTAATCCAGTGCACGGCGAAAGAGACGAGGCGCACACCCACTTCCGGGTTGAAGCGACGTACGGCTTTCATCAGGCCGATATTACCTTCCTGGATCAGATCCGCCTGCGGCAGACCATAGCCCGAATAGTTACGAGCAATATGAACAACAAAGCGCAGGTGTGACAGGATCAGCTTCTTAGCTGCTTCCAGATCGCCCTGGTAATGCAGCTTTTCAGCCAGTGCCCTTTCTTCATCAGCCGTCAACATCGGCCATGCGTTAGCGGCCCGGATATAAGATTCCAGGTTACCAACAGGGGCTAAAGCTAAAGTTTGCATTTCTTTGGTCATTCAAATCCTCTCAAATTACATTCGACTGGCGGCGGTCTGTCCCCATCAGGCAACACACATGCCAGCGTTAATGAGCAACGAGAATAGCATCCACTCTTGTATCAGACAGTGATTTTATCCACAAGTTCCAGGCTGGATTGTGAATAAATTAGGCACAAAATGTGACATAAGAATGAAAAACCGCGGCAAAGGAAAGGAGATATGCGCTATACGCTTTCCCTGCGACGGGAATACTGCATTGCAGGGAAAGAGTATATCAGACTTTTTTTACTGCGGAGTAAAGTGACGTAAATGTTGCACAGTTGCCAGCCAGGCAGCAACCCAGCCAATCATTGAGCACACCAGCAGCAACAGCAGGCATTCATCGAACGACAGGCCGTTCAGATCGAACTTCGTTCCGAATACCTGCGCCACCTCGCTCACCGCAGAGGAGAGCCGTAGCACCAGAATCTCAGAAAGAATCAGTGACAGGAAGGCGCCACTAAAGCCCAACAGCGCTCCACCGTACAGGAAAGGACGCAGAATAAAACCGTCCGTTGCGCCAATCAGTTTTTGCACGTTGATCGTATCGCGGCGGGCAAAAATGCTAAGACGCACGCTGTTGCCAATAACGAGGAACACCGCCGCTACCATCAGCACACCAATCATTGCCGATACCCGACCAACCAGCCCGGTTAGCGCCGCAAGACGGGCAAACCAGCTGTCGTCCATCCGCACTTCATCAATACCGTGCAGTTTCGAAATACGGTCACGCAGCGTGTTTAGCGCATTCGTGCTCTGGAAGTCGAGCTTGGGGATCACCACCGCCACCGCAGGCAGCGGGTTCTCTTCCAGCATATCCAGCGCGCCGCCAAAACCAGACCAGTTGCGGAACTCGCCGAGCGCATCCTCACGGGACAGGTAGTTGACCTTCTCCACACCCTGCTCCGCCTGAAGCTGCCCTACCACCTGAGCCGCAGCGTCGTCATCCAGCGCCTTATCGAAATAGACTGTAATTTGCGGTGACGGATAATACTGCGAGGCGGCCTGGTTAACGTTTTTGTACACCATATAGCAGACACTCGGCAGCGTCAGGGAAATGGCAATCACCATTACCGTCAGGAACGTGGCAAAAGGTTTGCTTTTCAGGTCCTGTAACGCGCCCTGGAAGGCATAACGCACCTGTTCGTTAAAGACGTTGGTTTTACGCGAACTGACTTTCGGCGCACCTTTACCACGGCGCGGCGCGTTACGGCCTGCATCACCGGTACCGCTCGCCGATTTACGAAAACGATCCAGTTTGCTGCCAAATTGCCGCATTTGATTCAATGCATCACGCTTATTCACCCGCCAGGCCTCCATGCAAATGGCCATCGCTTAAAGTCAGCATGCGGTACGAACGCCGGGAAATCAGCCCCAGATCGTGCGTCGCCATTAACACGGTGACCCCAACACGATTGAACTCCTCAAACAGACGTAAAATCCCTTCGGAAAGGGCGTCGTCCAGGTTACCGGTCGGTTCGTCCGCCAGCAGTACCGCAGGTTTGTTCACTACCGCGCGGGCAATACCCACGCGCTGTTGTTCACCACCGGAAAGCTGAATCGGAAAACTCTTCGCTTTGTCGAGCAGACCTACCTTGTCCAGTGCTGCGGAAACACGGCGACGAATGTCGTCACCGCTGGCCCCGGCAATGATCAACGGGATAGCCACGTTGTCATAAACCGTCCTGTCCATCAGCAAATGGTGATCCTGGAAAATCATCCCGATCTGCCGACGCAGAAACGGCACTTCCCGGTTTTTCAGGCGCGTAATATCGTGCCCGCCAAAGACGATTTTCCCGGCGCTTGGCCGCTCAATGCCACAGATAAGCTTGAGCAGGGTACTCTTCCCTGCGCCGGAGTGGCCGGTCAGAAAGGCCATCTCGCCCGGTTGCAGATGGAATGTCACCCCCTGCAACGCTTGTCTCCCACCGAGATAGGCTTTGCTGACGTGTTCAAAGCGAATCATTGTTAATCCTCTCGGGCAAAAAGTGCCTCTATAAAATCGCCCGCGTTAAACGGACGTAGATCCTCAATACGTTCGCCGACCCCGATGTAGCGGATAGGAATGCCAAACTGATCCGCTACCGAGAAAATCACACCACCCTTCGCCGTACCGTCCAGCTTGGTAAGGGTGATACCCGTCAGGCCAACGGCTTCATGGAACAGTTTGGCCTGGCTTATCGCATTCTGCCCGGTGCTGGCATCGATGGTCAGCATCACCTCATGCGGTGCGTCTTCGTCCAGCTTTTTCATCACGCGGACGATTTTTTTCAACTCTTCCATCAGGTGCGCTTTATTCTGCAAGCGCCCGGCAGTATCGGCGATGAGTACATCCACATGACGCGCTTTGGCGGCCTGGATGGCATCGAAAATCACCGAGGCTGAGTCGGCCCCCGTATGCTGGGCGATAACCGGAATATTGTTACGCTGCCCCCACACCTGCAACTGCTCAACCGCCGCAGCACGGAAGGTGTCGCCAGCCGCCAGCATCACCGATTTACCCTGTTGTTCAAACTGACGCGCCAGTTTACCAATGGTGGTCGTTTTACCCACCCCATTGACGCCAACCATCAGAATAACAAACGGTGTTTTGCCTTCAACATTCAGCGGTTCATCAACTTTGGCAAGGATGTCACCCATCTCTTCTTTGAGCAAACCATACAGTGCCTCGGCATCACGCAGTTGTTTGCGCGACGCGCCTTCCGTCAGACTCGTAATGATTTTACGGGTGGTTTCTACCCCGACGTCGGCAATCAGTAACTGCTCTTCCAGCTCTTCAAAGAGATCATCGTCGATTTTTTTGCCACGGAACAGACTGATAAATCCGGAACCGAGATTCTCTTTGGTTTTCAGCAGGCTGCGTTTGAGTCGCGCGAAGAAACCCTCTTTGGTCGGCTTCTCTTGTTCAACAACGGTCTCTTCCACAACCTCTTCTGCAGGTTCGTCAACCGGCACCACCACCAGCGCTTCCTCAGCCGCGTCCGCAGCCAGAGCCTGGGCTTCCAGCTCTTCATCGCTGATCGGCGCGTCTTCGTCAACAGGCTCCTGCTCCGGCTGCCACTCTTGCGCGGCACTTTCCGGTTCGCTCACCTCTTCCGGCAGCGGCAGTTCTTCGCGCGCCACGACCTCAGGTTGTGGTTCCTCTTCTACTGGCTGTGGCTTTTCACTTTCAACCAGTTTTTCAGTAACCTCAACGACCTCTTCTGCAAAGGTTTCGCTCTCTTCCTGGGTATGCGGCGGCTGCGTTTCGGCTGCCTGCTCCGCTTCTTTTTCTTTTACCTGATCTTTTTGCCCAAAGCCCAGCCAGGAAAAAAAGCCACGTTTCTTCTCATCTGCCATTTGCGACTACACTCCTCGCGGTTTATTCATGGCGCAGCCCGTACTGGCGCAACAGGGCTGAAAAATAGGGTTAATTAGAGAGATAGTCTATCACTTTCCTTAACTCGCATCACCGCCTGCGGATTAAGGTTTCGCGCCGCGCCGGGCGCCGCTAGAATAGCAGGCCGAAATGATGAGCTAAGCGATGACCATGAAGAAACCCAATCGGGCCGCCACCGGCCAGATACGTATTATTGGTGGGCAATGGCGGGGACGCAAACTCCCGGTGCCGGACAGCCCCGGATTGCGCCCGACAACTGACCGTGTGCGCGAAACCCTATTTAACTGGCTGGCGCCGTCCATGGTCGACGCGCGTTGTCTCGACTGCTTTGCCGGCAGCGGCGCGCTGGGCTTAGAGGCCTTGTCACGCTACGCCGCCAGCGCCACGCTGCTCGAAATGGAACGCGGGGTCGCTCAGCAATTGCAGCAAAACCTGGCGACATTAAAAGCCGCCAACGGCAAAGTGATCACCGGGAATACCCTGGCCTGGCTGGCCCAAAGCGGCACGCCGCATGACATCGTGTTTGTCGATCCGCCGTTTCGCAAAGGGATGCTCGAAGAGACCTTAACCCTGCTGGAAAACAACGGCTGGCTGGCCAATGGCGCGCTAATCTACGTCGAAAGCGAAGTAGAGAATGGCCTGCCGCTGGTGCCTGCAAGCTGGAGTTTGCACCGGGAGAAAGTCGCGGGGCAGGTCGCCTACCGCTTATATCAGCGTGAATCACAAGGAGAGGAAAATGAGCATACTGATTAATCTGGGACGGCTGTTAATGCTCTTTGTCTGGGCATTTTTACTGCTGAACCTGTTTTCCCCGTTTCCTAAACCGCTCAATATTTTCGTCAACGTGGCGCTGTTTTTCACCGTGTTTATGCACGCCATTCAGGCGACCATGATGAAAAAAACGCTGCCGAAAGACGGTCCGCAAATGACACGGTTCGAAGAGTTTCGCATCTTTGTCTTTGGCGTTTTTGAGCTGCTTATCTGGCTGAAAAAACTGAAAGCAAAAAAATAAATGGCACATTTTTAAGATTCCCCTGTCTTCCGTAACATTGTCATTCACCTGCTACGACCACTAAACTCATTAGTAGAGCCGTGGGCATGGTGCTCGCGATACAATAACGGATTCAGGGACTTATTATGCTTTGGTCATTTATTGCTGTCTGTTTTTCCGCCTGGCTGTATGTTGACGCTTCCTACCGTGGGCCTGTCTGGCAGCGTTGGGTATTTAAACCTGTCACGCTGCTGCTGCTGTTATTACTGGCCTGGCAAGCCCCGATGTTTGATGCCATCAGCTACCTTGTGCTTGCCGGGCTGTGCGCCTCGCTGATTGGCGATGCGCTAACCCTACTGCCGCGCCAGCAACTGCTCTACGCCATTGGCGCCTTCTTCCTCGCCCACCTGCTTTACACCATCTATTTTGCCACGCAGATGTCGCTCTCCTTCTTCTGGCCGTTGCCGGTGGTGCTGCTGATCGTTGGCGCCCTGCTGATTGCGGTGATTTGGTCGCGCCTGGAAGAGCTGCGTTTGCCTGTTTGCACATTTATCGCCATGACGCTGGTAATGGTCTGGCTGGCCGGTGAGCTGTGGTTCTTCCGTCCCACCAGTCCGGCGCTCTCTGCCTTTGTTGGCGCGGCGCTGCTGCTAATCAGCAACGTCGTCTGGCTGGGTAGCCATTACCGTCGCCGCTTCCGTGCCGATAACGCGATTTCCGCAGCCTGCTACTTTGCCGGGCACTTCCTGATCGTGCGTTCGCTGTACATTTAAAACGCTTGACTCTGGAGTCGACTCCAGAGTGTATCCTCCGGTTAATGAGAAAATTATCATTCACCGGAGGATGCCATGACGCCCCTCGATAATAAAAAACCCCCGCAGTTTGCGGCCATGAAACTTCGTCCACTGGCGGAGAAAACCGCGCCCTGCACGTGCGACATCCCCTGTGAAACGCCTGAGGCGCCCCTCGAAAGCGCCAACGGCGAACGTTATAGCTGGCTGGTGACAGGGATGGACTGCGCAGCCTGCGCCCGTAAGGTGGAAAATGCCGTCCGCCAGATAGCCGGGGTTAATCAGGTGCAGGTCGCCTTTGCCACCGAAAAACTCACGGTGATTGCCGATAACGATATCCGCAAGCAGGTAGAAAAAGCCGTGCAACAGGCCGGTTACGCCGTGCAGGATGAAAACGCCCCCAAAGCGGCTGCGCCGTCGCGCTGGCAGGAAAATATGCCGCTTCTGATCCTGATTGTGCTGATGGGTATCAGTTGGCTGCTGGAGCAGTTTAACCATCCGCTGGGCCAGACGGCCTTTATCGTGACGACCCTTGTGGGGCTCTTTCCCATTGCGCGTCAGGCATTGCGCCTGATGCGCAGCGGTAGCTGGTTTGCTATTGAAACCCTGATGAGCGTTGCCGCTATCGGTGCGCTGTTTATCGGTGCGACGGCAGAAGCCGCCATGGTGCTGCTGCTGTTCCTGGTGGGCGAACGGCTTGAAGGTTGGGCGGCCAGTCGCGCACGAAAAGGGGTGAGCGCGCTGATGGCGCTAAAACCCGACACCGCCACACGCATCCACAAGGGGGAGCGGCAGACCGTTAGTGCTCAGGCATTGCGCCCCGGCGATGTTATCGAGGTCCCGGCTGGCGGGCGTTTACCGGCTGATGGCAAGCTTTTAACGCCGTTCGCCAGCTTTGATGAAAGCGCATTAACCGGTGAATCCCT
Source organism: Phytobacter sp. MRY16-398 (assembly GCF_003925915.1). Classification (NCBI taxonomy): domain Bacteria; kingdom Pseudomonadati; phylum Pseudomonadota; class Gammaproteobacteria; order Enterobacterales; family Enterobacteriaceae; genus Phytobacter; species Phytobacter sp. MRY16-398. The sequence continues at coordinate 363,686 of NZ_AP018756.1, read as the reverse complement.
GCCCGTCGAGCACAGCAACGGCGAGAGTATTCCTGCGGGGGCGACCAGCGTTGACAGACTGGTGACGCTGGAAGTGGTTTCCCGCCCCGGTGAAAGTGCCATTGACCGCATCCTCAAGCTGATAGAAGAAGCCGAGGAGCGCCGCGCGCCTATTGAGCGCTTTATCGATCGCTTTAGCCGGATTTATACCCCAGTGATTATGGCCATCGCCCTGCTGGTCGCCGTGCTGCCGCCGTTGCTGTTCGCGGCAAACTGGCTGGCGTGGATCTACAAAGGGCTGACGTTGCTGCTGATCGGTTGCCCGTGCGCGCTGGTTATCTCAACGCCTGCCGCCATTACCTCAGGCCTGGCAGCGGCGGCACGTCGTGGGGCGCTGATTAAAGGCGGCGCAGCGCTGGAACAACTCGGTCGTATTCAGCATGTGGCGTTTGATAAAACCGGCACATTGACCGTCGGTAAACCGCAGGTTGTCGGCGTGTATCCACTTGCCGGGGTTAATGAAGAGACACTGCTGACATTGAGCGCTGCCGTGGAGCAGGGGTCGACCCATCCACTGGCGCAGGCTATTGTGCAGGAAGCCCGGACGCGCAAACGGGCGCTGCCGCAGGCTACCGAACAGCGCACGCTGACAGGTAAAGGTATTGAAGCACTGGTGGAGGGCCAGCACATCCGCCTGAGCGCGCCGGATAAGCTGCCGCCAGAGACGCTGGATGGCGCGCTATTGGCGGATATCAATGCCCGCGAAAGCCAGGGGGAAACGGTGATCGTCGCCCTTCGTGATGGCGTCGCTATTGGCTCCCTGTCGCTGCGCGATACCCTGCGAGAGGATGCGCGGGAAGCCATCGCCGCACTGCGTAATCTGGGCGTGGAGGGGGTGATGTTAACGGGCGATAACCCGCGTGCCGCTGCCGCCATTGCCGGAGAGTTGCAGATGGACTTCCGCGCCGGGCTATTACCCGAGGATAAAGTGAGCGCAGTCACCTTACTCAATAAGGATGCTCCGCTGGCGATGATTGGCGACGGCATTAACGATGCCCCGGCGATGAAAGCCGCGACGATAGGCATTGCGATGGGCAGCGGGACGGACGTGGCGCTGGAAACCGCCGATGCGGCGTTAACCCATAACCGCCTCACCGGACTGGCGCAGATGATTCATCTTGCCCGCGCCACACAGGCCAATATCCGGCAGAACATTGCTATCGCTCTGGGGCTGAAAGCGATTTTCCTGGTAACAACATTGCTGGGGATAACGGGCCTGTGGCTGGCGGTACTGGCAGATACCGGCGCGACGGTATTGGTAACCGCCAACGCACTGCGTTTATTACGCAAATAAAAAAATCCCGGATGTCGCTTCGCTAACCCGGGATACCACCGGTTTTCTCCCTCTCCCCCTGGGAGAGGGTTGGGGTGAGGGGAATATGCGGCTCGGGAGGTGGGTTCCGTTCACCTTATGTTCATGGCGAAATGTCACCTCCGGACACGTGAACGGGTAAAGGGGAACACCGCGTTCCCCTTTACAATCCCCGCGGCCCCGCAAAGAAATCGGTGCTTCGCACTGCGTTCGCCTCCCGCCCCGCTGCCTGCGGTCGGTTTGACTCGAGTTACTCGCCCCATCCCTGGGGCTCGCCCTTCGGGCCAACGCGTTGCGTTGTTCAAAATCGTTCCGGACGATTTTGTCCTGTCTCGACAAACCTCAGTCCGCCATCCCTGGCGGCCTGACCTTGCCATCGGGTCTTCGTCTCACCGATTTCAGCGGGGACTCAACCCCCTCGCTGCACGCTCTGCGCCAGGGGGGCACAAAGATGTCGCTGTGGTTGTCATGCGGGAAAACGAGTCAGCCATGGCTAACAAGGTTGAAGACGTTCACAGTATCTACTCTTTTACCGTAGCCCGGGTAAGGCATCAGCCGCACCCGGGAAGTTTTTACTGCATTCCCAGCACTCCTGGCAGCCAGAGAGATATCGCCGGAATATAGGTCACCATCCCCAGCACAATCAGCAACATCGCGTAAAACGGCAACATCGCCTTCACCACCGTTTCAATCTTCTGCTTACTCACCGCACTGGCGACGAACAACACCGATCCCACCGGTGGGGTAATCAATCCGATCCCGAGGTTGACCATCATGATCATGCCAAAATGTACCGGATCGATCCCCAGCGCATTCGTTACCGGCAGCAGCACTGGCGTCAGGATCAAGATGATCGGCGCCATATCCATCAAGGTGCCAATCAGTAGCAGCATGATATTGAGATACATCAGAATGACGTATTTATTGTCCGATAACGACGTGAAAAATTCGGTGATACGCATCGGAAGCTGCATATAGGTCATCACGGCGCCAAAAGCGGCCGCAAAGCCGATAAGAATCATCACAATGGTGACCGTCTTCACGGTACGGCACATCAGCTTCGGCAGCTCATTCCATTTGTAATCACGGTAGATAAACATGGTGACGAAGAAGGCCCACAGGCAGGCGACAGCGGCAGATTCTGTGGCGGTAAAAATCCCGGAAAGAATGCCGCCGAGAATAATCACTACCGTCATCAGTCCCCATAGTGCATCAACGAACATCCTGATTGCCTGCTTAAAGGGAATCCGCTCCCCTTTCGGGTAACCGCGTTTGTGGGCAAAACCCAGACACAGAATCATCAGGCTCACGCCCAACAGCAAACCCGGCAGAACGCCCGCAATAAACAGCGTCGCAATGGATACCGTGCCCCCCGCCGCCAGCGAGTAAATGACCGAGTTATGACTGGGCGGAATCAGGATAGCCTGCACCGATCCGCTGGCCGTTACCGCCGCCGCATATTCACGCGGGTAGCCCTTCTTTTCCATTTCCGGGATCATCACGCTACCGATGGATGCCGTATCGGCGACCGACGAGCCGGAAATCGCGCCAAAAAAGGTCGATGCGACAATGTTCACCAGAGACAACCCGCCGCGAATGAACCCGACAAACAGATAGGCAAAATTGACCAGCCGCCGCGCGATGCCACCCTCCGCCATGATCGCGCCCGCCAGAATAAAAAACGGAATCGCCAGCAACGTGAATTTATTCACCCCGCTGGTTATCTGGATCATCAGCGCTTCCAGCGGAAGATCTATCCACAGCGCGCCGGCAACGGCACTCAACCCGACGGCAAACGCCACCGGCATACCCAGCGCCAGCAGAATGGCGAGGGTGAATAACAATACAAATGCGTCCATTGTTCACCCCTTACCCATGGTTGCCAATCAGTACGACCGGGCGGTTTTCCTGCGAGCCGAACAATAACCGTTCGAGCACAAACAGGATCAGAATGGCCGAACCTATCGGCAACGGCAGATAACTTTCGCCTGAGGTCAGCAGGGGAAACTCCGCCACAGGTTGTTCCCACAGCTCAACGCACAGCCAGTAGCTGTACCAGCACATGATGAGAGAGATGAGCAGCATCAACAGATCGACAAGCCGCGCGCATACCATCTTTAGCGTGTCAGGCAGACGATCCGTGAGCATGTTAACCGCAATGTGGGAACCGGCGCGGTACCCCACCGCCGCGCCAATGAACGTAAAAGTGACCATGCAGATGATGGCAATAGGTTCCGGCCATGACTCTCCGCGATTCAATACGTAACGCGAGAAAATGCCAATCGGAATAACAATCGTCATCACCAGCAGTGATATGCCGGCCACCGTCATAGCAAGCAGGTACAGGCGATCCATCCACTTTAAGTAGAGTTCTGACATACGTTCTCCGCAGAAAAGTGGGGTTATTTGACGTCAGCGATAGCTTTCATCAGATCCTGATGCTTATCGCCATACTGGGCGCGCACCGGCTCTGTCGCTTTGATAAACACCGATTTATCAATGTCATGAAATTGCACGCCGCCCGCTTTCATTTTATCCAGCGCCTGCTGGGTATAGGCTTCCCAGAGTTTGCGCTGTTCGAACTGGGCTTCACGCGCCAGGGTGAGGATTTTTTTCTGATCATCGGCGCTGAGTTTGTCCCATTTCACTTTGGAGTAGAGCAGCATTTCAGGGGTGATAAAGTGGCCGCTGAGGGTATAGTTTTTGGCAACCGGCATATAGTTATGGGCGATAAACGTCGGCGGGTTATTTTCCGCGCCATCAATCACCCCCGTTTGCATGCCGCTATAGACCTCGCTCACCCCCATCGCCACCGAGTTAGCGCCCATCTGTTTTAACGTTGCCAGAGCGACGGGGCTGCCCTGCACGCGAATTTTCATGCCGTTCAGATCTTCGGGCTTAACCACCGGTTTTTTAGTGATGAGATTGCGCGTGCCGGAGTCCATCCAGCCCAGAAATACCAGCCGGGATTTCGGATTGGCCGTCAGCTTATCGCCAATCTGTTTACCGATATCGCATCAATGACCTTGTGCATATGGTCTTCATCCCGGAAGACATACGGCAGGGTGAAAACTTCAATATCCGGGAGAATAGCGGCAACAGGGGCCATCGAGACGCGAATCATGTCGATAGCGCCCATTTGCGCCTGCTCGATCATCTGTTTTTCATCGCCCAGAACGCCGCCGGGAAAGACTTTAATCTCCAGCTTGCCGTCCGTTTGTTGTTTGAGTTTTTCACCCATGTTCTGCACAGCAACAATATTGGGATAGCCTTCCGGATGCACATCGGCAGCTTTAATCGTCTGCGCATTAACGGCGGATACAGATAACAGTGACACGGTGGACAGGCACAACGCGGCCAGCAACGGCTTGAAAGTCGTTTTCATCGGGTCTTCTCCAGGGTAGTGAAAGGTAAATGTTAAAACAATGTTTTATTTTTACGCTTAAAAACTAGACTACCGCTGGAAAAGGGAGGGTGAAGCGCCTCACAAAAAGCGCTAAAAAATGAAACGGCGGTTTAAATTGGTGGCAAGGATCGCAAACTGCGTAAAAACGCGGCCTGTAATGGGGAGTTATTGCCCTTTACGCACCAGATAGCGATACGGCAGCGATTGCGTCTCATGGGCCACCAGTTCGTGTTCCATAAAGCGGCAGAACCCCGGAATGTCACGGGTGGTCGCCGGATCGTCAGCAATCACCAGCAGGGTTTCACCCGGCAGCATATTGCGTACGGTTTTGCGCACCATCATCACCGGCTCAGGGCAACGCAGGCCCAGCGCGTCAAGAGTATGGTCGGCGGTAGTAAAGAGGTCGGTCATTTTCGTCTCACACGGGAAAAAACGGCATTAGTTTACGCTGCCCATTTTGTGACGCAAGCCAGGTTAACGATTGCGTTAAAAATAACCATTGCATCGGCGTAATGTTGCAGTATCATTCTGCGGCTTTGCACAGTATCAACACGCGCTATTGGCGCAGCCGTTTGATTAAGGCCAGCGCACAGGCACCCCGGCGTACACCGAGTACGTGAGGATGACGAGCACTGCCGATGTGAAAATGGCAAGAAAAATAGCGTGTTACATGTTTATTGGGTTCCCTCACCCCAAACACTAAAAAGGTCACAATATGACGCAGTTTTCACAAACTCAGCGCATGAAAGCGCTGTTCTGGCTATCCCTTTTTCACCTGCTGGTGATCACCTCCAGTAACTATCTGGTACAGCTACCGGTTAACATTTTCGGCTTCCATACCACCTGGGGCGCATTCAGTTTCCCGTTTATTTTCCTGGCGACAGATTTAACCGTGCGTATTTTTGGCGCGCCGCTCGCCCGACGGATTATTTTCGCCGTGATGGTACCTGCGCTGGTTATCTCCTACGGCATCTCTTCTCTGTTTTACATGGGAAGCTGGCAAGGCTTTGAAGCACTGACCCATTTCAACCTGTTCGTCGCCCGTATCGCCACCGCCAGCTTTATGGCTTACGCGCTGGGGCAGATCCTCGACGTGCATGTCTTTAACCGCCTGCGTCAGAACAAACGCTGGTGGCTGGCGCCTGCGGCCTCAACGGTGTTCGGTAACGCCAGCGACACCCTCGCCTTTTTCTTCATCGCCTTCTGGCACAGCCCGGACCCGTTTATGGCCGAACACTGGATGGAAATCGCCCTGGTGGATTACGCCTTTAAGGTCATTATCAGCATCGCCTTCTTCCTGCCGATGTACGGTGTGTTGTTGAATATGCTGTTGAAAAGACTGGCAGACAAATCTGAAATATCAGCGTTACAGGCCAGTTAAGAGTACGCGATGCCAGTTGTGGTAAGATGGCCCGCATGAGCCGTTATGGCTGTTTATCGAAAGGAAGAAGTCAATGCGCAATCTGGTTAAATATGTCGGTATTGGCCTGCTGGTAATGGGTCTGGCGGCCTGCGACAACAGCGACAGCAAAAAAACACCCGCTCAGGGGGCATCTGCAGAAAGCAACGCGACCGGGCAACCGGTAACGCTGCTTGATGGCAAACTCAGCTTCTCGCTGCCCGCAGACATGACCGATCAAAGCGGTAAACTGGGTACGCAGTCTAATAACATGCACGTTTACTCTGACTCAACCGGTCAGAAAGCGGTGATTGTGATTGTAGGCGACGACACTCAGGAAGGGCTGGATACGCTGGCAAAACGTCTGGAAGACCAACAGCGCAACCGCGACCCGCAGTTGCAGGTCGTGACCAACAAATCTATCGAGCTGAAAGGCCAGAAAATGCAGCAGCTCGACAGCATCATCTCTGCCAAAGGTCAAACGGCCTGGTCTACCGTAGTGTTGGGTAAAGTGGATAACAAACTGCTGACTTTGCAGGTGACGCTGCCGGCAGATAACCAGCAGCAGGCACAGACCGCAGCGGAAAACATTGTTAACACCCTGGTCATCAAGTAATCAGGAAGCGGCCTCCAGCGGAGGCCGTTTTTTTAGCCGCCACGTCAGCACGAACGCTCCCGCTACCAGCACCGCCGTCAGCAGATACACCATCGATACTCCCGACCAGGCCATCAACAGCCCGGCAAGCGGCCCGGTAATTCCCAGCGACATATCCATAAACACCGTGTAGGTGCCCAGCGCCGCGCCCTGATTGTGCTGCGGCACTGCTTTGACCGCCACCACCCCCAGCGCCGGGAAGACCAGCGAGAAGCCGGCCCCGGTCAGGAATACCCCGATTTTCGCCACCAGCGGAGCATCGGCGATGCCCACCAGAATCAGGCCGACCACCTCCACCGCCAGGCTTATCATCGCCACATTCAGGCCGCCCAGGCGGTTGATGCTGTTCGGAAACACCAGCCGCGAACCCACGAACGCCAGGCTAAACAGCGTCAGGGCGAAGGCCGCGCCATCCCACCCTTTCGCGTCATAAAAGAAGGTGATAAAGGTGGCAATAACCCCAAAACCAGCCGTACCCAACGCCAGCCCCATCCCATAAACCCAGACATAGCCGAGCACCGCACGAAATGGCAGTGGTTTACCTTTGCTGGCTTTTACTGCCGCACGCGGCAACGCGCAGGCAATCGCAATAAACGCCACTACCATAATGAACCCGCCCAGCCCGCTCAGTCCGGCGTAGTTGTAGCAAATGACGCCAAGCGGCGCCCCCAGCGCCATTGCGCCATAGGTCGCGATACCATTCCAGGAAATAACACGGGCAATATGCAGTGAACCGACCACCCCCACGCCCCAGAGCATCGACCCGGTCCCGGCGAAGCTTTGCCCGACACCGAGAATAATGCGCCCGACGCAGAGCAGCACCAGGCTGACCAGCGGCGAGCCGCTTTGCAGATCCGCCAGCAGATACCCCAGCCCACAAATAAACGCGCCGCAGAGACCAAACACCACCACTTTTTTCGGGCCGAGCATATCGGCGTAGCGTCCGGCGTGCGGACGACTGATAAGGGTGGCGAAGTATTGCAGGCTAATGACCAGCCCTGCCCAGAAGGCGCTATAGCCCAGCGTTTCATGGACATAGCCGGGCAAAACTGCCAGCGGTAAGCCTATCGTGAGGTAACTTGCGAAGTTGAAGATAACGACGGAGAGAATCCGCAGATTAAGACGTAATCCGCTTAGCGCCGGTTCAGCGGCTTGTTCGGGCATGGGGGTTCACCAGATTTTCACAACGATGTTTCACTATTACCACGTCATGGCCTGGAAATCAGCATGGAGATTAAGAATATGTGCCTCGGGCGAAGCGTCCGCCAGTGGCTACACTTATCGGGCGGTATAGAAAAAGGAATTGCCCATGACACAGCCCCAACCCGATCGTGCGGGTTTACACATTCTGCTTAAACTGGCCTCACTGGTCATTATTCTGGCCGGTATTCATGCCGCTGCCGATATCATTGTTCAACTGTTACTGGCGCTCTTTTTCGCCATTGTGCTTAATCCGCTGGTCACCTGGTTTATTCGCCGGGGCGTAAAACGGCCTGTCGCCATCGCCATTGTGGTACTGGTGATGCTTGTCTTCCTGACCGCGCTGATTGGCGTGCTGGCCGCCTCGGTGAATGAGTTCATGACGATGCTGCCGAAATACAATCGGGAGTTCACGCGCAAATTCCTCCAGCTTCAGGATGCGCTCCCTTTCCTGCACCTGCATGTTTCGCCAGAACGGATGCTGCAACGAATGGATTCCGAGCGCGTAATGAGTTTTGCCACGACAATGATGACGCAACTGTCTAACGCAATGGCGAGCATCGTTTTACTGGTAATGACCATGGTATTCATGCTTTTCGAAGTGCGTCATGTGCCCTATAAAATGCGTTTCGCGCTGAATAACCCTCAGATTCATATCGCCGGTTTGCACCGCGCGCTTAAAGGTGTGTCTCACTATCTGGCGTTAAAAACGCTGCTCAGCCTGTGGACGGGGGTGATCGTCTGGGCGGGGCTGGCCATTATGGACATCCAGTTTGCGCTCATGTGGGGGGTACTGGCGTTTCTGCTTAATTACGTGCCGAATATCGGATCGGTGCTTTCGGCTATCCCACCGATGGTGCAGGCGCTGCTCTTTAACGGCCCGTATGAGTGGCTGCTGGTCGGCGGCCTGTTTCTCGTCGTGCACATGGTTATCGGCAATATTCTGGAACCACGCATGATGGGTCACCGACTCGGTATGTCGACACTGGTGGTTTTTCTTTCGTTATTGATTTGGGGTTGGTTGCTCGGTCCGGTGGGGATGCTGCTCTCTGTGCCGCTCACCAGCGTCTGTAAAATATGGATGGAAACCACCACCGGCGGGAGCAAGCTGGCCATTATGCTTGGCCCAGGCAGGCCGAAAAACCGCCTGCCCGGCTAACCCTGCGTTAGCGCAGGTTGTTAGGAAAATCCGCCGGAAGCTCACTGGCCGCGCAGGCGATGACGCTGTCATTGTCTGCGCCGCAGTCGCGCACAAAGGTAATCGTCGCAAACTCATCAATCACCTCGGTCGGATAGGCCGGGCCCGCCGCACGATAGGATTCCATCAGCGGAATATGATCGTTCTGGAAGCACACGGTTTTTTCCGGATTGTTGATCACCCAGCGAGGGAAGAAGATCGTGCCATGGAACAGGCGATCGCCGAGGTTGACGATCAAACTCACATCAGTACCGGTCGGCTCGGTCCAGGAGATTTTATAAATGCTCTCACCAACGCGTACAATGTAAGCCTGCTGGTTTTTCACCCAACGGTTTGCCACGATACCGCTATGAATACGGTAGTCCAGCGTGGTCTCGTTTTTGACATAAATCTCGTAGTTCCAGCCGTTATCGTAGGTATAAACCAGATGTTTGCCGACGAAACCGCTCAGATCATGTTTATCAAAGCTGCTCATAATTGTTCTCCTCTTAAGTGATGAGCAGATCGTACCGCTTCAAAAAATGAATGAATAACGCTATGTTTGAATTAAATTCATTCATTTTTTAGATGAGTCATGCATAAAACCACCCTCGAACAATGGTCGCTGCTGCAAAAAGTGGTGGAGCTGGGCAGTTTTGCGAAGGCCGCCGAAGAGACCCACCGTAGTCAGTCATCCGTGAGCTACAACCTGGCGCTCTTGCAGGAGCGTCTGGGCGTGGCGCTGCTGGTACAGGAAGGCCGCCGTGCGGTGCTCACCCCCTCCGGCGAACTGTTGCTTAACCAGGTAAAACCGCTGCTGAAAGCCTTCGACTACGTTGAAACCCGGGCGGCCACACTGCGCAACGGCCAGCGTACCCGGCTCGACCTGGTCGTAGACAGCATCTTTCCCCGCTCACGGCTGTTTGCCATTTTGCGCCAGTTCCAGCAGCGCTATCCGCAAACTCAGGTGCATCTGACCGAAGTCCTCGAAAACGCCTCCGTGGAGCGCCCCGCCTATGCCGAAGCCGACGTAATGGTGCTGACCCGTCGCCAGGACCTGACCGGGCGCGGCGAATGGCTGATGAATATTGATTTTGTCGCTGTCGCCCACCGGGATCATCCGTTGTGCGCCGAAACCGCGATCACTGAGGATGTCCTCGCCGCCTGGCCATTAATTCGCATCGCCGACCGGGAGAATCGCCTGCCGCAGGAGAGCGGTGAGTCATGGACTTTTTCTACCATCGATGCCGCCGTGGAAGCGGTGCAGTATCAGGTGGGTTACGGCTGGCTGCCGGAGGAGCGCATCGGGTCTCTGCTAGCCAGCGGCGTGCTGAAAATTTTGCCGCTCAGCCACGGTTCGCGCCGCGCCACGCCGCTGCATTTGATTGTGAAAAAGGATCTGATGCCGCTCGATGAGCAGGTGGACACGCTGCTGCAACTGTTTAAGGGGCAGTAGTTAAAGATGGGGAGTTTACTGTCGGCGGAGGGGTTCCGCTGACCAGTCCCCTTCGCTCGCTTCACGATCTCCACATTTTTATCATGCCTTTTTGATCCCGCGCACCGCATTCGTATGATGAATCAATAAAATCGTCATACTCCTTTTGTGGCAGATTTTCAGGGAAAACCATGTCGTCCTTTCGCTCTCTTAGTGCGTTACTGCTGGCCTGTACTGCGTTTTTTGCCCAGGCTTCATCCCCTCAGGAATTGACCACCGCATGGCCGGTCAACGTAGGACCGCTTAATCCGCATCTCTATACGCCAAACCAAATGTTCGCCCAAAGCATGGTCTACGAGCCGCTGGTAAAATATCAGGCCGATGGCACGGTAAAACCCTGGCTGGCTAAAAGCTGGACCTCCTCTGAGGATGGTAAAACCTGGGTCTTTACGCTGCGTACGGATGTCACGTTCTCCAACGGCGAGCCATTTAACGCCCAGGCCGCGGTGGAAAACTTCCGTGCGGTGCTCGATAACCGCCAGCGTCATGCCTGGCTTGAGCTCGCCAACCAGATAACTGATGTGAAAGCGCTTAGCGACAACCAACTGCAAATCACCCTGAAAAGCGCCTATTATCCGTTCCTGCAGGAGCTTGCCCTGCCCCGCCCGTTCCGCTTTATCGCCCCCTCTCAGTTTAAAAACCACGAGACCATGAACGGCATCGAGGCCCCGATTGGCACCGGGCCGTGGGTATTGCAGACGTCGCGCCTGAATCAGTACGACGTGATGGTGCGTAACGAACACTACTGGGGCGAAAAACCGGCATTGAGCAAAATCACCATCAAAGTGATCCCGGACCCCACCAGCCGCGCGGTGGCCTTTGAAACCGGCGATCTCGATCTGTTATACGGCAACGAAGGGCTACTGCCGCTCGATACCTTTTCCCGGTTTAGCCAAAACCCGGCGTTACGCACCCAGCTTTCCGCCCCGGTCGAAACGGTGATGCTGGCGCTGAACTCCGCCAAAGCGCCGACCAATGAGCAGTCCGTCCGTGAGGCGCTCAACTACGCGGTCGATAAAAAGACGCTGATTGATAGCGCGCTGTACGGCACCCAAAAAGTAGCCGACACGCTGTTCGCCCCCACCGTGCCATACGCCAATATTGGTCTGAAAGCGCGTGAATACTCCCCGGCAAAAGCTCGCGCGCTGCTGGACGCTGACGGCTGGAAACTGCCGGATGGCAAAACGATCCGTGAAAAAGCGGGGCAGCCGCTGCATGTCGAACTTGCGTTTATCGGCACCGACGCGATGAGCAAATCAATGGCCGAAATTATCCAGGCTAACCTGCGCGATATCGGCGTGGACACGGCACTTGTGGGCGAGGAAGAGAGCAGTATTTATGCCCGCCAGCGCGATGGTCGTTTCGGCATGATTTTCAACCGCACCTGGGGCGCGCCTTATGATCCGCACGCCTTCTTAAGCTCCATGCGCGTCCCCTCTCACGCCGATTACCAGGCGCAGCTTGGCCTGCCGGATAAGGCGCAGATCGACAAAGAAATTGGCGAGGTGCTGACGACACGCGATGAAACCGAGCGCCAGGCGCTTTATCGCGACATCCTGACCCGCCTGCACGACGAAGCGGTCTATCTGCCCATCAGCTACGTCTCAACGCTGGTGGTGGCGAAGCCTGAACTGGGCGTCATTCCTTTCGCCCCTATCGCCAGCGATATTCCTTTTGAACACATTACCCCGGTGAAACCCTGATGCTGCGCTATGTCATTCGCCGTTTGTTACTGCTTATCCCGATGATCTTCGCCGCGTCGGTGGTCATCTTCCTGCTGCTACGCATGGGGGCGGGCGACCCGGCGCTGGATTATCTGCGCCTGTCGAACCTGCCGCCTACGCAGGAGATGGTGGCCTCAACGCGCATCATGCTGGGGCTGGATAAACCCCTGCCGCAGCAGTATCTGCACTGGCTGTGGCAGGCGCTGCATCTCGATTTCGGTATCTCGTATGCGACCCAGCGCCCGGTGCTGGAGGATGTTCTGCATTTCCTGCCCGCCACACTACAACTGGCGGGTGTCGCGCTGATATTGATTTTGCTCACCTCCGTACCGCTGGGCATTTGGGCTGCACGCCACCGCAACAGCCTGCCGGACTATATCGTGCGTCTGATTGCCTTTCTTGGCGTCTCGATGCCCAATTTCTGGCTGGCCTTTCTGCTGGTGATGTTCTTTTCGGTCTATCTGCAATGGCTACCGGCAATGGGTTACGGCGGCTGGCAACATATCCTGCTGCCCGCCATGTCGATTGCCTTTATGTCACTGGCGATCAACGCGCGCCTGTTGCGCGCCAGTATGCTGGAGGCCGCCGGACAGCGGCACGTCATCTGGGCGCGGCTGCGCGGATTGAGTGAAAAGCAGACCGAGCGTCAGCATATTTTGCGTAACGCGTCGCTGCCGGTGATCACCGCCCTCGGTATGCACGTGGGTGAACTGATTGGCGGTACGATGATTATCGAAAGCATCTTTGCCTGGCCGGGCATTGGCCGCTATGCCGTGTCGGCCATCTTCAACCGTGACTACCCGGTGATCCAGTGTTTTACGCTGGTGATGGTCATCGTATTCGCTCTGTGTAACCTGTTGGTAGATGTGCTCAGCGCCGCGCTCGACCCACGGATTCGTCACCATGAAGGAGCGCACGCATGAATTTTCTGCGTTCTGCCCGCTGGTCGGTGCGCTTTGCCGTACTGATTCTGGCGCTGTTGTTGGTCATCGCGGTGACCTGCCAGTGGTGGCTACCCTATGATCCGCAGGCGATTAACTTGCCCGCCCGCCTGTTACCCCCCGGTAGCGAACACTGGCTGGGTACCGACCATCTGGGGCGCGATATTTTCTCCCGGCTGCTGAGCGCCACCCGCGTCTCCTTAGGGTCGGTCATGGCCTGTCTTCTGCTGGTGCTGACGCTGGGGTTGACGCTCGGCGGCTGCGCGGGGCTGGCCGGTGGCCGCATCGACCAGGCGATCATGCGCGTCGCGGATGTCTTTATGACTTTCCCCACCTCTATCCTGTCGTTCTTTATGGTCGGCGTATTGGGAACCGGGCTGACGAATGTGATTATCGCCATCGCCCTCTCCCACTGGGCCTGGTACGCTCGCATGGTGCGCAGCCTGGTTCTCTCTCTGCGCAGCCGCGAGTACATTCTGGCCGCCCGCCTGAGCGGGGCGAGCTATACGCAGGTGTTTATCGATCATCTGGCAGGCGCCGTGGTGCCTTCGCTGCTGGTGCTGGCGACGCTGGATATCGGCCATATGATGCTGCACGTGGCGGGGATGTCGTTCCTGGGGCTGGGCGTCAGCGCCCCCACCGCCGAATGGGGGGTGATGATTAACGATGCCCGTCAGTATATCTGGACGCAACCGCTGCAAATGCTGTGGCCGGGTCTGGCGCTGTTTGTCAGTGTGATGGCCTTTAATATGGTGGGCGATGCCCTGCGCGACCGCCTCGATCCACATCTGGAAACGGAGCATGCCCACTGATGCCTGCGCAACTTGAACTGCGAAATTTCACCCTTGAGGCGCAGCGTCCCCTCACCCATGACGTCTCACTCACCCTTCAGCGCGGGCGCGTGCTGGCGCTGGTCGGCGGAAGCGGCAGCGGGAAATCGCTGACCTGTGCCGCCGCGCTCGGCGTATTGCCTGCGGGTGTGCGGCAAACGGCGGGCACGCTGCTGGCAGATGGTCAGCCCATCTCGCCGCAGGCGCTGCGTGGGCTTAAGGTGGCGACCATTATGCAAAACCCGCGCAGTGCCTTTAACCCACTGCGGACCATGGCGGCGCACGCCAGGGAAACCTGCCGGGCGCTGGGCAAACCGGCGGATGACGCCACGCTTATCGCCGCCCTGGGCGACGTTGGGCTGGAGGCGCCGGAACGGGTACTGACGCTCTACCCGTTTGAGATGAGTGGCGGCATGTTGCAGCGCATGATGATCGCAATGGCGCTGCTCAGCGATGCGGCCTTTATTGTCGCCGATGAACCCACAACCGACCTCGACGCCGTGGCGCAGGCCAAAATTCTCGATCTGCTCGAACGTCTCTTACAAACCCGCCACTGCGGCATGTTGCTGGTTACCCATGATATGGGCGTAGTGGCGCGGCTCGCCGACGACGTGGCGGTGATGGAGGCAGGGCGTATTGTCGAGCAGGGCAGTGTCGATGTGCTGTTTCGCACCCCGCGACATCCGGTGACACGCAATCTGGTGGCGGCGCATCTGGCGCTGTACGGGATGGAACTTAACCAATGAATTTACTCACCATGTCTAACGTCACCCACCGCTATCACGCCCACCCGGTGCTGGAGAATATCTCCCTTTCGATCAACAGTGGGGAAAGCCTTGCGCTGTTAGGGCGTAGCGGGTTTGGCAAAAGCACGCTGGCACGCCTGCTGGTTGGGCTGGAAAGGCCCGTCAGCGGTGAAATCAGTTGGCAGGGAACCCCGCTTTCCCGCATGTCCGGGGCGATGAAAAAAGACTTCCGCCGGGATATTCAACTGGTCTTTCAGGACGCCATCAGCGCCGCCAACCCCCGCAAAACGGTGCGCGACATTCTTGCCGAACCGTTGCGCCATCTGTTCAGCTTAAGCAAAACGGAACAGCGCGCCCGCATCGAACAGTTGATGCGTGATGTGGAACTGGAAATCAGCCTGCTTGACCAGCGCCCACCGCAACTGAGCGGCGGGCAGTTACAGCGCGTCTGCCTGGCCCGCGCGCTGGCGACCCGCCCGACGCTGCTCATCCTTGATGAGGCCGTGTCCAGCCTGGATCTGATCTTGCAGGCAGGCATCATTCGCCTGCTGAAAAAACTGCAACAGCACTCGGGCATCGCCTGCCTGTTTATCACCCACGATTTACGCCTGGTGGAGCGTTTTTGCCAGCGCGTGGTGGTGATGGAGAACGGCCATATCAGCGAAGATATTGCCGTCACCCACCCCTTACGCTTTACCTCTCTGGCCGGACAGGCGCTGCAACAGGCCGTCTTGCCCGCCTATCCCAAAACCCGAACGCCAGGAACACTGCCATGCAACGCGTAACCGTTACTCTTGATGATGACCTGCTTGCTACTCTCGACGATCTGAGCCAGCGCCGTGGCTATCACAATCGCTCCGAAGCGCTGCGGGATATTTTACGCGACGCACTCACCCAGCAAGCGGCCTGCGAGCAGGACACACGGGGCTATGCGGTGCTGTCATATGTGTATGAACATGAAAAGCGCGATCTGGCGAGCCGCATTGTCGCCACGCAGCACCACCATCATGACCTCTCCGTCGCCACGTTACATGTGCACATCAACCATGACGACTGCCTGGAGATCGCCGTCCTGAAAGGTAAAATGGGCGATGTGCAGCAATTTGCCGATAGCGTCATCGCCCAGCGCGGTGTGCGCCATGGCCACCTTCAGTGCGTTACGGATGACACTACCCCGCCAGATCACGCGCATACGCACGGGTTGAAACATATTGTTCTGTAAGACGCAGCGCCTGCTCAATACGCGTGGGTTCGAGTGTGAACGGTAAATGCTCCAGAGCATCACGCGGGAAGGGAATGCTGCGCGCCACCGCCTGGATGACCGCCAGGCGGATCTCTTTCAGCGGTGCCAGGGTTAGCGGCATCTCATACTGACGCAGCAGCGCCAGTAACACCGGATCGGGCTGGCTATTTTCATTTTCCAGAATGGATTGCACCAGCAGACTGAATCCCACACGTTCACCGTGTAGCCATTGACGCAAAGCCGGCTCCTGGGTGAGCCGGTTATGGATCGCATGCGCCACACCCGGCGTGGGGATTTCGCCGCGCACGCTGTTTGCCATACCGGCCACGGCAATATTGGCGTCAATAACGTTGATCAGCGCATCCGACACCACCTGAGCTTTATTATCGCGAATAGCCTGTTGACCATGTTTTTCATAAATTTCGACGGCCAGACGCGCGTTTTGCACTTTTAATTGCAGCCCCAGATTATCGGGGTTTTTCTGCAAATAAGGACGAAACTCGTACCATTTCGCCAGCGCATCGACGATGCCCGCTTTTAAATAACGTACATCGCTGCGGGCAATAACTTCGCTGTCCACCAGCACCAGGCGCGGCAGTGTGCGTAAAGCCTGGCTACTGATCTGCGCGCCTTCGTCCGTATAGAACACCGATAAAGGCGACCAGGCCGCACAGGTCGCTGCCAGCGTCGGAATGGTGATGGATTCGCCGCCCTCAAGGGTATCGGCGACGGCTTTGGCGGTATCCAGAACGCGCCCGCCGCCCACGCCGACAATAAACTGCACCCCCAGTTTTTTTGCCCGCTGCACATAGCGGGCAACGCTATCTTCGGTACAGTAGCCGGTCATGATCTCCGTCTGCCAGCGGATACCGCTGGCGCGTAAGCTCTCTTCAAGCCCTGGGTTAACCTGCGCCCATGCCTTTACGCTGGTAATTATCAAAATATGCTGGGTAAGCGGCGCAATATATTTTCCTGCGTCATGACGAATACCAGACTGGTGAAACCAGGTCTGCGGAGTTTTTATCGCAAGCATTGGCATGTCCATGTGTGCGCGAATTATTTCGCTTTATCTCACCATGCTACAAAAATAAAAATTAAAAACAATAATCTCTATTTCTTCTATTTTCATATCGATATCAAAATATCAGCTAAGCAATATTGGCGTTATTTGTGAATGTATTCTTTTGTATAACCCAGGATGTTCGTCCCAACGTCGCTGTTCAGGCTAAGTGCTACGCTTATTCCATCGTATCCACATTAAGATGAAGGAGCAGAGGATGAAAATTGATCTGAGTGGGAAAGTCGCACTGGTCACCGCCTCGACCGGTGGCATTGGTTTCGCCATAGCCACGGGGCTTGCCGAAAGCGGTGCGGAAGTGATCCTCAACGGACGTAGCGAGGCGTCAGTGAATAAAGCGCTCCAGGCGCTGAATGAGCGTGTACCGGGCGCAAAAGTGCGTACCGCCATTGCCGATCTGAGTTCGGCAGAGGGGGTTGAAACCTTATTAAGCGCGGCAACGGATGCCGATATCCTGGTCAATAACGCCGGGATTTACGGGCCGCAGGATTTTTATGCCACCGATGATGCGACCTGGGAAAATTACTGGCAAACCAATGTGATGTCGGGCGTGCGTCTTTCCCGCGCGTTGCTGCCAGCGATGGTGAAAAAAGGTTGGGGCCGCGTGGTCTTTATCTCCTCGGAATCGGCGCGCAACATTCCTGCCGATATGATTCATTACGGCGTGACCAAAACGGCCCAGCTCTCGCTGGCGCGCGGGCTGGCGAAGTTTGTCGCCGGTAGTGGCGTGACGGTCAACAGCGTGTTACCCGGCCCGACCCTTTCCGATGGCTTTGCCGCCATGATGCAGGACGAAGTGGCAAGAACTGGCAAGTCACTGGAAACGCTGGCGAAAGAGTTTGTGATGGCTCACCGTCCCAGCTCCGTTATTCAGCGGGCAGCGACGGTTGAAGAAGTGGCGAACATGGTGGTCTACGTTTGCTCGACTCAGGCATCGGCGACCTCAGGCGCGGCGCTGCGCGTTGACGGCGGCGTGGTGGATGACATTCTTTAACGCGTTTCTGGCAGGGCACGCGGTGTGCCCTGCCGGGAGAGTTTACGGCCATGCCGGATAGAAGCGGCTCATCAGGATCATCAGCATTGGCGTAGTCAGGGTAGAAAGTAGAGTGGAAATCAACATGCTGGTTGCCGTCGCCCCTTGCAGCACTTTGAATTTCTGCGCCATCAGATAGACGTTTATCCCCACCGCCATTGACCCCAGTAAAACCACCACCTGGCTCTCCTGCTGCGGCAGATGCAGTGCGTAAGCGAGCGCCCAAATCAGCGCAGGCATCAACACCAGTTTAATCAGGCAGATAGCCGCGCTTTCCCGCAGCCCCTGGCTGATGTTGTAATGCGAGAGGCTCATGCCCAGCGTGACCAGGGTTAACGGCGCGGCAATTTGCCCTAACATGCTGACGGGGCCATCAATAAATTGCGGCAAGGTATGGTGAGTTGCGCTCCAGGCAAAGCCAGAAAAAATGCCGATAATCAGCGGATTACGCAGCACGTTGACCAGCGTTTTGCCGATGCCTTTCCAGGAAAAACTGCCGCTCTGCGCCCACTCCACCGAGACAGTTACCAGCGTCCACAGAATCAGGCTGTTAAACACCAGTACCAACGCGACCGAGGCGAGGCTGGCCTGCCCCAGCAAAATCACCGCGACCGGGATCCCGAGCATTACGTTATTGGAAAAAATACCCCCAAGGCCAAATACCGATGCCGAGATGGCATCAAGGCCAAACAGGCTTTTTGCGACAATGCGCCCGACAATGTAGATCAACAGGCAACTGCCGAAATAGGCGATCAGCAAGCGCATATCCACCGGCGGGCTTTGGTAGAACTTGCTCATGACCTTAAATAACATGCAGGGCAAGGCAATCGAAAAACAGAAGCGGTTAAATACCCCACTGGCGGCTTCCGGCCAGCCGGCAAAACGCCCAAGACAATAACCCAACGCAATTAAGGAAAATAAAGGCGCAGACAGGATCATCTGCTGCGTAAGCTGCCCCAGAAAATTCGTCGTTTCCATCCGTTACCCTGCCCGTATCACCGTAAAAATGAATGATTTTTTATGTTTTTTGGCAGTATAGGGGTTTTGCCATGAAGAGTCAGTCTGGCTGAAACGGTGTTAGTGCCTTATTACAACATTTACGCTTTCTAATGCGGCATTTGCACATCATTGTGCGCAGAACCTTGCCAGCGCATTTTCAATCCTGCCGGAGTGGTGATTTAATATTTTCCACCTCATAGAGTACGGCCATAATCTTCGCCGATAACGCATAAAACTGTTTACCCTTTTCGGTTAATATCACCGATCGAATACTCCTTCCGCGTTGAATAAGCGTAAAACCAATATTATTTTCCAGCATTTGCAAACGTTCAGATAAACAGACCTGGCTAATACCTAAAAAACCGGCGGCTGCGGGTATGTTTCCACTACGCACCGCAGAAAGAAATGCATTCATTAATTCGAGAGTCATGATTTATTGCCATTACTGTTTACTCAATGAGCGAACCTGTTAGCCAGTATAATTATCACGCAAAGCTTCCTTGTCAATAAAATTAGCGCATAAAAGACGTCATAAAAAATAGTGTGATAACGCCGCGATCTGACATTTAAAAATGAAATTCATGCATTTCAAAATGAAATAGATGTGTTTTCCACTGGCTTTAAATATGTGATTAGCATCACCAATAAGAATATCACACAAAAATAACAAAAAATAAAAAAGACATAAATATCATATTGTTAAAAATAATTTAACTCATCAGGAACGCCCCTGGCACGCCATCTGCAATTATCAGTGCCAAACAACAATGGAGAGCGTCAGATGACTTATAAAATTTTACTTCCACAAGAAATCATGCAGGAAGGGAGAGAATATCTTGAGAGCCGGGGTTATGAACTTATTACAGGTTCCGGGATGGAAGAAGAAGATATCATCCGTGATATTCCGGAGTGCGACGGTATTATTGTTCGCCTTTCAAAAATGTCCGATCGCGTATTTGAAGCCGCGAAAAAACTGAAAGTTGTTGCCCGCCATGGTGCCGGTTATGACACAGTTGATCTGGAGTCGGCCAAACGCCACGGTGTGACCGTATTAAACGCGCCGATTGCTAACAGTATGTCTGTTGCCGAGCTGGCCATTTTTTACATGCTGCATTGTTCACGTAATTTCAAGCTGGTCGAAGAGAAAATGCTTGAGGATTACTACTGGGCAAAACTGCGCACGCCAAAAGTAGAGCTGGACGGTAAAACCGTAGGCCTGGTCGGCGTGGGCAACATTGGTTCCCGTGTCGCCATCAAAGCCCTGCATGGCTTCAATATGAAAGTCATCGCGTATGACCCGTACAAAACGCAGGACCAGGTGCCGGAAGGCGTTGAGTTAACCAGTGACTTTGAACGAATTTTCAAAGAGAGCGATTTTGTCTCCCTGCACTGCCCTACCACGGCGGAAACCACCGATTTTGTTGGCGAAAAGCAGTTCTCGCTGATGAAACCGACCGCGTATTTCATTAATACCGCACGCGGCAAACTGGTCGATGAAAAAGCGCTATACCACGCACTTTCAACGCACGCCATCGCCGGTGCGGGTGTCGATGTGCTGAAAAAAGAGCCGTTCGACCCCGCCGATCCGATTTTCACCCTCAGCAATATCGTTATTGGTCCGCATATCGGCGCGGCCACAAAAGAAGCGACTGACCGCGCCTCTTTGCACTCCGCTATTGGTATCGATGAAGTGTTATCAGGTAAAAAACCGTCCTGGCCGGTGCCGGGTTTTTAAGGAGAAAATCATGTCTATCGGTAATCGCATTTTCACCAAACGTCCGGCATTCGACGTTGAGTTATTAAAACATTACGAGAAACTGCCCGCCGCGAATATCGCCGACACCATGAACCGTATTGCGGTCCTCGGCAATGGTATTAAACGTATTTCATCACCGAAGAAGCCGGTCATGGCGGGCTATGCCATTACGGTGAAAGCACGCGCTGGCGACAACCTGATGCTGCACGCCGCGCTGGATATGGCAACGGAAAATGATGTCATCGTGGTCTCTAACGAAGGCGATCGCTCCCGTGCGTTGATGGGCGAAATCATGGTGGCTTATGCCCACTACACCAAAAAAATCGCCGGTATCGTGCTTGATGGTCCGATCCGCGATATCGATGCCCTGTCCGTACTGGACTTCCCTCTCTTCGCCACCGGTTCGAACCCGGCAGGTCCGTTTAAAGAAGGGCCGGGTGAAGTGAACACACCCATCGCCGTAGGCGGCGTGGCGGTCTGTCCGGGTGATTTAATTGTGGGTGATGCTGACGGTGTGATCGTCATACCGCTGAACGATGCAGCAGCCCTGCTCGACAAAGCCACCGACTACGCCAAATTTGATGCGGGCAAAGTGGAAGCGGCGAAGAACGGCACCGCCAACCGCGCATGGGTAAGAAAATCATTAGACGAAAAAGGCGTTGAGTTTATTGACGACGTCTACCGCTAATTCGTGCAAATAATGAAATGCTGCACGTCGTGTGACGGCGTGCGGCTATTAAATACAGGTAATGTAAAATGCTTTATCTTAAACTCTTACCCATTATCTTTTTTCCCATTCTGTTTTGGGTTATTCCTCACCCGGAAGGCGTTTCTGCCCAGACCTGGGAAATGGTCGGTATCTATCTGGCGATGCTGTGCGGGCTGGTCCTGCGCCCGTTTACCGACGCTGTCATCATGCTCATCATCCTCGGTTTCGCCTCGCTGGTGATTGAACCAGGCCCGCTGTTCGCCGGATTCGGTAGTCCGATGGTGTGGTTTATCATCAGCGCTTTTATTATCTGTAAGGCTTTCGTGATCACGGGGTTAGGCAAACGTATCGCCTACCTGCTGCTTCAGCGCTATGGCAAAAATACCCTGACGCTGGGCTACCTGATGATGGTGACAGACACCGTGCTCGCTCCGGCAACCGGCTCGAACATGTCGCGCTCCGGCGGCATCACCTACCCCATTTTCCGTAATATCGCCGAAGCGCTGGGTTCAAAGCCGGATGATGGCAGCCGCAAGATTGGCGCCTATCTCACGATCCTGATGTATGTGGTGTCGATGGGTACCTCCAGCCTGTTTCTGACCGGGATGGCGACCAACTCCATTACCGTCTCGCTTGCAAACGAGATAATGCACGTCAATCTCGAGTGGATGGTGTGGTTCAAAGCCGCCATCGTACCGGCGGGCATTGTGCTGTTAGCCGCGCCCTGGATCCTCTATAAGCTCTATGCGCCTGAGCTGAAAACCATTACCAACGTTAACGAAATCGCGACCAAAGGGTTGCAGGAGCTCGGCCCGGTCAAGCGCGAAGAGAAGCTACTGATCGTCTTCTTTTTGCTGGGCATTATCGGCTGGATGACCGGCTCCCTTACCGGGATTGAGTTTATTCCAGTCGGTCTCGCCTTCCTCGCCTGCTTGTTGCTGTTCGGCGTATTGAGCTGGAACGATGTGGTCAGCGAAAAATCGGCCTGGCAGACCTTCGTCTGGTACGGCGCGTTTTACGGGTGTGCGGTCGCGCTCTCCAAAGGCGGTTTCTACGTCTACCTGGTGGATGTGATCAAAAACTACCTCGACCTGTCACAACTGAGTGAAATAAGTGCCCTGGGTGTGCTGGTGTTTATCAGCCTCGCGGTACGTTACTTCTTCGTGTCGAACAGCGCCTTCGTTGTGTCGTTCTATCCGGTGCTCTTTACCCTTGGGATGACCACTCAGGCACATCCGATGTATGTCGCGCTGTCCCTGGCCTTCTCTGCGGGGTACGGGGCGCTGCTCACTCACTACGGCAACGGTGCGGGGGTGTTTACCTTCTCCAGCGGTTATGTTCCGCAAAAAACCTTCTGGCTACTCGGCACCATCATGGTGCTGGTTAACGTCCTGGTCTTCTTCCTGATTGGTATTCCTTACTGGAAAATGATCGGTATCTGATTAAGGAGCGCGCGAAATGAAATTGGATATTCTGATTAAAAATGGTCTGGTGGCTGACCTGGATAGCGGCAGTTACATCAACCAGAACATCGGTATTGTCGGCAATCGTATTGTGGATTTGCATACCGCCGACAGCCAGGCGGAAACCGTCATCGATGCGGCAGGCTGTATTGTTCTTCCTGGGCTGATTGATTTCCATGCCCACGTTTTTCACGGCGGCACCGCCATCAGCGTTAACCCGGATGTGCTATGCCTGCCCAACGGCGTAACCAGTGTGGTGGACGCCGGGAGTAGCGGCTGGGTTAACTATAAACTGTTTCGCAACAGCGTCATTCATACGGCGCAGACGCGCATCAAAAGCTACCTGAACGTGGTAAATGTAGGGCTCTCCACGCTGGGTGGTGGGCCGACGGGGTATCTGGAAAATACCAACCCGGCGAACTACAACGTCGAGAAAATCAGCCAGACGCTGAATGAGAACCGCGACAACATTCTTGGATTAAAACTGCGTTACAGCCAGGATATCGCGACCGGGCGCAATTTTAGTAGCGATCCATTTTATGCCGCCGTGGCGCTGGCACGAGAGCTTAAAACAACCCTCTGTGTCCATGTGACCGACTCCCGGTTGCCCGCAGATGAGCTGATCGGCCATTTCCAGACCGATGATATTTATGCCCACTGTTTCCACGGCACGGGTAATGCCATCCTCAAGGAAAGCGGAGAGGTGTTCCCTGCCATCAAGGAGGCCAAAGCACGCGGCGTGATTTTCGACTGTTCTAACGGTGTGGCCCATTTTGACTTCACGGTAGCCCGCAACGCCATGGAACAGGGCTTTAACCCGGATATCATTAGTACCGACCTGACGCTACGTAATAGCCTGCGCACGGACAAGGTATTCAGCCTGCTTTTTATTATGTCGAAATATCTCAACATGGGGATGTCGTTCTTCGATGTGGTTCGCGCGGTGACCCGCACCCCCGCACGCCTGATGAAAATGGAAGGGCAGATCGGCACGCTTGCGCCGGGGGCCTTTGCCGATATCGCCATCGTGAAATTGCGTAAAGAAAAGATCGTGTTTGAAGATACCAAAGGAACACAACTGGAAGGTGACCGTTATATCGATAACTGCGCCACCATCAGTAATGGGCAAATAGTCTATCGCCGACAGCGTTTTTAAAAGAGAAGGCAGTGTGTCTGTCTTTTGCCTGCGCACCGCAAATGCGCAGGCTTTTTTCGTTTTGCCAGGCAGCGCTTTGTGGCGTAAAGAGCGTGAGGATATGATGACTCCCGCATAAATCGATCACTCTGGATAACCAATGAAAAATAACGAAATTGCGATTTTCTCGGTGTCAAAAACTATCACCCAGCGCATATCCAACGTGCTTATCGAAAGAAAGATCGACATCCCCGTTTACGAGTTTCACTATTTTGACGTGGTGGAAAAAGCGCAGCAGCTTGTTGCGGGTGGCACCAAAATCATCATTAGCCGGGGCGGTACGGCAGCGCTATTACGCAACAGTCTTTCTATTCCGGTTATCGAAATCACCCACGAGCTGCACGGTATTTATCGCATTCTGCAGGAGGCGCGGAAAAAATCGCAGAAGATTGCCGCCGTAGGCTTTCCGCAGTTCTGTAATGTGCTGCGTCGTTATCAAAATATGACGAACGAAGACTTCAAAATCTGTCAGGTTTACAACCACTATGATATCGAGAATGTCGTAAAAAACCTGGCGGATAACGATTACCAGTTAGTGATTGGCGGCCTGACCGTCGCAGAGATGGCGAAGAAGTATGATTTGAATGTCATCATGGGCGATACCGATAATATTTCTATTGAACAGGCGCTGGATGTCGCTGAAAGCCTGTTGAAGTACATTAACAATGAAAACATGAAGTTAACCATGTCCTGGTCTGCGCTTAATCAGTCGCATGAGGGCATTATGTGTCTGGACCAGTCAGGGGAAATTATCCATATCAATGCCCGTGGCTTTGCGTTATTTCAGTGCAATATTGGGGATAAAATCTTTAAAAAAGAGGCCTTCAAAAGCATTTATGGCAGCATCATCAATGAAATAGATATCAAAGAGCATGCTATCGAGATTGACGGCGAGACGGTCAATATTGCGGTGAAGCACTTTTCCAATAAGCACGGCTTTTATACCGTCATCACTGGTAGCAAGCAGGAACATAACGGCTGGTCCTCTTCCCGCACCAGCAAAAAGAGTGACCACAAAGGCTTTACCACCACGTATTCATTTGCCGACATTATCGGGCAATCCCCGGTGATGGAAGCCGCGATAGCCCGGGCCAAAATCTACGCCGCTCACGATCTTCCCATTAATATTCTGGGAGATACCGGCACCGGTAAGGAGCTGTTTGCCCAGAGTATTCATCACGCCAGTCCACGTAGCGCTGAACCCTTTATTGCCATTAACTGTGCCGCCATTCCTGAAAGTCTGTTAGAGAGCGAGCTGTTTGGCTATGCCGATGGCGCCTTCACCAATGCGCGTCGGGGCGGTAAGCCGGGTATTTTCGAGATGGCGATGAATGGCACTGTCTTTATTGACGAAATCAGCGAAGCGCCGCTCCCGGTGCAAATCAAGCTACTGCGCATTTTGCAGGAAAAGCGGTTCAGCCGGGTGGGCGGCGACTCCCTCATCAGCGCCAGGTTCCGCTTAATTACCGCCAGTAATAAAGAGTTGGGCGCACAGGTGGCAGCCGGTGAGTTTCGCCAGGACCTCTGGTATCGCATTAATGTCCTTACGCTACAGTTGCCTGCACTCAGAGAGCGAACCGGCGATGTGATGCTGATTATTGAAGACCTGCTGGCAAAACATAACAAAGCACTGAGCTTCACTGATGAAGCGGTGGATTTTCTCAACAGCTACGCGTGGCCTGGCAATATCCGGGAGCTACAGGCGGTGATTTTACGGTTGATTGTATTGTTTGATATGCACGTTGTGGATGTCGATGCGCTGCAGTCGCTATGCCATATGTCAGTGTCTGCTGATGATGAAGACATCGTCCCGCAGCCCGGTGACGTGGATTTGCTGAAAAAGCAGGAGCAGAAGCTGATTGGTGCGGTGATGAAACGTACCGGCGGCGATAAATCACAAGCCGCGGTGATGTTGGGGATAAGCCCGACAACGCTGTGGCGTAAGATGAAGGAATATGGAGTGGAAGGGGTTTGACATACCCCATACCGAGGGTAATTCCCGGATGGCGGCGCAAGCGCCTTGTCCGGGCTACGACCGGTTTTCTCCCTCTCCTCCGGGGAGAGGGTTGGGGTGAGGGGAATATGCGGCTCAGGTGGAGGGTTCCGTTCCCCTTTACAATCCCCGCGGCGTCACAAAGATGTCGCTATGGTTATCATGCGGGAAAACGAATCAGCCATGGCTAAAAAAATTGAAGACGTTCACAGTATCTTCGATTGGTAGCCCCGGTTAGCGCAGCGCCACCGGGGACAAAATCATAACCCACTCATTACGAATAGCTTTTCCGCGCATCCGAGAAAAACGCCAGCGTCTCCTCCAGACTCTTCGCCTGCTCCTCCAGCGACATGGCCGCCGCAGAGATCTGCTGCACCAGAGACGCATTCTGCTGGGTGGCGCTATCCATCTGATTGACCGCCTCGCTCACCTGACTCACGCCTTTCGTTTGCTCATCCAGCGCCTGCACAATCTCGGCAATCACCTGATGCACACTGGAAACCGAGGTAATGATTTGCTTCATCATCGCCCCCGTCTCATTCACCAGCGTAACCCCTTTACTGACGCGCCCGGACGACTCCTCAATCAGCGCTGAAATCTCTTTGGCCGCACTGGCGCTGCGCTGTGCAAGGCTGCGCACTTCACCGGCCACCACCGCGAAGCCTCTGCCCTGCTCACCGGCGCGGGCCGCTTCAACCGCCGCGTTCAATGCCAGAATATTGGTCTGAAAAGCGATGCTGTCGATGATGCTGTTAATATCGCCAATCTTGCCGGCGCTCTCATCAATCTTGCCGATGATATCCACCACTTGTGCCACCAGCGATTCACCCTGCCCGGCAATTTGCGCCGCGTTCTGCGTCAGTGATGTTGCCTTGTGCGCATTCTCCGCGTTGTTTTTGACGGTCACGGAAATCTGCTCCATGCTCGCCGCCGTCTGCACAATCGCCGCCGCCTGCTCCTCGGTTCGCGAAGCTAAATCGAGGTTGCCTGCCGCGATTTCACTGCTTCCCGCCCGCACGGAATGGCTGGCATCGCTGATGCTGCCCACAATACGCCGGAGCTGGGCTTGCATGGTGTGCAGGGCATAAAAGATGCTGCTGCTATCGCCGTTACGTACCGCAATCTGATGACTCAAATCCCCTTGCGCCACGGACAGCGCAATCTCTGAGGCTTCCGTCGGCTCGCCGCCTACCGGGCGCGCAACCTTGCGGGTAAACACCATCGCTACCACCACGCTGACAATGATAATACTCAGGATCATCAGCAGGATGGCGTTACGCAGGTAGTGCCACGCTTCGGCCATGACGACGCTGACTGGCGTCACAATCGCCAGCTTCCATGGCGTCTGACTGTTACCAATGTCGATGGTGCGCCAGGTCACAAACGCCGGTTCTTTTAGCAGGGCATCGTCGGTGCGCACCACCGCTTCCGCGCCGATTGTCCCCGTCCAGGGTTTACCCGTTGCCGCCTTATCAGGGCTGGAAACCACTTTGTTATCCGCCGAGAGCAACAGCGCGTAACCCGTCCCTTCCCACGGCTTGATGGCGCCAATCATTTTTTGCAGCGTTTCCAGCGAGAAATCCGAAGTCACAGAGCCCTGAAACTTACCGTCGCGGATAATCGGCGCCGCGATGGAGGTCAGCATCACATCCACACCGTTATAGGGGTAGATGTACGGCTCGATAATCACCTCTTTCTGGCGCTGACGCGGCAAAAGGTAGTAGTCGCCGCTGCCCGGTGTTTCATAATCCACCAGGTTGTGTAGCGCCGGGTTACCACTGTTATCACGGTCAACATAGCGGGCGTAGCGGCCAGCCGGATCCTGATCCGCTTTTCCCGCAAACTCCGCGTCTTTGCCGTCAAACGTATTGGCTTCAAAGGCCAGTGACATCGACAAAAAATCAGGGTGCTGATGCAGATAATCGGCCAAAAGCTGGTCCAGGCCACGCCGTTCTGTCAGCCCGGCCTGATGTAATGCCCAGGCGCTGTTGCCTAAATCGCGCGCGGCGTTCAGCGCAGAGTCGAGCTGTTGCTGAACACGTAATGATTCAGTGAGCGCAATTTGCTGGAGATGTCTTTTGGCGACCGCTTCTTGCTGGCCCATAGATTGCCAGAGCAACAGGCCAATGGTGACCAGGAACCCGGTGGTGATGGTGACAAAAATAGACGCCAGCATGAGTGTTCTGGCTGTGAGTTTTTTACGTGTGCTCATGTTTCCCCGCTCGGGCAATCGCCCTGTGGCAAATAACCCAATTAACTCATGCTTCATATATCGGTAAAGCCTGCTTAACACTTCACAGAAATTTACATGAAATTTTTTTACCCGGGAGGAGGTTCATTGAGGGCGCTGAGGAAATCAGAGGGTCTTTCCCTGATAGATTTGATAACCCAAATCGACAGTGTTGTGGTTGAGCGCGTCATTTTTTAGCTTATTCAATAACATCTGTGCTGCCATTCTGCCGATATCAAAGCGCGGCGTGATCACGCTCGCCAGGCTTGGGATCATCTGTTTCCCCATTTCCAGGCCATGAAAACCGGCGATGGAAATGCGCTCCGGGACGGCAAGGTCGTGCTCGCGGCAGTAAAACAGCGCGCCCATCGCAATATCGTCATTCGTGCAAAAAACGCCATCCAGATCCGGGTGGGTTTTAAAGGCTTCGGCCATAAGCTGCGACCCAAGGTAGATAGACGAGCTCGCGCGGGGGTTGATACGGTAAGCCTCCAGTTGATGCTGATTCATGGCATCGCAATAACCGCAAAAGCGCTGCTCATCACGCATATCGTCTTTCGAACCCAGATAGATAATTTTACGCCGCTGACGCTTAGCCAGCATGGTGCTCACCATGTCAAAGGCGGCCTGACGATTATCAAACCCCACTTCCATATCCATTTTGGCGCCCTGCACATCCATCAGTTCAACAATCGGGATTTTGGCGGAGCGCAGAAACTTAACGGTACGAACGGTATGGTGCTTTTCGGAAAGAATAATGCCGTCGATATTGTAGGAGAGCAGATTGATCACCGACTCCTCTTCGGACTCTTTGTTGTAATTATAGTTAGCGATAAGTGTCTGATAATTATGGTCAGATGTCACAGACTCAATGCCCGCGAGAATGTCAGCAAACAACTGATTCTGGAACGAGGGGATCAGCACACCCAGCGTATAGCTTTGCGCATTGAGCAACATGCCGGGCGCACGATTGGGTATGTAGTTGATCTCTTCCATGATCATCGCGATGCGCTCGCCGGTGGCCCTGGATACGGTTTTAGGCGAGCGGATATAGCGGCTGACGGTCATTTTGGTGACCCCCGCCAGCGTGGCGATATCCTGAAGTGAAATTCTGTGATTTCTCATCGTCTCTCCCTCCCCAGGGGAAGCGGTTTATCCACTTCCCCGGGAATACCGTCATTGCGAAAAATGAAGTTAATGCAGGATGGCGTTAAGCGTCAGCACACCCAGTAAACCCATAAACGAAATTAGCGTTTCCATTACTGTCCATGTACGCAGTGTCTCACCAACGCTGAGATTAAAGTAGCCTTTGAACAGCCAGAATCCAGGATCGTTGACGTGTGACGCAATTACGCTACCCGCACCGGTAGCCAGCACCATCAGCGCCGGATCGGCATGGGTGACATTGATTATTGGCAGCACAACGCCAGCGGTCGTGATGGCCGCCACGGTGGCAGAGCCCAACGCGATACGCAGCACGGCGGCAACGGTCCAGCACATCAGCAGCGGCGAGAGGGTTGTGCCCGTCATCAATTGTGAGATGTATTTGCCTACTCCGCTATCAACCAGCACCTGTTTGAACGCCCCACCGCCCGCAATAATGAAGACAATCATTGCGATAGCACCGATGGAGGCGCCGACCATTTCCATCACTTTTTCGAGATTACGGCCATTGCGCAACCCGAGAGTGAAAATGGCGATCACGATGGCGATAAACAGGGCCACCGCCGGGTTACCGACAAACTCAAAGAAGAGACGCGCGCTATTGCCTTTTGGCAGAGTAATTTCACAAACCGCGGCAATTGCCATCAGGATCACGGGCATTACCGCCGCGAAAATACTGTTCCAGAAGCCCGGCATTTCATGATCGGCAAAAATATGCGGGTTGAATAACCCCTCCGGCGGCGCTTTTTCAAAACGCGTCAGCAGTTTCGAAAACAGCGGCCCGGCGACAATCACCGTCGGAATAGTGATGATCATGCCATACAGCAGGGTTGTCCCCAGATTGGCTTCGAAAATGGTGGCGATAGCGGTCGGCCCCGGATGCGGCGGCAGAAAACAGTGGGTAACGGACAGCGCGGTCACCATAGGTACACCGACATAGAGCAGCGGCAGACCAGACGACGCTACCACGGTAAACACCAGCGGCAACAGCAGGACAAAGCCCACTTCGAAAAACATCGCCAGCCCCACGACCAGACCGGTAATCACCAGCGCCCATTGCACCCGCTCTTTACCGAATGTCGCAATCAGCGTCGTGGCAATACGCTGAGCGGCACCGGTGTCAGAAATCAGCTTCCCCAGCATGGCGCCAAAGCCAAGAATCATCGCCAGGCCGCCTAACGTTCCGCCAATTCCCCCCTGAATGGAGTGCAGCACGGCCTGCGCATCCATACCTTCGGCAAATCCCACAACGGCGGCAACCAGCACCAGGGCGATAAACCCATTAACTTTAAAACCAATCATTAAGACCAGCAGCAGCGCTACGCCTGCCGCGATAATCAGTAATGGCATAATCTTGTCTCTTGTTATGTGCCGAACCAGCAGCGCCGCAGCGCTGCATCTTAGTACTAACGAGTCACACAGCGACCAGCATGCCGCCGTCAACGAACAGAAGATGACCGTTAACAAAATCAGAGGCTTTAGAGGAGAGGAACACCGCAGCGCCAATCAGCTCTTCCGGGTTACCCCAACGCGCAGCAGGCGTACGTTTGCAGAGCCAGCCGGTGAAGGCTTCGTCTTCGACCAGCGCTTTGGTCATCTCGGTTTTGAAATAACCCGGAGCAATACCATTCACCTGAATGTTGTGTCGTGCCAGCTCAACGCACATGCCACGGGTCAGCATTTTTACCGCGCCTTTGGACGCGGCGTACGGCGTGATGGTGTCGCGTCCCAGTTCACTCTGCATGGAACAGATGTTGATCACTTTCCCGGCCTGACGCTCAACCATGCGACGGGTGACCGCTTGCGATACCAGGAAAACCGCCGTCTGGTTAACCGCGATCACGTCATTCCACTCTTGTTCCGGGAAGTCATTAAACGGGTGGCGGCGCTGGATACCGGCATTATTGACCAGAACATCAATCGGCCCGGTTTGTTCTTCGATACGTGCAATAGCGGCATCGATTTCTGCTTTTTTGGTCACGTTAAACGGGGCGGCCACAGCGCGGATATCCGCTGCGCGCAGTTTTTCAACAGCGGCATCAGCCCGCTCCTGATTTATATCGTTAACGATGATTTGTGCGCCGTATTTCCCAAGGCCGGTTGCTAATAAGTAGCCAATACCCTGTGCGGAACCGGTAATCAGGACATTCTTGCCCGCCAGTGAAAAAAGGTCGTTCATGGTCTTATTCCTTATCACGATTCATTAAAAAACGAGTTGAACTTTGGCGGCCTGGATTTTATCGCCCGCGAATTTCAGCGCCTGCTCCAGCTCGGTGAAGGGGTATTCGCCGCTTAATAACGGCAGGGGATCCACCACGCCATTCGCCAGCCAGGAGACAGCGGTATTAAATTCAGTGGTGAAACGGAAGGAGCCTTTCAGGGCAATCTCTTTGGCGATGAGCATCATCATCGGGAAATCCGCTACCGCGCCGCCCATCCCTACCTGAACCATCGCCCCTCTGGCGCGCGTCACTTCCAGGCAAGTGGTAATGGATGTTGGATTCCCCGACACTTCGAAGCTGACATCGAAGTAACCTTTTTCCGCTTTCCACGGCGTCAGATCGGCGCTACGCGGATCGAGGAGCGTGTCGGCCCCCATTTTTTGCGCCAGTTCCAGCGAGCGAGGGCTGATATCCGCGCAGACGATTTCTGCCGCGCCCAGCGTTTTCACCGCGCTGACAATCAGGCAGCCAATCGGACCTACGCCTGAGATAAAGACACGTTTGCCTTGTAAGTCACCGGCCTGATGAGCAGCGTGAATAGCAACCGCCAGCGGTTCGGCAAAAGCCATGATTTTGGCATCGGCATTACTGGAGAAAGGAACGCATTGCGCAGTATCCACCACTTTAAAGCGGGTAAAACCACCGTCAACATGCGGGAAATACATGGCGCTGCCAAAGAAACGCATTTCCGTACACTGATTTTCTTCTTTCGCCAGGCAATATTTACAATGACCACAAGGTTTTGATGGATTTACCGCAATAGTCTGGCCTTCCTGTAATTTTTCTGAATCTGAATGAACAATTTTGCCAATAACTTCATGGCCTAACACCATCGGTGCTTTAACAGAAAAATTACCGACCTTGCCTTCCTGATAATAATGTAAATCGGATCCACAAATCCCCCCACGGGTTATTTGTACCAATGTACCCTTATTATTCCATTCAATTTCCTGGTCGGTAACGTCAACAGTTTGCTTTCCCGCTACAACGCAGGATTGAGTTTTAATCTTCATGTTTCCTCTCTGGTCAGGACGTGGCCTGGTGGGCATTTAAACGGTTTTCCCTGACCTGAATTGTGACGGATGTCACGCTCAAAAATTGTTACACTGCAATGTTACGCATAACGTGACGCGCTTTATAATTCTGCTTTTCATGTGCAGAAAAACATAAACGCATCGCTATTTGCACGGTAATATCCGCGTCATCAAAATGAGACAGGAGTAATTAAATGCGCGGTGAGAGTTATATTTTAATGGGGGTATCGGGAAGCGGAAAAACACTGATTGGAGCCAAAGCCGCCGCCGTACTTGGTGCGAAATTTATTGATGGGGACGATCTCCATCCGGCAAAGAATATCGATAAAATGTCAGCCAGCATTCCCTTAACCGATGAAGACAGATTACCATGGCTGGAACGATTAAATGACGCGTCTTATAGTCTGTATAAAAAGAATGAAACCGGTTTAATTGTTTGTTCGGCATTAAAAAAACGCTACCGCGATATTCTGCGTAAAGGCAGTCCAAATGTGCATTTTCTGTGGCTGGATGGTGATTATGAAACCATTCTGGCGAGGATGGCGAAACGGCAGGGACATTTTATGCCGGTTGAATTACTGAAAAGTCAGTTCGCAGCGCTGGAACGCCCGGAACAGCAAGAAGATGACGTCATGCGCATAGACATCAACCATGAGGTCGATAACGTGGTGGAGCAGTGCGTGCAGGCAGTTGCTACGCTGCGGGCAAAAAAGGGATAACCCACTACAGCGTTATCAATAGTGATAGCGGCAAGCCGTCACCACACGACTGCCTCCATTTCAACGCGCCGTGGATGCCGCTGAGTGCAGAATTAGCTCGGTAATTTCAGAAGGTCGGCCAAGCCGTAGCGGAAAACCGTTCCACAGCCCGGCACCGTTACTGACATACAGCGTCATTGGGCCGACCGCGTAACGACCAGAGATATAGCCGTTGTTGAGGGGTTTCACCAGTTGGTCAAGCCCCAACACCATCCCACCGTGAGTGTGACCGGAGAGCTGCAACTTCACCCCCGCGGCGGCGTTATCATCGGCGGTACCTGGCCGGTGGTCGAGCAGGATCACGGTGTCATCGGGGCGAGTACCTTCCAGCGCACGTTTTAAGTCCGGCCCATCAAAACCGTAATTTTCCGCCACTTTATCCGGCACGCCGGCCAACACAAACGAGGCGTCACCGCGCACAATACGTACATGCTGGTTGGTCAAAAAGGGAATGCTCAGCGTCTGCCAGGCTGGCACCCAGCTTGCGTAGTCGAAATAGTATTCATGATTGCCGGTGATGGCATAGACGCCATCCGCCGCCCGCAGTTGTGTCAGCGGTTCGACGTCTGGCAGGCGATCCTCTACGGAACCGTCTGACATATCGCCGGTAATCGCAATGAGATCCGGCTGCAGGGCGTTGGTTCTGGCAACAATCTGCTCCACCCACTGGCGGGGCAACAGGCGCGTGGCATGAATATCAGCCAGTTGTACCAGCCGGTAGCCGTCAAAAGCAGGCGGCAGTCCGGGAATTGTCACATGGACGGTACGAACGTCAGGCACGCGCGTGGCCTGCCAAACGCCAACCCCTGCCAGCACCACGGACAGGACCAGCAGAGGCAGCGTGATGGGCAAGCCGGGGAGGGTTTTACGGGTCAGTAGCCCGACAAGTAAAGCGAGCGTATCGCGCAGCAGAAGGAAACTGGCGAACAGCACCACGGCGCCGAACAATCCACCAGCCAGCATCACAACCGGGCGCGGCCATTCTGGTGAAAATGAACTCCCCCACAGCCAGCGGCTAAAAAAGCGGAACTCACAAATGCCCACCAGCACAAGGAACAGGCCAAAGCGGAGAACAGGAGACAGTGGAAGCCACCAGATAAAACGAGAACCAATATAGAGTGCCGGTAACAACATCCAGATAAAAAACATCGTTATCTCCCTACCTGCGTTTGCATCACAAAGCGCGCCTAAATGAACCCTTTTAAAATTAGCACGTTGTTGTAATGCGCCGGTTGCTGTTTTCTTACGCGCTGCGGTGGTTAATTGGGGGGTTTTAGTAAGGGGGAAAATAAAAAACGCTCTGATAATCCGCAAGAAACCTTATCAGAGCGTAGGGCGAAATGAACAGAGCCCTCAATGAACCGCGGAGATATCCACTTTTTTCGGTTTTGGCGCGAGCCAGATAATCATTGCGGCCACGACGAAAATCACCGCAATTGCCATAAAGATTTGATTCGTTGCGACCATTACGCTCTGCCCCTGCAATAGCCAGTCAATCGAACCACGCACTTCCCCCATCTGCATTCCACTGTTGGTCATCGCCTGGGTCGCGACTGCGCCTCTGTCTGTCAACCCCGCCAGTTCCGCATGCACGTAGCGGGTCCGGTTTTCCCACGAGGTGTTGACCATCGAGGTGGCAAACGCGCCCGAAAGAGTACGGATAAAATTCATCAGCCCGGCGGCGGAATCCATCTCGCGATCCAGCACACACCCCAGTGCAATGGCGGTAAGCGGCACGAAGAACAGCGGCATACCAATCCCCTGGAACAGCATTGGCAAACTGATCTGTGAGAAGGTCATGCTCATGTCCGCCTGGCTGCGAAATAGCGTCCACAATCCCAGCCACAGTACCCCGGCAAAGACCAGCGGACGCGGGTCCATTTTGGTTGCCAGGTTGGCGATCAGCGGCGCGAGGAATACCGCCAGCACCCCCATTGTCGCCGTCGAATAGCCTGCAATGGTGGCGGTGTAGCCCATATAAATTTGCAGCCATAGCGGCGTAAGTACGGTAATGCCAAAGAATGCGCCAAACGCCAGCGACAGCGTTACCATGCTGGTTGTGAACCCCCGATGGCGGAAGACTTTCAGATCGACCACCGGGTTACGCTCCGTCAGTTCCCAAATCAGGAACGAGATAAAGCCAATCAGCGCGATAATGGCCAGCACGATAATGCGGGTCGAGGCAAACCAGTCATGGTCTTTACCTTCATCGAGCATGATCTGCAGGGCCGACACCCATACCACCAGCAGAACCAGCCCCACCACGTCGATAGGTGATTTCGCGGTTTGCGTTTCATAGCGTTGCAACATCTTCCAGCACATTAGCCCCGCCACGATGGCGAACGGCGTCTTGCAGATAAAGATGTAGTGCCAGCTAAACTGGTCGCAAATGACACCGCCAAGAATCGGCCCCATGATGGGCGCAACCAGCGTGGTCATACTCCAGATGCCAATGGCCACATGACCTTTGTTTCTGGGGAAGATCCGCATCATCAGCGTCTGAGACAGTGGCATCAGCGGGCCGCCGGAGAAGCCCAGAAAGACGCGGAACAGCACTAGCATATTCATACTGCTCGCCATGCCGCACAGAGTAGAGAAGACGCCAAACATCAGCAGGCAGATAACAAATACCCGCAATGCGCCAAACCGTGAGGCCAGCCAGCCGGTGAGCGGGACCGAGATCGCCTCCGCTACCGCGTAGGAGGTAATAACGTAAGTGCCCTGGCTGGTCGACGTGCCCAGGCTACCGGCGATGTTCGACACCGAAACGTTGGCGATGGTGGTGTCCAGGATAGCCAGAAAATTGGCCATCGCCAGGCAGAGCGTCCCAAGCACCAAAGCCCCGCCTGTCAGCGGCTGCGGGAATGTCTTTTGCGAAGTGTCACTCATTCTGGCGCCTTAATCCTGACGAGCCGTCGCCAGCCCTTCGCTGTCAGACGTGTTCAGTTTTTTGATTTTGCGGGTATCGATAGTGGCAATCATCGACAAACCAACCTGCAGCGGGTGTTTTGCCAGCTCGCTTTTATCCAGCGTGATACGCAGCGGCAGACGCTGAACCACCTTGATCCAGTTACCGGTAGCGTTTTGCGCCGGTATCATGGAAAACGCCGAGCCGGTACCGCCGGACACGCCGCTCACCACGCCGTGATACACCACTTTGTCGCCATAGATATCGGCGGTCACTTCCACCGGCTGACCAATTTTCACATGGCGTAGCTCCACCTCTTTGAAGTTGGCATCCACGTGAACATCATGCAGCGGCACCACGCTCATCAGCCGTTCGCCGTTCTGTACGCGCTGGCCGACCTGCACCTGACGGCGAGCAATAACGCCATCCACAGGCGCTTTAATGACAGTACGCGCCAGGTCCACCTGCGCCTGTTCAACCTTCGCCTTTGCCAGCATCACTTCCGGGTTGGTTTCGACGGTAGCATTGATGGTCAGCGCGGCATTGGCTTTTTTCGCCCCGATGGTGGACAAGCGGTTAGCTGTGGCCTGCGCCGCAGCCGCTTTGGCGACATTGAGGTTGGACTCGGCCTGCGCCATCGCGTTACGCGCGTTGGTCAGCTCCTCGCCGGAAACCGCCCCGGATTTTGCCAGTGCCTCACGCCGTTTTAAGTCCACCTGTGCTTTGGTGAAATCCGACTGTGCGGCAACAAGCCGGGCCTGTGCCTGGGTTTCATCGGCTTCACGTGCCTTCACTTGTGCGGCAAGGCCTTCGTCGGTCGCCATATAGCTGCTGACCCGGCGGCGCGATTGCCCCAGATTAGCCTCAGCCTGCGCCAGCGCCAGACGGGCGTCGGTGTCGTCCAGTTGCACCAGTACATCCCCCTGCTTCACCGCCTGGGTATCGACGACGTTGACGGTTTGCACAATCCCGGTAACCGACGGCGTAACCTCAGCCACTTCGGCGGCGCTGTAGGCGTTGTCGGTAGAGACATAGCGCGAGCCAACAAAGTAGTACCAGAGGCCATATCCCACAGCGGCAATCACAATTGCCGCCGCCAGCCCCATAAAGCCCTTTTTACGTGATGATGTGGCGCGCGACGCATCAAAGTTGTCGTCAGTCGCCGCGATTTTTGCCTGTGCCATAGAAAAACTTCCTGCCATTCAAATTAGGATTTGGATGCGACAAACCCACCGCCTAGCGCGTGGATCAATGAAACGTCGAGAGAAAATGCCTGAGATTGCAAATTCACCAGCGCGCGCTGGGTATCCAGCATGGCGTCTTCCGTTGTCAGGACATCCAGATAGGTCGCCAGACCACCGCGATAGCGCTTATCGGCGATGTCATACGCCGCCCGTGCGTTATCAAAGGCGCTTTCGGTCTTCGCCAGACGTTCTTTTAGCGCTTTCGAACGGGTCACCACATTGGCGACATCGTGCAAGGCCAGCGTCAGCGTATTGTTGTAGGTCGCTACCGACTCTTCGTAATTCGCCTCCGCCGACGTTAACTGCCCGGAGAGCCGCCCGCCGGTAAAGATCGGCAGATACAGCGCCGGGCCGATGCTGCCCGCATCATTACCTGAACGGGTTAAGTTATTGAGACCAAAGGACTGATAACCAATAAACCCGGTAATACTGATATCGGGATAGTGCGCCGCTTTAGCGACATGAATACGTTTGGCGGCTGCCTCCACGCGCCAGCGCGCGGCGCTGATATCCGGGCGGTGGCCGAGGATATTGATGCCGGTATTGGCAGGCAGGTTGAATGATTCATCAAGGTGAATAGCGGGACGCTGAATGGACAAGGCGCGGTCCGGGCCGTCACCGAGCAGGGCGGCAATGGCGTTTTTCTGCAACTGAATAGATTCATCGGCGGCAATCAGCTCCGCTTCTGCCCGCTCTTTCAGCGCCTGCATTTGCCTGACGACTCCGTCGGTTTCCAGGCCGTTGCTGTTACGCTCGGCCATCAACTCCACGGTTTTGCTGCGGATTTCCAGCGCATTTTGCGTAGTGTCCCGGTTCAGATACAAGCGAGCCAGTTCCGCATATGCCTGTACCAGCGAGGTCTGAATCAGCAGTTTTGCCGACTGCATTTCCGCTTCTGCAGCCGCGTAGTCTGAGGTGGCCGCTGCCACCGCCGCACGGTTTTTCCCCCAGAAATCGAGGTTAAAGCTGAGATTTGCCGTCACTGAACCGTAATCGTTCCAGCCGTGTGGCGGCATATAGGATTGGTAAGCGTAACTGACTTTGTCTTTCGAGGCCGATGCCGCCGCGCCGAGCTGAACGGAGCGTATCGCGCCAATCTGTTCGGCAATACCCGCCGCATTACGCAGGCGGGCTTCCGCCACTTTTAGCGTGGGTGCCAAAGCCAGCGCGTTGGTCATCAGGCTGTCCAGTTGGCTGTCGTGATAGCGCAGCCACCACTGGGTATCGGGCCACTGCCCCTTTTTTGCGGTAGTCAACGACTGCGAAGAGGCCAGCTCCCCGGCGCCTTTTATATGGCCGAGTCGACTGTCCGGCGCGGTGGAACACCCCGCCAGCAGGAGCATTACAGTAAGAAGAGTTAACCGGGTGCCTGGAGGTAACAGAGTGCGGCGTAAATGTAAGTTATTAATTTTCAAGATACATCCTTTTTTTGTACCGTACTGTACGGTTTTGTTATAAATTGACATAACTTCACAGTCAAGCGAAACTTGCGGGATGGACGAAGAGAGAAGAGAAGCGTATGCGGGTTAAGAGTGAAACAAAGCGACAAACCATACTGGACGTTGCCACCAAAGCCTTTATTGAGCTCGGTTTTAACAACACATCAATGTCAGAAATTGCCAGCCGTGTCGGTGGGTCAAAATCGACGCTCTATAACTATTTCAGCTCCAAGGAAGAGATCTTCTCGGCCGTCATGGAAACCTCAGCGAAAAGGGAAATCGCCGATGCGTTTGAATCCTTAGATTTCAAACAAGATATTGAAATCACACTAAATAAATTTGGCCGCCAGTATCTCGCCTCCATCATGCGTGGCAACATTCTGGCTATCTGGCGCATGGCCGTCAGCGAGTCGGAGCGCAGCGACATTGGCCAACGCTTTTACACGCAGGGGCCGCAGCGTGGCTGGAAGCTGTTAAGCGATTATCTGGGCAAAAAAATCGAAGAAGGCGTTCTGCGTAAATCCGACAGCGGGGTTTGCGCCATGCATCTAAAAGGATTGATTGAAGCCGAACTGTACCTCAGCGTGGTTCTCGGGGTCGAGGCCGCGCCGGATAGTAAGAAAATCGAAGAAGTGACCGCCCGCGCAGTGACGGTTTTTCTGCTCGCCTATCGGGCCTGATTCAGGGCAAAAAAAAGCGTATGTCGCCATACGCTTTTGTTCCTGTCACTCTGAATATCAGGCACCGTAATAGGCGCTGGAATAGAGTGTTTTCACATCTTGTACCGTTGGCTGATTGGGATTGGTCAGGGTGCACGGATCATCCACCGCGTTGTGACTCATCCGGTCGAGTACCTGCATAAATGCGGCCTCTTTAATTTCAACCTCGCCACATTGCCCAAGGGTTTCTGGAATATTCAGACGCTTATTCAGGTCCTTAATGGCGGTAATCAGGTTGCCAATGCCCAGCGCTTTCTCCAGCTTCTGGTACTTATTGGTATAGATAGAATTATATTGAATGATATACGGCAGCATAATGGCGTTCGCCAGACCATGCGTAATACCAAACTCCCCGCCAATCTTATGCGCCATAGAATGCACCAGCCCCAGAGACGCATTGGTGAACGCAATGCCCGCCAGTGCAGAGGCATTATGCATGTGCATACGCGCATTCAGGTCATTTGGCGACAAATAGGCGATTTCCAGATATTCGAACACCAGGCGAATGGCTTCGACCGCATAGGGATCGGTAAAGGAGTTGGCGGCAGTCGAGACATAGGCCTCAAGCGCGTGTGTCATCACATCCATCCCGGTATGCACGGTGACATGCGGCGGCATTTTTGCCGGAATGGTCGGGTCCAGAATGGCGATATCCGGCACCAGATCTGCCGCCACAATCGGGTATTTGATGTGATGAGCCGTATCGGTGATAACCGAGAACGCGGTGATTTCAGAGGCGCTGCCACTGGTGGACGGAATGGCGACAAAACGGGCCTTATTACGCAGTGCGGGCATGGAGCCGACGGGAATAATGTCTTCAAACGTCAGGTGCGGATGCTCGTAGAAACACCACATCACTTTTGCCGCATCCAGCGCGGAACCACCGCCGAGCGCCACAATCCAGTCCGGTTCAAACGCCAGCATGGCTTTCGCCCCACGCCAGACCGTTTCAACAGAGGGGTTGGGTTCGACATTATCAATGACGGTGCACTCCATCCCGGCTTTCTTTAGCTCGCTGATGGCCCTGTCCAAAAAACCAAAGCGCTTCATTGAACTGCCGCCCGTAACCAGCGCGGCTTTTTTCCCTTTAAGGGTTGCCAGATGTTCTAATGCGTTTTCGCCATAAATAATACTGCGCGGAATAGAGAATGAAAGTGTCATAGAAGACTCCATAAATTTAAGATAAAAGATTGGGTTTTATTTTGCGCGCAGGCAGAAAAAGGAACGGGAAATAAGATGTGCGCAGAGTAAAAGCAAATCTTTGGCAGGACACCGGACGATTGTGGCAGCAATGCCCGAAGGAATTTGTGATGAAAGCGGAGGAATTAGACCGTACCGTTCTGGGCGTCTTTTTTCGCGTGCACAAGAAGAAGATGGGCGTTAACCAAAGTGCGCTAAAGCGCGGGCAGGCGGTTCAGCGATTGTCTGCCCCGCCTGAAAAAAAGTGGCAATTACAGCCCCGGATACTCGGGTGAAGGATCCGGCCAGGGTGTTAACAAATCAAAACCGCTGTCGGTAACCGCCACCATATGTTCCCACTGCGCCGAAAGAGAACGGTCTTTGGTGACCACCGTCCAACCGTCGGACAGCACACTTGTCGCGGCTTTACCGGCGTTGATCATAGGCTCAATGGTAAAAATCATCCCTTTTTTCAGTACCAGCCCTGTACCCGGGCGACCATAGTGCAGGATCTGCGGTTCTGCGTGATATTCCTGCCCCACGCCGTGACCACAATACTCTTTCACCACTGAAAAACCGGCAGACTCCGCCACCTGCTGAATAGCCGCGCCGATATCGCCAAGCGTCGCGCCGGGGCGTACGGCTTTAATCCCGGCAACCATCGATTCATAGGTGATATGGGTCAGTCTCCTGGCACGCACGGAGGGCTCACCCACAAAATACATGCGACTGGTATCGCCGTACCAACCATCCTTGATGATCGCCACGTCAATATTGATGATGTCACCCTCTTTGAGACGTTTCTCCGACGGAATGCCGTGGCACACCACATGGTTGACCGACGTGCAGACGGTGCGGGTATAGCCGTTGTAACCAATGTTCGCCGGGATCACCTTTAATTCGTGGCGAATGAAATCGTGGCACAGTTTGTCGATCTCATCGGTTGTCACGCCCGCGCGAACGTGGGGTTTGATCATCTCCAGCACTTTTGCCGCAGCGTGTCCCGCCGCGCGGGCCATTTCAATCTCTTCCTGAGAGTGCAGTTTGATGTTCGTCATCTGGCTTCATGCTCCATTTGCAATGACAGCGGCTCATCGTCAACCAGCTTGTTGATATCCACGCTGCCCTTAAGCTCCGCCCGAACCAGCAGGCGAGTGAGTTCCTGATGCGTCAAATGCGGATACAGCTCTGAAAGCATGCCGATTTTCAGCCAGTGCTCTGCCTGTGCATTGATTGAACGGCTCAGTGCGTTACTGGCAAGACGCAGGTTTTCGTGCATCAGGTCCGAGATTTTAACGATACCCATGGTCAATACTTCACCTTATACGAATCATATATGAAACATATAATACATACTCTAAACCTGAAGGGGAATTTATTAATTCGCCTGCTAAAGACGGAAAAACCCGCTTTTCGCTATGCAATTTGCCAAAAGCAGCCTAGATTTTGTGAACAAGGGGATTTTTCCGATTTACCGCAACAGTCGCAAAAGGAAGAGAGCACACATGGCCCTTCACCCGGCAACACAGTTTCTGAATTCGTCACAAACCATTCGGCTACCGGTTTTCAGCGCCGAGCTTGCTTTTATTAAAAACGTTGAAGAAAAGCTGGCTTCGTTAAATTTACCGGTCAGTAACAAAGCGGTGATTCTGGCGATTATTCGCCATCTTGAAGAGGAGAGTGACCCGGAAAAAACAAGGATGTACCGCAGTGCTCTGGAAATGGTTGTCAGTAGAACGCCGGACGATCTTTGAAAAGCGTGACGACAAAACCCTCACTTCGAAAAGAGAAAAACAACAGCTTATCTGCTCAGGTATTTTTATCTGCGATCGTCACGGTTCAGCGGAAGCTGAAAAAGTCATAATAATTCGATAGTTAATGTTTTTTATCACCAATACCTGGCGAAACACTATTCATTTTTAGCAGTTTGCTATTTTTTACGGTTTGCTGATTCCAGCCAGTCCCCTTGTCTGCCGTATGGTCAACAAGTTTGATACTTTCCTGAACCTCTTTAATAGCAGCCAGAATGGCTTCCCGCCGTGATTCCCGCGGTTCCTGTTCGAGATTACGGGCAAGTTGAGCAATGAGTGCCTCGTGGGAAATAGGGGCATCCGCTTCAAGCAGCTCGAGAATGGCATCACCCATAACCAGTTCCACCAGACTCTCTTTGACATTTTTAATCATGCTGACTCCAGAATGCATTTCATGCGAATTCGCGATGACGGCAGCCGCAGATAATTAATCAGCCTCGCGGCTCAGTAATACTCGCAAGATATCAGCATAATGCGCTTCAAGTTCGGGGCGAGTATTTTTTTCAATACATCCAGCAACAGCAATGCAGAGACTATGGCGAGTAATATACCGCCCTTCACGTAACATTTGGATAACAATAGCGCCTAATGTCTGCTCCAGACTAAGCTTCCCATTACCCGAGTCGCCCGCCGTCTCCTGCGGGCCGTCACTGTGTGAGTTATTCATATTTCACCTTACTTATGCATTCAGGAAAATACCTTACGGACAGTAACCATTAACAATGCTAAACAATAAGCATGGCGGGCATTGTGGCATTAGCCGCACATAATTGAAAGGATATCCGATCCTGTTAGCAAAGATAACTGCCCCGGAACAGTGACATTAAAAGCATGATACGTTAAAAAACAGTGTGTCTCACAATGTCAGACGTTTAAGATTTTACTTATCTAATTAATATCAAAGCCAAATAACTTACTGAAACAACAACAATAAAAAAGCCGAAGGTGGTTATTCACCTTCGGGATGGTTTAATGAATCTGATAGCTGCTGTGGTAAATTCCGCAGTGAGATTGCGGTGAAAAACGCTGGTGCGTTCGCACCTCATCAATCGCCCTTGAATAGCTCATTCGCAGGTTCCGGTCAGTTACATTAACCCGGTTATCATCCAGAGTGTGAATTAGTGTGTCATGCGTTATTTCCGCGCCACACTCAAGTAATTGAACCAACGCCTCACTAATAAGAATTTCTGTGGCTTTGTCGGTCGTTTTTACTGTCATCATCGCCTCCTCATGATTTGAATGTCAGGCTGCGGATATCGTCAATTCGCGCAGCCTGGTACATTTATTTACTGCATTTTACGCAAAACCATTTTTCTGG
This sequence comes from Phytobacter sp. MRY16-398, assembly GCF_003925915.1. Lineage (NCBI taxonomy): Bacteria > Pseudomonadati > Pseudomonadota > Gammaproteobacteria > Enterobacterales > Enterobacteriaceae > Phytobacter > Phytobacter sp. MRY16-398. The sequence goes on along the minus strand of NZ_AP018756.1, from coordinate 319,267 downwards.
CTTCCTGATAAATAGCCTTACGCTCTGCAATATTTGTTTTCTCCTCTTCCATCAGAAGAGTCAGGCTTAACCCGCGCGTGGTCACGGGTAAATTGTTTTTAATTAAATATGCTGCTGCGAAGCCTATCGCTTCACGAATCAGTTCATCCCGGGTCAAATTTACGTTACCGGATGGTTTAGTCATATAAACGAAAAAGTCTCCTGTTTCTTTTAGAAAGAAAAATTTACATATGTCAGATACAAGCAATCAGACCTGAATAATTAATGACATTGGATACGTAAATATCTCGCCACCCGTATTCCATAAAGAATCGGGGTATCCGGAAAATCATTATGAGCCCGATAAATAAAGGCAAAGCGTCCTCTTCCCTGTGCCAGTTAGCAGGGCAGAGTGTCAGGATATAAATGAAATCCAAACGCGAGTAGCAGCCCGATTAACGTGCCTGAACAAGACCCGTAAAAGAGTGCTTAGCCTTTCCCCGGGCTGTTTTAAAGCCGATTTTTACGGCACGGGTACGTTACTGAAAACTAATTTTCAGTAAGTGAGCTATGGTCATGGCGGGCATTTTTGAGCAGCGAATGCCCCAGCCAGATTTGAGATAATTGGTATTCATTCGTCACCTCCTCAGCGTGTTGCGTTAACATCAGCATTAGTGACTCACGTGATATTGCCTTGTTACTGGCTATATGAGAAAGTACTGCTTCACCGATCGCGATATAACCTAATTCATGTTTATCAATGGTTTTTACCAAACCCACCTCCTTTATTTTCAGCCATAAATAATGGCTTGCATTTTTATTATAGCCAGGCGTTTATTCGCCAAATAATATTCAGGGGATTCTTAACAAGGTAATAGAATGGATGAAAGGCTTGAACAGGCTGTGATCAGGGGGAATTATGCTGCGGGATATAAAGCGAGGAACGGAACAGAGCGAAAGGATTATCACGCAGCGGTGGCTGAACAATGCGAGAAGAATAAACGGAGGGCGGAAGTGAGCGACTCACCTCCAGTACAGGAGACAGAACAGCGTGCGCGTTACATTTCCGCTCTATGCCCCATGCAACGCGATGGCGAATCCCTGCTCCCGCCAGTGGGTAAACTGTTCTTGCTGATGACGCGATAACGCTTTACCGGTCCAGACAAAAATGTGCAGGCCTGGAAAAAGCTCCGGACGAAGAGTTTCCAACGGCTCCGCGAGGACGTCAATATTCCAGTCATGCTGAGACAACCGCCAGGCTTCCAGCCACATACGGGTGCGATCATCATTGCCCCAACCAATAAACAGCGCATCTTTTCCCATCTTCTTACGAGAACGGGTAAGGCACAGGACGGCGTAATCAATTAACACGCCATCTAATAAGCTACACATGGCGCGAGCCGTACTCTGATCGAGCGAAAGCCGTTGGCGTACAGGGACAAAGACATGATCGATAAGAACATCGGCGGTATGCTCCCGTCCCATCGCCATAATTAAGGCACGTAATTTTGCAGGGCGAACCTGCCTTAATACAGACATGACCTCTTCCTGAAGCGACTCCCAGCCATCATGGGAATCTACTTTTTTATCTTCAAGAAGCGCTTTGACTTTGCCGACCGGGACGCCGCTTTCAATCCAACGTTTAATTTCCTCAATCCGTTGAATATCTTCTTCGTCGAATTGTCGATGGCCCCCTTCACTACGCTGAGGTTTCAACAATCCATAGCGACGCTGCCACGCACGCAGCGTGACAGGATTTATTCCACATCGTTCAGCGACATCGCCAATACTGTAAAAGGTCATTGCTTCCCTCAATTCAAACCCAATACGTTACACTTCACATTCACTCTTCTGTACAGATTGTACAATTTTCATAACTTGTACAAACCAGAAAGTGCTTATGAGCAAGCATAACCGGAAACGGGCCATGTGCAAAAATGGATTTTATTTCACCGAAGCCAGCGCACGCAGAGAAAAGGCTGGCTTCCCCATACCGCCGGAAACACGTTGCGGCAAGGGAAAGCCAGTTGCTCACAGCAGATGGAATTTAAAGGCCACCTCTTTTTTCCGGCCACGCAATGGCAGGAATAGCCCCGGATGCAGGAGGGGCAAAAAGATAACCCTGGAATTGAGAGATACCCGCAGACTCCAGCCACATCCACTCTTCTGCCTTCTCCACCCCCACGGCCGAAACCATGATTTCCAGAGAAACGCAGCATTTGATGATGGCCTGAATAATGGCCTGCCGGGGGCCGCTTTTATGGACATCTTTGATCAGGTCGCGGTTAATTTTGATCCGCTCAGGCTGAAATTGCGCCAGCAACAGCAGGCCTGCAAATCCGGCGCCAAAGTGATCAATGGCCACCCGAAACCCGGCTGCTTTCAATAACCTAACGGCATTCGTAAACTCATCCAGGCGGGAAATAATTTCATTTTCGGTGAACTCCACAATGACCTGTTCAGGCACCAGACCGTTGGTTTTAATGGCATCTAAAAGAAAACTAACCGCTCCGGGAACATTCACCAGCGTCATTGGCAGCAGGTTCACGGAGAGTGTCTGAGTCCCCAGATTCAGTGCGGCCGCCATCGCAAACGCCACCTGTTTACTTTTGAGATCGGCCTCATAGATTTCATCACGGCTAAGCCCTTCAAACCAGGCTTGCGCCGAGCGGCCCTCAGGGGTACGGATCAGGGCCTCAACTGAAACCACTTGCCGGGCGAAGGGATCGATAATGGGCTGGAAGGCAAAATAACAGCCGGCCTCGCGGTCAGGGGGCAAGATTTGAGAGAATGAATCCTTTTCATCCGTCACAAATTCCCAGGCATCACCCGGTGGAATCTCAAAATAATTCTCTTTTTCCAGGTCTTCTACAAACGTGCGAAAGAACTGAAGTGCGCGATCTTCATAGGTCAGTTGGTATCTGGAGGTGCCTTTATCAAGCACATGCTGCAGAACTTCCTCTCTGTCATATTCACGTAAATCAAAGAGTTCCATTCCTGACTTACCAAATCGCCGCAAGGGCGCGTAGTCGCGCAACAACTCAACCAGGTTGTAGTGCCGCTTATCGTTACAAATATGCTGATAAATAGCAGAAACACTTTCCTCAGGGCCTTCAAGCAACTGGAAAAAGTGGGTGCCGTTGAAAAGCAAAATCCCGGTGATATCTGCCTCACCATTTTTGAGATTCGCCGCAGCAACCATCTCCTCCAGCACGCTAAAGGAGACGTTATCGCAGATATGGCTGCGGTAAATAAGAGTTGTGAGCATGAGCTATCCAAGAGAAAGCGTTGTAATTACCACAATGACAGAGGCTTACGCAGGGGACCTTGTAAACAACCATGACCAACGGCGGGTATACAACAGGTGAATGTGGAGACGACAGTCCCAACATCCATGTGGTTTTTTATGTCATCGCAGATAAACGCGTCCCAAAAGTGTAGCCTGGAACAGTGAAATGTGCTGATTTTCTGCTTCCTATCTTATTGAAAATAAAGATATAGCATTTATTGCTTAAAATCATTGTTAAATTTGTACAATTTTTATGTACAGCTTTTCTATAGTTGTATAGCTTAACGACTTCAATTATTGACAACGGGTTATACAGGAGTGATGTATGCATCAGAACGGCTATCTTCCGGACACAGCGAATGCCATCGCTCGCTATTTCAGCGCCGCGGATCTTCCGTCACAACAAGAGACGTTAGGGCAGATTGTAGTGGACATCCTGCGGGATGGTCGGCATCTGAACCGTAAATCACTTTGTACCAAGTTACTGAGCCGTCTTGAGCAGGCGTCAACGCCAGAAGAGGAACGCCATTATCAGGGGCTTATCAGCCTGCTTTTTGGTAATGATTAAGCCAAATGCAGTAAAAGTATCCTGATAAATCAAGTCACTTCTGAGGGTTAAGGTGTCAGCCTGATTCCTGTCCAGAGATGACTTCATGCCGCGTTTCATTCATGAACAGAGCGGCAAGCAGAGATGCAGTTATGAATAGTAGTGATAATGAACAACTGACAGATGAATTGATTGGAGAGGCGCTACTTTTTCTTCTTAAAGAAAATGGCCCGATAAACACCCTGGCCCTCATTGCCCGGCTGCAAGAGATGGAGAGCCGCGAGCAGGATAGCCAGAGACGGGCGGTGCTTATGCGTCTGATCGAGGAAATCAGCAGTAATAAATTTGCCTCATCCCGTGTTCAGAATGGGAATGAGCAAGACGAGAACATCAGAGACGCCGGAGATAATGTCTATCCATTATTCGGCAATCGCCAACGGCAGGGCCGCAGTAAAAAGCAGTGATAGCTGATGGCCCCATTACGGAAAACTCTACTAAGGCGTGAAAATGAACCAGGTGATGATTGAAAAATCAGAGCTTTATAAGAATTTGCCCAACAAGACATTGTCTGATTATTTTCGTAACGCTGGCGATTTATTGGCCGAAGAGGCGATTATTCTCGGGGGCGTGATCCGCAGCATTCTGGCTTACGATGGTCAAGTGACCAACAAAGCCATCATCCTGCGGCTGATTAACCTGATGGAAAATACAGAAGATGTCGTCAGAAAGGACATTCTTCGCAAAACCCTGGAGATCGTGGTCGATCATACGATGGACGATATCTGATCTTCGCAGGATCGGAAGGCACAACGGATCATGACCATCCAAAGACCACTTATTCTTCAGCCAGCGCCTGCGCACACGCCCAGGCGCTGGCCCATGCCCACTGAAAGTTATAGCCGCCCAGCCAGCCGGTAACATCCATCACTTCACCAATAAAATAGAGCCCCGGTACCTTGCGGGCTTCCATCGTGCGTGAAGAGAGTTCGTTGGTATCGACACCGCCGAGCGTCACTTCCGCCGTGCGATAGCCTTCGGTGCCGTTAGGCTGCACGCGCCAGTTCGTCAGCGCGTCGATCAACGTTTCCTGGTCGCGGCTATTGAGCTGCTTAAGCGTGACATCCGGGATCTGCCCCAGTTGTTGCAGACACTCCACCAGCCGTTTCGGCAGTTGCATCGCCAGCGTGTTTTTCAGGCTTTGATTCGGGTGCGCCTGGCGCTGCTCGTTAAGCAGACTGTCGAGATCGCACTCCGGCAGCAGGTTGATAGTGACAAACTCCCCCGCCTGCCAGTAGCTGGAGATTTGCAGCACCGCTGGCCCGGAAAGGCCGCGATGGGTGAAAAGCAGGTTCTCTTTAAATACCGTGCCGTCTTCTGCGGTAATCACAGACGGCACCGAGACGCCGGAAAGCACCTGAAATTGTTCCAGCAAGGGTTTATGCAATGTAAACGGCACCAGTCCGGCACGCGTCGGCAGCACGTTCAGGCCAAACTGTTCAGCGAGCTTATAGCCAAACGGCGATGCACCCAGACCTGGCATAGAAAGCCCGCCGGAAGCGACCACCAGTTTTTTCGCCGCCACAGTGTCACCATTAACTTGCAACGTGTAGCCATCGTCATCACGGGAAACACTCAGGACTTCACTACGCAAACGCAGCATCACCTTGCCTTTTTCACACTCCGCCACCAGCATGTCGACAATCTGTTCAGCAGAGTCATCACAAAAGAGCTGGCCCAGCGTCTTTTCATGCCAGGCGATCCCGTACTTGCCCACCAGGTCAATAAAGTCCCATTGGGTATAACGGGCAAGGGCAGATTTGCAGAAATGGGGGTTCTGGCTGAGATAAGCCGCAGGCTCGACATAAAGGTTAGTAAAGTTGCAGCGACCACCGCCGGACATCAGGATCTTGCGGCCAGGTTTCTTGCCATTATCCAGTAATAGCACGCGTAACCCCGCCTGCCCCGCCTGAGCTGCACAAAACATTCCCGCCGCACCGGCACCGATAACAATGGCATCAAACCGTTCCACACTAAAATCCTCTTCATTAGGTCGCGGCGGATTGTAAATAGTTCAGGGTGGTCACACCAGCACGAATACGCAGACAAATATCCATTACATTGAAAAATATAAGAATATGCTTAAAGCAAAGGAGGCTAACCAGAAAGAATGTCAAAAAAAGTCCATTTTTCACTTTGCCGATGCTGCCAAACTCCCTGATAATGCGCCGCGTTCATGTCCTCAAAATGGCGTAACGTCCTATGCTACATTTATTTGCCGGTCTGGATCTCCATACCGGGCTGTTACTTTTGCTTGCTCTGGGTTTTGTTCTGTTCTACGAAGCGATCAATGGCTTCCACGACACGGCGAACGCAGTGGCAACGGTTATCTATACCCGCGCTATGCGCTCACAGTTGGCTGTTGTTATGGCAGCGGTATTTAACTTCTTCGGCGTACTGCTGGGTGGGTTAAGCGTGGCCTATGCGATTGTGCATATGCTGCCGACCGATTTGCTGCTTAACGTCAGTTCAGCACATGGCCTTGCGATGGTCTTCTCTATGTTGCTGGCCGCGATCATCTGGAACCTCGGTACCTGGTATCTCGGCTTACCTGCATCCAGCTCCCACACCCTGATTGGCGCGATTATCGGTATTGGTTTAACCAATGCCCTGATGTCCGGCACCTCGGTAGTGGATGCGCTTAACATTCCAAAAGTGCTGAACATTTTTGCCTCCCTGATTGTCTCGCCAATTGTTGGCCTGATTTTCGCGGGCGGGCTGGTGTTCCTGCTGCGTCGGTTCTGGAGTGGCAGTAAAAAGCGCGCGCGTATTCACCTGACGCCAGCAGAGCGTGAAAAGCAAGACGGCAAAAGAAAGCCGCCTTTCTGGACGCGTATCGCGCTGATTCTTTCTGCTATTGGCGTGAGCTTCTCTCACGGCGCGAACGATGGTCAGAAAGGTATTGGTCTGATCATGCTGGTACTGATTGGCGTCGCACCTGCGGGCTTCGTGGTTAACATGAATGCCTCAGGTTATGACATCACCCGTACCCGTGACGCGGTGAACAACGTAGAAGTGTACTTCCAGCAGCATCCGGAACTTCTGCAGAAGGCAACGGGCGTAGCACAACAACCGCTGACGCCTGCGGAAACAGCGGCAACACCGGCACAGTTCCACTGTCATCCGAGCCGCGCCATTATCGCGCTGGATCGTGCTAAAGAGATGCTGACCGGGATTGAAAGCTACGACAAACTCGGCGTGGAGCAGCGCAGTCAGTTGCGTCGCATCATGCTTTGTCTGTCGGATATCACCGACCAGGTCGCGAAGCAGCCTGACGTCAATGCCGACGACCAGCGTCTGCTTAAGAAGCTGAAAAGCGACATGCTGAGCACCATCGAATACGCGCCAATCTGGATTATCATGGCCGTCGCGCTGGCGTTAGGTGTGGGTACGATGATTGGCTGGCGTCGTGTGGCGACCACCATCGGCGAAAAAATCGGTAAGAAAGGCATGACTTACGCGCAGGGCATGTCCGCACAGATGACTGCCGCAGTCTCCATCGGTCTGGCAAGCTATACCGGTATGCCCGTCTCCACCACGCACGTACTCTCGTCCTCAGTAGCAGGGACGATGATCGTCGATGGCGGCGGTCTGCAACGCAAAACCGTCACCAGCATTTTGATGGCCTGGGTCTTTACCCTACCGGCGTCAATCATCCTTTCGGGCGTGCTTTACTGGTTAGCCCTCAAGCTGATTTAACAACGAAACGGGTCAGGAAACTGGCCCGTTTTTTTTGCTCAGTGCCAAATCATCAGAGCAATCAGGCTCACCAGAATCAGCCCACAGAGCGCGCTGGTTAAGATGAACTGCCCGCGTACTCGCTCACAGCGGCGAATAAACTCTTCATCATGATGGTCGCGATAGCGCTGGCCATAAATGTACCAGACTAAACGCATCTGCTTGCTGGGTTGTCCATGGGAGGTAAAAAAGCCTCCGCCATCAACGTACTGGTAAAGCAAGGGGTCACAACCACGAAGTACCACTAACAATGCGCGCAATGACGAAAAATAACGCGCCATGTTAACCACACAAACGATGCACAAAGCCCAAAACAGCGCGACGGTGCTGATCATATCTCCTCCCCCGGCGAACCGCCCACGGAAACGTGATCCGGGATTACCGCTCCCAGATAATCAACCAAGTCATTCAGTGAAGAGTATTACCAATAGCCGATCGAGATCACAAACTGAAATCCAAACGGCTCATTAAATAGTGTAGGAGATTTGTTTATTTTTTTGCCACAACGTTAATCAATCTTGTGCATCTGGTTGTAAATATTGGTTAAGTGAATCGTGATCCAGGCAGATTGACGATAACTTCACAGAGTTATAAGGTAGAAATATTCCCACACTCTACGTAATTCGGGTTGCAGGAAGGCGGCAAGAGAATGAATCCCCTGAGCATAGAAGACCGTGCGATGGGATAAACGAACGTAGCCAACGCATCTGCGGCGTAAAGTACGAAGAGTATAAAATGAAATGCTTAAGGCCGGGCGCTACCCGTGCAGGTGGTACGCAGGACGCGGGAAACAGTGCTGTGTCAGGGGTGAGTAACCCTATGGTCATCGACAACTTATGGAAGGAGTAACACTATGGCTTACAAACACATTCTCATCGCAGTCGATCTTTCTCCTGAAAGCAAATTGCTGGTCGAAAAAGCAGTATCCATGGCGCGGCCTTATAACGCGAAGGTGTCACTGATTCATGTCGATGTAAATTATTCTGATCTCTACACCGGTCTTATCGACGTTAACCTCGGCGATATGCAAAAACGTATCTCTGATGAGACACACCATGCGCTGACCGAACTGTCTACCAATGCGGGCTATCCGATCACGGAGACCTTAAGCGGTAGCGGTGATTTGGGGCAGGTACTGGTAGATGCCATTAAGAAATACGATATGGATCTGGTGGTTTGCGGGCATCATCAGGACTTCTGGAGCAAACTGATGTCCTCCGCACGTCAGCTCATCAATACTGTCCATGTGGACATGCTGATTGTTCCGCTGAAAGATGAAGATGAAGAATAACCGTCCCTCTTTTCTTGCCTGCTAACGCCCGCTGCTGCGGGCGTTTTATTTTCTGGCGCTGATTTCCCCGCCAAAGGCCGATAAAACCGCCTTGTGCAATTACATGTAGCCCCGGTACGCGCACCACCAGGGGTCCCGGACGGCGGCTGTCGCCTTGTCCGGGCTACAAAACCCCAGACCGCTAAGCACTAAACTGTTCCCTCTCCCTCAAAGGGCTGAGGAATCCCCACAAAAATGCGAGCACGAACGGTCCCCTCTCCTCTTTGGGGAGAGGGCTAGGGTGAGGGGGAAAATGCGGCTCTGATGGTCATTCCGTTCACCTTATGTTCCTTACTTTTCTGTCGCGACAGAACCCGTGAACGTGCCAGGGTGGCTCACCGCCGCCACCCTGGCGACCCCAAAGAAAATCGCCGCTGGCGCGGTCCATGATGCTTATGTCGTCTGACTTTCGGGCCGGGCAGCAGACCGCACTGCCCTCACCAATTCACTCCGGCGTCCCGGAATAAATATCAAACCGATGCCCCTTGGTGACCACCGCATTGGTAGTCGCCACATCGGCGAGCGGTGGCGCATAATCCGGGCGCTTCACCACCACACGTTTCGTCGCCAGCAGACGCGCAGGCTCCAGCAGGCCATCCGCGTCCAGATCCGGCCCCACCAGCGACTGGAACACCCGCATCTCTTTCTTCACCAGCGCGCTTTTTTGCTTATGCGGAAACATCGGATCGAGATAAACCACCTGCGGACGCGGAGTAATATCCGCCAGCCCGGTCAGGCTGGAAGCATGAATCAACTGCAACCGCTCCTGTAACCAGGCGCCAATTTCCGGGTCCGCGTAGCCACGCGCCAGGCCATCATCCAGCAGTGCGGCAACCACCGGGTTACGCTCTAACATCCGCACCCGGCAGCCGACTGACGCCAGCACAAAGGCATCACGCCCCAGCCCCGCCGTCGCGTCCACCACATCAGGCAGATAATCGCCCTTGATGCCAACGGCCTTCGCCACAGCCTCGCCGCGCCCACCGCCAAATTTACGCCGATGGGCCATCGCCCCACCCACGAAATCGACAAAAATACCGCCGAGCTTCGGCTCATCGCGTTTGCGCAGTTCCAGATGCGACGGTGTAAGCACCAGCGCCATCAGGTTATTTTCGTCATGTTCCAGGCCCCAGCGGGACGCAAGAACAGATAAGGCGCCGTCTCCGGCGCCTGTTTCATCTATCAAACAGATTTTCACTACATAAACCCTAAATAATTCAAGCGGCAGGAAGGCGGCAAGTGCGTGAATCCCCAGGAGCTTACAAGAGTAAGTGACTGGGGTGAGCAAACGTCGCCAACGCACATGCAGCTTGAAGTATGACGGGGATTAGCCTTCGATACCATAATGCTCCAGCATCGCATCCAGTTGCGGCTCACGGCCACGGAAACGCTTGAACAGCTCCATCGGCTCTTCGGAACCACCACGGGTCAGAATATTGTCGAGGAACGACTGTCCGGTTTCGCGGTTGAAAATCCCCTCTTCTTCAAAGCGTGAGTAGGCATCTGCCGCCAGCACATCCGCCCACAGGTAGCTGTAATACCCTGCGGCGTAGCCCCCTGCAAAGATATGGCTGAACGCGTGCGGGAAGCGGCCCCATGACGGGCTTGGCACCACGGCAACCTGTTTTTTAATTTCAAACAGCGTGTCGAGGATTTTGGCCCCCTGCTCCGGGCTAAACTCGGCGTGCAGGCGGAAATCGAACAGGCCGAACTCTAGCTGGCGCAGGATAAACAGCGCCGCCTGGTAGTTTTTCGCGGCCAGCATTTTATCCAGCAGATCCTGTGGCAGCGGCTCGCCCGTTTCATAATGACCCGAGATAAATGCCAGCGCTTCCGGCTCCCAGCACCAGTTTTCCATAAACTGGCTCGGCAGTTCGACCGCATCCCATGGCACACCGCTAATACCAGCAACCCCCGGCGTTTCGATACGGGTCAGCATATGATGCAGACCGTGACCAAATTCATGGAACAGCGTGATCACTTCATCATGGGTGAACAGCGCCGGTTTGCCGCTGACCGGACGGTTGAAGTTACAGGTAAGGTAGGCCACTGGTTTTTGCAGCGAACCGTCTGCCAGGCGCATTTGCCCAACACAGTCATCCATCCACGCGCCGCCGCGTTTGTGCTCACGGGCGTAGAGGTCAAGATAGAAACTACCGCGCAGTTCATTGCTTTCGTCATACAGCTCAAAGAAACGCACATCCGGATGCCAGACATCGACATCGTGACGCTCTTTCGCGGTAATACCGTAAATCCGTTTCACCACTTCAAACAGGCCGCTTACCGCTTTGTTTTCCGGGAAGTACGGGCGCAACTGTTCGTCGCTAATGCTGTACAGATGCTGCTTCTGTTTTTCGCTGTAGTAAGCGATATCCCACGGTTGCAGCTCATCCACACCAAACTCTTTTTTGGCGAACGCACGCAGTTGCGCCAGCTCTCTTTCACCCTGCGGACGGGCGCGTTTGGCGAGATCGGTCAGGAAGTCGAGTACCTGCGCCGGGTTTTCCGCCATTTTGGTCGCCAGCGATTTATAGGCATAGCTTTCAAAACCGAGCAGTTGGGCCAACTCGTGACGCAGGGCGAGAATTTCCGCCATCACCGGGCTGTTATCCCATTTACCTGCATTCGGCCCCTGGTCAGAGGCGCGGGTGCTATAAGCGCGGTACATCTCTTCGCGCAGCGGTTGGTTGTCGCAATAGGTCATCACCGGCAGATAGCTCGGAATATCCAGCGTCAGCAGGTAACCCTCTTGTTCTTTCGCTTCGGCCTGCGCTTTAGCAGCGGCCAGCGCGCTTTCCGGCATACCGGCCAGCTCGGCTTCATCGGTCACCAGTTTCGTCCAGCCCATGGTCGCATCCAGCACGTTGTTGCTGTACTGATTGCCCAGCTCAGACAGGCGCGCGGCGATTTCGCCGTAGCGTTTTTGTTTCTCTTTTTCGAGGCCGATACCGGACAGTTCGAAATCACGCAGGGCGTTATCAACGGATTTTTTCTGCGCAATGCTCAGGGTGGCGTAGTGATCGCCATTGCGTAAGTCGCGGTAGGCGTTGTACAGCCCTTCATGTTGCCCAACCCAGGTGCTGTATTCCGACAGTAACGGCAGCGTCTGCTCATAGGCTTCACGCAGTTCCGGGCTGTTTTTCACAGAATTCAAATGGCTCACCGGGGAGAACAGACGCCCCAGCACATCGTCCACTTCCGCCAGCGGCTGGCACAGATTTTCCCAGGTGTACGGCGCACCATGGGCTACCACGCTTTCCACCGCGGTACGGCAATCATCCAATGCTTTCGTCACGGCAGGCACGACGTGTTCAGGCAGGATTTTTGAAAACGGCGGTAATTCGAAACGCGTGAGTAATGGATTGGTCATAAGCGCAGTCCTGTCCTGTTAAAGAGAGTGAGTGAAGCGCACGATCCGGCGCTCTGCATAACGTTGTAGCATGGGGTTAAGTGTAGAGGATTTCAATGGCAGGCGTTGCGCTGAACTGCTTATCGCTGCAATACCCATTTGCACATACGATGTCGTTTCCGCTATGAAATCAAAGTAATAAGAACCGTCGTACAGGGCGTATACTCATCACAACGGCGAAAAGGAGACCGCATGTTGAATTTCATTATGACAATACTGCCGCTACTGGCGCTTATCGGGCTGATACTTGTGTTTCCAAAATGGCGACATCGAAAAAACGACACACAAGCCAATCATGGGTTGCGAAAGATATCCATCACCACCAAAACCTTTCGGCCGGGTAAAGGGGGGCAGCTATTACCCACGGATTATTATTTCGATGAAGGGTACTTCTATGAAGTTCAGCTTGATGTGAAAAAATCTGTTCCACTGAGCGCGATAACCAAGATCGAGCGCGACAATATCAAAGTGAATAATCGTTCTTTCTGGATAGTGACTTACATGACTGACGGGCAGATGAAGCAGGCAAGATTCCGCCATAACTACACCCTGTTTAACACCGACTTTGCCGATTTCCTGGAGGCGGTTAAACGTGCTAACCCTGCCGCCAGCGTGCGCGAGCTGACCGCTTTTAGCCTCTGATTACCAATACGGTGCAGGCAACGCCCGCACCGTTGTCAAAACTTACTTCGCTTTATGCGCCATCGCATAGGCCGCAGGCAGATTCAGGCGCTGCCAGAAGTTCTGATCGGCAGTTTCGCTAGAGAGCGGGTAACCGTCTGGCAGCGCGGTTTTCACCATCAACTCGCGCCGCGCTGTCGCTGACAGGTTTGGCAGCGCCGCCTCCAGCAGCACTTCCGCCCCTTCCGGTACTTTCACTGCCTGCGTCTTCCCTTTTTGCTGCGGCAGGTCGTAGGTCATGGTAAAGCGGTAAAATTCTTTCATCGCCGGATCGCGGTACGGATCGTCTTTCCCAGCCGTTTTCGCACACTCCGCAAGCGACGCACCGCACTCTTTCTCCAGCGCCGTACGCAACTGATCGCGCGCTTCGTTGAACAGCTTGCGGTACGCCGGATCGTTGAGGTAATGCGCCACTTTACGCTGGGCCACCATTCTTGAACCCATCACATCCAGCGGATAGTGTACGCCCAGCACGATGCGGGAATAGCCATAGCGGGCACCGCGCTCCACCAGCGAATCAAAGCGCTCCGGGATCATCTCCGCCATCAACAGCGCATCGGTGTAACCGGTATTGGTATGGCCGCTTGGGAAGGAACCGCCATCGGCGGAGTACGGTTTGTTGTCTTTCACCACCACATCATCCGGGACCTGGTGAATGGTGTTGCCCTGAATAAGGAACGGACGCTTGTAGTCGAAGTGCTTCTTCGCCGCGCCGGTGCTGACTTCGCTGGCTTTAATTAGCGCAGCCGCTTTGCCCAGCTCTCCCTTGTCATAGGCGTCAAGAAACGCTTTACCCAGACGCGGACCGAGCGCGTCGGAGAGGAAGTACAAGTAGCTGATACCTTCTGCATCCGCCAGCGCCTGATGGCGCAGCCCCTGGGTGGCATCGAGATTAATCGTCTCAACGGTTTTCAGGTTGGCATCCAGTACAGGAGCAGGCAGCTTGTTGAACGAGGAGAGCAATTCAATGCCGGCCTGCTGGTTATCTTTTACTTTGAAATCATAGCCGCTGGCTTTCAACCAGGCGGTGTCGGCCTGTTTTGCACTTTGCGACGCTTTTTCCAGGTGCTCACGCTCCACCTTTGCGCCGTCCCCTTTTAGCGCAGCACGCAGCGCGGCCAGAGACTGGTTTTCCAGGCTATCAAACGCCTGGCTTTCCGAGGCCGGCGTGGTGGTATTGGCAATGTCGTGCGCAGTAGAGAGCGGCACATCTGTCGCCATCGCCTGATGAGCAAGCAGCAGTGAGACAGTTAACAGCGTTAAACGGATTTTCATTTTTTATCCTTTTATTCAAACGATTACCTTGCCTGCGCTCGACGCTAGCCCTGTAAGTTGACGCTTTTGTGACAGGGATAAATTTTGAAACGTTTTACGACTGCCTGAAACAACCGCAGGGTTCAACGACATTCCCGCGCAATCTACGGTAAACTGTGGCTAATCTCGTTCATATTCTGGAATTTCTATCTCCATGCTCAGTTATCGCCACAGCTTCCACGCAGGCAACCATGCCGACGTTCTCAAACACACCGTTCAGAGCCTGATCATTGAAGCGCTCAAAGAAAAAGAGAAACCGTTTCTCTATCTCGATACCCACGCGGGCGCGGGCCGCTATCAGCTTTCCGGCGAACATGCCGAACGCACCGGGGAGTATCTGGAAGGGATTGGACGCATCTGGCAGCAAGACGATATTCCGGCTGAGCTGGAGCCGTACATGAGCGTGCTGCGCCACTTTAACCGCAACGAGACGCTGCGTTACTACCCAGGCTCGCCGCTGATTGCCCGTCAGTTGTTGCGCGAGCAGGACAGCCTGTTCCTGACCGAGTTGCATCCGAGCGACTATCCACTGCTGCGTCAGGAGTTCCAGAAAGACGAACGTGCCCGCGTTGAGCGTGCCGATGGCTACCAGCAGTTGAAAGCCAAACTGCCGCCAGTTTCCCGTCGCGGCCTGGTGCTGATAGACCCGCCGTATGAAATAAAAACCGATTATCAGGCGGTGGTATCCGGCATTAGCGAGGGCTACAAGCGCTTTGCAACCGGCACCTATGCTCTGTGGTACCCGGTGGTGCTGCGCCAGCAAATCAAACGCATGGTGCATGACCTGGAAGCAACGGGCATTCGTAAAATTCTGCAGATTGAACTGGCGGTGCGCCCGGACAGCGACCAGCGTGGGATGACCGCCTCCGGTATGATCGTGGTTAACCCGCCATGGAAATTAGAAGCACAGATGAATAACGTGCTGCCGTGGCTGCACAGTAAACTGGTGCCCGCCGGAACAGGCCACACCCTCGTTAACTGGATTGTTCCCGAGTAATCGCAGCAATCGAAGGAACCTTGCTGGCTGCGCGTTACAATCGCGACACTTTCGACCTCGTTCAGGATTAAGAGCCTACCCAGTAGGCGTACATTGTTGCAGCGAGTTTGGACACGGACAACGCGGAACAACCGGAGCGTACACGCTGTACGTGAGGATTGTGAGCACTGCCCAGGTCCAAAATGGCCAATAAAATAGCCTAATTGGATAGGCTCTAAGGAATTAACCATGAGCAAACATTACGACTATATCGCCATTGGCGGTGGCAGCGGTGGCATTGCCTCTATTAACCGTGCCGCCATGTACGGCCAGAAGTGCGCGCTGATTGAAGCCAAAGAGCTTGGCGGCACCTGTGTGAATGTGGGCTGTGTTCCGAAAAAAGTGATGTGGCACGCGGCGCAAATCCGCGAGGCTATTGATCTGTACGGGCCGGACTACGGCTTCGACACCACCGTCAATCATTTCGACTGGAATAAACTGGTTGCCAGCCGCACGGCCTACATTGACCGTATCCACACCTCGTATGACAACGTGCTGGGTAAAAACAATGTCGATGTGATTCGTGGTTTCGCCCGCTTTATTGACGCGAAGACTGTCGAGGTTAATGGCGAGACGATCACCGCCGATCACATCCTGATCGCAACCGGTGGTCGCCCGAGCCATCCGAAAATTCCGGGTGCGGAATACGGTATCGACTCCGACGGTTTCTTTGCCCTGCCCGCGCTGCCTAAACGCGTGGCGGTGGTCGGTGCCGGCTATATCGCCGTTGAACTGGCCGGGGTGATTAACGGGCTGGGCGCAGAAGCGCATCTGTTCGTGCGTAAGCACTCTCCGCTGCGCAGTTTCGATCCGATGATCAGTGAAACGCTGGTTGAGGTGATGGCTGCCGAAGGCCCGACGCTACATACCCAGGCAGTCCCTAAAGCCGTGGTGAAAAACGCCGACGGCAGCCTGACGCTGGAGCTGGACGATGGACGCAGCCAGACGGTGGATTGCCTGATTTGGGCGATTGGTCGTGAACCGGCGAACGACACCTTCAATCTGGACGTCACCGGGGTGAAAACCGACGAGAAAGGTTTCATCGTGGTGGATAAATTCCAGAATACCTCCGTGCCGGGTATTTACGCTGTCGGCGATAACACGGGTGCGGTTGAGCTGACCCCTGTCGCCGTGGCCGCAGGCCGTCGCCTGTCTGAACGCCTGTTTAATAACAAGCCGGACGAGCATCTGGATTACAGCAATATCCCGACCGTGGTGTTCAGCCATCCGCCGATCGGCACCGTGGGTTTAACCGAACCGCAGGCGCGCGAGCAGTATGGCGATAGCGAAGTCAAAGTGTATAAATCGTCGTTTACCGCGATGTATACCGCGGTGACCTCTCACCGCCAGCCGTGCCGCATGAAGTTAGTGTGCGTTGGCCCGGAAGAGAAAATCGTCGGCATCCACGGCATCGGTTTCGGGATGGATGAAATTCTGCAAGGCTTCGCGGTCGCCCTGAAAATGGGTGCCACCAAGAAGGACTTCGACAATACCGTGGCGATTCACCCAACGGCGGCAGAAGAGTTTGTCACCATGCGGTAAGCCCCACCCCGGGTGGCGGCTGACGCCTTACCCGGGCTACGACCGGTTTTCTCCCTCTCCCCCGGGGAGAGGGTTGGGGTGAGGGGAATATGCGGCTCGGGAGGTGGGTTCCGTTCACCGTATGTTCATGGCGAAACGGAACCTCCTGACACGTGAACGGGTAAAGGGGAACACCGCGTTCCCCTTTACAATTCCCGCAGCACCGCCTCCGGGAATTTCTCTCCCCCGCCGATCACTCCTGACACTATGCTGTCAGGAGGGGGGTGCCATTATCTCGTTGTCGAAAACACAACGAGGGCAAGAAAATGAGCAACGTTATCAACTGGTTTGAGATTCCGGTTCAGGACCTGCAACGGGCAACCGCGTTTTATGAACATTGCATCGACGCGCAATTTCGTCAGGAGCATGTCGCCGGTATGTCGATGGCGGTCTTTCATTATCAGGAGCCTGCAATCGGCGGGGCGCTGGTAAAATCTGAGGCGTTACAACCTTCCGCAAACGGCACCGTGGTCTATCTCTACACCGCAGATATCGCCGCGTCCCTCAAAAAAGTGGCGGAAAAAGGCGGCACCTGCTGTTTCGGGCCAGAAATTTTACCGGATGATATTGGCACCATCGCACTTATCATTGACAGTGAAGGGAATAAAGTCGGGCTGCATCAACCGGCCTGACAACATTAACCGACCACTGACAGGAAATTTGCCATGAGCCGCCGTGCCGATCGTCTGTTCCAGATAGTCCAGATCCTGCGTACACGTCGTCGGGTCACGGCCGCTCTGCTGGCGGAGAGGCTGGAGGTGTCAGAGCGTACCGTCTATCGGGACATTCGCGATCTGTCGCTGTCCGGTGTGCCCATTCAGGGCGAGGCAGGGAGCGGCTATCGCCTGATGCCAGGGTTTGATATTCCCCCGCTGATGTTCACCGGTATGGAAGTGGAAGCGCTGATTGCCGCGATTGGTATGCTACAAACCTGGAGCGGCGACACACTGGCTAAAGCGGCGGGTTCGGCACAGGAAAAGCTGCTGGCGGTACTGCCGACAGACCGGCGCCTCCTGGCCGAACGAAACCGCATCCTGACCCCGGACTTTGGCAAGTACCCACAGACGCGGCGCTGGTTTGATGTTTTCCATCAGGCCATGCGCCAGCGCGATGAGGTCTGGATCCGATATGAGAACGAGCAGGGTGAAGGTTCTGAGCGGGCGGTTCATCCGCTGGGCCTGTCGTTCTGGGGAGAAGTATGGGTACTGGTGGCCTGGTGCACGTTGCGTCAGGATTATCGCTGTTTCCGCCTCGATCGCTGCCAGGCCGTGACCTTAACCGGGAAACAGTTTGCCGAACGGCCCGACCGCTCCCTTGAAGATTTTATCCACCAGCAGAAGGCGAGAGCTAAGCGATACAGTGAAAAGCAGTAATAACAGTCGCACCGCCTGACATGACACTCTCAGTCCGCCATCTCCCGAATTCCCGCGCCGGAAAATTACCCTATTTTCCCGGCTCTGATGTTAATCGGCCATATAAAGGTCCGCGTTTGTACCGGGTCGCCCCAGAGGTCGCGTACGTCGTCGTAAAAGCGGGTTAACAGCCCCTCCTGCCCGGCGTCACGTGCACGCTTCACCGCAGACCAGGTGGAGAGATAGCCCATCAAGGCGTCGAGATCCCACTGCAAACGAATCGCCATTTCCGGGACGGGAATTTCCGTAAAGGGGAAGGCGATGTCCGCATAACCGTTATCCACCCGTTGCCTTTCCGGGGGCCAGTAGGGGCCAATTTCGTCATAGTAGAATTGACGAACGCGCGCCCGGAGGGTCTCGTCAGGGTTGAGCACGCCGTAGCTGATAATCGCAATCACCGCATTCGGCGCCGCAACCCGCCGGACTTCCCGGTAAAAGGCCGGTAAATCAAACCAGTGCGCCGCCTGGGCGACGGTAATCAGATTGATATCGCGTAGCGCTTGCGCAAGCTGCTCCGCCGGGCCTTGCAGATATGTAATGCGGGCATGAGATGTCGCGTTGTCGATTTGCGTCTGGCTGGGATCAATCCCCGTCACCTTATCGAAGGCTGAGGCCAGTAACGTAGTCAACTGGCCCGTACCGCAACCGACATCCAGCGCATGGTGATGTTCCGGCGTTATTGAAAGCAGGTAATCCAGCAAGACTGCGGGATATTCCGGGCGATAGCGGGCGTAATCGGCGCCGCCGCTTGCAAACCAGTTCGGCATGGGGTGTCCTCTGTTTAGTAAAAATACAGTAGTGCGAATGGCTTTTTGCGACAAGGGGAATACACAGCGGGCATTAACGGGAAGGGTAAGTGGCGGATGCCAGAGAGAAGAAAGCCGACTCCGCAGAGTCGGCTATGTTGTCTGTCAGAGCTTGAAGCTGCCGACGACGTTTTCGAGTTGTACGGTTTGTTCTTCCATCGACTGCGCAGCCGCCGCCACCTCTTCGACCAGCGCCGCATTCTGCTGCGTGGCGCTATCGAGCTGGTTAATGGCGATATTGATCTGGGCAATCCCGCGACTTTGTTCATCGCTGGAAGAGCTGATTTCTGAGATCAGCACGCCCACACCTTCAACTTTTTCCATCAGGCCATCCATCGTCGTACCCGCCTGACGAACCAGTCCGCTGCCCTGCTCAATGCTGCTCACCGACTCTTCAATCAATTTCTTGATCTCCTGAGCTGAGCGGGCACTGCGCTGCGCCAGTGAACGAACTTCGCCAGCGACCACGGCGAAACCACGCCCGTGCTCGCCCGCCCTTGCCGCTTCCACCGCGGCGTTAAGCGCCAGGATGTTGGTCTGGAAGGCGATGCCGTCAATCACACTGATGATTTCCACCACTTTCGAGGAGGACTCATTGATGTTATTCATCGTGGAGACGACTTTGTTAACCACATTGGCCCCTTGTTTTGCCGCAACGGAGGCCTCTTCCGCCAGCTTGTTCGCCTGCAACGCGTTCTCTGCGTTCAGGCGCACGGTACTGGTCAGCTCTTCCATTGATGCCGCCGTTTCCACAATCGATGCCGATTGGTCTTCGGTGCGCGAGGAGAGGTTCAGGTTGCCACTGGCAATCTGGCGCGAAGCCGAAGAGATCGCCATCGAGCTACTCCCTACCTGCTGCATCAACTCATTAAGGAACGAAATGAACTTATTGAAGTTGTTGATAATGGCGTTAAATTCCGGGCTCTTACTTTGCGCAAGACGCTGCGTTAAATCCGCACCGCCGCTGGACAGCGCTTCAATATTACGGTTGAGCAGCGTCACATTATGGAAAATATTGCGCACGATGATCATCATGATAAGGACGATAAGTATGCCAATAATCGCCTGTACGATGGTCAGCTTGGTCATAATAGCGTCAGACATACTTACCAGGTGGCTGCTCGGAATGTCGACCGCCATAAACCACGGGCTGCCGCTGATTGGCAGAACGAACAGGGAATGCGCCCCGTCTTCACCGTCATAGCTGCCACGCACTTCTGTTGTTTTCCCCTGGCCTAACAGGCTAACTAACGGTGCCGCCGCCGGAATGCCCAGATCGCGAACGTTTGACAGGGCCGGTTTATCCTGTACGGAGGAACCGTTACCGACGATTTTGCCGTCCGCCTCAACAATCAGTACGCTGCCGTTTACCGCTTTACCCATGTCGACAGCAAGCTGGTTAAAGAAGCCCAGCGTCACATCGATGGTCGCCACGCCCCACGCTTTGCCGTCTTTCCAGATCGCCATTGCACAGTTAGTTCGCGGCTGAGGGCTGGCTGCGTCCTGATAGGCTTTCGCCCACGCACATTCGCCTTTTGGCGCATTCATACCGTCTTTATACCAGGGCTGCTCCCAGTATTTTGCCGACTCTGGTTGGTTCCTGACGGTGTTGACCTGCAAATTGCCGCCCCCGTCGCGGGCATAGAAGGTACTGAATTTATCCCGAGCCGGATCGCGCTGCCCAGGCAGAGGCCAAATCCCGCCGCCGAAGACGTTTAAATCGCCGTATTGGTTTACCAGGCGCGGCAGTAATTCGTCAATTTGCTCGCTTTGCAGCCCAACAACCAGTTCAGTGATGGAGCGTTGCTGCGCCTTAACGCGGTTCATCTGCTCTTTTATCGCGTTACTTTGTAATTCAACCGTCGCCTGAATATTTTTGGTCTCCGTTTCGATAATCTGCGGAGAAACGAATAACTTGATAACAATATAGGTAACTATCAATAAGATAACGAAAAAGCTTATAAGCAACAGGCCTATTCGGCCCTGGGTATTTTTCCATGTCATAATGGCAGCACTCGATCTGGTTGAATTAGGGGTTATAACGACATTTATTTGAAATTCTTTAATCTAAATCGTGCTACGGTTTCATATAAAACGAATTTCATATTACAAAATGACGTTTTAAAAAAAAACGCTCTACCGTTCACAATTTTTAAGTGCGATGCCTTGTTTCTATAAAAGATAATATGCCCGTATAAATCATTTCCCGTGAATGAACATACATCGATGATATCAATATCATTTTCATCAATATGCGAACATTCTCATGAAACAGAATAGTACGGGCAGCAATATGCGCGTTCGTACACTTTTCAAGCAGAAGAAATGTTTACGCTCTGGCACAGCAAAGCAACGTCTCTATGCGGTTCTGGCAGGGAGAAACGCAACCATATGTGAGCCAGTCGCATGCTTTTACTGCGCTTTTGCGCGCGATGATACGCCGCCTGCCGGGCTATGGATTTCGGTACCGTTTTAAATGCCAGTGCATGGCGATCATCCCATCAAGCAAGATATAAAAGCATTTTGATTGCCGTGAGTAACCTTATATTTCGTCGGGCAATATACTTAAATTAAATATTCGCCATGATATCCGAAACGAATACCATTCCCATCCAGGCATCCACATCTTTAAAAAGATGTCCGCATCAAACTAATATTTACGGATCGTCAGATTAAATATTGCCAGGTCAGGCATCGACGGTCAGAAATTCATAGAATAGTTGCCGGGTTGATAATACGTACAAAATAACGGCTGTTTATCGGGATGGGCAATTTTTCAGACACTCGCAATATTCGTTTCATATGCGCTTGCGGGTAAACTGCTGTTCCAGCATCTCATTGCCCCACTGTTCCCCTCGCCACTCTTTTGTCAGCCGGAAGCCGAAGGATTCGTAGAGTCGCCGCGCCGCATCAAGCCCGCTAAAAGTCCACAGTTGCACAGCCGCGAAGTGCTGGCTGTCGCAAAAATTCATCGCCTCAGTTAGCAACCGACGACCCACGCCACCGCCACGGCAATCGTCATCCAGGATAAACCAGCGAAGATGCGCCTCGTTGTCGCCCAGATCCTGCCCATCAATCGCGAGCGAGCCCACAATCCGTCCATGATGAATGGCAAGCCAGATACGATTGCACGCAACATCCAGACGCCCGGCGAAGTCAGCCAGCCCGGCCGCCACTTTGCTTTCAAAAAAGTACCCGAAGCCATAATGGCGAGAGTAGTAGCTGGCATGCATTTCGCTGATTCGGCCAATCATGCCGGGACGATAGCCAGCAACAATCTCAATCTCATCTTGTTGTAACGGCGCTTCACCGTTCCGGCAGGCCGCCAGCGCATGTGCATAAGCTGAAAGGCCCTCGGCAACCGCGTGCTGCCGGGAAGGGGTGAGATGCGCCAGCGCCTCGATCACCCGCATACTGCCGTACTGATTAATGCGAGCGACGCTCTCTTTTCCCTGCGCGGTCAGTTGCAGCTCTTTAAAACGCGCATCATCTTTGGACGGAACTTCCTGAATTTCACCTGCGCGGACGAGCTTACCGAGCATACGACTTACGCTGGATTTCTCCAGCCCCAGCATCTGTACCAGTTGTGCGGCGGTCATGGCTCCCAGGCTTTCAATCTCCAAAAGGGTATGCACCGCTGAGGGAGAATAGTCTGTGGCGGCAAGGGTGGCATTCATAAACCCGAGTTCACGGACCATAAGACGGGAGGCAACACGGATTTCGTTAATCAGACTGGCGTTTTGCATGCTTATGACCCTTCGCATCAATAGTTGTACAATACAACCATCTAAGGGCATAGCTGTCAATATGAACTGACGTACTCACCCCCGCGAGCGTAAAAAAGCTAAAAATAGCCAAAAAAAGCATAAGCCGTGCTGTGTTTGTTTTTTCACCACTAAAACAAACGAATAGCCCCGGCACGGGCCTGTAAAGCGCCCCGCTCGCCGCTTCGCCTTTACAATCCCCTTCCCGCTAAGCCCTTCACAGGCCGAATTTTTCGGCGCATAGTTGAACAAATGTTCAGCAGAGGAAGAGAGTGGTTGTAATGACAGACCGTCCGTTAATTATCCTGCAAGTAGGTTTTCCTTCAGAGTCTATTCGTGAAGTCCACGGCGATATCCCCTCCTGGTTCTGTCGTGCCATTCAGCACCCTCTTGAGAAAACAGAAGTTATCCGCGTGTTTGAAGGCGAAGCGCTTCCGCCGCCGGATGCCAACCATGTGGCCGTGATTACCGGTTCATGGGCGATGGTGACGGACCGTCTCCCCTGGAGTGAAGCCGCTGCCGGGTGGATACGCGAAGCCATGTCGATTGGCATGTCGCTGTTCGGTGTCTGCTACGGCCATCAGTTGATGGCGCATGCGTTGGGCGGCGAAGTGGAGTGGCATCCGCAGGGGCGTGAGGTCGGCAGCCAGGCGATTCAACTTCATCCGCATGCCAGTAACGATGTGCTGCTGAGCACCTTGCCGCGTGAATTTCCCGCGCATCTGACTCATATGCAGACCGTCTCTCGCCTGCCGGAAGGGGCGCTGGCGCTGGCATCATCCGCCCATGACCAGCACCAGATTGTCCGCTACGGACCCAACGCCATGTCGACACAATTCCACCCGGAGTTCACTCCGGAGATCGCCGCTGACATGATTCGCCAGCGCGAAACCGTGCTGACCGAAGAAGGCTTTGACCCGCTGGCACTGCTATCAGGTGTGTTGCCCTCGCCGGAAGCCACAGAATTATTGCGCCGCTTTGTACATCAGGCGTTTAATCGTGAGGCACCGCAGCAGGAAGTGCTGGCGCAGAGTGCATAACCAATAAAGAGGCACCTACGATGCCTCTTTAAATATTTTATTCATAGGTAATAACAAACTCACTTTTAGCCCTTATCGTTCCGGGATTGATACTCCCATTCTTGGTAAAATAATGGGCTTTAAATTTTAGCTTCGTATTTTGAGAAGGCCACCATTTGACTAATACTTCTTTTCCTATTTCGAGAGGCGTGTCATCAAACATGATCTGAACGCCAACATTTTCGTTCCCCGAATTCATATTTTTCAGTACATCGTTACTTGCCACGCCAGGCATTTTATCACCATTAAAGGTGATCTTCGCTTTAGAGACATTATTTATGCAATCTATATTGATGGTAAATTCCTTGTTTGCGCCCTGATAACGCCAAAGTGATCTCATTAAATCGCTACGCCTTACCTCCGGTAGTTTCACAGTACTATCATACGTTTTGACATCACAGGTAGGAACGAGGGGTACAATATCGCCATTGAAGACATAGTGAAGATTCCCCATAGTAATGCCCGTTGGCACCAGACCCGTATAATGCCGCAGAGTAATTGAGGCTATATTTGTTCCCTGTGGGATAGGGTCATAGGGAGTTGTACTGTTTCTTAATAATCTGACTGAAATGGGTACTGTTGGATAATCGACATATTGCACTGTCGGCCCCGGAAAAAGCTTGCAATCGCCATCAACCCAGACACACACATCCTTAGCAGCATTTCCTTCGATCCATCCTGAATTATTAATATTTACCTGTAATGTAAACCCCCGAATGGCTAATTGAGGATTAAAATTGACCCACCAAACTCTAACGCTGTCTTTCATTGCTTCAGTTGGTCTACCTGTCGCTTTCAAGGAAGCCGTAGGACTCGCTGGAGACGTGATATTTCCGAGCGTTTTAGGAAATGTTGAAGCGTTCATATACACCGTGGTTTCCGTATTCGTCCACGTAAAATCCGTCCATTCCTCTGCACCGGCATACTGACTGATTGAACCAATGAAAAGGCCGGATATGAGACAACGCATTAAGCTATTTCTTTTAATCACTCTCTCCATCCTTGAAATCACAAATAAAACAATAAAAAACCACCTTCATCAAAATAATATAAAACAGAAAGATGCAGAGAATATTGTTTAAGGAAATTACGTAGAAGCTCACAATCTGTCAACAATCTACCGTTATTCGAAAATAAAATAAGAATATGCACACATAATTTACTAACATTAATGAGAATACGGGCGTTTTACTATTTACATGGTGAATATTTTGATTAAAACAGATAAATTTAATACAGGGATGATTTGAATTTATGGCTCTTCTGCTCAAACTCCTCAATCAACCATTGCAATACCGACTGATCATCAAATAAACGATACGCTAACAGGATGAAGTCATAAGACGGCGCGCCATTTCGCGATACAGCAGGCAGATCAGATAACCCACAAATACGCATCTACCCGCCAGCAGTTCTGCACCAGGGCGATAATGGTGCCGGGCCTGCAGCCAGCATCAATATGGTCCGCGCCGGGGTTGACCGCAGCAGGGGATGGGTTTGTGATTCGGGGGGCAGGTGGTTGAAAAGGCAGGTATGCAGGCAGTGATGATAAACCACAGGGGGCATGGCAATGCCCCCTGAAAAGGAAAAGATTATTGGTAGGTAAAGGTAAATTCACTGTTAGCTTTGATGGAGCCGCTCTGTACGGTGCCGCCCTTATAGTAATAATAAGCGTTAAATTTCAAATTCTCGCTGTCAGCCGCCGCGCTTAGTAATTCAATATTCTCACCAATTTTCATCGCATTGTTGTTATGCACAAGTTGAATGCCGATATTATCGTTGCCACTGAGTTTATTCACCAGAACATCTTCGCTGGCAATACCGGGCATCTTATCACCGTTAAATTTGACGGTGACCTTGGGCGTATATTCACAGGCGAGATTGATATTAAATTCTTTGGTCACCCCGGTGTATCGGCCTGCGCCATGCCTCACTAGATCGGAACGCCGGACGTCGGGCAGTGTCACATTATTATCAAAGTTTTTAACATCGCATGTTGGTACAATTGCACTGATCTCACCACTAAGTTTATAACTTAGGGTAATACCCATCCGACCATTTGAATTGCCCCAGATACCGCTTGATCGCTGGTACGTGACGATAGTAGCTATAGTTGTATTATCAGGTATGGAAGTCATAATGGCTGCGTTAGAAGTTCGGCGAACCCTTATTCGTATGCTCCTTGTATTACCGCTATTGCTACCAGCAACAGGGCTACAATTATAATTCGTATTTCCGCCAGGCCAAATACAAGCATACTTAACCGCCGAAGGCGTTTGCCAGGCACCTCCTCCTAACGATACTTCAACAGTGTAATCTGCATTCGTGAATGCAGGATCGATTGTGATACTTTGTATGCGCAAAGCATCCAACTCATCTGTGGTTGCGTGCCCAAAACATGATGATATAAACGAACTACTGATTAGTGGGGTATCTGATGAATTTTTCGGCATACCTGTAGCGGCCATCGTATAGGTTTCTTCTAACGGACGGCAACCAAACGCCATTGCAACTCTTGGCATGAATAGCATAGCCACCCATACTGTGCTAATAAAAATCACAATATATCTTTTCATTTTCCTTAATCCTTTTCCATTTTGAACATTCATTAAATTTATACATAAGCCACAACGCATACCTCAAAAAAATGTCTGCATTAAACATTAAAAAAACCAAAAGCACTTACAACAGGTAAAAAACAAGGCAGATATAATATTAGAAAGAACAAAAGTTACATCATCGAGACCACACAAGCAAAGTGTCATTCCAGTCGAATATAACTTCCAGATAATTAAAACAAAAAAATCACCCTCTTATAAATTGAATGATAATTTAAATAAATACTACCTAATTAGTTATTTGGCGCGTAAATGAATTGCCGTATTTTATCTTTTAACCAACCCTCACCACTTTCAATTCTTTTATCAGCCACTGCAATACCGACTGATCATCAAATAAACGATGCGCTAACAGGATTAAGTCATAAGACGGCGAGCCATTTCGCGATACAGCAGACAGATCAGATAACCCACAAATACGCATCTACCCGCCAGCAGTTCTGCACCAGGGCGATAATGGTGCCGGGCCTGCAGCCAGCATCAATATGGTCCGCGCCGGGGTTGACCGCAGCAGGGGATGGGTTTGTGATTCGGGGGGCAGGTGGTTGAAAAGGCAGGTATGCAGGCAGTGATGATAAACCACAGGGGGCATGGCAATGCCCCCTGAAAAGGAAAAGATTATTGGTAGGTAAAGGTAAATTCACTGTTAGCTTTGATGGAGCCGCTCTGTACGGTGCCGCCCTTATAGTAATAATAAGCGTTAAATTTCAAATTCTCGCTGTCAGCCGCCGCGCTTAGTAATTCAATATTCTCACCAATTTTCATCGCATTGTTGTTATGCACAAGTTGAATGCCGATATTATCGTTGCCACTGAGTTTATTCACCAGAACATCTTCGCTGGCAATACCGGGCATCTTATCACCGTTAAATTTTACGCTAACCTTTGGCTTATTTTCACAGGCGAGATTGATATTAAACTCTTTGGTCACCCCGGTGTATCGTCCCGCTCCATGCCTCACTAAATCGGCACGTCTGACGTCCGGCAGTGTCACATTATTATCAAAATTTGTTATATCGCAGGTAGGGATAATAGGGGTAACAGCGCCATCAAATCTAAAATATAAAGTAGCTGGAGAGGATGTCCACCCAGAAGGGTAGATGCTCGAATAATGCAATAAGGTGATAGTCGCAATATTTGTACCGGCAGGTATTGGGTCATAAGCAGCCGTACTGTTTCTTAATAACCTCACCGAAACTGGCAACGTCGACTTTGTCACGCTGGTTGAGATAGACATTATAATGCAATTTGCATCCACCCAAACGCATTTACCTACGGCAGCCGTATTTGACATCCAGGATGAATTACTTACTTTAACCTGCAGAGTGAACCCGCGAGCAGTGAGATTAGGGTTTATTGTCACAGACTTGATTTTTACTGAATCCCGGTGATCACTATTTGGCCAACCGTTGGCCAACACCGTCGCGGAAGCACTGGCTGCGGAGGTGATGTTTCCTAATGTTGCAGGAAAGGCAGACGCATTCATATACGCAGTCGCGTTGTCCTGAATAAAACTAAAACCTATAGCAACTTTAGATATTAACCCACACGCCAAAACTGGCACGATCAAAAACCAATGCATTATTTTATTCATAAAGCGCCTTAAAGCATTTAATATTCACCAGAGGAATAGATGCATTTAAATTATAAATTTAATCTATGCACCCCAACATAGCCAGAGCATTATTCATCAATAATATTATTTTTCGACAAAGTTACCCATCCCGTACACTAACTGTCAAGTCTTTAAACAGAGTAATTATGAAAATAAGAAATGAATCGTTGTTTTTTAAAAAAACCATTTATTCCCCAGACGTCAATGCATAGCCTTAATACATTCACAACCGAAATGAGAAAATTATAACAATCGACATATACAAACTTTTTATTTCATACATTAATCAATCCGTTCCACCTTTAGTGTGTGAATCAGCCACTGCAATACCGACTCATCATCAAATAAACGATGCGCTAACAGGATTAAGTCATAAGACGGCGAGCCATTTCGCGATACAGCAGGCAGATCAGATCCCCCGCAGACACGCATCTACCCGCCAGCAGTTCTGCACCAGAGCGATAAAGGTGTCGGGCCCGCAGCCAGCATCAACATGGTCCGCGCCGGGGTTGACCGCAGGAGATGGGTTTGTGATTCGGTGGTCAGGTGGTTGAGGGGCAGGTATTCAGGCAGTGATGATAAACCACAGGGGGCATGGCAATGCTCCCCCTGAAAAGGAAAAGATTATTGGTAGGTAAAGGTAAATTCACTGTTAGCTTTGATGGAGCCGCTCTGTACGGTACCGCCCTTATAGTAATAATAAGCGTTAAATTTCAAATCTTCGCTGTCAGCCGCTGTGCTTAGTACTTCCATATTCTCGCCAACTTTTATCGCATTGTTGTTATGCACAAGTTGAATGCCGATATTATCGTTGCCACTGAGTTTATTCACCAGAACATCTTCGCTGGTAATACCAGGCATCTTATCACCGTTAAATTTGACGCTAACCTTTGGCTTATTTTCACAGGCGAGATTGATATTAAACTCTTTGGTCACCCCGGTGTATCGCCCTGCGCCATGCCTCACTAAATCGGCACGCCTGACTTCCGGCAGTGTCACATTATTATCAAAGTTTTTAACATCACAAGTGGGAATGACAGGAGTAATTTCACCACTGGTATAAAAATCAAGATATGCCACTGCCCCCCCGTTTGGCTCACTGACTGAATATTGAGTGAGCGTAACCCTCGCGATAAATGTACCAGAGGGAATTGCAGTATATACGTTCGAGCTATTACGCTTCAGTCTTACATAAACAGGAACTGTCGGTTCGTTATCTCTACTTTGATGTTGAGAGGTATTACAATCTGCCGTGTAATAGACGCAACGGCCATTAGAAGAAGCTGAATTCTTCCATGAGTTATTGATTCCAATTTGAACTGTGAACTCCCTGGAAGAAATACCGGAACCAACTCTTACAGATGAAATCTTTACCTTATCTTGTAACATTGAGATAGGTGTTCCGTTAGCCTTTACAGAGGCTCCACCACTGGCACCAGACGTGATGTCCCCTAATGTATTTGGCACCTTCGAATTACTAAGATAAGCTGTAGCGCTATCTGTGAGAAAAATAAAAGCCAGAGCGGTTTCTGAAAAAACAAACCCAAATAAAGCAGTTATAACTAATAACCAGCAATTTCTTTTTTCCATAAACACTCCTTTTAAAAAATACATAAACCCCACAAATAATAAATCATAATAACTTCATGAGATTAATGAATCACAAACATCATGTAAGTGAAATTTAGCAGTACAGAAATATTAATTTCGCGACAAGTTACTCACCCCAACTGGCATCGTCAAGTACTAATTCCTCACAAAAGACAAAATAGGCATAAAACCATTATTATTTGAGATGCGATAATTATAATGAATATTTTGGATACAAATAAACAATTCACACATATATTTATTAAGTCAATGGTTTTAGAAGGTGAAAAACAATACCTGCATAATTATTTTCTTTATCAATCAATCATTCCCCCTTTCCATTCTTTTATCAGCCACTACAATACCGACTCATCATCAAATAAACGATGCGCTAACAGGATTAAGTCATAAGACGGCGAGCCATTTCGCGATACAGCAGGCAGATCAGATCCCCCGCAGACACGCATCCGCCCGCCAGCAGTTCTGTACCAGGGCGATAAAGATGTCGGGCCCGCAGCCAGCATCAATATGGTCCGCGCCGGGGTTGACCTCAGGGGGATGGGTTTGTGATTCGGTGGTCAGGTGGTTGAAGAGGCAGGTATGCAGGCAGTTCGGTATGTTACAGTGCGGTAATCGTTACGGCTCGTGCGGCGCCACAGCAGAAAGCGCCGGGGCATGATAATGCCCCAGAAAAGGAACAGGTTATTCGTAGGTAAAGGTGAACTCGGTCTGGGATTTAATGGGGCCGCTCTGTACTGCACCGCCTTTATAGTAATAATAGGCGTTAAATTTCAAATTCTCGCTGTCAGCCGCCGCGCTTAATAATTCAATATTCTCACCAATTTTCATCGCATTGTTTTTATAGAAAAGTTGAATGCCTATATTATCGTTGCCACTGAGCTTATTCACCAGAACATCTTCGCTGGCAATACCGGGCATTTTATCACCGTTAAATTTGACGGTCACCCTGGGCATATTTCCACAGGCGAGATTGATATTAAATTCTTTGGTCACCCCGGTGTATCGTCCCGCGCCCTGCCTCACCAGATCGCTACGCCTGACGTCGGGCATTATCACATTACTATCAAAGTTTGTTATATCGCAGGTGGGGATAATAGGGGTAACAGCACCGTCAAATTTAAAATATAAAGTGGCTACAGGACTCGACCGCCCCGACGGATACGCGCTTGAAAAATGCCATAAAATGACAGTCGCAATATCTGTACCGGCAGGTATTGGGTCATAAGCAGCCGTACTGTTTCTTAATAACCTCACCGATATGGCTTGCGTCGCCCTATTATTTACAGGCGTTGAGGTAGATCCATTGATGCTGCAATTGGCATCCACCCAAACACATTTTCCTACGGCAGCACTGGCCGACATCCATGATGAGTTAGCCACCTTGACCTGAAGAGTGAACCCGCGAGCAGTGAGATCAGGGTTTATTGTCACAGACTTAATTTTTGCTGAATCCTTGGAATTACTATTTGGCCAGCCACTGGCCAACACCGTCGCAGAAGCACTGGCTGCGGAGGTGATGTTTCCTAATGTCGCAGGAAAGGCAGACGCATTCATATATGCAGTCGTTGTTGCATTGTCCGGAACAAAATCAAACCCTATTGCAACCTGCGGCAATAGCCCATATAGCAAAAATGGCACAATCAGGAAGCAACGCATTGTTTTATTCATAAATTGCCTAAAGAGACCTGGCATTCACCACGGAAATTAATAATATTGAATTATTTTTACAATCTATATATGCTCGACATTTAAAGCACACCCTAACAATAATATTGCTTTCTGAGAAAGTTACCTATTCCAGACACTGTCTGTCAAGTATTTTGGCTGGGAAGATATGTAAATAAGAAATGGATTGTTATTTTAAAAAACACATTCGATGAATCAATATTAGAAATAAATACATTCACACAAATAATGCGGAATACTATAATAATTACCTCATGTAAATTTTCAGCCCGATTAATCCATCCGCACCGTCTTTAGCTCCTCAATCAACCACTGCAATGCCGACTGATAATCAAATAAACGATGCGTTAACAGGATTAAGTCATAGGACGGCGCCCCCTCGGGTAATGCCATAATCCGTAGCGGCATCATCGCGGCAAGCTCCTTCGCAATACGATACGGCACACACATCAGATAACCCGACGCCACCGCCACTCGACCTCCCACCGCGTAACTCTGCACTACCGTCGTGAGAGGGCGATAAAGGTGCTGCGTCAGCAGCCAGCTATCAATATGGTCCGCACCAGAGCTTACCGCCGGGAGATGAATTTGCGCTTCTGTGACCAGGTGTTTGAGGGTCAATTGTTCTGGCAGATCGCTACGCTCCAGCGAGGCAATCGCCACATAATGGTCGGAAATTAGCGGGTGTTTATTAAAATACTGCGGGATGTATTGCAGGTTATCCACGCCGATAAAGGCATCCAATTGCCCGCGCTCCACCCGTTCAAACTTAATGGTTTCGGAGAGAATATCGACGGACAGACGGACATTCGGCGCAGTGTGTTTAAATTTCGCCGTCAGGGCAGGCATGTACATAAACTCGAAGTAATCCACCGCGCCAATATAGAAAGTGTGCGGATCTTTGGCCGGGTTGAAATTGCCTTTCCCCCGCGTGGCCGCCTCCAGTTTGCTCAGGGCATTTTCAATCACCGGGATCATCGACGCCGCATAAGGGGTCGGTTCCATACCATTGCGGGTACGGACAAACATCTCATCATTAAGCTGCTCGCGCAGGCGATTGAGCGCATGGCTGAATGCCGATTGCGTAATATTGGCTTTGCGCGCGGCCCGCGTGACGTTTTTTTCTTTAGCCAGAATCGGCACCAGGCGTAGCAAATTCAGATCCATCATGACTATGCATCCTGTTCATTATTTCATGCAAATAATACATTTTATGCATAACGCTGGAGATTGCTATAGTCATTGCAACGTAAAGTAAGCACGCCTGGTGTTTATAAACTGCACACTTCAACATCTGCTTTTATGGAGACGCTCATGAGAAATGTAACGGTTGCCGCTACTCAAATGGCCTGTACCTGGGAACTGGAAAAAAACGTTGCCAACGCTGAGCGTCTGGTACGTGAAGCGCACAGCAAAGGCGCGCAGGTTATCCTGATTCAGGAGCTGTTCGCTGCTCCCTATTTCTGTATTGATCAGAGCCCGGAACACTATGCGCTGGCGCAGGAAGTGGCCACCAGCCCGCTGATCAAACATTTCTCTGCCCTGGCAAAAGAGCTGGAAGTTGTGCTGCCGTTAAGCCTGTTCGAAAAACACAACAACGCGTACTACAACTCGCTGGTGATGATCGATGCCGATGGCACCGTGATGGAAACCTACCGTAAAACGCATATTCCGAACGGCCCGGCTTATCAGGAAAAACAGTTCTTCATCCCAGGCGACACCGGCTTCAAAGTGTGGAATACCCGCTACGCGAAAATCGGCGTGGGCATCTGTTGGGATCAGTGGTTCCCGGAAACCGCACGCTGCCTGGCACTGAACGGCGCGGAGATCATTTTCTACCCAACGGCGATTGGTTCTGAACCCGCGTACCCGGACATCGACAGCCAGCCGCACTGGACGCGTGTTCAGCAGGGTCACGCGGCGGCAAACCTGGTGCCGGTTATCGCCTCTAACCGTATCGGTACCGAAGCGAGCAAATACATCGAAGGTCTGGAAATGACCTTCTACGGTTCCTCGTTCATCGCCGATCAGACCGGTGAACTGGTCGCGCAGGCCAACAAAACTGACGAAGCCGTGCTGGTGCACACCTTCGACCTGGACGCGATTGCCGCACAGCGCGCATCATGGGGCCTGTTCCGCGACCGTCGCCCGAACATGTACGGCACCATCGCCACCTCTGACGGCAGCGAAAGGAGCAAATAATGTCCGCGCTGACAACTCCACGTCAGGATGGCTTCGCCATGCCTGCAGAATGGGCACCGCATCAGGCAGTGTGGATGTGCTGGCCTTATCGTACTGACAACTGGCGCGCCAACGGTGCGCCAGCGCAAAAGGCGTTCGCCGCCGTGGCTGAGGCTATTTCCCGCAGGACGCCTGTTATTATGGCAGTACCGCGTGCCGAAATGGAAAAAGCACGCAGCACCATGCCAGCCAGCGTGACGCTGGTTGAGATGGAAAGCGACGATGCCTGGATGCGCGACACCGGCCCAACCGTGGTGCGTAACCCGGCGGGAGAGATTCGTGCCGTAAGCTGGACGTTTAACGCGTGGGGCGGTCTTCTCGGCGGCCTTTATGAAAGCTGGGATAAAGACCAGCAAGTAGCAGGCCATGTGGCGCAGTATCACCAGATGCCGTGCTACAACACCGGCCTGATTCTGGAAGGCGGCTCCATTCATGTGGATGGTGAAGGTACGCTGATGACCACCGCAGAGTGTCTGCTCAACCCGAACCGCAACCCGCACCTGTCGCAGGCGGAGATTGAGCAGCAGTTGCGTGAGTATCTTGGCGTTGAGACCTTTATCTGGCTGCCAGAAGGGGTATTTAACGACGAGACCGACGGTCACATCGATAACATGTGCTGTTTTGTCCGCCCCGGCGAAGTGGCGTTGCACTGGACCGATGACGAGAACGATCCGCAGTACTCCCGTTCCGTTGCGGCACTCAACGTCCTGGAAAACACCACGGATGCGCGTGGTCGCAAGCTGAAAGTCTGGAAAGTGCCATCACCGCAGCCGCTGTATGCCAGCGCAGAAGAGACCTGTGACGTTGAGAAAGGGACGGCGATTGAGCGCACCGAAGGTAATCGTCTGGCGGGTTCCTACGTGAATTATCTGGTTAGCAACGACCATATTATTTACCCGCTGCTGGACCCGGCCACCGATGCGCAGGCCGAAGTGCTGTTCCGTCAGATGTTCCCGGATTTCCTGATTACCGGCATTCCGGCTCGTGAAATTCTGCTCGGCGGTGGCAATATTCACTGCATTACGCAGCAGATCCCGCGTTAATTCCGTAGACCCTCACCCCAGCCCTCTCCCTAAAAGGGAGAGGGTGAAAAGCCAGCCCGCAGCCCGCATGATCGATCCCCTCTCCCTGCTCGATCGGTCCTTTACCCCCGCACCATCCGCACATACTCCACCCCTTTTTTGAAGAAGTGTTCGCCTTCGGGACGGAAACCGAATCTGTTGTAGAAGTTGACGGCCCCGATACGCGCATCCAGACACACGTCATGTACGTCGGCTGTCGCCATCTTTTCCAGCACCGACTGCAACAAAAAGCCGCCAAAGCCCTGCCCCTGATACGCTTCCAGCGTGGCGAACTTACGAATCTGGCAAACCGAGGCATCCAGCATAAAGACCGACAGGCAGCTCACCAGTTTACCGTTATGCAGCACGCCAAAATGCAGCGCATCATCGTCACCTTCCACCCGTGATGCATCGCGCGGAAGGTGCGGCCATAAAACCGGATGGCGGATATCAAGGCAGTTGTCGAGGGTCGTCGTCACGAATTCCATTATCGTCTCACGCAAATATGGCGAAAACACAGACGATAACACGCAACGATATCAGCCGATCATTCGATAACCTGATGTACCGTTAATGCAGCGTCTCCCATAACAGCTTTATCAACAGCGTTGCGGCAAGAATCAGAAAAAGACGGCGAATCCACAGGTTTCCGCCGCGCAGGGCAACTCGTACGCCCACCAGCGAACCACAAATAGCGGAAATCCCTAACGGTATCGCAATATCGTAATGAATAAGCCCGTTAGGAATTAAAAAGAACAGCGTGGAAAAATTGGTGCCGAAATTCACTACCTTTGCGCAGGCTGTTGCCCGTAAAAAATCAAAATGGAAAAAACGGATAAACAAAAAGAGCAGAAAACTGCCGGTACCCGGACCGATAAAACCGTCATAAAAGCCAATCGCAAAACCTAACAGCACACCCTTCGCCAAATCACCTCGGGTGGGTTCCCGGCTGGTATCACTATGACCAAACTGCGGTTTAAACCAGGTGTACGCCAGCATGATCGCCAGCACCACAATCACTATCGGACGCATCCAGTCGGATGGCATAAAATCCAGCAATCTAATGCCCGTGTACGCGCCGATAACCGCACTTATTGCGGTCGGCAAAATCAATGACCACGGCAATCGCAGGCGCGCGGTGAATTGCTTGATAGACATCAGGTGCCCCATCACGGAGGAGCACTTGTCGATTCCCATTATTTCGGCAGGTGTGAACTGCGGCAGGGTAGAATAAAACGTCGGCATGGTAATCAGCCCGCCCCCGCCCACCGCCGCATTAATAATCCCGGCAATAAACGCCACGGGTATTAATACCAATAACTCACTGCTCATCTGTTTTCCCTGGTATCAGCGCTCAGGCCGCACGCGCGGTGCAGCCTTAAAAGAGTGGAATAGCGTTTTATTTATAATCTGGCGGCAATGGTAAGGTTGCGATGTATACCTGTCCAATATATAAATCTCTATGTATTTATATATCTGGAAATATAAATGGAATTCCGTCACCTTCGCTATTTCCTGGCCGTGGCTGAGGAGCTGCACTTTACCCGTGCCGCAGAAAAGCTCAATATCGGCCAGCCGCCATTATCACAGCAGATTCAGGCTCTTGAAGAAGAGCTGGGCGTTCTGTTATTCAATCGCACCCGACGCAAAGTCGTGTTGACAGAAGCGGGCGAGCATTTCGTGATTAAAGCCAGAGAGATGCTGCGACTCAGCAGCGACCTCCCCGCCGAACTACGGGCCATCGCGCAGGGTAAAAGCGGCGAGTTACGTATTGGGTTTACCACCACCGGGCTGCTGGTCGATGAACTCAGTGCGCCGCTCAAAGCTTTCCGCCGTCACTATCCCGAGGTTCGGGTCACGCTCAGTGAGATGTACTCACAGCAGCAATTCACCGCTCTGCTCAATGAGGATATCGACGTGGGATACATTCGCGTCACGCCGGGAACCACCCGCGATGGCCTGAATATCCGGGTGCTCAGGCGCGACCAGCTCTGCGTCGTGCTGCCTGATGATCACCCCAAAGCCGCCTGTGAAACCCTGACCATTACTGATGTGAAAGATGAGCCTTTCATCTTTTATCCCGACACGACCGGCGCATCCGTGCCGGATAAAGTCAGGCGTATGTGCCAGAAATCGGGCTTCACTCCCTATGTCGTCCAGGAGGCGGCGGAAGTGTTGACGCATATTGGACTTGTCGGCGCAGGCGTGGGTGTTTCCGTCTTACCCAGACCCATTGATCAGCTCAAGCCGAAGGGAGTGAAATTTATCCCGCTTGCCGAAGATGACGCAGAGTTATGCATGGCGATCGTCACCCGAGAGAGTGAAAATAACCCGCGAACGCTAAATTTTTTGCGGTTACTGACTGGCGTGAATGCGGGAAAGTTACCAGGCTAAAGGGATTGCCCTGAATATTCATAACCTGTTGCATTTTGAATGTTCTGAATTCTGTCGTTTCGCTTTCGGAGGAGCGGCAATTAAGGGATTGAAATTATAAAAATTAATTGATTTCGCTCTTTTTCCACCCGCGCCTAAACGTGATCTAGCGCACGCTTTGCACCCCAAAGATCGAAGCGAATGTCTAAGCTTATAGATATGCCGGGAAACACCCGTAAACTCTTACGACGACCTCCGGAGGCCAGTATTATTATGTTCAACCAGAAACTTCACAGCGCTGAATCCGTAGAATTTGGGATCGCACAAGAACCCCGCTACGAAATCGATCCCTGCGAGTTAAAACTGGCTGAAATGATCGACGCGGAGCCGGAACCGGAAATGATCGAGGGGCTGCCTGCTTCGGACGCCCTGACCCCATCCGATCGTTATCTTGAACTGTTTGAACACGTGCAGTCATCGCGTATTTTTGCCGATAGCAAAACATTCCCGGACTGTGCGCCGAAAATGGATCCGCTCGATATTTTAATTCGCTATCGCAAAATTAAGCGCAAACCCGATTTTGACCTGCGGCTGTTTGTTCAGGCGCACTTCTGGATGCCGGAAACCTATGGCAGTGAATACGTTTCGGACCCGGAAAACTCCCTCAAAGAGCATATCGACCAGCTCTGGCCGGTGCTGACGCGTGAGCCGCAGGACCATATCCCGTGGTCATCACTGCTTGCTCTGCCACAGGCCTATATCGTCCCCGGTGGGCGATTTAGCGAGACCTACTATTGGGACTCCTACTTCACCATGCTGGGGCTGGCGGAAAGTGGTCGCCACGACATGCTGAAATGTATGGCGGACAACTTCGCGTGGATGATTGAACGCTACGGTCATATCCCAAACGGTAACCGTACCTACTATCTCAGCCGTTCGCAGCCGCCGGTGTTCGCCCTGATGGTAGAACTGTTTGAAGAGGATGGCGTGCGCGGTGCGCGGCGCTACCTGGACCATCTGCTGATGGAGTATGACTTCTGGATGGATGGCGCGGAGTCGCTGCTGCCGAACCAGGCCTATCGCCACGCGGTACGTATGCCTGACGGCTCCCTGCTCAACCGTTACTGGGACGACAGGGACACGCCGCGTGATGAATCCTGGCTGGAGGATGTGGAAACCGCGAAGCACTCCTCTCGCCCGGCTAACGAGGTCTATCGGGATCTCCGTGCGGGTGCGGCTTCCGGTTGGGACTATTCGTCACGCTGGCTGCGAGACGCCAATCGCCTGGCGAGTATTCGCACCACCCAGTTCATCCCCATCGACCTGAACGCCTTCCTGTTCAAACTGGAGAGCGCTATCGCCAATATTGCCGGCTTAAAAGGTGAACGGGAGCAGGAGGCGGAATTCCGTCTTAAAGCCAGCGACAGACGGGCGGCGGTCAATCGCTACTTGTGGGATGAGGAGAAAGGCTGTTATCGCGACTATGACTGGCGTCGTGGCGAAATGGCGCTCTTTTCCGCTGCCAGCCTGGTCCCGCTGTATGTCGGCATGGCTACGCATGAGCAGGCAGATAAACTGGCTGAGGCCACGCGCACGCGCCTGATGACGCCTGGCGGTATTCTGGCGACGGAGTATGAAACCGGTGAGCAGTGGGATAAACCCAACGGTTGGGCGCCCTTACAATGGATGGCGATTCAGGGCTTCAAACTGTACGGCAACGACGCGTTGGGTGACGAAATCGCCCATAACTGGCTGCGCACCGTTAACCATTTCTACCAGCGCCACCACAAGCTGATTGAGAAATACCATATCGCCAGCAGCACGCCGCGCGAAGGGGGTGGGGGTGAATATCCGCTCCAGGATGGCTTTGGCTGGACAAACGGTGTGGTTCGTCGCCTCATCGGGTTATACGGGGAGCCGTAGCTCCCCCGTTGATTCAGTCGATAGCATCATAAATAGCCGACTGAATATCCGCCCATTTCTTCGTGTTATCGTCAGGCGCAGCCTCATAACGCAGTTGCGCCTGTTCCATTTCATAACGCTGACGTCTCACGACGGGTTCCGATGTACAGAACGCCTGCAGGTAGTTCTTACGCAGCGATGTCAGCTTCGTGCCGGAAGCCATCTCATGCCCCATGTTTTCGATAAACCGGCGGCATGGGCGGTTTTCTTCCATCTGTAGCCGATAACGCAGCAACATCTCCAGCACATCCGTGTAATCGTTCGCCATCGCCTGCTCGGTCCACGACAGTTTCCAGCTCATGCCCGTACGGAGAAACAGCGACACGACGCGGGTATCGTTGCGGTCAATTGCGGAACGGAAGTTGCTCTCATCGCGGGGGATGCCCATTTTGGTCAACTCTTCTTTGGGCGTCGCTTTTTCCTTATCCTGAGAGATAGGCACCGTAATCCGCCCCTGCCCTGACACCGGCACCGATACTGATGAGTCGCTAAACAACCAGAATGCTCCCGCCACGATGACCAGCACCGCAACGCCGACTGCGCCCCACAGTGCTTTGGAAAGCATCTGTTCACGCTCCTCGCGGGTACGCGCGGCGCGTTTTTCCGGCCTTTCAATTCCATCGCGAATTTGCATAGCATCACCTCCCGCCGCCCGATCTTTCTTGCGCGCCTGTTCCCAGAATGTATCTAAATCATCTTCCGCCTCTCGCAACAAGCTTGCGGGATTAACCTGTATGCGCCCGTCTTCCCATGCCCGCTGCACTGGCCCGGCAATCTGCGGGTAATAGTTCTCCAGTAGCATCAACTGGTTCGAGGTTAACGGTTGCCCCGCGACGACAGCGCTGCGTATTTGCCGAATATCGTCCAGAAAGGTTTGCAATGTTTTGCGCGGCTCAAGAAACAGACTCAATACCGGTGAATCGTTAAAAAGCCGGGCATAATGCTGGCTAAATTCTTTCTTATCAATTAATAACAGCGCCAGTTCGCTAAATAACATACCACTGAGTACATCGTTGCGATCGCCGACTTTCAACCAGCGCCGAACGCAATCGGCGCCAAATCGCGTTTTCAGGTGGTTACTCAGCCGCAACGCATCCGGCCAGGCATTTGTTACCAGCGATTTGAGCATCAACTCCAGCGCCCGTAACTGTTTTAACCCCTGCTGCTGCCCTTCTTTGTCTGCATTGAGGGTTGTCGCATAGGTCAGCAATGGCTGCTTCGCCCGCAGATGTTCCAGCGTGCGCACGAAACGCAGCGCGACAATAAGCTGGTTCTCTGTAACGTTCTGCCCCTTTTCATAATACGGCACCAGTTGTTGCAAATGGCGTAGCTGTAAGGTGAACTGGGTTAATTCCGCATCATTAAGCCTTAATCGTTTTGCGACAGCGCCCCATCCGCCGAGGCTCAAACGTGCAATATCGAGTTGTTCAAGAAACCAGCGAGGATCCTTCCCTTCGTCAAAATGCACATTAAGCAGCATTAATATTTCTTTCGATGCCTGACGAATAATTCCTGTGCATTGCTCGAATTGTTCCCCCAGGTTCTGCGAGGATGTATGGGTCATTCTTTTCCTTTAAGTACAACCGGTGAAATAATTAACTGGAAAAAAAGAAACGTTAATTTTTCTTTATTTATGGATACTTAAAACATAGACCAGTTAATGATTATTATCAGTGATAGCGGTTTTAACACGAAAAAAACAATGGAGCTATTTTTATGCCGACGCTGGTCACGCCACGGCTCATTTGCACGCCGATAACACCGCAAGACTGGCCTTTTTTCCTCGCATTGCAGCAGGATCAGCAGGTCATGCGTTATGTTGCCGAAGACCGCCCGCAGGAAGCCATCCGCGAGGCGTTTGAATCCCGCCTGCCTGCCTGGTCTCCCGGCAGTGAGCACTGGTTATGTCTTGTGGTGCGCGACAACGCCACGCAAACCCCGCTTGGGGTGACGGGCTACCGCCATCACGAAGCAGACTGCGCCGAAGTCGGGTTTCTGTTTGCCCCCCAGGCGCAGGGAAAAGGTTACGGGCTGGAGTCATTACAGGCGGTTTGCCGCTATGCCTTCACCAAAGGGGGCATTCGTCGCCTTGTCGCGACCGTAACGGCAGGAAACGACGCCTCAAAGCGTTTACTGGAAAAGGCAGGATTTGTGCAGGAAGGTGAACTACGCGAAGCCTTCTGGCTGGCGGGCCGCTGGCATAACGACTGGCTGTTTGGTCTGCTGCACCATGAATACCGTGAAAGCAGATAATTCACCTGTCATCTTCCTCTCTCTGTGCCAGGCTTAGGCAGTGTTTTGGCAATAAAGAGGAGAGCATATGAAGAAGATTCTGCTGATAACAAGTTTTACAGCATTATTCTCCATGGCGGCATTCGCGCAGGATGCACCAGGTTTAAAGACGGACAAGGCGCCGCCGCCGCCGCATAAAATGGAAGATGGCTATCGCGGTATGGAAGATGCCCGTAGCATGACCATTAAACAGGCGAAAACCATGCATGACGGCGCTTCCGTTTCGCTCAAAGGGAACCTCGTGAAGAAAACGGGGGAGGATCTCTACCAGTTCCGCGACAAAACCGGGCAAATTGACGTGTATATCCCAATGGCCGTTTTCGATGGCAAAAATGTCTCCCCGGACGAACTGGTGGGCATTAGCGGGTCGTTAGATGCTAAACAGAAACCAGCCCGAATCAAAGTCACCCACTTTCAGAAGCAGTAAGTCTCACCGCCCGGTGGCATAACGCCGCCGGGCAAAGGATAATGCATACGTCTGAGACCGATAGCTAAACCACGTTAAACGACGACCTTTACAGGAACATCCCGCCCGAGACTTCCACCCGTTGAGCATTCATCCACGCCAGATCGTCGCTCAGCAGAGCCGCCATCGCGCCGCCAATATCATCCGGCTTACCGACGCGCCCCAGCGCCGTTTGCCCGGCAATATGTTTATTAATTTGCGGGTTATCACGGACTTCACCGCCGCGGAAATCGGTCTCAATCGCGCCAGGGGCAATGATATTGACGGAAATCCCGCGCGGGCCCAGCTCTTTAGCCTGATAGCGGGTCAGCACTTCCATTGCCCCTTTCATCGCGCCATAGGTCGCGTATCCTGGCAGCGCAAAACGCGCCAGCCCGCTTGAGACATTGAGGATGCGTCCGCCATCTGCCAGCAATGGCAACAGGCGCTGTGTCAGGAAGAATGGCCCTTTAAAATGAATGTTCATTAATTCATCAAATTGCGCTTCACTGGCCTCAGCAAAGGGAACCGCGATGCCAACACCGGCATTGTTTAATAAATAATCAAACGTATCCCGATTCCAGACGTTTTTTAGCTGATGCTGTACGTCCAGGGCGAAAGCCTCGAAACTTGCAACATCGCCGACATTCAATTGTAAAGCCACCGCTTTCACGCCTTTTCCCTCAATTTCCGCCACAACTTCATCAGCCGCCTGCTGATTGCTGTTGTAGGTCAGGATAACGGCGGTTCCGCGTTCTGCCAGCTTCAGCGCTGCGTTTTTCCCCAGTCCACGGCTGCCGCCTGTTACTAATGCGATACGTTGTGTCATAAGAAACCTCGTTTTGTTTGGTGTTGACTGTGGAAAAAGCTTATTAGCTGGTGGTAAAACAATAAAGGCGCTGAATTACGCTTCACTGTTTCATTTGCAACAACAATGGATGCGTTCGATGGATAAAATTTATGCAATGCAATTGTTCATCCGCGTGGCAGAACTGGAGAGTTTTTCCCGCGCGGCAGACTCATTAGGCCTCCCTAAAGGCAGCGTATCGCGGCAGGTTCAGGCGCTGGAAAACCACCTTGGTACACAGTTGCTGCATCGCACA
This sequence comes from Phytobacter sp. MRY16-398, assembly GCF_003925915.1. Lineage (NCBI taxonomy): Bacteria > Pseudomonadati > Pseudomonadota > Gammaproteobacteria > Enterobacterales > Enterobacteriaceae > Phytobacter > Phytobacter sp. MRY16-398. Next base: position 276,239 of record NZ_AP018756.1, on the reverse strand, counting down.
ACGCGACGGGTGCAGCTCACCCAGGACGGGATGGTCTATTACGAGCGGGCGAAAGATTTGCTCGCCAATATGGACGAACTTGACGGACTTTTTCTGCACGATCCGTCGAGCATCAGCGGGCGGTTGCGAGTTGATATGCCCGTGGCCGTGGCGAAAAATCTGGTGATTCCACGGCTACCGGCGTTTTTGCAGCAATATCCCGGTATTGAACTGGAGCTAAGCAGCAGCGACCGGCTGGTGGATATTATTCGCGAGGGGTTTGACTGCGTGGTGCGCGTCGGCACGCTGAAAGATTCCGGCCTGATTGCCCGCCCGCTGGGTAAGCTTTCCATTATCAATTGCGCCAGCCCCGACTACCTGGCGCGTTTCGGCTACCCGGAAAGTCTGGACGATCTCTCTTCGCATGCGGTTGTGCATTACGCCCTCAACCTCGGCGCGCGTCCGCAAGGCTTTGAAGTCTGCCTCGATAAACAGACCACGTGGGTGAAAACCGGCGGCATTTTGACAGTCAACAGTACTGAGACTTATCACGCCGCCTGCCTCGCAGGGCTTGGCATTATCCAGGTGCCGCGCGTCGGCGTGCGGGAAGCGCTACGCGCAGGAAAGCTGGTGGAGATCCTGCCGCAATATCGTGCAGAACCTATGCCGGTATCACTTATTTATCCCCATCGTCGTAATTTGTCGCGCCGCGTGCATCTGTTTATGGAATGGCTGGCCGGAGTGATGAAAGATTACGTTGATTAGACGCAGTCTATAATTTTATTCACTGCGAGTTAAAAAGAAGGAAAATTGCCCTGATGACGCCGGAAAACAGCGAAAAACGTCCGACCCAGGATCTGGATTACGAGCCAGTCAGAAAAATGGATACATCGGGAACATCAACGAAAGACACCCCTCCCAGCGCGGGTGACAACAAGGCGCCCTCACCGCTGGAAACGGTCACCCAGGTGGCGAAAAAAGTGCAGCGCCGTCCAATGATTGCGCACCTGATCCGCGCCACTGAACGCTTCAATGATCGTATGGGAAACCAGTTTGGCGCGGCCATCACCTATTTCTCATTTTTGTCGATGATCCCCATCCTGATGGTCTCCTTTGCCGCTGCCGGGTTTGTGCTGGCCTCACATCCCACGCTATTGCAGGACATTTTCAATAAGATCCTGACCAACGTCAGCGACCCGACGCTGGCGACAACCCTGAAAAGCACCATCAATACCGCCGTGCAGCAGCGTACCACGGTGGGGATTGTCGGGCTGGCGATTGCGCTTTACTCCGGCGTTAACTGGATGGGCAACCTGCGCGAGGCGATACGCGCCCAGTCGCGGGATGTCTGGGAGCGTAACCCACAGGATCAGGAAAAAATCTGGGTGAAGTACTTCCGCGATTTTATTTCGCTGATTGGCCTGCTGGTGGCGCTGATTGTCACGCTTTCCATCACCTCGATTGCCGGTTCGGCGCAGCAGATGATTATCTCCGCCCTCTATCTTGATAATATTGAGTGGCTGAAACCTGCATGGCGACTGATTGGTCTGGCGATCTCTATATTCGCCAACTATTTGTTGTTCTTTTGGATTTTCTGGCGGCTACCGCGCCACCGTCCACGGAAAAAGGCGTTGATTCGCGGTACGTTTATTGCGGCGATCGGCTTTGAGGTGATCAAAATTGTGATGACCTACATGCTGCCATCGCTGGTGAAATCTCCCTCTGGCGCCGCCTTTGGTTCTGTACTGGGTTTGATGGCGTTCTTCTACTTCTTTGCCCGGCTGACGCTGTTTTGCGCCGCCTGGATTGCCACTGCGCACTACAAAGACGATCCACGGATGCCAGGCAAAACACACCGCTAAATCCCTAACTGGGCTGAATATTTCAGCCCAATTCATCATTTCAGCATTAATATCCAAGCCGTAACTTTTATTTAACCTAAAACCAGTTTTAAATTCTATTATTGAAATTATGTGAAGCATTTCATAGAAGCGAAATCGCAGGTCTGAAAATTATCCGCTTTTTGCCTGGTTTTTGTACGTTTCCGCACTTTGTTACAGATTGAAATGTCGCTTTTGCTGTGGCTAATATGGTCGTTCGTTCGCCAAAAAATAAGAAAATTTTATGCAAGCCACAGCCACAACCTTAGACAACGAGCAGGAAATCACGCCGGTAAACTCACGCAGTAAAGTCGTTATCGCTTCACTGATTGGCACCGCTATCGAGTTCTTCGATTTCTATATCTATGCCACTGCGGCGGTTATCGTTTTCCCGCATATCTTCTTCCCGCAGGGTGACCCGACCGCCGCAACGTTGCAGTCGCTCGCCACCTTTGCGATTGCTTTCGTCGCGCGTCCAATTGGTTCCGCCGTGTTTGGTCACTTCGGCGACCGCGTAGGGCGTAAAGTCACCCTGGTGGCGTCGTTGCTGACGATGGGGATCTCCACCGTATTAATTGGCCTGCTGCCAGGCTATGAAACCATCGGCGTGATGGCTCCGCTGCTGCTGGCGCTGGCACGTTTTGGCCAGGGTCTGGGGCTGGGTGGTGAATGGGGCGGCGCGGCGCTTCTGGCGACCGAAAACGCACCGCCACGCAAACGCGCGTTGTATGGCTCTTTCCCACAACTGGGCGCGCCGATTGGTTTCTTCTTTGCGAACGGCACCTTCCTGCTGCTCTCCTGGTTACTGACCGACGAGCAGTTTATGAGCTGGGGCTGGCGCGTACCCTTTATCTTCTCCGCCGTGCTGGTGTTGATTGGCCTGTATGTTCGCGTGTCTCTGCATGAAACGCCGGTATTTGCGAAAATCGCCGCCGCGAAAAAACAGGTGAAAATCCCGCTGGGCACCCTGCTGACCAAACATGTCCGTGTGACCGTGCTGGGCACCTTCATCATGTTGGCCACCTACACGCTGTTTTACATCATGACCGTCTATTCCATGACATTCAGCACCTCGCCTGTCGGGCTGGGTATGCCGCGAAACGAAGTGCTGTGGATGCTGATGATGGCGGTCATTGGTTTTGGTGTGATGGTGCCGGTTGCCGGGCTGCTGGCCGATAAATATGGCCGTCGCAAAAGCATGATCGCCATTACAACCCTGATCATTCTGTTTGCGCTGTTCGTCTTCCCGCCGCTGTTAGGCTCCGGCAACCCGGCGTTGGTAATGGCTTACCTGCTGATCGGTCTGAGCCTGATGGGGCTGACTTTTGGCCCGATGGGTGCGCTGCTGCCGGAGCTGTTCCCGACCGAAGTGCGCTACACCGGTGCATCGTTCTCGTATAACGTGTCATCAATTCTGGGGGCGTCCGTTGCGCCTTATATCGCCACCTGGCTGCAGGCGAACTACGGTCTGATGTATGTGGGGATTTATCTGGCGGCGATGGCAGCCCTGACGCTGACCGCGCTGTTGTTGACTCACGAGACCAAACACCAGTCGCTGTAATGGTCATTACGTCTTTCCCGGATGCGGCGTCAACGCCTTATCCGGGCGACGATGTTACAACGGCACGGTAAAAGCTGGCACTCCGCCGACATTCACTCGATCGGTCCCCTCTCCCTTTGAGGGAGAGGGTTAGGGTGAGGGGCAACCACCGCACCAATCTCTTACTTTTTCATCTGTGCCAGAATCGCCCGGCACTGGTTGGCTTCGCCTTCTGATGGCGAAATCAATGCCAGCAGTGCAGCCGCAGGTGTCACCAGCGTTGCCAGCGCTGCGGCCACCGCACCACGGGCAATCAGCGGCCCCGGTTTTACCCCCGCCTGCGGATTTTTAAATGTTCCGCGCACATACAAAGGTGAACGCAGCGTAACGATACGCACCCCTTTACTTTCCGGGTTAATGGTCAGGTCCAGTTGCTCCGAGGCGAAACTCGCCGTACCCGTCACATTCACCAGCGCGTTTTCGGTATCAAAAGCGAAGATTTGCGGACGCGCCACGCCATTAACCAGATCGAGATTCGCCGCCGCGCAGTTCACCCGCACCTCATCGTCGCCAAAGATCTTGCCGATAACGTAGTTACCCACATTCAGCCCGGCAATCTCCATCAGATTACGGCTGATAAGCCCGTCATTCATCAACAGCTTAAGGTTACCGTTGCTGGTGCCAAGCAGCGCCGCTACGGAGTTCCCTGTCCCCCGGAAATCCGCATCGCCATTCATCTCACCGAGGGTTTTCTGCATCAGCTCGACATTTGGCATCAGTTGTTTCAGTTTTAACCGTCGCGCCTGGATTTCCGCACGCCCCTGCATCGGCTTTTTATCCCCTTCAAGGCGAATATTGGATGAGATCGTCCCGCCCGCTAAGCCGAATTTCAATGGCTGCAGTTTCAGATCCGCATTCTGTAAAATGATATGGGTTGTGAGGTCGCTTATCGGCAATGTGCTGCCATGCTCAATGCGCTTCCCTTTAAAACGCACGTCGGCATCCATCGTGTTCCATTTGTCGGTTTCAAAGCGATCGTAAGGCAACACCTTCCCGGCGGGCTGGATATTTTTTTCACCCTTCTTCTGCTCTGCCTGTTTCGCTTTATCTCCCCCTTTACCGGAGTCCACGCCGATCAAGGGGCCAAGGTCGGCCAGACGAAGCTGCCGAGACTCCAAATCGCCTTCCAGTTTCGGACGTGGTTTACCGGTGGTATAGGTGAGTGAGCCATGTATGTCGCTTTCGCCGATACGCCCGTTAAAATCGCGATAATCATAGACACTGCTTTTTTCGCTATCTATCTTCGCCACCAGATGACCATCCGTTTCAAACGGCGGGGTATCCGGCAGCAGCACGCCTGTCAGTTCGTAGAGATCCCCCAGGGTATCGCCAGCGAATTTCAACTGGAGGTCGACGCCGCCCATTTTCATCGGGTCGTTAACCTTGCCGACAAAGGCTACACGGGTGTTGCCGGAGCGGAAATCAGCCTGCACCGGGAAAGGCGTGTCTTCGCTGCGTAGCGCCAGCATGCCACCGATTTTCCCCGTGCCTGTCAGCGGTTGGCCGTTATAACGCCCCTGGGCTTTCAGCCCGAAAACATAATCTGCCACGCGCGTTTTATCTTTACTGTTGCCCGTGACTTCATTGAAAGGGAGCGGTTTGCCTAACGGATCGACGAGGATCTCGATATCCGCTTTGCTCACCTTGTCGTTAACAGCGATACGCCCTTGATCGAAGAGAATATTATCCAGGCGGAACGACCAGCCGGAAGGTTGCGCATTGGGATCGTTGTTTTCTGCACTGGCGAGCTTAAAGGTCCAGTTGTTGTTCTTTTCAGACAGGCGGATCAGGCGCGCATCCGGCTTTTGCAGTTTGATCCACGGCAGGTAAACGGTTTTCGTTAATAGCGCCAGCGGTGCGAGAGTGGCTTCGACGCGCGGTAGGTGCACCATGGTGACTTCGGGGATCTCAGGTGGGTTACCGAGGACAATATCGTCGGCATGAATGTGCGGCCAGGGTATCCAGCTACGCCAGCCCGTCTCCTCTTTTTGTCGCTCCCACACCACGCCCAAATCACCGCGAATCGCAAAGGGGCGATTAAGTTCGGTAGAGACTTTCTGATTAATGGTCGGTTTGAGACGGTTCCAGTCAAAGGTGGCAATGATAATAATGGCCACCACAATCAATAAAACCAGTGTTCCAGTGACAGCAATAATCGCTTTGCTTGTTTTTGTCATGCGGGCACCCTTTCTTTATTGCCTTGCCTGTCATAAAGATAGCCGAGGCTGGCAGAAAGGGGTGCCCTGCGATCAGAGCTCCAGCAGTACGTTTTCCAGCGTATTCAGTGGAACCGGGCGCGAAAGGAAGTAGCCTTGTGCGGCAAAAGCCGGAGAATTCTGAACGTCACGCCACTCGTCAAGGGTTTCAACACCTTCAACAATCACCCCCTGGCAGTAGCGATTCATTAACTGAATGAGCAGCGCGAACAGGTTGCGTCCTTCGGGCGTCTTGCGCAGCATAATAAACAGGTCGCGCGACACTTTGATGTAGTCATAATGCATTTCGCTAAGCGCCGAGAAGTTGGCCATTCCGGTACCAAAATCATCCAGCCACAGCGGTCCCATTTCACTGATCGTGGCGAACGTGGAGTCTTGCGGCAGGCGGATATGTTCCACCAGTTCAAAACGGATCCACGGCACGGTGTCGATGAGGGCTTTTAATGCTTTATTCGAGCGCATGGCTATCAGCGTGGGCCCATCGACATTTACGGATGCCAGCACGCCGTGCTGCTCGAAAAAGTCTTTCTGTTTGGCCAGCAGAGCGATCTGTTCGTGTACCACGTCGACACGATGACGCACCGCGACCTCGGAAAAATAGCGGTCCGGTGGGATGCGCTGATCGGGCTGGCTCGGATGCGTCACAATGGTCAGCACCTCAACCGCCATCAGGCGACCATCAGTTTTGTAAATTGGCTGATAAGTATAAGCACGCTCACACTGCAGCCAAAAACGACGTTCCTGTAGGCTTTCTATGCTCGCCTCGGAGTAGTTCAGCCGCTGGATAACCTGCTTTAACTTCATTTCTTCTTCCTGTTGAAAATGAGTAGCCCCGGAGCTCTCGTCATTGGGTTATCGGCCCCTGAGGTGAGAACTTTACCTTCATGACCCACGCAAAATGAAAAAGCACTTTGCGGAATCAGCAGAGAATACGTTCTGTGTCAAAAAAATAATGGAACGTCGTTTTAATATAGTTGACCACGAAACGCGCACAACGCACACTACCGTTAATTCATCTGATTCAGGTTCCGGACTATGTCTAAGAAAATTGCCGTCATCGGCGAATGCATGATTGAACTGTCACAAAAAGGCGCGGAAGTGAATCGCGGTTTCGGTGGCGACACACTCAATACGTCGGTTTACATCGCTCGTCAGGTAGACGCTGCGGCGTTATCCGTGCATTACGTTACTGCGCTGGGTACCGACAGTTTCAGCCAACAGATGCTGGAATCCTGGCAGGCAGAAAACGTCGATACCACCCTGACTCAGCGCATGGAAAATCGACTGCCCGGCCTGTATTACATCGAGACCGATGACACCGGCGAGCGCACCTTTTACTACTGGCGTAACGAAGCCGCGGCAAAATTCTGGCTGGAAAGCGAGCAATCTGCCGCCATTTGTGAAGAGCTGGCGACTTTTGATTATTTGTATCTCAGCGGTATCAGCCTGGCGATTTTAAGCCCGGCAAGCCGTACTAAGCTGCTGTCACTGCTGCAGGAATGTCGCGCAAACGGCGGTCAGGTGATTTTCGATAACAACTACCGCCCGCGTTTGTGGGCCAGCAAAGAAGAGACCCGTCAGGTCTATCAGCAAATGCTCGCTTGTACTGACATCGCTTTCCTGACGCTCGATGACGAAGATCTGCTGTGGGGCGCACAGCCGGTGGAAGACGTTATCGCACGCACTCAGCAGGCGGGCGTAAAAGAGGTGGTGATTAAACGCGGTGCGGACTCCTGCCTGGTCGCAATCCAGGGAGAAGCCCTGAAAGAAGTGCCAGCGGTGAAATTGCCAAAAGAGAAAGTGGTGGATACTACCGCAGCGGGTGATTCATTCAGCGCCGGGTATCTGGCCGTGCGCCTGACCGGTGGCGATGCTGAAGCTGCTGCCAGACGCGGCCACTTAACGGCCAGCACGGTAATTCAATACCGTGGCGCGATCATTCCACGCGACGCCATGCCGAACTAAGGATTTTCCCTGCCTCCTGTCCGGGGCAGGTCTTTTTCCCCTCACCCTAACCCTCTCCCCAAAGAGGAGAGGGGACCGATCGTGCTCGCATTTTTGTGGGGATTCCTCAGCCCACAGGGAAAGGGGACTATTTCGTGCGGTCTGAACGTTTGGTAGCCCGGATCAGGCGTTTACGCCGCATCCGGGAACACCCACAACGCTTACTGCTGCGGCGGAATATCCGACACATCCTGATGGGCATCATCCACGTTGGCTGGCGCGGCATTCTGCTCACCAGAAGACATCAACTCTTCCCAGCTAGCCTGCAGATCCTTCATGTTGTACTCCGGCTCGCCTTTCGGCTGCAGCAATACCAACGCCATATCCTGCGAGAGCTGCTGACGTAAATCCTGATTCAGCATTTCTTTCGTCAGGCTACTCAGGAAGTTCTGGCGCAATTTTTGGTACTGCTCGGGCGCGATATCCACCACCTGGTTTTGCAGCGAACGCATCCGCTGGCTAATCAGGATGTCGGTATCCGTGCGGGCATAAGTGGCAAACAGCTTCTGAAGCTCAAGATTTTTTTGCGCCACCAGCGCATCAAACTCTTCTTGCGGCAGGCCGCGATCGCGCACTTTCGCCAGCTCGCGGGCCACGATATCCAGATTGCTGTTGAGCCTATCGTTTGGCGAGTCAAGATTGATGGCACACTGCGCACGCTGGAACAACACCCGACAGTCGAAGCTCAGACCAATGTCTTTCACGTTGGTCTTCGCCAGATACTGCTGCACGTGCCAGAACAGCGCCTCACGGGCTAAATCAGCACGCCAGTAGCGTTGCAAGGCCGCAGATTCACGAATCGGCTGCCAGGCGGTATCCCACATGATGGAAAGACGATCCTGACGCACAGAATCCGTCATGATACTTACTGGCTGACGCGGTAGTGGCGATAAGGTTGGCACCGGGGCCGGTGTTTCGCGCTTGCCTTTAAGATCGCCAAACGCTTTGTTAATCTGCTCGGCAACCGCGCGGCTATCAACGTTACCCACCACAATCAGCGTCATCGCGTCCGGGGTGTACCATTTCTGATGGAAGGCCTGGAGCTGTTTTGCATCCAGCGGTTGTTTGAGCGTTTCAGCCGGATCATGGCCGAGCAATGACGACCCTTTCAGGCGATAGCGCCACCAGTTGTCTTTGGTGTTACCCGGCCAGGTCGCCACCATATCTTCGCTCGCCAGCGCATGGTTAATCGTCTCTGGCGTAATGGTGAGGCGCCCGGTGCTGTCTGACAGCCAGACCAGCGCTTCTTTGAGCAAATCGTTGCGGTTATTCGGCAGGCTCAGATTGAACATCGTGTATTCATACGAGACCAGCGCGGGAGGTAACGGACGCTTCGGGTCGATACCCTGCTGCCACAGTGAACGTACCTGTGCAGGTTGCAGGCTACCGCTTTGGGTCAGCGCAATACGTGGAAGAAAATGGCTAAAGCCGCTCTGTTGCGTACTCTCGGTGAGCGAACCGGTATTAATAGACAGACGTACTTCGATGCGATCGCTGGGGCGTTGTGGTGTGGCCAGGACTTGCCATTGCAAACCATTTGCCAGTGTCCCCTGTTGCCAGGCCGGGTCGGGCTGGAGCGCATCTGCCTGCACATAACCGACGGCTGCCATCATGAGCAAACCGCCTGTTAACAATCGAATTTTTGTGCCCTGCATGAGAACCCCTGATCAACGTTCCTGGTTAAAAAGTCAGCCCCGACATGTCTGGAGGCTAAAGATACTTTAACACTTCGCTGTTAGACCTCACGAATTGCAAAATGTCACACAGCGAAGTGAAAAATCCCGGGCAATTCGTTCTGAATTGTGACGGGCCAGGGGGTAATTATGCGCAGGCACCCGTAGCCCGACAAGGACTACGGGGCTAAGTAGCGAAATTAAGAGGAAATTTCGCCGGTTTTGCTGCTTGATGCACGATTATTCAGCGTATCCGTTAGCTTTTTCTGATCGAGCTCTTTTACCCATTTCGCCACGACCACGGTCGCCACGCCATTACCGACCAGGTTAGTCAGCGCACGCGCTTCTGACATAAAGCGGTCGATACCCAGAATCAGCGCCAGCCCTGCTACCGGTAAATGGCCCACCGCGGAAATGGTTGCCGCCAGTACGATAAAACCGCTCCCGGTCACCCCCGCTGCGCCTTTTGACGAGAGCAACAGGACCACCAGCAAGGTTATCTGATGGAAAATATCCATATGGCTGTTCGTGGCCTGGGCGATAAAGACGGCCGCCATCGTCAGGTAAATAGAGGTTCCGTCGAGGTTAAACGAGTAGCCGGTAGGGATAACCAGCCCCACGACGGACTTGCGACAACCGAGGCGTTCCATCTTCTCAAGCATACGCGGCAGCGCAGACTCGGACGAAGAGGTTCCCAGCACGATCAGCAGTTCTTCGCGGATATAACGGATAAATTTGAAAATGTTAAAACCCGTTGCGCGGGCAATCGAACCCAGCACCACCACCACGAACAGAATACAGGTGATATAGAAGCAGATAATGAGCTGCCCCAACTGGATCAGCGTGCCAACACCGTACTTACCGATGGTAAAGGCCATCGCGCCAAACGCACCAATCGGTGCAAGACGCATAATAAAGTTGATGATGCCGAAAATGACCTGCGAGAAACTTTCAATCACGTTGAAAATTAGCTGACCCTTGTTGCCCAGACGGTGCAGCGCGAAACCAAACAGCACGGCAAACAGCAGCACCTGCAAAATGTTGCCGCTGGCAAACGCGCCAATCACACTGCCCGGGATAACGTCCATGAGGAAGGCGACGATACCCTGCTCTTTGGCCTGTTCTGCATACACCGCAACCGCTTTAGCATCCAGCGTTGAGGGGTCAACATTCATCCCCGCACCTGGCTGCACAACGTTGACGATAATCAGGCCGATAATCAGTGCCAGCGTACTGACCACTTCAAAATAGAGCAACGCCACCGCACCTGTGCGGCCTACCGCCTTCATGCTTTCCATACCGGCGATACCTGTCACTACCGTACAGAAGATGACAGGGGCGATAATCATTTTAATCAGCTTAACGAAGGCATCACCAAGCGGTTTCATTTGCGCGCCCAGTTCCGGGTAGAAATGGCCGAGCAAAATACCGATAGCGATTGCCGTCAGTACCTGGAAATACAGACTTTTAAACAGAGAGGTTTTCATAGGGTGTCCTTGAGGTATAAACCACAGGCTTTTTGGGGATTTCTCGCGCCTGCGGGTTAAAAATAACACCCAGAAAACATGACAGAAATATACTCACATCAAATTTGAAACAATGATGTTAAAAAGTTAGAGCTGACTCGTACAAGCCAGCAACATTTCAACCATTTTCAGCATTGTCTGGCATCGAAAAATAACGCGCTTCAAATGCTTCCGGCGTCATGGCGCGATCAAACAAAAATCCCTGTACGATTTCTACACCCGCATTTTGCAGCCATTCGCGCTGCGCTTCGGTTTCAACCCCTTCGGCGATAATGTGTAAATCCAGGCTTCGCGCCATATGGATAATCGACGCCACCATGCTGCTGTCGTCGGGCAAGCCTTCAACAAAAATTTTGTCGATTTTAAGTACATCTACCGGCAGTGACTTCATATGGTGTAATTGACGTAACCCGGCATAGCCCATGCCGAAATCGTCCAGCGCAATACGCACCCCCGCATTCCGCAGCGGGCGCAGAATGGTCACCGCCGCCTGTGGGTCATCAATGCGACGGCTCTCAGTCACTTCAAGAATCAAGGTGTTGGGTTTAATTCGATAGCGATTGAGCAGTTCCAGCATGTCCGGCACCATATCGTGGTGCATCAGTTGCAACGCCGAGAGATTCACCGACAGCGGCATCATCAGCCCGCGCTCTTGCCAGGCAGACAACAGACGGCACGACTCTTCCAGCACCCAATAACCCACGGTAACCATTAGCCCGCACGACTCGATACGTTCGATTAACCCTTCAGGCAGCTCCCAACTGCCATCCGGTTGCTCCATACGCAGTAATGTTTCGGCGCTCACCACCGCATTCGTGGCGAGGTCCACCTGCGGCTGAAGCCAGATGGCAAACTTGCGATTTTCAAGCGCGGTCAGGATATTGCTCTCTTCCGTCAGCCGTTTTTGCGCCTCTTCCATCTCTTTTGGATCGAAGAATTGAATCTGATTTTTCCCTTTGCGTCGCGATGTAAACGCCGCTGAAGCCGCACGTCGATAAAGCTGTTCTGCGGTCTGGTCGCCATGGAACATCGCCACACCGATGCTGGCACTCGGGCGCAACTGAATGCCGTGAATGGGCACGCGCTCATTAATAACAGTGAGTACTTGCTGACCTAATGTTATGGCGTGCCATGGCTCTTTCACCCCATGGGCGATAATGGCGAAGTCATAGGCACTGACCTGGGCGAGCACCATCCGCGGTGAAATGACAGATTTCAGCTTCTCCACCAGCGTCAATAGCAGCATCTCGCGCTGTGACTCTTTCAGCACACCCGCCGTATCCTGCAACGTTTCACAGGCGATAAACATCAGCGCGGTAGTCTTCTGCCGTGCCACCACCTGATCCAGCAGCGCCATCAGGAAAGCTTTGTTTGGCAGTTCCGATACCGGGAAGAGGGTCGACTGGGTGTTCAGCTCATCATGCTGACGCAACAGGTTTTGCTGATTACGGTTATAGCTGCGAACCAGGCTGCCAATCTCATCATCCTGATGGTGACGCGGCAACGCCAGTTGGTGCCCGACCTGGTCCTGCTGCGGTACATCGCTCAGTTCGCGGGCGATTTTGCGCAGCGGATGGACGATCAATCGGTTAATACACCAGGTGATCGCCACCGTCATAATCAACGTCAAAAGTAAGTAAGCAGTTACCAACGTCGAAAGGGTGCTCATCACGAATTTATAGACGCGATAAGAGTCCGCTTCGAGCACCAGATAGGCAATCGGCTGTGGATTGGCGGGGCGCTGCAGGGAGTAAATGGGCAATGAAATCTGGATAGGCAGTTCAAACACCCGCGCGATCATCATAGGCACCGGGCGCTCGGGAATAAATCGCAGGCGCAACGCCTGAAACTGATTGGGCAGCACCACATCCGCGCGGATCACCACCCCGGCAGGCTTAATTTGCTTAAGCACCGATTCCGCTTCCGGGAAATCGGCCTTTAATATGGCTTCGGACAGCGGTTCGCGTACCGAACGGGCAATACTTTCCAGTTGCGTAGCCGTGTTGTAGCGATTCTGCTGCACAAAATGAAACAGCAAAATGACGCAAAAAATGAAAATAAACACCATCGCCACGGAAAAAACCGCAGTCATCTGTTTAATCGTTAAAGAACGGCTGACACGCAAAATCACTCTCCAGAGATACACAAGCGCAGGGCAATAAAATACAACTCCGCCGCCAGAGTATACCCTATCGTGACAGTTTGAGATAAAGAGGCGTCAAGATTGCCTCAGCGCCAACGCTATGAGGAAAAAGCGTCAGCAATACACGGAATAATAAGCACAAATTTCATATGGCGGGCCATATTGCCCGCCACGCTTCCCCCAGGAATTATCCTCATTATCACCAGTCAGCGTATGGCGTCAGCGTTTGCGGCGGCATGTCCATATCGCCCTGCCATCCGGCGGCGGAATAACGGATAAAAAGCATACCCTGGCTTGGCGTGTAATCTTTCGCCTGCTGAATATTCACGCCAAGGCCAACGGACCAGTTCGCGTTAATACGCCGTTCAACCAATGCCTGGGCGGTATAACCCACGCCGCTCGATGAACTCCCTTCCTCCAGCGCGGTTCTGGCGTCGGTACGATAATCCGCCGGGATCAAATTCAGTAACGGATAGCTTCGTTCCGTTTTCTTACGCGAATGTGACCAGGAGGCAGACCCACCCAACTCCCAGGACCAGTTCTCCGTACGTTGACGCCAGGTCACGGGCACCGAAAATGACAAATATTCTTGCGGGCTATAATAGCCCCCTTGCCCCAGGGTGTAGTGGCTCAGATCTTTGTCGTAGTGCCAAATCATATTATTAAGGCCAATGGTCAGACGGCGGTTATTCTCATTGATAAGCTTGTAGTAATACCCCGCCATCCAGCGCACTCGCCAGTTGTCAGCCACATTTTTCCCGGTCAACTGATCGGCGCCTAAAGAGGCCCAGACGCCGTGCGCCTCGCCACGGTCATAGCTCATGCTGGCGGTGGCGCCGTTCGCCCGCACGCCGCCCCATGTGGTACCGGGATGATCGCCATTGCCGTTATCTTTCTGCCCGCCAAACGCCAGTAAGGAGCTGGAAATCGGACGACGATGCACATTCAGCGTGTAGCCAATCGCCCCGATATCATTGCTGTAGCTCAGGCCGCCGACGATATCCACCACGTTAAAGCCAATCGGCGTGGTGCCAATATCCATATCCCAGGTCTTATTGCGCCAGCCTACCGCAACGCTCACGCCGTTAGCCGTCTGGGTGCGGTCACCGCCCTCACAGGCCACTTCATTACAGGTTCCCCAGTGCGGCGAATATGTCCCGTCATCTTTAAGCGAGAACTTTCCGGCATCCATATTCACCATATCGGTACGAAAGAACATCCTGCCGTCAGCCAGCGGCGCATCGGCCTGCAGCATAGTGGTGTGGGCTTTTAAATCAGAGTAGCCGCCCGTACCGCTCGACCCCCAGTAGTTATGCTCCAGCGTGACATTCACATCCTGCTGACGATAAAGTTCTGCGGCATCGCTGCGCACGCCGCGTTTCAGCCAGTCATCTTTCTCATTGTTACGGGTTTTATAGGTGAATTCGTCATTGCTGGTGGGACGGGTTGCCGCCACGCCCGATGCAACCATCGCGTCTTTATAGGTTTCCAGCGCCGCCTGCGGTTGCCCCTCCAGCACCTGGAAACGCGCCGCATCACGCAGCACCAGCGCGCTTTCCATCGAAGGCGGTAGCCCCTTCGCCTGCGGCACAATCTCGCTGAGAGTCTGACGGGCGGGGTCATTATCGCCCACCGCCGCCTGCACCATTGCCACCCGGCGTTGGGTATTGATCGTCCGTGGCGCAGTCGGGGTGGCGGCCGGTAATGTCGCCAGCAGTCCACGCGAAGCCATGCGGTTGCCGTCGGCGGCATAAATTTCTGCCAGCCCCAGTACCGCATCTTCATTGGTCGGCTCGCGATTCAACACGCGCTGATAGGTCGAAATCGCCGTGGGATTATCGCCTCGCTGTTGCGCCCAGTCGGCAAGCGTCAAATCAATACGCGTCGACGCAGGCTGCTGTTGAAGAAAAGCGATTGCTTCTGGCTCATGGCCCGCATCGCGCAACTGATTAGCCCGCGCCAGGCGTTGATTGGCTTCCAGCCTGTCGGAGAGTTCCTGAATATTGCTGTTCCACTTGTCGCGCGACAGCGTGTTGAGGTGCGCCAGCGCCGCGCTCTCCTGATTATTGCCGGAAAGATAGAGGCCGTAAGCGTAAACCTGCTCAGGGTCTGTGGGCTTATTGCGCGCCAGCGCGCGCATCTGCGCGTCGGCTTCAATCTGTTGACCGGCGGAGCGCAAATCACTGGCCAGACGGTAGGTCACCCATACACTATCCGGGTCCAGAGCCAGACGACGTTTTTGCAATACGGCGGCCTGCGCCCAGTTGCCCTGATTTTCCAGCCGCTCCGCCTCTTGCGCGAGTCGGTCGTTGGTCAGGCTGCGTTCAATATCGTTAATGCTGCGCCGCTGGCTGGCGCTCAGTGACTGAATAAAGGCATCGGCTTTTTCCGGCGACTGCGCGCGGTAAATATTCGCCAGACCGCGTACCGCGTTGCTGTTGCCGCTATCCATACGCAGTGCCTGGTAATAGAAACGCTCTGCGACGGCGGTATCCTTGCGGGCCATTGCCGCATCGCCCAGCCCCAGCACCGCGTAGCTGTCGGTATTATCAATCGCACGCGCCTGCTGGTAGAGGCGTTCCGCCTGGGCCGGATTTTTCGCCGCCAGTTGCGCATCGCCTTGTTGGATCAGCAACCAGTAACGGTTCACCTTGAGCAGGCTGTCCCATTTGCCGCGATTATCGCTATTGGGATCGAGGGCGATGGCCCGCTCAAACTGCGCCACCGCCCGGGCACGATCGCCCTTCTGGGAATAGGCCTGCCCCAGCGCCCCGACAGCTTCGCTGTCCTGATGATTTTTGCTTACGGCATCCTGCAATGCGCCAATCGCCGTGCCGCCCTTGCCCGCTTCCACGGCCGCCAGCCCGCTGGCACGCTCCCGAAATGCCGGGTCAGCCAACTGTTTCTGTTGTGCATCAAGCTGCTGGCGCGCCGTCACAACCGTATCCCCTTCACTGAACACGCTCAGGAAACGTTTGAGAGCCGCCACGCTTTTTTCGCTGACGGCCATGCCCTGAATCTGCTGATACCAGAGATTGGCTGCGGCATCGCGCCCGGTGTTGTTTTTCGCCATTTGCTCAAGAACGGCATAGCCTTCTTCGTTGCGCCCGTCGGCGATCAACAGCCGTGCCAGCGTACTTTGCAAATCGGCATTTCCCGGATTGCTGGCATTAAGGGCTTTCAACTGAGTAATGGCTTCGTTGTGTCGCGCCGGAACTTTCGCCACCTGAATCCAGTATTCCGCCGCCAGATCGCCTGCTGGCGCACTGCCGTTAAACATCTTCTCGTAAGCGGCAACGGCCTCCTGCGGATGGCCCGTGGCCGCCTGTAAACGCGCTTCCTGCAAGGCCTGTCGCCCTTCGGGTGTCGACAGCGCCATCGTGATACGCGACGCTTTGGTCGCGCTGGCGTTTGGTGCGAGAGCGTTCAGCCGCGCCATCTGCTTTTGCGCTCCGGCATTATCACCCTGACGCAGCAGATAGCGCAGACGCGCGGCAATCACGTCCGGGTCGTCGGGGGCCATTAACTCAAGGCGATATAACGACTGGCGTACTAAATCTTCACGTTTGGTGGTTTCGCCCAGGCGTACCTGTTCAAGCAGTTGTTGTTGCGCGCCCGGTGCCGCCTGCGCGAAAGTCATCACTGAGATGCCGAGCGTGAAAGACAATAAACTTAATGTGAGCTTGCGCATTGCTGGCCCCAGTCAGGTTGTAACTCACCGCGAGGGGTGAAGCGGAAACGATGCTCGTCCCAACCTTGTCCGAAAAGGGTCAGAACATAACTGTAATACGCGTCTTTGCCGGGGAAGCGATCCGCCACCCGCTGACGCTGCGCCGCCTGAGCATCACGATCCTGTAAAAACGGCAGGAGTGCCGCGGAGAAACCCACAGGGCCATTACCCTGTACCTTGCCGGTCGCCACGTTGACTCTTTCTGGCGGCACACCCTGTTTCGCCGTCATGGTTTCCATGGGTTTGAGGCGCGCCAGCATACGCGCCTTTTGCGGGTCGCTGTCATGCATCATGCCTACCCATGCATACACGCGAATCGCATCGTAACCCCCGATAACCGGCTTATCGGCGGTAAGCTGCCAGCCCTTATTTTTCTGATAACTCACCCAGTCAGGGGAGAACCCTTTCGGCGCGCTTTCCATAATTAACCGCAGGTTGGTCTCCCGTAGCGTCGTCCAGGGCGCGCCATAACGGGTAAAGTACTGGGCCAGTTGGGGCGGCAGATAGCCAGGGTTGAAGCGCCAGGCATCGTTATCAGCAAACCCGATCTTGCCGGGAAGCAGCATGGAGCCAAGGCCGGGTACCGTGGTCACCTCTTCTTTGGCAATGCGTGAGAGCAGCGCTTTTCCGATCCCGGTATAGTCCGGCATGTTCCACAGCCGTCCGGCTTCCAGCAGAGACCAGGCAATCCAGATATCCGCATCCGACGCGGAGTTGGTATCCAGTACCGTCCATTCGGTTTCATTTTTCCGCCCCCACAGCCATGCGGGAAGCCGCGCGCTTAAATCCCCTTCCGCCAGGTTATTTTGCGTCCAGCTCAGCACCGTTTTAAAGGCATCGCGATCGTTCGCCGCAAGGGCAAAGAACAGGGCATAGCTTTGCCCTTCGGAGGTGGTTATCTGGCGGGCATCACTTGGGTCGATGACGCGTCCGCCATCGCTAATATAGTCCTGTTTAAAGCGCTCCCATGCGGGCCAGTTACAGGCGGCGCTTGCCTGCGCCGCCGCCAGCATAAGCGCCGCCATGACCATCCAGCGTAGCGCTTTCATCACCGCTTACTCGTGATCCGGGTCGAGACGACGACGGCTAATAATACGCAGCAGACGCCACAGCACCCATGCCAGCAATACCACGCTCACCGCGGCCAGAATCGCCAGCAGTACCGGATGGTTCGCCAGCGCATACCAGATACGTTCGAACCACGGCAGATGCCCCACGTAGTAGATGTCACCCACACGCAGACCGTTCACCCCCGATTCACGAATCACCGACACGGAGCCGAAAATCGAGGCACGTTTACCGCTGTCATTCATCGCATCGTTTAACAACTCGTAGCCGCGCGGGCTATCCGCCAGCAGTGCCACCACGCTGCGCTGATCGTTATAAGGCGACTGGAAGCCGATAATGGCCGCCATCGGGCCGCTGGACGACACCGAGGTTTGCGCATCCGCCTGACGATCAACATCATCAGGCGTCACGCCAGGGAACGGCGTCTGGCGCAGCGGCGTTTTCACCCAGCTTTGCGCCGCGTGAACCAGCAGGTCGATACGCTTGTCGTCTTTCAGTTTTTCCGGGAGCGCGCCGATGATCATGATGTCGGCGTCTTTCCCCTGAATCTGCGTACCGTCATTGGTCAATGTCACGTTAATGGCCGGGAAGCCCGTTTGCGCACCGACGGTAGCCAGCGAGTCCAGCAGCGTGGTCAGTTGCCCCTCCGTCGGGGTTGGCGGCACCACAACAATGGTTTCAGACAGGTCAGCCATTCGGGTGAACGGGAAGCCTGCATTGGCAAATGCGCGCAGATCCGGCATCGCCAGGAAATGGTAGTACTTCGAGAAGTCGATGGTGGAATCGTCGCCAATCACCACACGGTTTTGCACCGGCTGGAAGGTGACGCAGTTGTCGATAGTGCCACCCGGCATGGGATTCATATACTGGAAGTCAAAGCGCAGTTGGTTCACCGCCCCCAGTTTCAGCGCCGGAATAGAAACATCGGTTTTACCATCCAGCAGCCCCTGTAACACCGGCAGGCGCAGCAGCAGTCGGTTGGTATCCTGATTGCTGACCAGACTGAAATATTGCAGGAACTGGTTGTTCAGGCTGATATCCATGCGCGAATTGTCTTTGGTCGGCGGCGCGGTATAACGATAGTTCAGGTGCATATCGATACCGTTACTGCGCAAGAGATAGAGATCCGGCGGCAGGTTCAACGCGACATTGATCGACGCCGGTTGCAGCCCCGTGGACTGCAACTGCTCTTCATAGGTTTTCAGTTCACCAAAGGTGACCGCACGGTCAGTGCGTATCCAGTTCGGCGCATCATAGGGTTTACGCGCCAGCAGTGGTTTCACTTCATCAACGGTGACACTGTTGCCACGGAACAACACGTTCCCCTGAGCGATACCTTTTGCCGCCTGTAACAGGTCTTTGTCATCGCGCCCAAATACCACCAGTAATTTCACATAAGGATTGTTCGGGTGGCTCATCATGGTGATGGTTGGGGCGTTCACCGCCGGTGCGTCACGCAGGAAATCCGGACGCTTGTCGTTGGTGGCGAAAATAATCGCATTACGATCCGGCAGACCGTTGTACATGACCGGGAAATTCTGCCCCCGCCAGCCGGTACGCGAACCAAACCAGGAGGCAATGACCGCCGCCGCCTGCTGCTCAGCCAGATCCGGCGCACCGGCGAAGACCATCGGCAGCGTTAACGGACGGGTGTCACGCGGGTCGAAGAACGGGATCGGGAAGTGCGACAGGTCGTTTTGCACGGCCAGCGTCTGGTAAGAAAGTTCCAGCGAGCTACTGCGGCCAATATCCATCCACAGCGTCGTGCTGGCCGGGTTTTCACAGACATCGCGATAGTGACCGACAAACTCCAGCCGCACGCGGTTGAAGTCGGTAATGTAAAGCGGGTCGATGGGCACCTGCGCAAAGGTCTTTTTACCCAGTTGTTCTTTGGTGACCGGCAGCACGCCCATCAGTTCGTCATTCAGGTAGACCTTTAGCTGCGACTGAACCGGCAGCAGTGACGGTGATGGGGTATATTCGAGATTGAGCAGCGCTTTCGACACCACTTCATCGCTGCGCGTGCCGAACTCAATGCCATTGTTCGGGTTGACACCGCGCAGCACCATACTGCCTGGCGGCGGCGCAATCTCAGCAAACGTCAGCTTGACCTCGCGCGATGGCGCATTTGAAAGCGTCACGGCCGGCGTCACCTGCCCTGTGGCATGGCTTCCGGTCGGGGGTGCCGGTTGCGTTTGTCCCTCTGTCGGGGTGGTAGGGACCAGCGTTTCCGATTGTGTTGGCGCAGGCGTCGCGACCGGCTGGGTCGCAGGCGCGACGGCAGGCACGGTGGGGGCCGCTTGCGCCGCCGGGTTACCGGGTGCCGCATACGTCATCAGGGAGGGTATAGCGCTCATCCCCACAGCCACTGCACAAATCCAGGAAAGTTTTCTTTTCATCGCGTTTTCATCATTGTTGAGCCAATCACGTCACGGGGTGCTGTATTACCGCTTCACGTTCCGGGCGACGCGGTATAAACGACACAATCCAGGCAACCAGTATGGTTAGCGACCGGAAAATCATTTTCACAGACGGTGGAGCAAATTCCGCGAGATGGCGATAACCACGGAAGCCCAGTTTTAAAATATCCATTAAGCTTTCCAGTGGCTTATCTTCCGGGAAGCTGTCCTGCCACAACGCCCATGTATCCGCACGGGCAAACGTACACTGCACAAAATCGATATGCTGTTTCGTGGTCAGCGGCATTAATTGCAGCCCCACCTCATTGCCGGAAACGCGCACGACCATTGTCGGGAAGACATACTCTTGTTGGCCGCGTTTTAACAGCAGGCTGACTTTCTGCCCTTCCAGTACCTGGGCCTGGCCGTTGATTTTGATCCCCAGGCCGCCGTCGGAAAAATCATGCACGGTACAGGAGAACAGATGACCGTCTTCGCGGGCGATAGCCGCAGGCATGGCGATCTCCACGCGGTGCGCGCGACGAACCTGCTTGCTTTCCACCGATACCGCCACCGCGCCACCGAGGATAATCAGGTTGTAGAACACCCATGCGATACTGACGAAGACCGTTAAAATCTCGTTTTGCGGGCCGTAGAAATAACGCCAGATGCCCACCAGCACGCCGACGATGTTCAGCAAAACAAGGAAGATATAGGGCCGGGAGATAACCCAGTCGACATACTCTTCTTCGACCAGTCCCCCTTTTGCGGTGACGTTGAATTTGCCCTTGTGCGGGTTAAAGAGCGCCACCAGAGTCGGCGGTGCGATATACCAGGCCAGTACCGTTTCGTAGATTTCACTCCAGAACGAATGGCGATATTTACCCTGAATTTTGGAGTTGGTCAGGCTGGCGTGGATCATGTGCGGCAAAACAAACAGCGCAATCATGATGGCTGGCGCATAGATGATGTAGGCATGCAGCAGCAGGAACGCCAGCGGCGCGGTGAGAAACACCAGGCGCGGGATCCCGGAGAGGAAGTGCAGCATGGCGTTGACGTAACACAGACGCTGCGCCAGTTTCAGCCCTTTGCCGAGCAGGGGATTATCGAGACGGAAAATCTGAATCATCCCGCGCGCCCAGCGGATACGCTGGCCGATGTGCGCCGACAGACTCTCCGTTGCCAGACCGGCGGCCTGAGGAATACGCATATAGGCAGAAGTATGTCCTCTGCGATGCAGGCGCAGCGAGGTATGGGCATCTTCGGTGACCGTTTCCACCGCGATACCGCCAATCTCATCCAGCGGACCACGACGAATGACCGCACACGAGCCGCAGAAGAAGGTGGCATCCCACATATCGTTGCCGTCCTGAACCAGCCCGTAGAACAGAGTTCCTTCGTTTGGCGTTTTACGGAAACGGCCAAGGTTGCGCTCGAACGGGTCCGGCGAGAAAAAGTGGTGCGGCGTCTGCATCATCGCCAGATCTTTTTCTTTGATAAACCAGCCCATGGTCATTTGCAGGAAAGAGCGCGTCGGCACGTGGTCGCAGTCAAAAATCGAAACGAAATCGCCTTTGGCATATTTCAGCGCATTATTGATGTTCCCGGCTTTCGCGTGCTCATGGGTGGTACGGGCGATGTATTCCACACCCACGGTCTGGGCAAACTGACGAAACTCTTCCCGACCGCCGTCATCAAGGATCCAGATTTTGAGTTTATCTTTCGGCCAGTCGATACCCATCGCCGCATAAATGGTGTTTTTCACCACATTTAAATCTTCGTTATAGGTGGGCACAAAAATATCGACCGACGGCCAGAGAGCCATATCTTTTGGCAGCGGCACCGGCTGACGATTAAGCGGCCAGGCCACCTGGAAATAGCCGAGAATGAGCACAATCCACGCATAGGTTTCGGCGAACAGCAACACGATACCGCACACCAGGCTGACCGGGTCATCCCAGTTCAGGGTGGAGGTATAGCGCCACCAGATGTAGCGGCAGGAGACCGTTAGCGACAGGACGATCAGCATCAGCGCGGAGAAACGCCCCGGAATACGACGAACCAACAGGGCCACGCCCCATAACAGCAGCAGGAAAATGAGCTGCGACAGTGGGTTAAACGGCTGGGTAATGCAGACGATCGCCAGAATCAGCGAGAAGGTGATGATGATCCCCAGAATGAAACGTCGCGTTCGCCGGCTGAGATGCCCCAGTTCTTTTTGGTTATCCAGGTGGCGGGTCTGGTCAGAAACGCGGGTGGGCAGAGAATCCAGCCAGCGATGGTAACGTTCGCGCAGCTTATGGACGCGTTCAGGTTTCTGCGCCTGCGCTGCCACATGCTGTGGCAAAGTTGCCAGCAGCCAGAGGACCTGCAACAGATAACGTGCCGGGTCAAGCGGACGCGGTTTGTCCGGATTAATGTGTGGAAACAGCGCCTGATGCTGCTCACGCACCCGCTGCCAGCGATCATTTTCCAGCGGCAGAAACAGCCATGCCAGTGCTACCCAGAAACAGCCGCATGCCGCACTGAACCCCGACGCCTTATTCCGGCGATAAAAGCGGTAACGCTCGCTTAAGCGGGCATATACCGGGGGGGTCAGAAACAAGGCGGCCAGACGACTCATTCAGGCACCCTCGCGTGTTGTTCCCCCGGCGTGGCTGCGGGCGAACAGTGCAGCAAACACCAGTTTGCCAGCGTCAGGATCTCTTCCGCCGCCAGTGAATCACTCCGGTATTCTCCCAACGGCTGTTTGGCTGCCAGACATTCCACCATCGCTTCATCACGGTGGATGAGGACGGGCATCAGGTTGCGCTGGCTTTGAAGCCACACCTGATACAGGTCATCCTGCAATTGGCTGCCAATACGTAAATCATTAATCAGAATGTGCGCGCCTGTCGGCAGCCGCTGTTGGTGCAGGCGCACGTGACAGTTGGTATCCGGTTTCACCACCGCCAGCGTGTGGTCGCAATATTCAAGAAACTGGCGCGCCAGCGGCGAGCAGCCGTGCGGTAAGTCAACCAGCACCCATTGGTAGCGCTGCTGTGCTTTCAGCGCCTGTAATAGCGTCGTTAGCTGGCCCGGGGGCTGATATAAGAGGTGCTGGTTTTCCCATTCGGCATCCGTCAGGCGGCCAAAGGGCAGGATGTCGATGCTGGAGGTATAACGCAGGCCCGCGTCGCGCCAGTCTTTGCCGTCCAGAAGCGCGCGCGCCCAACCGTCGGCGTGGTCGAAATCAACATTAAATGAGAGGCGCAGGAGGTTATCGGGGCAGGCGTCAATAACAAGTACCGATTCCCCTAAAAGTTGTAATGCCCAGCCAAGCGCCGCGGTAATTGATGTGGTGCCCACACCGCCGCGTACCCCTTGTAACCCCAATACAGCCATCCACGGCTTCCTTATTGTTGACGAGCAAATTCTGCCAGCAGGGGCCAACGTTTAATAGCCGCCGCCAACTGTTCTCGTTGGGAAATATCGGCATAATCTATTTCGGGCAGAGAAAACACCTTACTGAGCGCCAAAAAATCATTTTGAAACGTATAACCCAGCGTCGAATCCATCTGAGTTTTAGGTTCATCGTTATGCATTCAGACACGACCCTTATAATCAGGAAAAGATTGCGTACATTCTTAGTAAGGTATTTGCGACGAAATTCGTTTACATGCTAAATCTGATGTTCTTTAATTTCAATGTTAGGTTTATTTCTCTGCTTTCGCTAGTAAACTGAGATACAGATAAATTACGCGTAGAGGGACACCGTGGACCCCATATTTTCTATTGGCATCCAGTCGCTATGGGACGAATTACGTCACATGCCTGCCGGCGGCGTCTGGTGGATTAACGCCGATCGCGAAGAAGACGCAATTAGCCTTGTTAATCAAACAATTGCATCGCAATCTGAAAACGCGAAAGTCGCGGTTACGGGTATGGGTTATGATTTGCAGAACATCCTCAGATTAGAATCCGATCGCGGCCCCAAAAAAATACAACTTTTTTCCATGCCAAGTCATGAAAAAGGTCTATACTTTTTCTCCCGCGATTTACTTTGTTCTATTGAACCTGAGAATTATTTACTCATTTTGCTGTGTGCAAATAACGCCTGGCAGAATATTTCGGCAGAGAAATTACACCACTGGCTAATACGAATTCATGAGTGGACGAAATATCATAACTGCGCATTGCTGGTAATAAACCCTGCAAACAATAGCGACAGGCAATCATCAGTATTGATAGGTAAATACCGTTCATTGTTCGGTTTGGCTAGTTTGCGTTATACAAGCGGAACGCATCTTTATGATGTGGCCTGGTGGTGTAACGACAGAGGCGTGAGTGCCCAGCAACAACTTATTCTTGAACATCGCGATGGTCACTGGCAATTAGCGAAGCAGGAAGAGGCCTCCGTCCAGCCGCGCAGTGATGAAAAACGAGTGCTCAGTAATGTCGATGTGCTGGAAGGGGCGCCCGCGCTTTCTGAACACTGGACGCTATTTAAAACCAACGAAGGAATGTTTGACGAGGCGCGAACCAGCCAGGCCGCGACCCTTATTTTCGCCCTGAGTCAGAATAACCAAATCGAAACCATTGCCCGTCAGATTCATACTCTGCGCCGCCAGCGCGGTAGCGCACTGAAGATTATCGTTCGTGAAACCAGGGCCAGCCTGCGCGCCACCGATGAACGTTTGCTGTTGCGGTGTGGCGCAAACATGGTCATCCCCTGGAACGCCCCACTCTCCCGCTGCCTGACGCTTATCGAAAGCGTACAGGGGCAACAATTTAAACGCATTGTGCCGGAAGATATCTCTACGCTGCTCTCAATGACACTGCCGCTCAAGCTGCGCGGCTTCCAGCCGTGGACCACGTTCTGCGAAGCGGTAGCCAATATGGTGAATAACACGCTGTTACCGCCAGACGGCAAGGGGGTACTGGTGGCGCTGCGCCCGGTGCCCGGTATTCGCGTTGAACAAGCGCTAACGCTCTGCCGCCCGAACCGTGCCGGGGATATTGTCACCATCGGCGATAATCGCCTGTTGATGTTTTTGTCGTTCTGTCGTGTGAATGATCTCGACACCGCCCTTAACCACATTTTCCCGTTACCTACAGCCGACATCTTCTCTAACCGCATGGTGTGGTTCGAAGACAACCAGATTGCGGCCGAGCTGGTGCTGTTGCGGGAAGTCGGGCCGGAAAAATGGGGCAGTCCGCTGGCGGGTACAAGCGATGAGCCGAAAATCATGAATGCCGAGCATGACGGGCAAGTCTGGCGACGTATCCCCCAACCCCTGCGACTGTTAAGTGAAGAGACGGGGAGCGCATCATGATGTCCATCGCCGATATTATTGAACTCGTTATCCTTTGCGCGCTGATTTTCTTCCCGCTGGGCTATCTGGCACGCCACTGGCTGTACCGCATTCGTCTTATTGCAAGAATAATGTTTATTAAACCTCGCTACGTTAAACCGGCCGGCATATTGCGTCGGGAATCGTTCGTCAAGGCAGACCGAAAACATGACTAATCAAACGCTGACGCCTTCCAGACCCTCGACGCTGTGGCAACACTGGCGCGGTTTATCCGGCTGGAATTTCTATTTTTTGGTGAAATTTGGTTTGCTGTGGGCGGGCTACCTTAATTTTCATCCATTGCTGAACCTGGTGTTTATGGCCTTTTTGTTGATGCCATTGCCAGGTCCGGGCCTGCACCACCTGCGCCACTGGATTGCCCTCCCGATTGGTTTCGGCCTGTTCTGGCATGATACCTGGCTACCGGGTATCGATAGCATTATGAGTCAGGGCTCCCAGGTGGCAGGCTTTAGCGCCGATTACCTGCTCGATCTGGTAACGCGTTTTATTAACTGGCAGATGATTGGCGCGCTGTTCGTGTTGCTGATCGCCTGGCTGTTCCTGGCGCAGTGGATACGCGTCACGGTATTTGTTGTCGCTATTATGATCTGGCTGAATGTGCTGACGATTGTCGGCCCGGCCTTCACCCTGTGGCCGCAAAGCACCCAACAAAACACTCTTGCCACAACGGGCGGTACGGTGGCGCCGACCGTCGCGAATACCGCGGCAACACCCGTGGTGGGCGATATTCCGGCACAAACCGCGCCGCCTACCTCAGAGAACCTGAATGCCTGGCTCGCCAGTTTCTATGCCTCCGAAGAGAAACGCCAGACGCCGTTCCCGACACAGTTGCCGGCAGATGCACAGCCTTTTGATCTGCTGGTTATCAACATCTGTTCGCTCTCCTGGTCAGATATTGATGCCGCAGGTTTGTCATCGCACCCACTGTGGTCACATTTCGATATCGTCTTTAAGCAGTTTAATTCGGCCACTGCCTATAGCGGCCCGGCGGCCATTCGTCTGCTACGCGCGAGCTGCGGTCAGACATCGCATAAAAATCTCTACCAGACAGCCGGCGCCCAGTGCTACCTGTTTGATAACCTGGCCAAACTGGGCTTCACCCAACAGTTGATGATGGATCACAACGGCGTGTTTGGTGATTTCCTCAAAGAGATCCGCGACAACGGCGGCGTGCAGGTGCCGTTGATGAATCAGGCAGGCTTGCCGCCGGTTCTGTTGTCGTTTGATGGCTCCCCGGTCTATGACGATACCGCCGTGTTGAACCGCTGGATGGAGAACGAGGCGAACAATAATGGTCAGCGTACCGCGACCTTCTATAACCTGCTGCCACTGCACGACGGTAACCATTTCCCCGGCGTGCGCCAGACGGCGGATTATAAAATTCGCGCCCAGAAATTGTTTGATGAACTGGATGCCTTCTTCACGCAACTGGAGAAATCCGGGCGTAAGGTGATGGTGGTGATGGTGCCGGAACATGGCGCGGCGCTGCAGGGCGATAAGATGCAGGTTTCCGGCCTGCGTGATATTCCAAGCCCATCAATTACCCACGTCCCAACGGCAATCAAGTTCTTTGGTATGAAGGCGCCGCATGAAGGGCCTGCGATTGAGATCAATCAACCGAGCAGCTTCCTGGCGATATCAGAACTGGTAACACGCGTGCTGGATGGCAAGATATTCACCGAAGATCGTGTGAACTGGGATCAGTTGACCAGCGGCCTGCCGCAGACAGCGCCGGTTTCAGAAAATGCTAACGCCGTGGTGATTCAGTACCAGAATAAGCCGTATGTTCGGCTGAACGGCGGCGACTGGGTGCCCTATCCGCAGTAGATTATTTCCCCTCGCCCTGGCCCTCTCCCCAAAGAGGAGAGGGGACCGTTCGTGCTCGCATTTTTGTGGGGATTCCTCACCCCTCAAGGGAGAGGGTGAGGAGACATCACCAGGAAAAGCGGAAAATTACTGTTGCTGCTGTGCCAGCCAGACCAACATTTTCAGACTGGCAGAATAATAATCATCCTGTGCGTTGATTTGCGGCTCGCCAGACGTTTGCCCCATCGTCAAATCACGTACCGCCAGCAAACCGCCATTCATATTGTACGGGGCGGTATCGTTGGTTGTAACGTTCACCCAGGCCGGGGTGCGGCTACGATCATAACCCTGCCACCAGTTGCGCCACGGCGTCAGCAGCGAACTTTGCGGGTTCCACCATGAGAGATACAACGGAATACGAATGGCGTCGAAACTCATGCGCGGCGGCCACTCTTTAGCAGGGCTCAGTTTGCCATCCGCCGACAGTGATACCCAGTCGGTAGGCAAATGTGATTGACCCCAGCCCATTTTGCCAAGCAGCGTAGTGCTATCACGGATCAGATCATTCCAGACCACCAGATGACTACGGTTGGCGAACGCTTTCCATGCCGGGAAGATAAAATAGGACGGGTTCAGGTTCACATAACTGTTGAGATTGAACCCCTTCGCCCCCGGCAGCATCACCCGATAACCCGCATAATTGATCACCGTATGTTTAATCATCGCCTGGGTAATGGCATCCGATGCGGTGGCATAGCTGTTATCATTCCAGCGCTGACTGGCTTTTAACAACGCCCATGCAATTAACGCATCGCCATCTGTTGCGTCATTCTTATCGGCAATCGGATCCGGCTCGACGGGATTAAAACGCCAGTAGAACAGACCATTGTCCTTGTTCCTGAGCGTCTTATCTGTCCATCCCCAGATGCGGTCAAACGCCGCTTTATCATTGCTGGCCACCGCCATCAGCATGGCGAAACCCTGGCCTTCCGTGTGAGAGACGTTTTTATTGCCGGTATCAACAATACGGCCATCCGTCATCAGAAAGCGCGCTTTGTACGCTTCCCAGGCCTGTCCCGCCTGTGAAAACGAGGAAAAAAGCACACTCACCATCATCACCATCATGGCGAAAACGCGTTTAAACATACTCAGACTCATTGTGGGTTAGCGTAGCGGAACACAACGTCCGATACGGAGTAAAGCCGTTCGCGGCTAAAAGCGAGATGCGATTGCCCGCCCTGTCCCTGCAGCCAACGGGAATAAAGCCCTTCCAGTATGGCGCAAAATGCGTAACACCAACGCGTCTGGCTGTTCTCATCCCGGGAAACCGGTAACCCCTGATGGCGGAACGATAATCCCTCTTCGCTGGCATCAATATCAATATAGCCCCAATTAAACTCCGCAAGCAGCGCGTTGATGTTGGTTTCGAGTTCGCCAATGGTTTGTGAGGCAGGCAGAGGAAAACGTTCCGCCAGCGATGCCCCCATCTGGCGCAAAAAGGGTTGGCTTTCCGCTTCCCCTACGTTTCTCACCATGCCATCAACCATTACCGACAGCAGGTCAAACCAACCGGCTGGCGTTTGCTGCCGTTGAAAATAAGACAGCAGTAAAGGATTAGCCGTACTCGACGTCATTATTTATCTCCCAACATATAGCGGAACCAGATCCCGGCAGTACTTTCGTTATAGTCGCCAAAGGTGTCGTAACCGACCTTGCCGCCGACGGTCATGTTCTTGTTCAGGTTGTAATCAATCCCTGCCCGGAAGGTATAGCCAATCCCGTTTTGCGATTTGCTGCCATACTGCGCTTCTTTTGCAAAACCAGTTTTCACGTAATCTGTTAAAGCGCTTTGCATTGCGGAGTCTGTCGGGAAGTAATTGCTAGCATCCTGGGTGTAGGATTGATACCCCACAGAGCCTCCAAGGCTAAGCTTCCAGTTGTCAATTTTCTGTGAAAAATCAACTGGTAATGACACGCTGACATAATTTTGGGGGCTAAAATAGCCGCCCTGCCCGAAAGTGAAGTAACTGAGGTTTTTCGAGAAATCCATCCAACTGACGCTTAAACCTGTTTGCAGTTGACGGAAATCATCATGCCATGGGCGCAGATAGACTCCGGCGTCTGCGTTCATACTGGTGTTGCTCGCCACATTTTCACCAATGTAACTGTAACCACCACCGCCAACGAAGAAGCCTGCGTCACCGTCGTCATAGCTTAATTGCACGGTACCGCCGTTTTTAGTCACCTGGCCCCAGGTTTTGCCTGAGTAAGCGTCTTTCAAACCAACATACGAGAGCAAACTATCAGTCACGGCGCGGCGCTCGCCGGTGAAGATCAATGAGAGGTAGTTAGATAACTTAGGTGACCATTTCACCCCACCGACCAGTGTATTCAGATCCTGGCCCAGCGGCGTGCTGCCAATATCCAGGCGATAGCTGTCACCGCTAAGCGCCATATTAAGCTCTACACCGTTCCCATTTTGCGAGTCTGTTGAAACATCGCCTGGCTGCGAGACGTCAGCCTTTAGTGAGGAACGGTTCAGATAGTTTCGTAGCGCCCCCCCCTCTGCGGCATTTAGCGCGGCAAGGTTCGTCAAACCTCTCGATGTGAATTGACCAAAATCGGCCGAAGAGACCTCGCTAAGCCCATCCAATGCAGCGGCAGCCGGATGCAACGCCAAATATTGCGCTTTCTGATCTGCTGTCATGCTCGCCAGCGAATTGATCTCATTATTGATTGTCGATGCTAAATTTGATGCCGCATTCGCCAGCGGGTTCGAGCCATAGCGTCGCCAGGCATCGCCAGAAGCACTCCCGGCACTCAGGGTGATCGGCGTGGCGGTAAACTCGAAGCGCGACTCACCAAACGGCGAACTTGACCAGGTCAGCGGCGTTTTGGCTTCGGTCAGTTTACTGGTGCCCGACTCACCGTCACGGCCACGGATATCGACCTCGCCCTGCAACCACATCCCTTTCTTCTCATCAAGCTCCTGCATCATGTTATCAACCTGACGCAGCGTGCGGCTTTGCGCGGTCTCGACCGGCAAATCGGTACGGGTTGTGCCCGGTAAACTGCTCCCCGGCTCACGAGCCACTTGCGCGACCTGCCACGGCAGAATAGTGCCGTACAACGCCTGTGGAGAACTCGACTGCGGCGGCGTTTTACTGGTAGTGGTAAACGGATTATCTGCCAACAGTATGCCGCCAATCGTCGGCGTAGCCGCGCTGTTAGACGACTCCAGCCCCACCAGCTTGCCGCGTGCGCTACGTAAGTAGGTCATCGCCTGCTGGTGGTTGCCTTTTGCCTCTTCCAGACGCGCCAGCAACAGCATACGTTCTGGTGAGCTGTCGCTACGCAGACCGCTGGCAAGGGTAGTAGCTTTCTGCACGTTATTCTCGGACAGCGCAACGTCGATAGCCCCCACACGCGCCGCCTGATCCTCGGTATCACGGGTCATCAGGTAGTCGTAGAGTACGCCCGCTTCTTTGTTCATTTTGCCTGTCTGGTACAGACGGCCCATGGCGAACATCAAATCGGTGTTTTGCGGGTCGCTTTGCAGCGCACGGATCAGCTTGTCATACGCCGCGGCGTAGTTGCCCTCTTCACGCAGTTTGTCGGCTTCATTAATCACGTAGCCATTGCGGATACCCGCAAGCTGAGCAGGCGTACTGCGCGCCTGTAGCTCCGGGTTCGACATCAGGGTTTGCGCTTCCTGAGTGAGCCCCGCCTGGTTCAGTACCGCTATCTGATCGGCATAATCCCCGGCGTTGCCTTCTACGCCATCTTTAATACTGTTGCGCACCAGCGATACGGCGGTGGTGATGTCACCCGAACGGGCAAGCATCCGCGCCAGTTTCCCTGCATCGACCGGGCTTTTCGGCGGCTGACTGGCCAGCGCTTTCAGCGTATTGGACGCCGCGGTCATGTTCCCTTGTGAAAGGTAACGTTCTGCCGTTGCCATTTGCAGGTTGTAATTCACACTTTCCGACAGATCGCGCATCTGGCTATTACGGCTGGACGGCGGAATACGCGCCAGCAGAGAGTTGGCCTGCTGCCAGGCCCCGCTTTCGCTGGCATAGAGCGCAGCGGCGTACAGTGAATTGCTGTTAGCACCATCGCGACCCGCCGGGATCATCACCGTGGCCGCTTCACCTTCCTGTCCGGATTTTTGCAGCAGGCGGGCAAGGTCGAGACGCAGCCACGGATCATCCGGCACGCGGGCAACGCCCTGGCGCAGTACCGAAATCGCCTGGTCAGTATTACCGGCCTGGACCAGTTGCTGTGCCTGACGGCGAATCGGATCGCCAGGCGCCCCCGCGACCACACGCGGCTGCAGTTTTTCCTGCAGGCTGGCGGGTAAAGTACGCAGCATCGCCTGCGCTTCTTCCGTTTTATTCTGGTCGCGCAGGACGTAATAGAGGTTTTCCCGTGCCGGGGCGTTCTGCGGCTGCTCGTTGAGAAGACCTCGCAGGGTCTGTTCGGCCTGCGAAAAGTCTTTGTTCTGCCGCAGTACGGAAGCACGGAACAGTTTTCCTGCCGTGCCACGCTCCCCACTCTCTTGTGCCAGCGGGGCCGAAAGCGCCAGCGCCTGGCTAATATTACCCTCTTTCAATGCCTGCTGCGCCTGGGCGAGCTGGCCGTAAAACGCCGCGTCTGCGGCCTGATTTTTACGCTCATCAGAAGCATCCCCGCCCTGACTGGCTGCCCGATTCAGGTACTGTGCCGCCGCTTTGTAATCACCGCTACGCTGGGCGATGTAGCCCATCCCGGCAAGGGCGTCAGCATCGTTAGGGTTGGTTTGCAGCACCTGCTCAAATTTGTTTTTTGCCGCACTGTTATCACCGCTATTCAGCGCGGTATAGCCCGCGCCTTTCGCCGCGCCGCCGACATTTTTACGGTAATAGTTCTGGACATCAGTATCCTGCGGATGCCGCTGGAGCCAGGTGTCGTAGAAGCGCTCATCGCCTGCCTGCGGCCCCAGCCATAACAGCGCCTGACGTAACCCGTCATCGGCCTCTTTACTGCCGCTGGCCATCGGTTCGAGCAACAAAATGCCGTCGCGGCGCGTCTCTTCACGCCAGGTCAGGATTTTGCCGAGTGCAATGCGCGCAGAGGTATCCTGCGGGTTATGCATCACGAAATTTTTCAGTTGCGACACGGCCTGCGGATAAAGGGTTTTGTCTCCCGCCATCGTCTGGTAGTACTCAGGGACGAGGCTGGGTGGCGGCGTATCGCCGTTAAACATGCTGCGCCAGGTCGCCAGCGCCGCCGGTACGTTACCGCTGCGCGCCTGCTGGCGGGCAAGGCTCAATTGCCCCTGCGGAACCTGCGTCAGTTGTTTGGCATTATCCAGCGCCTGCAACCCCGGATCGTCAGGAGAAACCTGCGCCAGCCGCGTACGCCACTGGGACGAGACTTGCAGATCGCCATTTTGCTGCGCCCATAACGCCATCAGGTACATCGCCTGGGTGTTATTGGCATCCACCATCAACACTTTACGCAGCGACTCCATCGCCAGGTCATCGTGGGATTTCTCATGCCAGTAATTCGCCTGGTCAAATAAGGCTTTGAGCGCGGCATCATTCGCGGCGGCATGAGCCAGCCCTGGTATACCGAAAGTGAGCGCGCTGGACAGGCACAGCGTCGTCAAACGGCGGGCGGTTTTTATCATCATTCTTGTCACCCTCTTATTTGCGGTTGTCCAAATCCAGACGTCGTTTTGCGCGATTTCTCAGCAAGACAAAGATCGCCGAGCCAACAATGCAACCAAATAGCAGTCCTAAAATCGCCAACAGCGCCGAGTGCTGATTCGCATACCAAATTACCCGCATTTGCGTTGGCATCTCGCCACTCGGGAACTGCTCACCCACGCGGAAGCTGCGCACGCCGTTCTCATTGGTGATCACCGCTGCGTCGCCACGGATCCCGGCGTTAATTTTCGCTGAGGCGAGGTCACCGTGCAGACGTGAGAGCTGCTCGTCATTGCTGCCGATAGCCAGTACCACCAGACGATCGTTATTCCACGGTGAACGGAAGCTGACAAACCCGCGCCAGGCTTCGTTGGAGGAGAAGTAGCGGTCGGCTTCCAGCCCGTCTGATGCCCAGTCCCCTGCTATCCACCGTTTGATACGCTCCCAGGTCGTCGGCTCACGTACACCCAACGTCGAGTCGTGCATCACAAACGGCGAGGTATTGAGGATCGCGCGGTTAAAGTCATGCTGATCCAGGCCCGTGACCGCCAGCACATCGCGGTCGTTCAGCAGTTCAACACCCGCCCCGCCAGTGGGTACGCCGAGCAACACGCGGTTGCGGCCCAGCGCCGTTCCCGTCGCGTTACCGGAACGTGCCGTCATATCTAAAAGCGTGGCAATCTGCGTTTCAGTCGGTTTTTCCGGCAGCATCAGCACCGTTTCCGAATAATCCGCAAGCCGGGTGAACGGGAAGGACGCGCCCACAAAATAAGAGAGGTTCGGCAACAGCGCGAAGTGACGCGTATGGCTGAGATCAATCCACGAGTCGTCTTCGATACGGCTCTTAATGTTATTGTTCAGCAGCACACTACACGGGGCGCTCGCCTTGGGTTGAATGTTGAAGTACAGCGAGAGCTGGTTGTCGCCATAGATCATGTACGGCTCCAGCGGCATATCAAACTTCTCCTGCCGCGCATCACCGCCAAGCTTATGCCACAACGTTTCCAGCGCCCCCTGCTTATTCACCGGCAGGTTATGCAGGAAGGTATCGTTCATGGTCATGCTGAGCCACGAACGGTCTTCATCAATCCAGCTTTCCGTCGGGAAACGGTAACCAATGTGCAGAGGAATCGTTTCGCCATCCCACAGGAACAGATCCGGTGCCGCACGGAATGCTACGCGTAACGCATCGTGCCACAGACCCGTGGTGGTCAGGCTCTGATCTTTACGGATCAGTTCTGACAGTTTTACCGGACGATCGGTAGGGATCCAGCGCGGCGCATCGTAAGGTTTACTCGCCGGGATCGTTTGGGTGGTGACATCCACCGACGGCGTCTGCATGGCGAAATTGCCGCGGGTTAAACGCCATGCCGCCGCACGCAGGCTGGCATCATCTTTACCCACCACCAGCAGCAGCTTATAAACCGGGTTTGCCGGGTTATCGACCACTTTGAGTAGCGGCTGCTCGGTAGTCGGTAGCGTCAGGCCACCAATTTGCTCGCCCGGATGACCAATCAGGATGCCGTTCTTTTCCGGCAAGCGGTCATGATAGGCGGCAAACGACACGCCACGGTAGTCTGCCTGGATCCCCATCCACGATGAGATCAGCGCACTGGCGCTTAAGGTATCGCCGCTGAGCTTCGCCGGGAAAGCCATGGCGATCGCCGCCGGGGTCATTTGCATGCTGTCAAAGAACGGGCGCGGGAAATGGCTTAAATCGGCGCCAATGTCCAGTTGCTGCCCTTCCAGCTCGAAACGGGAATCCGCCATGATGGTGACGCGATATTTATCGCTCAGGTCGCGCTGGCACTGCATGGCATCGCCATCGTTGATTTTAAAACTCAGGTTGTTGCTCGACACCATCAGCGCCGAGGGAATATCCAACTGATAACGCGCGGTGTCGCTGTCAGTCACGGTCAGCGGTACCGTCCCCAGCGGCTGACCATTGAGCATCAACTGCATGGTGGCATTGCGCGCCACCATCGCGGGCGACACTTTCAGGTTCAGTTCAAGGCGCGCCGTGGTAATCACCTGGTCCACGGGCAGAGTAAAGGAGGCGCCCCCCTGGAACTGACCACCCGTCAGGGAAATCCCTTCCGGGAAACCCATCTGCGCGAGACTGATGCTGTTAACCACCGAAGGAATAAATACCGGTGCGCCCGGCGGCGGCACGGGTGGCGTCTCCGCCGGCTCGTTTAATTTCAGTAGCGACTCGATGGAGGTGTCTTCGGCATGCAGCGGCATCATAAAGAGTGCGCCGACCAGCACAGCCAGTGTTGTCAGACGTTTCATGCGTTGCCCTCCTCCTGGGAAGCGGCCTGGTCCTGGCCGGCGCGCAAACGGCGGTTTTCGCGACGGTCTTTCCAGGTCAGCCAGAAGAGGTCAAACACACAACGCATAATGGTCCCCAACGAACGGAACGGGTTGTCCTGAGGTTTCGGTGGGTGAATCCATGCATCCGCACGGGAGAGCACCACGCGCACCAGTTCACGACGGCGGGCGAGCGGGATGTCTTCAAACATCAGACGAATCGATTCTTCATCCGTGGCGATGGTTTTTACCGGAATGAGGATCGCGCCGGATTGCAGCAGCAGCTCAATCTCTTCAATCTCATCATCGAGATGGCGATCATCCGGCGCCACAATACGGCAGCCGCCCATCGACAGGTCAGCGGTATGGCTGCGCGACACCACGCCGCTGGCATGGTGGAGCAGTACCGGGATTTCCGCATCAATTCGAATGGTTTTGCGCGTCTGTCGGGTTTCGCGCGCGACGGCAATCGCGGCCAACAGAAAGATCAGACTGTACAAGCCCCAACCGACGTTTAGGGCGATAACGCGCGGATCCACGCCAAAGTAGTCATGAGCACAGGCGCGAACGATACCGGCAATCACCCCGGCCGCCAGCAGCAGGGCGATAATCAAATGCGGGCGCACCACGCTAAAATCAAAGTACCCCACGTCCAGCAGCGCACCCTTGTCGGTCACGTTGAATTTGCCGCGTTTCGGGAAAAACATCGTCACCACAGTCGGCAATGCAATGTGGAAGGCCAGCACCAGGTCGTAGATCTCCCCCCAGAAGCTATAGCGATGCCGCCCGTTCATGCGCGAGTTGACGTAAATCGCGAGGAACAGATGCGGGAGCGCATAGGCGAAAACCAGGCTCGCTGAGGAGTGAATGATGTTCAGGTTAAACAACAGATAGGCCAGCGGCGCGGTCAAAAACGCAATACGCGGCAGCGCGAACTGGTAGTAAAGCATGGCGCTCAGGTAGCACAGGCGCTGTTGGATAGTCAGGCCGCGACCAAACAGCGGGTTATCCAGACGGAAAATCTGCGTCATCCCACGCGCCCAGCGGGTACGCTGGATAACGTGCAGCACCAGACGTTCAGTCGCCAGGCCGGCAGCCAGTGGGATATCCAGGAATGCCGAGCCCCAACCACGGCGCTGCAATTTGAGCGCGGTGTGAGCGTCTTCGGTAACGGTCTCTACGGCAAAACCGCCAATCTCTTCCAGCGCGCTACGGCGAATCACCGCACAGGAACCGCAAAAGAAGGTGGCGTTCCAGTTGTCGTTGCCCTGCTGAATCGGCCCGTAGAACAGCGACCCTTCGTTAGGGATGTTACGCCCAACGGAGAGGTTACGCTCGAACGGGTCCGGCGAGTAGAAATAGTGCGGTGTCTGCACCAGCGCCAGTTTCGGATCTTTCAGGAAACCACCCACCGTCGCCTGCAGGAAGATGCGTGTCGCAACGTGGTCGCAGTCGAATACGGTAATCAACTCACCCTGCGTCAGCTTCATGGCGTGGTTGAGGTTACCGGCTTTGGCGTGATTGTTGTCGTTACGCGTGATGTACCCGACGCCAACGTCTGCGGCAAAAACAGCAAACTCGCGGCGTTTGCCGTCATCCAGCAGGTAGATATTCATCTTATCGCGAGGATAATCAATGCATTGCGCCGCCAGCACCGTATCACGCACCACATCCAGTGGCTCGTTATAGGTAGGAATATAGACATCCACCGTCGGCCACTGGCTCATATCATCCGGCAGCGGCACAATTTCGCGTTTTAACGGCCAGACCGTCTGCAGATAGCTCAGCAGCAACATGACCCAGACGTAGACCTCCGCCAGAAACAGTCCCATTCCAAGAATGGTTTCAATTTCGGAATTAAAATGCAGGGTTTGCGTCAGGCGGAAATACATATAGCGCGTCGATAAGAGCACCGACATGACCACCATAATGACCGACACGCTGCGTTTTTTGCTAAACCCCATCAAAAACAGCACACCGATGCTGAGCAGACCAAAAATATACTGTTTCTGGCTGTCCATAGGCGTAATGATGACCAGCAGCGCAACAGGTAGCATTGCCAGTACCAGCAAAACATAAAGGAACTTTTTCATAGGTTGCCCTGCGCGAATTAGAAGCCAGACATTTTCGGTTTACTGTGAACCGTGCCGTCTCCGATTTTTACGCCTAAGATTCCGGCGACTCTTTTTGCAATGAGTTCGATATCGAATGCAGCGGCGGATGCAGGACTAAAGTCGAAAACCGACTGCTGCGAGGCATTCGCTTCTATGACGCTTTCATCACGATGAATAACGCCTAAAAGTTGATTACCTAATTTCTGTTCCATAAATGCGGTGACATCCCGGCTGACCTGACGACGGTTGTCGCTCTGGTTGAGCACGAAGTAATGGCCCGCTTTTCGATTGAGGACATCCCCGGTCAGACGGTGATTTTCAACGTGAGGCAACAGGGAAAGAGAGGCGGTATCTGCCTGCATGATGACCAGATGCAGATCGGCCAGGCGAGACATGGCTTTCAGTGCAGCAGAGGGGCCGGGAGGAAAATCGGCCACAATGATCAGGCCCGGATAATTCAGCAACGTGTTGAGGCCACGAATCAGAAAATGTTCGTCATTCGTCAGACGTTCTTCAAATACCAGGCGTTGATCTTCGCTGGCTTCGCCATAAGGCAACACAAAGATATTCCCGCCTGCGGTCAATACGAACTGACTCCAGTCCGAGGACTCGGCTGATTTGGCGACATAACCACGCTCGTCAGACAGCGGCACGCCAAAGTGCAGACGCAGTGCGTTCTGCACGTCAAAATCCAGCGCCAGGACCTTACTGCCAGAACGCGCAAGGGCGTAAGCCAGATTAGCCGTGAGCGTCGTTTTCCCAACACCACCCTTCGGTGAACAAACACAAATCAACGGCATGAAGCGATCCTTTCTAGCAAAGATTGTAAAGGTTGGTTTTTTTCTACGGTGGGTTTTGCTTCTGGCGCTTTCGTTGCAAACAGCCGGGAATAATCAGCAGGCGCTGTCGCAGACGGAGCAGGTGCGGTGGTGGTCGTTGGTACAACCGGGTTAGCCGCCGGTTGGGCAGAAGGCGCAACGGGTGCCGCCGATTGCGATGCAAGTTGTCCGGCAACTTCACGGAAAATAGACGGGGCGGTCACCGCCGGTAAGTCTGTGTCGACAGGGGGAAGAACGCTTTCGGTGCTGTTTTCGGTGGTTTCGGTGCTTTCAATACTGTTGATAGTATCGATACTTTCGACGCGCTCATGACGTTCGTCGCTCGCGAAGACATCCGGGGCGACAGCCTGCGGTTGCGGCAGCGAAACGTGACCACCCATCGCCAGTTTAGACTCCTCTGTTGCAGGAGCTAGCTGATTCATGATCGCCCAACTTCCATGGTCAGGAGAGAGGTTCTGCGCCGACAGATCCTTGAATTCGTATTTTTGGTTGCGGGTCTTATCCTTAAACCTCTGCAAATCATCATAATGGTTCATAGCTATACTCATGATTTACAA
Organism: Phytobacter sp. MRY16-398; assembly: GCF_003925915.1. NCBI lineage: Bacteria > Pseudomonadati > Pseudomonadota > Gammaproteobacteria > Enterobacterales > Enterobacteriaceae > Phytobacter > Phytobacter sp. MRY16-398. Next base: position 237,351 of record NZ_AP018756.1, on the reverse strand, counting down.
AATAAACTATATACCCACCACCTACATAACCTGAGCGATCAGTTATTGGTAGATTCGTTTTATAATTAGGCTGCTCGCCTGTTGTGTGGGTACGTAGATGCTTTGGCTATTAACAATTCGCCTTATTATCGCGTGATTAAATTACACCAGTGCTAACACGCTGTTTATTTCTAGCAAATATATAAATTTCACCTGTACACATGCTATCTTTTTTTTCCCTAAAAATCATTAAAGTAGTTAATAGCAACTCATTACGTTGAACATCAACCTAAGAATCAACTTAATGTGGATAACTAACACAAAAAACCAAATAATACACGGCATGCAGGGTTTTACACCAGTATGAATAGTGAGCGATTTAATTATTGGTTACCTACTGAAATATATAGAAATACTTATTTCATTTAGAACCGGGATAAAAAACGGCAACTCACGATAACTGTGAGAATTAGCGCAACACGCCTGTTTTTAGTAGGGACCGGATAGCAAGCTGGTCTGAATGCAGGTAATGCGTTAAAAAATAACAACGCGCTATCCGGCAAGGGAGACGGCATGTTGATTAGTGCACAAGCATTGAATGTAATCATCACCATTGCACGCTGCGGTAGTTTTGCCGCAGCCGCAGAGGAACTGCATAAAGTACCGACGGCGCTTAGCTATACGGTTCACAAGCTGGAAAGTGAATTGGGACTCAAGTTATTCAAACGCCTCGGGAAACAGCTCGAATTAACGGAAGCTGGCCGTTATTTCATTAGTAAAGGCCAGATTATCCTGACTCAACTGGATGATCTCCAGTTTGCCACCCAGCGTATTGCCGCTGGTGTCGAGACTCGTCTCAATATTACCCTTAATAATATTGTCAGCCTGCGACCGGTTTACACCCTACTCTCTGAAAGCGAATTACTGTTCCCACAAACCGAAATTCATATCGCGATTGATGTACATGATGGCGTCTGGGACGCCTTACTGGAAAAACGGGCGGATATCGCCATTGCCGCGCCCAACCAGGTCGCCTTACCCGGTGAAATATGCTGCCTGGAAATTGGCACGGTCGAATGGCTATTCGCCATCGCGCCCGATCACCCTCTTACCGCCATTCATCGTCCGCTGCGTGCCGACGATCTGCGTCCTTATCCTGCGGTGTGCATCCCGGATACCTCGGTAAAACTTGAACCCAAAGTTGCCTGGCAGCTACGGGGACAAAAAGCGGTGGTCGTGCCTGACTATCATGCGAAAATCTCTATGCATCTCAAAGGGCTGGGCATTGGTTTTCTGCCACGCCATATTTGCCAGCCCTATATTGATGATGGCCGACTCGTACATCTGCATGTTGAAGAGAGCAAACAACCGACGCCGCTGTTTCTGGCCTGGCAAAGCCGCCCGCCGCGCCCCTGTTTTAACTGGTGGCTGCAGCAGTTAAAACAGCCGGAGGTGCAGAAAGCGTTATTTACGCCGTTAAGCTAAGGCGTGCGCTGCCGTGAGGATGCCCGCCAGCATGTCGTGACCAGAAGAGTGCCCGTAGTCGGCGACGCGGGCGATGGCCTGCGGCCCTGTCTCGTTTTCGCCTCTCGCCAGCGCCAGCAGTTGGGCGCTGTAATGATGATTACAGCCCTGTTCCAGCATGGCGCGGCTGATATCGGTCGTACGGTCGAGTAAGGGGAGCAGCGCCGCGTTGAATGCCGCTGCGTGCGCAAAGCGCCAGTTATGAAGAATCAGCGACACGCCCAGCAGGAAATCATCTCCGGCGGGGGTGAGCCCCTCCCCCCGACCAATAAAGCCCATAAGGCATTCATTGAGATCCCCTTCACCCGTGCGCAGCCAGTGGACCAAAGAGGTCTGTGCGCGTATTAACGTCGCGTCCGTACGCAGCGCGAGGCGAATGCCTTTTTCCGGCTGATGGCTGAAAAAGGCGGCGATCTGAGCTGCCAGGCGCGCCAGCATTTGCGCTTCGCCGCAGGGTATTAGCCGCGTGGAAACCGGCATGGCTGAGCCCAGTTCGATACGCGCTTTTGTGCCGTACAGGCAGGTTTCATCACGCCAGCGTAGCCGTTCCCCCACGGTAAAAAAGGGGCGCAGGTCAACGCAGTCAGTCATCATTCCCGCCGGGGCCAGCGGCATATCGCTCGCCTGCACCACCCATAGCCTCCCTTGTGGCGTTTGCACGTTACAGGCGCGCTGAAAAATCGAATGGACCCGAAGCCAGGGAACTATCGGGCGCCATGGGGGTAACGCGTCGCAGAGTTGTATCGCCGCAATATCTCTTCCTGAGGTCATGATTACGCCTGTCAATAGGTGCGAGGTCACAAATCCGCTATCTTGTTTTGGGTGCTTTTTTTACCCAAATCCGACGCTTGTACGCCTAAAGCCTCGCCAGTTCACGATTTACGCATTATGGCGTTTTCGCGTACAGAGATGCCTCATATTTTTTGAGGTTCAGGCAGAAAAGCTTTTTGCGCACACGGCGTTATCACTCCGTACACTCCAATGAAAGGCGAATCAACAAAGGAACGTTTATGCGCACGATTAAAGCTCAACCTTTTGACTTTCAGTTCGATCCCGCCACCACCGCCCTCGTGGTGATTGATATGCAGCGCGACTTTGTTGAACGCGGTGGTTTTGGCGAAGCTCTTGGCAATGACGTCTCCCTTGTTCGCCGTGCGATCGAACCCTGTGCCGCATTGCTGAAAAGCGCTCGCGAGGCGGGTCTGCTGGTTATTCATACCCGGGAAGGACACCGTGATGACCTCAGCGACTGCCTGCCCGCCAAACGCACCCGTGGCGGTAAAACCTTTATTGGCGAGCCCGGTCCGATGGGCCGCATTCTGGTGCGAGGCCAGCCGGGCCACGACATCATTCCCGAACTCGCGCCACAGCCCGGCGAGCCGGTGATTGATAAGCCAGGCAAAGGGGCGTTTTACGCCACTGACCTGCATCTCATCCTGCAATCTCACCGCATCGCCTCGCTCATTATCTGCGGCGTCACCACCGAGGTGTGTGTGCAGAGTACCGCCCGTGAAGCCAACGATCGTGGCTATGAGTTGGTGATTCCGGAAGATTGCTGCGCCTCCTACTTTCCGGAATTTCATCAGGCGGCGCTGGCGATGATCAAAGCCCAGGGCGCCATTGTCGGCTGGGTGAGCCATTCAGCGGAGGTCATTGCGGCGCTGCGCCCATGACGCTCCGGCAGACCGATACAACGTAGTAAGCAGCAAAATGAGTACCGTTTTTGCTCAAGGATAAAAGATGACACTGCACTATCAATGTTTCCCGAACCTGTATAAGGACTCCGTTTCCCTTATGCAGATCTCCGCCAAACTCAACGCGCTGGATGGGGTAGATCAAGCATCTGTCGCCATGGCGACCCCGGCTAATATTGAACGCATGCGTGACGCGGGCATGGACATTGTCATCGACGCGCGCCCTAACGATCTGTTAATCGCGCTGGAAGCCAGCAAAGCCGCTGCGCAAGCGGCGCTGGAACTCGCGGCCTCCTTGCTGCGCCCGTCGGCAGTCGAGCCTGTTTCCGGCGCGACACAGCGTGTACCTGTCAGTATCGCTATGGGTCTGCACGACGCGCTGGAGGCCAATTTTGCCCTGATTTCTGTGCCAGGCCGCTATGCCGCTGCCGAAGCCTTGAAAGCGCTGAGCAACGGTCTGCACGTGATGATATTCAGCGATAACGTTCCGGAAGATCAAGAAGCCGCCATCAAGCGTTATGCCAGTCAGAATCAGTTGTTGGTCATGGGGCCGGATTGCGGCACCGCCATTATCAACGGTATGCCACTGGGCTTTGCCAATGTGGTACGACGCGGCGCTATTGGCCTGGTGGCAGCATCCGGGACCGGACTACAAGAGGTCAGTTGCCATATTCACCATCTTGGCGCTGGCGTGTCGCAGGCCATCGGCACGGGCGGGCGCGATCTGCACGAAGCTATCGGCGGTCTGAGCATGATTCAGGGCATCACCCTGTTAGCAGAAGACCCTGAAACACAACTTATTGTTCTTATTTCTAAACCACCAGCACCAGGGATTATGCAAAAAGTACTGGCCTGCGCACGCCAGTGTGAAAAACCCGTCGTCGTCCATTTTCTGGGCGCCGACGAGCACAGTTTGCAATATGAAGGCGTCATACCCGCACTCAGTCTGCGTCACGCAGCGGAGATCGCGGTAGCCACGTTAGAGGGTAAAAAGGCGCCCAAAGAGACCAGCACCAGGGAATCTCTCCTCGCCAAAGCCCGGGACAGCATTGGGGCAATGGCGGCAAAACAAAAAGACATTCGCGGCGTATTCGCCGGTGGCACATTCTGTTACGAAGCACAACTCGCCCTGCTGGCGGCGGGGCTGTCATGTGAATCCAACGCCCCTGTTCGTGGGGCCACGGAATTACGCAGCCGTCAGCAGGGTACCGGACATAGTCTGGTCGATATGGGGGATGACGAATTCACCCAGGGCCGACCGCATCCCATGATTGACCCCAAACTGCGCAACGCACGCCTGTTGTCGGAAGGTCTCGATCCCACCACGGCAGTCCTGTTGTTTGACATTGTTCTGGGCTACGGCGCCAGCGCAGATCCTTGCGCCACGTTATTGCCTGTGCTGGATACGCTGCGGCAAGAAGCCGCACAAGCGCAGCGACACCTTCTGCTGATTGCGCACGTTTGCGGGACCGAAGACGATCCTCAGGATCGTCAGCAGCAAATTGAATGTTTAGAACAGGCTGGCGTTCTGGTGGCGGACAGCAATATCGAGGCCGCGAGACTGGCGGCTTTTGTAGCCCTTCAACGGAAATAGATTATGACGACGTTATTTCAACAACCGCTCAGCGTGCTCAACCTGGGTCTGGAGAGTTTCGCCAATAATCTGCGAGATGCAGGAGGTGATGTGTTGCATCTGCAATGGCAGCCCGCCGCATTCGGCGACGAAGAGGCTAACTGGATGTTGGCGAAATTAATGGCGGATACCCGCGTGGATGCGGCAAATGACATCGCGTTGCAGCGCTACCTGGATGCGCAACCGGTGCTGATCGGAATCAGTACAGCGCAGGAAGCCATTCCGGCGCTGGCAGCAGAACGCAAAATTTTGCACGCAGGTCCGCCCATCGCCTGGGCAGACATGTGTGGCCCAATGCAAGGGGCGATTGCCGGGGCGATTGTGCTCGAAGGGTGGGCCGACAGCGTTGAGCAGGCCATGCTAATGGCGGCAAATAGCGAGGTCGCGCTGGAACCCTGCCATCACCACCACGCCACCGGGCCAATGGCGGGGATTATCAGTCCTTCCATGCCTGTCTGGATAGTAGAGAACAAAACGCATGGCAACCGGGCCTACTGTAATTTCAACGAAGGGCTCGGGAAAGTGCTGCGCTTTGGGGCCAATCACGAAGAGGTCCTGACCCGCCTGCGCTGGATGGCCGATGTGCTGGCGCCTGTGCTCAAGAAAGCCCTTGCCATGAGCGGCGATATTGAACTTAAGCCAATGATTGCCCAGGCGCTACATATGGGTGATGAATGCCATAACCGCAACGTTGCGGCCAGCGGGTTATTCTTTCGCCGCCTGGCCTCCCATCTGGCCCGCATTGAAAAGGGCCCGGAAGTGCTGGAGTTTATCGCGGCTAACGATCACTTCTTCCTGAATCTCTCCATGGCGGCCTGTAAATCGATGCTTGATGCCGCCAGCAATGTCCCGCACAGTTCCATGGTCACGGTGATGGCACGCAACGGCGTCAACTTCGGTATCCGTCTTTCCGGGACCGGCGATCGCTGGTTTCAGGCTCCGGCTAACCCGGTTGATGGCCTGTTCTTCCCCGGTTTTGGCGTTAATGATGCGGCGGCGGATCTGGGCGACTCGGCCATTACGGAAACCGCAGGCATTGGCGGTTTTGCCATGGCGGCGTCACCGGCTATCGTGAAATTTGTTGGCGGCACCCCGGCCGATGCGGTGAGACACAGCCAGGCCATGCATGAAATTACCTTAACCACCCAGCCGGCATTTACCCTGCCCGCCCTCAATTTTGTGGGCAGCGGCTGCGGCATTGATGCGCGGCGCGTTGTCGATAGCAATATTCTGCCCATTATCAATACCGGAATCGCCCATAAGCTGGCAGGGGTCGGACAAATTGGCGCGGGTATTACCACCGCACCGCTGGCCTGCTTCATTGCCGGGCTGACGGCTCTGTCGCAAGGGAACGATCGTGTGTAGCGGTAAGGTCACTGTCGTCGCTGTCGGCGGCAACGCAGCGCTGGCTTAGCCAGCTTTCACTCGCCGAAGCAGAAGCGCTGCTGCAAAGCTGCGAATTTGGCGCAGGCAGCATGGCCCCGAAAAATTGAAGCCATGCTGACTTATTTACGCGCTCAGCCGCAGGGGCTGGGCCTGATTACCACGCCGCAGGGCATTTCCCGCGCGCTAAGCGGCAACGGTGGCACCCGTTTTACCCGCTAACGCTGCACACTTTTCTGAGCAAAAAACCATGATAAGTAATAAGATTTTACTGGCCGTTAATGGCACATTAATGCGTGGCCTTGTGCTTAATCCTAATATGATTGCCGCACAGGCTGAGTTTGTTCGTGAAGACACTACCGCCGCCTGCTACCGCTGCTGGAGCATTAATGATAATCACCCAGGCATGATTCGCACACCCGGAGAGGGCGGGCAGATTGCGCTGGAAATTTGGGCGGTGCCGCCTGCCGGGCTTGGCGAGATCCTGCTAAAAGAACCTGCCGGATTGTGTGTCGGTAAGGTCGAGTTGAGTGACGGTAGTGAAGTACTGGGTGTGCTGGCCGAACCCTGGCTGGTAGAAGGACAAAAAGAAATTACCTCTTTGGGAGGCTGGAGAGCTTATACCGGCCACTTTATGACAGCTTGATAACGTCAGGAGTAGGATCATGGCGCAAGGAAATCTCGCTCATCGGCCACAGCTTTGGGTCGCGGGCGATTTAAATGCTTTTTTTGGTCTGTTCACGAATGTGTTATTGAATGTGCTGGTGCTCTCCGGGCTGGCACTGTACGTCGCGCAAATCCCGGCAACAACGGTTTATGGTCGTATCCTGCCTGCTCTGGGCATTGCACTTCCCCTCGGAAATCTCTTCTATGCCTGGCTTGCCTGGAAATTAGCCCAGCGCGAAGGCCGCAATGATGTTACCGCCCTGCCTTATGGCCCCAGCGTGCCGCATATGTTTATCGTGGTCTTTGTGGTGATGCTGCCTACGCTGCTAATTCATAAAGACTGGATGCTGGCGTGGAAGCTGGGTCTTATCTGGGCGATGTTCGTCGGCGTTATTGTCCTGCTCGGCGTTGTCGTTGGCCCGACCATCCGTAAATATACTCCGCGTGCCGCTATGCTGGGGACGCTGGCCGGGATCGCGATTGCTTTTATCGCGATGCGCCCGGCTTATCAGATGTTTGATACCGCATGGATTGGCGTCATCTGCTTCGCCATTATCCTGCTCAACTGGGTCGGGAATGTCCGCCTGCCGTTCGGTTTACCGGGTGGGCTGGCCGTGGTCATCGTTGGCTGCGTGCTCGGCTGGGGGGCTACGCTGCTGGGTCTGAGCGACATCATGAACCCGGCTGCCGTAAAAGAAGCAACCAGCAATTTTGCGCTCCATCTGCCTTCCATTACCGGCGATGTGTTCAGCGTGCCGTCGGAGCTGATCTGGCCGCTGCTGGTGACGGCTATCCCGCTGGGTATCTTCAACTTTACTGAAATCCTCAATAACGTGGAGTCTGCCGCCGTAGGTGGCGACAGTTATAACCTGCGTGCGGTGCTGGCGGCAGATGGCGTGGGGGCGATTGTCGGTGCGCTGCTGGGCTCGCCGTTCCCGCCTGCGGTCTATATCGGCCACCCCGGCTGGAAAGCGATGGGCGGGCGTATCGGTTATTCGCTGGCGACCGGTATTGCGATGGCGATTGTCTGTTTCCTGGGGCTTACCGCACTGCTGCTGTCGATCATTCCGCTGGTCGCGATAGTGCCAATTCTGCTGTTTATCGGGCTGGTGATTGGCGCACAGGCGTTCCAGGTGTCGCCGAAACGTCATGCACCCGCCATTATTCTGGCGCTGGTGCCGAATATTGCGGAGTGGGCGAAAACGCAGGTCGATGGCGCACTGAATGCGGCGGGAGCAAACACGGTGAATCTGCCTGCTGAGGTGATGACCAATATGGCCAATAACGGCGTGCTCTATAACGGTATGGCCACCACCGGTGGGGGTGCCGTGCTGGCAGGGCTGATGATGGGGGCGATTGCCGCGTTTATCATTGACCGTCGTTTTAACTGGGCCGCGGTGTATGCCGCTGCCGCCACGGTGCTTTCCTTCTTTGGTTTTATTCATGGACACCAGATGGCGGTTAACGCCTCGCCAACGGTGACTTTCGCCTATGCTGTGGTGACGGTGATGCTAACCTTCCTCGCCTGGCGTCAGGTGCGCGAGCAGGGCAAGCTGGACTGGTCACCGATTGATAACGACAGTGAGCCGATGAGCTAAAACCCGCAGTCCCCGGTGGCGCTGTGCTTACCGGGGCTACGAACGGTAGATATTGTGAACGTCTTCAACCTTTTTAGCCATGGCTGACTCGTTTTCCCGCATGACAACCACAGCGACATCTTTGTGCCACCCTGGCGCAGAGCGTACAGCGAGGGGGTTGAATCCCCGCTGAAATCGGTGAGACGAAGACCCGATGGCAAGGTCAGGCCGCCAGGGATGGCGGACTGAGGTTTGTCGAGACCAGACAAAATCGTCCGGAACGATTTTGAACAACGCAACGCGTTGGCCCGAAGGGCGAGCCCCAGGGATGGGGCGAGTAACTCGAGTCAAACCGACCGCAGGCAGCGGGGCGGGAGGCGAACGCAGTGCGAAGCACCGATTTTTTGCGGGGCCGCGGGGATTGTAAAGGGGAACGCGGTGTTCCCCTTTACCCGTTCACGTGTCCGGAGGTGACATTTCGCCATGAACATAAGGTGAACGGAACCCTCCTCCTGAGCCGCATATTCCCTCACCCCAACCCTCTCCCTAAGGGAGAGGGAGAAAACCGGTCGTAGCCCGAATGAAGCATTCGCGCCTCCGGGGAGGCATAAAAAAACCGGAGCACATGGCTCCGGTTTTTTATTTCAGCGCGTTAGGCCTGCGGCTTCTCGCCGTTTTCATCCTGATCGACCGCGAAGCAGGCAACCAGTTGACCGCCGTAATCTTTGAGCTGCGGCTGCAACTGGGTGCAGGGACCGAAGCGGCGGCGGCAGCGGGCGTTAAACGCACAACCCGGCGGCGGACTCAGCGGGCTCGGCAGCTCGCCGGTCAACTTGATACGCTCGCGGCGATCGTCCGGGTTCAGGCGCGGCGTCGCAGAGAGCAACGCCTGGGTGTACGGATGACGCGGATTAGAGAAGATCTGGTCCTTGGTGCCCTTCTCGACGCAGCGGCCCAGATACATCACCATCACTTCATCGGCAATGTGTTCCACCACAGACAGGTCGTGGGAGATAAACACATAGGACAGCCCCAAATCCTGCTGCAAGTCCATCATCAGGTTTAGCACCTGCGCGCGAACAGAAACGTCCAGCGCGGAGACCGGTTCGTCGGCGATCACCACGTCCGGGTCCAGCATCAGACCACGGGCAATAGCGATACGCTGACGCTGACCGCCGGAGAACATGTGCGGGTAACGGTCGTAATGCTCGGTTTTCAGGCCGACTTTCGCCATCATCGCCAGCGCTTTCTCACGACGCTCCGCCTTGCTCAGGGAGGAGTTAATCAGCAGCGGTTCTTCCAGAATCTGTCCCACTTTTTTGCGCGGGTTCAGCGAACCGTATGGGTTCTGGAATACGATCTGGATTTTCTGGCGACGCAGTTTCTGCGCATGCGGATCGTGTTTCAGCAGATCCTGCCCCTGGTAGTACAGCTCACCACCGGTCGGGGTTTCGATCATTGTCAGCAGACGGCCCAGCGTGGATTTACCACAACCGGATTCACCAACCACAGCCAGCGTTTTGCCACGTTCCAGGGTGAACGATACGCCGTCCAGCGCTTTTACCAGGCGTTCCGGGGCAAACAGCCCCTTCTTCACCGGGTAGTGTTTTTTCAGGTCGATAGCCTGCAACAGCGGTTGCGTGGCGGCCTCGTGCGTACTCATAGTGTGGGCCTCCCGGCATCATCGAGTGGGTAGTGACATTTCGACTGGCGCCCACCGTCAACGGTGTTCAGCGCAGGCTCTTCGGCGCGGCATCGGTCCGTTGCGTAGGGGCAACGCGGGTTCAGCAGACAGCCATTCGGACGGTCATACTTACCGGGTACGACGCCTGGCAGCGACGCCAGACGCGCTTTATCCTGCGCAAATTCCGGCAATGCCCGCAGCAGTGCCTGGGTATACGGATGACGCGGTGCGCGGAAGATATCTTTCGCCGCCCCGGTTTCCACCACCTGGCCTGCATACATCACGATGATTTTGTGTGCCGCTTCGGCCACCAGCGCCAGGTCATGGGTGATCAGGATCAGCGCCATGTTCTCTTTTTGCTGTAGCTCCAGCAGCAGCTCAATAATCTGCGCCTGAATAGTCACGTCCAGCGCAGTCGTTGGCTCATCGGCAATTAGCAGTTTCGGCTGACACGCGATCGCCATCGCAATCATGACACGCTGACTCATCCCACCGGAGAGCTGATGAGGATAAACGTCCAGCCTTGATGCCGGATCGGGAATACCGACCTGGTTGAGCAGATCAATCGCACGCTGGCGGCGGGTGTGCTTGTTGCCCCCCTGATGCACTTTGATCGCTTCCATAATCTGGAAACCGACGGTGTAGCAGGGGTTCAGGCTGGTCATCGGATCCTGGAAGATCATCGCTACTTCGGACCCCACCAGACTGCGGCGCTCTTTTTCCGAAATGCGTTTCAAATCCTGACCGTTAAACTCCAGATTTTCCGCCATTACGCGGCCTGGGAAGTCAATCAACCCCATGATCGCCAGCGAACTGACCGATTTACCAGAGCCAGACTCCCCCACGATGCCAACCACTTCACCCTGATTCACACTGTAGCTTACGCGGTCTACTGCGCGAAACTCGCTGCCTTCGTCGCCGAAATGCACCGATAATTTATTAACATTTAATAACGCCATCTCGAACCTCTTACTGCTTCAGTTTGGGGTCGAGCGCATCACGCAGGCCGTCACCCATCAGGTTAAATGCCAGCACCGTCAGCAGGATCGCCAGACCAGGGAAGGTCACGACCCACCAGGCACTTTGCGCGAACTGCAACACGTCGGAGAGCATAGTGCCCCACTCCGGTGTTGGCGGTTGCGCGCCCATACCAAGGAAGCCGAGGGCGGCCATGTCGAGAATGGCGTTCGAGAAACCGAGCGACGCCTGAACAATCAGCGGCGCAAGGCAGTTAGGGAAAATATTGACGAACATCTGACGCATCGCGCCAGCCCCCGCTACGCGGGAAGCCGTCACGTAATCGCGGTTAACTTCCACCAGCACCGCGGCACGGGTAAGACGTACATAGTGCGGCAAGGCGACGAAAGTGAGCGCTAACGATGCGTTGACTATCGAAGGACCAAATATCGCCACCAGGACCAGCGCCAGCAGCAGGCTCGGCAGGGCCAGCATGATGTCGACAACACGCATGATGATGCTATCGATAACGCCGCCAAAGTAGCCCGCCACCAGACCGAGGATAATCCCCATGATCAGTGACAGCACCACCACCAGACAGCCGACCAGCAGCGACAGACGCGCGCCAAACATCAGACGCGACAGGGTATCGCGACCTACGTCATCGGTACCCAGAATATGCGACCATGTGCCGCCATCTTGCCAGACCGGTGGCGCCAGCAGCGCATCGCGGAACTGATCCGCCGGGTTATGCGGTGCCAGCACGTTCGCGAAGATAGCGATAAGCAGCATCACGATCACGTAAACCAGACCAACAACCGCGCCTTTATTACGCTTGAAATAGTGCCAGAACTCCTGCAGCGGGGTCATCGGGACCGGAGCAGAGATAACTTTATTTTCAGTAACTTGTGACATGATGGCCCCTTACTTCTTGTGACGAATACGCGGGTTCACCACGCCGTAGAGCAGGTCGACCAACAGGTTGACGAGAATGATCATCGTCGCGACCAGCAATACCCCACCCTGCACAACCGGATAATCGCGGCGTTGCAGCGCGTCAATCAACCAGCGGCCCAGGCCCGGCCAGGAGAAAATGGTTTCCGTCAGGATCGCGCCTGCCAGCAATGTCCCGACCTGCAGACCGATAACGGTCACCACCGGCAGCATCGCATTACGCAGCGCATGGACGATGATAACGCGCATACGGGTTAACCCTTTGGCGCGCGCGGTACGGATATAGTCTTCGCCCAGCACTTCCAGCATCGAGGAGCGGGTCATACGGACGATAACCGCCAGCGGGATTGTCCCCAGCACGATGGCAGGCAGAATCATGTGCGCCAGGGCATCGATAAAGTTACCCTGCTCGCCCCAGATAGCCGTGTCGATCAGCATAAAACCGGTAAGCGGGTTACTGTCATCAAGGAACACCATGTCACTGACGCGCCCGGATACCGGCGTCAGGTTCCAGTGTACCGACACCAGCATGATCAGCATCATGCCCCACCAGAAGATAGGCATGGAGTAACCGGTCAGCGCGAGGCTCACGGCGGTATGATCAAAAATGGAACCACGCTTCACAGCGGCCATTACGCCCACCGGGATACCGACAGCCACCGCGAAAATCATGGCGCAGACGCCGAGTTCCAGCGTCGCTTTAAAACGCGGTACGAACTCGTCCCACACCGGAAGACGGCTCTTAAGAGAGATCCCTAAATCACCATGCAACACGCCCCACACATAGTTGACGTATTGCTGCCACAGCGGCTTGTTGAGACCAAGCTCTGCCAGCAACTGGGCATGACGCTCAGGAGAGATACCACGCTCACCTGCCATGATCATCACCGGGTCACCGGGAATCATATGAACGAAGGCAAAGGTGAGAAGGGTGATACCGATAAACGTCGGGATAACTAGCCCCAGACGTCGGAGGATGAACTGCAACATAACCCGGATTCTCTGTAGTGACGCATGCACCTGGCGGTAGTGCGTCTGTATTGCTCACAAATGTTTGGATAAACGGGAAAATCCCACTCTATCCAGGCCTTTTCCCGGAGGAATAAGGAACAAAAACCCTCCCCCCGGAAAGGGAGGAGGGACTCAGGCATCGTGCCTATTATTCAACTGACACGTTTTCGAAGTGGTGTTTGCCCAGCGGATCAACCACGTAGCCTTTGACTTCTTTACGCACCGGCTCATACACGGTGGAGTGCGCGACGATCAGTGCCGGAGCCTGGTCATGCATCACTACCTGAGCCTGTTTGTACAGTTCAATACGCTTGTTGTGGTCGTCAGTTGCGCGAGCCGGCTGAATCAAGTCTTCAAACGGCTTGTAGCACCAGCGAGAATAGTTGGAACCGTCTTTCGCCGCAGCGCAGCTAAACAGGGTTGCGAAGAAGTTATCCGGATCCCCATTGTCGCCGGTCCAGCCCATCATTACAGCCTGGTGCTCACCCGCTTTGGCGCGTTTCAGGTACTCGCCCCACTCGTAGGTAACGATCTTGGCCTGAACACCGATTTTCGCCCAGTCAGCCTGAATCATCTCAGCCATACGGCGAGCGTTCGGGTTGTACGGACGCTGTACCGGCATCGCCCACAGTTCAACGGTGAAGCCCTGCTCGTGGCCGGATTCTTTCAGCAACTGTTTCGCTTTCTCAACGTCGTAGGTGTAATCCTTAACGTCGTCGTTATAGCCCCACATTGTCGGCGGAATCAGGTTTTTCGCGGCAACGCCAGCACCCTGGTAAACGGCTTTGATGATCGCTTCTTTATTTACCGCGTAAGTCAGCGCCTGACGCACTTTCACGTCATCAAACGGTTTCTTCTCGGTGTTGAAAGACATGTAACCGACGTTCAGGCCAGCCTGCTCCATCAGGTTAATGTTTTTGTCTTGTTTCATACGAGCGATGTCAGCCGGGTTCGGGTACGGCATAACCTGGCACTCGTTTTTCTGCAGTTTGGCATAACGTACGGAAGCGTCAGGCGTGATGGAGAAGACCAGACGGTCAATCTGCGGCTTGGTGCCCCAGTAACCTTCAAACGCTTTGTACAGAATACGGGAATCTTTCTGATACTGTTGCAGTTGGAACGGACCGGTACCGATTGGATCCAGGTCAACTTTGTCCGGCGTACCGGCTTTCAGCATGTTGTCGGCGTATTCTTTGGACAGAATAGACGCGAAGTCCATTGCCAGGTCAGCCAGGAACGGAGATTCCGGACGGGTCAGCACGAATTGAACGGTGTTGTCGTCGACTTTCTTCACTTCGCTAATCAGGTCTGGCAGGCCCATACCTTCAAAGTATTCGTAGCTGCCGCCAGAGACTTTATGGTACGGGTTCTGGGCGTTTTTCTGACGATCAAAGGAGAATACGACGTCGTCCGCGTTGAATTCACGCGTCGGTTTGAAATCTTTGTTGTCCTGCCACTTCACGCCTTTACGCAGGTGGAAAGTGTAGGTTTTGCCATCGGCGCTGATATCCCACTTCTCAGCAAGACCCGGAATGACCTCAGTAGTACCGGTTTTGAACTCAACCAGACGGTTATAAATCGGCACAGAGCTGGCATCGTAAGTAGTACCAGAAGTGAAAAGCTGTGGGTTAAAGCCTTCAGGCGAGCCTTCTGAACAATAAACCAGGGTTTTTGCCTGCACGCTGGCCGCCACAGTCATAGCCACCAGGCTAAGACCAAGCTTCAGCATCCCTGACTTCTTCAAGGAAATACTCATTATTCTGCTCCAATGTGATATGTGTTGTTACCCTTGCGCTGGGTTATCCGACAGGCCGTTATTAGATTTTTGCCTGGACTTATCGGAAGCTATGAGAGACGGGAAATCCTTTCACGAGATTGACTGAGTTGCAGTGCAGATTCTCCATGAAATGCCCCTCATGCCCTACAATCTGTCAATAGAATGTCAAAACGTCAATACAGGTAACGGGGATTTACATCGTTGATGAGAATCAACAAACAAAGTTAAAAAAAACTTCAAGCTGCTATTTTCAGCAGGTAAATTTGTGCTATGCCGTTATGGGCAGAATAATAAGCTTGAGAATCATCTCAGGTTGGTGTTTAACGTTTGAGCAGATTATGAAAAATTTCTTGCGGAATGATGAATATCTGAGCGATTAATACCGCGAACGTTAAAACGCACAGCGTAAAATGCTAACTCTATCCATAAGCAACGCGAAAAAAGATCGAACTATATATTAAAAAATACAATGGATTATGTCACAAAACCGTGACGCGGCAGGGTGAAATAAGGTGAGGCGGGAAACCGTAGCTTGCTGTAATAGGCACTGCTCACCTTGTGTGATAAGAAGCCCTGCTTAAAAGTCTCGCTTACGGATAACAGCCTGGGCAATCGTATAGCCTTGTCTGGGTGAATTGGGCTTATTGGGAAACGCCAGCTTGAGTTGCTTCGAATCTACCATCGGTTTTAAGTAATTCTGGCGAATACTCTGTGCCTTACGCCCCAACAACACTTCCATTACCGCGACAGATAAGTAGTGCCCATCACACAATCGGACAAGCAGTTCCTTCATCACTTCAACATCCATCCGACGATGCTCTCGCGATGGTGCGGTCAATTCCTCAAGTGCATCCCGGAATCCATTACTCAATAAATTAAGGTCATCAATGAACGGTTTATCTAATAAGGGACTGATAAACCGACCGTACTCATCTCTTCCCTGGTAGCTATTCTCTGAACCAAGATTGCTATGCGTTAAGTTGATGCGACTATGCGTTAAGTCATACGTGTTATGCGTTAAGTTTCGAGTGGAGCTTAACGCATTAGCAAAGACCTCTTCCGGAGAAGGTAACGCCATACCTGGCAGACTGTATGATTTATCTCGTTTTTCACCACTTGCAACAAGAAAACCTTTATCCACTAACTTTGGAAACGCAAGCGTAACATCACGAGAATGTCTGCTCGTAAGCTGACATGCCCTCTCATGGTTTACCCAACCTTCTATCGCCGCCGTAATGATAATCATTCGTTCAAGGTCATCAAGTAAATGAAAACGTTGCCCGAATAAACTATTGAGTCGTTCAGTAACTTCTTGTGATACAAGGCTTACCGTTGACAACTCAAGCAGGGTTTGTTCAGAGGGTTCAGTTTTCTCGTATAACTTAGGTGTGCGCCAGTTTGCCCATTTCCAGCCGCTCATAATTTTGGGAACACCAGAACCGGCACGCTCACCAGCTCCAATCATTAAGAACATCTGGTGCATGCGGCGATTACGGCAGTCGCTTTCCCCACCTTTCACTGCGATTTCCGGTGGTATCCGCATCAGGCCAGGATTCCGAAAACCAAAAAGATCCGGCCGCCTGACCACTAAAATGGAACTTCGGCCCGTATAATCAGCATGAACTAGTGTGTTAACAAGCGCCTCCCGGAGAGCTTCATGAACTTTGGTTTCATCAAGCCGAATACCGTCCTGTAATTCAAAAGGCACTTTAAGATCGGTAATGAGTTTTCGGTATGTCCGGCGATAAAAATCAAAAACATTGCCTGACCATGAACCATCAGGATAGATGCGATCGACCCAGCGGGAATCCGGTTGAACATTATCCCGCTCACGATAATCAACAAAATAATTTGGGACAGCGTCCTGGATAGCATTCCAGCTACCAAACATCAGGATACCAGCAAGGGTTATACCCTCCTCCCCACTCTGACGGTTCTTACGCCAACCACCAATACTCCTGAATAAATCGATTAGATCCAATTCCAGCCATGGATGTTGAGGCTTCGCAACTGCAAAAAGGTTACGGTAGGCACGCAAGCTGTCCTGATCGATATCACTAAAATCGAACCCGGCCAGGATTCTATCATCACGGCTATCTTCGACCTGCTCCGCGAGCATTCGTTTGATTTGTTCTTGAGGACAATGGCAGTCCCCTTCATGGCGACGAACGTATGTTTCTGTCATCGGCTGGTTATTGAGATAGATCGGCTTTTGTTCACGCCTTGCTATGGGAATTTCGATGACAATGACTGATTTGTCATCAAGATTAATTACCTGCACCGATTGATCGGTCAATAAATTGACATTTACTTTTTTCTTGTTGTTTGCAATATCAAATAGTTGCTTCGTAACAGTAGCAATATCGCTGATCCCCTCAACGATAAAGTTCCCTTTCTTTTCCCTGACGCCCAGTATGACATAACCGCCACGGGTATTCGCCATCGCACTGTATGTCCTCCAGAAATCATCAGGCAGTTTACCTTTACCATCCGCCCCCTGTGCCAGCTTAAACTCCAGTTCAACTGATTCAGAAAGCGTTTGTAAATCCAGCAAGTCACTGACAGGAAACATAATGGGTTCGGCGCCTGTTTAGTTTAATAATTCTGAAAAGAAAGGGGCAACTTCAGCGAATAGTTAACAGTATTATCAATACAAACGCCTGCGATGCATCCAGAAATTTCAACACCAAGTCAAAAAAGCATAATACATCGAGCTATTGCATGATTATAAAAACATTAATTATCATATAGATGCAAAAAAGCCTGCTCGTTGAGCAGGCTTTTCGAATTTGGTCGGTGATAGAGATTACTCGCCACTGCGTGGCTCGCCCTGCGGGCCGTTGCTGACGCAACGTTCTCTCGCTTCGCTCGGGTCGAACCTCCCTGCCCCCGGAGGTTCTCATCCTCATTGGCACAGATGCAAAAAAGCCTGCTCGTTGAGCAGGCTTTTCAAATTTGGTCGGTGATAGAGGATTCGAACCTCCGACCCCTTCGTCCCGAACGAAGTGCGCTACCAGGCTGCGCCAATCACCGAATGCGGGGCGCATCTTACTGCCACACACCCCGACCGTCAATCCCTTAATGTAAAAAAGCCAACTGACTGGCGAGAAAGCCGCCAGCGCCTCAATTTACCTTGTTAGCAGGCACGTGGCACCAGTTGTTATTTTCATTAATCCCGCCGTTTGGCGAGGTATATCCCAGGCAGCCCATGATGGTGTCGTACAGTTCAACATGGCGGCGCGGTACCTTGATCTCCGCCTGCTGTTTGAGCTGTGCAAACATCTTCGCCTTGTCCGGGTTTTGCAGATATTTGTCCGACATCCATACCATCATCGGTACGCGGAACTGCTCCGGTGGCGCCATCTTACGCGGCGTACCGTGCAGATGTTCCTTCTCATTAATCGACTCACCGTGGTCCGCCGCATAGAAGATAATCGCTTTCTTATCACGCAGCTTGTCGATTACGTTGTCGATAAAATAGTCCACATAGGTGACGGAGTTATCGTACGAATTGATCAACTCTTCTTTGCTGCATTTATCGTCTACCCCCACACACTCCGGCGTCCATTGTGCGAAGCTACGGGGATAGCGCTGGGTATAATTGAAGTGCGAACCTTTGGTATGCAGAATAATCAGATGCTTACCCTGCTTGTTGTTATTTAGCGATTGCTGCAACTCATCAATTAACAGCATATCGTCAACGCTCTTGCCCCGATTACGCGGCTCCGCGCCAATCTGTTCACGATAGGCAATGTTGTCTGCCATTGTGTTGCTGTAAAACCACATCTCGCTTTGCATCGCATACAGGTCGGAAGAGAAGCCCATCTGTTTCAACACGGAAAAGACGTTTTGCTCTTTTAACGTGCGCTGGGGGTTATCCTCAGCCCCACCTTCACGTACGAACATACATCGCAGCGATAGCTTGGTGGCGGTATCACACGAGTAGCCACGGAAAGCGACCAGGTTCTTCTCCTGCGCCAGCTTTGGCGTGGTGTTACGCGAGTAACCGAGTAAGCCCATGTGATCCCAGCGCGTCGTTTCACCAATGATAAACACGACATAGGTGTCATTGATGTCGTCCGGCGCGACATAACTGAATTTCGCCGCCGGGTTGATCAAGGAACGATGATCCGACGACTCGTCTACCTGCGCCCAGGCGTACAGCCCAAGTGCTGAAAGCCAGTTGGAAGGGAGATAGGAGTTCGCCACCACGCCGCCATAGCTCGGCATGTCCACGCCCGATGTCCGTTCTTCTTCCTTCTGCTGCAAATCCAGAAGGCGAATGGGGCCCCATACCAGCAGCGCGGCCAGGACTACCAGGGTCACGCTCTGCACACGGTGGCCGCGCGTACGCAACTGGCGCAACAGGGTGTAGCGACAGCGGTTATTCCAGATAGACAACAGCGGCATAACACTGACAATCGCCACCCAGGCAATGAGCTGCCAGCCCACCACCTCTTTGGAGAGATCGATGTCTGTGGTCATCACCGAAGCGATAATGCCATAGCCAATAACCACATTCAGGAAGGTCATGTAATAGCTGGCTGCTGCTGAAAACAGCACCACCAGCGATGCCAGTACACGCCAGGCCCGGCGCCCGAACAATGAGAGCACACGTAATAAAAAGAAAGTCACCAGGACAGTGGCAACCAGTTCAACAACCGCAGAGAGTCCTTTCCAGACGGTGAACGCTTGCGCATAACCATCAAACCGACGGTAGAAAACTGCGCTATTCATAAACAAGCCAATATACAACGCCAGCAGAAAACTCAATTTCTGCTGAGTCATTGCTTTTAAATAACTCATGCAAGCAACCCTGGAAAAAGGGAAAACAAAGCCGCTCAGCGCTTGTAGCAGCACCGATCGGGCATTAAACGCAAGGGAAGTTAATTGAGGAACTTCTTAAGCGCGGATAAGTAGACCACAAGGAAAGGAAAAAGTGTCTGTCCGGAGTGTGATCCGGTCATACATTTACAAAATTATATAACCGGAAACACACTATCTGACACCTGAATAGTATTCAGGCAGTGATTACGTTCAGCTTAACGTCAATATTGCCGCGGGTCGCATTGGAATAAGGGCACACTATATGGGCTTTTTTCACCAATTCCTGTGCTACCTGATGATCCATTCCCGGCAGGTGAATATCCAGTTGCGCTTCAATACCAAACCCGGTCGGCAAAGGGCCAATGCCCACGGTGCCTTCAATATAAGCCTCTTGCGGTAGGCGCTGTTTTTCTACCGACGCGACATGTTTTAACGCTCCGAGAAAACAGGCCGAATACCCGGCGGCGAAAAGTTGTTCCGGGTTCGTCACCTCCCCACCGGCTCCCCCCATCTCTTTTGGCACGCCCAGTTTCACATCCAGAACGCCATCGGAAGAGATGGCTCTGCCGTCACGGCCTCCGGTGGCTTTCGCCTTCGCCCGATACACCACTTTTTCTAACGACATGTGCAACTCCTTCTGTTGGAAGACCTGCCATTAAGAATAGTCGTTGTCAGGGGAGCCTCAGAAAAGCCCGCACGTAAGGGTAATAAAAAACCGCCGACAGTGTATGGCGGCGGTTTTTTGTAAAGCAGAGGAAGAATCAGGCATGTGCTGGTTTATACACGCTGCGCTGCGGCTGACGGATGGTCGTGGAAAGTGCCAGGGAGACAATCAGGAGCGCGAAGATGACGCAGAAAGTGACATAGAAACCGCCAAACAGCGAAGCGATAATCGAGCCGCAAATACTGCCAATACCAAAACCTAAGTAAATCACACCGTAGTTTTTCGCGAGGTTGTTCAGACCAAAGAACTCGCTGACCAGCGACGGGAACACGGTAATGGTGCCGCCGAAATTGAAAGCTACGCAGGCTATCGCCGCGAAAAAGGAAACCGCATTCAGTGGCGCAAACAGCAGGGCTGCCATGCCAACCAGTGAAATCACCTGGCCAATGGTAATAACGCGGATGCGGGCGATTTTATCGGACAGAATGCCCAGCACCAGGCGACCGGTGAGGTTCGCAATAGAGATAACGGTGACCGCATTGGCGGCGGTTGCCACATCAAGATGCACCATGCCCTGCGCAATATCTTTCGCTACGCCAATCACATACAGGCCACTCATGCAGGCGGTCAGGAACATCACGGCTAACATCCAGTATTGCGGTTTACGCATGGACTGCGCCAGCGTGAAGTCATTTTCCACCACACCATTGACCGCACCCACTTTTTGTTGCGGAGCGTCAGTCATCAGCATCGCGCCGCAAACAATCATCACCAGCACCATCGCCCCCCAGATCATGAAGGTCTGTTCCAGGCCAACGGTGGCCAACAGGTGGCTGTCGATGAATTTAAAACCCAGGCTACCCAGGCCATACGCACCGATGGCGAAGGCGGAAATCAGCCCTTTACGTTCCGGGAACCATTTCACGCAGTTGGACAGGGTGAGCAGGTAACCGGCACCATCCGCCAGCCCCACAAGCACACCCGCACTTAGCCACAGCATCGTCAGGTTGTTGGAGTGGGCGGTCAGGAAAAAGCCGATACCCAACAGCACACCAGACGCTATGGTCACCCGTTTTACGCCAAAACGTTCCTGCAGTTTCCCGGCGATGGAGGAGGATAACGCCAGCCCCAGGCTTAACAAACCAAATGAAAACGCAACCTGGCTTACCGGCTCGCCCAGCTTGTCTGCCAACGCGCTATTAAACAGGCTCCAGGTATAAACAGATCCCAACGCAAATTGTGTGATGATGGTACCAGCCAGCGTCAGCCAGCGTGTGCGATTCAAGGATGATGTATTCATGGCAGTTGTCCTGCAGAGAAAATTAAGGGAATTCACTGCGGACAACAATAACGAAGCGCATTTCATGCCAGGGCTAAAAAGGCATGAAATGCAGTAAGCGGGGAATGAAATGCATATATGCAGGAATGAATGACATTTCGAAAAACAGACTCACCTCATTTTCTCAGGTGAGTTAGTACATACTATCGATACAGAGCGCGTGTTTATTGTTTCTTAATTGTGATCACTTTGTATTAAATGATCTTTAAAAACGGGCGCTGACGCCCATGCTGTAGAGATAATTCGGCCCGGTGAGCGAGTTTTCCGACTGTGACATTGAGGCATAAGCGGCGAAATGTTGATTAAGCAGCATATCGGCACCGACAGACACATCCAGCCAGTTGCCGTACTGGTTCGCCGCGGTCAGGCGACTCAGCCCGGATTGTGATTTCCAGACGTTTTCCCCGAACTGTTGGTTGTAACTAATTTGCGCCCATGGACGAAAGTCACCAATATGGCTATCCACGCGCCATCCCAGGGAACTGACGGTCGCGTGCCAGAGCGGATCGCTGTATTGCGACGTGGTCGCGCTGTCGCCATATTCATTGTACATTGACGTCGTAGAGCCATCGTAATGCCAGACGGCCACCGGCCCGGTCATCACATTGCCTGTGAGAGGAATATTCAGGCCAATACTCATGGTGCTGACGGCATCCATCGGCGTTTTATCTGGCAGATTAAAGGCAACGCCAGGCCCACTCTGCGCCGAGCGAATGCGTTCTTCCAGGATATCGTTATAACGTGGCTGGTGATCGCTATCCCATGTATAGCGTTGCGGCATATTATTTTGCGAATCGATCGCGATATATTCTTGTTGCCAGGCATATGCAGCATGGCTAAAAAGCAGACAAGCAGGCACTACCGCTATCAAACGGCCACTGTTTTTAATTTTCATCAATGCGACTCCACAAAAGAGCCAAAACGGCGTATTTGTTATCGTTTTTGTTGGGCAAAAGGCGAGGGTAGATATCCCTTACCTAACTATTGTCTTTTTAGCAGTCGCGTCAAGTCTGCAACTTACATAATTTTGATCAACATCAGCAACGGAGAAGGATATGCAGCGTTGTGGTTGGGTGACTCAAGACCCCCTTTATCTTGCTTATCACGATAAAGAATGGGGCGTACCGCAAACAGACGGTAAAAAATTGTTTGAGATGATTTGCCTTGAAGGACAACAGGCAGGTTTATCATGGATTACGGTACTCAAAAAACGCGAAAATTACCGTAATGCCTTTCATCAGTTCGATCCTGAAAAAGTGGCTGCGATGGGGCCAGAGGATGTCGAACGCCTGATGCTGGATGCCGGAATTATTCGCCATCGCGGCAAAATTGAGGCGATTATCGGTAATGCCCGCGCCTTGCTTGCCATGGAACAAAATGGCGAGCCTTTCGCCCCGTTTGTCTGGTCGTTTGTTGAAAACGAGCCGCAGGTTACCCAGGCCGCCACACTCGGCGACATTCCCACCTCAACGCCCGCGTCCGACGCCCTGTCAAAGGCGCTAAAAAAACGCGGCTTCAAATTTGTCGGCACCACCATCTGCTACTCCTTTATGCAAGCTTGCGGTCTGGTTAATGACCATATTACGGACTGTTTCTGTCATCCCGGAGGTCGGCATGATCCGAGAGTGGCACAGTAAAGATTTGTCTCCTCTGTTGAGCCTGTGGCTTGAAAGCACCACCTATGCGCACCCGTTTATTGCGGCAACCTACTGGCAAGACAGCGAGATGCTGGTGCGGGAAGTGTATCTCCCGTCGGCCCGCACCTGGGTCTGGGAGGAAGAAGGCAAGCTGTACGGCTTTATAAGCGTAATGGACTCGCAGTATATCGGGGCGTTGTTCGTCTGCCCGAAGGCGCTGCGCAAAGGGATCGGCACCGCACTGCTTGATCACGTCAAGCAGCGCTTTAATGCCTTAAGCCTGGAGGTGTACCAGAAAAACGAGCGGGCGGTGAACTTCTATCACGCGCAGGGCTTTCGCATAGAGGACAGCGCCTGGCAGGAAGAGACGCAGCACCCGACCTGGATTATGAACTGGCAGGCGGATCAAACGCCGTCAGCGTAAGCGCCGGACCGCTGTATTTTTCGATCCATACCAGTGCGGTATTCCCCGCACAGCCATTCCCCAGCTTTGAGCTGGGGAGATCTTTTGTTAGCACATTAACCGCGCCGTTTTTACAGATCCCCCCTTCGGCACGCTCAAGGTCCGGCCAGGCGCCCTGATGAATACAGATCACTCCGGGCTTGATCCCTTCGCTGACCACGGCGCCTGCCAGCACCTGTCCGCGTTGGTTCCAGACACGCACCAGATCGCCATCAGCGATGCCGCGCGCTTTCGCGTCGCTCGGATGCAACGTCACCGGTTCGCGCCCCGCCACCGCATACTGCTCGCGAAGTGATGAATAGTTAAGCTGGCTGTGCAGACGATGCGCCGGGTGAGCAGAAAGAAGCTGCAACTGCTCTGGTCGGGCATTACCGTGCCATTCATCCGGCTCAAGCCACATCGGATGCGGCGGGCAGTCGGCATAACCAAAACCGGCAATGCGCGCCGAGTAAATTTCGATTTTACCACTATCGGTTTTAAGCGGATGCGCCTGCGGGTCACGCCGGAAATCAGCGAAGCGTACAAAGCGGGCATTCTCTTCGCTTTCTGGCATTTCAATCAGGGCATTCGCTTCCCAGAACTCGGCAAACGGCGGCAGGGTAACGCCCTGCGGGGCACCACGCTGCGCCGCGATGTTGTAGAAGGTTTCCAGCCATTCGAGGTCGCTTTTACCTTCGGTAAAGCGCTCACGTCCGCCCGCTTCCCAACGCTCGCTGAGTTCAGCGAACACCTCGAAATCGTCACGCGCTTCATCGCGCGGGGGCACCACGCGCTTCATCGGCACCAGATGCTGGTTGCTGTAGTCGCCCGTCATGGTCATATCGTTACGTTCAAACGATGTGGTGGCAGGCAGGACAATATCCGCGTGTTTTGCCGCCGCCGTCCAGAAACACTCGGAAATGACGACCAGTTCCGGCTTCTGCCAGGCGCGAATCAGCCGGTTCGTGTCCTGATGGTGGGTAAAGTTGGCGCCACCCGCCCACCAGATAAATTTAATATCCGGGAAGTGTCGGTCCATACCATTGTGCTGGTAGAAGGCTCCCGGTTTTTCCAGCGCTTCAATAATGCGCGCCACGGGGATTTTTTCAACCGCCTCAATGCCGCCTTTAACGCACCCCTGCATGGAGGCCAGTACTGCCGCCCGGCGCGTAGGGTTACCGCCGTTGGCAAAATGATACGACAGGCCAAAGCCGCCGCCGGGGATCCCAATCTGGCCCAGCATCGCCGCCAGGGTCACCAGCATCCAGTGTTTCTGCTCGCCAAACTGCTGGCGCTGCATTCCCCAGCCGGACATCAACATTGTGGTGTTTTCGTGGAAAAGTTTTGCCAGTTCACGAATTTTCGCCGCAGGAATACCGCAAATATCCGCCGCCCACTCTGCCGTTTTCGCCACGCCGTCGCTTTTCCCGGTCAGGTAATCTGCAAAGACGCTATAGCCTTGCGTACAACGCGCCAGGAATGCCTCATCCTGCCAGCCGTTTTCTACCAGCGTATGGGCGATACCGAGCATCATCGCCACATCGGTCCCCATGTGCGGCGCTAACCACTCCATGCTGTCGCCAAAGAAATCGACGGTCTCCGATCGCATCGGATCGATGCAGATCAGCCGTTTGCCGCTTTTGCGTAAGGCATCGAAATAGCCGATACCCTGCTCATCCGAGGCATTCCAGGCAATTTTCAGCGTATTCAGCGGGTTGGCGCTCCACAGCACCACCACATCGCTATGCTCCAGCACCAGCGGCCAGCTAGTTTGCTGCTGATACACCTCGTTGCCGCCGACCACGTACGGCATGATCGCCTGCGCAGCACCGGTGGAGTAGTCCCCCAGATGGCCGGTATAGCCACCAGCAAGGCTCATATAACGCTGCAACAGGGTCGCCGCTTTGTGCAATACACCGTTCGAGCGCCAGCCATACGATCCGGCGAAAATGGATGCCGGGCCATGTTCGTCGCGAATGCGTTTGTGCTGCTGATGGATGAGGGCAAGCGCATCAGCCCAGGAGACACGGACGAATTCATCCTCGCCGCGAACGCCCTGCGGGCTGTCCGGAGATGCCAGAAAGCCTTTACGGACCATAGGAAAGCGGACACGAGTTTTACTGTGGACCTGGTCGCGCACCACCGTTTGCAGCGAGTTGGGGTGGTTCGTGGGAAGCGCCCCGCGTGATGACAGCACCGTTTCGCCGTCGGTTTCGACCAACATCGGCCCCCAGTGGGCTGCCGTAAGAACTGTTTTAACTGCAGAGTTTGCCAAAGCGCGCTCCTGATGCATGCAGGTGGCGACAGCGTCGTTTCGCTGTCTTATGAAATAATGGATGTCGCGCTCTATCATCCACACGCGCGGCAAATTGGCAAAGAATTAAACGGCATGATGGCCACGCAGAAGGCGATAAGCGGGATGTTCCCCCTTGCCAGTGCGGATTTTCGCGCTATCGTGTGGTCTCACAACTACCGCGAGGGAAGCATTTATGGCGAAAACGACGCGCCCGACCATCAGCGATGTCGCGAAAGCGGCAAAAACGGGCAAAACCAGCATTTCACGCTATCTGAATGGTGAAAAACATCTCCTGTCGGATGCCTTGCTGGCGCGAATTGAACATGCCATTGCCGAACTCGATTATCGCCCCAGCCTGATGGCGCGCAACCTCAAGCACGGGCGCACTCGCCTGATTGGTCTCATTATTGCCGATATCACGAACCCCTATTCCGTACATGTGCTGAGCGGGATCGAAGCGGCCTGCCGGGAAAAGGGCTTCACCCCGCTGGTCTGTAATACCAACAACGAAGTCGATCAGGAGCTGCACTACCTGGACCTGCTGCGTAGCTATCAGGTGGAAGGCATTGTGGTGAACGCGGTGGGAATGCGCGAAGAGGGGCTAAACCGCCTGCAGCAATCCTCCCTGCCCATGGTGTTGATTGACCGTAAGATCCCCGATTTCGCCTGTGACGTCGTGGGGTTAGATAACACCCAGGCTGCCACCACCGCCACGGAACACCTGATTGAACAAGGCTTTGAAGCCTTGCTGTTCCTCAGCGAACCGTTGGGCACGGTGAATACGCGGCGGGAACGCCTGGATGCCTTTCGAACCACGCTCGCCCGCTACCCCGGCGTGGTGGCAGAAAACGCCGAAACGCCGTTACACGAAGCCAGCCAGATCGATAACGCCCTGCGCCAGTTCCACTCTCGCCACCGTGGGATGCGCAAAGCGGTGATCTCTGCCAATGGCGCATTGACGCTGCAAGTTGCCCGCTCGCTGAAACGCATTGGTCTGCACTGGGGCAGCGATATCGGCCTGCTCGGCTTTGATGAGCTGGAATGGGCTGAGCTGGCAGGGGTCGGTATCACTACCCTCAAACAACCGACCTGGCAAATTGGTTATGCCGCGGTAGAACAAGTGGTTGAGCGTATCGAAGGCAACAGTGATACCGTCCGCGAGCGGGTCTTTTCCGGGGAGCTCATCGTGCGCGGTTCAACTGCACGATAATTAACCTTCGTGATGACGATCATAAATTCGATGCACTGTGCTTTTCTTTGGAACCGGTTCCATCTAGCGTTACAGACAAGCAAATTGTCTTTAACTCCTGGGAAGCCGGAAGATGAAAAGAAAAATCATCGTTGTCACCGCCGCCTATGGCAGCGAACAAATTAAGGCGATGGGCGGCCAGCAGGCCGTCCTGCCGCTGATTGCCAACGCAGGCGCAGACGGCGTGGAAATACGCCGCGAACTGTTAAGCGATCAGGAATTGAACAGCCTCTCTACCCTGGCCGCCACCATTGAAGACCACCGTTTACTGGCCTGTTACTCCGCGCCATACGCGCTGTGCCTGCAAGATGGTTCTCTGAACCCGCACTTGCCTGCCCTGCTTGAAGAAGCGCGCACGCTCAAGGCACTGTGGCTCAAGGTCTCTCTCGGCCATTATCAGCGTAAAGACGTGCTGGAAACCCTACGCGGCTGGCTTGCAGAGAGTGGCATGGCGCTGGTGGTAGAAAACGATCAGACCGAATGCGGACAACTGGCGCCGATGCAGCGCTTTAAAGCTGCCTGCAATGTACTGGCGCTGCCGGTGACGCTCACCTTCGATACCGGCAACTGGGTATGGGTCGGCGAGTCGCCGGAAGCGGCAGCGCATCTTCTGGCCCCCGCAGTGAGCTATATTCATGTGAAGGCTGCCATTCCACACCATGAGAATTATCGCGCCGTCGCACCCGATAAAGCCGATGAACGCTGGCTTGCCCTGTTAAACCAGCTACCGCCTGATGCCCCGCGTGGGATTGAATTTCCACTTGAAGGCGACGACCTGACCGCCGTCACCCGTCACTACGTCGAATTGTTACGTGAGGAGTAACGCCATGCATAACTCGCTTGATGTCATCACGATTGGCGAAGCCATGGCCATGTTTGTCGCCACCGAAACCGGCGATCTTGCCGATGCAGAACATTTTGTGAAGCGCGTTGCGGGCGCGGAGCTGAACGTGGCGACGGGCCTAGCGCGGCTGGGAATGAATGTCTGCTGGATCAGCCGCGTAGGCGATGACAGTTTTGGACGTTTTGTTTTTAACTCGCTGAAAAAAGAGAATATTGACACCCGCGGCGTCACCGTTGATGGACGCTTCGCAACGGGCTATCAGCTAAAATCGAAAGCCGAAAATGGAACCGATCCCATTGTAGAGTATTTCCGTAAAGGATCGGCGGCAAGCCATCTTTCAACGGATGATTTTCACGCCGCAGCCTTCAACGAAGCGCGCCACCTGCATTTGAGTGGCGTGGCGGCAGCGCTCTCTTCGACATCCTATGAACTGCTGGAACATGCGGCAGCGGCCATGAAAGCTCAGGGCAAGACCATCTCTTTCGACCCGAATCTGCGCCCGGTGCTGTGGAAAAGCGAAGCAGAGATGGTAGAGAAACTGAACCGCCTCGCTTTCCAGGCCGACTGGGTGTTACCGGGGCTGAAAGAGGGCGTGATCCTGACCGGACAGCAATCGCCAGAAGGCATCGCTGATTTTTACCTGCAACGCGGCGTTAAAGCCGTGGTGATTAAAACCGGCCCGGATGGCGCCTGGTATAAAACAGCCAGCGGCGAGCAAGGCGCGGTCGCTCCCGTGAAAGTGGATAACGTGGTCGATACCGTCGGCGCCGGGGATGGTTTCGCCGTCGGTGTGATTAGCGCCCTGCTGGAAGGCAAGACGCTGCAACAGGCCGTTCAGCGCGGCAACAAGATTGGCTCGCTTGCCATCCAGGTGCTTGGGGATAGCGAGGGGCTGCCCACACGTGAAGGGCTGGGTGAATGATTCCCCTCACCCCTGCCCTCTCCCACAGGGAGAGGGAGAAAAACATCGCAGCGGACTTATCCCCTCTCCCTTGAGGGACGGGAGAAGAACATCGCAGCGGACTTATCCCCTCTCCCTTGAGGGATGGGGAGAAGAACATCGAAGCGGGCTTATCCCCTCTCCCTTGAGGGATGGGGAGAAGAACATCGCAGCGGACTTATCCCCTCTCCCTTGAGGGACGGGAGAAGAACATCGCAGCGGACTTATCCCCTCCCCCTTGAGGGAGAGGGTTAGGGTGAGGGGGTAAACCCATCACTAAAAGTAACAAAGCCACCCTGGACCCTACAAACAGGCGGCGCAAACCTCAACCATAGAGGCAACATTATGAAAAGCTCGACAAATGCAGCAAAACGCTGGCTTTACATCATGCCGATTGTTTTCATCACTTACAGTCTGGCCTACCTCGACCGGGCGAACTTTAGCTTCGCCTCCGCCGCCGGGATCAACGACGACTTAGGTATTACCAAAGGGGTCTCTTCCCTGCTTGGCGCGCTATTCTTTCTGGGCTATTTCTTCTTCCAGATCCCCGGTGCGATTTATGCGGAACGCCGCAGTGTTCGCAAACTGATTTTTGTCTGCCTGATTCTGTGGGGCGGCTGCGCGTCACTGACCGGGATGGTCACCAATATCCCGATGCTCGCCGCCATTCGTTTTATTCTCGGCGTAGTAGAAGCCGCAGTCATGCCCGCCATGCTGATTTATATCAGCAGTTGGTTTACCAAATCGGAACGTTCACGTGCCAACACCTTCCTTATTCTCGGTAACCCGGTCACCGTGTTGTGGATGTCTGTGGTCTCTGGTTACTTGATTCAGGCGCTCGGCTGGCGCGAAATGTTCATCATTGAAGGGGTTCCTGCCATCATCTGGGCTTTTGCCTGGTGGATGCTGGTCCGCGACAAACCCGCTCAGGTTGGCTGGCTGTCAGAGGACGAAAAATCTGCCCTGCAAACACAGTTGGATCAGGAACAGCAAGGCATCAAAGCTGTGCGTAATTACGGCGAAGCTTTCCGCTCCCGTAACGTTATCCTGCTGTGTATGCAATATTTTGCCTGGAGTATTGGTGTTTACGGTTTCGTACTGTGGCTGCCGTCCATCATCCGTAACGGCGGGGCCAATCTCGGTATGGTCGAAGTGGGCTGGCTCTCCTCCGTTCCGTACCTGGCTGCGACCATAGCGATGATTCTGGCCTCGTGGGCATCGGATAAGCTGCAAAACCGTAAGCTGTTCGTCTGGCCACTGTTGCTGATTGGCGGCTTCGCGTTTATTGGCTCCTGGGCAGTTGGGGCAAACCATTTCTGGGCCTCTTACACCCTACTGGTGATCGCCGGTGCTGCCATGTACGCCCCCTACGGCCCGTTCTTTGCGATCATTCCCGAAATGCTGCCGCGTAACGTTGCGGGCGGTGCCATGGCGCTTATCAACAGCATGGGCGCGCTCGGCTCCTTCTTCGGTTCCTGGTTCGTTGGCTACCTCAATGGCGCAACGGGCAGCCCGGCAGCCTCGTACATTTTTATGGGGGTGGCACTTTTTGCATCTGTATGGCTTACTTTAATTGTGAAGCCTGCTAACGATAAAACAATTCCAGCGGGCGCTCGTCACGCCTGAATCTTAACGAGGGAGAAGCCATGAAGCCGTCCATCATCCTGTATAAAGCATTGCCTGATGACCTGAAACGCCGTCTGGAAGAACATTTCACCGTCACGCAGGTGGCTAACCTGCGCCCGGAAACGGTGGAGCAACATGCCGACGCGTTCGCCAGTGCCGAAGGCCTGCTGGGTTCCAGTGAAAAGGTGGACGCCGCATTGCTGGCAAAGATGCCGAAACTGCGCGCCGCATCGACCATTTCAGTGGGTTACGACACCTTTGATGTGGACGCGCTGAATGCAAAAAATATTCTGCTGATGCACACCCCGACCGTGCTGACCGAAACTGTGGCCGATACCATCATGGCGCTGGTGCTGAGTTCCGCACGTCGGGTGGTGGAAGTGGCGGAGCGAGTGAAGAAAGGCGAATGGACCAGGGGCATTGGTCCGGACTGGTTTGGCGTTGATGTCCACCACAAAACGCTTGGCATCGTGGGGATGGGGCGCATTGGCCTGGCGCTGGCGCAACGTGCGCACTTTGGTTTCGGTATGCCGATTCTCTATAACGCACGCCGCCAGCATCAGGAAGCGGAAAGCCGTTTCCAGGCCCGCTACTGCGATCTGGATACGCTGCTTAAAGAGTCTGACTATGTGGTTCTCGTCCTGCCGTACACCCAGGAAACACATCATCTGATCAACGCAGAGAAATTCGCCATCATGAAATCATCGGCGATTTTCGTCAACGCGGGTCGCGGTTCGGTTGTCGATGAGAAAGCCCTCATTGAGGCGCTGAAAAAAGGCGAGATTCATGCAGCCGGTCTGGATGTGTTTGAGAAGGAACCTTTACCGGTGGACTCCCCTCTGCTGACGTTACCCAACGTAGTGGCACTGCCGCATATTGGTTCTGCCACTCACGAAACACGCTACGGTATGGCCGCCTGCGCGGTGGATAACCTCATTGATGCGCTGAATGGCAACGTCGAGAAAAATTGCGTTAACCCGCAGGTTTTAAAATAAGCTTTCTCCGGCAGAAACAAAAAAGAGGCGATTATCTCGCCTCTTTTTTATTATGGGTTCCACGCTTACTGCGTCGCATTCACCGTGGCAGTCCAGGCTTGCATAAACGCCTGATGCTGAGCCGCCAGCGGCCCAATCAGTGAATTATACTGGCTGGCCTGCTGTGAGGTCGGGAACTGGATGCCATTGGCAACAAAGCTCACCTGCGTACCCTGCTGAGCAATAAAATCACCCACCTGCACCAGTTGCTGCGTGAAAGTCTGTGCCGCCGGGATCAGCGGTTGCAGCGCGTTAGCCGGAGCAGTGACCACTTTCGAATACACCTGCTCGAAGACCGGTTTCAGGTCATCCGCCTGTTTCAGTCCCGCGTGAGCTGTATCAGCCTGCACTTTCGCATTCTGCAATTGTTGACTCAGCACGCCGAGAGAACCATTGGCCTGACGCAGCGGTTCACGCTGAGTCATATAATCCTGCGGTACGCGAATCGCGTTCACGCTATCCACCACCGGACGCAGACCGGAATCCATCGCCTGGTTCACCTGCTGAGAATAACCATACAGAATGGCGTAATCAGAGACGAACGGTCCAAACTGTTTTTTCTGGTCGGCCGTCAGCGCGGGAAGACGTTCACTGCTACGCATCGCCGTATTTTGCAGGAAATCGATAAAAGCCTTGCGCTGATCGCCTTCTTTATCAAAACACCCACTCAGGCCAACTACCATTAACAACGCCGCAAGAGGCGCAAACCAGCGAGAGCAGGACTTACCTGTCGCCATTTTAATACTCCTTTCACCCAAAAATGCGCACAACGAAACACGCGTGCCTGACGGCTTACAAGGATAGTCCAGGTCGGCGTCTCAGGATACCCTTTTCCATGCTTTCTTATGCACGTCGGGACACGCTCAGGTCAGACCTCGCGCCGTTTCGTCATGCGATTTTTTGCTAACGATTTACAAAAAAATACGTATTTATTCCTGGGCTTGCGTAATCAAGCAATTAACGTTTAGCGAAACGTTTGAATATGCATTTCAAAAGCATGAAAAGCCCTTTTATCCACGATATATCCTGGTCACGCCCTCCCGCCCGCGTTTTTAACGACTATTCTTATTAGTGCTGTATCACTATCCGCTGTGTGTTTTTAGAGGAGTTCTCAATGGAATATAAAGATCCGATGTTTGAGCTGCTGAGCAGTCTGGAACAGATTGTCTTTAAAAAAGATGTAGCGCAAGCGGTTACCCTGACCCAAAAGCCTAATTCTTTTAATGAGTTTGAACAATTACGACGTGGCACTGGGTTAAAGATTGATGATTTTGCACGCGCAATGGGTGTTAGCGTAGCAATGGTTCAGGAATGGGAATCAAAACGAGTTCGTCCTTCCGCGACCGAAATGAAACTGATGCGCCTGATCCATTCAAATCCGATGCTCAGTAAACAGTTAATGGAATAAATCTGGCTGTAAAACCCCCGCCATGACGGGGGTCAATACCCTCTTACTTCCTTTCACAATGCCATCTTTCTTCTCGCCACTCAATCTGGTGCGTTAAGTTTAGCGCCTGCAGAAATGCCTCATCATGTGAAACCACCACTATTGCGCCCGGAAATGCCGACAATGCCAACTCAATCGCCTGCGTCGAAGCCAAATCCAGGTGGTTCGTGGGTTCATCAAGCAAAAGCAGTTGTGTCGCCTCACGACGCCAGAGTACACAGGCCAGCGCCGCTTTCAGGCGTTCTCCACCGCTTAAAGCCGCCAGCGGAAGCGTCACTTTCTCTGCCCCCAGTTGCAGTTGCGCCAGTCGGGTTCGCAGTATGCCTTCGTCGAGTGGCGTCTCACTGGCGTGAAGGTGTGCCAGCACCGGGAGGGAAAGATCCAGTTGCGACAGATGCTGGTCGAGGTACGCCGTCGCGACCGATACCTGACACGTGCCTGATAGCGGCTTTTCTTCTCCGAGCATGACGCGCAACAGGGTCGATTTTCCACAACCGTTTGGCCCGCGAAGCGCTACACGCATCGGCCCGTCCATTCGCCAGCTCAGGGGAGATGAATTGCCATAAGGCAAGATGAGGTTGTCCATCACCAGCACCTGTTTACCCTCAGCCACCTGGCTGCCCGGCAGGGTAAACAAGACTGGCGCATCGTCTTCAACTCGCTCGCGGGCCTGTGCAACTGCGGCATTCAGCGCCTCGTTCTGCTCACGGTGCTGCCGACGCAACGTGCCTGTCCGCTCCTTTGCGGCTCCTTTGTATTTCACCCGCTCGAACGAGGCAATGTTGAGTGTATCGACAGTTCGCAGAGTCTGGGCTGAACGCCGCTGGCTGGCATCATGCTCCTTTTGCTGGCGGTTACGTACCCGACGACGCTCGGTAGCCGCATGCTCAAGCGCCGCGTGGGCTGCCTGCTGCTCGGCTTCGCGTTGACGCTGATAATCACCATAATGGCCGCCATAGCTGCGTAATCCGGCGGGAGATAATTCAAGGATGCGCGGCATCAAGGCCAGCAGTTCACGATCGTGGCTCGCCACCAGCGTTCCGCCCTGCCGACGGGCAAGCCGCGTATAAAGCCATTCTCGTCCTTGTCTGTCGAGATGGTTGGTCGGTTCATCAAGCAGCAGATAATCGGCGTCTGCCATCAATGCCGCGCACAGCAGGGCACGAACCCGTTCGCCGCCGCTCAGCGCTGCGGCAGGTCGATCGGGGGTGAACGGAGGCAGACTGGCATCCATAAAGGCCGCAGTCAGGCGCTCTTCAAGATCCCAAAAGCCTTCCATACGTTCGAGATCTTCTGGCAGGTAATCACCCGATTCGATACGCCGACGTGTAGCAAACACCGCGTCATAACCCAGCAATTCGGCAAGCGTAGTCGACGGGGAAACCGCGTGTTGTTGAGCGACGTAAGCCACAGTACCAAAACGTTCGATATGTCCGGATGCGGGGAGGTCAAGCCCCGCCAGCAGGCGCAATAAGCGGGTTTTACCACAACCATTGCGCCCGACCAGGCCACACAACGCGGGTTCGAGCGAAAGAGAAATTGGGCTAAAAAGTGTCACGCCTGTCGCAAACTGACAGGTGACCTGATGCAAAATAAATAAGGGGGATTGGGCGCACTGAGCCATAAGCACTCCTGAGTGAAATCAATACATCCCCTGCTCGCCATAAGCGCGAAGCAAGGATTCGAAGTCAGCAGGTGTGTTTATCCATTTTCAGTGGGCCTCAGTGAGACGAGGGATTCGTCGGGGCAAAGGATAGCCGCAGACCGGACAGGATTTCAAGGTTAAATTTCATCTTTTTAATTAGCCCGTTTTTAATTCGCATCAATAGTTATTATCTGATTCAGAATAAAAGACCCTGAAATTGTGCAACAAATTTTTTATATAAATTACACCCAATACTTTAAATAGCTCCAATTACAGGAGCGCGGCAAGCGGGCCTCACTTTTTGCTGCCGCCAAACGTTGGAGAGATTAACCGAAGCACCTGATAAAGAGTTTATGGAATACATAGACTCTTTTTTCCTGTTAAAGATAAATAAAATTGTCCGCAACCGAATTATTCATTCCACTACTTTCGGACAGCGCGCGCTTTCCCCTTTCATCTATAATGCATTTACAATCTGTTTCGTAAAAATGTTCTACTGAATCAGCCATGGATATATCATCCCATTATCGCTTATAGCGATTTGGGCGTAACGGTCTTCGCATTCTATTGAGGAAGTTTAAGGAATAACGTCCGCTGCTGAGTTTGTGATGGCTTGAAACCATGGTGAATATAGAAATTTTTGGCTTCTTCCGTCAGCGCGTGAACCATGATTGCACGCACACCAATATTTTCAGCAACTCGATAACAACGAAGCACCGCATCGTGGAGTAAATCAGCGCCAAGCCCTTTTCCACGAAAGGAGACGTCGACAGCAAGCCGGGCGAGTATAATCACAGGAATAGGGTCTGGCATGTTACGCCGAAGGTTGCCTGTAGTTTCTGTATGGTTGACGCTACCGGTGGCCAAAGAGTAAAAACCGACTATTTGTTTCGTGTCTTTCTTACATACAACAAAAGTTCGGGCAGCTCCGAGAGCCTGATTTTTGAGGCCTCTCTGCTTTAGCCAATCATCGAGCACAGCTTCACCGCTAACAAACGCCGCCACCTGATGGAAATTGGATAAAGGCTCTGGCGCTGTTACACGTCCCACTGAGGTTTCCTTGCCAGCAGTTTGTCGATAACGGGATCATCCGCAACCGGTGCATCGAGCATATCGATGAACTCTGCATATTGCTCATCGTTAAAATTAAAGGCACGTCGCTCAAGAATCACATTTTCAGCAGCCTGACAGGCCATTTCCAGAATGAAATCTGTACGTGATTTGTGCAGGATCTCAGCGGCGGCATCAATGAGTGCTCGCTGTGATTCCTTGGCTCTAAGGTTAAGTTGAACATCTGATTTCATGAGATCCCCTTGTATAGCATTTGCTTTACAAGCATAACACAATGTTTATGTATAGCAAACGCTATACATAAACATTTCCTCTCTGATATAAATAATTTTGATGTCCACTTTGTGCTGTGAGTTCAACCGATGGATGCAACAGATTGGTTAAAACGCTCTGCTGGCTGTGAATCGATAAGTCAGTTCCTTTTGGCAAATGCGGCCTGAGCAATCTGTTCGTATTTTCATTTGAGCCAGGTTGCCGGAGGGGTTGAGGGTCGCAGACGTAAACCTGAATATCTGTGGCTACATTAGAGCGGGTGTTGTTGGTCATTTCAGCGCCCCGGTCCCATAGTAGAGTTTTATAAAGCTCAACGGGTAATTCACTGACTTGTTTGATGAGTGCAGATATAACCGTTATGGTCTTCTCATAAAACAAATGAAATAGAAATCTTATTCGTCTGAATATTCTTCCCTGCTCCCTTTTTATTTACTCAGGCGTAAAAAAACCCGCCCGCAGGCAGGTTTTTATTTATCGACCACGCAATTACTGCAGCAGGGAAATATCCGCAACTTGCAGGAACAACTCGCGCAGTTTGGACAGCAGCGTCAGACGGTTCAGACGAACGTCTTTATCTTCCGCATTCACCATCACGTTTTCGAAGAACTCATCAACCGGCTCACGCAGGGATGCCAGTTCGACCAGCGCTTCCTGGTAACGGCCTGCGGCAAAGTACGGCTGCAGCTTGTCGCGCAGAACGACCAGATTGCCCGCCAGTTTGATCTCTGCCGCTTCTTTCAGTACGGAAGCATGCACGATGTCGTTCAGCGTCTCGTCTGATTTCGCCAGAATATTAGAGACACGCTTGTTGGCCGCAGCCAGCGCAGAGGCCTCTTCCAGCGTGCGGAAGTGAGATACCGCTTTCATGCGCGCATCGAAATCCGCCGGACGGGTCGGACGACGCGCCAGTACCGCCTGGATGGTGTCGACGGTATAGCCTTCGTCCTGATACCAGGCGCGGAAACGGCCCAGCATAAAGTCGATAACGTCGTCGACCACTTTGGCATTCGTCAGCTTGTCGCCATACAGACGCACCGCTTCTTCGGTCAGCGTTTGCAGATCCAGGTTGAGGTTCTTCTCAACGATGATACGCAGCACGCCCAGCGCGGCACGGCGCAGCGCAAACGGGTCTTTGTCCCCTTTCGGGTGCTGACCGATACCAAAGATACCCGCCAGGGTGTCCATCTTATCGGCAATCGCCAGCGCACAGGCAATCGGGTTAGACGGCAGGTCATCGCCCGCAAAGCGCGGCTGATACTGCTCATTCAGCGCAACCGCAACATCTTCCGCTTCGCCGTCATGGCGCGCGTAGTGCATACCCATCACGCCCTGGGTGTCGGTGAACTCAAAGACCATATTGGTCATCAGGTCGCACTTAGACAGCAGGCCCGCGCGGGTCGCGTGATTCACATCAGCGCCAATCTGCCCGGCAATCCAGCCCGCCAGCGCCTGAATACGATCGGTCTTATCGCGCAGCGTACCCAGTTGTTGCTGGAACAGCACGGTTTGCAGGCGCGGCAGATGGTCTTCCAGACGTTTTTTACGGTCGGTATTGAAGAAGAACTCGGCATCCGCCAGACGCGGACGAACCACCTTCTCGTTACCGGAGATGATTTGTACCGGATCTTTGGACTCAATGTTGGCCACAAAGATAAAGTTCGGCAGCAGCTTGCCTGCATTGTCATAAACCGGGAAGTACTTCTGGTCACCCTTCATGGTGTACACCAGCGCTTCGGCAGGCACCGCGAGGAATTTCTCTTCGAATTTCGCCGTCAGCACCACCGGCCATTCCACCAGCGAGGTCACTTCTTCGAGCAGGCTGTCGCTCAGGTCAGCGTTGCCGCCAATCTTACGCGCCGCTTCCTCTGCGTCTGCTTTAATTTTGGCTTTACGCGCTTCGTAATCAGCCACAACTTTGCCACGCTCCAGCAGGATTTCAGGATACTGGTCGGCATTGTCAATGGTGAACTCCGGCTCGCCCATAAAGCGGTGACCGCGAATCACGCGATCGGACTGGACGCCCAGAATAGTTGCCGGGATGACGTCGTCGCCCAGCAGCAGGGTCACGGTATGAACCGGACGCACGAAGTGGACGTCAGACGCGCCCCAACGCATCAGTTTCGGAATTGGCAGCTTCGCCAGCGAGGTGGCGATCATATTCGGCAGCAGCGCTTCGGTGCTCTCGCCTTTCACATGAGCACGATACAGCAGCCATTCACCTTTGTCGGTGGTCAGACGTTCGGCCTGGTCAACGGTGATACCGCAGCCACGCGCCCAGCCTTCAGCCGCTTTGCTCGGATTGCCGCTGGCGTCAAACGCCTGAGCAATCGCCGGGCCGCGTTTCTCAACTTCACGGTCAGGCTGAGAAGCCGCCAGATTCGCCACTTTCAGCGCCAGACGGCGCGGTGCGGCAAACCATTCGATTTTACCGTGCGCCAGGCCAGCGTTATCCAGCTCAGCGGTCACGTTCGCAGCAAAAGATTCAGCCAGGCTGCGCAGGGCTTTTGGTGGCAGCTCTTCGGTGCCAATTTCCACCAGGAAAGTTTTCTCAGACATGGCCGCCTCTTATTTATTCTTGTTGCACATCGGGAAGCCAAGGGCTTCACGGGAAGCGTAATAGGCTTCTGCTACCGCTTTGGTCAGCGTGCGAATGCGCAGAATGTAGCGCTGACGCTCGGTGACGGAGATGGCTTTACGCGCATCCAGCAGGTTGAAGCTGTGAGCGGCTTTCAGAATACGTTCGTACGCGGGCAGCGGCAGCGGATTTTCCAGCGCCAGAAGCTGTTGGGCTTCTTTCTCGTACTGCTCGAAGCAGGAGAACAGGAAGTCGACGTCGGCGTATTCGAAGTTGTAGGTGGACTGTTCCACTTCGTTCTGATGGAACACGTCGCCGTAGGTGGTTTTACCCAGCGGGCCATCGCTCCAGACCAGGTCGTAAACACTGTCCACGCCCTGAATGTACATCGCCAGACGTTCTAAGCCGTACGTAATCTCACCGGTAACCGGCTTACATTCCAGACCGCCGACCTGCTGGAAGTAAGTGAACTGGGTCACTTCCATACCGTTCAGCCACACTTCCCAACCCAGACCCCAGGCACCCAGCGTCGGGTTTTCCCAGTTGTCTTCCACGAAACGGATGTCGTGGATGGTCGGATCCATACCCAGCTCTTTCAGAGACCCGAGGTACAGCTCCTGGATATTGTCCGGAGACGGTTTAATCACGACCTGGAACTGATAGTAGTGCTGTAAACGGTTCGGGTTTTCGCCATAGCGACCATCGGTTGGACGACGGGAAGGCTGCACGTAGGCAGTCGCCATCGGTTCTGGCCCCAATGCACGCAGGCAGGTCATTGGGTGAGATGTGCCGGCGCCAACTTCCATGTCCAGAGGTTGAACAATGGTGCAGCCCTGACGAGCCCAGTAATCCTGTAAGGTCAGGATCAGGCCCTGGAAGGTCCTGGTATCAAACTTTTGCATATGATTTCGTGCTGGATACGTGTGGATTTAAAGGAAGGGGCCAGTATACCCGCTGACCGGAAGATATACAGTACGAAACGGGTCTGTTTATGGAAAATTGAAGAACTAGCGCATCGAGAGATGCAAAAACTGGCCTTCCGGGTCAAAAGAGCAGACAAAACCCTCCTTCCGGGGGGTAACACCACGCATTTCATAGCTACTCTGAAACTGTTCGAAGCTGGTAACCGCGATGGCTTGCGAGTCGGTATTATAGCGATGCGCCGCAGATTGCTTGCAGAGCTGTTCCATTTCGAGGGAGTGCGCCGGGCTCACTTTCGCTTTTTGCGCGCGTTGCGCAGGCGTTTCTGGTGGCGCGCTGCATCCTGCCACCAGCAAGACTAACAAGGCTGACGCCATACTATTGATCATCATTTTTTTACCGTCAGGCTAAGCTGCTGTTATTTTTAGAAGTCAGGAGTGCTAAGCAGTGAATTTTGCAAAACTGCCGTAACATCACAAGTATGGGCAGGAAAACTCAGAATTATCCAGAAAGAAAGTGCGTTAAATCGTAAGTCAGAGGGTATTTAACGGGAAAATTGAGGAACAGATGTCGTCGAAAATTTACTGGATTGATAATCTGCGAGGGATCGCCTGTTTGATGGTCGTGATGATCCATACCACCGCCTGGTACGTGACTAACGCGGCCAGCGTGAGCACTCTCGACTGGGGTGTCGCCAATCTCCTCAATTCTGCTTCTCGCGTCAGCGTGCCGCTCTTTTTTATGATCTCAGGTTATCTCTTTTTTGGCGAACGCAGCGCCCAGCCGCGCCATTTTTTGCGTATCGGTTTATGCCTGCTGTTCTACAGCACGATCGCCTTTCTCTACATCGTCTTATTTACCTCAATTAACAGTGAGTTATCACTACGAAACCTGCTACAAAAACCGGTGTTTTATCATCTGTGGTTTTTCTTTGCGATTATCGTTATCTATCTCGTCTCGCCGCTTATTCAGGTAAAACAGGTGAGCGGGAAAATGCTGCTGGCGCTGATGGTCGTCATTGGCATTGTTGCCAATCCCAATACGGTGGCGCAAAAAATAGGCCATTTCGAATGGCTGCCCATCAATCTGTATATCAATGGAGACACGTTCTATTACGTGTTGTACGGCATGCTGGGCCGTGCGTTAGGGATGATGGATACGCAGAAAAAGTCACTCACGCTGCTGAGCGCGACTGTTTTTGTCATCGCCGCATTCGCTATTTCTCGCGGCACCCTGCATGAACTGAAATGGCGGGGTAATTTCGCCGACACCTGGTATGTCTATTGTGGCCCGCTGGTGTTTATCTGCGCCATGTCGCTGTTCACCCTCGTCAAAAACACCCTTAGCGCGCGGGCGTTGCCGGGGCTGGCGATCATCTCCCGCCACTCGCTGGGAATCTATGGTTTTCATGCCCTTATCATTCATGCGCTGCGCACCCGTGGCGTTGAAATTCAGGCCTGGCCCGTGCTCGATATCCTGTGGATTTTTACCGCAACGCTGCTCATCAGCCTGGGCTTGTCGATGCTGTTGCAGCGTATTGATACGCGGCGCTATGTGAGCTAAACGAGCAGCCCGGCCAGCAACACCGGGCGATTGAACTTACTCCTCCGCCTCAGCGGGTACGACTTCCGGCTCGGTTTGATCCCAGCCATCACGGACATTTTTTTGCACGGCGACAATGCCAAACAGACTAAGAAAGAAGGCCAGTCCGTAAAACCCTTTCTCACTGAGCAGCAGTGTCGCATTCCACAATCCGACAAGCAGCAAGCCGATAGAAAGAATAAACGTTATCAGGCACATAAAGTAATACATCTGCGTGGTGGGAATCCCTTCGTAGCGGTCTCTGACCGTTTTTTGATAGGAGGCTGCGGCAAAAAGTCCAAGAAGCAGCACCGCAAAGTAATAACCCCGCTCATTCAGTTGCATCTCGGCATTCCACAGACCTACCAGATAAGATGCGACGCCCCCCATCAGGGCAACCCACGACACGATATTGAACGCGGGAGAAACATGTACTGCGTTTTTTTCCATAAATAACACCCTCCGTTTTTGGTAACCCATAGTAAAGGCACGGGGGCGAAGCGGGAGAGGGAGAGCAGTTTTTCAGAAAACACCAATAGTGACGTTACCCGGCGGCGCGCTGACGCGCGCGGTGCAACTGGCGGGGTGAGGAAAACCCGGCGGCCATCGCAGCCTGCTCCGTACCCCGCCCCTGTAATAGCCACTGTTCGGCCACCGCCAGACGTAGTTGTTCCAGATAATCACGCACGCTGATGCCCAGATGTTGCTGAAACAGACGTGTTAAATGCCGTGGACTCACGTGCGCCTGCTCAGCAATATCCGCCAGTTGCCAGGGTTTTTGCGGCTCGGCGGTAAGCACATCCTGCGCGCGGTGAACCGCCGGGTGGAGATGATTGCGATAGCGCAGCCACGGTGAGAGCTGTGGGTCATCGCCGGAACGACGGAACCAGACCACCATCTCGCGAGCCACCGCCAGCGCCGTTTCCGGCCCGCACAGTCGGTGAATAATGTGCAGCGTCAGGTCAATACCGGAGGTGATCCCCGCACTGGTCCAGATCCCTCTGTCTTCAATGAAAATCCGGTTCTCTTTGACCAGCGCGGCGGGTGCCGCCGCCCTCAGACGAGCAATCACATCGTGGTGCGTGGTGCACTGAATCCCCGTCATCAGCCCTGCTTTTGCCGCTAATAGCGAGCCGGAACAGACACACATCAGCAGCACCTTCTGGCTATGGATCAGCGGTTGCATACGCATCAGCCAGTGGCGGACGGTATCAGCCTGGG
This sequence comes from Phytobacter sp. MRY16-398, assembly GCF_003925915.1. Classification (NCBI taxonomy): domain Bacteria; kingdom Pseudomonadati; phylum Pseudomonadota; class Gammaproteobacteria; order Enterobacterales; family Enterobacteriaceae; genus Phytobacter; species Phytobacter sp. MRY16-398. The sequence goes on along the minus strand of NZ_AP018756.1, from coordinate 194,880 downwards.
GCGTAGCAAAATAGCGTGCGGACTGATGAACGCCGGGCAATACCAGCAGGCTACCTTCCGGCAGGCTGTCCGGCAGCGGCGCAATATTGCCCATCGTCAGGCCGATAGAGGTCGGCACCTCTGCGTCCGGTCCAATGTAATGCAAGCGAAAGGCCTCACCCGCCAGGGAGAAGGTTTCTGCCGGGCCGGTCATATCCAGCGCCAGCACGCCCGGCAACATCACGAACCAGACATCGGTGGTCATAGGGATCCCAGAGTTTCACTGACAGTTTTCACGGTGGCGAAACGGCCTTCGAGCACCGTTTCCGTACGATGACGCAGCGCGTCGCAGTCCAGCGTAATCCCTTTATGCGTCATCGGGAAGGTTAACGTCGCTTCACTGACAAAGGTCACTCTGTAGCCAAGATCTGACGCCACGCGGGCCGTCGTTTCGCAGCACTGTTCGGTGCGCATCCCGCAAATAATGACATGATTAATATCCTGTTTACGCAGCCAGTGATCCAGCCCGGTATCGGTAAAGGCATTGTGCACATGCTTGTAGAAAGTCACCGCAGGCTGATGTTGCAAAAAGGCCATTGGCGCGACATAACCACTTTCCAGCGCGAACGGCCCGCCGTCAGCGACATGAAAAATGTCTACCACCGGCACATCCCGCGCAATACAGCCGGCAATCAGGTTCAACATGGCGTCGCGAAAAGCGGGAAAATTGTCCTCCTGCCAGCTATCGCGATGCAGGAAAGAGTTCTGAGTATCAATATTGATAAGGGCGGTACGTGACATTTTGGGACTCCTTACGCAGTGGGTGTAGGGCTATTCTGGCAAGGAGTGAGCAAGGTGCTAAGACCAAAAAAGGACATCATCAGGTGGATTACAGACGAACATCCTCCCCGCGCAAACGGGGAGGACACAGACGTTACGACATCAGCGGTAAAAGCTGCTGATAAATACGACGGAAGGTTTCGCGACGCGGTTGATACAACGCATGGCGCGCGGCATCCGGCTGGTGCTGCTGTTCAATCGGCAGTTGTGGCAACAGGCGGGTCACCGGGACATCCGGGTTGGCGGCAATTTGCGCCAGACGTGCCGCGCCTAAAGCCGGGCCGACATCGCCCCCCGTGCGGTAATCAAGCTGCTGCCCGCTGATGTCCGCCAGCATCTGTCGCCAGTAGCTGCTGCGCGCCCCACCGCCGATAAGCGTGATGCTTTGCGGCTTCACGCCGCAGGCGTGCACCACATCCATCCCGTCTGCCAGCGCATAGCCCACCCCTTCGAGCACCGATTTCGCCAGCTCATTCGGCCCGTGCTGATGGGTCAGGCCAAAGAACACGCCTTTGGCTTCCGGGTTGTTATGCGGCGTACGCTCGCCGGAAAGATAGGGTAAGAACCAGAGATCGCCCGCGCTGTCATCCGCCTGTTCCGCTGCGGCAATCAGCGCCTGTACAGAATCCAGCCGGGTCAGCTTCGCGGCCCAGTCCAGGCAGGAGGCGGCGCTGAGCATGACCGACATCAGATGCCAGCGTCCCGGTAGCGCATGGCAGAAACTGTGCACCGCGCTTTCGGGATTACTGAGGAAACCTTCGCTGACCGCAAAATAGACGCCGGACGTTCCCAGGGAGAGCATCGCCTGCCCGGCGTCCGCCATGCCAACGCCGACGGCACCCGCCGCGTTATCGCCACCACCTGCGACGACGGCAACCTGTGCCATGCCCCAGCGCGCTGCCACCTCCGGCAGCAAGGTGCCTGTGATGTCGCTGCCTTCGAACAAGGCAGGCATATGGTCGCGGGTCAGCGCGCAGGCGGCAAGCATCTCGTCGCTCCAGTCGCGTTTTGCCACATCCAGCCACATCGTTCCTGCGGAGTCCGACATATCGCTGGCGTACTGTCCGGTCATTTGCCAGCGCAAATAATCTTTCGGCAGCAGGACTTTCGCCACGCGGGCAAACACGTCAGGTTCGTGGCGCTTCACCCATAGTAATTTTGGCGCGGTGAACCCCGGCATCATCAGGTTGCCGGTTATCGCCCGTGCGTTTTTTACCTGCGCTTCCAGCAGCGCACACTCTTCGGCGCAGCGCCCGTCATTCCACAAAATAGCCGGACGAAGTACCTGATTTTCGTTATCAAGCAGCGTGGCGCCGTGCATCTGCCCGGCCAGGCCAATGGCCTTCACCTGCTGTAATGAATGCTGTTCGCCGAGGGCGCGAATCGCCCGGTCCGTGGCCTGCCACCAGTGCAACGGGTCCTGCTCCGACCACAAAGGGCGCGGGCGCGACACCGTTAACTTTTCCGTTTGTGAGGCCAGTACGGTGCCCTGCTCACTGAGCAAAATTGCTTTTACCCCTGATGTGCCAAGATCAACCCCGATATACATAGATGGCTCCTTAAAAAAACTGCCCGGTAACGCAACGCGTTCCGGGCCTGGTCGGTGTGCAGGCCCGAATGCAGGCCAGCGCCGGTTACTTGTCGAACAGGTAATGGTTTACCAGATTTTCCAACAATTCCTGATGCCCGCTCTGATGGCGTGGCGCCAGGTTTTGCTGTTCAGCGTACTTCGCCAGTTCAGCAAGCGTTAGCTGGCCCTGCAGAATTTGCTGGCCAAGTTCACCATTCCAGCCGGCATAGCGTTTCGCGACGCGTTTATCCAGCTCACCGTCTTCACTCATCCGCGCGGCCACTTTCAGCGCCAGCGCCATGGTGTCCATTGCGCCAATGTGGCCATAGAACAGATCGTATTTGTCGGTGCTCTGACGACGCACTTTGGCGTCAAAGTTCAGGCCACCAGTGGTAAAGCCGCCCGCTTTGATGATTTCATACATCACCAGCGCGTTCTCTTCCACGCTGTTTGGGAACTGATCTGTATCCCAACCCAGTTGCGCGTCGCCGCGGTTAGCATCGACCGAGCCGAAGATACCCAGCGCGATGGCAGAGGCAATTTCATGGTGGAAAGAGTGGCCGGCCAGCGTGGCGTGGTTCGCCTCGATGTTCACTTTAATCTCTTTTTCCAGACCGAACTGTTTGAGGAAGCCGTACACCGTTGCCACATCATAATCATATTGATGTTTGGTCGGTTCCTGCGGTTTTGGCTCAATCAGCAGCGTGCCACGGAAGCCGATTTTATGTTTGTGTTCAACAACCATCTGCATGAAGCGGCCAATCTGCTCGCGCTCCTGACGCAGATCGGTATTGAGCAGGGTTTCATAGCCTTCACGACCGCCCCACAGCACGTAGTTTTCGCCGCCCAACTGATGAGTTGCGTTCATCGCGGTGACGACCTGGGTCGCAGCCCAGCTAAATACTTCGGGATCCGGGTTAGTGGCAGCCCCTGCGCCATAGCGCGGGTTAGTAAAGCAGTTGGCGGTACCCCACAGCAGTTTCACGCCGCTCTGCTGCTGTTTTTGCGCCAGCACATCCACCATGTGGGCAAAGTTATTCAGGTACTCTTTCAGCGAAGCCCCTTCCGGCGAGACATCGACATCGTGGAAGCAGTAGTAAGGCACATTCAGTTTGTGGAAGAACTCAAACGCTACATCCGCTTTGCGCTCCGCCAGCGCCAGCGCGTCGCCCGGCTGTTGCCACGGTCTGTCGAATGATCCCACACCAAACATATCCGCACCGTTCCAGCAGAAGGTATGCCAGTAGCAGGCGGCAAAGCGCAGGTGATCTTCCATTCGCTTACCCAGCACTAACTCGTCCGGGTTGTAATGACGAAACGCTAAAGGGTTGGTTGTTTTCGGGCCTTCATAACGAACACGTTCGAGCTGGTCGAAATAAGCATGCATAATGAGCTCCATAATCAGGTGTCGGCAAAGATTCATTTTCCAGGTAATACTGGATTCTCTCCTCGCCTTGCTCAATTACGTTATTTCACACTGACATTAAGAGAATACGCAAATGTGCGCCACCTCGCAAAATAAGCCATAACCAGGCCGTTTGCTTAATTGTTGCCGCCTGCAAAACCGTTTCCGCTTATTTTAAAATCAGATCACCGTCAAACTTCCACAAATAAACCAAAAAACATAACGCCGGGATAAAAACCAGGAATTGCCAGCCACCGTTTACGCGTTAAAAATTTGCAACGTTCATCGCAGTGCATGTTTCTTTTATCTCGCTTCGTCACCCTACAAAAAGGTATTACTATTATGAAGATAAAGAACCTTTGCCTTACTTTGTGTGCTTCTTTGCTGCTCGCCAGCATGGCGGGTCACGCAAAAGAAGTAAAAATCGGTATGGCGATTGATGACTTACGCCTCGAACGTTGGCAGAAAGACCGTGATATTTTCGTGAAAAAAGCCGAATCGCTGGGTGCTACGGTTTTTGTCCAGTCGGCTAACGGTAATGAAGAAACCCAGATGTCGCAAATCGAAAATATGATCAACCGCGGCGTTGATGTTCTGGTTATTATTCCCTACAACGGTCAGGTATTAAGTAATGTTGTAAAAGAGGCCAAACAAGAAGGGATTAAAGTGTTGGCTTATGACCGTATGATCAATAATGCCGACATTGATTTTTATATTTCCTTCGATAATGAAAAGGTTGGTGAATTGCAGGCGCAAAGCCTGGTCAGCAAAGTGCCTCAGGGCAATTACTTTTTAATGGGCGGTTCGCCCGTTGATAATAACGCTAAGTTGTTCCGCGCAGGCCAAATGAAAGTATTAAAACCGTACATTGATAGCGGCAAGATTAAAATTGTCGGCGATCAGTGGGTCGACGGCTGGCTGCCTGAAAATGCGCTGAAAATCATGGAAAACGCCCTCACGGCGAACAACAACAAAATCGACGCGGTCGTGGCGTCTAACGATGCGACCGCAGGCGGCGCAATTCAGGCGCTGAGCGCTCAAGGCCTGGCAGGCAAAGTCGTCATTTCAGGCCAGGATGCCGACCTCGCCGGGATTAAACGCCTGATCAACGGCAGCCAGACCATGACGGTCTATAAGCCCATCACCCAACTGGCTAACACGGCCGCAGAAATCGCCGTTGAGCTCGGTAATGGCAAACAGCCAAAAGCGGACTCCACCCTCAATAACGGTCTGAAAGACGTCCCCGCCCGTCTGCTGACGCCGATTGAAGTCACCAAAGACAACATCGACGCCACGGTTATCAAAGACGGGTTCCATCAGAAAGATCAGCTCTAAGCCTCGCGGCGTGTCTCCCGACAGGAGGCACGCCGGAACATGTCTTCAGGCACTGTGAATACCTCGAATTACGTGGAGCAGTTATGCCTTATTTACTTGAAATGAAGAACATCACCAAGGCCTTTGGCGCGGTCAAGGCCGTTGATAACGTGAGTCTGCGGCTCAATGCAGGCGAGGTGTTATCCCTTTGCGGTGAAAACGGCTCCGGCAAATCCACGCTGATGAAAGTACTGTGCGGCATCTATCCCTGGGGCAGCTATGACGGCGAAATTGTTTTTGCTGGCGAAACCCTACAGGCCGGGCATATCCGTGATACCGAGCGTAAAGGCATTGCGATAATCCATCAGGAACTGGCGCTGGTTAAACACCTGACGGTGCTGGAAAACATCTTTCTTGGCACCGAGATCACCCATCACGGCGTGATGGACTACGACACCATGACGCTGCGCTGCGAAAAGCTGCTCGCCCAGGTCAGTCTGACGATTTCCCCCAATACCCGTGTCGGCGATCTCGGGCTTGGGCAACAGCAACTGGTAGAAATCGCCAAAGCGCTGAATAAACAGGTCCGTCTGCTTATTCTTGATGAACCGACCGCCTCACTCACCGAGCAGGAAACAGCCGTCTTACTGGATATCATTCGCGATCTGCAAAACCACGGTATCGCCTGTATTTATATCTCGCACAAACTCAACGAGGTGAAGGCTATTTCTGACATCATCTGCGTGATCCGCGATGGTCAGCATATCGGCACACGAGATGCCACCGGGATGAGCGAAGACGACATCATCACCATGATGGTGGGCCGCGAACTCACCGCCCTCTACCCCAACGAACCGCACACCACCGGCGATGAGATCTTACGTGTTGAGCATTTAACCGCCTGGCATCCGGTCAATAAACACATCAAGCGAGTCAATGACGTCTCTTTCTCCCTTAAACGTGGCGAAATTTTGGGTATTGCCGGGCTGGTGGGCGCCGGGCGAACCGAAGCGGTACAGTGCCTGTTTGGCGTCTGGCCGGGACGTTGGGAAGGCAATATTTTCCTTGATGGCAAACAGGTGCACATCCATAACTGCCAGCAGGCGATTGCCAGTGGTATCGCGATGGTGCCAGAAGACCGCAAAAAAGATGGCATCGTCCCCGTGATGGCCGTCGGTAAAAACATCACCCTCGCGGCGCTGGACCAGTTTTCCGGCACGCTGAGTAGCCTGGACGATGCAGCAGAGCAGCATTGCATTTTGCAGTCGCTGCAACGTCTAAAAGTGAAAACCTCCTCCCCCGACCTGGCGATTGGTCGCCTGAGCGGTGGGAATCAGCAAAAAGCCATTCTTGCCCGCTGCCTGCTGCTCAACCCGCGCATTCTGATCCTCGACGAACCGACGCGCGGGATTGATATCGGCGCGAAATACGAAATTTATAAATTAATCAATCAACTGGTACAGCAGGGGATTGCCGTTATTGTCATCTCTTCCGAATTGCCCGAAGTGCTGGGGCTCAGCGATCGGGTACTGGTGATGCATGAAGGCAAGCTAAAAGCCGACCTAATTAATCATCAACTGACCCAGGAGCAGGTCATGGAAGCGGCGCTGAGGAGCGAACATCATGTCGAAAAGCAACCCGTCTGAAATGAAACTATCCGCCCCGGTACCGGGTGCCTTCAAAGGATTGAAGTCTCTGAATTTCCAGGTCTTTGTCATGATTGCGGCCATCGCTGTGATCATGCTGTTCTTTACCTGGATGACCGACGGCGCTTACCTGAGCGCGCGTAACGTCTCAAACCTGCTGCGCCAGACGGCCATTACTGGCATCTTGGCCGTTGGCATGGTGTTCGTCATTATCTCGGCGGAAATCGACCTCTCCGTGGGCTCGATGATGGGTCTGCTGGGCGGCGCGGCGGCGATTTTCGACGTCTGGCTGGGCTGGCCTTTACCGCTGACCATTGTGGTCACGCTGGTACTGGGATTACTGTTAGGTGCCTGGAACGGCTGGTGGGTCGCCTACCGTAAGGTGCCGTCGTTTATCGTCACCCTTGCGGGGATGCTGGCGTTTCGCGGCGTGCTGATTGGCATCACCAATGGCACAACCGTCTCACCCACCAGCGCTGCCATGTCGCAAATCGGGCAAAGTTATCTGCCTGATGGTGTCGGTTTCGGCGTGGGTGCGCTGGGGCTTGTCGCCTTCATTCTGTGGCAGTGGCGTGGACGACTGCGCCGCCAGGCGATGGGGCTGACCACCACCGCATCCACCTCTGTCGTGGGTCGCCAGTCGCTCATCGCCGTGCTGGTGCTCGGTGCCATTTGGCTGCTCAATGATTATCGCGGTGTTCCGACGCCGGTATTGCTGCTCGTCTTCCTGCTGCTGGCGGGGATGTTTATGGCTACGCGTACCGCGTTTGGTCGTCGTATCTACGCTATCGGTGGTAACCTGGAGGCCGCACGCCTGTCCGGGATCAACGTGGAACGCACCAAGCTGGCGGTGTTCGCCATTAACGGCTTGATGGTAGCGATTGCCGGGCTGATTCTCAGCTCACGTCTGGGGGCGGGTTCACCCTCGGCGGGCAACATTGCTGAATTGGACGCTATCGCCGCCTGCGTTATCGGCGGCACCAGCCTCGCGGGCGGGATTGGTAGCGTGGCGGGCGCGGTGATGGGGGCATTTATCATGGCGTCCCTGGATAACGGCATGAGCATGATGGATGTGCCCACGTTCTGGCAGTACATCGTGAAAGGAGCCATTTTGCTGTTGGCGGTATGGATGGACTCCGCCACCAAACGTCGGGCGTGAAACCAGGAGCGATCACACTGCCGGAAGATTTTTCTCCGGCAGTGTGCCGAATATGATAATCAGAATTAATGATTAACCAGCGACGGAACCGATATGTTCGAGAAACGCCACCGCATTACGTTGTTATTCAATGCCAACAAAGCCTATGACCGCCAGGTGGTTGAAGGGGTTGGTGAATATTTGCAGGCGTCACAATCTGAGTGGGATATCTTCATCGAGGAAGATTTCCGTACCCGCATCGAAAACATCAAAGAGTGGCTCGGCGATGGCGTCATTGCCGACTATGACGATCCTGAAATTGAGCGCCTGCTGGCCGATGTCGACGTACCGATTGTCGGCGTCGGCGGCTCCTATCACGCACCGGAAAACTACCCTCCGGTGCACTACATCGCCACCGATAACTTTGCCCTGGTCGAGCAGGCCTTTTTGCATCTCAAAGAGAAAGGGGTGCACCGTTTTGCGTTCTATGGTCTGCCCACCTCCAGCGGTAAACGTTGGGCCGTTGAGCGAGAGCATGCGTTTTGTCAGTTGGTCGCACAGGAGAAATACCGCGGGGTGGTCTATCAGGGGCTGACCACCGCGCCTGAGAACTGGCAGCACGCCCAAAATCGGCTGGCTGACTGGCTACAAACGCTGCCACCGCAGACGGGCATTATTGCCGTTACCGATGCCCGCGCCCGTCACGTGCTCCAGGTGTGCGACCATCTGCATATTCCGGTGCCGGAGAAACTCTGCGTGATTGGCATCGACAACGAAGAGCTGACTCGCTACCTGTCACGCGTGGCGCTCTCGTCGGTTGCGCAGGGAACCCGGCAGATGGGCTATCAGGCGGCGAAACTGCTGCATCGCCTGCTGGACAACGAGCCGATGCCACTGCAGCGTCTGCTGGTTCCACCGGTACGTGTGGTGGCGCGACGCTCAACGGATTACCGCTCCCTGAATGACCCGGCGGTCATTCAGGCGATGCATTACATCCGTAATCACGCCTGTAAGGGTATCAAAGTAGAGCAAGTGCTGGATGCCGTCGGGATTTCACGTTCGAATCTGGAAAAGCGCTTTAAAGAGGAAGTGGGCGAAACCATCCATGCGGTGATCCACGCGGAAAAACTGGAAAAAGCACGCAGCCTGCTGGTTTCCACCTCCCTTTCCATCAACGAAATTTCGCAGATGTGTGGCTATCCGTCACTGCAATATTTCTATTCGGTATTTCGCAAAGAGTACGACAGCACGCCGAAGGATTACCGTGAACGCTACGGTGAGACACTGATTTAACCGGGAATTCAGGAACAGAGTATTCAGGAAAGAAAAACGCCTTCCGGGTGGAAGGCGTTATGCAATGACATGTGACTATTACATGTGCGAGGCGATGAGTTGCTGGTTGTCCTGATACATGGCAAACAGATAGTTGTTATAGCTCGCGCCTTTCGTTGAGTAGCCTTTCAGCTTATGAATCATGTTGCTGGCTGTCACTTCCTGGTCCGCTTTACGCAACTGCGCACGGGACTTACGGAAAGAAGCATAAGCCGGGTGAGTGTTCAGATTCACCACATAAGCATCCACGGACTCTTTCACCGATTCAAAGTGCGAATAACCTTTCACTTTGCCTGGACCGTTTTTACAACTGCCTTTCCCGCATTTCATGCCGAACAGGTTGTTGTTGGTACGCGCCAGTTTTGAAGTACCCCAGCCGCTTTCCGCCGCCGCCATGGTCGCGACCATACTGTCCGGGATAATATCCACGCGTTCCATCAACGCATTCCACGGAATACGGCGGGTATTGCCAGACCAGCTCACCTTGTAGCGTTTGGCGATATCCTTCAAGCGTGTACGGTCCGCCGTCGACCATTGTTGGCTATATTGACGTGACATCAGCCAGTTACGGTCAGCGGTAATCGCTGCATTTTGACTGGTAATATAAGGCATGACCGTCCGGAGAAACGCTTTCTTTCTTGGTGCTCCGGAAGGGTATTTTCGCAAGTCAGGAAGTGAACTGCTATTTACACTATTGCGAGAATACTCTTGTTTACTGCTTGCCTGTTTTGTACCGGTCGTCTTTGAGATTGGGGCTTTGTGACTCGCTGTTTTGCTGTGCGTCTGCGCAAGCACCTCACCTGAAAATGCGATGGTGAGTAACATGAGTATCGTGGCCCCTAGTCGTCGCAAGGGAGTCGATATCATTAAGTCTCCTGGTCGGATATAAACATTCCAACACCTTATTTTTTACACAATTTTGAGAGCTGAATCTCAAATCATATCAAAAATAGCGCTTCAGGGCACGTACAGAAATAATCCAATTCCGAAAGCCTGTCATCTCAAACCTGCTACGTCACGAAAACAACAGCATAGATTTGTGGCGGTTATCGCAAATTCTGCGCAAAATTTGCGCACGATCACTCACCCGGCGCTCTCCACCCTGGCGATTGCGCTCACGGGATGAGTTGCCCGCGCCGGGCTAATGACACAATGGTAAAAACGGATGCCTCGGGAAGGATCAGATGAAATACAGTGCCCTTTTTCTCCTGCTTATACCGGCCTTCGCCAGCGCTAACTGGTCGGCTCCCGGTCTCTCTGCCTTTTCCGATGATGGTACCGGAGTCTGGCGTAGCAACAGCACATTACAGAAAGGGTCATACCCGCTGACGCTGCACCTTGATCAACAATGCTGGCAGCCTGCCGCCGACATCAAACTCAACCAGATGCTCTCCCTTAAACCCTGCACAGGCGATGCCCCCCAGTGGCGCGTTTTTCGTGAAGGGAATTATCAGATTCAACTCGATACCCGCTCCGGCACGCCAACGCTAATGCTGTCGGTAAAAAGCGAAGCCGTCACCCAGGCCGTTAATGTCGTGCGCCAGTGCCCCACCTGGGACGGTAAAGCCCTGACGCTGGACGTCAGCAAGACATTCCCGGAAGGGAGCATGGTGCGCGATTTCTACAGCCAGAAAACAGCGATGGTGCAAAACGGAAAGATAACGCTGCAACCGGCTAACGGTAGCGGCGGCCTGCTGCTGCTCGAACGCGCTGAAACCACCGCCCCTGCCCCCTTTAGCTGGCAAAACGCGACGGTCTATTTCGTGCTGACTGACCGCTTCGTCAACGGCGATCCGTCGAATGACAACAGCTACGGACGCCACAAAGACGGGATGCAGGAGATTGGCACCTTTCACGGCGGCGACCTGAAGGGGCTTACCAGCAAACTCGACTACCTGCAGCAGCTTGGCGTCAATGCCCTGTGGATCAGCTCCCCGCTTGAGCAAATCCACGGCTGGGTAGGCGGTGGAACAAAAGGCGATTTTCCGCATTACGCCTACCATGGCTACTACACGCAGGACTGGACCCGTCTGGACGCCAACATGGGCAGCGAAGCGGATTTACATACTCTGGTCGATGAAGCCCATAAGCGCGGTATCCGTATCCTTTTTGACGTGGTGATGAACCACACCGGCTACGCGACGCTGGCAGATATGCAGGAATTTCAGTTCGGCGCGCTGTATGTTCAGGGTGAAGAGCGCAAAAAAGTGCTCGGCGAGCGCTGGACAGACTGGCGGCCAGGCCCGGGGCAAAGCTGGCACAGCTTTAACGACTTTATCAATTTCAGCGACAAAGCGGCCTGGGAGAACTGGTGGGGCAAAAAGTGGATCCGCACCGATATTGGCGACTACGACAACCCCGGCTTCGATGACCTGACCATGTCGCTGGCCTTTCTGCCGGATCTGAAAACCGAATCCACCACGCCGTCAGGATTACCGAACTTTTATCGTCATAAACCCGATACCGCCGCACGAGAGATACCTGGCTACACGCCGCGAGATTACCTGACCCACTGGCTAAGTCAGTGGGTGCGTGATTACGGCATCGACGGTTTCAGGGTCGATACCGCCAAGCATGTCGAACTCGCGGCCTGGCAGCAGTTGAAAACCCAGGCCATCGACGCGCTGGCCGAATGGAAAAAAGCGAACCCGCAGAAAAAACTCGACGACGCGCCGTTCTGGATGACCGGAGAATCCTGGGGGCACGGTGTCATGCGCAGCGATTATTACAACCATGGCTTCGACGCGATGATCAATTTTGATTACCAGGAACAGGCCGCGGGTGCGGTGAAATGCCTGGCGAATATGGATCTCGTCTGGCAGCAGATGGCAGAAAAGCTGCAGGGCTTTAATGCGCTGAGTTATCTCTCTTCCCATGACACGCGTCTGTTCCGCGACGGCGGTCAGGAAGCGGCAGAGTTGCTGATGCTGGCGCCAGGGGCAGTACAGATTTTTTATGGCGATGAAACCAGCCGGCCTTTCGGGCCGACCGGCTCCGACCCGCTACAGGGGACACGTTCGGACATGAACTGGCAGGACATCAACGGCAAGGCGGCGCCAACCCTGCAACACTGGCAAACGCTGGGGCAATTCCGCGCGCGTCACCCGGCACTGGGGGCGGGTAAGCAGACAACGCTTAGCCTGCCACAAGGATACGGCTTCGTGCGCGAGCACAACGGCGACAAAGTGATGGTGGTCTGGGCGGGGAATCGCTAATTCTCTTCCTGCGTAGCGTTTACGCCGCCTTCCAGTATATTCCCCGGCGGCGCTGCGCTGGCCGGGACGACAAACTCATCGGCATCACAATATAAAAACCCGCCAAACCATAAATTCACAAAATAAAACGTCACCACACCCCATCTCATCCGATTTGCACAGCAGGGTATGTAGCGCTATGGTTAGCCATTTTTAAAATCGGCCCGACAGAACAGCAGCTATGACATTTTCACTTTTCGGCGACAAATTTACCCGTCACGCTGGCATCACCCGCCTGATGGAAGACCTTAACGATGGCCTGCGCACACCGGGCGCCATCATGCTCGGCGGCGGTAACCCGGCGCAAATTCCGGCGATGACCGACTACTTCCATAATCTGCTGGCAGAAATGGTCGAAAACGGCAAAGCCACTGATGCGCTGTGTAATTACGATGGCCCACAAGGGAAGACCGAACTGCTGACGGCGCTGGCAAGCATGCTGCGCGATGAACTGGGCTGGGACATTGAACCACAAAATATTGCACTGACAAACGGCAGCCAAAGCGCGTTTTTCTACTTATTCAATCTGTTTGCTGGTCGCCGTGCCGACGGAACCACCAGTAAGGTGCTGTTTCCATTAGCGCCTGAGTACATCGGCTACGCCGATTCCGGGCTGGAAGAAGATCTATTTGTCTCCGCACGCCCGAATATCGAACTGCTGCCGGACGGCCAGTTCAAATACCATGTCGATTTCGAACACCTGCACATCGGTGAAGAGACCGGGATGATCTGCGTATCGCGCCCGACCAACCCAACCGGTAACGTCATTACCGATGAAGAGCTGATCAAACTGGATGCGCTGGCCAATCAACACGGCATTCCGCTGGTTATTGATAACGCCTATGGCGTCCCCTTCCCGGGCATTATTTTTAGCGAAGCGCGGCCTTTATGGAATCCGAATATTATCCTCTGCATGAGCCTGTCGAAGCTGGGTCTGCCGGGAAGCCGTTGCGGTATTATCATCGCCAACGACAAGGTGATATCCGCCATCCGTAATATGAACGGCATTATCAGTCTCGCACCGGGCGGTATTGGCCCGGCCATGATGTGCGAAATGATTAAGCGCAACGATCTGCTGCGCCTGTCAGAAACCGTGATTAAGCCGTTTTACTACCAGCGTGTGCAGGAAACGATCGCGATTATTCGCCGCTACCTGCAGGAAGAGCGCTGCCTGATCCACAAGCCCGAAGGGGCCATCTTCCTCTGGTTGTGGTTTAAAGACCTGCCGATCACGACCGAGCTGCTGTACCAGCGTCTGAAAAAGCGCGGCGTGTTAATGGTCCCCGGCGACTATTTCTTTCCTGGGCTGGATAAGCCATGGCCGCACACGCACCAGTGTATGCGCATGAACTATGTGCCAGACCCGGAAAAAATCGAAGCCGGCGTGAAAATCCTCGCCGAGGAAATTGAAATCGCCTGGCGTGAGCACGCGTAATCAGCAATCCGGCCCTCTTGATGAGGGCCTCCTCTTCGCATCTCTTAACCAGAAACGTCAATACGTTACGCTAAATGACTGTTGAGGCGGCTTTGTCGCAGCCTGATGGGATCGATGCATGCTAATGCGCTGGTCGGGCAGGCTTCCACACAGGCAGGTCCGGTTTCACGGTGCAGACACAGATCGCATTTTTGCGCCTGTACCTGGTCATTTTCCATCGTCACCTGCATGGCGCCGAACGGGCAGGCCAGCATGCAACTCTTACAACCGATGCACAGCGTCTGCTCCACATACACTGCGCCATTGACCCGGCTGATGGCCCCTACCGGGCAAACATTGGCGCATGGGGCGTCTTCACAGTGACGACAGGTGACCGCCGTGGAAAAAGAGCCGGTTTTTACCACGCGAATCCGTGCGCTGAAGGTTTGCGGGGAGATAGCCGCGCAGTCCTGATCCTGCTGGTGTGAGACCACACAGGCGACTTCACAGGTACGACAGCCGATACATTTGGTCGAATCCGCAAGTATAAAACGGTTCATTCTCCACACCCCTGATACAGAAAAATTCCGTTCAGAGTGCCAGAGAATGAACCGTCTTCGCTTTGATCCCGATGGGGAAAGCGGGTAAATCGTTCATTTGCCTGATCACATCTGGCCTTCTGCCTACACGCGCAGCGTAAATCCCAGCTCGTTAGAGATAGCCTGCGCCGTATCACGCAGCGGTTTGAGCAGGTTTTTCTCGCCAATCTGTTTCAGGCGTGATGTAGAAAGCGAAATAGAGATGGCGTACGGCACGCGGTGGTGAATATCAAACACCGGGACAGCAATGCAGGAGACGCCCAGCTCATTTTCTTCACGATCCATCGCCATACTGGTTTCGCGGATCTGCGCCAGCTCGTCGTACATCGCGGGCAGGCCGGTAATGGTATTACGCGTCAACGGTTGAATCTGTTCCTGATGCGTCTCCCAGTACTCTTTCACATAATCGGGCTGACCGAAGGCCATATAGATTTTACCCATCGCCGAGCAGTACAGCGGCATATGCTGACCAATATAGGCGCGCGTACGCAGCATACCCGTCGTCGGTTCCAGTTTGTAAATCAGAATGGCGTGATCGTCTTCGCGGCTGGAGAAATTGATGGTTTCCCCGGTCGCCAGGTTCAGCGCTTCCAGATGCGGCGCGGCAACATGGATAATATTCAGCGACGTGAGCGCCTTTTGTCCGACAGCGATAAATTTTGTGGTTAAGCGATAACTCCCGGCAGCGGGCGCGGGGGTCACGTAGCCACAGGATTGCAGCCCTTGCAGCAATCGGTGCACGGTACTTTTATTCAGCCCCGCCAGTTCGGACAAATGCGCCAGCGGACAACCGTTCGGGTAATTGCTCAGTATCTCTATCAACATCAAACCGCGAAACAAGCTCTGGCTTCCTGCCGGCCTCTCTTTCTCCTGCGTGTTTTCACTCTCTTTGGTGTTCATCGCTTTCGCCTCCTTTTTGTGGCGACCTGATGGTAGCGCAAAGTGTGTTTCACTTCACGATCTGAACAGAAAATTTGTAATTTATTGATTTTATTACATTTCAAAAATATATCCAGCAATTGCTTTGTCAAATTATGATCGCTATATTTGAAATCAGATTTCGCATAGTGAAATTTACAGGTCGCACAACGTTCTCATTCCCTCGGTGGGAGGTCATCTTAAATGGCAGAAGCAGCAGTGTTATCTCCTTTGTTATCCATGCGCCATATCGTTAAGCGCTTTGGGGGAAATGTGGCGGTCAACAACGTCAGCCTGGATATCTATCCGGGCAAGGTTGTGGCGCTGCTGGGGGAGAACGGTGCGGGCAAATCCACGCTGATCAAAGTACTGGCCGGTGTCTATTCCCGCGACGGTGGCGAAATCCTGTTTCGCGGTGAGCCGGTGGATTCTGCCGCCGCGCTGCGCCGGGGCAACGAGCAGCCTATTGCCTTTATCCATCAGGACTTAGGTCTGGTGGAGTGGATGACTGTCGCGGAAAACATGGCGCTGGTGATGGGTTTTCCCCGTCGCTTTGGGCTGATTGACTGGGCGGCAACACGTCGTCAGGCGCAAAAAGCGCTGGAAGATATCGGCATTCAGCTTGATCCGGATGACCGCGTGTTCGACCTCTCCCGCACTGAAAAATCGCTGCTGGCAATAGCCCGTGCGGTAGCGGTTGATGCCTCGGTGCTGGTGCTTGATGAGCCGACGGCCTCTCTTCCCGCGGACGATGTTCGCCACCTGTTTCGGGTAATGAACATCCTGCGGGAAAAACAGGTCGGCATGATTTATATCACCCATCGTCTGGATGAGGTGATGGAGATGGCCGATTCCGTCTGCGCCATGCGCGATGGTTGCTATGCAGGTGGTGGTGACATCGACCACTACACCCTGCGTGGTCTGGTCGAACTGATTGTTGGCGAAAGTCTGCGTGACGACCAGCGCCAGGCGTTACCCGACGGTGATGCGCCGGTGCTGTTAAAGATGGACAACGTCAAAGTGGGTGATACCGGCCCCGTCTCTTTCGAGCTTCGTGCTGGTGAGATGGTGGCGCTCGCCGGTCTGCGCGGCGCCGGACAGGAAGAGATTGGACGTTTGCTGTTTGCCTGCCGTACGCAGGAAAGCGGACAAATCACATTAAATGGCGTGCCGTTTACGGCGACAACACCAGGGGAGGCGATGTCTGCGGGCGTCTCTTTTGTCGCAGGCGATCGCCTTCATGAAAGTCTGATTCCGGGCATGATGGTGCGTGAAAACTTGTTTATGAACCCGTGTAAACACGGTCACGCCCCGCTGTCCCGCTATAACGAAAAAAGCGAAGCGCCGATGAGCTGGGAGAAAATCCGCCAGTTCGATGTCCGGCCAGCGCAGATCAACATTGAAATCAGCGCGTTGTCCGGCGGCAACCAACAAAAAGTCGTGATGGCGCGCTGGCTTTCACTCAATGCTCCACTGCTCATTCTGGAAGACCCGTCCGCGGGCGTTGATGTCGGCGCGCGTGCGGAAATCTATGACCTGCTCAATCAGGCGCTGCAAAACGGCGTCGCCATTCTGGTCATCTCCAATGACCTGGAAGAGGTGGCGCATATCTGCAACCGGGCGCTGGTGTTTAACCGTGGGCAGATTGTCGGCGAGCTTCTCAACCAGGATGTCACCTTCGCCAGATTGCTCGAACTGGCGTCAGGCAGCGGCACACTACATTAAGTCGGAGTGCGTTAGTTATGGCTAAAACATCAATGAAATCGACGGCCCTGGAATCACGCGTATCGCTTCATGAACACGGTGCCGCCGCCTGGCTTGGACAATTAACCACCCGTTACGGCCTGCCCGTTATCTGCGTGGTACTGGTTATCGTTTTTTCGCTGACGACGCCCTCATTCGCTTCACTGCTGACCTTACAGGCCATTCTCGACAGTAAATCGAAAATCGCCCTGCTGGCGCTGGCGGCGACCATCCCGATGATTGTCGGGAAAATTGATCTTAACGTCGGCTTTGGCATCGTGCTCTGGCACATCCTCGCCATCACGTTGCAGGTGGAATATGGCTTTTCCTGGCCGGTGGCCGTGGCCATCGTGCTGGCGCTCTCCGCGCTGTATGGCCTGCTGAACGGCATTCTGGTGGCGCTGGCCGACATCGATAGCTTCGTGGCTACGCTCGGCTCCGGCACCGTGCTCTACGCCATCGCGCTCTGGCACTCCGGCGGACGGCAGATTGTCGGCGACTTACCGGACGCCTTTATTGCCCTGCACCATTCAGACCTGTTTGGCATTCCGGTGGTGGCTTTTTATGTCCTGTTTGCCGCCGTGGTGCTGTGGATCATCACCGAACACACCCCGATTGGTCGCTGCATGTATGCGGTGGGCGGTAACCCGGTCGCGGCTGCGCTCAACGGCATCGCCGTTAACCGTTACACCATCGGCGCCTTTATCGCCTCCAGCACCTTAACCGGGTTTACCGGGGTGATCATTGCCGCCGAGCAGGGCGTGGGCCAGGCCAGCGTCGGCATGGACTATCTGCTGCCTGCCCTTGTGGGGGCGTTCCTTGGCAGTACCACTATTCGTCCGGGGCGCGTGAACGTCTGGGGCACGGTGGTCGGGATTGCGGTACTGGCGATCGGTATCGCCGGGATTCAGCAGTTTGGCGGCGCATTCTGGGTCGAACCGCTGTTTAACGGTGCGACGCTACTGTTGTCGATTACCCTGGCCGGTTATGCACAGCGCCGCCGGGCATTAAATAAAAAACTGGTGCAGCGTGCTCAAACGACCGCACCGGGCTCCTCTGTTACCCAATGACTCTCGCGTAAGGAACTGAAAATGTATAACAAAATAGTTCAGTGCTGTCTGGCTGCCGGGTTGATGATGGCAAGCGGTTTCGCCCTGGCCGATGACAGCTATGTTCAGCAGGCGCAGGCGGCGATTGCCAAAGCAACCGCGCCTGTCACCGTGTGGGATGGCCCAACGCAGGGCCCGGCGTTACAGCCGAACAAAAAGATTATCTTCATCGCGTCTGACATGAAAAACGGCGGCGTGCTGGGCGTTAAAGAGGGGCTTGAAGAAGCGGCAAAAATCGCGGGCTGGCAACTCGACGTGCTGGACGGTGCAGGTTCGGTAAAAGACCAACTGGCGGCGCTGAACCAGGCGATTGCCCGCAAACCGGACGGTATCGTGATTGGTGGCTGGAACCCGAACGTCGCCAAAATCCCGCTCAAAAAAGCGGTGAAAGAGGGCATTGTACTGACCGCATGGCACGCTGTTCCGGCGCCGGGTCCGGTTCCGGCTTACAACATTTTCTACAACGTGACCTCCGACTCTAACGAAGTGTCACGCATGGCGGCACTCTACGCCGTCGCGAAATCCAACGGCACGGCAAAGGTGCTGATTTTCACCGATTCGCTCTACCAAATCGCTCTGGATAAAGCCAACGCGATGAAGAAAGTGATTGAGCAATGCAGCGGCTGCCAGGTGGTTGAATTTATCGATACCCCGCTTGCCGACACCTCTAACCGCATGCCGGGCATGACCTACAGCCTGATGCAAAAATATGGTGATAAGTTCGAATACTCTTTGGCCATCAACGACCTGTACTTCGACTTTATGGCCCCGGCCCTGCAAACCGCGGGTAAAGGCACGGATGGCAAGCCGCCGTACAACATTTCGGCTGGCGACGGTTCCGTTACCGCCTACCAGCGCGTACGCGATGGCAAAGCGCAAGTCGCGACCGTGCCAGAGCCGCTGAAACTGCACGGCTGGCAGTTACTGGATGAGTTCAACCGCGCCTTCGCCGGTAAACAACCTTCTGGCTATGTCACCCCGGCGCACCTGGTCACCAAAGAAAACATCAGCGCCGATGGCGGCCAGAACAATGAATTCGACCCGGGTAACCAGTATCGCGATCACTACAAAGCCATCTGGGGAGTGAAGTGAGATGTTAGCCGTCGCGGGCAGTTTTGAACGCCTGTGTTCTCCGGCCATCTGGGCGGAAGGCCCGGTGTGGCTGGCAGAACAGCAGAGCGTGATTTTCAGCGATGTGAAGGGCAACAAGATGTACCGCTGGAGTGCGCAAAACGGCGTCAGCGTGTTTCGCGCTGAGTCCCACTTTGCCAACGGCAACGCGCTGGATAACGAAGGACGTTTGTTAACCTGCGAACATGGCCGTCGCGGTATCAGCCGGACAGATAAGCAGGGAAATCACACCCTGCTGGTGGACAAAATCGACGGGCTGCGTTTCAACTCGCCCAACGATATCGCAGTGCGTCAGGACGGGTCGATTTGGTTTACCGACCCACCCTACGGCATCGTCGGCGACGAAGAGGGTTATCGCGCGGCAAGCCAGGTCATCGGCTGCTACGTCTATCGTTTTGATGAAGCGAACAACCGGGCGACGATCGCCATCAGCGATACTCAGCGCCCTAACGGGCTGGCCTTCTCGCCGGATGATAAATGGCTCTACGTGGCGGATATGTCGATTATTGATTTTCCGACGCAGGGCCGCCGGGAAATTCGCGCCTACCGTCTCGACGGCGATAGCGCGGTATTTTCTCACGTGGTCACCCAGGTTGCTCCGGGTATTCCGGATGGCTTTTGCGTTGACCCGGCGGGGAATATTTTCTGTAGTTGCGAGACCGGCGTTTTGATTTTCTCGCCGCAGGGGACGCTGCTGGAAACGATTCCCGTCCCTGAGCGCGTCTCTAATTGCACGTTTGGTGGGCCTGACGGAAATACACTGTTTATTACCGCGACCACATCGCTTTACCGGGTGACCATCGCCCCCTCCCGTATTCAGGGATAAACAGGATTAATACCGAAGCGCACCGGCCCTGCCGGCGCGTTTTCACAACCCAACATAGTTTAGTGGAATGTCATTCCACTATGTAAAACGAAGATGTGATGGAGAAAGCGTATGTTATTGAGTTTTTCTGATCTTAAAAATGAGTTTAACCGTGTCCTGC
The DNA here is from genome assembly GCF_003925915.1 of Phytobacter sp. MRY16-398. NCBI lineage: Bacteria > Pseudomonadati > Pseudomonadota > Gammaproteobacteria > Enterobacterales > Enterobacteriaceae > Phytobacter > Phytobacter sp. MRY16-398. The sequence goes on along the minus strand of NZ_AP018756.1, from coordinate 174,502 downwards.
TGGCACGCGGTGTGGCGGCAGAAACCGCCGATGCCTGTGCGGAGATGTTTGCCCGCACCACCGAGTCAGGGGTCTATTCACACGGCGTAAACCGTTTCCCGCGCTTTATCCAGCAACTGGAAAATGGCGACATCATTCCGGATGCGCTGCCAAAACGCATCACGTCGCTGGGGGCGATTGAACAGTGGGATGCCCAGCGTTCTATCGGCAACCTGACCGCGAAAAAGATGATGGACCGCGCGATTGAACTGGCCTCCGACCACGGTATCGGCCTGGTGGCGGTACGTAACGCTAACCACTGGATGCGCGGCGGCAGCTACGGCTGGCAGGCAGCGGAGAAAGGCTACATCGGTATTTGCTGGACCAACTCCATCGCCGTTATGCCGCCGTGGGGCGCGAAAGAGTGCCGTATCGGGACTAACCCGCTGATCGTTGCCATTCCGTCCACGCCGATCACCATGGTGGATATGTCCATGTCGATGTTCTCCTACGGCATGCTGGAAGTGAACCGCCTGGCGGGCCGCCAGTTGCCGGTTGAGGGTGGCTTCGACGACGAAGGTAAGCTGACCAAAGACCCGGCGCCGATTGAGAAAAACCGCCGCATTCTGCCGATGGGCTACTGGAAAGGTTCTGGCCTCTCTATCGTGCTGGATATGATTGCCACCCTGCTGTCCGATGGTTCTTCCGTGGCCGCCGTCACCGAAGACAACAGCGACGAGTTCAACATTTCGCAGGTCTTTATCGCCATCGAAGTGGACAAACTGATCGACGGTGCCACCCGTGATGCCAAGCTGCAACGCATCATGGATTACATCACGACCGCTGAACGTGCCGATGAAAATGTCCCTGTGCGTCTGCCGGGCCATGAATTTACGCGTCTGCTGGAAGAAAACCGCCGCAACGGTATCACCGTTGACGACAGCGTGTGGGCGAAAATCAAGTCGCTGTAAGGATTATCATCATGATTTATGGACATATTTCTCAACCCAACGCCTGCCGGTATCCGGCAGCGATTGAAAAGGCACTGGAATTCCTGCGCACCACGGATTTCAGCAAGCTGGAGCCGGGCGTGGTGGAAATTGAGGGGCGCACGATTTACGCGCAGATCCTCGACCTGACCACTCGCCCTCACGATGAGCTGCGCCCGGAAGTGCATCGCCGTTATCTGGATATTCAGTATTTATATTCCGGCGAAGAACAAATCGGTGTCGCCATTGATACCGGTAATAACGTGGTGAGCGAAGAATTACTTGAGCAGCGCGATATTATTTTCTATCACGACAGTGAAAACGAATCGTTGATTGAAATGGTGCCAGGGAATTACGCCATATTTTTTCCGCAGGATGTCCATCGTCCTGCCTGTAATAAACACAGAGAAACAGCGATCAGAAAAATAGTCGTTAAAGTTGCGGTTTCCGCATTGAATTAATCCGTTATTTATTTATCGATACCTGATAAATAAAAGGAGCGAAACATGAAAACGAATGACGCCGGTTATATTATCGGCGCATACCCCTGTGCGCCTTCGTTTCACCAAAAAAGCGAACAGGAAGAGAAGGAATTCTGGCGTTTACTCGCGGATACGCCGCACATTCGCGGTCTGGAGCAGCCGTGCCACGAAAACCTGCACGCTTATGGCGATGAGTGGCTGTTCCGGCACACGCCGGGCGAATGGCAGATTGTGGTCACCGCGATCCCGGAGACCATGCGTCGTCGCAGCGGCGGCAATCTGGCCTTCGGTCTGGCCTCCAGCGATGAAGAACAACGTCGGGCATGCGTCGAGTTCCATCGTCATTTGCTTAACAAAATCAATGGGATAAACCAGCGCTTCGCCAATAAAGTGATATCGCTGGAACTGCAGGCTGCCCCGCTGGGCGGTAACGCTGATGTGGCACAGGCAACCGATGCGTTTGCCCGCTCCATCAAAGAAATCGCCAGTTGGGACTGGTCATGCTCGCTCGTACTGGAACACTGCGACGCCATGAACAAGCCCGCACCGCGCAAAGGTTTCCTGCCACTGGAAAACGTGCTGGATACCCTCGCCGGTTACAACATTGATGTATGCATTAACTGGGCGCGTTCCGCGATTGAAGGGCGTAATACCACCCTGCCGCTGGAACATACTCAGGCGGTGAAAGCCGCAGGAAAACTGGGGGCGCTGATGTTCTCCGGCACCGCCACCGAAGGGCCGTATGGTGAATGGACTGACCTGCATACGCCTTTCGCCCCTTTCTGCCCGGAAAGCCTGCTCACGGTAGAAAGTGCTAAAGAATTATTTAATGTGGCTGACACAGCAAAATTACAGTTTGCCGGTATTAAGTTACTGGAAATTGATGCTAATGCTGATGCGAATCATCGCATAGCCATATTACGCGATGGCATTACCGCGTTAAACAAAGCCAGACAATAAATATAAAGCGTCAATTTAATCGCAAGGCCTGTTACTTTTAACGAGAGATTAATATGAACACTTCCTCTTACGCTACATCTGCGGATATTCCGCGCCAACGCTGGTTAAGAATTATTCCCCCTATTCTTATCGCGTGTATTATTTCTTATATGGACCGCGTGAATATCGCATTCGCAATGCCTGGCGGGATGGACAAGGATTTAGGCATTACCGCCACCATGGCAGGTTTGGCTGGCGGTATTTTCTTCCTCGGTTACCTCTTCTTGCAGGTACCGGGCGGGAAAATCGCCGTGCACGGCAGCGGTAAAAAATTCATCGGCTGGTCACTGGTCGCCTGGGCGGTCATCTCTGTGCTTACCGGTATTGTCACCAACCAATATCAACTGTTAGCACTGCGTTTCCTGCTCGGTGTGGCGGAAGGCGGCATGCTGCCTGTGGTACTCACCATGATCAGCAACTGGTTCCCGGATGCCGAACGTGGTCGCGCAAATGCCATCGTCATTATGTTCGTCCCGATTGCCGGGATCATCACCGCCCCGCTCTCCGGCTGGATCATTACCGCACTCGACTGGCGCTGGCTGTTCATCATCGAAGGTCTGCTGTCACTGGTTGTTCTGGTGCTGTGGGCGCTGACCGTGTATGACCGTCCGCAGGAAGCCCGTTGGATTAGCGAAGCCGAAAAGAAATATCTTGTGGAAACCCTGGCCGCTGAGCAGCGTGCCATTGCGGGTAAAACCGTGGTTAATGCCTCGCTGGGCGCGGTGTTGTCTGACCGTACCATGTGGCAGTTAATTGCCCTGAACTTCTTCTATCAAACCGGGATTTACGGCTACACCCTGTGGCTGCCCACCATCCTCAAAGAGTTGACCCACACCAGCATGGGCCAGGTCGGGATGCTTGCCATTCTACCTTACGTTGGCGCTATCGCCGGGATGTTCCTGTTCTCTTCTCTGTCCGACCGTACCGGTAAACGCAAGCTGTTCGTCTCCCTGCCGCTGATTGGCTTCGCCACCTGCATGTTCCTCTCCGTCACCCTGAAAGAGAGCATCTGGCTGTCGTATGCCGCACTGGTTGGCTGTGGCTTCTTCCTGCAGTCCGCTGCCGGGGTGTTCTGGACCATTCCTGCTCGTCTGTTCAGCGCGGAAATGGCCGGTGGCGCACGCGGCGTGATTAACGCCCTGGGTAACCTGGGTGGCTTCTGCGGTCCGTATGCCGTGGGTGTGCTGATCACCATGTACAGCAAGGATGCGGGCGTCTACTGCCTGGCGGTGTCTCTGGCGATTGCCGCGCTGATGGCGCTGCTGCTGCCGGCGAAGTGTGATGCCAACAGCTCAAGCGTGGGCGCGACGAATACGGCCAAACGTGCGGTCTGATGCCCTCACCCCATCCCTCTCCCACGGGGAGAGGGTGAAAAAACAGGTGCGGTCTGATGCCCTCACCCCAGCCCTCTCCCACGGGGAGAGGGTGAAAAAACAGGACAAAAAGATGAGTGAAAAAGAGACCTTCTGGCTGGGTATCGATTGTGGCGGTACTTATCTGAAAGCAGGACTGTACAACAGCCAGGGTAAAGAATTTGCTATTGAACGCCAGTCCGTCCGCACTCTTAGCCCGTATCCGGGCTGGGCGGAGCGCGACATGGCGGAACTGTGGCAGCACTGCGCGGCGACCATCTCCCGCCTGTTGCGACGTACCGGCATTGGCGGTGAAAACATTAAGGGCGTGGGCATCTCCGCTCAGGGTAAGGGACTGTTTTTGCTTGATAAAAATGACCAGCCGCTGGGCACCGCGATCCTCTCTTCCGACCGCCGCGCCATGGAAATCGTCAAGCGCTGGCAGCAGGACGGCATTCCGCAAAAGCTCTACCCGTTAACGCGCCAGACCCTGTGGACCGGGCACCCGGCCTCGCTGCTGCGCTGGGTAAAAGAAAACGAGCCGCAACGTTACGCACAGATTGGCTGCGTGATGATGGGCCACGACTACCTGCGCTGGTGTCTGACCGGCGTAAAGGGGTGTGAAGAGAGCAATATCTCTGAATCCAACCTCTACCATATGACCACCGGGCAGTATGACCCCTGCCTGACACAATGGCTGGGCATTAGCGAGATAGACCCCGCGTTGCCGCCGATTGTGGGTTCTGCAGAAATCAGCGGGGAAATCACCGCTCAGGCAGCCGCCATTACCGGTCTCGCAGCGGGAACACCCGTTGTGGGCGGTCTGTTTGATGTGGTTTCCACCGCGATCTGCGCCGGTCTGAAAGACGAATACACGCTCAATGCCGTGATGGGCACCTGGGCTGTCACCAGCGGTATTGCCGAAGGCCTGCGCGACAACGAAGCGCATCCCTATGTGTATGGCCGCTACGTCAATGACGGGCAATACATCGTGCACGAAGCCAGCCCCACCTCGTCCGGCAACCTGGAATGGCTGACCGCGCAGTGGGGCGATATCAGCTTTTCTGAGATCAATCAGCTCGTCGACAGCCTGCCGAAAGCCGCCAGCGAGGTCTTCTTCTTACCTTTCCTGTATGGCAGCAACGCCGGGCTGGATATGACCAGCGGCTTTTATGGCATGCAGGCGCTGCATACCCGCGCGCACTTGTTGCAGGCGGTCTACGAAGGGGTGGTGTTCAGCCATATGACGCACCTCAACCGCATGCGCGAGCGCTTTACCGACGTGCGCGCTCTGCGCGTCACCGGCGGCCCGGCCCATTCCAGAATCTGGATGCAGATGCTCGCAGATGTCAGCGGCCTGCCCGTTGAGTTGCCGCAGGTGGAAGAGACCGGCTGCTTTGGCGCGGCCATCGCCGCACTGGTCGGCACCGGCGTCTATCAGAACTTTAGCGATGCCCAGCAGACGCTCAACTACGAGATGCACACCCTGACGCCGGACATGAACGCCCATGCGGCCTACCAGCGCAAATATCACCGTTACCAGATTTTAATTGAAGCACTTCAGGGCTTTCATGCCCGTATTAAGGAGCACTCTTTATGAGCCGACCACTACTGCAACTGGCGCTCGACCACACCAGCCTTGTCGCCGCCCAGCGCGACGTTGCGTTGCTAAAAGATCACGTCGATATCGTGGAAGCGGGCACCATCCTCTGCCTCAGTGAAGGGTTAAATGCCGTGCGCGCCTTACGTGCACAGTGCCCGGAGAAAATCATCGTTGCCGACTGGAAGGTGGCCGATGCCGGTGAAACTCTGGCCCAGCAGGCGCTGGACGCAGGTGCAAACTGGATGACTATTATCTGTGCCGCACCGCTGGCTACCATCGAAAAAGGCCATGCCGTTGCCGCCGCACGCGGGGGAGAAATTCAGATTGAGTTGTTTGGTAACTGGACCTTCGACGATGCCCGCGACTGGTACAACACCGGGGTGCGTCAGGCCATTTACCACCGTGGTCGTGACGCGCAGGCGAGCGGCCAGCAGTGGGGTGAAGCGGACCTGGCACGCATGAAAGCGCTGTCCGATATTGGTCTCGAACTCTCCATTACCGGCGGCATCACCCCTGCCGATTTGCCGTTATTTAAAGAGATCAATGTGAAGGCGTTCATTGCCGGACGCGCGCTGTCTGGTGCGGCGAATCCGCAGCAGGTCGCCGAAGAATTCCACGCCCGCATCCACGACATCTGGGGAGCGTAAACATGCGCAACCATCCGTTAGGTATTTATGAAAAAGCGTTACCGAAAGACTTATCCTGGCCGGAGCGTCTGGTTCTGGCTAAAAGCTGCGGATTCGACTTCGTGGAAATGTCCGTCGACGAAACCGACGAGCGCCTCTCGCGACTCGAATGGACCACCGCCCAGCGCGCCTCGTTAGTGGAAGCGATGCTGGAAACCAATGTGTCGATTCCGTCGATGTGCCTTTCCGCCCATCGTCGCTTCCCGTTCGGCAGCCGCGATGAAACCGTGCGCGAACGTGCCCGCGACATCATGACCAAAGCCATCAAACTGGCGCGCGACTTAGGTATCCGCACCATTCAGCTTGCGGGCTACGACGTCTATTACGAAGAGCATGACGCAGGCACCCAGCAGCGTTTCGCCGAAGGGCTGGCGTGGGCCGTTGAGCAGGCCGCAGGCGCACAGGTCATGCTGGCGGTGGAGATCATGGATACCGCGTTTATGAACTCTATTACCAAATGGAAAAAATGGGACGAGATGCTCGCTTCACCGTGGTTCACCGTCTACCCGGACGTGGGCAACCTCAGCGCCTGGGGTAACGACGTACCGGCAGAGCTGGCGCTCGGTATCGACCGTATCGCAGCTATTCACCTGAAAGACACGCAGCCCGTCACCGAAACCAGCCCTGGTCAGTTCCGTGATGTGCCGTTTGGCGAAGGCTGTGTGGATTTCGTCAATGTGTTCAGCACGTTGCAGAACCTGAATTATCGCGGCGCATTTCTGATTGAGATGTGGACCGAAAAAGCCAAAGAGCCAGTGCTGGAGATCATCCAGGCCCGTCGCTGGATTGAAGCCCGTATGCAGGAAGGAGGATTCGTATGTTAGAGCAACTGAAAGCCGAGGTGCTGGCGGCAAACCTGGCGCTACCCGCACACGGGCTTGTCACCTTTACCTGGGGAAACGTCAGCGCCGTCGATGAAACCCGCAAACTGATGGTAATTAAACCGTCCGGCGTGGAGTACGACGTGATGAAAGCCGAGGATATGGTGGTGGTGGATATCGCCACTGGCAACGTGGTCGACGGCAGTAAAAAGCCCTCTTCTGATACGCCAACGCACCTGGCGCTGTATCGTCGTTTCCCGGAGATTGGCGGCATTGTGCATACCCACTCCCGCCACGCGACGATCTGGTCGCAGGCGGGTCTGGATCTGCCCGCCTGGGGTACCACGCACGCGGACTACTTCTACGGCACCATTCCCTGCACGCGCCTGATGACCACCGAGGAAATCAACGGCGAGTACGAATACGAAACCGGCGAAGTGATCATCAAGACCTTTGAAGCGCGCGACCTGAACCCGATGCAGGTTCCGGCCGTGCTGGTCCATTCCCACGGGCCGTTTGCCTGGGGCAAAAACGCGGCGGATGCGGTGCACAACGCGGTGGTGCTGGAAGAGTGCGCCTATATGGGCCTGTTCTCCCGTCAACTGGCGCCGCAGTTGCCGGATATGCAGTCTGAATTGTTGGATAAGCACTATCTGCGTAAGCACGGCGCGAACGCCTACTACGGGCAGTAAGTTTTCTGCGGTCTGGACCCCTCACCCTAACCCTCTCCCCAAAGGAGAGGGAACCGATCGAGCCCGGTTGCACCTTAGCACCGGTTTGCTGGGCCGGGGTGAGCGCTCCGGTTTCTCCCTCTCCCTGTGGGAGAGGGAACCGATCGAGCCCGGTTGCACCTTAGCACCGGTTTACTGGGCCAGGGTGAGGGTTACGGTTTCTCCCTCTCCCTGTGGGAGAGGGCCGGGGTGAGGGCATCAGACCGCACCACATCAAAACATTCACCCCGAATTAATATGCTCCTTACAATACCGCCGCTTCCATGCGGCGGGCGTCAGCCCGGTGTGTTTGCGAAAAATCTGCCGGAAATAGCCCACATCATGAAACCCACACTGCCCCGCCACCTCTTTTAACGATAACGAGTCGCTGATCAGTAATTTTTCCGCCGCCCGTACCCGCTGGCGATGAATGGCTTCGGTCAGCGTCAGACTAAAGGCGCGCCGGTACACCCGCCCCAGGTAGTCAGCGTTGCAGTGCAGCTCTTTTGCCAGCGTCGAGGCCGAAATCGGCAGATGAAATTGCGTACCAATCATTTGCCGGGCTTTCCAGGCGAGCGCCATTCCTGGATTATCCACGGCACGCTCGCTGAGCGCAGAGGCCGATATTTGTTGCAGAATCAGCAGCAAAATACATTCCATTGCCACGCTGCGATGGACATTTTCCTGCTCATGTAAAAACTGGCGAAATAATGCCGTCATATATTGCGGATCATTTAAAGCTGTATGTTGCGGCAACATAAGCACACTGTTTTGTCCTGTTTTTTCCACCGCAGCCGTTAATTCAAAATGCAGCCAGTAGAATTTAAGATCTGCCGGAAATTCCCCTACGCCAACATGTCGTCGTTGCGGCCAGAGTAAAAGTGTTTCGCCGGCATTAACCGTAAAGAGTTTCTCTTCTTCGCGGATCGTTAATGTCCCCTTTTCGACGAAAATCACCTCCCAGGAATGCAGAGTCCGTGACGGATGGCTTCCCACACCGCGCGAGATAAATAAGCCGCCATTTTGCACACGAAGCGGAAATATTATGGATAATTCAAGCATAAATATGTCAATTCTCGCTACAGGAGAGCCATTACACTGCATCTTGTTTTTGATTATTAACGAAATATAAGCCCCGCGCCGGATCAAAATCACACTTTGCGCATCAGGTCGGAATCGTCATCTTTTTGTACTTTTCCCTTCCCTTGTTGTGTGGTCAATTCAATGCAAAATAAATAACGTACTTTGCAAACTACACAACAAAATCTGCAAATAAGCGGGTTACTTTTGGAATATCCGTGAGGCGTTTTCCATGACTTCAACATTAATTTCCAATACCGATTCAGCGCAAAAAGCGCTGGACGATAAATTATCCGTACGTGAAAAAATAGGCTATGGGTTGGGTGACGCAGGCGGAACGGTAATTACCTGCTTAATCATGAATTTCCTGACCTTTTTTTATACCGATATTTTTGGCTTAACCCCGGCATTGGTCGGCACACTGTTTATGGCATTACGTGTATTCGATGCCATATCCGACCCGGTAATGGGGATCATCGCTGACCGCACCCAAAGTCGCTGGGGCCGTTTTCGCCCCTGGCAGCTATGGATTGCCCTGCCTATCGGCATTATCGGTGTGCTGACCTTCACCGTCCCCGATGCCAGCATGAACGTGAAAATTGCCTGGGCGTTTGGCACTTATCTTCTGCTTTCTGTGGGTTATACCGCCATCAACGTGCCCTACTGCGCGCTAATCAATACGATGACCACGCGCCACAGCGAAGTGATCTCCTGCCAGTCCTGGCGTTTTGTGCTCTGTGGCGTGGCGGGTTTTCTGGTCTCAGTAGGCCTGCCGTGGCTGGTCTCCTCGCTGGGTAAAGGGAATGCCGCGCAGGGTTATCAGCTCGGTGTCGGCGTGCTGTGCGCCATCGCCGTGGTGATGTTCCTGTGCTGTTTCTTCTGGGTGCGCGAACGGGTGCCGCTGTCGACGATGGGTAAATTCACCCTGCGTGAACATCTGGCGGGGCTGCGTAAAAACGACCAGTTGTTACTGATGCTGCTGATGTCTTTCCTGCTGATCAATGTGTTCAACATTCGCGGCGGCGGCTACATGTACTTCATCACCTATGTACTGCAAGGCAGCACCGGTTATACCTCGCTATTTTTCACCATGGTGACCTTTGCCTCGATTCTTGGCTCGGTGCTGGTTAACCCGTTGTCGAAACGCTTCGACACGGTGAAATTCTACTACTACACCAACCTCGTGCTGGCCGCGCTATCGGTGATGATGTGGCTCCTGCCTACCGGACCGGCCTGGCAGACCCTGTGGCTGGCGGTCATTCTGGGTAATGGCGTGATCCTCGGCTTTACCCTGCCGTTGCACTTCTCACTGATGGCCTTCGCCGATGATTACGGCGAGTGGAAGACCGGCGTGCGTTCGTCCGGTATGAACTTCGCCTTCAACCTCTTCTGCATCAAGCTCGCGTGGGCGTCCAGCGCCGTCATCATCAGCCTGGTGTTCGTTTTCGTCGCCTATCAGCCCGGCGCAGGAAATCAGACACCCGCTTCGTTACAAGGCATCACCGCAATGGAGACGCTGCTGCCTGCCCTGTTCCACCTGCTGCTGGCGTTCGCTATCCGCGCCTGCAAGCTCAACAATCCCATGATGGCGCGTATTGCCACCGATCTGCGCCAGCGTCATGTTCAGTCTTAAGGAGTCTGTAATGGAAGTCGATCTGCACAAACTGAAAGTCAGCGATGCGTTTCTCGGCCAGTATCAACAACTGGTGCGCGAGGTTGTTATTCCCTACCAGTGGGATGCGCTGAATGACCGTATCGCCGAAGCCGACCCCAGCCATGCGATTGAAAACTTTCGTATCGCCGCCGGGCTGCAGGAGGGGGAGTTTTACGGCATGGTCTTTCAGGACAGCGACGTCGCCAAGTGGCTGGAAGCGGTGGCCTGGTCACTGTGCCAGAAGCCGGATGCGGAACTGGAGAAGACCGCTGATGAGGTGATCGAGCTGGTCGCCGCAGCCCAGTGTGACGATGGTTACCTCAACACCTATTTCACGGTCAAAGCGCCGCAGGACCGTTGGACCAACCTGGCCGAATGCCATGAGCTCTATTGCGCCGGGCATATGATTGAGGCGGGCGTGGCTTATTTTCAGGGCACCGGGAAACGCCGTCTGCTGGAGGTGGTCTGCCGCCTGGCGGATCATATCGATTCGGTCTTCGGCCCCGGTGAACAGCAGTTGCACGGCTATCCAGGGCATCCGGAGATCGAACTGGCGCTAATGCGTTTGTACGAAGTTACTCAGCAGCCCCGCTATCTGGCGCTGGTAAATTACTTTGTTGAGCAGCGTGGCACACAGCCGCATTTCTACGATGTCGAATATGAAAAGCGCGGGCGGACCTCTTACTGGCATACCTACGGCCCGGCGTGGATGGTCAAAGACAAAGCCTACAGTCAGGCACACCAGCCGTTAGCCGAACAGCAAACGGCTATCGGCCACGCGGTACGCTTCGTCTACCTGATGACCGGCGTGGCCCACCTGGCGCGCTTAAGCCAGGACGAAGGGAAGCGTCAGGATTGCCTGCGGCTATGGAACAATATGGCGCAGCGCCAGCTTTACATCACCGGCGGCATCGGCTCGCAGAGCAGCGGCGAGGCGTTCAGCAGCGATTACGATCTACCCAACGATACGGTGTATGCCGAAAGCTGTGCCTCCATTGGGCTGATGATGTTCGCCCGCAGAATGCTGGAGATGGAGGCCGACAGCCAGTACGCCGATGTGATGGAGCGTGCGCTCTACAATACGGTGCTCGGCGGCATGGCACTGGACGGGAAGCACTTCTTCTACGTTAACCCGCTGGAAGTGCACCCGAAGTCACTGAAATTCAACCATATCTATGACCATGTGAAACCGGTTCGTCAGCGCTGGTTTGGCTGTGCCTGCTGCCCCCCGAATATCGCCCGCGTGCTCACCTCGCTCGGCCATTATCTCTACACTCCGCGCGAAGATGCGCTTTATATCAACCTCTACGTTGGCAATAGCGTGGAGATCCCGGTGGGCGGCCAGGCGCTGCGGCTGCGGGTCAGCGGCAACTATCCGTGGCAGGAGCAGGTCACCATTACCATCGAGTCGCCGCAGGCGGTTGACCACACGCTGGCGCTGCGTCTGCCGGACTGGTGCGCCGATCCGCACATCACGCTGAACGGCGCGGAGGTGGCCAGCGATATCCGTAAAGGCTATTTGCATATTCAGCGCCGCTGGCAGGAGGGCGATACCCTGACGCTCACCCTGCCAATGCCGGTACGCCGGGTTTATGGCAATCCGCTGCTGCGTCATGTGGCGGGTAAAGTGGCGATTCAGCGCGGGCCGCTGGTTTACTGCCTGGAGCAGGCGGACAACGGGGAAGAGCTGCATAATCTGTGGCTCTCACCGCAGGCGACATTCACCGTTTTTGAGGGTAAGGGCATTTTCGCCCATAAAATGCTGATTCAGGCGCAGGGCTATAAGCAAACAGCGGCTGACGCGGGGCAGCAGGCTCTGTGGCGTTATGACAAAACGCCAGGCGAACGTCAGGCGCAGACGCTGACCTTTATTCCGTGGTTTTCCTGGGCAAATCGCGGCGAAGGGGAGATGCGGATTTGGGTTAACGAGGAAAGGTAACCGGATGCCGTAATCGCCGGAATGTCCCGGATGTCGGCGTAACGCCTTATCCGGGTTACCGTTCACCGTCTTACTTGAGCAGACGCACCCGGCAGGCTTTGCCTTTGATTTTGCCCTGCTGGAGTTGCTTCCAGGCCTGTTTTGCCACGGACTGACGCACGGCAACATAGGCATGCATCGGGTGCATATCAATCTTGCCGATATCCGCGCCATCCAGGCCAATATCACCGGTCAGTGCGCCCAGAATATCACCGGGGCGCATTTTGGCTTTCTTACCGCCATCGATGCACAGGGTCGCCATCTCCGCTTCCAGCGGCTTGATGTTGTTGCTGATAACCGGGGATTGCCAGTCGAGCGAAATAGCCAGCATTTCACCGAGAATAGCCGCACGCTGCGCTTCTTCCGGTGCGCACAGGCTAAGCGCCATACCGCTCTGCCCGGCACGCGCGGTACGGCCAATGCGGTGTACGTGCACTTCCGGGTCCCAGGACAGCTCGTAGTTGATGACCATTTCCAGCGCTTTGATATCCAGCCCGCGCGCGGCGACGTCGGTAGCCACCAGAACACGGCTACTGCCGTTGGCAAAGCGCACCAGCGTCTGGTCGCGGTCACGCTGTTCCATATCGCCATGCAGCGCCAGCGCGCTCTGGTTACGCTCATTCAGCGCATCGCACACTTCCTGGCAATCTTTTTTGGTGTTGCAGAACACCACGCAGGAAGCTGGCTGATGCTTGCTTAACAGACTCAGCAGCAGCGGAATTTTTTCCCGGCGCGAGACTTCATAGAAGTGCTGTTCCACCGCCGGTAAGGTTTCGACCGAGTCGATTTCAATGGTTTGCGGATCGCGCTGGAAACGGGTACTGATGGCCGCAATAGCCGCAGGCCAGGTGGCGGAAAAGAGCAGAGTCTGACGACGTTCCGGCGCATGACGCAGGATGGCGTCAATGGCGTCGCTAAAGCCCATATCGAGCATGCGATCGGCTTCATCCAGGACCAGCGTTTTCAGGGCGTCCAGGGTGACGGTGGCTTTTTCCAGATGATCCAGCAGACGACCCGGCGTGGCGACGATGATATGCGGCGCATGCTGGAGCGAATCGCGCTGTGCACCAAAGGGCACACCGCCGCACAAGGTCAGAATTTTAATGTTGGGCAGATAACGCGCCAGACGACGAAGCTCTTTGGCGACCTGGTCGGCCAGCTCACGCGTTGGGCATAGTACCAGAGATTGGGTCACAAACTGGCTGGCATCGATGTGCTGCAGCAAGCCTAAGCCAAAAGCGGCGGTTTTGCCGCTGCCGGTCTGCGCCTGTACGCGCACGTCTTTGCCTTCAAGGATCGCCGGCAATGCCGCCGCCTGGACCGGGGTCATGGAGTGATAACCCAGCTCATCAAGGTTGGCGAGGAGTTCAGCGGGCAAAGCATTTAAGGTTGAAAAGGCGGTCACGGTGTTATCTCTGAGTAGTTGCAGGCCGCTATGCTAGCAGACTCTGTGTGTCCGGTCATTGCGGCTACATATGTTTGCCTTTAGCTCGCTTTAAAAGGGTCTTTCTGGTCGTCCTTGCTGTCATCGCGCTTACGAGGGATTTCCCCCTGTTTGTTTGGCGCGTCTTTAACATCTTTGGTGTGTTGGTCATCGGACTGGTGATGTGTGGCCATATTTTCCTCCCGTGTTGTTTTATCGAGTATAGACAATCGGGATCGGGGACCGGAGGAATGGCGAATATTCCCTGTCATTCAGTCTGTTCCCCACCCGGTCGTAACCCCGGATGGCGGCGCAAACGCCTTATCCGGGCTACACCCGGTTTTCTCCCTATCCCCCGGGGAGAGGGTTGGGGTGAGGGGAATATGCGGCTCGGAAGGTGGGTTCCGTTCCCTTTATGTTTATGGCGAAATGGACCTCCTGAACACGTGAACGGGTAAAGGGGAACACCGCGTTCCCCTTTACAATCCCCGTAGCCCGGTAAGCGTAGCGCCACCGGGGGGCAGGCTATTTCGTAAACAGCGCTTTATCGCGCAGCACGTGGTCATTGCCGCGACGGCGGGTAAAACCGATGCGGTCGAAGTATTCCAGGATCTGAATCGCCAGCTTACGCCCGACGTTAAGGGTGTCGCGGAAATCCGCTGCGCTGGTCGAACCGTGAATCGGATCGCGGTCGCGGATCATACTCGCGAAAGCGACAATCCGATCGTTGCGGTAATAACGATCTTTGACGATCGCCGTTATCAGCCCCTGTTGTGCCGCCTGGCGCAACACGCTGCGCATCGCCTGCTCATCCGCGCCCGTCTCACGCGCTAAATCACGTACCCACCAGGGTTCGTCGCCGAACAACGGTTCGGCACGCTGCCAGATGGCGGCCTGCTCGTCGGTAAAGCCCGCTTTATGATCCGGCAGATGCAGCCAGCCGTGGTGGCTGTGGATCTCGCCGCTGTCGCGCATCTGCTCAATCAGCGTCAGCACCAGCGCTTCATCTTCCATCGGCAGGGCCATACGCCGTAAACGCTCGCGTCCAGGACCGGGTTCATCCGCATGCTGATCGTGATATTGGGCAAGCGTCGCCAGCAATTTACGCTGCCAGCCTGCGGCCACGGGCGCACTGAGCAGGTTGTCTCCCGCACGAATAAACCCAGGTTCGCTCACCAACGCCTCAAGCCCGGCATCGTTCAACTGCCGCGCCCAGGCAAAGGCCGGAAGGTTCACCGCCCCGCGTTGCAGATGCACGGCCAGCGCCTGCGCATCGCTTTCTGTTGCCGCCAGTGCGCCAAGCCACTGCTGATACTCCGGTTTGCGCTTGCCGCGACGCGGTGGGTGCAACGCCACCACGCGCGCGCCTGCCAGCGTTTCACGCGCGGAAATGTCCCGCAGCACCAGTCTGTCGTTGTCTGCCAGCCATAACGGCGTATCGAGCACCAGCTCCGCCAGGTTGTTATCCAGCAATGATACGCGCCCGGTGATATGACTCGCAGCGTGGTGAATATGCAGCGGCTGCCACTGGGTCAACGGCGTATGGGTTTGCAGCGCCACAATGACACGCTCCGAAGGTTCGGGCGGCGTGACGGAAAGCAGCCAGTCCCCACGGGTCAGGGCCTCTTTTTCCGCATCACCGGCGATATTCAGGGCGATGCGTTGCCCGGCATACGCCCGCTCGGTCGGCTGATTTTGGGCATGCAATCCGCGCACGCGCATCGGCTTATTCACCCCGGTGAGCCACAGCGTATCGCCCACGCGCACTTCACCCGACAGCGCGGTTCCGGTCACCACCAGCCCCGCCCCTTTCACCGTAAACGCCCGGTCGAGTGCCAGGCGAAAACGTTGATGCTGCGGATGCGCACGCGCAGGCAGTTGCAGCAGGTGCGCTCGCAGTTCGTCAATGCCACGCGCTTCGGTTGCCGCCGTCACAAACAGCGCCGCCTCTTTCCAGCCAAAGTCGTTTAACGTCGCCAGTACCTCGTGGCGGACGGCATCAATACGCGCCTCATCCACGCGATCGGCTTTGGTCAGCGCAACAGTCAGCGCCGGGTTACCGGTGAGTTGCAAAATAGCCAGATGCTCGCGGGTTTGCGCCATCACGCCATCGTCGCAGGCCACCACCAGCAGCGCATGGTCGATACCGCCCACACCTGCGAGCATATTGGACAGAAACTTCTCGTGGCCCGGCACATCAATAAAGCCTGGCACGCTGCCATCAGGCTGCGGCCAGTAGGCATAGCCAAGATCGATGGTCATACCGCGCGCTTTCTCTTCCGGCAAACGGTCAGCATTCACGCCGGTAATGGCCTGTAGTAATGTCGTTTTGCCGTGGTCGACGTGCCCGGCGGTGGCAATAATCATTTCAACAACATCTCCAGAAATCGGGGTTCATTCTCAAGACAGCGTAAATCCAGCCATAAGCGGCCATCAGAGATCCGCCCCAGCACCGGCTCTGGCAGGTTACGCCAGGATGCCGCGAGCGCTTCCAGGCGACGCCCGCTGCCGTCACGCGGGGTAAAAGTCAGCGCGGCGCTGGGCAGCCTGTCCACCGGCAGGGAACCGCTGCCGATTTGCGATAAACACGCTTCCACACGCAGGTCGAACGCATCGTAATGGTCGGCAAGTACCCCGGCAAGGCGCAACGCTTGCTGGCGAATCTCGTCTGGTTTTCGCGTCAGCAAACGCAGGGTGGGTAAATTGTCCCGCAGCTTTTCCGGGTGCAGATACAGACGCAGCGTCGCTTCCAGTGCCGCCAGCGTCATTTTATCTGCCCGCAGCGCACGCTTGAGCGGGTGGCGCTGCAACTGCGCGATCAGCGCTTTTTTTCCCACAATGATGCCCGCCTGCGGGCCGCCAAGCAGTTTATCGCCGGAAAAACTCACCAGACTCACGCCTGCGGCAATCAGTTCCTGCGGCATCGGCTCTTTTGGCAAACCATAGAGACTTAAATCCACCAGCGAGCCGCTGCCCAAATCCGCAATCACCGGCACATTTAACTCATCACCGAGCGTCACCAGCTCCGCTTCGTCTACCGTTTTGGTAAAGCCTTCAATGTGATAGTTGCTGGTATGAACCTTCATCAGCAGCGCGGTATTGTCGTTGACCGCCTCACGATAATCTTTCGCATGGGTGCGATTGGTGGTGCCGACTTCATGCAGAAAGCAGCCCGCCTGGCGCATGACATCCGGAATGCGAAACGCGCCGCCGATCTCCACCAGCTCGCCACGGGAGACCACCACCTCTTTACCACTGGCCGTTGCCGCCAGCATCAGAAGAACCGCCGCTGCATTGTTATTGACGATGCAGGCATCCTCCGCGCCCGTCAGGCGGCAGAGGATATCGGCGAGCGCCTGGTCGCGGTGGCCGCGCCCGGCGTCATCCAGCGAATACTCCAGCGTCACGGGTGAACGCATCACCTGCGCGACGGCGTCGATCGCCGCTTGCGCCTGTAACGCGCGCCCAAGATTGGTGTGTAACACGGTGCCCGTCAGGTTGATAACCGGGCGCAGCGCGCTGGCATTTTCATCCCACAAGCGCTGGTACGTTGCCTGTGCCCAGTCATTACACCAGACGGGCAGTGCCTGGCGCTGGCGGATGTCATCACGGGCTTCGTCCTGCAACTGACGCAGCGTCTGCGCCACACGGTTGTGCCCAAATTCGGTCAGTAACAGAGTGAACGCCTCATCACGTAACAGGCGATCGGTTGAGGGGATCTGGCTGTAAAGCGAGTGATTTTCCGTTGTCATGAAATGGCCTGGCTGAGGGTTGCCCCCTCCCGATGGGAGAGGGATTCGACATGAGGGGGATTGTACAGCGACTTGGTTCAGCCTGACATAACGGGCGTCAATCCTTTGGCGGTTCTGTGCGCGCAAAGCTTTCACGCTGAAAGAGATTTTCCACCATTTTAACCAATTGCGGACGATCCACACACCAGCCAGGGGAGACACGGCGGAAATTGAGATAGCTAATGGCGCAGGCAATGGCGATAGTGGCGAGGTTCATCTCATCAACGCGTAATGCCCCTTCGTTGATATAGCTCTCCAGGGTGTCGAGACCGCGATTGATTTTTTCGCGCTGGCGTAAGAGCTCCGTTTCCGATTGCTGGGCCACCGGACGCGCCTGCTCACGCACGGAAACCAGCGCCGCATCCATGATACCGTCCGCCAGCGCTTCAATCTGACGAATTTTCAGCGCGGCTTTGGGATCGGCAGGCAGCATGGCCGGAGCGATACCCAACAGGTCGATATATTCGGCAATGATCGGCGAGTCGTACCACACTTCACCGTCATCGGTTACCAGGGCCGGTACTTTTCCCAACGGGTTGTAATGCGCCACGCCGTTGATAGCGTTGTAGGGTTGTTCATTCACAAATTCGAAGGTGATGCCCTTCTCAAGCAGGATGACCGATATTTTTCGTACAAAAGGGCTGGTATAGCTGCCGATAAGTTTCATTGCCTTCTCCTCTTCGCCAACAAAACAGTAAGTATGTACTACCCGACCAAAGCGCGCGCTGACCATTTCATAAATGTGAAAACTGCTCTGACTATAGTGCGTTACGTCTTGCCTTCGCAGCCACGCGAAAAGTGAAAGGGAATTACAGTGGCTCAGGCCAGGAAAAACCACAGTTTGCGAGCGATCACACTCGGAAAACTCCTGGCAAAAATATCTTGTGATTTAGATCACAAACAAACAACAAACTCACCGCTAACAATTGTGATTAACATCACATTAACAGGCGCATGGCGGTGAAATTTTAGCCTTTGTTCTTTTTTTACACATAATTTTTGTGACGAAGATCACTTCATTGGATGGTATACCCCCTGCATTAACGTGATCTTTATCACACAAATTAGCACCATCTGGACAGTTCATCGATTCGGTGCGAGATTTCGCAGCACAGATCATGGGTCCGGCTACCTCTGCCGCCACGTTAACAACAAAACCTCGGGCTTCCGGCCTGTGAGATAGCAAACATAAGAAGGGGTGTTTTATGTCATCCGATATCAAGATCAGAGTGCAAAGCTTTGGTCGCTTCCTCAGCAACATGGTAATGCCCAATATCGGCGCGTTTATCGCGTGGGGTATTATTACCGCATTGTTTATTCCTACAGGATGGTTACCAAACGAAACGCTGGCGAAACTCGTCGGCCCAATGATTACTTTCCTGCTGCCGCTGCTGATCGGTTTTACCGGTGGTCGTCTGGTGGGTGGCGATCGTGGTGGTGTGGTAGGTGCAATCACCACCATGGGTGTTATCGTCGGTGCTGATATGCCGATGTTCCTTGGTGCAATGGTTGCCGGTCCTCTGGGCGGTCTGTGCATCAAGAAATTCGACGCCGCTGTAGACGGTAAGATCAAATCCGGTTTCGAAATGCTGGTGAATAACTTCTCCGCTGGCATCATCGGTATGATTCTGGCACTGCTGGCGTTTAAAGGCATCGGCCCTGCGGTTGAAGTTCTGTCCAAAGGCCTGGCTGCTGGCGTTAACTTCATGGTGGCGCACGACATGCTGCCGCTGGCGTCTATCTTTGTTGAACCGGCGAAAATCCTGTTCCTCAACAACGCCATCAACCACGGTATCTTCTCGCCGTTGGGTATTCAGCAGTCTCATGACCTCGGCAAGTCTATCTTCTTCCTGATCGAAGCCAACCCGGGTCCGGGGATGGGCGTTCTGCTGGCGTACATGTTCTTTGGTCGTGGTAGTGCTCGTCAGTCTGCTGGCGGCGCGGCTATCATCCACTTCCTGGGCGGTATCCACGAAATTTACTTCCCGTACGTGCTGATGAACCCACGTCTGCTGCTGGCGGTAATCCTCGGCGGTATGACTGGCGTGTTCACGCTGAGCGTGCTGAACGGCGGCCTGGTTTCTCCGGCTTCTCCGGGTTCCATCCTGGCCGTACTGGCAATGACGCCGAAAGGCACTTACTTCGCGAACCTCGTGGCTATCTTTGCTGCGTTGATCGTCTCCTTCGTTATCTCCGCGATTCTGCTGAAAACCAGCAAAGTGAAAGAAGAAGATGACGATATCGAAGCGGCTACCCGTCGTGTACAGGACATGAAAGCACAGTCTAAAGGCGCTACCCCGCTGGCCGCTGGCGACGTGACCAACGACCTGAGCCACGTTCGTAAAATCATCGTTGCGTGTGATGCCGGTATGGGCTCCAGCGCAATGGGTGCCGGTGTGCTGCGTAAGAAAGTTCAGGATGCCGGTCTGACCAACATCTCTGTGACCAACAGCGCTATCAACAGCCTGCCGTCTGACGTTGACCTGGTGATTACGCACCGTGACCTGACCGAGCGCGCTATGCGTCAGGCTCCTCAGGCACAGCACATTTCGCTGACCAACTTCCTGGACAGCGGCCTGTACACCAACCTGACTGAACGCCTGGTTGCCGCACAGCGCCACGTGGACAACAGCGTAAAGGTTCAGACCAGCTTGCAGGATAGCTTTGACGCTGGCGACAGCAACCTGTTCAAGCTGGGCGCAGACAATGTGTTCCTGGGTCGTACAGCCAGTAACAAAGAAGAAGCTATCCGTTTTGCCGGCGAACAACTGGTGAAAGGCGGTTATGTTCAGCCGGAATACGTTGAAGCGATGCTGGAACGCGAAAAACTGACCCCGACTTACCTGGGTGAGTCCATCGCGGTACCGCACGGCACCGTTGAAGCGAAAGATCGCGTGCTGAAAACCGGCGTAGTATTCTGCCAGTACCCGCAAGGCGTGCGTTTCGGTGAAGAAGAGGATGACATCGCCCGTCTGGTTATCGGTATCGCTGCGCGCAATAACGAGCACATTCAGGTGATTACCAGCCTGACCAACGCACTGGATGATGAAACCGTTATCGAGCGTCTGGCAAATACCAACAGCGTTGAAGAAGTGCTGGCGCTGCTGAAAGCGTAACCCTGGTCCCGGATAAGCGAAGCGCATCCGGGAGACACCTCCCCTCTCCCTCAGGGAGAGGGTTAGGGTGAGGATAATTTCACGTGGTTCCTCACCCCAGCCCTCTCGGGTAAAAACATTGATTAAGGTTAATTCTATGAAAGCATTACATTTTGGCGCAGGTAATATCGGACGTGGCTTCATCGGCAAACTGCTGGCTGACGCGGGGATTACGCTGACATTCGCCGATGTTAATCAGGTGGTTCTCGACGCCCTTAATGCCCGTCATAGCTATCAGGTTCACGTTGTTGGTGAAAAAGAGCAGGTAGACACCGTTTCCGGCGTCAATGCGGTGAGCAGCATCGGCGACGATGTGGTTGATCTGATTGCCTCTGTTGATCTGGTGACAACCGCCGTTGGTCCGGTGGTTCTGGAGCGTATCGCCCCGGCCATCGCCAAAGGCCTGGCAAAACGTAAAGCGCAGGGCGTAGAAGCCCCGCTGAATATCATCGCCTGTGAGAACATGGTGCGCGGCACCTCTCAGTTAAAAGGCCATGTGTTCAATGCGCTGGCAGCAGAAGATAAAGCGTGGGTTGAAGCCCATGTCGGCTTCGTTGATTCCGCAGTGGACCGCATTGTTCCGCCTTCTGAATCTGCAACTAACGATCCGCTGGAAGTAACCGTAGAAACCTTTAGCGAGTGGATTGTTGATAAAACCCAATTTGTTGGCGACCTGCCAAACATTCCAGGCATGGAATTAACCGACAATCTGATGGCGTTTGTTGAGCGCAAGCTCTTCACGTTGAACACCGGGCATGCTATAACCGCGTACCTTGGACAACAGACCGGTCATCAGACCATTCGTGACGCCATTCTGGATGACAGCATCCGTGCAGTGGTGAAAGGCGCAATGGAAGAGAGTGGCGCGGTTCTGATCAAGCGCTACGGCTTCGATGCTGCCAAACACGCCGCGTATATCGAAAAAATCCTTGGTCGTTTTGAGAACCCATACCTGAAAGATGATGTTGAGCGCGTAGGCCGTCAGCCGCTGCGTAAACTGAGCGCAGGCGATCGTCTGATCAAACCGCTGCTCGGCACGCTGGAATATGGTTTACCGCACGCGAACCTGGTAAAAGGTATCGCCGCTGCCATGCATTACCGCAGTGAACAGGATCCACAGGCGCAGGAATTAGCGACCTTAATTGAAGAAAAAGGCCCACAGGCCGCGCTGGTGCAGATCTCCGGTCTGGACGCAGCAAGCGACGTGGTAGCCGAAGCTGTTAACGCATACAACGCAAAGGCATGATGCCGAGTTTGGCGCGGGACATCCCGCGCCTGTTAACAAGATTGTCAGATATGCAGGCAATAATGGAACTAACACAGGCTTTCGAAAACCGTGTCCTCGAGCGTCTGAATGCTGGCAAAACCGTACGAAGCTTTCTGATTGCCGCCGTCGAGTTATTGACCGAGGCGGTGAATATCCTGGTGCTTCAGGTCTTCCGCAAAGACGACTATGCAGTGAAATATGCTGTAGAGCCGTTGCTTGACGGAGATGGACCGCTGGGCAATTTGTCCGTGCGCTTAAAACTGATTTATGGGCTTGGCGTAATCAGTCGGCATGAGTATGAAGATGCGGAATTGTTGATGGCGTTACGTGAAGAACTGAATCACGACGGCACTGAATACGCCTTCACGGATGATGAAATCCTGGGGCCGTTTGGCGAACTGCACTGCGTGGCGGCGCTGCCTGCAACACCGCCCTTTGATACCAGCGACCCCGACCTGTTTGCTATGCAAAAACAGCGTTACCAGCAGGTCGTTCGTTCAACCATGGTGCTTTCCCTGACGGAGTTGATTTCCCGAATCAGCCTGAAAAAAGCATTCCAGAAATAAGCTTACTCTGTCTCTTCTTCATGAACACATGCAGGCCGATAAAGATGGCGATAATATTCCAGCCTTTCACGGTACATATCGACCTTATCTGTGGGAATATCATCAGGAACACGGTCTTTCTTATGCTGATGCGCCAGGTACTCACGGAACGCCTGGCTTGAAGCCATAAAATCGATCGCTTTATCGATGATTTGTGGGGTGTAGTCACCTAATTTAGCCATTTTCTCCTCTCCTTTTTGCCCAACCGTAAAACAAAGATGGACCTGCATGCGGGATACTTTTAGTGTTTCCGTGCTTTTCTGGGGTTGTTCGCCGCAATGCGGTATCCTTATATTTTAATCTGCAGAAATACATTCCTATGAAAGAAGTTGAAAAGAACGAAATTAAACGCCTGAGTGACCGTCTGGACGCTATCCGTCACCAGCAGGCCGGTTTGTCGCTGGTGGAATCCGCCGAAAAATACGCGGAGCTGGAGAAAGAAAAAGCGACTATCGAAACTGAAATTGAACGTCTGCGTGGCCAGTACAGCCAGAAACTCAGTAAAGAAGCACAAAAGCTGGTAAGCATGCCGTTCAAGCGCGCCATCACCAAAAAAGAGCAGGCCGATCTGGGCAAGCTGAAAAAAAGCGTGCGGGGTATTATTGTTGTGCACCCGATGACCGCGCTGGGCCGCGAAATGGGCCTCAAAGAGATGACAGGCTTCTCGAAAACCGATTTCTGATCCCGCTTCCCCTTCTTCACCGAAGGGGAGCCCTTTTTCTGCGTAAAAATCCATCCCACCAGGCGTAATCGGCGCAGGAAGTTTAAGCCTGGACTGCGCGGAAAAACCGGAGCGTACACGGAGCACGTGAGGATTCTGCGCTTCGCTTATCCCTACGGGACAGCCTGAGGGCGTTCAAAACGCTCTGCGTTTTGTTTGAGCACTACCCATGTTCAAACGGGCAAGCAAGAGAGCCTGATGGAATGGATTTCAAGTGGCCCTACCACTTCACGCATTTATGCGCGTCACTTCACACCCCGCAAAATCACATAAAATTAACATTGCCATTACAAACCAGCCAATTAACCTTGTGCTAATGGCATTGTGCTGCCGCTAACTGGCAGTACCACTTTCCCCCGAATTTGACTGACACGGAGCAGACCATGACCGCGATTGCTGAACGGCTTTCTGAGGATGTTGCCCGGCGAATCAGAACGCTTATTCGTGAAAAAGGGCTTGAAGCGGGCATGCGTTTGCCCTCTGAGCGCCAGCTCGCCCTGCAACTTGGCGTGTCGCGCAACTCTCTGCGCGAAGCTATCGCAAAACTGATCAGCGAAGGCGTTTTGCTGAGTCGCCACGGCGGCGGCACGTTCGTGCGCTGGCAGCATGAGGCATGGTCGGAACAGAACATTGTGCAGCCGTTAAAAACGCTGCTTGAAGATGACCCGGATTACAGCTTCGATATCCTTGAAGCGCGCCATGCCATTGAAGGCAGCACCGCCTGGCATGCGGCCTTACGCGCCACACCCATCGAGAAAGAAAAAATTCGTCTGTGCTTTGAGGCCACCCTGGCCGAGGACCCGGATCTTGCGTCACAAGCGGACGTCCGCTTTCACCTGGCAATTGCCGAAGCGTCGCACAATATCGTACTGCTGCAAACCATGCGCGGCTTTTTCGACCTGCTGCAAAGCTCGGTGAAACAGAGCCGCCAGCGCATGTACCAGGTTCCCCCGGTCTTTACGCAGCTCACCGTGCAGCACCGAGAAATTATGGACGCCATTTTTGCCGGAGATGCCGATGGCGCCCGCGAAGCGATGATGGCGCACCTTGGTTTTGTTCACACCACGATTCGTCAGTTTGATGAAGACCAGGCGCGCAGCGCGCGCATCACTCGCCTGCCCAATGAACGGCATCCGCATTCTTTTGGAGACCCAGCATGATCATTTCCGCCGCCAGCGACTACCGCGCTGCCGCCCAACGCATACTGCCCCCCTTCCTGTTCCACTACATTGACGGTGGTGCCTATGCAGAATACACGCTGCGTCGGAACGTGGAGGATTTGGGTCAGGTTGCTCTACGCCAGCGGGTGCTGAAAAACATGTCAGCACTGAGCACGGAGACCACCCTCTTTGGCGAGAAACTGTCTATGCCAGTTGCGCTCGGCCCGGTGGGATTATGCGGCATGTACGCGCGGCGGGGGGAAGTCCAGGCGGCAGGCGCGGCGGATGCGAAAGGCATACCGTTTACCTTATCGACCGTATCTGTTTGTCCGATTGAAGAGGTAGCACCGACCATTAAGCGCCCGATGTGGTTTCAGTTGTATGTTCTGCGCGACCGTGGATTTATGCGCAACGCCCTGGAGCGCGCCAAAGCGGCGGGGTGTTCCACGCTGGTCTTTACTGTTGATATGCCCACACCCGGTGCGCGATACCGCGATGCCCATTCCGGCATGAGTGGACAAAACGCCGCATTGCGCCGCTACTGGCAGGCAGTGACACATCCACAATGGGCGTGGGATGTGGGTCTGCATGGCAGACCGCACGATTTAGGCAATATCTCGACCTACCTGGGTAAACCCACCGGGCTTGAAGATTATATCGGCTGGCTGGCGAACAATTTCGATCCCTCTATATCCTGGAAAGACCTTGAGTGGATCCGCGAGTTTTGGGATGGCCCGATGGTGATCAAAGGGATCCTCGATCCCGAAGATGCGCGGGACGCGGTGCGCTTTGGCGCAGACGGGATTGTGGTGTCGAACCACGGCGGACGTCAGCTTGATGGCGTGCTCTCTTCCGCACGAGCATTGCCTGCCATTGCCGATGCGGTGAAAGGCGATATCGCAATTCTGGCGGACAGCGGTATTCGCAACGGGCTGGACGTGGTGCGGATGATTGCGCTGGGCGCAGATACGGTGCTGCTGGGCCGCGCTTATCTATACGCGCTGGCGACACATGGCCGCGCCGGGGTGACAAACCTGCTGAATCTGATCGAAAAAGAGATGCGGGTGGCGATGACCCTGACCGGCGCGAAATCCATCAGCGAAATCAGCAAAGACTCGCTGGTGCAGGAGCTGAATAAGATCCCGGCGGCGCTGGCACCGTTGTCGCAGGGGGATGCGGCTTAAATAAGAGCTGCCTGATGCCCTCACCCCGGCCCTCTCCCACAGGGAGAGGGAGAAAAAAGCACCCAGTCTCACACCGGGCAGAGGGAGAGGGTTAGGGTGAGGGCAAAATTCTGCTATCCTGCCCCCCGCTATCAAGGGGGCAGCATGTTAAATATCGTTTTATTCGAGCCAGAAATACCACCGAATACCGGGAACATCATCCGCTTATGCGCTAACACCGGCTTTCGCCTGCACATTATCGAGCCCATGGGATTTACCTGGGATGATAAGCGCCTGCGCCGTGCCGGGCTGGATTACCATGAGTTTGCCGCCGTGAAGCGTCACCATGATTATGCCGCGTTTGTTGAGGCCGAAAAGCCGGAACGTCTGTTTGCTCTCACCACCAAAGGAACGCCAGCACACAGCGCGGTGAGTTATCAGGACGGCGATTATCTGATGTTTGGCCCGGAAACGCGCGGATTACCGATGTCGATTCTGGACGCGCTACCTTCAGAACAAAAAATCCGTATTCCGATGATGCCGGACAGCCGCAGCATGAACCTGTCTAACGCGGTGTCGGTAGTGGTGTATGAAGCCTGGCGCCAGTTAGGATATGCTGGCGCGGTATTGCGAAGCTGAGTCAGCGCTCTCCCGGAGGCGGCGCGTAGCATCGCCTCCGGGCACTCAATCAAATCCCGTCGCCGTACTCAAACCCGTGGTTAATCCCATTAAAATGCTGATCCATATCCATCGCGGGTTTGTCTGATTCCGGCTTGCCGACAATGCGCGCCGGAACGCCTGCGGCGGTGGTGTGCGGCGGTACAGGTTGCAACACCACGGAGCCTGCGCCGATTTTCGCACCGCGGCCAACTTCGATATTGCCGAGGATTTTCGCCCCGGCGCCAATCATTACCCCTTCACGGATTTTCGGGTGACGGTCGCCGCTGGTTTTGCCTGTCCCGCCCAGCGTCACCGACTGCAGAATCGATACGTCATCTTCAATCACCGCGGTTTCACCCACCACAATGCCTGTAGCATGGTCGAGCATGATGCCACGCCCGATTTTAGCCGCCGGGTGGATATCAACCTGGAACGATACGGAGACCTGATTTTGCAGGAAAATGGCCAACGCGCGGCGTCCCTGGTTCCAAAGCCAGTGGCCGATGCGGTACGCCTGTAGCGCGTGAAAACCTTTCAGATACAAAAGCGGCGTGGAGTATTTATCCACCGCCGGATCGCGGGTGCGCACCGCCTGAATGTCGCAGGCCGCTGAGGCGATCATCTCCGGGTCAGCCGCATAGGCTTCCTCGACCACTTCACGAATGGCGATGGCAGGCATAATGGGTGATGCCAGCTTATTTGCCAGCATATAGCTTAGCGCGCTGCCCAGGTTTTCATGCTTGAGTAACGTTGCGTGGTAAAAACTGGCCAGCATTGGCTCACAGTCCGCCAGCGCCCGGGCTTCGGCTTTAATATTATTCCAGACGATATCCAGTTCTTCACACGGCATTGCTTACTCCAGACGTAATAAGTTCAGCCAGTCACTGCTTAACTGGCTGAGGACATAAACACAAAATCATTCTTACTGTGTCGCGACGGCGAGGCTGGAAACCCCAGACGCTTACATAAGTAAATGACTGAGGTAGGCAGCCGAAGCCAACAACCAGGCAGCATGAAGGATGACGTATGTGCTAAATACTACTGCGCTCGTCCTTGCGCGCACGACCTAATAAGGTCAATGCTGCCTCGCGCGCATTTTTTCCGCAATACAATACCTGATAAATTTCCTCGGTTATTGGCATTTCGACACCAAACCGATGCGCCAGAGCGCGAACTTCTTTGGTATTGCGGTAGCCCTCGACGACCTGACCAATCTGGTCCTGCGCCGTTTGCACGTCCATCCCCTGCCCCAGCGCCATACCGAAACGACGGTTGCGCGACTGATTATCGGTACAGGTCAGCACCAAATCCCCTAAACCCGCCATGCCCATAAAGGTGGCAGGATCGGCACCCAGCGCCGCGCCCAGACGTGACATTTCGGTCAAACCACGGGTGATAAGCGCTGTTCGGGCGTTAGCGCCAAAACCGATGCCGTCCGACATGCCTGCGCCAATCGCAATGACGTTTTTCACCGCGCCGCCAAGCTGCACGCCAATGAAATCCGGATTGCTGTAGACGCGGAAGCTTTTACCACAGTGCAGCAATTGCTGGAGATCATCGGCAAACACCGGGTCAGTCGACGCCAGAGAAATCGCCGTTGGCAACCCTGCCGCCAGCTCCTTCGCAAAGGTCGGCCCGGAGATAACCGCCAGAGGAATCTCATCGCCCAGCACTTCACGCGCCACGTCCTGCAACAGGCGCCCCGTCTCAGCTTCCAGACCTTTGGTGGCCCAGACAATGCGCGCATCGCTGCGCATCAGCGGTTTAATCTGCTGTAAAACAGTGCCAAACACGTGGCTTGGCACAACCACGAGAATGTTACGGCTGGCCGCCAGAGCACAAGCGAGATCGCTTTCCAGCGCAAGCGTATCAGGAAAAGGGACATCAGGAAGGAAAGCGGCGTTACAACGGTCATGCTGTAAGGTCGCAATATGTTTCGGGTCATGGCCCCAAAGAACAACCTGGTGGCCATTTCTTGCCAGTGTGATGGCAAGAGCGGTGCCGTAAGAGCCGGCACCGATCACAGTCATTTCAGCATTGCGTGCGTTCATCAGGCATCCTGATGTTGTTCAGCACCTTCGCCAGCCTGCTGCTGCAGATAGTTCATGAACAGCGCATCAAAGTTCACCGGCGCAAGGTTCAGTTGCGGGAAAGTACCGCGGGAAACCAGGCTGGTGATGCACTCACGCGCGTAAGGGAACAGGATGTTCGGGCAATACGCACCGAGGCAATGCGCCAGTTGGTTACCATCGATACCGTCAATGGAGAAGATACCGCCTTGCTGTACTTCGCACAGGAAGCCCGTTTCTTCACCCAGGGAAGCGGTAACGGTAACACGCAGTACCACTTCATAAACGCCTTCAGCCAGCTGAGTGGATGCAGTATCCAGATCCAGTTTCACTTCCGGCTGCCAGTCTTTCTGAAACACATGCGGAGCATTCGGTGCTTCGAAAGAGATATCTTTAGTGTAGATGCGTTGAATCTGGAAAGTCATTTCCGTGTTGTTTTGTTCAGACATGTCTAAAACCCTTAAGTGTTGTCCTTAATACGCTTTATTCTTCAGGCTGCCTCTGTTTGTCGGCCTTGACGCAACGTGAATCACTTCTTCTATGCATTAACGCAACAGGGGATCGAGCCCACCGCGCGCGTCCAGCGCATATAAATCATCACAGCCGCCAATGTGCTGTGCATCAATAAAAATCTGCGGTACCGTCGTACGGCCACTACGCTTAATCATCTCTTCGCGTTTCACCGCGTCGCCATCGATCGGCAGTTCTTCAAAAGAAACGCCTTTGCTGCTCAGCAGCGCTTTTGCGCGATGGCAAAACGGGCAGGTTGCTTTGGTGTAGATCTCAATATTGGCCATGACTTTGCTCCAGTTGTTTTACCCAATGGATTTCATATTGCAGGAAGGCGGCAAAATTATGAATCCCAGGAGCTTACCTCAGTAAGTGACCAGGTTGAATAATTGCAGCCAACGCCCCTGCGGCATGAAAGACGACGGGTAAATTACTTACCGCGTACCAGCGGAAGATTCTCACCGCTCCAGCCTGCGATGCCTTCTTTGAGCACGAAAACTTGCTCGAAACCGGCTTTGATCAGTGCGTTTGCAGGTTCCTGAGCCTGCATCCCGGAGCCGTCCACGACGATAACCGGTTTGCTTTTATGTTTCTCAAGCTCACCTACATTATTGGCCTTGATTTCGGTTGGCAGCAAATTCACTGAGCCTGCGATGTGACCTTTTCGGAAATCATCGCGCTGGCGCAAGTCCACGATAACAGCATCTTCTTTGTTGATCAGACGCGTCGCTTCACCACGAGTGATCACTTTCACTTTCGATGCGAGGCCTTTGAACGTCATGAACAGCACCGCCCCCAGTAATACAACCCAGGCGAGGCAAAGTACGGGGTGGCGACTAACAAATTGCATAATTTCTTGCATGGGGGGTAACAGCTCCCGAATCAGTGAGTAAAAACCAGGAAAGGAGTATACCTGTGCGGTGTAGCAAATACAGCCAGCGAGCGTAATGGAATGCATTTTCTGCGGACTGTTACGAAAAAAATTCATCAACGCCGTGAAATCCTCACCTCTTGCGGCGGTATTCTTTGATCTTCTGCGGCTATTTTATCGATTCAGCTGTAGTAAAATTACGCAAATTTTTCGTCTTTCAGCATGAGGTTGTCGCAATGTCGGTTTCTAAAAAACCTATGGTACTGGTGATCCTGGATGGCTATGGCTACCGTGAAGAGCAGCAGGATAACGCAATTTACAGCGCAAAAACTCCCGTTATGGACGCATTGTGGGCCAAACGTCCACATACTCTGATTGACGCTTCTGGTCTGGAAGTCGGCCTGCCGGATCGCCAGATGGGTAACTCCGAAGTGGGTCACGTCAACCTGGGTGCTGGCCGCATCGTGTATCAGGATTTGACCCGTCTGGATGTTGAAATCAAAGAGCGTACCTTCTTCACCAACCCGGTATTGGCGGGCGCGGTGGATAAAGCCGTTGCTGCGGGCAAAGCCGTTCATATCATGGGTCTGCTGTCTGCCGGTGGCGTTCACAGCCATGAAGATCACATCCTGGCCATGGTAGAGCTGGCCGCTGAGCGCGGTGCGGAAAAAATCTACCTGCACGCATTCCTGGATGGTCGCGATACGCCGCCGCGTAGCGCTGACTCCTCACTGAAACGTTTTGAAGACAAGTTTGCCGCCCTGGGCAAAGGCCGGGTGGCATCTATCATTGGCCGTTACTACGCCATGGACCGCGATAACCGCTGGGACCGTGTTGAACAAGCCTATGATCTGATGACGCTTGCAAAAGGTGAATTCCAGTTCGCGACCGCGGTTGAAGGCCTTGCTGCTGCCTATGCGCGTGACGAAAACGACGAATTCGTGAAAGCCACCGTGATCCGCGCCGAAGGCCAGCCCGATGCGGCAATGGAAGACGGCGACGCGCTGATTTTCATGAACTTCCGCGCAGACCGCGCCCGTGAAATCACCCGTGCATTTGTTAACAGCGATTTCGACGGTTTCGCCCGTAAGAAAGTAGTGAACCTCGATTTTGTCATGCTGACCGAATATGCCGCAGACATCAAAACCGCCGTTGCATACCCGCCTGCCTCCCTGGCGAACACCTTCGGCGAATGGATGGCGAAGAAAGACAAAACGCAGTTGCGTATCTCTGAAACGGAAAAATATGCTCACGTGACGTTCTTCTTCAACGGCGGCGTTGAAGAGCCGTTCCCGGGCGAAGATCGTATTCTGATTAACTCTCCGAAAGTGGCGACCTACGATCTGCAGCCGGAAATGAGCTCCGCAGAGCTGACAGAAAAACTGGTTGGCGCTATCACCAGCGGTAAGTACGACACCATCATCTGTAACTACCCGAACGGCGACATGGTCGGCCATACCGGTGTCATGGAAGCGGCAATCAAGGCAGTTGAAGCGCTGGACCACTGTGTTGAGCAGGTAACCAAAGCGGTGGAATCCGTTGGCGGTCAGTTGCTGATCACCGCTGACCACGGTAACGCTGAGCAGATGCGTGACCCGGCAACCGGCCAGGCGCACACTGCCCATACCAACCTGCCAGTCCCGCTGATTTACGTTGGCGATAAAGCGCTGAAAGCGGTCGAAGGTGGCAAACTTTCCGATATCGCACCGACCATGCTGACCCTGATGGGCATGGAAATCCCGAAAGAGATGACTGGTAAGCCGCTGTTCATCGTGGAATAATCGCTCCCCATGAGGGGAAAGGCGATTTTTTCTGTCACATTGGCCGCAGTCAGGCCTTTGCTTTGCGCCAGCGCTTTTAGCGCTGGCGCATTGTTGTGCGCCTTTTCTGCCCACGCGGATGACCGCGACCAGTTAAAATCCATTCAGGCGGATATCGCCGCAAAAGAACGCGACGTACGCCAGCAGCAACAACAGCGTTCCGGCCTGCTTGCGCAACTCAAAGAGCAAGAAGTCGCCATCTCCGCAGCCACACGTCAGTTGCGCGAAACGCAGAACACTCTCGCCCAGCTCAATAAGCAAATCGATGCCATGAACGCATCTATCGCCAAACTGGAAAAACAGAAGGCGACACAAGAGCATAACCTGGCCGCCCAGTTGGATGCCGCGTTCCGCCAGGGTCAACATACTGGGGTTCAGTTGATTCTCAGCGGGGAAGAAACCCAACGCGGGCAACGTCTGCAGGCCTACTTCGGCTATCTCAACCAGGCCAGGCAGGAGACCATCGCGCAACTCAAGCAAACGCGCGAAGAGGTTGCCACGCAAAAAGCGGAGCTGGAAGAGAAGCAGAGTCAGCAGCAAACGCTGATGTACGAACAAAAAGCACAGCAGGCGAAGCTCGAACAAGCGCGCAACGAGCGTAAGAAAACGCTCGCCGGGCTGGAGTCATCTATTCAGGAAGGGCAGCAGCAGTTAGGCGAACTGCGGGCGAACGAATCCCGTTTGCGCGATCGTCTGGCCCGTGCCGAAGCCGCAGCCAAAGCCCGCGCCGAGCGTGAAGCTCGCGAAGCGCAGGCCGTGCGTGAAAAACAGCAGGATGCATCCCGTAAAGGCACCACCTACAAACCGACCGAAGGCGAACGTTCACTAATGTCCCGTACAGGTGGGCTGGGCGCGCCATCCGGCCAGGCTTACTGGCCTGTTCGCGGTCCGTTACTACATCGTTATGGCGAACAACTGCAGGGTGAGCTACGTTGGAAAGGGATTGTTATCGGTGCGTCTGAGGGTAGCGAAGTCAAAGCCGTGGCCGACGGGCGGGTGATCCTCGCCGACTGGCTTCAGGGGTATGGCCTGGTGGTCGTGGTTGAACACGGCAAAGGCGATATGAGTTTGTACGGCTACAACCAGAGCGCGCTGGTGAGCGTAGGCGCGCAAGTCCGCGCCGGTCAGCCGATAGCCCTTGTCGGGAGCAGTGGCGGTCAGGGTAGACCTTCACTTTATTTCGAAATTCGCCGCCAGGGTCAGGCGGTCAATCCACAGCCGTGGTTGGGAAGATAAGTTTTGCTTCAATTTCGTCGCGTTGTTGTTGTCGCTGCCAGCATGCTGGCTTTTTCTGTGCCAGCGTTTGCCGGCAAACTCGCCATTGTTATTGATGATTTCGGTTATCGTCCACAGACCGAAAATCAGGTTATTGCCATGCCTGCGGCGGTCACCGTTGCCGTGCTGCCAAACGCGCCGCACGCAAAAGAGATGGCCACCAAAGCCCATAACGCCGGGCATGAGGTGCTGATCCATCTGCCCATGGCACCGCTCAGCAAACAGCCACTGGAAAAAGATACCCTGCGCCCGGATATGAGCAGCGCGGAGATTGAGCGCATCATCAGCGATGCGGTCAGCAAAGTGCCGTATGCCACCGGGTTAAACAACCATATGGGCAGTGCCATGACCTCCAGCCTGTTTGGCATGCAGAAGGTGATGCAGGTTCTGGGGCATTACGATCTCTACTTTCTGGACAGCATGACCATCGGCAACAGCCAGGCGATGCGCGCCGCAAGCGGTACGGGCGTGAAGGTCATCAAACGTAAAGTGTTTCTTGATGACACGCAAAACGAGAGCGATATTCGCTTTCAGTTTAATCGTGCCGTCGATCAGGCGCGTCGTAGCGGTTCCGCCATCGCTATCGGCCACCCGCACCCAACCACAGTACGTGTGCTGCAACAGATGCTTTACAACCTGCCTGCGGATATCACCCTGGTTCGCGCAGGAAGCCTGCTGAATGAACCGCAAACGGATACCTCAACGCCGGGCCAGGTGCCGCCACGCAATCAGCCACCGCGTAACCCGTTCCGGGGCGTGAAGTTGTGCAAAGCGCCGCATAAACCGCAGCCCGTTTATGCCAGCTATTTCTTTACGGTCGTGAAGGACAGCATCAGTGAGAGTACGCTGGTGAAATATGTCACGAATGAGTGGCAAGGCTGGGGTAAAAAACACCCCTAAACCGTACGGGTGTTTTTCTTTTCTTCTGCCACAGCGTTTTTTTCATCGTTGTGGCCATTGTGGGCATACCAGGCTTTGAAATATTTAAGAAAGCTGTACAAGGTGGCATATAAACCTGTCACCGCGCCCACTTTGCCGTTACGCCATGCGCCGCTAAATAAATACCATTTAAAGAACGCACCGATGGCGCTAATAATTCCACGGCCAATGGAGGGGCGGACTTTCTGATATTTCACCAGTCGCGTGGTGTAACTATTAAGTTTACTGAATACTTCATGCAGCGAATAAAACGTATCGTGACGCACATGTCCTGGTATTTTTGTCGATGCCGAATAACCTTCCACCTGATCATCAACTGCACGATTGTTAAAACGCGCCGTGCGGCGGTTATATAAACGCACGGGGAAATCAGGGGAGGAGACAGGATATATCGTGCGGGTTTGTTCACCCAGCACATACCAGTAACGCGGCAAACGCCATGCCTGGTCAGCACCTGGCTCTTCACCTGCTTTTAGCTGCAAAATAAAGTTTACCGTCTGCTCATCAAGGATTTCATCGCTATCCATACAGAGCACCCAGTCATGCGCAGCCAGGCTGGTTGCGTGATTCATCTGCGCGCCATGCATCGCATAGGGATGATAATGAACATGAAGATCATATTCCCGACAAATATCCAGCGTCTCGTCTGTACTGCCGGAATCCAGAACCACAAAATCATCCGCGATTTTAAGCAGTGGCGGGAGAACGTCCCGTAATAAGCGAGCGGAATTGCAGGTTAACAGACACACCGAAAGTTTGAACATAATTAGCCGCACTGAAAAGGTTAAACGGATCGTCAACGAACTCTACTTTCTAATGTAGAACACTGTTACGGAAATTGTGCCTTTAGTGCGATGTAAGGTTGAAAACAGGAAAAGGATAAGAGAAAGACGCCCGCAGGCGTCTTTATTTTTAGTTCCAGCTAAGGATTACCTTACCTGACTGACCAGAACGCATAGCATCAAAACCTTTCTGGAAGTCATCAATGCCGAAACGGTGGGTGATAATAGGCGACAAATCCAGTCCGGACTGGATTAATGCCGCCATTTTGTACCAGGTTTCAAACATTTCACGGCCATAGATACCTTTAATAAAGAGGCCCTTGAAGATCACTTTATTCCAGTCGATAGCCATATCAGACGGCGGAATACCCAGCATCGCAATACGACCGCCGTGGTTCATGGTATCAAGCATGGTACGGAAGGCTGGCGGCGCGCCGGACATTTCCAGACCGACATCAAAACCTTCGGTCATTCCCAGCTCTGCCATCACATCGGAGAGGTTCTCTTTCGCTACGTTGACCGCACGGGTAACACCCATTTTACGCGCCAGATCCAGACGGTATTCATTCACGTCAGTGATAACCACATGGCGCGCGCCAACGTGTTTTGCCACCGCCGCCGCCATAATACCAATCGGGCCAGCGCCGGAAACCAGCACATCTTCCCCAACCAGGTCGAAGGAGAGCGCGGTGTGAACCGCGTTGCCGAACGGATCGAAAATAGAGGCAAGGTCGTCGGAAATGTTGTCCGGGATTTTGAAAGCGTTAAAGGCAGGAATAACCAGGTATTCTGCAAAACAACCGGGACGGTTGACGCCAACACCCACGGTGTTGCGGCATAAGTGCGTGCGTCCAGCGCGGCAGTTACGGCAATGGCCGCAGGTAATGTGGCCTTCACCGGAAACGCGGTCGCCGATGTTAAAGCCTTTCACTTCCTGGCCGATGCCAACCACTTCACCCACGTACTCATGCCCAACCACCATCGGTACCGGGATCGTTTTTTGCGACCATTCGTCCCAGTTATAGATATGCACATCAGTACCGCAAATAGCCGTTTTGCGAATTTTAATCAGCAGGTCGTTATGTCCGACTTCCGGAGCCGGAACATCGTTCATCCAGATGCCTTCTTCCGCTTTCAACTTAGATAGCGCTTTCATCTTACGTCCTCAGGCGATGACGCCCAGTTGTTTACCGATGCGGGTAAAGGCAGCCACCGCACGTTCGATTTGCTCAGGGGTATGAGCAGCAGACATTTGGGTACGAATACGCGCCTGGCCTTTTGGCACAACCGGGAAGAAGAAGCCCGTCACGTAAATCCCCTCTTTTTGCAGCTCGCGGGCAAAGTTCTGCGCCACTACCGCATCACCGAGCATTACCGGAATGATGGCGTGATCGGCGCCCGCCAGGGTAAAGCCTGCGGCACTCATCTTTTCACGGAACAGACGCGCGTTAGACCACAGACGGTCACGCAGCTCGCTTCCCGCTTCAACCATCTCCAGCACCTTAATGGAGGCAGCGACGATCGCCGGGGCCAGAGAGTTGGAGAACAGATACGGGCGTGAGCGCTGACGCAGCCACTCAACGACCTCTTTACGCGCTGCGGTATAACCGCCAGACGCGCCGCCGAGCGCTTTACCCAGCGTACCGGTAATGATGTCCACACGGCCCATGACGTCGCAGTACTCGTGCGAGCCACGACCGTTATCACCAACAAACCCCACCGCGTGGGAGTCATCAACCATTACCAGCGCATCGTACTTATCTGCCAGGTCGCAGACACCTTTCAGGTTGGCAATCACGCCGTCCATCGAGAAGACGCCGTCGGTGGCAATCAGCACATGGCGGGCACCGGCTTCGCGGGCCTCTTTCAGACGCGCTTCCAGCTCCTGCATATCGTTGTTGGCGTAGCGGAAACGCTTCGCTTTACACAGACGCACGCCGTCGATGATCGAGGCATGGTTCAGGGCATCAGAGATAATGGCGTCTTCTGCGCCCAGCAGGGTTTCGAACAGACCGCCGTTGGCATCAAAGCAGGAGGAATAGAGGATCGCATCTTCCATACCGAGGAACTCAGCGAGTTTCTTTTCAAGCTCTTTGTGGCTGTCCTGCGTACCGCAAATAAAACGTACAGAGGCCATGCCGAAGCCGTGGCTGTCCATCCCCGCTTTCGCGGCGGCAATCAATTCAGGATGGTTGGCCAGACCGAGGTAGTTGTTGGCGCAGAAGTTAATGACGTGGCTTCCATTCGCCACGGTGATATCAGCTTGCTGGGCCGACGTGATAATGCGTTCTTCTTTAAACAACCCTTCCGCACGTGCGGTCTCCAGGTCGCTCGTTAACTGCTTGTAAAAATCCCCACGCATCGCAATTCTCCAGACTGGGCAAATTTCGGCACATATTACCCAAAGCTATACGTTGATACGAGATGACGCATCACCTGTTGCGCATTTTGTAGCATAAATCACGTGTAAGATTATGGCCTGTCCGTGAATGGCTGTCGGGCTGGCAATGAGATGGTATGATAAGAATCATTAGTGTCTGAGATAGTCTCGGAGCTCCACAATTCAAAGGTCATAGTTATGATTATCGTTACCGGCGGCGCGGGTTTTATCGGCAGCAATATCGTTAAAGCCCTGAATGATAAAGGCATCACCGACATTCTGGTGGTGGACAATCTGAAAGACGGCACCAAGTTTGTGAACCTGGTGGATCTGGATATTGCCGACTACATGGACAAAGAAGACTTCCTTATCCAGATTATGGCGGGTGAAGAATTCGGCGATATCGAGGCTATTTTCCACGAAGGCGCCTGCTCCTCTACCACTGAGTGGGACGGTAAGTACATGATGGATAATAACTATCAGTACTCCAAAGAGGTTCTGCACTACTGTCTGGAACGTGAAATTCCGTTCCTGTACGCCTCTTCTGCGGCGACCTACGGCGGGCGCACCAGCGACTTTATCGAATCACGTGAATATGAAAAACCGCTGAATGTCTACGGTTACTCTAAATTCCTGTTCGATGAGTATGTGCGCCAGATCCTGCCGGAAGCCAACTCTCCGGTTGTCGGTTTCCGCTATTTCAACGTTTATGGGCCGCGCGAAGGGCACAAAGGCAGCATGGCGAGCGTAGCGTTCCACCTCAACACCCAGTTGAATAATGGCGAAAGCCCGAAACTGTTTGAAGGCAGCGACAGCTTCAAACGCGACTTCGTCTATGTAGGCGACGTGGCTGCCGTCAACCTGTGGTTCTGGGAAAATGGCGTATCCGGTATTTTCAACCTCGGGACCGGCCGTGCGGAATCTTTCCAGGCCGTGGCCGATGCCACGCTGGCGTTCCACAAAAAAGGCAGCATCGAATACATTCCGTTCCCGGATAAACTGAAAGGCCGCTATCAGGCATTCACCCAGGCTGACTTAACCAACCTGCGTGCCGCGGGCTATGACAAGCCATTCAAAACCGTTGCCGAAGGCGTAACGGAATATATGGCCTGGCTGAACCGCGATAACGGCACCCATTCATAAAATCATTAAAGCGGTATCAAGACGGCAACTGAGTGAGTCCCCAGGAGCATAGAATAACGATGTGACTGGG
Source organism: Phytobacter sp. MRY16-398 (assembly GCF_003925915.1). Lineage (NCBI taxonomy): Bacteria > Pseudomonadati > Pseudomonadota > Gammaproteobacteria > Enterobacterales > Enterobacteriaceae > Phytobacter > Phytobacter sp. MRY16-398. The sequence goes on along the minus strand of NZ_AP018756.1, from coordinate 136,365 downwards.
GTGAACAAAGGCAGCCAACGCAGAGACAGCTTGAAGGATGAAGTGAATGAAAATATTGGTGATCGGCCCGTCCTGGGTGGGCGACATGATGATGTCGCAAAGTCTCTATCGCACGCTCAAAGCGCGCTACCCCCAGGCGATTATCGACGTGATGGCACCCGCATGGTGCCGTCCGCTGTTATCGCGGATGCCGGAAGTCAACGAGGCGATTCCGATGCCGCTGGGCCACGGCGCGCTGGAACTTGGCGAACGCCGTAAGTTGGGTCACAGCCTGCGGGAAAAACGCTATGACCGGGCATACGTCCTGCCAAACTCCTTTAAATCGGCGCTGGTGCCGTTCTTTGCCAACGTGCCTCACCGTACCGGCTGGCGCGGCGAAATGCGCTACGGCTTACTGAACGATGTGCGTGTTTTGGACAAGCAGGCCTGGCCGCTAATGGTCGAACGCTATGTTGCATTGGCCTACGATAAAGGCGTGATGGCATCGGCGAAAGATTTGCCGCAACCGCTGTTGTGGCCGCAGTTACAGGTGACTGAAAGCGAAAAAGGCCAGACCTGTGCTGCCTTTAGCCTCTCAGCAGAACGTCCGCTGATCGGTTTTTGCCCCGGCGCTGAGTTTGGTCCGGCCAAGCGCTGGCCACACTATCACTATGCGGAACTGGCAAAACAGCTAATTGATGAAGGCTTCCAAATTGTGCTGTTTGGTTCGGCGAAAGATCATGAAGCAGGCAATCAGATTCTCGCGACGCTAAGCGTTGAACAGCAGGCCTGGTGCCGTAATCTGGCTGGAGAAACCCAACTGGAACAGGCGGTCATTCTGCTCGCGTCCTGTAAAGCGGTCGTCAGCAATGACTCTGGCCTGATGCATGTTGCCGCAGCACTCAATCGCCCGCTGGTCGCACTTTATGGGCCAAGCAGCCCGGATTTCACGCCACCGCTGTCGCACAAAGCGCGGGTGATTCGCCTGATTACCGGCTACCACAAAGTACGCAAAGGCGATGCCGCCGAAGGCTATCATCAGAGCCTGATCGACATTACCCCGCAGCAGGTATTGAGCGAGCTAAACACGCTGTTGCTGAATGAAGAAGGATAACGCATGCGGGTTCTTATCGTTAAAACCTCTTCAATGGGTGATGTACTGCATACCCTGCCTGCGTTAACTGACGCGGTGCGGGCCATTCCAGGTATTCGCTTTGACTGGGTGGTAGAAGAAAATTTTGCGCAAATCCCGTCGTGGCATGATGCGGTCGACAGGGTTATTCCCGTGGCGATTCGCCGCTGGCGTAAAGCGTGGTTTTCTGCGCCTGTAAAAGCAGAGCGTCGCGCATTTCGTCACGCCGTGCAGGCCGAATATTACGACGTTATCATCGATGCTCAAGGGCTGGTAAAAAGCGCCGCGCTGGTGACACGCCTGGCCCACGGCATCAAACATGGGATGGACTGGCAAACCGCGCGTGAACCGCTGGCGAGCCTGTTCTATAACCGTCGTCACCACATTGCAAAGCAGCAGCATGCGGTGGAACGCACCCGTGAACTGTTCGCGAAAAGCCTGGGCTACGACAAACCGCAAACTCAGGGTGATTACGCCATTGCCCGCCATTTTCCCAATAGCAGCGGCCTGAAAACGCCGTATGCTGTCTTTTTACATGCCACAACGCGTGATGATAAACACTGGCCTGAGAGCCACTGGCGCGAGCTGATTGGCCTGCTGGCTAACAGCGGTCTGCGTATTAAGCTTCCCTGGGGCGCGCCGCATGAAGAGGCACGGGCAAAACGCCTTGCCGAGGGCTATGATTTCGTTGATGTCCTGCCACGCATGAGCCTGGAGAACGTCGCTCAGGTGCTGGCCGGGGCAAAGTTTGTGGTTTCCGTCGATACCGGTCTGAGTCATTTAACGGCGGCACTGGATCGCCCGAATTTGACGCTCTACGGGCCAACAGACCCAGGGTTGATCGGTGGTTACGGTAAAAACCAGCGCGAGATGACTAGCGCAACACGAAGTATGGACACAATCACGGCAGATCGTATTTTTGAAATTCTAAAAAACGATCACTATATCGACTCCCTTTAGAAAAATACGCATGCTTATTCCTCTTTTATCACCACCTGCATCTGTGCATAAGATTGTCGTGGTCTGCTGGCCCGGTATCACATCAGACATCACAGTAAATCCTGCACCTAAGGAACATTGCTCAAATCCAGGAATAAATAATGAAACCGCATAAGCAGAAAAAATTTGCGACCCTACGCGCATGGAACCGGAAACGTAACTATTTCATGAAAGCATTGCGCATGCGAATGGCAAAATGGATATGGGATGAACCGGTCAGAAGACCCTTTGATTTGCGGGCGATCAGTAAAGTACTGCTTCTGCGCAACGACGGTAAGATTGGCGATATGATTGTCTCAACATCGCTGATCAGAGAACTTAAGACCAACGGCTATACGGTTGATATTCTGGCAACGCGCAGTAATGTTGTGGTGATTGAGCACAATCCGCACATCCGAAAAATACACTTCGATGATAACCCAAACATCACGACTGAACTGGCGGCTGAGGATTACGATCTGGTGATCGATATGGGTGATAAGATATCGCCCGCCAGTTTCCATTTTTTAAAGAAAATTAAAGCGAAAAACGTTCTCGGTTTTAATAAAGAACAATATAACCTCTACAATAAAACCATCGCCTTTCTGGGTTATCAGGAACACATCACTCATCGCTATGCCTTGCTCATGGATGAGCTAAATTTTAGCCACTCCAGTACAGCTTACGAACTGTTCTATCCGGATGCTATCAATACCGAAACAACGGCTTTCCTACAAACCTTGCCTAATGCAAAAAATATTATCGTTAACCCTTTTGCTGCCGATGCTAAAAGAGAAATGTCTGTCACGCAGGTGCGGCAGCTTTTTTCTGAACTACGTCAAAAACACCCTGATTATAATATAGTCTACTTTGATCCCAATAAGCGATTTGATATCGAGTTACCCGATGGGGTTTACAAAAATCCACACCCGACTTTATACAGCGCAATGGCTTTGATTGCCCATGCTGATCTGATCATATCGCCGGATACCGCTATCGTACATATTGCTGCGACGTATAATAAACCGCTTGTTGCATTATATGGTAACGAGATGCATGGTAAATATCATAACAATGATATTTGGGGTCCGGGATATGATGCAGCCGTTCAGATCATGACTAAGGACAAATATCACCCCATTTCAACCATTAAAGTCAGTGACATTATCGATGCCGTTGGACATATGCTGCATAAGCATACGACGAACAGTCATGCATAATTAAGGGGGGATGTTTCCCCCCTCATACTATCGTTGCTTGTTAAAAGAAATAGCGCATAACGTTAGCGAAATCAGGAAAAGCATAGCCGTCTGAGCATTAATCAATACGGAATCCGCCAGACCGCAGACAAACATAACGGATAGTGGTAGCGCCGCTGACGTAAATACTCTTTTGGTTATCGCAACTCGCAGATAGGAAAGATAAATCAAAGCAAAAAATAGCAACCCCAAAACACCCTGCAAGGTTAATATTTCAAGGAATTCATTGTGCATGTTGTATCTGACATTGGTATATCCCTCCAGATTACCTGGATGGTGTTCCTTAATATATGACTGCGCAAATGTCGTCCTTTGATATGGCGTACTGAAAAGAAAATGATGGCTGGCAAAGTGAATACCACTGTCCCAAATTGCTACCCTTGCCCCCAACGATGTTGAGCTATTAGTTTGATAATCTTCAATGTTTTTTATCCCTTCGGCCCAGCGTTGATTTGTAACACCAATAATGAAGAGAGCTAAAACAAAGCTAGCAATAATAATTGTCCGACCCTTTACATACCTTTTTAAATCGCCATTCATTAAGAGATACAGTACTGTCACGACAATAAATGCCAGAACGGAAATCCGGGTTTCACAAAGTATTAATAACGCGAAAATGATCGCGGCATAAAACAGGTCAAAGAGATGCTCTAAGGCTTGTGATGTTTTCCTCGATAGCGCTAAATAAGAAGCATAAGCCATCAGAATCATATACGATGAACTGCTTGCTGCATCCGCCGTTAATTTTATCCGCTCATGAGTCACATAAAAATATTCGTAGCAGCCAACACCGGCGGTTATAACAATAGCCACAAAAAGAATGACTTTACAAATTGTAATGGTTTTTGCTGTAATAAACTTAGATAAAACCAATGCAGCACCGATCATAAACGCTGACAAAATAAAGCGTTTACCACTGAGATCATAATTCCTTAGATTATTAAGGTCATACTCACTAAAATTTGAGGTATCTGACTTAGAATAAACAAACCAGCAATATCGAATGACACCAGTTATCAGTAAGGCCAAAATCAAGGGAAATACTGGCGTAACGACTGCAAACAGTTCACGGCGTTTAAAATACGCATAGCAAACAATGAAAAAAGAGACATAACCTAACGTATAAAATATTTTTTGAGAAAAACCAATAGTAAAAAGGGTAGTAGATAATGACAGTACCAGCATGATAAAAAACAGATTAGCACTTAATTCTGGGTAATTCTTTCTTATTGATACATTCTTCATAATGTACCTTGCTTACGTTGCTGCAATATATTTTTGAAATTCGTCATATAGGCATCTTCATAAAAATCATGGATACTGTCTTTCACAATCTCCTGATCCGGCAGTGTTTTACAAAAATCAGGCGCATCAAGGATACTCACTAACTCATCGACATTGTACGTCTCATAGAGTTGCCCATTGATGCCGTCTTTAATGATATCCGAAGGACCACTGACACAATCAGAAGATACACAATAAATACCACGAGCGATGGCCTCTAACAGAACCAGTGGCAATCCTTCCATTGAGGAGGTCAGCACCAGGCAGGTAACCTCTTTAATATTTTTCTCAATGTAATCCCAACTGTTGTCCTGCCAGCCATGCCAGGTAATGTGCTGTGCAATTCCCAGGCTGTCGGCATAGGCCAGGCATCGAGCATAATCCTCACCGTCCCCCAGAATATCGAGAGACCAGGTGGTTGTTAATTTGCTCGCAGCATCAAGCAGGTCTTTAAGATTCTTTTGCCCGGTGAAATGGATGCGGCCGAGGTATAACATCTTCAAACTCTCGGGCCGCTTAATCACAGTCGCCACCTTTCTGACGGGGTTAAATACCACGTCGATAGACTCTGGCGCCGCCCCTAATGCGACCAGTTGATTTGCAATGTCCCTACTGATGGCGAAATGGTGGTCAGCACGCATCAGGTAACGAGGCCGATATCTGCCATTGGGCGGCAAATGCATCCAGGTGGATAAAACTGTCTTTACACGAGAAAGCGTAATTGCGCGCCTGGCAATGAGACATGGAATGGTGTTCATCGCAATGACATGATCTGGTTTATGTTTCGCAATAAATAACGCCAGCATGACAGCATGCATCAAGCGTGTAATTTTTGGGTTACGAGTGATCCTTTTGCTTTGTCCCCAAACAATACCTTCACGCCAGGACGAAGCGGAAAATTCGCAATCGCTATCAAGAAGAAAAAGACCTGCCGAATACTCAGGATCGGCATTTAATTGCAATATGACCTGCCGAGTAACATTTTCCATACCTCCTCTTCCTGCCAGCATTTCAGCGATAAAGAGGATTTTTTTCTTTTCGATCATGAGTATTCTTCTGAGTAATTACTATCATCATAAACATGGTGACTTAACGTAAATCAGTCAAATCCCATGAGTGTCCCACAACGCGGCAGTGGGGCATAAGTCTTATAGTTTTGATGTTTTCTGCTGATAATAGTCCGCCAGAGTCATTCCCTGAACGCGCGGCTGCAGCCATGTAAAGAAGGACTCAAGGTCATCGTACAGACGCTCAATATCCTGTTCATTCTTAAATGTCGGGCTCCCGCCCGGCATATATTCAGACGAGTGCAGCATGTACTCAACGTAGTCGTTGCCCTGCGCCAGCGTCTGCTCCACAACCCGCTGCATCGTCTCAACATTGCCGCCCATCGGGCGTAGCCAATGGACAGAAGGCGAACGCAATTTACCGCGCAGTTTGTCGTAGCCCTGTTTGATACTGTTCATCAGCGCCGAGTGCTTGAACTGAATGCTCATTGGCACCTCAAGCAGCGGCGAATTGCCGGGTTTACTGATGTCGTTTTCATCAAGAAAATAGGCCTGCAACGGGAACTGGCGATAATCCGTACCCCCGGTTCCCTGGGGTGCCCCTTTCGCGGTTTTCCAGTTCACTTTTGGTGTGACGGAACAGTCCACCTCGTAGCCATATTCGATCAGCAGACGCGCATAACGTTCATCAAAGGCCCAGCGACCGGCACGATGGCTGCGCATTTTGGTCTGGAAGGTGTCCTGCAGGAGTTTGGTCATAAAATCGACCTTTTCCCGCATCAGTGCGTCGGAATATTCAATGAGGTAGGGTTTGTAGCGCCAGTCGTTATCGGTCAGCGGCGTCTCTGGCGGGCTATTCCAGGCATGTAAATGCATGCCGATTTCTGCCGTCCCCCGGGCAATCACGTCCTGGCCAAACTCAATAAAAAACGGGTCGATGGCCATTTCGTAGTTAGTCAGATAGACCGGTTTAAAACCATACTTTTCGCACACAGCCTGAAAACGCGGCAAATATTTCGCATTTTCCGTAGTGATACTGTCATTTTTTTGCCAGAGGTTGTCGCCCTCTGTATCGATCGTGATAAGAAATGCCGGTTTCTGCACGTCTTTGTCCTCAGGCTTAGTTATCCGGTCATGGTAGAGCAATACAACGCTTCTCTCAATGCATCTGATAACCTAGAATCAGAGGCTTGTGATCGGATTAAGAAGACCGTATGACGCCCGAAACCCGCCCTTTCGACAGCAAAATGCCTGCGCGCATTTTAGTGATAAAGCTACGCCATCATGGCGATATGCTGCTGATTACACCCGTGATTCAGACACTTCGCCAGCGCTATCCTGACGCTAAAATCGACGTTTTGCTGTATGAAGAGACACGGGATATGCTCGCCGCCAACACAGATATCCATCACATTTACGGCATTGACCGAAAATGGAAAAAACAGGGGCAGCGGCACCTGATTGCGATGGAATGGGGGCTTCTGCGCACTTTACGCAAGCAACATTACGACCTGGTACTGAACCTGGCCGACCAATGGCGCAGCGCTATTGTCACCCGCTTTACCGGCGCCCCACAGCGCATCGGCTTTGATTTCCCGAAACGCCGTCACCCCATTTGGCGTTTTTGCCATACCGTTCTGGCTTCTACGCAGGCCCATAACAGCCTGCATACGGTCCAGCAAAATCTCTCCATTCTGGCGCCGCTGGGCATAGAGGTACAAAATGCCCCGGCCAAAATGGGCTATAGCGAGGCGGACTGGCAGATCTGCAAAGCATTGTTACCAGAAGGATTAACCGGGGGCTATATCGTCGTGCAACCCACCTCACGCTGGTTCTTTAAATGCTGGCGAGAGGATCGGATGAGCGCGGTGATTAACGCGCTCTCGGCTGACGGATACACCGTTGTGCTCACCTCTGGCCCGGACGCCAAAGAAAAACAGATGGTCGATACCATTATCGCAGGCTGCCCGGATGCACGCCTGGTCTCGCTGGCCGGTAAACTGACGCTGCGCCAGCTCGGTGCGCTGATTGACCACGCCCGCCTGTTTATTGGCGTCGATTCCGTACCGATGCACATGGCCGCCGCGCTGAATACGCCGCTGGTTGCCTTGTTTGGCCCCTCTAAACTGACCTTCTGGCGTCCCTGGCAGGCTCAGGGCGAAGTCATTTGGGCTGGCGATTACGGCCCGCTTCCCGATCCGGATGCGATTGATACCCGCACTGATGAACGCTACCTGGATTTAATTCCTGAGGAAGAGGTTATCGCCGCGGCAAGAAGGGTTTTAGCATGAGTAAATTTCGCCTGGCGCTGGTCAGACAGAAATACCGCCCTGATGGCGGCGCGGAACGTTTTGTCTCACGCGCGCTGGAAGCGCTCGATAGTAGCAATCTCGAACTGAATGTCATCACCCGCGAGTGGCAGGGGCCGGTAAAGCCGGACTGGCGCATTCATATCTGTAACCCCAGAAAATGGGGACGCATCAGCCGCGAACGCGGGTTCGCCAATGCCGCAAGAGCACTCTGGGAAAGCAAACAGTTCGACCTTGTGCAAAGCCATGAGCGCATCCCAGGGTGCGACCTGTATCGCGCTGGTGATGGCGTGCACCGCCGCTGGCTGGAGCAACGCGCGCGAATTCTCCCCGGCTGGAAACAAGCCTTGTTGTTCGCTGACCGCTATCACCGTTATGTGATGAATGCCGAACGCGAGATGTACCAGCATGACCATCTGCGTGGCGTCATTTGCAACGCTGAGATGATAAAGCAGGAGATCATTGCGGATTTCGGCCTGCCGGCAGAAAAAATCCACGTGATTTACAACGCTATCGATAATCAGCGTTTCACGCCGCCAGATGAAGAGACGTTTGCAGCCCTGCGACAAGCGCGCGGGATCCCGCTACAGGCAACCTGCCTGGTCTATGTCGGATCGGGCTTTGAACGTAAGGGACTGGATGCGGCCATTCGCGCTATTGCCCCTACGGATCGCCATCTTTTCGTCGTTGGCAAAGATAAAGACCAGCGTCGCTACGAATCTCTGGCGGCATCGCTCAATTGCGCCAGTCGGGTGCATTTCTTTGGCATGCAAACAGAGACACTACCGTTCTATCAAATGGCGGATGGTCTGCTGCTGCCAACCCTTTACGATCCGTTCCCCAATGTGATTCTGGAAGCAATGGCCTGCGGTTTACCGGTCATCACCACGACCGGCTGCGGCGGCCAGGAATTCATAATGCAGGGGCAGAATGGCTACGTATGCGATGCGCTGGATATTCCCGCATTGCAGGACGCCGTTATGGCGCTCCCCGCACGCGCGTTAGGCTCCAGCGAAGGCCTGCATGCCCGGGAGCGTATTTTGTCCTGCACCGCCGGGCGTCTGTCGACGCAATTACTTGCCCTTTACCAGAAGCTGGTGAAATGACCATGCGCATACTGTTTATCATTGATGGATTACCGGGCGGCGGCGCCGAGAAAGTCGTTTTGACGCTCGCAGAGACTTTTTTACGCCAGGGCGATGAGGTATCACTCTTTTCCCTGCGCGACGTCTGCGAATATCCTCTGCCTGAGGGGCTGGATTACCGGGTTATCGCCGATAAATGTCGTAAGCCCTGGCGTAAGCTGACGGAGATTTCACGTCGTGCGCGCCAGCTTGACGATGCGGTCATTGCTGCCGAACGGTCTGGTCGTTTCGACCTGGTGTTATCTAACCTGCATAAAACCGATCGTATTGTGTCGCGCAGTAAAACGCTGCGCTCGCACAACCTCTGGTTCTGTCTGCATGGCGTGTTTTCAACCTCTTATCTTGGCCACCGGACAGGCTTTGACCGCTGGCTAAAACAGCAGAAAATTAAACGCGTTTACCAGGGGCGTAATATCGTTAGCGTCTCCAGCGCTGTCGGGCAGGACCTGGTCGAACAATTCACCATTCAGCCTGCACAACTGAAAACCATCTATAACCCTTTTGATATTGCCGCGATCCGCGCAAGCGCCGAGGCTCCCTTTGAGATGGCCGGGCAGGATTACATTATCCACGTCGGGCGCCTGCATCCCGGAAAACGTCAGGACCGCCTGATTGAAGCCTATGCGCTGAGTCACATCACCGCGCCGTTAGTGATGCTCGGCCAGGGCAAACCAGAGCAAGAAGAGCGTTTGCGCGCCTTGGCTGAAAAGCTGGGTGTGGCGGACCGCGTGCTGTTTAAAGGTTTTCAGAGCAACCCACATTCATGGATGAAGCAGGCACGGATGCTGGTACTCAGCTCCGATAGCGAAGGCCTGGGCAATGTGGTCATAGAAGCGCTGATTCTGGGCACTCCCGTTGCCAGTACCCGTTGTCCGGGCGGCATCCCGGAGATCCTGACGGGCCCGCTGGCGCAAGGGCTTGCAGACCTCAATAGCCCTGCGCTGGCTCAGGCGATGCAAAGCATTTACACTAACCCGCCGATTATTGAGCAGGCTGCGCTGGAAAAATTCAGCGTGGAGACAATCTGTCAGCAATATCGCCAGTTGGGCAAAGAGTAACAGGCACCTTACCGATACCGGATCTTTTATGAGTCAAAACCCTTTACTGAGCATCGTGGTCGCGGTGTATAACGGCGGGAAATTTCTCGCACAGTTTTTTGAATGCATTGAACAACAGCAGCTTGAAAGCTATGAACTGATCCTGGTAAACGATGGTTCGACCGATGACAGCCTGACCGTTATCGATGCCTGGCGCGACAGAATGCAAAACGTTACGCTAATTCAGCAGGAAAACCAGGGCGTTTCCGTCGCGCGAAATTCCGGCCTCGCCATTGCGAAAGGTAAATACCTGACCTTCCCGGATATTGACGACAAGCTCTACCCTGGGATGTTCCGCACGCTGCTGGACATGGCTGAAAAAGGCAATCTTGATGTTGCCACCTGTAATGGCCGCTATGTTTACGAAAAGAACCGTGAAAGCCACCCTATTTTCCCACCTGAGCGCTTATCTTCCACACCGGTATTGCCGGGCCACGTCTGGCTGAAAACCGCGCTCGACTCGCGCAAATTTCTGCACGTCACCTGGCTGAATATCTATCGCCGGGAATTTATTACCCGGCACAATTTTCATTTCGAACCGGGGCTGCGTCATCAGGATATTCCCTGGACCACGGAAGTGCTGCTGGCTGCAGAACGCGTGCAGTACACCAGTGAATCCTTTTATGACTACTACATTCATTCGGAATCGGTGTCGCACAAGCCGGACAATGACGATACGCTGATGCGCTCAGCGCGCCATTACATGAAAATTCTTGAGATGCTGGACGCCATCAATAAGCGTTACCCGGATAAGGCGCGTAACATCTCCGCCTGTCGCTGGCAAATCGCCAAAGAGGGACTTGGCATTATTCATACGTTCGATGAAATGAAAGATGAAGCGAAAAAACGTATTATCATCAGTGAGTTTTTCGATCGTGGAATCTGGCGGCTGATTTGGACCAATGCCAGCTCATTGCGTTTACGCTGGCGTCTGGGGCGCCGTTATTTTCGGATTAAAAAATACCGCGATGTCGCATAGCGTGTACCGCGTTCCCGCTATAGCCCTGGCGCAGTATCAATGCGCCAAAGAGATAGCTTTAAGCGGGCTAAATGCTTAGAATTTGCCCGCCGAAACTCAAAAAACGGATAATCGCTTGGAATTGTTGTATACCATCCTGCTCTACTTAATTCAGCCTCTGGTGTGGCTGCGGCTTCTGCTTCGCAGCCGCAAGGCCCCGGCTTACCGTAAACGCTGGGCTGAACGCTATGGTTTTTGCCGTAATAAAGTGAAGCCGGACGGTATTTTGCTGCATTCCGTCTCCGTTGGCGAAACGCTGGCGGCCATTCCGCTGGTACGTGCATTGCGCCACCGCTATCCCATGCTGCCCATTACCGTCACCACCATGACACCGACGGGCTCAGAGCGGGTGATGTCTGCCTTTGGCAAAGATGTTCATCATGTCTATCTCCCTTACGATCTGCCCGGCGCGATGGGCCGTTTTCTTGATACGGTCCGCCCAAAGCTGGTGATCGTTATGGAAACCGAACTGTGGCCCAATATGATTGCCGCGCTGAACCGTCGCAAAATTCCGCTGGTGATCGCCAATGCGCGCCTGTCGGACCGTTCGGCTAAAGGCTACGGCAAACTGGGGCGATTTATGCGTCGTCTGCTCAGCAGAATCACCTTAATTGCCGCGCAAACCCAGGAAGATGGCGATCGTTTTCTGCAGTTGGGCCTGAAACGGGGCCAGCTTGCCGTTACCGGCAGCCTGAAATTTGATATCTCCGTCACCCCGGAATTAGCCGCCAAAGCCATAACACTGCGGCGTCAGTGGGCGCCTCGCCGTAAAGTATGGATTGCTACCAGCACCCACGACGGCGAAGAGACAATTATCCTGCAGGCACATCGCAAGTTGCTGGAGACGTTCCCTGATTTACTGCTGATCCTGGTGCCGCGTCACCCGGAGCGCTTCCCTGACGCCCGCGAAATGGTGCGCAAAGGCGGCTTTAGTTTCATCATGAGAAGCTCGGGTGAAATTCCTTCCGGCAGTACTCAGGTCGTTATTGGCGATACCATGGGTGAGCTGATGCTGCTTTACGGTATTGCTGATATGGCCTTTGTCGGCGGCAGCCTGGTCGAGCGCGGCGGTCATAACCCGCTGGAGCCGGCGGCACATGCCATTCCTGTGCTGATGGGCCCGCATACCTTCAACTTCAAAGATATCTGCGCGCGTCTGCAAGCCGCTGATGGCCTGATTACCGTCACCGATGCCGACTCGCTGGTCAAAGAGGTCTCGACCTTGCTGACCGACGAAGATTACCGTCTGTGGTGTGGCCGCCACGCCGTGGAAGTCCTGCATCAGAACCAGGGCGCGCTGACGCGTCTGCTGCAACTCCTGCAACCGTATTTGCCTCAGCGGAGCCATTAATGTCTCAACGCCTGTCGGTGGTCATGATCGCCAAAAACGCGGCAGATCTGCTGCCAGATTGCTTAGCGTCAGTCGCATGGGCCGATGAAATTATCCTGCTCGATTCCGGCAGCCAGGATGCAACGTCAGAGGTCGCGCGCGCGGCAGGGGTAAAGGTTTTCACTGATACCAACTGGCAGGGCTATGGTATTCAGCGCCAGAAGGCGCAACGCTTTGCCAGCGGTGACTATGTCCTGATGATTGACACCGATGAACGGGTCACACCGGAACTGGCGCAATCTATTCGCGCGGTACTTGATGCCCCACAGCCGGATGCGGTTTACAGCATCGCCCGCCGTAACTTTTTCCTGGGACGTTTTATGCGTCACAGTGGCTGGTACCCTGACCGGGTGATGCGGCTCTACCCACGCGAGCGTTACCAGTACAACGCCAGTCTCGTACATGAGTCACTGGACACCCAGGGCGCAAAAGTTATCGAACTGAAAGGCGACCTGCTGCATTTAACCTGCCGTGATTTCGCCAGCTTTCAGCGCAAACAGCTCAATTACGCCACAGCCTGGGCGCAAGAACGTCATCAGAAGGGCAAGAAGGCATCGCTGGCGGGTATTTTCACCCATACGCTGGGGGCGTTCCTGAAGACGCTGCTGCTGCGCGGTGGCGTGCTGGATGGCAAACAAGGCTGGCTGCTCGCGGTGGTCAATGCGCAGTATACTTTCAACAAATACACCGAACTGTGGGCGCTAAACCACGGTTACAGCGAGAAAGCCTAAGCGATGAGCACAAAAGCAATTTATCCCGGTACGTTTGATCCCATCACTAACGGGCATATTGATATCGTGACCCGCGCCGCCACCATGTTCGATGAAGTGGTGATGGCGATTGCCGCCAGCCCAAGCAAAAAACCAATGTTTACGCTCGATGAGCGCGTGGCGCTGGCTCAGGAAGCAACCAAACAGATTCCGAACGTCACGGTGATGGGCTTTAGCGATCTGATGGCCAATTTTGCGCGCGCCCAGCAGGCGAACATTCTGATTCGTGGCCTGCGTGCGGTGGCAGATTTTGAATATGAGATGCAACTGGCGCATATGAATCGCCATCTGATGCCTGACCTGGAAAGCGTATTTCTGATGCCATCAAAAGAGTGGTCGTTTATTTCCTCCACCCTTGTAAAAGAGGTGGCGCGCCATGCCGGTGATGTCACTCATTTCCTGCCAGCGAATGTCCACCAGGCGCTGCTGAAAAAGCTGTAGGGCGTTCTTCCCGGAGGCGGCGCTTGACGCGCCTTGTCCGGGCTACCAGTCCGCAACCTATAGCCCAGTTAAGCGCAGCGCGGGCCGGGATAAACGCAACCACCGCACTTTACTTCTGGCACTGGCGGCAATAAAAGGTCGCCCGCTGTGCATGTTTTGACGCAATAATCGGCGTACCACACGCCCGGCACGGCTCTCCTTTACGTCCATAGACCTGCAATTCCTGCGCAAAATATCCGGGCTTACCGTCGCTTTGCAGAAAATCTTTCAGCGTGGTACCGCCCTGCTCAATCGAACGCAGCAGAACGGCTTTAATCACCCGCACCAGCAGCTCACACTCCTCGCGCGACAGTGACGAGGCCAGTCTGTCAGGATGGATCCCGGCAGCAAACAGCGACTCGCTGGCGTAGATATTGCCTACCCCCACCACCAGCTTGTTATCCATCAGCCAGGGTTTGATGGCGATTTTCTTCTTCGCGCATTTCTGTTGCAGGTAATCGACGTTAAACGCCTCGCTTAACGGTTCCGGCCCCAGATGCGCCAACACATTGTGACCTTCCAGCTCTTTCGTCCACAGCCAGGCGCCAAAGCGTCGTGGATCGGTGTAACGCAGCACTTTGCCATTGCTCATCACCAGATCGACATGGTCGTGTTTTTCCGCCGGGAGGTCTTCGGTGAGGATACGCAGGCTGCCGGACATCCCCAGATGGATGATTATCCAGCCGTCCGGTAACTCCAGCAGCAGGTATTTGGCACGGCGCTGCACGCTGAGAACCGGTTTGTCGCTCAGGCGATGAATTTCATCCGAGACAGGCCACCGGAGGCGCCCGTTACGGACGACAGCATGAAGAATTTTGGCGCCGACCAGATGCGGTTCAATACCGCGGCGGCTGGTTTCTACCTCGGGTAACTCTGGCATGTTTATTTCTCCTTATTTCCCCAATGTAATTTGAGTCACAGGAAGGCGGCAAGAAGTGAATCCCGGGCGCTTACCTGAGTAGGGGACCAGGGTGAGCGTACACAGCTAACGTATCTGCGGCTCAAACTACGAAGGGCAAAATGCAAAAAACCCCGCCGAAGCGAGGTTTTCGTACAAAGAAAGCGCAAATTATTTAATTTTTGCTTCTTTGTAAAGAACGTGCTGACGGACAACTGGATCGAATTTTTTCAGTTCCAGTTTTTCCGGCTTAGTACGTTTGTTCTTCGTGGTGGTATAGAAGTGACCAGTACCAGCAGAAGAAACCAGCTTGATTTTCTCACGAATACCTTTAGCCATGATTTATTTCCTCTAAGTACTTAGTACTTTTCGCCACGGGCACGCAGTTCAGACAGAACTGTATCGATGCCTTTCTTATCGATTACACGCATACCTTTAGCAGATACGCGCAGGGTGACAAAACGCTTCTCGCTCTCAACCCAGAAACGGTGAGAGTGCAGGTTCGGCAGGAAACGGCGTTTAGTCGCGTTCAGTGCGTGGGAACGGTTGTTACCGGTCACCGGACGCTTGCCAGTAACTTGGCAGACTCGGGACATGTCTATTCTCCAAAAATCAAATTAGCTCGAGCTTCGTATGGGGTATTGGCGCCTCGTCAGGCTTTCACAGCCTGGTCTGACGGTTCTAAGCGAACTCGTGTAGCCAGGCCCAATTGCCAAACCCGAGATTCTCAAAGGTGGCGTAGTATACGCTGAGTCGGCGATGTGCTCAAGTCCCGAACAGACAAAGATCCCGATGGATCGCCCAAAGAGGTCTAAATCCAGCCCCGCTCTGCGAACGAAACGTACTCTCCACGGCCTATCACCAGATGATCGAGCACACGAATATCCATAAACTGACAGCACTTCACCACCCTTTCGGTGATGATTCTATCCGCTTTACTGGGTTCAGCGCTACCCGAAGGATGATTATGCGCAAGGATCACGGCGGCGGCATTCACTTTAATCGCCTCGCGGACAATTTCGCGCGGATGCACTTCCACCTGATTAATGGTGCCGGAAAAAAGACGGCAATGCTTCAACACCCGATTTTGGTTGTCGAGAAAGATCGCCATGAAGATCTCGCGCTCTTCGCCCGTCAACTGGCTTTGCAGAAATTCCCGGGTCAGCTCCGGGCTTAACAATGATGTTTCTTCCAGTAGCCGAACGCTGTAGTAGCGCCGCGCCAGCTCGGCAATGCCTTTTAGTTGCGCGTATTTCGCCACCCCAATGCCATTAACATTGGCAAAATCTTTATAGTCCGCCGAGAGCAGCCCGTAGAGTGAGCCGAAGTGCTGCAGCAAATCACGGGAAAGCGTCATCACTGATTTCCCCTGTGTGCCAGTGCGTAAAAACAGCGCCAGTAGCTCGACATCCGTCAGCGACTCAATGCCCGCACTCATCATTTTTTCTCTGGGCAATGGGGGTAAATAAACTATATCCATGTCGAATCCTCCCTTTTACGCACCATGCTGCCACAAGCGAAAAGGGCCATCGACACTGGATCGCCACACTTGCGTAATACCTCGCAAAGAGCACGACGGGCAAAAGCACGACAGCACCAGGATTGTGATAAAATGCCCGCCTTCTGGTGAAATCCAACAGGAAAGAGTCATGATGAGTCTGGCGGGTAAAAAAATCGTTCTCGGCATAAGCGGCGGCATCGCGGCTTATAAAGCGCCTGAACTGGTGCGTCGTCTGCGCGATCGCGGCGCCGATGTGCGCGTTGCGATGACCGAAGCAGCGAAAGCCTTTATTACGCCGCTGAGCCTGCAGGCGGTTTCCGGCTACCCGGTTTCCGACAGTCTGCTCGACCCGGCCGCCGAAGCCGCAATGGGCCATATTGAGCTTGGCAAATGGGCCGACCTGGTCATTCTCGCCCCCGCCACCGCCGATTTAATCGCGCGCGTCGCCGCCGGTATGGCTAATGACCTGGTGTCGACGATTTGCCTTGCCACGCCTTCTCCGGTTGCGGTTGTGCCTGCCATGAACCAGCAGATGTATCGCGCCGCCGCCACTCAGCATAATTTAGAGGTGCTGGCCTCGCGCGGCCTGTTATTGTGGGGCCCGGACAGCGGCAGCCAGGCCTGCGGCGACATTGGGCCGGGCCGGATGCTGGATCCGCTAACCATCGTTGATCTCGCCGCCGCACATTTCTCGCCTGTCAACGATCTGCAACATCTGAACATCATGATTACCGCCGGTCCGACCCGCGAGCCGCTGGACCCGGTGCGTTATATTACAAACCACAGCTCCGGCAAGATGGGCTTTGCCATCGCTGCGGCGGCTGCCCGTCGTGGCGCTAACGTGACGCTGGTGTCAGGCCCGGTGTCGTTGGCAACGCCAGCATGGGTCAAACGGATTGACGTGACCACCGCTCTGGAGATGGAGGCCGCGGTACAGGGTCTCGCTCAGCAGCAACACATTTTTATTGGCTGTGCCGCCGTCGCGGATTATCGCGCCGCCGCCATTGCCGACGAAAAAATCAAAAAGCAAGGCGATGAATTAACAATAAAAATGGTCAAAAACCCGGATATCGTCGCCGGTGTCGCCGCATTGACCGAGCATCGCCCCTATGTCGTTGGGTTTGCCGCCGAAACAAATAATGTGGAAGAATATGCCCGGCAAAAACGTGCCCGCAAAAACCTCGACCTGATCTGCGCTAACGACGTTTCGCAATCAAATCAAGGGTTTAATAGCGACAATAACGCTTTGCATCTTTTCTGGCAGGATGGCGATAAACATTTACCGCTAAAGAGCAAGGAACAGTTAGGCCACTTATTACTGGACGAGATCGTTACCCGTTATGATGAAAAAAATCGACGTTAAGATTCTGGACCCGCGTGTAGGCAAGCAATTCCCACTGCCGACCTACGCCACCGCCGGTTCTGCCGGCCTTGATCTGCGTGCCTGTCTCGATGACGCCGTAGAGCTGGCACCGGGCGCGACCACCCTGCTGCCGACCGGTCTGGCGATTCATATTGCCGATCCGTCGCTTGCCGCAGTGATTCTGCCGCGCTCTGGCCTCGGCCATAAGCATGGTATTGTGCTGGGTAACCTGGTAGGGCTCATTGACTCTGACTATCAGGGGCAATTGATGGTGTCCGTCTGGAACCGTGGTCAGGACAGCTTTACCATTGAACCCGGTGAGCGCATCGCGCAAATGGTGTTTGTCCCGGTCGTTCAGGCTGAATTTAATCTGGTTGAAGAGTTTGACGCCACAGATCGTGGTGAAGGTGGCTTCGGTCACTCCGGGCGTAAATAAGCAGCCCATTTAACGCATCCTGCGGCGAAATAACGCCATAACATTTCCGCAAACACCGGTTTGCGGCCGCCGCGTGGATGTTCGCCTGATAAGCGCTTATTTCAGGGGTATTTTGCAACATGGCAGAAAAACAAACCGCGAAAAGGAATCGTCGCGAAGAAATACTTCAGTCTCTGGCACTGATGCTTGAATCCAGCGATGGAAGTCAACGCATCACGACGGCAAAACTGGCGGCGTCTGTTGGCGTCTCCGAGGCCGCTTTGTACCGTCATTTCCCTAGCAAGACACGCATGTTCGATAGCCTCATTGAGTTTATCGAAGATAGCCTGATTACCCGTATCAACCTGATCATGAAAGATGAAAAGGACACCACAGCGCGCCTGCGTCTGATTGTGCAACTGATTCTGGGGTTTGGTGAGCGTAATCCAGGGCTGACCCGCATTCTTACCGGTCATGCGCTGATGTTTGAACAGGATCGCTTACAGGGGCGTATCAATCAGCTTTTCGAGCGTATCGAATCCCAGATTCGCCAGGTGCTGCGCGAAAAGAAGATGCGTGAAGGCGAAGGCTACGTCACTGACGAAACGCTGCTGGCAAGTCAGTTGCTGTCGTTTTGTGAGGGGATGTTGTCGCGCTATGTGCGTAGCGAGTTCAAATACAGTCCGACCGATGAGTTTGAAGCACGCTGGCCCTTGCTGGCCGCGCAGTTGCAATAAGCGATAAGTTATCCCGGATGGCGGTTAACCGCCTTATCCGGGCAACTCTTTCGATCTATCCCAGGTACGCCGGGAATACTATTAAATCCCGTACTCTTCCCGATATGCCTTCACCGCGGCCAGATGGTCAGCCATTTCCGGCTTCTCTTCCAGATAAGCAATCAGCTCTTTCAGGGTGATAATTGAAATCACTTTGCAGCCGTAGTCGCGCTCCACTTCCTGGATCGCGGAAATATCCGCGCGTCCACGCTCCTGACGATCAAGGGAGATCAGCACGCCTGCCAGCGTCGCGCCGTTCGCCTGGATTATCTCCATGGATTCGCGAATTGCCGTACCGGCAGTGATCACATCATCCACCAGCATGACGCGGCCCTGCAATGCGCTGCCGACCAGCGTGCCACCTTCACCGTGATCTTTGGCCTCTTTGCGGTTAAAGCAATACGGCACGTCACGCTCGTGGTGCTCAGCCAGCGCGACTGCTGTGGTGGTCGCGATAGGGATACCTTTGTAGGCCGGGCCAAACAACAGGTCGAAATCAATTTTCGAATCCACCAGCGCGGCGGCGTAAAAACGGCCCAGCAACGCCAGGTCACGCCCGGTATTAAACAGGCCGGCGTTAAAGAAATAGGGGCTCTTACGCCCGGATTTCAGGGTGAACTCGCCAAACTTGAGCACCTGTTTGTTAAGCGCAAACTCAATAAACTCACGCTGATACTGTTTCATGGATTCGCTCCTCATCTTAGAACCTATCCCATCAGGCTATCTTACTTGCCAGTTTTAACCCGGGCAGTGCTCGAATCCTCATGTACTTCGTGTACGTTCCGGATTTTCCGCGCTGTCCGCGTTCAAACGGTCTTCGCCGATTACGCCGGCTGGGAAAGGATTTCACTTTTCTATGGACAAAAAAAAGGCGACTTCTCAGTCGCCTTAAAAACTAGTTTGCCAACGCCGCTTTCTGCGTAGCAATAATCGATTCGATTCCCCCTCGGGCCAACGCCAGCAAGGTCAGGAGTTCTTCGTGGGTGAACGGTTCGCCCTCGGCGGTGCCCTGAACTTCAATGATGCGCCCATCTTCGGTCATCACTACGTTCATATCGGTTTCCGCTGCGGAGTCTTCCAAGTATTCCAGATCACAAACCGCTTCGCCATTGACGATGCCGACTGAAACCGCCGCCACCAGCCCTTTCATCGGGTTCGCTTTCAGTTTGCCTGCGCTTACCAACGCGTTCAGCGCATCGGCCAGCGCAACGCATGCTCCGGTGATGGAGGCAGTACGGGTACCGCCATCGGCCTGAATCACGTCGCAGTCCAGGGTGATGGTGTATTCACCCAGCGCCGTTAAGTCTACCGCCGCACGCAGCGCACGGGCGATAAGACGCTGAATTTCCATAGTGCGCCCGCCCTGTTTGCCCTTCGCCGCTTCGCGCGCGTTACGGGTGTGGGTGGAACGCGGCAGCATGCCATATTCAGCGGTGATCCAGCCCTGGCCCTGGCCTTTGAGGAAACGCGGCACACCCTCTTCAAGGGTGGCGGTGCACAGCACTTTGGTATCACCAAATTCAACCAGCACGGAGCCTTCTGCGTGTTTTGTGTAATTACGGGTCAGGGTGACGGGACGCACCTCGGTGGTGCTACGGCCTGATGGACGCATGATGATTTCTCCGGCTGTTACGAATGTGGCTGCGCATTATACTGGCTTACCAAGGTTATTCCTATCCTGATAAGCCCATGAAAGCTATAATCCCCGCATCTCTCCTTAAAAAACGGGAACGTCTATGATCCGCAGTATGACCGCCTACGCCCGGCGTGAAATCAAGGGTAGCTGGGGCTCTGCCTCATGGGAACTGCGCTCGGTAAACCAGCGTTATCTTGAAACTTACTTCCGTCTGCCGGAACAATTTCGTAGCCTGGAGCCTGTGGTTCGCGAGCGCATCCGTACGCGTCTGACTCGCGGGAAAATCGAATGTAATCTGCGTTTTGAACCTGACGCCAGCGCCCAAAGCGAACTGATTCTCAACGAGAAACTGGCAAAACAGCTGGTGAACGCCGCCAACTGGGTCAAAATGCAGAGCGATGAAGGCGAAATCAACCCGGTGGATATTCTGCGTTGGCCGGGCGTTATGGCCGCTCAGGAACAGGATCTGGACGCGATTGCCGCTGAAATTCTGTCTGCCCTTGATGGCGCGCTGGACGATTTTATCGTCGCCCGCGAGACCGAAGGCCAGGCGCTGAAAGCCTTAATTGAGCAGCGTCTGGAAGGCGTCAGCACTGAAGTGAAAAACGTGCGTGCACAGATGCCGGAAATCCTGCAATGGCAGCGCGACCGCCTGGTAGCAAAACTGGAAGAAGCGCAGGTCCAGTTGGAAAATAATCGACTGGAACAAGAGCTGGTGCTGATGGCACAGCGTATCGACGTTGCCGAAGAGCTTGACCGTCTGGAAGCGCACGTTAAAGAAACCTACAACATCCTCAAGAAGAAAGAGGCTGTGGGCCGCCGTCTCGACTTTATGATGCAGGAGTTCAACCGTGAGTCGAACACCCTGGCGTCTAAATCTATCAATGCCGATGTCACCAATTCAGCCATTGAGCTGAAAGTGTTGATTGAGCAGATGCGCGAGCAGATTCAGAACATCGAATAATCCCGCCAGTGCTCTGAAAGCCCGCAATGCTGCGGGCTTTTTTATTTTCTGCCCTCCGCTCCCGGCCATCGCTTTACAGGTCCGTACCGCCCCCGGTATTGTGATTTTCAGGTTTCCACCTGTCCGGACTTTTTATGTCTTCACCCTTGCGACCACTTCATGTTCGTACGCTAACGGCCATACTGTTGCTCTGTTCCGCAGGGGCACAGGCAGGAGATACGCGCACCGTCACCCAACCCGTCACACCGCCGCCTTGTCAGACCCTTTATGCCAGTGGAACAGACGATGCAACGCAGGCAATCCAGACGGCGCTCAATACCTGCGCTCGCGGAAAAACAGTGCATCTGGCCGCAGCAGAAAACACGGATACCTTCTACAGTGGCCCACTCAGCCTGCCATCGGGGGTTAGCCTTGCGATTGATAAAGGAGCAACGCTGAGGGCTGTCGCCAACCCGGTCCGCTTCGACACAGGCAAACAGATCTGCGGCACGCTGGATGATTCAGGGAAGGGCTGTAAACCGTTTATCTGGATTAAAGAGGCGGTTGGCAGCGGGATTTATGGACAGGGGACAATTGATGGTCAGGGTGGCACGGTCATGGCCGGGCGAAACCAGACATGGTGGCAACTGGCAAAAGAGGCGCAAAAAAGTGACAGCAAACAGAATGCGCCTCGCTTAATCCAGATTGATAGCTCCTCAGATATCACGCTGTATCAGATAACCCTCAAAAACGCGCCGAATTTCCACGTAGTGGGCAACCGCAGCAACGGGCTGACCCTGTGGGGGATCACTATCGACACCCCCGCTTTCGCACGTAATACGGATGGTTTTGATCCTATGGGCTCGACGAACGTGACGCTCACCCACAGCGTGATCGACACCGGGGACGATAATGTCGCCATTAAAGCCGGGAATGCCAGCGCATCCCATATCTCCATTGTGGATAACCGCTTTGGCTCCGGGCACGGCATGTCCATTGGTAGCGAGGTCAATAAAGGTGTGAGTGATGTGGACGTCAACCAGCTCACCCTGAACGGCACAACCAACGGGCTGCGCATTAAAAGCGACCGTTCGCGCGGTGGTCTGGTCACCGGAGTCAACTATCGCAATATCTGCATGGAAAACGTGAAAAACCCGATTGTTCTGGACACGCGCTACGAACCTAAAGAAGGGCATCTGCTCCCCATCTTTCGCGATATCACGTTTGATCATGTGAAAGTGCTTACGGCAGGTACGCTGACATTTCAGGGAGACAGCGACAGCAATCCGATTGTGACCACCCTGAAAAATGTGACGCTTGCCAGGGGTTCGGAAATGCACAAAAAATACGCCATTATCCAGGACACAATCGCGCCAGGCCCCACGGGATCATGCCCTTGAGATAAACACATGGGAACATCGCAAAGCAAAATATGGCCGTCATAGCGAAAGACCTCATCACTGCTGCAAAAGTGACGGCGCTAAAAGCCAGCAATTCCGTGCTCACCCAGCCAGGCCACCAGCGTCTTAACCACCGGCTCCTGAATAAAAGTCGTGACCTGGCGGGCTTTCCGGGCACCGATGCCCGGCAGGCGCTGCCACGCCTGGTCGCTTCGGTCCTGCATCTGCTGCCAGTGGGTATCCCCGGCGGCCTGAATTGCCGACGTCGTTAACGGCAGACCAAGGGCATAAACCCAGCGCACAAAGGGCCGCTCCCGGGCAAGTTCGAAGCGATGCCAAAGCTGCCGTCCGCGAGCAGGTGTTATCCCGGCTGTTTCCTGTAGCTGCGTTTCTGTTAACGCCAGCCAGGAAAAGAGATGTTCAAACCGATGCGCCTGATGCAATACACGCCAACCCGCCTCCCCCAGCCCTTCAATATCCAGCGCCTGCTTTGAACTCAGCCACGTCAGCCGGGCCAGAAATTGCTCCTGACATTCTGGCGAGGCATAAAAACAGGTGAGCGGCGTGAAAACCGGGGCAGGCGGCTGCGGTTTAACGCGAACCTGCCCGCGCCAGACCACATCATCAATGCGTGGGATCCCTTGCCCTGCCAGGCTTACCACTACCCGATCGCCAGGCGCAATATCCAGTTCCTGCCAACGCCGCACGGAACCAACATTGACCCGCTGCACACGTTTATCGTCCAGTTGTACCGGCTCCAGATGGGCAACGACGGCAATTTTCCCGGTACGCCCGACGGTAAAGCGGATATTTTTCACCTCGGCGACCTGTTCGACTGGCGGATATTTCCATGCCGCGACCCAGACACCCTGCCCCGGGAGCCACTGTTTTCCTTGCGGCTCTTGAGCACTTCGTACCACCACGCCATCTGTCACAAAGGGCAGCGCGGTAGTGAACCAGCGCTCGCGAAGGACCGCAACCTCATTGATATTGCTGACGGGCACACTGTAGCGTTCCACCCAGTCAAACCCTGCCTGCGTTAATAATTGCAGGCGATGCGCTAACGCTTGCGGCCCGTCCGGCCAGCTCCAGACAAAGACGGCAATGTCGCTTAACACATCCGACCCACCTCGTCTCATCATGGCGCCCGCCACTTTGGCCCGGGCGTTCATGCCACCCATCTGTTTTTGAATATGACCATCCCGCTTTAAAAACAGCTCGCCCTGTAAGACGCTGTTTGCCAGTGCGCCGGTAACAGTTTGCGGCAGTGCGGGAATACGGCGGGCATTCTCCGTCCAGTCTTCGCCTGCCAGGCCATTCCCCCGACTGATGACCCGCTCCAGTTTGCCGTGGCGATAGACCAGTGTGACCGCCACGCCGTCCACTTTCGGCTGTGCCCAAAGCGCTGCTTTACCCGCCATCCATTTACGCAGCGCGTCTTTATTACGCAGTTTATCAACCCCCGTATGGGCAATCGGGTGCCTTACCGTACCGCCCGCTACGGCTGGCGCATCACGGACCGTCTCCTGCCCAAAACAGCGCCGCCAGTTCGCAAGCTGGGCATTGAGATTGTCGTAAACATCGTCGCTCACGGCGCTCGCGCCCTGCAACCAGTAATCCTCATTCCACTGCGCCATCTGTTTTTCCAGTTGTGCAATCTCTTGTTCTGCTCGCGCTGGCGCCCACACCGGGCAGGCCGCGTTACTGCATACGCTCCAGACCACCGCGCCGATCATCATAAATATCCTTATCCACATTTCGCCGTCTCCTTAGCTGAATGCAGCGGGTATATCGCGACGGAAATAGGTTTTCGAGACAGTAAAACAGAGTTTGCGAGGTGGGTTCCGGCGTTTTTCACCGTTTGCAGAAAAAGGGTGGCAAATCAGGGAAAAGGCGCGCAAAACACCATTATCCACAGTAAAAAGTGTGACGAGGGCTACGTCACGTTGCGCCGTTGTGTATAATAGGCACGTATGTAAGTTTCCTTTCGCAATTCACATACAAAAGACTCTCATGGCTCAAGGCACGCTTTATATTGTTTCCGCCCCCAGTGGCGCGGGTAAATCAAGCCTCATTCAGGCTTTATTAAAAACCCAACCGTTGTATGACACCCAGGTTTCTGTTTCACACACCACGCGCGCGCCGCGTCCGGGTGAAGTGCACGGTGAACACTATTTCTTCGTTAATCATGCCGAATTTAAAGCGATGATTGATGATGACGCCTTCCTTGAACACGCCGAGGTATTTGGCAATTATTACGGCACATCGCGCGCTACGATTGAGCAAGTTCTTAAAACCGGCGTAGATGTATTCCTGGATATTGACTGGCAGGGCGCGCAGCAAATCCGCATGAGAATGCCGCAGGCGCGCAGCATCTTTATTTTGCCGCCGTCGAAAATCGAGCTGGACAGACGTTTGCGTGGTCGCGGTCAGGACAGCGAAGATGTTATCGCAAAGCGCATGGCGCAAGCAGTTGCGGAAATGAGCCATTACGCAGAGTATGATTACCTTATTGTGAACGATGATTTCGATACCGCCCTGGGCGACCTCAAAACCATCATTCGCGCCGAACGTCTGCGTATGGGCCGCCAGATGCAGCGACATGACGCTTTAATCAGCAAACTGTTGGCAGACTGAACTCACATTCAGTATCATGCCCAGTCCATCACCATCTGTGGAGCATTTTAAATATGGCACGCGTAACTGTTCAGGACGCTGTAGAGAAAATTGGTAACCGTTTTGACCTGGTACTGGTCGCCGCGCGTCGCGCTCGTCAGATGCAGGTAGGCGGAAAGGATCCGCTGGTACCGGAAGAAAACGATAAAACCACCGTTATCGCGCTGCGCGAAATCGAAGAAGGTCTGATCAACAACCAGATCCTCGACGTACGTGAGCGCCAGGAACAGCAAGAGCAGGAAGCCGCTGAATTACAAGCCGTTACCGCTATTGCTGAAGGTCGTCGTTAATCAATAAGCGGGTCGCCCTTGTATCTGTTTGAAAGTCTGAATCAACTGATTCAAAACTACCTGCCGGAAGACCAGATCAAGCGTCTTCGGCAGGCGTATCTCGTTGCACGTGACGCTCACGAGGGCCAGACACGTTCAAGTGGTGAACCCTATATCACGCACCCGGTTGCCGTAGCCTGTATCCTGGCCGAGATGAAACTCGACTACGAAACGCTGATGGCCGCGCTGCTACATGACGTGATTGAAGATACCCCCGCAACCTACCAGGACATGGAACAGCTATTTGGCAAAAGCGTTGCCGAACTGGTAGAAGGGGTGTCAAAGCTTGATAAGCTCAAGTTCCGCGATAAGAAAGAGGCGCAGGCCGAAAACTTTCGCAAGATGATTATGGCGATGGTGCAGGATATCCGCGTCATTCTCATCAAACTCGCCGACCGTACCCACAACATGCGCACGCTGGGCTCTCTTCGCCCGGATAAACGTCGCCGCATCGCCCGTGAAACTCTCGAAATTTACAGCCCGCTGGCGCACCGTTTAGGTATTCATCACATCAAAACCGAGCTTGAAGAGCTGGGCTTTGAAGCGTTGTATCCGAACCGTTATCGCGTCATTAAAGAAGTGGTAAAAGCTGCGCGCGGTAACCGTAAAGAGATGATTCAGAAGATTCTTTCTGAAATTGAAGGGCGTCTGCAGGAAGCGGGAATTCCGTGTCGCGTCAGCGGTCGCGAAAAACACCTGTACTCCATCTACTGCAAGATGGTGCTCAAAGAGCAGCGTTTTCACTCGATTATGGATATCTACGCCTTCCGCGTTATCGTCCATGATTCCGACACCTGCTATCGCGTGCTGGGCCAGATGCACAGCCTCTACAAACCGCGTCCAGGTCGTGTTAAAGATTATATCGCCATTCCAAAAGCGAACGGCTATCAGTCTCTGCACACCTCGATGATCGGTCCTCATGGCGTCCCGGTTGAAGTACAAATTCGCACCGAAGACATGGACCAGATGGCGGAAATGGGGGTCGCGGCGCACTGGGCCTATAAAGAGCACGGCGAAACCAGCACCACCGCGCAAATCCGCGCCCAGCGCTGGATGCAAAGCCTGCTCGAACTGCAACAGAGCGCAGGCAGCTCGTTTGAATTTATTGAGAGCGTTAAATCTGATCTCTTCCCGGATGAGATTTATGTTTTCACCCCGGAAGGCCGCATCGTGGAACTGCCAGCAGGCGCGACCCCGGTCGACTTCGCCTATGCGGTTCACACCGACATCGGCCACGCCTGTGTGGGCGCACGTGTCGACAGGCAGCCGTATCCTCTGTCGCAGTCGCTTTCGAGCGGGCAAACCGTAGAAATCATTACCGCGCCGGGCGCTCGTCCGAACGCGGCATGGCTTAACTTTGTCGTGAGCTCAAAAGCGCGTGCCAAAATTCGTCAGTTGCTGAAAAACCTCAAGCGTGATGATTCGGTAAGCCTTGGCCGCCGTCTGCTCAACCACGCACTGGGTGGAAGCCGTAAGCTGGCGGAAATTCCGCAAGAACATATTCAGCGCGAACTGGACCGCATGAAGCTTGCCTCGCTTGACGATCTGCTGGCGGAAATCGGCCTCGGCAACGCCATGAGCGTGGTAGTGGCGAAGAACCTGCAGCAGGGCGAAGCGACGGCGACAGCGCAAAGCACCGGTACCGCCGCGAGTGTCAGTGCCAGTGGCGGACATTTGCCGATCAAAGGTGCGGATGGTGTGCTGATCACCTTCGCGAAGTGCTGTCGTCCGATTCCCGGCGACCCGATTGTAGCGCATGTTAGCCCCGGCAAAGGGCTGGTTATCCACCATGAATCTTGCCGTAACATCCGTGGCTACCAGAAAGAGCCAGAGAAGTTTATGGCCGTTGAGTGGGACAAGGACACCGCGCAGGAATTTATCACCGAAATCAAGGTAGATATGTTCAACCATCAGGGCGCACTGGCGAATCTGACCGCGGCAATCAACACCGCGTCTTCCAATATTCAAAGCCTGAATACGGAAGAAAAAGACGGCCGCGTTTACAGCGCCTTTATCCGTCTGACGTCTCGCGATCGCGTCCACCTGGCGAACATCATGCGCAAAATCCGCGTCATGCCGGATGTGATTAAAGTCACTCGTAACCGAAACTAGTATGTCCTACACCAAAGCATTCGAATTGCATCGAGGCAGCAAGCGAATGAACCCCCAGGCGCGAACAGAAGTACGTAACTGGGGCGAGAGAGTGCAGCTAACGCTGAGGCAATTTGAAGGATGAAGTGTATATGAATGCACAACGTTATGCGCGAATCCGCGAGATGCTAGCCAGACGTCAACCGGACCTGACCGTCTGCATGGAGCAGGTCCACAAACCGCATAACGTTTCTGCCATTATCCGCACCGCAGACGCCGTCGGCGTACATGAAGTTCACGCCGTCTGGCCGAGTCGTCGCATGCATACCATGTTGTCATCCGCTGCGGGCAGCAACAGTTGGGTGGAAGTGAAAACGCACCCGACCATCGGTGACGCCGTTTCCCAACTGAAAGCGGCTGGCATGCAGATCCTGGCGACACACCTCTCAGACAAAGCCGTAGATTTTCGCGAGATCGACTACACCCGTCCCACCTGTATTTTGATGGGGCAGGAGAAAACCGGGATCAGCCAGGAAGCATTAGATTTGGCGGATCAGGACATTATCATCCCGATGATCGGTATGGTGCAGTCGCTGAACGTCTCCGTCGCCTCGGCGCTTATCCTCTACGAAGCCCAGCGCCAACGGCAAAACGCCGGCATGTACCTGCGCGAAAACAGCATGCTGCCGGATGAAGAACAGCAGCGTCGGCTGTTTGAAGGTGGTTACCCGGTACTGGCGCGCGTGGCAAAACGCAAAGGTCTGCCTTATCCCCGCGTCAACGAGCATGGCGAAGTGGACGCCGACGACGCCTGGTGGGCCACCATGCAGGCTGCGAGATAACGCCTATGCAAGGTCGCCTGTTGGATGCCGTTCCCCTCAATACCCTTACCGGCGTTGGCGCGGCGCAGGCCAGCAAACTTGCAAAAATCGGCCTGCACACGGTGCAGGATTTACTGCTGCACCTGCCTCTACGCTACGAAGATCGCACCCAACTCTACCCCATTGCCGACCTGCTGCCGGGCATTTATGCCACGGTGGAAGGCGAAGTGCTGAACTGCAATATTACCTTTGGCGGGCGTCGGATGATGACCTGCCAGATAAGCGACGGTTCCGGCATTCTGACTATGCGTTTTTTTAACTTCAACGCGGCGATGAAAAACAGCCTCGCGACCGGGCGTCGCGTGCTGGCCTACGGTGAAGCAAAACGCGGGAAGTTCGGCGCAGAGATGATCCACCCGGAATACCGTGTTCAGGGCGATCTCAGTACCCCGGAATTACAGGAAACCTTAACGCCTGTTTATCCGACGACCGAGGGGATAAAACAGGCGACGTTGCGCAAGCTCACCGACCAGGCGCTGGACCTGCTTGCCACTTGCGCGATTGCTGAACTGCTACCGCCAGAGCTGGCACAGGGGCTGATGACACTGCCGGAAGCCTTGCGCACTCTGCATCGTCCGCCGCCGACACTGCAGCTTGCTGAGCTGGAAACCGGGCAACACCCGGCGCAAAGACGTTTAATTCTCGAAGAGTTACTGGCACACAATCTCAGCATGCTGGCGTTGCGTGCCGGGGCGCAGCGTTATCACGCAAAGCCGCTGAATCCTCAGGATACGCTGAAAAATGCCCTGCTGGCCTCGCTGCCGTTCAAACCTACCGGCGCACAGGCGCGCGTGGTGGCAGAAATTGAACGCGATATGGCGCTCGATGTGCCGATGATGCGCCTTGTACAGGGCGACGTGGGTTCCGGGAAAACGCTGGTGGCGGCGCTGGCGGCATTGCGGGCGATTGCCAACGGCAATCAGGTGGCCCTGATGGCGCCGACCGAGCTGCTGGCTGAACAACACGCCAACAATTTCCGCAACTGGTTCGCGCCGCTCGGCGTGGAAGTGGGCTGGCTGGCGGGTAAGCAGAAAGGCAAAGCACGCCAGGCGCAGCAAGAGGCCATTGCCAGCGGCGAGGTACAAATAATCGTCGGCACGCACGCCATCTTCCAGGAACAGGTGCAGTTTAACGGCCTTGCGCTGGTGATCATCGACGAACAGCATCGGTTTGGCGTACATCAGCGCCTGGCGCTGTGGGAGAAAGGCCAGCAACAGGGCTTCCATCCCCACCAGTTGATCATGACTGCAACACCCATTCCGCGCACCCTGGCGATGACCGCCTATGCCGATCTCGACACCTCGGTTATCGACGAACTCCCACCGGGCCGAACGCCTGTGACCACCGTTGCCATTCCGGATACCCGACGCAGCGATATTATCGATCGCGTACGCAACGCCTGTACCGGGGAAGGTCGCCAGGCCTACTGGGTCTGTACGTTGATTGAAGAGTCCGATCTGCTGGAAGCCCAGGCAGCGGAAGCCACGTGGGAAGAGTTAAAGCTGTCCCTGCCGGAGCTAAATATCGGCCTGGTCCACGGACGCATGAAGCCTGCGGAAAAACAGGCGGTGATGCAGGCCTTCAAACAGGGCGAGATGCATCTTCTGGTGGCGACCACCGTGATCGAAGTGGGCGTGGACGTGCCCAACGCCAGCCTGATGATTATCGAAAACCCGGAGCGTCTGGGTCTTGCGCAACTCCACCAGCTACGCGGCCGTGTCGGACGCGGCGCGGTAGCCTCACACTGCGTGCTGCTCTACAAATCACCGCTGTCGAAAACCGCGCAAAAACGCCTGCAGGTACTGCGCGACAGTAACGACGGCTTTGTGATTGCGCAAAAAGATCTGGAGATTCGCGGCCCCGGCGAACTGCTCGGCACCCGTCAGACCGGGAATGCCGAGTTCAAAGTGGCTGATTTGCTGCGCGACCAGGCGATGATCCCGGAAGTGCAGCGCATTGCCCGTCATATTCACGAACGCTATCCCCGGCAGGCCGAAGCCCTTATCGAGCGCTGGATGCCGGAAACAGAGCGCTATTCAAACGCCTGATTACTGTTTGTGATAGACGTTATCAAAACTGACGTTCATGCCGCCGCAATAGCCGCTATCACGAACGATTAAGTTGCCATTAACCAGTTGTGCCGCCCCGCTGCAAGTGTATTCCTCTTTCGGGTTTCCCCAGTGCAGCGCATTCCCTTGTGGCGTTATTGTCTCATCGAGATCGCCGGTATGGACAATGTCATATCCTTGCGAATCTTTTCCGCCATACCAGGTCGCCTGTCCCTCGATGTTAATCTGCCCTTTCCCCACAGACGTAATATGAATTTCATTGTCACCCAATTCGGCATGCCATTTACCGGTCCATTCGGCGAGCGTCGCGTTGTGAATCGGCTGCTTTTCTAAGGACTTAGTGGGCATCCAGCCGACAAATTCATGCTTTTTCCCTGAGTACCAGACGCAGCTCCAGCCCGGCACTTCTTGTGCTACCAGTACCGTGTCACCCGCCACCAGATACGGTTTTGTTGCGCACACTTCACCCTGTCCCGGGCAGCCGTCATCGTCGCGGTAAAAATGCACGTTGGCATTGGCATCAGTTTTCACTTTCGCCTGGTTGAAGACGCCTGGCCAGGTGGGGAAACTGCCATTACGACAGGTATGCAGATCGTATTCGTCAGCGAGACATCCGGCGGAGAAAAAGGCCAGGGCGAGCAGTATTTTTCCTTTCATATCAATCCCTAATTTTTAATTATCATGCGCGATTGCCGATGATTTTAGCATTGCGCAAATTCTGCGGAACGATAAAAGCGCGAACCACCTAAAATCGGGGGGCCTTAGAACCCAACTTGCCGCTCTCAACATTCTTTATAAAAGTACGTTTTATTGTTTAGCAACCGTTTGCTTTTACCAAACAGTCCGATAGAATCTCCGCTTTTCCATCAGGGGATTGTTTGCGATGTCTGTCAACACCATCGAGTCCGAAAATGCGCAAACGGTTGCGCATACCCAGCCCAGTGAGCTGATCTACCGCCTTGAAGACCGCCCACCGCTGGCGCAAACCATTTTTGCCGCGCTACAGCACCTGCTGGCGATGTTTGTTGGTGTTATCACGCCAGGCCTGCTGATTTGCCAGGCGCTGGGTTTACCGGCTCAGGATACGCAGCACATCATCAGCATGTCGCTGTTCGCCTCCGGCGTCGCATCCATCATCCAGATTAAAGCCTGGGGCCCGGTCGGGTCCGGCCTGCTGTCTATTCAGGGCACCAGCTTTAACTTCGTTGCGCCATTAATTATGGGCGGAACCGCACTGAAAACAGGCGGCGCCGATGTGCCGACGATGATGGCCGCCTTGTTCGGCTCCCTGATGTTGGCAAGCTGTACCGAGATGGTCATCTCCCGCATTCTGCCGTTTGCCCGCCGCATCATTACCCCGCTGGTCTCCGGCGTGGTGGTGATGATCATCGGCCTGTCGCTGATTCAGGTCGGCCTGACGTCTGTGGGCGGTGGCTTCGGCGCGATGGCAAACCATACCTTTGGCGCGCCGAAGAACCTGCTGCTGGCAGGTATCGTTCTTGCCATCATCATTCTGCTGAACCGCCAGCGTAACCCGTACCTGCGTATCGCCTCCCTGGTCATTGCGATGGCGGTCGGCTATCTCGTCGCCATGATGATGGGTATGCTCCCGGCTTACAACGCGCCGGGCAGCACCTTTATGATCCCTACGCCACTGTATTATGGCCTGAGCATCGACTGGAACCTGCTGCTGCCGCTGATGCTGGTGTTTATGATCACCTCGCTGGAAACCATCGGTGATATCACTGCAACCTCTGACGTTTCTGAGCAGCCGGTTTCCGGCCCGGCCTATATGAATCGCCTGAAAGGCGGCGTACTGGCAAACGGTCTGAACTCCTTTGTTTCTGCGGTGTTCAATACCTTCCCGAACTCCTGTTTCGGGCAGAACAACGGCGTGATTCAGCTCACCGGCGTCGCCAGCCGTTATGTGGGTTTCTTCGTTGCCGTCATGCTGATGGTGATGGGTCTGTTCCCGGCCGTTGCCGCCTTCGTTCAGCAACTGCCTGAGCCGGTACTTGGCGGTGCAACGCTGGTGATGTTCGGTACCATTGCCGCATCTGGCGTACGTATCGTTTCCCGCGAGCCGCTGAACCGCCGCGCAATCATGATCATCGCCCTGTCGCTGGCCGTTGGCCTGGGCGTCTCCCAGCAGCCAATGATTTTGCAATTCGCCCCTGACTGGCTGAAAAACTTGCTCTCTTCCGGCATCGCTGCCGGTGGCATCACCGCTATCGTACTGAACCTGGTTTTCCCTACCGATAAGCAGTAATCCCAACAGAGGCAGCGGATGTTTTCCGTTGCCTCTGTAACGCTCTTTCACCATTCGTGCCTTGAGGAATGCGCATAAATCGTGCATAACTCCTGTACAGGCTTACGAGGGTGGAAGATCATGAAATTTATTGGAAAGCTGCTAATTTTCGTCTTTGTCGTCCTGCTGCTGGCGATGGTGGCCGGTTATTTCCTGCTGCAGACCCGCTGGGGTGCAACGCAGGTTACTAACTGGGTAAACGAAAAGAGTCAATATCACCTCACCGTTGAGGCCATTGACCACCAGCTTTCCTCGCCTTCCCATGTGCTGTTACGCAACGTCAATTTTGGCCGTAAAGGGCAGCCCGCTACGCTGGTCGCCAAAACCGTTGATATCGGCCTGAGTAGCCGCCAGTTCACCGATCCTCTCCACACCGACACCATTTTGCTGCAGGACGGCACGCTGAATCTGTCCCCGGCCACCGCGCCGCTCCCCTTCCAGGCTGACCGTCTGCAACTGAGCAATATGGCTTTTAACAGCCCGGCGACCGGCTGGGATCTGAGTGCGCAACGCGTCACCGGCGGCGTAAGCCCCTGGCAGCCTGTCGAGGGCAATGTGCTCGGCACGCAGGCGCAAATTCAGATGAGCGCGGGTTCGATGACGCTTAACGGCGTGCCCGCCAGCAATGTGTTGATTCAGGGCAGCATTGATAAAGGCACGGTCACATTAACCACCATCGGTGCAGATATGGCGCGGGGTTCGCTGACCGGGAATGCACGACGCGACACGGATGGCGGCTGGGTGGTGGATAACCTGCGGCTGACTGATATTCGCCTGCAGAGCGACAAATCGCTGAAAGATTTCTTTGCACCGCTCACGACTCTGCCGTCGTTGCAAATCGGGCGGCTGGATGTGACCGATGCCCGTCTGCAGGGGCCAGAATGGGCAATTGCCGATCTGGACCTGACGCTGCGTAACCTGACGCTAACCAAAGGCGACTGGCATACGGATGACGGCCAGTTGTCGATGAATGCCAATGAGTTTATCTACGGTTCGCTGCATTTGTTCGACCCGATTATAAACGCGGAATTTACCCCGGCGGGCATCGCGATGCAGCAGTTCACCACCCGCTGGGAAAACGGAATGGTGCGCACATCCGGCTACTGGACGCGCAGCGGAAAAGCGCTGGTGCTGAACGATGCGGCCATCGTCGGGCTGGAATATACGCTGCCTGCCAACTGGAAGCAGTTGTGGATGGACACCCTGCCCGACTGGCTGAATAGCGTCACGCTGACCAGGTTCAGCGCCAGTCGCAACCTGGTGATTGATATCGACCCGGCTTTCCCGTGGCAGTTGACGTCACTGGATGGCTACGGCACCAACGTGCAACTGGCTCGCGACCACAAGTGGGGCGTGTGGAATGGCGATGTGAAGATCAATGCCGCCGCTGCGACCTTTAACCGGGTGGATGTGCGCAGGCCGTCGCTGGCGTTAAGCGCCAACGGCAGTTCGGTGAACATTACCGAGCTGAGCGCCTTTGTCGAGAAAGGGATGCTGGAAGCCACTGCCGTGGTCGGTCAAACGCCGGACCGCACCGTGCGGGTGAGCCTGAACGGGCGTGGCGTGCCGATGAATGTATTGCAGCAGTGGGGATGGCCCGCGTTGCCGATCGGTGGCGACGGTAATCTGCAGTTGAGCGCCACGGGCCGTATTCAGGCCGATGCGCCGTTAAAACCAACGGTTGATGGTGAACTTTCCGCCGTGAATGCCCAGCAACAACAGGTGAAACAGACGATGCGCGGCGGCGTGGTGTCAGGTGGTGAAGCGGCCGCGCCCGCGTCGGCACCTGTGCCAGCGCCGGCTGAGACACAGCCCACGCCATAACCCTTTTCCCCGGTGGCGCTTCGCTTACCGGGGCTACCGTTGAGGAGGGACGCGTTGTTTACGCCGCCATCCGGGAACCTGGCAACCGTGCCGCCAATGCCCCTCACCCCTGCCCTCTCCCTCAAAGGGAGAGGGAGAAAGGCACGCCGCATCCGGGAAAATCACGTCACATTCAAACGCCCATACTCATGGCATAACAACCACTTCACGGGTACATCCTCGTCGATGGTTGGGAAACGCCCGCCGGGCTCGAGGAAATGGTTATCGCGCTTATCGTCATTCACCATCGAAATCTCCCAACCGAGCACAAACGCTTTCTCGGCCCAGAAACGGTGATACAGACGCGGCGGCAGACACACCCCCTGCCCCGGTTTTAACACCAGCGTCTCACCGGGCTTAAACGTACGCCGCCGCCCGTCCACACGCACCTCCACCGAACGCCGCTCGTCAAACAGCGCCTCATCCGTCGCCCAGCCGAACTGCATACACAAATCGCCACCGCCCCGGTTCAGAATGTCTTCCATTTTATGGCGATGAAAATGCCACGGCGTCTGCTGCTCCTGCTGGATTTGCAGCATCTTTTCGGCATACGGCTTCGGGTAGGCGGCTGAATTCAGCGCACCGTTACGCAACGTCAACAGCGTCAGGCCGGTTTTGCTAAAATCGCCGCGGCCAAAATCGGTGATATCCCAGCCCAGTTGCAGATCCAGCACCTCACTCCATTCATCCAGCCGCTGTTTTCGCCAGGCATCGACGGTGAAAAAGGCAAACTCCGGCAGGCACACCCGGAACGTCTCGGCGATGGCGTGCGCTTTATCAATGGCATAGTTAATCTGTGAACGTTTCATTCTATTCTCCCGGTTCGAATGGCAAGCCAGGCAGCGCCGCGCATGCCGCTGCTGTCGCCGTGATGGGCTTTCACGATAGGGGTAGAGAAATGATCGGTAAAAACGAAAGGGGCGACGTCAGCTTCAAGATTCGCGATAAGCGGCTCTGCATTCGACAACCCACCGCCAATCACAATCACGCCAGGGTCGAGAAGATTCACCACCGTTGCCAGGGTGCGGGCAAGCTGTTGGCGAAACCGCGTCACCTGCCGCACGGCGTTGGTTTCACCCTGCTGCGCCAGCGCCACAATCGCATCACCTGTAAGATGTTGCCCACTGAACAACCTGTAGCGCTCGCTCAACCCCGTCCCGGAGACAAACGACTCCACGCAGTTATCCTTACCACAATAACAACGCACCGGCGGGCCATCGTGCTGCTCGCGGTATCCCGGCAGGGTAATGTGACCACACTCGGCGGCATTTCCCCACGCGCCAACAAATGGCTGGCGGTGAATGGCTATCCCGCCGCCGCAGCCGGTACCGAGCGTGATACCAAACACCACTTCATGCCGCTGCCCCGCACCGTCACAGGCTTCCGACAAGGCGAAACAGTTGCCGTCGTTCGCCATCACCACTGTCTGCCCCAGTAACTGCTGGAGATCCGCCTGCAACGCGCGGCCATTAATGACCTGAATATTGGAATTTTTAATCAGCCCGCTCAGCGGCGAGACGCTCCCCGGCAGGGCAATCCCCGTCATCATCGGCTGCTGCATGTCATGGCGAATCTGGTCAATAAAGGCGACCACCGACTCCACAAACTGCGGATAGCTCGCTTTTTGCGTCGGGCAGCGGTAGCGCGCCTTTTCCTGCCCTTGCGCATCCATCACCACTGCCGCGATTTTGGTGCCGCCGATGTCCAGCCCCAGGTAGTACATATCCCTTTCCTTATTGCGAAAGAGGCGGGCGAACCCGCCTCCATGGCTTTAGTAGAGTGACGCTTTCCCGGTTGATCCAAACAGCTTCATTTTGTAGCGGATCACCTCCCGAGCGGCGTTGATCGCGTCCGGGTAGATCACGTTCGGATCCCACCAGGTTTCGCGGGCGAGGATCTCACGCACTTTCTGGAAGTAAGCGTATTTCATGTCGCTGGAGATGTTGATTTTGCCCACCCCCAGGGTCACGGACTCGGCGATTTCCGCATCCGGGTTCGCCGAACCGCCATGCAGCACCAGAGGAATATCCAGACGCCCGGCAATGTCGCGCAGAATGTTCATTTGCAACTTCGGCTGCATGCCTTTCGGGTAGATACCATGCGCCGTACCGATCGCCACCGCCAGAGTGTCTGCCCCGGTGCGGGCAATAAAATCCTCTGCCTGTGCCGGGTCGGTATAGGTGACTTCCGACACACCGCCTTCCACGGACGTGCCCGTTTGCCCGATGGTGCCCAGCTCCCCTTCCACCGAAACGCCCACCGCATGCGCCAGGCGCACCACTTCTTTGGTCAGCGCCACGTTCTCCTCATAGGGTAGTAGCGAGCCGTCAATCATCACTGAGGTGAATCCACACTGGATCGCCCGTAACACATGCTCGACCGATGCGCCGTGATCCAGATGCAGGGTGAACGGCACCGGGCTGCGCATGGTGATATCGCGGACATAGCCGAAAA
Organism: Phytobacter sp. MRY16-398; assembly: GCF_003925915.1. NCBI lineage: Bacteria > Pseudomonadati > Pseudomonadota > Gammaproteobacteria > Enterobacterales > Enterobacteriaceae > Phytobacter > Phytobacter sp. MRY16-398. The sequence goes on along the minus strand of NZ_AP018756.1, from coordinate 98,914 downwards.
AGCTATCCCCGACAAAATCGTGTTCGCTGGGGTGGATGGAGATAATCGCAGGCGTGTTGGTGGCTTCCGCTTCTTCCACCACCGCGCGGATGAAGCAGCTATCCGCCACGTTGAACGCACCAATGGCGAAACCGTGCTGGCGGGTGGGTTTCAGTAACTCTTTCATCGAAATTAACATGTTAATTCTCCAGTTTCGGGGTGTAGCAAGCCCTGCCGGTGCGTCGTTGCAGAGGCATAGAAGGCGTAACAGAAAAAAGAATCAGGCTTTGCCGATAGCGCCGCTGGCCTGTAGATACGGGATAATGGCTTCTTCGCTGGCCTGCTCCATGGCGATCAGCACATCCACCAGTTCGCGGGAACTGTCATGACACAGGGTATGCAGCAGCGCGGCCTTTCCAGCTTCGAACACCGCCGCGCCGACATTGATCTTGGCGACGCCAAAGGACGGGCAACGCTGCATCTGGTCAAACGGAGTGCCGCTGCCGCCGTGCAATGCCAGCGGGACCGTCGATTTGCGGGCAACCTCTTCCAGGCGCTGAAAATCGATAGCTGGCGTGATGCCGGGGGCGTACATGCCGTGCGCGGTGCCGACGGAAACCGCCAGCAGATCAATCCCGGTCTGCGCAATAAACGGTTCAACGTCGGCGGCCTGCGTCATGAGATCCGCATTGGTGGCGTGGTCATAGCGCGGCGCATCGGCCAGATGGCCCAACTCCCCTTCCACACACAGCCCGGCACTGGCGGCCAGCTCAACAACTGCGCGGGTCTGGCGGATGTTCTCTTCCAGCGGGAAGGCAGAGGCGTCAATCATCAGTCCGCTAAACCCGGCGCGAAACGCCTGGCGAATGCGCACCGGATCTTTCCCATGGTCAAGGGCCAGCGTGACCGGCACCGTGGCCTCGTCGGCCAGCGCTTTCACCACCGCCACGGCAACCGGTGGTGGGAAATGCGCCAGATGTCCCTGATACAGGTTCAGGATAATCGGCGCGCGATGTTTCTCGGCAACCCGCACCGCCGCGCGGGCGCTTTCGAGGTTCATACAGTTGATGGCCAGAAGCGCATAATGTTCACGCCAGGCTTTGGTCACCATACTTTTCATGTCGGCAAACATACGGTCTCCGTTTATTCCAGGGTGAAGGTGATCTCTTCGTCTTTCAGTTTCTTATCGCTAAGCTCGTCAAACTCTTCGTCACGTTCGGTCACCGGTTTCTTCCACAGCGAGAGCATCACGCCGCAGATAACCGTGCCTATCCCCAACGCCAGGCAGAACAGCAGCGGATGGGTAAACAGCGGCACCACAAACATGCCACCGTGTGGAACCGGGCTTTCCACGCCCCACACCATGATCAGGCCACCCGCAATCGCCGAGGCCACCACACAGGAGCCGACCACGCGCAGCAGGTCACGCGCCGCAATCGGGATAACCCCTTCGGTAATCATGCAGATCCCCATCGGGAAGGCGGCTTTCAGCGCTTCACGTTCGGCGCGGGTGTATTTGTGGCGCGTCAGCAGGAAAGAGAGGGTGATGCCGAACGGCGGAATAATGGAGCCGACAAATTTCACCGCTTCCGGCCCGTATACACCGCTGACTAGCAGACCATCGGCAAACAGCGACATGGTTTTGTTCACCGGGCCGCCGAAGTCAAACGTTGCCATCGCGCCAAGGATCGCCCCCATCAGGAAGCGAGAACCGCCCTGCATCGACTCCAGCATGTGGATCAGCGCTTCCTGCAGCCAGGCGATGGGTTTGCCAATCAGGGTCATCATCAACAGGCCGCCGATAATGGTGCTCAGGACGGGCAGTACCATGATGGGCATCAGCCCCTGCATGGATTTCGGCAGACGGATGTAGTGTTTAAGCAACAGGACGGTGTAGCCCACCAGGAACCCACCCAGCATCCCGCCGATAAACCCGGTATGAATTTGCCCACAGACAAAGCCGACAATCAGGCCCGGCGCGAATCCGGGACGGTCAGCAATGGAGTAGGCAATGGCAGCGCTGATCAGGGGGACAATCAACCCCATTCCCCAGCCGCCAATCTGATTGAGCATCCAGGGGATGGTGCCCGTTTTTTCTCCAACGTTTGTGCCGCCGAGTACCTGGCCGAGGGCAATACAGATGCCCGCCGCCACAATTAACGGAATCATCCACGAGATGCCCGTCAAAAGATGTCTTTTTATTTCCTGCGAAACAGGAACTTTATTTTCACTCATGTGACCTCCAGATAAGGATCACGCATTAGCTAATGATTTCTCGACCTTTTCAAGAAACTGAACGGGTGATTTAATGACAATTTCGGTTTTAACTCGCACGATACGCTTATTAATGAAACGTTCTTCTCCTTTTATTTTGACATCGACCGCAAGAATAACGACGTCGGCTGCGGAAATATCTTCCACCAATAACTCATTTTCAGTACCGATAGTGCCCTGAGTTTCAACTTTAATATTATGCCCAAGCGCTTTTGCGCCTTTAATTAACTTCTCGCGGGCAATATACGTATGTGCAATACCTGCCGTACAGGCAGCGACACAAACAATATTCATAAGATGCTCCACTTTTTATTTAGCAAACATCGGATTCGGCATATTGACTAAACAAGTCAATAATCTTTTGTGGACTACGTTCGACCAGTAATTGCTCGATGATCTCTTCATCCGCCAGTGCACCCGCCACCTGAGAAAGCAGGCGAATATGCGTCGTGTTTTGATCTTCAAGCCGTACAGCAAATAAAATAATGCAGCGCACATTACTGCCATCCAGGGTTTCCCAGGGAATATCCTGGCGTGTGCGTCCAATCGCCAGGGTGGTATTGACCACCGCTGAAGATTTACCATGAGGTATCGCGATATGGTTTTCGAAGCCGGTCGACCCTTCTGATTCACGTTGCCAGACATCCTGAATAAACGTTTCCCGGCAACTAATAGCGCCATCTTTTTGCAACAGGTCGGTTAATTCCTCAATCGCCTCCGTTTTATTTGTAGCTTTCATATCTAAAATAACGCGATTCGTATTCAGGATTTTTGTTATGTCCATTAAACATACCTCATGGATTCAGATATTAATGTTCGACGACCAGAGACGTCGCACGATGCAATTTTTCCGTAATAACCGTTTCCGTCACACGCTTAATATCGGCATCATTAAAAAAGGCGGTGACGTATACCACCGGCAGAGCAATGGCCGGCAGATTGATCGTCGAGACAACCAGTTCAATATCGTCCGTCAGAACGGACGGCAGGCTTCCCGCAGAGACCACGCCAACGATGGTCCAGTCCGGGAAGGCGCGCAGAATGCGGCTTTTCAACAGATGTGAGGTTCCGATACCCGTCGAGCAGACCAGCAATACGCGCTTGCGGGCGATCTGTCGCTCCATCGCAGCCTGAAAATGGACGGTCAGATAACCGATTTCATCCTCCGACACCGCCTGTTCCCCCCAGCCGCTGAATACCCGATTCACCGCGCACTGGGTCAAGCGCCAGACGTCCTGCAATTCGCCTTTGATATCATCAAGCAGCGGGTTACGAATGCGAATCTGGTAATTCAGGCGGTTAATCAATGGCTTAATATGAATCAACAGCCCGTCATAGAGCGCGACATCCTGGCTAAAGTCGCTGTCGACCATATCGGCGAAGGTCGCGATAAGCCGGTGAGTAATCAGCCGGGCTTCGTCGCTGGAGTGCATATGGCCAATCATGCTGACGTCGTTATGCTCTTCAATCACCACACCGGACGAGATAATGTACTGATAAATAAACCAGACTTCGTCTTCCGGCAGCGGATGGGCGATGCGCTGTTCAATCCGCTGGATCATACGACTGGCAACGGCAAAGATGTTTTCATCAAAGGTACTGGCGTTGTCGTCTTTTTTTGGCAGCGCATTGCCGCGGGTAATGCGGTACATCATGATCAAAATATGGGTGAAAATATTGACGTAATAGGGTTCACCCAAAGACCAGCAAAGATCGTTTTCCATCTCCTGCAATAATGACTGAACGAATAAAACATCTTCTTCACCAAAGTAATGGACCAGCGCGTTATAACTGCCCGGATCGAGGCGGGAATAGATTACGCTTCCCGGTTCGTTATGGTTAATAACACCATTGATCAGCGAAGCCATTGCCTGACGCACGCTACTTTCGCTGCCTTCGATATGCGTTCCGCTCTGGCTGCGAATTAACGTCAATCCCAGCGGGGCAATCCAGGACTCAATCACTTTCAGATCATTCACAATTGAGGCGCTACTGATAAAATAGCGCTCCGATAATTTGCTGATGGACGTTTCATGTGGCGTTTCGCTTAATAATTGCGACGCTATTTTCACGCGCCGGGAATTGTTCATCATGCCGTCTGCGTCATCACCTTCAGTGCCAAGCAACTGATCGAGGTGCAACAGGTCAGTGACATTGTCTGCGCTGAGCATGACCCCTGCACCGGCACGCTTATTAATGCCGATATTCCATTCTGCCAGCCACGGTTCAAGGATGCGTAAATCCCGCTGAATAGTTTTTTCCGATACATTTAAGTATTCAGCGATTTTCAACAATGTAATAAATTCCCTTCGCGGAAGAAGGAATTTCAATAATCTGTTTTGTCGCGAGGTAATCATTTGCATTCTTTACCCTTACACAGATTAAAAATAATGATGAAGCTCTAAAACAGATAAGCTCCGCTTGCAATCCGTGATGATAAATATAAAAGGGCATTGAAATAACGACAATACTAAATCGTGTCCTGCCTTCCGGACAAAAAATAAGACAACAAGCGGGATCTCAGAGATATTTACAGCGCAGATCACACTTTTCGCGCTAATTAACGTGATAGCGCTCGCAAATATGGAGGAATAAAAATTTTAAATAAGGTGATTTTTTTCGGGATGTCTGGAAAGACGTGGCGGGGTACAAAGCATCGCGCACATCACGTCCGAACCATCGCCCGGATAAGACGCCTGTGCACCGCATCCGGGGCAGGCAGCAACACGGCAATCAGGCCAATACCGTCACTACTCTTTCGTCACAGAAGAGTTCCCCCTTTACACTCAAGGGTTCTTTGAGGCGACAACCGCTATCGCCAACCATCAACATTTGCAGCGGAATAGCGTATTTAGCTACCGAATTGGGCTTGTTGTTTACTATGACGGCGATTGTGCCGTAAGAAGAAAATTTAGTAACCACATGAATAAGTTAGCATTTAACTCAAACGTATGGAAAAGCGGACAGCAGACCGAGAAAAAAGTGTGATGGGGGATGTGGTAAATGGTTGAAAGTGGCTATAATGCGCCCCGCCTCCATGTAGCAATCGAGGCGCGGAAGATCGTCGTCTCCGGTGAGGCGGCTGGACTTCAAATCCAGATGGGGCCGCCAGCGGTCCCGGGCAGGTTCGACTCCTGTGATCTTCCGCCAAAGTTGCTCCGCACCCATCCGAGAAAGTCTAAAAAACGTTTATTTTCAATAGAGTTATAAAATAATCCATCCGTAACAGTCCGATACGTTCTCCCTGAATCCATGAAAAATATGTATAGTGATGTGTATAGATTTTTTATACACATTTTTGACTTATACACATGGCACTGACAGACATACAAATCAAACGAGCAAAGCCCCAAGACAAGCCCTATACATTGAACGATGGACAAGGCTTGTCATTACTCATCAATCCAGATGGCTCAAAAGGATGGCGCTTCCGTTTTCGCTTTGCTGGTAAAGCGCGGCTAATGTCATTTGGTAGCTACGATTTAGTTAGCCTTGCAGAAGCCCGTGAGAAACGCGATTCAGCCCGTAAGCAGGTAGTAAACGGCATAGACCCCGTAGAAGAACGTAAAGCCCAGAGGCTGGCACTGCGACTCTCAACAGAAAATTCATTCGAATCTATATGTCGCGAGTGGCACTCAAATAAAGCAGATCGATGGACGGTGGACTACCGCGAAGAAATCATTAAAACATTTGAGCAAGATGTTTTTCCGTTCATTGGGCAGCGCCCTATAAGTGAGATCAAACCTCTAGAACTGCTTGAAGTGCTACGACGAATAGAGAAGCGCGGAGCGCTGGAGAAGACCAGAAAAGTGCGCCAAAGATGCGGTGAGGTTTATCGTTATGCGATCATAACGGGCCGAGCCGAATACAATCCAGCGCCTGATTTAGCCATAGCTCTGGCCGTTCCTAAACAAAAACACCATCCATTTTTATCAGCTGAAGAGTTACCTCATTTTATTCGGGATTTGGAAGCGTATACCGGTAGTATCATCACGAAAAATGCGACGAAGATTGTAATGCTTACTGGTGTACGAACCCAAGAGATGCGCTTTGCTACATGGGACGAAGTAGACTTAAATAAAGGAATATGGGAGATACCAGCGGAGCGGATGAAGATGCGCAGGCCTCATCTAGTACCGCTATCTACTCAGGTTATTGAGCTGTTCAGACAACTGAAACCTATTACAGGGCACTACCCTTACATTTTTATTGGTAGAAACAACCGCAGCAAACCAATATCTAAAGAGACTGTGTCGCAGGTAATTGAGTTGCTTGGCTACAAAGGACGTGCAACAGGTCATGGATTTCGTCATACCATGTCAACAATTTTGCATGAGCAAGGGTTTGATAGTTTGTGGATTGAGATGCAATTAGCACATGTTGATAAGAACAGTATTCGCGGCACCTATAATCATGCTCAATATCTTGAAAAACGTAGAGAAATGATGCAATGGTATTCAAATAGCATAATTAATGGGCATCTAAAATGACAGTAATATTGAAGCAAGATGGTTTTAATGATTCCGAAAAATACTTAGCGGAACTGTGCAGCAAGACTTTTTTAAGTTTATGGAGTTATCCTAACGTCTATACCGATGAAGGTAAAAAAAATGATAAGGGTGATGGAAAAGAACTATGTGATTTACTGGTAGTATTCAACCATCACGTCATTATATTCTCTGATAAAGATATCGGTTTTAAAGATACTGGAAATATCGAAGTTGAATGGGGTAGATGGGTCAAGCGAGCTGTATTAAAATCGGCAAATCAATTGTATGGTGCAGAGAGCTGGATTCTGGAACGATCAAACAGAATATATCTTGACCCTAAGTGCAAAAATAAATTCCCACTTAACTTTCCCGCATCTAATGCTATAAAAATACATAGAATAGCCGTAGCTAAAAATGCAACGAAGAGATTTGCTTCGATAGTAAGAGGATCTGGCAGTTTAATAATAAATCCACTTATAACAGGGAATGAGCACTTAAAAAACCCATTTATGATTGGAATTCCAATTCCAGGCAAGCCCTATATTCATGTTTTTGATGATGTTGCACTAGATGTTGTGTTACATGAATTAGATACAATATCAGACTTTGTTGATTACTTAGAAAAAAAAGAAGAACTCATAAATTCAGGAAAACTAATTTCTGCTGCTGGTGAGGAAGATTTGCTGGCTTTTTATTTAATGAGTGCAGAAAAAAAACGCCCACCAGGTTTCTATATTGAGGCTGGTACTAAAGCAGTTATTTTAGAAGGACAGTATGAATCTTTAAGAAAATTACCTCAATACCATATAGGTAAAGAGCATGACAAAATCTCTTACTTCTGGGATGGCTTCATTGAACATTTCGCCGGACATGCTTTAGGTGGAACTTTATTATATGAGAATAAACGTCCATTGTCAGATGCTACCTTAGGACTTCAAGTGATGGCATCAGAGAGGAGAATAGCCCGTCGAGCATTATCAAAGTCGATTTTAGAAAAAGTTGAGAGCACTCCCCCCAATAAGAAAGCCGTTCGTATAATGTTTTCGCCAACCAATCCTAACCACGGGTATATTTGGCTGATATTACCAATCCCACCTCAAGCGCAATCCTATGAAGAGTACCGACATTACAGAAAGGAATTTCTTTACATTTACTGCACATCAGCAAAATTATTATACCCCAATGTTAAAACCATCATTGGGATAGCCACTGAACCACGAGGCGGTGGGGGCGGGGAGGATATGATATACCTTGATACGACCAGTTGGGAAGCGGCTGATTTTGAACAAGCGGAGATAGACAGGAAAGTTTTTGGGGTATTATTACCCGAAAATGTTCAGCAATTTTCCGGTATCGAATATCAGTACCCAGTCATTGAAAGTAAGGATTTAGATTTAGCGAATAAATCACGAGCCGCGACTAAAACCAAGAAAAAAAAGAAAGCCCAAAAGAAATCCAGAAAACTAAATCATAAACGAAAATAATCTAACTTGATGATAATTTGAACATTACCAATAAGGTTTTATTATGGATAAATACTTTAGAATACAACCTCAGTGGAGTTTAGTAGAAGCATTTGAACAAACAAACAAATACTATCAGCCAGGGAGTATGGTGACAGGTGCTGCTCGTAATGTCCAAATTGAGAATTGGGGTATTTTAATTGGCAGAACTCGGGCTTTAGCAGAAATTAAATACGCCATTGAGTCATTCGGTTCAAAAAATAAATTATGTAAACACATACAAATGTCATCAAAGTATTTCAATATGCTTGAAGATTTCTATAATGAACTACCGGATGATAAAAAGCCGGGGAAAATATATCAAGGAATGACTATATCAGGATACTTCCTTTTAAGAAAAATTGGTGGTGGTGGTAATGCTGTCGTATGGGAAGCAAGAGATTCTACAGGCAAAACCCATGCTTTGAAAATACTAAAAAAACCTAATGCAACATCAATCCATCGTTTCAATGACGAAATAGGGACTCTAAAAAAAATTGAGAGTTTAAATGACAACACAATAAATGTAATAAATATTATAGATAGTTATCAGCCAGCCGAAAAGGACGTTCCGCCATGGTATGCAATGCCCAAAGCAACCTCCTTAGAAAATTATATTGAAAAGCATTCCGTTACCCCATTAAATATATTAAAAGGAATGCTAGAAATATGCACAACAATTGAATCCCTTCACAAACAAAAAATATTTCATAGGGATATAAAGCCTGACAATATTATTATTTACAAAAACAAATGGCATCTATGTGATTTTGGCATTGCTACTTTCCCAAACAAACAAAAAATCACAAAGGAAGGAGAGAAGCTAGGCTCTTTGCATTTTCATGCACCAGAAATGCTAATGACCACAGAGCAAAACTCGGGGGAAGGTGCAGATATATATAGCTTTGCTAAAACACTATGGGTGCTTTTGAGCGGATACAAATTTCCGATTGCAGGCGAATTACGAATAGATCGCCCTGAGGCTTTAATATCGACCTATTGTCAAATGAAAAACATCCATTATCTGGATTCAGTTATTTCTGAATGTACACGGTTTACCCCAAGCGAAAGACCAAAAATGGAATCGGTAAGGCGTTACCTTGAAAAAGTAATAGAGGAATAAATATCTTAGAAGATAGCGCGCAGTGCTTTCCCCGCCTCGCCTGCCCGCTTAACGGGGCGGTTTTAATGCAGGTGCATGAACCGGCTCAGGCCGCGCCGGGACTGGTGCGGGAAGGGGCAAAAAAAGTGCGTAAACGCATGCAAAACCATGCACCCTGTGGATGCATGGCGTGATTCAGAAAAAATAGCGGGATTTTCGGTGATTTTCAGGCGGGGTGCTGCGCGGCCATGTCTGCACACCGGCGAGCATAAATCTGGTTCTGTGCAGGCGTATATTTTTCCTGATTATCTGCCCGCGAAGCCGCGTCAGGCCTGTGTCCGGCTGCGGTTAAAATGTCATTATCCTGTGCACAATAATGAATTTCATGACCGGTGTTCAGCCATGCGGCCAGCGCGTCACGCAGATACGAGGTTGCACGGTCGAGGGCACGGCGTTTAATAAATTCCGGCTGGCCGTTAAGCGCTTTTAATTCCGGGGCCAGCACGGCGGCCAGTGTTGCGCCGTGCTGCTGCATAAATCCCTCAAGACCGTTTTGTATGCTGACGTGCTGTAAAGTTTCATGCGAGCGGATATAGCGACCGGCGGCCCGGTTAATCTGCCATTTATTCACCTCAATGCGCCCGCGCAGTGCCGCCACCCTGACGGGGCAGTTTTCACTGTCCCCGGAAAGGTGGTCGTTCAGTGCCTGCTCGGCCTGTGCCCGTTCCGTTTTCAGGTTGAGCCAGGCGGTTTTGTCGGCCTGACAGATGTCAAAGGCCTGCTGTGGTGTGAGTGTGGTCAACGGTGTTCTCTCCGTGGTCTTTAACAGTGTATGAGAGGGGTATTTACGGTGCCGGCGGGCTGTCCGGCTCCGGGGACGGTACAAGCACCCCGGCACGTATCACCCCGTCAACCGATTCGGTGGTACGGAACGTGGCCGAGCATTCAATATTCCGGCACTGGTGATAACGGCGTTTGACGTTTTCCGACAGGTAGCTGCTTGTGCGCGAATGGGCGGCGTGTTTGCAGAACGGGCAGTGAAACATGATTTATACCCCCGTCCCGTTAGCGGCTTTTTTTGCGGCCAGTGCCTGAGCGAGTTGCGTACGTCTGGCCGGGCTGTTATAGAGCTTCATATCCAACCCCGTCAGTGCCGGGCGGTACAGACCGGTGACGGACAATACCGGCTCCTGTGCCATATCAAACTCGTGAACAGCCTTCATTCTCCCCAGACTGTCCGTGAGTTCACTGGCCGCAGTGGCATATGCTGATTCGCTGCCGCTTAATTCCAGCGAACGGATGCGCAGCACAAAAGCGCGTATCAGTGCCGGGTCAATGGCCGTAAGGGCACAGGCCCATTCACCGTCGGCATACGTGGTGAATGCGGTGTTGTGGGCGGTTGTGTACTGATGCGCTGACCTGCATGCGCCGAGCATCGCACTGTCTTTGTCGTCTTCCAGTTCGGCAATCAGGGCGGTGAACTCTTCCGCCAGTTCGCGGTTCGCAACGCGCTGTGAGTGTTCGGCTTTCATTTCCGGGGTGAGGTTACCGCGCAGACTGCGGAACCGGCTGCGCCAGTTCTGTTCCGCTTCCGCGCTTTCATCCAGCGCGGTCTGCCGTTCCTGTTCACTGCGGCGAATGGCCGCCTCGGTGTCATACAGTTTTTTCATGCTGGCCGTGTGGGCGTCACGGGCCTGCGTGAACGCCTCCAGGGCAACGGTCACGCGCTGTTCGTTCTCCTTCCTCTGCTTCTCTGCTGTCGCTTTCATGGCGGCGGCAATAATGTCTGCGGGCTTCATCATTTCAGGCTCTCCGTGTGTGTTGGCTGAGGTCATTCTGCCGTGCACCACACAACGGGGCGATTCATTACGGTTGTGGCAGGGATGGCACAAAAGGGACGGAACCCCGGCTCGCCAGAAAGAGGTCGCAGGAAAACCTTACTCACCGTTTATTTTTTTACTGATAACTGTTCACTACTGTTCACCGGAAATAAAAAGATAAGTAATACAGTAAGTTAAATGGTGAACAGTTGAGGGGTTAACTGTTCACCGACTGTTCACTACTGTTCACCGAAGCAATATTTAAATATTGGTCAGTTAATAAAAAAATGAATGTTTATTCCTGTTAATAAAGCGAAATCAAACACCATAATATATTGTACTTTCCTGTTTTCCTGACTCCTCACCACTATCCGACATTATTCAGTAATATCCGGCATCCCGTTGTTTTTTGAGCCTGTGTTGTGTCAGTGGCAGGCGCATTTCGCCTTGTTGCCATGACTGAAAATATGTACAAAATAGGGAGCTACCCGAAGCCGGACAGACATGCCCGGCGCTGTATAAACCCAATGAGGTAGCCCGATGCACACTGCTTTTTCTTCTCCATCTTCCGCACCGCTTACTCCGGTGATGCCCGTCCCTGACAGGACTCAGGAGCGCTTTTTACGCCTGCCCGAAGTGATGCATCTTTGTGGCCTGTCCCGTTCGACCATTTATGACCTCATCAGCCGGAGCGAATTTCCGCAACAGGTCTCTCTCGGGGGAAAAAATGTCGCCTGGGTACATTCCGAGGTCAGCGCCTGGATGGCGGATTGTATCGCCCGTCGTAACGGAGGGATGTGCGCATGATTATCCTGACCATTGGCGAACAGAAACACACCCTTACCCCCGAAGATGCGCATCTGCTGAGTCTTGCCCTGACCTCTGTCACGGAAGGGAAAAGCGCCAGCCGGGGCTACAGAGTGCGTTCACCGGCGTTCAGTGTGGAGCGTGCCGCCCCACAGAGTGAGCAGAAGCATCACCGTTCCCGCCCCGCCGGGAAAGACACGCTCACTGACTGCTGAGGTGCCGTTGTGTTAATTATTCTTTTCCCTGGCTTGCCTGCCGGGGTTTTTTACGGGTATAGTTTCCGCGCTGTCGCAAAATCGGCAGCCGGGCGTAGGAACCCGTGTAATTCACAGGCGACAACAGACGCGCCATGCGTCTTTTTTTACGTCGTTGCTCAGGCACACCCATTTTTCGGGCTGTGGCTCTTATGCCATAGCTGCTGTCAGATAATGGTGGTCCGGGCGGGGCAGCCTTCGGGCTGGCCGGTATTCTGTGAAGCCGGTATTCCTACCCCCGTCCGGGTCACCACCCATGAGCGTAGGAACTCCGGTGGTGGCAATAACCGCTATTCACAGGAGGTTGCCGCTATGGCTACGACCCTCACCCCGTCACACCCGCAGTTTGTCTTTGTGTTTGCCGCCGTTCGACGTGCAGACCGTAAACCCCGTATCTGTATGCTCCGCACCGTGGCCGGTGATGAACAGGCCGCCCGCCTTGCCCTTGTCCGTGATTACATCCTGTCGTTTGCTGGCCGCCTGCCGGTTGCGGAGGTGCGCGCATGAACGAACTCACCCTGACCATCACCCGTGCTGACCTCCAGCACCTTGAACACCTGCGTAATGTCGGCCAGCTTGTCGGCGAACTCATGCAGGTACAGGACTGCACGACCTCCCGTCGTGACCCGGCACAACAGTTACAGCTCGCTTCCGTCATTCACCTGATGACCGCCCGGCTTGATGATGTGGTCGAACGCTGCAATGCACGCTGGCTCACTGAGGAGGTACGCGCATGAAACAGCCCTTACCGCCTGTCTTACGTGCCGCCCTGTACCGCCGCGCGGTCGCCTGTGCCTGGCTGACCCTGTGTGAACGTCAGCACCGCTATCCGCATCTCACCCTCGATGCGCTGGAAAGCGCCATCGCTGCCGAGCTGGAGGGCTTCTATCTGCGCCAGCACGGCGAGGAGAAAGGCCGCCAGATTGCCTGTGCGTTGCTGGAAGACCTGATGGAAGCCGGGCCGCTTAAGGCCGCCCCGTCACTGTCCTTTCTGGGACTCGCCGTCATGGATGAGCTTTGCGCCCGCCATATCAAAACGCCTGTGCTGCACTGAGGGAAAAACAATGAACATGAACGTAACGGAAACCGTCAACCAGGCATGCGGCCACTGGCCGCGCATTCTCCCGGCGCTGGGGGTGAAGGTCATTAAAAACCGGCATCAGGCCTGCCCGGTCTGTGGCGGGAGTGACCGCTTTCGCTTTGATGATAAGGAGGGGCGCGGCACCTGGTTCTGTAACCAGTGTGGTGCGGGTGACGGGCTGAAACTGGTCGAAAAGGTGTTCGGTGTGAAACCGTCCGAGGCCGCCCGCAGGGTGAACGCCGTTACCGGCAGCCTGCCACCAGTTGCCACTGAGGTGATTACGGCCACTGAGGACGCAACGGAGGCTGACCGGAAAGCCGCTGCAACGCTTGCCAGCTCACTGATGGAGAAGACCCGCACGGCCACCGGTAACGCCTACCTGACCCGCAAGGGCTTTCCCGCGCATGAATGTCTGACCCTGACAGCCACGCACAAAACCGGCGGCGTGACGTTCAGCGCCGGTGATGTGGTCGTGCCACTGCATGACGGGACCGGCGCACTGGTTAACCTCCAGTTTATCGATGCTGATGGTCTCAAACGCACCCTGAAAGGCGGGGTGGTGAAAGGGTGCTGTCACACCCTTGAAGGGAAAAAACAGGCCGGGAAACGCCTGTGGATAGCGGAGGGGTATGCGACCGCGCTTACCGTGCATCACCTGACCGGCGAAACCGTTATGGTGGCGCTGTCGTCCGTCAACCTCCTTTCTCTGGCGAGCCTGGCCCGTCAGAAGCACCCGGCCTGCCAGATTGTCCTCGCCGCCGACCGTGACCTCAACGGAGAGGGACAGACAAAAGCCGCAGCGGCCGCAGACGCCTGTGGGGGCACGGTTGCCCTCCCACCGGTGTTCGGTGACTGGAATGATGCGCTTGTCCGCCAGGGCGAAGAGGCCACGCGTAACGCGATATATGACGCCATCCGGCCACCGGCACAAAGCCCGTTTGACACCATGAGTGAAGCGGAATTTACCGCCATGAGCGCCAGCGAAAAGGCCATGCGGGTTCATGAGCACTACGGTGAAGCGCTGGCCGTGGACGCGAACGGTCAGCACCTGTCCCGCTATGAAAACGGTATCTGGAAAATCATTCCCCCGTCCGATTTTGCCCGTGACGTGGCCGGGCTGTTCCGGCGTCTGCGCGCCCCGTTCTCGTCGGGGAAAATTGCCTCCGTCGTGGAGACGCTGAAACTGATTATTCCGCAGCAGGACACCCCGGCACGGCGTCTGATTGGTTTTCGTAACGGTGTGCTCGACACGAAAAGCGGGACATTCAGCCCGCACCACAAAGCGTACTGGCTGCGCACCCTGTGCGATGTCGATTTCACCCCGCCGGTGGCGGGGGAAACGCTGGAGACCCACGCCCCGTATTTCTGGCGCTGGCTTGACCGGGCGGCCGGTGGCCGCGCCGACAAACGCGATGTGATTCTGGCGGCGCTGTTTATGGTGCTGGCGAACCGCTACGACTGGCAGCTCTTTCTCGAAGTGACCGGGCCGGGTGGCAGCGGGAAAAGTATCCTTGCCGAAATCGCCACGATGCTGGCCGGGGAAGATAACGCCACGTCGGCCACCATCGAAACGCTGGAATCGCCCCGCGAGCGCGCAGCCCTGATTGGCTTCTCGCTAATCCGCTTACCTGACCAGGAGAAATGGAGCGGTGACGGGGCCGGGCTTAAAGCCATCACCGGCGGCGATGCGGTCTCCGTTGACCCGAAGTACCAGAACGCCTATTCCACCCACATTCCGGCGGTGATTCTGGCCGTGAACAACAACCCGATGCGCTTCACCGACCGCAGCGGTGGTGTGTCCCGTCGCCGGGTGATTATTCACTTCCCGGAACAGATTGCCCCGGAAGAACGCGACCCGCAGCTAAAGGACAAAATCGCCCGCGAGCTGGCCGTGATTGTGCGCCAGTTGATGCAGCAGTTCAGCGACCCGATGAGCGCCCGCACACTGTTGCAGTCTCAGCAGAACTCGGACGAGGCACTGAGTATCAAGCGCGACGCTGACCCGGCCTTTGATTTTTGCGGTTATCTGCAAGCCCTGCCGGAGGCTGACGGAATGTATATGGGGAACGCCAACATCATCCCGCGTCAGCCGCGCCTGTATCTCTATCACGCCTATCTGGTGTACATGGAGGCGCACGGCTATAAAAACACCCTCAGCCTCACCATGTTTGGCAAAGGACTCTCGGCCATGCTGAAAGAGTACGGCCTGCATTACGACAAACGCCGGACGAATCAGGGGATGCAGACCAACCTCACACTACGGGAGGAAAGCAACGCCGACTGGCTGCCGAAGTGCGATGACCCCGCAGCGAAATAAACTACCCTGACCGGCAACAGCCGGTCTTTTTTTACCTGCAAAACGGCAAAAGTGAACAGTGAAGTGTTCACTGCTCACCATGTATTCACCCGCTAACCATATGAAAATAATGAATAAAAATACCGAGTGAACAGTGTGAACAGTTTTTCCAGAAAAAACTTTTTTCCCTCAAAAGGGAACAGACCACTTAGTGCCAAGAGCTGACGTAGCTATACTCAAACAATAACTAATAAGGTAAAGTTGGCGAAGGTGTTTTAACTTCCCCCCTTATGAAGGAACGAGCGAAGATGTATTTTTCTGATGATTTTTTTTTGCACTCTCAAAGTGGCAGAAAGGATGGAAAGAGGATCAAGAACAGCGTAATTTATTGGCTGTAGACTTATTGCAAACAACACAAAATTTGGATAAAAAATTCAAAAGCGTTACAAAACCTTGCTATAGAAAACGGTTTCTTCATCAGGGAGAACTCGTTGATATCGTTTTGAAAGACCAAAAAGATGAAGGAGTGGTGAGTTGGACTTTAGACCAAGAATATGCTGAGAGATTCAAAAAACTTTATAAGGAAAACGCTGTTTCTGGAGCGATTTTTGAACACACGCCCACTGAAAATGAAGTTGTTGTAAACATATGTGAATTATGGAAAGACCCTGAATTTATTGCAGCAGCCATAGATTTTCAGAATAGATATCCTGAAGATGCAATACCTCTTTTTCATTTCAAGGATACGCAGAGTGAAGTGATCCTTACATCCCCATTGAAAGCTTCGGAAATCATAGCTCTCACCGGAGCATCTAGCCCATTTGATGATTTATGTGATCAGGCTGGAATACCGGATGATTCATCCAGAGATGATTTGTTTTCAAAATTAGTTGAAAGTGGTGACTGCCCGGGGGAATTAAAATACACAAATAGAGAAAGCGCACAACGAATTATAGATAATGTGATTCGGAAGGTACATGATAAAATTACAGCTTTCAAAAATAACAGCTAAACTAAATAGTTAGCGCAAAGTTCCGCTTTTCGCTCATTGCAGACTAAGCTGTCCGCTTGGTGCTAGAAGCGGATATTGCATACAGCAGACTTTATTAATCAATAGGAATCAGGTCAGGAGCTATATTAATTGATGTCTGGTGTCAGAGTTTCATTATCACTTGACCTGGTTGCCTCAAGCTCTAGAGACACTATTGATGTTTATGCATAATACCCGTTTTTGATAGGACTCATTCAGACCTGTAAGACAAACTGTACCATTATTCTTTTTTGACCCTGTCCACAATCAGATCTTTGACGGAAACACCGTCATCTTTTGCTTGATGATATAATACATAAAATGTTTCCTCATCAATCCTGATGACGAAAGTGCGTTTGATGATCCTGTCGTAAAGGTATGTGCCTGCTAAAATAAGCAAGAAAGTAAGAGAAGCGATTAATAATGCAATAGTTCCTTTATCAATATAGGTAGCAAGGAGAATACCCACAGGAGCAAGGAATAGAATAATATGACCCGCTAGAAACAAAGTTGCAAAGCCAAGCCCACTATTCTTGAACTCATTTCTCGTTTTTATCATTACAGCTTTAGATACAAGAAAAAAAGGGATCAGAACTAACCCGGCTCCCATATGTTTCAGATAATCCAACGCAGTTAGAGCGATCATTAACTTTTCCTGACAGGGACTCGAGATCGTTGAATGCTTAGGTAAAGTTACTATAAAGGGAGCACCGGAAGATGTCCATGGAGGGTGTTGTGAACAACTGCGAACTTCCGTTGTTCGCTCACAGCAGACTATAGCGTCTGCATCTATAAACCTACGGAGGTGAGCAGTAAACTGTTCACTATTCACCGACCATTCACTGATTATCTCAATGAAAATAAAAGAAAAAAACCTCAAGTGAACAGTGTGAACAGTTTTTCCTAAAAAAAGTTTTTTAGATCAGATTAGCCACGGGTGCTCCATCTATAGATAGTTTGTAGTCAAGCAAATGTGTATAATTATGTGTATATGAAAGAAAATTAATATCAATAAAAACCAATAAATACATATGGTTAAAAACCAAATACCACTCCTGTGATCTTCCGCCAAAGTTCCTCATATATATCCCCCCATACGTTAATTTTAAAGAAAAGACGGTAACTCATTTTCTTTTAAACTTAGCGCATGATTTATCATCAGAATCACAATCAAAATGTATAAATAAAGCATTTGAGTTGATAGCTACATCAGAAAAATAGCGATGTGAATCGTTCTTTTGATTCTATTAAAGGTGTGATCTCGAATAACCCAGATGCGGCGCAACGCCTTATCTGGGCTACCGTTCGTAGCCCCGGTAAGCGCAGCGCCACCGGGGTTTTGGTGCCCAGAAATACGCTCAAATCATATTCTATTTTTTTGAACGTTATCGGCAAATACTTTAGATTTTCATCACCCAATGGTCGGTCTATTATCTATCACATCAGGGCAACACGCCCTATCCTGAACAAATAACTTAAGGAATACGACCATGAAATCCATCAAAATTTTCGTTGCAGTTGCTGCTCTTTCCGTAATGTCTTTCGGTGCTTTCGCACAAAGCGTAACCGCAAGCTCCTCCACCATCGACGGTGCAGAAGCCAAAATTGCAGCGCAGGCACACCAGGCCGGTGCGTCTTACAAAATTACCGAAGCGACCGTGAACAACGTTGTTCACATGACCGCTGAACTGAGTAAATAAGACCGAATGGTCGCAGAGGGAACTGCCGGACAGGTCGCCGCAAGGCGGCCAGGTTCGCCCTCAAAGAAAACCCTTCAGGCCCCTTCGGGGGCTTTTTTGCGTTTGTGGTTCGGTAAATATTGCTCTGGTGGATCCCCGGATGGCGGCGCAGGTATCTTGTCGGTCAATAGGTGTTATGCCCATATCAGTTGTTCACCTAATGAACCGCAGGCTGTGTTTCTGGCATACTTGATAGATTCGGCTCGCGATTCGGAGGTGGCATGACAAATGGAGAATTAACCCAATCCCCCGCAGGTGAATTCTTAATGTTTACCAGCGGCGACGGGAAAGTGCGTATTGAATGTCGCTTCGAGAACGATACTCTTTGGCTTTCTCAGGCAATGATTTGCGACCTGTATGGCAAAGCCAAATCCACTATCAGTGGGCATATAAAGAATATCTTCGAAGACGCAGAGCTGGACGAAAATTCAGTTGTTCGGTTTTACCGAACAACTGCCGTCGATGGAAAAACATACAATGTTCAATTCTTTAGTTTGCCGCTAATTCTCGCCATCGGCTACCGCGTCCGTTCCATTCGAGGCACGCAATTCCGCCAGTGGGCAACACAAACGCTTCAGGAATACCTTGTTAAAGGTTTCGTGATGGATGATGAGCGTTTGAAAAATCCACCCGTGGGTTCTTCAGCTGTTCCTGATTATTTCGATGAGATGCTCGAACGCATCCGCGATATCCGTGCCAGTGAGCGCAGGGTTTATTTACGGGTTCGTGAGATCTTTGCCCTTGCCGCTGACTATCAACCTTCGCTCAAAGAAACCACGCTTTTTTTTCAAACCATCCAGAACAAACTGCATTTTGCCTGCACCGGCCATACTGCGGCGGAACTCATCAACCAACGCGCTGACGCCAGTAAACCTCATATGGGGTTGACCAGTTACAAAAGTGAAGAAGTACGCAAAAGCGATGTCACGGTAGCCAAAAATTATCTCAATCCTGAAGAGATCGGCGAACTCAATCGCGTGGTCAATATGTGGCTGGACTTTGCCGAAGACCAGGCCCGCCGACGCAAACAGGTTTTCCTGCATGACTGGCAGATAAAATTGGATCAGTTTCTGCAATTTAACGACCGTGAGGTGTTAAAGGATGCGGGTTCAGTCAGTAAGAAGGCCGCTGACGAAAATGCACAGGCTGAATATGTTCAATTTGCCGAGCAGCAACGTCGCCTGAAAGAGGCAGAGGGTGAAAAAGATATTGCAGGATTGGTCCAATGGGAAACAAAGGCCGGGAAATAGCATTTAACCCGGCAAGTATCGCGCCGCCAGGTTCCTTCCCGGATGCGGGGTAAAAATCTTATTCGGGCTACAAACACCCTTCATCCAACACTCACAGACACGCTAAAATAATATTCTAATTTTTTGAACGTTATCGGCAAATAGTTTAGATTTTCATCACCCGATGGTCGGTCTATTATTTATCACATCAGGGCAACACGCCCTATCCCGAACAAATAACTTAAGGAATACGACCATGAAATCCATCAAAACTTTCGTTGCAGTTGCCGCTCTTTCCGTAATGTCTTTCGGTGCTTTCGCACAAAGCGTAACCGCAAGCTCCTCCACCATCGACGGTGCAGAAGCCAAAATCGCCGCTCAGGCACAGCAGGAAGGGGCTTCTTACAAAATTACCGAAGCGACCGTGAACAACGTTGTACACATGACCGCTGAACTGAGTAAATAAGACCGAATGGTCGCAGAGGGAACTGCCGGACAGGTCGCCGCAAGGCGGCCGGTTTCGCCCTCAACCAGACAACTGTTCAGGCCCCTTCGGGGCCTTTTTTGCGTTTGCGGTTTGGTGAATATTACGCGGTGGATCCCCGGATGCGGCGCAAGCGCCTTATCCGGGTTATATCTGTTGCCACCAGACTTACAAATATTCATCTAAAGAAGAGGAAAAGTGACCAAATAAAGTGTTGGTATCAGGGACACTAACTCCAAGACCCTTTGCAAAGTCACGCAGCCAGACCAGTTCGTCTTTCAGTGAAGTGACCAGTTCGTTTTCAATAATATCGTTTACCGTCGTGATATTTTTGATAAAACCGTCGCGGGTAAGCTCATGCTGTTTTGCCAGTTCGACTTTTTTATTTTCGAACGCTGCGGCTGCCCTTTTAACCTTCTCAGTCAACTTATCTTTAATAGAGGCGTCATGCTTAATCTGCTGCGTCGCCGTTTCAACCGTGCGGGAGGTACTGGCAGGGTTTTTGATGAGATTCAGCAATACATCCAAGTCAACATTTTGGCTCAGAATGGTCTGTTGAGAAGGCACTAAACCTGTATTCGCAGCGATTGGCGCTAAATACTGGGCATTATCTTTGTTGTTTTCGATAATGATAGATTGCAATCTTTCCGGTAACCCCGGATTTTCAAGATACTCCGGAACGAAAAATGCACCAAAGATCCTGTTGAACATTAACTTGAATCCCTTATCTATCTTTCCGTAATTAAACTTACCAATTGACGGATTACACAATAAATCGTCGTGGTATTTTGTTGACGCAACCATTTCGTTGAAGAGGTCTTCACTAAGGTTTTCATTTCTGCAAAGCTTATTCTTGACCCGTTCATCGCGGTCGCCCGCCGATGTGTAATAACTTCTGGAATACAATGTCCGCTGTGCTTTTGGTGAAATGTTAGGGTTAACGGTCAGACTCTCATCAATTCTGATTCGATTAATTGCCAGCAACATATCGCACACGCTTTCCCCAACGACCGGGTTCCGCGCCATAATCGCCAGCACATCGCTGTCTTTATGCCCGACCGCCATCAACTGTACCTCTTCGCAGAGCGACGCGTTCTGCATCAGGCTTTGCTGGGTGGCCTTCCGGCCATTCTGATACAGATAAACCTGCACGGTCGGCACCAGCGCGGGGTTAATAGCCAGCGCATCGCGCACCGCCGGGTTGCCTTCACTGGCAAGAATTTGCTGAGTCTCTGCCGTTAATTTCGGGTTCACCGCCAGGGTCGCCAGCGCCGCTTCATTCGTCACTTTCTGAGCAAACCGACGTTGCACCAGCGCGGAAAGATTGCGCCGCTCCGCCAGCGCCAGTAAAGCGTGAACATCGCCTTTGTCGAGCTGTGCCAGCAGCGCGCTGTCATCATTGCCGCCGCCAGCGCTCTCCTGCGCCGGTGCGTCGGGTTGCTTCTGCGCCTCTTCCAGGGCATCCACCACCGCGCTGTCATTGTCCTGCGCCAGTTGCTGTTTTACCTCTTCGGCCAGCGCCGGGTTTTTCGCCAGCGCGATACGCACCACGGACTTATTGTCCTTGAGCAACACCGCCTGCTGTGCGGCAGTGAGCGCCGGGTTAAGCGCCACGGCGGCTCTCAGTGCATCATTTTGCTCGTAGAGATACTCTTCACGCTGCGCTTCCGGGCAGTTGGCGTGACGTAACACCGCCTGCTGCAACGCACTGTTTTTACGCGATAACAGCGCATCCAGCACGCTCTCCACGCAGTGCGCTTTCTCTGCCAGTTGCAGCAAAATCTCATCATTAAGCTTGTTCTTCTGAATCAGCGACAGCAGCAGGTTAGTTGGCGCGTTATGGTGTACGCAGGCCAGCGCCAGCGACGTTTTATCGTGAACCTCGCCGGTTTCCGCCGGGGCAATACAGGCCGACAGGATACGCGCGGTGCAATACGGGTTGCTGTATACCGCGTGGCGCACTTCTGCATAACTGTCTTTCGCCAGTTTTTCGAGCAGGTCTTCGCTGCACTCTTCTGCCTGCGCTACCCGCAAACGCTCGTGCGGGTTGGTATCATCCGCCAGGCGGATCATCTCCGCCAGGCTGAGCCCATCGATATGCGACGCCGCTTTCAGCTTCATCTTCTCGAACAGCGCTTCATACTGTCCCACCTGGTCACGCAGGGTCTCACGCAGCGGAACCGTGCGCTCCAGCGCCCGGCACAGGCGGGAATAATCGATATTCACCCCGGCCAGAAACGCGCTCTCGCGGGCATCATTCACCGCGTTTTGAATATCCGCTCCGGCAAAATTACGGCACAGCACCGCCAGTTGCTGTTGCTGTTCTGCCGTGAAGGTGTGCCAGGCTGCTTTCAGGTGGATACTGAGAATGGCTTTACGCTCAGCCAGATACGGGAAGCCGACGTAAAAGACATCGTCGAAACGCCCCTTACGTAGCAGCTCCGGCGGCAGTGCGGTAACGTTATTGGCCGTTGCCACCACAAATACCGCGCTGGTTTTCTCCTGCATCCAGGTCAGGAAATAGCCCAACAGCCGGGATGTCACTTCCGATGCATTAGAAGACCCGATCCCGACGAACGCTTTTTCCAGTTCATCCACCCACAGTACGCAGGGGCTGATGGTCTCAGCCATCGCCAGCGCCCGGCGCATATTGTGCTCACTCTCCCCGACGTATTTACCCAGCAGGGAGCCGATGTCCAGACGCAGCAGCGGCAGCCCGAACAGGTTGGCGACCGCCTTGGCGGTAAGGGATTTACCGCAGCCCGGCATCCCCGCCACCAGCACCCCTTTCGGTGCCTGCAACCCGGCCTCTTCCGCCTCCGGCAGACGCTGCAAAATAGCGGCTTTACGCTCCAGCCATTTTTTCAGGTTCTCCAGCCCGCCGATGTCCGTCAGGTTCTCGCGCACCTTGACCATTTCCAGCACGCCGCTTTTGCCGATGATCTGCTCTTTTTCCTGGAGCAGCGCGGCGAGCGCTTTCTCGTCAAGCTCACCGTGTTTTTCCAGAGCAACGGCCAGAGACTGGCTAATCTGGCTGGCGGTCAGGCCGGTCAGCGTGGTACTGATCCTGTTAAGCAGTGCGTCAGACACGGTTAACCGACGCTCGCGGGCGAACTGTTCCGCCTGCTGGCGAATGGCCTCGCGGCGCGGAAGCGGCAATTCAACCAGAGTAATCAGCGGTTCAATCAGTGAGGGGATGTCCACGCGGTCATCCACGCAAACCACGCAGCACTCACCGCTGTGGTGACGGCGGATACGCAGCAACAGTTGTTGCAGACGCGCGGCCACCAGTGGCGAGGAGTCCAGCACGGTTCTGATATTGCGAAACACCAGGATGGTATTTTCCAGATCATCATCCAGCAATCCGGCCAGCATCTGATCGGCCTGTGGAGGGGCTGAAACACCGGAAGCCACCAGCGGATGACGATCGTCGAAATCCACCCAGCCCCAGGCCAGGTTCCATTCCCGCAGCCGAAAAGCGGTCTCTTTGGCCACCGCGCTTAACAACGTATCAATGCGATCATCTTCACCGCTGTGCAGATAAAAACCCGCGTGTCCGGCGCGGATCCAGGTTACCAGCCGGGTCGTTAACAGACTGTCCATTCTTCCCCCTTACCAAAAACTGCTCAGGAAACTGCCCACGGAACTGACGACGCTCGAGACGCCCCGCCCAATCGCAGACACGCTATCGGCAACCGCAGAGACCGCTGCTTTGGCGACCGATTTCCCGGCCTTGTAGACTTTGTCTGCCACAGTACTGCCCAGCATCCCGCCGATGACGCCGCCCGCCAGACCACCCAAAAAGGTGCCCACCGGGCCGAAAACAGTGCCAATGGCCGCGCCAATTCCGACGCCCGCCTCCGCCGCTGCGATGCCTGCCACAGTTGTAACGGTGGTGTTGGCGACGCGATCCAGCGCCTCTTCTTTGGAGATGTTGCCTTTCGCCAGGTCGTAGAGGTTCTTGAGGTTATCCACCGCCACCGAACCGATCATCGCAATGCGTCCGGCTGGCGTGTTTTTCATCACGCTGCCCAAAAAGCCCCGGCGGGAGGCCACCAGCAACGCCCCTGAGGTGGCAACGGTCAGCATGGTGCTGCCAGCGGTCTTGAGTGAGTCTTCAACAAACTCCTGCACATCTTCCCCCGCCGATGCGTTTTCCTTGCCGGTCAGGCTGTTCCACAGGCGACGGGCCAGAATGCGCCCTCCCTGGAAGCAAACCCCGAGGCCAGCCGCCACCAGCGCAGTTTTACCAATCTGTTTGCCAACGGTGATGGCATCCGCGTTATGCCAGTCCATCTCGCTGATCTGTTTCTCTTTATGCGCCTTCTCGCGCTGGCGGACCGCCTCTTCTTTCGATAACGGCGTGGATTCCACTCCGTCATAATCAATGGTTTCCACCGCTTTACGCTGCATGTCCGCCGAGTGGCCTTCCGGCACCAGGGAACCCTGGCCGCGATAATCGCCGTGCTCGAACAGTTTTTCCGTGCTGCCCGCATCCGCGCCATATTTCGCCTGGTAGCGACGCACAACTTTGCCACTGCCATCTTTGATCTGAATATCCACGGAGTTTTTGCCGAACGCCTTGCCCGGTTTCACCACCAGTTCAGCCCGCGCCGAGGAACCTGCTGCCTTCGCGTTGATATTAAAGGTGTTGACGTGGTGCACCTCGGCGATAAACCCGTCGAGATTGCGCGCCATGCTGATCTGCCCGTCGTTGCGGGTGATAGTGTCGCGCAGCAGGTTATTGGCATGCGTCAGCGCATTATCAATTGATTGCCCGTACTCCCCGGTGCTGAGCACACCATGGCGCTGGGCCGAATGCTGCATCTCTTTGCCAAGCCAGTTGTCGCGGCTTTTGCCCTTCTGCCGTGCGGCTTTCAGGGACGCTTTCAGTTCTTGCTGGCGTTTTACGGTTTCGACGATTTCGCCGGCATCGCGGGTGAGCGCGTCGTCATTCGCCCACAGTTCCGCATGCTGGCGAAACTGCACCTGTAGCCAGATAAGCGGGTCGGCATCCGACGAATGGCTCGCCTGCTGCGTAAACTGTCGCAGCAGTTGCGTCGTCGCCTGCGGATCGCCACCCGCATCGCGCCATGCTGCGTCCATATCCTCCGCCAGTTGTTCCTGATGTGTCTCGTCTAAGAGATCTAACGGCGCTGGCGTCGCGCGATGTTGTTCGCTAATTACGTCATTTTCAGCCATGTGTAACACTCCTTTTTAATGTTTATCTGGCGATGCGAAAGCCGTCAGCGCGTCGGCCAACTGTGTCTGCAGGGTCGCGTGTAACGATGCGGGGGAAAGAATGGTCAGGTTGGGCAGCCAGTAGCGCACCCAAGGTAATAGCTGGCGTTCATCGGCAATTTTGCAGGTAATTTCCAGGCTACCGTCGCTGTTTTGCGTGTCGATGACCTGCCCTGGCAGCACATCACGACGCAGGAAATAGCCCGCCACGGAAGCATTCACATGAAGGCGTACCGGGAATTTGTTGAGGCTGAACCAGACGTCATCTTCTTCGTCGATGCACTGCTCAATGCGTGCTTCCGGCACGAAGGTCTCGTCACACAGTTCCAGCCACTGCAGGCCGCTCAGCAAAAAGCCTTTGAGGTTTTCCTGTTCCATGGCCGCCAGGTACCAGACGTTTTTCACGTTCACCAGGCGGTACGGCTCAACGACGCGCGACTTCTCTTTATAGAAAAATGTGCATTTGCGGCGTTCGCTAATGGCCTGGCGGAGCAGGCTGAAATGACGGGACAGCGCATTTTCACTCTCGTGTTCCGCCGCCGGGTGTTTAATCGAAAATTGTGGGATGCCTTCGGTCTGTAATAGCGCCGACCAGAATGCCGGGTTCTGCCCGGCAAAAAGCGGTGAAACGCCCGCTATGTCCAGCAACTGGCGAATATCGCGGGTACGCAACGCCTGATGATATTGCGGGGCCAGGCAGTAACTGTCGCCGCTGATGTGTTCAATGATCGCGCTCAGGCGGCTAAGGTCGCGAAAGACAGTGCGCCCGGAAACGTTAAATGTCTCGGCTAACTGTTGTCGCGTTACCTGCTCTTGCTGGTGAAACAGGATGATTGTTTCGGCCAGTCGGTGCGCCAGCTTTTCATATGCTCCGGTTGCTTTCCCCACTTCGAATCCCTCACTCGCAGAAAATAACCGCAGTGTAATGGCAGCGGATGACACGTTATGTCAGTGAGCGTGGAATAAAAACACATTTTTTATATTCTGCGACACCCGAAGGAACTTAAGTCAAATTACTCTCAATTATCTTTTCCCGAGGCGAAATTCACACACGAACGCTTACTGTCGTTATCGACGGAAGGAATATTTTACTAAATGGATTTTTAGTCTATTGAGCATCCTGCTCATGTTTAGAAACTAAATTTTCTCTCAAAAAAGTGACGTTTACTTTCGAAAAGCAAAAATAACAATAGCATTAGGCGAACTTTTTATTCTGCCTGGCTAAATCATCCACAACGCATCACACACACATATATATGCATGTTAAATTATTTACCACATAAATATCACCTACCAAAAATATATATTTAGCCTCGCCTGCACCCTGTAAAAAGGAGGGCCCGATAATTTACGCCCCATTCAGGGAGGTTGGGTATGAAGATACTTATTTCCACCTTATTCACACTTACACTGTTCCTGTCTTCAGCACAGGCAGGCATCCTCATCGACACTACGCGGATTATCTATCCTGCGGCCAAGCAGGAAGTAACGCTTAACATGACGAATAATGCAAATTCCCCGCGTCTGATTCAGACCTGGGTAGATGACGGCGGTCCTGATTCCAACACCGATAATGCGAACATGCCTTTTATTGTTACCCCGCCCATTTTTCGCATTGACGCAGCGAAACGTCAGACTTTGCGTATCATGTATACTGGCAGTAAGGTGCCGCAGGATCGCGAATCGGTCTTCTGGCTTAATGTCCTTGAAATACAGCCAAAATCCTCAGCACAAAAAGAAAGTGCGAATGATTATGTGCAGTTTTCCATCCGTTCGCGCCTGAAACTTTTTTATCGTCCCAAAGGACTGTCTGGTTCATCAGAAGAGGCGGTTTCCACACTACGCTGGCGCGTCGCGCATGGCGGAGTGGAATGTATAAACCCTTCTCCATTTAACATTTCTTTCCACAAGATAAGCCTTTCACCGGCATCAGAAAAAGATACTGAATACCAGCATGGAATGTGCCAGGCAAAAGGAACAACCGTCTTCTCATTTCAGGAAAAGGCAAATGAGAAAATCTTTTTTACCACGATAGATGATTATGGCGGTTTAAAGAAACACGAAGCAAGACTGAGCCATTAAAAATCACCGGGATAATATTATGCAGAAATATATCTATTCTATAGCGATTATTTTTTTAGCATTACTGCTTATGCCAGTTAGCTGGGCAGGTTGCACGGTAAGCAACCCAACAAGTTATACAGCAACCATTCCAGCCACAACAATTTCTATCGGGCAAGATAAACCATGGGGGCCGATTGGCGACGTTATAAGTATTCCGACCGGGCCTGATGCAGGCGTCGTTTGTACAAATCCACCCGTACAAGTCATGTTAAAATATGGAACAGCGATGCCGCCTTCACCTTTCTTCCCGGATGTATATAACACGAACGTACCGGGGATCGGCATTAAAGTTTGGGATGACTTTGTCTCGTCGACAGGCTGGGCCTATGGCTTCGATATTGCGGTCAATAATAATCTTCAGTACTGGTATTCCTGGCCACCAGGCTACCTGAATTTACCTAACCGTCTCACGGGTATGAAAATTCAGTTTTATAAAATTGGTGAAGTTACTACCGGGAAAATACAATTACCTTCGCCACTAGTTGAAGGCTGGGTTAATACGAGTGTCAGCGCCGCTGGGGCGGTTCGCTATGGCGTGGTAAATGTAGTCAGTTCTAACATCTCTCTGAAAATTGCGGCCTGCCAGACACCCGATATTTCCGTTGATATGAAAAAAAATTCCTATTCCGATTTCCCTGCTGTCGGCTCTACCAGCAAACCAGTACCCTTTAAATTTCAAATCAATAACTGTGATGCAGGCATGAGTGCGGTAAGTTATACCTTTAAACCCGCATCCGGGGTCACGCTCCAGGGTAGTGGTACCGGGCAGTATCTCACCCTGAAAAATGACTCAACGGCCAGCGGTGTAGGAATTCAGTTGCAGTATGAGAATGGAAACAATGTCCCCTTTAATACCAAAACGAAATTCACGGGCTACAGCGGCGCAGGCAGTTATACCGTCCCGATGCAGGCTCGCTTTATCCGTACCGGGAAGATCAAAGGCGGCACGGCTAATTCAGCCGTACAGTTTGAAATGACCTACGAGTAGGCTTCGCTGTTAAATTTCCCCTCTCTCTCAGGGAGGGGAGACACCGCCTTCCCTTCTTACCCAGGCAATTCCCCCATTATTCAAAACCTCGCTATAGATCACGTTTCCCCGCCCTAACTCGGTTCAGCCTGTTGAACCACATGTATTCTCCCTTACACAGGATGGATAAACTTTTACTCAATCAATAGAGGAGCCGTTATGGGCGGTAAAGGGTGTAATTCACTTATTCGGGCTGAGAAAATACTGACTTACATTGCCTATGTTGGCGCGGCGAGTTTTATGGAGCTGCTACGGGAATTTCAGTATCCGAAGAGCAGCCTGCTGAATTTATTAAATGTCATGGTTGATTGTGGATTTCTAACGAAAAGCGATCGCAATCAATATTCCCTTGGCATTAAAAATTATGAGCTTGGCTGTCAGGCATTACACCGCAAAAATATTTTTGAGGTGACCAAACGCCCGATGCAGGAACTCTCGCAAAAAAGCGGCCTGGTCTGTCATTTAGGGGCCATTGAAGACTGTTACGCCATTTACCTCGATAAAGTGGAAAGTCCCGGTTCCGTACCCACGAAAAAAAGCTGGATTGGTAAGAAATTAGAATTACACATCACGGCGCTCGGCAAAGCGTTACTCGCCTGGAAGCCCCGTGAAGAGATGGATTATTTTCTGGATGCGTTAGCGCTCACCAAACATACCGAAAATACCTTTACAGATAAGAAGTTATTTCGGGAAGAGTTGCAAAAAACGCGTCTACGCGGATGGGCCATAGACAATGAAGAATCAACCTATGGCGCTGTATGTCTGAGTATGCCGGTATTCAATATGTATAACCGGGTTAATTATGCGATCTCACTGTCGGGCGATCCGGTGGTGTATTCAGGAAATAAGATCGATGGTTATCTCGAATTGCTCCGCCAGTGCGCCGGGCAAATATCATATGGGCTGGGATACCGGAGTGAAAGTGAAAACCTAAGAAAAGGAAACTGATGTAATGAAAAAGTTCAGGGGAATTATTCCGCCGGTCTCCAGCACCTTTGATAACGACGGAAATATCGATAAAACCGCCATGAAAGCGGTCGCAGATTTCCTGATTGAGAAAGGGGTCGACGGACTGTTTTATCTGGGGACCGGCGGGGAATTCAGCCAGATGAACACCAGCCAACGGATGGCGCTCGCCGAAGCGGCGGTCGCCACAGCGGATAAACGCGTTCCTGTGCTGATTGGCGTGGGCTCTCCCTCCACCGACGAAGCGGTAAAACTGGCGCAGCACGCTGAGGTTTGTGGCGCGGATGGCATTGTTGCCATCAACCCCTATTACTGGAAAGTCGCCCCGCGCAACCTCGACGATTATTACCACCGCATCGCGCAAAGCGTAAAGCTGCCGGTGATCATCTATAACTTCCCCGACCTGACCGGCCAGGACTTAACGCCGGAGACCGTCAAACGCCTGGTTTTGCAAAACGACAACATCGTTGGCATTAAAGATACCATCGACAGCGTCGGTCACCTGCGCGCAATGATTAACACCGTCAAAGCAGTGCGCCCGGATTTCTCCGTTTTCTGCGGCTATGACGACCACTTACTCAACACGTTGCTGCTGGGCGGTGACGGGTCGATTACCGCCAGCGCCAACTTCGCGCCGGAGTTATCCATCGGCATCTATCGTGCCTGGCAGGAAAACGACCTCGCCACGGCCGCCACGCTCAATAAAAAATTGCTCCAGTTGCCGTCGATTTATGCGCTGGAAACCCCGTTTGTCTCGCTCATCAAATATGCCATGCAGTGCGTGGG
This sequence comes from Phytobacter sp. MRY16-398, assembly GCF_003925915.1. Lineage (NCBI taxonomy): Bacteria > Pseudomonadati > Pseudomonadota > Gammaproteobacteria > Enterobacterales > Enterobacteriaceae > Phytobacter > Phytobacter sp. MRY16-398. Next base: position 68,683 of record NZ_AP018756.1, on the reverse strand, counting down.
GCTCCCGGTGAACACGTATTGCCTGCCGCCGATTCTGGAAGCGTCGGCGGAAGGAAAAGAAAAAGTGAAGGCGATCCTGGCCTCTCAGGGAATTTTAAAACAATAAGGGGAACACCATGTCTGTTCGCGAAATATTTGATAACGACAACCGGGAGATTTACCGCGTCAGGACGCATGCCGCTGGCCCGCAAGGCGAGCTGCCTCTGACCCCGGATATGCTGATCAACCGACCCAGCGGCGATATTTTTGGTATGACGATGAATGCCGGGATGGGCTGGTCGCCAGACGAGCTTAACCGTGATGGCATTCTGCTACTGAGCACGCTGGGCGGGCTTCGCGGGCCAGACGGGAAACCTGTCGCGCTGGCGCTTCACCAGGGCCACTACGAGCTGGATATCCAGATGAAAGCGGCGGCAGACGTTATCAAACACAATAACGCCCTGCCTTACGCGGTCTATGTCTCCGACCCGTGCGATGGCCGCACGCAGGGCACGACCGGGATGTTCGACTCGCTGCCCTACCGCAACGACGCCTCAATGGTGATGCGCCGCCTGATTCGCTCCCTGCCGGATGCCAAAGCGGTGATTGGCGTGGCGACCTGTGACAAAGGGCTGCCCGCCACCATGATGGCGCTCGCCTCTCAGCATGACAAAGCCACGGTGCTGATCCCCGGCGGCGCGACGCTGCCTGCGTTGCACGGCGAAGATAACGGCAAAGTGCAAACCATTGGCGCGCGTTTTGCCAATGGCGAATTGTCATTGCAGGGCGCTCGTCGGGCGGGATGCCAGGCCTGCGCATCATCCGGCGGCGGCTGTCAGTTCCTGGGCACGGCGGGCACCTCGCAGGTGGTGGCCGAAGGGTTAGGGCTGGCAATCCCCCACTCCGCTCTGGCGCCATCAGGCGAACCGGTGTGGCAGGAAATCGCCCGCGCTTCCGCCCGTGCAGCGCTGCAACTGACCCGGAAAGGCATCACTACGAAGGATATTCTCACCGATAAAGCCTTTGAAAACGCCATGATGGTTCACGCGGCCTTTGGCGGTTCCACCAACCTGCTGCTGCACATCCCGGCGATTGCCCATCAGGCGGGTTGTCATATCCCAACCGTGGAAGACTGGATCCGCATTAACAAGCAGGTGCCGCGCTTAGTGAGCGTGCTGCCGAACGGCCCGGTCTATCACCCGACGGTTAATGCCTTTATGGCAGGCGGCGTGCCGGAAGTGATGCTGCATCTGCGCAGCCTGGGTTTACTGCATGAAGATGTCATGACCGTCACCGGCAACACGCTCAAGGAAAACCTCGACTGGTGGGAGCAGTCTGAACGTCGACAGATTTTCAAAGAGCTGTTATTTAAGCAAGAACAGGTTGCAGCGGACGATGTGATTATGTCGCCGCAACAGGCCGCTAAACGTGGGCTGACGTCTACTATTACTTTCCCGGTGGGCAATATCGCGCCGGAAGGATCGGTGATTAAGTCCACGGCTATTGATGCGTCGGTGATTAATGAAGAGGGCGTCTATTACCATAAAGGCGCGGCGAAAGTGTACCTCTCGGAAAAAGCCGCCATTTACGATATCAAACACGACAAAATTAAAGCGGGCGATATTCTGGTGATTATTGGCGCAGGCCCCTCCGGTACGGGAATGGAGGAGACCTATCAGGTCACCAGCGCGCTGAAACATTTGTCATACGGTAAACATGTCTCGTTAATTACCGATGCCCGTTTCTCCGGCGTCTCAACCGGGGCCTGTATTGGTCACGTCGGGCCAGAAGCTCTGGCGGGTGGGCCGATTGGTAAGCTACGTACCGGAGATATTATTGAAATTAAAATCGACTGCAAACAACTTCATGGGGAGGTGAATTTCTTAGGAACCGATGTCGATACTATTTTGCCATCGCGTGAGGAAGCGGCCGCAATATTAAATGCCCGCAATACGCATCCGGATTTAATGCCTGACCCGGAATTGCCGGATGATACACGTCTCTGGGCAATGCTGCAGGCCGTGAGCGGCGGGACATGGCGCGGCTGTATTTATGACGTTAATAAAATTAGTGAAGCGCTACAGGACTATATTAATAAACCCTGAGTTAAGACATACCCATTATTAAATTATTTATTATTCGGCTGCCTGATTCAGGCAGTCTGGTAGATCACATCTGTATCCTGGAAAGAGAGGACGTTATGCCACTATTTATCGTCGTGGCAGGTATTGCTGTACTCCTGCTTTTAACTATAAGAATAAAATTAAACACCTTTGTTTCGTTAATTATCGTCTCAATCGGGGTCGCCATCGCCAGTGGAATGAACCTGAATAAAGTTGTCACCTCGGTCGAATCTGGCCTTGGCGGTACGCTGGGCCATATTGGGTTGATATTTGGTTTCGGTGTGATGCTTGGGCGTCTGTTGTCTGACGCGGGTGGCGCACAGCGTATCGCGCTGACCATGCTGAAATATTTCGGTGCGAAGAAACTCGACTGGGCGGTGGTCTGTTCAGCGTTTATCGTCGGGATTGCGCTCTTTTTCGAAGTCGGCCTGATACTGCTGGTGCCGATTATCTTCGCCATCGCCCGGGAAGCGAAAATATCACCGATGTATATGTGCGTGCCGATGCTCTCCGGTTTGCTGGTTGCACATGGTTTTCTGCCGCCGCACCCAGGCCCTACCGTGATCGCCCGTGAATATGGCGCAGATGTCGGGATGGTGCTGATTTACGGCATTATCGTGGGTATTCCGACCTTTATTCTCTGCGGTCCGCTGCTGAATAAAGTGTGCCAGCGTTTAATTCCGGATGCCTTTAAAAAAGAGGGCAATATTGCCTCTCTCGGCGCGACGAAAAGTTTTAGCGAGAGCGAAATGCCAGGCTTTGGCATCAGCTTTTTAACCGCCATGCTGCCAGTGATTTTGATGGCGCTGGTGACCATTATGCAAATGGCCCGCCCGAAAGACGCAGGCGATCCTGGCACGCTCTATAACATCTTTCTGTTTTTGGGGAACTCCACTATCGCCATGCTGATTTCGCTGTTGTTCGCGATTTACACCATGGGTGTGGGGCGTGGAAAAACCATTTCGGAACTGATGGATTCTTGTAGCAAAGCGATTGCCGGGATTGCTGGTCTGCTGTTGATTATCGGCGGCGGCGGTGCGTTTAAGCAGGTGCTGATTGACTCCGGTGTGGGTCAGTACATTTCCACGCTGGTGTCGGGGATGGATATCAACCCGATTCTGATGGCCTGGGGTGTGGCGGCGTTCCTGCGAATCTGCCTGGGTTCAGCCACGGTGGCGGCGATCTCCACGGCCGGGCTAGTCATTCCGCTACTGGCGGCGCACCCTCATACCAATCTGGCGCTGATTACGCTGGCAACGGGGGCGGGCTCCTGCATCTGTTCGCACGTGAATGATGCCAGTTTCTGGATGATTAAGGATTTCTTCGGCCTGACCACCAAAGAGACATTGTTGTCCTGGACGCTGATGTCGACCCTGCTCTCCATCTGCGGCCTGCTGTTTATCTTGCTGGCGAGTATGGTGATGTAGGTCTTCCCCCCTCATCCCAACACTCAGAGAGAACAAAGTGTTGCCCGGATAAGCGTCAGCGTATCCGGGCTTTTATATTCCTTTTTTATATTTCATTGCATGAAAACCCAAATAATACAGCTTAAAAATATTGATGCGACATATAAAACAAACCCTATAATCACCCCTTAAAATATTTAAAAAACAAATAAAACAACCTCTAAAAATTCATTAAAAAAATACCATAGCGCTAAATAAAAGCAGCATGTGACAGCGCTCAATAAATTAGTATGGAACACAAACTAAATAAGCAAAAACACTTTACACAAACCTTATTCTTGGCAATAAATACGCAAAAAAGGACATCGAAGTCAGTTAATACTTACGATTAAGTATGGAAAGCAAACTAAAGGGTATTCATTATGACGCCTGTGGTTCCCAATACCTTACGCCAGATGAACGCAACGCTGGTGCTCAATATCATTCGTGAGCAGGGCCCATTATCACGCGCGCAAATCGCTAAAATCAGTGGACTGACCAAAGCGACCGTTTCAGAAATTATTAACGATTTACTGCTGGAGAAAATCATTTTTGAAGGCGGCGTCAGCGAACAAACCGGGCAGGGAAGAAAAGGCATTCTGATTAATTTTGATCCGCACGCCAGGCTGGGGATTGGCATCGATCTGGGCGGAACGAAAATTACCTTTTCGCTGTTTAATCTCGATGCCACGATTTTGTATGAAAAACGCGAAGCGACTTACCAGACCGGCGATCGTAATGCCTTTATTGACCTTTTATCCAACAGCATCGCCAGTTTTATCGTGGAAAGTGGCGTTGAACATCGCCGTATTGGCGTCATTGGTCTTGCGACGCCCGGCATTATCGATATCAGTAATGGCGTAGTACTGGAGGGCTCGCCCAATCTGCCTGACTGGTCCAGTCTTCCCCTGGCGGATGAGCTAACAAAGCGGCTTTCTCTGCCGGTCATCCTGGAGAATGACATTCGTGCCGCGCTGGTGGGCGAGATGTGGTGCGGAAAATGTCGCAACAGCAACAGCGCCGCGCTGATTGGCATCGGGACTGGCTTAGGATCAGCGCTGCTGATGGACGGTAAAATCATTCGTGGTGCCAATAACGCAGCGGGCGAGATTGGTTACATGATTTTTAACCGCGGCCAGCTCTATAAAAACTGGCGCAATAAGGGGTGCTTTGAAAGCTACTGCTCAGGCTCTGGTATCAGCGACAGGTTTAAAGAACTGACAAACCAGACGCTTTCGCTGGAAAAGATAATGTCATACGTACACAAGGGCGACCCACTGGCCTGCGCACTGCTCGATGAGATGGCCGATTATTTAGCCATGGGGATTATTAATCTCGTGGCGATGGCAAACCTGCAAAAAGTGGTGTTAACCGGCGGCGTCACCCACGTGGCGGACTATTTCTTACCCCGTGTGCAGGCCACTCTCGACAGACAGCTTTTCACCAATACCCACGTCACCGTGGAATTATCAGAATTACGCGAAAAAGCACCGCTTTATGGCATCGCCATTCTGGCGCTTTCCGCTATTTATCCCGCAATTCAATTTATGCCAGACGCACAAATTAATTAGTGCCAGTCACCTGACGACAAGGAGAACATAATGGCAGGAATCCATTTGCATCCGCACGATATTCTGGACGAAGGAATGGAGAACATTCTGCAACGCATAGACGGCATGCAGAACGTCGAACATTTATTTGTCGAATTAAATACCATTTTTGAACGTAATCCGTACCCCGTGGGCGTATTACCGCATAACCCGGTACACGAATCGGTAATGGGCAACGGCATGTTGCACGTCAATATTGATAATCCCAATACGCGTCTGCAGCAGAAAATAGATCCCGGCGTGCTGGCGGGCAACGACCCTTTGCGCCGGGTTCAACAGGCGACAGAAGGCACTCGCTATAAAGTGATTCCCTGGGTAAACATCCTGAACGGGGATTTTAGTGGTGATATCGCCAACAACCAGGTCGTTGATTATCGTGGCCGGGTCATCAAGTACTGGCTATGCCCCAATGCGCCGGATGTGGCCGATTACTGGCAAAAAACGTTCAGCCGCATCAAGAGCCTTTACGGTTACGACACCTTCCTGATTGACCGTATCCGCTTTCCTGACTGGGCCGGAAAAGAGGTCAATCCCGCCGGGCTTTTTACCTGTTTCTGCCCGCATTGCCAGCAGGCCATGAAAGCGCAGGATCTCGCGCCAGAGGTGGTCAAAGACGAGCTGGATAAAATCGCTGCCGCCCTTGCCGAAAGGGACTTCGCTTATCCCGTCGAGGCGTTTCGCGATAACCCCATCATTGCCCGTTGGGTTGCGTTTCGCCAACAAAGCGTTACCGGGCTGGTCGAACGTATCCTGAAAAACGCGAAAGAGAACATTGGCGATATCCATTTCTGGCTCGACCTGTGGCCACCGGCCTACAGTTGGATCCTCGGGCAGGATTATCGCGCGCTGACGCGTCTTTCCGGCACGCTGAAACACTTCCCTTACCACAAACTCGGGGGCGGTGCGGATGTACAGGGGCTGGTCAATTTCTTTGCCTGCGATGAAGCCGCGCATGAACCCGCTTTTGAGGCGTTTAAAAAGTTGTTCAACCTGCCTTACGCGCTCAGCTACGAGGACTTTAAAGCCTCCGGCTTCCCGATCAGTTTCGTCAAAGAGCAAAACGACCGGGTACGCCAGCTCTCGCAGAAAGGTACTTTTATTTTCAGCGGCATTCAGATGTGGAATCTGCCGCCAGAACAGTTGCTGGAAGCGGTACGCGCCGCAGAAGCCAGCGCCTGCGATGACCTGCTCTATTACTGCTACGGATGGGCAGATCAGGCGTTGTTTGACGCCATCGGAGAACATGAACTACGCAAGGAAGCTCAATAATGACGAATGCGCAAAAATGGAAAGTCTTTTTCCTGCTCTTTATGACCATGTTTTTGCTGGGCGGGATTCAGAACACTAAAGGGTTGATTCTTGAACAGGTACAGCACAGCATTGATCTCAATATGGGCCAGGTGGGGACGTTAATTACCCTGTTTCAGATTGGCTTTCTGATTTCCAGCCTGCTGACCGGCTACCTGACCGACAAAAAAGGTCTGAAAATCATGATGCTGGTCGGCTCGCTGCTGATGATTGTCGGCCTGATGGGCACCAGTCTTGCCTATACCGTGGCGCTGTTCTTTGGTTTCTATCTGGTGATTGGTCTGGGCATTGGCTCGATGATGGTCTCCATCGTGACCGTCATTCCGACCTTCTATAAAGACAAAGCCGGGATGATGTTCAATATTTCCAACGCCATGTTTGGCGTCGGGATGATTGTCACCCCGCTGATCCTGCATCAGTTGTTCGCCAACAGTGTCTCCTGGCGCGCCTTCTATGTTGGCATCGCCGTTATCGTCGCCGTGCTGGTGCTGGTTCTGAGCACGTTGAAGCTGGAGAGCAATGCCCAGTCCAGCATGAAGCTGAGCGACTTTATCGAGCTGCTGACCCAGAAACGCATCATGATCGTGATCGCCTTCCTGCTATTCTATGTGGCAGCCGAAGCGGCGTTCCTGAACTTCTTCCCGATCTTCTACGCCGCACTCGATATCGCAGACCTGGACGCCGCCGGTAAGGCTGCGAAAGCCGCTTATGTTATTTCCTCGTTTGCCGGGCTGTTTACCATTGGCCGCGTGATTGGCGGTTTTATCACCCTGAAACTGGGCGAGCGCCGGACGCTGATTTGGTTCTCGATTCTGTCGCTGGTTTCCATCATCGTCAGCCGCATGCTGGTAGTGGAGTTCGTCTACCTGTTCATGCTGTTCGGCTTTGCCATGTCCGTGCTGTTCCCGACGGCGGCAGCCATTGCCACGCGCCTTACCCGCAAAAGCGGTTCGGTGATGGGGCTGATTTATGTCGCCTCTGGCTTCGGCGGCGCGCTGGCCGGGTCGGTCATAGGCCAGGTCTCCGACAGTTACGGTATCTCGACGGGCTTTAACTTCATCATCGCTTTCGTCGCCGTGTTCTTTGTCCTTGCAATGCTAATAAAAGAAAAAGCGCAGTAAACGTTGTACTTTTGGCAGCAGTTTGCCCCTGGCTCTCCCGTGCAACTGCTGCCCTTTTTTAAAACCTACAGTGGCGCAATGACCGCTGCGGCTGACCGGTTATTTAGAGACATCGGTCCCGAAGTAGGTATTGGAAATCTTCTGGTAGGTCCCGTCAGCTTTAATGCCGTCCAGGGCTTTATTGATCGCCTGTTGCAGCTCCCCTTCATTCTTACGAATCAGGACACCCACCTGTTCTGCATCATTTTGCGACGCCACAATTTTCACCGGAGCATCCGGCTTGTGTTTCTTGAAGTCGAGGAATGAGAGGTTGTCGTTGATGGTGGCATCCGCACGCCCCTGGGCGACTAACGATACCGACTGGTCAAAGCCATCGGTCCCCACCACTTCCGCGCCGTATTTACGCGCCAGTTGCGCATAGTTACTGGTCAGCGTATGGGCAGATTTCTTGCCTTTGAGGTCATCGAAACTCTTGATCGCCGTGTTATTGCTATTAACAATCAGCACCGCTTTGGAGGAAATATAGGGTTCGGAGAAATCAAATTTCGCCTTACGCTCCGGGGTAATCGACACCTGATTGATGACCGCGTCGTAGCGTTTAGCGCCCAGCCCTGCAATCAGGCCATCCCATTTGCCTTCGACAAATTCCGCCTTCACGCCAACACGTTTAGCGATTTCTCGACCAATCTCCACATCAAACCCCACCAGTTTCCCGGAGGCATCATGGTAAGTGAACGGCGGGTAGGTGCCTTCAGTGCCGATTTTTAACACCCCGGCAGATTTGATAGTGGCCAGATCGTCTGCCGCGAAAGCAGCATGGGAAACGCTCAGTTGAATGGCGGTTGCCAGCAATGCAGTGACTAATACTTTCATCATTAGCTCCTTAAAGAGTTGCCGTGTTGTTGTTTTAAATTTCCCAGGAATCGGGAAGGGTGTCGGTCAGGGTGGAAATAAACAGTTGTGTTCGCGTCTTTTTCGCCTGGGTGAAGATGGCTTTCGAGGTGCCGCTCTCCACAATGTGCCCGGACTCCAGGAAGACAACCTGGTTGGCGATATTCGCCGCCAGCCGTAAATCATGTGTCGCCATCAACATGGTTGTCCCCTCCTGGGCGAGCTGGCGCAGGACGGCAACGACTTCCAGCGACAATTCAGGATCGAGCGCCGACGTCGGTTCATCGCAGAGCAAAACTTTCGGCGACGGAGCCAGCGCTCGGGCAATCGCCACGCGCTGCTGCTGGCCGCCAGAGAGCATGGCAGGCCAGGCGTCGCGTTTATGTAGCATGCCCACTTTAGTGAGTAACTCTTCCGCCCGCGCTTTGGCTTTGGCAACGGGCCATTTCTGCACCACCACCAGCCCACGCATGATGTTTTCCAGCGCGGTTAAGTGTGGGAATAACTGAAAGTTCTGGAAGACCATGCCGGTCTGCTGGCATATGCGCCGGATGTCTTTTTTCTTCGGTTTGGCGTGTCCGTTAAATGAAATATCTTCGCTGCCAATTTTCACCGTTCCGGCCTGCGGAATTTCCAGCAAATTGACACAGCGTAATAATGTACTTTTTCCACTACCGGAGGGACCAATTAATGCCGTAACGCTGCCCTCCGGAAGCGTAAGAGAAATATCGTGCAGTACTTTCTGCGAACCAAAACTTTTCTCAATTCCGGATAGCGTTATCATTATTATTTTCCTTAACCACGGTATTTCTTTCTAATCGGGTTTCCAGGTGCGACTGTAAATACGATAAGACGGAACTGATCAACAGATAGAGGAGCGCTGCTTCGCTATAAAGAATAAGCGGCTGGTAGGTGACGGCAGCAATACGTTGCGCGGCGAGAAACATCTCCGGAACCGTAATCACCGATGCAAGCGAAGTGTCTTTTACCAGCGAAATAAAGGTATTTGATAATGGCGGAACCGCCACGCGCGCCGCCTGTGGCAAAATGATGTGCCGCAGCGACTGGCTCCAGCTCATGCTGATGGAGTGTGCCGCTTCCCACTGGCCTTTTGGCACCGAGAGCAAGGTCGCCCGGATCACTTCCGAGGTATAGGCGCCAATATTCAGCGTAAAGCCAATCACCGCCGATGGAAACGCATCGAGCGTGATACCCGCATTCGGTAATGCATAGAAAATAAGGAACAGTTGCACCAGTAAGGGGGTGCCGCGAATAATCCAGACATAAAAGCGCACCAGGCTTTTCAGCGGCGCAGGTCCATATAAACGAATTAACGCCACAACGAACCCCAGAATTAATCCAAGGACGAAGGTAATCAATGTTAATGGAATAGTAAATGTCAGCCCGGCATACAGCATTGGCCAAAATGAATCTATTACTAACGATAACCAATCAGGCACACTTCACCTTCCCTGAAAATGATTATTTCAGTTGTTATAAATTAGATGACGCCGATATATTTTATAAGGCGAGTCTACCACGGGGTTATTGCGGATGTATCGAGATATACCAGGAATGGATAGTTACTTTTAACAATTGCTATTTATGGAAATGCTTTTGTGTTTTAGGCATAAAGGATTTATGCATCAACAATCCAGAGGGAGTCTATTTCTAAGACTCACCTCAGATATCATTGAATCGTCCAGTCAGACAAACGCATTCCAGGGACCCGCTCAAATTCGCGGGTATTGTTGGTATCCAGCATATATTTCAGCATTAAAAATCTTCCCTGTTTTGCTCCCCTGGCTGCTCTCGCGCCCCCATAAAGTCGGGACTCACGCTCTCGCCATCAAACCAACTATCCCAGGCTTCTCCAGCAGGAGTAATTATCCGTGTCCTGCCTAATGCCACAATCTCAACCTGTTTCACATCATCAAGCAGAGCAACCGCTTTAGGTAAACGTACGGCCTGGCTGCGATTACTTTTAAAGAGTGTCGTTTTTTCCATACGATCCTCTACTGGTGAAAATTTACACGATAAGCTCAAATAATGAACGGGATATGTCAATGGGATATACGTCATTGCCCCACACCTTTCCTTCCTGATGCGGGGCAACACTTATACATTAAATCTGCGCCAGGCCACCATCAACAAACAGCTCGATACCGTTGATGTAGCTCGCATCATCCGAGGCGAGGAACGTGATGGCGCTAGCAACCTCTGAAGGCTGGCCAATACGGCCTGATGGTACCTGTTCGGAGAGCCAGGATTTGGTGCCTTCCGCCTGCTCACCACCGCCAAACAGCTCATTCAGTCCGGCGGTATCGGTCAGGCCAGGGCTTACGGCATTGACGCGAATACGGCGCGGTTTAAGATCCAGAATCCAGCTACGGGCAAAGTTACGTACCGCCGCTTTGGTGGCCGAATAAACACTGAATGCCGGCGTACCTTTCACGCTGGTGGTCGAGGCCGTCAACACAATGGAGGCGCCATCTTTGAGCAGCGGTAGCGCTTTTTGCACGGAGAAAAGTACGCCTTTTACGTTGGTGTTAAAGGTCTGCTCGTAATGTTGTTCGGTAATTTCACCAAGAGGCGCAAAGTCGCCGCCGCCCGCATTCGCCACCAGCACATCAATCTGACCATGCTGTTGCTGAATCACATCATAGAGATGGTCGATATCGGCCAGTTGTCCCATATCGCCACGCACGCCGACCACGCTGCCGCTGATGGCCTGTACTGCATTGTCCAGTGCTTCCTGGCGACGCCCGGTGATGTAAACATGCGCCCCTTCTGCAGCGAAGGCTTTTGCTGTTGCCATGCCGATGCCGCTGGTACCGCCAGTCACTACCACCACTTTGTTGCTGTATCTGTTCATTTTAAGCTCCGGTTTATTCCGTTGGGTTAGTGATGATGAAGATACCAGTGGAACGATAGTGCAAAAAGATAGCAATTATGCTACATATCGTTCTATTAAAGGAACGATGAGGCGACAATGCGTACCGATCTGAATGACTATCGCTATTTTGCCGAGGTGGTGCGCCACGGGGGTTTTGCCGCCGCAGGCAGGGCACTACACGAACCAAAATCAAAACTCAGCCGCCGGATTGCCGAGCTGGAATCTCGCCTCGGCGTACGGCTGATTGAGCGAACCAGCCGCCGTTTTCGCGTCACCGAAGTGGGCGAGGCGTTTTATCAGCGCTGCCGGGCCATGTTGCAAGAGGCTGAGCAGGCAGAGGCGTTGATTATCAATGCCCATGCCGAGCCGCATGGCCTGGTGCGTTTTAGCTGCCCGACCGGGATGGTAGAGGTGGTTTCCGACACGCTGATGGCCTATATGCACCGCTACCCGAAGGTCCGGCTGCAAATCCTTGCTCTCGACAGGCCCGTGGATTTGATTAATGAGCGTATTGATGTGGCCCTGCGTGTGCGCACGCAGCTTAATAGCGATGCGGAACTCATCATGCGCACGCTGGGTACTTCGCACCGCATTCTGGTAGCCAGCCCTTCGCTGGCGCGGCGTGCGGGGGAGGATATCGCCACGCTGAATACCCTGCCCACGCTCAGCACTAACGATGGCGACGCCGAAGTGGAATGGCCGCTGGAAAACCGTGATAAACAAAGCATGATGTTTCGTCACGAGCCGATGATGAGTTGTAGTGATTTTGCGGCGGTGCGTACGGCGGCAAGTCAGGGGCTCGGCGTGGCGTTTTTGCCGGAGCACTTTTGCCATCGCGCACTAGAGAAGGGGGAGCTGGTGCAGGTATTCCCGCAGTGGCGCAGCGTGCCGGGGATAGTTCACCTGGTATTCACTACGCGCAAAGGGTTGCCGCCTGCGGTCAGGGCTCTGATTGACAGTCTCGCCGCCTATTTTGCGACGTTGACGAGGTTGTAGTGCTCATCCGGGGCATCCCCGGCGGCGCTGCGCTTGCCGGGGCTACGGGCGCACCGCATCCGGGATATTCCCTTTCACACCGTGAGCAGCGACGAACGGATAATGCTGCCAGGCATCATCTCCTGCAAACCGGCAGCCAGCTCATCGCCTGCGGCGTGCAAGGCATCAATCGGCATCTCCGGCAGGCTTTCCAGGATAAACCACATCTGGCTGTCGGTCGCACTCAGGCGGGTACGCACCCCCTGCCGCCAGTTCCAGCGGCGGCACGTCACTCCGAGATCGTCACGCCACACCACTTCACCGGGCTCCGGCGACTCTTCCGCCAGTTGCCCGTCTTTCATCATGTCAAAACGCTCTGTTCCTTCGGCGATAACCAGCCTCGGTGCGCCCACATACGCGGCAAGATTCTCGCCGCCCACCGGAATCGCATAGCGCAAACTGATGGCGTTATAGAGATCCACCACCGGATCAATCGCCGCCATCGAACCGTCACGCAACACCCGTTTTCGCAGCGCGTCGGCAGAACATGGCGTGCGTTTTGGCTTCGCACCGAAGCGTTTAAACACCTCGCTCCACGCATCCAGATGCGCCTGCGCCCAATCAGGGCCACCCGCCACCACCTCTGCACAAGCACGCGCCAGCGCCGCTTCTCCCACCTGAGGATGCCTTAACGGTGCGGCCTCCACCAGCATGCTAAGCGCACGAAACTGTGGTGCAATACGGGCGATACCGGTGTCGATTGACGGCTGAACAGAAAGCATCGGATAATCCTTTTAGTGACTAATTTATCCCATAGTAGTGACCGATGACCAAAAAAGTCAATATACCGACCGACTCAGGTGCCGACCTCCAGACCGTTAGCCAGGCCGTGGCGGTGCGAATTAAAGCGTTTCGCCAGCAACAAAAACTATCGCTGGACGAATTGTCCCGCCGGGCAGGTGTCAGCAAAGGCATGCTGGTCGAGATCGAAAAATGTCTGGCCAACCCCAGCATCGCGATGCTGTGTAAAATCGCCGCGGCGATGGGCGTTTCCGTGGCGGATATTGTCGATGTGGCCAGTAAACCCGCCGTCCACCTGATTGACGCCGGGGATATCCCGGTACTCTGGCACGGGGATAAAGGCGGTTCGGCCCGCTTACTGGCAGGCACCAGTGGGCCCGACATGCTGGAAATGTGGCGCTGGCATCTGTTTCCCGGCGAACGTTTTAGCTCACCGGGCCATCCGACTGGCACCTTTGAACTGCTGCATGTGGAGCAAGGCACATTGACAGTCACCGTCGATGAAACCGTCCTGGCCGTCACGCATGGCAGCTCCGCCGTGGCCCGGACCGATGCGCCCCATGCCTATGCCAACGACAGTGATGAAGAAGTGTGGTTTACCATGACGGTCAGTGAACGCCATTCATGAGTTAGTCTTTTAACCCCATTTTGCCGCCCGCAATCCGATTCCATCGCTCCGGCTCGCCGTTACTCTGTAGCCGCACAGCCGGGCTCCCCCCTGAGACACACATGAATGCCTCTCATAAGTCCTTTTCGATTTCCCCGACTAATCAATCCCGGCGGCACTGCGTAAACTTAATCCTGTGGTTTTTACCTTTCAGGAGAAGAAAATGAAAATTATCCGTAGTGGTTCTGTCCCTTCCGCACCCGGCCCGGAGGCCTATTTTACCGGCCGCGTGCGCCTTGACGCCCCGTTCCAGACCGATGCCCCGGCGCGCGTTGGCGGCGCGACTGTCACCTTTGAACCGGGTGCGCGCACGGCATGGCATACCCATCCGCTTGGTCAGACATTGATCGTCACCCACGGCAAAGGCTGGATCCAGTGTGAAGGGGAACCCATTGAGGAGATGAACCAGGGCGATATCGTCTGGATCCCGCAGGATGTGAAGCACTGGCATGGCGCAACGCCAGACAATGCGATGACCCATATCGCTATCGCCGAATCACAAAACGGCAGCCCGGTTACCTGGCTGGAACAGGTATCGGATGAACAATATCGTCGCTAGCTTCGGCGTAGCGCCGCTGTAAATCTTGCTTAAACGCGTCGCGCAGGGAAGCGGGCGAATGGATGCTGACATCCGGTAGCCAGTAGCGCAGCCAGCGAAACAGCGTGTGCGGGTCGCGAATGTCACATGAAATCGTCATGCCGCCATCGTCGTGCCGTTCCACCAGGCGTTGAGCAGGAAAAAGCGGGCGTCGGCTGACGAACTTCGCCGCATGAGCCGAAATCCGTAACTGCACCTCTGTCTTTTTACCAAAGCGAATGCCCGAGCCTGCTTCCAGCTCTTCCAGCACCAGTGGATCGGCCGTGAAGCGGTTTGCCCCTGGCGCAAACTGGGAAATCAGCGCCAGTTCGAAGGCCTTGAGCGTGCCCGCATCCACCGCCGCCAGATACCACAAACCATAATGGTTTATCAGGCGATACGGCTGAACGCAGCGGTTTTTCTCACGGTAGCGATACGTGACTTCCTGCCGGGCGGCAATAGCCTGATTGAGCTGGCCTATCAGGTCATCCATGGTGTAATTTTCCCGGCTACTGACGCCATGAAAAGCGATGTTATCCCGGTTTTTCATGCTGTTACGTAGCGACTGTCCGTCCCGACGAGGGAAAAGATGCGCAACGCCCGCGAAATCAGCAAATTCCGCCAGGTGCCCGGTATGGAGTGTCGGCAGCAGATGCGTGCTCAGGCGATAGCGGCCAGGCGAGACCTGATCCAGCAAGTGGGCAAGCCGCGCCAGGTCCCGGTACGCGGTGCGCGCCGTAATACCAAACTTTGTACATAACCATGCTTTATCGATGGTGTTTCCCTGATAAAGGACCGAGAAAATTTCGCACAGTCGCTCAATCAGCACATCGTGTTTCTTTGCGTGACTTTCCTTCATTGTTCCCTGTCCCGAACGACAAGTCAGAAGGTGCTTACGCGGCGGCAATCACCTGCCGGACTTGTACGGTAATACGTGGCGTTCATCAAAAGGGTTAACGGCAGGGGCGACAAAAACTCCAACCGAACGACGGGAAAAATTGTCTCAGGTCATGCAAAACTACAATTTTTAGGTGGGAAAAGCGTACCGGATGGCGCATAACCATCCGGTTTTGTGCCTTACTGACCGGCGTTATTCAGCGCCGCGATATCCTCACTGGAAAGGGCCAGCGACACCGCCGTCACGAAGCTCTCCACATGGGCGATTTTTGTGGCGCTGGCGATAGGCGCAGTCACACCAGGCTGAGCGATAAGCCAGGCTAGCGCTACCTCAGCGGGTTTCACATTATGTTTCGCCGCCACCTTGTCCACCGCATCCAGAATGGCAAAGCCACGTGCATTCAGGTACTTGTTGATGCCCTGCCCGCGCTGACTCTGGCTGAGATCGTTTTCGCTGCGGTATTTGCCCGACAGAAAACCCGACGCCAGGCTGTAGTAGGTCACCACACCGATATTTTCCCGAACCGTTAACTCCTGCAGTTTTCCTTCAAAACTGTCACGGTCATACAGGTTATATTCCGGTTGCAGTACCTGATAGCGCGGCAAGCCGTTGTCATCCGCCACCTTCAGAGAAGCCTGTAACTGTTCCGCATTGAGGTTTGACGCCCCGACCGCACGGATTTTCCCGGCTTTAAGCAGCTTTTGGTATGCTCCCAGGGTTTCGTCATACGGCGTTTCGCTGTCCGGCCAGTGGGAGAAATACAAGTCGATGTAGTCGGTTTGCAGACGGCGCAATGAGTCCTCGACCGCCTGTTCAATCCAGCGTGCGGAAAGGCCTTTTTTGCCAGGTGCGCCCAAATCAGCGCCGACTTTCGTAAAAAGAGTCACTTTTTCACGCACGCCAGGATGGGCGGCAAACCACTTACCAATGATGGTTTCCGATTCGCCGCCTTTGTTACCCGGCGCCCACGCAGAGTAAACGTCCGCGGTGTCGATTGCCGTGAAGCCTCGCTCCAGCAACGCGTCCAGCAAACTAAAACTCTGCTTCTCATCCACGGTCCAGCCAAATACGTTACCGCCAAAAACCAGCCGGGGGATCTGTAAACCCGTGGTACCTAATGAACGTAAAGCCATTCGTACATACCTTTTAGATGACGGACTGAACCCGGCACTCCTCGCGTCGCCAGCCCGGACAACATTAGGCGCTGATATACGCCTTTTCGCCGCATTCCTCACTGAACGCGATCCCTGATTTTTTGTATGGCTTCAACAATAGTCGCCTATCACCACATCAGGGGTTAGCAAAACGTGGCTTTTTGAAAGCTGAATATTGTCTGACGATAGACGCACAGGGCATACCCCACCACGCAGGGCCGACGGAGTGTGTGCAAATGCAGGATGAGCAAATCAGGGCTGTGGGTGAAACGCCGGGTGGGTATGCAGTAACGCAGTAATCGCGCGCAGAGGCTCGCGTAACACGCTGTGCAACTGGCGAATCGCCGGGGAGAATTGCTTGCGGTGCGGGCAAATCAGGTTGAGGGGCGCTGCTTCGCCAGGGTGCTGCGGTAAGAGTACTTCCAGCCTGCCCGCCTGAACATCCGCGCTGATATCAATCCACGATTTGTAGATGATGCCCATCCCTTCCAGCGCCCAGCGGCGGGCAACATCCGCATCGTCGCATAGCATGCGGCTTTTAACGATAAGCTGGCGGCGCATACCGTCTTCGGGAAAGCTCCATTTGTCATAGACGTGGCTGTTCATGGTAAACAGCAGGCAGTGATGATTGACGATGTCGTCCAGGATTTGCGGTCTGCCGTGTTGTTGCAGATAAGCCGGTGAGGCGGCCAGTACGCGGCGGTTATCTTCTGCCAGCGGTAGTGCGACATAGCTACTGTTATCCAGCACGCCATAGCGAATCGCAATGTCCACCGGGTCGCGAAAGACATCGCTTATTTCATCGGAGAGCGACAGACGCAGCGAGATTTTGGGGTACTGCTGGCAAAACCGGGTGATAAGCGGCAAGAGCACGTTGCGGCCAATATCAGACGGCACGGCCACACGCAGTTCGCCCTGAATGTCGTTGTCACTGCTGTGCAGACTTTCCGCCCCCGCATGCACCACGGCCAACATCTCCTGAGCGAAGGGCAGATATTTTTCGCCCTCTGTGGTCAACCGCAGACTGCGGGTCGAGCGCGCAAACAGGCGCTTGTCGAGGTCGCGCTCCAGACGGTGCACGGCGGCGCTGACCTGCCCCGGCAACAGCCCCGCCTCTCGCGCCGCACTGGAGAAACTGCCCAGCGCAGCAGAGCGAACAAATAAGGTGACATCTTCAAGGCGAATCATGCTTTCTCCTGCCGGGCTTACGGTCAGCCCTCTTTTTGCCAGAAAAAACCACAGGCGCAAAGCGCCATGACATTATTTTCACTCCCGGAGGGAAAGTGCTGCACAGCGGAGATGATTTATCTCGTCACTGTTTGTGTTTATTCTCGACCACCAGACGGGGCGGCAAGTCCCGTATTTATTTCATTTTCCTGCCGGAGAAAGACGATGACTTTAGATGATGCTGTGCTTGCCCGCCATACCGTTAAAGCCTTTGAAGGGGGTAAGACGCTGCCACAGGAGCAGATTGAGACGCTGCTTAATGTACTACAAAACAGCCCCTCTTCGGTGAACTCTCAGCCGTGGCATTTTGTGGTGGCATCGACGACCGAAGGCCGCGCCGCGATTGCAAAATCCACCACCGGCGCTTTCATTTACAACGAACCTAAAGTGCTGAATGCCTCGCACGTTATTGCACTTTGCATGCGTACAGATCTGGATGATCAGCATCTGCAAAATGTGCTGGCGCAGGAGAGCGCAGATGGCCGTTTCGTCGCCGAAGGCGCACAGGCAGGCCAGGATAAGGGCCGTCGCTCTTATGTGGATATGCACCGCTATGAATCCCGTGATATTCCGCAGTGGATGGAGAAACAGGTTTATCTGGCGCTGGGCGGCCTGCTGCTGGGCGCGGCGATGTTAGGTATCGACGCAACGCCGATGGAAGGTTTTGATCAACGTGCGCTGGACCTCTCGCTGGGTCTGCGTGAAAAAGGGTTGACCAGCGTGGTGCTGGTGTCGCTCGGTTACCGCAGCGAAAGTGATTTCAACGCCGCATTGCCGAAATCCCGCCTGCCGCGTGAAGAGATTTTTACCTTTATTTGATGGTGAATGCTGTACGCGTGCAGTTTGCGGCATTTCCCCCTCACTCTAACCCTCTCCCGCAAGGGAGAGGGGACCGTACTGCGTGCGCGATGCATACGGGACACTCCCCGGCGGCGCCTGGCATTTTACAGCCAAACATCATAACTGCAGATATTTGAGCCTTATCACATTCCCCACGATTTCTTTCATTCCGAATTTGTTCAAATTACGTTACCAATTCCGGTTTATTTTGTTAACAATTGACCTGTTTTTGCGATTTAATTGATCATAACCATGCTTTATGCATGGGTTTGTTATTCTCACCTCGATTATTCTAATTTTTTATACAATCTTCGGGTAATGACTCCAACTTACTGATAGTGTTTTATGTTCAGATAATGCCCGATAACCTTGTCATGCAGCTCCACCGATTTTGAGAACGACAGTGACTTCCGTCCCAGCCTTGCCAGATGTTGTCTCAGATTCAGGTTATGTCGCTCAATGCGCTGAGTGTAACGCTTGCTGATAACGTGCAGCTTTCCCTTCAGGCGGGGTTCATACAGCGGCCAGCCATCCGTCATCCATACCACGACCTCAAAGGCCGACAGCAGGCTCAGAAGACGCTCCAGTGTGGCCAGAGTGCGTTCACCGAAGACGTGCGCCACAACCGTCCTCCGTATCCTGTCATACGCGTAAAACAGCCAGCGCTGACGTGATTTAGCACCGACGTAGCCCCACTGTTCGTCCATTTCAGCGCAGACAATCACATCACTGCCCGGTTGTATGCGCGAGGTTACCGACTGCGGCCTGAGTTTTTTAAGTGTCGTAAAATCGTGTTGAGGCCAACGCCCATAATGCGTGCACTGGCGCGACATCCGACGCCATTCATGGCCATATCAATGATTTTCTGGTGCGTACCGGGCTGAGAGGCGGTGTAAGTGAACTGTAGTTGCCATGTTTTACGGCAATGAGAGCAGAGATAGCGCTGATGTCCGGCAGTGCTTTTGCCGTTACGCACCACGCCTTCAGTAGCTGAGCAGGAGGGACAACTGATGGAGATGGAAGCCACGGGAGCACCTCAAAAACACCATCATACACTAAATCAGTAAGTTGGCACCATTACCCCTGAAGCCATTGGTCTGGAACTGGATAGCGAAGGGTGGGCGAACATTGATGCACTGATCGCAGGCGCGGCAGGCCAGGGGCAATCACTGGACAAACAACTCATTGAGGCCGTCGTGGACGGCAGTGATAAAAAGCGCTTCGCCCTCTCCGAAGACGGGCTGCGTATTCGTGCCGTTCAGGGGCACTCGACGGCGAAAGTCGATATCGCCTTTACTGAAAAAAAACCACCGGACATCTTGTACCACGGCACCGCCAGCCGTTTTCTTTCCGCCATTCTTGCAGAAGGATTAACCGCACAGTCGCGACAATATGTTCATCTCTCCGCCGATCGGGAGGTGGCCATCCAGGTCGGACAGCGTTACGGTACGCCGGTGGTGCTGGAAATTAACGCATTAGCCATGTTTGAACAGGGTTATCCGTTCTATCAGGCGGAGAATGGCGTCTGGCTGACCCGGCAGGTTGCGGTGGAATTTATCAGCCCGTGATCCCGGCGTAAATAAATATCCTCCGGCATAGCCGGAGGTTTTTCAGATGCGCCTGTAAGGCTCTGTTACCAGCCGCGCCCTAACAGGCGCATACGATCTGACATTTGCATCAAACTTCCTTACTTACGGCCCGTAAACGGGCTGCCCGGATAAGGGATCGACAACTGCTCACCCATTTTATCCTCCTCAAGCTGGTGCTTTATGTATTCCTGTATCTTCGCTGTGTTCTTCCCTACCGTATCCACGTAGTATCCCCGACACCAGAACTCCCTGTTCCTGTATTTGAATTTCAGATCTCCGAACTGCTCATAAAGCATCAGACTGCTTTTCCCTTTCAGATATCCCATAAAGCCGGATACGCTCATTTTGGGCGGGATTTCCACAAGCATATGGATATGATCTGCACAGCATTCAGCTTCCAGGATCCGTACGTTTTTCCACTCACACAGCTTTCTTAAAATGCTGCCTATCGCCAGACGTTTCTCTCCGTAGAACGCCTGTCTTCGGTATTTCGGCGCAAAAACTATGTGATATTTACAGTTCCAGCGGGTGTGCGCTAAGCTCTTTTCGTCCCCCATCGGGACCCCCTTTTGATTTCTTGTTGAACTTTTGCAGTTGCCAGACCGCAAGCTGTTTTAACAAATCAAAAGGGGTTTTAATAACTGGCTTAAAGCTGAAAGCTTTCCGGAACCCCCAGCCTAGCTGGGGGTTTTCTATAGACAAAAAAAGCCTCCGGGCGGAGGCTCTCTTTAAACGTTAACGCTTGATCATCTCAGGAATAATTAAATCCCCGCGCACCACACAAGAGCCCAGCGCGCTTTGGGTTTTTTCGTTGAGCCACGCGACAATCCGCGCCGCCATCGAGTCTATGGAGTACTCAATCGCCGGGATTTTTGGAACCCCCGGCAGATGCAGTGACCCCGCCAGGCTAAAGACCATGATGTCGCCCGGTACGGATTTATTGAACGCCTGCAACTGCGGGATCACCCGCTGTGCTTCCTGCTCATCGGCAACCAAAAGGGCGTTGAAATTCAAGGTAGTAGCATTGTTGAGCAATACCTGCAGCGCCACAGATGACGAGGTGTCATCCATAAAGACCAGATTGCGATTAAACGGCAGGAAGTTGTTTTCCAGCGCATGCTTATAACCGAGCAGTACCTGGTCCGCCGGGCCGCTGGTATCGGGGTGGATGAGGGCAATCTGGCGTCTTCCCTGGCTTATCAGGAAATTACAGGCCGTTTCCGCCGCGAACGCGTGGTCGAACTGAATACTGTTTGGCGTTTCTGACTCCGCACAATCCACCAGAATGACATTCTCGTCGTTGATATTCAGCGGGAAACGGGCGCCGATAATCAACACATCGTCGCACAACCCACAGGTAAGTTCTTCCAGCGCGCTCAGCACCCCCGCTTTGCTGTTGGCAAAGCGCAGCAGCAAATGTTTCTGACTTTGGCTGAGGTGTTTTTCCAACGCGTAAAGATATGCGGTGGTCTGGTTGATATTGTCCTGGGCGCAAATCACACCGATGCAGCCTGTCGACTGGCTGAGTAAGGACTGTGCGATAACATTGGGCCGATAATTCAGCTCATCGACCGCTTTCAGTACTGCAAGGCGGCTGGCTTCCTTAACGCCGCGCGAACCACTCAACACCCGTGAGACTGTGGCTTTGGACACCCCAGCTAAACGTGATACATCGTTGATTGTAGACATCTTTCTCCCCTGACAGACGACTAATTTACGCCTGAAAATACCAAGTACAGCAATGGTTCATAATATAACCATTCGCAGTATATCCTTTTCTTTTTTTCATGGAAACCGATTTTCCATTTGGACTCTATTGCTATCAGAATCCATCCAAATTCCGTGACCTGAATCCAGAAAAAAGCGCTTATATCATTGAGACTTTGATACCCATCACACTTCTTTTGCGACGAGATGGAAACCGGTTTCCGTATGATATCCAATCATCCCCGCAATAACTTTTTACATTCGAGGAAGGTCAAGATGTTCAGGATTATGTTGTGTTGCTCCGCCGGTATGTCTACCAGCCTGTTAGTCAGGAAAATGGTTGAAGAGGCGCAGCAACGGAATTTGCCGGTCGAGATCGATGCGTACGGTGTGGCTGAATTTGATATGCAGTTTCCACGATACCAGGTCGTGCTTCTCGGACCGCAAGTGAAATATATGTTAAATACGCTGTCAGAAAAGGCCGCCGCCGCCGGTATCCCCGTGCAGCCCATCAATCCGATGGACTACGGGATGCAGCGTGGCGATAAAGTACTGGACTATGCACTGTCGCTGATTGAAGCGGCGCACTAAAAGGTGAACCCATGAGTTCGTTATATCAGTCTATGATTGGCGTCATTGAGCAGTCCATTACCCCGCTTGCGGGCAAACTCGGACAGCAGAAATACGTTATCGCTATCCGCGATGGCTTTACCGCCGCGCTGCCGTTCATGATCATCGGCTCGTTTATGCTGGTGTTTATTTTCCCGCCGTTCTCCCCGGAAACGACCAACGGTTTTGCCCGCGCCTGGCTGGATTTTTCTACCGAATATCGCGCACAGCTAATGTTGCCTTTCAACCTGAGCATGGGGGTCATGACCTTCTTCATTTCTGTCGGTATCGGCGCGAGCCTGGGCCGTCAGTTTAATCTTGACCCGGTGATGACCGGCCTGCTGGCGTTTATGGCGTTCCTGCTGGTAGCGGCCCCCTATCATGAAGGACAGATTTCCACTCAGTACCTCTCCGGCCAGGGGATCTTCACCGCACTGCTGACGTCGATTTACTCCGCTCGCGTTTATGCCTGGCTCAAGCAACACAACATCACTATTCGCCTGCCGAAAGAGGTGCCGACTGGTGTTGCCCGCTCGTTTGAAATCCTGATCCCGGTTCTGGTGATTATCGGTACGCTGCATCCGCTGAACCTGTTTATTGAAGCGCAAACCGGCATGATCCTGCCGCAGGCGATTATGCACCTGCTGGAACCGCTGGTCTCCGCATCAGACTCACTGCCGGCCATTCTGCTCTCTGTGCTGCTGTGCCAGATCTTCTGGTTTGCCGGTATCCACGGTTCGCTTATCGTCACCGGCATCATGAACCCCTTCTGGATGGCAAACCTCTCCGCCAACCAGGCTGCTCTGGCCGCAGGCGCTGCATTGCCGCACGTTTACCTGCAAGGTTTCTGGGACCACTACCTGCTGATCGGCGGCGTGGGTTCAACCTTACCGCTGGCCTTTTTGCTGCTGCGTAGCCGCGTTGCGCACCTGCGGACTATCGGCAAAATGGGTGTTGTGCCAAGCTTCTTCAACATCAATGAACCGATTCTGTTCGGCGCGCCGATCATCATGAACCCGATGCTGTTTATCCCGTTCGTCTGTGTCCCTCTGGTAAACGCCATTCTGGCGTATGCGGCAACCCGCATGGGCTTACTGGCGCAGGTCGTCTCACTGACGCCATGGACAACACCGGCACCGATTGGCGCATCCTGGGCTGCCAACTGGGCATTCAGTCCGGTGGTGATGTGCGTGATTTGTATGGTGATGTCCGCACTGATGTACCTGCCGTTCCTGCGCGCTTACGAACGTTCATTGATGAAGACCGAAGAGCAAAAAGCGCAGAACAGCGCACCGATGGCGGAAACCGTCGGCAGTAACTGAACAAGGAGAGAAAAATGAAATATGCATTTCCCGAAAACTTTTGGTGGGGCAGCGCCAGTTCCGCGCAACAAACCGAAGGGGAAAGCTTACAGGGCGGGAAGAGCGCCACAACATGGGATGCCTGGTACGCCAGCCAACCCTGGCGCTTTCATCAGCAGGTGGGCCCGCAGGATACGTCCACCTTTTACCAGCACTGGCGCGAAGACATCGCCCTGTTAAAACAACTGAACCACAACAGTTTTCGTACCTCAATAAGCTGGAGCCGACTGATTCCTGACGGTACCGGTGAGGTGAATACCCAGGCCGTTGCGTTTTACAGCACCATGCTTAACGAACTGGTGGAACAGGGCATCGAACCGTTTATCACTCTGTTCCACTTCGACATGCCAATGGTGATGCAGGAGAAAGGCGGCTGGGAAAATCGCGAAGTGGTTGAGGCATTCACCCGCTACGCGCAGATCTGTTTCGACCTGTTTGGTCATCAGGTGAAGCACTGGTTTACCTTCAACGAACCCATTGTGCCGGTTGAAGGGGGTTATCTGTATGACTTCCATTACCCGAACGTGGTGGATTTCAAACGGGCAGCCACAGTGGCATACAACACGGTACTGGCTCATGCCAGCGCGGTACGGGCGTTTCGCGCCGGGCGTCACCCTGGTGAGATCGGCATTGTGCTCAACCTGACGCCGTCGTATCCGCGTTCACAGCACCCGGCGGATGTAAAAGCTTCGCACCATGCGGATCTGCTGTTTAACCGCAGCTTCCTCGATCCGGTACTGCGGGGTGAATACCCGGCGGACCTGGTGGCTTTGCTGAAAGAGTATGATCAGCTACCTGAGTGCCATCTGGGCGATAAGGAGCTGATTGCCGACGGGAAAATAGACTTACTGGGCATTAACTATTACCAGCCGCGGCGGGTGAAATGCCGGGACAGCGCCGTTAACCCAGAGTCACCGTTTATGCCGGAATGGCTATTTGATTATTACGAGATGCCGGGGCGAAAAATGAACCCTTATCGCGGCTGGGAAATTTATGAGCCGGGTATTTACGATATTTTGGTTAATCTTCGTGATAATTATGGCAACCCACGCTGCTTTATTTCTGAAAATGGAATGGGTGTCGAGAATGAACAGCGCTTTATTGAAAACGGGCAAATAAACGATCAGTACCGGATTGCATTTATTGCCGATCACCTTAAATGGCTGCATAAAGGAATTAGCGAAGGCTGTAATTGCCTTGGTTATCATATGTGGACCTTTATTGATAACTGGTCATGGTGTAACGCGTATAAAAATCGCTACGGTTTTGTTCGGCTCGATTTAGAAACCCAGAAACGTACCGTTAAGAAAAGCGGAGAATGGTTTGCCGCCACCGCGAAGAATAATGGTTTTGATGAAGAGTAAATAAATATGGTCGCATTAGAAGAAGCGGTAATGGAAATTATCGTTAACGCGGGTCAGTCACGCAGTCTGTGCTTTGAAGCATTGCGTGCCGCAAGAGCGGGCAATTTTGAGGAAGCCCAAACACTGCTGCGTGAAGCCGATGGTTATTCACGTCAGGCCCATCAAATGCAAACCAAATTAATTGAACAGGATGCCGGCGAAGCCCGGCAACCCATGACATTAATTATGGTACATGCCCAGGATCATTTAATGACGTCGTTACTGGCGCGTGAATTATCAGAGGAGATTATTCAGCTTTATCAGCGTTAAAAGCTCATTGTTTATGGAAGATATAACTCTGTACCTGAATTATAAAATATAAATCAGCTTGTTTTGATACTGGCATGTTGTTCTGTCAAATCAGGACAGGATGGTTATTGTTTAAAAACAACCAACGAGACCCTAAATAATTCGAGTTTCAGGAATACGGCAGGCGAAAGAATCCCGATGAGCTTACTGATGTAAGTGATTCGGGTGAATGCGCGTAGCTAATGCCCATGCAACTTGAAATATAAAGGGTATAAATTGAGATAACTATGAAATTAAACAATAAACTTCCAGTGGCACTGGCGGTTGCGGCTGCGCTTTGCTCTGGTTCGGTGATAGCACAAGAATTTACGCAAGAACAAATCGACGCCATCGTGGCAAAAGCGGTGGATAAAGCATTAGCCGAGCGGCAGGCAAAAATGGATGCCGCCATTGATAAAAAAGCGGATGTCATTACCGAGCCGCAAAGCACTGCGCAAACGCCTGACTTAGCTATTCCTTATGGCGTGAAATTTAGCGGTTACGCCCGTTATGGCGCCCATTACCAGAGCGGCGATCAGAAATATGTTGGCGTAGACGGTTCATATAACGGCTCGTCTGCGATTGGCCGTCTGGGTAACGAAGGTAACGGTGGCGAGTTCCAGCTTTCCAAAGCGTTTAAGAGTTCGCATGGAGCAATCTGGGACGTCAACGTGATGTTCGATCACTGGGGCGACGAAGTTAACCTGAAAAAAGCCTACGCCGGTGTGACCAACCTGCTGGAATCCAACCCGAACGCCTATTTCTGGGCAGGTCGTGACTTCCACCAGCGTCCACAACAGGGCATCAACGACTACTTCTGGATGAACCACGATGGCCAGGGTGCCGGGGTGAAAAACTTCGATATCGGTGGCGTACAGTTTGACGTGGCCACTGTAGCTGCCGTGCAGTCCTGTAACCCGGAAGTGGAAGACAACGGGGATAACCCGTCACGCATTACCTGTACCGGCGGCTCCGGCACCGGCGACAAAGGCAATTACGCCGTCACCTCAAAAATCCACGGCATGAAAGTCGGCCCGCTGGATTTGGAAGTTTACGCAAACTATGGTTTTGACTCGAAGGCCGTTGAAAGCGACGCCCGCCTGAAAGCCTGGCAGGGTGGCGTGGTGTTAAGCCACACCAATGACAGCGGTGTGAACAAAGTTATCGCCCGTTATTCTGATAACGCAGATAACAGCGTTTATAACAAAACGGATGATTTAAAGACTATTTATGCCAGCTTCGAAGGGCTGCACAAGTTTAGTCGCCAGATGCAGGTGGAATATCTCCTCGCCTTCCACGATTACGACAACAGCGCAGACAAGTCTGACAACCGTAAGAACTACAACGCCATTGTGCGCCCGATGTACTGGTGGAACGACGTTCATTCCACCTGGCTTGAGCTGGGCTGGCAGAAAGTGGCTTACGACAAAGGCGGTGATAACAACGGCTGGAAAGCGACCCTGTCGCAGAATATCTCCATCGATATGGGCCCAGAGTTCCGTCCGATGCTGCGCTTCTACGTGACCGGTGGCGAAGTTGACAACAAGCGTACCGCGCGTGTTAACGGTACGGATGACACCACGCTGGACTCCTTCAACGTCGGTGCAATGTGGGAAGCCTGGTTCTAATGTAAATCCACGGGCGGCAGGGATGCTGCCTCCGGTTATCCATCACGCCTGTGTTATGATGCAAAATTCATCAATAAGAATGCAGCATGGCAGGACTGGGTAGAAAATGGGTTTCACAAAAAAAGGGATGCTTTATGTACTGATTGCCGCCATTTTATGGGGCAGTTCCGGGGTTTGCGCTCAGTACATCATGGAGAAAAGTCACATCGCAGCCCCCTGGTTGACGATGGTTCGCCTGCTGTCCGGCGGCGCGGTGTTATTAATTCTGTCGTTTTTCCATGGCGATAAAATTTTCGCGATCGTGAAAAACCGCAAAGACACGCTGAGCCTGCTGTTCTTTTCGCTGTTTGGCGCGCTTATCGTTCAGCTCACCTTCCTGGTGACCATCGAGAAATCGAATGCCGCCACCGCCACGGTACTGCAATTTCTCTCGCCAACAATCATCGTGACGTGGTTTGCCCTGGCACGAAAAGCGAAGCCGACGCTCGCTGTTACGGCGGCGATTGCAACCTCTCTGATTGGCACCCTCTTGCTGGTGACTCACGGAAATATGACATCGCTGTCGATTTCCACCGAAGCGCTGGTATGGGGCATCGCGTCGGCGTTTTCCGCCGCACTCTATTCCACCTATCCGTCGAAACTTATCGCCCGCTACGGCACGCTGCCGATT
Source organism: Phytobacter sp. MRY16-398 (assembly GCF_003925915.1). Classification (NCBI taxonomy): domain Bacteria; kingdom Pseudomonadati; phylum Pseudomonadota; class Gammaproteobacteria; order Enterobacterales; family Enterobacteriaceae; genus Phytobacter; species Phytobacter sp. MRY16-398. Next base: position 40,916 of record NZ_AP018756.1, on the reverse strand, counting down.
GTCGGCTGGAGTATGTTTCTCGCCGGATTAATGCTGACGCCGTTCTATGGCAATAAAGGTGGCGATTTCGTTATCGATGGCAATCTGGTGATGGCGTTTATGTATCTGGTGATGGTGGGTACCGCGCTGACCTTTAGCCTGTATCTGAAAGGGGCGCAGATGATTGGCGGCTCACGCGCCAGTATTCTGAGCTGTGCGGAACCGCTGAGTAGCGCGCTGCTCTCGGTTGCCCTGTTGGGTATCGCTTTTACGCTGCCGGACTGGCTGGGTACGCTGATGATTGTGTCGTCGGTGCTGCTGATTTCGCTGGATTCCCGCAAACGCATGCAGGCTGCAGCCTGACATTCCCCCGGTGGCGCTGACGCTTACCGGGGCTACGGTTAGCGCAGCGATAACCCGGATAAGGGTGAGAGGAAAATCACTTCACCTTCACTTTTCCTGCCACCAGCAGCGCGGTAAGCAGCATCAGCGCCCCGGACAGCACCAGCGGTGAAAGCAGGCCCAGGTTGTCCAGCGCATAGCCGCCAACCGCCGCGCCGCAGGTATTTGCCAGTTGAATAACCGCCACCTGAATCGACCCCGCCTTTTCCGCCTGATCGGCAAGCGAGCGGGTGATCCACGTCGACCAACCCACCGGCACCAGTGCGAACGATAATCCCCAGACGATGGCAATCCCCGCAGCAACCACTTTATTGCTGCCCCACAAAATCAGCACCAGCGCGCTCACCGCAAGGATCAGCGGCGCACAGGCCAACGCCAGTTTTACCGAGCGCTTTAAGATATGTGATGAAAGCGAAGTACCCACAAAGCTGGCAACACCAAAGCTCAATAACACCAGCGTCAGGCCATCAACATCAAAGCCGGCGAGGGTCATAAAGATCGGACGAATATAAGTGAAAAACGAGAACTGCCCGGCGAAGGCCATAAAAATCGCCAGCATCCCGGCCAGGACGCCAGGGCGCTTCAACAAACCAAACATATTCTGATGATGTTCCGTCTGTCCCGGCATCGACGGCAGCGCCATCCACACCCAGCCAATACAGACGAACCCCATCAGCGCTGCACCGTTAAACACATGCCGCCAGCCAATGATCCCGCCGAGAAAACTGCCCAACGGCGCCGCAATCACCAACGCAATGGAGACCGCACCGAAGATGACCGACAGCGCCTTCGGAATGGTGCGGGCAGGCACCAGTCGCATAGTCAGGGAGGCGGACATCGCCCAAAAACCGCCCAGCGCTAACCCAAGGCACGCACGCCCGAGCAACAGCAAGGTAAAATTATTGGCAAACGAGACCAGCAGACACGAGAGCGTCAGCAGCACGGAAAAGGCAATAACCACCAGGCGGCGATCCGTTTTGCCGATGATATGGGTGATAAACAGGCTGGCGAACATGGCGACAAATGCCGTTACCGTCACCGATTGACCGGCAACACCTTCCGACACGCCCAAATCCTGCGCCATGGGCGTCAACAGACTCACCGGCAGAAACTCCACGGTGATCAGGCACGCCACACAGAAGGCGACGGCAAATACCGCCGACCAGTTTGGGCGACTTACGCCGCCTGTTGCAGGCTGCGTCCGCTGCATTTCCATCATTTTTACACCCGGCTTCATGTTTTATTGAGAAAGCCGTGTAGTGTAACAAACAATAGTGTGATTCATTTAACATTTACGCAACTATTTACACCGTCGGACAGTAAGATCAGTGTAACCAGTGCACCCCTTCCTCAGGGACAAACAAAGTGTTGTAGCGCATCTGGAAGGCATTAAGCTCAGCAACATCCGGCTCGAGTTCGCGTAAAAAGCCCAGCGCGAGACGGACTTGCGCATCGGTAATGGGCGCGGCCAGCCGGGCCTTTTGCAGAATGCGATGCCAGGATTGCAGATGCTGTTCACTGCCATCGACAATAAAAACCTGCCAGATAAAGAGCATCTGGGCGGCATTTTGCAGATGTGCTTCATCCGGGCGAGCCAGATACTGAATAAACTCCGCCCCTGCGCTTTTCCCCATCTGATCAATCATGGTTTCCACCGGCACTGGCGTGATTGCCAGCCGCTCACTCAACCGGCGGATCGCGCGACGTGAGTCAGACGTTAATACCCTGAAACCAATAATAAAAACCACAACCAGTGTCGTCAGTGTTAACCAAATCATGAAAGCTCCCGCCACATCTCAGGAGGCACATCATAAAGTCAAAATGCACAAAATGGACAGTCGAAGCGTGAGCTTACTGGTTTTTCGTAGTGCACGGGATCACGCAGATGGCTGATTTTATTGATGAGAATACACAGCGAAGCCCGGCGAACCGGGCTCAGGTAAGGCCATCAGGCAATGCCCGTGGTGACGCTAAAATGGCGGGTTTGCTGTGGCGCAAGGCTGAGTAAACTGCCGCTACGCTTCGCAGCAAGAAACCCCTCGGGGCGACAGGTTGCCGGAAGGGCAAACGCCGCGACCTGCTGATCGCCGTTGTAAAGGATCCAGCGCGTGACGTAATTAAACTGCTCACTGGAAAAACGCGTCACAAAGATGGTGCCATCCGGTGCATGCATACAAAACTCAGGCTTATCCGTGTGGCGGTCAAGCCTGTCGGCAAAGAAGACGATTTCCGGATCGTAGAATTCCGGCTCCGTCAGCGCATTGACCGTCGCTTCGCCCTGCTGTACGCGGCGATTGAATGCCAGCCACTGCTCCGTCGGTTTCACATGCGCCGGGATGGATTCGCGCAGCGTTAACGCTTCATCCGGAATGTTCTGGCTAAATGTCGCCTGCGGAACATAGGCGTAATTCATATGGCACATGTACTGCAGCGGCATCGGCACCGACGCCAGATTGGTGACATCCATGGCGATATCAAACAGCGCGCTCGCTTTATGCAGCGTGACCGACGGTTGTGCCAGGTAGTGATCGCCAAAACCCATCACATACTCATAGCGCCCGCCCAGACGCAGCGCATCGCCGTCAAGCTCCAGCCACGCCTCATCCATCGTGGCGCAGGCCATTTCGCCGTGCAGCGCGTGAGTATCTTCCGCTGATGGACAACCGTTCGCCAGCAGCCCGGAATGAAAAGCAAAACAGCCGTATGTTTCAACAATCACATTCGCCGGTTTGGGCTGGCTGAACATGTTACGCATCGTCAGGTCGTGCCCGTCGAAGGTCGCATCCCAGATCATCTGTCCAAGCCAGGGCAGTACGACCAGGTGCCCACGGGCGTTCTCCAGCCGTACAGCCTCCACGCCGCTCGGGTAGCGGAACGCGGTGACGGTAAAATCGCTGTTTTCCAGTAAGGTGCGCGGCTGTTGGGTGAACAGCTCACGCCACAGGGTCAATCGTGTTGCCATCGTCCTTCTCCTCAGGAGGCGGTCGCTTCGGTCAGTTCGCGACGCACTCGACTTTCGCGCCAGAAATAGACGCCAACGTAGACAAAGCACAGCATGGAAACGAGGAACGACAGTTGCAGCGAATGGAGCATATCTGCCACATAGCCCTGAATCGCCGGGACCACCGCCGCGCCAACAATCGCCATCACAATTACCGCGCCTGCCATCTCCGTATGTTCGTTATCCACGGTATCCAGCGTGCCGGCATAGATGGTCGCCCAGCACGGTCCAAACAGGATGCTGACTGCCACCGCCACGTACACCGCGCTAAAGCTGGGGGCCAGCGCCACGTATGCCAGGAACAGGGCGCCAATCACGGAATAGAGAATCAGCACTTTGGCCGGGTTAAACCGCGTCATCAGAATGTTGGCGACGAACTTGCCAATAAAGAAGCAGGCGAAGCTATAGACCATAAAGTTTGACGCATCGCGTTCGTTGATATCACCCAGTTCCAGTGCCAGACGAATGGTGAACGACCACACCGCCACCTGCATGCCGACATACAAGAATTGCGCGACAATACCACGACGAAAACGGGCATTCTGTGCCAGATAACGCAGTGTTTCCATGGCGGTTGGACGTTTATGGGTCTCCGTTTGCGCCACTTTGCATTTCGGGAAGCGGGTGAACATAAACAGCGCCATGACAACCACCAGCACCATAATCATGTATTTATAGGGCTCAAGCGTGTTTTCGAGCATCAACACTTTAAAATTATGAATCTGCTCGGGCGTCATCCCGGTCATCTGCTTTTGCAGACTCTCACCTTCGGAGAAAACCAGGTACTTACCGAGCAAAATGCCCGCCGCGGCGCCAATCGGGTAGAAGGTCTGGCTGATGTTCAGGCGCAGAGTCGCATGTGATTTTGGCCCCAGCATCGAACTGTACGTATTGGCCGCGGTTTCAAGAAAACTCAGCCCAATGGCGATGGCAAATATCGCCGCCAGGAACATGGTATAGGTCGCCATATGCGAGGCCGGGAAGAACAGTGAACAGCCGACGATATAAAGGGTCAGCCCGATTAATATCGCAATTTTATAGCTACTCTTTTTAATAACCAGAGAAGCCGGGATCGCAATTAAGAAATAGCCGCCATAAAACGCACTCTGCACTAACGCAGAGGCAAAGTTACTTAATGAGAACACGCTTTTAAATTGCGTAATGAGAATATCATTTAACGCAGCGGCGCATCCCCATAACGGGAATAAACAGGATAACAAAATAAACTGGAACAAAGGGGTTTTATTCAAATACCCGTCGGGCATCTGAACGATATTTTTTTCGTTCATAGTGCTACCTTTCAATGTGCAGGGTTTATCACTGTCTTATTCCGAACAGCAGGCGGCAATGATGCGCCCGCTGCAGAATAAACTCAGCGGTTATTATTCATGTAAAGCCAGGTACTCATTAAATTGTTCAATGCTGGGGTAAGACGATTGTGTGCCTTTGCCGGTCACACTAAAAGCAGCGAATAGCGCGGCTTTTTTCATTGCCGCTTCGACATCGCCGCCCTGGACATAGTAGTGGGCAAAACAGCCGATAAAGGCATCGCCAGCGCCACTGGTATCAATGGCGTTGACCTTGTGCGCCGGAACGTGAACTTCGCGCTCGCGGGTCATCCACAGCGCACCCTTTTCACCCATGGTCACGATAATATTATTCAGGCCATTATCAATCAGGCTCCGCGCCGCCGTACGAATATTATCGTAGGTGTCGACCGGCATGCCGGTCAGAATTTCCAGTTCGGTCTCATTGGGAATAAAGAAATCACATTTACAGGCGTAGGTCATATCCAGTTCACGCAGTGCGGGGGCAGGATTTAATAAAACCTTAATACCATGCTTTTTACCAAATTCAATGGCGTGATATACCGTTTCTAATTGTACCTCCAGTTGCAGGACAATTAACTGGCATTTTTTCAAATCTTCGGCAGCACGATCGATATCTTCCGGAGAGAGAAATTTGTTTGCGCCTTTAATAATTAAAATACTGTTGCTGGAGTTGGGATTGACAAAAATCGGCGCGACGCCGCTGCTGGTACAGGGGACTTTTTCCACATAGGTGGTGTTAATTCCCCAGGACTCCAGATTACGGATGGTATTGTCCGCAAAGATATCATCACCCACTTTGGTCAACATCATCACTTTCGAATTCATTTTAGCGGCGGCCACCGCCTGATTCGCGCCTTTTCCACCGCACCCGATTTTGAAGGCAGGGGCTTCAAGGGTTTCTCCCTCTTTCGGCATCTGGTTGGTATAGGTGATGAGATCCACCATATTGGAGCCGATGACTGCGATATCCATTTTGCTACCTCTCAGAAACAATCACATAACAATGATATTTTAGTAACATTAACATGTTATTTTAGTATCATTTGTGACCATGATCGCGATTAGAGAATCACATTTGTTACCCTCTAACACCGCAAAATCCCTGACATACCGCGCCACATCACTTTTATTTGCCGGGTAACAGGATTATAGTGTTGATATCATTACGTGTTCCTGATTGATAGAAAATGTTACTTTAGAAACACAGCAGAGCAAAGCAGAGCGGAGAAAGAGAGTGGAAACGAAGCAAAAAGAACGTATCCGACGTCTGGTGGAGTTACTGAAAAAGACCGACCGGATCCACTTAAAAGATGCCGCGCGTATGCTGGAAGTGTCTGTCATGACCATTCGCAGGGACTTTAGTCAGGACGACGAACCGCTGCCGTTAGCGCTGTTGGGTGGCTATATCGTGATGGTGAACAAACCATCCGCCCCCATCGCCGCACCCCAACCTACCCTACGCCCCCACCATCGTGATGATTTACCTGTCGCCATCCTTGCCGCCGGACTGGTGAGCGAGAACGATTTGGTCTTTTTTGATAATGGGCCGGAAATGCCGCTGGTTATCAGCATGATCCCGGATGACATTACCTTTACGGGCATCTGCTATTCCCATCAGGTATTTGTCGCGCTTACCGCCAAGCCTAACGCAACGGCTATGCTCTGCGGTGGCACCTGGCGCGCCAAAAGCGATGCCTTTTACGATCCGAATAATCCCTCGCTGTTAGATTCTTTAAACCCGCGAAAAGTGTTTATTTCCGCCAGCGGCGTGCACGAACACCACGGCGTAACCTGGTTTAACCTGGATGATTTGCCCATGAAGCGAAAGGCGATGGAGCACGGCATGCGCAAAATTCTGCTGGCACGCCATGCCCTGTTTGATGAGGTCGCACCGGCGAGCATTGCGCCGCTGTCCGGGTTTGATGTGTTAATTAGCGACCGTCCATTACCGGCGGATTACCCGACCCATTGCCGTAACGGATTTGTGAAAGTGATTACACCAGACTCAGAAAACGATCAGGCCCGCTAAGCGAGCCTGATGTCGCCTTACTCGAAGAACACGGCCAGTTTGTTGAACATCCCTGGTGAAGACTGGTTACGCACGACCTGCACTACGTCTTCCAGCTTCTCAATCTGGCTAATCATCTGCTCCAGACGCTGATCGTCATTCACCAGTAGCCAGATGCGACTCTGCTCGCTCTCTTTGATTGGCAAACAGAGAATGCCTTCCACGTTAAACGCGCGGCGGGCAAACAGGCCGCAGACGTGGGTCATCACACCCGGATGGTTACGCACGGTGAGTTCGAGAATTACGTTGTCAGAAACTGTCTGTTGCATGGCTTATTCCCCCACCATCTCAGTATTTGCCGCACCTGGCGGCACCATCGGATACACTTTTTCTTCGGCGTCGATGCGCACGTGGATGAGCGCCGGACCAGGGCGAGCTATGATCTCCTGCAGCGCGGCATGCGGGTCAGCCTCGTTGTTGAGATCACAGGTTTGCAGGCCAAAACCGGCGGCAATCTGCATAAAATTAATCATTCCCGGATACGTCGCCGCGAACACGCCCTGCTTGTAAAACAGGCTCTGCTGCTGATGCACCAGACCTAACGCTTCGTTGTTCATCAGAATGATTTTCACATCCAGATTATTTTCTGCGGCGGTGGCCATCTCCTGAATGTTCATCATCAGGCTACCGTCTCCGGAGAAGCAGATCACTTTGCGTTGCGGGTTCGCCAGCGCAGCACCTACCGCCGCTGGCAGGCCGAAGCCCATAGTGCCCAGCCCGCCGGAGGTCAGCCACTGACGTGGTCGATTGAGCGGATAGGCCTGTGCGGTCCACATCTGATGCTGGCCCACGTCGGTGGAGATGATCGCCTCGTCATCGACGCAGGCGGCAACGGCATTGATCAGACCGTAATGGGTCAGCGGGTCACCGCCCTGCGGAATGGCAGACGGGAATTCCTGCTGTAATTGCGCCACCAGACCACGCCACTCCTCACGCGGCTGCGCGTCAATTTGCGGCAGCAATTGTGCCAGCACTTCACCCACATCGCCCTGAATGGCAACGTGTGGCTGTTTGATTTTACCCAGTTCGGCGCGGTCGATATCCACATGAATGATTTTCGCATTCGGACAGAACTGCTCGGTTTTACCAATCGCCCGGTCATCAAAACGCGCACCAAGAACAACCAGCAAATCAGACTCTTGCAGAATAAAGTTGGTACTACGCGCGCCGTGCATACCCAACATCCCCAGCGACAGCGGATGCGCTTTTGGCAACATGCCCAGCGCCATCAAGGTCATGGTGGTCGGCAGATTCGCTTTTTCCGCCAGGGCGCGCACCTGTTCCGGCGCGTTAATCACCCCGCCGCCCAGGTACAGCACCGGACGCTGTGCGGCATTAATCATCGCCGCCGCTTCCTGCACGCTTTTCGCGTCAAACGCCGGGGCTGGCGCTCTGCCGCCCGGCTCCGGCAACTCACTCAGTTCGATGGTCGCGGTCTGAACATCTTTAGGAATATCTATCCACACCGGGCCGGGACGGCCGGATTGCGCAATGCGAAACGCGTCGCTCATCACCTGCGGAAGTTCGGCGATATCCCGAACCAGGTAATTGTGCTTAGTGATGGGGATAGAGATGCCGTAAGTGTCGACTTCCTGGAACGCATCGGTGCCGATCATGGAGGCAGGCACCTGGCCGGTGATACATACTAGCGGAATGGAATCGAGACGCGCATCGGCGATGGCGGTCACCAGGTTGGTGGCGCCTGGCCCGCTACAGGCCATACAGACGGCGGGTTTGCCTTCGGTACGGGCCATGCCCTGGGCGATAAACCCGGCGCCTTGCTCGTGGCGCGCCAGGACGTGGCGAATTTGCGTGCTCTGACTTAATGCGTCATACAGTGGGAGAACGGTCCCGCCAGGAATACCCGCTACCGTGGTAATGCCCTGACGTTCCAGTAAGTGAACGATCAATTGTGCGCCGGTAAAGCGTGTCGTTTGTGTTGTGCCCGAACTTGCCATGCTCCAGTCCTTTTCTTCTGGGCCGACTTTCCGGGAGGCTTTGAACGAAAAACCCCGCCGGTTTGCGCCGGCGGGGTTTTGGAATCGTGTGTTGTTCCAGTCCCTACGGCGCATTGCCGACGACCACCACCACACGCACGACGACCACCGCGGCGTTATGCGCGGTTTTTAGTAGGTTCATCGTCATAGTGGAAGCGTTCATTGGGGACTCGTGTTTGAATAATTAACAGGATTTATACAAACACAGCTCGCGAAATGAAACAATGGAAAATTATTCATCAGCGCAAAAATGAGCCGAAGATCACGTTTCTATTGGCTGTTCAGTTCCTGCAAAAGGCGTGTATTGAGGTACAGTTTTTCACGCCCGGCAATTTTTTCTTCCAGCACACCTATATCAACAAGTGACTTAAGGTAAATTGAGGCCGTCTGCCGCTTTGCAATTCCATTATCGACCAGGTTTTCAATGCGACAATAGGGCTGAGAAAATAGCGTTTGGTTAAGTTCCCAGGTATAGATTTTTGGCAGCTTTTCACGGATCCATGCTGCTGTTTCTTCTATTAATTTCCGCAGAGCAGCAATTTTTTCAGTCGTCCATTTTGCCGTGTCTTCCACGGCTTCCAGCATAAAGAGAACCCAGGACTCCCAATCATTCTTAGCCGTAACGTTACGAAGCAAGGTGTAGTAATCGCTCCGCCTTTCCAGGATAAAGCGAGACAGATAGAGAATCGGTTGCGACAACACACCACAGTCCATTAAATAGAGGATATTCAGGATGCGGCCCGTACGACCATCTCCGTCGGAGAAGGGGTGAATGCATTCAAACTGATAATGGGCTACGGCCATTTTTATCAAAGGATCTAAATCAATATCTGAATGGATGAAGTGTTCCCAATTAGATAACAGGTCACGAATTAACGTTTCGCCATCAGGTGGGGTGTATACCACGTTCTTATTTTGATCGCGAAGCACTGTGCCTGGCGTTTTTCTCACGTCAGTTTCAATGGCTCTCAGCGTTGTGCAGATTTCCATAGCTGTGCCAGAACACAGCGGGTAGTCCTGTAAAAGATTAACGCCTTTATACAGTGCAGTCCGATAACGTAACGCTTCTTTTGTTGCAGGGTCAGTACCTTCCATACGATCGGCGTATTGGAAAAGCTGATCGCTGGTTGTGACAATATTTTCAATGCGAGAGGAGTCTTTCGCTTCCAGCATTGGCAGCAAGTTTATCAATAGCCTTTGATCGGGCAGCAGTTCGCCAGATGTATTCAGTTCAGCTAAAGCAGCTCGTGCCTTAATGCAAGCTTTCAGTACCTTACGCGTCTCGACGAGCGCTGTATCAGGTGGGAGTGGCGGAAGCTGGTTATATGAGCGTTCGGGCATCCATGACATGTTTAAAAAATCCCATTTTATCGACATATATTCATAATATGTCGATAGCAACGACATGTCACGACCATATGTTTAAAAAAACGAATTTTATAAGCATATAAACGACCTGTTAAATAACAGAGAAAGGCATGTGCTGATATGAAAAAGGAGCTATCGGAATCGTGTGGAGGAAGGTGCATGGCACAAAATAAAAACGGACAGCAGAGAATGCCGTCCGTTATTCCCCGCCGGAGCGAGGTTTTTAGCAGGTTTTTGCGGTTGGTAGCCGCAAGCACACTGTGTTACGTCAACAGTGAAACTATACGATCAATTAATCCTGCGCGCAAATTATGCACACACTACGAGCAGTTTGAGTATGAAACAGGATGCAAATTTCGTCCAGAAATCACTGTATATATTTACAGTATGAATTTATAATGATCTTGCCGACCACGGTGTATGAGGGGACCGCTATGATACGGGCGCACATAAAGTCCTGGCTGAAACGGGTGGTGCCGTCAGTGCCTTAACCCCTTGAGAGCACACTGTGTTACGCCAACAAAACGGCTGGTTACAGGCAGCGGAAAGGTACGCCAGCCGGTCGTGCTCCTTGCCAAAGGAGAAACGTATGGGCGAAATGGATATGGTTATCCTTATCCTGAAACTCATAGTTGCCTTGCTGCAACTGCTTGAAGCTGTCCTGAAATTACTGCGGTAATTCAGGTTCAAGTCGTACCTAAGAGGGGCGGGCAACCGCCCCTCTTTAATAAACGCAGGCTGTCTTCGTCACCGCACAGAATAGTCGCTCCGATCAATGCTTTCATGGTACGTTTTTACGCCGCCCACTGACACTGCATACTCATGACTGTTACTGTTTTTTGTATTCTGCTGTTTGCCGCACTTCTACATGCGAGCTGGAACGCGATTGTTAAAGCGGGCAGCGACAAACTCTATTCCGCCATCTGCGTCAGCGGCTCTGCGGCTTTAATCGCCCTGGTCATGCTGCCCTTCTCACCGCAGCCGTCGCTTGCCAGCGTGCCTTATCTCGCCGTTTCCTGCCTGCTACAGGTTGTCTATACGGTGCTGGTCGCTAAAACGTATCAAGTTTCCGATATGAGTCAGACCTACCCGTTGATGCGCGGTACCGCGCCACTTCTGGTGGCCTTGATCAGCGTACTGTTCCTCGGGGATACATTATCCACCTTTGCCTGGCTCGGTATCGCGGTCATTTGTCTGTCCATTCTTGGCATGGCTTGTAACGGGCGACACAGCTCAACGCGTGGGATCTGGCTTGCGCTGCTGAACTCCTGTTTTATCGCCGGGTACACGCTGGTGGACGGTACAGGTGTACGCCTTGCGGGTAGCGCGTTCGGTTACACCCTCTGGACCTTTTTCATGAACGGTTTTTGCCTGTTGGCCTGGGCGATGATCGCTCGCCGCCGTGAAGTCTCTCACTATCTGGTGAATAACTGGAAAAAAGGGCTGCCTGGCGGCATTGGTACCATGGGCTCGTACGGCCTGGCGCTATGGGCGATGACGCAGGCACCGCTGGCGGTGGTCGCCGCACTGCGTGAAACCTCCATTCTCTTTGGCGCGCTGCTCGCCTTTTTAATGCTCAAAGAAAAGGTTGCCGGATTACGCATCGTTGCCGCCTGTGGCATCGCTGCGGGGGCTGTTTTGCTGCGCCTGTCCTGATCACGCTGGCAACAAATGTTGCCGATGGTTGTTTACAAATCCTGCCTGGCGGCGGTCGATCTTTCTGACCCCGCATCTTGTTGTGTCACATTACTGTGGTAGATTCCTCTCGCATTTTACGGTTATGGCAGCACCATATTCTTTATTTATCTATTTTTAAAACGTATTCAGCGAAATGAAAAGACAGCGTAATGTCAGTTTACTCTTGATGCTGGTCCTGTTGGTGGCCGTGGGGCAGATGGCGCAAACCATTTATATTCCCGCGATTGCCGGTATGGCGCAGGATCTCAGTGCCCGTGAAGGGGCGGTGCAGAATGTCATGGCCGCCTATCTGCTCACCTATGGCGTATCACAACTCTTTTACGGCCCGTTAGCCGACCGTTTTGGCCGCCGTCCGGCGATCCTCTGCGGCTTAACAGTGTTTATGCTGGCAACACTGGTCGCTGTCACGACCCACAGCCTGACCGTGCTGATAGTCGCCAGCGCCTTTCAGGGCATGGGGACCGGCGTCGGCGGCGTCATGGCACGTACCCTGCCGCGCGATCTCTATTCCGGCACCGAATTACGCCACGCTAACAGTTTGCTGAATATGGGCATTCTGGTAAGCCCGCTGCTTGCGCCGTTGATTGGCGGCTTGCTGACTACCCTCTGGGGCTGGCGCGCCTGTTTTGCTTTCCTGCTGGTGCTCTGTGCTGGCGTCACGTACAGCATGGCGCGCTGGATGCCGGAAACGCGCCCGACTGGTACCGTAAAAATGGGCCTGATTGCCCGTTATAAAACCCTGTTGGGTAACGGCATGTTTAACTGCTATTTGCTGATGCTAATTGGCGGGCTGGCGGGTATCGCGGTGTTTGAGGCCTGCTCAGGCGTGCTGATGGGCGCTACGCTTGGGCTTTCGAGTATGGCGGTCAGTATCCTGTTTATTCTGCCCATTCCGGCCGCCTTTTTCGGTGCCTGGTTCGCCGGGCGGCAAAACGCGCGCTTCTCCACACTGATGTGGCAGGCGGTCGCCAGTTGTCTGCTGGCAGGCGTAATGATGTGGATCCCCGGCTGGTTTGGCGTGATGACGGTCTGGACGCTGCTGGTTCCCGCCGCACTGTTCTTCTTCGGGGCGGGCATGCTCTTTCCACTGGCGACCAGTGGCGCAATGGAGCCGTTCCCCTTTCTGGCGGGCACGGCGGGGGCGCTGGTGGGCGGCATGCAGAATATGGGTTCAGGCGCCCTTGCGTGGTTTTCCGCTCAACTTCCCCAGACCAGCCAGTTTAGCCTTGGGATGCTGATGACGCTGGCAGGGCTTTTGATTGTGCTGAGCTGGCTGCCGCTGGCGCTGCGCCAGAAGCGCCATGAACATGAACAGGCGGCTTCCCTTCCCGGCGATCCGGCTTCGCATCAGCCTTCTCACAGTCCGGTGAAATAATTGCTTTCAGCAACGGTTCGGTTGTCGGACGCCACGCCCCCTCTTCGCCATCATAAAATTGCGTGTCCGCATTGAGGGCGAAGGGGATCTGCGCCTTATTCAGTTCGCAGGCCATAAACGCGGCGAACGCCAGTTGCGACTCACCTGGCGGGCTTTTAATGGTTTCCCCCACCGACCAGCCGCCAACCCAGGTTGCGTGACCGGTTTTTTGCTGCCAGTGGACCGCGGTGTTAATGCGTGCTCTGATTGCCGCTTTCTCAGCCGCCGTACCCGATGTCCACGGGTACTTGCCATTATTTTTCAATGGCCCCCACGGGAAGATATGCCACTCTGCCAGCAGGTAGTTCTGGCTACGCCCTGGCAATTTCAACGACATTAAATCCTCAGGCGCGGCCCGTAGACGCGGCGCAATAAAGATCATGCGCTGCGGATCGATGTCGTGGATGGTCTTGATGATATTTTCATACGCACGGTTAAGCGCAGAGAGATCGTGATTGAGCTTATCCGAAGGCTCATAAATCAGGTCGAAACCCAGCATTGGATGTTCGGTGCCAAAGTAGTTCGCCATCGTTGACCACCAGGCGACCAGTTGGGCTTCGTTTTTTGCGACCGGCTCAGCCTTAAAGGTATCTGCCTGGTAGGAGATTATCGGGATCACACCGTATTTTTCGCAGGCCTCCACCAGCTTACGCAGGTGAATGAGGCGGGCTTCGGTTAACGGATCGGCCACCCGGATACGTACGTGACGAATCCCCTCCGCATAGAAATCACGGACGATAAGCGGATCGAACTCGCGGATACCGCGCTCGGTTCGCGCCCAGTCGACATCCATCCCCACGCCCAGTTCCTGAGCGTAGCGTGTCGCCGTAAGCGGCGTATCAGCAGCAAACGCAGGCATGCCCGCCAGAAGAAGAGCAATCGCTAACAGTGGTTTTAACACAATTGACCTTGCCAAAATCGGTGGTGATTACATGTATTTAGCATGATTTATCGCCGAATACGTAGCGTATAAACGTAATAAATTCGCAGTTATGCGACAGAATATGAAGATTATGCCCGGATATACCGTCGTAAACGTTGTCGATGCTGGCGCTTATAAAAAAAATCGACCACTGTAGAGCATACACCTTTCGTTTATTGTGCAGAAATTAACATGAATCCTGACCAAATACAGACACTCATCGCGACGTTCCCACAGTTACAAGCCTTGATAGATTTGCAGGAAACGACCTGGTTTAACCCGGCCACGACCTCTCTTGAGCAGGGGCTGCCTTATGTCGGCCTCACGCAGGCGGACGTTGAGGACGCCCATGCACGTCTCAGCCGTTTCGCGCCCTATCTGGCAAAGGCCTTCCCTGAAACGGCAGCTTCTGGCGGCATCATTGAATCTGAACTGGTTGCCATTCCGGCGATGCAAAAGCGGCTGGAAAAAGTATATGGACAGCGTATCAGTGGTGAAATGCTGCTGAAAAAAGACAGCCATCTGCCGGTCTCGGGCTCCATCAAAGCCCGTGGCGGCATTTATGAAGTGCTGGCTCACGCGGAAAAACTGGCGCTGGAAGCCGGTTTGCTGAGCATCGACGATGACTACAGCGTGCTGCTCTCCCCTGAATTCAAACAGTTCTTTAGCCAATACAGCATTGCCGTCGGCTCGACCGGTAACCTGGGGCTATCGATAGGCATTATGAGCGCCCGTATCGGCTTTAAGGTCACGGTACATATGTCTGCCGACGCCCGAGCCTGGAAAAAAGCCAAACTACGCAGCCACGGCGTAATTGTCGTCGAATATGAGGAAGATTACGGCGTGGCGGTGGAGCAGGGGCGCAAGGCAGCACAGTCCGACCCAAACTGTTTCTTTATTGATGATGAAAACTCGCGCACGCTTTTTCTGGGCTATGCAGTTGCCGGGCAGCGTCTGAAAACGCAGCTTAAAGAGCAAGGCCGGGTGGTGGATGCCGAAAACCCGCTGTTTGTCTATCTGCCGTGCGGTGTGGGCGGCGGTCCTGGCGGTGTGGCCTTCGGCCTGAAACTGGCGTTCGGTGATAACGTGCACTGCTTTTTTGCTGAGCCGACCCATTCCCCCTGCATGCTGCTGGGGGTGTATACCGGGCTGCACGATGCTATTTCCGTTCAGGATTTAGGTATTGATAATGTCACTGCGGCAGACGGCCTGGCGGTAGGCAGAGCGTCCGGGTTTGTTGGCCGCGCCATGCAACGACTGCTGGATGGCTTTTATACGCTCGACGATCAAACGATGTATGACCTGCTCGGTATGCTGGCGCAGGAAGAAAATATCCGCCTTGAGCCCTCCGCACTGGCAGGAATGGCGGGGCCACAGCGCGTTTGCGCGAGCACGGAATATCACAGTTTACAGGGGTTTACGGCGCAACAGCCAGACAACGCCACCCACATCGTCTGGGCGACCGGAGGGGGAATGGTGCCAGAAGAAGAGATGACGCAGTATCTGGCAAAAGCCCGGCAGCTCTGACGCTTACAGAGAACTCAGGATATGGCGGATATGCGTTAGCCCGAACAGCAGCGAAAGAGAGAGCACAGCCAGCGCAATCAGCAACTTATCGCGGATCGCGCCAGGCTTTGCGAAATCGCTGCTTTCTACATCCATCAGGGTGCGTTTGCGCGTATAACGCCACAGCATACCGCCGACCAACAGCAGCACCACAAGCGAGATCCAGAAGGTGATCCCCGAGTGCTGCCAGTTGTGCTTCACCGCAAAGGCAAGCAGGGCAATATAGCCAAAAAAGGTACGCAGCCAGGCAAGCGAAGTGCGCTCCGGCTGTAGCCCTGGATCTGCCGCGCGGCGCGCCTTGCGGTTATCCGCCATACAGCACCAGTCCCATCACCACGGTAGCCACCGTCAACAGAACGGCGCTTATCACCAGCAGGCTTCGCGTATAGGGCAGGTCTTCTTTCAGGCGCATCGCTTTTTCATTGCGTAGCCAGCGCATATAGCCGTAAACCGCCAGCGCGCCAGCAAACAGACAGAGCAGCAGCGCCAGCACCTGACGAATCAGCGGCGTGGCAAACTCCGGCGCCAGTTGATCAAGCCCGACCCCTGCAGCCAGAAAGCCCAGCGCGGTGCGTATCCACGCCAGGAAAGTGCGCTCATTGGCCAGTGAGAAGCGGTAATCCGGCGCTTCACCGAGGTGGGAAATTTTCATGAAGGCTCCTTGTCATGCTCAGGCTGGCATCAGCATAGCGTAAATCGACAAGGACAAAAAACCGGCATCGGGTGATGCCGGTCGGGAAGATTAGTGTAGTTCTGGCCAATACTCTTTATTGGCTTCAATCAGGTCATCCAGAATCGCTTTCGCAACCGAAGCGCTCGGTACGGTTTTGGACAGCGTGATCGCCTGCCATAATTTCTGATACGAGCGCTGTTCCCAGGCATCCACCACCAGTTTTTCCACCGCCACTTGCTGACTCATCAACCCTTTCTGGAAGTGTGGAATATCCCCCACGGTGAGTGGCTCTGGGCCGTTATGACCGACCAGGCAGGGGATTTCCACCATCGCGTCAGCATCAAAGTTATGAATTGCGCCGTTATTCGGCACAATCAACAACATGCGCTCCTGGGTATTGAATGCAATCGCGGTCGCCAGATCGACGATATACGACGCATGCTCATCGATTTCCAGCTCCCCGGCGGAGGATTTACCGGCTTCAATAATCGCCCGGCAAGCGCTGAAAACATGCTTCTCACGATGATCCATTACTTCATTGGCACGGGTGCGTTCTGGATTGGAGTGCGCCACCACGTAATCCGGAAAGAGATAATATTTCAGGTAGGTGTTTGGCATGGTATCAGGATCGAGCGCCTGCACGTCTTTTGCTTTAGCAAAGGTATCATTCCAACTGGCTTCTGTATGGGCGTTGTCAGATGGCGGCACATAACCGTTTTTCGCCACATATTCCCGCAACTTTGGCATCAAATCATTACCGTTTAGATCTTCAATCGAGGTCCACCAGCCAAAGTGATTCAGACCGTAATAACGCACACGCATCTCTTTGCGGTTTTTCAGTCCGACAATCTGAGCCATACGTCCTTCAATGCCGATCGGCATATCGCAAATGTTGAGAATTTTGGCGTTCGGGCGCAGACGGCGAGTCGCTTCCGCGACAATAGCCGCCGGGTTGGAGTAGTTCAGCATCCAGGCATTTGGAGAATACTGCTCCATATAGTCCACCAGTTCCAGCACTCCGCCGATAGAGCGCATACCGTAGGAAATTCCACCCGGTCCGCAGGTTTCCTGGCCCAGCACGCCATGGCGCAGCGGGATTTTCTCGTCTTTTTCGCGCATCGGGTATTTACCCACGCGGATATGCGCCATCACAAAATCGACATCGGTAAAGGCCGCTTTCGGATCGGTGGTGTAACTAAAGGCAATCTCAGGCGCCTGTTCTTTGAGGATGATTTTGCACGCCTCCGCGATGGTCTCCTGACGTGCGCCATCGTTGTCATAGAATTTCAGAGCGCGCAGCGGGAAGCGATCACGGTTAGCTAATAACATCAGGACAATACCGGGAGTAAAAGTACTACCGCCGCCTGCAATGACAACTGAGAATTTTTTCATGATACAGCCTCCGTCATGGTGGTTTGTTCGTTCGTTAAAGGGGTTTTCATCAGCGATTCAAGCTGGTCGCGCACCTGGGGAACATGCAGACCGACAATCACCTGAATGCCGTTGCCGCGTCGCACCACACCGTGTGCGCGCAGGGCTTTAAAGACTTCATCGCTTTGGGTTTGCGCCATATCAACCAGCGCGATGCGTAAGCGGGTGGCGCAGTTGTTGATGCTTTCGATGTTTGCCGCGCCGCCAAGAGCCTGTAAGAATCCGGCGGCTTGACCGATCTGTTGGCTGGCTGCGGCCGGTGCGGTGGTTTGCCCGCGTGCCGCTTTATAATCAGCCTTGCTGTAGAGTTTGATTTCGCTCTCTTCCCGACCAGGGGTTTTGAGGTTCAGTCGTTCAATCAGCGTTTTGAAAACCACGAAATAGAGACCGGTAAAGCAGACGCCAATACCAATCTGGGTGAAGACCATCGAGGCGTGGTTGTGGAACATCGGAATCCAGTTCTGGGGCAGGAACTGATCAAGCAGTCCGCCGCCCATATTGCCCACAACGCCAAAAACATACATCGTTGTCGCCATTGATGCCGCCAGCACGGCATGAATGGCAAACAGCAGCGGCGAGATAAACAGGAAAGTGAATTCAAGTGGTTCAGTAATGCCCACCAGCACGGCGGTAAGCGTGGCCGGAATCAGCAGGCCCGCGACCTTAACGCGGTTTTCCGCTGACGCCGTATACCAGATTGCCAGCGCAATCCCGACTGAGCCGAACACTTTGGAGTTGCCGTGCAGCGCAAATCCGCCTTCCGGGAACAGCGTTTTCAGCGGCAAGGTGCTCTGGCTGAATTCTTGCAGGTGCTGCGCCCAGTAGACCTGGATACCGCCTTCTACCGCCGCCGGGCCAAAGATGAACGGACCGTAGACAAAGTGGTGTAATCCGGTGGGGATCAAAATACGTTCCAGGAAGGTGTAAACCCACACGCCCAACGCGCCAGCGGAGCGTAAGAAAGCCTGCAGGGATTCGATGCCCATCTGTACTTTTGGCCAGCCCATCAGGGTGAGCCAGGCGCAGGGGATCATCACGAAAAACGCGAGGATAACGACAAACGAGGTGCCCTGGAAAATCCCCAGGAAAACCGGAAGCGGCTTATCGAAAAAGCGGTTGTGAATAGCGGTAACGATGCCTGAAATGATAATAGCCCCGATGATGCTGGTATCGAGCGTTTTGATACCCGCGATCATCGCCA
Source organism: Phytobacter sp. MRY16-398 (assembly GCF_003925915.1). NCBI lineage: Bacteria > Pseudomonadati > Pseudomonadota > Gammaproteobacteria > Enterobacterales > Enterobacteriaceae > Phytobacter > Phytobacter sp. MRY16-398. The sequence continues at coordinate 21,865 of NZ_AP018756.1, read as the reverse complement.
GCCCGCTTCCGGCTACGGGTTCTGCTGAGAAGTTAACGCCAAAGAAATGCCCCCAGGTCGTCCCCATCGCGTTGATGAAGTAATTCCAGGTCAGGAAACTAATCAACACTGCGAGACAGGCTCTGCCCTGCGCCTGTTTCGCCAGGCCAATCGGTAAACCGACGGCAAAAATCAGCGGCATATTGCGAAATACTGCCCAGCCGCCCTCTTCAATGATGTGAACAATTTGAGCGAACAGATTATCCGGGGCGGTTAAGGCCTCGCCGACAAACAGCGGGTTGCTAAGCATGATAGCGATTCCCACCACGATCCCGGCAAACGGAAACAGTAATACCGGGGTAAACATGGCACCGCCAAAACGTTGTATTTGACTGAGCATTTTTAAATCCTCACGTAACAACCTGTAGGGAGTAGAGGCCTTTATGGTTTTTTGCTGGCCTGGAGTGAGCATAAGAATTTACTCATACGCGAACATGGCGTGCCGCTGCGATTCGTGATCACATTCATGGTTTTAATTTGACCTCTCAGGTCTACTTTTGCTTGTAAATATGGACGTGTCATAACCGCATCCCCGGCCTGATAAGGGCAGAGAGGTCTACTGGTGATCTATAAATCCATCGCCGACAGGTTACGGCTGCGGCTGAACTCGTCGGACTACAATATCGGCAGCCCGCTTCCGGGAGAAAAAGCGCTGGCGCAAGAGTTTGGCGTGGCGCGAATGACAATTCGCAAGGCGTTAGATCTGCTGGTGGGCTGGGGGCTGGTTGAACGCCGCCATGGCAGCGGGACATTTGTTGCACGCAAGGATGTGCACCATGAAACCACCAATCTGACCGGGCTGGTGGAGGTACTGCGCCAGCAGGGTAAAGAAGTACAGAGTAAGGTTCTGCAGTTCGAGGTGATGCCCGCGCCACCAGCCATTGCCAGCCTGCTGCGGATTCAGGTGGATGAGCGGATCTACTTTTCACGCCGGATGCGTTACGTGGAAGGGAAACCCCTGATGCTGGAGGATAGCTTTATGCCCGTGAAGCTGTTTCGCAATCTGTCACTGGCGCATCTCGAGGGGTCGAAATTTGATTACATTGAGAAGGAGTGTGGGATAACCATCAGCGGTAATTATGAGAGTCTGACTCCCGTGCTGGCAGATAAATCGTTGGGAGGATATCTGAATGTTCCGGAACAGACGCCGCTGCTGAGAATCACTTCCCTTTCCTACAGTGACAGCGGCGAGTTCCTGAATTATTCCGTTATGTTCCGTAATACTCGTGATTACCAGGTGGACTACCATCTGCGGCGTATCCACCCGGAAAAGTACTAACTGACACCCCAGAACAGTACGGCCAGCAATTGCGGCGTGATGATACGTAAGAACATCACCAGTGGATAAACCGTGGCATACGAGAGCGCGGCGGCGCCGCTGGTGGCATGCAGGCCGTTGGCAAAAGCCAGCGCCGGGGGATCGGTCATCGAACCGGCCAGCATGCCGCACAGGGTCAGATAGTTCATCTTCGCAAACAACCGCGCCAGAATCCCGACGGTCAGCAAAGGAATAGCGGTAATAAAAATCCCGTAGCACATCCAGTTAAACCCATCGCCGTGGGTCAGCGTCGCGATAAAATCACCACCGGATTTCAGTCCAACCACCGCGAGAAACAGCACGATACCCAGCTCACGCAGAGCAAGGTTGGCGCTGGGCGGCATGAACCAGTAGAGCTTACCCACGCTGCCGATACGCCCAAGGATCAGCGCCATGATAAGCGGCCCGCCCGCGAGCCCCAGTTTTAATGCCACCGGGAAGCCGGGAACAAAGACGGGAATCGACCCCAACAACACCCCCAATCCAATACCGATAAAGACAGGCAGCATCTGGACTTGCTGGAGTTTGTGCTGCGCGTTCCCCACCTCAGAAGCCACCGCATCAATTGCCGCCTGACGCCCGACAAGGTTGAGAATGTCACCGAATTGCAGGCTGGAATCACTGCTGGCTACCAGTTCGACCCCGGCGCGGTTAAGACGGGAAATCACCACGTCATAGCGCTCTTTGAAATGCAGATCGCGAATGCGTTTCCCAAGGACTTTTTCGTTGGTGACGACCACACGCTCAACGCGCAGGTCGGTCCCCCGCGTTGAGAGCGAGGTGTCCACCTCCTGGCCCATCACAAGTTGCGCGCTATGCAGGTCTTTCGGCAGACCAACCAGGTGCAACAGGTCGCCAACCTGAATAATGGTGCCCGGCGAAGGTACCATCAGCAATTCATCGCGTTTCAGGCGCGAACAGATGATTTTATCGCTGTTCAGCATCGGCACATCCTGAATCGCCATATTGTTCAGGTTCGGGTTTTCCACGCGAATATTGATGGTCTTGATCAACGAGTTACCCGAGCTAACGCCCGCATCATGCAGTTGCGCTTCCTGCTCAACGTTGATGCGAAAACCGACGCGAATCAGCCACATGGTCAGTAAAATGCCGCAGATGCCAAACGGGTAGGCCATCGCATAGCTCATCCCCATCTGATCGAGAACGTTAGACGGTGTTCCCAGGTCATGCAGGATCTGCTGCCCGGCCCCAAGAGCCGGGGTGTTGGTGACCGCACCAGAGAAAATCCCCAGAATGACTGGCAGCGGAATATTGAAAAGTTTGTGCAAAATAGCGGTGACCAGGCCGCCAAGTATCACAATCAGAATGGCAAACAGGTTCAGGCGTAGCCCGGAAACGCGCAGCGAGGCAAAAAAGCCCGGCCCGACCTGAATACCGATGGTATAGACGAAGAGGATAAGGCCGAACTCCTGCACGAAATGCAGCATCGGGCTGCTCAGGGTAATCCCAGCCTGATCAACAAAATGGCCAACGATAATACCGCCGAAAAGCACGCCACCAATTCCAAAACCCACGCCGCGTATTTTTACATTGCCGATCCACAAACCGACGACCGCGACCAGCGCCAGCATGCTTACAGTTAACGCTATATCACTCATGATGGCTCCCTGTGAATAACATTGTAATTATCAAGGATTCTCTCAGAGCTATAGCAGGATGTATGGGCTTTGGCGCACAAAAAAGCCCCGCCGAAACGGCAGCAAAGTAAACGCAAAACGGCCACCCTGAGGTGACCGTTTTGGTGTTTGCGCCCTCTCGATGTGAAAGAGCGCAGGCGCCCGGTTTGGGCACCTGCCATAACAGGTATTAGCTGTTTAGCGCAGGACGTTCGCTAATGGTGATCCGTTGTGGCGCAATGGCTTCCGGCACGTTACGGGTCAGATCAATATGGAGTAAGCCGTTAGCGAAGGTCGCGCCAGAGACTTCCATATTTTCTGCCAGTGTAAAGCTCAGGGTAAAAGGTTGGATAACCAGCCCCTGGTGCAACCATTTAGGCTCATTGGCCGGTTTTTCCGGCGAACCTTTGATCACTAACCGGGTACCTTCCAGTTGAATATCCAGCTCTTGCTGGTTGAATCCGGCCAGAGCCAGCGTAATGCGGTAATGGTTGTCATCGCCCTTTTCAATGTTATAGGGCGGGAATGTCTGTTGCTCAGTGGTGCTTTGCAGCGCGTTAGCCAGTTTGTCAAAACCGATCCACTGACGCAGCAGCGGGGATAAATCGTAGTTACGCATGATATTTCTCCTTCTAAGAAGCGAGTAAGTTCCTGCAAGCCGATGGCTCGCATATGCTCCCTGACGGCAAGCATTCAGTTCAGGTAATTAGTTAATCTCAATGCGACGCGGTTTCTTTGCTTCCGGAATCACGCGTTCAAGATCAACGTACAGCAGGCCATTCACCAGATTTGCGCCTTTAACATAAATGTTTTCGGCAAGCTGGAATTTGCGCTCGAAGTTACGTTCGGCGATGCCCTGGTAGAGGTAGGTACGTTCTTTCTGTTCGGTCGCGTGCGCGCCTTTCACGATAAGCAGGTTGTCCTGCGCGGTGATGTCCAGTTCGCTTTCCGCGAACCCCGCTACCGCGATCGCGATGCGATAATGGTTTTCGTCAACTAATTCAACGTTGTACGGAGGGTAGCCGCCGTTGCTTTGGTTTTGATTGTTTTCCAGCAGGTTGAACAGACGGTCGAAACCAATAGCTGAACGATAAAGCGGAGAAAGATCGAAGTTACGCATAAATAAAGCTCCTGAAATCAGCGAGATTGTCGTTTGCCTTCCACAATGGACAGGCTGCGGTAGCCCAACACCCTTCCGGCGTGTCTTCCGGCTACATTCTTAAAATAGGGGTGACGCTTATGTTTTCAAGGGTCTTTTTCTGACTTTTTTTTGCAGTTTCTCGCGCTTTGCATAGACTGGGATCACAGCACAAAAGGTAAAAGTGCGAATGTCGCCACAGAGCGCAGCATGGAGGCTGTTTATTTCGGCGCAGGACAGATATAACGCCAGCAGCAGTCTTCATACTGCCTATAACGATGATTAATGAATGATGAAAAATACTCTGTTTATTTCGACGCTGCTTAGTGGAATGGTGTTACTCAGTGGTTGCTCCAGCGTGATGTCGCATACCGGGGGCAAGGAAGGCCTGTATCCGGGTATGAAAGCAAGCTCCACGATGTTATCCGATGATGACACCAATATCGGTATGAAATCCCTGGTGGTTCTGGATATGCCTTTTACCGCGGTCATGGACACGATACTGTTGCCGTGGGATATGTTCCGCACCGACAGCTCCGTTAAATCTCGCGTTGAGAAAAGCGAAAAGGCCACCATGGCGACGGACAACGCGATTCCACCCGCCCCCATGGCTAAGCAGTAATTACATACCCGTTTCCGTCATCCAGATCTGGCGGAAACCCGCAATCTCTTCCATCCAGGCGATAGACCGACCGTCCGGCGAGAACACGACGGCGTCGGCAGACGGCGGATTGCCGTGATCGGTTGTCAAAAAGGTGATGTTGCCGCAAGCGGCATCGCACAGCGCGATACGATTATCCAGCACAAAGCCCAACGCCGCCCCCGAAGGATGCCAGTTAAAGGCAGACTGAATGCCCGTTTCCGCGTGGGTTAACTGCTGCGATTCGCCCCCCTGTGGCGAGATCAGCCAAAGCTGGACAATACCCGCATCATCACGCATCAAAAACGCAATCTCAGTGCCCTGCGGGTTACTGCGCACCCAATGGCGCGGTACGTTAACCAGCCCAGGAAAGGCACGTTGATGGGTAAAGGTCAGGCGCCGTTGCAAAACCCCGGCGGGTGGAGCAGGCAGGCTTGTCGGCGTACCCTGCAGCGGCGTATCGCCTGGTTGTTTCCACCCCTGCGCCGCTTTCGGCAGATCAACGATAAACAGCTCCGGCACTTTCTCGCCTGTTAATGACAGCGTATCGCCAATAAAGGCCAGCTTATCGTTACCCACCCAACCTTCTTCATACGCACGGTTGATCTCATCGCTGCCGGGAGCAGGCGCTGGGGTGGTACGGCTTACCAACACGCTCCAGTGGCTTCCCGCATACTCGCGTGAATGTGTGAGTGGGGGGTGTACCGGGCCAAAAGGTACGGCGACACCGACGTTACGCAAATCCTGCGCCGGGTCCAGCTCATGCATAACATGATCGTTATAGGTAAAACTGACGTTCTCACCGTTGGGGCTAAAGACATGCACATGGCTACCGCCGCGCAGCGCGCCCGGCGTAAAGGGGGCGGTGATGTCCATCGCGTCCAGATTGGCGGTTTTTCCGTCGGCGTGGATGACGCCGCGACGATGGTGAAAATCATAATGCCAGTCAGCATCCGGGTTTTCTGGGCCGTGGATAAAAACGTATTTCTCTTCATGAGGATGAACGGTCACTACGCCAACGTGTGCCCCCTCTTTCGCCTGATAGATAACCTCAACGGCGCCCGTATGGATATTGACGCGTTCAATGGTTTCACCGGTAAAAGACGCGCCGGAGGGGCGTACATCAAACACCAGCCACTGACTGTCCGGTGTCCAGGTGTGAATATTGGTGAGTTGATGGTTGCGCGGCGCGCGAGTGATTTGCTTCATGCGGATACCCTGATGCCCTATTTGGCATCAGGGTAGCGCAAGGCGGGGAGATTAACCTACCCGTTTTACGTCGCCGACCAGCAGGATGTAGGAGAGTGCGCCAATCAGCGCCACCACAGAGATATACACCAGCGCTGGGGCAAAACCGTAGCTCTGTGCCAGATAACCAATCACCAGCGGCACGGTGATACCACCCAGACCGCCGACAAAGTTAAAGACACCACCCGTCAGCCCGATAAGACGCATCGGCGCAAGGGAGGAGACCAGCGACCAGGTGATAGAGGCGAAGCCGTTGCCAAAGAACGCGATGGCCATCAGCGTCATGATCCACACCGGGTCATTGGTGTAGTTCGCGCCCATAATGCAGGTGGAGATCAGCAGGCCGCAGATGATGGGCGTTTTACGTGCCGCGCCAAGGGAGAAGCCTTTGCGCACAAGCCTGTCCGCCAGCCAGCCAGAGAGCAGCACGCCAAAGAACGCGGCGAGGAACGGTACCGTGGTCATAAACCCGGCTTTCAGCGCGGTGATACCTTTTTCCTGGGTCAAATAGTTCGGAAACCAGGTCAGGAAGAACCACAGCGTAGAGGTGACGGCGAACTGTCCCAGGTAAACACCGACCAGTTTACGGTGGAACACCAGTTTCCAGTCGGCTTTGGTGAGAGGCTGGCGCGCCTCTTTGGTCACAGGCGCATCGCCATCTACCAGACCACCGCCTTCACGAATGTATTCCAGCTCTTCATGGGTGACGCTTTTAGTCAGACGCGGCGGCTGATAGACCTTAAACCAGATTAGCGACCAGATGATGCCAATCCCGCCGGTAACGATAAATACCCAGTGCCAGCTCAACAGTTCCTGAATCCAGATAAGCAGCGGGGTAAGAAATGCCAGGCCGACAAACTGACCGGAGGTATAAAAGCCCACGGCGGAAGCGCGTTCGTGTTCCGGGAACCAGCTTGTCACCATGCGGTTGTTGGTCGGAAAGGCGGGCGCTTCAAAAATCCCGGTGATGGCGCGCAGACCAATCAGCGACATTAATCCTGTCGCAAAGCCCTGGAACAGGGTCGCCACCGACCAGCCAAAGATGGCGATAAAATAAGTAAGGCGAGAGCCGACCCGGTCGAGGAACCAACCGCCGGGGATCTGACACAAGGTATAAAGCCAGGCAAAGGCAGAAAAGACATAGCCCATTTCCGCTTTGGTAATACCGAACTCTTGCTGAATATGCGCGGAGGCCACCGCGAGGTTGGCCCTGTCGACATAACAAATAACAACCGTAATAAAGATCATCACCAGCGTCAGATAACGCCGACGACCGACTTTTGCAGCAGTAACTGAAATATCCATCGCAATCTGTCTCCAGATTTTGGGCATAGCGAGGCCGCTCACCATGCCCGGTAATTTACAGAGGGTGTTTGAATTTATTTATTAATTAAAATGCTACACGTAATGCGCTAAATAATTCGTGCTGGGGGACAAAAACGCATTAGCGTTTTTGAACAGCGCTTGCGCTGGCCCCAAAGGGGCGAGGCGACAAGCCGAGTAACGCGGCAAGTTTTCGCATCCCCGGGAGCATAAAAAAGTATGTGACCGGGGTAAGAAAACGCAGCCAACGCGCCACCAGTGCGAAGTATGAAGCGCATTTACCATTCGGCGACGGTGCCGTCTTCATTCCGCCAAACCGGATTACGCCAGTCCGGCGCATTCTGACTTAACGCAATGACTTTCTCTTCATCAATATCCACACCCAGCCCTGGTTTCATTAATGGTTTAAAGAAACCACCTTCCATATTGAAATCTTCTTTATTTTTCACGAAGTCGAGCAATTCAGCGCCTTTATTGTAGTGAATGCCCATACTCTGCTCCTGGAATACCGCATTGTGGGAAACGAAATCCACGTGCAGACAGGCCGCCAGCGCCACCGGGCCGAGCGGGCAGTGCGGTGCCAGAGCCACATCATAGGCTTCGGCCATTCCGGCAATTTTATAGCACTCGGTAATCCCGCCAGCGTGGGATAAATCCGGCTGCAATATAGAAATACCACCGCCCTCCAGCACGCGTTTAAATTCAAAACGCGAGAACATACGTTCGCCTGCGGCAATCGGAATATGCGTTTGCGCCGCCAGTCGCGGATAATATTCCGCCTGCTCCGCCAGCACCGGCTCTTCAATAAATAACGGGCGATACTGCTCGAGTTCTTTAATTAATACTTTTGCCATTGGCGCACTGACACGGCCATGGAAATCGAGACCGAATTCAATCTCATTACCAAAGGCTTCACGAATTTGCGCCACGGTATTCACGGCGGCATCTACCGCGCGGGAATTATCAATCACGCCCATCTCTTCGCAACCGTTCAGCTTAAAGGTATCGAAGCCGATATTGCGCAGGGTTTTAATGCCGTCGATCACTTCCGCCGGACGGTCACCGCCAACCCAGCTATACGCTTTGATTTTGTCACGCACCAGGCCGCCCATCAGTTGCCAGACCGGCGCGTTATGGACTTTGCCTTTGATATCCCACAGCGCCTGGTCAATACCGGCAATCGCGCTCATCAGAATCGGACCGCCGCGGTAAAAACCGGCGCGGTACATCACCTGCCATAAGTCATTGATGCGCGCCGGGTCCTGGCCAATCAGATAATCACTCAGTTCATGAACTGCCGCTTCTACCGTGCGGGCACGACCTTCTATGACCGGCTCTCCCCAGCCAACCACCCCTTCGTCGGTCTCGATTTTCAGGAACATCCAGCGCGGGGGTAAACGGTAAGTGGTGAGTTTCGTTATTTTCATTTCACTGCCTCTCGATACGCGTTAACAAATGCGGTTGCCTGCTGCACGGTGCGTTCCACGGGCTGCCCGGCACGATACAAATCGCTGCCCAGCCCTGCCCCCACGCAGCCAGCTTTAATCCATTGCGCCAGGTTGTCTGGCGTCACCCCACCCACGGCAAAGACCGGTACGTCCGATGGCAAGACCGCTTTCAAGGCTTTGATATAGTCCGGGCCAAAGGCCGAAGAGGGGAAAATTTTCAGCGCCTGCGCACCCGCATCAAGCGCGGTAAAAGCTTCGCTGGCAGTCGCACAGCCCGGGCAGACCGTCATGCCGTAGCTCACCGCGCGGCGAATAACTTCGGGCTGAATATTGGGAGTGACAATCAGTTTGCAGCCCATCTCAGCCAGTTGGTCAACCTGCTCCGGCTTAAGGACGGTACCCGCGCCGATCAGCGCCTTGTCGCCATACGCCGCGACGATGGCCGGAATGCTTTTTTCCCATTGCGGCGAGTTGAGCGGGATCTCTACCGCATCGAATCCCGCGTCAATGACCGCGCCGACATGCGCCAGCGCTTCATCGGGGGTAACGCCACGTAATATTGCGATGAGCGGAAGGTTAGTTTGCCACTGCATGAGCGATGCTCCTTATTCCTGTCTGAAATGCGGTGTCGCCAGAAATGACCACAGCTTTGCGGCCAATCGCCTCCAGCGCCTGTTGATAGCGGCCGGACAGTGCCTTTCCCGCAACGATGGTGACCTGATGATCGATAACGTACTCAGCCATGCTGGCGACTTCGGCGCCAATCAGCAGGCCCGATAAAAACTCGCTAACCTGTTCGCGCGGCAGATTGCCCAGCACGTGAGCAGCACGGACCTCGAACAGTTGCGGCAGAATGGCGGGGGTAGCGAGGCCGCGTTCAAGCCCGGATGTAAAAGCCGCCGATGACGGTTCTTGCTCGGGCAAGCCCGCCCCCACCAGCGAATGGCGCAGCAATAGATGGTGCAATTCACCGGTCATCACGGTGCGAAAATCATGGATTTGCTGTGCATCTGCGCGCACCCATTTGCAGTGGGTGCCCGGCATGACATAAACAGAAGAAGGAGAAAGTTCGCGAGCGCCCAGCAGTTGCGTCTCTTCGCCACGCATCACGTTGTGGTTATCGTCACGAGAAACGCACAGGCCGGGAATAATCCAGACATTGTCGCCAACGGCAGTCAACTGCTCGCCAATGGCGGAGAAAAAGGCGGGAACGGGTAAGTATGGCGCCACTTTCCAGCCGACATTGCTGCCCACCATGCCTGCCATCACGACGGGCGTTTTTTCATCGCGCCAGCCGTGGGTAATATCTGCTAACACCGCTTGTGGGGATTTGCCATTCAGGCGCGTAACACCGGCTTCTGATTGCCTGCTCTCCAGGCATTCCGCCCCCTGATAAAGCCAGGCGCGTAAGTTGGTCGACCCCCAGTCAATTGCGATGTAGCGAGATGTCATGTGATTTCCTTAAGCCTTCGGGTAGAGCTGGCGATCATGGTGAGCGCCGCCTGCTCTGCTGCATCGCCGTCCTGATGCCGTATCGCATCGAACAGCGCCTTATGTTCCTGGAGCGTTTTTGGCATGTTGGCTTCATCGCCCATCCAGGTTCGTTCAAATACCGCTCTTTGAAGCGAGCTGATCGCCACGGTCAGTTGCTGTAACACCGGGTTATGTACCGACTCCAGCACCGCTTCGTGATAACGAATATCCGCCTCATTGAAGGCATCGCGATTCTGGTTGTTCGCAATCATGTCGTTGAGCGCCGCCTCTATTTGCGCCAGATCGCTTGAGGTAGCGCGCTCCGCCGCCCAGCGGGCAATGGCAGGCTCTACCAGATTTCGCACCTCGCTCATCGCGCTGATGAGCCGCGGGTCATAGTCATTTTCCAGTACCCACTGCAGTACTTCGGTATCGAGGTAATTCCACTGATTACGCGGTGCTACAAACGCACCGCGATAGCGTTTTATCTCGATGAGCCTCTTCGCCATTAAGGAGCGAAAGACTTCGCGAATGATATTGCGCGAGGTTTCAAACTCCTCGCAGAGTTCTGCTTCTGACGGAAGCGCTGAGCCGGGGACATATTTCCCGCTCACAATCTGGTGCCCTAACGTGATGACGATACGGTCGGTTTTGGTGAGAGTCATGGCATGCCCTTATTCACTGTGTATGCATACCTACTTTACCTCGACCGGCGATTTTCACCTCATCCTTGCAGTACAAACAGAGCGTACTTTTCTTTTGCTGGAGCTGAATGTAGTACAATAATTTATTCTTGTACTACAATTTAGATCGCAAAATGAACGACAGATCACAAAATTAACCCCCTTCACTTCACCGTAACTTCACCCGAGCCGCTTATCGTCCTTATCAACATGAGGAGGGGATATGCAGCATTTTGATGTGGCGATTATTGGTCTGGGGCCTGCGGGAGCAGCGCTGGCGCGGCAGTTAGCAGGCGGGATGAGCGTGCTGGCGTTAGATAAAAAACAGCAGCAGGGTACGGGCGGATTTATGAAGCCGTGTGGCGGATTGCTAGCCCCGGACGCGCAACGTTCGTTTATCCGTGCCGGGATTACGCTGCCGGTGCAGGTGATGGCCGATCCGCAAATTTTCAGCGTACAAACGCTGGATATGCAAACGGGGATAACGCGTAACTATCAACGCAGTTACGTTAATATCGACCGACACGCCTTTGATTTATGGATGAAATCATTAATCCCCGCTTCGGTCACCGTTCACCACGACGCCTTGTGCAAGAAGGTCTGCCGACAGGATAACCGCTGGCATTTGACGTATGCGGTTGACGGTAAAACCCATGAAGCAACGGCAGATTACCTGGTGGGCGGCGATGGTGCGAACTCGATGGTGCGGCGATTGCTATATCCCGATCATGAGATCCGCAAGTACGTCTCGCTGCAGCAGTGGTTCAAAGACCGTCACCCATCGCCGTTTTATTCCTGTGTGTTTGATAATGAGACAACCGATTGTTATTCATGGAGTATCTGCAAAGACGGTTATTTCATTTTCGGTGGGGCTTTTTCCATGAAGGATGGCAGGGAGAATTTTAGCCGCCTCAAGCAGCGCCTTGAACCGTTCGATTTCCGCTTTGGCGACGCGGTGAAAACAGAGAAATGCACAGTGCTGTGCCCGTCCCGCTGGGCGGATTTTGTCTGCGGAAAAGAGAATGCGTTTCTGATTGGCGAAGCGGCGGGGTTTATCAGCGCCAGTTCGCTGGAAGGCATAAGCTATGCACTGGATAGCGCGGAAATCCTGGCAGGGGTGTTGCGCGGAGAAACAAAAAACCTCAACGCGGCATACTGGAAGAAAACGCGTCGATTACGCATGAAGTTGCTGGGAAAAATCATCAAAAACCGCTGCCTGACGACGCCCTGGATACGCAGTCTGATCATGAAAAGTGGGATTGGTCATATCCCGGTGCAGCAGACGCCTACGCAGGCAAGGGCATAATCGCCCCTGCCTGGCGGCAGATTAATTCAGTACAAACTTCTCAATGGCATACGCTACGCCATCTTCAAGGTTGGATTTGGTGACAAAGTTGGCCACTTCTTTCACCGACGGAATGGCGTTCCCCATTGCCACACCTACACCCGCATACTCGATCATGGCGATGTCGTTTTCCTGATCGCCAAGGGTCATGATCTCTTCGGGTTTGATGCCCAGAACGTCGGCCAGGGATTTCACCCCAGTCCCTTTATTGACGCGCTTATCGAGCATTTCGAGGAAGTACGGCGCGCTTTTCAGCACGGTGTATTTCTCTTTCACTTCTGCCGGGATACGGGCAATGGCTTTATCGAGGATTTCCGGCTCATCAATCATCATCACCTTGAGGAACTGGGTGTTCGGATCCATGTTTTCCGGCTCGCAGAAGACCAGCGGAATAGTGGCGACATAGGATTCGTGAACCGTGTAGTAGCTGATATCGCGGTTGGCGGTGTAGAGCGTATTGCGGTCAAGCGCATGAAAATGCGAACCAACGTCACGAGACAGTTTTTCCAGATAGCGGTAATCGTCATAGCTCAGCGCCGTTTGCGTCACCGTGCTGCCGTCATGGGCGTTTTGCACCAGCGCGCCGTTATAAGTGATGCAGTAATCACCTTCCCGTTCCATGTGCAGCTCTTTGACGTAGGCATGAACACCGGCGTAAGGGCGGCCTGTCGTCAGCACCACTTTCACTCCACGTTCGCGTGCAGCCGCAATGGCATTTTTAACCGCTGGCGAGATGGTGTGGTCCGGCAACAAAAGCGTTCCGTCCATGTCGATTGCAATAAGTTTGATAGCCATGAGTTCCCCGGGATAAATGAGTGCTGCCTCATGCTAACGCGATTTAGCCCACAAAAATAGAGCTACATTGCGCAACAAAAGCACCCCTTTTACACCTACCCCAGGGAGCAACGGCTTACTCGCGGGTGAGAACTATTTTGCCAAACGCACCACGGTCAAGGTGTTCAAGCGCCCTTTCAAGCTCGTTAAAGTGGTAACGGTGCTCAATAACAGGTTTCAGTCCGTTGACATCAACAGCGCGCACAAGATCTTCCAGCGCACGACGGTGACCGACACCAATCCCCTGAACCACCGGCGATTTCAGCAACAGCTCGCTGGCAGAGAGCGATATTTCATTTCCGGCCAGCACACCAATGACCGAGATTCGCCCATGAACCGCCACGGCTCGCAGGGAATGCTTCAGATTTTCCCCGCCCACGGTTTCAATAATATGGTCAATACCGCGATCGTCGGTCAGCGTAAGAATCGCCTCTGCCCAGTCACCTTTTAGCCGGTTAACCCCCTGATAAGCCCCCAGCTTTTTGGCCTGCGCCAGTTTTTCATCACTGCCGGACGTGACAAACACGTGCGCACCATGCGCTTTAGCGATTTGCAGCGCGAATATCGCCACACCGCCCGTCCCCTGCACCAACACCGACTGACCGGCCCGTAAATTTCCCCGCTCCACCAGCGCGAACCAGGCCGTTAACCCCGCACAAGGCAAGGTGCTGGCCTCTGCGTCATCCAGAGTTTCCGGGGCGGCAACCAGCCAGTTTTCGTTCATAATCACGTACTCAGCCAGCATGCCCTGGAAATAACCGCCAAGGGTTCGGTAGGGCAAATGGCGTGCGTCCGCTTTTGGCTTGCCGTCGATCCACTCCGGGAAGAAGCTGGAGATGACGCGTGCCCCGGATTTGAAACGTGTGACACCCTCGCCCGTACTGTCCACGACGCCCGCCATGTCAGAAGCCGGCGTAAAGGGGAAGGAGCGCGAAATTGGCATGTTGCCTTCAATGACCATTTTATCGCGATAGTTGAGCGCAACGGCATTCACCCGTACACGGACTTCACCGGGGCCAGGTTGCGGAAGAGGTACCTCGGTAAGTCTGAGGTTTTCGCGCCCGAGGGCGTCCATTGACCAGCGTTGTATCGTCTCTGTCATCGTATTTCTCCTGCCATCAAATGAGTTTCAGTATCGACAGTCTATCGTTGACTCGGTGTCGCCAGTGGCGATAAGTTTTCTCTTTATTGACGCCATAATGGATACAATTGATGAGCGATACGCTAAAGGACATTCCGGTTTTCGTGGCGGCCGTTGAAGCGGGCAGTTTTGCTCAGGCCGCTGTCCGTCTGCATTTATCGCGCTCGGCAGTGGGAAAAAGTATCGCCCGGCTTGAACAACGGCTGGGGGTGCGTCTGTTTCAGCGCACCACCCGCAGCCAGCGGCTGACCGATAACGGCGCGCTTTTTTATGAGCGTTGCCTGCGCGCACTGGAGGAGATCCGTAGTGCAGAATCGCTACTGGAAACAGGGAAGCAACAGGTGAGTGGCCGCCTGCGCGTAGCGATGCCGGTGCTCTTTGGTCGTCAGTGCGTCGCTCCGCTGCTGATCACGCTGGCGCAAGAGCATCCGGGGCTTGAGCTAGAAATGTCATTCAGCGACAGGGTGGTGGATCTCGTGGAGGAAGGATTCGATATGGCAGTGCGTAACGGCACACTGGCAGACAGCACCGTGCTGGCCGCCAGAAAGCTGGGAGAGCACCAAATGGTTCTGTGCGCCGCGCCGGATTATCTGAGGGAAAAAGGCCATCCTGAAACCGTTGCCGATTTACGTCAGCATACGGCCATTAACTATCTGCAGGCAGGCAGAATTTTACCCTGGCAGCTTGCGGACAACGAAGGAAAACCGCAAACCCTTGTTCTGCGATCATCACTCAATATGGATGATTTACAGGCGATCTGCGACGCAGCAATTGCCGGACACGGTATTGCATGGTTGCCCTGCTGGATGGCAAGCAAAGAGATTCAAAATGGAAAACTCGCCCTGCTTTTCAGGCAGGCGCCGAATGTGCGCTTTGACGTTCATGCAGTCTGGCAGAAGACGCCGCACCTGCCGCTGAGGGTGAGAATTGCCATAGACACACTGGTGAACCGCTTACCGGCGGCGATGTCGCTGGATTTTCCGGATCCTATAAAAAAGCCGCGCTAATAGCGCGGCTCAGATATAGCTGTATAACGATAATTAGATATCAATATTCGCCGCTTTCAGGGCGTTCTCTTCGATAAAGGCACGGCGCGGTTCAACGGCATCACCCATCAGGGTGGTGAACAACTGGTCAGCGGCAATCGCATCTTTAACGGTCACGCGCAGCATGCGGCGGCTTTCCGGATCCATGGTGGTTTCCCACAGCTGATCCGGGTTCATCTCGCCCAGACCTTTATAACGCTGGATAGCAAGACCACGACGGGACTCTTTAACCAGCCAGTCCAGCGCCTGCTCAAAGCTGGCGATCGGCTGCTTACGCTCACCGCGTTCGATAAACGCATCGTCTTCGATCAGACCACGCAGTTTTTCACCGAGCGTGCAGAGACGGCGATATTCGCCCCCGGCGATAAATTCATTATCCAGCGGATAATCCGTATCGACACCGTGGGTACGCACGCGAATAATCGGCTCGAAATGGTTCAGTTCCGCATTTTCGCGAATATCGAACTTCCAGGTGCTACCGTGCTGCTCTTTCTCGTTCAGCTCGGTGACCAGCGCATTTACCCAGCGGGTGACGGCCTGCTCGTTGCCCAGATCGGCTTCGGCCAGCGTCGGCTGATACACCAACTCTTTCAGCAGTGCGCGCGGGAAGCGACGTTCCATACGGCCAATCATCTTCTGCGCGGCATTGTATTCAGAGACCAGTTTTTCCAGCGCTTCACCGGCCAGAGCGGGTGCGCCTTCGGTCGTGTGCAGAGTTGCACCGTCCAGAGCGATAGCGATTTGATACTGATCCATCGCCTCATCGTCTTTAATGTACTGTTCCTGTTTGCCTTTTTTCACTTTGTACAGCGGTGGCTGGGCAATATAGACATGGCCACGCTCAATGATTTCCGGCATCTGACGATAGAAGAAGGTCAACAGCAGCGTACGGATGTGCGAGCCGTCGACGTCCGCATCGGTCATGATAATGATGCTGTGATAACGCAATTTGTCCGGGTTGTACTCGTCGCGACCGATACCGCAGCCGAGCGCGGTGATGAGCGTCGCCACTTCCTGAGAAGAGAGCATCTTGTCGAAGCGTGCCTTCTCAACGTTAAGGATTTTACCTTTCAGCGGCAGAATCGCCTGGTTCTTACGGTTACGCCCCTGCTTCGCAGAGCCGCCCGCGGAGTCCCCTTCCACCAGGTACAGTTCAGACAGCGCCGGGTCGCGTTCCTGACAGTCCGCCAGTTTGCCCGGCAGGCCCGCTAAGTCGAGTGCGCCTTTACGACGGGTCATTTCACGGGCTTTACGCGCCGCTTCACGGGCACGCGCCGCATCAATAATTTTGCCGACCACGATTTTCGCATCGGACGGATTTTCCAGCAGGTATTCAGCCAGCAGTTCGTTCATCTGCTGTTCAACCGCCGATTTCACCTCAGAGGAGACCAGTTTGTCTTTGGTCTGAGAGGAGAATTTCGGGTCCGGCACCTTCACGGAAACGACCGCAATCAGGCCTTCACGGGCATCGTCACCGGTGGCGCTGACTTTCGCTTTTTTGCTGTAGCCTTCTTTATCCATGTAGGCGTTCAGGGTACGGGTCATCGCCGCACGGAAGCCTGCAAGGTGGGTACCGCCATCGCGCTGCGGAATGTTGTTGGTAAAGCAGTAGATGTTTTCCTGGAAACCATCGTTCCACTGCAGCGCTACTTCGACGCCGATACCGTCTTTTTCGGTGGAGAAATAGAAGACATTCGGGTGGATCGGCGTTTTGTTCTTGTTCAGATACTCAACAAATGCCTTGATACCGCCTTCATAGTGGAAATGGTCTTCTTTGCCGTCGCGCTTGTCTTTCAGGCGGATGGATACGCCAGAGTTCAGGAAGGACAGCTCGCGCAGACGTTTCGCCAGAATTTCATACTCAAATTCGGTGACGTTGGTGAAGGTTTCATAGCTCGGCCAGAAACGCACCATGGTACCGGTTTTTTCTGTATCACCGGTCACGGCCAGCGGCGCCTGCGGCACACCGTGTTCATAGATCTGACGGTGAACTTTATTATCACGCTGGATAACCAGCTCCAGTTTCTGCGACAGGGCGTTTACAACCGAAACGCCTACGCCGTGCAGACCACCGGACACTTTATAGGAGTTATCATCGAACTTACCGCCCGCGTGCAGCACGGTCATGATGACTTCGGCTGCTGAGACACCCTCTTCCGGGTGAATACCGGTTGGGATCCCACGACCGTCATCCTGTACGGAGACGGAGTTATCGCTGTGGATCGTGACAACGATGTCTTTACAGTAACCTGCGAGCGCTTCGTCGATAGCGTTATCTACCACCTCGAATACCATGTGGTGCAGACCGGTGCCGTCATCCGTATCGCCGATATACATACCCGGGCGCTTACGCACCGCATCCAGCCCTTTCAGGACTTTGATACTGGAGGAGTCATAAGAATTCGACATCAACGTTTCTCGCTCATTTTGTCTTGGGTTAATCCGTTATTTTACCCTTTTCCACGGTGAACATCTTCGAATTTTTGTCCGACATGTCCAGTACGTGTTCAGCGCTGATGGCGCTGACGAAAACTTGTGATTGCGTGGCTTTTAAGCGGCTGGCAAGCAGTCCGCGACGCGCATCATCCAGCTCCGAGGCAAAATCATCTATCAGGTACAAACAGCGGCGACCGCTCTCGCGGGTTAAAAACTCCCCCTGCGCCAGACGTAGCGCACACATCAGGAGTTTTAGCTGCCCACGGGAAAGCGTATCTTCCACCGGCGCGCCGTCGGCACGTATACGGAAATCCGCTTTGTGCGGGCCGTGTGCGGTGTAAGTCAGCAGGCGATCGCGTTCGAAGTTCTTCTCCAGCACCTCGGCATAATCCGTCTCTTTCTCCCAGCCGCGCTGGAAAGAAAAGGTCAGAGAGAACTCCGGTAAAAATTGTTTGCAGGTGTCGGCCATATCTTCGGCGATACCGGCACTGTATTCGGCACGCCACAGGCTGATTTGTTCCGCCAGCGGAATCAGTTCTTTATCCCACGGGCGCAACTGGCCGTAGTGGCTTACCTGCCGTAGCGCGGCATTACGCTGTTTGAGCAGCCGCTTAAGGTTGCTCCAGGCGGTAAAGAAACCGGCTTCGTTGTGGAAGCATCCCCAATCAAGGAACGCTCTTCTGTATTTGGGGCCGCCGTTGAGTAATGTAAACCCCTCAGGCGTAATCAACTGCATTGGCATCAGCAGCGCCAGTTCCGCCACCTTGTGGCCATCCGTTCCGTCGATACGCACGGTGCTGTCGCCTTGTTTGTCTTTCGTCAGACCAATGGCGATTTCCCGCTCCGCCTCCTGCAAACGCCCGTGCAGAATAAATGACTCCTGCTCATGGCGAATGACGCGGCCAATTTGCAAACTGCGAAACGCCCGGCCATGACCAAGCGTATAGATAGCTTCCAGCACGCTGGTTTTGCCGCTGCCGTTCGCGCCAACCAGGAAGTTAAAGCCGGGAGATAAGGCGAGATCCGCATTTTCAATATTGCGGAAGTCTTTGATTAGGAGTCGGGATAGCGACATATCAGCTCATAACCAGGGCGTTATCGGCGCAGTTAGTCTGGTTACGGCCAGCGCGCAGCAACCGGAGCGTACTAAGGTACGTGAAGATTGCGAGCACTGCCCGGAGCCAGAATAACAAGCAAGATAGCCCGATATTTTCTACAGCCTCATGGGCATGACGACGTAAGCTGCGGATTGCGAAGCCGCATCCTCAATCTGCACGCTCGAAACGGAATCCGTCAGCATAATACGCACATTTTCGCACTTCAGCGCATTAAGTACGTCCAGCACATAACTAACGTTAAAACCAATCTCCATTTCGCTACCGGAGTAGGTCACATCCAGTATCTCTTCCGCTTCTTCCTGTTCCGGGTTGTTAGCGGTGATTTTCAACTGGTTTTCGCTGACATACAGACGCACGCCGCGGAATTTCTCGTTCGAGAGAATGGCGGCACGGGCAAAAGCCTGCTTAAGAATGTCGCATCCCGCATCCAGATGTTTGTCCGGGTTTTTCGGTAATACGCGGCGATAATCCGGGAAACGACCGTCAACCAGCTTCGATGTGAAGATAAAATCACCAACATGCGCACGGATGTTGTTGCTGCCGATCTGCACGGTCAGCGGGTTGTCCCCGCCGTCGAGCATACGCATCAACTCAATCACCCCTTTACGCGGCACGATCACCGAATGGTTTGGCAAACTCACACCGACAGGCATAGAGCAGACCGCCAGGCGGTGGCCGTCCGTTGCCACGGTACGCAGCTCTTCACCTTCGGTCTCAAACAGCATGCCGTTTAAGTAGTAACGCACATCCTGATGCGCCATCGAGAACTGGGTGGCTTCAATCAGACGTTTCATCGTGGCCTGCGGCAGAGTGAACTCCACCTCGCTTTGCCAGTCATCCAGATTCGGGAAATCGGCGGCAGGCAGCGTGGAAAGGGAGAAGCGGCTGCGACCAGAACGCACCAGCATACGCTCGCCTTCGAGCTGGACGGCGATTTCCGCGCCTTCCGGCAAACCACGGCAGATATCAAAGAATTTCCGCGCCGGGACGGTAGTGGCGCCGGGCTCATGCGGCTGGACGAGCGCAACACGGGCCACCATTTCCATTTCAAGATCGGTACCGGTCAGCGAAAGCGTACCGTCTGCAACCTGAAGCAGCAGATTACCGAGAATGGGCAACGTCGGGCGACCGCCCAGCGGGCCGCTAACTTGTTGCAGCGGCTTTAAAAGGTGTTCACGTTCAACGGTAAATTTCATAGCGTCACGACGATAATGTTCTGATTAAATTGGAAAAATCTTCTTTGATATCGTGGCTCTCTTCACGCAACTGCTCAATCTTGCGGCAGGCGTGTAGCACGGTAGTATGGTCACGGCCACCAAACGCATCGCCAATTTCCGGCAGACTGTGGTTGGTGAGCTCTTTCGCCAGCGCCATCGCCATCTGGCGCGGACGCGCGACTGAACGAGAGCGACGCTTCGACAGCAGGTCCGCGACCTTAATCTTGTAATACTCTGCCACCGTCTTCTGAATATTGTCGATGGTGACCAGTTTTTCCTGCAGCGCCAGCAAATCACGCAGCGCTTCACGCACGAAATCGATAGTAATCGCCCGGCCCGTAAAGTTGGCATTGGCAATAACGCGGTTCAGTGCCCCTTCCAGTTCACGCACGTTAGAGCGTAAACGCTTGGCAATAAAGAAGGCCACTTCACCCGGTAGACGAATGTCATTCTCGTCGGCCTTTTTCATCAAGATCGCAACGCGGGTTTCCAGTTCAGGCGGCTCGATCGCGACCGTAAGCCCCCAACCGAAGCGGGATTTAAGACGATCTTCAACGCCATTGATCTCTTTAGGATAACGATCCGACGTCAGGATGATCTGTTGATTCCCTTCCAGCAGCGCGTTAAACGTGTGGAAAAACTCTTCCTGCGATCGTTCTTTATTGGCAAAGAACTGGATGTCATCGATAAGCAATGCGTCAACGGATCGGTAGTAGCGTTTAAACTCTTCGATCGCATTGTTTTGCAGGGCTTTTACCATGTCCTGGACAAAACGCTCGGAGTGCATATACACCACTTTGGCGTTGGGTTTACGCGCCATGATGCCATTACCCACCGCGTGCAACAGGTGAGTTTTACCCAAACCCGTTCCACCATAAAGGAATAGTGGATTGTAGGCACCGCCTGGGTTATCCGCCACCTGGCGCGCCGCCGCGCGCGCCAACTGGTTCGACTTACCTTCGACGAAGTTATCAAAGGTGTGTTTAAGGTTAACGTTGGAGCGGTAGGTCGGTTCCGCAGGTGCGGGAACGTTGTCCCAGCCAGGGCGCACTGCCGGCGCAGCGCGCTGCGGCTGAACGTGAGTCGTCTGTACTGGCGCGGCGATATGAGCAGGTTCTCTGTGGACCTGCGTGACGGGCTTCGTACCGACCTCAAAGCGCAGTTGCGGGGCGTCCGCACCGCAGAAATCGTTCAGCAGCCCATTGATATTATTGAGATACTTGTCTCTTACCCAATCGAGCACAAAACGGTTTGGCGCATACAAAGCCAGCGTGTTATCGCTCAGTTCCGCCTGCAACGGGCGGATCCACATGCTGAATTCTGTGGCTGGTAACTCATCCTGCAATCGGGCAAGACACTGCTGCCAAAGCGAAAGTGACACGGCGGACTCCACTCGAACAAAAATCGATAAATAAAAGGCAGAAACATTAATGATTGTTGACACACGTCGATCAGACCCAACGAGGGTGACGTGCGAACCGCTATCTGCGGTTTTACACGCTTCCTTCTGGCTGCATCATTGCACCGTTGAGGAAAGTGTACTTTGCCCTGTTCACGATCCACGGATCGCGATCGGGACCGCGGATCATAGCCTAAACTGCGTCAGAGATCTTCTGTTTATCACAGATTCTTCACGATTTATCCACAGGGGGATTCGGAATCGGGTAAGTGTAATCGATCCCAGGTGCAGTGCGGGACGATTTAGGCCGCATATTGGAAAATTTAATGAGTAATGCCAATTTCCTGCTTAATCGATCTAATGAAGATCCAGGCGGATCCTT